>CAVWWW010000001.1:0-279595 GCA_963758745.1 uncultured Acidobacteriaceae bacterium
ACCAATATCTCTTCAAGTCGAATCGCCCTGACATCCCGTTCGCAACGTATGACGACCCAGTCGTAGATGCAGCGATCGATCAGCGGCGAAAGTTCTTGAAGGGAAGCGCGACCATCTTTATCAGGTTGAGATCTTCTATTGCATCCTGCTCGAAGGTGTCCGGTCGAAGACCGGCGTCGGGACAGCCCTAGCTCGCCTGTTACGCGATCCCGAGGCGCGGTTGCCGAACTAAGTCGCAGTTCACCAGCGGCAGCATGAAGAACTTGCTGCGGACGCATATCGAGCGCGATCTTCAACGCCTCGACCAGCATGTACGGGCATTCGCTCGCCAGCTAGCAGACTTCATGCAAATCGAGATTCTGAATCGGCAGGGACAGTTTACGTTTTTCCGACGCCTGCTGAATTATGACGACTGGCGTATTGCCGGCGGGCCGCAGTCCACGCAGTTTCTCGACTATCAGGTGGTGAACTCTGACATCGAGGCCGAACGCGACCATCTGCGCGTAGGCGATCACATCGTCCGCGTCCTGACGATGAAAGAGGCCATCACCGAGACGCGCCCCTTCGTGCTCGACATGCTGCTGAAGATTCCAGCCAACTTCTATGTCGTCACGGAGTGGACACCACTCCCTGCGGACAAGGCCCGCAAGGAAGTAAACAAGCGCCGCCGCCACTTCAAATGGCGAAAACAGGGTTTGTGTCTCAGATGGGCAACGACGCGATACAGACGAACCCGCGCGATGTGCTGGTGGATGAGTCCAAGCAGGCTGACATTGAGAATCTTGGGGACTGCCTGCGTGCCTTGGGTGACGGCCAATCGCTTGGCGACTTCTCACTCTCGATCGTGCTCTACGGCCGGGCGTCATCCGGTCAGGCAAGAACGGAACTCGATCAACTGGTGGCTGAGTTTACCGGCGTCTTCACCAATGCGGATGGAAATCTGTTCGCGGAAACCTACAACCAGCTCAACGCTTATTTCGCCACGTGCCGGGCAACCACGCGCTAAACCTCCGCAAGCTGTATCTGCTCAACACGAACTATGCCGATCTGTCTTTTCTGTTTACGATCCTTCCCGGCGAGAAGACCAACGCGCATCTAGGAACGGAGTACCTGGCTGCGCTCGAAACCGACAACAGCACGCCATACTTCCTGAACCTGCACAACGGCGAGGTCGCCCACACGCTGATTCTCGGGATGACGGGGAGTGGAAAAACATGAAATTAGAAGAAGTCAACACACGAACCAAAGAGGCCGTGGATTTCCTCGTCGCAGCGCTGGAGTCCGGCCACAGTGAAGTCCTCACCGCATACCTCGGAGCAATGGCGAAGTTTCACACCTACAGCTTCGGCAACATCATGCTGATCGCACGCCAGAAGTCCGATGCTACCAACGTTGCCGGACTTCGGACATGGAACTCGCTTGGCCGCTTCGTTAAACGGGGAAAAAAAGGCATTTTCATTCTCGCCCCGATGGTCGGAAAACGGAGCACGAAAGACGTAACGACCGACGAGCCGAGTCAAGACGCAACAGCGAAGGTCAGCGCACGCTGTACGGATTCCGAGCCGTCTATGTTTTCGATGTCAGCCAGACCGAAGGCAAGGAACTCCCAACACTGACTGAAGTCAACGGCGACGTGAGCGGATACCGCGAACGTCTGTTCAAGTTCGTGGAATCGCAAAGCGTCGAGCTTAGTTTCTCCGAAAAAATTGCTCCCGCAAAAGGTCTCTCGTATGGCGGCAAGATCAAGCTGCTATCCGGGATGCAGCCAGCCGAGGAGTGCTCGACGCTTGTGCATGAGATCGCTCACGAAATGCTGCATCGCGGCGACCGCCGCACCCTGACCACCAAACAAGTCCGCGAGACTGAGGCCGAAGCCGTGGCCTTTGTGGTCTGCCAATCTGTCGGACTCCAGAACGGAACCTCATCCCAGGATTATGTTGTGTTCGCAGTTATGTTGTGACGGTGGTTAGCAATCCCCTTTTCATTGAGCTTGACCGGCTTTGAGCACAACATAATTGAAGACTGTAAGACTTCTCTGGCGCAGGGTGATGCTGCAAAATTGGTACGGTTCCTCATAGAGGCAAGCGACTGGTCACCTATGCGCCATTACTTCTGGTTAGCGATTTCCTCTTGACATGTCTGTTATTTCTGTTATAACAGAAACTACAGACATGGCGCAGTTAAGCACAGCGAAGAAGAGGTTCATCCTCCACTGGGGGGAAATGGGCGCACGCTGGGGAATAAACCGAACTGTGGCTCAGGTTCACGCACTCCTCCATGTATCTTCGGCTCCCCTAACAGCTGAGGAGATAGCGAATATGCTCAGCGTTGCCCGCTCTAACGTCAGTACCAGTATCCGCGAGTTGCAGGGTTGGGGGTTGGTCAGGACAGTCCACGAGATGGGCGATCGTCGGCAACATTTCGAGTCCATAAAGGATGTTTGGGAGATGTTCCGCATCATCATTGATCAACGGAAGAGACGAGAGATTGATCCTACGATAGACCTCCTTCGTCTGTGCATTTCCGAACTGGGAAATGAAAGCGCAGACGATGCTTACACCAAAGAACGACTTCAGGAAATCTATGAGTTCTTTTCTGATGTGGAGGCACGATATACCGACATACGTCAGTTCCCGGTCTCGACCCTGCGCGGTCTTGTAAAAGCAAGAGGCACGGTCCGGAAGATGTTGTCCTTGAAAAGGGGGCGATAATTTTTTTGGCCGGTATTGTTCTGTATTTACAGAAATACCTGACCTATCAGTCGTAGAAGTCAGGAGAAGCAAATGCCACTGGAGGGCAATAGCATGACACCATCAATTCTGTTCCTAGCAGGTTTGGCGGCAACTCTCGTTACCTCGCTCGCCATCGTGGCGTACCTCCGAGGTCCGCTACATAGCATTCTGGTGGAACTCTGCGGAACAGGAGAGCGAGCTGCATTCTGGGTTGCGTTCTCGAATGTGACCATCGCGCTCGTTCCTCTGATCTTCGCTATGCAATACACACCCGAACTGAAGGGAGGCTCAACCCCAGTCCTGGAAGTTGCTGCTCAGCTAAAGTGGGGCTTGCGGGTCTTCTCAGTGCCGTCGTAATCCTTGGTTGGGTACTGAGCCGATTTATTCGGCGCCAGCCGACAGTCAACACGATGCAGTCCAGCAAAGTGGCTGTCCAGTCATAGGAGAGTGTCATGGAAAATAGTGTTGGACAACTGAATGTTGTTACAGGAGCGTTTGGCTTTTCCGGGAAATATATTGCACATCGATTGCTTGCGTCTGGCGAACGAGTTCGGACGACCAACCACGCTGGTACAAGTTCGCTGTTCGAGGTTGCTCCGCTCGATTTTCGCAGGCCACAAGAGCTAGTGGACAACATGGCCGGCGCAACCGTTCTTTACAACACTTACTGGGTGCGGTTCGCATACGGTGAAGTCAGCCATGAGAAAGCGGTGGAGAACACAAGTGTGTTGATCCGCGCGGCCCAACAGGCCGGAATCAGCAGGATCGTTCACGTCAGCATTACCAATCCGTCCTCCGATTCACCGCTGCTTACTTCAAAGGCAAAGCGGCGGTGGAGGAGACGATCAGGTCGTCCTCTCTTTCGTATGCAATTCTCCGACCGGCTGTGGTTTTCGGGAAAGAGGATATTCTGATAAACAATATTGCTTGGCTGTTACGGCGATTTCCGTTCTTCGCGATTCCAGGCCGTGGGCAATACGGTCTGCAGCCTATTTTTGTCGAAGACTTGGCCGCACTGGCGGTAGAGAGTGGCCACAATGATGAGAACTTCGTTTTGGATGCGGTTGGTCCAGAGACTTATGAGTACAAGGATCTCGTGCAACTCATCCGCAATACGGTCAACAGCCACAGCAGGATCTTTCACGCTCCGCCACCTCTTGTACGGTTAGCGTCGTGGTTTCTTGGTCATTTGGTTCACGACGTTCTCCTGACAAAGGATGAGGTCAGCGGACTGATGGCGAACCTGCTCGTCTCGAAGCAGCCGCCAACCGGTAAGACAAGCCTTCACGACTGGCTCCGACAAAATGCTCAGGAAATAGGTAGGAAGTACGCTTCTGAAGTTGCGCGGCACTATGGGTCGAATATGTCTACACTGAACGCACAACTCATCTGAACTGGCATTGAAAAGGCCATGGAACGACGGCTTTACTGGCGTTACACTCAGGCTGGAAGGCTGGCAAAATACGGAGACGAACTTCGCGGCTGGGCGCATCCGCATTTTGATGCTCCCACTTTGGTCCCGCCGCGTTGCTCGTTTAAGAGCACGACGAATTACTTCTGGTACCGCTCAATAGCTGAACACGGCGTGCTGCGATCTCTCAGCATGGACTCTGACCGGATGTGCCTGGGTACGGCACCGGTTCAGCCGCAGGAGTACTAGAAGTTTTGATACCCGTCTAGCATTGGCCGGGTTAAGGAGCCCCACCAAATGCTAGAAACCCTTCTGGAACGTACCTTCTTTCTGAACCGCCACCAAAAAGCGCCTCTGCTGAAAGAGCGCGAGGTCTTCCTCGGGCATCTGCAACAGCAAGGAACTAGTCGCGCTGCAATGCGGAACTTGTCCGGCGAATTAATCCAGGTAGTCCGCCTCCTGAAGCTGGGCGAGATGCGAGATGTCGCGCTGGAGGAGATCCAGCGAGCAGCCCGACGCTGGGCACACCAGCAGCACTCGAATCCGAAAGCGCATTCGTACGGCAACTCCGCTTCCTTCTTTATCTATGCTGCGAAGAAATGGCTTCGCTTCCACGGCCGCCTGAAAATGCCGTGTGTAACGCAGATGCGGTTTGCCGACCAACTCGGCGACTTCGCTCGCCATATCACCGAAGAACAAGGGCTGTCTCCGCAATCCGTCCGATCACACTGCTGGAAGACATCGAAGTTCCTGGCCTGGTTTGGAGCGCGGCATCGGTCGTTGGTGCGGGTGAGCGTCGAAGATGTGGACGAGTTTCTTGCCATGAAAGGCGCGGCCGGATGGAATCGCAAGTCCGTTTCCGTGGCCGCGCAGGCGCTGCGGGCTTTCTTCCGGTATGCCGAGACACGCGGCTGGTGTGCCGCAGGCTTCGCGAAGGGCATTCAAGCACCAAAAATCTACCAATATGAGGGCTTGCCCGAAGGCCCGACCGAGAAGGAGGTGCGACAGCTCCTGCAATCGGTGAAAGGCTCCGGTCATGCAGCATTGCGAACGCGAGCCATTCTGATGCTGTTCGCGGTCTACGGGCTGCGTAGTGGCGAGGTATCGCGGCTACTGTTGAGTGACTTCGACTGGCGTCAAGAGGCGTTCGTTGTGAACCACTCGAAAAGAGGAGGCTCTCAGCGCTATCCGCTCCAGCGCAAAGTCGGCGATGCTATCCTGCATTACCTCAAGAAAGCTCGTCCGAAATGTGCCTGCCGACATCTGTTCGTGACACTGCGTCCTCCTTATCGGTCGGTTGGAACATCAACCTTATGGCTGGTGACGAGCGCACGAATCAAAGCAGCCGGACTACGCTGCCGGCATACGGGCCCACATAGTCTGCGGCACGCGTGTGCAACACGTCTGTTACAGGAAGGCGCTTCGTTCAAGGAGATCGGCGACGTGCTCGGGCATCGACGCCTTGAGTCGGTTGGAATCTATGCCAAAGTCGATCTCAATGCGCTCCGTGTAGTGGCGAACGTCAATCTGGGAGGGTTGCTATGAAGCTCTCCCAGGCGATTGACTTCTACGTCCGACGCAAACAAGATGCCGGTGCGCGCTTCAACGCTCCCAAGAAACAGCTGCGTTCGTTGCTTCGACACTGTGGTGATATCGATCTACACCGGGTCAAACTACCGCAGGTCACTTCCTTCATCGACGGCTCGGGAGTGAGACCTAGCACTTGGTGTCAGAAGCGAGGAACGTTGAAAGCGTTCTTCGAGTACTGGGCACTGCGTGGTCGGCTGAAGGCCCCTCCGCCGCTACCGCCGCGCGCTCCCAAATCTGCGCAGACCTTCGTCCCTTATATATACTCCCAGTCCGATTTACGCCTGCTGCTCGACGCTGTGCCGCAATGTCAGCGAGTGTCGTCTTGCGTCATGTCCGGAGCCACATTCCGCACGCTGTTGTTGTTCCTCTACGGAACGGGAATGCGACTCGGGGAAGCGTTGCGACTACGGCTAATGGATGTAGACCTGCGTGTCGGCCTGGTCACGATACGAGGTACGAAGTTTTATAAATCGCGCCTGGTGCCGCTCGGGCGAGATGTTCGGAAGCTGCTTCAGCAGTATCTCGAAATGCCGGCGCGACAGAATCAACACTATCGACCGCTGTTCCAGACGAAGCGTTGCAATCCCATCAGGCTGCAGGTGGTCGACAAAAGCTTCTCTCGCCTGCGACGGATCGCGGGCATCGCGCGTCACGATAAATCGTCCTACCAACCACGCCTTCATGACCTGCGGCATTCTTTCGCGGTTCATCGAGTGACGGCATGGTACAGACAGAATAAGGATGTCCAGCTTCTGCTCCCTGCTCTGTCCACCTACCTCGGCCATGTCGACCTGAGTGCAACCCAACGCTACTTGACGATGACACCTGAACTCCTCGAACAGGCAAATCGTCGCTTCGAACAGTATGTGTGCGGAGGCGCCGATGAAAGATAACCGCGCTCTCGCCCCCTGGATCAAGCACTTCCTGCTGGTGTACCTTCCCGCAGATCGCAACTTCGCTCGGAACACACAACACAGCTACCGGGAAGCAATCCGTACACCGAGGTTGTCTTTCGTCGCCTCGTGCTGCCGCATTGATTGTGATATTGTCCACTTTTCATGCGCTGGCACTGACGGGATGGGGCCAGACATCTGCCAAGCCGTATTCTCCAACACTGATCTTGGATCCTAACAATCTCACGGATTCTGATCTGAGCTCAGTTCTGGTAGCCGTTAGCCGTGCGCGCATGGATAAGTGGCGAAGGGTTCGTGTAGACCAGTCAATATTCTCAACCCTGAGTCATGAGTACGGATATGCGGATGGGGGACCATTCCCGAAGACAACCAATGCACTGGCTGATGAGATTGCCAGGGTAAACAACCTGCCGGACAGAGACACAGTCCCCAATAGTAAGTCTCTTCTGATACCGCCTCTGCCAGTTCGCCCGCATTCGAAAGGAGCTAGCCCGGAACTAGCTCAAACACTAGGAACCGCCGACTCCAGACCCACGACTCAATCGATCGTTAACCGTGGGATCGATCTGTCCGAAGGGTCTACGCCTAGTACGGCGACGGCAAAAGATCCACGATTAGGCGCAACGTGGTGGCTCAACCTCACGCCAATTGAAGCGGCGCATTTTGTATCACTACTGCCAAAAGAGCTGATACAGAAGCTCATCTCGAAACACTTGGTATATCTGGGTCCCACTACGCAAATGGTCGAAGTCAAGTCTAGAGGTGGGTGCGCGATAGCGCCAGACCAGGCAGCAACAGTCGTCACCTGGCCATCTATTCCCGCGTTGGCGACCATTTCGGCGACCTCTGCTGGAAAACTAGTGATCCTGGACCGTTTCATTCAAACGGCCAATAGCAACTGCGCCCATGGTCTAGTCGTGCAAGGGGTCGTAAACGAAGTGATTCACCGCTATGCCCCTCAGCTCTCCGACAACATCATTCGAGCAGAAGTTGACTTCTTCGCAGACATGACGGCGTCAGGGAAGGCTATGGATGCGTACATCGCAACATTTCCCGTAGACAACCCGAGACATTCGAGAAGGAAGTTCAGAGTCTCGTAGCTGAGCTCAAAACCAGCCACACGGGATTCCGACACATCGGAATGCGAAACATCCCGGCTCGGAATGCTATCAATGCAACCATGCGGCGCATCGCGGTGAACGGGACCGAGCGCTGGATGTTTCAGGATGTGCACCCAGGAGGCCCAGCCTATTCTGCGGGGATACGGCCTGGAGACTTGTTGCTCGGCAGCCGTGAGCGGGACATTCGACCTCCAGATGGTCTGACATTTGCGGTCGGCGAGTCGGCGAACCTACTGATCGAGAAGCTTCACGGAGGCCAGCAGACGGTTAAAGTCCAACTACCCATCCCTAAGTCAAAGACGCACCCGGTCACCGCGCCTGAAGCCGTTCACGCTGAGAAGCTAAGCGATGAAATTGGCCTGCTCAAAGTCGCCATGTTCCCTGGAGTAATCGGGATTGACGTGGCGAAAGACATTGATCGTGGAATCGAATCTCTGGACGGCTGCAGCCGGCTCATCGTTGACCTTCGAGGAAACACCGGCGGAGGAATCGGCGGGCTACGGCTGATGAGCTATTTGACACCCGGAAAACTTGAGGTTGGCTAGAACGAGGGACGAAGATGGCGGAACAACACACGATCCTTGGCGGAAAAGTTTACGTCTACAAGCGTCCAAACAGCAGCCGCTGGCAATGCTCAAGCTTCTTCGCGGGCAAGAATCGTCGCACGAGCACGAAGGAAGAGAGCCTCGCCAAAGCCAAGGATGTCGCTGAGGACTGGTATCTACAGCTTCGGGGAAAACTTCTCACTGGAGAGCTCAAGGCCGAAAAAACCTTTCGCGAGGTGTCTGAACAATTTTTGCGCGAATGCGAGATCATGACGCGTGGAGAACGTAGCAAGCAATACGTGAAGGGTCAGTACTTGCGGTCGAGCGTTCACTTGGTGCCCTTCTTCGGAAACATGGACATCTCGAAGATCACTACGGGAAAAATCGTGGATTATCGAGTTCACAGACACCAACAAACAATTGCGAAACGCGGCAAGCCGCCGGCACACAGCACCATGCACCACGAAATCGTGACGCTGCGCCAGACCTTGAAGACCGCGCTGTGCCACGGATGGCTCGACCGGCTTCCAGATTTCTCTGAGCCGTACCGGCGATCATCGAAGGTCTCCTACCGGGCATGGTTTTCGCCAGAAGAATACGAGAAACTCTATGAAGCGACTCGAAGGTGCGCACTAGAGCCGAAGAAAAGGGGCCTGAAATGGCAAGCGGAGCAACTGCATGACTATGTCCTCTTCGCGGGCAACACTGGGCTGCGGCCTGATGAGGCACGGCGCCTCGAGTTCCGTGATGTCGAGATCGTTGACGACGAGGGTTCGGGCGAGACAATTCTTGAGATTGAAGTGCGCGGAAAACGGGGATTCGGATATTGCAAGAGTATGCCCGATGCAGTGAGTCCATTTGAGCGACTTAGAAGCAGGCTCCGTCCGAGGCGCGTTGAGAGCATGCGTTCGCCCACCGAAGTGTCCGACAATTCTGATGTCCTCGGGAAGGAATGGCGCACGCCCGAACCGACCGACCTCATTTTCCCCAAATGGCAGAGCGAGCTCTTCAAGACCATCACTGAGGAGGAGAATCTTCGGTTCGACAGAGACGGCCGACCACGTACGGCGTACAGCCTACGGCACACTTATATCAGCATGCGGTTGATGGAGGGAGCCAACATCTATCAAATCGCTAAGAACTGTCGTACGAGTGTCGGAATGATCGAGAAATATTACGGAGTGCATGTCAAGAACTCGCTCAACGCCGCTGCCATCAATGTGGTCAGCTCGGGTAAAGACGTGATGGCGGAACAATTCGAATACTTGACGGACGAAGAAGAATGAGCATCCACGGTATAGCTATCGGCCGCTCTTCCAAAATCAGGCTTGCCTCGCTCCTGGGTATCGGTGCCTAGTATAGTTAGGTTATTTAGTTGTAATGCATCAAAACAACCTTATATACTAGGTGTAATGTTGCCTCTGTCTGAACTGGGCGAGCAGATCGCCACAAAGCGCAAAACACTCGGCCTGACGCAGCCCACGCTTGCAAAAAAAGCCAGGGTCGGACTCTCCACTCTCGACGCCCTGGAGAACGGACGGCTGGGCGAACTCGGATATTCCAAGATCACCAATATTCTCACGGCGTTGGGGCTGGAGTTGAAGCTGCAGGAAGCAAGCGCGGGCCGCCCGACGCTTGAAGAACTCATGGAAGAGGGACGGGATGATCAAGGTCTGGACAGACGCCGCTGAGGCGGGACTACTCGATCGTCACGGCGAGCGCGGCAGCACGTTTGCTTACTCTCCCGGCGCTCCGCCTACGCGCGCGGTCTCGGTGACGATGCCGTTGAGGCTTGAGTCATGGAGCGTGCCCTTCGGCCTACTTCCGGTTTTCGAGATGAACCTGCCCGAAGGCGCACTGCGGGAGCGGCTCCGCCTTGCCTTTGCGAAAGCCACCGGCACCTTCGACGAATTCGACCTGCTGTCCATTGTCGGTCGCTCGCAGATCGGACGCATCCGCTATACCGGCGACAAGGAACACCTGCACGAGGACGTGCCCTTCCAGTCAGTGGACGAGATTCTCGAACGCAGGCGCGGCGGCGACCTCTTCCGCTACCTGCTGGAGAAATTCGCGTCCTTCTCCGGGATCAGCGGCGTGCAGCCCAAAATCCTCGTGCGCGACGAAAAGGCTTTCGCCGAGATGGAGCATACGGGACACCGCCTCTCACAAAGCTACAAAGGCGCGACCCACATTGTGAAGCTGTGGGAGCCCAACGAATATCCGCAACTGGCAGCCAACGAGTATTTTTGCCTCACCGTGGCGCGCAAATACGGACTTGACGTGCCCCCCTACCGCCTGGCCGAGGACGGCATGGCGCTGGTTATTGACCGGTTCGACCTGCGCCTGGACGGGACCTATCGCGGAGTTGAGGATTTCTGCGTGCTGAACGGCCGCAGGACCGACGAGAAATATCGCGGCAGCTATGAGACCTCGGTCATGAAGCGATTCGGGCAGTTTGCAAACTCGACGCATCTGGGCGAGGACATGGAAAAGCTGTTCGCCCTGATTGCCATGAATTGCGCGCTTCGCAACGGCGACGCACATCTCAAGAACTTTGGGATTGTTTACGACGACGTTCAGGGAGAAGCGAGACTCGCACCCGTCTATGATCTTGTGACCACCTCCGTCTATCTGCCGAAGGACAGCATGGCGCTGACCCTAAACGGCACGACGAAATGGGCGAGCGCGAAGGAATTGCAGCGACTGGGCGAGACGCGGATGGGAGGCACTCCTGCCCGCGTCCGGCAGATACTCGAACGCATAGAAGCTGCGATTGCGGACACCTCAAAGGAACTGCACGCCTACATTAAGGCGCACGAGGAATTCAAGTGAGATAGGCAATCGCATGCTCCAGCAATGGGAGCAAGGTGTCGCGTCTTTCGCTTAAGGGGGCCTGATCTAACCGTCCGATCTGACGATTTCAGAACAATGAGTGAGCAGCCCGCGGCTCGCTGTTTTCGCTAAAAGCCGATGCGACGTGAAGGACTACCCAGAGCCTTAACGTCAGTCGGCACTGCTATGTCGCCCGTTTCAATCGTGGTGAGCACATCGCCTGTCATATCCGTGTCCAGGATACGCGTAGACTGGCTTTCAATCGCCCTCTCAAACACATTCCGAGCTAGTCGCGCATTGCCAAACATCTTGTCACGGGCGTCGTATGCTAATCGAAAGAGCGTCTTTATCTTCTCCGTAGCTGGTTCTGTCAGGCAATAGTCATTCTGCTTGCAGAAATGATTGAAAATCTCGACTAGCTCTTCCGGGGTGTAGTCCTCAAAGGACAAGTATTTGTTAAATCTCGACTGAAGACCGGGATTTGAAGCGATGAACCTCGCCATCTCGTCGGGGTAGCCAGCAACGATGACCACGAGATCGTTCCGATGGTCTTCCATCAACTTGAGCAGAGTGTCGATAGCTTCTTGACCGTAGTCGTTGCCGCGAGAATCCGCAGGTGCAAGTGTGTACGCTTCATCGATGAACAACACGCCGCCGAGCGCAGAGTTAACCACTTCAGTAGTCTTGATCGCGGTCTGACCAACATATGCGGCAACGAGCTTGGCGCGATCCGCCTCGATTAGATGACCTCTGCTGATCACCCCAAGCGCTTTGTAGATCTCTCCAATAAGTCTCGCAACCGTTGTCTTTCCGGTCCCCGGTTTTCCGTAGAAAACCATGTGGTAAGACATGTCCGAGACTTTGAGACCTTTTGCTTGCCGAATCTGGAGCACTTTTACATAATTTGCTAGCTGGCGCACATCCTGTTTAACCGCGTTGAGACCTATGAGTCCATCGAGTTCGGTCAAGATTTCTTCAAGGGGGCGCAGCGACACACCCGTCGTTGGTGTCGCTCCGGTAGCAGCGGTCTTTTGCTGCGACACATCTGGGTTCTTTCCGGTGACTCCCACTCTTAATTCGGGTGGCACGGTACCCATGGTGGGTGTTGTCGCAAGTCGCATCAGTGATTTCTCCGTCTGCGCGACGTATGCCAGCTTGGATTCGCTCCGTACACCTTCAGCGGACGCGAACATATTGAGCATTCGCCCAGTCAAATCGCGGACTCTCTGTCCGTAGTTTGTGCCGCTGAGTTGATCGTTGCGGTCAAGCGCTTCAAGAAAAAACGGACGCTGCAACCGAGCAGGCGCGAGCTTGGGGTACATGCTCTGTATTACTGTTTCGTTTCTGATGGCAAACTTAGGATTTATCCGATTGAAGAGTTCATAAAACAAAGCTCCCTCTTCTTGCGAAACTCGGACGTCCGCATTGCATATGCAAATGGCACGTTTCACAAACTCCCATTTGAATAAACCTGTGGCTGTATCTTGCGTAATGTTATCTTTTTCAAGTAACGGCTGAACCAGCGTTTCGCAATCATGAGCCAATGAGTCGATGTCATCTGCCAATTTGTTGGCTTCTTGCGAAGTTGATTGTGGCGCACGAACAGTCAGCACTTCCGGGGTACCTACGTAATTGGCGAATTGGTGCGTGATTTTTACGAACTGTCCATCTGCTCGGAAGACGAGCGCCATGTGACACCCGGTCGCCTGCCATTGCATGAGGGTCATGCCCCGTGCCATCGAGCTTATGGAAGTGGGGCGACCGACGACGGCAACGATTTCGTTAGCCGTCTTCCCAGTCATATTGCCCAATGACAGGAACTTTCCATGCAGCGCCCTGCCGGGAGCCGTGACATCTATCCGCATTGCCAATTAGTCCCAGAAATCTGATTTACCTTGCGCTGGCAATCGTAGGTCACGGGCATGTATCGGTCAACCAGAGAGACCAGATTTGCCATTGGAGAATGAGATCAGAAATCGGGCACAATCCCTCACGTGCTGCCACGAGAATCAACAGCGTTTGTTCGGTAGCTGAGCACAATGATGCCAGACGGTTCGTGCAGACTGTGTTCGTAAGTCAGAAATAGGTAATCCGTGAAATTGACAAAGGCCCTTTTGTGGGACAATCCTTCCTAATAGCGTATAAGTAACAGACGGTTTCTGGGCTTCCAGACAGCTTCGACTCTTTGCGGTCCGTCTCGTTAGGGCGATGATCTGATCTGTTCAGGAGGGTTGCTTTGGACCTCATCAAGTTCGGACAGCTATTATCCCAGCTTCTTCCGAAGATCAAGACTAAGATTCAACTCTCAGGCCTTGCTATCGGGCTGGCCTTTGCACTGTTTGTTCACTTCGCTAAACCAGGCGACAACGTCGCTCTCCTGACAGCCGGCTCAGTGGGTATTTCGCTCGTGATTTTCGGTCAGCTTTTCAATTTCCTGAAGGATTTCAAGGCCGATGATCGCCCGAGGGTCTTTCTGGTCGCGTTCAGCGTTTTCTGTGTTTTCACGCTTTCGTTGCTCCTCGTCGCGGTTCTGCTTATACGCAAACCGACGATGTCAGTCACTAAGTTCGATCCGCCACCGGAGCTAGAGCAAGCCAGCAAAACGGGTGCTGTGGTCAACGAAACTCCGCAGCTGGCATTACCGAGAGCAAACGGCAATGCGACTGCTAATCCGAAGCCGCCTGACAAGAAAACCGGCGAAGAGAAAGTCAGTAACGTATCGCTGGCTACCCTCAAGCTTCCACGACCGGCGTTCCAGGCGGGCGATGCCAAGTACGAATTTCGTGAGATCAATAACGTCTCGACACTTACCGCCAGTTTGCTGTACTCCGTAAACTCTAGGCGCGGGCTTTACCCAGATGCCGATCTTTACCATGAGGACACGACCTGGGGCAGCCCATGGCTCTCCTTCGATGTCAGCAACCCCTCGAACGAAAACCTGGTATTCACGTCACTTAAGACCGAAGCGGTTGAGATTACGCCCATCAATGAATTCATCATCGATGTCCCGGAAATCGATGGTGCAACCCTCCAGAACACGGATCTAAAGATTGTCAACGAGGGTTGGGGGCATGCGCGCAATCCCAAACTTGATTTGCGTTTCGCAAGGCCGATGAGCCGGGACGAATACGTTGTCGTAGGCGAGAGGACCCTGACCTTAGCGGATATTGATGACGGCGTAGAGATCAACATAGGGCCCTACTTGCCTCCGATGTCTCAATGGCAGGCGCCGACCCGCATGTCGCCGAAAGAGGCAGACAAAAATCGATATCTGGAGTTGCTCGGATGCCTGACCTACGCGGACGAAACAGGCACTCCGCAAACCGAAACGTTCAGAGCGACAGTATATGCAACGGGCAGTGGGGGTGGGGCCATGTTTCCAAGTGCTGCCTTCAACATCGTCCTTCCCACTGAAAAAAGTGCATATCCTCTCTTCACCTCTCTTGCGAATTGCATTAGCCCAAAATCAGCAGACGAACTCGTTGTCAGATTGACCACGAAGCGCTCTGCCCGCTATAAGCTAAAATTTACCCTGACTTCGACATCCGGGGTCACAGTAGAGAATTCAGCGGTAGTCGATATTCTGGTGCCGAGGTTCGCTACAACCTCACCCTATCGAGAGGGAGAGTTTTTCAAATCCTCGAAGAATGCCGGTTGCAGCTAGAGCACCTGAATTCCGAGACCTCGGCAAAGGGACTCACTCGCCGGCGCTAAATCCACCTGACGAAGAACAGACGAAACGGAATAGGTGGTGGAAGAGCGACGACCGTAATAGCGCGCTATCGGCTTTGGCAAGCGATCGGCACCGTTGTTGCTTGGCTTGACTTCTGTCGTTTTATCGGCGAATCACTTTGGCGAATCAACCGAAATGACTTGTGTGACAACAAATAGCATACAGCATCCCATGTGGCCGTAACCCCTCCATTCAGGATGTTGCTGCGTCCCGGCAATCCCCTCGTGCTTGGCAAATATGCGACCGCGCAGAGTAGCCTGCACGGTGTCCGATCCTCGTTGCGGTTTCGCGTGTTTCGGGTGTAACCGAGTATCAAACAGTCGGAAGTTCTCATCTTCGATGAGACTCAATGGAATGTCGTCAACGACGAGAGTCTTGTCGCGGGTCGGTTTAGGCGAAAGCCGCAACAATACATCGTGTCCGTGGAACGGTTGCCGCCGTATTCCATCCAAACTCCGGGGCCACCGCTGGGCCAAGGACAGTGAGAGTCCTCCACCATTGAATCTTCAAAACCGTGCGAAGCAATGGCTGTGAATTCAACGAGCTTCCGCAGATATTCCTCTGGGTGCGATTTGATTTCGCAAAGTGAAACGCGTAGAGGAACCTCAGGCGACTGCGCCTGACTCTGGAAAGGCGGAAGACCTATCAGCAATCCAATGGCGGTAATCCAGATCAACCGCATGGCAGCAAGTATACGGGTGAGCGCAAGATTAAATCCTGTCTCGACACAATAGGATAACAATGGTACAACCTAATAGGATAATATTCGCACAGCGCAATAGTATAAATAAAGCGCAACACAATCGGAGAATGGAATTCGAAGCCTGAAGGAAGCCGGCCATGGCCAGACCGCCTGAAAAACTCGCGCAGTCCCTCGAAATCCTGCGGAACCTCCAGACCGCGGAAGGGGCAGGGGCGATCCGGGCACGCGACCTGTCACGCACGCATCGGGAGCGCCTCCTGCGCAACGGCTTCCTTCGGGAAGTCATCAAGGGCTGGTATATCCCGTGCCGCCCGGACGAAGTGAAAGGCGACAGTACGGCCTGGTACGCGTCCTTCTGGCGCTTCTGCACCGCGTATCTGGAAGCGCGTTTCGGCGCGCGCTGGTGCCTTTCACCGGAGCAATCGCTTTCGCTTCATGCCGGCAACTGGACCGTGCCCGGCCAGCTCGCGGCGCGGTCGCCGCGCGCGGGCAACAAGGTCACCAAACTCCCGCATGGCACGTCGCTGCTGGAGCTTCGCATCGCGCTGCCGGCCGTGGCAGACCGGAAGGAAGAGCAGGGCCTGCGGCTGTTCTCGGTGGAATCAGCACTGATCGCGTGCTCCCCCAACTATTTTTCGAACAACGCGACGGATGTCCGCGGGGTGTTGCCGATGATCCGGGACGCCTCCGGCCTTCTCCGCCGACTCCTTGAGGGCGGTCACACGGTGATCGCCGGACGTTTGGCCGGGGCCTTCCGCAACACCGGACGCGACCGCATCGCGGACGATATCGTGAAAGCGATGACGGCGGCCGGTTATGCCGTGCGGGAAAACGATCCCTTCACGGACAAGCCATCCCTCGTCATCGGGGCCCGCGAAACCTCTCCTTACGTAAACAGGCTGCGGCTGCTATGGCAGAAAATGCGCGAACCGGTCATCGAACGCTTCCCAAAAGCGCCGGGCCCACCGCGCAATATCGAGGCGTACCTCAAGCGCGTCAACGACGCCTACGTCACAGACGCCTACCATTCGCTGTCGATCGAGGGCTACCGCGTCACGCCAGACCTTATCGAACGAGTCCGCGGGGGGAGGTGGAACCCGGAAGCTGACGAGGGCGACCGAGATCAACGGAACGCCATGGCGGCGCGGGGCTACTGGCAGGCCTTTCAGGCCGTGCAGAAAAGCCTAGAAAAAATTCTGAAGGGGGAAAATCCGGGAGAGGTCGCGGACGCGGACCAGGGCACGTGGTATCGAGAACTGTTCGCGCCCAGCGTTAGGGTCGGCCTGCTAAAGCCCGCCGATCTCGCGGGCTATCGCAACGGCCAGGTCTATATCCGCAAGTCGATGCATGTGCCGCTGAACAGGGACGCGGTGAGGGACGCCATGCCGGCATTCTTCGACCTGCTGCGCGAAGAGCCGCACCCGGCTGTCCGCGTGGTGCTCGGGCACTTCATCTTCGTCTACATCCATCCTTATATGGATGGCAACGGCCGCGTCGGGCGCTTCCTGATGAACACGATGATGGCATCGGGCGGATACCCGTGGACGGTCATTCCAGTAACCGACCGCAACGCCTACGTGAACGCTCTCGAAAAAGCGAGTGTCGGCGAGGATATCGCGCCTTTCGCGGACTTCCTCGCAGGGCTGGTGAAAAAACGACTGGCGGGCGAGCCCTTGCCGGCGGTGCCGAAAGCTTCGCCCGTGGACGAACGCTAAACAATTCTCGATTCGCGGGGAGACGAGGAAAGATCAATAGCTGGAGGCGTCTGCGCATTTGAGGTGCATCAAACCTCCTTTGCATTCGGTTAGCAATCGCTTCAACCTCTAGAAAGCCATATACGAACATTCGCCGCCCGAGTTCACACTGTCCCGTTGGGCGACGGCACTTCCAGATGTCATTTGTACTGGCATACTCGCACGTCGAACCGATACACAGATACCTACTCGGCAGTTGCTCATTCACAATCGTGAACACGCCGATCAATTTCAGTCTCAATTGTCGCAGCGCGATGTCGACCTACGCCAAAGTTCCACACTGCGACCACGATGCCAGGATGACCGCGGAGAACTGACGATTACGGCTCTGCGGAACGACTGTGTTCGGGGCCAGAAAACCCCTATCGCCCCTATCAGCAAACCGAACGAACCCGAAGCAATGAGTGGACTCTCAGCTATGCCAGACAGCGCCCCGGCAACAGGGATACCTTGTCGAGCATAACTTAGCCCCTGGCGAAGCAGAGCATCACGACGGCGATTGCGCAGCTCAGAAAGCCGTGGATCTTTAAGCATTTTACGATTCCTCAGGATAGGTGAAGTAAGCTACTAGAGATACCGGGCAATCGAGCGCGATCCTAAGGGTGAACGTGTACCGTTACTTCAAGTCGTTGATCGGACGGAGCAGCCACGAACTCGCGGGCATCTTTGAGTAGCTATTTGTGGCTGCCGGGAATTGGAACAGTCTTTGAAATCCATCCTGCATCCCTCCTTATTGCCGCAAACTCACACTGATATTCTGTCGACAAATGTTCTTGAACTACTTGACATTTGAATTCTCAACAGATATCTTCATTCCGATTTCAGCGAACGGGAGAGTGAAGCTATTTAGGTTTCACATCCGAGGGGGCTCCCACCCGCTGACTTCCCCTAAAATTTTGCTTGGTGAGCCCTTGCCGCAAGCGTGGCTGATTGTGTCCGCTTGCGCGTTGAGCAGAGGCTTCTGATTCAAGTTGGGCAATAATTGTTAGACTCGGCAAACACACGACGTTCCGAGGATAACAAGGCCAGAACTCGCACGTCGCAATGAGAGGACACGATGTCAATTTATAAGGCCATTGGGTATCAGGTTTCCCTAGTTGGTTACGGGTGGAAGCAAGGAGTTGTGTTCGACGGTATGGCGGCTGGTGCTCGCACGGTACCTATGAACGCCTTACAGCTCCAATCATCGATACTCAAATATCATGTTCGTTCTAAAGGCGTTTGGTCCGATTGGACGAGCAATGGAGCTACTGCCGGCAACGATGGCGGCGAGCCTCTCGACGGCATTGAAGTACAGCTCTCGAACCCGCCGCAGAATTATGACTTTTTTGTGCGCGCGCTTATGGGATCGAATTGGTACGAGGGTTTTGTCTCGGCAACGGTTAGTTTTACCGATTCTAATCCTCTGAACGTTCTGCAAGTTTTTGCAATTCTCCCGGCGCAACAAGTGACGACAACATCCGAGCAGCTAGTTGGTCATGTGGCAGCCGCTGCAACTGGGGGCGCGACTCCGAAAGAAAGACTCGACTACGTAAAGGATTCAGTTGCGTGTCTAGCCTCAATCGCAGCCGCTGGCGCCGTGTGCGTTGAGACTGCTGGTTTGGCGTGCTACGCGGCCGGAGGCGCCGTTTTCGCAACGTGTGTGCAAGCGGTCGAAACGGGGGCAACTTTCGTCGAGGCTGAGGCAGGAGGAGCACCCCAACAAGGAACTACCGTCAGTTCACCTGCTGCAAATCAGCCGGGTGATGTTAGCGAAGGAGAAGATGGCCCTGGTCCAGAACCGGAGCCAGAACCGGAACCCGAACCAGAACCGGAGCCCGAACCGGAGCCCGAACCGGAGCCCGAACCGGAACCAGAACCACAACCAGAACCTGAACCAGAACCGGGCCCCGGACCAGAACCGGGCCCCGGACCAGAACCGGGCCCCGGACCAGAACCAGGCCCTGGACCAGAACCAGGCCCCGGACCGGAACCGGGCCCCGGACCAGAACCGGGCCCAGAGGGCGCAGAGATAGTTATCAACAAAATGCCGGCGAAGCCACTTGGCCCGAAGTTCGGCGCAGGTGTGACTCCGAAGTTGCCGAAGCGCGGAGGGAAATGAGTTTTGTCTGTGCCCTTAGTTTCTGGAGGCGAAAATTGGTGGGAGCATCGGGTACCGTTCCGGCATTTCCGGGCCGAAGGTGTTTTGTCGTCCTCGGACTACCTCGCAATAGCTTCAGCTTTTACCGAGATCTTGGATTCCACGGAAGGGAGATCCAAAGGTAGGCACAGGATGTCGCGAACGACCGAGGGATACGATGCGCGAATGCTTCCTATGGATAATTCTTTGTCGCTTGCCTTCAGTCCCTTTTTTGAAGATCGGTGGATTAAGTCACTATTCGAACTCTTAGGGTTACCGTTTCTGGACAGGATTGACGGAGCACTCCATTCCAGCCCGAAGGGTAGCCGCAGTGGTTGGATACACACAGATTTTTGCTCAGCATGGTTTGACGAATCGATCGAGTCGCCATCCCCAATGGTATTTCCAAATCGTTCACGCTGCGATTACTTCACTGGCCGTCGAAGGTCAGAGAACGTGGTTTCCAAGGAATACGTTCGCGTTGCCACCTTGATTTTCTATCTGTGCAACGATGGATGGACAGACGGGGACGGCGGCGAGACCGCTCTTTACGACAGTTGCAAAGAAGTTTCCGACACGAAGATTGACCTAGTGCCGCCAACAAACAACTCGCTTTTATTGTTTGAATGCAGCCCACACTCCTATCATCGCTTTGTTAAGAATCCCGGCTGCACAAGGAATAGCGCTATTTTGTGGTTACACGGCACCATAGAATACGTAGAGTCGCGATGGGGTTCAGCGGTTAATCGCCGGTGCGCGCGATGAAGCCGGTCTGTCTAATAACAGGTGCAGCGGGAAAGCTGGGAGCCGCTCTCTGCCGTGAACTGGCTTCCAGCTACGAGATTATAGCGGCTTATCATTCGAAGGTTCCGGCATTTCCATCGCAGCTCAAATTTCGAATCGCCCACCCTGGCCAAGGCAGAATTCAACCGAATGCGGCGGCATCCATCTTTTGCGTACAAGCTGATCTGACACGACGGGAAGACATTCGACGTCTCGTGGAAGTATCGCTGGCAAAATTCGGCAAGGTTGACGTCATCATCAACTCGGCTGCCGATGTGAAGTTCCATGGAAAGCTGCTGGAGCTGTGGCAGGATGGCGGCTACTGTGAATCACAAATTCATCTGAACGCGATAGCGCCGTTTCAGCTAGTGTCTGCGTTTCATCATTCTTGCTGGAAAGACGCCCCCGATGAAAACGCACTATGGAATCGTAATGTAGTTAATGTTTCTAGCATGTCTGGACTCTATGTGTACGGCAACGGTGGCCAAGGCGTTTACAGTGCATCCAAGGCGGCATTAAACATACTCACTCTCCACCTATCGCTCGAATTGGCACCATATTCTGTTCGAGTCAATGCCATTTGTCCAGGAACGTTTTCCGACTTGGCCTCAACTGTTCGAGTCGTAAGGGACATCGAACCCCTCTTGCGGGGGGACTCAACTGGTCTCGTCGTTGGCAGTTCGTCCGAATCGGAATGAGCACTGCTCTGTGGGCTTAGTGTCATCTCAATTACTGACTGCAGACATCAGTTCAGTCATTGATGGGCTGGGTAAGTCGTATAACTGAGAGGAACGGATGGTGTAAACCCGTATGACCAGAAGATGGGTGCGATTTCTCGGATTGGTACTTTGGCTTGGGGGCATAGTGTCCGAAGTGTTAGCCCAACATGGAGGAACCCAGCCTGGAGGGGCCCAGTCCACAAACCCGAGTACCGGCGCACCAAGCAGTCAAGCAAGTGGTAGCGGGGTATCATTGCCGGGCCTATCCTATGTAAACGCAGAGTGGGGAACACTCGGTTTGCCCCCGGCGAATAAAAAGAGAACAGTTCTTTGCTACAAATTAAAATACACGAATAGCTCTTCCCAGCCCTTCGTTCTTGAGCCGATCCCAATCATATCGAAGGCCGATCCTCGCCCCTCGTTGGCTCTAAAGTGCCGTGATCCACAGGTAATCGACGACAACGAAGAACGTCAGCAGTGTAAAGCTCCGAGCAAAATCTGGTATCCCTGCACCGTCGTCGACGCTGAGCATCCCCTCTTGATGCGTGAACTTTTGGTTATTGGCATTGATGCAAGTGAAATCACGGACGCAAATGCACTGAGGCTGCTTAATATCAACGTCACAAATCAGCAGGGAAATCCTATAAATTCTAGCCCCGTCCGCCCCAGTTTCAGCAGTGCGTCTGCAACGACAAGCAACGCTGGAGGCGGCGGTCCATATTTCTTGACATGGCCCTTCGAGTTGCCCGGCGATGTGGTCCCGACTGTCTCCGTAAACACCGTGTACACTCCAATAGCTCCTGGCGAGCCGTGGCGACCGAGCACGTTCTACCCGGCCGGCAGCATTGTCACCTCCCAATACAATAACGGGTATTTCTACACTGCGCTGAAGGGAGGCGTATCGGGACTTAAGGCGCCTCTCTTGCCGTCAAGCGCAATTGCGACAGTTGCGGACAACGCCATCACCTGGGAGGATTCGGGGACCAGCGCTCCGACGGGCTCAAAAGTTTCGGCATGGCTGGCGAACCAACCCCACTGTCTCGGCGACATCATTACCGATCCTTATAATGGGCATTTCTACACCGCAGTCGTGGCGGGTCCACCTCCGATTCCGCCCGCAAACGCGCCGTGTGCAACCACATCGGGTCCGCAGCCCACTGATCCATTCCCATTGAATCCACCTGTGTCCCTGTCCGAATCGACCCCGTTCCAAGTAAATGATGGCTCCTTCTCATGGGAGTTATTTGCAAGTGTAGGAACTCGGCAACCAAACCATTGGTATGACAAGAGCCAAGCGGTTAGGGATGCTGCCACTAACCAATATTATTCAGTGGGACAAGATGGAATCTCTTCCACCTCAGCTGGCAGCCCATTTCCCGGCCTGAAAGATGGTGAGGTCACTTGGCAATTAGTCACACCCAGCCCGACACCCTGGCAGCCGAATCGCCCCTATCCCAATGGAGCGTACGTGCTAGACAGTGCCGGTACCCATTTGTATAGAGCTCTCGCAACTGCGGGTCGCGGCATTTCTGGTGTACCTCCAGCTCAACCGTACTTCCCAGTCACCCAGGTGGTTACCGTTGATGAACAGCTGCCAAAAGTGCAAACTCCTCCGTTGCCAAACCCGAGACTGCCGATTCAATGGCAAGGATCGACTACTCCACCTTCGACGGTAGCGTCTGGGCAGCCGCCAGATCAAACCGTGAACGTCTTGAACCTCACATTACCCCAAGTTCATTCGCTGTATTACTACAACCTTGCGGCGGGAGTGATCGTTAGCAGCATAAGGACGCCGAATAATGTAGCTGTGCCAACCGGGACAACAAATCAGTACATTTTCAAACAAGCGGGCAGCAACCTTATCATCGATCCTGTCTTAGTCTTTACATGGTATATAAAACCGTTTGACACTGAACGGCCCTTTCATGCAAAAGAAATCTTTCGACTTCCGGGCGTTAATTTCGGCTTGTCACTAGCTTCACCATCGAACAATTTCTACGCCGGTGGAACCACCGAACTTCTTAGGAATCTGCAACTAGTCTACGGCTTTTCTGCTGCAAAGATCTCGAATTTGGCGGTTCCGTCTGGAACCACGGTGACGGTCGGGGGCGGCGGCGCGCCGACCCCTCCCACAGTGCAGAAATTTGCTAAGGGAGCATTCATAGGGTTGACCTTCAACTTCAGCGGCTTTGTGCAAAGCCTTTTTGGGGGAGGTGGCGCTTCGCACTAAGTCGCCATTGTAAGGTGGGGTTAGAAGGAGAAACAACTATGCCAAGAGTTGCGAGAGGGACTCCCAAGAGAAAAGCCCGAAAGGCATCACTTACAAAACAAGAGCCAGCTATTCTAAATGAGGACATTTTCCTATCTGAATGGACTCTTCCTGCTGGCTATACTGTCGATGGCGCTAGGATGGCGACACTGCAGGAAGTGGTCGATCCCACATTCCCTACGAGGTCTCTGGCACAACTGTCGGAAGATCATAGATTTGACTTAGCGGCAAAGCGGATTGAAATGAAGCCGGAAGGCTTCCGCTTGAAAGTTCTCGGCTACGGGGTCATTGGGAGGGCGCGCGCTCTTGCCGAAGTCCGTGCCCGCAGCAAGATCGGACGCCATTTAGCTGAAATCGAGGAGATCGCAATAATCCGAGGGATCAAGAGGGGAAGAGATCCCCGATAGGAGGATCACATGCCAGGGACCGTGTTAGCCATAGAGGCTACAGACCAGCAGGAATTCGCGGCCGCGTGGCCACACCGAGAAAAAGTGAATTCTGCCTTCGGCTCGCTGGACGGATGCATCCTCAACATACTGCGGAACAGCCATGCGGTTCAAGGTGAGGTGGATCCAGCTGCCAGTGATCCCAGCGTCGCCTTGATTATGGGTGTTGGTCATGGGACACCGAACTCTTTCACGGGCTACGAGAGAGGCCCGGTATTCACCCGAGGCCTGTACGATCCAATCGAAGCAGCCAAGAAGATCATCCACCTGACGTCATGTGAGACCGCGGAACTACTGGGACCCAACTTCGTCGGAAACGGATGTTACGCGTTTATCGGATACGATACCCTAGTCTCTTGGGATAATGACGATACAGCCGGGATGTGGTTCGAATGCGACGCCGCGATCGATCTAACATTGGCGTCGGGAGGTACTGTGGCAGATGCTCATAAGGCAGCGCAGAACCTTTTTTATCTTAGA
Source organism: uncultured Acidobacteriaceae bacterium (assembly GCA_963758745.1). Taxonomy (GTDB): domain Bacteria; phylum Acidobacteriota; class Terriglobia; order Terriglobales; family Acidobacteriaceae; genus Acidiflorens. Next base: position 24,152 of record CAVWWW010000001.1, read on the forward strand.
ATACAAGAACTTCAGCAGGCGAACAAAGGGTACAGCGCAGATCTGCTCACGGCTATTTGCAACCACCTATGCAGTCCAGTCACCGATCCTCAATTCGGTGATCCACTCGCCAGACTTGGCTTTTGTTAGGCGGTTCAATGCCCGTCAGATACCAAACATTTGGCTCGTGCAAAAACTAAGGAGGTCTCAAATGCCAGCTAGCGAATCCCCAGATAACCTAACGGTTCCAGCGGCACCCGCTCCGGCTGTCGCACCGGTTCCAGTTGCGGCACCGGTTCCAGTTGTCGCGCCCATTCCCGGTTTAGCGCCAGCGCCTGCCCCCGCGGTGGCACCCGCCGCAGGCACAAAAGCACCAGTCAGAGGCCTAATGTGGGTTGCCCCGGCTGTGTCGTTTGCCGTAATGCTTGGCTTTTTTGCTATGTTGGGTATTCTGCTGTATGAAGAATACAATCCACCGGCAGCAATCCTTGCAGTCAATACAGCCGCGCTAGCGGATAAATCCGCTACCGTCGATAAATCCGCTGCGGCGGACAAATCTACTGCCGTGGATAAACCTGCTGTCGTGGATAAACCTGCTCCAGCCGATAAGGTTCCTGTGCCGGCAGGAACTAATACGAATTCGAACAGTCTTCAGAACGTCTTGTTCACATTGCTCGGAGCTTTGGGGGCTGCCTTCACCCAAGTCGTGAACTTTTGGCTGGGATCGTCAAAAGGTTCTTCGGATAAGACGGACTTGCTTGCCGCCTCGAATCCAACGTTGCGGACGCAGTAAATTATCTGCTCTGCGGAATACTGACCGGAGCCTGAGTTCGACACGATATGCGGAAGCCGATCGTGGATTTCGTTCGGCGATAATCGGCGAAGGTCGCGACCGCCGCCGGGCGGGAATCAGATGGCTCAAGTATGGGCTATGGCCTCCGCTTGCATGAACTGGCGGGAGGCATCGACGAAAATGAAGTCGTGCCAGACCCGCTGAAGTTGCGAGAGCGGATGAACCTTCAGCCACGACAGCATTTTCGGCTGGTGAGCGTTGGGTTTGAGCAACTTTCAGGGCCGCGAAGACAATCGTTCAAAACCCGATCTCGTTTCTCAGCGGAACGCGGCCATTCGCGTTGGCTACTCTGGTCAGCCAGTCAATGCAGATGAACGTGACCGCTGCGGTCGCATCAAGAAAAGCGCCCGTCCTTTTGTGCCGTGATACTGGACGTGCCAATATTTAATGGAGCCGTGAAGATTTAGCGCAAGCACCTGTTGTCCACTCCCACCCGAAACTCCGTTGGAAATGAGCGTCTTCAAGTGGTCATCAAGTCCTCGCAACGATCCCTTCCTTATAACCCCGTGGCTCCAGACCACCTGGCCATCTTGCACTTGAAACGCTGAAAGCTTTAGTAATTCGGCGCAGCGGATGGCGGTCGTGGTTACGGATGTCTGGAAAATGCGGGCGAGTTCGAAAATAGTGTTGATGTCGGGATCTAGACCGCACCTCTCAACAAAAACTCGGCGAGGCATCAATAACTCGGTTGCTAACATATCGCACAGCCGCTCGAGTTCGACGCCAGTCCGCGGGCAATTCGGCCCACTCTTTTCAAATATCGCATGCGAGAGTTCATGAGCGATCGTAAAGCGGCGACGAACAGGGGAGAGGTGAACGGAACAGACGACCGTGAATCCACCATTCGAGGGCCGTAGTTCTCCAGAGAATGGTATTTCTTCGTACGCTATTCCGGTCACGTTAAGCCGCGCGGCCAAGGCATCGAGGTGAAGTGGCGGATGAGGTATATCACGAATGGCATCGCCCGCAACAATCTGCACAGCGTTCTCGATTGTGGCAGGATTCCCGGCCAGTAAGAGGAGACGCTTAGCGGCAGCGCTGGTCCATTGTTTAGATTTTCTCGAGGCTACCATTGAGTGTCTTGGACGGCCACTTTTCCCCGGGCCAATTTCATCAATTGTTGCCAGTACTCGATGCCAGGCTCGGAACGTCGCGCAATGCGCTTACCGGAGAAAGGTTCCAACCGGCGCTGATGCTCTCGAATGACCTCGACGCGAACCGGCAGCGACGGTTCCTTCAGGAGTAAGGCCAATGCCGAAGCCGGAACCGTCTTCTGCATCTTCAATCGATCCCAGGCTGCTACAGCGGCGTTGGCGGGTTCACCTAGTCGGGTCCATAACTCCTCAGCTTTCGAGAAATCGCGAGCAGCCAATTCCTCTTTCCCCATTGCGGCTCGATTCCTGGCGCGGCTCAAATACGCTCGTGCCGCAATCTCCGACCGCTCGGCATCGCCCACAAACTCGTGCTTGAGAACGTCACTGTAACAATTCTCCGCTGCCTCCCGGTCGCGCCTTTCCAACAGTTCGCCTTCCAGGATCCTAAGATCTAAATAGTCTTTGCCGTCGTTTTGGGACAGCAGTCGACCCGCCCTACCTACGCACTCCCACGCGCTCTTCATATTCTGTGCTACGAGATACGTTCTGCCGAGCAGGCTATGACAGTCACCAATTTCGGGGTGATTGGGCCCGAATTCTTGGGAAAGGGAGAATCGCGCGATTGCTGTCTCCAGTCGCGTTCTGCTCGAATCGAGAAGCTCCCGCTTCTTTTCCGCATCGGACGCTTCCTCTGCCATAATCCGGTACAGTCTGCCGACACATTTTTCGCAGTAGGCGGTGTTACGGTCCCACCCAATATCCTCGCCAAGTTTGAGACTCTTCTCCGCGGCAATTCGCGCTTCATCCAATCGCCCTATACGTTGAAGAGCCCAAGATTTTCCGCAGATCATGGCCTGAGCTTCGCCCTCGACTTCTGCCCGCCCGCGAGAAGGCACTCTTCGTGCGCACCCAATCACCAACTCGGATACATCAAGGACGAGATGCTTATCGCCCCAAGCCTTCAAAGGTTTATCGATCGTAATGAACATTCGGGCAACCGCTTCCGGGTGCACATTGGCACAGATTCGTGCGAGGGCGATGGCATTGTGCACTTGATTGCGGCCAATATCGTGGTACCTATTATTGTCGATAAACGAAAGTACGGCCTTCAATCCTCGGGCACAGAGGTCTCCGGGAGCATGCGGTAGTGCTACCGGAAGCGGTGCGAGCTTCCACTCTCCTGCTGCAGCCAGAACTGCTCCGCTCGCATGTTCTAGCAGACCGGTTAGGGCTTCGGTAGTTGATCCCACTGCGTTTGCGAGTATCTCTACCGGAACGGGAACTGGACACTTGTTGAGCAGAAGCAGCGCATCGCGGATCTCATCGGGCAGACCCGGCACGTCCACCTCGGGCGTACTGTTCAGGTGAATACCTTCGTCGATTGCGGTTTTGATGAGATCACGCACCAGAAGCGAAGCTCGAAGCGGTATCGCTTCAGCAATCCGCGTAAACAACATAGCTCGGAGGCGTTTTCCGTGTTCCTGGCCGGCCAAGACGGCACAACAGAAATCGATTTGCCCATCCAGCACTTGGTCAGGGAGATTCAACAATTTCATCTTGGCGAGCAGAGTTTGAGGCTGGGGTCCCAGAGTGGACAAAAAGTCGTCCGCGTCTCGAATCTCCTCAAGATCGATGAGCGCCTTGAATTTCGTGGCGTCGGATCCGGCCTCGTGCGCGACGCGTATGAGATGGCTGAGAGCAACAAGTCGACGAACGGTGCCCTTGCTGTATACGAGTACGAACTTGCCTTCGTCGTGCCCGCCATGGGCTCGTGACCTCTGTACCCACTGGTTCAAATCCTCCCTCGTGGGGTTCAGCTTCACCTCAGCAACTTCCCGCGGGTTCTCGAAGCCTGCGTCCCACCTTGTGACGGTTGCTCCATCCAACTCTCGCGGTTCGAGGCGAATCGCCGGATTGCGCGCGGGAAAACTCAAAACCCCCGGGAATAGCTGCAGCACTCGTAAAAGAGCGTAGTTGATCTGATAATTGAGACCCGCTCCTGTGCTCGGGCCTCCGACTGCACCGGAGACCGTTGGGGCGGGCTTTGAACTTCCTTTTCGTCGCGTGCCCGCCATTTCGAAATTGCCTCCAAACGGACTTTACTATTGCCCTGCAAGGAACATTTTAACAGTCCCCACAGCGTTCAGTAGAACAGCGCAGAGGCGCCGAAACGGCGTCGCCCAGCGAGCCACGAGAGACGGATCCCTATCGCTATGAACTGGACAATGCATATGCGATTGGCGATCAAGTTCTCGTTGGCGATCGCCTATCTGTGGCATGATGGTGAAATTCTATGGCGAACCCGGAATTATTTCAGTCGTACTTGGATGAAAGCGAAAATGCGTCCGGCGCTATCTACGTCGTGGGTGGCTTCGTCGGCAGAGCGGCTGTTTGGAGCAAGTTGGAACCGGAATGGTTGAAGTGTATTCCTCCCCAAGTGACAGCCTTTCATGCGACGGACTGCTTTACGGGCAACAATGAGTTTGAGGGCATCGACATTCCTGACCGCATCGCAATCCTCGACGAACTCACGGATGTGATTGCGGCCCATGAGGTACAACTTGTCGGCTATGGCATCAACGCAAAGATCTACGGTAGCGTGGCTCCGAACAAAAAGCAGAATGAATTCCTCGCGAACAAGTACGCCGCTCCGTTCGGCGGAGCAGTTGAATTAGCGTGCAAGGCGATGGGCAACGTGCCCGGACCGGATCAGGTATGGAAGGTTCAGGAAGAGGGCGAAACTTGGGGGCAATGCGACTTCCTGATTGAAAGCAATGAGTACAGCCCAAGCGCGCAGCGGACGATCGCAAGCATGCGGAACGCTAAGGATCTCTGGTTCCGGAGCAGAATCGGTAAAGACTCGTATGGCGAAAAAAGCGGCCCCAAGGGCATTCCCCTCTTACAAGTCGCAGATCTGGGAGCTTTCCTGGCCGCGAAGTACATCAGCAAAGCACCTGAAGGCAAGATTTCGTGGGAGGTCTACTACGAGAAACTGTGTTCTGCAAAACGAGTGTATGCCATGGTCGTGGCTGACGAATACAGCTTGAAACGGCTTCATGAAATGTTTGTCGAGATTAAGACAGAAGAGGCCGAAGGTCGAGACCCGTGGGACACTATCTGACGACAACCGCCAAAGTGTTTGACCAAGAATTGCGGATTCCCTCCTTCGGTACAAGATCGGTACAACTGAACGAGAGAAAAAGAGGTACGCTGCCCCCTAAGCGACACCAGATAAAGCACTTGGAGTTTGTAGTTTCATAGTTCGGGACCAGGGGGTCGGAGGTTCAAATCCTCTCTCCCCGACCAATCTTTCTCTCGCTCTTTCGATTGTTTAGGCAGCTATTGCCACCTCAGTTTTTTCGGTACATTGCGGTACATTCGGCGGTCTTAATCGTTTATAATTATTCTTATTCAATAACTATGCGTCTCTCCCATGAACAATTCCGTGAACTATCTTTGAAGCACGGTTTAGCGGTCACGCACCAGCGTCAGGTGGTCTATGAGGCAGTCATTGCTTCCCATGGTCACTATTCTCCGGAAGACATTTACGCTTCAGTCCGACGCCGCATTCCATCTATTTCTCTCGCCACCGTTTACAACAATCTGCGGCTCTTCATCGCGTGCGGACTGCTGCGAGAGGTTACGCCCCATACTTCCACCTTGCGGGTGGATGGCAATCTCGAACCGCATCATCACCTCGTTTGCTCGCGCTGCAAAATGGTGCGGGACATCGAGGGTGACTTCGTCGATTTCAAAAAGTTGTCCCGGAAAGTTTCTGATGGATTTGACCTGACGCAGCCCGTGGTCGAGGTTTTCGGCCTCTGCCGCCGGTGCAGCGCGAAGAAATAGTTTTTTAACGCAGTACACAGTCATGATGGGAAGGATGGAAAACATATGGAAAATACACTTGCAACTTCATCGGGAAGCGTCTCCCCCGAAGCTAAAGACAAAAGCACCCTAGCCGAATCGAAGTGCCCGGTAGCGCACGGCGCTCGCCAATTTCGCTCGAACGCTGAATGGTGGCCGAATCAGGTGAACCTGAGGGTTCTGCACCAGAATTCGCCGCTGTCCGATCCGATGGGTAAGGAGTTCAACTACGCGGCAGAGTTCAAGACACTCGACCTGAATGCCGTGATCAAGGATCTGCATGTCTTGATGACGGACTCGCAGGAGTGGTGGCCAGCAGATTTCGGCAACTACGGTCCGCTCTTCATTCGAATGGCGTGGCACAGCGCCGGCACGTACCGCATCGGCGACGGCCGCGGCGGCGCCGGAGCGGGACAGCAGCGTTTCGCTCCGCTCAATAGCTGGCCGGACAACGTGAACCTAGACAAGGCGCGCCGGCTGCTCTGGCCGATCAAGCAAAAGTATGGCCGGAAAATCTCATGGGCCGATCTGATGATTCTTGCCGGCAACGTCGCCCTTGATTCGATGGGCTTCAAGACGTTCGGTTTTGGCGGCGGTCGCGCTGACACATGGGAACCCGAAGAGGAAATTTATTGGGGACCTGAGGGCACGTGGCTTGCGGACGAGCGTTACTCCGGGGATCGTGATCTGGAGAATCCCCTCGGTGCGGTGCAAATGGGCCTGATCTACGTGAATCCGGAAGGACCCAATGGCAAGCCGGATCCAATCGCCGCGGCACAGGACATTCGAGAGACTTTCAGCCGCATGGCGATGAATGACGAAGAAACAGTTGCGCTCATTGCCGGCGGACATACATTCGGCAAAACTCACGGTGCTGCCGTTCCTTCCCAGTATGTAGGTAACGAACCGGAAGGCGCGGACATCGAAGATCAAGGCTTGGGGTGGAAGAATAAATTTGGCAAAGGTTGCGGTGCGGACACGATCGGCAGCGGCCTCGAAGTCACCTGGACGACGACGCCGACGAAGTGGAGCAACAATTTCTTCACTAACCTGTTCAAGTACGAGTGGGAGCTAACCAAGAGCCCGGCTGGGGCGCATCAGTGGACACCGAAAAATGGTGCCGGGAACGGAACGGTGCCGGATGCGCACGATCCTTCAAAGCGTCACGCGCCCACCATGCTGACCACCGATCTGGCCTTACGCTTCGATCCCATTTACGAAAGGATTTCGCGGCGCTTCTATGAGCATCCAGAGCAGTTCGCGGATGCATTTGCGCGGGCGTGGTTCAAGCTGACGCATCGCGATATGGGACCAATCCAACGTTATCTCGGCCCCCTGGTTCCGAAAGAGACGCTGCCGTGGCAGGATCCCATCCCCGCAGTGGATCATCCGCTCATCAGTGAGCAGGACGCTACTGCTTTAAAGGCGAAGATCCTTGCCTCTGGTTTATCCGTTTCACAGCTGGTCTCGACGGCTTGGGCGTCGGCGTCGACGTTCCGCGGCTCGGATAAGCGCGGCGGAGCGAACGGCGCGCGCATTCGCCTGGCGCCGCAAAAGGACTGGGACGTCAATCAGCCGGCTGAACTGGCAAAGGTGCTGCAGAAGCTCGAAGTGATTCAAAAAGAGTTCAACAGCGCCCAGACCAACGGCAATAGGGGAAAGAAGATCTCGCTTGCTGACCTGATCGTTCTCGGCGGCGATGCGGCAATCGAGAAAGCCGCTAAAGTTGCCGGGCACGACGTGAAAATCCCATTCACGCCGGGGCGCATGGACGCATCGCAAGAGCAAACGGACATCGATTCTTTCGTGCCGCTCGAACCGAGAGCCGATGGGTTCCGCAATTATCGCCGCGGCACACAGCGCCTTTCTGCTGAGGAGATGCTGGTGGACCGGGCGCAATTATTGAAGCTAACTGCTCCTGAGACGACAGTTCTTGTTGGCGGACTGCGTGTGTTGGGTGCAAATGCCGGAAAATCGCCACACGGTGTCTTCACCAAGCGACCCGAGACGCTGACGAATGATTTCTTCGTAAACCTGCTCGACATGCATACGCAATGGCAACCCGCGAATACGGTCGAAGGCGTTTCCGAAGGAGTGTACGAAGGGCGCGACCGTAGGACGAACGACGTCAAGTGGACCGCCACTCGGGTAGACTTGATTTTCGGTTCGCATTCACAGCTGCGTGCCCTCGCGGAAGTCTATGGGAGCGCGGACGCCAAGGAGAAGTTTGTGAAAGACTTCGTGGCGGCGTGGACAAAGGTCATTAATCTTGACCGCTACGACGTTGTCTGACCCTGGCGAAAGGAAAGTTGCCAATCTCCCAGTTGTGGCTGTTACGTGGTCGCCGAAACCGAAGTCCTTGACGTCATCGGCCGCGGCGCGCAGCTTGCGCCCGCCGCGTTGATTAGTAGGGTGTTCTCGATAAGTGGACGTGCCATGCTGATGTAGGCGGTCCTTCTCCGCTGGATGCGAATGTTCGGCGACACACTGTTCGCCTTCGGCGCGCTGGTACTAGGATGGTTTGTTCTGGGGTTGATCACCCGGTAGTCCTTTGATCGCACCGCAATCCTCGACGAAGGAGAATACTCTCCCCGTCACGTTGGGAAGAAAGTTGAAGAAGAGGTCACTGTGGGCGATTGATTTCGAACTTTGCGTCAGTACGTGCCGCTGGAAGTCTTCCACTTCCAGCGGCTTTTCTTTTGGCACACCAATGCGACGCTTACCCTAGAGTTTCGCGGACTTGCGAGTGTGACATAAGTCACATTTCGCTGTGCGTACATCTTGTACGCTCATTTTGGGGAGGATGCAGCGTGCCAACGGTCGACCAAGAAAAGCCCGGATCAACGCCGCAATTCCACAGTGCGTTTGATCGAGAGATGAAGAGTCGCTCCGCAGCCCGATCCATCCCGGAGGGTGCAAAAACCGAGAAGCCGGTGCGCAAGAAACTGATCCGGCGAGATGATCGCGATTACTCACAACGGCTGCACTTTGCTGTGCAGATTTTCTTTGCGGCTCTGAACGCATGGATAGGCGTGCAGTTTTATCTCTGGGTACGTTGGGCAGAAAGCGGAGGCCGAAAGTTTGAAGTTGCCCGACCTGCTGGTATAGAGGGCTGGCTACCTATTGAAGGCCTGATGCAGTTGAAGTACTTTCTCGTGACTGGCAACGTGCCCATGTACACGCGGCAGGATTCTTTCTCTTTACCTCGTTCCTGCTTATTTTGTTCGCCTTCCGCAAGGCATTTTGCAGCTGGATATGTCCGGTCGGTACCCTATCCGAATATCTGTGGAAGTTGGGCCGGTCACTTATTGGTCGCAACTTCCAGCTGCCACGCTGGGTCGATCTACCGCTTCGGTCGCTGAAGTACTTGGTGTTGAGCTTCTTCGCCTACGCCGTAATCGGCATGTCGGCAGCCTCTATTGCTGAATTTCTCAATAGCACCTATGCGCTCATTGTCGATGTCCGCATGCTCAACTTCTTCCGTCACATCGGGGGTACGGCAGCTTGGGTTGTCTTGGGGCTAGTGCTGGCTTCGATCCTCGTGCAGAACTTCTGGTGCCGTTACCTCTGCCCGTACGGAAGTTTCTTCGGTCTGATCTCCCTGCTCAGTCCGATGCGGATCAATCGCAACGCAAATACTTGTATTGATTGTGCAAAGTGCGCGAAGGCTTGTCCCTCGGCTTTGCCTGTCGATAAGCTGGTGCAAATCCGATCCGCCGAGTGCACCGGGTGTCTGGAATGTGTAGCAGCTTGTCCAGCCAAAGATACGCTAACCATAGGCATACCGTTGGGTGTGCGAAGGGGCCGCGCGATTCCAGCATGGAGTGTGGCCGCAGGAGTCGCGGTTTTGTTTCTGGCCATAGTGGGCTACGCGAAAATGACTGATCAGTGGAATACAACCCTGCCACGACAGATATATTTAGAACTAGTACTAAATGGAGTGCGCAAGAACATCCCGCCTCGGGCCAGCAGTAATCGCGGCCAAGGGCAGATTTCATCGCATTCACCGCACATTTCCTTACCAGCGCTGGACGCGCGCTCGATGTGCGATCTGCATTCTCAGGTCACGCGTGATGTGCTTGTCCAGTTGACGCCTCCACCGGCCGTTGAACCTGGATACCCGCTCGACACCTTTCGCCGTGAAAACGCAGCACTCAAACAAGCGATCGCAGCCGCGCGCGCGATCTTTGCGATATTGCCGACCTGGAGCAGGCGAGCGATGCTAAGAAAATCGTGTTTCGTCTGTGTCGTGGTCCGTTTCAACGTCTGCCTCATTCTTCTGCATCCTTCATGCGACGAGCGCTGCGGTCGCGAGCCAGACCTGTTCTGTGGGGCGAAACGCCAGGTGTCGCGGAGAGCGCTTATTTCTTCGATCCGATATTCGCAGAAACCTTTTTCTCATGTTTTCGGTTAAAACAATCGCGTTTTGGTATTTGCCATCAGCGATTTGTCTAAGGCCATTCGGCAGTCGACAGTTTGCTCCATGAACGAGCACCGTTTTTGCTATCACCACCAATTCTTCCCGGTCATGCCATTCGCCGATGGCGTCCTTCACCTCGCCCAACTTCAGGACAAAATCCTCGCGGTCAGATTTTTCAGACATCTGCAACACATTTCGTAATTCTTTCACTTCCAGCCGATATGGGTGCAAGTTCACTTTTCCCAAGCGGGCAGGTTTGGCCAAGGCCGTTAGAAGGGTGAGTGCAGACGCGGTGACGTCGGCAATGGCTTCATCATTGTCCGGAACTTTCTTCCCAATCGAAGGCAGGAACTTTTCTATTTGTCTGGAAGTTCGCTTCAAGCTTTTACTGAGCTGCGACGCGTATTCTTGTCTGGCGGAGTCGAACTTCTTCGCATATTTAAGGCGTTGCACTCCCAGATGTTCGATCAGACGAACATAGCATTCCTTTTCTTCTTTAGGAGGGGAAACGCTTGATAGGTAGTGGGTGAGCACATCCATGTCTCTCACTTTGCCAGCGCGCTTACGCAGTTTGGAGATTTGCCTCAGGACTTGCCGGCCGCTGTGTCCCGAATCAAGTGAAAGAGCGTAAATCGTTGCCTCGAGACGGCGAGAACTTGTTCGAAAATGGTGAATGTCGTCAACGTTAGCTACGGCAGGCATCTTCTTGAGAAGCTTGCGAAGCCTCCGTACAGGTTTTGCTGCTCGCTCTGCATCCAATGCCATTCTTCACTCAGCCTGAACTAGACTGTTTGACTGTGTTTTGATGCCGAGCGTTTCCGAAGGTTGTGAGGCAGACTCCCCCAGCAGGCAGAGTATCCCGTCCAAACGCACGTAATGTCAGGCCATCGGAACCTTTAGTGAGCGGATAACGCACGCTGAATGAGTGACCCATGACAGGGGAACAACAACTCGGTTCGCCCTAAAACCGACTCTGATCTCCGCTGTGGCAACACGCTCACTCCTTCTGACGGCCGTTGCTACTGGGGCCATTCCTGCCGAAAAGTAAACGAAAACACAACCCACTGAAATCGCAACGGCCAGAATGAAACCGATAACGATACCCTTTATCACTGGTGCTCTCCTGTCATCGTCGACTGATCAGAAATTGAAGCGATAACCCAGAATCATCTTCGCAATCAGGTGGTCGGTCGCACCCGTAAGGTCCACCCCAAGTCCAAAATTAATTTCCCATAGCGGAGCGATATTCAAGTCAATTGCAGGGAAAACTTGATGTTGCTGTTGTGAGAGGGCATCGAACCCTGTCACCGGACCAACCGATCCCTAGTATTCCAGGCCTCCCGCAACTTTTGGCGTGAAATCATAGCTAAATTTGAAGTTCGGCGAGAATACCACGCCCTGGTTCATGCTCTGGCCATGGAACGATCGGTCAAGCGTGGGGTTCAATGCCCAATACCAGCGCCCGACCTTTTGATCCACGATGGGACGAATTTCCCACGTCCACGTGTCCACAGAATATTGCCGCCTCTGGTAGCCAATTTCATTCGAGAGGCTCACGCGCACGGGCCAGTGCCATTTCTTTGGAACGGCAACTCGCGGCCGGATGTGATCTCCCACCCATTGCCAGCTCTGTCCCTCGTTGATTGACGTGAAGATGTAAAAGCCACACTCAAACCAGTCATTGAAGCCGTGAGTAATCTCCACCGTCTCGTGCTCGGCATGATTGGTGGGATAGACCCCATCCACAATCGTCTTCGAGCCGTCGATCGTAAAATTGCTGTGGAGTTCAACCATGGTGTGGCCAGGATCGACCAGATCCGATCCGTACACTTGAATTTCGTAGTTGTCTTGAGCATGGGCGAATGGTGCAGCCAAGCTGAAGGTGACGAGAAGGAAAAAGACCGCGAGATGTCGGCAACTCATTGTTCGACCAGAGTCCCAACGTCCCATGAGGAAGACTATCAGCTAGATCGTGAATTCGACGTGGCGAACAGATGACAAGTTGTTCATCTTGGCCTATCGGACCGGCCAGTTTGCATCAACCATATGTATGCGGAGGTTGCCGGCGTGTTCATTTCTTTCCATCCTTTGCCGCGTGCTGCTCTTCGGTAGTTTCTTACTCCTTGGTGTCGCGGCTGTTGGTCAGGAACCGTCAGCGTTGCCGGATGCGCCAAGCGCAACGCAGACGCAATCGAAGCCTTCAAACCCAATGCAACACGACGAGCAGCACGAACCGAGCAAGAACCACATCTTGTGGATCATCCCAAACTACCGTTCAGATGAAAGCTCCGAAGATGTCAAAGCGTTGACGCCCGCTGAAAAGATGAAAGTTTCGTTGGACGACTCTTTCGATCCTTCAGCCTTTCTCGTGGCCGGCATTTTTGCAGGAACGTCCATGGCGGAGAAGCAGCACAGCTCCTTCGGTACCGGGGCGCAAGGGTTTGGCAAATACTACGGAGGAGCATTCGCGGATCAAGCAATTGGCAACATCATGACTGAAGGCCTCTTCCCGGTCGTTCTCCATCAAGACCCTCGCTACTTCGTCAAGGGTGCAGGCGGGTTTTGGAGGCGAACTGGATACGCCATTAGCCGCGAATTTATCACCCGAGGCGATGACGGTCGAAACCACTTCAACACGTCAGAGCTAGCCGGAAATGCTGTCGCCGCGGGTATTTCCAACCTTTACTACCCGGCAGCAGACCGATCGTTCGGAAATACGGCGGACAAATGGGGACAACAAATAGCCCTGGATACGTTCTTCAACATAACAAAAGAATTCTGGCCAGACGTGCGGAACAAGTTGTTCAAGCATTGAGCATCCTGCAAAATGTTACGCTGCTTGGAGCAAGCTGACGGGCAGCGATAACGTTATAACGGCGCCACCTCCCGGACGGTCTGAGACCCTCGCGCGACCGCCATGTGCATGGGCAACTGCCTCTACGAACGCCAGTCCGAGACCGTGACCGGGAGAGTGTCTTCCTTTTACGAATCGTTTGAAACCCTGGCTACCGATCTCCGCAGGAAATCCCGGTCCATTGTCTTCGACGACCAATTCTGCAGATCCTTGATGCGAATAAAGCCGGATCTTCACTTGGCATCCCGCTGGCAGATGAGTTAATTCGTTTTCAAGCAAATTGCTTACCACACGATTCAGTAGGGTCACGTCAGCATCCACAACCACATGGTCTTCCAGGTCAATCGTCACATCATGATGATGCTCGGCCATCGCCGGCTGGTAAATATCAAGCAGTTGTCTTACGACATCCGAAAAGTCAACCGGGCCGCGTTCCATGTGAAGGGCACCCGCCTCCGCCTCCGCCAGGTCCAGCGTCGTGTTCAACAACTGCAAGAGCCTGTCCAGGTCCTCGATTGCTTCTCCAACCGAGTCACGCCATTTGTCATCTCCTTCATTGCATAATGCGGATTCAAGTGTTCCACGAATTAAAGTTACCGGACTTTTGAGGTCATGCGCGATACCCCCAGTCACCGTGCGAAGCTGATTCACGGAAGCCTGAAGCCGGTCCAGCATGTGATTGAAAGTCTTCGCTAACCGCGAAATCTCATCCGAATTTACAGGCTCAGGGAGGCGTTCCTGTAAGTCTTCTGTTCCGATCCGCGCCACGGTCTCTGTAATTTGTTCAACGCGATGCAGGGTGCGGCGTGCACTCCAGTACGAAATCACGAATCCAAGCACGAACATGCCGCCCCAGAGCATGAGAAAACGACGGGCCAATGTGTGCAGCAGATGCTTAGCGCCGCGATCCGAGAGCCCAAGATAAACACTTCTTCGGTTTTGCGACTTCACTACGACTCGAAACGTTTGTCGATATCCTTCCACGGTTATGGACTTCGGTGGCCCCGGAACCAAATTCGCCCGCCGAATCGCTGCGACAAAAGCATCCTTCGCGCTTGGACCTACCCACAACGGACCCTCAGGGTTATTGGGATCTGTTGCCAAGAAGAAGACGGAATTCAGCCTTTCGCCGCGGGCGTTGCGCTCATCCGGAACTTCCTGAGTAGCAAGCTCGGCCACTTCTCGAACGACTCTTTTGTATAGGCGATCACTCGGGGTATCGGCCGAGACCTGCGCAAGAACCTCAGCCTCTCCAGTCAGCCAAGTGTCACTGCGATCTCGGATGCCTTGAGCGACAAGGTAATAGACTATGGAGAATGCCCCAGCGGTTCCGAGCGCGAACGCTAGAGTTGTCCAAATCGAAATTCGCCACGCGGCGGTAGTGCGGAGGTTTCTAGGCATGTTTGAGAACGTATCCAACGCCGCGAATCGTATGAATCAGCGGCCGCGGGGTATCGTGATCCACTTTGCTGCGCAGCCGATAAATGTGAACATCAACCACGTTGGTTGCCGGATCAATCCTCATCTTCCAGACATGGTCCAAAATCATGGTCCGCGTCACCACGCGACCTTCGTTGCGGCAGAGATATTCCAGCAAGGAAAACTCTTGTGGAGTCAATTGCAGCAAGTGCTCGCCCCGCCGCGCCTCACGACGTACCAAGTCAAGCTGCAAGTCGGCTGACTGCAAACGCACGGATTCAGTCTGCGGAACGATGGACCTGCGCAGGAGATTTCTCAATCGTGCCAGCAATTCGGGGAGAGCAAATGGCTTCGTAAGGTAGTCGTCTCCGCCCTGCTCCAATCCGCGAACGCGCTCGTCTACAGAACGCCGGGCCGACAGGATCAAGACTGGTGCCGAGTGACCTTGAGCTCGGCAACGCGCAATCAAGTCCAAGCCATCCAGATCGGGAAGTCCAAGATCGATGATGAAAGCATCGTGGATACCTTCCAATGCCCTGGTTTCCGCAGCTTTTGCTGTACTAGCCGCATCCACCTGATATCCGGCTTCCGTCAGCGCCCGCCTGAGGAATAGCTGGATGGAAATGTCGTCTTCTACAACCAACAGCCGCATGGGAGATCCCTGCCTGTCCAAAACTTTACACCTCCACCTAGGATGCAGGAAACAGGGTCTTGGGGACCTCACGAGCCAACACTTTCCCCATCACTGCTGACGCCATGTCATATCCACGCGTATCGGTATTTCGTTCTTGACCGGTATCGTCAACAGCGATGGCGGTTCGATTTTGAAATCGGAGAGCGTAGCCGGTATTGTCCCGGTGATATGGATCTCGTTCCGTTGCTTTTCTAGCTTGAAAGGAACCTGTTTGTACTGGACCGTTTGGCCCGCAAACTGGATCTCGAGATCAGCATCGATGGTCGATGCCGCGGCATCCGATTCAGGCAAACGAGTACGCACCGTGACCAGCGGGAACTCGGCGCCGCGTGTCACCTGAAGCATGTGAAGATCTCGATTGGTGTCTCCGGAATCAAACGATTTGACTGGCACAGCAATCAGGAAATCGCATTGCCCGGCATGACAGACGCCCTCGCCCTTAGCCGCGTGACTCACGCCCTCGCTCTGATGAAGCGGGTGCGATACGTGATACGTGAGCGTGCTCTGCTGAAGAATCCATTGGGTGTCTGCACCAGCAAAAGTCGGCAGTGCCGCAAGTAAGAAGACGGTCAGTATCTTATTTTTCATAAACTGTTGTTAGAACTTCACCGACACGGACAGAAGCGCAGCTCCAAACGCACCGGCGGTGACGATCGCTACCGGTCCGTGCGCGGAGGCGATCCCGTGAACTTTCTCGCCGTTGCTCTTTTGATCAAATGCCATTGCTCCGAGGATGGGAGTCAGAATCATGCCCGGACCGTGAATCCAAGCCATCGCTTCGTGAAATTTTATCGGGCCGCGCTTCTTGGGGGCCCCTGGAATTCTGGGGGCGCGAATGGCGTAATAGGCCGTGATGCCGTACAAATCTCCCGTGAGACTGCCAAGGGCGACATGCAGATCGCGCGAGGCCGTGCTAGTGCTCTTTCCGCCAGCGCTCATAGACGCGATTACAGTCGCAATTAATGGGCCCGTCGTTATCAAACCCATGCGTTGATGGACCTTCAACATGTGCGTCCGTTTATCCAGGAGCGCCTGCTCACGCGCGTTTCCCTGAGTTTGCTCCGGCGAAAGGCCTAGATCGGAAAGCGAGGGTGCGGTCGAGCTACTCGACGGCGCATTCGGTAAATTCTCCTCTTGGGTTCGCGCTGGCGTACCACCGACAGGTTCGCTTCGTTCTAGTTCGCCATCGACAACTTCTGGCACGTTGCCGCCGACGGTTGCTGAAATCTCGAACTTCTTGAACCCCGCGGCTTCAAACGTCAGGCGGTAATTGCCTGCAGCCAGTTCCAGTTTGTACGTACCGTCAGGCTCAGTGTTCGTCGTTTGTTTCTGCCCAGGTTCGATGCTCGTTGCGGTGACCGTCGCATTCGCAACCGCTTTACCGGACTCGTCGCTGACAGTACCTGTCACTGCTCCTGTTGCAGTCTGAGCCACCAGAAAGGGGATGACTTGAACAAGCAAGAAAATAACAAGGAGTCGAAAGTAAGCACCGAGTGGATTGCAGGTCCAATTCCTCATCATCATTCACCTCGCGCTTTCTCAAAGGCAAACTTTTATTTCGCTTATGGCTTCTTGCATATGGGGCTGAAACCAGGCTTACAATGCTCGTGGAAAATATGCCGTCCGATCAAATAGCCGAGGGTGCTTCCTACTACGACATCGGACGGGAAATGTTGCAGGCTGGTAAATCTTGTAACGGAAACAGCCGTCGCCGTTCCATAAGCAAGCCATTCGACCCAAGGCTTCGGATACTCATGCGCGATTGTGCTGGCAGCTGTCCAAGTAACGATTGTATGGCCAGAGGGGAACGAATTATCCAGACCGCTAGTCTGGAAGAAATTTCCTCGCCCTGTCCCTTGTAGCGGACGCTGGCGCTCAGTGATCAGTTGGAGTGCCGCATATACCACACCGCTGTTAGCCATAGCTTCGGCTCCCAGCACGCCAGTTTCGAGTGCGTGAGAATCGCCACGAGTTTCTCCATCCAGAAGTGAGATTCCCACCGCTCCCGCTGTCCCGAACAGGCCCACATCGGAAATATCGGCGCTAGGCACTGGTTCCGTTTCTCGATAGTGCCCCCGAAGCATGCTTGTCGATTGCGATCAGTCCCAGAGTCACGGCCGGCAGTCCAATCACCCACTTCAGTTCAGAACGATGAAACGGAGCCGTGTAGATACCAGCCTGATCGCGGAGTCCGCGCTTGGCCCATTTACTGAAAAACTTGCCGTCACTTGAGTCGATTGATCTCGTGTCAGGCGATCTTGGCGCGTCGGAGGCTGCATCCGAGCGATCAGCAGCGGAAAAGCTCGCATTCCTTACCACTGATGGAGCGTCTGACAATTCCTGGGGAAACGCGAATGCTCCCGGCAAGATTCCACCTAACAAAAGAACGAAAAGACAGTATCTACGATCGGGCACGGACATGGGCATATTCAAACCGAATTCCACGTGCCGGGCGAGACACGAAGACCAATAACCACGATACGAGCCAAACATTACCGAAGTCTTTCCGGAAGATGACAATTTGTTCATCCAAAGGCTATTTCAAGCGTTCCTCTCCTGTTTACCGTTACGCTTACATGGAAGAACCTTGCCGAGTTGCAACCATTTGTTGTGCTTGTCGCTTCATAGAACGCACGGGTTCTTTCACTCCTATCAGCACCTGGTACCGCGATCTTGGCATTGCCGTTTAAGCACTCCGAACCGCGGCTCTTCTTACGCGAGGGACACTCTGGAGATATCGAAAATGCGACAAAGTGCATTCGGACTAACAGTCTTGATAGCCGGGTTGTGTGGTGGGTTGAGCGTCGCGCAGACGTTGAAGCCGAGACCTTCCTCAGGAACGCTGCAAAACGAGAATACGTCCGCCTTGCAGAAGGAGCAAAGAAGCGTGGAGGCCGCACCGATAATGCTGCCGATGACCGTCGAGGCAGGCACTCCGATCAAAGTCGCGATTGACTCCGAGGTACGGATTCGCACAGTCGGTCAGACAATTCGTGGCAGAACGACGGAGCCTATATACGCGTTCGACAAGTTGCTGATTCCGGTTGGGACAGTGGTGAACGGCGAGGTGTCGGCGATTGATCCGGTACCAAAGATCGCTCGAACGATGCAGGCGGCGAATGGGAATTTTTCACCAGTGCGTGAGGTGCATGTGCAGTTTGACGAATTGGTGATGGCTGATGGGCGAACAGTGACTCTGCACACGGTCGGGTCTCCTGCTCCGGATGGATTGCTACGGTTTGTTTCGGCGAACGAGGCCGAGAAGAAAAAGAATAGAGTGCAGGAGGCTGCTTCGAACAAAGTGAGCGCCACGCGGCAAGCCATACATCAACAATGGAGCGACTTGCAAAAGAAGATCCATGAACCGGGAAAGTTGCACAAGGTAAAGAGAATCGTCCTCGCGCAACTGCCGGTGCATCCGCAATACCTTGACGCAGGAACAAGTTTCAATGCGAACTTATTGCAATCTTTGGATTTTGGTACTGAGGCGGTAAAACCGGGAGCGATGAGCGACATTGGAGCGCCGCCACCGACGGGCAGCGTGGTACATGCGCGGTTGGAGACAGGATTGAGCTCAGCGACGGCGAAGGTGGGAGACCCAGTGGAAGCGGTAATTACCGAGCCGCTTGTCGCGTCGAGTCATCTTATTCTGCCGGAAGGCAGCGTGATCAAAGGCTCAGTTATGCAGGTTGCTCCAGCGCGTCGATTGGGCCGCAATGGGCAGTTGCGAATCCGATTTCGAGAAGTTGCTCCGCCGAATGGAATCGAGCAAAAGGTTGAGACGGACCTCGAAGGCGTGGCTGTGGCCAAGGGCGAACATCTGAAGCTTGACAACGAAGGTGGAGCGGAAGTGACAACTCCGCGGACCCGATATCTGACAACTGGGATTCAAGTTATGCTGGCCGCGTCCCAGGCTTCACCCGACCGTGATGCAGGGCAAGGCGGACAGAGCGTGGGTGAGGCGGGAAACGGAGCGGCGAATGGCGCGTCGGGATTCAAGCTGGTAGGGATGGTTGTTGCAGTGGCAGCGAATTCACGAGTACTGCGAGCGGGATTCGGCTCGTATGGCGCGGCGATGTCTATCTACTATCACTTTCTAGCCCGCGGACGCGATGTGGTTTATCCGAAAGACATGGCCATGGTAATCGGCTTGGGAACTCGCGACAGCAAATCAGCGAATGTCGCAGAACCTTCAGCGCGGTTACCACAATGATGAGAACCCGTCGTTCCCGATTCCTATGGTCCTTCGGCTGAGGAGAATCAAGAGCAACAAAGAGCAGAAACATAAAGAAATCGCACCTACTCGGCTTCCGTCTGCGGTCTACCTCCGCCATAGGCCTTACGCCTTGCCGCCAACTGGCGGAAGTAGTCACTGCGGCGTTGGGCGATGACGAGTCCACCCTTCCTCGCTCGCTCTTCCTCTTCAGGGAGCCGGGCATGAGCGATGAGATCATCAGTCATGGCGATTGCAGCTTTGAGTAGCTCCCGACATCGAGCAGTGCGGTTTTCAGGAAGCGCCACCGTGGTAGACAAAATCAGATCGGTATCAGATATGAGTCTCTTAAGGGTGCGAAGGTCGCCGCGATTCGTTGCTACACCCCTCACGATACGACGGATACGAGGACAAGGCAAGAGAGCTAAATTCTCCTTCCCCAGTTGTCAGATATCGACGGGCGCGGCGCTTCAGCAGAGAAGAAAAAGTGCCACTATCGAAAATGAAACGTACTCACTGTTAGACCAATGATGGCCCCGAGCAGGAGAAGCCACGCGGAATTTACGCGAAACCGAAGCAGAGCGATCAACGAGGCCGCCGCTAAAGCGACAGTAAGAACGTCAACCAAGGATGCTCGCCCGAGCTCCCAAGTGACAGCAGCCATCAACGCGAGCGATGCAACGTTTACACCATCAAGGAAAGCTCCAGCAGGCTTGGACTTTCGAATACGTGGCACAAGCGGACCGCTTATGGCTGCAAGTAGAAATGCAGGAAGGAAGATGCCAACGGTGGAAATCACGGCGCCACGAATTCCTCGCAAAATAAAGCCAATAAACGTTGCCGTCGTGAAAACGGGTCCCGGAGTCACTTGGCCCACGGCAACAGCATCGACAAGCTGTGCATCCGTCAACCAGCCTCGATGGGTGACCAGATCTGCTCGAAGGAAGGCCAAGAGCACATAACCGCTGCCGAATACTGTTGCCCCTAGCTTCAAGAAAACCAGAAATAGCGTAACCAGGCTGAACGATGAAGTGGTCGCTAAGATTCCGCCCCCAATCGTCAGAAAAGGAATCACCGAGCGGGACACACCCGAGGGCCTTAGAGCAGGCACGCACGCTACTCCACCCGCCAGCAGAAGCAATAGCAGCGGATGCATGCCGAGAACAGATAGCACAAGCGCAAGCACCGCCACGAGTCCAAGAAACGTTGTCTTTACCGCTGTTCGTCCAAGACTCCAGAGGGCCTGAAGAACGATGCCGATAACGACCGGCTTGATGCCGTAAAGAACGCCCGCGATGGAGGAAGCTTGCGAAAGTGCACGTATAGCCGTCCCAAACCGGCGACCATCAAAGCCGCCGGAAGGATGAAGCAGATGCCAGCGATCAGCAGACCTCTACAACCTGCGCACAAGTAGCCGATATGAATCGCTAACTCGCTGGAACTGGGTCCAGGTATCAGATTGCTTGCGCCGAGCAAGTCAAGGAATTTTTCACGAGGAAGCCACTTTCGCCTGCGCACGAGTTCGTCTTCCATTATTGCGATGTGTGCTGCCGGCCCTCCGAAGGCCGTCGTGCCCAACCGGAGGAAGAACAAGGCAAGCTCATCAAGAGGAACTTGTCTGATTTCGCAAATGGATCCTTGGGATTCTAGGGCTGGCTGTTCAGCCACGAGTTGCGCCCCGTCTTTCTGCCAACCATGCGTCAAGAGACCACGCGCCAGCACCTACCACCAGCAGAAAAATGAGACCGAGCAACATGCTCACATCGGTGCGAGCTTCATGCAACGTTCCCCAAAACCCATTTTTCAAAAGTGTGGCGATCTTGGTCGAATATAGGGCGACGGAAATATCAATGAGAAGCGGCACGGTCGCTAACCGTGTAATAAGACCCATCAACAGCAGAGAGCCACAGACAATCTCAACCACCCCGACGAAGGGCGCCATGATCTGCGACGAAGGAATGCCGATCTTTACAAAGCGTCCGACTCCGAGAGAGTCAGGGAACAAGAACTTCTGTATACCTTCGGAAAGAAACACCCAGCCCACTAGAATGCGAATCAGCACGATCGCGTTCGACCTACGGCCTTCCCAAGTTGAGCCCACTTTAACTGACATTGGTATGTCTATTCGTACCGGCCGAGCGTTTACAAATGAAGTCAACCCTGTTCACACGTAATCGAATAGGGCCATGAAGCCAAAGTCCATGTGTAGCTGCTGATGGCAGTGGAACAACGTAAGTCCGGGATTGTCTGCCGTGAAATCCACTTCAACTTCCTGATATCCGCCAACCATCAGCACATCCTTCATTACACCAGCGCCGGGCTTGCCGGCGAATTTGGTGAGTTCAAAACTGTGGCGATGCAAATGGATGGGATGGATGTCGTCGCTAGCATTGCGCATGCGGATGCGGTAACGTCTGCCTTGCTTCAAGTGAAATGAGGCAGGGATAACGCCCTGTGTCATCGGATAAGCGCTCCCGTTAATCATCCATCGGTTGAAACCTTCATCGGCGGCATTGTCCTTTGCGAAGGTCATCTCGAACGTGTCGTCCGGCGAAATTGCAGTTGCGCCGGCTTTTGCGAAACGCAAATAATCCCAATGACACGGCTTCGGCGGTGTCCACACCGGCTTCACTTTGTATCCCGCATATTCCACAACAATACCCATGCCGTGACCGCGGTCGTCATCTGCAAGATCGCCCATGATCCACACACCCGGATGTTTCATCTCGACAATTGCCGAAATGCGCTCCGCCGTTCCCAGCCACAGCACCGGGACTTCCGCAGGCGTCGGAACCGCATTGCCATCCAACGCGACAACCTTGAAAGAATGCCCTGGTAACGCCAAGCTGCGAATCTCGGTCGCGCTGCCATTCAGCACATGAAAGAGCACGCGCTCGCCGTGTTTCACCCGCACCGGCTCGCCATGCCCCAACATCCGACCATTGACGGTGAAGTACCGATAGCCCACTTCGTAGCCGTGCGGCATCCCCTTTGCAAGCGAGGCTTTCATCGCGGACTCCCCATTCGACTCCAGTTCCTTCACTCGCGTGGAAGGAGCGAGGAAATCTTGAGCCATATCCCCGCCTTGACTGAAAGACGGTTGGAATTCCTTTAGAACGAGAAAGACTTCCCGGTCGTAACTCCCAGCCTGATGCTTGGGCTCGATGTATACGGGTCCGACTTGGCCGCTGTACTGTCCCGCGTAGAGATCGGCGCCCGCTCGATTATGCGTGTGATAGAAACGGAAACCCGATGGTCGCGGAGTGAACACAATCCGGCACATTCCCTGCGCTGGGATGAAGGGCGTTCCTTCCTCGGCAGCGCCATCCACGTCAGTGGAGACCATTTGGCCATGCCAGTGCAACTGCTCAGGGGTGTCGGTGTCGTTGTGGACTTCGACCGTGGCCGGCTGACCTTCTTTGAAACGCAGTAGAGGGCCTGGGAACTGTCCATTATAAGTGATCGTCGAGACGATGTTTTTGGGAGCAATCTCAACCGGACTTGCAGAAATTCTCAAGACGTAGTCGGGTCGGTTCGAATCGGACTGAGAAGAACTCGCTCCAAAATTCCCTAACCCGAGGGTGGTCCACAGGCCCAGCGGTCCTTTGCCGCTAACCAAGCCACCACCTGCTACGATCCCAGTCATTCTGAGAAAGTCCCGACGTCCGGGTAGTTGTTTTCCCACGAAACTGTCTCCAAATACTGCGTACTTTGTTCCGATTAGTTTATTCCGCGCGCGGCCGTTTTGGGCAATGGCTTAGCACTGGTCAATTCAATTCAACTTGACAATAAATCTCTAGAGAAGTCCTTCGATTGCTTCTGTGATACGGCAAGCATTCGCTAGCTGGGCGGCGGAGCCAGTTGCCGGAGACTGGCGCAATGTGCTCGATGAATCAAACGCCCAGGATCAGGGTCGTCTTGTGACTTGAGACACACTCACATGTATTTAACGTCACAGCGCGGAGTGTCAAACGCACATAGCGTAGAGCGAAAGTACCAACGCGGAGACGTGGAGGAGAGAAAAATGGAGCAAGTCTCGATCGTGAGGGAATGGCACAAAGTCGGCATGGTTCTATTACTGGCATTCCTATTTGCGATGGCGAATCCGGCCACGGCGCAGACAGGAAATGCAGCGAACGGCCAAAAAATCTTCCACGAGAAATGCGAAAGGTGTCACGGCAAAGATGGCAGTGGTGACACCAGTCAAGGAAGGGCTTTTAATGCTGCCGATCTCCGCTCCGCAGATGTTCAAAAGAAAACCGATGCCGATTTCTACACGCAAATTGAAAAGGGCAAAAAGGCTATGCCGCCCGTTGGAGCCAGCCTCGACAAGAATCAAATTAATGACTTGATTGCGTATGTCAGGCAACTTGGCAAGAAGTCTTCAGAAACTAAGAAGTAGCAGCTCTAAACCGCGAGTATCGGCAGCTTGCGAATGGACACAAGAGCAAAATCGAGAGCCAGGGACGCCGCGGATAGCGACGAAGATGTTCAGCGCGACAAGCGTCGTCGGTCCAGATTCCAGCGCCTCGCGGTTTTGCTGGCAGTGGCATTCGGAGCAGTTGCACTCTTTTGGCTAAGTCTACATGAGAGACGGGTAGAAGCAAGCTCAACTGCCAGTTCCGCTATGGCAACAGCGGCTGCCTCCATGCCCGCGAATTTCTCTGCTGTATTCAAGCCGGGACGCGAACCTTTCATGGATGCCATCAGAGAATACTTCCAATGGCAATCCACTCCGGTGCAGCCCGTAGCGTTTAATCATCGGGTTCACCTTCAGCATGGTTACGAGTGCAAGAGTTGCCATGCCGGGGTAACGCAGGGGCCGGACGCGGGAATTCCTGACGCCAGCTTCTGCATGGCGTGTCATCAAGAGATTGCCACGAACAATCCTGAGATCAAGAAACTTGCCGCATACGCGGCCAAAGGACAGGACGTCCCCTGGAAACCTGTGTATTGGTTTTACCCTTCGGAACACGTTCGATTCTGGCATGCGCCACACATTCGTGCGGGCGTCGACTGTCAGCAATGCCACGGGGACGTGACTCAGCAGACGGTAGCCGTGCGGTCCAAAAATCTAAATATGAATTTCTGCATTGGTTGCCATAAGGCGAAGGGCGCGTCAACAGACTGCACGACCTGTCATTACTAGCTAGGCGAGCACCATCAAGCCGAAACAGCTAACGTTTAGGCCGCTTCAACAGGATGAATAGAGGAGCCTTGGAACATGGAACGCCGAACATTCTTGAAATTCTCGGCTCTCAGTGGTGCAGCATTAGCACTCGAGGGGTGCGGCGGAGATCGAGGGACACAATTAGTCCGCTTTATACCCGAGGAAGATCTCACTCCCGGAGTGGCCGTGTGGAAGCCCGGGGTTTGTACGCTGTGCAATGCAGGTTGCGGTATCCAGGTGCGCGTAATGGAAGGCGACGCCGAGGTTGTCCGGAACGGGCAATTCGGCACCGTCAAAATGGGATTGGCCAAGAAACTGAGAGGAAATCCTGAGCACCCCGTAAATCGCGGCAAGTTGTGCGCACGAGGCGAGGCCGGACTGCAGGTGACTTATAACCCCGACCGCATTCGGCATCCTCTCAAGCGGACGGGACAGCGCGGCTCGGGACAGTTCACGCCGGTCAGTTGGGACGAAGCGATCCAGGGACTGCTCACCCATCTACAGCCATTAGTCTCCCAGCACGAATCGAAATTGCTTGCCTTTGTGACGAGACCGCAACGCGGCCAGCGCGGAGTTTTGATTAAGCGATTTCTCTCCGGCTTCGATGGAGCTGAGTGGGTGCGGTTCGAACTTTTTGAAGACGAGGTGTTGCGTAGAGCGAATCAGCTGAGCTTTGGTTACAGGCAATTGCCGACGGTCGACGTGGCTCATTCGGGTTATGTCGTCTCGTTTGGCTCTGACTTTCTGGGCACATGGAATTCGCCCGTTGCGCAGAACGTAGGTTACGGAAAAATGCGCCAGAACCGTTCGGGCGTTCGAGGAAAATTTGTTCAGGTTGAGTTCCGCGTATCTCAAACGGGAGCGAATGCGGACGAGTGGGTTGCAGCGCATCCGGGCACGGAAGGACTATTCGCGTTGGGACTTGCCCATGTCATTTTGAAGGAGAAGCTTGGGCACGCCGAAGCAGCCAGCTCCGCGGGAGCGCACATCGACGGGTGGCATGAGGGCCTGGCAGCGTACTCACCGGAAGCAATCGCGTGGAAAACGGGTGTAGCTCCTGAAACCATCACGAGATTAGCGCATGAGATGGCCGCAGGGTCACCCGCCGTAGCGTTGGTGGGCGGGGCGCCTCTAGCCCAGACCAATGGCTTGTTCACCGCTCTCGCGGTCAACGCTCTGAATGCAGTTCTGGGAAGCGTTGGGAAACCGGGAGGAGTTCAGTTCACACCCGAACTGCCGCTGCCTGCCGCATCGTTAGCAGCCCGGGAATATTCTGGAGAGGGCGAGGCCACTTCGGTCCGCGCCCTCGCGCAGCAGATCCTTTCCGGGCCGCCGCGGCCGGTCGAGGTCCTCCTCCTACATGAAGCGAATCCCGTCTTTTCTAGCCCACTAGGATGGCGCGTAGGAGAAGCTCTCGAAAAAGTACCGTTCATCGCAAGCTTCAGCAGTTTTCTCGACGAAAC
Organism: uncultured Acidobacteriaceae bacterium; assembly: GCA_963758745.1. GTDB lineage: Bacteria > Acidobacteriota > Terriglobia > Terriglobales > Acidobacteriaceae > Acidiflorens. The sequence continues at coordinate 50,178 of CAVWWW010000001.1, forward strand.
GAGTAGCCTCGCAGATCTGATTCTTCCTGACCACTCGTTTCTCGAATCGTGGATCGACGATATTCCGGAATCGGGAACGACACAGGCGGTCGTGAGCCTTGCGCCGCCAGCCTTGCGCCCGCTTCACGACACGCGTGCGTTACCCGACGTACTGCTCGACGTGGCCCATCGTCTCGGTGGGCGAATGAGCGAAGTCGTACCGTGGAAGAGCTACGAAGAAATGCTGCAAGCGACACTCGCGCCGCTTGCACATCATCCTGGTTCGATCAACGCTAAAGATGGCGATGACTTCTGGAACAAGATCCAGGAGCAGGGTGGTTGGTGGGGCGAAGAGGCCACCGTCGCGCCGAGAGCGAAACCGCTTTGAGAATTCCTTCAGCGCGATGAAATACCAGGACGCGGAATTTGCGGGATCCGTAGGCGAGTATCCGTTCCATTTTCTCCCGTATGCTACACCGCAGTTTTATGACGGACGGCATGCAAATTTGCCCTGGATGCAGGAAATTCCGGAAGTTTTATCGACTGGAATGTGGGGCACTTGGGTGGAAATAAATCCGCGCGCGGCAGCTGCTCTGCAGATCGAACAGGGCGACCTTGTGGAGGTGGCGTCTCCACACGGCAAGGTTCGCGCTCCGGCCTTGTTGTCACCGGGAATCGCGCCAGACATGATTGCGATTCCGGTTGGACAAGGACATGAAGACTATGGGCGCTACGCCAGCGGCCGCGGCGCGAACCCGATCAAGATGCTGGCGCCACACGTGGAACCAGTGACAGGAGCGCTGGCATGGGCAGGAACGCGGGTGAGTGTGACAAAAGTCGGGAAGGGCGAACTGATTCTGCTCTCGGGCGGCCCTACTCAGTGGAGCCAGGAAAAGATAGCCCGGTGACAATGGAGTTCTGACGAGGGGCGATTAGGAGGAAAGCGGATGGCGCATAGATGGGGGATGGTAATCGACCTAGATAGCTGTACCGGCTGCGAGGCCTGCGTTGCGGCGTGCCATGCCGAAAACAACATCGCCACGGTTAGCGCCAATGAAGCCGCCCGGGGCCGAACGATGCACTGGATTCATGTGGAACGCTATTGGGAAGGCGAATTTCCTAATATCCGAGCGCGGTTCCAACCCGTTCTCTGCCAACAGTGCGATGCGGCTCCCTGCGAACCCGTGTGTCCCACCTATGCCAGCTATCATAATCCGGAAGGTCTCAACGCACAGGTTTATAACCGGTGCATCGGCACCCGTTATTGCGCCAACGCCTGCCCGTACACAGCCCGTTACTTCAACTGGTTCAATCCGGCGTGGGATAAGCCGCTGCATCTGCAACTGAATCCGGACGTTTCGCTGCGCGAAGCTGGCGTGATGGAAAAATGCACATTCTGCAACCAGCGCATCCTCGCAGCGGAGATCAAAGCCAAGGCAGAGAACCGTGAGTTACAGGATGGAGAGATCAAACCAGCCTGCGTGCAGTCTTGTCCAACAACGGCGATGGTTTTTGGAGATCTGAACGATCCGAACAGTCAGGTTTCGCGGATGTCGCGGTCGGTGCGAGCCACGACATTGCTGGCCGAAGTTGGGACATTACCGAAAGTTATCTATCTCGAAAGAGAGTCTTCGCATGGCAACGAATAATGCCGCGCAGGCCAATGTGATCGATATCGCAGCCGGAGAAAATCCGGAAGGATCTGCTGCTGCCGGTGTTCCATACGTCCCGGCGTTACTACGTACTGGTATTCGTCCTGGTGGTGATCGGGCTTCCCGGCATGCTCGTCTACGTGTACCAGATATCCGAGGGGATGGGCGTAGCAGGAATCACACGGCCGGTTTTCTGGGGCTTCTACATCACGAACTTCGTTTTCTGGATTGGAATCAGTCACGCGGGGACGCTGATTTCCGCGATACTCCGCCTGGTCAATGCAGGCTGGCGGCGGCCGGTGACGCGATGCGCCGAAGCGATCACGGTTTTCGCGCTGGCCATCGGCGCACAGTACCCGATCATTCATTTGGGCCGCTCGTGGCTGTTTTTCTGGCTGATTCCTTATCCCAGCGAACGCGGCATCTGGCCGAATTTCCGTTCTCCTCTAGTATGGGATTTTTTTGCCATCACCACCTATCTCACGGGCAGCCTGACCTTCCTTCTGCTTCCGATTATTCCGGATTGGGCCATGGTGCGGGATCGAGCGACTGGCTTGCGAAAACGCATCTACACGGTGCTTGCTCTCGGCTGGCGTGGAACTCCGCGGGAATGGCACCGGCTGGAAGTAGCGATGCGCATCATGGCGGTCACGATCCTTCCGGTAGCCATCTCCGTGCACACGATTGTGTCGTGGGACTTCGCCATGGCGCCGGTGCCCATGTGGCATTCCACGGTATTTGGGCCATACTTCGTGGCGGGAGCCATTTTCAGCGGAATAGCCGCGCTCATTATTGTGATGGCGCTGGTGCGCAAGGCACTACATCTCGAGGAGTACCTGAAACCAGTTCACTTCAGCAACCTTGGCAAGCTGCTGTTGGTCATGAGCCTTCTGTGGATTTACTTCATCTTCGCGGAACGCCTCACCGTATGGTACGGCAACCAGCCGCCGAAATGGCAGCGTTCTGGTCCATCCAGCGGGGAAGATTTGCCGTGCTCTTCTGGACGATGGTCTGCTGCAATTTTCTGATTCCCTTTCCGATACTTGCGATCAAGAAACTGCGAACCATCGCCGGCACGGTGATCGCCTCTTCCACCATCGTAGTCGGAATGTGGCTGGAGCGGTTCCTGATTGTTGTGCCACCCCTGGAGCACAAGTATTTGCCATATGACTGGGGAAGTTACGACCGACATGGGTGGAAATCACGATTACCGTCGGAACGCTTATGGGAATGATTCTCCTCTATGTTCTCTTCGCAAAATTCGTTCCGATCATTTCGATTTGGGAATTGAAAGGCGGGCAGCACGCCAACCCAGTTGCCGGAGCAAGCGAACGCCATGCAGAGCCCAGCGCGGCCTTACGTTTGGACCGTACATTACCTTCAACCAAAAGTTGAGAGTGGATGAATCTATGAATGCTATCTACGGACTCTTTCCTGATACACCCTCCGCGCGACGAGCATTGACGGCCCTGCGCGGAGCGTGCTTCGCGCTTTCATCTCAACCCGAAAGCGATTGTCATCATGTCCTCCGAGCCATTAGAGGAAGAGGGCTTCGGGTGGGAAGAACAGCGGACACCAATGCCGTGGCTCGCCCCTCTTGGCGCCCTTGTGGGAGCAGGAGTTGGGTACGTGCTTTCAGCCTTTACGCAACGCACTTATCCCCTGCCAACCGGCGGCATGCCGATTGTGGCCATGTGGCCTACGGGAATCATCATGTATGAATTGATGATGCTGGGAGCGATTCTGACCACGATTGTGGCATTCGTGATCGCGTCCGGTCTACCCAACTACAGGAAACGTCTGTACGACCCGGAAGTCACGAACGGGAAGATTCTCGTGGGTGTCTCGGAGTTGGACGCTGATTGTCGCGCTGAACTTGAACAACTGCTTTATCAAGATGGTGCTGAGCAAGTCAAAGAGTTCTCGAATGAGTAAACGAGTCGCCGCGTTCGACGGAGATAGGACCACACTCAACACATTGAACGTGGATGGGCCTCGCCGGAATGAGCACCATCGTCTTCTCGCGAACTCTTAAAACAGCAAGATCACGGGAAAGTGAAGTAATAGAGCCGTTGACCGCCGATTTGGTGATAGGCCTACAGGCCGAAAAGGCAAAAGACATTCTGTTGTTTGGTGGTAGCGGACTATTCCGCTCTTTTCTCGACTATGGCGGCGTGGACGAGATCGAAGGTGCTGTCATTCCGGTTTTATTGGGCGCGGAGAGTCCATTGCTTCTCCCTCCTTACACTCCAGCAATGCTGAGGTTGCTTAACCATCACGGTCTATCGATCGGGAAGGTCCGTTGCATTAACACCGTCGAGTCGGTCTATGGCGGCGACCATAACTTCCCTCTAGCCTCCGGGTTTCTCACTGTCAGCGTGTAGATGATGCCGCTGCCAGGTAGATTCGGCATGTGACCGGCAATCCATGCCATTCGTGCCGCTTTGGTCGGAAGCACAATTTTCTGCAGTTTGAGGAGAAATCTTGGTGGAGGCTGGGAATCTTAAGAAGAGTCTCGCACCTTCGGTGCGGCCCGGTGCTTGTCGAAGCAGCCGCATTGGCAGGGAGGAAGAGTGGAGACATCAATGTCAAAGGGTGCAGAGTACCACCAACTGGCAACTCGCAGAACGATTAGCTAATGAAAGTTTCATGACGGATTGCCTTTGCCAGTTGCAGCAACAATAGGCCTCTTCGTCGTCGATGAGGCTCACTGCATTTCTGACTGGGGCTATGACTTTCGCCCTCATTATCGAAGAATTGTGCGAATCCTACGTGCTCTTCCGGCCAATGTTCCCGTCTTGGCAACGACCGCTACAGCGAATGACCGAACTCGGGAGTGAATGCAATCAACTTTCGGTCACGGCGCATCATCCCTGGATGATGCAGAAAAGCTCTTCGCAAAGTGGAACAGCTTCGACTACCCGCAATGGGTGGCGCGGTTTAGTTCCCGCCGATCACTCATATTTCATGGTGTTGAAGCGATCCATCCGGGCACTTCGCAGTTGCTCAAGCAACAGAGCCTATTTGAAGGCGGTCGAATCAACCTTACCCTGCGTCGGATCGATCGTACGTAACTTGCTGCCTACAGCGGCCTATTGGTGCAGACTTGCCATCAGGCACCCGGATGGTGGAGTAGTACTGCTAACCCTGCCTGAATGCTTACTCCAGCGGTTTTGATCCGACAACAACAGACTAGAGATGAGAAAAAGATTCTCGCTGAGCTTCATCAACGCTTCTCCTACCCCTCCCTGGACTGGCAACCGAAGTGACAAACCGAGGCGGCGAATGAGAATCGCTTAACACTGGCCTGCCTGCTGCTCTACGGCGCGCGTGCCGCGTCACGTCTCAAATACTTGCTCCTGGTTCCGGCACACGATGCGCATAAGCAATCCACTATGCGGTCGTCGAACGCGTTTGTACTTGGCATGGCGCTTGCAAGGTCGAGAGCAACACGTGCTCCGGAAGAGCCGCGTGTTAGGAGTCAACCATGAGGACTATCGGGAACTTACCTGGAGAATTGAACGGCACTCTCATCTCCTCCATCATCAATTTGATCTGCCCTCAGTGCGGCGGTCGTATCCGAGGAGTGAAAGGCGTTAAGAGAGATCGGCGTAAGGTTAGGAAACTGGCTTACACCGGGTCGACTCACCTTTACTAGGAGCGATCTTTGATAGCAAGACCGCGCCCATCAACATCCCTGTAGCAGCTGAGAAAATCGAGCCGCGACTCAGGCAGATTTTCATAGAATTGGTCGTCGCCTCTCGTAGGAATCATTATTGGGATGGGATGTAGAAGTAGTCCTGGTCCATTGATCAGAAAGGACCTAATCATCCGTGCCGGAGGAAGGAATCGCCGGTTGTCTTTTCAGCAGTGTCCGAATGATGGTCCGCTGTTCAGTACTCAGCGCCGTGAACTGAAATCCGCAGTCTGTTCCTAATACCCGAACAACTTTCGCCGGAATTACGAGTTTTGTTGCCGGCAGCGGTATTTCGGCCGTCGTCGGCAGCGGTATTTCAAGCGTCACCGACTCGTCCAGTGTCAGAGCCTCGGCGACGAACGCTCCCAAACCGCCTTCGCTGAGATTGCGCACCCAACACGGCAGGCTAAGTCTCTTGCCGTCCCGCTGGCGAATCAAAATCCTGATCTCGAATACGTGCCTAGGTAAGATCCGATTCGCCGAACCCGTTACGTCGTCAGAAAAAAAAGTTGTCATTGATCGATTCGCCCGGCTGGATTCACAAACTCTCGGCCAAACTGTGAAATGAAACCGTGTGGTTAGAGAGCTAAGAAAATACGGTAGGCCAGCAACATTACCGTGGTATTTCGGGAAGATGACAATTTGTTCATTTATGAATTATTCCGGCATTTGTCTCGGAATTTGTCGTATGATTTTGCCCGTTTGATCGCCAAGGGCGAGGTGTCCAGATGAAAATGCATTCGTCGCGGGCTTTAGGTCGCCTTCTTGATGTTCATCAGGAGTACTCGGTATGGAGACTTCTATGAATCGACATCGATCCGCCGCTGCAATATCGGTTCTAGTTTTGGTCTGCTGCGGGGCGTTCATCTTGAGTCAAAGAGTTAACGCTTCAGGAGAAGGCAAGATCACCGGCACGGTCAAGCTCGATGGTACTGCTCCCCACCAGAGGGGAATCGACATGTCCAAGGATCCCTACTGTGCGAAGCTCCATGCCAGCGACCCTGCCCACATGCAACTTGTCGAGGTCGGTACAAATAACGGCTTGGAGAATGTTGTTTTATACATCTCTCAAGGTCTAAGTGGCGATGCAGCCAACCAGAAACCCAGCAATGTTCCGGTATTCGACCAAAAGGGTTGCATGTACACTCCCCACGTGCTCGCCATGGATGTGGGACAGGAGTACAAGGTCATCACCAGCGATCAGACAACGCACAACATCCATCCTGAGCCGAATCCGATGACCGGCAACATTCCCTGGAACCGCTCGCAACCGCCCGGCGCGTCGCCAATCATTCAAAGCTGGAAAGCCGAAGAAGTCGCTATCCCGGTACAGTGCAATATCCATCCCTGGATGCACGGCTGGTTCGTGGTTGTAAAAGGTCCTTATGCAACCACGAAGGGTGATGGCACCTACACGATCGAGAATGTTCCTCCGGGAAGCTACACGGTCACGGCATGGCAGGAGACCTATGGCAAGCAGACGCAAAAAGTAACTGTCGCGGAAGGCAAGCCAGCGACCGCGGACTTTACATTTAAGGCTAAGTGACAGCCTGCAGCAGCAACGACGATGCATGGCATCGCTGCGCGTTAGTCGATGGCAGTGAGACGAGAGAAGTCAAATCTGCCTTTGAAGTCAAAGCGTCGTACTGATACAGCTCCGGCGGAGATTAACCCTCTCCGCCGCTGCATTCTGTTTTGAAAGCAAAGCATCTTCGAAGCAATTAGAGGGCGAAGCATCATGGGGAAGTTATTTGCAGTTACCATCATCGTAATCGCGATCATTTCCGCCATACCCATCGTGCGCCACACCTGGGACGCGCCCGAGGATATCTCGACCAACGGAGCGCTGATTGATGAGCAGATGGCAGAAACCATGGCCGAGGCCGGAATTGCCTTTCTTGCCGCCCAGCTTATTCTCGGTCTTTTTGTCTGGCAGTTCTCCAATCGCCCCCCGGACGCGAAGCTCAAAAATTTTCCTGGCGGCGCCAAAGGTTTAGTAATTGGCGCATTCCTGCTCGTCGGCTTGGAGGTCCTAGCCCTCGGAGTCTTTGGCGTGAAGGCGTGGGCGAATGCATATCTCATTCCGCCCGCTCCGAATGCCATGCCTATCCAGGTACAGGCTGGGCAGTTCGCCTTCTATTTTCGTTATCCCGGTCCGGATGGAAAATTCGGCCCCATTCATCCCGATCTTATTAATGAGTCAACCCAGAATTACTTCGGCCTGGACACAGACCATGATCAGGATTCCAAAGACGACATCGTCACCGCCGAGATGGCCATCCCGATGGGCAAGGAAATCCACCTCCTCATGCATTCCAAGGATGTCGGCCATTCCTTTTTCGTGCGAGAGTTGCGCGTGCAGCAGGATTTCGTTCCTGGGTTGGATGTTTCCGTCCACTTCACCGCAAATAAGGTCGGTAAGTACGAAATCGTCTGCACCCAGCTTTGCGGCCTCGGACATTACAACATGAAGGCATATCTCGAAGTAATGTCTCAGCAGGATTACGATGATTGGCTGAAGAAGGAAGCAGCAATGCAGTAACTCTCTATTCGCGCTCATTCGCGCAATAGAGAGTCGAACGGATGTAAACGTGTGCCTTTGAGGTGAGTATGCACGACATATCAGCGCCCGCTGTACACCACCACGCGCCTCCGACAAGCTTTATTTGGAAGCACGTCTTCAGTCTCGACCATAAAGTGATCGGCAAGCAGTATTACGGATTGGCGCTCCTCGCCGCGCTTATCGGAATGTTCCTGTCCTGGTTGATGCGCATCCACCTCGCCATTTCGCCTGCGCGGAACCGGACGGTCAGCCGTCCGGTCCGCCCGTTGCGCCCAAACAAGAACTTTCATGTTTGGGCTCAATTCGTCTCGATAAGAGAGGTGTTTGATCCTCGGCGGAGGCCTTGCTATGTGGTCGTCACTGTCACGGCCTGACGCACATACCGGCTGCTTTCCAGTTGCTGCACCATGAAGGCTGCCAGATCGGCCCGCCCGATCTTGTGCGCCTTCTCGCCGCCCTCCGTGCTCAGCACCCTGGCAATGCCGGTCTTCTCGCCGTCGGTCAACATCGGCGGCCGCACGAGTGTCCAGTCCAAGTTGCTGCGTTCGATCTCGGCCTCCATGCCCGCCTTGTCTACCAGCAGACCGCGCAGAAACGTCCTCATGAGCAGGTGCTCGTTGAAAGATCCGGCGTTCTTGACGCTCTCGCCCGCACCAACCACCGAAATCTTCAGCAATCGCCGTACGCCATTGCGCCGCATCGCGTCCACAATATTGTGTGCCGCGCTCGTTTCCATCGTCGTCACTTTCCACGGCGTTTTGCCGCCCAGCGCGTCGATCACCGCGTCCTGTCCGGCGACCGCAACGTCGACCGCGGCCGCGTCCAGCACGTCGCCTGCAACAACTCTGACGTTCGCCTTCTTGTACTGCGCGGCACCGCGCACGAAAGCTGTCACCTTATGTCCGGCCGCCAGCGCCTCATTTACCAGCGCTTCTCCGCTCTTGCCCGCTGCTCCAATCACTAGAACTTTCATCGCATTCTCCTTTGCCTCGTATTTGGCCGCCTATCCAAATGAGCGACCTGACTATTAGAGGCTCGCAAAAACCACTGGTTGCAAAATAATCAGTGGTTACAGAACTAATGGTTATAAATTAACAATCGGTCGCAATAATCATCAAAATGGACTAAGCTATTGAAGTGACATCCGAATCACCAAGTCGCCGGGTAGAGCGCAAGGAGAGATTGCGGGGCGAAATCCTTGCGGCTGCCAGCAAAATGTTTGCCGATCGGGGCTACGAAGCCGTGACGCTTCGCGCGATCGCTAAAGAGATCGGCTATACGCACGCCGTGATTTATCAGCATTTCCCCGACAAATGGCATATTCTTGCCGAGTTGAGCAGCGAGACGATCGGGCAGTTGATTCAGAACTTCGACGCGATTGCCGCTAAGCACCCTAAACCGAAGGAGCGTCTTTTTGCGACTTCTCGCGGCTTGATTCAGTTCTCCACTGCCCATCCACAGCAGTTCCGCAACGTTTTCTTCGGGCCGGAGAACCGCAACGGCATCCGCGCTGGACAATATATCAACGATATTGGCACGCCTTTGTTCCAACGTTTCGTACAGCTTTTTTTCGATGTTGCCAAGGATGAAGGACTGCCAAGTAGGGATGACATAGTGGTAGCCCACACCTGGTGGTACACGATCTTCGGCCTCGCCACGCTGATGGTCATCCAAGGGGTTGTGCCTGACTTGCCTGACCAGACTCTCGTGGTCGAGCAAACGATCGCGACGCTTTGGGCGGGCGTCCAGGCTGTTCCGCGATTGCCAAAGAGCGCAATCACTAAGCGATCCGGCCGAACCCGTGCCTCAAAGCAATAGCAATAACAGCTCTATCTACTTAGGAGTCGTTGGAGGTATGCCCGTGGCGTACCAGGGTGTCAACCGTTGTTCAATGCCGTAGCCCTTCTGGTGGCCGGGAGAGTTCTCGTTTTACGCCAAATCGCCAATGCGCTCAACGACACCGGATTAGTACTGATGTCGGCTTGTGGCAAGGTTTTCTCCAAGGATCGGTATTGCTCCTCGTGGATGTCTGGCTACGGATAGCAATCCGCCCTGGAACGAAATCTGGTTTTACCGCAGAATGGCGGGCGTCGGGTGCGAGGTTACCACACTTATGCACGCCAAGCTTTCCCCGACAGGTAAGGGGAATGGGTGGAGAGACTGTAGATACACTGGCGCCGCGCTATTGTTGCTGAAGGACGTCTAGGGCCGTATTGAGCTGGGCATCTAGTCCTCGAGCAAGAGCGTCTGGATCAATGTCCACGAGAACGTCAGGCTGCACACCTGATCCCTCCATGTAGCTTCCATTTGGAGTGTGCCAACCGACTATCGGCATGTAGAGGGTGTAACCGTTTCCTACGTTGAACGTCGTCGACCCGAGGACATTGCCCATGGTTTTTTCGCCGACGAGAGTCGCGAGTTTTGTTTCCTTTGCGAACTGGGCGGCCATCTCTCCCGCGCTGTTCGTGAATTCATTAACCAGCATCACAACGTGGCCATGGAACGGTTGTCTTCCCAGACCCTGCGTAAGCAGCATCAGCGACTTGTCCTGAACGGCGAAACGGGCCAGACAAAACAGAACGCCGGCTTTGGTTTCCGGCATCGGAACGCGAGGCAGTTCGGCGGCGGTGTATCCTCGCTGGAGCCGTTTTCGGGTGACGTCATACCCGATGGGAAGTTTGTCGGCGCAGAGATAGCTGACAAGATTGGCGAACCCTAAACTACCGCCCAAGCAACCTCGCAGATCGATGATGAGGCGGTCGCAACCCTTGGCCTTCAGGTCCTCGATCGCGGCTTTCAAGAGCTTTGAAAAACGGATTCCAAAGGATCCAGAGAAAAAAGGCACCTTCAGGATTCCGACGTGAGGCGTTAGCATACGGTGGCTGACGCTCTTTGGCTCTATCAACGGTGGACGTCCCTTACGAGTTTTCCTTTGAGGAACCGTTATCGCAATGCTGCGCGTTTCTTGATGGTCCGGCAATTTTGTAGTCACCTGATGATCCTGACCGAAATGAAATGCGGGAAATGCCGGCGGGATGGTTGGTATGCCGTCCACGCTTACTAGCAGCTGGCCAGGAGCGGCTCCGGCTCTTGCTGCTGGGCCATCTTCGAACACGTCGAGAAACATCCAACGCGGACTACTAGAATCACCTACTGAGCGCAGAGTGGCACTGATGACATGCTGCGGCTTGGTCGAATTCACGTCGGTAGCATAAAAATTCGTATGGCTGGATTTTAGCTTCGCGAGAAAGAGTGCGAATGCCTTCCTCGAAGACGCCTTCGTCCGCGGCAGCCAGCGTCGCGGATTGCTGATCGACTTCTCGACACCATTCCCCATAATCGATATTTCCGATATTGAAATGGTGCTTAAGAACCAGGGCTTTTACCCGCGAAATGACCTCTAGGCGTTGTGTCTGGTCAGTCAACGTTCATCCATAATTACTGCACAATCGGTGGTGGGGCAAGTCCTTCTAGAGTAAAGCCAGCCCCAGTAATAAGAAACGGCCTTGCGCGCGCCAAACTTTTTGAGGATGCTCCTTTTGGCGAGTCTCAAGGCTTCAGTAGCGGACTTCTTGCGACCCAGTTCCGCATAGAAAACTTTCATCAAATAAAGCGTGCTGTCGTCGTCAATCGTCCAAAGTGTCGATACAACAGTACGGGCGCCGGCCAGGAGGAAAGCACGAGCAAGCGTGGAAATCCCCTCTTCACCCTCGACCGGTCCAACAGCCGTATCGCACGCTGACAGCACAACTAGATCGGCATCGAGTGGGAGCTGAACGATTTCCGACGGATACAGCGACCCGTCCTCTCCGTGCTGGGGATCACTGAGGAGGATGAGAGCGGATCGATCGGCGCTGGTGGTATTTGCAATGGCGTGTACGGCGAGATGAATGATTCGATGGTTGACCGAATTCTTGAATGCCGTTTTCGTCGCCTCTTTGCCGAGGAGTAAAGTATTTGACGGGCTCGGCAGTGCCGTCGCCGCTTCCACTGCCTCGTCCCTTGAACTCGGAAGATCCCCGAGCTCTGTCCCGCTTTGATGGTAAGGAACGCCTCCGACTCCGAGTAGTCCTTGTGTTGATGATTTGCGCTTCGCCGCCGTGCGCAACAAGAAGAAACTCGTTGCTGATGGAGCATAAACAATTCTCTGGGACTCGACAACATAGCCGCCCGAGGGGTCAACCAGCGCGTCGAACGGTAGCTGGTGAAGTTGGCCATCACGAACGATGATGAGTTGCTTGAGGCCTTTTAATCCGGGGAGTTCTCCAAGCAGCACATCGTATAAATGGCGGCCCTCGTCGTCGGCCCGTTCCTTTGCCTTCAGTTTGCCAAGGTACGCGACCACAAGTGAAGAAAGTCCTCCCTTTGCCGGGAGCTTGGCTATGCGGATACTCCTGCGAGTGATGACCAAACAGTACGAAGTGGGGTCATCTAGTACATATTACAGGAGAGCCTCCGAATTCGAAAGGCTCTCTTGCAGTCGACGACTGGTCATAACCTCGTGCTCTCGCGCCTTTAGGATGCTGACTTCAGGAGTGACCGATCTGAACTGCTCGGCGAGGAAGATCTGGTCCCGGAGCTTTTCAATATCTTTGTTTGAATGCACTTCGGTCAGTTGAAGGCGCAACCGGGCGAGGTTCTTTTCAGTGGCCAGAGACTCGGGCGACGTCTTGTACCCAGACATCAAAAGATCTGTCATCACTCGGCCGCGCGCCTGCTCGACCACAGTGAAAGCCTTGGTCGGATCGCCGCCTTGTTCAGCAATCAAGCCGAAATGCTTTTCATACAAGTCGCCCACACCCTTAATGAGAGCTGTCTTTCCAAGCGCACTATCAGCGTTGCCGATCATTACATCTTGAATCGTAGCGGCGCGGTCGTAGGTCTGATCGGCGTCGGCATACTCCTTCCGGCTCACTTGAATCTGTGCCAAGACATTCAGCAACTTCGGGATCAGCGGGAGAAACCCGAGCTCTTGCGCGGACTCGGCCGCGCGCCGGGCCAGTACTTCGGCTTGCGCCAGATCTCCGGTCAGTCGATACAGGTCCGAAAGTTCGCTCTGAAACTCTGGCAGTGCGTGCGTGTCACCGGCGATTTCTGAGTGCCGGACAGCCTCGTTGAGGTACGCAATGGCGCCCGGTAGGTCTCCTCGGGAGCGAGCAATTTGGGTACCCATTGAATTCAGTTCCGATAGTTGGTCGTCACTTGCTTGAGCCTCAGGACGAGCGAATAACTTCTTCAACTCTTCTTGTGCTGCGGTGAGTTGGCCGGCTTGAACCATAGCCGACAGTTGGGCCTGATGTGCGATTATCGGATATCCTGCATCTGGATCTGCCTCCGCAAGTGCAATTGCCTTAATCGCGTACAGATTGGCCTGATAGTTCATCCCTTGCAACACAAGCCCGCTCGCCGTTGTGGACAAATAGAAGATCTGGCCGCCGATGTCGCCGATTTTGGTTGCACCGATCAATGCTTGAGCGACATTGCGTTGAGCACCCGGAAGATCTCCATCATAAAAATCTGCAAAACCTAGTTGCCCTTGCGCGCGGTATTGCCATTTTGTAGTTCCGAGGGATTTTACCAGGGACGCTACCTCCGCCCAATCGCGACGCATTGCTGGCGTATCGCTTTCCCCGTCGAAATCGCCTTTAACAATGAGACAGAACATTCGAAGTTCTTTGTCAGATTGCAAAAGCGGATTCGCGGCGAGTTCTTGATCCAGCATGCATGAAAGCTTCGGGACCCTCCCGCCCTGATTGCTCCCAACCGAGCGTATAGCGCATTCCTTTTGTCACCCGTCGCTTCAAACATTTGTTGGGCCTTTGTGAAGTACGGGCGTGCAGCGCGCCAGTTGTAGAGATCAGAGAAATAAAGCGCTCGCTGTAGCAGCGTATTGGCATCATCGTCCGCCAGGACCGCGGAATCGATACTGTCACGAGCGTCGCCAGAACCAAAATAAAGCGAAGGAACCGACGCCTTGACGCGCGACCAAGCGGAGTCAGGGAAAGTGCTTCGCGGTCCGGTTGTGCGTTCCAAGAATGAACACGCCCGATCCGTCCGACATTCATTTCTAGCCTAATTATTGGTTGCACGAACGCCTCACTTGCTCGGACCACAACAGGATCGCAGCACACTGCCCAACATGTAGGTTCCTGGTGAATGTTTTCATCGAGATTAACTTGTCACTAACTCAGGAACAGTTTGAGTAGGAAAAGCATCAAATTATTTAAGTACGGTACAATTCTCCTACGTTGATCATCCCGAGATTGTTTTGCTGCTTTCCGCCTCGTGGAGGTTCCTGTATCAGATATAAGGTATTTACGATCTCTGCCGTTTGGCGAAAAGGGAGTTTGAGCGGTGTTCCCAGCGCTCGAAGTGCGTCACCTGCACGCAGTCATTGTCTTGGCCGAAGAGCTAAACTTCACACGGGCTGCTGAAAGGTTACACATCACCCAATCCGCGCTCAGCAGACAGATCACTGAAGTCGAAAAAGAGCATCGATTCCGCCTGTTTACTCGCGACAATCGACGAGTTGTTCGGGTGGAACTGACGGATGCTGGGCGAGTCTTTGTAGAAGAGGCTCGCTCTTCGCTCTTGCACATGGATCGAGCAGTTCATCTTGCTCGCACAGCTCATGATGGAGCGAACAACCTTCTGACGATTGGACACTCGCACGAAGCCGATCGAGCTTGGGTTTCGGACCTTCTTGCAGTTCGTCTTCCCTTGTATCCCAAGCTCGCCATTCGACTGATCAGTCAATTCTCAATCGAGTTGGTCCGGAGTGTCCTAGCAGGCGAACTAAATCTGGCCTTGGTGACAGCACCGCCCGAGGACTCTCAAATCGAGGCCGCACCATTCGCTCTGACGCCTCTCTATGCGGTTCTTCCCGAAACCCATGCGGCTGCTCAAAAGGAACAGATAGCACTCCAGGATCTGGCAAAAGATCAGTTGATTCTGTTCGCACGTCGAGTTCACCCCGTGATTCATGACGCAATCATTGAGGCGGCTCGACGTGTAGGAATCGCCCCGAAACACTCGCACGACACCATTACGTCGCAAGAGGACATTCACTTAGTATCTGAGCACGTTGGCGTCGCCATCCTCAGAAAACCTGCGGCCCTTGGCTTTCCCGCACATGGCGTAGCGGTGGGGCCACTCTCGGATCCCTCATTATGTTTCCAAGCGTGTGTGATTATGAGAAAGGACGATGATTCACGATTGACAAACGAGTTCGCCCGCTCCTTCCTCCGCAAACATGCCTACCAGCGACGCCCACCAGCTCCAACTGAACTACAACCGTCCGCCCGAGTTGTCAGCATGAAGAAGGCAACGCGCGCTCAATAAAGTGCCTTGCGTTCGTCCATGATTCCGCGTGCTGAAGCCATGGTGAGTTGACAGTCTGCCGCAGAAGCGAATCGGCGCCGTTTGCCTGCCTGATTTGGCCCCTGTAATCCTGCCATTCCCGTTGGGAATAGCTATCACCTGAGAATTCATTGGACATTTGAAGGAAATGGAATCAAGTTGGTTAACATCCAGCCGCGATAGAGGGTTTGTGCCATGCCTAACTCCCCTAGAAGACCGATAGAGCCATCCGAGGGCTTCCGTCCGGCTTCCGTCGGGTCACCGTTAAACCCAGTCGATTTAGCGAATGAGAAGCACTACTCGGTGATTGAGATTGCAGAGCTCTGGGCACTCAGCGAGAAAACGGTTCGCAAAATATTCGAAAGGGAACCCGGTGTGATTCACTGGAGCACCCAAGAAAGCTTGCACAAACGTGGATATCGGACATTGCGGGTGCCTGAAACGATTCTTCACCATGTTCATCTAAAGTTGCGTCGAGCAAGCTAAGGCGCAACCGCTGTGAAAAGACCAGACCAGGCTTGTTAGGCAATTTTCACGCGCGTAGGTGATCTGCGTCTTGGCGTTTTGCTGCCTTTATTGAGAGTGCTCCACGCCTTCCGAACATTAGCTGCGAGTTGTTCCTGCCGAGCGTTTACCCACGGAGCATAGTGCTTCTCCGTGACCTTCACACTCTTGTGACCAAGGAGCATTGAGACCTGTTCCAGGGGCACTCCGGCTAGTAGCATCTCAACCGCGAATGTGTCGCGGAGCATGTGCGGATGGCAACGCTTTATTGAGCCGTCATCGCGGCGCAGATTGGCAATCTTAAACAGTCGTCGAAAGCTTCGCTGCCAATTGCCAACTACGGACCTAGGCGAGCCGTTCCCCGACCAAAAGAAGCACCGCGGATTGGGGCTGGGGCCCGGCGGAATGTTTCGTAGCGCCTCCGCCACATCCGGAGGGAGCGGAACGTAGACTGGGCTGCCGGTTTTTGCTCGATACAGAAATAATTCGCCATGTTCATTTAGCCTGCGCCGTTCCAGGGTGACGGCGTCCCTGATCGCCAGTCCACTCCAGCGCATGAGCAACGTGAGAATGCGAAGCCGAGTTGCTTGATTTCTACATTCCACCCAGCCCTTGGGCTGATAGATGTAAGTTGCGTCCATGATCTTCTCGAACTCGGGCGCAGGGAAGTAATCCGTCGGAGGACCATCAGCTCTGATTCGCCCTAGCAGAACGGCGGGATTGGACTTGATCGAGCCGAGTCGCAGGCAGTAGTAAAAGAAGCCGATCAACCGCTCCTGTTTCTTTTTTTTCGCGAGTGGGCCATCGGTCCAAGTGTCACGAAAGCCTTCCAGGTCGGCAGTCGTGATCTCAGTGATGTGTACGAATCCGTGGGACGTGGCCCACGCAAGGAACTGCTTCTCGAAGATCGTGGTCAGCTTATCGAGAGTCGAGTCGGCCAGATTCTCGTTGCGCTTACTGTTCAGAAAACGTGACACGGCCTCTTTGACGGTTATGAGGGCAGGCTTCGGCCGAAAGGCCTCTTCAAGTCCCTGCTGCTTCGCCTCATATTCCTCTTCCAGCTTGCGTCTGAAATCCTCCGCCTTTTCCCAACTGCGGGTCTTAGCGCTGCGACGGATGAATGGGCCATCCGATCCGAGAATCCCATTGATCCACTTCGGGCAGCGGCAGCGTTTGTAGTTAATGTCGCCGCAAGGGCAGGGAGGATAGTGGCGAGAGTAAACCGAGAGCATGGAATCAGCACCTTTGCCGAATCCATTGTACGTTTATTGTACGATTTTTTCTACTGTTCTATAAATAATTTATTATCAATATGTTATAGTGGTGGAGGCGGCGGGAGTCGAACCCGCGTCCGAAAATGTTACTGGTCAAGAGACTACATGCTTATTCACGTTCATGCTCCCGGCCTTCACCGGGAACGTTCGCGGCCCACGCTCAGAACGGACAAGAAACGCTAGCCGCTAGCCTGTAATCTTAGCCTCCCGCCCCAGACGTAGACGGGAAGAGCAGCCCTCTGTGTGACGCTCGCTCACCGCCCAAGGGCGAAGCGGTGGAGAGCGGCTGCCTAACTAATTAGGCTGCGTATGCCATCTGTTGATTGGCAATTATCATTTTGCACGCGATTGCGGGTGTGTGCACCCCGGCATGCCTCTTGGCCGCAAGCATCTCCGTCGAAGCCGTGACGCCCCCACTGGTGGGATTGGCCTTTAAAGAACTACTCCCATTCTGGCGAGTCTGGTATGAGTTGTCAAATGGCGGAGATTCGATTCGCGACGTTTTTTAGTATCAGTTTTATTTATTATTTCGAGTTCTCAGATCTCGGGAGCAGGTACCCCCTCCTCCTGGGGGTCTAATGGAATCATGGGGTTCGGCGGTTTTGCTTCCAGGTCTTTGACTTTGCGGTAGTTAGAGGCAAAGTCTTGAGGACATTGAAGTTGGACCGCTATTTTTGAGAGCGGTAATTATCCCTTTACAGTAGGTATGGATTGTGGCATGATTTTACCTGAAAGTAGGTAATGGTCATGGCCCACAACAACCGCAAGCCGAACATGCTGCCGTACACGCTGAAAGACTTTCAAAAGCAGTTCCCGGATGACGCGACCTGCCTTGAATGGCTCAAGAACTACCTGAACCCGGACGGCATCTTTTGCGAAGCGTGCAACGCGATCACGAAGCATCACCGCGTGGTGAGCCGACCGTCGTACTCTTGCGATCATTGCGGCCATCACGTTCACCCCACCGCTGACACGATCTTTCACAAGTCGCCGACTCCGCTCACGACTTGGTTCTATGCGATCTATCTCATGGCGCAGACCCGATGCGGCATCTCCGCGAAACAGATTCAGCGCGAAACAGGCGTCACCTACAAAACCGCGTGGCGCATGTTCAAGCAGATTCGATCCATGCTCAACGATGAAAAGAGCGGCCCGATTGGCGGATTCAATCGCAGAGTCGAAATGGACGAAACGTACTACGGCAGCGAAGCCAAAGGCACGCGAGGCCGGGGGACTACCAAGACTCCGGTTATCGGCATGGTGCAGCGCAAAGGACAGGTTCGCGCCTTCGTCGCCGCCGACGTGAAAGCCGACACGTTGCGCGGACTCATCAAAGAACACGTCCTGCCAAAGTCGGTTGTTTTTACCGATACATTCCGTTCCTACAACGGGCTGGATGTTCGCGGATACCAACATCAAAGGATCAATCATAGCGAAGGCGTCTACGTGGTCGGAGAGGTTCACACGAATACCATCGAAGGATTTTGGTCGCTGATTAAGCGTGGAATCGGAGGCGTGTATCACAACGTCGGGCGTCACTATCTACAAACCTATTTGAACGAGTACAGCTTCCGATACAATCGGCGCTTCGATGTGCAGCCCATGTTTCTCAGCTTCATCCAGCAAGTTGAGAAGCGAGATGTGGTTGTTCGTCAGACTCCACTACAGATGATTCCTGAGCCGTTCTGACTAGGCAGGTTTGATCGAACGTGGCGCAGGGCATATAATTCGCGCTCGCTGCCGAAGCGCATATGCCATGACAAAAATTTCCTCATCTGAAGCCGCCGCACACTTAACAAGATGGAGTAACGCTTCGACGCTAGGCTGCGTGTATACGTGCCGCGCAACCGGACTTGTTTCATCGGTTACCAATGCCACCGTCGCGGTGCGAACTGGCGTGCTCACGCTTGAATCCGACGAAGGCGGCCATTTGCTTTTACCGCTGGAGGAGAACTCCGAATTTTTACTTCTAAATTCTTCAGAGTTTCCCAAGGGACAATGGGGTTCTTCATTGCCACCAGAAGTCATGAAAGTCGTATTGCCATACGGCTCGTTTTGTTTTGTATTCCCGGAATGATGTTGCGATGTGGTTGTACCCATTTGCAGTTTCCCCCTTACTTTTTTACCGGACAAGGGAATGCTCCCCTCGATGCCTCGAAGATAAGAACAGAAGTGAATTTGTGCGTCTCCTCTGGATGGCCCTGCATGTATTTCACAGCGATGCGATAGATTTGGTCCGCCGTGACGTGTTCTGGATCGCAGATCTGATCGGAGAAAGGCGAAGGCACCATTTGGATGCCGTCATAAACTCCCATGACGTACCCACGACACATGCCATGAGATTCGGGTTCGTTCGAACCTTCGCAGTATCGCAGGAAAGCATTTCCACTTCCTGCTAGGCCGACGGTCTGGGAGGTACAAATAGCGGATAACAGCAGAAGGCAAATCAGCACAAAAGAATATCTCATAGCGGACCCATGCTATCCGCAAGCATCTGGGCTGCGCTAGTTCTTTTTGCGACTGACCTTCTTTAGCGCGGACTCGAAATCCTCTTTCGTAAATGTTCCATCGCCACCGTCGCTTCGCTTCGGAGGGCATAAATCTGTATCTGG
Source organism: uncultured Acidobacteriaceae bacterium (assembly GCA_963758745.1). Taxonomy (GTDB): domain Bacteria; phylum Acidobacteriota; class Terriglobia; order Terriglobales; family Acidobacteriaceae; genus Acidiflorens. The sequence continues at coordinate 69,818 of CAVWWW010000001.1, forward strand.
AATCCCCTTGCTCAGTTCCTCTTGCTCTTGTTGTTTTCGCATGGCTACCAATTCCTCGCGGTATAGTGTCTCGTAAATCTTGATGGCCGGAACCACAATGGCTATTCCGTAGTTTACGCCGCGCTTGCGATCCTGCTCAATCTTGGGACTGTTAATCTCGGATTCGTTGACATCCCAGTGGCCATGCACGAGACCGAGTAAAGTTTCACCGTGGGAGTTAGAAAAGCTTGGCTTTATTGAGCCGTCTTTCATTTTCACGGTCGCTATGAGGGTGCCTCTTGTGAAAACTGGAGAGCCACTGATACCCCCAAGCGAACGCGCTTCGACCAAATAGACATCAGCAAAGCCATACTTGGTTTGAATGTGGCTCGCCATCATGGCGATATTCCCGTGTCTGACAATCCGCTTCATCGAATTTGTACTATCAACTTCCGTGAACAGGCCAGGAGAGAATACTTCGTCGCCGATCCCCACGACCATTTCCCTAATTCTTTCAGGGAGGCCAATCGTTTCAACTGCAATGGGAACTACGTCTGCCCTCGGATTCATGCAAACTTGTACGACCGCAACGTCGGCAGTCCCATCGGTCGGGTGAAACCACCACTGGCCGCCGACAACGTCATCCATAGTGGTTACTCCGCCGCCCTTTTTATTGACCCAAAAACTGATACGGCTGTCTTTGAATCCTTGGGCGACGTGTTTAGCAGTCACGAAATAAATAATGCGCGACTCCTTTAACTCTGGGGATTCGCAGGGGACCGCCATAAAGAATCCAGTGGCCCTATGTTCTCCATAGACGCCTGTGTCGTCTTGATGCTCAACTTCTCCGATAAATCCGACACACTTTAGAACTTCGTCTGGTACGCGCACGTCCGACTCATAGCCTCTAGGGATGCGGAACCGCCCGCGTCGGACGGTCGGCACATCGGGCTGATTGTGCGCGGAATGTATACCTACTGTCAAGGGATAATTACCTTCGTCAAAGTATCGACTTCAAGTGACCTATCTTCCATTTCCCGGGGTTTGAGCTGTGCATTCACTTCTTACTCCCGAGTTATTCTTCATTATATCTGGTTGTGTCAACCCCCCCTTAAACTACGGCAGACTTCCGCACCGCAAACAAGAACGTGCAGGAGGACTCAACAGAGGCGGCATCCCTCTTCCCTGCCGCCCCATCTGAGCCAACTAATTTTTCACAGTAAATCCTGGATCGTCGTACTCGGCGTGATCCGGGTTCCTTTGATCGAACCTGCAATAGTAACTGTCGTGTCTCCTGACGGGTTGGTGGCGATCAGCGTAAACCGACCTTCATAATGGTTGCCGTCTGGAGCCAATGTAATGGTCTCAATGATCCGCGTCGGCCCCTGTGGGTTGCCGATGCCGCTCGGAGCGTTGGTGGTGTCGTTGCTAAACCACGCGAAATGGTTGAGTTTATATTTGAAATTTCCAGTATGCTCCCAAACACCCATGCAGAAATTTCCATCCTGCGGGGGCCGCACCGAATTCATGATCTCCGTGTGATCGCTATGCCAAACCACCAGCGCATCGTCGACCGGAAAACTGGCGACGGAACCACCGTTGATGGTATCGCCGGTAAACGTCGCGTGCCACATTCCCACGATCGCGTCCGGTTCGTTCCCTACCCGCACGAGCGCTGCCGCTGGGTCGCCTGCCTGCCACGCCTGCTTGTGATACCTGCCATTGATCTGAGGTAGTCCTGAAACTCCACATTCGGCGCTCACCGTCACCGCTAGCAAAGCTCCCAAGAAAATCATCCCCAAGGCCGCCGTCATTTTTTTGACTGTCATCCTCATCCTCATAACCGTCTCCTCTGAAAGTTTTCGCACTTCGCGCCGCAGCATGCCACGGGGCCGCTGCCAGTGCAATGAATAAGCGGTGAAGATTGGATAAAGGATAGGTGAAGCCGTAAGTCATTGACGCCATTCCTTTGCGGACGCCATTTGCCTAGAGTGATATAGTCTTGCCCAACAGTTTTGGGGGACGTGCGGTGCCCGACTCCTACCTCTTTGGCGAATTCGAGATCGATTGTTCCCGCTACCAGCTGCGGCGCAATGAGCGCATCCTGAAGCTAGAACGCATTCCTATGGAGCTGCTCATCCTGCTGGCTGAAAAGCAGGGAGGCGTCGCCACTCGTCAGGAAATCATCGAGCGCATCTGGGGCAAGGAGGTCTTCGTCGATACCGAGCACGGCATCAACACTGCCATCCGCAAAATCCGTGCCGCCCTCCGCGAAGATGCCGAACATCCGCGCTTCGTTATGACCATCCAAGGCAAGGGATACCGCCTCGCCGTCGCCAAGAACGGCGGTTCGCGGCAGACAATGTCATCCGAGCCGGAAGCGCCACAACCCAGGTGGGGAAATAGCCCGCAACTGTCCGCCTCTCAGCAGCCCATGTGGGGACAGCTACCCTCGGCTGCCCGGCAGAGCGAGAGTGCTGGACGGAGAATCAAGGTGGCTCTCGCAGCCGTAGCGATCCTCGTCGCAGGCGTCCTCTTTAACAGCTTTCGCTCCCGGATATTCCCCTCGAGCGCCAGCGCCCACATCCGATCGATCGCCGTGCTTCCGCTGGCCAATCTCTCCGGCGATAAATCGCAAGACTATTTCGCGGACGGCATGACCGACGAACTCATCACCTCGCTGGCTAAGAACCGCAATCTGCGTGTCGTCTCCCGTACATCCGTCATGCAATACAAAGGCGCAAGCCAGCCTTTGCGCGAGATCGCTCAGGCGCTCGGCGTAGACGGAATTCTGGAAGGCTCCGTCAATCGGTCCGCGAATCACGTTCATATCAATCTGCAACTCATCTATGCTCCGACCGATACCCACGTGTGGGCACAAAGTTATGACCGCGATCTCAATGGCACGCTGTCGCTGCCGCAGGAAATCTCACAGGTCATTGCCACAGAAGCCAAGGTCCCCTCGGCTCCCCCGAAATCTCAGCGTTATGTAAGCCCCGAAGCGCACGACGCGTACCTGCAAGGTCGCGACTATTGGTTCAGCGGCAATTACGTGCGCAGCAAAGAATATTTCGAAAAGGCCATCCGGCTTCAGCCCGACTACGCGCTCGCGTGGGATGGATTGGGCGACAGCTATGGGGCCAGCGCGGTAGAAGGTCGGATTCCTGCTCGCGAGGCCTTCGAAAAGGAGGAACAGTACGCCCGCAAGGCTCTGGCGCTGGATGACTCGCTTCCTGAAGCGCACAACTCGATGGCGGCCTTCTACTTTTTCAGCGCATGGGATTGGCAAAAGGCCGAAGGGGAATCGCTGCGCGCCATCGAACTTAACCCAAACTACGCGGAGGCCCGCCACATTCATTCCTACATACTTTCGGTGATAAACCGGGAGGAGGAAGCGGTCCAGGAACAAAAGCGCGCCAGCGAGCTTGATCCTTTTGGCAGACCGGAGGCACTCGGAAGAGCGTATCTTCACGCGCGACAATACGACGCGGCCATCAATGACCTTCGCGTGCATGCGGAAATCCAACCGCACCATGCTTTTATTCAGTTTTTTCTGTTTGAAGCGTATTGGTTCAAAGGCCTGAAGAAAGAGGCCGCTCAGCACATGGAGCAGATGTTCGTCGCCGAAGGCGAGCAGCGATCCGCTGCCGCGGTGCAGCGAGCTTTGGAGCGAGGAAGAGAATCGGTGGTTGCAGCGCTTTTCCTCAAGCAAGATCAAGATCGAGCCCGCAAGCAACGCCTCTCCCCGATTCACTTCGCCTATGACTATGTCATGCTGCAGCGTAAGGACGATGCCATGGCGGCCTTGGAAGAGGACTATCGGGAGCATGATCCCTGGCTGGTGTTTCTGCAGAACGAGCCGGCCTTCGACTTCCTCCATTCAGACGAGCGCTATCGTGCTCTCGTGAGGAAAATGGGGTTGCCGCCGGCATATTGATTCACTGGGCGTAATCACAACTGGCGCAATCAGGCGATGACGCTCAGAACCTCCCGAACCGCCGCCCGCCACGTCCCACGTCTTGAGAACACGCTAGAATTGAGCAGGAGAATGCTTCCGCTCATAAAGAATTCATGAATGATATTGCTCGATTATTTCAAGCATTCCTTGCTCCAGCTATTTTTGTTTCCGCAACGTCTTTACTTGTCCTCTCGATCAACGTTCGGCTGATGGGCATGGTCAGCGTGCTGCGGAGGTATGTTCACGCGAAGCATGATGCTGCCAAGAATGACCGCGGGCAAGAGGCGGAAGCGTACACGGCGCAGATCGAATCCATCGAGCATCGAGCAGGGATGATCCAGCGATCTTTCCTTCTCGTTCTTATTTCCCTTGCGGGTACGATCACCTCGTGTCTGTTGTTGGGGTTCGGCCTGTACTGGCAGCATGCGGCGGAGGCTTCCGTAGTCCTTTTCGTTCTCGCGATGTGCTGCCTGTTGGCGGGTACGTTGTACTACATCCGCGAGGTTACTGTGGCGCTCAGTTCAGTACGAAACGAAGCCCGCGATTCTCGCTTTATGGACCTGGGCGTACAGCCCGGGACTCGAATCAACGATCCTCTGTAACATCGCGCTTCGTTGTTCGATGTTCCATCGAACCACCCCGGGGTTCTATTGAACCATCCCAACAACGTTCTATCGAACCACCCCGGAACAACTCTGTCTATAATCAGCAACGCCGGGGTAATTCACCGTAGCCACGCCATGAAAATCGATAAATTGCTCAAACGCTATCGTATAGAACAAGGAAAACACTTCAGCTTAAAAGATCACGATCCGGCGGATACCCACGGCCTGGAATCAGATTCAAAGCAGGAGGCAAAAGACTTGCTGGCAGAAGGCGTGGAGGAATTGGGCCGCCTGCAGGACGTTCTTGCAGCCCAGGATCGCTGGGCTCTGTTGGTGATTTTTCAGGGCATGGACGCCGCCGGGAAAGATGGAACCATCAAGCACGTTATGTCGGGCATCAATCCGGAGGGAGTCCACATATGGTCTTTCAAACAGCCGTCTCAAGAAGAACTGCATCATGGTTTCCTGTGGCGAGAGATGAAGCGTATGCCGGGACGAGGTGAGATTGGCATCTTTAACCGTTCCTATTACGAGGAAGTTTTGGTCGTTCGCGTTCATCCCCAGCTATTGGAAGACGAAAAATTGCCAAAGCCGCTGGTCACGAAACATATCTGGCAGGAGCGCTTTGAAGATATTAGTAACTTCGAGCGATACGCGACGCGGAACGGCATCGCGGTGGTTAAATTCTTTTTGCATCTTTCGAAGAAGGAGCAGAAGAATCGCTTCATGGAGCGCCTTGACAACCCCGAGAAGAACTGGAAGTTTTCCTCCACTGATATAAGGGAACGCGAATTCTGGGACGCATATCAGGATGCATACGAAGATGCTATCCGCCACACGGCCGCTAAGCATGCCCCATGGTATGTGGTTCCAGCGGATAACAAGTGGTTCACGCGACTGGTCGTGTCACACGCTGTGGTGGATGCATTAAAGGCAATGAAGCTGAAATATCCAAAGGTGAGCAGCACCGAGAAGACCGCGCTGACGCAAGCGCGCAAACAACTGGAGAATGAATAATCGCTCTGTGCCCTTAGCCGCAGCGCCGATTGATAGCGGAGACACGTCGCCAGCAAATCATTTGACTACCACCGGCAACACCTGGTCATAAGGTTTAATCGAGACGGTAAGCGATTTGCGCTGATCGAAAGCCTCTTTCGTAACTGCGAAACCAACAACAATGGTTCCTCGCTGTTCGGCGCCAGCCAGCAGTTTGGTTTCGGGCGAAAGGGGCGGTGCGGAACTCTCTTTCAAAACCGGAAATGCCCGAAAATAGCGATCAAGGTCCACCGCGGAAGCGGCATCATCGTCGAAGGTCTTGCCATCAGCAGTCGTGAGCTGTGCCTTAATCGTCTTGATCCAGAGTGGTCTGATGGCGCTATTGCGCAGGGTTAGCGTGATGGACGCCAGAACCATGTTCTGGTTCGGCACTTCGGCCACGGCCACGAAATTAATCGAGCCCGAGCCCTGCGGTTTCGGTCTTTCCTTGAATGCGAAAATCCCGACGATTAAGCCGACCGCGGCAATGCATATCAAGACAATGCCCGCAGGCGGTAAGTTGCGCTTCGCAGTTCCGAATTCATCACCAATGCGAAATTCGCCAGCGGTCTGGGGCGGGGATTGAGGCGGCCGCGGCGCTGATTGACCTTGTGTTGGATCGGATGTTGGATCGGACATTTGCTGATTGTAGATGACTTTTGGTTTGCCATGACATCGCCTGCACTTCGATGTGATCGAGGCGCACCAGTTACTCCAGGGGACACGGGCTCACGTCCGTGTTCTGCAGTGACTTTGGTTACCTTGTCTCACGTGACGGTTGCTGAGAGGATGCAGAAGAATTTCCTGGGAAGATTTCCGAGACGGGAAGATTTCCTAGATATGGAAAATTTCCTATTGGAGGTACTTGGCGGTGAATCGTAAAACTCTCTTTGCCGCATTGGCTTGCGCATTGCTGACGATCAGCATGCTGGGCTGCGGACAGACCAACGATCTTCAGTCTATTCAGCTTTCGACTTCCAATGTGTCCGCTGCTGCTCCGGGCACCATCGACTTGACGGGTGAGGGTGCCACGGCCCAGTTGTATGTGTGGGGAAATTACAGCGATGGAAAACAAAAGCTCCTTAATGCCGTCGGGGATGTTGCTTACCAAATCGCGGTGACTTCAGACAGTGTCGATCAGTTTGGAAACTCACTTCCCACTCCGCCCAACTCAGTGCAACTGAGCGCGAACGGCCTGCTGACGTCGGTACCGCCCTTCATTTGCACCTGGCAAAATAGCGCACAGCCTCCCGCGACCACTCCGGCGTGGGGACTAAGCGGCTCCTATTCAGTTACCGCCACGTATGCGGGGTTCACCAGCCCGGCGGTATTTGTCGCAGATGCTTCCCAAGGTGGTCTCGACAACAATGGCACTAACCCGACAGGGGAATGCGGTCCTCCGCCCTCGTCTTAGTAAGTCGGCATTCGATTGTTGATCTGCGGGGACGGCGGCAGGACCGCCGTCCCCTCTTTCTTGCTGGCAGCAGTGAACGGTTCGAACCGGCATTCTCCGCCACCCGTTTGAGCCTGTGGCCATTAACCCTTATAATCGAAAAAGTTTGCCCTAATTGCAGCCTTTGCCTATGATTGTCAATTCAATCAACATTGTGTCCGGATGAAGGTTCGCACCGGAATCGAAGTATCAAGTCAATCCGATATCGGTTGTCTTCGTCAGAATAACGAAGACTCCTGTGGCTATTGGGAGCCGGAGGATGATCGCCTATTCCAGCGGAAAGGGCGGCTCGCAATCGTCGCGGATGGCATGGGTGGCTACGAAGGTGGCCAGGAAGCAAGCCGCCTGGCGGTAGAAACGCTCGTTGCCGTCTATCGGGATTTCAGCGGTGATGATCCACAGGCTGCTCTCATCGAGGGGTTGCAAGCCGCCCATGAGCAGATTCGACAATACAGCTTTGATCACCCGGAATTGCGAGGCATGGGAACAACCTGCACGGCAGCGGCGATCGTCCAGGACGCACTCTACTACGTGCATGTAGGCGACACTCGGCTCTACCTGATCCGCGACGGTCACATTACGAAGGTCACTCGCGACCACTCCTATGTTGGACGACTCGTTGAATCTGGAATTATCAGCGAAGAAGAAGCTGAGAATCATCCGCAGCGGAACATTCTAACCGCGGCGCTGGGCACCAACCCCGATCTCGTCATGGATTCACCGAGACAACCAGAACCGCTGCATGCCGAAGACGTGCTCCTGATTTGCACTGACGGTTTGTGGGGACAGGTACGGGACCCTGAGATTCTTGACGCCGTGGACAACAAAAGCGCGGAACAAGCAGGCCGAAGACTGATCGATCTCGCTCGGCAACGAGGCGGCCCGGATAACATCACCGTCGAGATTCTTCGAATGCGTTAATTGCTGCTTGCGCTGCGGTGCCTGAGGAACCTAACCACCGCAGCTTAACACCGCAATCTGTATTTAGAGTTTTCTAGTACGCTTGGCTTTTTGCAATACCGAATAGTGAGATAGGAATAGTGGGGAGTGCAATGCATGAAGATTTCCCAAAAAGGACTGTATGCACTGCAGGCGATGATGGTGCTTACCCGGCGCTACAATCAAGGCGCAATCCGGATTCGCGACATTGCCTATGAAGAGAACCTGCCAGAAAAATTTCTGGAGTTGATTCTTCTCGAACTGAAAAATGCGCGTATGGTGGAGAGCGTTCGCGGCGCTAAGGGTGGATATCGCTTGCGCCGCCCGCCATCCGAGATACCGTTGAGCGAAATCATACGTTTGATTGATGGTCCTCTGGCCCCTTTCGGGGATGCGGATCAATTGCGATTGCTGATCAGTCGCGATGCCGACCATAGCTCTCTGTACAAGGTATTTCTCGAAGTTCGCGATGCGGCAGCCAACATACTAGAGAACACAACGCTGGCTGACCTGATCAGCCGTGACTCGGCACGCCCCGCACCAAAATTGATTAACCGAAAGGCTGGCAACAAGGCGAGCAAAAGGAAAAAATCTGAGGCCGCTGTTGTCCCGATGCTGGCGAAAGGCGACTTAAATATTTAATGTGCGGTCGCGTTCTCGCAAGTTCGGTGGGAAGCGGAAGCTCTCTCGCACCCGCGAATTTCTCATGTTGAATCTCCAGGGCCAATCCCGCAGTAAAGGGCGAGGTAGTTTTTAATCGCTTGTCGTAATATTCCTTCAGTGCTCGCCTTCTGGATTCTCTTCAATCTGTTTGTGATCGTAATGCTGGCGCTCGATTTGGGAGTTTTCAATCGCCGCTCCCAGCGCCTGAACTTTCGCGCCGCGCTCGCTTGGTCGGGAGCCTGGATTGCCTTCGCAGCCGCGTTCGCCGTAGTCGAGTTCTTTTGGCACGGACGAACGCAGTCTCTACAGTTCGTAACGGGCTACGTAATCGAGCTGTCGCTAAGCATCGATAACCTCTTCATGTTTCTTGTTGTCTTCCGTTATTTCGAGGTGCCCGATCAATACCAGCACAAAGTCTTGTCCTGGGGAGTCCTCGGTGCATTGCTCATGCGGGGCGTTTTCATTGTGGCGGGCGTTGGCCTGATTCGCCGCTTCAGTTGGATCACTTATGCATTTGGCGCTTTGCTCATTTATTCAGGACTCAAGCTGCTAAAGCAAGGCAAAGCAGAAATCGTTCCCGATAGGAATCCTATTCTGCGTCTGTTTCACCAGGCGTTTCCGGTTGGTAAAGAATATGTCGGTGGACAATTCTTCACGCATAATCATGTTGTCCGTGCTACTCCTCTGTTTGTGGTTCTGCTATTCCTCGAGACCAGCGACCTTCTCCTTGCGGTCGATTCAATACCCGCGGTGCTTGCGATCACCACCAACGCTTTTGTCGTCTATACATCGAATGCCTTCGCAATTCTCGGCCTGCGCTCCATGTATTTTGCGCTGGCCGGAATGATGGATTTGTTTCACTACCTCCATTACGGATTATCAGCAGTTCTGATTTTTATCGGGATCAAAATGCTCGGGTCCCACTATGTCAACATTCCCACCGAGTGGGCGCTGGCAATTGTGCTATTAGTCTTGGCTGTTTCGATTCTCGCCTCTCTGATAAGTCCGCAAAATGGACTTGCTGAGTAATGAACAATGGAGCTAGTAACTCCATCCCCGTGTGTTAGGACATTCAACCCTGAATGCTCTGCCTTCATGCGCTATCATGAACGTTCATGATTCGCATTCCAGTCGCCACTCCGTCGCGCTCCTATGAAGTTCTGATCGGAAGTGGCTCGCTATCCCGCGCTGGAGAATATCTGATCGAATTTGTTGAAAACCGACGCGCATTCGTAGTCACGGTTCCGCCGGTTGCGAGGCACTGGGCGAAACCTTTTCTGAAATCTTTCTCGGCTGCAGGAATCGAGAGTGAACTTCTTGAAATGCCCAACGGCGAGCGTTCGAAACGCCTCACGACACTGGAGAAGCTAGCCGAGAAACTTGTCAAGCAAGGCGCTGATCGCGGTGCGACCTTGATCGCTCTCGGAGGCGGCGTAGTCGGTGATGTCACAGGATTCCTGGCCTCAATTTATATGCGCGGCGTGGACGTGATCCAGGTCCCGACGACCGTATTGGCGCAGGTGGATGCGGCGATCGGCGGCAAAACTGGCGTGAATCTCTCGTCGGGGAAGAATCTATTAGGCACGTTTCACCAGCCCAGAGCTGTGCTCATCGACCCGGCGGTTCTCGAAACGTTGCCGAGCCGCGAGTATGGCGCCGGTCTTTATGAAGCATTGAAGTGCGGCATCATCGGCGATCCAGGATTGTTCCGCCTATTTGAAGAGCGTCATCGCGAAATTCTCGATCGCGATCCGGCTGCGGTCGAGAAAGTAATCGCCGATTCGGTGCGGCTGAAGGCGTCAGTAGTAAGCGCCGACGAACGAGAAGGCGGCTTGCGCCAGGTGCTTAACTTCGGACACACCATCGGACACGCTCTCGAGGCGGAGACCGGTTACACACGATTGCTCCACGGAGAGGCAGTTGCGTGGGGAATGATTGCGGCGACGCACATCGCGCTCTCAATCGGTAAATTAGATAGCGTCACCGCAGGCCGCATTACGAATGCGGTAATCGGATTTGGCAAGCTGCCGCGCATGAACTGGCAGACTGCAAACATCCTAAAGAGGTTGCGTTCCGACAAGAAGACGCGCCAGGGAATAGTGCACTTTGTTCTGCCGCGCGAGATCGGAAAGGTTGAGATCACGAGCGATGTACCAGAAGCAATTGTTCGCGCAGCAGTCGATGAGATCAGAAAACTGGCGCGGAATTAAGCTCTGAGCGACGAGCGTGTCGCGAGCGATCTCGAAGCGTAGGCTGGAGGACGCGCGGTTCTCATTTGCAACAAACCAGGCAACAGACCCTATGAATCAGCAACTGAATCAACGTATCGTGGGCGCGGCTCCCGCCGGTGCGAGAGATCGTGAGTCTGCGGCGCAAGCCGTCCGCGAGATGTTCACCTCGATCGCGCCGCGCTACGACCTGTTGAATCACGTTCTCTCGTTCAATGTCGACCGCTTCTGGTGGTGGCGCACCGCGCGAAGGTTTGAGACGATTTTGAAGCGTCCTGATGCCCGCGTCCTCGATCTTTGCTGCGGCACCGGAGACATGACTTTCGCGTTACGGCGCCGCGCTAGCTCAGGTAGCCAGCAAATTCTCGGTGCGGATTTTTCTCACGCCATGCTGCAGCGCGCCGCAGCCAAGGGGAAAGGCACGACACTACGCTGGATCGAAGCGGATGCTTTACGGTTGCCATTTCCCGACGGACATTTCGATCTTGTGACATCGGCCTTCGGCTTTCGAAACCTGGCCGACTACGATGCTGGCTTGCGTGAAATAGCGCGCGTGCTCTCGCCAGGCGGAGAATGTGGCATCCTCGATTTTGGAGAGCCAGGTGGCCTAATCGGAAAAGGGTACCGCGTCTATTTCAAAAAAGTTCTTCCGTTAATCGGGACGATGCTCTCGGGAGTACGAGGTCCGTATTCGTATTTGCCGGCGTCAGTCGAGCGCTTTCCGGCTCCTGATGAGATGCTTATACGGATGCGTCAGGCTGGGTTTAGCGATTCTTCATGGACTCCTTACACATTTGGCATTGCCGGACTGTATCGGGGAGTGAAACACGTTTAACGTCCGAGACGCCTAGAAATTGCCGAGGTTAGAGTTGGAATTAGCATGATGCATATTGTGCCGCGAGAACATGGCGATGCTTGAGACAGTCTTGAAGCGCTTCGAAGAGCCGGACGAAATACGAACATTCGAGAAAGGGAAATTCGAAATCGTTCGCATCGGAGGCATGACTATCGGACGCGCCACGTATCAACCCGGATGGAAGTGGTCGGTTCACGTTGGCCCGAGTGTGGGTTCGTCGCGCTGCAACGTCGAGCACGTAGGGCTTGTAGTCTCCGGCTGTGCGACGGCGGCGATGGACGATGGCACCATTCATGAACTCGCGCCGGCGTGCTGTTTTATATTCCACCTGGACCTCCCGGCCACGATAGCTGGGTGGTGGGTGATGAACCGTACGTCTCGCTACATTTTCTTGGGGCTGACAGCTACCCAACAAATAGTGGGCGTTGTTGAGAACGATCGTTGAAACCGATGCTTATGTTGAGCGGGGGTTTTTGGGGAAAGAGTCGGCGAAGGCCTCTACGTTGGTTTTTTCGATCACACGGGAGTAGTCTTCGCCTAGAAATTTCTTCAGGCGATCGGTGTTCATGATGTACTGGCCGGTCATGTACGGGACGGCGTCGGGCGGGATGGCTGAGATCTTCCAATCCCAGAGGAACTGCAGAACGCGGCGCATGCTCCACTCGCCAGGGACGCGCAACAATTTGGCGTGCGCCAGCTCGATACATTGGGCAAAGGTTAAAGGATCGCCGCGTCCGGCTACGTTCAGGATGGTTAAACGCTGCGCTTCCGGCTCGCGCTTTAATATCCACGCGATCAGCCGGGCCATATCGTCGACGTGAATAAACTGAATTTTATTATCCAGATACTTTTGGCCATAGGGCAACACGCACGGCAACCGTTTCGCTGATTGGCGCATGCGGCCGGCACGCGATCCTTTGCCGGTTGGGGTTCCACGAAATGCTCCCATTAAATAATTTTCGACAGTCGCTCCGGCAAAAATATGAGGGCGCAGAATGAAGGCGCTGCAGCCGCGCAGAGCGGGAGCGCGCTGCTGCACGACAAGGTCGCTTTCTTTTTTATGAATCGCATAAGGTAGAGTGTGCGCGCCGAGCGGCGAGTCTTCCGCGACAGGCGCAGGCAGGTCGGAACCATATGCGGCCACGCTGCTAGGGAAGATGAATTGACCGATGGGATATTCGCTATTCCGGTTGGCTTCGCTTATCGCTTCCATCACGCGCGCAGTGCCAGCGACATTGATTCGCCACATGCGATCGACGTCGAGAACTCCGGAGCGTTGAGGGTCGATCACAAACGCCAGGTGGACGACTGCCGTGGGCTGCACCTCGCGCATCAGAAGCAACAGCTCGCGTGCTGACTCTTCCCGCCCGAGATCGAGAGGCACAAAACGATCGATGGGCGAATAAGTTGGAGGGGTGATATCGACACCGACAACCGTGTACTCGGGGAGCTGCGGCAGGAGCCGCTGGCCAAGGTTGCCCGAAACACCGGTGACGAGGATGGTTGGTTTTGCTGTTTCCATTTAATCGGGATCTGCAGCCGGCTGATCAGACGGCCTTGTTCCCCTTTGGCGTGGCGAGATCGGACCAAGTCTAGAAGGACCGAAGTAGGCATCGTTCAAATCAATATTGCCCTGAAATTCCTGCATGCCGTCGCGGTAGCGTTGGCTAGAAATCGTATTTCGAATCTCGGTTTTCACGGCATCCAGCGGCAGGGTTTGTTTGCTGATCATCTTATAAATGTAGTGGCCGCTGCCAGGATCGGAGATGACTGCCGATACTTCGCCGGGTTTCAGATCCATCACCATGAGGTGGGTTGCCGGAAGCGTGGTGCGCCGGACTATCTCCATTTTTGTCGACATGGGGTTTCCCGGTAATCCAGCGTCGGTATAAGCCTCTTTTTCAAGCGTGTCAGGGTCTTCACCCTTGACGGCGCGAATTCGGATTTCATCGGCAGCTTTGGTCATCGCTTCTTCCGCAGCTTTTTGTTGCTCCGGCGTTGGAGCCTGATTTGCCGCAGGAGTCGCGCCGGGTTTGGCGGCTTCGTTCAGCGCGGGGGGATGATTTACGATCTGCTTGGCGCGCGGAACAAAAATACGCGCAAACGTCGCTTGCTCGTAGGAAAGTTCATTCTTTTTATAGTAGGCCTCGATATCTTCATCGCTGACCTTGGTGGCATCTTCTTGCAAGGCTTTGCCCAGTTCGCTGGATAGGATTTGCATGCGTGCAAAGAACATGATCTCTTCGAATCGCGGTCCTTTGTCGAGGCCACGCTTTTCCGCCGCCTCGCTCATCTTCAGCATGCGCCCATAATTGGTGCCGAGATTGCGACGAATGGCCGGCGACATGTTTGGCTGCAGTGCTTCGGCAAGCTTTTCGAATTGCGCACGAGTGATGGTGGTTTTGCAAGCGTCGCCTTGGAGCGTGGAGTCGGCGCAAAAACCCTTCAAAGCGATTACGACATCGTCGGGCGCAACTTTGACCTCCGGGGTTTTGTTGGCCGCCGTCGATGGGCTTTGCTCTGTCTTAGCTCCGGCGGGAGGTGCGGTGGGAGGCACAGCCTGCCCATAAGCCAAGCCTGCGAGCAGCAGACACGCGAGGTACTGGGAACGCATGAATCAATTTCCTCCAGGGAAAAATTGCGGATGTATGTCATCCTAGCATGTCTTTCCGCCGACTGAGCAAGCGAGGTTCAGGTTGGCGGCAGGCGAATCCGAGGCGATAATTCGCTTATGCCAGAAATTCAGGCCACCTTCAGTTCCGGATCGATGCACCGTGAAAAACGGGCTGTTGCCGGCAATTCGGTGCTGGCCGCTTTTGTAATTACTGGCCTCAAAATTATTGTGGGAATCGCAACCGGATCGCTCGGAATTTTGTCGGAAGCTGCGCACTCGGGATTGGATTTGATTGCAGCGCTGATCACATTGTTTTCTGTAAACGTTTCCGATAAGCCGGCCGATGCTGATCACCAATACGGGCATGGCAAGGTTGAAAATGTTTCCGCTTTTACGGAAACCGGCCTGCTGCTGCTGACCTGCCTATGGATCGTCTATGAAGCCGTGAAGCGGATATTTTTTCATAGTGTCGAAATCGAGCCAAACCTCGCCGCGTTCCTGGTGATGGCGCTATCGATCACAATCGACGCCTGGCGCTCGCGCGCCCTGGGGCGCATTGCTACGAAGTACGACAGCCAGGCGCTGGAGGCTGATGCGCTCCATTTTTCAACGGATATCTGGTCAAGCGGGGTGGTGATCTTAGGTCTCGCTTTGGTTTGGGCGGGGCGTCTTTATCATGTGGGATGGCTGCGCCTGGCCGATCCAATCGCGGCTTTATTTGTGGCGGGCGTCGTTATCTCTGTGAGTTGGCGACTGGCGCGGAGAACGGTCGACGCGCTTCTGGATGCGGCGCCTCCTGGGGTGCGCAGCGAAATTTTGGATCGAATCAGGACCGTTGCCGGCGTGTTGGAAATTGAGCATGTCCGGTTTCGCAAAGCTGGAAGCCGATACTTTGCAGATGTTTCGGTCGGGCTGGAGCGCAATTTCACTTTCCAGCGGTCCGAGCAGGTATCCGATGCGGTGAGATCGCAGGTGCGTGAGGTTCTGCCCGATGCCGACGTAACGGTGCACACAGTTCCGCGCGCCCGCCGCACGGAAAATATTTTTGACCGTATTCGCGCTGTCGCTACGCGCCACAATTTCAATGTGCACGACGTCAGCGTACAGGATCTCAACGGCCTGTTGCATGTTGAGCAGCATCTGGAACTAGACGAGCAACTCAGTATGAAACAGGCGCACGATGAAGTTACTCGCCTAGAAACGGAGATGCGCGCCGAGGTTCCGGAAATTGCGACCATTCTCACGCATATAGAAAGTGAGCCGGCGACGATTGAACGAGGGGAACAAATTGTCCGCGAGCCAGAATTGGAACAGCGGCTAAAAAATATTGTGAAAGAATTTCCCGAAGTGATGGATGTCCACGAATTCCAGTTCAAGAAGGTGCGGACAAGGCTGTACGTTTCTTGCCACTGCACGTTACCGGATGATATGCCGCTATCCAGAGTTCACGATATTCAGACATCGCTGGAGCTTCGCTTCAAGCATGACGCGCCAGAGCTTTACCGTGTGTTGATTCATCCCGAGCCGGTGACCGACAACCGGCGATAGCTAAGGAAGCTGCTGCTTGGGGTGTGCTTGCTCGGAGCGCTGTCGATTTCTGAAGATCTGTTCGCTGCCAAATTTGAGGGGGAGGGCAAGATGATTGAAGCTTCAGTCAACTGGGCGGACAAAGATCGATTCATCGGGGCGGCAAGCTCGCGTCACGCAATTGTGGTAGATGCAGGTACCGACAAGACTGCGAATAGTCCTATGGAGTTGGTGCTGGTAGCCCTATGTGGCTGCACTGCATCGGACGTTGTTGGAATTCTCCGAAAGAAACGCGAGGCGTTCACAGGGCTCGAAGTGCGAGCCACGAGCGAAAGAGCGGATGGTTACCCGGCCGTCTATACGTCGATTCAGTTGACTTACATCGTTCGGGGACAGGTATCGAAGAAAGCGATGGAAGACGCAGTACGGCTCTCTGAAGAAAAATATTGTTCAGTTTCCGCGATGCTCGGAAAGACGGCGAAGATCACCTACAGCATCGAGCATATTCCGTGAAGCCTGCCGCTCACCCACTGCGGGGTTATTTTTATATCGCAAGCGCGGCCTTTCTATGGGGAATTTCCGCGACACTCGGTCGCGCAGCGTTTACGGGACGTCTGTTGCCGGGCGGGGCGTCAATAGGAACGATCGACCCGCTGATCCTGTCGCAGAGCCGCACCACTTTGTCGCTATTGTTGATGTTGCCAGTAATGCTTGCGCGAAGGGGCGCGTCTGGCCTTCGCGTTCCCCGGGAAGACTTAATGCAATTTTTTCTGCTGGGAATTTTTGGCGTGGCGGTATCAAATTATTTCTACTATCTGGCAATTCAACGGACGAATGTAGCAACGGCAATCATCCTGCAATACACGGCGCCGGTGTGGGTGCTGCTGTACACGGCGGTACGCGATGCGCGCAGGCCGTCGTTACGCAGATCTTCGGCGGTGGGAGTGGCTGTCTTCGGGTGCGCCTTAGCAGTAGGTCTGATTGGCTCGGGAGGCTTACGCATGGACCCGATAGGCATTCCGGCAGCCCTTCTCGCTGCATTTTCTTTCGCGTTCTATAACATCGGAGGACACAGTGTGCTGTCGCGTTATGACCGCTGGAAGGTGCTGTTGTGGGTGTTACTTGCGACGTCGACATTTTGGATCTTCGTAAATCCGCCGTGGAAGATTATTGTCGCGCACTATAACTTGCAGCAATGGGGATTTATGTTGGCGTTCTCGTTAGTCTCAGTACTAGCTCCGTTTTACTGCTACTTCTCCGGACTGCAGTATTTAGAACCAACGCGTGCGGTGGTCGTCAGTTGCCTGGAGCCAGTTTTCAGTATCGTGATTGCGGCGCTTGTGCTCGGCGAGTTATTGAGGCCGATGCAGACGGTGGGCATCGTTCTGGTGCTGGTTGCGATTGTCCTGATTCAACTGCCAGAACGAACTGCTAATCGTGAGAAGTTTGTGGTTGAGCCGATCGAGTAACGACGCCCAGCAGCCGCAAATACTTTTGCGCCTTCCGCACATCCCGGCCGATCTGTTCTTTCAAGGCTTCTACCGAGGGAAATTTGATCTCATCTCGCAGCCGGTTCAGAAAATAAATTTCGACTTCTGTTTCTGCTGAAAGTTCCAAGGGATGAAAGTTGAGCAGATGGGTTTCAATGGCAAATGAATCTGCGCCGAAGGTTGGGCGATTTCCGATGTTAGTAACTGAGTCGAAACATTCGTCGCCAACGCGGGTTCGAGTGATGTAGACGCCATCTTTAGGAATGAGTTCTTCGTAACGAGCCAAGTTAATGGTAGGGACGGTATATTTCGATCCGTAGCCGCGCCCACGCCCGGCGGTAGATAGAATGCTGAACGGACGCGCGAGCAAATATCGTGCCCGGCTGACGCGGCCCTCGGAAAGCAGCTTTCGGATGTGACTGCTCGAAACGCGATCTCCACGCAAGCGCATCTCCGGATAATCGTGCACCTCAAATCCCATTTCACTTCCCAGCGCGCGAAGAAGTTTGATGTCTCCGGCGGCTTTGTGGCCGAAGTGGAAGTTGTAACCTTCGTGAACCTCGCGTGCGTTAAGCCGTTTCTTTAGGATGTCGTGAGCAAACTGATGAGGAGTCATCAGTGAAAGATCGCGCGAGAAGGGAAGCAGCAACACCGCATCAATGGCCGTAGTTTCCAGCAGGCGGAGCTTTTCCTGAAGCGGAGTGAGAAGTGTCAAATTATGATCAGGACGCAATATGCGCGAAGGGTGGGGCTCAAATGTAACGGCGACCGATCGCGCATTGGCGGCCTTAGCGCGACGGACGATTTCATCCAGCACACAGCGGTGCGCGCGATGCACCCCATCGAAGTTACCCACGCTGACGATGGTGGGTCCGAAATCGTGAGGAACATCTTCCGGTTTGTGAAGAGTAAGCATTCGAAATCTTTTCGCCGCGGTCGACTGAGAATCGTCACTAATGCTCTAGTGATTGGCGCCCCTGCATCGAAACTGCGGAAAGTTTCTCAGGGTCGACTTACCACTAACGACATCGACTTCTTTTCCGGTCGTGAATTCAAATCTCAAACTCCAATTTCATGCCGTCAAACGCCAAGCGCACCCCTGAAGGCAATGTCGCGTCGGTTGCCGCGTGCCCCAGATCGTGGCAGATGTGCGTGAAAAATGCGCGCTTCGGCTTGACCTCGTCCACAATCTTCAGCGACTGCTCAATGGTCGAGTGCGTGGGATGCGGCGTGTACCGCAGTGCATCGAGAAAAAGGATGTCAAGAGCACGCAACTTGTCCAATGTTTCGGGCGGGACTTTGCTGTGATCGGTGAGGTAGGCGGCGGATCCGAAACGGAAACCAAGAATCGGCACTTCGCCGTGAATAATGGTCAGCGGTTCAAAGCATGCGCCAAACAATTCGACCAAGCCATCGATTGGGTGCAGGTCAACCTGCGGCAATCCGCCGAACTTGTAGGTCGGTTCAAAAATATAGCGGAACATGTTGCGCAAGAAGTCGCAAGCGCGCGGCGCGGCATAAAGAGGAAGCTTGCCCGACGGATGATGATAAGTCAGCGGCCGCAGGTCGTCGATTCCAAGAATGTGGTCGGCGTGAGTGTGAGTGTAGAGTACGGCGTCGAGTCGAGTGATCTCGTTCGCGAAGAGCCTGCTCGCGAAAATCAGGAGTCGTGTCGATGAGCACATGGCGCTGGTTGTAGCTGAGAAGCACCGAGGGACGAGTGCGGCGGTCATGCGGGTCGGGCGAACGGCAGACGGCGCAGGTGCAGCCAATCGTGGGCACTCCCGTCGATGTGCCGCTGCCCAATACCGTCAAAGTCGCATGCATCAGCCGTTTGTACCTGTGACTGGCCCAGGCGCCTGCGGCGCGCGGGCCAAAGCGTTGGTCACTTCCACATAGGCCATGCGCAGTTCGTAGAGGCAGTTCTGCAGGAATCCCTGTTCCTTCGGGGTGAGATTGCCCTTGGTTTTTTCAGCGATCATGCCCAGGGTATCGATGGTCTGCCGCGCGCCGATGAGGTCGACACCAGGCTGGCCGCCTTGTTCGTGCATCAGGCCAAGCTGCATCATGGCCGTCATGTAGAGCGAGGCCATGAAGCGTTCAAAGTTCATTTCAAGTTCTTTTGCCGAGTGTCCGCTAAGTTCGACGCGCGCATCCAGATCACGCGACGACTTCTTATATGCGTCGTGCTGCGTCTGCTGCTCAGAGGCGCTAGGCGGCTCAGGGACATCGGATTCAGGCGCAGGCGCTGACGGTGGTGTTGATGCTGGCGCGGACGAAGCTTGTGGAGCTGCGGGCGCTGGCGGAGCCGCGGTTGCGGTTGCCGTCGCCGATGCGGACTGAGAACCTGATTGCTCTTCAGTAGCGTCGCGAAGTTCGCCTTCGGAGGTGAACAAACGCCGATCGCTCACTTTAAATTCGCTTTCTTCTTTTCTTTTTTGGGCCATGTCATTACCTATTTTCTGGAAATTAAGATTGTTCAAATCCGTTCAAACTCAGATGATCGGCAGAGAAACCAGGTTCAAAGTTGCGGTCCCAGCACGCAAAGGCTTCCCAGCGGCCTCGCGCCGCAGATAACCGAGCGCGACCGGGCGATCTCCTTCAGCCAGAGGCAAAATTGCGCTGCTGGTAATTTCACCCACTTCTTATTTTGATCTCGTTTCTCGCCTTCTTGTTTCGCGTTTTCTAACGTTTCGCTTTCTGGGGCGGCCAGAATTTTCGTCCCTGCGTCGGGCAAGTCGCCATCCACCAGAAAGGCCGCAAACTGCCGATGCACCGCACCGCGCGAGCGAATACGCTCCACGATCTCCTGCCCTAGATAGCAACCTTTCGTGAAATTCAGAGCGCGCGCCTGGCCTGTTTCCTGTGGCAAATCTCGCTCACGAATGTCCACGCCATAACGCGGGATTCCATATCCGATTCGTTTCAGCTCTAACGCTTCAGCCCCAACCGCCGATGGCGCCTGCGGCCACTAGGGCCTCCCATGTGGATTTCAGTTTGTCCGGAGCTAACCAGATTTCGTAAGACGCTCCCTCAGAATCGTCTCCTCTTACCACCGTGCACTCTAAACAGCCACAAGCGCAATCACATTGCGGAGAGCAGAACTCTAACGGCTCGAGATCAGGAAACTGGATTCCGGCCTTTCGGAGCACTTCGCGCGCTTTCGGTCCGGAGACGCCTAGCGCCGTGAGTTTGTCGCCGATGTCAGCGATCTCGACGTCGTCGGCAATGATGTAGCGATCGAATATTTGCAGAACCTTTTCGCGTTGCGCGCCTTCGGTATCGATGAGCAGAGAATCTCCGCGCTGAAAGGCATAAAGGTCCGCCTGAATGCGTCCCTGGGCGTTGAGCATGAAGGCGTAGACGCCATGGCCGGGTGTCAGGTCGCGCACGTTGTTCGAGACCATGCCATTCAGCCAGCGGACGCGATCACCGCCAGTCACGGCGATTTTTGCCCGCGAACTCAGGTCATAAATACCGCACGCAGAGAGCAAAGCCTGGAACTCGGCGCGGCTGCTTCCCAAGTTTGAAGCTAATGACGTGGCTGAATCGTGATGTAATGCGGTGGTCATTCTCTCTATTTGATTATAGCGAAGACTGTCCGGCACCAATGTGGAGAGGGCGTAGCCGAGGATGAAAGCCATGTTCCCTCACTATTCTGGTATCTTCGGATTGTTATCTTCGTTCGCGTGGATGAAAAAGGTAAAAATTGCCGTTATATCCGGCGATGGCATCGGGAAGGAAGTTATCCCGCAGGCGGTACACGTGTTGCAGGCTACCGGTGCGGATCTGGCGCTCATGTTTCTTGATTGGGGCGCCGATCGCTATCTAAGCGACAAAGTTACAGTTCCGCCCGATGGGTTCGCGACGCTGGCCCGCGATTTTGATGCGATTCTCTTAGGAGCACTTGGCGATCCACGCGTGCCCTCGAATATTCATGCCAAGGAAATTTTGCTTGGCATGCGCTGCCAGATGGACCTTTACGCCAACCTCCGGCCGGTGCGCCTGCTGGATGCCTCACTTTGCCCGCTCAAAAACATCGAGCCTAAGGATCTCGATTTCGTGGTAATTCGCGAAAATACCGAGGGCGTGTACGGCGACCTTGGCGGAGTGTTCAAGAAGGGAACTGTTGATGAAATCGCGATTCAGGAGGACATCAACACGCGCAAAGGTGTGGAACGCGTTATCCGTTATGCCTTCGAGTATTGCGCGAATAACAAGAAGCTTGATGGTTCTCCGCGACGTCGGGTCCTGATGTGCGACAAATCGAACGCCATGACCCATGCTGGCGGCTTATGGCAACGCGTGTTCAAAGAAGTGGCCGCGGAGTATCCGAAACTGGAGACGCAGCACATGTACGTCGATGCTCTGTGCATGCAGATGGTTCGCGATCCGCGTGGCTTTGATGTCATCGTCACGAATAACATGTTTGGCGATATCATCACCGATTTGGCCGCTGGTCTGCAGGGTGGTTTGGGTATGGCCGCTAGCGGCAATCTGCGTCCCGGGCATACGTCAATGTTTGAGCCGGTGCATGGGTCGGCGCCGCCGATCGCAGGAAAGAATATTGCGAATCCGTTTGGCGCGATTTTGACGGCGGCGATGATGCTGGCGCATCTGGAGATGAACGCCGAGGCGCAGAAGATCGAGGCGGCGGTGCTCGAAGCGGTGAGGCAGAAAAAGACTACCTCCGATATCGGCGGAGGGCTCGGGACGCGCGAGGCGGGGGAGTGGGTGGCGGAGAGAGTAGCTCGAGGCTGACTCTGTGTGCCTCTGCGTCTAGAGGCGCTCAGGCCACTTTACAGGGCATAGCCCGATCACCACAGGCCCGTCACCACATGTGTATCTTTATTACTCCCGTCTTCCCGCCAGCAATGCCAACTCTCGCCACTTCCAATGACAGTCGACGTCGACGAATCCGATTTCGCGGAGCCAGTTCAGCTGCGTAGTGAGATCGAAGAGCTGGTTCGACGGGTCTTCGGTCTCGGGTCTTTTATCGATCTTGCCCAGGAATTCCTCGTGGAGCCTCGGAGTGGGTGAAGCGACGTGTTCCAGATTGCAAAAGACTCCTGCGGCCTTTAACAGCCCGAAAATCTCACCGTACAGCGCGCGCTTGCGCTCGTGCGCGAGATGATGGATTGCAAAACTTGAGATTACTGCGTCAAATTTGCCAAGCTCGGGCAGGGGATTGTCGAGGTTGTGGGTCACCACGGCAACTGAAACATCGCTTGCAAAGCGCTTTTTAACCGCGTCGATCATCGCCGGAGAGAAGTCAATTGCGACTGCCTCGGTGTTCGGATGCTCGGATTTCACCAGCGCCAGCAGTCGACCGTCCCCTGTACCCAGATCGAGAATGCGGCGCGTGGAAGCAGGAATGAACTCGAGCAATGTCGATTCACCTTCGGCGCGATGCGGAATCGAGTCGGCTCGTCCCAGATAATCGAGGGCGTGATCGGGTTGGCTCCAGAGATTAACCGCCATGCGACAGTATAGACTCGATAGTGATGGAGAATGTCAAGGTGGTTGCTTCGAGGCTTCGTCATTGGTTCCTGCAATCAGCTCTGGTTTCGCTGCTGGCAGTTTCACTCTGGGGGCAATCTGGGAGCGCGGATACCGCGCCTCAAGATCAGACTTCCGCGGGCGAGGGCGCCCGCGCCACACAATCCACACAGTCCACACAAGAAAGCACCATGTCTTCCAAAGAGGCGAAGGAATTGTTTCGCTCGGTAGACGAAATCCTGCGGTTTGCCAGCCAGGACACGGACTTGCCCATCAAACATGAGGTAAAGCGGAAGCTGGCCAATCGCGACGAGGTGCAGTCGTACATTAAGAAGAGCATCGCGGACGATAAAGACGCGAAGCGGCTCGAGAGATCTTCGGCCGTGCTGAAGAAGTTCGGCTTGCTGCCACGGAACTTCGATCTGTCCAGTTTTCTGGTCGCGATGCTGCGAGAGCAGGTAGCCGGATACTATGATCCGAAAACGAAAACCGTATATCTGCTGAACTGGCTGGATGTAGATTCGCAGAAGCCGGTCCTGGCGCACGAACTGACGCACGCTCTCCAGGACCAGTCATTTGGCATCGAGAAATGGATGAAGGAGGCTGAGCCTCCCGACAATAAAAAGGATGCTCCGAGTCCTGCCGATATCAAGGATGATGAGGAGAGCGAGGCGCGGCAGGCGGTGATTGAGGGCCAAGCGATGGTCGTGCTGCTTGACTATTCGCTAGCGCCTACCGGTAAGACGCTGCTTGATTCTCCACAGATCGTAGAAGCGCTCAAACAAGGCATGTTGGTTGGCACGGCTGATTCGCCGACTTTTCGCGACGCCCCGATTTTTCTCAAAGAGGAGTTGACCTTTCCGTATCGCTATGGGCTGGATTTTACCGCCGCGCTGCTTGAAGCAGGGGGAAAAGAATTGGCTTACGCAGGCGCATTCAAGGATCCGCCGAAAACGACGCGCGAGATCATGGAGCCGAAAACCTACCTATCACATGAAAGCTTGCAGCCATTAAAGTTGATCGATATGGATACGGACCTTAAAGCTTACGACGCTTTCGATATCGGCGCGATGGGTGAGTTTGACGTGGATGTGCTGGTCGAGCAATATGCGGGACGCGATGAGGCCGCGGCAATTTATCCAGAGTGGCGGGGCGGCTACTATTTTGCCGGAAGATCGAAGGCTGAAAAATCAGCGCCGCTAGCCTTGGTTTACATCTCCCGCTGGTCGACTCCGGCAAAGGCCGCAGAATTTGCCGCCGTGTATGCGAAATCATTGGCGAAACGCTATCAGAAGCAGCAAGGCCTCGGAGCGGACGGCAAAGTCGCGCAAGATGCGCCGCCGGCAGAATCCTGGAGAACGCTGCGCGGCCGCCACGCGTGGCTAACCGAAGAGGGAGCGGTTTTGATCGAAGTCCGCGGCGACACCGTGCTGATCAGCGAAGGTCTCGATGATGAGACGACGAAAAAAATCGAGGCCGATTTCTGGCCTGAGGATAAAGTCGCGCCGACCAAGCCGTAACTCGGCGCTCTTGTATAATCGGCATTCCACGGTCAATTCCATCCCCACTCAGGAGCGCATTTGCAGCAGGCAGAAATTGGCATTATCGGCGGCAGCGGTCTGTATTCCATGCCGGGGTTCAGCGACCCGCAGGAGGTGCAGCAACAGACTCCATTCGGAGCTCCTTCCGATGCCTATATTTTGGGAACGCTGGAAGGCCGTAAGGTGGCGTTTCTTGCCCGCCATGCCCGCGGTCATAAGTTGCTTCCAAGTGAACTGAATTTCCGTGCCAATATTTACGGCTTTAAGCAACTGGGAGTAGAGCGCATCATTTCGGTTTCAGCTGTGGGCTCGCTGAAGGAGGAGCCCAAGCCGCTCGATTTTGTCATACCCGACCAGTTTTTCGACCGCACCCGGCACCGCATCGATACTTTTTTCGGCGACGGAATCGTAGCGCATGTTAGTTTTGGCGATCCGGTATGTGGAGAGATGGCGAAAGTAGTAAGCGGTGCGTGCCAATCCGCAGGCGTATCCGCAAAGCTCGGCGGAACCTACATCTGCATGGAGGGTCCGCAGTTCTCAACCAGGGCTGAGTCGAACGTATATCGCAGCTGGGGAGCGGACGTTATTGGCATGACCAACTTGCAGGAAGCCAAGTTGGCGCGGGAAGCAGAGATTTGCTACGTGACCATCGCCATGGTCACGGATTACGACTGCTGGCATCCGCATCACGATTCGGTAACCGTCGAACAGATCGTTTCCGTGCTGGTAAAGAATGCAGAGAATGCTGCGAGGGTAGTGAAGGCTACCGTGGCCGCAATGCCCGCGGAGCGCAACTGCAAGTGTGGAGATGCGCTGGCGCACGCGGTTCTGACTGATCCCGGGAAGATTCCCGCGGCCACAAAAGAGAAACTGCAGTTGATCCTGGGAAAGTACTTGAAATAGTCCTTAGTCGACAGTCGATGGTCTTTCGTCGTTTAGCGAACGTCGTTGGCGGACATCGGTAGCGAACGACGGCAGCAAGCTTTTGTAAGGAACGCCAACGACTGGCGACCAACGACTACGTACGGAGACTCATGAGCGTTCTTGTAGTTGGTTCCGTTGCCTTTGACACGATCGCTACGCCGTCCGGCCGGGTGAGCGACATTCTCGGAGGGGCGGCGACTTATTTTGCGCTAGCCGCGAGTTACTTCACTGAAGTGCGCGTGGTCGCGGTTGTCGGGGATGACTTCACTTCCGAAAACGAGTCCGTCCTAAAAAAGCGCGGCATAGACACACGCGGCATCCAGCGAACCGAAGGAAAAACCTTCCGCTGGGGCGGACAATATCTCGACAACCTGAACGAAGCGAAGACCGACTTCACAGAACTCAATGTATTCGAAAAATTTCAGCCGCGTATCCCCAAAGAATATTCGGATACGCAATTTCTTTTCCTCGCGAACATTCATCCAACGCTGCAAACAGCCGTACGGCTGGAGATGGATGGCGTCCGGCTCACCGGCGGCGACACTATGAATTTCTGGATCAAAGGCACGCCCAAGGAATTAGCGGAAACACTAAAGCTGGTGAATATTCTTCTGATCAATGATACCGAGACCAAAATGTTGGCCGACGAAAAGAATCTTCTCCGCGCGGCGAGAAAAGTTATCGCCATGGGCCCAAGCGCGCTGGTGGTGAAACACGGCGAATATGGATCCACTATCTTTTTTCGCGAGGGAGCGTTCGGCATTGGATCGCATCCTTTTCGCGCGCCCGCGTTGCCGATTGACGAAGTAAGGGATCCAACCGGGGCCGGCGATTCTTTTGCCGGTGGCTTCATGGGGTACATAGCCTCGCAAGGCGACATCAATCGCGAGGTACTGAAACGCGCCTTGTTTTATGGGGGAGTCATGGGATCATTTGCGGTAGAACGATTTGGCACCGAGCGGCTGCAGAATCTATCCCGCGAAGAAATCGACGCGCGCTTTCAAATATTTCGCGAACTTACTCATCTAGATTGATCTATGCCACCGCGTAGAGCCGAAAAGATAACTGAACTTCCGGACCTTAACGTAGCCCGAGTGGCCGGCATCTCTGCCCTGGTTTCTCTGTTTTCATTTTTTTATTATTTCCGCCACGGCGATCTTCTGCTCTACGGCGATGCAGTCGCACACATCAATATTGCGCGACGAGTTTTCGATTCAATGACTCCAGGCCCGCTGCAGTTGGGGACGGTTTGGCTGCCGCTGCCTCATCTGCTGATGATTCCATTCATTTTCTTCAACTCAATGTGGCAAAACGGCGCGGGCGGGTCGATCCCGTCGATGATTGCTTACGTGTTCGCGGTTATCGGAATCTTCCGCCTGGTGCGCGGCATGCTGGAAGCCGCTCCCAGTATGAGACCGGGGGCAGTCGTCGGCGCGTGGGTCGCGGCAGTCGTCTATGGTGCGAATCCGAACCTGATCTATATGCAGACTACGGCTATGACGGAATCGATCTATCTGGCGCTGTTTATCTGGGCCGTCGTGTATTTCGCGGAATTTGTAAGTACGCGGAGAAGTGAAGATGCCAATCCAATCTCCAGGACTTATCAGCCATTGATGCGGTGCGCCGCATGTCTGGCTGGCGCAGAACTCACGCGTTACGACGGATGGTTTCTGGCGGGAGCGATTGGAGTGTGGGCCGGTGTAATTGCGCTGCGGCAATGGCAGAATCGCGACCTTAGGCGGGTGGCGATGAAATTTGTCTTGTTCATAGCAGCGGCGCCTATTCTATGGCTCGCCTACAACAAAGCAATTTATGGGAACGCATTGGAGTTCGCCAACGGCCCGTTCTCGGCAAAGGCGATTGAGCAGCGCGTGGGTGCCCCGAATCCCGCACTGCACAATGCTTGGGTGGCGGCCATCTATTTTCTGAAGTCAGCGCAGTTGAATATGGCGGTCGATAACTGGGGTCGTTTTGGCTGGGGGCAGCTCTGGTGGCGCTTGCGATTGCAGCGTGGAGACTGCGTGCGCAATCGGCAGCGCTGCTGTTGTTATACGTTCCGCTGCCATTCTATGCGTATTCCGTCGCATACGGCTCAGTGCCGATTCATGTCTACCTCTGGTGGCCATTCGCAACCTTTAACCAGCGATATGGATTGCAGCTGCTGCCAATGTTATCTGTTTCGGCGGGAGTAATCGCGGCTGCCGCATTCCTACTCGGCGCGGCAGGAAGGCATGGTGGCGAAATTGGTGGCCGCGACACTGGCGCTGGTCGTGGCAAGTTACGCATCGGTGTGGAAGGCGGAACCGCTATGCCTTAAGGAAGCGCAGAGGAATTGGGAAATTCGCCATACCTTGGATTCCTCCGTCGAGCGCATCGTGACTCGACTGCCGCGGAATTCGCGATACCTCATGGATCTGGGAGAGCACGTGGGTATCATGGAGGAAGCGGGCATTCCTCTGCGTGAAGTGGTGAATAATGAAAATCATCGTCCGTGGAAGCGGCCAACCGATCCCGATGGCCTTTGGGAACGTGCTCTGGCCGACCCATCCCGCTACGTGAATTTTGTGATCGCCTTTGAAGGCGATGTGGTGGACCGCAACGTGAATAAGTCGAACCTCACAGCGCTGGCAGAACTTCATGCGACCGGTCAACCTCATGCGGTCATCTATGCTACGCAAAGCGCCCCGAATCAATCGCGTTAACCAGCTACGCCAAAGCCAGAAAAATCGCCAGGTGCCAGTGATAGAATCCGCTCGAAGCTGCGATGGTCATGAATCCTATCCATTCAATCATCGTCGTGCTGCGCCATGAACTGGGCGTGGTGCTGACCTCGACGCTGGCGCGTCTGATTCTTGCCGCGCTGCTCGGCGGGGTCATCGGTCTGGAACGGCAACTCCGGCATAGGCCAGCCGGCTTACGTACAAATATGTTTATATGCTTCGGCGCGGCGATGTTCACCGTGCTGTCGCGGCAATTAGCTGGCGTGGAGTCAGACAGCGCGCGCATTGCGGCGCAGATCATTCCTGGCATCGGTTTCATCGGCGCGGGGTCAATCCTGCACGCGCGGAGCTCGGTGACGGGATTGACCACCGCAGCTACACTTTTTGTTGTGGCGGGGGTAGGGATGGCGGCGGGCGGCGGTTTATATCTGACCGCAATCTTTGCCACGGCCCTCATTTTAGTGGCACTCGTATTCCTCGGAAGAATGGAAGCTGTGTTCTCGCTAAAAATGTTTGTCTCCAGCTACCAGGTAACCGGCCGCAACGTGGATGGAATGTTGCGAGAAGTCAACCGCATCCTTGACACCGAACAACTCAGCATGCAAAACATCCACATCGCCAATGCCGACCCGGACTTTCGCATGGTTTTCGCGGTCAATTGCGAGCACGAACAGCAGAGAGTTCTATCCATCCGCTTGCATGAATCAAACGCCTTTGCCAGCGTGACCTCACTTGGCGCGATAGAACACGAATGACTGGACCACACCAGCAACGGCCAGAAAAGCAAGAGCGGCAGAACTCTACGATTCCCTTTACGAAAGCTTCAGCTTGCGGCAACGATTTTCTGATCATCGAAGGTGGGGACGTTTCCCGTGATCTAAGCGCGCTGACCGGTCGCCTGTGCGATCGGCACTACGGAGTCGGCGCTGATGGCGTGGAATGGTTGTATCCAGATGCCGAGGCTGATGTGATGGCGCGCCTGATTAACGCCGATGGTTCCGAGGCGGAGATTTCCGGGAATGGCACGCGCTGCGTAGCCGCGGAAATGTATGTGCGTGAGCATAAAACAGAAGTGGTGGTTCGTACCGGTGCAGGGAAAAAGACTTGCCGACTAATGAACCGCCAAGGCTCTTCATTTGAGTTCGAAGCCGAGATGGGCCAACCGGAAATTGGCGAGCAAATTTGGATTGAGACAATTCGCAGAAGAACTCTGGGCACGAAAGTTTCGATGGGCAATCCGCATTTTGTGATCTTTATCGAAAACTTCCACGACGCTTGGCAGCTTGAGGCGGCGCTGATCGGCGCGCAACCGCAGTTTCCGCAGGGCACAAATGTTGTATATGCGGTGGTGCGTGGAATGAATGAAGTTGAGATTCGAATGTTCGAACGTGGCGTGGGAGAAACGCAATCTTCCGGCACAGGATCTTGCGCAGCAGCCGTAGCATCGATCGCAAGCGGACGATCCGTTTCGCCGGTGAAGGTAATCGCTCCAGGAGGTCCGCAAACCGTTCGGTGGGAGGATCAGGTATATCTGCGAGGACCGGCGACCATCATCTGCCGTGGCGAGTTCTTCGTTTAAGACCGATCAAGCTGAAATGGCTGTGACTCCTCACAATTCGCGTCTCAAGCCACGCGCTCTGCGTCATGGCGACAAGGTAGGGATCGTCGCGCCCGCGTCAAACGTGAAGCGCGAAATGCTGGACGCCGGCTGCGACGGTTTGCGGCGCGCCGGTTATGAGCCGTTTTATTTCGAGTCAATTCTGGACCGCGACCTGTACTTTGCCGGCTCCGCGGAGCGCAGGGCGCGGGAACTGGAAGAGATGTTTCTGCGAGACGATATCCGCGCGATCATTTGCGCGCGTGGAGGCTACGGATCAAACTACCTGTTACCGGCGCTTGATCTAAGGAGGATTGCCGCGCATCCAAAGATCTTTGTTGGCTACAGCGATCTGACATCTTTACTAACTACCTTTGCCGACTCGGCGAACTTAGTAACATTTCACGGTCCAATGGTAGCCAAAGATTTCGCGGTTGCGGACGGAGTTGATTTTGTTTCATGGCAAAATGCCATAAGTGGCGCGGCAGAATGGGAGATCGATGAAAGTTCTGGCGCGAGACCGCTGGTAAAGGGTGAAGCGGAAGGAATCCTGTATGGAGGATGTCTTTCGATCCTGGTCGCGGCGCTCGGAACACCATACGATATCCAGACCGCGGGAACGATTCTTTTCCTGGAAGACGTGGCTGCCAAACCTTTCCAGATTGATCGTATGCTGATGCAGTTGAAGCTGGCGGGTAAACTAAAAGATGTGCGTGGCATTGTTTTTGGAGAAATGATCGATTGCCGGCAAAGCGCAGAGCAAGATTACACGTTGGAAGAAGTCGTGCTGCGGATCGTGGGCGATATTGGAATTCCTGTGGCTTATGGCCTGCGCTCGGGACATGTTTCGCGCGCAAACATTACGCTGCCTTTGGGAGTTAGAGCGCGTCTGGAAGTCGGCGACGAAGTGAAGCTAAAGATTCTGGAGTCGGCAACAAGTCATTGAGGCGACAAGCCAGTGACGAAATCTGCGAATGAGTAAACCCAAGCACATTCACCTGATCGGCATCTGCGGCACAGCAATGGCCTCTCTGGCTGGCATGCTGCAAGAGCGAGGGTATCGTGTTACTGGCTCGGATGCGGCGTCTTATCCTCCGATGTCGACCTTTCTCGAATCGCTTGGCATCGCGGTCGCGCAGCCATTTGCTGAGGCGAACTTGAATCCGCGTCCAGATCTGGTGGTGGTTGGAAATGCTCTTTCTCGCGGCAATGTGGAATTGGAGCGCGTGCTCGACGGGCGAATTCCATTCTGCTCACTGCCGCAGATTCTGCATGATGAGTTTCTGGTGGGGAAAGAAGTTCTGGTAGTCGCTGGAACTCACGGCAAAACAACGACAACGTCGATGCTGGCGTGGATTTTCGAAACCGCGGGCCTACACCCCTCGTTCCTGATTGGCGGTATTGCTGAGAATTTCGGCCGCAGCTTCGGCTTGGGCAGAGGAAAGCACTTCATCTTGGAAGGTGACGAGTACGACACAGCGTTTTTCGATAAGGGTCCAAAGTTTTTGCACTATTTTCCCGATTCCCTGATTCTCACCTCGGTCGAATTCGATCACGCTGACATCTACAAAGATCTGGACGCAGTAGAGACGGCTTTCAAACGGCTCGTGAATCTGGTTCCGCGGTGCGGGCGAATTGTGGCGTTTGATTCAGGCGAGAGCATCGACCGCTGTCTGTTCAAGGCTTTTTGTCCGGTCGAATATTACGGAGCTTCTGAACGCGCAGACTGGAGAATCGCAAACCTGAGTTTGAACGAAGAGCGCACTTCGTGGTCTGTTGTGCACAACAAAAAACATTGGTGCGATTTCGAGTTCGCGCTCGGTGGAGAATACAACGTCTGGAACGCCACAGCAGCCGCGGCGCTCGCGTCGCATTATCAAATCTCAAAAGATGTAATCGCAAAGGCTCTCGAGACGTTTCGCAGTGTGAAACGCAGACTCGAAGTTAAGGCCGAAGTCAACGGAATTACGATCATCGATGATTTTGCGCATCATCCAACGGCGATCGAGCAGACGATAAGGGCTTTGCGCGCCAGATATCCGCAAGGCCGCCTGTGGGTTGTACTTGAACCGCGCTCGAACACAATGCGCCGCAACGTGTTGCAGGATGCGCTGGCTCGCAGTCTGGCACTCGCCGATCAGGTTGTGATTGCAGCCATCTTCAAGTCGGAGGCGATTCCTGAAG
This sequence comes from uncultured Acidobacteriaceae bacterium, assembly GCA_963758745.1. GTDB lineage: Bacteria > Acidobacteriota > Terriglobia > Terriglobales > Acidobacteriaceae > Acidiflorens. Next base: position 101,630 of record CAVWWW010000001.1, read on the forward strand.
CTGAACGTCTCGATTTGAATCGTGTGATTGCCGAGATCCGGAAGCGAGGAAAAAATGCTCGCATTCTTGCTGATGCCGATGCCATTGTGAACGCAATTGTTCCCGAACTGCGCGAACGTGATGTAGTTGCTATTCTCTCCAATGGCGGATTTGGCGGCATTTATGAAAAACTTCCTCAACAGCTGCTTGCGCTCGGAGTAACGAAGCCTGAAGTAACGAAGCTTGGAGTAACGAAGTAAGTGTTTCGCACCCTTCTCATGTTGGGGTTCTGGGCGGTCTCGCTGCCCGTTGCTGCCCTCCTTGGGTTTCCCTGGACTTATCTGACCAGGAATATCAGCTTTTTGTACAACACCTGCATGAGTGCGATGTGGACTGGCGTTCGCCTTGCTGGCGTCAGAGTGCGAACGGTTGGGCTCGATAAACTTGATCCGGCGCGAACATATATTTTCATGTCGAATCATATTTCGAACCTCGATCCGCCAATTACGTTGCCGCTGATTCCGCGGCGCAGTTCGGTGATGGTGAAGAAAGAATTATTCAAGGTTCCAATTCTGCGGCAGATCATGCTGATCGGCTCGCTCGTGCCGGTCGATCGCGGCAATCGCGATGCAGGCATCTCCGCCGTGCGCGACGCGGTCAAGGCCATCGAGCAGGGATTGAACATGACCATCTACGTGGAAGGGAAGCGCTCGTTTGATGGCAAGCTGCTGCCTTTCAAAAAAGGTCCGTTTTATCTTGCCGAGGAATGCAAAGTGCCGGTCGTTCCGATCACGATCTCTGGGACGGAAGCGGTAATGCCGAAAGCTCGTTTCGCGATTCGTCCAGGGACGGTGACGGTGCAATTTCACGCTCCCATTGAGCCCTCAGATTTCGGAGAACGCGATTGTCTGATGGCCAAAGTGCGAGCAGCGATCAATAGTGGGCTGCCGCCAGCGATGCAGGAAGCGTGACCGCTCCCCCCATATTTTTTAATTTATTAGAATCGGAGTTGGCGCTATAGAGCGACTAGAATGAGCGCCTCTCCGGAGGAGAGTTGTCCTTCAGGCTAACAAGTTTTGCGCCAGCCGTTTTCCTGAGTCGCTCCGTGTGTTCATGGAGCGCGGATTCAAGTTCTGAAAGAATGGCACGCAACTGATCCGAATCATGAGCCGCGATCACTCTACCGCAAAGGTTGCGGATCCTATCTTCCAAACGTCTTGTCATACTGGTTACTCATCGAATCACTTTGATGGTTGTTTTTTGGGCATGGTGGCGGTCGGCTGCAAATACACATTCCTCGACCAGTTTCGAAGGAAGTTCCCCGAAGCTTAGAATACGAACGGGGAGGCTTGGTATAAGGTCTTTGCCTTAAGCTAAACGCCTCAGCCTGCGGAGGAAGCTCGCGGTTTCGCGCGTCGATTCGTTCGCCGATCTTTACTATTTTATGTTTTATGCCTAGCGCTTTGGCCCACGGCTCTGCCTTTTGGCCTTGCCCTCCAAGACCGGTTGCTGGCGTTAAATGCAGATCCCGGGATGACAATTTGGGTGGTGGGCGACTTTGAGTCAAAGGGGTCCACTAACGCAATTGGGTCGGCGAACGTGCAAGGGGCCTTTCGACTCCGAAGCCGCTTCGCTAAAGCGGCTCCTTCGCTCAGGATGACAGCTTCGTGGGATTGGCATGCTCCGATAGCATTCTTACTGCTTTGGCGATCTCTGGGAGTTTGGAGTAGGCGGCACAGCACTTTAACCATAATTTGTGATCGATGGCTGGGGCGCCGCTTACCATGGCTCCTTCGGGGACGTCGTGGGGGATGCCGCTTTGGGCTATGGCTATAGCTCCGTCTCCGATTTTTACGTGGCCGCTTACTCCTACCTGTCCGGCCAGGATAACGTTGTTGCCTACTGCGGTTGTGCCAGCCAGGCCTACTTGGGCGCAGAGTAAAGCGTCATGTCCTATGGTGCAGCTATGGCCTACGTGGACTAAGTTGTCGATTTTTGCGCCTTGTCCGATGCGGGTCTCGCCTATGCTGGCTCGGTCTATGCAGGCGTTCGCCTGGATCTCGGCTTCGTTTTCTATTACTACATTTCCGGACTGGACAATTTTGTACCAGTGGGCGCTGTCGTCTTTATCCGTAACTTTATTCGCTACTCTATTCGTGACTCGGTCTGTCACTTTGGCGAAACCAAAGCCGTCGGAGCCTATGATGGCTCCATTTTGGAGCAGGACGTTGTCGCCTAGATGGCAGAACTCTCTAACAACGGCGTGAGCGTGGGCGAAGAAGTTGTTGCCAATCTTCGCTCCGCGGTAGATCACTACGTGGGATAGAAGGACGGCGTTGTCTCCTATCATGGCGTCTTCATCGATCACTACGTAGGGAGCTATGTGCGCGTTTTTGCCTAGATTGGCTTTGGGATGGATTACGGCGGTGGGATGGATTCCCGGGGCGTAGGCTGGAGGCTGATAGAAAAGCTCTATGGCTTTGGCCCAAGCCAGGTAGGGGTTGTCGCTGCGTAACGTTCCTGTCGATATTGCGGGGAAGTTCTCGGGCACGATCACGGCGGCGGCTTTGGTCGTCTTCGCCGCGGCGTTGTACTTCGGATTGGAGATGAACGTCAGTTGGCCTGGGGCGGCTTGTTCTATGCCGGCTACTCCGGTGATCTCGGTGTCGGGGGATGCATTTTCCAGGCGGGCGTTCAGGGCTTTGGATATGTCGGCTAGTTTCATGGTGTGTCTCGGGGAAATTGTAGCGGAAGGCACAACTGCAGGTCTCAGCCGTCAGTTGGGGGTGAGCGTCTTGATGTACTCGATTAGCGGCATGCCAAAAAAATCCGTGACTCTTCCGGAGCGGCGATAGCCATGCTTCTCGTAGAAACGCATAGCAGGTTGAAGAGGCTCGGTGGTGTCGAGGGTGACGAGGGAACATCCTTTGTTGCGGAGTTCAGACTCGGCGGCGTTTAGTAGATGTTCCGCCACTCCAGAGGCTTGGCACGCAGGAAGAACTGCCATTCCGCGAAGGTGCCCTTCGTTGCTATAACCAACTTTGTCATGACCAGTATTGTTGTGAAGAGCATTGTCATTACCAATTGTCGGATTTGTTATTTGACAGCTAATTGTGCCTACGATCCTGCCGGAATCGTTCACGGCCACATATATGGACATGGTCGCCAAACGGTGCTGAAGGGTCTCTGCGGTCAAGGTGGTGTCGAGAAAGGCTTCGGGCGTATAGCGGCTGCGATATGGTTCGAAAGCGTCATGTAGACATTGCAATATTCCCTGGGTATCACCCAGGTTGGCTTTGCGAACAGTGGGTAAAGAAAGCTTCGATGTGCTCATCCGACGCGCTCATGCTAGGACTCGAACAGCGTCACTTGCCTGGAGTCGGGTTGGCCGCCTTTACGGCGGCGGTTGGCTGCTCCTATTACGGCTAACACCGTTACTGAGGCTAACGCTTCTCTCGGCACGAAGACCCTTTGCGTGTTTGAGCGCAGGTCGGGAGGGTTCATCAGGAATCCTTCGGCGGGGTTCTGGGTCAGGTCGTTGGGAAGGATGCCTTCAATCACTTCGCTGTCCTTGAATTTCAGGCGGACCCAGAGGCCTTCGGTTCTTGGGCGGGTGGTGAAGGTCTTGCGGAGCATCAGGTCGGTGTCGGAGAATTCGCGGACGAAATAGACTGTCTTGATCTCTCGCAGGTCGATGGCTACTACGTTGCCGGAGGTATTGAGCAATTCAAGTTTGCCTTCGACCACGAAGTTGGCGGGAGCTACGAAGCCGCTGATAGAGTCGCGGTCGTGTTTCCGCACGATTACTTTTTTGTGGGTCGAGGGCATGGATTAGAGATAATTCCTCATGAGTTGAGCAATCAATTCCGCTACTGACAAAGAACTCAGCAGGCCAGATTTCGCGGGCGGGGGCGCGCGCGCCACACCTCCACGTGGAATTCTCGCATTTTCCGAGGGGAATTCGGGCAGTTCATGCCTTCACAGTAGCCAAACGGTAAACCTTGTGTTATTTTCTCTAGTTTGCTGGAATTGTAGATTTACTATATAAGTCTAATGTCTAGAGACAGTTAGATTCTACCAGCAACGCGCTCGCTGAGGTTCGAGCCGGGTCCTCTGTGGAAAACCTGTGAAAAACGCCGCGCGCACGCCAAGCAAAGGGCACCGCCGAGCGACTAGGAAGGCATGGCCGATTACATATACACGCTGGAGACCCGGCTCTCGCCGGACCAACAGAAGGCAGTCGCTCTCGTCCTAGATGCCGCCAAAGGGGCGGGGATGAACCTTTACCTGACCGGCGGGGCGATTCGAGACATCATTACCGGCTTCCCGATTCGTGATCTGGATTTTACGGTTCAGGGCAACGCGCTCAAACTGCAGAAAGATCTGGAGCGGGCGGGAGCGGTCATTGGCAGCGCAGACAGTGAGACGCGAACGTTTCTTCTGACGCTGCCGGGCGGCGTTCGGGCAGAGGTCGCCATGGCGCGATCGGAGCATTATGACAAACAGGGCAAGCCTCCACAGATAACCCCCGCCACCATTATTGAAGATCTTCGACGGCGCGATTTCACCGTCAATGCCATGGCCCTTTCGATGAATGAGGGGTCGCGCGGGCTGCTGATGGATCCCTTCAACGGCGCTGCCGATATCGAAGCGAAAGTCATTCGGGTGCTGCATAACTACGCGTTTCTGGAAGATCCATCGCGGCTGATTCGGGCCACGCGTTTTACTACGCGCTTCCACTGGCCGCTTGAGGAGCGGACGCAAGCACGGTACGAATCGGCGAAGGAAAACAGGTATATCGACTACATACGAAACTCAAGCATTGGATATGAGATCGAGCAGATAGCGTATGAGGACGATGCCCTGGGTGTGCTGAAGGCTTACGAAAAGGAAGACTGGCTGAAGGTTCTGAATCCGCATTGGAGCACGGCGAAAGTCGATACGAATGGGCTGGGCGCGTTGATGAAGACGCGGCAGCAGATGAACGAGCTTGGCTATACTCCGGACGTTGCTCCGGCGGTGCTTCATTTTCTTACGGCTCGGCTGGGGGATAAAGATATTTCGGATTTGCGGCGGGCGATACCGCGCAAGGATCTGGTGGAGGCGTGGAAGGATCTGGATGCTAATGCCCACAGCCTGGCCAAGCGTTTGACGGGCAAGGAAGCGGCGACACCATCGCGGACCTGGCAGTTGTTGTCGTCGGCGCGCCCGGAGATGATTCTGTTTCTTGCCATCACCGCGCGGCAGCAGGCGGTGGCGCAGAAGATCAAAAATTTCTTCACTAAATGGCGGCAGGTGCAACAGAAGATTCCTCTACCGGAGATGACGGAACTTCGCATCACGCCGGAGATGAAGGAATATCCGAAGATTGCGAATGATGTGTTTTTGCTTTTGCTGGATGGCAAATTGCGTTCGCGCACGGAGACGCTGAAATTCCTGAAGCCGCTGGCGCCTCCACCACCTCCGCCACCACCGCCTCCGCAAGCGAAGCGGGGTAGAGGAGCGAAAGTTGCCGCTGCCGCTGCGGCGGCTGCGGCTTCTGCGGCCGCGGCTGGCAAAAGCGGGAAGAAGAAGGGAAAAGCTGCAGCTGTCGCCGGTCCAGCGGCGATCCCGGTCTCGGCGCCTATTCCGGGTAAACCGACCAAGGCTACGAAATCCAACGTAGTGGAGAAGCCTGCCGCTCCCGCGAAATCCGCTGGGCCCGCCAGGGGAAGGAAACCGATCAAGCCCAAGCCGGTCAAACCCAAGCTAGTCAAACCAAGGGCCGCGAAAAAGCCGAGCAAGCCAGCCAAAGCGACTAAGCCCTCGGGGAAAGCGAAGACGAAGGCAAGGACAAAGGGCCAGAAGAAAGGGAGATGACCGGTAAGTCGGGTTCTGAACCCGGGCCAGTCCGAACCCGGCCCCAGTGCTTGAATTCGGGGGGGCGGCGACAGTTTTACTCATCTGCAAACAGGCTAAAAACAAGCTATAATGTCACCATGCGGCGCTCATTGTGTATAGCGGCGTGGTGTATGGCGGCGGTTAGCCTGATCTTGATTTCAATGCCCCTGTTGGCGCAGCGCGGCGGGGGCGGCGGACACGCCGCAGCGGGGCACGGTTTTTCTGGACATGGCTTTTCTGGTTCCTCAGGATCGATTCACGGCGGCTCGTTTCGCGGTGGAGGTTTCACTCGCAGCTCTGGCGTACGTATTCGAACTGGAAACCCCTACTACAGTCGTCGTGGTTTCTACGGTCGAGGAATCTATTATCCCTACGTGGGATATTATCCGTACGGCTATTACGATTGGTACGACGATTCGTCGGCTGATACGCAAGATCAGGATGCCTATGCCAGCGCCCCGTATCCTGCTCCTTATCCCGAGGATAGCGGGTTGCAGCGGGATGTCGAGGCTCTGAACGGGAAAATCGACCGACTGCAAGCGGACGTTGAAGCACGCAATCGGCCGAAGCCGGAGGAGCAACAGATGACGGCTCTGGTCTTCCGCGACAACCATGTTGAAGAAGTGCGAAATTATGCCATCTCCGGTGGTACCCTCTGGGTACTGAACGAGAAGGCTGCAAAGAAAATTCCACTCGTGCAACTCGATATTCCGGCGACTGTCAGGAAGAATGACGATCGCGGCGTGGATTTTCAGGTGCCGGAGCCATCGCTGCAGATCATGATCACGCGCTAACCGCTAAGGTTTTTCTCGTTACGATTTTTTTCCAGCCAGTAGATCTAAGACCGGTCCGCCAGGAAGTTGCGATCCAAGCTGTGTGCTGGTCGCAAACCAACCCTTCGGAGCGCACGATGCTAGGCACTCACGACATCATGAGGATAGTTCTGACAATCTTCGCCTTGATCTTAGTTGTTTCCTTCGCGGCTTCGGCTCAATCAGGAACAGTTCAAGATCCACTGCTTGATCGGATGACCGGAAGGTGGGTCCTCCAAGGCACGATTGCCGGCCATGAAACGACGCACGACATTGAGGCCGACTGGGTGTTGCGCGGCGAGTACGTGCGCCTTCACGAAACTTCACGCGAAATTAATGCCCAAGGCCAGCCCGCCTATGAAGCCATCGTCTTCATTGCAGCGGAGCGGTCGACGCGCGACTACAAATGCTTGTGGCTCGACTCCACCGGCGGTGGCGGGCTCTCGAACGACAGTATCGCCGATGGAAAACGCAACGGCGATGAAATCGTGTTTTTGTTCAAAGATAAGGATGGCAGCGTCCATACAACCTTTGCCTACAGCAAAAGTACCGATACATGGCAGTGGCTCATCGATAATGAAATCAGCGGCAAGCTAACGCCTTTTGCGCGAGTGAAACTGGCCAGGAAGTAGAGGCTGTGAATTAAGAACCCCATGGGACAAAACCAATTTGTACATCTGCATTTGCATAGCGATTATTCGCTGCTCGATGGCGCTTGCGACGTTGAGAAACTCGTCGAGCGCGTCCACGAACTTGGCATGCCTGCGGTTGCGATGACCGACCACGGCAATATCTTTGGCGCAGTGCATTTTGTGAATGCGGCGCACAAGGTCGGGGTGAAACCGATTGTGGGATGCGAGCTTTACATCTGCAAGAAAGATGATCACGTCATTACGCGGACTCCTCCGGACGGGGACACGTACAACCATCTGCTCGTACTCGCTGAAAACGAAGAAGGTTATCGCAATCTGGTGAAGATCACGTCAGAGGCTTCGCTGCATGGCTTTTATTACAAGCCTCGGGTGAGCAAGAAGTTTCTGGGGGAACACTCGAAGGGGCTAATCGGGCTTTCCGGATGCCTTAAAGGCGAAGTCGCTGAGCGCTTGATGGAAGGGAATTACGACGCGGCGCGATCGGCCGCCGGATTCTATCGCGATCTCTTCGGCAAAGAAAATTTCTTTCTCGAGATACAGGATCAGGGGCTGGAGATGGAGCGGCGTATCCAGCCTGGATTGTTCCAACTGGAGAAGGACCTCTCGCTCCCGATGGTGGCTACCAACGACAGCCATTATCTATGCGAGGACGATGCTCATGCGCAGGATGTGATGCTTTGTATTCAGACGGGGAAGTCGATTCAGGAAACGAACCGGATGAAGTTCGAGGGAACGCAGTTCTTCGTCAAGAACGGCGAAGAGATGCTGCGAGTCTTCAAGGACACGCCGCAGGTGCTTTCACGGACGCTCGATATAGCGGAGCGCTGTAACCTGCGCCTGGAGAAGGTTCCAAGTCCGTTTCCTCATTTCGATGTTCCGGAGGGATTCACACTCGACAGTTATTTCGAACACGTTACGCGGGAGGGATTTGCGCGGCGGATGGAGAACCTGCGCAGCGCGGCTTCAAGCGGGCGATTGAAACATTCGCTGACGGAGTATGAACAGAGGCTGGCGCGCGAGATTGCCATCATCCAGCAGATGAAGTTCTCGGGATATTTCCTGATTGTTTGGGATTTCATTCGCTACGCGCGCGAACGCGGGATTCCGGTGGGGCCAGGGCGGGGATCGGCGGCGGGTGCGGTGGTCGCGTATTCGCTGGGGATTACTGACATTGATCCGCTGCAGCATGAACTGCTGTTTGAGCGTTTTCTGAATCCTGAACGTATTTCGATGCCGGATATTGATATTGATTTCTGCATGAACCGGCGTGGGGAAGTGATCGAATATGTGACGCACAAGTACGGGCGAGAAAATGTGGCGCAGATTATCACATTCGGAACGATGGCGGCTAAGGCTGCGATCAAGGACGTCGGGCGCGCGATGGATATGCCGTACAGCGACGTGGACCGCATCGCGAAGATGGTACCGACCACATTGAATATCAAGCTGGACGATGCGCTGAATGAGTCGGCGGCGCTGCAGGAGGCTTATCAGAAAGATCCGCAGGTGCGACAGTTGCTGGACACGGCGCGGAAGCTCGAGGGATTGGTGCGGAATTCGGGCGTGCACGCGGCGGGGGTGGTGATTTCACCGCGTCCGCTGATTGAATTCGTGCCGCTGCATAAGACCAAGAATGATGAAATCGTGACCGCGTTTGACATGGTGGCCATCGAAAAGATGGGGCTGCTTAAGATGGATTTTCTTGGGCTGACTACGCTCACCATTCTTGACGACACGCTCAAGCTGATTGCGCAAAGAGGCCGGCAACTCACGCTCGACGACATTCCGCTTGAAGACGAAGAAACATATCAGAAAGTGTTCCATCGCGGGCTGACATCTGGTGTGTTTCAGTTTGAGTCGGCCGGCATGCGCGACGTGCTGCGGCGGTATCAGCCGAACTCGATTGAGCATCTGACGGCGCTCAACGCACTCTATCGTCCCGGGCCGATGGCCATGATCGATGATTTCATCGAGCGCAAACATGGGCGCCGCAAAATCGAATATGAATTGCCCGCACTGAAAGAGATCCTGGAAGAGACGCTCGGGGTCTTCGTTTATCAGGAACAGGTGATGCAAGCGGCCAACACGCTCGCCGGCTACTCCTTGGGAGAAGCCGATCTGCTACGCCGGGCGATGGGAAAGAAAAAGCCCGAGGAAATGGCGGCGCAGCGGGAACGGTTTGTACAGGGTGCGACGCAGCGTGGCTTCCCGCCGAAGAAAATCGAAAAGATTTTCGATCTGATGGCGCAGTTTGCCGGATACGGCTTCAATAAGTCGCACTCGGCGGCGTATGCGCTGCTGGCTTATCACACGGCTTACTTGAAAACGCATCATCCGCACGATTTTATGGCGGCACTGCTGACTTCGATCACGGGCGACACGGATAGCGTAGTGAAGTACATCAACGAATGCCGCGAGATGGGGATTGCGGTTGAGCCGCCGGATATTAATGTCAGCGATGCGAATTTCACTCCGCATGGGCAGGCGATTCGATTTGGACTGGCGGCGGTAAAGAATGTTGGCGGCAATGCAATCGAGTCGATTGTCGCGGCCCGCAAGAAACTCGGGCGAAATTTTAAGTCGTTCTATGAATTCTGCGAAGAAGTGGATTTGCGGCTGTTGAATAAGCGAGTGCTGGAATCGCTCATTAAGAGCGGCGCGATGGATTGTTTCGGGCGGCGCGCGCAGCTTATGCAGGCTTTGGATACGGCGATTGAACAGGCGCAGAAGGCGCAGCGGGATGCGGAATCGGGGCAGCACGGTTTGTTTGGCGTGTTTGCGGATGAGACGGCGCAACAAGCTAACGACGCGCTTCCTAATACCCCTGATTGGGATGAGCACACTCGTTTGGCAGCGGAGAAAGAGATTCTCGGATTTTTTATTACCGGGCATCCGATGGAGAAGTACAAAGAGAAGCTGGCCGATTTGAATGCGCTTTCGACTGCGGATATTTGCGCAATGAAAAGGTCTACCGGCAAGGATGAGAACATTACGACTGCGGGTTTGATTTCGGGACTGCGCGTGGCGAAATCTCGTCGAGGCGAACTGTGGGCGCAGGCTTCGCTTGAAGATATGTCGGGCAAAGTGGAGTTGCTGGTCTTTCCTGAGGCCTACAGGAAGCTGGCGGAGAAGGTGAAGCTTGAAGTGCCAGTGTTGATTCGTGGGGGCGTGCGAATTGAAGAAGGCGCTAATCCCAAGGTCACGGCGAATGAGATTATTCCGCTCGATGAAGCTCGAGTACCGTTGCCGAAGGCGCTACGCATCAGGGTTCCGCTGGGAAGCGCAACCGATCATACGGTGGATGAGCTGCATGCGCTTTGCAACGAACACAGGGGCGAGGCGAGAGTGCTTTTCGATGTAGAGCGGGAAGGTGATTTCATGGTGGTGATGGAGGCCGAAGGCTATAATGTGATGCCGGACCGCAGCTTCCGGGGCCGTGTAGAACAGTTGTGCGGACGCGGTAGTGTGCGGGTGATCAGCTAGTCGTATAAGTTCGCGGTTCGGCTATGAGACGAGCAAAAATAAAGCGGGCGCAAAGCTCAGGTCCGGGCGGGGACAACGGCGCAAGCCCCACGCCTGGCGCCGACAACGGCGCGAGCATCGATTCAAACAACGGCTCGAACAATACCGGAAAGAGTGCCGCGGAAAATGACGCCATCGCGGGCACCGACTTTATGCTGTCGATTGTGGAAGAACGTCATAGTAGAAAGAATGGGAATGTCATCAAAATGGATTCTGGACTCAAGGCTAGGAAGGAACTGGAAAAAATCGAGGGGCAAATCAGCCGGCTGCAGGCGTTGGATGGACAGAACGCCGAAACGCTGCGCCAGGTTCAGCAATTGAACGACCGAGTGGATGACCTTCGCCGCGAAATTTCTTCGCACCTGAATGCATGGGAGCGCACGGAACTGGCGCGGCATCCGCAGCGCCCTTACACGCTCGATTACATCGAGCGCATTTTTAACGACTGGAGCGAAATTCACGGCGATCGAGGATTTCGCGACGATCCAGCGATTGTTTGCGGCATGGCTCGCTTTCACGGCGAGCAGGTTATTGTGGTCGGTCAGCAGAAAGCGCGTGACGCGAAGCAGCGCGTCTATCGAAACTTTGGCATGTCGCATCCCGAGGGTTATCGGAAGGCGCTGCGGGTTATGAAGATTGCCGAGAAATTCAAACGGCCGATTTTTACCTTTGTGGATACCGATGGCGCTTATCCGGGGCTGCACGCGGAAGAACGGGGCCAGGGAGAAGCCATAGCGCGCAATCTACTGGAGATGGCGCGGCTGGAGGTGCCGATTATCGCGACGGTTATTGGTGTCGGCGGCAGCGGTGGCGCTTTGGCGATTGCCGTGGCCGACCGGGTATTGATGCTGGAAAATTCGGTTTACTCCGTGATTTCGCCGGAGGGCTGCGCGTCAATTATGTGGCGCGACGCAACCAAGAAAGATCTGGCGGCGGAAGCGATGAAGATCACCGCGAAAGATTTGAGCGACCTCGGATGTATTGACGGCATTATTCCGGAACCTGCGGGAGGCGCACAGACCGATCATGCCCAGGCAGCGGAGTTGCTTGACCGCGCGCTGCAGGAGCATCTGGGCGCAGTAAAACAACTGCCGGTCGGGGCGTTGCTTGATGCGCGCTACAAGAAGTTCCGCAATATGGCGCAGTTCTTCCGGGTCGAGACGTAGTCCGCCCGGATCATCAAGGGTGTTCCGATAGTGTAAACTCGTTCCGCCATGACAAACATCGATAAGCACGCAGCCGGTTCGTTCTGTTGGATCGAACTTCACACCTCTGACCAGAACGCGGCCAAGAAATTTTACAGCGATCTCTTTGGCTGGAATATCCATGACAATCCAATGGGCCCAGACCAGGTTTACACCGAATTCAAACTTCAGGGCCGGGAGGCCGCAGCTGCGTGTACGATGCGTCCCGACGAAACCTCGCAGGGCATTCCCCCATACTGGATGATTTACATCGCAGTAGAAAACGCCGCCGCAACCGCCGCAAAAGTACAGCAGCTCGGAGGCAAGACCTTCGGTCCAGCGTTCGACGTCATGGATGCGGGCCGCATGGCGATCGTGCAAGACCCCACGGGCGCAGTATTCTGCATCTGGCAGCCAAAAAAGAACGCTGGAATCGGAATAGCCGAAGTACACGGCACGCTTTGCTGGGCCGACCTGAGCACGCCCGACGTAAAACGCGCGTCTGATTTTTACTCAGGCCTCTTCGGATGGCAGATCGCAGCCGATCCGAAGGATACATCGGGCTATTTGCACATCAAGAATGCCGAAAACTTTATCGGCGGCGTTCCTCCCTCGAAATATCGGCAGCCGGGAACCCCGCCGCACTGGCTGGCCTACTTCCTGGTCGATGATGTCGACGCGACCGCAGCGAAAGCTAAAGGCGCGGGCGCGAATTTTTATATTCCGCCGATGACCATGGAAGGAGTTGGCCGCATGTCGGTGATCGCCGATCCGCAAGGAACGGTGTTTGCGATCTTTAAATCAGCGCGCTGATCGGCCGGAATCGGATAATCCGTTGGCGGGTTCTCAATTTGCCTGTCCCACATCGCCAATGATAAAAACCTCGCGAGGCTTCGTTTGTGAAAAAGATAGCTCTCGTTTTGTTCGTCGCCGTTTCCGCGCTGCTCGTGATATTCGTGGCTGCGCGCGCCGCCGACCGTTCGCGTCGAATTAATCTTCCGACGAGCAAAGCTCTCACGCTCCCTGTTCCGGGTTACGTCGGACGGACCAATAGTTTTCCCGCAACTATTGCTCTCAGTTCCGACGGCCGCTATGCCACATTGCTCAATCAGGGCTACGGCACCGAAGAGAGCGGCGCACGCCAATCGATCGCGATTCTTGACCTCAGCAACAATGAATTGCACGATTTTCCCGACGACCGCGTGAGCGACGACTATTCGACGCGTCAAAGCTATTTTATCGGTCTCGCGTTTTCGACTGATGGCAAGCATCTCTACGCCTCCATGGGATCGATCACCGACCCTACCGGCGAAAAGCCAAAAAGCACTGGCAACGGCATCGCGGTGTACAAATTCGCGGCTGGACAAGTTGTTCCTGAACGTTTCATCAAGATCGCACCGCAGAAGATCGTCGAAGGAAAAGAAGTCGCGTTCGGCGACCGCATAACTCCAGCGGGCACTGCGCTGCCATATCCCGCTGGATTTGCAGTTTTGCCCGGTCCCGAGGGCGACCGTCTAGTTGTTGCAAACAATCTTTCCGACAATGCCATTGTCCTCGATATTAATTCGGGAAAGATCCTGCAGTCGTTTGATCTAAACCGCAACCGCTACATTCCCGCCGAATACCCGTATACAGTCATTGCCAATAAAGAAGGCACTAAAGCATGGGTCAGCCTGTGGAACACGTCATCAGTTGCGGAACTGGATCTCAAAGCCGGAAAAGTCGCACGGTTCTTGGACGTGACAAAAGCTGCCGAGCCTGTGGCTCCGAGTGCGCACCCGACAGCGATGCTCTTGAGCCGGGATGAGGAGACGCTTTACGTTGCCGCCGCGAATGCCGACATGGTGGTCGGTATCGATCTGCGATACGGCTTAGTTTTACAGCACTATCTCACCAGCGCCGACGGTTCAGGTTCAGTCATACAGGCCATCGCTCTCTCGCCCGATGGTAAACGTCTCTACGCGGCCAGCGGGTCGTTAGACGCGGTTGCAGTCTTCGCAATCAAGCAATCGCCAAAACTTACGGGGCACGATATGGTTTTGCAGATAGACGTCGCGGGGCCTCCCGATTTCATCCCCACCGAGTGGTATCCCACTGCGCTCGCTATCGCTGGCAACGATCTGCTCATCGCGACGGCTAAAGGCGAAGGCAGTGGTCCCAACAATATGCAAGGTACGCTGAAAGGCGAGCGCAAACGAAAAGAGCATCCCTACATTCCAACTCTGATCGGAGGTTCGATCCAGCGAATCAGCCTCGCTGAAATCGACAAGAATCTGGCCGCCTATACGCACCAGGTCGAAGAAGATAACCTCCTGCGCGCAGATGCCGGCAAGTTTGAATTTGCGGGCGGAAGAAATCCCATCCGCCACGTGATTTATGTGCTGAAAGAAAATCGTACCTACGATCAGATCTTCGGCGACCTTCCTGTAGGCGATGGCGACAAATCGCTAACCATGTACGGCGCTGACATCACTCCCAATCAGCACAAACTCGCCCTGCAATTTGGCGTGCTTGACAATTTTTACGACAGCGGAGAAGTTTCCGGTGACGGCCATCTCTGGTCCACTGCGGCAACAACTTCCGATTACAATGAAAAAATCTGGCCCATCGCCTATCGCAGCAAAGAGCGCACCTACGATTTCGGTGGCAGTGTCGCCGAAGCATTTCCGCTCGAGCAGGGCATCCCCGACATTGATGATCCCGGCACTGGCTTCCTGTGGGACAACCTCGCCCGCCGCGGCCTCACGTACCGAATCTACGGAGAATTTATCGCGGCGGGTTGGTGCAAGAGTGAAAGAGCAAAATCGCCCATGGAAGGCACGCCGTCTCCCGAAAGAGACTCGTGCCCGGTTGCCGAAATCAAAAAAGGCGGTCCGCTACCGGCGAATGTCGGCAATCCGCGCGGCGGTCCGAGCCCGTGGCCATGGGACATTCCACAGTTTAAGCGCATGCGTCCAACCAAAGCTGTTCTGCGCGATCACTACGATCCGCAGTTCCCCGACTTCAATACCGACTATCCCGACCAACTCCGTGCAGACGAGTTCCTGCGCGAGTTCGATGAGTTTGTAAAAGCAAAAGGAAGCGCCCAAGAACTTCCGCAGTTCACGCTGCTCTATCTTCCCGACGATCACACCGGAGGCACGCGCCCCGGCAAACCCACTCCCCAAGCCTCGGTCGCGGATAACGATTTAGCGGTCGGCCGTGTGGTCGACGCCGTCTCTCACAGCCCTTATTGGGACGATACCGCCATTTTCGTGATCGAAGATGACGCGCAGGACGGCGCCGACCACGTGGATGCTCATCGATCCACGGCCCTCGTCATTAGCAAATACTCGCCGCGCGCCGCACAACCATTCGTCGATCATCACTTCTACACGACCGTTAGCATGATCCACACCATGGAAGCGTTGCTCGGTCTTCCGCCGATGAATCTGTTCGACGCCCACGCGCCACTCATGACGACGCTACTCAACGGACCTGGATCGCAGCCACCGTTTCAGGCTGATGAGAAGAATCTGCGCAGCGGACTTATATACCAAGTGAATGCCAAGACCGCTGCGGGCGCGAAAGAGTCGTTGAAGATGGATTTCTCCCGCCCCGATGCCGCGGATAACAAAACGCTGAATGCCATCCTCTGGCGCAATGCCAAAGGGGATACTCCCCTGCCAATTACAAGCGGTTCGCATTCTGAACCATGAGCTCCGCGCAGAGTTCTGGGCGGAGTTCGGAGCAACGACCTGCGCTAGAATGCCGCATGGGGCCAGTCACAGTCGAGTGCACCAACCTGCGCAAGACCTATGACGGAAAAGTCGAAGCCGTCCGCGGCATAAGCTTGCAAATCGAAGGCGGCGAATGCTTCGGACTTCTAGGCCCGAACGGTGCAGGGAAGACGACTACCATCGAAATGCTCGAGGGCTTGCTCGCGCCGACCTGCGGAGAAGTTCGCCTCTTCGGACATGCCTGGAGCGACAACCCTCGCCAGTTGCGCGAGTGGATCGGGATTTCGCTGCAGGAAACGCGTCTGTCAGAAAAGTTAACGGTTCGCGAAACCATCGAACTGTTCGCCAGCTTCTACGATGAACCGCGCCAAGCCACCGAAGTTCTGGAGGATCTGGAGCTCACCGAAAAAGCTGACTCTTGGGTGGGCAAACTTTCTGGTGGACAGAAACAACGGCTCGCGGTTGCCACCGCTCTGGTTGGCAATCCCCGCATCCTGTTCCTGGATGAACCGACCACTGGACTCGATCCCCAAAGCCGTCGCCAACTCTGGGACATTATCCGCTCTTTCCAGAAAAAAGGCGGCACAGTACTGCTCACAACTCACTACATGGATGAAGCGGAGCGTCTCTGCGATCGACTTGCCATTGTGGATCACGGCCAGATTATTGCGGAAGGAACGCCCGCCGACTTGATCGATCGCCTCGGCGGCCATCACGTAGTCGAATTTCAAGTAAACGGCGAAGATAGCAGAGACATTTTCAACGTAAACGTTGATGGATCAGGCCCGTGGAGCGCATTGCCAGGTGTCGAATCGGTGCGCCACGAAGAAGACATGGTTTGCCTAAATGTGGACGAGCCTCATCGCACCATCCCAGCGTTGCTTGAAATGATCGATCAGCAGGGACGGCAACTGAACCATCTGAGCACACGCCAAGCCAGCCTCGAAGATGTTTTTGTTCAGCTCACGGGACGGCACTTGAGGGATGATTAGGGCATGATCGGCCATACAATTCGCCTGCGTAGATATCGAAGTAATTTTCGTATGCAATTGCTGCCGTGGTTCGTTGTCTGCGGAGTTTGCATTATGCAAACTGATATGCGGGCGGCAAATCGTCCTGTTCAACAGGCGCTCATCATTTCGATCTCGCTGATCGATGGCAGACCGGACAGCCAGGAAGTGAAAAATATTTACAAACTGGAAGATGAATTGACAAAAGCAATCGAACGCTCTCGCGTAGGCGAATATGACGGAGATGAAATACGGGAACATATATTCATGATGTATGCATATGGTCCAAGCGCCGATAAACTATTCGAAGTAGCACAGCCGGTGCTGGCAAAATACCCACTGCCATCGGGTTCTCGCGCAGTAAAACGCTACGGTCAGACGGGAGCCAAAGAAGAAAGCATTCCCCTGGATAACCCGACATCATCGACAGGACAGCCAACTCAATGAGTCCGGAAAAAACCGAGCTAGAGCAGCCGCTGACGAATGCCTCTTCACGACGCAACGGGCGCTGGTCCGGATACCGTCATCTGCTCTGGGTACGGATCATCGAGCTCAGGCGCGAACCTGAAGTTGTGTTCTGGGTCTTCGTTTTTCCAGTACTCCTGGCAGCAGGATTGGGCCTGGCTTTCCGCGACAAACCTGCGGGCATCACGTGGGTCGCCGTGATTGACGGCACTGGCGCACAGAAAACTCTGGCCATGCTCCAAAATTCTTCCGAGCGGAACTCTTCCGACCGACACTCGACTAAAAAAGACTCCGCAATTCGAGCCACCGTTCTACCTCGCGATGCTGCGCTCAAGGCCTTTCATTTCGGCAAGTACGATCTCGCAGTCGACGCGAATCCTGACGGCAGCTACACGTATTATTACGATCCCGCTCGTCCGGAAAGCGTTCTCGCGCACGTTGAAGTCGATGCTGCGCTGCAGTCTGCCGCCGGACGAAAAGATGCTTTGGCGACCTCTGCTCAATCCTCCAGCGAGCCTGGCTCGCGCTACATCGACTTCCTCATTCCAGGGCTGCTCGGGATGAACCTTATGAATTCCGGGCTGTGGGGAGTTGGGTTTGCCGTAGTCGAATATCGCCAGCGCAAACTGCTGAAGCGCTTCGTCGCCACGCCCATGCGTCACAGCGATTTCCTGCTGGCCTTGATCAGCAGCCGTCTCATCCTGATGGTGGTTGAAGTGGTTCTGCTCTTAGGATTTGGCGTGCTGGTCTTTCATCTGCGAGTGCAAGGAGCGATTCTTTCGATCCTGCTGATTGCATCGCTAGGCGCTGTCACATTCGGCGGTGTCGGCCTCTTAACCGCGTGCCGGGCGCAGAAAATCGAAAGCGTCTCGGGCCTCATCAACGTGGTCATGATGCCGATGTGGATCTTCTGCGGCGTCTTCTTTTCGTATCAGAAATTTCCGGCAATCGCGCAGCCCTTCATCAAAGTTCTGCCTCTGGCCGCACTCAACGATGCCTTGCGAGCCACGATCATCCAAGGCGCGTCCCTAGGTTCGCAAACAGCGCGGTTGCTCGTGCTCGCGGTTTGGGGAGGACTGTCCTTTGTTCTGGCACTGAGATGGTTTCGCTGGACTTAGACGCTCTACCGCTCGGGACGCACCCCTACTTTTTCGATAGGTTAGAATCACGGGCTTGGCAGGGTGGAAATGGGCCAGGGACGGAGTTGAACCGCCGCCAGCCTTTTCGTGGATTCTCCGAGCATAAGCTCTTTTTCAATCAATAACTTAATTCGTCAAGATCGTCCTAGTTTTGTGACCATTCTGTGACCAGCGCCGACGTTCGCCGAAAGCGTCGGCACCAGCGATGAGATATCGAAACGACAAAGAGGGCGAACTACGAAAGGATGGTACTCGCACGCAGCATCTGCCGTGGTGGGATCGCTTCTGGACCCTTGTTTTTTTCGTCCCGTACGGACGAAGTGATTGAGTGCTGCGGTGTTGCGTTATAGACACGTATCCTACAGAGGAGAAAAGGGCATCAAACTTGGGTTGTCAGGGTGTTTTCGGTAATGAGACGCATCGCCTGTGAAAGGTCGGCGGCGCCTCAGAAACCGTCCCCTTTAATATACTCGGCGTAGTTAGACGCCTTGAACGATGACATCCGAGTGCACACGATAAGACCCATTTTCTCTCTCGTTGGATCCGACCACACAGTCGAAATTGCCGGAGTCAGGCTTCTGGGATTCAATGAAGCGAACGGCCGCAAGCTTGTTCTGACACTTGTCTTCTTCCTGATTCTTTACCTGCTAAGCAAGATTCTGCGTTTTGTTGCAAACCAGGTCGGCGGAAAGCGCCAACGCATTGCCTTCTGGGCGCGGCAAGGGATCAGCCTCATCACTTTTCTGCTGGGCATAGCTGGATTTGTTTCAGTCTGGTTCGATAATCCCGCGCGCCTTGCCACGGGCGCCGGCTTAGTTGCGGCGGGCCTCGCGTTTGCGTTGCAAAAAGTGATTACCAGTTTCGCGGGTTACTTCGTGATTCTGCGCGGCAAGACCTTCAACGTCGGTGACCGTATCAGCATGGGAAACGTGCGTGGCGATGTCATCGCGCTTAACTTCATCCAGACCGTCATGATGGAAATGGGCGAACCGCCTGCCGTTCAAAGTGAAGACCCCGGCATGTGGGTTCGCAGCCGGCAATACTCCGGCCGCATTGTCACCATCTCGAATGCCCGCATCTTCGAAGAACCGGTCTACAATTACAGCCGGGATTTTCCATACATCTGGGAAGAGATGCAACTGCCGATCTCTTTCAAGGATGACAGAAAGCGTGCGGAACAAATCATCCTAGAGGTTGTACAGCGCAATACCGAAGACATTGCAAATTTGGCCCAACCAGAGCTCGATCGCCTCAGGACATCGTTTTTCATCGAAGCTGCGGACCTCCGGCCAAGAGTTTATCTGCGGATCACCGACAACTGGGTGGAGCTGGCGGTGCGATTTCTCTGTCGCACCCACGATATTCGAGGCCTGAAAGATCGAATCAGCCGGGAGATTTTATCAGGATTCGACGAGGCGAAGATCGGAATCGCCTCCAGCACATACGATGTTGTGGGCTTTCCTCCGATCAGGCTGGAAACTTCTGAGGCGATTGGACCTTCTGACATGGCGGGCGGCGCCCCGTTATCGGCTAAGAAAGCATCTTAGATTGGGACCCAAGCATCGTGCGCGCGATTCGAAGTGAGAGCCATAATTTCCGCGAGAAAGATTAACGCAGAAATATAACGAATAATCCGCCAAGCATGGCGGAGCCGAAGGTAAGCCACGCCACATAATCACCCGGATGCCCGCTATGGAGCTTCCTTAAAACGAGTTTCCGCATTCCAGACTTCGCGTAAAATCCAACGCCCCCGTGAAACGCTTGCGGAAGACCGTTCCCAGAGCCAACAACAGCGCCAGCACTCCCGCAATGCTCGATCGAATTATCGACGACGTGAGCGCGGTTTGCTGCGGCGGGGCTGGGGCAGCGGGTTCCGCATTATCCAGAACCATGTGAGCATTAGCGAACTGGTTAGTGAACAGATTAGCCGCAACCTCGGTCGTGCTCGCTCAATTGAGGAATGGCGGCGATGGCGATTCCCATCAGGATCAGGAATGCTGCGGGAAGGAACATGGCCGCCGGCGTATGTTCGTGCTGCTTATCGGTCTCCGGACGCTCTTCGACTTGAGACGACTTATCTGTTGGCGCAGGATCGCCCCAACCAAAGAAGACCCTGAAAGTTACACGCAACACGGCCGCAGCAGTAATGATCTCCACAAACAGAAATAGGTAAATCAGCCAGCCTTGATGAAATTCTTTTGCGGCATCGGAAATCATGCTCTCGCCTAGTAAGGTGCCAAACGGTGCAACTCCGGCCAGACCCCAGGCTCCTAGGATGAACAATGCGGCGGTAAACCACATTCCTCGGCCGCACCCATGCAGATGATCTTCTCCGATTCGCCGCAAGCGATGCAGCACAAGGCCGGCGCAAAGAAACAGGCCGCCTTTGATAAAGCCATGGGACAGCGCGTAGATGATTAAACCTGCCAGTGCTTTCGGCGTTAACAAGGCAAATCCCGCCAGCATGAGATCCGCGTGAGCTATGGTGG
The DNA here is from genome assembly GCA_963758745.1 of uncultured Acidobacteriaceae bacterium. Taxonomy (GTDB): domain Bacteria; phylum Acidobacteriota; class Terriglobia; order Terriglobales; family Acidobacteriaceae; genus Acidiflorens. Next base: position 122,482 of record CAVWWW010000001.1, read on the forward strand.
AAAAAGCAAGCATACGCTTGAGATGATGTTCGGCATAACACATCAATCCTCCGACTACCCCGTGATCGCGGCAACGACAAGAAAGATCGCGCGGAGTTCGTGCGTGTGGACGGCAAGAGTGCCTTGAAACACTGTCCAATACACTCGCGCGACTGCATAAATCCCGAGCTCAACCATTATCCCCGAGAAAAGAACGCACACCGGACTCGGAGCCACTGCGTGCGCGTCCGCCAGCCAGAAATGAAATGGGACGATGGCGGCTTTGACCATGTAGCCGATCGAGATCATGAGGAACGCAAACAGGATCAGCGCGTCGGCGTGCGTGCCCAGCGACCTGCCGATCTGCGCGAAATTAAGGGCACCCGTGCGCGCGTAGAGGAGAGCGATTCCAATAATGATCATGAAAGCGCCCACGGTATTCACTACGGCGAAATTGTAGGCGCCTTGTAGTGGCGCGGGCTCAAGCGTCTTAAGCCCGCACAACGCAAACGCGGATACGCTCATCAATTCGAAGAAAACGAACAGGTTAAACAGGTCGCCGGAGTAGCTGAATCCACACATGGCCGCCATGAAGATCAACATCAGGGGCTGGAAGTGATTTTCGTTGTCTTCGAAGATTCTCCAGGAATAGATGAGGCCAGCGGTGGTTAGCAGAGTCGTGAGCACCGCCAGTGCAGCGCCAATCGCATCCACCGTGAAGCAGACGCCAAGTACGACGCCACCCCCGCGCGGCCACCAATTGCCGAACCAATAAACCTGAGGCTGGAGCCACACACCGCGGAGAATAAGAATCGTGAGCACAACGCTTGCGCTAGCCGTGGCGATCGCCAAAGCGTCGCTCGCGCGCCGTCCGATCCACTCGCCACTCAAAGCGACGAAGGCCGCCATGATCAGCGGTATCGCAACAGGCAGCGGAATGAGCGGGGTAATCAGGACGGTTCAGTCATCAGTTTAGCCAGTCAGAATTTTCAAGTCTTCAGGGTCCACAGTCCCCGCCAGCTCATTCGTCTTGACGACCATGGAGAGCAATAGGGCCATCACCGTGGCTTCGACGACGATGTCGGTCAACATCAGGGCTTGCACAAGGGGATCGACCACTGCCGTCCCTACGGGGATGTCGGCGAAAACCGGCACAGTGCCGCCCGTCTTGTATCCAATGGCCAGCAGCAATACATAAGTCGAGGTTTGAAGAACTGCCAGACAAACGACCTGATGTATCAGATTCTTGCTCGTCACGACGCCATAGAGCCCCCATATAAAAATCCACGCGGCTACCACATAAGGCAGATAGCTGAGCATAGCGATTATTTCCCTTTCCGCTCTTCGATCACTTCTCGTAGGTAGCTCTGCATCAACAGAACAAATCCGCCCGTAACTTCCATTCCGACTGAAAGGCTGATGAGCGCGATCGTCCCGGAAGAAAAGGGGTCACCCGTGGTACCGAGCGGAACAAAGTTGGTGAGAAAGTGCGCGCCAAAAAACACGGCAGCAGTTCCGATGATCACGTACCCCGCAGCTCCGCCCGCCTCCGCCAGTTTGATGAGCGGACTAGAAATTATTCGCTCGAACGTTCTTACGTTGCCCGACAGATAGACCACGAGCGGAACAGATGCGAGAATAACCCCGCCCTGGAAACCGCCCCCCGGGGTGAGTTGCCCATGGGTGGCTATGTATAAGCCGAAAACAATCATAATTCCCGCGATGGCCTGCATGCCCACGCGAAGGGTATCGGAGGTGGGCAATTCGTCCTCAATCCGCTTCTGTTTTTTTGCCGCCTCATCCTTTTTCACCGTAGGACGGAAGAGTAACAACACTCCCAACACCGCAGTAAACAGGATGAACTCTTCCACCAATGTGTCGAATCCGCGATAGTCATAAGTGATGGCATTGACCACATCGGTTGTGTGCCGCTCATACACAACAACTTTTGCTACAACGTCTCCGTAGGGGCCGCGATAATCGCCCAGCGGCGGCAGGTCGCGGAAGCCCCATCCAAGAAGCAACGCGAGACCAACGGCAGAAATTAGAAAAAAAACGGTGCGCACGCGCGCGGTCATTTCTTTGCCTCGCGTTCTCGCCGAATGTTCTGTCGCCGCATTTTCGTGAGTACGAGCAGGATCATCAGCGGCAGCATTACCGCGCCAATCGTGATCTGCGAAAGGGCGACGTCCGGCGCTTGAAAGATGAAAAACATCAGCGCGCAGAGCAGTCCATAGACGCTGAGGGTCACCACCTGTTCTTTTGGATTGCGGCTCAACACCACGCCCGGCGCTCCTCCGGCTACCAGCAGAAGAATCATCCATTGCAGCAATCTCATGACCTCTTCTCCGGAATCATCTTGTCACTGGGCTTGATTGGGACTTCTTCATTCTCCCTGGGATGCCAGTCCTCGACCTCCGCGATGCGGAAGGCACGCGCCGCCGCATGCGTCACCACGCTGTTCATGCCAATCAGTACGAAAGTTGCGAAAAGAGCCTTAAATGATTCCGGCTTGAATCCGCGTTGAAGAAAAATCGCGAGTGTAATAAAGGCGGCACTGAGCGAAGCCGGGGGCGCAATGTAATGCATTCGCTGGTAAGGGTCGCGCATGCGTATCATTCCCAGAACAGACAACAACGTGACCAGCACGGCGGCCCCGAGCAACACTTCGATGGCGATAGTCTTCATCTCAAAAGCCGCGCGAAGAAATGAGCAAACACAATGCCCCCGCCAAACGACATTAATGCCATGGCGATCGCCAGGTCCATCATCGGCACGCGGTCGAATGCAATGGTTAGCAACATCATCAGCAGCGTAATTACGGTGCCCGCCATATAAAAAGAAACCAAGCGATGCCGCGCGTCTCCCCTCGTTGCGGTCCAAAGCAATGGCGCCAGCGCAAATATCATGACCTGCGCCGAAAGTTCCCAGATATTCACGCTTCTAGATCCCTTGTCATTTTCGGAAGTGGGCTGCTTATCAGTTCGTGTAACAGCATCTTCTGATCACTCGCATTTATCCCCAGCACGATAGTGTTGGGCGTTATTGTCGTGTAAACAACGGCGAGCACACGACGAGCGACAGCACTTGTATCGTCTTTTGTCCCAGCGTCGAATTCCACTATGCGGAAGAGCGATGCGGCGCGTCTAACGCCAAGTAGATCTTTCCCCGCAACGGCGATGATTTTCCACGTGTCCGAGACTAAATACCAAGGGACGCACCATAGCGAAAGTAGTTCGTGAAACCCAGGCAAAAACTTGGCCGGATACCGCCGGTTGATGATGGAAAGGCCCAGGGTCGCTACCAACGTCGCGATAACTCCCAGCAGAAGTTCGTCAAAGGCGAAAGTACCCACGAAGGCAATCCAAAGCACATAGAAAATTGGAAGGCTGAGCCACGATAGCGAGAGTTTTCTTGACATTCTTCACGTCACGGTTCCGGAACGCCTATACCCAACCAATTAATTATCTAGTAATGTTTTTCCTCCCGCGCCAGCAACATTCTGAATATGGATTCTCTGGACATCGGAATCCTTATGGCGGTATGTGAGCGCGGCACAGCCCAGCAGATCACGTGCGGCAATGTGATGCGCATCAGAGTCAAAGCGATGCCAGCTTTCGCGTGCCGACCTCATTCTGTCCTAGCGAACGTTATTGGCTCGTGAGGATGGATTTAACGCTAGCGTTAAAGATTCTGAGCATTCCTTTTAACTATGGAGACATTTCTAATATATTCGAGCGTGTCGCGCCAACTCGCAGACTATTCGGAAACGGGCTTATGGGAAGCGTTTGCTGAGATTCTGGGCAGTGGGTTGTCCGTCTGCGCTTTAGGCTTGAGCGTGGACTTACGGGAGCTTCGTGTACTCCGTTTTGGCTTGATTCAGGATGGGAATGTCGGAATCGGCTTCTTTCCAAAGGGTGAAAAATGCTTGGTAAGCGGATTTGGCTTTCGCAGTGTCAGCAGAGAGAGCATAGGCACGGGCGAGTCCGAGATGGGCCAGCGCGCCTAACGGAAAGTTGGTGACAATTCCGGGGTGATCCAGAAACTTTTGAAACTCAGCAGCGGCAGCGGCCCCGTTATGCGCCATCAATTGAGCTTCACCCCGCAAATAAGCGGGATACATCGTCCCTAATTGCAATTGAGCAGGCTGCCCTAGTTCGTAAGGCTCGGCGGCCTCCAGAAACACCATAGCCTGTGTGGAATTATTGGCATTCAGTTCAAGGGCGGCTTTGATCGCCGGCAGCCAATAGACCTTCAGCACGGTTTGCGATGGGTAGTTCTTTTCCAGTTCTTCTGCAATTGCCTTCGCGCGCGTGACTTCACCGGCTCGCGCCATCGCCAAAGCGGCGAAGAGCTTCACATCCCGACCCGGGGCGAGCGCCAGGGCTGAGGCGACTGCCTGCTTCGCGGCTGTGTTGTTGCCGAATTCCGCCTCCCGCAATGCAGCATTGACCTGCCACAGCGCGGCCGCTTCTTTCGCATTTGCACGGGTCGCCGCATCCACAGCACGTCGGGAGAAGTCCCGCGCCTTTTGCAGCCTCCCGTAGTATGCCTCGGTGTCGGATTGGCACGAGAGCAGCAGGTCTTCAGTTCCTGGCTTGCCTGCGGCCCAAGCCACCTGACGCTCCATCTCCGCTGCGTCACGCTTCAGGAAAGATAAGTAGTAAATTTCCTGGTGCAGGAAATCGCCATCCAGATTGCTCGCCTTTGCCTGCTCGATCGCTTTCTCGGCGTCATCTAGTCGGCCCAATGAGAGGTAATCTCCGGCCAGGTTCGTGTAACCGACGATGCTGGGGTCCAGACGCAGAGCCTCTCGTGCCTCGGTCAGCGCTTTATCGTATTGGCCAAGCTGGGCGTAAAGATCCCCCAAGTTGCCAGGCGGCACTGAATCGAGCGGATAGCTCTTCGCCCACAGTTCGTAAACCTGGCTGGCCTGTTCTAACTCACCGGTAACGTTTTGGTAGTACAGAGAAGAGATACGGTATTTCTCCCGCTCGCTGACCTTGTCGCGAAGCGCATACGCTTTCTCAATACTGTCGGTGGCCAGGCTGGCCTGTCCGAGATTCATATACGCAACCCCGAGGGCGGCGTACGCGGCAGCAAAATTGGGATCGAGCTCCAGGGCTCGCTTCTGGAACGGGATCGATGCTGCATCACCCCTGGTGCGGAAAGTAGTAATGCCCATGCTAAAGGCTTTCAGCGCTTCGAGCGACGTTGTGGTCGCTTCCACCGGCACGTCAAATTTTTGAATTGAGGCTAGCGATTCGCCAAGTTTGGCGCGCAGGTTGGTTGCGGCCTTACCCAGCGCTTTCAACACGTCTTGCTTATCCGCCGCCTCTTCCTGCTCTTGAGCCAGAGTATCGCCGTTGTTGCACCCGACGGCATCGACGCCAATCACATACTGCCCGCCGAGGTTCGAAATTGATCCCAGCACAATTGCCTTGCTGCCCGTGCGTACGCAGAGTTCTTTGGCTATCTCCTGGGTGATGCGATCATTGTCCTGGTGGCCCATGAGTCGCAAGGTCTCACCCACTTTGCGATCAGAAAGAATGTTGATGAATGGGGACTGACCCAAGTCCACAGCCAGCGCTTGTTTCAATGCATCGTCAAACACAGTATCGCCGGTACTATTGGCAAAATCCGCCAGCACGATTGTGTCCTTTTGTGTTACCACCGCGGTCTTGGGCGATCGGAAGTAGAGGGTACCGCCAATCAACATCGCAAGAATTATTGCGGCAACGGGAACCAGAATCTTCCACCGGCCGCCTGATGGTGTCACTGTCGCCGATGCGTACCCCGAGGCCGGTACCGCGTGCTGCTGGCCGCTCGAGGCGCGAGGATTAACGGCCGCTGGCCCAGTTGCCGACTGGCGCGCAGCCTCATCTGATGCGGGAATTAACACCCGGCCTGATTCCGTCTCGCGCTTCAGACGTTTCAGGTCAGCCCGCAGGTCGGAGGCGTGCTGATACCGCAGATCGCGATCTTTTTCCAGCGCATTGCTGATGATTCGTTCCAATTCCGCTGGCAGTTCAGGATTCAACCGTACTGGAGACACTGGTGTCTTGTGCAGAATGGAATCGAACAAGTCGGTGGTCGTGCTCCCGCGAAAGGGCAACTGAGCCGTGGCCATCTCGTACAACACCGCGCCGAAGGAGAACAGATCGGTTCGAGGATCCAACTCCCGCCCCCGCGCCTGCTCCGGAGACATATACGCTGCCGTACCCACAGCGGTACCCGGACTGGTAAGGTGTGCCTCGACTGCCTCCGTCTTCGTCGCTTCATGCTCCCCCGCCGCCCCCGAGGTCGTGACCTTAGCCAGGCCGAAGTCGAGGACCTTGGCATGTCCACGCTCGGTCGCAAAAATATTCGCAGGTTTGATGTCGCGATGGACGATTCCCTTGGAGTGTGCTGCATCAAGCGCATCGGCGATTTCGATGGCGAGTGACAGCAGCGTGTCTAACTCTAGCGGCCGAACTCCAATCATGTGCTTCAACGTCTGCCCGTCAAGAAATTCCATAGCGATGAAACGTTTGCCTTCGTGTTCGCCAATTTCGTGAATGGTGCAGATATTTGGATGGTTCAAGGCTGAAGCAGCACGCGCCTCACGACGGAAGCGCTCCAGGGACTGAGGGTCTTGAGAAACATCGTCGGGAAGAAACTTCAGAGCCACAAACCGACCGAGCGAAGTGTCTTCGGCTTTGTAAACCACCCCCATACCGCCGCCACCGAGTTTCTCGATGATGTGGTAATGCGAGATGGTTTGGCCGATCATTCGGGGAATGCCTGTTTCTGGGAACGCTTCATCTTAAAGATGCGGCTCTCAGTAGTCAACGAACCACGCCCGATTGGCAAAAGGTCCAACTGCGGCGGATTCTAGCTTGCCGTACAGCGATAGAGCTCTTTATCATTCTTTACTGTCCTCATAGTCAGTTCAGATTGCCCTCTCCTCTCTGAAAGATGCGTCAGATACGTTCACGACGCTCGCGGTCTCAGCCCGGACGAGTTGCAGTTAGCTGGCTCGACACTTTCGTAACCAGACGCTGCCCAAAGCTGATTCAGACAGTTCTGCGCTGCTGTCGATGTATTAAGCGCGGGCCATACCATGCCACTCAGACAATTACTCAAAAGCTCCGACAGAGAGCTGAGGTCAGAACTTCAGCTGATTCTGAATGCCGTCGTTGAGGGTCTCTGCGGTGCGGACGCGGAAGGCCGTGTCACCTTCTGTAACGATGCCCTGCTGAAGATGACCGGCTACCGCAAGGAGGAAATGATTGGCAGCAATTTCGATGAATTGCTTCATCATCGTCAAGATTGCGGGCACTACCTAAGAGAGGATTGTGCCTTTCAAAAGGCAGTTGCCGACCATCGGGCATTTCATACCATGAGCGAATTTTATTATCGAAAGGATGGGAACCGATTTCCAGCGGAATGCTCGGCTCATCCCCTGGCGCGGCCCATAAAACAGACCACGTTTGTGATCACGTTCCAGGATTTCACCGAAATCCTGAAAGACAAGGAGGCTCTCCGCCAGAGCGAAGACAAGTTTCGCAGAATCATGGTCAGCATCCCGGACGTTGCCTGGACCTCCGACCGAAACGGTCGCACCATCTACATCAGTCCCAAGGTCGAAGCCATAATCGGCTACAGCAAGCAGGAAATCTGTGCCGAGGGCGCTACTCTCTTGCGCGACAACATTCACCCCGAAGATTTTGGCCGTGTGACTCAGGCCTATGCGGCCCTGTTCGAAGCGCAAACTGCTTTCGACCAAGAATACCGTGTCCGCCACAAAGATGGGGCCTGGATCTGGGTTTACGACCGTGCCATAAGAACCTCGCAGGAGAACGGAGTGCTCTGCGCCAACGGAATTCTTTGCGATATCACCGCCCGCAAACAGGCGGAAGCTGAACTCCAATCGAAAACCGCATTTCTCGAGGCCCAAACCAATTCCACCATCGATGGCATTCTGGTGGTGGACGATCACGACCAGAGGCTGCTTCTGAACCGGCGGCTGGTCGAATTGTTCGAGATCCCTCCTGAAATCGCGGCCGACAAAAACGACTGGCACTTGCTCGATCACGTGGTCACGCTAGTCGAAGACCCAGCCGCATTTCTGGAAAGGATCAACTACCTCAACAAACATCCGAGTGAGACGAGCCGCGACGAGATCCAGTTGACGGATGGTCGGACCTTCGATCGGTATTCTTCCCCCGTTGTCGGCAAGAACGGCATTTACTACGGCCGCATCTGGACCTTCCGTGACATCACCGAGCGGAAACGCAACGAGGACACACTTCAGCAATTGTCCACAGCGGTCGAGCAAAGCCCCGTTTCGGTCGTCATCACCGACCCGCAAGGCAACATAAGCTACGTAAATGCCAAGTTCACCGAGACTACCGGCTATAGCCGTGATGAGGTGGTTGGGAAGAACCCCCGCATCCTAAATTCCGGCTATGGCTCCCCCGATCTCCATCGCAATCTGTGGTCCGCCATCACTCAGGGGAAAGAGTGGCGCGGCCAGTTTTGTAACCGGAAGAAGAACGGCGCGATCTACTGGGAATCCGCAACCATCAGCCCGATTAAGAACGCGCGAGGCGCCATCACCCATTTTCTCGCCGTCAAAGAAGACATCACCGAGCACAGGAAAACCGAAGAAGCGCTGAAAGCCTCAGAGAAACGCTACCGCCTACTCTTTGAACGCAACCTGGCGGGGGTCCTTCGCACCACTCTCGAAGGGCGGGTGCTGGAGTGCAACTATGCTGCCGCCCGGATGTTCGGCTACGACTCACCCGAAGATGTCCTGGGCCTCTCGGCTGCAAGTCTGCACCCCGAATCGTCCGATCGTGAAGCGCTAGTGAGCAAACTCAGATCCGACCGGAATCTTACGAACCAGGAGATAAAATGCCGGCGCAAGAGCGGCGCATGGATTTGGGTGATTGCCAATCTCAGCCTCGTCGTGGACGATTCCATGGGTGTTGAGATTATTGAGAGCACGCTGATCGACATCACCGAGCGCAAACGCGCCGAAGAAAAAGTTCGCGAACTGCTCGATTCCATTCCCGAAGCGATCTATGCCATCGATCTCGAAGGCAGATGCACCTCCTGCAATCCCTCTTGTCTTGCACTCCTGGGCTACGAGCAGCCCACGGACCTGCTGGGGAAGCACATGCACGCCCTCATTCACCACTCCCTGCCCGATGGAACGCCATTCTCGGTAGAGCAGTGCCGCATTTACGAAGCCTTTCGCCGCGGGGAGGGCACTCATGTCGATAACGAGGTCCTGTGGCGCCGCGACGGCACCAGCTTCGCCGCCGAATACTGGTGTCATCCAATTCACCGCGCCGGAGAAGTTATCGGCGCGGTGGTGACCTTCGTGAACATTACCGAGCGCAAGCGCGCGGAACGGGAACTTCGGCTCACCCAGTTTTCGCTCGAAAACGCCTCTGACTCCGTGCTCTGGGTTGACTCGCAAGCGCGCTTCGTCTATGCCAACAAGGCCGCCTGCCGCTCGTTAGGTCACTCCCGCGAAGAACTTCTTTCCATCTCAGTTCCTGACATTGACCCCCTTTTCCCGAAAGGAGCCTGGGGTGTGTTCTGGCAGCAATGTCGAGAACGGGGCTCGGTGACCCTGGAGTCTCAGAACAGAAGCAAACAAGGGCGTGTCTTCCCCGTAGAGGTTACCGCCAACTATCTCGAGTTCGATGGCCAGGCGTATATCTTCGCCTTCGTGCGCGATATCGCTGAACGCCGCGCGTTGGAAACCCAGCTTCGCCATGCTCAAAAGCTCGAGGGCATCGGTCAACTGGCCGCCGGTATCGCCCACGAAATCAATACCCCCACCCAGTTCGTCACCGACAATCTCACGTTCCTGCGCGATTCCTGGAAAGCCGCTCACGAACTGCTCGAACACTACCGCAGCGCCATTCGAAATTCCGCCGGGTTGTTGCCGCCTGCCGTCGCTCCGGCTCTGGAGCAAGCGGAGCGAGACTGCGATTTGGATTTCATCGTTGCTGAAGTGCCCCGCGCCATCGACCAGAGTCTGGATGGATCTCGCCGCGTGGCTGAGATCGTTCGCGCCATGAAGGAATTCTCCCACCCCGACTCCGCCGACAAGACTGCTACCAATCTCAACCGTGCCATCGAATCCACTATCACCGTAGCGCGCAACGAATGGAAATATGTGGCTGAAATCGCCACCGAATTCGATGAGACTTTGCCTGCGATCGTGTGTTACCCAGGCGACATCAACCAGGTCGTTTTGAACCTGCTGGTCAATGCCGCCCATGCCATCAAAGACGCTGCAACCGAAGGTCAAATGGGCCGTATTACCGTGCGCACGCGCAAGCGCGACGAATTTGCGGAGATCTCAGTTGCCGATACCGGCACTGGAGTTCCTGAAGCCATCCGCTCCCGAATCTTTGACCCGTTCTTCACTACCAAAGAGGTCGGGAAAGGGACGGGTCAAGGTCTCTCTCTCGCTCATAACGTGGTGGTCAAGAAACACTCCGGCAAAATCTGGTTCGAGACCGAAGTGGGCCGCGGTACTACCTTCTTCGTGGACCTGCCTATGACCCCGGTCCAGGTTTCGCAGGAGAATTGATGCCCAGGCGCCTGCTTTTTGTCGATGACGAAGCGATGGTTCTCGACGGCCTGCGCCGCGCTTTGCACGGCATGCGTCAAGAGTGGAACATGCAGTTTGTTGAAAGCGGTGCCGCGGCGCTGCAGGCCCTCGATCAGGAAGCCTACGATGCCATCATTAGTGATATGCGCATGCCGGTGATGGACGGAGCCCAGCTCCTGGAGCAGGTCAAGCAACGTCACCCCGATGTCGTCCGCGTCATTCTCACCGGGCAGTCGAGCCGGGAAGCGATTTTCCGCTCCATCGCTCCCGCTCATCAGTTCCTTTCAAAACCTTGCGATCCTCAAGAACTCGTGACTCGACTGGTCCAAGCGTTTTCCATGCGCGATCTGCTCTCCAATCAATCCCTTAAAACCGTGATCTCAGGCCTGCGCTCAATTCCCAGCCTGCCCGCGATCTACGAGGAGCTTACGGCGGTAGTGCGCCGGGATGATCCGTCCTTGTCGCAAATCGAACGCATCATCGCGAAGGATGTTGGAATGGCCGCCAAAATTATGCAGTTGGCAAACTCCGCCTTCATCGGCTCCCGCGGACGGGTGTCAAGCCTGATCCAAGCCGTCTCGTTAATCGGCACCGAGGCCGTCCGCACACTGGTTTTATCTGTCCATGTCTTTTCGAGCTGCGACAATTCCGATGTAGCTGCCTACCTGCCGGCGCTGTGGGACCACAGCATCGCCGTGGGAACCCTGGCGCAGCGCATTGCCGCAGCGCAAGGTCGCCCGAAAGCAGCGGTCGAAGAAAGTTTTACGGCGGGCTTGCTGCACGATGTCGGTAAGGTGATTTTCCTGTCAGAGATGGCCGGCAAATACCGCACGATTCTCGGAACTCATCCGGGTGCCATCCTGGCTAAGGAAGTCGAGCACCTCGGCTGTACTCATCCACAGGTAGGCGCCTACCTGATGAGCATCTGGGGTCTTCCCACACATTTGGTGCATGCCGTCGCCTCGCATCATTCGCCTTCAGAGACCGGGGAGACTCAGTTCTCCTCCCTGACGGCGGTACACGCAGCCGATGCCATCGCCAGCGCCACCGACCCGTCAACTCTGAATCAGGACATCGAGATGGACTTCAATTACCTCGATTGCCTCAAGCTCCGTGATCAGGAGAGTCTCTGGCGCGGGTTTCACGAAGAGTGCGTTGCAGCAAAAGCCCAAAGAGAATCGGCTGACAAAACAGGCGGCTAGTCGATAAGAGCGCTCAAGCCAAGGTCGACCTTAGCCGATGAACTTTAAGGAATGGCTCTATCAACGCATCAAGCCAGGCAATGAGAAAAGGACCCCATGGCTGAAAAGATCCTTTTAGTCGATGACGAACCCCTAATCCTTGAGGGTTACCGGCGTGGTCTCATCCGTCAGTTTCTAATAGAAACCGCCAAGGGCGGGGAGGCTGCGCTCAAGCTGGCCTCAGAGAGCGGACCGTACGCCGTAGTGGTTTCCGATATGCGAATGCCCGGAATGGATGGCATCCAGCTCCTAAGCCAGATCAAAGCCCTGGCGCCCGATACCATCCGCGTTATGCTTACCGGCAACACCGAGATTCAGACTGCCATCAACGCCATCAACGAAGGCAGCATTTTCCGCTTCCTCAACAAGCCCTGCAGTAAGGAATTGATGGCGAAGACTTTGACTGCTGCTCTGGTGCAGCACCGCCTGGTAACGGCCGAAAAACAACTCCTGGAACAAACCTTGACCGGCAGTATTCAGGTTCTTACCGAAGTGCTCAGCCTGGTCAATCCCGCAGCTTTCAGCCGCGCCGAGCGGGCCCGCCGCTACATTCACCACGTCGTAACCGCGATGAAGCTGGGAAACCCATGGCAATACGAAGTTGCCGCCATGATGTCTCAACTGGGCTGTGTCACGCTGCCGGCCCAAACCATTGACGCTGTATATAAGGGTGAAAAGCTCTCCCCCACCGAGCAGGCACAGTACGACGCCCACCCCATCGTGGCTCATGATTTACTCTCGAAAATTCCTCGGCTGGAACCCATTGCGTGGATGATCGAGCAGCAAAACCGAGCTACCACAGAGGCTGAGGATTCCCAGCCGCCGGATATGCGCACGGGGGCGAAAATACTGCAGCTGATCCTGGACTATGAAAAACTCATTCATGGTGGAAACTCGCGAGCCGAGGCGGCCCATGTCCTGGCTCGCCGAAACGCGGGCTTCAATCCTGAATTCTTCCAGGCCCTGGTGACACTCGATCCCAATGCCGATGAGGGAGACGTGCGATCGTGCCGCATCGATGACCTTTCTCCCGGAATGATTATTCAGCAAGAGGTCCGGAGCGTGGACGGAGAATTGCTCGTTTCCAAAGGTCACGCGGTCACTTCCGCCGTCATCGTTAGGTTGAAAAACTTCCACGCCCAGCAGGCGATTCCCGCCACCGTGACTGTCTCTATGCCAGAAAGCACACTAGCATTCGTAAAAGGCGCCTCCTGACGCATCACTACCGGCGTAGGAAAAAAGCTACTCTGTCCCTCGCTGATCATCCGGAAACCGCATAACGGGTCAATTTTCCTTCACCAGTTGGATCTCATTCAGCGGCAAACGAACATAGAAGGTTGTTCCCTTTCCCATTTCACTCTCAAACGTTAATGTTCCTCCATGCCTGTCGACTACTACGTAGCGCGCAATCGCCAAGCCCTGTCCGGTCCCTTTTCCGCTCTCTTTGGTGGTGAAGAAAGGATCAAAAACCTTGGCCCGGATGTTTTCCGGGATGCCACACCCCGTATCCGCAATAGATATTAAGACCGCGCCTTCCTCCGCCACAGTGCGAACCCGGATCACGCCCTTCTCCTCTGTGTCGTTCCTTTTCCGCATGTCGCCGATGGCATGCGCGGCGTTCACCAGCAGGTTGAGAAACACCTGATTCACTTCGCCAATGTTGCAAACCACCGGAGGCAGATCGTTCAGCTCGGTTTCCACGTCTGCGACGTATTTCAATTCATTGCGCGCCACCGTCAAAGTGTTACGGAGCGCTTCATTGATATTGGCGGCCGATTTTTCTTTTTCGTCGGGGTGGGCAAATGCCTTCATCGCTTGCACCAGCGTCGCGACGCGCGTAACGCCCTCCATGGATTGCCCAATAGCTTTCGGGATTTCCGCCAGCAGATACTCGATGTCCGCAGCCTTCTCCGCTTCTGTCAACTCCCGCGCCAACCCCTGGAAGGCGCCGGAATTCGCCGTCGCATCCCTAAGTTCCCGATACTTTTTTAGCACTTTGGTTAGGTCCGCGAATGCATCCCCGAGGAATCGCGTATTATCGCCCACAAACTGTATGGGAGTGTTGATCTCATGGGCAATCCCTGCGGCCAGACTGCCCACAGCCTCGAGCTTCTGTGCCTGCCGGAGGCCAATCTCCAGCCGGTTGCGCTCCGTCACATCCTGCGCGATCGAAAGACAAGCTCCGTGGCCACCGTAGTCGAGCCTCTGGAAGTGAATCTCGACGTCGAGGACGCGCCCATCCTTGCGCTGATGCTTCCATTGCCCCGCGAAGCCCTCGTCTGTCTTTTCCTGACGCAGATATTTCGTGAACTGCTCCACTTGGTCGGCAGGCCGAATGGCCGTCGTCTTCATCCGCAGAAACTCGTCTCTGCTGTAGCCATATTGCAACATGGCGGCGTTGTTCACTTCGAGAAAGTCCTGCGTTGAGAGATCGAACACAAAGGCCGCGTGGGGGATGGTGGCGAACAGTAATCGTGCTCGTTCTTCACTCTTCTGCAGAGAATCTTCGGCGCGTTGCCGTTTAATCAGCGGTCCGATCTGCCCGGCAATGATCATCAACATCTCCAGCACCTGCTCATCGGGCGGTTCCACCTGCCGGCTGAACAATTGCATTACACTCAGTACGCTGCCTCCCGACACTATCGGGAAGCTGACCGCGGTCCGCAGACCCCACTGGCTTAGGAGTTTGATGGAGCCTTCTTCGCCGGTTATGTCCGAGATCCATCTTGGCTGGCCGCTGCTCCAAACGCTCCCGGCCACGTCTACCCCGGGCGAGAACGTGATTTGCTGTTGCGCCGCTTCCATTTCCGCCAGATTGAGCGAGCTCCCGTGCCAACCTTTTACCCAACGCAGAAGGTTCTCCTCGCGGTCCACTCCCCATAGCACTCCATATTCCCAACCCAAAAGGTTGCACAGAGAGCGCAGAATCCTCGGCGCCGCCTCGTCCAGCGAGTGACATTCGGCGAGGGCGCGCGCCGTGTCGTACTGCACCCCAAGCCGCGCCTGCACCAGTTTGCGCTCCGTGATGTCTGACAGTAGGCCGTCCGCATGAGGCACCCCTCCTCGTATATAGATAGTGAGCGCTCGGTCTCGTACCCACACCCACTCTCCGCTCTTGCGCCGTACGCGGCACTCCACATCGAAAGCGCGACCCTCAGTAAAAAGCTGCCGAATGCCGTCCTTTACACTGGCAAGGTTGTCGGGATGAATGGTCGAAAAGAACAGCCGAGAGCCGTTCTCGTACAGTTCTTCCAGCCCGAACCCGCTCAGCCTCTCGACATTCGGGCTCACGTAGGCAAACCGGCCTTTGGCATCCGCCGTCCAAACCACGTCCGGGATGTTATGAATCAGGGAACGATATCGCTGTTCCGAAGTCTGCAGTGCCGCGTCGGCGATGTGGCGTTCGAAAAGGAAAGCTGCCAGCGACGTCGTCAGCAGCAGCCCTGCCAGAAAGGTTGTCCAACTGCTCCAGCGCTCAGGCGCAAAGCTGTGGGCTAGAGGGTAGGCGATCACTTCCCAGCTGCGTCCCGCGACTGAAATCGTTCGCGCCGTCCGGAAACCTTTAGGCAGATCTTCTGCACGATCGAAACCAGCACTTTTCGGATAGAGCAGCCGCTCTCCCGGGTTGGCATCGCGGTCGAAGATCGCCAACTTGAGGCCCGATCCAGCGGCCGGAATGTTGCCGGCCTTCTGCACGATATCCCCAACCCGCAAGACTGCGAGCACAAATCCGTTAAGCGCTTCCTGACGTCGCCCGATGCTTGCTGGGGTGACCCCTCCCCGGTAAACCGGGCGGAAGACGAGAAAACCGTATTGGTCTGACGTTTCCTGTACCAGCTTCACCCGGTTCGTTGCCACTGGTCGGTCGGAATTCACTGATCTCAGCAGCGCTGCGCGCCGCACCGGATCGGATGCCAGATCGAAGCCCAACGCCTTTTCGTTCCCTTGGTACGGAGCCACAAAGAAGACGGGAAAATATTCTTCGTGGTCGCCCGCTCTGGTCAGTTCTCCAGAGGAGAGCCGCTCGCTGAATTCGAATGCGGGAAAGCCGTCGAGCCGTCCCTGTTTCTCGAACCTCTGCCGGGATGCCTTGGGAACCCGAGGAATCCATTCCAGCGCCTGGATCGCCTCGTTCCGCGCCAGCAGGCGGCTCGTGAATCGGTCGAACTCCTCGCGCGTGGCCGCGGGGGAAGCATCGTAGAACGCGCCTAGGGAGACGAGATTATCAACCGTTAGTGTGATATTGGTCTGCAACGCGTCGAGACGTTCCTGGGCCTCATCGTCGAAAGATGCCTTGGCGTTCTTGTTTTCAAAACCTCTTAGCGTGATGAATACAGCGACACTTAAGAGGATGCCTCCGGCGATCACTCCGAGCGAGAGTAAGATGCGGCGCACAAGAGTCTTTGATTCGAGTCATGACTGTAATCGGCAAAAGACCTACCCAACTTTAAGCAGCGGATGTTCCTTGAGGCCGATGTTCGGCGAGGAGATCGGCGAGAATCCACGCTGTTCCGGCAATAGCGAAGGTCTCGGCCGTTTCGCTCCAATTCGTATGACTGTGTGGGTCCGAAATGAGCAATGGTACCCACACGAGTACCCCAAAGATCACGAGCATCATTGTCAGCAGGCGAGTCGCGAGAAGTGCCATTCGATTCGTAAGAAGAGCAAGAGCCGCGAGTGCGAATAAAACAGTCGTCGTCACCGCCCAAAACATCTGACTTGGCGGAATCCACTTCGGAACAAGGCTGGAGGTAGCTTTAAGATAAATCGCCTGTTCGAGGGTAAAGGAAGCGACACAGATGCCCACAAGAATGCGGCCAATCCGATGAAGCGTTCGCGGTGACCCTGCCGATGACCATGCTGCTGACAATCCCGCATAGATGATCGCCGCTCCGGTCACCAGAGAGAACTGCTCGAAGAAGTTGCCCCAGCTATTGTAGATCCGCGGTGCAGCGA
Source organism: uncultured Acidobacteriaceae bacterium (assembly GCA_963758745.1). GTDB lineage: Bacteria > Acidobacteriota > Terriglobia > Terriglobales > Acidobacteriaceae > Acidiflorens. The sequence goes on from CAVWWW010000001.1 coordinate 139,276, forward strand.
CGATTCCTGGCACGCACGATAAGGAAAAGACAAGATAAACCGCGGCAAGGACACCTGCGCCCGGTTTCGCGCTCCGACGGAACTGAATCGCAGCGCCACAGAAGATCACGGCAGCAGCAGCAGCATAGACAAGGTACCTTGGTTGATGCCAGCCATTGTAGTCATGCCAAGCCAGAGTGATGAAGCCAGACGCCAAAGTCGCCACTCCAAAAACATGACGGCCGGTCGAATTGGTCGTTGAGACAGTCATTATTGTTTCAGCGTTGTGCCACTATACCCTTTGATCCATCACATTGTCTGTGCTTTCCTCGATACGCACTACCCGCCAGTCAAGATGTCACCGACGTGCCGGCACGCTTGCATGAGTGCACGCTGTACCCAGAGTCGACCGATTGGGTATTTCCTAGCCCGCAGATGGGCGGGAAGCAACCCTATTGCTAGGATTCGCTCTATGGGCAAGGTTGTGTGTTCCGCTGCGAAGCGAGCAGGCATCGCCAAGCGTATCGGGTGGCATACGTTCTGGTGTTCGCTGCGACGTTCCTATCGGGGCAGCAAAAAATCATCCGGTATGCAAGCGGTCGGGTACCCTCGAACTCCACCAGCCAACCATGGCAGCGAAGCAAGAGCTACACGCAAAAGTGTTAAAATCGTGGAACGCAGTCGCGTAATCGGCAGGCGCGTAGCTCAGTTGGTTAGAGCGCTACCTTGACACGGTAGAGGTCAGGAGTTCGAGTCTCCTCGTGCCTACCATTTATCTCATCTACATGGCGGCAGCTCCCCATCCTCCTCGGTAGCATTTGATAGCAAATCGGCGGGCACATGCATGCCGCTCGGGCAATATCTTCCCGAGCAGAATGCGGGCACCTTGAGACGTAGAATGAGAAACTGAAACAAAGACCGCGTCGACAAAGGGGAGGACCATGAACGAGACAAGAGACGTTCTCCACGCCGCTCAGCAGGCGCGTCTGCGGGCCTTGGTTATTCCTTGCGAACACGGCGCTCGGGGTCTGCTGCCTGTTCCTCCGTTCACCGGAGCCACTTCGGTCGGGCCAAAGAAAGGACCGATCATGCGACCTGCCGAGTTCATTTTGTGGATCTTCATTATTGTTGGCGTGTGCATGCTGGCGCCTCGAAGTCTTGCTCAGCCACCTGCTTCGCGCCAACGTATCGTGATTGCCGCGAGCGTAGCGCTCGACGGCAAGGGCAACCTACTGCACGATGTTCGGATTGCGATCGAAGGCTCGAAGATCGTTGCGCTCGGTCCGCGCGTCGAAGGGCCAGTAGATTATGACCTGCGCGGCCTGACCGTTTTGCCTGGGTGGATTGACGCGCACGCGCACATTACATGGATCTTCGGCAAGGACGGGAAAAACGCGGGCACGGAAGGAAAAACACAAGCGGATGCCTATCAATCGGCGTCGAATGCATGGGTGACGCTGATGGCAGGCTTCACGACGGTGCAAAGTGTGGGCTCGCCAAACGATATTCCGCTGCGTGATGCCATCACTAACGGGATAATTCCCGGCCCGCGTATCCTCACTGCAAATGAACCGCTCGAAGGGCAAGGTGAGGCGACCGGCACGCCCGATGAAATCCGCGCTTATGTAAGAAAGCAAAAGCAAGCCGGCGCGGACCTGATTAAGATCTTCGCGTCGAAGTCGATCCGGTATGGCGGAGGAATGACTCTCTCGCAGGAGCAATTGAACGCGGCCTGTGGCGAAGCAAAAAAACAGGGACTGCGCACCCTCGTGCACGCTTACAAAGAGGCGGTACGCGCCGCGACTCTCGCGGGATGCACCGAAATTGAGCACGGTACGCTGGCCCCAGACGATGATTTGAAATTGATGGCGGAAAAGGGAACGTACTTTGATCCGCAATGCGGGCTGGTCATCGAGAACTACTTGCTGAATAAAGAAAAGTATCTCGGCACCGAAGGCTACACCGCAGAGGGATTTGCTGCAATGGAGAAGGTCCTGCCGATGGATCACGCGATCGTAGAACAGGCGGCAAAAACTCCGGGACTGAAAATGGTTTTTGGCACCGACGCCGTGGCGGGCGCGCACGGGCGCAATGCCGAGGAGTTCATCGATCGCGTGCGCGATTGCGGTGTAGACCCGATGGCCGCGATGGTGTCTGCCAACTCGCTCGGGGCTGAAGCGTTGGGCTTGAGCGATCAGATTGGCGCGATCGCTCCCGGGTTGCAAGCCGACATTATTGCGCTCGATGGAGACCCATTGAAAGACATCACCGCCGTTCGGCGCGTTGTATTTGTAATGAAAGGTGGCGTGGTTTACAAGAACGCCGCCCGCGGCGCGATTCCTGTATATGCAGGTGTCCAGCCTTGATCCGACCCTCTGTGAGAATGGTTGTTATGGATTCGCTCCGTGTCTGCCGCCCCGCTCTTTTGCTTTCTACCTTGCTGTGCACATTGGTGTCCGCTCAAGACACGCCACCATTCACTTCACCGCTGCCGACTGGAGTGCGACTCGATCCCGCCGGCGAGGCGGTCAAGCTCGGCAGCTTGCCGATCAATGTGGTGCTTGCACCCGAAGCGGACAAAGCCGTGGTCGTGCTTAGCGGGTGGCGCGAGCAGGGCGTTCAGGTGGTCGATCTGAAGACACGGAAGGTCACGCAGACACTGCTCCAGGATGGCGCGTTCTACGGCGCCGCCTTCTCGCCCGATGGCCATCGCCTCTACGTCTCAGGCGGCAACACCGATTTGATCTTCGTATATGCGTGGAAAGATGGAGCGGCGACGCTGGAAAAAAAGGTCGAATTGGCGAAGGCAAAAACGACGGACGGCACGGGCACGAGCTATCCAGCGGGCGTGACGGTGGCACCAAACGGGAAATTTGTTTATGTCGCAGAGAACGTCGGCGATCGACTCGCGGTGGTGAACGCCGCGAGCGGCGAGATTACGCAACGGTTTTCTACCGATCATTATCCGTACGGCGTCGCGCTTACGGAGAACGGTCAAGTGTTCGTTTCGTCTTGGGGTGCCGGCACGGTGTCGCAGTTCCATGTTTTGGCGGACGGAACGTTAGCGTATCTGGGCCGGATCGAGGTCGGCCGACATCCGTCAGCGCTGGCTGTGAGCGGAGCGAAGCTGTACGTCACGCTCGCAGGTAGTGATCGCGTTGCCGTTGTCGACGCGAAGCTGCGAAAGGTTGTGCGCTATCTGCACGATGCCGCGCCCGGCGCGCCGCCCGAGGGGAGCACGCCTAACGCCGTCGCGTTCAGTTCCGATGGCAAGCGCCTGTTAGTGGCAGAAGCCGATAACAACGCCGTCGCCGTCTTCGACGTGGCAACCGGCAACTTGGTCGGGCGCATTCCTACCGACTGGTATCCCACCGCGATCGCCGAAACGAAAAGCGACCTGCTGATCGTCTCGGGCAAAGGCCAAGGCACCCATGCCAACCCCGACGGCCCTGTACCTCTCACGAACTGGCCGAATGGGAACCCGACCGCATACACGCTTGGACAGTTGAATGGCACCCTGCGCGTGCTCTCGGCATCACTGCCGCCACCACAGTTGGTTCGGTTCAGCGAGCGGGTCGCCGCTGCCAATAACTGGCAGAATAAGCCGGCGGCGCGGCGCTATCCTCCGTTCCGGCATGTGGTCTACATCATTAAAGAGAACCGTACTTATGATCAGGTGCTCGGGGACATGAAAGAAGGCGATGGAGATGCGAGCCTTGTCTATTTCCCCGACATTGCCGTAACTCCAAATCACCACGCGCTGGCACGGCGGTTTGGCCTTTTCGACCGCTTCTTCGTGAATGCCGAGGTCAGTTCGCAAGGACATATCTGGTCCACCGCCGCCTACGTGACGAATTACGGTGAGAAGACCGTGCCCTCGGCTTACGCGGGTAAGCGCGCTGATGTGGACGGCGAAGAGAGCGATGAGCCGGAACGTGGCTTCTTGTGGACGCTCGCGATGCGAGAGGGCATCACCTTCCGCGACTACGGAGAAATGGTTAAGGGGAATCCCGGCTGGCCGGTGACGCAACACGATTTGGGCGGCGACGTAAATCCTGATTACATTCCCTTCGATCTAACCACGCCCGATCAGAAGCGTGCAGATGTGTGGATCAACGAATTACAGCGCTATGTGCGCGACGGCAACATGCCCCAGCTCGAGCTCATGTGGCTGCCGATGGACCACCTGGCCGCCGGGCGTCCGGGCAAGTGCACACCGCGAGCGTGCATGGCTGACAACGACCTCGCACTCGGGCGGATCGTGCAGGCGCTCTCGAACAGCCCGTATTGGAAGGACACGGTGATCTTCGTCGTTGAAGACGACGCGCAGGCGGGGCCCGACCATACCGACTCGCACCGCGCGCCGTTCTACGCCATGTCGGCCTATAATCGGCCGGGCACGGTGCGTCGCTTCATTAACACAACGGACGTCGTCGCTGCTATCGAGGACATCCTCGGCATGGGTCGACTCTCGAAATTTGATTACTTCAGCCGATCCCTAGCCGACATCTTCGCATCCACGCCAAACCTTACGCCTTATAACCCGATCATCCCCACACAAGACTTGGATGAAAAGAATCCGCAGAATACGGCAGCCGCACGCATGTCGGAGGGGCTGGATCTTACCGCACCCGACCGCGCGGACGATCAGCTCTATAACCGCATTCTGTGGCTGATGCTGAAGGGGAATGCTCCGCCACCAGTTGCACAGAGTCATGCGGCCCTCCACGCGTTGCAATCGAGCAAATAATCACGACCCCTGACCTTTTGTCAGCCAGCGTATCCACTCGGGAACGCGGACTGGAGAGGATAGATCGGTCGGAGCAAAGGGGACTTTTTAAGTTTTGCCGGCGGCCAGGAAGTTCGAAAATCACCAGTCTAGGTGAAATCCGCGCTGGGCCGATTGCTTCACGCGCCTTTGTTCGTGACCAATTGCTCCGCCGACTTTTTAGGATTCTTCAGGATCTCGTCCAACAGGAACAAGTCGGTGAGCAGCGCGCGGAGATGAATGGAAGCGTTCAGATTATCAATCAACTGAGAACCGATGGAAGGTTGAGCCAGTACCAACTCTATGGCGGCTAGCGAGTCGCGGGCGTCGCGATCGAGAACCGCAAAAAATGCCACATATTTTTCGGCTGGCTCAAGACCTTCCTCTCTGACTGCCATTGCGCAAGCTTCCGCCAGCCCGGTTAAAGCTTTCGCGGCGCGTTGCAGGAACTCTCGGATTTGTCCACCCGATTTGCTGCCTTCGTCGGTACGTAGACCCTGGGCTGCATAGGCCAGCATAAACTCGTAGCATTCTTCCACGGCCTCACAGCGATGCCCGATTTCAGCCAGCATCGGTAAGCCCTCGGCGTTCCAATCCCTCGGATGTCGGCGTGGAAGAAGATGGGGACGAAGATGTCTCCACCACCCATCGCTTGGGATCATGCTCGTGCAAATAAAAGTCACGGCTCATCCAACCGAAGATCATCGACTTCGTGATTGGGCGTTTCTCCGGACGCAGTCCGAAGTAAACGTGCACCATGATCAACGCAATCAGTCCGATGCCGGCCAGCCCGTGAAGCACGTACATCATGCCCCAAGTCATATCACTGAACAGATACGGATTGCGCGGAAAGAAAGCGGTGCGGACGCGAAACATCATGAAGACACCAGTTATGATCGCGGAGAGTCCAGCCGCCATGATGGCACCATGGTAAAGCTTGTTTTCCAGAGGATATTTGGCAAATCTGTCCGGAGCAGACTCGGACCTACCCGCAAATCGCAGAATTCTTCGCCATGCGTCCCGCACGTCGATTCGATCCGGCCAGATCGCCCAGAAGTCCATAAAGAAGGATGCGTGGATGACGTGAAACAGAATGGAAGCGGTCAGGACGACGCCTGCGATCCAATGGTAGGTTACCCATGGAAACTGGACGCCAACCTTCGGCAGAAAGGCGGTAAACAGCAGCGTGAGCATGGAAGCTGCCATGATCCAGTGAAAGAGTCGTGCGGCTAGCGAGTGTCTGGGCACGTGGTCAGGGATGCGCGCAGCTACGGCCGGCGAAATAGTGCCCGCAAACTCTTTTGGCTTGGCGAAATATCGCAGATAGGCGGCGTGCACTATAAAGAATAGGAATCCTGCGATCACGGCAACCCAGATCAAAAACCACGCGATGTGAATTGGGACGCTCTGCCCCCATGGGCTTGTCGCCCACTCTATGAAGCCCATGTGGTCACCTCTGTTCCTGCGTCAGCTACCGCGCCCGCTCTGACGATGGCACGCTTCACGAGATTTCTCATCAGCGGGATTTTGTAGGCGTTGAATTGCAATGGGACCGCTCCTTCGACAGCCAGTTTCCCCGCCATTTCTGCGGTTGCGGTGTTGCGTGGCTTGCCACGAACTGCATCTTCGACTGCCTTCAGCCTTAACGGCCGCGCAGCCGCGCCGTTCACGGCAATTCGGATGCGGTCAATTGTCTGGACAGAATTCTGACCAGAGGTCGTCAGGGCTGCCGCAACATTCATCAGCGGGAAATCCCAAACGTTGCGGTCTCGAATTTTCTCAAAATAAAATTGCGCACCCGCCCACGTGGAAGGAATACGAATCGCCGTAAGCAAGTCCCCAGGCTGCAAGATGTGCAGCCGCGTGATGTCGATGTCAGGACCGATGAAGTAATCTTCCGCATCCACGATGCGCTCACCTCTTCGCGTGCGGATGACAAACTTGGCGTCGAGAGCAATCAGGGCTGGGGCCGAATCGGAGGGGTTCACGGCCACGCATCGGTCGGCGTGCAGAATCGCATGCTCGCGGTTGCGGCCCTCCGGCGTATCGGCATAGCAAATATTGCCGCCAGCGCGGTAACATGGCCAGCCGCTGCGGTAATACCAGCAGCGCGTATCCTGCGAAACATTTCCGCCGATGGTTCCCTGGTTGCGAATCTGCGGCGATGCCACTACTTCCGCAGCCTGCGCCAACACGTCATACTTCTGCTTAACGAGGGGATGATTCACAACTTCGGTGATCGTGGTCATGGCGCCGATTTCGATACCGCCGCTGCCGTTATTATTGCCATCGCCAGAAGCGCGAACTCCGCGCAGTTCGTCGATTCCGCTCAGATCGACTACAACCTTCGGCTTCCTGATCCGATCTTTGAGCCAGTCGAAGCTGTCGAGTCCTCCCGCCAGAACCCAGGCGTCAGAGCCATGCTGCACAAGGAGTTTTTGCGCGTCGGCGACGGAAGTCGGCTGAAACAGTTCGAAAGCGGCCATTACGTCTCGTACGACAGCCATAGCTCTCCTTCAAATCTTAATAGATCGGCCGTAAGAGTGGGCCATCATATATGCGCCATAAGCGGATGCTGCATCGGCCGCCCTGCTTCGAGCGACGTCAGAATCGTGTCTGCATTCACGGGCGCGCGCTGAAAAATCTCGTCGCCCAACGCGTCCGACAGGGCGTTCAAGATCACGGCGCACCCACCTCCAACCGGAGGCTCACCGACCCCGCGAGCGCCGACCGGCGTCTCCGGATCCGGAATGTCCAATGCAGTCCATCGCATATCGACGGGCACATCGAGAATGGTCGGTGGCTTACTTTGATAGAAGCGCTTCGAAAGCATCTCGCCGTAGCGAGGGTCGAAGACCCACTTCTGGCCGATCGCATGGCCGATGCCGAGCGTCGAGCGGCCGAGCACCTGACCGCCGAGTGCGCGGGGATGAATGACCGTTCCGACATCGGCGGAGGCGAGGAAATCGACGATGTAGTACTTGCCGGTTTCGACATCAACTTCCACCTCGGCGAAACTGGCGACATAGGAATACGTTGACCCATCGCGCGGGTAGTTGTCTTTGGCGGCCACCACCAGCCCCTGTCCAGCTAATGCCGCAACCGACGCCTTGGTCAATTTGTGGACATCGGCTGGCGCCTCGTGTCCATCGTAGATGCCGCCCAGTTCAATTGCGTGTTTCGCGGCCTGCGCCAAAGTCATGCCGGCGCCACCGCCTTTGCGGAAAACGCGTTCGTTCGCAACTACGTACTGCTCCGGCTTGCCGCCGAGTTTCTTCGCCGCGATCTCCTGAAGCTTCTGCTTGGCGGCCATGGCCGTGGCATACGCCGCTCGGGTCATGGCGTGCGTCGTCTGACTTCCGCCCGACACGCAGGTGAAGGGAAGATCCCTTGCCGTGCTGCCCCAGACGACATTGCATTTTTCCCACGGCACGCCGAGAACCTCCGCCCCTGCGCGATGTACGTCCATCACCGACTCAGTTCCCAGGTTGCCGATGCCGGACTGGAAAGTGACGCGTCCATCCGGCTTGATGACGAGAAGCCCATCGAATCCTATGGTGCCGCCAACGTAGCAGCTTAGCGAAACGCCAACACCGCGAATTTTCGTGCCTATCTTTTTCGGAGTGCGCGCAACCCGCTCGCTCCATTTGAACTGCTCGGCGCCGCGGTCGAGCGCTTCCCTCAGGAATGCGCTGGTGGCGTACTGACGTTTCCCCTGCACTACTGGCCCCAACGGAGCTTTGCCCTCGGGGCAGTTGATGCGGCGGATTGCCACTTGGTCAACCCCCAGTTTGCGCGCGGCCTTCGCGATGATCGGCTCGATGATGACAATCCCCTGCAAACCGCCGGGGGAACTCTGCGCGCTTCGCGGTGGCGTGTTCGTGAGCACCGTCACCCCGCGCCAGCGCATGGCTTGCGGCTGGTAGAGCAGTGAGACAATGCGTCCCGATGAAGGAGCATCGCCGACTGCGTCGTAGGGGCCGTTATCGCAAATCACGAACATATCGAGGGCCGTGATTCGTCCCTCTTTTGAGAAGCCGACCTTCATCCGTCCTTGAAAGCTGGGGCGGGCCCGTCCGATAAAGGTCTCCTCTTCGCGCGTGATGCGCATCATCACCGGAGCATTCGTTTTCTTCGCCAACAGCGCCGGGATGATCATGGTCACTCCGCCCGTGATCTTGCTGCCAAATCCGCCACCGGTGTATTCGCTGATGAAAACGACGTTATCTGGACTAATGTTCAACCATCGTGCGATCGCGGGCAGCGTTTGTGCTGTGCTTTGCGTGCCTGTGTAAATGTAGACTTTGCCGTTCTGCCAATAGGCCATCGCGCTGCGTGTTTCGAGCGTCTGATGGCTGGTGTCAGGAGTGACGAACGTCTCGTCAAGAACCAGTGCCGCATTCTTAAAGCCTGAATCGACGTCACCATACGTCCATTCGTCGGGACTCTTGCCCATCGGAAGCCGGCCCTGCTTTTCCTCCTCGAAGTCAGCCGCGGTCCACTTGAGTTCTGTTACCGTCGGCGTTCCCGGACCTTGGGGGCCCGCGGGCGGACGTATCCAGACGTTTCCATCCGTTCGCGGGTTGGGGCCACCCGGGCGCAAAGTTTCGAGCGGATCGATCACAAAAGGAAGCGGCTCAAAATCAATCTCGATTTTCTCTATGGCTTCCGCAGCCGTAAGTTCGTCAACTGCGGCCACGGCGAGAACCGGTTCACCCTGATAAACCGGCTCCATGGTGAGGCCGCGCTCGCCCCATTTGCTGGCCTTGATCACCGTGCCATTGTCGGTAAGCGTGTCGGCAGGCGCGGGAAGGTGTTCCGCCGTGAGAATGGCTTTGACGCCGGGCATTGCGAGCGCTGCTTTCGCATCGATGCGCCTCACCCTCGCATGCGGCATTGGGCTGAGCAGCAGTTTGCAGAACAGCATGCCTTCCGCGCGAAAGTCCTCAGCGTACTTAGCATTGCCCGTGACTTTGGCATAGAGGTCAGGAGTCTCATAGTTTTTGCCAATCAATTTGTATCCGGCGCCATAGACGCGCTCAGCGGGCTTGGTCCCGTCCACAGAGTTTTTCTTATCGACGAATTTACTGTCGTTATCGTTATCCAACTGACGACCCCCGCATATTCTCAGCCCCGCGCATCAACGCCGTCAAAATCTTGTCATAATCCTGACAGCGGCAAAGATTTCCGGAGACGCCGCGCGCCAATTCCAGCCGGGTAGGCTTGGGATTCGTTTTCAAAAATCCGACTGCAGACATAATGAAGCCAGGCATGCAGAACGCGCACTGAAATCCCTGCTCGTCGATCACACCTTGTTGCACGGGATGCAAGGTTCCGTCGCCGCTTGCCAGACCTTCGATCGTCAAAACCTTCCGGCCACGCACAGTGTGCGTAAGTACCGAACACGAGTAGTGTGGAATATCGTCGATAAGCACGGTGCATGATCCGCATTCGGCACGGTCGCATCCAAGCTTCGTGCCAGTCAGTCCCAGCTTGTAGCGCAGCGTCCATGCCAACGTCTCTTGCTTCATGACATCGACTCGGCGTTGCTGCCCATTAACGTTGAGGGTTATGAGGCGCTCGCCTACGCCGGCACGCAACGACTGGCCGTGCAGAATAGACGAAGCGCGAAAAAGATAACTCGCCGAGGAGACCGCCACGCCGCTGGTGATAACACCTTTGATGAAGTTGCGCCTGGAGACAGCTTTCAATACGCCTTCTTCCGGCACGTGCGGAATTTCTTTTGAACTTGCCTTCTCTTTCATGCTCGGGCACCTTTTATCTGGGCAGCCGCTGTCCGAGTTTTGCGCCTAAACATCAATGCGGCACGGACACTTAATCCGTTCGATCACTAGAAAGAACGCCCGGATTCGGAAATTTCTTATGCAGAAAGTATAAGCGCACCGCTAGTCGACGCACATTCAGGGACGCCTTAATTCAGAATTAGCGCCGCGACGCCGGTGGCACGAGATTGTTCGCTCGATAGTAGACCACAAGCTGGCCATAGTGTTCGCCGCTATGTTCGATGGCGAACGTCCAGATGGAGGAGTTGTGGGCAAGCCGGTTTCCAAAAAATTTTGATGTATTGTCCAGCCCCGCGTCGCCCTGCTGTTGGATCACTTGCGCGCCGTCGGCGACGGCCTCCTGCACGAACTTCACCACGTCAGCCTTGGTTTTGAAAGCATCGCGCGAAGGATTGTCGCCCTCGCCGAAGTCAGGCCCAACGTTTGACCCGGAAACCCTGCGTATCAGAACGAAATCCAATGCGGCGGCGTGGAGAAGATTCTGGGCGAAGGTGCGTTCGTCTTTCTGCAGCTTGAAGTCGTATTTGTCTTCGGGAAAATCCTTCGCCATCGCGACGAGTTTGTTCCCAATGTCGTTCCACCTATCCAACATCTCATCGGATCGGGAGCGGCCGGACTTGGAGCTTGTTTCTGTGTTTGGGCCGAACTGTGAAGACTGATTCCGACGGCGGCAAGCAGAGTAAAGGCAACTAGCGCAAGCGAAGAACGTTTCATTGTAGATTGCTCCTTATTTTGATCCACTTTCAGAAATTCCGTCGGGGGTTAGACGTAGTGCTACTCCAAAAGTTTGAGCAAATTTTGGCTCAAAAATAGAAAAACTCGCATGAAGCGAATTTCACAGTGCTAATCCAGCGTCGATCGGGTACGGAAGAATCAATCCCGCAATATACGCGCAGGATCGGTCCGAGCTGCGCGCAAGGCAGGCGACAGACAGGCTGAAAGTGCAGTCGCCGCCATTACTGCCAGCGCCGATCCAAATACCCCCGGATCATGCGGGCTGACGTTGTAGAGAAGCCCTCCAAGTAATCTCGCTAGCGCGAGCGCAGCAGCGGCGCCGAAGAGGACACCTCCTGCGGTTAGCCGTAGGCCACGCGCCATGACCAGACGAAGCAGTTCGGCCAGGCGCCCGCGCCCAGAGCCATGCGCAACGCCAGTTCGCGGGAGCTCTGTGCTACGGCATAAGACATCACCCCATACAAGCCAACGCCAGCCAGCAGAAGCGCCAAGCCCTCCCAAAATCGAAACCAGTGTGACGGCCACAAGCTGAGGGGACGTCGAGCGGTTTACCTGTTCCTGCAGTGTGATCATCTCGTAGAGCGCAAGGTTTGGGTCCAAAGCATGCACTTCGCGAATCAGCGCCGCGCGCACGCTCGGCAGCGATGGTGACTGATTGGTGCGTATATACAATGCCGGTGCTCGTACAAAATCCTGCCGCAGCGGCACGTAGAAAAATGGTCTTGGAGTCTCGCGCATGCTCTCATACTTCGAATCGGCGGCCACGCCTACAACGCGTGCCCAGCGGCCGTTCACTTGCACTCTGCGGCCGATAGGATCCTGACCGGCCCAGTACAAATTCATCATGGTTCGATTGACAATGGCGATCGGCGGCGCGTTTTCATCGTCCGTGCGTGTGAATTCGCGGCCGGAGAGAAGCGGGATTCCTACGGTAGTGAAATAGCCCGGACTGACTTGGTTGTACTCAATCGCAGGTTGTTCCTCAAGCGGAGCCCGATAGCCATCCACCGAGATCGGCGTCGAAGAGAAAGTCGCATTGCCCAACGGCGTGACCCGTGCGAATGCGGCGGACTGCACGCCCGGTAGCACACCCAGGCGGTCAATCAATTCGTCTTGAAAAGTTTTTGATCGCGGCACGTCATATCCCGCTGCGACCAGCGATACGCCCGTCGTCACTACGCTCGTCGTGTTGAAGCCGGGACTCGTGGTTCGAATCTTTGCAGACTTTCGAGCAACAAGGCCGCTCCAACCAGCAAAATGAAGCTCAAGCTAACCTGCAAAATAATCAAGGCTCGAGCGCATCCACGCCTTTCCACGGGCGCCGACAACACCGGCGGACTCTGCTTTCAAAGGCCCGGCAAGATCAACGTTGCGCGTTTGCAAAGCCGGAACAAGGCCGACAATCAGGGTCACGATCAGGCAGATGCCGACGCTCCCCAACATCACTCGCCCATCGATCTCGCCGGGCAGGTACATTGCGACTCCAGAGCGCGCCGGTAACAAAAACACCAGCGCGTGCCGGCACCAGTATGCCGCCAGCAGTCCGCCGGCCTGTGCCGAGCGCTGCAAGGATGAGGCCTTCGGTGAGAAGTTGCTTCAACAAGCGCATGCGGCTAGCTCCAATTGCCAACCGAATGCTCATTTCGTGACGACGCGCGAATGAGCGTACCAATAGCAGATTGCCCACATTCGCGCAGGCGATGAGCAGAACAAAAGCAACCACCGCCACCATCACCTCAAGCGTCGGCAGCAGGGTGCCGGCGTTATTGAACGGCGTCTGCCACAATGCCCACAACCCGATGCCGCGCCCTCGGTTTGTGGCCGGATAGCTCGTCTCCAATCGCGACGCAATGGCGGACATTTCCTGCTGCGCCTGCATGCGGTTCACACCAGGCTTGAGCCGCACGTAAGCTTCGATCCATCGCGCCCCTCGATCCTCCAGTTTGTATCCGCCGCTCTCGAAAGTTTCCTCCATCGACGCCGGAACCCAGAACTGCATCGCCCAGCCCACGAAAGTCCCATAGAATCCCTCAGGCGCGACGCCAATGATGGTGTGCGCCACATTGTTAAAGCGCTGCGTCTTGCCAATGATTCCCGGGTCGCCTTTGTAACGATTGCGCCACAGCTGATAGCTGATGACTACGACCGGATGGGAATCGTTGCCGACATCCTCCTCCGGTTCAAAGCCCCGCCCGAGCACAGGATGAACGCCGACCCCATCGAAATAGTTGGCGGAGACGATGCTTCCGATCGTTCTCTCCGCATGGTCTCCGACACTCAGCGTGCTGCCCGTGATCTTGCTGACGAAGGAGCTCTCACATAAAGTGCAGCTTCCTCCGCAAATCAAGGAAGTCCGGCCACGAAAGCGCTGTCGTTCCCGTTTCGCCCCGCGCTGTTCCCGCAAGCGCAAACAGCCGCTCCTGGTGCGCGACTGCCGGATAAGGACGGAATAAAATCCCTTCAATCCAACTGAACACTGCGGTATTCGCGCCGATGCCCAGCGTCAGGCACAGGATAACCAGCGCTGAAAAGCCAGGGCTGCGCCACAGTTGCCGGAACCCGTAACGCAAATCCTGAACAAAGTCCTCCACATGTTTCCCCCACGAGCATCGCGACATTGCTGTTCGATTTGCGTGATTCCGCCAATGGTGCGGACGGCGGCGTATCGGGCATCTTCCGGCGATATGCCTTTCGCGATGTTTTCCTCAATTTGTTGCTCAAGATGCTGCCGAAGCTCCTCTTTAAGTTCCTCATCCATCTGATTGGGATAGAAAAAGGAACGCAAGCGTAATGGCAGGGAATAGAGCCATTGTTCAATGTCCATGTTCAGTCCTCTTGGTTAAAGCCTCTTCGCTCAACTCTTTGCTCAAGTTACCTTGAGCATCACTATCCCGGAGATCGCGGCTGAGACGCGGTTCCAGTTTTCGGTTTCTTTTTCGAGCTCTTCCCGCCCGATCTGCGTAAGGGAGTAAAACTTTGCACGACGGTTATTTTCACTCGACTTCCATTGAGCCCGAATCCATCCTCGATGTTCCAGTTTGTGGAGAGCAGGGTAGAGGGAACCATCGCTTACTCCAAGCACATCGCTGGAAATCTGTTTCAGACGCTGGCTGATGGCCCACCCATTCAACGGCTCCAACGCCAGTATTTTGAGAATGAGCATGTCCAGAGTCCCCTGCATCAGGTCCGAAGGCTTGCTCATAAGGTCTCCTCTCGGTTACCGAGGTTATACTTAGAGTAGACCTGCTGCCCTCGGTTAGCAAGAGGTCGTGTAAAAAATTTCCGGTCAGGTGCAAACAGAGTGAACCAATTCGCTAACGGCGCTGCTCTAAAAAACTCCTGCAGTATCTCGCTGCGAACGCCCGGCCAAAACTCCGCCTCTGACCTCCATGCGGTGATTCAGGCTGGGGTGGTTCACTACCTGCAGAATGGAATGGATAGCCCCCGCTTTAGGGTCGTCGGCGCCATATACCAAGCGGCGCAATCGCGCGTGAATCGCCGCTCCTGCGCACATTGCGCATGGCTCAATGGTCACAAACAGTTCACAACCCACAAGTCGGTGATTACCAACCTTCTCTCCGGCTTCGCTTAGTGCCACCATTTCGGCATGGGCGGTCGGGTCGTTGTCGGTAAGGTTGCGATTCCATCCCCGCCCTATGACGCGCCCTTCGCGCACAACCACAGCTCCGACCGGCACTTCTCCGGCCTCAAGCGCCCGCTGGGCGCAGTGGAGAGCTTCCGCCATCCAAACCTCATCAGAAAGAGAATCTTCGGCGGCAGATTTGTCAGCGGACAGCGGGTTGTGTCCCATCAGTTTACCAGAATATTAGTTGTCAGGTTTCAAGACCACGTTTTCGGACGTGTGGGCGCATCGACCTGAGGCGCCTATTTTAGCGGCCCGGATGGCACTTTAGTGTGGGAAGTTCTGTTCCCATTCCGGTCCGCAATTCTGCTGCTGTCGTCAAACGCGCTTGGTTCACATTAACATTCGTCTCCATAAACTACTGCTTCGCCATGGGTTGGCGGCATTTCCTAAATCAACACATAAGCCAAAAATGGCAGCGAGTCTTGCATTTCCACAGTGGCAGCAGTGGAGGGTCTCCCCCCGCAGTCTTACTGACAGCGGCGCTCCTCAGAAGGGGTGAAACACTGTGAAACATCTAATTAAGGTTTTGATCGTTGCGTTATCTGTTCTGTTGTTTTCAGGATTCGCGTTCGCGCAAGTTGCGTTTAGCGTGGTGACGGTTCCGGGAGCAAGTCCCAATTCGCCGATCGCAGTTAACAATGCCGGACAGGTAATGGTGAATACCGGTACTAGCATTTCGACACAGGTATCGCTGTGGAGCAGCGCTATCGGAGCACAAAGTATGGATCTGGTCGGGACGAACAGCACTGGGTCGTTCATCAACAACTCGGGCGATGTCGTCGGCGCGGCGGATCCCGACAACACCGGATATCTTCAGGCTTTCATCTGGCAGACTGCGGGGGGCGAGCAATGGCTTGGCTCACTTGGCGGAAACTTCAGCGTAGCGAGTTGGGGTGAACGATACCGGCGCAGTGGCCGGGATGTCCTTGAACGGCGCGGATAAGCAGCACGCATTTCTCTGGACCCAGGCCGGCGGGATGCAGGATCTTACGCCGAATCTCTCCAGCGTCGGTGGCGCCACGGCAGTTGCGGTTAATTCCTCAAATCAGGTAGTTGGATATTATTTTCCAAATGGCAGCAATAACACCTTGGGCTTCACGTGGACAAAGGCCGCCGGTCTCGTAAACCTGGGTGCGGCTGGCACTCTCGCCTTGGCTGTCAACGACGCTGGAACAGTTGTCGGTCAGTGGCCCTCGGCCAGCGGCTACTTGCACGCCTTTTCGTGGACTCAAGCTGGAGGAATCCTGGACCTCGGCAGCCTGGGCGGCGAAAGCTCTGCGCTCAGCATCAACAGCCAGGGATGGATCGTGGGAACCTATCTTGTAAGTACGGGAAAAGGATTGTTGAACGGTTTCTTGTGGACGGCGACTGCGGGAATGCAGAATTTTACGACGCTGGCCGGACTGGCTGCCAGCGAACAGATTTGCTCCGCGCAGGTCAATGACCTCGGAATGATCGCAATCTCCACTAACAAGGGCGGCTATCTCTTGCTTCCCAAGGTAACCGGTGAGTTCGCTACGTCAGGAAGTCCTTCGATCCTGGGACAGCCGGTGACGTTTACCGCAACTCTCTCTTCGATCGCAGGACCGCCCCCGGATGGAGAGACCGTAACATTTTCCGCGGGCGGCACGTTGCTGGGATCCGCAAACATAGCAGGTGGAGTCGCCGAGTTCACAACCTCGGCTCTCGCAGTGGGCTCCCATGCCATCACGGTTAACTACCCGGGCGACGTGAGTCATCCGGCCGTTAAGTTCTCGGCTTTGACTCAGGTCGTCAGCAAGTGATCGTCAACAAGTAATTCGTAAGTCTCAATCTCGGCGCAGGCGCGCGGTTTCGACCGCAGCTCTGCGCCGGAGGTTTTGGACTTTCACAACAGATGGCTTCGGGGCAGTGCTATCCTATACCGTAATGGGAATCACTGCCATCCTGCGAAAAGTATTCTTGGTGGACCTCATCCAGGGACTCAGCGTGACGTTCCGGTATCAGGATCCCAAGGAAATCTATACCGAGCAATATCCCCTGGAACGGCCACAGGTAGCCGAGCGCTACCGAGGAGCGCCGAGGCTGAACGTCAATCCAGACACTGACGAAAGTCTGTGCATTTCCTGCGATCTGTGCGCATTGGTATGCCCCGAGAATCTGATCGTTGTAACCAGCGAGCGTAATGAGAAGACGCGCCGCAAAGAGCTTATAAACTTTACCTACGATCTTAGCCGTTGCATGTTTTGCGGCCTCTGCGAAGATGCTTGCCCAACCGATGCGCTCGAACTCACCCAGGATTTTGAACTTGCGAATTTCAGCCGCGAGGGCATGATCTGGGATCGCGAGACGCTGGAGAAAGGGCCGCAGCCTACTGTGTATAAGAAATAATTCGTCTTTCCTCTTGCGACCGCATCCCACCATACTCATCCCCAGCGACAAGACGAGAGCCTTCCGTATTGCTGCGAACTTCTTGAGTTCTCGTTCAATCAATATTTCATCGCGGCCTCCTCAGGTACGTCCACACGTACATGCCCAGATAGAAGAACTCGCCTGTGGTCTCGTGCCAGATATTTCCTGTCTTTAGAGTTCAAGCCTGCTGACTGGGGGCCGATAGCTGTGTTCAGGGACGACACGTGAAGCGCACTATTGTCGCCGCCACGGTCGCCAATCATCACGCATTTTTATCGAGGAGTTTGGGTGGTTGGAGGATGTTTGAGGCGCCATTGTGGGGTTTATCTTGCCTGCCTGCCGCCATGATGAGAAGGGGGGAGCCGGGCAATGAAACAGTTGCCTCAGGTCCTTCTCGTGGATGACAACCCGGCCGACGTCGATCTTACGAGGGAGGCGATGGCCGGGGGCAGGCATCACAGCCAGATCAAGGATGTTCCCGACGGTGAGGAGGCGATGGCGTTCCTTCATCGGGCGGGCAAATACGCGAATGCGGATCGTCCGGACCTGGTGATTCTCGACCTGAATATGCCGAAGAAGAGCGGTGAAACGGTCTTGTCGGAAATCAAAGCCGACGCGCATTTGTGCACTGTTCCGATTGTTGTGTTCAGTACGTCGAACTCGATATCGGATATTGTCCGCAGTTACCAACTTGGCGCCAACTGCTATGTCAGTAAACCTGGGAACCTGAACGGATACTTGCTGGCCGTGCGATCGATTGAGGATTTCTGGTTTGGCTCCGCGAGCCTTCCACGAGAGGAAAAATAATGGATCATGAACCCGCACATGTCTTGCTGATTGAGGATAACCCTGGAGATGCTGACCTGGTACGCTTGCGCCTTGTAGAGGGCAAGTCTGACGTGCATGTGAACTGCGTGCCGCGGCTCTCGGACGCACTCGCATTCCCTGGATGTGGATATGCCGTCACTCGTACTGCTCGATCTGAACCTTCCCGACAGCCACGGAGCAGAGACCTTTCGCAAGATCAGGCAAAAGGCTCCGAACGTGCCGGTGGTGATCCTCTCAGGCCAGGACGACGAAGCGCTGGCATTGAAAGCGGTCCACATGGGCGTGCAAGATTACCTTATTAAAGGGGACGTCACCAGCAAACAACTGGAGAAGGCTCTGCGCTACGCCGTGGAACGTCAGGGTCTGCTGCTCGCTCTGGAGGTTACCCGCAAACAGCAAATTGAATTCAAGAATCGTTTTCTGTCACATGTATCACATGAGCTACGCACTCCACTCACGTGCATCCACCAATATGTCACGCTGCTGCTAGACGGCTTGGCGGGCCCCGTAGCGCCTGATCAAACTGACCACCTGAAGACAGTGCTCAGAAGCGTGAATCAGCTGCACTGCAATGATCCGCGACCTGCTCGAAGCCGCTCGCGCTGATAGCGGCAAGCTGCGCATCGAACCGCGCTGCCTCGATGTTGGCGAACTGATTCAGCAGGCAGTAGCGATGATGCGTCCGAGCGCTACCGAAAAACATATTTTCGCTGGAAGTTGAGGTCGATCACAAAATCCCTCTCGTTTATGCCGACCCGGATCGCACACTTGAAGTGCTTATCAACCTTATCGACAACGGGATCAAGTTCACGCAACCCGAGGGATCAGTGACGGTGAAAGCGGCAGTTAGTTGAAACAGACACTACGGCCGTCTATTTATCGGTCGCCGACAGCGGCCGCGGGATACCTTCGGAGTCGCTTCCGCAGGTCTTCGAACGTCTCTACCAAGACCCGAACTCCGTCGATAACAACCGCTCCGGTCTCGGTCTGGGCCTCTACATTTCCCGAGAAATTGTCACCCTTCAGGGTGGCAGAATATGGGTCGCGAGCGATCCCGGCAGCGGTAGCACATTTTCGTTCACTGTGCCCCTCTACTACTTGGCCAAACTGATGTTTCCGGTCATCACTCAACAGGGACAATTGAGGAAGTCGATCGTCCTCGTACGCGCAGAACTCACACCGCGCTCCAAATCTCTCCGCGGGAGCTGGAAAGAAACCTGCCAGAAATGTCTCGATATTCTGCGTCAGTGTATCTACGTGGATAAAGATCTCGTCCTACCGCCTTTGGGAACCAGCGGCTACTCCGAAGCGTTTTTCGTCGTTGCTTCCACCGACATGCAGAAAGTGGGCATTCTGATGGACCGCATCCGCGATCAGGTTGGAGCGCTGCCTCAGTTGAAGGCCAGTGGGACATTATGCGTCACGGCTGAAATGATTCCCAGCCCGCCCGTCGGCGATCCGAGAACACTCGAACAACAGGTCTGGGGCGTTGCCGATCATGTCACCGAAATTATCCAGCAGGGAATATCGAGAAAACAAACCTTCAACTGAAAAGGAGACCATACAAATGCCAACTGATATCGATGGGCTGCCAATGAATCGCGCAAAGATCATGGTTGTCGATGATGATCCCGATCTACGGCAGGCACTAAGCCTGCGTTTGCGTGCCAATAACTTCGATACCGTGAATGTATGCGATGGTTATTCAGCCATCGCAATGGCTCAAAAGGAAAGGCCACATCTAATCATCCTTGATCTCGGGCTGCCGGCAGGGCGACGGATTTTCCGTTCTTAAGAACCTGCAACAGTACCCGGCACTATCAGTAATTCCTGTAATTGTTCTTACGGCGCGCGATCCCGATGGTAATGAGAAACGTACGCTCGAATCGGGAGCCGTCGCCTTTTTCCAGAAGCCCGCCGACAACGAAGAGTTGTTGAGCGTAATTCGCGCAAGCCTGCAGGCGGGCTGGGGCTGGCGCCGCGGTTTGCCGTCCTAACTCGAAGCTAATTTCCGTGAAATTAAGTGCAGTGTAACTAAGTGTCGTGAGACCAGGAAGTCAAGATCAAGGAGCACGATATGTTTGCAAAGAGCCGGGTATTGCCGGCCCCTTCTCGCGAGTTCCACGTTAGGCGGCGGGAACCACGCTATGTTTCTACTATTCCTGTAGCGCTGCAGCGATTCCTGCGCTTCGGACCGTTCGTTACATGCGGCGTCAGCCTCGATATCAGTGTGCGAGGAATGTCGGCACTAGTTTGCGGCGCGCCTCGCGTTGGGGAGACGGTTGTGATCGAACTGCCTTTACCCGAATCTCCGATCGAACTGCTAGCAACCGTACGCCACAGCAGTGACGCCAAATCTGGGTTTGAGTTCTACCCTTTGTCTCCAGTTGCCGAACGCGGTCTGCGGGATTGGCTCCAGGAACTAGGCAAAAATGAAGAGCAACTGTTTCCTTATTCATTGGAGGATTTGACCAAGATTGGAAGAAATTAACCAGACTCGCAATGGTTCAACTTGGTAAATTTTGCAATCTTTGACGATCATCAGGTTATATACCCGATCACGAGACTACAAAATATCCGGAAGCAGTCGGCGTCCCTGGACGTTCCATGGAATCCGGTACACGGCGCTATTAGTCGCTAGGATCGCCGAATTGCCGGGAGCAAATGCCAATCCAACCAAACCTTGACCGGACACTTCCAGGCTAGCCTTGCCTTGAGGAGTAATCTTCACGATGCCTCGTTTGCCGCCGAGCGAGGCCGCAACATAGACGTTGCCTTCTACATCAAGAGCCAAACCCTGCGGACGCCCGAGACCACGATAAAAAACCGATACCGTTCCATGCGGATCGACCTTGTAAACGCTGTCGAAGCTCGAAGTGCTGGGTCCGGAGACGAACATGTCGCCGTTTGGACCAAAAGCGATGTGATAGGCCGAGACACTTGGCTCGAGCGTGGCGAAGACGAAAATCTGCCGGTCGCGCGCGATTTTAAAAATGGTGCCGCTGCGGTCGCCGACATAGAGATTTTCGTCGCCATCGAAGGCAATCCCAGTCGCGATGCCCATCCCCTCGGCATAAGTCGAGACGGTCCCATTTGGCGCAACCTTATACACCGTTTCATCACTCCGGGAAGAAACATACATTTGGCCTTCACGATCAAAAGCAATGGCGGTGGCATTCATCATGTCGCTGAGAAAGGGCTTAACGCTGTAGTTCGTGTCGATCTTAAAAATCGACACAGGAACCTTCTGTCCGCGCGATCCAGAGAACGTCACATACAGGTTGCCTTCACGATCGAGCGCCGGGTTGGTGACGGGATGAAGATTGTCGGCAACCGGGACCGCCACATGAATAGAATGCGGATTGCTGATATGGCCGTTGCCGTCCACCCCGCCCGTATTCACAATGACTGGCCCGGAGGCTGCTCCCTCAGGCACGCGCGCGATAAGAAAATCGTCGGAGCTTATTAAGACGGAGCCTTCTACATCGCCAAAGTGCACGCTTGGACGACGCAATTCGTGCGGCCGCAACGCCTTTCCAATAATGCGAACCTCGCCTCCGGGCAAAGCTAAAGCCGGGGCCACCGCTTCGATATGTGGCTTGCCATTGACGTTCTTCTTTCCCAATAAACGGTCGGAGATACTCATGAAATCATTCCGGCAGGAGCAAACTATATCAACTCAGCGTCTACCTCATTAGAAGTCCAAAGTGCAATAGAAGATGCATGACGACTAGCGCGTAAATTCCCGCTCCCAGATCATCCACTACAATACCAGAGCCCTCGGGCAGTCGCTCCAGTCGCCGGATTGGAAACGGCTTCCAAATATCGAAGATACGGAAGAGTATAAAGCCCGCGAGAAAAGTTTTCCAAGCCAGCGGCACTCCGATGAGCGTAGTTAGTTGCCCCGCCACTTCATCGATGACGATGAATTGAGGATCTTTAAGGGCAAAGGCGCGCGAGACACGGGTCGCGGCTGGAATTCCAATAAGGGTCACAACGACTGCCACAGTGATAGTTGCCCAGCTGCGATTTGCGACCGGAATCCGCGGAATGGCCGTTGCCCACAGAATCACAGTGGCCAACGAACCCCATGTGCCGGGAGCGGGTTTCAGGAATCCGATGCCCAAAAATGTCGCGACCAAGAGTTGCCCAAAGCGGGGAATGTCGCGATGGCGGAGATATCGGATGGCTGATCGCGGACGCCTCATTCATGACTCGCCATTCTCGTCGTCCAGGCTGTCCTGCCGGACAGCTTCTTCCGCATCAGCGACCGGCGACGAAATCACATACCCTCCACTCGCCCATTTGCCGAGATCGATAAGGCGGCAGCGGTCGCTGCAAAAAGGGAAGTCGGGGTCCGTTGCCTTTGTCGTCTTCCTGCAAATGGGGCAGCGGAGTTTGATAGAGCGTTTGCGCGGCATAATGAGATCGCGGGAGGTCAGAGGTCAGATGGTAGAGGTGAAAAATCTCTGTCGGATGATTGTGACCTCTGCAATCTCAGCTTTGAATTCCGCCTTAAACAATTTCGGCTACCAAATCGTAATCGTGCGCCGCCGTAATGCGGCAGCGAT
The DNA here is from genome assembly GCA_963758745.1 of uncultured Acidobacteriaceae bacterium. Classification (GTDB taxonomy): domain Bacteria; phylum Acidobacteriota; class Terriglobia; order Terriglobales; family Acidobacteriaceae; genus Acidiflorens. Next base: position 161,998 of record CAVWWW010000001.1, read on the forward strand.
AAAACCCACCCTCTTTCGGCTCCGTTCCTTCAGGATAATCGTTGACGAAAACTTTGCCGTCAATTTCGGGGGCGTGCATGGCTGTGCGGCCTTCGAGCAATAGATCGGACTCGGTCGAAGCGCCTTCAAGCAGCAAATCAAACTCGCGGCCGATAAGCTTTTTCTTCTTTGCCCGGCTGATCTTTTTCTGGATCGACATCAAGGTTTTGCGGCGCCCCTCGATCTCTCGGGTCGAAAGCTTCTGATCATGATCGAACGCGCCTGCGCCTTCCTGGTCCGAATATCCGAAAGCTCCCATCCAGTCAAAGGATGCGTCCTTCACGAAGCTGCAAAGCTCTTCAAATTCCTCTTCGGTTTCGCCCGGGAAGCCGACAATGAATGATGTCCGTAACGTAACGCCGGGGATCACCCGCCGCATCTTTTCAATTGAGCGCAAAAACAGTTCGCCGCCCCCGCCACGTTTCATACGCTTAAGAACGGTTCCCGAGGCGTGTTGCAGGGGGACATCAATATACGAACAAATACTGTCATGAGCGGCGATCGTGTCGAGCAGCTTTCCTGTAATTTTGTTGGGATATGCGTAAAGAAAGCGAATCCACTGCAGGTCGTCAATGCTTGCCAGCTTTTCCAGTAGTAAGGCCAAGCCCTCTTTAAGTCCCAGATCCTCGCCATAGCAGGTTGTGTCCTGCCCAATCAGCGTAAGCTCGTGAACGCCGGATCGAACCAGCCGCTCCGCTTCCGCTATAACCGATTCGAAGCCCCGGGAACGGAACTGGCCCCGAAGCTGAGGAATAATGCAGAAACTGCACGGATGATCGCAGCCCTCGGCAATCTTGATATAGGCCGAATAACCGGGCGTGGCCAGTATTCGCGGCGTCTGATCATCGTAAAGATAATTGGGCAGGTCAGCGACGGCCCCATCCCAGGAATCACGCGCGAAGCGGCCCTGCTCGCGACGATGATCGCCCTCTGGCCTCGAGGTGAGGATGTTGAAAGGAGAAGGCGCGCGGGTGGGCGCCGCAACACCCGCAGCAGCCAGAATTTTCTCCAATTCGCCGGTGCCGACGACCGCATCAACCTCGGGAATGTTCTTCTGAATTTCGTCGTGAAAGCGCTCGACTAGGCACCCGGCCACAACCAGTCGCTTCGCTTTGCCGCCGGTCTTCAGACGCTCCATTTCGAGAATCGTATTGATCGATTCCTGCTGTGCGCTACCGATGAATGAGCAGGTATTCACAACGATGACATCAGCATCCTCCGCGTTGGGGGTTAAATCGGCCCCAGCGTGAGCAAGCATGCCCATCATCACCTCGCTGTCGACGAGGTTCTTGGGGCAGCCGAGGCTCACAAAGCCTATTTTGACGGGCGCGGCCGGCCCCCGAATCGGAGATGTGTTTTCCTTTATTGGCACTGGGAAAATAAACCGCAGGAAACAGATACCTTTATTCTAGCATCCTACCTCGCCGTATCCTGGGTTCGAATCGGGAGGGCAGCACCCTTACGCAGAAATAACAAAGGTGTTAAGGTTTATGTTTTCCACCGAACCGGGTAGGGCGTGCTAATCTTATTGAAACAAAGGTACATCCCTCACACTCCGGAGGAGAGAGATGCCGGCTAAGCGGCTCGCAGTTCTTGTGGTTTCAATTTTGTTTCTCGCTTTGAATGTTACGGCACAAGTGAATGAAGTCTCACTCACAGCGGGGCGCAGCTTCGTCAGTACTGAGACAGCATCCAGTACCGGCTTGCCGGTCCATTTCGGGAATCCGCCAACCTACGAATTCGACTACAGTCGCTTCCTCATACGGGGAAGCATATTCGGTCTCTATGCCGAAGTACCCGTGGCCCTCGACCCGAGGATGAATGTGAACTACTACTACGGGACCACACCGAAAGACTTCGGCGCGTTGTTCATCACTCCTTCTCTGCGGCTGAACATCTTTTCGGGCGACTCGGTTACACCGTGGGTGAGTGTTGGCGGCGGTTATGGTCGCTTCCGTTACGCCCCGGTCACCCTTTACGAAAATCCGAATGCCGCATCCGGCAGCAATACAGGCGTAGTTCAGTTCGGAGCTGGACTGGATGTGTGGGTGTGGCATAGATGGGGAGCGAAGTTCGAAGCGCGGGACTTCTATTCTGGAGATCCCAACCTGAACGTTACCACCAACAACAGCCGCCAGCACAACTACTATGTCGGCGTAGGTGTTGCCCACCGCTTCTAGCAACGACTACAATGCAGACAAGCGCTTGACTCTGTCGACTCGGCCGGACGTGTCTTCAAAGTTCTTGATCTTGATTAGGCGATGCCTGCCGTCTTGCGGGCACCAGCCGTTTCAGCGCCCGTAATCTCTTTGAATAGCGCCGGCAGGCGTTGAGCATCATCCACAGACTGGCCAAAACGTGCGGATTCGTAAGCGCGCGTAAAGCTGGCGACTTTCCTCTGCAACTCCGTTTCATGTATCGCTGCGACAAAATCGAGAGGCGTTTGCGACGGCGATTTGCGCCATCCTCGTCGCGCTAGGCGGTCCACCATCCGGTCATACCACAGTGCCGCTGATTCGCGTGGGGCACGTTCCGGATGAGCTCGCAGGGTGCGGTCTCGCACGACCCTGGTCGCCCGCCGAAGATTAAGCAGCACAAACAGCGCCGTCCAACTCCAAGCGGCAAACCGATCGCCTGCTCCGGAAATTTGATGAAGTGATCGTGCGCCTGTCGTGCCAATCGCAGCAAAGCCTCATTCTGCTGCTCAATCCACCGGCGGGCGTCATCAAAAGTCCGCCGTATGTTGGTAGCTGCACTCCTCCCTAAACTGCGCTGGTGGTTGACGTCGTAGTTGATGATCCACTCGCGCCAGAAAGACGCTGCTGCATCCGTATAAAGCTGCAGCCGAGACCAAAATGTTCGCACAGGCACGCTCCCTGCCGGCGTTGGATCAAAACTTATCCAGCCAGAACCCAGAAAGTACGCCTCAACCCAAGAATGGGCATCGCTCGCGCGCACCACGTACTGCCCTGTGAGGTCATTGAATTCGCCTCCGCGAAAGCCGGTCACAATTCGCGACGGGATGCCCAACGATCGGAGCATCACTGCCATCGAACTCGCAAAAAACTCACAGTGCCCTTTTTTCCTCTCGAAGAGAAAATTGGCTATCGGATCCCGCGGATGGCTGTGCGGCAATTCGAGCGTGTAACCGAAATGCGTTGATAGATAGCGTTCCAGCGCGACTGCCTTGTCATAATTGCTGGGAGCCGCGGTGGTAATTTCCTCCGCGAGTTTTGAAATACGATTGTCGAGCGGCGGTAGCTCCAGATATTCTTGCAGGCTTGCGGGAGAAACGTTTTCGGCGAGGCGAAGCTCGTCAACATCGATGTCAGCCATGCGCGATTCCGCCTGGTAGAGAACGATCGGGCGATCGCCATCGATGTCATAGACGGCTCCTCCGGCATCCGTGCTCACACTCCGGAACGATCCGCTCAGGCTCTGCGGCCGTTCGGCCAGAAAAAAGACATTGGTTCCAATCGGCTCCATCGTGACACGATAACGAATCGACCGACCTGCTGCTGTTGTTGCGCGATCTGCATTGAGTAACGACACTAGTCGATAAACGCCGTCCGCTCCCTGCGGCAAACGGGTTTGCCCAAAGGAATTCGACCACACTTGGCCATCGAAATTGCTCAGTGCAATCCCACGCCACTTCAAGTCATACGCGCCTTGCAGGTCGTTATCGATCGCGATATGCATCACGACGGCGCTCGACTGCTGAATCTGGCCGATGCGCCCGAGCTGAACACTATCTGTGAATCCCGTGGAGACATCGCTAGTCGGACTGTAGGCGCTCAGGTAGCGCGACGAAATCCGGGGAAGTATGAAAAAAATAAGGAAGCCTCCGGCAAAGATCATCAGCATGAGCGCCGGAGCGATCGCCAGTAGTCCGAATGCCATGCGTCGGCTCGACGAAGCGACCTCCGAATAAGCGGCGCCAGGAGCGCGGATGCGGGAGTCGCGCACGTGCATTCTCGCGGAGGCGACTGAGTGCTGCATCTCCATCAGCACAAAAGTGATGATTGCAACGAGCACGAAAACAGCGAAAGTAACCAGGAATACGCTGCCAATGGTTAGCACCGCGGCCGCGAGAACCATCAAGAAAGAAAGCACCGCAAGCATGTAATGGTCGCGCGGACGCTGCAACGAGAAAAGACGGACGACCGATGCAAAAAGCACAAGATGAATCGTTGCACCAATAAAACTGCGCGAAAGGAAAAAGTAGTCGGCGAGGTAGAAAATGACGTAGATCAGCGTCAGCAACGTCGTCCAGTGCTCTGGGATGGCGAATTCGCGCCGCGTAAGAAGTTGGAATCCGCGGAGCGCCAGCGCAAATCCCACGAGAAGGACGGCCGGAAGATCCAATCCTCCCGTGGAAGCGAGAGTGCCGAACCCAGTGAGCACCAGTAGATAAAGCGAAAGATTGAAGTAGCGGTCGATGGCCTTGGCCATGGCGATGCTGTCTGGGTTGGTGCAGGCTTCGGTCACGACTGGCTTCTATTCTTGGTGAATCCGGCGTGAAAGGAAAGTGTCGGCGGTAACAGGATAGAATGTCTGGCCATGGACTACCTTTTGAAAACCGAACCTACAGTGTATTCGTTTGCAGATCTCGAGCGAGACAAGACTACGATCTGGGACGGGGTGACGAATCCCGCGGCGGTGAAGCACCTGCGCGAGATGAAGCCCGAAGAGCGGCTGGTAATTTACCACACCGGTGACGAGAAAAGCGCGGTGGGGACGGCATCGGTGGTGTCGGTGGAGGCGACCGATCCGAAGACTCCGCTCGTGAAGATTAAAGTTGAGAAAGCGATCGCAAAACCGAAGACACTGGCGGAGATCAAAACCCATGCGTCTTTTGCGGAGTCTCCGCTGGTAAGGCAGGGCCGGCTCAGCGTGGTGCCGTTGACGGCGGCGCAGTATCGCTGGCTGGTGGGCGAATAAGACGGAGTGCAGAGGTCAGATTTTCGCGGACAGCAGCGTCCGCGCGCTGTAGTTTATGTTCGCACTAATCGCTCACTGCAATCGGGTTCGGGGCATGCGTAGGTTACGTGATTGCGCTGGCGGTCAAGGCTAATAATAAACATCGGACGCCCGTGGTGATCGCAGACGGGCTGGTTGGACATAATGACGGGAGCATTTCCACGGGTTGGTGTTGTGTAGCCGACGCGTTCACCGAAACAACGGCGACAGAGCTTGTCGGTGCAGCGAAAGAATTCGATGGAATAATCGGCGTTGTAGGGAGCCAGCATCGGCTCCATGGCGCGGAAGTGCTGGTCGCAAAGGGGCAGAATGTCCGTCCGCATGCGCAAGTGAGTTTAGCACTTGGGAGGCTGGCGAGTAACAACGAGCCGTCGCGAAAAACTGAAGCCAAGACGTGTCCTGCAGTTCATCCGATGTGGCGCAGCGTATCGACAAGCCAACGTTCGATGCACGGTAGGAGGGAATGAACCCGCTGACAACTCCAACCAGAATTGCGACCGCCAAACGACGCCGGTGGTCGCGGCGATCATGTGCATCGATACCGGCAAGCCAATTCCCTGTTGCGCCATGAACAGAATCGCTCCGGTTGCGAGCGAGACCTTGTGGAGCGCCATGATGGGGAGCGCAGAGTCATGCGCTCCTTTATCGATATAAAAACTGCGCCAGATGCAGAGCCGAGGCAGCGGGAGCGCGATGCTAAGGGCCGTCAGCACGCTGCGACGCTTGTTGCGGAAAGCGGGATTGGCGACAAACGTGGAAAGGGGTCATCGAGGTTCGGTTATTTTACGGAGAAGCAGAAATTATCCATTAATCAAGCGAAGGTTTTGCGCAGTTCGCGGCGCAGAATTTTGCCCGATGGCGTTCTCGGGACAGCTTCTACGAAGTGAATTTCGCGCGGCTGCTTGTGATGAGCGAGCCGGTCGGCGACGAAGCCACAGAGTTCTTTGCCGAGCCTATCAGAGGCAACAAATCCGTCGCGAAGAACGACAAAGGCGCAGGGGATTTCTCCCGCAGCCGCGTCGGGTTTGGCAACCACGCCGCAGTCGCGAACTGCTGCATGTTCGAGCAGCAGCGCTTCAACTTCGGCCGGCGCAACCGGGAAGCCTTTGTACTTGATCATTTCTTTGCTGCGATCGAGAACATAATAGAAGCCCTCGGCATCGCGGCGGACAATGTCGCCGGAAAAATACCAGCCGTCACGAAGAACAGCGGCGGTAGCTTGCGGATCCTTCCAGTAGCCAAGCATAATTTGCGGTCCGCGCATGGCCAGCTCGCCGGCCTCATCCGTGGCGGCCTCGTTTCCATCTAGATTCAGGATGCGACATTCGGTGCGCGCCAGCGGTTGCCCGATTGAAGCGGGACGATACATCTCCGGCGGCTGGCAAAAGCCAACATGCGTCACCGGTGACGCTTCCGTCATGCCGTATCCCTGGCTTACGAGGATGCCAGTCAGGTCGGTCATACGCCGCGCGAGTTCCGGGGCAAGAGGCGCAGCGCCGGATTTAATCCAGCGCACTTTATTGTCCTTGGGAAAAATTCCGGCTTCGGCTGCCTGGCAGAACGCATTGATGGCGGGTGGCACTACCGGCATCATCGTGACACCTTCCTGAGTTAGAAGGCTACATAACTTCTGCATATCGAAGCGCGGCATGAGAACGAGAGTAGAACCAAGCGTTAGCGAGAGAGTCAGCGCCACGGTAAGTCCGTAGATGTGATAAAGCGGCAGGAAGCAAAGCATGACGTCATCGGGCGTGAAGGGCGCGGCATTCGGGCCGAGAACCTGATAGACATTGGCAACCAGGTTATGGTGCGAGAGCATGACACCTTTCGGCAGCCCAGTGGTCCCGCTGGAGTAGGGAAGTGCAGCGAGGGTTTGTTGCGAGTTCGCAGCCGCCTCGGGAAATCTGGCAGAACTGGTCCGCAACAAGCTCGCAAAATTCTCGCAGCCTGGCTTCCCGGTTCGAGTAGTGAAGACGCGACGCAGGGCGGGAAGTCCCGCGAGGTTTACGTTTTCGATTAGTGGGGCATCGGTGATCAGCATTGCGGCGTCCGAGTTTTCCAGCTGATAGCGGATCTCGCGTTCGCGATAAGCGGGGTTGAGAAGCGTGGGAATGCCACCGGCAAGCGTGGCAGCGTGGTAGGTCACGGCGAATTCCCATGAGTTAGGGAGGAAGATCGCGACTACTTCTCCGGGTGCAAGGCCCGATGAGATAAGGCCGCGAGCAAGGGATTCAACCAGACTGCCATATTCTGCGAACGTGAAACGGCGGCCGCAGGAGGTATCAACCAGAGCTGTTTTACTCGGATTCTGCCGGCAACTCTGCAGCACAACATCGTGGACAAAGAGATCGGTAGGATCAGCGTAAAGCTCGGTACGCAGCATCGTGAAAATTGTAGTAGGAGAGCCCTGAAGTTGGAAGCATGCGCGCTGACTTAGTGCCTACACGTCGTCAGGTCTAAATTGAGTTCAAACATGTCGATGGTTCATGCGAGCCTAGCTTAAGCAGCTAGTTTTCGCAGAAATTCCTTCTCGTTCATGCGATATTTGAATGCTTTGCGGCCATTGATAAAGACTACAGGTACTTCATCGTTATAAAGCCGCCGGATCTCGGAGTCGGAGTCCACGTCGATTTCCTGCCACGTGAACCCGCCACGCTTATGGAGTTTGACGATGCTCTCCTTGACAATCTCGCAGAGATGACATCCTTTACGGGAGTAGACAATGACTTGCCGAGGCTCAGCCATGGCAGGGAGTGTAGCAGTTTCGGTGCAAGGTTTCCAATATACTAAGTATCGTAGTAAGACGGCATAGAATCGCGGGGTAACGAGGCAGGATGCGCGCGAACGGAGAGATACTTTCTGGAAAGACGGTGCTGGTAACTGGAGCCGCGAAACGGTTAGGGCGGGCCATTGCCTTAGCGGCTGCCGCAAATGGGGCCAACATCGGAATTACTTATCGCGATTCGGCGCGAGAGGCGCGGACGCTTACTGGAGAACTGGCTAAGTATGATATCGAGGCGCTCGCTATTCGATGCGATGTTACTGATGAGAAGGGCGTCAGCGAGATGGTGAAAGAAGTGATAAGCGAACTTGGCGGCGTCGATATCCTGATCAATAACGCCGCGAATTACGAGTCTGCCGAGTTCGAGAAAATTACTGTGGCGCAGTGGGACGCGATTTTTGCCTCCAATACGCGCGGACCATTTCTGGTGTCCCGCGAAGCTCTGCCGCACCTCAGAAAGCGCAAAGGTCGCATCATTAATATGGGTTCGCTCGGTGGACTCCGTCCCTGGGCGACGAATGCGCATTATTGCTCGTCGAAAGCTGCGTTGCATATGTTGACCAAGGTGATGGCCAAAGCACTGGCGCCGGAGATCGCGGTGAACGCTGTCGCCCCGGGAATGATCGATTTGGGGGAGAAATCCGCGGCGGCATTCATGAAGAAGATGGCGGCACAGACTCCGATGCAGCGCAACGGAAGCAAAGAGGACATTGCTGCGGCGGTGATGTTCTTTGCCACGGCTCCGCACTTTATTACAGGGCAGGTGCTGGCGGTTGACGGCGGACTGGGATTATAAGTTTGGTTTGTTTCCGCGCTTCAGTTCGCATATTGTTAGGATTCGCGTCGCGTTGGGATTCGCGTTGGTTTTCGATTTGCGTTATTCATCTTTACCAGACTCTATGACAAGATTCATGCGCCGTGCGAGTTTTCGTTCATTGACATTCTTATTAGTTATGTTTGCGGCCGGTTCTGTTGCCATTGCACAGGATCGGCCTGAAGAGGGCGGTCACGAACTCGAAGTCTGGACTGGCGGCGGATGGTCCGTTCCCGGCGGTACGAAGGATACGAGCGTCTGGAACGCAGGCGTTCGCTATGGCTGGATATTGACCGAGCCGCACGGCCCCAGTTTTCTCAATGGAAGGTTCGAACTCGCGGTCGATGCGGTGCCCGCGTTTGTCGTGTTCCAGCCCACAAATACCGCATATGGCGCTGGAGTTAATCCGGTTGGGTTCAAGTGGATCTTTGCGACGCGAGGCCACGTTGCTCCATTCCTCGAATTGAATGGAGGCGTGCTGTTTACGTCGCATGATGTGCCGCGGGGAACCTCAACTATAAATTTCACGCCTGGCGCGGCGTTAGGAATGTATTTTTTTGGTGAGCATGCATGGTCGCTCGATATCCGCTATCTCCACATTTCGAATGCTGGACTGACGGTGCCGAATCCCGGGAGTAAATACCGTGGAGTTGCGGTTGGGATTTGGAAAATTTTTCGGAAAGAAGTAGGGAGTGTGTGGCTACTCTTTCGCTTGGACGGGCTTGGACGGGCCAGAGCCCCGTCACCACGAAATTGAAGTGAAAAAGTTAACGCCGTTCCGATAGCGCGGTAGCCGTTTGCCTGGGTTCGGCGCGCCGTCCGCAACATGGCCCTGGAGGAATTGCGGCGCCATGCGGGCAAGTCAAGGGATGGTTGAGGAAGGTGCAGATCTTGTCGGTCGCTTCGGGCGAAAGTATGTGCTCGAACTTGCAGGCCTGCTGCTCGATTTCGGTTTCGCTGTCCATGGCGAGCGAATCGGTGAAAAGGCGCTCGGCCAAACGATGACGGCGAATGATGTCGGCGGCCCGCTGGTATCCGCGTGGCGTGAGTTCGACGATCGACTGCCCATCACCAATTGAAACACCGGCGGGCTTCAGCGCATCGTGACAGGGATTGACGAAAGGCTTGTGTTCATGCGTTTCCGGCGGATGCGGGCGCGTCGACACGAGCCCCATGGAAGCCATTTTTTCCACTGCGATCGATACCGGCAGAGCGCCGTGAACTTCCATCCGTCCAATCTCGGCGAGTTGCCCATGCTCCTCGAGGGCAAATAATTCTTCCAGCACTTCGTCGAACTGCTCGTCGTCAGCCATGGAAAATACTTCCTGGGCGGCAATCTTTCCATGGTGCAATTCGATGCGCCGATCGGCCAGTCGCGCAACCACGGGATCGTGCGTGACCATGACAATAGTACGTCCCTGCTGATGGAGTTCGCGCAGAAGCCGCAGAACGATTTCTTCATTTGCGGCGTCGAGATTGCCAGTAGGCTCGTCAGCCAGCACAATCTTTGGATCGTTGATCAAAGCGCGAGCGATGCATACCCGCTGCTGCTCGCCTCCGGAGAGCTGCGACGGCAGATGGCCGGCGCGGTCTCGGAGTCCGACGCGCTCGAGAGCCTCAAGAGCTTCTTTTTCGTCCGTCATGCTGTGAAAGTACTGCGCCAGCATGACGTTCTCAACCGCCGTGAGATAAGGAATCATGTGAAATTGCTGAAAGACAAAGCCGATAGTTTCCGCGCGGACGTGGTTGAGATCAGAGGCGCTGAGGCTGGCGACGTTCTGTCCATCAAGCCAGATCTCGCCGCTGCTGGGGCGATCAAGGCATCCGATGAGATTAACCATGGTGCTCTTGCCTGAACCGGACGGACCCATCATCGCGACCCACTCGCCGGGCGCGATGGAGACAGTGATGTCATCGAGCGCACTTGATGAGATTGCCGCCGCCATTATTCTCTTCCGCTCTGGCGGGATAACTCTTGGTGACGTTGTTAAGCCGAATCATCCTGATCTCACCTTCTACTCTCCCCTAAGAATAATAGCCGGTTGCACCCGCCGCAGCAGAACAATCGGCAGAATCGCGGAGATTAGCGCCACTGCAACACTCCCCGCGAGCACATAGGGAAAGACGCTAAAACGCGGCACAACAGGTGCATGAAAGTTGACTCGCCCAATCCACGCAGCGACTCCAATGCCGATAAAGAAGCCAAGAATCGCGCCAAAAACGCCCAGCGCCGCAGCTTCGGCCGCAAAAAATCCGTTGACCAGACGTTCCGAAGCGCCCAGAGCCTTCATGATGGCAAAGTCGCGGCGACGATCGAAGACCCAACCAATCAGAGTGGCGAGAACGCAAAGAGCCGAAGTTAAAACAACCAGCGTAGCCGAAGCGTAAAGCGTGGCACGAGTTTTATTGAGCACATTGGCTTCGCCTTCCATGATCTGGCGGACGGGACGAACCTCGGCCGTGGGCAGTAGCTGTGCGAGCTTCCGAATTGATGCTTCCACTTCCGCGGCAGTTCCGTTCGCAGCCACTTCAATGGTCGAAGGCGCAAGGCCGGTCCAGTTTTCGAATTCAGATTGATCAAGATAAATACGGCTGTCTTCTCCAGCCCCAGTCTGCAGGAGGCCCGCGGGCAGCAAGTTCGATGGCCTTGCTCTGGAAAGTAAGTTCAAATGGCTGGCGGGCATCCGCTTTAGCGGTCACTGCGTTGGCAGCGCGCATCCCAACCAGTGCTTCGCCTGGCGCATCAGGCCAATGGCTCACCTTCCACCAGTGATTCAACTGCCGCGCGCGATTAAAGTCAGTCCCCACCACAACCACCGATTGTCCGTCCTTCGTACGCGCGACAGCGTAGGAGAATGGAACAGCCAGCGTCTTCGCCCCGAGAGCGGATTCCACACGGACCAACGCATCTGCAGGGAGCGATTGCCCATCCTTCGCGACGATCACTACATTAGCGCCATAATTTCGAAACTCAGTGCGGAGTTTCGCCTGCACATCGACATATAGGTTCATCATTGCGGTGGCGACGGCGGCAGCGACGATCATGGCCAGCAGCGCGGAAGCAGCACGTTTGCGGCGAAGCACGGCGGCACGAAGAAGCATGCGCCCAAACATCGATACGGAAGGCGAATTGTGCGCTGCCAGAGCGCGTCGATCGGCAACTTTCGAAGGAGTGAGCGGAGTTTCAGCAAGTCTGAGCTCATCCTTCACCTCGCAAGGCAAAGACGGGGTCGAATTTTACTGCGCGTCGAATGGCAGCGGCGCTTCCAGCAAAGGTCACAAAAACCGCGATTGCGATAATGATAGGGAAGAGCACAGGCTCAATGGAAATCTGCGAGTTGAAAATCGATCGGCCAATTTGATGAGCAAGCAGCGCTCCGGCGGAGAATCCAACAATGCCGCCGACGATAGCAAGCAGTAACGCCTCCGCAAAAAAGATGGCAGAGACGGAAAAATTCCCAGCGCCAAGGGCCTTCATCAACCCGACCTCGACGCGCCGTTCATAAATCGCCGTAGCCATGGCCGCGGAAACCGCCAGAGCGGAAGCTAAAAGCGCCGCAAATGTGATCAAGAGCATCAGTCCTTTGATGCGCGAGAGCACCGTACCTTCATTCTGAGCGACCTGCCGAATCTGCTCTGCATGCGAGTGCGGAATCACTTCCTGCAACTGATAAGCAATCGACTCAACGTAAGGCGAACAATACCAGCGATCGTAAACCTCGGGAGTCATCGTCTTCGGATCGCGAGCCGAGAGCGCGTCTGGGGGTTTTGTCATGGCACTGACAAAGACGCGGCGCACAGCACCCGGTCTTGCCAAGAATTTCCTGAGCTACTGCGAGCGGCGCAACAATTTGATCGTCTTCGGCACCGCCAGTGGATAAAACGCCAGTCACAGTGAGTTGACGACCGGAAACCTCAACGGTGTCACCAGCCTTCCGCTGAAGCTTCGTCGCCAGGCGCTCGCCGAGCAGAACATTCTGCGAGTTATCATCTGGCCATGCGCAAGTTGCGGATTATCTGCCATTGCCATCGCCGCACGAGACCTTCCACCAGGGATGCGTGATCCTCACTCCAGTAGTGAAATCTTCTTTGCCGAATCGAAGCGCCTTATTGAAATAAGTGCCAACTAGCGTGACATCCTGCGACTTGCTCGCTGAGGGCCGAGAGCCGCCCACTTTCACGGTCACGGGCAGCATGGGAGAGAACCCTACAATATTGTGGTGCCAGAAAGTGCCGCGAATTTTAGGCAGATCCGCCTCGTTGAGAAACGTGCCATCGCTTGGCGGCTTCAGATTGATTCCACCAACTTCGACATCAAGCGTGTCTTCTTGTGGAGTAACCACCAGGTTTGCGCCGTAGCTGCGCAGTTCGCGGTTGATCTTGTCGCCGATGTCAGTGGTGACCGCGATCATAGCAGTCGCAACTGCAACTCCAAGCGTGATTGCGATTCCGGCTAAAAGTTTACGTCGTGCCTGGTGGCGAAATGATTCGTAGACGAGGCGTGGAAACATTATTTCTGCTCGAACTGCTCAACAGTAAATGATATCAGCAAGTTACACATTTCACGCTTGGAGGAGCTATTAAAGTTGCTTAAATTGCGCTCATTTTGTACACCGAATGTACACGGTCTTGTCGGAAAACTGCGGATCACTCGGGAGAGCTGCGAGCAATTCACGAAGTAAGGTGGTCCCGCGACGTTATTCGCACGAATCTCACGTAACATGCTTTCCCGCTGGCGAGCGCCTAGTCTCTGAGTCAGTGAAGAAATCGATCAGACTCAAACTCAACCAAGCGGCCATGCGATCGGGTTCGCGACGTGAGCGGCGTCTTGTCCGCGATCTGGATCGGCGGGCGGAGCGCTCCGCCCGTAGGGTCGACGAACAACCACTCGAACTAAAGCGGCGCATTGCCGCAACCATCTGTGCTTATCAGCGGAACTGGTCGCCCTCAGCGATCGCCGCACATTTTGGATGGGAGCTGGATGACGTTAAACGGTGGATGGATGCAGGCACGCCGCTACTGTGATCGACCAATCGCTTAGTAATCACAAGAGGTTTGTATAGTGGAGAGCTTTTCAAAGCCCGAATTACTCGTTCTCTTAGGCGCTGCGAAGGCGAAACGGACTCGCGACTGGTTGATGATTCTGGTCGCGTATCAGCACGGACTGCGGGCGAGTGAGGTCTGCGGCGGCTGGCGCGTGCGCTGCATCGACAAAAAGAAAAAACTGAAACAAAGATACTTCCACCGCGGCATCTGCGCCTCGGATGTGCAGGACGATCACCTGACGGTGGCCCGGGCGAAGGGCAGCATGCGCACGGTTCAGCCTCTGGTCGACGATGACAATCCTCTTCTCAACGAGCGTGCCGGACTCTTGGAATACGCTCGTCGATTTAATGGCGATGAGAGACTTTTCCCGCTCACGCGGCAACGGTTCTTTCAACTCATCCGCGAACACGGAGAGACAGCCGGACTTCCGACCCGCAAGCTTCACCCGCACGTTCTAAAAGCGACGATAGCCATGCACACCATTCATTCGGCAGGCATCGAGAACGTCCGACAGTATCTCGGACACAAGAGCATTTCATCCACCGGCGCCTATTTAAAGGTGACGGATGCCGACGCATCAGCCGCGATCGCGCAGGCGAAAAAGCTCCACTGCCCTTGATCGTTTGCGGCGATGGATCGATGCGGGCACGCCGCTCTGTGATCGACCAACAGTGTCCGGCTTTACCTTATCGTGTACCGTTAAATCCTTTGAATCGTAATTAGCTATTCAAAATAGAAACTGGCGCAACCTTTCCCCCGCAACTCCCTTCGCTGCTATGCAGTAAGCCGCAGTTGCCCCGGCATGCCGCATCTTTGAATTCTTTGAATGCGCGAGGCTCAGCACAAATCTTCCCGCTTCGACTGGCGCGACGAAGCCTCGAGCGATGACCGCTGCCGCAGTCCCATGTGATGTCCCAGAACGAAATTCTGGGACATTGTTGATTCTTTTTTCATTCGTGACGGGAGTGCGTCGCGACCCCTTTCGTCCCGTAAGTCGCTTAGTTGCCACCTAACGGCGCGATTGAAGACCACGCGCTGAGCTCCTGATTAACTTGATTCTTTCGTTTTTTCAAAGCGAGGGCGCATGAACACAGGTCGTCCGCTCTGATTCATTTGATTCTTTTGGGGGGCAATCAGCGCTTAGCTTCAACGCGTTTGAAATTTTTGAAAGCTGTTGTGCCGTTTATAAACAGGCACGCCGCAGAATCAACGGGACTTATGCGCTCATGAGGCACTTCTGAGCTTTGAATGCATTTCTGGAAGGCGCATGAACACAGGGGCGTTTGAAATCGATTGAATTTATATGGCCTTGATTCAAACGACTGAAAAGCAGGCAAGCCGCACAGGACGCTGGCTTTACGCGATTAATGCCCTTGCGGAGCCACATTGGAGGTACGGTTGCGTCAGGAGAACAACACTTAAATGAAGTCTCTTGAAATGCAGCTCCACGAACAGGCGGAAGAAATTCGCCAACTGCGCGGTGCCGGCGGGAAGTCCACAGTCGCACAGCTCCTTTATGATTCTGGGTTGCCTCCAGTGTCGCAGGCACGTCTTCGCAAGAGCATTCCTATCACCGAGAAGGCCGACATCAGCATCGTCAAGGCCGCGATCACTAAGGAGAAGGAATACATCCGGAAGCTCGGCTATCAGGGCACGCAGAATCAAGGCGCGGACAGCACTCGCCTGGTGGAATCGTACGTCGCGCTCGGCCTTAACGAAAAAGAGGCAAAAATTGCCGCCGGCGTAGAAGCCGCGGTGGGTGATGTCAGTGAGGCGCGGCAGAGGTTGCAAAACGCCGGCAAGTTGCTGGGACTGAGCGACGCGCAAGCGCGAGTTTTCTCAGAGATCTGAAATGGCGGAGTGGTGAGCACGGAGTCTCGTGCACTTCAACTCCCGATAACGATTGTGAAGCGCATGCGCACGGATCCCGCAGGAGCGATGCCGCGCTTCGAAAGTGGAGAGGGGATTCCTCGCCCTCTCCACTTTTTTATGAAGCAGTGAACCACATGCAGCAGAAAGCTTGGGAGTAACCAAATGAGCGATACAGTCGACACTAGTGCCGGCCTGTCGGTTGGAGATTGCGTACTCAGCTTTGTCGCGTCGACTACCGATCTCGACGCCGCATTTCAGCGCATACCTGAACAGGCCGCGGCCGCCATGGGGAAAGCTGCGGCCAGTGTCTCTCAATTAGGAGATGAACTTGATGCGACCGGCGACAACATGGATTATGCCGGGGAGAATTTCGACAAACTCACTCGCAAAATTGTGGAGGGATCTGCTGAATCGCGCAAGGCTATAGCAGAGGCACGCGGCGAAGCTGGCTTACTGGGTGAAATGTTCGACATCCACCTGCCGCGACATGTGCGCAATTTCGTCGCCGAGTTGCCGGGCGTCGGAGCCGCTCTGAGCACGGCATTTACGGCAACCGCTGTTCTTTTCTTACTGGATGCGCTGGTGCAGGGCATCGAGAAAATAAAAGAGTTCGCCAATTCTGCCAGTGCAATTGCGGAAGCATGGGAGGCGGTCGACAAGGTTCAGGCGCAGATGTTCGCGGCACTTGACGACAATCTTCTTAAGGCCGGGGAGCACACCGCAGAACTGACCAACAATCCGCTCGAAGCACTGCGGCTGAAGCTGCAGCTCCTCAACAATCAGAGCCTCGCGAAACTCGATGGCGAACTGGAGAAGCTGGGAGCAGAAGCCGACAAGGCCTTCGAGAAGATGGATCGCAACTGGTTCTCGAAGATGTTCCTCGGCCTCGAAGGCGCGGAGGAAGCGAAGAACACATTCGATGAAATCGGAAAAGCTGTCAATGATGCGCTCTCCGTGCGCACGCCCGAGGCTTTTGCCGATGCGATGAAGGCCGTCGATAAAGGGATTGACGAATCCAAGACAAAATTAAAGGAACTGGAAGAGCAGCAGAAACAGGCCGCAATCGCTGCTGCTGCGGTGAACGAAGGAGCAAACTCTGGGCCTGACCCGCGCGCCATCCAGGCATTCAATGAAGCCATCAAACGGCTGGAGGCTTACAAGAACGCAATCACCGAAGCTCAGAAGACCGAGCACGAAGAAGCCGACAACACCTCGCTTGAAGCACACCTGAAGCAGATTGCTGAAGCCGCCAGTGCAGCGGGCAAAGAGGCGACTCGCCAGTCAGGAGAGGCAAAACATGCACTCGACGATCAACTGGAGAACATCCAAGATTTCGCCAGCGCTCAACACACTGCTTTTGAAAATCACGAGATTGATCTAGCTACATTAAAAGCATCCGAGGCGAAGGCGACTCAATCTGCTGCAATCGCCCATGAACACTATCTGCAGGCGATCACTCGGATTTACAAGCAGGCCGCAGAAGTAGTGCGCACGCAGGCCTCCCAACAGATTTCCGCACAGCGAGCTCTTGCCGACAGCTATGCAAAATCCGGTGATGCGGCCCGTTCTCAACTGGCGCTGCAAGCCAAGGCCGCGATAGAGGAGAAGAGCTCAGCCGCGGCGATGGAGCTGGCGCAGAAGGCGGAGGCGTCACAAGAAGAACTCGTCACGCTTCGAAAAAAAGATCACCGTGAAGCTCAAGAGGCCCTGAATAAAGCGATGGATGAAGGCCGCGAGCGCATTCACAAAATCACTGAGGAATACGGCCACCTAATCGAGGCGAACGTCGCCAAAGAATTCGAAGCCACGCAGAAAGCCGTCGAGAAACTAACCGGCGCCGAAGAGGAGCTGCAGAAGGCGCAAGCAAAGCTCGCCGAAGACAAATTATCCGCGTATTACAAGGATCAGGAAGCGGCCATCACCAGGCTTGCCCAGATGCACCTGATCAGCGAGGAGCAGAAAGACGATCGTCTGAAACTCCTCGAGCAGGAACAAGCGAACGCCGCCATCCAGATCCTCACCGATCAGCTGGCCAAAGAAAAAGCGGTGATGGATGCGGCCCAGGGGAAGGTCGATTACGCCAAGGCTAATCCGTTCACGGTTACGCCGGCGCAATTGGCGGAGCTCCAAGCGAATCTCGATAAAGTAAAAACCGCCTACACCAACACCGGGGCCGAGCTGGTCGAGACGCAGGAGAAATTCGATACGCAGAGCGAGTCGGAAGAGTCTGCCCACAATTCCAAAATGCTGGCCTCGGGCGGCAAGTACTATCAGCAGGCCCTGCTCGAAGCGATGGCGTATGGCCAGCAGGCTCTTGCTGAACAACTGAAACAGAATCAGGCCGCGCTCCTGGCCGCCGAAGCCGAGATGACGCAGGCCAAGGCGCGCGGCGCCAACACCGATGCCATCAAGAAAGAAATCGAGGCGCTGAAAGAGAATGAGAAGGCGCTGGAGAAAGAGGCGAGCGGCGGAAAGATCACCCAGGCCCAGAAGCTGAAGAACGTGCAGGCCGCGCTCGCCGAAGCGCAGGCCGTGCTTGCAGAAGCGAAAGCGCATGGCGCCGACACGACCGCCATGGAGCAGAATGTCCGGCAGTTACAACAGCTGGAGAAGGCCACCCAGCAAGTCACCACGGGCGACAAAGCTTTGCTTGCACAGATGCTGCTCGTCAATAAGGCCCAACTCCTCGCCGCGCAGCAAATGCTGCAACTCGCAAAAGATCAGGGCCTCGACACGACCGCGATCGACCTGAACATCAAGGCACTGAAGCAACAGCAGGTTGTCCTCAACCAGGAGAGCCAGGAACTCCCGAAAGTCAATCGGGACATGGTCGAGCTGAAAACAAGCGTTCAGGAAGCCGCGACGACGATGATGAATTCGCTCTCGACGGCGATGGCCGCCGTCATCAAGGGGCAGGAGTCCTTCGGCGCCGCGATGGAGAAAGCCACGCTCAGCATGCTTGGGCAGATGGCGCAGCACTGGGCGCAGTACTACCTGGCGCTGGCGATCGGAAACATGTGGACCGATCCGGGAGCCGCGGCGGAAGAGTTTGCCGCAGCGGCCGCGCTCGAAGCCATCTCCGGCGTGATGTCAGGACTATCAAGCGGGGGAGGGGGAGGCAGCGGCGCCGCGCAGCAACAAGGTCCGAACGTGGGCACGACAACCGCGTCTTCTGCTGGGGGCGGAGGCTCGAATCAGACCACGAGCGTGACGAAACTGGCCGAGGGCGGCGTGGTTTCAAAACCCACCATGATCTCTCCCGACGTCATGGCGGGAGACAGCCCGTCCGGCGGGGAGGCCGATGAAGCAATTTTGCCGCTCTCCGACCCGGAGGCGATGAATCGCATCTCGAAAGCCCTCGCGCCCGGAGGACAGAGCGAGAACATTCCTCAGCAGGGCATTGATTCCGATGCCATCGATCGCATGACCAAGGCGATCGCAGCCCTCACCGGCACAAGGGACCCGTCGAAGGAATTTAACTTTGCAGATCAGGCAACGGGCGAAGCGCCAGGATTTCAGTTTGCAGAAGCGACGGCTGGGGAGAACCATGGCTTCCGCTCTGGGACTCCGACCGTAGGAGAGGCACTCGGGTTTACGTCCGTATCTTCGCCGCCTGCAGAGAAGAGAGAATTTTCGCAATCGGTTGACGCATCCCCAGCCGAGAGATCGGGCTTCGATTTCCGAACGCCTTCGACAAGTGGCGAAACACAGGGGTTCAGCACGACTGAATCCTCTCCTGCCACAAAGTCAGAGATGCTCCCTGGGGGTACGCCATCTCTCTCTGACAAATCAGAATTTAGTTTTGCAGCAACACCTCCGGACGTCGACAATAAGCCGGGAATCAGCGGGCCGACACCGACCTCGGATACGAACCAGCCGGCGGAATTTAAGCCAAATTCACCAACGGTAGGTGACGCGCTAGGCTTCAGTTCATCGCCACCATCCATCAGCGCGCAAAGAGAGTTTACGAGTTCGGAATCCGTCGCGACCGGAAGGCAGGGCTTCACCACAGCCGCCCCGGGGGAGATCGAAGCCCCGGGCTTTAAATCTAGTCCATCCACGGTTGGTGAAGCGCTCGGATTTCACTTCGGCGAATCGTCTGCAGGACAGCCCAGAGAATTTGCGAGCTCCGCTCCTCAGACCGTGGACGAAGCGCTTGGGGTTACAAGTTTTTCCCCTTCGATATCACAAAAAAGTGATGTCGCTCCTCTTCCAGTCGCGGCATCCTCTGCGAGCGAGAAGGCAATTTTCAGTCCCAGTGGAGAGCCCTCGCCGAGTAAGGAATCTAAGTTCTCATCTGCTCCCGGTACGGCATCCGTCCCACCTATAGCATCATCGCCCTCCGCCACGGTGGGCCAGGCCCTTGGATTCACTTCAAGCTCGGGTTCAGAGAGTGGGAAACACAGTTTCAGTCCCGGTGGGGAATCTTCGCAAAGTGCGAAGTCAGAATTTTCCTCCGCGACGCCTACACCGTCACCCGTTGCGGTAACTTCAGCGCCTGAGCTGGCGAGCTCGAGCAAGGAGTCCGATTTCACTTTTGCGCCGTCTGTGCCATCAGCACGTGAGGCTGCCGGATTCACTTCGGGAGAACCGGCGCCCGGGGAGAAATCAGTCTTTACGTCCTCGCAGCCATCGGAAACTGAGAAGGCCGATTTCCTCGATGCTCAGCCTTCGGTCAGCGAGAAGCAGAATTTCAGCGCGAACACGCCCACTGTAGGCGAGGCACTGGGCTTCAAGTTCGATACACCATATCCAGGCGACAAACCGGTATTCAGTTCGGGACAACCCTCGGCGCCTGAGAAACCTGGATTCAGTCTCGCGATGCCCTCAGCGCGCGAGCAGCTCGACTTCGAGGCCTCCAGCCCTTCGACAGTGGGCGAGGCTTTAGGTTTTGGTTTCTCTGAACCGCGCGCGAGTTATGAGGGTCTTGGGTTCAGTTCGGGGCAACCGTCGACCAGCGCCAAACCGGGATTCAGTTCCGGAGTGCAGACGCCCAGCGAAAAGCCGCCACTCGACATCGCTCCGCCCTCCGCCGGCGAGAGACCAGGATTCAATTTCAACGCACCGTCGATCCCACGCGAGATGCCAGACATGGAAGCGCTTGCCGCGAATTTCGGCGGGCTGCTTTCACAGCCAACCTTGCGCGCTGCGTCCGACGCACAAGCACCGGCCGCGGCCGTTGCCGCTGCATCGCCGGCAGGAAGCTCGCCGATCGATCTCGAGGCGCACATGGAAAGGTTCGCCGAAAAGATGAATGCGCAAATGCAGCCAGAAGGACGGTCCAGTTCAGGCGGCGGAGAAGGCGACACGCACGTCCACGTTGCCGTCAAGGGAATGATCTCACCCGACAACTTGACCAAGGTCATTAAGAAGATCAACCGCGCAGTGAATAACCGCCAGGTCACGTTGAAGGCGTCGGACTCGCAAAGACTTACGCGAAGATCGCAGTAACTCGGAGAAAGTACAAATCACCATGTCAAACACGCCACAGAATTTCAATCCACCGAACAGCAGCAACGTTTCAATTGGGAACGTTGCTGGCGTTGCAAAGTACGATGACTCGAACGGACCCTCGCCTTGGGTACTTGAAACTCAATGGGTTGCTGAAACTCAAAGAACAGTTCGCGTCTGGAGACACGCGCCATCATCACCCGCCAAGCTCGAGGAGTGGAAAAAGTGGATGCGTCACCGTACTGACCGAAGAAAGAAAACCTAACTTCCCATCATGCCTCAGCCAAATTTCATCCAAAAGATAGACGGCTCCTCCGCCTCTGCCCATTCGCTCACACTGACCTTCGGAGCAGCGACTGGAACAGCCAATGGCGAAATCTTGCTCGTTGGAGTCATCCTCAATCCGAATGGCGTCGAGAGCGCCCAGCAAGTTGCCGGCATCATCGACAGCCAGGGCACACCCGTAGTCAGCGGCGTCTCTACCGGCGTTCCGGTCAATAACTGGTCTCAGCCCGGATACTCCGGATCGGGAGGCCTGCGCGTCGAATGGTGGGTGTGCAAGGGCGCTCAGCCCATTACTTATCTGACCATCAACATCACAGGCACGGGAGCGACCGGTCTGCAATCGATCATCGCCTGCGCCCTCGAGTACTCAGGCGCGAATGGCGTTTCGAATCCGGTCTTCCAGTCGCTGCAGGCGAGCGAGAACACCATCACCACGCAGTACATCGAGCAGACGGTCGCCACCTACCCAGATTCCAATGCGGCCATCATGATTGGCCTCTTTGCGATGCTGAACGATACGTTCAGCGGCACGCCGCCCACGCCGGCGTTATCGGCCCAAACGGTCCGATCGACCAATTCAGTTTCGATTCCACCCGCTCTTTCCTACCAGGTCATTGAGCAGGACACGCCGGCGCAATCTGCCATTCTCGTTTCTGGAGGGGAGCGCGTCACGCTGGCCACCGGCGCCCTGAACGTCACTGCAGAAAGCGCGTCGCAATTAGCCACTGCCCTGAACTTGGGCGCGAGCTCGATGCAATGCTTCTACATCGTGATCTCCGGCGGCCTGATTCTGAACACGTCGCCAGGCTTCAGCGATCAGCCGGATTCCTCTCTCGCCGCGGGCCAGTTCGCGCTGGGTTCGCAGATGGCAAAGATCTCTGGGAACGCGGCACTCGGCATGTGCCGTATGGAGTTCTTCCAGGATATTTACGTCAACGGCGAAACCGTCGCGCTCCCGATTTCTCCTGTTGATGGCTATCAGTACCAGATGAATGAGCTGGTCTTCATCTGGGGAATCTATTCGACGGCCGACGTCAATAACGGCTGGATCACGGGACCGGAAGCCCTTTGGTTCTGTAACTGGGATGTCGATCAGGAAACCGGGTTAGTAAGTTGTACGGAGTGGTATCGCGCCGATGGCAACAAGGGCGTCTCGAATGACGGCCATCTGATCGTGACCACCGTCGCGCAGCGCCAGATGCAAACTCTCACCGTCGCAGCGACTCCATCCTGGACCCAGCTGCAGGCCTCGACCTTTGTCACCGATCTGCC
Source organism: uncultured Acidobacteriaceae bacterium (assembly GCA_963758745.1). GTDB lineage: Bacteria > Acidobacteriota > Terriglobia > Terriglobales > Acidobacteriaceae > Acidiflorens. Next base: position 184,539 of record CAVWWW010000001.1, read on the forward strand.
ATATGCCACCAATTATCTGACGGAGATGAACGATGACTCAAAATTTGCCGTCATCGCGCAAGAGTGCATTCCAATGGGCCTTTACGTCAACGGGGCCACCGTGCCCGCTCCCATCAGTCCAGCCGACGATTATCAATATTCCTACGCCGAAACTACGTTTGTTTTCTCTTGGGCCTTTACTACCCTCAACACAGACACCGAAATGGTGCCGCTGCCGTGCCCGCCTTATTACACGCTGGCCAGCTTGAATGCGGCCATCAATGCCTCAACCGGAGCGGTGACGTGCGCTGTCGGAATGATGGGCGATGGCGGCGAAAACTATACCAACTACACCACGCTCGGAGCGATTCAGGTTTTTGCTTTGACGCGCCGCTCACGCACCGGGACGCCCGCGGTGGTCGCGAACCAGTTCGCAGAGATCTCGAACACTCTTTTTTATCCCGGCATGAAGCTGCCCGCCGGCATCGGGGCGCAAGTTGTAAACAACATCAACGAAGCGGCCAACACTCCAGAGTATTTCGGCCCGACACTCTACGCGCTTGGTCAGGTCATTCCACTGCCAGTTTCGCCGGTGGATGGCTACGAATATCAGGCCTCGGAGTGCACCTGCATCTACGAGTGGGGACAGATGACGCCCGGCCCATGGCCGCCTTCGAGCGGTTCGAATAATCGGACGGCTCTGTTCTCCGCGCAGATCAATGCGCAAGCAGGCGCCGCGGGAGTGATCGCCAACAGTTCAGTGACGAGTGGCGGCATCACAACTTACACATCGGTCATCTGGCGCCTCGAGCCTGGCGGTCCCTACGATCCGGAAACTTCTCCCGGCGGATCCGGAAACGTGGAAGTGATGGTGCTCGTTGTCGGTTCGCGCAGCGCGCAGCAAAGCGAGATCAACAACTACGGCAGCACGCCGCCCTCAGACACGGGAACAACCACAGCCGACCAACTGGCGGCAGGACCGATTACGGTGAATGGAGTCTAACGCAGAGGGATCTGTCTCAACTCCGGCACGTAATGCAGATAGTCAATGCTCCTTATCCATTTGAATTTGTTTTCAAGTAAGACCTCGCCTGTCTCTCCGATTAGCTTCACCAACATGGTTCCACTGAACGGGAGAATCTGACTCTCTAGATGATGCTCGTCTCCGCTCTTCATACGTGGATTGGAGTAACCGCTCCATGAATCCTGAGATTTAATTCCAACAATCAGTTTCTTTGCGAAACCCACCGGGATATCCACGTGACCAAATTCTTCGTCGAGCCAAAGTGCCGGAGAAAAGATTGGGCCGACGGGATGGTGACTGTATTCCCAAAAGATTTGCGCCCTTAGTTTTGTCGCAGAGACGCCTTGTTTGTCCTCATGTGTGAAGTTTGTGAAGTGTAATACGCACGCCTTATGCGCGTACTAGAGTTGCATGGGTGGGACCGAGTCCCTATAACTGCTCCGCAGTGGGTACATGGCCGAATTCGGAGGAACTTCGCAAGTGGGGACACCTGCGATAACTGCCAGCAGTTTTTCTTAGGTGCCACCCAAATGTCGTGGTCGCCAAACCGGGCCGACCGTATGGATTACATACTTTGCTGGTAGGCGATAGGCTTTGGTTTGTCTTAGCAGCAGTCTACCAGTTCCACCACTTCCGCGTACCAACGAATTTGTGCCTGCATTGACGACTGCACGGACCTTTTGTAAAGTCATTTCTCGGGAGGAGCAATGGCTTCGCTCGAATCACCTGCTGCATCTTCTACCGGTCGTTCAGATTCAACGGGCGGCAATCGTCGCGGGCTTGAGCTCTTTTGTTTGGCGTTAAAAACAGTAGTGCTTTAGTCTTAGAAGCGTTTCTTAACTTGGATTATTAGCAAACTTTCTTATGAGGTGGCGAGTGGCAGTTAAACTTCAGGCTTGGGTGTCTAGATACATCGTTCTGGGCTTTGTATTCATGCTTGTGATCTTCAGCGGCTGCGGCAGCGGTAGTGGAGGTTCGACCACTTCGACGGTTTCGCCGGCGACGATAACCAAGACTTTCGGTGCTACCACTATCTCGATGAACGGCAGCACATCCTTGACCTTCAACCTTGCGAACCCGAATACAAGCACTTCGCTTACAGGCGTTGGCTTTACAGACGCTCTCCCTGCCGGACTTGTAATAGCCACGCCCAATGCTCTCTCTGGCACTTGCGGCGGAATTACGCCAACGGCGATTGCCGGTTCAGGAAGCGTCAGCCTTTCAGGTGCCACGCTGAGCGCAAGTGCATCATGCGGCTTCTCAGTGAAGGTGATGGCCACCACTGCGGGAACATTGAGCAACACCACCAGTGCGGTGACGTCGAACGAGGGTGGGACGGGCAAAACGGCGTCGGCGAGTATTACAGTCGGGTCGTCGTCACTGCTTTCCCCGCCTACCATAGCCAAAACCTTCGGTGCTGCGACGATTTCGATTAATAGCAGCACCTCATTGACCTTCAACCTCGCGAACCCGAATACAGGCAGCGCACTAACCGGTGTGGGTTTCACAGATTCTCTCCCTGCCGGGCTGGTGGTGGCCACACCCAATGCCCTGTCAGGGAATTGCGGCGCCGGGACGATAACGGCGACGGCTGGATCAGGAAGCGTTAGCCTTTCAGGCGCCACGCTAAGCGCGGGCTCGTCGTGTAGCTTCTCGGCGAATGTGACCGGCACCGCTCCGGGAGCACTTAACAACACGACCAGTGCCGTGACGTCAAACGAGGGCGGCACCGGCAAAATAGCATCGGCAAGTGTCACGGTTTCAGCGGCGCCCGGCTCAATCCAGCACGTGGTCGTGATCTTTCAGGAGAACCGGACCCCTGACAATCTTTTCCAGGATCCCGTGCTGATCAGCCGTGGCGCAGACATCGCCCAGAGCGGCTTGAACTCGCTCGGCAAAACCATTCAGTTCAGTCCTATTGACCTCGGCAACAACGGTGCCAACCCGGCGAACTACGATCTCACCCATACTCATGCGGCCTTCAAATCCATGTACGATGGTGGGAAAATGGATGGGGCGAATCTGGTCAGTTGTTATCCCCCAGCTAACTGTCCTCCGAATGCGAATCCCAACCCGCAATATGTGTATGTGATTCCAGCCGACGTTGCGCCCTACTTCGCGATGGCCGAGCAGTACACCTTCGCCGACCGCATGTTCCAGACCAACCAGGGCGAGAGTTTTCCAGCGCACCAGTTCATTCTTTCCGGCACATCAGCTCCCACCGCCACGAGCAATCTGTTTGCGGCAGACGATGGGGAGAGCCCATACCAACCGGACACCGGATGTGACGCGCCGCCTGGGTCCACGGTTCCGCTCGTTGGTCCCTCTGGCATTGAAGATTCCAGCATGTTTCCCTGTTTCGAACATCCGACGCTCACCGACCTTTTGGAGGCAAACGGAAATACCTGGCGATATTACGCGGCCTCAGGCTACGCCGGCGGCCAGGGATTTGCGTTCTGGATTGCGCCCGAGGCAATTCAGCATATTTGTGAACCGCTCGTCAATGGCGTCTGCGGCGGGACCGATTTTACCGACAACGTGGTTCTGAATCCCACTCAAGTTCTCACCGACATTGCCAACAACCAGTTGGCAGACGTCAGTTGGGTGACTCCCACTGGCCAGGCTTCTGATCACTCGGGGCCTAATGACGGATCGGGACCATCGTGGGTGGCGTCGGTTGTGAATGCGATCGGCAACAGTCCGTACTGGTCAAACACAGCGATCTTTATTACCTGGGACGACTGGGGAGGCTTCTACGATCACGTTCCTCCTCCGCAAGTGCTCGTGAACTGCGCACAGTGGGGTTGCGGTTATATCTATGGCTTCCGCGTGCCACTGATTGTGGTTTCTCCTTACGTGAAAGCCCAGTACATCTCGCATCAGCAGCACGATTTCGGCAGCATATTGAAGTTCATCGAAACTACCTTCAATCTGCCTTCGCTCGGCTATGCCGATGCGCTGGCAGATGACTTCTCGGATTGCTTCAATTTTTATCAGACCCCATTACCATTCAGCACCATCGCAGCGCCTTTGAACGCAGACTATTTCCTGAATGACAAAACGCCGCCGACCGATCCGGACGACGACTGAGCGGTTCGGGTGCCACCGACGTCCGCTTAAGGTATCATTAGTCATCTAATTCAACCCCGGCAAATAGAACTTAAAACCTAATTCTTAGGAGCACGGCACTTGAAGGCGTTTCAGGAATTCGTCAACACTACTATCCCCGGTTGCCATGTGATCCGTCCCTGGCGGCGGGCCGACGAGCGTGGTCTATTCATCAAGACCTTCCACGCCAGAGCCTTTCATGAGCACGGCCTCGAATCTGTCTTCCGCGAGGACTTCTACTCCATCTCCCACCAGGGCGTTCTCCGCGGAATGCATCTTCAGTCCCCGCCCCACGCCTACACGAAAATCGTCTATTGCCCGAAAGGCCGCATATTCGATGCCATCGTCGACCTCCGCCCCGACTCTCCCACCTTCGGATCCCACGAGACCTTCGAACTTTCCGCGGACAACGGCCTCATTCTCTATCTTCCTCCCGGCATTGCTCACGGCTTCTACGCCCGCACCGACGGCGCCATCGCTGCCTACCGCGTCACGGCCGAGCACGCCCCCGAAGCCGACACCGGCGTTCGCTGGGACACCTGCGGCGTCGCTTGGCCCAGCGACTCCCCCATAGTTTCCATTCGCGATTCTAACCTGCCTTCGCTGGAGGAGGTCACAAGAGAAGTTCAAAATGTCTTTGTAAATGAGCTGAACCGTGTCGCCAGCTAAAGTCGCTCTACTGACGGGCGCAACCGGCTTCATCGGCTCCCGCCTCGCCGTTCGCCTTCTTGAAGACGGCTACTCCCTCCACCTCGTCATCCGCGCTGATTCCAATCTGAATCAGATTAGCTCATTGACCACCCGCGCCGACCTTCATCTCCATACTCACGACGGCACCACTCGCGCCCTCATCGATATCGTCGAAGCCGCACGCCCGAAAACCGTCTTTCACCTTGCCTCTCTCTTCATTGCCGAGCATGTCTCCAATGACGTCGAGCCCCTCATCTCCAGCAACATTCTATTCGGCACTCAGATCCTCGAAGCCATGCGTATCAATGACGTCCGCCATCTCGTCAACACCGGAACCTCCTGGCAGCACTTCCATTCCACTAACACTCGTCCCTCCTGCCTCTACGCTGCTACCAAGCAAGCCTTCGAGGATATCGTCGACTTCTACTGCGACGCCTACGCCCTCCGTGCCGTTACCCTCAAACTTTTCGACACCTACGGCCCCGGCGACCCTCGCCGCAAGCTTTTCAAGGTGCTCAACGATGCTGCCCGCTCCGCCGAGCCCCTTTCCATGTCCGCCGGCGAGCAGCAAATCGATCTCGTCTACATCGACGATGCAGTCGGCGCCTTCCGCGTCGCTGCCGCACGGCTCGCAGAAACAGAACCAGTCGAAACTTCACCGGCCGCCCAATCCACTCCTGCGCATGAGATATTCGGCGTCTACTCCGGCAACCCGCTGCCCCTGCGCCGGGTCGTCGAACTCTACAAGAAAGTTTCTGCCCCCAATCTTAGAATTAACTGGGGAGCCCGTCCCTACCGCCGCCGCGAAGTGATGGTCAATTGCGCGGCCCTTCCCCGCCTCCCCGGCTGGTCCGCAAAGGTCAATCTGCAAGAGGGCTTGCAACGAATGCATCAAGCCGGCCTGTTAACCACGCTCGCCAAATGACAATTTCCGACCAAAACAATCCGCTGTGTCCGCTTGTGACCATCGCCATTCCCACGTTGAATCGCGCCCATTATCTCCGCATCGCCCTCGGTAGCGCTCTCGCTCAAACCTATTCCAACCTCGAGATCGTAGTCTCCAACAACGCCTGTACCGACAGCACCGCCGCTCTTCTCGCCTCGATCAACGATCCTCGTCTGCGTGTCCTGACCCAACCCTCCACCATAAGCATGATGGAGAACTGGAATGCCTGCGTTCGCGCCGCCACCGGCAAGTATTTTCTGTTGCTCTCCGACGACGACGTCCTCGAACCCGCCGCCATCGAGGAACTTGTGAATGCCTTCGAAGACAGTGAGCGTCGAGGCGAGAGCATCGGATTCGTCTACTGCGGCGGAACAATGATTGATCAGAATGGCGCGACGCTGTCGCTGGGAAAGAAGGCGCCGCCCTTAGAGACGGCAAGAGAGATCATCGCTGCCTTTTTTGCTGGCAAGAGAAGCACTTTTATCTGCGGAACCCTGCTCCGCAAAGAGGATCTAGGGTCGGGTTACGATCATCTGCGCTTCCCCCTGGCTGCCGATGTCGCACTATGGGTTCGGATAGTAGTCGCGTATGGAGCGGTCAGATTCGTGGATCGGGCAATGGTGCATTACCGCGAACACGCGAACGTGACACTAAAAACACCGCTTGAAGATTGGTACAGGGACCATATTACATCGAGCGAGTTTGCCATCGCCGAGCTGCAAAAGGTGGGCGACATCGGCGACAACCTACCGGGAAGGATTCGGAAATCGATTCGCCGAATCAATGTTTCTCTGACTCCAGACCTCATTAATCGCTCACTCCGGCACCACAAACTCGCAGCCCTGCGCGAGTATTGGAGATACCGCAGCATGTTTGCAAGCGCCTACGGCCTCAGGGTGCTGATGAGGGGTCTGACCCTTATGATGCTGCCTGACTTTTTTCGCGCGTGGGTACGCCGGCGACTTTATTCCAAAAGCTCAGAATCCTGCAGAGGCGATGGAAAGCGAACGCAGCTCTGACATCAGGGCCGGGGTTGCTTAGAGCCAGCGCGGCACCGCGCTCTACCCCACATGAACCTTCGGAGACGAAGATCCCTGACTCAGAGGAATAATGGAAGCGCTCCTTTGCACTGAACACTGGCCGGTCGCGATCACCACTGGTACCTCAGGTTTGTCGCTGAAGAATTCATCGACAGCCGCCCGTGCGCCGGGACAACTTGGATAACCGTAGTCATCAAAGAGCAATACTCCTCCAGGCTGCATTCGCGGATAAAAAAACTCGCAAGCTCCCTTGATGGCAGAGTAAATATCCAAATCGATATGCACGAAAGAAAAAGTGCGATCGTGAATGACTTCGAGCGAGCCGGGAATCAGACCCTCCACGCAGGTGGCGTTCTTGTGATCCGACAAATAGTCGCGGACAGAAGCGAGGCTGGTGTCAGAAAAATCGCCAGCCTTGTGAAGATCATGGGCAGGATCAGTCTCGGGCATCCCCTCAAACGTATCGAACACATGCAGCGGTCGACTGGGTGCAAGTTCGGCAAGAATTTTTGCCGTTCCGCCCTTATAAACACCGCACTCGGCGATGTCTCCGTCGCAACGCCGCGTCGCGTCGAGAGCGCAACAATAAAGCACGTATTTTGCATGCAACGGCACGAGAGATCTGGGATCATCGGCGCGCAGTCTTGTCTTCCATTCAGGAGTAAGCCATGGGTTGAACATCGGGCGGTAATACTCCGCATCCTTAATCTCCCGATTCGGTGTCCTGTAATCAACAAGCTCGAATCCGAACAGGCTGACGAAACGCTGCGCGCCTCGAACCAGCGGGCGGGCGATGAATTGGGGAAGCATATGCGATCAGAACATAGCACACGGGCACATGTCGCAGGGACACTCTCCACCTTGAAACGGATCATCACAAAACACCTGTGACGGGCCATCGCAGCCATCCAAACCACCAGTCGGCGACAATGAAAGCGATTGTTTTAAGCAGTAGCTAAGCCGTCCGTGTCGAAAATCGAAGCGAGCGTCCGCTAACCCCTTGTTTATGTATTACGTGCAAATAAGTTCTTAGCCCCGTCTGGGGGGCCGGGAAAAGATTCCGTCTTATAGCAGATTGAGTTCACTGCAACCCGAGAGCTGCGGACTGAGAGCTGCTGGATTTTCCGCCCAACGCAAAATTCGCCAGATGCTAGCTGGAATAATGATAAGAAAAACCGCAATCGTCGTCGCCCAGAGGATTCCGGAAACTCCAAAATAAGGTGCCAAAACGAATTTCAAGCCTAAGGCCAGCGAAGTTGCAAGCGCAGCCGCAACAATCTGAAAACGAAGAATGGCGAGCCCATTTAGCAAATGGCCTGGAACTCGAAAGATAGCATTAGCCAGAACCCAAGCCGAAATCGCCCACAGCAGACCTTCGCTGATTCCCAGATTAGTATGCAACCACAACCGCAACAACCGCTCGCCAAGAATCAGCAGCAGTGATGACGCCGCAATCGTCAGCACAACCAGAAAAGCCGTTCCGCGAACCAGCGCCTTGCGAATCCAGTTTCGGTCGCGCCGTTCCGCAGCCTCCGCAAACGCAGGCCAAAGTGGCATCGACATCACACCCAGAGCACTGATTGCTGTGAAACAGACCCTAATCGCAATCGTCATTCGAGCCGAAGCCTCAGGACCAAGCAGCGAAAGCGCCAGCACATTATCCAGCAAGTATGAAAGTCCACCAGTTAATCCGAGGATAAAGTACAACACGCCTTGACCCGCAACTTCCTTCATCGCGTTCCACGAAAACAAAATCGCTTCAGGCCGAAGTTCTGAATGCTGCACGAAAAGATGAATCAGGCTTCCAGCATTAGCCACCACCAAACTCAGATAAACCACCACAACATAAACGCGAACGTCCGTAGTGAACGAGGAAGCCCAAATCAGCCCCCCAGTAGTAAGTAGCGTCTGCACCAACTCCCATGAACTGGAAACATAGCCCTTTTGCAGCGCCATCCAGAGATTGTTGGCCGAACTAAGCGGCAAATTGAATGCCAGTGCAACTACAGCGATAAGATAAGGCCCCAATCTGCCTTGCGCTCCCCCAATGAACCACCACACAGCAAACGCGAACAGCGCCAAACCGGCCAGAGCGCTGCCAATCCCAAGCGCACCAGCAACGTGTCGCCGAGCCTGATGGTACCGTTCAACGCTTCTGGAACGCGCCACAAGCGTGACCAAAGCAGTTCCGGTGCCGATATCCACCATCCCACTCAACCAGGCAAGCGAAGCGATAGCACCCCAAACCCCGAACTTGGCTGGACCAAGCACCCGCAGCAAAAGAGGCATGATCACTAATGTGCTGCCAACCTGTACTAAACGTTGGAATATACCGATGCTGGCAGAAACGACAATCCTACGATTGCGTTTGTGATGCAGCAAAGCTTTCGGGGCAATCCCGCGACTCATTCGCGACCACTGCGCCACCTTCAGAATTGCCTCCAATGCAAGTGCCTCGCCACGTCTAACCCTCGTCACCCGCAGGGAAACGTCATCATTATACGGTTGACACACATGTATTCCGCTTCAATCTTCAGCGTTTCCATCTTAGGCATGTCAAACTTCCTCTTGCTCCACAAACGGGTGCTCGATGCGAGCATTCTTGCTCTTGCGAAGATAGCGAGTTCGAGAACTTCGATGATATGCGCCGTCTTCAGATATCGATGAACAAGACCGTGGTCATGGGCGCTCATCTGCTGCACGTTGAACAGTTTTCCAATCGCTGACTCTTGCTCGATGGGATAAGAATAGACCATTTTGGGCGGCAAAGAGGCAGCGGCGTTGTGACTCCATTCAGGTTTCAGTCAATGTTAAACGAACACTCCTTGCGGCTGGGTTCCACGCGATCAGCTTCTTGTCCGCGGTGATGTGCAAGGGCGTGGCAAGCAGCGCACATCGTAATCAAGTTCTCTTCGAAATCATTGCCGGAGTGGCAGCGAAACGGATTGTAATGAATCCCGAGGTTTTCGCGCTACCGGATTGACGCGGAGGCTCGATCTCCCGCCCCGCGCCGCCTGAAATCTACCGACTCGATTACGACGCTTTTTCTGCCGTGTCAGGCAGGCTGAGATGTAATCTTCGGCTTCACTTCTGCACGATTATTGTGGCTGCGTTCTTTGGCAAGCTTGGCGGCTCCAGTGAGTAACAAGCGATGCAAGGCTTGGCGCGGTAGGATTAGGGCGGCGATCATGCGACTCAACACTTTTGGACTCCAGTCCAAATAGGGGAGACATTCTACAATCCAGCGCCATGCCTGTACCGGGCTCGCCCCTCGAAGACGAGTCCAGATGAACTGGTTTGCGGTCGAGCGGCTGATGTGAGTACGGGAGTTCGCTTGGAAACTGGAGATGTATTCATTGTCGGCACCAGCGTGGCGGGAGGCCTCGATCACCTCGGTGACGAGCAGGCGCGACTCTCGCGCCCACACGGCCGGAGGCGTGCCGTGGGAGATATTGTCGTTCTGAGAGCGAAAAAGAACGTAGTGAGAGAGCACGCGCGGGATGCAGCCGACGGGTCCACGAAAGGCCAGCTTGCTCCAAAAAAACATGTCACCGAGTATGCGGTCATCTGGTTGCGGACCGAGTTCGAGTAGATCGCTCACACGTGTCGCACATGCGCACCAGCATACCTCTCTTTTGCCGGCATAATGGTTGGCAAGGAACGCGGAGCCCACTTCCAAGGGGGGGCCGACGAGGGCCGGAACTTGGAGGTCCTCGTAGTGGACGGCGCAGCCGGTGTAAACGAAGGACAATTCGTTGTGCCGATCGTATAGAGCTAAAACCTCGGCAGCAAATTCCGGTTCGAGAAAGTCATCATCCGATAGGCATACAAAGAACTCACCCTGCGCCCGTTCGATGAGAAACCGGCCATGTTCATTTACAGGTATGGTTGAGGGATGGCGGAAGGTGCACAGGCCTCGCCCGGCGTAGCGCTCGATGACGGCTGGGGTGTTATCGGTCGAGCCGTTATCGGAGACGATGATCTCGATGTCACGAGAGGTCTGCGCGAGCGCGCTCTCGATAGCCCGGACGAGAAGCGCCGCTCGATTGAGAGTGGGAATGGCGATAGAAAGCCGAGGAGTTCGCCCCTTCCCCGCCGTGCCCCGTGGAGACTGCGTTGCTGAGATTTGAGACGCCACAGAACCTCCTCGGCGCTGCACTCATGTTAGATGCGGCTCTTCCCGGGTGCTGATTGTGGTCGCCGCAATGTCATGCGGCTCGCTCGCTCGCGCCCGTGATCCTCTCCCTCTCCTGTATGAATCGAGCCGGAGGGACCGCATAACAAACCGTATCAAATCCGTCCATGGCGTAACTCCGCAGATAGAGCCCCGCCTCTGGCTCCGCCCTCTTCATCCGATGAGGAACTTCCCAGAAATGTTCCGGACGATGGTAGACGCAGACCGCCAGAATCGGTTTGTGGCAGGCGATGGTGTGAGCCGCGCCCTCCAAAGCATCCAGTTCGCTGCCCTCAATGTCCATCTTGATCATCGTCGGGATTTCATCGCCTAGTAACTCGTCCAGCGCGACGCAATTTACGATCGTTTCACCCGAACTCGAAACCGCCGCATTGGCTGCCGCGGTGGCCGCAAAGCGCAAGGTTCCGGCGGCCCGCGCGACTGCGGCTTGACAAATAGCGATCCTGTTATGAAACTTTGGGAGCGTTGCAAGGTACGCTCCCAGTCGCGAAAAATTCTCGGGGTCCGCTTCCAGGGATAGTATCCGGCGGAACCTCCCGTCGCTTTTTTCAATCAGCGCCCGAATGGTGTCTCCGTCGTATCCACCACAATCGACAAAACACTCATCCAGTGAAATGTGGAAAAGCTCTTCGGGGAAGTACTGCTGACTCGTGCAAGGCAGAGGCCGGCCACGAAAAAGGCCGGTGGTACGAAGTTCGAGGTCGGCAATGAATTGCATTTTGGAGGTCGGGTCGTCGAAACTTTCGTATGTTTCGCGGATCACGCCCTGGCGCTCCAAATATTTGCTCGGCAAGTCCCAGAAATAGTGCGGGAGAAACGTGTCTGGGTATTTCCAGAATAAATAAATGAATGGGACGACGCGATGAGCGTCCATTGCGAGGAGCTGATCAATTATTCTCTGGACGCCAAAATGCTGATCAGGATGCCAAACGCAAACCACGAAAGCAGCGGTGCGCCCATATATACGCACCGCATCTTCGGGCGACAGTACCGGGACGCGATCGATCTTCTTCCCACGCAGTGTCGGATCTAGATCGGCAAAAGCCAATGCGTCCAGACCGTTTTCTCGCAGACCGCGTAAGACCCAACGTCCGAAGTTTCCCGCCCCGTAGATGACCACCGAGTTTGTAAGGACGCCCGCGGCTTCATCGAAGGCAGATTGCTCGCGCCTTCGTGCGTGCCCGATGCTTTCGGAGAAAACGGATGTTAGGCGTTGATCGTTGTCTAAATTGTTCATTGCCGAGCGCCTTTTTCCACATCGAGTTCATAGTCGAGGGAAAAGCTCCTGCGTCGCTGCAGCGCGCTAAGCGTGCGGAGGAGCCGCTCCAATTCGCGAGTGCGACCAGCAGCACCACAGATTAGAGTAAAGCGAACCATGGAAAAAGAATTCTTAACCGACTTCTTCTAACTTGTCTTAAAGCCGACGCCTATTCTAACCCGATTTGCTGCTTGGCTGCGAAAGTTTGATTGGATGCGTTTTCGCAGAGAGGCTGGAGAGCCGCGCCTATTCAAATAGTTCAAGCACCGGAGCATCAGTTCGGCAACAGACGCCGTAGCTCTGCGACAGGCGAAACCATGGGCTGTGCGCAAGCGTTTCGTCGTGCCTTCAATATGCAGCAGAAATGTCGTTTACCTTGAGTGGCGCCGCCGTTGAAAAGTGAGGGCGGCCGCATCCAGGAAAGTCCTATTTTCTTTGGCAGATGGCCCGCGTCTTCATCGTCCTTTCCGTATGTCTCGGCTCGCGGTCGACGCACAGCTTAAAAAATTGACGAGCCGAAAAACAAAAGAAGAGATGCGACGTTTCAATTTTGGTGCTCTCCAAAACTTGATGCTGGCGCAGACAGGTCGTAGACGGTAAGCTGATGCTTGCTCGTTGGCCAGAAGTGTTCGGCACTGCGCATAGCACGAGCCGCAAACAAAAAAGGTCAGATGGATGGGGTCAAAATGTGGGAGAATAGTTTTGAATCGCGTCATTATTCACTTTGAGAGGTCATGGCCATGAGACCTGTGGTAGCCACCATTACCGGCGCGGCTTGGCTCGAAAAACTCGCGAACTCCAACGCTTCCGAGAAGGAAGCTGCGTACTACAAATCCGCCTTCCAAAAAATATGTGAGGAGTACAGATCGAGGCATGGCTGCTTTCCGACACGGGTCGAGTTTTTTAATTTGACGGTGCCGACACTTGAAACCGCTCACGCGCAAGAGGAGAAGAGCGCTCCCGCTGCCTGACACTCCTGTTTATTGATGGTTCCGACCCGTAGCAGAACTGTCACTGGCTTACATCAACACGGCCAAGATGGATGCGGAAGTATTTTTCCCCGCCGAACTACTGCACCTTTTTATTTAGAGAGTTGCGGATACAGCGGAAGGAAGGTGGACGGCCATGAGGCATACGTTCTCGCGGATTCCGGGACAATCAACCGCCCGTGCAACCCCATTTTGACAAGGAATCTGGCTTGCTGGTGCGAATGTTGCGATATGCGGAACGCCGCTGGGTCTAAGTCCTGCGCAAATCAACTATGGAGATTATCGAGAGGACGCGGGTTTGAAGACCGTATTTCGCTGGACCATCGCCCGCCCGAGCGGACGTTTTACGATGCAGTTCGAGCAGATGCCGCAGAACGTGCCAATCGAGAAAAGCAAATTCGCACGACCAGCATCTGCGCTGTAACGTTTGGTACTGTCGGACCTAACCCGAAGTTGCCGCCTAGCATTAGTGCCTTGTGCGGAAAACGGATCGTAAGCGTCGCGAAGCTGCAGTCACCAAATTATCGCATTTAGACCTAGATGGTCTCTGTGAAACACTGTTAGCGGCAATTGGAATTTGGGTCGCCTCAATCGCTCAATCGAATGGCAATCGCCGCTCACCAAAGTTATTGTAGCTTCGCGAACTCGGCTTTAGCTTGTTTTAGGATGGGGATGCCGGGGTCAGCATCGTTCCAGAGCGTGAGGAAATCTTTGTAAGCAGCTAGCGCCCTTACGCGGGCAGCATCGGCATCCGCACTTTGCTCTTGCAAAGTTCTTGCTTGCAGCGCATTCGCCCGCGCGACGCCCAGATGCGCCAATGCTCCCGTCCAGCAGTTCCAGACCATGCCACTGTGATCGAGAATTTTCTGGAATTCAACGGCAGCTCTTGTGCCTTGCCGCGCCGCCAGATAAGCCTCGCCGCGAATGTAGGTAGGGTAGAGACAGGACAAGTTGGCGACAAACATGATTTGCGAGTATTCGATAGAGGTGGTCATTTGCAAGTCGTGAAGAGCGGCAACGAGATTTTTTTTATTGAGCGCCATCTGCCCCCGGATTGCCGGCAACCAGAGAAACTGTAACTGCGTATCGAGCGGGAAGCGTTTGTTGAGGTCCTGGCTCAGGGATTCGACTCGTGCTGAATCGTTCAGCATGGCAAATGCGAGAGCAGCCTCAATCTCTACGCCTTGACTCCGCGGCGCAAGCTTCAATGCCGTTTCCGTTGCTTTTCTTGCTTCCCCCGCATTGCCGAACGCTGTTTCACGCAGAGCTGCATTCTCCTGCGATATCGCACCAATTTCCTTGCTATCAGCACGGATGGCAGACTGTACGCAGCGTGTTGTCAACTCGCGCGCTTTCGCCAGATGCCCCGCGTACGCTTCGGTGTCAGACGCCAGGGAAAGCCCGACATTTTCAAACTCCGGATTGCCGGTAAGCCATTTTTGCTGTTGATTCATCGACTCTAAATTCGTCCTGATAAAAGCCACAGCATAGAGGGCGTCGTGAAGAACAAAACTGTCCAATTTTCGCGCTTCGGCTCGCTGCACGATTTGTTGAGCTTCATCGAAACGCTGCAAGGCAAGCAGGCTATTAGCGAGATTGGCAAAAGCGCCCTCGTTATCCCCAGCGATCCGCAACGTTTCGCGAAAGGTGTCTGCAGCTTTTTCATGTTGTCCCAGTTCGCCGTATACCAGCCCCAAATCGTCATAGGCTCGGGGGCCGCGAGGGTAACTTTCAATTTCTTCCTGATAACTCTGGACCGCTTTCTCCAGTTGCCCCGTCACATGGTCATAATAATTAGCGGCGATCGTCAACTTTTCCCGCTCGCTCGAATGATCTCTTAATTCAAATTGTCTGGTGTAGTACTCATTAGCCCGCCCAAGTTCGCCAAGGCTAAAATAATCGTTGCCCAGTGCTCCGTAGGCCATGGCAAAGTTCGAATCCAGCTGAATGGCCCGTTGATGAAAAGTCAACGCTGCGGCAGGGCCTTTCTCACGGAAGCTTCTTAGCCCCAGGCTGTACGCTTCTAGGGCTTCGAGGGAAGATGTGGTGGCTTCGGAAAGCGGCACGTCGAGCTTCTGCACCGTGGCCAGAGACTCGCCCAACGCAGCGCGGAGTCTGGACGCCGCCTTGCCCAGCGCATTCAGCACCATCTCTTTGGCCGCCGCCGTTGCCTGCTCCTCGACCAGCATGTCTCCGCTTTGGCAATTCACCACTTTCAATCCCAACACATATTCGGTGCCCAGGCTGGCGATTGACCCGGCAATGTAAGCCTTGCCGCCCGCCCGCTGACAAACTTCGCGGGCCACGTCGGGAGTGAGCCTCGTGTCGCGTGGGCGCATCATCAGCTTCAACGTCGTCGCGACTCTGTTTTCGGAGAGCACATTGAGGAGGGGCGACTGGTTCAGGGAAACGCTAAGCGCAGTCTTGAGCGTGTCGTCGAAGACCGCAGCGCCCGTCTTATTGTCGAAGTCGGCGAGCACTATGACGTCTTTGTCGGTCAACGGCTGGGCTTTATGGGAAAGGTAGTAAAGTCCGCCGGCAATCAAGGCCGCTACCAGCAAGGTCGCTGCGGCCAATAGGAAAAGAGGCGCAATCTTGCGGCGCGAATCCTGATCTATGGCCGGAGGGGCCGCAGAAGCCTGCGCTACCGAAATCCGCTCTGGAACGGGCGCTGGAATGTGTCCCCTCTCGGTGTCGCGCTTTAGACGTTGCAGATCGGCCCGCACCTCGGAAGCGTGCTGGTAGCGCAGGGCACGATCTTTCTCCAAAGCTTTAGTAATGATCGCTTCAAGTTGAGGAGGAAGCTGAGGATTCCACTGGCCCGGCGGCTCCGCCGGTTCGTGAAGGATGGCCCCATACGTCGCGCCATCTGTGTCTCGGTCGAATGGCAGCCGGCCGCTGGCCATCTCATAGAGGGTTGCGCCGAAAGAAAATAGGTCGGTGCGTTCGTCCAGGGTCTTTCCGGCAACTTGTTCCGGCGACATGTAGCTCACCGTGCCTAAAGCCATGTTCTTGGCGGTGAGATCTTTGTCGGCTAGTAGTATCGACTCGCCAATCGTGGGATCGTCCGATCCCGACGCCGATTCCCGCTTGCTGCCGGAATCCGTCCTCTTAGCCAGTCCGAAGTCGAGCACCTTGGCGTGTCCACGTTTGGTGATGAAGATGTTTGCTGGCTTGATGTCCCGATGGATAATGCCCACCGCGTGCGCCGCATCGAGCGCATCCGCGATCTCAATCGCGATCGACACCAGCAGATCTGTCTCCAGCGCGCGCCCGCCAATTCGGTACTTCAGCATGACGCCGTCCAGATATTCCATGGCGATGAATGCCTTGCCGTCCTGCTCGCCGATGTCGTAAATCGTGCAGATATTGGGATGGTTCAGTGCCGACGCCGCTTGGGCTTCACGTTGAAAGCGAGCGAGTGCTGCCGGGTCACGGGCAACGTCCTCGGGCAAGAACTTGAGAGCGACGAAGCGATGCAGCCGAGTGTCCTCAGCCTTGTAGACGACGCCCATTCCACCACCGCCGAGCTTCTCGGCGATGCAGTAGTGCGAGATGGTCTGGCCGATCACGGACTGAAATCTTAGGACTGGAGACAGGGCAAGTCAACGAAGACGCGGCTTAGAGGCGATTTAGACGCCGCTGGGTGAGAGTAGCTTCGGCGAGGCAGTAGTCGGCGGACGTTGCCGATTTGCCGCTTGGCCGCGAAAGTTTCGTTGGATGCGTTCTCGCGGAAAGGGTTAGAGCGTAGTGGTACTTTTCCACACGCGTCCACAATCTGACTGCGCGGAATGGTACAGACATCGGTTCGCTCAGATTGATACCATGCGGTTGCGGTTATGTTTCGTCCTCTGTTTAGCTGCGGGCTTTGCGGCAACTTGTTGTCGTTGGAAGAAGCCATGAGCGACGATGATGGCGTTCCTGTGCACGAAGAGTGCTACACGTCGGAACTGGCAAGGGACGAACATTTAGCCAGAAAGCAGCCGTTCGACGCTAGCGGCGGCGCCGGCCAGGAAAATCATAGTTCCCCTGCCAAAAAACCCACGACTTCGTTACCCCATCCTTATCTCTCGCCCCGCGGCAGACGCATAGCCTAAATGCGCGAAGGGCCGAGACGAAAATCATAGTCTAGCGCAGGCGATGTATGACTCGCTCAAGTCGCAGCCGACATTAATCAATGTCGCGTGTATCCAGACACAATTCGCACCAGGTCCTCAGCCGACTCGAGAACGCGGGCGGGTGATTCACTTCGAGCGCCGCCTCTGCGAATGAGAAACAGAGTTTCAGTCCCGGTGGGGAATCTTCGCAAAGTGCGAAGTTGGAATTCTCCTCTGCGACGCCTACACCATCACCGGCTGCAGCAGCTTCAGCACCTGAACTGGCGAGCCCAAGCAAGGAATCTGGTTTCACTTTTGCCCCGCCTGTGCCATCGGCGCGTGAGGCTGCTGGCTTTACTTCGGGAGAACCGGCGCCCGGCGAGAAATCAGTCTTTACATCCTCGCAACCATCGGAAACCGAGAAGGCCGATTTCCTCGATGCTCAGCCATCGGTCAGTGAGAAGCAGAATTTCAGCGCGAACACGCCCACGGTAGGCGAGGCACTGGGCTTCAAGTTCGATACTCCGTATCCAGGCGACAAACCGGTATTCATTTCGGGACAACCCTCGGCGCCTGAGAAACCTGGATTCAGTCTCGCGATGCCCTCAGCGCGCGAACAGCTCGACTTCGAGGCCTCCAGCCCTTCGACAGTGGGCGAGGCTTTAGGTTTTGGTTTCTCTGAGCCGCGCGCGAGTTATGAGGGTCTTGGGTTCACTTCGGGGCAACCGTCGACCAGCGCCAAACCGGGATTCAGTTCCGGAGTGCAGACGCCCAGCGAAAAGCCGCCACTCGACATCGCTCCGCCCTCCGCCGGCGAGAGACCAGGATTCAATTTCAACGCACCGTCGATCCCACGCGAGATGCCAGACATGGAAGCGCTTGCCGCGAATTTCGGCGGGCTGCTTTCACAGCCAACCTTGCGCGCTGCGTCCGACGCACAAGCACCGGCCGCGGCCGTTGCCGCTGCATCGCCGGCAGGAAGCTCGCCGGTCGATCTCGAGGCGCACATGGAAAGGTTCGCCGAAAAGATGAATGCGCAAATGCAGCCAGAAGGACGGTCCAGTTCAGGCGGCGGAGAAGGCGACACGCACGTCCACGTTGCCGTCAAGGGAATGATCTCACCCGACAACTTGACCAAGGTCATTAAGAAGATCAACCGCGCAGTGAATAACCGCCAGGTCACGTTGAAGGCGTCGGACTCGCAAAGACTTACGCGAAGATCGCAGTAACTCGGAGAAAGTACAAATCACCATGTCAAACACGCCACAGAATTTCAATCCACCGAACAGCAGCAACGTTTCAATTGGGAACGTTGCTGGCGTTGCAAAGTACGATGACTCGAACGGACCCTCGCCTTGGGTACTTGAAACTCAATGGGTTGCTGAAACTCAAAGAACAGTTCGCGTCTGGAGACACGCGCCATCATCACCCGCCAAGCTCGAGGAGTGGAAAAAGTGGATGCGTCACCGTACTGACCGAAGAAAGAAAACCTAACTTCCCATCATGCCTCAGCCAAATTTCATCCAAAAGATAGACGGCTCCTCCGCCTCTGCCCATTCGCTCACACTGACCTTCGGAGCAGCGACTGGAACAGCCAATGGCGAAATCTTGCTCGTTGGAGTCATCCTCAATCCGAATGGCGTCGAGAGCGCCCAGCAAGTTGCCGGCATCATCGACAGCCAGGGCACACCCGTAGTCAGCGGCGTCTCTACCGGCGTTCCGGTCAATAACTGGTCTCAGCTCGGATACTCCGGATCGGGAGGCCTGCGCGTCGAATGGTGGGTGTGCAAGGGCGCTCAGCCCATTACTTATCTGACCATCAACATCACAGGCACGGGAGCGACCGGTCTGCAATCGATCATCGCCTGCGCCCTCGAGTACTCAGGCGCGAATGGCGTTTCGAATCCGGTCTTCCAGTCGCTGCAGGCGAGCGAGAACACCATCACCACGCAGTACATCGAGCAGACGGTCGCCACCTACCCAGATTCCAATGCGGCCATCATGATTGGCCTCTTTGCGATGCTGAACGATACGTTCAGCGGCACGCCGCCCACGCCGGCGTTATCGGCCCAAACGGTCCGATCGACCAATTCAGTTTCGATTCCACCCGCTCTTTCCTACCAGGTCATTGAGCAGGACACGCCGGCGCAATCTGCCATTCTCGTTTCTGGAGGGGAGCGCGTCACGCTGGCCACCGGCGCCCTGAACGTCACTGCAGAAAGCGCGTCGCAATTAGCCACTGCCCTGAACTTGGGCGCGAGCTCGATGCAATGCTTCTACATCGTGATCTCCGGCGGCCTGATTCTGAACACGTCGCCAGGCTTCAGCGATCAGCCGGATTCCTCTCTCGCCGCGGGCCAGTTCGCGCTGGGTTCGCAGATGGCAAAGATCTCTGGGAACGCGGCACTCGGCATGTGCCGTATGGAGTTCTTCCAGGATATTTACGTCAACGGCGAAACCGTCGCGCTCCCGATTTCTCCTGTTGATGGCTATCAGTACCAGATGAATGAGCTGGTCTTCATCTGGGGAATCTATTCGACGGCCGACGTCAATAACGGCTGGATCACGGGACCGGAAGCCCTTTGGTTCTGTAACTGGGATGTCGATCAGGAAACCGGGTTAGTAAGTTGTACGGAGTGGTATCGCGCCGATGGCAACAAGGGCGTCTCGAATGACGGCCATCTGATCGTGACCACCGTCGCGCAGCGCCAGATGCAAACTCTCACCGTCGCAGCGACTCCATCCTGGACCCAGCTGCAGGCCTCGACCTTTGTCACCGATCTGCCATATGCCACCAATTATCTGACGGAGATGAACGATGACTCAAAATTTGCCGTCATCGCGCAAGAGTGCATTCCAATGGGCCTTTACGTCAACGGGGCCACCGTGCCCGTTCCCATCAGTCCAGCCGACGATTATCAATATTCCTACGCCGAAACTACGTTTGTTTTCTCTTGGGCCTTTACTACCCTCAACACAGACACCGAAATGGTGCCGCTGCCGTGCCCGCCTTATTACACGCTGGCCAGCTTGAATGCGGCCATCAATGCCTCAACCGGAGCGGTGACGTGCGCTGTCGGAATGATGGGCGATGGCGGCGAAAACTATACCAACTACACCACGCTCGGAGCGATTCAGGTTTTTGCTTTGACGCGCCGCTCACGCACCGGGACGCCCGCGGTGGTCGCGAACCAGTTCGCAGAGATCTCGAACACTCTTTTTTATCCCGGCATGAAGCTGCCCGCCGGCATCGGGGCGCAAGTTGTAAACAACATCAACGAAGCGGCCAACACTCCAGAGTATTTCGGCCCGACACTCTACGCGCTTGGTCAGGTCATTCCACTGCCAGTTTCGCCGGTGGATGGCTACGAATATCAGGCCTCGGAGTGCACCTGCATCTACGAGTGGGGACAGATGACGCCCGGCCCATGGCCGCCTTCGAGCGGTTCGAATAATCGGACGGCTCTGTTCTCCGCGCAGATCAATGCGCAAGCAGGCGCCGCGGGAGTGATCGCCAACAGTTCAGTGACGAGTGGCGGCATCACAACTTACACATCGGTCATCTGGCGCCTCGAGCCTGGCGGTCCCTACGATCCGGAAACTTCTCCCGGCGGATCCGGAAACGTGGAAGTGATGGTGCTCGTTGTCGGTTCGCGCAGCGCGCAGCAAAGCGAGATCAACAACTACGGCAGCACGCCGCCCTCAGACACGGGAACAACCACAGCCGACCAACTGGCGGCAGGGCCCATCACGGTGAATGGAGTTTGAAGTAACCGTACAATCCACGGAAACAGATCGAAGCAGTGACTGCTAACCCGCATCCTTCGGAGCAAAAGTGAAGTCTTGCGTGTAATCGGCAAACAGGGAACCTATCTGTTCATCCCACTCATTAGCCTGTGCTTCTAACTTGCGGGTAGATTCTTCGCTCATGTAATGGATGCCGTCGTCATCACACAGGACAATTTCCAATCCGTCAATTGAACCACCGTTCAACTTGCTCGCGGATACGACCAGATGTGCAGCGAGAGGGATTAACTCTCTTATGGGCTTCCGCTCGTAGTATCTGTTCTTCCAGAACACGGCTGGATTGAGTTGATCACCAGCGACTTTGTGTTTGATCACTTTCTTGCAGATCGGTCCGAGCTCCGGTCCGAGCTCCCCATCGACCTCTCCGAACTCGAAAAAATATAGGCCGGTAGTTGCCCCCTGAATAATGATGAGGCATTGGACATCCCTTTTTTCGCCATCTAGACCCAATAACTTAAGCACTTCTGCGCCGATCTTTTCGATAGGCTCACGTGGGTTAGCTAACTGGTCATCCGTCAGTCCCGAGATAATGTTGCGCGCAACGCGCCGTGCACTTCTCATGGTTCTCGCACACGATATCGCAATGCCTTTCTTGTAGTTGATAATGATCTTGGATTCATTGGAGGTATCGCGCACTAGTGATTGTTCCTCGTTCGCAGATGCCCGTTCTGGCTTATCCATCAACAAGGTGTCGCTGGCAATCAGAACTCCATCGGTGCCGACCATCCCGACTTGCATTGTCATGGGGAACTCCTCGTCGCTCCAAACCGGTTGACCGTGGACAGACGTAGGAATACCCTCATTTCTAGAGGGAGCGCCTGCAGCGTGCCCGCCAATTTCCGACCGTAGATTCGGCCCGTTCATAGCGGGCCGTTTCTGTTTGTGATCCCTAGTCCGTAATCCTCCCTCAGCGTATCCCGTTTGCGATCGCGGCGGTGCGCCGGCGTTCGTGCCGATCTTCGGTCATGTGCTTGTGCACAGCGCGCATGATACGGTCATGACGCACGGGGGCAGAGGAAAAAGAGGAAGGATCGGGGTCAAAGCTTGTCTTCGTTTCTCTGCCCCCATTGCTCTTCGGCACGTCGCGCTTCGCGCTGGCCAGCAATCTCTCTTGAACGCGAGTCTCTTCCGTAAGCCGCACCTCACAGGCCGAACACATTTTTTCGTCCTGCCGCCCAACGAGTCGCAAGAAGCTCTTGCTGCACCCCTCGCAGATCTTCGGTTCCAACTTGGCATAGCCGGAGGTGCCCGGCGCCGCCTGGGAGTGGTGCTGATCAGTCGAGCTCGAACGGGGAACGACGCCATACTTTGCACATAGATCGTCGATCGCTTCGCCCAGCAAGTGATTGAAGCTTTTTCCTGCGTTAGGCGTTGCGGCCTGGACAAGGTGCAAAACGTGGTGAACTTTAGGTGTGAAATGACCGTCGACTAAAACTCTCGCGGTCAAATTTCGCGTGCGTGCCATGACAGATCCTCTCTCTTGACAGGCGGGTTATAATTCCAGCCGTCTAAGCAAGCGCACCGCACCGGCGATAGCACGCCAGCGCGGTGCTGACCAACGTCGACCTTAAACGGAGGTAAACGTGGCTGGCAAAGATTCTCGCAGGATCCCACGTATTCAGCTATCCCGTCGCGCAATTCTTCTACTGACCAACAGGGAGATCAGAGGGCGGCTTCGGGCCGCGGCCCGATTCGCCCAGGCAACCCCTAGACCCCTGCGCATCTTAGTACGGGACCTTTACCAAGCGGTCGAGCGCGACTATGTCGTCAATGGGCGCAAGTCTCTCAAAGACCTTCAAGGCCGCTGGCGAAAGCGCCTCGAGCCAGCGTTTGGAGACTTGCCCGTAGCGAACCTCACTATTGCGCATGTCAGTGCCTACATAGAAGAGCGTCAGAAGGCAAAGGCCGCGAACGCCACTATCAATCGGGAGCTCGCGGAACTTCGCCGCTGCGTCATCCTCGCGGTCCAAACCGGTGTGCTGAAAGAGAGGCCCTGCTACTTCAAATTGCTGCGAGAGAGAAATGTTCGACAAGGCCACTTGAAAGATGAGGAATACCCCAAGCTTGCCCAATCGACTAGAGAAGTCGGTCTGTGGTTGCACGCGATGTTTGAGGTCGCTTTCGTTCACGGGTGGCGGAAGAGAGAGCTGCTGACCAGGCGCGTGCGGCATGTGGATTTGGTTGAACGAACTCTGAGTCTCGATTATGGCGAAACCAAGAACGACCGGCCTAAAAGAGCCCGGCTACTGCCCGCAGTTTTCGAACTTATCAAGAAATGCTGTGCAGGGAAGACTCCAGACGATTATCTCTTCACTCGTTCTAATGACTGGATGGGGCGTCGAGCGAAAACCGCGGAAATCCACGATTTTCGCAAGGCGTGGAGATGGGCGTGCTGCGCTGCTGGCGTCGGGAGGATGGTCTGCAAAGACTGTCGAAAAGCCGGCGATGAGGTTACCGTAAGCGAGAATCGGTGCCCGAAGTGTGCCAGCAAGAAAAAGGTTTATGTGGGCCTCCTGTTCCATGATCTCCGGCGCTCCGCTACCGGGAATTTGATGCGCGATGGGTGTACCGAAAAGCAGGCGATGGCAGTGACCGGACATGTCACCTCTTCAGTGTTCAAGCGATATGACATTGTCGATGCGGCACAGGAAAGAGAAACTGCGAACAAGATGGAGAGAGGTGCAGCCTTGCGCGGCATTTGCGCTGAGCCGCTCGATGCCCCGTCGCAGTTGCAATTGCCCTTCGGAGACAGTCCGCGGAAGCCGGCCGATCAAGAGCCCGCGGCGATCTGCAGCAAACCTGGCTGCGGAGAAAATCTTCATTCTTCGAACACGAGTGGCTACTGCAAAAAACACACCATCGTCGCAAGTCGTAAGGCGATGAGCGAGAAGCTGCGCACATGCGAGTTCCAGGGCGAAGGGTGCCTCGGCGAGTTTAACCCGACGATGCCAGCTCAGAAAAACTGCCCCGTCTGCCACCAAGCGGCTAAGAGAGCGCGAGCGCGAGCGCACCATGCTGAACATCCGCCGCGAAAGCCAGTCCGATCGGATCGCAGCAATGACAGTAAGAAAAAGGCGTTACCAGCTGCCGGCGATCCGATACCAGCGTGAAACTTCCTTGTGAGTGACGGGCAGCTGAAAGCTGATTTTGATCCATTTGTTGCGCTTCATTTCCCCTGCATAGGTCCCGAGCTCTGGAGATTCGCAGCCCTTCGAATCGTCGCAGGCCAACAACACATGATCGCCGTTTACGATCGCATCGAGGTTGAACGATTCCACCTGTTTTGTGGGCGCAGTTGCACCCATCATTCCCTTGCTGAAGATGGCCCCAGAGCTACGGTCGTCGTGAGTTACAACATGAGTGGCTTTGACTTCGACGCTAAGTTGGTCTTTCGCCGAGGCCAGGAGAGGGGCGGAGAGCAAGAATACACATAGTCCCTGAAATAGCTTTGTCATTAGATCCTCCGTGAGTGAGTAAGAAAAGCCTTGTTTTAGTGCACTGATTTGCTTCTTTGAAGCACCGGCACGGTAGCAGCTGGCTGACTGCGATGCAAGAAGAATTGAGCCTACCCCTGAGTGTTACTGGTGAACGAAAGAGCGTGCTTCAGAGAACGAAAGACCGTGCTCTAGAAAGGTGCTTGACACCGTGCTTAGCACGGTGAGACAATGAGACGTTAGAAAAACGGGCTAGGAGAGTGTAATCAGCACTCGCCCAGCCCTGACCACCAGGAATACGCGTTTAAGGAGATTCCCAATGGCTACACGCGAAACTACATCACACGATCTTCCACAGCAAGAGCCGTCGACGGGGGTTACCCGTCCATCAACCCAATTCATCGCTGCCTCAAAGGAAATCGGCTACGTCAAAGGCAGCTTCTACGGACCTCCCGGCACAGGCAAAACTACGGTGCTGGCCATGCTTCTGATCTATCTCTCGAAGACCTATCACAACAGCGCTCCCGTCGCCTGGCTCGCGTCCGAAAAAGGCGTCGATTTCGTCATCGACGTCTTCAAAGCGGAAGGCGTGCCACTACTCATCAGCCGCAGCCGGTCATTTCTCGATCTGCGATCCGCCACGCGCGATGCACGGGAAGCGGGCGCCTGCGCTGTGGGAGTCGATTCCATCACCCATTTTTGGCAGGAATTGTTCACCGAGGGCATGCGAGCGAAGGGTCCGCGTTTACAGAAGATCATGCGGATCAAGGAAGAGTGGGCGCCATTCTCGCAGGACTTCCAGGACTCTCCTGTGCATTTCCTCGTGACTGGACGCTTGGGCTTCAACTGGGATGAGGCTGAAGTTCAGAACGAGCAGACAGGCGAGATCACCAAGGAAGTCTCGCGCGGCGGCTCGAAAATCAAAGCCGAAGGCGACTTTGGGCACGAACCGGATTTAGAAATCGAAATGTCCTCGATCGAGGATCCCGACTTCATGCGCTGGGAAAAAGTTCGCGGCAAGAATCGCAAGACCTTCAAGTCGCAGATGATTCACATCGCCACACTGAAAAAGTCCCGCGTCTGGGCGCTGAATGGCAAAGCGTTTTCCTGGAAAGATCAGCCGGAGTACAAGCTCGGCTACTACAAGACGGTCGCCGAATGCTTCAAGCCCCACTTCGACCAGATCAACATCGGCGGCTCGCACAACGTCATGGCGAACACCATCGGCTCTTCCCTACTTTTTCAGCCAGGCTCCGAGCAGAGCAACTATGAGCAGCAGATCAAGCGCATCATCGCTCTCGAAAAATGGGATGCGACGATGGGCGTGATCGCCGGCGGCCAGACCAAAGACGCCATCAAAATGCGCAGCGTCATCGGCGTCTCCATAACCGGGACACGTTCGAAGACGGAATTCGAGCGCCAGTCTCTCACGGTGATCGAGCGCCAGGTTGAAATCCTGCTGGCCCTCGAAACCCGACTGAAAGAGGAACCGCCGGCCACTGACCGGGATCTTCGGAACTGCATCGCCATGGCGGTGAAAGACATCGAGAACCCGGAGCACAAGAACGTCACTTATCTGGAAGCAGCGCTCGGAAAGTCGTTGGAGCAAATCAGTGGGGGTCCCCAGCCGCTGATTGCGATGATCGACAAGCCGAACGGCAAGAGCGCGGACCCGTTCTAAACGAGCTGGGGCCAGACTCCGGAGTTTTGGAGCTGGCTCCGTCCCTTCCATTGTTCCTCCACAAACACAGAGCGGAGTTATCTATGAAGGACCAGGAAATAATCCACATTTTCACCGAGATCGTCTGCGGGCACGGTCAACACGTCGCTTTCGTTCTGACTTTCGCGGAGCTTGTCACACGCGCCGATCCGTCGCACTTCCACCTGGTGCGGCCGCAGGCGCTCTGGCTGATCGCGGAGTATGACCTCGGAAAGCACCTTGCGAATTTTGTGTCGATGCAGAAAGCCGGAGGCGAGCAATGAGTACGATTCGGCCGCCAAAATCCCGCACGCGATGCATCAGGGGCGACGTCTACCTTACCGCGCTCATCGACCCTTTCTCATTCCTCGAGCACCTCATCAATGTCGAAGACTTTTTCGCAAAGGAGATTCCCGAGTCTGCTGATGGAGAGCCCCCCGACGAAGGCCGATGTCAATAATGTGTTTGTGATGCATCGTACGGAGCACGGTAGTAATATTTCCGGTTATGGACGAGAAAACCAGAGAGCTAGTGCGATCTGAGCTTGCCAAGGTGCGATCTGAGCTTGCCAGCAAAGGCGGCATCGCACGAGCCAAGAAAATGACACCACAGCAACGTAGGGCGAGTGCGCTGAAAGCCTCGAAGGCTGCGGCGAAGGCGCGCACACTGGCTGCGCAGCAAAGGAAGAAAGCGACAAAAAAATGAGCGTTAAATCGAAGACCGGTTCCACCCGCGGTGGCGCGCGCGCCGGCTCAGGACCGAAACCAGCCACGCTCGAAGGGCTACTTAAGCGATCGTCACCTCGGCGCGCGGAAATACTTCGACGAGATATTCGGCGCACTGCACTCGAGCTACTGGTGGATTGGGCCCGGGGGGAACTGCGCCGGATGCCGAGACGCAGAACTTAGATCAGGCGGCGCGCCTTGCTTCGCCACAAGCCAAGACGCGCCTGACCCCTTGGGAGTTATCGATTTGACAACAAATCGTAGCACGAAAAAATGCGCACTTCCCGAGTGCGGCAAGGAATTCCACCCGACTCAGCGCAAGCAAAAATATTGCTGCCGCAGGCATCAGAGGAAGGGCAGCATGCGCGCCTGGCAGAGGAGGCATCGAAAGCAAGTAAGGGCCTACACCGCGGCTTGGAACGCCGCCAACCCAGAGAAGGTAAAAGCTCACAAGAAGAAAGCCGCTAAGAAATATGCGATTCGGCGTCGCATGCTGTACAAGGCGCGCACTCCGGAGCGGATCGCGGAGGACAATAGAAAGGCGCTAGAGCGGTACCATCGCCGATATCGGAACCGCAGCCCTGAACAGGTGAAAAAGGACAGCGAGCGGAACCGGGAAAAATATCAAGTCCATCGTAAGGAACTCAAAGCGCTACGCGAGGCTATCGACCCGAGAATTACCTTGGCCGTTTGTCTGGAGATTCAAGATGTAAAGCGGTATGACATGAAGGATCGACTCTTCCCGGATGTGAAACGCCTCAAAATGAGCGCGCAGCGCGAAGCGCGTCACGATCGCGTGAAAAAGCTATTTAAGCGCCGCTCTGAGGAACTTGAACGTGAGAGAAATCGCATCGTGATTCTTTCTCCGAGAAAACGAGTTATTGTGGCAGAAGACGCAGAATTGCGGATCCGCAAACTTGCGAGTCTGTCAACTTAGGGGGACAATTCTGTCCCCCTAGGGGACAACTTTTTCCCCATCTCACCACGTTCCCTACTGAATTCTTTCCGAGTACATTTCCCAATTAGTAGGAAATAAACAGAACCGCCCCGTACGGGTCTGCAGCCGCCGAGGCGTTCGGAACTTCATCGGAATGGAACCGCCGACGAATGCAGTATAAGTCCGACAAATCGCGCACTCAATCTCCCCCCTGCCCTGCATCGTCAGCAGTTCATCGTGCGTTCCCTTTGCATTGTCTAGTTTGTGACGGAACGGGCTGGCGCCTCCTTCCACATAAAGGCGAGATCGTCGCCGTGCGGTGTCAGTGCAGCGGCGGTCGAAAGCCGGTTGAGCCAGTTCGCAGCTACAAGATGGCGCAGGCGAACGACCTATGAATCATTTTCCATTCTTTCCGAAGAAATTTCGCGACGATGAAGTCGGTGAGCGCGTGGAGCATTTTCTGCGACCCGGCCTCCTGTTGGCTTGCGAGCGCAGCTTAGAACGCCTGCGCGAAAAAGGGGCGAGTGCAAAAGAGTTGCGCGTACAGGAAGGGCGGGTGCAAACGACACGGTCTGAGATCGCAGGAGCGGAGTTGAGTGCCGCAGGTCTAAAAATCAGCGCGGGCAACGTGGTTCTACCCGGTCCACGACCATGCGACGAAAGATGGCAGGCCGCGCGGCACTCAACCCTATTCCCGGAAGCGGCGGAAGGTAAAAAAGCCAGCCACAGGAATGCCAGATTCGGAGGTAGCAAAACCGGGTCCGAAGTCCGCGCCCCGGAGCGAAGCGCAGGGACGGAGGCTACGAGAACCCGTAAGGCGATCCCAACTTTCGGGCCCTGTGTAACACCCCGAAAGTTGCGCTGAAAATGTAGAAATGTCGACTGCGAAGGGTTTTGCAGTCTGACGCTCTACGTGTGTCTGGAGAGGGTTTTCGAGAGGGTTCTTGGTTTTCCGGGGCCGATTAATGATCGACAAAATCGAGGCGATGATCGAGCGTGGAACTGATTTTCGCGGGGAGCTTAACAGCTTGAAGCGCGCCTCACCGTGGGAACCATATAACAACGTGCGCCCGTCGAAGTTTTACCACGCGGTGGTGGATCTCCGGCCGTACGGTTTCGACGCCATGTTCACATCGAGCAGAAGCGTTATGGCACTCACAAGGTGGAACTTTTCGAAACTGGTAAGAAGGGACTGGCGGAAATTCAGAACACTCTGGAGCGCATCGTCGATTGTGATCCAGGCGACTGCCGTCTCGGCCGAATTGACCTGACGGCGGACGTGCGCGATGTTTCGCTGCCCTGGTTCCGTGAGCACACTTTCGTGTCTGTACAAGCAGTTTCTTTATGCCCACGCGAAGGAGATGGTCGAGGCCGAATACTCGGAGATGGGGAAGAAGGTGTATCAGACTCTCTACTTTGGCAAAAAGCCGTCATGCATCCGCATTTACGACAAAGTCGCGGAGCGTACGGCGCACTACGAACTGTGGAAACGCCGTCAGATCCGCGCGACGAAGAAATTATGGCAGGAACAGGGCCATGCTGGACCGCTCTTGTTGCCAGAGTTTCCGAACCTGCAGGAGTGGCTGGCCATTGAGTTGCCGGATGCGGTGCCGGCGCAGCCCGACCTCATTCCTGGTACTTCGCCGGTCGAGCAGAAACAACTGTTCCCGGTGGTCACCCGGGTCGAGAACCAGTATGGCGGCCGCGTGCCTCGAGCAGTTGTACACGTTGGGCGAGATGCGGAAGAACGTGCTCGACTTCAATCCGTTTGCGCGCATGAAAATTGTGGGCGGCAATGCGATCCCGCCCGGCGTTTTCGACCGTCATGCAGACGGCGAATATCGATTCCGGGTCGAAGAATGGGGGTTTTGTCAGTGGGCTCGCGAGCACTGGAAGGAGCTGGGCGCGCAGCAAATGTGGGCGATATTGAATCGCGATCGCCACGGGAAGGAGTATCTCAAGACAATGAGGGAGTTTCTGCCCGATGACGCCTCAGAGGGCATCTCGGAGATGGAACTCTACGACCGTTACCGCAGTTCAACCGCGCGGCAGTTAGCCGCATAGGAGAGAAACAATGGCAACAGCACCGGTTGGATCACGTCCAGAGGAAATAAAACCCCGGCGACAAATGCAGGAAGTGAAGGCGCCGGAAATATTTCAGTTCACCAAACAGAGTCAGTATCTGGAGGGCGTTCTTATCTCGATCGAGCCGGTTACGGTGAAAGAGAAGTCCGCTATTGAGTACATGTTTGTGCAAGAAAACGGAGAGCGTATCACCTGTCTCGGCACCAATGACCTCAACAAGAAAATTCACCCAGGACATATTGGGTACATGATGCACATTCGTTACGAGCGCGACGATGCCTCTTTCCAGAAGGCGGGCCAAAACGCTATGAAAATCTTCAAAGTTTTGGTGAGTGAGCACAAAGAATCGGGGTTCTGATTACGCGACCGCGGAGGATCATGTTGAGTTGATTTTCCGCGGTAGCTTTTTTTTGAGAGATCAGACCCCAGTCCGCTCAACAAATAAGAGTGGGGTTATGACGAAAAAAATGCTGCTGTAGTAGAGGAGAAAATGCTCATGGTCGATTCGTCTAATCCGCGAACCGTTCCTGCCACAGTTCAACCTTTCTATACGGTCGCGGCGATCGCGGAAAGATGGAATCTGAGCACGGCAGTTGTGCGCCGCATTTTCAGAGAAGAAGAGGGAGTGCTAAAAGTCGGGGAGGAGCGCTCGCGCCTGGTCAAGCGCAAGTACGTACAGCGCCATGTCGTGATGCGTATTCCCGAATCCGTGCTTCGACGCGTGGAAGATCGCCTAATGCAAAAACGGCGTCCGGAGGCTGTCCCCATTCGCGATCGGGGCCGCGGCGTCAGTGGTCTCGACGCCCTTGATGCGAGCTAGAGCGCGGCGCTGGCTCGCGACGCAATCGTCGAGACGCTGTTGCGTCCAGAATAAGTAGGCATTCTCCGTAGTCGCAGTTTTGGCATGACCCAGCATCTTGGAGATGTTATGAAGCTCAACGCCGCGCATGATGGCATCGATCGCGAAGCTATCACGCAGCATGTGCGGATGCGGTTTGCGTCGCGTGCCTGCCTCGGTTTCGATTTCACTGATACCTACAAACACGCAGAGCTTCTGAAAACGATCGCGCCAGAGCGCGCAATTCAGAGCCTCGCTCATGCCCAGGAATCGAAAAGGCTGGTCGGGGTCGCTGCCCTTTTCGAGTGGGATCGAGCGAAGCCGAGCGGCGCGCAGGGGATCGAGCAGAATCACCGCGGGCTTCACGTTTCTGCGGCGATTCTTGTGGCGACGGTAGGTAAGCACATCGTTCGCAGCAAGGTGATGCGCAGGTCTGAAGTGCACGATATCGGTCACTGCCATTCCCGCCCATCGTCCGAGCTCCATGAAGGCTCCTAGACGGGCGGCATAATTCTGAAGGCCCGGAGCTTTGTAGAAGGGAAGCGCCTTCACGATGCGCTCGTATTCTTCATCCGTGAAGTAGCCGCAGCGATTGCCCTGAACGAGGCTCGCGCCCTGGTCGAACACAGGCAATTGCTTGATGTGGCCTCGGCCGAGAATCCAGGTCAAAAAAGATTTGACGTTACGGCGCCAGATCTTCGAAGTCAGATCGTTGGTTCGCCAGGTAGACTGCCACGCGTCCAGCATGTCGGAGGTGATCTGGTCGACGTTAATAACCGGCATGCGAGCGGTTTGATTTATACCATCCAAAAAGTCGAGCAGGCTGACATTCAAAACGGTGCGGCCGGGTCCGTGACCGGGAGGGCGCTGACGCCGTCGTCTTGAACATACCCGCGACGCAGACCAGATAATTGGCAGCGCGGTCGCGAGAGGCGAGCATGGTCAGATAACGCTCGATCGCATCCTCGACCCCGATGCTCGACCCGTCATGCTTGAGCTTACGGAGTTCTTGGATTTCGGGGTCAATGGGATCAAACCCCTTGAGAATTCTGCGCGCCTCGTCGCACGCCTCTGTGAAACTCCCGATGCCAGCCGACTTGCGATAGGGCGCGGCACCGCGAGGGCTGACGTAGAACCATTTCGGGCAGTGGCAGTTCTGCTGGTTGTCGTCATCGAGCGGGCAGCCATTAATGCTGGCGCCGCGTATAGACGCGCACGCCGGCGTGAAGCGAAGAGAAAACGACGTTCTGAGCAGCAACGCGCAAAGGCCTTTTCGTTTGGGATCGCATAAGTTATTAGTTGAGGGCCCGTCGTTTAAGCCGGCGGAGCTCTTGAATTTCGGGATCAAATTCCTTGAGGACTTTTCGCGCCTCGTCGCAGGCCTCGGTGAAACTTCCAGTGCCGATCGACTTGCGGTAGGGCGCTCTAGCATCCCGATCGCGAGGGCTGACATACATCCATTTTGGGCAGCCGCAGTTCTGCTGGTTGTCGTCATCGAGCGGGCAGCCATTAATGTGGCGTCGTGTATAGACGCGTACGCTGGCATGAAGAAGAAAGAGAAAACGAGGTTCTGAGCGGCCGCGGCGGGAGGCTTTCTCGATCGGGATCGCATAAAATCAACGATCTCAATGTACACTCATTTGTACACGAGCCCATCAAGCTAAATATGATCAATGTTTATGCGGTGCGATAGAGACACATTATTTCTGCTCGAAGTAGTGTCGGCCAGCGGCAATGTCGGCTTCAGAGACGATAACCGCAGTCATCCGTAACCTGCGCCTTCAACGGAATCGGATTACAACCTCCAGCCATGCCGACCGACTGCGGATTGATAGGCGCTGCACAGTTCTTGCAAACCACGCCGTTCGACACCTTTATAGAAGCCAACCGGGCCGCAGATTTCGCAAGCATCGAAGAGCGTAGCGATTTTGCCGTCGGGCTTCTGATAAAGCCAGAAACGCACCTCGACTCCGCCTTCGTTAGCCTCAAACCGGTGCAGCTCGCCGTCATAAATCTGCTCAGAGGAATCGAGACCTTTCCATCTCAAATGCGACCTCGGTCGCCGGCGAAAGCGCGCTGGCGCTCTTCTCGAAACAAAGCTGGCCGTGATCATCACGATAAAGAGGAACGAAAAGACGTAAATGGAGGCCATCCAGAGACGCTCGCGACGTGCCGTCCAGAGCGCTTTACGGCGGGCGGCGCCGGCAGCGGGCATTTCAACCGGGTTGCCGGCTCTTCATATCGAAGAGCACCATCAGCGCCGCCAGCGCGAAAATAGTGACAAAGAAGAAGAAGTCATTGCGCACGATCGGGCCCGATAATAGCCATCTCCTGGCGAGAAGAGGGAAGCACGCCGTTCTCGGAGAGTTCGTGCAGGCCCGAAATCACAAGTTGTCCGGCGACCAGAAACAGAATTGCGGTAGTGACTTTGAAGAACTTCTGCAGATTAATTTTGACGCTGCCCTTGACGAACATCACGCCAAACGTAATGGCGACAAGCACGCCCATCACCGTGCCGATGAAGCTCATCAATTCGCTGGAATTCAGCGTAACTGCGGAGAGAATCAGAACAGTCTCCGCGCCCTCGCGCAACACCATCAGAAAAACAAAAATGAAAAGGCCGATCCAGGCATCGCCACGGGCGAACAGACCGACCTTCGACTCGATCTCACCTTTGAGCTTCCGTCCCGTCTTCATCATGAAGACAATCATGGTAACGACAAAGACGGCTGCGACCAGCATGACCCAGCCCTCAAAGATGTCCTCGTTCAGCTTGAAACGGGAGAGCACAATGGCCACGCCGATCGATCCAGCAAAAGCTGCAGCCAATGCGGCATAGACAGCCTTGCGCAGATCGTTGCGCCCGATCTTGGCAAGATAGGCTAAAGTAATTCCGACAATCAGCGCCGCTTCGACGCCTTCACGGAGCGTAATAATGAACGCCTGGAGCATTGAATAGCACCGCTTTCTAATTGAAAATGAATTTCATTTTCAATATCAATAGGATACGGTGTTTGGCGGGGAGCGGTCAACGGAAGGAATCACGGATTGCTGTGATTTACATCACACAGGGAAAGCGATGCATTGAATGGGATTCGGGAAAGCGTGTGTTGTCACAATTGTGGTGTAATGCGCGACCTTGTGATCAAAACGCTAGAAGCAACAAAACTGAGTATGGGGCCCGTGGTGTAATGGGAGCACGTTGGCCTGTCCAGCTAGAAGGTGCGGGTTCGAATCCCGTCGGGTCCACAGTCTCCCAGTCTGGTAAGGGGGCTGATCCGGGGGACTCAGGACAGGGAGTCCTCTGGTAATGTTGACACTGAAATATCGAGCAGCGATAATCATTGCAGCTGGACAGGCTAATTAA
This sequence comes from uncultured Acidobacteriaceae bacterium, assembly GCA_963758745.1. Classification (GTDB taxonomy): domain Bacteria; phylum Acidobacteriota; class Terriglobia; order Terriglobales; family Acidobacteriaceae; genus Acidiflorens. Next base: position 218,757 of record CAVWWW010000001.1, read on the forward strand.
TTCCCCAAACCCGGACCCGTGCGGTTCGGGTTTCTTTTTTCGTCTAGCAGACATCAACCATTGGCTGCACCCGGCAGCGCATCGGTTTCAGCACTCGGCGGCAATTTCCCAGTCTGACTTTCAGTAAAGGCTTCTCCGGTCGAACTGTATTCTGCATCAAGATCCTGCGCTGTGGTTGGCGTCGGCTTTCGTTGCACCCAGCGGTTCAGATAGAACACCAGGATTAATACCAACCCGAACTCCAACAGGGAACCGAAGAGGTTCTGCCATGGGAACGGGTAGGTGGTTGACTTTTGGAAAAGTACGGATTCTGAATTGCTCAGTGCCTTGCCGATAGCAGGAATTATTAGGTACCAGGTTAGTGCGGTAACTAAGCGCCAGGCTGCTTCCGCAAGCACCACGGCAAGACCGATCTGTCCGACACGCTTCTTCAGAAGTGAAGAGCGCAGCTCTTCCAAAAACGCTTTGGGAGTGTCATCCACAGCGCCATAACTCTATGACTTTGGGATCGCGCTTTCAAGACTTATTTCGCTTATACCATGCGCAAAAATTTGCGCGCTCGCTCCAGCTCAGGAAACAATTTCTCTTCTTCGTGGAATTCCCGCGAATGCACGCACCTGCGGCTTCCTCGCAGTTTCACCGGATGCTTCAAATGCAGCATTTCGTGGAACAAAATGTACTCGATCGCATAGCGCGGCACGCGCGGATGATCAAACACACAGCTGATGACAATAGCGTTGTGCGCCGGATCATAGTGTCCGAGGCTGCTGCGTGCGTGGTTCTGGCTCCAGGTAAGCTGCGGACGTCCCATCAGGCCGTGAAAAAAACGGCGATTGAGGTCGTCGAAAATTTCCTCTAAATGATAATAGTGTCCGTGGGCGGAACGAATGTACTTGCGTCCGCGCATCTGGCGGACAAGGCGCGCTTTCGCGGTTAGGTCATGGCTTCCAACATAACGTCGATAGCGAGCGCTCTGCCCGCGGTCTATCGGTTTGCGATAAAGCTTGGCGAGCAGAATGTGGGCGATCGCATGCACCACAGGAACGGGCGCGCCTTCAAGCAGGTCGGAGATGCGAATATACAGCTCCCCCTGGCGCAGGCGAATCGTATTGTTGATGGAAACGAACGGATAGAAACGAACGTGCAAAGGCGGCGCAGGGGTGCGCGGCCGCAATTCGCGATAGGCTTCGTGGAAAACTTCCGCAATCGTCGGAGTCACATTGAAAGAAGATTAGCACGGCCCAACCGGCGCGCTATTTCTTCTTATGCTTCATGTACTCTTCCACCTCAGCAAGCGTTTTACGGTGGTCCTCGGCGCTCGAATCGACGGTGTCGAGTGCATCGGTCAGCTGAAATTCATATTGGCTGATTTCGCCGGCGCTTGTCTGAGGAGAATTTTTCAGCGCCCGCAGCTTGGACTGAAACTCCGTGTCAGCTTCGATAATGTTTTTTAGCGGTTTTCGGATGTCGTCCTTTCGCGCCACGTACATATCAATGTTGTCGTCGAGTTCATCGTAAACGGCCAGGAAATCCTCCAGCATGTCGTGCGTCTGGCGACCGCGTTCGGTTGTCTTAGGATTGCTGCGCATTTGTTCAAGTTTTGTCATTCGATCCCGCGAAAACTTCACGTAAAGGTTTAATCGCTCGATGAGGATCAAGCATGGCATCGCGCAACTGGTTGATCTCCAGTGGATTGAGCGGATCGCGCTTCTCCTCCTGGCCCGAAAGCAAAAGCGAAGTCGAGAACGGGAGCGCCAGCAACAGAGTCAGTCCGAACGCACGTCGCCAGCCCACCTTCATTTCTTCTCCTTCTTGGCAAACATGGCTTTAAGCAGTGTTGTGCGGACGTCTTCGAGCCGCCGAATGGCCTGTTCGACCGGGGGCTGATCGTCGACGGAGAGAGTGCGCTTGATGTCACGCAGTTTGTCTGCCATTTTCCGCGCATCGATTTCTACATTCTTGAGATGTTTCTGAGTCTGTTCGGCGGCATCACGGGCTTTTTCGGCGTAGGTGGCGATGTCTTCGACCGCAATTCGAGCCTGCTCTGCATTACCCTTGTTGTAAAGGGCGTCGGCATTGCGAAGTTGCAGCTGCGCGATCCGTATGCCAAGTTGAGCGCGGTCTTCAGGACGCGCGCTCTCGAAACGGGTTTTGAGCTGGTCTACGCTTTCGTCCTTGGCTGCGCTGCAACTGGCAGCGAGCGCGAACAGAAGCACGGTAAAGACCAGTAGGCGCATGACAGTTAATGCTTTCCGGATTCGATCCACACCAGGCGATGTCGAGCTTTCCACTCCTCATTAGGATACTTCCCTCCAGACGCCTCAAGGAAGAGGTGATAGTACTGCCCGGCCTGTTTGTAATCTTTCAAATGATCGAAAGCGGTAGCGCGCAAAAAGTAGCTGATTGGATTTTCGGGTAATAGCTTCGCACGCACTTCGAGCGCCCTCACGGTGAGCGCGTAATTCTGATTTTCATTGGCGGCGATGGCCAGGTTTCCATAGGCAACGCCAAGGTCAGGCTTGATCTTCACCGAGGTCACAAATTCCTGCTGCGCGTCCGTAAACTTGCGCTCCTTGAGCAGCACCTCGCCCAGCAAATCATGAACCTCGGCGTCGTCGGGACGAGTGCGACTCAGGTCCCGGTAGATTTTCTCCGCCTCGGTTAGTTTGTTGGATTGCACCAGCAAGTCGGCAAGCTCGCGCTGTGCCTCGGAATCATTCGGAACGAGTTTCACCGCCGTCTCTATCTGGGCAATGGCGTCATCTTTCTTGCCCTGTGCGCAAAGCAGGCGCCCAAGTTGCAGATGAATAACCGCGTCATCGGGACGCTCGCCAGCCAGTCGTCGAAGTAGAGGCTCGGCATCACCAAGTTTGCCAGATTTCATATACAAGTTCGTCAGCCCGATGGCGGCCTCGCCAGAGTGCGGATCAAGCGCCAAAACTTGTTTGTATTCGATTTCGGCTGCAGCGAATTCCTTCAGCCGCTCCTCAAGCAAACCGGCGGAAAGATGAGGCTCGGGATCCTGAGGCGTGAGTTCAGCAGCTTTTCGGTAAGCCTGCAGCGCTTCCTGCGTATTCTGTTTTTCGAGCAGGTGCCCGAGAGCGAGCCAGGCCCGAGCCTGACCTTCTTCCGGGTGAGCAGTAGGCTTAAGCGAAGTAGCAGCGCGCAGAAATTGCTCAGCATCCGCATTATTCGCCCGGACCAGCATCAGCCCCAGATTGAGGTTCGATTCAAAAACGTCGGGCTTGGCAGCGACCGACTTGCGGTACGCGGCGATCGATTCCTCAGAACGGCCAAGCCGGTTCAAGACAAATCCAAGATCGAACCATGCCTGATAGGACCATGCCTGATAGGACCATGCCTGATTATTGTTGGGATCTTTTTCAAGCGCCTTTTTAAGCAGGGTTTCTGCGCCGGAAAAATCATTTTTCTGAATGGCATCTTCCGCCTGTGCGATCTCCGGCGGAGTGTCGTCAATACGTTCTTTATAGTGGCGAATAGTGACGTGGTCTTGAGAAAAGGCGGTGCAGGTAGTCAGGACTAGAATCCCTACCAGTATTGCGCTGGCCACTCTGTGATTCATGCCTGGGTCGAATCTACGGCGGGGGAGCGAGCCAAAATGCGCAAGCCACAGGACCATACGACGGTGGGTCAGTCTGATTTCCACAGTTTCCCGTACTGTTCGCGATATGTACGATACAACCACACTGTCATGCAAGCGCCCACCAAAAAGAAAGTCGAGCACCAATGAAACCAGAACGACGCTTGCGCATCTGGGTGCTTTCGCAATGCCTCGGAAAATGCACTGTCTAAGGAATAGATGGGAAACACATAGGCGAGCCCTATTAAACTTGCCACCGATACGGCTGCCCAGATTAAAACAAGCAGTTTGACCGCTACTCTCATTTAGATTGCCTAGGCTTAAAGCAAACATCGTGGGATGTTGTCATCTGTGGAAATCAGACTGACCCAATACCGACCATTCTACCGGTCCCGATGGCCTGCGCCGTTTCCATTCAAAACATGCCTCAGATACTGCCCAGTATAAGAGTTCGTCAATTGAGCAATAGACTCGGGCGTGCCAGACCCGACGATGTTGCCGCCGCGAGCGCCGCCCTCCGGACCGAGATCAATCACCCAGTCCGCCGTTTTGATCACTTCAAGATTATGCTCGATGACAACGATCGACCCTCCCCCATCAATCAAACGCCGGAAGGCGGAAAGCAGTTTGCTTACATCATCAAAGTGCAGTCCCGTGGTAGGCTCGTCAAAAATGTAAAGCATGCGGCGTTTGCGTTTGCCCGTAGAGCCGCCCTCCGCAGCGCGGCTGATCGGATGAGCGCCAGGCTGCAGGTGCGCAGCCAGCTTCATGCGCTGCGCTTCGCCTCCAGAGAGCGTAGTGGCTGACTGGCCAAGACGCAGATACCCCAGCCCAACCTCATCCAGCACACGAAGTTTTTCGGTAAGCCGCGGAACATCCGCGAAAAACTTAAGCGCCTCGCGAATCGTGAGGTTCAAAACGTCATGAATGTTCTTGCCTTTGTAACGAATCTCCAGCACCTGTGGCTTGTACCGCGTCCCCTTGCACTCATCGCAGATCAGCTCAACATCAGCCAGAAATTGCATTTCGACTGTCACTGTCCCATCGCCCTGGCAGTTCTCGCAGCGCCCGCCGGGAACGTTGAAAGAGAAATGGCCGGCAGGGAAGCCGCGCTTCTTAGCCTCCGGCAGCGAAGCAAAGAGTTCGCGGATGATGTCAAACGCCTTGATATAAGTAACCGGGTTCGATCGCGGCGTGCGTCCAATCGGCGATTGATCGACCAGCACGACCTCATCGAGAAACTCGTCGCCCTCAACGTTGTCCCACAAAACCGCGCCACTGCCGTTGCCCTGTCGCTTCGCCGTAGCCAACGCCTGATAAAGAACATCATGCAGCAGCGAAGATTTTCCCGAACCGGAGACGCCAGTAATCGCGACCAGCATTCCAAGCGGGATCTCAAGATCGATATGCTTTAGATTGTGGGCGCGAGCGCCAGTGATGCGCAATTTATGCGATCCCGGTTGCCGCCGCTTCGCAGGAATCTGTATATGAAGTTCGTCGGCCAGATAACGGCCGGTGAGCGAATGCGGCATGGTGATGATCTGGCTATAAGTTCCGGCGCCGACGATCGTTCCGCCATTTTCTCCCGCGCCCGGCCCAAGGTCGAGAATGCGATCGGCGGCGCGCATGATGTCGGGATCGTGTTCGACGACGAGAATGGTATTTCCCAGATCGCGCAGATCATGCAGGATCTTGATAAGGCGATGCGTATCGCGGCTGTGCAGGCCGATCGAGGGCTCGTCGAGCACATACAACGTGCCCACCAGGCGCGAACCGAGAGAAGTTGCAAGCTGTATGCGCTGCGCCTCGCCTCCCGAAAGCGTCGAAGCAAGCCGGTCAAGCGTCAGGTATTCAAGCCCGACTTCGTTAAGAAAACGTAGCCGCTCCCGCAGTTCGATCAACAGTTTTTCGGCGATCGCGGCCTGTTCAGTCGAGAGCTTAAGTTGATCGAAGAAGCGGGCTGCTTCTTCGACCGTCATACTGCAAACCTGGCAGATGTTCTTGCCGTTGATTTTTACCTGTCGTGCCTCCGTACGCAGCCGACTCCCTGCGCAAGCCGAGCAAAGCGAATACCCGCGATAGCGGCTAAGAAAAACGCGGATGTGCAGTTTGTATTTCTTCCGCTCAAGATGCTGGAAGAAACCGCGAATTCCATAGAAGCCCTTATCCCCATTGACGATCAGTTCCTGCTGCTCAGCGCCGAGCTCATGCCATGGCACGTCCAGTGGAATCCCAGCCTGTCGGGCAAATCGCTTCAACTCTGTGAAGAGCGGCCGATACTTAGGTTTAGTCCACGGTTCGATTGCACCTTCATTCAAGGTCTTTCCCTTGTCGGGGATAACCAGATCGAGATCGAAGTCGATGGTATTTCCGAAGCCCTGGCATTTGGGACAAGCGCCATAAGGATTATTGAATGAAAACAGGCGCGGCTCAGGCTCTTCGTAGCGAGTGCCGTCACTCTTGCACTCGAAGCGATGAGAGAATCGCAGTCGCCGCGGAGCCTCGCGCGCGCCATCGCCGTCCTCGTTCCGAGGTACCGTTTCGAAGATAACCTCGCCAGCTTCGCGATAGCCAATCTCAATCGCATCCACAATGCGCGACCGCTGATCCGCAGACACGACGAGCCGATCGACCAGCCCAAAAACAGGTTCGGCAAAATTAAGGTCAAGCAGAGATTCAGGAGTCGAGAATTCGAAGATCTGTCCATTCTGAAACAGCCGGTTAAACCCGCGTTTACGCAGATCGAAAAGCCGAGCCTTCATCGCCTCGGAGGGCAAATTATCAGCAGTTTTTTTCTTTCCCCGAGCTTTCTTCGCGCTCTTCTCTTCAGCCTCCGTAACATGCGGCTGAATCGGAAAGAACACATGCAAACGAGTGCCATCGCCCAGAGCAAGCACGCGCTCTGCGACTTCGTCGACGGTATCTCTTTTCACTTCTTGCCCGCATACCACGCAATAAGTGCGTCCGACCCGGGCAAAAAGCAGCCTCAGGTAATCGTAAATCTCAGTAGCCGTGGCCACGGTCGATCGCGGATTGCGCGTAGAATTTTTCTGCTTGATCGCGACCGCGGGCGCGATTCCGTCAATCACATCGACGTCCGGCTTCTCGATCCGTTCTAGAAACTGGCGAGCATAGGCAGAGAGCGATTCGACATACCGCCGCTGCCCCTCGGCATAGATCGTGTCAAAGGCAAGCGAGGATTTGCCCGACCCGGAGACCCCGGTAACGACGGTCAGAGTATTGTGCTCAATCTCAAAATCAATGTTCTTGAGGTTGTGAACCCGGGCCCCGCGAACAACAATGCTATCTGAGGACATCTTCCCCTGGCATACAGATGGATCAAAACTGGCTACCGAATCTTCTATTATAAAGTGTCCGGGCCCGCGGATTCATCCAAGGTCCCATTCATTCCGTCATTCAGCCTCTTGATTGCCATACGGGGGCAGGCTCGTGTTCCAGTCCCAGAATGTGCAAACAAAAGTGCACCCACATTTCATTCCCGCCTTAAACATTCCAGCGCGCGCTCTCGGTATCATCACATCATGAACACCAAATTTCCCCTCTCATCGACAGCCGCTCTCATCGCCGATCCTGCCCGTGCAGCGATGCTAACAGCTTTAATGGATGGCAATGCGATCTCAGCCGGAGAACTTGCCATTGCGGCAGGAACATCGGCCCAGTCCGTGAGCATGCATCTTGCGCAATTACTGCAAGGTGGTTTTCTGAGAGTGGAACGGCACGGCCGTCACCGCTACTATTGCCTGGCCGGAAACCAGATCGCGTATGCAATTGAGTCCCTCGGTTCGATCTCCACTCCAAAGCCTTATCGGCCGTCGGGCGCGACTCAGGCACTCTGCTATGCCCGCACCTGTTATGACCATCTTGCCGGCACTTTGGCGGTCCGTCTTACGGCGACATTTGAGCGAAAACGCCTCATCGTCGCCCAAGGCAAGCGAGACTATGAGCTAACCCCAAACGGAGAATCTTTCTTGCAAGAGTGGCACATCGATGTTGATGAACTGCGTCGTTCGCGCAGAAGTTTCGCCCGCCGATGCCTCGATTGGACCGAGCGAAAGGACCATATGGCAGGTGCCATTGGGGCAGCGATTTGCGAGAGATTGTTAAAGTTCCGCTGGATCAAGCGAGATCACCGGAGCCGGGTCGTCCACGTATCCCGAATCGGCGAACGCGAATTGGCCTCCATCTTGGAATGAGGGACGAAGAATTGTTTGGGAATTGAGAAAAGGAGAGAAAGAAATGTCTGCGGGCGATATCGATTTTGAAGTAATCACGCCGAAGATTCTCTACTTCGGTACTCCTGTCGCGATTGTCTGTTCCGCGAATGACGATGGCATCCCTAACCTGGCTCCCTTATCTTCGTTCTGGGCATTGGGCTGGACCATGGTGCTGGGGCTGTTGCGGGATACAAAAACTCTGCAAAACCTCGAACAGCGCCCGGAGTGCGTGGTCAACCTTCCATCCCCCGAACTGTGGCGGCAGGTAGAACTCTTAGCGCCGTTGACTGGCCTCAACCCGGTTCCGGCCGAGAAAGCCGCGAAGTTTCATTACGAGCCTGACAAGTTTTCCGCCGCCGGATTCACGCCTCTAGCCAGCGATTGCGTCTCGGTCCCGAGGGTAAGAGAATGCCCAGCGCAACTCGAAGCCATCGTCCGAAAAATTCACCCGCTTGAAGGAGACACGCGACTTAGGCAGTTGACCGGTGGAGTCGCAGTCGAAGTCGAGATTCTGCGCGTACACCTGCGCAGAGAGTTCATTCTCAAAGGAAATTATGTTGATCCAACACGCTGGCAGCCACTGATCTACAATTTTCGCCATTACTATGGCTTGGGAACCGAGTTGGGCAAAACCTTCCGCGCTGAAAGCTAACTGTGCATTGACGCGGCTGTCCTTAACTTTCCCGTATCCGCCATCGATCTAAAAAGCACGCCGGCATTTAAGACGCGAGCATCTTCGTCAGATGAGTGATGCGCAACAGTTCCAGTATGCGAGGAGTCATGTTTGCGAATTCAAGCATGCATAGGCCTTGCTTGATGGCCGATGCCTTGAGTCCGACCAGCGCTCCCAGCCCCGCGCTATCCAGATATTTAACTTCAGCAAGGTCGACAACGATGCGACCGCCAAGCGGGATAAGCGGCCTCACCATGTCCTTGAGCTCTTTTGAAGTCTCGTTGACCAGATCGCCTCGACACTTAACTCTCGTAACCTGATTCCCATGCTCATCTTTTTCTTTCAACGTCTCAACTTCACAGTGGAACGAACCGACTTGTGCCATAGCTGACCGGTCTCCTTTTGCTGCAAAGTTCCAAATGTTAGCATCCGGCAATCTGGGCCCCATATTAATTTCACGTTAAAGCGCATCCGGCTTATTGATTGCAAACCTCAATGATTGCAAACCTCAGACGGCCAAACACGGGTGAGCCTAAGACTTTTTCGTGACAAAACACTTGTCTTAGGGCCATTACATACCCAGCAATATTTATCCCGTAATCCGCTGATTACAATAAATAAAAACATAGTGGGAGGGTCGGCGGAACCAGAAATGGCCCCCTCACTGTGCAGCAAATGAAAAAAGTATAAGGATATAAATCCACAATCCCGTCATGCAATGCCAGTACCAGGATGTGATATCGACGACAATGCGACGAGCTTCCACCGGCCTCTTCAGCGCAGCTGCGATATTGGCGCCAATCAGAGCCAGAACGCCCGCCGCCAGATGAAGGCCATGCATCGCGGTAAGAATGTAAACGAATGAACTGCTGGTACCGCCGGCAAGGTGAAAACCGCTGGCGGAAAGCTTGCTCCAAACGAAAAGTTGCCCGGCAAGAAATATCAAGCCAAGAAAAGCCGTCAATGCAAGCCAGGGGAAACGCCGTTCGTCGCCAAGCGAGACGCCAGGAATCGATTGCACGGGCGCGAGTGCGGCTGCTCGCGTGATCTCTCGCCGCGCCAGTTCCATGGTGAAACTGCTGCCGAGGAGAACGGCTGTATTGACCAACAACAACGCCCACGGCAACCGAACCGGAACCCATGCGCGAATGTACGACGAGTCGCTGACATCGAAACTGACGAAGCCGCGCCGAACCAAATAAACCGCAGTGAAAGAGATGAAGAGGACGATGATCGGCGTCATGGCAACCGCCAGTCCCATCCGTGCTCGGCGCAAACGCTCGCCATAATTCGGCATAGAGTTCGGAATAAAATCCGGTCTGCCGTCGCGCCCGCGCCCATCATCGCCGCCGCCATAACGAGGCGGAAGTGAAGCGCCGTTGCGACCGGAGGTGCGTGTAGAAATCGGAGTCAATCGGGCCATCTCCCAGTCCATCTCCAATGTTCGATGCGCCAATCAGCATTGCGTCGATCAAAACTCGCAGGATTAGAATCGAAAAGCATGGAACCCCCTTTATACCCCTCCGGCGAACGCAACCGCTGGAACCAAAAATATCGAGAAGCGAATAAGGCATTAAACCCAAAGCTGCCCGATCCGTTTCTGCCGCAGGCCTTTTCGAAATATATTTTGCCGGTCTTTCCGAATGGCGGCAGCGCGCTGGATCTGGCTGGCGGAGCCGGACGGCACGCGATCTGGCTTGCAGAGCAGGGCTGGGAAGTCACGCTCATCGATATCTCCGAGACCGGAGTCGAGCAGGCCAGGCAGGATGCCGGACCGCTCGCGACCCACATTCACTTCGTAGTAGATGATCTCACTCACTTCAAGGCTTCGCAAACGGAAGTCGAACACGGATTCGATGTGGTAATGGTATTTTTTTATCTTGAGCGAAAGATTTTTTCGCAACTGCTGCAAGCGATACGCCCTGGCGGATTGCTCGTCTACAAAACGTACACGTTGGCGCAAGCGAAACTCGAATATGGTCCCAAAAACCCTGCACACTTGTTGAAGCCGGACGAGCTCCTGCAACTGGCAGCGAACCTGCGTGTATTGCATTACCGCGAAGACATATCGGAAAGAGCGACAGCGGAACTGGTAGCAAAAAAAGAAACCTGACCAAACGCGCAAGATAGTGGTACTTTCTAGGGCCCCAAATTTGGAGCAACATTGCAATCTGTTTTCGTCGCATCTAAACTTGTGTTTGCCGGAGCTTCCTCCGGCAAGAGCCTGTGCGAGAGTGGCGGAATTGGCAGACGCACCAGACTTAGGATCTGGCGGGTAAAACCGTGGGGGTTCGAGTCCCCCCTTTCGCACCAAATTTCTCTGGCTCGCGGGCCCCCTCAAATTGCGGGGGTTTCAGTAATTCAAAAGACGGTAACCGATACCAGGAATGTACTCCCGTAATTTGAAACCTGCCTCGAGAAGGTCCAAATTTATTTTCATCCGCCTCGTCATAACAGATCGCGCCACCGATCTGGCCCGCGCCAAAGCAAAGGATAGAAAATGGAACTCTGGAACCGATTCTTCGGAGAAATGTGCTCCCATCAATTTACCTGGCCGCGACTCAGCGCCAATGGTAAGCACTATCAAATCTGCCTGCTATGCGGAAATGAATATGAATATGACTGGAACAGGATGCAGCGTACGAATCATTTGCTGGTAACGAACATAAAACTCGCGTCCGCGCAGACTCGTTGGCCAGGAACTGTAAACTGAAAACCAGTCACGGCCGTTTTTCTCCCAGCAGAAAGCCACTTCGTCGCGCCCACCATTGCAGCAGCAGGTGAGTCGGGAAGTACACGACGGCAGTGATCACGACTAGATATACCAGCAGATAAAGCGGACCAGGCATCGCATGTTGCTCACGAAAGAAGGGACCCCGCGCCCAATTCACGTCGAACTGCGGACGCCAGAGGTAATTGATGGGAACCACTACGACAGCGGTCAGCGTCTGGAACAGCCATCCCCGGCGATCGTAGCCCAATCGCCAAACGCCCCACAGCAGCAGCGGAGGAGTCATTACGTGAAAAAGGCTGAGCAGCCGAATGTTTAAAGGTATGTTGGAATCGAACATGTATTCCGTGCCGCCGATGATGTGGGACCCGGTAATGAAAGCTCCGGTCAAGTCAATAGTGTAGAGGGTCTGGAACAATAGCAGGCCGGTCGCTTGCCAGCAGAAAATTAGAGGACTTTCCAACCAGAGCGCGAGCACAAGCAAAAGATTTCCGAGATCGCAGAAAAAGAGGAAGTTCTGCAGGCCGTATTGCTTCCAATACAACGGGAACCAGGCGATAACCCACACGGTCCAACCAATCTTGAGCCAAAGAGGGATCCTCATGGCCGCTATTCTAGTCGGGCAATAGTCGAGATAAGTAAACCAGCGTATTTCAGGCGAGCCTTTTGTCTAAAGACTTAAAGACCTACTCGAGCGTCACCGCCTTTACAAGGTTGCGTGGAGAATCGACATCCAGCCCGCGCTTGGCGGCTACATAATAAGCAAACAATTGCAGAGGAATTATTTCCAGAACTGGCGAGAGCAGTTCCGGCGCCTCAGGAATAAAGATGGTGTGGTTCGCCAGGGACGGCATTTTTTTGTCGCCGTCCGTGGCAAGGGCGATCAATGTGGCACCTTGTTTTCTGAAACCTTGCATGTTGAGAACGCTTTTGTCATAGCGCAAGACTGATCCTGGGTCGTTGCCATCGCGGGTCGCGATCGTCACCAGCGGCATGCGGAAATCTATCATCGCATTCGGCCCGTGCTTGGCTTCTCCGGTGGGATAACCTTCTGCGTGGATGTATGACACCTCTTTCAACTTGAGTGCCCCATCCATTGCGACGGGATAGTGAATTGCTCGCCCGAGGAACATGAAATCATCGACGCGAAAGTAAAGCTCAGCCAGTTCCGCAACTTGATCGGACCGTGACAAAATCTGTTCCATCTTCCCGGGTAGCGCCAAGAGTTCTCTGATGTAGCTCTGAGCCAGGGCTTTCGGAACTTTCTCCTTGATATCGCCAAGGTAGAGCGCGAACAGAAACAGGCACGCCATCTGCGAAGTGAACGCCTTGGTAGAGGCTATGCTGATCTCGGGACCGGCATGAGTATAGATGAACCCATCCGCCTCGCGCGCAATGGTGGAGCCTTCGACATTCGAAATCGCCAGAGTACGCGATCCTTTCCGCCGAGCTTCCCGCTGCGCCGCTGTCGTATCGGCGGTCTCACCCGACTGGGTGATAAAGATGCTGAGCTCTCCCCGCCCTATCATTGGGTTGCGGTATTCAAACTCGCTTGCGTAATCCACGTCAACGGGAATGCCGGCTAATTCCTGGATCATGAACTGGCCGGCCATACCCGCATGGCGGCTTGTTCCGGAAGCGACGATATTGATGCGCCGCAAGACCCGAAGTTCTTCGCGCGAAATATCGATGTCGTCCAGACGAACCATTCCCTCGGCCAGTGCGACGCGAGGAGCGATCGTTCGGTTCATGGCTTCAGGCTGCTCGAAAATCTCTCGAATCAGGTGATGAGGGAATTTGCGTATCTCGGCCACTGCTCTCCTTTGACTGTTCGTAACCAGGGTACTGCCTACCTCTTCTGCGAGAAGGTTGGTAACCCTTGATGCGAAACTATTGCGGCTCTCGCGCTAATTCGGGACTCGACACCGTCTCCCCCTCGAGTTCCTTGTGTCGTGCGGCACGACGTTCGTCTAGCATCCTGGTAGCCACGGCTAATTCATCGCGGCCTTCCTTTTCACGGCCCATACGTAGCAGAACTTGGCCGCGAAGATAACGGGCCCTGGCATTGTCCTTGTCCAGTCGGATGATTTCATCCAGCTGCGCAAGCGCCGCAGGGTATTGTTTTTTTCGTTCAGCAATCCTTGCCAACTCCATGCGGGAGTCCGCTGACAGGGGATCAAGTTTTATCGCACGGCGAAAATCTTTCGCCGCTTCTGCTTCATTCTGCAGAGTGGACTCAACCTTTCCTAACTGCTCATAGGTGAAGGCGGCGTCTGGTTCCAGGGTGAGATCTTTCTGAAATTCGGTACGTGCGCGATCAAGATCCTGCTTGCGAAGGTAAGCCATGCCTAAGTAATAGTGCACAAGCGGAAGTTTCGGATCGGCTTGCGCCGCGGCTTCCAGTTCGCTGACCGATTGGTCATACTCTCCCCGATTGAGATGTGATTTCCCGATGATCATGCGAAATTCCGGCGAGCCCTGTCCAATTTCTGCCATGCGCGCATAAGCTTTTTCTTCGAGTGCTACGTTTTTTGACAGGTCGGCGGACCGGCCCAGCACGTAAAGATAGTTAAGCTGGTCCGCGGCTGATACTTGCCCCCAAAGCGGTTCAAGCATTGTGACCGTATCTGCCCAGCGATCATTGAAAAAATAGCAGAGCCCTAAAAGGTATCTCGCCTGGTAAGAATCGGGCGTTTGCTGAACCACCGACTCGAAAGGCTCGATCGCTGCCTGGAATTTTCTTTGGCGATAATAAACCAATCCGATGTTAAGCCGGATTCCGGCGAGGTCGGGCGCGAGGTTGCTGGCTTTATGAAGCATGTCGAGGGCTTGCGGCCACTGCTTGCGGCGCATATAAATCACGCCGAGATTCGCATAGGCGCCGGCAACAGCGGGATTGAGCCCGAGAACTTGACGAAATTCGTTCTCGGCTTCGTCCAGATTGCCGGCATGGAGCGCAGCTTCCCCGATTTTGAAGAGCCTCTCCGGATCTGGCGCCGTCGCGACGGCTGTCTTTGCAGCTGCGAAGCTCTGCCAACCTAAACTACAGGTAAGGAATAGCAGAATGAAGACGAGCGCGACGATGCTTGACAGTCGTTTCATGCTCCTGTAGTGTCCGCCAGCAAGACACCTGAATTCAAGGAGCCCATGGAATCCGCCGATTCGAAGGCTACGCGAAAATCCGCGCAGCCGGCTTCCCGCCGTACCTCCGAGCCCTCGCGTAAACAATCGCAGCCGGCAATCACCATTCGCGATGTCGCCGAGCGCAGTGGATTTTCTTCGGCCACTGTTTCTATCGTTCTGAATAACGCCCCGCTGGCGCGTTATATTCCGGACACTACCAAGGTACGAATCCAGAAGGCCGCCTCGCATCTCGGTTATCGTCCCAATCTCTTCGCTCGCTCGCTGCGTGGCCGGCGCAGCCAAACGGTTGGTGTGATGGTTTTCGATATGACCGACCCTTACTGTACCCTGGTTCTGCGCGGCATCGAAAACACGCTCTACCAATCGTCGTTCCTTCCCATCCTCACCGATGTCCACAATGAGCGCAGCCGTTTCGAACGCTATCTCGAAATGCTTCTGGATCGCCGCATCGAGGGGCTGGTCGTTCTCGCCAACTGGTTGTTCGTCAATATAAACGTCCTCGCCGATCTGGAGAAGAACAACATTCCGACTGCGATCGTCGGCCGCGAATTGAAAAATGACAACATCAGTTCGGTGATTGTCGACAATAATCTTGGCGCCCGGGCTGCACTCGAACATCTCTATTCGCTCGGTCATCGCAAGATCGCCTTTATCCGCGGCCCTCGCCAACTTTCGGACACCGAGCCCCGCTGGCGCGGCGTGCGGACACTGGCTCGGGAACGCGACCATGCGCTCGATTCGCGGCTGATTGTCGACCTGCCAGAATCCGGAGATCCGTTTTCAAGTTTTGAACAAGGATACAAATTAACGGAAGAATTGCTGCGCCGTCGCCATCCGTTCACCGCGCTCATGGCCTTCGATGACGTGACTGCTTTCGGCGCCATCCGAGCGTTAACCAAAGCGGGAATTCGCGTCCCTGAACAATGCTCGGTTGTCGGCTTTGATGATGTCTCGCCTGCCGCCATTTATTCTCCGGCGCTGACCACGGTGCGCCAGCCGATGGAAGTTATGGGAGCGGCCGCCGCCACAATTGTCCTTGAGGCCATCAATGCCACCTTGGAAAATAAAGCCATACGTACCATTCACCGCCGAATCGTTCCCGAACTCATCGTCCGTGAGTCAACCCGCAGTTTGAAGTAGAAGCCGTATAATCGTCAATTTCTCTTGACAGAGTACTACACCTGACGCAGTATTGATACGTTTTAATAAAGGAATTTTGCAGTATCGGGGTAGGGAAGCACGTCAAGCATTAGTTCGGGGTCGAATTAAAGCGAGGGAATCGAATATGAAGGTTCGTCTGCTATCTGCAATAGCGGCAGGACTCTTAGCGTTTCCTACGGCATTCCTCCATGCCCAGGACACCGCTTCTTTGACGGGGACGGTTTTCGACTCGACGGGCGCCGCAGTAGTCGGGGCGCAAGTCTCTGTCGCTAACAGGGAACACGGGGTCAATCGGACCACCGTTACAAATTCTGCTGGCGAGTACGCAGTCCCGGCATTGCCAGCTCCCAGTGCGTACGACGTCACGGTCACAGCACCAGGCTTCAAAAAGTTCATCGCCAAGAGCGTCGTGCTGGATGTTGCGCGGAAAGCTCGGGTTGACGTCACACTCCAAATCGGCGCTTCCAGCACCGTGATGACCGTCGAAGGTTCGTCGGTGGCGCAGGTCGAAACTGAGTCTTCCGACTTGGGCAATACCGTCAGCGGCAAGGAAATTACCCAGCTTGAATTGAATGGACGAGATTTTACTTCGTTAGTGGGGCTGTCCCCGGGCGTTACTAATCAATCGGGTAGCGATGAAGGCGGGGAGGGCGCGACTACGGTCGCATTCAGTGTGAACGGTGGCCGCACCGAATACAACAACTTCGAACTGGACGGCGGAGACATGATGGACAATGGCAGCAATACGACGCTCAATGTCTATCCCAGTATCGATGCGATTGCGGAGTTCAAGGTTCTGACCTCCAACTACGGCGCTCAATATGGCAAGAATGGTTCCGGAACAATCGAAGTCGAAACCAAGTCTGGCACCAATCAATTCCATGGCGATCTGTATGAGTTTGTGCGCAATAACGATTTCAACGCGACCCAATTTCCCTTGACCTCGGTTCCGGCATACAAAAAGAACGATTTCGGCTTCACTATCGGTGGACCGGTGTATATTCCGGGACACTACAACGCAAACAAGCAAAAGACATTTTTCTTTTGGTCGGAAGAATGGCGCCGCGACCTGATTCCAGCGTCAGGTTTCTTTTCCCAGACAATCGTTCCTACCATGGCCGACCGCACGGGAAACTTCAGCGACCAGTGCGCTGCCGGTTTGGAATGCCCACTTGTTCCCGCCTTCATTAATGGCGTTGCCCAGCCGACCGGAACCAGCCCAGGGGACGTTGGCCAGCCATTTGTGAACAATCAAGTGCCGATCGGAAACTCCGGGATTGCTACCGCGCTGACGGCGCTGATTCCCGCGCCCAACGAAGTATCTTCAGATGGTCTCCAGGATCAATGGTTCCAAGAGCCCACGCTTCCCACGCACTGGCGGCAGGAATTGTTTAAGATCGACCACAACATCACCGACAACGTTCGCGCCAGCTTCCACTATATTCACGATTCCTGGCAGCAGCAGTATCCAGTGCCTTTGTGGACCGACGGCACAACCTTTCCCACCATTCAGACAGGTTTCAGGAATCCCGGAGTGAGCATGGTGGCGCGACTCACCGCGACTGTTTCTCCCTACGCTGCTCAATGAGTTCGACGCCAGCTATACCACCGATCACATTTCGACGAACCTGACCGGACCCTGGCAGCGCGGCAGCGCGTTCGGCACGCTTGGCCTGTTTGACAACGGCTTTGGCTTTAACGCTCCCGAGGTGCCGGGCGTCAGCCTTGTCGACTCGCAATATGACTTCGCCGAAGACCCAGGTTACGTTCCCGAAGGCCCGTTGAATTCGAATCCGACGGTCACCTTTCGCGACAATGTTACTAAGATCGTCCGAACCCATAACTTGCAGTTTGGAATGTACTTTGTCGATGCGCATAAAAACGAACTCCCGCAGCCGCCGACCGGCGCGAACGGCATCTTGAGTTTCGCTAATTCGAGCAACGGTGGCACGAACACGACGGGCAATGCCTATGCGGATTTGCTGTTGGGAAATATAACCAGTTTTACACAGCAAGAATTGCAACTCAAGATGCACAACTTCTACCACATCTACGAACCTTATTTTCAAGACGATTGGCATGCCACCAAGCGCCTGACGCTGAATCTGGGACTACGAATGAGTTTCTATCGGTACCTATCGCGAGCTGAACAACCTCGCTTATAATTTCGATCCAGCTCTTTACGTTCCCGGGAACAGCGGGGTAGATCCGATTACGGGCAACGCATTTTTTGCTCCCTCGACTACTAATCCTTACAATGGCTGGGTGCAATGCGGAGTTACTCCTGGTGTTCCCAAGGGCTGCATGACGAATCATTGGTGGAACCCAGCGCCACGCATTGGTTTTGCTTTTGACCCGGTCGGCGATGGCAAATGGGCGATCCGCGGTGGCTACGGAATCTTCTACGAGCACGGCAACGGCAACGAGTCCAATACCGACCTGCTCGAGCCTTATAACAGCAAGACGCAGACCACGACTGTTAGTAATAATATTGTGGGCAACAACCTCTCCGGTTATGGCAGCCTCACTCCCGCCTTGCTCGGGGGCGGCTCGCCTCCGATCATCGTTGGTTCGATTCCGAACAAGGCCGTCTGGCCCTATGTTCAGCAGTGGCACTTTGATATTCAGCACGAAATTGCCAAGGGGACGGTGGCCACGATTTCCTACGTCGGCAGCGCGGGCGTTCACTTGACCCGTGCCTATGAGTTGAACCAGATGGCTCCGGTTTCGAATAGCCAGAATCCGTACGGGCCTGGGCAAGTAATCACGGCCGATCGATTGCAGTTCGGTTCCGATCGGCAGTAACGGTCGAGCTACGGCGACCGCCAATGTCGATATCCAGCAATCCCGTGACGATGACCGGTGGATGGGCCAACAACCTGGCAGTTGCCTGCGGCGCCAGCCCGAACTTCTATCGCCCGTACGTTGGTTTTGGCAGTATCGGCCGCAAGGATGAGACTGCGTCTTCCAACTACAACGGACTCGAGATCTCAGTGCGTCGCAGCATCAGCAGCCTGCAACTGAATCTGGCTTACACTTACAGCCACTCCATTGACGATTCGTCCTCCGCTAACGATGCGGGTTTAATAGACTCCTATGCGCTGGAGACCTTTCGCGCCAGCTCCAATTTCGACCAACGGCACACGATAAGTCTGGCTTATGTTTACGATCTGCCATTCCTGAAAGGCAGCGGGCTGGCGCACAAAATCTTAGGGGGGTGGGAATGGTCGGGCATCACGCTGCTCCAGAGCGGCACTCCCTTCAGCGTGTACAATGCCGGCAATGGTTCGGAATCTAGCGATCCCGGCGACAACGCTGGTGTAGGTAACGGTTTCTCTCAAATCGATAACCTTGGCAGTCTCACCGACGGTTCATACCCGGACGTTGTGGGTAACCCAAAAACTGGCGTTCAGAACGCTCCTGACCCTGGTTTTGGACCTCTTCTCTATAATCCCGCCGCGTTTGTTGCGCCTAGAGGACTTACTTTTGGCGACGCCGGAAGGAACATTTTGAACAATCCCTGGCGGACAAATTTCGATATGGCTTTGCTCAAACACTTTGCGATCACGGAGAGCAAGTACTTTGAATTTCGGGCCGAGGCATTCAACGTGTTTAATCACACGGAATTCAGTTGGCTGGGGGGCGATGGAGGGTCGGCTGGTACCAACTCTGGAGCGGGCAACTCCGATAGCACGGTGTTCTGCTATGGAGGAGCGAATAACTCGGCGGGTGATCCCTCCTGCTTGCCAAGCCCGACAGGCTTTCTCCGCCCAGGAGCCGCGCATGAGGCGCGCATTCTCCAGTTAGCGCTGAAATTTATCTTCTAGCGGGACGCTGCTCGACTTTGAAGAGTTGAGATTCTGTGTCATTACCACCCGAGGAGGGGAAAAGGCGCAGGCTATAATCGCTCTGCATGCAGGCGTGCCGAAACAGCTTTTTTTTCCTCGTTTTCACTGGTCTGCTTTCAGCTCAGCCCGCGTCGCAAGGCCCGACAGCGCCGGCGAAAATTTCCGCCGGGCGGATTGATATAGAGAAGAAGAACGCGACGCCGAAACTTACTGCTCCTGTTCCAATTTTTCGCGACATAGCCGGTAAATCTGGACTAACCGCATCCCACATCTCCTCGGCTGAAAAGCATTATGTCGTCGAATCCATGAGCGGCGGCATAGGACTGTTCGACTGCGACAACGACGGCAGACTCGATATCGTGATGGTGAATGGCTCGACGGTCGATCATTACAAGCAAGGCGGCGATCTTCTCGTCACGCTTTGGCACCAGGATGCAGACTTCAAGTTCAGTGATATCACTGAGAAAGCCGGGCTCACACGCAAGGGATGGGGCATGGGCGTTGCCGTCGCCGATTTCGACAACGATGGCAACCTCGATCTTTTCGTGACCGGATACGGCGGAAACGCGCTTTATCGCAACAAAGGCAATTGCACGTTCGAAGATGTGACCGACAAGGCTGGAGTGCGCGGCGGCGGCTTTTCGACGGGAGCGGCGTGGGCAGATTACGATCGCGATGGAAACGTCGATCTATTTGTCTCGCGCTATGTTCACGTGGACATTAACAACTTACCCGCATTCGGCTCGACGAAATTCTGCCAGTTCAAGGGCGTTGCGGTGCAATGCGGACCGTGGGGCATGGAGGGCGAGAGCGATCTGCTCTATCACAACCGCGGCGACGGCACGTTCGAGGAGGTCTCAAAGAAAGCTGGAGTTGACGATCCAGAAAAATATTATGGATTGGGCGCGACCTGGGGCGATTACGACAATGACGGGTGGCCCGATTTGTTTGTTGCCGATGACGCCACTCCCAATCATCTCTATCACAACAATCATGATGGCACGTTCACAGACGAGGCCATGGTAGCTGGGATCGCGCTCAACGGCGAAGGTCAGGCGCTGGGCTCGATGGGTGTGACCTGGGGAGACTATGATCACAGCGGGCGTCTCTCGATGTTCATCACCGAATTTGCCGACCAGCCCAACACACTCTATCGCAACGAAGCGACAGAAAGATTCGAAGACATAGCCATGGCATCGCATCTCGGACAGCCCAGCTTGCCGCTGGTTGGATGGGGTACGACGTTTTTCGACATGGATAACGACGGCTGGCTCGATTTGTTCGTGGCCAACGGCCATGTCTATCCGCAGATGGACGAAGTGAGCGGAAGCGCACCTTATGCCGAGCCCATGTTGTTGCATCGCAATCTGCATAACGGAACCTTTGAGGAAGTTTCGAGGGCGGCCGGATTAGCGGATATGCCGCTGAAATCGCGGAGGGGCGCGGCTTTCGGCGACATCTTTAACAATGGCAACGTCGACATTGTCGTGCTTAATGTCGGGGAGCCGCCGTCGCTCCTGCTCAACACAAACAAGAGCCCGAATCATCGCGTCCTCTTCCATTTAGTTGGAACAAAGAGCAATCGTGCAGCGATCGGCGCGCGCGTCACCATTCATGCGGCCGGAATGACGCAATTCGACGAAGTACGAGGCGGTGGAAGCTATCTTTCGCAGAACGACCTGCGGCTTCACTTTGGCTTGGGCTCAAGCGGCAAAAATTGACCTGGTAGAAGTGCGCTGGCCGACTGGCAAGTCCGAAAGCTTCAAGAACCTGGCCGCAGACAAGATCTATACCGTCATCGAAGGGCAGGGAATTAAGAAGACGGTCGCGCTGCCTTCACCCGAGTCGCTTGCGTTCTAGTCTATCGTCGCAACTGATCTGTGAATCTCGCTCCCCGCTTGGCAAAAATCGTTTTAATACGGGTTTCTCATTGACAGAAACTCTCGTCAGTATAGAATGCGAGGTAATTTGAGGATCACGTTCGGTTATTGCCGGTTGGTCCACGACCTACAACTGAACCTTCCGAAGCGCCCGTTATCTCAGCAGGATAATGGGATTTTTTTTGAGATCGTGAATGAGTTCTTCTACCGCCCAGTCCGCCGCCAGTCCGCGCCTCAGACGCACGCTCACTCTGTGGGATCTCATTCTGTACGGCGTTATTGTCATTCAGCCAGTCGCGCCCATGTCGGTGTTCGGCGTGCTCAGCGACCGCGGGCATGGGCACGTGGTCACAACCATCCTCATCGCGATGGTAGCAATGCTGTTCACGGCGATCAGCTATGGCCGCATGGCGCGGGCCTATCCGAGCGCGGGATCAGCCTTTACCTACGTCGGCCAGGAAATCAATCCCGCGCTCGGTTACGTCACCGGCTGGAGCATGGTGATGGATTACATGCTCAATCCGATTATCTGCACGATCTGGTGCAGCCAGCAGGCGCACGTGTTTGCTCCCGGGGTGCCTTACTGGATCTGGGCTGTTTTCTTTGCGCTGGTGTTTACACTCCTGAACGTTCAGGGAGTGAAGACTTCCGCGCGCGTGAACTCGGCGCTGGCGGCGTCTATGGGCGTCGTGATTGCAATTTTCTTTGTGGTCGCGGCGCGCTACATTTTCGGCCACCCGCACGACGGCGCAGGATTCTATACTCACCCTTTCTACGATCCGAGCATGTGGAACACGAAGGCTGTCCTCGGAGGAACGTCGATCGCGGTGCTTACCTACATCGGCTTTGACGGCATCTCTACACTTTCAGAAGAGGCGGAAAATCCTCGCCGCAATATTTTGTTGGCCACGGTGCTGACCTGTCTCGTGATCGGTATTCTATCTGCCTTCGAGGTCTATGCCGCGCAGTTGATCTGGCCCGCGTCGCAACCGTTTCCCGATGTCGATACGGCTTTCGTTCACGTCGCCGGGCGCGCCTGGAAGCCGATGTTCGGCATCATCGGATTCACTCTGCTGGTCGCCAACTTCGGATCGGGCATGGGCTCGCAGATCGGCGCTGCTCGCCTGCTCTACGGCATGGGACGAAGCAACGCGCTCCCAAAATCTTTTTTTGGAATGGTGGACGTTAAACATCGCGTGCCGCGGAACAACGTCTTGTTTGTGGGCGCAATCGCGCTCGATTGGCGCATTGGCGATGAGCTATGGCCTCGGCGCGGAGATGCTCAATTTTGGCGCACTCATCGCCTTCATGGGTGTGAATGCTGCAGCGTTCGTGCGGTATGTTATGCGAGATCGAAAAATGACACTCTCGTTCACTGTGCCGCCAGTCCTTGGCTTCGTAATTTGCTTACTGCTGTGGCGAGCCTGAGCCTCCGGCGAAAATCGCCGGCACAATTTGGATGACTGCGGGAATCGCGTTCGGCGCCTGGAAGACGCGCGGCTTCCGAGGAGACCTGGTGAACTTCGATCTGCCGCCGAAGAGGAGTGATAAAAATAACTTCTATTCCAGGTTCCAACCGCTTACCTCGATCTCGGGCTTAGCCCCAACATCTGGCGCGATACGTTGCCGTAATCTCTCGCGTTTCACCCGGCAACAATGAGATGTAATTGTCCTGCCAGATCACGGGCAAGATTTCCTCACCGCCTTTGGTTTTGTCGAGCTTCAGCCGTACGAAAAAGGCCACATTTTTGCTAGGATTTTCCAAAGTCACACGCGTCACTTCATCATCGCCAGAGCGCTCGCCGCTGCTCGAGACATTTAATTTTACTTTCGGCATTTGCGCGAGCGATGTGTAGTCCGCATATGATGCGGTCGGGGTCGTGTACCAATTCGATTTTGCCCAGTCGAGCGTTTCCGATTTCGTCGAGAGCCAATAGAAATTCGACCCCACCACTTTGCCGCTGCCATCTGTGATACGAAGGTCCAGGAAGAACGCTGGTGACAAACCATCGATCGTCGGCAGCACAAAAACTTTCGTCGTGCTGTCGGCGGGTGCCTCGAGCGCAATATCCTTCGAAAATCTCTGTGTTCCATCCAGATTGAATACACGCGCCTCCAGTTTCAGCCCCGTCAGCGACCACATACTGGCTGCTCACCAGCCAAATCGAGTGGTCGTCATATCCGTAAACCGGATCAAGCGCCTGCAGGGCTTTCTTGGCGCCAAAATATCCACCACCCGGCCGCAGATAGTAATCGTAAAGATGCCAGATCATTGATGGCCACGCATTGTTCAGCATCCACTGGATCACGCCGGTCGATTTATATTTGTTTCGACTGTAGGCCTCGATACATCGCGCGCACGCCTTCGTAAGTCATTAGCTGCGACTTGTAGGTAAAATCATCTGCGCTTTTGGCCTTTCCGTATCGCGCGTTGAGCGCATCGGTGAAGACCTTCATCGTCTTGAATTCTCCTCCACCCGCATGGAAATTCCAGTACTCGTCGAGCGGTCCGTCTGCGGTCCAAAGATGATCCTTGGGAATCATCCGCTCCACGCTTTCAATTGGCGGAACCGCCGGTCCCATGCTGGTTTCGCTATTGAAGCCATAAGCACCACCACAACCGCCGGGATTGCAGGGATTGTCGACCTTTCGAAAATATGGGTCATCAGTCCAATACGAAGGCGCGACATATTCATAGGGCCCGCTCATCTTCACTCCGCTTTCGCCCGTCAAAGTCGTTGGCTTCGCCGTGGCCGATGACACCACTGGATTCGGCCACTTCAGATCCGATTCGATCTTCAGATACATCTCTTCCACGTCAGGCGGAGGAGGATTATCGCTGCCATTCAGCCATGCCAGCATGCTGGGATGGCCTCTCAGCCGGTAAATCTGATCGCGCAAAGAGGACGCTGCAATTTCGAAATCCTGATCTTTCCAACTCCCCCAGTGCTCCCAGAAATCGCAGCAGCACCATCCCGCCATTACCAGGATGCCTTGCTGGTCGGCCATGTCAAAAAATTCTTCGGTCTCGATTTTGCCTTCCAGCCGGAGGGTGTTCAGACCCATATCGCGCACATATCGGAACTCATCGGCGAGCCGTTCCGGAGTTTCGCGAAGCATCATGTCCGGCGTCCAGCCTCCGCCACGAATCAGAATCTTCTTGCCATTAATCTTAAACAGAGGTTGAAGCGATCGGAGGCCTGCTTTGAGACTTCGGATGTGATCTCACGAATCCCAAACTTGGTGTGCGACACGTCAGACACTTCGCCGTTTGCCTCAAACGAAAGAGCGAGGTCGTACAAGTTCGGCATCCCCATCTGCGTCGGCCACCAGAGTCGCGGATTGATCTGATTGAGCTGCGGATAATCAATGGGCGAGAATGCCACGTCTTTCGACTCTCCCGCTGCTAAGTCGCACGATCTGCGCAAATTCGATATTTTCAATTCTGCCCTTCAGTGTTCCTCTGAGTGGATGATTGCTGAATTTTTCAGCAGTGCGGTTACCGTCAGGTGAGCGGCAGTGTTCGCCGGAGAATCCACTTTTGCGAACACTGCCGGATATCGTAGCGCGACGGGTCCGCTTGCAGTCAAATACACGTCGCGCCACAGGCCCATGTTCTTGTCCGGCGGCGCGGGATTCCAGTCCACAAAAGTGATTGCCAGGCTGTTCTCTGTCGGCGCCCACACCTGGACTGCGAGCACATTCGTCCGTCTTGATTTCATCGGTAACATTGAATTCATAAATTCGCCATGCGCCAGCAACTTCGTCGGAGTTCGCAATCTGTTTTCCATTCAGAAAAATGTTTGCGCGGTAGTTGATGCCGCGGAAGTTCAGCCAGATTGTTTTGCCGATAAAATTGGCGGGCAACGTGAATTGCTTTGCGATACCACCACGAAACCGCATAGGGACTATCGGGGGGCATCGGCAAATTCGAAAAATTCGGCCCCAATGGGATAGCTAATCCCGGGAATTTCCGCAGGTTCATCCCGTAGAACGGATCTGGCAACAGGCCGTTCTTTACTTGCGCAGCCACGACGGTCGTCGGCACATCTGCCGAGAGCCAGTTCGCGGGTTCGAACGATGCGCTAGAGATCTCTTCTCCCGTTGCTGCAATTTTCACAGACGACTGGAGCGCCCATCCGCCGCCCAAATGGAGAGTCGCTGGAGAAGTTGGCTGCGAAATTGGCTGTCCCAGCAAAATCGCAACCGAAGAAAAGGAAACAAGAACGAGAATACCCAAGTTCCTCAAAGAAGATCGATTCTCGCGACACGGCTGATTAATCCACATCGTTTTGACTCCAGAGGTTGGGCGTGATTTGCCGGAATTTCAATTTCCATCGGCCTTCGATTCTTGCCCATGTGTCGGCCATATGGCAATAACGAGGATGTTCTTCCGGGATGATCAGGTTATAGGTCACCACGGCCGAGGCGCCGGTCAGTTTGATCACGTAGAAATCGTAGGCGCGCGTGTTCTTGGGCATCCCTTTCCGGACGGATTCGATCACTTCGCTTTTGTCGTAGAAGTCACCGTTTGGGCCGATACCTCGGAAATCCTCAGCGATAGTTTGGTCGACCGCAGTCTCGTTGTGGTTCTGCGCCGCCTCCAGAAAGTGTTTCTGCCAGTCGATTAGCTGTCGGTCGAAAGCAGAAATCGTCGTGGAAGAAGTAGTTTGAGAAACGGCGGGGATCGCGCTGGCGAGAATTGTGGCTAAAACTACAAGAGCGCATCGCATAATCGCCTTTCCGGACAGGGTGTTACTCGCGTTCAAAAGTCTCTGTGCTCGAACTTTGAATGACGGAGAGGTGTCAGAGGCATTTGAGCCGTGTCTCAAAAGCTTGGGCGCTTCGCCAATCTCCACGACCACATAAGGAATGATGTCGACGTCAGGTCAATGGCGGGTTCAGTTGTGCTATACGACTGCATATTGTCCCGATACACTGCCAGCTGTGTCGCATCGAACGCGCCAGCATTGCCATTAAATTTCTCGAACTTGTCTGCCCCATTTGCCGGACACAAAATCATGCCGTCAACCACGCCTGACGTGGCATAACTGGATGGACCCTCCGTAGCCGCACCCCAAAGAACGGGTGTTCCTCCTAAGTCCCATCCAGCGCACCGACGAGGTTCGCGACCTGATGCTGGATACAATTGGGAAACGTGCTCCCATCGCCCACGATGAAAGACGTGCCCCACGCATTCGTTCCCAATATGTTGGCCAACCATCTCTGTGCATAGATATCGTACTTCTTGTTCTGAGTGACGTAATATGCTTCGCTGCCCATGACCGACAAACCGGCGCCATGCGAGGTGGTGTCGCCATAACTCCATTGGTACCCGAAGCCCCATGGGTCGCTTCCAGCCTGGCTGATTGCGTCATCGACCTGTCGCAAGAATTGTTTGCGAATACGGGATTGAGTAAGTGCGAGACCGCTGGGATTTCCCGCCTTTTCAAAAGCGCGCAACAGCTCGAAATGTGCAAGACCGCTTACGTCATAGAGATCGAGCGTGTCGGTATAGCCCGCATCGTAGATGTTCGTGATGTAGTTGTTGGCGAACTGCGCCGCTTGAATCAGGTAGAACATGGGATTAGTTTGGCGCAATTCAAGAGGCAGATCCTTATCGTCACGCGCGAACTGCAAAGCGAAATACAGTTCGGTCGCCCCTAACTCCATATCATCTTCCCAAACATCCTCTGGATAGGCATCAAATGGAGCGGCAGTCAAAACGCAAGAATTGCACGAGTCCGAGTCTGTTGTAGGTGCAGGATCCGTATAAGACGTGTCCGCAAGCTCAAAAATGTGTTCTGCGTTTTGAAGACACTGTCTCGCAAGGGGAGGGTTTGAAATCCGATCAAGCTGGTAGCACAATGCAAAATCTGCCGCCAAACGTCCCGCCAGGTTCGGGCTGATCGGCGAACCTGCAGGCCCTGCGACAAACACTGGACGATGGCAGATAAAGAAAGTTGTATAGGGATCGCACGGCTGCGCATCTCCGGGCTGCTCGAAATTGTCGGCCGCCTGCGGCAATGTCCAGATGTCGTACTCGGTGATCAAGCAATAAGGCGTCATATAGGTTCCGCCGCAGTTCCCCATGGCCGAACTGGGATCGCCCTCCCCGTAATAATCCCAGTCTTGGCTGTTGTCCACTTGGTAGAACAGTGTTCGCGATTTGTCACCCCACATCTTCATCAGCCACTCGATCCCAGATGCAGCTTCG
The DNA here is from genome assembly GCA_963758745.1 of uncultured Acidobacteriaceae bacterium. GTDB lineage: Bacteria > Acidobacteriota > Terriglobia > Terriglobales > Acidobacteriaceae > Acidiflorens. Next base: position 246,247 of record CAVWWW010000001.1, read on the forward strand.
TTTGTGAAATCGGAAGAAGCCGGTGCTCCCGCCCCGCTCGTCCCCGCATAAGAAATGGAATTTGGCGGTGCGGGAGGTTTGATTGGCGCATACGCGCCCATCTGGTCGGGGAAGTCACGAATACCTATCTGCATCAGTGCTGCGGTGTAGCTTGTCGTCTCGACGTATTTCATGTAATCGCCGGCGTCCCACCATCCTCCTGCGGCATCGATGTTAGGCTCGTTAGCTGACACTAAAGGGGGCGCAGGCGGCTTGTTATCGATGAAGTCGTTGCTATCTAGACGAGGTGCCTCGTTAACGTGTGCGTTCTCATCCTTGAGATGTCCGGCTTCTGTGCGCAATGCATTGGGGATGAAATTCCTTCCGTCGCGATCCGTTTCGTAGAAGAACAAGGTGTTCAAAAGCAAACCGGGATAGAGCACATCCGGCGAATCTACCGCGAAACGTGGCGAAGTCGCGGTCAAAGGAGCAGAAATAGAAATCGTGTAAAGGTCGCGTGCTGGTACGTTGAAGTCCAGCGAATATACGTTATAGGACACTTTCTTGCTATGGCTCCACGTGCCCAGCAGCGCACCGACGCGGCCCGAATATGCGGTCACGCCTTTCGAGTCTACAACTTTAAAGGTGGCTCCGCTTTCCGCTTCCGTAGTCATTAAGTACGCCCGAAAAGGGGCTTCGCCCGCTTCATATCCAACTTGACTGACGCGCAAAAAAGCAGGCTGCGCCGACGCGAGCCTGCTGCAGGCGAGTAACGCAAGCAAGATGCCGCGAACGACGACTCGACCGTGGATCGAAAGGACGAGGGGCGAAGGCATCGCGAAATCCTCCATGCTGACGAAAGCCCGTATTAAATGCGTTTAATACAGGCCTAGATATTGCTCCTTTGCATCTGCACTGTCAAGGAAAAGACCGAGCGAACGTTACAGGCCTGGGAGTGGAAGACTGATTTGCACCTTTGCGTCTTATCAACACCAAACTTATAACAATGTCTTCGTCGAAGGACAGAGGAGGGAAAAACACGAGCGAATTTATAACCCGGTACTCAAGCGCGGGACGTGCAACCAACGGTCCGCTGCTAGGTTTCACCCTCGACGGCAGGGAAGCGGAACTTGATTCCGGGAAAAGATCAGGTCAGGTTCAAAGCCTACTCATTAGGGGCCAGCGTAATTTTAACGGAAGTTGGGATTGGTGTCCGAATTTGGGCAGGAATGTCCTTAAACGGGCAGCGGGTATCGGATCAATACCTGTAAGTGACTTATAATGTCACGTCTAAAATTGGCACGTACGCTGCTACCTCGTTGGAATAGGGGTGAACCATGTCTTTTGTTCGCGATCTCCGATTTGCAGTCCACTCGCTGGCTCGCACTCCCGGGCTGGCCTGCGCCGTGATCCTCACACTGGCGCTCGGCATTGGCGCCAATGCGGCTATCTTCACGCTTGTGCGCGGCGTCCTGCTGCGACCGCTGGTAAACCGCGACGAAGATCGCCTGATTTACATCCGGCAGAGCGCCCCTGGCATCGGGGCCGAAAATGACTATTTTTCGGTGCCCGAGATCCAAGACTTGCGGGCAAGTGTGAAATCCGTCAGCGAGTTTGGCGACTTTTCGACGATGGGGTTCACCATGATTGGCCTGGGTGAGCCCCGTGAAGTTCGCGCCGGCGTTGTGGGCGGCTCCTACTTCGAAGTTATGGGCTTGCGCCCCGTGCTGGGCCGGCTGCTGGACATGCGCGACGACGGCCGCAATGCCGCAGGCGCGGCGGTACTCACCTATCGCTTCTGGACCACAGTGCTTCACAGCGACCCATCGGTGATCGGGAAGCAGGTTCGTCTGGATACCCGGACTGCCACCATTGTTGGCGTGCTCGAGCCTTCGATTCCTTACCCTGCGGACACCGAACTCTTCGCGAACGTTGTGACCAGCCCGCATCATCTCTCCGCGACCATGGTCACTGGCCGTGTTCATCGGATGACGGAATTGTTTGGGCGCTTGGCTCCCGGAGTTTCTCTCGATCAGGCTCGAGCGGAGTTGCACTCGGCATACTCTGCGATGAAGAAAGACCACCCCGAAGCGTACCCTGCGAGCAGCCAATTCAGCATCGAAGCAAAGCTGTTGCGCGATGAGATCACATCGGGTGCTCGTACCGTGTTGCTGGTGCTGCTTGCTGCCTCGGGACTGGTGTTCATTATCGCGTGCTGCAATGTGGCGAATCTGATTCTGGCGCGGACCGTGCGCCGCGAAGCGGAATTGGCGGTGCGCAGCGCGCTCGGCGCAAGCGCGGGTACGTTACGCCGCCTGCTGCTGGCGGAAAGCTTGCTGCTCTGCGGCGCGGGAGCCATTCTGGGGGTGGTTAGCGCGAGTCCCATGGTCAACGTCCTGGCGCGGTACGCTTCGCGCTTCTCGGTGCGCGCTCTCGACTTGAAAATTGACTCGAGCATGCTCTGGCTGGGCGCAACCCTGGCGATTGTGGCTGCAGTGCTCCTGGCTTTCGTTCCGCGGTTACCCGCTGCCAACACGTCGCAAGGTTTCAACCTCAGCAGCGGAGGGGTGCGCATCACCGGCGGGACGAGCCGGCGGCTGCGCATCTTCGCGGTCACACAGATTGCGGCTTCGTTCATACTGTTGGCTGGAGCGAGCATGCTGATAAAAACTCTGCTCACGCTTCAAGCCACGCAGACCGGTTTCGACATGCACCGCGTGCTGGCCATGGACTTGCCAGTGGAATCTTATGGCAAGACTCCGGATCAGATCATCAATTTCTATCGGGAAGCGATACGCCGGATCAAAGGGGTGCCAGGAGTTGACGGAGTCGCGCAAGGAACCAGCGTACCTTGGCGAGATGCCGGCGGGTTCGGTCCGGGACTTGAATTTACCGGTGAAGGTCACGTGAAAGGCAGTCACGAAGAGGATCCTCTGGCACAGTTCCGCGCAATTTCGCCGGGATTTTTCGCGGCTCTCGGCGTGCCTATCATTGAAGGCCGGGACTTCAACGATAATGACCGGCGCGGTGGCGAGCCTGTAGTGATCATCAGCCAAACCGTCGCGCTGCGCATGTTCCCCGGCCAGGATCCCCTCAATCGCCACATCATGTGGACCGACCCGGTGCTGGATTTCATCGGCATGAGCAAAGGACCGCGCCGAATCGTTGGGGTCGCCGCCGATGTCGATGATGAGCACGTCGTTCCAGAAGCGGCATCCACCATCTATCATCCGTTCGGCCAGGTGCCGGATAATGTTTCCGACGACAACGGCGTGAGCATCTTTGGCGGCCGTCTGTTCGTGCACACGCGTATCGATCCCTACTCGCTGGTCACGCCGGTCACGCGCATCGTCCGCGAGATGTCGGTTGATCAACCCGTGGAACACGCCGCTACGCTCGAAGACATTCGCGCCGAAGTGCTCACCCCCAATCGACTCAACACAATTGTGTTCGGTGGATTTGCCGCAGTTGCTTTGGCGATTGCCATCGTGGGTGTTGCAGGCGTGCTCGCCTTTTCCGTCAGCGCACGCACTCGTGAGTTCGGCATCCGCCTGGCAATCGGCTCGCAACGTCGGCACCTCTTGACCCGTGTCATTGCCGAAGGAGCCGTAATGGCGGGTGCTGGCGTAATTGCTGGCGCGGCGGTCGGGTTCATGCTCGCACGCTTCGCGAGTAGGTTTTTTTGGGAGGTCAAAATGCCGGGCCTTTTGCCAGTGGTCATTGCTGCAGTCGTGTTGCTGGCGGTCGCGGTTGTCGCATCGGTGTTGCCCGCGGCACGCGCTGCGCGGGTCGATGTTATGCAAGCGCTGCGCTCGGAATGACTGCGTTGGAGGTAATCGGCCGCGTCGAGTGCGTGGGCTCACGTCCATATTATGGGTGCGCCGCGCCTCTGGACGTTGCGGCCAAGGGCGAATCGGCGTTTATCAACACTGATCGAGCCAACAATCCAGCTAATTCCACTCTGTCGATTGTTCATTCTTGGATTTTTCGCAAATTAGCATGCTATTGCAGCTTCGCGTACTCCGCCTTGGCTTGCTTCAGGAGGGGGATGTCGGGGTCGGCGTCTTTCCAGAGCGTTAGAAAATCCTTGTATGCAGTGAGGGCGCGAACACGGGCGGCGTCAGCATCTGCGCCGTGTGATGTCCTGGCTTGGAGAGCGTTCGCGCGCGCGACACCCAGGTGCGCCAACGCTCCGGTCCAGCAATTCCAGACAATGCCGTTGTGGTCAACAATCTTTTGAAATTCATTGGCCGATGCGCTCGCCTGGCCTGAGTCGAGGTAGGCCTTACCGCGAATATAAATGTCGTAGAGGCAAGACATATTGTTAACGAAAGTGAATTGCCCGAAGTCAATGCCGGAGGCGGCTTGCAAAGCTTCGACGACAGCCTGCGGTTTGTCCGATCGCAGGTCCAATTCGGCGTGGATTGCGGGCAGCCACAGGGACTGTACTTGAGTGTCCAAAGGGTGCTCAGAATTCATTTCCTTTGCCAGGACTTCAGCCTGCCCGTTGTCCGCCGCCATCGCGAACGCTAGCGCGCCCTCGCTCTTCACGCCCTGGCTTCCGGGAGCAAGTTTGAGTCCCTCGGCCGCTTTTTGACGTGCTTCCTCTCGATTGCCGATACTGGCTTCATACAGGGCCATATTTTCAAGCCAAACGCCCGCATTCTCCTTGCTATCGGCGCGAACCGCGGCCTCAACCGCTCGTTTGACCAGTTCCCGCGCGGAACCCAGGCGCCCGCGGTACGCCTCAGTATCGGCCGCTAGCGCCAAACCGTAGTTCTCTTCGGGCTTACCGTTGAACCATCGCAGTTGTTCCGCCATGCCAGCAGAGCTCCGAAGAGTAGAACGAAGGATATACTCAGCCATGCGGGTGATGTAGTCTTCTAACTTTTTTGCCCGGGCGTCGCGAATCATTTTGCGAGCATCATCAAATCGCTGTAATGCGATGAAACTGTCTGCGAGGTTGTCATACGGGGCCACGTTGTCGGAATTCAACTGAAGTTCGTCTTGCGACATCTCGATTGACTTGTCATATTGCCCCTGCTCGGCATACACGACTCCGAGATTAAGATGAGCACCCTGGCTTCTGGGATAGCTTTCGATCTCCTCCTGATAGGCCTGCCCGGCCTTGCCGAGTTCTCCGGCGTTCAGATAGTAGGTGGCGGTGATCGCCAACTTTTCCCGTTCGCTGGCGTGATCGCGCAATTCGAAAGCTCTGGCGACGTATTCGCTCGCGCGTCCAGTCTGGGAGAGACTGTAATATTCGCTGCCCACCGCCATGAAGCCAATAGCGAAGTTGGGATCGAGCTGAATCGCGCGCTGATGATAGGGCAGAGCCGCGGCCGGCCCTTGTTCGCGGTCGGCTCGCTGCCCGAGGCTGTACGCCTTCAAAGCCTCAAGCGATGACGTCGTTGCATGTTCCAGAGGAATGTCAAACTTTTGCACGGTAGCCAATGATTCACCCAGTTCCGCGCGCAGCTTGGAGACGGCGCCACCCAGAACGACTAGTACCTGTTCCTTGGAGGGCGATGTGACTTGGACCTGCGCCAGTGTGTCTCCGTCCTGGCAATTAATTGCCTTCAGTCCAACAACGTATTCCTCCCCCAACTTTGCAATTGAGCCCGCGATGTATGCTTTACTCCCCGCCCGCAGACAAACCTCACGCGCAAGCTCGGGCGCCAGTCTTGTTCCGGGAGCACGGGTCATTTGCTGCAGGGTTTCTGCCACCGTGTTCTCGGAGAGCACATTCAGGAACGGCGACTGGTTCAGGGCCACGCTGAGTCCGGTCTTCAGTGTGTCGTCGAAAACCGGATCGTTCGTGCTGTTGGAAAAATCGGCGAGCACGATGGTGTCCTTGCCACTGAGGCGCGCATTACGGTGAGCACGATAGTAAATCCCCCCAATTACTAAGAGAGCCAACAACAAACCAGCCGCGACATAAGAAAGGCGTTTTCTCGGCCTTCGATAAGCGACGGTCTGCTCTGGCTGATCGGTCGCAGCGACCGCCGCCGTCACGTGCGAGCCGGTGTCGCGCTTTAGCCGTTGCAGATCGGCACGCATCTCGGCCGCGCTTTGGTAACGCAGATTGCGGTCCTTCTCCAGGGCCTTGCTGATGATCCTTTCCAAATCCGCTGGCACCTCCGGATTCAGCCGCACCGGAGTAATCGGCGTCGCATCGAGAATCGCTTTGAAGATTACGGCCGAGCTTTCCCCGCGAAACGGGAGCTTGCCAGTCGCCATCTCATAGAGCACCGCGCCAAAAGAGAACAAATCGCTACGCGCATCGAGTTCCTTTGCCCGCGCCTGTTCCGGAGACATGTACGCCACAGTTCCCATCGTCGACCCGGGACTGGTAAGATGGGATTCCTCCATCGTGAACCCTCGGGTGATTGCGGCGGTGATTCCGCTCGACGAATCTGCTGTTGGCTTCACCTTCGCCAGGCCAAAATCGAGAATCTTGGCGTGCCCGCGCTTGGTGAGGAAGATATTGGCAGGCTTGATGTCGCGGTGAATAATTCCCTGGGAGTGCGCCGCGTCGAGACCATCGGCGATTTCGATCGCCAGATCCAGTAATTGTTCTGTATCGAGTGGAAGTCCGGCGATGCGGTACTTCAGGGTCAGTCCATCGAGAAACTCCATGGCGATGAACGCCGGCCCGTGCTGGTCGTCAATTTCGTAAATGGTGCAGATATTGGGATGATTCAAGACTGAAGCAGCCTGCGCCTCCCGCTGAAAACGGGCGAGGGCTTGCGCATCCTTGGCAATCTCGTCAGGCAGGAATTTCAAGGCGACAAAGCGATGCAACTTTACATCCTCAGCCTTGTAGACCACACCCATCCCGCCGCCACCCAGCTTTTCAATGATGCGGTAGTGCGAGATGGTTTGGCCGATCATTGGGCTGAAATCTTAGGGCTGGGAGTGCGGCAAGTCAATGCAGATCAGGAGCTGGGGGAATGGTTCAAGGCCCTTGTTGTCGCAAAATCGCGTCTCCGCAACTTGCCCTCCGAGTTGGCCAATTCTCAATCTCCGCTATCACCTGATACAACAGTTAATCGGTTACGGAAAATTGTGGAAGACTGCGCCTTATCTGGAGCGATCTGAGGCATGAGAATCTCCGGTAATGACCTCAGATTGAGCTGATCTCTTGGTCACCCTGACTCGTCGGAGTTGGTGTGGTCCCATCACGTCCTGATCGAGCTTATTCACTCTGGTTATAATTCCGTGCTTGCGGGCTTTCCCATTGTCGCGTGAAGCTGTTAGGATGCTTGTGTGTTGAACCTCGGCTTAAGATCGTTAGGAGCAGTCAGAAGTTTGACGGCGGTTCAGCCAGGTATCGCGCTCTTTTGAGTAAATCCTGCAGTTCGGCGCCATTTATGCAAATCGCGTAAAGCCTAAACACTGGCGATTCTGCATATGGTTGATTTGGCGAGTGGGGACGTAGTTCAGTTGGTTAGAACGCTGCCTTTCCGCCGTATTCGCAAGATAACTCATTCATAATAAAATAGTTACGCTTGATGGCCAATTTTCGCCCTGTCACGGCTCCTTCTGATTTCGTGGACTTACGCGAAGGAAGAAAGACCGCTGCCGCGACAGGGATCTTAGGGTCCGTAACTAATTGAAAGTAAAGGGTACGGATGGCGCCCTGAGCTCCCTAAAACACCCTCGGAGACGCTTATCGAACCCTTATCGAACTCACACAGGCAGAGTTCTGGGCCACTGAGAGCTAAATTTTGACTCCGTTCTTTTAGCAGGGTTACAAATCGTTTGACATCGTATCTTGACTAGTATTCGAGTTTCATTTCTTGGTTGCAATGAGCGGATTAGTTCCGAGTAGCCACAAAGAGGATCTGAGGGGATCGGTCAACGCTTGGGCGTTTATCGGTACCGAACCCAATTCCGTTCAGGTCTGCAACCTGCTCCCGCACTCAACAAGCGAATATCTCTGTGCTAGGGTTTAACAAGCCTGAACCTTGCTAAAAGTCTGCGACCTGGCAAAACACTTTGATGGCTCCATCCGGAGAGGCGAGCTTCTTGAATAGGTCGGCGTAGTTATCCAAACCCTGCACACGATCAGTCAGGAGCTTACTAAGCCAGTTCCGATACTCCTCTTCCGCCTGCGCCATATCGCGGACTCCCAAATCGAAGTACTCGCGATTGGCATTGACCGTGCCGACCATCACTTTATTACCCAGAACGAATTCCAGGTTGATGCGGTCGGCTGGGACCTGAATCATCTTGTCGCCGCCCGTGACGCTGGCGAGGACAAGAACTCCGTTCTTTCCCAAAGCCTGCATGCTGGCGAAGACCACCCCGGAGTTGCCTGTAGCCTCGAAGATCAGGTCGAACAGACCATACTTCTTCGCACCCTCCAGGATTGATACTTCGGGCGTGGCAACGTAGCGGGCACCGAGTTCCTCGATGAGGTCAGCGTTCTTGTATGGACGCGGAGTTCGGGAAAACGTCGTCACCTCTAAGCCACGCAGACGCAGCACCAGCGTAGCCAGCAGGCCGATGGTTCCAGCTCCCATGACCGCGGCTTTGCGCGGACGCCAAACCTTCAGTCGACGCTGGATCTCGTATGCCTGGTAAATACCCTTCTCCGCCACTGTCAAGGGTTCGAGCAGCACGCCCACATTCTTAAGGTCTTTGGGTATCTTAACGATGAATTCGGCATCATCTACGTAGTATTCGGTCAAGTAGCCGTGGCGAAGATTGATGCCACGTTCGTAATAGGTATTGTCGGTGGTCATGTCGCTCGTTCCAATGAGGTCGTAGATGCTCTTGCCTGGGCGGCGCACAGTGGCCACCACGTAGTCGCCGATCTTGAATTCGGAGACGTTTGCCCCGACGGATTCCACGCGACCGAACCCTTCGTGGCCAACGACCAGAAAGTCGAATCCCGGAGGCGCCTCGCCGTACTCAGCAGCATTGATTTCCTTGTCGGTGCCGTCCACGCCCACACGCAAAACTTTGACCAGCACACCGCGCCCGTTGGGAACCTCGTCAAGAGCAGGCTTGGGCACTTCAGCGATGTGCACACTGTTCGGTTTACCTGGAAAAACACTAATCGCTTTCATTTCAGACTCTCCTCATGAAATCAGCGCTGCAAGAACTTCCGATTCGGTCGATTCAGGTTTTCTTTTTTTGCGAGACTCGCCGCTCTGCTGCATCAGTTTGGTGACGACACCAGTCCATCCGGTTTGATGGCTGGCTCCGAGGCCGGCGCCGGAATCGCCGTGGAAATATTCGTGGAATAGCACCAGATCGCGCCAGTGCTGATCGGTCTGGAATTTCTCAAGATTTCCAAACACCGGCCGGCGGCCCTGCTCGTCGCGGAGGAATATGCTCGTCATCCGGCGCGATAGCTCTCCTGACACCTCCCACAAGGTCATCATTTTCCCCGAGCCTGTTGGAAATTCCACCTTGAACTCGTCCCCAAGGTAGTAATGGAACTTCTGCAATGACTCGACCAACAAGTAATTCAACGGAAACCAAATCGGACCTCGCCAGTTGGAGTTCCCGCCGAAGACCCCGGTCGAAGATTCCCCCGGCTCATAGTCCACACGGTGTTCCATGTCGTGAACGTCGAGCTTGTAGGGGTTGCCGCGATGAAACTGTGACACGGATCGAATACCGTAAGGCGATAGAAACTCACGCTCGTCCAACATGAAGTTCAGAATGCTCCGAAGCCGTTCCGTCGTCGCGATTGAAAGCAGTCTGCGTTCTCCCCGACCCTCAGAGCGCATACACGCCACGTTTTCCGTGAGATCGGGGCGGTTGTCGATGAACCACTCCAGTCGGCGCTTGAAATCCGGCAGCTTGTCGAGCACTTCGGGATCCAAAGTCTCCACGGCAAATAGCGGGATCAAGCCCACCATCGAGCGAATCTTCATTGGAAAATGACTGCCGTCGGGTAATTTCAAGACGTCATAGAAGAATCCGTGCTCTTCGTTCCAGAGCCCCATGCCGTCGTCTCCGCGGTGTCCCATGGCATGCGCGATGTAAACGAAGTGTTCCCAGAACTTGCTGGCTACGTCTTCGTAGGTGGGATCTTCGCTTGCCAACTCCAGAGCGATCGCGAGCAGATTCAGCGTGTACATCGCCATCCAACTGGTGCCATCCGACTGCTCGATATATCCACCTGTAGGAAGGGGAGCGCTGCGATCGAATACGCCGATGTTGTCCAGACCGAGAAACCCACCCTGAAAGATATTCATGCCTTCGGCGTCCTTACGGTTCACCCACCAGGTGAAATTCAACATCAGTTTGTGGAAGATACGCTGCAGGAAGGAGCGGTCACCTTTGCCTTTTCGCTTCTTCTCGATCTTGTAGACGCGCAATGCGGCCCAGGCGTGCACGGGAGGGTTGACGTCTCCAAACGCCCATTCATAAGCGGGTATTTGTCCGTTGGGATGCATGTACCATTCACGTAGCATCAATATCAGCTGTTCTTTGGCAAAGTCAGAGTCCACGAGCGCGAGTGGAATGCAGTGAAACGCAAGATCCCAGGCCGCATACCACGGGTATTCCCACTTGTCGGGCATAGAGATTACGTCCGAGTTGTAGAGGTGCGTCCACTCGTGGTTACGGCCTCGAACGCGCCCATGGGGCGGAGGAGGGTTGTCCGGATCGCCCTCTAGCCATTCCTTGATGATGTAGTGGTAAAACTGTTTCGACCACAGCATTCCAGCGAAGCCTTGTCTCATGACATTCTGCGCGTCCGCCGAGAGATCACGCGGAATCACCGTCTCGTAAAACTCGTCAGCCTCGCGTCGGCGCTGCGTCAGGATCTTGTCGAAATCTGCGAACCCATTAGAGGCTTTTAAGTCCAAATTCGACAGCCTCAGCCGTACGACGGCTGTTTCTCCGGACCTCAGCGTCAACTTATACTGGGCTGCTGCTTTCGTACCGTTGCGCTGCGGATTTACAGCGCCCTCATCGCCATTCACTACAAAGTTGTTGATACCGTCCTTAACATATGGAGTGCGATTCCCCACTCCAAACAGGCGATGTACGTTCGTCTCGTTCTCGGTGAACAGAAGTTCCGGGGATCCCTCGCAATGCAGCCAGAGCTTTCCCGTTATTGCGTTGTTGAGCTCGATCGCTGGGTTCGGCGCTCGACGTGCCTCGTACAATTCGGGTCTTTGATTATGTCCACCCCAGGACCACGTATTGCGGAACCAGACGGTGGGAAGAAGGCGAAGGTTGGCTGCTTCGGGTCCGCGGTTCACAACCGTGGCCTTAATCAGAATATCCTCAATGTCAGCCTTGGCATATTCAACGAACACGTCGAAATAACGATCGTTCTCGAAGATACCAGTGTCGAGCAGTTCGAATTCCCTCTGATTCTTGCCGCGACGCCGATTTTCTTCGACCAGTCGGGAATACGGAAACTCTGCCAGCGGATATTTGTAGAGGTACTTCATGTACGAGTGCGTGGGAGTGCTGTCGAGATAAAAGTAGTACTCCTTTACGTCCTCTCCGTGATTCCCCTCATTGCCAGTGAGTCCGAAAAGCCGTTCTTTCAGGATGGGATCCCGTTCGTTCCACAAGGCAATCGCGAAACAAACATTCTGCTTCCGGTCGCTGATGCCCGCCAATCCGTCCTCATTCCAGCGGTAGGCGTGCGAACGCGCTTGGTCGTGCGGGAGATACTCCCAGGCGTTTCCATACGGGCTGTAGTCTTCTCGCACAGTGCCCCAGGCTCGCTCACTCACGTAAGGGCCCCAGCGCTTCCAGTGTTTTTTGCGCGATGCCGATTCAGAAAGTCTGATTTCTTCTTGAGTCATACAGATTCTCCACCGGCGATTAGCGCATTAAGCAGGCAGGCAAACTCATCCGAGAACTTGTGCCCGGTACCCGGAAGCACCAGGTCAGCTATAGTAGGCAGTTCGGACCGGACCTGCCGGTCGGGTTGAGAGAACTCACGAGCATCGAGTTCTGAAGACATTTTCCTGCTCCTTATCGCGATCTCGATAATCCCTCGGCTCACACCCTGTTGCATATTTCCTTTCAATCTTGATGGCATATATCAAGTTTCCCGTTTCCTGTAAGTTCTGTGTCTTGTTGCCGGTTCTGTTCGTAGGTCGCCTCGGACACTCCGAGACGCTTCATCAGGTGATCGCCGACGCGCAGAGCATTGGCCATGATGGTCAGCGCCGGGTTCACGGCAGCGCTCGACGGAAAGAAGCTCCCATCGACCACATAGAGATTGTCGACTTCGTGAGCTTTGCAGTTTACGTCCAGCACCGAGGTCTTTGGATCGTGACCAAAGCGAACCGTGCCGTTCTGATGCGCCACGCCAGCCAGTGGAATCCGCTGTCCGACGTACAGGTTTCTGCTAAACAGGCCCTGATGACACTCGCGGCCGTGGATCGTGCAGTTGGTTTGCTTCATGGCTTGCTTGAGCATGACCTGAAGTCTTTCGTGAGCCTCCAGGTTGTTCGGCGTATACGTCAGCACGATCTTGCCGTCACGGCCGATGGTGACCCGATTGTTCGGATCGGGCAGGTCTTCTGATGTGAGCCAGAAGTCCAGCGAGTTTTTTGCCATCAGTTCAAGAGTGAAATTCGGGGCAATGGCGGGCGCCCCGGCTTTGAGTGTGATGGCGTCCAGTTTGCCGACGAACGAGATGTGCCCCATGGGATATTCCCAGTTCTTTGAAGCAAAGTAGAAGTCGTTCAAAGCCAGCGTCTTTTGAAAAGTGGTGGGATTGGGACATCTGGAAATTGCCATCAAAACGGAGTTCGTATGGCCCATGTAATGACGACCCACGATATCGGAACCGTTGGCCAAACCACGCGGATGTTTATCATTGGCAGAGCGCAACAGCAGGGCAGCGGAGTTGATGGCACCACAGGAAACAACAACCAGATCGGCGGAATACTCGTCAAGATTTCCGTCACGCTCCACGAGGACGGCTGTTACCTCGCGTCCGGAAGCATCCGTCTGGAGCCGCTTCACCTCCGAACACTTGAGCAGAGTGACATTCGGATACTTCACAGCCTCGTCCACGCAAATCACCTGAGCGTCTGCTTTGGCTGAGACGAGGCAAGGGAAGCCATCGCAAGTATTGCAGCGGATGCAACGGCTGTTGTGCGCATCCTTTTCGTCCAGCATCACGCCGAGGGGAACATGGAAAGGCTTCAGTCCACAACGCGCAAAATCATCGTTCAGACTTTGGATCCGAGGCTCATGGCTGATGGCCGGAAAGCGATAGTCAGCGCTGGTTGGCGGTTCGGTGGGGTCCTCGTATCGATTGCCGTGCACTCGATAGAGATGTTCAGCCTCGGTGTAATAGGGTTCCATCTCTTCATACGCGATGGGCCATGCAGGCGATATTCCACCGTGATGGCGGAGCACGGCGAAATCTTCTTTACGTCGCCGGAACAGCGCAGCGCCATAAAACTTGGTATTGCCGCCGACGTAGTAGTTGGTATGAGGGTGCAGGTCTTTGCCATTCTTGTCGAGCCATGATTCCCTTGTGTTGTATTTTGCGTCGACATTAACCGCCTGCGGGCTCCAGTTGTCCTTTTCGCGAGGTACATAGTCACCTCGCTCGAGAATCAAGATTCGTTTCCCGGACGGCGCCAGATGGTGCGCCAGCGTCCCGCCCCCAGCGCCGCTCCCGATGATGATTACGTCGTAGCAATTCTCCGTCAAAATGCAAATCCTCCGTTGGCTCCGCAGAAGATGCAGCGTTTGTCGCTGTTGTGGTGAAGTTTGCAGCACTTTATCGTGATGCGTCCCTTTCGCCACAGATAGAATTCTGCTGCAGCCAACATTCCGAGCGGCGGCGCAGTCAAGTAAATCCATAGCCCGCTCCAAACATCCGCCCGAACGGCGGATCCGACCGTTCTGGCCGAGTTCATGCTCATGCCGGAGAAAGGCGCTTCGAGGGTGATGTAGGTTGCGATCAGCGCTCCGACAAACAATCCGGTATAGCGGTCAAGACGCTGATGGTTGGAGCTATAGAGAACTAAGGACATCATTCCGAATGCAATGATGAATTCCCCGATCAGGGCCACCCACGGCCCTCGTGGCCCGGGAACCGTCACCACGTAGCGGACGGCAGGGTCGGCGACTTCGCGGCTAAGGACCGTAGCCACGAGCGAAACCCCGAGGACCGCCCCGACGAATTGCGAAGCTACGTAAAAGGAAGTATCCCAGAATTTGATCTTGCCCAACCGAAAGAAGGTAAGCGTCACGGACGGATTGATGTGTGCTCCCGACTGTTTACCCCACGGGGAATAGATGATGGCGATGGCTGTCAATCCCATGGATACACCCATGAGAAGACGCCGCAGAAAAGTCGACATGATAGCTCGATGGACGGGGGAGTGCGGAAACTGGTACAGAGCCCCGAACACGCAGGCGGAAACCATGAAGGCCCCGAGCAGTCCTGCTTCCATCAGATACTCGGGCCAGTGAAATCGTAGTGATGCTAAGGCTCCCAGTTTGGGCACTGACGGCGGAGTTGCGACCACGGGCTCGGAGCCCGGCGCCTGAGTCGATGCATCTGCCACCACATTGTGTGATGTGTTCCCCATTTGGACTTCTGGGGAATGTGATTCAACTTTCTCAAGAAAGTGACATCTCGCTCGCCGCGAGCCGAGCATAGAAACGAAATTCTTATGACCCAGTCTTTCGATTGAGCTTCAGAACCTTGATGCGCGAAGCCAAAGTTGTTGGCTTCATACCGAGCAAGTCTGCGGCACCTCCTGATCCGAAGATCCTGCCGCCAGTTTGCTTCAGCGCGGCAGCGATGCCGTCGCGTTCCTGGCGTTTCAATTCGTCACGCGTCATCAGTACAGGCTTCGAAACCACATGAGTAGGCGCGGCGGGAGCGCCAGTTACATTCGGACCGACCATATCGAAATGCAGAGGGCCTCCCCTAGAGAGAATAATTGCGCGTTCAACGGTGTTTTGAAGTTCCCGCACGTTACCAGGCCAGTCGTGGGCGGTGAGCTGGCTCATCGCCGCCTGCGAGATTGTCGGTGCGGGATGATTCAACCGCCGCGCGCTTTGTCCCAGGAAGTATCCCACCAACGGCGGGATGTCATCGCGGCGTGCGCGCAATGGGGGCACTTCAATCGGAAAAGCGCTCAAGCGATAAAAAAGATCCTGCCGAAAACGCCCAGCTTCGACCTCTTTCTTCAGATCGCGATTAGTCGCTGCGATAATGCGAACATTGACCTTGCGCGTGCGTGTGTCCCCGACGCGCTCCAGTTCTTGCTCCTGCAAAACGCGCAACAACTTTGCCTGCATCGCGAGAGGCACTTCGCCGATTTCGTCAAGGAACAGTGTGCCGCCGTCGGCCAGTTCGAAGCGGCCCGGCTTGTCTTTAAGAGCACCGGTGAATGCACCTTTCACGTGACCGAAGAATTCGCTTTCGAACAAGCCCTCGGGCACTGCACTGCAGTTCAGCTTTATGAGAGGTCGGCTCCTCCGCGCGCTGTGGTCGTGAACCGCACGGGCAACGAGTTCTTTACCGGTGCCGCTTTCTCCAGCAATCAGCACCGAGACATCCGTCGGCGCGACGAGCTGAATTTGCTGTTTCACTTTTCTAAGACCAGGGCTCCCTCCGATAAGGTCCCCGAAGTTATGTCCGCTGCGGATCTCTTCCCACAGGTAGGCATTCTGATCTTGGAGTCGAACCTGCTCCTGCTCCATCAAAACGCGGTCCGTGATATCAATGAACATCGTGCGCGTGTAATTACCGCCAACAGCCGGCCTGGACCACCATTGGACCCACACCGGCTTGCCGTTGTCCTTGCGACGCAGTTCAAGAACGACGCCAGTGGTGTCGGTGCCGTGTCCGACAGAGTCGAGCGCCTCGCGCAGGTGGCGCTGGGCGTCAGGCGTCTCGGGCACGAGAGACTTGCCGAACGTCCCGGCGACCTCTTCAGGCTTGAGGCCAAGGATCCTCATCGCGGTGTGGTTAGCCTGAATCATGCGCGAATCCAGACCCTCATGAACGTAGGCGATCGGGGCCTCGTCGAAAAGATCACGGAAGCACAGCTCGCTGTGCTTCAGCGCCTCGTTGGCATGGCGGAGTTGCTCACCCAGGCTGTGCTCAACCTGTTCGGCAACCTTGCGCGCCGCCAATCGTAATTCCATCTGATCCATGACCAGCGCCGCCAGCTTCTTGAGCATCTCTGCCTCGTCCGGCGCCAGCTCACGGGGCACCCGATCGATAACGCTGAGAGTTCCTAGATTGAAACCGTCGTGGGTACGCAACGGCGCGGCGGCATAAAATCGAACGCCAAAAGGCCCGGCCACCAGCGGGTTGTCTTGTGCACCCGGGTCGTGTGTAGCGTCCCTAACGTGATACACCTCCGGGGAAAGAATTGCTGACGCGCAAAGCCCCGCATCGCGCCCGACTTCCGGATCTTCAATGCCGAGGCGCGATTTGAACCAGATGCGGTCGTGGTCCACCAAGCTAACCAGCGCGATCGGCACTCGGAACAGACCCGCGGCTAATTCTGCGATGTGATCGAACGCTCCGTCGGGCGGGGTATCCAGGATGCGATACCGCCGCAGCGCCTCCAATCGCCCTAGTTCGTCTTTTGGCAGTAGGGGCTTCACGAGGACTCACTTTCAAGACTACTACGGCCTTTCGTCGCGAACCAAACGACCAATCGTAATTTTACGATAGTTCGTAGTCATGCAAACCATTCGGATTGGCCCTGAAACTTCCTTTTTTTCAATGGAGTAGCGGGAACAAACCGCTTGGCATAGTACGTGATTAGTAAGTAATAGCGATGTCCAAATTGCGTGGCGTGAAAATGCCAAACCAGTCAATGAAAGAGGGAACGTGAACCGCATCATTCAACTCGACCCGGCGCACGTCACCGGCAAGACCAAAGAACTCTTTGATGACGTGCAAGCCAAGTGGGGCACGGTGCCCAACGTTTTCCGTGTCCTCGGTAATGCGCCCGCGGCACTCGAGGGCTATCTCAGCTTTGACGGTGCGCTCTCCGGCGGGAGTTTCAACGGCAAGATCCGCGAGCAAATCGCCCTTGCCGTGGCGGGGAGCAACTTGTGCCATTACTGCTTAAGTGCGCACACGTTCATGGGTGGGAGAGCCGGACTGACTGAAAAGGAAATCGCCGATGCGGCTCGATCGATCGCGGCGACCGCCAAGACTGAGGCCATCCTGAAACTCGCGCGTGACATCGTCGTGCAGCGCGGCGAAGTCAGCGACGCCGACTTGGAACGTGCACGCACCTCCGGTCTTACGGATGGCGACATTGTCGAGACCGTTGCTAATGTCGCGTTGAACATCTTTGGGAATTACATGAACCACGTAGCCCGCACTGTTGTGGACTTCGCCGAAAGGAAAGCCGGCCAAGTTGAAGAAGATTGGAGATGAGCAGTGAACAAACTGGAAACTATAGTAGTGGGCGCGAGGGAATGCGGAACCATCCATTCCTTGCAACTCGTGGAAGACCCAGATGCCGACTTCGTTGCCAGCGCCCGGGACGGCGACTTGGAGGCATTCGAAGTGCTGGTCCGCCGTCATAGTCGGTTGATTTATCGCGCTTTGGTGGCCATTCTCGGCGATCGGGACGAGGCCGAGGATGCGATGCAAGATACTTTCTTAAGCGCATTCGAGCACATAGGCGGATTCCAATGGCGCTCGAAATTTTCTACGTGGCTGGTCAGTATTGCAAGAAACGCAGCGCTTCAACGCTTGCGACATCGAAAGGACGTGGAAAGCCTGGATGCGGTTGAACTCGGCGAGGATGGTTACTTTGGCCCTCGGCAGGTAAGGGCCTGGCAGGACAACCCCGAACAGTATTACTCTAAAACGGAGATCCAGCATATCGTTGAACAAGGAATTTTGCAGCTTTCCGCGAAGTATCGGGTGGTGGTGATGCTCCGTGATGTCCAGCAGCTTTCGGGGCCTGAAGTGGCCCGGCAGTTAGGGCTGACCGTCTCTGCGGTGAAAACGCGCCTGCTCCGAGGACGACTGATGTTGCGTGACTTGCTAGCGCCTTACTTCTCAAAGAATGCCGCTGAGAATTGATCGATGATGACGTGCGAAGAGTTTTTCGCGGAGTTCGGAGATTATCTTGAGAACCGGGTCTCACCGGAACTCCGCATCGAACTCGAACAGCATCGGCGCCATTGCCGGGAGTGTCATGTGTTGTATGACTCCACGTTTAAAGCGATCAAGGTCGTTACTGACGAGTAACTCCTTCGAATTGCCTCAAAATATTTCCGACTCGGTTATCGATCGCGTTATGACAAAGTTGAAGTCCGACCAAAAATAACACTCTCTCAATTCCCTCTTCCGTACTCTGCATGCATTCGCTTTGAATCGCCCCCAGGCTTCAATGCTCACGCCCTCGGTGCAACTGCGAAATCATATAGAGAGAAAGTGAAGAGAGAAATCGCTCGCCCTGAACGTTGGCCGCCACAGTTTTTTTCGTATCGATGTAACCTTCGCGCGCCGATGTAACTCCTATGGCCTGTAAAAGCTGAGCGCCCGCTGGGTGCTCAATCAAAAGCTGAGCACGAAGGAGAGATCAATATGATTCGCCACATCAAGATAGCGTTGGCACTCGCTGCGTTGGCGTTCACAGTCGGGTCGCTGCCCACGGTGTACGCGCAGGATACGATGCAGCACGGAAACAATGCCAAGACCCTCGAAACAGGCACTTTCCACGGCGACGTGCACAAGACTTCAGGCCGCGCCACGATCTATCGGGAAGAAGACGGAAAGCTGGTTCTTCGCCTGACAAACTTCAAAACGTCCAACGGCCCGGATGTGCACGTGATTCTCATAGCGGCCAAGGACGCTGACGACAATGCAAATTTCCTGAAGAGCGACACGGAGCGAGTTGAGCTAGGGAGCCTAAAGGGAAACGAAGGGGACCAGAACTACGAAATCCCAAACGGCACCGATCTGAGCAAGTTCAAAACAGTGTCGATCTACTGCGAGCGGTTCAACGCGAACTTCGGCGCCGCGCCTCTCGAAAAGTTCTAACACTCAGATCGACCTTAATCCAGATCGGGCAGGTTGTACCTGCCCGATTCACCAGAAGGAGAACAAACCATGAATCCGCCAGAAAGATCTTGGCTATGGCGTCGGAGATGGATTTTGGCGGCAGTTGGTATCCCGCTTCTTTTCGCGGCTTGGTGGGCCTTCCGTCCCGAAAAGCTTTGGATAAACAAGAAGGTCAGCGAGGCGGCGCCGTTCAGTTCGACCACCGATCCTCAACCGCTCTACACCGGTCAACTGGAAGGCAAGGCGCACCCAACGAGCGGCCGAGCAACGATCTACAAGGACCCGGACGGCAAGCAAGAATATGTGCGACTGACAGATTTCATGACTTCGAACGGTCCGGACGTTCACGTCCTCCTAGCACGAAGTGATGACCAGAGCCTTACTCAGGAGATTGTGAAAGGTCAGCTCGATAGCGTTGAACTTGGGCCCTTAAAAGGAAACCAAGGAGATCAGAATTACGATCTGCCCATATCTGTCGACTTACAGAAGTACAACGCGGTCGTCATTTTCTGCGAGAGATTCCACGCCGTCTTCGGAGTCGCCAGGCTCGAACCGTTTTGATGGACGATTTTACGCAAATGGCTTCGACAGAATACAGATCAAGGAGATTCATGAAAACCCAAGATATCGCTGCAGTCCTACCAAGTGCCGTGAAACACGAAAGTATGCCGATAGATGGATTGAACATTGCCTATCGTGAAGCGGGCGATGTCACCAGCCCAAAGCTGGTCCTCCTCCACGGCTTTCCAGCTTCCTCACACCAATATCGCAACCTGATCCCGGCGTTGGCCGATCGGTTTCACGTGATCGCCCCTGACTATCCGGGATTTGGTAACAGTGCCATACCCGATCCCGCAACCTTCGCGTATTCCTTCGAAAAACTCTCGGAGGTGACGGAGCGGTTTCTGAAGAAGAAGGGTTTCGATCGCTTCGGTATGTTCGTCCAGGATTACGGAGGGCCGGTCGGGTTCAGGATCGTCACGCGCACGCCCGAAGCGTTGGAATGGCTCATCATCCAGAACACCAACGCCTACGAAGTAGGTTTCACAGACGCATGGGCAGGTCTGCGGAATGCTTTGTGGAAAAAGCGTACGCCGGAGACGGAACAGGCCGTCGCCGGATTGCTGGAGTTCGACGCGGTGAAGACCGTCTACCTCCACGGCCACAAACGTCCTGAGTTGATCAGCCCCGACAATTGGACCATGGACTTCCACTACATGGAACGGCCGAATGCACGGCGAGTGCAGCTGGATTTGTTCTACGACTATAGGAAGAATGTTGAGCTCTATCCACAATGGCAGAAATTTTTGCGCGAGCGTCAGCCGAAGACTTTGATCTTCTGGGGACAAAACGACATCTTTTTCACTCGGGACGGTGGCGAGGCCTACTTGCGCGATCTGCCCAACGCTGAAATGCATCGGCTCGAATCGGGTCACTTTGCCGTCGAGGATAGCCTCGAAGAAATCTCCGCAAACATTCGGCGCTTCTATGACGAGAAGGTAGCAGAGGAATCGATGAGCGGGAGACGGAGAACTGCGTAGGGGCCAAGAATGTGTCGAGCGGGGGCAGGGGAGGTCTTGCCGGCCCTGCACCTCCCTGAGCTTGTCCGATTGCAGACCGATCAGCAGAAGAAACGCCAGAGGTTGAGTTTAATGAACGCCAGCAAAAAGACGAGGATTTTGATCTTAGGCGGAGGGTTCGCCGGGCTACATGCAGCGATTCGACTGGAGGACACTCTGGCTCGTTCCCCCGATGTCGAAATCACAATGATCAATCGCGACAACTTTTTTCTGTTCACTCCGATGCTGCATGAAGTGGCAGCCAGCGACTTGGACCTCAGCAATATCGTCAGTCCTGTGCGGCAACTGCTGAAGCGAGTTCATTTCTTCGCGGGCGAAGTTGAATCGATCGACTTGCAGCGCAAGCTTGTCAGAGTTTCTCATGGTTTTGATCGTCACTATCACGATCTGCCCTATGACCACGTAGTGATCGGCGTCGGATCGATCACTAACTTCTTCGATATTCCGGGCCTCGAAGAACGCGCCCTAACAATGAAGTCGCTGGGAGATGCCATTCACCTTCGCAATCGGCTAATCGCGCTACTCGAAGAGGCGGACACGGAATGTTGTGCTGACATTCGAGGACCGCTACTCACCTTTGTGGTGGCAGGCGGAGGCTTCGCCGGAGTGGAGACCGTTGCCGCGATCAACGATTTCGTCCGACACGCGGTGCGTTACTACCCGAATTTGCGTGAAGACATGTTGCGTGTAGTTTTGGTTCATCCGGGTGCGGTAATTCTGCCCGAACTCGGCGACAAGCTTGGACGATACGCCCAAAAAAAACTGGCCAAACGCGATGTGGAGGTTCGCGTGCAGACTCGCGTCGCCGGGCTTACTGAAAAAGGCGTCGAGCTCAGTACGGGCGAACTGATAGAAACCGCCGCTCTTATTTGGACGGCCGGCACGTCTCCAAACCCTGTGCTGGCAACCCTTCCCTGCGAGAAAGAACGCGGGCGCTTAAAGGTGAACGACATGCTGCAGGCGAGTTGGCCTGGAGTTTGGGCGCTGGGCGACTGCGCGATCGTCCCAGACGGCAAAACCGGTAACTCCTACCCGCCGACGGCCCAGCATGCTCTGCGCGAAGGCAAGGTGGTTGCACACAACCTGATTGTGTCCGTGCGCGGCGGGGCGATGAAGCCGTTCTCGTTCTCGACCATTGGACAATTAGCGGCTATCGGACAACGCGCAGGCGTAGCCAATATCTTCGGCATTAATTTTTCCGGCTTCGTGGCGTGGTGGTTATGGAGAACCATTTATTTGAGCAAACTGCCTAGATTTGAAAAGAAATTGCGAGTCGCCTTGGACTGGACGTTGGATCTGCTCTTCGGCAAGGACTTGGTGCAATTTCAAACGTTCCGCGCTCCAACCATCTCGATTAAAGAGGAGGACATGGGAAAGCGGTCGTCAACCGTATCGGCAGTCAATTGACGGGGACGAGCCAATATGGCTTGAGCTCCCGCGGGTTCTGCGAGTGCAGTTTGTTGAGTGTTTCGTTCCAAGGCTGCGCCGCACACGTTTGGCGAAAATTGAGAATGAGAAATTGTTATGAATGAAAACATTTCAACCCTAGCACGCAACTGGGAAGCATTTTCTGATCCCAGCAGTTCACAGTTTGATCTGGCTGTTGCATCCGTACGCAAGATCGAAGCGGATGAAGGGTTTTCAAATGCAGTCACCGTACGTGTTGACTCGGCGAAAGGTGAATCATGAACAAAATTCCGTCTAACGCAACGATCGTTCTGGTGCATGCCGCATGGGCGGACGCATCCTCGTGGTCTGCAGTGATCGGTCCACTGCTCAAGGCGGGCATCAAGGTCATCGCTGCCCAGATTCCAATGACTTCGCTATCCGATGATGTCGCTGCTTTGAAAGTGGCTTTAGAGAGAGCGGGCGCCGGGCCCATCCTTCTTGTCTCTCACTCTTATTCCGGCGCTGTGATCACCGCCCTCGAAAGTGACGACCGGGTCCGAGGCCTGGCCTATATCGCAGCCATGCCCCCCGACCAGGGAGAAACAGTCGGGGACGTGTTCTTTCGAGAGCCTCCGCACGAAAAAGCTCCCCACCTGGAACCCGACGGTCATGGTCTCTTATGGATGTCGGAGGAAGGAATGAAGAAAGCGGTCGGCCACCGGGCCACGGCGGAGCAAAACGAAATCAGGATAGCAGCACAACGCCCGATAGCCATGAAGTGTCTTGGCGAAGCGATACAGACTCCAGCATGGAGGACGAAGCCTTCGTGGTATCTACTCGCTGAAGATGATCGTATGTTCAGCCCGAAAACACAACGTTTTGTAGCCGAACGCATGGGCGCACAGGTCCGTTCGTACGATGTAGATCATGCTCCTCAGATCTCATCGCCTGCGACCGTCGTGGAGTTCGTGTTGGAAGCGGCCAGTGCGCTGCTCTCGCATACAAAAAATCAGATTGACAATAAGGAGAACCACATGACTACATACCAGCATGCCACCATCGAAGGCCACAAGATCTTCTACCGCGAGGCCGGCTCGACTACGAATCCGACGATCGTTCTGCTTCATGGCTTTCCGTCGTCGTCGCACATGTTCCGGGAAGTGATCCCGCAGCTCGCCAGCCACTTCCACGTTGTCGCGCCGGACTACCTCGGCTTCGGCTACAGCGATGCTCCCGCGGCGACCCACTTTCAATACAACTTCGACAACATCACGGCGCAGATCGAGGAGCTGCTCTTTACAACACTGGGCCTGAAGAAGTTCAGCATCTACGTGCAGGATTACGGCGCGCCTGTCGGTTTCCGCATTGCCTCGCGCCATCCGGAAGCGATCGAAGGCATCGTCGTGCAGAACGGCAATGCTTACGTGGAAGGCATCAGCGCGGCTTTTGAGCCGTTGCAGCCCTTCTGGGAGAACCGTAACAAGGAGACGGAGAAGGCGCCGCGCACGCTGCTGACTAAAGAAACGACGATCTTCCAGTACACGCATGGTGCAAAAAACGTGGCGGCAGTGAGCCCAGACAGCTACACCTTCGACCAAGCGCTGCTGGACCGACCCGGCAATGACGCCATTCAGCTCGAACTCCTTTATAACTACACCTCGAACGTGGCGCTCTACGACGCGTGGCACGAATACTTCCGCATGCACCAGCCGCGCACGCTCATCGTGTGGGGGCAGAACGATCCCTTCTTCATCGTGCCGGGAGCGGAGGCGTTCCTGCGCGACCTGCCCAACGCGGAACTGCACCTGATCGACGGTGGCCACTTTCTGCTGGAAGAGCACAGCGAGCTCGTCGCAAGCAAGATCATCGGCTTTCTGGGGAAAGCGCAGAAGGCGCAGGTAGGCAAATGACCACCTTTGCCCCAACCCCGACCCGTGGGAGTGAGCCGCGTCCGGCAGCGCGGACGTTGCCCGTCTCTCGTGCCATCCTCTATGCCACGCTGGTAGTTGGAGTGCTTGATGCAACCGATGGCGTCGTCTTCCTGGGCCTGCACGGCCAAAACCCGATCCAGGTACTGCAGTACATCGCAAGCAGTCTGCTGGGTGCACGGTCCTTCTCGGGCGGGCTTGCAAGTGCGGGTCTCGGCCTCATCCTGCATTTCGCCATCGCGCTGGTAGTCGCGACGATTTATATCCTTGCGAGCCGACGCGTCGCTGTGTTGCGTACGCAGTGGGTGCTCGTGGGACTGCTGTTTGGCGCTGCCGTGTGGGCAGTCATGAACCTGGTGGTATTGCCGCTCACTGCGGTCGCCCACGGCCCGATCGCGACTGCGGCGTTGGTCAACGGCGTCATGGGCCATGCTCTGTTCGTCGGCCTGCCCAGCGCGTTCTTCGCGAAGAAGGTCGAGGCATAAATGGTCTATCAGAAAAGCAGCAACAGTAGTGCTGGCTCAAGCCGCATGGGCAGACGGCTCCAGTTGGAACCGGGTGATGGCGCTGCTGGGTGCGGGCGGGCGGGCCGGTCGCCTCCGCCCCGCTCCCGCGTACCTGCATTGCGGACGACGCAGTCGCGGTGGACCGGCTGCTCGCCCGGGCCTAACCGAAACGTAATCAACAAGGAGTTCAAATGGCACACTCAACACTGCAAGCAAAGTCGCAACTTACCCACTATCGAACAGCGACTGTCAACGGCCGCAAGGTGTTTTATCGCGAGGCCGGCGATCCGAGTTCTCCCACGATCGTCTTGCTGCATGGACTGCCCACCAGCAGCCAAATGTTTCGCGAACTGATCCCGTTGCTAGCAGCCGACTTTCACCTGATCGCTCCCGATTACATCGGATTTGGCCATTCTGATGCTCCTTCGAGAGATGATTTCGAGTACACGTTTGACGCTGTCACAGCACATGTGCGCGGTCTGCTTGATCAACTCCATCTCACGTCGTACATCCTCTACATGCAGGATTACGGCGGCCCGGTGGGATTCCGCTTGTTTGCTGAGAGCCCAGAGAAAGTAAAGGGATTTATCATTCAGAATGCCAATGCCTACATGGAAGGTGTAGGAGACGCTCCCAAGAAGGTGCTGATGCCGCTGTGGGAGAAGCGCACGCCTAAGACCGAGAAGCCCGCGCGAGAGTTTGTCAGTCTGGAAGGCACGAAGTTCCACTGGTTAGTGGGCGCAAAGGATCCCGAGGCTGTCAATCCGGACAACTGGGTACTCGATCAAGCATTACTCGATCGTCCTGGCGTGCAGGACTACCAGGTTGATCTGCTAGAGAACTACAAATCCAACATCTCACTCTATCCGGAGTGGCAGGCTGCTTTCCGCGCGCACAAGCCCCGAACACTGATTACCTGGGGCAAGAAGGATCCGTTCTTCGTGCCGCCTGGAGCCGAGGCGTACCTGCGTGATCTGCCAGAAGCCAAGCTCGTTTGGCTGGATGCCGGGCACTTTGTACTCGACGAGAACGTGCATACTGTGGCGAACGAAATTAAAGCTGTCTTCGGTCGCTAACTATCTCGTTTTGCCATTCCTCAGCGCGCGTTGAGAGTAGTTAGCTGCGTGATGCTGAATATAACATCGCTGTCGTATCCGGGCACGAAAGGAATGTATGCCACGGTTCAAAGACAAACGTGTGCTCGTGACAGGCTCCGGAAGAGGGATCGGTGCAGCAATCGCACGCCGATTTGCACTCGAAGGCGCCCGCGTGTACCTCACGGCTCGGAGCCACGAGGAGCTTTCCTCTACCTGCAATGAGCTGCGATCGCTCACCTCAGAAGTTGAATTTGCCTCTCTTGACCTGACAGAACCTGATGCAGCTGCGAAGCTCGCTACCTATGTGGAGCAATTGTGGGGAGGTATCGACATTCTCGTCACCAATGCTGGCGCTGCGCCACAAGGTGGTTTCCTCGAACTGAAGGACGAGGACTGGGCAGCAGGGTTCGGGCTGAAGCTCTTCGCGAATCTCCGAGTCATCAAGAACGCCTGGCCTATGTTGAAGGCTGCAAAAGGGCACCTGGTGATGATTGGCGGAGGCACGGCGCGGTCACCGGAGCGCAATCTCTCCCTGATATCCGCTGTGAACGGCGGCATCGCGACCCTGTCAAAGTCGATTGCCGAGCAGGGACTTGAGGATTGCATTCATGTCAACCTGGTTCAGCCGGGCACGATCCAGACCTCGCGCCGTAGAAAAATGATGGAGAGGCTTGCCGCCCAAGAGGGCATTGGCTATAGCCAGTATCTTCTTGACTCGACCCGGCGTTTGAAGATTTCTCGTCTCGGCGAACCAGCCGACGTTGCGGAAGCCGTCGCCTTTCTAGCAACAGAAGAAGCGAGATGGATTCATGGAGCCATCATCGATATCGATGGTGGGCAGAACAAAAGTGTTTGAAACGCAGGGTTCCTTGATGCCAGTCGTGTGTTCGCATCGGTTGTTCTGCGGAGGATGCGGAAAATGAGCGAGACGCGCGAGGAACTCACTGCAGCAGCCGAGGCTGTATCGCCTCAACCCTCCACTTCTTCGGACTCGGACATTGCTTTTCGCCATGATCTGGCCTTTCCCAAATTGAGCGAGGAAATGCTTGAAAGACTCGGGGCCTACGGGCAGGAAGAGACTGTCCCGAAAGGCACTTGTCTGTATATGTATGGCGATCGGGACACAGACATGTTTGTGGTCCTCGCAGGTGAGATTGAGAGCCGACTTCCAGTGAAAGGAGGAGGCTCAAAACGTTTCCGCTCTTTGCATGCGGGGGAATTCACGGGCGAGCTAAACGTCTTGAACACGCAGAGATCCGTTGCCGAAGCACGAACGGCATCGACGAGCCGACTGTTGCGAGTCTCTCGAATGAACTTGCGCACGTTGATGCGTGCTGAGGGCGATCTCGCGAACATTATCGTTTCAGCTTGCATATGGCGTCGCATCGGCATGATCAGCGATCCATCTACGGGAGTCGTACTTCGGGGATGCGAAGCCGATCCGGATCTACTAAACCTCCGTCGCTTTTTGGTTCGCAACTACTATCCGCACCGGATAGAGGAGTTGCCAACAAACGATGAACCTGGCAACGGCCTTGCTGCTACGAAGATGCCAGAAGTTGAGCTGCTGGATGGTCGCGTCCTGGTTCGCCCTGCCATCTGCGATCTCGCTGACGAACTAGGCATTACCGAAATTCCTGAGCCTCATACGATCTATGACGTTGCTGTTATCGGAGCAGGCCCTGCAGGTCTTGCCGCCGCGGTGTACGCAGCTTCTGAGGGTCTATCCACGATTGTCATCGAAGGAAATGCGCCCTGGAGGGCAGGCCGGGACCAGTTCGAAAATTGAGAACTACCTCGGATTTCCGAGTGGCGTTTCGGGGGCACAGCTGGCGAGCCGCGGCCATCTGCAGGCGCTCAAGTTCGGAGTTCGCTTCGCAATCTCGCGCGACGTTGTGAGCACAGCACAAGCGAACGGCCTGCATCGGCTGATCCTTGCTGGCGGTGTGGCTGTTTGCGCACGCTCTGTAGTGATCGCAAGTGGAGCGCGTTACAGACGACTCAATGTGAAGAACCATGAGCATTTCGAAAACAAGGGGCTCTACTATGCCGCGACCGCAATGGAATCTTTGCTTTGCCGAGACCGGGAGATCATCGTCGTAGGAGGAGGAAACTCAGCCGGGCAAGCCTCGGTCTTCCTTTCGGGAATTGCGAAACATGTACGCCACATCATTCGCGGTCCATCTCTAGAAAGCTCCATGTCGCAATATTTGATCTCGCGAGTCGAACGCTCTCCGCACATCACTCTCGATACAGATACCGAAATCACCGGGCTCGACGGAAAGGCGGCTCTTGAGTTCGTCACGTGGACGAATCGGAGAACTGGCGTATCCGTACGAAAACCAATTTCCAGTGTCTTCGTCATGATCGGCGCGGAGCCAAACTCCGGTTGGGCATACGGCACCGTCAAGCTCGATGACAAGGGATTTGTTCTCACCGGTGGTGAATGGGGGTTTGAAGCCTCACCGTACGCGACGAGTGTTCCCGGTGTCTACGCAGTCGGCGACGTGAGGGCCGCTTCTGTGAAACGTGTTGCATCTGCTGTTGGAGAGGGCTCCGTGGTCGTCTCGGACATTCATCGGTATCTTGCTCAGAACCGCGTCGAATTCCCAGAGCAGGCGAGAGTTACCTGACAGGTGCCAGCGAGTCCCTTCCGGATTCTGCAAACCATGTCGAGGAAGGAATGGCTGACCCTCGCGCCATGGTAGATGAAGTTATGGCAAAGGAGAATGCAATGATGACACCAGTCGATACAGTACGAAATTTCTATGCGGCAATCGCAGCAGGTGACACCGGGAAGATGGTTAGCCTGATGACTCCAGACATCGAGTGGATCTCAGTGGTTGATTTCAATATTCAGGACAGAGGTCCCGAGGAGGTTATGAAAAAAGTGTTCGTTCCGCTCATGCAGGAGTGGGAGAGCTTCTCACCAGATCCTTCGGAATTTCTTTTCGATGGCTCGACGGTGGTGTCACTGGGCCGCTTCGCTTGCGTACACCGTGCCACGCACAAACGTGCCGACGTTGCATACGCGCATGTATGGGATATCCAGGACGGGAAAATCAAACGCCACCGTCAATACATCGATACCCTGGCGCTTGAACAAGCTAGACGCCCCTAGCGCTGCCGGAGCATCTTCATCGCGCAACACGCTTCTCTTACTGGATGACTTCCGGCAAGAGGTGGTCGCAAAAGGAACATCGTAATGAACTGGATAGCAAACTACGTTCTTGCCACGGCCCTTCTCGCAGGCACCGCACAAGCCGAGCCACTTCCTTCGACCAACGCTACGACGACCTATCATCGCGTGCTTGTCGACGGCGTCGGGATTTTCTACCGAGAAGCCGGCCCTGAGAGCGCCCCAACCATCGTGCTCTTTCATGGCTTCCCGTCGTCTTCGCGTGAGTTTGACATGCTCATTCCCTTGCTCGCGACAAAATATCATCTGATCGCTCCGGATTATCCCGGATTCGGTTTGAGCGACGCGCCCTCGCCGTCCGCCTACACTTACACGTTCGATCATCTTGCCCAGACGATGAGTGATTTTCTGGAGAAGCTCAAGGTCACGCAGTACACCATGTACCTTCACGATTACGGCGCACCAATCGGCTTTCGCATCATTCTGGCGCATCCCGATAAACTACATGCGCTCATCATTCAAAACGGCAACATCTACAAGGCGGGCCTTGGAGCCAAATGGACAAGGATCGCGGAGTACTGGGCTGATCCGAAGGCGCATCCTGAGGTGCTGAATGCGTTTCTTTCCTTCGAGGCCACCAAAGATCGGCATCTAGCCGGCACGTCTCATCCCGAGCGCTACAATCCCGATACCTGGAACAGCGAGTATACCGATCTGTCGCGACCCGGTCAGCGCGAGATCCAGGGAGACCTGCTCTACGATTACCGCAACAACGTCGCGTCTTATCCGCAATGGGAGGCGTGGCTCCGCAAACACCAGCCTCCCACCCTCGTGGCATGGGGCGAGCACGACCCTTCCTTCATCGCGGCCGGTGCAGAAGCCTTCAAGCAGGATCTACCGCATGCGGAAATCCACCTACTCGACGCCGGGCACTTCGCACTGGACGAAGAGACTGACGAGATTGCGGACCTGATCCTTCAGTTCATGGCCAAACATCCTGAATGATGGCCGGGGGCACGAGCATCGCATAAGGGTTGCCACCGTAAGCGGCAATGACAAAGGGCACCAGCCCTTCCATCGCCGAGTAAGTCGTGACCCGAGGTTCTGCGTAGTTATCCAGAACATTCGAAGTAACCGGCCCGGGATCAGTCTCGGTGGCGATCACATTGGGCGCGAATTCGACGCACCGTTGCGGAGTCCACATTTTACTCATCCTTGCCGCGGTCATTGCCATTAGCCTGATCGTCGTGAGTATTTTCTTGTGCTGCGGATACGCAGATCGGCTGGGTAGAGTGATCGGAGAAACGGGATTCTGCTTGTTTGTATTGGAGTACAGACTATGTGGAATGGAATCAGCACGCGACTTTCATCTGTCCAACTGAATATCCGATAATCAGCGATTCTCTACGTTGCGAAATGAGTACCGAGGCAAACCGCACATCCTAATTGAACTGGTTGGTGCGGAAGGAGCGTTGTAAGCCCCGGATAAAGGTTCGCGGTTTATCAAACCTTTTCGAACCTGCCGCAACAGGAATCCATTCTTAACTGATTGGCAAGACGCAAACTAAGCGAATCAGCCACATCCTGCCCGGTGCCGCGACAAAGCAGCGGCCGGTTTTGCTCGTGCTTTAGGATGAAGCTCGCCAGACCTTTCAGCGAAGACGTTTCTCAAAGCGATTCGAAGCCACCACGTTTCGACCGAATGAGCGATGCGTTTCCAAAAAGAAGAGACTCCCGGCATGCGTAGCTGTTAAGCGCGCCCCAATCCTGTACGGATCTGAATTCGCTCTGCTACAATTCAGTCACGGGGCAGGGACAGCTGCTCTGGGTTGGTGTTTGCCTGCAGGAAGTTTGGACGTTATTTAGCTTGGTGTCCATGGTGGCCATTAACCTCGGAATTCGGTTCTACGGGGTTGAAACAGGCGACACAGGCGAATCGATTGAACCTGAGGAAAGCCAGTAAATACGCGGGTTTCCGATAAAGGTAAGAAAACAAAGTTGGGGACGTAGTTCAGTTGGTTAGAACGCTGCCTTCTCCTCGGTTTTGTTTGTTTTCATCGCTTTAACCCGCTTCCTGTCGGTCTTCCTGTCGATAAAGTCGCTGTCAATTCCGTCAACTCCTTCCACTCCCTCCATACCGTTCCGGGATTTGCCCGAATTTGCGATCCGGTCTACCTTCCATCCCCTCCACAGGGAGATGGAATATGCCGGGAAAGCCAAAGCTTTACGCCCATCGGGTCAAGATCCTCAAGTACGTGAAAGTTGGAGACGCGTGGCGCTTCGCCAACGTCGTCAAGCGCAGCGGCAGGATCGTGCGCGACCACATCCTTATTACGGGCCGCGACGAACACCACCCCGAGGGCAGCTATTACCTCGAGTGGTATGAGCACGGCAAGCGTCACCGCAAGGCCGTCGCTGATTTCGCGACCGTAGCCGAAGCGGCCCGGCTCAAGGCCATCGAAGTTGAGGCTCTCAAAGCCGGGGTGATGTCGCACCCGGCACAGCCAGCTACGATCAGCCCAAACGGCATTGCGCTGGCCGCAGCCGTCGACCAGTACCTCGCGATGGTCCAGGCCCAGCGCAGTCACCGGACCTACATCAGCTACCGCTACACCCTGAAGGAACTGCTCGTCCCGTCCTATGAAAAAAGCTCTCGTAGACCAGGTGGCGCGCGAGGACATTTTGGCCTTCATGGCACGTTGCTACCAACTTGGACTCGGCCACCGGACCGTCTACGACAAGCTGGTCGTCGTGCTGCAGCTTTTCAAACGGCACGGGAAAAGTGGCCTGATCGCATCCAGCGACTGGCCGAAGTACGTTGAAAAGATCCGCCCGATCTACGAGCCGGAAGAAATCCAGTCGATGTTCAATCACGCCATCGGCGATGAGGCGATCTTTCTGAAATTTATGCTGGGCTCTGGATTTCGTGATCAGGAGGCGCAACATGTTTGCTGGCGCGATCTCGACTTCCGCCACAGTCACGTTCGGGTCACCGCCAAGGCTCTCTGGGACTTTCGGCCGAAGAACTGGGAGGAGCGAGTTGTACCGCTGCCCTCAGCTCTCATCGACCAGTTGCGGCGATTGAAAGAGACACGCAATGCTTTACCGGCGCAATTGGTGTTTCCCAATAAACGTGGAAATCCCAACAGCGAGAACGACACGATTGTGAAGCGGGTCGCCGACCGGGCGAAGTTGAATTGTGGACAGTGCGTTACGAAGCACGGCAACAAGTGCGCTGAAGGGCCGTACTGCCAGCACTTCTTCCTGCACAAGTTCCGCCACACATTTGCCACCGAGCACCTGCGCCACGGTGTGGACATCCGCACGCTTCAGACGTGGATGGGCCATCGCGACATCAAATCGACCATGGTTTATCTGAAGGGGGTGCAATCGAAAGACGCTTTGGCAAAAGTGAACGCAGGAGCCCTGGCAGGGTATGTTGCCTGATCAGGTGCAATTGAATCTGACTCTTAGGCTATGCTGGTTTCCGATCATGAAACGAAAACATCCTGAACTGCCGGACCGCTATGACGCGTTCTTGCAGGAACTGAAGGAGCGAATCCGCAGCGCGCAGGTGCGCGCCGCTTTGTCCGTCAATCGGGAACTCGTATTGCTCTATTGGGGCATCGGCAGAGACATTCTCACTCGCCAGCAATCGGAAGGGTGGGGAGCAAAGGTCGTCGACAGGCTGGCTCATGACCTGCTCCAAGCTTTTCCGGGGATGACTGGGTTTGGCGCGCGAAACCTCAAATATATGCGGGCTTTCGCTGAAGCCTACCCCGACCAGCAATTTGTGCAACAGGTCGTTGCACAATTGCCCTGGGGACACAATGTACGGATTCTTGAAATGGTGAAGGCCCCGGCGGAACGGGAATGGTATATCCGGCAGGCTGTCGAGAGCGGCTGGACGCGGAACGTCCTTGTCCATCAAATTGAGGGTGACCTTCACCGCAGGCAGGGCCGGGCAGTCACGAACTTTCAGCGAACGCTCCCGGCTCCCCAGTCAGAACTGGCCCAGGAACTCCTCAAAGACCCCTACAACTTCGATTTCCTAACGCTCGGGACAGAGATGCTGGAGCGTGATTTGGAACGAGGTCTGATCGACCATCTGCGCGACTTAATTTTGGAACTCGGCAAAGGATTTGCATTCGTCGGAAACCAGTACCATCTGGAAATCGGCGGGCAAGACTATTTTCTCGATCTGCTTTTTTATCATCTGCGCCTTCGATGCTATGTCGTAATCGACCTGAAAATTGAAGAGTTCAGGCCCGAATTCGCAGGCAAGATGAATTTCTATCTGTCGGCCGTGGATGACCTCTTGCGCCATGTCGATGACACTCCCAGCATCGGCCTGATTCTCTGCAAGGAAAAGAACAGAATTGTGGTTGAGTATGCACTCCGGGACACAGGCAAGCCGATGGGAGTGGCACAGTACCGATTGACCGAATCGCTTCCAGAACGCTTGCAGTCCGAATTGCCCACGAGCCACGATCTTGCAGGCGAGTTGCCCCGGTTCAATCTGGTGACCATGCGGTTTCGGCTGGAACGGGCGTTGCAGACTATCGCCGAGAAACGCGGGCTGTCGACGAAATTGGTCGGCATTGCGGCCTTGACGCGAGCCCTCACGAGCGCGAATGCACTATCGACAGAAGTGGTCGCAGATTTGCGAACCGTATCGGCTGTCCTAAATTCAGCAGTCCACGGTCAGGACTTCAA
>CAVWWW010000002.1:0-629494 GCA_963758745.1 uncultured Acidobacteriaceae bacterium
TGCCGTTCGGCTGCCTGCCATCTCCTGACCAGGTGTTGCGCGTCACATAGGAGTACTGCGTACCGTACTGAAATCTGCCTCTGGGGCCGCTGTAGAAGCGATACCAGAATCCCACCGTTCCCTCAAGCAAGACGCGGGTATCGGCGGTGCACTTGCTTAGAGTACCGGCTACGGGGCCTGAAACCAATGTACTCGTTCCGGGCGCAGTCTCTATATAGCAGCCCGTGTTGTTGAAGCTGGGCGCACCGTACCCAACCTCCACCGGTGCGCTTGGGTTTGTGTAATCAATGCCCCACGTTCGTGCGGCATATTCGGCTCCGCCGTAGCTATAGATGTCAAGCTTCTTGCCGTGCCACTCGAGAGTGCCTAGACCGTGCAAGTTCTTGACTAAATGGACGGTGCCATCGGGGTTAATCGAGGCATCGGCAAGTCCCCCTGGGGCATAGCGTCCGACTCCGCTGCCGCCGAATCCTTTCAAGCCGAGAGTGACGTGTTTGGCGAAGTTCCAGCGCGCGCTTGCACCGACGCCGCCTCCTTCTTTCGACGCGTTGAAGGCTCCGAGGGCATTGGGACCCGGTGTCGCGCTGCCGCCGCACAAGGTTGTCGCCAAGACGTCTTCGCATGGGAAAATGCGATCGGTAAAACGGTCAAGAAGCCCGAAGACTTCATAGTGTCCGAACCCCGGATCGAAAGCGATCTTGGCGATGAGGTCGGGTGCCGGATTGAATCCGTAAGTGGCAGTGGTATTGAAGCTGTTGCTCGCTCCGGCCTGAGTGAACAGATAATTATTCGCGTTGCCGTGGGTTGTGACGGTAGCCTGAGGATTCTCGACTGCAAATGCGGCCGCAACTTTGTCATTGAACCTTTTGGTCAGGCGAATGCCATATTGGCGGGCGAAGTCGAAGCCGACGTTATATGACGGGTCGATCGTCTTCGGCCGAACGTCGTTGGTTTTGCCCATGTCGTCGTCCGGGGCGATTCCCTTCGCGTCCTCGGTCACCAGGCTCCACTCCTGACCGCCAAGGAAACTCCAGCCATTATCGAATTTGACCTGGCCCCACGCCTGGCGCAGTCGGAGAGTATAGCTATTGGTTTCAGTGGATGTTGATGTGACGCCGGCAGAAAGAAAGTCGGCTGAGACGTAGCTGGAAAGATTGACGTGCCCCACTCGCCCGTCAACAAAAGTTGTGATTTTAGACTGACGGGCGGAGCCGAAAAATTCCGAAAGCTGGCTCTGCGATGCACCCGGCATGGTAAGGGAGTTAAAGGGCGTGGGCAGGTCCGCACCTAGCGCTCGCGACCGCCGCACAAACGCGGCTTCCGCATATCCGCCGGGCGTAATGTTGATCCCACGAAAACGGATGGTAATGGGGCTCTCCATCTGCGGATTGAATACCTGTCCTGGCTGGGGGTTGGCGGCTGGCGATGAGTCTTGCTGTGTAAGCACCGCGTTCGTCAATACGGCGTTGTTCGTCGCTGTACCATTGGGCGGAGAATTGCTCGGTGATGTGACGCTGACGATCTTAAAGTGGTCGAGATCGCTCTTCAGCACGCCAACGGCCTGCCGTTGCCGGCTGACTTGCTCTTGCGCTGCCGTCGCCTTGCTGGCCGCATCGGTGGCTCCGGCTTGCGCCTGCTGCCACTTCTGCTGTGCGTCCTGTAGTTGTTGCGTCAATTGCTGGATTTGCTTCTGCTGAGCGGCCAGCCCGTCTTTCAATGCCTGAATGTCAGCCGGTGTGATCCCGGGCTGCGGCCGTATTGCTGCCACTGGCTTGTGCTTGTTCTTTACAGGCGATGCAAGCGAATCTGAAGTTTGTGCTAGAGCCGCGACAGATAGCATGAGCATTGCCAGCATTAGGGTCGTCAGAGATAGAAGCTTAGTGGGTTTCATGAAAGTGGAACTCTCTCCTTTTTCGATTCTTATGTCGGCCGGCGTCGGGGGAGTCGTAATACCGCACCTCAAACAGGACCTGGCAGATGACAGCGCCCTATCGACCACTTGCGTGACAATTATGCCATAAAGTCGATTGTGTTAATGGACTTTATTTACTTAATAATATTTGACCCATCAGGACATTCCTCAAAAGGCCGGACGAATACTATTAAGCACACTGTTATCAGGCAGATACTGGTCGAACCGTTATCGTTGACCCAGGGGTGATGGGTCATGTTTTAGAAACGCCGAGATGCGACTCTGCGTGTTGCGCGAAACGTCTTTGTAGAAAGGTTTTCGCCTGGAGCGCTACGGAATTCCTTTTTGGGCCTTGACAACCCAGACGGATTCCGGCAGTTCTGCCGAATAATTGGAGACTAGTCGATCCCGATCTTCGACTCCCACCAGGAAATTACCTGTCAGATTGGAGGTTCATCGTTCTGAGATCTCGGCATCGTAATTGCTTAATCAAGCCATGCGTTCTTGCACCTTGGACCCGAGTTGGTCGTATCGCAACAGAGAGGAATTGAAGGCAGACACCTCAAGAGTGTCGCTTTCGAGTTCGGCTCGAGGATTTCCAGGTCTCTACGATCCCCGTTTGCACTATTAGCGATAAGGAGTGCTGGATGTCGCAAGTTGTCGCTTGCCGTCTGACGTCTGTCTTTCTGTTAACGGAGAATCGTCTGCTGCGCGAAGCCTTGGTTAGAATTCTGTCAAAAAGAGGCGATGTGACCGTAGTTGGCGCTGTCGCATTTGGACCAACTGTTCTCGATCGACTGATAGCCAGCAAAGCGGAGGTCGTACTCTTGGACTCTCCGGGCCTTGCCTTTCATGGTCCGTGTCTGGTGACGAGCATTCGTCGTGTCCTCGGGAATGCAGAGATCGTTATGATTGGAATGGAGCGTGACGAGACCACCTTCTTCCGTGCGATCCGTGATGGGGTCAGAGGGTACGTGCTAAAAGACGCCTCTGCGTCGGAAATTGTCAACGTGATCCGATCGGTTGGATCGGGCGATGCGGTGTGTCCGTCCAGCTTCTCACGACTCATCTTCCAGTGTGCGGCACAGCAGCTCGCGACTACTCCTGAAATTGCCCCCTTGCATCCTCAGGGGTTGAGCCGCAGGGAACAACAGCTCGTGGGACTCGTCGGCCTCGGAATGACGAATAAGGAAATCGCTTCCCGGCTCAATCTGTCAGAACGTACGGTAAAAAACCATTTTCATCGAATCTTCCGCAAGGCGGGCGTTCATGACCGCATGGCAATGATCGAACGCTGCCAGGTGAGA
Organism: uncultured Acidobacteriaceae bacterium; assembly: GCA_963758745.1. Taxonomy (GTDB): domain Bacteria; phylum Acidobacteriota; class Terriglobia; order Terriglobales; family Acidobacteriaceae; genus Acidiflorens. The sequence goes on from CAVWWW010000002.1 coordinate 3,220, forward strand.
CCGTTAGCGAGCATGTAAGTCTGCCCCAAGTTTTATTTGGCAAAGCAGTCTTAGTGGCCGCCACACCAGGATCAGGCGTAACAGAAACAGGCATTTCTTCGCAGCAATCTCTAACACTGGTTAAACCACGTCCATCCGTGCCTTTTGTTTCGTTACCTGGCGTTATACAAGTGAATTCATCCACATCAGTACTACATGATCGAAGTCGATAGGTACCACCGATCGTCTGATGGAGAGATCGCATTAGGGCAACATTGATACTTGCTCACAAAAAACAGACAAAGTAAGAAGGGTTACAGCTGAGGGTATCAAGTCTTGAAGCGCATAAGAGTGCTCGTCGCAAATCAGCCGCGATTGATGAGAGAACTAGTGTTGGCGACCATCGCTGACCAAGCTGATATCGACATTGTTGGAGAGGTACGCAGTGAAGGCGAATTGATTGACATGATCGAAGAGTCTCAGCCCGATGTGCTCATTCTCGCGCTCGACGAGCAAGAAAAGCGAACGGTGCAATGCGGATTTCTGCTCGGGCGGTATCCGCAGATGCGGATTCTGGCCCTCGCCCCGGAAGAAAATCGCGGGACTATCTACTGGGCGATTGTCGATGTACGCACCCGCCCCCTGGAGAGTTCAGAATCTGGAATTTTGAGCGCCTTGCGCGAACGCCCATCGCTCGTGGGAGCCATTAGCAGTTAGTAAGGTTGCGAAGTTAGTCCTATAACTGTCTGATTCTTATCAGCTTACATTCTTTGACGAATGTAACTAAGGTGGCGAAGCTTCAGTCAAGAACAGTAGTTAAGAATCGTGATTGAGAACCCAGGCTAGGAGCGAAATTGTCACTCGCAGCAACCATCTCAAATTTTGAATCGTATTCGAGTGCTGATCCTACGAACTTCCTTCGGGGGGCTGCTTCGATACTCGAGCAACGATGGTACGTCCTGGTAGTAGGTCCGCGCCATGAGAAAGCTGTGGCCGCTCATTTGAAGATGCGCGCCTTAACCTGTTTTCTTCCCGTCTATCGAAGCGTGCGCCGCTGGAAGGACCGGCGCAAGGAACTGGACATGGCGCTGTTTCCGGGATACGTTTTCGTAAATCTCGACCTGCGGAACCGCTTGCGTGTCCTCGATACTCCGGGAGTGTTGAGGTTCGTAACCTTTCAGGGCCATCCCGCTCCGGTTAATGATTCTGAAATCGAAGCCCTGTCGTCAAGTTTAGGCCGAGGAACGAAGGCCGAGCCTCACCCGTATCTGCAGCGCGGCCGACGAGTGCGAGTCGTCCGTGGGCCTTTAGCTGGTACGGAAGGAATTCTGGTTCGGCGCAAGGAACGTTTCCGCCTGGTGCTCTCGATCGATCTCATTATGCGGTCGGTGATGGTGGATGTGGATGAAGCCGACGTCGAGCCGCTTTAACGTCGAGCCACTCTAACATCGTGTCGGCCAGCCAGTTATTCCCAGAATGTCTGCGCGTTTGAGAATCACTATGTTTCCATTTCGATTTTTTCGCGCCTTAACTGGAACTCTAGCATTGCTCTCCATCGCCGCAACCCTGGCCTCTCAAGAGGCACCGGTTTATGGCCGTACCCGATCAATTGAGGAATCGCATTCCCAGGCGGAACGTCAAGCCGAGCAAACGGTTTCGCTTTCGCCAGAGAAGTTGATTGACCTGCTCCAAAAAGAACCCGGCCTGCTGTTTGAGGTGAAGAAACTTCTGTTCCGCAAAGCTTTCGAGCAGGGCAGGATCCTCGAGGCCCGGGATCTGACCGATGAAGCCCTCTTTCGGCTGCTGCGTGAGGATGACACCATCCGTGTGCTCGCCACACAGGAAGTGACGAAGCGGTTCTACATACGAGCCCTCCCCACTCGTGAGGAGCGCCAACGCGAGATGGACACCGGCGGCGCGATGCGGACAACTAGAAACGCAGAGAAAAGTTCCCCGGCGCCAAGTCAGACGGCGGAAAATCGCGAGGATCAGTATTGGTTCGATCACGAACGAATCGAAGTGAGCCCCTCAACGAACGAGCCGGCCTATGAACCGCCCTACGATCCAAGATACAGTTCCCAGCCGCAGTATCACCCGCCCTATGGACCTCCAAGTCCCCCTATGTCGCCCGGGGCCGAACCTCAACCGGAGATTGACAGTCGACGCGCCCTCGAACAAGCCGAGATGCAGGATTCGGATGACCTTGACGGCACGCCCATAGATTCAGATTCATCAGGCCCAATGGAGCGTATCAGTCCGGAAGACCGGCCGGGGCTGATTCGCGCACGTTCCGAACAGCCGAAGAGCAGCGAAGCTGGTGGCATGAGCCAGCCATCTACGCTCGATGCGGGTCGGCTGCCATCGTACCCGTCGCCCACTCAGGGTGAATCGCAGGGCATGAGTGCGGGAACCCTGCAGGATCAGAACATGCAGAGCCAACGGGCCTCGCTCGATACCCATGGCGACCGCCGGTTGCTGCGGCCAATGCCTCATCCCGATCACGCTTTATTGCGGCATCGCGTGAATCCTTACGCCGATATTCCATCGCTCTACGATTTGTATGCGCAATATGGCGCTCGCTCTCCTCAGCCGGTCCGTTTCGGAGATGACATTTTCCGCAACGGAAGCGGGAATCTTGATCAGTTGCCTATGGACTTGCCCGTCGGCATGGATTACGTGCTCGGCCCGGGCGACGGGGTCAGCATTAATCTCTCGGGCGGGGTATCGGAACGTTTGCGCCGCGTGGTCGATCGTGAGGGCAGGATTGCCCTGCCCGAGTCGGGCGCCGTGCCGGTATCAGGGCGCACGCTCGGCGATGTTCAACGGCTGGTACAAACTACGCTGCAGCGGCAGTACCGCGATGTGGAAGCGGATGTTTCGCTGGCGCGATTACGAACCGTACGCGTCTACGTGGTCGGAGATGTTGAGCGGGCGGGTGCCTACGACGTCAGTTCACTGTCGACGCCGCTGAACGCGGTCTTCATCGCCGGGGGTCCCACGGCTCGAGGATCCATGCGCACCCTGCGCCACTATCGCGGAAACGCGCTGATTCAGGAGGAGGATGTTTACGACCTGCCGCTGCATGGCGTGCGCTCCGGCGTCGAACGCTTGCAGTCGGGAGACACCGTCCTCGTTCCGCCACTGGGTGCGGAAATCACCGTCGAAGGCATGGTCCGCCGTCCCGCCATCTATGAACTGCACGGGGAGAAGAGTCTGGCCGAGGTGCTCGAATTGGCCGGCGGCGTGCTCAGTTCGGGCACGTTGCGACAGGTCGACGTCGAGCGGATCGAGGCGCATGAAAGCCGCACCATGTTGCGGCTTGATATCCCAGAAAATAACAATCAGGCGAGCGTGGCCAAGGCGCTCCAGGATTTCACCATACAAGATGGCGACAAGATCAAGATCTCGCCCATCCTGCCTTACGCTGACAAGACCGTCTACCTCGAAGGTCATGTTTTTCGGCCCGGAAAGTACGCCTTCCGCGAGGGCATGGTGATCACCGACCTGATCCGCTCCTACAACGATCTGCTTCCCGAACCCTCGAAGTTGCATGCCGAGATCGTTCGCCTGAACCCGCCCGATTACACGCCGCAGGTCATCACCTTCAATCTCGGCGATACCTTGAGCGCAAGAATTAATAACGCGTTCACGGGTGCTAATAACGCGCAACCTTTCGCCCTGAAGGCGTTTGATACGGTGCGCATCTTCTCGCGCTTTGATTTTGAAGACCCGCCGATCATTACCGTGGCGGGGGAGGTTCGGGATCCGGGGGACCACCTGACGAACGGTATCACCCGGGTGCGCGATGCCGTATACCTGGCCGGAGGCTTGACCGCCGAGGCCTCGACCGGTTCCGTGCAGATATTTCGCCGCACCGGAGACAACAAGCTGCGTGTGCTAAGCGTCAACCTGCAGAGGGCGCTTGCCGGCGATGACAAAGACAACCTTCCTCTCGAACCGAAAGACCGGCTGATCATTCACCGCAATCTGGCCAAAGTTGATCCGCCAACCGTCACCATCGAAGGCGAGGTTGGGCGTCCAGGAAAATACCCGCTCGGTCAGGAGATGACCGCCGCTGAACTGGTGCGGACGGCCGGAGGCCTCAAACGCGGCGCTTACACCGAAACCGCCGATTTAACGCGCTACACCGTCGAAGGTCGACAGAGCGTGGTCGGCGAACATGAGACCGTCCAAATTGCTCGCGCGCTGGCGGGCGAACCTGACACCGACATGCGTTTGCACGACGGCGACGTGCTGACCATCCGTCAACTGGCGGGTTGGCGCGACATCGGTGCCTCCATCACCTTGACTGGCGAGGTCATGCATCCTGGCACCTACGGCATTGAGGAGGGAGAGCGGTTAAGTTCCGTTCTCGAACGTGCCGGAGGTCTGCGGGGCGACTCCTATCCTTACGGAGCGATTTTTGAACGCGTGCAGGTACGGCTGACGGCGGAGCACAATCGCGCCGAACTTCTGCGCAGTGTCGAGAATGAAGGCCCCGCGCTCAAAGCCGCTCCAGACTCGGACGCCAATGAGAAGGCAGCCAAAGAGGCGGCGCTCATGCAATGGCAATCTACCATGGAGCGACTCCAGGGCACGCCGCCGGCCGGACGCATGGTCATCCACATTTCGAAAGATGCCCGGCGGTGGCGCAACACCTCGGCCGATATTCCCGTACGGGCAGGAGACACTCTTTACATTCCGAAGATCCCCACTTCCATTATGGTGGATGGCGCCGTGTATAACCCCACTGCGGTTGTCTACAAGCCTGGCAAGTCGGCAGGCTGGTATCTCGGCCAAACGGGTGGCCCTACGAACACGGCCTACAAAAAAGGCACATTCGTGATCCGCGCCGACGGCTCGGTAGCCGGTGGTGCCGGCGGTTTGTTCGGAGGCGGGGCAGAAACCGCCGAAATGCGGCCCGGCGACATGGTCGTCGTCCCCGAGAAAGCCTTCAGCGCCAATACGCGCTGGAAGAACATTCTCGAAGGATCGCAGGTGGCATACGCCGTCGGCATCGCCATCCAGGTGGCGCGCACCTTCTAGGCCGGTGCATGAGGCTTCGGATGATGTCACTCATGCTTTTGCTTCTCCTGCCGATGGCACGCGGGAATGCCCAGACGGATTCGCCGCCATCGTCCGGTCCTGAGTCACCCAGCGCCTTGCCGACCCGGTCGTTGGAACACAGTTCACTGGAAACCAGTTCAATGGAAAACAGTTCAATGCCAGACAGTCCCATCCAAGACAGTCCAATCCAAGAACGTTCAGTGGAAAAAAGCTCAATCGAAGCCGGTGGCGGGTTGCCACTGGTGACGCGATCGAAACTGGATGCCGGGGCGGGAGAAAATCAAGCTCCATTCCTGCCTGCCGGTGAAGATCCGGAAAATCAGCTCTTCAGTCCCTTCCTCAAGCATCTCGCGCTCGATCAGAAGCAGTTCTGGACGGCGCCGTTTCATCTGCACTGGCAGGACGTCAAATTTCTTGTTCCCTTTGCTGCCTTCAGCGGAGGCCTGATGGCAAGCGACAGTTGGATTTCGCGGCAGGTTCCGGGAACACCCTCGGCCATCAACCGGAGCAAGAAACTCTCAGACGATACCACCTTTTCCCTGCTCGGCGCTGCCGATGCTTTCTATGTGTGGGGACATATCGTCCACAACGAACGCCTGCGCGAAACCGGGCTTCTCGCGGGCGAGGCCGCCCTGAATAGCGCCGCCGTATCATATTTTCTTAAAACCGTCACGGCTCGGCCGCGGCCCCTGGATGGAAGCGGAAATGGAACGTTTTTTCAAGGCGGCGCGTCATTCCCTTCCGAACACTCCGCCATCGCGTGGTCGGTTGCGGGCGTAATCGCGCACGAGTATCCCGGCACGATGTCAAGGCTGGCCGCGTATGGCTTAGCTTCTGCGGTAACCCTGACGCGCGTCACCGGCAAGCAACACTTTTCCTCCGATGTCGTCGTGGGCAGCGCCCTCGGATGGTATTTTGCGCGCCAGATCTATCGCGCTCATCACGATCCCGAACTGGGCGGAACGGGATGGGGAAACCTTATCGAGGAGCCAGAGGCGGTCGACCGGACGCCAAATCCGCTGCATATGGGGTCGCCGTACGTGCCTCTCGACAGTTGGATTTACGCGGCGGTGGAGAAGTTGCAGAGTCTCGGATACATCACCAACGCATTTCTCGGCTCCAAACCGTGGAGTCGCATTGAGATTGCCAATATGGTGAGCGAAGCGAAAGACAAATTAGCAGGGGACGAAGGCGGGGATGATCCTCCTCAACCGCAAATCGCTCAGATCGAATTGCAACTCGAACAGGAATTCTTCTACGAACTGGGACTGCTCGACGGAAAGTCGAATGAGACGGCAAAAGTTGAGTCGATTTATGCGCGCGCGGTTCCGATCAGCGGACCGCCCTTGACCGACAGTTATCATTTTGGTCAGACCATCATCAACAACTTTGGCCGGCCCTTTGAAGAGGGTTTTAACACCTATGACGGCTTCTCGGGCTATGGCGCAACCGGCCCTTTCTTGCTTTATGTTCGGGCGGAATATCGGCACGCCCCTTCGGCACCCGGGTATTCAAATGCAGTCCAGGATGTAATCGCCGCGGTTGACCAAACTCCCGTCCAACCCGCCGCCCCGGTACGCGCCGTCGATCAGCTCCGGTTGCTCGACACCTATGTGGCGACAAATGCTGCGGGCTGGCAAATGTCCTTCGGGAAACAGAGCCTGTGGTGGGGCCGGGAAAGGGCGGATCATTGATGCTGAGCGACAATGCCGAGCCCATTTGTATGACCCGTGCCAGTCGCCTTTTGCCGATCACGCTCCCGTGGATTTTTCGCTTCCTCGGGCCCATGAAATCGGAACTGTTCTTCGGCCAGCTCTCGGGCAACAAATTTCCTGCACGGCCGCTGCTCCACGGAGAGAAGATCAGCTTCAAACCGACAGAAAATTTAGAACTTGGTTTCAGCCGGACGGCCGAATTCGGAGGAGTCGGCCGGCCGCTCACCAGCGCAGCCATCTTCAACAGCTATGCGGGTTTCGTGTCGTCTGCGAATTATGGCCGGAACGACAACCCGGGAAGCGCACCGGCGGCTTCAACTTCTCCTATCGGCCTCCCTTTCTGCGCTCTTGGCTGACGGTTTACGCCGATTCGATCACCTCGGACGACCCCTCGCCACTCGACGCTCCGCGGCGTGCCGCCATAAGTCCGGGGCTTTATGCACCGCGTCTTCCCCGCTTGCCTAAATTAGACCTGCGTGTCGAAGCTGTGTACACCGACACCCCGACCTCTCGCAGTCGCGGCGGCCAGTTCTTTTACTGGGATGCGGTGTACTATCACGATCTCTATCTGAACAGGAATAATTTAATCGGCAGTTGGATCGGAAGAGAAGGCGTGGGATACCAAGCCTGGACGACGTACTCTTTCAGCCCGAAGAATAGCTTGCAGTTCGGACTCCGCCATGCACAGGTAGACAGAGATTTCATTCCCGGCGGAGTAACCCTAAGCGATGGTTCGGCAAAGCTAACTTGGTGGCTGAGACACGATCTGAGTGCCTCCAGCTCCGTTCAATACGAGAGATGGGTCGCCCCTCTCCTGGCGCCGGCCGCGCAGAGCAATTGGAGCTCGTCATTCCAGATCACATTCTGCCCAAAATCCCGGAGTCCGGTAGTTCGGAATTGAGAAGTCAGAGGCGCAAACTGCTGGTGGGAAACGAAAGAAGTCGGGCAGTCCGGAGGCGGGACCAGCTACATGTTGGATCCTTATCGACAACAATTGGTCGAAGCTGAGCCCGGGGATGAATTGCAGACTGCCGTCCCGGTTCGAGAACAAGACTTCTCTCGGTGACGCAATTCGTCTTCTCTGGGAGGAACGTCGCTTCATCTGCCGGATCACTCGCAACGGGTTAATATTGGCGACTCTGGTTGTCTTACTGCTGCCCAATCGTTACACGTCTACGACGCGTCTCATGCCGCCCGAACAACAGTCATCTACGACGGCTGCATTGATGTCGATGATTACGGGCCGCATTGGATCGTTGCCCGGCGGACTGTCTGGATTCCTCGGCGCAAAAACTTCTGGCGATCTGTTCGTAGCTATTCTCCGCAGCCACACCGTAGAGGATGCGCTGATCGACCGTTTTGATCTTCGCAAGGTTTACTGGCGAAGTATTACGAAGGTGCGCGCAAAGACCTGGAGCATGCGACAGAGATTCAGGAGGATGCAAGGAGCGGTGTCATCACGATCGCGGTTGAGGATCGCGACCGCCGGCGCTCAACCGCCATGGCCAACGCCTACATCGAAGAACTTGATCGGGCGGTATCGCAACTCTCTACCTCCGCTGCGCGACGAGAGCGCATCTTTTTGGAAGGCCGGCTAAAAACAGCGCGGCAGGAACTTGACGATTCGCAACGACAATTTAGCGAGTTTGCGAGTAAAAACGCCACTTTGGACGTCAAAGAACAGACCAAAGCAATGGTTGGAGCCGCGGCAGAATTGCAGGGGCAGATCATTGCAGCGAAATCTGAGACGCAGGCGTTGGAGCAGATGTACACCCCGAATAACGTGCGAGTTAGGGCTGTCCAACAGAAAACTGCCGAATTAGAGCGTCAACTCAGACGGTTGGGCGGCGTGGCAGCAACTGGCGGCCGCTGAAGATACTGGAAAACTGTCGCTCACCGATATTTATCCTGATATTCGACAACTGCCGCTTCTTGGGGTCCAGTGGGCCGACCTCTATCGTGAAGTGAAAGTGCAGGAGACCATTTACGAACTGCTTACACAGCAGCGCGAAATGGCTCAAATCGAGGAAGCAAAAGAAATTCCCACTGTAAAGGTTCTCGATCCAGCGGAATTGCCGGAACGCAAGTCCAGTCCTCACCGGCTTTTGATGATCCTAGGCGCCGGCCTTTTCTGCGTGGCTTTTGCTTGTGTTTGGCTACTCGGCCAGGATCGCTGGCGAAGACTAGACCCGAATGAACCGCGCAAACAAGTTGTCGAAGAGATCGCGTCGGCGATCGTGTTTTGCTGGCGAGGTCTGCCCCAGCGCTTCCGCAGCCACCGGAAGTAACGGGGTCCGTCCGTTGGCATAAAGTGGGAGCCCATCTGTGAACCTATCGCGCCTTACGTATAGCCGTCCGCTAACCTTCCTGGTTCGAACTCTTGGACTTCGACCTTTGGCGCGCCAGCTCTATTACCTGGCCCGATGTCCAGCGGACCGGAAACTTCATATTCGCTTCATGGGACTCGAGGCCATATTTCATGTGGCTGATGAAGTCGAACTTCGAACCGTAGAGTCGGCCTTCCATTCAGAGAAAGAGCTGTTGGGACTGGTGCTGCGGGAGTTGCAGGCCGGAGATACTTTTCTTGACGTAGGCGCGAACCTCGGCCTATTCAGTGTGTTCGCGGGACTCGCCCATGCCAAGGTTATCGCATGCGAGCCGGAACCAATCGCGTTCGACCGGTTGCAGCGCAATCTCGCCGCTAACCATTTGCATAACGTGAGACTGTTTCCAGCCGCGCTCAGTGACCAAGCCGGCACCGCGAATTTCACCAAGGCGTCGAAAAAAGACATCAGGCAGATTGCGCATCTATCTCCCGAGGGGACGGAAACAATCCAACTGACCCGCGGTGATTCCCTTAGCATCTCGCCTGCCATCATTAAGATCGATGTCGAAGGCCATGAATTAGAGGTGCTTTCCGGTCTCCGTGAATCATTTGGCGCCTGTCGGCTGTGCTGTGTCGAGATTCACCTGAATGTACCTGCCGCCTCCGCGCGGGCCATTCTCGCCAAGGCAGGTTTGCAAGGCTGTCACGAAAGCCGTCGCGGCCCGCAAATCCACTTGATTGCGCGCAGGATGGTCAGCGGTTCATGATGCAAATTAAACCGATACCCGAACAGAAGTGGAATCGCAACTCACGGCGAATTCATCCCGGTGACGCCATCAGCGTCGTCGCAGTTGTGCTGATCACCGGTTTGTATCTCGCACCGTCGGCAGCGTTCACGGGACTGATGATCGTAGTCGCAGGGGTTACCGCCGGCTGGCTCGCAGGCCAGGCGGAACATATGCCGGAGGTCCTGGTGATTGCCGCCTACCTCGGGGTGCTGCATGTCAAGCTGGACATCGGCGGCCTCAACCTGCGCGCCAATATGTTCGTTGCAATTATAGGGATGGTGTGGGCCCTCGGAGGCAAGAGTCATATTCCTCTCTCGCGATGGTTTTTGGCGTTAAACGCAGCGTACTTGCTTTCCACGCTGCTGCATTCGAATGCACCGTTTTTTCATCGCGGGTTGGCGGACTGCTTTTTGCTCACCATCAATCTCGCCCAGTACGCCATTGTCTCTCGATGCCTGCACTTCGATCGCTTGTTGCGTCTTCTATTTCTCTCGTCTTCGGCTTCCTACACCGTGTTGGTTGTTTTGTATCTGTTTGTCGGAGCCGGCTGGCTGCCAAGCCTGGGGCAGCAAGAAAGCCATGAGATTCTCAGGCTCACTCTTCTCGGAACGACTGAGGGAGCCTACATCGTTTTCACTCTGGGGACCTTGCTCTTTTACATCTTCTTTTTCGGCTTCCCGTTCTCGAAGGCGTTTACCGCATGGTGCCTGGTGTCGCATGTTCTGGCCTTTGCTTTAAGCTTCTCGCGCGCGGCCTGGCTAGCCCTGCTCCTAGCCTTCCTCCTGTTTTGGTGTTTTGCCCTGGTCCGCTTCCCACTGCGACGAGCATTCATCGGAACCGGTGTCCTGGCCCTGTTCTTGTTTCCGATCGGCATCGCCGGGTATCGGTACCTTTCGAGGGACACCTTGCAGGCTCTCTCCGACCGCGCCCAGTCCATGTCGGAGGAAGAAGGAACCGTCGTAGACCGCCTGATTCTGTGGAGCAACATGCTGGATGACTGGCGTTTGGCCCCTGTCCTCGGGCACGGCGCGCACGACTATGCCAAGTTCCGCCAGGATCCAATTAACCAAATTTCCGAAAATTACACTCTGGAACTCCTTCATTCCGGTGGTCTGGTTACGGCGGGCCTGTTCGTACTCGGCATGCTTGCGCTGGCCTTGAGGACAATGCCCTGGACATGGACAGACGCCGTGAACCGCCCCTGGAGCCTCCCCTTGGTAGCAGGCTTTTCAGCCATGTCGCTGTCTGCTCTTACCAACCCTGCGATGACCGGCGGTCTTTACTGGATCGGCGCCGGCCTGCTCGTGCTCTGCTCTGAACCGCGCAACCATCGCTTTCAGGGAAACTTGAAGACTGGTCGGAATCTGCATTCCGCCCTGCGGCGACCAGGTGATGGTAACTTTTGAGTTCCGTTTTGCAATCGGCAACCGCATTTTTTACCGCCGAGCTGACGCCCGCGCGCATCCGGATTTGGGGAATCCGATCCGGTCTATCCATTCTCGACCAAGGACTCACTTCGGGAACGGGTTTTCTTTTGAATCTTTTCCTGGCTCGTTGGTTGGCGAGTGAGGCATACGGCGCTTTCGCAGTTGCGTTTGCCACGCTCCTGTTTCTATCGGGCTATCACAATGTTCTTTTGCTCGAGCCTATGTCGGTGATCGGTCCCGCAGCCTACCCCGGAGAAATGATGGGATATCTCTTCGCTCAATTGAGAATCCATGCTGTTCTGGTGACTGGCCTTTCCCTGGCGCTGGTGGTGATAGGCGGCCTGATCCGGGCATTGAGCGTGCAGCAAGAACTGGCTTCGGCAATCATGGCCAGCGCTCTAACCTTACCTTTTCTCTTGCTCCTGTGGCTGGTCCGACGAATGTGCTATGTGCAACAGCGACCTTCTGCCGCTGCGCAGGCCAGTGCCGCATACTTTGCGCTGGTCTCGTTGGGGCTGATTTTCCTTCACACCAAATCGCACATTACTCCGGCGTTTGGGCTCGCCTTAATGGGGTTCGCCAGCGGCGTAGCCGTTCTTCTTCCCCTCCAGCAACTCCAAATCATCAGCGGCCGTGGTCGCGGCGCCGTTATCTGGATCACAGTCGCCCGGGAGAACTGGAACTATGGCCGCTGGCTGGTGGGTAGCGCGACTCTATCTTCGATCGCAACCCAAGCGCAAACCTATCTGGTGGCGATCTTCCTCGGGCTGGGGGCAGCTGGAGTTCTACGGGCCATGCAGGTTCCATACATGGTTATGTGGCAAATTGTCACCGCCGTCAGTCTCCTAGTACTACCGTCCATGTCCTATGAGTTCGGAGTCGGCCGCATCCAGCAACTGAGAAAGAAGGCGGTGCTCTCTACGGTTTTCCTGACCAGCATGGCGCTGGCCTACGCGCTTCTCTTGGCGGTCTTCGCCAAGCCCATCGAACGCGTTTTCTACCGCGGCAAATTCGCCTCCGAGGCTTGGCTGATCCCGGTGCTGGCTCTCATCCCCGTGTTTACCGGATTCGCGCTCGGTTTTTCCATGGCGCTGCGCGCCGCCAAGAAGCCTCACCTTGATCTGCTCGCCAACGCCATGTCCGCACCGGTCGGTCTGATTTCGGCGGTCGTACTTATCCCCTGCTGGGGACTTGGTGGAGCCGCTTTCAGCATGGTAGCGGGATTTGCCGTATACAGCTTGGTCTATTTCTGGTCCTTCACAAGGTGGGTTAGAGATATAGCTAGCCCCGACTATGCTCCATCGACATAATGTGCACAATCCGGAAGGACGGGGCTGAGGTATGCGCGAGGACTTCCCCATCCCCACCATTGCAGAACGCGCCCGGCCGATTGCTGGCCAGCTCAACGGCCAAAAGAATGGTGGCAAACATGCGCACTGAAACGCTTCGGCTGCTGCAATGTCCCAAGTGTAAGCGCGGGGACCTGAGCGCCACACCGGCGGGTGATTCCGTGATCCGTGGGGGCTTCCTGCACTGCGAAATCTGCGACAAGAAGTTTCCAGTCGAAGATGGAATCCCCGTTTTTTTGCCCGATACGGTGCTCAAAAATTCGTCGGACCCCGGTTTCAGCCGTCTTGACGAAGCGACCCGCCAAAAAGTATTCCAGCGCGAGTGGCACGATCACGCGCATATGGATCAGGCTGACGGATACAAACGATCCGCTTATTCGGAGCCCAGCCTATTCGCTTTTTTGCTCTATTACCAACTCCGGGAAGTCAGGGATATTCTCGCAGCCCGGCAGTATTCCGTTATTGCAAACATATGTTGTGGGCACGGTTTCGAATTGGAATACCTGTCATCGCTCGGGAAAGATGTTATCGCGGCTGATATTTCCGCGAAGAGCGTGCAACGGGCCATCGTTAAGGGCAAAAGTCTGGGCATCGCAGTGGACGGTATTTGCTGTGACGCCGAAAGCCTTCCCTTGCGCGATGGCGCATGTGATTTGGTAATCACGCATCACAGCCTCCACCACCTGGCGAACCCTATCGGCGGTTTGGAAGAAATGGTCAGGGTTAGCAACGGGACCATCGCGTTCTTCGAGCCGGCGAAGGGGATGGCGCGCTACCTGGTTCGAACCCTGGGCCTCAAGCCCTCCGTAGAAGATTCGGGCAACAAGGTATATGAGTTCAGTTTCAAGGAACTGCGGCAGATCTGTCAGAGCAGCGGAGTGCGATTACGCTTTCTACGCAAGTCACTGATCACCGGACCCACTACCGAACCGGCGGCATTCGGTCGGCTGGATCAGTTCGGACTCACTCCCGCATTATGCGCCGGCATCACGGTTGCGAACCGACTGCTCGGTCGATGGGTCGGCACAAAGTGCTCCGTCGTCCTTGACAAGGCGTCAGGCGTCTCTTAGGCCGCCCTCTTTTTCATGAAGATCGGCATTGATACACTTTTTGAAAGCCCCGCGTTTCCCACGGGGGCTACCGGTTACATGATCAATCTGCTGCGCTGTCTGGCACGGATAGATCATGAAAACGAATACTTCATCTTTGTCAGCGACGCCAACCGTCACCTGTATGATGTCCGGCAAGACAACTTCCACTACCTTACCTGCTGGGCTTCGAACGAGCGGCGCGGGGCAAGGATCGCGACCCAGCAACTGCAGACCCCGGGTCTGGCCAGAAAGTACGGAATCTCGGTTTTCAACTCGCCAGGCAATACCGCGCCGCTGCTGCTGCCTTGCCAGTCGGTCCTGACCATCAAGACCATGCATCATTATTACTTTCCGTCTGCGATAGGATGGCAGCGGTCGCTGTTCCGGCGCGCCATGGTCAATCTCTCGGCCCAGCGCGCCGACCTGATCATTGCCAACTCGATCAGCAACCGCGATGATATTCTTCGCTTTCTCCGCGTGCCGCCGGAGCGCGTGGTCATCATTCACGAGGCGGTGGACAAACGCCTTTTTCGCTGCGATCTGGAGCCCAACGATGTGCTCATAAGGCTCCGCGATAAGGGTGTAACGCCTCCCTACATCCTCAACGTTTCCAGCTTTTGGCCCTACAAGAACCATCTGAAACTCGTCCAGGCTTACGCCTTGCTGGTGCGCGAACATCGCATTCCCCATCAACTGGTGCTGATGGGCGCCGGCGACCAACCGGACTACCTGGCCGAGGTCCACAGAAACGTGCAGGCGCTGGGCTTGGAAGCGCGTGTGCGTTTCCTCAAGTACCTTCCCCATTCCGAGATTGTTCCGCTTTATTACGGAGCCGCGGTGTTTGTCTATCCCTCCCTTGCCGAAAGCTTCGGGCTGACGCTGCTCGAGGCCATGGCATGCGGCACCCCCATCGTCAGCTCAAACCGCACCTCGCTTCCGGAAATCCTTGGCGCTGCCGGGCTGCTGGTGAATCCGGAGGAGCCTACCGAGATTGCCAACGCCATTCTGCGTGTGCTTGGTGATGAGTCGCTGCGCGCCGGGTTGGTTCAAAAAGCCGCTCGGAGAGTGGATGACTTCTCTTGGGAAAAAACTGCGGCTCTGACGCGACAGGCTTATTTAAGTGTCGCGAACCGTGCAGCAGGCGCCAAGTCTTTCGCAAAGACTGTTGCCTGATTTGACTTCTACCACCACTCCACATGGAAGCGGTTTGCGATGCAACCTTGAAGCCTGAAATCGGCGTTAGGCAAGCGCAGAAATGTTATTACTGCGGACGCGATAGATTCGGACAATACGCAGACTAGGACAATACAATGAGAGCGCTAATCACCGGGGTCACAGGTCAGGACGGTTCTTACCTTGCGGAGTGGTTGTTGTGGCTCGGCTACGAAGTACACGGCATGATTCGCCGGGCCAGCAGTTTTAATACCAGCCGTCTCGATCATGTTTACGAGGATCCTCATAACTCAGGCGCGCGGCTTTTCCTGCATTACGGTGACTTATCCTGCGGAGAGCAGCTCAATAACTTGATCTATAACCTGAAACCGGATGAGGTCTATCACTTGGGGGCCCAGAGCTACGTGAAGGTCAGCTTCGAAATTCCCGAGTTTACCGGCAACGTGACCGGGTTGGGTGCCACCCGTATCCTCGAAGCCATACGCAGAAGCGGAATTAAAGCCCGCTTCTACCAGGCCAGTTCTTCGGAGATGTTTGGCAATGCCCCGGCGCCGCAAAGTGAAGTTACTCCATTCCAGCCCCGCAGCCCCTACGCTGCAGCGAAAGTCTACGCTTACTGGATGACCGTTAATTATCGCGAGGCCTACGGGCTGTTCGCCTGTAACGGCATTCTCTTCAATCATGAGAGCCCGCGGCGCGGTGAGACTTTCGTCACCAGAAAAATTACCAGGGCGGTTGCCCACATTTTAGCCGGAAAGCAAACCAAACTCTTCATGGGCAATATGAAGTCCCGTCGGGACTGGGGATACGCACCGGAATATGTTGAAGCGATGTGGCGAGTTTTGCAGCAAGCGAAGCCAGGAGACTACGTGGTGGGTACCGGCGAGACACACACGGTTCAGGAGTTTCTCGAAGAAGCATTTGGGTACGTTAATCTCGACTGGCGCGACTATGTGCAAATCGACCCCAAATATTTTCGTCCCACAGAGGTAGATTGCCTGTTGGCCGATGCTCGAAATATACGCCGGACGATGGAGTGGGAGCCACGCATAGGTTTTCGTGAATTGGTTCGCATCATGATAGATGCGGACATGGAAGCAGTCGGCCTGACTCCGATAGGCGATGGCCATCGCATTCTGCAAGCCAAATTCGGGGATTGGCATCATTGGGCGAATTCGGTCACGAGCGCGGTCAAAGCCGCGGAAGGCAGCGCCGCCATAAGCTAAACTTGGAGCCCGAACCTTCGCGAACTGGACTGAAAAAAGATCGCGTGGTATGAAGCGCCGTTGCCAATCGGTCGAGCCCGGCGAAAGTATGTCCCTAATACCAATAAAACCTAAACTTACTCAGTTTCATTTGTCCGCACGCCGATTTCAAGCGTGATGGCAAATGGTTTTACGCAAATCCCTGGTTTTATGCAAATCCGAGCTTTGCCCCAAGACTTCCATCCTCCATGCCCACGACAGCCCAAGCGCCCGCGATAACGCCTCTCGATCTGCCGCCTCGCATCAATCTGCTCGGCGTCGGAATTCATAGTGTGAACCTGGAATCAGCCATCGCAGCCATGGAGGCCGCGGTGCTTGCTTCCCGCCAAAGTTATGTGTGTGTCACGAACGTGCACGGCGTAATGGAGGCGCAAAGCAATCCTCGCCTCCAGCGAATCCTCAATGGCGCATGGTTGACGGTTCCCGACGGGAGGCCTAGCGTGTGGATTGGCCGCGCCCAGGGGCAGGCCCAGATGGATCAGGTCGGCGGCCCAGACCTGATCCTCAGGTTCTGTGAATTGTCCAGTCGCCGCGGATATACCCAGTTCCTCTACGGCGGCGCGCCGGGAGTGGCCGAGCAACTCAAGCAGGAACTGTGCCGCCGCTATCCTGGGCTTAACGTGGTTGGAACCTTCACTCCTCCCTTTCGCCCCTTAACCGAAAAAGAGGAAGCCGAGCTGCAGAACCTGATGACGCTGACTAAGCCCGATGTCACATGGATCGGGTTGGGAACTCCGAAACAGGAATTATTCATGGCCCAATACCTAGGACGACTGGATACCACCTTGATGGTCGGAGTCGGTGCCGCTTTTGACATGCACACGGGGAAGATCAAGGATGCGCCGCTCTGGATCAAGCGCGCTGGTCTTGCCTGGCTTCATCGTTTGCTGCAGGAACCGCGCCGGCTTTGGAAGCGCTACCTGAAAACCAATCCCGCCTTTTGCCTCGCCATCGCATTGCAACTTTCGCGAGTTAAAAAGTACAGCTTACCGTCGTCGACCTAGCCGAAGATCCCAGTCCGAGCTATGTCACATCCCCTAAGGCAAAACTGGCCCCTAGTGGCGATTGCCAAGGGATACGTTCAGGTGTGCCAACGATCCAGATTGCCCGGCAAGAACGCAATTAGAGTATGCCCACGGGAAACAAACCAGACTTCTTCATCGTGGGAGCTCCAAAATGTGGCACGACTTCACTCTATTCGTATTTGGCCGGTCACCCCGACGTGGGGATGTCGAAGGAAAAAGAGCCTCATTTTTTCGCTCCCGATATTTTAGGCCAGCAGAGATCATCAAGAACGCTGGCGCAATATTTGATCAATTTTGAGCACACGAAGGGAAAGCGTCGAATCGGGGAAGCATCGACAGGCTACTTGGCGTCTCGCATAGCCCCTCGAGAGATCCGCAATTTCAATCCTTCAGCTCAGATCATAGTCATGGTGCGCAATCCAATTGATGTTTTGCATTCCTTGCACAATATGAGGCTGGTCATCGGATCGGAGCACATCACCAATTTCGAGTTGGCTATTGATTCTCAGGATGAACGCTATTGGCAGTTCGGGCGCTTTCGGGGTGAACGCGTCCCGTCTCCGAGCTATCGCGAAATGACCAGGTTCTCCGAGCAGATTCAACGATACTTCGCGGCGTTCGGCAGGGAGCGGGTTCACGTTATCTTGTTCGATGATCTCTGCAGTGCTCCCAGGATCACCTACGAGAGAGTCCTCTCATTCTTGGGGCTAGGTTCGGACGGAAAGCAGAACTTTGAGATCGTCAACGGTAACCGGCAAATACGCTCGAAAGCGCTCAATCAGCTATTGCAGCGGCTGGCGCATTGCAATGCGATTCGGTCATGGAGAGGTGAGTTTCCGACTTTATGGCAACAAACTAAAAAGATTGGGGCCCGGCTGAATTTCGTTTATCGGCCCCGCCCCGCGATCGAAGCCAGGCTTCGACAGCGACTGGAGATGGAATATGCTTCTGAGATCCGTAACCTGGAAAGGTTGCTTGGTCGAGCCCTTGATCGTCAGTCCAGGCCGGCAACCAGTTGAAGGCTTGGAGGGCGATGTGCCGAAACTCGAGGTGGAAAGTGTCCCCAGTTTTGGGAGTTAAAAAATACAGCCTACCGTCGTCGACCGAGGCGGAAGATCTCGTGATTCCGAATCCCCAGGGCGGCGCCGATGTTGTGCAGCAACCGGGCGGTATCGTTCTCTCCCCCGCCTGGGGTGACCGCTTTCAATTGTTTTGCAAAAGGCTGTTGGATATCGCCGTCTCGGCTATCCTTCTGGTCCTGCTGTCGCCCCTGCTGGCGCTCATAGGCCTCTCGTGTTACGCGCTGAATGGCACGCCCATGCTCTACCGTTGGCGGGTGGCCGGAAAAAACGGTTTGCCATTTACCAGCTGGAAGTTCCGAAGCATGATCCTGGACGCGGACGCGCGCAAACCGGCGCTGCTCGCTTGGAACGAAATGAACGGCCCGGTTTTCAAAATCCGCGATGATCCTCGTATCCTGCCGCTCGGCCGCCTGCTCCGGCGATTCAGTCTGGATGAACTTCCGCAATTATGGTCGGTCCTCAAGGGAGACATGAGCCTGGTCGGTCCGAGGCCGCCGCTAATCAAGGAATACGAACAGTTCAGCGACTGGCAAAAACAGAAGCTGGCGGTTACTCCGGGCATTACCTGCCTCTGGCAGATCAGCGGACGCAATGAGATCGGGGATTTTGATGAGTGGGTGCGAATGGATCTGGAATATATCAAGCAGTGGTCGATCATGGTAGATTTCAAGATTATGATTCGAACTGTGGGCGCCGTACTCTGCCGGCGCGGAGCCTACTAGCCACGCAGCGGCCGATGATTTTGTCCCGCTCACTGCGAATCACAGCGCTTTCCTCTGAGGTTTCCCTATTCTGCCGTTATGACCTTTGCCTGTGCCTTCTCAGCCGCACCCGCGGCTTGATTTCATCCCCTTCAGGAACCACCACGTCATGAAAGTTCTAATCACTGGCGGCGCCGGATTCATCGGCTCGCACTTAGTCGACCGTTTCTTGCGCGACGGCTTCCAGGTTCGGGTTCTCGATAACCTGGATCCAAGAGTTCATCCCCAAGGGCGCCCCGGTTACTTGCCCTCCAATATTGAATTCATCGAGGGCAGCGTTACGGATAAAGAAGTGCTGCGGCACGCCCTCCAGGGCGTCGACATCGTCTCCCATCAGGCCGCCTACCAGGACTACATGCCTGACTTTTCCCGATTTCTCCAGGTCAATGGCGTGGGCACGGCCCTGCTCTACGAACTAATCGTCGAGCATCGATTGCCGGTGAAGAAGGTGATTGTGGCATCTTCGCAAGCGGTGTACGGAGAGGGCCAATACGATTGTCCCCGGCACGGTTTTTTTCTTCCGCAGCCCCGGTCTCAAGACCAACTTGCGCGCGGAGATTGGGAGGTGCGCTATGCCGGTTGCGGAGATACCGCCGAACCCCGTTTGCTCGATGAGGCCTACAACAATCCTTATAACCAGTACGCCGTATCGAAACTGGCCGAGGAAAAGACAGCTCTCGGCCTCGGCTGGTTGCACGGCATCCCCACCGTTGCCCTGCACTACTCGATCACGCAGGGACCGCGGCAGTCTCTCTATAACCAATACTCCGGGGTATGCCGAATTTTCTTCAGTCGCGCCCTCGCCAACCTGCCTCTGATTGTCTATGAGGACGGTCGGCAGACACGGGACTTCGTGCACGTGCAGGATGTAGTCGACGCCAACATGCTCGTCCTCGAACGGGATGCAGCAGATTTCCAGGCGTTCAATGTGGGCACGGGCACTCCTCTGAATATCGATGCCTATGCCCAGGCGGTCTTAAAGAAGCTTTCGTCTACCCTGACAGTAGAAAAAACCGGCGAATACCGCCGAGGTGATAATCGTCACAGCGTTTCCAAGATCGACAAACTAACCGCGCTCGGATGGCATCCTCGGCGCACACTCTCCGTCATTTTGGACGATTTTGTCGAATGGATCGACCGTACCGGCGGGATACCGCAACGCGTCCCGGACGCCTACGCCGATATGCGAGACACCGGCGTGATCCTGGCATCGTCGGACTAGCGCCATTCAAACTGCCTAATTGGCACGAAGGTCTTCGAAATTACGGCGGAAAAAATCTGAATACTGCTTAACCTTTCGTCCCAGCATTCCGATAGACCTAGAGTCGGCCTCGGAGGTGCAGTGTGGCCTCCCGGCAAAAACCAAAGGAACACGGGACAAATCATGATAACCACTGATTTAACTGCTTATTTCGCGGACGTTGTCGACACCATCGCCAACCTGCCATTGACCTCCATCGATGAGATTGTTAGCACGCTTATCGATGCCTATGAGTCGTGCCGCAGGATTTATCTGTTTGGCAATGGGGGCAGCGCCGCGCTGGCCTCGCATTTTGCCTGCGATCTTGGCAAGGGAGCCGCCCAGGGGTTGCATAAACGGTTCCAAGTGATCGCATTTACCGACAACGTGCCGTTGATGACGGCATGGGCAAACGATGCCCGGTATGAAGACATTTTCGCGGAACAACTGATCAATTTCGTTCGCCCCGACGACATCGCCTTCGCCATCAGTGGCAGCGGAAATTCCCCCAACGTGGTAAAGGCGCTGCGGGTTGCCCGCCAGGCTGGGGCGTTCACCATGGGACTCACAGGGTTCGAGGGGGGAGCGATGAAGAATCTCTGTGATCTGTGCCTCGTCATTCCATCCGACAATATGCAGATCATCGAAGATCTCCATCTCAGCGTTACCCATGCCGTTTTCAGCGCCATTCGCGCCCGGATCCACCTCAAAAATGACGAAACGAATTGCGTGGGCAGCGCCTACTAAACTACCCATCACCGACTGGCATAACGGCTGCGAATGAATATATGAAGCACTGCTATGAATAAGACCAGATTGTCTTCCGGAATCCTGATCAGCGATCTTCTTTGGTCGATCTTGGCCATGGCTGGGGCGTTCGTGCTGCGCGATGGATTTGAATCGGCCGAGGCTACCCTGCGTTCACCATCGGCGTTGCCCTTTCTGGCGGCTACCTGGGTTATCTGGGTTTTCCTGTTTCGGCTTTTGTCCCTTGACGGGTTTCAGGGGGGGTGGCGGTTTTCCGCCGTGGTTTCACAACTGCTGTTATCCGTGTGCGGGCTCATGCTGATTCTGTTAGCGTGCGGATATCTTTTTCGCATGGCCGTCTTTCGTCCGGCGGTCATCCACCTTGGCTTCTTGCTTCTCGCTGGATTTGTCCTTATTCGTGTGGCTGCCTGCCGGCTGCTGCGGACTCGCTCAAAAAACGGCGGCAGCCGAATCGTCATCGTTGGGCGCGGGCCTTTGGTCGAGGAGTTGGTCCGCAAGACCGAACGGCATCCCGAGATGCTGTACAACGTGGTAGGCGTCATGGAACCGGATGACGGGAGTGTCGACTCGATCTCTGCCCTGGCGGCGGCGAACCCGCCGGTTACCGCCGGCGCACTCGGAATGGTGGAACTGCTCGCGGAGCAGCGCATCGATGAGTTGATCCTCGTCCTGCAGGAGTGTGCTTCGCCTGACCTGCTCAACCTGACTGCACTCTGCCATGATCGGGGCATCAAGGTCAGTCTGGTGCCGCAACTCTATGAGCTCTACCTCTCGCGCTCTCATCTGATTGACCTTGGCGGCCTTCCGGTGCTCCAGCTTGCCCGATCCGGGCCGACCGTTTCTGCGCGTGTCTCGAAGCGGATATTGGATCTTTTTCTTGGCAGTGTGCTTTCCGTGGCCGCCGTTCCCGTTCTCCTGCTCCTGGCGGCTGCGCTTCGCCATGTCACAGGAAGGGGGTTTCGCTGGGAGAAACGCTGCGGATTTCAGGAAAAGCCGTTTCAGATGCTGCGCCTGAATGTCGGTCGCGCCGCCGGCAATCCGTCCCGCTTTGAACGGCTTCTCCTTGCCCTCAGCGTGACCGACTTACCGCAATTGTGGAACGTTTTGCGGGGAGAGATGAGTCTGGTTGGCCCGAGACCCGAGTCTCCCGAACGGGTGTGCCGTTATTCTGAGTGGCAGCGTCAGCGCTTGGCGGTCAAGCCCGGTATGACGGGCTTGGCGCAGGTTGAAGGGTTGCGGGAACAACACTTGTCGGAGGAGAAAACCCGCTTCGACCTGCAGTACCTGCAGAATGTGTCGCTCTGGACCGATCTATCACTTTTGTTACAGACCATCTGGACCTTGGCCATGCGTTTCACCAGACGGGAGAGCCGTGCCACGGCTGTAGAAAGAACCGCAACCCTCAACCACCCGATCGAGGAGCTTATCCGTCAGGAGATTCTAGAGAATGCTCATCGTTCGTAGTCCCATGCGCATCAGTTTCGCCGGCGGAGGAACCGATCTCCCTGCGTACTACGAGAACTTTGGCGGAGCGGTGCTGAGCACGGCGATTAACAAGTATTTCTACACCGTTCTCTGTAAGCGCAATGACGGCCGAATTCAGGTCATCTCTTCAGACCTGCGAGTTTTCGAAACCTGGCGCGATATTGCCGGCATGGATATTCTGGGCAGCGGGCTCGAGATTCCTTTGGCAGTTCTGAAGGATCTGGCATGCGATATTTCAGTCGATCTTTTCCTTTCCTCGGAGATTCCTCCCGGCACCGGCCTCGGTTCCTCTGCCAGCGTATGCGTGAATATTCTGAAGACCCTCACCACCTATCTCAATCACCCGCTCTCCAAATATCAGCTGGCGGAACGCGCCTACTACGTTGCCCGAAACATTCTGGGACGCCACGTCGGCAGGCAGGACGAATTCGCCGCAGCCTTTGGTGGTTTGAATTTCATTACCTTCCATCCCGATGGCTTTACCGAAGTGCAACCCCTGCATCCGGATCCCGAACTCTTGGCGGAACTGCAATCGAAGTTGATGCTTTTTTTCACCGGCTCCGCCCATCATTCCTGGACGATATTGCAGGAACAGGAAAAATCAACCCGTAGCCACAGCGGGCCTGCTCTCGACGCCCTTCACCAGGTACGTGCCCTGGCCGACCGCATGCTGGCTGCGCTGCAAGCGGCAGATCTCAGCCTTTTCGGCGACCTGCTGGACGAGGGATGGCAGGCTAAAAAACGCATTTCCGGGAAGATTTCCAATCCGAGGATTGACCATCTCTATCAGTTGGCGCGCCACCACGGCGCCAAGGGCGGGAAAATTACGGGCGCTGGCGGCGGCGGCTTCCTGCTTCTCTATTGCGAGTCTGAGCAACAGGAATCGGTCCGCTCCGCGCTCCATGCCGAAGGCATCCAGGAGATGGCATTTGCCTTCGACAACAATGGGACGCAGGTGATCGTGAATGACCCCTACATCGATGGCGACGTCCGCGCCGGTTCGCGCTGGATCTTTACCGCCGTCTCGGCGGGGCGCTAATTCTGGTTACGATACGCGCTTCACTTGCGCACAATCAACTGGCATACCACTTTGCAAATCACCCCTTCGATGCATTTCGGCCGTCATGCGAGGAATCGATGAAGGCGTTTCTCTTGGCGGCGGGCGAAGGCACGCGGCTTCGGCCGATTACCGACCAGGTTCCCAAGTGTTTGGTTCCCATCCGCGGCGTCCCCATGCTGCAGATCTGGATGGAAATTTGCCGGAGTACCGGAATTGATGAGGTAATGATCAACCTGCACTCCCACGCTGAGATCGTTCGGGCCTGGCTCGAGAAAAACCGCCACGGCCATCGCATCCGGCTAGTCGAGGAGTCTACCCTGCTTGGATCAGCGGGCACCGTGCTGGCGAACCGCGATTGGCTCGCATCGGACTCCTGTTTCTGGATCTTGTATGCGGATGTGCTCACGAATGCGAATCTTAAGCAGATGGTGAAACTCCATCTGGCTCGCCAACCCGCCGCGACTCTCGGCTTGTATCAAGTACCAGATCCGTCCCGCTGCGGGGTGGTCTCATTCGACGAACAGATGATCGTTCAAGAGTTTGTGGAGAAACCCGCTCGACCGGCTAGCCGCTGGGCGTTTTCCGGGGTGATGATTGGTACGCCCAAGCTCCTGAACCAGATTCCATCCCGCTATCCAACCGATTTAGGTTTCGACGTTCTGCCACGCCTTGTTGGTGACATGCTGGCCTACCCGATCTCCGAATACCTGATTGACATCGGAACCCTCGAGAACTACCAGGCCGCCCAAGTCAACTGGCCCGGATTGGCTGCATGAGACGAAACTAAGCTCGATTCATGTCCATTCCCTCCTCGCAGCCGAGCACCCATTTGCAGGCGATTGTGTTCGATATGGATGGTGTCATCGCCGACACTCACTCCGCGCACCGTTTTGCCTGGAGGCAATTTCTGCGCACCGTCGGAAAAGAGGTCAGCGACAGCGAGTTGGATTTTGTCTTGGACGGACGAAAACGGAAAGATATCTTCTTTCATTTCCTGGGTCCTTTGACAGAAGCGGAGTTGCAGGAATTTGGCGCTCGCAAGGACGATCTTTTCTGGCAGGCTTCGCCCGAAGTTTTACCCGTCCCGGGCATCTTAAAGTTTGTTGAAGGCATTCGGCGAGCAGGAATCGCAATGGCCGTCGCCACCTCGGCGGGCGCGGGTCGCACGCAATCCATCCTTAAGCGCTTGGGCTTGCTTACGCATTTCAAGGCCATCGTTACCGGCGACCAGGTTCGCGAAGGTAAACCCGATCCTGCCATTTATCGCCTCGCCTGCCAACGAATTTCCTGTCCTGCAGATTCCGCCGTCGCCATTGAGGACGCGGCCTCCGGCATCCGCGCGGCCAGGGGAGCTGGTCTCAAGTGTGTTGCCATTGCCGGCTCTCAGTCGGAAAGCAACTTGACTGCTGCCGGCGCTCACTATGTTCTTCGAGACTTTCTTAACCTCTCTCTCCGCGAGTTCCATTCCATGGTTGGGATGCAACCACCGCTGACCTGATCGATGTTCTTACCAATTGGAGTGACAGTCTAGGTTCTGCTCGAAAATTTATCCGCCGTTTGGACTCCGGGGCGTGGAATATGGGAAACCAGCAAGTGGTTTCCCAGCTTCCATGCCCCGTTTCATTTGGTGCTTGTCGGAAGGTGGCGATCAGTGTCGGCGCCATGGTGGGAGTAACGCATCCCGAACTTGTCCAACTTGGGTTTTTCGACACATCAGCTCGTTCCGGCGATAACTTTCTTGTCGCCTGCAGCATCATTCTTGGATTACGAGAGCTTGTTGATTTAGGGAGGACAAACCCGTACTACTCGCCTTCATTTCGATCGCGGAATCAAGTGCTCGCCGTTACCCGACAGCCGGCGAAGAATCCGCCCATGCCTTGGAGCCCAGGATAATCGTCCGCGCCCGTTGCGGCCCCGCCACTCCGAGAATCCAGTATCTCTCACTGCTCAGCTTGTGGTAGTTCACAAAAAATTCTTCGAGCTCTCGGATAAACGGCTTCCCCAAATCGGCGATGTCTTTGATGTCTTCCCAACTGTGGGCATCCTTTTCAACAGCTACAATCCGGTCGTTACGGACGGTCTTTTTTTTGTCGCCTTGTTCCCCTTCGATAACACCGATAGCACGACAGGAGAGCACACATCCAGGAAATGCCGGCTCGTCCATCAAAACCAGCACATCGACAGGATCGCCATCATCCGCCTTGGTAGAAGGAACAAATCCAAAGTCGTATGGAAATGCCATCCCTGAGGGCAACACTTTCTTTAATTCGAATATGTGCTCTTCTGCTTCAAATGAAAACTTGTTTCGGCTTCCCTTTGGCGTCTCAATGACAACTCGTAGCATTTCCTTGTCTTTGGCATCAAAAGATTTAAGACGCGTTGGATCGGCAATGCCATTCTTTCTGCCCATCTGAACGCCTTCACCGTAACGTGGATGCACGGACCGCGATCAAGGTTTGTCCTGTAATTAGCGCGCGCGCAAAAAGGAAGGAAATTAGGGCAATAATTGACTTGACTCATCCACGGTAGCGTTGTACGGTGGGAGAGCATGGAATCAATTGTTCCGGGAGAGGCAATGATTGCTTTCTCGCGAAGATGGAGATTTGTACCCATTATTGAGGTTGATCTATCCGGGGTGCAGTTTGCGTGAACTGAAGAAGAAACAGGTTGTCATGTTTGGAGGCTACTTCGACGAGAGCGGGATTTCCAATAGCTCCGAAGTGACCGTAATCGCAGGCTTCCTTGGCGGTCCTCCAGCAATGCATCGTATTGCTAAAGAATGGAACAAGGTTCTTGTTCGTAATGGCGTTAAGGTTCCCTTCCACGCGATTGAGTTCTACGCCCCGCCGGAGAAAATAAAACTTTCGCTGTCGAACCCGTATCGAGGTTGGAGCAAGACTAAGCGCAAGAAATACATCAACGACTTGATTGGCGTTCTGCGGAAGTACAGCGCCCATTTAATCGCAGACGTAGTGGATGCAGTGAGCTTCAGGTCGCGCTCAGAGGACGAACGCAAATGGATGACTGGCGGCGTTCCTAACGTAATGAACCTGCAAAAATGGCGTCTAGGGAAGCCCAATTCGCCATACCATTTCGCCCTACGGATCGTAGTCGAACGCTGCGCTGTGCGTATTCCCGACGGCGATAAAGTGCATATTTTCATGAGTGAACAAAACCAATTTGAAGGCTATGCCCTTCAGTTGTACCGGGCGATTCTAGATACGAATCCTCCAATTGAGGCTCGTGAGAGATTGGACGATAGCATGACCTTTGGCTCGCATAAAAAGTATCCGGTTCTTCAGGCCGCAGACTTGGTGTGTTATCACTTTTACCAGTTCGGACTGGAGCGGCGTCTCAATCCTCAAGCGATAGGGAGCAAGACATTCCGGCAACTTCTCAGTCTTGTGGAGAATTCCGATGACTTAAAGTTTGGGGATGCTGAGTCAATTGAACGCATTTGTGCTCGTTTTGCGGCAAAACGAGCGGCGGCGGCAACAATGGGAAATCTTCGCCGCACTCGCTTGCGTGTCAAGGTTAGCCATGATCCAGGTAATTGTCGGGTTCTCGGAACAGTTGATGCGTCTGGAACTTTTCATCCAACTGTGGTCCGAGATATTTCACAAGATCGCTCAATACAAAACGAATATCCTCAAGACGAGACGGACACAGGATGACATACTCTGGAACTTGCGGCACTGGTTCCAACGGATCGGCAGATGCGAGCTTGACGGGGTGATATTTCCCACACAGGCATAGGCCGCCCCAATAGTGCTGTCGGTCGGGAGCCATAGACTATATGAAACCACAAGGTAAGTCAGAATCCGAGAAGTTTGATTCAGTCGTCCGAACATTGCTATCGGTGTCCCATGAAGAGATCAAGAAGCGCGATAAAGAATGGCGGCGCAAACGGGCGCAGAAAAAGCGGGCTAAGGCTTCGCCCGCTTCCCGCGCTTCCAACGTAAAGGGTTAGTGAATGGTCGTTTCTCCGGCCTTGCCAGTCAGCGCGGCAAAGGTCAGACGCTTGCCGACAAGTTGCGAGACAACGAGATCAAAGCGGCCAGCATCATCGAGGTTCTTGCGATTATTAAAACGAAACATCTGCTCATCAAGGTAGCGGAATAAATGAAACGGCTCTACGCTCACATAGGTTCCCGCAATCCCGCGCTTCAGCAAGGACCAGAAATTCTCCATGCAGTTGGTGTGTACGCGGCCATCCACATACTTAACTGCGTGGTCAATGATTTGATGCGCGTAGTCGGTTTCCAATCCGTTATAAGCAACCCACTCATCGCTATAGAGCGCAGCGCCAGCCTGTACATGCTTTCTAATTTCCGGCTGGACGGATTCCCTCTTTCGATTCGGCATGACCTTCGCCCGGACTCGCCCACCGCGTTCCAACATTCCGAACACGATGGTCTTGTCCGCCCCGCCAGTTCCAGTGATGCGCTGCTTGCGCTTGCTCAGGTGCATGTTCCGAGACTTCCCGCCGATGAAAGTTTCATCAACCTCAACTTCCCCGCCGAGCTTGGAACCAAAGAAATCGTCCTGCATCGCGAGGCGAATGCGGTGAAGCATGAACCACGCCGACTTTTGGGTAACCTTCACGTCCCGCGCAATCTCGTAGCTACTCACTCCGTTCTTACAATTGGTAACCATCCAAGTTGCGGTCATCCACTTGTCGAGCGGAATTGCAGAATCTTCCATGACGGTCCCGACCTTGATGGAGAACTGCCGTTTCGGGTGATGAGTGCTGCATTGCCAGATGCGCCGTTCGGCATGGAATTTCACCTTGTCCGATCCGCAAGTAGGGCACAGCACGCGGCCATCTGGCCATCGCCGGATCGCAAGGTAGTCAATGCAGTTATCAGGATTCGAGAAGTAAACGATTGCTTCTTGAAGGCTCTTTGGTTCGCGCATGGCTGCTTTCTCCATGCTCAAACTTTAGCAAATTATCGTGGATGAGTCAAGTAATTTATTGCCGAAATTAGAACCCCTTCTTGAAATTAGAACCGTTCTTAAGGACAGTGCTCTAACCAACCGAACCAGTCCCACTTGGTCTTCACTGGGGTAAAGCTTCAATTTTCCTGTTTTTCTCGAGGCAAACGGTGGAGTCGCGACTTGCACAGACAACTTAAGGGTGATTCGCTTCTTTTCTTAGTAGGGCATAGAGAAAGGGCTTGCCCGTCGGCTTCTGGCTGCCGCCATTTGGTTCCACGGTGACAAATACGGCGTCGATCTCCGCCAGTTGTTTGGGATCATCCCAGCGAAGAACCCAACGCCGGTTTGACTCGCTGTCCAAATACAGAATCCCCAGATTCATAGGGCGCGCTTTTGCGCCTAAATCAGCGTCTCTCTGTCCCCACACCTGGAAGGCGCTGGCATTCTTGACTCCGGGTTGGTGATCCAGATCGAAGGCGTAGAAGATCAGTGATTTGTTCTGTGTATAAAACACGCGTCCAAAAGGCTTCCGCGTACGACTTCCGCTGTCGACGTCGAATACGTCCGCGATGTACAACTTTCGTGCACCCATCAGTTCGCGAATGTCGCGGTCTGAGGCCAAATACTGTTCGCTGTCTTTGAGCCTGCGATCCTGATCCGTGGTAGCGGCAGAAAGTTCCTCAATCTTCGATTCCAGCGATGCCGAACGCAGCACAACCCGATCATGTTCAGAGTGAAGATTGGTAAATTCAACCTGAAGGAGTTGATAAGCCTTTTCTCGTATCACGAACTTCTGCGGCCAGTTTGTCGCGCTCTTCTGATACCTCTCGGAATTGAGCTTCATTCTTGCTGTTGGCAGCGGAGAGTTCACTGGAATGGTCCTCGGCCGCATGTAACGCTGCACGCAATCCAGCCAGATCCCTTTGCTCGCTGGAGATCTGCTTCTGTAATCGGGATATCTCCGCCGCTTCCGCGCCCAGCAAATCGTCTGCATTTTTCTTTTCTGCGGCAATTTCTTGAAGGGCCTTTGAAGACGGAGGATACCGCCGGAGAGACAAGCGTGATGTCTGAAGTTTGCGCTCGCCATGATTGGTGACGAATACCAAGATGATAAGCACCTGCCGCCACTAGCCGCTAAAAGGCAGGCAGCGGCTGCTGCCCCAATCCAAGGTGCACGCCATGCCCAAGGCAGAAAAATATGGCCTCTCGCCGGCCTGGAGGCTCGAGCCATCGGAGAAACTTCCGATCTTCGAATCCGCGAGAACAATCCGCTTTGCGCCGCCTCGTAATCCCAATCGTCAGCTTCCGCGACCTGTCCACAATCCGCCGCGAGGAAGGTCATGCCTTCCGAACTGATCAGGGAATATTCGCTGGAAATTTCCCGGCACGCTTCGCACAAACGCAGATGACGCTTCAGTTCGAATTGTTCGCTGACGGTTAACCCACGTCCCTGCGCCAGAGCGGCCAGTTCCTTAAACCTTTGGTGCTCGTTCAGACGTTCGTTCTCATGCATTGTAATTGTCCCTGAGCCTCTTCACAGCGGGGCTCTTGCGCAACCGTTCCAAGCCGCGATAGAAATGGTGGCGTACATTGCCGAATGGCTCGCGAAGCCGTTCACTGATCTCCCTCAGATCCAGCCCGTCGAAATAAAACAGTGTTAAGGTCCGCCGCTGCATAAGAGTCAACTCTTCAAAAGCGCATCTTAGATGGGAGAAATCAAGTCTTACCCCGACATCGTGCTCAACATCGCTCTGCCCTATTAGAGTATCGTGCAAAGACTCGACATCCGTACCAGAGTAAAATCCACGGCGCAATAAATGTGCCCTGCGATCCCGCGCCCGGCTGAAAGCAACCTGCACCACCCATCCTTTGGCGGAGCCCTTCTCTGGGTCATACAGCAGGGCTTTTTGATAGAGGCTAAAGAAGACTTCTTGCACCACATCCTCGGCCTCACTCCGGTCATTCACTACACGTAGCGCAATCGCGAACACCAGCCTCGAATACCGCACAAAGAGCAGGTCCAGGGCCTTGGCTTCTTTACACTGGAGACCAGCCATAAGTTCTTCATCGCTGGGAGGCCGAATCTCAATCGGTTGTGGCGTTACGAGTGATTCTTCTCGACTCGTACCCCACATTACGGGGAATACCAACGCGCGCCCATTGGGAGGAGAGCTCATTTTCAGACGGCGCTTGGCTGGAGACTCAACACGGAGTTCCTGAATAAGGAGTTCCTGAATAAGGGCTTCCTAATCGGTGCCCCCTTACTGACACCTATCGAGTTTCCGGCAAGCGTGCCGCGAAGCATACACCAGATTGCAAAGGTTTTGCCAGACAAATGTGCTTCTTGCCACCCATAACGCAACATACAAAAATTGGTAGATTTCTCGACTCGGCTGCACGACGCTTCACTCGATTTCCTTTTCTGGCCGGACTGGCTTATCTTAGCTTTCGCTCCTCGCCCCATAGCAGAACGAAATATCACGGCGTAATCGAAACGAAGTTGCGCCTCCATGGGTAGATTGGTCCTAACGTTGTTGCTGGGTCTGCCGTTTTTTTGCGGAATGCTGCGCGCACAATCCGCCGATGCATCGCTGACCGGCCGGGTCACCGATCCTAATAAAACCGTCATCACGCAGCTACAATCACTGTCATCAATAGCGGCACCGGAATCCATTATCAGGGCCTCACCAACGAAACCGGTACCTACTATATTTCTAATCTTCCCCCGGGACGATATCGCATTGAGGTGGAAAAACTCGGATTCAAAGCGGTGATTCAGTCGGGTGTCGACCTCCATGTGCAGGATGCGCTCGAAGTGAATTTCGAAATGATGGTGGGCTCGGCTTCCGAGAGCGTGACCGTGGAAGGAGAGGCATTGCCGATCGATACGGAATCGTCCACCGTGGGCACGGTCGTCGAAGAGCGCAAGGCCAACGAACTTCCGCTCAACGGACGCAATGTATTTAACTTGATCAGTTTGGCCCCCTCGGTGGTACCACAGGGCAGTTCCACGGGTACGCCGGTGGGAGTCAATCCGTTCGGCTGGGGAAATTACCAGGTAAGCGGATCATTCGGAAATCAGAGCGCCGAGTACCTGGACGGGCAGCCATTGAACATCGGCTACATAAACCTGCCGGTGCTGATTCCGACGCAGGATTCAATTCAAGAATTCAAGGTCCAGACCAGCAATCTCGGAGCGGAGTGGGGCCGGTTCTCTGGAGGCGTAATTAACCTTACAACCAAAGGAGGAACAAGTTTTTTTCACGGGGAAGTCTACGAGTATTTGCGAAATCGATTATTCAACGCGAACGATTATTTTCTGAATGCCACCGGAAAACCGCGGCCGGCATGGGTGCAAAATCAGTTTGGAGCGGAAGTGGGCGGCCCTGTGCCCCTTCCCTACCCCAACGGACGCCATCGTACTTTCTGGTTTACAAGTTGGGAGGGATATCGGCTGCGAACGGGCGAACCCTTCACCGCCACAGTTCCAACAACTGCGGAACGCAACGGAGATTTCTCCGCCATAGAGACTACGATTATGGATCCCTGTGCTGGCGTGGTGAACAGCGTCGGCGCATGTCCCGGAAGCACTGCCACCCCGACTCCCTTCCAGAACAATATGATTCCTGCCAGCCGTATCAGCCCGACATCCCAAGCGCTTCTTAATTTGTGGCCTATCGCGAATAGTCCCGGAGTCCTCACCCCCTCGGGATCGATCAACAACTTCAACACCGTTGCCAGGACAGGGGGCAATCAGAATCAGGTG
Source organism: uncultured Acidobacteriaceae bacterium (assembly GCA_963758745.1). Classification (GTDB taxonomy): domain Bacteria; phylum Acidobacteriota; class Terriglobia; order Terriglobales; family Acidobacteriaceae; genus Acidiflorens. The sequence goes on from CAVWWW010000002.1 coordinate 35,525, forward strand.
GTAGCGCGCACGACCAGGACCTCACCGACCTGCAGAGACTCCTCTTCAGATTCAGTTACTGGAATGTCTTGGATTTGCCGGTCGACCCTTTTGAGAACGGGGTCTGCGTCGACCGTTGCTCCGAAAAATATTCAACCGATGCGGCCGCCCTGGCCTACAACTACAGTCTCACCCCAATCACAATTTTTGATTTCCACGCCAGCCTAAGCCGATTCAAATACAATCGTTCTCCAACCAATGCGGGATTTGATCTGACTTCGATTGGCTGGCCCGCAAGCTATGACGCGACCGTTCCCGCGATTATCCGAACCCCGCCCACGCCCTGTGTCGCCAATTTTGCCGATAACATTATGTGCACGCAGGGTCAGAGTTTTATTCAGGATCGGGACACGCAATACAATCTCGCTCCCAGTTTAACCTTGATGCGCGGGCGCCACCGGTTTCATTTCGGTTTCCAATACCAGGCGGACTATGACAATTACGCGCAGACAAACGTCGGAAGCGGAGCCTTCGATTTCTGCGCCGCTGGACAGCCCTGCTTCACCGGATTTTCTTTCGCTGACTTTTTGTTAGGTTATGCGGACAATTTCAGCAATTTCGAAAACCACTTCTTCGCACAGGCCGTTGTCCCCGCATTCGTCGCAGGAAAGCAAACCTATCGGGCTCTCCACTTCAACGACGTTTGGCATGTCAAAGACAAATTGACCGTCAATCTCGGCCTCCGTTATGAGTTGCAGGGGCCGTGGTCGGAGCGTCTCAATCGGCTCTCGAATTTCGTTCCCAACGCCCCCAGCTACCTGAACCAGTTTCTTCCCCCCGGCACTCCAACCGTCGAAGGTGATGTCTACCTCGTGCCCCCAGGAGTTCGACACAACCTTCCCCTTCAAAAAGACAACTTCGCGCCGAGGATCGGCATCGCCTATGGCCTGAACCCAAAGACGATCATCCGCAGCGGCTACGGAATCTTCTGGGTGCCAAACGATGTTTCCTTCGCGTTGAATCCGATCAACGACATGGTCAATGCCAGCGCCACAACCTATACCGGAACCGTGGATGGAACTCATCCTTATAATTCGCTCACATTGCCCTTTCCGAATGGTATCGCCGCGCCACCGGGACGCAGCCTGGGCACTCGCGGCACCCAGCAGTTCCTGACCCAGGTAGTGCAGGCCATTACCGAAGTCGATCCCGATCACTACCACAGCAGTTATATCCAACAATGGAACCTGGTTTTCGAACGGGAGCTCCCCTCAAAGTTCTTCTTATCCGCGGCGTACGTAGGCTCGAAGGGCACTCATCTCGATCAGTACTCGCAGCAGATCAATCAGATTTCTGACTCTTTACTCGCGCAAGCGGCCGCCCAGTTTGCAGCAGGAGGCCGTTCCGCCGTCACCCTTCTGCAGTCCGTGCCCAATCCTTTTTTTGTGGACAGCCAAGCCTTGGCTCTCGCAGCGCCCACTACCACCATCGGCCAGCTTCTGCGCCCGTACCCGCAATACACCAGCGTCGAACTGGCCGGCCAGGGATCGTTTGCCAGTACCTACCACTCCCTGCAGGTCACTGCACGCCGGCGCTTCGCGGGCGCTGGGTCACTCCTGGTGGCGTACACCAATTCCAAGTTGATCAGTAATACCGACACCCTCACCTCATGGCTCGAGACAGGAGTCGGTACCTTGCAAGACAGTAACAATCTGCCGGGCGAACGTTCGCTTTCTTCCCAGGATGTTCCTCAACGGATGGTGATCAGCTATGTATTGGATCTTCCGTTCGGGCAAGGTAAGAAGTATCTTTCCAACGTGAGCGCGAGCCTGAACAACCTGGTCGGCGGTTGGGGGGTCGACGGTGTAACTACTTTTCAAAGAGGATTTCCGCTGGTGTTCCTGAACGGTCAGGCAAACGACACCACGTTGTTTGGCGCCGGCTCCCGTCCGGATGTATTGTCCGGCTGCGATAAGTCATCCTCCCCAGGCGGAAGAGCCCGCCTCGACAACTGGTTTAATACCGCATGTTTCCTGCCTCCGGCGGATTTCACTTTTGGCAATGAGGCACGCGTCGATTCGTCGCTGCGCTCTGATGGCGTCAACAATTTCGATGTCGCTGCCTTCAAAAATCTCCCGCTGGATCGCGACGGCCGCGCCAGTATGGAGTTTCGCGTGGAATTCTTCAACTTATTCAACCGGACGCAGTTTTCGCCACCGAATACAACTTGCTGTTCGACGAACAATGCAGATTTCGGAGTAATCACCAGCACCGCGTCCGGGACAAATCCTCGTCTAATACAATTTGCGCTAAAGTTGTTGTTCTAGTCTTCAGCTGGGAAGTCATATTGAAGAGTCATGTTGAGGTATTTGTTGTGAGATGTCAGGAACCCCGGGGATGCTGAGTCGATTGTCTGCCTCTATCCTAATTTCCGTGGCAACGGCCGCCGCGGTTGGAACCGGCGCGTCCTTATTCGAAGCCAAGCTGCCGCAGGGACTCGATTTCATCTTGCAGAATTCTCCCACTCCGCAGAAACATCTCATCGAAACCATGCCCGGAGGAGTCGCTCTGCTCGATTACAACAACGACGGATTGCTGGACATATTTTTCGTCAATGGAGGCCGAATAACCAGTCCGTTGACCACGCCGGATGACTTCGACCGTCATGATCCCCGTTATTGGAATCGACTCTACCGCCAGAACAAGGACGGCACGTTTACCGATGTTACCGAACAGGCTGGATTGGCAAATGCCGGAGATGGAAACTATGGCATGGGAGTCGCAGTAGGAGATTATGATAACGACGGTTATCCCGACATCTATGTAACCAGTTATGGGAAGAACATTCTTTATCACAACAACGGCGACGGCACATTCACCGATGTAACTGCGAAAGCGGGCGTAGCGGGCGGAGGCTGGTCTGTCTCCGCTGGATTTTTTGACTACGACAATGATGGCAAGTTAGATCTTTTCGTCACTCGATATATGGACTGGGACACCAAGCACAGTAAAGATTGCGGCGGCAATTATCATACTTACTGTCCACCCGAAGAATTTCCCGCCACCACTAACCTTCTCTATCACAACAACGGCGATGGCACTTTCACCGACGTAAGTCAACGCTCCGGCATTGCAGCTAAGAAAGGTCGCGCATTGGGAGTGGCGTTCGCCGATTACGATGGCGACGGCTTCACCGACATATTCGTGGCCAATGACGGAATGCAACAGTATCTTTACCATAACAATGGCAATGGAACCTTCACCGAGCTTGCGCTTGAGGCCGGAACAGCTTTATCCGAGGACGGCCGGCGCTTGTCAGGCATGGGTGTAGTTTTTCAGGATTATGACAACGATGGCCGTCCCGACATCATAGTCACCGAGTTACCGCGTGAAATCTATGGCGTGTATCACAACGATGGCGGAGGCTCCTTCAGTTATCGCAGCCTGGAAACCGGCTTGGGTGTTCTCTCAAGCGGCAGCTCCGGCTGGAGCGTGGGCTTGGAGGATTTTGACAATGACGGCTGGAAGGATTTATTCGTCGCCCAAAGTCATGTCTTAGATAACGTGGAAAGCATCGATCCGTCACTGCATTATCGCGAGCTCCCGCTGCTGGCGATAAATCATAATGGTCGATTCGAACGCGTCGATTCAGGCCTCACCGCTCCCGTAGCCGCAAGAGGAGCAGCCTTCGGCGACTTGAATAACGATGGCTGGCAAGATGTGGTCATCACTTCTTTAGGCGCTCATCCTCAAGTGCTGATGAATCGAGGTGGCAAGGCGCACTGGTTGACGATTACATTACGTGGCACGCGCAGCAATCGCGATGGATACGGTGCGCGCGTGCAAGTCAATGGTCAGACGCGCTTTGCTACTTCAACCGTCGGTTATCTCTCCGCCAGCGACAAGCGCCTTCACTTCGGATTGGGAACCGCGGACAAAGCCAAAGTCGAAGTCGTATGGCCATCCGGTATCCACCAGACTTTAAATGATGTTCACGTCGATCAGTTTTTGGAAGTCCGTGAGCCGGAGAAATAGGATCCATGCTCGCCCAGTCAATAATTGCAAAATCAATATTCGCGAAATCGATGCTCCGCGCCCTGCTAGTTCTCTGGTTCGCGGCTCAGACCTTATCGCCCGAGGCCGATCAGCACATGCAAGCCGGAATAGCGGCTGACAAACAACGTCAGTTCGACGTTGCTGTCACCGAATTTCAAAAAGTTACCGAACTCGAGCCCAACTTCGCCGAGGGCTTCATCAGCCTCGGCCAAGCCTATATGGAGAAGCACGAGTTTGCATCCGCGCTGGCCCCACTAAAGCATGCGCTGGAAATCAATCCCGATTCGCCGCCCGCTCATCAGTTAATGGGCTACGTGCTTCTCATCCAGGGCTATGCGGCTCAAGCGATTCCGCATCTCGAACGAGTGAAAGACAAGTCTGCATTGGGAATTGCGCAAATCGAAACCGGGCAACTGCCCGAGGCAGTTGCAAATCTGCAAACCGCATTGGCTGAACATCCGAACGATCCGGATATCCTCTACTATCTGGGCCGCGCCAGTGGCTTGCTGTCAAAACAATCGATTGACTCTTTGCTCGCAGCTTATCCTGACTCCGCCCGGGCCCACCAGGCGATGGGAGAAAATTATTTCGTCCTGCGGCAAATGCCAAACGCTGAAAAAGAGTATCAGGACGCATTGCGTCTGCGACCCGACGTTCCAGAAGTTCACTTGGAACTAGGCGAGGTTTATGCAGGCGCTTTCGAGTGGGATAAAGCGGAAAAAGAGTTTCGCGCGCAGGTCAAACTGCAGCCCGGTAACGCCGAGGCGGCGTACCGTCTGGGCGCAGCGTTGCTGGAGCAAGGAAAGGCGCATGAGGCCCATGCAGAACTCATGCGTGCCGATAAATTGATGCCTGACATGCCGGAGACACTTTATTCTTTGGGCAAAGCTGCATCGCTCGAAGGCGACACAGCCGCCGCTGAAAAACATTGGACCAAACTGCTTACCATCGAAAAGGAAAGTCCGTTGGCGGCGCAGGCCCACTTCGCACTGGCCAGTCTCTATAGAAAACAGGGAAAGACCGCGGCTGCGCAGCATGAAATGCAGGAGTTCCAGAAATTGCAGACCGCGGCTCCTCCGGCCCAAGCCCCTTCCAAAGAAGAATCGCAGCATTAACTCGCTTCGAGCCTTCCGCGAGAACGATCAGGAGCCTCAAAGTTGAAACTTCATCTCTTGCTTGCGGGTCTCGATTTCCAAAGGCGATTCCGCAACAGCGGGCAGTATAGGAAAGTCCAAAGCCTCCAAATCTTTCCGGAGCTGTCCGATCGATTGAAATAAAATTGAATGAATACCGAGCGCGCGGGCAGCGCTGATATTCACCTCCCGATCATCCACAAATAGCGCCTGTTGTGCAGCAACGCCAAGTCCGCGAACCGTGTGCTCATAAATCCCCGGGTCCGGCTTTATTAGTCTCACTTCGGCAGAGAACGTCCTAAAAACAAAATGCTCCATCCACGCGCAGTTTTGCACATACTTCACCAGGTCCCAAGGCATGTTAGTCAGCAAGCCAGTCTTAATTCCGCCCGCGTGAAGCTGGCCCACCCAATTCATCATGTCGGGATTGGTGTGGGCCCATATCTCGACCTCTACCTGCCGAAGTATCTCGATCTGCCCCGCATCAAGCGAGCTATTGGTTTGTTTCGCCAGCCGAAGCCAATATTCCTCAGCCGTAAAATCTCCGCGGTCATAAGGCCCCCGACTGTCTTCCCAGAGCTGATAAAACGTTTCAAAACTCCCATTAAACATCTTCGCCATGCGCTCGAACTCCGGCACCGTGGGACAGCGCGCCAGTACCTGACCGTAATCCAGAATTACCGCTGTGATCTTGGGATGACCATCCTGCCGACTTGTGGACACCAAACCCTCCTGCTTCGCTAATTACCCTACCTTGTCACGCCATATTAAATCTTGGCGTCATATGGGCTCGTTCAGTTCGGCGGATATTCATCTGCGCCGCGAGAACGTTTCCGAGATGTCGCGATCAGCAGCGTATACTGTCCCGACTGTCGGTGCAGGGTTTCACACCACACTTAGAATATATTAGGGCCGTAAATCGGACGATGACAGAGAGTGACGACGGGCTGGTTATAGGCGTGGATATCGGCGGCACGAAGGTCGCCGTCGGTTTGGTCGATTGCAAGGGTGAAATCAAAGCCCAAACCCGCGCTCCGATGGTAGCGAACGGAGAAGCGGCCGCGGGACTCGCCGCGGTCGTGTCCGCGATCGATCAACTTCTAATTCCAAAGAGCAATGCGAAAGTACGCACCATCACTCGTGGAATCGGTATCTGCGCCCCCGGCCCGCTGGATCCCGCGACCGGAGTGGTAATCAATCCTCCGAATCTTCCCTGCTGGCGGAATTTTCCCCTGGCGGCCGAGGTCGCGAGAATTTATAGTGTGCCCGTCAAAATCGAAAATGATGCCAACGCGGCCGCCCTGGCTGAGGCCTACTGGGGCGCGGGGCGCGGATATCGCCATATCTTCTATGTAGGCCTCGGCACTGGCATCGGAACTGGCATCGTGTTCGACGGAAAAATCTACAACGGCCGTACCGGCGCCGCAGCCGAAGGCGGACATATGAGCATCGACTATCGCGGCCCCCGTTGCGGATGCGGCAAACCCGGATGCATCGAGATTCTCGCTGCCGGGCCCGCAATTGCCCGCAGAGCGCGCGCTTTGTTGAAATCGAAGCAGGCCGCAGAGCAAGAATTTCACTCCACAATGATTGACTTAGCCCAGGGAAATATCGACGCTGTAACCAGTGAGATCGTAGGCCAGGCTTGCCTCGCTGGTGATCGGTTGGCCAAGCAGACTTTGCAGGAAACCGTTGCACTACTATCGTTATGGCTAAGCAACATCATCGATCTGCTGGAACCGGACGCGATCATCATCGGTGGTGGCGTGGCCTCGATGTTAAATCCTTTCCTGGGCGATCTGTCCAAGGGACTTGCGGAATACTGCATTAATTCACGCTGCCTGGAGATTCCCTCGCTCCAAGCACGCTATGGCGCGGACTCTGGAATAGCGGGCGGAGCCGCCCTGTGCTGGGAACAATCGAAGTGCTGGGAACAAACGAATTTTTCGTGACCGGTCACTTAGACTTCGCATGCTCGAAGAGATTTCTGATAACTCACTAAGGAGCACTAATATGAAACAGCCTCAGCCGCGATGCCGCTGCCGTCTCAGTACTGTGGTATTCATTCTTGTGTCGTTTTTTTGTCTCGCGGCCTTACAACTCAAAGCAGATGAACTTTCCTCGCGAGCGCTGAATTCAGATTGGCAGTTTCGCGCCACCGGTACCGTAGACGCCTCCGCAAACGCGAACTCGGCCGATATAAAACAATGGCATCCCGCCCAGGTTCCCGGCGTCATCCACACCGACCTCCTAAAAAATGGCCTCATTCCCGAACCGTTCGATCGTGATAACGAATTTCGCTTGCAGTGGATCGGCCTAACCGACTGGGAGTATCAAACCGTCTTTCAAGCAGACGCAGCCTCGCTCGCGCATCAGCATGTCGATCTGGTTTTTGACGGATTGGATACATTCGCCGACGTCTATCTCAATGATCAACCGATTCTGCACTCCGACAATATGTTTCGGCACTGGCGAATCGCCGCAAAACCGCTGTTGAAGCCCGGCGCGAACACGCTGCGAATTGTCTTCCATTCCGCAGTCGAAAAAATGCTTCCCTACGTCAAGTCGCTGCCCTATGTTCTGCCCTCGATATCGACGCATAATTATGGCAATGAAGAGAACATAGCGACCGCACCTTATACCCGCAAGGCTCCCTATCAATACGGCTGGGATTGGGGACCGCGTTTCTTAACCGAGGGCATTTGGCGTCCCGTGCGGCTTGAGACTTGGGATGCCATGCGCATCGAAACTTTTCACATCCACCAACGGAAAATCACCTCGGACACGGCGTTGATGACCGCAGAGCTCGATATCGAAGCCTCGCAGCCAACGACTGCGACACTAGCCATAACCCACAATGAACTTGCCGCACAACCGCAATCTTCGCCACAAACCAACGACGCCACTCAGTCCTTGCAACTCGATGCCGGCATGAACCACGTTTCAGTTCCAATTCGCCTAGCGGCACCAAAGCTCTGGTATCCGGTCGGATACGGCGCCCAGAACCGATATCATTTCTCAGCCTTGATCAGGGTTAGCAAGAAAGTTGAAGCAGCTCATGCCGAAGTAAATACCGGTTTGCGGTCCCTCGAGCTCCGTCGAGTTACCGATCAATGGGGAAAGAGTTTCGAGTTCGTAGTTAATGGCATCACCGTATTCTCCAAAGGCGCTGACGTAATTCCCTTCGACAGCTTTCCTGATCGCGTGACTCCAGAAATCCATCGCAAGATTCTTCAAGCCGCCGTCGACGCGCACATGAATATGGTTCGCGAATGGGGCGGCGGTTACTACGAATCTGACGATTTCTACGATATTTGCGATGAACTTGGAATCATGGTTTGGCAGGAATTCATGTTCGGCGGAGATTTGATCCCCGGCGACGTGCCCTTCCAGCAAAATGTCCGCGAGGAAGCGATCGAGCAGATCAAGCGGCTGCGCGATCATCCGAGCATCGTGGTCTGGTGTGGAAACAATGAGGTCGAAACCGGCTGGTATCACTGGGTCGATCGACAAGAATTTAAGGAAGCCATCTCTCCTGAAACCCGCGACCGCGTCTGGCAGGATTACATCATCATGTTCGCCGACATCCTCAAAGGCGCCGTGAATCAGTATGGCGATCCCGCGCCCTACTGGCCGAGTTCCCCGAGCGCCGACTTCGAAGAAATTCCCGACAATCAACACAACGGTGACATGCATTACTGGGCCGTGTGGCACCAGCAGGCGCCGGCAGAGGACTACACCAAGCAATTTCCCCGCTTCATGACGGAATACGGTTTCCAATCTTTTCCCGAGATGCGAACCATCCGGACCTTCGCCAGCAAGCCTGAAGATTTTGACATTCGTTCCACCGTCATGCAGGCGCATCAAAAAAATAAGGGCGGCAACGAACGTATCTTGACCTACATGCTGCGCGAATATCGCGAGCCCAAGGATTTTGCCTCGTTCGTCTATCTGAGTCAGGTGCAACAGGCGGAAATAATCAAAATCGGAGCCGAGCATTTGCGGCGCCAGCGGCCGCGTACCATGGGTTCTTTGTACTGGCAATTAAATGACTGCTGGCCGGTAGCTTCCTGGGCGAGTATTGATTACTACGGCCGTTGGAAGGCGCTTCATTACTATGCCCGCCGCTTTTACGATGACGTCTTGATCTCGCCCTTCTTGCACGACAACAAAGTAGACGTCTACGTTGTATCGGACAAACTGCAGCCCTTTGCCGCGACAATCCACACACGGCTTTTGGATTTCTCCGGAAAAGCTTTGCTCGATCAAACGAAAGACATCCAAGTCCCGGCGCAGTCGAGCGCGATCTACCTTACCCTCGATAAAGCCGATCTGTCCGCTAAAGCCGATCCACGCGCCAGTTTTCTGGCCGTCGATCTCGAGGTAGGGGGAAAGAAAGTTTCCCGGAACCTCGTCTTTTTTGACGTAACACACGATCTGCAGTTACCCGTTATGCCCAAGATTGAGGCTACCGTAAATCCCACTGGCGGAAACTACACCATAACCTTACAGTCACCGCAACTGGCTCGCGGCGTTTACATTTCCTTTGCAGATCTCGACGTCAACATTTCTGATAACTATTTTGATCTGCTTCCCGGCGAATCGACCACGCTTACTCTGAAGTCCAATGCCACCATCGATCAGCTCAGGAGCTCCCTGACAATTGTCTCTCTTACGGATGCGTTCGCAGCAAAGTGAACAATTAACACATCTCACTGATACTGACGATGAACTTGGCATTAACTTGGCCCCGTTTGGTACCACCTAGTAACAAACTCTATAAGTGTGTCGATACGTTCGACAGTTTAATGCTAGACGTTAGAATACAACGACGCTAAAATCAACGACTTACTAACTATAGTTGTAGGCCGGTATTGCAAAACAAACTATAGTTATCCGCGACATGTTACCGTGGAATGTGTCCATTAGCACGCCCGTACTATTCCAAATGCCTACCCAACATTGTACTTTGGTTTAGCACCAATAACTTCAACCAAGGGGCGTCGAAATGAAACACGTAACATACTTTTTTCTCTTGTGCGGGTTACTAACTTCAACAGCTTGGGGACAGTCTGTCGCCAAGAATAAGCGAGCGATTAGCAACGTAGCTTCTTACTTCAGCTCGCCTTCTGTTATTCGCAAAGCACAGCCTGAAGTAAAGCTGGGAACCTTCAATCCTTTTCCGGCTAGAGTGCTCACTGTCTCTCCGCAATTGGTTCACTTACCAACCTTAGCGGCAGATACGATAGATAAAATGGAAACGCGGCTTGTAAACTCCACCGTATTTGCGTCACCCGCGGTTATAGTTCTGCGTTAGAAGGAGAGAGTGGATAGAGATGCCAAGTCAGGACCTTTTCATAGCCTGAGGAAATCTTTGTAAGAAGCGAGCTGCGGACCCGAACCATATATGCAGGGCATATTGGATTCACTAACTGCTAGGCGGAACGCTCGCGCGCTATGGCAACTCGCATAGCCCGCCTTGACTTCATTCAGGGGGGCGCGAGAAGCCGGATCGTCGTTGCAGTTCATGGTGGAGAAGATTTCGCCGCAAACCCAGGTCGCAATGCTGCGCTAATTTTAAGAGTCGATCCCAGCTACTTACTGACTTATCGTTGAGAGCACACAATCCCGGAAGTTAGCGAGCCGATTAGAGATTGGCGGAATAGGCAAGTCACTGGAAGCCGTCGATTGGCCCCCCTCCGGCAAGGATTGTTAGCGATAATCTTTATATTCGCTGAATAACTCGCTGGACCGGTCTGCCAACAGTCCTCAGTGAGACCAAACTCTCCAAGCAGGAATTCCCCAATAGACCCTTTGACCCCAACACCGGGAACAAAAAACATGCCCCGCCGCTCTAACGGTAGTAGGAGAAACACAAATGAATATCCCCTGCGCTACCTTCTGGCTGCGCACCGTTGGATGGCTGAAAACGGGATGGTTGATTATCGCGGTCTTAATCGCAGTTTATGGCGGCGTCATTCGGCCCTCGTATGCCTTCCGTGGCATCGCCATGGAAAAAACCACCGGACTTGCGTCCATTGAGCGCAACCGTCATTGGCTCCTACCACTGCCGCAGTCGTTGGACAACGCCACCCTGGCAGCGGGTGTCATTGGGGGAGTTTTACCGCATGGGGCTCCGACGCTGAGTTACTCACCCACGCCAGACAGATCAGCCAATCGGAAAATCGTCCGCACGTCATCGATCAACCTTTTGGTGAAAAACCCTGCGCAATCAGCCGAGAAAATCCGCGCACTAACGGAAGACGCCCCAGGGTTTCTGGTCAGGTCACAAACCAATGGCGGGCAAGATGCTACAAATGCAACGCTCACCATCCGTGTGCCAGTCGCTCGCGCCGCTGAAGTGGAAGCTGGAATCAGAATGTTGAGCCTGCGAGTAGAGAGCGAGCAAACCGAGGCCGAGGATATGACAGGGCAATATGTTGATCAGCAGGCTCGCCTGCGCAATTTTCGCGCCCAGGAAACGCAGTACTTGTCCATTTTGAAGCAGGCGAGGAGCGTCAAGGACACACTTGATGTCAGCGAAAAGTTAAACGGAGTCCGCGTCGAAATCGAGCAGCAGCAGGCGGAATTCGCGGCGCTCTCAAAACAAGTGGAAACGGTTGCGATCACAGTTTCATTAAGGTCGGAAGCAGAGGCGAATCTATTCGGAATCCACTGGCGGCCCTCATATGAAATGAAGCTGGCGGCGATGCAGGGCCTCGAAGGCTTGGCTGATTACGCTACTGCTATGTTTTCGTTCGTCTTCTATCTTCCGGCGATTTTACTATGGCTGGTGACGCTCCTCGCCGGAGCCTGGTTTGCTTGGAAACTGTTGCGCCCAGCGGTGCGACTGCTATTCGCGAAGAAGCAGAGGGTAGCCGCCTAAGAGAGCGTGGACGTAATTTCGAAGTCATGGGACTTGACGACAACGATTGATAAGATCAGGGGGACCCCAAGGAAGCGGCGCCCCGCCCGGACGCCAAGCGCGAAAAGCGCAAGCGAAAAGTCGCTGAAAAAGTAGTGCACAGGCAGCAAGTGCACAAAACAGTGCCAAGAAAAGCCCATCGCTCCTCTGCCGTAGAGCACGTGAATCCGAGTCGCAGACGATACAATGATCAAGCAGCGACATGCCCGGATGGCGAAACTGGCAGACGCACGGGACTTAAAATCCCGGGTCCGTAACAGGACGTGACGGTTCGATTCCGTCTCCGGGCACCACCCAACCAGTTCAGAGAAAAGCAATTTGGAAGCGTGGCCGCGTTGAGTCGCAGGCGGGGCGCTGTGCTGGCGATCATCAGCGGATACTCATTCGGCCGTTTGAGACCCACCAATATCGAACGCTAGATTTGCCGCTTCGACTGAGTGATTGCGGGTGTTCTTCTTCTCCTCGGCAAGTGCCCTGATTTCCTCCTTGATCTCCTGTTGCCGCTGTTGGCGTAATCGTTGCTCGCACTCGGTTTGCGGAGCAGTCTCAGATGCTTTATCGAGTTCTTTTAACACCGACAGTTCCTGGAGAAGCGCAAGAACCTGTTCTGATTCAGTGCTGCTCATAATACACTCCCGCACTTCTCACTGCTTACCGTCACAATCATAATCACTAATTGCGGAGGTGTCGGGAATCAGCAACTTTCCTAATCCTCGCTAGGAAATCTATGTATCTTCGTGGACTCTCTGGCGAGCGGCAAGAGATACATTAGCGCACATAAGCCTTTACGGAAGTCCCTCGACAGGGTTTGGCACGGCCGTTACTATAAACGATCGTCAAATAGGCTCAAAAGGCCGCCCGTAGCCAACAAACGGAGCCTTACCTATCATCTATTCCGAACATGAAAATGAATAAAAACAGAGTTCTTTCCTTCAGCCGTGATCAGGACGTGCTCATGCAGCGGCAGGCTGCACTGCGAGATGGAGGCTTCGAGGTGGTTTCTGTTGACACTGAGTCCCAGGCTCGCTTCGAGATTGAAATGGGCCGTTGTGGTGCTCTGCTAATCTGCTTCAGAGCAGGTCAGGACACGACTCACGATCTCACGGATTTATTTAGACGCAGTTGTCCTCAGGGCACAATTGTTTTTGTTGCGAATCGAACTCGGGTGGTAGTGCCATGCTCCATCGATCGCATCGTGTGCGAATCTGCTGGGACTCAAGCAATCGTGGAAGCTCTCCGTTCAATGCCGCCCGCTTCCAAGACGAGCTAGGAAGGCCACACAGGTTTGGATTTTGCCGCACGCCACTGATCTGATTTTCCTGTCCTGGTAATTCGCACTCGCGAAACGTCTCGAATATCACGCGATTTCGCCGCGTTTGGCTTAGAAATGAAGTTTCAGCGCAAACTGAACTATGCGAGGTGCAACGCTGGTGGTTGAAATCACGCCAAAGGCGGGATCGGGAACAAATCCCGCCAAGCCAGGTGTGCCCGGGGGACAATCGACTCCAACCAGGCAAACGGATCCCGCATCGACCGGCAGCCCTTGCGTCGCCGGCAGTGCAAACAATGGAGTGTTAAAAGCGACAGCCGCTGGCGGCTGGCCCCAAGAGTTGGCGCTGCTTCGGCAAAGCGAGTTTCCAGAGCTGTCATCCACGGCTTTCGGTCTTCGTTGGAACCGCCTTTTGCCCTGCCGTTTGGCTTCGAATTGTCTGAAGTCATGACATTGCTCCCAGTTATTCCCGCTCCTGCTGCGGCGTGCATGGAATCCTATCCTATTGAATGCGGCCCCCGCTCGAGGCCTGCGCGATCCCATCCCGCAAGGTTAGCCCCAGCCTCATAGGTGCTCTGCGCAAACTGGAGAATCTCGGCTCTAGGCGATGGCGCCTTACGTACCTCGTCGTACATCAGCACGAATTCATGCAGCTTGCTTTGATAAGCCGCCCCCGCCGGCCGAACCATTTGCGCGCCGTAGCCCGCTGGTTCAGGGGCAGTATACGCATAAAATGCGGGCCCCGTCATATCTCCGCCGCCCGGCCACCAGCCCACGCTGCTGCATTCATGCGAATAGGATTCAGATGTGATAACCCCTTTTCGCGGCGGCGCGCGTCGGCCGCTGAAACGTGTGCAGCACAAATCGAAGCTCCCCCAAAAAAAGTGGACTGGACTCGACTTTCCTATGAAGCCCGCGCGAAATTCCTGCAACACAATATCGATCGACCGCAAAATGCGCCACATCCGGTTTGCATATTCCGGATCGTACGATGCATGAGTTTCGTCCTGATCAAACGGAATCGGATTCGGCACTTCCTGAGGTTTCGGATTGACGTGAACCTCGATTCCGGCTTCGCGCAGCAACCAGAATAACTCCTTATAGAGCGCCGCAACCGATTTCGCCGAGAGCGATAGAGCACGATCCCGATCATCCGTTCGCAGCTCCAATCGATGATGAACAAAATCGAACTGGATTTCGAACATCTCCCCACGGTAAGGAATCGGTCCGGTCGTCAAACCGCGTGTGTTCACAAAAAGCGCAACGTTCCAAAAGTGATTTACCAGCGGCTTAAGCGTCAGGCAAATCTTCCCGACAATCTGGGTCCACAGATGCAACGTGTGAAACGTATCTGCCCATTCCTCAAGCGGCAATGCTGGCCAATCTTCTTCAATCTGATTCATCATGCGAACTCCCTGGCACACTGTTGTGGGCATTGGTTCCTGCCCCGTTTCGACAATGGCTTCCGAATTATGCGGCCATGACGCACTCTTTTTCTGCCGAAGCACCGGCGAGCGATCAGCAACTTTCCCCACCAGTCGACTGCTCTCCCCTTCTGATATCCTACGTCGCTACGGCAGTTTTCCACGTATACCCAACTACGCAAATTTCCTGAATCGAGACCCGTAACACGACGAAGTGAAAGCAAATTCTCGCGCAGCATCCCGACACCAATAGAGTTCCCAACATGATGGAAAATAAC
Organism: uncultured Acidobacteriaceae bacterium; assembly: GCA_963758745.1. Lineage (GTDB taxonomy): Bacteria > Acidobacteriota > Terriglobia > Terriglobales > Acidobacteriaceae > Acidiflorens. Next base: position 50,590 of record CAVWWW010000002.1, read on the forward strand.
ATTGCCGAAATAATAGTCGACATCTTCCTTCGATTCGCTGCGGCGAAACACTCTAAGGTTACGTCGCAGTGGAAGGTTCGTCCGCTGCGGGGCCGTATGTCAGCAGATGCGGCAACGTCCGATTTCACCGAGTTGGCACAACGCCAAAATTTGTTTACCCCTCCAAAGAGCACTGTAAGATCATGTTTATCTCACGGGATAGGATCTTCACCGATGCCTATGATCTTTTCATCCGGCGTCGTCATTTCCTTATTAAAGCCGAATCTGGCACACCGGTAAGCTTGAAGAAAGTCTTGTTGATCCGACCGCATCTTGGCATCTCATCCGATGGAGCTGCCGGGCGACCTCGCCCGGCCCAACTCCGGCAGCAATCTAGCCTCGACCTTGTTCCGCGATTGTCGATGAAGATTCTCTGTAAAGATTTGTGTATAGTTGTTCGCCATTAGCAGGTTGAGCCGCCCGCTGTCGTGGATGCGCCAAGTCGACTATCGACCTAGACAGGAACATTCCATACAACTTTTCAGCAACTTCCGGGTTCAATACTATTTAGATATTGAGTTGTAGTTTTTCGGGGAGGAGCTCTTGAACGTATCGCGATTTTTTCGCAAAGCAACAAGTTTGCAATGGGCGGCCCGAGCCGCCGTGTTGTCCCTTTCGATTGGCGCCGCATCATTCGCCAGCGCCCAGACTGGCGCCATGTCTCCTTATCAGGGCGAATCGGACGGCGTCAGCGCCGGCGGACAATGGTTGGAGTTCGACTCCACCGACAAGATGACCGCCGCGAATAAGGTCCGCTTCGAACTCCAATCCAATAACTATTTCAAAGAAGATCCCAATTACAAGCCCCGAATCAATCTCTATTGCATCAACGGCAAACTCAAGCTCGCCGATTTCAACCCTGGCGTTAGACTGCCTCCGCCAAACCGCCCCGGCTTCTGGGGACAGCCCCAGCTCGAAGTAGAGGTCCGAGTCGACGACGTCCACTACTACAAAGGATGGAACTGGATGCGCGGTCACTTCCTTTCCATGGACAAAGGCACAGTTCGCGGCATGATGGGCGCGCAGGTTTTTAACATAGCCCTGCCCACCAGGAGCGGCCGCCAGATCGCTGAATTTTCTCCTGCGGGTTTGAATCTCGATCAAGTCAGGCAAGCGTGCGATCTGACGCCCGAAGAAGCCGAGCAAAGACTGGCCAAGCAAAGACTAGAACCGAACACGCAACGGTTAGCCAACCAAGGCGATGTCGGCATAGACTAGTCGTCCAGCGGAGCGCCGGGCGTCCTCGCCCGGCCACCACCCCATCAGCAAGTTAACCATCGCAAGTTAAGTTCGACAGTACTATCCACCCCGGGCTCTCGTCACCGATTTCGCAAGGCCATTAGAGGCGTAGGATCGTGAAGAACTCACTGGTCAGTCTGTCATCCGTTCTATTCTTGTTCATCTTGGCCGCATCTCCCGTTAAAGCCCAGGACCAGCCCCCAAAATTTGAAGCATACGGCGGTTACTACTATGCGCGCTTCAATATAAATGCCAATGCTCCGGGCATCGCGCCCTCGGCAACCTACAATGGAAACGGCGGCGGTGGCCAGCTCGAGTACAACGTCAACCGCTGGCTCGGTGTGGTGGAAGAACTGAGCGGCTTTTACGCGACTAGCAGCGGGAACGGCGCATTCGCTGGAGTAGCTTTCCCCTATCTTTTCGGGCCCAGAGTGAATTTTCGGCGCGGCAAAGTTGCGGGCGAAGTTATGCGGAAAGTTACCCCGTTCGCTCAAGCCCTCTTTGGAGGTGTTTGGACAACGGACGGTATTGCCAAATCAACGGGGCCCGAAAATAATTTTGCCATGACCGCGGGCGGCGGCATTGATTTCAAAGTGTCGAGGCACGTTTCCGTTCGCCCCATTCAGGCCGAGTATTTCATGACGAAAATCCCCGATGGTCTCAACAACCGCCAGGATAATTTGCGGATCGCCGCCGGGATCGGCCCGTACTGCTCGAGATTAAATTTGAAGAGCGGGCGCAGCAACTTCTAACCGTATTCCCAGACGATTTTCCACATGCCAGATGGAGCGCGGGCGTTTCGCCCGGCCGAACGAGCATTCACGCAATCACAGGCGCGCCTGCATCCCCGGCCCATTCCCTGCGAATCCAATGGATGATATCGTTGGACTCGAATCGGGAGCGGCATGAAGATTGGCATAACCTGTTACCCCACCTACGGCGGCAGCGGAGTAGTCGCGACCGAACTCGGCCTCGAGCTGGCTCGTCGCGGCCACGACATTCATTTCATCTCCTATTCGCAGCCCATTCGCCTCACCGGACCGGAACCAAACATTCATTACCACGAAGTCGAGGTCACTCGCTATCCACTATTCGAATATCCTCCTTACGATCTCGCGCTCGCGACCCGCATGGCCGAAGTCTCGCAGCTCTACGAACTCGATCTACTGCACGTCCACTACGCCATCCCCCACTCCGTAAGCGCCATGCTGGCCAAGCAAATGTTAGCCGCGACTCCGCCAAGGCGTCACCTGCCATTCGTGACCACGCTTCACGGCACCGACATCACGTTAGTAGGCCTCGACCGATCGTATCTTCCGATCACCAGATTCTCAATCGAACAGAGCGACGGCGTCACCGCGATCTCGCAATACTTCCGCAATCGCACCCTAAACATTTTCGATATCAAGAATCACATCGAAGTCATTCCCAATTTCGTGAACTGCGATGATTACGTGCGCAAACAGGAGTGGCTCGATCAGCGTAGCGAGTACGTTTCGAACGACGAACGCCTCCTGGTCCACCTCTCAAACTTTCGTCCGGTGAAGCGCGTCCTCGACGTAGTCGAGATTTTTGATCGTGTTCGCAAGCAGATTCCCTCCAAACTCCTGCTCATCGGCGACGGACCCGACCGTTCCCAGGCCGAGTGGCTGGCGGTGCAAAAAGGAATTCACGAGCATGTCCTGTTTCTAGGCAAACAGGATCAGATCCGCGAAAAGCTCGCCATCTCAGACGTGATGTTGATGCCAAGCGAACTTGAATCCTTCGGCCTGGCCGCCCTCGAAGGCATGGCCTGCGAGGTTGTTCCCATCGCCACCCGCACCGGAGGCGTGGCCGAAGTGATCGAGCACGGAGTAAGCGGATTTCTTGCCGATGTAGGCGACGTCGAAACCATGGCCCGCTACGCCATCGAACTGCTGGGCGATGAATCCGCTCTGCGCGCTATGGGAAAACGAGCCCGCGCCGCCGCCCAGGCAAAATATTGTTCCAGCAAAATTATTCCGCTTTACGAAGACTTTTACCGAAAGGTGCTGGAGCAATCGCCGCGCTCGTCATGAGTTCCTCTGGGTTAGGCAAAATAGGCAATCGCAATCGGATAATCGTTCCGCCCCCATCACGGCCTTCAATCTTCATCTTGGCTGCATCGCCGTAAAGAACCTTGATGCGTTCCGCGACGTTAGCCATGCCAATTCCCATACCCGGCCAGCCATCCGCTTGATCCTCTCGAACGAACTCATGGCCCACGCCGATGCCGACTCCATCATCCTCAACTTCCACTACCAGGCGCGATTTGATTACGCGGCTGCGCAGCGTGATGCTGCCGCCCTCGACCTTCGGAGCAAGTCCGTGCTTGATGCAGTTTTCAACCAGCGGCTGCAGCAGCATGCTCGGAACCATCGCCTCCAGAGAAGCTGGATCGAGGTCCTTGATGACCCGCAGCTTATCCCGCCCGAAACGCACCACTTCGATGTCCAGATAATTATCGATAAACTCTACTTCTTCGCGCAGCGTAATAAACGATTCGGTGCTATGCAGCAACCGGCGCAGAATTGTAGCGAGCTTCAAAATCATCTCCCGCGCCGTGTCGGGATCGAAACGCACCAACGACGAAATGGAATTGAGCGTGTTGAACAGAAAGTGCGGATTGATCTGATTCTGCAACGCCGCCATGCGAGCCTGCAGCAGCAAACGTTCTTGCTCTTCCAGCTTGATCTGTATCCGGACACTGTTGAATATCTTCAGCTCTATGCCCACCACCATGACCACGGTAAGATAAATCGCGCTCTCTACCAGATAATCAGTCAGAGTTGCGGCGCCGTTGGCCCACAAGCCCGGGACTCTCCAAACTGTAGATTGAACTCGGTGAGAAGTGCCAGATTTCGGTCTGCAGAAAACGTAACGCTACAATTGTCACGAAAAAAGCGACCTGCCAGTCGAACACCCGTGGCCGCGGCAAATTGCGTCGAATTATGCGATAGATAGTGAGATCGATGAACGGCGAAAACGACCAGATGTCTTCCTGCTCAGGCGCAACCCGCCGCAATTGCCCGGCAACAATTCCAGCAAAAACATTCAGCGGCAGGCTGGCCCACTCGCCATAAAACACCGCCGGCACCGATATCAGCGCGCCGCCGAGCCCTCCCGACAACCGTCCGCCGACCACTCCCAGCAGCAATGCGGTTTCGAGCGATAAGTCGCCTGCGGAAAAGCTTTTCACGCTGCATCGGATCAAGACGCCAAGCGCGATCGGAATCGCCATGCACAAAGCCAGATAAATTTTATGTTTAGTGGCACGCTGTTCGCGAAAGATCAGAGTCTTGAATTCCTTGGAGCGCACCAAAGCGCTCGACAAGGCTGCGGCCACGCCCAGCTTAATGAGCAGGTTGACGAGTATCAGCCGCGGTTCCAGCATCGAATGTTCATCCTGAGCGCAGCCGAAACTTCACGAAGTGAAGTTCTCGGCGGAGTCGAAGGACCCCTGCTCTGATCGCACTGCCAATAGCCAGGTTCAGCTTTCGATTGTACCCGCCGCCTGCTGCAAAAGCTGCTCTACGTCAATCCTGCTTCCCGCCGGAACTCCGCCCTGCGCGAAATCCCGGCTTCCACCTCCGCGTCCGCCAACCGACGTCAACACCTGCTTGAGCAACGCTCCCATGTCAGGCGAAGCGGTCGCGCTGCCCAACGTCGAACCGGAGGACGTCAAGCCCGAGGACGCCAGTCCCGAGCTTTGAGCGAACACAAGCCCGGGAGGCTCGAGCGTGCTCGCCACCAGCGCAATGGCAGAAGTAGCCGCGCGCGTTACTTTTTGCGCAAACAGTTTGGCGAAACTGATGTCACGATCAGAAAATGCCCGCACGATAACCTTCCGGCCATTCCTCTCAGCCTGATCTTTCAAAGCGGACAACGCCATAAGCTCGGCAAGGTTATCGAGCGCATCATCTTTCTGCTTGCGCAGAGACTTGCTCTCCTCAATATTCTTGCGAATCTGCTCTGGCACATCCCACAGCTTCGCCGAAAACAACGCCGCCGCTTCGCTCAGCGCGGTATAGTCACGCCGCGCCATGCGAACCGCGCGATCCCCGCAGACAAACTCCACTCGAGTTCCCTGACGCGCCCTTTCACTTTTTCGAAGAACGATCGAGCCAATCTGCCCGCTCGCGCTCACATGAGTACCGCCGCACGCCGACACGTCGAAATCCTCAACCTCGACCATCCGCAACTCATCGCGCTCGGCGTCAGGCGGCTTGCGAAGTCCTAGTTTTTCCGCGTCTGCGCGTGACACATAACGAATCTTCACCGGACGGTTCTCAAATACAATTTCATTCGCCCGCTTTTCAGCCCCAACAATCTGCTCACCACTGATAGCAGCAGTCGCCAGATCAATCGAACAATATTCGTCGCCCATGTGAAATGAAACCGTTGGCATCTGATAAAGCTCAACGAATGCCGCCGAAAGAATATGCTGTCCCGAATGCTGCTGCATATGTTCACGGCGTCTATCGGGATCGATGCTGCCGCGCACCCTTATGCCCATCTGCGGCAACTTTGCCGGGGCTTGCAGATAATGCAGGATCCGCCCGTCTTCCGCATCCGCAACTTCGGCAACCCGCAGCCGCTCCGCCCCCTCAAGCGTCAACCACCCCGTGTCATGAACCTGGCCACCGCTCGTCGGATAAAACGCAGTCTCCCGCAAAACAACCGCCGGCCGCGGATTCTCAGTCGAAGCTGGAATGACCTCCTCGACCACCGAGTCGAATTCCCGCGTTCCAGAATTGTCGTAATAAAGACGCTTAGTCATGATCAAGCCCAGGATACTTTCACAAGATGCTCTCAAGAGTGAAGCAGCTTTTAACCATGGAGCGCCGGGCGTTCCAGCCCGGCCAAAACAAACTGCCGCAGAAAAACAAAAGCCAGGCACCGGTGCTCCACTGCACACGAAAGAGCCCGTTACCGTTGCTTCCTTCCGGACCTGGCGGGGTTGGCGGGAAAACGTCGCGCGGAACCGATGCCTGACTCTACATACTATCAAGGAAAATGCGGGGAACGCGATGCTAACGACTCTCGGGAAATGACTGTCCCGAAACTCCCTACCCCTTGCGAGAGTTCAACCCTCTCTCATCGTAATAGCGCAGGAAATCCGTACCAATCCCCTTCGCCCCCAACTGCCGCAGCAGAGTCGCAATCTGCCCTCGGTGGTAGCTCGAGTGGTTCACCACGTGCGCCATCTGCTGCCACAACGGATACGTCCAGGGTTCGCCCTTCGAATTTACGTAAGAAACTGCCTTCTCCAAATCGCTCGGCTGCAGCTGCCCCAAAAATCGACGTTGCTCCTCTGCAACCTGCGTCCATTTTCCGCGGATCGCCGCTAGATCCGGCACTTCCGCAACAGTCGGCAATCCCCGCGGCGAGTGTCCCTTCCAGCGCTCCAGCCAGATCCACTCCCCTCCGAACAAGTGCACCAGCGTATCGCGCACCGACGAAAAGCTGCTGCCCATTTCCCGCTTGAATTTTTCCTCATCCAGCGTAGCCGCCGCGGCCAGCACTCTTTCGTTTGCCCAGCGGTTATAACCGTAAAGTTCACCGAGGTATGCCAGATCCATACGAACCTACCTCACCACCAGCACTTCCCGGATAGAGTCCCGCGCCAGAAAGAATTTGATCGAAGCAAAATCCCGAAACAAATTTTCAATATGCCGGTTGTTGAACACCCGCTGCAGATGCGGCGAGACCTTTTCAGAAGCTGGCCGTCCTGGCGCCGCAAATTTAACTTCCTGCATATCCAACATATCCGTACCAGTCACATGGTAGCGATAACAGGTCGAGTCGGGGCCGGCATCCCGCGTGTGAAAAAATGCCAGCAGAACTCCCCCCGGCTTCATCACCGACCATAAGCGATCAACCGTCGGCTTAACTAGGCTTTCTTCCATATAATCCGGCAGATTCCAGCACAACACCACATCGAAGTGTGCGTTCGCATACACCAGGTTTTCGTCCAGAAACTTTTTGCTGTCCAGAACCGAATTCCCTTCGCTGTCCTGCACGCGCAAAGCAGGGTCGAGCGACGATCGCAACAGATCTTCGCTGTAATTCTTATGTCCTTTGCCGGTGAACAAACGGATGTTATTCGCAGAGGTCGCGCCCATGTCGAGCACGCACAAGCCCTCCTGCGAATTCAGCAGCCGTGAGATCTCGCCCATGCCGCTCGACCGCCGGCTGAGCTTCTGCGGAGTTGCGGGACCCGCGGCATTAGTAGAACTCCGAAAGAATTTCATTACGTTGTCAGAAACAGACGTCATCGATGGCTCAACCTGCTCCCTCGAACCCGGCTCCTCTATACAGATGCGGGCACTGCCGCCTTGCCGGCCTCTTTCTGAATATCCACCTTCCCTTTCAGGAACGCGCCTTCTTCAATGGCAATTCGCTGCGTGGTCACATCGCCATTTACTACCGCCGACTTTTTCAGCTCTACCCGATCCGATGCGATCACCGACCCATCCAGCTTGCCTTGAATAACCACCGACTTGGCGCTCACGTCCGCTGTAACCTTTCCGTTTGGTCCAACCGTCAGGCTATGATTGCGCAGCTCAATTTTTCCCTCTACGTTGCCATCGACATACAAGTCTTCGGATCCCGACAGCTCTCCCTTGATTACGACCGACTTTCCGATATGAGCAAACTCCCCGGTCTGCGGAGCATCCATGCTGTGGCCTCCATCTGCTCGCGCTCTACTCGCCGCGAATGAACCGATTGTAAATCATTCCCGCCCTTGCGCCCGTCCTGTGTTCAGAGATCCTTCGCAATCAGGTACTTATAAACCAAACTAAAGCAATCTCCCGAATGCAACCTCTGATTTGCTACCATCGTCTTATTGACCCGGCTTCTCGGCCAACGTCTCGCCGGGACCACTTATGGCTGCTGCCCCCAATCCTGTCTCGCGCAACTCGATCTCAAACGCACGCACAATGAAAGTCGCTCGTGCTTACCCTTGGGTTCTCCTGCTCATGCTCTACAGCCTCGGCGTGAGCTGCTTCGCCACCGAACCCACGACAGTCTCGTCATTCCGCGATCCCAAGGAACTTGTCCGCAAAACCATTCAGAACGAACTCAAAGCCGACAAGAACGGCAACGGTTTTTTCTTTTATCGCGGCGTCAAGACCACGCCTAAGGATTCCACCACCAGACTCTTTGTTGAGACTAGAGAAGCTACCGCAGGCATGTTGATCGCCTACAACGGAAAGCCTCTCACGCCCCAGCAACGCCAGGCTGAAGAGGCGCGAATTCAACGCTTCGTCAACCATCCCGAAGAACTGAAAAAAAGGCGCGAGCAACAGAAGGAAGACGACGAGCACGAAATGCGAATCATGCGCGCCCTTCCGGACGCCTTCTTGTACGATTACGAGGGAGAACAACCGGCGACAGATCACATCGGCCACCTGGGCGACCGTCTCGTCAAATTGAATTTTCGGCCCAATCCCAACTATCGGCCGCCATCGCGCGTGGAAGAGGTCCTGGCCGGCATGAAAGGCTACGTTCTGATCGACCCCGTGCGATTCCGCCTCGCCACCATTGACGGCACGCTCTTCAAAGAAGTAGCGTTCGGCTGGGGAATCCTCGGACACCTCAATAGTGGCAGCCGCTTCATCGTTCAGCAACAGTATGTTGGTGACAACGACTGGGAAGTTTCCAATATGACTTTGGACTTTACCGGCAAAATCCTCTTCTTCAAAAATCTCGTTATCAAATCCACAGAGACATATAGCGATTTCAGGCCGGTGCCGCCGAATCTCACGTTTGCCCAGGCAGTAGATCTGTTAAAGAAGGAGCAAGCGTCAACAACGACGGCCGACAATTGCTGCCAGTCTCAGCCGGCAGTGAAATAAACGGCAGCGCAACGGCCGTGATATGTCCGGTGAAGTGACCGGCAGGAAATAACAAGACTGTGGGGTAGCACTACGATTTTCCGCAGCGAAACGTTTCTTCGCGTACCGTGAACTTTTTAACCAGTTCCTCTCGCACTCGATATCCCGTCCCCGGCGCATCGCTGATCGCAATCATTCCATCCGCGCCAACCTCCACCTCGGGTTCAATGACGTCCTCCTTCCAATAGCGCTTCGACGCCGATACATCTCCCGGCAAACGAAAATTTCCCAGCGTCGACAAAGCGATGTTGTGCGACCGCCCAATCCCCGACTCCAGCATCCCGCCGCACCACACCGGCACATCGTGCCGCTGCGCGACATCGTGCACTTTCTTCGCTTCCGTGAATCCGCCCACGCGCCCCACTTTAATATTGATGATCCGGCAGGCGCCAATCTCCAGTGCAAAATCCGCATCGCGAGCATTCAGAATCGACTCATCCAGACAAATCGCCGTTTGGAGTGCCTTCTGCAGCCGCGCATGAAGATAAATTTCGTCGTTCCAGAGCGGCTGCTCGATCATGAGCAGATGAAAAGCATCAAATTCGCGCACGTGTTCAACCTGGTCAAGCGTATAAGCCGAATTCGCGTCCACGCTGAGAACGATATCCGCCCAGCGCGCCCGTATCTTCTCCAGCACATTCAAATCCCATCCCGGCTTCACTTTGATCTTGATTCGCCGATATCCCGCCGCCAGCTCAGTTTCAATCTTCTGCAAAAGCTGTGCCGGAGAATCCTGAATGCCAATCGACACCCCGCAAGCAATCTCGCGCCGCGTTCCGCCAAGCAACTTCCAAAGCGGCTCCTGCTTGTGCCGGGCCTCCGCATCCCACACCGCATTTTCCAGCGCCGCCTTCGCCATGCGATGCCCGCGAACCCGCGCAAAACGCGCCGGACAATCCCGCCCGCCATCGAGTTCTCTCTCCATCAGCAGCGGCGCCAGATAATGCTTGATCGTAGGCCAAGCCGTCTCCGTCCACTCCGAACTATAAAAAGGATCTTCTCCCGCAACGCACTCGCCCCACCCCCGCACCCCGTCGGCCTCAATGCTTACGAGCAAAATGCGGCGGCTATAAACTCGCCCAAAGCTCGTTTCAAAAAAATGCACCAGCGGCATGTGAATTTCGCGAAGAGTAACCGATTCAACTTTCATAGTTTGATCTTTGATAGTCCGGTTTCAAAACAGCCACGAAAAGAAGGTGCCCCACGTCTCGCCTTTGAGACGTGGGATGATCCGATGCAGCGGGTGCCCCACGTCTCGCGCTTGAGACGTGGGATACGATGCTGCAAGCAGTGAACGATTAACACCGCCAGCCCTCGTCCCACGCTCCAAGCAGAAAGCGCCCATCCCCCCGTTCGCCCCGTTCATAACCGAGCACGCACAATCCGTCCGCAAACCCCCGCTGGAATTCATCGCGATTCCTTTGCTGCACCGCAAGCGCACGCGGGCGTGACATCGTCGCCGCCTTCCACTCGTAAATCTCCGCAGGCACATCGACGCTCAATCGGCATTCAAACGTTGCCCGCGGAGCTCCAGCCAGCACGGCCTTCACCCGCTTCGACTTCATCCACCATTCCGCCACCAGTCGGTCGCTAGGCAACCCGCCTTGCAACGGCGATGACGTAATCCCATACTGATTCACGTTATACCGTCGCGCGATTGCCCCCAACTTCTCAATATTCAAATACGCGTTCTTGATCTCCAGCGGATCAAAGGTCCATTCCATCAGTTCAAAACCCCAAGCCAGCGCCTCTTCCCGCTGATAGAGTTTTAATCGCCGCCCCAGTCCAGCATTCCGATGTTTCTCGCTAACCGCCAGCATTTGCGAATGCAAATAGGAGTGCCCACTCCGCACTCCGGGAATCGCCAGCGCAAAGCCGATCAACTCCTCGTCATCAAAAGCCCCGATCACCTGCCCGCCGATCTTCGCCGCCACCACAAACATTCGCACTGGAATCAACTCCGCATCCGAAAACTTCCAAACCTCTTTTTGCAAAGCAAAGCAAGCTCGCATCTCCTCCAGCGCCTCGCACCGCCGGATGGTAAACGCGCTCGCGTCCACGCCTACGCCGGTCTTTCCTGTTGCTTTGCCAGTTGCCATAAATTTTCTAATTCGTCCATCGACACCTGTTGAGGCGCAAGCCCGCGAGCCCGCAACTGCTCCTCCATCCATTGAAACCGCCGCCTGAATTTCCGATTCGTCTTCCTCAACGCCGATTCCGGATCGAGCGAAAGATAGCGCGCAATATTCACCAGCACAAAAAACAAATCCCCCACTTCATCTTCCAGACGCCCGCTCAGCTCCGGCGCAACTTGCGGTTTTCCCGACCCCGCAATCCCAGTCCCTCCGGGCACCCGCTCCCGCAATAGCCCCGCTGGAGCGCCTTTCAGCTCCTCGCGCAATTCGGCGGTTTCTTCGCTGAGCTTAACGAACAGACCTTCCATGTCAGACCAGTCAAACCCCACACGCGCCGCCCGCGAGCTCAGTTTATAAGCCTCCATCAATGCCGGCATCTTCGACGACACACCTGCCAGCGCCGATTGCGCATCGCCACGCGCCTTATCCGCAGCATTCTCGTCTCCCGCCACTGCCAGCCGTTTCTTTTTCGTTTTTTCTAACGCCTTCAGCGCCTCCCAGTTGCGCAGCACCTCCGCCGAAGTGTCCGCCTTCACATCGCCAAAAACATGCGGATGCCGATCGACAAGTTTATTAGCCAGCCGATCCAGCACATCATCGATAGAAAAATAGCCCTTCTTCGCGAGCCATCTGCGAATAGAACAGCACCTGCAACAGCAGATCGCCCAATTCGCCCGTCAATTCCGGCCAGTCGCGATCGTCGATCGCCTCGAGAACCTCGTAAGTCTCTTCCAGTGTGTAAGGCTTGATGCTATCGAAGGTCTGTTCGCGATCCCACGGGCATCCGTCCGGAGCCCGCAATCTAGCCATGATCTGAACCGCGCGTTCGAATCGTTCGCCAGTAGTAGACATTCTCACCAATGTAAATGACAAAATTATGCGAGCAACGACAATGAGAATTGGCACAGTGGAGGAACGGGCGTCCTCGCCCGCTCAGCCGGACACAGCCCGGCACGATCTTCCCCGACCGAAACCCTAACCTCTATTGGACCGCGCAACCGAACCAGCAATTCGGTGTCATCGGAAATAATCGCATCGACGCCCCACTCCGCCAAAACCCGCATACGCTCCGCCCGATTCACCGTCCAAACCATAATTTTCTTCCCAGCGGCGTGAACCGCTCTACCAGCTCCCGGTCCACAAGCTCCCACTGCGGAATAACCCACTCCGTAGGCGCCTGCCGCCAGCCGCGCAACTGCCGTCGCGTCTCGCAAAGAAATCCCAATGGCACCTCAGGATCAACAGAATGTACGCAGCAAGCGCTTCCGGAAGAAACGAAGAGACCAGATATCCCTTGCGCGGCGGATACTTGCGCAACCCTGCGAGCAGCAACCCCTCCGCCCCAGCAACTTTCAACTCGATATCCAAAAACGCCCGATCCGCAAATTGCCGTAACACTTCACCAAGCGCCGGCAATGCCAAATCCCTCGCCGCAGTTTTTGCGATCGAGATACCGCCACAAGAAGCATCGTGACAGATCACCGCCTCGGCCATCGCCCGACAGCCGTACATCAAACTCGAACCCATCGCAGCCATGCTGCAAACAAAGTTCAAACGACGCCAAAGTATTTTCAGGAATATCTCGAAAACATCGAGCCCCGCGATGCCCAAGCAGAAGAGGTGCCATGGTATGCAGTTCACAGCTCTTCGGTTGTCACTGAATCGCCCGAAAGCAATTCGGGCTTTTTCTGAGAACTGAGAACTATTACTTCAGTCCAAATCAAAATCCCGAATCGGCTTCCCCGTATCCGGCGTTTCCTTCGCCTTCTTCAAGGCCTCCTGGAATTTTTTTTCCAGCAACTCCGAGGCATGCTTTTGCGCTTCCACCGATTGGCGGAAGATCGAGTCGCGGCGGTTATCCTGCTCCTTCATGGCTCGCGCCGCTTCTTCCATGTCGTTGAAGGTTTTCGGTTTGATCGGCGCGGTGTGCGCAATGATGCTGCGGGTAGCTGCATCAACCTTCATGACCGCGCTGCAGCACGGGCAAGTCAAATCAAAACTGGACTCACGAAACTTGGATTCGCGCTTCACAACGCGATCATACCGCATTCCACGTCACTGCGACGACGGCGTGATGCGCAACGGCAGCACGTGGAAAAAATACAGCATCTCCCAACCCAGCAATATGATCGACACCAGCACCACCAGAATTGCCAGCATCTCGCCAAAACTCAAGCCGGCTTTCTCCTGCTCAAAGCGCCGCGCGCCAAGGCTCAGAATGTTCAGTGTGGCAAAACCAAACACTAGCGCCCAAAGAATGTTGTAAACCTCTTCCTGCGTCGATCGCACCAGGATCATCGCCGGAAGCATGCCAACTGCCATCGCGTGAAAGCCACGGAGAGAAACCATCGCCCATCCGCAGACGGGCCCCACCGCAAAGAAAAACGATGAGTAACTTCGAGCGGCAGTTAACCCTTCAGGCAGTTTCATGCAGAATTTCGATAGTACCGTGTTTTCCTTTCCCAAGTCAGCCAGCCCACATTCAAAGAACATCCCGGAGGTAACCAGGTTGCTTTTCCACCCAGTGTCGCTGAGGATAGTACCCGAGAAAGCGGCCAGAGCCAAACCGCGCGAGAACCGAATCGAGAAGCAATAAATGATCGTCAACTTCGCCGAGCGGGCGCACAACCACAACTGGGAACTCGATCCCGTCACCAGGTCCTTGCTCGATACCGACTTCTACAAACTCCTTATGCTCCAGTTCATCTGGAAGCATTATCCCCAGACCCACGTATCGTTTTCCCTGCTCAACCGCTCAACCTCGATTCGCCTCGCCGAGATGTTCCCCATCGAAGAACTGACTCACCAGATGGAACACGCTCGCCGTCTGCGCTTTCGAAAATCCGAACTGGTATGGCTGGCCGGCAACACCTTCTACGGCCGCCGCGGAATCTTCGAACCTGCTTTCCTCGAATGGCTGGAACGCGATTTCCGTTTATCGGACTACGAATTGTCAGTCAAAGATGGCCAATTCGATCTTTCATTCGACGGCCTGTGGATCGAGACAACCATGTGGGAACTTTACGTTCTCTCGATCATCGACGAGCTTAAGACCCGAGCCGCCATGAAAAAACTGCGCGAGTTCGGCCTCGACATTCTCTACGCCCGCGCGAAAACAAAACTCTGGGGCAAGATCGAGCGCCTGCGCGGCGTCCCCGGCCTCGCCGTAGCCGATTTCGGAACTCGCCGTCGCCACAGTTTTCTCTGGCAGGAGTATGTAGTCAATGCCATGGCCAGCAATCTAGGCACCGCCTTCACCGGAACCTCCAATGCATTTCTCGCTCACAAACATGATCTCGAGGCCATCGGAACCAACGCCCACGAAATTCCCATGGTGCTCGCCGCCTTGGCGCCGGATGACAACACCCTGAAAGCCTCTCAGTACAAGGTGCTCGATATGTGGCAATCCACCTATGAAGGCGCGCTCAGAATCATGCTGCCAGACACTTTCGGCACCACCCAATTTCTCCAGAATGCTCCCGACTGGGTAGCGGATTGGACAGGCCAGCGCATCGACAGCAAAAATCCTTACATCGCTGGCGACGAATATATCGACTGGCTGAAGCGCCATGGCCGGGACCCGCATGACAAGCTCATCATCGCCTCCGATACGCTCGACATCGATGACATCCTCGGCCTGCACGCCTATTTTGGCGGAACCATGGCAAACGGCGTTACCAAGAGCGAGTTCCGCGCCGCCGCTGATTTTGAAGACACTAAAAAGTGGAAACCCGGCCGCCGTATTCGTTTCAGCGCCGGCTGGGGAACCTTGCTGACCAATGATTTCCGAGGCTGCGACCCCGCCGATAGCAGCGACTTCGACCCGGTCAGCTTGATCTGCAAGGTAACAACGGTAGAAGGCAAGCCCGCCGTCAAGCTCTCCGACAATTACGCCAAAGCACTAGGAACGCCGTCGGAAATCGACCGCTACCGCCGAGTTTTTGGCAGCGCAGGAATGAGCAACATTCCCGTAATAGCGTAATGGAAGCCCCTTGTTTCCGTCGGCATCACCCAACCGATGGCTGCCCCATCCTAGCGCGTTAAGTGCGCTAGGGTGGGATTCCACAACTGCCGACACCATAGGTTCCAACAGATCCCAACCACATCCCAACCGATGGGTGCCCCATCCTAGCCGCGTCCTGTGCGCAAGCGTGGGATTCCACAATTGCCGACACCATAGGTTCCACCAGATCCCAACCACATCCCAACCGATGGCTGCCCCATCCTAGCGCGTCCTGTGCGCAAGCGTGGGATCCCACAACCGCCGACACCATAGGCTCCAGCAGATCCCAACCAATGGGTGCCCTAGCTTTGCACAATAACCCCAATTTGCGCCCCATTATTTGGGCAAAGAGTTGATTTTTTGGGCAAAGAGCTACGCCAAAACTCAGCGGTCTTGCGGCGGCTCGTCGTTTGTTTTCACTGCCGAAGCTTCATGGTCACGAGCGATGTGACCATCGGGGCTTCTGTACACGGGATAAATCTCCGTGAGCGTGGCTTCCGAGTCGTTACTGGGCGGCGGCGGCTGGAGAAGTTCTGAACGAAATCGCATGAAATGTTCCCCTGAATAACACTCGGATAGCTCAAATGGAGTGGGCGCTGGATTTTGTGCACGATGCGGTGGAGTGCGGACGGGCGATCCGGGTGCTGAGCGTGGTCGATGCGTATACGCGAGAATGCCTCGCGCTCGAAGTGGATACGAGTTTTGCCAGCCGCAGAGTGACCCGTGTGCTGGAGGCGATCATGGCGGAGCGGGGCCAGCCGGGCTCGATCCGCTGCGACAACGGACCTGAGTTCACCAGCCGGCATTTTCTGGCCTGGGGCATGGAGCGGAAGATCGAGGTCGTGCATATTCAGCCGGGGAAGCCGACCCAGAATGCGCGGGTGGAGAGCTTTCACGGACGGCTGCGAGAAGAGTGCTTGAACGTGAGCTGGTTTCAGAATCTATTCGATGCCAGGCGCAAGATCGCAGCGTGGAGGACAGAGTATAACGAAGAACGTCCGCACAGCAGCTTAGGCTATCTCACGCCGAAGGAGTATGCAGCGCGAGAACCCATGAGCTATGGAAAAGACGCTTGCCAAAAGAAGGCAAGCTTGGAAAACGCTGAAGAACGCGTTTCCCACTTTCCCACAGCTCCGGCTGCGGCCGCTGGAAGTAACGAAGTTCAACTAACTTGTCGTATTATCCCGTGAACGGATTTAGGGGGCAGGTCACTCTGAATCAAGCAGTGACGCAGGATCGACCACGAGTCTGTATTCCCGATTCGTTTTTGCCTTGCTTGAAAGCGGGGGGACAGGACGTAGCCATTCAGGTCGAAAGCCGCCCTCCAACACCAACCTATCGGCACAATGCTGATGGATTGCCTTTATATGCTCGCCCGATTGGGTCTTAGCTGCTCCACATAACTCCTGAAGACCAGTGGCTTGCGTCCTGATGGGAATGGGAGCTACGAGTGGCTTCGCCATGCCTTTATTTTTCCGGCTGCTTCCCAAAGAAGCGAGCAGTCTGACTTCGTGAGGCCTAAGCGCAACCGTAATGCGTAACGATCCGCTATTTCGGCTGCTTCATCAGTTTGACCCTCAAAGAGTCTGCGCTCAAGCTCGTGAACCAATTTCGGCAACCGGCTTGCAGTTGCTGTCGGTATCAGGACTCGCTCTGCTTCCGAAGGCTCCAACTTCAGCAGTCCACCGCCTAGTGCGTGTCCTTCCAACTCGCAACTCAGGCGTGTCAATGATGAGTACCAGCCAGCCGTCAGGTACCGTGTTGATTCACGCCTGTTCAGAAGCCGCACTAGGTGAACGGTGTTCGGTGCAACGAGTTTGGCTTGGTTCGAAATCAGCCGTGGAAAAGCGCCAGACATGTACGACAGAAACGCATCTGCTACACGAACATGCGGCACGGCATACCAATGGTTTCGAATTGCACACTTGTACCGCTTCGGCACGCCGCACTCTTCGCCTAATGCAAGATAGCGGCGCACCGCAGTCGGCAATGCATTCTGAGCGACAGAAGGCAGAGCCAATAGATACACTTTTTCGCCATTGCTTTGACGTTTTTGCCAGTCGGCTCTGCCAAATGCGAGACCCGCAAACTGTCCAACAGTCATTAAAGCGGGGCGGAGAAACCGCTCTGGAATGCCGTAGTGTTTCTTTTGCTCCTCTGTGAGATGAAAAAAATCATTGTGTCCCGTCACGTACCCAATTCCAACATCCGCAACTTCACCGAGCCGAATCACGCCCGCTGCGCTGGACAGGTGCTCGTAAAGGTCTCGCACTTTTTTGCCGACGATGTACGTCGTGAAACGGAGCTTCCCTTTCAGTATGACTTCAAGCTCAACCTTCTCACGTTCTTCGTGGTTGGTGTCGATGCTATCGGCACTCGTGATGTTGAAGCTGTCGCATTCCTTTCCATAGTCTCGACATTGCAGCAGAATCGTGCTCTGGCTAAGGTCAGTAAATAGCTTGTCTCGGAACATTCGAACGGTAATCTCACGGAAGTTGGACGCCAAGATTTTCAGCACTTCACGTGCGTATTGAGCGTGACCAAGTTCAGTCGGAATCACCACGGCTAGACTGCCACCCGGACGTAAGAATCTTGTGGCATGCACGACAAAAGGTTCCCAAGCCGAAGATAGCTCTGGGAGATTGGCCCCGCTTTCTGCTGCACGCATCAGCGCCTGTTCACGTTGAGAGCCGTTGAATGTTTGATAGCGTATGAACGGCGGATTCCCAACCACGCAGTCGAACTGAGGAATATCGTTAGGTCGAATGGAAAAGAAGTCCTTTTGCAGCAGCTTCGAGCCGATTGCAGTTTGAGCACATATTCTCAGAGGTGCTTCGCAAATATCCACTCCCCACACGTCTGGCTGGCTTGTACCTAGCTCGTGTAGACGTTCCGAAGACGCTTTAAGGAAAACGCCCTCGCCACAACTGGGATCGAGCACACTTTGGCGGGGTTTCGTAATCGCCCAGCGTACAAGGGTCTCAGCTACAAGCTGGTCGGTATAGAAAGCTCCAAAAGCTTTTTGATACGTTGCCGTTGCCATTTGAATGGATGGATCGAATGTACAACATCGCCGTGAGGAAGTTTCTTGAAATCGGCTTCCATTGAACTGGGCTGGTCACAAAAGATTATGCCAAACCATAGGGGCGAAGACAAGGCGAATACGGTGGTACACTCTAGGACGTGGATGAAGGTCGCAAGCGTGTCATCGGAATAATGGCGGCGATCCTCTGCGCTCGCAAGCTGGCGCAATTCGATGGCGCTCGGCGTGTACCTGCAACCGTATCTGCCATAGCTGATGCCGTTCGTTGGGCTGAGGAGATCATGCGCACTATTGATGAGAGATTTTCACACCCGAACCGTTCGTAATTTCGGGCTAAGCTAATTCCTTGCTGACGCCCGAATTTTTTGGGCAAACGGGTGAATATTTGGGCAAAGTGGGTTTGTTGTGCAAAGCTTGGGTGCCCCATCCTAGCGCGTTCTTTGCGCAAGCGTGGGATTCCACAATTGCCGACACCATACGTTCCAGCAGGCTAAACGATTCATGGCAGAATAAATCCAATGCGCATCCTAGCTCCCCTCGTTCCCGACATCCTCTACGGTACCGCCTGGAAGGAAGACCGCACCGCAGCTCTCACCGAACTAGCGATCCCCTCGGCTTTCGCGCCATCGACACCGCAAACCAACGTCGACATTATTTCGAAGAAGGAGTAGGTCAGGGATTAGCTGCCGCTTATCGTGCCGGTCGGGTCACCCGTAACGAACTTTTTCTGCAAACAAAATTCACCTATCAGCGCGGCCAGGATCATCGTCTTCCCTACGATCCCGCAGCCACGCTCGCCATTCAGGTTGCGCAATCAATGGCCAGTTCGCTGGATCATTTAGCAACTGACTACGTCGACAGCTACGTCCTTCACGGTCCTTCTTCTAACTACGAATGGACTAGGGATGACGCTGAAGTCTGGGAAGCGATGCGCAAGGAGCGGGACGCGGGCCGCGCGCGCCTCCTGGGCGTGAGCAATGTTTCTCTACTACACCTGCAGCAGATAGCAAAAGAACGAGCCGAGCTTCCCGCCTTTGTCCAAAACCGCTGCTACGCCCGCCTCGGCTGGGATCGCGCCATTCGGCAATTCTGCCGCGAACATAAAATCATCTATCAGGGATTTTCGCTTCTAACGGCGAATCAGGAAGTGTTCCATCATCCTCTGGTCGCCAGTCTGAGCTCTAACGCGAATGCGACGCCAGCCCAGATAATTTTCAGCTTCGCGCGCAGCATAGAAATTCTGCCGCTCACCGGCACCACCGACCCCGAACACATGAAGCAGGATCTTGCTAGTCGCGACTTGACTCTTCCGCCAGCGGCGGTGCAAGCAATCGAGTCCCTGGCAGGCTAACCTATTTCCCCTGAGCAACCGCCTCGCGTTCGCCAACCTGCTGCCGCCACATCGCGTAGTAAAGCCCCTTCTGTTCCAGCAACTCGGAGTGTCGTCCAAATTCGACAATATGCCCCCGCTCCAGCACATAGATCCGATCCGCATGCATCACCGTAGACAGTCGATGCGCAATCAGAATCGTAATCGCCTCCTGATTCGCGGCAACCTCACGAATCGTGCGGCTGATCTCTTCTTCCGTAAGCGAATCAAGCGAAGACGTGGCTTCATCGAACACCAGCAATTGCGGATGACGCAACAGCGCGCGTGCAATCGAGAGCCGCTGCTTCTCGCCGCCCGAGACCTTTACTCCTCCTTCGCCGATCAGCGTGTCCAATCCGCGGTCCGCCCGCGACAGCAAACTATGCGCCGCCGCCTGCTCCAAGACTTCCATGCACTCTGCATCCGTCGCGTTGGGATTCACGAACAGCAGATTCTCGCGAATCGATCCCGAAAACAACTGCGTATCCTGAGTAACAAACCCGATCTTCTCCCGTAGCAAATCCAGATCGACCCGACCCGATGGAATTCCGTTGTAAAGAATCTCGCCCGCCTTCGGAGCGTACAAACCCACCAAAAGCTTCACCAGCGTCGACTTCCCTGCCCCCGACGGCCCCACAAACGCGATCGTATCTCCGCGAGCCGCGCTGAAACTGATTTCATCCAGCGCCAGGCACGTTGAACTGGCATGCTGGAAACTGACCTGCTCGAACTGCAGTGTCATCAACTCGTCAACTGGCTCCGGATCGGCCGGCTTTGGATCGCGCGGAGTATCCAAAATCATCTGAAAGTTCTGTAACGAAACTTCCGTCTCGCGATAAATATTGATAACGTTCCCCAACTCCTGCAATGGCGTGAAAATGAAAAACGAATAAATCATCAGCGCAAAAAACTGCCCGATCTGGATCTCCTGGCGAAAAATCAGGTAAAGCATAAAAAACAAAATGCAGGTGCGCAGCGTATTGACTGCCGTTCCCTGTATAAAACTCAAGCTCCGCAGATATTTCACTTTCTTGAGTTCGAGTTTCAGAATCTTTTCCGTGATCCCATTCAGCCGTTCCACCTCCTGATGCGCCAGTCCGAGGCTCTTCACCAATTCAATATTGCGCAGCGACTCCGTTGTCGAACCAGCCAGCGCGGTGGTCTCCGCAACAATAGTTTTCTGCATAATCTTGATCCGCTTGCTCAACGCCGAGCTGATGATTCCGAGCAGGGGCACCGTGATCAGAAACATCGGAGCAATCGACCAGTGCACGTAGAATGCATAGACCATCACAAAAACAATTCCGATGATCGAAGTGAAAAGCACATTCACGGCGGCCGTAATAAAGCGCTCAACGTCGCTGCGGACCTTCTGCAACTTGCCCAGCGTTTCTCCGCTCCGCTGGTCTTCGAACACCTGATAAGGCAAATCGAGCGAGTGATGAATGCCGTCCGAGTACATCTTCGCGCCCAGTCGCTGCACGATCACATTTACAAAATAATCCTGGAAATTTTTCGCCACCCGCGACACAAAAGCTACTCCCACCGCCGCCAGCATCAGGAGTCCTGCCCCGCGTATGAATTGTGTTTGGGTGTAGAGATGAGGCTTGGTTGCGTAACTATCGATTACATGACGAAAAATTAGCGGATCAAGAAGCGAGAATATCTGGTTGGTCGCGGCCAGCAAAAGCGCAACCGCAAACAGTCCCCAGTATTGCCTGGAATACCGGTAAAGAAGATTCATAGGCTACAGTGCACAGGGCGAGACGCGAGCAATGTCGTTTAGATGGTATGGCAGCCTTTTCGATTCACGAACCCGTGTGGCGCGGCCGCGCCCACCCGCGAAAAACCCTTTAGCACCTGGCCCATCACGCCGTTCCAGTGTTGGCCAGCGCTTCCACCGCCTCCCACGTCGTGCCAAAAGTCAGGAAGAAGTCATTTACCTTAGTAATTTCCATGATCTTCCGCACCCGCGGCTTCATTCCCGTCAATACCAGATACCTTCCCTTTTTCTGATGCGACACGCTCGCCGCCACCAGCGACCCTAATCCCACAGAATCGATATACGGGACATCCGACAGATCCAGAATCATCGTGTCCGCGCTCTCATGCCGCACCGCGCGGTCGAATTGCGGCGCTGTTTCGATCGTGATCGGCCCGCGCAGCAACAGAATCCGCTGATCGTCCGCCACCCCTTCATGGCGCTCGACAGTTAGTTCCTGCAAACCCATGGCACGAGATTCTAGGCCTCTCAGCTCCCCGTGTCACCACAAATACCCTTACCTCGCTATCTTATTGCGCGCCACTTACTGAGGCTTCTTGTCGTCCGGGTGATTCTCATATATCGAGTACTGATCGCCCGGATGTTTCAGCTTCACCGTAATCTCTATCTGCGCCTTGTTGACCTCGTAGTCTTCCCCAAAAGTCTGGAAATGCGGCGCCAGAACCTGCACTCGCAACGGACCATACGGAATCCCGTCAACAGTCGTCTTCCCTTCCATATCCGTCTTCAGCTCCATCTCGTCGTCTGACTGCTTGCCCTTGCGTTTCACGGGATGCAGCACCACTTGCGCATTCTTCACCGGCTTCCCATCGGAGTCGCGAACGACGACAAACCGCAAACTCGACACTGGTCCCTCGTCCTCCTGAGCCCGAACCAATCGAGCCAATCCACACGCCAGCACCAACGATAGTGCAATAGAAATGCAATCGAAACTTTCATTCTCATAGGCAAGCTCACTCGCATCATTTGATGTTGTTAAAACAAATACGAGCTCTGGTGATGATTGAAAAACGCAAACCCCCTGGTCTTGAATACATCGCACTACTGCGGTTTCTGCTCAGGCGGTTTCGATTCGTCAGGCTTCTTCGTGTCCCCAGACGCAGAGTACTGCGGCCCCGGCCGTTTGAGCTTCACCGTGATCTCCAGCTCCGGTTTATCAATCTGGTAGTCCTGCCCATACGTCTGGAACCCCGACGCCAGAACCTGCACCCGCAACGGACCATACGGAATCCCATCAATGTTCGTTCGCCCATCGTTGTCCGTCTTTAACTCCATCCCGCCTTTGCTCTGCTGCCCGTTCCGGTTCACCGGATGTATCACCACCGCCGCATTCCTGACCGGCTTGCCGTTGTAGTCTTTAAGCACTACAAATCGCAATTGCGACATCGGCCGTTCAGTTTCGTCATACTGCCACGCTCTCGCCAGCCCCGCTTCCCAAACCCAAGCATGAGGATCACGCACCCACAATCCAAAGACTTTTCTTCATAGTCGACATTTTAAAACCGTGGGCAAAAACAAGCTACGCGCAGTAACGCAAGATTCGTAAAGCGAAGATCGATAAAACCAGATCTGTGAAACGAAGATCTGTGAAGCAAACATGTGTGCGAGGCAAGGACTTATGCCAACTAACCGAATCCTTGTAGATGTTGCGTCCGCGTGAAGGCCGCTAGGGACGCGGCGTCTCTGCCGCCTGCAAATCCCGCGCACGCGCCACCAGCTTCTTCAGCTTTCCTTCAATCGCTGCGTCCCCAATGTGCTGATCCTGCAACACTCGTCCGCCTGAAACCCGTTTCGCCGCGGCCGATGCCTGATTGTAAGTACCGTCTTTTCAGGCGTCGGTAAGTATAACGTGTACATACCCCTAGGCAATACAAGATTTTGCCAGATTACTTCGCAAATGCGATCTGCAAAGCGGCTACGTAGCTAAGCTCCGGACAATAGCCGTACGAATTAGACCATTACTTCTGAGCTCTGCCCCCACTTACCCTCTCCTTTGCCCCAATCAACACTGCGTCATAACTCATTTCATTGCCGAATATTCAACTTACACAGAAAAACGCAACTATCCTGCCAAATGAGCCCGGTTAGACGAACGAAAGTAAGCTTAATTAGTAATCAGGAAAAAGCCGTATGGTATTACACCCAGTTGCCACGCATGATTACTTTAACTACGCAGAATTTGAGGTCCTCATGCCAAAGTCAATCATGATCGTCGACGACAGCGAATTGAGCCGCCGCGTTCTACGAAACCTACTAACCCAGAACGGCGATTGGACCATCTCTGCCGAGGCCGTTGATGGCAACGACGCCATTGAAAAGGCTCGTCACCTTCATCTTGACTTTATCGTGCTTGATTTTTGTATGCCCTTCATGGATGGCTTGGAAACTGCGCACAAACTGAAGGATATTTGCCCAACGACCTCTATTGTAATGCTCACCGCATTCAAGGACCGGGTTCTTGAGGAGAAGGCCTATAAAGCAGGAATAAGCTGGGTTCTTTCCAAAGACGATTCGCACAGAATTCTAGATTTTGCCCGGATCCTGCTTAGCACCGATCGTTACCCGCTCTCACAAACTGAAGAATTTCATCTGACAGCGGCGGAAGATAATCTAGCAAGATGCCGGGACCCACCGTCCGCACTCTCCCCCTACGCGCCTGGGACCATGCTTCTGAGTGCTGGACGATTATGGATAATCAAAGTCGAGCCTCTAAGTTCCGCAAATTCATTTCGGCGGAACTCGGAGAGCAGCCGCGTGATGGTCTCGCGGCTGGTCCCGACCAGCTGAGAAATCTCTTCATGCGTCATCGCCAACCGCACGCGCACCGTTCCATTGCTGACCTCGCCCTCCGCTGCGGTTTCAAGCAAAAATCTCGCAAACCTTTCTGACACCGAGTGCGACAGCCCGATCGTGCGCACCACGCCGTAGGCATCCGAACAGTCTCGAGCTAGATGTTGGCTGGCGTGGAGAGATGCATCCGCATAATCTTTCAGAAAACGCAGCATGTCGTCCCGTCCCACAAAATTCAGTTGGCACGGCTGCATGGTTTCGACCGTCAATTCGTATGGGCCGCCGGTAATTACCGCGTGCAATCCCAACACTTCACCAGCTTCCGCGATTCGCACGATTAACGTCTTGCCTTCGCGCGAGGTAGTCGAAAGCTTCACCCGCCCCTGGCAGAGAATGAAAATTCCCCACGGATTTTGCCCCTCAACCAGAACCACCGCATGCTCGGGAAACACGGCGGCATGCTTTATTCGATTGAACGCCTCAATCGATTCCGGCGACAAGTCGCAGAAAAAACCACGGCAACGCAGATGGCAACCAAGACAGCTTTCGACACAGCTCAAGCCCGGCATCATTGTCGCTCCTCAGCATCTTTGGCGGACAACACGGTACAGAGTCGGCCAGCAACGTTGCCGTTCTTCTACTGGAATTCCGTGGCTGGCCAACCCGCCCCGTGCGGAAGATGATGCAAACGTGGTGCATGTCGACTGCCATGACCCCAAGTTCCATTTTGGGTCTAACCTCCAATGCTTGCACCATTCGTCCCCTTGAACCTACTTTTGACTAGGACGGAGGGCTGGCAAGCCTGCCGAACCTCGGGCGTAGTCCCTACCTCTTAGCCCAACAGGTAAAATCAGCAGCCCGCCGCCAGTAGAAATGGCAGTATTCCCTTCATCGAAGTGGGCGGGAGTCGTTGCGTTCCACTCCGTTCGGATCTCCTCGCGATTTGATCCGAATTTCGATATGCATCATCCGATATAAGCGATTGATGATAATATACTTAGCAGATTTTATTCCCCTCCACTTGACAAACTCGCACTCATATATTTAAAATTAGCACTCGTAAGCATCAAGTGCTAACATTCCAATTTCTGGGCAATCTTCAGTCGATTTAACCCAACAACCACTCTTGAAAGGAGTAACGCAACTATGGCTACCAAATTCACCCCGCTGCATGACCGCATCCTGGTCCGACGCGTGGAAGAAGCCGACACCACCCGCGGCGGCATCATCATCCCCGACTCCGCCAAAGACAAACCGCAGGAGGGAGAAGTTGTCTCCGCCGGCAAAGGCAAAATCAACGAAGAAGGCAAGGTCCGTCCCCTCGATGTGAAGGAAGGCGACCGCATCCTCTTCGGCAAGTATTCCGGCACCGAAATCAAGATCGATGGTGAAGACTTCATCATCATGCGCGAAGAAGAAGTACTCGGCGTCCTCACCGGCGCAGCCAAGAAAGAAACCGCTGGATCGCGGCGCTAACGAAACTAAGTTACCGTCCCGAGCGAAGCCGGGTGCATCTGCCCCACCGCGATCGCTCGGGACAAAGAGAAATTCAATCTCGCAGGTCACTGACCTGCATACATCTTAAGGAGCAAACAGTTATGGCAAAGCAAATTGTTCACGGAGAAGAGTCGAGACAGGCCATTCTCCGCGGCGTCAACTTACTCGCTGACGCTGTGAAGGTAACTCTCGGCCCCAAGGGCCGCAACGTAGTTATTGAGAAGAAATTCGGTTCGCCGACCATCACCAAAGACGGCGTAACCGTGGCCAAGGAAATCGAACTGAAAGACGGCCTCGAGAACATGGGAGCGCAGATGGTCCGCGAAGTCGCTTCCAAGACCTCCGACGTGGCCGGCGACGGCACCACCACCGCCACCGTCCTGGCCCAGGCAATCTATCGCGAGGGCGTCAAAACCGTTGCTGCTGGCGCGAATCCGATGGCCATGAAGCGCGGCATCGAGAAGGCAGTGACTCTCATCACCGGCAAGTTAGACAAGGAAGGTAATCACGAGAAGGGCGAGTTAGACAAACTGAGCAAGCCCGTCTCCGGCGAGATGATCGCCCAGGTAGGCACGATCTCGGCCAACAACGACGAGACCATCGGCAAGATCATCGCCGAAGCCATGAAAAAGGTCGGCAAGGATGGCGTCATCACCGTCGAAGAGTCGAAGACCCTTGAGACCCAGTTAGACGTAGTCGAAGGCATGCAATTCGATCGCGGCTATCTCTCTCCTTATTTCGTCACCGATCCCGAGCGCATGGAATCCGTCCAGGAGAACGCCTACATCCTCATCCACGAAAAGAAAATCAGCTCAATGAAAGACCTGCTCCCATTGCTCGAGCAGATCGCCAAGGGCGGCAAGCCGCTCCTCATCATCGCTGAGGACGTGGAAGGCGAAGCGCTGGCAACCCTCGTAGTCAACAAACTGCGTGGCACGCTCCAAGTCTCAGCCGTCAAGGCTCCTGGCTTCGGCGATCGTCGCAAGGCCATGCTGCAGGACATCGCAATCCTGACCGGCGGCAAAGCCATCACCGAAGACCTCGGCATCAAGCTGGAGAACGTGCAGCTAGCCGATCTCGGCCAGGCCAAGAAGGTCACCATCGACAAGGACAACACCACCATAGTCGAAGGCAAAGGTAAGCCCGGTGATGTCCAGGGCCGCGTAAAAGAAATTCGTGGCCAGATCGAAAAGACCACCAGCGACTACGACCGCGAGAAGTTGCAGGAGCGGTTGGCGAAGTTGGTCGGCGGCGTCGCGGTAATCAAAGTGGGGGCCGCGACCGAAACCGAAATGAAAGAGAAGAAAGCCCGCGTGGAAGATGCCATGCACGCCACCCGCGCAGCAGTCGAGGAAGGCATTGTCCCCGGCGGCGGCGTAGCTCTCGCGCGTTGCGTTGCAGCTCTAGACAGGCTGAAGCTCGAAGGTGACGAGCAGATCGGTGTCAACATCGTGAAGCGCGCCATCACCGAGCCCTTGCGCCAGATCGCCGAGAACGCCGGCGAAGAAGGTGCAATCGTAATCGGCAAGATCCACGACTCGAAAGACAACAACTACGGCTACAACGCTCTGACCGGCGATTATGAAGACCTGGTCAAGGCAGGCGTCCTCGATCCGACCAAGGTAGTGCGCACCGCACTTACCAATGCCGGTTCAATCGCCGCATTGATGCTCACCACCGAAGCCCTGGTAGCGGAGATCCCAGAAGAAAAGAAGAACGCTCCAATGCCAGGCGGCCACGGCGGCGGCATGGGCGACATGTACTAAACGCGTAAGAGTTGAATCGTGTGGAGCGGGCGTCCTCGCCCGCGAAACACTGACACCAAATCGAAGCCCCGCTCAAGTTGCAGCTCCAAAGAGCAAAGAGCAAAAAGCAACGAGCGGGGCTTTTGTATGTTAGCTATAGGGTCGCGCAGCACCTCAGCCCGGTAATTGAGACCGCCACCCCGCCGAAAGTCGCGGCAGAAACATGCCGACTGGTGCGATTCGCCGCCTTTCTCCTATCATTCCTCGAAGGTGCAAAGCAATGTCTGACCGCGAGAATGGACGCCTCGTGATTCTCAGCGGCCCTTCTTGTGTCGGAAAAACCCCGCTTTTCCGGTCCCTCGGCAAGTTCTATCCGCATCTGCACGCCCGCCTGCACAGACTGGTGCTCCTTAACAGCCGCAGCCCGCGCCCCGGAGAACTCGATGGCGTCGACTTTCATTTCCGCACACGATCTCAAATAGAAGCCCTAAAGTCCGACAACCGATATGCCGTACTTAAGGCGCGCAGCGACCTGCACGCACTCGATTTTCACGAACTCGATTCATTGCTTCGCCGTGGCGATGTAATTTACGAAGGAAATACGCATGTTTCCGAGGCGCTGATGACGCACCCTGCTCTTGCGGACTTCAACCGCCTAAGTATTTTTATTTCGCCGCTTTCAAAGGAAGAAATTATTTATCTGAAGGCGCCGGAGCGCAACCTGTCGCTTCCAGATCTTCTCACCGACATCATGCGACGCAAGCTCTTCCGCCGTACTCGGCGTCAAAAAGGAGAACTGTCGGCTCCGGATCTGGAAAACATCGAGACCCGCGCCTCCAGCGCCTATCGCGAATTGCAATCCGCGAGCAGTTTTCAATACGTGATCCCGAATCACGATGGAGAGGATAGCGATCATTGGGATGCCTTTTATTACTTGATCGGCGACGCCCGCAAAACATTAGACACTTTTGTTGCCTTGCTCGAAGGCACTGTTTCGCCGCTCGTAGAGAAAGTGGGAATCAGACCTGTTACCGTAGCCATCGAAGCTAGTGTGCCAGATGCGCCACCACCCGAGGATGCCCCATTCCTAACGTCGCGCTGTTTAAATCTCGCTTCTAGGAGGGTGCCCATTCAAAGTCGCGTTTTGCGCTTAGAGTGGGAACCACACCGATCTGCAGAGCGAGCTTTGCCTTACCATGCCGGCCTGCCGTGAGATTTCGAACAGCAAAATCGCTATTGCTGAGATTTTTCTCGTGAAGGTGCCCGACTTAATGTAGCGCCTATATCTGGGTGCGCCATATCTCGCCGAGGGTGCCAATCTAAAGTCGCGCAATGCGGAGTTAGGGGGGAACCCCGCTGACGCACAAGGCTATTGCCTGAGAGCTCCAATCGCAGTCAGCAAAGGACTTGGAACGCGGCTTATAATAAAAATAAAGACAAACGAAATAGATAAGGGCTGCGGCCTAAGCACTTATAACTCGCGCGCCAGCCGTGACCAACCGGCAGATAAGGAAGTAACAACCCTAACTATCCTACGATCAAGACTCTACCTATAACTATTGTCCTTTGAAGACTTTGCCGCCAAGCGCGAGCTGAGGCAATGATTCGCGATTTACCGAATAAGGGGGGTACATTGACAACTGATCAGTGACCTGAAAGTGGCATACATTCCAGACCAAGTTGCCGGCACATCAAGGGTCAACGGGCATTCAGAGCGGATGCTGGCGGATCGCGATCAAGAATGTTAGCTTTTGGCCACGTGAGCCAGACTCCCGTAGGAACTCAGTGTTACTCGGACGAAGTACTGTCGACCGGCGAAATCCCCTGCCCTATTTTGAAGACACGCACTCCACCAGAATGGTGATCGGGAGAAAATATTTGCATTGCTCTCTGTAATCAAAAGGACCTGCACAAAAAACCTGCCAGCTGCTGCGCACGATTGAAAGAGCCTCCTGAATTTGAAAGGTCGCAGCGGAAATAAGAAAGTGCTGGAGCCGAGCGGTTTCCCCGATATGGCGCAGCCATGTTGACCTCAGCGGCTAAAGCCGTCTGCTGAGAGCGAACCTTATCGCAGCGCCGAAGCGCTGCGCTGCACCCACAAACACAACGACTCTGAACAACTGCACTCAACCGTCTCAGAGTGGGAATGTCAACGATCCATGCCTGTCATGAACCCGAAGTGCGTGTGGTGACGAAACTTGCCCCGTTACAGTTGGGCGCACAACCGTCACCACACGAGAACGCCGGAAACCCGATTCTCATCCCACCTTCTCTGCGATGGTGATAGTGAATCCATCTCCATCTTCAAAAGCGAATTCCCTCATGCCATAAAACTGCTCAGTAACTGGCATCGAAACTTTCGCTCCAGCTTTCTGCACGCGATCGAGAACGGCTTGCAAGCTGTCCACTTCCATGTAGAGAGTGAAGCTTCCGCCAATGTTTGCAGCAAGCTTCGGCAGTTCGGCGGCAACCGTCTTTTGATCGTTAAAAAAGATCTCGATTGCGCCATTCGACACCGCCGCAAAAATGTAAGGCGATTCATCGGGAACGCTAAACGCCTTCTCCAGTCCGAGTATCTCGCGATAGAACTTGAGGCTGGCTTCGACGTTGCGGACAACTAGGTTGGGCGTGAGTTTCTTGATCTGCATGGTTTCTCCTCGTTTCGAAATAGGTTCGTGAATTGGTTCCGGACAGTGCGTGTCATGAAGACGATTGGCACACACTTCCGGTGTGCTCGCATCGCCTCCATCCACGACCCTTGCGAGGAAGGACGTAGGTAGGAACCCTCATTTTCGCTGGCGCTGCTCAACTGGATTGAGCTCAGCGCGCGGGTCCCGCGAGGTACGGGAAAGAGAATAACACAAAGAACCAGTTCCCAGTTGCCAGTAAAATCGTTCGACACAACAATTGGTGCTGGACGCGGTTTCGGAGGACTGATGGCGCGAGAAGGGATTTTTTCAGGACTAGACCGCGATTGTCTTATCGACTCGCTACGGACTACTCTCGGCGCCGTCATTGCGCTGCTTCTGGCTCGGCTTTTTAAAATGCCGGAATTTTATTGGGCGCCAATCTCGACCATCGTCATAGTTCAATCCACCGTGCCTCCAATGACGCTGGGATGGCAGCGATTTGTGGGGACCGCTCTGGGGGCGGCGCTAGGCGCGACTTTCGCTACCTTTTTTCCTCCGAATGCATTCATTTATGCTTTCGGGATCTTGCTTTGCGGCTTGCTCGCATTTTTACTTCGCGTCGGAGGCGCTTACCGCTTTGCCGGAATTACGCTAAGTATCGTTCTGCTGATTCCACATAATCGTCCTCCATGGATTATCGGTTGGCATCGCTTTCTTGAGGTCTCGCTGGGAATCGCAGTCGCGTTGGTAATAACGATCGTGTGGCCTCAGAAGCAGAGGTGAGTGGCTCAATGCAGGTTTTCGGGAAGTAGGTTCACAGAACGAATTAGACCATTTCGCGATAAGCCTCGAGCCACTGTTCGCGGGCGACATCCCACGTGTAGTTTCGTGATTCGTCACGGGCGTTCTGCGCTAAACGCGCTGCCAGCGCTGGGTCGCGCAACAGTCGAATAACATTTGCAGCGAGCGATTCGTGCTCGCCCACGGGCGAGAGTAATCCGGTGCGTTCGTGTTGGACCAAATAAGGCATGCACTCCGGCGAAGTCGTGACTACGGGAGTGCCCGAGGCGAAGGCTTCGATGATCGAAAGTGGCATGTTGTCCAGCCACGAGGCATTGATGAAGATGTCGGCTTGATCGTAATATTTACCTATCTTTTGGCGCGAGACTACGCCAGTGAAGTTGACGCCGGTCAAATTCAAGTCTCTAACCAAGCTGCGAATATTGCCTTCGAGTGGGCCATCGCCCACCAGATCAAGCTTCGCATCGGGATACTCCTTCTTTACCTCGGCAAAGGCTCGGATTACTACATCGACGCTGTAGTACTCGGAGAAACCGCGGGTGCAGATCAGATTTGGCAGCAGCGGAGTGCGCTGGCGATAGCGGAATTGGGTGAAATCGACGATGTTCGGAACTGCCGATGCCGCTAACTCGAATTCTCGAAAAACATCGACCAGGTAGCCGGAAGGAACGATGATTTTATCGACGCGAGAGAGAACAAACTTAGCGGAGCGAAAACGGCGGAGGTGATCGCGGGCCTCTCCGCTGTGGTAGTTGATCATGGCCTTGCAACCACGCATCTTTGCAATGAACCACGCGGGCGCGGGAGCCAGCAGAAACGACCAATAGGATGCGGAGAAAATGTGCGCCACTTGCACATTTCTTAGACCGCGCCAAAGACGCCAGAAATAAATAGGCTCACGCAGAATCGTTCTCAGGCCTGGAATGTTTTCCGCCCACGATAAAGCGCGCGGTAGCGCCGGATCAACGGCGATGAAGCTGATATCGACATTGCGGTCGCCCCCCCAATGCCGGCGGAGCAGATCGGCTTCGGCAGATTGTCCTCCTACATAGCGCAGGCTGGGCGCGACTATGGCTACTCGCAGTCGCTGGGTACGGTCGCTCATGCGGCCGAATGCCTTCGATGCTTTTTGCTGAGAAGGTTGAGGTAGAGTTCCACGTACTGCTGGCGCACTTTCTCAAGGCTGAAATGTTCTTGCGCGAAGTTCCTCGCATTCCTGCCAAGCCGTTCGCGGAGCGTAGAATCGCACAAAAGTTTCTGGATGGTCTCGGCGAAGTGGGTTTCGTTGCCGAAAGGGATGAGGGCTCCTCGCTCGTGATTTAGCAGTTCAGAGTTTCCGCCCACATTGTAAGCGACCACTGGCAGGCCAGCGGCCATGGCTTCTAGAATCACGTTTGACAAACTTTCGGAATGGGAAGTGTTGACAGCGACGTCGAGCGAAGCAAGGACGGCCGGAATATCCTGGCGATCGCCGAGGAAGATCGCGGAGTCGCCCAGGCCGAGGCTTGTTGCCTCACTTTCTAATTCGGCGCGCAACGGGCCGTCTCCAACCAGGACAAACTCCACATTCGTCATGCGCTGCTGGATTTGGGCTGCGATGCGCATAAATCCGGACTGATTCTTGTAGCGATGATTCATTCGCGCGACCATGCCTACGCGGACGACGCCGGGACGCTTGGGCAGAGCGGGCGTTGCTGCGATCATAGCTTCGGTTGGCAGGGCGTTTCCGATTACTGCAATTTTGTCAGCGCGAAAAACCTTTTGCTATCAGACGATCGGCAGCAGCTTGCGAATTGCAAACAACTGCATCGCACCAGCGAAACGCGATGGCCTGGGCACGGAACTGCGCGGCGGTCAGCAGATCTCCAAGTTGGCGATGACTGCCGATAACTACCGGAACGCGGGCCAACCTGGCGGCGGGAATTAAAGTGAGGTTGGTGTAGAAATCGAAGGCGTGCGCGACGTGCACGTGATGGTGGCGCAGATGGCGGCTTAGGTTGAGGCGCGTGCGCAGCGACTGCCATTTGTACAGGCTGCCGCCGAGGGGAAATTCCTGGGTGTCTGGGAAGTGATGTGCGAGTGGACCAATCCGGCTGATGCAACCGAGATGAGCTTCGAATTGTGGCGACTTAAGGTTTTGAGCCAAGACGGTGAACTGGCGTTCAGATCCTCCCGTCTCGAAGGTATTGACCATTAGAAAGAGGCTGATCGGGTGATCGGACAGCTGGAGAGGACGTGGGGGCGTGGTTGTAAGGCTGGCAGGATCGGTCGCTTGCACCTTGTCATCCTCCGACCGGTGCGGAGGCGAGCGTTGCGGCGGAAGTGGGCGCGCGGCGGCGCGAGTCGGCGACAGCGGGTAAAGAGAACAGCCCGGCAGGCTTGATGTATTTCTCCAGGAAGTTACGATGCCAGAGTTCAAACATCAGCAGACGCCAGATACGCGCAGTGTTTCCCCGGCCTCGGACAAGGTGATCGTCCATTAATTTACGAACTCCGGACGCGACAAAGTATCCGCGATCGAGGGTGCGTGGTTCGAGCAGGATCATCAACCTCTCCTTGAGTTCGTTTCGCATCCAGTAAGTTAGCGGGAGAGTGAATCCTTGTTTTTGGCGATAAATCGCTTCGCGTGGCACGCCTACGCGCTCCGCCAGTTTTCGGAAGATATATTTCTGCCGATTGCCGCGCAACTTCCATGCGGAAGGCAGTCCGGTAACCCACTCGACGAAGACGTGATCGAGGATGGGAACGCGAACTTCGAGCGAATTCAACATGCTCATGCGATCGACCTTGGTGAGGATGTCGCCGACCAGGTAGGTCTTGGTATCGACGTAGAGAAGTTGGTCAACTGGATCCTTGGCGGGCGTTTTGGCGAAGTGACGGCGTAAAGCATTGCCGGGATCTTCGCTGCGTTTCAGGATTTCCCGAAAATCTTGCGAAAGGATGGGCGTGTCACGCTCAAAAGATGGAAGGAATGAAAGCTGGTCGACGTAGCGCTCCTGCCACGGCAATGAGGCGTTGTAGCTGTAGGCGCGTCCACGCATACCATTGGGCATGCGTGGAAAAACGTGATCGCGATAAAACTTGCGGGCCCACGCGGGGATGCGTTCGAAAATGCGGCGTCCGGCATGAATGCGGTAACGATCGTATCCGCCAAACATTTCGTCGCCGCCATCGCCCGAAAGAGCTACGGTAACGTGCTGGCGCGCCATTTGAGAAACGTAGTACGTGGGCAACATCGATGAATCGCCGAAAGGCTCTTCCAGTGAACTGGTGAGATGCTCGACGGTCTGGACCACGTCGGGCTCGAGAATCATCTCGTGATGCTCGGTGCCGAATTTGTTGGCGACGATTCGCGCCCATTTGGCTTCGTTGAAATCGTCTTTTTTGAAACCGATTGAGAAAGTCTTCACCGGTCCGGAACTGGCGCGCGCCATCAGCGCAACAACCGTCGAAGAATCGATGCCTCCGCTGAGGAACGCGCCTAGCGGAACGTCGGAGATGAGACGAATCTTTGTTGCTTCAAACAGACGATGCTCTAATTCTTCGAGACATTCTTCCTCGCTCTTTGGGGTGTGCGTGTTGTATGCGGGAAGGTCCCAATATTGGCGGATGGTTATCTTTCCATTCTCAAATTCCAGCAGATGTCCTGCGGGAAGCTTGTGAATTCCGGTGAATACACAGGTGGAATCGGGGACGTATCCATAATAGAGATATTCGAGAAGGCCTTGCGAATTGACTTCGGCAAGTTCGGGTACGACCGCAAGGATCGATTTTATTTCGGAAGCGAAATAGAGATTTCCTTTGTGCAGCGCGTAATGCAGCGGCTTTTTGCCCAGGCGGTCGCGGGCAAGAATCAATTTGCGTTTAGTCTTGTCGTAAATGGCTAGCGCGAACATGCCTCGCAGTTTGTTGACGCAGTCGGCGCCCGTTTCTTCGTATTGATGAATGATGACTTCGGTGTCGCTGTGCGTTCGGAACTGATGTCCTCTGCTTTCCAGTTCGGGACGGAGTTCGGGAAAATTATAGATCTCGCCGTTGAAGACGGTCCATGCGGTGCGGTCTTCGTTAAAGACTGGCTGATGGCCTCCGGCGAGATCGATGATGCTAAGGCGGCGCATGCCCAGCGCCGGCGCCATCGGCGACGTAGAGGCCTTCGTCATCGGGGCCGCGGTAGACGATTTGCTCGCACATGTGGTGCACAAGAGCTTCGCTGATGTTGCTTTCGCGAGTTGTGCTCACCACTCCGGCGATACCACACATGGTCTTACTCTGTCCTTTATATCTTTTATATCTTCGAAGCTTAATTCCGAAGCTTATCTCTTCGACGCCACAGGCATTGAAGCAGATTTTTCCTCGCGCGACCTCATTTCTGAAAAATGTTTGAAGCGATAATCGCGATAGTCGCCGGGATTGCCGCCGCGACCGTCGCAGGCGGCTAGCAAAATATTCGTCATCTCACGCGCGGTGACAAAATGCAACATTTCTTTTCTGTCGGCGGCGCCACCGACTAATTCAGCCAGAAAGTTGCATGAAAGCTGTCGCCTATTAAAGCGTCTTTCTGAGTTGGGTCCATGCCGTGGCAGTGTAATTTGATAAATAGCCAATCAGGACGGCCTTGTACGCTCACATGGGCTTGCTTCCAGAGCGACAGGCGGTGGATCGTCGGAGGAATGGCTTTGGTGAAGGTTCCGTTGTCGAACGCTGGGCGGCCTGAACGAAAGGCGCGCTTGAGATCGATGATCAGCGGACCCTGCACAATCAACGGAAACTTTTTGGGCACGCTGCCCGGCAACCAAGTCGCGGCCCTGGCGATGTGGTGCTACGTGGTTTAGCGGTAGAGAGCATTCATAGACAGAATTTATTTTTCCAATTTGAGCCGCATCCCATGGAGCACTTGGCATTGTCAGGTCCGCGTAGCAGCCGGTGTCGGATAAGATCTGCATTTCAGAATCTACGCCGCAGTAGCGGCCTGCCGGCGGAGTTGGCCAGGGCAAAATTTCCGTGAACGAATGCGTAGCGGGGAGAAGCCGAACCTTCTTCTACCGCCAGGCAATGGTGGCGGAAAGCCAACTGGTCGCGGAATTCGGTGATCACGCGCCGCGTGTTATCGGCAGTATCAGGATGCGGGATACCGTGGTGCAGATGGATCTCGATTTCTCCCCAGCCGGCGTGGCAGTGATCGGCTCAGCATCTCGACGCAGGCCTTCATCGTATTGCTCGGCGGGATAGAAGTAAGTGTGAACTAGCGGTCGGCCGTCGTGGTCTCGCCAGTTGTCGGCTACTTTCGGATATTCCTGCGCCCACCATTCAAGGCGCCGCTCCTGCTCGACGCGCGGGGCTCGCTTCTGGCCGTCTTCAGGGACGATCGCGGGTTCGAAGTGGTCGGCTAGGGCGATAATCAGATGCACCGGGCCCTTTGGTGTCCAGGTCAGCGCACGCAAAGTTGCCGAAGGGCAGAACTTTTCTCGCGTAGGCGAATTTATTTTTTAGATCCATGTAAATCTGAACTTCGCCCGAAATCCTTAGCGTGCTCTCTGCGGTTTGCGACCTCTGACGGCGATCGAGAGTCTCGCCTACTCGCATATCTTCCATGCCCATCGCTTCATACCATCTGAAATACCTGCTCATAGGTGTGCTTCGATTGGTATTTGGGAGAATACCAGTCAAAGGTATCCAGCATCCGAGCTTCCGGATCTTTCTGGCGGTTCACGGGAAATACATGATGGACCAAACCCGCGGCTGGACGGCCGACTAGCGGAACTATGCCTCAAGGCCCTGCTGCAGATCTGTAGAAAAACGGGACAGCGACTTTCAGAATGCGATGCAGGGTTTCCGGCTTCATCTTGTGCGTGTAACGGCGCCAAAAATCGCTGAAGCGGTACCACTTGTTGTATCCGCTATAGAGCCAGACTACTAGAAGACCGCCGGGCTTTAGATATTTATCCAGCGTCTTGACCGCGGCTTCGCAATCGGGCGTGTGGTGGAGAACTCCTATGCTGTAGATTACGTCGAAACTTTCAGGAGCGAAGGGCAATGCGAAAACGTCGGCCTGAAACGCTACAAAATCTCGGTCGGCTAAATTCTTGGCCGCAACTTCGGCGGCAGCGCTTAGGTCCACGCCTACCACGCGTGCTCCCCAGCGCGTGGCGACCTCGGCGAAGCGTCCCATGCCGCAGCCTACATCGAAAACCAGTTTGCCTTTGAGGTCTTCGGGACGAAGCGCGGTTTTCGCCAGGAAATGCCGTTCGGACTCGGGGAGTTCATCTTTATCACTATCGAGCTGGGTTTTTTGATAACGATGCCATTGATAACCGAAACTGGCGGCGTAATGCTGAGCGTCGACAAAGCGTGCGATACCGTCCACATTTGGATAGGCACGTTTGCACGCCGGGCAGAGGAATCCGCTTGCGCCGTCAGCGTCGAGATTCGAGCTACAACTCAGGCAACGCAGAATTGCCTGGAACTCAGCGGACAGGGGAGACTGCACCGGCTGTTCCGTGATGGGCATAAACCTCCAGGAAGTGACGCGGCTTTTTGGGCGGCCGGATGGCCGAGCCGGGTCCTTGTTGTTGCTGTTCCCTGACTGTTTGCAACAGGGTTGCGGTAAAAGCAACAGCGAAATACGGGAAATACTGGTAAGCCTCGGGAGCGAAGCACGCCCCTACAACGAAACCGACCAGCGAACTTTGCAAGGCGCCGATGAATAAGACTATGTCGGGATCCAGATTTTTCGTTTGTCGCAGCATCTTAAGATTCTTAAAACCGCGCAAGAAAAACATGAGGTAGATGACAAGGACGGCAACGCCACCCTCGGCGGCGACCTGAAGATAGGTCATGTGCACGTCGTGCCAGATCAGCGACCAAGTGGGAAAGTTGCGCAGTCCGATGCCAAAGATGGGATAGGTTTCGATGGCATCGATGGCGCGTAACATGAGGTATTTGCGATCTTCGTACGACCCGTAGGCGGACTGATCGGTAGTGCTGTTGCCGGACAAGGCAGTGAAGCGATCATAGAGTTTCCCGCCGGCGGAGATCATTACCACCAAACCGATGAGGCCAGTCGCCACGATCAGGTATGGCCGCTTCCCTTTGATCGCGAAATAGTAAAGAGCTACGCTGAAGGAAATGACCAGATCAATGAAACCGGCGCGGGATGCGGTCATAAAAATGGCCACTGCCATAACCAGCATTCCTAAGAGCCAACCAACTTTAATCGCCGTATTCCGCGCAGTGACCATGAAAGCCAGCGCAAACGGCAGCGATAGAACAACGGCAAATGCTAGATCGTTCGGATTGGAGTAGATGCCGCCGAGCACACCATCGAGACGGGCCGTGCTATGTCCTTTGACCAGAGCCACGGCGCAAATCACGACCACAGAAAATACCTGAATGAAAATGATTCGACGCAGGCGGTCGAAGGTGGTGATGAGCAAAAAGACCAGTATCCAGGCAATATAGATCTTGGAATAATCGATGGTGCGATTGACCGCACCCCCTCGCCAGACCGGAGACAGAAATCCTCCCACGTAGAAGAGGATGATCATGATCAGGAGAAGCCTTGCCTCCGTGGGAAGATCTTTGAATGTTCGTTTGGTTTTACCGAGACTGGTAAACAGGCCCCACATGGCAAGGATAGCCGTGATCTTGGCGAGCGGGAGATAGGTAAGGCCGGGAATCCAGTCTTCCGGGCGAGCACAATAGACCACGAAGAAGGCGCTGAGCCAGAAGAATGCCTTCCTCGTCGGGTCCGCGGCTGGGAAGGTTTTGCGCCTTCCGAAAACATCGGCCGGTGCCGAATTGCCGTTATCGCCTATGGCCACAAATTCCTCTTGGTTATCTTTGTTGGTCGTTCGTCATTAGTCGCCGGAAGCGGGACGCCGATGACGAAGACGACAATTAATCAACAACTGCCTGACCACCCTTACGCTAAAGCGATGCCCTAATACGAATTCCGCTTCCGCCACGCGCGGCTAGAACTTTATTTTCTGTTACCGATTGCAAAATCTCGCTGAAGCGCTCGCCGATTGCCGGCCAATCATAGCGGGCGGCGGTTTCGGCAGCAGCTTTTTCATAGCGGCATCGCAACTGGTGGTCTTTCAAAAACATAATCACCGCTTGCGCAAAAGAATGGGGATTGTCGGCCAACATGATGTCGCGGCCATGATGAACATCCAAACCTTCTGCGCCAACGGTGGTTGAAACTACCGCCTTCGCGGTCGCCATCGCCTCGTAGATCTTCAGCCTCGTTCCCCCTCCGATGCGCAAGGGGACAACCACGACGGCAGATTGGTGCAGATGGTCGAGGACCGATTGCACGCGGCCGGTCACCTCGATCGAGCCGTTGTTATTATTCGAATTCGATGCCCATTTTTGTACGCGCCGGTCGGGATTGCGGCCGACGATGCGGAATCGCGCCGCTGGCACTTCAGCCTTGATCAGAGGCCACACCTCGGCACAAAAATATTCGACGCCATCGACATTTGGCTCCCAATCCATGGCGCCAATAAAGGTGACGAGTCGGCGGGGATGCAGCCGAGCCGATTTGGGTCGGCATGCGCGGAGGCGGGCCGATACTGTGTCAGATCGACTCCGGTGGGAATGACGGTGACGCGATCTCCCATCGATCCATTTCATCATCAGGGCGCGATCATTTTCGGAGACGGCGATCACATGCTGGAACTTGCAGATGGCAGCGCGCTCGTAGCGAAGCATCTTCCGGAATTCCATCTGATACATCATTTTCTTTGCTGGATTGGCGGCGGTGGCAGCGTGGCGGCGCCAGATTTCGCTTTCGACATTATGCTGGAAAAGCACGCTGGGGATGTTCAGATTGCCTGGAAAGTTGACGGCAGCGTCGAGGAAGTCGCAGACGGCCACGTCGAAACTTTGCTCGCGGAACCAGGATTGAAGCTGCTTCTGAACTTTAGGGTGCGCAAAGCGGCTGACCGCATAAGGCGGCTGGGCGCGCAGGTGAGCCAAATAATCGAGGCCGCGCGCGGCCCCGGAAAGTTCGGGCTTGCCAGTGCAGAGGGCTACCGCACCGGGCAATTGCCGCTGCAGTTCGTTCTCATAATCCGGGTCGGGAGCTCCAGCATAGTATGAGTAAAACGTTAGCTGATGACACTCGGACAGATATCGCAAGACATGGTACGTGCGAATATTGCCGCCATTCTGGACGGGGAGAAGCTTATCGGCTTTGACCCAGAGAATTTTCATGGCCGAGTTAGCGAATCCACACAGCCTTTCTGCCGATGACGAAGTTGACGAAGGCGACTAAGGCGGCGGAATTCAACACCACGAAAGTTCGAGCAGGATCGGCTAGGCGCGAAAGTGGGCCGATCTTAACCCCCACGAGCGCAGCCAGACTGAGAACATAAAATGCCAACTGCAGCACAAGTGCAGCGCGGTAAAACGGCTGGGACAGAAAGATAGACGAAATCAGAAGTGCAACTAAAGCAAATGGAACCGCTAACCGCGAGAGTTTGTGGCTCAGAAATTCGAATCGAATTGGATTCTGAGAACTGAGCAGCCACGGAGCAAGCTGCAAGAGTTGATAGTTGCCGCTCAGGGTGCGAACCTTGCGGGAAAACTCACGCTCATCACCTAAATCCGGTAAATCCCAGGCACGGGCTCGGGAATCGAAGATCACGCGATATCCCATGCGCCCGATCTGCATCGGCAAGAGAACATCATCGAGGATGGTGCCCTGAGGCAAAGGCGATGCGTTTAGCAGACTGTGGCGCGCGCAATAGATCGCACCTGTGGCGCCGGCGACGGATCCGCTGGCAGACTCGAGTTCGCGAATCTTTTTCTCGATCCGCCAATAAAACCCCATCCCCTTGCCAGTTTCGCCTGTGGTTGGATCGCCCAGCATCAGTTCACCGCTGGCAGCGCCAACTTCCGTATCAGCGAAATTTTCGATCAGAAAACGGAGAGCATGAAATTCGATTTGTTGGCGGGCGTCGGTAAATAACAGAACCTCGCCATTCGCAAGTTTGACTGCATCATTGAGACCGGCTGCTTTACCCTCGGATACCGGTTTCTTCAAAACTCGTACTCGCGAATCTTGTGCGTATTCGCTTAGAATCGCCGGCGTGCCATCGTTTGAACCATCGGAGACGACGATAACTTCGAGCTTGTCTTGCGGGTAGTCGAGCGTCAGCAGATTTTCCAGCTTGCCCGCGATGACGGCTTCCTCATTGCGGACCACCATCACGGCTGAAACCGACAGCGCGCTCGAACCACGGCGAACCGGCCGTGGAGAGCATCGACTGCGCAGCCATAGCCATGCGGGGTAGCCGAGATACGAGTAGCCGACGAGCGCAGCGGCACACCAAAAAACGAATTTCATTTTGATGGCTATTGCGCTTGCTATTGCGATCATTTATTGGGCACCCCGGCCCAGAAGCACGGTCTTGACGGTCTGGAACATGATCAGCAAATCCAGACCAATCGACGCGTTCTTGATGTAGAACAAGTCGTATTGCAGTTTTTCTCGGGCATCGTCGACGGTGCTGCCGTACCTGTATTTGACCTGGGCCCATCCGGTGACGCCGGGGCGCACCATATGGCGAACGCCGTAATAGGGGATTTCTTTAGAGAGCCAATCGATGAATTCCGGACGCTCAGGACGTGGGCCCACGAATGCCATCTCGCCTTTGAGCACGCACCACAACTGCGGAATCTCATCGAGACGCGAGGCTCGGAGGAACCTGCCCACACGGGTAACCCGTGAATCCTTATCGCCGGCCCAACGCGGACCGCTCTCCGCTTCAGCATCCTCGCGCATGGTACGAAACTTTATAACTTTGAATAGCCGACCGCCCTTGCCCACACGCGTCTGGGTGTAGAGTATGGGCCCTTTCGAAT
Organism: uncultured Acidobacteriaceae bacterium; assembly: GCA_963758745.1. Lineage (GTDB taxonomy): Bacteria > Acidobacteriota > Terriglobia > Terriglobales > Acidobacteriaceae > Acidiflorens. Next base: position 92,452 of record CAVWWW010000002.1, read on the forward strand.
CGAGGCGGATGGCGAGGACAATCAAGGGCAGCAGGGGCAGCGTGAGAACGAGGCCGACAAGCGAGATGACAAGCGATATCGCGCGCCGAATCGCAATGAACGTGGCGCTGCGGCGAAAACCGTCGCCAAATATCAGCCAGCTGGGATAGAGATTTTCGACCTCAATTTTGCCGGAAATTTTTTCCAGCCAAGTGGTGGCTTCCTCGATCTTGACGCCCTGCATGCGCAGATCCAGGAGTTCGCGCATAGGGATCATGCCGCGACGATCGGGAGTCGCGACAATGACACGATGCACTTTTTGTTTGTGGACGACTTCCATAAGGTGCGCAGCCACAGCCTCGCGGGTTACGGCGCCTTCCATTTTTCCCGTCCAGCTCGCGATTTCCACACCCAGTTCGGGAGTCTGGCGCAGGCCGAGAACTACGCGCTGAGCGCGCTCGCCGGTTCCAAGAACGTAAACGCGCTCGACCAGAATTGGCAATTGGACGAGCCAAGTGAAGCCGATCCGCCATCCGAACAGCGCAAAGGTGAGGATGAGAAGGCCAATCGCTGAAGAACCGTTTCCCAGCAAGTAATTGGGCCTTATCCAGGAGACGCCGGCGAGAATGAAGGCGAGCACGCCAGGAACCATAAGGAGACGAAAATAGAGCTCACTCTTGGTATTCAGGCGTGAGGTATCGTAAAGATCGAGAGCGTGCGAACAGAGCAAAACCAGTATCGTAACTCCCAGGATCTTGAGGTAACCACCTTCGTAATTGAGCACCAGATAACTGTCTTCACGCAGTTCGTACACTGCCCCGAGAAGGAAGGAGGTCCAGACGATGAGGGCCTCTCCGATCAACAGGACCAGAGTGCGCACTGGGTAATAGACATTAAAGAGCCGGATCAACTTGGCCTCGGTTCGTCTTTCGCACTACACATCAGGTGTGGCTGCTCACGGCCTCGCCATAGTAATACTTGGATTGCTCGCCGGGAGCGGCGCCATTCAGGACAACTCCGAGCAGGAGCTTGTCGGGAAATTCTTCGCGGGCACGTCGAGCCATGTCAGAAGGCGTCATATTGGAACGCACAACCATTAAAATGCCATCGCAGAACTTCGCGACCAACGTCGCATCCGATACTGGAATGACAGGCGATGTGTCGAGAATAATCCAGTCGAAGAACGGTTCTAGCCGCTGCAGGAGCACTTTTAGGCGGCCATTCGAAAGCAGTTCAGGCGCGCTGCCCGCGGGCTTGCCAGCGGCCATAAAGAACAAGTTTTCCATGGGCCCACGTTGCAGGGCGGCGAACTCATCGCACTGTTCTAACAGGTAGTCACCTAGTCCGGGCGTCTGCGCAGCACCGAGATGACGGTGCATTCCCGGATTGCGCAGATCGGCGTCGATTACAAGGGCTCGGCGTCCATGCTGCCGCACCATGACCTGGGCAAGGTTGGCAGCGACGAAAGACTTGCCTTCTTTCGGCAGAGCGCTTGTTACCATGAGGCGCTTGAGCGGCATCTTCTCGCGAATTTGGTAGAGACGAGAGCGCAAGGTGCGAAATTCTTCAGCCCCGATGCGGGCGTCATCATCGTGGAAAAAGAGCATCGTACGCTGATCGGGAGTCCATTCAGTCTGGGGGCAGCGGGCGAGCAGCGATTCGTAGGTTGACGCTGAAGGCATGCCTGGCATGGCGGCGGAGGGTTGCAGGGTAGGCATAACCTCGCGTTGTACGTGGGACTGATCGTAAGCCGGTTGAAAGGCTGGCGGATCGAAGGCGGATTGCTCGAAAGCGGGCTCGACGTGCGTCCCCGTGGAGGTTGCTCTTTCCTGCTCGGCGCGTTTCAAAGCATCGTGGATACGGCTCATATTTTCCCTTCCTTGGGGAGTTGCTGCTGTTCTGATTGGCGCAGCTTATCGGCCAGCGTCGCCAGCGTACGTAAGGCTTCAACCAAATCAAACTTCTCTGATGCCGGAACCGGCGCGGTCATCGCAGCATGGGCATTGCCATCGTTCAGGTCAAAATCGCGGGCTACAGAATCGACGATTTCGCCCGAGACCGTTCTTTTTTGATCGACGAAGGCGCTGACCAGGCAGTGCTCGCAGAGCAGGTTAATGACTCGCGGAATGCCCATCGAGTAACGGAAAATGGCGATGGTCGCGTCGGGATCGAAAATCGGCTCGCCATTGGAGCCAGCAATGCGAAGGCGTTGGTTGATATACGACTTTGTTTCTTCCAGATTGAAAGGATGCGTCTTGGCGCGCAGCGTCAATCGCTGACGAAGCTGACGCAGTTGTGGTTGCTTCAGACGTTGTTCAAGTTCGGGCTGGCCCACAAGCACAATTTGCAGAAGCTTCTCGGTAAAGGTTTCGAGATTGGTGAGCATGCGAATCTCTTCGAGCACCTCATCGGAGAGGCTCTGGGCCTCGTCGATGACCAGCACCGCGGTTTCGCCGGCGCGGTAGCGGTCGAGCAGCCAGTTGTACAGACGCTGTAAAAGCTGACTCTTCGAATGGGCATCGCAAGGAATGCCGAAATCGGACATCATGAAATCGAGGAGTTGGGGCACATCCATGCGCGAGTTGAAGATAAAAGCGGTCGCGACCTGCTGCAGGCGGAGCCACTCCATTAATTTATTAATCAGCGTGGTTTTGCCAGTGCCGACTTCGCCAGTCAGCAGAACGAAGCCCTTGCGGCTTTGTATGCCGTAGGTGAGGCACGCCAGCGCCTCTTCGGTGTGCCGCGTGAGATACAAAAAGCGCGGGTCCGGATTAACATTGAACGGGTTGGCGCGAAGGCCAAAAAACTCTTTGTACATAATCTTTCGCTAGACCTCGATGTGTTCGTGATCTTTAGGCGAGCCGGAATCGCCCCTACCCCAGAATCTGCGCCGGATATTTCCGTTACCGTTGCCATTGACGGGAGCGACCTCATCCTCACCCAGCCACGGCACGGAGATCAGAAGCGGCAGGTCCATGATAGCGGCGGCATCTTTTTCGGTGCGGATCGATTTATCACTGAATTCCAACCACATGCCCAGGATGAGGCCAAGAGCCAGACCAACGCCCAAGCCGCCAGCGGCAAACATTGAACGATTCGGGAAGCTTGGAGAATCCGGCAACTCAGCTGCTACGAGGATATGCATCTGTTCGCCTTCCTGCTGATTTTCCATGCTGGTCGCCAATCCGGAGGAGCTCTTCTTGGCCAGCAGATCTTTGTAGAACGCCTGCGCGTTATCGTTGTCGCGGGTGAGCAGCTTGTACTGCTCTTCGACGGTCGGACTCATGGCGGTCCGGCTCTGGTAGAGGCTGATCTGGCTTTGCAGGTGCTTCTGATCGAGCGTGGCCTGATCGATTATGCCTTCGTATTGATGAATCTGCAGGCGAAGCTGGCGAATTTCGGGTGGCTCGGAAGCGCTGGCTTTTTCGGTACCGTCGCTGGAATTGGCGGCGGCAGAGTTGACCTCTTTCAGCTTTTTCTCGACTTCGGCAATATCGGCCTTGGCTTTGATTACGTCTGGATGATCGTCGGTATAGCGCGCATGTAGCTGTAGCAATTGCGACTGCAGCTGGGCTAATTCCTGTTCGAGGGTTTGGGGATTGGTGTTGGATTGCGAACTCTTCCAAGCGGCGATCTGCTGTGCCAGCATGCTTTCGGTGTAGGACTTATCCTGCTCCGCGCGGCTCAGGGTCTGCGTGGTGGCATCGAGTTGTGTGTTGAGAGACATCAGCATACGCATATTGTTGTCGGAGTCGCCCGGCAACTGACCCAGGTATTGCTTTTTGAAGGCCGCGAGTTTGGCATCCTGCTCATCGAGAGCGCGCTTGGCATCCTCGACCTGGCGGCTAAGGAAGTCCGTGGTACCCTGCGCGACCTCGGCACGGGAACGAAGATTCTCATCCACAATCAGCGAGGTCATGGCATTGCAGATTTTCTGTGCGCGGACGGCGTCGCTATCGGTGTAATTCACATTGAAGCCTGGCACCGGTTCGTCGGTGACCGATGGCTTCTTTCTTCTGGCGCCAGCAAGTCCAGGCGTCATGGAGGTGATGACCGGCTCTACGGACATATTTTGCTGAATCTCAGTGATGAGTTTGGCCTCCTCATCAGGCTTTATCACACCAAGACTCTCAATTACTGGTTTAAGCCGGCTGGGGCTGAGAACCTGCTGGCTGAGGGTCTGAATGCGCTGAGTAAAATCGGAGGTGATGACCGGCTGAACATAGCTATCCGGCACTTTTTGTGGGTCCACCAAAACGGTCGATTGAGATGTGTATTTCGGCGGGAAGAGGTAAGAAACGCCGAAGCCTGCCAGCGGGGCAAGCAATGCCGGGACTAAGATGACTTTCAGCCGCCGGCGAAACATCGCCAGATAATCGTCCATGGTCAGTTCGCGATTTTCACTCATGATTCACCAGTCCGGCCGCCCAAGCGGCCAAGAAATTATTCGATACGAGTCGGCTTCGGGTGCCACTCCAATCCAATGGTGCCGACGTTGTTCTGACTCGTGCTGCCCGTGCTGCCGCCCACGGTAATGGGAACATTGAAGGCCAGTTCGATGAAGCGATATGCGGCAAAGAAATCATAGGAACGTCCAATGTGTTTGCGCAAAATCGCCCCGGCAGTACCGTTGTTATAGCTGGACGCATTTACCCCAAGATTCGGCACTCCAAGATTCTGTGGCGACTGCAAGGGTGTGTTATGGGAGTAGCCGAGATCGGTAAAAAGTTCCCAGGTGCGTCCGAGGGGACGCCTATAGCCGAAACGCGCCGCCTGAGTTTGGGCACCGGCAAAGAAACCCGAGCCTGACGAGGTATACTTTTCATAGGTTGCGATCAACCCGCCATGCCCTAACTTGTAGTGCAATTCGACTAGCGCGCTTAGCGACCAGTGCGAGATCGTGCCTCCATCCTCGAGGTCGGTATACTGCGGACCGGCTCCGGCAACCAGGCTCATCTTGCCGCTGATGGTATGGCTCCAGCGGACATTGAAGATATGGTTGTCAATTTCGCCCCCGGTCGACTGCGGGAATTGAAACTGCTGAAATCCGTACACGACCCCAATCTGATCGCGACGGGAAATCAGATGGCTATATCCGGCTTCAATGGTTACTTCATTACTGTTGATCAGGCATGAATCGGTCGGAATCGCGCAGTTTGCCGTATCAAAAAAATGAGCATTGCTGTAGCCGCCCGCGACGGTGATCGCGGAGCGCGGGCTGATCGCCTGCACCGCGTCAAGAACCACAGAATTTGCGAGACGGGGAATGTTTTCAATCGAACCCAGTTGAGGACTGATAATAGTGCCGGGCAGAGTTCCGCCTTGCATTCCGATTCCCATGGTCCCGCTCGCCAAACCTAACCCCGGGGAACCGCCAAATGTTCCGAAGTAGAAAGCGCCATCGGGCAGGTAGCTGAAGCCATCGCGCAAGGTCACCTGTCCAGATCGCCAGCGCGTAACCGCTTCGATGCCGACGGCATGCAGTTGCTTCACGATAAAAGGATCGCCGTAAAACGCTCCGCCCCCAAGGTATTCGCCAAAGAAATCGCTCTTGGACCAGAATTTCTGAAGGTCGAAAGCCCCGATAACGCGGGTGACGGATTCCGCGCCGGTGCCGCCGACCTCGTTAGCCGCGTTCGATTCACCGGATTCGCTCACCTGCAAAGCTGGCGAGACGAAGCTGCGGGTGACGCTAGGCAGTTCGAGACTGGGCTGGTCCAGACCTGTAACCGGTGGATTCTCCGGGTTCAGGACGGGTGCATTCTGACCGAATGCAGGGGCGGGTGCGGTGTCTGGCTGCGATTGCGTGTTTTCTTGAGCAGTCTGGGAATTATCTGGCGGGGGCTGGGATTGGGGAGCATCCTGCGCAGGCGCGCACAGGCTGATGCCAAGAACCAATAGCGCCAGCGGGATTTTTTGCATTGTTAGCACACCTCTCATCCGCACATTCCTCTGTGGAAAGATCCCTTACGGGACGACAATCGTATCCCCCGGCTGCAACAGATAATTTTGGTCGATCTGTTGACCTTTGACCAGCTCCCGGTAGTTCACCGGCAGTTTCAGCTGTTTTCCATTAGCGGTACGCAGAACATATATTTTCTTGGTGTTGGCAAACTGATTCAACCCAGCGCTGGACAATGCCTGCAGAACAGTCATATTGGGCAGCATGGGCATGGCGCCAGCGTGTAGCACTTCGCCGACCAGGTAGATCCGTTTGCTGTTGATCGCGGTCACGACCACGGTGACGCGCGGGTCGGCGATATATTTTTTCAGCTTCTCTGTAACCGATAGCGACAACTGCCTAGGGGTAAGCCCCGCGGCCTGCACATCATCGAGCAAGGGCAGCGAAATCTTGCCATCGGGACGCACCGGCAAAGTGGCGGTGAGATCGTTTTCTTTCCACACCGCGATATGGAGCACATCCTCGGGTCCGATGACATACTCGGGTCCGGCGACGCTCGCTGGAGGGGCAGCCACGATTTTCTCTGGAGTCGAATTGGCGGCCGATTGGGCAGGCGGATCCTGCGCGAATGCAATGCTGGCGCTCAAGACGGTCAGCGGCAATGACCGCTTGCCATGCTGGTTTCATAGCTTCATCCTTTTCACGCTCTATACGCTTCATAACCAATCTGTTTCAGTTTGTAGAGCAGCGCTTTGTAACTGATCTGCAATTCCTGCGCGGCGCGGCGGCGATTCCATCGAGTGCGCGTCAAGACCTGCAGAATGATTTCTTTTTCAGCTTCGCGCGAGGCCGCTCGAGCGGCGTCTTTCAAAGAAATTTTCTCGCCATTGCCGCCGCGATCTGCGCGCCGCAGAAGGGATCGCAATCCTCCCATAGCCAGGGTTTCATCGCCGAGCGCAACAATGGCGCGCGCCGCATCTTTCAGTTCGCGAATATTGCCGGGCCAGGTGTATTCGAGGAAGAAATTTTGGGTTTCGGAGCTTAGAGCCGGCACTGGGCGACAAAAGTCACGGGCAGCGTCGGAGAGAAACCAATCGCGGAGGATCGGAATATCCTCCTTGCGCTGGCGCAGAGGAGGCAGTCGCAAGCAAACGCCGCTGATTCCGTAGTACAGATCTTCGCGAAACTTGCCGGCCTTGACCTCCGGCTCCAACTCGCGTGACGTTCCGCAGATGAAGCGCGGAACGCGATGCTGCCCATCACCATTACTGTGCAGACTGATTTGGCGCACTAACATTTTTTGTGCCGCTGCTGTCAGAGCGCCTACTTCCTGGAGGTAGATGGTTCCACCTTGATTCTCGGAAGCCGCCAGAATTTCCTCGCTGACGTCATGCCCCTGATGGATCTTGAATGATTGCGAAGCTCGATCGGAAAGAGCATGAATACGCGTGGCCGCAGCAGCCTTGCCTGAACCGCGTTCGGCGACGACCAGCACGGGAACGTCGTTCTGCGACAATTCCCGGATTACGGCTTCAACCGTGCGCATGCCCGAACTGACGCTTTCGAGCCAGACGCGAGCGGCACCGTTCCGTGGGGCCGCGGTGGTTTCCAGGATTTCAGTTCTATTGAGAACCATTCTCTTGTGCTTCAACTTGATGCTTCCTTAATCCGCGCGCAACCGATGGGGAGGAGTCTTTTGAACAAAAGGGCCCTACCATCCGGAGCACACGTTCTGCCAACCCGGTGCAAAATGGCAACTGTTTCCCCGGAACCAACATACCCTTACATTTCAATGGCTTACAGTCAGCTGACGACCCCGCAGCATCCTTCCTACCTTAGCATATTGCGCGAAAATGGGAAATTTATTGCCCACACCCTCCGTAATGTTGAGCATTACTTTCGTCACTCAGCAATAATCCTCCAGGGATAAAGTTTTCTAACTCTTTGTAGCACTATAAATTGGAACACGCCGCGACGAGTCGAGCCACGATGATCGAACGGTTGGACGCGAATAGGAAATGATTTTCCACTTATTTCGGTGAACAGTTCAACGGTTGCGTCCGGGTAGAGTAGGTCCGGCCGGCCATGAATAGTGGGGTGCGGTCGCGAATACCGGGCCATACGTTGGTTTTATTTTGCGCGGAAACGACTCTTTCGCATTATTCTCAGGGGTAAGAATCTACATATGGGCAATTCAGTAGAAGTAGCTCCGATTCTCTCGGCGAGAGAGGGTCGCTGGTCGCTCGGCTTGCCGAGTTGGCAAGGGGTTGTGCTACTTCTGCTGCTCGCGTGGCTTTATGCTCCGATTCTTGTCCGTCTGTTCCTGCAGTGGGTTGGCCCCTCTCGCGATCCAAATTTTGAGCACGGAATCTTCGTCCCTATATTCGCTTTTTTTGTTCTTTGGCAGAATCGAGCGAAGCTGAATGCGATTGCTCCAGCCCCATCGTGGAGCGGACTTCCCCTGGTGATGCTGAGCCTGCTGATGTTGATTCTCGGGGTTCTGGGCGCGGAGTTGTTTTTCTCCCGAGTGTCGCTGCTGATTCTGCTGGCGGGTCTGATTATTCTATTTCAGGGATGGACATTTTTTCGCGCGGTTTTGTTTCCGTGGGCGTTTCTGTTTCTGATGGTCCCGATCCCAAGCTTGATCCTGCAGCAGGTCACCTTTCCGCTGCAGTTGTTGGCCGCAAAGCTGGCCACGGCGCTGCTGGATGTGGTCGGCGTCCCGGTGTTGCGGCAGGGAAATGTCATCGTGTCTGGCTTCAATGCCACTGGACGTGGCCGAAGCTTGCAGTGGCATCCGTTCTTTGCTCACCTTGGTCACGCTCGCGATCATGTATGGATACTTGATGGAAACTCGCACGTGGGTGCGGGTGATATTGGCGGTATCCGCGCTGCCAATTGCCGTGGCGGCTAACAGTTTTCGGATTTTCGGCACGGGCTTGCTGGTGCAATATTGGGATCCGGATAAAGCCGAGGGATTCTTTCATGCTTTTTCCGGATGGCTCATCTTCGTTGTAGCTCTGATAATGACGTATGCGGTGCATCGCGCGATATCACTCATATGGAAGAACGGAACGGAGATGAAGGCGGCATGAAGACGAATTCCTTCCGATTCGGAATTGCTGCTGTGCTCATGTTGGCGACAGCCATCGTATTGCAGGCGCATTCGCGGAGCGAATATTTTCCGCCGCGGGAATCTCTGAGTTCATTTCCCTCGCACATTGATGGCTGGAGCGGAACCGATGAAACTCTCGATCAGCAGACGCTGGACATTCTTGGGCCGGGCGAATTTCTGGTGCGCGATTACGAGAACGAGGACAGTCCGCAACCCTCGATCAATCTTTATATCGCATACTTCCCGTCGCAAAAAGCAGGAGACACCATCCATTCCCCAAACCATTGCTTGCCGGGAGCGGGATGGGTTCCAACTTCGCGCGAGGTAGTGCAGATCCCAGCTCCCGATGGCTCTTTGTTTCCGGCTAACCGATATGTGGTGGCGAAGACGGGAGAGCGGCAACTGGTTCTCTACTGGTTTCAGGGTCATGGCCGCCAAGTAGCCAGCGAATATTGGGCCAAATATTACCTCGTATCCGATGCGGTCCGCATCAATCGCAGCGATGGCGGGCTGGTCAGGCTCATGACACCGATGATGAATGGAGAATCCGCCGATGCTGCCGAGGCGCGCTTGATGAAGCTGGGATCGCAGTTCCTTCCCATGCTCGACCGTTACATTCCACGTTAGTTCAGGCGTGAAGGCGGATCTCTTCCGATTTGTCGTTTCGCGTTTTCGCAAACGCCTGCGGCAGGAAGCGCACCAGATCCGTCGCCACCATGGAATTTTCGCCGAGTTTTTCACTGGCCAGGTCTCCGGATAACCCGTGAAGATAGACCGCGAGAGCGGTCGCTTCAAGCGGCTGTTGCGGATGTTGCGCAATCAAGCCCGCGACGATTCCGGTAAGGATGTCTCCCGTACCGCCGGTGGCCATGCCGGGATTCCCAGTCGGATTTACCCAGACTGTTCCGTCGGGGGCCGCGACCAGAGTGCGATGTCCCTTGAGCACCACAATCAGCTGATGTTCGCGTGCAAACTTTCGCGCCACCTCAAGGCGGTTTGATTGAATTTCGTCAATGCTCAAGCCGGTCAAGCGTGACATTTCTCCTGGGTGCGGTGTGATGACTACGGTTCGGCCGCGTCCGTTCAGTTTGTCGGGCGCGCCCTCAAAGGCATTTAGCCCGTCAGCATCGATCACCATATTCATATTCATATCAATGACTGACGAATTCTCACTGCGCTCGATGACCGTACGCACAAACTCAGCAGCTTCCGAATTGCGTGAGATGCCGGGACCGATGGCGATGGTTTTGCTTTTGACAAGTTTATCGAATGCTGATCCGAGTGTTTTTAATGAGATCGATCCCTGCTCGGTTTCGGGGAGTGGCTCGGTCATTAATTCGGGATGAAAACTGGCAACGGTGGCGAGCACGGATTTTGGCGTGGCTACCGTCGAAAGGCCGGCACCTGCTCGAAGCGCGGCGAATCCTGACATCGCCGCCGCGCCTGCTTTGCCTAGCGATCCGCCTATAACCACCACGTGGCCATAGCTACCCTTGTTGCCCTCGCGTTCGCGGGGCCCGACGAGCCCTGCAAAATCGACGGCTGTGCTTAGATGGAGCGCGAGTTTCGAGACCACTGCTTCTGACGGAGATCCAATGGGAGCGACGACAATCGGGCCATTCGTCAGAGCAGCGAAAACGTGGGCTGGACGCGGCGCGGTAAAGGTCACGACGGCTGCTGCCCGTGCCTGTTCGCCTGCTCGAGCAGAGTCAGCAGTTTGCGATGGACGACTGCTATCGGCGTCGGCGCCCGAGGGAATATCGACAGCGACAATTGGAGCCGATGCCGTATTCATTTTCTGAATTGCTGCAGCATAGAGCGGACTGACCGGGGGACGAAAGCCTGTGCCAAGAATGGCGTCGACAATCAGGTCTGCAGAAAACACCTCGGCTGCACCAGGGGAATCGAGGCTGCTCGGTTCGCGCACGACGATCGGACCGATATTAAGTGGCTGCAGTTTTCGCAAGAGGATCTGATACACAGTGGCAGCATCTCCGCGAAGCTCTTTGGGATCGCACAACAGCAGAACGCGAATAGCGCGGCCCGCTTCGACCAGTTTTCTGGCGGCGACAAACCCATCGCCGCCATTGTTGCCTTTGCCACAGAGAATACCGATGCGCTCCGCTCGCGGGTAATCGGAAAGAATGAAACGGGCAACCGCGGCGCCGGCATTTTCCATCAAGGTCACGGAAGCCACTCCGAAGTGCTCTGAGGTGGCGCGATCGATCTCGCGCATTTCCGCTGCACTCACGATTTTCATAGAAAAATTTTCACAGTACCGTGCACATTGGGCGTCGTGCCCGCAAAATCCGAGTATAGCCCGGGGTTGTGTGCACATGCAGTCACGCATGCTGCCTATTCGGCAGGCGCAGTGCCTCGCGAACCGCTGGAAATTAACGCCGGAAATTAAGATGCCGGTCCAACCCGTTGCGAGGAGATGATCGAGGGGGGTGAGAAGCGTTCAATTCTCTTGGAGGATAGCGTGAGGATTACGTCTGAAATACTACGGCTGCTGGGCGGTCTTTTGTTTGAGGCGGCCTGCGAAGGGGTTCGGTCCCTGGTTGACTAATCCCGTCGGTTTGGCACCACTCGTTCCGCCAAAATTGATCGGTGGATTCGGCTTATCCTGCTCTAGTTTGATCGCGGACGCGGGCTTGGTTGTGGAGGCGAGGGTTTTCTTCGCGGAAGCTGGCGCCGGCTCAGAAGTCTTTGCAGTCTGCTGCTCGAGCTTTTGCAACTCTTTCGCGTTCGCGCTGGCCGCTGTCGGGCCGGTGGTCATGTTGCCGACCGGCAAACTTCTGGGAATCTTTTCTGGAGGTGACTTCTTAAGCTTGAAACTATCGCTTTGCTGCGCCCAAGCAAGCAATGCTAACCATGATCACCACAATCGCAACTGCCCACGAAAACTTCATCCTGGAATCCTCTGCTCCCAAACAGGTACCTCGTCACTAGAGGCACGTTTCCTGCCATAAAACTCTTGCGCTATCCCATGGTAAACCCTCGAAGCGTGGAAAGCACTCACAAGCATAGAAGAAAGCTAACCGCACTGTGCAACGTCTTGCACCATCGGAATCGATCCCACCGGAAGTGAAGACATTAACACTCAATGTCATCCGAAAAACTGTAATACATGTCTAAACGCCTTGTTCATGATTACTAACGACGTACAGAGGCCTTCGACCGTTCGTCACCTCACACCGCAGTTCATGCCCAAAAAAGAGATTGGCCATCATCTTTACTTGGCCGGATGCCGCGCCCATTTGATCTTTTGCGATCTATAAGTCAGGGCAAACAAGCGCGACACTGAGTCTGCCGGAGCCTGAATTTTGAAGCTTCGGAGGCCCAAAATCCCCCGCCGTTATATGCAAACGGCAACAAGAGGTCGCAGTGATCGGTCATCGGTTGCATCATCGCTTGGCCACTTCCCTACTCATTGCTCTTAGCGTTGTATCACTCGCAGCTGCCGCTAGCGCCAGAGGCCGCGGCGACATCGGAGTGAGAAACTACGACGTCACTTTTGGAGATGTCCCGATCGGCAAGAGCAAGTTGGTGCCAGATTCAATCGTGAATCACACCAGCTCCCAGGTGACCATCAGTTCGATTCAAGTATCGAACCCCAGCTTCAAGGTTACGGGTATCACGCTCCCACTCGTATTGGCGTCCGAACAACGGAACGAATTCGAGATCCAGTTCTCACCTTCAGAAGCCAGCGCATCGAGCGCCAGCATTTCATTCTTAGATCAGGATGGGCACGCGTTCGTGTCGCTCTCTGCCACGGGCACTGGTTCCACTACCGGAACGGTTGTGCCGGGAACGCTTGTGCCGAATCCCTCGCCGCTTACCTTTGGAAACACGAAAGTGGGGGCCAACCAAACCAGCAGCGTTACCCTTACAAACAGCGGTGGAGCAGATCTGACTATCACGCAGGCGACGTTGAGTGGAGCCGGATTTGCGATGGGCAATCTCTCCCTACCGATGACGCTGCCTGCAGGAAACTCGACTTCGACGACGATTACCTTTGCGCCAACCGCAACTGGCAATTTCAGCGGCAGCGTCACGTTCGCGACCGCATCGACCGGGGCTCAGAACACGGCTATGCTTCAAATGACCGGCTCGGGGACGGCCGTGCCGGCGACGAGTTCGCTGGCCGCGAATCCTTCAAGCCTTTCGTTCGGCAGCGTCCAGGTGAGCAGTTCCGCGAACTTGTCGGAAACGCTGACCAACAGCGGCACATCGCCAATCACAATTTCGCAAGCGAATGTGGCGGGCGCTGGATTTTCGATCAGTGGATTGTCCGTGCCTCTCACGCTCGCGGCAAATCAAAGCGTGACTTTTAACGCGATCTTTGCGCCGACCAGCGGCGGCACGAAGACCGGTGGCTTATCCATTGTATCGAGCGCATCGAACTCGACACTCAGCGTCGCATTTTCCGGAACTGGAGCAGCCGCAGGCCAGTTGGGGCTGTCACCGGCGACTCTCAGTTTTGGCAATGTGGCGGTCGGATCCACGGCTTCGCTCAACGGCACAATAACGGCCAGCGGCTCGCCGGTTAACATTACATCGGCAGGCATCAACAACGCGGAGTTCGTGGTTTCTGGAATATCGCTGCCCGTCACGCTTTCCGCCGGCCAGTCTGCATCTTTCGCCGTCACTTTCACGCCGCAATCGAGTGGCGCCACCTCGGCATCACTATCATTCGCGAGCAATGCGGCAAATTCGCCCGGTCTGGAATCGATGACCGGAACCGGAACGGCAACCACTCAACACACTGTGGACCTGTCTTGGAACGGATCGACCGGCGCGGTTGGCTACAACATATATCGCGGCACGACCTCGGGTGGACCGTATTCCATGGTCAATCCTTCAATCAACGACTCGACAGCATATACCGACAATACGGTTGTCTCCGGCCAGACCTACTATTACGTAGCCACAGCCGTCGATGACCAATCGCAGGAGAGTGGTTACTCAAATGAAACCCAGGCGGTCATTCCAAATCCCTGATCATCGGGATCGTCGTGACCGCCCAGTCAGTATTGACGGATAAGTGATTGATCTGTTCAGGGGAATTGTGGCCTGTGCTTCGGCGGAGAATTTGCTTTCGTTGCCTGCAGGATCGAGAGTCGTCACAACATAAAAGTAAGTCTGGCCCGCGGACACCGTCGCATCGTCATACCATGAAAATGGCACGCGGGACGCAATCCTGGCATATTCCCCGCCGGACGTAGTGCTCCGATACACGTTATAGCCTAGAATCGAGGTTCCACGAGTGGCCGTTGGCGGTTCCCACGTCAGCGTCACGCGATGCGAGGGAGCTTTGCGGGAGCAACCGGAGATCAGACCGAGAACAAGGGCTATCAACAAGATCACCCATCGGGATTTCATCACTCAGTACCTATTCAGGTTTAGTGCCATTAAATGCCAACGTTTACGGGGACTTCGACATCTTAATGTTGTCGTAAAGGTCATAGTTGCATTCTTTTGCAAATGTCGCAAAAAACATCATCTTGACAACAAACTATAGACATAGTCCAATAGGTTAGTTCGTTAAGAGTAGTTAGTGTTAACCCCGTTCCCTCCCTCCGGATGGTTTCCTAGCTTGCTGAAAATCAATGTGGAGTGTGTGTATGAAAAATCTAAACAGAACCTGGTTACTCGCAGTTGTCGCCCTTTGCTCTGCCTCTTCGGCGCTCGCTTCTGACACCTTGGCTCGCAGGAACTTTATGCTGGTGCAGGTCCCAGAGGGCGGTACCGCGGTGGCCTACTTGGTCGGTGCCGGAGTTGTTTGTTTCGGAGCCATGTTCTTGCGGTCGAAGATCGCCAAGCGGCCGCAAGCGTAGGCTTTGACTACGTAAGGTTTGACTGCGCAAGATCTGCCTGCATCGCCCGTCGCCAAGCGATGCGGCGGTCATTCCATTGCATGCTTGTTGCACGAAGTCACCATCTTGACAATGGGTTACGTCCATAGTCAAATGTAGAGGATTCGCAAGAATCGCTTTTGGGGTCCCCACCTGACTTTCCCCTCCCAAATGGTTTTACAGACTTGCCGATCTTAGGGAGAGTAACCTATGAAGAAGTTCAATGGCAGATGGTGGCTGGCGCTGGTCGTGATTTGTTACCTCAGTCCGGTAGCCGCAGTCGCTAGTTGGGGTCCAGGACACGATCACGGTCCTGCACAAGGGCGTGATCCGCGCTGGCAGAATTGTGTTCAGGCGCCGGAGGGAGGTTCAAACGCAGTCTACCTGCGCGGAGCCGGCCTTACCTGTTTCGGGGCGATGTTGCTCCGGTCCAGAATAATGAAGCAGACGCAATCGTAATTTTCAGCTGGCAGAAAAATGGCCTGCTCCGCGAATTTATTTTCTTGCGAAGCAGGCCCTTTTTTTTCTGCTAATGCTTTGGTTTCAGTCTCGTTGAGTTGGCATCTCACCTTGGCGCGGCAGCATTGAGTAACGGCATGTGATCCTCACCTCGATGCAACACGGCGAGTAGCAGGCCGACTGCGCCCAACGCGACGAGCAGGAAAACGATACCGCCGTGATGGTGGAAACTACCCTCCAGGAATCCCGGATCCACGCGAGTTCCTAGCTCCGCAATAACGAAGATGCGCAGACCGTTCTTGGCTATGGAAAGTGGAATTGCGATCAGTATAAGAAGAAGTTTCCGCCATTCCGGATCGAAGGAAGAGATGGCTTAAAACAATTGTAGAAACCACCAGCAGACAACTGGAGCGGATGCTGCTGCATTCCTGGGCAACCTCAATGTGAAGTTCCGAGTGCTTGAGATAGATAAAAATTCCATCGCGACGGGCGGGCTCGCCGACCGCGTGGAAGAGGAAGGCGGCCATCCACGCGGAACCCTGCTGCAGCCATTGTACGATCGCATTCAGGGCAAAGGTCGGGATTGGTATGAAAAGGAACAGTAAGCATACTGGAAGCAGCAGCGACCGAAAGATCCGAACCCCGAAACAGAAGATTACGCTCGCGATCCACCATGCGACCATTCCCAAAACCGCCATGGAGAGCCGTTCGTCGGCGGGCGAGGAGCGCATTCCCCACCGCGCAAAGCATCCGATGAACAGAGCCAAAGCGAGCAGCGCCATGCCGGTCCGCCAGCTTGATGGCGTGTCAGACGCGAGAATTGGCGAATCTTTGTGCTCCGAATTTTTGTGCTTCGAGTCGAGGTAAGCCAGGGTGACGCTCAGGGGCAAAATCAAAAGGATGTGAGTATAGGCCTCGTTAGCTATCGCCAGCGCCAGTGTACTTTCCAGGGGATGCCACCAAAACAGCAGCGACACTGCCCCGAGGAAGACGAAGGCCATACTGGGGAACAGATTTGACTTGCGTTTTGTGGCCGCCTGTTGAACTGGCTTTCTCGCGGCTGTAGGCAAGGATTCAGTTCCAGGCATAGGTTTCCACTGGAGAGGGAGAATGGCCGGTAGCCACCGTTGCGCGAAAACCAGAAGCGACGCTCAGGTCGGCGAGAAACCATTGCTTTCCGGCGTCCGTATCTCCCTTAATCTCTTCCAGTACGGGGTCGCGATCGGGATGCGTGCTGACAGAGAAATCCGCCAAAGGAAAAGAGAGTCCTTCGCCGGTAGCTTTCAGAAAGGCTTCCTTGCGCGTCCAGCAGGCAAAAAAAGCGGAGACGCCGAGCTGCTCGGGCAACGCCTGAAGTCCGGCGCGTTCACGACGCGAAAAGAATCGTTCTGCCAATGATGTTGTGTCGACGTCGGCGCGGATTTTTTCGATGTCGATGCCGAGCTGGTGGCAACTGCCTACCGCGATGAGGGCCAGGTTTGCCGAGTGGGACACATTGAACTGCAGCCCATGCGGATTTTGCGCGGCGATAAGTCGCGGCTTGCCACTGGCCAGATATTCGAAACTAATCTCGGCGGCAGGTATTGCGAGATAGCCGGCAAGCAATCGGCGAAGTGTGGAACGGCATTGACTGAAGTAGATTCTGTCTCTCTCGAAGTGAAACCGGTTGGCACGCGAGGCCTCGTCCGGAGACAGAATGATGGTCGCGGAATTCTCGGTCGGCGGTTCGTCGAGACGCAACCTCCAGACGTCAATGCGTCCACTTGGAAATGGCCTCGGCAATTGTGCTTGCGCCCACAACGAATGGGACCGCAGCTTTTGGTCAATAGGCGGCATGCTGATTTTCATCGAGTGATTTTCATCCCGTGGACTTTATTGATCTTGGGCCTGGCCGCGATCGTTGTCTTAATCATGGTCCCTGATCATGGGCCTTGGTTCACGGTCCATTGCGGTCGGATTGCCAAGATTCCGGCCTGCATACTGTAGAGCCCGGCGCGCCAGACCTCGTAAGAACTTTTCTGGGCGACTGCGGCCGCGGTGGCGAATTCGTGACTCGAGAAGCTGGCGATGCTCTTCCGACAACTCGAGGCCGGAGGCAGAACAGTTTTCCCGTACATGCCCGGCCTGGTCGGCTTTGAAGATGGCGATGGCTGCGGCATGCGACACGCACCAACTCAACGCCACCTGAGCCCGCGTTCTCCCCATCGCCGTCGCGACTTCTCCGAGGACATCGTCAGGATCAGAAGCGCGCAGATGGTTGAAATCGGTGGCCAGCGGGCTGAAGGCGAGGAGGCTGATCTGCTGGGCTTCGCAATACTGCAATAGACCGCCTTCGGGCGAACGGTCCACCAGACTGTAGCGTACCTGGTTTGAGACAATTCGTGCCTTCGAAAGAACCAACTGCGCGTTACGCAACTCGCGAACTGTGAAATTGCTGACGCCGATGAATCGAACCTTTCCCGTCTCGACCAGCCTCTCCATCGCTGACATCGTCTCCCCAATCGGAACCGTATAGTTTGGCCAGTGCAACTGGTAAAGATCGAGGTAGTCGGTGTTCAGTTGTTTCAGGCTGCAGTCCGCAGCTTTGATAACATCGTTCCGTCGAAAGTGACGCGGTGAAATTTTGCTGGCGAGAAAAACACGTTCCCTGATTCCGCGAATAGCCTGGCCAACCAGAGGTTCGGTTCCGTAGGATTCCGCGGTATCGATAAAGGTTGCGCCCAGTTCGATTCCGGCGAGCAGCGCTTCGACTCCTCCTCGATATTGCCACGTGCCAAGAGCCAGTTCTGAGACACGCACGGCTGTGTTTCCCAGTTGCTTTGATCTCATTGTCACTGTCGCAGAAAATCAATTCACCTGAGAAAAGGATAAAGCAGGCTGCCGCGTTTCTCCGGCGACCAACGCCGCAATCCGCTCCCCTGCGTGCCCGTCCCAAAGAGGCGGAATGCTTCCCTTCTTTGCCTTTCCGGCAAGGATACGGGATAGTTCGAAGCGCAGTTTCTCGGGATCACGCCCTACGAGCACGTTTGTTCCTAGCGAGACGGTTATAGGACGCTCGGTGTTTTCGCGCAGAGTCAGGCAAGGAACGCCAAGGTAAGTAGTCTCTTCCTGTATACCGCCAGAATCGGTGATTACGACGCTTGCGTGCGACTGCATATTAAGAAACTCCAGGTAAGAGAGCGGATCGAGAATCTCAAGACGACTGGCTTCGAGTCCGAAATCGGCGATGCGTTTTCGGGTGCGTGGGTGTGCGGGAAATATGACCGGAAGGTCCTGACCAACCTCAAGCAAAGACTGCAGAATGCGCTTCAAAACCGTGCTGTCGTCGACGTTGGAGGGGCGATGCAAAGTGACTAGCGCATAGCGCGTGGGCAGGCCGTTCCGGCCTTGACGCTGCGCCTCGGGCAGAAGCTTGACCAGAGAATCGATCATCACGTTGCCGACTCGGAAAATTTTCTCGGCAGGAATTCCTTCATCCTTGAGATTTAAATCTCCGTCGGCGGAGGGTGTAAACAGGAGATCTGCGAGCTGATCGGTCACCAGGCGGTTGATCTCCTCAGGCATGGTGCGGTCAAAGGAGCGGAGGCCGGCTTCGACGTGGCCCACGCGTACTCCCAGCTTGGCGCATACGAGAGCCGTCGCGACGGTTGAATTGACATCGCCATAGACCAGCACCATGTCGGGCTGGCGATCGAGCAGCACCGGCTCGAATCGAGTCATGATTTCGGCTGTCTGGCGGGCATGGGTCCCGGAACCGACAGCCAGGTTTATGTCGGGCGCGGGAATACCGAGCTGCTCGAAAAAAACGTCCGACATATTGGCGTCATAATGCTGGCCAGTGTGAACCAGCGTTTGGACGACATGCTGGCGCGTTTTGAGCGCGTTCAGCACCGGCGCGACCTTCATGAAATTCGGCCGAGCGCCTACGATGTGAAATACGTTCACGGATTCTCCGATCAAATGATGCTTCTGCCTACAACAGCGAATTTGGCCGAACAGAACGACCGTCGCAGAAGGATGAAGAAGATTGGAGCGGGCGGGACGGAGTCGGCACCGCCGCTGTGACCCTGGTCGGGCCCATCGCCTGCTTCACCCGCACTGCACCCCTATAGTCTGCAAGACAATTCAGTCATTTCGAGCTATGGCCAGCGTAACACTCGGAGCAATTGCAAAGAAGTATCGACAGGCATGGGACCGCCGTCACCAGAACTGCATGATTTCAGTAACAAATCATTGTCAGATCAGCGGATCAGTTCCTGCCGCGCCGCCAGGTCAAAATCGTATTCACGCCGTAGTTCCACACTGAGCTGATGGCCGTACCTGAGGCTCCCGCCACGTACCATGGAATCGCCTGGCGGTGCAGGAATTCCGCGAAGCTTACGTTCATCAACGCCCCGAGCGAACATGCCAAGTAGAAGGTCAGCAGGCCGATCAACAGCCGCCATCCGTGCAGGCGCCTGTCGCGGAAAGTAACGACGTTATTCAGCAGGAAGTTGAACGTCATTGCCACTACAGTCGCAGCCGTTTGAGACGCGATGAAGCTTACCTTGGCTATCTGCAGCAAAAACCCTAGACTCGCCAGGTGAATCACCAAACCAAGAGAGCCGACAAGGGCGAACATTACAAAGCGAGTCGGCACGTAGTCGCCGATCACTTTATCAATTAACAAAAAAAGGTATTCGAGCTCGACATTGACATCGAGCTTGCTCTCGCCTCTTTCCGGGTCCTGAACCGATACGGCACCTCAGCCACGCGGACCGGACGCTGACTCGAAGCGAGCAGGTCGACGAGAATTTTGAACCCCGATCCGGTTAAACGGCGGACAATCTCGCGGAAGTAAGCCGGTCGACGACAAAGAATCCGCTCATGGCGTCCGGAAATATCGCAATGACATACTACTCGGCTGATGCGGTTTCCGATATTGCTCAGCCACTGTCGCGGCGAGGGCGAAGATTCGCCCATGCTTCCGCCGCTAATGTTGCGGCTGGCCACTACGAGATCAAGATGTTCAGTGCGAATGCGCTCCAGCATTTTCGGAAGGATGCTTTCATCATGTTGCATGTCCGCATCCATAACCGCGATGTAAGGCGCCGCCGTTGCCAGCATTCCTTCAATGCAAGCCGAGGAAAGACCGCGACGGCCGATCCGCTCGATCACGCGAATCCTGCGATTCGTTGCCGTTAGTTTGCGCACGAATTCGGCGGTGCCGTCGGGAGAGCTATCGTCGACAAAAATTGCCTCCCACTCCGTGCCCGCCAATACGGCATGCAGACGGGCCAGAAGGATCGCTACGTTCTCCTTCTCGTTGTAGGTCGGGATCACGACCGCCAACTCGATCGGCAAACCAGCTTGCTCTTCCGCGCGCAAGGCGTCGCAAGAATTACGGTCGCGAGAACTATCACTGCGAGAAATGTCATTCACTTCCGAAATTTCTCGAAGCAGAGTCATCATTTACTCCGCAGCTCCACTGCGCACGCCGGTGTTCGGAATCACACCTTCTGCGCTGAACACCACGATGTAGTCGAACACTGAGGCTCGTCCACCGATGCTTCGGTATTCGTCCCACTTTGCCGGCACTCGCGCACACTCCAGGCAAATGACCGCACAAGGCGTTCTAGCGCTTGCGTAGCGGATCGTGTCATTTTGCACGGCAGTGTACCAGACACTTCTGTTGCGCCCGTCCGCATGAATTTGCGCCAACAGCGGATACACAAACATCGATCGGGGAGTGTAATCAAGCACCGGGTGATCGAGGTAAACGTCGATTGCAACCCGGTCACAGGAAAGCCGATTCATGAATTTCGCTGTGGCAATATTGGCGGACGCGATGCCCGTGTGGCTATCGAGAAAATATTGTTCGTCCCGTGGATGGTATAGATTCTCGACCCGGCTCCAGGGAACAAGGGAGCGGGTGCGATTGGCAACTGCGAACGGTACTGCGCAAAGCAATAGCGTCGCTGCCATCACGCTTCCGCCTTTCGAGGCAGGTAGCGCTCGAGCATGACCGCTGCGAGCGCCGAGTCCACGATGAAGAAAGGCAATTGATAGCGACTCGACCACTGCGTCCAGCGCAGGAGCGCGCTGAAAAATGTGACCGACGAGGAGCAAGCCGACGGCATACCAGAGCGCCGGATCCTTTGTTCGATACCTGCACTTCCATATGATTACGGCTATAGCAGCAGCTATCAGCAAAAAATGAAGTGGATTTCCAGCATGAATCTCGTGCAGCGAAAAATGATTGGAATGAAAAGGATCGTCAAGATAGACTTGGCCGCGCTCGTTTGGATCGACTCCAAGTTTCCAGAGCGCCGAATGAAATACCCGATCGATTTTGTCGTTTACGTGTTCACTGGGAGTAACAATATGGAGTGAGGCATTTCGCAGCATGCCCGCAATGGTCTCGCGAACCCCTACATGGTCGACGACCACCTGCAAGCGAGGATATTTGCTCGGAAGAGGAAATCCGAGCGGCGAGCCTGTCATCTGGTAGGTTCGAAAATAATGCGGGCCATTGATGGCCAGAATCAGAACAACAAACACGGTGCTGCGTCTTAAGAAACGGATCGAGCCCCGGGCGAACCCATCCACCAGCACGCGAGAACCAGAAACGGAAGAATGACGTAGGCGGTGCCTTTGGTGAAGATGGCGAGCCCTGCAGCAAGGCCAACACAAATCGTATTGAGCCAACTTGGATCTTCGTTCCACAACATCAAAAATAAAACCGTGGTCATGATCCAAAAGGACACGACGTAAGTGTTCATTGGACCGGAGGCTTCGAGAATACCTTCCGGAATTGTGATGCAGATGATCGCCGCCAGGGCTTGTCCACGGGGCCCCGCGCCCAGCATTTTGGCAATCAGTGAAACTCCGATCGCGCTGAACAGAAAACTGAGGAACTCGACCAGGTTGACGAAGCGGTCGCTGCCCGAGAGCAGTTCCGTTTGCATCATGGCAAATTCCGCCCACGGGCCAAAGATCAGCTGCGCATAGTCGGGGGTGGGGTAGAAATGGACGCTGTGGTTGCTCATCCACATGGTGGCGCGCGGCAGATGGTACTCCATCGCATCCCAGACATTTGGCGCGGAAACGAGCGCAGTGATCGCGACCAGCACCACAATGAGGCAGGCCGCTACTAGCAGAGTTTTGTTGGGCCCATCTTTGTCGGGCAACTGGTCGAGCGATTGCGCCAACGCGTCAGAGTTGTCCGGCGGCAACGACGAGAGTCTGGTCTCCTTTTTTTCAGCGTTCTGAGATACCAGAACGCGACCACGCAAACAACGAGCCAACACAAGGCGAGCGGACCGCGGGAAAGAAGTTTTGGAACGCTGAGCGCTTCGGTAAATAGAGCGACACAGGTTCCACAAAATACGGCGGCGGTCAGCGCGGCTCGACGCCACTCCAATCCTGTTCGGCGCAGTATGGCATAGAGCAGCCCGTATGCTATGCAAGGAAGCAGTATCAATAACGTCACGATGCCTCCATTGCAACGTCGCTGGGCGCGCGGTCCATGGGTTCTTCTCCAGGGAAACGATTCCGAAAAGCCGCAGCACATTCTGCATGAATCGAGGACGGACACAGAATGCCCCGAGGATTGTGCCTAGCGTGTTATTGATGAAATCCATGGAATCGGAATCCCGCGTAGGTAAATAATATTGCGTGGCTTCAATCATGAAGCTGATCGCGCATCCGAAAATTATTGTCAGCAGAATCGCGCGGCTAATGGGCCGATGCAGAGAAAAATATACGCAATAGAAAAAGCCGAGCGGGATGAAGCCGGCAATATTGATGATGCCGTCTTTCCAGAAAGCCCAGTTCCATCCCCAGTGCTGCCAGAAGGGTTGCAGAAAATGCGGATAAAGAACCAGATAATATTTGGGGATTTCGAGATCGACTCCGGAAGATAACTGACTATGAATCACTTTCCCAGCGTGTTCAGCAAAGGGATAGATCGCCACTGCTTTCTTTGCTTCCAGGTCCCCGGGCTGGCCGGAACTATTCCATTGCTCATAATCCCGCATTACCTCGTCTGCCGTTAATTCGCGATTGTAGATCCCGATTCCCCGCAGAACGCCTGACCAACTGTCGTTCTCGACCGGAGAATTGCCAATCACGATTCGGCCGTTCAAATCGCGACGAGCTAGCCCAAAATCTTGCGAGGTAACGGAAGGGATTCCATCCAGGTAGATGGTGGTCCCGTCCGCACCGGCGGTTACGCTGATGAGCACCCGCGTATCCTGGCGGAAGATACCCTTCGTATAGATGAGTTTCTTGATGATTCGGCGATCCGGACCGACCCATTGCCGCATCAGCATAAGGGCATCGTTATTCTGCCGCATCCTGAACTGCAGATGATTTTGTGGCGTGGCAAATGCCAGCATAGTATTGGAATCATCAAGCAAAGCCGGTTGCAGCCACAACTCAACAGTGCATGGGCCGTCCAGCGGCCCGTCTAGATGAAGCGGGGTGACGCTGAGGATCGTCGCGTACTTGCCGAAGTGGAGACCGTTCCCGTGATCCAGCCAGTGCACTTGATTTGGAAGATGCGGCGTGAAGGGCGAAAGGCCGGCCATGAGAATTCCGCACAGAATCAAGGCACACGCCACCGGCAGTAACCGGTTCGCGGCTTGTCTGGGCAGCAGTTCGTACGGGCCAGATCGAAATGTCATGATCGGAGACGGGGATGGGAGCGTAAGGACAAGGCCGAGACACCGGGAGGGGGCCTCAAACCCGCCGTCACCGATCGTTTGCGCTCTCTCCGTCCTTGCGGAAATACAGGCCGGAGTACGCGGAGACCGAAAACTCTGGATAGAATGGGATCCAACAATTGTGATCGACGATCGTCCAGGTATCGACTAAGCTGTAACCGAGAGATTCGTACCCGGCAATAAAAGCATCGCCATGAAATACCCGGTATGGAGAGACTGCCCAGCGAATATTTTGCAGCGTGATGCACTCCTTCGTACTGTGCAGGGGAATGCGATTGATAATCAAGTGCCGCGGCTGGTGCGCCAGACGCTTCAAAGAATCTGCGAGCGGCACTCGATGTATTGCAGGGAACCTGATGCCAGCAGGCAATTGCAGCTATCGGCGTCTTCCAGTTGCGAAGTAAAGCTGCAGCCGCTCTTCATTTCGCTCACCGGCAATTTTTTTCCCGCTTGAATGACCGCAGGTACGTCGCAGACGACCCACCGCAAGTTGTCGGGATAAGAAAAATAATGTTCCCAGGTATAAAACGAAATCCCGACGCTGCCACCGAGATCGAAGACCGTCGCTCCATCCCGCAGAGCCTCGCGCAGCCAGAATGCAGCCGGATAATCGCTGGAAAGGAATCTTTGATCTTTGTATCCGCTCGCAATTTCGTGGTGATCGTATCCCAGGGGAACATCCTTAGGCGCATGGGCGCGAGCGTCCTCAAAAGAAAAATAGACGCCGCGGTATTTAAGCGACCAAGGCAAACACCGGCTCAGAAAACGCCGGGCACCAGGAATGGGTTTTGCCAGAGCAGCGAGAAAAGATAACGGCCCAGCTTCGAGAAGAGCCTTGACGAGCTCCTTCTTCCGAGTTCTCGAAGTTAGAGAGCGGTCTTCAAGCGCGGCGAGGATCTCCCCGCGTGACCGCTGCTTCGTTCCCTCGCTGGAGATGGGAGTTTGGAATCCCTTGTAGGGACGCGAAGTCGCTGAATGTGTCACGTTGTGTCCTATCGGAGCCGAATCATGCCGTCGCGGGTTTATCTTTCTTCGGCCGGAATCCGTCGCCGCGGTCACCGCGAAGACGACGCAGAAACCGGACACCGCCGCGCGCCATCTTAAAGGCGGGCATATAGGTGGTTGCGATAATGACGTTTTTCGCGGTATCGACGAGCGCGGACTGATGCGGAGGACGAGGCGACATCCCGAGCTTCCGAAGCAGGAAATTGGCGCGGTGAACGTTAGCGCGCTCCCAATCGTTCCAGGTGAAATTGACGCTTAGCGAGATGGACACATTGTCATCGTTCTGCACCCAATGCGGGTTGTTGACCGGGATGTGGACGCCATTGCCAGGTTTAAGGCGATAAGTCGTTGCACGGTTTTGAAATTGCGGCTTGTAGACGCCGGCATTGTTATCGACGGCCCAGTAGCGCTCGAGTTCGGTGACGGGCAATACTTCCTGATCGTTGCGATCGAATACGTAAAGGTTTTTCTCGCCCCGAATCTGCAAGAGGAAATTGCACTCACGATCGATGTGATAGGGCGTGACGCGACGCGGCGAAGTGACAAAGATCAACGCGTCTTCCATCCGCATCACCTTCTTAAAATTGACCCCGGTCAGTCCCTCAAACTCGCGCATGCATTCGTAGAAGAGCGCGCCATACTCGGGATCTTTCTGTGCCTGATGGAGGGTGACCCAGGCGCCGCAGGTTTCAATGCGGTGGAGCGCTTCTTCCACCACAAACGGCTTCTCGCCCATCTGATCCCAGCGCTGCTCGGGGCGGATGTCGGGACCGGCATCGTAATACAAATCGCGGGGACGATCGCGACGTGTGGCGCGGGCAAGTTCGAGCAACCGCGGCAGTGTAAACAGCGGGTGGTCCGCCAATCGGTGAAAAAACTGAAAGGGTAGCCGGTTAAAATCAGGGCGAAACCGGTCATTCGGATCGATGAAATGCGTGGCTGCGGTGGTGGCTGCGGATGCTGACATTGCTGGTAGTCTCCTTTGGACTATGAGGAGTTAAATTTTTGGGGCTTGAACGAATCACTTGCGCCAAAGCGTCGATACGGTGCTATCGCAAGGTCCGGGAGATAGTTAAGTTCAGCGCATCGGCCAGATGCTTGACAAAAGGCTCCAGCAGCATGCCTGCGGGATAAACAGGCAGAGTCAGAACCTCGTAGCCGCCGCGCACCAAACGTTTCCAGTCGCTTTCTGCGGGCCGGTATTTCGCGTACTGCCGCATCGGACGGAAGTCGGTTACGACACCATCGTAAGGCTTCGCCTGATAGACGATGCAGGCGCGGTCGTTGATCTTCCACATCTCCGCCAATACCACCGATTCCGGCTTGTTACCCGATTCTTTTTCCGGAATCTGCCGAGCATCATGCCCTTCCAGATGGTTGAGCGGCTGCGCAAAACTTTGATTTTCTCCACAAAAAATTGCTTCATTTCCGCAGCGTTCAAAAGCAGGAAGTTCTGGCTGTGAAACTTGATTCTTTGCGCGATCTGCCGCGTTTTTCGCCAGGCATTGTCGGCTGGAATGTTGCACCAGTTCAGGGTGTCGAATAAGGCCAGAACAGCGACCTCCTCTCCCTGCGCCCTCAGTTGCTGCGCCATCTCGTAGGCAATGGTGCCTCCCATACAATAGCCGCCTAAAAAATACGGCCCACGCGGTCGAAAGGTACGAATCTCCTTCACATAGAGAGACGCCATGTCCTCAATCGTGGTTAGAGGCGGACGTTCGCCGTCGAGGCCGGCTGCCTGCAAGCCATAAAACGGCTGATCCGCGCCCAAATGACGCGAAAGGTCGCGATAGATGAGAACATTCCCGCCGCCCCCATGAATGCAGAAAAATGGTGGACGCGAACCGTGCGGCTGAATCGCTACCAGCGGCGACCAGTTCGATGAGGTGACTTCGGTCTGCAACGACCTTCGCCAACTGCGCGATGGTCTGAGCCTCGAAGAGAATCGAAAGCGGCAACTTACGCTGAAATTCCCTGCTGATCTGCGCAAACAGCCGCACCGCCAGAATCGATGTGCCTCCAAGATCAAAATAGTTCTGATTCAGTCCAATCGGGCTGGTTCCGAGCAGGCTCTCCCAAATTTTCTGAAGCTTTCTCTCCGTCGGATTAGCGCCGCGCCGAGGCTCAACTTCGATGCGGGAAGGCTGAGATGAAGATGAAGATAAATGCGCAAGCGGTGCGCGGCGTGAGACTTTCAGCTCGTGCAGGCGGGCTTCGGGCACGTCGCGCATAAGCTCGAGAACCCCCTTGTAGTCTTCGAGCACCTGACGAACTGTGGTTGCGTCAAAAAGATCAGGATTGTATTCGAGTTGGGCGCGCAAACCTTCCCGGCGGTCGAGCAAACCCATCTGCAATTCAAAGTGCGTGCCTAACCCAAAATCGGGCAGGGGCGTAATTGTCAGGCCAGCGAGCTCTCGCGGACGCAGGAAAGCCTGCTGGTAGAAAAAGTAGCACTGCGAAAGCGGATTCCGCCCATTGACGGAGCGGACGTCCAGGTGATCCATCAAAACTTCAAACGGCAGTTCGGCATGATTCAGGGCATCGAAAGAGACGTCGCGCACGCGAGTCAACAGTTCTTTCAGTGTCGGATTACCAGTGAGATTGAAGCGTAGCGTGATAGGGCTGGCGAAGGGCCCGATAAGTCCTTCGGTTTCGGGCTTGCGATTCGCCACGGGCGATCCGACTGATAATCTCTTCTTGCCCCGCATAGCGGCAGAGTAAAGCAGCGTAACCGGTCAGGAAGACCGTGAATGCGGTGGCGCCTTCCGAGTGTCCCAACTCCTTCAGAGATTGCGTCAGATCCGCGGGCAGCAACAGGGTCTCCATGGCCCCGCGCGAGGCAGGACGATTTTTCGGCGGCCGATCGGTAGGAAAGTTCAACACCGGCAATGGCGGCTTGAGTTGCGCTGTCCAGAATTCCAGTTCTTCTCTCGCTGCGTCGGACTTGAGCCACTCCTCCTGCCAATGCGCGAAGTCGCCATATTGAATCGCCAATTGGGGCAATGACGGCGCTTCGCCGCTGGAGATAGCTTCGTAGATCGTCCAGAGATCGCGCTGGATAACATTCTGCGAAAAACCATCCACGATGATGTGGTGCGTGGTGAGCATCAGCACATGCTCTTCGGGCGCAAGCCGGAACAGATGAGCGCGAAGTAGCGGGCCCGTGGCAAGATCGAACGGAGCGCTCGCTTCGGCGCGAATCGCTTCCCATAACTTCGCTTCCTGGCCGGAGGCCGCGACGTCTTCGAGCGAAGTGACGGGCAGGTCGATCGCCCGCGCGGGCTGGATGATCTGAATCAGCTCCTCAGCCTCTTTCTGGAAGGTGGTGCGTAGTGATTCATGCCTGGCGACCAGTA
This sequence comes from uncultured Acidobacteriaceae bacterium, assembly GCA_963758745.1. Lineage (GTDB taxonomy): Bacteria > Acidobacteriota > Terriglobia > Terriglobales > Acidobacteriaceae > Acidiflorens. The sequence goes on from CAVWWW010000002.1 coordinate 120,831, forward strand.
GACGCAGACTCTCTTCCAGATCGAAAAGCGACATCTTGCCCGTAAGCCGGACGCAAGCGCGCATGTGAAGGGCTGGGTTTCCGGGAACAATCTCTTCGAGCGCAAAAAAACGCCGCTGCGCGACGCTGGCCAGTAACCCGAAGGATTCCACCTGGGTCGTAACCGGTTCAGGTGCAAAAGCGATTGCGGGCGCGACCGGAAGGTGGTCCTCTTCACCCTTGGCTACCGCCGGCCCAACCGCTGCAGCGGCCGCTCCCAAAGAGCGCGGATGCGGAAGATGCTGCGGCGCTGCGCGAGTTTGAAGGATGCGCCGCACTCGCTTGCACGCGCTTCTGCCGCGACAGCAACGCCCCTTCAGAAACCGGAAATGCAGAAATAGGGCGATTCGGATCTTGCGCGATATTTTCCAGCAAGCCCTTGAAGTCGGTGAGAAGCCGCGTAATCGTAGCTGCTTCGTAGAGGTCGGTGTTGTATTCGCAGGCCAGCCGCCATCCCTCATTGCGATGCACCAGAAATACATGCAGGTCGTACAGCGCGCCTTGCGATTTGGATGGAATCACCGTCAACTTTATCCCGGCAAACTCCTGGGCTCTTACTGGATCGCGCTGGCATATAAAGTTGAGGCGGAATAGGGTATGGTGGCTCGGATAATCCTCCGGCCGCAGTTCTTTAAGCACCTGCTCGAAGCGGACATTCTGATTTGCGATCGATTGCAGGCCGACCTCCTGCGCTCTCCGCAACAACTGCGGAAAGGTTGGATCGCCCGAAAGGTCGAGGCGCAGAACTACGGTATTGATAAACGGTCCAATGACCGACTCGAGTTCCACGCTGTTGCGCCCCGCAACTTGCGTAGCCGCGCCAAAGTCGGTTTGCCCCGTGTATTGGTACATCAGAACCCCGAGAGCAGCCAGTACTACGTTGAAGAACGTGGCGCTCTCGCTGTTTCCGATTTGTCGCACGGCATCGGTCAGAGTCACCGGCAGCAATAAAGATGTAATGGTCGCGTCGAAAGTGGGAGATGCCGGCCGCGGCTTGTCGGTCGGAACGTCAAGCAGCGGCAGATCTTTCAGTTGCTTTTTCCAGTAGTCGAGTTCTTTTTGTACAGCCGCGGATTCCGACTGCTCCCGTTGCCAGACTGCATAGTCTCCGTATTGAATCGCAAGTTCAGGAAGAACCGGTTCTACCCCCTGCGCATACGCTTCGTAGAGCAAGCCGAGTTCATTCGCGATCAAGCCGATCGACAGGTAATCGATCACCGAGTGGTGCGGCGTGACCAGCATGACGTGCTCGATGTCTTCGACCCGCAACAGCGTGACCCGGAACAGCGGACCAACCGACAGGTCAAAGCGCCACCGGGCTTCGTTGAATGAGAGACGATCAACCTCTGCATCGCGTTCTGGTTTCGGGAACTGGCGCAGGTCGACGATCGGGACCTTGATTTCGAGCGCGGGCTTGATGACCTGCTCAGCGCGCTCATCCAGTACCGTGAAGGTCGTGCGCAGCACCTCATGACGCCGGATAATCTGGTTGAAAGCCCGCTCTAGAAGCGCGGTATCAAGCGCTCCCTGCAGACGGAATCGCACCGGGACACTCCAGGTCGGATTACCTGGGTTCATGCGGTCGAGCGCCCAGAAGCGTTCTTGCCCAAGTGAAGCCGGCAAAACAAAGACTTCTTCTGTATCGGGATGCAGCGTCTCGGAATCGATGGCGTGCGAAACTGGTTTAGGCTTTTCCAAAATACTCACTTCACCGTTTCCTTTTCCGGAACTTTGAGCACTGTCTTGACCCGGTACCGATCGCGGGAAACTGCGACGATGCTCGGGGCTGCTTGGGTCTGGGAACTTGTTCCTGGTCCGGTTTCGACCTGCGCCAGCACTGCCTCAATTGTGCGGTATTTCAGGATTAGCGCCGGTGGAATCTTCATCCCGACCTTGCCGGCGCGAGCCACAATCTGGAAAATGTGTAGCGAGTCGGCGCCCAGCTCAAAGAGGTTGTCCTGAATGCCCACTCGCTCCAGGTGCAGCACCTCGGCCCAAATTGCAGCCAGCGTTTTTTCCTGCTCGGTGCGCGGTGCGACATACTCTTTCTGGCGAGCAGCGCGCCCCGTGTCCGGAGCAGGCAGCGCTTTGCGGTCGATCTTTCCATTTGGAGTCAGCGGCATCGCGTCCAGCCGCACGACAGCCGATGGCAGCATGTAATTCGGCAGCTTGCCGGTGAGCACCTCGCGCACGGTGGCGACGGTGATGGCCTGCTGATCGCTGGTGACGTAGGCGACGAGGCGTTTATCGCCCGGAATATCCTCGCGCACAATGACTACCGCCTCTCGAACTCCGGGATAGCGAGCCAGCGCAGTTTCGATCTCTCCGAGCTCGATGCGGAAACCACGCAGCTTGACCTGGTGGTCCAGCCGTCCCAGGAACTCGACGGTACCATCGGCCATGCGGCGAACCAGGTCGCCGGTCTTGTACATCCGGGCGCCGACGTTGGGCCGGAAGGGGTCGGAGACGAACTTTTCCGCAGTTAGCTCCGGGCGGTGAAAGTATCCGCGAGCCAGCCCGTCGCCGCCGATGTGGAGTTCACCCGCAACCCCAATGGGAACCAGTTGTTGAAGCTGATCGAGCACGTAGAATTGCGTGTTGTCGATGGGCGGACCAACAGGCACCGCCCCGCCGCCAGTCCTGACCTCCATGGTTGAAGACCAGATTGTCGTTTCGGTCGGTCCATACATGTTCCAGACCGACCGCACCCGGCGAACCAGTGCATTGGCGAGATCGCGCGGAAAAGCTTCGCCTCCACACAGTACCTTGAGAGCCGGTTTGCCTTCCCAGCCCGCTTCGATCAGAAGCTTCCAGGTCACGGGCGTGGCCTGCATAACACTGGCTCCGGAAGCTACGATCCGGCTGAGCAGCAGATTGCCGTCAGCAGCCGCTTCGCGACTCGCGATCACGAGCTTTGCGCCGACCGCGAGTGGCAGGAATAATTCTAGGCCAGCGATGTCGAACGAGAGCGTAGTCACGGCGAGCAAGGTGTCGCTCGCCTTCACTCCCGGCCGCTTGCTCATCGAAAGCAGCAGATTGACAACTGCGCGATGCGGAATTTCAACCCCTTTCGGCTTACCCGTTGAACCTGAGGTGTAGATGACATAGGCCAAATCGTCTGCCGCCGGAGGGGTGGGCGGAGCATCGCTCGAGTGCCGCGCAATGCTTGTCCATTCCGCATCCAAAAAGACCGGACGAGCCGTGCCGATGTTAACCGTCCGGAACAGACGCTCCTGGGTTAAGAGAATTGGAACGCTCGCGTCATTCAGCACAAAGGAGATGCGCTCCGCCGGATAAGTGGGATCCATCGGAACATAGGCGCCGCCTGATTTCATGACGCCGAGCAGAGCAACAATCATATCGAGCGAACGCTCCACAAACACGCCGACCAAAACGCCCGGTTTGACGCCGGTGCCGCGCAAATAATTGGCCAGTTGATTGGCGCGGCAGTCTAATTCTCGATAGGTCAATCGTTCGCTTTCGAATACCGCTGCAATGGCGTCCGGAGTTTTTTTGGCCTGTTGTTCAAACAGCTGATGAACGCAAAGATGGCGCGGATAATCGACCGCCGTCTCATTCCACTCAATGGCCAACCGGTGGTGCTCGGCATGACTGAGCAGGGGCAGGCGAGATACGGGTTGCTCGGCATTTTCGACCATGCCGAGCAGCAGGGTTTCGTAATGATTCATCCAGCGGGCAACAGTCGATTCGTCGAAGAGCCCGGTGTTGTAATCGCAATCGAGAGTTAAGCCGTCTTTCGATTCGACCACGTTCAGGAAGAGATCGAAATTGACGAAGCTCTTCGGATTCGGATCCGCCTCGGCCTGAAATCCGTCGAACGCCAGGTCGCCGCCAACCCGCTCCAGGTTGAATTGCACTTCGGTTAAGGGCAAGCGGCTGGGATCTCGCGGTATCTGCAGCTTCCGGACGAGGCGGCCATAGGTATAGTTCTGATGATCGTACCCCGCCAGCACCGTCTCCTTCATCTGGGCAAGGAACTGCGCCGCCGTCGAATCGGCCGTCGGTTTCCCGCGAAGCGGGATAAAGTTCACGCAGTGTCCGACGAGAACCTGGTCTTCGACCAGCGACTGACCAGCCGTAGGAATGCCAACAACGATATCGTCCTGGCCGCTCAAGCGACTCAGCAGGATTTGGAAGGCGGAGAGCATGGTGACAAACAGCGTGCACTTCTGCTTCGCCCCTAACTTTTTGATGGCGGTATAGGCATCCGGCCTGATTCTTGTCCGGTAGGTTGCGCCCTTGAATTCTTTTACGGCTGGCCGCGGCCGGTCCGTGGGCAGATCGAGCAGCGGCGCAGGCCGCTTGAACTGCGCCAGCCAAAACTGCTCCACCTCCGCGCCCTCCGGGCCATTCAGAAACTCTCGCTGCGACTTCGAGTACGTCGCAAAGCTCATGGGCGCAGGCAAAGACGAAACCGAAGCCGGGGACTCGCCGCGATTGATCGCGTTATAGATTTTGGGAAGCTCGTCGAGCAGGACATTGGTCGACCAGCCATCGCAGACAATGTGGTGGGCGGTGAAAACCAGGCGTGTGTATTCCGGCTCCATCTTCACCACTCGCGCCCGCACCATCGGACCTTCTACCAAGCGGAAGGCCGTATGCGCATCATCATGGATAATGTCTCTCCAACGCGAATCGCGTTCCGTCGCGCTAAGCGCCGTGAAATCGACGGTCGGGATATCAAAATCGAGTTTCGCGGCGCACTTTTGCACCTGGCCTTCGTGAACGAAAACTGCGCGCAGAGCGTCATGTCGATTGACCAGGTGGTGAACCGCGTCCTTGAGTGCGGATTCGTTGACTCGTCCGCGCATGTGCAGGGTGAACGATTCGTTGAAGGCGCGGGAAGCATCGTCGCTCAACTGATCCGAGAGCCATACTTCCAGCTGCGGCTCAGTGACCGGAAATTCCTGGACGTGTACGGGAGCGGCCTCTGCCACTGCCGCCAGGCTCACAGTAGCCGATTGCGCGCGAGCCGGCTTGGCGAAGAAGCCTGCGGCCTGCATCTCAAATACGCTCTCTTTGAATGCCACGGCAATTTTTTCGAGGTCGGCATCGCTGTGCGCGGTTGAGATAAAACACGGGAAGCCTTCGAGAATGGGGATTCCCTTCATGCGCAGGAAATAATAGAAGAGGCTGGCAAACCGTTCTTCCGTCGGCAGCGCGAAGTAGAAGAAGCTGGCAAAGGTCTCGATGCGCGTCGGTACCTCCTGCTCTGCGAAGAAATCATTGATGGTTTTGACCAGCTTCGCCGTGCGCTCGGTCAAGTGCTGCTGTAGGCCGGGACCCTGCTCTTGAAAGTGATGCATCACCGCCTTCATCGCCGCCAGGGTCAGAGGGTGCCTAACAAAAGTGCCGGCAAAAAAAGTGACGCCTACTTCAGGATACGAATCATCCCCGAAACGCCATGATCCACCGTCGAGCGCGTCCATAAACGCAGCTTTACCGGCGATGATGCCAATCGGCATGCCTCCCGCAACCACCTTGCCATACGTGGCGAGATCGGCACGAATGCCAAAGAGCGCCTGGCAGCCGCCAAGGTGGGCTCGGAAACCAGTGACCACTTCGTCGAAGATAAGCGCCGTTCCCGCCTGCTGGGTAATCTGGCGAATCTCGTGCAAAAATTCGCGCGGCTGCAGGTGGGGATGGCGGCTCTGCACCGGTTCGACCAGAACCGCCGCCAGATCTTTAGCATTCTGACGAATCCATTCGAGCGATTCCGGCGTTCCGTAATCGAGCACGACCATGTTCGAAAGATTCTCACGCGGAATTCCAGGCGCGACCGGGGCGGAGTGCGGAGCGCCCTGCTTCGTTCTCACGCTTTTGACCAGTACTTCATCAAACATGCCGTGGTAAGCTCCGGCAAACATCACAACTTTATTGCGCCCGGTAACGGTGCGCGCAACGCGCAACGCAGCCATTACTGCTTCCGACCCCGTGTTACAGAAGCTCATTCGCTCATTGCCTGTCATCTGGCAGAAAAGCTGCGCCACCTCGCCCGCCAACGGCGTCTGCGGGCCGATTTCGAAACCCTCCTGAAGCTGTTTCGCAATCGCTCGCTCAACGAAATCCGGACGATGACCCAGCATGATCGGGCCAAACCCATTCAGGATGTCGATATATTCGTTGCCGTCGATGTCCCACAGGCGTGAGCCTTGAGAGCGCTCGGTCACGATGGGATACACAACCTCTTTCCACAGCGAGCGGAAGCCGGAAACCACGCGCGGGTCAGCCAGGACGGCACGATTTTTCTCCGTGCTCGACTTCGACTTCGCGGTACGCCGCGAATACGAGTCGATCAGCTCTTTGAGAGCCTCCTGCTGTTGCGGCGTGACACCGCCTGAGTGGCCTTTTTGCGGTGGCTTGTACGGGCCGAAGGGCTTGAATTCTTCTCTTGTACTTGCTGCGGCCGTTTTTGTGACAGAGGATGTTGCAGAAGCTGAAGCCACGGTCGGCGCGGGGTTCGAAACCGCTAACGAGGCGGATAATGACGCCGGAGGCTGGCCGGCACCCTTCGCCGGTGCCGTCGGGCCAGGCGCATTCGCTGCACTCGCAGCCGGCATCCGGACACTATTGACGGCTTCCAACTGCTTGGCAAAGAGCTCATTCATCGCTTGAAGTTGTTCTCGCATCAGGCGCTCTACGGGAGATCCAGACATGGCGCTATCCCCATTTCCACTATTCGGAGCAAAGCTCATTGAACTTGCGGTCGCGCTCGCAGCCAACGGCACCGCTGAAATTTCTGAAGCGGCGCTGGCGATGGGAGCGCTCTCCCGCGGCGCCACTTCCGCCAAAACGTCGGCTGGCAGCTTGCTATCGAGATACTCCGAAAGGTCGTTCATGGTTGCGAGTTCACCAAGGAGCTGACGGAAGGTAACCTTCACGCCAAATTTTCCCTGCAGCGACTGCGTTACCTGGGTCAGAAAGAGCGAATCGAAACCCATTTCGAGGAAACTGGTCGAGCCATCGGCATCGGAAATATCCACGCCGGAAAGTTCCTCGAAGATTTCGCTGAGAACTCTTGCGATTTTCGACTGCCTCGAAACCGACCCTGTAGAAACTGCCTGCACGTGAGAAGTGGCGTGCGGATTAACGACTTGAGAAGTAGAGCTTTGCGAATTAAAGTTCACCTGTTCGTCTTCCTTCGAAGCCGAAGCTTCAGCTGGGTTTTCAGAAAATTGTGGGACTGGGTTCGGCAGCATCGCCCGCGATTCTTCGAGTCTCGGAGCCTCGAGCCAATAACGTTTCCGCTCGAAAGGATAAGTGGGAAGCGAAATGCGCCGCCGCTTTGCTTCGTGAAGATTATTGCTGTGAACGCCGCGCCAATCTGGCTGCATACCGGCGACCCAGAGTGCGCCGAGCGCATTCATCAGGCTCGCCGCGTCGCCTTCGCCGGTTAGCGTGTCAGAGAGCGAAGAAATGACCGGCTGCTCGGCGGGTACTCCTGCCTGCTGCCGGGCTAGCGTGCCCAGCACATTGCCGGGACCGACTTCGAGAAGAATGCTGTTCGGCTTTTTGCGTAACTCTGCCAGGGCGGGCGCAAACTGCACCGGCTGGCGTACCTGTCGCGCCCAGTATGCAGGATCCGTCGTTTCTTTTTCTGTAATCCAGGCTCCAGTAACGCTGGATATATATGGAATCTGCGGAGCTCCCGGTTTCGCCTCAGCCACAAGACTTGCGAAAGGCTCGACCATCGGATCCATCATCGCGGAGTGAAAAGCGTGCGAGGTCACAAGACGACGGCAGACGATACCATCCGCTCCCAGTTTTTCTTCGAACTCTTGGAGCGCCTCGAACGGACCGGCAACAACGCAGAGAGACGGAGAATTGACCGCGGCGAGTGAAAGTTTCCGGTTCAGCCGCGTTTGCAAATCCGCCTCCGGTAGGCGTACCGACAGCATTCCCCCGGCCGGCAGTTGTTGCATCATTTTCCCGCGGGCCGCCACCACCTTCAGGGTATCTTCGAGCGAAAATACCCCCGCTAGGCAAGCGGCAGCGAACTCGCCAATACTGTGGCCAAGCATGGCGCCAGGACGAATGCCCCAACTCATCCAAAGCCGCGCCAATGCGTATTCGATGGTAAAAATCGCTGGTTGCGCTATGGCGGTATCGGTCACGCGCCGCTTCGCCTCGTCTGAAACGCCCGAGGCAGCCGCTTTCGGATAAAGCAACGAGCGCAAGTCTTCGCCGAGCGAGGCTTGGAGAATCTCGGCGCAACGATCGACATTCTCGCGGAAGACGCGCTCACTCGCATAGAGCTCGCGGCCCATGTTTGGATGCTGCGCGCCCTGGCCCGGAAACAGGAACGATGCGGTCGGGCTGTCGAGCGGGTTCAGTCGCGTGGCCAAACGCTTGCGGTCCCGCGGCTCGAGGCTCGCGATCGCTCCCTGCACATCCCGAACGACGATGGCACGGCGGCACGGGAAAGAGCGGCGTCCTATTTGCAGCGTCCAGGCAATATCCGCAAGATTCAGACCTGGATGGGTGGTTAGATATTCGGATAGGTTCGTGGTGGCATTCTCCAACGCCGCTCCCGAACGCGCCGACAAGACCAGCACCTCCAACCCCGAAGCCGTAATCGACGAGGAATTCACACCTGCCGGAGCCTGTTCCAGAATTACGTGCGCATTCGTTCCGCCAACTCCGAAGGCGCTCACCCCGGCGCGGCGCGGACCTTGCGACGGCTTCCACTCTTTGCTTTTGGCATTAAGAAAAAAGGGACTGTTTTCGAGATCGAGCTTTGGATTCGGTCTTTGAAAGTGCAGCGTCGGAGGAAAAACTCCATCGCGGACCACATGCGCGGCATGAATCAGCCCGGTAATTCCCGCCGCGATATCGAGATGTCCGACATTGGTCTTTGCCGTCCCCACGGCGCAGAACTGTTGCGCCTGAGTATGAATGCGAAATGCCTTGGTGAGCGCAGCAATTTCAATCGGATCACCGAGCGGCGTGCCCGTTCCATGGGCTTCGACATACCCGATCGTCTCCGGAGAAACTCCAGCCAGCGCCTGGGCCATGGCAATCACGTTGGCTTGGCCTTCGACGCTCGGCGCCGTGTAGCCGACTTTATCCGATCCGTCGTTATTGGTGGCAAAGCCGCGAATCACCGCATAAATGGAGTCGCCATCGGCCACGGCATCTTCGAACCGCTTCAGGACCACGACTCCAGCGCCGGCGCCAAACACCGTGCCATTCGCGTTCTCATCGAAGGCGCGGCAGTGCCCGTCGGGCGAAACCATTCCGCCTTCCTGATAGCGGTATCCGCGCTTTTGGGGAAAAGAAATTGAGATTCCACCCGCCAGGGCCATATCGCACTGATACGTCTGCAGCGCTTGCGCCGCCTGGCAGACGGCGATGAGCGAGGTCGAGCAGCCGGCCACCAGGGTGAAGGCGGGCCCTTTCAAATTCAATTTGTAGGAGACGCGAGTGGCAAGAAAATCAACATTGCTGCCCAGCGTCACCGGGTAATTCGCCACTTGATATCCGCTGACATAATCTTCGATAAAACGCCGGTCGCGGCAGACGTGGCGCAGGAAATACGTGCTCGGACTGCATCCGGCGTAGACACCCGTCATGGCTGGGCAGTTCGAGGGATCGTAGCCCGCGTCTTCGATCGCCTCCCAGCAGCATTCAAGAAAGATGCGCTGCTGCGGGTCCATCAACTCGGCTTCTTTCGGATAGACATTAAAAAAAGCCGCGTCGAACATATCCACATCGTCGAGAATGGGCCGCGCGCGGACATAGCAGGGGGCGGAGCCGACGGCGGCGGCATCGGCGACTTCCAGCTCTTCGGGACGAAACTGGGCAATCGACTCAATACCGGCCAGCTGTTTTCGCCAAAATTCGGAACTGTCCGCGCACCGGGAAAACGGCCGGACATGCCGACGATGGCGAGTGCGTTGCTTAGGTCTTCACTATCGTGATCGCTCATCGCAGTTGTCCTATTTTGTTTGTTCTTTTCTATTTGTTTGAGATCGCGTCCTTTGCTCTTGTGCTGTCTCGCCATCGCCTCGCGTTGTTTGCGGATTCTTTCGGCAATCCCCGCGTTCGCCGCTTGGGTTCCCAGTCCGTCAAAGTGCCTGGTCAACGCGCGAACAGATGGAAACTGAAACAGATCGGTCACCGAGAACTTGCGCTGCAAAGTTTGTTGTAATTCGGCATGCGCTTCGACGAGAAGAATGGAGTCGCCGCCAAGATCAAAGAAGTTGTCGGCGGCCCTACCTGTTCAACTCCGAGCAGCTTTTTCCAAAACCGAAACGATGATTTCTTCCGTTCCGATTAAGCCCCCGCGGCCACCCGCTGAACCGTCGGCATTGGCGCACTACCGAGAGGGGCGCAAAAAGCTGCGATCGACTTTGCCATTCGCATTCAACGGCAGCGATTCCATCAGCAGAAATGAGGAAGGAATCATGTAGGCGGGAATAAATTTCTCGAGCGCGGCCCGCAGTTCTCTCGTATGCACTGGCCGTTCATTTCCAGGGTATCCCGGAATTTTCCGGTACCACGTAAGCTGCCAGCTTTTTCTGCCCATCGATCTCAATCGCATCCACGACTGCCTGTTTTACCCCTCGGTGCCGGAGCAAAGTCGCTTCGATTTCGCCGAGTTCGATTCTTTGCCCATTAATCTTGACTTGGCGATCGATTCTGCCCAGAAACTCGATTTCGCCGTCCGCCATGAAACGGCCGCGGTCGCCGGTACGGTAAATGCGCTCTCCGGTCCGCGGATGAACCGCAGTACGCGCCCGGGTTTGTTCCTGGTTGCGCCAGTACCCGATCAGAAGTCCCACGCCCGAACAGCAGAGTTCGCCCGGCTCTCCCACGGCGCAGTCATTCAGATTTTCATCGAGAACAAAATAGCGTGTGTTCCGATCGCGTGACCATAGGGAATGCTCTTCCAGTCCGCCCGCACTTCGATCGATGGGATACCAGATATTCCAGACGGTGGTCTCGGTGGGGCCGCCGACACTGACAACCTGCACATCGCCAAAGTGGGCCCTAATTCGCGCAGGCGCACTCAATGCAATCCAATCGCCCCCGAGAAATGCGAGATGTAAACGATCTCGCATGACCAGCTTTTCGGCTGCGGCATGGACGAGCAACATTTCCATAAAGCGGGACCGAATTCCACACGGTAACGCGATGAAGGTCGATTAGATCGAGCCAATGGTCGGGAGACCGTGTCCCATCGCGATCCGGCATCACAATGGCGCCGCCTGCGGCCAGCAATCCGAAAATGTCATAGACCGACATGTCGTGGTGCAAAGCGGTTACCGCCAGCACGCGATCTCCGGAACCGACCGTAAATTCGCGATTCGTCTCGACGATGCAGTTGACCAACCCGCGGTGGGCGATCATTACGCCCTTTGGTTGCCCGGTGGAGCCAGAAGTGTAGAGAACGTAAGCTGCATCATCCGGAGTCTGCACCCGAGGAAGTGACTTATGATTTCTCTCGGGGGCCTTCGCCGTCTACGTCGACGCACCAACGCGTCACCTGCGAGGGCCATGTGATCTTTTCGTCCAGCCAAGATTGCGTCAATACAACTTGAACTTCCCCATTCTCCAGCAAAAAATGCAGGCGTTCTGCGGGGACATTCGCATCGATTGGCAGATAAGCTGCACCCGCGATAAGCGTGCCCATCACGGCAACGATCTGCTCCCAACCCTTTTCCATGACAACCGCAACCAGGGCGTTTGGTTGAACTCCGATCGAGCGCAAACGATATCCCAAACTGCTAGAGAGCACCCGCAGATCGGCATACGAGAGCGTTCTCCCGGACGAGATAACGGCTGGCCGCTCAGGCGCTTGCGACGCCTGCTGAAGGAACAGATCGTGAATGAGGAGGTCGGAATTGGCTGGATGCGTCAAATGCTTTCCTTTGTTAATCAATCACCAGGTGATGTTCAGGATCGTTCCAGAGTCCCCTTGTGCAGAATCCCCTCGTACGGAGTCAAAATCCTCGCTTGCATGCCAGATATGGGTCAAGAGCGTCTCCATCATTCCTGGCAACGGATCATCACAACTGAAGACCGCCTCGGTGCGACAGCTTTGAAGAGAGCGCAGGTACTCCGCTAGACCGAGGTCGCCAGCGAGAAACTCCAGCACGGCGGTGGGAATGTCGGTAGTCATCCGCACCCAACCGACGTCCGGCCGTGCCTTGCAAGTGGAGAGTGGAAGCCCTACCTGATCGGCGTAAAGCATGTAACTGAAATCGACACCGGCACTGGCCCCTAAACTGTGATAACCCCAGGTTCGAGCGTTGACGTCGAGCAGCTTGTAACTCGAGTCACGCGGATCGAGCTTGTATTCGACCTCGACCAGCCCGTAGTAGTTGATCTCCCGCAGGAAGCGCTCGGAATCTCTTCGAGCAGCGGAACATCGACCGTCTGGACATAAGTGCTCGCTCGCCCGAACTGCAACGGATGCTGGCGGCGCCGGCGCGCCACCATGCTGCCGACGGCGCTGCCGTCTCGGAAAAACGCGCAATAGGAGTACTGCTGGCTTCCGCCGCCGGGAATCACCTCCTGCACCATCACTTCGCCCGGACCGGCGAGATCGAGAGCCTTCCGCACTAACTGCCGCAGTTCCACGTGACTGTTCGCGCACCAGGCCTTGACTCTGGTGGCATAAATGAAGTGTTCCTTAATGGCTGGTTTAATGGCAAACGGCGGAGTCAGACTATCAAATTCGGAGAGGTCGTCGACGCTCATCGGATAGCGGGTCCACGGGATGGGAATACCCACCCCCTCGGCCATCTGGTAGGTATTGCGCTTGTCCCATGCCCAGCGGACGATCTCCCAGTCTGCCGTTGGCACGCGAAAGACCTCTCCCAGTTCTTGCCGATTTCTCGAAATGGCCGCAACTAACCCCTCGGGTGGGATACAACAGCCATCCTTCAAGATCGTAGCGCTGGCCAAGATCAAGCAGGCGATCGATCGTGTCGCGTTCATCCTTCAGATGAGGAAATCGGACCGACCGGCCGGCGTAGCGGGAGAAGCGCGCAATGGAATGTTCATCATCGACAATGCAGGTTGGAACGCCGTGTCGCCCCAGGCTTCTGACTATGCCAAGACCCTGATAATCGCCGCCGAGTATAACGGCGCCCGCGGCGGCCTGCGCCTTCGGCGCGAATCTCTTTTCCAGAACCGCGATCGCAGCCGACCCCGAATTACCCACGATTCGCACCACTCCGCCGGTTCGCCCGTATTCCATGCACCAACTCTGTCGCAGCAAACTCGGTGCCCGAGACAAAGCACAAGAGTGGTCCGAAACTCCAGGAGGCGGGTTTGCCGAGGAAGTGCAGACCCTCAACAGAACTTTCGAGTCCTGCGCAAGCACCGATAACCATTTGCTCGCTCGATCTGCTTCACAAGCGCCGGTGCAAGAATGGAATTCCGGGAGACGTCGACCCGAAATCCGGTGGCAAGCAGGCAGTGATCCACCGTCCGTTCCGATCCGTCATCGAACTTTAACTTCAGCTTTTGTCCGCTCTCGGTGGCGGCGGAATTTTGCAGCCAGCCGTATCGGTATATCCTGCAAACGCGGCTGCAGCCAACCTGCCCCCGCCGGACGAATCGCGCGATACGCGACTTTATCCTGTAATTTCCGGGGCAGTCGGCGAAACAGGTGCGGAACAGCCACCAGACGGCTGATTCAGCCGGCCCCACGTCGCGTTTCGAATAGAGCATGGCTGATAGCAGGCCCATGTGGTGCAACCCGCTATGGAGGCCGACCCAATTTAACGCCGACGCTCGAACAAAGACCTCGGCCTCGGCTCCGGCTTCGCGCAACAGCGCCGCCGACTCAGAGCGCTTTGGCCGCCGCCCACAATGGCGACACGCTGACCTTTGAATCTCCTCAGGTCTTGATGCGCGGTAGTGTGCGAGGCCAGGTCCCGACTGATTCCTTCAAACTCCGGGAGGCCGGTAGTCAAAAGCCGCTATGCCGGTCGCCAGCACCACGCGCCGAGCGATGAATCGGCTATCGTCATTCAATGTGACCTCGAAACCGCGGCTATCGGGCCCCACGCTTGTCACCTGGCGCAGGTCGAGATCAGGCAGCGATTTCTTCTGATACAGTGCCCATACTCCACGAAGCGGTCGAGCGGAATTGGCTTTCCGATGGGATTGCCCTGGGACTCGCGAAAGGCATCGAGCGTAAGCGACTGCTTCGGTCCGCGATGTGGCTCGCGCCCCAGTTCGAACGCAGGCACATTCCCACAGGCATCTGCTTCGCCCAGAACTCCATCGGAGTTCCGAAGACCCGGGTCTCGATTCCCGCCGCCCGTAAATAGGTGGCTGAGGAAAGCCCATAGGGGCCAGCACCAATTACAAGTACGTCACAATCAGCCGTACTTCTAGTCGATTTTTTTAATACGCGTACGGATCCACCGCTTACTTCTGTAACAGTTGTCACCGCTTCCTCCAAAGCTTTCGATTGTATGGTCAGTGTTTACTTAGGCGCGGAGGGGGAACCGAACGCCAAAATCCAATTTCTAGCTTCATCAGCAGCCGGCTAATCGCCAGACGCCTGATCGACGGATCGGCGAGTGTCCGGCGAGAGGGCAGCGTCAAGCGCAATCGCCAGCGCCCCTCCTTTTCGCTGGCGTAAGCGATCACTGCCCGCTCGTTGCCAGGACCTTCGATTCGCAACTGCCCGTCGTTTTCGACAATCGCCATTTCCGCGCGCTGTCGCCACCATCTGTTCACTTCGCCGGGAGTCGTAACCCAAAGATTTTTTTCGGCTCTCAGCTGCGCCAGATGGGCCAGCAATCCCCGATAAGTTTTTTTAGCCCGCGCGCTCGTCAAGTAGTCGGGATGGATGACTACGCTGACCAGGCCATGCTTTTCCATGATCAACTCAATCTGGCGCTCCCAGAGAGTGGTTGAGTAATCATTAAGGATATGGAACAACGTGTAGTCCTGCGTCGTGGTTACTGGTAGTTCCAGGACCTTGCCGATAAAGTAGGGCATCACCGTGCAGCAGCCGCCGCGTTGCGGGTCGAGGTGCGCCACGTTCGGAACCGACATGTCATATTCAAAATCGAGAAGATCAAACCAGACTGGTTGCGGTAGAGCACTCCGGCGCGAAATCCGGCCGCGCGAAACTGCTTGCCATACGCATTGATCTTGGTGGCGCGCTCGGCGAACCCTGCGCGGTCGCGAAACAGACGACCGTCATGATTGAGGTCGTGGACCACGACTTCGAAACCGCGATCCCGTATCGACTGCAGGAACGCTGGGGTCACATGGTAGCGTTCCTCCGGAATCACCTGGAAAGACGCCTTGATGCCAAAGGAATCATTAACATCCATCAGCATGGGACAAAGATCCACCCCGAGCGCGGTCTCGACATCGTGCGTCATCAGAGCGCAACTGGATGCCCCTTGGGGCCAGAACCAGTAAACGGGATCTGCTGCAGCTTCTGCGCCCGCATCGCCAGCAGCAATACTCGCTCCATCAGACTGTCGACCGTCCGGTCGACCGGCCAATGCGGAAATGGGATGTTTTCCCACTCCCGCAAGCGTATTTTCTGGAGATGCTTCCGTACGGCCACGGGCAGAAATGGGCGGATTAAATAGTAAAGGCTCGCTAGACCTGAATCTCCATGCCCGTCGCGCCAGTCATTCGCATATATTTCGCCGCGAAGACTCTCGACGATCTGAGCCAGGTCGAAGGGCAGGTACACGGTCCCATTTTCGATTTGGACATCGCCAGAGCATCCCCAAGCGGCTCCGAAGGCATTCCCACCGGTTCATGCCCGCTGCATTTGCCGTAAAGGGTGTCCTGCCCAAATCGAAAATATCCGCTCTTTTCTGAGAGCACGCCACTTTGCCCGATGTGGAGGTAGCGCGCGGGGCACCTGTAATATTGGCCCAGTCCGCTCGTCTTTGCCGCAGTCGTCACCGGTGATTCGCTTGGCATGGGCGCACCAATCGCGGTTTCGATGCGATTGTAAGCCTTTAGAGCCACGCCGGTGGCCTCCGATCGCCATTTCGGCACCACGAATTCACCCTCCCCAATCATTCTTAACTCGTCGCAGCCTTGGCCTCCGCCACGTTCATTGCGACGGCAGAAGTCGGGCCCTAAGGCTGCGCCCCGGCAGCATCTCAAGCAGCAGTCCTTTGAACTGCCATAGCGGCTTAAAGCTGCCATGAAGGATGGCCACCGCGCTCAAGTAAATCATGCCAAAAATAGCCGAGTCGGCCATGATACGAACAAAGGCTCCAAGCGGACCCGCCACTCCCGCGAAGACAGGCAGGCTTCTCAGAATCATGGCCGATCCGGCACCCGCAAGCAACGCCGCCAGAACGTATCTCCAGACTTCGGTAACCAGCGGGGCTATGCCAAATCCGATCGGTCTTCCCGCATACCAGAAAGCGGGGATCGTGAGGATCCAGAACGAGATGGTCCAAGCCGCCGCAATGCCCTCGGGTCCCCAGTGCAACCCGAGCAGAAATAACCCGGCAGTAACCGCAAACTCCACCACCACCCACGAAACCAGCGATGTGCCGTTCCAATCGAGAGATGAAGCCAACCGTGGGTGTTATAGATCAGCATGATGCCCACCCCGGGTCCGAAGAACATGAAGATCCGTCCCGCGACCGCCCAATTGGGGCCCAACACGAGAAGAATCAGGTCTTTTCCGATCAGCGTAAGATCCGCGCCGATGCCCATTCCGACAAAAGCGATCACCGCCACGCTCCGGAGAAAGTAGCGGCGGAACTGTTCGAGTGGCTCTCCAGGCGGCTGAGAGCGGATACGGCGACCGAGGTCAGCGGTGCGGTCAGCTGGCAGGCGGACAGCAGAAACAGGTCGTAGGCCTTCTTATAAAAGCCCAAAGCGCCGGGACCAAATCGCCATCCCACCAGAAGATTGTCGGTATTTCTTGCGAAATAGTTGAAGTCAATCGCCCATACACGTTGCAGGCGTACCGCACCATCGAGCCGGTCCCGGGGGCACGCCGGGGTAGAATCGGAATCCAGCGGCAATGTATCCACGCGGCGATCGCTACCGTCAGTGGCGCTGCCAGCACTCCCGTCACCAGCGCCCAGTAGCCAAAACCGGCCCATGCGAGTCCTATCGACAGCAGAACCGCCACCGTACGCGCCAAAACATCGTTGAACGACACCAACGAGAAACGCATTGCCCGCTTGAGCAGCGCCAGGTGCTCCACCGAGATGCTGCTGAGAAGAATCGTGGGTGATATGGCAATCGCGACATGGACCACTTTCGGATTGCCATAAAAACGGGCCATCAGTGAGCCGGACGCGGCGAAGCCCAGCGTCAGCAAGACGCCGAAGCCGGAGTTGATCCAGAACAGGTTGCTTACGAGCGCGTTGTCAATCTCTTCCCGTTGCTGGATGGCTTCAGTAAATCCATTCATCCCAAAGTTGGTGAGCAGCAGGTTGAAGGTGGTCACCATCGCGACCAGTCCAAAATCGGATGGCATCAGCAGGCGAGCCAGCACGACTGTCGAGACGATCTGCACTGCAAAGCTTAAGCCCCCGGAGAGGAGCGTAAAACCCGCTCCGCGGACCACAACCTGTCGCATCTCGCGGTGGTCGACAGCCGGCCGGAATTTCCGCTGGCATCAAACGGTCTCAAACGCGCTCCCTGGCTCATGCGGCATCGAAATTATGGTTGGCCAGAGTCGGATCGCAGGACGAGCCGAGATACTGAGCTCGGATATCCAGTTTTCTCTTAGGCAAAGAAGAGCGTCATCTGGAGGTTTTGATTTGTAATTTGTAATAATCCGAAGCGCAGAACGATGGCGGCCGTTTCACATGACGGTAGCTCGATCTAACAATTCTCTCGAGGCCGCCTTCAAAATTTCTGCCCGCGCGGGTTTCTTTAGTGGACCACAGCCTTAAGTTGAGTCGGAGGCGCAATCTGGCTCGTTGAAGACGCGTAGCAATCGCTCGGATTGAATGTCAACGGACTACGCCCACCCAGCACGCCGCCCATGACGTTCAGATAGCAGTTCTGGGCTGGATTGCGGCCGTGAGGGAGGTGGCCGCCCGGTCCGGTGCCCCCGGTTTAGCTGGACCGATCGCCGGCCAGGGCAACGATCCCCACCAAGAAGGCTTCCCGCTCAAATAAAAGGATGGAGGCAGAGAGGTCCCGCAACTGCCGGAGCAGGCTGTTGATCCGCTGATGTTGTTGAATTCCTGGTAATAGAACGCTGTGCTTGCGGGCAAGGTCGATTCGCAGGGATAAGTAAGAGCCATCGCAACCTACGCCGTTCGCAATCGGCACTCCTCCCGTGTCCGATGCCTCGCCGAATCCTAAGGCGAACCCGTAGGCGACTGCATCGTAAGACCGAACCGACGGAGCATTCGTTACGGGAGTATGCCCCATGGGAGAGGAGGGATTATTGTACTGGTTCAAGGCTGCCTGGGCCGCCGATCCAATCACATCGCCCACGAAATTTTGATAGGTTGACAAGAAGGATGAGTTTACAGCTGTGACAAACTGAATTTCCCACCATCCATTCACGCCGGCGCTGCCCTGCTCCCCCATTGGGGTGCAGACCACCGTTTGTCTCGGTGGCGCCATGGCGTTATAAGGATTACAAGCAATGTCTGCACCCGTCACCCAATTTCTAAACAGAGTGTTATCGGCGTTCGAGCCCCAGATGTTTTCGAAATCGATTTTGCTGACGACATTGCCCTCCAGCAGGTTGTACTGCACGTGCGCCCCATGGGTTTCGATGTTGCCGGATAAAAAGTTTGGCGAGCTATTGCTATACATGCCCGTCATATAGTTGAAGGCAAGCGCGTCCCGCTGCACCTCGCTGCGGTTCAAGAATTCCGGTGCGTTCGAAAATATTATTCTGGATCACTCCGCCGGTAGACTTGGTTCGAATCGCAAGTCCGTGATCGAATTGACCAGGACCATTTCCCCAAGTTCCCGAAAAGTAGCTGTTTGTAATCATGAAGTGATACGAAAAATCAATGTCGATATGATCACCGTCGGTGTAATTGGACTCGATGCCGCTGACCCAGCAATAGGCGCAGCTCTCTATCTCAATGTTCGATGGATTCGAGGTATGCGTATCGTTGGTGTAAATCTGAAGATTTTCCACTCCCGCATTTTGCACCATGCCATTAAGCGGAGCGGCTGTAGGCGTTCTGGTATAGGCAACGAACAACCCGGGGCTGATGCCTATGGTCGCTCCGGACACCGATGTTACCTGCGAGATCTGACCTTGCACCCGGCTGCCATCGGAAGTCTGTCCGCCATCACACCACGTACACGGGCCTTCACTGCCATTCTGATTAACGACGACTCCATCATTCAACTGCGAGATGACGACGAAGCTGCCCACACTGATGCCTGAGGCGCTGGCCACCGTAATGCTTGTCAACCTTGTGCCGTGCCGCCGGTAATCGAAACTGTGTTGCTGAAGGTCGGCCAGTTTGTACAGCATAATATCGTTCGCGTTGGAAGATTTCGCGTTAAGTATGGTCTGATTTGCGCCCGATCCGCGCAGTGCGCAATTGCTTGGAACTGTCAGGCCTCCATTTAAGAGGAATGTCCCCGGTGCCAGCAGAACGTAGTGATCGGTTCCGCAAGCGTTGAGTGCGGCTTGAATGGCCGACGTCTGGTCCCCTGAACCGGCCGACAGGGTTGCCCTGTTGGTCCATCTCCGGAAGGAATTCCGCCGGCAATACCCGCGGTCGACCAGTCGATGGCGCGAGTCGGATTAATAATACCCGACCACAGTTGGGCGTAGCCATGAAGTGAAACGGCAAAGATGATGGGAATGAGCAGAAAAAACGGGGGAAATTTTTTTCGCATTTTGCGCGTCCTGGCACTTTTCGGCGCCGTGAATTACTCTCAGGTCGCGATGACCAGTGCCTGCCGTTGCTGAAGCCTACTTCACCATCGTGTCGAACTCCCGGAGCTGGAACTACAGGCTCGGTGCCTTTTTTGCAGTTTAAGTCATCGGCAATGACACGCAAGACACGGAAGTGCATTCGCCCTCGCATTGCAGGCAGTGACCGACCGCGCCACGAAGTTCCACAGCCCCGTCTACGCGAATAAAAGCTTCTCTTTCCGCGATATCATGTGGTCAACTTTTTGCGCTAATTCGATCTGGCCGTCGCAAAATTTTCTGGCGAATAACGCCTCCCCGCGGCCATAGACATCGTCAAGCTCTACCTTTTCATGAGATTCGAAAAACCCGATATGGTCCTCACAGATCGTCGCCGGGCTGGAAGCGCGGGCCGACCAATCGTCATAAACCAAGTTCCTCCGCATCCGCGAATGAAACTCCGAATTCGCCAGGATGGTTTGAAAGAACGCTTCGTCGGCGGCGCAAACGTTCCTGAAGAAATCGGTTACCTCCGGATGACGATCGACAAACTGCAGCGCGTATTGGCACGCCTCGCGGGTCAGGGCCCACCATTCACTGCCCGCGTGGGGCTCCAGATTCCCCGAGGCGTTTACGTAGTCGCGCTCCGCCAGCCCCAGTTTGCCGAACGCCCGTACGACCAATCGGCGCAGCGGCTGCCGCGGAGAAACCACGAATTTGTTAATTCGCGATAAAGGCTTGCCTGCCGCCTCACTCGGAACTTTCACCCCACTGATGAATTCTTGTCTATGATGCTCTTCGAAGAAATCACTTATATATTTGCCGCTTCTTAGCGGATAGTCGCTTCCGCTCAAAAGGACAAAGCGATCATAGCTGCCTGCTTGTTGCAGACCCTGCCGTAACAGCAGCAGGATGGCCTCCACCTGCGAAAAATCTCCCCAAAAGACCGGCAAGCGCGGCTCTACGAAAAAGATATTCCCACCCTGTATCCGCGAGAACTCCTCCATCCGGCTCTTCCGGTCGAGATGAACGAAGAAACCACAATCATCATAGGAAAGCCTTCCTATCGCCCGCTCGATAAGTTTCGGATTGGCATGGGCCAGTATCAGGTAAGCAATTTTCATTCTTTGTCGTCACCACCCGAGCTGGTCACGTTGGAACCGTCTCCAGGTACAGGGCCTCAGCCTGAGAAGCAATCGGGCTGGCGGCAGCTTCTTCCGGGCCTTCTTTTTAATCCATCCTCCTGGAACCGACAGCGTGGCCAGCAAAAAGAAGATCCAGACAACGTTCAACGTTCCAAAGGCGGACTCGGCGAAGTTTAAGCAATTGCAACCACAAAACAGGCTAAGCGTAAACTACCTTCCTCGGCGTTCCGGCGAACCGCGTTCGTGACCGTACGGTAGCCAGTGACTACCACAATGGCAAACATCAGCAGCCCCGGCCACCCCAGGCTCAGATATATCTCCAAGTACCCGTTATGCGACTCCCGTGGATGCCACCAATACAGGCTCCACATCTTGTCCAGCCGCTTGCCGAGCCAGAAGCTCTCAAAACCCGTTCCGAGTAATGGATTCCCGGCCATGCCAAGCACTAGCCTCCAAATTTCGGTGCGGCCGGTGAGCGTTGGGTCCCGACCTATGGAATACAGGATGCCCGAGCCCAGGTTGAGAAAGAGCGTACCAACGGATACCGCCAGAATCGCAAACACCATCGCATGGACGAGCCATGGCCTCCGCGCGACCATGCCAAGACTGGTTGCCAGCATCAGCCCGCCCGCCATCAGAAAGCATGATGTCGAGGTCATCGAACCGGCCAACCAAAGCAGCCACAAGACCATCCCGAGACAAGTCCCGAAGGCGAGCAGGTGCCGGTTTCTGGCGCGCCATGCTCGCTGCGGGCGGTCAGAAGCCGCCAGAAGATGCCTAATCCGAGGACCAGACAAAGACGCCCTAACTCGTTCTTATTGGTCGTTACTCCAGTGTAGTAAGGTGTCCACGTCCATGGGTGATAGCCTCGGCCGACATCGGGATAAAACTTGATGAACAGCACTGAAAGCGGAATCAGAAGAAACGCCGTCCACGCCAAGACGCGCTTGATGGCAGCATAGCGGTCGCGATCGCTTAGGATCACCATGACCACGACAAAATCGCCGAGCGACTTTATCCAGCGTTTGAAGGCGACGTCAGGGCAGTCCGACCAGCTGATACTAAGGGCGCAAGAGATAGCAAATGCAACCAGCGGCCAATTCGCCTTCAGCATTCCGAAAACTTTTTCTCTTCTTCTCACCAGCACAATCAGGCCCGCGAGAAGCAATCCGGTGATAGACTGTGCGGTCAAACGGACTGCCCTCGGTATACATCGAGCTATCCGAAGTCGTATCGTTGATCGTGGTGCCCTGCATCGTGCCGATCCATTGGCCCACGCTGCGCGATCCCGCGATGCAAAGCCAGAGGATGGCGATCCACAACGCCTTCGAGGTTCTGGCCTTTGGGGCGCGATCGAGGAAGAAAAGACCGGCAATTCCAATCGCAAATACCAGAGCTGCGATTCCCGCCGGCACTAACCTCTCCCTGCGGTCGCTTTAGAGTCGGTGAGAAAGCCAATCATCTTCAGTCCAGAAACAGGCGATGAATCAGTTCGAGCGTAAGCACTTTATGGATCGCGCTGGTGTAGTTGCGATTCCCCTTCAGATGGCCGGCCACGATGTGTTCTACCCCGTTGCGTTCGAGATAAGGCCGGCTCTATGTTTGGGAATCGAGCAACATCTCACGGACGTAATCGGCGAGGGCGTCCCGGTACCAGACGCGAAAATGATAGAACTTGTGTCTGCCAAGAAACAGTCGCTCCAGATGCAACGGCGAAAAGAGATGGTCGACCTGTGCTACCCATTGCGGCATGCCGTAGTCGTAGGCATACTCCGCTTTGAAAGTAAACTCGAGGTACTGATGCTGCAAACGTCCGGCAAGCGTATTCTGGCCCGCCCAGGCCGCGATCCGACCGCAAGCGGCCGAGTTCCCCGTTGCCTTCCGCGATCAGGCGCAGACAAATATCCGTGTTCGCCGGGCCATTTCGCGAAACTCGGCTTTCGGCGCGCGAAATGCCGTGCGCACGAAATCATTATCGAGAAATGGGCTTCTCACCGTCAGCTGGGTTTGTTCGAGTCCCAGCAAGCCGTAATGATGCCAGGGAGCTGGCGAAAAACCGCAAATGACACGGGATGTCCGGTCGCAACCGTATCATAGGTGTCGCGCGCAGTTCGAAATTGGGGCAGGAAGTCCTGGTGATAAAGGCCAGGAATCGGTTCTCCCGGCTTAAAGGCCGGGACCCAACGCAGCACTCGCTGCCATAATTGCCGGTCATTCGCACGGGAGCGATTTTTTTCGCGCGCTCGTTGACGAAAAGATCCGGAGCCCGCGTGGCGTCGACGGCGCCGTCGGTCAGATACACCGTGCGCTCCGCATAAGCGGAAAAGCCCCCAGGAACTCCCGCCCCACCGGAATGATTTCATGGGTCTGTCCGCACATCGAAGCGAGCCGGCGCGCGAAAACGACATCCTCGCAGTCGCGGTAGGACCCGCCAAACGAATAACAAGGCACCGAACCCGGCGCAAACTTCCGCCAGGCCATGATCATCCGGGTGTCCAGCCCGCCGGTAAGGGACATCCCGATTTTTTTCGCCTGAAGACGTTAAAGGTCGCGGGAAAACACCTTCCGCAATCCTCGTAATACGCCTCTGCGCTGAGCCGTTCCTGCGCCTCCCATTCCTCGGGATCAAAGTAGCGTCCGCGCTCGAGTTCGCCGTGCATGAACCGCCATGCCGATCCCGGTGGAAGGATCTCAATCCCTTCAAACAGAGTCCGATTTTCGGACGCAGCCGCAGGAGACAAATTCACCTAGGCTGCAAAGATCTAGTTTTTTTAGTTCCGGGCAGGCCGAGAAAATCGCTTTCGCTTCTGGCGCAAAAATAAAACGCGTCCTTCGACTGGTGCCAATAGACGCGATGCATCGAGAAGCGATCGTTAAACAGCAGGCGCCGCCGCGCCGGCGATCATGGACAAATCCATGAAACCGCCCATTTAGCGTTGCGGGAAAATCGGATTGTTCTTCATAGAGATGAGCGAGATAGTCCGGCCCATGGTGGTCAGAGCCATGGGGGTTAGAGCGAAGATCTCCCCAGACATGAGGGTTTAGCAGATGCCCGCGGCCTCTCAGCTTCGTCCGTACGGCCGGATCGGGATATTCTTCTCCGGCAAAAAACAGAGAGACATCGCCCATCTCATTTTCGAGCGGCATCCGATCGCAGAAAGAACCTTCCCGCGCCGCCCAACCGATGTAGGTTCCAGAATCTCATGGCTCCAGGTTCCGGTCACATACGAAGCCTCGTGGCGAAGGGAGCCACCATCGGCTGGAGTTTAGCTTCGGCCCGGCGCGCGGCTGCTTCGTGATGATTCCTACGATTCCGGGCATGTTCTTACATTCGTTATCAGGCTTCGTTCACGGATTGCAGCTTGCGGCCATACCAGGCATTGCGGTATTCGCGCAATTTCGCCAGCACCGGTTCGGGAACATGGTCGGTAAGCTTCTTGTGCAAGCCGAGACGAAGAGCCAGACGGCCGAGGGAGTCAGCGGCACATAGTAGCGGGGTAAATCCATCTTCTGAAAACCGTTGCGTTCTTTGAAATCGCTGAGACTGTCCTTTTCTTTTTTTCCATAGGCAAAATTCGAATACACAGGTAGGAAATCTTTCGCTCGGCGCAAACTCGGACGGCGTGAGCGACGAGCGCATTGGTCGGCGCGCGGTCGCGGTGCTTGACCATCGAAACGATGTTCATCAAACCTGCCTGGGTGCAGGTTTCATCGTGCACCATTTTCACGAAGCCAATCATCTCCTCACCCAAAAACGCCCCCAAAAAGATACTGCTGTCGAGATAGGTCGCTTCCTCCTTATGCACCGTCTCCAGGCTTTTTCCATAGTGCCCGAACGGCTTTCCCTGGCGGATGGGGCACTCGTTGTAGATCTCCCAGATGCCCTTCACCAGAAGGGCATCGAAGGGGACTTCCCGCACGGTGACGCCTTTTTTCTCCGCCTGCTTGGCCTTATTCCGCGCCTTGAAACCAATCTGATGGTTCCACCACTGGTCGAAGGTGGAGATCGGAATCGCCGCCAGATTGTCCATCTCCATCGGGTATTTATATTTTGGCGTGCTCTCCGGAAGCCTCTGCATGAAGGTGAAAAGGTCGACCCGCCGGCGAGATTTTCGCAGCCCCTCGAGCATCTCTTCCGGGTCGTCGAGAAACTGGTATTTTTCGGCGTCCAGGCGTCCTACCCGCAACGCCTTTCCTTGAACCTCAATTTGTTTACCGCACAGGTTGAACAATGAATTCATGTACTGCCGTTCTCCTTACGCGCGGATCGCGTCAGTTTTGTATTTTGCAGCAAACCCTGAACGTTGGTCTTGTAATTCAGGCGCAATGCCCCAATCTTGAATTGGCGGAGAGGGAAGGGACTCGAACCCCCGGATGGTTTCCCACCACGGTCAGCAAGCTGACCGCTGCCTTACCAGAACGGCGACCTCTCCGCATGTGGGCCCGGTTGACCCGGCGCCCAAAATTTGTCGATCTTAATAAATAAAGATCCTAAAGAATCAATGGTTAAAAATGAAAATCAAAAAAACCGAAGATCAAACCACGAAAATCTAGAAGTGCGAAGAATTCGACAATGTCATTCGGTGACATACTGCTCGCGGATGGGATTGATTCCAATGAGCGCCAGCAATTTACCCAGGTGATCGCAGAGCTTTACCAGGAGCGTCATAAAGCGGTGTTGTCCGAGGATCATCGCGAACGGCAAAGCCATGGTGTAGACGGGAACCGCAATCATCGACTTCAAAATATCGGCCGCGCCTAGCGTTGGATGCAAGGCGGCCGTCGCCCCGCGCAGCAGCGCCTTCTTCAACATGAATGTGCGTTTCCAGCGCACCGGAGGAACCACCTCGTAGGCGATGGCGTCGCTGCACCAGATGAAGCGGCATCCCTTGTCGATCATCCGGCGGAAGAAATCCTGATCTTCTCCGTGGCGAAATTCCGGACGGAACGGGGGTTCACCCGGCGTGAAAATTCGTTTCCGCAGCAATACGTTGCCGGTGCGCCCCATGCTCCACCGCACGGGCATGCCGGTCGGATGGATGGGACGTTCATAAAAGTCGCCTTTGACAATCCACCCGGGTGGCGCCTGGTCAAAATACCGGCGCACCGGTCCGAGCACACCATCCACCTGATACTGGTCGCAGACGCGAAACAGGTTGAGCAGCCAGTTTTTCTCCGGGAATTCATCGTCGTCGAGAAAGGCGACAAAGTCACCCTCGGCATTCTCGATCGCTTTGTTGCGCGCCAGCGCAATACTCTGCCGCGGCTCGACACAATATCGAATCGAAACCGAATGCGATCTTCGAAAAGCCTCAACCAACGCTTCACTCGATCGCGACTGGTCGTTGTCGGCGACCACCAGCGAGAAAGTGAACATCCCACCTGTCTCCTGCGCCGCCACCGACTGCAACAGGCGTTCGAGAAGTTCCGGCCGCTTGTAGGTGCAGACGCAAATGCTGACGTGTTGGGCTTCGCTGATCATTTTTAGCTTTAGCTTTGGCCTTTTAGCGGCAAGCCGCTGTCCTCGAACAAGCCGCATCTAAATCCGCGGTGAAATTCCGCGAAACTTGCAGATCACCCAGCTTGTCGAAGATTTCGCCCGAGGTAAGGAAACGGTACTCTTCGGGATTGATGGGATGAGTCTCCAGTTCCACGACTGCATTGCGGGCCAAACCAAATATGCGCTGCAAGCGGGCTTCTGGTTGCAGAGGAACCAGATTGAAGAGAAAGTCAACGATCCGATGGCGGCCAGCCACCCGACGGTCAATTGCCTTGCGATAGAGACGATTCAGCACGCTCTTCTCTCCCGGCAGAAAAGAGAAGTTTCGCCGCACAACTATGCCCGCTGGCAGCAATTCCCCGAGCACCACATTCGTGCAGAGATGGAGGTGATGATGGCCATCAATTCGTCGCGGAGCTGCCCCGTAAAGCCGGCGGTATTCGTCGATTTGAGCGGCGACCACATACTCGAACGAACCGGCAAGGCCAGGGTAATACAAAACCCGTGCCAGCGGATGCCGTCCCAGGCGCTTCTTCAATTCGCCTTGGCGGTGGAGTAGCGCCGCGGGACAATTCGTAACCGAAAACGGCTCGGTGAAATTGAGGTGCAGGCCGGCATCGATTCCCGATTCACGGGCGATCGACGCAGCCCGCTCGGAGTCCGCCATGAACACCATGGCGCTGACCGAGGAAACCGCTCGCATCGCCGTGCACTCGAAAGTGCGATCGGTGGTCGCCTCATCGCGTCCCCAATCATCGGCATTCACGATCAGTCGGCCCGGTTCGATTGCTTCCAGGAAGATCGCATCTTTCGGGCTGGAATCCCAGCCGGAATCCAAAGATGCAGCAGGTAAAGGACGCATTTTTGCGCAGGGTTGCGTTGGCAGCGGCGCCATTTTCGTTCACGCCTTCCCGGCACGGGCTGCCAGCTGCGCAGTGGCTTTACCATCGCGGATAAAGAATTTTTTCAAGCGCCGCATCTGCTCGCGCCGGCGAAAAATGATCAATTCATCCGATATCGGCCGCGGCCGGCGGGTAACCATCGCCCAGAAGTATCCGCATCCGACCATCAGCCCCCCCAGCAGGAAGGGCCGGTTTGTCATCTGGTAAAACGTTCGAAAAACCTCCCACAGCGGATGCCCGCCGAGCGCGTAGTCCTGCATTCCGAATCGGAATCTCGCCATCACACTGCCCCGCTGGGCCGTTCCCATATCGCGATGGTGAGTACACGCCTTTTCAGGAAATGTTCTCGTCTTCCAGCCTTTCATGCGCGCCGTGATCACTGCAATATGATCAATGCCACCGCCTTTTACCGGTACATATCCGCCGATTTCCTCGAAGCAGTCGCGACGGAAAACCTGGCATGCTCCCGAAACATGCTCGATGCTCACAAAGCGATAGTCGTAAGTTTCCTTTTGCGAATCGAGAAACGGCGTTCCCGCTAGGCCGAGCGCTGGATCGTCGGTCAGCTTGCCGAGCAGAAATTCGAAGTAATTTTCCTCGAACGAAATATCGGCATCCAGGCCGCAGATGACATCGTAGGGCACGTCTTTCAGCCGGGCATAGCCAGCGTTGAAGGCGAGGACCTTGCCGGCAAAATGCCGCTCCTTCCTTTCCGGCATGCGCAACAATTCGATCCAGGGATATTTGGCGGCATAATTGCTCACGATACTGTCGGTACCGTCGGTCGAGCCGTCACTGACAATCACCCATTTTGCCGGATGAACGGTTTGCGCCACGACCGATTGAAGCGTCAGCTCAATGAACTGCGCCTCATTGCGCGCCGGTGTAATGACAACGTATTTCGGAAGGATCTTCATGCCTTGATCTTCATATCTTGATCTTCATACCTTGATCTTCATACCTTGATCTTCATAGCTTGACCATCATGCAGTGACCGTTCGCGCGAATCATTATGCGCTGGCCATCACGCCAGCCAGTGTCTTCGGGGTCTCCGCTGCTGGTTGTTTCACTTTGACGACAGATTCTGTCATCAAGGAGGATAAAGCGAGCAGCATCCAGGCTTGCGACCAGCGCATATAAGACGTGCGGATGGTGCAGAAGCGAAGCACGCGGTAATAGAAAAAGCCGCGCTCATCCCACATATGCTTCATCCCCCAGTTGAAAACTGAATCGGCCAGCTCGACATTTCCCGAATCGAGATCGCGGAATTCGACGAGCGTCAAGATGCTTTGTGCCACGCAGTGGATATCGATCGGATAGGCCCGGTCATGAAAGTACTTGGGAGCCGCATCCTCGCGAAAAAAATGAGTGCGATAAAACTCGAAACCGCGTCGAATGTCGGCGTCAAACTCTTCGCTTGCAAGAGACTGCCCGATTGAATGCAATGCTTCGAGGTTATAGCCGGTGTGAAAATTGTCGATCCAGCGCTGCGAGGGATGTTCGCCGTAGAGCCACGAACCGTCCGCATGTTGCTTTCCCACCGCCTGGCGCGCTACTCGCAACGCCGGCTCCAGGAATTTCTTCTCGCCCGTAAGCTTGTATACGCGGCAGAACAACGCCGCAGCCAGCAAATTGGCGTTGTGCGTCTCCCCGCGCAGCCCTGGCATCGGATAACTGAAGCCGGCCTTGTCACCCTCCGCCCAATAGAGCTCGCTCAATATGTATTCCGCTGCTCCCACGGCCATGGTCAAACACTTCTCGGTTAAACAATTCTGGTTTAGACAATTCCGGGTTAGAGAATTCTCGGTGAGACTAGTCTCGGTGCTACGACTTTCGCTTCGAGAACTCCCATCGCGCTCATCAGCCACAGCATCGAGCAGCGCGTTCGCCACAAAGGTTGTGCAGACCAGATTCGGCGCGCCTGCCGGCACCAGAATGCTGCGGCCCTGCCACGGAAAGCTGTACCCCCACGCCCAGAACGCCACTTCCGGCGAGCGCAAGGCAACCAGCCGGTCGATCATGTAGCGGATCAAATCTTTGCGGCTGCCTTCGCCCGCAACCATCATCGAGTCGGGGAGCTGACGCAGGGCGCGCAGAAACAACGAGATCGCTTTCGGATTCTGGGTCTTTGGAACGAGCGCGAGATGGCGAATATTGATCGGGCTGCGCTTCAATATCTGAGTTAGCGCGAGCCGCGGGATTCTCGAGTTCAGGAGCGGCACTGCCTTAAAGAGCCGGCTGTTCAAGGCGTCGTACGGATCGTACCCGGCCCAGTCACTCTGCCGGCAGTAGGCCAGAAGCTTCCGCGTTGTCTCCTCCACGTCCGCTTTCATCGTCGATCGGGTAGCTGGTATGGTCACTGTCTCTTTCGCTCACTCCGGCATGCTGGCAAGAATGGTTTCGATATGCTCGACGATCGTCTCCATTGCCGGAATATAGTTCTCGGTCAGCGCTTTCAACGTTTTCTGCCGGCGCACGGCGACGATTTTAGTTTTGACATCCTCCACGCTTTCGAGCAGCACCAGGCGGCCCTGGTCAGCGAGATAATGATCCACCGCGCCAATTTTCCCCCGAAAGATGCTATACACCGGCACCCGCATCGCCGCCGCCTCCCGGTTCATCGTGCCGCCTCCGCTGATCACCAGATCGGAGTTCCAGATCAGGTTCATTCCATCTTCGACATGGTCAGGAATCAGAATCTTGCCGCAGGCGATTGCATCCGGCCACGCCTCCCGCAGTTCCGCATCCTGCCGTTTATTTCTCGGCAGTAGAATGATGCGCGCCTCGCGATCCGCAACAAAGCGCTCGAGCGCCGCCTTCAACAAGACCTCCGCTTCGGGATTGTGATAGTGGGCCTCGGTGGCTGGGGGACGCACCGTTACCAGCAACGCATCGGGTGGAATTCCGAGGCGCGCTTTTAAATTCCGGTCCGGGGTAAAGCGCGAGAGATAGACGTCCTCTTTAATGCCCGGATATTTCATCACGATCGGGCCATCGCCGTTGCCGTGGTTGTCGTAGGAGACGACGCTCGGCACCATGACCCAGGTCGGCCTCATGGAGGGCACGGCCGCCGTGAACTCGTAGTCGGTCAATGTCAGGTTCGGAATTTTCAATAGCTTCGATGTGATCAGGCAGCCCCGTGAGCCATGACAGATCGAAATATCGGGTTTCTCCTTGCGCACCATTGCCGTCAGCACCGCCGCGCGCCAGAACGTTCCGAGGGCCTTCAGAATTTTGTGCTTGCCATAGTGCTTTCCGATGACCTTGCCCTCGACGCCGTAAAACTCGAGCAGTTCGCGAACCTGGTAGGCGTCGCGGGCGGTGAGAAATACCTCGTAACCTTTCTTTCTTAACTCCTCAATAATCGGGCGAAAGAAGGGCACGTGCGGAGAGTTGTCCAAGTCAATCCAGATTTTCTTATGGATGGCCGGTGAAAACAGTATGGGGGCTTCCGGGATAGCCACGCTAGAGTTTGACATCGTTGTGGTCCTTATCGGCTGCGGCGTCTTGGCGCGGAGCGCCGGCTGGAGAAGCCGCAGCCTGAAATCTTAAAACTGCAACCTGGGAGTTCTATTGCAAACAAGAAAGCGGGGATTGTTCTTTTCGATTCATGCAAAAGGGTGGACAGTTATCGCGCGGCAGCCAGCGCTGCTTGCAGGAAGCGCCCGACTTCGCTCGCCACTCGTCGCTGTTGCTCGTCGGTAAGATTCGGGAACATGGGCAGAGAAACAATCCGGGACGCAACCTTCTCCGTTACCGGGAAGTCTCCCACTTTGTAGCCGAGCGATTCATAGGCGCGCTGGCGGTGCAACGGAATCGGATAGTGAATCCCGGTGCCAATGCCCGCTTTCCCAAGGTGTGCCATCATGCCTTCGCGATCTTCGGTCCGTAACACATACAGGTGATACACGGCGCGCGACCAGGAGGGCTCGTACGGCGTCCGCACTTCTTTTTCGGACGCGGCAAACAGATGGTTATACTCCGCCGCCTTTTCCCTCCGCTTGCCGTTCCAACCCGCCAGATGCTTCAATTTCACGCTCAAAATCCCGGTCTGGATGGCATCGAGGCGGCCATTGTATCCCTCGATATCGTGGTAATACTTTTTCGCCTGCCCGTGATCTCGAATCATTTTGCAGCGATCCGCCAGCTTCGCGTCATTCGTCGTGATGGCGCCGCCTTCGCCGCAGGCTCCAAGATTTTTTCCGGGATAGAAACTAAAAGCGCCCGCGCGTCCCATCGAGCCCACCTGAAACCAGCGGTTCTGTTTGCGCGAAAAATATTCGGCTCCGTGCGCCTGGCAGGCGTCTTCGACCACGATCAGCCGATATTGCTCGGCCAATTCGAGGATCGCATCCATGTCCGCCATCTGCCCATAGAGGTGTACCGGCACAATGGCCGTGACCGGACGCTTGCTCCTCTTGCTGATCAGCTTGCCCGCCTCGTTGACCGTGCAGCGCGTCTCCAGATATTCGCGCAGCTTCGCCGCATCCATGTTGTAGGTGCGTTCGTCGATGTCGACAAATTCGGGCAGCGCTCCTGCTTGTGAAATGGCCTCGGTCGTGGCGATGAAGGTGTTCGGTACCGTCAGCGCCACATCGCCGCTTTTAACTCCCGCGGCCATCAGAGCAAAACGAAGCGCGTCCGTACCGCTATTGACCGCAACCGAACGCTCGGTATGGCAAAAGGCGGCAAACTCCTTTTCAAAATTCTCCACCATGGGGCCGCCGATGAAGCCGGCGGTGCGAATTACCTTCTGAAAAACCGCTGTTAGCTCCGCTTCGAGCTCGACGTGCGGCGTAACCAGATCAAGAAAAGGAATATTTTGCGGATTATTTGCTGGCGAATGACTCACTGTGCTACCCCCGTTTCAATTGAACGTATAATTTTTGCTGGCACCCCGGCCACGATCGTGTTGGCCGGAACATCCTTGGTGACCACGGCGCCCGCTCCCACAATGGCGTTCTCTCCAATGCAGGTGTTGGCCAGGATGGTCGCGCCCGAGCCGATCGACGCTCCCTTCTTCACTACCGTCCGTTCCACGCGCCAGTCAGCTTCAGTCTGCAGGCCGCCTGAGGCGGTGGTTGCACGCGGATAGAGATCGTTGATGAACATCACGCCGTGTCCGACGAACACGTTGTCCTCAATCGTCACCCCTTCGCAGATGAAGGTGTGGCTTGAGATCTTGCAGCGCTTGCCGACCGAAGCGTTCTTCTGAATCTCGACGAACGCCCCGATTTTTGTCTCGTCGCCAATCTCGCAACCGTACAGATTGATGAACTTCGACAGTTTGACTCCCTGCCCGAGCTTTACATCCGGGGCAATGCTCAAAAATGTATCCATTTTTTGCGTGACTCCTGTTGGTCTGACTGGGGTTCGGATTTACTTGAAAATGGTTCGGATTTACTTGAAAACGGCCGTTGATTGCGGGCGGCGAGTGCCGAGCGACTCATTATGACTAGCCACTAACGACCCACGACGAAACTTCCGTTCAGGGGCGCCGAAAACGAGGCACGGCTTTTGTCTTAACCGACGTCGGGTTCGCCTTCCCGTTGCCATTCGCCCTGCTGTGCCCGGCGTCCGCTGCGGCCGCAAAGTTGGGGGTCGGGATTTCCATGCTGAACTGCGC
Source organism: uncultured Acidobacteriaceae bacterium (assembly GCA_963758745.1). GTDB lineage: Bacteria > Acidobacteriota > Terriglobia > Terriglobales > Acidobacteriaceae > Acidiflorens. Next base: position 153,876 of record CAVWWW010000002.1, read on the forward strand.
CGTTTCGGTCGATCCGCCAAGGGCAAGTGTCGAAGCCGTTCTGCCGACGATGGTCCGCTGCACCGCGTCAAAATAACCGGTGCCCGCGAAGCGCTGATGTTTGACCGCTTCATAACCGAAATCGCGTTCGCGGCCAAACTCCTTTTCCTGAAGCCGGGAGTATGCCGCCATGCCGTGATCTCTATAACCGCGCGCCAGATCGAACATGGAGAGATTCAGTGCGTGAAAACCGGCCAGCGTTACAAACTGGAACTTGTATCCCATCGCTCCCAGTCCCCTCTGGAACTTCGCAATCCCTTCCACGTCCAGGTGCTTTCTCCAGTTAAACGAGGGCGAGCAGTTGTAAGCCAGCAACTTGTTCGGATAGTCGGCCAGCACGGCTTCCGCAAACTGACGCGCATCCGCGAGATCGGGAGTCGACGTCTCGCACCACAAAAGATCGGCGTAGGGAGCGTAGGCACGAGCCCGCGCGATGGCTGATTCGAGACCCCTGCGGATCGCAAACAGCCCTTCGTCGTTGCGCTCTCCGGTCAAGAACTCGTGATCGCAAGGATCCGCGTCGCTCGTCAAAAGCCCGGCGCTCTCGGCATCGGTGCGCGCCATGATGAGCGTCCGCACTCCCATGACATCCGCTGCCAGGCGCGCCGCGATCAGACGCTGCACCGCCTCTTTCGTCGGCACCAGAACCTTGCCGCCCAGATGTCCGCACTTCTTGGCCGACGACGACTGATCCTCGAAATGGACGCAAGCCACGCCCGCTTCGATCATCGCCTTCATCAGCTCGAACGAATTCAGCGTTCCGCCAAACCCGGTATCGCCATCGGCGACGAGAGGAGCAAACCAATGAATCTCTTTCTTCCCCTGCTCGTGGTCAATCTGATCGGCGCGAACCAGAGCCTGGTTGAGCCGCGCCGCCAGTTTCGGCACCGAATCCGATGGATACAGATTCAGGTCGGGGTACATCTGGCCGGCTTCATTTGCATCCGCCGCCGCCTGCCAGCCACTCACATAAATGGCTTTCAACCCCGCCTTCACCTGTTGCACCGCCTGGTTGCCAGTCATCGCGCCAAGCGCTGGCACGTAGGGCTCCGAGTGAACGAGCTTCCAGAGCCTTTCCGCCCCAAGGCGCGCCAGTGTGTGCTCAATACGAATCGAGCCTTGCAGGCGAACCACGTCTTCGGCGGCATAAGGACGTATAACGTCCGTCCAGCGCGTATCCGATTGCCACTCCCGCGCCAATTCGACCGGATTACTGGTCATCATCGGTGACACCATCATTGAAGGTTCGCTGCTCATGTTTGCTGTTTTCCACCAAAGGGGAGAGCACGCATTTGAACTGTGCCGTAGAAGATTAAAAATGGGCTAGCGGTTGGCACCTGAGGTGTGGGCCTTTTCCGCAGCCCGATTCACATACACCAGCTCGCCGCGCTTGGCGAGCGACAGGCTGGCCGCTTCAAGCATGCGGACGACCTTCAGTCCAGCGCGGCCGTCGTTGAAAGGCGCTTCGCCTTTTTTTATGCAGTCAACGAAGTATCCCAGTTCGAGCTTGAGCGCCTCGACCTGTTCAACCTGCGGCGCCCACATGTCGCCCGACCGGTAGCTGACAAGCAGGTTGTAGACGCCTTCCTGACTCTTGACGTCCACGCCTTTGTCGTAAATCTTCAGCTTCTCATCCGCCTCAAGGTCATTCCAGACGAGCATCTTCTTTTCGCCGCCAATCAGGGTGGTCCGAACTTTAACCGGCGATATCCAGTTGACGTTCACGTGCGCGATCATCTTGTCCGGGAAATATGCGGTGATAAAGGCAATATCTTCATGGCCATTCAGGTGCGCCTGGCCGGTGGCGGAAATTGCCTCCGCGTCTTTGTGGAGCAGGTGGTTCATGATCGATAGATCGTGCGGCGCCAGATCCCAGATCACATTGCAGTCATGCTGAAAAAGGCCCAGGTTGACCCGCGTCGAATCGTAATAATAAAGTTTTCCGAGCGTATCTTCGGCCAGCAGTCTCTGGATTCTGCGGACCGCGCCGGTGAACAGGAAAGTATGGTCCACCATAATCTGGAGCCTTTTCTGCTCCCCCAGATTGATCAATTCTTCGGCCTGCACGGCGTTGCTTGTGAATGGCTTCTCGACAAAAACATGTTTCCCGTTTTGCAGCGCGGACTTCGCCAGTTCATAGTGCGTCCAGACCGGAGTGATCACCGCAATCGCATCCACATGGTCCGACTTTATCAGTTCGTTGGCATCTCCATGGACGGGAATCCCCGGATGCGCCGCCTGTATGCGCTTGCGCGCCGCGGGAGTCTGATCGCAGATTCCGACCACCTCGCAGCCCTCGAGCAACCGCAGATTGCGAACAATGTTCGGTCCCCAATAACCGTAGCCGATGACACCAAATCTAAGCATAGGAGTTCACCTTAAGTGGCAGATGTCCTCTCACAGAAGTTCACCGGGAAGGTTCGAAAACTTTCGTCAAACAGGGGGTCGTATTCAGGGTCATCGAAAAAGCAAACTAACAGGCGCCGTCGCCCGACATCACTGCTTTTGGAGTCTGCAGGAGAATCTTCAAGTCGAGCAGGGGAGAACAATTGCGGGCATATTGCAAATCCAGCCGCACCATGTCGTCAAATTCCACCCGGCTGCGGCCGTGCACCTGCCACAGTCCCGTGATGCCAGGCTTCGCTTCGAGCAGGCGACGGCGATGCCAGGTGGCATACTCCTCCACCTCGTAAGGCACCGGTGGACGCGGTCCGACGAGCGACATTTCGCCGCGCAGAACATTGATCAACTGCGGCAATTCATCGAGACTCGAGCGTCGCAGAATCTTGCCTACCGGAGTGATCCTTGGATCGTTGGTCAGTTTGAAAACGCCGCCGCCAGCGCCGTTCGCCGAATTCTTCTCCGCTTGGCCAGCGATCAACTGGCGCACGTATTCCTTATGCTGACTGGAATCATTGTTCGCATACATCGAACGGAATTTTAAGAATGTAAACGGAGTGCCATGTTCCCCTATGCGTTTCTGTCGAAATAAGATCGGCCCGCGCGAGCTCAACTTGATGGCCGCCGCGATGATAAAGAATACCGGCGACAGGATTGCCAACAACGAAAGGCTGCCTAAAACGTCAATCGTCCGTTTCATGGCGCGGCCGAGACGATTCGATTTCTGGCGAGTCTCGAGATCGGGATAAAGCGTTGGGTTGCTCGGGCGGTCGGGATTCTCCGCATCCCAATCGTCGGGAAACACGTGGAAGGAAAACTTGATGCGGCCGAACTGGTCGTTATCCAAACGGTCGCGAACCACGGTGCCAATGCGCGAAAGAATCGTGCTCAACACGGCGTTGTTGTCGAGCGCAATCTCCGTAAACATCACCCCGATCACCGAGTTCGTAGCATACCAGCCGGTAACGTCGGTTTCTCGGGTTGCTCCCTGCAGCGCGAACAGCATTTCCAGTAAGGCCCGCCCTTGCTTATCCCCGCCGGGATGATTGAGCCCAGCGTCGATCAGCAAAAGTACGAAAGGACGCTGCGAACGCTCGCTCCGCTTGCGTTCGAGCGAGATCATCCGGTGAAAGGTTTCTTCGCTCAGCACGTCGCTCGGCGCGATTGAGCCCTGCAACGCTGAGGGCTGTGGGGGACGAAATACAGAATCTTCAGTGCGGGATGGCACGTGTTACTCCTTGCCGGGCCACTTCAAAAAAGAGGCGGCTTGCAGTTTTGAAAGGGGGAAACAACACCCTGGCTGGGGAAACCAGGTTCTGTTGGTTTAGGTGATTCCTTGCTGCTTTTGGATAAGTCTTTTCGTTAACTTTGATAAATATTTATTCCTTCTCAGCGGCGGGGGATGCCGATTGGAGGGTTCGAGCCGCTCCCTGGCTGTACCTGGAATAATAGTCTTTGTGATCGGTGTCACTGCAACTATTGACAACAATACCGAGGAGAGTGGCGCGATCAAACGAATCCAAGGCCCGCTCCACTACTTTCTTTTCGCTCACGCCTTCTCGGATCACCACGAGAACGCCATCCGCCAGCCTCATCCAGAACGTGGTATCCGCCACCGGAATGACCGGCGGAGTATCGATGATAATCCAGTCGAAGAATTCTCCCAGGCGCTCGAGCAGTTCCGGCAGGCGCCCGCTCTGCATCAGATCCAGAGGATTTTCCGGCGCTCGCCCTGCCGGAAGCAAAAACAGACCCGAGCCGCTAAGTTTGTAAACCACCTCAGAAAGGTCACGTTCGCCGCGGAGACAATCGCTCAGTCCGGGCAATGAACCATCGAAACCGAACCGGGTGGCCACGGTTGGCCGCCTGAGATCGCCATCAACCAGCAAGGTCTTCAAAACCTTGCTCCGCGCCTGGTTCAGGGCAAGATTAGCTGCCACCAGGCTCTTCCCCTCTTCGGGAGCCGTGCCCGTTACCACAATTTGTTTCAGCTTGCGCCGTTCGCGGAGGTGTCGCAGCTTGAGCCCGAGAAGGCGGAATTTTTCCGCCGCCAAGCCGCCTTGGTCGGTTAGGCAAACGAGCTTGGAGTTTGCCGCCACTGCAGGCGAGATCACTTTCCCCCGGGCGAATGAATTTTCCTCCGCCGGACGCGCCTGCCCTGCCATTGCCGGCGATTCGCCAGCCGGCAGCGCTTCCGCGGCTCGCGCCACACCTGCTGCCGAATCTCCGCCCGCTAGCACGGCTCCCGGTGTCGGGCCCGAGAATTTTTGCCGACCCTCGTGCCGCAGCTCCGAAGCAACGCTCGCCGACTCAGCCGCGGTCCACTTGACAATCGTCGCATCGACCCTCGTCGGCTCGGCCCGCGCCGGCAAATCACGGTCCGCACGCTCTGCCGATGGTTTGCCTGCGATTTCCGGTTCGGCGTCGCGCAGCAACTCTGCGACCGATTCGGGGTTCTTCGCAGGATTTCCCCCCGACCGCTCCGCTTCTGCTCGCTGCAATGCTTCAAATATATAGCTCATAAGACAGCAACCTCTTGCCTATTGCAGGCGGCCCTTGGTGTCTCTTTCTTGCATGCGGCCATGCACTTCCAGCAGCTTCTTCACCGCACGCAGCAGTTCGGTCTGGTCCTTCTCTTTCTCTTTGGAAAAATTGGCCCCGCTTTTCGGTTCCAACGCCCCCACCGCCAGCCGCAAGTCCCGCGCCACGCTGTCGATAATCTCGTTGCCGATCGTGGCTGCCTGTTTGGCATAGCCCGAGAGCAGGGCATTCTCGCAAATCGTGTTGATCAGCCGGGGAACGCCCCGAGAGTGTGAAAAAACGGCCTCGACCGCGGCATCGGAGAAGATCTCTTTCGGGGTGGGCGCTCCTGAAATCTCCAATCGCCGCCGCACGTACTCCCTGGTTTCATCCAGACTGAGCGCGTCGAGATGGCAGCGCAGCGCGATTCGTTGCTTCAGTTGCCGAAGTTCGTGGGAATCGAGTTTCTGATCCAGTTCGGGCTGGCCCGCGAGCACGATCTGCAGCAATTTTTGCTGCGAGGTTTCGAGGTTGGTTAAAAGGCGCACCTCTTCCAGAATCTCCGCCGACAGGTAGTGCGCTTCGTCCACCACCAGCAGCGTCGTTAATCCCTTCTGATGGCGCTGCAGAAGAAAATCGTTCAATCCATGAATAAGTTCGTCTTTTGCCTTGCCCGCCACCGGCAACCCAAAATCGCCAGCTATATAGCGCATGAATTCGAGCGGTGAAAGCGAAGGATTGAAGATCAGCGCGAAGGCAATATCCCGGCGTTGCACCAAACCCAGCAAGGAGCGCACGATGAGCGTCTTCCCCGTACCTACTTCGCCGGTTAAGACTACGAATCCCCGGTGCGCCGTCACCCCGTAATACAACGAAGCCAGCGCCTCGTTGTGCCGTGTCGTCGGAAACAGGAACGTCGGATCGGGCGTGATTTCGAACGGGTTTCGCTTCAGATTGTAGAAGGATTTATACATGCGTCCTAACCATAAAGGTAGGTTAGTGCCGATCCGACCACGATGAAACCGGCGATCACCACCGCTGCCATCCCCGCAATCCAGACTCGGCGCCGGCTCGATGACTGTTCCGAGAGGCTCTCGATCGGCGGAATTTCTGCGATCACCGCGAACGGAACCAGCTTCTTGATCTCCCGTTCACTGTAAATCTTGCCGCTCAGCTTTTCCTGTCCCATAGCGAAGCCCGCTCCGAGCAGCGTGCCCACCAGCAGTCCCAAGCCGCACAATAGCAGGCGGTTCGGCTTGTATGGTTTTAAGGGAAGGTTCGGAGGGTCGAGCATGCGGAAATGCTCGCCCTGCTGCGTTTTTTCCAGGTCGGTCGACATCTCGGACTGATTCTTTTTTGCCAGGAGCGACTCGTAATCAGCCTTCGACTGATCATAATCCCGCGTGATATCCGCGAACTGCTGTTCCATCACCGGCGCCATATTCAGCCGTGCCTGGTATTGGTTGATTTTAGCTTCCTCGTCTTTGATCTCCGCCTGCCGGTTCACGATTTCGGCGCGATTGGCCTTCAGCTGGCTTTCGAGCTCGAGGAGCGGCGCATTCTTCGGATCGATCACCGCGGGGGCGGCCGCCGTCAAGCTGTGATTATTGGCCCGATTATTCATCTCCGCAACCGTCCGGTCGCGCTCACTCTTCGCCTGCGCCAGCTCTTCCCGCGTCTTGCGCACATCCGGATGCTTATCCGTATAGTGAGAGGTCAAATCCGCCAGTTGCGCCGTCAGAAGGTCGATCTCTTTGTCGATGTCGGCCAGCTCGTTCGAGCTCGCTTCGCCCGGCCTCGCGCCGCTCTCCATGGTGCGGTATTGATTGACCAACGATTCCAGATAGGTGTTTTGCTGCTTCGCCCGGTTGAGCGAATCTTCATTCGCCTGCACCTGATTCTGAAGCCCCGTCAGAATCTGCAGGTTGCTCTGCGTCTGGGTGGGCAATTCGCCGAGATGCTGATCTTTGAATACGCGCATTTTTGCTTCTTGCGCCGCCAGTTTGGCGCGCGCCTGCTCGAGCTGATCTTCGAGGAAGTTGGTCGTATCCTCCGACCGTTTTTGCCGCTGCTCGAGATTCTCCGTGATAAACAGGTTGGCCAGCTCGGCGGTCGTCAGCTGCGCCATCTTCGGATCGCGGCTGGCGTAATAAATATAGAAGGCTGAGAGCTTCTTGTCGTCGCCATGCGACAATTCGATTTCGATATCCTTGCGCATCTTTTCGACCAGGTCATCCGGGCTATGCTGCTGCCGGTCGTTGGCGTAAAGGCCGAGGTGGTCAATCACGCGCAAAAGGCGCGTCCGGCTCAGAATTTGCTCGGTGATGCTGTCCAGCTGTTGCTGGATGTCGGTGTCGATGTTCGAAACCACATACTTCTCCGGCACGGAAGGCTGTTCGACGAGAATGAGCGTTCCTGAGCGATAGGTGGAAGGAATCAGCCAGCTGATCCCCCAAACCGCTGCCCAGCCGAAGAAGAAGGGCAACAGGAATTGCCACCGCCGGCGGCGGACAATTCCCTTGATCTCGGTGAAGTCGATGGGCTCGCTTGTTTCCTGCAGTTCTTCTTCCATAGCTCACATTCCTGAAACTTACATTCCTACGCCTACATACCCAAGGGTTTGGCCCACTGATACGAGAGAGTCACAAAAGCCCTGTTCTTGCTCGCATCGACTCCCGGAAGGGCGCTTGCGGGGGCAAAATATTGCTGCTGAAAATCGTGCGAGTACCCCATGTGGAGACCGACGCTTTTTCCGACATTGCGTTCGAGCAAGATGCCAGCCGACGTCAGGTTGATTGCACTGGCGGTCATTCCCGGAGTAATCGATTGATTGCTTCCGTGGCTGGCGCTAAGTGAGACCGCCCAGCCAGGAATTACTTGGCGGCGGAAGTTGCCATGAATGGTCTGCAAAAGCACTGCGCCCAATACGCCTCCCCCATCGCTGATGCTGCGCGAGAATCCCGCGAAGACGCCGGTACGCTGATTCTGCCATCCTCCGTCGATGCCGCCCGCCAGCGACCAATTATTGCTTTCGGCGAGCGCCAGACCGCTGCCGCTTGCAACCAGTCCCTGGTTGTCCGAGTACTGCGGACCGGCAAAGGCGTTTAGGTTGAAATGCTGGGAAAATTTGAACGTGTCCACGACAAAAAAGCTGTGGACGAGGCTCTCGTCGCCTCCTGTGAAAGTCAGGCGCTCAAAACGATAGCTCGTACCCAGCCAGTCTCCATTAAATATCTGGTGCAGCCAAAATCCTGAGCCGGTTTCGGTTTCGGAATTTGGCAGCAGCGGTGTCTCCAGTCCAGTTTGAGCGGGAATGTTGGTGAAGTGCAAATCGTAGAAAGATCCGCTCGCTCCAAGGAGATCGTGCAGGGCAATGTGGTAATTCGTTTCAACCGTCGTCAGGCTCGACCTTTCGGTGGCTAGCGGGACAATCAGGCTCGTATTCGGGAGGCCCGAGCTAACCACGGTCTCCGAGCCGTTGCCCGAATCGTCGAAAAAGCCGGCGATGTCGGAAAAATTCTCCGCCACCCGCAGGCTTACGTGTGGAGTCAGCCGGAACTCGGAATCGAAATTCACGTTCTGCGATCCCTGATCCTGGCTGGTAAACCTCTGATTTACGGTAAGGCCTCCAGCGTAGCCAAGCAGCCAGCGCATCCGGGACGAGGTTTGCTCGATGCTGATGTTAGGAAAGACGGAAACGCTGCCATTGCCGATGGCTCCGCTTGAGAGCAGCAGCGGATTATCATCGTAGGCCGCTCCAACGTTCACCCCGCCGCGCAGAAAATTCGATCGTTCCATCGCCGAAAGGAACGGCGTTGCGGTTCCCTGCCCGCCGAGCAATGCGGGAATCTGGGGCAGGTTGCTGTTGGTATCCTCTGTGGTCGCCGCGCCTTGGATTCCCACAATCCCGGAAAGTGGCGCCACGGGAGCGGTTCGAGCGCTCCCGGCAGCATCGCCAGTGACCTCTCCTGACGGATTCTGCGGAGCCTGACTCGATGGAGACTGACTTGGCGAAATTTGTTCTGGCGAAACCTGCTTTGGCGAGACTTGGCTAGGAGAAGTTTGACCTGGCGAAGCTTGACCCTGTGAGGTCTGGTCTTGTCCGACTGCGAGAACTTGCAGCGCCGCCAGCATGCACGCGAGGATCAACGAGCGTCGAAGATTCATAATCCTAAGGAACCTCATCTTACGACCAATTTACGGAGCCATCTCTCACGGAACCACGACCGTATCGCGCGGCACCAACCGGATGTTCTGCTCTGGATTCTTGCCCTTGATCACGTCTTTATAATTGAACAGCATTCGCTTCTCGGTTCCGTCCGCGCTCGCGCGCAAAACATAAACCTGTTTCTGTTTAGCGAAGTCCTTGAAGCCGCCCGCCATGGCGATTGCATCGAGCACCGTCGTCGAAGCCGTCAGCATGTACGAACCCGGCCGCACGACCATTCCGAGAATGTTGATCTTTTGACTCTTGCTGTCCTGCACGATCACGGTCACTTCGGGCTCGGAGATGTAGCTCGCCAGGCGTGTCGTGATATCGCGCTCCAGTTGCAGCGGTGTTTCCCCGCTGGCCACCAGTTCCCCAACCAGCGGCAAGGAGATCTTCCCATCGGATCGCACCGGCACCGACCGGGATACCTCTGGCTCTTTCCAGACATTGATCGCAAGCACATCGTCGGCCCCGATGACGTAGCTGTTATCGGAATGTGCTGGCGGCCGCGACCCGTGCCCGGGGTTCGCGCCAGACTGCTGGCTGTTTCCGAAAACTGCCGTTGGCTGCGGCCGGTCCGTGGAATTCGATTGCGCCAGCCCTCCCGCCGAGAGAACCACAAGAAGCATCAGGCTCGGCGCGACTCCATGCGCTGGCAATAATTTTTTTAGGATTAAGGTACGTTTGCCCGCCATTTCTTCCTCTAAAGTTTTCTTCTTCATCAATTGGCCTTCCTATTCCGCTTGACGTAATCCGTTAATTCCGAAAATTCGCTCCGCATCGCCCGGGGGCGCCATGCGGTATTCCTGAATCTTATAAAGCAGCGCGCGATAACTGATATTCAGCAGACGGGCCGCCGCTTTACGGTTCCAGCGCGTCTGTTCGAGGGCCTGCGCGATCGCGCTGCGCTCGGTCTCCCCCTTGGCATTCCTGACCAGCAACTTCAGCGATGATTTCTCTTCCGACCCATGCGCGCCGGAAGCGTGGACTCCGTTCTTCCCGTGGCCGTTCCCGTTCTCACCTTTACTCCCCAACCCGTATTCGGGTCGCGCCTGCAATTCGCGCATTGCCTCGTCTTCGTTGCCGTGGGCCAGAAAGCGCTTGGCGAAGTTCTCCAGTTCCCGCAGATTGCCGGGCCACGCATATTGCTGGCAGGCGTCGAGGAGCACGCTCGTAAAGCGCGGGGCAGGCACGCCATAGCGCTTTGCCAGGCGGTTCATCATATGCCCCAAAAGAAGCGGAATCTCCTCGTGCCGCTCGCGTAGAGGTGGCACCCGCAATTCGAAAACACTCAAGCGGTAGAACAAATCCTGCTGAACTCTCTTCTCGCTCGCTGCCAGCTCCAAATCGCCGCAGGTGGCGGCGATGATGCGCACATCGGCCCGAATCGGGTTCTGGCCGCCGCAGCGGAAAAATTCTCCCGACTCCAAGAGTTTCAAAAGCCGTTGTTGCACTCCCGACGGCATGGCATCAAATTCGTCGAGCAAAATGGAGCCTTTTAGACACTGCTCAAACTTGCCTAACGTCGACTCGGGCCGTCCGCTTGTTGAGGCGTGTTCATAACCGAACAGTTCGTTCTCCAACAGATCAGAGGTAAGCACCGCGCACTTCACGCGCATGAAGGGGAAACTGGAACGTATCGAAAGCGAATGGATCAGCCGTGCCGCGGTGGTCTTGCCGCTTCCCGGCTCTCCCGTAATCAGGACGGGCACGTCAGTCTGAGAGAGTAGTTCTGCCTGCGTTCGCAACCGGCGTGTGGCCGGGCTGGCGGCAACGAAATACAACTCTTCGCTGATGCGCTCGATTTCTGGTTGATACATATTTAGAGGGCCTGACTGGGGACGATTGAAAAGGGAGATTCTCTTAGGACGCCATCATGGAAAGGAAGAAACGCCTTCCCTGAATAGCCGCTTCTACATCGGCTGTGGCAGTTTCGCTATTCTCTTCGCTCAGATGGGCTCTACATCGTATCCATCGATGCGCACCGCCATCGATCGCCGAATCGCATCCACCGAGATAACCAGGCTGTGGTCGCCATTTTCGGACAGGAACACACCTTCGACTCCGTCCATCGCTCCCCCGCGAACCCGCACTCTCTGGCCGATCTTGAGAAAAGGGTAAGAGCGCCAGGTCGCCGGCTGCGTTATAACCCTGCGAATACTTTCGATCTGCTCATTCGGAATTGGAAGGCTGTGGCCACGGCTTCCTACAAAACCATGTACACTCTCGACTCTGTAGACGCGTGCCCTGTCCTCCGCGGTCAATGCACAACGGATGAAAACATAGCAGTTGAAAAGCGGCACTTCCACTTTCTTTTTACGATCGCTCCAGCGATGCACTTCGACAGTCATAGGGACGAACGTCTCCATGCCTTCCTCTTTCAGGCGCTGCTCAACACTTCTTTCATGTCGCGCCCGCGTGTGCAACGCATACCAGCGTAGATTTTCTTGCGATACCCATGGGCTCGGCCCAAAGCCCGTTTCGCAAATCTGATTGACGCTGCTCATAGCTTCGCCCTCTGGGTCCCATTCACAATTGAATATGGGTCCGCTGGTTAAATATAGGTTCGCTTGGCTCGCATGCTTTGATAGGCAGCATGGAACCGCTAAACCACTTCTTGGGGGAGTGGAAAACTCGACCAGCTAGGAGGGAGTTTCTAGTTGTCTGGTTATTTCTATTTGGTTTTCTGAAGGTAAAATCACTTGCAATAATGTGCAAGTGGTAGGACAACTTAGGACATAATGACCCTAGACCACCGAGGGCCCTTATTCTCAAGTCCAAGTCATAGGAGTTAGAGTTACAATTCTCTAACACCACCGTTGTAGACCTTCCGTGTGAAAGTCCAGACGGCCCTTCAAATTATCGGAACTGTTGGTTTATACGTTTCAGTTATTCCATTGATTCCACTATGCTTGTTGATTATTTTCACCCTTATAATAAAGTTGCGTAACGGCCGCGTTAGCGAATCTTCGGGTCTGCACACTTCTGCAACCAATCAAACTTCCACAAAATGGCCTCAACATCGCATTCTTTTTCACAGCTTGCAAGATCCTGTTTACCGATCGAACCGTTTAATGATACATTTGTTCTCAGTAGGACGTTTCAATTTGCTCACTTGGCGTTCCCCCCTCTTGTGAGCAATCGTAGAAAACTACGGTTTCCAACTTTTCCCCTTACGGTTCATATAAGTAGGCAGACTTCAGGAGATCCCGATGCCATCGCACGAAGAATTGGGCGCGGATTTTGTCAGTATCGTCGTTGCCGACGGCACTCGCATCCACACTCAGCTCTTAGCCGAGGCTCTTCGCAATGATCGCGGACTTCAGGTGGTGGCAGAGGCTTCCAATTCGCGGGAGTTGTTGTCCGCCATTACGCGCGTGCCGATTGACGTCGTTGTGATCAGTCACAATCTGGACGACCGGCCCGGCCACGGCACCGAAGTGTTGCGCGAGATGCGTACGCTTCGGCCTCAGATCAAAGGGGTCATCCTGCTTGACTCGTCCAATCCTGAAGAGGTTCTCGAGTGTTTTCGCGCTGGTGCGAGAGGCATTTTTTCTCAGGAAGAACGCTTGGAGAGCCTCTGCAGATGCATTCGCAGCGTCCATGAGGGACAAATCTGGGCGCGCAGCGTCGATCTCGATCATGCCCTCGAAGCGCTCGCGAACGCGCCTCTCGTGCGCGCCACCAATCACAACGGGATCGAACTGCTTTCCGCGCGCGAACGCCAGGTCATCCAGCATCTGGCTGCGGGCTTGACCAACCGTGAAATTGCAACCGCTCTCAAGCTTAGCCCGCATACGGTTAAGAACTATCTTTTTCGTATCTTTGACAAGCTCGGTGTATCGAGCCGCACCGAACTGCTCTACCTGACCATGAACACACCTCCATCGGTGCCGGCAAACAACGCCGCCCGGGAGAGCAACAGCTTTCCCGGCGTGATTGAGGCCGAGGCGGGCGATCCCGCCGCGCAGATTCGCTTGGGTAATTATTTTTGTCAGGAAATTTCAGGTGTGGCGCCCGATCCAGTGTCCGCCTATATGTGGTATCTGCTCGCGGAGAAATCCGGAGCTTCGATGATTGAACAAATTGAGAGCCGCAAGAGAAATCTGCATCAGAAACTGTCTTCCGCACAAGTGGCGGAGGCGGAAAATCGAGCGGCCGCGTGGCTGAAGAAAAAGACGCCGGCTGTCGCGGAAGAGCCGGCAACCAGTGGACAAAGCCAAAAGAGGATGCACGCCGGAGCGCCATAATTTCTGCTCCGTTTCAGATATCCGGAAGGCTTGCAGACCTTCTCCGTTTAAGCAATGGTCTAGCCAATGGAGCGCTGGGCGTGCTCGCCCGGCTTTTAAACCGCACTAGAGTGTCGCGCGACTCATTCTTAGATCTGCATCAGATTGATTTGCAGCTTCGTATAGCCCTGCTTCTTCGCCCACAAATCAAGCGGCATAGACGCGATCTCATCCACCACCGGCTCGGCCCGCCCACTTTTGGTTAGGTCGACCGTCTTGATATAGCTTCGGCAACTATCGCAAGTCTCCACCCGAACATGCTTAAATTCTTCCGCCGTATAGACAGCGAGCTTAGCGTGATTCTCTTCCCCGCATCCGGGACAGACAAGTCGCCGGAACTCCCACTCCGCCAGACAAAATGAACACACCAGCGACCGCAAACCGCCGTCTCCTAGCGGACGGAGAACACCGTGGCCCGGTTTACGTTTGCAGAACGGACACACATACGGCGCCGGTCCGCTGCCCTGTAAAGTCAACTGCGACCGAATGTACTCCGCGTAAGGTTGAAGATAAGCGCGAGCGAAAAAATCGTGAGGACCTGCGGGCAGCGCCGCGGTCTCGGTCGCATTCCAGAAAGCCGCCAGCAGTTGGAAATGCGAGTCCTGTCCGTCGTCCCTCAATTCACTAGCTGCTTCGCGAAGCGAATCGGGGCCGTTCCGTTCGACAACCAAGAGAAATTGCTCAAATTGCCCAGTCGCTTCCGGTTGGAGCGGTCTAGCAAAGGTTTCTATAGCTGAGCCAGGTCCCCTGAGCCAGGTCCCCCTGAGCCAGGTCCGCCTAGGTCGGACCGCCGAGGACCGGCGACTTGGACGCCTGACCGCGCGATTTTTCCGCTGACCACTTCCTGAAAACGGGCAATCGCCATATAGAAGCGCAGAATCTCTGCGGCAAACAGGTATTGAGAAGCAAGCTCGTTCGCTCGTGCGATCCGCTTCTCCCATGAATTTTGCTTCGCGGTGCGACTGGGCATGATGTGATTATCAGGTCCGGTCTTCACTCGGCGCAAACCCGATCTGGGCAAACAGTGCAGGAGAACTTGCCTGGACGTGTCGATTTCCCGCACGTAAAGTAAATGGCGCGCGCTAGTGCATGGCGCGAGTGCTGGACACTGGTAAATGACATTGGAGAAGCCATGATACGAGCGATTCGTTGGACGAGCCTGATCGTCGTGGCTTTGCTGGGGTTGGTCTATGTAAGCGATTACTTTTCTCTCCGCTACCAGATCCCCGGGCACCGGCCGCAGTTCGGAAAGGTGACTGTCAACACTCTGTATGTTATCCACGTAAAGGGTGGAAAGATTCAGTACACTCCCGGCGATCAGGAAATCGATACCTGCGTCCATTCGTTGTTTCCGCATTTTGGCGATAGCCCCTGCTGGTATGCCAGCCGCCACACCGACAAACTCGTCGACATCTGATCGGCTTTAGCTGCACAAGGAAACCCAAGAATTATTAAAAGCCGGAGTTTACCTGATTGACGATTCCCTCGAACCGGGGGTATAGTTCTCCGCGTTAGCGCGATACAGACTGGACGCTGTCGTCGGCGTCCACAACCATTCACCTCCGTAACTCTGGAAATCGCAGCACGGGGGCAACAAGATGGAGTTTTCTCGCAGGACGTTTCTTAAGGGCACCGTGCTTGGCGGAGCCGGTTTCTCCGCACTCGGTTTTGATCTGACTCCGGTTTACGCCCAAACACAATCTCTCAAAATTTCCCGAGCCAGCGAAACCCGCAGCACCTGCCCCTATTGCGCGGTCAGCTGTGGCATCATCATTTACACCATTGGCGACAAAGCCAAGAACGCGATCCCGCAGGTCCTCCACGTCGAGGGCGATCCCGACCACCCCATTAACCGCGGCACGCTCTGTCCCAAGGGGTCTTCTCTCGAGCAGGACATTCTCAACGATCGCCGCATCCTGAAGCCGCAAGTGCGGCGTCCTGGAGCCACCGACTGGGAAGACATAACCTGGGATCAGGCTTACGCCGAGATCGCGCAAAGAGTAAAAAAGACCCGCGACGACACATTCGTCGAAAAAGATGCCAACGGTAAAACCGTCAACCGCTGCGAAGGCATAGCCTTCACTGGCGGCTGCACCGATACCAACGAATTTAATTATCTCGTCGGTAAAAAGTATGCGCAGCCTGGGGGTCTGCTACCTGGAAAACCAGGCCCGCGTTTGACACGGCCCAACGGTCTCCAGTTTGGGGCCCACCTTCGGACGCGGCGCAATGACCAACGGTTGGATCGACATCAAGAACACCGACATGATGTTGATCATGGGTGGTAATCCCGCCGAAAATCACCCCTGCGGCTTCAAGTGGGCAATCGAAGCAAAAGTTCACCGTAACGCAAAAACCATTGTCGTCGATCCGCGCTTCACCCGCACCGCCGCGAACGCCGACATGTACGTACAAATCCGCGCCGGTTCCGACATAGCCTTCCTCGGCGGACTGGTCAATTACGCCATAGCAAATAACCGCATTGCGAAAGACTATCTAGTCAATTACACCAATGCCGCCTTCATCATCAAAGACGGCTTTCAATTGCCCGAAGATGGCCTCTTCTCCGGATTCGACACCGACAAACGGGCATATGATAAATCCACTTGGAACTATCACGAAGGTGGAGACCTCACCGGGAAACCCGTAGTCGCCGCCGTCACTGATCCGACTTCGCCCGCCCAGCCGCACTCATCTGCTGAGATTCTGCCTCAGGCTCAGGCAATCTGCCGCTGGCCAATCAGGCCCGCACTCCACAAGCCAAACCGGAGGCCACAAAACTAGCGATACAGGAATCGGCCAGGGCTATCAAGCCGCCAGTCCTGCTGGCGCAGCCGGAGGCGCAGGCGCCGCACCCACTCTTCCGCCCAAGATCGCCTTCGACCTTTCGCTCGCAGCACCCGCGTTGCGTCTATCAATTACTAAAGAAACAATATGAGCGCTACACGCCCGAAATGGTCGAGCGCATCACCGGCATTCCGCAGGATCAATTCCTGAAAGCCGCCGAACTCTTCACCTCCATCCGCAAGAACGGCGACATGAAAAAAGTCGCCACCATCATTTACGCGGTCGGATGGACCCAGCACAGTTTCGGCACTCAAATCATTCGCACCGCCTGCATCATTCAGTTATTGATGGGCAACGTCGGCCGCGCTGGCGGCGGAGTCAACGCCCTCCGCGGTCACTCCAACATTCAGGGCGCAACCGACATGGCCGGTATCTTCGACATTCTGCCCGGCTACTTGAAGATGCCGAACCCCGCCGACGTCGACCTCGCCACTTACTTGAAGCGCACTACGCCGACTATTTCCAAGCCCGATCCCTGGGATTCCTTCAATTATTGGTCGAACACAAATAAATTCGCCGTCTCGTTCCTGAAAGCGATGTACGGCCCGGCTGCCACCAAAGAAAACGATTTCGCCTTCAACTATCTTCCCAAAATCGACCGCAACTATTCCTGGGTGAACATCTGGAACGACATGTACGAAGGCAAGGTCAAAGGCCTCTTCGCCTTCGGCATGAACGGAGTCATGATCGGTCCCGATTCCAACAAAAACATCGATGCCCTCAAAAAGGCGGACTGGCTGGTGGTCTGCGAAATCTATCCCGACGAGACCAGCGAATTCTGGCGCGCCCCCGGCATCACCGCCGACGACCAGAAGAAAATCAACACCACCGTGTACCGCCTCCCCGGCGCGGGCTTCGCCGAAAAAGACGGCACCTTCGTCAACTCCGCCCGCTGGCTGCAGTGGAAAAACGTAGCCGTCCCGCCGCCCGGTCAGGCGCGCCTGGACCAGGAAATTCTCGCGACCATCTTCTTGAAAGTTCGCGAGCTCTACAAGAAAGAGGGCGGCAAGTTCCCCGATCCTGTCCTGAACGCGACTTTCGCTTACACCAACCCCTACAACCCGCCACTCTTCGAGGTTGCAAAAGAGATTAACGGCAAAGCGCTCGCTGACATTACCGACCCGAAGACCAATGTAACCATCAAGGCGGGCCAGCAACTTCCAGGCTTCGCCTGGCTCAAAGACGACGGCACAACCACCTCCGGCAACTGGCTCTACTGCGGATCGTGGACCGAAGCTGGCGCCATGATGCAGCGCCGCGGCACCGAAGATCCCGTCCGGCCTCGGTATCTATCAGAATTGGGGATGGTCGTGGCCGGCCAATCGTCGCGTCCTCTACAACCGCGCCTCCTGCGATCTCAACGGCAAACCTTGGGATCCTTCGCGTAGACAGGTTTGGTGGGATGAGTCCAAGCAGCTCTGGGCGGGCGTAGATGTCCCAGACTTCAAGCCCGACTCGTCTCCAAAAGATCACATGGGGCCGTTCATCATGAACCCCGAAGGCATCGGACGCCTGTTTGTCCCCCTAGCCGGGCATGGCCGACGGCCCATTCCCCGAGCACTACGAGCCCTTCGAGAGCCCGCTAGTCAATCCATTGCATCCAAATCAGTCCAATAATCCGGTCGCAAAATCCTACAAAACCGACATGGACAAGTACGCCAAGACCGGCGGAGATTTCAACGTAGTCTGCACCACCTATCGTCTGACCGAGCACTACCATTACTGGACCAAGAACAATCCGATGAACGTCGAACTCGTGCCCGAGCCATTCATCGAATTCCCGCCGAATTCGCCGACCGCATGGGCATTCGTGGCGGCGAAAAAATCAAGGTCTCAAGCATTCGCGCGCCACTACATCGCAAAAGCGATGGTCACGCGCCGCATCAAGCCCATGAAGATCGATGGCAAAGAAACATTCCAGATTGGCATCCCGATCCACTGGGGCTTCCGAGGTATAGCAGAAGACGAAGGCAAGACGGCAAAAACGCTAGCAAATCAGTTGACGCCCACGGTAATCGATCCAAACGCATATACACCCGAATTTAAAGGCTTTTTGGTGAAGATAGAAAAAGTCTAGTAGATGGAGAGCCGGGCGTCCTCGACCGGCCTTAACCGCACTACAGGGCTAGAATCGCCCGATGCCGCGTCGAGTATTTAAGAGCGAGGGAGCAAGATGGCGGATCGCAAAACTCTACAAGCCGAAATGATCTCGGGCCATACCAATCCCTCGCCCGGCCAGGGCATGCAGCGCGACCTCGAAGTCTGCAAACTGGTCGATACCACCACCTGCATCGGTTGCAAAGCCTGCGAAGTAGCCTGTGTCGAGTGGAACGACATGCCCTTTGCCCCACCGTCTTCGACAACACCTACCAGACGATGCCCGAGACGCGCTGGAATTTCTGGAACCTCATCAAGTTCAATGAGCACCAGAATCCCGATGGCACCATCCAATGGCTGATGCGCAAAGACCAGTGCATGCACTGCGCCGACCCCGGTTGCCTGCATGCCTGCCCCGCCGACGGCGCGATCGTCAAATACTCCAACGGCATCGTAGATTTCAATCAGGAAAACTGCATCGGCTGTGAGTTTTGCGTCTCCGGCTGCCCATTCAACATCCCGCGCTTCAATCCCGCAACTAAGCGCGTCTATAAATGTACGCTCTGCTCCGACCGAGTAGGCGAAGGCCTCGAGCCCGCGTGCATCAAAGCGTGTCCTACCGGTTGCCTCAAGTTCGGTTCGAAGGAAGACATGAAGTTCATCGCCGAAGAGCGTGCCGCCCAACTGCGCAATAATTTCGGGTGGCAAAATGCCGGCGTCTACGATCCCCAATCGGTCGGCGGAACCCACGTAATCTACGTTCTCCACGATGCCACAGATCCCGAACGTTACGGCAATCTTCCGAAGAATCCGCAGATCCCATGGAGCTATACCGTCTGGAAGTGGCTTTTCAAACCCGTGCTTGGGACTTTCGCCCTGCTCGGTGGTCTCGGCGTTCTCATTCACCATGTAACTCACGGTCCGCGCATGGCCCAGCCGGAACCGCCGGAAAAGGAAAAGGAAAAGGATCGTCCCAATGTCTAACCAGAATGGCGCGGCGCCCCCCGCCCGCGAAAAGCGTGCAGTACGAACTCGCTGTTCGAGTGAAGGAGTTAGCCGTGGCATCCTCTAGTGCGATCGAACGTTTCGACGACAAAGCCCGCGAAACTGTCGAACACGCGGGCAAAACCACCGTCTATCGCGGAGAGTTGCTGCGTCATCCTGTCTACACGCGAATTCTCCACTGGTCGGTCGCGCTCTTTTTCTTTCTCGCGCTCTTCTCCGGTTTCGGAATTTATCTCCCCTGGCTCTTCCGCTGGTTCACTCCTATCTTTGGCGGCGGGCAACTCAGCCGCATCATGCATCCCATATTTCGGTGTGGCCTTCGTCTTCTTTTTCGCCTTGCAGGCCCTCAATTGGCTCGAACCCATGAGTTGGACCCCAGCCGATACGCGCTGGATGCGAGACATAAAGAAGATCACCGCCGGCGAAATGAAGATGGATCCGCCAGACACCGGCTTCTTTAACGCCGGCCAAAAACTTCAGTTCTGGGAGATCATCATCGGCTCCATCGTCTTCGTTATCACCGGAATTATCCTCTGGGCGGGCGCTAAGACTTTCGGCAGGATGGCCGTCGCGGTCAGCTACGTCGTGCATGACATCTCCGCCCTGATCATGCTTGGCGGCATCTTCATCCACGTCTACCAGAGCACCATCGGCGAACCTGGCACCTTCCAGGCAATGGTGCGCGGCGCCGTAAGCGAAGCCTGGGCTTGGACATTCCACCCCGCCTGGTACAAAAAGGTAACCGGACGTGATTCTGAACAAGCCTGTGAGGAAGCGCGTCGCAAATTGTATGGTGACGAAAGGTCAGAAAAACCAGAAAACAGAGTCTTTCCCCAAGAACCGTCTCGTGGAAACTGAAGCTCTTCGCGCGGGCAGGGTTCCCGCCGAAATTCACGGACAGCTTTACTAAACAAGGACTAGCGATGGATCTCCGCCGCAAGCGACTTCCGTTTTCGTCCGTGTGAAGAAGAACTGCAGGTTCCATTCCCTCCTGCCGGATTGCGCAACATTCGACGCCGGAACGAATTTCCAGTCTCTTGCAGCCTCCAGACCAATGCGCGAAAAATACCTGCTCGGATGGCTGGAAACCACAGTCGCCTTCGTCACGTCACCTGACGCATCCACCATGGACTCTGACTCGGATCAATATCCTCCCGTGGATCGTAGCTCGTGCGCCAGGCAGGACTTCAGGTATTACACGATGAACCACGCCATCAGCGTCCGCTGCAGCGCCGTCTGGCGCAGGATTTCCCGCGTTTCCAGCGGGGTGACTGGCCAACGACTGACTCGCCAAGGACTGAGGGTGTGCCAGGCTGTTGGTTGGCTGCATGGGCTGCGCCATCGTGCCTCCACTCTGTTGCCGTCCGGACTGGATCTCCAAGGTCGGACGAGGCGACTTCGGACGGAAAATCAAAATCAGCCCAATGGCAATCAATACCACTAATACCAGCAGATACGGCCACTTCGCAGGCGGTTTCCGTGTAGCTAAAGCGGCAGGCAGCACAGAAGAAACTCTTTGATCGGCGCTCCATCATTCTTCGGTCTTTCTGTCGAAACTTTCTCACTCTGCACCAACCTCAGGCTGGACGCCGGCGATTCCAAATCCTTCGCTTTCGAATGTCCGGGTTCGAATTGAGTGAGTATTTGCAAGATCGTCCATCGCTTGCCTGGTTCCGCCCGCAAGCAGTGCTTGGTAATTTCGCGAAATGGCTCCGGTACAGTCCGCGGGATTTCCGGCGATCGCGATCGAGCGCGATCCCAAGCAGGCAAGTTTTGCGTCAGCGACCTCTATCAAAGTTGCTCCGACTTGCCAGACGTCCGAAGTGCCAGAGATCGTGCCCGAAACCGTGCCGGGGGTAGACTCCGGTGGGTCGTAAATATTCCCGGCCGGCTTCGGACGTCCGTTCTCGCCCATCATGGCCATGGTATCGTTCGAAAGTTTGATCTGATTTCCGATGGCCAGGATATTTGAAGGTTTAATGTGTCCATGAATCAAACCCCTACCGTGCAGATATTGCAAAGCCCTGAGAATCGGCAGTAGCATCTCTCGCGTCTCGTGCGGAGTGAGTGCTCGCTCCGGAAGAATCTGGGAAAGATTTTCTTCCGCATACTCTTGCACAACATAAAGATATACAATGCCGTCGATCTCGCACTGTCCCACCTCAAAAACGCGGATCAAGTTTGCATGATTCAATTCGCGAGCCGATTTCCATCGCTGCAGTTGTTTTTCCGGCTCCGTTTTGTCGGCGCAAATCAACTTGATCGCCACTATCTCCGAAGCCCCTCCCACAACCTGTAGAGACGTCAAAAAAACCGCACTGTCGTGCGATCCGCCCAGGTAGTTTTGCAACGAGAATTTCTCCGCAATCTGTTCGGCCCTCCCACTGTTTCCAGGACTCACTCGCATCGTCCCGTTCATCTCGCAGCCTTAACACTCCCATAACTAACCCCTCCCACAATCGACGACAGACAACGACGGGGCCGAATTCAATGACATTCGCGATCCCAATGACGTTCGCGCACCCGTCCTGCAAGATTAGCTTCGCAACAATTTACAATATCTTAATCTTATGTCATTTAACGTAACGGAAATTCACAGCATCCTCACATGCCATATTCCGACAATATGGCGACGCCTCCTCGCCCTGCCTCGAGGGCATGACATTTACGCTCCTTGCTCCGCCCTGTTACCATCGAAGGTTGTTTTAAAGCCCGACTTATATTAAGCAAGCATTCATCGGAGGCTTCATGGCCGTAAAGATTGGCATTAACGGATTTGGACGCATCGGACGCAACGTTCTTCGTACCGCCCTCGCTGATAAAAACTTAGACTTCGTCGCTGTAAACGATCTCACCGATCCAAAAACATTAGCCCACCTGCTGAAGTACGACTCGATTTTGGGCAACCTGCCGAACACAATCACCGCCGGCGCGGATAGCATTTCTATCGACGGCAGAACTATTAAGGTCTTTAAGGAAAAAGATCCCGCTGCGCTTCCGTGGGAGTCCGTCGGAGCTCAAGTCGTCATCGAATCCACCGGCCGATTTACGGATGCCACCGACGCCAGGAAGCATCTGCGCGGTCCCGTGAAAAAAGTCATCATCTCAGCTCCAGCCAAGAACGAGGATCTTACCGTCGTGCTCGGCGTGAATGAAGAGAAGTATGATCCCGCCAGGCACAACATCGTCTCGAACGCTTCCTGCACCACGAATTGTCTAGCCCCGATCGCCAAGGTCGTCAATGACAACTTCAAGATCGTAAGCGGCACCATGACCACCATACACTCGTATACCAACGATCAGGTGATTCTCGATTTCCCGCACAAAGATCTGCGGCGAGCTCGTGCAGCGGCAATCAACATGATCCCAACATCGACCGGCGCTGCCAAGGCGCTCAAGCTGGTCATTCCCGATCTGGCGGGCAAAATCGATGGCTTTGCCATGCGCGTTCCCACGCCCAACGTATCAGTGGTTGACCTGGTCGTATGGGTGGAAAAAAAGACGACAAAAGAAGAGGTTAATGCCGCCCTCAAGAAAGCCGCCGACGCAGGGCCCTTGAAAGGCTATCTCGGCTTCGAGGAGAACGAACTGGTCTCATGTGATTTCAAGGGAGATTCGCGGTCTTCCATAGTTGACGCGCACATGACCCTGGTGGTTGGCGGCAATTGTGTCAAGGTGATCTCCTGGTACGACAATGAATGGGGATACTCCTGCCGCGTCCGCGACCTGATCAACTTGATGTCGTCGAAAGGCCTGTAATGCTCGTGTGGGGCGGACGCTGCTGTCCGCCCGCGGAAGGAAGCTGCGCAATCTGTAACAAATCGATTCAAAGCATCAAACAATAGCGGATCCCAGAACGACGGAGTACTTTCGAAATGTCCAAGCTTTCTATCCGCGATCTTTCCCTCAACGATCACCGCATCTTCATGCGTGTCGACTTCAACGTACCGCTCGATAACGGACGCGTTATGGATGACACGCGTATCCGGGAAACTCTGCCTAGCATCGAGTACGCGTTACGCCACGGCGCCCGCCTGATCCTTGCCTCCCATCTTGGAAGACCAAAAGGCAAGCCTAATCCGAAGATGAGCCTCAAGCCCGTAGCCGAGCGTCTTCGCATGTTGCTGGATAAGGAATTATCCCGTGGCGAAAACGTTGGCTTCTGCCCCGAATGTGTGGGCGAGGAAGCCGAAGAGATGGCCCTCAAACTCGAAAAGGGACAGGCGCTGCTGCTCGAAAACCTCCGCTTCCACGCTGAGGAAGAAAAAAATGACGAGCAGTTCTCCAAGCAACTCGCAAAGCTTTGCGAGTTTTACGTGAATGATGCCTTCGGCACTGCCCATCGCGCCCACGCCTCCACAGTTGGCATAACTAAGTTCGTGCAGAAATCCGCCGCCGGTCTGCTCATGGAAAAGGAACTGCAATACTTGGGCCGCGTCATGCTGGCCCCCGAACAGCCTTTTCTTGCTATCCTCGGCGGCGCCAAGGTCAGCGACAAAATAGGAGTCATCCAGAACCTGCTCTCCAAAGTTGACGTCCTCATCATCGGCGGCGGAATGGCTTACACCTTCCTCAAGGCGCAAGGCGTCCCCGTCGGCAAGAGTCTGGTTGAAGAAGACAAGGTTGAGCTTGCCAAAAATCTTCTTGAGCAGGCGCGAGCTCGCAACGTGAAATTGCTGTTGCCGACCGATCACATCGTCGCCGACCGCGTCGATGCCAGCGTTTTGGCCAAAATCGTAAAGCCAGGGGAAGCCATCCCACCGAACATGATGGCGCTCGATATCGGTCCGCAAACCATCGAAGCTTTTTCCGAAGAGGTAGCTGGGGCGCGAACCATCGTTTGGAATGGACCCATGGGCGTCTTTGAATTGCCGCCCTTCGCCAAAGGCACTTTCAAGATCGCCGAGGCCATAGCCGAAAATCCCGCCGCCACTTCGATCGTAGGCGGCGGAGATTCCGTGGCCGCAGTCAAAGCCGCCGGAGTGGCCAACAAAATCACCCATATCTCGACCGGCGGCGGCGCCTCGCTGGAATTCCTGGAAGGCAAAAAGCTGCCCGGCGTGGAAGCGCTATCGGAGAAAAAATAACCGGGCTACGAGATTTTTGAGCCGAAAGGCGAAACGGGCGACTCGCCTTTCAAAAGATTGATCGTCCGCTGATCGGGCTTCCCGCCAAAATACTTCTGCAACGCAATGATGAAGGGCTGTTTTCCAGCCTCAACTCCGCTCGCAACTAACGAAAAGAGCGTCACGCACGAACGGAATTTCATCGCGTCGATGTCGCCAAAGATGTCGCGAACATCCAAGCTGTCTAGGTTATTCACAATTGCGGTACATTCATACAGCCGAGGCCCAAGGACCGGATGATTCAAGAAGGCCACTGCTTCCTCTCGGGAATGGATCGCAAACGCGCGCGACATGTCGCTGTGCCCCAAGCCACTTACCTGCGGGAAAATGAACCACATCCAATGGCCCGTCTTTCGACCGGCACGCAGTTCCGAGCACACCTCCTCGAACACCGGGTTCTGGGCTCGGACAAATCGCTCCAGGTTATACGTTTCTAACATCTCAGTATTGGGGGATCCGCATCTTGTTAATGGGCGCTTAAAATCGAACTCCGAGTCCGGAGCACGCCCGAACGTTATACCGCTCGTAGTTAGGCAATCCTGTTTTGAGTTCGTCAAACTGAACACGCCAACTCAACAGCCGTATCATTTTTAAATCAACTCCCACGCCGAGATCTTCAGCAAAAGAGGTAACCGGCCCTGAGGGTGCAGAACCGAATTCCGGCGCATGCACCGCTCCAAACAGGACCTCCGCAAACGGTCCGAACCTGCCAATCGAGGATCCCCCTCGTATGCCGAACAAGTAGTCGCTCTGTCTCGCACCACCGTACAGGCCGCCGAGATCAGCGACCACCCCGAAATAACGAAGGTATTTTTTCTCGACGGCTACGTTCCAGCCGTTGATATTTGATGCCTGCGCGGAAAGCGGATCGCAGGCAAGTCCCGCGCCCAAGGCCGGGACTTCGCAATGCGATACACCCACGTGGGTATAGCCGAAAAAAACATCTCCGTGACTGGGAGCTTGTTTCGGAATCTCACTCGTGCCAAGAGCAGTTACACTCAAAGCGGAAGCGGCAATTGTCGGCCCACTCAGAAATCCCAGCGCCCGATCATCGCGGGGGCGATACCATGGGCGCTTCCCGTGAAGAATATTGGCTCCTCCGCGGATCGGATTCAGGACGCTGCGGACTGTATCAACCAACAGCCGGTTACTTGTGCGAGCTTCGACTCGTTCCGTAATCTCCTTATCCAGAACATCTTCTCCCAGCATCCAGCCGAATCCGCCAAGCGGTGTCATCACAATGTTGACCTTTCCCACGCCGGAATAGCAGCTACCCGAGGGGAGGCAATATGCCGGACGGTCTTTTGTGCCATATTTCTCGACGGTCATTTCACTGAGCGGTCCCATGCTCCATTGTGTGCTGTAAACCGTATTCCATATTGAGGCTTTGATCCGGCTCCACCAATATGCTTTTGTATTTTGAGTATTCCAGGTTCACGCTCTTCGGATCGTTCTGGATCTCGATATAGCTGGTCATCGCTCCTTGAATCGGATGGCCCACGTAATTGTAGAGAGGGTTTTCGCCGGCACTCCAGCCGGCATTGTTCCACGACGAAAGCGATTGCATGTAGTCGCGCCAATAATGATTAAACGGTATTCCGTTCTCAGACACTACCCAATTGAAGTCGGTGTGCACAACATACGCCTGTTCGATAACGAGAAAGGTAAACGATTCCGTTAGAGCTCGGCGCCAATGAAAATGCTCCGTACACTCCGGAGCAATCGCGGTTTCGGCTGAAGCCGTCCCATTATCTGTCGTTGCTTCGAAATTCTCCGCTGGCAGTTGCATCAAATCGAAAGCTCCCCTTGTGGATGCGAAGGTCGGTTCCCGCGCAGCCTCTACCTGCGTCAGGAAAGTGCAGTCCTCAAGGGCAGTCATGTTTGAATCACACCGAAATGATGGCAGCTGACTTAAGCAAACCGTAGGCAAGAAAAGCACAAGAGCAACCGCGACAGTTTGAGAAAGCACGAGGGAATGCGGAGCTATACTAGCATGCGCAGTAGCCCATTGTGGTGCACGAAATCGGTTAGAGGTTGCGAGCACCCGTCGCAAAGTTGGTGCCTGTATCGCGGCCGCCTCAACCATGCCTCCAACCTTTCACTTGCTAAGCCTGCCTTCGCGCAATACCAAAAAATTATCCCGGCAACCGGTGGCAATTTCCGCTATCTTTGAGAAAGGTTCCTTCATGAGAAAGAAACTCATCGCCGCCAACTGGAAAATGTACAAAACCCCCGCCGAGGCCCGCGACTTCTTCCGCGATTTCCTGCCCATGGTCCATGGCCACGACCGCGACGAAATCGTGGTTTTTCCAACCTACCTTGCTATCGATGCCGCGCTTCAGGCCGTCAAGGGATCAACGGTAGCCATCGGCGCTCAGGACGTCTACTGGCAAAAAGAAGGCGCTTTCACTGGCGAGATCTGCGCCAGCATGTTGGTGGCGGTAGGGGCAACCCACGTCCTCATCGGGCATTCTGAACGCCGCCAATACTTCGGCGAGACCGATGACACTGTGAATCTCAAGCTCAAGTCCGCGCTTGAAGCCGGGCTCACTCCCATCGTCTGCGTAGGCGAAGTCCTCGAAGAACGAGAGGCCGGTCTCACCGATGACGTCCTTCGTCGCCAGTGCCTCCGGGCATTCAACAAAGTCTCAGCCAAGAAAGCCGCGACCCTCGTTGTCGCCTACGAACCGGTCTGGGCTATCGGCACGGGAAAAACTGCCACGCCGCAGTTGGCTGCTGACGCCCATGCCATTATTCGAGCCGAAGCGGCCGATTCCTTCGGCCAGGATTTCGCGGACAAACTTCGTATCCTCTATGGGGGCTCAGTCAAACCAGAGAACGCCTACTCCCTGATGTCAGAACAAGAAATCGATGGCGCCCTGGTGGGAGGAGCCTCACTCGACCCCAAGTCGTTTGCGGCCATTGTTAAATACTGAAGTTAAATACTGAAGCTAAATACTGAAGCTAAGTACAGAGAAGCACTGGAATGTCCTACCCATGGCGCCATCTCAACCGTCCGCGTTCTCTGCCAGAGCCCCCTGCTGCTCAGCCTCCTAATAGATAACCATCATGCAACTCGCTCCACAGCGCTAGAATCTATTAAGTTAGAATAGAGCTTATAGCGAGCAGGTTAGGCTCCGGTTCTCCGCTAGGTCGAGGGAGGTAGAATATGGCCCGATCAGTTGTTAAGTCCCTCATTGCATTTGCCGCCTTTGTTGGTCTTTTACTTATCCCCATTTCAGCATTCGCTCAACACGGTGGCGGCGGCCACGGCGGCGGTGGAGGGTTCGGTGGCGGAGGTGGTTTCCATGGTGGTGGCGGCGGAGGCTTCCATGGCAGCGCCGGTGGCGGCGCCTTTTCGCACGGCTACGGTGGAGGATATCGCGGCGGCTTTGATGGCGGTGGCCGGGCTGGTGCTGGAGTCAGCGGCTATCGCGGCGCCGGATCGCAAGCTGGCCGCAGTCAAGCTGGCCGCGGTGTAGGTTCATCGCGAACTGAGTCGACAAATATTCGTCCAGCAATTAACGACGGTCAGTGGCATTCATTTGGGAGCGGTAGCGCGACTCATACTTCCGCAGGCGCGTCGAGCTCCAATCTGGTTGCTCGTAATACAACCGGTACCGGCTTCCGCTCATTCGGTTCATCCCGAGCCGAGGCTGGTTTCATTGGTGGAGGTTTCCGCGGCGGCCCCGGCTTTGGCTTCCGAGGTGGGTTCTGTTGCGGTTTTGGTTGGGGCTTCGGCTGGGGCTTTGGATTTGGCTGGGGACCTTGGGGCTTCGGGCTTGGTTGGCCGTTCTGGGGACCTGCTTGGGGGCTTTGGGATCCATGGTGGTATGAACCTTATTGGTATGGCCCGCCTGCCTATGGTTACTACGGAGATTACGACGACTACAGCGATGTCTGGTCGAGCAACCCGCCGCCGTATCGGCCCGATTCGTCCTCCGACATCGATGCGCAGGGCTATCCTGCCAGACCGAGTGCGAACGACGACGACGGATTCAATGTCAACCCATCTGGGAGCGAGGGTGTGCAGTAAGTACAGAACGGTGTGTCAGAGAATGGCGGAGCAGAAAAAATTAGATCAGAAATGCATTCGGTCGTCAGCCTAATTTGATCCCTTTTTCATACAACGCAGAAACCACAGGCCCGAAAGATGGAGCGCCGCCCGCCCGGCCACCTGTACCAAGGGAGAGTCACCGCTCCCGAGCGGCCCAATACCCTGACTGACTAGTCTCCCGCCACCGGCTCGCCCACTTCCTCAATCTTCGTTACTAAGCCTGTTCCACTCGCCGGTGTGATGGCAGAGGTGAGAGCTCCGAGCGGAATGAATCCGCCTTCATTCGACGTTGCCGGCTTCTCTTTCAGGACCACTTCTCGATAGAGCTGAGCCATGCGCGCGTCATACGCGGCATCATTCTTGACCCGATTGCTCTCGGCTTTGCTGTCGCGGGCACGCTTCTTTTCTTCGCGCGCCGTTTTCGCAATACCCAGCTTGTCAAGATCGTGCTGTACTTCGTGGGTAACAATTTCTTCACGGAGATAAAGCGCGTGCTCTTTATCTTCCATGTTGACTTTCTTACCGCCCGCGAAAATCTCGTGGCGTCCATGCTCTTCGTACCACTTCGTTAGCGTGGAGGTCATGTGCATTTTTTCGATGATGTTGCGCCATCCCACGCCGGTGTTGTAGGCGCAGAAGCTGATCTCGCCTTCCTGCGTGGCGTATGGAATAATGCACTGCTCAGTGCGGCGGAAGTCGTAGTTGAACAGATCCTGGAACCACATTCCCGCAATGAACAGAAAGTTCCAGCGGTCCTGGCGTCGCTTCATTACGTCGTCGATGGTTCGATCCGGTCCCACCTTGCCGTAGTTCTTGCCGGTGGCATTGAAATTCTTGTCGAACTTCTTCAGCAAGTCGACCAGTTTGAAATGCGTGGGCGATTGGAACGAATCGTAGTTCTTCATCAGGCACAGAGCCATGCCAAACGCCGTCCAGAACTTGCTGCGAGCCGCATCGTTAACTTTGGCAATGTCCTTTGCCAGCTGATCGCCCTTCAGGAAAGCCGTAACCGGCACCGCTTCTTTCGTTTCCTTGTCGATCATCAGAGCCATCCCCGTGCCGCAGTTCGGGTGGCAACCGCAGGCGAGTTGGCCCCAGTCGTTGTTGCTGTCTTGCGCGTGCATCACGTCCGCCCAATCGCTAAAGGTCGACATGAACGAGATCGGGAACCAGTCGCGCGCCGGAACCCCGAAGCCGGTCTGATTCTTTACGTCATGGGCAAGATGCGCCAGAGTGTAGCGCTGCGCCTGGCGCCGTTCGTCGGTGATGGCTTCGTCGCGTCCCGTAAAGCTTACGGGCTGGAAGCTCAAGAAGCCGATCTTCTTTGGATTGTCTAGCGCGAACTGGATGATTCTGCCAACTTGCTCGTTATTGATCCCGTTGACTATGGTTACGACCGGGACGATTTCGCAGCCGGCTCGGTGCAGGTTGTCGATTGCTTTCAGTTTCACGTCGAACAGATTGCCTACTGCGCGATGATCGTTGGCGGCGTTTCCGATTCCATCAAATTGCAGATAGGCATAACGCATGCCCGCTTCGACGGCTTGCTGGCAGAATTCGAAGCTCTTGGCGAATTCGATTCCGTTGGTTGCGGCTTGCACGCTGTTGTATCCAACTTTCCGCGCGTACCGAACCGCATCAAGGAAGTATGGCGACAAAGTCGGTTCGCCGCCAGAGAACTGCACTGACATCTGGCGCTTGGGCTTCACCGTGATCGCGTTGTCGAGGACGGTCTTGATCTCCTCCCATGTCAGTTCGTGTACGTAGCCGACTTGATTCGCGTCCATGAAGCAGGGATCGCACATCATGTTGCAGCGGTTAGTGAGGTCGACGGTTAAGACCGCGCCGCGTCCGTATTTCACCGTGGATGAACCGTGATGATGCAGTTTTTCGTCGTTGTGGGCGCGAATGTCGCGGCCGGGGAAAACTTCTTCAAGATGTTGCGAAAATTCTGTGTCAATCGACATCAGATCTTCGAAATGGCCGTGCTTTGGACAATCTTTAACCATCCAGATTTTGCCGTCGCGTTCGATGATCTGGGCTTTGATCTCTCCAACTTTTTCGTTCATCAGAACGTCGACCGGGAGGTGGCCATCCAGAATCTGCTGACGAATTTCAGGCACGCACTTCGGGCATAACGAATCGGTCGAACGCGGCCAGCCCAGCGGCGGCTTCGACTTCTCCCACGATTTGAGCAGTGGCTTATCCGACCACTTCGGAACCGGCGCGTCATTCGGAGCGATGCGGTTGAGGCGTTCGAAAACTGCCCATGCGCCCGTTGCGGCAATCGTCACAGCCTTCTCGACATATTTTATTGGCTTATGCATTCTGCTCTCACTTTCCTCCACCTGGGAGTTGAAACTGTCCCCGCGCTTCCTGCCAAACGGAAGTCTGCGTAAGAGACTTTTCCACGAACGAACCTGGAAATCTCGGCGCGTGGAATCAGTCACATTGATGGTATTGAAACCGTTAAGGTTTGCGCATCAACAAGGCAATAAAGGGAAGAAAAAGAGGGTTGAGCGGGGATTTCGGGGATTTTTTGGAGCTAAGTTATTGAAAAGACGGAGACAGCTCGGACACCAGCCACGAACAAGCCTGGCCCAGTTCAGCTTAAACGCGGCTCAAACCTCAGCCCGGTCATAATTCCAGTCGAAGCTACTTTTCGCTCGTTTCTAAAAGCGGATCGGCCTCCACTGATTTTGGAAGATCGGATAGTTCCAATTGAAGGTTGCCTGGGTTTGTAGCGTACGCCAAGCCTGTATCGATGTCGATGACGCCCTCGCGGATAAGACGCTCAATGTTGCCGTCAAAATGCTGCATCCCCTCTTGTTCGCCAACACGCATTGCATCGAGCAAAGTTTTGCCTTCGGTCTCGCCTTTCTCTACGTATTCGCGCGTGCGAAGAGTGGATTTCAATATTTCGATTACTGCCACCCGTCCCGCGCCATCCTTACGCGGAACCAGCCGTTGCGAAACGATGTAGCGGAAGCTCTTGGCCAGACGGTTTCTCAGTGCGTGCTGCTCCGACATGGGAAATACTCCCACAATTCTCTCGACTGTCTTCGACGCGTCAATAGTATGCAGCGTCGAAAGCACCAGGTGACCGGTTTCTGCCGCCTCCATTGCGATCTCGATGGTTTCTTTGTCGCGCATCTCTCCTACAAGAATTACTTTCGGAGCCTGTCTTAGCGCCGCCCTCAAAGCTAACGCGAAGTTCGGCGTGTCGCTGTGCAACTCACGTTGATGAACAACGCAATTTTTGTGGACGTGCAGGAATTCTATGGGATCTTCAATGGTGAGCACATGATAAGACTGCTCTTTGTTGATTCTGTCGATGATCGCTGCCAGGGTCGACGATTTGCCGCTCCCGGTCGGCCCGGTCACCAGCACGATGCCATTGCGGAGTCCAACGATCTTCTTCAATTCCGCGGGAAGATTCAACGCGTCGAAGTCGGGGACTGTGCCAGGAATTACTCGCATCACGATCGCGCAGGACCCACGCTGCATGAATATATTCACGCGAAAGCGATGCGCGCCAGGCAGACTGTACGACACATCGCACGAACCGAGTTCTTTCAAGTTATCGATTGCGTGTTGATTTCGGCCAATGAGATCGGATGCAATTCGCCGCGTATCCTCACTGGTCAGTACGCGGTTCGTTCCCGCGGGAGCCAGCTTTCCGCTAATTTCCACGAGCGGCGATTTGCCCGGGGAGAAAAACAGGTCGCTGATTTTTGACGAACTCTTCAGCATTGCTGCCAGCAGCGCTGGAGTCGAAAAAGGCGCCGTAGCCGCAGCCGGGACGGGCGCGGCGGCCGCTGCGCGCGGAGCAGGCGCCGCTATGTTCGGTGCAGTAGTCGTGGCAGAAGACATAATGGCGGTCTCGTCCTTAGAATTAAGAAGTTTGATCGTGGCTCATCGCGGCAGCCACATAAGGCTTAGGTGTGAGGCTACAGGGCGTGTCCCGAATCCGAAAGATTACCGAAGATACCCAAAAGACACCCAAACCCCGCCAGGAACTCTAGCCGATCGCTAGCTTGACCCCGCTGCCAGCTCGCCCGTGGCTAGGACATAGGTCGTCTGCTTATCGAGCTTGATATTGAAATGCGTCGCGCTCAGAATCACCGCTCCATCTTTATTACTAGTTGACTCTACATCTTTCATAAGGACCCGATGTTTGGCGATGGTCGACTCAGGTGCGGGAGGCGTGATGCCGCCATCGGTGCCAGTACCCGGAAACGTCGGCGCACCTCGGCCGTTCGGATTAGGGTACGGCCCGGTGCCCCCCCATCCGCGGCCGGCATCCGATTGCTGATCTGAAAGATCGCGAGCCGTCGGTGGCACGATCGGATAATACCAGGCCGTTAGGTAAACATTGATGGGCAATGACAATGATCCCATTTTTCCACTGGGCTCTGTCCATGCGGATCGAGAGGCGCGAAGGCTCGAAATCTGATTTCGCGACCGACTCTATAACCTCTCCGGACAATATGGCATCTTGCGGAATGACCACGCCCTTGATCAGCGTGGCGACAGTAAGTTTCGCTTGAATTGCGGTTCCGACGGCAGTTTTGCCTGCGATTACTTTTTGCCGCATGACCACAGGCAATTCGAGACCTGGCGAAGAATCGGCATGATCTGGCGCTCCTTGGCTCAACAACCAGGCCGACGCAAGAACAACGATCAGAATCACGCGCCCAGCAACATTTATCTTTGTGGTCATTATTTTTCTCGGCGTTTTCCGGTGCCGGCTTGGGCTTTTCGCTCGTCCATGCATCGGCCGGGTCTTAGGGAAATTGTAGTTTCGAAACCAACACCCTCGCAACGGTTGCTGATAACTAGATTCTCGGTCTCTCTGCGAAATAGCATGAGAAGTAGTGCAGGTTGATACAGCAGCGCGAGATGGGTTTCAAGCCTTTCTGCATCGCATGGCGAATGGCCCGACAGCTCGCTAAAGAAAGTTCTTCTGTGGAAAAAATTAGATTAGTTCTGCGTTAACATGCAGGCGCGCAAGAGGTCTCAGGAATGTTAACGTTCTCAGAAGCTTTCAGCTTGACCCCGCCCCAGCCACGGGCGCACAATGCCTTCAACTTCTCGATTGCCGCAAACGTCCTTCCCGCAACCCGGTAACGAGCCGCACTTTTGTACTCGATGCCACAACTCGACCTGACAATAGAAGGATGCTATGAGGCGTGTCCGCTTCGTCTGCTTGTTGCAATGTTTAATCGCCACGTCTTTGCTCGCTCAAATTCGTCCTGGCCCCTTGACCAAAAGGGTGCTGCCGCCTGAGTTAAATGTTCCCGGCGCGTTGCCGCGGATGAAACCTGAACTCAGGCATGCTTTTTCAGCCGCCGCGAACACGCGCTGGCATCAACCCCTTCTTTGTTCATGAAGAAGGCGCAGTACCCCGCCAGCGGAGCCGCGCCCAGTTCGGTTGTTGTGGCCGATGTAAACGGGGATGGCAAGCCGGACGAGATCGTCCTCGATGAATGTACGACCGGAAATAACGCAACCTGCGTTGGACCAGGCGTAGTCAGCGTAATGCTGGGCAATGGGGACGGTACATTCCAAAACCCAAGAAATTACGGCTCAGGTGGCTATCTTGCGATTCAAGTTGTGGTTGCGGACCTGAACGGTGATGGCAAGCTCGATTTGGCGGTGCTTAACACCTGTCTGGATTCGCAATGCGAGGGTGCGACAGACGTTGGTTCGATAAGCATTCTTTTGGGAAATGGCGACGGTACATTTCAACCTGCTAAGACCATTCCCGCCGGGCTATTATCCATCTTCTATCGCTGTCGGCGACCTCGACGGAGATGGCAAAACCGATCTCATCGTCAGCTACTTCTGCGATGCCAGCGCCCCAGATTGCTCCTACGGTGCGGTCGCCGTATACCTCGGTAAAGGAACGGAACCTTTAAGCCGCCCGGAGACTACAGTTCAGGCGGCTATATTACCCAGGAAGTGATTCTGGGAGACCTGAACGGAGACGGCAAGCCTGACCTTATCGTTGCCAATTGCGGTAGCACAAATTGTTTTATTGGCACCGTAGGCGTGCTGATCAACAATGGTGATGGCACGTTCCAGCCCGCGCACACTTACAACTCTGGTGGAGTCCTGGCCCTCATTGCAGCCGTCGGGGACGTCAATGGCGATGGGAATTTGGACGTCGTGGTTGACAACGGTTGCCTCTCGCCTTTCCCCTGCAGCCAGCCGGTCGTCACTGTGCTGCTGGGCAATGGAGACGGAACTCTCGCCCCTGCTCAAGCCTATAACGCCGGCGGCTACGCTTGTTTCGATTCAGGTTATTGTCCGGTTTCCATCGCTCTGTCAGATATCAACAGGGACGGCAAACTCGACGTCGTGGCGCCCTTCACCGTCCTTCTCGGCAATGGCGACGGAACATTTCAGGCTCCCATCAGTTACAGCATGGACCCCTGTCGGCGCGGGGAATTTGCGGTCGCGGACCTGAACGAAGACGGAAAGCCCGACCTCAGTATCGCGAACTATTACGCCAGTAACGGTTGCAGTAATATCGGCCTCACCGTTCTTCTCAACATTAGTAAGGTGGCAACCATCACTTCCCTGACTTCGTCGCTGAACCCAGCCCTGGTCTTGCAATCTGTCACCTACACGGCGGCAGTCACCAGCGAATTCATTGGCTCGACAACCGGCAGCGTGACTTTCAAATCCGGCACCATCGTGCTTGGTACCATCTCTCTGCAGAATGGACTCGCTAGGATTACAACCGCCTTCAACACATCAGGAAGCCAATTTATTACCGCTGAATACTCGGGCGACATGAATAACACGAGTAGTACTTCGGCCTTTCTAAGGCAGGCGGTTGAAAAGTTTAAGACCTCCGCGGTTATAACCTCATCAATCAATCCTTCATTGTTCCCCGGGCAATCGCCAACGTTCACCGCTTTCATCACTTCGATCTCTGGAGCAATTCCGAACGGCGAGTTGGTGATCTTCAGTGACAATACCGTCCCGCTGGTTGCGACTAAGGTCAGTGGTGGAAGAGCGTCAACCATTTTCTCCCCTCCACTCGGGCCGGGAATCCACATCATTACGGCCACGTATGATGGCGACCCATTATTTGCAGGCAGCGTTTCGCCACCGCTGAAGCAGATCGTCAACCAAAATTGAAAATGGTATGAGCTGGTGAGCTGAGCCTTGTGACGCCTGGTAGATTGGCGCTTATCACATTGGCCCTATCAAACTAACGGGTGGCCCACGATTCGCTCCAGGATCCGCAACGGCGAACGCTCTGGATCGTTCATAGCGGTAACCGGCAAATAAAATGTCTGCTCAAAAGCGAACTGGCCAGACATGGCGGCGTGAGACACCGAATCCGTGTAGCACGCCCAAGTCGTGCCCGGCGGAATTGCCAGTTCCACCTGCGGGACCTGAGACTGATAGCCTTCGTCCGCCTTCATTCGGTCGTGTATGCCCAGCATAAAATGATCGTAGGGTGTACGCCGCCCTTTCGTGATCCGTAGCCACGAGAGCATCGACGCCATCCATTGCTGCGGCTGCCCAATTCCGGGCAAAAGCTTGGCTGCGGCCTGCTCGAATGTCTCTCCCACACGCCAGATACGTGGTTTCTCGGGATTTACATTGGTGAAGACACGGAGAATTCGCAAACCTTGCATCGGGCGCGATGGAAAGGCGTCCACGTGCAGACGCGTATCATCGTGGCGCCACGACGTGGTCCGGCCCGCGATTTCAGCCGGACGAAAACTCGCGAATCCCGGCATCAGCTGGTTGCCATACCCTGGACACAGCGCCCTCACTAGCCCGGAGGCCCGATCGTAGTAGCGCTGTAACATATCCCGAAGTCCGTCGCGAGTTTCTCCCCGGTAGCCAGTGCCCTTCAAAGCACCGGTATCCGGACGAAAGCTGACGTTTTTCGATTTGCCATCAAGGCAATCAGGAGAAAGAAACTGCCGCTCGGCATCTGTCAGTTCGAAAGGAAGCTGTTGTGCGTAAAGCAGTTTTCCCGCCTCGAGCGCATTACCGGCTTTGCACACGACCTCCGCGGAGAATGGGCCTTGCCAGGAAATAATATCGAGCGCTTCTAGAATTTGCATTTTCCTGAAATTCCTGGTTTCTCTCGCCACAAAATGCTTTGATGGTGCCTTAAACGCTACTTTAGCACTCAATGGCAGGAGCTCTTGAGTGTGATATCTGCGATGATATTTGGATCTTGCCATCGCAACACAGGCACGGAACCATTTACGCGGAGAATCTTAATATGGAACGACTCAACAAAGTGGCAACCAGACAAACCTTGCGGCTCACGCACTACGGCCGTAAATCCGGCAAGCCCTATGAAGTTACCATTTGGTTTGTGGTGGAGGGAGACCGGATTTTTGTCGGAACAGCGAACGTCGATAGGCAGTGGGTCCGCAATGTTCAGAAAAATCCGCAAGTCGGCTTGGCGATCGGAGGCGAGCGATTCGAAGGCAAGGCATCTTTTCTTACTGATCCGGCTCAACATAAACACATACAGGCGCTGATGCTGAGAAAGTATTGGATGTATTCGCCGATTTTAGTGCTTGGCAGGATGCTCATGACCATCGGGCTTCTGCAGGATCACAGCGGCTCATTCGAGGTCATACTCAACGGTTGAATTCGAAATCTTCGTTGGACCACCGGAAAATTAGAGTCATAACTGTTCTCAGCGGAAGCGTGATTCAAAATGGAAATTGCCTGGTCGTTACTGAATTAGAAATATGAGTATCTGTCGGCTGTAAGTGAAATCGATTCTCTGCTAAACTTTGCATATAAGTTCGCGCAAGAGTTTCATGGGGCAATCCAGACAGGGCCAATCTTAGGAAGTTTCCTGGCGTAACTGGGAATAATTTTTGGGGCGATCGCTGGAATTCGATCTGGCCAATCATACTTTTATAAGGTTCCAGGTGGATCGTTCAGGTAGGTTGAGCCATGGCTTCGCACCCTGCGGAACGAGAACGCTATTTCCCGGCACAAGCGCCAGTCTCTTGGGATCCGATCCGGCGGGACCTCGAAGAAAATCAGGACTGGTATCGTGATCTGGTCGAACACAGTCAAGACCTGCTCTGCGTCCACGACCTGGATGGCCGACTCCTGTCGGTCAATCCCGTTCCAGCGCGTCTGCTGGGCTATAGCGTAGAAGAGATGCTGCGCAAGCGGCTGCAACGATTTCATCGATCCGCAATTTCGCGATCAGTATTATGCTTATCTGCGCGAAATCGCGCGTACAGGAGAGGCTCGCGGCCTCGTGGCGGTAGTCACGCGATCGGGTGAGCAGCGCATCTGGGAGTACCACAACACTCTACGAACCGACGGAGTCTCAGCGCCAATCGTTCGCGGAATCGCGCATGACGTAACCCAGCGCGAACGAGCCGAGGCAGCTCTTCGCCGGACCAATGCAGAATTGACAAAGACCACACGCGAACAGAAGTTACTGCTCGATGGCCTGACTCTTTTCCGAACCTTGCTCGACCAATCGAATGATGCGATAGAGGTAATAGACCCTAAAACCTTGCGTTTTCTCGACGTGAATCAGAGATCGTGCGACGAGCTGGGCTATAGCCGGGACGAGCTTTTATCGATGACTGTCTTCGATATCGATCCATTACTCGACGAGAGTTCGTCGAAGCGAGCATTACAGCAATTGCAGGAGTCGGGTTTCGCACTTAAGGAAAGCGTACATCGCCGGAAAGATGGAACGACCTTTCCCGGTCGAAGTGAGTCTGCGAAAAGTTTGCAACTGGACCGGGAGTTTGTCGTGGCCGTGTCCCGCAACATCACCGCGCGCAAACGCTCCTGCGACAGGCTGCGAGAGTTTGAAAGGGTAGTCGAACATTTGGAAGAAATGATTTTTGTGGTAGACCGGGATTATCGCTACGTTCTTGCTAATCGCGCGTTCTTAAGCCGACGTGGAATGACCAAAGAACAGGTTGTGGGGCAGCCGGTAGCGGAAATATTGAACCCCGGCGTCTTTGAGCGAAGCTATTAAGGCAAAGCTGGATGAGTGTTTTCTGGGCAAGGTCATCACTTATGAATTTACTCACACCTATCCGGAATTGGGTGAGAGAGAGTTACTGATCACCTATCTACCTGTCGAAGGCCCGGCCGGGATTGACCGTGCAGCTTGTGTTCTTCGAGATGTCACAAATGAGAGGCGGGCTGAAAAAGCGCTTCGGGAGAGTGAGCAACTGTTTCATACCATCTACGAACGCGCCCCAGTGGGTATAACTCTGGTAGATTCCCGTACCGGTCGATTCCTGCGAGTCAATTCGAAGTTCTGCGAGATTACCGGGCGCAGCGAGACCGAACTACTCCAGTCTGACATATCGAACGTCAGTCATCCCGACGATATCGACGTGTCACAAAACTACTTGACGCAGTTGGCCGAAGAAAAACTGACAAGCTACGAGATAGACAAACGGTATCTTCGTCCCGATAGATCTGTTCGCTGGGTCAGGGTCCTGGCAGTGCCGATGTGGGCCAAGGGAGAGACGCGCCGATGGCACATGGCTTTGGCGAAGGACATCACTGGAAGGAAGCATACTGAGAGCGCCATCGCGACGCTGGTGCAACAGGTGCAATCCGATAGCAGCGAGAACTTTTTTAACTCCATGGCTATTCAACTCGCCAGGTGCCTCGAAGCCGACTACACGATCATTGGTGAGGTTATCCCAGGCGAAAAAGACAAAGTAAGAACAATTGGGGTTTGCGGTCACGGCGTGATCGAGGGGAATATCATATATGATCTGGCCGGTACTCCTTCCGAGGCAGTTCTCCGCCAAGGCACCTGCTCATTTCCCGCTGGTGTGGCCGACCTGTTTCCGCGAAGATGTTCAGCTAAAACAGACGAACATCGAGGGATATGTTGGGACTTCTTTACGTGATTCACAGGGGCGTTTGCTTGGCGTCATGGTCGCTCTTTACTGCCGGCCGCTGCCGAATAAAACCTTTGCAGAAATGATTCTGAAGCTATTCTCGACGCGAACCGCGGCAAATATTGAGCGCAAGCGCACAGAGGAGGCTTTGCGGCAAAGCGAGGAGAGGTTTCGGGTGGCTATCAAACACGCCCCGATTTCGGTGTTCAATCAGGATTGCGATTTGCGCTACACCTGGAGTTACAATTCGCAGCTTCCATTGCCCGCGGACGAGAAAGTGGGAAAGACGCCGGTCGAAGTATTCGGTTCGGTGGACGGCGGGCGCATTGCCGAAGCCCGGCGAAGAGTGCTCGAAACAGGAGTTGGAGTGCGTCATGAAGTCCAGGTCAACTGGAACGGCAAAAAACGCTACCTGGACACAACCATCGAACCCGTAGTGAATTCCTCGGGAACAGTAATCGGTCTGACCGGTGCCAGCATGGACGTTACAGAGCTTCGCGAAATTAGCGAAGCATTGCGCGAAGCCAAGAAAAAACTGACAGAGGAAAAGCTTTATCTCGAACAGGAAATCGATACCGAACTTGGTTTCGGCGAAATCATTGGCCAGAGCAAGGCCTTGCAAGCTGTCATGGAGCACGTTGGTAAAGTCGCATCTAGCGACGCTACCGTTCTGCTGCTCGGCGAGACAGGGACGGGAAAGGAACTCGTGGCACGGGCGATCCACCGATTGAGCCGGCGCGCCACCAATAGCTTCATCAAAATGAATTGTGCCGCAATTCCCTCCGGACTGTTGGAGAGCGAATTATTCGGCAATGAAAAGGGTGCTTTCACCGGCGCTATCAGCAAGAAAATCGGACGACTCGAACTGGCCGACAAGGGCACGCTTTTTCTCGACGAGATTGGAGAGATTTCACTGACTCTGCAGCCCAAGCTGCTCCGGGTCTTGCAGGACCAGGAGTTCGAACGGTTGGGTGGCACGCATACTTTGAAGGTCGACTTCCGCCTGATCGCGGCCACCAACCGCGATTTAGCTGATAGCGTGCGCGAAAACGAGTTCCGAAGCGATTTGTATTACCGGCTGAACGTGTTTCCGATTCGCGTCCCGCCGCTGCGCGAGCGGCGCGAGGATATCCGGTTGCTCGTCGAGTATTTCGTTCAGAAGTGCGCCCGGCGAATGAACAAGCTGATTACAAGCATTCCCAGGAAAACCTTGGATACTTTGATGGAATGGGAATGGCCGGGGAATGTGCGCGAGTTGGAAAATTTCGTCGAGCGATCGGTGATTTTGACCCAGGGTCCGGTGCTGGTTTCGCCCTTAAGCGAACTGATGGCGACTTCTGCGCAAGCAAAAAACACAGATGAAACTCTGGAGACGACTGAACGTGAGCACATTTTACGCGCACTGCGCGAGACACGCGGGCAGATCGGCGGCCCGAAAGGTGCCGCTGCGCGTTTAGGATTAAAACGGACGACACTGCAATCGAAATTGAAGCAGTTAGGAATCAATCCGCGGTCCGCAGATCAGTAAAAGCGATCAGTAAAACGAGTTTGCGCCGCCTACGACGCAAACCCATTCCGGCCCCGAGAACAGCGCATCTCGAAACTACCCGAGGGACACAGTCTTTCCATCACGTTGAACTCATGCCCTCTTGATGGCATGAAACACCACCAGCAAAACAATTGATCCGATGACAGCGACCACGAGACTGTAGATGTTGACGCCGGTTACGCCGTGTGCCCCGAAAAAACTGAATAGCCATCCGCCTACGATGGCGCCGACGATCCCCAAAATGATGTCAAGCAACAATCCTTCTCCCGACTTGTTTACAATCTTGCTTCCGATAAAACCAGCAATTAGCCCCAGCACAATCCAAGCCAGAATCGACATTCGACTTTTCTCCTAGACCAGGATTTGAAAACTGTCTTCTAAACAGTCAAGCCGCGACTCTAGCAGAAAGCATGGCGCATGGACAGAACTTCAATTTTCAGGCGACAATTCCATATTTCAGGTATTGCCCAACCCTCGACCCAAAGCGCGTAATAGGATGCCGCGGCAGGGCAATCGGTTACAATCCTCCCGCGAATGAACCGCGAATACCGCAAGCAGTATAGCCACGAATTAGGGCGCGACATGGAATCGCTGACCTACGGGCACGCTGGCCAGCCGATTCTGGTTTTTCCAACTTCCATGCGCCGCTTTTTCGAATACGAAGATGCCGGCATGATTCGAAAGCTGAGCGGCAGGATAGAAGGCGGAGCGATCCAGGTATTCTGCGTGGATTCTGTCGACCTCGAGAGTTGGTACAACCGCAGCGCGCATCCCGGAGCGCGCATCTGGCGCCATGTGCAGTACGAACGCTATGTGATCAACGAGTTTCTGCCATATTTGAAGTGGACAAATTGGGCCCCCCAAATCGCGGTAACAGGATGCAGCTTCGGCGGCTATCACGCACTGAATTTTTCCATGCGCCATCCGGATGTGGTATCGGCTTGTGTAACCATGAGTGGCTCGTTCGACATCAAGGGTTTTCTCGACGGCTACTATGACGATAATTGCTATTTCAATAATCCACCAGATTATCTGCTCGAATATGAGTGATGAATGGTTTCTAGCCCGTTTGCGCCAGATGAAGATTGTGCTTGCAAGCGCGGACTGGGATATGTGTCTGGACGCCAACGTCAAGATGTCGGCGCTTTTGAACAGTAAATGCATTCCGAATTGGCTGGATATCTACGGCGATAATAGCAAGCACGATTGGCCACTGTGGCAGCGGATGGCGGTTAAGTACTTTTAGGCGAGCGGAGGCGCCTAGATTATGGCTGATAAAAAAATTGGAATTCTATTTGGAATGGAGAATACCTTTCCGCCGGCTTTCGTCGAGAAGGTCAACTCGATGAAGGCCACGGCGTGAGTGCTGAATTTGTAAAAATTGGCGGTATCCGAATGGATGAGCCAAAGAAATACGAGGTCATTATCGACCGCATTTCGCAGGATATCCCTTTCTACCGCGCGTATCTGAAGAATGCGATGCTGCAAGGGACGATTGTAGTGAACAATCCCTTCTGGTGGACGGCAGACGACAAGTTTTTTAATTACGCGCTGGCGCACAAGATGGGCGTGGCGATTCCGCCGACGGTGATTTTGCCGCATCACGCCCACCCTCCCGATACCACCGACAAATCGATGCGGAATTTGATTTATCCGCTGAATTGGGAAGAGGTTTTTGCCTACGTGGGATTTCCCGCATTCTTGAAACCCTATTCCGGCGGTGGCTGGAAACACGTTTATAAGGTGCATTCTCCGGACGAATTTTTCCACAACTACAACCAGACCGGCGACCTCTGCATGACGCTGCAGCATGGCGTGGAGTTCGAAGATTATTACCGCTGTTACGTAGTCGGCCAGGAAAAAGTGCACATCATGAAGTATGATCCCAGACTTCCTCATCATGACCGCTATGTGACGGGTAACCCGCAACCCGGTCCAAAACTGAAAGAGAGAATTGAAAATGATGCGCTGTCATTGTGCCGCGCTCTCGGGTACGACTTGAACACGGTAGAGTTTGCCGTGGAAGACGGCATTCCATACGCGATCGACTTCATGAATCCCGCGCCCGACGCGGAAGTCACATCGGTAGGGCAGCAGAACTTCGACTGGATTGTCAACGCGGTCGCGGAGATGGCAGTGAAGAAAGCACTGAGCGGGCGAAATCCGGTAGAAGAATTGCGTTGGGCGGCATTTTTGAATGGACCAAAGGCGGTAGAAAGCATGACTAAGAAGATTCAGAACAGGATGGGTGCCTAGCAATCCTTCGTCGCAACCTTCGATTTCGACTATCTCTTACCCGATCCCATAGAACTTGGACACGCGGCTTTTCCTGACCACGTTACCCGCGAACTTAGGGTAGCATTGGTATACTATTTGGA
The DNA here is from genome assembly GCA_963758745.1 of uncultured Acidobacteriaceae bacterium. Lineage (GTDB taxonomy): Bacteria > Acidobacteriota > Terriglobia > Terriglobales > Acidobacteriaceae > Acidiflorens. Next base: position 197,288 of record CAVWWW010000002.1, read on the forward strand.
CTCACTGCCGGGCTCATTTCTGCCTGGCAGCATTGGCTGCGCCGCGATGAAGCCTACATTCACGCTGGGAATCGAGGAGGAATATCAGACCGTCGATCCTGAGACGCGGGATCTTCGATCGCATATTCACGCCGAAATTATTGAAAAAGGCAAGTTGATTCTGCAGGAGAGGGTCAAGACCGAGATGCACCAGTCAGTGGTCGAGGTCGGAACTTCGGTCTGCCACAACATCAAGCAAGCGCGGGAAGAGCTGAGGAATCTGCGGCATCACATGATCCGGCTGGCCCGCGAGAACGGGTTGCGCCTCGCTTCGGCAGCGACACATCCCTTTGCCGACTGGCGCGTGCAGGCGCTCACGCCCGGAGAGCGCTACAAAAATATTGTTGAGGACATGCAACTGGTCGCTCGGGCTAACTTGATTTTCGGGCTGCACGTGCACGTCGGCATCGAGGATCGCGAGGTCCTGATCCAGATGATGAATCATGCCCGTTATTTCATTCCTCATCTTCTGGCCTTGTCGTCAAATTCGCCTTTCTGGCTTGGTATGGACACCGGGCTGAAATCGTATCGCTGCAAAGTGTTCGACAAATTTCCGCGAACCAATCTGCCGGATTATTTTCCAAGTTGGGGCGAGTACGAGAATTACGTCAAACTGCTGGTCAAGACCAACTCAATCGACAACGCCAAGAAAATCTGGTGGGACATGCGGCCGCATCCATTCTTCAACACGCTGGAATTCCGCGTGTGCGACCTTCCGATGCGTCTTGAAGAGACAATCGCTTTGGCGGCTCTGATTCAGGCCACGGTAGCCAAGCTGTATAAGCTGTACTCACAGAATCAGGGATTTCGTCTGTATCGAAAGTCGCTGCTGATGGAGAACAAGTGGCGCGCCGCGCGCTACGGAATCAACGGCAAATTGATCGACTTCGGCAAGCAGATGGAAGTTCCGGAACGCGATCTGATCGAAGAATATCTGGAATTCGTCGACGACGTGCTCGATGAATTGGATTGCCGCGAAGAAGTGCAGTATATCCGTGAGATCATGAAGATGGGCACCGGCGCGGACCGGCAGCTGCAGGTGTATCGCGAAACCGGCGATATGAAGGCCGTGATGGATTACATCATTGAAGAAACTGAGGTGGGCGTGAACCAGGCAGACAGTTTCCCTACCGCCCGGGCGGGCTGATGAGCCTGACAAAGACCGGTATGCAATCCGGTGCGCAATCGAATGCACAATCCAACCGACAACTGAATAAATTAACTTTTGATCCCGAATTGACGCCGGGCGCGCGGAATGCAGTACGCGTGTGCCTCCGCGTGCAACCTTCCGAAAAAGTCACCGTCATCACAGATGAAGCGAGCCTGGAGATCGCGGCAGCGATCGTGCATGAACTGGAAGACGTTGGTTGCCGCTACCTGACATGGGTACTGGAAGATGTGGCGACCCGTCCGCTGACGGATTTGCCGCCCGTGATCGCCGACGATCTCGAATCAAGCAAGGTGAGCATTTTCGCCGTGCGAGCCCAGACCATGGAACTAAAATCTCGCATGCAGATGACGGACATCGTCAACCGAAATAAAATCCGGCACGCGCACATGGTCAACATCAAGAAACGGATAATGCTGGAAGGCATGCGCGCGGATTTTCTGAAGGTGGATAGGCTGAGCCTGAAAGTGTTGGAGACGTTGCGCAACGCCAAACAAGTGCGCGCCACCACCCCTGCGGGTACCAAACTGGTCGCGGATTTGAATGCGAACTACCGTTGGATCAAGACGAGCGGAATCATCAGCACCGAAAAATGGGGAAACTTGCCAGGCGGCGAAGTGTTCACCACGCCGGGCGAGGTCAATGGCACGTTCGTCATTGATGGGGTAGTGGGCGATTATTTGTGTGAAAAGTTTGGCGACTTGAAGAACCATCCCCTGACAATTCAAGTGAAGGGAAATCGATTAATCGAGGCGCACTCGTCGAACAAGGAATTGAAAGACGATTTCTGGGCCTACACCCATACCGATGAGAACAGCAACCGCGTCGGCGAGTTTGCCATCGGAACCAATATAGAACTGAAGGATGTAATTGGAGAGATTTTGCAGGATGAGAAATTTCCCGGCGTGCACATCGCCTTTGGCAATCCCTACGGCGCGCACACAGGAGCCGAATGGTTTTCGTCAACTCACATTGACGTCGTGGGCCGGAAGTTCGATATATGGGTCGATAATCAGCAGATCATGCGCAGTGGGCAGTTTCTGATTGAGGCGTAGGAGAGAACGTTCGTCACTCCACGATCTTCCATGATTCCCTCTTATCGCCACGCCTTTAACTCGAAGTTTACTTCTGAAAAGTACGACCAGTTGCGACGCGAAATGACCTCGCGCTGCGGGATGGAAGTTCCCTTTGCCCTCTGCGAAACCCCTTGCTTTTTTCCCAATGGCCTCGTCGAGCGTATGTGTGAGGATGGGAAAGCGCTCATCCGGCAGTTAGTAGAAAATCCCGAATATCTCGCCCCCTCAGAGGCCTCGATTCCAGCCAGGTTCCGCGTGCCAAACGAACCTCACCACCCCATGTTTATCCAGGTTGACTTCGGGCTGGTGCGGGATTCGGCTGGCGGGTTACAGCCCGAGTCAAAGCCAGATTTAGAGACAAAGTTAGAGATAGAGTTAGGGAAACAGTTGCAACCCAAGTTAGTAGAGTTACAAGCCTTCCCTTCCCTTTACGCGTATCAGCCGGTTTTGGCGCAGACTTACATCGACGTATTTGGACTCGACCCCAAGCTTCGCTACTTTCTGAGCGGCCTCGATTCCACTGCTTACAGGCGACTCTTGCAGGATGCAATCGTTGCGGACCACGATCCAGCGCATGTCGTATTGATGGAAGTGCATCCAGAGCAGCAGAAGACGCGCCCCGATTTTCTGCTTACTGAAAAGCTGCTCGGCATTCGCACCGTGTGCATCACCAAGATTCGCAAACAGGGGCGGCGGCTTTTTTACGAAGAGGGCGGCACACAGGTCCCGATCGAGCGGATTTATAACCGGACTATTGTCGATGAACTTGAACGCAAAGGCGTGACTTTGCCCTTCGATTTTCGCGATGAACTGGATGTTGAATGGGCCGGGCACCCAAATTGGTATTTTCGCATCAGCAAATATTCGATTCCTTACTTGAAGCATCCATCAGTCCCGCGCACCTGGTTTCTCGATCAACTAAGAGATGTACCCACGGATCTCGATAACTTTGTGCTCAAGCCGCTCTATTCGTTTGCCGGGTTGGGCGTGCTGATTGCGCCCTCGCGCGCCGACATTGATGCCATTCCGACGGAGAAACGTAGCCAGTATATTTTGCAGGAGCGATTGAACTTCACTCCGGTCGTTGACACTCCCTACGGACTCACTAAAGTAGAATTGCGGATTATGTATATATGGCTCGACCACTTAATGCCGGTCATGACCATAGCACGCATGGGACGCGGCCTGATGATGGGCGTGGATCAAAACAAGAATATGGAGTGGGTCGGTTCGTCAGCCGCCCTCATCAGTGGATAGCTTTTGCAACTCCCTCATCATCCAATCTTCCTTCTTTTTATCATCCTGACTCGGTTGACCCAGCCGCGCTGACCGCCTAACATTACGCCTTCGTGGTCATGCGCGCCCGCGCCACACTTCTATGGAGATCGTTGGACAAACGGTATCCCATTATCGCGTGCTATCCAAGCTCGGCGGCGGCGGAATGGGAGTTGTTTATGAAGCTGAAGATCTCCGCCTCGGCCGGCATGTCGCTTTGAAGTTCATTCCCGAGCATTTAGCGCAGGATAGACGAGCCCTGGAACGGTTTATGCGCGAAGCGCGAGCTGCATCGCAGCTCAACCATGCGAATATCTGCACCATCCATGACATTGAGGACAACAACGGCCATCCCTTCATTGTCATGGAAAAGCTCGAAGGCGAAAGCCTGAAGCAGCGCATCCATGGCAAGCCCCTCGAACTCGAAGACCTTCTCGATATAGCGGTGCAAGTGGCTGACGCGCTCGCCGCGTCTCATGCCAAGGGCATTGTGCACCGCGACATCAAGCCGGCAAATATCTTTCTGACTCCCGAACGGTCAGGTAAAGATTCTGGACTTTGGTCTCGCCAAACTCGCCAAAGATCAGACTCTCGGCATGACCACCGACTCATCGCTTGAGGAATCCCTGACCCAAGTGGGCGTTATCCCCGGGACAGCAGTTTATATGTCGCCGGAACAGGCGCGCTCGGAAGACTTGGACGTGCGCAGCGACATATTTTCCTTCGGCGTAGTGCTCTTCGAGATGGCCACCGGCAAGAAGCCTTTCACCGGAACAAACGTAGTCATGACGCTGCATGCGGTCATGAACTCCAAGCCAGCCTCTCCCCGCTCGATCAATCCCGCCGTGCCCGCCGAACTCGAAGCCATCATCGGCAAAGCGATGGAGAAAGATCGCAACCAACGCTACCGGAACGCAGCGGAAATGAAGGCTGCATTGGTGCAGTTGAAGAAAGGAACGGAGCCGCTCCTGCGAAGCGGGCTTCGCCAGGTCGGAGTACGTGGATCAACGCGCACATTTCAGAAGCGAAGTTCGACGCTCAACTGGATCTTGCTCGGCTTGGCGGCGTTGCTGTTGACCGTAGCAACGGCAGTAGGCGCGTGGTGGCTCAAACATCGCGTAAAACCAGTACAGGCGAGTAATCGTACCATCGCGGTTCTACCCTTGATGAACATTAACAATGATCCGGAGAGTGAGTTTCTGCGATTTGCCCTGGCCGACGAGATTGCAAACGCTTTGACTTATACCCATTCCCTGGAGATTCGGCCGTCAACCTCCACCCAAAAATATGTCAACGGAGAAGCGGACCCGGCGAAAGCTGGACGTGAATTGGGCGTAGGCACGGTCGTCACAGGACATTTCGTGCGCCAGAACAATAACTTGCTGGTCACTCTGGAAGCCGTGGAGGTAAAAGATGACAGACTGCTCTGGACGGGCACTCTCACCTCGACGACCGATAACTTGATTGCTTTACAAAACCAGATGGCAAAGAAAGTACGCCAGGAGTTGGTGCCGGCGCTGGGCATTTCGCGCGAAACCGTCGAACCCAGCAGCGCGCCCGTGAATCGCGATGCTTATAACGCTTATTTGCGCACACTAGCGATGTCGCACGATGGAGCCGCAAATAAGGAGGCTATTGCGTCGCTCGAGCGAGCGGTGAAACTCGATCCTAATTATGCGCCGGCCTGGGAAGCGCTCGGACGACGCTACTACTTCGACGCCATCTATTCGGGCGGCGGGGCTGCGGGATATCAGCGATCGAATGCAGCTCTGCAGCTCGCTCTCGCAATCGAACCCGGACGAGTAGGCGCGGCTGCATTCCTGGCTACCAATGAGGTCGAGTCCGGCAACCTGGACAAGGCTTACAGTGACGCCCGCGCCTTGGTCGAGAGGCGCCCCGATAGTGCGCTGGCGCATTATTCCCTGGCCTATGTCTCGCGTTATGCCGGCCTTCTGAATGAGGCGCAGAGCGAATGCGATAAGGCATTGTCCATCGATCCGAAGAATTACAATTGGCGTTCGTGCTCGTTTGCATTTTTCGAGCAGGGCAAATCGGCTCGCGCCATGGATTATCTTGACCTCGACGCGGGATCGGAGTGGTCGAACGCGGTGCGAGCTTCGGTTTTGATACGGGAGGGGAAGATGGCCGAAGCGCGGCAGGCCGTGCAGCAGATACCGGAAAATCCGATGTGGATGCGAGAACTGCTGCAGGCATGCCTGAACAAGGCGCCCGCAAAGGACATTCACCGGCTGGCCGTGTCGGCAGAGAATGAATTATTGCCGGAACAGGATTCAGAATTGAAGTACTACCAGGGTGCTTTGCTCGCAGCCTGCGGTGAGAAGCAAACCGCGCTCGATTTCCTGCGCAAGGCCGTAGCCGAGAACTATTGTGCGGAACAGGCACTGCAATCAGATCCTCTTTGGGCGAATCTGCGCAGCGATGCCGACTTCCGGCAGATTGTGCAACTGGCGGCGGCTTGCCAACAGAAGTTCAAGGCTGCGCAGGGGATGAGCCAAGTAACCACTTGCCAGAATATGCTTGCGCCTTTCTTTGGGGACACTCCATCCGATGATAATGTTTCCGATGTCTAAGAAAATGTCTAGGAAATCAGAATTTAAGTTAGTCGCGGGATCGCTTTGCTGCCCCCCTCTTGCTGGTGCTCCTGTTGGCATCAACCGCTGTATTCGCTGCCCCACAGACAGCCGACAAGAACCCCGCCGATCATAAGCCTGATCGTTATTACGACCCGCTGCCCCAGGAAACGGGCGTCGCGGGGCTGAAACTGCTGCTGCGGCAGTTGCAAACCACAGCGCGTTTGATGCAGACGACGGCCCATCCTGATGACGAAGATGGCGGAATGTTGACACTAGAAGCGCGCGGCAAAGGCGTCTCGACGTTACTCATGACACTCACGCGCGGCGAAGGCGGCCAAAACAAGTTAGGCAGCAATCTTTTTGATGCCCTCGGCGTTCTGCGAACCCTGGAACTGCTCGCGGCCGATCGCTATTACGGCGTAGAGCAGCGATTCTCTCGCGTCGCCGATTTTGGATATTCCAAAACCGCCGAAGAAACATTTCAGAAATGGCAAGGGCACGATATCGCGCTGGCAGACATGGTGCGCGTGATTCGAACCTTTCGTCCGGATGTCCTGGTGGCGCGATTTTCAGGCACTGATCGCGATGGCCATGGCCACCATCAGGCTTCGGCGAATATTAACCAAACAGGCTTTTCGCGCAGCCGCCGATCCAAAGCGCTTCCCCGATCAAATTGCCGAAGGCCTTGAGCCCTGGCAGCCGAAGAAATTGTACATCGGCAATGTATGCGGCTTTGGCGCAATGACCTGCGATGCGCGCAAATTACACCGTCCGCCTCAACACCGGCGTCGTTGATCCGCTGCTGGGAACATCCTACATTCAATTTGCTTTGCAAGGACTAAGACATCAGGAATCGCAGGGCGTAGGAAGCTTTACCGTTCCTCCCGGCGACCGCTTCACCTTCTACAAGCTCGTCGATTCCGTCGTAGACTCTCCGAAAGATAAAGATGGACACGAGCAAAGTTTCTTCGATGGCATCGATGAAACTCTGCCCGCGTTAGCTTCGCGCCTCGGCGACGAGGAAAAAAAGGCGCCATGGCTGCGCGGTGAACTGGACGCAATCGCTTCTGACATAAAGCATGCCACTGAAAAAAGCGAATCGGACCCCACCGCTGCTGCAGAACCGCTTTCCGACGCAGTCCAGATCCTTGACGCAGCAATCGATCGCCTGCAGACCAGCGGCATCAGCAACGCAGCCAGGCAGGATGTGCTGCTGCTCCTGCAGGCGAAAGAGCAGGAAGCGCAGAGAGCGGCCAATATCGCCTTCAATGTTCATCTTGACGCCTCGGTTGTTTCAGGAGCCAATCCCAAAGCAGTTCTGCCATTCAAAGATGCGCTGACCGTAGTTTCCCCAGGGCAAACCTTCCAGCTATTGGCGCGTCTGCACAACGCGTCCAATCGCTGGCTGCTCGTGGAAAACGCCCACCTCGAAGGCGGCGAGGGCTGGATTACCCAGGCCGATGTTGGCGAAATGACAATCGGCCCCGGCCAGGATTACTTTGCCAACTTCGCGCTCAAGGTTCCCGCCGATGCCCGACCAACTCGTCCCTACTGGCATCGCGATAATCCCGAAACGGATGCGGTCAATACCGTGGATAATGCAAAGTATCAAACGCTCCCCTTCCCACCCCCTCCGCTACGCGTTCGCGTGCGATACGAAGTCGTCGAACGCACCGGCCGGCATTTGCCCGTGCCCGACATCATCGGCAGTCGCCGCCCCAACAACGAAGCGGGCACCGACGAAATTTCCGCAACCGTTTTTGTGCCGTTCCTGGAACCGGACGGCACACGCTACAAAACACCGCTCACAGTTGCGCCCACATTCTCTGTAGGTCTGGAACCCGGCGAACAAGTCTTGCCCGTGCAGGACGCGAAAGATGTCCTGGTGAAGGTCGGCTTGAGTTGCAATCGTACCGGAGCTCCGAATGGAACCTTGCATCTTGAATTGCCACCTGGCTGGAAATCAGAGCTAGACCAGTTGCCAGTTGCTCTTTCCAATCGCGGCGACAAGCAGGACTTTTCCTTCACGCTATTGCCGGCCAGCTTGCGCGAGGGCCGTGTCGAGGTTCGAGCATTGCTCGATGCTGGCGGCAACAAATACACCGAGGGATATTCCCTGGTTACGCGCGAGGATCTGGGGTCAGCCTACTACTATCAAGCCGCGGTGCAGCACGTCAGCGTCGTCGATGTGAAGGTACCGAAGAATCTAAAGGTCGGCTACGTCATGGGCGCGGGAGATGACATCCCCACAGTGTTACAACAGATCGGCGTGCACGTAACGCTGATTCCGCCAGAGAAACTTGCCTCCGAAGATTTAAGCCAGTATCAGACGATTGTGCTCGGCATTCGCGCTTACGATACGCAGAAAGATATAGCCGCCAATAACGCCAGGCTGCTCGATTACGTAAAGGCGGGCGGACGCCTCGTCGTGCAGTACAACACCCTCAACGCCTCGACCGGAGATTTCAATGCGGGCAAATTCACGCCATATCCGGCAACCCTAAGCCGGGCGCGGGTTTCCGTGGAAGAGGCTCCGATTACGATTCTTGATCCGTCCAATCCGGTTTTTCATTCTCCGAATGAAATTACCCAGAAAGATTTCGAGGGGTGGGTACAGGAGCGTGGTCTCTATTTCATGTCGCATTGGGATTCTAATTACACGCCGTTGCTCGAATCGCATGATCCCGGTGAAGACGAGCAAAAGGGCGGGCTCCTGATCGCGCACTACGGCAAGGGAACTTACATTTACACCGGATACGCATTCTTCCGCCAGTTGCCAGCAGGAGTGCCGGGAGCGGTGCGGTTATTCGTGAATTTGATCAGCAGTCATTAGTCGATGCTCTGTCAACGGCGCGGGTCATTGGTCTTTCGCCGAGCAGTTGCAAACAAGAGAATTGCAACCCCCGGGAATGCATCGCGAACGACCAATGACCAACGAACAATGAACGATGAACAACGACCATCGATCATCGACATCTCACATGACAACTTCCCTCGAAGACGAATCCGGCGCCAAGCCTCAACTTGTCCGCGGCATCGGTCTCCGTTCTGCGACCGCGCTGAACATGATCGATATGATCGGCGTCGGACCGTTCATTACGATTCCACTCATCGTCACCGTGATGGGTGGTCCGCAGGCCATGCTGGGATGGATCTTCGGCGCAGTGCTCGCCATTTGCGATGGCCTGGTCTGGGCGGAACTCGGCGCAGCCATGCCCGGCTCCGGCGGATCGTATCGATATTTAAAAGAGATCTACGGTCCACAGAAATTGGGTCGCGCCGTTTCGTTTCTCTTTATCTGGCAACTATCCTTCAGCGCTCCGCTGTCGATCGCCTCAGGAGCGGTAGGCCTCTCTCAATATGCATCCTTCTTCTCTCCAAGATTGGAGCGAGTCTGGGCAACTCGCACATTAACTCTGAATATCCCGCTGCTCGGCCCTCTTCAGGCGACCTGGACGGCAATGCCGGCCACTCTGCTAGCCATCGGAGTTTGCCTATTGACAGCCTTTCTCCTTTACCGGCGCATCACGGCAATCTCACGCCTTTCGACGCTGCTTTGGGCAGGCGTGATGGCGACCATCGGTTGGATCATCTTCGCCGGACTCACGCATTTCAACGCCCGCCAGGCATTTGATTTTCCTCCAGGCGCATTCTCACTTTCGCGAAACTTTTTTCGCGGCCTGGGCGGAGCCATGCTGATCGCCGCCTATGACATTGGCGGCTACTACAACGTTTGCTTCCTCGGCGACGAGGTCAAAGAGCCGGCGAAGAATATCCCGCGAGCGCTCTTCCTTTCCATTCTGGCCGTGGTATGTCTTTACATCTTGATGAACGTGAGCATTCTCGGCGTCATCCCATGGCGCGAACTCGCCCGTTCAGGCGCGGCGAACAGCAAGCTCTACGTGGTCTCAACGCTGATGGAAAGAGTCTACGGCCACGCCGCAGGGTCGATCATCTCCGTGCTGGTGATGTGGACGGCCTTCGCTTCCGTCTTCTCGCTGACCTTGGGGTATTCGCGAGTTCCCTATGCGGCGGCGCTAGACGGAAATTATTTTCGCGTCTTCGCGCGCGTCCATCCTGTTTACCGAATTCCTTATATCTCCGTACTCGCGCTAGCAGCAGTGGCGGCGCTCTTCTGCTTTCTGCGCCTGGCAGATTTAATTGCCGCCCTGGTGGTGGTTCGCATTCTTCTGCAATACCTGGTACAAGCTGTCGGAGTCATCGTCCTGCGCATACGCAGGCCCGATATGCCAAGGCCATTTCGCATGTGGCTTTATCCCGTGCCAGCGCTGGTAGCGGCAACCAGCTTCATTTTTATCCTGATTTCTCGCACCGGATTCCTGCGTGAGATTCGCTACGCCGCGGTGATCCTCGTGGCAGGAGTTGTTGTTTATTGCGTCCGGGCCTGGCGGCGCAGGGAGTGGCCGTTCGCCGAAGGGTCATTGGTCGCCGGTAGTTAGTCGTGAGTTAACTTTTCTTGGAGGAAAACAAATGAAAACGATCACTGCTGTCGTAGGAACGCTGCTTGTCTTATGCAGTGTTGTGTTAGCGCAATCGCAGGCAAAAGAAGAAAAGAAAACCATCAGCCAGGTGCTCGATAGCAGCCTCAAGAACGCGGAAAAAGATTTTGTTCCCGCGGCCGAGGCAATGCCCGAGGAAAAATACAACTTCGCGCCCACCAACGGCGAATTCAAAGGGGTTCGCACATTCGGAGAACAAGTCAAGCACGTGGCCGCCAGTAACTACCTGATTGGTGCCCATATTCTTGGCGAAAAGCCGCCCGTCGACACCAACAACGGAAAAGGCCCCGACAGCATAAAGTCGAAGGCCGACATACTGCAGTTCGTGAAAAGCTCTTTCGCCTATGCCCACAAGGCAGTCGCCACCATTACCGATGCAAATGCCCTGGAACCGATTTCCTCTTCTGACGGCAAGTCAAAGACCACGCGACTCAGCGTAGCCATGATCTTCTCCTGGCATTGCTTCGACCACTACGGATAAATGGTCGACTATCTGCGCATGAATGGAATCGTGCCTCCGGCCAGCCGACAGTAGGGAGCTATTCTCTTGCGCCTGGATGAGAATTACGGGACTTATGCCAATTGCAGGGGGCTAAGAAAACGAGGGTTCAATGCAATTCAAACCCTTATTTTCTCGCCGACCCGTGGTGCTTCTTCCAGTCCGCTCCGTCGCGCCCGCCGTGCATAGCGATCTGCGTGAGGATCAGCTCGGCCGTAAGCCGGCGCTTGGTAAGGTGGGCAGCAATTCGCTGTTTGGCTCTTTTCGTTGGAACTTTCGGGTCAAGGAAAACAAGCACAGATGGTCCCGCTCCGCTCAGGGCCGCGCCGAGAATGCCAGACTCTCCCGTGAGTTCTTTGATTGCAGGCAGAAGCGGCGACAACGGCGCTCGATAAGGCTGATGGATGCGGTCTTCGAGAGCCGAAGGAAGCAGGTCAGGACGGTCCTGCGTAAATGCAGCCAATAGCAGCATCGAATTCTGAATATTCGTAACCGCGTCGGCGCGCGAATACTGAAACGGCAATACGCGCCGAGCCTGCTCTGTCGAAAGCGGGGCATCGGGCACTGCCAGCAGCAGTGGCCACTTCCCTTTCGGCTTCACCTCGACCACCTGCGCCTGCACCTGATTAGCCATGCGAGCCACCGCCAGCGCCCCCATCCAGCAGGCGGCCGCGTTGTCCGGATGATGCTCTCGCATCGACGCCTCACCCACAATGCGATCATTCTTCCAGCGCAGATGCCCAAAGTGTACGGCTAGCGCAATCCCAGCGAGCCGCGCCGCCGCCGATGATCCGCAACCGCGCCCAATAGGAATCTCGTTTTCAATGTGAATACGCAATGGTGCGATCTTGCGATTCTCCGACTCCAGCACCTCGCAATAAGTGGTAACGATGAGGTGGTTCTCCATGCGGCTGCAGATTTGCGCATCGCGCCCTTCAGCCGTGATAAAGAAGTCAGGCGCGCGCTCAGCCCGCAAACGGACGTGAAAGTCCAGCGCCAGGGCCGCGGCGTCAAAAGCCGGTCCCAGGTTAGCGGAGGTCGCTGGCAACGCCAGGCGCAGCGAGCGGTCTAAAGATGCGGGGCGTGAAGGCATAGGTTACGGAACAACTCCTTGCAGCCGAAAGCAATCTGAAATATTAGAAATGAAAGGCTTTAGCTGGATCTGGCCCAATCAGAAATAGCCTACGATCGGCACTTACGTTGAACTGTGTTTTATACACGAGTTTCGAAGGAACTGCTACGAATTTCTCCGATTATCCCTTTGGCAAGACCAGGCGCTGGCGAATCCCAGAATGAGATTCCCGTGGCGAGATGGGTACCGTGGAACGAGCGGCGCGTTACAATACACTTTGCTATGAATAGGTAATCTGTATCTATTACCTTCGCAAGTTTGCGGGACATTCGGTGGATTCATATTCTTGACTCACTCCTCCGATGACTAAATTTGTAGACGGGAGAACCACCCATGGTTTGGACAGAGAAACTAGGTCCTAATCCCACCCCGGAAGAGAAACTGGTTTTTCAGGCACTAGACGATCCCCACTGGAGTTGGCGTACCCCACACGGTATTGCTGATTCTGCCGGTTTGGATGTTGACACCGTGAAGTCTATCCTGTTGCATCACCGCGATCTCATCAGAATAAATGTATCCAAGGAGTTCGGGCCAATTTTTCAACTCATCGAAAGGAACGATCCGCCCGAAGAGAAATTTATTGATAAAGCACTCGACTACCTGTCTATGGGCCGACGCCGCATCGCCTAGATGATTCTCACATCGAGGTGTTGGATTTTTGTGGCCGCTTTCGCTGGTGGCTGCCTTGGGGAATTCCTGACTTTGTATGAAGAAAGTCGCAATGATCCTAACGCCAGAAAAAAGAGGAGCCGCGATTCCTTTTATTGGGCAATGAGCTTTGAGATGGCTCTACTTGGTGGAGCGATTGCAATCCTTTACGATTTTGAAAAGATTAACGTATTCGCGGCGGTCAATATTGGTGCATCTGCGCCGGTGCTCATCAAAAGCGGGTTTGCCTCCTTCGCGCCTTCTGCCAAACCACCTATGTCTTAGGCTCATTCCTCTTTTTTAGGTTCCTTCCTCGTTTCCTCGTTCTCCGCCCCGTCTAGAGCCGCAATCACTGCCGCCAAGTTTGCATCCAGTACAACCGGTGCACGCTGAAGATGTTTCGCGCCTGCAGCGTCCGTCTCAAAGTGCGTTCCTGCAAACAAATCGCCGCGATGGAAGTTGATGGTAAAGTCAGGATCCTTCAACAGATGCCCAGTCAAAATCAGCACAACGCTTTCGCCAGCTTTGACGAATCCCCTCCCCCGCAGCTTTTTCAGCCCCGCCAGTGTCACTGCCGAAGCAGGCTCACATCCAATCCCATCGGCCCCGATCTCCGCTTTGGCAATGGCGATTTCGACCTCCGTAACCTGCTCCACCTCGCCGCCAGTTGCCCGCAAAACCCGCAAAGCCTTCTTCCACGACGCCGGCTTCCCAACGCGTATCGCGCTAGCCAGCGTCTCGGCCGTCATCGGTTCTAGTTTCTCGCCGCCAAACTCGCGTACACTGCGGTAGAACGGATTCGCCCCCTGCGCCTGAATAATCGACAGCTTCGGCAAGCGCGAAATCAATTTCAGTTCATTCATCTCAATCAGCGCCTTGCCGATGGCAGAGCTGTTTCCCAGATTCCCTCCCGGAACAATGATGTGGTCCGGCGCCTCCCACCCGAGTTGCTCCATCAGTTCAATCGCGGCGGTTTTCTGCCCTTCAATACGATAAGGATTCACCGAATTCAGCAGATAAACCGGCTTCTCGCGCACCAGCTCATTGAGGATGCGCACGCATCCATCAAAATCGGTGCGCAGTTGGCAGGTCAGCGCGCCATAGTCGAGCGATTGCGAAAGCTTGCCCCACGAAATCTTCCCCTCCGGAATAAGTACCAGGCTATGCATGTTGCCCCGCGCCGCATAGGCCGCCATCGAAGCCGACGTGTTACCCGTCGAAGCGCACGCCACCCAGCGGAACTCGTGCTGGTACGCCGCCGACGCCGCCAACGTCATGCCGGTATCTTTAAACGATGCGGTAGGATTCATTCCCTGATGCTTCGCCAGAAGATTCTCCACGTCCGCAGCACGCGCGCACCGAGGCAATTGATACAGTGGCGTGTTTCCCTCGCGCAGCGTGATCGCATGTTCCGCAGGAATATGTGGGAGAAGTTCGCGAAAGCGCCAGACCCCGCTCTGGTCAAGCGCATTCCGGGAGGTTCGGCGTACCAGCCACAGCGCCTTCAATACTCCAGGGTCCGCAACCCGCGAGTCAGTCGTCCATCCCGGAAAAACAAACTCCAGCAGATCGCCGCAAACCCGGCAACGGAAGTCTTCGCTGGCAGAATCTGGCGTCGAGCCGCACGAAATGCACCGGAGCCTCGAACCGGTTTCAACCGCGCGAGTGGTCGACGAGAGAGCCATGATTTCGGTTAGCGCCGCGATTGCGTTCGCCTACCGACATGATACGGCAGGCCAGCAATCCAATCTCATTCCTTCGAAAACTCAGAAGTCGCTGTCCGCACGGTCGTCGATTGTCGTCATACGCTCCGCGCTAACGCAGGTAGTTATTCGTCCCGTTCATCCAATCAGCGCGCGGCGGATTGAACACGTCAAAATCCACCGTGTCTTCGAGCGCCTCCGCCATATGTGGCATGTTCGGAGGGATGGTCAGCACCTCCCCCGCATTCACCACAATCTCCTTGCCATCGATCCGGAACTTGAGCGCTCCCTCCGCAATGAATGTGATTTGCTCATTCGGATGGCTATGCTCGCGCACGATGCATCCCTTTTTCAAAAGCACGCGCGCCAGCATCATGTTCTGCCCGACCACAAAATGCAGCCCCAGCAGAGGATTCAGAGCCTCGACTTTAACCGAGTTCCACGGCACATGCCGCAACTCGGCCCTGCGCTTCCCTTTTGCGACCGTGCCCTTAAGCGCAACTTTACTGGCTGATCGCGCCCCCTGTTTCATCTTGGTTTTCGCAGCCGCAGATGTTTTTCCAGCAGTCTTTTTTTTCATAACGTCCTTAGGTTTTTCTTCTTCGCAGGAATGTTTTCCACGAACATATCACAGGCCCTTGTAAAGCCCGCCATCAACCAGGATAGTCTGCCCGGTAACATAGGAAGCCCGCTCGCTCGCCAGCCACACAATGGTGTCGGCAAGTTCGCGCGGCTCGCCCAGTCTCTTCACCGCAGTATCCGCTGCCCAGCCCTCGAATATTTCATCCTCGCTCTTCCGCAGCGTAGCCGAGCGCGAGTGAGCAAGTTCCTTGAGCCGGTCAGTCGCCGTAAACCCCGGACCAACATTGTTAACCAGAATCCCATCCTTCCCAAACTCATTAGCCAGGCTCTTCACCAGCCCAACCACCGCCGCCCGCACCGCATTCGAATACACGAGATCAGCCACCGGCTGCTTCGTAGTGATAGACGTAATCGTAATAATCCGTCCCCATTTTTTCTTCTGCATGTGCGGAATAACCTGCCGCGCGAAATAAACGTTGCTCATGAAATTCACTTCGACGGCGCGTCTCCATTCCTCCGTCGTAGTAGCCAGAAAACCTTTCGCCGGCGGCCCGCCCGCGTTGGTCACGCAGATATCGGCGCTGCCAAAGTTCTGCACCACAGCGCTCACAAAATCACCGACCGCATTCTCATCAGTAACATCAAACGCCTCGGCTAGCACCTCTGCCTTGTGCTCACTGCGAATCTTCTCGGCAACGGCGCCAAGCGCTTCACGATTGCGAGCACAGATGGCCACCCGACAGCCCTCCGCGGCAAACGCCTCCGCAGTAGCCCGTCCAATTCCCTGACTGGAAGCAGCAACAATAGCAACCCGACCTCTGAGCCCGGTTTCCATAAGCGACAAATTATAAAGTCCGCTCGCCACCATGTCTTGCCGACATCTCGTTCTTGCGCCCTTGCCGCCGATTCCGCGCGCAGGTAATCTAAAAACACTCCAGCTTTATGAAGGAACAACATGGCCGCCGCTCGTTACATTTGGATCGATGACTCCCTGAAACCCGCCAGCGAAGGCGTGGTCCCGTTTCTCAGCGCCGGAATGCAATTCGGTTTCAGCGTCTTTGAAGGCATCCGCTGCTACGCCACCGATCAAGGTCCCGCCGTCTTCCGCCTGGATGAACACGCCCAACGCCTGATGGATTCCGCCAACATCATCGGATTTCGTGATCTGCCGGTCACGCTCGAACAGGTGAAGAACGCCATCCACCAGACGATTGCCGCCAATGAATTCTCCGCTTGCTACATTCGCCCCATGATTTACCTCGACGGCGCCATGATGATGACCGTCGAGTCCGGCCGTCCGCGTTTCGTAGTAGCCGTCTGGGAGTGGAAGAATTTTCTAGGCGCAGACGCCAGAGACCGCGGCATCCGCGCCAACGTCTCCTCGTTCACCCGCTTGCATCCGAACATCATGATGACTAAGGCCAAGGTCTCCGGAAACTACGTCAGTTCAATTCTGGCGAAGACCGAATCCGTCCGCGCCGGATTCGATGAGGCCATCATGCTAGGCCCCGACGGCTACGTAGCCGAGTGTACCGGCGAAAATCTTTTTGTGGTTCGCAGTAAGGACAGCCACAAAATCGTCTACACCACGCCCCGCGCCGGCATCCTCGAAGGCATAACGCGCGACAGCCTCATCACCCTCGCCAGAGATTTGGGCTATACGGTAATCGAGGAGCCCATCTCTCGCGATCAGCTTTACATCGCGGACGAAGTTTTTGTCTGCGGCACGGCAGCAGAAGTAGTCGCCTTGCGCGAAATCGATTTCCGGGTAATCGGCAACGGCATGACCGGCCCCGTAACCCGCGCCATGCAGGAAGAATTCCACACCCTGGTAGCCGGACGCCACGTCCGCTCAGCCCAATGGTTTGTCCCCGTGCCTGCGTTGAATGCAGTGGCAAAAGGCTAAAAAATATTTCATAAATCGCGTTTGGGTGGGGCATGGCTTCAGCTTGAATCTGTTTTGAAATGGCACGGCTTCACAGCTTGCGGAAAACTCGATGTTGCACCTGATTTTGGGTGGCGCAGCCGGTTCACCCCTGCGATAAGAGCCTTGCTTTCATCGAGGGCTTTAGCCGCTGAGGCGAAACGTCGGCGCGAAGATATTTTTTCCGCAGTCTGTTCAGCCGTGCCGTCCAAAGCCAATAAGGACGCGGGCTTTAGCCCCTGAGGCAGCCGTCAGCTTATTCCTTTGGCTCATTGTGAGATGACCTATAGGTAGATAGCACGTACCTGGAAGCTTATCTTAGGAATAGCTCTCGGAAGAGAGTTCTGGCGCTTCCAATCCGGCGAGGCCATAGGGCAATATGGGATATTTCTTACTGGCGGCCTACAGTTTCACTACGCTGTCTAAATCGGCCACTACGGCCGCCTTGGACGTGTCAGAAGTGTTGTTGCTGGTGTTTGGCGCCGTTTTGACGATAGGAGCGCTCGGGGAATACAAGAAATTCCCAAGGTTACTCAAGGCACCAGTTGAGACCTTTGAGTTACTGGTTGTGATTGGAATCGCCGGCGAACTACTCGCTGATGGCGCGATATTCGTTTTCTCGTCGCCATTTGCAAATGTTAAGCGAGGGGGAATATGCAACGCTTAATCACGAGGCGGGTATGGCGCGAAAGGAGGCTGGAGAAGCCGACCGTCTTGCCGCCAATGCAAGACTCGAGACCGAAAGGCTACGCAAGCAAGTAGCGTGGCGACACCTGTCTCCCCAGCAACGAACAGACTTTGTCAACCACATGAAACCATTCCGCGGACAGCAGTACGGATTTTTTATAGCGTCAGCCCAGTATGCTGACCCGGAGATAGACGATTTCGCATCCAGCTTGGATCGATCACTAAGTGGAGACGACCCCGACACCGCCGAATGGAAACGGGTTGTAAACGGCAGTAAGGGCGTGATTACAGGAGTCGATGTAGAAGTCCTGACATCTGCGACAGCATCTTCGAGAGCAGCCGCAAGCGCTCTAGCTTCTTGGTTAGCGTCCAACGGACTAGCGGCGACTAAGAGAGTCCGTACGCATGACAAGTTCATATGGTGGATGCACGCATTTACTGACAACTGTCTCAACCCCGAATCTGGAATTGTAATTGTTGTCGGAAAGAGGCCATAGGCAGGACTGCACAAGGCCACCAGCGCCGCTAGTGCCAAGCACAGTGCCTGTGGCATCGCTACCACCGGCACGGACTAGTTGACATCAAGAGTTATAATGGTGTTTGGGCTGGAGTCGAAACTATTAGAAGTCATGTTTTGCTAAGTCATTCGTAATCTGGACTTTGCGCGACTTAGTCCTCGCAAGTCGCTGATTCTAAAGACTAGCGCAAAAGATAACTCCTTTATTGTCAAGACTTTGTAAGTTAACTAATTTAGAATCATAGGCCTGGCAGGCGATTCGCGCTAACCCAATGATTTTAATAGACCGAGCCAAATAGGGGGTACCCCCTGAGTATCAACTGGTGACTAAACAAGTTACACAATCCCAAACCGGGAAATTATGAAGAAGCGCCAATATCGAAGAGAAACCGAAGCCGTTCGTGGCGGAACGAGCCTGGACAAGAAAAATGGTCCGCTCTCCACTCCCATCTATCAGACTTCGACTTTCGAAGTCACCGACATGCAGGAGCAAGTCCGCGTCACGCCGACCGACAGTTTCTACACACGCTACGGAAATCCCACGCACACTGTCGCCGAGAACGCCATCGCCGAACTGGAAGGCACAGATGCCGCGCTGCTCTTCTCGTCCGGAATGGCCGCCATCACGACCTCATTTTTGTCGCTGGTAAAAGCCGGCGACCACATCGTCGCGCAGCGCGATATTTACGGCGGAGTCACAAAATTTCTTTCGCAGTGGCTGCCGAAATTGGGAGTCGAAACGACATTCGTCGACACCAACAACATGGAGCAGCACGAGCAAGCAATCCGCCCAAATACAAAAATCCTGCACGTCGAGTCGCCAACGAATCCGACCGTTCGAGTTGTTGATCTAGAAAAAATTGCGCATTTGGCGCGCAAGCACAAGCTGATCTCGACCATCGACTCGACCTTTGCCACACCAATTAATTGCCGTCCCGCTGAATGGGGAATCGATCTGGTATTGCATTCCGGTACAAAATATTTCGGCGGACATTCCGACTTGATCTGCGGAATCGCAACCGGAAGCCGCGATCTGATCGACAAAATTCACCAGACGCGCACCACACTAGGTTGTTGCATGGATCCGCATGCCGCGTTTCTTCTGCTGCGCGGAATCAAGACTCTAGCTGTCCGCGTTGAACGCCAGAACGAAAGCGCTCTTCGGATTGCGGGATTTCTCAGTCAGCATCCGAAAGTGACGCGAGTGCATTATCCGCTCTTGAACGAGCATCCAGACAACGCAATCGCCAAAAAGCAGATGAAAGGTGCTGGATGCGTAGTGAGTTTCGAGGTCGAAGGCAGCGGAACTGATGCTTGTCGCGTGGCTGAAGGTTTGAATTTGTTTACTCTTGCTCCGAGTCTGGGAGGAGTAGATTCGCTCGTGACAATTCCGGTGATGACCTCTCATGCCATGATCGCTCCCGAACTTCGCAAAAAAATGGGAGTAACGGAACAGATGATTCGCTTGTCGGTTGGCATCGAACATGTCGATGATTTGATCGCTGATCTCGAAAAGGGTTTAGCTGTGCCGATGAGAACTCGGGAACAGGTCGTTGTCGCCGACTAGCGATGCGTTCCAGTTGCCTGCACGCACTCCAAAATTTCGGCTTCGCTCAGCGTATGATCACTTGCCTTCGCGCATTTATAGATGCGATCGACAACATCATCATTCGCCGGTAGACCGCGACGCTCCAGCCAGAAAAAAACATTTGATTTTCCGCTCATCGGACCGATATCGATAATCTGTTCGAGACCAAAGTAGTGCGATGGGACACCTGAATAAACAGCATTCGCGAGCTCAATATCTTTTTTCCTGTAGGCTTTGATTACCGCAGCTGCATGAACGCCAGTTGCGGTGCGGAACGCATCTTCTCCAACCACAGGATAGTTTGCTGGAATCGGAACGCCAGTCGCAGCGGAAACAACTTCACAATATTGCTTCAGTTTGGTCAGGTCTTGTCGATCCCAAGGTGCGATTCCCATGAGCTTCAGATTGACCAGCATCTGATCCATCTGCGTGTTGCCCACGCGTTCTCCGATACCGAGTGCTGTGGCGTGAACGCAATCCGCTCCCGCTATCAACGCTGCCATTGAATTGGCAATTGCTAATCCTCGATCGCAGTGTCCATGCCAATCGATGCGAATTTTTTTGCCTGAGGGCTTAACTACTTCTTCGAGCACAAATTTGACAAGAGCGATTGTGCCAATCGGCGTTGCGTGTCCGACGGTGTCGCAGAGGACGAGCGCGTGAGTTCCATAATCGATGGCTGCGGAATTCAGCTGCTTCACGGTTTCGGGATCGCAGCGCGTGGTATCTTCGGTCACATACATCACTTCGAGGCCGAGCGAAATAGCGTATTTGACCGCCTTTTCGGTGGTCTGAAGCAGGAAGTCTTGGTTCCAATTTTCCGCGTAACGTCGAATCGGACTTGAACCAAGGAAAGCAGCGACCTCGATTGGAAGACCGGTTTTTTGGACGATTTCGGCGATGGGACGAATATCGTTTTCGTGCGTACGCGCGGCGCAGTACGCTGTGATCTTCATTTTGTTGGCTACGATTTCGCGCGCCAGCAATGTCACGTGCTCGACTGCTCGCGGACCTGCTCCAGGAAGTCCGAGATCGAGAGAGTTGATGCCTAGCGCTTCCATCAAGTGCAGAATTTCAATTTTCTGCTCGATGGAAGGATCGCGTACTGATGGGGATTGCAGGCCGTCGCGAAGCGTCTCATCGGCGAGGCGCACTGGACCTGGCAGATCGAGCAATTTTGGTTGCTGTGCGTTCCAGTCGTAAATTAGTTCGGAAACGTTCACGAAATTCAGCTCGCTGCTCCCAGCTCTTAGCTGCTGGCCCTCAGTGTAGGTCTTAGAAAAACGCTTTGCTCTACTTTTTCTCTTCTTTCGGAGGAATCGTTAGGCCGAATATTGAAATCTGTCCCTTTCCGGCTACGTTCATTCCGCTCGGATCTTCTGGGTTCGGCAGATAAAGGGTTTGGCAAAATTCGCAGCGATAAACTTCCGCGTCCGGTCCCCAGGCTTTTTCTACGCATCCGCATTCTTTTTCGAGGACGTCGACGGTGTAGAACCAACGTTTCAGGTGTCCACCGCAGAATTTGCCTTTTTCGTTTTTTTCATTGCATGCACGCTGCCCAGGTTTCTTGATTTTTACCTTGTGATTTGGCAGCTGCGGAGCAGTCGCTGCGATCGCTGTATCGTTAGAAGCCATATTTCGGTTTTCTCTTCGAGCTCTTGCCGCCGACCAAACTTGAGGTACCCCTTACCTTAGCGGTCTATTGAAATCATTGACTTAGAGCGAAATGCCTCCCAGGTATCTGACTCTAAAGGATTTAACTTACAAAGTATTGAAAATAAAAGAGTTATTAGAGATCTACCTCATAATCTTCCTTTAGATTCAAGGGGTTGCAATTACTAAGTCACGCAAAGTCTAGATATTAAGCAACTTATTTCGATCAGAGTTCACTGAGCTTAACTTCAGCAAAACTCTATTATAGCTGGTGCTGTCAATGGAATTTTGTTGGATAGGAGCCAGCCAGGCTCGATGTTGATCATCTCACCGCCAGCCCTGTGATGGCTGGCCGGACGTTCGTGATCGGCCGCGTTCGGCCTTCGCTTCGGAGTGGCCGGGTCAGTTAGATGAAACGTCTGGCTTGGAGGGTGCAATTGTCATTGTTCGGTGATCGGTGATCAGTGGTCAGTTGACTTCGCGGTGCCGCGTGCCGTCCATCGCGCGCTATGGAGTAATTGATTCAGAATTCTTTGCGCGGAGGGACCTGGTCTGGGCCGACTCTTCCTACGGTGATTTCGGCTACAAAATAGTTTTCGCCTTTGATTGGGACACCAGCAATCCTGCGGAGCATCGCAATTTGGCCGATATGGGTCAGAGCATCGGCTACAGGACCTTGAAATAATTTTTCTTCCGAGACTTTTAGGGGCTTTTCTGACGCGAGATATTCATCGAATTTTTTTACGGCGGTGAAGAAACGCTCGCATTCCTGCTCCCAAGGCAGGGGAGCGGAGTCGTGCCATTCCTTTCGGCCTTCCGATATGGCGAGGCCCCAGTCCATCAAGTCGCCGATGTGCGCCAGAATTTTTCCGGGTGTTCGCGAGGTTTCGGGTGAGCCGTGATCAGCGAAGCTTGGACCGGGATTGCGGACGGCTTTCGCTCCACGATAGGCCACAGTCGCAAGGGCGTGGCGTAGTAGAGTACGGGATTCGGTCATGGTCGAGTTCTCGGTTCTTGGTTCTCAGTTCTTACGAAATCCCCATAGGCTCTCACTTAGAACTGGGAACCTGTGGACTGGTTTTATAGTTTTCTTCGACGCAGGGCTCCTGCTGAGCATGCTGCGGCTTCCAATTTTTTTTGTAACCGGCGAGCGTACAGCAAGTCCAGGAAATTTTCCATCTCGCTTGTGAAACCTGCGCTGTATCCAAACCACCAGATTTTTTTCATGCCTGGAAGCCGATCGCTGTCTACGTATTTCACTCTCACCATCTCTTCGAGGCCCCAGCGTCCATGAGTGCGTCCGAGTCCGCTTGCTTTTACGCCTCCGTGTGGTGCTTCGCTGATGCTGAAACACGACACAGCATCGTTTACCATGACGGTGCCAACGTTGAGCTGACGAGCCAAACGCTCGCCCCGGGCGCGATCTGTGGTCCAGATGCTGGCGGCTAGTCCGTAGTCGAAGTCGTTCGCCAAGCGGACTGCTTCGGCTTCGTCGCGGAAGGGCGCTATCGGCAGCACTGGGCCGAAGGTCTCTTCTTGCATTACGCGCATGGTGTGATCTACGTCGGCTAAAACCGTGGGTGCAAAAAAAGTCGGGCCGAGATCGCGCAAGCGCGCGCCTCCAGTTAGTACGCGAGCACCGCGCTGTCTTGCATCTTCGACATGTGATTCAACCACACGTAACTGGCGCTCGTGGATCATGGGTCCGATTTCAGTCGCTGCATCGAGGCCATTACCGACGCGCAGCTTGCGCGCCTTTTCCGAGCACGCCTCTAAGAATTTGGAATAGAGCGTCTGATGAACGTAGCAACGCTCGACGGACAAGCAGGTCTGACCGGCATTTACGAAGGCTCCCCAGACGGCGCCGCTCGAGGCAACGTCGAGATCCGCGTCTTCCAGCACCAGCATTGGGTCTTTGCCGCCTAGTTCGAGGACGACCGGAAGCAGGCGCTCGGCGGCGACTTGCGCGATTCTGCGGCCGGTACTCACGCTTCCGGTGAAGACCAGTTTGTCAATTTCGCTCTTAACGAGTGCTGCACCTGTTTCGCCTTCGCCTGGGAGCACCTGGAAAATATCGTTGGGAATTCCGGCCTCGCGCAGAAGCGTTTGCAATTCCAGCGCTATCAGCGGCGTCAATTCGGAGGGCTTGAGGACGACGGCATTTCCCGCCACCAGGGCTGCCATGACCTCAGTCGCGGGAATCGAGAAGGGATAATTCCAGGGCGAGATACTTCCGACGACGCCGTAGGGCTCGCGCAGAACGTGGCCGGACTTGGTCTTCATTACGAAATTTCCGTGCGGCAGTTTTTCTTCGCTCAGGATGGCGTATGCGTTGTCGATAAGGAATCGCGCAGCATCCAGCACAACCAGAACCTCGGTGAGGAGAGCTTCGACTGCGGGCTTCCCTGCTTCCCGAGTGATGCGACTCGCGATATCGGTCTTATGCGCCAGAAGAATCTGCTGGAAGCGGCGCAGCATGCGGACGCGATTACGGATTCCCCAGGCGTGCCAGTCGGGCTGAGCGGCGCGCGCGAGCGCCACGGCTGCGCGAACTTCAGTCGGGCCGGCGCTATCCAACTCGCCTAAAACTTCGCCGGTCGCCGGATTGACAGAGACGACGCGGGAAATTACGGATTCTGCGTTCTTCGCCATCTGCGAAGAAGTTTACGCGGGACGGAACGTGCATGCCAGAGTTTCTATAGTCGGTATTAGTATTCCACGCTGACCAGGTACAAACCGCATGGTGGTGCGGTTGGTCCGGCGGCTGTGCGCCGGCGCGCGTCGAGGATGCGACGCAAATCTTCCTGAGTGAGAGTTCCCTTCCCGAGCAAAAGGAATGTGCCGACGAGGTTGCGCACCATGTGATGAAGAAATCCGCTGCCGCGAACCGTGTAAATCAGTTCTTCGCCTTCGCGAGTCCAATTCGAAGAGAAGAGGGTGCGAACGTTGGTTGTCGCGATGTTAGTCGTCCCCAGATACGGGGTCGGGTCGCTATTTGGAAGCCGGTTGCCGGCGGCGATCCGTTCCACCCTCTCAGGATCAACGGCGGCGAATGAAGTGAAATCGTGCTCGCCGAGGACGGCGCCAGCGGCCGCAATGATCGCCGACTCGTCGAGCGGATAAGGGTAATGCCATAGATAGCGCGCCAAAAATGGCGCACAGATCGCTCCGCGGTGAATGCGATAGCGATAGGTTTTGGCGCGCGCCGACTTGCGTGCGTGAAAATCAAGCGCGGCTTCTTTGACATCCAGAACACGGATTGTGGCGGGCAGAATGTTGTTCAGGGCCTTGAGCCAGTTTTCCGCAGGAATTGTAGAGATGGTCGCGAAACTTGCCACCTGAGCCAGCGCGTGCACGCCTGCGTCGGTGCGGCCTGAGCCTTGAGGCAATACTTTTTCTCCACTCAGCCGTCCAATGGCCGAGGCTAGCGCGCCCTGCACAGTGATTCGGTCGGGCTGCACCTGCCATCCGGCGAATTCGGCGCCGTCATAAGAAAGCGTTAGTCGGAGATTTCGCACGCTCTTTTTGGAGCCGAAGCTCAGGGGCTATCGTACTGTTAACTAAGTACCGTCGTCATCACTAAGCCCGGCAACGGGTCGGCTATACTATTTTTACTTACGATCATTTGAACTTGAACTGGAATTGGAAAAAATTGTTTCCGGCATTGCAAGGTGCAAGGAAAAATACCGGGAACTGGTACTGGCCGTGCCACGTATCAGCAGAGTGGCGTGGGAAAGTGCGAATTACTGCGTCCGTTCCACTGGTGTGCGATGGCTTGATGATCGCTGGTTTCGATTAATGGAGAAGATTCGAATGCAATGTTCTACACGCTTGATTATCTTTCATAGTGTTGCTGCAGTGTTGCTGGTGGCCGCAATGGCGCCTGCCGGGTGGGCGCAGAGTGGCTCGTCCGCTCCCAGCGCGCCTTCGGCGCAGATGCCGGCGCAACGAGCGGTGTCATCCTCGCAGCCTTTTGACGTGGATGAGTACGCGCACCCGAAATCGCAATTTCCGAATTTTATTGCCCCGTACACGCCGACGCATGTGGCGCCTCCGAACCTGGCGAACACGCCGCGCATCGACCAGCTCATGCATGATGGCAAGCTCTATATTTCGATGAACGACGCGGTGGCGCTGGCGCTGGAAAATAACCTCGACATCGCGATCGCCCGCTACAACCTGAACATCTCCGATACCGACGTTTGGCGTGCTAGAGCCGGTTCGACTATTCTTGGCGTCAATAGCGGCGTGGTTCAGAATACGCCTGGGGCCGGGGTAGGGGGATTGGGCACGCAAGTTGGCTCGGGCCAAGGCGGAACGTCAGTGGGTGCTGGCGGTGCGGGAACCGGTTCGGGCGGCTTGGTTGTATCAACACTGGGCGACGGCCCGCCGATTACGAGCTTTGATCCTATCCTGACCGGCACCATGCAGTTTGATCGACAGGAGATCAATTGCACCAGTCCATTTTGCGGCAGCAGCCAAAATACGACTACGGGCAATTTCGCTTACACTCAGGGGTTTCAATGGGGAACGAATCTTTCGGTCGGCTTCCAAAATAACCGAGTGAGCTCGAATAACGAATTCAATGCATACACGCCTGTGTTGAATTCCAATTTCCGCTTGCAGGTTACGCAACATCTGCTGCAGGGACTGGGATTCACACCCAACAATCGTTACATTCAAATCGCAAAAAATAATCGTGAAATTTCGGACGTGGCCTTCCGGCTGCAAATCACCAGCACGGTCGACCAGATCGAAAACATGTATTGGGATTTGGTGTATGCGTATGAAAACGTCAGGGTGCAGAAAGAGCAACTGGCATTTGCGCAGAGAACTCTTTCGGACAACCAGAAGCAAGTGCAGATCGGGACACTCGCGCCAATCGAAGTGGTTCGGGCACAGAGCACGGTTGCTTCGGATCAGCAAACCCTGACTCTGGCGTTGACCAATCTTCAACTGCAGCAACTGCTCATGAAGAACGCGCTCAGCCGCACGCTGGTCGATCCCACGCTGGCTGATGCGGAAGTAATTCCTACATCGACTATGGATTTGGGGCCGGCGCAGGCGGGGGTCGTTCCTACTCAGGATCTGGTGAATGATGCGCTCAGTCATCGTCCCGAGTTGGCGGAACAACGCATTAACCTTACCAACGTGGACATCAGCAATAAAGCTATCCGGAGTGCTCTCTTGCCGACGGTGGATCTTTTTGCGTATTACGGTGGTTCAGGTGTGGGCGGTACGCCGAATCCAAATTACATATGCAATTCTGAACCAACGTTCTGCTATCCGCCGGGCTCGATTATCCCAACACTGCCTGCAATTTCCTACTCCTCGACTTTGAATCAACTGGTGAATTCGAGTGCGCCCGACAAGGGTCTGGGAGTCAATCTCAACATCCCTATTCGCAATCGGGCTGCGCAGGCCACGCAGGTGCGCTCCGAATTCGAATATCGACAGGCTCAGTTGCGGATTCAGCAGCTTGAGAACCAGGTGCGCATCGAGGTGCGCAACGCGCAGTTTGGCGTGCAACAGAATCGTGCCAGCGTGGATTCGGCTCAGGCCGCTGTCGATCTGGCGCGGCAATCGCTTGATGCCGAACAGAAGAAATACGCGCTGGGTGCATCGACGTCAACGCTGGTGCTGCAGAACCAGGCGGCGATGACGCAGGCTGAGGTTACGCTGGTTTCGGCTAAGGCGCTGTACGAAAAGGCAGAGGTCGAGCTGGATCGGGCAACGGGCCTTCTTCTCGATCATGCGGGAATTCTGGTTGGCGATGCGGAAAAGGGGGAAGTTACACACACGCCACATATTCCTCACGTGGCGCCGCGGCCGGTGGAGCAACAAGTTCCGGCTAGTGCGCCGGCGCAGACGCCGCAAGGAGCACCGCCGCAGTAGTGCGGCTCTCGCAGGAAGCTTACGACGGAGCGCCGGGCGTCATTTGTCATTGTCATTATCATTATTTTTTCCCGGCGCTTCCCTTTTGCGTGCGGCCAGCTCTCGCGTATTCTCTCAGCGTGAAGGTCTCGGCAATAGCAATCTCTTCGCGGGCGGGGCTACGTGATTCTTTCCGTCGTCATCATTACTTATAACGAAGAGGCCAACATTGGACGGACGCTGGCCAGCGTGCAGCCGCTGATTGTTGACGGCCGGGGCGAAATTATTGTGGTCGACTCGGGGTCGAGTGATCGTACGGCTGAGATTGCAAAATCATCTGGGGCGAAAGTGTTTATCGAAGAATGGAAGGGATATGCGGCGCAAAAGAATTCTGCGATTGATAAGGCGAGTGGTGATTGGATTTTGAGTTTGGATTCGGATGAAGAAGTCGAGCCGGCGCTCGGGGAGGAAATCTCATGGCTCTTACGTGCAATTCCGATTTGGCAGAAAGATGGAATGCCAGTAGGCGACGATCCCGAGTCACGAGAACTGAGGGACCGCGGAACGGAAATCGGGCTGGACGAGGATGATCTGAATGGTTTTCGGATCCCTCGCAAAAATTACTTTCTAGGACGACAGCTTCGGCACGGAGGATTTTGGCCGGACTTGAAGCTCCGATTGTTTCGTCGTGGCAGCGGCAAACTTCAAGACCAGATCGTCCACGAAACGCTAAAGATTGTCGGAGTCGCGAGCACTGTTCAGCGCGGATCTCTGATCCACCACTCCTACCCGACGCTCTCCGATTACATCGATCACATGAATCGCTATTCGACGCTTGGGGCGGAGATGGTGGTCGACAAAGGACGACGTTCTTTCGGCTTGTTCAACATTGTGGTGCGGCCGATGGCCACTTTCATTTACAACTATTTTTTTCGGCTGGGATTTCTTGACGGTCGCGAGGGTTTGCTTCTGCACCTTTATCACGCTGTTTATGTCTCGTGGAAATATGCGAAGGCGTGGGAACTCTCCTGTCGCGTGTAGAACGCAGCACCACCTTCGCCGACAATCGGCTATTAGAGGGTGATGCGCATGATGTCGTATTTTACTTCTACTTTGCGCTGCGGGAACTTTGATTCCACTTGTTGCTTCACATCATCGACGGATGGAATTCCATCTTTGCCGGTGAGGCCTCGCGCGTCGTCGAGCAGAATTATGTGCGGATAGGGATGGCTCAGAATCATTTCTAGTTCGGCTGAGAGACGCTGGTCGTCGGTGCGTTTTCCGATCCAGCCGTAATAACCGGCATCGAGCCAGAATAAGGCAGAGGCTTGCAGTAGCGATAACACCTGCGGCATAACCACGCGGCTGTCACCGCAGAAAATTTGCACGTGCTGATCGCGCTCAAACTTGGCCCTGGCTCGCTCGGCCAACTCCGGGACATACTCGATGGAGTAGATGTGATCGAAATGACGCTTCATCGCGGCGACCATTTCTCCGTAGTACGTTCCGGTTTCGACAAGAGTCTTGAGGCCAAACCTCTCTCCGCATTCGCGGACGACTTTCTGTTTCAGAAGATGCGGAGATCGCGACGGCCGCCCGCGCAGAATCCAGTACCAGTAATCGGGATAGTGTCCGAGGGCTTTGCACGCGCCGTACAGAGGAGTTCGCTGCAGTAATCGCCGGAACGCTTTCAGGAGTCCTCCGCAGAAAGAAGTCCAAGCATAGGTGGAGAAGAAAACAGGCGTCAAGTTTCGCAGCGGGTTAGATTGCACCAACCACCCGGTCGGTGCGGCGATTTTGCAGACTCGGGTCGCTCCTCTATTATCATTATCATCATCATTATGAGGCGATCAATGTCAGGCGGGAGACTGCATGGCTGAAAATAAATCGAAATCGAATGTCTCTAAGACTGTCGCGGATACTGCGATCTCCGACGTCTTTGACGGACGTCATCCGGCGCCATCTGAAAAAGATTGGGCGGAGAAAACTCTGGCACCGACGCTTCAAAAAACTTCCGAAAAACCTATTGGCGCTCCGACAGGCACGAATCTTGATGAACAGGGCCATGCGCGTTTTAGCACGATCTCAAATGTGCCGATCCGTCGCCTCTATACGCAAGCTGATCTTCCCGCCGACTGGAACTACGAGCAGTATCTTGGCTATCCTGGCCAACCGCCCTACACGCGCGGCATTCACTCAACCGGCTACCGCGGCAAGCTGTGGACGATGCGGATGTTCTCCGGCTTCGCGTCGCCGGAGGAAACGAATCAGCGCTACAAATATTTGCTGGAACATGGAGGCGGCGGACTCTCAGTCGCTTTCGATCTGCCCACGCTCATGGGCTATGACTCGGATCATCCGGCGAGTGAAGGCGAGGTCGGCAAATGTGGTGTTGCCATTGACTCGCTCGAAGATATGGAAATTCTCTTCGACGGCATCCCGCTCGAAACCATCACCACATCGATGACGATTAATTCGCCGGCCAGCGTGCTTTGGGCGATGTATCTGGTGGTTGCGGAGAAGCAAGGCGCCGACTGGAAGAAGATTTCGGGAACTATTCAGAACGACATTCTCAAGGAATACATTGCGCAGAAGGAATACATTTACCCGCCTGCTCCCTCGATGCGACTGGTGATTGATACATTCGAGTTCGGATCGAAGTTTACGCCGCGCTTCAACACAATTTCTATTTCCGGCTACCACATTCGTGAAGCCGGGTCGACTGCTCTGCAGGAACTGGCTTTCACCATTTACGACGGGGTCGAATATGTGGAGTGGGCGGGGCGGCGCGGACTGGATGTGGATGATTTCGGTCCTCGACTCAGCTTTTTCTTCAATGCGCACAATGATTTTTTTGAGGAGATCGCCAAGTATCGCGCTGCGCGCAAGATCTGGTATCGCCTGATGATGGAGCGTTTCGGCGCCAAGAATGATCGCACTCGCCTGATGCGCTTCCATACGCAGACGGCGGGCGTATCATTGCCGGCGCAACAACCGATGAATAACATCGCGCGCGTTGCTTTGCAGGCCCTTGCGGCTGTGCTGGGGGGAACGCAGTCGCTGCATACTGACGCCTATGATGAAGCGCTTGCCCTGCCTACAGAGGAGGCCGCGCGCATTGCGCTACGCACGCAGCAGATCATAGCTTTCGAGTCAGGTGTGGCTCAAACGGTTGATCCGCTTGGGGGCAGCTATTTCGTCGAGAAGCAAACCCTGGATATGGAAAACGGAGCGTTTGATTACTTCGGAAAGCTCGATCAGATGGGCGGCATGGTCAAAGCGATCGAGCGCGGATACCCGCAAAAGGAAATTGCCGAGGCCAGTTACCAGTACCAGCGCGCGGTTGAAACGAATGAGAAGATCACCGTCGGAGTAAACGATTTTGTGATCGAAGAAGAGTCGCCACACATTCTCTACATTGATGAATCGGTGGCTCGCGCGCAGGAGAAGAAACTCAAAGCATTGCGCGCGCGTCGTTCGAATGAAGAGGTCGAGCGCTGCCTCGATGCTTTGAAACGAGCCGCGGCCAAGAGTCCCACCGCCGGCAGCAATGGAAATATTTCAGACGCGAACACGATGCCTTACATAGTCGCCGCCGTCCGTGCCTATGCGACTGTGGGAGAAATTTGTGAAGCGTTGCGGCAGGTATTTGGTACATATACGGAAGTCAGCATCACGTAGATGATGGCTTACTGTTGCACTAAAGGCGGTCGGCAAATCCCGGCGTATATAGAGCCAACGTCCAATGGCGGACACTTCGACTCTGATCGCCAGTTCAGCTTCCAACTCTCTGCGGCGCCTACTGCGAAACAGCGCGAACGGTGCCGGGTTCACTGATCTACATGTGTTAGACTCGACCCAAGCACTACCCCAGGAGTGTTGGTATGTCGGCGCGGTTCCCTTGGCGAAGTTTGCTAGTTTTGCTGGTTAGTTTGTGTAGCTTGTACGTTTTAGCCCAGATTCCGATCACCGCAACTTCGCCGCAAACTGCTCCTTCAAATCAACCTCCGCAATCCACTCCTCCGTTAGTTAATTCGCAATCCAACCCTCCGCTGGTTAATTCAAATGTGAAACTAGGGGTTGGCGACCTGGTCGAGGTCGGTGTATTCGGGGTGCCTGAACTCTCCACAAGAGCGCGTATCAGTAATGGTGGCGATCTCTATCTTCCATTGATTGACTATGTTCACGTCGCCGGTCTGACGGTCGATGAAGCACAGGACATGATCCAGAAGCGGCTGGAGGATGGAGGCTTTGTCCGCCAACCGCACGTCTCTATTTACGTTAACGAGGCTGCATCGCAGTCCGTCACAGTGCTGGGGGAGGTAAATCGCCCCGGGTCTTATTCTGTGATTGGCGAAAGACGCCTTTTCGATGTCATCTCAGCAGCGGGAGGGCTAAACGATAAGGCGGGCCGCAATCTGGTGATTGAGCATCGTGACGGGCAAAAGGTTCAACTTGTGTTGTCTATAAATCTGGCGGATGACGACAAGAGCAATGTGGAGATTCTTCCGGGAGATACGATCATTGTTTCCCGAGCTGGAATTGTTTATATCGTTGGCGATGTGAATCATCCGACTGGATTCCGCATCGAGGACAATAGTCTCAGTGTTCTGAAGTGCCTAGCTTTGGCGGGCGGCCAAACTAAGACCTCTGCCTTGAGTAAGGCCAGGATTCTGCGCGAGTCGCCGAACGGGGTGCAGGAGATACCTATC
The DNA here is from genome assembly GCA_963758745.1 of uncultured Acidobacteriaceae bacterium. Taxonomy (GTDB): domain Bacteria; phylum Acidobacteriota; class Terriglobia; order Terriglobales; family Acidobacteriaceae; genus Acidiflorens. The sequence goes on from CAVWWW010000002.1 coordinate 229,479, forward strand.
GATCTCAAAAAGGTGCTTTATGCGAAAGCACCGGACATGGCTATGGTGAAGGGCGACATATTATTCATCCCCGGGAGCGCGTTTAAGACTGCGGCTTATCGTACTGCAGACGCTGCCGTGTCCCTAGCTACCACCGTGGCGGTGGTTGGCGTCTCGACTTTTTAAGCCCGTATTTATCGTCCCTCGTAGTCCGTCGGCAAGGTTAGAGGCCGAGCGTGCGAAGGACAGTGATATAGTCCTCCGCCGTTCTTTCCCGAGAAAAATTGGCGATGATATATTGGCGGCCGTTGAGTCCCATTTTTTGCCTCTGCTCGGGACAGTTCGCGAGATCCACAATCGCCTTTGCCAATGCTGCGCTGTCTTCGGGCTCCGTATACATACCCGCGCCAGCGGCTTCTACAATCTTGCGCGCTTGTCCGTCGACAGCCACGATGACGGGTCGCTCGCAGGCCATATATTCGAGAAGTTTGGTAGGAATCACCGTCTTGAACAACTCAGTTTTTTTCAGCATCACGAGGCAGACATCGGCAGCCGAAATATAGGCAGGAATCCGCTGCCGCGGCTGTTGATCAAGAAACCGGATGTTGGTGAGGCCGCGCGCAGCGGCGAGTTGAATGACTTGTTCTTTTTCGGCGCCTTCGCCGATTAGCAAGAACATTGCGGACGGAAACGTGGCTTGAAGTTCTTCGGCGGCCTCAATCAAGGTTTTCAGCCCATGCGCATTTCCCATGGTGCCGATGTAACAAATCAAGAAACGATCGTCGAGGTTCAGTTGCTTTCTCGTTTCCGACGCAGCGGGATCGGGGCGGAAAACATCAGTCTCAACCCCATTCTCTACAACTGAGATCTTTACATCGGGGACGTCCCAGTAGCGCGTGAGGTGGTCTTTGAATGCTGGCGTCACAACAACGATGCGAGTGGCGTGGCGATAAAGAAATCCAGCGATGGCTCCGAGCACGCGGTGGAGAAATGTTCCCACGCTGGCCGCACCAACGGCGGCGAGCGACTCCGGCCAGAGATCGCGGACTTCGAAAACAAAGGGAACCCGCTTCCATGATGACAACCACCATCCTGACCATGCGACCAGCAATTGCGGAGATGTCGCGATAATCACGTCCGGCTTGGGCAGAGCTAAACCGCTAATCGCAGAAGAGAAGCAGAACGAGGCGTAATTGCGGATGCGTTCGTGTCCTTTGCGATTAGGCAGTGGCCACAGCCAGGTGCGAGCGACCCGCACACCTTCGACGGTTTCAGTGTAGTGAAGGCGGCGAAATCGCGACCGCCAATCGTCGGGCACGACGCCGGTGGGGTGGTTGGGAAAGCCAGTGAGTACAGTCACCTCGTGGCCCATACAGACCCAATACTTTGACAATTCCGCGGCGCGCGCCGCGGGTGCGCCCATTTCTGGCGGAAAATATTGCGAAACGTAAAGAATTTTCACGGAGCTTTAGTGATGGGCATGGCAGCGAGCAAATTCTTATTCGGTGATCCGATGACTGATAGAACCTTCAACCACAATCGGCTGACCTGTGCAACGCGATTGCTCCAAGGCAAATGTGGAATGCATGGTAGCGATAATTTGTGCCAGCGGCGTCGGCGATTCGCCTTGAGCTTGAACGGCGGAAACAAACGCCTCCCATTCACCGCGATGGCCTTTATCTTGTTGCAACAGCGATCGGAATACTTTCTTATGGCCCTGGCGAACTAGCTCGAGACGGCGAAAATCTTCTAACATAGCCACCGAGCCCCCTCCGAAGATTTCGACGCGCTCCTTGGAATACGATTTGTCTCCGTTCGCCAAATAGCTGATGGTGCCTTGAGACCCATTGGCGAAACGCAGCGAGGCGATCACGTTATCGTTGCTGTAGTTTGCCTCCATTGGCAAGGCTTTGGGCTTGCACCTCAATTGGCGCAGTTCCGACGAGGAATATCAGGAAGTCGACGAAATGGCAGACTTCTCCGATTAGGCGACCACCGCCTTGTTCTGGATCATTTAGCCAATGATCGGCGGGAATGAAGCCAGCATTCACTCGGTAATGCAGCGCCATCGGCTCATGAATATGACTGAGAAAATTCTTGAGCTTAATCGCAAAGGGAGCAAATCTGCGGTTAAACCCTACCATTAGGAGCGGTTTGCCAGGCGCTTTGTTGTGCGCGCTCACAATATCGAGCAATTCATTTTCACTAAGGCACAGCGGCTTCTCACAGAAGACATGCTTACCGGAATTTAATGCCGCCACAACCTGCCTGGCGTGCAGATGATGACGAGTGGCGACCACTATGGTGCTGATCGCTGGATCGGCGATTACGCTGTCTTCATCTGTAGCAGCGTAGCGAAATCCAAACTTTTTCCCGCTGTGATGGGAGTGAGAGCCGTTAGCGGCGCAGATGCCGACGAGCGTTGAACCCGCCGTTTTCTTGATTGCCGGCAATAACGTGCTGGTGGCGAAAGCGCCGGCACCGAGTAGTCCGATGGCAACTGACAGTGTTGCTGCAGACCCAATCGCTTTGTCGTTTACCTTTTCCGACGCTTTTTGGATCACTTGTATACGGCGCGCTTCCTCTGCATGTTCCGGGTAAGTGATCAGGACTCCGAGAAATTTTTCTTGAGACCTGCCCATGATGAGGTCGTATGCCCGTTGTGCTTGTTCGATTGGAAATCTATGGGTGATTAACGCGCCTACATTCACCTTGCTATCGGACCAACAACTGGAGAAATGCATCCATGTTTCGAGTTTCCGTCCAGCGCACATAGCCTATGGGATAGTCGATTCCTTTCTGTTCGTAGGCTGCATCATAACGGCCCGGCCCGTAAGAGCGGGAGACCCGGAAGTCGAGCTCCTTCTCGTAGAAAGTTCTACGATCAAGTTCCGTGCCCACGGTGCCAACCGCCGTGATGACGGCGCGGTCACGAGCCACTTCGGCGGCTAGATGCACTGGGTCGCTGCTCGGGGTCTGCGCTGTAATCAGGACTACATCCGCGCCCCGACCGCCAGAGTGTTGCATGCACAAATCTCGGAAATCAGAGGATGATGTGGTGGCAGCGCCAGCGCCCATCCCTAATGCCAGGTGGACTCGTCCGAGATCGATGTCCATTCCTACGACACGGCAACCTCCGGCCTTAAGAATCTGCACGGTTAGCTGTCCGAGGAGGCCGAGGCCAATCACCGCAACGATGTCGCCGAGCTTTACGTCGGCAATTCGCACGCCATGCAAGGCTACCGCTCCTACCGTGGTTGCGGCGGCTTGATCGAGGCTGACTTCAGCGTCTGAGGGGATCAGCGCCACGAGCAAGCGTGGGATGCAGGCGAATTCGGCATGCACAGCATGTCCCGCTCCGGCGCAGGCTACACGATCGCCGGGGCGGATGTCCGTGACGCCTTCGCCTACGGCAACTACCGTTCCGGCGCTGCTATATCCCGGGGCGCCCGGCTGATCCATACGGTTGCGGACTGCGGAAACGGTTGAGATCACACCGTCCCGGCGAACCTTGTTCCAGACCTCGCGCACCAGGTCGGGACGCATTCTCGCCTTTTGCAGCAGATTTTTGCGGGCGAATTCGGACGAGGCACGCTCGGTTCCAACCGAAACGAGAGAGGCGGCCGTACGGACCAGGACGCAGCCGGCTAGCAATTTCGGAGCGGGTACGTCCACTACTTCGATCTCACCGCCGCTCACCTGTTGGAGAACCTGTTTCATATCATGTCGAAATCAGTGGTGACGGGCTCGTGCCGGCACGAGTTAAAAGCCCGTTTCGCTAGCGCAAATACAGCATCCGTAATTGTACGATGGTTAGCCGCCTGGCTTCTCATTTGCCTTCAGGTTTGAGGCTGACTTGATAAAGTTGCGTTGCATTTTGTGACACGATTAATTGGCGTTCGCTTTGCTGGAGATGGAGGGCGTCGCCGGCCAGAATCACGGTGACGATTCGAACCGGCAACGGGGCTTTCACACGATATAGAAGAGAAATTGCCGGACATAACTGGCCGTAGGTGGGCGATTCCCAGCCCAACAAGGCTTCATTGGCAATTTTCCCTGCTGGATTCTTTCCTCCGCGACTCTTACCTCCACGAATGATTGCTACATTCCCGAGAGCGCTCGAAAACACATGCCAGCGAAAGTGTGCATTTTTCGACGAGAGCGCCGCGCAAAACGGTGAATCCGCGATCACCTCGAATGGCAAATCTGGCAAAAGCCAGTGCAAGCGCGACTCGTGCTCGCGCTCACCTAACAGATCGTCTACGATGACCCACGCGTCTTCGGTGACGGCCTGAACGGTCCGCCGATGATTCACCCCGAGGCGGCGGTAACCGTCGTGCTCGCCCTCGAAACGGTTCGGAAAACCACCTTCGTCGGTAGAGAAGGATCTGCCGGATGCCTGGGCCCAATCGAGCCAGAGAAAACGACCAGCGCGGCGCATCTGGTCGCGGCCATCCACCATAACTGTGTTGTGGACAGCGGTTCCCGCTAGACCGTTGTTCCACGGAGGGTCGCCATTGTAAAGATAAGTTCCCGGATCGCGCGCAAGGTTGAGGCCGTGCCACCAGAGGTCAACGTGCAGTTGGTCGGCTTGAAATGGACGCCGCTGGTAGCTGCCCGCTCGCACCATTGCCCACGACTTAGCGGTGCCGATGCGATGATAGCCGGTCTGGTTGGGCGGCTGCGATCCCGACACACCCACCCTAGCAGGGTTTGGGTGAGGCTCGACAACAGGTTGGCGCTCGGGGTTCGCGGCTTCGCCGAATAGCCATAACGCTGCCTCATCCCATGGCCCCGGTTGGAGGGAGATCGAGATGACTCAGAACGTCGCTTCCCATACGCAGCAGCGGGCGAAAATCGCCGTGGTCACATGCTGCCAAAGGAAGAATATAGCTGCCGTCATTCGATCCGTGATTGGGCGCACGTCCAGAATTGGGGTCTACGAAGGTGGAAATAAACTTGAAAGCTGCGGCGACGCGCGAGCGAATTTCAGCATCGAGATCGATTTTATAAATTTGTGCCAGACGAAGCGTCCAGAATAACTGCTGAAGAACCATGCGCTGGTAGTTAAATGAGTCCTGGAGGTAAGCGCCATCGGGAGTGATCTGATCGAGGACAGCTTCGCGTAATAAATTTGCGCCATGTTTCTGCCAAGCGGCAGAGTCTGTTAGTTCGGGATAGAGAATTCCGGTAGTCCACAGTCCGACGGCTTCGCTGATCAGATGATTGCTGCGCTGCGATCTTGCATAGCTCACGGTTTGCATGGTGCGCCAGGCGTGTGCCGCGATCATGGACAGCAGCATCGCGACGCGTTGCGGCGTGGTCGCGCACGAATGCAGGAACGCGTAGAATGAGAAGGACCACGCCATTATTCTTAGGGAGGATTCCTGTCCGCATATCCAGAGCGGGCCGGACATTGGCGGGCTGTGGGCGTGCCAGCTTTCGATCGCGTTCCAGAAAGCTTCGGGAAAACGTTCGTCGCCAGTGAGGGCATAGGCACGGGCTAACGGGTAGATAAAAAGAAATCTTGACGGCTCGAGGATAAACTTGAGATCGCCGTACTCGGGAGATGCGAATCTCATCTTGGTCCATGAGCGACTGGGCGAGACACACTCGCCGGTAAGCGGATTCTCGAACCATTTGGGCGGAAAACCGCAGTTGAATTTCAGACGGCCGAAGAAAGGCAGAGTGCCCTGCAGAATGTCGTTCGCTTCGGTTGCTGCTGATCGTTCGCCGTCCTCGCCTAGAATCTTTTTTGAGCTCAGTGGCTAAAGTGCGTGGATTCGAAAAGAAGAATGGATGATTGCCTCGGCGGCGGATACTTAGAAAATCTTGCGGAGAAGTATTGGGCGCGATGCGTTTCAGATCCCAGGATTCCCAGCCGCCGACGGATCGCATGCGGCGCGACATTGAACCGCTTCCCCGCTGCGCTTCGTATTCGAGGCGCAGCAGACCGTCGCGTAGTCCAAAGGTTCGTCCCACCTGCCAGAGAGTTGCCAGCTTAAGCATTGAGGCCGCCAGACGGTTCGGTTCCACTCGCTTCGGGATTCGGACGCCCTTCTTTCAGCCGGTGCGCAGCGATCGTCTTTAACCGATCATGCATCACAAAAAACTGATTATCCTTTTCGCGATCCGCCTGAGGAATAATAGCGATCGTGCCGCGGTCCAGGCCGGTCACTGCTTCGGCGATTAGCTCGATTCCTTCGGCGATCATGCGATTGCGTAAGTCGGCCAGGGAATTGCACACTGCGGGCTGGTTAAATTCGCGCCGCAATAGGATTGGGCCGGTATCGATCCCATTATCCATGAAATGAATCGTTATGCCGATGGGTACTTCACGAAGCAGGGACCACTCCGGGCTGCTCATTCCGCGGATTTCGGGGAGTAGGGCTAGATGCGAATTCAAAACTCCAAGGCGGGGAACCTTCAGTAACTGGTCGCGCAAGATGTTTCCGCCGGTGAAGATCGCAACGTCGGGAGACCACTGTTTTAGTTGCGCTATGGCACGAGGAGAGTTTTGATCGCTAACGGTTACGACTGGAAATTCAAAATGTCGCGCCACCTCCCGCAAGCTGCGGAATGTTCGGTCTCGATCTTTATTTTGCAATATTTTTTCCAGGTAGGGGTTGCGTACCTGCTTCGGTGTGGCGAGTTTGCCCGGTGACAATTTGGCGACGGCGTAACGAAGCGAATCGCGCAGGCCCCACTGTCCCAGCTTTCGGACCAGCGTGGCACGGTCCCAGAATGGCAGGGTCAGCGCGCCTACCGGAATGTATCCGAGTTGTGCAAGGCGAGCGGCTGCGGTGCAGCCGGTTTCGCTGTACGGGCTGGAGCAGAGGATCACTACGCGCATTCCGATGCCTCGAGCTTCGTCGCGGGCTTCGTCACGAACTTTGTTGCAGACTCTGTCGTTGACTCTGTCGCGAACTTTGCTTCGATCTCGCGGGGCAAACGCTGCTCCAGCATTAACGCGTCGGCGAGGAACTTCGCTCCCCAACTTATGAAGCGCATGGGCTGATAGGTGCCCCAGATGGGGTAGGATCCGGCGACTCCGCCCAAGCATCCTTTATGGCCCTTGGTCGGGAGCGATTGCTTTAGCATCTCGTTCATCTTGAGGGCTGCGTTCAGGTAGCGCAGGTCGCCTGTCGTTTCGAAAAGCCGCAGCCAGACGCAGGACATCTGAGCGTTTCCGGTCAGGCAGGAAAACTCTTGGCCTCCCGCGAAGTCTGACTGGTAGGTTCCTGGCAGGCGTTTGTGAGTTTCGAATTTGCGCAGTAGGACCCAGGCCGACTTCTCCGCTGCTTGGATTGCGTCTTTGCGTCGGCGTAGGATCCCGCATTCTAATATTCCCTGAATTACGTAGGCGATGAAATGCAGATACGCGGGATGGCCTTGCAGGTTGATACCGTCAATCCAGCCTGTGGGTTTGGCTTGGGCGATGATCCAATCAAGGTTGCGGTCGGCCGCTGATGCATGATTGGGTTCGCCTGATTGCGCGGCCAACTGCGCCAGAGCCCATGAAACCATGCTGTAGTAGGTGTGCGCGGACCCCTGATAGGCGGCGGGGCCAGTCCAGGAGCCATCGGGTTGTTGGACTTCGGCTAGCCAATTGCCGGCTGCCTGGGCGCGGCCAAGGATTTCTGCTTTTTCGCTTTCGGCCTGGGTTTCAAGGTGTGCTCGAACTAGACCCTGCAAAATTTGACCGGTATTGAATACGGAGGGTTGAGGGTCAGTGTCGTGAGCGTAGAGTCCTGCGGGAAATGCTCCAGATGCCATTTGCAACGACAGCAGCCAGCGCGTGGCTCTTTCAGCGGCCTTGCGCGGCACTAGATCGCCGTTTGCGTTGCTGAAATCGTACAGGGTTGGAATGATGTAGCCGGTTACTTCGGGATATGAGCCGGCATATCCGGTTAACAGGCTATAGTAGGCGGCGATGCCGCCGTCTGGACCCTGGGCATTGAGAATCCAGTTGATCAGCAACCGCAGCGCGTTTTCGGTTGGGACGATTGTGGACGTGTAGGAATAGAGGTGTCTCTGCTCGAATGTTGTTCGCCATTTGTCTGAGGCAATTTTGGTAAGCAGAGGGATGGTGCGGTGCGGAGCGCGCAGCAGGCCAGCGGCTTCAGTCAGGGCACGAAGGGCCTTGCTTTTTTCCGTGCGTTGCCTGGGATTGGGATTGGACTTCATCTGTTCGCTGGTGACTATACTGCGATCAATTACTGCGGCTGCCAAATAAAAGCAGGTCCTTCGCTTCGCTCAGGATGACAACATGCGCAGCACGAGAACATTGGGAACGAGTTTCATGCAACGATTGAGCATTAGTTTCACACAACGGTTAATTGCTGCTTGCCGATCTGTCGCTCAGCGAATGACTTTGCGCCGCCGTCCAGGAAAAGCTGCATCCAGATCTCCAGCGTCAGAAGCTGCCAGACTTGCATGGACCAATCTTCGGCACCTCTGCGTTGTTCGTCGATGTAGCGGCGGACGGCTTCCGGGCGAAATAGTCCTCGGCGCTTCAGTTGAGATTCCGACAGAAGATCGTCGACCATGGGACGCAAGTCGTGGGCCAGCCAGTAATCGACTGGGGCAGCGAAACCAGCTTTTGGCTGTCGCATGACCTCGTCAGGCAGCATACTACGCATGGCTTCGCGGAAGATGTGCTTGGTCACAGGACGCCACTTCCCTTTCAGCTTCGAATCTGGGCTTATGTTCCAGGCTACAAATTCGGCCAGATCGCGATCAAGGAAGGGCACGCGGACCTCAACCGACGACGCCATGCTCATCTTGTCGTTGTAGGTCAAATTCAGACTGGCCATGAAAATTTTGGTATCCAGGTAGAGCATCTGGTTTAGAAAGTTGGAGTCCTTTACTTTGTCGAATGCCGCGAAATGCTGTTTCGCAGGATCACCGTTTGGCGTAGGGTGCTGAGCATATAGATCTGTCTTTTGCTGAGCATCGAAATAGGTGCAGTTCCTGATGAAGGCTTCCGCAGGGCTTAGCGCTGCGCTGCGCGCCATTTTCTTCGCCAGGCGGACTGGGCCTTTCATTGCGGTTCCGCGCAGCGAAGGCAATGCCAGCAGAGTTTGCTCGGCGACCGAACGTGCGATTTTGGGAACGCGGCGGTATTCCTCGGCCCACGCGTGCGCTACGTGCTTGCGATATCCGGAGAAAATTTCGTCGCCGCCGATTCCTGACAAGAGAACGGTTGCGTTCTTTCGCGCCTCACGGCATACGAGATAGGCGGTGATGATTGCGGGGTCGGCGGTAGGCTCATCCATGTGCCACGTCAAACCGGGCAATAGATCGACTACGTCGGGTTCAACCACGATCTCGTGATGCTCGCAGCCCAGTTGTCGCGCGAAACGATTTGGGACGCCGGGGTCGTCGATATGCGTTTCACCTACGCGATACTTCTCGGGAAAGGTGATCGTGTAGGTGCGCACGGGCTGCTTTCGGGCCATTGCTGCGACGATGCTTGAGGAATCTAGGCCGGCACTGAGGAAGGCGCCGATTGGAACGTCGCTTACCATCTGCTGCTCGACGGAGGCGCAGAATCTTTCTCTGATTTCTTCTGCCAGATCCGCTTCGGTGCGTTCGAAACGATGGGACTCGGGAGGAAACGCCAGGTCCCAGTATTGTTCGATCTTGAACTCTCCGCCTTGGCAGACGGCGAAGTGACCTGCCTGAAGTTTGTGGATTCCCTCGAACATCGTCTGCGGGTCGGGCACCCAGAGGAACGTGAGATATTGATTGAGCGCCTCCATGCTCATGGTGGCTTCGATTCCCGGCACCTCGAGCAGAGCTTTCACCTCGGAGGCAAAGGCGAGCTTGCCGCCGCGCTCCCAGTAATAAAGCGGTTTGATTCCGAAATGATCGCGGGCAAGGAATAATTTTGGGGAGCTGCCGCGCAGATCGCAGATCGCCAAGGCGAACATGCCGTTCAGACGATTGAGGCAGTCTTTGAAGCGGTCTGGGCCGTACTCTTCGTAGAGATGAACAATGGCTTCGGTATCGGTGTGCGAGCGGAAGCGATGACCTTTAGCTTCCAGTTCCCTTCTTAGATCGGCGAAGTTGTAGATCTCGCCGTTATAGGTGATCCACACAGTCCCATCTTCGTTGCTCATGGGCATGTGACCATCGGCGGAGAGGTCGAGAATCGCCAAGCGGCGGCTCCCCAGACCGATGTATGCGCCATTGGGGAGACGACGCTCCCAGAGGCCGGAATCGTCGGGGCCGCGATGCGTCTGCACGTTGGTCATGCGGGCCAGGGTTGCTGAATCGCCGCAGTTCACGAGGCCGCTGATTCCGCACATATTTCAGTTCCCCCCGACCCGCAGTTCGTAAATCTTTGCCTTGGAATGAAACATTTGAACCGCTTGAAATCCGCAGTAAATCAGGCCGGGCATACCATCGAGAAATCCCAGGCGAAAAATATACCAATACAGAAAGAGCAGGACGGGTGAACCAGGCAAGCGATAGAGATTGCGCTTGAGCCATCTTCGGCGTTGGGCCTGAGTGCCGAATAAATCGGCTTTCATTTCGTCAGCGGCGCCTTGTGGGCGCATAAGTACGCGCGCTTCCCAGTTCGAGTATTCATTGTGTTTCAGGATGTAACGCGACAAGGACTCGACGTTGTAGTGGATGAGCGGGTGAGTGAGCTCTCCAGTTGCGCCCTTTACCATGACGTGCTCATGCACTTCCATGTCGGCCATGCTGGGATCCTGATCTTGAAGCCGGCATTCGAAACGGCCTTTGCCTTTGCGAAATAGAGACAGCTTTCGAAGGCTTCCTCCGCTGTATCGGAGTCTTCGTCCGAGAAAATGCGTCTGCAAAGCTACGTAGTAGCCGTCGATTTGAGAGTCTTGAATCGCCTTTTGGATCTCATCCAGTAGTTCTGGCGTGAGAACCTCATCGGCGTCCAGCAACAGGATCCAGTCATACGCCAAGGGCAGCGTGTCCATGGCCCATTGGCGCTTCTTTGGCCAGCCTCCTGCATAGTTAAACTGGATTACCTTTGCGCCGTGCGATTTGGAGACGGCGACCGTGTCGTCCGTACTGTGCGAATCGATGACATACACTTCGCCTGCTGCGTCTAGCGAGTCCAGGCAGCGGTGCAGGTTGCGGGCCTCGTTGCGCACCGGAATTATTACGCTGATGGGTAAGCGGGGGGGTGCGGAGGAGATTGACGCTGCGGTCTCTGATTTTGTGATCAAGTCCATGCAGTAACAGAGCGAACAGCTATGTTAGCAGCCCGTAGAGCGACTGCCATGGCAAAACAATCGCCTGAGGGCGTATTTGTGGCATGAGTCGCGATATGCCTGAGGCCATACTCTTATGCCAGGGTGAGGCATACTCGGATATGGGTTCGAACGTATGAGTCTTCGCAGGACTCTCAGGTTGCCAGCCGATTTCGTTTAGAGATTCTGCTGACACCAGCGCTGCAGAACAAAAAGTGACCAGGGCCGCGACCACGAGGTCTTGCCGGCGAGAAAGCGAACCCACACTTCGCGCACAGCATCAGCTTTCAGGGAAGTCTGATCCCAATTGCTGTTGAGGAGCGCATCTTCAACTACAGGCTTCATTTCGCCGCGCAGCCAGCGCTCGAAGGGCAAAGTAAATCCTCGCTTGGGGCGATTCACAATCTCTTGCGGAAGCTCAACCTCCAGGCTGGCTAGCAGCAAGCTCTTTGGCGAGTTCCCTTCGAGCTTTCTTGGTCCCGGGATATGAAAGCATGTTTCGACCAGCGACCTATCGAGAAAAGGCACACGCAACTCCAAGCCATGCGCCATGCTCATGAAGTCGGAATCGCGGAGTAGAGTGTTGCGCATGTAGAAGATGGACTCGAGATAAGAGACGCGGTTCACGGAGTCCAGTGATTCAGCGTCAGCCACAGACTTTCGCAGCATTCCATTCAGGGACTGCTCGGAGTCTTGGAAGCTGGGAGCCGCGAATAACCTCTCGCATTCGTCCAGGCCAAACAACCGGCGGGCAAGGAAGTAGGGGTGGATTATTGAATCGTTCTCCGCCGTCATGTGAGCAAGCTTGCGATTGCGGTCACTTTTCCCGGTGAATATCGCGACAGAAGCAGCGACTGGCCTTCGCGCGAAACTCGGGAGTCGTCCAAATCGACGGACGAAGTTTTCCATTTTCGGCACACGGCGGAAATTTGAGTAGCCCGCGAACATCTCGTCGGCGCCCAGACCGGTGAGAGCGACTTTCATTCCCGCGGCTCTGGTCTTCGCGGATACGAGATAAGTGTTGATGCCGTCGATGGTCGGCTGATCCATCGCAGTAAGAGCTTCGCGCAAAACTGCCAGCGTTTCTTGCTGCGAGACTGGAATTTCGTGATGTTCGGTGCCGAAGCGGCGCGCTACATCGCGTGAATACTGCCCTTCGTTGAACTCTGCTTCCTGGAAGACAAGCGAGAACGTATTCGTGCGCACGCCATTGTGGCTCAGTACGGCAACGAGGGCGCTCGAATCGATTCCTCCCGAAAGAAATACTCCTACGGGCACGTCGCTGACGAGGTGCGACAAGACCGCGTCGCGCAGGACCGCAGGCAACTTATCGGACGCTTTTTTTCCATTCCGCGATACCTTTTCTGACACAGAGAGCGGAGAGTTCTGCAGCAGATTCCAGTATTCGCGGCTGCGCAGCGATCCGTTTTCCAGCACCAACACGTGTCCGGGCGGAACTGCCCGCACTCCTTCCACCATGGTCCACGGTTCGTATACGGAGCCAAAGGCGAGATAGCTCAAAACAGCTGTTGGGTCAGGTTTTCTTGGCACGAGTCCGGTGCGCAAAAGGGATCGAACCTCCGAGGCAAAAACGAAAGTCTGCTCGGACTGCCAGTAATACAACGGCTTGATGCCCATGGGATCGCGCGCCAGCAGGAACTTCTTTTTCGGCGCGTCCCAGAGAGCAAATGCAAACATTCCGTTCAGATGAGTCAGGCAAGACTCACCCCACACACGATATGCGGCCAGGATTACTTCCGTGTCGCTGTGACTCTTGAACTCTACGTCTTCATGTTCGAGTTCTCGGCGCAGTTCGCGGAAGTTGTAGATCTCGCCGTTGTAGACGATCCAGTTGCCGGTGACCGGATCCTGCATGGGCTGGTGACCGAGCGGAGAAAGATCGAGAATGGACAATCGGCGATGGCCCAAGGCAATTTCAAACGGCGATTGCTTAAGCAGTGACGTGCCGGAATCGTCGGGTCCGCGATGTGCGAGCGATTGGGTGGCTTCCTCCAGAATACCGGGAGGGATCTGAGTGTCGCGTGCCACGATTCCGACAATGCCACACATATGAAGTTTTGCGCGCCTCGTTAATGTGTAGGTTCTTCTTCATCTTATCGCGAAGACAATTGTGCTCGCTGGCGGTTGCGTCTGTGCGAGTTAATGTTTGTTACTGACGAAGGAGGACCGTCGCCGCTGACCGACTGCTGGTAGTTGCTAATGAGCGTTCTAAACCGGACCCTGCGATTGAGCTATTTTGCTGGATGTTTCAATCCTCGGTTGGCTCTGATATGATTTCGTTGGCAGTTACGCAGCGTGCCAAGCGCGCTCCCACTCCTCAGTAGCTCAATGGCAGAGCATCCGGCTGTTAACCGGAGGGTTGTAGGTTCGAGTCCTACCTGAGGAGCCAATTTTACAGGGGTTTCAGCACTCAGCTTTTCGCGCTGCCTTCTTAGTTACCTCCGTTTTACCGAAATCGGCTTTTTGCAGTTGCTATGACAGAGACGGACAAGGAGAAGGCAATACGACTGCTCAGCCGGCAATTAAAGGAACTGGAGACGGTCCGAAGACTGGCGGTCGAGGACGGCGAATTCAAAGCGTGGCGCGCTACAACAACGAGCCTTCTTAACCGGTATTTGTCACCGGACTCTACTCACCTAAGCAGCTTTAAAAGCATAAATTACTACGGCTATGCCTTCCCTTCGTCGGGGGCAAATTACCGCCGACATTTTGAGGCGGGCTGTTCAACAGCAGAAGCAATGCTTCGGGCGATATTGTTCAACATAGAAGAGTTCGGCGTACACGTGCAGCAACCCGCGAGGAATCCTGAGGCGAGCCCTGGGGCGGTGCACCAAACCTTCCACGGCCCTGTAACAATTCAAAGCCAGGCGATCGCAACAAACAACGCGATTCAGAACATCGGGAACATGGGGCACACGGTTGGGGCCAGCCTTAAAGAGATCGCAACACTTTTCGAGCAGAGCGGAGAACTCAGGCAGCGCGAAGTGAGAGAGGGCCTCGCGGGTATTGAGGCTTTGGCAGTCGAGATTCGGAAACCAAGATGCAACTGGAAATCAGTGCTCGAATACGGACAAGTGGTTTTAGCTATCGCTGACAAGGCTACCGACATGGCGCAAAAGCTTTTGCCCTACACTTCTCACATTGCGACGGTGGTGGAGCAGGCAAGAAATTTTCTCAAGTGATCCCCGTCACGGCCCCGCGTCCACCACGCGCCTACAATTCCTCGTATGCCAACCGCGACGGATTCTGAGATTCTTGAAATTCTCTGCGAAGCCAAGCAACTTGCGCGGCGCTATCACGCCTTGACCGGAAAACCTCTGGATCTCCACACCCTGCGCGGCTTCAGCGAAGCCCGTGGCCGTCACTGTCATGTGCTACGGATTAAATGGTACGTTCGTGAAACTGAAATTCCCCTTACCATCTGTAGTGGTCGTCCGATCGTAGCCGCTAACCGGGTTATGAATCTCGACGGCGGCATCGGCAACCACCGCGCCCGAAGGGTCCAGGACGGTGCCGCTAATTGATCCCGAATTACGACCCGACTGAGCATAAGAGTGAAGGCCTACTCCAAAACAGAAAACCACCATAAAAGCCGCATGAAGCGACTTCTTGTAAGAAGTCAACATGAATTCCTCCCGAGAAACGATTGAAATAGTTCGCACAAAAAGATCACAGGACGGTTCAATGCAAATCGAACCGGGCCTGTGTCAATTGAAATGTGATCTTTTTAGACGCCAGGAGGCGGGCGGACACACAAGGCGAACGCTATCAGGCATTGCTTCGCTACGGCTGTCTGTGGACGGAATGTCGCCAAGCGTTGAAATACCGGCTTGGGTGTAGGGGAGGCGATTACTGGCGTTGCTGAATGCGCTCGCAATGCAAACCTGGCAAGCGGCCGACTCATTCACATCCGAATGATGATGCATGGCAAACGCTAATGCGGACCACAATGTCATCAACAGAGAAAGCCAAGCTATTCGTTTTGAGATCGACCGCATGAGAGCTGCTCAGTGAATGCGTCGTTTGATCTATACCAAAACTAGAGACCAAAGCAAAGAGCGTAGCCCGACGTGCAACCGTAAACCTTCGTGAAAATTCGTGTTTCACTTTCGACGGCCTTGCCTCAATTCCGCAAATTTCGACGAACGAAGGGCTGATCCGCATTCATCCACGTCCATCGAATCCCACTCGCAGGCGGATGCCCACACGGAGTTTCTGAAATGAGCACAAGTCAATGGGGCTGGTCGAATTTGGTTTCGCGACTCAGGCTTCAAACTCTTGACGGCGGACATTGCCTCACGCTGGACCTTAAACGCGGGGTTGAGCTTTTCCGTGGTCGCAACTTCGACCTTGTTGTTAGTGGTGCGCGACAGAAGATATCTGAGCTTGGGCTTGATGCCCTGGGGCTATTGTTAAATTCTCGCGCATCATGTCCAGACATTTCAGGGTGTCTTTAATCTCGGCTTCGACCTCGGGCAGCGGGCGCATTTTCCTGACTTTCGACGAGCGAAATATAGCGATCGATCGGCAAATCGGTATAACGCTGAACCACGGTGCTCGGTTTAGGCCACCTTACTTCGATCCAGTCGATCTTGCTTCTCTCGCCTATGCCAAGCACTACTCTTGGATCGTGAGATGAGAGATAGCTGCCTCCGCCGATCTTCATGGTGCTGCGTTTCAGATCTCCGGCCTGCCAGGTAATGCGGGCGCCGACGGCGTCGCGGTTGCAGGTTTTTCCGGTCAAGCTCAGCCCCAGCCAATGGCTTCCTTTGCCGGCGTTGTTCTTCAGGAGCAGGGGCGCGGCGTCGTTATTGGAAATCAGCACATCCACGGCTCCATCGTTGTTAAAATCGCCGAGCGCCAGCCCCCGGCCCGACATCGCACGCGAGAAGACAGGACCACTCTCGCGACTGATATTCGTCAGCCCTGCTCCGTTGTTGTGGAATAAGAGGAGCGGCTCGCGATAAGTCACGTTGTCGTAAATTTTCTCGATCAGATCGTCAGGATGTCCGTTCGCGATCAGAAGGTCAATGTTGCCGTCGTTGTCAAAATCGAAAAACTTGAGGCCCCATCCGCTCATGAGTTTGGTGGCATTGGCAATGCCCGAAGGGCCGGCAATGTCGTCGAAAGTTTCATCGTGCCGGTTCAAGTAGAAGCCGTAAAATTCGTGATTCAGATTCGTCACGAACAGGTCCATCCAGCCGTCCTGATTAAAATCCGCGGAATCAACTCCCATTCCCGAACGCGCTTTTCCGCCTTCACCGAAGCCAACTCCGCTGGTGAAACCGATCTCCTCGAAGCGGCGTCCCTGTCGATTTGCGAATAGAAAATTGGCGACCGTATCGTTCGCGACAAAAAGATCGACCCAGCCATCATTGTTAATATCGGTTGCCACCACTCCCCAGGATTTGCCCGGATTATCTGTGATTCCCATTTTTTGGCTGACATCGGTAAAGGTGCCGTCACCGTTGTTGTGAAAAAGCCAGCTGGGCATCGGCGAATAAACCTTGGGATAGCAGTATTCGTTCAGCCCGGCCAGCGCAGGCAGATTGGGAGCGCCACAGTGGTGATGCTTCGACTTGTCGAAGTCGACAAATCTGCACACAAAAAGATCGAGACGTCCGTCATTGTCGAAATCGAACCAGATGGCGCTCGAAGCCCAACCGGGCGCGGCTACGCCGGCCTTCTCCGTTACATCGGTAAAGGTGCCATCACCATTGTTCCGATAGAGAATACTTCTGCCATACTGGGTCACGTAGAGGTCAGGGAATCCATCCCCGTTGTAGTCACCCGCCGCCACTCCCATGCCATAGCCTCCGCCGGGGACGCCCGCCTTTTCGGTCACGTCGGTAAAAGTGCCGTCGCGATTATTGCGGTAAAGCGCATTTCTCAACGGATGCGCCGGAGTAAAAAAATCGCACGGGCCGCTATTGACGAGATAAATATCCATCCATCCGTCATTGTCGTAGTCGAAAAAAGCGCAACCCGCCCCGGTTGATTCGGGGAGGTATTTTTCCGCCGAACTGCCTGCAGTGTGGGTCCAGGTGATCCCGCTCGCTGAGGCGGGGACTTCCGAGAATGGATAAATTGGAGGATCCGCAGCCCATACCAGCCGCTTTAGCCGGGGAAACGCCAACGTTCCGGCCAATGTTTGGAGAAATAATGTTCGAAGAAAGTTTCTTCTCCCCGAAAGCGCGGGCCCAAACGACGACGTCCCCGAAGAAGACAGCCGGAACAACATTTACTTTTGCTCCGGTGGGGGGGAACCGGATTGATTCTCCATCGCCGTAGCCGCCTTTCGCTTCACAGACTCCAGCGCCTCTGACGATTGCCTCTGCAGCGCAGCCTCGCGATTGGAGTCTTCGCGTCGACCCGCGCCAGCATATGCGACAGCAAGTTGATAATGCCCAGTTGGACTATCCGGCGCCATCTTCTCATAAGTCTCCAGCGGCGCAATTGCCTGGGCAAACTGCTTTGCCGAGTTCAATGCCGTCCCCAAGCCGAGGTAGGCTTCCATGAATCCGCTGTCTATTTTGGTGGCACGCGTAAAATGCTGGATCGCCGTGGCGTTATCCTTGGCGTCGGCTGCCAATTGCCCCAGCACAAACTCCGCAACCGCATTCCGCGGATCAATCTCAAGTTCTTCCTGAAAGTTTTTTCTCGCCTGTTCCACTTCCGCCGGTGAAGGCTGCGATTTCGATAAAAGCGCGCGTCCCAAGCGGGCGTGAATCCCCCGCAACATCGGACTGATCTCTAAAATCTTCCGGTACTCTGCCGCCGCATCATCCCACTTTCCCTGAATTTCCAGTGCCTCCGCATTCAGTTCGTGAACCTGAAAAGAAAAAGGCGCTTCGCGCGCCAGATCCTGCGAAGCTCGCATCGACAGGTCTGAATACGCGTGTGTCGCGACATAGAGTACTTCTGGATCGCGTGGAAATTCGTGGCTTAGAACCTCCAGAAAATCGAGCGCCTCATAAGGAACGCCCTGGGTCATAGCGCAATGCAAACCGTCGAGCCCAATCCTCTTCTTGAGATCCTTATCGGAGCCCTGTCGGATGGCTCTCTTCAGCAATGGGAGAGCCTCTTTGCAGTGACCACTCTCAGCCAAAGCCAGACCGCGCTGAGCCTCGCCACCACCGGTTGCTGCAGAACCCTTCGCCGCGCCAGTGGAGGTCTGCCCATGCATATCCACAGTCACAACCATCGCCGATAAAAAAGACAAAAACAGGACGAGACACTGAAAACAACGAGGCATTTGCCGATTATATGCCGAGAAAGTCACGGATCGAATTCCAGATTGATAACCCACCAATCGATAACCGGGCAATTGATAACCTGACAGTCAATTCGGATAAGGCTTCCCCGCGCGAACAATGCGGATCCAGTGGTCGGTAAAAGTTGAATACTGGCTCGGAGATTCAATTTTTGGCATATGACAGGTTGTGCAATTCTTCGTGCTTACGCGACAAGCCGCACCAGGGTGATCCGCGGTTGTCTTTGCTCCTCGCTGATTGATATGGCACTGCAGGCAACGTGAATCGTAGGCCGCTGGATTATGCTCCAGCGCCTGATGGGGATCGTGGCACGCCACGCAGGCAAGACGAGCGTCCGGATTTCTCCAGCACTTACTGTTTTCAAGCCGGTAAGGCGCAAAGCGGGCATTCGCTGTGCCAATTCGTGTGAAACCGCTTGTCACAACATCCTCCCACGTGCGGTGGCACGCGCCGCAGAAATCCACCGACTCGACCGGATCCAGGTTCTTCGGATTCATAATCGTCTGCCCACCCTGTTGCGGTCCATCCGACTTCATGGCAGCGGCATGCGCAGCGCCCGGTCCGTGGCACGCCTCGCAGGTGACGCCAAGTGTCGCGCCGATTGCATCAAATTCATTCTTCGTGACCGAACCGGTCGTGTGACACGTAAAACATCGCCGGCTATCATCAGGCGTCATACTGCGTCCCGCAGCATCCTCCACGCTGCCGGGGGTTTCGGTCGATTGCCCAGGCGTAATGTTGAGACCTTTCGAAGACGCGAAAAAACTTAAATGGCTTTCGTAGTATCTGCCATTTCTCTCGTACATATAAGTCTGACCCATGTGGCCGACGCCGAAAGCCCAAAGCAGCTCCACCGAGATAGGCGCACTATCGTCGCTGCTAACTGTGAGAATACTCTTGCCGCCCTTGGTCGCAATCTCTTCACGGTAGGGACCAACACGAAAAGATAAAGAGTCATGCTGGCGAAGTACATCCGCGTCGCCAGCGCGAGCCGCCGCGTGAGCCATCGCGTTGGCTTGCTGGCTAGCGACTTTTTGGCCATGGCAGCTCGCACACACGGCCGTGCCAACATAACTCTCTCCTGCTGCGTCCCCTTTTGTTGGCCACCAGGTGGAAGACGTAAGACGTTGGCCGGTGGGCATTGAGATGCCAACCGGCTGGGACCTCTGAGCGAAGGAAGCAGAGGCAACACAGATTGCGACGGACGACGCCAGCAGAGAAGTAATAGTGGCTTTCCTGATCAAGGTTAGGAGAAGCGCGGGGAAAAACAGATAACCGCAAGGATTCTCAGCCGCATCAGCTCGTGCAGACATATTTACGACTTAAGGCTGAACCACTCCCTCAACTCCCCAAACGGCTGCTATTGTCCGCTCGCTCCACTCTTCGAGTCAACGCGAAAAAGCAAGTTGGACTAGTCTTGAAAAAAATAAAGACGGCAGGCTCACTCCCAGCGCCTGCCGCGTTTTCAAATGCCACTCGCTCGGCTAGAAATAAAACTTCAAAGCTAACTGGAGCTCACGTGCTCCTTGCGAACCGGTTATCTTGCCGAACGTGGGGTTGGTAGTCTGTGGGACTCCCGTGGGACTAACCGTCCATGTGCCCGGATCAAATGATCCATTATCCGGTCCACCCGAGAAATCCCAGACCGGATGGTTCAAGGCGTTGAGCGCTTCGAAGCGGAATTCCAGCCTTTTGTTTTCGGTGATAGGAATGTCCTTGTGCAAACTCAAATCCACATTGGCATAGGACGGGCCACGAACGTTGCCAACTCCGCAGGTGCCAAATGTGTTCGCTGCCGCCGGCTGGGCGGGTCCTGTGATCGAGTTTGGCAGCCATTGAATATACCCAGGCGCCCCACTCGACGCCTGTACAGTTTGCTTTTGCAGATTGATTGGACCGTTGCAGTCCGGCAGTCCAGCCAGCGTTTCGGGATCGACACCGTTGGTATTGTCAGAGTTTCCACCCACGCCCCAGCCCCCAAAATTATTCAGAGTCAAAGCATTGCCGGTGTGCAGGGTGACAATTCCTCCAATCTCCCAGTTTCCAAGCACCGCATTCAGCGCCGGATTCATGTCGTGGCCAAACTGCTTGCCGTGGCCAAATGGCAACGCATACGTGACGTAGCTGGTGAGGATGTGGGTTTGATCGTAATAACACGGCCCCCAATCCAAACGCGGATTGTAGATGTTTTCCCAGCCCGGCTGTCCGCTCGAACTGGTGGCGCCCGTGCTGCCCCAGCCCTCGCCAAAGTATCCCGGAGAATTGCTCATGCACTTCGACCAGGTATAAGAAACCTGAGCTTCAAGGCCGTGGCCCATGCGCTTTAGCAGAACAGCTTGAAGCGCGTTGTATTCCTGATCGGAGTTCGACATGTTGGTTCCAGCCAGGGTTTCTACGCCGCACGGAGGATTGCCCGTTACGGTGGCCGGAGTAGTTGAGCAACCGGCAGGATTGAATTGCGGATTATCTGCCAGATAGAGCGATCCCGGAGTTGCTCCGCCAAGGAATGGCCCGGGTTCCCGGGTCACGATTGGGTCTCCGCGTCCCGCGATCTTTCCTTGTGCATCCAAGGGAACCGACTGTGCGATGTCTTCGAAGTTGAGCAGGTGCGCGCCCCGCTGTCCGACATAGCCAATTTGGAAAGTTAGAGTGTTGCTGAACTGCTGCTGAATGGTGACATTCCACTGATTGACTGAAGCCGGTCTGAAGTTCTGGTTAAAGACACGAATGCGAACGCCGTCATAGCAGGCCTGGTTAATGACGCCCCCACAGGCGGCGGCTGCCGTCGCCGGAAAACCATTCTGAATCGTGCCGATCCCGCCGGCTGCCTGTTGCTGGAGAAAACCGAAGGGCAAATTCTGGGTGAGTTCTTCATTGCCGCCGCCGCCCTCCATGAACGAAGAGATAGCAAACCCGGCACGAAACACGGTTTTGCCATTCAGAACTGCCGGCGCCCAGGCGAGCCCGATGCGCGGCTCCCAATCGCCAATTCCAAGATAATTGTTGTAAAGGGCCTTATTGCCGAACTGCGCGGTACCGTCAACGCCGTTCTGGGTGTAGATCGTTCCCGTATAAAGCCCGAAGTTAACCTCGTGGCCTTTCGTTTCGTAAAGCGGAGTATGGTCTTCGAAGCGCAGTCCCAGATTTACCGTGAACGTCGGAGTCACGCGCCAGTCATCCTGCACAAACCCAGCGAAAACATTTCCCCGAAGCATGGCGGGAGAAGTAAGTTGACTGCCGGTATCCCTCTCCGAACCTGCTCCGCCCGCGACGCTGCCCAACCAGAAATCGGCAAGGCCGGATCCCGTCGCCTGCGTGAAGGTGAAATAGCCCAGAGCGCCGTTATTTCCCGGATAGATATAGTCCTGGCGTTCGCGCACAAACTGGAAGCCGGTTTTGATCTGGTGTCGTCCCCGAGTATAGATCAGGTTATCCTCGATTTGACCTTGGGTAGAGTGAAAGTCCTGGATGAGATTGCGAAGTCCAAGACTCGCCGTTCCCGTATTGTTACCCGTGATATCCATCTCAACCAGGCCCGGCGCCTGAACGTTCGCACCTGCAATGCCGAGAGTCTCACTGATGTTCCCCAGTCCAGACGTCGGGGTTTCGCTTTGATTGAATCGAACGGCATTAAAGCCGATACGAGCTTCGTTGAGCAAGTTGGAGCGGAAAGTGTGGGTCCAGTTGACCACGGCATTGCGGACGGGCTCGTCACTGCCCTCGACCGCGCCGTTGAAGCAGAAAACGCAGCCCGTGAATGTTGGCTGGACAAGATCCATTTGTGACCAGCGTCCAAAAACATGGTCTCTCTGCGAGGCGTTGAAATCGATTTTCAGGTCGCCTTGGTTGTTGTTCAGATCATTTCCGCTTCTATAAAACAAGTTATTAGTATTGAGCGTGTCGAGTGTAGGCAGAGGATAGTACTGGGTGTCGGCAAACAGCTTCGCGGCGACCGGGTCGATCGTGAATCCCGCATTCGCGAGATTGTTGTTGGGAATTGGCAGCCCTGCGTTGGGGCCATTTGGGTAAACCAGTTGGGTCAACACACCCGGCGGTGGCGTCGCGCCAGTGCAGATACCGGAACTGTTGAAAGTTCCGCTCCAACCCGTGCAAAGCTGGCCAAAGTCTCCGCTACGCGCCTGCGCGGTTAGAACCTGGGCGCCAGTTATACTGGCATTCACCAGACGCTGGGCCTGGTAATCCGCGAAGAAGAACAGCTTATCCCTAATGATCGGACCGCCGATCGTGCCGCCGAATTGGTTGTACCTCAATTCTGGCTTGTTGGTCTCGCCGTTGGGGCTGAATCCGGGAACGGTTCCGTTGACGCAGACTGCGCCGGGCGCGGAGCACACGTCGACCCCCTGAGTCCATCCCGAAGAAGCCAGGTTGGCATCAAGGTAGTCGCTGCGGAAGAACTCATACAAATCTCCGTGGAAATTGTTTGTGCCCGACTTCGTGCTGACGCTTACCACCCCGCCTTGATAATTGCCGAACTCCGCAGAAGCATTCTGCGTAATCAGGTTGAATTCCTGAATGGCATCGACGTTGGGCGTGTAGCCGACTTCGTTGTTCTTGTCTTCGCTGTTGAGCACGCCATCGATCAGGTATTCGTTCGCCTGCTCGCGATTGCCGTTGATGAAGGGACGGCCGGCATTAAGCATCTCCTGCGGCGACCGCATCTGATCCGGATCGACATTGGTGACACCGGGGGCGAGCAGAGTGAGTTGCAGGTAATCGCGGGAGGCCAGCGGCATGCTCACGGCGGTGTTGGAATCAATTACTGTGCTCACGTCAGTCGCCTCGGTCTGCAGCAACGGCGTCGTACTGATGACCTCAACCGACGTCGAGACCTTTCCCATCGTCATTTGAACATCCACTCGCGCTGTCTGGTTGAGCACTAGCGTGAAAGGGGCGTGTTCGACGGTTTGAAAACCCTGCGAAGTCACCTTGAGCCGATAGCTGCCGACCGGCAGGCGCAATAGGTTGTAGGCGCCATCGTCGTTGGTGACGGTCGTCGATACCGTTCCCCGATCCACATCGGTCGACATGACCGTAGCCCCTCTGATAGGCGCGCCGCTCGGATCGCTCACGGTACCTACTATATTGGCGGTCACTTCCTGGCTCCAAAGCAGAGAGGGCGACACATTCAGCAAGGTCAGGGCCGCGAAGAGCGCGAGTGCGACGGGCAGCGACTTTTTTGTTCTCATCACAGAACCCTCCAGGGAAACACTTTCTTACCTCACAATCTAATGCATACATGCTATATAGCAGTCTGTTTTCCGCCGTCAAGCAAAAAATGAACGGCGAACGAAAAACTTTTAGGTGCTATATAGAAAGATAGACGGTCAGCGTTTTTGTCAGAACCTACAGGAAAGTGGATAAAGCCTTCACTTGACTCCCACAATGGGGATTTCCACAGGGTTTATGTGAAATCTGCGCCGAACTGCTCTACCTCCCGGTAAAATCTGGACTTTTCCCGATTCGTCATAGCTATATAGCTTCAATATTGGCTTTTAATCCCTCCTTTTCCAACCTGTACAAATCTGGCTTTACTTTCTTGCATTTGTCAGCTATATAGCAGATGAAGGCTGCAATTTCCATGTCTGGAACCCGCAATGCGATTAGGATGAGTGCCTATGACTGACCGCCGTCGAAATGGCTTGCCTGCCTACCAGAAGATTCAGCGCGCGATCCGCCAGCGTATCGAGGTGAAGCAATTAAAACCCGGCGATGCAGTCAGTTCCGAACGCGAGCTTGCCCGAATCCACAACGTGAGTCTTATGACGGCACGCCACGCTCTAGCAACTCTTGAACGGGAGGGTGTCGTAGAGCGCCGCCGAGGCGCTGGCACTTTTGTCGCGCCGCCGCGCATTCAGTTCAACAAACTCATGAGCTATACCGAGCAGATGGCAAGCCGCGGCCTGACTCCCAGCTCGAAAGTCATTAACGCGAAACTTGTGGAAGACGAGCCGGAAATCGCGGCCCGGCTTGGCCAGAGCGCGACGAGCCGCATGGTCAAAATCGAACGGGTGCGGCTGACCACCGACGAGCCATTTGCGATGGAGACGTGCTACCTTCCGGCGACCGAGTTCGCTGATCTTGTCAATGCTCCGCTAGGGCGCGTCTCGCTCTTCGCCTTGCTCGAGCACGATTACGGCATTGAACTGGCATACGCTGATGAGGAGGTGGACGCGACCGTTGCCGAGGGCCGCGTGGCTCAGCTGTTGAACCTGCGGGCGGGTGCGCCTTTGCTGCGCATTCGACAGGTTATTTATTCGTCAAAAAACCAACCGGTAATTTACGTCATCGGTGTTTACCGTTCGGAACGGCACTCGCTGTTTATCCGCCGGTTGCGTTAACGATGAGAGCGCTTCGATTTGAAAATCATGAGGCGATTCGAGATGCTACGACTGATCGGTCGTAAGTGATCCAAGCCCAACTTCTGAGTTGCCCGTCACTCGTGCGAAATGCTGGTTCTCCGTGCTTCAAGATGAAGGATATCCTTCAAATACTGATAGACTGCGATTTCGTGGAGGCGCGGTGGAACAGTCGACTCGTCGAAATTTTCTCGAGAGCCTGGGCAGCCTGCTCGTGCTGCCCGCTCGATGCCACACCCATGCAAGTTGCGCTTGCCTGGCTTCTGCAGCGCTCGCCCAATATCCTGCTGATTCCCGGCACAGCTTCCCTCGAGCATCTCCATGAGAATCTTCAGTCTGCGATGCTTCAAATTCCCTCTGAAG
Source organism: uncultured Acidobacteriaceae bacterium (assembly GCA_963758745.1). GTDB lineage: Bacteria > Acidobacteriota > Terriglobia > Terriglobales > Acidobacteriaceae > Acidiflorens. The sequence goes on from CAVWWW010000002.1 coordinate 254,730, forward strand.
TGATTGCCGATCTTGACACAATCGGCGGAAATGCGTGACATGTGAGGCGATCCACAACCCCGTGCCATGCTCATTCGGATAAATCCTGAGAAACGATAGATCCCTATCGGGACGGCCCCGAAGCAGAAGTGCGGGGATGGCAGGTCCGTGTGATCGGGGCAGTTTCGATAGGGTCGTTTGAAGTGAGCCGCTAGCGTTTGCGGCGGATGCGGGATTTCCTATGGGATTTCAATCGATTTTCCCTTGCAAAGCCTTGCCAGAAGCGGGTTTTACCAAAACAGCAGTTATTGATGCTCATCGATCTAAACATGAATACTTAGCCTCAGATTGCCTCATCCTAACGCAAGACCGATCCTTCCTCAAGCCTCGCGAGTCTGGACAGTCTGGAACCTCCAATGACCCCTACTTCGAGCACGCGGCAGCGTCCGCCGCGCTAGCGGCTTAGTTCAAACGCGCTTCTCGTCACTTACTCCCGGATTGTCGCTAACCCGGAGGAACAAATGGGGAGAATTATCAGACCGAAATGCGTGCTCGGGGCCTTGGCCCTCGTGGCGATAATTGCAACGAGGATGAGTGCTCAGAATGCGGCACAAACCACACATAACGATGAATTCGTGCTGCGACGCGGAACGGAGCTGACGTTAGGAGGCACAGACTTTCGCTATAGCGGCCCGAACATCGAGTGGCTTGGAATTGAAGCCTATGGTCCGGGCGATTCTCTGGGCCCTCGATACCCTACGCATCTTGAAGTGGACGACGTCCTCGACACCGCCAAGATGATGGGAGCGCGGGTGGTGCGTTCGCAAACTCTGGGCGATAGCGTAGGATGCGATCTCTGCATCAGCGGGAGTTTTCAATCCACAAGCGTTTGAAGTCGTTGATTATGCGATCAAGGCCGCACACGAACGTGGACTTCGCCTGATCATCACTCTGGTCGGCGACTGCTCGAACTGCGAACAGAGCGGCATAGGAGAGTATTTGTTGTGGAAAGACCAGCGGGATTACAGGAAGTTTTTTGCCGATCCGGAAATCATCGCTGAATTTGAAGAACACATTCGGGCCATACTGAACCACAAGAATGTGTTCACAGGACTCGCATATAAGGACGATCCCACCATACTGGCTTGGGAGAATTGCAACGTATGCGGCATATTTGTGGCGTCAGGCGGCGCAGAGCCTTACCTCCCTTGGATCGATACTATTGGAACCTTTATCAAATCGATCGACAAGAAACATTTGTACGAAGACAACAGCGGCTTCTTCCTTTTTGACCAGAGAGCGCTCGATGCCAAGACTACTCACATTGCGACATCAGAATACTATCCGCACTGGGACGCACTTTTTGGATTCGGCCAGAAGACCACGGCAGATACGTTTTCGAAGCATGCTGCCCTCGTCACAGCGAAAGGAAAGGTGTATGTGGCCAACGAGTACGGCTGGGACGTTACCGACTGGCCCTCGCGGGAGGACTTGAAAAACGTCTTGAGTACCCTGGAGTCGGACCCGAAGATCTCTGGTGACGGCTATTGGGCCCTCCAGGCGCACGCAGACAAGTTCGGCTGGCAACTTATTTCCGCTCCAGCCAAGAGCGCTTCATACGCCAAGTGGGGCGAGACGGGTGAGTGGTGGTCACTATTCTATGGCGGAGTCAAAACGCTGGTCGATTCTGCCGAAGACATGCAGGCTCGCGCCGAATTACTGCGCAACCATGCTTATGCCATGGCAGGCAGTTCAGTTCCTCCGCATCCAGTGCCAGCTCCGCCGGTGATCACGTTCAAAGGCATTGGACTACTGGGATGGCACGGTTCGGCCGGGGCAGTCGTTTACACGGTGCAGCGCCGGAGCAGCGATTCAGCCCCCCGGGAGACAGTTTGCGATCGATGCGCCACGGACGCCGATACTCCATGGGTGGACGAAAAGGCCTCGAATATTTCGCTGCTGTCCTTGTTCGCCACCAAGTACCGTGTAATCGCCTACAACGCAGACGGCAAAGCCAGCGAGCCTTCGCCGGAACGTTAGGCGCGTGTTACCGAAGTTACGCCTGAGGTGATGGTTTTCTGTGAGGAGCTTGGGTTGAACGATTCTGATTTCGGAGCGAGTAAGAGGTCGGGGAGTGAAAGACTTTGCCCCTTTTTGTTCAACACTTTCGATTGCCGCGTGAGGCGGGCCCACAACGTACGAGTTCCAAGGCTGCAATCTCCGACTGGTGGCTGGATGTGCGTGCTACCGTTTCGTCGGGCCGTAACTCCTAGATAAGACTGCCTGCATTGCCTTTGTTGTGGACGCGAGGCATAGTTTGCCTCGCAACCCAACCTCTTGATTCTTCAACTAATGCTAGGTCTTGCAAGATGAGCATTGCGGCTCACACTAGCGGCGACTGGAGTGCTACTTAGAGATAGGCTCGCGGCGGCTCGTCAGGAAGAGTAGAAGTCGGCGGTTCCTGGGAGTAGGGATGGTAAAGCGAATTGCACCCGTTGGAGTGGTTGCCTTTATCTTGGTCGCTGCTTGCGGCGCCCTTTGCCAGAATGCCCGTCAATCCCTGCCGGATGCTCCTTCGAAGCAAGTTACAACTCAGGAACGTAACCTCAACCTTCTCATCCTGGGAGCAAGCTCATCTTCGAAAATTCGCGCGATGGGCATCGACGCGGTGCTAATGCGCCGAGGTGGGTTCGCCGCATTTAACGAGGCGGTTTCTAGTCGATCAGACTCGAACGCGATTATTGGTAAGTACCTGCAACCGCCGGCGCCAATGGAGCAATCGAGTTATCACACTCGGATCAGCGAAAGCCTGATGGCCAGGGCCGAGTATGCGGCGTCGCGCATTCTTGTCACGAGGGATGACTCAGGAAAGGGCAGGCTGAACACTTCATATCTCCTGCGGGCGCTGACTTCGGTGGCAGCGGCCACTGCGTCCCGTCCATATTGGAGGCGGCCTTTGGGGGCGCCTTTCAGCGATTTTGGATCGACCGTTGGCAACGACGTGGGGATGAACCTGTGGCACGAGTTCGGGCCTGGTGTTCAGCAGCTAATGAAAAGCCACACCCCGAAATTCGTTTCTAAGATCGAAGAGCGGGTCGGCCACAAGTAAGTCAAAGCCACCGGCGGCGTGGTTCTGTTCGCGCATATTATAGTTGCCGCCACAGCACCCCTTCGGCCAAACCCGGTGAGGGCGGCGGATTGTACTGGACATGGTCCTCAACCGAAGCGTGGCCAAAGAGGTGGTCGTGTCTGCTGAACCGGTGGTCTATGCGAACGTCGCCCTGGTTGCCGTCAGTAGTAGCAACGGGGTTATAAACGTTCTTGCCTGGTTTTGCCCACCCAAGCTCTGACCCCTAACCCCTTTTTAAAAAACATGACCACTTGCGCGGTAAGTGGTTGAGGTCAGAATCGCCGTGTACGCTTAGAACTCCACCCGCGCCTGGAAGGCGATCATGCGTGGACTGCTGTCGCCACCGAGTCCGACACCCAGCAAGCCCGTCGGTGGAGACGTCGCGGACGTGAGCGCTCCAAATCCACTCTGCGTGGAAGGATTTCCTGGAATGCCGGCCTGAACCATGCTTGGCAGCGCGAAATTCGGATGGTTGAAAACATTAAAGAACTGCCCCTCAAACCGCAGCTTCACGCGCTCGCTCAAGCGAAACGATTTCGTCAGGTAGAAGTCACTCCAGAGAAAATCAGGACCGCGCAGGGCGTTACGGCCGAGGTTTCCGAATTGGCAATTTCCCGCGTTATCGCCGCCATGGCACTGCCCTGTACTCGGATCAACCGCCGACACGAACGCATCCGGATTAAGCCACTGAATCGTTCCTGCTTGAGTTATGCCCGGAATTGGATGATGCTCGTACAGCGGAACGCCGGGAACGGCGCTGGCAAACTGCGGCCCGCTGCCCTGCACAATGCCATTTCCGTTTGCTGAATAAGGCGTGCTTAGCACCGAGAACGGCACTCCGCTGTGCCAGAACGCGGTTCCGGAAATCTGCCAGCCGTTGAGCGCGTAACCCAGGGAATGACTGCGCACTTTGACCGGCAGCTGATAAACATATTGCGCGTTGAGATTGTGCCGGATGTCATAGTCGCAAGGACCATAATCGCGGGCCAGGTCTCCGGGCAGAGGCGAGAGAATCCCCCCTGCGGAAAACGAAAGGAATCCTCCGTTCGAGACCGTATCCATGCAACGGCTCCAGGTGTAGTTGATCTGCCCTTGCAGACCGTGTCCGAGGCGCTTCATTGCAGTAAGTTGAAGACCGTTGTAGTGGCTGTTCGCGCCGGTGGAGAACTGTGTCACCGCGCCGAATCGCGGATCAGTTGACTGCAGGTACGGAAATGGCGCAAAACAGCCCTGACATACGGTCTGGTAGCCGTTGACTTGGCTTGAATACGGTTGATTCACGGCCCGCGTGCCTACGTACTGCGCTTGCACACTTGCCGTTGTGCCAAATTGATGCTCCATTCCCAGACTCCACTCCATGAAGTAGGGTGCGTGGAGTTTGCCATACGGGACGGCCGTGATTGCTACCGGAGGAATACAGTTTCCAGGACTTGACTGTGGAGATGCGCACGAAAGCTGTCCCAGGGGAAATCCCGACGTAAAAATCTGATTGGCGGCTACGGTTGCGTCGACGGCACTGTTCGGTACTCCCGGCGCAATCGCTGTACCGCCCACGGTGCCGAGGAGACCTCCCTGAAACGTCTTATCGTATGGAGGATTAGCACCGATCAGGTCGGCCACGCTGCCAGGCAAAATATCGCTGAAGATCCCAAAGCCGGTGCGGAGCACGGATTTTGGCTCGAACTGCCACGCAATCGCGGTTCTTGGTTGCAGAATGGCCAGCGGTGTCGACGAGAACAGATCGCCGAGATGAGTCTGGATGGCCTGATTCAGCGGTTGATTGACATCATGCGAGATGGAACTGAAGGAACCGCGAAGACGGGCGACCTGATCGTGCGGATTTAGCGGATTGGAGTTGAATGTGTCGCGCAGGCCGAATGTCCAGGTTAGGGTGCGAGTCACTTTCCAGGTGTCTTGCGCGTAGACATCGAGATTGAGAAAGTTGAAGGGTTCATTTGTGTTTGAAGGGAAAGCTTCCGACGCGGTGTTCGCCACTCCGTCTATGAATTGCTGCAAATTTGCGTAGGTCACCGTTGGAACTGTGCCTTCTCCGAAGTCGTAGTCGTTCAGGCGGAAGATACGGGTATTCGTTCCGAATCGCAGTTCATGAGCGCCGCGACTCCAGGCGAGGTTGTCGTTGATGAAAAAGCGGGATGCGCGCCGGCCTTGGATCCAGGTGTTGTCGAGACCTCCCATGGGCGTAAAGGCATTCGCGCCGGTCCCCTGCAACACGATCGGAAAGGCCGACAAAGTCTTCTGAAGGTTGCTCGGTCCGAACAAGCTCTCGTACCAAGAGAACGCTGGATTGAAGTAGTTCACCAAGTTCTGCGAGAAGGCGTGTGTGTGTCCTGCGGCAAACGAGTAGAGAGGCTGCGATGACAGCGCATCAAACAGAGAGTTGATAGGATCCGTATAGGCAGCTTGCACGCCGGTATCGGCCTGAAAACGAAACCATGCCGTATCTCTCGCGTTGATGTTGTAGTCGATGCGGACGGTCTGCACTTGTTCGTGGTCGTCGCTGGAATGCGAGACGCTCTGCCGGTTCGCGCAGCCATCCTCGGCGCCACCAAGCGGGCATCCGAGTATCGCGGTCGGTGTGCCAGTGGTGTTTTCATACAGCGAAAACATCTGCTGATAGAACGGGACCGACGCAGAAGGAAGCTGCTGTAACACGTATTGTTGGAATGCCGGAGTTGGAACAATCGTGGGTGTGACGATGGGTAGTGCGATACGCACCCACTCGCTGTCGAAGAAGAAAAAAAGCTTGTCGTGCGCAATCGGGCCGCCGAGACTGCCCCCAAAGTGATTCACGGTTGACCTCGGCTTGTGGTTCCCCGGAGTCGCATTGGTGAAGTAGTCTGCCGCATTCAGTAGCGAACCATTCCACACCTCATAGAGGTTCCCGTGAAACTGATTGGTGCCGGACTTGGTGACATAGTCGACTTGCGATGCTCCATACCGTCCTTGATCCACCGAATAGGAAAGTGTGTTGGCAGTCACTTCCGAAATCGAATTCAATCCCAGGACAAGGTTAGTGGACAGGCCGCTATTGAGATTGGTGAGCGGGTCGTTCGTCTCCAACCCGTCGACGATGTAGCCATTGGAGAGAGCGGGGAGTCCGTTGAACTCAACGTTGCCGTACCCGTTGCTGCCGCCAACAAAATCGTTACTGCTACCCGCGGTATTGATCAGGGCTCCAGGCGCAAATTGCAGAGGGTAGGTCAGATCCCCTCCCGGATTCGGCAGGTTCTCCAGCGCTGGCGCATTTAGAGTTGTAGATGTGTTGGCGTTCTCCGGATTAATGAGTGGGGCCTCGCTGCTTACCTCAACCGCTTCATTGGACCGCGCCACCTTGAGGGTGAAATCTACGCTTTGTTTCTGGCCGAGGCCCGAGATGACGTTGTCATTTTGCCCCGGATCGAAGCCTGGCGCTTCCGCCCTAACCGAATAGACGCCCGGTTTTAGCTGTGGAAAGTTGAACCGTCCTGCGTCATCGGTGCGGACGCTGCGTTTCAGGCCGGTCTCGTGATTCGTGATCGTTACAGTGGCGCCTGGCACAACCGCGTGAGTTGTGTCTTGCACTTGGCCAACGATGGCGCTGGTGGTTTCGCCTTGTGCGAGCGCTTCCGCTGGAAGAAGACATACCACCGTCAATACAACAAAAGCCAAATTCGCGGCCCGCGTCATGAATACCCCACGTCTCTATCCTGAAGTGGCAAAGTGTCACTGTTTTCATCTATTAACTAACGATTATTCCACATAGTTAACCACAGTTAATAGAAATAGGCAAGCACAGAAGTGCCGCAGGGTTATCGCGTTTCTATCGGAGCAGGGAGCACCCTTTAGACCTTGTACAAAAGCTTCCCAACGTCGCGAATGGGAAGCACCACAACATACGCCTTTTCATCCATCTGAAAAAAGGCTCTGGCTTCAATGCAACATGGCCTACCCAACAGGAAAAGGTTGAAGCACTCATTGAGAGCGTCGGGCCAGCATTGCTCCTGTTAACCTCGGTTCGTCCGTGTTCGGGGAACTATGTATGAGATCAATGGTGAGAAAGAAATGTCGCACTACTCGGAGGAGCGTATACAACCCTGCGAAAGCCTCTGCGCTCTTCTAACAAGAGCCAATCTACAACTTCTCATCGTCTCCGATTGGGCTGCCTGGAGGCATCTTCACAAGCTGCTGAGGCTTGAACTTCTGCGGGTCGCGCTCGAAGTCGGCGATGCGACGCTTAATCTGATTCCCACACGCGTCCGGCAGTTGCGATTCTGCTATGACGTGAAGTTTTGTTGTTACCAGCGAACGCGCCGCAAACGAGGTTTCTGGATCAGCAGCGAGCCGGAAGAGCGCTTCAACGATGCGAGCTTTCACGGCGGTGCTCACCACACCGGCAAGGCCGTCGTTCGAATTCTCAGAACTCGCCGACTTGAGCACAGCGTCGATTACTTCATCGAGCGTGGGTTCCGAGGCGTCGCGAGCATGGTATTCAACCAGGCGATTCGCACGTGCGGGCATTAACAAAACAGCGAGGGTCAGGTCTGCTGCTCCCTCGGCGGTTGCGATCGGGTCAAAGGTAAGTGCGGTATGCGAAGGAAAGCTCTCCACGGTTCTTGGCTCATCGGCCGTTCTAGCCATCCCCGGTGCCCGCGGTGGCAGCTGGCGTAGAAGCGCTTCTGGCAGAGTCAAGACTTCCGGCGAAAGCGTCTTTACAACGGCGGCCAGCGCCTTGCGCTGCTCAACAGCAGGAACGATCTCTTGTCCCTTTTGCCCGTCGCCGCGAACAGTGTAACGATAGTCGAGCCCGCCTATGATCTTGGTCGCAGCCTCGGCTTGGTAGCGGTGCAGCAGGTAGAGCGGGACTAGGGTGTCTTCCATCTGGGCTGTTGGCGTTCCCGGACGGATGGTGTCTTCACCGAAGCGCTTCAGCGCCGCTGCGCGAATTTCGAGGATGCGGTTCAGTTCGTCGGCGGCATCTCGTCCGTTGTCCCACAAGTGGGCGATGGGGCTGGCGGAGCCAGCGGGTCGCGCATCATCATCGCTCAGAAAGACCACGCCCTTCGCCTCCGCTGAGCGGAGGATTTTTTCCAATGCGGCAGAGTCTTCCACTGGCCTGCCGTCAACGTCAAACTCGCGGTAGCCGTAATTGATGGCAACTTTGTCCCAAACACCGATTCCGACAGGGTAGGCGTGACTTAGATCAGGGACGCCGTTCTTGTTCAGGCTTATCCACGGGTGTGGATACTCCATTACGCTCATGGTCTCGTCCGGCGTATGTGGCATCGTACTCGCTGCGTAATTGTGCACCAGGCCAAGAGTATGACCTGTCTCATGCGCTGCAAGCTGGCGTATGCGCGCCAGCGCCATCGCCAAAGCTTCATCATGCTCAGGGTCCGGCACCTTGCCGTCCTTGTAGGGGGCGAGCAGCGCCTCGGCCAATAAATAATCCTGGCGTCCCCGCAGGCTACCCAGAGTGACGTTGCCTTTCAGAATTTCCCCGGTCCGCGGGTCGGCGATTTCGTCACCATAACTCCAGCCACGGTTTTCCCGATGCACCCACTGGATGATGTTGTAGCGGGAGTCCATCGGATCGGCGTCCGGAGGGAGCAGATCCACCTGAAACGTGCCCTTGGCCCAACCTGCAGCATGGAAAGCCTCATCCCACCAGCGGCATCCTTCTACGAGCGCTGAGCGCAGAGGTTCAGGAGCACCGCGGTCTACGTAGTAACGGATTGGTTGAACCGCTTCGCAGTTTTCGCGGCACGTAGGATCTTTTTTTTGCAATCGATGACGAGTGATGAACTGCTGATCGACTGCAACACCCAGCGGCGTATTCACGTCGCGGTAGCTCATGTCGAAATAACCAGAACGGGGTGAAAAGCGGCGGGGAATAAAGCCCGGTTCTGGCAGTTTCAAAAAGCTCTGCCGTACATGTACGGTAAAGGAATGAACCTCAGGTGCCACATCGGCAAGAATTTTCGCTTTGCTTGGATCTGCGCTGACAAAGGTCAACTCGGCCTCAACCTCAGTGTTCTCTGGGAAGGCCTTCGAATTTTCGGGAAGTATGGTGGATCGCGCTTCATCCACGCCGTAGGTTCCTTGCTTTGCCGCCGCAAGTGTCTCTGCAATGCAGTGAATGTCTGAGAGGAAGTACTTGGTCGCATTCACGACGACAAAACCGTCAATTTCTCCTGCAATCTCGAACCCCGCGAGGACGGAAGAGGGGAAAGACTGTTGAACCGCGAGCTGTTCCGGCGGGTCAGCAGAAACCGTTCGGAACCTCGTGTTTTCTTGAACCAGCAGCAGTTTGGGCCCTACGCGTTCAAAGTGAACCAATCTCGGTCCCCTACTCAGGCTGACTTGGGAAAAAACGTCGATCTGCCCACGATCCATGCCTAAATCGTTTTGCCCCACACCGTATGGTAGCGAGTCATTCAGGATGTACTGGGGCGAAGCTGTTCCGCCCTTCTGGGCGAGTGGTACGCCGAGAAACAAATTGCCCTTCTTCGCGTCCCAATGGATAGGGAGTAGTGCCTTCTGCTGTTGCATGGCTGTCACCATTGCAATACTTACAGCTCCTGATTGCTCGGCGGGTGCGGCCTGTGCGAGCGATCCAGTCGCTGGCGCGAAAAGCAGAAGACACAAAAACATGACACGATAGGAAGACAAGGATGTCGTTTCATTTGTAGTTTGTAGCATGAATTGCTTTGTTTCAGCATGACAAATCTGCGCGCATTTAGAACCTTGCGTCAGCGCGCCGCAATCCGCAACCCTCAACTCTCAGCGGAATAATATAAGCTTTCTGTGAGTTGCTTTCGGCTCTCCGATGAACGCTGCTGATTTTTGCGATAAAGACACCCGAGCACCAACGCGATCAGTCCGGCTACGAGCAGATATCCCAGCGTATGTACGAGCAGCGCTACGGGCGCCGTCCATGGTCGTTCGAACGCGCTCCCATGGAGGTGAGCTGCTGGAACGCCCATGTTTGTTGCAGCATGCATCGTTGACGTTTTGAGCAAAATCGGCAGCAGCATAAAGCCAGTCCGAACCCATCATTCCGCGGGGGGAGCGGGGCCAACCATACGGATGGTGACCGGCCGGTTCTTGTCGTCGACGATTTTGTGATCGCTGGGAACCGTGAACAGTGACGGATCCGGCTCGGCGGTGTTGACGCTGGTGAACTCTGTCTTCAACTCTCCGGCCCATGGATCGTCGTGCTTGGTCATCACGATCGCCTTCAGATCAGGGGAGTACCAGCGTTCGGAAGTGACGACGATCGGCTTGTCATTGCCCATCTTTCCAGTGGGAATCGTCGTCGTCATGCGCGTGCCGGTGGCGTGGATGCCATTGATCGTCTGATCGCCAAGACTCTCTGTGGTCGGAGCGGGTGCGTTGGAATCCTGCCCTGCTTTTTTGTACATCATGTTTATGTTGGTCGAAAAGCCCGGTTCTTCGGTGCCACCCGCACTGCGCATTATGAACACTTGTCCGCCTTTTGGCGGCAGACCTCCGTCAGGGGCGCTGCCGGGCGGCGGAAGAGTCATCTTATGTGCAATTTTGTTTTCGCTGTCGAGCATGTAGCGCACGCCCGCGACTGGATCGAGAATCGTGATCAACTTGGGAGCCGAGGTCTGCGGACCGGCGCCGAGAAGATTCAAGCTGGCGTCGCGGCGGATGCGGCCTTCGCTGTCTCGACACAGAGTTGAGTTTTCGGCGGTGTGAATACGGTTGCCGTCGACGAAGGACTGCGTGTGGTCGGTAGCGACAGTGGCACAGAACGGCGCGCCTTTGACGGGAGCAGCATCCATGTTGTTTTCCAAATGCATGCCCAGCATTGCGCCTTTGCCAGGAAGTTGCATAGCGCCAGCTACCATCGGAACCGGGTCAGGCGGCCCTTGAGCGACCACGCCAGTAGTAAGGGCAAGGATCGAGATTGAGACGAGAGTCGTAAGTTTGGGGGACTTCATAGGATTTCTTTTTCTTCCTGCAAATTAGAACGTTTTCATTGCACGACGCGAATGCCGCGAGCGATCCCGTCGGAGCCGACGAGTACGTCCGCAAAAATCGCGCCACTGGGTAAGGCCGCACCCGGCTCGAATGCAGCAGCCGAAGATGGCAATTGGACGCGGATCAGTTGCATGGCTCCCCCGCAGCTAATCGGATCACAGTACATCAAGCTGCGAAACTCTGCCGAAGCGGGAATCTTTGCGGCATCCCATTGAGGAACCCGGCGCGGTGTTCGAGCAGAAGGGAGCCGCGTCGCTTGCGAGGAAGCAGTATTCGTCCAGAGAACCCTGTTCGCTGCTTTCATCGAGCTGACCGGTTGCGCCACTGAAGCCCCCGCCGACTCTATTCTCAGGTTCGAAGTGTCCAGTCTCCGCGCGGGATGAAAAAGAAGAACGGCCGCAAGAGCCAGCGCCACGGCTAGCGCTGTGGTCCAGCAGATTACGTCGAATCCGCGTCCCCTCGATCTTACAACTGGCAGATCGCCAGTGATCTGTCGGCGGTAATTCTCCAGAACAGCGGCCTCGAGTGCGGCAGAAGGTTCTCGGGCGGATTCGCGAACGAGACTCAGCCCGGCTCCGAGTTCGCGCCGGGCAGCCACGAAGCGAGCGCATTCTGCGCGGTGGGCGAGATGCTCAGCCTCACCGGAGAACTCGGCATCCATACGCAAGGAGTCGTCGTCAAAATATAGTCGAAGTCCGTGACAGGTCATATAACACATCCCTCCGGCCCAGCCGCTCCGATACGCGGTTGCGGGCTGCGAAGCGGCTTCAGTTTTTCCGCGAGAAGAGCACGCGCGCGATTAAGGCGCGAGCGGATCGTTCCCACAGCACAACCCAGGCGGGAAGCTGTCTCGGCATAGGACAGCTCGCACAGATCGCATAAAACGACGACTTGACGATAGTGATCCGGGAGTGAAGCCACCGCGGCCTGAACACGTTCGGCCAGTTCATTGCGGATCATTTGCTTTGGCAGGGCGTCCGATTCGGAGATGAGTTTGCCGGACAATGCTGCGAGGGCCGCTTTTTCGGGGAACGGTCCATAACGCCGGTCGCGGCGCTGAATTCGCCGAATAAAATTGCGAGCGATGCCGAACGCGAAAGCGACGACGTCGCCACGCTCTGTTTTGTAATTGTGCGCGTCTTTCAGCAAGGCAATGAAAACCTCCTGCGTGACTTCCTCCGCGATCACCCTCGAGCTACTCATATAGAACGCATAGCGAAAAATGCCAGCCTTTAGCCTTCTGTAAAGTCGCAAGAAGGCCTGCTCTTCCCCGCCTGCTGCAAGGTGCAAGAGCTCAGCGTCAGAACGGGTCGAGAGCTGGTGGGGGATCGTCATCTCTTTCAGTTCGATGCGGCAACTTTCATATTGTTTTCGCAGCGGAAGCGGGAATGGTTCCAGAAAGGTTGTGGAAAATGCGGCACCGGGACTAGACAGTTGCGAAGCGCACATCTCACGGCATCGATCCCACCGACGTCGAATATAACTTGTCCCATCGGGTCTCGGACGCGCATACGCTCTCCAACGCAACATGGGCCAAATCGGCGCTGAGAAGACCACAGTCGGCTTCTTCGTATGCGAGCCGGCAACGGCACCACGACGCAGATTGATGGTTCCGGCGGCGAGTTGACGGGATTCGAGATGAGAGCGATAGCGCAAGACCACGATCGTATTGAAGGCCAAGCGAGGTTCCGAACAATACCAGTAAAGAACTCATCGATGGCGTGACGATAACCCCGCTTTGCGTCGGCTGAGTTGAGGCTGTTCAACGCCGCGGCCTTGACGTGTTCCGGACCGAGCAAGCGAAGGATGGACTGGTACTGTTGCGTCTTTTTTGGGAGCTTAGCTTCTGCTTCATGACCGGTGGCCTCCGTGCCACCGATCAATGATCAGAGTAGCGCCGCGACTGTAAGGTGAGAGTTGCCCGTAATCCTGGAAAAACCGACAAGGTTACTAGTGGACCACACCTATTGTCGCGCGATTTTTTCCTGCCTTCGCCGGCACTTGTCCGAGATGATGGATAGGATCGTTTAGGACTACAAGATGTGAAAAAATCAGTTAGGGCCGCAGATGAACTCCCATGAACGCGGATGACCTACAGTGTTTTCTATCGGCGTTCATCCGCTTTCATTGGGGGCATCCAACTGGATTCGCCCTGGAAAGACTACGAGATGCGAAAAGGGTTTACGAGAAAACCACAAAGGGACGAGCCTGCGACGCGAGGCAAGAACTACATAACGCGGAGCGGGCTGGAGCGCCTCAAAGATGAGCACCGGTTTCTGCTCACCAGGGAACGCCCGGCCGTGGTGGAGGTGGTGGCGTGGGCTGCCAGCAACGGCGATCGCAGTGAAAACGCCGACTATCAGTACGGCAAGCGGCGGCTGCGGCAGATCGATGGGCGGATTCGCTTTCTCACGAGGCGAATCGAAGCCGCGGAGGTGGTGGACCCGGAAGCTCCGAGAACGGGGCAGGCGGCGACGAGGGCATTCTTCGGAGCGACCGTGCGCTATGCCAATGCCGCGGGAGTATCGCGAGTTGTGAGCATCGTGGGCACAGACGAAATCGATCTCAACCGCAACCACATCAGTTGGGTGTCACCTCTGGGGCGCGCGTTGATGAAGTCGGCAGCGGGTGACAGCGTAGTCCTTCAATTGCCAGGCGGCACAGAATACCTGACCGTGCTGGAAGTGTGTTACGAGCACATTTCTGTGGATCCGTTCCGTGAACCACCCGGATCCGAGGCCTCGGAAAAGAGACTCCCTCGCCGACGCTGATCTACCTGACGAAAAGAAACGAAACGGCAAAGGTAGTGAAGGTAGTGAAAGAGCGACGCCCGTGAATAGCGCTCTATCGGCTTTTGGCAAAGCGACAGGAGATGAGTTGAGTCCTCATAAACGCGCTTCTCGTCACTTACTCCCGGATTGTCGCTAGGCTTGATCGGAAACGCCTCGGGCAGGACACTTTCAGAACGAAGTGGAACTCGATCCGAGGCGTTTTCGATAAGCAGACTAGGAGGAAGCCGCTGGTGTTTGCGGCGGACGCGGTGCGCTATGGGATTTGAAGGGCGGTTTGGGGCGGAACAGGTCGATGGGTAGGCACGGGAAGAGCCGATCGAAAGCGTGTGTGGTGCTGCAGAGAGCTGCAGAAGTGTTGGCGGAGGGTGGTGAGAGACGTCGTGAACCTCGGGTGAGCACACGAATGCATTGGCGTGCCGAAGCACCTCCTTGGGTCGCGGCTGAGGGACGGGTTAGGAAGAATCGAAGTATGTGCATGCTGATAGTCCCGCAGCCGTGAATCTCTGAATCACAATCATCGATGCGCCGCAGCGCGGGCAGTGCCAGAGAGAAGAGCTGTCGGGCACGTCGTGTGCTTTAACGTGCTGCTCTGTTGAGCTGCCGGAGGCGAGCAGCTGTCGGCCCAATGCCAGGCGGGAAGCCCGCCAACGATTGGCGAGAAAGCCGAAGTGACGGATGCGGACGAAGCCTTTGGGCAGCACGTGCAGAAAGAAACGGCGCAAGAACTCGGTGGCGCAAAGAGTCATTGTGCCGGGCTTGCTACCGTGGGCGTAATCCTTCCAGCGGAAAGTCACGCGCTCTTGGTCGAAGGCCAACAAGCGATGATTGGAAATGGCCACGCGATGGGTGTAGCGACCGAGATAGCGCAACACCTGCATAGGGCCGCCGAAGGCGGGCTTGGCATAAACCACCCAGTCGTGGCGATGGAGACGACGCAGCAGTTTTGCGAACTGCTTGTAATCGACGAGGGCCGCAGCCGGGCCGGCGCACTGTAGCTTCTTGCGGTGGTGGAGGCGTTTCAGGCCGGCGAGGAACTTGCCGCGAAAGACACGACTCAGGACTTTGACGGGTAAGAAGAAAGGATATCGTGGGTGGACCCATCGACGATGATCGAGCGAGAGCCCGCCGGCAGGAATGACACAGTGAATGTGGGGATGCAAAAGCAGGTTCTGTCCCCACGTGTGAAGGATCGCGACGACACCGATCTCGGCTCCGAGATGCTTGGGATCGGATGCGATTTCCAGCAAGGTTTGTGCGCTGGCAGTGAACAGCAGATCGTAAAACAGACGCGGGTTTTCCAAGGCCAGCACATTGAGTTCGTGAGGCAGGGTGAACACGACATGGAAATAGCTGGTGTCGAGGAGTTCGCGTTCGCGTGCCGCCAACCAGCGCTCGCGGGCCTGCGCTTGACACTTGGGGCAGTGCCGATTTCGACACGAGTTGTAGGAGATGGTCTGATAGCCACAGCGTAGGCAGGCATCGCGATGGCCGCCCAACGCTGCCGTACGGCAACGCAGAATGGCCCGAAAAGCTTTGAGCTGCTGAAAACCAAAGCTCGAGTGATACCGCTCCAAAAAGCGATCGCCTTGTGTACGCAGAATGTCGGCCACCTCAAGGGTGGGCCGAGTCATTCTTGTTTTTTTCGCTTAAAGCTACGACTGACGCTCTCGGTGCCAGCCAAAGTTAGACCATCCAGCGGATTGCTGACGGCCTGCAAGTGCCGTCGCGAAAGATGCAGATACTGGGCGGTGGTTTCCAGATCGCCGTGCCCGAGCAAAACCTGGATCGTGCGCAAATCGGTGCCCGCTTCTAACAAATGGGTCGCCCAACTGTGGCGCAGCGTATGCGGCGTGACGCGTTTGTTGATGCCGGCTCGACGTGCCGCCTCGCTGCATGCGATCCAGACGGTCTTGTCGGAAATCGGCTCCTCCATTGGCAGGCCACGAGTTCGAGTGGGAAACATGTAGAGCTTCGGCTTACGCCAGCGCCAGTACTCGCGTAGGGTTTCCAGCAGGGTTGGGCTGAGAGGCAAATCACGATCTTTGCCGCCTTTGCCCGCTACCACCCGGATGATCATCCGTTGGCTGTCAATGTCGCCAACCTTGAGATGAGCCAACTCGGAGCGTCGCATGCCCGTGCCGTACAGCGTCATCAGCAACGTCCGTCGAAACAATGTCCCGGCGGCGTTGATCAAACGCGAGACTTCTTCTGGACTGAGCACCGTTGGCAGTCGGCGGTGGTCTTTGGGATAGGGTAGGAACTCCCGAAACTGATGTCGCTTGAGAGTCTTAACGAAGAAGAACCGCAGCGCTGCCACACAGTTCACGGCAGTGCCGGGTGTTACTTTGCGCTCTTGGAGCAGGTATGCTTGATAACTTCGCAGCTCATTCGGCCCGAGCTGATCCGGGGACTTGCCAAAATGGCGAGCGAAGGCAGTCACGTACTGCAAGTACTTCCGAGTTGTGATCTCGGAGTAGTTGCGGCGCTGGAGTTCCTCCAGCATCATCTTTCGTAAGCGGGTCACAGGGAGTCTCCTTTCTCTGTGACCCACACTACGTCAGCAGTGCTGGAAATCTCCGGGTTCACCCCACGCGTAGCGTCCGCCGCACCAGCGGCTTAGTCCTGGTCGGCAACCCTTCCTTTACCGAATTAGGTAAGAGTAGCTCGTCACTCGGGAGCGACCGCAAAGATGTTCACAACTCAAACTTGTGGAATATTTGGAATTGTGGAAGAGACACCATTGCCTTTACAACACCATTCGCCATCGCTGGGAAGCAATGTGCGGCCCAACAGAGGTTTCGTGCCGAAGACAGAAAAGAAGTTCTGGGTTACAACAATGGTTCTCGCCTCGGAGGGCTCTCGGCGGCCTGCAAGCGTGAGGGAGTGGCTTGCCAAGCCAGCGATGGCGTTAAAGACGTGACTGTTGACCCGCAATTCAAGCAGGCTCTGATACGACATCCCGGCGTCTGTGATTCCCTGCTTCAGATTGGCCTCAGGCAGTAAGGCAAGCTGCGAGGCATGTGGGTACGGCAGCGGCTGGAGCAGAACCGCGTTGACTACAGAAAAAATTGCGGTATTTGCGCCGATGCCGAGTGCGAGCGTGAAGATTGCGCATGCGGTAAAGCCGGGGGATTTGCGCAGCATGCGCAGGCCGTAACGCAAGTCCTGAATCAGCGTCCCCATGCTGTCTCCTGTCTCCATGCAAGGATTACGTGGGACCAATCGTAACGCAGAGACTCGCGTGACTCCACCTGTTCCGACACTTTTGGACGGATGGTCCACCTTACGGTGTTAGATAAGAGTGGTTCGTCAGTCACCCGTCATCCTGCTGTCCTAGAGAACCGGTTGCGAATGGGTAGTCCCCATGGGCTGGACCGCTACATCAAGCGATAGGTCGACTCGCCAAGAAAGGACCTGATTCAGATATGGCTGCCCAATAACGGACATCCCGTTTTCGGAAACGGACGGTGTCGTGTCATAACAGGGGCCTTCGCAAATGTTTGGATCAATCTTTTCAGTAGCGTAGTCGTTTTCGCTTCTAGTCTGAATATTGCTCAAAACTTCGCGGGTAGCATTACGTCTAACGGAGAGTTAGCAGCCAGGAAGCCGAGAGGTAGTGTCCACATGGAGACTTTACTTCAGGATGTTCGCTATGGTTTGCGCATGCTGGTCAAGAAGCCCACCTTCACGATCGTGGCTGTCCTGACGCTGGCTCTGGGCGTGGGAGCCAACACGGCCATTTTCAGCATCGTGAATGCCGTGTTGCTGCGCTCTCTGCCCTACCGCGATCCCGATCGTTTGGTACGAATCTTCTTTAACGAGCCCGGCGTAGGATTGCGGGACGTCAGGTTTTCCAAGCCCGAACTGGATGACCTGCAGACGCGAGCGGGTGTGTTTGAAGATGTGACCCCGATCTTCGAGGGTAGCGAGAATTTGACCGGCGCCAAACAGCCCGAGCGTGTCGAGGGGGTCAATGCCAGTTTTAGCTACTTTTCCATGTTGGGTGTGATCCCGCAAATTGGACGGTTGTATGGTCCGCAGGACTTCGTGCCCGGTTTCGCTGCAGAGGCCGTGATCAGCGATGGCCTGTGGCGCCGTGCCTATGGCGCCGATCCGAATGTTCTCGGCCGTACCATCCGGATCGACAATGATCCCCTTACAATTATTGGGGTTCTGCCGCGCGGATTTCGCCATCCTGGACCGACGATTTCCGGCGACGCTGAAGTGTTGGCGCCGGCGGATTCAGCGCAGATCCCTTTCCCCCGCCAATACGTGGTAACCGTGTTTTAATAAATGGAATCGGACGACTTAAGCCTGGCCTGACACTGGCGCAAGCTCAGGCGCGGCTCATTGCCATGGCTGCCCAATTACGCCACGACTTTCCCACCGATTACCCGCCGCAGGCGCAATGGACAATTGAGATTCAACCATTGCAAGAAACTTTGGTAGGCAATGTTCGGCCCATGCTGCTGGTTTTACTGGGTGCGGTAATCCTGATCGTTTTCATCGTATCGTTGAACATTGCCAATCTCCTCTTGGCGCGGGCTTCGGGGCGACAACAAGAGATGGCGGTGCGGTTAGCGCTGGGGGCGAGCCGCGGCCGCATGGTGCGCCAGATGCTGACCGAGTCCATGCTGCTGTCGCTCATCGGCGGTGCTGCGGGAATCGCAACCGCAGTGGGTACTTTGGGTTTCATCCTGCGCTTTGTGCCAGCGAACGTTCCCCGGCTCAACGAAGTACGAATCGACTGGGTGGTGCTGGCGTTCGCTCTGGTGATTTCCATTCTGACCGGCTTAGTGTTTGGACTTGCTCCAGCGCTTCATTCGGCAAAAGTCGCTCTCTCCTCGGCCATTCGTGAAGGTGGTCGAGGGTCCGGCTACAGCACTAAGACCGGCCGCTTGCGGGATGTTCTCATCGTCTCTGAACTGGCGTTCGCCGTGATACTGATGGTGGGAGCCGGCTTGCTGCTGCGTACGCTGCGGGATCTGTTGCAGGAAAATCCAGGCTTTAATCCAACTCAAGTTGTCACGGCAAACACGTGGCTAGGAGAACCCAACGAACCGGAGATGGATCCGTATCTTGACATTCCTCGCAGAGCCACCTTTGATCGTGAGTTGCTGCGGCGCATGAAGGCAATTCCGGGAGTAGAACTCGCCGCAATCACCTCATCTCTACCGACCACCAATAGCAACCCCAACGCGGTCGGTGGCTTAGCGATTGAAGGTTTAGCGATTGAAGATAGACCGGTCGAGTCCTCGCAGGATCTGCGCGCCGAGAGAATTCGGATAAGCCCCGATTATTTTGAGGTGTTGCAGGCGACGCTCCTACGCGGCCGCTCATTCACCGAGGGCGATGAAGACGGCAAACCGCTGGTGGCCATCATTGATGAAAGCACCGCTCGTAAGTATTGGCCAACTCGCGATCCGCTGGGCCGCCAAGTGCGGTTCGGAAAAGACCCTACCAAGCCATGGACGACCGTCGTGGGTATTATTAAGGATATCAAGAGTGACGGTCTCGACATCGATGGCGTTCCCCACATCTATGTTTCGACCTATCAAGATTCCATCCATGGACTGAGCGTGGTGTTTCGGACGTCTCTGCCCGCGACCCAGCTCGAACCACAGATTCGGCATGAAATCCAGAGCATTGATCCCGGCTTGCCGGTATTTAATGTTTCTTCTATGAACGACATCCTTGATCGGTCACTGGCTTCACGCCGTTTTTCTGCCGATCTGGTGGGCGGATTTGCCGGACTGGCGGTGCTTCTTGCTTCCATCGGAATTTACGGCTTGTTGGCTTATATGGTAGGGCAAAGATCCCAGGAGATCGGTCTGCGCATGGCCTTGGGCGCCCGGCGGGACGACATTTTGAAACTGTTCTTACGCAAAGGTGTCGCGCTTGCTGGTGTGGGAATCGCTGCCGGAGTGGTTGTTTCTGCATCGACTGCGTCCATGATGGCAAGTTTGCTCTATGGGGTGCGCCCCCATGATCCGGCTGTGTTTCTGATCGTACCTCTACTTTTGTTTGCCGTTGCCGTTCTAGCCAGCTACCTTCCAGCCCGGCGCGCGACGAAAGTGGACCCAATGATTGCGCTGAGAGAAGCATAGCGAACCAACTCTCCTTGGCTGCATTGGCTTCGCCGAAGCTGCCCTCGACCGACAGTTCCTTCCCTTGCTTCGCACCAACTTCAAACCTCTTGCAGTCTGGCGGCGGACCATACATTATCATCAGTTTCCAGACACAGGCTGGTGTTCGATCTTGGACAGCAGTTTTCGATTTCGGACAAAGACTGTATCGAGGGATCGCATCGAGAGAGTATTTCTCCCTAAAACAAAACCACCTCCATGCAACACAGTTTGGAACTTCAGGCGCCTGGAACACGTTAAACGTGGTAGAGGCTTTGTATGGAGGCTTTGTATGGAGACCTTGTATCAGGATCTGCGTTATGCCTTGCACCAATTACGCAAGGCGCCGGGGTTCACGATTACGGCGGTGATTACGCTGGCGCTTGGCATCGGCGCCAATACCGCCATCTTCACGCTGGTCCATGGCATCCTGTTACGCTCGCTGCCAGTGGCCGATCCGGCAAGGCTTTACCGCATCGGTGACACCGACAATTGTTGTGTCAACGGTGGTATTCAGGGCGACAACGGCGATTTCGACCTCTTCTCCTACGACCTTTACCGGCAATTTAAGGACTCCGCGCCGGAGTTCGAGCAACTGGCCGCGATGCAGTCCGCAGAGGAGGAGTTCACTGTTCGCCGTGGCAACGCACTCGCGAAGTCGTTGCGCGGAGAATTCGTCTCGGGCAACTACTTCTCCACCCTGGGGCTGAGCGCCTATACCGGCCGTCCGCTCAGCGACGTCGACGACACTCCCTCAGCCGCTCCGGCGCGTGGCAGACGGAGTTCGCCGCCGATCCAGCGCTCATCGGATCCACCATCTTCATTCAGGCCCGGCCTTTCACCGTCGTCGGCATCGCCCCGCCCGGTTTCTTCGGAGACCGAGTCTCTGACCGTCCGCCCGCTTTCTGGATGCCTCTCTCGAGTGAGCCCTACATCGAGGGACCAGACTCTATCCTGCATCATCCGGACTCCAACTGGCTTTATCCACTGGGCAGGGTGCGTCCGGGAACCAACATCGTTCCATTGCAGGCCAAGCTTTCCGCGGCGTTGCGTCAATGGTTGGCCACGCGTCCCAGGTATATCAACAATGCCGAGGCAGCCGAGATTCCCAAGCAGCATGTGGTGATTGTGCCCGGCGGAGGCGGTATCCAGAATCTGCAACAGGAAGTGGGCAAGGGCTTGAAGATGACGATGATCCTCTCCAGCTTCGTTCTGCTCATTGCCTGTGCCAACATCGCCAACCTGTTGCTGGCGCGCGCCACCACGCGGCGCGCGGATATGGCAGTGCGCACCGCACTGGGTGCAGGGCGTCGCCACCTGATCCGCCAGATTCTTACCGAGAGCCTATTGCTGAGCTGCACAGGCGGGCTGGTCGGATTAGCAGTCGCCTATGCCGGCTCGCATATGATTCTGGCGCTCGCCTTTCCAAATGCCAAGAACATGCCTATCGACGCGAGCCCATCGCTATCTGTGCTTGGATTCGCGTTTCTTGTCTCGCTGGTCACCGGTGTCCTCTTTGGAACAGCTCCCGCGTGGTTGTCGTCGCACGCACAGCCGGCCGAGGCGCTCCGCGGGGTGAACCGCTCCACGCGCGACCACTCTTCGCTGCCACAGCAGGCGCTGGTCGTCGTGCAGGCGGCATTGTCGGTGGTGCTGCTCGCGGGAGCGATCCTGATGACCAGGTCGCTCGCGAACCTGGAGCATCAGAATTTTGGCGTCGCTACTGCGAACCGTTACGTATTGCACCTCGATCTGCAAGGCGCCGGGTACACGGCCGAAAAACTTCCTGCGCTCTACCGCGAGCTCGAAGATCGTTTTTCCGCGCTGCCCGGCGCGGCCAGCGTCGGTATGGCGCTCTACAGCCCGCTGGAAGGCGACAACTGGGATGAGTGCGTGATCCAGCAGGGACATCCCGCTCCGCATCCCGACGAGAAGTGCAGCGCCGTATGGGATCGCGTGAGTCCCCGCTTCCTCGATGCTATCGGCGTCCCCGTTCTGCGTGGCCGCGGACTCACTGACCAGGACACGGCAACTTCACAGCTGGTCGCTGTGGTGAACCAGACTTTCGCCAAACGCTTTTTTCCCAACCAGGATCCGATAGGCCAGCATTTCGGCATGGGCATCCTGCCCAAGGACTCGGGGGCTTTTGAGATCGTGGGCGTCTTTGCGGATTTCAAGATGAACCACCCGCGCGATCCCGCCCGCCCGGTCTTCCTGCGCCCGCTCAATCAGCAATACACCGGCTTTCAGGTGCCGGAGATGGTTTGGGCCGAAACGCGATCGCTGTTTATCAATTCAATGGTTCTCAATTTCAACGCACCCGAGCAGAACGTTGAGGGACTTGTTCGTCGCACCCTGGCAGACATCGATCCCAATCTGACCGTGGTCAATCTTCAGTCATTCGATTCGCAGGTGGCTGGTAACTTTGATGAAGAGCGCATTATTGCTCAGCTTACCAGCCTCTTCGGTATCCTGGCGCTCATTCTGGCTTCGGTTGGACTCTACGGCGTGATGTCTTACTTCGTGGCCCGCCGCACCAGCGAGATCGGCGTCCGAATGGCGTTGGGGGCTACGCGATCGGGCGTGCTGGCTCTGGTATTACGCGGCGGGCTCTCGCAGATTCTTATTGGCCTTGGTCTGGGCATTCCCGCGGCGCTGTTTGCCGGTCACCTGATGGCAAGCCTGCTCTACGGAGTCGGCGGTTACGATCCGCTCGCGCTGGCCGGCGCGACCTTAATGCTCGCGCTATGCGCCAGTGCGGCAGGATTCATCCCTGCGCGCCGCGCCGCTTCGATCGAACCGATGCAGGCGCTCCGCACGGAATAGCTTTGTTTTTCTGAGTCTGAACGAGTACATCCATAATGACCTTACATGGATGCCTCTGTCTGGCGCGAACTGCGATTGCACGCAGAACGGGTCAATGAGCTCGATCGGGATTTCTTGCCAATTTACCGCTCTAGCGGCAGCAGGAATGTGGGATTGTTCTTAAATGAGCTGCCAAAGACGTGCTGATCCGCCTCGCGCATCTCCCACAAGATCACAGAAGTCGGCACAAGTCGGACTGTAACGTCATCCCATCCTGCAAACACGGGACCCATCTTCGGGTCCGGCAACGCAGCATCGCTTAGGTACTTGCGATGAATCTCCCTGTTGCATGGCTGAGATGACTCGCCGCTAAGTACCTGCGCACTGCCCGTGACGGTAACTCCGTAGGACGCGGCGGGGTCACGAGAATCGACCATCAGAGACACTTCCCGATTTGTCTGAAGGTTTCGGGCTTTGCTCGGCTCCGCGAGGCCGTAACAATGTCGCTGCCGTCGAACCAGAACCACACCGCGACGATATGGATTGAGCCGTTCGGGTTGTGTGTGGCAAAGGATGCGATATATCTGCTTTCCAGCAAGTGCTTGACTCTTGCATCCGACAACGAAGCCATCGGAGAATCTCCTTCGGAAATTTAGTTTTCAATTGCAGGAACCGCATAAGCATACAAATTACCGTCTTCTGGCAATAGGAGATCTTGCCGTCAGGAATCAACTGGCGAAATCAGATGGGATGAGTTCTACATGCCTCGGAGATGTAGCGGCCACGTTGCACCCCATACGGCAGAAGAGTTCCTGCCGGGATCCATCCTAATCCACCGTGAGTTCGAGTAGGGGTTCTGAGAGATCCACTTGCTCATCCTTCTCGACTCGCTTGGAAATCACTGTTCAGTTTCGACAGAGCCTTCTCAATTTCGGACAAAACCTCGTATTTGTTAGCATCGCCTCGGAGCATATTTCACCATAAAGAGACCGCCCACATCCCGATGATTGTGGCGCGAAAAGTGCCTTTGTGAGATCACGTAAAAAGTGTGGGGGGCTTGCACGGAAACTTTGCTACAGGACATTCGCTATGGATTGCGAGCGTTGAGAAAGTCTCCGGGGTTGACAGCGATTATCGCGATTACGATTGCGCTGGGCGTGGGCTTGAACGTTACAGTGATCGTGCACGAAGTGTTCGGGTTCAGCGAACTCGGACAGGCATTGCTTTCTCTGAAGTCCGAATTTCCACTAATGCTGATGTTGTTGATCGCGATGGCGTCACGCCCGTGCTAGTCAGCGTCACCGTGCCCGTTCCGCTTTGGCCTTCTTTCACTTCGCCAATGTTGATGCTGGACTCGTTCAGTTTGGCCTTCGGATCAATCACCGTGCCCGACAGGCTCACCATCGCCGGGCTGCTGGGCAGGCTGTAGAGGACCTTCAGCGTCGCCGCACCGGTGCCCACATCTTGCGCGAACAGATCGACCGCGATGACGCACTCTTGCCGGGCGCCAGCGTTCCTCCGCACTCCGTGGTATAGCCGAAGTTTGAGCCGGTGCCTGTGCCGTAATTAAACGTAATATTGGTGATCTTGAACGAAGACGTGCTGATATTTTTCACCGTCACGTTCAAGTACCTGGTGCTACCCAGGTTCACGTCGCCGAAGTTCAGAACGTTCTGCGACAGGCTGAGTGCCGGAAGGAAGTTCGCCCTCACGCTCTCCGGCCCGCTCATGGTGACCGTGGTTGAAGCGCTGTTGGCGCTGGCCCCCGGGCCGGTCCAACTAGAGAAGACACAGCCCGTGGCAGGTGTCGCCTTCAGGATCACTTTCGTGCCCGGGCGTAGTACAGGCCCGATGCCGGCGTGACCGTTCCTCCGCTGGCTGGATTGGCCGCCGTGGTCAACAGGTAGGTCGTGGGTTTGGTTACGGACGACTTGGCAGTAACTGCGGAACCAATCGGAGGTGTTCCCGACGTCGCTGCGTGTTCGTGATCGGGCCGATTCCTTCCTAGAGAATGGGAGGCTAGGGGATATCGCGCACCGCAAAACACGTTGGCGGATAGTACTCGGCAGACTGGCTCGAAATCTTGCCGCGTTGATAATATCAGGACATGAAGGAGACTTGGCGGTGGTTTGGACCGGATGATCCAGTCGCTCTCGATCACATCAAGCAAGCGGGAGCCACAGGAATCGTTTCTGCCCTTCACCATTTGTACCGCGGCGAGACGTGGCCGCTGGATGACGTTCTCAAGCGAAAAGAAGAGATTCTTGGCGCCGGATTCGTCTGGTCCGTTGTGGAAAGTATTCCCATCCACAATGCAATCAAACTTCGGTCTGCATCCTACGAAGGGTTCATCAGTGCGTGGAAGGACACTCTGGCCACCGTGGCAAAAGCGGGGATTCAAGTCATTTGCTATAACTTCATGCCCGTGGTCGACTGGACTAGAACCGACCTGAAATGGCGAACGCGGACGACTGGCTACGCTCTGCGTTTTGATGCAGTAGATTTTGCAGCGTACGATCTTTTCATCCTCAAGCGCAAGGGCGCGGAAGCCGACTATTCCGCCAGGCATTATCCTTTGGATCATCCTGATTCTGGGCAGCGAATCCGGGCTGCACGATCCAGATTCGAATCAATGTCAGAGCAACGAAAAAATGAATTGGAACAGACGATCATTGCAGGACTTCCGGGCGCCGAGGCATCCTACAACCGCGAGGCCATTGGCCGACTCATCGCAGAATACCAGGGCATGAGCGCGGCGGAATTGCGGGCTAACCTCGCCGCATTTTTGCGGGACGTTCTTCCGGTGGCACAGGAGACTGGGGTTCGTCTGGCGATCCACCCGGACGATCCACCGTGGTCCCTTTTCGGTCTGCCGCGCGTTGTCTCGACGGCCGAGGATGTGCGAGCGATTTTCGCAGCTTGTGACATGCTTGAAAATGGCCTGACGTTTTGCGTGGGCTCGTTCGGAGCAAGAGCCGATAACGATCTGCTGGCCATGTGTCGCGAATTCGGCGCTCGCATTCACTTTGCGCACCTTCGGCAGGTAACAAGAGAGCCGGGTGGATCTTTTCATGAAGCGGATCATCTGGATGGCGGTTCCGATATGGTAGGCGTGATTCTGGCTTTAATGAAAGAAGAAGCGCGTCGGCGAAGGGTGGGCCGACCCGATCATGAAATCCCTATGCGTCCCGATCACGGGCATCTGCTCGCCGACGACATCGGCAAAAAAGTAAATCCCGGGTATTCATTGGTCGGCAGATTAAAAGGGCTGGCCGAATTACGCGGCGTAATGCGGGGCTTAAAATATGCCGATCCCGAATTAGCTGGGTAGATTGTTTTTTCTGTCCGTTTTGTGATCGCTATCTGGTGCGGCGTACACAGGTTCGTGGCATAATTCCGCGCTGTTGTCCTGAGCACCAATCGAGAAGCCAGCACGATGAAAGAACTTCTGGGAAAACTAGCTCTGGTCACGGGTACCACGGGCATCGGCCGTGCAATTGCGATGCGCTTTGCCGGCGGAGGCGCGCAGGTTGTCGCGTGCGGCATTGATACAACCGCGAACGCGGAGTTGGCTCGCTCCGCGGCAGACCTTCATTTGGCGGTGCAGGTAGAGGCTTGTGACGTGACCAACCTCGAGCGCATGCGTTCGGTGGTTGCGATGACCGTCAGCCGATTTGGAGGACTGGACATTATCGTGAACGCGGCTGCGATTCATCCGTTCGGTACCGCCGTAGAAACTGATCTCGAGACATGGAACCGTTGCATGATGGTAAATGTTGGTAGCATCTTTCTTCTGGCACACCTGGGAATCCCCGAGATGAAAAAACGGGGCGGAGGATCCATCATCAATCTGGCATCGGTTCAAGGATATGCCTGCCAGCGCGGGGTGGTGGCGTATGCCGCTTCAAAGGGCGCAATTCACAGCTTGACGCGGGCATTAGCGCTCGACCATGCTCCCGATAACATCCGCGTCAATTCGATCAGCCCCGGTTCAATCGCCACGCCCATGCTGGCGCGATCTGCGGCGCACTTCTCGCCGGACGAGGAAGTTGAACAAGTCTTCATTCGTTTTGGTGCGGCCCATCCGCTCGGGCGTATTGGCACACCGGAAGAGGTCGCTGAATTGGCTGCCTTTCTGGCATCGGACAAGGCGGGATTCTGCACCGGAGGCGATTACCTGGTTGATGGCGGACTACTCGCGGGTCTCGCCGTTCACTAGGAACAGTAATCAGCGACCGGTAGTCGACGAGCCGCAATCGGCCACCAGTAGTCTCGTATCCACCACTTCACGGAGCGCCTTTGCCACCATTCAACTCGAGCAAATCGAGCGTGCCTCGTAGGCGTTGGCGAATCGCTTTCCTGCTCGCTCTTGGAGTTCTGGTCAACTTCTTCGACCGCATCAACCTGTCGGTTTCTCGGGACGCGTTGCAGGCTTCATTCGGATTATCATTGGTCGCTTTTGGTTATCTCTCCAGTGCCTTCAGTTGGACTTATGCCTTGATGCAGATGCCTGCCGGACAATTGTTGGACCGGTGGGGAGTGCGCCGAGTTGGGCGAATCAGCGCCTTTTCGTGGAGCGCTGCTTCTTTCGCGGCCGCGCTCTCTCCCGGCATCAGTTGGTTTTTTGGAGCGCGACTACTTCTGGGGGTGAGTGAATCTTCCACGTTTCCAGCGAATGCCAAGGCCCTGGGATATTGGTTTGCGCGCGAGGAAAGAGGTTTCGCTACGGCGATCACCGATGCGGCGGCAAAATTTTCTACCGCCATTGGAGTCCCGTTCATCGGTCTGCTGCTCTTCTATTTTGGCTGGCGATGGAGCTTTGCCGCAACGGGCTTTATCAGCTTTCTATATTTTGTGCTCTTTTATCTGATATATCGGAATCCTAGCGAAGACGATCAACTGTCGGACATCGAGCGCGAGTTTGTTATGCGCGGCGGCGCACAACCAGAAGACGAGGCGAAGGCGCGAAGCGGCAGTTCTCTCGGTTATCTGTTACGTCAGCGCAAGGTCTACGGTCTCGCGCTAGGGTGGGGCGCCTACAATTACACCTTTTTTCTCCTGCTCACATGGCTGCCCAGCTATCTCTCGGTTACGCATCACATAGACTTGCTGCACTCAGTTTCTTACACTAGCGTGCCCTGGCTGTTCGCAACATTCACCGATCTCGTAGTTGGTGGATGGTTGGTAGACGCTTTGATCCAGCGTGGCTGGGATGCAAACCGCGTTCGTCAAACCGTCTTAGTGATGGGAATGGCTTTCGGCCTTTCGATCTTTGGCGCTGCGCGCGCCGATAATCCTGCTATTGCACTGTTATGGATCAGCCTTGCGCTGGGAGGATTGGCTGCGGCGGCGCCAGTGGCGTGGACGGTGCCCTCTCTGATTTCGCCGCCTGAAAGCGTGGGCACACTGGCGAGTGCGGTAAACTTCTGCGGGCAGATTGCGGCGATTTCGGCGCCCATTGTTACGGGCTACATTGTATCCGGCACGCGCTCATTCGCGGCGGCATTCGTGACCGCGACAATAATCCTGCTACTTGGCATAGTGGGCTATGTTTTTCTGCTCGGACGGATCGAACCGATTCCGGAACCCGAAACTACTAGTACTGGAAAGCTATGAGAAGCAGAATTCGATACCTTCGACCGTTTCCTCGCATTTCCGCTATTCTGGTGCTTACTTTTTTCGCGTTTGTTCTCATGCATGCCACGGGATCAGCGCCACGAAAATATCTTCTCTATGTAGGCACCTATACCGATCACGGCGGCAAAGGAATCTATGCCGCGCGTTTTGATGTATTCACCGGCAAGCTTACGTCGCTGGGTCTTGCTGCTGAAGCCGCGGAGCCATCTTTCCTCGCTGTCGGAGCGCGCGGAAAATTTCTGTACGCCGTCGATGAAACGTCGAAATACAATGGGCAGCCCACGGGGGCGGTGAGCGCATTCGCCATCGACCCCGATACTGGAAAACTGTCTTTTATGAATCAGGTCTCCTCTCAGGATGAAGGTCCGGCTCACATAATTCTGGATAGAACAGGCAAATTCGCACTAATCTCGAATTACACGCTGGGTAGTGTGGCGGTATTCCCGGTGCTGAAAGACGGTCGCTTGGGAGATGCTTCCTGGTTCGTGCGGCACAAAGGCTCCAGCTTGGATGTTGAGAGACAAAAGGGACCGCACGCCCATGCCATCGCAATATCGCCGGACAATCGGTTTGCGATTGTTGCAGACCTGGGACTCGATCAATTGCTGATTTATCCCTTCGACGCGCTACGGGGCACCTTGGGAACTAAACCGAAAATCGTTAAGACCGCTCCTGGCTCAGGTCCTCGGCACTTAGTATTCAGCTCTGACGGACGCTTCCTCTATGTGATTACTGAGATGAAGTCGACCGTCATAGCCTATTCGTATGATGGAACCACCGGCGACTTGCATGAGTTGCAAACCGTCTCAACTCTTCCGGCGGATTTCAATGGCAGAAACTCGGCCGCGGAAATCGAAATTCTTCCCAACGGCCGATTTCTCTTTGCCTCGAACCGGGGAGATGACAGCATCGCCGTGTTCGCGGTTGACTCCCACCTCGGTACGCTGAAGCTGTTGGAGATGGACTCCGCGGGCGGAAAAACGCCGCGTAACTTTGCGGTTGATCCCAGCGGATCCTGGCTGCTCGTTGCGAATCAGGATTCCAACGCAATTATTGTTTTTCACATCGATCGCAAGACCGGACATCTCATGCCGACAGGAGAAACGCTGCAGATACCGTCACCAGTCTGCTTAAGATTCACGCCTGCTGCGGCGTTCTAACGGATAAAGAAGAAGAGACGGATAAAGAAGAAGAGGATGCAGAGTGTGAATTCAACCGTGGACTCCCGGACGGAACAGATCCAAAACTTTCTCCTGCAAAATGAGCTGCGCGCATGGATTACATGGCGGCCAGACGAAGTCCTCATGCTGGCAGGATATTTTCCGTTCTGGGGCGCTTCGTTATTGATTAACTTCGTGGATCGAGAGCCAATCCTTTTCGTTCCGCAGATCGAACCAAGAGACCACATTCCAGCGGGGCTGAGAGTGCAAGAGTATCCCTGGGGCGATCTCAAATGCAGTGATCCGTACTCTGTGCTCGTCTCTGCGGTTGGCGACGAACTGATCAAGGCAAAGGTCAGGCCGGAACAAGCTGGAGCGAATCCTATCGCGTCTAGAACTTCGCTGCCAATTCAAGCCGCTGAGCAGATCCCTATGCCTGAAGATTTCGCGGGGCGACTATCCGCGATCGCCGCCAAGCGGGATGGCCGGTGCCTGACAGATTTTGCGAATCTGTATCTGAGAAAAACCTCGGAGGAAAAACGAGCGATCCAGCTGGCAAACCGGGTCGCGAATATTGGCCTCGAGGTGTTCTTCGAAAATTTAAAACCGGGTATAACAGAGGCGGAGGTCGGCGCGGCAGTGGAGTCGGCAATTTATCGCGAAATTGGCCGGGAAGGGATATTTCATTCCCGAGGCTGGGCAATGGTCCAGTCCGGCCCGAACAGCGCGGATGCGGGCCGATTTAATCGTTCCACTGGGCGGCGCCTCAAAAATGGCGATCTGGTTTTGATTGAGCTGGCAACATGCGTGAACGGTTATTGGAGCGATCTCACGCGCACGAGCGCAGTAGGTTCCATCGAGCCGCGAGCTGCATCCATACTCGACCTCGTCAAAGAAGCGCAGCAAGCCGCGATCGATGCCATTCGTCCGGGTGTTTCTGCTGAAGACATTGATGCAAGGGCAAGAGGCAAGATCGAAGCCCAGGGCCTCGCCGTCTTCTTTACCCATCACACCGGACACCATGTTGGCTTTCGCTATCATGACCCTGGATTTTTGATCGTTTCCGGTGAATCTGCCGAACTTGAGCCTGGAATGGTAATTACGATCGAACCGGGCGTTTACGTTCCCGAGCGAGGCGTGGGCGCGAGAATCGAAGATAACGTGCTAGTGACGGAGTCAGGTCACAAAGTAATCTCAAGAATCGCAGGGAGCGAATAGCACGGGGCAAAGAAGCCGTGATCAGCGTTGATCTGCTTAAACGGGACAAACAGCAATTTCAGTCCGGAACGGGATTGAATGGAGCATTCCATGGCACAGTCACTAAACAGCGATTGGTTTAAGTGGTGGGCAGTGCAGGACTCGAACCTGCGACCTCCTGCTTGTAAGGCAGGCGCTCTAACCAGCTGAGCTAACCGCCCGCTCCGAGCGGACGCAAACTGCGACTCGACTCCGCGGATGCGAAAATTGTCGTTTGCAAACTCATTTTCGAGAATACTGGACCATCAGTTGGCGGTCAAACGAGGAACCCGACGGCCTCGGGCTGCTACACTTTCTTAGTGCGAAAGTTGATTGTTAACGCGGATGATTTCGGCCTTACGGTCGGAGTGAATCGGGCCATCCTGGAAACGAGCACCGCCGGCGTCGTGTCGTCTTCGACATTAATGGCCAACGGCCCCGCATTCGAAAACGCGGTAACTGCAGCGCGCCTGGCTCCAAAACTCTCTGTCGGCTGCCACGTCGTATTGGTAGATGGAACGCCGGTGTCACCTCCACAGACGATCGATACTTTGCTGGCAATTCGTTCCGCCGAACCGGGAAAGTTCTATTCCAGTCTTTCCGCCTTCGCCGCGCGCGCCATGTTGGGTGGCTTCGATCGCGATCAGCTAGTGACGGAAGTCACGGCGCAGATAAAGAAGATTCAGGCGACTGGCCTTGAGGTTACGCACCTCGACAGTCATAAACATGCCCACATGTTTCCCGAGATTCTGACGGCGCTGCTGCGGGCAGCGCGGATCTGCGGTGTGCGCGCGATCCGCAATCCGATCGTTCCCATCAAGGCATTGCCCGCGAAGCAACTCAAGCAGAAGCGCGAGCTGTGGAAGCGGTATGGCCAGATGCGGATGCTGCGCACTTTCTCCAAGCCATTCCTTCAGCGCACAAAGCGCGCTGGACTGCTCACGCCCGACGGCGTCATTGGAGTTATTGAGACGGGGTCGCGTGAGAGTTCCGGCTACAGTTCATTGCTGCGCGAGACGCTGTCGAACTTGCCGGATGGAACTTGGGAGTTTGTCTGCCATCCTGGTTACAGCGACGCTGACTTGCGCGCGGTTCACACCCGATTGCTCGAATCTCGCGACGAAGAGCGGCGACTACTGACCTCGCCGGAACTGCGTCAATTCCTCGAAGAGCAGAAGATCCAAGTCATCAGCTATAAGGAATTCATAGAACAATCCGCCGAAGCGCGCTCCCGAGGAGCGGGAGAAGG
This sequence comes from uncultured Acidobacteriaceae bacterium, assembly GCA_963758745.1. GTDB lineage: Bacteria > Acidobacteriota > Terriglobia > Terriglobales > Acidobacteriaceae > Acidiflorens. Next base: position 286,850 of record CAVWWW010000002.1, read on the forward strand.
TGCCTAAAGTACTGCTGCGCTCGTTACTGGTCACGGCCAACTTTGCAATACCGCGCCGCATCAGAGGACGGTATCATCGCATAGGCGAACAGGGTGCGAACTGTTTCCGAGGATAAGGGATGAGTGACCCAAAGAGCGAACCTCGTCTGACCGTTGATTTGCCGGTGCGGATATGGGGAATGAGTGCTGAAGGACGCGCTTTTTCGCAACACGCTCGCGCGCACAACATCAGCTCAGAGGGAGCACTGATCTCCGGCGTCGAGAGTGAATTGAAAGTTGGCGACGTGATTGGAGTGCAGTGCGAGGACAAAAAAACCCGCTGCACCGTGATCTGGATCGTGAATACAGGTCCGGTCAAGAAAAACGAAGTCGGAATAAGACTGGTAGCCGAGCAGGAGTGTCCGTGGAAGACCTACCTGCCGCTGGATGGCGCAACCGTTGAGATCGACCCTTCGAACCGGCGGCGTTTTCACCGCCACAAAATCTCGCTGCCGCTGGAAATTCGCGACGAGCGCATCAAGACGCCGACCCGCATCAATGCCACCGATGTGAGCGGCAATGGATGTTACATCGAAAGCATGCAGCCGCTTCCGCGCGGAACTGTGCTGAAGGTGGATTTCTGGATGGACTCGGAGCATATTAAAATTTCGGCGATCGTGCGCACTTGTGATCCGGGAGTTGGCAATGGTATTGAGTTCACCGGCATGCCGGTTGAAAGCAAGGCGCGGCTGCAGGCTTATCTTGACGCTATCGACCCGCAGATGGGCGTTTCCGCTGCAAAATTTTCGAAATAAAATCCCTTCGTTGCGCTAGGTCAAGGGTTCTGCATAGCGCGCCAGCACGATGGCGCGAATCAATCCACCCATCGTGTATTCACGGGCTTCGATTGCAGGCGGCATTTGTAATTCGCGCAGCGTCGCCGAAGTCACTGGGCCAATCGACGCAAACTGGATTTTCTTGAACGTGCTGCCGTTGCGAGGACCTGCATTATTGCTTAGCAATTCGGCAAAATTCTTCGCCGTCGAAGAACTGGTGAACGTTACGACGTGCGGGCGGCGGGTTGCGCTTTTCATCAGTGCGCTTAGACGCGTCCGTGATTTTTCTGGGACGACGGTTTCGTAGGCTTCAATTACGTCGACTTCGGCTCCGGCGCTCCGCAATTCTTCTGGGATCACATCGCGCGCTACTTTGGCTCGGATTAACGCTACGCGCTTGCCTTTGATCTGATCGCGCAGGCCCTTCACTACCGATTCGGCGACATATTCTTCCGGGACCATCTTGACCTTTAGCCCATGCTTCACAATCGCCTTCTTGGTCGCGGGACCGATGGCGGCGATCTGGAGGTGTTTAAGCTTCGTGCGCGGAATGCGTAGTTTTTGAATTCGCCTCCAGGTGGCTTCGACTCCATTGGCGCTGGTGAGGATGAGCCAGTCGTAACTTTTGATATTTTTCAGAGCATCGTCGAGGGGTTGGTAGGATTGCGGCTTGCGAATTTCGATAAATGGGATTTCGATAACCGATGCACCAAGACCTCGCAAGCTGGTCGAAAGGCTGCCAGCCTGGTGGCGGGCGCGTCCGACTAGGATTCGGGTTCCGGCTAGCGGGTGATTTTCGTTGGGCTTGCGCATGAGAGAAAAACGGCTTTCCTGGCGCTATGAGTACCTGGGTTACCCCCTCCCTTAAGTCGGTATACTGGAATCATAGACTTAGGGAAGTTTTCCGCCAGGTCTATGAGTTTAAACGACTTATAGGTAAAGTCTTTATAAACCATCAACTTACAGTTTAAAAGAGCGCTGAAAATGGATTTGGGGCAGCTTCGAGGCCCGTTTTGGGAACCTCTGAACTGCCCCAATCAGAAGCTATATGGTCGCGCGGGAGCGGGGGTTGAGTCAAGGGATTTCGTCAGTGGGTAGTGGATCACTGGCCCTCGGCCCCGTCAGTGATACCCAGGTTAGCGCCCAAAGAACGGGCGCGAACCTGGGGCACCAGGCGGAAAATCGCTACCGTCGTCATGGGCAAAGGTCACAATGTTATTTCGTCCTAAGAGACGCATTGCCTTTGAGCACTCGGCCAGGACCTGCTGAAATGCCAGACGATATGGAACCTGTGGAAGCGCTCCAAATTTTACAGGATCATCGAGCATCTGTTGATGGACCGGGATTGGAAGAATCACGCCAAGGCTAACCAACTGTAGGCCGCGGATTATGTCATCCAAATCGTCACGAACTTTATCCGCCTTCGCCCGCCCATCGGAAACAGCACGAAATTTATGGAATTGGCCGTTAAGAGTGTCGCACTGGGACGACTTGAAGTATTGGAGTCCGTCTTGAGCAAGGCGGTCTCGCCATGGTTTATAGAGCGGTGCCCACCGACTCTCATCGCCCATGATGGCCCCTGAGATAACGAAAAGTTTTCGATCGCGATCCGCGCTGTCATCAATGTATGCTCGATACAGCACCGTGATGTATCTTCCTTCAGATCGCTAGCGTCACTCTCAGCGCCAGTGGAGTCGGCCCGGTGCCCCAGGTTCGCGTCCGTTCTTTGGACGCTAACCTGGGCGAAGGAAACTCCGAGGAACGTCTCCGCGCTCCTGCTGTTCCCGGTCTCGCGCTGTCCACTCCGATTCGATCTCGACAATTCCCACTTCCCGCAAGGCGTAATGCCGAAAGCTGCTCCATCTCCACTCCGCGGGGTCTTTCACGAGACCACGCTTCACAGGGTTCCTGTGCAGATAGCGTAGCTTTACCGTAAACTCCTCCGCGTCGCGCACGTTTCGATCATAGTAGCGCTTCTGCCAAAAGGAGCGCGGTGTGGTGGTCGCCGTCCGGCTGCGGAGACGCTTGGCAAACGACAGCTTGAGATAGTGGATCGCTTCGGCAAGCGAGCGGACGGGTTCCGGCTCGCTGACTAATAAGTGGACATGTTCGGGCATGACCACATATCCATAAATGCATATTGAGAAACGGCGGCGCATGTCCTCCAGGCACTGAACGAAGAGGTCGTAAATGTCGGGACAGGAGAAGTTCGGCTGCCTTCGGTAACAACTGAAGGTCAGGAAGTGAGACTGCCGGGATTGCTGGAAGCGTTGCAAGCCTCGCGGCATGGGGGAAGCTTACACCCTAAGACCGCGGCGTCAGTGTTGCCCAGGTTAGCGCCCAAAGAACGGGCGCGAACCTGGGGCACCGCGCTCCGCTCAGGATGACAGGAATTTCAGTAGCGGGCAGAACTGACGCTTCAGGGTTGTTGCGGTAGGGCAAAACCTTCTCCGTAGACTTCTTCTAGGATCACGTCGCCGCCCCTACTTAGAAGAGTTTCGCCTACTTCTTCGCCTAACTGCACGGGATCGTCGCCCTCGCGGGTTTCGCGCAGAATCTTGGTGCCGTCGGGATGGGCTACCAGGGCGTTTAGACGGATGCGGTTTCCTATTGCTTCTGCGAAGGCTCCGATTGGAACCTGGCAGCCTCCGCCTAGTTTGTTGAGGAGGGCGCGCTCGCATGTGGTGGTTGCGCGGGCGGCAGCGTCGTCTAGAAATGACAGAAGAGCTCGCGTTGTGCTGTCGCCATTGCGAATTTCGATTCCGAGGGCGCCTTGTCCGGCGGCGGGGGTCATGATTTCGGCGGAGATTACCTGGCGAACCAGTTGCGTTTTGCCCAGGCGGTTCAGGCCTGCGGCCGCGAGGATGATGGCGTCGTAATCGCCTGACTCAAGTTTGCGCAGGCGGGTATCGACATTGCCTCGGAGAGGGTGAACCTTGAGATCGGGGCGGATCGCCGTCAGCTGCGCTTGTCTTCGGAGGCTGCTCGTGCCGACATTCGCGTGTTGCGGCAGGGCTTCGATGCTGGCGAACTTCACGGAGCAGAAAACGTCGCGCGGATTTTCCCGGGTGGTGATGGCGGCGATTTCGAAATCTGCAGCCAGTTCGGTCGGCAGATCTTTCAAGCTATGCACGGCTAGATCGACGCGGCCTTCTACCAGGGCCTCTTCGATCTCTTTGGTGAACATGCCCTTGGTGCCGACTTTCGCGAGCGCTACGTCGGTAATTTTGTCGCCGGTGGTCTTGATGATTTCGAGTTCTACGGTGTGGCCTTTTGCGCGCAACAGGTCGGAGATGTGATTCGCTTGCCAGAGCGCTAACTGGGAGCCGCGAGAGCCGATGCGCAGAAGGGGCATCAGTTCCGGCCTTCCTTGTCCGAGATTTTTTGAGAAGTAGTTTGCGAACTTACTTGTGAGCTTGTTTGCGAGCTTCTTTGCGAAATAGGCGCACGGCCGGATTTCACGGCGGCGATTTCTTTTTCTTCGTCTTCGCGGTGCAGGTTGAAGAGACGCCGCACGAGGTCGATAACGGTTGTGGATTCGGGATCGCGCGCGGCCGTTTTCAGAGTGCTGATGGGGGTATGCATGATTTTGTTTACTATGCCGCGGGTCAGAGCTTCGACGGCCAGCTCCTGATCGGCGGTCATTGAGCCCAGGCGGCCACGGACGCGATCGATCTCAGCCTGGCGAATGATTTCGAGGTGCTCCTGCAGACTGACGATCGTCGGGACTACGTCCAGCGTCTGGAGGCGGGCGTGGAATTTGTCGACCTCGCCGTTGACGATTGCCTCGGCCTTATCGGCTTCTTTTTTGCGATCGGCTACGTGCGAGGAGACGGCTTGCTGCAGATCGTCGATGTCGTAGACGAAGATCCCGTCGACCTTGTTCATCTCGGGATCGACATCGCGCGGGACGGCGATATCGATGAAGAACATGGGTTTATTTTTGCGCAGCGCCATGAGCTTCTCGCCATGTTCGCGCTTGAAGATGAAATGCGGCGAGCCGGTTGAGGTGATGACGATGTCGGCGCGATCACAAGTGTCGTAGAGGCGGCCGAACTCGATCGCCTGTCCTTCAAATTTTTGCGCTAAGCGAATGGCCCGGTCGTAGGTGCGATTGGCGACGAAGAGAGACGGCGCGCCATGCGCCAGCAGATGCCGCGCGGCCAGCTCGCACATTTTGCCTGCGCCTACCAGGTAGACGCTTTTGCCATTCAGGGTTCCGAAGATCTTCTGCGCCAACTCGACGGCTACCGAGGCGATCGAGACTGAGGAAGATCCGACTGCGGTTTCAGTGCGGACGCGCTTGGCTACGGCGAAGGCTCGGGTGAGGAGCTGATCGAGTTGGGAGCGCACGGCTCCTACGGCGCGGGCAGTGGCGTAGGCTTCTTTAACCTGGCCCAGGATTTGGGGCTCGCCAACAACCATGGAATCGAGGCTGGCGGCTACGCGGAAAATGTGGCGGATGGCTTCATCTTCGCGAAATTCGTAGAGGTGAGTTTCGAACTGGGCGAGGTCGACTTCGAAATATTCGCGCATGAATTCGCGCAGGTCGCCGGTGCCGTTCTTCATGTTGGCGATGAATTCGACGCGGTTGCAGGTGGAAACGATCATGCCCTCGGCAACGGAGGGATGCTCGGCCAGCCTTTTGCAAGCCTCGGGCAGTCGCGACTCGGGGATTGCCAAGCGCTCGCGCACTTCGACCGGCGCGGTCTTGTGATTGACGCCGATGAGCTGGAATCTCATGACGAAATGAACCTGTGCATTCCGCTGAAGTAGTTGGCGATCCAGGCGACGATCGCGGTGGCGAAGGCGGCGCTGGCCAGTAAGGCGGCACGGCGGCCACGCCATCCGGCATTGAGGCGCGTGAACACCATCAGCAGGTAAACCGCCCACATCAGGACTGAGAGCAAAATTTTGGGATCGAGATAATCGATGCGGCCGTAGGTGGTTTCGGCGACCACGGAGCCTGCGATCAGGCCGAGCGTCATGAAGGGAAAGCCGAGCATGAGCGACTTGTAGCCGATGTCATCGATGACTTGAAGCGACGGCAGGCGCGAGAACATTCCGCTTGGGCTTTTCGATTTCAGCGCGCGTTCTTGCAAGAGGTAAAGGATGCTGGCGCCGAAACTCAGGAAGAGCGCGGCGTAGCCGGTGAAGATCATCAGGATGTGAACCGCCAGCCAGCCATGCTTCGCGGCGACCGAGGAGAAGACGAGCGGCTGCTGACCGCTGGCGGCCACGAAGGTGAGCAAGAAGACCAGCGGGAAAACCACGATGCCGGGGGTGGTCGTTTTGTAGACCAGATAGGCGATCATGAAGCAGACCATGATCAGGAAGGCTAGCAGCGACTCCGCATTGTGAACCGATGCCGAGGCCAGTTGGCCGGCTTGCACGACAGCTTCGGTCAGCGAAACGAGATGAAAGACCATTCCAAGATAGGAGGCGTGGAGCGCAACTTTGCTGAGGATTTCCGAGGCGCGGGTGAGCGCGACCAGGGCGTAGAGCAGTCCCACAGCGTAACAAACCAGCGCGACCCGCAACCAGAATAGTGTCATCATTTCTTTGGCTTTTCTTTTACTTCTGGCGCTTCTGCTTTGCGCTTCCCACAGCCGGTTTATAACTCCCCACTCGCCGCCTGGGTGATTATAGTTTGCCGGAGGGAGGCGGAGGCGAGAAACGTAGGCTGTCACAGGAGTTTGTGATGCAGGTCACATGGAAGCGCGCTTGGAACCCTTTCGCCAATTGCAAGTCTGCGACGACGCTTGATTTAAGGGGCACGGGAGTAGAGATTATTGCGAACTGGGGCGGCGGTATCGTGAAAGAAAGCGTTAGCTGAGCCAGTTCCGAGCAGGCGGTCAAATTCATCCCTGGTGACGCGATAGCATTCGCACGATCGTTTCTCCAAGGCGCTCGGATCGAGAATGATAACCTTTCCATACGAATAGCGGATGATCCCAGCTTTCTTCAGCGCGTTGGCGGCGGTTGTAACCCCGGAGCGTCGAACGCCGAGCATCATCGCCAGGAATTCGTGAGTAAGCGTAAATTCGTTGGACTGCATTCGTTCGCGCGTCATCAAGAGCCATCGGCAACAGCGCTGATCCAATGCATGAAAGGTGTTGCAGGCAGCCGATTGCGCGACCTGGTTGAAGAAGGCGTGCACATAATGAAGGATGGCGATACGCATCGAAGCACTGCGGTGCAGCGCTTCGAGGAACGGCTTTGCCGGCATTCTCATGCCGGCGCCAGCAACTTGCATGTAGACGCTGGTCGGGGCCTGAGTGTCGCCCAAAATGACTGGAAGCCCGACTATGCCCTCGTTGCCGATGGTGCCGACCTCGGCGCCGTCGCCGTTTTCCATGGTGTTCACTAATGATGCGACGCCGGTTTCAATGAAATCGACGAATTGGATTGGCTGGTTGGCAGCATAGAGTAAAGATTTATAAGGGAGCGTGACGGGGATAAGATAGGGACGGAGCTGTTCGTAGTCTTCGTTCGAAAGCGATGCCAGCAGCCGGTTGCAGTGAACCAGCGGTGAGGTTCTAGGGGCATTCATGTCGAGTCCCCCCTTTTTGGTGCGTCCGTTGCTAATTCTATCGCAAGACTTAACATAGGTCGCTTGAGCGCCAAGGGCGGTGACGCTGACCGCACTTCGCGGCATACGATTTAAGGGTGCGGCGTTTAGCGGCTGGGCAGAGTTTCTGAGCAAAGTGCTGAGGCAGCAACGAAGCGGGATGCATATTAATTTAGTTTTAGCTTTTTTGGTTTTGGGGGCCGTGGCGCCGGTAGTTTCGCAAGATACGGCCAGCTTGGCTCGTGATTCGCATACGATAATCACCGGTCTGGCGGTGGTTCAACTTGCGGATGGGATCGATGTGGAAGTTACATCCAGCGTGCCGGTGCATGCGGATTTAACGGTGCTTGAGCATCCTGACCGGCTGGTGTTCGATTTTCCGGGATGTGAGTTGGCTCACGCAGGTCAGCGGTTGGCGGTGAATCGCGGGTCGGTTATCGCTGTAAGAGCCGCTGAATTCAGTTCTGCGCCGCCGATTGCGAGAGTTGTCATCGATCTGAAATCAGCTCTGGGTCACGAAGAGAGTTATGCTGGAAACAAGCTTGTTATAAGGCTGCATTTGGCTGCGGGTGATGTTACTCCGGCTTCGGGTACTACTCACGCACCTAACAATTCAGCTTTAAGCAGCCGGCCAGCGGTTGGCGTCGGAAAAACTAATCCATTCCAGCCCAAGAGCGTCGAACCTACGATCGGACCGGCGACCGGAACACCGACGACCGGCACGCCCAAGATTGTCACGCCGACGACTGCGCCTCAACCTCTCCCTAAGGCGGGAGATGCCAGTGTGACTAAGCCGGCGTTGTCGGCCGGAACGACCGCGTCATCACCGAGCAGCCAAGTCCACGCATATGCTTTGCTTGACAAAGCCCGGACATTGAATGTTTCGGATTTGGAGACATTAGAAGCCAAGGCACAAGCGGGCGAGGCTGAGTCCGAGACGATGCTGGCGCTCGCCTACCATGCCGGAACATTGTTGAAGATGGATGATGCGGAAGCGCTTCGCCTGCTGCAGCACGCGGCCAGTCACGGCTTTGTGGCTGCTGAAGAGTCTCTCGGAATTTTCTGTCAGCTGGGCTATGGCATGGCGCCAGACAAGCCACAGGCAGTGTCATGGTACACAAAGGCGGCGCAGCATGGATCGATTGATGCGGCAACTAATCTCGCGCTGATGTATTCGACTGGCGATGGAATCGCGAAGGATTCGGCGAAGGCGACAACGTGGTTTCGTAATGCGGCCGAAGCAGGCGATGCCACGGCTCAGCTAAATCTTGGCGTCTTATATCACCGAGGCGAGGGTGTTCCGCAGGATGATAATCAGGCCGTGCTCTGGCTCACTAAGGCTGCTGATCAGGGCTTGCTGCCGGCGATGATCGAGTTAGCGAGGTGGGACTTGCGGCCACAGCATGGCGGCAACGTCGATGCGGCCATCGCCTGGTATAAAAAAGCCGCCGATCAGGGTGACGCTTCGGCGCAGGCCGCTCTCGGCGATATCTTCTCGGATCAAAAACTCGGGCGAGTCGATTATGCCGAATCTGTCCATTGGTATAGAAAGGGTGCGGACCAAGGAAATCGCGAGGGGCAATTTGGCTTGGGAGCGCGATTCCTGTATGGACAGGGAGTCGCGCAGGATTTCGCAGAAGCGCGGCGTTGGCTTACTCCGGCGGCAGATCGCGGGCATCCGTACGCGCAGTTCCTGCTGGCAAGAATGTTCGAAACCGGAGATGGCGGCCCGGTTGATCGAGCTGCGGCTGCGAAATACTACGAACCTGCTGCGAATTATGGCGTCGCTGAGGCGCAGTATCGCCTGGGAGTGCTGCTATCCTCCGACCGAGGCAATGAAGAACATTCTTCCTCCGCATACAAGTGGCTGGTTCTGGCACAGGATTCAATCAAAGAGAGCGCGGGCGCCGCTCAACAGCTTCGAAACAATCTCAACGCAGCGGAGATCGCCGAGGCAGAACGGGAAGTTGACGAGTGGCGCAGAGCGCACGCCCGAAACGATTCAAGTCAGCAGCGGTAGATTGATCTTGAGGATGACGTCATCGAGTACCGGATCTATTCCACATTTATTCCACGCGCAGCAGCGATAATGCTTCTTCCAGAGACGAGAAGTCGATTTCTATCTGCCGGCCGTCCGCTTGCATGTTTTCCACTTCATCGAAAGCTCGGAACAAGCGCATCTTGACTGCGGCATACTGCTCGGAATCGGCGAGGGTACGTCCATGCGCTTCGGCCCATGCGGCAATGACCCGATCAGGAAGGAAGATGCTGACCGAATAGGTCAGCTTGCGGTCAGAAGTGACATCAAAAATGTACTCATTTGCAACGACGCGCCGGGGCAGGACGTTTCCCGACAAAATAGTACTGGTAGACGTAGCCCTGAGAGCCGGTGTAGGTTTTGAGGCGGCGGACGGTCATGGGTTCTGGTGTTGGTCGCTGATTTAGTCGTTGGTCGTTGGTATGTTGGTCGTTGATTGTTGGCAAGCTCTCAGTTGTCGGGATCTCAGCTCTCGGCGGATTTGGTCTCGGATGTCAGCCTTCAGATTTCCTGCTGAGCCGATCTGCCATGGTGCTGAGAGCTTTTGCATTAGCCAACAACTATCGATTATCAACTAACGACTCATCTCACACTGAAACCTCCGCCTTGCGGAGGCGTTTCACCGCGGTCTCCGAGGTGACGGGCGAATAATAAATTTCCTTGAAAGTATACGACCTTGCTTTGGCCTCGAGGATGGGCAGAATCTCGATGTGCCAGTGGTAATCCTCGTCCAGCGTCTTCCAATATCCGAGAGTTGCCGACGGGTGCTGGCTGTTCGGCGAGGTGTGAAGTACAAGATGAAACGCTTCGGTGATGCTGCGAATTCGTTGCAGGGTGCGCCTCAGCAGCGCCGCGAGATCGGTCAAGCTGCCCACCCGCGACGATCCCGTCCGCTCGAATGACGATTCATGACTGCGCGGAATGATCCATGTCTCGTACGGCACCCGCGGCGCGTAGGGACAGAAGGCAACATAGTCTCCGCGAGCTTCGAGGATGCGAAGGTTCTGCCGTTCCTCCTGCGCCAAAATGTCGCAGAATACGCAGCGTTCTTTGGTCTCGTAATAGTCGCGCCCGGCGCGGAGTTCGTAGAGCACGCGACGCGGCACAAACGTGGTAGCGGTGAGCTGGGAGGTCGGATGGCTAAATTCCTGTCCGGCGGCTTCGCCGTGATTCTTGAAGACGCTGATGTATTTGAGCCGGCTGTCGCGCTTCAAATCCTGAATCCTGAGAGCGGCGAGCCGCAAAAACTGTTCGATTTCAAAGTCGCTGAGGTTCCAGATGTGGCCGTCATGCCGCGGATTCTCCAGCAAAACTTCATGGGCGCCGACGGAACCCATGCGATCATAAAGGCCGTCTCCGCGGCGGGTCGGTTCGCCTTCAATATGGTAAAGGGCATTCGGATGAACCACAGAGCGCGCCGACCAGGTGCGCCCATCGAGTCCGGGGATATTCGCGATGATGTAGGTTGGCTCGGCCGCCGGGCCGCAAAAGCGGCAGGCTTGAGAAAGTTGTTTGGTGTCGACGACATCGTCGCCGGTGATCACCCAAGAACGGGTGATGGGATCCTTGCGAAGTTCCATTGCGTTAGGAGAACAAAAGAATTTGTAATTTGCAATTGGTGATTTGCGATTTGGAACCTTTAGCTTTAAACGTGCCGATGAAGGGAGCGATTGAGCATAGAATTGCAAAATACAAAATTACAAATTACAAATTAACAATCGCAAATTCATGTCTGAGCCCTCAACGCCGCTGATGCGGCAGTATGCCGCCATCAAGAAAGAGCATCCGAATGCTCTGCTTTTTTTCCGGCTGGGGGATTTCTACGAGCTTTTCTTCGACGACGCAGTCCTGGCCGCGCGTGAGTTGCAAATTACTTTGACCTCCCGCAATAAAGAAAAAGGCGTGGACATTCCGATGTGCGGCGTGCCGTACCATGCCGCCGAGGGTTACATCTCAAAGCTGATTCGACGCGGCTTTAAAGTTGCGGTCTGCGAACAGGTGGAAGACCCGCGCCTGGCGAAAAAACTGGTGCGGCGCGAAGTGACTCGAGTGGTTACGCCGGGGACGGTCGCGGATTCTTCGTTGAACGCGGAGGAAAACAACTTTTTAGCGGCCGTGGCCACAGTGGGAGATCGGGTTGGTTTTGCCGCGCTCGATCTTTCGACCGGCGAGTTTCGAGCGACAGAATTCGCGGGTGAGTCGGCCGGGACGACGTATTCAGGAAGAGCTTGAACAATTGCGACCTAGGGAAATGCTGTATGGTTCGTCGGCTCCGCTCTTAGAGCGGCATGCCGTAAATCATTTGCGCGGTGGCGATGGCGCGTTGGAGACTGGCCGTTTCGCCTGTTCAAAAGAACGGCTTGGCGCCCGTGCCCCGAATTTCGGGGGCTGGATGGGCCGAGACTCCGCTGGACGACTGGATCTTCGCGCCCGATCACTCGATTCCGCTGCTGGAAAATCATTTCGGAGTGCTATCGCTCGAAGGCTTCGGATTAGCCGGCAAACAAGCGGCCGCCTCGGCGGCCGGCGCGATTCTGTATTACATCCGCACAACACAACGTGGAAAGCTCGATCATGTCGACCGCATCGGCTTCTACGAGCGGCAAAATTGCCTGGTGCTCGATGCGGTTACGGTGCGCAACCTCGAATTGATTGAACCACTTTTCGCCGGAACGGACGCGGGCGTAACTTTGTTCCGCGCGCTCGATGCAACCGTGACGCCGATGGGCAAGCGCCTGCTGCGCACATGGATGCTGCGCCCGTCGCTGGATCAGGCTGAGATCGGGGCCAGGCTGAATTCTGTCGAGGTGCAGGTAAAAGATATGGTGCGTCGAGAAGAATTGCGACGCTCGCTCGACGGAATTTTAGACCTCGAACGACTGCTGAGCCGGGTCACGTTGGAAACCGCGAATCCGCGCGATGTGCTGGCTCTGGCGGCATCGCTGGGGCGAATTCCCAAGGTGCGAAAGGTATTGGGCGAATTGTTGGCTTCGCGGTTGAGCACGCTGTACGGGTTGGTCGACGAACTGGGCGATCTGCGGGAAAAGATCGAGCGCACGCTGGTTCCAGAGCCGCCTCTCACGTTGAGCGATGGCGGTGTAATCGCCGAAGGTGTTGACAAGGATCTGGATGAACTCCGCGACCTCAGCCGAAACTCGAAGCAGTACCTGGCGCAGATGGAGCAACGCGAACGGGAGCGGACGGGGATTGGGTCACTCAAGGTAAAGTTCAATTCGATTTTTGGTTACTACATCGAGATTTCGAAGGCGAACCTGCATCATTCGCCGGCTGACTACGAGCGCAAACAAACGCTGGTGAATGCTGAGCGCTTCACGACTCCGGAGCTGAAAGAATATGAATCGAAGATTCTCGATGCACAGGAGAAGATTGTCGAGATCGAGCGGCAGCTGTTTGCTGAGTTGCGTTCCGCTATTGCCGGCGGAAGCCAGGCGCATCCGGCAAACTGCCTTGGCGCTGGCTGAAGTCGATGTGCTCGGGTGCCTGGCCCACATAGCGGCGATACGGAATTATTGCCGTCCGCGGTTTGAGAAAATTCTCGGTGAAGCTTGAACGTGCGGCGGACGTGGGCGATCTGGAAATTGTCGAAGGGCGTCACCCGGTGATCGAATTGCAGGAACTTGCGGCGGGGAGCGAGCGGTTCGTTCCGAATGATGTGTTTCTGGACTCCTCGTCGCACAACATTGTGGTGTTGACCGGGCCGAACATGGGGGGCAAGAGCACTTATCTGCGGCAGGCGGCGCTGATCGTGATCATGGCGCAGATGGGGTCGTTTGTGCCGGCACGCGCTGTGCGGCTGGGCATTGTGGATCGCGTGTTCACGCGGATTGGCGCCAGCGACAACGTGGCGCGGGGGCGTTCGACGTTTATGGTGGAGATGACGGAGACGGCGGCGATTCTGCACACGGCGACGGCACGGTCGTTGATACTGTTGGATGAAGTGGGGCGTGGCACTTCTACTTATGATGGGCTGGCGATTGCATGGGCCGCTATCGAATACCTGCATGCGCACGTGCGTGCCAAGACTTTGTTTGCAACGCATTATTTCGAGCTGACGGAGTTGGCGGAGCAATTGAGTGGAGTGAAGAATTATCACGTGTCGGTCAAAGAGGCGGGCGGAAGCGTAGTTTTTTTGCGGCGAGTTGAACCGGGCGCGGCCGATCGCAGCTATGGAATTGAAGTTGCGAAACTTGCGGGATTGCCGAACGAAGTGGTGGTGCGGGCGCGCGAGGTGCTGGCCGAGCATGAAGCGTCGGAGCGGCGACTGTCAGGGCATTTGACGCCGGGAGCTTCCGACGAGCCGGAGCGGCCGGCGCAGTTGACAATTTTCACGGCGCTTTCGCAGCCGGTGCTGGATCGGTTGCGCGAAGTTGATTTGAACCGGCTGACGCCGCTGGAGGCGCTAAACTTGCTGGCAGAGTTAAAGAGGCAGATTGAGTAACAATGCCGAGAGCCAGCAGTGCTGAGACAGATATCGGCCAGCTTCTAATCGTCGGTTTCGATGGGACCGAGATGTCTCCGCGTCTTGCTTCCCTGCTCACGAAGATTCAGCCGGCAGGGGTGATTCTTTTTGCTCGCAACATTATTACGGCTGAACAGACTTACTTTCTTCTGCGCGAGTGCCAGAAGTGTGTGGTTACGCGACTTTTTACTTGCGTCGATCTTGAGGGCGGTACCGTCGATCGTTTCCGCGACGTGATCGGTTCGACGCCTTCTCCGGCAGAGGTTTTTGCTACGGGCAGCCGGAAGCTCTTTCGCAAGCATGGGTGCGTGATCGGCGAAAACTGCCGTGCGCTTGGCTTCAACGTCGATTTTGCTCCGGTGCTTGATTTGGCTTACGAGGCTTCGCGTTCTGTGCTCAGCTCGCGGGCGGTCTCCGATGATCCTAAGCAGGTGATTGCCTATGCTCGCGAGTTTCTGCGCGGGCTGGGCGATGCGGGAGTGCTTGGTTGCGGCAAACACTTTCCTGGACTGGGCGAGGCCACGCTCGACACGCACCGTGAACTTCCCAGCGTAGACAAGCCGCTGCGCAAGCTCTGGGGGCAGGATCTGCTTCCTTATCGGTCGTTGTCTCGATATTCGCGGCGCGAGTTGCCATTCGTCATGGTTTCTCACGCGGCGTTTCCCGACGTGACAAAAGATTGCACTCCAGCATCACTCTCGAAGAAATGGATCACCGACATTCTGCGGAAGAGAATTGGCTATCGCGGTCTTATCTGCTCCGACGATCTGGAGATGGGCGGCGTGCTGGCGGCCGCTCCGATCGAACAAGCGATGATCGGGCACATTCGTGCCGGTGGGGATCTTGGGCTGATCTGTCATCAGGAAGAACTCATTCTGCGGGCGTACGAAGCATTGGTCGGCGAGGTGGAGCGCGACCGCAAGTTTGCGAGGAGGGTGCAGGAATCGACGCGACGCGTGCTGGCCTTCAAGAAGAAATCGTTGTTCGTAAACAAATCGTCCACAAGCAAATCGTCCATAAGCAAGTCGTTCATAAGCAAGTCGGGGGCGAGTCGCCGCGCTCCCACTGGGGCGCAAGTCGAAAAGCTGTCACGGCAGCTGTGGGAATTTGGAGAAGAGATTCGCATGGCTGCGCTGGCTTGCGAGGAGCGCGCATGATTGTTGCCGGCGTGATGAGCGGAACCTCGGCAGACGGAATCAATGTGGCGCTCGTGCAACTGTCGACACGCGGGCGAGGGCGCCCGCGCCACACCTCGCACCACACTCCACACTATACATTGATCGGTCACGAAGAGTATCCCTACCCGGCTGCGGTGCGGCGCGTGGTCCTGGAAATGATGAATGCGGAATTGGCTCGGGTTGCGGATCTTGCGCGGTTAAATTTTCTTCTCGGCGAACTTTACGCTGAGGCGGTGTCGAAGGCCGCGCGCAAGCATCGTGTAAACCTCGATTTGGTGGGATGTCACGGACAGACGCTCTATCATCAGGGAGTGGCCGAGCGCTATCTCGGACGAAAAGTTGGCGGTGACCTGGCAAACGGGTGAAGGCGGGGTGATTGCGGCTCGGCTTGGCGTGCCCGTGGTCTCCGATTTTCGTCCCGCGGATATTGCTAGTGGAGGAAAAGGCGCTCCGCTTGTGCCGTTTCTCGATTATTCCATGTATCGCGACCGGCGAACTGGAAGTTCTGCGCAGAACCGGATCGCACAGAATGTTGGCGGCATTGCCAATCTGACGGCGATTCGCGCAGGAGCGTCGCTGGGACAGGTGATTGCTTTTGATACCGGCCCGGGCAACATGGTGATCGATGCGGTGATGGAAGAATTGTTCCATAAGCGATACGACAATAATGGCAGGGTTGCGGCATCAGGGCGCGTGCTGGATGAGGTGATTGCGCAGTTGATGCGCGCCCGTTTTTTCCGGCAACGACCTCCGCGCACAGCGGGACGCGAAGAATTTGGCCGCGAATATGTGGCCCACTTCTTGGGGCTTTGCCACGGCGCCAACAAGGCCGACATCGTGGCGACGGCGACCGCTCTCACGGCGCGGTCTATCGCCGACGCAGTGGAACGTTTCGTATTGCCGACGTTTGCCGCACGCCGGCCGAAAGCTGATCGGCGTTTAACCGTTCGTCGTCAGGTGAATCGTCACCAGGCAAATCAGATGATCGTCTCGGGAGGAGGCGCGAAAAATCCTACGCTGATATTTATGTTGCGGCGCGAGATGACGGCATTAGGGCTTGAGCTGCATTTTTCCGACGAGTTCGGCGTTCCGACGGAGGCAAAAGAGGCGGTTGCGTTTGCGTTGCTTGCATATGAAACGTGGCATCGCCGGCCGAGTAATGTGCCGTCAGCCACGGGAGCGAGGCGCGAGGCGATCCTGGGAAAGATTTCGTATGCGTAGGGCGGAAGCGCGGGAGCACGCAAGAAACAGGTCCTTCGCTTCGCTCAGGATGACAAAGTTTCTTCGATTGAAAATTTTATTGTCGTTCATTGGTGCATTGCTGTTGTCTTCTATCTCCTGCTCGCAACCTCCCGATCCCAATACGCTGGTGATGATTATTGAGAATAGCCCGACGAATCTCGATCCGCGAGTGGGAATTGACGGGTATTCAGAGCGTATTGATGAACTGCTCTTCGACGCCTTGCTGACGCGCGACGAGCACTTCAATGTTCAGCCGGGGCTGGCGGAGCGCTGGGAAATTCCGGATCCGCTCACTTACGTTTTTCACCTGCATCGCGGAGTAAGATTTCACGATGGGCGCCCGCTCACTTCTCGCGACGTAAAGTGGACTTTCGATTCCCTGCTGCAGGGCAAGATTCGCAGCACGAAAACCTCGGCGTACCGTTACATCGATCGGATCGAAGCGCCGGATGATCTGACGGTAATTTTCCATTTGAAAGAACCGTATTCGACCTTGCTGTGGAATCTTTCGGAGGGAGCGATCGGCATTGTGCCCTATGGCGCCCTCGATGAGATGACGCGAAGGCCGATCGGCTCGGGACCATTCAAATTCGTGAGTGCCGAGCAGGATAAGGAAGTCATCGTCGAACGCAACGATGATTATTGGGGAACAAAAGCCCGCCTGGAGCGAGTGCGCTTTACGGTTGTGCCGGACGCGACCACGCGGGCCCTTGAATTGCGCAAAGGCAGCGTGGACCTCGCCATCAACGCGGTGACCCCTGACACGGTAGTGGCGCTGGAACGCGAACCGAAACTGCAAATCGAACGCGGGCCGGGGACGATCGTCTCTTACATCGCTTTCAACACGCGCGATCCACTCTTGCACGATGTACGGGTACGGCAGGCGATCGCGTGCGCAATCAACCGCGGTCCGGTGCTGCAGTACCTGTGGCGTGGCTTGGCGCAGCCGGCGTCCAATGTGCTGCCGGAGCAGAGTTGGGCCTATGATCCGAATGCGACCGGATTTGAATACGATCCGGAAAAGGCAAAGCAAATTCTCGACGCGGCGGGATATCCGATGCAAAATGGCGTGCGATTTCATCTCACGCTGAAGACTTCGACTGAGGAAAGTACACGATTGATGGCGGCGGTGCTGCAGCAACAATTGCGAGATGTGGGAATTGCGCTCGATATTCGCACCTACGAGTTTGCTACGTTTCTGGCCGACGTCACGAGCGGCGCGTTCCAGATTTATTCGTTGCGCTGGATCGGCGGCAACGAAGACCCCGACATTTTTGACACCGCCTTTCAGTCGCGGAACTTCCCTCCGGTGGGGAGGAATCGTGGTTTTTACTCCAATCCGCGCGTCGATAGCCTGATTGATGAGGCACGACGCGAGACTGACCAGAGTATCCGCAAGCGGCTTTACGCCCAACTGGAGGAGATTCTGGCGCATGATGTTCCCTCTGTTAACCTCTTTTACGTCGATAATGTGCTGGTGCATGCTCGCCGCGTGCGTGATGTGAGCTTGAATCCCTCCGGCAATTACGATTTTCTGAAGACAGCCAGGATCGAAAACAGTCAGAATTAGCGAATAACAAGCTGCCAGTGCCCGACCGAGGCGAATTTTCAGCGTGATAACATCGGAGGTCAGACTACAGGTCAGACTTCTTTATTCGATGGTGAGCGCGATATGTTCCTGAGATCTGACACGTCACACATGGGATACATGGGACCTGCGATTTGAAAATTCTTTTTATCGGTGACATTTTTGGCCGTCCTGGACGCACGATCGTAAAAGACCGGCTGCCCGAACTCCGCAAGCTGCACGCCATCGATCTGGTTATTGCCAATTGCGAAAATGCAGCGGCGGGGTTTGGAATCACGCCTCCGCTGGCGGAAGAACTATTCGATCTGGGCATCGACGTGATGACCACCGGCAATCACGTCTGGGACAAGCGCGAGATTATCGAATACTTCCAGATGGCCGATGGCAATCCGCATAGTCCGGCGCGGCGGTTATTGCGGCCGGCAAATTTTCCCGAGGACTTGCCCGGATGGGGAGTGTATGAGGGCCAGAAAAACGGCGTTGCTTATGCGGTAGTCAATCTTCAAGGACGCGTCTTTATGGGATCGAGCGACGATCCCTTTCGTTACGCCGACCAGCTTCTGGAACAGATCAAAGCGAAGATAGTGTTCGTGGATTTTCATGCTGAAGCCACATCCGAAAAAGTTGCCTTCGGATGGTATCTTGATGGACGCGTGACAGCGGTCGTGGGCACGCACACGCATATTCCGACCGCGGATGAAACCGTTCACCCTAGAGGCACTGCCTACATTACAGATGCCGGCATGACGGGTCCTTATGACAGTGTTATCGGAGTGAAGAAAGAATTGGTGATCGACAGGTTTCTTAGCGGAATGCCGGCACGATTTGAGGCAGCCAATGGCGACGTGCGGCTGTGCGGCGTGGTGGTCGAGTGCGATGATCAGACTGGCCGCGCCACTCGGATAGAACGACTGATGGTGCGATGAGGGGCAATGTTTTTCTGTCAGGACAGTTACGGTAGTTCCTTTGTCGCAATTTCTTTTGCAAGACGGCCGCCGCATGGCATTCTATAGTTACCGTATGCGCTGGGTACCCGCAGGCTTTGTTTTGTTGCTGGCAGGAGTGTGTTTGGCCGCGGATCCTGCTCCGATTGTTGTGCCATCCATCTGCTCCAGTGCTGGCGGCCTTCCGGCGTGCGGCGGTCCGGCCAAGGATCTCAAGGCGGCGCATCAAGCTTTCAAGCGCGGCCTTAAACTCGAAAAAGAGCAAAACCTCGATCAGGCTTTCTACGAATTTGAGGAAGCGGCACGGCTTGTCCCGCAGAATGTGGAATACCTTACCGCGCGGGAGATGACGCGGCAGCATCTGGTCGGGTTGCATTTGCAGCGTGGGAATGGCGATTTGACCGACGGCCGGCAAGTTGAGGCGATGGCCGAGTTCCGATCTGCATTAACCCTGGATCCGCAAAACGAATTTGCTCAGCAGCGCGCGCTTGACGCCCTGGGGACGGCGCCCACGCGCGCCGCAGGCCAGCCGCGGCTGACTGCCAGCGCCGACAGGATCGACGCCGCCCCGAACACGGACCATCATGACTTCCACTATCGCGGGGACTCACGCGGGTTGATGAACGCCATCGCCGCAAGTTACGGGCTCAGTGTAATTTTCGACGACAGCTTTCCCAGCCGCCGCGTGCGATTTGATTTGGATAGCGCGGATTTCGCAACCGCTATTCAATCCGCGTCGGAGGCTACGAAGAGCTTTGTAGTGCCGCTCGAAGAGAAAGTTCTTTTTGCCAGCGCAGACAATGCCGAGAACCATCGGCTTTACGATCGCATGGGCTTGCGCTCGTTCTATATCCCCGGCGATATGCCCATTCAGGATTTGAACCAGCTGGTGAATTCGCTACGAAGTTTGCTTGACTTCAAGTTCGCGAGCCTCAATGCCGCGACAAGCACGATCACACTGCGGGGACCGTTGCCGGCTTTGGACGCCGCGACCGAATTTCTGGGAGAACTGCGTAACGAGCAGCCGGAAGTGATGCTGGAGCTGAAGGTCTACCAGATCAGCCACACCTACATGCGGAATATCGGGCTGCATGTTCCCGATACCTTCAATCTGTTCAACATTCCGGCGGCTGCGCTTCTGGCTCTCGGCGGGCAAAATATTCAGAGTCTGATTAACCAGTTGATTTCGTCTGGCGGCATCAATCAGGCGGGCAACACGACTATCGCGGCTTTGATCGCACAATTGCAGAGTCAGCAGAATTCTCTTTTCAGCCAGCCGGTTGCTACTTTTGGCGGAGGACTCACCCTCTTCGGACTTAGTCTCGATCAGTTCGCCGCCGCGCTTTCGATGAATAAAAGCGATGTGCAGGAGATTGATCACGTAAGCTTGCGCGCCTCGCAGGAGAAGGACGCAACCTTTAAGCTTGGATCGCGTTATCCCATCCTCAACGCCAGCTTTGCGCCCATCTACAATAACTCGGCGATCGCGCAGGTGGTTGGGAACCAGTCTTATACTGCACCGTTCCCTTCTGTCAGCTATGAGGATATCGGGCTCACGCTCAAAGCGAAGCCGCAGGTGCACAGCAATTCAGACGTGGACCTGAATCTCGACATTCAATTCCGAACTTTAGGAACCGTGAGCTCAAATGGCATCCCGATTATTTTGAATCGCGAGTTCAAGGGTGGAATTACGGTGAAGGAAGGAGAACCAGCAGTCGTGGCCGGCATGGTGACGAAGTCTGAATCAAATATGCTGAACGGGCTGCCCGGGCTCTCGAGCATTCCTGGACTCGGGCTTCTAACAGGACAAAGCACGAAGCAGGAAGAGAATGATGAATTGCTGATCCTGATTACTCCGCACTTATTGCGCGACGCGGAGCACACCGAACCACACGAGATATGGTTGGCTCGGTAGAACATCGGGTGATCTGGCGATCGGATCATCGGTGATTAGTCGATAGCTGAGAAACCGATAGGCCTTATTTCTGCTTCGCCTCGAAGTCCACAATCTTTTTCAACACCTCGACGGGCGCTCCACCGGATACGGCGCGGCCGTTAACGAATAGAGTCGGCGTGCCATTCACGCCAACCGATTTTCCCAGCGCCATTGAGACCTCGATTCTTGCTTTGGTATCAGGTTTGGCTGCGCAGGCGGAAATTTCATCGGCATTGGCGCCGGATGCGGTAGCGATCGCCTTCAGTTTTTCATCGGCGTTGGATTCAGTGATATTGGTCTGGTCGTCAAAAGTTTTCTGGATAAACTTCCACACGGCATCGTTGGAAGCGCGACCGATGCAATCGACATAGTCTGCCGCTTTCTCCGCCCAGTTATGCATGGGCAGGGGAAAATTCTGAAAAACAAAATGCGCGTCAGGCTCCTGCGCCAGCAACTGGTCGATTACCGGCGAAGCCTTCTGGCAATGCGGGCATTGCATATCGCTGAATTCGACAATGGTCACCGCCGCCTTGGCCGGGCCTTTGGCGGGACCGTTTACACCCTTCTCCAGCTTGGCGCGGTTCTCTTCAAATGGCTTCGGACCAAAGGCGAGAATATCGCCATTAATCGCGTGTTTGCCATCCGAACTCACCAGTAAACGACTCTGGTTAGAGCCCTGCGAGGTCGTAAGATTAATCGAAACCTCGGCCAATCCGGGGATTTCGGAAGGGCGAATCTGAACTATCTTCCAGCTGATCGACGAGTCGTAGCCAAACATCTGAAACAGGAAGGCGTTTACGATGTCATCGGTAGGAAGAACCGTTGCGATGTCGGAGGCGGATGCTTTGGCTGCCGGTCTTGTCTGCAAAGTCGGAGCGGTTTGGGCGATAGCTGATCCAGACAACAGAAAAAGTGCGAGCAGTTTGCGTTGCGATATCATGTTTTAGGATTCGGTCTAGATTGATTGTTACAAAAAGCGATGAGGTTGTCACCGTAACATTCGAACCACATTGATTAGAATTCCGCTTTCGCCGCGATCGGGAATCTCCTGCCAAACCCAAATGCCTTAGCTGAGATCTTGATTCCGGGCGCAGCCTGCTGGCGTTTGTATTCGCTGCGCTCGACCATGCGAATCACTCGCCGCACCAGATCGAGATCGAAGTTGTGCGCTTGGGCAATCTCCTCGGCTGGACGAGATTCCTCTACGAAATCTTCCACGATCGCATCCAGCACTTCGTAGGGCGGGAGGAAGTCTGAATCCTTCTGATCGGGCCGCAACTCCGCTGAAGGTGGTTTGTCGATGGTTGCCTTCGGAATGATTTGACGCCGTGAGTTTACGTAATCGCTCAGACGGTACACCAAAGTTTTGGGCACGTCCGAGATCACGGCGAGCCCACCGACCATATCGCCGTAGAGGGTGCAGTAGCCAACGGCCAGTTCACTTTTGTTGCCGGTTGAGAGCACCAGCGCTCCGAATTTGTTCGACATGGCCATCAACAACAATCCGCGGGCGCGGGACTGAATATTTTCTTCCGTAACGTCTTCGGGCATCCCGGCGAAGACCGCCGCTAGCGTCTGGCGCGAGGCCTGGTAAATTTCGCTAATCGAGAGTAATTCGAAGCGAATTTTCAGGTTCCGAGCCAACTCTCGCGCGTCATCGATTGATCCGCGCGAAGAATATGGTCCGGGCATGCCAACCCCGATGACATTCTCAGGGCCGAGGGCATCGGATGCAATCGAAGCCGTGAGAGCGGAATCGATGCCGCCACTGAGTCCGACAATCGCCCGCTGGAAGCCACATTTGTGAACGTAGTCTCGCGTGCCCAGCACCAGCGCCTCATACGCGCTGGCTTCTTCGCCGGCGATCTGGGAGTGAATTTCTCCAGTAAGTGTCTGCGAATCAAAATAGATGAGGTCTTCCTGGAACGACTTTGCTTGCGCTATTACTTCTCCATCAGGCGCAATTACGAGGCTCGATCCATCGAAGACTAGACTGTCGTTGCCTCCGACCAGGTTGACCATGGCAACGGGGACTTTCTGATTTCTCGCGATGGCGGCCAACATATCCCGCCGCAGTTCGCGTTTGCCAAGCCAAAAAGGCGAAGCGGAAATGTTGAGCACGAAGTTGCCGCCAGCCCGAACCAACTCTTCGACCGGATCGATCCCATAAAGGCGGCGGTTCCAGAAGCGCTTGTCGTTCCAGGCATCCTCGCAGATTGTCAAAGCCATCTGCTTGCCGCAGAAACTAAACAGTTGCTGGCTTTTCGCGGGAGCAAAGTTGCGCATCTCATCGAAGACATCGTATGTGGGCAGGAGCATCTTCGACTGTATGAAGTCGATGCGGCCGTCGCGCAGGAGAACGGCAGAATTCATCACTTTTTTACCCGACTCGGCCTTGGCGGGGCTCACCATCCCGCAGATGACGGAAATACCGTGCGTGCCGGCAGCGATGCTTTCGACAGTGGCACGATTGCGAGCGACGAATGAGGGCCGCTCGACCAGATCAAGAGGCGGATAACCACAAACGGAGAGTTCGGGAAATAGAATCAGACCGGCGCCAGCACTCTGCGCCTGCAGCGCAAATTGGATAATCTTGGCAGCGTTGCCGGAGAAGTCGCCTACGGTTGAATTAATCTGCCCCAGGGCAATCTTCACGTTATTAGTGTAAAGGCACAGCAGTTCGGGATGCCAATCGAGTGGCGATGGGCTGTTAACCGCTGGCGTTTCCGGGTTAGCAACTAGGTATCAGGTATTAGCAGCTGGCGTAGTCCAGTTAGGCCCGGGATCGGAGCCGGGAGGACCGGGGGTCGGCGGCGCTGACATCGGGGGCGCGCCGGACGGATTGGCAGGATTAGAATCTGGCATCTCTTCTCCCGGACGCCGTAATGTCGGTGCGTTCGCGGGGCGCTGGTCCTGTTTTTTGGCGACAGTTGGCGCGCCTAAGTCGATTTCCTTATCGACTCGCACAATCTTCTGGCCACCGACCTTCATGGTCTCAACACGCACTACCTCGTCGCCAACGAAGCGCACAAAATCCACGTCCTCCGGGGGCGTGCCGTAGATCCATTCCTCGTATTCCACCTGATCCGCAGTTTCGCGTACTTTTCTCGGCGGACGACCCATAGCATAAAGAACCATTTCGCGATTCATACCTACCAGCACGTGATGAATCTTGATGGCCTCTTTGACCTGAGGTGAAACACTCTCCAGATAAGCTTCCAAGGCGGTTTTGGCATCGAAATCAAACACAGGACGAAGCAATTTCTTCAGATCCGGGCCAGTTATCTCGGGAACATACTTGTCGAAGTAGAGATCCACATAAGAACCACGGGCGTTGGCGGAGGCATCCGCCGGGCCCACCGGCTCAGCTGCGGCTCCGCCGGAAACCTGGATATGCTGATACCACTTATGCTTGACTGGGCCACCGTTGATCTCGAAGCGGATGTGATCATCTTTGATGGTGACGTCGCTGATGCGGGCACGGTCACCAGGTTTCACCGACGGCCCCCAGAGCGAGATCAACTGTTGCAGTTCAGGGCCACTGGGAGTGACGGTTCCATTCCTGATTTTTAATCCAGTCTTACCCATCGGAAACTTGGCGCGGATATAGACTAATTCGTCGCTAAAGTTGTGGATGATCTGTTGGCGAGTCTCCTTGGAAATCTTCGGAGGCGCGGTGCTACCGGCGATCGCCGGAGAAGACAACGTCAAGATGATTAGCAACCACCGAGGGCAAAGGGCGCGAACGTAGTTGGCGTGAACATAGATGGCGTGAAACCGGGAGAACCACATACTAAACTCCGCCGACCGGCTTATTATAAACCGGCTTGATAGTCACCTGCGCGTTGAGTACCTCCGTAACGGTGAGTTGTACCTTAAGCACCTGCGGTAACCAGCGTCGAGCAACTTAGAATTGCATACAGGACGGACCAGTTCACCCCGCGCTTGGGCCGACAAAAAATTCTTTTGCCGTTAAAGCTGCCCATTCCGGCGCGCATTCCGCTTCTCTACGTCATTCTCGGCGTATTGCTGACGATCAGCGTTCTTCCCATGTATTTCTATTCGGTTCAGATCGAGAACATGAACCGCTCGCGGCTTAAAACCAACGAAATGCTGCTGCAAAACACGGTCACGCGTTCTCTGGCCGATGACATCGCCCAGCATCAGGAAGCGCTGCACATGATGCTCACCAATCTGTCATCTTCGGTTCAGGTGATGCTGCTGGCGAATCCAGCCGGGAGTGACCCTGGTGCTCAGAAACTTCTGACGCCAGAGCTGCGCGCGATGCTGGAGAATTTCGTTTCGTCGTCGAACGATATCGCCTATGCCACACTGTTGAACGCCGACGCCAAGGGCGTTTCGGCGGGACGCATTGAGCCCGACGCTTTTCTGCAACGAGAATTGGAGCGAGCCTACCAGGCGGCGCGTGAAGGGCGTGGCTACAGCGGACAGACCCTGGTGGTAGGCGCTGGAAAGTCTGCGCGCACCGTCATGCTGGTCAGCCTGCCGATCATGTACGACGGCCGATTTCTGGGAATGATCGGGTCGGTTGTCGATATGGATTACCTGATCCGCCGCTTGCAGCAAGTCAGTAACAGCGGATTGATGCCCTACGTTGTAGACAGCCAGGGAAGGCTGGTAGCGGCAGCGGCTCCGCAATATGCGACGGGACAGGACATGAGCCACTTTGAGATCGTCCGCAGTTTCGTGGACGAAGGGGCGAAGGCGCAATTGGCTGCGACTCGCGAGTTCACCATTCGAGGACGGGAAAAACGCGACGGAGATGCTGGGAACGTACAGCCCGGTAACGTCGCTCGATTGGGCCGTGGTGGTACAGAAGCCGCGGGAGGAAGCTTATCGCGGAATCTACGAAATGCAGCGCACTGGCCGGCTTCTGGCCTGGCTGGCAGTTTTTGTCAGCGTAGGTTTGAGTATCATCTCGGCGCGCCGCATCACCAGCCCGTTGCAAGTGTTGACACAATCCAGCCAAGCTATCGCGCGCGGAGACTTTTCGCAGCGCGTTCATCTGAAAACGCGCACTGAGATCGGTGAGTTGGCAACCACGTTCAATACGATGTCGGAAGAACTGGAACAGTTCGTTGAAGATCTTAAGCGAGCGGCCGAGGAAAACAAGAATCTGTTCATGGGCTCAATCCAGATGCTCGCCGGCGCCGTCGATGAAAAGGATCCTTACACGCGCGGCCATTCCGACCGGGTTACGAAATACTCAATGATGATTGCTACAGAGATGGGGCTGGATCCGGGATTTCTGGAGATTCTGCGCATTTCGGCGCAATTGCACGACGTCGGAAAAATTGGCATCGAAGATCGAATCCTGAAAAAACCGGGAGCGCTGACGCCGGAAGAGTTCGAGATCATGAAGACGCATACCACCAAGGGTGCGAACATTTTGCGCCCGGTACCGCAGTTGCGCGAGATGCTACCCGGAATCGAACTACATCATGAAGCTCTCAACGGACGCGGTTATCCCTACGGGCTGAAAGGTGATCAGATCCCCTTACTCGCGCGCGTAATCGCCGTGGCCGACACCTTTGATGCGCTCACTACAAATCGTCCCTATCAACAAGCGCACGATTCGGAACAAGCTCTGGGCATCATTCAGAAGCTTTCGGGACAGCGCCTCGACCCCAACGCTGTAGCCGCGTTGCTGGCGGTGTTTGAGCGAGGCGAGATACGTCTTCCCAGGCAAGTCACGCAGACCATCACGGTGGAAATCGAGCAACCCATCACGCCGGCGCCGATCCATCCGCCGGATCCGCTGACCGTTGAAATCACGCGAACCTAAGAGAATTTGTGATTTAGCAAATTTGTAATTTAGTAATTGATCCAAATTACAAAATTACACGATCACGAGATTACTAAATCTTCCCTGTCTCCATCATGGACTCCAATATAATCAACTCGGAGACTCATGATTCAAACTCTGTTTGGCAGCCTTGACGAAGTACAGAAACCAAGTTTCATTGAGCGGATGAAAGAAGCCGTCTCGCGCACGCGCGAGAACCTGGCTGAACGCATAGAAGACGTAGTTTCTATCGGAAAAGAGATTGACCGCTCTACGCTTGACGATTTAGAAGCCACCCTGATTTGCGCCGACCTCGGCACAACGACGACGCATGAGGTGCTCGAAAAGCTGCGCGACAAGGCCGATCGGAAGCAGATCAAGGACGTCAACGAACTCAAGCGTCTGCTGAAGGAGGAACTGCTGGCGATTCTGACATCGACCAGTTCGCAGCCCGTGAACAGGGTGGAAGGCACGCCGGAAGTAATTCTCGTGGTGGGAGTGAATGGCACTGGCAAGACGACGACGATTGGGAAATTGGCGCAGGTGTTCCGCGCGCAAGGTAAGACGGTATTGCTCTGCGCCGCCGATACGTTTCGCGCGGCAGCGATCGAACAACTGGAAATTTGGGGACAGCGCACGGGAACGGAAGTGATCAAAACCAAAGCTGGAGGCGATCCCGCAGCGGTACTGTTCGATGCGCTGCAATCGGCAAGCGCGCGCAAAACCGATTATGTGATCGTCGATACAGCTGGACGCCTGCACACGAAGCAAAACCTGATGCTTGAGCTGGAGAAAATGAAGCGCACGGCACAACGAATTGTTCCCGGCGCGCCGCACGAGACGTTGCTGGTGATGGACGCCACGACAGGACAGAATGGATTGCAACAGGCGAGGCAATTCACGCAATCAGTCGGGAGTGACAGGAATCGTGCTGACGAAGCTCGATGGCACAGCGAAAGGGGGCGTGGTAGTGGCAATTTCGCGTGAGTTGGGGTTGCCGGTCCGGTTTGTGGGTGTAGGCGAAAAAGCGGGCGATCTGCTGCCTTTTGATCCAAAGGAATTTGTGGAATCGCTATTTGCATAAGAATGAAGGGTACATATTTGAAGGACACAAAAATGGAGCGGCTAAAATTCAGTTCGCTTTCCTACTTGCGCCGACTGCTGGCGCAAATACGACTTCTGTTCCGCCGCAAACCCGAACCGGAAGATCCCTATGCCTACCGTACCGCTCCTCTCCGCCGGCCTCCACGCGGTCGGAGCGGCGCCGCAGTGGCAGACTTGGATGAAGAATGACGGAAGCGTCGTCGAACGACGAACAACACATGCGCAGAGCGCTGGAGCTGGCGCGAGCTGGCGTTGGCCTCGTCTCGCCCAATCCGGCAGTGGGCGCGGTGCTGGTGGATGGATCAGGCCGCGAAGTTGGGACTGGCACGCACACCTATGACGGCATCAAGCATGCAGAGGTTCTGGCGCTGGAAAAAGCAGGTGAGCGAGCGCGTAGCGGAACTCTCTACTTGAATCTGGAGCCATGCTCGCATCACGGCCGCACTCCTCCTTGCGCGGAAGCTGTGATTGCGGCTGGAATCAGCCGTGTAGTCTGCTCCATGCAAGATCCCAATCCACAAGTGGCAGGTCAAGGATTCGCTAAGCTGCGCGCGGCTGGAATCAAGGTGGACGTCGGCCTGTTCCAAGCGGAAGCGAAAAAGCTGAATGAAAGTTTTGCCAAGTACATCCGTTTCCAAGGCAAGCCGCTGGTGACGCTGAAATCGGCGATGACTCTCGATGGAAAAATTGCTGACGCCACGAAGCCGGGCAGCGATCCGTGCGCAAACACATCTCCGATGGAAGGCGCGCTGCGCGGGTACCATTGGATCACGGGCGACCTGGCGCGCGCTCACGTGCAGCAACTGCGCCATCAAAGCGACGCAATTATGGTGGGAGTTGGAACAGTGATGGCGGACGATCCGCTGCTGACCGATCGCAGCGGACTGCCGCGCCGGCGTAAGCTGCTGCGAGTGATTCTGGATTCATACCTACGAATACCGTTGGAATCGCGAGTGATCCAGATCGCTGAAAGTGATGTTCTGGTGCTCTGTTCCGCTGCCGAGGCAGAAAAGAAAAGCGTGCTCGAAGCAAAAGGAATTCGCGTTCAAGAAATATCGTCCAGCGCGACTGACTCGCGTCCCGATTTCGCTGCGATTGTCCGCACGCTGGGAGAATTGCAGATTACGAGCCTTCTTCTGGAAGGTGGGGCTCTGGTGAATGGCGCGGCCCTGGCGTCGGGAGAGGTCGATAAAGTGTTCCTCTATTATGCCCCGAAAATTCTTGGCTCGGGCGCTGTGCCGTTCATTGCCGGTGAAGATCTAGTCCGAAAGTCACAGTGCGTGCAGCGTTACGAGTTACATCGCTTTGGAGAGGACTTCGCGGTGGAGGGTTATCTCCGCGATCCCTATCCCGGGAGCGATGAGTTTCATGTAACTCTCGCAGGCAGTACTTATCATTACTTATCGAGAACTTATCATTATTTATTCAGCGCTCATCATTACTTATAGCGGAGGGGTCAATGTTTACAGGAATTGTCGAAGAGGTTGGCAAGATTGTAAAAGTGGAACAACATGGCGAAAATCGCCGAATTACGATCGAGGCTGCAACTACGCCGAGAGAACTGAAAGCCGGCGGCAGCATCGCGGTAAGCGGCGTTTGCCTTACGGCACTTGATATTAAAGCAAAATCGTTCTGCGCGGACCTGGCGCCAGAGACCTGGGCGCGAACCTCATTTTCACGTGTTCGCGAGGGCGCGCTGGTAAATCTTGAGTTACCGATGAAAGCTAATGGCCGCTTCGATGGCCATATTGTGCAAGGTCACGTGGATGGCGTCGGCAGGATGATCGAATTGGAACGTATTCTGGACTCGGAGGGCCGCAGATCCGACAACTGGTGGCTGCATATTGAAATTCCGTCAGAGATCGAGAAGTATACGGTATTCAAGGGATCGATCTCGATCGAAGGAATAAGCCTGACCGTTGCCAAGCTGGAAGAAAATAGATGCACGATCGCAATCATTCCGCATACCGTCGAGCTGACTAATCTGGGTTCGTTGAAGCCGGGAGACCCGGTGAATCTGGAAGCCGACGTGATCGCGAAGTATGTCGAGAAGATGATAAGACCTGAGGCAGTGCGCCACCCACTTATGGTGGATGAGTTAGTGCGGCAAGGATTCTAATTTCAAGGCTTCTGATCTCCAAGGCTTAATTTCGTAAGATATGGGATTATTCTTGCCAATTGAATGCAAGCCGCTCTTACTTTGCCTATAAGTGTGTTTCCATTGCAAATCTTCCGTATTCGGCGTAGGGTTTACGGGTTCCGGAGTCTAGTTCTCACGCGGTAAAGCATTTCGACTGAAGAGCTGGCTGACATTTCTTTCCTTCCCCAATGTTTTAGGGTGTAGCCCTGCTGCGAGGATAAGGATAAAGTGTGCGAGTTATGCGATTTTTCTCAGTCTCGGCGCGCAAGTTAGGGTTGGCTATCAGCACTCTGACTCTCCTGTTCACTCCGTGCTTCTTCACTCCGTGTTTCGTGGCGGCTCAAACTGCCGCTGCGGTTGCGTCCGGCTCAAACACAACGGGAAACTTAATCGCTCAACCTTTAATCGTTCAACCTGTGGATGAGTCCCGGTTGACAGTGCTAAAGGGAAACACTCATCCGTTGACGCACCATCAGACCGACCTGGGCACAGCGCCCGCCAGCTTACCCATGCAGCGGATGTTACTTGTCCTGAAACGCAGCCCGGAGCAGGAACTCGCTCTCCGCGCGATGATCGACAACCAGGAGGATAAGAATTCTTTCACCTATCACAAGTGGCTGACTCCTGAACAATTCGGCAAACAGTTCGGACCAACCGATAGCGACCTGCAGATCGTCACGGCGTGGCTGCAATCCCGTGGGTTCCGGGTCGAAGCACCCTCCAACGGTCGAACCGTGATCGAGTTCTCAGGATCGGCGAGCCAGGTGCAGCAGGCATTTCACACGGCAATACACAGATATCAGGCCAAGGAGAATGAGGAGGAGCACTGGGCAAACGCAGGTGATCCCTCGATCCCGTCCGCCCTGGCACCGGCAGTAAAAGGCGTTGTCTCGCTCCATAACTTCCCGCGTCGTTCTTACGCCACTTTGCTGGGAACACCGATGAGCGTCTCGCCACGCCAGAGCGCGCCTTTGCCTCTATTTACTTTCACGCCGCAGCAAACCACCTACTATGGTCTTGGTCCGACTGACTTCGCGACGATTTACAACGTGCTTCCACTGTGGAACGCGGGTATCGATGGCACCGGACAGACCATCGCCATCGTGGGCGAAACGAACATTCATCTTTCGGATGTAGCGAGCTTCCGCAGCCTTTTCGGCCTGCCGGCCAATGTTCCAAATATTATCCTGAATGGACCCGACCCTGGGGTAGACGGAGATGAGACCGAAGCTTTGCTGGACGTTTCATGGTCGGGGGCGGTCGCGAAAAATGCCACGATCGACCTGGTCGTTTCCGCGTCCACGGAGAGCACGCTCGGCGTCGACCTTTCCGCCCTCTATATTGTCGACAACAATCTCGCCCCGGTGATGAGCGAAAGCTACGGTGAATGCGAAGCCACACTTGGTAACGCCGGGAATGCCTTTTACAACGCCCTCTGGCAACAGGCAGCGGCCCAAGGCATCACCGTGCTGATCGCGGCGGGCGATAGCGGTTCTGCCGGCTGCGACAATTTCAACACCGAATACACTGCGGCGGATGGATTGGCGGTCAGCGGGTTTGCTTCGACTCCGTACAACGTCGCGCTCGGCGGAACCGATTTTGATCAGACTCCGGCGACTGCCTCCACTTACTGGAACGCGACGAACAACGCCACCACGGGCGCATCCGCCATCTCCTATATACCGGAGACCCCATGGAACGATTCCTGCGCGGGCCTTGGATTCACGCAATGTCTTGATGACACCAATTTCCTGGACATTATTGCCGGGAGCGGCGGCCCGAGTAATTGCTCTACCCAGGACAGTGGTGGCACGTGCGTTTCCGGGTACAGCAGGCCCACGTGGCAGACGGGCACTGGGGTTCCATCCGACGGAGTGCGCGACCTGCCTGACGTCTCACTTTTCGCCAGCAACGGGTTCAATAACAGCTTCTATATTCTCTGCCAGTCCGACGCGGGTTTCTTTGGTGCGGAAACGTGCAGCCTGACGGACTTTACTTTCTTAGGCGTCGGCGGTACTTCGGCTTCGGCACCGACCTTTGCGGGCATTATGGCGCTGGTCAATCAGAAGATGGCGGCGCAGGGATCGAGCGCGCGGCAGGGCAATGCCAACTATGTTCTCTATAAATTGGCGGCACAGAACGGCGCGAGCTGTGATTCCTCGACGGTCGCGGTCACGGGAAATTCCTGCATCTTTTATGACATCACAAAAGGAAACAACTCGGTACCATGCACTTTCAATTCGCCAAATTGCGGCACGGCGCCGATTAATGGTTATGGAGTGCTGGTAGATCCTAATAATCCAGGCAATCCCGCATGGCTCGCGACTGCAGGCTATGACAGAGCGACGGGTTTGGGATCGGTGAACGCTGCGAACCTGGTCAATGGCTGGAGCATGGTGAGTTTCACTCCGAGCACTACGACGCTTACTCATCTTTCTCCGACTAGCATCAGTCATGGCCAGCCGGTCAGCATCAGTGCGATGGTGGCTCCGCAATCCGGATCAGGGACGCCAACGGGATCGGTCTCGCTCATGGCCTCGGTGGCCGGCGGCAGCGTCGGCGCTGGCGTCTTTCCTTTGAACAACGGCGTTGCCAGCGGGACCAGCACGCTGCTCCCCGGTGGAACTTATAACGTGACCGCCCACTATGCCGGCGATTCAAAGTTTGGAGCCAGCGACTCGTCGCCGATTGAGGTAACTGTCGGTAAGGAAAATAGCGAAGTGCACGAGACGCTCGTCGCGTTCAACGAACCGACGTATTCATTCCAGCAGATCGGCAGCTCCATACCTTACGGGACCATATTCTTCCTGCGTAGCGACGTGACGGACGCGGCGGGCGCTTCCTGCGCACCCAATCAGCAACAGACGCAGGTGCAGTGTCCCACGGGGAGCGTGAGTTTCACCAGTAACGGAAAGAGTCTGGATGCCGGAAGCTACGCGCTCAACACCCAGGGTTATACCGAAGACCAGACGCTGGCTTCCGAATTCACGGCGTTGGGAAGTTACGCGCTTCAGGCGCAGTACAGCGGCGATAACAGCTATAACTCGAACGCAACCACGCTGAACGCAACCGTGACTCAAGGAGTAACTGACACCCAGATTTCCATTGGTGGCCTTTCGCCTACATATAACGGGACGACGACCGTCTGGATTGCCGATTCGGGACAGACGTTCAATATCGGCGCGGTGGTATACGCATGGAGCATTCTCCAGGCTCCCACCGGAACTCTGTCGATTTTCGAAAATGGCAGCCCGCTATCAGGGCTTACGTACACCCCGAGAAACGGAAGCATAAGCGGAAACTATTCGACCGGCGTCTTCCAGTGGGCCTATCTCGCTGGGTACCCCGGTCCTCTTACCATTGACACGCCGGGGAATTACATCTTCACCGCTTCCTACTCCGGAGACTCGTACTACGTTGCATCGCAGAGTTCGTACTCGATCCCGGTCACGGTTGTCGATACGACCTTTAATATTGCATCTCCGATCTCGAACGTGACTATCGCGGCGCCGGGGCAATCGGGTACGGCAACGGTAACCCTGGTCAATACCGATAACTTCTCCGCTCCGATCAACGTCACCTGCACTCTGCCTGCTGCCATGACGGAAGCGACCTGCCCGGCCGTGACCGCGAACCTGTTCACTGTCAGCAGTGTCGCGGCATCGCTCGATCATCACTACCACCGCTCCCCATCCAATCGGGGCTAGCCAGCGGGCCGGGATGGCGTTCTATGGCGTCGGCATATTCGCGGGAGTTTTCCTGTTCACGATTTCTTTTGCGAGTTCTGGAATTCGGCGGCGGAGGCTGCCGCTCGGGCTGCTTATTCTCGGGGTGGCTTTGCTAGTCAGTTGCGGCGGTGGGAGCACCAGCACGCCTCCCCCTCCGAGACGGACCCAGGAACGCCGGCCGGAACTTACCTCGTAAACGTGACTGCAGTTTCGTCGGGGATCACGCGAACCGGATCATTCAACGTGATTGTGCAGTAATTCGAGCAATGCCTGACGCGGGATCTCTTAATTACACTTCTGGATTACGCTTCGAGCGTCAGTTCATCCAGCTCGAGGAACTCTTGAATGATGGGCTCGGATGATTTCTCCATTTCCTTGAAGGGACCGAAAAAGATGGCCCGGCCTTCATAGAGGAAGACGATACGGTCGGCCAGCTTTTTGGCCAGGCGCATGTCATGGGTGACGACCACCGATGTCAAATGCAATTGCAGCTTCAGTCGGGCGATGAGATCGCCCAGCAGATTGCCCATCATCGGATCGACCATGGTTGTGGGCTCGTCGTAGAGCACGCACTCGGGTTGGGCGGCGAGGGCGCGAGCAATAGCGACGGAACGTTTCATTCCAGTCGACAAATCGGAAGGCAACAACTCGCGCATCTCTTTTACTCCAACCATTTCGAGCAAACCATCGACAACCTGGTAAATCTGCTCTTCTGAAAGTTCTCTTTTTTCGCGTAGAGGAAAGGCGACATTTTCGCCGACCGTCAGGGAATCGAAGAGGGCGCCGTTCTGAAACACGATCGTAACTTTTTTGCGGATTCCTTCGAGTTGTGTTTCGTCATAGTCGGTGATGTCCTGACCGGCTACAATCACGCGGCCTGAATCTGGCTTGAGGAACCCCATAATGATCTGGAGCGAAACCGATTTCCCCACGCCACTGCGTCCGAGGATGCAAACCATCTCGCCGGGCATAACTTCGAAGCTTACGTTGCGGAGAACGACAAGATTTCCAAATGCTTTCGAGATGTCTTTGAACTGAATGTAAGGGGCAAGTCTGTCGGGAGCAGCCATATTTATCAGAATTGCATGAGATACGCGATAAGCTCAAGGGCCAACGTGTGGAGGGTTATCCTGACCTAGCGTCCGATCTTGAGGTGTATTGACGTTGAAAAAACACTTTTCGGAAAATTCGGCGGCTCGCAACTCACTCTCCTCGATCACACGGATAGGAACCCCCGCAAAAACGGCATCAATTTTATACTTCCCCACCCGCAAGGCCTCCTCGGCAGGGCTAGAGAATTCTCGTCGATAAACGGCGCAAAGCGGTTGCAGTCGTTTGCCGACTCGCGGAACGGTGACTAGCGCGTCATTGTTATTGTTATTGTTGTTACTGTTCTCGGCGGTCGCCCAGAGAAACCGCAGAAGTTCGCTGGAGACAAATGGCATGTCCACAGCGAGAATCAGGTTTGACTCGGCGGAGGAATGCACGAGCGCGGCATGAATGCCGCCAAGAGGACCACATCCGGGGAAAATGTCCGCGATACTTGGACGATACTTTGTAGAATCGTGCTTTGTCGAATCGTGCTTTATAGAGTCGTGCTTCGTAGAATTGAGCTGCGCGGATTCGTACTTTGCAAACTTGGCGGAATCGCCCACGATTGTAATGGTGTCGCAGGCCATGGCCATTGCAGCGAGAGCCCGATCGAGCAGTGTTTGGCCGCCTAAGTCAATAAAAGCTTTATCTTCGCCCATGCGCGAACTTTTTCCGCCTGCAAGAATGAAGCCAGCCCGTGATCGTCCAATCGGTGACATATCTGAAAGCCTAAGTAATCAAAGCGATGTCCAAACGTAACCTATTCAGGAAGGCAACGACAGCGGAAGATGATTGAGTCCGGAAGTCCGAGGCACCAGCCGTCATGCCGCAAAAGCTAATGGATGTTCTCATGCTTGGACGATGTTCGCACGAATTTTCATGGCCGCGCCGCGCCGAGAATGGAGAGTACTACCAGGTCTGTATGCTTTGCGCTACCGCCTACCAGTACGATTGGAAGACGATGCGCCGAGGCAATCCGATCGACGAGCCCGTGCCGGAAGACACCAATATCCGACGCCGTTCCAATCGCAAACAGCCCGATTGGATGCCGCGGGCGCGTCGACTGCGGTCGAAGATTGCGGTTCGATATCGCGTGCGGAATCTGACCACCTGGTATGAAGGCGTGATTCAGAACATCAGCCAGTCAGGAGTTCTGTTTCATGGTCCGCAGCAAATTCCTGCGAATGCGCTGGTCGAATTGATCTTCGAAATGCCGGAAGAAATATCCGGACAAAAAGACAGCAGCGTGCTTTGCCAGGGCAGGCTGATTCGCATAAAGGAAGCGCCAATCGACAATGCCGATGATACTTATGCTGCTGGCAGCTTCCATTCTCGACTACAAATTTCTCCACCCCGAGTGATCTTCTCTGATTTGCGGCATCTCTGAGTTGCCGAGCGCCGAAACTGCTGTTAGAGTTCTCTGCAGACTTCGAGAGCAGCATCGCCTTCCCTCGTGTAGCGAAAAAGTTTTGGCACGGAAATGTTTGCAGCTGGGGCCAATCTGAAGAGTTGGATCACGAGACATCGTTACTCGCCCGGTGTCCAATATGGAGGAGCCGCGCTTGCGGTCTGGGTAGCTCTAAGCCTCTGGACTCTTTCCCCGGTGTTGCACCGGCATCTCTTCGTGCTCTTGCTGGCGGCGGTGCTGTTCACCGCTCGCTTCCTCGGCTTTGGGGCGGCGGTTTTCTGCTCGCTGCTTTCGACCGCTTCGCTGGACTTTTTTGCGTTTCCACCCTACTTCGGTTTCGGCGTCCATAGCCCGAGTGACGCTGAAAGGCTGGGTGTCTTTCCTTGCTATTTCGGTTTTCGCCGGAAGCCTGGCGCGGCAAAGAACACTAGCTGAATCGCGAGCGCACCGCACCAACCGCGAGATGGCGGCTATCGTGGAATATTCCTGTGACGCGATTTACAGCACCGGACCGAACGGATTTATTACGAGCTGGAATCGAGCCGCCGAGCTGCTCTACGGTTACTCTGCGAAGGAGATGGTAGGTTCGCCCGCGGCCTGGCTGGTGCCTCCAGAGCGGCACGATGAACTGGAGTGCAACCTCGAACTGCTGAGTGCGGGAGGGAATGTGGCACCCTACCGAACCGAGGGCATGCGAATGGACGGCATACGCTGGCCAATCCTTCTTTCGATGTCTCCGCTTAGAAATATGCGCGGCGAGATTGTCGGAGCATCCTTCATAGCGCGTGATATTTCCGCCGAGAAACAATCCGAAGAAGCCATCCGCCGCAGCGAAAAACTGGCTACTGCCGGACGTTTCGCCGCTTCCATTGCGCACGAGATCAATAATCCATTGGAGGCCGTTACCAACCTGCTTTATCTGGCGCGGCATGACTCGAGCCATGCCGATAAGTATCTGGGTCTGGCCGAGAAAGAAGTTGGACGGGTGGCGAAATTGGCGCAACAGGCATTAGGATTCGTCCGCGACGCCAGTTCTCCCACTGCGATGGATCCTGCCGCAATCATCGACGAGATTCTGCAGCTTTATTCTCGCAAGCTGGAAGGCCAGCACATTCGGCGTCGAGCGTCGTTACCGCGAACATTGCGAGGTCAGCGGCTATTCCGGAGAGTTGAGGCAGTTACTGGCCAATCTGCTGGTGAACGCCGTAGATGCGATGCCTGGCGGAGGCTCTCTGCGAGTGCGCGTCAGCAGCCGGGCGCGATTGGACAGACGGCAGACCAGGAGTCCGCATCACCATTGCCGACAACGGAAGCGGAATTCCAAGCAAAAATTTGCGCCAGATTTTTGAACCGTTCTACACCACGAAAAAGGACACTGGTACCGGACTGGGATTGTGGGTCTCTCGCGGCATCGTGCAGAAACACGGCGGAACAATTCGGGTGCGGAGCCGGGCCGAAGGGCGCGCCACGGGAACTGTATTTTCGATCTTCCTGCCGCGGCGGCAAGCCATCAGCCGCGCCGCGTAAGCAACTGTAGCCCGTTTATTTCCAGAGAGTTGAAAGCCGCAGAAGGACAGTGACTTTCGTACTTGGAAGCCTCCAAGCGACGCAGCTTATAATCTCTAAATCCAAGTACACTGGGCACTTAGCCGACATGAAACTGTTTCTTGAAGCTGCGATCTTTGCCTACGGGCTGTGCTTCGGCAGCTTCCTGAACGTGTGCATTTACCGGCTGCCACGGGGAAAATCGGTTGTGACCCCACGCTCCGCGTGCCCACATTGCGGAGACATGATCCCGCTCTATCACAACCTTCCGGTCGTGAGCTGGTTGATTTTGGGCGGAAAATGCCGCACGTGCCACGAGCCCATCTCACCGCGCTATCTGGTGATTGAACTGCTGACGGGATTGCTTTTTCTCGGATGCTATCTCCATTTCGGTTTGACGCTGGCGATGTTGAAATGTGTCGTGCTTGGCTACCTGTTGCTGGGGTTGGTTTTCACCGATGCGGAAACCAAGCTGCTTCCGGACGCGCTGACTCTGCCTGGTCTCGCTCTGGGAATCATCTTCAGCTTGATGGTTCCGGTCAATGACCTCGCGTCGCGCATTATGCCGGGACTGGTATCGCCTGTAATGAGAGGCGAAATCTCGTGGCGCCTTTGGTCGCTGTCAGATTCCTTGCTGGGAGCGGCGTTTGGAGCTTCATTTCTATATGGCGCAGCCGCCATCTATCTGCGAGCGCGTGGCGTGGAAGGCATGGGATTCGGTGACGTCAAGCTGATGGCGATGATCGGCGCGTTCCTGGGGACAAAACTGACAGTCTTAACGATTTTTGCCGCATCGCTCGCGGGCTCAATCTTCGGGCTGAGCACAGTTTTGGCGGTCTGGTTAAAGCGGGCTCGCCGAATCGAGGCTCGCGGCACCCCGGCGACGGAGGCTCGCCGCCGAGCGTGGCAATCGGCGCGCCTGGCGCTGCGCTTTTATGAAATGCCCTTTGGCGTATTTCTAGGCGGCATGGCGCTCTTATCGTTCCTCTTCGGAAACCGGCTACTGCACTGGTATTGGAGCGCGCTATGAGGATATTCATGAATCCGGCGCTGAATCCGATAATGTTGCGCATGGGCCTGCTGTTGTTCGTATCCGTAGCAGCTTTTGGTTTGGGATTATTCTCGATCCGGCGGGTTCGCAAGAGTCTGGTATCGGAACCGGAAGCGCTCGATCATGCGCCCATGGCGGCTGAAGGATTGCCGGTGCACGCCTACCACGCGGTTATTCAGCAACTGAAGCAGCAGAAGAGCGAATTGGCCGCGCAGCAACTTTCAGAGCGCAGAAAAGCCAAGGCATCCGACAGCCTGAGCTCG
This sequence comes from uncultured Acidobacteriaceae bacterium, assembly GCA_963758745.1. GTDB lineage: Bacteria > Acidobacteriota > Terriglobia > Terriglobales > Acidobacteriaceae > Acidiflorens. Next base: position 325,779 of record CAVWWW010000002.1, read on the forward strand.
ACCATACTCTCCAACCTTTCCTCTGGCGTTTTGTTTTTCAATACCAACGGGCTGGTGCGCCAAGCTAACCCGGCGGCCCGCAAGTTGTTAGGATTTGCATCGCCCATCGGACTCCACATCTCGGATCTTTTTCGTACTGCGACGCTGCGGCCGGAATTGAATGGCGGGTCTGTGCAAGCGACCATCGAGCAAGCTCTTGCGCCGGCCTTCGCGGGCAAGGCAACGGTTCGAGGACTCGTAGTCAATTACTTCACGCGCGACGGCGCAAGCGAGATTCTTGAAGTCACCGCTTCGCCGGTGCTGGCCGAAGACGCCAGCCTCATGGGCACAACTCTCGTTCTCACCGACAAGACGGATATTGAGCGAATCCGTCACGATCAAAAGAAACATCAGGAAATTTCGTCCGAACTGGCCCTCGGATTGCGGGATTCCCTGACCACAATCGCGGGAACCGCGCAGCAATTGGCAAGCAGCCGGGATCCTGATCTGGCGCGGCATTTAGCCGACGGCATCGCCCGCGAAGCAGCGCAGTTAGACCAAACGATCGGCAGCTTTCTCGGGGGCACCCGAACTGCCTCCACAAGTTCTTAGCACGGCAACGGCAAGGTTGCGATTCGATCGCGGCACTTGCGAAAGGATGACTAGATGAAGATGAAGAACATTAAGCTTGCGGCGATTGTCACTCTGCTCTTTTTTGGGGGTCAGCGGCGCGGCCGCGCAGCAATCATCCAGCACGGCTGCGCAGCAGTCACTCGGAGATGTGGCGCGAACCGCTCGCAAGAATAAAGCCGAGCAAACTTCCGCCAGCCGACACTTTGATAATGACAATCTTCCAACCAGTGAGGGGCTGAGCGTGGTCGGACCAACGCCAGCAGCCGATGCTAAAGCTGGAACTGAAACAAAAGAGGCCACCACCACCACCGACACCTCTGCCGCCCAACGGCAGAAGGCGGCAGACGAATGGAAAGACAAGCTCGATAAGCAGAAAGCGAAAATCGATTCCCTGAACCATGAGATCGACCTCGATCAGCGCGAACTTCGACTGCGCCAGGCGGCGCTGTATGCCGATCCCACGTTACGGTCGCGCAATCTTAACTGGGACAAAGACGATGCGCAGTATCAAACCGATCTCGCGAACAAGCAAAAGGACATCGATGCGGCTCGCCAAAGCCTGGACCAGATGCAGGAAGATGCCCGGAAAGCCGGCGTAGAACAAGTAGAACAAAAAGACACCGACAACAGTCAGGACAAGAACCCGAAATAGGCAGTCGAACTAGCGGCTGCGCCAGGCTTTCCCAATTCGCGCTCGAATCTGGCGCGCATGATGGTGCCCGTGTATCCTGTGGAACCTACGCCACTCGTCTGCGGTTAAGGGTCCGATGAAAGGGTGATCCAGGATTTTTATCTGAGCCCCAAATCGCTTTTCGCAGTTATCCAAGGCTGCGGCCATTTGCTCGAGCTCGGTCAAGAAAGCCTGTCGAACTTCTTCAAATGGCATTCCGCGCGGCATAGCGCGCTCTGGCGATTTGCGTCCGCTGGGAAGATAGCCCAGTTTTATAACCATCAAGACAGCGATGCGGCCCTTCAGTGTGGGTCGAGTGGCGAGCGGAGCACCGCCTTCCATGCATTTCGCCAAGCCGCGATTGGTGCCCTTGTAGGTAAGCAAAAGATGCTCCAGTATCTGAGCGCCACTCCACTTCCCTGCCGGCGCCTGGGCCAGCGTTTCAGCACTGGCTCCTCGGATGGCATCCTCGATTTCCAGCCGCAGGCGTTCAAGATAGGAATTCATGGCATCATTTCAGTACAATGGGCGGTCGATCATTGGTGAAAGCACGATCATGAAAAAACTATTTGCCGCAATTCTAGCAGCCGGATTCACGTTGATGGCCGGTTGTTCATCCGAGCCAAGCAAACCAGTTCCACCAGCCGAGAAGCCCCAACCGAAGCCTCCTGAACAAATCACCGGCAGCGCGGCGTTCTACAAGTGCTACATCTCCGCGCGAGGATGGGCGGCGGATGCCCAACCCTATAGGGTCGAATCAGAACCAACTACGGATTCGAAAGGGCGCGACGGCAAAGCGGCAGAATGGCGCGCCAGTTTTGCCTCGCCATCACTCCATACGGTTCGACCTTACACTTGGGCGCTGGGCGACGTATCGCACAGCGTTGAGGACGCCTACAGCCCAACAAATTCAAGCACCCAGATCTTCAACGTTCAGTTTTTGAAAACGGACACGGATAAGGCGTTTTCAATCGCCCAGGAACACGGCGGCGAAAAATTGCTGCAGAAAGAGCCAGACACCCCTGTTCTGTATGTCCTCGAATGGGACCGGCAAACGAACTCATTGCTATGGCATGTAATCTACGGTACCGACCGCGATACCGCCAAACTGCGAGTTGCGGTCAACGCTAGCACAGGATTGTTTTCACGAGTGGAAAAGTGAAGGGCCACAGTGTTTTAGCGCCTGGGTAAAATCGGCATTCGACAGATTTGAATTCTGAGCATATTGAGTCGAAGGAGCGGACCGGAGTATCCGCTCTAGGATCGCTAGGGGTTGTGCGGTGGAAGAGGTGGCGCTTCTTGGCTGCTTCCAGGCGCAGGAACAAGCATGTAGAGGACGATGCCTACGTTGATTACAATGATCAGAAGGCGAATCCAGTCGGGACGGCGCAGGACGTCTGCAATTTCGAAGGGGATGTAGATGGCGCCGCCGGCAATGGCCATCCACTCCGCCCAGGGGCATATGTACCACAATCCGTAGGCCTCGATGAAGCGAAGGATGACGTAGATGCTGGCGATCACGGCGATCTTCCACAGGCGAACGTCGCTGATTCTGTAAACGAGGTCGATGAAGATACCTACGAAGTGGTGATGGGGATTGGCGTGGATGAATTCAAGGAAGGTCTCGGCTACTCCCCAGATATCTTTGTGGCGCATGGAGAAGACGCCGAGGCCGGCTAAAAGAACTACGATTCCTTTGAGGAATTCAAGGGAAGCTACGGTACGCACGCCTTTGATGTGTACGGGATCGCCCAGTTTGGGATGCGGGATGTGGGGATGTGGGATGTGAGGAGGCATGCTAGATAAGGCTACGGAAAAAGTACTGCCCGCGTGAGAGTCTTACCTCGGCGACTAAGGCCCGCATTTAGAAGATAGAGGCTTATCGCAGCGCTGAGGCGCTGCACCATCCAAAATCGAAATGGCCGCCAGAGGATCCCGAATTGGATCGGCAATCAGAATCGAATGTAACGAATTTTTCCGCATGATAATCATTTTGCATCCGTACTGTGATTAGATCTGGTCGCGGACGCTGGCGCGCAACTCCTCTACGATTTCTTGCGCGGCTTTGTGGGCGGCTTCATTCTGGGTCACTTCGAAGGAGATGGCTCCCACGCGTGGCGTGGCCGCCTCCACCGTAGCGCTCGCAGACTTTGGCCAGATTCACGGTCGGCTCGACGCTTGGACCATGGGTTTGAGCCGACCGAAACTTTCACCCGGAACGAACTCTTGCTCAAGCCGATACTGTAGATCGGTGTCGGGATGCAGATAGTAGGGGATGAATTTGTTGTAGCCCTCGAGGTCCAGATCGGTGATGTCGAAGAAAATTGTGCCGTCTTTTTCTTCGGTGCGCTGACGGAGGATCTCGATTGAGCGCTGGTGGCGTTCGAGCAGCGGCGGCAGGATGGCGGTTACGAAAGGCTCTTCAAGAATGCTTCCCAGTGGTTTGTAGGCCAGCAGCGGGATCATGGTTTTGACAAAGTTGCGATCGGTGGAGGCTTCGATGGCCATGGTCAGCTTCATGGCGGGAGCTTTCATTTCTACCGCGGACTTGGCGTCTTCGTACATGGCGCCGTCGACGATGTCGGTCCAATGGACCAGCTCGGTTACGGGCTGCGGATCGAAGCCGAAGCGTTCTTCGGCGATCATGGCGATGAAGCTGGTGCAGGATTTGAAAGCGGGATCGTAGAATTTGCGGTTGCTTTGATCCTGCTCGAAGTGGGCGGCGTCGTCGGGCGATAAGAAGGCGCTTTCATGGTGATCGAACCACCAGGTAATTTTGGGAGAGCTGGAGTATTTGAAATCTACGATGGCGTTCTCGTCGCCATCGAATTGCTTCTCATCGAAAAGAGAGCCGGCGCGATGCAGCAGGCCGGAGTAGGCGAAGTCCACATCGCCGCGGATACGCTCCCGGTAGAAACGGGAGAATAGGGCGGCGGAGCAGGCGCCGTCGAAACATTTATCGTGATAGAAGACTCGCACTCGCAAAATTTTGCTTCCCTCCCCCGCTTTGTTGGCCGTTCTTTTGGCGATCCCGGACTTGTAGTGAAAAACAAATAGGGTTGCTGGTTTGGAGAGTTATGTCAAGAGGAGATCGTAAACCACAGGGGCACAAGGTACACGAAGGGGAAATAGGATCCAACACACGGTTATTTCTTTCGGCGCCTTAGCTTGAAGTCGAAGCTTACGACCCCGTTCCAGTCGCGGAGGGCTACGATAGAGACGTTTCTAGTGATGTTGTACTCCACCTGAATGATCTGCTGGTTCGAAACTTCGACGTTCGTGCTGTAGGTCAGGGTGAGATTGTTCGCCACCTGCTGCTCAACGGTGACCTGCGGACCTCGAACTACGGCTGTGTCACTGGCCAAGCCTTGCGGATCGATTTTTACGTTGCTCACTCCGAACAACTTCTGCAGGCGGCTGTTGAGCGGTGCTGTTGAGAGCTTGATTGATCAGGAGGTTGGAGGCGTCTCCACCGAAACCAAAGGAGCCGTTGGATGCTACGGCTTGAGATTCTTCCTGGGTGCGGCCCAGCGCCAGGAGGGCGATGACGTCAGCTTGCGGAAGTTGGGGTTCGGATTGCCAGGTGACCTTCAGGCCGTTGGCGACGCTGGCATCGCCGCGGAATTGCACGGTGATGTCGTAATCGCGGACGCGCGTGGTCGCTTGCAGATCGATGATCGGCTGAGTCTTGGCGGGATTCGCGAACGTCACATCTCCGCGCTCGAGCTGGTACTTGGTTCCGTTGAACGTGACTTCTCCTTCGAGAACCTCAACCCTTCCGAGAATCGCAGGGCGCTCGGCGGTGCCTCGCACCCTTAGGTCAGCGTTGCCTGAGAGCCGGGCGATGGCGGTTTGCATCTGCAGTTCGGGAGTGGTCGTCACGTGCACATCGAGCTTGAGGCGGCTTTGCAGGCTGTCGGATTGGGCCAGCAGGATGGTCTGACGGCTTCTCTCGATATAGGCGCCGAAGTCGAATCCGGGAGTGATGGCGAGTTTGGTGACCAGCACACTACCGCTCAAGAGAGCAGCGTTTGTATTTCCAGTCAGGCGAAGGTCGGCGTTTGCGGTGGAACTTACTCCGGGAGGATAACGGAGGCGAACATCATTGGCGGTCGCGCCGAAATCAAGCTGGAATACACCGTTCTGGTAGGTCGTAGAGCCGGTCAGGGCCACCGTGCCGCCGCCGGTTGTGCCGGTGAGTTTTTCAATCTGGATTCGGTTGCGGTCGAAAAGCAAAACGCCATTCAGATCGCTGAGTCCACTGGGAAAGTCGTTATGACTGAGGAACGTGTTCTGAACTTCGAGCCGTCCTTGCAGCACGGGCTGCGCGATGGTGCCAGTGGCATTCAGGTTGACTCCTACGATGCCGCGCGCGGAAATTTTGGGGTTCAGCAACTGGAAAAGTGTCATGTTTACTGTGCCATCCAGTCTGACATCGACTTCTTTCGCGCCCGCCAAATGAGCCTTGCCATGGGCGGTGAAATCGGTTCCGCTTCCCGACAGGTGAACGTCTTCGAACAGAAGCGATTGGTCGGCTATCTCGAGACGAATGGGGCCGACATTTTGCACTTGCACGTGCCCTACTTCGACGCTGAAAGATTGAAGCTGGGCGGCGGTTCTTAAATCGCCCGGATGGCGCAGAGGGCCGGTCACGTGGAGAGTTCCTGCGAGCGCGGAATGGCCAGTGATTTTTCCGGAAAAGTAAATGCGGAGTAATGAATCGGCATCCAGATGATGGAAGGCTAGATTCAAATCTGCGGGAAAGTCATGTTCGAGTCCTACATTGCCTTGAATACTCAGGTCGGCCTTGTCAAACTCGGAGTGTGCGTTGACGTCTAGCTGCCGTCCGCGAGTGACGGCGTCAAGGTAGAAATCTCCGGCAGGTTCATGATCGAAGGCTAGATCCTTGAGATGGACATGCGCTTCGATGGAAGGCTGCTCGGCGGTACCACTGGCGCGAACCGTGAAGCCGGCGACTCCATCGGCGGCGAAGCGGCTGGTCTGCACAAGGGAGAAACGAGCCAGATCAAGATTATGCCCGGAAAGATTCAGGCGAAACTCGTTCTTCGCCCAATTGTTTTTCGACCAGTCATTCGACAGATCGAGGTTCGACGTGCTGATTGCCGCACTGCCGGCAAGCGCGGCACCGTAGGCGCTGGCATCGATGTTGTTGAGCTGGAGCTCGCCAGCTGACAAACGAAGATCGCTCTCCACGAAAGGAACGGCGACGCCATAAGCGGTTCCGTTGCGAATCTCGAGGTGGCCGTCGCCGTGGGGGCTGGCGCGCGTGCCCGAAATGGTGGCGGTCATATTCACGGCGCCGGAAAAATGTTGGGATACTCCCACAAGGTTTGCGGCTTCTGCGATGTCCGCGTTGCGAAGATCGAAGTGCAAAGTGAAAGGGGCATCCGCTGGAACGAGATTACCGGCAAGAGCCATGCTGGCGTCGAAGTGCGCGGTGGTGTGGCCATGAATCAGGGATCCATTGTGGGCGGCGAAGTGGTCGCCCGAATACTGCACAGCGGCGGTAAGGGCATCCCAATGAATGTTTCGCGCAGAAATTTTTGCGGTCGCCGGCAAGGTGGTGTCGAAGTCGTAGGCTTCGAGATTTCCGTTGACAGAAATCGCGGTGAGTCTTGCCGCCGGCATGGCCAGCCAAGTTTACCCAGCCATGAACCGCGAAGGGTAAATTGCTGGAGCCGTAAGCGGCATCAAGAAGCGGCTTCCACTCTCTAAGATTATGACTGGTGAAAGTGAAGCGCAGCGCGGACGTCGAGGCGAGATTCCCAGCGGCGGTGATTTCGGAGCCTGAGGTCATGAGGTGCAACTGAGTCATTTCGAGTTCGTCACGCGAGCCACGAAAGACTCCGTCGACTACGCCGCGAATGGGAATCTCCCCGGCGCGAATTTTTGTGGCGGCATTATGTCGAGTTTGAGGCGCGTCTCCGAGTCATGGATCGAGCCCACCCATAGCATGTCAACATTGCCGCTCGCATCTCCAGACAAGTTGAGTTGATCGAGCGGGAATTTGGGTGAACTCATCACCTCCATGGCGGGGAAGAGCGGAAAACCGATGAGTTGCAAGCGCACAGAGCCGCGCTGGAGATTCGCCGCGGGGGTGCGTGCCAGGAGATGACTGCGCCGGGGATTCGGTGGCGGCGCGAGCGAATTCTGCCAGTTCGTAACATCGGCTTCGCCCTGCAGTTCACCACCCAGCAGATTTGCTTTGATTGAGTAGACGTGGAAACGGTCCGGAGTGATGGCGTATGCTGCATCGATGCGGCCATTGCGGATGGAAAGTTTCTCCCTGGACCAGTCCACATCTTTGGCCTGTAGAGTTCCCTGGGTGGAAAAATCCTGAGGGCTCCAGGATCCTTTGCCTGCGAACTGAACGGTGCCTTCCTGCGGTTGCTTTTCTCTAAAGAGCGAAGCCAGTTGGCGTAGATCAGCGATGCCATGATAATCGCCGGTCACGCGCGGATTGTGAAAGTCTTGCACATGGCCGGCGAAGATCAATTCCGATTTTCCGGAGACCAAGGTTAAGTTGCTGATGTCGGCTCGTCCGCGGGCGAGAATCAGCGACGCATCCGCGCGCCAGATAAATGATGGATCCGGCGGAAACTGGGTGGCTACGCTTCCCGTAACAACGTGAGCTTCGTAGCGCCTTCGCAACAAGGAATAGTTCAAGTGCAGGGCCAGGTCGCGGGCGCCGAACTCGAATGGGAATTTTTTATCCTGCCACAGAGCCTCGCCACGCTCCACGACGATGCGTGAGACCGACAGCGAGATTAGTTCTTCGAGCGGACCCTGGTCTGGGGAAAGCCTCAATTGCGGCACGGGAACATTGGTGGTGCCATCGGGATAGTCGATGATGTGGACTACGGGATGTTCAAGCGTGAGGGAGTGCAAGCCCACGGTTTTACTGAGAAGCGAAATGATTTTCATCTCCGCTTGCAGGCGATCGACGTGCAGGAACGGAGGTTGGTCAGGAGCCTCACGGCCGTGGATCGTCAGGTTGCGGGCATCGACGCGCAAGCGGAACGGAATGGTATGGAGTTCCCCGAGTTCGACTCGGCCGCCTACGATTTTTTCGATTGAGCTGACCACGCGGCGGCGGACTATCTGCTGAAAAGAATCGGTGGTAACGTACCAGGCGAGCACTCCAAAGGCGACGAGAACGAAAATACAGAAGGCCAGAAAAAGGTTGCGCAAAATTCGCCGTCGCTCGGGCGGCGATGGCTCGATCGTTTGTTGGGCCGTTCTTTCGGTGGTTGGTTCAGCAGACGATTCTAGCGATGCCTCAGTCGTTTTTTCGCCCATCGGCTCGATCAAGGGTTCCGGTCTCCAGCGCCGGACTGAGAAGTTGGGATGTGGCTAGCAGAGCGCAGGTTCGCCAGCCATCCGGAGAGGAGTTCGTTCATCTTTTTTTCTGCCAGCAGGTTCTTGATCTGGCTAAAGACTTGGTTTAACGGCGTTGCGTAACTCCCTGCCTGTTTCAGTTCCGGCAGCAACTTATCGTGGTAATAGGCTTCCACCGCTCGTTGATCGATCTGAATGGAGGGACGCAACCGATCTTCGGCCAGCTTCATGATCTGGATCTCATCGCTCAACCGCTTCTCTACTTCGCTTTGAGTCAGGCCGTAACGCTGCAGCGTGGCGTTCCATCCCTGGTCGGTATCGCCAGTGGGGTAGAGCTTACGGAATCCAGCGACGCGGGAAGATACTTGCTCGGCGGGAGCTGGCTGCGAAGGGCGAAGCTGTTCACGAAGAAGTTCCTGATCGATCAACCGATCGAGGGCAGCCTGGCGTTCGGTGGCGGTAAAAGAGTCGGGATCGCGGCCCTCAGAAAAGGCTTCGAAGGATACTTCCTGTTCCCAGTCGCTCTGCAGGATCACGTGACCGTTGACGCTGGTGACGACACGATCGACGATTGAACCGGCCTGGGACGCAACCGCAAGGCCTGTAACCAACGCCAGCAGAATCGCGCAATGGCGCAGGCCGCTGAGGTTTGACGAGCGGGGGTTTGACGGACGGGGACGCCCGTCGCTCCGCCGGATTCCAAATCTGGTCATCCGCAGTGCAATCACTCGCAGTGTCATCACTCTCAGTTTCATCACTCGCATTTTCGTCATTCCGAATTTTATTAAGGCTGGTTTCATTAGAATGACTGTCCTACGCTGAACGAAAAATTAAAATGACCGGCGCGTTGATACCCAAACTCTCCGACCGACTGACCGGTGCTCGTGTTGGTCGTGATGTTGGTAAAGCTTGGAAAATAAGGTGGATTCAAATTGTATCCGAAATCGAAGCGTAATGGTCCGATGGGCGTTTTATAACGCGCTCCGATGCCTACTGCGTGGGAGGCGTAATTGTAGTTGCATTGCAGGTGCGTGTCGTACTGGAAGCAGAGATCGCGGTCAGGCTGGTGAAAACGCGCCAGGCTGGGGAACATTTCCTGTGGTCGAGCGAAGACATTACCCATGTCGTGGAAGATGGTGAAGCCGATATTGTCGTTGAGGTAGGGCACTCTGACGTTGGGAAAACGCATTTCAAGACTGTTAAGGAACACAGCGCTGCCGCCGACGGGATATCCGGTAAAGGGATCGCGTGGGCCTGCCTGATTCAACCCGAATCCGCGATTGGAGTTGCCCCCGCCGCTGAAAAAACGTTCGGGCAACGGGATGAGGGTTTCGCCAGCGGTTGGAGTTTGCGCGGGGTCGAGCACAACTGTGTTTCCGAAGGCGTTTTCGATACCGATGATCGTGGAACGGGCGAAGACAAAGCCTTGTCCGGTACTGCGATCGCGAAAGAAAGTGTGATAGGTGGAGTTTTTGCCGAGAAAACGGCTGAAATCGGCTTCGGAGCCAAAATAGCTGGCGGCGACACCGCCTTCGAGAGTGTTGTAGCTGCCGCGTGTGCTTTCCAAATCGTTATCGCGGCGGTTGCGAACGTATATGAAATTCGGGGTGCCTACGCGGGTGGGCTGGGAAAGGAGCGGAATGAGATTGCTGGTAACTTCGATATCGCTCGCCTCGACACGGCGGTAACTGAAACGCCAGGCCAGGGTTGTCAGTTCGCGATCCTGCATTTTCAACAATATTTGGGCGACTTGCAAAGTGCCCTCAAGGCGTTTCGAGGTAAAAGTCGAGACGTCTACGGTGTCATCATAGAGGCCGGTAGCGGTGAAGCGAAGCTTTTCGAGGTTGAGAAGGTTGGGGATATCGTAACTTATGAGGGCTCGCTGCTGCAGGCGGCCAAGGTTGCCCTTCAGCGAGATGGTCTGATGGCGACCGCCTACATTGATTCGGGAGACGCCGAGAGAGACCATGGGGCTGATGCCGGTTTCGCCTAACGGTTGGGCGGTTCCGTAGGCGGGCTGGCCGGTCTGGAATTCGAAGCCCACGCCGTAGTCGAAGGTGTAACGGTCGGCCTCCTGCGTTGTGACCAGGACGTTCTTGCGCGATTCGGTGCCGTCGGGATTCTGAATTGCGGCTTCCACTTGTTTGAACAAGCCGAGATCGTAGAGGCGGCGCTGGGTTTCGAGTAATTCCTGCTGGCTTAGAGGCGCGCCGGGTTGCACTCGTATCTCTCTGCGCGCGACTCCTTGGCGAGTGTGGTGAAGGCCGTCGAGAAAAAGCTGATTGACGAAAAATTGTTCGCCTTCGTGAATCGTGAAGGTCACGCCTACCCGAGGCAGGTTGTCCGGTGACGAGACTGGAATATAGGCGACATCTACGCTAGCGTTCGGAAAACCGTTATTAAAATACTTACTTAGGATTGTGTCACGATCGTCGGACAGGCTCGATTCATCGAAACCCTGGCCTTCGGCCGTGGAAATTTCGGGAAGCTGCTCCTGCGGGAGGGTATAGCTGCCCTCGATGCGCACCCAGGCTACGCGCGTCTGCGGGCCCTCCTTAACGCTGATTTGAATGGCAAGCTGCGCGGGATCGCCCTGATACTTGTCGAGCAGTTTGCTGGTAACTTCCACCTGGCGAAAACCGCTGGCTCGATACAGAGCTTGTATTCCTTCCACATCCTCTTCTAATAGAGCCTCGCTGTAACGGCCGTGGCTGAAGAGGCGGCCGGCGGCTTGATCCTGCATTCGCGAGCGAATCTGCTCGTCGGAAAAAAACCGATTACCGGAGATGCGGATGGCGGTGAGTTTGTGCCGCTCCCCGGGATTAATGGTGTAGAGGACCTGAACATTCTTCCCATCCTGCGTCTTGTGCTGGCCGACCCCGACGGTGGCATCAAAGTAGCCGAGGGTCTGAAGGTGGTTTTGGATATTGCGCCGGCCTTCGTTGAGCAGATCATTGTCGACCGCACCTTCTTCATAGATCGGCACCAGTTTTTTCAGGATGTGCTGGCTGAGCTTAATACCCTCGGCGGCGATATCCACCACCGGGCCGCGGTCGATTTTGAAGACGTAGTCAACCGTGTTGCGCTCGGGGCGATAGGTGCGGCTGGAGATTTCGACCTGGGCGAGGAGGCGGTTCTGCTTCTGATAGCGGCTGCGAATTCTTTGCAGCGCGCGCGTGATGCGGGCGGAATCAACCGGCTTGCCGGAACGGAGCCGGGCAATTTCCTGGATCTGCTGGATGGAGTAGCCGGGGTCGCCTTCGAGTGTGATTTCGCCGACTCTCGCGCGCAGTCCGCGAATGATATGGAAGGTCAGGTTGACCTGATGCTGCTTTTCATCTCGCCGCTCGGAGACAGTGACCTTGGATTGGTGGTATCCATTTTCTTCCATTACTCGTTGGATGCCGGAGAGTGCGCGGTCTCGTTTCTCCTGCGTGTAGAGTTCGCCCAGTTGCAGGCGGCTAGCGCTCGCCAGTTGGTTCGCGGAGGGATTGTTGGAAACGCCCTCCATGGTCAACATGCCGACGAAATAATTGGCGACGGTCAGGAAGCGCAGGCGGACGCCGGTCGAGTCGGTGCGATCGGCTTCGGCTTGAATATCGGCGAAGCGCCCGGTGGCGAAAAGGGCCTGCATGGCGTCGTGAAGATTTTCCCGGGTGAGCGGTTCGCCGATTTTGAGCGGCGTGGACGCCAACAGCGCGGATGCCTCTTCCGGCGGAACGCCGGGTAACTCGATCTGATCAATCGTTAAACCAAGGTAGGGGACGATGGTTCCAAAGTTGGCTGCGGCTTGCGAGGCCGATTCTGGCTGCTGCTGGGTGGGGGGTGCGGAAGCTGCTGAATTTGAGGGACGGAGCAGAAATAATGATAAGAGAACAATGAGCGCAAACCTGGGCGACCGTTTCCACGCGAAAAACATTCCTTTGCGAAATTCAGAGCCGCGAGACATGGAGCCTTTCGGGTTCGATGAATCGCAAAAGCGCACACGTTGCTCGCGAGAAACAAAGTTTGACGGCAGGAACCTATAATACTGGTTGGAACGCTGAGGAAAGGTAATCGCGCAGGTTATCGCATTGAAAACGCAAACACAGATGCAGATGCAAAAACAGACATATATGGATGACCGATACTCGCGACAGGTACTGTTTAAAGAGATCGGAGCGGAGGGACAGGCGAAACTGGTGCGATCGCGCGTGGTGATAGTCGGATGCGGAGCTACGGGGTCGGTTCTGGCTTCATTGCTGGCGCGTTCGGGCGTTGGGACTTTGCGCATCGTCGATCGCGATTATGTTGAGTCCAGCAATCTGCAGCGGCAATCGCTGTTTGATGAGAACGATGCGCGGGAATCGGTGCCGAAGGCAATTGCGGCGGCGCGGCAGATTGCGCGATTCAATTCGCAGATCGTGGTTGAGCCGCAGGTTGCGGATTTGACTCCAGCGAATATCGACTCGCTGTTTAGCGGTTGCGAGTTGATTCTCGATGGCACGGATAATTTCGAAACTCGTTATTTGATCAATGATTATGCGTTGAAGAATTCTGTGGCCTGGATTTACTCGGCGGCGGTTGGCAGTTATGGAGTGACCTTGAATATCCTGCCGGGCGACACGGCTTGCCTCGCTTGCATTTTTCCGGAGTCTCCGCGAGGGACGGTGGAGACTTGCGAAACGGCTGGGATTTTGAATTCTGCGGTGAACCTGGTGGCGTCGATTGCAGCTTCCGAGGCGCTGAAGTTTCTGGTGGGAGCGCGGGTTAAGATGCGGCGAACGTTGCTTTCATGGGATGTCTGGAGCAATGAACGGGCGGAGCTGGCGGCGGGTGGTCTACGGGCGGGATGCCGCGCTTGCTCGGGGGAGTTTGTTCATTTGGCGGGTGAGGGGCGTCCGCATATTACCTTGTGCGGGCGAAATTCGGTGCAGATCCACGAGCAGCAGCGACCGGTGGACTTTGCGGAGCTTAGCTCGCGGCTAGAGCCGCTTGGCAATGTTCGGCACAATGAGTTTGTGCTGAAGTTCTGGCGCGAGCCTTATGAGATGACGCTGTTTCCGGATGGGCGAGCGATTATTAAGGGGACGACGGACACGGCGGTGGCGCGGAGTTTGTATGCGCGGTATGTGGGGAGTTAAGGGCGGCTGCAGTGTTCTGCGTGTAATTGCGATATTTCAACAGCTATAGCGGGACGCTCGGCAGGCGATCCCGTGAATACTCAGCAAGCGATATACCAGAAAACCTCACAGAATATCCGGACGACCTACGCCGGCGGACCTCGCGTTGTAGCACTTTGAGCAGAGTGTTTGGAAGCTGGGAAAGACCACACAGGAGATTCATTGAGCAATTCGCGTCAGATGTTGATTCGCCGCTTCTTCACAACCGCGATTATTCTATTTACTTTGGTCGTTTACTCGTACCCGGCACTCGCGACCTGGGCAAAAACTGGCTACACAAAATCGCCTCCTATTCTGGCTCCGGATGTCTGTTTCTACATACTGATCAGCCAACTGACAACTGTCAGCCATGGGCCGACCCTGAATCCGTACTATGGAACCGAACTGCCCGCCAACGCAACGGCGCACCTGCAGTTTCGCCTGGCATTCCAACTCTTCGGCTACGTGGACACACTGCTCGGCGAGCATCTCTGGCTGGCGCTGTTTGTTTGGAACTTGTTTTGGTGGGGGCTGCTTTGCGGGATTGCGATTCGGCTCTTCGAACAATTCTTGCCAGATAACTCCATTTCAGTTGTGGCCTTGGGTTTTGGTCTGTTGATGTGGTCAAACTTCGGGTTGATCAAGCCATTACTTTTGGCGTGGATTCACCTGCCGTCTTTGCAAGATTTTGACTTTATCGGACTAGCGTACGCCAGACCCTTCTTCCCTCAAATCCCGATTCCTCTCCTGCTGGTATACCTCTATCTGCAGATGAGCCTGCTCCGCGCACCACGGTTCCGGACCTGGGCAGGCATGGGACTGCTGCAATTGCTTGCTTTTGCCATTTTTCCCTACGCCACGCTGATGATGGCCGGCATTACGATCGTCGCAGCCGCCGGGCTGATTGTCGGCCGCGTCCGATCGGTGCCGTGGCGCAGTCTCATTGCCTACGGGGCATTTTGCGCAACGGTTGATTTGCTCTATCTCCTGCACGGCTCACATGCCACTCCGCCCCCAACGCAATCATCGGTTTCTCAAATCGACCTCTCGGTATTACCGCACTTGATTGGCGGAATGTGGGTAATGCTTGCATCCCTGACGCTGGCGACCGCGCTGATCCGCGCACTCCCGGCAGAGGTAAAGTGGCCGCTTGTCGGCTTAGGGCTGACGAATATGAGCCTTCTTTTGGCTGACGCTTTCAACACTTCATTGTCGATATCGCATCACGCGGGGTACTTCGTCAATGCCACGGTAGCAGTGCTTCTGACCTTTATATTGTCGGCGCTGTGTCTGCGTCTGCGAGCGACGGCTCGATATTCACGATTCGCTCTGGGCGCAGTCACCCTCCTTCTCGCTGTGAACGCGATGCTGCTTGCCGCGTCAACCTGTCGCGAATTCCTGCCCCTTAACAAACAATTGGCGGAGACCGCAGGTCTGTTAGAGTCCATCCCTGTCAGAGCGGACGACCTTTTGATTGTTCCCGCCAAAATCGTTGACGATGTCTGCGAGTGGGTTCCCCTGGTGTCAAGCGCTAAAGTGCTCTACTGCCGGAATGCCGCAGGTCTACTTCCGCCGAATCAAGATACAATTCAACGCCTTCGCCAAGCGCTTTACCTCTACTTCACAGGGATCGATAGCCAACAACTGGAGAGGATTACGGAAGATCATAAAGCGGTTGAAGAGCAGATGCGTCTCGCATATTACGGGGGCGGTGTCTCATCGTTTCGGAAGGATGTGCGCGAGCGAGGTCTACAAGCGATTCGAATGGATTTGATCCCCGCGCTCGACGACGCCGAACGGCATGATCCAGAGATGCCAACTCTCCTCCGTCGGTATTCACGCATCCTGGTGGTGGACAATCGGCAAAATCCCATCTTTGACCGTCAGCGTCTAGCTTCGTATCTAGTCATCCTGAAGGAAGCGCCGGGGAAAGATCTGACAGTCCTGTTTTGCAGCCCGAAGTGAGACAGGCCGGACTTCGCCGAGCTTAGCTCGCGGCTCAAGCCACTGGGCAATGTTCGGCACAATGCCCGGCCCCCATTGGACGCTGCGTTGGTTCATGCGAGGCTGCGCTAATGATTGCGGGTTGTGCGCATGGGTTTTCATCTGCATAGAACTGCCTCCCGGTCTGCGTTTCCGCTATCTGGTCTTAGTTGCTGTGGTTTTCCGTGGGTTCCGCGGGCATTTCCCGATCCCGGAACTGGCCAGCAAACTGCACTGGAAGGGATAAGCGGTAGTCCCAGTGGAGGTGGTATGCGACCCTATTTGGTTCTTTTGGCGGTAGTTTTGATGGCGGCGTTGGCGTTTGGGCAGATGCCGGGGCCTTACTCGGCAGGTTGTTATTACGGATGCGGACCCTATGTTCCGCGGATCACTACGCCGGAGATATCTTTGCAACAGTTTTCGCCGAATCCGGTGGGAGCGACTAATGCCACCACGGGATTGATCGCCGGGGCGACGAACTCTACGCTTTCGGAAGTTAATGGATCGACCAGTTCGGTTACGACCGTGCCGGTGTGGTACGAAGGCGGCGGAGCTCCGTTGATGAGTCCGGGGGTTCAGCTGTGGCCTGAGGAGATTGGACGCGAAGGGCATCCGATGCGTGGGCCGGCATTTGGTGCTATGCATGAAGAACGGCCGCGCGAAGAGCCTCGTCCGCGGCAGGAAGCGAACGCCAAATGGACATACTTCGCGGGCGGGCCTGGAGAAGAGTACGGAAATCCGGCCGAGGCAGGGACTCCGAAGGGCAACCCGCAGCATGGGCACGTCTATACCAATGATGACGTCACGCGGCAGAATGAAAAGAATGGCATGGTGCACTACGACAGCAAGACGGAGAAGATATAGAGACACGTTTGAGCTCTTAGGTGCGGTTTCGGCCCTTTCGGCTCTCGGTCCGGCTAACGGCTGTGATCGAGGGCCGTTTTCTTTTGCGGTTACATTTGTGACCGGGACATTCGCGCAGATTGATGATGTAGGCCACTTGCACGCGGACAGAAGTATCCGCGGCACCGGGACGTTACGGAAGTAAGTACGCTCTGGAGTAAGTTCATAGTTTTGGTCGATTAGATCAGCCGACAATCTACGGTTTTTGGTATTCTGTCGGCTAGAATCAGGTCGAGAGAGTTCCCGCCAACACCTCGGCAAATTTGTACAACGAAAAGAGTTTGAAGCCGCATCTGAAACACTAGCGGCCGGAAAAGGCGACTTGACCGACCAGAAGCAACGCGTCACCGAAGCAGAAGCTATAGAGCAGGCGAAGCAGGGGAACGAGGCGGCTTTCAACGTCTTGTATCAACTGCACAAACGCCGCGTGTACTCGCTATGTTTGCGCATGGTTTCAAATCCCGCCCAGGCCGAGGATCTGGCCCAGGAAGCATTTCTTCAGCTATTTCGCAAGATCGGGACGTTTCGCGGGGAGTCAGCCTTCTCGACATGGTTGCATCGGATGACGGTCAACGTGGTCCTGATGCAACTCCGAAAGAAAGGGTTGCCGGTGGTTTCGCTAGAAGAGACTCTGGAAGCGGACGACGAAGCACCAAGGAAGGAATTTGGCACCAAGGATGTGAAGTTGACCGGATCGATCGACCGGCTGCAATTACAGCGGGCCATTGAGCGTCTGCCGCCGGGATACAGAACAGTTTTTGTGTTGCATGATATTGAGGGATTCGAGCACAACGAGATCGCCGAAATCGTAGGGTGCTCGATTGGCAACAGCAAGTCGCAGCTGCATAAAGCACGATTGAAGCTGCGGGAATTTCTGAAGTTCATGAGAGCCGAAAAGGCCAAGACAGGGTAACTTGAAGTCGCGGTATTGGGGAGAGTTGTTATGACGTGTGCGGATGTAGAACGAGTCCTGCCGGAGCTGCTTGCGGGCGCGCCGGATAGCGCGTTTCAAAGCGCCTTTGAGATTCATTTGAAGTCCTGCCCGGACTGCTCGGATCTGGTGTCGGACTTGAACCTGATTTCGAGCGAGGCGCGGAAATTGGTGGAATGCGATGAGCCCGGGCCTCAGGTGTGGCTGCGCATTGCGGCACAATTGCGCGCCGAGGGCCTCATCCGAGAACCCGCCGATCGCCCGGTATTGGTACCGGCGCGCCGAGGGCTATGGCGTGAGTGGTGGCTGGTTCCGGTGGCTGCAATGCTGCTGGTGGCTGGTTCTTATATTTGGAGCCATAAAGCACCGCCTCAAGTGGCCAAGCATCAGATACCTGAGACTCCGGTTCAGGTCCCGGTTTCGGTGGCCGCTCGCCCGTCCCCGCAAGTGACATCCGATCAATCATCGCCGGATCAATCGTCTCCTGATCAATCATCGTCAGATCGATCAGCAGCACAAGTGGCCAGCAATCCCAAACATCAGCCGCGCACGGTGGAACCCGAGCCGAGCGCGGAGGATCAGCAGTTTTTGAGCGTAGTTTCTACACGTGCGCCGTCGATGAGGGCTACGTATGAGGGACAATTACAAGCCGTGGACGCTCAGATCCGGGAAGTGCAAGATTACCTGGATCAGAATCCAGAGGATGCCGATGCTCGGCAGCATCTAATGGATGTCTATCAGGAGAAGGCGCTTCTCTACCAAATTGCACTGGACCGTATTCAATAGCGAAGGGGCGGACCGGCATTTACGGCCCGCGGGGCGGATGTTTTATGGCGGGGCTTCAGCAAGCTAGTCTGCAATACACCACGGTTGCAACACTTGTCCTGGCGAGTTATCTGTCGACTGCAGCCTTCGCCCAAACCAAGAAGGAATACCGTTTCACGGTCGGCCCGAGAGCCAATATTTCAGTGGATACGCAATACGGGGGGATTTCGGTACGCTCGGGTAGCAACACTGAAGTGGTAGTTACGGCAATTCTAAAGTCGGACAGTGTTGAAGTTGACCAATTGCAAAATGGCAGCCGGATTGAGATTGCGTCTCACCTCTTGCAGGGCGCGAACCAGCAAACGGGACAAGTTGATTACGAGGTTTTGATTCCTTCGGACGCCACCCTCAGTCTTCATTCTTCTACGGGCCCTCTGTCGGCGGAGCGCTTGCAGGGGGATTTAACGCTCGAAGGAACAGATGCCACGGTAAACGTCCGCAATGTTCAGAATGGTCATGTGCATGTGCGGACGATGCGCGGGCCAATCAACCTGACGGATGTTCGGAACGGACACGTTGAGGTTGCTTCCATCAGCGGCGACGTTCATCTGAAGTCGGTCACCGGACCGCTGGTTCAGGCTAATTCCGGCAGCGGAAAGATCTTCTACGACGGAGATTTTGGCTCGGGCGGCGATTATCGGTTTGCTACTCATAGCGGCGATATTGAGGCTCTGGTGCCTGCGGACGTGTCGGCAGGTTTCAGAGCGCACTCGGTGCTGGGCCGGGTGCAACATGACTTTCCTCTTCAACCCAGACACTCCCGGTTCAAGATGGAAGTGGGACGTTCCTTCCTGGGTACGGCTGGCCAGGCAGCATCGGAGGTCGTGTTGCGCTCCTGGAGTGGTAAAATCCGCCTCAAGCAACGCTGAATCATAGAAAATTAGGGAAACGGTCTGCTCGGTTGTGAGCGGACGCGCGAACAGGGCTCGGTTCCGATGGGACGGGGCACACTGCCCCGTCACTACACGACCTTCAACGTGTCGATTATGTACCTTGGAGCGGCATGAAAGCTCGCGCGGTCTTTCTGGTCGGGTTCATGGCTTCCGGCAAGAGCAGCGTGGGGCGGGAGCTGGCCCAGCGGCTAGGTTGGGAGTTTTTGGATCTGGACGAACGAATCGAAATCCGCGAGCAAAAAACCATCCCCGAGATTTTTCGCGAACGAGGCGAGGCTGGATTTCGTTTGGCGGAGGCCGACGCGCTTCGCGATCTGATCGCTGAATCCTTGCGAGGGGAAAGCGTGGTCGCGCTGGGTGGCGGTGCTTTCGTACAGAAAAACAATCGCGAGATGCTTCGGCAGTGGCCGTCGGTTTTTTTGGAAACGTCCGCCTCGGAGCTTTGGCAGCGAAGCCTGACAGATGGGATAGAGCGACCGTTGCGAGGAAATGCGGACGAATTCGCCAAGCTGTATGCTGAGCGGCTTCCTTTTTATCGCGAGGCTTCGGTTACGATCGTAACCTCCGGCAAGGATCTGGCCACCATTTGCAATGAGATCGAGTGTACGTTGCAAGGTTGGGGGAAGGCCGAGGCCGCCGGCTCATACCAGGTTCCCCCAATTCAAGGTCGAACAGGAGAATCAAAGTGAAGTTGTTTTATCCCCTACTCGCTTTCATGATGGCGATCCTTTGCTGCAATGCCGCGTACGCCGCTGCCGTAGTAAAAGACAAAGAACAGGAAGGCACGAAAATCGACTCCGGTTCTTTTGGCGTATTCCAGCGGGGTAATCGCGTGGGAACGGAGACATTTTCCATCTACCAGACCAATGATGGCAGCATCATAAACTCTGAGTTCAAGACAGAGAATGCTTCGAGTCCCGCAATTCAAACCTCGGAGATGGTGCTAACGAAGAACGGCGACATAAAGCGCTACGTGTGGAAGGAAGTGAGTCCGGGGAACGCAGATTCAATGGTGGTTCCAAACGATGATTTTCTTACCCAGAAGTGGAGAACGGGACCCGAGGATAAACAACACGAAAAACCCTACCTGATGCCGGTTTCAACCAGCATTTTGGACGACTATTTTTTCATTCACCGCGAGGTGTTGGCGTGGAAGTTTCTGGCCATGTCGTGCAGCAAACAAGATAAGGGGCTGGTGCAATGCCCTCCCAGGCAGCGCACTCCATTCGCAATTCTGAACCCGCACGAGCAGGCTTCGGCGGCGATGAATGCGCAATCTCTTGGCCGGGAAAAGGTGACCCTGAAAAATGGACAGCTGCAAGAACTCAACAAGCTTGAACTGAAAGACGATTCGGGAACATGGTTGTTATGGCTGGACGATCAATGGAAGTTGATTCGAATATCGGTGGTTGGTGAAGATACGGAAGTGGACCGGGATTGACATTATGAATGACTGCGGATAACTCTTGACGCTTCTCGATTCACGCACGTCCCGCGTTCTGTTCACGGCTTTGCTGTTCGCCGTGGGCATTGGTTTTCTCTATGCAGCGCGCCGAACCCTGCTTCTCTTTCTCTTCGCGATTTTTTTTGCCTACCTGATTAATCCGGCGGTGTCGCGGCTGGAAAAGCTTGTCCACAGCCGCGTCTGGGCGATCGCGATCATTTACTCCCTGCTGCTTTTTGGGCTTGCTGTGTCTGGTTTCCTGATCGGCCCTAGGATTAGTCGGCAGGGCGCCCGGCTGGCAGCCACCTTGCCCGGACTGCTGGATCAGGCAGGGACGGGACAGCTCTCCGGCCAGATCGGGCAACTCGCCGCGCGAATCGGAACTGAACATGGCTGGAGCGAACAGACGCAACAACGCATCCAGACGTTCTTGCACACTCGCCGCTCCAACTTTTCACTGCTGGCGCAACGCATCGGCATGCGCGCGGCGGCAGCGGCACAGCAGGTGTGGGTGTTATTTCTGGTGCCGATTCTCGCTATTTTCTTTCTCCGCGATGGAGGCAGCTTTCACGAAGTGCTGCTAACGCTCGTACAATCGCGCAGCCAGCGCGAGTTTCTGCAGGATGTGCTTCAGGATTTAAATCAGATGCTCGCCCAATTCATTCGAGCACAATTGACATTGGCCGTGTTGTCTTTGATGGCTTACACATCAATTTTGGGAGCGATGCGCGTGCCCTACGCGCTGATGCTTGGAACCACCGGCGGCGCGCTGGAGTTTATCCCCCTGGCAGGTCCGTTACTCGCTGGCATTGCAATGATGACGGTCGCTGTGCTGTCGGGATATTCGCACTGGGGTTTCGTGCTTCTGTTTTTGTGCCTGTGGCGATTGGTGCTGGACTATGTGATTTCTCCACGCGTCATGGGAGCAAGTTTGGAATTGCATCCGCTAGCGGCATTGTTTGGGATTCTTGCGGGTGGCGAGATCGGCGGAATACTCGGGGTCTATCTGTCGATCCCGGTGATGGCCAGCTTGCGCATCGTTTGGCGGCGCTGGCGAATTTATGCCGAAAAACGGAAGTTTGGGCCGCTCAATGAGTACTCGTTTCCACAGGAACTCGGCCGAGGCGGAAGCTAGAACCTGCGGTCGCCGAGTCTCCTAATAAACATTTTTCCCGTCCTTAGCGCAGGGCAGCGAAAGGCTATATCCACCTGATGGCGTGAATCTGCGACGGCATTCACTGCCGAAATCCTGCTGGTATAAAATTGCAACTTACCTCGGTCGTCACATAGGTTCATCAAAATATGTTCGTCAAAATATGTCCACCAAACTTCCTGTAGGAATTCTCGGTGCCACCGGCATCGTCGGGCAGCGGTTTATCCAGATGCTGGAGCATCATCCTTGGTTTGAAGTTGTGTGGCTTGCCGCTTCCGACCGTTCGGAAGGGCGACCGTACGGCGAAGCTGCGCGCTGGCGTCTGAAAACCAGCATTCCCGCTAACGTCGCGAAGATGATGATTGCGCCAGCCAAGCCGCAAGGCGCTCCCAAAATTATTTTCGCTGCACTCGATGCTTCGATTGCCCGGGAACTCGAACCGCAGTTCGCCCAGGCTGGCTGTGCCGTCGTCTCAAATTCGAGTGCGTTGCGCATGCAACCCGATGTTCCTCTGGTGATTCCGGAGGTCAATGGCAATCACATCCAGCTCATTGAAACCCAGGCCTGGCGAAAGAAGTCTGGCGGATATGTTGTCACCAATTCCAACTGCTCGGCAATGGGTCTGGTGCTGGCACTTGCGCCATTGCATCGCGCCTTCACGTTGGAGGCCGTCATGGCGGTCACCATGCAGGCAGTCAGCGGCGCGGGATATCCGGGAGTGGCTTCGCTCGACATACTGGGAAACGTGATCCCTTATATCGCAAACGAAGAAGCGAAGATGGAAGAGGAGACGCAGAAGTTGCTGGGGACGCTGAATGGTTCGCGCGTCGATTCCGCGCCTTTTGCGATGAGCGCGCAATGCAATCGCGTGGCGGTGGAGGATGGGCATACGGAGTCGGTGGCGATTCGTTTGAAGCAGAAGGCGCGGGCCGACGAGATGATTGCCACGTGGAACGATTTTCGGGGCGAACCGCAGCGCTTAGGGCTGCCGAGCGCACCCAAACAACCTGTGCTCTACATGTGCGCGCCAGATCGTCCGCAGCCGCGCTTCGATGTTGACCTGGGCGCTGGCATGACGACCGCTGTCGGCCGGTTGCGAAAGTGCAATGTGCTGGACTGGAAGTTTACCGTTCTCTCGCATAACACGATTCGCGGCGCTGCCGGCGCGGCCCTGCTGAACGCCGAGTTCCTGAAGGCGAAGGGCTACCTCGGGTGAAGAAATTCACCGCTAGTCCGAAGGAGCATACCCGCCGATGATTGTGATGAAGTTTGGCGGGACATCCGTACAGGACGCTAAAGCAATCGAGCGCGTAGCTTATATCGTGCAGGGGCGGTTGGCAGATCGTCCTGTGGTCGTGGTTAGTGCCATGGCCAAGGTCACCGATTCCCTGCTGGCGATGGGAAAGGCTGCGGGGAACGGCGATCGCAAGACGGCGCTGAAAATGGCGCGGGCGCTGCGCGAACGCCACTATGATACCGCCGGCGAACTTTTGGGTACTGCACTCTTCACCGAGTTTCATGGCGACCTGGGCGCGGATTTTGAAGATCTGGATGAATTGTTGCGCGGCATTGGCGCGGTCGGCGAGATCACTCCGCGGACCTACGATTATGTGGCGTCGTTCGGCGAGGTGCTTTCGAGCAAGATTGTCGCGGCAGCTTTCGTTGCCCGCGGATTGCCGGGTGCGCATGTAGATTCACGCCAGTGCCTGCTGACTGACAGCAGTTATACTCGGGCCGTTCCGCAGTTCGAAGAAACCAACGAGCGTTTGCGCAAGAGGGTAGGGCCTCTCGTCGACTCCGGGAAGGTTGCGGTAATGGGCGGATTTATTGGCTCCAATCGTTCTGGTATCACTACTACAATCGGTCGCGGAGGCTCGGATTTTTCTGCCGCTATTTTTGGGGCGGGACTCAACGCCGAGCGCATCGAAATATGGACTGACGTGGACGGCATGATGACGACAGATCCGCGGCTCTGTCCGGACGCACGGCGCATCAAGGTCATCAGCTTTGACGAAGCGGCTGAGCTTGCCTATTTCGGCGCTAAAGTTCTGCATCCGGCAACGGTGTTGCCTGCAATTCAGCGGAACATTCCGGTTTATGTTTTGAACTCATTGAACCCTACTTGTGAAGGGACGAAAGTTACGGCGCGGGCTCCGCAATGCACGAATATTTTCAAAGCGATTGCGCTCAAGAAGAAAATTACGCTGGTGGAGGTCGCGGCCCCACGGCGGCTGCTGGTGCGCGGATATCTGAAGTCTATTTTTGAAGCATTCGATAAGCACGAGGTGGCGGTCGATGTGGTTTCCACTTCTGAAGTCAGCGTTTCGGTCACGGCTGAGACCAATGAAGCCATCCCGGCGCTGGCCGCTGATCTGGCTAAGCTTGCCGACGTGAAGTATGAGGGCCGGAAGGCGATTGTCTGCCTGGTGGGCGAAAATTTGCGCCACACGCCTGGAATCGCCGCCAAGGTTTTCGGCATCCTTGAGAATGTGAAGATTCGCATGATCTCGCAGGGCGCGTCCGAAATTAATCTGACTTTTGTGATTGAAGAGGACGATGCGGCCGAGGTGGTTCGGCGGCTGCATCAGGCGTTTTTCGCGGAGGCGGATCCGGAAGTTTTTGCTTGATGTTGGTTTTACCGCCGACCCGCGGAGGGCGCCGAGAAAACCAAGATCGAGCCGAACCTTCATCTTTCCAGATTTCCTCGACGTCTTGGCGATCAGAGGTTTCTCTATGAATCTCCTAATTCTTGGTCGTGGCAAAACGGGATCGCTGGTTGCCGAGATTGCCCGCGTGCGGCGGCATCATGTGCGAGTTGTTTCCTCGGCTGAAAACGCCGGCGGCATCGCTCTTACGTCCGATTCGCTTGCGGCTGTCGACGTCGTAATCGACTTCACTACGCCTGCATCGGTTATTGGTAATGTTGAGGCCTGTATACGGGCAAAGAAGAATGTTGTTGTCGGAACCACGGGCTGGCATGAACAGGTGCCGCGGTTGCGCGAGATGGTGCTCTCGGCCAAAACCGGGCTGCTTTATGGGCCGAATTTTTCCATCGGCGTAAATTTGTTTCTTGAGATTGCGGCGACCGCCGGAGCTGCTCTGAAATACGATTACTCGGGGCAGATTTTCGAGCGCCATCATGAGCACAAGAAAGACGCCCCTTCGGGAACAGCTCTGGTACTGCAGAAGATTGTGCGCGACTCCGGAGGACAGGAAATTGAGATCGTCTCGTTTCGCGAGGGGGATGCGGTTGGGATGCACGAGGTGGTCTTCAATTCTGCGGGCGATCGAATCTACTTATGCCACGACGCCAAATCCCGCCGGGGATTTGCAGAAGGCGCGGTGCGCGCGGCTGAGTGGCTGATGGGGAAAACAGGGTTCTTCGAGTTTCGCGACGTCTGGCGCGAGCTTTAGGCAACGCTTGTCGGGATTCGCACGGATTCCGGGCGCTCCCGACAAAAATCCTTCGCAATGTTGCGAACGGCTGGATCAGTGTAGACTGGGGCCGCTTTTCTAGTCACAAAAGGAGATTGCCAATGAAGAGAAGCAAGATCTTCGCCGGTGTAACGGTTGCTCTGCTCAGCGTCGTCCTGTGCACCGTCGCCGTTGGGCAGGACCGCGCAAACCCTCAGGATGTCGTCGCCAAGGTAAAGGAAGCGGCCAGAACTCTATCGAATGGGGGGGACTTGGCGCAGTTTAACGAGAAGCAGGGTCCGTGGGTGTGGAAAGACACTTATATCTTCGTTCTCGACTGCGATAAGATGACCAATGCAGCTCACCCGCTTAGGCCAGATATCCGAAACGCAGAAATGTCATCGATCAAGGATCCCAAGGGAAACAGCATCTTCTCGAACCCGAAGGCCGTTTGTGAAGCCGCAAGGAAACCTTCCGGGACCTGGGTGGAGTATTGGTGGGCGAAGCCCGGTGAGAAGGAAGGCTCCCGTAAAGTCAGCTATCTTCTGAGTGCCAAAGGGACCCCGTACGTGGTGGGCGCCGGAATCTACGACGACAAAGCAACCATCGCGGAATTGTCAACGCTGAGCAACAAGAAGTAAGCTTCAATTCTTATCCAGCACCCCATTAGCTTTGCTAAAATGCCCCTCCTCCCGCGAGGGAGTAAGGGCATCCATTCCAAGATTCCGAATCCGGAGTGCTTGATGAAAATGCCGGCATTATTTGACTTAACCGGTCGGGTCGCTGTAGTGACTGGTGGTAATGGTGGAATTGGTCGCGGCATTGCGCTCGGACTGGCCGAAGCCGGGGCTGCCGTAGCAGTGCTTGGACGAAACGACGAAAAGAACCAGCGCGTGCTTTCCGAATTGAAAGCGATCGGTGTTCCAGCGGTTGCCGTGATGGCTGATGTGACCAATCGCGCCGGATTGGAGCCCGCGCTCAACCGGATCGAAAGCGAACTCGGTGGCATCGACATCCTGGTTAACAATGCCGGCAACGTGTCCTTGAGCGGCGGTGTGTTGCAGGAAAAACCTGAGGATTGGGACCGCGTCATCGAGACGCAACTCAACGCCGTTTTCCTTCTTTCGAAGCTCGCTGCTAGATTGATGCTTAGTCGTAAGACTGGGAAGATTATTAATATTGGCAGCATGTACTCATTCTTCGGATCCGGACTCATCCCCTCTTACAGTGCGGCGAAAGGAGCGATCATCCAGTTGACCAAGTCCATGGCGATTGAGCTAGCCCCACACAACATCCAGGTCAATGCGATCGCGCCCGGCTGGATTGAAACCGAGATGACAGTGCCTGTGCGCACGATGCCCTTGAACGACGAA
The DNA here is from genome assembly GCA_963758745.1 of uncultured Acidobacteriaceae bacterium. Taxonomy (GTDB): domain Bacteria; phylum Acidobacteriota; class Terriglobia; order Terriglobales; family Acidobacteriaceae; genus Acidiflorens. The sequence goes on from CAVWWW010000002.1 coordinate 352,480, forward strand.
ATTCTGTCACGGACTCCCGCCGGTCGATGGGGCCAACCGGAGGAAGTTGTCGGGACGGCCGTTTACCTGGTCTCGCACGCGTCCGACTTCGTCACCGGTACTACGATTGCTGTCGATGGCGGTTACGCGATCCGCTGAACTCCTCCACACTTCACACGCCCACCTCATGCAAGCGCGTGTGAGAAGAGTTATCCTTTACTTATGCAACTGCGAGGCTGTGGCACAGCTTTGGTTACACCGTTCTCTCAGGACGGCGCGGTCGACGAAAACGCGCTGCGCAATCTGGTCGCGTGGCAGGTTGAATCGGGCATCGATTTCCTGGTTCCATGCGGCACTACGGGAGAGACTCCCACGCTCACTCACGATGAGTGGCTCCGCGTTATCGATGTGACGATCGAAGTCGCGGGCGGGCGCGTGCCAATCGTCGCTGGCGCTAGTTCGAACTCCACGCAGGAGGCTGTCGCTAAAGCTAAAGAAGTGGCGGCGCGGCCCGGCGTTGACGCAATTCTCACTGCATCGCCCTACTACAACAAGCCAACGCAGGAGGGACAATATCGCCACTTCCGCGCGATCGCCGAAGCGGTCGATAAGCCGGTCATCCTTTATAACGTGCCGGGAAGGACTTCCGCTAATCTCGAACCTGCGACCGTGGCGAGACTGACTGAGGTTGCCAATATTGTTGGTATCAAGGAAGCCAGCGGCAACATGACGCAGATCGCGGAGGTGCTGAACGCCGTACCGGAAAGTTTTCTGGTGTTCTCGGGCGACGACGCGGTTACATTGCCGGTGATTGCGCTTGGAGGGGTCGGCATTGTCTCTGTTGCTTCGAACGAAATACCGCGCGAGATGGCGGAGATGACGCGCGCGGCGCTCAACAACGACTGGCCAACTGCGCGCGCTATTCATCGCAAGTATCTTCCGCTGATGCAAGCAAACTTCATCGAATCCAACCCCATGCCGGTAAAGGCTGTGCTTGCGATGATGGGCAAGATCGAGGAGGCTTATCGTCTGCCGTTGCTTCCAATGCGTCGCGATACGCGATCGAAGCTGCAGAAGATTGCGGCCGACGTTGGATTGATCACGAAGCCGGCTGCTCCAGTTGCGGTGGCGAACGAATTCTATATTTACGAAAATTGGGCGGCTGGTCCGCACAAGGCGATGCTCCACCGCGCCTCGTGCGGTCAGTGCAGTTCCGGCAAAGGGCGCCCGTCGGGACATGATCCTAATCATTCACGCTGGCACGGTCCTTACAGCAATATTGCCGAAGCTCGGCAGGCAACGCATCAGATGCCGGGTGTGCTGATTCGCAGCGAATGCAAGTGCGTTGCTTGAGAGCGGCAGTTAGGTGCTTGCCTTTAGTCTTCTTCACATCCCTATGTCAGACTCGCTCATTACCATGAAGTTGGCCATTGAACTTCTGTCGACGCGCGAAACGATCGATGATATCGACATTGACGACGCGCGTTGCACTTTTTTTGATTTTCGGGCCGCTTTGACTCGAGGCGAGGTCCGCGCGGCTGAGAAAGTCGATAGGCAGTGGGTGGTCAATGGCTGGGTGAAACAGGGCATCCTGCTTGGCTTTCGGCTGGGCGAATTACTGGAAATGTCGGACGGAGACGTACTCTCGTTCGTCGATAAGGACACGTTCCCTGCTCGCCGTCTGACGCTCGCCGACCGCGTTCGACTTGTGGCTGGCGGATCGTCCATCCGCGAAGGCGCTTATGTTGCACCGTCCGTGATCTGCATGCCGCCGATGTTCATCAACGTCGGCGCTTATGTGGATGAAGGATCGATGATCGACTCTCATGCCTTGGTTGGCTCTTGTGCGCAGGTCGGGAAACGAGTGCATTTGAGCGCCGCTGCACAGGTAGGAGGCGTGCTCGAACCGATCAATGCGGCGCCGGTGATCATCGAAGACGATGTGCTAATTGGCGGAAATTGTGGCGTATATGAAGGCACTCTGGTCCGCGCCCGCGCTGTACTGGGAGCGGGGACGATTTTGACACGATCTACCCCGTTGTACGACTTGGTGCGCGGCGAAGTGTATCGAGCTTCCGCGGAACGTCCGCTGGAAGTACCGGAAAATGCTGTGGTCGTTCCCGGATCGCGGGCGGTGAAAAAAGGCAAGGGCAGATCCGACGAGTGGAACCTCTCGCTCTACACGCCGGTGATTGTTAAGTATCGGGATGAGAAGACCGAGCGCGGGATCGAGTTGGAGGAGTGGTTGAGGTAGAAGCGAATCTTGGTGGATATCCGAAGCTGCCAGTAAGTGCTGACCTAGATAAGCAGGAACCGCTCTTCCTGTCCGGTGTCTGATTAAACGATGCGGCGGCTGAGAACGATACTGCAACCGTGTCAAGCAGGAACTGAAGGTCGGCGTGAGCGAAGTGCTGCGCTTCTTGAAAAGCGCCCGGGAAACCAGGCGACACTTACTTCGTCGATGGCCGCCTCGGCGAGGGATTGCTGACTCGCTACCTGACGCCGGCCATTAATATGCACTGTTCCCGTTCAGCGTTCATTCAGGAGGCTACCGTCGATCTTCGAGTCCTCCAGGATGGCCCTCCCAAGAATGGAGTTAGAATCATGGGCCAAGCAGTGAAAATCAATTGGGGCCCTGGTTATCACCGCGACGTTGTGCCGGGACTCAAGGTTGTCATCACCGGCCCAAACGGCAGCATAGCGACGACCACAGATAGCGAGGGCGTCTATGACGTGAGCGGTTTGATCCCCGGCCGCTATACCGTGCGCGCCGACGCATACAGCGAACGTTTTCGAGACTATCCCCATTGCCGCAGCCGTAAAGACCTTGACCCTCAAACAAGGCGACGTTTGGGGATGCGAACTCCGGATTGACTGACGGAGGCTGGTCCTCGACCAGAAGGTCAGACCAACGAAAATCACGACGGCAAAGTCGGTGAGGCCACGGTCGTCAATTGCCCCTGTTCTGCCGCAAACCTGCTGCGCGCTTCGAGGTGCTTATTGCGAAAATGGGCGCGGGCACGGTCGCCCCATGCGCGCACGAAATAATAGTTGAGGCCGCATCCTATGGCGGAGCTTAGAACCGGAATCAGGCGGCCTGCCCACTTTTCGGCTACTTCTGCTCCGGCTCTTACCGCTATCCGCTGGATCACGCGCGGAACGAAGCGGTTGACCACTTCCTTCTCCAGCAGTTCACGGGAAATGTCGACTCCGGCAGCGCTGGCTGCGGCAATCCACAGTTCGGCGATTTCGTTGTCGGTGTTTAACTCGAAGCCGTAAATCAAGCTAAGCTTCTGAATGGTGCGCATGGTGATGGCCGACAGAATGCCGAGATCGGGCACGATGGTGAGAATTCCGCCGACTCCGAATCCGGCTCCCTCGGCGGCGGCCAGCTTCATGCCCGCGCGGATTACCGATTCTGCTACATCGTCGAGACGCTCGACCGGCAGAGTGTAGACGCCATGAAAGGTGGCTAGCGGCAGACCATGCGCAACGCGGAGTTGCATCAGAAAGCGTCCGGGATCGACTTTGATGGTGTCGTAGGCGCGACTTAGGCCGTTGCGGATGGCGCCTTCGACCCGGCGGCGCATCCATGACTGTTTTTCGTCACTCATCGTTTCATCCGCCAGCGTTTCATCTGCCGACCTTGAGCTTGAGTTTATCAGTCGCGTGCTCACTTGCGTGCAGGCGTAACTCGAACGGCGAGCGTCCCTGTGCTAGCATCGACTTAAATAAATGCCAACAGGAAAACTGCATATAATTCCGCTCGGCGGCATGGGCGAGTTCGGTATGAACTGCATGGCCATCCGTTACGGCGATGACATTATTGTTGTCGATGCCGGGCTCATGTTTCCCGAGGCCGAACTGCTGGGCGTCGATATTGTTGTCCCTGACATTTCTTATCTGCTGGAAAATCGCAACTTTGTTCGCGGCATCATTCTTACGCATGGACACGAAGATCACATCGGAGCGTTGCCCTGGATTCTCAGTGAACTGAATGTGCCCGTCTGGGGCACTGAGTTCACGCTGGCCTATGTTGAAGACAAGCTCGATGAGCATCAGCTTCTGGACGACTCTGACCTGCGTGAAATCCGGCCGGGAGAACGCTTCAAAGTTGGGCCTTTCACGATTCATCCGTTGCAGGTAACGCATAGCTTGGTCGAATGCGTGGCTCTTGCCATAACCACTCCGCTTGGAGTGGTGCTGCACACCGGCGATTTCAAGGTCGATCCGACACCTACCGACAACCGGCTCTTCGACCTCCATGGCTTTGCGGAGTATGGCAAAGAGGGCGTGCTGGCGCTTTTGCAGGATTCGACCAACGTCGAGCGCAAGGGATACACGCCCAGCGAACGCGCCGTTCATCGCAAGTTCGAAGAGGTGTTTGTCCGCACCAAGCGGCGCCTGTTTATCTCATGCTTTTCGTCTTCGATTCACCGCATCAAGCTGACGGTTGACATGGCGCGCGAGCACGGCCGCAAGATTTGTTTCATCGGGCGCTCGATGAACAGCTCTTCTGAGATTGCTGAAGACCTTGGCTATATCCAGATTCCCGAGGGCATGCTGATTCATCCGGGCGAGATGAAGAATTTTGCTCCGGAAAAAGTTTGCGTGCTGATCAGCGGCACGCAGGGCGAACCGATGTCGGCGCTGTCGCGGGCAGCGGTGGATAATCACAAGCACGCGAAAATCGAAAAGGGCGATACGGTTGTTCTGTCATCGCGCATCATTCCGGGGAACGAAAAAGCCATCTACCGCATGGTGGATCACTTGTTTCGACGCGAAGCATTTGTCATTTATGACGACGGGTCTTATCCGCCAATTCACGTCAGCGGACACGCCAGCCAGGAAGAATTGAAGCTCATCATCAACCTGTTGCGGCCGAAATATTTCGTTCCGATTCACGGCGAGTACCGGCAACTGAAGCTTCATGCCGAACTGGCGGGGTCGATGCGAGGCGCGGTTGGCAGCGTGATGCTGATTGAAAGCGGAGACATCCTCGAAATTGACGAACTTGGCGCGCGTAAGGCGGGACGCATCAACGTGGGGCGCGTCTGCATTGATTCCGGATCGCGCACCGACGTGGTTGAAGACCTCATCATTAAAGACCGCCGCCACCTTAGTGAAGATGGATTTGTGATGCCGGTGATCGCCATCAACAAGCTTACTGGTCGCGTTGAAACTTCGCCCGAGATTGTTACGCGCGGTTTTAATCCCGGCGAGAACGGCTTGATTGAGCGTGCGCGGCAGATTGTGATGGAGACACTGGATGCGTCGAGCGCGGAAGAGAAGGCCGACTATGGCGTGATCAAGGAGAAGATACGCACTGATTTGAAGCGATATATCTCGCGGCAGACGCAGCGCAGGCCGCTGATTATGCCGGTGATATTGGAAATCTGAGAGCGCTTTCACTGGCGAGATCCCGAGAGCACAAGGGACACGAGAAAGCCGGAGTTTTGCTCAATATCCAGCCTCCCGCCCGTGGCGGACTGCCAGGATCACGATTTCCTTTTCGTCGTAGTGATAGAGCGCGACGTAAGCCCCATGTCCGAATTCAATCACCCACTCACGGAAGTCGGGCGGTAGCTCTTCCACCGGACGGCCTACCTGCGGATGTTTAGCTAGCGCTTTTACGCCCCGCCCGATTGCTTTGACGGCACGACTGGCTGCATCACGGCTCTTGGGAAGCAGAAAATCATGGAGACGGGCAACATCCAGCAGAGCCGGTTGGGACCATCTCAGTCGTGACATTTAGGGAGAGCTGGGCGCTTGCCCGCTTCGAGCTTGGACAGCCAAGCATTGGCTTCCTCGGCAGTCGCGTGCAAGCCGGTAGTCTGATAATGGGTCCAGGCGGCCAGCGCGTCCTGGCGGAATTGCTCACGCTTCTCTTCGCGCTCCACATACTGTTCGATGGCTTCGCGCATGACCCAGTGCGGCGAGCGGCGGCGGGCCGCGGCTAGACGTTGCAGGCGCTCTCTTATCTCGACATCAAGCTTCAGGCTAGTTGTGGATGGTTGTGGCGTCGTCGGTGCTCCAAGGTGTTACCAGGTAATACTATAGCGGCGCTGTGCACTACGCAAGCGGATTCTTCCAGCGCAGCCCCGGAAAGCGGGCAAAATCTCGATCGGTAGTGTGGAGCACTCCGCCGTATTCGATCGTCAGCGCCGCTATCTGCGCATCACTCACCAACGGGCCCGAGGCGTGCCCCTCGAGGAGCATGCGTCTCAAAACGGACCAATGCTGATCCCCGGGCGCGAGTATTTGCACATTGGGTTGGTGCAGCCACTCTTCTACAATGTCCACGGCTTGCTCCACCGCCACACGCGATACCGCCAAACGCCGATTCGTAATCACCCGCATGAAGGCGGATAGGCTTTGCCATGGCAATCCCACTGCTTCTACTCCGGACAAAACCTTCTCCAGCCAGACAAGACTCTTCTCATGGTCTGCTGAAGCGAGATCGTAGGCATAGATCGGTAGATTGGCGTCAATCACGAGCACCGATGATCCGGCCCTTCGAGGTGTTCCAACAGTTCTTCGACTTTTTCAAACGGAGGGAGACCGAGATTTAGCGGCTTTACGCGAAAAGGTTTCCGCGTGGGCCGCCTCGAAGCATTCAATCCGAGGCGCAGAAAGCGATTCACCACCTGCTTGACCGATTCGCCGGAACGGCGAACCTCTTTGTTCAGCAGACTAGCCACATCGTCGTCAAGCGTGAGGGTTGTGCGCACATCATGATGCTAATAGCAATGACATCATGATGTCACTCTTTGTTAGGCACCCGATCATCTAAATTAGAATTTGCAAAAAAGCACGGGGCGAGGCACTCTGAAGGTCAGTTTTTATGGTTTCTTTCAACGAAATTCTTTCGGCACAAGTCCTCCTCCGCGGCGTTGCAGTCCGCACGCCATTGCTCGAATGGACCAGTGGTACGGATCGACGCAAGCTCTTTCTCAAACTGGAGAACCTGCAGCCGATCGGCGCATTTAAGCTGCGGGGGGCTTATAACAAGGTCGCTTCTCTTACCGAACAGGAACGCCGACGCGGCGTGATCACCTACTCTAGCGGGAATCACGGGCAGGGCGTGGCTTATGCGGCACGGGCTCTGGGAGCCAGGGCCGTCATTGTGATGCCGGATAACGCCCCTCAGAACAAAATTGACGCCACGGCTGCCCTGGGAGCGGAGATCGTTATTGTGGGTCCGGGCAGCGAAGAGCGGCGACTGCGCGCCGAGCAAATCGCTGCAGAACATGGCTACGCGATTGTGCCTCCTTATAACGACGAGAAGATCATCGCTGGCCAGGGGACGGTGGGGCTGGAAATTCTCGAGGACCTGCCGAACGTCGAAACCGTATTGGTTCCCGTTGGCGGCGGTGGATTGATCAGCGGCGTCTCGGCAGCCATAAAGTTGAGCAATCCGAAAATTAATGTGATTGGCGTGGAGCCCGAACTGGCCTCCGATGCGCAGGCCAGCCTGCGTGCCGGACGAATCATGACTTCTCCGGCTGAGCAAGTGTCTTTAACCATGGCTGACGGCCTTCGCACCCAGAGCATCGGGGCGCATAATTTTGAGCACATTCGTGCCTACGTGGATGACATCGTCACGGTGACTGAATACCAGATTCGTGAGACTGTTCGGCTGCTGAGCGCGAACGAGAAAACGCTGTCTGAACCTAGCGGGGCGGTGGCTCCGGCTGCTTTTCTTTTTCACTCCGAGGAACTGCCGATAACGAACATCAATGTAGCCGTGATCAGCGGCGGCAACATCGATCCGAAATTGCTACAGGCCATCCGCGGGGAAGCGGTAATTTCGATAGAATCGTGAAACTCACATGATTCGCTTCGGTATTGCAGGTTTTGGATTGCACGCTGCCCGGCGACTGATGCCGGGTTTCGCTCTTGCCCGGAATTGCAAGGTGGTCGCGCTTTCGCGGCGCAACGCCGAAAAGGCCCGCGAGGCAGGCGCGCAATATTCGATCCCGCACGTGTTCGCGTCCACGGAAGAACTTAGCCACTGTCCGGACGTGGATGCTGTGCTGGTAACCACTCCCAATGCCTGCCACTTGCAGGATGTTCTCGCCGCGGTTGCAGCTCGCAAGCCGGTTTTGTGCGAGAAGCCGATGGGCGTGAACGCCGATGAATGCGGCCAGATGGTCGAAGCAGCGCGAAAGGCTGGCGTTCTGCTCGGCGTTGCACAGGTATTTCGTTTTGAAGAAAGTACGGCTCGATTTCGCGAACGTATTGCTGCTGGCGAGATCGGCCGTCCGATTTTTGCGCGATCAGAGTTCTCCTATTACGGCGCACACCATGCTCGCACCTGGATCAACGATCGTGCGCTGGCTGGAGGCGGGCCGATTGCCGATGTCGGCGTGCACTGCATCGATGCCTTACGTTACATTCTGCAGGATGAGCCGCAGTTTGTGACCGCCGTCGGCCGCTCCGATGAAATTTCTCGGGATGTTGAGGCGGCGGCTATTGTGACATTGGAATTTAAACGAGGCACGCTTGCAACGTCGCTACTTTCGATGCGCGCCCAATATCGCACTCCACTGGAGATCGTCGGCGATGCCGGCTTTCTTCGGGCGGATAATGCGCTTAATGTCGAACACCCGGTTCGGTTGGAACTATGGCGCGACGGACAGCGCGCCAATGAGGAAACTGTTTCCAATCGACTAGCGTATGCCCGGCAGGTAGACGGTTTTGCTGCCGCAATCGAAGGCCGCGAACCGTTTCCGGCACCGGGCGAGCAAGGCTGGCAAAACCAGATCGTTCTTGACGCTGCTTACCGCAGCTTGGGTTCCGGAAAACGGGAAGAAATACTGAAGTTCGCAGCGGGCTTGGCGGCGTAGTTTGCGACGCCTCAGGGGGAAGATATTGCGAATTGCTGATCTTGGATTACTACCTTCGATCAAATCACTAGCACCATCGAGCCACTCGCAAACAGACTTGGGCGTGGTAACCTTAGTCACTTCCCAAGCGGTTACTGTCAGTCGCGCATTACGTTTTTGGCGCCGTGTCTCGGAGTGTTCGGATTTTTCGTGGAGAGGTCCGGAAGCAAATTAGATCCCGTGTCATTTCAGTCAGTTCCGGTAGTGCGCTGCGGGTGAGGACCTAGGCAAATAAGAAAGCCACTGATTGCAAATGTGCATGGATTTGCAACCCAAGGTACGGAAGTGACCGCACAAAGTTACGCAAGTAACTGTAAACTAAGGTACATGTACTTAGGGTACCTTTGGTACAACAAATGCACATTTACGGGTGGTGAATTGTGACTTGTGGAGGATTGCGAGAGTTTGCACGACGAAGGGCAGCAAATTCCGAGGGGGTGTTATGAGGCGAGTGGTTATTTTGGCGATACTGACGTTGGCGGTGCCAATGGCGGCATGGGCCGACGGCATTGATCTCACCAACCAATTTGGTTCGATTTCGATTTCAGGGATGGCTGGAACCGCGGGAGCGGGCACGATCGGTTCATCAGTGATCAGCTCTACGGGATCGCAACTGGCGAGCTTCATGGGCATTACAGCTCCCAAGGGACATGCCTTAGGTTCTGTGAGCTTTTCGACTGGGACTCTGGCCAGCGGCTCGATGTCGGCAGGTGGGACATTTTCAGCCACGGGATCGAGTTTTGTCGTGACGGGCATCGGAAATTACGGACAACCGAAAGGTACAATTTTTAGTGGCAGCTTCGTCGGCCCGATCTACTGGACTCTGGTGAGCAAGGTGGGACAGGAACTGACCTATACTCTAACCGGCACGATCACAGGGACTTACGACGGCAAGACAGTCACAGGAACGGTAACGGAATCGTTTTATACAGTGCCTAATCAACTTGCGAAAGGTATCGGGCACATCAGTTTGGGTACGACTCAACTTTCGGTTCCCGAGCCCGGAACTCTCGGCCTTCTTGGAACAGGGCTTATCGGTATTGCTGGGCTTTTCCGTCGCAAACTGTTCAAGGCACAGTAAAGCTTCGCAAGTTCACCAAGAACGCTAATCATAGCCCCGCGAAAACGGCGGGGCTTTTGATTTTTGGGCAACGCTAGTTTCGAATTGTCGAGAGGGCTGGGCCGCTCGCTACGGTTCATAATTGAGTGTCTTAGTTTCTATGTATCAGCCGCCCGGTAGTTAAAGTAAAACTTCAAGCTGACACGCTCGTTCGTGCATTACCGCGGTAACGAGCAGTGGGGGCTTTGCCGTTGACCTTGTCCGCATACAAACCTAAAGTCAGCCGCAGGGGGACGTATGAAAGATATCCATGAGGTTTTGCGCCGCAAACAGGCACAGTTCACGCAACTGGGAAAGCAGATCGAAATGCTGCAGCAGGCTGCCGAGAAATTGCGCGAAGTGGCGCCATTGCTCGCTGAAAATGACAGTGAAGAAGATTCCGCTGTATTGGCCGAAGTCGACGATGAAAACACGAATGCTATGGCTGCACACGCCGCGCAAGGCACGTCAACCGCGCCCAAGGCGGGGCGCAGCCTGACTCCGCGCTGGCCGTAGACCGCGCGAAGAATGAAACGCCGGAGGCTCGGTTCGATGATATTGCAAGCACTGCTGGTCTCAAAAGATGACGTGACTGCGGAAGCGCTGATTCGCGTAATGGCGCAGCTTGGGGTTGCGGTTGATCGCTCAAGTGCGGGCGACGTCGCTTTGACGCGCCTGGCAGAAGAGCATTTCGATCAGGTCATCGTCGATTTCGATGACGCCGAAGCCGCCGTTCCGGTGCTTGAAGGTTGCCGGCGTCTGGCTTGCCGGCCAGATTGTAATCCACCTATCACGGTCGCGGTGCTAAATGGAGCTTCGCAGATTCGCTCGATCCTTGGCGAAGGGGCTCATTTCATCCTGACCAAGCCGATAGTTCTGGAGCAGGCTCAAAACACCTTGCGCGCAGCCACTGCGTTGCTGAAGCGTGAAAGGCGGCAATCGCTACGGGTAGCGGTTCAGGCAGCCGTTTCGATTCGTCTGGAGGACAAAAGCGTTATCGAAGGCATTATGCTCGACCTCAGCACCGGCGGTGCGGACGTGCTGGCGGCCAAGCCACTTCCATCGGGTGCTACGGTTCACCTCTCTTTTCAGCTCCCAGAGAGCATTGCCGTTGAGGCCGATGCCTCGATTGCCTGGAGTACGGCTAACGGTCAAACTGGTTTACGCTTCGTCGATATGGACGAGACGATACGCCAAGGAATGGGTGAGTGGCTGGCTGCCCGGTCACGCGATGCTCTGCCAGAAGAGACCGACCCTATCAGCCAATGCAAGCTTACCGATCTCAGTCTGGGTGGCTGCTACGTGCAGACAGACTCTCCGTTCCCTCAATCTTCAGTTGTCGATCTTTGCCTGCGCGCCGCTGGAATGGAAATACATACTGACGGCGTGGTCCGTGTCATGCATCCAGGACACGGCATGGGTATTGAATTTCCGGCGCGCACGGAAGAGCAGCGAAAGAGCGTCGGCGAGTTCATTGATTTCCTCACCAGCCGGCCCGGTGAGACGCCACATCTCGAAGCTTCGCCGCGTGCGCTGGTCGCCGAGGCGGGCGACTGGGAGGAGACCAGCAGCGCTCCGACTGAAACCGATGATCCGCTTCTGGAACTGCTGCGAAGCGGTGTATTGCTTGATGAAGAGGCGTTTCTCACCGAGCTGCACCACCAGCGAACGGCGGAGAGCGTCAACCAATAGCCGTATTGCACTGTCCACGCCGAGTGAGGAAACACGGGACCGGATTGGCACCCCGTCTTGATGCCGACACAGCCCCGTGATCGGTGCTTTGCTTCCTTTATCTCGCAGACTAGCTCAACCACCCGTCAGCAATGATTTCGCTTCGGTGAATTTTCCGAGAATTTTTCCGATGCAATAGAATTGCCCTGCGCGCTGCGACGCCGTAGGACTCTCGTCGAGGCAACGCGATACCGCCGCTTGACAAGGTGACAGCCCGTTGCTCAGAAGTCCGACGTCGCGTGCATTGCTACTCGCTGGGGCCTGCCTGGTCGCCGTCACGCCATTTTTTTGGTGGGGAAGTCCCTCCGGTCATGATTTTGAATTTCACATGTATTCGTGGATGGAAGTTCTCAGCCAATGGAAGCACGGCATTGTTTATCCGCGCTGGGCGGCACTGGCGCAGTGGGGATACGGCGAAGCGCGTTTCTTGTTTTACCCCCCCGCGTCGTGGACTGTGGGAGCGGCACTCGGTGCGATTTTGCCGTGGAAGATGGTGCCGGCGGCATATTGCTGGATGGTCCTCACGCTTGCCGGAGCTTCCATGTATGGGCTCGCCCGGAAATGGCTTTCGCCAGCCGATGCATTGTTTGCAGCCGTTTTCTACGCGCTGAACCCCTACCACCTGGTCATCGTGTACTGGCGGAGCGCTTATGCGGAGTTGTTGGCGGCGGTTCTGCTGCCTCTTTTGCTCCTTAGTCTTCTGCGGCTTAAAGAATCGGGGTCACGCCCCGTGCTCTGGTTGGGTCTCCTACTAGCCGCGGCCTGGCTGACAAACGTGCCCGCGGCTGTGATGATCCAGTATTCGACGGCCCTGCTCGTACTGATACTGGTTATACGCGAGGCCGCAATTCAAAGGTCGTGGAGTTCACAGGCATGGCGGCTGTTGCTGCGGACAGCCGCGGCGATGCTCCTCGGGGCCGGTCTTGCCGCGTTCTATCTGATTCCGGCAATCTACGAGCAGGGTTGGGTTAATATCGGCCAAGTGCTGTCTCCTGGAGTACGTCCGCAGGACAATTTTCTTTTCACTATGACAGCCGATCCCGACCACAATCATTTCAATCTCCTGATGTCGTTCATCGCACTGGCGGAAATCATCGTGCTCATTTTTGCGATTTGGTTTTCGAAACAAAGGAAACAGATAGGTGTGGCCGACCGGAGCCCGTGGATGCTTTTGTCTATTTGGGGAGCCGGCAGTGCGGTGCTGATGTTTTCGGTGAGCAACGTGTTGTGGCAGCACTTGCCGAAATTCCGTTTCGTGCAACTTCCCTTTCGCTGGCTGCTGTGCTTGAACGCTGCCCTGGCGATGCTCTTGACCATGGCCACGAAAAGATGGAGTACCCGCCTGCTCGTGTGTGCCCTTCTGCTGGCCGCAGTTTTCGTTGCCGGCTATCATTTCCAGCCGCCGTGGTGGGACACGGCGGCCGATATCCGCGAAATGAGTAATGCCATCACCGATGGCATCGGATACGAGGGGACGGATGAGTACGTTCCAGCTGGAGCGGACGCCTACGAGCTAAACAAAAATTTGCCTCGCCTGAGCGATACCAGCGGAGCGCCGGTTCCAAATCAAATGCTGACCTGGGGCGCCATGGAAAAACATTTCAGAATTCAGGTCGGCACAGCAGAAGAGGTGACCGTGCGGCTTTTCAATTATCCGGCGTGGGCAGTGGTTGTGAATGGCACGCCGACCGACGCTCGAACGACCCCTGTCACTGGCTTAATCGCCATTCCGGTGGCCGCAGGCGATAACGACGTACGCATCTATTTCCGCCGGACAAACGATCGCCTGGTGGGAATGATTGTCTCTCTATTTAGTTTGATTTTGTTTATTGTCGTCTGGCTTAGAGCGGTCTTAATCGAGAGTCGGCTACGCAGTACACGTGCTGCGACCTTGGAAAATCCCGCCGCATGAACTCGCGAACGGTCCTTCTGGCAACTTCGAACCCTGGCAAGCTTCGCGATTTCGCTGGAGCGGCCGCACCTTTTGGCATCACAATCGTTAACATCCCAAACTTTTCTTCCCTGCCCCAGGTTGTCGAAGACGGAACCACATTCGAAGAGAACGCGCGCAAGAAAGTAGAGTCTTACAGTCTGGCCGTTCCGGGAGAGTTGGTTCTAGCGGACGACTCAGGCTTGGAGATTGACGCGCTCGGCGGGGCACCCGGAGTGCATTCTGCGCGCTATGCTGCGCCCGATTTGCAAAACCTTGAACCACACGCCGCAGAGCGCAACAAGGACGACCAAGCCAATAACGCTCGCGTTCTGCGCGAACTCAAGGTGGTTCCACCTCACGAACGCACAGCGCGATTCATCTGCGTACTTGCGGCTGGTCGCGATGGAAAAACCATCGAGATCTTTCGCGGGAGCGCTGAAGGAATCATCCTCGACGCGCCGCGAGGGCAAAACGGATTTGGCTACGATCCACTATTCTATTTCCCGAAGATCGAAAAGACTTTCGCCGAATTGACCGCAGTTGAGAAGGCGCAATACAGCCATCGTGGCGCAGCCTTTCGTGCGTTCTTGTCTTGGTATGAATCATGGTATGGAACAAGGTACGGATCAGATGCTCCTTGACTTCCCTTCTCAGCCAAAACGATAATAGCGAGTTTGCCACTCGGACCACGCAAGGAGCTGTCATCGTCGCGTCCACTGCTAATCCCGTAGCTCCTAGAATTAAATCAGGTGTTGCTTCGCTGCGTGCCGGTCACGGTACATCATTCCTGCTGCGCCGTCTGCATTCGCTTACGGGCGTCGTGCCGATGGGAGCTTTTCTTCTCGAACACTTTATTTCGAATGCGGAAGCCTTCAAAGGGCCACTAGCCTATGGCCGACAGGTGCAGTTTTTAAACAGCTTCCCGGGTGTTTTTCTTTTGGAGTTGTTCTTCATCTGGATTCCGATTCTTTACCACGGGCTTTATGGCGTTTACATCTGGTATCAGGGCGACACGAACGTCATCGACTATCCGTGGAGCGGCAACTGGCTGTACAGCGCGCAACGCTGGACGGGCATCATCGCGTTCGTATATATCGTGCAGCACACTTATTACCTGCGCTTCACCGGCGTGCACCTGGCAACGCATCCGATGCAATCGTTTGCCAAAGTTCAGGCGGAATTCCAGAACCCGTGGATGGTTGCTTTTTATTGTATTGGCATCATTGCCGCTTCGTGGCACTTCAGTTATGGCCTGTGGCTGTTCGCTGCCAAGTGGGGCATTACAACTGGTGAAAAGGCGCGGCACCGCTTTGGCTATCTTTGCCTAGCGCTTGCTCTGGGTTTGATATTACTGGGCGGCCTAAGCATGAGCGGATTTTTGCAAACGCCGCCGCAGCCTTTGGACTTAAATTCGGGCTCGGACAATATCGCTAGGCGATAAAGATAACGATCCACGGCTTTAGCGGGTCCGGGCCCAGCCTGGCAGATCGGATTTGTACAGCATGGCAGCACCTAAAATCATCGTAGTTGGCGGCGGGCTCGCCGGACTCGCCGCCGTCATCAAGATCGCCGAGACGGGCGGCGAAGTTGACCTGTTCTCGATCGTCCCGGTGAAGCGCTCGCACTCCGTTTGCGCGCAGGGGGGAATCAACGCGGCCAAAAATCTGAAGGGCGAGGGCGACTCCACTTACAAGCATTTCGACGACACGATCTATGGTGGAGACTTTCTCGCTAACCAACCGCCGGTCAAGGCCATGTGCGAGGCCGCTCCTGGAATCATCGATCTGCTCGATCGTATGGGGGTCCCCTTCAATCGCACGCCGGAGGGGCTGCTCGATTTTCGCCGCTTTGGCGGCACACTCTACAACCGCACGGCATTTGCTGGAGCAACGACAGGCCAGCAGCTTCTTTATGCGCTCGACGAGCAGGTGCGGCGTTACGAATCTGAAGGCAAGGTAAAGAAGTACGAGCATTGGGAGTTTCTTTCGGCCGTGCTCGACGGGCAGCGCGTTGCTCGCGGCATCTGCGCGATGGATTTGCGGACTATGGAGGTACGCACCTTCCCTTCCGATGCCATCATTATTGCGACGGGCGGATGCGGCGCAATTTTTGGCAAGTCGACGAATTCTGTGGTGTGTACGGGATCGGCGCAGTCAGCGCTCTATCAGCAGGGCGCTTACTACGCGAATGGCGAGTTCATTCAGGTGCATCCCACCTGCATTCCCGGGGAAGACAAGCTGCGGCTCATGTCGGAGTCGGCGCGCGGCGAAGGCGGACGCGTCTGGGTGCCGAAGACCCAGGGCGACAAGCGCGATCCTAAATCGATTCCCGAGAACGAGCGCTGGTATTTTCTCGAAGAGTGGTACCCGAAATACGGCAACCTTGTGCCGCGCGATGTGGCTACCCGCGCCATTTTCAAAGTTGTCTTCGAGCACAACCTCGGCATCGACGGCAAGCCGATGGTCTATCTCGACCTTACCCACATCGACCGCAAGACTCTCGATCGCAAGCTCGAAGGCATCCTCGAAATCTACGAGAAATTCGTGGGCGACGATCCGCGCGACACACCCATGAAGATTTTTCCGGGCATGCATTACACCATGGGCGGCCTTTGGATCGATTACAAGCAAGCGACGAACATTCCCGGCATCTTTGCGGCGGGCGAGGCCGAATACCAATACCACGGAGCTAATCGGCTGGGAGCAAATTCGCTGGTGTCGTGCATCTTTGGAGGTTTTGTCGCCGGGCCAAATGCCGTGCAGTATGCAAAGAATCTGCAGGCTGGGCCTGGAAATTCCAACGCGCACTTTGACGCCGAGCGCAAGCGCCAGCAGGACATCAACGCCGGACTGATGAAATCCGATGGCAGCGAAAATCCCTTTCTGCTATGGCGCGAACTTGGCGCGCTGATGACCGAGAACTGTACGGTCATTCGCTACTCCAAGAAGTGTCAGGCTGCGGATGCCAAGCTGGTTGACATGCTGCATCGCTTCCAGAAGATCAACCTGAGCGACCGCTCCCAGTGGGCGAATACGACGATCGCGTTCGCGCGCCAGGTTTACAACATGCTGCAGCTGTCACGAGTAATCGCACAGGGAGCGGCCATGCGCGACGAATCTCGCGGCTCGCACTATAAGCCGGATTTTCCGGAGCGTGATGACAAGAACTGGATGAAGACCACGAAAGCAACGTTTGCTCCCGATCTCGATGAGCCTAAGTTTGAGTTTGAGCCGGTCGATGCGAGTCTGATTCCGCCGCGGCCGCGGAAGTACTGAGGCAGCGCATTAGCGCAACATGTCATGAACGGCATTCAGCAAAACACGATTAACCACATGGTGGCTCGTTTCAAGAGCGAGCGAAATCTTGACGCGACGTACGACGTGCGCATGTTAGGTGCTTACGCCTATGTGCAATTTCACGTCTCTACACGTAGCCATTTCCCTGAACTGCGCGTGGGAGCGCAAGGAGGCTGGTGGTCCGACGAAATTCGTTCGTACCCAAACCCGGCAATGGATTCGTTGCTATACGCTGATGAGCTCCTCGCCAGGCAACGCCCTGGTAGCCAGGGGAGCGTCCGGCCGAACGCCTCCAATATCGACAACCCACAGGTCACGAGGTACTCGCCTAGTTCCGACGGGGTTGTCGTTTTGCCATCTGGCATTACACCTCCCGGCAGGGTAAACCCTTACAATTTCGTCCTTCAGTTTTCACCTACTCGAATAGACGAACTCGTGAGACGTCGACTAGGCAACGTCGCGGAGGAAAATGCAATGGCAGCTGGGCGCGCGATCGCGCGTGGTGAATACACCCTGGGGAACCTCAAGACTATTGTCTGCTGGAAGAGCGAGCGACGAGCGGGACTGCTTGACGATAACACAATCGCAATCATAGCCGATGCTCTTCGGTTAGCCAGTGACGCCCGCACCACGGAGCCCTCAGCGATCGCGGCTCTTGTCCGCTTGGACGGCGTGGGTGTGCCCGTTGCGTCGGCCATCCTAACCGCGATCAACCCCGAGAGGTACACGATCATCGATTTTCGCGTGCTGATCTCCCTTGGCAGCAATAAGAAGCCGCCCTACTCAATCGACTTCTATTTAGCTTATCTGACGAGATGCCGAGAACTGGCACGCGAATTGAATATCAGCCTGCGAACCCTCGATCATGCGCTCTGGCAATGGTACGACGACCCGCAGCGGGTAAACTCCGAAAGTTGCAGAATCCTGAGGGCGGTGTAAGAGTCGTCGTAGAAATTGACTTTGCGCTAACAGCTAAAGGCCGAAAGTTAGATGCCAAACACAAAATACATAATCGTCAAAATCAAGCGCCAACTCACCCCCGACGCCCGCGCGTCGTGGGAGGAGTTCGAGATTCCTTACAAGCCGAATATGAACGTCACATCGGCGCTCATGGAGATTGCAGCCAACCCCGTCACGCGCGACGGCAAGCAGACCACGCCCGTCACCTACGATTCGAATTGTCTTGAAGAGATCTGCGGCTCTTGCGCCATGCTGATTAATGGACGCGCTCGGATGGCTTGTTCTTCCCTGCTTGACCATCTTGATCAGCCGATCAAGCTTGAGGCGTTATCTAAATTTCCTGTCGTCCGCGACTTGGCTGTCGATCGCAGCGTTCTTTTTGAAAATTTGAAGAAGGTGAAAGCCTGGGTGCCGGTCGATGGCACCTATGATCTGGGTCCGGGGCCGCGCGTCAGCATGGCGGATCAGGAACGGTCTTATCCTTTATCGAATTGCATCTCATGCTGCTGCTGCATGGAGGCTTGTCCGCAGTTCAACGAGGATACGGGGTTCGTCGGCGCGGCTACGATTTCGCAAGTGCGCCTCTTCAACACGCATCCTACCGGCTCTGCGTTGAAGCGCGAGCGGTTGTCGGCGCTAATGGGGGATGGCGGGATTCAGGAATGTGGTTATGCGCAGAATTGCGTTGAGATTTGTCCAAAGGAGATTCCTCTGACGACATCGATCGCCGAAGTCGGCGGTCAAGTGATGAAGCAGGCGCTGGGCGATCTGTTGCGAAAGTAACCAAAAAAAGTGACGAAAATTGTCTATTGAAAACCTACTTTTGGCGTCCTAAATTGGCGATTTTCTATATTGGAACGCGATACTAGCCTGTTTTGGCCATTTCTCAATCCGTTAACATCCTTCCGTAATCGGTATTTACGGGTATTGCTTCACGGTACAGTTGACAGGTGGTTTACAATTACCGCACTTGTAAGATGATGGGGATCTTTCCCTAGCCCCGACTTTGCTGCAAACGCCACGCAATGTCGAACGAATTCATGTCGCGAAGAGTGCACCGCTCGGGATCGTGTGGACTCTTGGTTGCCTTCGTTATCTCCATCTCAGCGTTCGTCGTGATCGCGGCGCCAGAAACGGCGTTTGCCGTGCGCCACGCTGAGCATCATCATCGGTTGAGTCTCTATCACTTTCGCAACGTGCTTCGAGGCGTTCCTCGATACCTCTGGAACCCGATGTTCCGTCCATCGCATGATTCCCTGCTGCGGCAAAATGAAGAAATCGATCGTTTAGACCTGCCTCGCATTCAGGACGACGACGAACTGGAAGCATTAAAGGCATCGCACGATCTGGTTCCAATCGAAGCCGATGAAAGAGTGCGTTTCGACCCACGGCTCGATCCTTCGCGTCGTTTTTGCCGGCCCTGGACTCGCGACTTCGTCGCAGACCTTGGGGAAGTTTATTACAGCGAGTTTCACGATCAGATCCAGGTGAATTCCGCCGTCCGTACCGTAATGGGGCAAAGGAAGCTTCGTCGCCACAATCGGAATGCGGCCCCGGCCGAGGGCGATACCGCGTCCTCTCATCTCGCGGGAATCACGGTTGATCTTCAGCGGCGTGGCATGTCGAAAGTTCAGATCCATTTCGTCGAACGATATTTGTTTTATCTCAAGGCGATCGGCTTGGTTGAGCCAGAAGAAGAGCGGCGCCAGTGGGTCTTTCATATCATGGTCGCTGAGCGCTACAGTGATTGGCGGCAGACCCAGACGATATTCCCTCGTCCACCGACCGAAGAGCCGATCGCCGCCCCGGTTACGGCCACTGTTGATGCTCCCGCGACGGGCGTACCCGCATCTGAGCTCGAGCCTCAGCCTTAGCCCGCGAGTTCATTGTGTACTCTGTTCCGCTACATTTTTTCGCTAACTTTTCGCTACACTCTCCACAGAATGATTGTGCTTATGGCCGGGCTTCCCGGAACTGGCAAGACCACGCTTGCCCGCGAACTCGCTGATCGCACTCATGGCGCTTTGGTCAGCAAAGACGAAATTCGCGCCGCGCTTTTCTCGGCGGCAGACGTCGAATACTCAGTCAAGCAGGATGATTTTGTGATGGAGGTTATGCTTGGGGCTGCCCGCTTCCTGCTACAGAAAGATCCTAGGCGCACAGTTTTTCTCGATGGGCGCACTTTCTCTCGTCGCTATCAGATCGAACGCGTTTTGCAGTTTGCCGGCGAACTCTCTCAGCCTTGGGTAATCATCGAATGCACCTGTTCCAATGAATCGGTGCGGCGGCGCCTTGACCTCGATTCTGCGCATCCGGCGCGTAATCGAACGTTGGCACTGTATCTCGAAGTACAATCGCAGTTCGAAACGATTACCTATGCTAAAACCATCGTCAACACCGACCAACCGCTCGATGATTGCATCCAGAAAGCGCTTGATGCGCTGCGCTGAGCAAAGTCTTTTGTCTCATATAGAATTCTCGCTCATTATGAAAAAAAGAAATCTTGCCGTTGCATTGTCCCTCGCCATTGCTCTCCCACTTTGTGCGCAAACCGTCAGCAAAAAGGCTCGCGAGATTCAAGCCTCTGCCACCGTCATCGATACGCACGCCGATACTCCGCAGCGCTTTCTCGATGAAAACTACGACATTGGTTCGACCGATCCCAAAGATCCTGGAAACATCAGTCTCGAAAAGGCGAAGGCCGGCGGCCTTAGTGCGGAGTTCTTTTCCATATGGGTGGAACCGGTGACCAATAAAGGCCATTTTGCCCACCACACGCTCGATCTCATCGATTCGGTTTATGAGCAGGCTGCCCACTATCCGGATCGCATGATGATGGCCTTCAGTGTTGACGATATCGAGCGCGCGCACCGCGAGCACAAACTCGCCGCGCTTCTCGGCATCGAAGGCGGCCACTCGATAGAAAACGATATGCGCCTGCTGCGCGATTATTATCGCCTTGGCGTTCGCTACATGACGCTGAGTTGGTCGAATACGAACGAGTTCGCCGACTCTTCCGGCGACATCGATAATCCCAAAGTCGAGCACCACAATGGACTGACCGAAGGCGGCAAGCAGATTGTCCAGGAAATGAACCGGCTTGGCATGCTGGTCGATATCTCGCACGTCGCCGACAAGACGTTTTACGATGCGATCGCAATTACCAAAGCGCCAGTCATTGCGTCACACTCTTCCGCGCGTGCGCTAACGAATCATCCGCGCAACATGACGGATGACATGCTTCGTGCCGTCGCGAAGAACGGAGGCGTGGTACAAGCGAATTTCTACAATGCATTCATTGACGAAAACTATCGTAAAGCCGCCGAAGCGCAGGCCAAGGATCGCGATGCCGCTATCAAGGCCAACGAGGATAAACTAAAGGCGGAAGGCAAGACGATCACTTATCTCGACGACGACCGCATCGAGCGGGAGTGGTTTGCCAAGATTCCGCGCCCTCCCTTGAGTTCGCTGATCGACCACATCGACCACATCGCTAAAGTTGCGGGCATCGATCACGTGGGTCTTGGCTCAGATTTTGACGGCGTCAGCGGCGCAACCCCGGAGGGTATCGACTCCGCCGCGGACTTGCCAAAAATTACGCAATCGCTGCTCGATCGTGGCTACAGCGCTGACGATATCCGCAAAATTCTAGGCGGAAATCTGCTGCGCGTGTTTCGCGAGGCGGAAAAAGTTAGCCGCGAGATGCAAGGCGGCAAGTAGAGGAAGCCGATGCGTCTCGCTCGCTGCGCATCAACTGTAGCAAAATGGGTTTCGACGCCAGACTGCATCGGCAAGCGGAGATTGACTGTCGTACAATCTAGGATTGCGAAAACAGGATTGCGAAAACAACCTACAGGAGCATCCATGCGAACCCTGCTGCATACCTTTGTCTTTATAGTTTTCCCATCATTGTTTTGCGGCGCGCAGGCGGCCTCAATGCCACAATCATCTGCGTCGCCCGTCCACAAGACCGCTCCCGCGGTCAACGCTGAGCCTACGGCCATCATCCACACGACCGAGGGCGACCTGCATTGCACGCTGTTTCCGAAGGTGGCTCCGATTGGAGTGGCCAATTTTATTGGGCTTGCCACCGGCACCAAAGATTGGACCAACCCGGTTACTCATGCTAAGAAGCACGGCGTTCCGCTTTATGACGGCACCATCTTCCATCGCGTAATTGCACAGTTCATGATTCAAGGCGGCGATCCCGAGGGCACCGGTGAAGGCGATCCTGGTTACAAATTCAAGAATGAAACATCGCCTGACGTAACATTCGACCGCCCCGGGCGTCTCGCTTACGCCAACGCCGGACCCGACACCAACGGTTCGCAGTTCTTCATCACCGAAGTGCCCTACGCCAGCCTCAATGGCGGATACACCATTTTCGGCCAATGCGATGACGACGCGGTTGAACTGGTTAAGAAAATTGCGCGCATGCCCACCAACGGCGAAACGCCGGTTCATCCCGTGAAGATTATTCATATTGAAATCCATCATGCCGGTACCGCGGCGAGCACCAGGAAACCGATGTAGCAGAGACGCGATTTGGGGCGTCTGCTGAATTTCTAGAACAAGCAAGAAAAATCAATCCACGCACCCAAGGGAGACTATGACCCGTACACCCGGAACCTATGCCGTAATCGAAACCAGCGAGGGCAACATTGTTTGCCGCCTTTTTGAAAAGGACGCGCCAAAGACGGTCGCCAATTTTATTGAATTAACCGAGGGCAAGCGCGAGTGGACGCATCCCACCACCCGCAAAAAGGTCAAAGATCCGCTTTATCACGGGACGATTTTTCATCGCGTGATCCCCGACTTCATGATTCAGGGCGGCGACCCGATGGGTACCGGTTTCGGAGGTCCCGGTTATCAGTTCGAGGATGAAACCAAAGGTTCGCCGCATCGTTTCGACAAGGCAGGCAAGCTGGCCATGGCCAACTCTGGCCCCAACACCAACGGATCGCAGTTCTTCATCACTGTCGGCAAGACTGACTGGCTCACTGGCAAGCACACTATTTTCGGCGAGGTGGTTGAGGGATATGACGTAGTCGAGAAAATCTCGAAAGTTGCACGCAATCGTCAGGACCGTCCCAACCAAGATGTGGTGGTGAAGTCGGTAAAAATTGAACGATAGGCGATGCAGTGGTTTGGACGGGTATTTCTTCAACAGCCGGCGGCTCTTGCCCGTCGTAAGCGAAGTGGACGGGTTCTGTCGGGCGTAGACGCCCTGGCTCCACAACTAAGCCCCCATTCTTTATAATGATTAGTTCCTTCCCAGCCTTCTGGAGGCGCATACATGGCATCATTCAACGGAGTTCCCGCCCCATCCGACGGGCGGAAGATTGAATACAGCAACGGCAAATATCACGTTCCCGATCATCCTATCGTTCCCTTCATTGAAGGCGACGGCACCGGCCGCGATATTTGGAAAGCCTCCGTCCGCGTCTTCGATGCCGCGGTTGAAAAGGCATATCACGGCAAACGCTCGGTAGCATGGTACGAAATCTTTGCCGGCGAAAAGGCCAAGTCTCATTTTCAGAACTGGTTGCCGGACGACACTGTTAGCGCCATCCGCGAATTTCGCGTAGCAATCAAGGGACCCTTGACAACGCCCGTTGGAGGCGGCATTCGCTCGCTCAACGTCGCGCTGCGCCAGATTCTTGATCTCTACTGCTGCGTGCGTCCGGTGAAGTACTACGCCGGCGTGCCGTCGCCTGTGAAGCATCCCGAGCGCATGAACATCGTCATCTTCCGCGAAAACACCGAAGACGTTTACATCGGGATCGAATGGGAAGAAGGAACTGCAGATGCCAAGCGACTGATTGAATTTCTCAACAAAGACATGCTGAAGGGCAGCAAGAAGCAAATTCGACCTGACTCCGGGGTGGGCATCAAACCCATTTCCGTGACCGGCACAAAACGTCTTGTGCGTATGGCGATCCAGCATGCGCTCGACAACAAAAACAAAGCGGTGACGCTGGTTCACAAAGGCAACATCCAGAAATTCACCGAAGGCGCGTTCCGCAAGTGGGGATATGAGCTTGCTACCGAAGAATTCCGCGATAAAGTAGTGACCGAGCGTGAGAGCTGGATTATCGGCAACAAAGACAAGAACCCAAATATCAGCATTGAAGAGAATGCGAATCTTATCGAACCCGGTCTTGAGTTCGCTCAAGAGGACTTCCGGCAGACGATTTACAAGGAAGTGAAAGCCTGTCTCGATTCCATCTACGCCACGCACGGCAAAGGCGCGTGGAAGAAAAAGCTGATGATCAACGACCGCATCGCCGATTCCATCTTTCAGCAGGTTGTGACCCGCGCCGATGAATACAGCGTTCTGGCCACGCCGAACTTGAACGGCGATTACATTTCAGATGCTTGTGCGGCGCAGGTCGGCGGCCTCGGCATCGCTCCTGGAGCAAACATTGGCGATGGTTACGCCATCTTTGAAGCCACACACGGCACCGCTCCGAAGTATGCCGACAAAGACGTCATCAACCCCGGTTCAGTTATTCTTTCCGGCGTCATGATGTTCCGCTTCATGGGATGGACCGAGGCTGCCGATCTTATTGAACAGAGTCTCGAACGCACCATCGAGCAGAAAAAAGTAACTTACGATTTCGAACGCCTCATGGAAGGTGCGACCAAAGTGAAGACCAGCGAATTCGCTACCTGCATGATAGAAAACATGAGCGTAGCAGTCGCCGCAGACTGATCGGCAATGGAGCGACGGGCGTCCTCGCCCGTCCCGATGCGTCTTGACACGGACGCGGACGGAAGTCGCTCCAACAAGCTAAGAAAGGAATTTCATGCGCAAGAAAGTAACGATAGTCGGTTCCGGAAACGTTGGCGCCACTGCCGCACATTGGATCGCTGCAAAAGAACTAGCCGATGTCGTGCTGATCGACATCATTGAGGGTGTGCCGCAGGGAAAAGGTCTCGATCTGCTTGAGGCGATGCCGATCGAAAAACGCGATTCCGCAATCCTTGGCACCAACGATTACGCGGACACCGCGAACTCTGACATTGTCGTCATCACAGCAGGAATTCCCCGCAAGCCCGGAATGAGCCGCGACGACCTGCTGAACACCAACCACAAGATCATGAACGACGTGGTCGGTAAGATCGTGCAGCACTCGCCGAACTGCATCCTGATTATTGTCTCGAATCCGCTCGATGCCATGGCGCAAGCCGCTTACAAGATGAGCGGATTCCCGCGCGAGCGAGTCATCGGCATGGCCGGCGTACTCGATTCAGCGCGCTTCCGCACCTTTATCGCGCAAGAACTAAATGTTAGTGTCGAGAACGTAAATGCATTTGTGCTTGGCGGACACGGCGACACCATGGTCCCCCTTCCCCGCTATTCGACCGTTGCGGGCATTCCGATCACCGAACTGATGGATAAAGCTCACCTCGATCGCATAGTCCAGCGCACCCGCGACGGTGGAGCGGAAATCGTCAAGTATCTCAAGACAGGGTCGGCTTATTACGCGCCATCGGCCGCCGCAACCGAGATGGTCGAAGCGATTCTCAAAGACAAGAAGAAAATTCTGCCGTGCGCCGCATATCTAGCGGCGAGTACGGCATCCACGGGCTGTTTGTCGGCGTGCCCGTAAAACTTGGCGCCAAAGGCATCGAGCAGATCATCGAGATAAAACTCACGCCGGAAGAAAAAGCCGCGCTGGATAAGAGCGCAGCGGCAGTAAAGGAACTTATCGCGGTGATCAACGTCTGAGCAGAATGCAAATGGGTAGTTGTGGGGCGGCGGGCTTCGCCATGCAAGACCGTGGTAAAGCCCCATCGTTCACTAGTTTCACCCGCTGTGATTTCCCTTTCGTGTTTGCTTAACCGTCGCTATAGTGTCCTAGACCAGCACCGATGGACTTTGACCAGCTCGAAATTTTTCTCGAAGTGGCGCGTCTCTCCAGCTTCTCCCGCGCAGCAGAGAAGCGTTTTCGTACCCAGCCTGCCATTTCTTCCCAGATTCGGGCGCTCGAAGAAGAAGTTGGCGCCCGGCTGCTTGACCGCTCCGGGGGCCGCGTTTCGCTTACCGCTTCGGGCAAATTGTTTTTCAAGTATGCGGAAGAGACAATCGAACGGCGCAAGACGATTCTGAACGAAATCGCCGAGACCGAGCGCGTGCCTCGCGGCGAAATTGTTGTAGGAGCGAATGAAGGTACTTGCCTGCACATCCTGCCGGGTGTGTTTGCGCAGTTCAAACGTGATTATCCGAAGGTCGCAGTGAGAATCAAGCGTTCTGATTATGCGGGAATTCTTGAGTCGATTCTCGAGAATGTGGTGGACTTTGGCGTGGTCTCGTTGCCGGTAAATGACAACCGGCTGGAAGCGCAGATGATTCATCGCGATGAGTTGGTCGTTATTACGGCTCCTCGCCATCCGCTTGCGGCAGAAAGAGCGTTACTGTGGCAGAATTTTCGATTTATCCACTGGTGGTGCCAAAACTGGGGCACACTCGCGATGCGCTTGACGCACTTTTTTACGACCATAACCTTAAGCCGAGTCTGGCTATGGAACTTGATTCGAGCGAACTGCTGAAGCGCTTCGTGGCTGCCGATGTCGGCGTAGGATTTATTTCGCGATCGAATATCGAGGAGGATATACGGGCCAAGGCGCTGGTTGCGATGCCGCTTGCTGACGCGCAAATTCGCCGCGATCTGGCGCTCGTGTTCCGCAAGGATAAATCGCTTAGCCGCGCCGCCCGGGCCTTTATCGATATTGCGGTCAAACAAAACAATTTTGTCGCAGCCGGAGCTGGGAAGCGATCTAAATGAAGACAGCGGCTCGGCTTTTAATCTGTCTCTCTTTGCTTTTGTTCTTGTTTTTGTTTTCTTCGGCGGCTGCGGGCAAAGGAAGCCCCGCGGCCCCTCCTTCACTCCCCAAAAGCTGCTCGCGCTTAAAGTGACAGGAACAACGAGCTATAGCGACAAAGAAATTCTTGCTGCCAGCGGCCTTCAGATGGGGCAGAACGCTGCCGACGGCGATTTCAAGGAGGCGGTTCAGAGCCTCGGCGATTCCGGCATGTTCAGCGCCGCCTCCTATTCGTATTCAAGTTCAGCTTCAGGCGTGAGAGTTGAAATTCAGCTGGCGGATGTCGACAGGAGCAAGCTGGTTCCGGCGCAATTCGAGAACTTCGTCTGGTTCAGCGATGACGAACTTCGAACCGGCTTGCTACGCGGGGTCCCACTATTCAAAGGCTCGTTGCCGCTTAGCGGCAATCTTGCAGATCACGTCACCGAAGCATTGCAGGCCATGCTCGCCGAAAAACGGCTTCCGGGACGCGTCGACTTTCTGCGCAACGCAGATCGGCAGACCGGAACGCTAACCTCGATCAATTATCGTGTCGAGGAAGTAAGCATCAGAATCCGCGGCATCGAATTTCCCGGAGCGTCTCCGGAGCAGACAGCACTGCTCGGAACCGCTTGCCGACGCGTGATTGGAGCAGAATATTCTCGTACTGCGATGGCCGCCGTCGCCAAGTTTGACCTCTTACCGGTCTATCTTCAGCGAGGATATTTGAAGGCGGATTTTGGCTCCTCCAACGCGCGCGTTGTGAATCAATCCTCCACTGACGCGAGTGCGCAAGGCGCTGGTGATATTCAGGTGGATGCGATTCTGCCTGTGACGCCAGGCAAGAGTTTATTCGACATCCGGCGTGGATTGGCAGGGGAATTCCGCGTTAAAACAACTGAACTCGCGGCGCTCGTTCACTTGCCGCTCGGCGAACCGGCTGACTCGGTGCGACTTCTCCGCGACATCGACAATCTGGGCAAAATTTACCGCCGCCACGGCTACATGATGGCTCAAATCAAAGCTGATTCTCAGCTCAACGACGAAAATGGCACTGTGCATTATGAACTGAATATCGTCGAAGGCGATCTCTATACAATGGGAGAATTAGATCTTAATGGACTCAATACCAATACTACTGCCCGTCTGCGGGCCGCTTGGACGCTGCGCGAAGGCCAGCCCTATAATGCCGACTATCCCGCAAAATTTGTCGAGGACACCAGAGCTCTGCTGCCCCGCGGCGTACAGTGGGGTGTAAGCATTCACGAAACGGCGGACGCCAGGGATAAGACCGTCGACGTAGACATTCGTTTTACGCAGCAGTAAGCGGCGAGAATCGTACTAAACAGACAAAATATTTCGTAATCGATGGTTTGTATGACGAACTTGGTATTGATCTCGTGTTGTAAGATCGTGAAATGTTAAGGTCGAACCAGCACTCGTTTCAGGGAAGGAAAGCAGAATGAAATCGAATCGAATTGTGACGGCGGTTTTAGGAATGCTGATGGCGATAGGGTGGGCGACGATTCCTGCGTTGGCGGCAGGTAAGAGCCAGACCTTTACCGGCGAAGTGAGTGACGCAATGTGCGGTGCAAAGCATGAAATGCCAGGCAGCGCCGCCGCTTGCACGCGCGCTTGTGTTTCTCACGGAGCCAAATACGCGCTCTGTGGTCGGGGACAAAGTCTACACCCTGGAAACATCTGACAAGACGGCGCTCGACAAGCTCAACGATCTGGCGGGTACAAAGGCCAAGGTCACTGGCGAGGTGGACGGCACTACGATCACAGTAAAATCGGTTTCTGCGGGATCGTAATCTCAGGCTGTCGCAACTTAAGCTAAACAAACCGCGCTATTGATCATCGGGACAGCCGACCCCAAGTTTCAGCACCTTGTACCTCCATTTAACCAGGGAAAGTTCTATTTAGCCTAGAGATCACTGCACTTAACTTGGAGAGCTAACGCGCGGATTATTTGAAGGTCCAGCTCGCATACTACTGGGGAACTCCGGCCGAGATGCCACAAAACAAAGGAATGCGCGCCTCCCTTCGTTCGTCCGTCTCCAAGCTAAGGCAGCAAACTATCCTAGTCTCCGGTTAAGATAGCGGGACAACGACGATCGGTTAGACTCAAAAGGTGGAAGTGGCGCTCCAGGGAATGTTTTCAAAAACAATGTGAATGGAAAAAGGCCCGGATGTCGTTTTAGATACTATAGCCTCGCTCAGAATAGGGCGATTGTGCGAAACAGATCCTGTTTTGCCTGGGCGGGTCAGTGCGAAATATAGGTTTCAAAAACTATCTAAGCTGGGGAGCGATGCTGTTCCTCATCGCGTCCTGCTATGTGGTAGCGCAAGAATGTTCATCTTACAGTACGAGTTTCGGCCCTTTCAACTATGCGAATACAGGAAGCGCACAGCACTCGACAGGGGTTCACGCATGGAATGAAACGTACTTCGGTACCTGTACCTACAGTGGCCCCAAAGGTCCGTGCGGGGTGACGGCGACAGCCTCATCGGGGGACGTGGGCGCTGGTGATAGCGGGACGCTTTTTCTTGCAGACTGCTGCTACCATGTTCCCGGCACTGCGACCGCGCAAGGGATCGCGAGTTCGAACGGAGGATCTGCCGTAGCCGGCACCGAAGCAGCAGTCTCGTTCGATGACTGCCTGCTATCAAGCTGCGCAGTCAAAATCAGTATCTCCGGGAGCTCCAGCGGGGTGGGACTATCCGCTACGTTTGATCCAACCAGCATATTCAACGACAAGGTTTCCTATACAGCAGGCTGCGTAGCTGAGGTCAGCACGAGCGGCGGCGGCGGTGGTGGCTGCGGCGGCTCTCCCATCGTCATAGACACGACAGGGAAGGGGTTTCATTTCACCGATCCAGCAAAGGCCTGCATTAACTTCAATCTGAAAGACAACGGCAGACCCGTCTGCTTGTCTTGGCCAGTCGTCGGATCGGGCAATGCGTGGCTCGCTCTCCCCGATGCGGATGGCAACGTCAACAGCAGCAAACAGCTTTTTGGGAACTTCACCCCCCACCCCAATCACGAGAGCGAGAACCCGAATGGATTCCTCGCGCTTGCCGAGTATGACATCAACAAGGACCTAGTAATCGACAACAAAGACCCGCTATGGGCGAAGCTGCGGCTGTGGATCGACAGGCATTGCTATTTGGATAGGGCGGCCACGTGCACGTCGCAGCCATCGGAGCTGCACACACTCGAAGAGTTCGGCATCACATCGATTGACTTAGTGTATGGTCAGGATAAGAAGGCCGACCAATGGGGAAACTGGTTCCGCTACTACGCTCCGATGAACATTGACATGACCATGGATGATCGCCAGCACTCAACAGACAAGCTCGGCCGTACAGCCTATGACGTGTTTCTCGTGAGCGCTGGTAACGTAAACTCACTTTCAGATATCGCTTGCCAATGATCCTTTCAGCAAATCATTGAGGTCACCTCCAGCTTTACTGCCTTCTTCTTCCTGCTGGTGGCATCGGGCCTGACGCGCGGCCCTGACCCGGTTTGGGCTGGGGCCACACCTCGTTACTGTTGACTTG
This sequence comes from uncultured Acidobacteriaceae bacterium, assembly GCA_963758745.1. Taxonomy (GTDB): domain Bacteria; phylum Acidobacteriota; class Terriglobia; order Terriglobales; family Acidobacteriaceae; genus Acidiflorens. Next base: position 382,738 of record CAVWWW010000002.1, read on the forward strand.
GATTCGAATTATCGTTTGGAGTATCGTCCCGCCGCTTCAGCGTTGGCCGATCATCGTCGCTGCTAGTGCTGTCTGTGCCGGTCTTGTCGGTGTTCGAAGCACGGCGCAGGCTCGGACGGCTGCCATCTTTCTCATCATTCACCTTGTGCCGGTTCTCGATGGTGGCGAGACGCGCTTTCACGTCGTCAAACTCCGAGGTGGAGACAATATATTGCGGGCGCGCCGGAAGAATGGTCTCGATCTCCTTTTGCGACGCCAAAATGCGGTCGGGCGTCTGTGGATGCGAGGCGAAAGCCTTAGCGATCGTACCTGGCTTCTTCTTCTCTTTCGCCTGAATCTTTTCAAAGAAACTGATGAAGGCTTGCGGATCGTATCCCGTCTTGTACATATATTGCAGTCCGAGATAGTCCGCTTCTGCTTCAAAATTGCGCTGGAACTTCATGAACGTGAGCGGCAAGCCCAACCCGGCCGCTTCGTAGATTCCGTAACCTATTCCACCACCGAGAAAGATCAGCGGAATGGTGCCGATGTTGGCCCACTGCATTCGCGTCATCTGGCGCATTCCATGGCGCGCGCAAACATGCGAAATCTCATGCGCCATCACCCCGGCCAGTTCGGCCTCTTCGTCCGCCGCCAGAATCAACCCCGAGTTCACATAGAAGAATCCACCGGGCAGCGCAAAAGCGTTCACCTCATCGGAGTCGATTACCTTGATCGTGAACGGCACTTTCGCGTCAGAATTGCGGACCAAGTTCTGGCCGATGCGGTTAACGTACTCGTTCACGACCGGGTCCTGAACCAGCTTCACGCTGTTTTCGACCTGCATCGAGTATTGCTTACCTATCTTGATCTCGGTTTCGAGCGAGTACCAGTCGCCTAACCCGCGCTCGCCGATCTTGCGATTGCCGATGGCGTCGACATCGTCCTCGCCGCCGTTGTGCTTAACCTTGCTCGCGTCAGGCTCCTGAACCGGTTGCTGGCCACCGGGCGCCGTGTTGTTCGGGGCGCTGGTGGAAGAAGAGTCCGTCGGGGGAGCTGGAGTCGGCGTCGGGGCCGGATTCTGAGATGGAGCGGGCGCTGATGCGGGGGGCGTTCCCGTGGTTGACGAGGTAGCAGTTCCGTTCGTAGTTCCGGCAGAAGATGTCCCCATCGACGAGGTTCCGGCCGAAGAGGTTCCAGATGAAGGTGCACTGGTCGGGGGCGTCGTAGTCTGGGTCTGCCCCGTCTGATCTTTTGTTGCCGGTGCTGCTTGCGTCGGTGTTGCCGGTGCAGTTTGTGCCGGCTGCGATGCTTGAGGTTGAGAGCTTGAGGGCTGGGAAGGTTGATCCTGCGCCAAGGCTGGGAGAGCCATGAACGCTAGTAAACCAAGGGAGAGTAACGATCTAGGGAACGACATTTGGACACCCCGCGCGGAACCCGGTCTGTTCTCGACATTATACCCCCGATAGCAAGTCGAAGGCGACGGAGTTCTCCAGGTAGTTGGACGCGGCCTTTGCTGTGAAAGTTACCCCGTTATTTACATAAACAGCCGCTTGAGTTGGTTGGTGAAGCTGGCGGCTCGGCAACCGCTCAGCCATCTTTTCCCTTTTCTCGTAGTCCTTTTTCTATCCGGCGTTGTACCATGGCCGCACTTTCGAGCTATAAAATTCGAAAGAGCTTCCAAAAAGGAGCGCGCATGTTGAATCGTCGCCGTTTCTTATCGTCTTCGTTAGCTTCTTCCTTTGCCGTGGGTGCGGGCGTCGCCTGGCGCGGAAATCTGTGGGCACAGCTTGAAGCACTCCCGTCGAAAATCCCCGATCGTTCCCTTTACGAGCAGAATGAAGACGCTTATTGGCGCGAATTGCGCAAGCAATTCCTGATTCCTGCGGACGAGATCTATCTGAATAACGGAACCGTTGGTTCAAGCCCGGCGCCTGTGCTGCGCGCGGTGTTTGAGGGTTATGAGAAATGCGAAAAACTGAACGAGAGCGATCCCGAGGACTATCCGATCTGGGGCTATGCATCATGGAACGACTTTCGCGATCCGCTGGCCGCGTTTGTTGGTTGCAATCGCGACGAGATTGCGCTCTTGCGGAATGCCACAGAAGCCAACAGCTATATTGCGAATGGCATCGATTTGAAAGCAGGCGACGAGGTGCTCATGACCGACCAGGAGCATCCGGGCGGTGAGCATCCATGGAATTTGCGCGCCAAGCGTTATGGCATTGTGGCCAAAACGTTTACGCTGCCGCGGCCAGTAGAAAATACTGAGCAGATGTTAAATCTTGTTAGCGCAGCCATCACGCCGCGTACTCGAGTCTTGTTCTTCAGCCACATCACCACGTTTTCCGGCGTGGTGCTGCCGGCGAAAGAGTTGTGCGCTCTTGCCCGAAGCAAAGGAATCATTTCCGCTGTCGATGGCGCCCACGTTCCAGGCATGATGCGCCTCAACCTGCATGACCTCGGCTGCGACCTCTATTCGGCGAGCCCGCATAAGTGGTTGCAGGCTCCCAAGGGCTCCGGATTTTTATATGTGCGCGATGAAATGATCGACCGCATGTGGAACACAATCGCCACCGAAGGTTGGGATGACCCCAAGCTTCGGGCGGAACGATTTCAGCGGATCGGAAGTTCGAACGTGCCTGCGCTCTGGGGACTGCGCGCCTCGATTCAGCTGGCGAACGATATCGGGATGGATCGCATCGAACACAGGCATCGCGAGTTGTGCGACTACATTCTGGCGGCCATGATCAAACGCGGAGCAGTGTCGTGGACCTCCCCAGATCCGTCGTTGCGCTGCGCAATCGCGACGGTGAATGTGCCTCCGCTCGTTCGCATCGATCTTGAACACTGGCTATGGAAGGAGAAGAAAATCCGCATTCGGGGAGCCGAACCGAACAAACTGCGGCTCTCAACTCCTTACTACTTATCGAAGGCAGATATTGACCGGTTTCTGGACGGGTTCGACGAATATCGGAAAGACGAGTATCGCAAGACGAAAGCGTAGCAGGCCACACGATCGCAGATTGCGGCATGGGGTTTTGCCTCAACAATGCCCTCAAGGAATTTTATTTGATGAAAATGAATGCAAAGCAAACTACAGCTGATGTGCAACCTGACGGTGTGCAATTTAAAAAGCCCATAATCTCTGACGCCTTCGTTTTCTTCGGAGCCACCGGAGACTTGGCCTACAAACAGATTTTTCCCGCCCTGCAGCAGATGATCCTGCGCGACAATTTCAATCTTCCGATTATTGGCGTGGCGAAATCAGGCTGGACAATCGAGCAACTCAAGGCGCGAGCGCATGTCAGCTTGGCCCAACACGGTGGAGTCGATGAAAAAGCCTTCGCCAGGCTGGTGCAGTTACTGCAATACATCGACGGGGATTATCAGGATCCCAAGACGTTTGAGCAATTGCGTAAAGCTCTCGGCGGAGCGCAAAGTCCACTGAATTATCTCGCAATTCCACCGGATCTCTTTGGAGCGGTGGTGCAGGCAATTGGTAAATCAAACTACTCGGGACACCCCCGCGTCATTATTGAGAAGCCCTTTGGGCGAGATCTGGCATCGGCTCAAAAGCTGAACGCGACGCTGCGCGCTGTCTTTCCCGAAGAGGCGATTTTCCGCATCGATCATTTCCTCGGCAAAGAGGCAGTCGAGGATCTCTACTTTTTCCGCTTCGCCAATACCTTTCTTGAGCCTATATGGAATCGGCATCACGTCGATCATGTGCAAATCACCATGGCGGAATCTTTCGGCGTTGCCGGACGCGGCCGCGTCTACGATGAGAGCGGCGCGATCAGGGATGTCATACAGAATCACCTGCTCCAGGTCGTGGCCTTTCTTGCCATGGAGCCTCCGAACGCACTTAGGCCTCGCCCTCTGCAGGACGAACAATTTAAAACTTTCCGCGCCATTCCGCCGATTGCGACAGCCGAGACCGTTCGAGGACAGTTCGAGGGATACCGCAATGAAAAAGGAGTGGCGCCTGACTCGCAAGTCGAAACCTTCGCGGCAGTCCGCCTTCGGATAAATTCCTGGCGATGGCACGGCGTCCCATTTCTGATCCGAGCGGGAAAGTGCATGCCTGTCGACGCGACGGAGATGATGGTGAGACTTAAGAAATCTCCGTTGCGCGAAGAGGTTTCAGAGAGCAATTATTTAAGGTTTCGTGTAGGACCGGAATTTTCTTTAAACCTGGGGGCGCAGGTGAAACGGCCGGGGAAGCTGACATCCATGCCGGTAGAGCTTTCGGTCGTTGAAAAGAGCAAAGCTGCAGAGAGTCCCTACGAGCGTCTGTTAACCGACGCCATGAACGGAGACAAATTGCTCTTTGTCCGCGAGGATGTGGTGGAGGCCGCCTGGTCAGTGGTTGATCCGATCCTGAATAATGCAGTCCCTCTGCATGCCTACAAACCGGGTACCTGGGGACCTCCGGAGGCGGATCGTCTTGCCGCCGATGTCGGCGGTTGGCACAATCCAATTCCCTGAGTTGCGAGGGCAATTCGGGTTGAAACATGCTGACAGCAACGATTCGTCGGATCCAACGGTGGAGTATGAATGCGTAAAAAAATTCTCGTCATCGATGTCGGCGGAACCCACGTAAAGATTCTAGCAACCGGACATAAGACGCCGCGGGAGGTCGCGTCGGGACCGAAGATGACGGCTCGAATGATGTGCAGTTGGGTGAAGCAGGCGGCGAGTAACTGGTCGTATGATGTCGCTTCGATAGGGTATCCCGGTCCGGTGGTGCATGGAAAGCCTTTTAGCGAACCGCACAACTTAGGCAAGGGCTGGGTAGGCTTTGATTATAAGAAAGCCTTGGGCCGTCCGGTAAAAATAATCAACGATGCAGCCATGCAGGCGCTCGGTTCATATAAAGGAGGCCGAATGCTTTTCTTAGGACTCGGCACCGGACTGGGCTCGGCGATGATTGTGGACGGCATTGTCGAACCGATGGAACTGGCGCATCTACCCTATAAGCATGGAAAAACCTACGAAGATTACCTGGGCATAAGAGGTCTTGAGCGCCTGGGAAAAAAGAGATGGCGCCACTACGTAACTCGCATTGTGGAAGAACTCCAGGCCGCGATGGAAAGTGACTACGTCGTACTCGGAGGTGGAAACGCCAAGAAGATCGCCAAGCTGCCTCCGAAAACGCGTCTGGGAGAAAATGAGAATGCGTTTCGTGGAGGGTTTAGGTTGTGGTCACCTGCGCACGACACGTTAAGGCGCGCTCACCCGAACGTCAAATAGTGCAGGCCCGGCTATCCGCTCCAGAATTTCTTCATCCTTTTAGCTGCCTCCCTTTTCAGCGGACGGCACATTTTAGCAAAATTGACACACGCCAAATCTTACTCGCTTGTCGTAACACCGTCCGACGCCAAATGCGTCGTATGAAATGAGCGTTTCCTAATCTGGGACTTGTATGACTAAAAGGACATACTTTCAGTCTTCGCCGATTTTCAGGCATACAATCTGCGAATGGTCATGCCGATGAGGATCGAAGCGGAGAATCCGAAGTCGGCAGAAAATAGACATCTGCTATTGGGCATGTTCGTGGGCAACGTGTGGATTCTGATTGGTTCGGTTTTCTACAAGACCCCCGTCTGCCCGCAGCAACCAGTGGCTCAACGTGGAGAGATTCCGGTTGGGGGAGTGAAACTTTTCAGCTATCCAACAAAAGAGGGTCACTGCATCCTGGTCCGCACCGCCGAGGACGAATATGTAGGCTACAGCCAGAAATGCACTCATCTTTCCTGCGCGGTCTATTATTCTCAAGCGGAAAACAGGCTTGAGTGCCCGTGCCACAAAGGTTTCTTCTCGATCAAGGATGGCGCTGTTCTGCAGGGGCCGCCGTCTCGTCCACTGCCGCGTATTGTTCTGGAAGCACGAGGCGAACGATTAGTTGCGATTGAGGTAAAAGGTTAACGAAATGCCGAATTCAAACAACCTGCCTCCGCAAAATCGTGGCCTGACGGCAATCGCCGGAGCGATGTCTTTCATCGCCGTTCTCCTGATCGTACAGACCTGGCTGTTGAGTGCTGCTCTGGAATCTTTTCTCGCAGGAAATCATCGAAGTGCGCTTCCCGCGGCCATATTCTCTGGATGTTCTTGATTTGCCTGGGGTTGTACCTCCTTGTCGACCGCGTGGATTCCGAAGTCCGTGATTCTGAAACGCCTCGTTAAGCCTTTCTCCCTAGCCGCTAAGCGACAGTCATCCCAAAAGTTCCACCGGTGACATTCGTCACATGCAGGCGGCCACCGGTCTGGCACCCTTGTTTTCAGGATGTAAAGCAGGAGGATGTCCCCGGCCGCTAAAGCAGCCATCGCTTGTGAAATGGCAGGTCGACGGCAATAGCTCTGGCCCCAGGCTGTTGCCCTAAGGCAGCCATCATGCCGCTTCGGTCATAATAGAACCATGACAGGTCCCTCGAAGGTGGACTTCCGCGGCAACAGCAGTATTGACGAAGCACAACCTTGCAATGTTGCGCTCATCGGCTTTGGCACGGTAGGCAGTTCCGTGGCAAGAATTCTTTGCGAGCGGCCTAATACCCATCTCCGCCTGACTCACGTACTCAATCGCAATGTGGCGCGAAAAAAAGTTAACTGGCTTTCTCCATCGGTAAAGTGGACCGAAAACATCGACGACATTCTCTCCTCCGGCGCGGAAATTGTGGTCGAGGTGATCGGTGGCCTACAGCCGACCGAAGATTGGATTAGGCGCGCGCTGACCTCACGCAAGTCCGTGGTCACCGCCAACAAGCAGTTGATCGCGCACTGCGGCCCTGAATTGATTAGCCTCGCGCGTCGAATGAAACAGCAGATCCAGTTTGGAGCATCAGTCGCCGGCGGCGTGCCGGTGATTTCGGGATTGCATGAAGGATTGGCTGGCGATGAACTGTATAAGATCCGCGGCATTCTAAATGGCACCTGCAACTACATCCTCAGCCAAATCGAGGCCAACAGCGTTCCGTTCGCCACCGCCCTTCGCGAGGCGCAAAAGCTCGGCTTCGCCGAGGCCGACCCAACCGAAGATATCGAAGGATTCGACGCGCGCGCCAAGCTCGCGATCCTGGCGCGAGTCGGGTTGCACTGCCATGTCAAGGCAACCAGTATTGCGGCTCGCTCGATTGGGGCCATCGACGCTATTGATTTCGAATACGCAAACCAGCTCGGCTGTACGATTCGGCAAATTTCGTGGGCGGAATTGAAGACAGATTCCAAAACAACTTCAGAAAAAACCTCCGAACCAGTGGCGAACGGCGAGGAGCTTTTTGCCGCCGTCCAACCCGCGCTTGTCGATTTCTCCTCGCCGCTGGCACGCGTTGAAGGCAGCCAAAATCTCGTAATGGCAACCGGTTCGTACGGCGGCGAGACCGTCTTCGGAGGCCACGGTGCCGGTGGAAACCCAACCGCCGTCGCGGTTGTATCCGACATTCTGGCAATCGCTCGCTCCAAACAATGTGGAACGAATTACTTCACCCAGCCGGTTGAAAAAACTCCGACCATCACCTCAGATTTTGTCACTAAGCACTATCTGCGTTTTCTGGTGAAGGACCGTCCCGGCATCATCGCGAGCCTCGCCACGATTCTCGCTGAGTGCGGTATCAACATCGACGCAGTGGTGCAGAAGCCAGGTTGTCCAAAATCGCACTTGCCATTTCTGATTACGCTGGAGGAATGCGAGGCATCGCTGGTGCAAGAAGCCCTAAAACAGATTAACTCGGTAGATTTCCTGGTGCAGCCATGTTTGCATCTGCCAATACTTTAGAAAATGGAGTGATGGGCGTCCTTGCCCGTCGTCCTTAAGCAGTCACCCTGCAAACTGGGCTTTCTCAGTAATCTTCCTGCGCACTTCAAAATAGCCGTAAAGCTGGCGCCAATTCTTGGTCAACTCAATCGCGAGTCACTGCCCACTGATCCACCGCTTTTGGCGCGAGAGTGGGGCGGGAGGCGACGGTAACAAAGGCCAGAGAGAAGAAGCACGCGCGGCGACGGGTTTTGTTCAACATTGTCGCCAGCATCTTCACCAAGTTATAAGATTTCCGGCTCCCTCGCGCTTGGCGCTCTCGAATGCGAGGTTAGCAGCAACCATATCTTCCATGGCCACGCCCATCGCTTTGTACACGGTGATCTCACGATCGCTGCGACGACCCACCTTCCGGCCAAGAATAACCGCTCCAAGTGTCGCACCCGTAGAGATGTCCAACTCGACAAGTTCGCTACAACCGATCGGCGGAGGCCGGTAAGCGTCGAGCGTTTCGACGAAGAGGCGGTAGGCTCTCGCTAAGTCTTTTGGTAGTTCTCCATTTGGAGGGTGATATCCAACGGAGGTCACGTGAGTTCCGGACCTCACCCAATCAGAGTTGATCACGGGCTCGGGCGAATGCGTCGCGAGACACACAACATCCGATTCACGGACAGCTCTTTCGCGGTCTGCGGTTGCGCTTGCAATTTGGGATTGAGCGGCGAGTTTCTGAGCCTCGTCGAAACGTAAAGAGCAGATATTGATGCGATCGAAATTCCGAACCAAAGGGAGGAGCCGCAGATGTTGGCGCCCCTGAACACCTGCGCCAATCACGGTGGCAATGCGAGATCCGGCACGGCTCAGCAGGCGGACGGAGAGAGCCGCGGCGGCAGCGGTTCGAACCGCTGTAATGTATGTGCCGTCCATAATGCAGGAGGTTGCGCCCGTTTCCGGATCGAAAAGGCTAATCAGGGCTAAGTGGTTTGGGAGTCCAATTTCCAGATTCCCGTCGAAGACGTTGACGATCTTCACGGTGAGCTGCATGCCGGGCTGCCAAGCCGGCATGGTGAAGGAAAAACCTTTTCCGGTCACTGAGAGCTGTGAGCGGGGTGGGGTTTGGACTTCTCCTAACTCGAGCGCGCGGAAGCCGTCTTCGAGGCGATCGATGAGTTCTTTGGGGTCGAGATACTTTTCGACCTCTTTTTCGCGGAGGGTCATTACTTGCATTGGACCTTTGCTGATTTCGAAGGCAGCTTTTGCCGGACGTTACTCGTTTGCCATGACTTAAGTATCTGCTGTCCCGCCATCCGATTTAATTTTCACTTTGCAACCCATCAGCTTCTCCCGCACACTTAGGATTAGACCTATGCCCGTTATTGCCGCAACACCGGCCGCGTTGCGTGAACCCGGAGGATTGTTCCGTTCTTACGCGCAGCGCAAATTGGTGTTGTGTCTTCTGCTCGTGGCATTCACGCTCGCCGTCTACAACCCTGTCGTGCGCAACGGCTTTGTTAATTACGATGATGACCGTTACGTTACGGACAACCCTCATTTACGCGACGGAATTGGCTGGAATACGATCTCATGGGCGTTCACTTCCCTTGATCAGGCCAATTGGCATCCGCTGACATGGCTCTCGCACGCTCTCGATTACAGGATATTTCACCTTAGTCCCGCTGGCCATCACTACACGAGCGTGTTGTTGCACGTCGTTAATACGCTGTTCTTGTTCCTGATCCTGCAGTGGTTTACTGGATACACCGGACGCAGTCTGATGGTGGCTGCTCTCTTTGCCGTTCATCCTGTTAATGTGGAGTCCGTGGCATGGGTTGCGGAACGGAAAAACGTGCTATGCATGTTTTTCTTTCTTCTGGCAGTAGCCGGCTATGGCTGGTATTTAAGGAGGCCTGGCATTGGACGTTACGCTTTAGTAACGATGCTTTTTGCCATGGGCCTCATGTCAAAACCCATGGCCATTACTTTGCCACTCGTGCTTCTCCTGCTGGATTACTGGCCATTCCGAAGAATGCGTTTCTCCGGCATGGTCGACCATCACATTGAACCCCGCTTCGCACCAGACGAGGGCGTTGGTTACAGCGGCGCGCGTTTTTCTGTCGATACGCGACCCATCGGAAAGTTGTTTCTAGAGAAGATGCCGCTCCTGCTGCTCTCCGTCGCCAGCGCGATTATCACTATTATCGCCCAGAGGGCAGGCGGGGCCGTGCTCACCAGTGCCGCACATTCTCCATTCCTGCGGCTTGAGAATGTTGTTGTCTGCTATGTGCTATATATCGGGAAAGCGATCTGGCCGTCACATCTTGCTGTTCTTTATCCTTATCCACACTCTTTGCCGGCGTGGCAGGCGGGTGCCTCGGCAATTTTCCTGCTCTCGCCCACTTGGGCCGTCCTTAAATATCGCGCTCGCCTCCCCTACCTATTAGTTGGTTGGCTATGGTATCTGCTGACGATGTTCCCAATGATTGGCTTGGTACAGGTTGGAAATCAGGCCATGGCCGACCGTTATGCCTATCTGCCATTCATCGGCCTCTTTATATTGACTGTCTGGACGGTCGCTGAATGGGCTGCGCGTCGGCAAGTTTCGACCATATCATTGACTGTCGCCGGAGTTGCCATTGTTCTTGCTTTGGCTGCCGTCACCCGCATTCAAATCAGGTATTGGCACGACGATTTGAGTCTATGGTCGCACGCACTGGCGGTCACTAAGAATAATTACGTGGCAGAAAATAACTTTGCTCATGCCTTAATCAAGCAAGGTAGGCCCGATGAGGCCATTGTGCACTTCCGCGCCGCCGCCGACCTTGAACCAGACGATCCGGTAAGCGAACTCAATCTCGGAATCTACGCGCAGGAACACGGCGATTTGCAGCAGGCCGTGGTGCGTTATGACCTGGTCTTGCAACTGGCAACCGATACTGATCTCCGCGCCACTGCCTATGCGAATCTGGGAACGGTTTACTTCGCCCTTCATGATTTTGACCGAGCGCAGCGCAACTTCGATGCCGCCACGCAACTCAAGCGCGTATTCCCGATCGCGCTGCTCGATATGGGCTTGATCGCGCAGAAGTCTGCCGCGAAAGCCGCCTCGGGCAACACCGACTGGAATCGGGCCGCAAGCTATTTCGAGCAGTATGTTTCAACCGATCCCAGCGATGTCGGGTATCTCCTGCTCGCCAATGCTCTCCAACAATCCGGTCGCGGAAACGAGGCGAAACTGGCGTACCAGCAGGCTCTCAAACTATCGAGCGACATCTCCCAAACTAGGCAACGGGCGGCCCATTTGGCCGGACAGTAGCCCAACCGGGCCTGATCTTCGGTGACCTCGGAAGGAGGTCCGGGCCTTGCTAAGCTCGGAATGAGTCCCTGGAGGACCATTGCCCGACACCGCGCACGAAACTGCTCAACAATCACCATCCCGTTCGAAATCGACCGTCAAGATTCTTTACGCCGAGAGTGACGAAAACACGCTCTCTGGCCAGGCTGCTGAGATGAAGAAAGCAGGCCATCAGGTAACGACTGCGATCAACCGCAACCACGTTCAGGAAGCTCTGCGTGACGGCGCTTTTGATCTTGTAATCCTGGGCGCAACCTTGTCCAAAGACGATCGCCATCACCTGCCCTACATGGTCAAGAAAGCCCACGCTGGAACGAAGGTTCTGGTCATGCACGCCGGCACGCATCACCACGAAGTGGATGCCGTGGTGGATTCAAATCTGAGCATGCAGCGAATTCTGGAGCGGATTGCAGCTTTACTTCAGCCCCAGACCGTGCGCGCCGGGTTCTAAGCGCGTGTTGTTTCAAACTTTCGCAAGAGCACAGCCAAAGTGTCGATGGCTAACTGGCATGCGTGGGTGGAGGTCTCTGGCACCCCGCCGACCCTTTCCAGCAGTTCTTCCCTGCCTACCTGACGCGCCTCGGCAGCCGTTTTGCCTTTGACCAGCTCCGTAATGGCCGAGGCGCATGCCATCACTGGCACGCAGCCTTTGGCCCGGAAACGAATTTCTGTGACACGCTTCCCTTCGGGTTTCGTCTCCTCGACTCTGGCGCTGAGTTCAAGAATATCTCCACAGACGGGATTTTCTAATCGGGCAGAGAAATCCGCGTCGGCGAGTTCGCCCGCGTTTCGTGGATTTTGAAAATGGTCGAGAAGCTCGGCGGAATACACAAGCAATTGTAATGCCGACGCATGATTTCGTATTCGTCACCCATGGTCCCCTACAATGGAAAAGTGCCGGATTCGTACGTTCCACGCCGTGTCGCTTGCCTGCAACCGAGCGCCACGGTCATTCTGGCCAGCATCGGAGAACTCGATCGCGTGGTCGCTTGTACGAAGTACTGTGTCGACGTCGTTCCGGAATTGCGAAGCAGCAAACGAATCATCGTCGCCGATTCCTGGACGTCAAAGGCCGGCGAGATTCTTGCCGCGAAGCCTGACCTGGTAATCGCCTCTGTTCCCTATCAAGAGGCAGCGGTCGTGGAAATACTCAAAGCCGGGATTCGCTTTCTAGGTTTGGCTCCGCGCACCCTCGATGACATCTATGCCGACATCGCGTTGATCTCGGCTTGCGTAGGCGCAAATGAGCGCGGCGCGAAGGTGATTTTGGATATGCGCTCCGCAATCGAGGACGTGCGACGGGGAACTGCGGCTCTGCCTAGAAAGCGGGTGTTCTGCGAAGAATGGGGTAAGCCCATCATTACCTCGCAGACATGGGTAGCCGAACTAGTGGACGCGGCCGGCGGCGAATTCATGGGCAAGCCAGGAGCGCAACGCACCGCCGAAGAGGTCGCTCGGTTGGATCCCGAGGTCATAATTGCGGCGTGGTGCGGCGCCGGGGACCGCGTGCCGCTCGCGAGAATCATCTCTCAGAGAGAATGGTCAAACACGACCGCAGTGCGAAATTCTCAGGTCTATTGCATCTCTGATGAACTCCTAAACACTCCTGCGCCCACGTTGGTCGCAGGATTGAGAGCATTGGCAAGTGCGATTCATCCAATTGCATTTGGCGGGCAACCGGGACTCCGCTCAGTTACCGACGTACCGCGAACGCAAACACGGCATTGAAAGTAAAAATGGGCTTATAGGTTAGGATTATCGATTATGGTTACCACGACACCTCAAAAAAGGATCAGTGAAATACGCAAAGAGGCGGACCGATTGAACTCCGAGGCGCGGTCAGCCGATCAACTGATGGAAAACATCTCCATTCTGCTGAACAAAGAGATGCTGAAGTACAACTGGGTGGGATTTTACATGCTGGAGGCGGGAGCGAATCCGCCAGTTTTGGTGCTGGGACATTACCAGGGAGCAATGACTCCTCACACCCGCATTTCTCTTCACCAGGGAATCTGCGGCGCGGCGGCATCATCAGGCAAGACAGTGGTGGTGGACGATGTCAAGAAGGATCCCCGTTACCTGGCTTGCTCACTGGAAACAAAATCGGAGATTGTGGTTCCGATCTTCATCAAAGGTAAAGTGGCGGGAGAACTCGATATTGATAGCCATTTTCTCGCGGCTTTTGGTGAAGAAGACCGCGAACTAGTCGAATATTGCGCTGAACTCATCGGCAAGCGACTGGAGAAAAAGTAAGCTGGCACCTCATTGCCGCGCATTGTCCTAATTCCTTGTGAAGGTCATGAAACGAGTGGTAGCAGCGTTGATCCTGAAGGATGATCTCCTCCTCGCCTGCCAGCGGACGCGGCACCAACCGATGCCACTCAAATGGGAGTTTCCAGGAGGCAAGATCGAGGAAGGCGAACAGCCTCGCGATGCCATGCGCCGCGAACTCGAGGAGGAACTCGGGATCGAAGCGGACGTCGGCAGCGAAGTTGCGCGCATCGTGCATCAATATCCAGGCGGCAGTTCCGTTGAACTACGTTTCTACGAAGTTCGCAACTACCAGGGCGAATTGGAGAATCGAATTTTTCGCGAGATTCGTTGGGTGTCTCGGCAGGAACTGCTTGGACTGGATTTTCTCGAAGCCGACTTGGGCCTGGTAAATGACTTAGCGGCCGGAAAGATAATCTGAAATTTCATCCTTGCCCTCCTACCCCGCTCCACCGCGCACCTGCCCGTAAACATACAGCACCGTTAATACGATCATAATTACAGTGGTTGCCCAGGCGATGATGTTGAAGGTTCGCTTATTCACATAATCGCCCATCAGTTCTTTTTTGTTGATCAGCAATAACATAAAAATCAGAACGAAGGGCAACACTGCTCCGTTAACTACCTGTGAAAATACAGCAATTTTGATGAGTGGAAGGCCTGGTATCAGCACCACTGCTCCGCCTGCAACGATGAGAGCGGTATACAGCCAATAAAATGCTGGAGCTTCGGAAAATTTGCGTTCTACGCCTGACTCAAGGCCTAACCCTTCGCAAACCGTATAGGCAGTTGAAAGCGGCAAAATTGACGCTGCAAACAACGATGCATTGAACAGTCCCAGAGCAAACAGGATGTATGCCCAATCTCCCGCCAGCGGCCGCAGCGACTGCGCGGCATCGGCGGCATCGCGAATATCATGCATTCCATGGATGTAAAGCGTGGCGGCGCAGGCGACAATGATGAACCATGCAACCACGTCGGTGAAGATGCAGCCGACAATAACATCAAGCTTCGAAGTTTTGTACTGCCGGCGAGTAACTCCTTTTTCGACGATGGACGACTGCAAGTAGAATTGCATCCATGGCGCGATTGTTGTGCCGACCACGCCAATTACCATGTACAGATACGGCGCTTGTCCGAAGACACTCAACTGCGGAGGCTTAAGCGTGGCTTTCGCAGCCTCGATCCAGGCGGGCTTGGCCAGCACTCCCGCAAATATATAAGTAACGTAGAAAAAAGAAGCAGCCAAAAAAACTTTTTCGACGCTCTTGTACTGTCCCTTGACTGCGATCAGCCAGACGATCACCGCGCAGATTGGCACCGAATAATACTTTGACACTCCGAACAACCCCATGCTTCCCGCAATGCCGATAAATTCGCCCACCACGTTTCCAAAATTTGTAAGCAGAATGCCAAGCATCATTAGAAAAGTAACCCGCAAGCCAAATTCTTCGCGGATGAGATCGCTCAAACCCTTGCCCGTAACCGCTCCCATGCGGGCGCACATTTCCTGCACCACGATCAGAGCGATCGTAGTCGGGATCATTGTCCACAAAAGCAAGTAGCCGAATTGGGCACCGGCCTGCGAATACGTCAAGATGCCGTTGGCATCGTTGTCGACATTCGCAGTAATGAAGCCCGGACCCACTACGGCGAAAAAGAACAGGATCCGGACCTTCCAACTTTTAAAGAATTTCATGCGAGCAGCCACAGGCAAAGTGGCAAACAGCCGGATCAGAATAAATGCTGAGCGCGGAGTCTGGATAGATCAAAGTGCTGGACCAGCGAAGTTTTTGTTCGAGTCGTTAACAAATCTTATTAACAAATCTTAACCGGAGCTGGCTGCCCAAAGCGCGTTCGGCTTCGATCAGCGCGCGAGGACTTTCACACAGCGGCTACAGCTTGGCGCGCAGCATAGCGATCACGTCATCGGGCGTGATAACGCCGATGAGATGATTGTGATGGTCGATCACTGGCAGGGTCAGGAGGTTGTACTTGTCGAAAAGTTCAGCGAACGCCTGTTCTTTCGCGTTTTCGTGGCAGGATATTAATGGTTCATGGCCCAGACTCAGCAACGGAGTCGATGCGGGGGACAACACGATTTTGACGAGCGGGACAGCACCCGCCAGAGTGCCGTGCGAATCCGTCAGGTAAATGGTGCTCATGTTTTCCAGGCGGCCTTCGAAGGTACGCATGGCCTCGATCGCATCATTAGCCGTCGCCGCCACTGGCAGAGCTATGTATTCCGTGGTCATGCGCCCGGCAGCGGTATTTTCTTTGAACTCCAGCAGTTCGGTGACTTCCTGGCGCTCTTCGGGATTCATCTGCACCAGGATTTCTTCGGTTCGCTCATCGGACAGGTCAGCCAAAAGGTCGGCGGCCGCATCCGGCTCCATCTCTTCGACAATTTCGGCGGCCCGCTCTGAATCAAGCGATTCCAACACCGATTTCTGCACCTTGGGTTCTAATTCTTCGAGCGCTCCAGCAGCGACGCCTTCGTCCAACGTTTCGAAAACAGCTTCGCGGTCGTCCGGCGCCAAGTCTTCTACGATGTCGGCGATATCGGCGGGATGAAGTTTAGCCAGACGTTCGTGCGAAATTTTCAGTCGGACCCGGCGCGCGGGATCGGTTTCAATGATATCGACGAAATCCCAGGGAATTTCGCGCGGAGGGATTTTCACTAGCAAGGCTCGCAGGGCAGCCGCCGGAACCATACCTTTAAGAAGCCGGCGAACCGCGCCCCGGGCGCCAACATCCACGCCACCAACTTTTAGAATCAGCCGATTCTGCGCGTCTTCTTGATGAAAATCGACGTCATTGACTCGCACAACCTTGCGGCCGTGCACATCGATAACCTGCTGATCGAGAAGGTCGCGGCTGAGCAGGAACAGTCCTTCGGAGCCATCAGCTTGACTCCAGTCGGCCGCACCTGTTGAGGTCCGCACGCCGCCATTGATCTGCAACACTGAAGCGAAAGGCAAGACGCGAATTCCGGTGGGCGTTTTAACCATCAGCGAAGAAACGCGGGCACGGTCCTCTGCCGGGGCAATCGCTACCTCGCGGACACGGCCACTGGCGTTGCCCGAGGCATCATAGACGATCGAGCCCAAGATTTCGCTCAGCGAGACGGTACCCATGGTCAAGAGAATACTCAAGACCGGGTGCAGATGCCAGATGAATACGCTTTCACTCTTAAAACCGATGGCTCAGTCACTAAAGAGCTATTGCGTCATCGAGCCAGCTTCATCGAGCCAGCGTCATCTTGCCATGTGACCATCGGGGGATTCCAGATCCCCCGACCGCGCGATTGCGCCATCTCCCGTTCCCTGGTTCACATTCGGACTATGGTTCACATCCGCGGTATGGACATGCTCAGGACGAAATCCCAACCCCAGCATCCGTGCCGGGATTCGACGGAGAATTGGAAACTGCTTTAGAAGTTGGAGTGGCAACGGCAGGCTACGCAGCGGCGCTCGCCGACTCAAAGCTCGAGTGATAAAGCGCTTGTGCGCGAATATTTGGAAGCCTTGCGTCATCTTTGTAGGAAATTCGCGGCGCTTGCGGACCTCCTCAAGCTTTTCGTTCGTGACCGCAGTTCGTAATAGCGGCTCGGCGAGAAGGTTCGCAGCCGCCACTGCGTCCTGAATTGCAAGATTGATGCCGACACCCCCTATTGGAGACATCGCGTGGGCTGAGTCTCCGATACATAGAAGCCCGGGGCGCGACCAGTGGCGAAGGCGGTCGACGGCGACGGATAGCAGCTTGATATCGTCCCAGGCCTTCAATTCGTCCGTGCGTCCGCGCAAAAATGGAGCAATAGTTTCGATGGTCCTTCTGAATGCGGGCAGACCCGCTTGCTTGATGCCTTCGAATCCTCCTTTTGGAATTACATATGCGCACTGCCAATAATCGTCGCGATTTAGAGTGACCAGTATCTTCCCATCCTGAAATCGTCCGAGGGTCTGATGGGGATCGCTCGGCTGCCTCGAAACTCGCATCCAGAGAACGTCGATCGGAGCGCCGAGGTCGAGAACCTCCAGTTTCGCTTTTTCGCGAACAGTCGAATGGCGACCGTCTGCGCCTATTGTCAGATAGGCGCGCACTTCCAGCGCTCCTTGCGGAGTGTTTGCGCTCACACCGGCGACACGTCCGTTCTCGACGATTAAGTCAGTCACCTCAGCTTCCATTCGCAGGTGAAATTGAGGATAGGCCTGCGCTTTTTCGGCAATGAAGTTCAGGAAATCCCATTGCGGCATGAGCGCGATGAACTTGCAGTGCGTCGGCAAATGCGAGAAATCGGCTATTGTCACTTCGAAGCCGTCTATCAGACCGCCGATTTGCGGCAACTCCTGATGTGGACGGCGCAGAAAATCGTCGAGAATTCCCAGCTCATACATCAGTTCGAGAGTGGATGGGTGAACCGTGTCGCCGCGAAAATCGCGCAGAAAATCGGCGCGCTTTTCGAGGACCAGGGTATCGACTCCGGCGCGAGCGAGCAGAAAGCCGAGGACCATGCCGGCGGGTCCCCCTCCAGCAACGCAGCAGCGCACTTCCCTAATCGAGCTTTCCGGCATCGCCAATCCTCTCTGCTTGAAGCGCAACGTTTAAAGGCAACGAAGACATTATGGCTCCTGAAGCCTGGTGCTGTAACTCGGGGGAAATCCCGATGCCCTAACGTTCGGAACAGTCCCCAGAACCGACGTTCGGAATACCGACGGTTGACAGGTGCGGATCGACTGACTAAACTCTGCCTTCCCCACTTCAAGCTTGCGCACTTGCATTGAAGGTGTCGGTTCCAGTTCCAGTTCCCACGAGAACAATTATGGCTAAGCGTCCTCGCATTGCGGTTGTAGGTAGCGCTAATGTCGATCTGACCACCTTCGCAGAACATTTTCCAAAGCCGGGAGAGACTATCTTCGGGCAAAAGTTCGACTTGGGTTTTGGCGGAAAAGGCGCGAACCAGGCCGTCGCCGCCCGGCTCTGTGGAGCGAACGTGTTCATGGTGGCGCGGGTGGGCGATGACCTGTTCGGTCCGTCAACGATAAAGAATTTTGAAAACCTGGGAATCGATGCCAAACACGTTCGCCAACTGAAGGGCGTATCCAGTGGGGTGGCTCCTATCTTCGTCGAGCCCTCCGGGCAAAATCGGATCATCGTTGTCAAGGGCGCGAATGATCAACTGAAGCCGGCCGATGTGGATGCGGCGGCAGAGATGCTGAAGACTGTCGATTGCATCGTGCTGCAGTTTGAAATTCCGCTTGAGACGGTATATCACACCATCAAATTTGCGCGGCGACACGGCATTCGCTGCATCCTGAACCCGGCTCCAGCACAGGCGATTGATCTCGACGCGGTGGCGGATCTCGATTACTTTGTTCCCAATGAGCATGAGGCGGAAGCCATCTCTGGGATGCCGGTGCGCAGTGTCGATGACGCGAAGAGTTGCGCGTCCAGTCTTCTGGCCAGCGGTATTCGGCGTGTGATTATTACGCTCGGCGCGAACGGTGCGCTGCTAGCCGGAAATGAAGGGATGGAGCACGTCTCTGCCTTCAAAGTGACAAGCGTCGATAGCACCGGAGCCGGGGACGCTTTTATTGGCAGCTTCGCTACTTTTCTTGGCGAGGGCTTGCCCGAGCGCGAAGCCGTGAAGCGCGCTAATCTTTATGCTGGCCTTTCGACGACCGGAATCGGCACACAGAAATCATTCTATGATCGGGCCCGCTTTGATGTGGAGTGGAGTACTGCAAGTAAGTAGCTGAGCGCGAACTGTTCTAGGTTCGGGCTTCAATTGCGGTCAGAGAGAGCGGTCCACACAGGCCTGACGTTACCTCTCCATCAAAAGAACTTTGTCGACCTGGTCGATCTCGGTCAGCTTCACTTCGATCACTTCGCTATCGCTCGTCTGCACGTTTCTACCGATGAACGTGGCTTCGACTGGCAACTCGCGATGGCCGCGGTCGATGAGCACGAGCAGTTGCACCAGGCTTGGACGGCCATGCGAAAATAGAGCGTCCAGTGCGGCGCGCGTGGTTCGGCCGGTGTAGAGCACGTCGTCCACCAGGACGATCTTTTTTGCTTCGATGGAAAAGCCGATTTCCGTTTCCTGCACCACCGGCTTCGGACCCAGTGTCGAAAGATCGTCACGATAAAATGTGATATCAAGCGTGCCCACGGGAACTTTTTTCTTCTCCACCTGATGAATCATTTTCCCCAGCCGTTCAGCGATCGGAACTCCACGACGGCGGATGCCAACCAGTCCCAAACCTTCGACACCGCCATTTTTTTCGAGAATTTCGTGGGCCAGGCGCACCAGCGTGCGCTCGATCTCTGAGCCTGACATCAGTTGAGATTTCTGCCTGAGCGTGCTTTTTGGAACTGCATTTCTTTTGATGGTCATCGCATGAGTGCCTCGTAAATGATCAAGTGGAATACGGAAGATAATTGGCCTGGACGGACCCCTTTGAATGTATGGACTCTTTTCTTGAACGTCAAGGATACTACGCACTGGACTGGATCAGGGCCAGGGTGATCTGCGCTTCAAACTTGCGCTGTGTTACTGAATCCAAACCGTTTTAATGTTCATAAATTCACGGATCCCGAACTCGGCCAGCTCGCGGCCGTGGCCTGAAAACTTCACTCCACCGAACGGAAGGCGCGGATCGGAAGCCACCATCTTGTTGAGAAAGACCATGCCGGCATCGAGCTCGTTGATGAAGCGTTCGGTTTCCGCGGGATCCCTGGTCCAGGCGCTGGCGCCTAATCCGAAGCGGCTATCATTCGCAATCCGGATGGCGTGATCTACATCCTTCGCGCGAAAAATTGACGCCACTGGCCCAAACAGTTCCTCCTTATATGCGGGCGAATCCTTCGGAATGTTAGTCAGCACAGTGGGCGCATAGAAGCTGCCGGCACGGTCTAAAGGATGGCCACCGATCAGGACGCGCGCGCCTGCCGCGACGGTCTTTTGCACGTCGGCATCAAGAGAAGAAACAGCATCTGCGTTGGCGAGAGGCCCGAGTTGCGTTCCTTCGTCAAACGGATCGCCCACCCGCAACCCCTCCATGCGCTTGACGAATTTGCGTTCGAACTCGTCGGCAATTTTTTCCGCGACGATGAAGCGCTTGGCTGCTATGCAAGATTGACCGTTGTTCTGAACTCGCGCGTCAACCGCGGTTGCAACGGCAGCGTCAAGGTCCGCGCTCGGCATCACGATGAAAGGATCGCTTCCGCCAAGCTCAAGCACAACTTTCTTGACTCGTTTCGCGGCGGAAACTCCGACTTGAATTCCGGCCTGCTCGCTGCCGGTTAACGTCGCCGCAACGACGCGAGGATCATTCAGAATGCCGTCAACCGGCCCCGAGCCAATGAGCAGTGTCTGAAACACTCCCTCAGCAAAACCGGCGCGGCGAACGATTTCCTCAATTTTCAGCGCACACTGTGGAACATTGGACGCATGCTTCAGCAGTCCCACATTCCCCGCCATTAACGCAGGCGCGACGAAGCGAAAAACCTGCCAGAAGGGGAAGTTCCACGGCATGATGGCAAGGATGGGACCGATTGGAAGATAGCGGATGAAGCTGCGCTTCGCGCCGGTTTCGACGATTTCGTCGGCCAGAAACTTCTCCGCATTTTCGGCATAATAGCGGCAACCGGTCGCGCACTTCAGCGCCTCGGCCACTGCGGCCTTTAGAGGCTTGCCCATTTCGAGCGTCATCAAGTGTGCGCAATCATCTTTTTCTTTTTCCAGGATCTCGGCGGCGCGCATCATCTTGGCGGCGCGATCCGCGAATGAAGTCCGCCGATGAGCTTGAAACGCGGAAGTCGCCAACTCCAATTTCTGCTCAATTTGCCCGGCGGTAAGCGGCTCAAAAGTTTTCAAGACCTCGCCAGTTGCCGGATTAGTAGTCGCTATCGCCATGCGAAAGTACTCCCCTTAGTATTTGGTGAAATACAGCAAGTAATAGTTGGCCCCCAAAAGCTTCGAGGGAGCGATGAGCATGCGGCCCGTCGCTCCATCGTCGGCTCGAACCGTCTATGCCGCAGCTTGCTTGCTGGTCTGAAAAAACGCGAGCAGGTCAGCGTTGATCGGGTCCGCGTTGGTCGCGGGCATACCGTGCGGATAACCCGGATACACGATCAATTTGGCGTTCTTTACAATCTTCGCGGACGCCCGGCCCGCTGCATCGATCGGCACGATCTGATCATCATCGCCATGGAGGATAAGCGTTGGCACATCGAACTTCTTAAGGTCTTCGGTAAAGTCCGTCTCCGAAAAAGCCTTGATGCAGTCGTAATGAGGCTTCATTCCCCCCATCATGCCCTGCAACCACCAGTGCTCGCGAATGCCTTCTGAAATCTTGGCGCCCGGCCGGTTGTAGCCGTAAAACGGAAGCGTGATGTCCTTGTAAAACTGCGCCCGGTTTTTCTTCATTTCGGCACGCAGGCCGTCAAAGACCGAGATCGGCGCGCCGAGTGGATTCTTGTCCGTCTTCACCATCAGCGGCGGCACCGAGCTGATCAGCACTGCCATTGCGACACGTTTTGAGCCATGCCGACCAATGTAGCGCGCAACTTCTCCGCCCCCAGTAGAGTGTCCCACATGGATTGCGTTCTTCAGGTCCAACTTCTCAGTGAGCGCAGCGAGGTCGTCGGCGTAGGTGTCCATCTCGTTGCCATCCCAAGTCTGCGTGGAACGCCCGTGCCCGCGCCGGTCATGCGCGATTACCCGATAGCCAAGCTGCCCGAAGTACAGCATCTGTCCGTCCCAGTCGTCCGCGCTAAGCGGCCAGCCGTGGCTGAACACTATGGGCTGCCCTTTGCCCCAGTCTTTGTAATAAATTGTTGTGCCGTCTTTCGTTGTAATCGTAGCCATGAAGTGCCTCCTTTTTTTGATTCTCAGTTGTGATTCGTCTCTCCTGCTGTGGTGGCCTCCGCAAGCGGGAGCCACACCTGAAAACGCGTGTCCCCCGGCTTCGAAGTAACCTGAATATTGCCTTTGTGCTTCCTGACAATGCGCTGAACCGTGTCCAGTCCCAGCCCGGTTCCGTCTCCAACTCCCTTGGTGGTGAAAAATGGCTCGAAAATATGTGACTTGGTTTCGGGAGAAATTCCTGTGCCGTTATCGCCGATCTCAATCACGACGCAATTATCTTCACGGTAGGTCCGAACTCTCAATTCGCCCTTCCCTGCCATGGCGTCGATGGCGTTATCAATAAGGTTGGTCCACACCTGATTGAGCTCGCTTCCGAATGAATTTACAAGAAGCGGGATCTTCTGGTAATCGCGCTGCACCACCACTCCGCGTTTGAGCTTGTGATTCAGGATGGTCAGCGTGGTCTCCAGGCTCTTAACAATATCGACATTTTGCACCGGAGCCTGGTCCATATACGTGTATTCCTTGATCGCGCGGACCAGGTCGGAAATTCGCGATGTGCTGCTCTCAATTTCGTTCAGCAGGTTGGCAATTTCGAGCGATGCTGCGATCCTGACCAGCGCGGCCCGCGCAGTACCCGCGCCCAAAACCTCGAACAACGATTCCAGCGCTTCAGGCTTGATATTTTTCCGCGCCAGATCGGCCGCCAGTTGCCACAAGTCATCCTGGCCGTGACTGCGAAGCAACGAATCCACCTGCTCCTCAAGATCACTCATGGTCAGTGCATCCGGCGGCGGCTCGTTACCCTGATTGAATGAAGCTTCCAGCTTTTCGATTTCAGCCCTTTGCGCCGGAGTTAGATCGCGTCGTCCCAGTTCGAGGCTGGCGTCTTTGATTTTTTTCAGGATGGTGCGCAATTGGCTGGTGGCGCGCGTGGCAGCCGATGCTGGATTATTCAGCTCGTGCGCCAGGCCAGCGGAAAGTTTTCCCAACGCCGCCAATCGATCACGCTGCTGTTCGAAGCGCGTCGTCTCACGGATACGATCAGACATCAGGCCCACCAGCCGCTTTGTCAGTTCCGGCATCCTCTGCACCAGTTCCGGAAACAACGCCGCCGGAAACCGCAAGACGCGGCTATCCGTGATTGCCTTTCCGCTCACGGTAAACTGCTTCATACGGGAAAATGGCAGGGCGCCGGTGACTTCGCCCCCGCTCACAGAAATCACAATTGCCTCGCCGCCGATTTCTCCGCGCAACTCAACTTGCCCATCCAAAATTACGAACATTGCGTCCGCCGGATCGCCTTGCCTCGAGTAAGTATCACCGGCCTTGAAGTGAAGTTCTTCAGACTGGCTCAGGAACCAGGCAATCTGATCGTCCGGCAGCTCTGCAAACGCGGGAACCCGAAGTAGTTCGGAATTTTCGACCATTTAGACCTTGCTCAAGTATTGATGGATGATCTGGACCGCAACCGATCCTTCGCCTACGCCGGAAGCGACACGCTTCACCGATCCATGCCGCACGTCGCCCACTGCGAAGATGCCCGGAATATTTGTCTCAAGCAGGAAGGGATCGCGATCAAGCGTCCAGCCCTTGGGTTGTTGTTTGTCGCGTATAAGATCCGGCCCAGTCAAAAGAAAGCCACGCTCATCCCGCTCCACAAGATCTCCGAGCCAATCGGTGCGTGGCAAGGCTCCGATAAAAATGAACATTGCGCTCGCCGGCACACGCTCCACTTTATCTGTGTCCGAACAAAGAAATGAAATTTCTTCCAGATGACTATCTCCATGCGCCTCGGCTACGCTGGCGTTGGCCCAGAGTTGAATATTCGATGTCTCCTTGATTTGATCGATCAGATACTGCGACATGGTACTGGCCAGAGAGCTGCCGCGCACAACCATGACGACGCGGTCGGCATACTTGGCAAAGTTCATGGCTGCCTGACCCGCCGAATTAGCGCCGCCGATGACGTAAATATCTTCGCCCTTGCATGACAGCGCCTCCGTAGCGCCGCCGCCATAATAGATCCCGGCTCCCTGCAGACGATCGATTCCCGGAGCTTCCAGTCGCCGCCATTGCACTCCACTGGCAATCATCAGCGCATGACAAGAGAGTTCGCTTCCGTCAGCCAACTTGATGATGCGATACGATCCCTCCGTGCGCACGCCAGTCGCCTCCTGTGGCGAGAGAATTTCCACTCCAAAACGCTGCGCCTGCGTCACCGCGCGCCTGGCCAGGTCGTTCCCGCTAAGGCCCGATGGAAATCCTAAATAATTCTCAATGCGCGAACTCATGCCCGCCTGCCCGCCCGGCGCTTCGCGCTCAATCATCACCGTGTGCAAACCCTCCGACGCGCCATAAACAGCGGCCGCCAATCCCGCCGGTCCTCCGCCTATAATCGCCAGATCGTAGAAATCGGTTTGCGCCCGCGTCCGCAGGCCAACTTTTTGCGCCACATCTGCCGGCAGGCTGTCCAGGAGCTTCGTTCCATCGGGAAATAACACCACCGGGAGACTCGCAGCCTCCGGCCCTAGCGCGTCGAGCAAACGCTTGGTTTCGGGGTCATTGGCTGTCACCTCAACATCCACCCATTGGTAGGGAACGCGATTGCGCGCCAGAAAATCGCGCAGCTCATACGACCGTGGCGACCACCTCGTACCGAGAACCCGAATACCCTGGAACGCCGGCCGGTACGAAGCCTGCCAGTCATCAAGCAGATCGTTGAGCTGCGGATACAGATGATCCGACGGCGGGTCCCACGGCTTCAAAAAGAAGTAGTTGATGCTCGCTTGATTGATGGCGCTGATAGCCGCGTTGGTATCGGCGTACGCGGTCAGAAGCGCGCGCTTGGCGTCCGGAAATAGATGCATGGCCTCTTGCAGAAATGTCACGCCATCCATTCGGGGCATACGCTGATCCGCCAGCAATAGAGCCACGCTATCGTTCCGCACCTTCAACTGCTTCAACAGATCGAGCGCTCCCTCGGGAGAATCGCTGCCTATCACGCGATATTCCGCGCCATATTGCGCACGCAAGTCGCGTTCAATGGCTCGCAAAACATCCGAGTCATCATCGACACTCAACAAAATGGGTTTTGGCATGGACGGTCTTAGCCCTGATTTTGACAAACGTGACGTTCACAAACTCAATGTTGACGAAGAAGACGCTGGTTAAGCCGGAAACAGTGACCCAGTTAGTCAGTTAGATACGGATGTCCACGCGATGGTCGCGCAATTATTGCAGAGCTCAAGAGAGCCCGAAAACCCACAAATGGAGCGCAATCAAGCGGCCAGTTCGCCGGCAAAAATCTCATCCACATAACACCAGATCCACGACTCGCCCGGTTCATACCCGCGCATTATGGGATGCTTCGTTTTGTGAAAGTGCTTGGTGGCGTGCTTGTTCTTGGACGAGTCGCAACACCCGACATTGCCGCACACCAGGCACATCCGTAAATGGACCCATGTGTCGCCCATCTTGACGCATTCCTCGCACTCATGTGTGTCGGTTTTTCTTACTTTGATCTGATTGAGATGGGTACATTCTGCTGCCATTGAATCCTCCTGAATTCCTCCGCCGAACTGCTACGTACTTTGGATCATGGGCCTTTCGTTACCTGACGCCTGGGTTCAGATCACAGAGAATAGCTGCGACTCCCCTCAGAATGATTGCACGGAGGTATTTCATTCGTGTTAAGACTCGATTATCTTTCCTGCGTCCTGACCATAAGCGCCACAATACTGGTCGGGCGCCGCTGTTGGCAAGGCTGGTTGCTGACAGCCGTAAATTGCGTGATCATGTGCATCATCGGCATCAAGACTTCGCAATTAGGGTTTATCCCCGCCAATATCTTTTGCATCGTGGTCAGCGCCATGAACCTGCGGACATGGCGCCGCAGCCCAGCTGGGCTGACCGAGGTTGCGCTGAGCGAGATTGAATAAAAGCTCACGCAGCGATTAGCAAATTCTCGGCGAAAGGCCACTGCTCGTCAATCCATTGTGCCTGGCATCGAAAGCCGGAATCTAGCGCCATCTGGAAGACCTCTCCAGACGAATATTTGTGGCTGCTCTCTGTCCAGATGGTCTCGCCTTCAAGAAATTCAACCCGCAAATCGGCCGCAGGGATACGGACCGTCTGCCTAAGTCGCGATCTCAGATGCATTTCAACACTGCGGGCTTCGGGATTGATTCTGGCTACGTGCTCAAACTGGCTCAAGTCGAAGTCGGCATCGAGTTCCCGATTGATGCGGGCCAGTAGATTGAGATTGAAGGCCGCGGTCACTCCGATTTCATCGTCGTACGCCTTTATCAATTGATCCTCGGGCTTCTCCAGGTCCGTCCCAAGAAGCAGCGAGTCGCCGGGCTCGAGAATACGCCGAATGCCAGCCATGAATTTCACTCCCGCGGCGCGATCGAAATTCCCAATCGTGCTCCCAAGAAACAATACGAAGAGATGTTGATTGCGCTGCCGGTGCGCGGCCACTTCCATCAGCCCATCCAGATATTCGCGTTCGAAGCCGACAATACTGATCGAATCGATGTCGCTCAGCTCGCGCTGGCACATCAGCAGAGCCGAGCGAGATATTTCGACCGGATAATAAAATGTCCGCTGCCAACGTCCCAGTGCTTCAAGGATCCAGCGAGTTTTCTTGCCGCTGCCGCTGCCCAATTCGGCCACTGCAACCGGAGGATCCAATCGCTCCACGATCTCTCCCGCATGGCGTTGCAACAACCGCTCGTCGGCTCGCGTCAGGCCATATTCCGGCAGATGGCTGATCACCTCGAATAGCGCCGAGCCGACGTCATCGTAAAGATACTTTGACGGCAGCTCCTTTTGTCCCCGCTGCGTCAGGCCGGCTCGCACTTCCGCTGCAAATTCGTAGGCGGCATTGTTGATCGCATGGACCAGCATCTGCATCTCCTCGATCTTAGATCTTACTCAGAACGTTATAAAAACGTTACCTGGCGATCTTGACCATCAACGCCTTACGCAGCGGAAACCCGCGTAGACGTATTGATAATGCGCCTGGAACCAGTTGCGAAATGTCGACCTCAGCATGCATGCAGCCGTGCGCGCCGAGCCGCCCTTCATCACGAAATGTTTGCCGTCAAAGAAATCTGCCGAGTATCCACGATAGAACGGAAACGCCTCGAAACCCGAAAAGGGAGCGAAAATGCTGGAGGTCCACTCCCATCCATTGCCCAACATATCTTGAACGCCGAAAGCACTCTGGCCTTCGGGGAACGCATTTACAGGAACCGGATCCCAGTGACGAAAATCAAAATTTCCAGGCTTTTCGGTCCTGTTCGCATCCGCCCCCTTGAAATGCCCCGGCCAACGGACAGGGATAAGGATACGGATAAGGATAAGTCCTGGTCGGTCCGTCGATTGTTCCGTAAGCGGCGCACTGCCACTCCGGTTCCGTAGGAAGAGACTTCCCTGCCCACCGCGCATAAGCGCTCGCTTCAGCGTGACTCACATAGACAGGCCAGTCCTGCGGCAGCGGCACTTCATCGAACATCGTGCGCCAGAACCACTGTTTGCCATCGCTCCTCCAGAAAAGTGGATGAGAAATCCCGTGAGCTTTCCTTCCAGTTCCAATCGTCATCGCTCCAGACCTCCCGTGCGCGGTACCCGTCAGCCTCAGAAACTCAAGATACTCCCGATTCGTCACTTTGTATTTATCGATCTCGAATGCGGGAACGTCGACGCTGTGGGCTTCAAACTCATTGTCCCAACCGAACGCGCCACCTTCTCGTGAAAGACCGAGCGTCGCAACACCTGCAGGGATCGGAACCACATCAGGAATAACAGGGCTACCCACCGGTTGCGGCGAGCCAGATGCTCGCACTTTCATGTGAAACGGCAAGTGATGCAGCATGTAAGACAGTGTTTCAACGTGCATCAGCCGATGCTCAACCGCCACATTCAGTAAAGTGCGCAGGGGAAAACCGTCGCGCGTACGAAAGTCGGATTCGGAGATGACATTCGCAAGACTCTCGTCGAGAACATCGCGGACACGGCTCACATATTTCCAACGGCATCCAGCGACGGCCAGTCTGCTGGTTGATCGGTTGGCAGTCCTCCGCCGACTGGATCGATGCCAAAAGCAAATAGTCGATCAAACTCAGGATGGACGCTCTTCAGCCCAAAGCAGTCTTTGTTCAGCAGGTTCCAGTCAAACGCCTCAAGATGTCCGACATAAAAGATGATGCGATGGCGCTCCGAAATGGGCCGCTCATAAAGGAAGTCGGAACGCACCATAGCAAATAGAGCATCGCTGCGCCTGCGAGCATCAGATAACCGCTCCAGCAGTTCGCGAAAGACAGCAACAGGTTTCTCTGCAACTAGCATTTGCTCTCCATCCCGAATCATTGGAAGAAGCCTCGTTAGACGAAGGTTTCACTTAAAGGGTCCCTACAGTGCGATTTGATTAGATGACGACTTAGCTTCGGGTCGTCGCAAGGAAAGCACTTTTGTTTTTGCGTTCAGGAGCGCCAACCCAGTTTAGACTGCCAGATTAACCCCGCCATAGCATAGGCGAAGAAAAAGAGGATATGAAATGAAAAGAGGTGCATCCAAGCTAAACTTATATGGCAACTAACAGTGCAACCTTCACTCACAGCGTCCTCTGAGTCGGACTACCATCAGTCGAGCTACTATCAGTAAACGAAAGGGCCTTAACCAAGACATGCAATCCTCGGGACTCCGGCTTCCCGGCGTTGTCGCGACAGTTTTCAGCGTCGTTGTAGTTCTGTCAGCGATCGGGCTTCCGCCTCAGTCAAAAGGAACGTTCGTTGCGCCGTCCAACATTGTCCTGGCCCTCAACCCAGGGCGATCAGAAGTGCATTTTACCGTCGATAGCACACTGCACACAGTGCACGGCACATTTGCTGTAAAAAGTGGAACCCTGAATTTCGATCCAGAGACCGGCAAGGCCGGCGGCGAAATCATCGTATCAGCGACGAGCGGCGAGAGCGGAAACGAGTCGCGCGACAAGCGTATGCATAAAGAGATTCTTGAGACGGCGAAATACCCCGATATCATTTTTCATCCCACGCAAGTCGAGGGCGCAGTAGGGCTAGCTGGAGCCTCAGACCTAAAGCTGAACGGAGTCTTTTCCATTCACGGCGCGAATCACGACCTGACTGCGCTCGTCCATGCCGAGTTAACCGGCGATCACTGGCACGGAACGTGTAAATTCGATGTTCCCTACGTTAAGTGGGGCATCAAAGACCCTAGCAATTTCTTCCTGAAAGTGAAGCCCGTGGTCAACGTAGAATTAGAAATGTCTGGCGACATCCAGCAAGCAAAGTAAATGTTTTTCCTCAGTTGCAACGTCTACGCTTCAGCTTCCAATCGTTCCGGTCGTGCATCGAATAAGAACTGGCTGAAATAACCGAAAAACATGTGTTGCGGACAACGCTTCGGAGAATGTCACGCGACCCTCTTTAATCACAATTAATTAACCATGATCCGCAATGAATGATCAGCGATGAATCGAAGGGAGCAAAGAAATGAAAAGCGCGAAGAAATCAGCAACTTCAAGTGCAGTTCCAAAACATCTTTCAGCAGCCAATTCCGGCGAGTTCCGCATCGGTGGCTATCTTCCTATCCACCGCCTTGGCTTTGGGGCGATGAGAATTACCGGCGATGGAGTCTGGGGTGAACCGCGAGATCGCTCCGAGGCGATCCGGGTTCTTCGCCGCGCGGTGGAACTCGAAATCAATTTCATCGACACCGCCGATTCCTACGGCCCGCACGTCAGTGAAGAGATCATCGCGGAAGCTTTGTATCCCTACCCGAAAGGCTTGGTAATCGCCACCAAAGCCGGTTTCGACCGTCCCGGCCCGAATCAGTGGAAGGAAAACGGACGTCCCGAACATTTGCGAGCAGCTCTCGAGGGTAGCCTGCAACGCCTTCGACTCGATCGCATCGATCTATTCCAGCTTAATCGTATCGATCCCAAAGTGCCGGCCGAAGATCAACTCGGCACACTGAAAGACCTGCAGGCCCAGGGCAAAATCAGGCACATCGGCCTGTCTGAAGTCACCGTGAAGCAGATCGAGCATGCACGCACGATCGTTCCCATCGTCACGGTGCAGAACCGCTACAGTTTGGCGGATCGCGGTTCCGAAGATGTTCTCGACTATTGCGAACAGGCAAAAATTGGTTTCATTCCGTGGTTCCCGCTCGGCTCCGGCAAATTGAGTTCCGCAGGAAGCGTACTCGCGCGCTCGGCTGCGAAATTGAAAATCACAACCTCTCAGCTTGCTCTGGCGTGGCTGCTGTGGCGCTCGCCTGTAATGCTTCCGATTCCTGGAACGTCGCGCGTAGAGCATCTGGAAGAAAACGTCGCCGCAGCATCGATCAAGCTCAGCGATGCCGAACTCCTGGAGATTGGCCAGTCCGTACAGGCAGCCTAACTGGTTTCAAATTTGTCAGTACGAAGCAAGGGAGCCGATGAATTTACTCAAAGAGCAAGCAATTTCTTGATTTCCTTTTGCATGAAGAGCAGCATCATCGGTTCCCGTATCAGCAGATCAACGTTCAGCTCCTCCAGCAGCTGATTGGCTGCGTCGCTGATCTGGTGGTAGACCGCCTCGCGCTTTGTCTTGTCCACCTGCGACATCTGGATATTGTTCAGGGTTTCATCAATCGGGTCGATCGTTTTGGGCGCCCAGTGCAGATTCGAAAAGACGCTCCCAGGCTGTACCTTGTATTCAGCGAGTCGCTGTTGCGCCACGCTGCGCCCGTAATCATAGTCATGCTTGCGATAGCTCACATCGAAGAAGCCTGCAAATGCCATCAATCCATTGCTCGCCAAGTTCTCCGGATCAGCCACAAAGTCGTAGATCAGCATCTCTTCTTTTTCGTGCAGGCCGGCCGCCAGTTCAAGCACCAGAACGGTATCGAGCCAGGCATCGGCCACAGCTTGTTCCCCGAAACGCGCGTACTCGATCGCATACTGCTGCTTTAACTGCATACGCGCCGCGTTCAAATCAGCTCCCGCTGCCGCCGTCATCTGATGATCTTTCGCGAAAAATGTTTTGAGCAATACTTCAGAAACCGGCAATGTTATGGCGGGAGTGAGATCTCCGGAGAGAAATAAGTTCTGCAATTCGTCGGCCCGCTTATCAAGCAAAGCGAGTTGATCGTTGTAGCCTTCAGCTATCGACCAGTCCTGAAATTCCGATTGTCCAACCACGGAATCCGCCAGTCGCGAAGCGAGCACCTTGTAATCGGCACAGGCAGCATCAAAACCAACTGTGGGATCCGACGAATCCTTCACGGCACTGGAACTCTTCTGCTTTGGCGCGATAAACAGATAGCCCCGATTGCCGGCGTTCAGGCGCCCGCCCGGGATTTGTTCCACCAGATTCTTCGCCATCCCCAACGGCTCGTTCTGAAAAACACCGCCGTCGGTATAAGTGAACGTCGTGCTCGGTTGCCCGTCCCATATATCTTTCACAAGAAAAGGGTCGGTGTATTCGTCGATATTTCTGAGCCAGGTCCTGCACTCGAAAAGCAACTGGAAATGCGCCACAGGCCACAGCCGCTGCCCGTATTGTCTCCCACACCTCCGCGCGATCATCCGCAATCTGGTCGAGCGCGCGCAAAAGCTGATCCTGGTGTCGGGTGTAGATGAACTCTCCTCCGCTTAGCGTGGACCGCGAATAGTCGACCCCGTTCAGATTGGACAAAGCCAGTCCAAGTTTCAGCCTGTGATCTGAAGATAGGGCCGGATGTGGTTGCGGAGCGGGGGGCGGCTGCGGTTCGTTAGTATAACGCCTCAGGAGGGAAGCTTTCGATATGCCGATCACGAAATCGGAAGATAAAACAGAATGCGTCACGTTCTCGTCCGTTCCTCGTGCCAGCAATCCGCCAATGTCGACTTGCGAAACCCACGCGTTATAAAGAGGATTGTCGTAAGGCTGGCTCATGGAAGCGCCGTCATAGAGCAGACGCTGCGCGATCATCGCGACCGTCATGCCGCCAGCAGAAGCTCCCGTCAATACATCGGTCTCGATGCGCTCATCCGGCAGGTTATTTGCAGCAGCCCACTGGTTATGTTGGGCAAGCGCATCCAGGACTTCAAACGCTACCCCCGATTCGTAGCTCCCCAGCGAAACAGCGCCCGAGATCGTGATCGCCACTTTCTTGGCCATCGCGCTACCCTCCGCCAGTATCAAACTGACAGACGAAGTTACACTAACGAATGTCTCACGGCTTCAGATCAAACGAGCCCTTCGCACGAATATCACGCGACGAAGATCCAACCAGCACGTCGAATTGTCCTGGCTCCGCAACCCAGTCTTTTTTCGCAGTGCTGTAAAAAGCAATTGAAGTGCGATCCAGCGTGAAGTGCACCTCTTTCGATTGTCCAGGTTGCAGATCGACTCGTTGAAAGCCTTTCAGCTCTTGAACAGGACGATCCACACTCGCGTGTCCATCATGTATATAAAGTTCAACCACCTCTGCGCCCGAGCGCGATCCACTGTTATGGATCTTCAGGCTTACTTTTACTTGCTCACTTGGAGATGCTTCACTCGGTGAAATCTTCAAATCGCGGTAGTCGAACTTGGTATAAGACAGACCATATCCAAACGGAAATAGAGGCTCAATCTTTTGCTTGTCGAAATATCTGTAGCCTACATAAATTCCTTCCGTGTAATCGACCTGCAGATTCTCGCCAGGATAATGTCCGTAAGCAGGCGAATCCTTCCACTCTTTCACAAAAGAAACCGGAAGCTTCCCCGAAGGATCAGCCACGCCAAACAGAACATCCGCAATCGCATTTCCGCCTTCCTGTCCTCCATACCACATGTCAACAATGGCTGGAACTTGCTCAATCCACTTCGACATGATGACAGGACCACCAGCATTGATCACGACCACAGTGTGTTTATTAACTTTTGCCACAGCCTCAATCAGCTCGTCTTGCCCCGCTGGCAGATCGAGCGACTTCATGTCAAAATCTTCCGACTCAAGCTTTGCGGATCTGCCGACGACGACGATCGCAGCATCCGCCTTCGCCGCGGCATCGACCGCTTGATTCCTGAGTTGCTCTGGCGACTCCGAAATATCTTTATTGTCGTCACCTTCCATCGCAGTGCCCACTGCATAGGTGACTCGCATGCGCTGCCCTGCCCGATCCTGAATCCCCTTCAGAGGAGTGATCGCGTATTTCGGAACCACAAGCGAACTGCCACCACCGCCAGTTCTGGCTACCGCAGCATTTGGGCCGATAACGACGATGGAGCGGATCTTCGACGCATCAAGCGGAAGCATCTCGCCAGAGTTCTTAAGGAGAACGATGCTCTCCGTAGCCGCCTTGCGCGCCACCGCCCTCTCCGCAGGCGTATCAACGCCGCCGTTCGCGCTGTGAGGATGATCGAATTGTCCGCTGATAAAGATTGCCCTAAGGATACGACCTACATTATCGTCAATAGTAACCGTAGATATCTTGCCAGCCGATATTTCCGGCAACACTTTATCCGACGCCAGCCAATCACCGCCGTTGCCGGCCGCTTTCGCGCCGGGCTTTTTAAGCCAGTCCTTCGCCGGCTTGCCACCAGGCATTTCCAAATCCATGCCTGCGTTCACGGTCGCGACGGTG
This sequence comes from uncultured Acidobacteriaceae bacterium, assembly GCA_963758745.1. Classification (GTDB taxonomy): domain Bacteria; phylum Acidobacteriota; class Terriglobia; order Terriglobales; family Acidobacteriaceae; genus Acidiflorens. The sequence goes on from CAVWWW010000002.1 coordinate 416,582, forward strand.
CTGTAAGTGCTTCCCCAATCGGAGACAACAAAACCTTTGAAGCCCCATTGTTTTTGCAGCACATCTTTTAAGAGATAGGAATTCTCGGCGCAATAAACGCCGTTGACCTTGTTATAAGCAGACATCACGGACCATACAGCACCCTCCTCGACCGCTGCCTTGAATGCGGGGAAATAAATTTCGTGCAACGCCCTCTCGTCCACCACTACGTTAACGCGATGCCGTTCGAACTCCTGATTGTTAGCGTCAAAGTGTTTGACCGTCGCAATCACACCTTGGCCCTGAACTCCCCTGATGTAAGCCACTGCCAAGCGACCGGCGAGATATGGATCTTCACCATACCCCTCGAAATTTCGGCCCCAAAGAGGAGTGCGATTTATGTTCACCGTTGGCCCCAGGATCATGTCGCGTCCGAGAGCTTTCATTTCTTCGCCAATCGCCTGTCCCTCACTTTGGAGCAAAGCAATGTCCCAGGTCGCGGCCATTGCCACGCCCGCTGGAAAGGCGGTCGTCGTAATTTTCATTTTGGCGCCCTGCGCACTGGTCTCGGATGAAGGTCCCGCCCAAGACCTGATGCCGATCGGTCCATCCGCCATCTTTATGGAAGGAATGCCCAGTCTCTCATTGGGAACGCTCTCCATCCAGTTAGCTCCGCTCAACATGGCAACCTTTTCCTCCAAGGTCATCCGGCTTAACAGATCCCGAACCCGCAGCTCAACCGATAGGCGAGGATTTTTGTAGGCTGGAATCGAGGAAGCGCTTTGGTTTTGCACAATGCCGAGAGTAGCGGGAAGAAAAATCAAAACAAGCCAGAATAGACGCTTCATCGTTTTCCTCGGAGAACCCGCATCATTGTACAAATTAAGTGCGATCGAAGCGACTTGTAGAGCACGCAAGCCATCCCTCTCGAAGTCCAATGCATCATAAGCGCTCCCGAAGGTCAGTACATCGCCAAGGGAGCTTTTTTAAGGAAGGTGCAGGACATTCAAGTCAGACCAACATGCACAATTACATGAAGCCGCTGCTGGAGCGTATCGAAAAAGGCGAGATCGATCCCAGCTACATCATTTCTCACCGAATCACTCTCGCAGAGGCTCCCGAGATGCCCGGCGGGTGGTTGCCTCTCCGATTGTGGCCGCAGATAGGACCACATAATTTCTTCAGCAAGGCACTCGGAATTTGTCAGCGGGCAACTTGTTAACTTTGGTTGGATCGTTGGCCGCCAGGATTCAGGAATTAAGGTATGACTTCACTCGGCACTAGCCCACCCCGTTTCGTAGATGATTAACGCGGACGTTAGAATTTCTGGACATCCCTTTTAGTTCGGCAGACATCTCTACTGCGCCCATCTTTTTGTCAGACAGGGCAATTTGTTGGACAGGGCAAGAGAAAGATCATGAGTGTTGGCACGACCGCTGTCCAGCTACGCCTGCAAGAAATCTGGGAGACTCCGAAGACGGTGCATGGCTGGTTTGCCACCGTCGATCACAAACAAATCGGACATCGCTACCTTGCGACAGCTTTTATCTTTCTAATTATCGGCGGGGTTGAGGCGCTGATCATGCGCATTCAGTTGGCGCGCTCAGATCAGTCGTGGCTCACCCCCGAAACCTACAACCAGCTTTTCACCATGCACGGTATGACCATGATTTTCTGGTATGCCGCTCCTATCCTCTCCGGCTTCGCAAATTACCTGATTCCCCTGATGATTGGTGCGCGCGACATGGCGTTTCCCCGCCTGAACGCCTTTTCTTATTGGACCTTCGTGTTGTCGGGCATTCTGCTCTACATCAGCGCATTCATGGGACAGTCGCCGCACGGCGGCTGGTTTGCCTATGCCCCGTATACCAGTCTTCGCTATTCACCCGGATTCGGCATGGACTTCTACGCTCTGGCTTTGATTTTTTTGACAATTTCTACGACGGTCGGCGCGATCAATTTCATTGTGTCGATCTTTCGCTTGCGCGCCCCCGGCATGGCGATCAACCGGATGCCCCTATTTCTATACAGCACGCTGACGATCTCGTTCGCAATCCTGATGTCCTTGCCCGCACTGACAGTTGACTGCGTATTCCTTGAACTGGATCGGCGCTGGGGAACGCACTTCTTTGATTCACGTCTGGGCGGCGAACCCTTGCTGTGGCAACAGTTGTTCTGGTTCTTTGGACATCCCTGGGTCTATGTGGTGTTTCTTCCTGCGACGGGGATGGCGTCGATGATCATTCCCGTCTTTTCGCGCCGGCCTATCGTTGGCTACCCATATGTAGCGATTTCAACCATCCTGACCGGCGTGGTTGGTTTTGGAGTCTGGCTGCATCACATGTTCGCCGTTGGCATGTCCGACATGGCGATGAGTTTTTTCAGCGCGGGCAGCATGACCATTTCGATCTTCAGCGCCGTGCAAGTGTTCTGCTGGATTGCAACTGTCTGGAAGGGACGTCCCGTTCCGACCGCAGCCATGCACTTCGCGATGGGCTTTCTTGGGCTTCTGGTGATTGGCGGCTTGAACGGAATCTTTACCGCGATCATCCCAGTCGACTGGCAGGTGCACGATACCTATTTCGTAGTCGCTCACCTGCATTACGTGCTAATCGGAGCCAATGTGTTTCCGGTATTCGCCGCTTTTTATTACTGGCTGCCCAAGATGACGGGACGAATGCTGGATGAGCGACTGGGCAAATGGAGCTTCTGGGTGATGTTCATCGGCTTTAATCTCGCCTTCTTCCCGATGCATCTCGCGGGGCTGGGCGGTATGCCGCGGCGCATCTATACGTATCCCGCAGGTCTTGGCATGGACGGGTTGAATATGACGGCGACCGTAGGAACCTTCATCTTCGGCACTGGCATTTTGCTCAGCATCATCAACTTCTTTCGAAGCCTGCGCGTCGGGGAGATCGCCGGCAACAATCCATGGAATGCAGACTCGCTCGAATGGGAGACCGAATCTCCACCCGCTCCCTACGCAATAGTACATATCCCAACCGTCGTCTCTCGTCACCCGCTGTGGGATGACCACGATGAAGAATACGACCCGGAGAATGAACGGGTTTTGGATGAAGGACGAGAGACGCTCTCCACTTCATGGCTCGATGCCGAGCCTCGATCGATCATGAAAATGCCCGAGGACACGATTTCTCCGTTGCTGGCTGCAGTCGCTCTCATGCTGTTGTTTCTCGCCCTGATTTTTCAATGGATGTGGATCGCACTGGTCGGAGTAGTGAGCACTTTGTTCGCGGGCTACTACTGGCTATGGCCCAGACCGGAGGAAGAATTGGCATGACCACGGCGACCATTGTCCCAGTCCGACGAATCTCCGTTCCGCTCGAAACTGAGCGGGGCACGTTTGCCATGAGACTGGTCATCCTGACAGAGTCTTTTCTCTTTATCGCGCTGTTCGCGAGTTATTTCATGTTGGAGAACAATAAAGAGCGGTGGAGAATCGAAGAACTCCCCAAGCTAAACTTCGCAATTCCCATGCTGGTGGTCTTGATCGTGAGCAGCTTGGTCTTGTACTGGGGCGAACTACAGGTCAAGAAACAACGCTACCGTACGGGACGCATCGCCCTAGCTCTCACGATTCTGATCGGACTCGTATTTCTCACACTGCAAGCCTTTGAGTACCGCGCACATTGGGAACATTTGACGCCCTATACCGACGCCTACGGCTCGATCTTTTATACCATTACGACTTTTCACGCCGCGCATCTGATCGTCGGACTCCTGATCCTTGCTTATGTGTTGACGCTTCCAAGATATGCGCCGGCACCGACGTCACCCTACCGTCCCTTTCACGTGGCAGCAATGTATTGGCATTTTGTAGACGTGGTTTGGATTTTCGTGGTTGCGATCCTTTATATAGGACCTCATTTATAAGCGTGAACGATCAGGCTCAAACTCGCCAACATATATCGCCAGCGCGGCTCTGGTTTGGCTTAGCCGGTTCAGCCGCATCCTGGATTGCGCTCGGCATTATCGATCTCCTGATCACGTGGCAGGCCTGCCTGGGAAAAGAACAGTACGGCGGAGCCCATCTCGAACCAGGAGCGAAAGTACTTTACCTCATAGTTACGCTTTTGCTTTTGCTAACGGCGATCTGGGCTGGCGGGGTGTCGTTCCGCAACTGGCGCGAACTTTCACGTGGCGGAAGTCTTGTAAATGCCGAGGGACGTGGGCGCGAAGAGTATATGGCGTTGATTGGGGTTTTTGTCAGTTTCACGCTTGGGATAGGAATCGTCCTGTTAGGCATACCCCTCGCTATTCTCGATCTTTGTGTGAGGGCTAGATGAAGGCGAATATTCTATTGGCTGCGGCCCTCCCCATTCTGCTGCTAGGTTGCACGGGTGGGCGCACGACCGCCCCCTACCGCGCCGCTACGGCGGAGATGCGCGGAACGGCAGGAAAGTAATTCAATCTTCAGGCTGCGGCGCGTGCCATACCATTCCGGGAATCCACGCCGCCCACGGTGAACTCGGACCGCCGCTGAACTCCTTCAGCCGCCGCACCATGATCGCGGGCGAACTTCCGAATACGCCTGACAACTTAGTCCGCTGGATCGAGAATCCACCTTCCGTGGAATCGGGCACAGCCATGCCGAACTTGGGTCTCGATGACAAACAAGCACGCGACGCGGCTGCATATTTATACACGCTGCGGTAACGATGAGGAAAGGATCGGAGCAACGATGCGCATTTTCCATTCCATGCTGTTTACGATTTTCATGATGGCCTCAGTGTGGGCACAAAATGCTCCCAGCGTTGATGTCCCCGGCTCGCAAACCGGAATTCATCTTGTCAGTCCGCTTCCGACAGGCGACTGGACCATGCCCGCCGGAGACTATGCCAACACCCGTTTCAGCCCGCTCTCGCAGATCAACACTGGGAACGTCAAGAATCTTCACATCGTGGGCATGATGGCCGACGGGATTCCACACGGGCACGAGGGTGGGCCGCTGGTTGTTAACAAAACGCTTTACATGGTTACGCCATTTCCGAATTATCTGATCGCCCTCGACCTGACCAAGCCCGGCTATCCCATGAAGTGGAAATTTGAACCCAATCCCGATGCGCGCTCGCAGGGAATCGCATGTTGCGACGTGGTCAACCGGGGCGCCAGTTACGCCGACGGAAAAATTATTTACAACACTCTCGATGACAACACGATTGCCGTCGACGCAGACAAAGGAACTCTCGTGTGGAAGACGACGGTTGGAGACGAAGATCTTGGTGAAACGGTCACCATGGCTCCGATTGTCGTAAAGAACGTCGTGCTGGTTGGAGACAGTGGGGGTGAACTTGGCGTGCGCGGAAAACTCACGGCCCTTGATCTGAGATCCGGCAAAATCCTGTGGCGAGCTTTTAACAGCGGCCCTGATAAGGACGCTCTCATCGGCGCAGACTTCAAGCCTTTTTATCCCAAAGATAAAGGCAAGGATTTAGGTGTCAGTTCGTGGACTCCAGATCAGTGGCATATGGGAGGTGGAACTATCTGGGGATGGATATCCTACGATCCGGAACTCAATCTCATCTATTACGGCACTGGAAATCCGGGCGTTTGGAACGATGATATGCGCCCCGGCGACAATAAGTGGTCAATCACCATTTGGGCGCGGAACCCGGAAACGGGAGCCGCGAAATGGGCCTACCAGATTGAACCACACGATGGCTGGGACTATGACGAGATCATGGAAAACGTTCTCGTCGATATGCCTTGGAAGGGTCAGACAAGAAAACTGCTGCTGCATCCCGGACGCACCGGCTTTATGTTCGTGATGGACCGTGAAACCGGCGAAGTTCTTTCGGCGGAAAATTTCGTTCCCGTCACATGGGCAAAAGGCTATGACCTCAAAACCGGCCTTCCCATGGAAAACGATGACAAGCGTCCCCACACCAACCACTATGCTCGTGGAGTTTGCCCATCCTCTACCGGCGGTAAAGAATTTGTGCCTTCTTCCTTCTCCCCAAAAACTGGTTATCTATACATTCCCGCCCATAACACTTGCATGGATTACTCCGGCGAAGACGTGAACTACATTTCCGGCACTCCATATTTGGGAGCCAGTGTCCGAATGTACCCTGGACCCGGCGGTTACCAGGGTGAATTGATTGCCTGGGATGTTGCCAATGCGAAGAAGGTCTGGGGAATCAAGGAAACCGACCTGCCGGTATACAGCGGCGTACTCGCGACCGCCGGAGATGTTGTGTTCTACGGAACGATGGATGGATGGTTCAGGGCAGTGGACTCGCGCAGCGGAGGCATCCTCTGGCAGGAGAAGCTCACGTCCGGCATCATCGGAAATCCCATGACCTTCATCGGACCCGACGGCAAGCAATACGTCGCGATCTACGCAGGAATCGGGGGCTGGATGGGCGCGGTAGCTTTGCCCAGCGTCTCGACCGATGACGATTATGCTGCGCTTGGAGTCGTGGGTGCTATGAAGAAAATCAAGCAGATGACTAATCCGGGAGGCGCGGTCTATGTCTTCGGCTATTAGGAATCTGGCTGCATTTGTCTTTAGCTGTGCGCTGCCTGTCTTAGCGGCTACTCCAGAACTGCGGGTTTGTGCCGACCCGAATAATCTGCCCTACTCCAACCAGCAGCAGCAGGGGTTCGAAAACGCTCTGGCCAAACTGGCAGCCAGTGATCTCGGCATGAACGTGGCTTACTTCTGGTTCCCGCAACGCCACAAGTTTTTTCGCAACACCTTGCAGGCGGGGGTTTGCGACGTGGTGATGGAGGTCCCCACTGGGATAGAGGTAGCGAGTACGACAATCCCGTACTTTCGTTCCACTTACGTGTTCGTATCCCGCCGGGACCGCAATCTTCGTATTGAATCTTTCGATGATCCGCGCCTGAAAAGTCTCCGTATCGGCGTTCATGTGACTGGCGAAAATGATGAGGCCATGCCGACTACCACTGCCCTTATCAAGAGAGGCTTGGTGCGTAACCTGGATGGTTACAGTATCTTCGGCAAACTTTCAGAACAGAATCCCGGCGCAGATATTGTTCATTCCGTGGCCGACCAAGATATTGACGTTGCCGTCGTCTGGGGTCCTTTGGGCGGCTATTTTGCAAAACACTCTTCCGAGCCACTGGAGGCCACACCCATATGCGCAGCTCCCGCAGACCGGCAACTGCCGCTGTCGTTCGACATTTCCATGGGAGTTCGACCGGGCGATGAGGCGCTCAGAGACAAACTAAACGAATTCATTGTTCGCCACCGCTCCGAGATTCGTCAATTACTCGACTCATATGCCGTGCCTTTGATGAACGCTTCAGAGGTGACGTGCCAATGAGGTGTGCCAAAATGCAAAAGCAAATCATTTTCATCATTAGTCTGCTGCTTCTGAGTACTGCGGGATGTCAGAAGTATTCGTCGCCTGGCACATCTGGCGTCTCTCTGCCAACCAGCGGGACCGCCGTGGGCCCGATCCCTGGCGCAGGCAACAATGTCACTTTCCCTACCAATCCCTTTGCTAACGATCCTGTAGCCCTGCAGGAAGGGCGCAAGCTCTTTAACTGGTACAACTGCTCCGGATGCCATGGCGGCCACGCGGGGGGTGGTATGGGTCCGAGCCTGCGCGACAAGGTTTGGCTTTTCGGCGATCGTGACGACCAGGTCTTTGACTCGATCACTGAAGGACGCGGCGAAGGCATGCCGTCCTGGGGTACAAAAATCCCTGAAGAACAAATCTGGAAGCTGGTGGCTTACATTAAGTCCATGAGGACATCTGCGGAACCGGAGCCGCCAGAAGTCCCAGCGCACGAAGAAGTGGCGCCTCCGGCCATCACTCATCCGACCCAGACGACGCAGAAGGATTAGCGCATGAAGCGATCCTTTGCTCTAGCGCCGTTGTTATTCCTCTCGGGATGCCAGAGATCGCAGTCCACGCTTTATCCCAAGGGTCCAGCCGCCGACAAGATCGCGCACCTTTCCTGGCTAATGCTGATCCTCTTCCTCGCCATAACTGCGCTCATGTGGATCCTGATTACGTGGGCAATATCGCGACGGCGCGGGACGCTCGCCGAGCACGAACCGGTCGACATTGGTGGCGGCCAAGGCTGGATTGCATGGGGCGGCCTCGCATTCCCGCTGGGCGTGCTCTGCGTGCTGTTCATTTTGGGTTTGAAACTAATGGCCAGTTTTCCAGTCCATGACAGTCATCATCATGATCTGCATCCCACCATTGCAATCATTGGCCGGCAGTGGTGGTGGGAAGTTCAATACCTGGGCGCTCCCGCGCAGCGCTTTACCACGGCCAACGAGATCCACATTCCTGTTGGCCAGCCGGTCGATATCGAATTGCGTTCGCTCGACGTGATCCATTCTTTCTGGGTCCCCACACTTCACGGCAAGGTCGATCTGATTCCCGACCATCCCAACTTCATCCGCATACAGGCCGATCACGAAGGTGTTTACACCGGCACCTGCGCCGAATACTGCGGCGCCCAACACGCGCACATGAGGATCGTGGTGGTCGCGCAACAGCCTGCGGATTACGAAGCGTGGGTGCAAGGGCAATTGAAGTCTGGCGCGGCGCCCGCAACCGACGCGGCTCGGCGCGGCGAGCGGATCTTCATGGCGGGACCATGTTCCATGTGTCATCAAGTACGAGGTACTCTGGCCGGCGGACGAGTGGCACCCGATTTGACGCACATTGCCAGCCGCATGAACATTGCGGCCAACTCTTATCCGAACAATGACGCCTATCTGGAAGCCTGGGTCACACACCCTCAATCTCTGAAGCCCGAGGCGGCCATGCCCAACCTCACACAATTCAACGGTCAGCAGTTGCGAGATCTAGTCGCCTACTTGCGACAGCTCAAATAGCTAAAGAAAGGTTTCACATGTCACCTTCCGCGATGATTAGATTTTCCAAATTGTTGCTCTCTTTCTCCGCGCTCCTGTTAACGTTCCCAGCCTTGGCCCAGTCCAAACCCGACTGCTCTTCGTTGCCCGATCACACCAAATTGCGCGGCGTGCTGCAGTCTGTCGTCAAAGAGGGAGCAACCGGCAACAGCGGCCTTGGAAATCAGGAGTGGGCTGTTACCGTGAACCGCGATGGCATTGTTTGTGCCGTGGTTTTCAGCGGCAATGATCGTGGACAGCAGTGGCCAGGCAGTCGTGCCATCGCTGCCGAGAAGGCCAATACAGCGAACGCCCTCAGCTCGCCGGACTATGCTCTTTCAACTGCGAATGTCTTCGCGGCTTCGCAACCCGGGCAGAGCCTTTATAGCCTCGCCACAAGCGCGCCTCCGAACTCGCAGGCTGTATTCGGCCCCGCAACATCTTTTGGCACCGCCGAGGATCCCATGGTGGGAAAGCCAATTGGAGGTGTAATCGTTTTTGGCGGCGGCTTGCCTCTGTATGACTCCAAAGGAAAAATCGTGGGCGGACTTGGCTTGAGCGGCGACACTTCGTGCGCCGACCACATCATGGCTTGGAAGGTACGCCATCAGTTGCAGCTCGATGCCGTGCCGATGGGTCCCTCTCCCGATCATAACGACAATATGATTCTCGACTGGTCGAACAACAACAGCCCGAGTGGCTTTGGACATCCGACGTGCAAGGGCGGCAATCCCCCCGACGACATCATCAAAGAACTCTCGAAGAAATATCCGACTGGCCCCAAGGCTCGTTGATGCGCCGGCGAAGAGGAAACAGCACGTCTCTCGTCAGATTTGCTCACTTCCTCCCGTCCGAACCGGAATGACACAGAAAGGCACTCGAAGCTCTTCTGCAGGGGTCGAGGCGGATGGTTACGACTTAAACTTACCGAAGCCTCTTGCAGATTGGAGTGCCTGAAGTTGGTTCCATGCTTCTCACCGTGAGAGCAAATGACCAAGACGATGACGCACCTAGAGGAGTACGCGCCCAACCCGTCTTGCGAACCAGCTCACCCACCCTCACCCACCCAAGCAGGCGGATATTTCTTCGTCAGGTTTTCTGGTCAATAGTCGGCATCACACTCTGACGCAACATCACTAAAGAGCATCTCGATCTAAGGGATAAGATCTTTCGGGCGATTTAGAATGAGTGGCGGGGACGACGGGACTCGAACCCGCGGCCTCTGCCGTGACAGTGAGACTGCATTAGGATTTACAGGGACTTACTGACTCTGAAGACCGCCCAAGTCCCTGTAAAACACGCCGGATTCCGAGAGTTGTGGATCAGGTGTGGATCGGGATTTTTTCGGTTTTCTTGCCAGCCAAAGAAGTTAAGACGCTCTTCGTTTGGCTGGCTCACCGACTTCTAAGCGGATTTGCATTCGTCCATAGTCTTCTCCAGTCTCGCGTGCCTCATCCTGTACGGCTTCCGCTGCCTTGGGACAGGCTTCCCGTCTGCAAAACAACTCGCCAACTGGCGTAGCCGCGTGTGCGTGCGACAGAAACATTGTTCAGTCGTGCCGAGGAACTTAGCGGCACCACTGAACGTTCCAGTTGCTGCAATCGCACCCATTGCCGGGAGCACGTCCGAATCTACGCGCTGCACAAAATCCACGAACTCGCCAATCCGGTGCCTGTCGTCGCGCTGTTTCTCTTGCCGCTCACACCTTTTCCTTAGATACGCCGAGTGCGCATGGCAGAACTCATCTCCGACCTGATCGCGATCCGCTTCATCCCAATGCGTCGTCAGGGATAAGTTGCCGGGTCGACACAACGGATTTTTCATCCGTTTCGTGTAGATCGTCCTAAATTTGTTTCCGAGGCACAGGTTGATGTAGTTGAAGAACCGGGCGCTGTTCGCTCCGAAATGCTTGTGCGGATCGAACGTCTGCACGACGTCCTCCTTGCCAGCCTCCCGGTGCTTGGAGGTCGCGGGCAGGCACCGCAGGTGGATCAGCAGGTCTTGCGTCCAGTCTTCGACATCCTCCTTCGGCACAGACCTGTCCACGTGTTTGTTGACCCAGTTGCGGACGTATTCGGGAAACCGCTCATGGAATTCGTCGAAGTTCTTCGGCACGACGAACCCGTCGTGGCCGACGTACCTCCCGTCAACAACCGTGAACGGGTCGGGCTTCCGGTTTTCAACAGAAATATTGGTGAAAGTGAAAGGTTGATTTGCAACTGCGGCGGTATTGCTCTGCATGGATACTTCCTTTCGAAAGGATTTGAACTACATGCGAGCAAGCCTAAGAGGTCGCGAGGAGTTGGTGGCGAGGGTTCAGCAGGCGTTGGCGCTGCCGACAAAGAAGGAAGCCGAGCATATCGTGGACGCTGTGATCGGGAGCTTGGAAGCCACGCTGCTCAACAATCTGGAAGAAGACGGGTTCACGCTGAAGCTCGGCAGCTTCGGCAAGTTCTCAGTCCGGCACAAACCGGGGATTCTCAGGAAGATTCCGTTCACGGGGGAGACCATACTGACGAAGGATCGGCGGAAAGTCAGGTTTGTCAGTTTGGGCAGCCTGCGGCAGTGTGAGAGAGTGATGAACCGGATGTAATCACGGAATCCAAAGGGGACATCGCCATGCAAGAGCAAGAATTTTTCACGGTGAGTGAAGTCGCCAAGATGCTCAAGGTCAGCCCGGATATGGTCAGCCGTCGTTTCGAGAAAGAACCCGGCGTGATTGATCTGGGAGCGCCCGAACGCCTTCACAAAAGGCGCTATCGCGTACTGAGGATTCCCGCCGCCGTCCTGAATCGGTTCCCCAATAAGAAGCGCGTGGCGTGACGGATCAGCGCCAACGGATGGGCCTTGGACGATTAGGCTGCCCAGACTGGGTGCAGGACGGCTGGGGCGTCTCAGAGTGCAGGCGGCCTTTGTGACCAGCCTAGCTGGTGCATTGTGGTCGCGTTCGGCACGTGCGACCTCCCCCAGATCGAAGACTGTAGCACCACAGTCATTTTTAGTCCCCATGCTAGGCGAACAAAATGCGAATATGCTAGACTGTCCTTCTTGGAACCTCACGCCATCCTTGTCGTGGGGTCGGAAGTGACGGGGCTGCTGGCATTATGGACGAGGGTCGCAAGCGCGTGCTGCTGATCGCTGCCAGCATTCTCGCGGCGCGGAAACTGGCGCAGTACGATGGTGGGAAGCGTGTGCCCGCGACCGTCGCTGCAATCTCCGATGCGGTTCGCTGGGCCGAGGAAATCATGCGAGCGATTGATGAACGGTTCTCAGTCGGACAAAAGTAAAGATGTCACTCAATGTCGTTGCTGCTTGGCCAATCGCAATCGTCGGTGTCTCTGACCGACGTGTGTCTGACTTCCGCTCGAAAAAAGCTCTAACAAACCGCTCAACAAAGATGACAGTCTTCGGGTGTGCCGACGCGCACGGACTCATTCTTTACAACGGAATCGGATGGGACGATGAAGGACTCACGCCGAGCGATTGGTTAACGCAACTCGCAGAGAAGAAGCTCTTTGATTCTGGACTCCAACATGTGCTCGAAGGTGTCAGAACTGATTTGGAGGGTCGCCTTCAGAAACTTCGCGCAAACTATGGTCCAAAGACGGCAAGGCACACATTCACGTTCGGGGTGTGGCACGATGGCATCAGCGCCATCTATAACGTCTCAAACTACGAGTCATTGGACGGAAGCGAGGACTTGCTGGAGGGAAGTCAGATTGTTTGGCTAAGTCCGTGGTTGCCGACGCCAGAAGCTCAGATTCGGATATTAACAACTGGTGTACATCCTCCAAAGGCCGACCTGAAGGCCATTTCGCAAACCATCAAAACAAGAAATGCGAATGATGTCGTGGCTCGATGTATCAAGGTCGTGCGGGATATTGCATATAGAAGTGGGAATCCGAAAGGAACGGTCGGTGCCGCTGCCCAATGGGCGCTTATCGGCCCAAAACGTGAAGAGGTCTGGTGTGGTTTCGACGTTGTCGGCGGCCGTGTCGCGCAGGAGCCGCCAAATATTATCAACATCCACGCCCGGTCGCACGTTGCCGGAACTTTATCGGTGGGGTTTGGAGACCCACAGGGAACCGCCGGAATGATATTCAAGGACGCATACGCATATGCCATTGCGGAAGATGGAAGTCGCGTAGACATTGCTCACTACGACCCGGTGAAAAAACGGCCCGTTTTTTCTGAGCCTAAGTGCGGAGTCTGCGGCTCTCCATGGCCTGCATCGCATCGGTTCTGTGAAGTTTGCTTGCACGACGAGCATCACCGCCGTGGTAAGAAGCAACGTCGCAGCAGACGAAGGCTGCAAACGGGTTATCGCTAATTCGACGCCGTTCGCCGGGACAAGGGCCGTTTGACAAGCTGCTGGCCCATCGCACGGGGAGTGAGCCGAAATGAATAGGAATCAGCAGAAGAAACAGACGGAACAGCGGGTACTCGTAGCAGCCCGCGAAGCTGGAGCACCAATTCCTACGGGCGAATTGGCAGGCGAGGAGCCTGATTTCAGATTTCTAACTCCGAATTGTGCGTTGGGAATCGAAGCCTCTGAAGTGTTGCGTCCGGCGAGCACGAACTTTGGGATTTCGCCTGTCGAGGCGGAATCATTCCATCAGGCGATTATGCTAAAGGCACAGGAAAAGTATCAGCTAACGAACACGGCTCCAACGCGGGTCAATGTGTATTTCTCCCCAGCGAGAGGGAAAAAACAAGACAAACGCCAATTGATTGATTCCCTTGTGGATGCTGTGACCCGCAATCGCAACAGAGCGAATCCTGCCGTTGTTCTGAAGGGCACTGAATTGCCTGAAGGCTTTGACCACATTCTCATCACGGCAGAGTCCGGCGAATGGTGGTCTGGCGAAGGTGGTGGAATCACACTCTCCGAGATTCGTACCGAGATTGCCGACAAGATTGCGGCAAAGAACAAGCTCGTATCGAGGTATCGTGCGAACTTGCCGACGGGGGCACAGGTGTCCCTTGGCGTTCAGGTTGAACATCTCGTCGTAGATGGCCGAGGTCACGTTCTCGAGAGGCGTTGGAATGCTGAAGCCGGCGCTGACGGAGAGCAGGTCGAAGGTGTCGAATTCGGACTTCACCCGGGAGGCGAGGGCGTCGATGTCCGTCAACGAACGCGCGTCGCTCGCAAGCACGATGGCGTGCTTGCCAATCTCCTTCTCCGCCGAATCCAGCCCGGCCTTCGAGAGACCCGTCACCAGAACGCGCGCGCCCCCATCGATGAGCAGTTTCGCCGTCGCGAGCCCCATGCCGCTCGTGCCGCCGATAATCACCACCTTTTTACCTTGGTACCGTTCCATGCGTATTCTCCTTAAGAGGTTAGGGTTGCTTTGTTAATTTAGAACTGTTCAGTACGATAATCAGGCGCGCCCAGGCTGTGGTCAAGGCATTTGTGAACTATTTATTTCAAAATGCGGTAAGACCCGCGCTGACGATACGTAGCCTCCGCGACCGCCTGCTGATTCGGATTACCGGAATCAGTCCAAGCCGCGATCAGGCTCTCTTTCAGAACACCACTCTCACGTTGCTGCGGAAGACGACGAATTTTCTGCGTCTACGGGGCCGTTTTTTATCGGCGGACCCGACGGCGACGCGGGTTTGACGGTCGATAAATCGACGCCAGAGACCTTGACGACGGCCTGCCACGCGGCTTCCTGGTTGTCGCGATCGTGGAGGTGCGGTTGGCGCTGCACCTCAATTGGGCCAGAGAACTTCCCTTTGGCCGAGGCGAAGAATTGCCCCGAGAGATCGGTTCCGAACTTTGATGCCTGGATATACCGGCTGGCCGCGGTCTCGGGCGTCTGATTCATACCGGGAATGAGGTTCACAATCGGGATAAAGATATGCTTCAAAGCCCAGCCAGCGCTTCGCACCACGTTGGTGCCGGTCGCGCCACCGGGCGACACGGCGTACATGGCCATGCCGGAGGGCAGCCGGCGGGCCAGCGCCGCGGTCCACCAAGCGACGATGAGCTTCGCGTCCGCATACGCATTGTTGGGCACGTACTTCACGTTCGGCCCGTTGCGTATCAGCGCTTCAACAGCGGCGGTTCGATTACCCTGAAACCGTTTGGCCGCGAAGGCTGGCAAGTCGGTGTATTTGAACATGGGTACGCCCCCGCGGGCAGGTTCTGCACCTGCGATAACGATCCGCGCCTCGGGACTCAGCAAGTTGGCATTGAGCAACCCAACCGTCAGTTGATGATGCCCGATAAGCGGGGCCTGAGAAGACTCGACGCCCGTCGCCGTGACAACGCGCTTCTTAAAGGGAACCAACCCTGCATTGAGCAGCAGGAAATCGATCGGCTGGCCGCGCTTGACGAGCTCGGCAACGGCCGACTGAACGCTGGACGGCTTGTCCAGATCGAGCGCCATCGGCGTGAAGGTCACTGTTTTGTGCTCAGCGGCGAGTTGAGCGGCCGCTTTCTGGGCCCCGGCCAGGCTGCGCCCGGTGCCGATGATCTCGCGCCAGCCCTCTTCGGCAAGAAGTCGGGCGGCCGCCTGACCGAGCCCGGAAGTGGCGCCGGTGACGAGGGCGATCTTATGTTCCATAATTGTGTTCCATGGACAGCTCCGTGATGAAGGTCGAGTCGTAGCCCCGCGAGACCGAGGCGCTTGATAATTTCGAACTATTCAGTTATAAAATACGGGATGACCGTTGTCAATGAGTTTCGAACCAAATGATTCAAAATACCGCTAGGCCGCGGGGTCGACCGCGCAGCTTCGACGAGACAGGGGCGCTGGAAAAGGCGACTGAGGTGTTCTGGTCGAAAGGCTACGACGGCGTGACGATTGACGATCTCGTCGAAGGGATGGGTGTGGGACGGCCGAGCCTGTATGCCATCTTTGGGGACAAGCGGGCGATATTCTTGCGCGCCCTTAAGGCGTACGCAGAACGCAAGGGAGCAGCGGCCACCAAGGCACTCCTCGCGCCACAGGCGCTTCGCGACTCGATCGTCGGCTTTCTGAGGTACGCCGTCGAAAGTGCGACAGAGAAAGGGTCCGCCCGGGGCTGCCTCATGATGTGCGTCGCGCCGCTTGTGAACGACGCTGAGGTTCAGCAGTTCCTGCAGAGCGCGGTCGCAGGCGGCGCCGCGCTTTTGGAGCGCCGTTTCCGGGACGGGATCAGTGCGGGAGATATCCCACCTGACTTTCCGGTAGCCGCGCGTGCGATCCAAGTCATGGATTTTGCTCGTGCCCTGACCATGCGTGCGCTCATAGGCACGCCGCGCAAGACGCTCCTCAAAGAGGCTGAGGAAGCGGCCGACCTGGTGCTCCTGCCGCGCCTGAAGGCCATCGGCAAGCGGAAGCTATAACTTTCTCTCGCCGGCGCTTGAGCCGGGCAAACGCGGTGCCTGTTCTAATCGGTGTGACTTTCAACTGAGATCGCTACGGGTGGTGACCCAATCAGCCACACTCGAATCCTTTCCAGTTGTACGTGCGGTTGTTTGGCGCAACCAGCACACTTGAAAGCGGTTACGAGCAGCACACAGCGGATGCATGAGTCCCCCCTCATAGATCGGCGCCACCCAATCACCGGGCCATCGGGGATCTTTGATAAAGCGCGCTAAATGATTGCGCTGCAAATGGTTACTTAGCACTCATTACGCGACCTGTTAGATACGCGAAAAACGCGGCGTGAACCCGTTTGACCAATATCTGCTTCCAGTTTAGAACCCGATCATCGGCTGGGAGATCAACTGGACTTTAGCCCAGCGCAGCGATGTGAGGTGGTGCTCCAATGCAAGAGAACGCGAATGAAACCATCGACCTGGCAACCGAGGATATAAGAGAGCGAAAACAGGTTCAGAGTCAAAGAGATTTTGAACCTCTGCTAGACACCGAAGAAGCCGCGAGGCTTCTCAGAATGCATCCTCGAACTCTTCGCACGAAAGCGCGGCGTGGATCAATTCCCGCTGTCCAGGTAGGAAAACGCTGGCGCTTTCGTGCCTCCACGCTGGATCGTTGGCTCGGCAAACTAGCCAGCTGACCATCGGCAAGGTGAGGAACCAAAAAACATTCTCGACCGAAACGATTAGCCGATCTATTCTTACGGTGTCCGCCGACACCGTTTAAACAAAGGAGATGCTTTGTTTAGACGGACACGTTACCAACACGGAAGCGTCGAACGAGAAGAGCGGAAGAAGGGACCGGCAGTTTGGGTCTACCGATGGTGGGAAGAAGACATCAACGGGAAACTGGTGCACCGCAAAGCCCAGGTCGGGGACGTCAAGAAATACCCGACCGAATCTGCGGCACACTCAGCAGCAGACGCTCTTCGTCTAACTATCAACAATCGCTGCGAACACAGGAACCTGCGGCGAACGACAATCAACACGCTCTGGGAGCACTACTCTCAAGAGGAATTGCCTCTCAAGGCACTATCCACTCAAGATGCGTACGTAATTTACGCAAAGAACTGGATTGTCCCACGCTGGGGCAATCTGCCACTAGAACAAGTCAAAACTGTCGAGGTAGAGCGGTGGCTACGAGCGAGCGGAGTGGCCGATGGGACCAAAGCCAAAATCAAATGCGTGATGTCGGCTTTGTTTTCACACGCTGTCCGGTGGGAGTTCTGTGGCCACAATCCTATCTCTTCAGGAATACCGGTAGGGAGTGGAGGCAAGCGAGGCCCGAGCACCGGCGTTCGGATCAGCGCCAAACGTCAGAGAGCCCCTTTGGTTTTGTCATCAGAACAGGTCAAGCTCGGTTTGGCAGAACTGGAGTTTCGGGATCAGTTGCTCGTGTTTCTAGAAGGAGCCTTGGGTATACGTCAAGGCGAACTCGGGGCGCTACGCTGGCTGTCGTGCGATTTCGACAACATGAGCATCAGCGTCCAACACTCGTACTACTGGCGTCGAGGTGGAAACCTGAAGAGCACAAAAACGGAAGCGTCTGCAAAGCTGTTGCCGATGCATCCAAGCCTGAAGCATTCATTGCAGGAGTGGAGATTGCAAAGTCTCTACAACAAACCGGAAGATTTCGTGTTCCCTTCCGAAAGACTGCAAGGCAGCAAGCCGTTAGATCTAGCTTCAGTGTTAAAGAAGAAGATTCAGCCTGCATTCAAACGAATCGGGATCACGGGTGTGGGCTGGCACACGTTTCGGCACTCGGTTGGAAGTATGCTGGCGGAAATGGGCGAACATCAACTCACCATCCGCGACTACTTGCGGCACAGCAACCTTCATGTCACGAACAAGTACCTGCAGGCGACATCGAAGACCAAACGCTTGGCACAAGACAAATTGGTCGACGCGATTTTGCCGACGGGTATTTTGCCGAAGACAAACCTAATCCAATGAGCGCTGTTTGGGATCGTTCTCGAATGAAACCATTCTCGTTCCGCGCTTATCGTCCCCTAACATCCCCTGATTTGCCGGACGCTAGGGTTGCAAGTGCTTGAAAAGAATGGCGGGGACGACGGGACTCGAACCCGCGGCCTCTGCCGTGACAGGGCAGCGTTCTAACCAACTGAACTACGTCCCCACTTGCCAAATCAACGAGATGCGAAATAACCAGTGTTTATACGGCTTTGCACGATTTGCATATCGTGCACCGGTTGCACCGGATTGTCCAAAAGAGCGCGATTCCTGTCCGAACCGCCCCCAAACCGCCTCCAAATTTCGGCGTTTTCCTGCACTTCTGCGATTTCCAAAACAGCTAGCACAGAGAGTTCCTGGCGATCCAGAGTTCTGCCAATCCGGGCAAAACTATCAGCGAAACTTTCGCAAATCTTTGTCACAGAAATATCCTAACAGCTTCTCGCAGAACACGAAAGACCACCTTCATTTTTCGGGTCGGACTGAACGAAATTCCCAAATTCGGCGGCAAGCTGATACCAGTTGTTTGTGCGCCCGAGCAGCGACAGTCTGCCTTCTCGCGACAGAGGCCAAGTTTCCGCTTGCCGTCGTGCTCCAGCGTCCCGCAAATCACTCGGCGCCCGCGGCGTTTTGGCGGTGGGTTTGGAAAGGTTCAATAACGTCCGCCGTTTATTTCCTCGAGGTTACGCGAAACAACCTTGGCCGCGATAACCGATCATGAGTTCCTGGAGACCTCAGCTACCTTGACCGGCAAACGCTGCCGGTCGCAATTCAGGCGATCAGCAAAGATATTCCTCTCAGCAATCGCAATTCTCCGCACTCCAATCCGCATTCCTTTTCGCGTACGCCCCGATGTATGCGGGCGGAGGCAAGCTTATTGATTTTTTCGGCACGCGACGCGGGTTTACGGTCATCATGGTGTTCTGGTCGTTGGCTTGTGCCAGTCACGCCCTGGCCACGGGATTCGCGATGCTGCTTGCCAGTCGCTTCGCGCTGGGTATGGAGAAGGAGGAGGATTTCCAGCAGCGACTCGCGCGGTCTCGGAATGGTTTCCAACTCGCGAACGCGCAACCGCGATGGGAATCATCAATGCAGGAACAGCGGTTGGAGCGGTTGTTGCCCCTCCTTTGATCGCGCTAGTTCTCGGCTACACAAATTGGAGATGGATCTTCGCGCTCACCGAACCATCGCACTGGCCTGGGTGGTATGGTGGGGAATTTCGTTTTCAACGCCAACCGCACGACCGATTGAGAGTGAACACGTTTTTACAGAAGCGGGGCCACCCATGTCCTGGTTCCAATTGCTGCGCATTCGCGAATGCTGGGGACTGGTCTCTGCGAAATTTCTTAGCGATGCCGCATGGTTCTTCTACCCCTTTTGGCTTCCGAAATATCTTTATGATGCACGCGGCTTCGATATCAAAGCCGTGGGGACATTTGCTTGGATGCCGAGCGCGGCCGCTGGTGTAGGGTGTTTGCTCGGTGGATGGTTTTCCAGCTATCTGGTGCGGCGAGAATTTTCTATCAACTTCTCCCGCAAGCTTCCGCTCGGTATGAGCGCGGCTTGTATGCCTTTTATTGTTCTTGTTCCCTACGTTCCAGTTTCATGGGCGATTCTGCTTTTCTGTCTGGCTTATTTTGGCAAGCAATCTTGGTCGACCCTCGTGATGGTTCTGCCGGTCGATCTCTTTCCATCCTGCGTGGTCGGTTCTGTTGCCGGACTCGTTGGCTTTGGCGGCGCCATGGGCGGAATCGCCTTCGGAGAATTAGTCGGTTACATGCTTGATCACAAATTCGGCTATGTCGCAGTCTTCGGCATCGCCGCCACGTTGCATATTGCCGCATTTTTGGTCATCCTTGCGACGGTTCCCTTCGTGCTTCCTTTGCTGGAACACAAGCCGAGAACCAAACTCGCGCGGCAAACGAGCTGAATTCAGGTGAGTAAATGAAGATTACGGAAATTCGAACTCGAGTCGTACGCTGGCGCGGCAAAACCATGCCCCTGCCGCCTCATTTCTGCACCAATCCGATGGACCTGGTTGATCTACCCGAAGCCTCCATGCGCACGTTCACATTTCACGGTTGGCTGCTGGTCGAAATTTTCACTGACGACGGACTCGTCGGCATCGGCAACGCGGCGCTCTCGCCGCAAGTGACGAAAGCAGGTCATCGATCTCTATCTCAAATCGTTGCTCATGGATCAGGACCCCTGGGATGTCGAGCGCCTGTGGCAGCACATGTATCGCAAGACGATGGCGTTCGGCCGCAAGGGCATCGGCATGGTCGCCATCAGCGCGGTGGATATTGCGCTCTGGGATCTCCTGGGCAAATCCGCCAAACAGCCCGTATATCGCCTGCTCGGCGGCAGAACCAAACCACGGATTCCTGTTTACGCTTCCCGGCTGTACAGCGTGGAACTCGGCGAGCTTGCCGCGGAAGCGAAACGATATAAGCGGAAGGGTATCACGCGATGAAACTCCGCTTCGGCTGGGGGCCGACCGACGGCGCCGCCGGCATGCAACGAAATCTCGAACTAGTTCGCACGGTCCGCGAAACTGTGGGCGATGACGTCGATGTCATGGCCGACGCCTACATGGGCTGGACGCTCGACTACGCGAAACGGATGTTGCCACTGCTCGAAACCTTCCATCTGCGCTGGCTGGAGGAGCCGCGTGATTCCTGACGACATTCACGGCTATGCGGAATTGAAATCTTACGGACGCATTCCGATTGCTGGCGGCGAACATGAATTCACGCTGTATGGTTTCCGCGAATTACTGGAAGCTCGCGCTGTCGATTACATCCAGTTTGATACCAACCGCGTCGGCGGCGTCACACAGGCGCGAAAAATTGCTGCGCTCGCCGAGGCGCACTCTGTTCCGGTTATCCCTCATGCCGGCCAGATGCACAACTATCACATCGTGATGGCGAGTCTGAATTCTCCGATGGCCGAATATTTTCCGATGGTCGATGTCGAGGTCGGCAACGAATTGTTCTGGTACATCTTCAATGGTGAGCCGCAAAGCGAAAGATGGCTTCATCAATCTTGATGACAACATTCCTGGACTTGGGCTCAACATCAACGAGTCTGGCCTCGAGCAATTCGAAGTAATCGCATAATTCGCAAACATAAAGGACTCAATGACAGGACTCGTTCAAATCAAAAAAGGTCCAACACAGCGCGTGGTGCTTGTAGAGGTACGCGACATTCGTCAGCTCGATAATTGCGCTTTCCCGGAGACGTTCACATTTACTTCTCCAGTAGGGATTGCCTCAGCTTCAGCCATCAGATTCGTCTACAAGAGCCGGGCATTATGCAGGTCAGTGTTGAAGATTACGGACGCCCGCTACGCAATCCTCTTCGCGTTACAAAATCAAACTCCGCGCTGGTGAGAGTGAGCGCGTTGTGAGTGAAACTATGGCAAAACCAAACGTTGCGTTTCTTGGACTCGGCTTAATGGGAGCGGGTATGGCAGATCGTCTGCTTGCGGCTGGCTTCCCGCTCACCGTCTATAACCGCAATCGGGAGAAATGTATTCCCTTCGAGACCGCTGGCGCGCATGTTGCCGGAACCCCGCGAGAAGCGGATCGCGTGCGCAGATTGTTTTCAGCATGGTCGCAGACGATATTGCTTCGCGAAATATTTGGCTGGGTGAAAACGGAGTGCTGGCGGGCGCCGGGCCCAATGCGCTCTTGATCGAATGCAGCACCTTGAGCGGCGAGTGGATTCATGAACTCGCCACCAAAGCAACCCAGCGGGGCTGCAAATTTCTTGACGCTCCGGTGACGGGCTCCAAACCGCAAGCTGCGGCCGGCGAACTTTTGTTTCTCGTGGGCGGCTCCCCCCAAGCGCTCGATGAGGCGCAGCTAGTGCTTTCTGTTCTGAGTCGCAACACGGTTCATCTCGGCCCAACCGGCACCGGCTCGCTCATGAAACTCATCAACAACTTCCTCTGCGGAGTACAGGCAGCCTCAATGGCCGAAGCTCTCGCGATGATCGACAACGGCAAGCTTGATCGTTGGAAAGCCTTGTCCGTGTTGACGAGCGGAGCGCCAGGAAGTGGAATCGTGAAACGTGTTTCTGACAAGATTCTCAGTCAAGATTTCACGCCAAATTTTGCCCTCCGCTGGATGGCAAAGGATATTTTATATTCCATCAAAGAAGCGGCGAGCCAGAAAATTTCTTTGCAGACTGCGGCCGCTGCGCTTTCCATTTTCCAGCGCGCCGTCTCCGAAGGTCATGGCGACGAAGACTTTTCCGCGGTCACGAAAGCATCGGCAAAATCGAATTCTTAATTCGACTTCTCGGTGAGGACAAAACTGTAAATCCTGGTCGATTCGTAAGCAGAGTTTTTTTACGCTCGCATTTATGGTGGATGACTTTCCACAACCCTCGATGGCCTCGACATTGGGGGCCGAAAGTAGAAGGAGGAACCCGCCAGCCAAGGTGACGGCCTTTTGGCAGTATTAGAATTAATCGCGGCAGTTATTCAGGGGCACTCTGAATAAGCACGGTCCTAAATCGAGTGACGTCAAAGCTCAGGGAAATATTTCCAGTACGATCGTCGAACTCTAGAACGAGGGGGAGTTGGTAGGAATCAGACGACGTAGTATGCGGGGGCGTATGTCAGCTGTTTAGAACGCCTGCCTGTCCGCACCGCATCCGCTTCCCGGCCAAATCCTTCAAGCGCGCTCGCAGCGCCCAGTCCCGTTCCGCTCCTCGCCGCCCATACCGTTTCGTCGATCGTGCCAATCCCAGCAGCCTGCAGGCGTGTCATTCGCTCGTCTGGTACTCGATCCTGACGTAGCTCACGGCTGCCCGAAGTCCCGCGGGCACTACCAGTTTTTTGCGAGCACATCCTTCAGCGCCCGGTTGTCCAACATCAGGTCCGCTACCACATGCTTCAGCTTGCGGTTCTCGTCTTCCAGTTGCTTCAACTTTTTGGCGTCTCCGCTATCCATCGCGCCGTACTTCGCCTTCCAGCGATAATAGGTTTGCTCGCTGATCCCCTGCTGACGGTACAAATCCGCCGTCGCCAGCCCAGCCTCCCCTTGCTTCAAGATCGCAATGATCTGCTTTTCGCTGTGCCGAGTTCCCTTCATCCGCTTTTGCTGTGAGCCAGCCTCTTGCTCATTTCTCTCCTCCGCCTGACCTCCCTTGTGGTTCAGGCGAGTATCGGCATGCCTCCATGCCAGTTATGGCTCCTCAACACGTCATGCGAATCTCCTCGGTCATCTCATCAGCACCCAAATCCAACAGAACACTCGGGCATCGGTTCTTCGCAGCTTCTCGGTTGCGGAATCGCTGTTCACGGTGCGTAGGGCTACCGAGAATTCGGATTACCAAGTAAGATGCCCATCGAAGCGCTAACACCACGAACAGTAATCGATTTGGAACTACTCTATGGGGAACGACTGGGATCTTCATTCCGAAGCAGTGACAGTCAAATCTAGGACTGTAAGCAGTCCATGGGGATTGGTTGTACTACTTTTCTTGACGGCGGCGGCCAGTTATTTGTGTCGCGTAAATATTTCAGTGGTTGGTGCACTGATGATGCACGATTTGGGATTCTCCCAGATCGATATGGGGCGCCTGTTCAGCGCATTCGTGCTGGGATACGCGCTGTTTCAAATTCCTGCTGGAGCCGCTGCCGACCGCTGGGGGGCCCGCATTGTGCTGGGGTTGGCGGCGCTTTCATGGGTGCTGAGCACTTCGGGCATGGCAGCGCTGGGCTGGGGACCTTTCGCGCGCGGAGCAGTCAGCGCATTTGCTGTCTTGATGGGGCTGCGCTTTATTCTGGGTGTGGCGGAAGCCCCCACTTTTCCAGCCGCGGCGCAGGGGGTGACGCAGTGGATCGCACCGGTTCACCAGGGCTTTGCGAACGGAATTGTGCTGGGAGCGGTTGGAGGAGCGACAGCGATCGCGCCGGCGGTGCTTTCTCGGGTCATGGTCCACTGGGGGTGGCGCGCCGCGCTCATGTCATCGGCGCTGCCAGCACTGGCGGTGGCTTGTATCTGGAGGATGTTGCGAGGTGCCAGTCGCCCATCCCCGTCTCTGGCTAAGGCACCCGGCTCGAAGGGAAACGGCGGCGTTCTGTGGTCCCGCAGCTTCGTGCTTCTGACCGTGAGCTATACGCTGGAAGGATATGTGGCGTACATCTTCATTTTCTGGTTTTACTTGTACCTCGTGGATGTGCGACATTTTGGCCTTCTGCGCGCTGGTAACCTCAGCAGTCTTCCGGGGCTGCTTTCGGTGATTTCCATTCCGCTTGGCGGATTCATTTACGATCGGCTGGTAGTGGAGCCCATGGGTTCGCGCTGGGGGCGTCGGGCAATTCCGATGATTGGCCTCTCGTTCTCTGCCATCTTCCTGATCCTAGGCGCAGGAACCGGTAGCGGAGAGGCGGCCGTAGTGTATCTCGCCATGGCAACGGCCTTCATCTTGTCGGTCGAAGGTCCTTTCTGGGCTACCATGATGGAAGTTGCTGGAGCTCGCAGTGGCACGGCCGGGGGAGTCATGAATTGCGGGAGCAATATCGGCGGTATGATTTCGCCCGCCTTAACCCCGATCCTGGCTGCACATATGGGCTGGAAGAACGCGTTGTACGTAGCTGCTGCCCTGGCCTTCATTGGCGCAGGATTGTGGCTGGGCATTTCTCCCAGCGTGTTGGATGACAACGGCCCGCAGGAAGTTTGATTTCTTACCCGCCATTGGGATTCTACTTCCATTCTTCTTCCAGCCGAGCACGAATCGGCGCATGTACAGATTGCTCAGCAACGGGCTGATCGTAGAACCTTGTGGACTCCCTCGACCTTCGTCCCGTTTGCGCGTGCTTCGATGCTTATTTCCACGCTCGTCCGTTTCTTCGACGGGAGCTTCCAGCCACATCTGGATCAGATGGAGCATCGCTCCATCGACGACTCGGCGAGCTACCGACTTTAAAGCTCGGAGTGTGGAAGAGTATCAAAGTTGCTACTGAGATCTGCATCGACGATTTCTTCATGGCCAGTATTGATTAGCTTGTGGACGTGTCTTACTGCGTCCAGTGCGCTGCGGTCTTTCCGATAGGCGTACTGTTCTGACTGCAGATCGGCCTCGAAGATTGGTTCGAGGACCAGAACTGCCGCCATTTCCGTACTGTCCCATCAGCCTCGGCCTTCCCTCGATCGTCGGCGGGTCGGCTCCTGCATCACACCCGTTTCGGGGCCTGCTCAGCGGTCACTCGCGTTACGGCCTACATGCTCGAAAGGTCACCCAAGGTGACCCCCTACACCGGAGGCTCCGACGGCTTTGTTGTCTCCACCGCCGCTCCGATCACTACCGAGTGGAACGACCCAGTTCTCGGACGGGACTTTCACCCGCAGTGGACGAACGCTTTTCACGGCGTACGACGAACTTCGGCTAGTTCAGGCTCCCTCCGAAAAGCCTGCTTATCTACCAGAGCGTTCTGCCCCATTTCGCGACACGGGTGCCGGCTTTTTCTTGCGGAATTACGAAGGGTTAAGTAGGGGAATTAACATCTCAATATAATATAAAAGTGAATTAAATATCACATATTGGCGGCCAACAGCACACAATTTTACACACGAATAAAAAATAGCTTGACAATAGTACAGGCAAATCTTACAGTGCGGTTGCTTTCGGTGTGGTGACTGAATAGGTCGGGCGGCATTTTTAGTTCATCCGATGGGATCGTTACCAGGAGAAGACCGATGATTATCGCAACCGGGGAGCGATATTCGAGATTGTTGTGGATGACACTCGTGTCGGGGCTCTTGCTTTTCCGGTCGGATGTCCAAATGATGGCTCAGATCACAACGGCAGGCGTTGAAGGAACCATCACGGACGAGGGAGGTGCGGTTATCCCCGGTGTATCAGTCAGAGCCACGGGACTGTCCACCGGTTTCACACGAGCCGTTGTTAGCGATGACAGCGGGAGATTCAGGTGTTTCGAGCTTCCAATTGGCACTTATACGTTGACGGCCGAGAAGACAGGATTTAAGAAGTACGAACAGCACGGTTTTGGTCCTCTGAGCGCCGGTCAGTTGGCACGCCTCGATATTGTCATGGGGGTAGGTTCCGACACAGAAACAGTGCAAGTCCAGGGCACAGCGCCACTGTTGCAGACCGACAGTAGCGCCGTTAGCACTCCCATTTACGAGGACCAGCTTGACAATTTGCCGATAAACAGCAGAAGCCCGGTGCAGCTTCTTTTGCAGCAACCAGGGGCACAGGTCGCCTTGCAATTTACGGATCCCGGCACCGGCAGCGAATATCTCGGGTTTAATTTCAATGGACAAAACTACGTAGACAACGATTATTTAGTTGACGGAACAGATGCCACGGTGGTTTCCGATCAGACTAATGACCATTGACGGGGGGAACTTGGTCATGGCCAGTGTCGATTCTGTTGCAGAGTTCGATACAGGTGCACAGAACTACTCTGCAGATGTTAAAGGCTCAGGCGGCTATGTGAACTTCATTACAAAGTCAGGGACGAACAGTTTTCACGGAACTGTGTTTGAGTACCTGCGCAACACCTTTCTGGACGCAACACCCTATTTCGCCACGAGCCCAGAGGCATTAAGATTGAATGACTTCGGAGGCATTCTGAGCGGCCCAATTTGGCGTAACAAGACTTTTTTTATGGCAAGCTACGAGGGGCAACGAATTCGGCGACCTACCCCAATTGACCTTACTGTCCCTACGGTAGCATTTCGCGCGACCGTCTCTCCCGTCTTCCAAACTTTCCTCAACTACACGCCACTTCCCACGTCAGCAATCGCAGGCAGCCCGGACATTGGTACTTTCATAGCCAACCCATCATCTTCCGACCGTGAGGACCTTGTGACAGGGAGGGTCGATCAAGTCTTTTCTGAGAAAGACTCCTTGTTTGTGCGATATACGGGCAATTTTCGGATTAACAAAACTCCCGAACCCTATATGGACTTCTCCAACAACATCACGGTCAGGCATCAGTATGCGACATTGTCGGAGACGCATGTCTTTGGTCCAACATTGGTGAACACCGTGAAATTGGGCGTGAACCGCTATTATGAACCGCTTGTGTTTGGCGGCGATACCCCTGCTACTTATAATCTGGATTCGTTCACTATCCCGGGAATGAATATTGCGGGCGGGCTTGTCTCCCTCGTGTTCGCCCACACTGCAGGGGAGGTTGCCGACCGTTTGATTTGGGTCAAAGGCAAACATTCACTGAAGTTTGGTGGAGAATACTGGGGCTCGATTATGGGTCGGGACCAAGATCAATCGTACAGTTGGGTTTTTCAGACCGATCAGGCTTTCGCCCAGAACCAACCCACATCGGTCTACTCGTTTTTCGGACCCGGAAAGATATTGCCCGCGAATCACTATAGCGACACGCAGCAGAATTTGTACGTACAAGATGACATCCGCGCAACACCTAACCTTACAATCAACTTTGGCGTGCGTTACGACAACTTCGGGGTCCTGAGCGCGCGTCCAGGGGTCATGTTGAATGTTGTCGACAATCCGCTTGGCCCATTTCGGACTCCTGGCCAGCCCATCTACAAACGAAACAACGGGGACTTTGCTCCACGGGTTGGTTTTGCCTGGCAGGCTCGCAAAAAGTTCGTAGTCCGGGCAGGCTACGGTCTTTTCTGGGGAGGAATAGGAAGTCTCGAGGCGGCGGTCAACTACCAGTTAAATACAATCAACACCTTCAATCTGACGAATGTTGACCTGCCCAGTTTGGCTTATCCCCTGAATCCTGACGCACCCGTGATTTACTCTGCCCCAGGTCGCTACATTGTTGATCCCTCTGCGGGTGACTTTTACACGCAACAATGGAACCTGACTACGCAGTACCAGATCTCAACTAGTGACTCGGTAAGCCTTGCGTATGTCGGCAACCACGGTGTACACGTCCCCGGTGAATATGACCCTAATGACTACGACCCACGTTTAGGGAGTCGACCCGATCCGTCGCTAGGGCAAGTAAACGAACAGATACGCGATTACTGGACACATTACAATGGTCTGCAATTTTCCTACAGGCGGCGTTTTTCGCGCGGGCTTGGTGTGGACGGTTACTATACATGGTCACACGCCACAGGTCTCGAGACTGGCTTGCAGGAACTCAGTTCCGGCATCAGTTTCGGGTCAGAACAAATCCAAAGTTTCATATATCCATTATTGTCAAAGGGTAATCTTCCTTTCGATGTGCGTAACCAGGTCGCTCTGGATTTCCACTACGAGGCTCCACACGTTGGTTTTTCAAGTGGTTTGGCAGGTAAATTAGCAAACGGCTGGGGACTTTCGGGGGTAGCTACGATCTACAGTGGGACTCCTTTTAACATCATCACAGGCGGAGACACGGGCGATCAACGCTTGTTGCAGAGGCCGAACGTTGTTCCTGGAATCAACCCTTACACTGGAGCTTCACCACCCAACGGGATGCTCAACTTAGCAGCTTTTGCAGTTCCCACAACGGTGGATCCAGCATCAGGGTTGATCCTGGGCAACATGGGAAACAACACTTTGAGAATGCCTCCCTTCTTTACAATGGACACTGCCCTTGTAAAAAACACTCCAATCAAGGAAGGGTTTAACCTTCAGTTCCGCGCCGAGTTCTTCAACGTGACGAACCATGCGAATTTCCAAGCCCCCTTCAACAATATGTCAGTGCCTGCCTTATTCGGACACAGCCAGGGTGCCGGACCGGGACGGGAGGGGCAGCTCGGATTGAAGTTAATATTTTGACGTCTGATAAGGGAAACTCTCGACGGTAGCTTTGCCTGACGTCCTTGGACTGTCTGGAAAGACCTTCAGCCAACGACGATTGGAAAATTCACCCTGCGAACACTCTTCGTTCGCATTTGTTTTCAATCTCTAGTGAGGAAATCCATCCGATATGACCAAATCACGGCCCCGGGTATATAGCAGGAAACGATGAACCGACGTAGCTTCATGTTCAATTGTGCTTCGACGATTCTTGTGAGCACCGGTCCGCTTAAGGCATGGGGAGCATTTCCTGACCCCACAGACTCGAAGAATGAGGGCCGCTATGAGGCGCTTTTGGGACAACCGGCTGACCTCGCCAGCTTCGGCGATCTGCAGTCTTGGATTAGTCCAGAATCTACCCACTTGATTCAGACGTCGTTGGGGTACGGGGCCAATGCCCGTGGAATTTTGAAATTGCTCGACTTCCCGTGGAGAGAGGAGCAATTCGACCTTGGCGTGGAGTGGCCAGAGTTTCGGACTGTCGATAAGGTCGTCCTCAAGTTCGTCACGGATCACACCATTCCGGCGAATGCATTTGCTCGCGTGGAATATTGGAAAGGTCTTACCACCACGCAGGGCGAGTGGCGAGCACTGGAAGATGGCAAGTACTTGGGTATCCCGATCAAACGAGACGGGGGAACTTGGGAATATTCATTTTCTGCAATCAGGACCTGCAAAATTCGCTTTCTCTTACGAAATCAAAAGCAAGTCGAGATAGCGAGTTTCGAGGTCTACGGACCTTCGCGATGGAAGTCGGGAGAAGTGTTCATTGAATGGGGTCATTCCAAAGAAGAACAGAGTTGCGACGGGTCGCTCGAGAGTTACAACGGCGAAGTTGCTAAAGTCGAACCGGTCGGCAGTACCACGATGCGGGGACCACGACAGTGGTCTTCCGTCGCTGGCAATGGGAAGCTCGGCGGAATTGTCGCAAGTGTACTCTACACCTGGGGAATGGATGTCGACAGAACCGTCCTGACAGTCCGTTGTGCAGCAGGAGATTATTCCTTTTTGCCGGGAGAGATCCTGGAGGACCAGCCGATCTATATTCCGGACTCTGGCGTCTACGTTCGAAACAACGCCGTTCGTTTGACAGCAACTGAGTTCAGAGAGCGCAATGCCGAGAAATATCGTATTCACGACGCTGTAGAACGCCTTCCGGAACAGACACTTGAGAATGCGAGGAAACATATTCACGCCAGGCGAGTGAGCCTCTCTTTCATTGGAGTGGATTCGAATAACCAAAAATTCGGGATAGCTCCGGATGGCCATTTGGTGGTTGGATATGGTGATCCGAGTTTCGGAAAAGCCCTTCGAGCGCAGTTCGGACTCTTCTTTGACACTACTGGGGATCCAATGCTTTTTCAGAAGCCCACCCTTGTGGGCAAGAATCTCTTTCAAGAGGAGGAGGCCAAACATCAGGAATTGGAAGAGGGCTGGCTGCCAATCATTGTTACGAAGTGGAGCGAGAATGATCTGACATTCGAGCGTACCGACTACGCGGTCCTGGCGGGGCTGTCCGAGGATCTTGACGAATCCAGGTTGCGGGGGGATGAATCCGCGTCGATGATTTCCCGCTTAAGAATCAGGAATGATTGTCCAGTCCCGCAAATGGCGCAATACTACGTGAAGCCGTGGAAGCCTGCGGAAGGCAGGTCGGTAAAAAAATACGCCGATGTATCTCTAATTCCCGAATATTCCCCACCATCGGAGATGCCTTACGACGCTATCCCGCCAGACGTCCTGAATGCCTGGACAACCATCCTCCGCGAGGACATTGCGGTAGTGATTGATCAGGGCCGAGAACTGGCCGTCTGTCACTTCGACACGCACGGCAGAGGTTCGCTGTCCTTAGACTCCGGCATGGGAGCCGCGAAGTTCTGGGAAGTGGTACGTCCCGGGGAACAGATTAAGTTGGACCTTGTCATACCGGGTACGCCAGTACCTCTTGCCGATGCTGCGCAATTACGCCACCTGGACTATGACCATCTTCATGTCATTACAGTGAACTACTGGAAGAAACTTCTGGCAGCAGGAATGAATATAGAAGTTCCCGACAGCTACATGCAAAACCTCTTCAATGCCAGCGTGCACCATTTCCTCCTAGTTCAGACGAAGGACGCAAAACGCAAAGAGAACTATCCGAATACTGCGATGTTTCGCTACGGAAGCATCGGAAGTGAAAGCAGTCCAGTTATGCAAGCGATGGATATGCTTGGAATGCACGATCGCGTTCAAAACTGCCTCCGGGGATGGTTGTCGACGCAAGGCGACAGCAAACCCGAAGGCGCCTATTTCTCAAAAGAAGGAGGGTTTTATAACTTCTGGCCTAACTTCACGGTTGACCAAGGCGCAGTTTTGTGGGCTCTGGCCGAACACTACCTTTATACGCGCGATAAACAATGGCTTTCCGCAGTTGCCAAACAGATTGTAGATGGGTGCGATTTCATCATTCGAGAGCGTCGACGACTCATGGAGGAGTCCGTCGGCGAAAAGAAGCCTCTGCACTACGGATTGGCGCCAGAAGGTTGCCTCGCCGACAGTCGAGATTGGGAATATAGCTTCATGTTGAACGGTTATTTCTACCTTGGGCTGAAGAAATCGGCCATAGCGCTTCAGGATGTGGACACAAGAAACGCTGCACGAATAGGGGCTGAGGCAGAAGATTATCTTCAAGCGATTCGCCGGGTCTTGAAAGAATGCATGGCGATTTCCCCGGTCACTCGCCTTCGCGACAATACGGGTGTTCCAACCATCCCCTCATATCTGGGATTACGCGGCTTCAGTAGTGACGTGAAGGACTCGGTCGATCCCGATGCCCGCCACGCCTATGCGTACGATTCTACCTTGGGCCCATTTCACCTGGTGAAGAGTGAGGTCGTCGAACCGGATAGTCCAGAAGCGGATTGGATGTTGAATTGCCTCGAGGATCGTTTTTTTATGTTCACACCCCCGCTTCTACAGTCGCGCATAGATCTGAGCCAGCTCAGTACCGATTGGTTTAACATTGGCGGTTTTGAGAAATTGCAGCCTTACTACGTGCATTATCAAGATGCATATCTGCAGCGTGACGAGATCCCGAATTTTCTACGAGGCTTTTTTAACACGTTGCTGACCATCGCCGATCCTATGACCCTGACCTTCCAGGAAGAGCTTGACGAGGATGGTGGTGAACCACATAAGACGCACGAGGAAGCCTGGTTCTTTCATCAGTTTCGTTTCATGCTCGTCATGGAAATGAAAAATGACCTCTTCCTGGCGCGAGGGACACCTCGAGAATGGCTGCGAGATGGGCAGCGGATTGTGGTGAATAAGGTGCCAACCTACTTTGGCACATTGTCCTACTCGATCCAGTCCCGCGAAAAAGAAGGGGAAATCGAGGCCAAAGTGGTTCCCCCGAACAGACAGCCTCCAAGAACCCTGTATCTCCGGCTGCGTCATCCAGAAAAGGCAATGATCAAACATGTGACAATCAACAATCACCCGTGGACCCGATTCGATCCCCAGAAGGAATGGATAGAAGTTCCTGTCGACGCGGGGGAAATGGCTGTTATTGCGAAGTATTGAATTCGGCGAATCCCGACAAATGACTAAAGGAATCGTTCTCGCATTATTGGCCGCGACACTTTATGGCTTTCTCGGAGTCGCCTTCGAGCTTGCGGCTAAGAGGGAATATCCCAAGTGGGATTTCATGATGTACAAGCAGCTTTGTGGCACGCTCTTGGGTTTAGCCATGGTTCTGGTTCTGCGGGTGGCTTTCATTGAGCCACACATCCTGATGCTGGCATTCGTCGGTGCCGTGGTCTATCTCGCCACTTTATGGGCTTATCTTACCGCGTCCCGCGAACGGGATGTCGCAGCAAACTGGACCATACTTAATCTCTCCGTGGTAGTGCCGGTATGCCTCTCGATCTTTCACTTTCATGACGCATTCTCATTCCCCAAGGGTGTAGGTTTCGGTTTCACTATCTTGGCTATCCTTCTTATCGGCGGCGTCGGGGCAAAGAAAGTTGACTTCACTCCGGGGTGGGTCCGATGGATCGCCGTCGCCTTTCTCTTGAATGGCTGGTTTGTCATACTCCTTCGCTTTGTACCGGAAACACTTGGCGCATTGTTTACATTTTACTTCTACGCTCTCAGCACCCTGATGACGCTTCTGTATAAGGTGATCCTACGAGAAAACTTCAGCCGTCAGAAAGGCATTTACTGGGTAGCGGCGCTTGGGGCGTTTACCCATTGCTCGGGGATTATGCTCACGATTGTGGCCCTCTACTTCGTGGGACAGGGGAGTGCCCAGGCAGGCTTAATTGTTTACCCGATTACTAATGGACTACCTATTGTTATGGGTGTCGTAATCGGCAGTCTCGTGCTTCGGCAGATCATAACGACGCGCGAAAGGTGGGGGATCGCCTGCGGTGTCGTCGCCATGGCCCTTCTCTCTTGGGGCTAGTAGTTTGAGTCTTGTACAAGCGAGCGCATTACCACGGGTAATGTCACGCGCGACAACCACTTCCTACAGTTGTCCGCGTGTGAGCGGTCGCTGCATGACTACCAACAGGTCTCCAGGGTCTCCTCGACAGATCCCTGGGGCCGCGTTCGCGATCAACGTGGAGAAGGCAAGGGCCACCGCTTTCCGTGACGGGCTCTTTTTGGAGGACGCTGGGTCAGGATCAAGAGGAAGGAATCGTATATGAAATTGGACAGGTCGGAGCTACTGCAAGCATATCGGACGATGAAGGTCATCCGCGAGTTTGAAGAGCGGATTCACATCGAATTTGCGACTAGCGAGATACCGGGGTTCGTTCACCTCTACGCCGGTGAGGAAGCCATCGCCACAGGTTTCTGCATGAATCTCGACCAGCGCGACAAGATCACGAGCACGCACAGGGGCCACGGCCATTGTCTCGCCAAGGGATGCGATGTCCACGGCATGATGGCGGAGATCTACGGCAGGAGGAGCGGTCTGTGCGCGGGCAAAGGAGGCTCTATGCACATCGCCGATCTTGCCAAAGGTATGCTGGGCGCCAACGGCATCGTGGGCGGCGGACCGCCGCTAGCCTGCGGTGCCGCGCTTGCCGCCAAGACCCTGCGAACCGGGGGGGTAGCGGTATCGTTCGTTGGCGACGGCGGCGCGAATCAGGGAACCACGCTCGAGAGCCTTAATCTTGCGTCGATATGGAAGCTGCCCTGTGTCTTCGTCATCGAGAACAATGGTTACGCAGAGGCCACGTCCTGCAAGTACGCCGGAGCGTGCCACAACTTTTCCGACCGTGCGGGTGGCTTCAACATGCCGGGAGTCTTCGTCGACGGGCACGATTTCTTTGCCGTCTACGAAGTTGCCTCCGAGGCGGTACGGCGTGCTCGGGAAGGAATAGGACCGACGCTGGTCGAGTGCAAGGTGAGCCGGTACTACGGCCACTTCGAGGGTGACGCGCAGAGCTACCGGGCGCCCGACGAAGTTAAGAGAATCCGTGAAGCCCGAGACTGCCTCACGAGCTTCGCTCAGAAGGTAACTTCGGCGGGACTGCTGAATTGCCCCGAACTCGAACAGATCGACAAGGAGGTGTTGGCTGTGATCGAGGATTCGGTTAGGAAAGCCAAGGCAGCACCAAGACCGTCCGCGGCGGACCTTCTCACAGACGTGCACCTTTCGTACTGAGACACAGGAGGCCAGAGCATGGGTAGGAAAATCAGTTTTCAGCAGGCTATCAACGAAGCACTAGCGCAAGAGATGGAACGGGATCCCAAGGTCATCCTCCTAGGTGAGGACGTCGCTGGCGGAAGCGGCACGGACGGCCGGATGGACGCTTGGGGCGGGGTACTTGGCGTCACCAAGGGACTTTGGGATAAGTTCGGAGACCGCGTGATGGATACACCGATCACCGAATCGGCCTTCGTGGGCGCTGCCATCGGCGCTGCAACAACCGGGCTGCGTCCTGTCGTGGAACTGATGTTCGTCGACTTCATGGGCGTCTGTTTCGACCAGATCTTCAATCAAGCCGCAAAGTTCCGATACATGTTTGGCGGAAAGGCGGTGACGCCACTGGTCGTGCGCACGATGTACGGCGCTGGTTTGCGCGCTGCCGCGCAACACTCGCAATGTTTGTATCCGCTCTTCACTCACATTCCGGGGCTAAAGTGCGTTATCCCATCGACTCCTTACGACGCCAAGGGCCTACTGATCCAGGCAATTCGCGACAATGATCCGGTCATTTTTTTTGAGCACAAGCTGCTTTACTCAATGCAAGGTGAGGTTCCCGAGGCACCTTATGCGATCCCGTTCGGAGAGGCGCATTTCGTTCGGGAGGGATCTGATGTGACGATCGTGACGCTTGGTCGAATGGTCGACATTGCCTCGAAGGCTGCGGATGCGCTCGCCGCGGAAGGGTGCTCGTGCGACGTGATTGATCTGCGAACCACATCGCCGCTCGACGAAGACAGTGTTCTCGAAAGCGTTGAGAAGACGGGAAGGCTGGTGGTAGTAGACGAGGCGTACCCGCGCTGCAACATGGCCACTGACATATCCGCGTTGGTCGCGCAGCGCGCCTTCGCGTCCCTCAAGGCCCCAATCCGGATGGTTACGCCGCCGCACACGCCGGTACCCTTCAGCGACGTGCTGGAGGACTTATACATCCCCGATGCTGGCAAAGTTGCCGATGCGGTTCGGGAAACCATCGGGTACAAGGCATGACAATGATTCATCCCCTGACTATGCCGAAGTGGGGCCTCTCCATGGCGGAGGGTAAGATTGGCGATTGGCTCGTCCAGGAGGGCATGAGTATCGAATCTGGCGTCGAATTGGTGGGGGTCGAAACCGAAAAGATCTTTAGTCCTCTTGAAGCGCCCGCTTCCGGCATCCTGCGTCGTATTCTGGCCCGGAAAAATGATCTGGTGCCGGTCGCCGGCCTTGTTGCCGTGATCGCCGATGCCACGGTTCCCGACAAGGAGATCGATGCGTTCATCGTAGACTTCAAAGCTCGGTTCGTGCTGGCGGAAACCGTTCAGGCGGATTTCGCTTCGTCAACCATTCAGGTTCAGGTAGGTGGACAGTCTCTCTGCTATCTAAAGCGGGGCGAAGGCGAAGAGGCAGCACTTCTGATTCACGGATTCGGAGGAGATCTCCAGACCTGGCTCTTCAATCAGGAAGCGCTGGCGGATCAACTCTCCATCTATGCTTTGGATCTTCGTGGTCACGGCGGCTCCTCGAAGCAGGTTGGTGGCGGAACGTTAGATGAATTCGTTGAGGACGTGCGTGGGTTTCTCGATTCTCTGGGTCTGCATAAGGTTCATCTGGTAGGGCACTCGATGGGCGGAGCTATCGCCATCCAGTTCGCGCTTGTCCATCCCGCTCGCTCTTCCTCGCTGGTATTGGTCGCGAGCGCTGGCCTGGGTTCCGAGATCGATATCGAGTACATCGAAGGGTTCATATCCGCACAGCGACGAAAGGAGTTGTTGCCTCAGATCGAAAAGCTCTTCGCTGACCGAAAACTCGTCACCCGACAACTAATTGAGGATGTGCTGCAAGTTCAAGCGATTGGACGGCGTGGAATCGTCATTGCGCACGATCGCCAGTCGATTCTGCCCGGACGGACGCCAAGCCCTCGTCCTGCGTGATCAGATCAGTGCTTTGGCAATGCCCGTTTCGTGATCTGGGGAGCGGAAGACCGAATTTTGCCAGTGTCGCACGCACGGGATCTACCGAGGAACCTTCGCAGTCCAGGTTCTCTCCGGCAGCGGCCACATGGTGCAGATGGAAGCTGCCACGAAGGTCAACCGGCTCATTGCGGAATTCTGGCGTCAGTCGCAGGGCCAACTTTAAAGACTCATTTGTGCTGTAACTGTGTGATTTGAGCGGTTATCTACCAGTTGCATAATTTCAAGGAGCAAAACCGTGAATAATCGCCGCATTTTCCTGTTTCGGAGAGGTGCCTGCAGCATTCGCCTCGGCCAGGCCGTGCTGAAGTCTGTTCGCGGAGACGCGCAAGTACAAGACTGCTGGCCTGGCTTAGCGATGCCCCGGCCAACCGCGAAGGGTCGGTGGATATCGCGCGCTTTGCCCGGGTCGTGACTTCGGATCCGACACGTATCGATGGTACTAGTAGCGGGCGCGTTGAGGAGTACCAGGCGAAGGATCTGTTCCTGGAAACGGCTCTCGCCCATGCTTCGGATGGCAGCTATGTCGTCCCGGTGACAGAAGAGGGAATGGGTTCCATCGGCATCGTCTGGTGGGAGCGACGCCCGATCAACAGTTTGGAATTGCAGTTTGCCGATTCTTCCCGTATACCTTCAGTGGATGGCGTCAAAGTACAGGTTTGGGTGGGCACAAATACGGTAGACGGGGCGGCCGACAGCTTCGACACGATTGTCGAAACCCTCTGGCAGGGACGTTGGGTAACATTGCCGGGCCCCATCGAACATCAAAATGACCGCTGGCGTCTCGGCGTGGACTTGAAGGCTACTCCCGGGGCTCGCGAATCCGTACACAAGGTGCGCTGGATATTCCCCCCGACTGCGGACAAAATCGCTATTCGCCGTCTCTGGACCTTCACGGACGATCTTTGGGATACTGCGGAGTTGCGGATAGAGTTAGAACATCCGGTTGCCGGTCAATCCGGCGAGATCGAATATATAACGGTGAAACGCTCGAGCCCATCCCTGCCACGCGCGTTCCCTGGGATCTGTCCAAGCCTCTCGGTCTGAATCTGCGGTATGTAAAAAAGAATCCACCTCCCGGGTCGACGCGCACCTTGTTACGGTTTCGTCTTCCGACTGGCTCGTACTCGGTGGCCGTGAATGATGTCCTTCAGCACGAATGCGTCTATATTCCCCAGGCTGGGCTTTTCCTGGCCAGCGGCTCGGATGCGGTCTCTCTGGCTCAGTACCAGAAACAAATTGCAGGAAAGAAGACCGTCCTCGAGCGTGTCCGCGACATGCCCGACCAGACGCTCGCGCAGGCGATGGAGAAGGCGCATCATTCCATCCAGGATAGCGGGCCCATGCTCCTGTCGCTCGCCTGCGAAAATGCCAAGTTGATCCTCGAACCGGACGGCACCGTTCTTATCGAATCTCACGGTACAGTTTCCGATGGGTTAGGTTCAACGTGGGGTGCGGGCAAGAATCTGGAGTTCACAACCCAGCTGCATGGTGGGTGGTTGCCGATACCGGTCCGAACTGCCCAAGAGAGTGGCATAACCTACAGGCAGACCACGTTCGTCGTTCCTTACGGAAAGAACGATCCCTCATCGCCGCTTGCTTGGCTAAACCAACAGCCCCTCGGCGTGGTGGAGTACTGCATCGAAAACTCCTCGTCACGGCCCGCAGACGTCGCCCTGGAGCTCAGTGTGACCTCGGATTGGAAATATCTCGAGTATGGGTTGGAAGCGCAGCGCAGCGCTTGGCTGGCTGAGAAGCGCCCGCGCCTCCCTCTAAAGTCTGTGTCTGGAGGCGCGGTCGCTCAGAGGGTTGGAAAGATTCTGGCGTTCCTCGACACGGCTGATTCTTTCCCTCTGCGAGCCACTGTCGAAGGCGACGTCTTGCGCCTGGAAGGCACATTGCCCCGACGAAGCAAGCGAAGTGCTGGGCATACCTTCCGCGATGGGAAATGGAGATTGAGGAGTGTTCCCAGCTCAGGGGTAGCGAAGACTTGCTGGCGGACGTCACCGCCTACTGGGCGGACATCCTGCGATCCGGCACACAGATCGAGCTGCCGGATCCTCTGTTGATGAATATCATCCGCTCTTCGCAGGTCCACTGCCTGATCTCCTCCCGTAATGAGGCAGACGGCAAACGTATCGAGCAGTGGGGTGCCTCAACAACTTACCGGGGTTTGAATGCTCTCTACTATACCGTCCCTTCATGGACCTCCT
Source organism: uncultured Acidobacteriaceae bacterium (assembly GCA_963758745.1). Classification (GTDB taxonomy): domain Bacteria; phylum Acidobacteriota; class Terriglobia; order Terriglobales; family Acidobacteriaceae; genus Acidiflorens. The sequence continues at coordinate 455,394 of CAVWWW010000002.1, forward strand.
GGGATTCCACGACTTTGCCCATCGCGCGCTCGACTATTACATCTCCCGCTATACACCCGATGGCCTGCTTTCAGACGGTTATACATTGGCGGGCATCGGTTGGAACCTGGAATTGATTTGGGATCACTATCTTCTCACCCGCGACATCGACTGGCTGAGGAAGATTTCGCCTCAAATGGAACGCTCCTGCTGGTGGATCATCCGGCAGAAAGAGAAGACCAAGAAGCTTGATCCCCAAGGGAAACAAATTGCCCGAATACGGGCTCACGCCACCCGGTGTTACGGCTGATTGGAGCGCGTATGGTTACTACTTTTGCTTGGCCGGATACTTTTATGACGGCCTTCAGTCCGCTACCAAGGCGCTCAGTGAGATCGGTTATGAGGATGTCCGCAGGCTCCAGGAGCACGTTAAAGACTTTCATGGGGAAATCCTTAGGGCCTATGAATGGGCGCAGACTCGCATGCCTGTGAACCAACTCCAGAACGGCACTTGGGTTTTACCTTATCCTTCGCAGGTTCCTTTCCCGGGAACTATGGGATTATTTTTCCCGGGTGAAGACGACAATCGCCCGGCTCTCGGTTGCTTCGACGTAGAGCTGGGAGCATCGAATATGGTACCGCTCGGAGTGCTCGACCCGAACAGCCCGGATGTTCGCTGGATGGTGGACCATTTGGAGGATTTCTGGTTTCTCAGCGAGGGCTGGCACGATTTTCCCGCCGCCGTTTCGGAGAAAGACTGGTTCAATCTGGGGGGATTCTCCAAAGTTCAGCCAAACTTGTGCCGCGTTCCGGAGATCTATGCGACCTTAGATGAGATTAAGCCTTTTATTCGTAGCTTACTTCAATTTCATCGCACCCCAGATCAACAAGCAGAATCTCACCTTCTGGGAGGATTTCACCCCGGACACCGGCGCTTGGGGGAGCACCGAAGGCAGCGGATATTTCCTCCTTCTGACACGCTTCATGTTGCTCATGGAACGAGGAGAGGAACTCTGGTTGGCACCGCTTGTCACCGATCAATGGCTCAAGAATGGTATGACGGTAGCTCCGTGCGGGACGCGCCGACGCACTTCGGCTCCATGAGTTACCGCATCATGTCCTTTGCGGATCATGGGTATATCGAAGCCGAGATCGACTCGCCGACGCGCTCGTCGCCCAAGGAAATCGTGATCCGGTTACGCCATCCGCAAGGCAGGCGAATTCGGGCCGTGACAGTGGATGGAGTTCCGCTATACCGGGTTTGACACGGCTAAGGATATCGTCCGGTTGAATCCGGCCACGGAAACGCTACACGTGAAAGCAGAATATTGACACGCTCGGAGATTCTTACGAAAAAATCGCTCCCAAAATTCTAGCTCATCCAAAATAACCCACAACCTTATGTTCGCCGCTCAGACCAGATGGCAACTGAATCGTGTCGCCTTTCAGAATTTCTGTCGGTGCTCCGTTTACGCGAGCGGAGGTCAGACTGCGGCCATCACCTGAACGCAGCCTCATAAGGATTTCGGCGGGTTTAACCACCAAGTCATACTGGGCAGTGACCACAATCGAATTCCCGTCCTGGTTCACGTCGGCGTTTACATCTGCGTGGCCGCCAAAACGTGTTCCCACCTGTTGAATTGAAAGATGGGAGCCGGGCTTAAGCCAGCAGCGTGGAATCGCCTGAAGGAACCACAACGACTGCTGAGAACCATCGTGTCCACCACGTTCGTTGATGAACATCTTCCGAATTGCCATCCAACGTACACCGTCACCCGGCGCAGACGACGGAGTCCCATCCAACGATTCAACGCCCACCCGAAAATCATGATGAACAGCAATGGCGAGGTCGTTGAAGAGCCATTCGAAGAACTGCTCAATATCATCCCGCTCAAGGAAAAGATCGGAAATTATGGGCCACATTGTTTCGTACTCAACATAGTGCCTCCAGAAGAAATGGCGAGGGGCTTTTGGATCATCGACGTCCAGAAAGTTGCTGTCGGATGTGGGGTGAGCAAACGAGTCGTTCAACAGTTGAAGGTAATACCCTTTGTCCCTGGGAATGCCGGCCGCCATAAATGCCAGGGTTTGATCAACGAGTTCATCATGGGGATCAAACGCACCCCATGCCCCCGCCCGAATGGGACCGGCATACGTGTAAGTCCAATCGGTCTGTGCCCAATCCAGTTCATTGACATCGCGGGGAACGTAGGGGATCTCGCTACCGTCCGGCATCGGCAGACGGCGGGCGCTGTCTCGTGCCTCTCGATAGCGGTCGCGAAGACAAGTACGATATTCCTTCAGTTCGCCGGCAATCTCTTCCGCTCGTGGGTGGCCAATCTCGTGCAGCAAGCGAACCGATTCAATCATTCCGAAGATGGAAGTGGAATCGTTGCAAAGGGTGTTGCCCGACAGCCAATCGTGCGTCGCTGCCGCGGGTAAGAGTCCCCAATGTCGCACCTTCCGGCCGTTTTCCTCGCGCATCGTTCGCCGCCTCTGTACAGCAATCCAGTCGCATGCGTCCAGAACGGCTTGCAGCGGCGTCCGGGGCCCGGTGCCCATCCACTCGCGGTCGCGCGTGATTCGGCAATGAGAAGCAAGCGCCCAAAGTTCGAGGCCATGACTCATGAGCAGAGTGTGCGCGGTCCATCCGCCGAAATTGCCCATGAACCCCGGTCGTACCGCAAACCCTTCCCCGGAAACTTCTCCCTGCTTTCCTGGCGTGAGGTCCTTTCTCAGGGCGCTAACATCATCACTTTGGGTGTCGATGAAGCTTTGAATTACGGGACGAGAGTATTCGGTCAAACCTCTTAGATCTAAAGCCGGGAGTGGCCAAGCCCCGCTTATAGGCCAGTATTCCTCGTAAAAGTTGGGGCTGGTCTTATACATCCAAACGCTTCCCGCGTGGCGGTACGCGATTTGCTGCGTCATTTGTCCCACTACGGCCGCCAGATAGTCGTTTACAAAACTGTCCGGTGTGGTCATCGAACCCGTTGTTCTGTCTGCGAGACCCGTCCAGAAACTCCGCACGTCCTTCCACAAGCTATCGGTGTCCAGGCCGGCGAGCTTCTTGGCGACTTCTCGATCGACAAGCCCATAGGGAATAATCAGTCGACACTCAGCCTCCTCGCCGGGCGCCAGCGGGACCCGCCACTCGATAGCTCTCTCGATCGGATTCTTCATCCCAACCGGCGGAGCCACGTTCTCGCGCCAAAGGACTTCACCTTTCGTCGGCGTGTTTATTACGTAGCGAATGTCCCTTTCCAAGACTCCGAAAGGGGGCCCGAACCATTTGTTTTCAGCGATTCCAAATGGCGCCTCGAAATGATGAGGAAGTGCTTGTCCTAGTTCATCGCCCCGCCCAGCCTTATAACCTAGAATCACTTGGCTTGTATCGCCGAAATGCAACCACAAATGTCCTATTCGGCTACTACTGCCCGTGTTTCTCACCTTGAACCGCGCATGAATCACTAGCAGATCATCTCGACGTGGCTTCATGCCTTCTTCCATCCTGCGGTCAAAAAGATGAGCCCACACGGTTTCATTCCAAACTAGATCACCATCTTCCGTCCTGACATTTGGAATGGGCAGCCGACCATCCTCTAAGCCACGTTTAACGTGAGAATCCATCATGCAGGGGCGTTCCAGGAATTTTGGCGCATCGCCAAAGCCGACTGCAACCTCAAGAAGGTTAAAACCAAGCGGTCCAGATTCCTGCTGCCAGACAGTGTCTGACAGAAACCGAGCCTCTCCCTGCGGGCCAATGAGCAAGCCGCCGTCCCAAAAAGTCCCGGCCTGCCATCCATAGCCCGGGACGCCTACGTGCTGAACCGCTCTCGTCATCGGCTTCCAAACACGCTTGGCCGCTTCAAACGTCCACTCCGCGGGTTCCAAGGCTAGTGGTACTCGTTCGGATGGAGCCTCACTCGAAGCTCTAAGACCGATGCCGGGCGGTAGAGCCATGCCAACCCCTGCTGCCGCTGTGCGCTGCAGGAATTCCCGTCGATCCAGACCTGACATGGAAAGATAATTAACCCTTTTCCCACTCATGCGGTTCCTCCATTTCGAGACTTCGATCCCTCCGAAAATCCTGCGTCAACCAAATGGAATCCGAGCAAGCAACTGGTCGTTTCACAAGCCTCTGCAATGCTGCTACAACCTGATTTTAGCCAGCTTGCGCGAAATGAAAGACCGCCTCACTTGGCTTCGGAGCGCGAAAAAAACGTGGAGGAGTTGCGCTTGCGGGTTACCGGCACCGCTTGTGCCCGCGCCCAAGTTGGCACACTGCGTGAAAGACTCCTGAAGCTGGAAGCCAGGTTGTCGGTTTCGGTACGACGCGTCGTCGTCCATCCGCCGGCTTCCTTCCAGTTTCTACCAGCCCTCCGTAAGGAATTAATCATGGCTGTGATCGCGGAAAGCCTTGAGCACAGAAATGTGTACAGCCAGATCTGCCTGCAACCCAACGAATTGTAGACAGCCACGGCGCGATTCCAAGTGGAAACCCCGAACGTAACCAGGTCTCCGACGAGAGACGCGCGTCATTCTGGGGGTGGTTGACACCGAAATTTGCCAAAGCGGCGGCTACCATAATCCATAGTCTGCGCACTCCAATTTAATACATCCGTGAAGTAAATAGCTACAATCAACAATCTCGATCGACACTTTCTTCGGTTAGTAAAAAAATGCTTGACAACACGAACGTTTCGCCTATACCTTCATGCACGTTTGAACAAGAGCTAGTTTTTGGCTGACCTGGCGATCCCTTTTGGTGTAGCGACGCGAAGGGCACAGCAAATCGGCTCAAATATAGCGGGAACAGGGAGGTATTTCCAAATGGATACAAAAAGTCCACACCTGAAATGGACCTTGTGTTACGCGGTTTGGTGCCTGGTTTGCCTCTTATCGCTATCCGGAAATTCGTACTCGCAAGTGCTAACCGGAACCGTCATCGGTCGGATTTACGATCAATCGGGCGCGGTCGTAAAAGAAGCCCGCGTTGTGGCTACCAATAACGACACGGGCTACAGTCAGGAAAGTATAACGACAGAAGGCGGTTCTTACAGCCTCCCCGCCATGCCCTATGGAGTTTACACACTCGAGGTGACTGCTAAGGGCTTTAAGACGCTCAAGCAGGAGGCGATTACCTTGACCAGCACTCAACAACTCTCGGTTGACATGACACTCACACCCGGCAGTGTGCAAGAAACGATCGAGGTCAAAGGCGAGGTGCAGAGTCTGCAAACCCAAGAGGCGGCGACCAAGGCACAGGTCTACCTTGATCAAGTTGATAACCTGCCTTTAAACAGCCGGAGCCCATTTGAGCTAGGCCTTTTGGGCCCTTCGATACAGACTAACCACCAGCAATCGGGCCCCTCTGTCCAATACACGATCAACGGCCAGAACGTGAACGGCTACAAGTTGATGTTTGATGGGATGGAGGCCGGTATCGGAGGCGATGCGCAGTACTTCGCCGGTAATAACTTTAATCTGTCCGTCACAAGCGTGGACGCCATCCAGGAGTTCGACCTTGAAACAGGGAACTACTCGGCCGATACCAAGGGCTCGTCCGGTTATGTGAATATTGTCTCGAAGACCGGAACAAACAAGTTGCATGGCGATTTTTATGATTTCTTTCGTAACGGTGCTCTTGATGCCAACAACTTTTTCGCGGTAACCAAAGGGGATTTGAAACAAAATGATTTTGGCGGCACTGTTACCGGTCCAATCAAAGTGAACAAAATCTTCTTCATGGGCAGCTACGAAGGGCAGCGAATCAATCTTCCATACCCCGGCTTCGCGGATGTTCCCACTGCAGCCTTTCGGGCGACTATCGATCCTCGCCTGACCCCTTTCCTCACCCTCACTCCCCTTCCTACAGAGGCCATAGCTGGAAACCCTGACATAGGGATCTACGCCCACAATGTGCTATCAGTGACAAACCAGAACCTCGTGACCGGGCGCGTCGATGTTGATTTCTCGCCGAAAGACAGAGTTTTTGTGGCATATACGTGGAATGGCGGTCGACTTCACGGCGGCGTTGCGACGACTGGGAACGGAGCGGCGATTTTCCCGGGTACTGATAACAGTCAGCCGGAAACACACCAGAATGTTGTGGTGGGGTGGAATCACGTTTTTTCGCCCACGTTCTTGAATGACTTCAACATCGGACTCAATCGATTTCTGCAAGGACGAAGGATAGGGCCAACCAACGTATCCGATTTCGAGTTACCCTTGCTTACGGTCCCCGGGGTGACTATCCAAGGGGGAGGAAATAGTAAGAAGCTCGGCAATACTCAGCCCCAGTTGACTGATAAGGTCACATGGGTCAAGGGGAAGAGCACGCTGTCGTTTGGAGGGAATTACGTTTACTTGAGGAGCGGGCAGGCGCAAGCAGAATATATTGATATGGCTTTTCCAACCCTTGCAGCTTTCGCTGCCGATGATCCAGATGCTCTCAACTCAACTTTTGGGACAACCGGGTACTCGCTACCAGAACACTTACATTATAACCAAGTGGGTCTCTTCGTGCAGGAAGACTATCGAGCTACGCCCAATCTTACGCTAAACCTTGGGTTGCGTTACGACAATTTTGGGGTCTTTAAGGATTCAGACCCGAACTATGCGATGAACATTTCCACTAGTAATCCTTTCTCTGCATTCAGCCCGCCGGGCGCGCAGCTTTACAACTCGAACAACGATTTTGGACCGCGGGTTGGATTTGCTTGGCAGATGCCAAAAAATGCGTTCGTGGTACGAGGCGGGTTTGGCCTGTTCTACGGCACGCACGTAAGTGGCCAAGAGGGTGACGTGCTGGGTTTGAATTCTGTACACCCGTTCTCGATAACAACCACCGATTTTCCGGATCTCTCGTATCCGTTCGATCCCGCGATCCTGGTGCAAGCTAACACCACACTAGGCCGGTTTGAGCTCGATCCCAATTCAAAGGATTTATACACAGAGCAGTATAATCTTGCGGTTGAACACCAGTTTGGTCAGGGAACTCTAGTTACCGTGAGTTACGTAGGCAATCACGGTGTCCACGTGCCTGGCTCGTTACTCCCGAATAACTTCAATCCTCTCATTGGAACTCGTACAGATCCAACCTTTGGAGCGATCAATGAGGTAATAAACGGATATGGTGATCATTACAATGCGTTGCAGGCCTCTGTAAGACGTCGACTTTCGAACAATCTTGCTTACGATCTGTCTTACGCTTGGGGGCACGCGACAGGTCTTGAGACTGGCTATGATCAGGTGAGTGCTGCTGTAAGTTTCGGCAGCGATCAAATCCAGGCCTATGGCCCGCCGCCGTACAATACTAAGAACCTTTCGCGGGGTACTTTGGCTGTCGACGTTCGAAATAACTTTTCGGCCGATTTTGTGTACCAACTACCGCGCCTTACCGGTTCGAACGAGGTCGTCAAGAACGTTTTCGGTGGATGGACCACCTCCGGGATCATTCAAGCTTCGACTGGAGCGCCCTTCAATATAACCACAGGAGGAGACACGGGCGATCAAACCTTCAATCAATTCCCGAATCTCGTTGCGGGCGTTTCTCCTTACATCTCTGGCAATACACCGGCCAGAGGATTTTTGAATCCCGCCGCATTCGCGGTACCGACTGCGGTGGATCCTTCCTCCGGGCTGGTCTTAGGGAATTACCCAGAAAATTTCGTGAGAATGCCGCCCAATTTTACTTTCAACTACATGCTCGGAAAGCGGCTGGGCAGTGCAGAAAGGTTTAATTTTGACTTTCGCGCCGAGTTCTTTAACCTATTTAATCACCCCATCTTTGGTCTGCCAACAGCCAACCTATCCGCTGGATCTCTATTCGGCACGAGCACGACCGCCAGTGATCCGAGAGAGATTCAGTTTATGCTGAAAGTCAGTTTCTGATCTTTCAGCCAAATGGTAGAGATTGAGCGACGGTTGTATCTCCGGTGGGTCGCTAAGGGAATCCGATTCCCCGGCATGAAAGTCATCGCCGTCGCCGACTGGCTTACTCGACGTGCGCATCGCTGATGGTTTCGTCATCATCATGAACCAGCAAGTCACGGGAGTCCGGGCTATCACCCTGGCTGATATTCGTGCGGCTGTGGGGCGGATTGAGTCAGACATCATCCGCACACCGCTGGTTCTTTGTGATGCGGCCAGCGACCGAGCAGGCATTCCGGTATATCTCAAACTTGAGAACTTGCAACGGACGGGTGCATTCAAGGTCCGTGGCGCGCTGAGCAAGGTGACAAGCCTTGCCCCCGAGGAACGCGAGCGCGGCTTGATATGTGCCAGCAGCGGGAATCATGGATTGGGAGTCGCGTATGCGTCATCACGCGTGGGAGCGCGATGCGTCGTCGTGCTCCCTGAGAATGCCAACCCGCACAAAGTCTCCCTGCTGAAGAAACTTGGCGCCGAGATCGTCAAACATGGAATAACTTCGGACGTGCGGCAGATGAAAGTCGACGAACTCAGCGAGCGGCACGGCTATGCGCAGGTCCATCCTTTCGCAGATCCGGCGCTGATCGCTGGCCAGGGCACATTGGGATTGGAGATTGTAGCGGATTTGCCGGATGTGGAAGAGGTGTACGTCCCGATCGGCGGCGGTGGATTGATCTCGGGCATCTCGGTGGCGATTAAAGAGCAACAGCCGACGGTTCGTGTATACGGCGTCGAGCCTGAACATTCCAATACTATGTCGGAAGCACTTCGGCATGGGAAACCCGTGGCCCTGGAAAGAGTCGAGACGATAGCCGACGGATTAGCCGCCAAGATCACAGAGACATTGAATTTTTCGGTCGCTAGTCGTTTTGTGGACAAGGTGATTCTGGTTAGCGATCGCGAGATTCTGGATGCGACATGGTTTCTTCTGGAGCATGCCAAGGTTCTGGTTGAGCCTTCCGCGGCGGCGAGCTTTGCTGGTCTCCTTTCCAACCCCATGAGAAGGGGAAAGGCTGTCGTCGTGATGAGCGGCGGTAATGTGACGCTGCAGCAACTCGAGAAACTTCGGCAAGGCAGACGAGACTAGTAAGCCGTCCCGATGATTTCGTAAGGAGCGTTTCGTTATCAAACCGCCCGCAAGTTCAACGCTGACTTTACCGACTCGGGCGCAAGCGATTCGAATGCTGCTTTCATTATCGCCGGGACGCCTTACTAGTTCTCGCGGGCCGTACTTCGGTCGCGGGTCAAGGTGTGCATGGATTCGATCAGCGTGAGATCTCGCCTGGACCCGGAAGCTCTGCTCCGCACTCTGACGGATCTGATTTCCATTAACAGCGTAAATCCAGCATATCCAGGAGGGCCGGGAGAGGCTCTCGTGGCTGAATACGTCGCTGGATTTTTCCAGCGGAACTCCATTCCGTTTGAAATCCAACCCGTCTTTGAAGGTCGTCCGAATGTCATTGGCAGGCTCGAAGGCGAACCGGGTGGGCACACCTTGATTTTTGAGGCTCATATGGACACTGCCTCGGAAATCGGTATGAGTAAACCGCCATTTCAGCCGTTGCGCGATGGAAATCGGATGTACGGGCGGGGAAGCTGCGACACCAAAGCCGGCCTCGCTGCCATGATGCACGCTTTGAAGATCGTGCGGGACTCAAAGGTTCAACCAAGAGCCGCGGTCTATTTGGTGGCCGCGGTCGACGAGGAGCATTTTTACCGTGGCGTGGTCAAGTTTCTCGAGAAGGGAGTGAGCGCGGATGGAGCGATCGTGGCGGAGCCGACCAATTTGGTTATTGTCGTGGCGTCGAAGGGAGTCTTGCGCTGGCGCATACGAACCCGTGGCCATGCCGCGCACAGTTCCAAACCCCATCTCGGGACTAATGCGGTTTCAAAGATGGCGAAACTAATTGGTTTTATGGACGAAAGGCTACCCGCGATATTTGAGAAGCAGAAGCATCCACTTCTGGGTTCGCCCACAATTAATGTTGGTGTTATCCAGGGTGGGCTTCAGGTCAACCAGGTCCCGGATTCGTGCACGATTGAAGTGGATCGGCGCCTGCTGCCCGGAGAAACAAAGGAGTCAGCTTACGGGGAGATCGACAGGCTCATCGCCGAATTGCGGGAAGCGGACTGCGAAATGGACGTTAAGATGGAGCCTCCCATGGTTGAGGACTATCCTCTCGAAACATCGCCTTCAGAAAGAATCGTCCAGACGGTATCGAAGGCATCGCAGGAAGTGGCTGGCTGTGCCAGCTTGGAAGGAGTTCCTTACGGTTCTGACGCCAGCAAGCTGGCCCGCGCCGGCATTCCCAGCGTGATCTTCGGGCCTGGAAGCATCGATCGGGCTCATGGGGCCGACGAATTCGTGGAACTGGATCAGGTGCGGCTTGCTGCCGAGATCTACACGCAGACGATTCTGGAGTTCTAAACTTTGCTCGTGGTGCAAACAAAATACATAGAGGTCCCTTGCTTCGCTCAGGATGAGCGAAGAAGTTGGTACGAACTTACGGGACACGACACTGGTTAGGCGAATGCGCGAAACCGGTTTTCCGGTTGTCCCGGAACTTCAGACTCAAGCGCATAAAGTCCGCCCGCCAACCGGTCCCTTGGCGGCGCTTCGGATGCCGCTGTAGTAATGTAGAGCGTTTTTAGGTTCGGGCCGCCAAAGGTACAGGTCGTGATGTTTTGAACGGGCATCTCGATTACACGATCGATTTTTCCGTTGGGTGCGACCCGCACGATACAACCGCCAAAGAACCGGCAGTTCCAAAGATAACCTTCGGCGTCGACGACCGAGCCATCCGGCAGGCCGCGCGGGAAATCCCGGAGAAACGGGGTCTCGCCTATGACATCTCCGGTGGTTGGATCATAGTCATAGGACCACACCGTGTTCGCCAGCGTGTCGCCGAAATAGAGACGCCGGCGATCTGGACTCCAGCCCAGAGTGTTCGAGATGCCCAGATCTCTCCGGTGAATCGTGACCCGGCGATCCGGATCGAGGCGATAAAGAATCCCATCCTGGCCACCAGCCTTGCCGGTTGAGCCATCGGCGTTCACGTTGTTGCGCATGGAGCCGATCCAAAGCGAACCCCGCGGATCGGCACGGCCTTCGTTCAGACGAACTTTGGGCCAATCTTCGAGGCGGAACCTGGGCTCGTGCCGAATATCGGTGGCGGGTTCCCACAGGATCACGCACGAGCCGAGAACCACCGCAAGGACGTCATCGCGTTCGGTCAGTGTGATAGCGGTTACCGGCTCATCGAAAAACCATGTCCGGACGCATTGGTCGTTTGGGGTGAAACGATGAATCAAGAACCGGTTGATGTCCGTCCAGTAAACACCCGCATGTGCCGCGTGCCAAACAGCGCCTTCGCCACATCGGTCACCAGTCGGAGCAACGCAAACGGGTTGTGAGATCATCGCACCTCAGATCGTGGCTCGGAGATCGTATCTCGCACATCGTACCTCGGATCGTACCTCGGTTAATGGTCAGCGGTTAGTTCCCTGCCGCAAGCCGCGAAAGCCGGCGGCATGGGATTCAAACGTTCATCTCGTGTAAGTATTCGTTTCATTGTTTCTGGAATTCACTACTGTAAAGCTGCCATTGGGCTGCGCCGACACCTTGATGTAGTTGCCGTCGTCCCGATTTTCATCCGGGTTCGCGATGAACTCTTGCGCTACGTTGTGATCTGGGCCACCATCCACCGCATAGTGCAACTGCCAGAAACCCTCTAATCCCGGAGAATCATGGACTATTTGCCAGGCAACCGGATTACCTCCTTTGTGGGCACCATTATTCAAGATCGCAACTCGCGGCTGGAGTGCCCAAACCATCGCTTTCGAATTCGATTCGGAAAACCCATGATGAGAAACCAGAAAAAGGTCTACCGTCCCAACCAGATTCTTGGGACAAAATACTTCCAATTCTTTCTTTCGGGTCAGATCTCCAAGATCGAGGAAGCGGAAGTTCTTGTAAGTGATCAACGTGCCCAACGAACGCGCGTTCTCTCCGGGATCGGTAGGGGGCTCAGGATCGGATCCACAATACGAATTTGCTTTGCCTGCTCCGGGCAAGGAATCGGTAATGTGCTCACCTGCAGAACTCAAGACCTGCACGGTAATACCCTTGATCGGAATGGTGTCGCCCGGCTTCGCGATTACGCGATGAGCATTTGCCACCACCTTTAGGTAGGCGGCGTAATCTTCGCGCGGCTCTTTGACGTCTTGAAGGTTGGGTCCATGGTCTACAAAAGTGCCGATGTGGATGCGATCTGCGAGCTGGGGCACACCGCCCACATGGTCGCGATGGTAATGCGTGATCAGCACATAATCCAACTGCTTGACGCCGGCCAGTTTGGCTGCGGCCAAGATGCGATCGGCGTCTCTCGAGACGGGCCAGCCGGCATCGATTAGAAGAGACTGTCCCGAGGGGCTGACAATCAGAGTGGCTTGTCCTCCCTCAACGTCGACCGCGTAGATCTGCATAGGTTTGGATTTGGATGCTGCTTGCCCCGCAAGTAATCCGATGCCGATGATTGCAATCACGAAGTGCGTCGAGAGTCGCATAATAAAATCTCCTTGGAGCAACAATTGATTCAGTGGCGAATTAACCTTCGCGGAGCCTATCGGCTAGCCTTATTAATATACAAATGAAATAATTGGAAAAGCGCGCTGTATGCTCTTCCCGAGCCCCCATGCTAAAGTCCGACACTCACTATAGTCTACAACTCGTCCGAAATTCCGTTTGACAGCCCGGGCAAATGCCACTACCAGGTCGCTTTTCACCTCGATTCAAGCTGGGGATACTCGTTGGTTCCGCTCACCGTGATCAATGGTTTCCGAACGCCAGCGAAAGACTGTACTCCCCCGGGAGTCGTCGTGTTTGGCGGCACTCACGGAAATGAATGGGAAGGGCAGGTCGCCGCAAAGCGGCTGGCTTGTGACTTGGACCCCGCCGACATGTGTGGCCAGGTGATCCTGATACCACGGTTGAGCGAAAGTTCCTGCGTTGCAAATCAGCGGATTTCACCTCTCGACGGCGTCAATATGAACCGTGCGTTTCCGGGGAATCCGCGCGGAACTATCTCCTACCGTATTGCGAATTTCGTGAAGACATTTATTTTTCCGCGAGTTGGTGTGGTGATCGACTCGCACTCCGGCGGCAACGAAGCATCTTTTCCAATTTGCACTTCGTTTCATCCCATTCCCGACCCGACTCAGCGCGCCGAGATCGCTGTAGTGGCTCGATTGTTCGACACTCCTTTTATCATGATTTACTCCAGCCAGATGGCGTCTGGATTATTGACCGACGAGGCGGAAGCGGAGGGCAAGATCGCAATTGTGCGGGGAGAATTCGGATTTGCGGAGGCGGCAAACCGTCAAGGCGTGAAACATGCTTATGAAGGCGTGAAGAATGTCCTCCGCCATTACGCAATGCTACCCGGCTCTATCGTCAAAATCGATCCGTCCCGTCCATCGGCTCCTCGCTTTATGAGCGCCGAAAACCTGTCCGACTACATTCCATGTCCCCAGGATGGCATTTGGGAACCGCTGGTCGACGTCGGAGCGGATGTTGTAGATGGGGAATTGCTCGGCCGTCTTCATGACTTTTCGAATCACGCAGCTGAGGCGCTGGAAATTAGGGCTCACCGTTCCGGCATACTATCGACCGTGCATTTTGCGGCGCTCTGCAGAAAAGGCGCCACCCTCTATGTTATCTCCAAAGAAGTGGAATTTTAAGTCTGACCTTGCACGTGCATTGATTCGACTCGATCGGTTTCATAAAGACGGCGCTCGCTAAGATATCGTAGGAAACCAGTGGCGCTGAGCAAGGCGCTGAATAACGGGGCGAACAGAATCCCCCGCTCGATGCCGAAGTCGGTCCCAAGAACTCCGATAATATAAGGACCCAAAGCTGCTCCCATGTTTCCCAAGCCGGCAAACAACGAAAAGGCAGTGCCGAGACGATCCTGCAACCGGCGCCCCAGATAGGAACTCAGAGAAGGACCAACCGCCGAAATGAAAACACCACCCACCGCGAACATGAATATTCCGGTGAGGTAATTGGGAGCGAGGATCGTGGCCGTAAAGGCTACGGTTTCAGCCGCCGCGCACATGGCAATCACCTTTAACTCATGGATATTCCAAAGCGACGTGATCCCGGCAAAAACCAACCGGCCGCCGACAATGCCCGCTCCCTCGGCGCTGAGTAAATAAGCGGCATGCGCCGGGTCGACGTGGACTTTCCGAATATAGAGTTGACCCACGAAAGTCACCATCCCAGCTTGCGCCAGCCCGTGGCAAAAACAGAGCAGGACTGCGGTACGGAAGGCCGAATCTCGCAGGACCTCTTTTGTATCTACGATGTTTTTCCCGCGCACCGTCCGTTCGGGGCGGCGATCTCCTATGCTTTCCGAAGGAACAAGAAGAGCCCACATGACCAGCATGCCCAGAACCGCAGCGCCCACAAAGTAGCCGGATCGCCAGGTCAAGTGCCAGCGTTCGGCGTGCACGATCCACAACCCGAGGACGGCGGGACCAAGCGTTGTTCCACCCGCATCGGCCAGACCGGCGAGAAGAAAAACGCTTTGGCGTCGGGCATGGAAGTGGCTGCTGATCATCGAACTGATGACGACCACCATGGAAACAATGGCAAGCCCCAGCATTCCGGCGCACAGCAGGATGAGGTCAACTCCTTTAGCCAAACCGATCAGGAGCAAACTCACGCCCGCAAGCCCGAGGGCCGCCACTGCGGTTCGCTTCAGACCAAAGAAAGCCATCACCGTCCCGCCCAGCACGCCGATCAGCATACTGCTGAGATAAAAAAGGAATTCGGTTTGGCCCAATTGTTCGAGAGTTGCGCCCAACTCGTGCCGCAAGATGGGGAAAGTGGTGGGAAGAAAATTACGCACGCCTCCGTACCCGAGGCCTGCCGCAATAACGAACCAGAAGATCGGATCCTTCCAGACGGGCTTCGAGGGTATTGGGGATACCTCGGTCTTGGTCATCGGGTTTTTTTCCAGGTGTCGCGGGGAAGGAATGGTCGTTCGTCTCACACCACAGGATTTTCATGATTAAGGTCAAACCGTCTATAGGCGCAGACTTTCGTCCAATGCGCGCAAGGTCAAGTCGATGTCATTTTCCGTGTGGGCGGCAGAGATCGAACACTGCTTTGTCTCCACCGGGAAGAAGTAAATTCCCTTCTCGATTAACCGGCGGCGCATTGTCAGGTCGCGGGCGAAGTCGTGGTTGCGGGCGAGGTCGTGCCAATCCTTAGGCTCGTGATCCATGAAATAAATACAGAACGCGGAGCCCTGCCTCGCGACTACACCGGTAATTCCATGAGATCGGAGTATGGATTCGATTCCAGCCTGCGCTTGCTGCCCGAGATGTTCGAGCTTTCGGTATATTTCTCCATTGCCCTCCAGCAACCGCTCAATGGTCGCAATCGCGGCCGCCACAGAGATGGGATGACCGTTATACGTGCCGGCCACAAAGGGACGCTTGGCCGGACTCGGATCGGCGATCAGTTGCATCAGGTCACGTCTTCCCACCAGAGCGGAAATCGGATAGCCGTTGGCCATTGCTTTCGCGAACACCGCCAAGTCGGGTTGAACGCCGCCAATCTTGCTATATCCGCCGACAGAATATCGAAAACCGGTTTTCACCTCATCGAAAATCAAAACAAATCCGTGTTTGTCGGCTAGATCGCGCAATCCCTGAAGGTAGCCCGGCAGCGGTTTGAGTATCCCCACGTTCTGAAGAATTGGCTCCGTGATCAACGCGGCGATCGGATACCGTTCGCACACGTAGCGCACCGATTCCAGATCGTTGAAGTTCACTACGTGAACCAGTTGTCGATGGGCCAAGGGAACGCCGCAGCCAAGAGGAACGTACTTGTACTCGCCCGGTGAGACTCTTGGACCAATTATTTCCAAGGGGGTAAGGACATTGCAAGCGACGTCATTATGGGATCCGTTAAATCCGCCCTGCATTACGATGACGTGATCTCGATCAGTAAAGCCGCGTGCGAGCCGGATGGCCGCCATGGTGGCTTCGGTTCCTGTATTCAGGATCTGCACCATCTCGGAGACATCGATGTTCATGCACATCAATTCGGCGAGACGGCCTTCCAGTTCGTTGGTGCCGCTACCGCAGAGGCTCGGGCCGTGCTTCAGAGTTTCTTCCACGGCCGCATTTACGCGGCGATCGTTGTGCCCCAAGATGGCCGGAGCAAAAGCGGCGTGATAGTCGAGGTAGCGATTGCCATCCGCGTCCCATAAATACGCGCCCTCGGCCCGCTCGAAAGCCCGTTCCGGCTCAACCCGGCGCGGCAGAGACATCACACCGCCAGGAATGTACTTACGGTTATGCTCGAAGATCTGCTTTGATTTTGCGTACGTCTGCTCTTGTGTCTCCATTTGTAAATCCTCCGTAAGCTGAAAATCAGTGGTCAAACCATTTCGTGGAGCAGGCGCAACGACTCGGCGACTAACACTTCCGCGGCAGCAGGCGCGAAAGGCGAAGCTTCAATCTCATATCCTCCCTCGTCGAATGCCTGTCGAGTTGGAAGATAACCAAAAGCGCCATTCGAATACCCAGAAAATAGCGTGTGCGGAAACGGCGAGTCTGCGACGATTCGCTGGGAGATCTCAAGGAACGGCTCACCCTGACAAGAGAGGAAAGCGAGGGGGCCAATGCGAATGCATTGGAGTTCCCAATCGACCGTCGTTTTCCCCGCGTATAACCTTGTCATGTCCGCTCGCGAGTTCGCCTGGGTGGACCGCGCCGTAGCAGCTCGGACTTCCTCCGCGTTGCCGTCCTGGCGCAGGCGCATCAGTTCCCCGACGTATTTCTTCGCTTCTGCTTCCAGTTCGTCTAGCGGTCGTAACTTTCGCAAAGGCAGGGCCACAGCACGACGCGCCACGCGCAGTTTAGGCATCTCTGGCTCCTGCGGTTCGTCTTCGTAGAGCGCGATCGGCGCGCCAGATTGTAGAACCTCAACATACCTTTCCCGGCGCGGCAGTGTGTCAAGATTCATGGCAACACTCGATGCTTCGAGGCCGAGGATCCTGCCCATCCGCCGGTAGGTCCGCAAATCCCCGGTATAACCAACGCGAGGCCCAATGTCACCCGCGGCACCCTGCAGGAACAGGCACGTCCCTCCGACCTGCTGTTCGACCACTTTCCGCATTGCTCCCGGGTAATCGGGCGTGAACCATTGGTTCTCCCAAGCCATAATGGTGGGATGACAGGCATAGTGAACGATGACCGCGACCGGTTCTTCCTTCAGATTATCGATGCGGACCACTCGGACGGTCCGGTCAACATTACCCTGCCAGTTGCGGCCTGACACTGGAATGCCTAAGGGAGTTCGGAAGCGCCGGTTCACGTTGATATCGGATGTTCCTGAACCCACCGCAAAACGCACACGCTGGAGATTTTTTTGCGCCTGCCATGCCGCACCGGCAATGCGCTGGGGCAAGCTGTCCACATAGGTGAGAATCATCTCCAGTCCTTCACTGATCGTCGCCAGCCTGAATGTGTTTGGACCAGAATGCGTGTGCGAGCAGGAAAATCGGATTCGATCACGAGGAATTCGCGTGAGTTCTTCTATCGCTCCAACGATCTTGTTCGTCCACTCCTCGTTGAACCCGATGGCATCGGCATCAACCATGACCGCCGTTTCATTGCCATCGGAAAGTGCAAGCGCTGTGGCATAGAACGGCATATCGGCGCCCAACCCGCGCTGGTGAGTCTGGGCTCCCCAACCGCCCTGGGGCATCCCAGGGGCGGGGGTGAGGTCGGAGCGTCCGACACCAGCCCACAGATGGCCCACCATCCCTCCCATGCAAGAGACAAAAGTAATCTGAGCTGCCAGAATGCTCAAATATAATTCATAATAGAACTATACACAACGATTTATACACTATATGGTTTGATGATAATGTTGTCGTGAATAAATCTTGATATCACGCAGATTACGGGCTTTCGCAGAGCCTTCTATTCTTAATTGCAGTCATTATGAGCTTTATCTAAGGCACGCATGAAACCGAAAGTATTCATCGCACGTCCGATCCAGCAAATGGCGATTGAGCAGGTCGCGCAACACTGCGAGGTTTTTGTCCATACCGAAGATGCTCCCATGACCGCCGCGCATTTGTCCCGCGCGGTAGCCGACATGGATGGGCTGATGTCTGTCGGCGGGAACATCAACGAAGAACTCCTCGCCCACGCCCCTAAACTTCGTGTGGTAGCCAACATCGGAGCAGGCTTTGACACGATCGACGTCGGGGCTTGTTCGCGGCGGCGCATCCTAGTCAGCAACACTCCCGACGTATTGACGGAATCCACCGCTGATATGGCTTTTGCGTTGCTCCTTGCGGTGAGCCGTCACATACTCAAGGCGGATCGCTACGTTCGCGACGGATCCTGGCATCATGGACTTTATAACCTTCTCTGGGGGACGGAGCTATATGGTAAGACACTGGGCCTTTATGGCTTCGGACGAATTGGTCAAGCCATGGCGCGGAGGGGCCATGGTTTCTCGATGCGTATTCTTTACCACGCTCGCCACCGTGTAGACGCCCACATGGAGAGCGCGGTGGGCGCTCAATTCGTGGATTTCAAAACCCTACTTCAGCAATCGGATTTCCTAAGCCTGCATGCGCCACTGAATCCGCAGACCAACCGCTCCATAAGTGCCAAAGAATTCGCCATGATGAAGGCGGGATCTTTCATCATCAATACCGCGCGCGGGAAGATCGTGGATGAGGAGGCCTTGGTACGAGTGCTGAAATCGGGGCGGCTCGCGGGCGCCGGTCTGGATGTTTTTGAGAATGAACCTCAAATCCACCCCGACTTGGCCGGCATGGAGAATGTAGTAATGGCTCCGCACATGGCAAGTGCTACCACGGAGGCGCGACTCCGGATGGCGCTGCTGGCGGCGGAAAACCTCCTTGCTGCATTCGCAGGACGGCGTCCGCCAAACATTCTTAATCCCGAAGTCCTCACTTAGTTGGGGTTTACGAATCCTATTTTTTGGAACGGGGCAAGGCGCGTGTTGCGCCAGTGGAAATGCCTCCATCAACCAGCAGCGTTTGGCCAGTAACATAGCGGCTGGACTCGTCGGCGAGAAACACCACCGCGCCATCCAGGTCATGCGGTTCTCCTGGCCTCTTCACGGGAATCCGGTCACATAAGTACTCAACCCATTCTTTGTCTTCGTAGAGAGTCTTGTTTTGGTTTGTAGAAAACCAGCCTGGAGCCAGGCAGTTAACAGTAATGCCGTACTGACCCCAGTCATCTGCCAGACTCATGGTCAATTGCCGGATTCCTCCACGGCTTGCGCCATACGGCCCCAGCCCGGCAAAGCCTGCAACGCTAGTCACCGAACCAATATTCACGATTCGGCCATATCCACGTGGAATCATTCGACGGGCCACTGCCTGGGCAACAAAGAAGCTGCCGCGCAAGTTGGTATCGACAATCAGGTTCCATACATCCCAAGTAACATCGAGTGCGGGTTTTCGAACATTGCATCCTGCGTTATTTACCAGAATGTCCAAGTGACCGAAAGCATCTTCAGCCGCAGCGACCATTCGAGTGATGCTTCCCAAATCGAGTACATTGAGCTCAAGGGACACAACCCGTCTTCCTAAGGTTTTAACTTCGGATTCGAACTGTACCAGGCTGTCGCGATTGCGGCTGGTTAATACCAGGTCGGCTCCGCATTTTGCCAGAGCTCGCGCCATGTACTGGCCGAGCCCGCGGCTGGTTCCCGTAACAATGGCTATGCGACCACCCAAATCGAACAGTCTTTTTTCCATATTCAGTTGGACATTCTAAGTTGGACGCTTAGAGTCAATTCTCCAGTTACTTCACCGCTTGCGTGCGAGGCAATCGAGCGCCTGGAAGATAGTGCTCGCGAAACGTTCTGCCCCACCGGTAACTTGGACGAAATGCCTCCGCCATCTTGCAACCCGCCTGCAGTCCGCGAAACTTGGCGGGAATTTCCAGAAACGTCTCTAACTCGTAACCAAACATCTTTTCCATCCAACTGTTCTGGCTAACATGCTGTGCGACCATTTGTACTTTGGTGGCAAAGGTTTCTGTGATGTCGACGTAAATTTCCGGCTCAAAACCGACGCCCGCGGGCGTGTCCATAAAATAGATGTGCGGGTTGCCGCCAAACGGAGGAGAAGCAGTCTTGATGTTAGGAATGCCGGACATGACGACGCATTCGTCGACAATTGTGCCGGATATCGAGTGGTCCGGATGATAGTCCTGGCGACAGTGACAAATCACTACTTCGGGTTTAGCCTGACGAAAAACCTCGATGAAGGCCATCCGCGATTCGCGCGTGTCAAAAAAGAATTCATCGTCGAAATCCAACCATATAAGCGTTGCTCCGATCACGGCGGCGCTGTTCATCGCTTCCTTGTGGCGTACAGCCGCGATTTCTTTTGGAGGCAACGTGGCGGACCCCACATTGCCATTGGTGGACACACAGAAAAACACTTGATGCCCTTGCTTGGCGTATAGCGCAGCCGTTCCGCCGCAAAAGAGTTCGATGTCATCGGGGTGAGCGCCTACAAAAAGCACATTCATGTCTGATTCCCTCCGGTTTAGATTCGTGATTCGGTAATGCTGATTCCTTGCGACAGGCGTCGAATGCCCTCCGTGTTCCACTTGAATCCGTAGCCGGGACCATCCGGAATCCTCAGGAAGCCTTCGGCGTCGAGCTGCAACGGAGTTTCGAACACATCATCCATGTAAGACTCGGGGGTGAGGAACTCGACCCAGCGCGCGTTGCCCGCGGCGGCCATGACGTGCAAATCGGCTGCCAGTCCAATGCCGGTATTCCAGCCGTGCGGCACCAGCATGATGCCGTGATCGTCGGCATACTGGCCGATACGATGCTGTTCCGTAATTCCGCCGACTTTGGTGACATCAGGCTGGAGATAATCAACTGCTCGGCGTTCAATCCAAGTTAAGAATGACTGGCGGCGGGTGAGTACTTCTCCCGAGGCGACTCTTACTGGCGAATTGCGAGTCAGATCAACATATCCATCGATGTCGTCGGGGCGCAGCGGCTCTTCAAACCATGTGACCTGATAGTTAGCCAGCATGCGGCTTTTTTCTTGAGCCCATTTGTAACCGTGCGGCCAGAACGCGTCGGATGCGCCGGCATCGACCATCAATTCACAATCTGGTCCAATGGCGTCGCGCGCGGCACGAACGATAGCCTCGTCAGTTGCGTCGTCACGCCGACCGAACGGTCCCCAGCCGATCTTGAATGCCCTAAAACCGCGCTGCATCGTACTCTGTAATTTAGTCCGTAGTTTTTCCGGTTCATCCATCAACGTCGAGGCGTAAGGCTTGATGCGATCTCGAAGTTTTCCGCCCAACAGGCGGCAGATCGGCTGATTAGTGACTTTGCCAAGAATGTCCCAAAGCGCCATGTCGATTCCGCTGATGGTGTGGGTGATGGAGCCGCCGCGGCCTTGCCAGAACGTATTTTGATGAAGCCGTTCCGCGATAGCGGCGGGATCAATCGCTGACGCACCTTCATAGAGTGGTCGCAAGACTTTGAGCGCTCCTTCAACTAGGGGTGCCGAGGTGTAAATGCTCCCCAAAGAGGCAATGCCATTGTCCGTGACTACTTCCACCAAGGTTCTGGTCTGTTCCAGATCGCCAAAACGATGGGGCCAATCATCGTAAGCCTTTCCATACAATGGAATCGCGCGAATACTCTTAATCTTGATTGATTCTGCCATTGCTCCCCTTAGTACTTGATCGTAAGTCCCCCATCAACCACCAACATTGTTCCCGTGCAGTAGCTATTCCTGGGGTTGGCAAAGAACAGAACCGCTTCTGCGATTTCCTCAGGCTCGGCAGGCCGCATCAATGGAACCCGAGGGCGCTCTGGATTGATGAAAAACTGTTTGAACCACTCACTCTCAAACTCGTTGGAACCGCCGACGTAGCTCATCGGCGTGTGAACGCATCCCGGCGCAATGAGATTTACCAGAATTCCATCTTTCGCCCATTCGACCGCAAGTTGCCGGCCGAGCTGATTTAAGGAGGCCTTGGCCATTGCATAATGGGTGCTGCCAGGCTCGGCGAGGGTGCTCAATATCGAAGAGATAATGATGATCCGTCCTCCCGTGCCTTGGCGGATCATTTTCTGTCCTGCAGCACGGCAAGTCAGCACTCCGCCCCACATGTTGACCTCGACCATATCCCGCCAGCGAGCGATCGGATCGGATAATAGATCAATTGGATAACTAACGGCGGCATTAGAAACCAGAACATCAAGCCGGGGGATCTCGTCGACCACCTGTTGTATTTGCTCCTGCTTGGTCACGTCGCACGGCCGCCACCTGCAGTTAGGGCCAATTTCCGCCGCCGTGCGCTTAAGTGAATCAAGATCGACCCCCGCAATCCAGGCTGACGCTCCCTCTTCTATGAACCTCAATGTCGTCGCTCGACCGATTCCTGTCCCGCCGCCGGTGATGAGGCACGTTTTATCTTTTAGCAGCACGTCGAGTATTCCTCCGTGGTTCGGTTCATATGCGTTTCGTCAGGTCGAGTTTGAGTTGGCACCTGAAATCACCTAATGATCAGACACGATCGGCAAGGTCAATGCCGAGGGGTGCTGTTTGTCGTGGAGAATAGAGTTGGTGGCCTTGATCATCGCCACTCTGAGCCTATCTTCCGCGTTCGTGTTCAGATTTCGGTCGAATCTGGGAAAATTGCTGCTGCTGATCTCGAGCCGCAATCTGTGTCCTTTTCGAAGCAGATCACTGGTCGACCAGAGATCGATCATAAACCTGTAGATCTCGCCCGGATTCATGAACTCGGCGCGCTCTTGAGAATTTCGATAACGAGCCCGTACGATGCCCTCGGTCAAGTTCTGCGCAAATCCGTCTGGCCACACGTCAATCAGCTTGGCTGTGAAATCCGTGTCGACGGAAGATGATTTTGCATACAACTCCAGGCTGATGGGGCCCGTCACTTCAATGTCTTGCTCCATTGGTGGTGTCGAGTACACGAGTACGTCATCTCGGACCTCGACGGGACGTTGGTCCCGCGGTCCTGCAGGCAGGTGATCACGATCGCAGCACAGAGGGCCTCCGATGGTCTTGACTGGATCGACGGGGTCGTAAAGATAATGATCGAAGGTCTCAGAAGTCGGAATTACGGTAGAGAGCGCGCCATCGCCGCGAACCGAGTTCGCCTTCCCCAACGAGTGCAAATAGTATTTCGTATTGCGGGCGCGAGCCAGAGGCCAGTCATCTTCTTCCCGCCAAACATTGCTACCCATCACGAAGATCTTGACCGGCTTTTCTTTTGCGAATTCGTTTGCGATGCCCTTCAGCAGATAGTCGTACCAGCGAAGAACGGTTCCATTTTCGCTGAACTCGACAGCTGCCGGACCGAAGTCCATTTCCCCGATATTGCGTCCTTGTCCGGCATGGCCGCCGATGACGACCAACAGCCTCTGGCCACGCCGGGCTGTTTCGCTGCCAGCATGAGCCTTCAGTCCCATGTAGTTGCGTAGAGAACCCCCTTGAAAGATGTCATACCAAGCGGCGATGGTTAGGACCGGCACGTTAATATCCGGATAATGTTCCTCGACCGACCAGTGTTTCCAATAATCGTCGTAGCTCGGATGAGCCAGCCAGTCGAGAAAATATGGCGCCAGTACTTTGGTCAGATCGGCAGCATTCGGCAATGCTGGAGCATTGAACAACGAATAACCCGTTAAAGGAAGTGTTTGTACGCCCTCGATGGCATTGGTGGCCTTTTTGACAGCGCGGTTCAACGTGTCCTGGGCTAGGCCGGAGGTCCACGATTCGTTGAACCATTGCTCGAATGCGCCGCCCTGGTATGTCCATCCGTCGTGGTAGTTACTGGCGGTGACGTGCGTACATAAGCCGGCGAGATGAGGGGGATGAGCGATAGCCGCTAGAAGCTGAGTGGCGCCAACATAAGAGCCACCAAACATCCCAACCTTTCCATTGGAATAAGGCAAAGCCGCAGCCCATTCCACGGTGTCATAACCATCCTGCGATTCATATTTAAAGGGATACCAATCACCTTCCGACGTGTATCGGCCACGAACGTCCTGCACAATGACTACATAGCCGCGGGCTGCCGCGGTGGCGCCGAACTCGGCGATTGTATCCTTATTATATGGTGTGCGCTCGAGTAACACCGGAAACTGCCCTCCGACGTCGGGTCGATAGACGTCGGCTCGGAGTATGGCATTATCTCGCATCGCTACCGCCACGCCCCGCTCAACCTTGATTGGATACGCTTGGGGCGCTGATGCTCCATTTGCTGCGGTTCGGCAACACAGCGCGAATGCGAAGAATAAACAAATTTTCTTTTTCACCGCTCCAAACTCCTGACTGTGAGCCGGGACGACACGAGGACCGCTACCGATTCGGCGGAGGCTGCGAAGGCCAAAGCTCAATCCGGCCAACCAGCGCCCTTGGTGGCAATTTGTAAAGATCGATTACGATCTGGGCCACATCTTCGATGGCCAGTTTCCATCTCTCATACCCTCGGTCGTCGGTCGACACGCTACCGATTACAATCTCACTTACGCGAATGCCGTCATATCGGACATCTTTAACCAAAGTTTCGGTCAGCCCGCTTACCCCCGCTTTGGAAGCATTATAGGCACTGCCGCCCGGGCATAAGACAATGGTCGCTGTGCTGGAAATATTAAATATGTAGCCTGCTCCGGCTTTCCGCATCCGCGGCACAGCTTCACGACAACAATAAAACATGCCAGACAAATTCGTCCCGATGGTGGCGTCCCACACTTCCTGTGAGATTTGATCAATAGGCTTGTAGACATGCCCAATACCGGCGTTATTTACCAGGATATCCAGTCTGCCGAAACGCTCGACGGCCGCCTCCACTAACTTCCGGCAGTCTTGATAGCGACTTACATCCGCAACCATGCCATCAATCGAGCCATCACCGCTGAATGACAGGGCTTGCAGCGCCGACTTCAAATCCTCTTCTTGCCTGCAGCAGATGAATACTTTAGCCTCCGCCAGCAACAAAGCGCGCGCAATCCCGAAGCCGATTCCTCGCGAGCCTCCGGTGACGATCGCGACCTTATCCTTCAGTTCGACAACCATTCTATTCACCCGACGCTATTTAGGGACTCAATACAACGCTGCGATCTCTGTACGGCCAATTGTCGGCGTCAATTCGATTACTTCTTCCGCCGGGTTGAATCGGTTCCATGTCTTTCCATTCACCAATACCTTTTTCATTTGCTGTTTCAAGGGGTGAGGCAGCCGAACTCGCAAACTTTCGAGTTCTCGCGCACGCAACTCCGTGAATGTCAGATCCAGAAAGATTTCTCCTTCGTGCACACGGGATTTCACGCTGAAATCCAGTCTTGCCGCGGTCGTAGCTCCTTTCGTGAGTCGAATTTCCCTGCTCTCTTCAAGCCATCTTCGCGGAACTCCCGCTAGCAGGTGGACTACCTTCCCCTCTTCCAGCAGGAGCGCCTGACGAATGAGTCCGCAGACCCGGGCACTGCCCGATGTATCCATGAAAAAGGGTGCATATCGCCGGTCGTTGAGGTGAAATCTCTCAACCGTCACTAGGGTTTGTTTGTCCAAGCCGTAGGCCAGCATGGAATAAAAAGCTAGCAAGGCTTTCTCTAGTTCCCCCCGCAACAACCAACCGCGATGCCAGATGTCCTCGGAAAAATTTACGTAAAAGGAATTGGTCCCGTGTGGGTCGCCATTCTTTTCCATACCACCGGTAAGCCCCAGGGTGTCGCGATTCCACTTCACCTTCATGTAGTTTTCCAGTTGCTTGAAAGCTTCGCTGCTCGGCTCCATGAAGCCGGTATCCAGATAGGACAGGGCGCCGGTGGCAAACTCCGCCCAAGCCGGAGGCCGACAGAGCCGCTCCGGGTAGGGCGCGGAGCTCGGATCCAAGCAACGCGTTCGTCGCATAACTTCGAGAATATCTTCGCGGTAGTCCCTGGCCTCTGTGACCAGGCGACTACCTTCACGATGCCCGATCTCAGCGAGCACCTCGGCAATGCCGCTCAAGCCCTGAGAACTGTAGCTATCGGTCCAGCAAGGATAGTAAGTACTGAGGGGCGCGTGGCGATCATCTATCTGTCCGCCCGCCAATTCACCATCGGACACAAGTTGGTCGATCGCTTCGTCCGCCGTATCATACGCTCTACCAATCGGCAACAAGCCGTAGTGAAGAACGTTATGCCCGTTCTCATCTTTCTTCTTCGTTTCTTGCCTTTCCGTGATGATCCAGTCACAGGCACGAATCAGTGCCGGAGCGACTCTCTGCAGCCATTCGCGATCTCTTGTGTAGCGATAATGCACCGCAAAAGCGTAAAGCATCGCTCCAGTGCCATTCATCCAATTCGGAAATTCGCCTTCCTTCCCCGCGTTGATCTTGGCGAGTTGACCGTACAGCGTGGAATCTGCATCCTTTTCCCAGCCACTCTCCTCGAAAGCGATGGTGCCGCCAAAAGTTCCCTCTTTGCTCTTGAAATTTCCGTGGGGCGGGAATCGGCCTTGCACTTTCAGAAAATACTCCAAACATTTGCGGACATCTTCATGATGGCCAATCGAATCCCAATGGACCGTCAACTTCATCGCTTCCCAAGGCCAAACTCCCTGGTAGCCTTGCACCGGCACGCAATAATCCTTGTTAGCCGCCTGCAGTATCTGGTTTTGGTTGTGCAGAATTTGGGCTCTATAAATATTGTTCACCACAACGTCGGGCACGCGAATCTGCGTACCTTTTTCGAGAATAGCTTCGAGATCCAGGCCTCGCTGCTCCAGTGCCGAAGAAAAGTCCACCTCCTTTAAGGCTGCCAACTCGTCGGAGGTGAGCCCGCGCGCAGAACTCGTAACAAACAGGCGAATGCACTTCGTTTCCTGTGGTCGCAACTTCACGACAAAATGCAGGACCCGGTCGTAGCTCTGCGTTTGAATGGAACTATCCGCTGAATAGATACCGATTACACGCGAACCATGTCGAACCACGTTGTCTTTCGGCTCAACTGGATAGCCTCGGATTGGAGGCAGTTTTCCCACAATCTCGAAAAGGTCGTAGGTGTTGTAGGGAAAAGGAGGCACGCCTTTGGCGGGAATGGGACCGGGGACAAAAGCCCACAGACTCTCGTTCTGGATTTCTGTGGAATCGGTATTGCCAATGCTCATTTCTACGAAAGCCACTTGCTTCTCGTGGCCGGTCCGTACTTCGCGAGCTCCGACAAGGGCAGCAAAACTCACCTGTGTAATGAGGAGCGAAGCGCTGTGCCAGGTGTTGATCACGATCGGAAGATATCCACGCTGCAGCGAACACGTCACCTCGCGCCACGGGATCTCACGGGCGGGAGAGCCCACAGCGAATGAAATAGAATTTGCCACCGTTCCCACACCCAGATCAGGGCGGACCCAAATCACTTCTGGATGGCCTTTGACGCTGATGACAGGGTGCTTCGACATTGGGCCGTCATAATGCCGTGCCACTTCGTCGTATGTGGGCTCATGGCGGGCGTTCTCCACCTGGTCGAAAGTCAGCTTTTCATCTGGCGTCATGGTCTCTTCTTTTTCGCTTCCACTTAGTTACTCGATGAGAACCGGTCGTTGGAAATCCAGCGATTTCTCCGAGAAGACGCACCGAAACCTAAGCGATGCGAAGTTTTGCAATCGTGTCTTCGTTTAAATCCATCCCCAGACCTGGTTCCTGGGGCATCTCCAAGTAACCGTCTTTCGCCCGGATCATCTGCTTGGTCAGCATATTTCTCAAGTCGGTGTTATTCTGCGCCGCGAATTCGACGATCAGTGCATTGGGTATCGAGTTCATCCAGTGCAGGGCCGCTGCCACATTGATGTAGGTGGTGAAACCGTGGTTCGCTACCGGACGATAGTGGCTCGCGGCGAGCGAGGCAATTTTCATGGCTCCGGTGAAACCGCCGCAACGAGTAAGGTCCACCTGTATCACGTCGCATTGACCTTCGGCGATCAGACGGCGGTAATCTTCGAGGCTATCTTGCTCTTCTCCAGCCGCGATACGAATACTCGTGGTTTTGCTGAGCTGGCTGTAGCCTTCGTAATTGTGAGGAGCTAGAGGCTCTTCCAGCCAGAATGGATTGTATTGTTGAAATGCTTCGGCCCGTTGAATGGCTGTCTTGGTGTCCCAAGCCAATCCGGCATCAACCATCAAATCGACGTTGTCGCCCAAGCCTGCGCGCGCCTTTGCCACCAACGCCACATCGGTCTTCGCATCTTCTCCCATGGGTCCCCAGCCGAACTTGACAGCCGTGAAACCCAGGTCGCGCAGACGCATAGCTTCAAGGTAGGTCTGTTCCGGAGTGTCTCCGAAAAGAACGCTAGCGTAGCAACGCAGTTTCTTGTGGAAACCCCCGCCCAGCAGCTTCCAAATCGGCATTCCCAGTTTCTTGCCCTTGATATCCCATAACGCAATATCGACGCCACTGATTGCGTGAAACAATATGCCGGACTGCCCCAGGTAAATATTATTGCGAAACATTTTTTGCCACAGATATTCGGTTTGGAAAGGATCCTCCCCGATCAGCAACTGCTTTAGACCGCAACACAGCGTGTGCGAATATGCTCCGTTGATAACTCCCCGCACGGCCAATGGCGATGAATCGACTTCACCGATCCCGGTAATTCCTTCGTCCGTCTGCACCCGGACAATGAGTGCATCCTGACCGCTATCGCACTGCTCCTTGACTTGACTTATACGTACATAGATCGCTTCAACGTCCGTGATACGCATCGCCGTTATTACTCCGTTCAATAAGGATGCACACCGCCGCTCCTTATACTCTCCTTGCTAACTGTGCGGTATTTTCTTAACTTTCAGGTCGCTGTGCGAGTTGCGGTAAACAAACTCTTCGAGGTTCAACATCACCGTTACTTGTAAGTCGGTTTGGATCGATTCTCCCGGTGCAAATTTCAGTTGCGAGCCGGATTTGATCGCCCCTGTAAGAGACTGCGGATATGAAGAGCATGGCTCCAGGGCGAGGTTGTAGCTTGTGCCATGCCACGGAGGACCGTGCCAGCCTCCATAGACTTGCCAGAACCACAAATGCTTGAAAAGTTTCCCATCCCAACTCATACCGAAGCCAAGCTTGCGGCCTTCGCTGAAAAGCGCGTACCATCCTCGATCAAAACCGTAAAGATACGCCATATCATGAGAGTGAGCCGCCTTGTCTGGGACATGGGAAAGGTCAATCTTTTCGCCATGCCGGCCTCGCACGATCGGCCACTCGCAGTCTTGGCCTTTCTCGAGACGAGAATTGGGCGACACATACTCCTCTTGAGTTTTTACCCGGCAGGGCGGCACGATCACGCGGCAGGTCTCATTCAAAAAAGGGGCTCCGAATGCAGGATGATGGCCCCAGGTGCAGTCCATCGCTTCCGCAGACTCGTTTACCACTTGTTCTTCGATCTCAAGCAAACAACCCGGTCTCAAGGTCAAGGTTTTACGGATTCGAAAGGGAGTGCGCTCGCATCGCACTTCAAGCCGAACTGATACGCACTGCGGATCGTTCTCAACGATGGTGTAATCCCAGGGAAGCATACTGACTTCGTCGTGAAGTCTAAGCGTCGTGTTCTTGTATTCGCACCCATCTCCGAAGTTCGGCAGAATCTCCTGCCAGCCACCAGGGTAGTTATCAAGGAAGGGACTGAGCGGGCCGGTAGAAGTCTTCACAGTGCCGGCCGGCTGAAGACCCGGATGCGATGCCCACATAAAATCGACCTCAAGCGGTTTGTAGACGAATCGGATCACATCAGAACCCTTGCCGGGAAGCAAAGTGATGCGTAACTCGTCATTCTCCAGGACCAGCGCGGTGTATCCCAAGTAAGTAAATTCTGTAACTCGGCAGCCATGATCGCGCGTGATCTGGGATAAACTGTTCAACGAATTCTCCTTCGCATTCTTATCCCTGAGAGAACCGGCTGAGATCCCCGATGGTGGGACCAAAGCTATCCTGGTAGGCTTGGGGGTCAACCCGCGCATCGATCAAAGTAGTACGCTCGCACTTGAGAGCTCGCGTCAATTCGCGACGGAAGGCTTCTGGTGTTTCGACAGTTACACCTTCAAGACCACAGGCCCGCGCAACTGCAGAAAAATCTACGGCATGCAGGTCCAGTCCATAGTCGGCAAAACCTCTGGAGCGCTGCCTCGCTTTCATGGTTCCAAGGGCCTGGTCATTAATGATGACTAGTGGAATGGCTATGTCGTTCCGGGCAAACGCTTCGAGCTCACCGAGACGCATGAGGAGACTTCCGTCCGCCCCAATTCCTGCCATTCGACGGTTGCGATCCGCCAGACGAGCTCCGAGAGCGGCGGGAACCATCAGACCCATCGTCCTCCCACCGGATGTTCCGAGATAGGTGCCGGGACGCTCGACCAGCCAAAGGTGCTCGAGCATACAAATAAAAGCGCCTGTTTCAGAGAGGAGCAATCCGTCGTCAGGGAGGAGTTCACGAGTAATCTCGATGATGTCCTGTGCGGCGAAGCGGGCCTTTGCCGGGCGTTTGAAATACTGCAGGATGCCCGATCGCAGCTCGTCTATTTGCGTCTCGGAAAATCCAGGGCTTGGTCGACCAGACTTAGCCTGACCAGTCAACCGTTGCAACGTCGCTTTCAGATCGCCATTCATCCGCACGACCGGAGAGGACATTGATGAATAGTCCGGCCGGGCGGATAGTTCGCATGTTGGCAATTCGAGCTTCCAGGGCGCGTGCGTCATCATCGCGTCGACGCCTATAAACACGACCGCGTCCGACTGCTCGAAGACTCTGCTCTCAATCACGTTAGGATTGAATAAACCTAGAAACACGCCCGCCCACCTGGGATGGATTTCCGGGAACACTCCTCGGGCATCCATCGTCACTAGCACTGCCGCCTCGATACTTTCGGCAAAGGCTAGCAACTCGCGCATGGCGCCACATCGGAAGACGTCGGCACCAGCGAGGATAACAACGCGGCGGTGCTTGTTAACGAATCCTTTCAGGTTGGCAAACACCTCTTCATCGACGAAAGAGCTTTCCGGCAAAGGCTCTCGCGAGGAACCTCCTGAGTTTTTCACGTCGCCTAAGCCGGCCGGTAAATGAAGGACGGACGGAGCAGGGCGTCCGTCAATCGCCCGCGCAAACGCCTCCTGAATCATCTCGGCAGCGCCATCGGCCGTGAGCGTAGATTGATATCCAGAAATTCCCTCGAACAGGCTTGGCTGATCGCACTGCTGGACGCTTTCTGTGGGGCCGACCGAGATCGGTGGGGCTTCGCAAACTCCTACCAAAGGCAGGCGCTCAAAGTAGACATTCGCCACGCCCCCAGCTAGATTGGCTGCGCCCACCCCACGAATACTCATGGCGAGGCCGGCGGTTCCCTTCAACAACCCGTAGTAGGCGGCTGCTATGGCAGCGGAAGATTCGTGACTGACATTAACAAACTGCACGCCAGCCTGGCGGCCGGCATCGATCAGTTCCAGCGGGGACCCGCCCCCTGGGATTCCGAAGAAATGTTCCAGCCCGTTTGCCCGTGCGATGGCCATGACGGCCTCTGCTGCTTTCAACGAAGACTCCTGTATCGTTCATTATTATTGTTAGCTTCAGATTCTCGGCGGCTTTCGGGACAACTTGACGGCGAACAATATGTATACTTGCCAGAGCCCAAAACTGTCAATTAATTAATTTATACTGATAATAAAATGAGGGTATAGTATCGATTTAATCCGTTAGATAGTTCATCTGTGAATGTTGTGAGAAGATTGCACGGGCTTATCGCGCGTAGGAAATCTGGTCAATCCAATGGCAAAAAAGGGCAAACTCATGCCGAAATCGCACCAGCGCACGGAATCCGTGAACTCGGGCGTCAGCAAATCCACATCGGGAACGCTAGAAACCGATCCTAAGAAATCAACCGTTAGCGGCACGCAAAACTTGCCGGCCTACATTCCTGACAGCAAGGAGCAGTTCTCTTTTCTACTGGGAGAGGATTTCGTTGAGAAACACAACGTCGCCTGGCGAGTGGAATTGGCGAAAGAAGACGCCAGCAACCCTCTCATGGAACCGAAATTCCCGTGGGAGAGCGCGGCGGTCTTCAGCCATGGGACCGTAATGTTGGATCCCATCGATGGGCTGTGGAAGGCGTGGTACATCTCTTGCCAGCAAACCAAGCTGCAATCCTCTGCCGAACGAAGGCTCTGTTATGCAGAATCTGCCGACGGCCTAAAGTGGACGCGACCCAAGTTGGACATCTGCCCGTACCCTGGTTTCCCGCGCTCCAACATTCTTCTCGACATTGAGTCCGGAGGGTCGTCCCAGCACGCATCGGTAATCGTACATCCCGACGCTCCGCCCGATGAGAGATACGAAATGTTTGTGATTCGGCTTCCTGGATGGGAGCACCCGCAAAAAATCGTCAAGGGCTTCGAACTTCCTTCCGACCGCTCCACTCATGCCGGCGGCAAAGGTGAGTTCAAGCCGGGCTATTTTCGCTATCGCTCGAGCGATGGAAAGAAATGGAAACCGTGGGAAGTGGTTAACCTGGAAACATCGGACAGTGGCTGGATCTCGCAGAAAGCCGACCGATCCTATGTGGCATATCACAAGAGCATTAGTCCCACTCCTCCCGGAGGATTGGTCCCTTACGACATCGCGGCTGGTGCATGCCGGATTATGGTACGGCGCACG
Organism: uncultured Acidobacteriaceae bacterium; assembly: GCA_963758745.1. Taxonomy (GTDB): domain Bacteria; phylum Acidobacteriota; class Terriglobia; order Terriglobales; family Acidobacteriaceae; genus Acidiflorens. Next base: position 488,063 of record CAVWWW010000002.1, read on the forward strand.
AGTACGGATGGAACCGGGTGGACACAGTACGAGCCGGTGATCACTCCGGACTGGCTCGATGCGCAGGATACTCAGTTCATGGAGTTGACACACCTCGATCAGCGCGGCGGGATGGTCGGCCTGGTGACGGTCTACCATCTCCTGAACCAGACTATCGACGTTCAATTTGCCGGATCGCGCGACGGGAAAAGATGGTGGCGGCCGGATCGCCGCGCCTGCCTTCCCTTGCATTCGTTAGGCGACCTCGGCGGAGGAATGATTTGGCCGATGCACCCGATGATTCAGCACAAGGGCCGCATCTACCTCTACTACTCTGGATGCGAAGGGCTGCACAACGATTTTCACAGCACCGACCCGGTCGAGAGAATGAAAGCGGCGAAATTTCCGCGCTGGCCCCACTACTGGGAGCCGCTTGTCCTAAACCAGGACGTCTATAGTCCGGTGCGAGGAGTCTTGTGGTTCTTCGGATCTCTCTGTCGAGCTTCATGGGAGGTTGGCCGGTTATGGGCCGCGGTTACGGCCACGGGAGGAAGCATGGAGGGCACTCTGATGACCAAGACTCTCAGCGCCGGCGGTAAACAAGTAATTGTAAATGTCTCAACCATGAACGAGGGTACTCTCACAGCGGAACTTGTAAAGAACGGAAAACCAGTTCGCGGATTCACGCGGGCCGACTGCAAACCAATCCGCGGGGATCACCACGCGGCCTTGCTTCGATGGAACGGTGGGAACCGCTGTCCCACAGACAATTTGCAGATACGCTTTTACTTGCAGCGTGCCCGGTTGTATGGATTCGATTTATAGAGGTTACATTGAGAAGAAGTCAGAATTTTTTTAGTTGCCCGGGAGGGAGACAAAGGAGAGGACCATGGATGACGAATCTGTGACTGTCGATTTGCACCACTTCGATACCCAGGGATATTTTGTCGCGCGGGGTCTTCTCGATCCAGAAACCGATCTTCGCCCCATCAAGGAGGAATATTCTGCGCTCCTCGATTCTCTGGCGGAAAGGTGGTACAAGGAGGGAAAGATCGCTTCGACCCACCACGATCTTCCTTTCGCGGAGCGACTGTGCCAATTTACGTCCGAGGGTCAGGACTGCTTGCGGTACTTCGATATCATCCTGCCCTCGAACTGTACTGTTGACACACCGATTCATCTGGGGCCTGCTGTGTTCAATCTACTGCGGAATGCTCGGATTCTTGACGTTCTGGAAAATTTCATTGGCGCTGAAATCTATTCGAATCCGGTCCAGCACATCCGCATAAAGACACCGGAAAGAATCGTTCCCGAAGCGCTGTTGAACGGCCTTACGGCAGCGGTGGGCTGGCACCAGGATATGGGGGTGGTGAACGCGGAAGCCGATGCGACAACCATGATCTCAGTTTGGATCGCGGTTGTGGATGCCACGGTTGAGAATGGCTGTCTGCAGGTCGTACCCGGCAGTCATCGCGGCGATCTGGCACTGCATTGCAACTACGATGAAAGGAAGCGACGATACTTCCAAGTCAATATTCCGGATCAGCTTGTGGGTCCCAACCATTGTCCCGTTCCGATGAAAGCTGGAGATGTACTGTTCTTTCACAAGAAATTGATGCATTCGTCACTACCGAATACAAGCGATGGCATCCGGTGGAGTTTTGATCTTCGATACAACACGGTGGGCCAGCCAACGGGCCGTCCCTGGCTTCCTGGATTCGTGGCTCGGAGCAAGTCTCACCCGGAGACTGAATTGAGAGATCCGGCGAAGTGGGCTGATCTTTGGTTGCAGGCGCGGGTTCGTTTGGGAGCAGGTGAGGGGATCAAGCCTTCGAGCCGATGGGACTCCGATCATCCACTCTGCGCCTGAGCAAACCGTTTGCGGCGTCGAATCGACTACCTCGAATCCTCAGAATAAGAGCGTTTAGAATCAGAACTGGGCCGGGACTTTGTTGACAACCTGCTTCAGTCGACAGATTTTGCTGATGGGGTTTCCTGCCTCAACGTCCACCTCCGTAAACGTGGCAAGCAGAATCTCTTTTGCCTGACTGCGCTCGCGATCATAAGCGATGTAACATACGCCATCGGAGCTCTCAATCCCATCTGGATAGGAAACCGCCGGCCGCTCATCCAATACGAGGTGGCCATACCAGGTTTTTCCCTCGTCTTCAGAAAGCATGGCGGTCAGATTGTTGCGGTCCTGAAAGCGATAGTGATTGACGAGCAATAGGCGCCCGGAGCGTAAACGGCGAATGAAGAACCGGGAGCACGGTCCCTCGAGAACATTGCCCCGTGAAGGCGTCCAGCTTCTCCCCCCATCCAGTGAAACCGCTTCGCCAATTCCGGTTATTGTGCGTACCAGCATCCACAAGCTTCCGTCATGTCGCTCAACAATCATGTGCTCATCGAATTGCCGGTTCGGCACGTCAGCCTGACCCCGTAAACTCCATGATTCTCCTTTATCTTCGGAAGCGTACACGTTGGAAAAACGTAATTCACGCATATCCTCACGGGCAACGAAGCCTGCTTGCGCGTGGCTCCAGACAGCACCAGCCGCCAACCAGGTCCCATTGCGCAACACCGTCGGTTTGTTCATCATGATTCCATCGAAAAGGCGGCGCGGCTCACTCCACGTCAGCGTTGATGTTGAAGAATTTGGGCATCGAATGGCCCAAACACCGCCGCGTCCATCAAACAACCCGTAGCTTTGCGACCAGAACCACCACAGCGCTCCATTTGGGTCGTGCCACAGGACCGGGTCGAATGCCCGCACTGGACCGGGGGGATCGATCACTAGAAGCGGAGGCGACCAGGTCCGGCCATCGTCTTCGCTAGTCACCAGGAGAATGTAATTTTCGGGCCCTTCCGTAGCGCCGCCACTGTACCAGGTGGCCAGCAGCCGGCCTTGCTGTGTGCGCTCCATCCCAGGAATCCCCTGCCACATACGGCGCGCAGTCGAATATTGCTCACCGGGGCGAGCATTGACCGACGGAGGCTGGAGGGAAAGATCCTCAGCGTTATCGAGAAGCATTGATTTCGTCATTCGCGTTTCTTCACAGGTCCAGGTGGCCAGCGCTAACCTTTAAACTGGAACCCGTAGAGAAAGACCCTTTTCAAATAGAATCTTGCCTTGATTGCTTCTTTTGGAGCTCTGTCTCCTCCAGCCCACTTCACTTTCAACGAGTGGTGATCACCTTTTAACTGGATGCAGTCCTGTCGGCTGAAACCCGGCAGCGGCCTGTCATTCGAATCAAGAAGCTCCACCTGCAGATAACCTTCGTCGAATCCCGAGATGGAGGATCTTTTCGCTGGGCGGGTGACGATATTCACCCATAATTGTTGGCCTCCAAGCTCCTGAGACTTGGTTGCAGCGACTCCGACGGTCGGTCCGCCCGCCGAACTGATAAGGGCATAGAGCCGATCGAATTGCCAATAGGCCCTGCAGAGTGCCGTATTGAATGGGAGAAAATGCCCCGAACCATCGATGACGGTTTGGAGATAGGCTACCGTCTTCGAGGGTGCAAGGCTGTCTGATACTTGGCGGTGGGTGCCTTCGGACGCTCCATAATACATATAGAGTCGGCCGCTCTGCACGATGAGGTTCTGGCTCTGCCAAATCATCCCGCCGCCGTAATCTCCCAAAGGAGCATTCCCCAGGATGGGACGCCGATCCGGAAACCACCAGCGACTGCCGTCGTGAGACGCCGCGATGCGTACATCCTGAGTTTGCGAGAGCGGATGGTACATAGTGACGGTCGCCAAGTATCCGCCGGGGACGCTGATCGGAACCAACTCTTGATACTGGGTGTCTCGATGGTCGAGTTCATCGGCAGTAAGAATCATTGATTCATCTTTGATCCATTTGTTTCCGTCCCTGCTGGTCGCCCGGTAAATCGACCGGCGAGCGCTATTCTCGTAGGGAGGCAGATGATCGCCGGGCTGCGGCTGGCCCGCGAGTCTGTAGTAGGCCACATACTCGTCAGGTTTCAGGTGATAGAAAAAAGCGAGATCACCGTTCATCGGATCTTTAACTGGACCACCCGCAGGTTCCCATTTGTAGCCGTCGCGGGATTGATAGACATAGTAGCCACCCACTCCGGCAGGAGGGTTTCCTTCCAAGGAACGTTCCCGGAGGAGATACATCTTATAGGGTGCCGCTTGATCCGATGGGTCCGTAAGAATGGAAGAGTAGGCGGATGTGCCTTGGTCCAGGCGAAACAAGATGTTCGTGGTCTTGTGATCTCCGAATGAAACTTGGGAAAGCTCCGGTCTGGTCCAGCGAATTCCATCGACGCTCTCATAGAGGCAGAGACGGCGTTTGCGTCCCTGCTCGGAGGACCACGGCTTGGGCCAGTCGTCGGAGGGTTCCTCGGGAGTGGTGCAGACAAGGTAGGCTCTCCACTTCCCGCTGATGGCATCGTGGAAAACTGAGCCATGGATGCCTACCCCTCCGGAGTCCCATGGCATGTCTCCCTCCAACAACGGGTTTGATGGATCCAGTGTTCCTGGCTCGACTCGCCATGCAACCAGATGCAGCTCGCTGAAGTCGTCCGGCATGAGCAGCGGCATTCTGTCTGACTGCGGTCCGGCTGCGGTGCCTGACTGGGCCAGCACCGCCATTCCCATAAGGCCGGCTGCCGTCAACCCGGCCAGCATGAGCCGCAAGCAGCAGCTAATGTTACTCCCTCTTTTTCTTCTCAACTTGGCTCCTGTTAGTCGATGCGCCGTCCGGCGCTTTTATTTCTGCTTGAACTAGTAGCGCTCGCCATCGTTCTGCGGCGCCCGGGGGTTCACTGGGAAGGTTTCTCCGTTGATTGTTGTCCCGCCGTAGCCAAACGTACCGATGTTGGCGAGGGCCTCGGTCGGCCAGTTAAGCGTGGGCCGCGACGCCTTATCGAGCGCCGCTAGGTGTTCGGACTGTAGTTGCACATCGAGCGCCTTCAGATTTTCGTCGAACTGAGGGACCGTGGTCACTCCCATGATCACCGAACTGACACCGGGTCGCGAACGTAGCCATGCATGCGCGATCTGGGGCACCGTCGTGCCGAGTTGAGTTGCCACGTCAACGAGGACGTCAATCACGCACAAAGCCTGCTCGTTGAGCGCTTTCGCAAGCGATGCGCCGCGACGAGGTTGCGCCTGCGCAGCATTCGCGCGCGTGTACTTGCCGGTCAACAGGCCAGCCTTCAATGGCGCGAACGGCGTGACGCCCAAACCCAGTTCGCGCGCCATCGGAATTAACTCGCCTTCGACGGTGCGCTCCAGAAGCGAATACTCAATCTGCAGCGCGATGAGCCGCGTCCAGCTGCGAAGGCAGGCAGTCACGTTCGCCTCGGCAACCTTCCATGCAGGCGTGTCGGAGAAACCAAGGTAGCGCACTTTGCCCGCGGTGACGAGGTCGTCGAGCGTGCGCATCGTCTCCTCGACAGGCGTAAATTTGTCCCAGCAATGCAGCCAATATAGATCAATATAGTCAGTCTGGAGACGCCGGAGCGACTGCTCGCAGGCAGCAGTGATGGCCTTGCGACTGGCGCCGCCGTCGTTCGGATCCCCCTGATGCAGGTTGGCAAAGAACTTCGTGGCGATGACGACGCGGTCACGGCGCGCAGAGTGACGGCCAATATGATCGCCGACGATTTTCTCCGAGTGACCGCGCGTGTACACGTTAGAGGTGTCGATGAAGTTGCCGCCGCGATCGAGAAACCGATCAATGATCTGTTGTGAGATCTCTACGCTTGATCCAACTCCCCATTCTTCGCCAAAAGTCATACCGCCAAGACAGAAAGGGCTCACACGGAGCCCAGAATGGCCGAGTGTGACGAAATTATTGAGGGGCATCGTTTTCTCCTTTGTCAGTTGACTCGGGCTCTTTCTTCGTCGATGTGATGTATCGTGCTTCTTAGCGTCAACACAGAGCAAGATCCTCAGTGTGGCAGTAATAAGGCATCGCCTTCTTTCAACTTCTGATCGGCATTTACAAGAAACCACAATCCGCCCGCGACCAGGGTGAGCAGACCCGCAAAATCAAGAGCTCGAGTCCATCCAAAGTGGGTTGCGATGTAGGCGGTAAGAACGGGCGAGATCCATCCGCCAAGATTTCCTCCCATGTTCACGAGACCGGAAAGAGATCCGGAGAAATTTCGCGTAAGGTCATTGCATGTGGCCCACCAGCCGGGGGAGGCGAAGCCGATGAATCCCGCCGCGAGTGCGAGGGCCAGAATTGCGAGCGTGTTGTCGGTAGTATGACTTCCCAACCAAAGCAGCGCGGACGAGCAGGTCAAACCGAACCAGACAACGCTCTGCCGGCCTCTCCGCCGGCCCAGGCGTTGGACGGCCGCGTCTGAAGCTAGTCCTCCCACAGGCGTCAGCAGCGCCATGGCAAGAAATGGGGTGGATCCCCAAACCCCGCCTTGAATTACTGTGAGGTGTCGGACCTGCACCAAATAGAGGTAGAACCATGTGTAGTAGAGGTAGGAAGCATATCCGAGGAAAAAATAACTCAAAACCAGACCACACACGGAAGCAGTCAAAACTACACGTCCTAAGCGAGCAAGAGTGGCGGGCTTAGCGAAGACCGGGACCGCACTCCTCTCATCATCGGCATGAATTTGCGCCAACTCGGCCGCGTTGACACGCGGGTGGTCGGAGGGCTGGTCCCTGACGTAGAAATACCACACCATGGCGATCACGATTCCGATGCATCCGCAAGCATAGAAGGATGTTCTCCATCCCCAGTTGTTCATTACCCAGGCGATCAACATCGGCGTTATCGCGCCTCCCACTCCGATACCTGCGAGGAACATACTATTGCCGATACCCCGTTGGGTTGCTCCCATCCACGAGGAGACAATCTTGTTAGCGTTGGGATAGGTGACGCCCTCTCCCAAGCCAATCAGGAAGCGGATGATTGCAAATGACCACGCTAATCCGAGCCAACCGGCAAGCGGCAAACGTGGCGCGATGGCGGTCGCCGCTGAAAAAATTGACCACCAGAGAATTGCGCCCGTGATTACCGCGCGTGGCCCGTAGCGATCTGCGAGCCAGCCGCCCGGAACCTGGAAGAGCGCGTATCCAAGGATGAACGCGCTCAATATCCAACCCATAGTTTGAGTCGAAAAATGAAACTCATCCTGGATGAACGTTCCAGCAATGGTCAAATTCAACCGATCCAAAAATGTAAGTGCGGAAACCAGGACGAGCAGCGACATAACATGCCAGCGGACGAGCGTAGGGCGGGGCACTTTGTCGGCGCCTACAAGAGAGGAAATAGGTTGCGATGAGTCTTGGGGATCAATCATCCGTGTAGTGGGCCGAACGAGCATTCCGCTTCGTAGCAACCTTTTTCAAGATCGGTGGCTATTCAGCGCTCCAATCAAACGAGTACAGCCGCGCCTGGTTCAGGTAAAAGCGCACTCGAACGTTCTCGGTTGGGCAACGGTCTCCGCCTTTCCACTGGATTACAGCCGATTTTTCATCGCCACGAAACGGTATGCAGTCTGCCCTCGAAAAGCCGGGAAAAGCTTGATCATCTTTCAGCAGTTCGGCTTCCAGCATCCCGTCGCGCACAGTGACGGAATTGACGTGCAGACGCTTCCCGCCCACAGCAAGCGCCCTGGTTCCTAGCATTCCCTCCAGCGGGCCGCCACTGGCGGTAACGGCGGCCCACAGCCTGCCTTCATCCCAAGAGGCGCGGCACATGGCTCCGTGGGACCAGAGAAGTCCGGCGATTGGCGTGTACGACTCTTGCCCCATCCGAACGCCGGTCCAATAGTGGGGCCATTTGGGGAGTCCTCCTTGGCGCGCTCTTTCCACGACTTCTGTATTTAGATAGTCGTTGTGCAGCCCCTCTTGTGCTGAGTAATACAGATACACTTTTCCATTATGATGAATCGCTGGCTGCATTGGCCAAATCATCCCGCCGCCGTAATCGCCGAGGGGCCGCAAAGGCACGCATGCCCGTCGATCCGGACGCCACCAAGTTTTGCCGTCGCGCGACGCAGCAAATTGAATGTCAATGGATTGGTTGAAAGCGTGATAGACAGTCAACAATCCTACATAGCCGTCCCGCTCCGGAAGCACGAGTAGCTCCATGAACTGGGTGTCGGGGGAATCTTGCCAGTCAGGCAGGATGGCTAATTCGTAAGGCGACCATTCGGTCCCTGTCGCACTCGTCCGCCGCACCATGATGCGGCACTCTCCTACGGCGCAGTCGTATGGAACCAGACCCCCGGGTAACGCCGGTATCACTATTTTGGAAAGAGCCTGATAAGTTCCATCGGATAACTGCGAGACCCAGATACTGTCCCGAGTATCCATTTCGATTTTTTCCCATGCTTGCCAGTGCTTTCCGTCCGCCGAACGGTAACGATAAATCCCATCAGTGTGCTTGGATTCGCCGGGGGGCAAGGGAAATCCGCGTACGAAGTGAGAAGAACCCTCGTAGGTTGTCCAGCGAAAAATAAACATCTCATATCGCCAGTCAGCAGGTGCATCGGGATGGATTATCACCGAGGCCTGCTGCGACAACCCGCCCGATTCGAGATCGAACAGGATGTTTGTTTTCTGTCCTTGAAACAAAGAAATATCCAGTTCCGGCCGATCCCAGTGAACGCCATCCGCGGATTCCGCGTACGCCAAACTCCATCCTGTGGCTGGACCGGACGAGGGAGTTGGCCGAGGTGGGCGGCAGATGTACCACATCTTCCAGAGACCGTCAGTCGGATCGAGCAGCACCGTTCCGTAACTCGCAATCGAACCACTGTCCCACGGATACTTGGGTTCAAGCAAAGGATTCGCCGCGTCTTCATGCGCAATTTCGATCCTCCACGCCAGATTGTGCTTTTCAGGGAAATCGGGACCGGTCAGAAACGAGAACTGAGCATCTTTATTCGCCCGGTAAGCCGGCAAGGCAGGAGGCGCTGGTACATTCTCGATCGCAGATTTCCTTGCCATTACTTATGAGCCTCATTATTTGACCGGGTAAGTGGAAACAAGCCTCTCCGGTTACTACTCCTCTGTCCAATCAAACGAGTACAGGCGGGTCTGGTTCAAATAAAAGCGTGCCCGAACTTCCCCCGCTGGGCATCGATCGCCGCCCTTCCACTGAATCAATGCAGAGTCGCTGTCTCCTCTGAATACGTTGCAATCAGCGCGGCTGAAGCCAGGAATGGGCGTTTCATCTTGCACGACACCTTCTCGAAGCGGTCCCTCTCGACCCGGGATCGATTTTCCTTTCAGCAATTCCACCTGCAGCGAACCATCTCGAACGGTGACAGCATTCACGCGCAGGTGCTTCCCACCCACGGAGAGCGTCTTTGTCCCGAGGATGCCTTCCATGGGACCGCCGCTGGCGGTGACAGCGGCCCACAATCTGCCCGCTTTCCATGAAGCTCGACATCCGGCGCTGTGAAACCAGGTCATGGTTGCCAGCGGTGAGTAAGCATCTTGCTCCAGCCGCAAGCCGGTAGGGTAATTAGGCCAGCTTAGATTATTCCCTCTGCGAAATCCTTGAACTACCTCTGTGGTCATATAGTCACCGTGCAACCCGTCGCATCCGGAGTAATAAAAATAAAGCCTGCCCTTGTGATGAAGCGGCGATTGGAGGGGCCAAATCATCCCACCTCCGTACTCGCCAAGACTATTCAGAGGAACGCAGGGCCGACGATCCGGCCGCCACCAGCGCTTGCCGTCGCGAGAGGCCGCGAACTGAATATCGATCGTCTGCGTGAGAAGGTGATAGACAGCCAAAATCCCGATGTAGCCGCCAGATTCGGGCACGGTATCCAATTCCATGAATTGCGTATCTTGTGGATCCATCCAATCTGGCGTTATAACGGGCTCGAAACCAGACCAGTTAGATCCATCCTCGCTCGTGCGAACGACAATGATTCGACAGTCACCGACAGACACGTCATAGGGCACCAATCCGCCCGGCGGAACAGGCTGAATTCCCTTGTAATAGCTTCGATAGCGCCCATCGGCCAACTGATGCACGAGAACACTATCGCGTGTGTCGAGCGTGAGTTTCTCCCATGCCTTCCAATGTTTACCATCCGCTGAGTAGTAACGATAGACTCCGCTGGTGGTCTTGGTTGCACCCGGCAGCGGCGCGAACCCTTTTACTACAGAGTGAGGTCCAGTTTCGTCCGGATAGCGCAAAAGGTACATTTCATAGCGGTACTCGGGCGGCGCATTCGGATGCAAGATGATGGAAGGATGCTGACTAAGTCCGCCAGAATCGAGGTCGAGCAGAATGTTGGTTTTCTTGCCATCGCGTAACACGACATCAAGTTCCGGCCTCGTCCAATTCACTCCATCTTCGGACTCCGCATACGTCAGGATGCGGCCTGCGGCTGGATTTTCTTTGGATCCTTTGCCCTGAGGGTTGCTCAGATACCAAGCCTTCCACAGATTGTCTGCCGGGTCGATCAGAACGGAGCCATGCAGGAAAACGCAGCCGCTGTCCCATTGATACTTTGGCTCTAACAACGGATTCTTCGGATCTTTCTCTGCTCCTTCAACCCGCCATGCGATGTTGACTCGCTCTTGGAAATCTTCACTCATCAGAAAAGAGAATTGCTGTGTCTCGTTGGCAATGTATGGGGGCAGGTGTGAAGGCACCAGGCTAGTCTTGGTTTGAGCGTTATTGGCCACTGCACTATCCTCCTCGATCCAGCAACACACAATACAACTTGGGGCTAATCTTTACACCTGCAGCAGCACCGCTGCTAAGAAAAGCTGGCTAGGGTCTTTTTAATTCACCCGTGAACGATATGAAAACATCTTCGCCGCTAACTAGTCAAGTTAATATTGTATTGAAATAAAACTTGACACAAACATACACATCTATCATTCTTCATATATATTCATGGGCTTCATATATATTCATGAGTTCGCGCACCGTCATGCATTGCCGCGTTCCGTATCGAAGCCGAGTACCACTGCGGGACGGCCCACTCTCACTAGGAGCTATTCGTGCAATTCCAACTTCTTCCTAACCGCCGCAAGGTTCTATGGATTGGGAATGAAGAGCTACAAATTGCCCTGGCCGACGGGGGCGGTCACATCGCCGCCCTGCGTTTCCCCGGCATGGCCGAACAAGCCAATCCCTACTGGACTCCTCCCTGGCCATCACTCGAGCCGACGGACGTCACTGACGCTCTCGTTGATCGGGAGTATGGGGGATCTCCAGAAGGTCGCCTGCTCGCATCGATTCTCGGTCACAGTCTTGCTGTGGATCTTTACGGCCCTCCCTCAGAAGAAGAGACACTCGCGGGCGCCGTGACGCATGGGAGAGTGGGCGTAATGCCGTGGCAGTGGAGAATCTCCGACGGCCAAACTTTGGAGGGTCAGTGCAAAGATGTCTTTGGCCAGTTGCAGTTTTCCCGTTCCCTTGAGGTCAAAGGGCATTGCGTGGTCATCACGGAAAGAGTTGAAAACCTCTGTGGCTGGGATCGTCCCATTGGATGGCAACAGCATGTTTCCCTCGGTCCTCCATTTTGCGAAGAAGGCTTTTGGGCACAGTCGAACTGTGATCTCGGCTCCACGCATCCTCAGGCGTTCGGCGCTGGAGCCAGCTTGATCCCAGGAAGCAAAGCACAATGGCCGCTGGCGCCACGCAGAGTGGGCGGGACCTGTGACTATCGGCAGCCACTGGACGCTGATGCAATCGCAAACGACTTTAGCGGTTATCGCGTTCATCCGGCAGATGAACTGGGCGGGTTCGTCGCTGGGAATACGCGCTTTGGCTTCTCTCTTTTCTATGTCTGGCCACGCCGTTTCTTTCCCTGGATGGGTGTGTGGGACGAGAAACATGCCAGGCATCTGAAACCCTGGAATAAGACTGCGTCGGTCAGAGCCTACGAATTCGGGGTTTCTCCCTTTCCTGAGACACGCCGCGAGATGCTTCGTCGTCCCTCGCTTTTTGATCTGCCCACTTACCTCATCCTTCCCGGTGCTGGAGCACTATGGGTACGCTACATGCTGGGCGTGTTCCCACAGGTTAAACAGGCTGGCGATCTCGTGTTTTCTGCGAATGCTGTTACCTTGATCAGGGATGGCCGTGAAATCGGCCGAGTGCTCCTTCCGGGGACCTGCACAAGTTCAGCACGGGTAGAGATGGGCGAAGCATGAAAATTGTGGACATTCGCGCGACCACAGTAGCAGTTCCTCTGGAAGCTCCGCTCCGCCATGCCAACGGAGCGCATTGGGGCAGATTTGTCCGCACTATTGTAGAGGTGGAAGCCGACGACGGATTGATCGGCCTGGGCGAAATGGGCGGCGGTGGAGAAACATCCGAAGGGAGCATTCGTGCGCTGAAGGGATATCTCATCGGTCACGATCCCCTACAACTGGAGCAGCTCTATTGGAAGATCTGCAATCCCACGGCCTCGCTGTACAACAACCGAGCGCAAATGCATGCCGCAATCGAATTCGCTTGTATGGATCTCGTTGGCAAGAAGCTTGGTATCAGGGCGTGCGATCTGCTTGGCGGCGCCGTGCGCGACGAGATCCCCTTCGCCAGCTATTTGTTCTACCGCTACCCTGATCTCAATACCGGACTCGGAGGCGAGGAGACTGCCGACGAGATGGTGGCGATGGCGACGAAGCTGAAGCATGAACATGGCTTCCGCACGCATAAACTGAAAGCAGGCGTCTTTCCCCCCGATCACGATCTGGAAGTCTTTCTAGCATTGTCCCATGCGTTTCCGAAAGATTCATTTCGCATCGATCCCAATGCGAGCTGGAGCGTAGAGGAATCCATCCGCATCGGCCGCGCCATTGAAAATGTTCGAAATGACTACTACGAAGATCCCTGCTGGGGACTGGAGGGAATGCGCCGCGTTCGTGCAGGTGTGAACATACCGACTGCCACGAATACCGTGGTTGTCAATTTTGAACAGCTCGCAGCCTGCATTCGTCTCGAGGCCGTGGATGTAATTCTGCTCGATACAACCTTCTGGGGTGGACTCCGTCAAGCCTGGAAAGCTGGGATCGTTTGCGAAAAGTTCCAGCGAGGAATCAGCGTCCATTCCAGCGGTGAACTCGGTATTCAACTTTCTACCATGCTTCACCTTGGTGCCGCGCTGCCCAATCTGACATTTGCCGCGGACGCCCATTATCATCACCTCAGAGACGACATTCTGAAGGGTGGCAAGATGAAATACGTGGACGGCAAAATCGGCGTCCCGCCCGGCCCCGGTCTCGGAGTGGAATTGGATCGCGACAAAATGCTGGAGTATGCCGATTTTTTCCGCTCCGCGGGTGGCTATGCCTACGATCGCGATCCGCGACGCCCCGGCTGGTTCGGCATTGTCCCGGAGAGCCGATTTGCTCAGCCATCACGGAGGGATAAGGCGCCCAAGGATGCGTAATGCAGTCAATAGGAAATTGAGGTTGCCTCAGCCAATTCCATCGCGCGGAGACATTCATGAGTGGTGCGAGACCATGGGAAGATAAAGTAGCCGTAGTCACCGGCGGGGCTTCCGGCATTGGCGCGGCAACGGCCGCCGAATTCGCGGCCCGCGGAGCACAGGTAGCGATTTTGGATCGTGTGGCCAGCTCAAGTTCTAACCGGAACTACCTGTCCTTGGCCTGCGACGTGTCATCCGTGTTCGCGGTCGAGGCCGCGGCCGCACGAATCTCCAGCGAATTTGGCAAGGTCTCCTTTCTGGTGAACAGCGCGGGCATTCAACGTTACGGCACGGGTTCCACGACTTCGGAGGAAACCTGGGACTTGGTAATGGCAGTCAACCTCAAGTCCGTCTTCCTGACCTTCCGGGCGTTCTGTCCGTTGATGAAAATGTCGGGCGGGGCTGTCGTCAACGTATCGTCGGTGCAGGCACTGGCGGCCCTGCCCAACTCAGTGGCCTACGTCACGAGCAAACATGCCATCGCAGGACTGACACGCGCGTTGGCGATCGACCACGCTGTCGACAACATCCGTGTCAATTGTGTTTGCCCCGGCTCTGTGGATACGCCCATGCTACAGGCCAGCATAAGAAATAGCGACGGCCTCGAGTCCCTGTTGCGCGATATCGGTCAACTTCATGCACTGGGACGTATAGCGCGACCTGAGGAAGTAGCGAAGGTGATTGCTTTCTTATGCAGCGATGACGCCTCTTTCGTCACCGGCGGGATTTATGTAGTGGATGGGGGAATGACTGCGCTGGTCGCTGGCAAACCTACCATCAAGAACTAACAGCTCGGGGGCAACAATTTGGGATGGGTGCACATTCCAGGGCGATAAGTAATATCAAGGCCTGAGCGAGCTTCCGGAGGAGCGATAAGACTAGCTTCCCGTCTCGAATTCATGAACTCGGCCACCGCGACGACCGGCGCGGCACTATTTCCAACAATAGCGTGGGGTGAGTCAATGGAAAATGCGAAGCGTGACTACTGCAACAAGCCTTTTAGGGTTGGCGTAGCGCTTGGAGAGAGCACAACTGCAGGGGGTTCGGCGACAAGCCGCGAATTGACGTGGGTGACTCGGCTCGCAGAACTAATCAATGAGTCAATATTGGAGCCCATTCATATGGTCAACAGCGGTATCGGGGGAAACGTGATCTCTCGCGAAAGTCCCAGCTACGAACAATCGAGCAAGCCCAGTGCTATGGAACGTTACCAGAAGCACGTCATCGACCACCATCCTGATCTGGTGCTGATCTCATATGGGCTTAACGATGCGCGAGGAGGAACGCCTCTGGCGCAGTTTCTCAAGGATCTTCGCCATATGACCTCGGACATTAAAGAGAAGACCCACGCGGTAATCGTCATGGTTAACGCATATTTCATGACTGGATTCGATCGGTATCTTCCCTACGATCAGGCCAACATCGCGACATTCATGGGCTACAATTGCGGTATCAAACGGCTGGCAGAGGAATGTGACGTATTGTATGCCGACGTCTTCGCCGCAATGGACATGGCAACCTGGATGATCGATCCAGACGGTGTGCACGCTAACAATCTAGGTCATCGAGTGATTGCGAATCGCATTTTCGAGGTGCTGGCGCAGAATTGCAGTGGCCTGTCGCGAAAAGCGTTCGAATTGAGAAAGAACTTCAAGCAGTGGCGCGACGAATCCGTTCTCAAACAGGTGTACTGAATCGGAACTGCATTTTTCCTCAAGCCTATCGAGGATCGGCACCTACTTCATCTCGAGCTCGGGATAAAGCGGAAGAGGTATCCATGCTCCGCTTTGTTCCGTGGAACGCCGGGCCGCTTCGATGACTTCGACACATCGCAAACCTTCTCGCCAAGTCAGACAAGGTTCAGTTCCATCGACGATCCAGCGGACAAAATCTCTAGTCTCTTTCCGCAGAGCCTCGTTGGCGCCGACAGGATCTCCTCCGGGTTCTTCAAACCGCTCGCGGTGTTCCTCGAATTCGCTCAGCGACTTCCAGTGAAGGTCGACCTCCTGGAAAGACGTTACCAGACGCATACCTCCGTGGTGGCATGTCACCTCGGCACCGTAAACCTGCCGGTACCGCCGTAGCGGGTAGGAAAGTGACACTCCGAGAAATCCAATTGCGCCAGACCGAAACCGAAGGTTCACGTGGATTGAATCAGAAAAATCATACCTCCGGTCCACTTGTGGCCCGGCGACGCCCGAAACCATCTCCACGTCTCCACACATTGAGCGCATCCAATCCAGTTCGTGAACCCCGGAAAGAGCTAAAACTCCCCCACTCTCGGATTCACGAGTCCACCAGCCCTTGAAGTCATCTGGGCGGGCATCGAAATAGCCGACTATGGAGATGGCAGCAACCTGCCCCAACTGCTCGCGGAGTTGAATCATCCTGGCCCACGGCGGTCGAAGCCGACGTTTATGTCCCACCATCAGGTTCACCTTGGCGGCTTCGCATGCGCGAACCATCTTCCAACAATCAGGGACAGTAGGAGCCATGGTTTTTTCGCAAAAAACATGTTTTCCCGCTAGCGCCGCCGCCACCGCGACGGGCATGTGGGTAAAGTTCGGACCGGTCAGGGCGACTGCGTCAATATCTCCTGTCTCAAGCAGGCTCTGGTAGTCAGCAAACTCTGCGACCTTCAGCCCAGTGCTTTCCACGAACCTGGATCTTGAGTTCGGACTCGGGTCGCAGATCGCCACTACATCAGCGACTTCGCCGATGAATGTCGCTAATATCGGACCGAAGTTCCCTGTGCCAATAATCCCGAATCGAAGTCTTCGCCGCTCCATTGCGATGGTCCCTTTCAGAGTTTTGGATTGTTCAATCTCAAGCCGCGAGCGCCGGGATGATCGAACCTTTGGACGGTGGCTCTATCGAGCGATGAGGCGAGCAGAATATCCCGATTCGGCCCGGCAAAGGCCACGTGGCAAGGACCTCGCAGAGCTTCTCCCTGCCAATCTTCAGCAAATACTTCAAGCCTGCGCGTCGAAGGATCGAAGACGCAGATCTTGTCCGGGCGATGGCAAGCAATCCACATGCGGCCATCCTCATCAAACGCAATCCCGTCAGGGACGTGGCGCGGCATGTGCACTACACGATCGATGTCGCCCGAAGACCCATCTTTGTTAATGGCGATTCGAGAGATGCTGTTTCCCCAGGTCTCTACGTAGTAGACAAACTTTTCCTCGGGATCGATGGCGATGCCGTTGGGAGTATCGATGGGGCGCGCGCACCAAACCTCGGCGTCCCCGCCTCCCGGCGGGATCCGGTAAATGTGACCATCGATGGTTTGGGACCAAGAGCCGGTGTCGGAAATGTACATGTTTCCAGCGCGATCAAAAGCTGGTGTATTCGCGCTCATGAATCCCTGTCTGGCAGGGCCTTTCGAATAAACACTTTGCCCGCCGTCCGGCGTAATTTTGATCACCTGGCTGCCCGGAGTATCAGGTTCAGCGCAGTAAAGATTTCCGTCGGCGTCTACGACCTGGCCGAGCACACGCCGGGGACTCGTGGAGGCAAACGCCTCGGCGGTGTTTGTAGCGAGATCTAGCCTGAAGACTCGGCAGGTGTTGAATCCAGTGGTGTACGCTTCGCCGCGCGGACCGATCGAAATCGATTCGTTGTGGTCGACTCCACTGATGTGATCGATGCTATTCAGATCATACAGTTCTAAAACGTCTCTATTCAAAAACGCCCTCCCGCCTCGATGCTAGACCAGCACCATTCCGCCGTCCGCTTCTGGAAAACCATAAGGGTGCAGAACATGATATTTATGCTTCTCGACGAACTCCCAATTCAAGTCAACTCCAAGACCAGGTTTGCTGGGAAGCTCAAGATAGCCGTCTTTCACCTGAGGACCATAGTGTTGTACTTCATTGAAGAATGAGTAATAACGCCAGTGCTCCAAAGTCAGAAAGTTGGGCATCACAGCGCAAGCATGAAGATTGGCCGCGAGCGCAACTGGCCCGTACGGATTGTGAGGAGCAACCTTTATGTTGTAAACCTCGGCCATGGAAGCGATGCGCAAAAGCTCAGCGATTCCGCCGCAATGTGTAATGTCCACCTGCAGCACGTCCACTGCTCCAAGCTCGAGCCATTCCCGGACTCCCCAGCGAGTTAGCTGTCTTTCTCCCGAAGCGATTCGCATTCCCGGCCACGCCCGGCGCAATTCAACTAGGGAGCGTGGACTATCGGAGTTGACTGGCTCTTCCACGAAGAGCAATTTTAGGTCATAGATTTTCTCGATTAATCGATGGGCGGCCTGCAAGGAGAAGTTACCAAGGCAATCCAGCATCAAATCGAAATGCGGGCCCACAGCTGACCGCAGCTCGGTGAAAAGCGCAGCCGCCGTATCGATTTGTTTTTCCTCGTTGTAGGGATGATCGTATCTGCCCGGGCCGGTCTTGAATCCGTGAAATCCCTCCGCAACGGCAGCCTTAACCTCAGCGATTTCATCGGACAAACCCAAATCGTTCCGCACATAAACCTTGACCCGATCCCGAACCGCGCCGCCCAGAAGCTTATAAACCGGCTGGCCATAGGTTTTCCCCGCAATGTCCCAAAGAGCCTGCTCAATCCCGCTCATCGCACTGGTCCCAACAATTCCACCCCGCCACCAGAACAGCCTCTGCATTTCCTGCCATGCGCGAGTAATCTTGGTGGGATCTTTTCCGATCAGGTACGGACCAAAATGTTTTTCAATCATCGCGACCACGGCGTGCTCATAGTTTTCCGTGGTCGCTTCCCCCAGGCCGGTGATTCCTTCATCTGTTTCAACGCGGACAAATATCCAGTTCCGGCGAGCCGCTTCTACTCCTTGCCGCGGAAGTACGACTCCCATTAGATGGGTAGAGACCCTGACAATCTTCATTGCGTCCTCACACTCCTACTTGTAAATAAGTGGTTATTTGTCATGACTAGTAGCAACGATTTAATGTTGAAGGATCACGGCGTTCTTCATGGAATGTTTCTCGCGCAAAAACCAACTCACCGCCGCCAAGCTAAGTAACGTGGTGAAGAAAGGAGCGAACAAGATTCCTGTCTGCACTCCCAGTCGATTTCCAATGATGCCGATAAGGAGCGGACCGGTCGCGGCTCCCACGTTCCCCAGTCCCGCAAAAAGCGAGAATGCAGTGGCGGTACAATGGGCAAATTTCCCCCCGAGATAAGAATTCAACGAAGGACCAATCGCTGAAACAAACACTCCACCCAACATAAACATGATGGCCCCCCCCAAATAACTTGGAGACAAGATCGCGCCCACAAACGCCGCCGTCTCGGCCATCGCACACACTGCGATCACCACTAATTCGGGGATGGGCCAGTGCAAGGTGATCCAACTAAGCATCAACCTTCCACCCAGAATTCCCGCGGCATTCAAGCTCAGTAAATAAGCGGCGTGACCAGGGTCGATGTGCAGTTTGGAAACATACAATTGACCCACGAAGGAGATCATTCCCGCCTGCCCAACGCCGTGGCAGAATTCCAACAGCACTGCCACATAAAAAGCAGGAACGCTCAAGACCCCTTTGATAACCGAAAGGCCACCTCCGGCAGTGTCGGGTTTGAAGCTGTCTCCCGGCATGCTGTCGGAGCGCATGAACAGGGCCCATATTAGCAAAAAGGCCATGGCTCCAGCGGCTGCGAAGTAGCCGAGGCTCCAGCTCATTTTCCATTGCACTGCCTGCACAAACCACCATCCAAACAGAGCCGGGCCTATCATCGAACCGCCAGAGTCGCTCAGACTCACAAGGAAAAAAACGCTCTGGCGTCCCTCGCGAAAGTGTCCACTGACAATCGAACACTCGATAACCACGAGTGCAATGATGGAAAATCCATACAACCCAGCGCACAACAGCACGGTTTTGAATTCCCGAGCACCGCCGATCACAATCAACAGAATCCCGGCCATTGCGAGCGCGGCCATGGCAGAGCGTTTCAATCCGAAAGCCGAAATTG
This sequence comes from uncultured Acidobacteriaceae bacterium, assembly GCA_963758745.1. Lineage (GTDB taxonomy): Bacteria > Acidobacteriota > Terriglobia > Terriglobales > Acidobacteriaceae > Acidiflorens. The sequence goes on from CAVWWW010000002.1 coordinate 507,412, forward strand.
CGGGTCCGCCAACCACGCTAAAGACCAGACAGCTGATGAAGAAAATGGACTGAGCGTAACCCATCTGTCGCAATGATGTGCCAAACTCACGATAGAAAATTGGAAAACTGGTCGGCAGAATGTTATAGACCGCTCCGTAGCCGATACCGAGCACAATGACAAACCAGAATACCGGATCCTTCCAGATAGGCTCGTGGCGGGTGTCGAGCGGCGGCGCTTCCGTTGTAACCATCCGAGTTCTCCTTATTCGGTCTGGGCAGAACTACCGGAAGCGGCTATGGGGGAAAAAACCCGATTATCGCGTCCAGATTCGCATGCTGTAAGTCGTGTTGCCAACTACGGGTCTTTCTCAGAAATGCAATTCCACTTCGGCAGTACCTCCAAAAGGCTCGATGATGACTTGCTCCGTCTTTGGATCGTAAGTGCCGCCCTCAATCTTCTTCGCCTTGATTCCAGTAGGATGAGGTATCCGTAGTTCAACGCGTTCAGGTCGCCGATCCGACGTGCATTCCATCCTGGCAAAGATACTTCCCTGTGCGGTTTTGGACTCGACGGTCAACGAAAGCGGACCAAAGTAACTCACCACCTTCGTCAGTGCGACTCGCTTTCCGTCTTCCATGTACTCTCGGGGGATGCCGGCAAGCAGACAAAGTGTTTTGCCTCGCTCCATGTACAGCATCCATCGTGTTTCCATGAGAAACCACGCTTCTTCGTGAGTCTTGTGAGCACTAGCTCGGAAGTAGTGCTCCCAAAACGTATAGGTCTCACGATCCGCCAGGCTCGCCATGGTGTTGTAATAGGCTTTGAGGAAGGCCTTCGTCTCGCCACGCATTAAATGGATCCAAGGATGCCGCGAATAGTAAGGCTGGCTGAAGACGACATTGCGGTCAGTCATTAACTCGCTATGGAAGTTGAGTAAGAAAGATACGGGCGGCTCGCACGGCTCAAGAATTTCCTGGTAGACGAGGTAGAGAGGGCCGAGCAGTGAGTCTCGTGCGACCATCGAACCGTGGGTGTGCCAAGCACTCCCATCGATATGCAGAGTTAGCGCGCCACGTGACTCTACCCATGGCGGGCACGTAGGGCACCAACTTCCGTCCCCCAAAGGTATTACTGGAGAAGATGCCAGAGCGGTGAAAAAGGCATTTCGAACGTCGGCCTTAAGTCCTTCAGCTTCGTTTTTCCATTTCGCGGCTTCAGGTAGACCGAGCGTCTCGAAAACCTCCGCCATCCGGCTCAATCCGAGATAGGTATAGCCGTTAAACATGAATGAGCGGAAGGGATCCTCTGGGTCGGCAGTTTTTCCTTCGAGCATGCCATAACCCTTTCCTCGAAGGTCCTCCCGTTGATTCCGCTCACGCCATTGGCACAGAAATTCGCAAGACTTTCTCACCTTGGGAGCAATTTCCCGTATCCAGGCATCATCGTGCGTATAGCGGTAATGTTCGCCGATACACCACAGGACGGCACCGGTCTCCAGCATGAAGTTATTGAAGTTTTGTATAAATCCATCATCATGCTGCTTTTCCAGAAAAAAATTGAGCGACCTCATCGCAGTATCATGCCACCCCATAGAATCCATAAATTGGATGATGGGGGAACTCTCGGAGCCTATCGGGGGATAATCACCAATGGTTGCGGCCAAAGCGCCATCGGGCTCGCGGCCATAGGTGATGAGGTCGAGATGTAACAACCCGGCCTGAATCATCTCCGTGATACGCTTCTCTGGCAGCTCGACACGCGATGCTTTCTCCAGTTTGGATCGCCAGAAGGTATTGCACTCGTTTTTCTGTTGCTCGAACGTCATCTTGCTGAGTTCTTGCGCAACGGCCCGTGAAATGGGACGATGCGGCAGGAAGACATCCAGCACCATCGCTTCGCCTGGTTGCAAGAGGACCACGGCCTCTTCCTGCTCCAGAGGTGCTCCATCTAGCTTGGAGATGGCAAACACTCGGCCACTTTCATAAAGGCCAAAACCCGTATCTGCCTCAAACGTGTACGGGAGCGCACTGCCCTCGCCCAGGCCTTTTGAAGGCCAAATCGTTCTAAGAAATGCATAGCGAGGCACCGAAGCAGTGTTCGTCGCCGCGATCCGCAGGAATAAGACCGTTTCTTCTCCGTTTTCCATTTCCGCCGGCAAAAGAGAATCGAATCGCGCCTGCTGGGCCGGAGTAAACATATGTTGCTTCGCGTGACCGTCCGCCAGCAGAAAATCTGTTCCCTGCAGGGTTTGCTCAGTCAGATTTTTGGCTTCGCGGGTAACAAAGGTGGTCACGTCGTAGGCGATATCTCCATCCATTGCTTTACCGTGGAGTATGGGAAGCACCCGTTCCTCCAGGGAGCGTTCTAGCGTGTCGGTAGGACCCCATCCGCGTCCCATTACAAATTCGTAGCGAAAGGGTTCTTGGCTGTTCTCCGGGAGCAACGCTTGAAAGTAATGAAAGCGAGGCTCGATCCACTCCAGTCTTTCGCCGATCGCAAAGATCCGCATATTGCGCCCCAAGCCGAGCCAGGTGTGGCAATTCATGCGGCGCACGTTCTGAGCGGCCGCCTCGAAGGATTCTTCGGGTTCGTCGTCGATGCTCTGCAGGCGAGTGCGCCCGCCACGCTTCACGATGGCGGCTTCGATTTGCGCGAAACTTCGTTCGTCATCCGCGCTTGTCACGACAACGTCATACTCAGGAATAAAGATTGGAAAGTGGGGATTAACATCGCGCATGAAGAAGCTAAGAGATTGGTCTTCGGTAGCGATCGAGATAATGGTGGGGTTTTGGCTGTACCGACGGGACACTCCCTCGAGGGAAATCTTGAGCCTGAATCGTGTCTCCTCGGTGCTTGAGAACTGATCTCCATTAACGCCGCCGCGACCGGTTACGACCTCCATGCCCATAAGTCGCCCGTCGCTCACGCGCACTTGTCCCTTCAGGGGTCCGGACTTCCATTCAACAGCAATTTCTTTCTTAATTGCCGGGTCCATTCCTTTTCCTTCGCTCCGATCCTTCCTTCCGTACTCGAATGCGCTCCCGGTGCATCGCAGCGGCCTTACGTCTTAGTAGGGGCCTGACGTTTGTTCAACGCTCCGAGTCGTTGGTTCAGCTTCGCGCAGTTCATTCCGCAAAATCGATGGCTGGCGCCACTTTCCTCAACTACAAACTGCTTTTGAGGTATCAGCATGCCGCAGCAATCGCAATAGAACATTGTCTGTTCGTACCACATGGTCTTGTTTTCTACCCACCGTCCCCGCACCGGCGAATTTGATCTACCGTTTGTAGGCATAGTGCTCTCGCGCAGCTTCTAGGGAGATATAGCCTTGATGGATGTCATCTTCGATGTCTTCAGTTGAACGCTCTCTTGCGGGATCGTAGCCGCCCCCGCCGGGCGACTGGATGATGACCTCGTCTCCTTCTTTTAAAACGATGCGAGTGAACTTCGTCGCCGAAACAGTGCCAAAGGCTTCGGAAAAAGTGGAGAAGCTACTTTGACCTCTTTTTCTTGACCAGTAACCTTGCGCTCGCACCGCCCGCGCCACCAAACAGTCCCCAAGCGTGTGTTCTGGTTCTATCTAATAGCGCGCTAACAGTGATTTCTGGGGCCATTACGCGTAGCGTTCGTGAACTTCCAAGACCACCGCGACGCTTTCCCACGCCACCGGAGTCTTTCCGCATCGAGTATTCCAAAGTGAGAAACGGGTATTTGGTTTCGAATACTTCAACCGGAGTGTTGCGGCAGTTCCCATTCACCGGGCACATCACAGAATTTCCATCGTGTGTTGCGGTTCCACCCCATCCGCAACCTTCAAAATGGTAGTTCGTGTAATACTCCCCCGTTTCGGGATGCAAACCGCCAAACAGAAAGTTGCAAGCCGTCGCGCCTTCCGCGGCCGCGATACGGGCTGGAATAGCCTGGCCTAAAGCCGCGACTACAACATTCTGAATGTGCGGATGAGTCTCAGTGTTTCCTCCCACCGACGGCCCGGGATGCCGGACATTCACGAGGGTTCCCGGCTTGGTTACAATTCGAACCGGACGGAAGCAGCCGGAGTTACGGGGAATATCTTTATTGGTCACATGCAACACGGCGCTGTAAGTAGCCGCTGCAGTTACCACAAAGGTCGCGTTGATCGGTCCTCGTGCCTGAGGATCGGAACCGGTCCAGTCCGCGATAATCTCATCGCCGGCGACAATCAGCTTTAGTCGCATCCAGACTGGCTGGTCCGTAATTCCATCGTCTTCCATACAATCGGTAGCTTCGTAGATGCCGTCGGGAATTTCATGGATCTCGGCTCTCATCCAGCGCTCGGAATAGTCGAGTAGTTGATTCGAGGCGTCGGCCAGCAAATCTGCGCCGTAATCTTCGAGAAGCTCGACTAGCCGGTCGGCGGCGATATTCAGCGAACCAATCATGGCGTGCAAATCGCCCCAGCTCGATTTTGGAGTTCGGTGATTGCTCAGAATTATTTTCCATACATCCTTCACATATTCACCCCGGCTCATGATCTTGATGGGAGGCAAGCGCAAACCTTCCTGATAGACTTCGGTTGCGTCGGCGGCGAATGATCCCGGGGCCATACCGCCGATTTCACCCACATGGGCAATGTTGGCGACAAAAAACCTTAGCTTCTTCCGAAAGAACACGGGCTTCAGCACCATATGCTCCGGCATATGGCACTGTCCTCGGTAGGGATCGTTGTGAATGACGACGTCTCCGGGCCCGAACGAGTCCAGACCCAACTCTTCAATCGTCCATTTCACCGCATACTGCGCCGAGCCGATCATGGTGGGACAAAACTCGGCCTGTCCGATCATCTCGCCACTAGGAGTGAAGATGACGCATGAAAAGTCCAACGCCTCATTGAAGATGGGGGAATAACTGGTGCGCATCATTGCCGTTCCCATCTCACGACAGATGTTCACCAGGGCGTTGTTGATGACCGTCAATGTAACGATGTCAAGCGGATTCGATTTAGTTCTTTTCATAACTCAATCGTGATCACACCCTTGCGATTTACCGTGAGGATGCTACCCGGATGAAGCAATATCGTTGAGTCTGGCTCCTCGATGACTGCCGGGCCCTTCAATTTAATTCCGGAAGACAAGCTGCCGCGGCTGTAAACCGGACAAGGTATATAGCCTTTGTTCTTGAAGTACACGGGGCGCTTGTGAATTGGGGGAGGCAATTTCCCCCTCGCGATATCCTTAAGCCGTGGCGATTTTGAAGCGCCGACGACCTTCACATTGAAGCGAATGAGTTCAATCACCTCTCGACTGATGCAATAGCCGTAAAATTTCTGATGAAGCTTGTGAAACTCCTCAAACAGTGCCTCAAGTTTCTGGCGGGTAATGGTTCCCGTTGCGATTCTTACGTCGTGTTCGTAATTCTGCCCGGCATAACGCATGCTGATGGATCGCTCAGCGGCAGGCTTACCCTTATATCCCTCGCGTTTCAGTTCGCCTAGCGCCGCCCTCACCATTTTTCCAAATAGTTTATCGACCACCGCGACCTCGACTTCGTCGGATCGGAAGTGCTGGCTGAGGACTTTGTCCACCTGAAAATCGGCAATCAATGTGCCGAATGCCGAACACAGACCGGGATGGAGCGGAACGACAATGCGGCGCACGCCGATTTTCTCGGCAATTCCTCCGGTATGAAGCGGCCCCGCTCCGCCGAACGAAACGAGCGCAAAATCGCGAGGATCGAGTCCGCGTTCAACTGAAATTACCCGGATGGCATTCGCCATATTCTCATCCGCGACGTCAATGATGGCTTGAGCCGCTACCGCGCACTCCATACTCATTTCGGCTCCGAGCGCCGAGACCGCACTTTGGGCCGTCGCCGGGTCGAGCTTCATCTTGCCCCCCAGAAAATAATCGGCATTCAATCTGCCCAGCACCAGATTCGCGTCGGTAACGGTTGCTTCAGTGCCTCCCTGGCCGTAGCAGGCCGGTCCCGGATCGGCGCCGGCGCTCTGCGGTCCTACGCGGAGAAATCCTCCCTTATCAACCCGTGCAATGCTCCCCCCACCGGCGCCAATGGAGCTGACATCGACGAACGGAGCGCTAATCGGCAGGCCCCATTCAACCTCATAGTTCGTGACATGAGAGAGAGCGCCATTTCGGATCAAGCCCACATCACAACTCGTTCCACCCATATCGAGCGTCACTAGATTTCGCTCATTGACGAGCTCTCCGAAATACCTGGCGCCTATGATCCCTCCGCTCAAGCCGGAGAGCACGGTGTTCACCGGTTGATATTCCACGGCGGACGCTGTCGCGTGTCCGCCATTCGACTTCATGATCGTCCAGGGCCTGGGCGGTCCAAGCTGCTTCAAGCTATCGCGCACGCTGGCAACATAACGGATAAGAATCGGCTTGATGAACGCGTCGACCACCGTTGTGGAACCACGCTCGTATTCGCGCCAAATCGGCGCGACCTCATGCGAAACGGATAACGGAATTGTCGGGAATTTTGATTCCAGGTGTTTTTTCAGAGCGAACTCATGCTCCGCATTCAAGTATGAGAACAGGAGACAAACCGCGATCGACACATCCTCGCCGGGAGACTCCTGCAGACGTTCCTCGATCTCGCCCGCCAGTCGCTCCATCTCCCCGTCACTGAGCGGAACCTGCACTCTTCCGCGGGCGTCTATACGCTCATGAATACCCAGGCAGTCGTATCGTTTGACGAGCGGTTCGGGTTTCTTCCAATCAAAGGAGTAATGATGACGGCGGTTCATGCGCTGAATGAACAACACATCCTCGAAACCGGCTGTGGTCACGAAGATCACCCTCGCTCCTCTGCGTTGAAGCAGCGCATTGATACCCAGGGTAGTTCCCAACACGATCGAGGATGCGTTTTCGATCTTGAGTCCAGACTCCCGAATGACGCCCACCAGGGATTTGATCGAATCCTTGGACGAGGAGGGAAACTTGCCGATGATGAGATCACCGGTGGCATCGTCTACGCCGATCAGATCGGTAAAGGTGCCACCGGTATCGATACCGCATCTGACCGTCGGATGGACCGCGAGCCCCATAAATCGCCTGTTTTGACGGACCGAGTTCCCCCGGCATTGAAAGAATGTCTAAAAACAACCCTCCTGCTTTGGCGTGCTTCGCTACGTTTCGTGCCAGAAAGGGTGCTACAAGGTGCTACATTGCGAACTGCAATCTTGCTTTGAACTGCGGCTTTCCGCGTATTCCAACATGCAGGCGGTACAAGGGACCTCCAACACATCCCGAGTCGGGATCGTAATTCGGAGGAACCAGCGGTGACGGAAAATGTTGTGCAGCAGAAGTGATGAATAGTTCGTTTAAATCGGGTCCTCCGAAGGCTACCGACGACGTCTGCTTAGCGGGCGTGAGGACCTTCCGTTCGACCTTCCCTTCCGGATCGTACCGCACCACACAACCGCCATACCATTGCGCCGACCAGAGAAATCCTTCGGCGTCCACCGCTAGTCCATCGGGCACGCCTTCGTCGAGCGGAACCCGTACCAGCACGGAGCGGTTACGAACATCGCCGGTGCGAACATCGTAGTCGTACCGGTAAATGATCCGGGCGGCTGAATCGGTCAGGTAAACTTCCTTCGCATCGGGCGAAAAGCCAATGCCATTTGCGAGATGGATCCCGTCATCGAGCACTGTCACCCGGCCGTTGACGTCGACGCGAAACAGGCAGCCCAGTTTGTAATCGCCGGTGGGGGCGTAGAAGCAGGAACCCGCCAGAAAACGCCCCATAGGATCGGCTGCAGCATCATTCATCTGGCAAACCGCGCCGTCGACCTCGGCGCTAATCAGCGTCATGTGTTCAGCACCGTCCCAGAACCAAATGCCTTTTGTGTTGGCGATGACAAAGCCCCCATCGTGGTTAAGGGCAAAGCCCGTGACTTCAATTCCGGTTCGCAGGACTTCGCTCTTCTTCGATTGCTCCTGGAACCGACAAAATTTAAAGCCGACGCAATCCGTCCAGTATAGAGTGCCAGTTTCCCCGTCCCACACTGGCGCTTCACCATTGAGGTTGCCAAAGTCCACGACAATTTCGGGCTCTTGCATGACAGCATCGCCTGGATTGCAAAACATTTTGAACGTCAGTGTTGAAAGTCAGGACCGACCAACGACAGGCTCATATGGCACTTCGTCTGGCTGGCCAACAAGAAAATCGAAATCGCATCCCCGATCAGCCTGCAGGATGTGATCGAGGAACATCGTATAGTACCCACGCCGGTACTTCTTGTGAGCAGGACACCACGCCTCCATCCGGCTGCGCAGTTCCGGCTCTGACACCAGAAGATCCAGCCGCCGATTCTCTACATCGAGCTTCACTGAATCACCGTTCCTAACCACTGCCAGAGGGCCGCCAATCGCCGACTCGGGAGTGATGTGGAGAACTACTGTGCCATAACTGGTGCCGCTCATCCGAGAGTCGCTGATTCTGACCATATCCTTGATGCCGCGTTTCAGAAGCTTGGATGGAATTGGAATCTGCCCCCACTCTGGCATCCCCGGTCCGCCCACCGGACCGGCGTTTTTCAGCACCAGCACGCAATTTTCGTCGACATCCAAAGTGGGATCGTCGATTCTCTGCAACATCTCCTCATATTTCTCAAAGACCACTGCCCGCCCGGTATGCTGAAGCAAATGGGGAGAGGCGGTCGAAGTTTTTATGACAGCACCGTTCGGGGATAAATTGCCGCGCAGGACCGCGATAGAACCATCCCGGAACAAGGGTTGCTCAAGCGGTCGGATCACATCGGCATTGTGGCACTCCACTTTTTCAACGTTCTGGGCAATCGTCTTGCCACTTACCGTGAGCAAGTTTCCATGGAGCAACGGGAGCATCCCTTTCATGAGCGCCTGCATTCCTCCCGCGTAGTAGAAGTCTTCCATCAGATACTTTCCGCAAGGCTGGATATTGGCAATGGTGGGGGTGGAACGGGCTAGGTCGTCGAACTCTGAAAGCGACAAAGGAATGCCCAGCCGGCCGGCAATCGCTATAAGGTGGATTACCGCATTTGTGGATCCACCCAAAGCCGCAAACACTCGAACTGCGTTCTCAAAAGCTTGGCGCGTCATGATACGCGAAGGCCGGAGGTCTTCGTTGATGAGTTCAACAATCCGTCGGCCGCTGGACTCAGCCATGGCGTAGCGTCGGGAGTCCGCTGCGGGAATGCTTGCGGAGCCGGGCAGCGTCATTCCCAAGGCTTCCGCTAAGCCAGTCATCGTGCTGGCGGTTCCCATGGTCATACAGTGACCGGGGCTGCGGGAGATGGATGCCTCCAATTCCTGCCATTGCTCATCACTGACGCGGCCGACGCGCCTTTCGTCCCAGGTCTTCCAGAGGTCGGTTCCAGAACCCACCGGCTGGTTTCGCCACATCCCGTTCAGCATCGGACCGCCTGGAACAAGGATCGCCGGAACGTCAATACTGGCAATGCCCATCAACTGCGCTGGAGTGGTTTTGTCGCATCCACAAAGCAGGACCACACCGTCCATGGGATGGGAGCGCACCATCTCCTCGACGTCCATCGCCATAAGATTGCGGTAGAGCATGGCAGTAGGCATCATCAGTTCTTCGCCGAGCGAAATGGTCATGAATTCCAAAGGAAAACCGCCTGCTGCCCATACGCCACGCTTCACCGCGTCAGCGACCGCCCGCAAATGGAGATTGCAATTGTTGAGTTCGCTCCACGAATTACAGATGCCTACCACAGGCCGGTTTTCGAACGACCGCGGGGTGTAGCCCTCGGAGCGCAGCGCAGCACGGTGGCTGAACCCCACTTCATCATTTCTATCGAACCAACGCGAACTGCGAAGACCCCTCACCATGACGCCTTTCAGATCACTCGAATCATCGAAGACGAACTAGTGTATACAGTGGACATTTTATTATGTCAAGAATTAGTTCATATTGAAATAAACATTAGCATTATCACGTTGATATTGCTGCCATCATACTTTACTATTAAACTTTTTCTGAAATGCAACTAACTAACTACATATAGGACTTGGATTTGGCGGTTTCAATTTAGGATTATGCCAGTGCTTCCTGAAGCCTTGTTATTGTCGGCGGTGATTCCAGAATTTGACCTCTGAAATCAATATGTTGCGAGCTGGATTGCGCTAGCGCTAATGAGATTCACGCTGAACTGCATGGCCGCGACAGCCCACCAGGAAATCGAAGTCGGCACCCGCGCTGGCCTGCATAACATGCTGAATATAAAGCTGTCGATACCCGCCCGCCATCTCGGACTCAGGCACACGCCATGCCGAGCGCCGACGCGCCAGTGCTCCTTCGGAGACCTCCAAGTGCAGCCGACGCTTCTCGACATCGAGTTCTATCAGATCGCCGTCATGCACCAGCGCCAAACTTCCTCCGACCGCTGCTTCCGGACACACATGGAGCACCACGGTTCCGAACGCAGTCCCGCTCATGCGGGCGTCCGAAATTCGCACCATGTCGGTGACGCCACGTTGCAACACTTTAAGGGGCAAGCCCATATTGCCAACTTCGGCCATCCCTGGATAACCCTTGGGCCCGCAGTTCTTCAGAACCAGCACGCAGCTCTCATCGACATCCAACGCGGGGTCATTGATGCGCCCCCTATAATGCTCGATGTTCTCGAACACGACAGCCCGGCCGCGATGGCGCATGAGATGCGGTGATGCTGCTGAAGGTTTGAGGACAGCGCCTTCGGGTGCGAGGTTGCCCCGCACCACCGCGATACCGCCGTGTTCGACGACGGGACGCTGAAATGGGCGAATTACTTCCTGGTTCCAATTGGAAGAGTCCCGACAGTTCTCCCAGATGGTCTTACCGTTTGCAGTCAGAGCGTCGCGATGGATCAAGTCTTGCTCCGCCAAGCTCCGAATGACCGCCGGCAGGCCTCCCGCATAATAGAAGTCTTCCATCAGGAATCGGCCCGACGGCATCAGGTCCACTAGAGTGGGTATGTTTCGGCCCAACCGGTCCCAGTCATCGAGGACGAGCTTGACGCCGATACGGCCGGCTATAGCCAGCAGATGAATGACTGCATTGGTCGAGCCGCCCACGGCTCCGTTCACGCGAATTGCATTCTCGAATGCTTTGGGCGTGAGAATCTTCGAGATTCGCAGATCCTCGCGCACCATCTCGACAATGCGGCGGCCGGCTGTGTGGGCAAGAACAAGACGACGAGAATCTACTGCCGGGATGGCAGCATTTTGTGGGAGTGCGAGACCCAGCGCTTCGACCATCGAGGCCATGGTTGAGGCGGTTCCCATGGTCATGCAGTGCCCCGCCGAACGTGCGATACAGCTTTCGGCTTCCATGAAGTCGCACTGGTTTATCGCGCCAACTTTAAGCTGCTCGCTGAAGCGCCACAGATCTGTGCCGGAGCCGATATCCTTGCCACGGTACTTACCATTGAGCATCGGTCCGCCCGAAACTACCAGGGTGGGGACATCGCAACTTGCCGCTCCCATTACCAGGGCGGGCGTGGTCTTGTCGCAGCCACATAGTAGAACGACACCATCCACCGGATTTGCCCGAATCGACTCCTCTACGTCCATGCTGACCAGATTGCGGAACAGCATCGCAGTCGGACGCATGTTGGGCTCGCCCGTGGACGTAACCGGAAATTCCACGGGAAAGCCCCCATTCTCCCACACGCCGCGTTTGACTCGCTCGGCAACTTCCCGCAGATGCGCGTTGCATGGCGTAAGTTCGGACCATGTATTACAGATCCCGATGATGGGCCGTCCGTCGAAGACGTGGTCCGGCAAACCCTGGTTCCGCATGTGCGACCGGTGGACAAACCCGTCCTTATCGAGCTTTCCAAACCAGGCCGCGGATCGATACTCGGATTTCTTACCAGTCATTCCGTTTATCATTCCGCTTTAGCGAATGAACTGCTCCACAAAATTCTCGCCGAGTCTTACGTCAGTGAAGTGCCGGCGGCAAAGATCGATTTTTGTAAATACATCTTCATAGCCGAGCACTCCTCCGTCGGGATCGACGTAAATCATGGCTCCATTCACCTGAAACAGCGTGATCATTTCCGGGACATCGGCCTCGACCACCAGCGTGTGCGTTTCGCCCGGAGCCTCATAAACGTAAGATCCTTCGCTGGCGGTCCAGTCGTGCTCCAGATAATGCCAGCTACCCTTCAACACGAAGCCGTGGACAGGCTGCGGATGGCGATGTCGCGACAGGACGCCGGATTTGCGTACGCGCAGAAGATTCATCCAATAGCCACGGGTTGCTGAAAGACACAGCGGGCGAAACCACACGTTCTTTTCCTGCGGCACCCAGAGCCGCTCGTCCTCGGGGATCGCATGGGGGACGACGAGTTCGGGAGCCGCTTCCTTGGGTTGTAGATGCCGGTAAGGAATACGCGCTCGGGCCTCGTCCCGCCCCAGATCTGACCGGTTGATGCTGACATCTGTCACGATCGACCTCCTTCGTCATGCCGCGGCATAGCCGCCGTCGATGGGTAATATCGCACCGGTGATGAAGCGCGCCGCTTCGGAACAGAGGAAGACGACGGCTCCCCCCACGTCAGCCGGCTCGCCCCAGCGCTTAAGCGGAGTGCGTCCAACGATGCTGGCAGATCGCGTGTCATCCGCGACCAGGCTGCGAGTCATCTCAGTCACGATCCAACCGGGAGCGATGGCATTGACCCTAATACCGTCCGGCGCCCAGGCAACGGCCAGAGACTTCGTCAATTGCAGGACACCGCCCTTCGAAGCGGTATAGGCAGGCACTAGCGGACCGCCGAAAAATGAGAGCATCGATGCGGTATTGACAATTGTGCCGCCTGCACTCGCGAGCTTCGGGCGAGCAGCGACACACATGCGCATGGTGCCGGTAAGATTGATGTCAATTACCTTTCGAAATGTGCCGATGTCGTATTCAGAACCATCTCGAAAGATGACGCCGGCACAATTGATCAGCGCGGCTAGTTCGTCGAAGCGAGCCATCACTTCCGCGATCGGCTCCTCTCTGGTGACATCGAGCCTGACCGCCGAAAGGCTCTTTTCATGAGGTACGTCAGCGACCTCCTCGTCGGAAAACCCTGTTACGGTGACCTCGTAGCCCGCATCCAGCATCGCTCTCGCGATGCCAAAGCCGATCCCGCGTGCTCCACCCGTGATGACCACTTGTCGCCTGGATGGCATTTCAAACCTCGGTCAATCAACTGCTATTTTGGAGTTTATCCTTGTGTCAAACTTAGTGCGCGAAAATTCCGTACTTCGTCAGCATGTCAAATACCTGCTCTTCGACGTTCAATTCCTTTTCAACCGCCCATCCATGAATTGGACCGTGGAGAGTAATGAGCTGATTGGGATCCCCGGCGTGATCGAGAGCTTCCTTCAAGCGCACAGCTTGTGCGTAGGGGACGTGGGGATCGCTGTCACCATGCACCAAAATGATGGGAGGGAGGCCGGGGCGCGCGTAGTTCACGGGCGACAGACGGCGCGCGAGGTCCACGCGGTTAGGAACGCTGCCGAACCACTTCACCGCATACCACCGCTGATTGGGTCCCTGCAGCAGGTCGGCGACATCGGTGGGCCCGGAGTAGGATACTGCGGCTGCGGCTTTGAGGGGTGCATCGTCATCCTGGGCCGGACATTCGTTGTCGAATCCCGCGCTGGCATCCAGCATCGCCGTTATCAGCGCAAGGTGGCCGCCTGCGGATTCGCCTGCTACGACGATCTTGCTGGTATCGAAGCCATACTCTTTCGCATGGGTGTAGATCCAGCGAAAGGCGCAGCGGCAATCTTCTACCGCAGCCGGCGCCAAGCCGTTGTCAGCCACGCGATAGTCAATGACGACTGCATTCATCCCCCGGGCAAGATACGGGAGAGGAGCCAGCGTCACGCTTCCCTTCGTGCCATTGACCCAGCCCCCGCCGTAGATATACAGCAGAGTGGGCCGGACCTGACTGGGCGGGTCGATGGAAATCACGTCAAGTTTGATGTCCTGGCCGTTCGCCCTTTTATAAACAATGTTGGGATGATAGCTGTATCCCGAAGCTGCGACGGCCCATTGAAAAACCGAGTCAGGGTGTTGGCCATACGCGACCAGGCTGGACAAAGCTAAACATGCGACGAAAATGGTCTTCATGCGCCCTCGGGCAACCTCGCTGCAACGCTTAGTTGGGCTTTGAGCCGCCGTGATTGAGAGCGGCCCCGGTCACTGTCTGTTGCTTTAACTCTGCGATTTTCTTTTCCAAGGGACGATAGCCGTATTCAACCGCCACGGCAATCGATCCGCGATCGCTTTGATTGCGCGCGACCGCCGCATAAGCTTCGATGGATTCACGGAGGAAAGCGAGCGCTTTCGCCGCCTCTTCCACCGCCTGCTGAGGTTGATGCGCATCCTCGGCCGTTGCGGCATGTCGGACGAACTCAACCGCAGTGATATATTTCACCGAAAATTCCATCCTTTTGACCCAGAATTCGGCCACGCTTTTGCCTTCTGGGGTGGCGGCGGACAGGGCCCGTCGGGCCGCCTTCCATCCCTGCTCGTAGTTCTTCCGGTTCTCCTCCAGGTAGTCTGGCAACTGGCCCGCTTTCCAATATTTCATCAACATGTTGGCACCGGAAACGAAAAATGTTCGTCGTCGCGTTCCCAGACAATGGTGGCAGCATCAATATTATGCATGGTGGTCGCGAGTTCTTCTCCGCAACTGTCGCCGCAGACCGCTTTCAGCTGATCGGATGCGATTTTATCGGGATCGGCCGTCGGATCCCACGCCGCGCGTGCGAGGTAAGCTCGCTCCGTATCGTGGTCGCCCGGAAAGCGCTCACGAGCGACAATTCCCTCCCAGTGGGTTTTGCGAAGAATCTCCAAAACTTTCTGCAGCGATGAAGTGGTCATTTGCGGGATGATTCCAATGTTGTCGTCGTCCATCGTCAGATTGATGATCGGTTTGATCGGACCGCCCGACATTGTCGTCAAGATACCGGGCCGCTGCAAGAGGTGAGTTAGGAAGTTGTCCGGCATCACCTCCAGTTCTGAATTTGGCGGCAGAACCTTGGGCAATATTGGATACAATTCTTCGGCAAAGCCCCAATAAAGAAACTTCATATCACGACGCTTGCTCTCGCTGACCGCTCCGGAATCTCTTACCAGCCAATCGAAGAAATAAAGCGAAGCAAGGTCGCCCTTCACTTCATCAGACGCTTTTTTTTCCAGATCGGCTTTCGAGAAATTTGCACCCCAGGCGTAGCCTGCTCGATGCAGGCTTGCGTCCAGAATTTGATCCAGGGTGGTGATCTCGCCGATTCGATACTTTTTGTCGAGCGCATCCCAGGCTCGTTGGTATTGATCGGTCCACTGTCGCCACTCGTTGATGGAAATATTGACGCGATCGACTTTTGGATAAGTGTCAATCGTCGTCCGAACAACAGTCGAGGCGAGTTTGTGCAGACCCGGATCATCGAGCTTGGTGTCAGGTCCTGGAGTCGTGGTTAGCTTACTAATCATGTGTATCGGCACAGAGCCGCCCAAAATGGGAGCGAACTCCTTGGGATATTCGCTGACACTCGCGCCAGTGACACACTCCATGCCGCGGCTCTTACCATAATCAATCAGCTCGTGCTGGAGTTGCACCCCAGCCTTGAGCAGTTCGTCAGGCGTTCCATTAGGTGGCAAGTCAGGATTCCAGAACTCTTTGGCATCCGCCGGAAACGCAGCCCGGCCCGGCATGTCAGGAGTGATCGGGTAGTGGAAGCCATACCATAGGGTGGCAGTTTGACGCTTGATGCCATCAACCTGGTACTCGAGGTACGGCTGCCAAGCGAATCCGCCAACGTTGATCCGGTTGTATTTCATCTTCGCGAGCTGATCGATGAGCCGGCGAAAATCCTTGATTCCCCAACCTTCCCCGCTATCCGCGAAATCTACGTTGGTGGTGCCGTGCGCGCGTACTCGGAAGATGGGCTCCATTCTTACGTTCAGATCGGGCATGCTGAATGCCGATTTCTTGGGCAGGGCGTCGCGATCATTTAGAAAGTGCACCCCCCATCGCTCGGCTAGTTCGTAGACCGCCCACATCGTCGCCTTCGGGCTACCGCCCCCGACAATTAATGTGTGTGTCTCGCCTGCCGCTCGCTGAATCACTATGCCTTGATCGCTGACTTGCGGAAATGTCTTGATCAGTGGATTTGTGGCTGGCGACCCGATAAGAAAAACCGCATCCGGTGAGCCTGTCAGTTTTGCAGTGGGCTTTATCCGGATGCCGAAAAGCTTGTCCAGGTATCCGCACAGTTCCGATGCGGCAAAATTTTCAAGATCGGAAGCATCGTTCCCGACGATCACAACGACGTTGTTTGTCGATCGGCGAGCATATAGCCCTACCGTATAAAGAATGACGATACCGCATATGGCGATCGTCCTTGCGATCCGACTTTTCATTGCTTCTCCTACAAGAACTCGTAAGCTGATGTTCCCGTTTGATCTGAAACCTGCCGAGTTACAGACCATGAAACTCTTGTTCGCATGATGCAGCGAGGATTCCTCAGCCCAATGCCTCCGGATTAACAAGGTTCGGAGGGCGTAGGCCATTGATCGCTGCAAGCAGATTGGTTGTGGCGAGAAGCGCCATGCGCAGCCGGGTCTCGGCGGTAGCGCTTCCAATATGCGGCAGCAAAACTACGTTGTCCATCGCGATCAAGGCAGGATGAACTTCCGGCTCGCGCTCAAAAACATCGAGACCTGCGCCCCCGAGGCTGCCCGTCTGCAAAGCCTCGACCAGAGCTTCTTCTTCGACGATGTTTCCACGGGCAGTATTAATCACATAAGCGGTCGGCTTCATCAGTTCAAGCTCGCGCCTTCCGATGGAGTGGCGTGTTTCTGGAGTCAGCGGAACGTGCAGGCTCAGAAAATCGGATTCGCGCATGAGCACATCACGCTCCACCCATTGCGCGTCTAGCTCTTTTTCAATATTTTCCGGAACGCGATGACGAGCGTGATAGAGAATGCGCATCGAGAAGCCCCCGCCGCGACGGGCCATGGCTTGACCAATTCGTCCGAAGCCGTAAAGGCCTAGAGTTTTCCCGTGCATCTCGGAGCCCCACAGGAAATTCCATTGCCAATGGGACCAACGTTCCTGGCGAACGAAGCGGTCCCCTTCAACCACCCGTCTGGCTGCGGCGAGCGTCAATGCAAATGAAAGGTCAGCCGTGGCCTCGGTAAGTACGTCGGGAGTATTCGTGACTAGAATGTGCCGCCGCGTACATTCATGCACATCAATATTGTCGTAACCCACGCCGATGTTCGCGACCACCCGCAGTTTCGAAGCATGCTCAATGGCCTCCTTGCCGACTCGCAAGCCGCAAGGCATAACCGCATCGACGTCACGCATGGCTTTTGCCAACAGATCAGCCGGCATCGGTGCATCGATCATATGAACGTGGACCTCGCACTGCGCGGAGACTTCATCAATCGCGGCCTGCTGGACGGGGCGCGTGATGAGGACTTTTGTTTTCATGGGGAGCCATAATACTCAGGTGAAATATATATAGCCTGTATCTCATCATTGTCAAATATTTACTTCCTGTATGAATTTATTGTATTTGACATAAGGGTCTAATATCTGGAATAGTTTCATTTCTGTAAAGTAAGGTTTGCGTACTAGAGAATTTTGCGGGAGTGCAGGAGCGTCGTCGGCGGTGAGTTGCCATTAAGCCTCATCGAGGATAAATGAAAATTCAGGGCGTGATACCGGTGATGATGCTTCCGCTTAACGAAGATGAAAGCATCGACCAGGGAGCATTTCGCAAGCAAGTAGATTTTGCTGTGGCTGGAGGTGCTGCGGCCGTATGCGCGCCGGGCTTCGCAACGGAGTTCTATAAGTTGACGGATGAAGAGCGGCGCTGGGTAATCAAGGCTGTCGTGGAGCAGACTGGCGGTCGGGTGCCGATGTTCGCGGGGACCGGATGTGGTTCGGTACGAGCGACGATTGAACTTTCTCAGTATGCCGAGTCCGTAGGAGCCGAAGGGCTGATGGTTGCGGCGCCAAGATGGTGTCCGCTGGGAGCGTCGGAACAGATCGCCTTTTTTGAAACGGTGTGTCGCAATGTGGGTATTCCTGTGATGCTGCAGGATGCGGACTTCACGGGCGCTGGCTTGCCGGCAGCCCTGATCGTCAAATTGGCGGAGCGTTGTCCCAATTTGCAATTCGCCAAACTAGAGAATGTTCTCCCCGGTGCGAAGTGCTCTGAGATTATCAGGCTATCCCAGGGAAGAGTTCAGGTGCTCTACGGAATGGCGGGCATTGCCCTGTTGGACGGGCTAGCCCATGGGGCGACTGGAGTTATGCCCGGCCCCAGTTTTATCGAAGCATACGTCCGCGTTCTTGAGCTATACGGTGGCGGCCGAATCTCTGAGGCTAAGGGTCTTTTTTATCGGATGCAGCCCTACATTACGTTCTCCGTGCAACATCTGGAACTGGTCATCCGAATGGACAAGCGTGGTTTGGTCCGCCGTGGCATCTTTTCATCTGACCGAGTGCGCGAGCCCACGCTTTGTTTCGATGCCGAGTATCAGAAACAAATGGATGAGCTCATCGAGCTTATGGAAGGTATCCAGCAGGAAATTCCAGCCGGACAGCCGCGCTTTGCCGGCACTCAATTGAAGCCGAGTTGAACTCGCAGGATGGGCCGGATGCCCGAGCAATAGAGTCACAAGATCGCAAATTACTGAGGCGGGATTCATGCCAAACGAATTTTTCAGTTTGAAAGGACAGATCGCCATCGTGACCGGCGGCGGTCAAGGGATTGGAGAGGGTATTGCGAGACGGTTGCACTCAGCCGGAGCCCGTGTTGCAATCCTGGACCTGAATGAAACCACCGCAAAATCAGTAGCGCAATCCATTGATGGACTCGCGATCCAGTGTGATGTATCTTCGGCGGAATCGGTGCGGCAAGCCGTCTCCAGGGTACAACGGGATCTGGGGGCCATTTCAATCACGGTGAACAATGCCGGGATTTCGGGGAAAGCGGCTTACCTTTGGGAACTCGACGAACAAGAAATCGATAGGGTCTACGCCATAAACTTGCGAGGCGTCTATTTAATGTGTCAGGCAGTCATCAAAAGCATGCTTGAAAATCGCTACGGCCGGATTCTCAATGTCGCCTCCATCGCCGGCAAGGAAGGAAATCCCAGGTTGTTGTCCTATTCCAGTACCAAAGCTGGCGTGATTTGCCTGAGCAAGTCCCTTGCAAAAGAAGTCGCCGGCCGGGGAGATATCACGGTAAACAGCATCGCGCCTGCCGTCGTCCAGACTCACATCCTTGACACCATTCCCAAGGAGACAGTCGACTATATGGTGAGCAGAATTCCTGTCGGACGTACCGGTAAGATCGAAGAAATCGCCGCACTCGTACATTACTTGGTGTCAGCGGAAGCATCTTTTACGACCGGCCAGTGCTATGACATCTCCGGGGGGCGGGCAACCTATTGAGTTGAAGTAATTTTTGGAGAGTTTTTCCGAACGGAAAGGACATTGTGAGAATCATTCGATATTCGGATTCGGCCGGGAAAATTGGTTATGCGAGTGAACAGGCGGATGGCAGTGCGTTCGCCATCCGCGGTGACATCTTCGGAGAATTCGAGGTTACGAAGGATCAGGCGCAGAGCACGCACCGGCTCGCACCTATCGTCCCCTCCACCATTTGGTGCATCGGTCTCAATTACAAGCTCCATGCCAAAGAGACTGGATCCAAAATTCCCGAATACCCCATTCTGTTCGCCAAAAGTCCCAGTGCCTTACAGAACCCGGGAGATCCGATTCAAATTCCAACTTACTTGAAAAGCGAGGAAGTTGATTTCGAATGTGAGCTGGCAGTCGTTATCGGCAAAACGGGAAAGAATATCCGGCGTGAGCAAGCCTTGAGTTATGTTCTGGGATATAGCTGCGCAAATGACGTAAGCGCACGCGACTGGCAGCTAAAGAGAGGGGGCACGCAATGGTGCCGGGGAAAAACATTCGATACATTTGCTCCTTTGGGGCCGTGCCTGGTCACGAAAGATGACATTCCCGATCCGCACACTTTGCGGATACAAACCATTCTCAACGGCGAATCGATGCAAGACGGGAATACCAACGACATGATTTTTGATGTTCCCACGCTGATCGAATTTCTCAGCGGCAGTACGACTTTGTTGCCGGGTACGGTGATTCTGACCGGCACCCCACTGGGAGTTGGTCTAGCCAGAAAACCTCCGGTGTGGCTGAAACCGGGGGACAAAATCTCAGTAGTAATCGACAAAATCGGAACCCTTACCAACCCGGTTGAATTAGAGCCCGCGCCTTCCAGTTCTTGAGCGGGAGCTAACTTTTATGGAAGCGATGACAAGGCAATCCAGCGAGTTGGTCATCCGGAATGTTGAACGTCAGACTTTGGGGTTTCAGCTCCCTGATCTTCCTGAAGATGAGTTCAGGATTGCTCTGCCTGAGTTGTTGTCCGATGCGGACGAGCCGATTCTTCCGTGGGGTTTTGTCTCGCCGCAGTTCGAGATTCGAGGTAACGTGGCTCGCCTATTGATCGAACTTCCTGGCGAGGTTCGAATGGAGGGGCAGGTACATTTTCGCGAAGACCGAATCAAAGCTCAGGTGAGCGCAACCAACCTTTCGAAACGCGAATGGAAAATGTTCAACGCGTTCACCTGCTTCGCCTGCCACGAAGCTCCTTCGTTTCATGATCCCGATTCAACGAGGACTTACTTTCCGGTGAACGGGAAGTTCACGCCAATCGCGGAACTCCGTTCTCAGTACGGCCCCGGGGATGGTCCTTTCACTTTCTTTCGCGTGGCTGGCGGACCGGATCTGGATGAGTTTTGGGCCTACAGGAAATTGCAGGGGCAATGCGCCGTACCGGCATCACAAAATTGCGCGTGCGTCATTTCAGGGGATGGAAGTTGGGTTGCCGGAGTAACCACTCGAAATGCGGCTTACCTCTTTAACAATCGTAAACTTACCTGTGTACATGCGGCTCCGCTCATCGGGAGCGTGGCTCCCGGAGCTGGCACCGAGGCGGTTAGTACGATTTTCATTTTTCGGGGAACTATCGGCGCTTTCGCTGAGGAATGCCGTGCTGCGGGCCGAGATTCCTCTCCGGCCTATTTTTCCTTACTAAACGCGCAAAGACCTTTCGTCTAAACGAGATCCAGTATAATAATTTTCCAGTGAATTAATGGGGTGTGCTGGCCCGGGTAGCTGGCATGCTGAGAACTGCCTAAGCAAGCTTGGTTTACAGCTGCCGGAAACGGGAATTCAAGCGTCATTCCCGGGCTCCCGTGCTCATCCCCGCTTCAGGAGGTTGATGAAAGCCAACTTAAGGACGTCGGATAAGGAATTAGAAATCCTCGGGCTGATTCAAGCACGGGGTGCAGTATCCCGTGCAGAGCTGGTCAAGGTGACGGGACTTAGCGCCGGTCTTATTTCTGCCGTCGTGCGGCGTCTCATAGCCAGGGACCTCGTCGTGGAGTCGGGGCTGGAACCAAGCAAACTAGGCCGACGCAGAGTTGCGCTCAAGCTATGCCCCGGGACAGCCTATACCGTGGGTGTGGAAATCGGTACCTTCTTCTTGCGTGTCGCCGTCAACGATATTGCTGGCAATGTGTATCACAAGATCGAAACTCGGACCATGCTTTCGGAGGGATTATCCCGAGTCATAGAGAGATGCTTTAAAAGCATCGATCAAGCGGTGCACGAGTCCGGGGTGAGTAAAGATGCCATCGTCGGCATCGGGGTCGCACACTCGGGCGTCATCGACAGCAATCAAGGTATCGTCCTCTCCTTTCCTCGTCCCGGACAGATGGCGGAGTGGAGGAGTGTCCCACTGCGACAAATGGTTGAAGAAAGATTCAAGGTGCCCTGTGTTGTGGAAGACAGTGTTCGCATGGCGGCTTTGCTCGAAAAGCAGGTTGGGGTAGCCCTTGATCTGTCTGATTTTATATATATTCGAATCGGGATGGGTATCGGCTCCTGTATCTTTATCGATGGAGAACCGTATCGGGGCGCGGGCGGGAGTGCAGGCGAATTTGGCCATATGACCGTCGATGAAAATGGTCCGCTATGCAGTTGTGGCAACAATGGTTGTCTCTCCGCGCTGGCATCGTGCGGCGCGATCATACAAGGGGTAGCCGGTGCTATCCGCAAGGGAGTTCATTCCCGGATTCAAGAGATCGTGGATAATGACTTCGAGCAAATTACCATCGAAATGATTTTGCAGGCGGCGGTCCAGAACGACTCGCTGGCATTTCGTGTACTGAACGCTGCCGCCACACATATTGGTGTCGCTCTGGCGGACGTTGTAAATCTTCTAAATCCGTTCGTCGTGATATTCAGCGGACCGTTGTTCCATAGCAATCCGCAACTGATGCTGGATTCGATTCAGCGCGTGATAAGGCAAAGGGCTCTCGAAAAAGCCGCGCACGAAGTTCAGCTCATCGTATCAACGCTGGGAGGGGATGCTGCAGCCTTGGGAGCGGCACGCTTCGCAGCCGCAAAATCGATTGGAAAGCTTTATGCCCAGAAGACTTGATCCGTTTCCTTCACTCGATCACGGCCACACTTTTTTCCCACGGCTGCCAGGTGAGCGGCGCAATCTCGCCCACTAGAAACAGATAGGCTCCGGCCGCAATCAACAGCGCTACGGCTGCACACGCAAACGCCAGCAAAAAGGAATGAGTCCGGGAGACGATGAACCCGGTCAATAATGGCGAGACTACGCCGCCCATGTTGCCCGCGGCGTTCTGCAATCCGGACCATTTTCCAGCGGCGGCGCTTCCGGCAAGCGTTTGAGTGATGGCCCACACGTTGGAGCTGAACAGGCCGATGGCAAGGGAGGCCACGCTCAGCAGAACCAGGGCCAACGACGTGTCACGAACCACGGCCGCAGGTAGTACGAATGTGCAAAGCAGCAGCCCGGCAACAGCAAAGCTTTTGCGCACGCGTGTAACGCTCGCACCACGCGCGATTAAACGGTCTGAGACCCAGCCGGAGACAAGAGCAGAAATCGCGCTTCCGCTGAAAGGCAGCGCCCCGAACAGCGCCATGGCTCGCACGCTGAAGTGCCGCTCGATGACGAGATAGTAAGGCAACCATGATAAGAGAAAATACCAGGTATAGCCGTAGCCGAACATGCCCAGAGAGGTTCCCAATGTGTCGCGGCGGCCGAGGACCTGAAATAAACTGGGGCTTGGCTTCGTGTTCTCGTGCGAAGCGCGCTCGTCGGTTCCAGCCCAGAGAAACCAGGGAGCGAGCCACAACAGACCGATCGCTCCGCCGGCGACGAACAGCACCCTCCAGCCCCAATAGGCCACGACAAGTCCGCCAAGCAGAGCGCCTAGGGCCGGGCCCGCTTTCGAACCGACATCGATGAGAGAGTTGGCGCGGCCACGTTCCTGTTCAGAGAAATTTCGGACGAGAAGTTGCGAGCAGGCAGGATAGGCGACCGATTCCCCTAGACCGAGAAGCAGCCGCAGGATCAACAGGGCGGCAATTGTGTGAGCGAAGCCGGTTAGCAGCGTTACCACAGACCAGAGCGTGTACGCCGCGGCGTAGAGCCGGTTCACGCTGTAGCGGTCCACGAGCCAGCCCGCGGGGATCTGGCAGAACGAGTATGTCCAGAAAAACGCGGAGAATAGCAAGCCGAGTTGAGCCGGAGACAGGGTCATCTCGCGCGCCAACACCGGCGCGGCGACTGACAGATTTCCCCGGTCCACATAATTGATGAATATGGACGAAGCCAGCAGGGCTACCAAGCGCCACCGATGGCGCTGCAATGCGGATTCAAAACCGGAAATGGCCATCAGCACCTTCCCTGGATTCGGAAAACCTGCAGTATGCACTCGCGATAGTCCTCGATTTGGACCGCCCTGGACCTGCGACCGCGGCGAGGATCTCTCGGTGGGAACAAGAGGAAGAGGCGATGCGCGCTGTCAATTCTGGTCCCTTTCCGTCACCGCTCATTTTTGAAAATGAAGCATAGCTCACCTGGATGCATATTGCATACACTATTTGCTCGCTCGCGCGTAAGCTTTCCGTGCACCAGAGCATGGGGAGCGGACTCTCAGCAAAGGCGGCCATAATTCTTGGCACAGGTAATGACTCGACGGGGACAAGACGGAATGGTTGGTGGGAATTACGGCCTGGTTCAACATGCAATCCACTGTAACAACACGGGGAGAATCTAGCATGGCACCGCATCGTGCAGACGAATACATCGACGCGCATGTCCACGTCTGGACGCCCGATAAGAGCCGGTATCCGCGGTCGGGGCGGGATCGGGATGCCCAGTTTGACACGGCCAGCTTCACGCCTGAGGAGCTATTCGCGAACGCTAAACCATGCGGGGTAAAGCGCGTTGTTCTGATCCAAATGAATTTCTATGGATTTGATAATTCCTACATGCTGGACGCAATCAAGAAATATGAAGGGGCTTTCTGCGGGGTGGCCGTGATTGACGAAACGGCACCAGATGTATCGCGTAATATGCATACGCTGGCCACGCTTGGGGTACGCGGCTTTCGTATCAGTCCCCGTGACCAACCCGAGGGCTGGCTTGATTCGCCCGGTATGGCGGCCATGTGGAAATGTGCGGCGGAAACCTCGCAGGCTATGTGTGCGCTGGTCAACCCCGACGCGTTACCGTCGATCGACAGAATGTGCGGCAAGTTCCCGGAGACGAAAGTGGTCATCGACCACCTTGCACGCATCGGAGCGGATGGTCCGATCCGTGACTCCGATGTCTCAGCCCTCTGCGATCTGGCGCGGCACAAGCATGTGTATGTGAAGGTCTCTGCCTTTTATGCGCTCGGGGAAAAACAATATCCCTATCAGGACCTCGCCGAAATGATCAGCCGGGTGCGCGATGCGTATGGTGCCTCACGGTTGATGTGGGGCAGCGATTGCCCGTTTCAGGTGGAGAACGGGCACACCTATGCGGGTTCAATCGAGTTGGCGAGAGACCGGCTCGATTTCCTTGCGGGCGATGATCGCAAGTGGATGCTGCGGAGAACCGCGGAAGAAGTATTCTTCAAGCCATTTTGAAACGTTCTGCCGGAGACGTTGCTGCCGGTTATTTTCGGATCCGCGCTATCGCATCGATCTCTATTTTTATTCCTCCCCAAAGCACCGATTGAACGGTTGTCCGCGCCAGGCGGAATGCCCTTGAAGAACTCCACGTAAACAGCATTGAAGCGGTCAAAGTCCTGCATGTCTCCGAGGTGACAGGTGCACTTGACCACGTCTTCCAAAGTGCCCCCGCTGCGTGGAGGATTTGCCTGATATGGTCCAGGGTTAGCCTGGTTTATTCCTCGATGGTACCCTCCACAATTTTGCCCGTTTTCATATCCAGCGGGCCTTGGCCGCTGACATAAAGCCAACCATCGATTGCCACACCGGCAGAGTAAGCGCCAGGTGCGAGGAGCCTGTCTGGATGTTTGATTTCGAGCTTGCTCATTTTTCCTTTTCTCCCATCTTGGTGGATTTAGATGAGGCGAAGTACGGTTAGCTGGCAAAATCCTGCCGATAACGCTCCTTTCTCGGGCACCAGGCAGTCGGTGAAGAGTTCTTTGCCCGGTTTGATCAACTTCCATTCAAATGGGATGTGCTGATAGTTCTTTCCCGCGCCCCTCGGGCTCCGAAGGAGGAAAGTGGTCGTCATACAGAAAGCCTGTTTCATGGCCAATGATCTCGCTGGTCCGAAGAATAATTCGTTCACAGGGACCGAGCCAGTTGGTCCTCACATCCGCGCACAGGCGCCAATCATGAAGTGCCTTCTGCTGAGTACGGTATTCGGCATAAGGCCCTTCCCATTTATATGGTTTGACGACCACGGAATTCTGGGAGCACTCCAGCTTTGCTCGAGAGCTGGCCAAAATTCCGGGAGCAGCGGAAGACACGGCGAGGAGTCAAGATTTCAGAAACTTTCTTCGCGTCATCAAGGTTGAGTCTCCTTCGCCAGGTTTCCGTGTCCTATTGCGCCCCTGCATGTTAGTCCCTTGCTTCAATTCTGCTAGTTTTTTTTCCAGAGGACGGTATCCATATTCCACGGCGAGAGCGATGGCCCACGGTCGGTCTGGTTGCGCGCGACCGCCGCATAAGCTTCGATGGACTCCCGAATGGTGGTCAAGGCCTTCGTGACTTCCGCAACTTCCTGTTGGGCCTGGTGCGCTGCCTCCGCGTTCGCGGCGCGCCGCACAGACTCGACGCACATCGATGAATCGTACAGAAAACTCCATTCTCTTCGCCCAGTATTCCGCGTAACTTTTGCCCTCCGGGGTTGCGACCGCAACGGCACGTTGCGCCGCCTCCAACCCGCCTCGATAGTTCTGCCGGTTTTCTTCCAGGTAGCTGGGCAACGGTCCACTTTCCAATGAATCATGAAGAGCGACGGAACGGCGATGTGAAGAACTGGTCATCCCGCTCCCACACCAAAGTGGCAGCGTCAATGCTATGCATGGTAGTAAGAAGATCTTTGCCGCAACGTTCGCCGCAGGCCGCTGTCAACTGTTCGGACGCGATCACGTCTGGATCGGCATTCGGATCCCAGGCCGCCCGCGCCAGATACGCCAACTCGGTATCGTGATCGCCCGGGAATCGCTCGCGAGCGACAAATCCTTCCCAGCGGGTATCACGGAGAATTTTCAGGACTTTTTGTAGCGATGACGTGGTCATTTGCGGCACAATTCCAATGTTGTCGTCATCCACGGTCAGATCAATGATCGGCTGAATCGGACCATCCGATAATTTCTTCAAAATGTCGGACCGCAACAGAAGATGAGTAAGGAAGTTGTCTGGCATCATTTCAAATCTCGGAATTTGGCGGCAAGACTTTCGGGAGAATAGGAAACAGTTCTTCTGGAAAGCCCCAATAAAGAAACTTCATATCGGGACGCTTACTCTCACTGACCGCGCCGGAATCTTTCACCAGCCAATCAAAGAAATAAAGCGATGCAAGGTCGCCTTTCACCTCGTCAGCAGCCTTCTTATCAAGCTCGGTTCTCGAGTAAGACGTGAAGCTGATAGCCGCCCCGATGCTGACTGGCATCCAGGAATGATCCAGAGTGGTGACCTGACTGATGTGATACTTTCCGTCGAGGGCGTCCCATGCGTGCTTGTACTGATCCGTCCATTGACGCCATTCGTTGATCGAAATATTGACACGATCGGCTCGAGGATACGTGTCAATCGTTGCCCGAACTACAGCAGAAGAAAGCTTATGTAAACCCGGGTCATCGAGCTTCGTATCGGGTCCGGGAGCCGTGGTCAGTTGGTTCAGCATGTGAATCGGCACGGCGCCCCCAAGCAGAGGAGCAAACTCCTTCGGATATTCGCTCACCGTCGCATTGATGACACATTCCATGCCGCGACTGTGTCCGTAGTCAATCAGCTCTTGCTGAAGTGTCACGCCGGCGCGGAGGATTTCATCAGGCGTTCCGTTCAGCGGCAAGTCAGGATTCCAGAATTCCTTCGCATCTGCGGG
The DNA here is from genome assembly GCA_963758745.1 of uncultured Acidobacteriaceae bacterium. Lineage (GTDB taxonomy): Bacteria > Acidobacteriota > Terriglobia > Terriglobales > Acidobacteriaceae > Acidiflorens. The sequence continues at coordinate 534,891 of CAVWWW010000002.1, forward strand.
AAAAGCCGATCGGCCCGGCATATCAGGAGTAATCGGATAGCGGTAGCCGTACCAAAGGGTGGCAGTTTGACGCTTGATGCCGTCGACCTGGTATGCCAGAAAGGGCTGCCAGGCGAAGGCAAAAATGTTCAGCCGGTTGTATTTCATCTTCGCAAGCTGGTCGATAAGCGGGCGAAAATCCTTGATGCCCCAGGCTTCCCCACTATCCGCAAAATCCTCGATCGTAGGGTGGGCGCGCACCCGAAATATTGGGTCCATGACCACAGTCAGGCTCGGCATAGCGAACTTCGATTTCGCAGGCAGAGCGTCCCGATCGAGCAGGTACCGAACTCCCCAACGCTCAGCCAATTCATAGACAGCCCACAGTGTGGCTCTTGAACTGCCTCCGCTTAGAATGAGTGTTGGCGTGGCGCCTTTCAGGCGCTGTATCACGATGCCCTGTTCCCCGACCTTCGGGAGCGCCTTGATGAGAGGGTTGGAGGCGGGAGTGCCAAGGAGAAACACCGCCGAAGAATAAGCGTCAGGCGCGGTGGTTGGCTGCACTTTGATCCCAAACAGCTTGTCCAAATATCCGCAGAGCTCCGAAGCCGCAAATCTTTCTAGTTCGGGTGCATTCTCACCCACCACCACGGCCACCCGACCTGTGGTTGGGCTGGCGTCGAGATGTCCCGCACACAGAACAACACTAATAATAATGATGATAAGTACGAGCCGACCTGTGCTGGCACCTATGATTCTCTTGGTCATTTGCCTTCTCCTAAGAACTCGCGACTGCTCCAGATTGCCAAATGTTGATCCTGCCATCGAGATTTCGCGACCGCTAAGTTTACACGGAATAATACATTAGTGAAGTATATATACAATCTAATGCCGAGGAATTAATTTGTTATTTCCGTATTGAATTCCACTGCTTGTGTTTTCCATCATTTTGAATGATGATTTGTCACCACAATGGGGATGAAATCTAGCGAGACAGGAAACCCTCTAAAACTAGCTGCCAGACATGCCCAATCAGGAGGGCCTGATGAATAGATCGGCTATCTCATTCTTAGAGCGTCTCGCCCACAAGAAACCTCTGATGGGCACCTTGGTGAGCACGAGTTCGACCGAGGTCGCAGAGGCGTTATCACTTTGCGGCTTTGAATGGCTTTTTATCGATGTCGAACATTCTGTAGTGGACATGGCGGCGGCGCAGCACATCATACAAGCAGTAGCGCCACGGAGCTATGGCGTGATTCGCCTGCCTGGCAACTCTACGGAACACTTCAAGAAGGCGCTGGACACGGGATGTGACGCCATCATTGTACCCATGATCAAATCTGTTTCGGATGCGGAGCGCGCAGTCAGCTTTGCAAAATACACACCCCTAGGAAATCGCAGCGTGGGCTTGGCAAGAGCGCAGGCTTATGGATTGAACTTCGACAATTATCTCAGCAGCGCCAACACAAAAATCGCTCTGATCTTACAGATTGAGCATATAGATTCGGTTGCGCACGTGGAGGAGATCGTAGCAATTCCCGGAGTCGATGCCATATTCATTGGTCCCTATGATCTCTCCGCAAGCATCGGACTGCTCGGACAGACGTCCGCACCAGAGGTGGTTAAGGCGATTCGACGAGTCCGCCGAGCTTGTCGCAACGCAAAAATTCCGTGTGGAGCATTCTGCATGACCGCCAATCAGGCCCGTGATGAAATTGCCGGCGGGGGGCGCCTGATCGTGCTTGGAACAGACCTGTTGTTCATGACAGGCAATGCAAAGGCGGCGTTGGAAAGTCTGGCCCTCGAACCCTCGTAGCGACAGCATGACATGAATCACTAAGGCGCCGCGCAACCCCCGCCAGAACCGTAATTCCGCCGCGATCTGGCGCGATCAGCATTTGTTCCACCCCGTTGAACCCAATGCGGCCAGCAGCCGCACGATCATATTGCACTTTTCCGCTTGCACTTTTCCGCGATCGGGAGTACGGAACCAAGCCCCACGAGTCGGCGGACATCGCGCCCAGAGGCCGGGTTCGGCACTATCCCCACTGTTGTCCTAGGTATGCGCGGCCACTTCGTGACCACCTACCGATCACCAGGGTTCTATTCGACCAATTCCTGCAGAACGGTTCAGGCTGCGAATTGAAGTGAATAAAGTTTCGAATTGCGCATGTAGAAGACCAATCGCCGGAAGGGCTCCGCCGGTACTTTCGTCCGCCCTTGCCATGACAACTGGTGCCGAACCGCGTTCCCCGTGAAGCGGTCGAATTCCTTTCGACTGTAACCCGGCAACACTTCATCCGCTTGATTGTAGACCTCGACATCGATATAACCTCCCGGCCCGCACTCGGCATTCATCACAATGCCCGTCCCCGGGGAGGCCACCTGTCGGGTGATGACAATGCCTTCCCGCACCGGACCGGCATTCAGAGAACAGTACCCATCCAGACGCAATTTCGCGAGACCCAGGAAGAAGCCCACCCTGCTGATATCGGCATCCCTGGCTTCGGGTACATCCAGCCCTTCCTTGAGCGCTTCGTCATACCAATCGTGATGAACCAAACCGCTACCGCCGTAGTAAAACCACAACTCGTCTCCTATCTCTAGCGGCTCAGTGGCGAGGTCTACCATGACCTGATCCCAGCTACCCTGCGAACCAGCAGCAAACCATGGCTGGCGTATTCGCTTCCAACATCGGCCGTCCAGGCTGTAGGCCAACTGGATATCCACGACGTCGGGTACCGAGTGCAGTACATTAAGAAGTCCAATCCAGGTGTCGCCAACCCGGTATTGAGCCATCCCGTACAAATAGTCGTCCAGGTTGTCTTCATCATCTGGTCCAAGTATCAGAGCGGGATCGGTCCAGTGAATAAGATCACTGCTTAGACACTGGTAGATGCGCCGCTTGTTTATCCTGGCAAAATCGTCCGGATAGTGAGGCCGAAAAAAACTCTTCGTCTGTGGCAACCGCAGGTTCAGCGCGGCCTTCTCCATTTGAGGATGGCGAGTGTTGAGGATATATACCTTGTCATCCAGATCGTAACTCAGGATCACGACGTCGCCTAGGATGGCTCCAAACTTTCCAAAAGAGGGCCGTTCACCATATGTCTTCCAGTGCACGCCGTCGGCCGAGTAGCAGGTCTCCGTGTAAGTCCGCCGGTAGTCGTACTGGCCGAGAGTGTGCGACGGCGGGGCTTGCGCATGGAGGCTCTTAAATCGCTTTAACTCATCAGACTCAAAAGGATCAATGATCACGTCGCGGATCAGACCGCTGCCGGACGGCCAGTAAATATTGGTGTCCTGTCCATTCTCGCGATAAATGCCGAGTGCCGGTTTGACCCAATGAATGCCATCCTCGGAACTAGCGTAGAGGTCCCGGAAAACCCATTCTTGTTCCGGTCGAAAAACTTCGCCATACCAGCACTTGAACAGTTTGTCTTTCGGGTCGTGAAGCACGCGGTACGAGGCCGTTCGGAAATAAAGCTCATGCTCCCAGGGCTTGTCTTTGATGATCAGCGGATTCCCTTCGTATTTCTGCGGAGAATGAAACTGTCGCGTGATGTCCTGCACCGATTCAACCAGCAAATTATCAAAAAACAGCTGTTTCTTAAGAGCCAGACTCAACAAAGTAGCGTCAGGCGTGCAGGTTTCGGCTGACCCAAACGAAGGTACGCCGGCAACGGCTAATAAGGCAGCCGACTTCACGAAGTTTCTTCGCGCGATGTTCACCTACCGTCCTCCTGTTTGATAGTTGAATTGTTTCTTGTAGTCCCGACGCGGTACGTATTTGAGTTCACGAACTGGTAACGGAATCGAGAGCTTATATCCGATCTTGCCTGAGGTTTTCCCGCATGGACAACGCCCTTCGCGGTCCTGGTCAGGCTTGTTATGAAAACCATGAGGAGAACTCCGAGGCAGTTCACAATCGATCTATTTCTGCTCTTGCCCTGAAATGTCCTGATGCCCTCTCCATTCGATCCCGAACCGTTGGCAGACGGCCCGGAAGTGAGTTTGTCGCTAGCAGAATTCACTTCGTCAGTTCACGGCAGACAATTTATCCGTGTTTTAATACGTTTTACGCAGCGCAGATTCATCTCGCCACGGCCGGAACGTTTTCCTTAATTCGAGAGCTTTCTCAGAAAGGCAGCTGCAGTTCTGGGCGAGTACTTCGAAAATCCGGTTAGCGACCAGAGTATGCCCGAGATTGTTGGGGTGTATTCCGTCTTCGTCCACCGCCCAGAGAGCCATGCCGTAAGGCGCGAACACATCGACGTACAACATATCGCACTCTTCCGCCATTCGCTTCATGGCACAGTTGTAAGCCAACAACGACGCCACACTTCCGTTTAGGGCCGGGGCGTAACGATGAAAGTCTTTCACAAAGTACGCGCCCAATATCACAACCAAGGCGTGAGTCTTTTCTCGTATGTCCAAGGCGATGTGCTGAAGGTCTTCAAGGAACTGTTCCACCGGCGTTCCTGTCATTGAGTCATTCACACCGTAGGAGATCAGCACTAGATCGGGCTGGTGATCTACCACATGCTTCTGGTAGCGTTCCATCGCGCTCACCTTGCCAGTTTGATCATAATAGGCACTTCTAGGAGAGATCTGATTACCACCGATGCCGCTGTTGATCATCTGAATTGGCGTCAGCTGCGCTTGGTTGATCAATTCCGCCAGGCGGCTAACCCAATCCAATTCCCGACTGGTTGCCGTTCCGCCCGCTGTAATGCTGTCTCCCAGTGCAACGGCGACCCGAAACGGCTTGCTGCAGTAATCTCGTTTCTGTAGAGATGTCGAAATCGCTTCCTGAGAAGTAGAATTACTTCCTGATGCGATCCGTGAAGTTGCCACTGCCGACCATACCGCGGCGATACCAGCACTCAAGAACCTGCGGCGCGAGCTCATTCATCCTCCTCTCCACTCCGGGTTTCCAAAGTCCGCTGAGTTCGTGAACGCTTTGATTGAGCGAAATCTCTTAGATTTTATTCAATGTAGTTATTAACAGACTATAATTACTGTAGTTTAAAGTTGTCAATCGGTGTTTTTAGAATTATTAGCTAGTTATTTTTCCGGGAATTTAAGGCAATTTAACTTTATTCAAGAACTATAGGCAATTCCCGGGTTTGGACGCTCAAAGGTTCCCTGGCGGTCTACCGCTCACACCCTTGCAGAGTCTATAATAATCCGGCACTTTTACTTTACGGAGTGTGTCACTATTACCAGCCAGGCGACGAATTTTTCCATATCTAATTTTAAATAGAATTAAATAGCTTGACAACTGTGCTTTTTGCCTTATATATATTTCACACATACATTTTTAGCTTCCGTCAAAAACCCATTAGTCCTACTTGCTTGCCGCTTCGAGTAAGCGGTTCAGTGACGAGGCTCTAAACGCCTGTGAAGTCCAGCTCCATACCCTCGATGTGCCGATGCATGCTTAATTATTGTCGGCGGCCATGCCTTGACATCGAAGGGGCCATATCTTGCGGTTTGCGGATGGGAGGAACTTGTCTGACAGCATTTTCCTGAAAATCTCATCGCGGAAGCAGCACCAAAATTAAGCTGTAGCGAAGGCCGATCTCCACTGATGCGCGAATTCCTCAAGCTCCTGCATGAGAATCGCAATTACCGCTACACCTGGATCGGACAGGTGGTAAGCGAGATAGGCGATAACTTTAACAACATCGCCGTGTTCGCGCTGGCCATGGCGCTGACACACTCCGGCTTGGTGGTGACCGCCGTCATGCTATCTCGCGCGATTCCGGCAATAATAGTGGGCCCGCTGGCAGGCGTGCTCCTCGACCGGTTTGACCGCAAAAAGATTATGATTGCAAGCGATCTGACGCGCGCCGTCGTCGCGCTCGGATTTATTCTAAGCGTTACCAAACAGCAGGCTTGGTTGTTGTACGTATTCAGCGCGCTGCTGATGGTTGCTTCACCCTTCTTTACTGCGGGGCGTTCCGCGATTCTCCCCACCATCGCGAACCAAGAACAGATTCACACGGCGAACTCGCTCACTCAGATCACGCAGTGGACAACAGTGACAATTGGGACTCTTCTGGGCGCAATTGTGGTTGCTGTTGGCTACACATGGGCGTTTGTGTTCAATGCTCTCTCGTTCGTTTTTTCCGCATGGGCGATCTCGAATTTGCGAGCTCCCCCACAAGGGGCCTTCCGCGTCGAGCGAAAAAACCTGACCGAGGCGGACATTTTCCGGCCCTGGCATGAATATAGCGAAGGAGTCCGCTACATGCGTTCCGTCCCACTGGTTCTTGCCATCGCTTTGCTCGCAGTCGGGTGGGCGACTGGAGGCGGCGCGTCGCAAATCCTCTTCACGCTGTTCGGTGAGATCGTCTTCAACCGTGGTGCCCCGGGCATCGGCCTGATTTGGGGCTCCGCTGGGCTCGGACTGCTCGTGGGGGCTGCTTTGGCAAACTCGTTCGGCAGGCGTCTGTCGTTCGCAGGTTACAAGTTGACAGTGTTTATGAACTACATCCTGTACGGCACTACTTACGTGTTGTTTAGCAGGACGCAACGATTTGGGTTGGCGCTGCTTTTTATCGCTCTATCCCGCGCTGGCATGGCTGTTAATTCAATCATGAACTACTCGTTTCTGCTGCGCATTGTCTCGAATCAGTATCGCGGCAGAGTGTTTGCCACAATGGAAACGCTAACTTGGACCATGATGATGATCTCCATGATGGGTGCGGGGATCGCTTCTACGCATCACAGCCCGCGCACAATCGGTGCCGTTGCAGGGCTGCTGAGTTCGAGTACGGCGCTCTTTTGGGGCTGGGCCAACTGGACCGGGCGGCTGCCCTTGCCGGAGTTAGCCGGCGTGGGCTCGACAGAAGTGGAAGTACACGGCGACCCCATGATGTAAGACTGCGGATGTCTTGTTAGTCTTCTGCGCAACTGTCCCAGGTGCGGCGGTTTCGGGGAACGGCGCGGAAAGCTCACAACCCATCTCTGGATCAATTGTTCTACGCGCGATATCTGGAACCATCAACTATTCGAAATAAACAAGAACAGGGAATCACATTCGTCTCATCGATCTCGATTGCCCCATTGACTGACGTCCGAGGAGGATTGCTAGTGGCAAAGAAGGCTGCAACCAAGAAAAACTCCGCTCCCACCGTCTTGCCCCCTTACGTCGCGAATGAAAAACAACAATTCTCATTCCTGATGAGTGAAGATTTCCAGGAGAGACGCAACATTGCTTGGCGAGTTGAGCCCGCAGAGGAAGATCCTCACAATCCTCTTGTGGAACCGGAATATCCCTGGGATTCTGCCTGCGTTTTCTTGCACGGAAGCGTGATGGTGGATCCCTTCGACAAGCTGTGGAAGGCTTGGTATCTGAGCAAGCCGCTCGGCGGCGTAGCCTCCGGCCGCATTCTTACTTATGCTGAATCTGAGGACGGTGTTCGCTGGACCAGACCCGAACTAGACATCGCGCTACATGAAGGAAAAACAAAGAGCAATATCCTTCTGGATCTTGATTCAGGTGGTCTGTGCCAGCACCCTTCCATCATTGTTCACCCCGACGCCGCGCCCGATTGGCGCTATGAGATGTATTTGCTTCGCTATCCGGAGAAAGAGGGTCCGCAATCGATCGTCCGCGGTTTCCCGCTGCCCGAAGGGAAAACCGCGAGTACTTCAGGGGTATATCGCTACCATTCCGCCGATGGCAAACGCTGGCAAGCGTGGGAGAAATTGTCGCTCGAAACACGCGACAGCATTCTCGTGCACCAGCTGGCGGACGGAACTTATCGTAGTTACTACAAGGGAATTCTCCCGGTTCCTCCCGGTGGGTTGATACCGTACGACATAGCGGTCGGCGAGTGCCGCATCATTGTCATTCGCACGAGCGAGGATGGAAGCAACTGGTCGGGATACGAACCCGTTATTACGCCGGATTGGATGGATCCGCAGGACACCCAATTCATGGAATTGGACACTGTTCCCGAACGCAGTGGTTATATCGGGACGTTGGCCGTATACCACCTGCTCACCCAGACCATCGATATCCAATTCGCCGCTTCTCGTGACGGAAAGCATTGGTAGCGCCCCGATCGTCGGCCATGTGTACCGCTAAACAAGCTTGGAGAATACGGCGGAGGCATGATCTGGCCGCTACAATCTCCAATCCACCACGATGGCAGACTCTATTTTTACTATGCGGGTTGCGAGGGATTGCACCACGATTTCATGACCACGGAATTGGTCCAAGACTTCCGAAAGCAATTTCAGTGGCCTCATTATCCTACCGGTCTTCGCCTAGAGCAGGACGCATACTCACCCATCGCAGGGATGACGGGTTTTAACTGTGCCGGGTGCCGAGCCTCCTGGAAGTCCGGTAGGTTGTGGGCCGCAGTCACCGCCAATGGTGGGCCGCTCGAAGGGCTGCTCGGAACAAAACCGCTTTCTGTCGGAGGAAAGTGTCTGCGCGTGAACGCGGTGACCGTTCGAGATGGTTCGCTGCAGGTAGAACTTTTGCACGGGAAGTCGATCCCGGGTCGAGAGGGACCGCTGACAGAAGACGTCGTGGCCGATGAAAAACCCATTCCCGGATTCAGCCGCGCTGATTGCACCACATTCAAGGGAGACAGCGAATCCGGGTTGATTCGCTGGAAGGGTGGCGACCGGTGCCCTGTCGATGAGATTCGAGCACGCTTTTATCTCAACCGGACTCGTTTGTACTCGTTTGACTGGACGACAGAATAGTAACAGACGCTCAAGGTAAATTTTGGACCTGCATTCTTCAGCAGACAGTTCCAGAGACGTCTATGTGCGGCTGTAACTGCGAATACACCAGAACAGAATAAGGGTGGCTACGGTGCGGCTTTTGAACGACCGGGTTGGTTAACGCTAATTGTGAAAAAGGACGGTGGACTCCATGTCGGACTTACGTAACAAGGTCGCAGTCATTACCGGTGGCGGAAGCGGCATCGGCAAGGCTATCTCTCAATTGTTCGCGGCCCGCGGCGCTTCTGTTTGCATTTTGGACTCGGAGATCACCCGCGCTGAATTGGTGGCTAAAAACATTCGGGCACAAAACCAATTGGCAACCGCACACCAGTGTGACATCGCTTCTCAGTCCACAGTGCTTGGCGTCTTCGAGGAACTGCCAAAATGGTGGAATTGATGCTTCTCGTCAACAACGCCGGAATTTCTCACGTAGGCAACCTCGAACATACCACTGACGACGATCTCGACCGTATTTTTCGGGTTAACGTGAAAGGCGCTTACAACTGCATGCACAGTTGCATCGCGCACATGAAGGCGCGCCGCAGCGGTGTGATTCTCAACATTGCTTCTATCGCCGGAATGATAGGTCTGGCCGAGCGGTTTGCATATTCCATGAGCAAAGGCGCCCTCCTGGCCATGACATACTCGGTCGCGAAGGATTATCTGCCCTACAACATCCGATGCAACAGCATTTCCCCGGCAAGAATCCACACGCCGTTCGTAGACGGATATCTCCAAAAGAACTATTCGGGAAAGGAGAAGGAAGTATTTGAAAAGTTGTCCCACGCACAACCAATCGGACGCATGGGCAAACCTGAAGAAGTAGCCTTCTTGGCTTGCTTTTTGTGCTCCGATGAATCGTCTTTTATTACTGGAACGAATTTTCCGGTCGATGGAGGAACGTTGACATTGAGCGTGTAATTAACCCTCGCCCGAGGAAGCAAGGAAGAAAAATGAGAAGCAAATCTGGCCGTTGACTGGCAGCATTCTGCTCAGGAGAAGTGCGCTACGCTATCCGAACATCCTCCGGAACAAACCCACCGTGGGGTCCTCCGCTTTGTCCGGCAACTCGACCGGAGCTTCCCATTCCTCAGGAACTTCTTCCAAACGCACTACTTTGCCGCCGTCCAGCACCGACCTGAAGCCCGCGAGAAATACACGTGTCTTTTCCAAAATGTCGTCGAAACTCTCGGGCATCTCTTTATATCTCGCCATGCGTTCATATGCCCAAATGGTCGGGGCCCACAACTCAGTAGCACTGAACGGAAACCCAACACCCGTCTGAATGTCGAATGATTTTCCGCCGTATTCTTCGTGGTGTGTGGACCTGCAGACGTACCCCAGGCGCCGTTGATATGATGAAGCGTGCCGAGGAACAGATTACCACTCTTGTCGTGATGCTCAAATGTCATAACTCCCGGTGCGCTGTACCAATTCCTCGATTGATAAGCGACCGAATGGATAGGGTTACTCGACTTCAGCGATCGCCCAGTGGATCATGTACACGCCATGAACACCATGAGTCGGGTACTCGTCGAACCAATTCGTGGCCGAGTAACACAGAATCTTCTTGTCTGTCACCCAAACTTTCGCTCGCGCGATGGCGTCCGTATGCTCGTAGGCGGAAGGACACAGGATAGTGCTCCCATTTTTCGTGCGGTCGTCGATCATCTTTCGCGCCTTGCAATCGAATTGGCGAACGGCCGATTGATCAGGTTGGGCAACCCCGCTTCAAGGTAGGGCTCATGCAGAATGTGGTTCCACGGATAGTTGTAATAGCCGCCGGAAATGATCCCGTCAACCTTGCCCAGCATATCGTCGAAGTTCCGGACGGCTTCGCAGTGGTACATCGTTGGCGAACTCCGCCGACCTCTCCGGATCGATCTCCCAGCAATGAGTGATCCGCATGCCCGTAAGCGCAATTTCCTTATTCCCTGCGCGAGGATTTATCAGCGGCGCCCATAGCGGAAGCAGATGTGAATAGTTGTGGACGTTCAAACAACCAACCCGGAAGGGTTCACCCGGTTGGACGCGATTGCGCTCCGGCCTGGGAAGCGGCGGCAAGAGACAGGGTCGCCTTTGTCAGGAAGTCGCGGCGGTTCGTTTGACCTGGAGAAATCACGGCTCCTGTTGTCATTTGGAGTGCTTATAGCGTTCAGCCCAGTCCACGCCGTGCCATGTGGTCATCTTTACGGGATTTACAAACAGCAGCCAACGCGGCTCCGTGAGGGTCGGCTCCAGATAGTCCGGGCCGTGCTCGCCCAGGTAACGCACCGACATCCGGCGCGCAATTTCCACCCAGCGTCCTCCAAGATTTGGTTCTTCAAGAACGGTGGCTTCGCCTTTCACTATCACGCGATTGTTGTATATCGTCGTGTCGTCGATGCAAAGGGACACACGACCATCTCGCTGGATGTAGCGCGCCCAAGCCGATTTCGCGCGAGGAACGATGTAGAAACCTCCGTCGCTGTATTCAAACCAGCAAGGAACGACATACGGCCAGCCTTCATCATCGAGACATCCAATTCTGCAAAATGGATTTCCGGAAAGAAACTCGGTGAGTTCTTCCTCGCTCATTTTGCCGACTTTGCCGCGCCATTCTTCGCTTTTCTTTTTGCCCGCGTCATTCCACGTTCCAAATCTTCCCTAAAACGATCAGCATGATCTCTTAGGAACGACGACCCAAGAAATGCGTTCGGAATCCCGCACACCGCGTATCCGGAAAATATCCAACGATGCGATATTGACCGTTGACGCGGTCCGGGAGGTTGATCGTGTCGCCCTCCAGGACCGTTGTATCATCTCCATTGATCTGTGCCTTAACAAGGGGGCGGCCGTCATCGGAGCGCAGTCTCATACGAATTTCAACGGGAGCGACCTCCAAGTTGAGAGCGGCGGAAACCTCGATTGAATTACGGTCATGAGCAAAGCGCACGTCGAGATCAACGTGACCGCCAAAATGCGTGCCCATCTGTTTCACTGCAAGATGTCCGCCCGGGTTGAGCCAAGAACGGGGAATGGCCTGAAGCAGCCACAAGGATTGCTGTGAGCCGTCAAATCCGCCGCGTTCGTTTACGAACATGCCACGAATCGCGCGCCATCGAAGCGCTTCTCCGGGAGTTTCCGAGGGCACTCCATCCAGCGATTCAACCCCCACGCGAAAACCGTGGTGGATGACAATCGACATGTTGTTGAAAAACCACTCGAAGAACCGTGGAAGATCGTCGCGTTGAAGGAATAGGTCGAGACCGATAGGGAATGCCGTTTCGTATTCGACGAAATGTTTCCAGAGAAAATGCCGTTCGGCTTTGGGGTCATCAATGTCGTCGAAATTCTCGTCTGCGGTTGCGTGGTCGAATCTATCATTCCCAGAGAAGCGTGACCGACGGAAGTAAAATCCCTTCCCTTTCGGCATTCCCAGTTCCAGAAATGTCAATGCCTGGTCCACCAACTCATCGTGGGGATCCCACGCTCCCCACGCCCCAGCGCGAAGTGGGCCGTATCCCGTATAAGTCCAGTCAGTATGTCGCCAATCCAACTCATTGACTTCGCGCGGCACATAGGGCATTCCTGAACCGTCCGGCGCGGGAAACGGGCGCGCCTTATCCCGTGCCTCCCGATAACGCTCTCGGGTACAAGCCCGATACTCATTCAATTCCCGAGCCAAATCCTCAGCCTTCGGATGACCAACCTCGCGGAGCAGTCGAACGGCCTCGATCATCCCGTAAATACAATAAGCATCATTGAAGATGGTGTAGCCAGACATCCAGTCATGCGCCGCTGCCGCAGGCAACAGTCCCCATTGTGGAACCTTTCGCCCGTTTTCTTCTCGCATTGTCCGTCTGCGCTGGACGGCGAGCCAGTCGCAGGCCGCGACGATGGCTTTCAGTCGCGATCCCGCACCCTCGCCCAGCCAAGCACGGTCGCGCGTGATCCGGTAATGAGAAGCCAAAGCCCAGAGTACCAGTCCATGACTTAGGAGGAGCGTATTCATCGTCCATTTCCCGAAATTGCCTAGAAAACCGGGCACGCTCGCAAACCCTTCACTACGGATAATTTTGTTTCGCTTTTTCGGTCTATGTTCCTTCGTCAGGTTCTCAACCCTGTCGGACTGGGTATCAAGCATGCTTTGAAGGACGGGACGGGAATACTTTGTCAGGCCTCGGAGATCGAGCGTTGGAAGAGAGCACGCCGAACAAGGCGGCCAGTAGAGCTCGTACCAGGCCGGAGTCGTCTTGCACATCCAAATTCGTGCCCGATGTCGATAGCCGATTTGCCCTATGGTCTGCGCGACCACGGCAGCGGCATAGTCGTTCACAAAACTGTCCGCGGTTGTAATTGCTCCTGCCGAATTGTCGACGATATTCCTCCAAAAGCCCCGCGCCTCCTCTAACAACGAACCACTATTCAGCCGGGCGACCTTTTTGGCGGTGGGTTGATCAATTACTCCAAAGGGAACAATCAATCGGAATTCGGCTTCTTGATTCGGTGACAGCGGTACCTTCCATTCAATGACTCTCTTTGCCGGATTTGCTGGTCCTTTCGGTCGAGCCGCCTGGCTATGCCACAGCAAAATTCCTTGCTTTGGATGGGGAATTACGTAGCGAACCTTTTTCGCAAGCACACCGAATGGAGTTTCAAACCGGTGGGGGATCGTTCGGCTGAGTTTATTGCTTCGGCCAACCTTGTAACCCAACCGGAGCTGGCTCGCATTCCCGAAATGAAGCCACAGGTGTCCTTGCCTGGGTTTCTTACTTGCGTTTCGGACCTTGAATAGGGCATGCACTACCAGTACGTCTTCAGGATGCGGGGTCATACCCGCCTCGGTCTTGCGATCCAGAAGATGTCCGAAAACGGTTTCACTCCAGACTAGCCCCGCTTGTTTGGTCTCGACCTGGGGAATCAGCAGCCGCCCTTCATCGAGAGTCTGTCGGATTTCCCGGTGCCCCGACCCAGCGCGATCCAGAAAGCGCATCGGAGCGCCATAACCGACTGAGACATCCATCTGGTTATCGCCCAGTGAGACCACTTCTTCACTTACTGCTTGGTTTTGGCGCCACAATTGAGGGCCGAAGAAGAGCGAGCCGTCCCAAAGGACTGAAGCCTGCCATTGATAACCAGGAACCCCAACATGCTGGACAGCCCTGGTCATTGGCTTCCAAAGTTTTTTCGCCCGGTCTAGAGTCCATTCCAAGGTCGGTCCTGACAAGACCCGAGCCTTTGAAGAAAGCGAAGCAATCTTCTTCTTTGAAGAGGCCATCGATTATTCCAGTGTTGGCGTTTTATATACGATTGTTCCCTTGACGGTGATCTCTACATCCACGAGATATTGGGAAAGGCCGGCGACGTTGACTTCCATTCCAAGTCCTGGCGCATCCGGGAGCTGGATTTCACCGTTGTGGTCAGGTTGCAAGTGATTCCGCGTGATGTCCACGGCGAGCTGTTTTGGCGTTGCCGGATATTCGCAAATCTTGTGCTTCGCGAGTCCCGCAAAGGGTTGCAGAGACGCGCTGAGCTGCAGATGGGAAGTGAAAGTATGGTTCACATAGGTTACGCCTCGCGCCGCCGCATAGTCCGCTATTCGCTTCGCTGGACCAATGCCTCCGATGCGGCCGCAGTCGATTTGGATGAATCCCACCTTGCCGTAGTCGATCAAGTGCCGCGCCATGTGAAAATTGTGTGCGCCTTCCCCTCCGGCGAGCCTGACTTTCGAACTGCGCCTCGATAGCGCACCGTAGGACTCCAGGGCGTCGGTTTGGAACGGTTCTTCAATCCAATGAGCGCGGATTGCTTCTAACGCCGGAATGCGGGTGGTGGCGGCTTCCACATCGTCGCCCCATATCTGGCCGGCATCGATGCACACCAAACCTTCTGCTCCAATCCCCTCGCGTGCAGCGTGCAATTGGTCTGCATCCGTCTTTACCGAGCCCCGTCCAAACGGCCCCCAGCCAAATTTGACTGCTCGGAATTTCTGTGCGCATGCCGCTTTGCTTCTTTCCAAAGTCTCTGCAGCTGTATCGCCGAACAGCATGGAGGCCTAAGGCAGCTTGGGATATGCGCGGCTGTAGCCGATCAGTTGCCATACCGGCTGACCACGCTGTTTACCCACAAGGTCCCAAAGCGCCATCTCGATGCCTGAGAAAAGATGCGGCGCCTGCAGCAAATCCATGCTGTTGTACTCGACATCAAGCGCTATCCGCGTAATGTCTGCGGGCCCGTTCACCTCGCGTCCCTCCACCGAGTCGCGCACGGGCCGGCAAATACCGTGAGACATAGGTCCGACATATGCGGCGATCGATGCGAGAGGGGCTGCTTCGCACTCGCCCCAGCCCTCCTCATTGTCGGTACGTACCCGCACCAAGAGAGCGTCCTGGCTGCCGTCGGCGGCGGTGGTGATCTCGGGCATCGCCAGATAGAACAAGTCGACTGATTGGATTTTCATTGGCTGATTTAATTGCTCGTTGAGGAGGGGCTTTTTTCCGTCCGAGTTTCATCACACCTCAACAAACTCTTCCTCATACGACGTTCTCTGATACGACGATCAGTTTTTCCTCGTGAGAATGCGCGCCAACGGTCTGGTCCAGGATTGACGAACAGCCCAGGAGCGAAGCTTGCGAAATCGGCCCCGCGTAGCCAGCAAGTCCGAAGCGCGATCGGTCTTAAAGGTTGTGGACCGACGCGAGGTACCGAGCTTCAGATCCGCTAGAAGCGCTTGAGCACAATTGTGACCGCACGCCCCCATCACCGCCCCACCGGGATGAGTTCCCGCACCGCAAAGGTACAAACCTTTTATAGGAGCACGGTATCCCCCACGCCCCGGCATGGGGCGGGAAGCGAACAATTGGTTTGTGAACATCGCTCCATGGAAAATATTCCCTCCCGTTAACCCATATTCCCTCTGAAGATCCAAGGGAGTAAGCGTAGAGTGGCCCCGGATGGCTCCCTCCAAATTGGGTGCGAAGTGAAACAGCGATCTCAAGACGCGCTCTGTAAATTCTTCTCTGCGGCTATCCCACGTGCCCTCGGACAGATTGAACGGCAATTGCTGAATGCCCGTCGTAATTGTGTGCAGACCGGCCGGCGTTAAGGTTGGATCGGTGACCGATTGAATGATCAGTTCGACCGGATAGTTATCCATCAAGTCGCCACGCTGTTGGGCCTCCCAACCTCGCTCGAAGGCAGCCGGAGTAGCGCCAAGTAGGGTAAAGCCCCGATGTTGCGGCCCCTCCTCGGATGACATACCCAAGTACTGCGGAAGGCGGTCGACCAGGAGATGAACGCGTCCCATCGAACCTCGCATATCGATTTGACGTGCCTTAGTAAGGAAACCGGAAGGCAGGTCACGTGGATCGAGTAGTTGCAAATACGTATGATGAGGATCGGCATTAGAAACCACTGTCTCAGACTGCAGCACAGTGCCGTCTTGCAGTCGAACGCCGGCTACACGACCACCCGTGACAATAATTTGCTCTACACCGATACCCGCGTGGATCTCCGCCCCATGATGCTGGGCAACAGACGCCAGCGCCTTGGTGATAGAGCCCATGCCGCCACGAGCGAAGCCGTATCGTCCGAACTCGCCTTTGTATTCGCCCCACGAGTGATGGCTAAACTCATAAGCCGTGCCGGGAGACGTGGGACCGGCGTGGACCCCCACTAATGCAAAGAACATAAACAGACCCTTGAGCAGTTCGTGCTCGAAGTAGCGGTCCAGCAAGTCACCGATACTAATGGTGACGAACTCGTGCCACAGATCAATCGCGCCCGCTTGCTCAAACTGCGCTAACAAGGACGAAAGCAAGGGAGGTTCGCCGAGCAGGTGTGGCTCAACCAGTTTGGCGAAACGCTGCAAACGCAATCCGAAGTCAACAAAGCTTTCGGAATCATGTTTATTCAACCGCTCTAGTTCGCGCACCGAGCGGTCCAATTCCGGCCAAAGAATGAAATGCTCACCGGAGGCGCCCATGGCGAAATCTAGAACGTCGGCGGCGTAAAGTTCCAAGCCGAACTGCTCTAGCTCCAACTCGCGGATAATCTGGGGACGCAGGCAGGAGGGCACGTAGGCGCACGTAGAGAAACGTGCTCCCGGCACCAGTTCCTCGGTTACACAAGCTCCACCCACCGTTTTGCGACGCTCCAGCACCACCACCCGGAGGCCCGCCCGGGCGAGATAACAGGCGGCGACAAGCCCATTGTGCCCGGCCCCGATAACGATGACGTCCGGATTGGCCATCTGGATTACCTCAAGTATTTTGCCTTCATGAAAATTTAGGCTTCCTCGAGAATGTTCGCTCTGGTGTCGTCATCGGCTTGCCCGCAGATATACAGGTATTTGCTCGCAAATTCCGAACCAAAGTCCACTCTTACTGAGCGCTGTAGCCGCCGTCCACAAAAAGGGCTGCCCCGGTTACGAAGGAAGCGTCGTCCGAAACGAGGAAAGCAGCACAATTGGCGACTTCTTCGGGAGTTCCAATTCGCCCCAGAAAGTTCAACCGTGCCATGTGTTTGACCGCTTCTTCGTAAGTTTTCCCCTCCGATGTTATGTGATTTATGAGCGCGGGCGTCTTGATGTTGCCAGGACAGAGGCAATTCACTCGGATATTGTCCGGCCCCAAGTCCAAGGCCAAACATTTTGTCATGGTTAGAATGGCGCCTTTTGTCGCATTGTAAGTAACCATCGAAGGCTGTCCTAGTACGGACGAAATGGAACCGATGTTCACAATAGCGCCTCCACCGGCCTTTCTGATTTCCGGCATAGCACGCTTCACGCAGAATGCCGTGCCCCGGATGTTCGTGTTGAGCATCGCTTCCCACTCTTCCGCATTGGCATTTACGTCTCGTATGACGAATGCGGCAGCATTGTTGACGAGCACATTTAACTTGCCGAAAGCCGAGACTGTTTTCGCGACTGAATCTTGGATCGATTGCTCGTCACGAATGTCCGTCCGAACAAATTCCGCCTTCCCGCCCAGTCGCCGGATCCGGGAGACTGTCTCCCGCCCGGACTCACCGTTAATTTCGGCCACCGTGACGCAGGCGAATTCAGCCGCGAACCGCTCGCATATGGCTCGCCCAATGCCTGATCCCCCGCCCGTCACTAGTGCGACTTTGTCCTTGAGGCGCATTCTGTTTTGCATCCCTAGGTATTGCAGGCCGCCGGTGTCAGCTTTCGCAGCTCAGCGCGAATCCAGTCTGGTTGCATTATTTCAATTTAGTAGATAAATACCCCGACTGTTTGCGATAAACTACCGGGTATATTATATAACTGAAGATTTATGAGCAGTCAATCACAGAATTGTGGCAAATGTGAAGGCTTAAGCTGCAGCGTAATGTCGGGCTGTCCCCACCATCGTTGCAGTTCGGTACCCGCAATTTCGACGAGTCCACACTGCGTGTATAGCCAAAGAGCGCCTTGGCCGTCCTCAATGAGTTCTATTGGAGGCTTCTGCCGGCGTCGGAGTAGTGAGGATCGGGGGCTGGGCTCGCTTCCATTTGCATTGGCCAGCCCCGAACCAGCCAATGACGCGAGATCACTACAAAGGATTGCGATTCCGAAGCCGCCAGTCTGCCAGGCGTATTCTTCGATGGCCTTAGCCATCCAGAAGTGGTGGAGACAGAACCCGACAAGATCCAGGTCGCGAGCGCTCTCTTGACTGATGATGCCGACATCTTCGAGGCGGTCGAGGAAACTGCTGCTGTATCGCTTCGACGATTCTTCCAGGACTATAAGCAGCTTGAAAACAAGATCGTCGAAGTTGAGGAAATTGCTTCCGTCGAAATGGCCTATCCCGTAATCGAAGATGCGCTACACCGATACAGCAATCAGAGGCAACGGGGATTCCGAGCATAGACAGTGCTCGCAGAAGCGTTGCCCAGCATCTCTTTTCTTCTCGCATAGGCCTTGGGTAAGGCGTCGCGATGCAGATGTGTCTTGCGCTAAGCGTCTCATAGGGCCTTGGAAATCAGCGCAGTTTCCGTAATGTTGCGGTGATTCTCGGCGGCATCGGGAGGCTGATGAGAAACAGGATCGAAAGGGGAGTCGGTTAGAATGCGGCTTTACCGCACTTTCTGTAACTCATTGAAACTAAGGTTGATACCTAAGAAGTAGCATGGCAGGGCAGCGTTCTAACCAACTGAACTACGTCCCCAACTTGTTTTCATCGGGTTAGCTGAAAACCCTTGATTTTCCTGTCTTTTCTTACTGTCAACCGCGTCGCCTGTGTCAACCGCTTCCACCCCATATAACCGAATTCCGGGGTTTTATCGACAGGAAACTGTAAGGAAGTACATCCCGACGAATCCTGACGCAAGCCCTACGATCCGGAGCATCTGTCCATGCCCCGCGATTGAATTGTAGCAGAGGCAATTCGAGTTGGTACAGGCTCCGACCAAGCGGAGCTATCGCAGCGGAAGCCGCTTTTATCGAGGGGGATTCGTAGCGCGGTTTGTGCGGTCTGCTAGGGCTCGAAGAGTACCACTTCCATCGCGCCCGTGAGAAGCCACACTCACTTCTGTTCAGCCAGATATTCGTCCGGGAGCATCGTCGTGCAATATCTCAAGTGTGTCCACTCCTCTTCTTCTCATTGTTGTCGGCGTGCTCCACGCCTGGCACGACGTCGGCCTCAAACGGGTTCCCTTCCCGACCAACTCATCCACGCTCTCTGACTCCGCCCCGTTCTCCCGACACAAGAAGGACGGCTCACACTAATAGCCCGCCACAGGAACTGATCCCTTTCGCCAAAGCCATCGCCGTGAAAGGGCCGCAGTTTACGGTAAGTTACTGAAACTACGCGACACGGATGGGCATTAATTTACTTGACACATCCACTCTTTTAGGCTACTATTTTGTTCATGGTAGCCGACATGAAACCCGAACCTAAGAGCCTCCAAGAAGCCGTTATCTATTTCGCAAACCCCGACAACTGCATTGATTATCTTGCTATTAGACGATGGCCAAACGGCAAGGTTGTATGCCCTACCTGCGGATCGGACAAGGTGAAATTCAATGCCTCGCGCCGTGTCTGGCAATGCAGTTCGCATCACGCAAAACGCCAGTTCTCCGTAAAGGTCGGAACTGTAATGGAAGATTCCGCGATCCCGCTCGACAAATGGCTTATGGCCACTTGGCTCATCACCAATTGCAAAAACGGAATCAGCAGCTACGAGATTGCAAGCGCGGTGAAGGTAACTCAAAAGTCGGCTTGGTTTATGCTGCATCGCATCCGTTTGGCCATGAAAGACGAAACTCTCGGAGCCAAGTTCGGCAGGGATGGCGGAGAAGTCGAAGCCGACGAAACTTTCGTTGGCGGGAAAATGGCCAACATGCACAAGAGCCGCAAGGCATTGATGTTCGCAAAGCGCAGCGAAACTGTTGACGCTCAAGGATTCAAGCATCTCGGAAAGACTGCCGTACACGGAATGCTTGACCGGGATGAGCGCAAGGTGCGTGCGACCGTTGTCCCGAATGTTAAGCGCGAAACTTTGCAAGCCGCGATTCTGAATCAAGTTGAATTTGGCGCGAAGCTCTACACCGACGATGCGGTCGCTTACAACGAACTGGCGAGTCTCTACGCCCATGAGTTCGTGAATCACGCTCAGGAATACGTCAATGGCCGCGTTCATACCAATGGCCTTGAAAACTTCTGGGCGCTCTTGAAGCGCGGTTTGCGCGGCACCTACGTTGCTGTGGAACCTTTCCATCTTGAACGCTACGTTGATGAGCAAGTGTTTCGCTATAACAATCGCAAAGAGCTGGATGCCGCTGGCCGCTTCAGTCTGGCCGTGTCACAGATGGTCGGCAGACGGTTAACCTTTGCCGAACTCACCGGTAAGATGGGAGCCTCCTCGGTTAACTAAGCCTTGGAGTCGGAAGCGCGGGAGACGGGCGAAGTCTTAGCCCGTTTCTTTGCCGCTCGTTTGCGTCGCCATTCCTTGTCGCGCTTCTGGATTTCATCGTGCGAGACGGAAAGCAGTGTACGTACAACTGCATCAAACCTTTCGGCCTCACTCTGTTTGCTCGTCATGGAATCAGTTTGATCATTTCCTGCCCCATTAAGAAGACCACATTTGTGCACAGTCCGAAGATAATCGGCGCTTCTTCTAGTGGGACATTGACATCGGGATGGCTATAGGGATTCCTATCAGACATTCTGATTTCGTTGAGTCGATCCGTTATTTTCGCGGGAGCACCGTTGTTCTCCATGTGCTGAATGTAAGCATGCCAATCTCTACTTTTGGGGTGCGGCCATGGTTGCTTCATTAGAAGCTCTAAATACTCGATCATGACTGCCTCAGTACCTCTGCAAACATGAAAAGCACAAGCCGTAGGAATGTCGAATGCCAAACATCTCCCGGCCTGCTTAAGATCGTCGAGCATTTGCTTCCCAAGTATCGGCTGCAGTTTAACCGGGAACACCTCTTCTGGGCGTTCTATCAAAGCGCGTGTGTCGTAAATGCCCTTCCGCGTAACAGTGAACACGGTTAAGTTGTGATGCTCTCGCTCAAATGCAGCCTCAAAAGCTGAGATGCCGTCATAGATCAATAGTGCTTCTGGACCTGTTATCTTGCGTCCCCAGTTTGCCGGAATGTTTTCTAAAATTGTAAGGATCGTGTCCAGCAAGGCATTCGCCGCCGCACGACTATCTTTGAGTTCCACATCGAAAAATTCCTTCGTTTCGTTGAGGAAAGCTGTCAGCCATTTTTGCGGAAGTTCCATCAGCATGTACGCTTCCGTCACGCTGAGATTGATAGAGGTGCGAACACGGAGGTACGACAATGACGCCCCAAGGTTGCAGAAGATGTTGAGGTTGGTTTCCTTCATATCGCCACCCCCCAGAGCGCTGAACCATCCACCCCAATATTCCGTTAACTGTCTTACTTCATATTGTGATTCCACCGGGATTTACCCCATTCTTTCCCGGCAAAAACTGACAAACTCATGCTAGACTAGTGGATGAGTTAAGTCAATTAATGCCCACGGATGGCTACCAAAAGCGGTTTCAGTAAGGGACGGGAACGGTTCGTGGATCATAGATGGAGCAAGAACTGCCTTGGCGATTGGTCTTACCGAATATCGCTTTCGCCTCCTGATGAGGGTTGCGATCACCGTGGTAGTCGTCAAAGGTCACCCGGAGTTGCGTGGGTCCAGCTCGAACGAAATGCTGGAGCTGATTCCGTACTCATCCACAACCCCAGCGGAACGCCCTGGCGAAAGGCAGCGAGCCTCACAGATCTCTGGCGGAGGCCACACCTGTTGTCGCCAACTGCTGATCTGCCTCCGAGTGCCGGTTTTTCGTTTGAGTTGGCGCGAAGTCTAGCACCACGCGTGACGGCACATCGCCGTGTTCAAGGCGCTCGAAGATCTGGTTGATCGAAGATAAGGGCTGCAGCTCGATATCGGCTTTGACCTTGCCTCCGACAGCGAAGGCTAGGGCTTCGGCCATATCTTGGCGG
This sequence comes from uncultured Acidobacteriaceae bacterium, assembly GCA_963758745.1. Classification (GTDB taxonomy): domain Bacteria; phylum Acidobacteriota; class Terriglobia; order Terriglobales; family Acidobacteriaceae; genus Acidiflorens. The sequence goes on from CAVWWW010000002.1 coordinate 557,073, forward strand.
GAGCCGACGAACGAACCGCGGATAGTTATGCAGTTTGCCACAACGTCGAAAAGCGGAAGTGGGAATTCGCCGGGAGGCAGGCCGACCAAGACGCAAGTGCCACGCTTCCGGGTCATGCCAACCCCTTGTTTAAATGCGATCAGCGACGGTGCAGTAATTAGAACGCCATGAGCTCCACCGCCGGTCGCCTTCTTGACCGAAATTGCCGGATCTCCAGTCTTGGCGTTGATCACGAAATCGGCGCCTAGGCGCGTGGCATGGGCCAGCTTGCCGTCATCGATGTCGATAGCGCAGACGAGTAGTCCCATGGCCTTCGCATATTGAATGGCCAAGTGACCGAGTCCGCCAGCACCAGAGATGGCGATCCATTCCCCGGGCCGCGCCTCGGTCTGCTTAATCCCTTTGTAGGTCGTGATTCCCGCGCAGATCAACGGCGCGGCCTCCGTAGCTGTTAGGCCCGCGGGCACGCGGGCAACGTAATCTGGGTCAGCGATGATGAATTCGGCAAAACCGCCGTTAACGCTGTAGCCGCCGAACTTGGCCTGAGCGCAAACCGTTTCCCACCCGGTCAAACAGTATTCGCAGTGACCACACGCCGAGTAGAGCCACGGCACTCCGACGCGGTCGCCCTCCTTAACAATTTTCACCCCTGATCCAACTGCAACAACCAGACCAATGGCCTCGTGGCCAGGGATGAATGGGAGTGTGGGCTTCACCGGCCAGTCGCCGTGGGCTGCATGGAGATCGGTGTGGCATACTCCACACGCCTCCGTCTTCACCAGAATCTCGCCGGGTCCAGGAGAGGGAATGTCCAATTCCACGAGCAATAAAGGTTTTCCGAATTGCTCGACAACCGCCGCGTGCATTTTGGATGGCATAAGTATTTCCTCTTAAATTATTTTCCCGATGAAGATTCGAGCTTAACAGCGGACCTCTCGTCGTTCTGAGCAAGAATGCTCATTCTCGCGCGACAGTCAGGTCTAGCTTCCAAAGTTGGGCTGCAAGGATCAAAGTGAGTGCGCGACGAGGTGAATGAGCTTGAGTTCGGTCTTGGTCCGCACTAACGAGAGATCTCGACAGTCGACAGTGTCCCCAACTTGCGATGGTGAATTTTAATCGGTCATCATGGTTGTGGAGGGATTGCGGCGGGAACCCGCAATGTGCTCGACGTAGCAATCCTCATGAACGGCTTTGCCATTTTCATCGGCTGACAGATCGACTGTTAGGTCGACTGCTTTAGCGCAAAGTTTGCAGGGTATTTCTGGGAAAGGGTGACCACCCATAAATGCCTCCTTTGGACGGTCACAAGTAACGTAGGGGAAAGACGTGTTGGGTACTGAGCAATTATGCTCACCGACATCGATACGATCCGGACGGATGTAGAGGCGGTCGCTATTCGAGCAGTACCCCTTCATGTTTTGTAGCGCCGGGGATTTCTACCGGCACTGCACATCGCAGGCCAGAGAACACCGAAAACACACTGCGAGCAAACTGAGGATGGCGCTTGCGCTCAATACAGTGGGAAGAGCGAGGAATCGCGTCGAGGTTGAATCCGGAAGAATCCTGGCAGCGTCTCCGGCCGGCGCGAGCCACTTTGCAATGCTCCAAGGTTTTCACATCATCATCCGTCCGTTTAGGTGGTGTTCACTTTTGACCAGAAAGGCTAATGCTTGAGTCCTAGTCTCATAGCTGTGGGATGTGGTTCCTCGGTCGGGATTGATTGCGTGTGATTTGCCATCAAGATCCCAGATCCCGGTATCGCCGGTTACCAGACAGCTCTTGCGTGTTGGAAATAGTGGGCCAGGAGAATGAGATGAAAGTAGACCCTGCTGTATTTGAGAAGATGATCCCTGCCGAACAAGTGTTTGAGGAAATGCTCCCTTTTCTCGAAACACTTGACGCCCAGATTGGTGGCATCATCCGGCTTTTGAAAGACAAAGGCATTACCACAAGTGCGGAATTTGCCCAGTATGCCCAGCGAGGTGACGATGCAGGAAATGTGCGAGAGCGTGGTATGCGGGTAAGGATGGAATATTTGTTTTCCTCGGCTGTGAAGCACATTGACGACTAGTAGCTGCAACATTTCAGCCTCCACTTGACGGGAAACGGTGGGTTTTTTTTGGGCTGGGACGCGGTGTTTTTGTCGTATATCCCAATGCCGCAGACGAATAAACGGGACGGTCGTGGACCACCTCGCATGTTTAACTCCGAAGCCCGACGACGCCATTTTCCTCCGCGCAGGCACGGTTCACTGTGTTCCCGACTGGCATCGATCGTCGCGACGATATCGGCTTACCAAACCGCTATGACCGTTTATTACGGTATGGCTGACTACCGGATCGGCGTGGCGCGCCTTGACGTGCCGGATGTCTTACCGCCGGAAGGGGTCGCAGACTCCCCGGAAGCAAAGGTGTGATGCGCTCGGTTTGGTTTGGCGAGAGACCGCCGAGTGGCCGTTAATTCGTTTGTCCGCACCTCTATTTCGCCGGCAATACCTCGGACAATTCTCGCGTGTCCGCAAGCGGCTGGTTCCCCGAGGGCAGTCCATTTTGTTGCAGCAGGTACGACACAATATCCAACGACTGCTGGGTTGTGTAGGTCGTCCCTGCATACTGGGCCATCGGGCCAATGATTTCTCCCCATACCGTCAATAGTCTTGCGCCTCCATACATCTGGTGCCACGTAGTCCCCTTCAGAGATGGCCCAGCGCCGCCCTCCAGTTTTGCTCCGTGGCAGCTCGCGCACTGTGCCTGATAAAGGGTTGCACCCGAAGCCGCTTGTTCATCTGTGTACCAGCCGCCAACCTTCGCCACCTGCTGCTCATACACATGACCGACATCCTGATGACACTGGAAACAATCGAAGGTGTTGGTTTTGATTTGGTCTTTGTGTATCAGAGCTTTCATGCGGCTCCGCGATCCCCCAAACGCTTCGAGCGAATGACAACCGCGACAGGTAATGTAATTGTGCGCCTTCGTATAGCTTTCGAATTCTGCTCCCAACTGCGGCCGTTGCTTTTCCCATTCTTCCTTAGTCGCAATGGTCTTGCGCGACTCATACCAGAAATCCTTTGCGCCGCGGTCCGCCTTGAACAGAAGCAGCTTCACGTACTCCGTCGCCGTTGCGTGGCTGGAATCGTAGGGGATGTGGCATTGACCGCAACTTGCACGAACCCCGGAGGCATTGATGAAGTGGGGGCCTTGATGATATGCCGCTGAAGACCAAGTCATCGTATGGCAGAGCGTTCCGCAAAACGAATCTGAACTCGACCAGATCACCGCCTTGTTTGTCACCGCGACCAGTGCCACTCCGGTCAGCCCGAAAATGGTGCCCCACAGAAAGATCCACTGGATCACGCTCCAGAATCCGCGTTTTGGTCGACCTTTTGGCGCTTTGGCTGGTCCCGATTCCATCAGCGATCACTCCTTCAGCTTCCGTCCCCCCGCCATCACCGGTGGCTATTTCTAAACCTCATGCTCACGAGATTCCAAGCCGGGCAAAGACAGGGATCTTGACTCCGTCTAAGATCAACCCGAAAATGACGGCCGCTCCAAACTCACACGCCAGGACGGGAGCAGGCAGTGGTGCCATCGCAATTCCGCGAATAGCCAAGGTCGAGATGATGAGAATGTCGGCAACGGAGGAAGCCACGAGCCATACCGTGGGGCGCAATCCCCAGAGGTGGCGACGCCCTCGCAGGGCGTAAATGGTGGCTTGGCTGCCGTATACGATGGCAACGACAGAAAGCGTTCTCAGGGCTTCGATTCCGAATTGCATTTCGAACTTGCCAACCGCCAGGATAGCTACACAGAACGCTAAGAAGCAGCCTCCTAGAGTGACTCCGGCCATCGTAATCCTGCCCACTTGCCAGGAATTCGGCATGGGCGACGGCCTGACTCGGTCGGTGGTCAACGCCATGGCCAAGAAGTCGCCGGTGATCATCACGATGACCATCAGCATGGGTGTCAAAACCGCGTGTCCGGTCATGACCAGGCCAATTGCCAGCAAAAGGACCTGCACAATTTTCTTGAGGACGGAGTTCAGCGTGTAGGTAAGAATGCGCTGAAAGGTGATCCTCCCTTCTTTTACCGCGGAGACGATGCCACCAAGCCCAGCCTGCGTCAGCACAATACCTGCTGCCGATTTGGCGACATCGGTCGCCGTCGATACGGCAATCCCCATCTGTGCCTGACGCAGCGCGGGTGCATCGTTGGCGCCATCGCCGCACATCCCAACCGTATGCCCGTTCTTCTGGAAGGCTGTGACGAGATCAAACTTTCCTTCGGGAAGAATGCTTGCGAACACCGCAAAATCCTCCGGTTTTACGCCATCGGGTACCGGTCCGGGCGGGCAAACAGCCCCATCCAAGCCTACTGCGTGAGCAACGATTGCCGCCGTAGCCGGAGCGTCACCCGTAACCATCACCGTGCGCACGCCCAGGGTCTTCAGTTCCGAAATCAGAGAGATCGAGTCCTTACGGGGCGGGTCACTGAGTGCGATTAGTCCCAAAAGCTTGAGAGATGCCGCAGGGCCGGCTGCTACCGCCAGTACTCTGAAACCTTGCTTCTCAAGTTCGTCGGCCAAACCGGCTGCGCTGGGTGGAGGCGCGGTGAGGCTCGCGACTACTGCGAAGGCCCCCTTCACGATGCGCACTACGCCACCCTTTGCATCGGTTGCTGTTGCTTCGGAAGTTTTCTTGGCCGGGTCGAATGGCACAAACGTGATTAGCTTTGGAAGATCCAATGCCGGTTTTTGGGTGGAGGCAGAGCGAATCGCCGCATCCACAACGTCATCCCCGCCGTCAGAACTTGCGAGGGCTGCCATGCCGAGAACGTAGGCTTCATCAAACCCGGGCATCGGCTTGACGCTGGTGACTGAAAGTTGATTGCGAGTGAGCGTTCCCGTTTTGTCTGAGCACAGGACATCAATTGTCGCAGCCTCATCCACAGCCGAGAGCCGCGTCGGCAGGACGCCCAGCTTCGCCAGAGATCGCGCTCCAAGTGCCGCCGCAAGCGTGAATGTTGCCGGCAATGCCACGGGTACCGACACGCTCGTTAACAAAAAGCATTGTCGTCGCAAGCCTTACAAAAGTCAGTCTGGAGCTTCTCTTGCTGCCGGTAACGCTCAAAGCGTCGTTGTGGCTCAAGAAAATTGAGAATGTAGATTACTTCGACAAAGAAACGAACTTTAATCCACTAAAATTCTAGACTCGCGTGCTTCCCGATTTGCGGGCACAACCCACAGCCAGCCTCCTGCAAAGGTCGGTCAGAACGTCCGGCCTTCACATCAGGGTGAAGGCCGGATTTGTCCTATGCGGCCGCTTGCTGACTTTTCTTGAGGAATGCTAGTAGGTCGGCGTTAATCGTGTCGGCCTCAGTCGTGGGCATACCGTGAGGAAAGTCCTTGTAGATTTTAAATGTGCTATTCCTCAGCAACTTTGCCGACAGCGGTCCAGCCGCGACATAAGGCACGATTTGATCGTCCTCACTATGCATGACCAGGACTGGCACAGTGATTTTCTTTAGGTCTTCGGTGAAGTCCGTCTGGGAGAACGCGACGATGCCGTCATAGTGCGCCTTGGTGCCTCCCATCATGCCTTGGCGCCACCAATTCCAGATCACGCCTTGAGAAGGTTTCGCACCGGGCCGGTTGTAACCATAGAACGGTCCAGCCGGCACATCATAGTAGAACTGGGCTCGGTTGGCCGCGAGTTGCGCCTGCAATCCGTCAAACACCTCCTTGGGCTGACCTGTCGGATTGGCCGCTGTTTTCAGCATCAGGGGAGGCACTGCGCTGATGATGGCCGCTTTTGCCACCCGGCTTTCGCCGTGGCGAGCCAGGTAGTGCACCACTTCGCCCCCGCCGGTCGAGTGACCGACATGAATCACATCCTTGAGGTCGAGATGTGCGATCACCGCCGCCAGGTCGTCGGCATAGTGATCCATGTCATGGCCGTCCCAGCCCTGGCTGGAGCGTCCGTGTCCCCGCCGGTCGTGAGCAATCACACGATAGCCGTGTTGACCGAAGAACAACATCTGGTTGTCCCAATCGTCCGCTGAGAGCGGCCAGCCGTGGCTAAAAACAATGGGCTGACCTTTGCCCCAGTCCTTGTAGTAGATTTCCGTTCCGTCTTTTGTCTTAATCGTCGGCATAAATGCTCTCCTTGGTAGTTGCGATTTTCTCTGCCTTCAAAATTGGGTGGTTTGCTTTTACCAAATCATGCGGGAGCCGCCTCATCTCAATTTGGCTCAGCCACTGGACGTGCCCCCACGTTGCGTTTGTTATCGCACATGATCGAAGTCAGGGTAAATCCCGCAAGTCTCTCCTGTCGCGCTCTTTTGTGTATCCTGCGCGGTAGAGGCAGGCTATTGGCTGTAAAGCACTGATGCTAAACTCTGTTGGACTGACGGAGGCGTGGCTTGGAGAGTTTTCGATCCTCACAGGCTGTCGTTTGTTTCGGAGGCTTCGAGCTGGAGCAACATTCGGGAGAACTGCGCAAGGACGGAACAAGACTCCGATTGCAGGAACAGCCACTCCAAATCCTCCGGATTTTGCTGGAACATCCCGGCAAAATAATCACGCGCGAGGACTTGCGGCAGAAAATCTGGCCATCCGACACCTTCGTGGATTTCGATCACGGCATCAACAATGCCATCAAGCGGTTACGAGAAACGCTGGGCGATAGCGCCGAAAACGCAAGCTACATCGAAACCCTTCCTCGACGCGGTTACCGTTTTATAGGAAAGATTGAACGCGAAACTCCAAACTTTTGCTCATTGGCAGTTCTTCCGCTAGAGAACTTATCGCGTGACCCCGAGCAGGAGTATTTCGCCGATGGAATGACGGAGGCTCTCATAACCACCTTGGCCAAAATCGGTCGATTGCGAGTCGTCTCCCGTACTTCGTGCATGTTGTATAGGGGAGTCCACAAGCCTTTGCGGGAGATTGCGCGAGAACTGGAAGTGGACACCATCATTGAAGGAACCGTACTCCGCGCGGGGCCTCGCGTGCGCATCACGGCTCAGCTTATCGATGCACAGAAAGAAGAGACGCACCTATGGGCCGAAAGTTACGAGCGAGGGTTGAGCGATATATTGGCCTTGCAGGCCGATGTTGCACAGGCCATCGCACGGGAAGTTCAGGTGAAACTCACACCGCAAGAGAAGGCCCATTTGGCGCGAGCGTATCCGGTTGATCCAGAGGCATACGAGGCCTATCTGAAGGGTCGTTATCATTGGAATAAGCGCAGTCGGGAAGGACATGGCAAGGCTGTTCAGTATTTTCAGCAAGCGGTTGTCAAAGATCCAGCCTATGCAAATGCGTATGCAGGTCTGGCCGATTCCTTGTCGATCATGGGTTTGTGGGGGCTTGTGCCTCCTGAGGAGGGTTGTGGCAAGGCCAAGGGACTAGCCTTACAAGCACTCGAAAAGGACCACAGCTTGGCCGAAGCCTACGCCTCACTCGCCTGGTCAGCACTACATTGCGACTACAAGTTCGTCGATGCGGAAAGGGACTTCGAACGGAGTATTGAAATAAATTCCCGCAGTGCCACCGCTCACCATTGGTTCGGAATGACCCTGGGCATGATGGGACGTTATGAAGAGGGCTACACAGAACTGAAGCGGGCCATTCGTCTAGAACCTCACTGGAGCTGGATCCACTTTGGAATGGCATTCGTTCATTGGTCCGGGCGCCGATATGATCAGGCTATCGAGGAGTGCCACGAGGCACTCGAACTGGACCCCAACTCCCCTACGGCGCACGTCTGGCTCGGACTCTCTTATGTGGCCAGATTAATGTGGGAGCCGGCGATCGCGGCACTGCACAAGGCTGTTGAGCTTTCGGGCCGCGCTCCGGTCGCCGTTGCCTGCCTCGGCGAGGCATATGCGGCGGCTGGGTTTACGGACGAAGCTCGAAATGTTTTGTGCGAACTAACGGGCAAGGCGCATGTGACAGCCTATTTTGTGAGCCGAATCCATGCGGCGTTGGGGGAGAGCAACAAAGCCATCGACTGGCTGGAAATTGCCTACAAACAGCATGGCGAGTGGACGCCGTTGCTGAAGGTCGATCCGCGGTTCGATAGCCTGCACGATGATCCACGCTTCCAGGACCTGATGCGATGCATGAACTTTCCTGAGCCAACCAAGATCGTGGCCCCGAGCCCTCGCTGAGTCCGCTCTGGGCCCACCCACTATTACGCTTACTCCACGTTTTGAATAAGCTGTCCCGCATCTCTTGATGCGGATCTCGCCATAGAAACTGCTCTAATTGCAGGCCTTGGTTCAAACAAGGCGTAGCACTTCTGCTACCGATTCGGGAGCGCACCCTTTGAGGTCAGAACCATACAGAGGTTTCATTCCAGTTGTTAGACCACAACGCGGGCTTTGCCGACGCAGGGTCCAAGCCTATTCACTTGAGAGTCACCTTATTGAGGAAGTGATCGCGATTGCTCCCGCTTGACGGGCAACCCTTTCATAATCCGCTAAGGTAAGGGTTGCCGACCAGGACTAAGCCGCTGGTGCGGCGGACGCTACGCGTGGGGTGAACCCGGAGATTTCCAGCACTGCTGACGTAGTGTGGGTCACAGAGAAAGGAGACTCCCTGTGACCCGCTTACGAAAGATGATGCTGGAGGAACTCCAGCGCCGCAACTACTCCGAGATCACAACTCGGAAGTACTTGCAGTACGTGACTGCCTTCGCTCGCCATTTTGGCAAGTCCCCGGATCAGCTCGGGCCGAATGAGCTGCGAAGTTATCAAGCATACCTGCTCCAAGAGCGCAAAGTAACACCCGGCACTGCCGTGAACTGTGTGGCAGCGCTGCGGTTCTTCTTCGTTAAGACTCTCAAGCGACATCAGTTTCGGGAGTTCCTACCCTATCCCAAAGACCACCGCCGACTGCCAACGGTGCTCAGTCCAGAAGAAGTCTCGCGTTTGATCAACGCCGCCGGGACATTGTTTCGACGGACGTTGCTGATGACGCTGTACGGCACGGGCATGCGACGCTCCGAGTTGGCTCATCTCAAGGTTGGCGACATTGACAGCCAACGGATGATCATCCGGGTGGTAGCGGGCAAAGGCGGCAAAGATCGTGATTTGCCTCTCAGCCCAACCCTGCTGGAAACCCTACGCGAGTACTGGCGCTGGCGTAAGCCGAAGCTCTACATGTTTCCCACTCGAACTCGTGGCCTGCCAATGGAGGAGCCGATTTCCGACAAGACCGTCTGGATCGCATGCAGCGAGGCGGCACGTCGAGCCGGCATCAACAAACGCGTCACGCCGCATACGCTGCGCCACAGTTGGGCGACCCATTTGTTAGAAGCGGGCACCGATTTGCGCACGATCCAGGTTTTGCTCGGGCACGGCGATCTGGAAACCACCGCCCAGTATCTGCATCTTTCGCGACGGCACTTGCAGGCCGTCAGCAATCCGCTGGATGGTCTAACTTTGGCTGGCACCGAGAGCGTCAGTCGTAGCTTTAAGCGAAAAAAACAAGAATGACTCGGCCCACCCTTGAGGTGGCCGACATTCTGCGTACACAAGGCGATCGCTTTTTGGAGCGGTATCACTCGAGCTTTGGTTTTCAGCAGCTCAAAGCTTTTCGGGCCATTCTGCGTTGCCGTACGGCAGCGTTGGGCGGCCATCGCGATGCCTGCCTACGCTGTGGCTATCAGACCATCTCCTACAACTCGTGTCGAAATCGGCACTGCCCCAAGTGTCAAGCGCAGGCCCGCGAGCGCTGGTTGGCGGCACGCGAACGCGAACTCCTCGACACCAGCTATTTCCATGTCGTGTTCACCCTGCCTCACGAACTCAATGTGCTGGCCTTGGAAAACCCGCGTCTGTTTTACGATCTGCTGTTCACTGCCAGCGCACAAACCTTGCTGGAAATCGCATCCGATCCCAAGCATCTCGGAGCCGAGATCGGTGTCGTCGCGATCCTTCACACGTGGGGACAGAACCTGCTTTTGCATCCCCACATTCACTGTGTCATTCCTGCCGGCGGGCTCTCGCTCGATCATCGTCGATGGGTCCACCCACGATATCCTTTCTTCTTACCCGTCAAAGTCCTGAGTCGTGTCTTTCGCGGCAAGTTCCTCGCCGGCCTGAAACGCCTCCACCACCGCAAGAAGCTACAGTGCGCCGGCCCGGCTGCGGCCCTCGTCGATTACAAGCAGTTCGCAAAACTGCTGCGTCGTCTCCATCGCCACGACTGGGTGGTTTATGCCAAGCCCGCCTTCGGCGGCCCTATGCAGGTGTTGCGCTATCTCGGTCGCTACACCCATCGCGTGGCCATTTCCAATCATCGCTTGTTGGCCTTCGACCAAGAGCGCGTGACTTTCCGCTGGAAGGATTACGCCCACGGTAGCAAGCCCGGCACAATGACTCTTTGCGCCACCGAGTTCTTGCGCCGTTTCTTTCTGCACGTGCTGCCCAAAGGCTTCGTCCGCATCCGTCACTTCGGCTTTCTCGCCAATCGTTGGCGGGCTTCCCGCCTGGCATTGGGCCGACAGCTGCTCGCCTCCGGCAGCTCAACAGAGCAGCACGTTAAAGCACACGACGTGCCCGACAGCTCTTCTCTCTGGCACTGCCCGCGCTGCGGCGCATCGATGATTGTGATTCAGAGATTCACGGCTGCGGGACTATCAGCATGCACATACTTCGATTCTTCCTAACCCGTCCCTCAGCCGCGACCCAAGGAGGTGCTTCGGCACGCCAATGCATTCGTGTGCTCACCCGAGGTTCACGACGTCTCTCACCACCCTCCGCCAACACTTCTGCAGCTCTCTGCAGCACCACACACGCTTTCGATCGGCTCTTCCCGTGCCTACCCATCGACCTGTTCCGCCCCAAACCGCCCTTCAAATCCCATAGCGCACCGCGTCCGCCGCAAACACCAGCGGCTTCCTCCTAGTCTGCTTATCGAAAACGCCTCGGATCGAGTTCCACTTCGTTCTGAAAGTGTCCTGCCCGAGGCGTTTCCGATCAAGCCTAGCGACCATCCGGACAATATCCAGGCAACACATTGGTGGTGTAATGAAGAAAAGGGGTCTTGCAGAATGGAGGGCTGAGGCCCATCAGTCGGACGCTCTCTTGTCTGCACGTGAAACCTGATAATTCGAGTTTGCTGTGCGCTAGTTGTGTGCCGGATTTCAGGTTCAGGCATTCGCAAGGCGGTACTCAGGCCCATCCGGATCATGAATGATCAAGGACGTTATCTCTCGAAAAACAGATTGACCGCTTGGAAGTTCAAACGGCTCAACTTCGCAGAAGCGCGTTTAGAACTAAGCCGCTAGCGCGGCGGACGCTGCCGCGTGCTCGAAGTAGGGGTCATTGGAGGTTCCAGACTGTCCAGACTCGCGAGGCTTGAGGAAGGATCGGTCTTGCGTTAGGATGAGGCAATCTGAGGCTAAGTATTCATGTTTAGATCGATGAGCATCAATAACTGCTGTTTTGGTAAAACCCGCTTCTGGCAAGGCTTTGCAAGGGAAAATCGATTGAAATCCCATAGGAAATCCCGCATCCGCCGCAAACGCTAGCGGCTCACTTCAAACGACCCTATCGAAACTGCCCCGATCACACGGACCTGCCATCCCCGCACTTCTGCTTCGGGGCCGTCCCGATAGGGATCTATCGTTTGTCGGTATTAATCCGACGGACGACGAATAAGCTCCGGACTACCCGTTATCCGTTCGCTGATTGTCTCATTCGCTGAAATCATCATATATGACAGCTCCCCGGTCGGCAGCGGTGTTCGATCTTGGCGGCGTACTAATTGATTGGAACCCACGCTACCTTTACCGAAAATTGTTCCAACCTGAAGCCGACATGGAATATTTTCTGGCGAACATCTGCACGCCAGAATGGAATCTGCAACAAGATACCGGGCGAACTTTTGCGGAAGCCTGCGCCACACTGAAGCGCGAGAAGCCCGGATATGCCGAAATGATCGACGCGTGGTTGGAGCGATACGACGAGATGATGGCAGGACCGATTGCGGGTTCGGTCGACCTTCTAGCGCAGCTGCGGGACCAGGAAGTTCCCATCTACGCCCTGAGCAACTGGTCAGCAGAAACTTTCCCTTTTGCGAGGAAAAGATTCGAATTTCTGCAGTGGTTCCGCGCAATCGTCCTCTCCGCCGAGGTGCAGTTGGTCAAACCCGATCCACGAATCTTTCAACGCTTCTGCGAAAAAGTTGCGCTGCTCCCGGAGCAAATAATCTACATTGATGACCTACAGCACAACGTGGAAGCGGCCAGAAGGATTGGCATGTACGCGATTCGATTTAGCCATCCGGCTACACTGCGTGAGGAATTAGTGCAGCTTGGGTTATTGCGATTAGGGCATGCGTCGAGCGCGTTGAAGCGATGAGAGATTTCTAGGTACTGCGGCGTGTGCGCCCAGCATCGTGGGTAATCCGGAACCTTTTGGGGGTAGGACTTTTCAGTTTCCGGGCAGTCCGCGATTTGACCGGTATCGAGCCCGTTTCAAACCGCCGGGAGTCCGGCTTGTATCCCGGAATAACGAGGGGATCAGGCGCGGGAAATCTCGTGCGGAATCCGGAGTAATTAAACCATTTATCTTCAATCGTTTGGGAACATTTCGAGCCAGAGCTACGAAATATTATTGACGTACAATACATCGTAAGATATATTGTTAAACATGATTAAACAAAACCATTACGAAAATTTCTTAACCTCAACATGTCTCGATAGAGCCTTCAGCCGCGAACACGGTCGCGAACACTACCGAGAACACACCCGAGGACACGGACGCGACCACAGCGGCGAAAACAGTCGCGAACATGGCCGAGGACACGCCCGAGGACTCGGACATCATCACGGGCGCCGCGGATTCCGTCGCGGAAGCCCTGGATTTATGGGCGACTTCGCAGGCGGCGATTTTCCCGGCGGTCGCAAAATCGACGCGATCAATATTCAACTGGTGATCCTCGCGTTGCTCGCCGAACAACCAGCGCACGGGTACGAGCTGATCAAGACCCTCGAAGAACGTTCGGGCGGATTCTATACGCCCAGCCCGGGCGTGATTTATCCCGCGCTGACTTACCTGCATGAGATCGGTCACAGCAGCGTGGAGCAGCAGGGTACTCGGAAGCTCTACAGCATTACGCCTCAGGGCAGGGCCCATCTGGAAGCGAACCGCGCGAACGCCGAAGCGATTCTCGAAGCTCTGACGCGAATTGGCGGACGAATGGATCAGGTGCGCGAAGCATTTGCCGGCGTGGGCGATTCTGACGGAGGCGCTTCCGATGAAGTGCATCGTGCGCGCCACGCTCTGAAGCACGCGCTGCGCTATAAACATGGGTGCGATCCAGAGGAAGCGAAGCGGATCGCCAAAATTCTTGATCGGGCTACGGCGGAAATACTGGGAGAGTAAGCGCGACCGCAGGCGCAACCCCAAAACTGAAAGACACACCAACAGAAAGAGAGATTCATGCCAAACACTTTGCTGAATGAAACCTTCAAGAGCGTACTTCCGGATGAACGAGTCCGCGCGGTAATCCGGCGACTTGAGGCGGAACGTCGCGGCGCGCAGGGCGGCAGTCCGAACAACGACGGCCAAAGCCGGGATCCGTATGACTATGCAGACAGGGGATTCTCGATTCGTCCTGACCAAGGCGACCTGATCTATCTTTTGTGCCGCGGAATGCGCGCTACACGTGTGGTCGAGTTCGCGACTTCGGTCGGAATGTCGACCCTTTACTTCGCGGCAGCTATGCGCGACAACGGCGGCGGCTGCGTGATAGGTTCGGAACTCGTCCCGGCGAAAGTCGCGACAGCGGAGCGCAATCTCAGCGAGGCTGGTCTCGCCGCCTATGCGGAAATTCGCGAGGGCGATGCGCGGCAGACGCTACGCGATTTGGGCGGTTCGTTGGATTTCGCCTTGATCGACGGCTGGCCGCGCGATGAAGAGCCTTCGCTGGCGCGCGAGGTGATTGGGATCGTCGCTCCACAACTTCGCGTTGGCGGGTATGTGATGAATGACAATGCGGAGCCGGATTTTCTGGAGTTTATTCGCGATCCGGGCAATGGGTTTATTTCGGTGACGCTGCCGCTCAAGAGTGGAACGGAGCTTTCGGTCAAGGTGGCGTAATTCGGCGAAGCGCGCATGCGCCGCTTGATAGCAGTGGTAAACCGATTCCTGAAACAACTGGGAGTGGAGTTGCATCCGCAGAAGATGCGGATCGTACCTTGGGGGAAGTGAAGGACGCGGTTGTGAATAAATAGTCGCTAGGCTTGATCGGAAACGCCTCGGGCAGGACACTTTCAGAACGAAGTGGAACTCGATCCGAGGCGTTTTCGATAAGCAGACTAGGAGGAAGCCGCTGGTGTTTGCGGCGGACGCGGTGCGCTATGGGATTTGAAGGGCGGTTTGGGGCGGAACAGGTCGATGGGTAGGCACGGGAAGAGCCGATCGAAAGCGTGTGTGGTGCTGCAGAGAGCTGCAGAAGTGTTGGCGGAGGGTGGTGAGAGACGTCGTGAACCTCGGGTGAGCACACGAATGCATTGGCGTGCCGAAGCACCTCCTTGGGTCGCGGCTGAGGGACGGGTTAGGAAGAATCGAAGTATGTGCATGCTGATAGTCCCGCAGCCGTGAATCTCTGAATCACAATCATCGATGCGCCGCAGCGCGGGCAGTGCCAGAGAGAAGAGCTGTCGGGCACGTCGTGTGCTTTAACGTGCTGCTCTGTTGAGCTGCCGGAGGCGAGCAGCTGTCGGCCCAATGCCAGGCGGGAAGCCCGCCAACGATTGGCGAGAAAGCCGAAGTGACGGATGCGGACGAAGCCTTTGGGCAGCACGTGCAGAAAGAAACGGCGCAAGAACTCGGTGGCGCAAAGAGTCATTGTGCCGGGCTTGCTACCGTGGGCGTAATCCTTCCAGCGGAAAGTCACGCGCTCTTGGTCGAAGGCCAACAAGCGATGATTGGAAATGGCCACGCGATGGGTGTAGCGACCGAGATAGCGCAACACCTGCATAGGGCCGCCGAAGGCGGGCTTGGCATAAACCACCCAGTCGTGGCGATGGAGACGACGCAGCAGTTTTGCGAACTGCTTGTAATCGACGAGGGCCGCAGCCGGGCCGGCGCACTGTAGCTTCTTGCGGTGGTGGAGGCGTTTCAGGCCGGCGAGGAACTTGCCGCGAAAGACACGACTCAGGACTTTGACGGGTAAGAAGAAAGGATATCGTGGGTGGACCCATCGACGATGATCGAGCGAGAGCCCGCCGGCAGGAATGACACAGTGAATGTGGGGATGCAAAAGCAGGTTCTGTCCCCACGTGTGAAGGATCGCGACGACACCGATCTCGGCTCCGAGATGCTTGGGATCGGATGCGATTTCCAGCAAGGTTTGTGCGCTGGCAGTGAACAGCAGATCGTAAAACAGACGCGGGTTTTCCAAGGCCAGCACATTGAGTTCGTGAGGCAGGGTGAACACGACATGGAAATAGCTGGTGTCGAGGAGTTCGCGTTCGCGTGCCGCCAACCAGCGCTCGCGGGCCTGCGCTTGACACTTGGGGCAGTGCCGATTTCGACACGAGTTGTAGGAGATGGTCTGATAGCCACAGCGTAGGCAGGCATCGCGATGGCCGCCCAACGCTGCCGTACGGCAACGCAGAATGGCCCGAAAAGCTTTGAGCTGCTGAAAACCAAAGCTCGAGTGATACCGCTCCAAAAAGCGATCGCCTTGTGTACGCAGAATGTCGGCCACCTCAAGGGTGGGCCGAGTCATTCTTGTTTTTTTCGCTTAAAGCTACGACTGACGCTCTCGGTGCCAGCCAAAGTTAGACCATCCAGCGGATTGCTGACGGCCTGCAAGTGCCGTCGCGAAAGATGCAGATACTGGGCGGTGGTTTCCAGATCGCCGTGCCCGAGCAAAACCTGGATCGTGCGCAAATCGGTGCCCGCTTCTAACAAATGGGTCGCCCAACTGTGGCGCAGCGTATGCGGCGTGACGCGTTTGTTGATGCCGGCTCGACGTGCCGCCTCGCTGCATGCGATCCAGACGGTCTTGTCGGAAATCGGCTCCTCCATTGGCAGGCCACGAGTTCGAGTGGGAAACATGTAGAGCTTCGGCTTACGCCAGCGCCAGTACTCGCGTAGGGTTTCCAGCAGGGTTGGGCTGAGAGGCAAATCACGATCTTTGCCGCCTTTGCCCGCTACCACCCGGATGATCATCCGTTGGCTGTCAATGTCGCCAACCTTGAGATGAGCCAACTCGGAGCGTCGCATGCCCGTGCCGTACAGCGTCATCAGCAACGTCCGTCGAAACAATGTCCCGGCGGCGTTGATCAAACGCGAGACTTCTTCTGGACTGAGCACCGTTGGCAGTCGGCGGTGGTCTTTGGGATAGGGTAGGAACTCCCGAAACTGATGTCGCTTGAGAGTCTTAACGAAGAAGAACCGCAGCGCTGCCACACAGTTCACGGCAGTGCCGGGTGTTACTTTGCGCTCTTGGAGCAGGTATGCTTGATAACTTCGCAGCTCATTCGGCCCGAGCTGATCCGGGGACTTGCCAAAATGGCGAGCGAAGGCAGTCACGTACTGCAAGTACTTCCGAGTTGTGATCTCGGAGTAGTTGCGGCGCTGGAGTTCCTCCAGCATCATCTTTCGTAAGCGGGTCACAGGGAGTCTCCTTTCTCTGTGACCCACACTACGTCAGCAGTGCTGGAAATCTCCGGGTTCACCCCACGCGTAGCGTCCGCCGCACCAGCGGCTTAGTCCTTGTCGGCAATTCGGAAGTTAATCACACATTTGGAGATATGCGGATTCGTTAGGTATCGATAAGTCGGCTCTGCGCCAGAAATCGGGGAGTGGGGGGTCTCACACAAAACATGTCCGATGCCCGTTTAGCAGGACTAATGCGCAGAGCGAAGCCGCACGATTCCACTGGCGCCACAAAATCTGCATCTCACGACAAATGCAGCCACTGCGGTTGGTCAGGAGCAATAATAAGCCAATGCCTAGGTTGACTCGCTTTAGAATCATGATTCTCGGCTGGGCAGGCGCTTCTGTCTTTTTCACAGCCGTTCTAGAGATCAGCGAACTCGGCCATAAGCCCCTCGGTTTTGCTCTTTATTCCAACGCTGTGCATTTTGCCCTTTGGGCCTGTGCTTCCGCTCATGGCAAAATGCATTCGGCGCTTCCCGCTGAAAGGACCAAATCGAATCCGCAACTGCGGCGATTCTGCCTTGATCTTTGATTGCGTTGCTCGCGCTGATCGTCTCCACACGCACTGGCGGTCGTTTTCTCGACCTAGTTCCCGTATCGCGTCTGATGACTCCACTTTTCATGCTCATGCTCGGAAACGAACTGTTCTGGTTTCTTCCCAACGAAATCCTGATTGGTATCGTACTGATGACCGCACTCGAAGCCTGGGAGGTGCTGAAGGATCTTCAGGCAGAGCGCATGCGCTCGATGGATCTGGAACGGCAACTCGCAGTCTCAAGGCTCGAAGCGCTGCGCATGCAACTTCACCCGCACTTTCTTTTTAATACCCTTCACGCCGTCGCCGGCCTCACAATTGAAGACCCGCCGACGGCGCGCCGAATGGTGATCGCGCTTGGAGATCTTCTCCGCAACACTCTCAAGCATAGTGGCGGCCGGATGCGAACACTCGCGGAGGAGCTGGAATATTCGGATTTGTATCTCGGCATAGAAAAGCTTCGGCTCGGCGACCGTTTGGCGCTCAACTACGAGATTGAGCCATCGGCTGCACGTGCCCTTGTACCGCAATTTCTCTTGCAGCCGTCTGTTTGAAAACGCCATACGCCATGGCGTAAGTCATGTGACGGGTCCGTGCGAGGTTCGCTTCTGCGCTGTCCGCAAGCTCAACACACTTGAAATCACGATCTGCAATGAAGGTACCAAACCGCGATATCTCGCAAGGGCCTCCCCGGTTCGGCGTCGGGCTTACAAATACCGTTGACCGGTTGCGGATCCATTATGGAAATCGTCATACTTTTAAGTATTCCGACCGGCCAGAGGGCGGCGCGCAGATCGAGATATCCATCCCCTACGCAGTTTCAGGCGATGCCGCCAAGGTGAACGAGTCGAATAGCGGCGCGCAGGAGCTTGCGAGGCCGCAAGCGCTGCTGGATCTCCCCGATCACGTAAACGTCGCGTCTGTTTCCACGGTTGGCCGCAGCTAAAGCTGCACCTGAAGATGGATTTGAGATCGACCTGCAATGCGGAATGGATCAAAGCACGGATTGATAGGTGAAAACGGAGCATTTCCCGCCGCGCCAGCGCGGGTGCTCATCGTTGAGGATGAAGAGCACGCGCGCCGATATCTTCGCGAATTGCTCGAAGACGAACTGCAGGTCGAGGTGGTCGGCGAGGGTTCGAATGGCGTTGAGGGGGTTCAACAAATTCGAGAACTGTCACCGGACATCGTTTTTGTAGATATCCAGATGCCGGGTCTCGACGGGTTCGGAATGATTGACCAGATTGCCGGTACCCGGCTGCCTCTTTTTGTATTCGTAACGGGCTACGGCGAGTATGCCGTAAAAGCCTTCGAAATCGAGGCCGTGGATTATCTGTGCAAGCCATTCGACAAAGAGCGGCTTTCACTTTCCGTGGAGCGAGCTGTGCGGCGGCTCAACTCTGCCGTCCCAGGTGCGAGTGAAACCCAATGGCTCTCCCGGCTTTCGATTAAAGATGACGAGCGAATCCTGTTCGTGCCCGTTGACGAAATCATCTGGATTGAAGCAGCCAATAAATACGTGGTCATTCACACACCGGATGGAACGCATATCGCCAGGCAAACCATTCAAGGCCTGGAAGAGAAGCTGAATCCAAGAGAGTTTGTTCGAACCCACAGATCGACTCTCGTTCGAAAGGCCGCAGTTCGCGGCATGCATCCGCTCTTTCACGGTGACTACATCATCAGACTGGTCAACGGCGACGAAGCTCCGTTAAGCCGCAGCTTTCGCGAATCCTTCTTTCGCGAAATGAGCCGGTAATTCTGTTTTAGCGCCAGCCCCTGCACGCCCTCATCAGCCCAATAAGCTTCGTGGAAGATGGCAAATCCGGCTCGCGCCAGGAATCAGGCGCTTCGCTCCAAACGAGAAGCGGAATTCACCCCGGAACACCTAGCTTGAGATTGCAAGCACCGTGAACTGGAGGTGAGATGAACGCGCAACCGCTCGGAGCCCTTTTTGAGGCGTCTTTTAAATTCGGCATCAAGGCCAAAGAAGTCTGCTTTCTTATCTTTGTGGGGATGCTCGCAAGTGCACTCGCTTACGCGCAACAGCCCTGCGTCCAAGGCATGCGCATCGACGGAGTGATCACCGACCCCACGGGAGCGGTCATTCCCGGAGCACACTTGCACACGTCCAGCGGAGCAGCGGCTCTGACCGATGGAACCGGCCAATATGTGTTCCCGTGCGAGCCGGGGACATCCACCACAATTACAGCGGAGGCGGAAGGATTCGCCAGGGCCACAACACGTGCGCATGCCCGGGCGGGCGGCGTTGCTCATGCCAATCTCAAGCTTTCTGTGGCGAGGGTAGAAACGGATGTGGAGGTCGATGCGAACCACGGTGGAGTTGATAGCGGCGACTCGGCGGGCTCGACTGCCCTCGGGACAAAAGCGATCGAACGGCTATCAGACGATCCGGACGACCTTCTTCGCGAGTTACAGACTATGGCTGCCGGCGGAGGTGGCGCTCCCGGAGGCGCGATCATTACCGTCAACGGTTTTCAGAATGCAAGCGCTCTGCCCCCGAAAGCCTCCATCGCCGAAATTCGCATCAATCCTGATCCGTTTTCGTCTCAATACGAGAGGCCTCCCTGGATTGCTCCAAATATCGAGATCATGACAAAACCCGGCGCCAAAGCGATTCACGGGGCGCTGTTTTTTGTCGAAAGTGACGCTGCTTTCAACGCTACAGATCCATTTTCTGTAACGGCAACGCCGGCCAGCAAACAACGCTATGGGTTCGAGCTTGGCGGCCCGGTCATCGGCAAGAACTCCGACTTTTTTCTCGCGCTCGAGAAACGCGACATTCATGAATTCAATGTCGTTGATGCCGTGGCCCTCGACGGCGGAGACAATCCCGCGCCTTTCGAACAAACAGTTGCCGCGCCGCAAAGCATGTGGATCGGCTCTGCGCGCGGCGATTGGCAGATCACTCCCAACGATGCCGCGACCCTCTCGTTTTCGTCCAACCTCAACAATCTCGGCAACCAGGGAGCCGGCGGTCTGGATCTCGCATCATCCGGATTCACTAGTCTGCAAAGCGAATACGATCTGCGGCTCCTCAACACACAGATTTTTAGTGCTCACCTTTTGAATGAAACCCGGATCGGCTACTCCTGGCGCGGAACCGAGCAAACGCCGATTTCAACCGAACCCTCGCTTATGGTGGCAGGCTACTTCACCGGTGGAGGCGCGACCAGCGGCGATCTCGACGATCGCGAGCGCGACCTCGAAGCTGACGACGATTTCATCCTTACCGAGGGCAACCACTCCCTCAAGGTTGGCCTGCAATCTTTGGCTTTCTTCATCCACGACTATGACCCTGACACCTTCAATGGCGCGTTTGTCTTTGGCGGGGGTAGCGCGCCGGCACTCGACGCCAAGAATAATCCGACGGGCGAAACAACCACGATCAGTGCGCTCGAGCAGTACCGTCGATCACTGTTGAACCTTCCCGGCGGGTCACCAACAACATTTCAAATCACCACGGGAACGCCTCTTGTGCCGGAGACTCAATGGCGGCTGGCGTTATACATTCAGGACCGTGACAAACTAACCGCGCATCTGACTGTCAACGCGGGCTTGCGTTATCAGCTTCAGACCACCCCAGACACGTTCGCGAATTTCGCGCCCCGCGCGGGACTGGCCTGGGCGCCAGATAAGAAATCAAATTGGGTAATTCATTTCAGCGGCGGCCTATTCTTCAACCCGGTGGATCAAGCATATCCCTTGCAGGCCGAGCGATTAAATGGCGTCCGGCAGCAAGAAACGACAATCTACGCGCCGAACTTCCAGAGCCCCACGACGCCGGCTCCTGGTTCTGTCAGCGTCGCCACAATCTGGCAGCTTCCCAACACGATGACACAACTTCCTTCTTTCATGGCTCAAACCGGTCTCGGGCATGAGTTCCCCCAGCACTGGCATTTACAGGCTGATGTCGACTTTGGAGAGGCCTGGGGTTGGATCCGTCAAACCAATATCAATGCACCGATGGTCGCCAGCAGCGTTGGCACTCCGCCCGATCCACTGACGGCGCTGCAAGCGCCCAGGCCTATCGACGTGAACGAAAACATTTTTCGGTACCAGCAGCGTGCCCACCGTCGGGGCGGGCTGGTCGAATTTGCGCTCGAACAAAACAGCTATAAGCGAATCAATTTTTCAGCCGACTACCTCCACCTGGATTTTCACTCCGACGGTGGATTCCGCCTCGGCGACTTGCCCGGCGCCTCCAATCCGCAATCGACTTATAGCGAAAAGGGAGAGCCGGCCCGATGGGATTCCCTGATGCGGAACCTCTTCTTTGGC
Source organism: uncultured Acidobacteriaceae bacterium (assembly GCA_963758745.1). GTDB lineage: Bacteria > Acidobacteriota > Terriglobia > Terriglobales > Acidobacteriaceae > Acidiflorens. The sequence goes on from CAVWWW010000002.1 coordinate 578,598, forward strand.
TCAGTCGACCTTAACCTTCCCTTGAAAATTGGCCTTTCATCGCTTATCGACTTCGAGGCCGGCCAGCCTTACAACATCACCACGGGCACCGATGCGAACGGCGATGGCGATTTCAACGACCGACCTTCATATGCCTCCGCGCCCGGACCCGGAGTTTATAGCACACCGTTTGGACTGCTTACGACGAACACGGTGAATGGGAATGTTCCCCGCAATCCGGGAACCTTGCCGGCACAGATCCATCTTGATATGAATCTGAGCCGAGTCTTCACTCTGAATCCTCGCGACAAGGATCATCCCCGCACATGTACGTTCAATGTGAGAAGCACCAATTTGTCGAATCACACCAATGTCACAGCCGTAAACAGGATCCTCTCTTCCGGCGCAGTCGGGCAACCAATAGCAGCCGAAACCGCTCGCCGCGTGGAGTTCGGCGCCCGCTTGACGTTTTAGCTTGGATTTTCACCGATTAGTACTGCAAAGTCTTAGGGCTGTATCTGGAGCGCCCGCTGCACAACCGGTCGCGGTTGCATAATCTCGGGCGGGCGCTCTAGATACAGCGACTTGAAGGAAGCCTCCCGCGCTGATGTTATGGGATTTGAATTGATCCGATCGGGTCCAGAGTATTTGGGAACCCGCTGCCATGGGTAGGACTGACCGTTGGAGGGACTGGATCTAGCGGAGTCGCGTTGCGCTGAGGTGGCGGGCAGAGGCTGAGAAGTTGGCTGACTGGGCATTCGTGGGCCGATGAGACAAGAGCTCTCCGCGCGTGCCGGAGCACGATCAGAAGCCGAGGATGCGGATAGAGGTTCATGCTGCGCACCGGTCGGGTTGAGGTGGAGAGCGGAGCAAGAGTTGCGCGGCAGAGAGTCGTTCGACGACGTGCATAATTCCGCCGCAGGCCGGACAGTTCCAGAGCGAGCGAGGCTGGTCCACAGAAGGCGATGCCGCCGGAGCGGGCGTATTTTCCCAGCCACGAAGCAGTTGGAAGCAGAGCGGCAGGAGGTGGGCACGGCGGCGGTTGGCGAGGAAGCCGAAGTTGCGGATGCGCACAAAGCCGCGCGGAAGCACGTGTAGGAGGAAGCGGCGCAGGAACTCATCGACGGGCAGAGTCATCAGCCGCTTCTTGTTGCCGTGAGCGGAGTCTCGCCAACGGAAGGTGACGTTGCCCTCGGAGAGAGCAACCAACCTGCTGTTGGAAATGGCGACACGATGGGTGTAGGCGCCGAGATAGCGCAACACATGTTCTGGCCCGCCGAAAGGCTGTTTGCAGTAGACGACCCAGTCGTGACGGAACAGTACCCGCAGCCAGGAGGCGAAGGCGCGCGGTTCCGCAAGCGGCAAGAGATGTCCGTGGAACTGGAATGCGCCGGCATGAAACGCGGTCTTGAGTCCGGCGACAAACTTACCGCGGAAGACACGGCTGAGCACCTTGATGGGAAGGAAGAAGGAGCGGCGTGAGGAGATCCAGCGAGAGTGATCTGGAGCAAGACCGCCAGCGGCAACTACGCAGTGAACATGAGGGTGATGTTGCAGTCGCTGGTCCCAGGTGTGGAGCACGCTGAAGAAGCCGATCTCGGCTCCAAGGTGCCGGGGATCGCGGGCGATCTGCAGTAGAGTTGCAGCAGTGGAATGAAACAGTAGGTTATAGATCAGTCGCTTGTTCTGTAGTGCCAACGGCGCCAGTTCTCGCGGCATGGTGAAGACGACGTGCACGTAATTGGTGGGCAGCAACTCTCGTTCCCGCGCCTGGAGCCAGCGCAGGCGTGAGTTGCCCTGGCACTTGGGGCAGTGCCGGCTGCGGCACGAGTTGTAAGAGATGGCGGAATGTCCGCAGTCCGCGCACTGATCGCGATGTCCACCCAGCGCAGCGGTGCGGCAGCGCGTGATGGCCAGCAACACTTTTTGATGCTGCCAGCTGATCCACTTGCGACTGCGTTCAAGAAAAGCCTGTCCGGCACAGCGGACGATGTCGGCCACCTCCAGAGGAGGCCGGTTCATGCGCTCTGCGTCGGCTCTCCTTCTCCTCGGATCGTGAGTGCATCCAGCGGACTGCCGGTGGCGCTAAGATGCCGCCGTGAAAGATGCAGATAGATCGTCGTTTCTTCAAGGTCGCGATGGCCCAGCAGCATCTGGATGGTGCGCAGGTCGGCACCGGCTTCAAGCAGATGAGTAGCAAAGCAGTGGCGCAGGGTATGGGGATGGATGCGCTTGTGCTCAAGACCGGCGCGTTCAGCGGCCTGCTGACAGGCGCTCCAGAGAACCTTGGTGGAGACCGGATGACTCGCCGTATGCCATCGGTTGCCGGGAAACAACCAGTCGGTGGGCTTGCGCCGAAGCCCACGCCAGTAGCCTCGTAGCGCGTCGAGCAACTTCGGACTGAGCATGACATCGCGGTCCTTGCGTCCCTTGCCTCCCCGGATATGAATGACCATGCGCTGGCTGTCGATGTCGTTGATCTTGAGGTGGGCCACTTCTGCGCGACGCGCGCCCGTGGCATACAGCGTCATCAGCAGGATGCGATGAAAGGGAAACTCCGCCGCGTCGATCAGACGTGCGACTTCTTCCTGGCTGAGCACCTGCGGTAAATGCAGGACCTTCTTCGGATACGGCGTCTCGGCAACACTCCAGCCTCGTTTCAACACCTGGACATAGAAGAAACGAAGGGCTGCCAACCGCTGCGTCACAGTGTTTGGGGCCAACTTCCACCGCGTGAACAACGCGGCCTGATACTGGCGAATATGCTCGGGGCCAAGCTGATCGGGTGGGCGATGGAAGTACCGACTGAAATGTTCAACCGTGTGGATGTAAGTGTCGATGGTGGACTCGGCGTAGTTGCGGCGCCGTAACTCCTCAAGCATGATCTGGCGTAAATGGGTCACAGAGAGTTCCTCCTCTGCGACACAAACTAGCTCAGATCACCTCCACCGTCGGCTCAGCGACACGCGAAAGCGTCCGCCGCATAGCGGCTTCGTTCAAGTCGGCTTGTCGCCATCGATCGGTATGGGCATGGTTTTCTCCTTGACGTTGAGGCGTGTCAGGGTTGGCGTATTGATCCAATCAGCCGCTCCCAGTTCCCGTGAGCAAACAGTTCCTTCTGCTGCGGAGAGAGAGCTGCTTCTTCAATGAAGGATCGACCCGGTCCGCCCGGGCGGTACTGGTAGGGGTAATCCGTGGAGAACAGAATGCGTTTGGGTCCAACCAGTTCAAGCGTGCGTGCAGATAGGACTGACTCCACATGCCACTGGTCGTCACGTAAAGATTCTGCCGAATGTAGTCGGTTATGGGTCGCTGCAGATGCGCGACACGGGCCAGTGAATTGAGCCGGTCCAGATAGAAAAGCACAACTTCGCCCCAGTGGCCTAGGATGATTTGCAAATTGGGACATTTATCGAAGACACCGGCCAGGATCAGACGTACGAACTGGATACCGGCTTCATAGTGCCAGCCCAGAGCAAATGTTGCGAATGCGGTATCGATCTGTTCGCTGAAACCTGAGTAGTAGACCTCTCTAACAGCGCGTTGCGGTATCTGAGGGTGCACAAACAGAGGAACGCCAAGTCTCGCGGCGGTCTCAAGTAGTGGTAAGAAGTCTGGATGATCCAGGTTCTTCTCGCGTGTGCGACCGCACAGCATGGTCCCAACTAGCCCAAGGCGAGTCACAGAGCGTTCAAGTTCGGCAGTAGCTTCCTTCGGCGCTGCGGTTGGCAGCGTGGCAAAGCCCTGAAAACGTGTGGGGTACTTCGCTATAGTTGCGGCGACCAGATCGTTGGTTCGCCGCGCCAGAGTCACGCTCTCCTCCGGTTCAAGGTTATGCAAAGCGGGCGTAGTCACGGAGAGCACCTGGACATCTACCCCGCTCTCATCCATCAGCGCCAACCGCTGCTCCCCCAAGTCGTCGAGCCGCTCCTCGATTTCCCCGCGGTCGAACCCGCCGGTACCCTCTTGTCCGATCGGAGATGCTGCCCAGGCAGCACGGATGTCAGCAGTGACAAAATGCTCTTCGATTCCTACGATTTTCACGGGCCATTTTCCTTTATCACGCGCTAGAGACTACATCACCACGGGATCGTTACGTTTTCCCAGCGCGTGAATGTACCTGTTGGGCCATCGGGGCCAAGCAGTGCAACGCGCACCACCTCGCGGGAGCCATCCTCAACAGACTCCGTGCCCTCATATCCGTTGAGGTTCGTCTTGGTGAATCCGGGTGAGACCAAGTTGACCTTGATCCCGGTCGACTCTAGCTCGATCATCATGGCCAAGGTTATCGCGTTGAGAGCCGCCTTGGATGCCGGATACACCGGACCGTACGACGCGTGGAACGGGTGGGATGGGTCGGCGTTCGATGTCAGCGAGCCGACTCCGCTCGACACGTTGACGATGCGGGCGTCCGACGACTCGCGCAGTAGTGGCAGCATCGCCTGATACACGGCGAGCGCCCCGAACACATTGGTTTCCCACACCGCCCGGATTTCGTCGAGGGATGCGATGCTCGGACGGGTTATCTTTCTGTACTCCTGCAGGGACAAGTTGCCCTTCCTCGTATTCGAGATAGCCGCGTTGTTAACGAGCAGGTCGAGGCGGCCGAATTCCTTGTGGATGCGTTCCGCCGCAGTGGCGATCGAGACTCGATCCGTCACGTCCAGTTGAACCGCGATGGCGCCAGGCCCGATATCTTTGGCCGCAGCCTCGCCCCGCTCAAAGTTGCGCGACCCGAATAGCACAGTGACGCCGTTCGTCACGAGTTTCTTTGTAACCTGAAATCCCACTCCTTGATTAGCCCCAGTGACCAGGGCAACGCGACTGTCTTGCACGACGACCTCCTTCGTTTCAACTAGGCTATGTCTGCTGCTCAAGATGCGACTGTAGCCAGGACCTCGGGGTACCGCGTGCGCGCAAGATCTGCAATCAGGCCGGGGCCCGTTGGGCTCCACCCAAGTTTTTTCCGTGTCTTGGCGCCTGAGGCGGCAAGATCGTTGCCGACGAATACGCTCAACCACCCAAAATGAGACTGCGCTTCTTCTGGCGATAGGGAGGTCACCGGCACTTTCAATCCTTTGCCAATTGTTTCTGCGATATCCCGCACGGCCACGCCTTCTTCGGCAACGGCGTGATACTTTGCTCCAGTCTCGTGCTTTTCCAATGCAAGTCTGTAGAGATGTGCCACATCCAGAACATGAGCTGCTGCCCAGCGATTGCGCCCGTCCGCCACATACGCAGACACACCTTTTTCCCGCGCCACAGCGATTAGATAAGTGACAAGCCCAGCCTTATTCGTGTCGTGAACCTGGGGAAGACGCATCACCGAAGCGTTTACGCCCTTGGCAACCAGACTAAGAGCCGTCTGTTCCGAAACACGTGGAAATGGGAAGTCCGACGGAATGACATTGTCTTCGGTTGTAAGCTGGCCAGGAGCGGCCAATCCAGCTAGTCCCGATGTGACAATGAGAGGCCGATTGGAACCGGCAAGCACGGAGCCCAGAGCTTCGATGGCACGTTTGTCGATCTCGCAGTTCTCCTGGAATCTTGAGAAGTCGTGAACAAATCCAAGGTGAATGACGGCATCCGAAGCGGCGGCTCCTTTTCGTAAGCTATCAAGGTCTTTCAGCGAGCCGCGATGGATATCCGCACCAACAGCGGCTAAGGATTTTGCTCCCTCATCGGAACGAGCCATACCCAGGACTTTGTGTCCGGCAGAGGTCAGTTCCTTCACTGTCGCCGTGCCTATAAAACCTGTTGCACCTGTAATGAAAATGCGCATACTAAGACTCCTTTTCTGGTTTACCGATTGAGTTAAGGTTGGCAAGCACTTCAGAGGGAATCTGCAGCTGTGCAGCCTGGAGATTCTCCCGAAGATGCTTGCGGGAAGATGTTCCCGGAATCAGCAGGATGTTGGGCGAGCGATTTAGAAGCCAGGCCAGTGCAACCTGCATCGGCGTAGCATCGAGGCTCGCAGCGATATCCGACAACTCTGCTGACTGCAGTGGCGTAAAACCACCAAGCGGAAAGAACGGCACGTACGCAATACCATGGTGAGCTAGGTCTCCGATGAGCGCCTCATCGGCTCGATGCACCAGGTTGTAGTGATTCTGTACGCACACAATCGGCGCGATCCCACGCGCTTCGGCGACCTGAGCGGGCGTGACATTACTCACCCCGATATGCCGGATCAGCCCCTTCTGCTGGAGTTCGGCCAAAGCGGTGAGCGGAGCCTCCATCGAACCCTCCGCGGGTTCGTGAATGCTGAACATGCTGCGCAGGTTAACTACATCCAGCACATCCACTCCCAGGTTGCGAAGATTGTCGTGAACTTGCGCAGTCAATTCCTCGCTCGAAAAAGCCGGAATCCATGACCCATCCTCGCCGCGCCGAGCGCTGACTTTGGTGACGATTACGAGATCGTCGGGATAAGGAGACAGCGCTCTTCGTATGATCTGGTTCGTGATGTGCGGACCATAAAAATCCGCCGTGTCGATGTGGTTCACTCCGTTCGCAACAGCTTCTTGGAGTACGGCAACCGCTTCGTCGACATTTCGAGGAGGCCCCCATACCAATTTGCTGCCATCTCGCCCCGCAAGTTGCATGGCTCCGTAGCCCACGCGATTTACTGTCATTGAAGTGCCAGGCAGCGTGAAGCTCCCCGCGAGATTCATCTGTTCAATCATTTCGTTCCTCCCGATGCTGTTTATTCCTTGCTTAAAGAGGGGAGCCAAAAACACTCACCCACCATTTCTTCACTCTTCTTCCAGAGCGCCTCAGCCGTTTTCGCATCCACCGCGTAACTGCGGACTCCTTCAACCATGGAACTCGTGGGAACTTCATCCGGCACGATCTCGGCGACGTGGCAGTTCTCGCAATATCTGCCCCCGATCTCGTCTGCCGGAGCGACCACGCCGGCCCATACTGAAGTTGCGGCGCCTTGTGCCACACTCTTCCTCTGCAAAGGCGGCTTGCCCGCGGCTGCGAGCTGCTGATTGACCTGCTCGACTCTCGCCTGCAGCCAGCTTGGACTCAAATGGCGAACTAATTCCGTTTCGATGATGCCCGGGTGTACGGCCGCGGCGCGCACGCCACGTTCGCGATGTCGCTTATCGAAGGCAACGGCGAAGAGGATGTTCGCGGTTTTTGACCTGCCATAAGAAACGAACGGATCGTATTCCGTTCGTTCAAAGTTGGGATCGTCGAGGTCGACGTTGGAATAGCGATGACCCGCAGACGACACATTGATCAGCCGCCCTCCAGTTCGAATGAGCGATGCAATGCTGTTAACCAGAACAAAGTGGCCCAGATGATTTGTGCCGAACTGCGTCTCAAAACCGTCGACCGTCTTGCCGAACTTTGTTGCCATCACGCCGGCATTGGCGATGATGACGTCGAAAGGTTCCGCTTTCGCCAGCAGTTTTTCGGCGCATTCCCGCACGCTTTCGAGATTGGCCAAATCGACTTCGGTCAACTCGAAACTGCCACCGTTAGCCGTAGCGTTCTTCCGCAACTGTGTGGTCGCGGCCTCAGCCTTGGTCAAGTCCCGCGCAGCCCCCACAACGTGCGCGCCATGGGTGGCCAGTGACCGCGCAGTTTCAATTCCAAGCCCGGCGGAAACGCCGGTGACAAGAATCCGTTTGCCGCTAAGGTTTATTCCCGTTAAAACATCGTCCGTGGTTGAGGCTGCTCCAAAAACTTCCAATATTGCTGGCATATTGTTTTCCTCCTACAACTCTGTACTTCCGTCAAAAGGGACGAAGCGTTCACTCGGCTGGCGAGCCGGCTCGAAGCCTTCGCAGTGATCGCACGCCATTCGCGAATCGAAGATGGGAGGCGGTCGCTCTCGCTCAGTTCGATTAGCCAATCCTCGGCAGACGTCGCCGCCTGTTCCGAGCCGAACAATTTAGCCACGGCCCTAAAGAATGCCGACAACTCGCGCTCTGCCATCGTCGCGAAGTCGCGACAACCCGGAGTCGTGAAATCACGATTGGACTTCGTCAACCGTGGATTGAAAGCGGATGCGTCCATAAGATTCGCCTCTCAAACTTGGAGATCGAAGACCGTGGCGGAAGCGCTCTTGACAAGCCGCCGCGTTCCTAATAAAACGGAGAGTGTCTCCGTATCAGTAGATAGGATAACCGGAGACACTCTCCGGTTGCAAGTTTTTTTATGCCGGCCAAGAATCAGAAGATTGCCCCTCGAAAACCGCGGACCGACGCGCAGCGGAACCGCGAGCGCATTCTGGAGATGGCCAAGGGAGCGTTTACCCGCTCTGGTGCGAATGCCAGCCTCGGCGACATTGCTAAAGAGGCGGGTGTTGGAGCGGGGACTTTGTATCGCCATTTTCCTACCCGTGATGCATTGATCGAAGCGGTTTATCGGACTGAAGTGGAAAAGGTGGCCTCAGCTGAAAAGAAGTTCTCCGAAAGCCTTCCTCCCATCGAGGCTTTACGAGCCTGGATGCTCTTGTTCGTCGATTACATCGCAACGAAGCAGATCATCGCCCCTGCACTGAACTCAGTCGTAGGAGGGCCATCGAAGCTGTTTGAAAATTCACGCAGTCAAATCCAGGGAGCGATTGATTCGTTGGTGAAGCGCGCCATCAAGAGCCGCGACATTCGTAAAGATCTGGAGCCATTCGATCTCCTTCGGGCGCTGATCGGCGTCTCTCACGTGGCGTCCGGCCCTGACTGGCAGCAAAGCGCCAGAAGACTCGTGGACATCCTCATCACGGGTTCGCGCCCAATCAAATAGACCGGTGCAAAAGTTAGGATTCGATTACCGAGCCATTCACCGTCGGCGAAAATTTGTACCGAGAAACGTTAGATCCCTATCGGAACTGCCCCGAAAAAACGCTAGCGATTCCGCAGGATTTGGCGGTGGGCAGTTTCGATAGGGTCGTTTGAAGGGAGCCGCTAGCGTTTGCGGCGGAGGCGGGATTCCCTATGGGATTTCAATCGATTTTCCCTTGCAAAGCCTTGCCAGAAGCGGGTTTTACCAAAACAGCAGTTATTGATGCTCATCGATCTAAACATGAATACTTAGCCTCAGATTGCCTCATCCTAACGCAAGACCGATCCTTCCTCAAGCCTCGCGAGTCTGGACAGTCTGGAACCTCCAATGACCCCTACTTCGAGCACGCGGCAGCGTCCGCCGCGCTAGCGGCTTAGTTCAAACCGGCTTCTCGGTAGCGACCCGTTGCTGATGAAACAATGTTTTTGCCAATGGTTCTCCTTGTCATGAGAAGTGAGAACCCACCCGTTCGAGGCTGATTACCGCTTTGTGAGTTTCATCTGCTTTGCGACCGCGGCGTCGAGCATCCTCGCAGGAAGAAGTCTGGGTACAGTCCAGTTCTTGAAATGTTGCGGAATGACCGCGTAGCGTGCCTTCGGTTTCGCCGTGCTGAGTGCGACATGGACGGCTTGGCCCAAACGCTCAGGGGATAAGCCATTGGTACGTGCTTCGGTGACGATGAACTGCTGGAAGTTCTGCACCGCCTCCCAATACTCGGTCTGCTTGAACTCACTCAGATCTTCTTTTTCGCCCTTGTCGTACATCGCCGATCAGGAAATAAATGTGCACAGCCGCCCAGACAATCCAGGCTGAAAATCCCGTGAAGCGTAAAAAACGAAGATCCGCGAGGGCATAGGTGCGGCCCACAATCGCCAGATCACCCTTGTCCCAATACCAGAAGGGCGCGGGCGACCCCTGTCCTTGCACGCGGCGCCGAATCAAGCCGGCCACGTACTTGCCCTCTTGAATGGCCGGCTGCGCTACTCCAGGCACGACCATTGGCTCTTTCGCCTTCATGCCCAGCAAATTCCGCGCCAGCGCCACGACGTGCGCCGTGTCGCCAATCACAAAAATCTCAGGGTGCCCGGGCACAGAGAGGTCTGAGTTCACGATAACCTTTCCCGACTTGTCCTGGGCCGCTCCCAGCCATCTGCCTGCGGGAGACGCCAGCACGCCCGCGCTCCACAGCACGGTGCTGGCCAGAACGCGCTCGCCATTTGCGACGATCCCAGAGTCGTCGACATTCGTGACGCGTGTGTTCGTGTACACCTTCACGCCCAGGTTCTCCAGGTGGCGCTGCGCCTTGGCCGAAAGAACCTCCGGAAAAGTGGGAAGCACCCGCGGCGCCGCCTCGTACAAGAGGATCGCTGCCGAGCGAGGATCGATGTTGCGAAAATCGTGCGCTAGTGCCATACGCGACATTTCCGCCAGAGTGCTCGCCATTTCGACGCCCACTGTCCCGCCGCCGACCAGGACAAACGTGAGCAGTTGGCGTATTTTCTCCGTCTCCGCGTGGTCGAGCGCCGCAATCTCCTCGGCGCGCTCGAAGGCCAGCAGGATCTTGCCGCGAATCAGGTCGGCGTCACTGGCTCACACCATCAAAGTCCCCATTTCCGGTGAGGACGTAGAGGTTAGCTTGTGCGTCTGCAACTGCGCCCTGTCCAGCCATCCACACGCCAGCACCCTCGCCGGCTGCATCAACGATCCGATTCTGCTTCTTCAAAAAGAAGTTCAGCAACTTGTGGCCGACGGCTATACGTTTGAAGGAGTGTCCCTCAACATTGCGACCGCGACTCCACTCACCTTTCTTACCAAGGCGATCTTCTCTCGTAGAGACGAACGACTTCAACGGCATCATTGTGGGGTCGCCCGTCAACGACCAAGTCGGCGAGTTTGGCTCGTCCTATCTCTATGATATGCAGGCAACCCTCAACGGTCCGCAGACGGGCGGTGTTCCCGACGCCTACCTTCCAGCAAGCGCGCTTGCCTTGCTGAGCACCCCGGCGCTGGCCCAATGTGTCGGCATAGACGGCGGAGTGGCGACGGATGCATTCCTCAGTGACCCACGGCAGTGCTTTTTCGATCCGCAAGTTGCCGAGTGCAAGGCTGGCCAAGATTCCAGCACCTGTCTGACACCGGCTCAGGTCGAAGCCGCGAGAAAAATCTATTTTGGGCCTCACAACCACCGCGGCGAGTTGCTCTTCCCTGGCTACGAGCCAGGCGGCGAGTCGGCCTCCGGTGATTGGAGTACATGGATATCGGGAACTTCGGCCAGCTCCCCTGGCGCGCAATATACGCTCGGCTATGGGTTCGCCTGCGACCTGGTGCAGGGAGTTACAAGTTGCAACTATCTCGGCGTCGACGTCGACGAGCAGGACGCGCGCGCCCGCAAGACGCTTCAACCGATTCTCAGCTCTGTCAATCCAGACCTGCAGCTGTTCAAGAGTCACGGCGGAAAAATGATCCAATATGCCGGATGGGCGGATACAGCCATCGCTCCCGAAAATGGCCTCAACTACTACAGAACAGTCGAGCGCACGGTCGGCGATCCGCACGACTTCTATCGAGTCTTCATGGTGCCCGGGATGGCGCATTGCAGCGGCGGAGCCGGTCCCAACTCGTTCGGAAACGGTACCAGCAATGGGCCGCTGATCGATGCGGACCACGACGTGTTAAAAGCCCTGGAGCGCTGGGTCGAGCACGGAGTCGCCCCGCAGAAGATTATCGCCACACATTACGTAAACAACACTCCGGCGCAGGGCGTCCAATTCCAGAGCCGCTGTGCCCTTACCCGAAACGCGGCGAATATATCGGAACGGGCGATCCAAACAATGCGTCCAACTTCAGATGCGTTAACCATTTTGACGATTTCGATCCTAGGAACCTGGGACCGCAAGTAGCTTACGATGGTCGCGACGTCAACAAGTAGCCGTGGGAGTTAGTCGGGCGCGCACCGCAAGATGCGCGCCCCACATCGGGCTCCGAATAGTACTGACAATGTAACGAGAAGTCATGGTAGTCGTGGCGCACAAATTTGCGAACTGGAATTGGCGATTGTCTCGCGTTGTTTGGGGTTCATCCACAATTTTTAATGATAATCCTGCCCACTCGCGACGTAGAACCTGGCTGCCTCAGCGTCTCCTATGGCACCGAATCCAGTCGCAAGCCGGGAGGGTCGGGACGCATCGGGCTCGTGGTTTGTCCAGATTCGCGGGTGAGGCAAACAGGTGAAACGAACCGTAACACGAACACACAAACGCTTTCGGGAAGCTGCTCCATTCTGCACTAGGTCCGAGTTTGTGCATCCTCGGGTGCACAAACAACTTCGTTGACTCACAGATCGCGCTTCGCAATTATCTAGTCAAGAGCCTGCGGCAGGCTTCTCTTGGTGCGCGACCAGGTGGGAAACCCAACAGCAGACATTTAGAAGACACGTTCTTGTACAAAGCGAATGTGGAGTACGGGCAGTCGCAACATCCTAATTCTCCTAATGCTGGCTCCCGTTGACTTGTCCCATGGCGCACCCTAATATGTGCAGTCAATCGAATGCTACTTCGGTGCCGCACCATGGCGGATTCTTACTCACTCGTCGGACAAACTTTCTCTCACTATCGCGTGATCGAGATGCTCGGCGGCGGCGGTATGGGAGTCGTTTACAAAGCTCAGGACACCCGCCTTGACCGCTTCGTCGCGCTAAAATTTCTCCCCGATGCTCTCGCCAGAGACCCCCAATCTCTCAGCCGCTTTCGTCGCGAAGCCAAAGCCGCCTCTGCTCTGAACCATCCCAATATCTGCACCATCCACGACATCGGGGAAGAAAATGGCCAAGCTTTCATCGCCATGGAATGTCTCGAGGGCCAAACTCTCAAGTATCTGATCGCTGGCAGGTCACTCGAACTCGACCGCCTCGTCGCCCTTGCGCTCGAAATCTCAGACGCCCTCGAGGCCGCTCATGTCGAAGGTATCATTCACCGCGATATCAAACCTGGCAACATCTTCGTTACCAAGCGCGGCCATGCCAAGATTCTCGACTTCGGCCTAGCCAAAGTTAGCCATCCTCGTCCGCAGGCCGAGTCTGCCACTCTCGCGACTATCGACGTGGATTCCGATCACCTCACCAGTCCTGGTTCCGCCCTCGGCACCATGGTTTATATGTCCCCGGAACAGGTGCGCGGCAAGGAACTCGATGCCCGTTCCGACCTGTTCTCGTTCGGCGCTGTTCTCTACGAAATGTCCACGGGGTCGCTGCCCTTCCGCGGTGAAACCTCGGGCGTAATATTCGACGCCATCCTCAATCGCGCTCCTCTCCCGCCCTCACGCCTACATCCCGACATTTCCCCTGAACTCGAGCGCATCATCGGTAAAGCTTTGGAAAAAGATCGCGATCTCCGGTACCAGACTGCAGCCGAACTCCGCGCTGATCTGAAGCGCCTGCACCGTGACACCGGCTCCGGCCGCGTCTTCTCCGATCCTGCGATACCTGCATCGTCACAGCACTCAGGATTTCATGCCCCGGCCGCTCCTTCCGGCTCTGCGCCCGCTCCTTCTGTCGTGCAGTCCTCAAGCAGTTCCGTAATCGCCGACGCCGCCTTTCGCAATAAAGGGAAAGCTATTTCGCTCGGAGTGCTGCTTCTTCTTCTCATACTCGCCGCTGGTTACGGCATCTACCATCTGGCTTTTAATCATCGCGCTGGTGACGCCCCCGCCAAGATCACAAAAATCAGCGACTGGAATAAGACAATGTACGGTGTGGCACTGTCCCCCGACGGTCGCACTATTGCCTTCATCTCTCCAGTCGAAGGTTACGACCAGGTGTTTGTCATGCTGACATCCGGCGGCGACCCGCTGCAACTCACTAAGGACGAGGGCAACAAGGCGGTTCTAAGTTTCTCTTCTGAGGGCACCGAGATCTACTTTGAACAAACCCTGGGCGAAGATGACATCTGGAGCGTTCCCACGCTCGGTGGTATGCCCAAACATTTGGCTACAGGCATCGGCGTGACCCCTTCAGTCGATGGCCAATCATTATTCGTTGAGAAAGCCGGTGGACAGATCGTTCGCATTCCCAAGTCCGGCTCTGGCGAAGAACCGATCTATACACTTCCTGGCGTGGGCTTGTTCGGTGTCCGCCTGAAGACCTATCCGGATGGGCGGCATCTGCTCATCTCTTCGTCCGAACCTAGTGGCACAATTATTCTCCAGCGCCTAGACGCATCCACTCGCCAGCTCGAAAAGATAGCAAATTTGCCGGATACCAGCTCCATTACCTGGGCGATTCCGGGCAAAACCGTCTACATCAGCCGCAAGGTGAATGGCATTACAAACATTTGGGAATATTCACTCAATGACCATTCATTCAAACAAATCACGTTTGGCCCCGGACCCGACAGAAGTCCGATGTCTGATCCTGATGGCAAGGGCGTCTACTTCATTAATGGCAAGAGCGCCGGAACGCTGACTCGATATCGCGTTCCGGCGAAGCAATTCGACGATATCGTCACCGAGGATGCGACCCAACCTACCATTTCAAGCGACGGCCGCCGTCTTGCCTATATAAGGGTTCCCGAGCCAAATAAAGCAGAGATGTGGGTCTCTGACCTTGCCGGCAATAACCGGCTGAAGCTCGCGTCCTCCGGCGAGGGTCTGGAAACCTTGGCGTGGTCGAACGATGGGAGCAAATTTCTTTATGCGGATATCCAGGGAGCGAATTGGCAGCTCTTCATCATTGATGCCGATGGTACACACCTTCGACCGTTGCCTTGGTCGGGCGAATTTGTTGGCTTCGCGATTTGGGAGCCGGGAGATCAATCCATTATCCTAGGCGGCCTCGATAAGGACCGGCGCACTCCCCGAACCTGGAGGATCACTCTGAACAGTTCCTTCGCCGTTCCTTTGTTCGACCACTGCGGTATGGCAGTCGATCTATCCCCCGACCGGAAATTCATCATCAGCTCATCTATCTGGGGCGAAAACCCCGGTCTGTTTCAATACTCGATCGTTGATAAGAAGTGCACTGTTCTCAAATCGGGTATCACTACTTATCTCGCTATGTATTCAGCTGACGGAAAGTCTTTCCTCTACTCCCTGGCTTCCCACGGCGAAACTACGATCTTCCGCCAGCCCTGGCGCAACGGGGTTCCCATCGGCCCACCTGTCGCCGCGCTGAAACTCCCTTTCGCTCTCCGCGAAGACTATGGCGGCAACGCCTTCGCCGTCTCCCGCGACCTCTCATCCCTTGTTTACGCCCGTCCCGGCGGCCACGACGACCTCTACTTCCTCTCGCAAAAGTAATCGACGGTTGCCCGAGAGGCACCAACTCACGATGGGAAACCTCAGTATTGTGGACGGATAGCAAACGAGAAGTAATTCGATCTCCTTAGGGTTGCCTGTAACTGGGGATCAATCGCGAGGACGTCGGGGAGCCAACTTCTCCAGTTTGAGCTTTCTACTTCCGTCTTTTAAGACGCCGCAGTTAAAGCGCGTAATTTTCGCAACTCGGTTTTATCCATTGCGATGAAACGAAACGGTTGCAAACCGATCGGAGAGGCGGAACAGGGGCGGAGCAGTTCAACCAGGGCGAGCACAGATCCAACGTGCGTCGAAAACAGCAGTTCAACAACTGCTCCTGGACTTAGCGGTTTGAGCACCCGAAGCAACCCGCCTGTGACCGAAATGGTCTGAAGTCGAGCGGAGGAACGTTCTCCGTCTCCAAAGCGGATCGTTGCTGAAGGCATGCTTGGAAGTCGTAAACGTACAGCACGCTGCGTGCAGGGCGACATGGGGGAGGCGACCATGCAAGGAGATAATGCAATGGGGTGAATGATCGGGCGAGATTACTATGGCAGGTGTACGAACCGAGAGTGGAGACGGACCGTTTGTGTTTGCTCTCTCGACTACTACAGCGGTTCAGACCGCATAAGCATAAGGCAGTGGAGCGTTCTTGTACTTTTTATATCCCAGCGGGGTCAGTCGAATTACACCTCGAATTTGTTCTTCCACCAGTCCTTCATTCCTCAATCCCGCGATTGCTAGACGGGCGGAAGAGGAATCGAGAGTTGGCTTGGACAAGATCAAAAACTGATTGCGATCCTGTTCGTAGCGGAGAACGAGCGAAACGAGAAGGCCCTCCTGAATGTTTAGCACAGCCATGACGCGATCTTAAGCACAGGACGAGGACCCGGGAATGGCCCTTCGGTGTTGGTCGTGGTTACCCGCGTTCATTCTTTAGTTGCCTTTCTGCAGGCCTTAGTAATGAACATTGGTAACCTGGCACAAGCCGCATTGTCGCCGTGGATGGATCGTGAGAACTTTGACTTCTTGAAAGAGCTCACAAAGGAACAGAGGAGTGATTTTTCCAAGGCCGTGCGGGACATGGTCAGCCGTGTCGAATCTTACTCGCGGTGGAACGTTACAAGCAGACGATCTTCTGGCAATAGCCTTGGTAGTGCAGAATGCCGCATTCGCGGAGAACTCATATCTTTGATATGAACTCTAGGGCAGTCGCAGGTTATCCTGCATACTATCCGGTTCGTGGATTTCTGAGCCCCGTCAAAAATAAGGAGAAGTGTTGATATCCACTCGCAAGTTTTCTGAGATGGGAATCACCTTTTGGCTTTGGCTTCTGATTCTAGTCTTTTCCCCATTGACCAGCCTTGGCGAAGCGCAGTCATTTTCCTCCTCCGGGGCCGAGCCGCGGCGCCCTACTGCAGACGCTGCGGAAGCGGAGGATCGCACCATTCCCACAATCTCAGTTAGCGACATCCACTTCGATCCATTTCACGACCCCGCCAAAGTGAAGCAACTTGTAAAAAAGAAGTTTTAGTAGTTGGCAACCTGAGCGATCAGGTGATCGATGGTGCGATGCGCTTCGTCGATGTGATGAAGGGACCAGCAATCACCACCTTGGCTCAGTTGGCGACGAAACCTCGGCAGTGCAAGCGCCGATCCCGCTCGTCCCGCCGGTTATCATAAGGCTGTAGTGTTCTAACCCAGGCCGCCGTCCACGATTGTGACAGGTGAGATCGCTTTGACCGGGTATTACTTACTGAGGGGAAAATGCTATCCTTCGACGCTCGGCTTCGTCGTGCTCCAGCCGAGTAGCAATCTGAAGTTGAGCTTCAGCTTCCTCCTTGCGTCCCACGCGGGCGAAGGTTAGCCCGAGATAGTAGTGAGCCTCGCGTAAGGATTCGTCACCGGCTAGGGCCTTCTTCAGCAGATCGATCGCTTCCGGGTAACGCTTCTGTTCGAAAGCCACTTCTCCCAAAGCCGACAGAGCGCCTGCATGGCTTGGTTCACGAGCCAATACGTGATGGAGGTTTCGGGCCGCCTCGTCCAGGTCCTTCGCATCGAGATCGATGAGCCCGAGCCGGAAGTACGATTCGGTTTGGGCCGGAGCTAGCGCGATGGATCGCTGAAATTGTTTCCGGGCCTCTGGTACATGCTCCAGAGCGGCGAGTGTCATCCCTAGCGCACAGTGCCCCGAGGCATCGTCCGGGCGCAACGCGACATACTGGGCAAACTGCTGCTGTGCGTTTTCAAACCGCGACAGCCCCATGAAAGCACGCCCCAGGTTGTAAAGAGCGAGCGGATCGTCTTGGCGCATTTTCAATGTTCGGCGGAAGGCCTCAACTGCGTCTTGCCACAAAGACAGTTGAAGCGCAATGGTTCCGAGTTCGGAGTTGAGCTCCGGATTGTCGGGCGCATAACTCCGAGCGTCCATCAGCAAGGCTAGCGCTTTTTCGGAGTCTCTCGTCGCAGATGCAGCGCGCGCCTGGTCCTGCAAGATGCGCACAAGAGCAGCTGAGGCATCGCTACGAGCTGGGTCAAGGCGCACGGCTTCACGCAGCTGAGGTGCGGCTTCCTCTTGACGCCCCATCTGGACATAAAGAAGGCCGAGGTGCGCGCGCGCAGGTGCGAAGTCGGGCTTCTTCTGAATGGCGCGGCGGAAAAGCTTTTCAGCCTCCATTTCATGCTTTTGAAAGATGCGGACGACCCCTAGCAGATCAAGAGCGCGATAATCAGCTGGCGCGGCGCGTAAGACAGATTGTAGATCAACTTCAGCGCGACTGAGTTTTCCATCAGTGATAGCCTGGGCCGCATCCTGTAACGCCGCATCCTGTAACAATGACGGGCTCGAGGTCTGATGCGAAACCTGCGCTGCGGACATCAGGCTCGCGAGGAACAATATGCTGGATAAGAATTGATTCCGCACTTATTCCGCACCTCTGGCCACGGCCTTCAATTTATTTCGACGGCTCAGTGATCGTAATGATCCGGTCCGCCATTTGATCCAGCAAAACCTGACGAATGCCGCTCGGCCAGCGGATCTCGATCTCATGGATGGAAGTTGCACCACCCAAGCCGAAGTGCAATCGCTTATCGCCCGAGGACTGGTAGCTGCTGCTCGTAGTCGCAGTGGCAAATTGCTCGCCCGCCGGAGTAGAGATTCTTACTTCAGCTCCTATGGCATCGCGGTTGCTCTTCACGCCAACCAGGTTAAGCGTAATCCAGTGGTTAGGAACATCCGTTTGATTCATCAGGACCCACGCGGGGCCATCATTGGATGTAACGACAGCGTCCTCCTTTCCATCATTATTAATGTCTCCAATCGCCAACCCGCGAGCAGCCCATTCCTGCCTGAACACATTACCGGAAAGTGCCGAAACATCCACAAATTTCTTCCCCTGTTGGTTGTGCAAGAGCAACGGTGTTTCGCGGTAACGCACATTCGGATCATACATCTCGATCGTATCGATCACATGCGACTGGCCGATGAACAAGTCCTTCCATCCGTCATTGTCATAGTCGACAAAGCGCACACCCCAGCCGGAATGCAGCGCCGAGATTTCTCTGAGGCCTGTGACAGAAGTGGAATAATCGAAGGTCCCGTCCTTGAGATTTTCGTAAAGTGCATATCGCTGATGCGCGAGAGTCGTGATGACGATATCGGGCCAGCCGTCATTGTTATAGTCAGCAAAATCCACACCCATGCCGGCAAAGGTGTGACCGTTGCTATCGAGTCCGGCTCCGGAAGTCAATCCAACTTCCTCGAACGTTCCGTTGCCGCGGTTGTGAAACAAGTATTCCGGCATTGAATCATTGGCCAGCAGGATGTCCATGAAGCCATCGCGGTCGTAGTCCGCAATCGCTAACCCTAGCCCCTTGCCGGGTTTGTCGATCCCCGCCTGATGAGAGACCTCGGTAAACTTGCCATTGCCGTCATTGTGAAATAGCAAAACCGATTCCGGTTTGAATAAATCGGGATGGCAATAGGAACGGAAGCCGTCTTTGCCGGTGCGCCCACACAAGATGTCGTCAAAATCCCACTGCATATAACGCGCAACGACCAGGTCAAGCCGTCCGTCGTTGTCGTAGTCCACCCAGGCGGCACTCGTCATCCAGCCCGAGCCGGCAACACCAGCCGCAGCGGTCACATCTGTGAATGTACCGTCACCATTGTTGTGGTACAGCGTACCGCGTCCGTATCCGGCTACGTATAGGTCTTCGAATCCATCGTTGTCGTAGTCGCCCACTGCAACACCAGTGGAATAGCCGTATCCCGTAAGGCCCGCGTGTTCCGTGACATCTTCGAAGGTTCCATCCGGTTTCTGATGATAGAGCCGGTTCCAGTACTTCGGGCTGTCTTTCCGGGGAATCGAGCCCTTCGGTGTAGGATCATCGAGCCGCGCACCATTGGTGAAAAAGATATCTAAGCCGCCATCGTTATCATAATCGAACAAGGCCACGCCTGAGCCCATCGTCTCGAGAAGGTATTTCTTGCTGGTGGGAGAAGCTTGCTGGCGAAAGTGAATGCCAAGCTTTTCCGTGACATCGACGAAATGCCCAGGCACTGGCGAGCTTTGAGCGTCCGAAACTCCGGGTCCTCTCAGAGCGAAGGCAAGGCCGAGCCCGACGAGCACGCCAAGACCGGAGAATATCGCGCCGGGCATCTTCGTCAACACTTTCTGAGAAAACAACTGAGATTGCACAGTCTGGTCCACCTTAGTACTTGAGGCAGAGCGAACTATCGCCCAATGCCGAGAGGCTCTCCAAGGGTGAGAATCGCAGCGACAGCTCATAAAAGCAAGCGACAGCTCATAAAAGCAAATGATTAATGGCAAGCGAATGGCCGTTTGAGGCCGAAATGGGAACCGCTTGCTTCACAAAAGAACAAGTCTAAGATCGTTTTTGGCATAAGAGAAAGAAAAACATTGACTATTGCTCAAGAGCGGCATTAGCATTTCGGTGATTTGCACAAAGTTTATTGTGGGGTGAAATTCACGGACGCGGGAGACCTCGCCATGACGCGAAATGTGCAGTTTTACACAATGAGTTGGGCCTCAGTCGCCTTGCATTTGATCGTGTTGGTGGTACTTCTTGGTTTCGGGGCGCTGCCGCTGATTGCCCAGTTCGACACCGGCAGAATTACTGGCGCGGTGACCGACGCGTCCGGTGCAGCAGTTTCCCATGCTCCGGTCAAGGTGACGAACGTCGGTACTGGAATTCAGACCAGTTTGGTCACCGACCAGAGTGGCAATTTTGTGGCTTCGGAATTGCCGTTTGGGACCTATGTAGTAACGGTGAATATGAACGGCTTCGCGACAAGCAAGAGCAACCTCATCAAGCTCAATGTGGGCGCCCTGGTGGAAGTCAATTTGGTGCTAGCCGTGGCGTCATCGCAGGAGACCGTCACAGTCAATGGCACGCTCACGACCGTTGACACTTCATCCAGTACGATAGGCACCACCTTGGACACGAATCAGGTCGCTAACTTGCCGATCAATGGGCGAGACGTAAGCGATTTCCTCGAAATCGCTCCTGGGTCCGTGGCCTCGACTGGATTCTTCCAGGGTAGCGTCGATGGAATGGAGAACATTTTCACCGGTTTGAATATTACCTTGGACGGACAAAGCGCGATGCGCGGCGATATCAATGGCTTCCTCGATACCGAAGGTCAGGAAGCAGCCCGCATCACGCGCGCGAGTGTCGACAGTATCCAGGAGATTGACTATTCGAACAGCGGCTACACCGCTGAAAATGGACACTCCCTCGGTCCGCAGATGAACATCATCACGAAATCAGGGACGAACGCCTTTCACGGTGAGTTGTTTGAATTCTTCCGCAATGATGCTCTGGATGCGAAAGACTACTTTGCGACTGGGCCTGCGCCGTTGAAGCTCAATCAGTTCGGCGGTAATTTGGGAGGGCCGATCGTCAAGAACAAACTCTTCTTTTTCGTGAACTATGAAGGCGATCGCACTCACGTTACCCTCATCAACGCGTTGAACCACACTGTCAGCGCATACGTTCGATCGCAAATAGCGCTAACCCCTGCATTGGCGCCTCTTCTGGCGCAATTGGCGCCTCTGCCTGCGGGCTGTACCGGCATTCCCGCGCCGGCATCATGTGTGTATCCCGGTTTCACAGACGCTAACCCGGCGAATGGGTCAGACATGGTTTACGACCCCGCGGCTCTTCCCAACATTCTTCGCGAGGACACAGGATCGGTCAGACTCGATTACAACCTTTCGCAGAAGGATCGAGTTTTCTTCCGCTACAACATCAACGATTCGTTAACCAACGACACCTATGGCCTCAACGTGGGGCAGGTATCGCCTCAAGCGCTGAGGACACAATTGGCGAAGGTCGATGAGACCCACACCTTCAACTCGACGTTGCTGAACGAGTTCAGTGTGGCGATCAACCGCTTCAATTCGAACACAAATTCGGATACCCCGACGCCGCTGGCAGGGTTTGCCGGGTTCTTCACCGACCTCGGTTCGCTGCCCGGACCGAATACTTTCAATCAGATCACCCCGTTTGCTGACCTCGAAATTTTTGACAATGTCAGCAAGACGATTGGGAGACATACGCTGCATTTCGGCCCACAGATTCGAATTAACCGGAATAATGAGTGGCTACGGCCGCAACAAACTTACGATTACGCCAGCATCTCCAACCTCGAAACGAACACCGTTTTTGTTCTGCAAAAAATCGGATTCCCAGGATTTGTTGGCAACCGAAATTCCAATTGGGATTTCTACTTTCAGGATGATTGGAAGGTCAGCCGGGCTCTTACTCTAAATCTTGGGCTGCGATACGACTACAATACAGTTTGGGCCACGGGTTCCGGCCAGGGACAGAATTTCGATGTGGTCACGCAATCGCTTCTCCCGCCCAACCAACCCGCATATACGGCGCCGAAAGGCGACATAGCACCTCGTGTCGGTTTCGCCTGGGATCCATTCGGCAAGGGAAAAACGGTGTTTCACGGGTACGCCGGCTTGTTCTATAATCCGATGCATTTCAACTTCACCACCACCACGAACGTACCCGCGCTTGCGAGTTACAACGTGAATCTTTTTCAGGCGATTTTCGCTACCCCACCATTTTCAATCGCATATCCCTCCCCCAATCCTCCGCTGATTGCTGGAACACAAAACGTAAACGCCTTCCCGCAAAATCCCAAAGACCCGGTTTCAACGAACTGGCTATTCGGCATTCAGCAGGAAGTGGCACATAATACAATTCTGACAATCAATTATGTCGCCAACAATGCCCACCACATGCAGGCTGGGGTTGACTTCTACCCTCTCAACGCTAATCCCGCGAACGTCTTTACCGACGCACGGCCATATTCGGGTTTTGCCAATGAAGATATAGACGCCGATGAACTCGGTTCCAATTACAACTCGCTACAGGTGAAGCTGCGACGGAGCGTGGGCAATCTTACCTTCGAAACGAACTATACGTGGTCCCACGAATTCGACGATATGGTCAACGTCTTTAGCCCCGGTTTCGAGGATCCGCTGAATCCCCAATTCGATCATGCCAGCGGAGACTGGGACGTACGTCACAATCTGACAGGCAGCGTAGTTTACAGCCTACCGGATCTAAAAGGTTCTAATTTATTGCTTCAGGAGTTGCTGGGCGGATGGCAGACATCTGGTATTCTGCAGGCCCGGTCGGGCCTTCCCGAAAACATCACACTCGTGAGCGGATTTTTTGGCAACCCGGAGCGCCCGGATTACGTGTCGGGTCAGCCCCTCTGGGTACCCAACCATAGCTGGCCGAATTCGAGCTATAACATCAACGCGTTCCAGATCGATCCAAATTACAACGGAACGCCGGGGATTGGGCTTGGAGACGTTGGGCGTAATGCTCTGCGAGCCCCGGCCTACTTCCAGTTTGATATGTCTGGCATGAAGAACTTTTCGATCGGTGAAAAGTTGAAAATCCAATTTCGAGCCGACGTGTTCAACATTTTTAACCATCCCAACTTTGCCAATCCCGACGGAGGTATCTGTACATCGGTCTCTGCACCGACATCGACATCTCCAGCGACATGCACTACCAACGCAAATTTCGGGCGCGTTGGCGAAACCATCGCCAGCGAGGATGGAACTCAAATCGGCGGTGGCACGAATCGCCAGATTCAACTCTCCCTGAAGTTCCTTTTCTGATATCCAAGTAAGGTCACACAGGGCGGCGGCAACAAAAAATCGTTGCCGCCATGTTTTTAGGAATGGACACAAGTCCGAGGATAAATGTCGAAGGCATATATTTCGAACTATGATAAATATCCCGTAGTTCGGGTGTCCGACTCGCTCGACGGCTGTGATGTAGGATGGCTCGCCATTGCGCGACGGCTGAAGGCTTGCGTGGGGCCGGGTCGCTTGGTTGTTTGTATCGAATGCTATCCAGGCTGTTTTGAAAAGGAAATAGAGCAAGAATTAGTCCGCGCGCTCGAACCGCAATGCGTAATACGAGCCAATGAGTGTTACGTGGAAGAACACGCCATTCGAAACTTGTGCGCGCGAGATCTGGGCGATGATCCAGTCTTTGCCTTTATGGGCAAGTACGAGCTCCACGAATTCTTCGATGAGCGCGCGCTCGCAAAACAAAGAAATCGTTTAGGCCAGGCATCGGGCCTTTCGATCATAATTGGCACAGGCGCAACCCTTGTCGCCGAACAGTGGGATCTGCTCGTTTACTGCGACATGGCGAGATGGGAGATCCAGCAACGCCAGCGGGCTGGTAAGATCCCCAATCTCGGTTTGCAGAATTGCACGGAACGCCCACAGGCCAAGTATAAGCGCGCATATTTTGTCGACTGGCGCGTCGCCGACCGTTGGAAGAAAACGCTGATTTCAAGAATCGATTTCTTGCTGGATACCAATGAGTGCGATCTCCCCAAAATGATCACCGGCGCGCAGCATCTGCAAGGCTTGAAGAACGCTGCGCAACAGCCTTTTCGTGTCGTGCCTTTCTTTGATCCTGGACCATGGGGCGGACAGTGGATGAAAGAAGTTTGCGACCTTCCGCGTGGTGCAGAGAACTACGCATGGTGCTTCGATTGTGTACCGGAGGAGAACAGCCTCCTCCTCGGCTTCGGCGACGTAAAAGTAGAGATTCCATCGACAAATCTGGTTTTCCAGCATCCACACGAACTCCTCGGCGAGGCGGTACACGCGCGTTTTGGAACTGAGTTTCCGATCCGATTCGATTTTCTCGACACCATGGACGGTGGCAATCTTTCTTTTCAGGTCCACCCGCTGACCGAATACATTCAGCAACAGTTCGGAATGAACTATACGCAGGATGAGAGTTATTACCTGCTCGATGCGGGCGAGGGAGGGTGTGTCTTTCTCGGACTGAAAGAAAACATTGACGCCAACCGGATGATGGCAGACCTACTCGGAGCACAGGACGGCGCGATTCAATTTGACGCCGACAAATACGTCAATCGGTTTCCCGCCAAAAAGCACGACCACTTCTTGATTCCGGCCGGAACTCCGCATTGCTCGGGCAAGAACAGTATGGTGCTTGAAATCAGCGCGACTCCGTTCATCTTCACCTTCAAAATGTGGGACTGGGGACGGCTTGGTTTGGACGGCACTCCACGTCCCATCCATCTGCAACACGGGTTTCGAAATATCCAGTGGGATCGGATAACACCTTGGGTCGAAAAAAATCTCATCAACGTAATTGAAACGGTTGCGCAAGGCCCCGGATGGCAGGAAGAGCGCACGGGACTTCACGAACGTGAATTTATCGAAACTCGGCGGCATTGGTTTACCGAACCGGTGCGGCATTCCACGAACGGAGGAGTAAGTGTCCTCAACCTGTGTGAAGGGCGGGAGGCAGTGGTTGAGAGCGCGGCTGGAAAGTTCCCTCCGCTTGTTGTGCACTACGCGGAAACCTTTATTATTCCTGCTGCGGTGGGTGATTATGTGATTCGGCCGCACGGTCCGTCGGAAGGGCAGCGGTGCGCGACTATCAAGGCTTACGTGCGCACAAACCCATAATAAGACATGCACGCTCTGCTCTTAAGGAATTCGTGAAATTAACTCATCATTTCTATTTCATTCTCCTCGTCTGTGCAGTGGGTTCCGTCCAGGCTGTTCCTCAAGTCAACACGACATTGTCTCCAACGGCCCACTGGGCCTCCATACTCGGCGAACAATATTGGATTCATCCCGACATTACCTATGGTGTTGCGAACAATTACACGCTGAAGCTCGACGTGTGGCAGCGAAATGATGCCAAAACGCCCGTGCCGACTTTGATCTATTACCACGGAGGCGGCTGGGTCATCGGCGATCGGACTGGAGCGACGCTCCTTTTAATGCCGTATCTCGAAATGGGCTGGAATGTGATCAACGTCGAATATCGCATGGCAAGTGTTTCGCTCGCTCCCGCTGCCGTCGAGGACTGCCGCTGCGCTCTTCGCTGGGCTATAAGGAACGCAAAAGAATACAACATCGACACTGCACGAATCGTCTTGACCGGCCATTCTGCAGGCGGACACTTGTCCTTGATCGCAGGGATGCTGCCCGAAGGAACTGACCTGGATAATGACTGTCACGACAACGAAACGTTAAAAGTAGCCGCGATCGTCAACTGGTACGGCATCAGCGACGTAGCCGACCTGATTCAGGGCGCCAACCTCAAGAACTATGCGCTCATGTGGATGGGCAGCCAAACAGATCAACTCGCGATAGCAAAGCGGGTCTCCCCGCTTACGTACGTTCGCGCCGGCCTGCCCCCGATCATCAGTATTCATGGAGATGCGGATCCCGTTGTGCCTTACCAGCAGTCGGTGCGGCTGCACCATGCGCTCACCGTGGCGCGTGTCCCGAATGAACTCGTGACAATTAAAGGTGGCGGGCACGGGCAGTTTAAAGAAGCAGAACTGGAAGACGCATATGAGAAGATCCACGCATTTTTGCGCGCTCACGGTCTACAGTAGCGGGGGCGAACGGCGTCGACTGCCACGTTCGAGCCTGATTTCCTCATTGCTATCACCTCGCGTGACAAGAGTGCGGTCGAATCGCCGAACATCATTGATTTGCGTCCACTGCGGCGGCGCCGGATGGAGGAATAAGTCATACTGCGCTTCCATGCGCGAACCTCCTGGAATGGAGGCCAGCACGGGCGTATTAAGCAAACTGCGCATATCGCGCGCGTGATCGAGTCCCAACGGCATAGGGCTGGTGCCGAACTCCACGCCGCGAACTCGGGTTCTTCTGCTCCACGGAGGGTACTCTCTTGCACGGTTTTCCTCCCACAGCGCAATCCAGGGAAAAAGCGCGCGATCAAAAGAGTATCCGGCGACCAGTTGGTGCCGCCGGTTATGGACCGCAACAAAGGCGTTCTCCCGATTGGCATCAGTGAGCAATGCGGCTACGAAGCCGGTTCCATCCCGCAGAAACAGATGTGAGAGATTGACTGGCTTTCCGTCAGTCGACTGCGCATACGGCCAGCGGTACTCAGTGTTGTTGCTGAGAATTTCTTTGCCCTCATACCCAAGAGGCCATGTGACCCCGCGAGCGCCTGATACAAATAACGTGGCGTCGCCGCTTGCAAGGAAGGGCTCACCGAAAGCTGCATGCTCCACCCACTGAAACTCGACTTCGTCGCGGCTCCGGTTGGTAACAACTTCTTTGATACAAGCGGTGAAGGCGTCCGCCGGCAGGAGAATCTCACGTTGAACGTGGAGTCGATAGACAGGGAGTGAAACCTCCGTTACCAGTGATGCACAATGATCGTCGCATCGCGCAGAAATCACATTCCACTCCGCGCTGGCGGCTTCGCCGTGCAGGGCAAGATCTTGCTTAGCCTCGGCCGATGACGGCATACCGAAGTAGCCGAGGGCCAGTGCGTGTCCGGTGTAGCCGCTTAGGAATCTGCCTGCGGGCCCATCCCCGTAGAGTGCGGCGTGCTCACGCGAAGAAAAGTTTTGGGGTTCGATCGTCGGCCAAGGAGACTCCCAGAGAGCATTGAGCTGAGAACCGCAAAGACGAAAATCCGCGATGTGCCCGCCCCCCAGCAGCGCCGTGATCTCGACCTGACCATTCGATAGACGATATGCGCGGCGGTTCTTCCACTGAACGGCATCAGCGACACAGCGCGACATTCAGATGCTGAGACCCCCGTCAATTGCGAAAGCGAGTCCGGTCACAAATTCCGATGCGGGTGAAACCAGATAAAGTGCAGCCTGCGCAATCTCTTCCGCAGTCCCGAATCTTCCCATCGGCTGGCGCGCAATGAAGTTTTTCCGTGCTTCGGCGGGGTCGGGAAATGCCGCGAGGCGCTGCGCTAGCGACGGCGTATCGACCGTGCCTGGGCACAGGCAGTTTACACGTATATTGTCGCGGACGCAGTCGAGCGCCATAGATTTTGTGAGTCCAATTACGGCCGCTTTCGTTGCCGTATAACAGGCGCGATCTACTACGGCGCGTAAAGCGGTCGCGGAAGCGGTATTCAGGATCACTCCTCCGCCCTGTGCCTTAAATTTCGGAATGATCTCATGGCAGAACAGATACATGCTCTTCACGTTGATCGCCATGGCGCGGTCCCATAGTTCTTCGCTGATTGTCTCGACCTTGCCCGCTGGAACAATGCCTGCGTTATTGAAAAGGATGTCAACGGGCCCGAATTTCTCTGCTGCCGAACGGAGCACATTTTGCACGTCATCCCGTTTACTAACATCGGCAGTAACGGCAAGGCAATCGCCACCTGCCCGCACGATCTGACCCGAAACCTGATCCAGCAGTTCGCGGTCGATGTCAACCGCGACGATCTTCGCTCCCTCGCGCGCGAACAATGCAGTGGAGGCGGCGCCGATTCCGGCAGCCGCGCCGGTAATGATGGCCGTCTTTCCCTCAAGCTTCATTTGCGGGTTTCGGCTCCCGTGCCGCCTTCTTGAAAGCCCATACCGCCGGCAGGCACTAGCATGCCTCCATCCACGATCAAGGCCGCTCCGATAATAAAGGACGCCATCGGCGATGCGAGATAGACGATTGCGTCGGCGACTTCCTCCGCTTTGCCGACACGGCCTACGGGGTGCATGCGATTGCAGGTCTCTATCACTTTCTCGGGATCGTCCGACAAACTGGCGGCCCAACGGAGCATGGGGGTGTCGATGGCGCCGGGGCAGACGCAATTCACCCGGATTCCCTTCTGCGCATAATCGAGCGACATGGCTCGTGTTAGCCCCAGCAGACCGTGCTTCGAAGCAACATACGCAATCGAGTTACTGATTGCTGTCATGCTTTGCACCGAGCCAACAATCACGATGGCGCCACCGCCGCGCCCGAGCATTTGTGGGACGGCAAACTTCGAGGCCAGAAAACATCCCTTAAGGTTGATTCCCATCAACCGGTCCCACTCTTCCTCGGTAGTGGTTACCGCGTCGCCGTAAAGTTGAATGCCAGCGTTGCTGACCAGTACGTCGAGGCCCCCATACTTGTTGGCAGCAGCGTCAAAGGCTTGCGACACCTCAGCGCTGGCACTGACATTGCAGGGGAAAAAATCGCAGGTCGCCCCGCTCTTCGCGATCGAGGCGGCAGTTTTTTCCCCGGCGTTACGGTCGACATCGAGGATAGCGACCGCCGCTCCGAGCGCGGCCAGTTTTCGCGCCGTGGCCCCTCCGATGCCCATTGCGCCACCCGTAACAATGGCGGCCTTGCCTGTAAAATCAATGTTCATTTGCGTCGCCCCGTATTATGTGCGGTGCTGTGCGAAGCCTGAGGGTGAGCACCTGGAATGGTTTGATGGGAACGCTGAGATCACTCCCCTCGGTTTTGAGTTCTGACTGATTCTCTTCCAGCAAATCGCACAGCCACGCGTGTTCAAATGTCAGGTACTGGCTGTGAATCCTGACCTCCGATGGTCCCCCCATAGTGCCTTGCAGCCGGAGGATGGTTCCATCGCCATCTTCCGCGCGTTTCCACGTGAGCAATGTTACGCCGGGATTTGCAACCTCTAACAGGCTTGCCTCTCGATTGGGCAGGGAAGACGCATCCTCTGAAGCCGACACGTCATCATGTTCGAGGGGAGTTAATGCTTCCAATCCGAACCGCGTCAGCGACTGAGGATTGAAGTGCGAGTCGCTGGTGATGGCGTATCGAAAGGTGAAATCGCCGCCCTGCCAGGCAGGAAAGTTTGTTCCCCAATAGTTGTTCATAAGCCAGGAAAAGATTGCGCTGCTCGTCGGCTTGAATTCCGCGGGCCAGTTGCCACGAACGATGTCTCCGAAGGCGATCAGAGGGGCATCCAGCGGAACCACCGCCGCCGTCAGTTGGGGATTGTAAACTGAGGCCCAGGTCGTAGGTAGGTACCACTCGCGGCTTCCTCCGGCAAGCTCGTCTTTCGCCGGCTTTACCCACGCCGTCTGAGAACCGTATGTGAATTCCGGATTGGTAACGGCAAAAGGAAACGCCACGTACGCCGACTCTCTCGTGAGTACGCGTTCCTTGTGCAAGCGATAGGTGATCAGAATGGCTTTCTCGGAGTCGGGCATCAGGATCTCGGTCTGAATGGATGGCGTGTTTGGGGCTGACGAATTCAGCATCGCGACAATCCCGATGGAAGTTTTCTTCGCGGAGAGCAGTATTCCCGACTGCGCCGGGTGAACCGTCAACGATGGAGGGTTCAGTCCCGCTCCAAACCGGTACAGTGAGTTTTCGGGATAGCTGTCTCCGCCTGTCACGTAAAGATACTGACCAAATTTGTAAGGGGTCGACGAATCGACCAGTTCGCGTCCCAGTTGCTTGTCGAAAACTCTTGCAATCGAGCCGGATGACGGATCCAGCGTAATGCGATAGAACCGGTTCTCGAGGATGTTCCCCTGGATTTCCTCCGCAACAACGGGCTCTTTCGCGACTGGCTTGATGGTGTATAGCTTATATCCCACGGCGGGCACACCGGATGCCAGAAAGCGAACACGAACATTGCCGGGGCCGAATCCTGGCAGTGAAATGCCTTTACCTTTCCAGAGTATTTCGATTGGAATCTCAGCGCCGGTTGAGGAATCGACGAGCGTAGTTCCCTCCGGCAAGTCAGTTTCTACGATGCCACTGCGTGCCCAGTTCAGAGAGTTGAACACGGCAATGGAATTATCCTTGGTTTTTACGAGCGCCTCCAGCTGTGCCCACTCGCGCTGAATCGACTCGCTGATATCGTCGCGGGCCCGCGCCACGCGAGCTCGCTTCAGCGCGATTTGGTCTTCACTTTGCTGATGCTCTGGCTGGGTTGTAGCGCTAACGTACGTCCATGTGTGTTCGTCATAGGTGAGTTCGTTGCGCCACGCATCGTCGAGCATGGCCTTGTCGGGGCGAACTCGCGGGTCGATCGATGAAACGGCAGCGCCCATGATCTCGGCGGTCGCGATCCGATGTTGGTTTTCCCGGTGAATCGCAGTGTGCGCGGCATCGGAGCCATATCCATCCTCCCAGTAAGGGCCGAAATCGCCTCGGACCACGGGAACAATGCCCTTCCACTCGCGCTCGATCTTTTGCATTGCGGAGTGAACGGTGGAAAATTCAAACTTTGGCCAGGCATATTGATGGCTGAAACTCGAAACGATTTCAATCTGCTCCTTTGCGAGCGGGGTGTTTTCGAGCTGAGTACCGAAGACAATCACGGTACTCGACGTGTAGTCAGGACGTGTATAAGCTTGCAGAAAAACCGGAAGCGAATCGCGGATCGATTCCATTCGCCAAGGGCCGCCAAATAAGGTGTGGGCTTGCAGGTAGGCGCGCGAGTACCACATCAGCACGCGGCCGCCATCCGGACCCTCCCAGTAGAACGGCGATTTTTCATTCCAGCGCCCGAGCAGCATGACCGGAGCTCGCCAACTGTTGCTTGCCGCCACGAAATACTTGATGCCCGCATCATGCAGTATCGATGCATAGCTCCACGTATAGGCAGGGACATCCACAATTTGCGCCGCATCTGCCGCGGGCAATTTGTATTCGCGTGCGAGATCGTGCTGGCCGTAGAGAGAGCGAGCCAGACCTTCCCACGAAACGTTCCCGGTATGTTGATTTGCGAACTCCGGCGGAATAACGACGCTGCCCTCGCGAACGTGTTCGAGAAATTGCTGTCGCGCTTCTGAACTGCGTCCATTCAGATATTGATCGGCAACCCAGCTCCCATCGAGTGTCCAGCGGAAATCCGGCTTCTTCTTGATCAGGTCCATTGCTTGGTCGATCGATTGTGAGTGAAGCTCCGCTACCTTAGCGGGATAGTCCGTGAATCCTATGTCGAGATGCTCGTGCAGTATGAGATCGATCGTCCACTTTTTTGCAGGCTCTGTGTTCACGGCAGCTGCCGAGAGTTTGTCCAGGCGCACGGCGGCTTGCGTGGAGCCGGTCCATTCACGAACTTCAAACTCGAGCCGTACTTCGCCAAACTCATTTCTGGTTGAAAAAGCCTTGCTGAAAGAATGCCCGGCAATTCGCAGTTCTACGGAGCCGGTGCTGGGCAGCGTGGAAGCGCTGATGAAGACATCCACCAGCTCCGCCATTGCCGTTCCTGTTTCGCGATAGAAGATGGTTGGCTCAATTTGTGCGCTGAACGCAGTTGGGTCATATTGCTCGGCGTCATCCTGAGCGAATTCGAGTGCGTCGTAGATCAGACCTGTATGTCCCGGAGCAATTGCGCCGAGCGACATTTGTGGAGTGGCAGGGTTATCCATTGCAGTAAGGATGAAAGTGTTCTCGCCTTTCCTGAGCCAGGCCGCCGGAATGCAGATTGTTTTCTCGTCGGTGGAGGTTTGCGGAACAAACGTTCCTTCCCAGTCGCCGGCACGAAAGTCGAGCTTGGGATGGAAATAAAAATATCCGGAATGCCCGTTAACATCCAGTTGTAAGAATGAGAGACGTGGCGTCTCGTACAGGATGGCGATCTTCAGATGATACACGCCGCGCGGCGTATCTTTCAGCGAGAATTTCACCGTGAAGGGATGCAGGCGGCCGCCGGTTATTCCGTTGGCAGGTCCGGGCTGAAAGCGATACCAATCTTTGTCGCGACTCTCGCCGACCACGAACACGGGGTCACTTTTCGGGTCGGCGTAATTGATGTCCTGGCTTTTGAATTCTCCCGAAGATCCATCGAAAGCCCCGATCTTCCAAAGCGTCTGCTCAGTTGCGTTCGCGTCCGCCGGCAGCGTCGCGGCTAACAACAGAGCGGCCAAGGCGGCCTTGGCAAGGCTTCTCATCTTCACCGTGTCACCATTTTGGCTGCGTAATCACGACGCCCCGGCGCCGCGGGTCGTCCGTCCAGGTTCCCATCTCCTGCCGTTTGGAGTGTTCGTGATAACGCGCAAGCTTGTCGCGGTCGAGTTCCACACCCAAACCCGGCCCGGTTGGCACAGCCATCGCCCCGTTCTTGTAATGCATCTTGCCCCCAACAATAATGTCATCGGTGAGATGGTGGTAATGAGAGTCCGGAGCCAGCACCAGATTCGGCAGACATGCGGCGAGGTGAAGCATGGCAGCTTGAGAGATGCCAAACTCTGCTCCGCTGTGCATCCCCGCATCCACTCCCATTGCCTCGCAGATCTGTCCCGCGAGCTTGGCGCGATGAATGCCTCCATACCAGTGCGGATCAAGCAGCACCACATCGAGAACGTCCGCCATGATCGCTGGCGCAAGGTCCTCAAAAGCAAAAACCGACATATTCGATGCCAGCGTCACCCAGGGAGCTTTCGCGTTCACCCGCTTCATCGCGCGCATCCCCCACACTGGATCTTCCAGGTACTCGACGTTGTAGTCATGCAGGCGGCGGGCAACATCGATGGCCGTGCTTACCGTCCAGACTGCGTTCGGATCGAGCCGGATTCGGTGCTTCGGAAACGCCTCACGCAGCGCTATGAAAGTATCGATCTCTTCATCTGGAGGAAGCACGCCATTTTTGTATTTCAGTGTTTTAAAGTTGTACTTGTTAACTACTTCTTTGGCAAAGTCGACCATCTGCCAGATGTTCGATACCTCGCCAACGCCGTCGTCATTTGCGTAGCGATAAAAAAGATACGCGGAAAAGGAAACCTCGTTGCGAATTTGTCCGCCGAGCAGGTCGCATACCGGCCGCTTCAGCGCCTTCCCCTGAATATCAAGGATCGCGAACTCAAGTCCGGCAAACGCGAGCACGAACCCGAAAAGCTTTTCTGAACTCGGCGCCGCCAACTTCCAGCGAATTCGCTCAAGGTTCATGGGATCTTCGCCGATCAGCAACGGCTTCAAATCCGCGAGTTGGCCAGCACGTGAAGCGCCGCTGTAACACTCCCCAAGGCCAGTGATGCCTTCGTCGGTCTCAACCTCAATGACAATGCGTGAGAATCCGGGATGGGAGCCGACCGAATAGCGCAAGGGCGCTTCAATCGGGATAAAAGCAGGGGTCCAGCGGACATCAGTAATTTTCATTTCAGTCTCCGCCCAGCTAGCGCTGGTTGGCAAGCAGTTGGCCCCTGATGCCGACCCGGACGCGACAGATATGCCAACGGCTCAAGTTGGCGAAGTACATTTCGTCGAAGTTTGCGCCGCCGAAGGCCACGTTTGTGGGGCTGGCAATCATGGTTCCCTCCGGATCGTGCGCAAACAGCGAGACAGCGCCATTCGGGGCCACGCGATACACATTATGTGAGGCGTAACAGGTCACATACAAGTTGCCGTCCGCGTCAAGAGCCGCACCATCCGGCACATGATGCAATCCGGAAGCGTAAACACGCGGTTTCCCAATCGCGCCCGAGTCCAGAATTGGCGCTGCGAGCACGTTGTCTTTCGTGCTCTGTACGACATGCAGCGTTCGCTCGTCGGCGCTCAGTGATAATCCATTGGGAAACGAAAGCCCATCGAGCAGTTGTTCGATCTTGCCACTGGGCCGCAATACGAACAGAAATCCGTCATTCTTCTTGAATTCACCAGAATCGCTGAAATAGAGGTTCCCCTCACTATCGAAGACCGAGAAATTCGGATTGCGCAGACGGCATCGTCCCGCTCTTTCCCACGACCGAATCATCTTGCCCGACCGGTCGAGCTGTATCAGAGCGCCAAGTTTGAAGTTGCAAACAAATAGCTCCTGCTGTCGGGAAAAGGTAAGCCCTAGGTTGAACCCTCCGAGGGTGGCTAGCGTTCGAGCGTTCCCTTTTCGGTCGATCTTGTAGATTTGCCCGAGTTCACCGCCGGCCCAGAGATTCCCGTCGACGTCAAATGCGAGTCCCTCGGAATGGTCCAGTCCCTCGGCAAAGATCTCGAACTTTTCCAATGGAACTTCAGGCTGCATTCCGAACCTTTTGTCCAAAATCGTGCTTCCGCTCTTGTTTGTAGGACATTTGAACATATATAGTGATTTTGTCTGCGGGTCAAGGGATGGAAACTTTTCAGGACAAGAACAAATGGCGTTCAACCGCGAGATTGCGATTACTGCCAGGCAGCTTGAGCCGATCCAACGCGAGACGGTAATAGACCAGGTAGCGCGCCGGATCGAACAACTCGTGCGCAGTGGCGATCTCAAGCAGGGAGACCGACTGCCGCCTGAACCGGAGCTGGCGCAGATGCTTCACGTGAGCCGCGGCTCGCTGCGTGAGGCCCTGAAGGGCCTGGTCTATCTCGGCCTGATCAAATCCCGGGCCGGTGATGGGACCTACATTCAGTCCTCGCTGAGCCGTGTTCTCAATCAGCATTTCCAGTGGATGATCTTGTTGGATGAAGTGAAACACCTAGAAATCTATGAACTGAGAAAGATCATCGAGCCTGATGTGGCTGCTCTCGCGGCAAGGCGGGCTACCCGAGCCGATATTGATCGCCTGCAAGCTGCGCTCGACGGGATGGCCCAGGCCCGGGGTAAGCCAGAGCTGTTCCAAGCATTTGATATTCAATTTCACGACGCGTTTGCCCAGGCATCGGGCAACGCCGCGATTCAAACCACCATGCGCATGCTGTATCACGCGACATCCGAAGCCCGAAAGGCTGTGCTGCCGTTCATCGACAACTGGGATAAGCACTGGCGACGCCACAAACGTGTGTTCGCTCTTATTCGTGGTCATAAGCCGGACCAGGCCCGCAAAGCTGTGATGGAAGATTTGCTCTATGCCGAGAGTTTGCTTCATAAGCATGTCAGCTCTCTACACAAACAAACCTCCAAACGTCGCGCGGCGCTGGAGAAGGTTCGCGAGCCCCTGCGGCGAAAGCGTCAACCAACCTCGCGGAACCCGCCTGGCGTCCCGATCGCTTTTCTCGGAACGCGCATGATCAAACTCAAGTAGTGGCGAAGCCCGCCATTAAGGAAGGATTGCCATGCGATTGGCTGTGAAGTGGATTGTTGGTTGCGTTTTGGCATTACTCTCAGGAGTATCGGTGTTCGCACAAGGTCGCGACTCTGCCTGCACCCCGTCGTTCCCCCTGCGTCCACCGTGGCTCGGAGCAGACGCCGCCTATTCCATCCCCTTGCCCGATGGCCGAGACGTCTGGATATTCGGTGACACGCTCTACGGCGACAAACGTGTGGTCACCGGTGAAGTGCCCGCGATGGTGCACAACAGCCTCGGTATTTCCAGGTGTGAGAACGGTAAATGGAACATCGACTACGCGATCAAAAGAGACGCCAAAGGTAATTTCGATAGCTTCTTCAAACCACAGCAGAACAATGGCACGTACTATTGGGCGCTTGATGGCGTAGTGCATAACATAGACCACAACGATGAGCTTTGGATCACGCTGCTCTGCGTGCGCAATATGCCGCATTCAAACGCCTTTGCGCTTGGCTTCGAGATTTGCGGAGCCGATCTGGCGCGCGTGACGGACCTGAAAAAGAATCCGCAGGATTGGGAGGTATCGTACTTTCCCCTCGTTCCGGAAGGCGTTCACGCCAATCCCTCTGCGTCCACTGTCATCGATGGCGAATACCTCTACATTTTTACGCTGGACGAGAATGGCAGCCGTCCCGAAATTCTGACCCGCATTCCGCTCTCTGGGCTCGACGATCCCAAGAAGAATCTGCAATACCTCGGTTCGGACGACGAGTGGCATCCGGGATTGATTCCCTCCAAAGCGAAGACGGTCATGCGAGGCGGTCCGTCGGAGTTGTCCGTGCGCTACCATCCAGAGTTGAAGAAATGGATCGCGGTGCACGTCGATCCGAAGCTGTTTTCCGACAAAGTTTTGCTGCGCACCTCGCCAAGCCTCACCGGTCAGTGGACGGATGGTGAAGTGATCTACCGCATCCCTGAACTTCAGAAAGGATCACCAGGCTATGATCCCGACACATTCTGCTACGCCGGAAAAGAGCATCCGGAATTCGAGAAGCCCGGCGAGCTGGTCTTCACTTATGTCTGCAATACCATGAAGCCAAAAAAACTAGAGCATGAAGACATCTACTATCCGAAGGTCGTGCGGATGCCAATGCCGGATGTCGCGAAAGAAGCGGCGAAAGAAATGGCAAAGTAGTGGCGTGTGCGAAAGTCAGACCTCTGGTTGAAGGTCAGCACCTGGCGTCTCGACGCTACGCAAGAACGGCTTTACAGAAAGCCAGCGTCTTACGAATGTGCTCCGACCAATACGGCCAATCGTGGCCACCGGGAAATTCCTGATAGTCGTGGGGAATATTCATTCGTGTCAATGTTTGATGCAGCTCCCGATTAGCTTCGATAAGCGAGTCCTCGGTGCCACAATCAAATCGCACAGGAGGAAGATGATCGCGGTTGATAGCTGCCCAATGCAGCAGGTCGGTATCGACTTCGCCCGCATACTGAAATGCCTGAGGCGGGAACGGAATGAACTGCGACAACTGCGCCACGCGTGTGATCGACGAATGAGCAGAAATTCCCTGCACCCGCGACGCATATTTCATGCCTAAGCGCAAAGCGCCGTAACCGCCCATCGACAGTCCCGCGATAAGGAATTTGTCAGGGTGCAGTTTCGGAAACAATTCCCGCAGGCAGCGCGGAATATCATCGACGATCCATTTCTCATAGTTAGCATGTGCGTGAGGAACATATCCACTTCCGTCGCCCCACAATCCGTCCGACGGCATGGCAATCATCATCGGAACAGTAGCTCCGTTCCGGAGCATATTCATGCCAAGGGCGTCCATGTTGCCGTTCAGCCACCAATTCCACTGGCAGCCGTAAACTCCGTGCAAAAGCAGAAGCAGCGGCACGCGATCGAGCGATTCAATTTCGGGTGGGCTGAGCAGCAAAACATCGCCGCGACATTCCAAGGCCTCGCCACGAAAATTCAAGAAGCGTAGGTTTTCATTTCCGGGGATCGGACGCGAAAGCTGGGCATTGGGAAATTTTTTCAGCATGGGCGAATTTACAAGTTTCCGGTAAGCAGCGGGATGGCGCCGAAAAGGCCGGCATCGTTTCCCAGTTTTGCAGCCACGACCTCGACTTTTCCCCACGGCGTCCAGGCATGTTCATTCACGTAAGCTTGAATGTAGGGCAGTATGATGGTGGCGCTGCGCATCACACCGCCCCCGATGACCATCTTCTCCGGATCATATGCGTGGATCAATCCCACCGCTCCCGCCGCCCAAACTTTCAAACAATACTCGCGAATCTCGTCTGCGACTTGGTCGCCTGCATCGGCCAATTCAAACAGTATCCGGAAATTGATGTCTTGCTGCGTGGCCAGTTTGCTCGCAGCGAAGCCTGTCCACTCGCGCGTCAGTAGAGGAAGAGCCCATCCAGAGGCCTCGGCCTCAAGGCAGCCAATTGCGCCGCAGGTGCAGGGCCTCCCGCCGACTTTTGCCGGCAAGTGCCCACCAAGGCAACCGGCTTGAGCGTGTTTTCCGCGAAGCAATTTGCCCTCGATCATCGCGGCACCGCCGATTCCTGTGCCCAGTGTGATCATCACAAGATTGTCGCAACTTCGAGCGGCACCCACGTGACGTTCGCCTAGCAACGCCATCCGTGCGTCGTTTTCGATGCCAAAGCGTAACCCAAACTCCTCCTCGCACCACGCATTAAAGTCGATCGACGGCGCATCCTCATACTTCATATTGGTCGATACCACGCGTCCAATGCGCGCGTCGGCGAGTCCACAGAATCCAAGCGCGACGCCTTCGCACTCACTGGCCTTCAGCTGCAGTTCTTTGAGCAGATTGCGAATGGACGCTGCGAACACATCGAGTGCAGGGCGAAGCGACTGCGTCGAATCGAGCAAAATCCGGTGTGAAGCCACTACCTGATCGCCTTTTACGACGGCGATCGTCGCATGGCTGCCGCCTACGTCAATTCCAATGGCCGGGCGCGTCATAGGGACAAAATAAGTCGGTCGAAAAGCACTAGAAACGCAATGGTAGTCGTTCTTGGTCTTAAGTGATCAAAATTTTGTTCTTTTCAGTTGCATTTGAGAGATTCTCTCGTTAGCTTTTACGATTATGAATCCTGTCTTCGGTTTCGTGAGTTGGGCCGACGGCGCCTTGCAGGTCGCAGGGCTCAAAACATCCGAAAAGAAGCTCGGACAACTTACAGGAATCTTTCGCGACCAGCAAGCCTCGGAGCAACTCGATCCCGAAACCGTAGTGTATCGAGTCTGGTGGTGGGAGCCCATTCCTCCCGGCACTGAGGGCGGCCTGTTCTGGGGACTGACTGAAATTCAGCCTGGCCGGGTTGGCAGCGAATACTTCATGACCCGCGGACACTGGCATGTAATCCGCAATCGCGCAGAATTCTACGGTACAGTTGCGGGCACGGGAAAACTCGTGCTCATGGACCGCGTGGGCCGCACGTGGTTTGAGGATATGACACCCGGGAGCTTGCATTATGTCTCCGGCGAAGTCGCCCATCGTATTGTAAATACCGGGGACGTTCCCATTCGGGTGATCGCCTGCTGGCCCAGTGATGCGGGTCACGATTACGAAATCCGCGAGGGCCGTGGCTTCGCTGGCCGAATAGTAGAAAATCAGGGCGCTCCTGTCCTCATTAACGCCGAGATTGACGCCGAGGACTGATTTTGTGAAACTCGACGACCGGAAGCCTTCTTTCAAATTTGATCCAAGACTGGGTGTGCATAACCACGTCGGTGATCTCCAATTTAGCTACGATGATGACGTTTTCGGCCCTTCGCCCGAATTTCGTCGCCTCGATGACATCCGCCAGAGTTTGCGCAACCCCGAATGCCAAGGTCCTGACCCGGTGTACTCGATCGTGATGGACGTCGGCCGTCGCGAACACCGCACGGAGCTGCGGCGGCGAATGCTGTTATTCGGCGTGGTCGTCTATGCCGCAGGACAACTTGGAGACGAGCCGGTTCGAAGCCAGGGGCATATTCATGCCATCGCCCCACACTGCGGCTGGTCAACTCCCGAATTGTTCGAGATATGGGAGGGCACTGCGATTATCTATTCGCAAGAAAGCGCCAACGACGATCCAGGACGCTGTTTCGCCGTAAGAGCTGGGCTCGGAGACAAAGTGGTCGTTCCGCCAGCTTGGATGCATAGCGTCATTAATGCAGATCCCAATGCCCGTATGATGTTCGGTGCCTGGTGTGATCGTCAGTATGGCTTTGTTTATGACTCAATCCGGGCGCACCACGGTCCCGCCTGGTTTCCCGTTCTAGACGGCGATCGCAACCTCACTTGGGAGCCGAATCCTTCCTATCGACCTTCAAAGCTTTCCATCCGAAACGCGCGCAACTACCCCGAACTAAGCTTGGATCCGGGCACTCCTATCTATGAGCAGTTTGCAAACAATCCCGATAGCATCCAGTGGGTGTCGGAACCTGCACGCGTGGCGACCCTTTGGACCGGTTTCGAAATGTAAGTTTGGTCTCAATCAGTTAGCCACGCCGAGCCGTTGCTCCAGTTGTTCCAACGAAACGCCCTTGGTCTCTGGGTAAATTGCCGCTACGAGGACGAAATCAATCAGCATCATGATCGCAAAGAAGAAGAACGGCGTGGCGCTCGATTTCTTCGCCAGAACCGGGAAGATAGCGGTGATCAATGCATTCATTACCCAAAGTGTAGATGTGCCAATCGCCTGACCTTTGGCTCGAACCCTTGTGGGAAAAACTTCGCTGATATACACCCAAATCACCGCGCCTTGCGAGATCGCGAAGAAACCCATGAAAGCCATTACCATCCAGATCAGCGCTCCCTGGTGGGTGCCGCTCCGGAAAATCTGTCCAATCGCGGCGAGGAAGATGCATACTCCTGCAGTTCCAGTGAGCAAGAGCTTCTTGCGCCCAACCTGGTCGATGAGGCTCATGGCAATCAATGTGAAAATCAAATTCGTACATCCAATGGTTACGGATTGCACCCCGGCCGAATACTTGCTCGCGCCGGCCGCCGCAAAAATGTCATTTAAGTAGTAGAGGCACGCATTAATCCCGGTCAACTGGTTAAAGGCGCCGGCCGTCACAGCAAGTACGATCGGCAACAGGTATTTCCGCTGGAGAATCGGCTCCGCCACGGAACTACGCTCGAGATGAATAGAGGCCATGATCGCGTCGAGTTCTCGGTCGGGATTATCGTTGCCGGTGAGCCGCAAAACTTCAAGAGCTTCCTGCTTTCGGTTTTCCAGCGCCAACCAACGTGGGCTGCGTGGGATGAAAAACAACATCAAAAGAAAGAAGAATGCCGGCAGCGCAGCAATGCCCAACTGCCAACGCCATTCCGCCGGACCAAAATTCATACGGCCAATCAGAAAGTTCGACAAGTAGGCCAGCAGAATGCCCACAACGATACTTATCTGAAAGCAACCAACCAGGCGCCCTCGCCACTCCGCAGGCGACAGTTCAGCGATGTACATCGGCGCTAACACCGACGATCCGCCAATCCCCAAGCCTCCGAGAATGCGGAAGGCGAGCAACGATCCCCAGCTCCATGCGAAGGCGCAGCCCAGCGCCGACAGAAGATAGAAGACTGCCATAATGCGTAAACTGTCACGCCGGCCGAACCGCTGCCCCGGATAGCCCGCCGTCATCGCCCCCGCGACCGTACCCCAGAGAGCGCTGGAGACTGTCAATCCCAACAAATATGGAGTTAGGCTGTATACCCGGGTCAATTGGTGCGTGGTGCCTGCGATGACGGCGGTGTCAAAGCCAAACAGCAGGCCTCCAAGAGCGCTCACGAAGGTACTCTTGACCACGTATCCGTTTATGCTCATGAGTCGGATCCTTCGCCGTAATGAACGAATAGTAGCGAAAAGAACATAATTGGTCTATGAAATAGCGCGTTTAGGCAGTATAAACTTCCGAACAGCCTGTCATTTGGTTCGCCGAGTTGAAATGGTCGAGGGCATCGATGAGCTCTGGAGATCTCGATCGCCGCAAATTCTTGAAATTAGGCGTTGCCATCACCGCCGCGGCCGCGATCAGCCCTCCCGCGCATGCAGCTGTAGTGCGGGCCAAAGCGCGCGCCAACGAGATGCTCGCGTCTCCGCCGACGCTTGCCGACATGGCGTCGGATCGACTGACTTATCGGATGCGCGATTTGTTCAACTGCCCGGTAGCTATGAACGAGTTCGGTTACGCGCAGACAGGGAAGTCGGTTTCGGCCATTACCGCAATTTCCTTTCCGCCCTACGCATGCTGCGGTGTGCCAGAAACCGCATGGAGTCCAGGCTTTCTCCTGACCTGTGAAATTTTTCTGAATGGTCGCTTCCTCGCGATAGCCGCGCCGCCCGATGGCAACGTCGAATACCAGTGGTTTCCGCATTGTGTGGCGCGCTCGCAGACCGCCGAGCATCTGCGTTTCACAACCCGCCTGTTTTTGCCAAATAAGCGCCGTGCGGTGGCGCAATCGATCACCATAAGAAATCTTGACAATGCTCAACGCCGCTTCACGCTGGCTTTCGATATGCGAGGTGCCGTCGCCAAAAAAACCGGCCCTTGGTTCGTCAATTCTCCCGGCGAAGCTGACAACAAAATCACGTGGGACGCACAGCGGGGTTGTCTCCTCTTTGAGGCTCAACATTCGGAGATCGCGGCTGCCCAGGGATTTCATCCCGTGCCCAATCGGGTTGATCACACGCGAATGCTGGTCTTTGATATGGTCCTTTCCCCAGGCGAACAGAAGGAACTCAACTACATTTGCGCGGTTGCCGAAAACGGCCGGGCCGCCTTCGAAATTTACGATGGCCTCCAGGCTGGTTTTACCGGCGTCGCAAAAGAAAACGAATCAGTTTTTACCAGCCTCGTCCAAGCTGCGTTTACTCCAGGGAATTCCGAATACAGCGGAAGTCTCCCGCGGCTGGTTACAAACGATGAGTCCCTCTGGAAGCTGTACCATAATGGCTTTGCCAACCTGCTATTCGCGCGACGGCTTTCCCCGGATTCGGTCTACGGCCCCACGTATCTGACGTTGAGTGGTCATGTGCTGCCAACGCTGAGCTTTCCGTGGGACACCTCACTTACCTCTCTGGCGCTTGCGCTGCTCGATCCGATTCCGCTGCGCAAGCTTGTCGAGGTCTGGCTGAACTCCAGAATGCATGAACATCATTCCACCGATTACGTGACGGGCGAAGCCGTGGGTCCGTGGTATGCGGTGAACGACAGTGCGATTGTGCGCTGCGCCTGGCGCTATTTATGCGTAACCGGAGATTTGGGCTGGCTCGACAGAAGAATCGGCGATCGCACCGTTCTCGATCACCTCGATGAACACGCTATCTATTGGAAAAAACTCGACCATTTCGGACACGGCCTCGGCGACTACGGGACGATCGAGAATCT
Source organism: uncultured Acidobacteriaceae bacterium (assembly GCA_963758745.1). GTDB lineage: Bacteria > Acidobacteriota > Terriglobia > Terriglobales > Acidobacteriaceae > Acidiflorens. The sequence continues at coordinate 621,332 of CAVWWW010000002.1, forward strand.
GCTCGAAGTCGTCAGCACCTATCTGCATGAAGTTGCCGGGGTGAATGCCGGCAACGTGGGTTCCATGCGGATGGTCGCCGATCTGCACGAACGTCGCGGCAACTCGGCCCGCGCCCAGCAGTTGCGCGGCGAGGCAAAAACTCTGGCGGGGCGGATCAGCCGTTTGCTCTATATCGATGGGAAGGGATATTGGCGTTGCGGCCAACCGGACGGCACATTCAGCGAGGTACAGCACTGTTACGACTTTCTGGCGGTTCTCGACAACATGGCCGAGGACCTCACGCCCAAGCAGAAACGCGAAATGGGCGATTTCTTCTGGCGCGAACTGCACAGCCAGAAATGGATGAGGGCGCTCGCGCAGGGCGATGCCGACGCAACTTGGAACATCCGCCCGGATCATAGTTGCCTGGGCGCATACGCGGCATGGCCGCCGATGACGGCAAAGGGCTTATATAAGATCGATTCCCCGGAAAGGATCACGCCTTGGCTGCGAGAGGTAGCGAAGGCCGGCAATCAGGGTCCGATCGGGCAAGCGCATTTCGTGGAAGAGGTCTATCCGCCAATTAACGGGGGAGCTTTCAAGTCATCGGAAGACGCGCCCTTCATCGAAGACTGGTGTTGCATCGCGGCAGGCGCGTTCACAGAACTCGTTGTCGACTCGATTTTCGGCGCGGAGCTTACACTGTCGGATGGAATCAAAGTCAACGCGCATCTCGCCGGCTTTGATCCCTCGGCTCGATTGGAGGGTCTGCGATACCAGGGCAGTTTGTACACGGTCACGAAAGACGGAGCTCGCCGCCAGAAGGCTGTATGAATTAACACCGATCGACTCAGACACGCACGATCTCGATGCCGAGCTTCTGAAAGGGTGCGATCATCTCGTCGGTTGCTCCGATGTCGGTGACCAGGATATTCAACTCATCCGCTTTGCAGATTCGCCAATTCGCCACGACACCTAATTTGCCGCTGTCCACCACTGCGACGCGGCGCCGCGCAAGCTTCATCATCGTCGAATTGAGTTCTGCCTCATCTGCGTTGAAACAACTTGCTCCCCAGCCCGCGTCCATCCCATCTGCGCCAATGAACATCGTGTTAATGAGCATGTTATCGAGAGACCGCAAGGCCGCCGAGCCAACCAGCGAGAACCATTCGCCGTGAAGATGTCCACCGGTAACGAAAACGTATACATCCTTGCGCTTTGAAAGCTCCATCGCCACGTTGACCGTGTTTGTCACCACCGTGATGTTGTAGTTGATCGGAAGTCTTCGGATAACTTCTGTCGTCGTGGTGCCTGGCGTCAGAGCGATCGTCTCTCCAGCAGTAATCAGCGCGGCGGCGGCTCGTCCGATGCGGCGTTTTTCATCGGCGGCACGTTCCACTTGCGCCTGGAAAGATCGGTCGCGACGGAAGGGCTCGTAAAAGAGCGGCTCGATCGATACTGCTCCGCCGTGGGTACGCTGCAGCAATCCCTTCTGCTCGAGAGCATCGAGGTCTCGCCGTATGGTCACCACCGAGACTCCCAGTTGCTCACTGAGGGCGTCCACTGAAACCCGTCCCGTTTGCTGAAGACTCGTAAGAATAGCGGTAAACCGGACCTGCTGCTTATCCTGAGTGACGCTTCCTCCGGATTCTGTTTGTCCGTTCGAGCCCATGCCCGGCTGCGAGGAGGGCCTTTGACGCCTCATCATTAATGTCGTTCCCTCGTCCTTTCAGTTTGAACAACGAAACTCTTGCCAAGGCCGCCATTTGCGATTTCAGCCGAAACGAAAGGCGGCCAGAGCATCGTACTCTGAATCCCCTGAATTACAAGAAGATCGTATCTGTAACCACTAACCCTCCAAGAATGGCGAGTGCATTTGTATTCTGCCGTTTTCGATCAAATGGACTATCTTTAGCAGCCAAATCAAATAGTAAAATGTCTGATCCGCTGCGGCTGCGACGCGGTGTCAAGGCTCGTCATGAGCGAAAAGCCGCGCTGCAAGGTTTCGCGAGGAAAACCGATGCCTTTGGACCGCCGCCAATTTGTCACCGCTCTAGTTTTTTCTGGTGCCGCCGCCGCCGCCGCGCCAACAATAGGCATTGAGGACGACCCTTCCGCCTCGCGACCCCAGGTTTCGCTCTCGAATCCAGAAAATGCGACCATCGATTTCCGCTACGCCCCGCGCAACCAGCAGTCAACCATCTCTTTTCCCGACGATCCTAAGAAAACCATCGTTGGCCAAGCCGGCGACCTGCGATACGGATTCGGCAAGTCGCCTTCCGCCGGCATGGAAAACTTCAGTACCATCATTAAGTTCTCTCTCGCTGGTTTCCAGGACGACAGGGTTATTCGTCAATGGATTGAGTCTCCCGCCATTCCCATCGTCCACACGCTGATCGACAGACCCGCGGCGACTCTGGAGCTAATCGCTTTCGCAACCCAGCACGCTGGCGAGGGACGGGTCGATAACGTGCTGCTCGTGATTAGGTCGAAGAAGGGCAGTGTCGCTCTGGTCCCGAACCTCCACATCCGCACCTGTGAAAAGCTTGAATTGGAAAGCGACAACTCCCCCACTGCTACGGTCAGCGCGACGGCGAGCAAGTCGCTGCTGCTCGTCGCAGCGCAGCTCGTCGCCACGCACCTTGGCGATCTCGGTACCTGCATGTTGTGGGAAGAAGAAGGATTCACTCTTTATCTGACGCATGGCCAAGCAACCGAAGATGCGGAGGCGCGTTATTTCATACGCCTTCCGCAGGAAGGCCAATCAGCCGCAACCTTGCATGAGCATCTACCCGACGCCGAAATGCTTCTGGCCGAAGCGCGCGAGTTCTGGAGCAGATGGAAGCCTTTCGGGACCACGGAATGGAGCTATCCCGGCCGCCACGGGGAATTTCTCACCGCTTGCGCGCGCAATATTCAACAAGCGCGCGAAGTCAAGAATGGTCAACTCGTCTTTCAGGTCGGCGCCACGATCTATCGCGGCCTGTGGATCGTCGATGGCAACTTTCTTCTTGAAGCGGCGCGCTATCTCGGCTACGACAAGGCGGCCGACGAAGGCTTGCGTTCCGAATGGTCCAAGCAGGTCGATAGCGGGCAAATCATCGCTGGAAGCGGTGGTGAGCACTGGAAAGACACGGCTATCGCCATGTTCACTCTGGTGCGCCAATGCGAACTGAAACAGGATTGGACGTTTTTCCGCGACCTCGAGCCGAACCTCGTGCGCGCGCTGGATTTCCTGATCAGCCTGCGCGACCAGGCCATGCAGGGACGGAGCACAAATGGAGATTACGGGCTGCTCGCGCCCGGTTTTGCAGATGGAGGTATCGGCGGCATCCATTCCGAATTCACGAATACTGTTTGGACACTCGCTGCTCTCCGCGCAGTCGCGGAGGCTGCCGCTCAGCTGAAAATGTCATCGCTCGCAAAGGCCGGAAAATTCTTCGGAGAGCTCTACGCCGCATTTCAACAGATGGCAACGAAAGAGATGGTCCACCATCCCTCTGGATTCGAATATCTCCCGATGATCGCACACGACGATCCTTCCGTTTGCGACCCTGATCCCTGGAATCGTCCTCGTTCGCAGACTGCGCAATGGGCTCTCTCCCATGCCATCTATCCTGGCGAGGTGTTCGATAAGAACGATCCCATCGTTCGAGGACACATCGCGCTTTTGCAATGGTGCACGCGGGAAGACGTCCCGGCGGAAAGTGGTTGGCTCTGGCATGACAGTTTGTGGACATATAACGCTTCCTTTGCAGCGCATGTCTATCTGTGGGCTGGGCTGCGTGATTGGGCGCATCGCACTTTCCTTGGTTTCCTCAACCATGCATCGCCTCTCTACTGCTGGCGCGAAGAACAACCACTGCAACATGCACTGGTTGGTCAAGACTGGGGGGACATGCCGCATAACTGGGCGAGCGCCGAATGTGTTCGGTATCTGCGGCACATGTTCGCTTTGGAAGATGGTAAGTCGCTTCGACTGCTCAATGGCATTACCGCGGCGGAATTGACGCCGGCCGTTCCTTACATGCTCCGAAATTCTCCAACACGTTTCGGAAGGATCGATTTGGAATTTGAACCCGCGGGGGCGCGAGGCTGGCGGTTGCGGTTTGAACGTAGGGAGGGACCTTCTCCATCCTCTATTTCATTGCCAAGGGGTGTCGGCCAGTTGCGGGTACAAGAGGTGATTGGCGGCGGCTCGAAGGTCATAGGCGAGATCGTCGAAGTCGATCCTCTCGCCAGGAAATGGGAAGCGTTCCTCAAATAGAACCTTTTCGGAATGTTCTGGCTTTGCCAGAGAATGGAACGGACAGTCAAACCTGACTAATTGTCGGTACTGGTGCCGTTTCATTTGCACTGGCATTCGGCGATAAAATGAAACGGCACCAGTACCTAATTGTCATGATATTTTGCTATCGGCGATATCCACGAGCATCCGTTCATTTGCCATCCGCTGGAATTTGCTGTCTTCAACTAGAAGGGATTTTCATATTTCGTTAGATTTTATTCGAGCGGTCTTGTGCGATGCGAATCTTAACGAAGGATAGCGCAAAACATCGACGGCAATTGTTGAAAAGCCGCTTCCAGGGAAGTTTTACATAATCAAAGAACTGGCGGAGGGGGCAGTCTGGCGCTAACCTTTCTCTGCCCAAATTCTCTGCTAACAGGGAATTTAACAGGGAATTTTGCAAATTTTGGCCGGTAAAACCGGACTTCTTCTCTCTAGGCCGCACATTTCAAAGGGGGTATGTTTTTTGAGGCGCAAATCGGAACAGGGAATTAACAGGGAGGTATCAGGGATTTTATTTCGATGATGAGGGAACCTTTGTAGGAGAGGTTGGATCTCCTAAAGAAATCTCGGCGGAGTGACCGTTGCGCGGGCAAGCCGTTTCGATGGTTCAAGGAATCCAAACTGAGCGCGTTGCTCGATCCAACTCAAAGGGATGTGGGCGCACAGTTTTTTGAAACTCAGATCGCGAGGCTGACGTCCATCGAGGATCGACTCGACGATGTCCGGTGCGAGGAATGCGCATCCGAAGACCTTTCCGATGTACCGCGGCGTCAAGCCGCCGTGGAGAGTTAACGATTTTAGATTCGATGACTTGCCTTCCAGCACTCTCTCGTACCAGCTGTGGGCTCGCGCGACCGCTTTGATCAACGAGGGATTCGGTTGTGGAGAGGGCACTCCGCCCGAGTGGGGAGGAACCACCAGATGAACTTCGCCGCCAGAGCGCTTCAGCTTCGCTTCGATCGTTAAGCAGATCAGATCGTCGGGATGAATTGGCTGGTATGGACAATCGAGATTGGGGGGAACGAAGTCGTCACCCTTCTCCAACACTTGACGGAGGTCCGCTCGACTCATCAGAACTTCGATATTGTTTTCCTGGATAATGATCCGCCGGACGAAAGAGGTTATCAGATCTCTGAGTTCGTCCGGTCGAAGCGACGACCATCGTAGGGCGAGCTTCCTGGCTGCCGCGAGGAGTTGTCCGCTGGCAGCGGCGCTCTCGGTGGCTGCGCCGAGCCGGTCAAACACTTCCGCGTCAGATTTCAGGAAGGAGAGCAGCTTCTCAGTGACGCGATTTTCAATCTCGCGCGCTGGCAGACGAATCGGACCCTTGAATTTCGTGGCAGGGTTCTTGGTGACAAGTTGCGAAACATAATAACGGTATCTCCGTCGCTTTTTGAAGGTGGACGACGGCGTGAAGCGGTTGCCACTCGCGTCGGCCAGCAAACCCGTCAGCAGGCTCGATGAGCGTTCTCGGATATGGTCATGTCGCTTCTTGCGATTACCATTCATTTGCGCCTGGACCTTGTCCCACAATTTCTTCGGCACGATGCCCTGATGCTCTCCCGCATACCACTGATCGCGATGGCGGATTTCACCAAGGTAGAGTCGGTTCTGCAAAAGATCGTAGAGTGCACCTCGCGCGAAGGCATTTCCTCCGAGCCGAGCTCCAGCTTTGGTAATCCAGACTTTGCTTCTGATGTTCTCCCGCGCCAGTCGTAGTGCCAACCTCGAAACACAACCGAGTTCGAGGTAGAGAGAGAAGATCTTGCAGACGGTGGCAGCTTCCTTTGTATTGGGAACGAGCTTTCGTGCGTCGAGGTCGTATCCCAGCGGCACAGCGCCGCCCATCCACATACCCTTTCTCTTTGAGGCGGCGATCTTGTCGCGGATCCGTTCTCCTGTGACCTCTCGCTCAAACTGGGCGAAGGAAAGCAAAACGTTCAGGGTGAGCCTGCCCATGGATGACGTCGTATTGAACTGCTGTGTGACCGAAACGAAGGACACGCCATGGCCGTCGAGAGCTTCGACGATTTTGGCGAAATCAGCCAGGCTCCGCGTGAGCCGGTCAACCTTGTAGACAACAATCACGTTCACCTTCTTCGCTGCTACATCCTCCAAAAGACGTTGCAGTGCTGGTCGTTCCATGGTGCCACCAGAGTAGCCGCCATCGTCATAACGGGTCGGCATTGCCCGCCAGGCCTCATGCCGCTGACTGGCGATGAATGCCTCGCAGGCCTCGCGCTGGGCATCCAGCGAGTTGAAAGATTGTTCGAGGCCCTCTTCGGAAGATTTCCGCGTGTAGATGGCACAATGCAATGCGGTTTTCTGATCCCGACTCATTGGACCTCCTGTGATTTGGCGTTTGCGGACTCGCGCTTGATTCCAAAAAACAGTGGCCCTGACCACCGAGTGCCAGTGATGAGGCAAGCAATTGCGGACAAACTCCGGTAGCGATTGCCTTGATACTCGTACCCATTGGTTTGCACATTTACGAGGTGAACCTGATCGCCCCACTGACGCACGAGTCGTGTTCCCGGCCGGATGCGCGCAGCACTAGCGGCGGTCGGATCACTTCCTTCCTCGAAGGCTCGACTGAACTGGCGAAGTCTATCGGGTCGGAAGCGGTCCAGCAATCAATAACCACCACTTAGGTTCGAGGAGAACAGCATGACCCCAAAGTATCTCTCGGCACTGCTGATTATTGTGCTTAGTTTTGCTATCTGCGTGCCCGCGGAAGCGCAGGGCTCATCTGGCAAAATAGGCGGTGTCGGTACGGGGACAATCGTCGGGGTAATTGCAGGAGTAGTCGCGGGAGTAGCAATCGTCGCTATCGTGGTCATCCACTATTCGAAAAAACGAACGATTACGGGATGCGTCAATTCCGGGGCAAACGGGATGACTGTCACTGACGAAAAAGACAAGCAGATTTATGCGCTTTCTGGCAACACGACAGGTATTAAGCCGGGTGAACGAATGAAGTTGCAAGGCAGGAAAGTAAATCCGAAGGGCCCAGACAAGACGCTTGTCTGGGAGGCAAGAGATGCGACCAAGGACCTCGGTGTCTGTCAGCCCTAGCTATGATTTGAGCCTAAGGAGACTCTGATTAAGTGCTGCCGTTCCACAGCGAGTATAGATAAAGTCGAGCCAGCATGAACTCATTCAACAAACAGAGGACACTGGCGATGATGACGGGATTCGAACGCTACACCAAGAAGACGCGACGGGCGATGTTTTTGGAAGAGATGGAGCAAGTGGTGCCGTGGGCCAAGTTGTGCGCTCTGATTGAGCCGCACTATCCCCGGCCAGGCAATGGACGACGGCCGAAAGAGTTGGAGCAGATGCTGCGGATTTATTTTCTGCAGCAGTGGTTCAACCTGGCGGACCCGGCGGTGGAAGAGGCGTTGTACGACTCGGGGACCTTGCGGCAATTTGCCGGGATCGACCTGGGATCGGAGCCGGTGCCGGACGAGACCACGGTGTGCAAGTTTCCGAGCATGGTGGTGTTTGCGGGCGGATTTCTCTGCATTTCAGACTGTGTGGCGGAGAGAGGGGGATTCGAACCCTCGGTACAGTTTCCGCCCGCTAAGTTGCGATATGTCCGTAAGTTGCAGATAGCAAAACGTTGCCAGAGAATTTCGTACCAAACTCGGCGTCAGAGCTTTGCAATCAGTCCGGTTTCGATTCGCCATCCATTCGAACCTGAAGGCGAATTCTAGGCGATTCTGTGGCTGAAAGTGGAGACTCTGCAGTGCCACGACCGCCGGACGGGTTAGGAGTTGACTGGCCGCCCGAGCCGGCCGAAGTCGCCAAAGCCCTGGCGCGCTTCCAGCGCGAAGCGCAAGCAGCATCTGCCTGGAATCATCCGAATATGAGTCTCAATTTCTTCATTGTT
>CAVWWW010000003.1:0-40998 GCA_963758745.1 uncultured Acidobacteriaceae bacterium
CCTAACTCTTGTATTAAATTAACAGCAGCGTTACAAGGGTATGTGAATTAGTTTGCAGACATGTCTCTTGACGCGACCCAAAGTCACCCCTCGGCGTAATTTTACCAACCATGCTTGATCGCCTTGGCAAATTTGTCCGCAGGCAATGTATTGATCACGTCATCTCTGGTTAGCCATGCCCGGCGGGCCTGGGTGACGCCGTAACGCAATTTTTCCATGTGCGAGGTGTGGTGAGAATCAGTGTTGATGACGATCTTCACGTGATGTTGTTTGGCCATGCGCAGATGGACGTCGCACAAGTCGAGGCGATCGGGATAGGAGTTCAGTTCCATCGCCACTTTGTGCTTGGCCGCAGCCTTGAGACCGCGTCCATATCGAACTGATAGGCGTCGCGGCGCAGCAGTTGCCGTCCAGTGGGATGCCCGATCAGTGAAGTGTTCGGGTTGGCGATCGCTTTCAGCAGGCGATGCGTCATGGTGACGCGATCCTGATTGAAGTGCGAATGCACGCTGGCGATTACGATATCCATTTTTTCGAGCACTTCATCGGAGAGATCGAGCGAGCCATCCGCTAAAATGTCAACTTCGATTCCCGCAAGAATCCGGATGCCCTTCATTTTTTTGTCAACGGCGCGAATTTCTTCGATGTGCTGCGAGTGCGCGTTCGTCAGTCAGGCCGTTGGCGAAGGCAAGATTCTTGGAGTGATCGGTGATGGCAATGTAGTCGTAGCCGCGTTGCTGAGCGGCTTCGGCCATTTCTTCGATCGTGTTGCGGCCGTCGGTTTCGACCGTGTGCATATGCACATCGCCACGTATGTCGGATAGCTCCACCAGATTTGGCAGCGAATGTGCGGCGGCGGCTTCGATCTCGCCGCAATTTTCGCGCAGCTCGGGAGGGATGAAATCGAGGTTGAGTTGGGCGTAGATTTCTTCTTCCGTCTTGCCCGCGACCGGCTTCTCACCTTCTTTGTCATTCGCGAGCGTCGCCAGCGCGTATTCGTTGAGCGTGAAGCCCATCTTCAAGGCGCGCTGGCGCAAGGCTACATTGTGCGCTTTGGAACCGGTGAAATATTGCATGGCCGCGCCAAACGAATCTGGCGATAACAGCCGCACGTCCACCTGCATGCCGTTGCGATGACGGAAGCTGACTTTATTTTCTCCGCGCGCGATGACCTCCATCAGGCCGGGGAAGCGAATGAGATGTTCGATGAGCTCTTCTCGTGATTCGGCCTCACAGCAGCCTGGGCCGGTAACGAGAATATCGAGATCGCCGACAGTTTCGCGTCCGCGACGCAGCGAACCGGCAGGTGTGACTTTTTCGACGCCGGGAAGTGCCAACAGATGCTCGACTAGTTTTTCGGCGAGCTTTTCAGCAGTGTCGAGCAGGAAGCGGCCGGCGATGCGGCGATAATCTTCAATGGCCTTAAGGAGCTTTTGCTCGTGTTTTTCGCCCATACGCGGAAGTTCGCGAATCTTGCCTTCGCGGGCCAGCTTCTCGACGCCTTCGAGGTCGCTGACCTGATAGGCGCTCCAGATCAAAGCGATCGTCTTTGGACCGAGACCTTGAATCTTGAGCAGTTCGAGCATCGACGGGCGATATTTTTTGAGCAGTTCGGAGTGCGCTTCGATACGGCCATCTTTAAAGAGCATTTGCAGGTTGGCCAGCATGCCCTTGCCAATGCCCTGAACCGCGAGCAGTTTTTTCGGTTCCGGAATCAGATCGGCGACCTGCTGCGGAAGCGCTTCGATGGCCTCGGCGGCGTTGCGATACGAGCGCACACGAAACGAGTCTTGTCCGTCGATCTCAAGCAGATCGGCAGTCTCATAGAGAAGTCCGGCGATGGCTTTGTTATCCATCGGAAGTTGTCAACCTGAAATAATGATTGTAACGCTGAAAAAAGCTTAGGCAGGCTCTCGGCGCAGCCGAAGGACACAACCAGCGCGAGCGGCGCGGAACAGAAAACTTAGTCCGGCTAGGCCGGGCTGTACACAGATAGATCTCTTATGAGATCTTAGTTACGTTAGCCGCTTGCGGCCCTTTCTGTCCCTGGACAATCTCAAACTCCACCTTATCGCCTTCTTGGAGGCTCTTATAGCCTTCGGTGGTAATTGAGCTGTAGTGAATGAATACATCCGGTCCATCATCTCGGCCAAGGAAGCCATATCCCTTGGCATTGTTGAACCACTTTACGGTACCTTTCAGTCTTTCCACGTGCGGTCCCCCTATCTTTGCGCATTCCTTAGAAAGCGCGATTCCAGAGGCGCTCAAACGTGTAGGAATTGTGCTGCTCGCCGGGAGACCTGTCAAGACTTTGCATCACAGCCTTCTGTACGCACGGCAACCCCGCCAGAAATTACTAGAAAGTTACTAGAAAGTTAAGGTAGAGGCACTGTGAGGTATGTAGGAACGATAGGGAGAAACGGGACGAAGAAACTGCCTTCTTATCGGATCATCTTATCTGGCGCCGGGCTTATTTACGCCGAGCAATGCTCGCTGTCTTGGCGAGCCACAAGATACCGGAGATAGTCTTGGCATCGCGGATGCGGCCACTCATCACCATTTGTATCGCTTCCGGCAAAGCGAAGAATTTTATCGCAATCTTCTCGTCCGGCTCCGGCTGAGCTTCGCCGGGCTGCAAGTCTTGCGCGAGATAGATCGTCATCGTCTCGTCAAGAAAACCTGGGCTGACATAGAAATGCAGGATCCTCTTCCACCGGCGAGCCGTGTATCCGGTTTCTTCCAGTAACTCGCGCTTGGCGGCAGTGAGAGGATTTTCGCCATCATCGATGCGGCCAGCAGGCAGCTCCCACATCATCGATTGCGCCGCGTGGCGATACTGGCGCTCAAGCAGCACCTGCGGCTCCGACTTCCGCGTTGCTCTGCCATTGGTGCCCGAAGTATCGACTGCCAAAACCACGATGGAGCCGGAATGGCGGACGACGTCGCGCCGGGCGCGAATGCCGCCGGGTTCTTCCACTTCGTCGGTGGTGACGCTGAACACGGGCCCCCGGTAGCTGATTCGGGAAGAGAGAACTCGCGCTTGACCTGATTTGCTTGCTGCCGATTTCGCCATGACAACAATATAAGGTATGCTGCGCCCTTAAGCGGAAACCAGTGCGGAGATCAGATTCTTGAATCCCGATCTCTGAACGCGATCTGAACGCGATCTCCAAAAAAATGAACCGACAAAATACGACCGAAAAAACGGTGACCGGCAAGCCAAGCGTGGCCATTGTTGGAGCGGGCAGATTAGCGTCCTTTCTTGCCCTCGCACTGCATGAGGCCGGCTTCATGGTTGCAGAAATAATCGCCCGCGATTCGCCTCGTTCCCGCCGGCGTGCGCGTGCCCTCGCTGCAAAGGTTGGCGCACGCAGCGCTACTGCCGACTCCGCGATATTGGACGCTACATGGTTATGGTTCTGCGTTCCCGATCGTGAAATTCGCCAGGCGGCTTCATCATTGGCAGGGCAAATCGATCGCAAGAAAAAACGCAAAAAAAACCGGGTGCGTGTCGCTTTCCATTCCAGCGGCGCACTGCTCAGCGGCGAACTCGATCCTCTACGCAAAGCAGGTGTCGCAGTTGCATCTGTGCATCCACTGATGACATTCGTTGCCGGAGCGCATCCATCTTTGAAAGGTGTGCCTTTTGCGTTGGAAGGCGATGCCGTCGCAACTCGCGCGGCGCGGCGAATCGTTCATGCCTTGGGAGCGGAAAGTTTTTCATTGCCAGGGCCGCATAAAGCCGCGTATCACGCGTGGGCTACCTTTACTTCGCCGCTTCTCCTCGCATTCTTCGTAACGCTCGAAGAGGCCGCCCTCGCCGCAGGAATCGGGCCACGCGATGCTCGACGCAAGAGCTTGCCCATAATCATGCAGACTCTGGCAAATTATGCGCGCCTCGGTCCAGCGCGTTCCTTTAGTGGGCCGTTGATTCGTGGAGACGTGGATACCGTGGCGAAGCATTTGGCCGTGCTGAAAAAGCATCCCGGAGCGCGGCAGGTTTATGTGGCGCTGGCCCGAGCCGCGCTGCGAGGGCTGCCGGTGAAAAATCGGTCGGCTCTTCGACGATTGCTGGCCGATTAATGCCCAATTTGTTCCTTCGCATGCGTTAAGCAAAATTTTTCTTCCCCAGCCGCTTGCCTGCGCAACGCAAACGCTGGAAACTGTGGGTATGAGGATGCTAGCGCGATTCATGTTGTCGGCGAGTGACTTGAAGCATTTCCCTGCTCCCGACGTGCCGGAGATCGCTTTTCTCGGGCGATCCAATGTCGGCAAGTCCAGTGTGATCAATTCGCTCATAGGCGCGAAACTCGCGCGCACCAGCAACACACCCGGGCGCACGCGAAGCATAAACTTTTATGAAGTCCGACGCGCGGGACAACCGAAGCCGGAAATGCGATTCGCCGATCTCCCCGGTTATGGCTATGCCAAGGTCTCAAGGGAGATCGCCGCTGACTGGGCTCGGTTTGTCGACCCGTACCTTCACCAGAGGCCCAGTCTGGTGCTTAGTCTGGTGCTGGTCGATTCCAATATCGCCCCCCAGCAAAGCGATGCGCAGTTGCTGGAATTTCTCGCGTCCAGAGAAAGGCCGCATGCCATTGTGGCGACCAAATGTGACCGATTGTCTGGTAATGAGTTGCAACAGGCTATGCGCACCCTGGGGCAAGCCTACGGTGGAGTGCCCATCGTCGCGTTTTCGGCGAAAACCGGATCTGGTAAAGACGAATTGTGGCAGCAGATTCGCGCATCTTTGTCGCAATCCCTCGTGTCTTAAAGTTTTCGCCTCGTTCTTCCGATGCAACCAGGAGTGGCGTTTATTCGGAGGCTCGTGGACCCACGTACTTACCCCAGGGCGGAACCTGAGCGAAGTGACCGGCAACCCGGCGTCGGCCCTCCCGATCAGAGAACAAATCATCAGCAAGGCATAAAGTTGGATATGGGAGAGGCGAGACCGACCGCCGTAGGCGCGATGAAGAATGACAGAGTTGCGGAGGATCCGACCAGTTTCGCGTGGAAGGAATTGCGCCGGAGCCCTCGAATTCGCTGTTCGGGAAGGGTGGAGTTTCGAATTGAAGGCAGCGACGAACATCAGTGGGGGACACTCACCGACATCAGCCTCCACGGCTGTTATGTGGAAATGGACGCTACGTTCCCCATCGACACTCGCGTCCATCTTATCCTCCAGTCCTTGGGTATCCGGATTCAGGCCAGAGGCATAGTCCGAACCTGCAATCCAACTCTGGGGATGGGAATCGCCTTCGATGAGCTCGAACCGGGACAGCGACAGCAACTGCAGGGTCTATGCGATGCACTGACCGGGAGCAAACCCATTTCCAAGCTTGTATCGGCTCAGGAGAACCACCACGAAAACACGATGTCCATCGATCCCATAGCATTTCTGGATGAGATGACGGAATTTTTTCGAAAAAAACAACTACTCTCCCGCGAAGAGTTTCACCAGATCGCCAAACGGGTTCGTCGGCCCTGAACCCCTCCCCCAGCAATATGTGGGCTGGCGGACCCGTTTGGCGGGCTTCGGTACAAAGGTAACCTTGGTGGCCGGGGCACCTATGCGTTTCGCTGGCAGCCGTCCGTTATCATTAGAAACATGGCCAAATATCTCGTGACTGGCGCTGCTGGATTCATCGGGTCGTCGCTGGTGCGAGCGTTGTTGGAACGGGGCGACCAGGTTCGAGGCGTGGATAATTTTGCCACCGGCAAACGTGAGAACCTGACCGAAGTCATGGACCGCATCGACTTCCGCGAAGCCGATATCCTCGACTTGGATGCCATGCAACAGGCATGCAAAGGCACCGACTTCGTGCTGCATGAGGCCGCCATTCCCTCCGTGCCAAAATCGGTGGTTGACCCTGTCGGCAGCAATCGCGCCAATGTCGATGGCACGCTCAATGTGCTGGTTGCGGCGCGTGACGCAAAAGTCAAACGTGTAATCTATGCCGCGTCATCTTCCGCTTACGGCGATACTCCGACACTTCCAAAGCAAGAGGCGATGACTCCGAACCCAATTTCTCCGTACGCTGTGGCCAAACTGGCCAGCGAACTCTACATGGTGTCGTTTTATCGATGTTATGGCCTGGAAACCGTCTGCCTCCGCTACTTCAATATTTTCGGGCCGCGACAGGATCCTTCATCGCCCTACTCCGGCGTACTCGCAAAGTTCAGTATGCAGATGCTTCGGGGCGAGCAGCCCGCCATCTTTGGGGATGGCGAAACCAGCCGCGATTTCACTTACATTGACAACGCAGTTTCAGCCAATCTTCTGGCTTGCTCGGCCCGTGCGTCACAGTGTGCCGGGCGCGTTTTTAACTGCGCCACAGGCCGCCGCATCACACTCAATGAAACTTTCCATGCCTTGAAAGCTCTGACCGGCTATAAGGGCGCGGTCAAGTATGCTCCTGCGCGTGACGGGGACATCAAACATTCACTGGCCGACATCACGGAAGCAGAGCGGCATTTGGGATACAAAGTTCTAGTACATTTTGAGGAAGGCCTGCGCCGCACGGTAGAGTGGTACAAGCACCAGAGCCAGCCGGTAGGGGCCTGAGCGCCACTTCAAAAGGCGAACTGGCCGCCGGCAGCGACGTCTCTAAAGGTTGGGATGGGAAATATTCTGCTCGTCCTCGGATTCGAGGCGATGAGGTTCGGATTTTGCGGATTTTTCCGGAGAAATGAGTTCATTCAAATCATAGCGGAACGGTCCATACGCGCTGAAAGTTTCCTCATCGAACAGCCGCTGTGCACCGCAACTGAGGCAGACCTGATAGGAGTATCCTCGCAGCGCAACCGGCCAGCTCATGTGGCTGTGCCAGCAGCCCCGGAAGGCGACTACAACCGCCCCAGCCAGGCTGTTGGCCACGGCTTCGGCGGCCCACCACCAGTTCGTTTTTTTAAGTTTTTCAGCTTTTTCCAGTTCGACTGCGTCCATCATCGTATCCCCGAGGCTGGTGGTTGGAGGTTGCTTTCTGAAAGATAGGACGAATCGGGGGCCAGGGCAAAATCTGAAGGGTCGTACCACTGCCAATGCAGGCTGTGGCGGCGTTGACTGGCCGCCTTTTAGCATCAAATGGGACGTGTACCGACGGACGTTGCGATGTGAGGAAAAGGCAATTAGGCTCGAAAGTGGCGTGTCTATGGTATTCGTGTCGAGGGCGGTGAAGCTTGGCCACTTGAAGCGATCGGCCAAGCCCTCCGGCGAGTCCCGGTATTATTGAAACAGGTCTTTGTGGTTCCAACAGACGTATGAGTGCCAATCCAACCCGCGGTGATGCGAGAGCGACAAGCCCTGACCTCAGTTCTCCACTGCAGAAGGGGAATCGGGTGTTAGAGTCGATTGCCTCGCAGGAGCCTCTTGGGGCCCTGATCGCCTTTGCGGACCTGCGTGAACGGATACGTAATCGGTGCGCGGCTGGCGGTACGGATGCCGAAGACGATTGGGTCGAGACCGAACGCTTCATCCTGGACGAAGTACTGCAATTAATCTGCGATCGAGTCGCGGCCGTTACAGCGGCTGACGTCATCATGGTTGCGCTCGCTGAAGGCTCGGAACTGGTATGTCGCGCCGCCTCCGGCGAGTTCGCGGTTGCACGCGGTCTTCAATTGGCTACCGAATCCAGCTTGCTGCAGGACTGCCTGAAATCGGGTCGCATTCTCTGTTGCGATGATTGTGAAGCTGATCCTCGCGTCCAATTCGACATTGCGCGCGTGATCAACGCTCGCTCCACCGCGATCGTCCCTCTGCGTGGACGCCACCAGCATCAAGGAGTGTTGCAGGCATTTTCAACCAGGGTCGGTGCTTTCTCCGCTTACGACCTCCGGTGTTTTGATTTGTTCGCCGAGTTAGTTCTGTCTGCGATGAAACCTCAAGACCAGGACCGTCGCGTCGGCTGGCTCTCCGATGTTGCCGACGAAGTCTTACGGCCAAAACCGCCTTCAGCGCTTCCCGAGAACGACACGTCGCACGAGCCTGTACAGATAAGCGCTTCTCCACTCTCTTCAGAGCAGAGTGTCGCGAATGAATCTCGTGAGACCCCTGACGTCGACGAATCGACACTCTCTGCCGAATCATCCCAACCCGAGCTCGCCGTTCCGACTCTTGCCCCAGCTCTTTCTCTTCCCGCAAATTCGCGTCCCGGATTAGGCGTGGTGGTCAGTCTGGTGATCGTCGCCGCGTTGTTCTCCGCCGGAACGTGGTGGTTCATACAGGTTAAAGACACGCAGCTTTACGGAAAGACAACGCCTGCCAAGCTCGAAGGGAGCAAGCTCGCAGAGAAAAAGAGCAGAGGAAAAAAGATCGCTGACAAAAAGACCGGCGGTATAAAGGCCGACGATACAAAAAGCGCATCTTCGCCGCAACTGGTGGCCGCGCCCTTATCGGCCGCGGCGGAATCTGCCACAGACGCGGACAATCTCCTGTCCGTTTATGTAGGTTCCGGCAATTCCACGAACGGCGCGATCGATTCCTCCGATGCCGTGCCGGAAAACAAAACAACCGTGTCAAAGGTCACTGGAGTTCGTCACTGGTCTTCGTCCGTGGGAAGCACCGTGGTCATCGATATGGAGGATCAGGTGCCCTACGAAGTCCATCGTCTGGCATCGCCGGAGCGGATCTACTTCGATCTGCACGACACGGTTCTCTCGCCGGAGTTGGAAAAAAAGATAATGGATGTCGGCGATGCGTCGCTCGGTCGCGTGCGGATCGGCCAGCCCGTCTCTGGAATAACCCGAGTCGTGCTCGACACAAAAGCCGGAGCGAACTTCTCCGTGAGCATGGAGTCGAGTCCATATCGCTTAGTGGTTGAATTGCGGGACAACGCGAATAACCAGAAAGTCGAAAAAGTCTTAGCGAACAATGCCGCTTCGAACACTACCAGTCTGGGTCAGACTCCAGCTCCTATTGTCGCGTTACCATCCCCGTCGAAAGCCGCTCCAGTTCTCGCGCTTCCCTCGAAGGCATCCAGCCAGCCATTGCCGGCGAAAAGTGGCAAATTCCGAATCGTGCTCGATGCCGGCCACGGGGGCTGGGACCTGGGCACGGTTGGCCGCCATGGATTACTGGAAAAAGATCTGGTGCTGGATGTCACCGAACGTCTGGGTAAGCTCTTGCAATCTCGCCTGGGATCGGAAGTTCTTTTCACGCGCACCGATGATACTTATCTTCCGCTCGATCAGCGCGCTGACATCGCCAACCAGGTGCAGGCCGATCTCTTCGTCTCAGTTCACGCCAATTACAGCACCTCGGCTTCGGCGCGCGGCATTGAAACTTACTACACGAATATGTTTGCCGCTCCAGGGTCGCGGGAGATCGAAAAGCACGAGGATGGATCATTGACCAAGCCGTCGCCGGTGTCGTTATCGATCGAAGGCTTGCGCGAGAAAATTGGGGAATCGCGCCGTCTCGCCGCCAGTGTCCAGCGCTCTCTCTATAACACTCTGGCTGCGAACAACCCGGATATCCGCAACCGCGGCATCAAAGACGCCGATTTCGCAGTCCTTACCGGTACTACCATGCCGGCGATTCTCACCGAAATTTCTTTCGTCAGCAGTCCTGCCGACGAGCATAACCTGCAGAGCCCGGCCTACCGGCAGGAAGTCGCAGAAGCGCTCTACGAGGGCATCGTGCATTATCATGAGTCTTCGCCCCACGCGAAAGTTGCACAGCTGCAAACTAGCGCTACGCAACCGTAAACCGAGACTGAAGTTGTGCGTGGTGACGGGCCTCTGCTCCATGCAATACAGCTGCCCTGTTCCCAAGGCCTACTCCGTGTTGGTTACACCGCCATACTTCTGCAGCCACTTCAGTTCTTCGCGTACCTTGATCTTTCCATGCCACGGATTCTTGGCGAGCGAATGGCCTTCGCCGGGGAAGATCAGCAACTCGCTTGGAACGTTCAGTTCGTGCAATGCGCGGTCAAGCAGATAATCCTCCAACACCGAAACGCGAATATCGTCAGCCCCGGCAACCATATGCGTCGGCGTGCGAACTTTGTTGATCTGGAAAATTGCAGCCTCGCTACGATAGCGATCGGGAGTTTCCCAGGGCAATCCGCCAAGAAAATAGGCGTCGTCGAAAGTGGTGTCATCGTTGCCCCAGTTGGCGACGTGCTCCACCGCCCCAGCACCGGTGACGGCAGCTTTGAACCGAGTGGTCTGCGTGATCAGCCAGTTCGTCATGTACCCGCCGTAGCTGTAACCGCCAACGGCCAGCTGGTTCGCATCGGCGATGCCGTCTTTTACCAGCGCATCGACGCCCGTCAATATATCTTTTCCGGGACGTGACACAATTTCCGGAACAATCTGCAGCGTAAACTTGTCGCCGTAGCCAGTGGATCCGCGATAATTTGGCTCGAAGACCAGCCATCCTGCGGTAGCGGCAAGGCGATCCCACTGATACCAATCGGCCTCGAAGTGATTGCCATCGGCATCCTGCGGACCGCCGTGAATGAAAACAAACATCGGCAGGTTCTTGGCGTCGAATTTTCCCGGCGGATACATCAACATTCCTTCGACCGGCGTTCCGTCATCAGAGGTCCAGCGATAGGGCTTGGCCAGCGGCAGATCGCGCTCGCTGAAAAGCTTGTTGAATGAAGTGATCGGGCGAGCCTGTGCCAGTTTGTCAGGACCATCGGCGATGTAAACTTCCGTGGGCCGCGTGGTTGCGGAGTAGGCGAACGCAACGCGCGAAGTTTGGGATTGCGATTGGGATTGGGATTGGGATTGCGATGCCGCGGCGGGCATTTCATAAGTTCCCGGCCAGCCTTGGCGCTTTACTAGAGCCGCCTTCGGATTGGCTTGCGATACAAACTGAACCTCAGTCCCTAAGCGGCATGCGCAGAGCACCGAGCCGTCTGGCAACGGCGTATAACGGACAACTTCGCCCGGGTAGTCGGCAAACCAACGCTGGATACCGTTCTGCTCCGCCATCTCGTCGACGTCTAGCCAATAGAGCCGAGGTTGAGGGTCCTCATACTTTCGTTCGACCGAACCGAGGTTGACCTGAAAAAACAGATGCCGATTATCGGGAGCCCATTCTGGATTCAATTCCACGCCTTGGTTGCGGGTCAGCCGAATCGTCTTGGATTCGGTTCCGTCTTCGTTCAAATCGACGAGATAAATCTCAGTGTCTTCGACCTTCTCCGCGCGTTGCGACACCGACGACGTCACAAACGCCAGCCGCTTGCCGTCATGCGAAATGCTGAGCTGATCGGCACGCAGAGGCGTGCGCGCGATTTCGACGGCACCCGGCGTAGCGCCTGAATCTTTTTCAGCGTCAGGAGTCTCTTTGGAACCGATGGCGGCGTGGCGAGCCAGCGCTTCATCGAGCGCGATGCGGAAAATCGCGTCGCCGCGCTCGTCTCCGCGATAACGGACCACGTCCTTCCAATCTTTTTTGTGATCGTCTGTCTGCTGCTTCGTCCAAGGTTGGCGGGTTGCGAAATAAATTGCTCTCGAATTCCCAGCCCAGGCAAAGGAGTGGACTTCTTCCTCACCCGTGGTAATGCCAAACGCCTCGCCTCCGTTCGGCGAAATCAAATACAGTTGCGCGACGTCCCCTTTGTTCTTGTCATCATCTTTCCCATTGGCTTTACCCTTGACGCCATCTTCATCCCTGTCCTTTTTGGTGGCGCTTCTCTTTTTGCCATCCCCCGCATCTCCATCTTTTGCCTCCGAAGTCTTGCGTTCGGAAAGAAACGCGATCCACTGGCCATCCGGAGACCACTGCGGCGAGCTGTCGTGCCCAGATTCGGTCAACTGTGTCAGGCCCCCTGACGCCGTCCGATAGAGCCACAGTTCCTTGCGGAAAATCTGTTGGTCCCAATCCGCACGTTCCGTTTCAATGACGACGGAATTTCCATCGGGCGAGACCTTCAGGTCGGGAAAACCGACGGAGTTGAAAAATTCATCGAGAGTGAGCTTGGGCTTTGCGCTTTGACCAAAAGCAACTTCAAAGACAGAACTAAAAACGAGGGAGACGAGTAACACAGGCAAGATCGATCGTCGCATAAGTGTTCGTTGCATAGGTTTTCTAGAATTTCGTGACCAACTTGTAATGATCTCCCGAATGCGAGGACGTTTACGGTGCAGCAGGTTGTGCGTTTCGCAGTGCGTCCTCCAGCGGCTGGTTGCTGCGAATATTTTGATCCACCAGGCGCCAGCCATCGTCATAGCTACGGAATCCGACAGTCGAGCGATAGTGGACGCCAGTATCGTAAAGTGCTGCTCCTACCTGATTGATCGGACTCCAATGCCAAACGAACTCGACATCGGCGAAGGCACCGTTTTTGCTGATCCCGGAAATGTTCACCAGTTCCCGGCGCGCAACTTGGATTGCGATGGGCCCGCTCTCGGGCAACGCTCCAGAAATCAAGGGCCGAATCGTGTCCACTCCGAGCGGCGTGAGCGCCACATCCCAGCAAGGCGGAGGTTCAATTCCTTCGCGACACCTCTGTTCGGTTCCTATGATCCAGCTGCGGCTTTGTAACACCAGAAATTCGGGCGAACTGAAGTCTTTATTTGAAACTAGGCCGGTCCTGATCCAGAACATCTGCGGCGCTTTGAACGTGTCTGAGGCAGAAATCAAATCCGCGGCCAACCGACGTGTCAGAAAATCGCGCGGCGAACAGCCCAGCCCGAGACAAAACAAAACCGCCAGCAGCAATGATTTTGCCGTGCGCATGAATGTGGATTATTGTTGCGAGAGGATTTTAACCAATTGCGCCCGCCTGCGGGGCACAAAAGGCGCCGACGCAACCTGGCCATCGAATTTCTTCGACCAGCGGCCAGGAAGCGGGGCGCGGCACGCTGGGCAGTTGCCCTCCGGTGTCAGCCTGTATTTTTCGATCAAATATCCAAAGCGCTGGATCAGCAATTCACCGCACCGCTGGCAATGAGTATCTTCCAGTCCTTCCACCTGCCCGGGAATATTGCCGGCGTAAATGTAGCGCAATCCAGCTCGACGGCCAATCGCGGCAGCGCGCAGCAAGTCCTCCGGACGCGTATCAGCCGGCGAAGTCATTTTGTAATCCTGATGAAAGGCCGTGACATGCCACGGAATATCGGGCGAAACGCCGGCCAAAAATTCTGTCAGCCTCGTCAATTCATCGTCGCGGTCGTTAAAGCCGGGAATGAGCAAAGTCACGATCTCCAGCCATATGCCCATCTTATGCAAGCTTCGTATAGTGTCGAGAATCGGCCCCAGCCGTCCGCCCAGCTCGTGATAGTGGCGGTCGTCGAAGCTCTTTAAATCGACCTTGTAAAGATCAATCCAGGGATGAAGATATTCGAGCACTTGCGGAGTTCCGTTGCCATTCGAAACAAACGCAGTGAGCAAGCCCGCCTCGCGCGCCTGGCGAAAAACCGCAACCGCCCACTCGCTCGTGATCAACGGCTCGTTATAAGTGCTGACCACAACCTTCGCGCCTTGAGCCAGCGCATCTTTGACCAGCGATTCCGGATCGGCTTCGAGCGGCGGCGACACAGCCTCCGGATCGCGCAGTGCCTGCGACGTCACCCAGTTCTGACAGTAAGAACAATGCAGATCGCAGCCCAACATGCCGAAGCTGTAAGCCAATGCTCCCGGATAAGCATGAAAAAATGGCTTCTTCTCGATCGGATCGCACTGAACTCCGGCAACATATCCCCAGGGAACGTAGAGCGTTCCGCCATGGTTGAAGCGAACCTTGCACACACCGGGCTGTCCATCCGGAATAGGGCAGCAGTGGCCGCAGGCATAGCAACGCACCCGGTTGCGATCCATTTTTCCCAAAGAGCGGGATCGCCTTCGCGGACCCTTGCGTCCGCAGTCAGGATGTCGTGCAATGTGGCCACAGCTATATTCTACGCGGACGAATTGGGTCTGTCTGGCCTTGGATTTTGATGGACTAGGAGTAAATGAAATGAGGCGGAGATTCAGTTCGCAGTCGACTTAAATTCGTACGTTAAGGTTGCGGATCCAGGCGTCGGCTTGTTGCTGAGCCGCGAGAATTTGCTCGCGCGTCATTTGGGTAGATAACCCGTCAAGCCGAGGTTTGCTATTTTCATCGCCCTGGGCGAACGCAACCGCCGACCAGAAGTAAGCTTTGGAGAGATCCTGAGGAACTCCCCGTCCTGCCCAATAGTAAGCGCCCAGCGTAGCCTCGGCTGAAACGTGGCCTTGTTCAGCGGCGCGCTGAAACCATTGCATTGCCTGCACGTCATCCTTCAGTACGCCGTCTCCATTGTGGTAGCGCGCCCCCAACTGCCATTCGGCATCTGCATTTCCCTGAGCGGCGAGGTTGCGCAGTTCGGTCAGGTAGTTTAATTGCACATTGGCGCTACTGCTGCCCTGACGCTGCCGAAGTGGAGTCCGTTCCCGAGTCGTTCGCAGACCCAGTCGATGGTCCAGACGACTCCAGATGTGGTCCTCCAGAAGACGATCGCTGCGAAGCTTGCGGTGAAACTGCCCACCGTTTATCAATCACAGGGGCGACCAGGTACCCAAGCACGACAAAAATCGCGACGATTGCCATCCCCATCAGCGCGCGATAAACCAACCGGGAGCGCGCCTCTGGGGCGATAGCCGGCGCCTCCTCCGAAACAGGCTCAAATGCGTTTTGTTCATGAAAGTTGTCAGAAGTTTTTTCGCTTTCAATTCCCGGCTCCAGAAAGGCCTCAGGCCCCGTATGGATCGAAGTGGCCTCGTTCGGAGCGGTATCTAAACTATTGGAATGCGATTGACCAGAAATCGTTTTTGACCGTATCGGTGTTTCACCTGACGTAGGTTTCGATAATGTTTTTTCTTCGCGAGTTTTCGGGATTAACTCGATCAGGCGCTCCAAAACCACCGCATGGACATCAACGAAACGCCGTGCCTGCGGAGAGAAAATCTCCAGCAAACCGATCACCTGCAGATCGGCCGCGATGGGCGCCGCCATCAGCGAACGAATGTTTAGTGCCCGGCAAACTTCAGGGTCGACACGCGGATCGTTCTCCGTATCCTCGCACGAAACCAGCAGCCTTCGTCGAACGCACTCTCCGGATAATCCTTGCTTCACGTCCACAGTCGCTCCGAGCGGCGGAGCCTGGTCGCCCGCTCGCGCCAGGCATATCATCTTTCCATCTGTGATAAGCGCTAGTGCTGCGCCACTGGCTCCAGTGAAGGCCAAAGCTCGCTCGGTGACCAATTGCAAAATTGCCTCGAGATCATTACCAATATCGCGAATCACCAGGCGTACCGCTTCGACGGCTGCAAGCGTTGCGCTGCCATCCGATATCGGCACAAGTCTGGGAGCGTTTGCGAGCGGCGCCGGCTTCAGTGACTTCTCTTCCGCGCGCTGCGCCCGTTGTTCGCTTCGAGCAGAATGATTGGAGCACCCGATCATTAAATTGGCGAAGAGCCATTCCTTTAAAACCTGCCGCGACCTCTCGGAAAGCGGGGAAAAGCGGATGCCCCCGCGTCCAGTGTCATCGCTCCATATCACCTGGCCAGTGCAATGAAGGTAATTTTTGGTTTCGGGCAGATCGAGGCAGACGGTTACCGCTCGTTTTACATCCAGTCGCTCGCCGGTTTGGACGGCGAAACCTTCTTCGTTCAAATTCAGCAATTCGCTAAGGTCCACCACCATGCCGGTTTGTGGACCGTTAAAACTTGCATATACCGGAGTGTGAAGTTTATGACGAAGATTGCGGCGGCGCTCTCCGATTGGAGGTCCTGCGATGGGATCCGTCAAACTGCGAATACTGCGGTCCATACTTGCTACATATTAACTCAGGATCGAAAGGAAACGAAGCACAATTAGGAAAAGGAAATTCCCGTCATCGAAGCGCAGCTTCAATGGCTGTGGGGATGATCGTGTGTCTGGAGTTTTTGTTGGAGATCCCGGACCTCGTTCTGAACCTTCTTCAGTTGTTCTTCGAGGGATTTGATACGCTGTTCAGTGTCGGGATGTTTGTGACCAGTTTGTTGCTCGGCCATAGGTTCTCCTTGCAGTTGGTATCCTACGTTGCTCTTCCAGGAAATTCAATAATGGCCTTATTCCGCGCGGACTTGCTTCACGACTCACCTTCCTGTTTATTTTTTCAGAAAGCGAACTTCGCGCCGAGTTGAACCAAACGTGGTGCGGCATTGCTGACAATTTCGCCAAAATGGGGATCGTTCACTTCGCCGTCAACCGCAGCCGGACCATAGAACTGAGCATGATTGAATGCGTTGAATGCTTCCAGCCGAAACTCCAACGATTTCGACTCGGTTACTTTCAACATCTTGGTCAGCGTCATGTCAAAGTTACTGATTCCGGGACCGTAGAAGAATCGACGCGGAACATTTCCCAATTGTCCAAGTGTCTCCGTGGTGAACGCCGCCGGCGTGTTATTGAACTCTGGGCGGCCATTTCTGGGATTGGTATTGATATCGAGCGGTGCTCCATGATACTCCGGCGTATCCAGGAGATAGTTGTTGATGCCATTGCCCAGCGTTCCCAGCAGAGACTTATCTGAGTCGTCGTACAGGGTCACGGGGAGGCCAGTGCTGAAACGCGTGCTGCCAGCGATGCTCCATCCATCGGTCAAACGATCCGATCGCTTAAAAAGTTGGTCAAAAGGCAGGGTCACCTTGTAGCTCGCGACAAAGTTGTGCCGCATGTCCCAGGCCGAAATCGCCCGGGTTGCAGCGAGGTTCAAGGGATTGAGCTGCTCGCCGAGGTTTGAACCTTGATCGATAGATTTGCTATAGGTGTATCCCACCAGGAAATCCGATTTCCTTCCGACATAGCGCAAATTGGTCTCGAGAGCGTTGTAACTCGAATTTTCGATGGTTTTTTGCGCGGTATCTTCTCCGTAGTTGGGGCCTAAGCCGAAGCGGGTTCCGGGATAGACCTGTCCAGTCCTGCTGGTAATGACAGCATCTTCAGCAAAGGGGCCGCAGGTTGGACTGCCGGGAGCTACTTCACTTGGCTGGCTTAAGCTAAGGCAAAGAGCCTGATCGCTAGGGTTTGTCGATACTACCGCGAGAATGTGATGCCCTTGATTTCCCACATAACTCATGGTTAGTAGCGTGCTGGTCGTGATCTGCCGTTCAACCGAAAACATGTAATTTTCGGTATACGGAACGGTATTGCGATAGTAAAAAGAAGCGTCGCCGGAGATAGGGAATTACCGCCGGCCAGATTGAAAGTAGTATCCGGATTCTTCGCCGATACATTGTGCGGAGGAAACGTTAAAGGAAACGGATTCGTATTCTCCCCGCCGTCAGCCGCGTTGACGAACGGTGTCGCAAACAGTGGCGGCTGCGGTGTCAGGTAGTTATAACCAAAGGGAGGGACGGCGTACATTACGCCGGCCGACAGCCCTGGAAATGCCGTATAGTAGATTCCATAGCTGGACCGAATGCTGCTTTTCCCGCTGTCGCCAAAAATTTTCTCCAGGATTCCGCCATCGAATTTCGGCGCGTATGCAATGCCAATTCGCGGAGCGAAGTTATCTCCTTTTGCCGGCGAAATGGTACTCGGAATTCCAGGATCACCGGGAACTACCAGCCCTCTGGCGCGCCTGGATAAAGCACCGACTGCCTTCCCGGAATGATGGTCTGAACCTGGTTGTACTTCTCCCAGAACGGCATGATGTAATCCCAACGCAGCCCGACGTTGATGGTCAGATCGGTGCGCGCTCGCCAGCTGTCTTGCGCAAAAAGTCCCGCATATCGATTTCTCAGGTAGAAAGGCTGGCCGGATGATTGCGTGAAATTGCTTGGCACTCCAATCAGGAAGTCGGCAAACGGAGAGCCGGTTTCAGTGCCATCGATATTGAAGGTTCCGTTGAAAGTCGCGTTCGGGATGCTCATTCACCTGATCCCAATGAAATTGGCCGCCAAATTTTAGAGTGTGAGTGCGGATCACTTTGGAAATCGTGTCACTTAGATAAAGCGTATTGTTGTTTTGCGTTTCGTTGGTAATTGGAACCCCCATAACGAAAGAAGGGAAAACAATATTTTCAACGCCTAAAAACTGCGGCGCCTGCACCGTAAAACCCGGAATGCCGTTGGTCACGAAACCTTGCGCGGCCAGACCCACGCCCAGGGTCCGCCATGCGGCTGTCCGATCACATTGGCGTAACGGAGTAAGCCCGCATGGAGTTCGTTGACCGTGCCGCTGCCGAAAACTTTCGCGTCTCCGAGGCTTACGAGTTGCGCGCGTCCGAAGGTGAGCGCATCAAAGCCGGGAATGCTAGCCCCGCCTTGCTGACCCGGATACGGATTGTCCAGGCTGTAATCGTCAAAGAAATAGTATGTGGAGAGTTGGCCCCACCGCCCGAGGTTGGCATCGACCCGTCCAGACGCCTTATCGTCGCGAACGGTCTGCGGAAACGCTGCTGTGGAAAATTGATCGGTGCCAATGTTCGGCGACGGAATGTATGGCAGCAACGCGAGCGCCGGCGCCGACCATGCTTTCGTCGGAATCACTGCATTCGGAAAAACCTGCGAGTAAGGTTCGCCGGAGGTTACCGTATAACCCAACTTGGCCGAGAGCAAGCTGGCGATGTTGCTTCCGCTCACTGCTCCCGTCAAAGAACCGACCATATCTGCGAGGTTCCCAAGTCGATCTTGTAGCGAAGGGACCGAGATATCGCCAGTTTCCACGCCTTCGTTGGTTCGTGTGCCCTGATAGTCTCCAAAAAAATATACCTTCTGGTGCTTCACCGGGCCGCCCATGGTGCCGCCAAACTGATTCTGCCGGAAGACCGGCCGACTCGGATCAAAGTATCCGCGGGCGTCTAAAGCCGTGTTGCGTAAAAACTCAAACAGATTGCCGTGGAATGAATCGCTTCCCGACTTCGTGATAACTGTGACCATGCCGCCGTTGTAGTTGCCATATTCCGGATCGAAATTGTTAGTCAGAACGCGGAATTCATCGACTGAGTCGAGGTTTGCCACGATGGACGTTCCGCCATTCATATGCTCCTGCACATCGATTCCGTCCACCAGAAAGCCGTTCGACGACTCTCTCTGGCCGTCAATCGATAAATTTCCCGGGTTCAAATCGCCGGACGGCGAAAGGCCTCCGGTCACTCCCGCCATGATCACCGAATTCGGCAGCAAGGTTGAGACCGGTGCGACCCCAGGCTGGATCGGCAATAGATCGGTATAGCTTCGTCCGTTCAATGGCAGCGCCGTCATCTGCGAGCCGGTTACAAGTTCGCCGAGATGGGTTGCAACGGTATCGACTTCCGCCTCCGCGCTTGCCGCCTCAGCCGTTACCGAGACGTTCTCATCGACGCGTTCCAAGACGAGCAAAGCGTCCAGGTTGAGCGCCGCATCGGTATCGACCGCCAGATTCGTCCTCTTCTGCGTCTTGAAACCTGTGGCTTCAATGGTGAGATCGTAATGGCCAACTTGAAGCGTAGGGAACGAATAGAATCCCTGGCCGTTAGAAATCGCTTTGTATTCTGACTTAAGGGCAGTATTGACTAGCGTGACGGTTGCCCCTTGAATAACGGCGCCGCTCGAATCTTTCAACGTCCCTGAGAGACTGCCACTGGCGGCTGCCGACAACATCATTGGCAAACAAGCCAGACCAATCGTGCAGCAAACGCCGCGAAGCAGAAACGAAATGACGAGCCGACGCATGTTACGCTCAACCTTTTTCCCGGTGCATTCAATCGTAGATGAGTTCAAGACCAAACCTCAGCATTATGAAATTGAATTTCATTTTCATTATGCTGGCGCGCTGACTCAACGTGCTGTGATTTCGGTCACCCATCCATGTGCGCCGCCGTACCCCATCCCATGCCCGATTTGGCAGATCACGATCTGGCGCATTACTGCGTTACGTTCGATGATCTCACGATACGAAATATTTTCTTGCGGGCCAAGAACCGTTATTTTGCCGCGGCAAATGCGCGCGTATGAAACATTAAAGTTTCACCAAGGTGCGACAAAAAATATTCCGCGCTGTGGTTTCCGGGATAAAGGTGAAATTCGTGTGCGATACCCTCAGACGTCAATTGCCGATCAAGCGCCTCGGCTCCCTTTTCAAATCCAAATTCGTCCTCATCGCCGCAGTTGAAATAGATAGCCAGCTTTGTGGCCTTTATCGATGACCGGTTCCGCTTGGCGAGAACAAAAGGATTGTTCATGTTCCAGTGATGGATGTCGATCGGGTTTCCGAATACCACTCCAAGCTCGCGATCCCGCTGCGGCGATGCCTGCATTGCCTCCAAGTCCCGCGGCGACTCGGTAACGAGCGCGGCGCTTTGCGCGCTAACCGACGAAAATAGCTGCGGATAAGCAAAGGCAAATCGCAGCGCCCCATATCCGCCCATGGAGACGCCGCTGATGCCTCGGGCGGAGCGCTCACGCCGAATCGAATACTGCGATTCGATGTATGGCATAAACTCGTGGATGAAGAAATCGTTGTAGCGCACCCGTCCATCCGCGGAGTTGATATAGAAGCTGCGCCTGCCCTCGGGCACGACAATAAGAAAATCGGAGATCTTTCCCTGCTGCCGCAGATCCTGAACCAGGTCCCATCCCCCGCTTTTGAAAAATGTCTGTTCGTTGTCGCCCAGTCCATGAAGAAAATAAAGTATGGGATAACGCCGCGGAGAAGGTCCGCGACTGGCAGCGTCGTAATCGGGTGGCAGCATAACGCAGTAGTGGACGGTCTGGCCGAGAACGTGACTTTCCAGCGCATTGCAGTCGATACGACCCTGAGCGTGCGCCTGACAGGTTAGAAGAGAAACAAGAAACAGCGAAAGCCATCCCCAACAACCACGCATGTATCCAGTCTACAAGGATCGGGTTTATCCGCCGCCGGATGGCTGGGACGGACGAATGCGCCCGCCTCCACTTCGACCGGTTCACTCGTAACGGAGGGCCTGTACGGGGTCAAGGCGCGCCGCGCGGGATGCCGGATACAGCCCCGACACCAGGCTCACAACCACAGAAAAAGCGATCGCGCCAAGAACCAGCCACAGCGGCACCGACCAGATCTGCGCCGGAGGAAAATGTTGGCGTTCGAGATAAACGTTCGTTCCGAAATTGATCAACCGTCCGATCACCCAACCGAGCGTGACCCCCGACCGTGCCGCCCACCAACCCCATCGCGCCCGCTTCCGCAAAGAAGAGCCCGCGCACGTCAGCATCGCTGGCGCCAATGGCTTTCATGATTCCGATTTCGCGCCGCCGTTCGAGAATAGCCATGACCAGCGTATTCACGATACCAATGGAAGCAACAGCCAGCGCCAGGCTTCCGAAGATCGCCAGGAAGCCATCAAGCACCGCAAAAAACTGGCGCATGCTGCGAGTGGCATCGACCAGCGAAAAAGCTCCGAATCCCATCTTCTTGATCGCATCTTCAACGTCCGGAACCTGGTTGGGATTCCTTCACCCGCACGCTAAGTGAGGTATAGGCTGGCGCACCGCTCGGCGACAGCGAAACATCGCGCGTGCCGGACTGCATTACGTGCAGGTCCTGCGCCAGTTTCAGCGGCAGGAATACTCGCGCCCGCGCCGTCCCGCGCATGCTATCTGGATCGAGATCGGTCACCCCCACAATCTTCAAAGCTTGTTCGCGAGAAATCACCGAGTAAGCTGCGTCCCGGCTTTCGCTGGGGGATTGAGGTGCGCTCGGCGTCGCTGACGATGAGTTTGAAGGAGGCGAGTTTGAAGCAGGCGCGGTGCGCTCCGAATAGCGCATCGTTAGCTCTTTCCCAAGTAAAGCTTTGGCAAGGTCGGCAATATTTGTGTTATCCGAACCCGGTTTCGGCCGTATGCCCTGTAATTCTTCGGCAAATGCCTTTTGCAGGATGACCTCCGAAGCCGCATCCGACGAAAAGAATCGGCCCTGAATTCCATCGAAAGCGTCATTGTTATTCCGCGCAGAGAAGGGAATGCCCGCCACCATGGTCAAGTGCGGTTTGCCGTCAAAGCGCAACTCGGTAACGAACCGAATATCAGGATATGCCTCCGCAACGCCGGGCAGTTGCGCAATCTTCTGTCGAGCCGATTCATCAAGAGCCGGGCTCTCTGCTGGTGTGGGTCCTTCCTCTCGCTGCTCGCGAAAGTTGCGTATGTCCCGCCTGGACGTAACCATCACAGTGTCAAACAGACCAGACTTCTGCAGTCGCCGCGAAGCCAGTTGCTGCAGACCTATGCCAAGCGAAAGCATCGCCACCAGCGACGCCACACCCACCGAGATGCCAATCGTAGTCAGTGAATTGCGAAAGATCGACTCACGCAGGTTGCGGACGGCAAGGTCGGTGACATCGTAAAACTTCATCGTACTTCTCTCCGCGGCGCCGGCGAGACCTTGGGCTCAATTGCATTGGGCGCGATTTCATTAACCTCATTATCAATTCGCGGTTCATCTTGGCCTTTCGAAGCGTTATCTTTGGAAACATCGTCTCTGGAAACATCATCGACCATCCTTCCATCCGCCAGATGCACCATCCGCCCCGCGTACTTCTCAGCCAGCGCCTGTTCGTGCGTAACCATCAACACGGTCATCCCAAGCGATTGATTGAAGCCGCGAATCAGCTCCATAATCTCGGTGCCCGTCCGGCTATCCAGATTGCCCGTTGGTTCGTCCGCCAAAAGCAACTTGGGATGGTTGATAAGCGCCCGCGCCAACGAAGCGCGCTGCTGTTCGCCGCCCGAAAGTTCCATCGGCCGATGCGCGAGCCGTCCGCTTAATCCCACCCGTTCGAGCGCCTGCCGCGCCCGAGCCGAACGCTCGCCGCGATCGACCTCGGCAAACCGCATAGGCAGCTCGACATTTTCCAGCAGAGACATGCTGGGGATGAGATTAAAAGACTGAAAGACCATTCCAACCGTATGCAGGCGATACTTCGCCAGCTCCTCGCGCGAGAGCGAAGCCAGGTTATTTCCGTGGATGATCACCGTCCCAGAGGTGGGCCGGTCCAGCCCGGCAACCAGATTTAGCAGCGACGATTTACCCGATCCCGAGGCTCCCAGCAGCGCCACAAATTCCCCGGCCCGAATGTCGATCGAGATCCCATCCACCGCGCGCACCAATGCCTGCCCCATCTGATAATGACGGCAAACATTTTCCGTGCGGACAGCTAAGCTTGGGCTGGAACTTTCCATTTCCTATTGAGATGCTCGTAAATGAGATGCTCGAATTTGGTGGAGCTAGTCGGGCTCGAACCGACGACCTCATCGTTGCGAACGATGCGCTCTCCCAGCTGAGCTATAGCCCCGCACTGTCGGCAGGTTTTCTTGACTCTGGCTTTCGATTTTATCATTATCAGTGGGCGCCAGATTTCGCCTACGCCAGATCACCCATGGCATGTCCGCACACACCGTGAGCCATTCCAGTTCGAGGCTATAATTTAACTGTGAGTTCTCTAAAGGTAAAACAGGTGGCGTCCGCCGACTTCCCGACGCGCTGGGGGCATTTCCTGATTCACGGGTTTACGACACGTGCCGGCAACGGCGCCAAAACTGAAGAGGCCGTCGCGCTGGTCATGGGCGAGGTGCACTCCGGGTCACCGCTCGTGCGCATCCACTCGCAATGCCTGACCGGCGATGTTTTCGGCTCGCTGCGCTGCGATTGCCGCCAGCAACTTGAAATGTCCCTCTCCATGATTGCCCGTGAAGGCGCCGGCGTATTGATTTATGAACAGCAGGAAGGACGCGGCATCGGCCTGATGGCGAAACTTCAGGCTTACGCCCTGCAGGATAGCGGCCTGGACACAGTGGAGGCGAACGAGCGTCTGGGTTTCAAGGCGGACCAGCGCGAGTTCCTGATGCCGGTAGAAATCCTGAAAGCCCTCGACATTCGCCGCGTGCGCCTGCTTTCAAATAATCCCGACAAAGTTGGCGCTCTCGAACGCGCCGGCATCCAGGTCACCGAGCGCGTGCCCTGCGAAGTCGCGCCCACGGCGCTCACAGAAGATTATTTGAAGACGAAGCAAGAGAAGCTGGGACATCTGTTCAGCAATCGCAGGTAGTAAAGTTTGCGCGAGTCGACAAAGCGCGAGTCGACAAAGAAGAAGTCTGCGGCGCGCAAACCTAAAGCCCGAGTGGACGTTTATTATGGACCTCGGCTTCCTTGATGGGATGCAGCTTGTGCCACAATGAAAGCCCGCCTGCGATGATCAGTCCAATCAGAACGCTGATCAGGAAAAACCAGCGATAAGCCGGCAGAGCAATCAGCAGAACCGCAACCACAGCAACGGCGACGATCAGGCCTGCCGATCCCTTCAGGCTGAATCGAAATCGGCCGCTGGATTTCGGCTCCATAGCTATATTTTAACGCTACATTTTAACGCCGCTTCCGCGGCCTCGTGGGTAGGTCAGTAGGCAAGTCGACAGAGCCAGAATAGGAGTGGATTCTCGGGCCTGTTGGGTTACAGGGAGCTTATTGCCGAGCCGTAGGAATCTCCGCCGTCGGGGGCGTGGCAATAGGGGCCATCGTCTCCGTATCGGACGGCATCTGCGGCAATGTACCCTCTAGTGCGACCGCCAGCACCTGGTCCATGTTGTCGACGAAATGCAACTTCATCGCGTTGCGCAGATTCTCCGGCACCTCAGCCACATCTTTTTCGTTCTCCTTAGGCAGAATCGCTTCAAATAATCCCGCGCGATGCGCAGCGAGAAGTTTCTCTTTCAGTCCGCCGATGGGAAGGACTTTGCCGCGCAAGGTGATTTCGCCGGTCATGGCAAGATCGCGGCGCACCGGAATCCGGCTCAATGCGCTGGCGAGCGCGGTCGCAATGGTGATTCCGGCCGACGGGCCGTCTTTCGGAATTGCGCCTTCAGGAACGTGTACGTGAATATCGAGAGTGCGGTAGAAATCGCGGGCCAGTCCCAGTCGCGCCGCGCGGGAGCGTATGTATGACATGGCAGCCTGCGCCGATTCCTGCATCACGTCGCCCAGTTGGCCGGTTAAGGTCAGCTTGCCTTTACCGTCCACAACCGCAGCTTCGGTGCTGAGAATCGAACCGCCGACCTCGGTCCACGCCAAGCCTGTTACCAGGCCAATTTCGCTCTTCTCGTGGGCAAGCGTGTCACGGAACTTCAGAACGCCAAGGTATTCGCCAATCTTGTCCGGTTGGACCGCGGCCGTGAAGCCAGCGCCTTCTTTCACCACTTTGCGCGCAACTTTGCGGCAGACGTTGCCGATTTCGCGCTCCAGGTTGCGTACTCCGGCTTCGCGCGTGAAACCACGAATGATCTGACGAATCGCATCATCGGAAAACTGAATATTTTTTTCCGTCAATCCGGCCTGCGCCATCTGCTTCTTGACGAGAAACTGTTTTGCAATCTCGACTTTTTCCGGCTCGGTGTACCCGTGCAGGCGCAGCACTTCCATGCGATCCTGCAGCGCAGGCGGAATCGTGTGCATCACGTTCGCCGTGGCGACAAAGAAGACTTGCGACAGGTCGTACTCCACGTCAAGGTAATGATCGACGAACATGAAGTTTTGTTCAGGATCGAGAACTTCAAGCAGCGCCGCCGAAGGGTCGCCGCGGAAGTCCATCGACATTTTGTCGACTTCATCCAGCATGAAGACCGGATTTTTGGTCCCGGCCTTTTTCATCATCTGGATAATCTGCCCAGGCAAAGCGCCGATATAAGTTCGGCGATGGCCGCGGATCTCCGCCTCATCGCGCACGCCGCCAAGCGACATGCGAACGAACTTGCGTCCAGTCGCTTTGGCGATCGACATTCCAAGCGAAGTCTTGCCCACGCCCGGAGGTCCAACGAAGCACAAAATCGAACCTTTGGGATTTTTCACCAACTGGCGAACGGCCAGAAATTCAAGGATGCGTTCCTTGATTTTCTCCAGGCCATAATGGTCTTCGTTCAGAGTTTTCTCAGCACGCGTGATATTGCGAATTTCTTTCGACCGTTTCTTCCAGGGCACCGCCAGCAGCCAGTCGAGATAATTTCGCGAAACAGTCGATTCTGCCGACATTGGCGGCATCGCTTCCAGTTTCTTTAATTCCTGAATCGCCTTGTCGCGAACGTCCTTCGGCATGCCCGCGGATTCGACCTTTTTCTTCAGTTCATCGAATTCGCTCTTTTCGCCGCGTCCCAGCTCTTTTTGGATGGCCTTGATCTTTTCGTTGAGGTAATACTCTTTCTGCGCCTTCTCCATCTGCCGCTTTACACGAGACTGGATGGTGCGATCCATGTTGAGCTTTTCGATCTCGACATCGAGCACGTCGCCGATGCGATTCAATCTCTCGGCGGGATCGAAAATTTCCAGCAGCCCCTGCTTTTCTTCGATCGAGAGCTGAAGATTGGCCGCAATGGTGTCGGTCAGCTTTGCCGGATCTTCCATGCGCACGGCCGCGATCATGGTTTCGTAATTCAACGACTGGCAGAGCTTCACATACTGTTCGAACATGCCCGTGACGCGCTGCATGCCCGCTTCAATCTGCGCCGTTGTCTCGGTTGCATATCGTGCTACCCGCACCGTCGCCTGCAAATAGCCGTCGATCTCGATAACTTGCAGAATCTTGCCGCGCTCGATGCCTTCGACCAGAACTTTAATGTTGCCATCGGGAAGCTTGAGACTCTGAACAATGTTGACGATGGTCCCGACCTGGAAAATGTCTCCAGCTTTCGGTTCGTCGATGCTGGCGTCGTGCTGAGTCGCAAGAAATATTTTTTTATCGCTGGCCAGAGCTTCCTCGAGCGCTCGCACGCTCGATTCGCGGCCCACGACGAAGGGAGTCATCATGTACGGAAAGATGACCACATCCCGAATTGGCATCATGGGCAATTTCTTGCTTTCGAACTTCTCTTTAGGGTTCGACACTGAGTCTCCCGTCTCTGGTCCTACTACACCGTTGGCAAACCACTAGCGACTAGCGACTGATGACCAACCGTCAATCTAGCTTGCTGCCTTCTCGATCATCGCCAGCGAGACATTCCGCTTTTCCACCATCTCGCAAGTTACTTCAAATTCCTTGACCTTCTTCTGGCTGGGCAGACTGTACATCAACTCCAGCATGAGCTCCTCGAGGATCATTCGCAAGCCGCGAGCGCCCACCTTGCGCGCCATGGCTTGCCGAGCGATTGCCCGGTTTGCATCGTCGCTGAACTTCAGCCTGACGTTTTCAAACTCAAACAGCCGTTGGTATTGTTTCACGATCGCGTTCTTTGGGCGCGTCAAAATTTCGACCAGCGCGTTTTCGTCCAATTGCTGCAACACTCCCATTACGGGAAGGCGCCCAACAAACTCGGGGATTAGGCCGAATTTGATCAGGTCCTCGGGTTGCGCCTCTGATACCAGTTCAAAATTGCGTTTGGATGACGCAACCGTCTGTTCGGTTTCCTCCTCCGCTCCGGTGCGGAAGCCGAGAGCCTTCTTGCCGATGCGCCGTCCGATGATCTTCTCCAGACCGACGAATGCCCCGCCGCAGATAAAGAGGATATTAGTAGTATCGACCGGCGTAAATTCCTGATGCGGATGCTTGCGTCCGCCTTGCGGCGGAACGTTCGCGATCGTGCCTTCGAGGATCTTGAGCAGCGCCTGTTGCACGCCCTCGCCTGAGACATCGCGCGTGATGGACGGATTCTCGTCCTTGCGCCCGATCTTGTCGATTTCGTCGATATAGATGATGCCAGTCTGTGTTCGGTTAACGTCGCCTTCGGCTGCCTGCAGCAGCTTAAGAATGATGTTCTCGACGTCCTCACCAACGTACCCCGCCTCGGTCAGAGTGGTCGCGTCCACGATGGCGAAGGGAACGTCAAGCATGCGGGCGAGCGTCTGCGCCAGAAGCGTCTTGCCCGTTCCGGTCGGTCCGATCAGAAGTATGTTCGACTTGGTCAGTTCGACGCCATCGCTGCCGCGCTGGCGATTCATGTAGATGCGTTTGTAGTGGTTGTAGACGGCGACGGCGAGCTTCTTCTTCGTCTGTTCCTGCCCGATCACGTATTCATCGAGGAAGGTTTTTACCTCCTGCGGTTTCGGCAGTTGGTTCGGAACCGCAGCCGCAGGAGTCGCAGTGCGGTCGTCTTCGAGGATCGAGTTGCAGACGGCAACGCACTCGTCGCAAATGTATGCCCGTGGGTAGTCGCTCGGCGACGAGATCAGTTTCGCTACCGCGTCCTGTGATTTATGGCAGAACGAACAGCGCAACATCTCTTCCGAGCCCGATCTGGTTTTCACTCGGCTTTACTCCTTTTCTAGGAGCCTGGTCTTGTCTCGGGGCTTACGCCCACGACCGACTCCGCTAACGCCGAGACCCGCTGGCGATGATCGGGCAGAAGCTCCCGACCATATACCTCTAACTCGCCCTCTATCTCGTCTTATAGATGATATCGTCTATGATTCCGTATTCCTTAGCCTGCTGCGAATTCATAATGAAATCGCGTTCCACGTCCTTTTCCACTTTATCCAGCTTTTGACCGCTGTGCTTGGCCAGTAACTGATTAGTAATCTCCCTCATACGCAGGATCTCACGCGCATGAATATCGATATCGGTTGCCTGGCCGGAAAGTCCACCCATTGAAGGCTGGTGAATCAGGATGCGTGAATTTGGGAGAGCCAGCCGCTTCTTGGCTTGGCCGGCCGAAAGCAGCAATGCTGCCATCGAAGCGGCCTGGCCGATGCAAATTGTGGTTACGTCGTTCTTTACATACTGCATCGTGTCGTAGATGGCCATGCCCGCCGTGATCGAACCGCCCGGTGAATTGATGTAGAGCTGAATATCCTTTTCGGGATCTTCCTGCGCCAGGAACAGCATCTGGGCGATTACGAGGTTGGCGATATTGTCATCAATCGGCGTGCCGATGAAGATGATATTGTCGCGCAGCAAACGGGAATAAATGTCATAGGCACGCTCACCGCGTCCGGTCTGCTCGATTACCATCGGTACCAGCATCATCTGCCCCTCTCTGGAACTGGAACTGGAACTGGAATTGGAATTCACGTTCAGCCTTTCCACACTCCTGCCCTCAAGTCGGTCTCGTTACTTAGGGAGGATCGAAATGGTCCGCCTCATTTTTTGAGTTACGCGGACTGGTGATACAGAAATTCGAGGGTCTTCTCGTTGCGGATTCGTGTTCGTATCCTATCGAGACCCCCATCCCGTGTCAAACGAGCGCGCACTGCTTCGGACGTTTGCTTTGATTGTTTGGCCAGCGATTCCAGTTCCTGGTTCAGCTCTTCATCGCTGACCTGAATATTTTCTTTTTCTGCCACTCTTTCAAGCAGCAGCGCAGCTTTTACATCGTGGACCGCCTGATCGCGTTGCCCTGCACGCAGGCGCGGCAAATCCATTTTTTTCATTTGCTCGGCCGTCAGACCCTGCGCCGCCAGCGCGCGCAGTCCCCGTTCAAGCCGGATGTCGATTTGCTGTTCAATCAATGATTCCGGGACCTCGAATTCGTTTCGCTGAATCAGTTCTCCTACAAGCTTGTCTTTGGCTTCGTGCTCCGCCTGATGCTTGCGTTCGGATTCCATCTGCTCCCGGATGGCCTTTCGGACGTCGTCGATTGTTTGGAATTCGCCCAGTTGCTTCGCGAACTCATCGTTCAATTCAGGCAGACTCTTCTGTTTGATTGCCTGCACCTTCACCACGTAGGTGAATGTCTTGCCTGCCAGACGCTTGTCCTGCGTGTCTTCCGGGTAATTGACGTCGAATGTGCGCTCGTCCCCTGGACTCGTGCCGCGCAGGTTTTCGGTGAATTCCGGCATCGTGTTCTGGCCGGCGATTTCGACAAGAACTTCATCCATGTGAACGGGTTGGCCGTCCTCCGTTTTGCCCGCACCGGGTTTGGGATTGCCATCGAGAGAGACCTGGGCAAAATCGCCATCTGCTAACGCACGGCCCTCAATCGGATTGAAAGTCGCATGACGCTCGCGCACATCAGCCAGCGACTGCTCGACATCTGCTTCAGAAACCGCGATCTCCGGCTTATCAGCGCGCAACTCTTTGTAGCCCTCCAGGCCGATTTCTGGCAGCACCTCAAAAGCCGCCTTAAAGCGCAGCGGTTCACCCTCGTGAAGATGAAGGTCAGTCACTCGCGGCTGCGATACGGGATGCAAGCTAAGCCGCTCGGCTTCCTGGCGGAAGAAGCGCGGAATTAAGGCTTCCACCATGTCGGTTTTGATCTCTTCGGAAAAGCGCTGGCGAATGATCGACGCTGGGACGTGCCCACGCCGGAAGCCCGGGATGCGAGCCATCTTCTGGTATTTCTGGATCAGCGTATCGGTCTGCCGGTTGACATCCGCAACTGGAATCTCAACTTCGATCTCACGTTTGGTGGCGCTTTCTTTGCTCGCAATTTCATTGGTTTCAGTGGGGCTCACAATTCGCCTTTCCAAAGCGCCGGCGGCAGCAGAATCGGAACAACTTTGTTCCGCTGCGACACCTTGTTACGCAACCTTGAGTGTAAAGACTCCCGAAGAGCAACGTCAAACTGAGGAGAGGGATGAGGGACTCACTAAAGTAATCAACGTCACCTCAGGGGGACAGTTGAGGCGAACCGGGGGGCTAACGACGCCGATTCCCCGCGTGGTGTAGAGCTGCAGATTCCCGATTTGACGCAAGCCGATCGGATATTTCGTTCCGAGCGGCGGCAAAACCGGCGCGCCCAACCCAGGAATTCGAACCTGCCCTCCATGGGAATGACCCGAGAGCTGAAGATCAACAGGATGCCGCGCAGTCTCGTCTGCGAAATCAGGCTCATGGACCGCAACGATTTTAGTTTCGTCGATCGGAACTCCCCGAAGCGCTTCGTGCAAGTCATTCGATCTTTCGTAAACATCGTCGACGCCGATGATCCAGATTCTCTGACCGTCTTTCTCCACCGGCACTGGCTGGTTGCGCAAGACGCGGAGACCATGGCTGTCAAGGGCATCCGCTACGAAATCGGCGCCGTTCCAATAATCATGGTTGCCAAGAACGGAAAGAACTGGAGTGCCTGTCAAATGCTGAAGAACTTGCGCGCATGGCTCAGCATGGCGTGCGCCTGCTAATCCATTGCGCTGAAAAAGAGGATGCGAGACGAAATCGCCGGTAAGGATGGTGAGGTCCGGTTTGAACAACAGAGCCAGTCGAACTGCGCGTTCGATCTGATCTTTCCCTATGAATGGGCCGAAGTGCATGTCGGCCATGTGGACAATGCGAAACCCTTGGAAGGCCTGCGGCAGACGCGGCAGGCGAATGTTGACGTGCTCCGCGACAGAGAGGTGCGGCTCGATGAGGAAACCATCTACGGCGGCGGCAGAGCTTAACCCCACACCTCCGATCAAAGCTTGTTTGAGAAATCGTCGACGATCCAAGCGTTTTGGCTGATTACAGCTTTCTATCATTATAGGAGAAGATTTGTGCGTGCGAGTGCTGTGGAGACCGTGTAGCCTAAAATTTACAATTTTGTAATTGCAGGTAATAGTTTCATATTACAAATTCAGTGGGATTACAAAGTTACGAATGGCACTTCCTGTCTGGCTCAAGGTTCTAAACGCCGAAGTCATCGCATGTACCCGCTGCCCACGGCTGGTTGTATATCGCGAACAGATTGCACGCGAAAAGCGACGTGCCTACCGCGACTGCGAATACTGGGGCAAACCGGTTCCCGGCTTTGGCGATCCCGGGGCTGGTGTGATGGTTCTTGGCCTTGCACCCGGCGCTCACGGCTCTAATCGTACGGGACGGCCTTTCACTGGAGACGCTTCTGGCAAATTCATGTATCCAGTCTTGCACGAAACCGGTTTCGCCCT
Organism: uncultured Acidobacteriaceae bacterium; assembly: GCA_963758745.1. Lineage (GTDB taxonomy): Bacteria > Acidobacteriota > Terriglobia > Terriglobales > Acidobacteriaceae > Acidiflorens. The sequence continues at coordinate 31,695 of CAVWWW010000003.1, forward strand.
TTACCCCACCGCGACTGCCCGTGACGATGGCCAGGTTCTAACCGGACTCTACATAACCGCGGCCGCCCGTTGCGCGCCGCCGGATAACAAGCCTCTGCCCGAGGAATTAGCCAATTGCGCTACATTCCTGGAACGGGAACTTGAAGGATTAAAAGATCTGCGCGTTATTGTTGCCCTCGGAAGAATAGCATTCGAGGCCTATCTCAACTACCTCATGCGCAGGAAGCTAATTATCAGCAAGCGGGGTTATGAATTCCGCCACGGCGCCGAATACGATTTGCCCGACCGGCACGTTTTGCTGGCCTCCTACCACCCATCGAATCAGAATACGCAGACCGGCAAGCTTACTAAAGAGATGTTCCTAAAGATTTTCAAGCGGGCGAGAGAACTCACCGATCCTACAACTGGGCGGATCTTGCGGTAGCGGATAACCCCCATGGCCGGCATGGGAAATCGTCACTTACGGATGCGCCGCCCTTATTTTCTGTAGAGATGGGACTTGCCCGTCTCCGAAAAACTGCAAGTTGGGTCTCTACAGGAAATGGGCCGTCCCCTTAGAACCCTACAAACACCGGTTCGGGTTCAAGCAGAATTCCCCACGCATCGTGTACGGCGCTCTGAATCTCATCTTTCAATGCGACGATGTCGCTCGCCTTTGCGCCTCCGCGATTAATGATCGCCAGCGCATGTTTGTGAGAGATTCCGGCCGCTCCCGACGCATATCCCTTGGAAAATCCCGAATGCTCAACCAGCCATGCCGCAGATATTTTGTGCTGCGTCTCGAGCGCTGGGTAGCTCGGAATTTCGACCCCTTCAGAATGGGCGCGCGTCGATAATTGTTTGAACTCCTCCGCGCTGAGGACCGGATTTTTGAAAAACGATCCAGCGCTGCGGCAATCTTCGTCGTTAGGGACGATCAACATGCCTTTACTTCGCCGTATTTCGCGAACCGCCGCTCGAATTTCGGTAAGCGATGGCGGAGTCTTGCGTCCGGCGATTGCAGTGAAATGCTTTTGCAGATCGGCATACTTTAAATTCGGAGCGCCCCCGCGCTTCAGGCGATAGTTCACCCGCAGGATAATGTAACGGCCACGTTCTGAAGTGTTGAAGATGCTGCTGCGATAACGGAATCCACATGCCGGATTGGGCAAAACCACAACCCGATCTTCTTTCAGATCGAACGCGCGCACCGATTCAATGGTCTCGGCAACTTCCTGCCCGTATGCACCGACATTTTGCACCGGCGTTCCGCCTACGCTGCCGGGGATGCCGCTAAGGCACTCGATGCCTGCGCAATTCTGCGCGACCGCCTGCGCTACGAAATCGTCCCAATTGACGCCCGCCCCCACGCTGAAGAGCACAGCGCCACTGGCGGCATCGTTCCGATCAGTGTGGATTCCTCCGATCGCGACTCTCAGCACAAGCCCTGGCCAGCCAGAATCGGCAATCACTAAATTGCTTCCGCCGCCGAGCACAAATAGCGGAAGCTTGCGCGTTTTCGCGAACTGTACGGCCTCCTGAATCTCATCTTCTCTCTTCAGTTCGACAAAATAGCGTGCCGCCCCACCCACTTGCAGGGTGGTGAGCGGCGCCAGGGGAATGTTTTCCTTAATCGTCATGCAGCCGAAGAGCTGAATTCGTTCTATAGTTAACAGAGCATCTCATGTCCGTCGTGTGCAGGCATATTGAGAACGCGGCTACATGTGAGGTCACCAGCGGGTTTGGAGATCGGCCACGAGATCAAGCATTGATTTCAACCATTGCGATCAACCGAAGAAAAAGGAGATTTCATGTTTCCCGAAATAATGGTGGTCCCCATGCGCGAGGAATTAACGCGCCTGGGCATCGAAGAGCTACGCACCGCCGCGGACGTTGACCGCGCCCTGCAAGGCTATCCGGGCGCAACTATGGTCGTGGTGAATTCCGTTTGCGGATGTGCTGCTGGCCGTATGCGCCCTGCCGTGCGTCTTGCGCTGCAGCATCCAACAATTCCGAACAACATCGTAAGCGTATTCGCGGGACAAGATAAGGAAGCCACCGAGCGAGCCCGCTCGTACTTCACTGGACATCCCCCCTCCTCGCCGTGCATCGCGATTCTGCGTGATGGCAAACTCGTCTATATGATGCCTCGCAACCAGATTGAAACTCGCGATGCCGCCGCCATCGCCGCGGAGTTGAAGGCCGCCTTCGATCAGCATTGCGCCGTTACTCCGGCGCTAAAATAGCCAGCCGCAGCACCAAAGCGGACGGGGGAGATCGGTCCTTCGTGCCCTTTGTGGTTTAATGCCTCTCACGTGAACAATATGAAACTTCTACCGATTCTCCTTCTTGCATTCTCTGCTGCTTCGTGGGCTGCTGAGCCTTGGCACGCTACCTCCGCGGAGATTGATGGTGTTTATCCCCAGGTCGAGGCTCTCTATCTCGATCTGCATCGCAATCCCGAGCTCTCCTATCACGAGGAGAAGACTGCAGCCAAGATCGCTGACCAACTTCGAAAGCTTGGATATGACGTCACAACTAATTTTGGAGGAACCGGCGTAGTCGGAGTTTTCAAGAACGGCCCGGGCCCAGTGGTGATGTTGCGCGCCGAACTCGATGCCTTGCCGGTTCCGGAGAAGACCGGCCTCGATTACGCCAGCCACGTCACCACGCACGATGATCGCGGCGTCGAGGTGCCGGTGATGCATGCCTGCGGCCACGATCTGCACATGGCGATCGGCATCGGAACCGCCGCTTTGCTCGTCCAGAATAAAGATCGATGGCACGGAACGTTTATCTATGTCGGCCAGCCCGCCGAGGAGCGGATTGGAGGCGCCAAGGCGATGATCAAAGACGGCCTGTTTACGCGCTTTCCGAAAGCAGACTTCGCCTTCGCCGTGCACGACACTAACGGGCTGCCCGCCGGAAAAGTTGGCTTCACGCCCGGCTTCAGCGCGTCGAATGCGGATTCTGTAAACGTCACCGTGTACGGCGTGGGCGGGCATGGTTCGGCGCCGCAGGAGACAGTCGATCCGATCGTAATCGCGGCCCGAACCATCGTGAGCTGGCAGACCATTGTGTCGCGCGAGATTGATCCTCAGGAACCGGCCGTAATTACGGTGGGCGCCATCCATGGCGGAACCAAGAACAACATCATTCCCGACGAAGTGCTGATGCAGTTGACCGTGCGCTCTTACCAGGATGACGTTCGCAAACACTTGTTGGCGGCTATAGAGCGAATCGCCGACGCGGAAGCTGCGGCTGCCGGTGCTCCGAAAAAGCCGCTTGTCCAGATCGAAGAAGGCGTGGGCGCTGTTTACAACGATCCTCAAACAACCAAGCGCATCGCCGACCGGCTCAAGCAGGTCATGGGAGATTCGAACGTCGTACTCGGGCGTCCCGTCATGGCAAGTGATGATTTTGCGGAATATCGCTATGCCGGGGTACCGAGCGTGATGCTTGAATTGGGAGCGGTCAATCCAGAGAAGTATGCGGCCGCCAAAAAAAGTGGTGAGGCGTTACCTGGGCCGCATTCGTCTTACTTTGCGCCTGATCGCGAGCCGAGCCTCAAAACCGGAATCGAAGTCGAAATGGCGGCGATTTTGGAGTTGATGAGCAAGTAATAAGCGCAGAGTAATAAGCGCGGCGGCCAGTTTCCGTCGCAAACCCGAGCAAGCGGGATCACACGTTTGCCCTCAGGTTCGTGATTGAGTAATCTCTAGCGATGCCAGTTTGCCGGAAAATCAACCTCTCTACAATAATCTTTCCAATACATTTCAATACGGGACGTTTGCTGCAAACGCTTTGCCGCGCTTTGGTTGTATTTGCGGTGCTAGCCTTTGGCGCGACAACCGCCATATTTGGCCAGGAACCGTTGCCAACGCAGCCCAGCCCTTCGCCCGCCGCGCGCCCGCCAGCCGATCAATCTCCGGCTGCCGGTCAGGCTCCAGTCGCCGCGCCGCCGCCCAAGCCAGTTGCTTTATACAATCTTCTCCAGAAGAGGTCTGTGGTTTTTCCCGACATCGCTTACAGTACGGAACGGCTTTCGGCCGGGCAGAAATTTAAGTTGTTCGTCGACAACAGCGTTTCCGTCGACTCGATAACGTGGGCCGCGCTCGGTTCGGCGGTAGGCCAGGCGGATAATTCTCCAACCGGCTACGGACAAGAGTGGGGCGGATATGGAAAGAGATTCGGGGCAGATCTGGCGCGCGAGTCGTCCAGCGAATTCTTCGGAACTTTCGCGCTGGCTTCAGCGCTGCATGAAGATCCGCGTTTCTACGCGGAGATCAATCCGCCTTTCTTCCACGCTGTGAAGTATTCGGCGCAACGGGTCTTCATCATGCAAAATGATGACGGTCGCAATGTCATTTCGTGGTCGAGACTCGGCGGTCCATTGATGTCCGAAGTACTGGCGAACGTCTATTACCCGGACCGAAACCGCACCGCCGGAGATACTTTGTTTCGCTTCGGTCTAGATTTGGCGAGCCGCCTCAGCGGAAACATGCTGCGCGAATATTGGCCGGTGTTTCTAGCCAAAATTAGCCACGCTCCCGAGCCAGTCCAGGGACACAACTGACCGTTCCAGCAAAAAGCTCGCCTTTCATGGTTCGGCGCGCGCATCTAAATTCGAAGAACCGCCATTTGCAGCAGAAACGCTTTACGAATGTAGCCGTAGTACTGACCATTAAACAGGAGATCGAGATTGCGTAATCGGATATTTTTGTTGCTTGGTGTTTGCGGACTTATGGCCTCGGCTTCAGCGCAATCATTTTTGAGTAGTCTCAATTATAGCGTTGGCGGCGGAGTTGGCATTGGCCGCGGCAACGTCGGCGCCTATGTCGGCAACACTCCATTTGGGGTGGTTGGAGTCGGCAAGCGCTTGAACCGTTTATTCGCCGTGGACGCCGAATATATGTACTACGACCTCGACTTTCGGTCCGGCGTGAAGCAGACCCAGTTCCTGGCAGACCAAAGCGGACGGATGCAGTCGATAAGCCTTGATGGCATTGTTAACGTGCCTCGTCACATTCACAAATTCGGCGCCTACGGAATTTTCGGGGTGGGTTTCTACGATCGCACGGTTTCGATCCCGCCCCGAAACCTGCAACCCAATACGCTTTACGAGCCGGCTTGGGATTGGTGGGACCTTAAGCTTGACATCTTCGACAACATCATTATCCCCCAAACCATGGCCACACATTCTTTAGTCGCGGGCGGCTTCAACTATGGCGGTGGAATTACGCATCCTCTAAATCATCTTCATCATGCCAAAATTTTCGCCGAATACAGATATCATCGCGCCTATCAGAACGACGGTAAGATGACTGAAATGCCGATTACGATTGGGCTTCGCTGGTGAAGTATCCCTCGCTCAACCATCCGCAAATCGCTCTTGCTTTGTAGGGACACCTCTAAAAATATCCGCCGCCGTGAGCAAGAACATGATGAGAATTGGAATCACCATATATACGTAAACATGGTGGTCCAAGGTAAGCACGTGCAAAGGGGGCAGGAAGAGAACCAGTTGAGTACTCAGCAGCGTGATTCTTGCCCAGCGTGGGATGTCGGGGTGTTCATCGAGATATTGAGAGAACAGGCCGATGGGTAGCAGCGCGATACATAAATCGGATGGACTTAAGTGATAGCTGACGAGAATTGCCACCAGAAGAAAGTTCCCGAACGCCAGATCTGCAGCATTGTTCAGTTCCGATGATATGCCTCTAAAACTTCTCCATGCGTACCAGAAGAGAAAAATTGAAACAAACCAAATAAGAGCAAGACGAGCGGCTGTGCTTTTCGCGATGCCGGAAACGCTGATCAAACCTCTGATATTCGCCATGCCGGCCGGATGAATGCCGGCTATCGGTAGACTGCTCAACTTAACTAAAAAGCGAGGATATTCTGTCAGGAAACCCCATCCGGAAATTCCGACCGAAATTAGAAGCAAGGCGATGAAGACTAGTGTGAACCCTTGTAGCAGTTTCTTTCTCCGAAGCGAAGCCAACAGTACGAACACGGTAAGAATTATATGGAACTTGAAGAGACCGCAGCCCAGGAGGCAACCTGCCGTAAAATCGCGGTTCCGTCGCAACTCAATCACCGTCAGGGTCACAAACAAAAGAAGCAGCAGCGAGTCTTGACCCTGCGAAAGGTCGATTAATACGGGTGGGAATAAAAAGAAAAGAGGCAATAAAACACGCCAATCGAACCGTTTGAAAATATGGCGTCGGAAGAGGACTGCGATGCAAGTTAAAACCGCGAGGTTAAGAAGGCACCATAACAAATAGCCGGTTTGCTCGGACCAGATGCAGATCGGCAAGAATAGCAGCGTCCCAAATGGAGGATGGATGTAGTATTCGCCGATGCGCCCGGCATAGCGAATCTGGAATTCGTCTTGAGTGTGGAACTCATACAGTTGGTGCCCGAAACCTTCAACCACCATGCGAGCGGCGGCATAGCGATCCGTGAAATCAATTCCCTGGCGTCTCGCTGAAACATCGTGCGCGAAATAGTAAACGACGGCAGCCAACATCAAGAAAAGCAGAAGATTTTGAAACAGCCGAACCCCGCGCTTTCTTTGGACATTCGAAAGTTTTTCTGCTACAGGTTCTCTCCGATTTGGCGACTGCAGCGGCACGGTGATCAACGCAGACGATATCACCCGGGCGGTCTGCAAGGGCATCTAAATTTCGAAAATTCTGGCATAGTTCTGGCATGGTTACGCGCGGCAGATTTTGAGTGACGCTGCGTAAGTGATGCCGAATGGGCGATGCTGAATGAGTGACGCTGGCAAGCTTTAGATAGTGTGCGGAACGGAAAGATCAACAAGTCAGTTGGTCGCGAGTCAGCTTCAGCCCGGTCAAGTTGCCAAGAACAGTTACCGCGATATGCTCGGTGCGGAAAAACTCTTCGGCGGTTTGCCGCAAATCTTCCACAGTGACGGCTTCAATGCGCTCGATGAGTTCATCGAGACCATAAAAATGGTCATAGTACATCTCCTGGCGAGCGAGGTTCGACATGCGCGCCGTCGATGACTCGAGCGACAGCATAAGGCTGCCCTTGAGCTGATCTTTGGAGCGGCGCAACTCTTCTTCCGGGACTGGAGTATTCTTCAGGTTGCGGAACTCCGCAATGACACTCTCGACGACTTTGATTGCCGACTCGCGCGAGGTCCCGGCATACACGCACATCGAACCAGTGTCGCGATACGGATTCAGGTCACTGTAGATAGAGTAAGCCAACCCCTGCCGCTCACGAATGTTCTGGAAAAGGCGCGAGCTCATGCCTCCTCCAAGCAACGTATTCAAAATGTAGGAAGCATAACGGCGTTCGTGGGCCATGGGATGCGAAGGCACGCCTATACAGATCTGGACCTGCTCGAGCGACTTCTTATTACGCAGATTTATGCGCGAGAAAGTTTTGGGTGGGGAAGAATGCAAACCGTTTTTCGCCGGCTTGACCTGCTCGAAATGTTTTGTGACCAGTTCGACAAAGTGTTTGTGATCCAGGTTCCCCGCAGCGCTCACGATGAGGTTGCCGGGCGCGAAGTGATGTCCATAAAAACGAGAGACCACCGGGCGATCGAACTTTTTTACCGTTTCGCGTGTGCCCAGAATCGGCAGACCGAGGGCGTGGTCCTTCCAGAAACTTTGGGTGAAGATTTCATGGACAAGGTAGTCAGGATTGTCCTGATCCATTTTTATTTCTTCCAGAATTACACCACGCTCACGCGCGATATCGCCGGCATCAAAGACGGGATGAAGGACCAGATCGCTCAGCACGTCCATGGCGAGCGGTAAATGCTCATCAAGGACTTTGATATTGAAGCAGATACATTCCTTGGCCGTGAAGGCATCCATGTTGCCGCCGATCGAATCGACTTGGCGGGCGATAGCCTCGGCAGAACGAGTCTCGGTGCCTTTGAACACCATGTGTTCAATGAAGTGCGAGATGCCATTCCATTCGGAATCTTCGTCGCGCGAGCCCGATTTCAGCCAGATCCCGATCGCAACCGAACGAATGTGTGGCATCTGCTCGGTGATGACGGTCAGGCCGTTCGGCAGGATCTGACGGCGAATGCTGCGAGTTTCTTTTACCATGAGATCGTTACCCTGGATTTCCTACGACCTTCGGGTCGCTCCTCCCAACAAATGCGATAAGGGGCCTCATTCGTTTGGCAATGGTGAGACCGGCCCCTAACTCATGGGAAGAGCATTTAGGAAGAACAGCCCCATGCCGGGACCCCTTAATATACGCGCCAAAGGTGACTAAAGCTCGGTCTGCTTTCCGTCCCCGAACACCGTCCACCTTCGGATCGAAGGGAAGCTCGATCTCCGCGAACTGCTCATAAAAGGGTAGGTAGTGCTCGATGTAGAGGCCGATTACCTGCCGCTTACGCTTTCCGAGCTCGTCCAGCGTCCCATCCCGAATGTAGGTCATCGCACGATGAGCGTGCTGGTCGTAGATTGGGCGATCGGGATACCAGCAGTGCTGCCAGAAAATGCGATAGATTGGTCCCCCGTTGGGGAACTCCTCCAAGAACTCCTTGGGACTGTGAGGCTCGCCCGCCGCCTTCTCCAGCTTCGAAATGAAGTTAGGAAGCAGGCATATTTTCCGTTGATACTTGAACAGCCCTTCCCGACCAACCTTCCAAAGCCAAAGTGCGTCGAGCGTCTCCTCTGTGTGCGGGCCGAGAATGTTTTTGGCATAGGGCGCGTCGTAGGGTATGGGGTATTCCCCTGCCCAGAACTTAACGAACTCTCGGCGCGTGGCAGGCCTCTCGGCCTTCGATTCATCTAAGATAAAGAGTCGGTCATTAGTCATGGTCGCTCGGGTCAAGTGCGGATTGCGGAATGGCCGCCACTACTATTCTCCCACAATCAATGGTGGTGCGAGAGCAATTGAAGTTTGCCCTTATTTTCGTGTAACTTACGCTGAGTCGGCATCAAGCAGACAACTCGCGCAATGCCAGGCCACCCGCCAATCTCGCTTTTAGGACTTACCTTGCAGGAACTCACGAATCTTGCGGTTGGGTTCGGACAGCCTGCCTACCGAGGTCAACAGCTATTTGATGCGATATATCGGCAAAAGATTGAGCGCGTGGAAGACATATCGACACTGCCGGCGGATTATCGCGCTCGACTGACAGAAGAAGGCTGGCGGGTTGGACTTCCGCCGATTGCAAAAAAATTTATTTCACGCGATGGCACTGTGCGGTATCTGATTGGCCTCAGTGACGGTGAAACCGTGGAGACCGTCTGGATGCCGGAGGGAGACGGCGGTGAGAGCGGCGACGGAAGCGAAGCGGCCGATGAGATCGAGACCG
>CAVWWW010000004.1:0-621041 GCA_963758745.1 uncultured Acidobacteriaceae bacterium
GAGCAGGCACAGGCTCTTCCGGACACACGCGCGCTACGATTTGCGTATCAAGCCAGGTCGGCTGTGCTGTGAATTGCAAGTTTTGTTTCACGGCGCTGCTTGGCATCAAGAGGAACCTGGAAGCGGGCGAAATTGTCGGGCAGATAGCCACGGTACTGCGGGATCAGAAGGTCGAGCCCCCGCTGCAGCGAGTCAACATCGTCTTTATGGGGATGGGTGAACCGTTCTTGAACTATGACAACTTGATGAAATCTGTGCGGCTGCTGGTAGAAGGTGTCGAAATACCAGAGTCACGCATGACGGTTTCGACCGCCGGCATCGTGCCGCGAATCCGGGATTTTGGGCAGGAGACAGTCCGTCCGAAGCTGGCAATTTCGTTAAATGGGTCGAACGATAAGGTACGAGGCGAAGTGATGCCACTCAACCGCAAGTGGAATTTGAGCGAGCTAATAAAAGCTGCACGGGAGTTTCCCTTGCGGGCGCGAGAGCGACTAACGTTCGAATATGTGCTGCTGGCGGGAATCAATGATGCGTCGGAGCATGCGCGAGAACTTGCGGAGCTGGTTCGGGGCATCCGTTCAAAAATCAATTTGATCGCGATGAATGCAGGAGCAGAGTTGCCATATGCCGCGCCGGAGCAGGAAAGGGTGTCTGCATTTCAGAAAATTCTGGTCATGGCAGGAATTCCAACATTCGTGCGGCGTCCGCGCGGACGCGATATTTTTGCGGCGTGCGGGCAGTTGAAGAGAACGGCAGAATTGCCGGGTATACGGGGCGGCTAAAATAACGGCGTTTAATCTACCCACGATGTCACGAAATGCCGTGCGCTGCCGCCCGATTGGATTCCGTCAACGATGACCGTACCGTGGCACTCGCCGCGACCCGCAGTTCCATGCGGAACGCATGAGCGCCGGAACTCGAAGACTGCAATAGACGACCGCCGTGTTCCTCGACGATGCGGCAGCAGGCGTTCAGCGAAAGTGATAATGAATTCGTGGTGCCGTCAGAGTTGAACACGCATGAAAACGATATTGCTCGCCGTGATGTGTCATCTGAAGGAACAAAGTAGGGAAAAAAGTCCATGAAAACAAACTGGTCATGCACTTGCGTTCGAACGAACAGAGTGCGGTGGTTTTCGCTATTGTGATGTACTTTGATCTGTCCCGCGAGGTGGATACAAACGTGGAGGATCTGGTTGGAATCGGCGAGCACCTAGGGGAATCCCGGGAGCGAGTTCGAGTTGAACCGAACTGCTTTCTGCATCCCGTTGCCGAGGGAGTAAACGCACCGCAGTTTGCAGCACCGAGTTGATATCAACCGCGGTAAGCTGTGCGGGAGCCTGACGGGCGAAGGTGAGCAGGCTGGCAACCAGCGAAGTCGTTCGCCGAACCTCCTCGCCAATTTGCTCGGCGTGACGTTGTTCATCGGGTGGCAAGCTGGACGCGCTTAGAAGGTCAGAGTAGCCCAGCATAGCGGTCAGCGGATTGTTGATCTCGTGGGCGGCTCCGCCCACCAACTGGCCGAGCGACGCGAGTTTCTCCGATTGAATGAGCTGTTGTTGCAAGGCTTTCAGATCGTCGAAGGACCTGCGGGATTTTTCAAGAAACAGCGAAAGCTCGTCGCGCAGCAGGCGTTGGCGCCAGAAAACGATCACGCCCATCACCACCATGGTCAAAAGACTCACCGTAATTCTGAAAGTCTTCACCGGAGGCGATAGTGTCTGGTCCAATTCGGAGTGCATAGCTGCCCAGAGAAGACTGAACAGAGAGAGCATGCTCAAGCGTGTAATCCAGACGCCGAGTACAGGTCGCGAAGGCTTGGAGACGGACAGGTCGAGACGAAGAGCGAGCAAAGGAACCGCGCCCATCCAGGCGATCGAAGCGCTGAGCGGTATATCGTAAAGGCTGCCGCTGTAATAAACCTTATGACCAATGGCCCAATTCGCGAAATAAGAACTCGAAGCATACAGCGCGCTGGCACCGAGCATTTGTCCGTAAAGCTTCCGCCAGCCGGCGCGAGCGCTGTAGGTGAGCAGCGCAAGTGCGATCAGGAGCACCATCTTTTCCCGCAGGTACGCGAAGTTAAAATGGGCGCTGTAGGCCGGCTCATCGATTTGCACCGTTTGCCATGGGATGACGTCATAAACGTAACTGAAGACAAACCAGGTGATAAGCAGCGCAAAATCGAGCATGCGTATGCGTTCATCCCGTTCGTTTTCCCGAATATGTGGAAGCACGGCGAGAGCGGCGATCATGGGGACTAAATGGAGGAACAGCACAACATCGCCAACGAACGGATCAGGCACGTCTTGTCGCTTCAGTACTTCAAAGTAGTTCCACATTGCCTGGTAGGCCAGCCATAACAGCATCCCTGCACTCAGGAGTGTCCAAAACAGCCGGCTGTTCAAAGTGGCATGGCGCGCGCTTGCGATGTTCGCCACAAAGCCTGCAGTCGCAACCAGCAGTAAAGTCCCTTGAATTAGGTCACTGGCAATTGTGAGGGCAATGCCTCTGGACATTAGCAAAGACATCGCGGTCTGGGCCAGAACCAGCGCTACCAGCAACGAGAACCAAAATTTGGTGAGTGGTGCCAGGCAAACTGCTCCGGCCCCATTTTAGAGCGGGATTTTGGATTCTGGACATTACTGCGGTAACCTCCTGTTGCCGAGCTGGGAAATGGGAATGGCAGAATAAGAAGCTCATGGAGTTTGCCCGCGATTGCTTTAGAATTAGGCGCTAAAGCGTAGAGTCAGGGGCTTTGCCGAGATTCCTTTGTCCTGGATAATCCCTCGATACCGTGATCTATGGCGCTTTCGGGCGCCGCTCAGTGCAGGAGAGATCCGGCGCACCGAGCGTTGGCTCGCCACAGCGAGAGTGGCGCTGACCATCGCGGCGGAGTTTGCACTTTGGATGGAGCCTGCTCGGGAGTTTGTGTACTCCCGTTGGCTGTACTGGCTGTTGACCGTGTACCTGGTGCATTCGGTGGTGGTAATGCTCCTGGTTCGCCTTCGGCCACAGTCAACCAAGGCTTTTCGTTTGGTGGTGCACGCAGCGGACATTCTGTGGCCCGTTTTGATCGCAATTTTCGCGTCGGCGCAACGTGGACAGTTTTTTCTTTTCTTCGTGTTCGTGATGGCAGCGGCGGCCTATCGTTGGGGTCTTTGGGAAACCGTGGGTACGGCGGCCGCCGCAGTCGCGCTCCTCGAGCTGGAAGCCTTCGCCATACGAGCTGGACTGGAGCCTGCTGCGGACCGCTGGCTGCGCATTGTCCATCTGCCGCCACTGGGCGTAAGCGTGCGGGAACTCGATCCGCAGCAGCTGTTCATGAGTTCGGTGTATCTCACTGTCATTGGATTCTTGCTCGGATACATGTCAGAAAATCAGAAGAAAGTGAGGGCGGAGCGCGCCGTAATCACACGCGTGCTCGGCTCAGCTCGCGTAGAGGCTGGATTGACTGGAACCATGCAGCAGATTTTGGGCGAGGTAATGACCATCTACGGCGCGACCCGTGTCGTAGGAGCCTCGCAGGAAGCAAACAGCTATCGTGTATTTCTGGCGGAAGTTAGGCTTGGTCCCGACGGTCCCGAAACCCTGCGTTGGCGCGAAGCTATGCCGGAAAACGAGAAAGCATATCTATTTGATACCCCGGCAGACGCGATTTTCGCGTCACGCAGTGGCAAAGATTTTAACACCGTGCTGCTCAGTCGCGATGGTGTAAGGCTGCGCGATTCGAATTCGCAATTCCTGGAAGCGCTGGCGGGAGTGGAAAAATTTGACGCGCTGGCATCGGTATCCTTGGCCTTCGGAAGTGAATGGACTGGCCGAATGTTCGTCTTCGATCCGCAGATGATGGGCGAACCGGAAGAGGAATTGCGTTTCTTGCAGGAGTTCGCGCAGCAGGTAGGTCCCGCGATTTATAACGTGTACCTGATGCGGCGTCTCCGTGAGAGAGCTGGCGCTGTTGAGCGTGCACGCTTTGCCCGTGAACTCCACGACGGCGCGATTCAATCTTTGATTGCCGTCGAGATGCAGCTGGATGTATTGCGTCGCCAGTCGGGAACGCAGGCGCCGGTCGTGAACGCGGAACTGGGACGGATCCAGAAGTTGTTGCGCGAGGAGGTCTTGAAGTTGCGCGAGCTGATGCAAACCATGAAATCTTTCGAGGTAAACGCAGACCGGCTTCTCGGCTTTGTCTCAGACACGGTCGAGCGCTTCCGGCGCGAGACGGGAATTGCAGCAGAGTTCGTCACCGAACTGGAGCGTGTGGATCTGTCGCAAAAAGCATGCCGTGAATTAGCGCGTATTGTGCAGGAGAGCTTGGTCAACGTGCGCAAGCATAGTGGAGCGCACCACGTGCTGGTACGGCTGGCACAACGGGCAGGGAATCTGCAGTTGACGGTTGAGGATGACGGTAAGGGTTTCGCTTTTGCCGGAACCCTATCGAATGCGGAACTTGAGACGACTGGCAAAGGACCGGCGATCATCCGCGAAAGGGTGCGCCTGCTGGCAGGCGAACTCACGATAGAATCGACTCCTGGACACGGGGCACGGCTGGAAGTACGCATTCCCCCGGCGAAAAGGGCCGACTTTGGATAGGAATACTGTGGATAGGACTACTATGGATAGGCCAATGATGGATAAACCAACGATGGATAAATCAATGACAGATAAACGAGCTCACGTCATTCGTATTGTCATTGCCGACGATCATCCCATTTTTCGTGACGGCCTGCGGCGCCTGCTCGAATCGGAAGGCGACATGAAGGTGGTGGGTGAAGCCTGCGATGGCCTTGAAGCGGTGAAATTGGCGCGAGAAATCAAGCCCGATATTCTGCTGCTTGATCTGGCGATGCCCCATCACACCGGACTCGATGCCCTTCGCGATCTGAACACGAACAGTGGCGGCGCCGGGCCGGTACGCATCATTCTGCTGACTGCCGCGGCGGAAAAAAAACAGGTGGTAGAGGCGCTCCAGTTGGGAGCGCGCGGCGTGGTGCTGAAAGATTCCGCCACCCAGCTCTTGCTCAAGAGCATTCACGCCGTTATGGCTGGAGAGTATTGGGTGGGACGGGACAGTGTCTCGAACCTCGTTCAGTATTTACGAAATCTCATGCAGAGCACCAATGAGGAGACGAAACAGAAGAAATTTGGATTGACGCCACGGGAACTCGAGATTGTCTCTGCCGTGGTCGCGGGTTATGCCAACCGCGAGATCGCAGAATACTTCAAGATCAGCGAGGACACGGTGAAGCATCACCTCAGCAACATCTTCGACAAACTTGGGGTTTCCACCCGCTTGGAACTGGCACTGTTCGCGGTAAACCAGGGGCTTCCGATCAAAACGATTGTTTAAGCGACTCTTCGCGGTGTTGGTTGATTTTTCAAAAGGTCTAAATGGTCAAAGCGGAGGCCTCCAGATCGGACCTCTCCTCGTTACCCAGTAGATGCCTTGCCCTCGAAAATCCATCGAATATGGCACGAAAGTGCTATTTACGATCACCGCTGTGCCATTGGGGGAAATGATTGATTCAAGATATTTTAGAGGTACACGGTGACTAATTGCGGTTTCGAGGCGTAAAGGTGCCTCGGGCAGTCGCCGATTGAGGGGGAACAGTGATTGAAATAATCCGTCTACTTTGGGCCGACGACGCCGGTCAAGATATTGCCGAATACGCGGTGATGCTTGCAGTGGTCCTCGTCATCGTTATCGGCACCGTCCGACTGATCGGCGGCAATGCCAATAACGTGTTTTCGCAAGTCTCCAGCCAAATAGGCCAGCCCACACCCTAGCGGCAAGAAGGCCGACCAGCGAGTGTGGGGCTTCCTTCCTTTGCCACTACTCTCTAATACAATCCCCTGCTTGAATTGAAGGCTCGACTCCTTGCAGCAATGCTACTTCGCCTGAAAGTAATTGCTCTGCGTCCACAGGGTGGTAGCCAGGTCGTTCATCCTACCGGCCCGAAGGAGCTGCAGCCGTAACCGGTACCTCTTTTGACGGTCCCGTGGTTCCTACTCTCGTAAGAAACGGGAAGAAGGGCGTGACTTCAAACGGCATCTTGTCGGCTGCGGTTGTAACCGGAACGGGCTTGGCCTTGATCAATGTAATCTCGTCCGTCCACGGATCTACCTTTACTCGGCCCCCCAAAGGTAGGGCTGCGATTTGGTCGACCTTCTTCGGATCAAATTGGGGCGAAGCCGTCATCAGAGACGACATTCTCGTGGCATCGCCGTTGAGCAGGCTGTCGCCTAAGTGGGCCCGAATCAAATTCCTGAGCTCCGGAGCGCGAGCTTGGACCGCTTTCAGGAATAGGCCGGCGTTGCTGAGCTTGTCCTTGTAGGGCGAATTGTTAAGAAGTTCAATGGCTTTCTTGTCAGCAGCTTCTTCTTCCGCGCGGTCACGAGCGAAATCCATCCGCTGAAAGGTACGCTCATCCGGAAAGAACATCCGGTCGTTAAAGGCTAGTTTGGTATCGAGATGATGGCCGAGCACGATGTGCGAAAGTTCATGTGTCAGAATCATGGCCAAGGCGGCTTCATCCGGCAGAACGTCAATCATTCCTCGACTCACCACGATGGTGTGCCCTATCGTGAAAGACTCCAGAGGCGTGGTCAGCAGTACGCGGCATCTTACCTCGGGCTGAATGTCCAGATTGTTTGTGACCATCACGTTATTGACAACAGTTTCTAGAACTTTATCGACCTCGCCTTCTGGAGCGATAAGGCCGATCTGTTGTAAACGGTCAATCACGTTAACTTCCGCCTGACGTTCCCAGGCGCGTTGAGCCTCGATGGGCGTCGCATCCTGGGCTTTCTGGCTCTGATCCTGAACCGACTGGGGCGAGTCGACGGTGATCTCGGTGAACTCGGAGCTGCGTCGCAAATCCTTCAAGTTGTAGCCCCAGAGCCGGGTCTGAGCCTTGTAATGCAGCGTCTGTCCGAGTCGATACTTGAGATCGGATTCCTCGGAATAAATCAGCGAAGGTAGCCATATTCCAGGGCGCAAGTTTTGCCGCCAGCTATCGAAGTGCAGATAGTAACTGGCTCGTGGATGAGGGTAGTATGTGCCGTTAAAGCGGACGATGTTGTAATCCTGATCCTCAACCCAGATGCGGCCGAGAAAACGCCCCTTTCCCGAATCTTTCTTGGGGGTGACGTCGATCACGATGCACCGCACCTCGCCCAGAAACTCGCGGCGGACGAAAGTGAAATCGTAGTACTTGCGCTGAAAATCCTGATCGAGGACTACCATCTGAGCAAAACCGAGCGGCAGAAATTTCATGGAATAAACGCTGTTCAGTTTGCTGATCATGCGCTTGCCGAGGCCGGCTGTTGTGGGCGCGTTGAAGGTACGGTCATCCGTGCCCTCGCTCAGGTCCAGACGCCCAAGGAAATAGACGTCGCTGCTCGGAACCGGGGCTCCGAGGTCTTTGTCCTCCTTCAGATTCTGCAGATAGGTTTCTACCAGAGGATGAAGTTGCTTCATCTGGGCCATGAAGAAATGTTCCCGCTCCACTGCCCGATCGACCACCTGGTCGAAGCTGCTGGCGGCAACCGTAGCTTGCTGAACCGCGGCGTCGCGGGTTGATAGTTGTGGTGCAGGCGCGGTCTGTCCAGGCGCAGTCTGACTAAAAGAAAGCGAGGCACAGCAGACCAGGGAGATGGCACTAACAGCAAACAGAGAACGCAACATTTTTATTTATCCATGCTTATAGATCTACGTCGTTCTTACTATGATGCGAGTTCAAACATAATGTGCAACACCGCTTCAAAATCAGCCGGATGACCGTCCTTTAGCGCGGGCTTGAACTGAATCTGTTCGGCTGCGCGCACCGCAGCTTCATCCAGCCCATGTCCGAGACCACGCACCACTTTCACGATGTGAATCTGCCCGTTGGCCGAAAACACCACGTCGAGCAGTACCTCACCTTCAATTTTTAGGTGGCGACCTTCATCAGTGTAAACCGGTCGCGGCTTGAAAGTGATCTCAGCGGGTAAGGTGGTAACGGTGGGTGCTACGGACTTCGTTTTCGGCAAAGAAGCGACTACGTCAGCATCGCCAAAACCGCCCTGTCGAACCGCACCGCGGGAAGCCGAAACGCCGGAACCATCGCCCGTGGCGATGCCGCTTCCAAAACCGCTGCTCGCGACCACGCCGCGAGCGCCATGCGACCCGCCTGTTCCGTTGCCAAAACCAGGGCCGTTAGGCATGTCAAACGAGCCTGCCTGTGCGATCGTCACCGGACGACCGTGGGTATCGGATGCTGGGACGCCGTTGGGATCGCCGAAGCCACCCGTCTGCACCTTTTGCGGTGCGGCAGCGATCGTAGGCGTCGCCGAACTTCCGGTGGTGAATACATTCGTTTTGACAGGGGCCCTCGGTATCATCGGCTTTACGTCAGGCAGCAATTCCTTGCTCGCAGCGAGTGTCACCTTGGGTGCCTGCTCCTCCGGAACCGGAGGCTTCTTCTGTACCAGCTCTTGGGGCACACGCATCGCTTCCGGGCGCGGAGCAACTGGCTCCACGATCTTCGGCACGGGGATATTCCTGACCGGCTGCGGAGTCTGCGGAATCGGAGGCGGAGTGTCGACCAGACTGACGAAGTGGTAGTCGTGCACCGGCAAGACGAGCACTTCAGGATTAGCGATGGCAACAATGACGAAGAATGCCACCACCACCGTCTGCACCCCATAGCTGAAAACGAACCTCTCCCACCGCGTTTTTGCCTCGGGAAGAAGGCCTAGGGTCAATTGTGAAGCCTGGGAATTCATGTCCGGCACCTCAATAAATTTAACTTTATGCGCACCTACCAAGAGCGCGTGTAAAGTTGCCGTAAATTCGAACTTGCAATTAAAGCACCGCTGGGGACGGCCCGAAATACGACACTTCCTATTCGTGAAGTGCACGCCGAAGGCCATTTTCTAGCATAGCCTTCTTTTCCTAAGATGCTGCCAAGCGGCCACTTAGCGGGGGGAGACTGTATTCTACCAGACAAAAACCATCGTCCTGCAAGGTTTTTCCTATTTGGGAAAGGGAAATCTTTTTGGGATATTGGCACATTTTGCTCGATCGGCACTCTGCTCGCGCCCTCGAGATTCAATCCCCACTCGAGAGCTACGCCGAACCTATCCCGGCGACAAACCACAAAACCCACAACAAAAAGCAAAGATCCGCGCTAACCCCTATCCCGGACCTGCTTACTCCTCTTCCTCTGCGTCAATCTTGATGCGGAGCGACTTTAGAAACTTCAGATCCTGATCGCTGATCTTGAGTTCGGCGTTTGTGCTGAGGGTCGAGACCAACGATGTTTTATCAGTGGTATGTTCACCCTGTTTGCTGACGCCAATGGTGGCTTCAAGTACCAGAAAAATGTCGTAGCCGCCTTCCTTGATGCGGGCAACGACTTCGGCGATCGATTCGGAGTCGGATAGAGATTCATTAATCGCTTCCCCGAGTTCCTTCATGAGTTGCTTCAGTTGCTGATCCACGAGTCCCCCTGGAATCGGACGCCGCTGATGCGGGACATCACAGGTGACTGTGACGCCGCCCACCGTCATTGTACGCCCCGCCGCTGCTAAAATCGACTGATGTTCGACTGATGTTAGGCGCTTGGGTTATAAGGCGCCTGGGCGGGCCAGACGCTTGGGGTATCTGATGGCGATCGATGGCGAAACGGTGAGAAAAATCAAGAAGTTGCTCGCTGCGGCTATCAAGACCGTGCAGCGCAGCCGTACCGGTCGAGCTTTGTTAGCGGCAATCGGCGCGACAACCCATTCTTTCGGGCGGGTTTTGCACCAACTCTGGCTGGAAGTGACTGGATTCACATTCTTGGCCATCGCCGGAATCGGAGCCATGGCCGGAATTCGCGAATATGGCAAGTACCAGGCGAATCATGCCGTCGGAGCCGGCCGGCTGGCGCTAGCGGTATGCTTCACCGTTTCGTTCGCGTGGTTCGGTTTGAGCTCCTTCTGGCGAGTAAAAAGAAAGAAGCTCAAAGTCAAGAGCTGAGAGCTGGAACCGTCCACAGAAGAAGGCAGGGCCACCATGACGGAATTGAAGGTTGCAGAACCCATAACCAAACGCCCCGCAGCCGTTGCAGCCCAGGAGACGTCTTCTCACATTGCCGTACGCCCTCTCTACACGCCCGCCGATCTTGCGACGTCGGATTACGACCGCGACGTGGGATATCCTGGAGAATTTCCCTACACCCGCGGCGTGCAGGCCACCATGTACCGCGGCCGTCTCTGGACCATGCGTCAATACGCCGGCATGGGCGACGCCGAGGAGTCGAACAAGCGCTACAAATATCTGCTATCGAATGGGACCACCGGCCTCTCCGTAGCGTTCGATTTGCCAACCCAGATCGGCCTTGATTCCGACAATCCGCTGGCCGCAGGCGAAGTTGGCAAAGTCGGCGTAGCCATCGATTCGATCGAGGACATGCAGCGCCTCTTCGATGGCATTGACCTAACCGCAATTTCCACTTCGATGACCATCAATGCTACAGCGTCGATTCTCCTGGCGTTATATGTGGCTGTCGCCCGCCGCCAGGGCAACGATAAAGACATTCGCAAACTCTCCGGCACGATTCAGAACGACGTTCTGAAAGAGTACATCGCCCGCGGAACCTACATCTATCCGCCGCAGCAGGCAATGCGCATCATCACCGACGTCTTTGCCTGGTCGAAGGAGAACGTTCCCGAGTGGAACACGATCTCGATCTCTGGCTATCACATGCGCGAGGCGGGATCCACAGCGGTCCAGGAAGTCGCCTTCACGCTCGCCAATGGCATCGCCTACGTGGAAGCGGCAATTCGCGCTGGCCTTGATGTCGATCAATTTGCCCCGCGTCTTTCGTTCTTTTTCAATGCTCACAGCAATTTCCTGGAAGAGGTCGCGAAGTTTCGCGCCGCGCGGAGGATGTGGGCAAAAATCATGCGCGACCGCTTCAAGGCAAAAAATCCAAAATCATGGATGCTGCGCTTCCATGCGCAGACGGCCGGCTCCACGCTGACGGCACAGCAGCCGGAGAACAACATCGTTCGGACGGCGATCCAGGCCATGGCGGCGGTGCTGGGTGGCACGCAGTCTCTGCACACCAATTCGTTCGACGAGGCGCTGGCGTTGCCGACCGAAGCCTCGGCTCGCATTGCCCTCCGCACCCAGCAGGTGATCGCATTCGAATCCGGTGTGCCGCAAACGGTCGACCCACTGGCTGGGTCCTATTACATCGAATCGCTGACCAACGAGATCGAAAGGCGGGCTGTAGATTATCTCGACAAAATCGACGCGATGGGCGGAATGCTCAAGGCAATCGAACGCGGATATGTGCAGCAGGAGATCCAGAACGCCGCTTATGAATATCAGCAGGCGGTCGATCGATTAGAGGCGGTAGTGGTCGGCGTGAACCGCTTCCATGCGGAGCAGGAGCACGCCGTGCCGATTCAACGCATTGATCCGGCGCTGGAGGCGAAGCAGGTAGAGCGCTTGCGGGCCCTGCGAACGAAGCGAAACGCCGATAGCTGTCGAGCCTCAATTCGGGCAGTCGAAGACACAGCGCGCTCGGGAGAAAATCTGATGCCTCGAATATTAGCAGCCGTCGAGGCAAATGCGACGGTAGGCGAAATTTCCGATGCGATGCGCAGGGTATACGGAGAATACAAGGAAGCCGTGGTGATCTGAACCTCAATTGCCGAGTACGGGTGAGCTCAGTTGGCCACTTTATATTCGCAGGCGGTGCGGCAGGCCTCGCAATACATCAGGCCGTCTGTGCAGAGCCGCACGTCGAGTTGCGATTGGCAGTACACGCAGAATTTTTCGCACAAGCAGTCCGCTTCGGGCCGCTCACACTGAGCGCAGACGGCGCGACTGGGGCTCGCCTTAGAGGACATAGTCTAAGTCTAATTCTGTTTACACAGGGAAGAAACATAACCGAAGTCACGGAAGCGCAGCTCTCAGGCCCTACGCGTCCGGCCTGCGAAAGCGCGCAATTTAGCTTTTCCGGAAAATTTCCAGCTTTCTGAGAACCGCGAGCCGGCGCGCAATTTGCCGCGCTTCCCGCTCGGATGTTAACTTAAACAGTTCCAGAATCAAGCAGCCCAGGCACTGTTTGCAAAGATGGAGATATCGAACCGAGGTTCTTCTTGTCCCCAGTCGAAACGACTTCAATTGTTCGCAAGACCGCGCTGAACGCCGTCCACCGCCAGATGGGCGCGAAGATGGTCGATTTCAACGGTTGGGACATGCCGGTCGAATATCCGGCCTCGATCGGGGGCGGTATTGTCAATGAGCACATGGCGGTGCGCACCGGAGTCGGTATTTTTGATGTCAGTCATATGGGCGATATCCGCCTCGCCGGTCGGGAAGCGCTGGCCGCGGTGCAGCATATATCGATGAACGATGCGTCGAAGCTGGCCGTCGGACAGGCGCAGTATTCGGCGCTGCTCTATCCCCAGGGAACGTTTGTAGATGACGTGATCGTTCACCGCCTAGGTGAAGATGAATACCTCCTCGTGATCAACGCCGGCACCCGCGAGAAGGATTTCAACTGGGTGCGTGACAACACGCGCCGATTTGACTGCGCGGTTGAGAATCTGTCTGACGACTTCACCCAGATTGCCATTCAAGGCCCCAAAGCGGTCGATCTTATGGAGAAGCTGAACGCTGGGGTCGATGTGCCGTTTCGCGATCCCAGTCTTAATGCGCCTTTTCAGAAACTGTGGGTCCATGCCGACTTCCAGTCGGTAAAGTTCTATTGGGTTACGCGAGGCATGATGCTCTGTATGACCGGGAATGTCCGACGGTACGACCAGAATGTTTTGATCGCGAGGACTGGGTACACGGCCGAAGACGGGTTTGAAATCTATATTCCGGCTGACGAATTCATTAGCGCCTTTGTTTGGGACGGATTGCTAGCAGCAGGCAAGGAATTTGGCGCCATCCCCTGCGGCCTCGGTGCGCGCAATACCCTGCGCCTCGAAGGCAAACTCCCGCTCTACGGACACGAGATCTCAGATACGATCAACGTATGGGAAGCGGGACTGGTTCGTTTCTGTAAGATGGAGAAACCAGATTTTATTGGACGCAAAGCACTCGAGAAGGCGAAAGCTGAGGGCGTGAAGAGAACGCTGGTCGGCCTCGAAATGGTCGATCGCGGTATCGCGCGCGACGGGTACAAAGTCCTCAACGAGAGTGGAGGCGAGATCGGCTATGTCACCAGCGGCTCTCCGGCGCCGTTCTTGAAGAAAAACATTGCGCTCGCCTATGTTCCACCCGACCATGCTGCAATTGGAACGACGTTAAAAGTAGAAATCCGCGGACAAGCCGTAAAGGCACAAGTAGTGCCAACGCCATTCTACAAGCGTCCGAAAAAAGCTTAAAACCACCAAGGGCATTAACGTTCACGAAGGTGAAAGCTAACAGCTAAGAGCTAAGACTCAAGACCCAGGGAGCTGCAACCATCATGTCTTATCCAAACGACCGCAAATATACAAAAGAACACGAATGGATCTCCGCCGATGGCACCATCGGCATCACCCACCACGCCCAGGAGTCGCTGGGCGATATCGTATTCGTAGAACTGCCTAAGATAGGAACGGAACTCACCAAAGGCAAGCCCTTCGGCACGGTTGAATCAGTAAAGGCCGTTTCCGACATTTATGCCCCAATTTCCGGGACCGTCACCGCCGCAAATGACGCGCTTGCTACATCTCCGGAGCAGGTAAACAAGGACGCGCACGGTGCATGGCTGATCAAGATCAAAGCCAAAGATCCGGTGGAGATGAATGCGCTGCTTTCAGCGGCGGACTATGAGAAGTTTGTGAGCGAAGAGGCGGCACACTGAAAAGCATTGCAGATTTCGAGGTCAGATTGCAGAAGTAAAACACTCTCGGCTCCATAAATATCATTGATAGGCGAAGGGTTTTACCTCCGCAATCTGACCTCTGACACTCCGCATTTTCACCGTGCCACAATCGAAACGGCCGCTGCCCACATCCAATAAAGGTTCCTATGAGATATTTGCCTAAATCACCCGCCGATCGCGCCGCTATGCTGAAGGCGATCGGGATTCGCTCCGTTGACGATCTTTTCTCGCCCATTCCGGCCGAATACCGTTTGTCGCGTGATCTCGATGTTCCGCGGCAAATGGCCGAGTCGGAAATCGTCGACTGGTTCAAGCAGCGCGCAAAAGAGAATGGCGAAGGCTACACCAGTTTTCTAGGCGCCGGAGCTTACTTCCATTACCGCCCGTAGTCATTGACGCGCTTGTGCAGCGCGGAGAATTTCTTACTTCCTACACGCCCTACCAGGCGGAGTTTGCGCAGGGTACTCTGCAGGCCATCTTCGAGTTCCAGACCATGATCTCCGAACTCACCGGCATGGACCTCGCCAACGCCTCGATGTATGACGGATCGACCGCCGCCGCCGAAGCCGTGATGATGGCTTGCCGCATCACCGGCAGAAGTTCGGCGGTGATTGCGCGCAACCTGCATCCTGAGTATCGCGAGGTGATCAACACTTATGCCACGCCATCAGGAGATTCCGCTTACCACGGTTTCGTTTACTGCTTCGGGACAACTCGATCTGAAGGAACTCGAAAAGGCAGTGGACGACGATACCGCGTGCGTCCTGATTCAGTCGCCGAATTTCTTCGGCACCATCGAAGACGTCGAAGCCATCGCCGAAATCGCCCACAAGCGCGGAGCGTTGCTGATCGTCTCGATCGCCGAAGCCGTATCGCTAGGCATTGTCGAGCCGCCGCGCGCCGCCGACATCGTAGCCATGGAAGCGCAGTCCTTTGGAGTGCCTCTCGGATTCGGCGGTCCTTACTGCGGCGTTCTAGCCACGAAGGAGAAATTCGTCAGCCAAATGCCAGGACGTCTCGCCGGCCAGACCGTCGACAAGAACGGCAAACGCGGATTCGTCCTGACGCTGGCCACTCGCGAGCAGCACATCCGGCGCGAAAAGGCGACTTCGAACATCTGCACCAACCAGGCGCTCGTTGCGCTCATGGTCAACATCTTCATGACTGTCTATGGCAAAGTCGGACTGCGCGAACTGGCAAAGCAAAATTTAGCCAAGACCGCATACGCTGCCGACCAGTTCAGCAAGCATGCCAAGGTGCTGTTCGCGGGCGCTCCGCGTTTCAACGAGTTCGTGGTGCAGACCAGCGAAGATCCTTATGCCATCAATTCACGGCTGCTCGGCCACAAAATAGTTGGTGGACTGCCGATGAAGAAGTTCTATCCCGAACTTGGCCATGCGGCGCTGTGGTGCTGCACGGAATTGACCACGAGGTCAATGATCGACACCGCAGTGGGTCTAGTTGCCGAAAGCGAGCGATCGGATCTGAGCAAAGATCCCGAGCCGCAAGAGGTGACGCGATGACCACGAAGCACATCACTCGTAAAGCGACGCGCCACATCAGCCAGAACGAAGGCTTGATCTTCGAGAAGTCGTCTCCCGGCAAAGCGGCGTGGAAGTTGGCGCCACTCGACGTCCCTGAAGTCGACAGCGCAAAGCTGCTCGGTAAACAAGAAAGAAAAGATCTCGGCAACATGCCCGAGGTGAGCGAGATCGAAATCATCCGCCACTTCACCCGCCTTTCAACCTGGAATTACGCCATCGACCTCGGAATGTATCCGCTCGGCTCCTGCACCATGAAGTACAACCCGCGCGTCAACGAATTTGTCTCGCGCGTCGAAGGCCTCGCCAACGGTCATCCTTATCAGGCCGAAAAGATTTCGCAGGGCGCATTGCGCATCATGAAGACGCTGAGCGACTGCCTGCTCGAAATCACCGGCATGGACGCGATCACCCTGCAGCCCGCCGCGGGCGCGCAAGGCGAGCTTACCGGATTGCTGATGGTCCGCGCTTATCAGCAATCTCAAGGCAATGCGCGCAAGAAAATTCTGATTCCCGACTCAGCCCATGGCACAAATCCGGCAACAGCCGCGACGGTCGGTTATGCGGTCGAAAATCTGAAATCGAATGATCGCGGCATGGTTGATGTGGCGGCCCTCGCGGCGCAGATGAACGAAGATGTCGCTGCCCTCATGGTGACCAATCCCAACACCCTCGGCGTTTTCGAGCAGGAAATTCACAAGATCGCCGACCTCCTGCACGAAAAGGGCGGTCTTCTCTACATGGATGGCGCTAACATGAACGCGTTAGTTGGCAAGGCGCGTCCGGGAGATTTTGGCGTCGATCTTATGCACCTGAACCTGCACAAAACTTTTTCCACGCCGCATGGTGGAGGTGGTCCGGGATCGGGCCCAGTCGCGGTGAAGAAAATGCTAGCGCCGTTTCTGCCAACGCCAATCGTCATCACCAAGCCGGATGGCACGCTGGGCTTCGAATATAACCGTCCGCATTCGGTTGGGCGAGTGCGCGCCTTCTACGGCAATTTCGGCATGTTCATTCGGGCGCTGGCTTACATTTTTGCCAACGGTCCCGACGGCCTGCGCCAGACCACCGAAGACGCCGTGCTCAACGCCAATTACATCCGCAAAGGACTCGAAGGCGTTTACGACCTGCCCTATAAGACGCCGTCGATGCACGAAGTCGTCTTTAGCGACAAGGTGCAGTCGAAGAAGGGCGTTCGAACGATGGACCTGGCGAAACGGCTGATCGATTACGGCTTTCATCCTTATACGACGGCGTTCCCGCTGATTGTTCCCGGGGCGCTGATGATCGAGCCGACCGAAAGCGAGCCTTTAGAAGAACTGGATCTATTCATCGAGGCGATGAAGTCAATCGCGGAAGAAGTCGAAGAAGATCCGCAGTTCGTTCTTGATGCTCCGCACAACACGCGCATCTCGCGTTTGGATGAAACCGCAGCCGCTCGGAAGCCGGTGCTGCGCTGGAAGCCTTGACTTTATCGGGTGATTTGGTGATCGGGTCATCGGGCGATCGAAAAACCGACTGCGTTTCGACTCTGCTTTTTTGTCTTGCTTATCTTCTCAGGTACCCCTCCCCTATCTCTCGGTCTTTTGAAATCAGCGAGTTACGCGATTTTTCCGCCAGGTCTTTGAGTTTAAAACACTTACAGTCAAAGTCTTTGAGAACATTGGACTTAGCTCCCATTTGCGGTGACCGAATTTAGGTCGCGCGTGAAAACAAAGGAGTTACGCCTTGTCAGATCAGGCAAAGTATTGATTTCAACGAACTTAGGTTGCCTCAGCAGCCGCACTGGGCTGTATCTCAAATTTCTACAACTAATTTTCTGCGTAGTCACCATTATAGTCTCTGGTGTCAACTGCAAAATGGCTAGCGTTTCGGCTTGCTAGAATCGACTGTGTTCATCCCTGAGTTCACCTCTTTGACTGACGATATGACTGACGATCCGGTCGATTCTTCTAGCGCTCGGCAACTGGCTGAGCATCATTACTACGCTGCCCTTGATCTGGTGCTTGAGGGACATCACGAGCAGGCGGTTGAGGAGTACCGGCTGGCGGTGGCGGCTGATCCGAAATTTACCGATGCGCTGCATGGACTGAGCCGGGCGCTACAGGACCTGAACCGGTTTGACGAAGCGATTGATGTTGCCAGGCAGATTTCTGAGATCGATCCGGATGACATTCTGGCTCACACCAGCCTCTCGATCCTGTATCAGAAAAAAGGGATGGTCCCCGAAGCCGAAGCAGAAGGGAACAAGGCTAGAGTGCTGGGGTGGAAGCGGGATTTGAAGAAGGGAAGCGGGTAAGAGCCTTGGTTTAGGGCCCAGATTCGGAAACATTGAACCCGTTTAGCGGGTGGCAGCACCGGCACGCCATTTGGAAGCAGTAGCCGGACGGAACGCTCTCGAAAACTTGTCAAGGGCAGGCAAGAATTATTTTTCTAGTGCTTTCAAGGTTTTGTAGATGGCACAGATGATTGACGGCGAAGTTATGGTATACAGGTTCACTGACCCGGGGACCTCGCGTTCTTAGGAGGACTCATGTCCCGCATTCGTCCTTTCGTAGTTGCGTCGGCGTTCGCGATATTGTTTGTCTCTTCCGCTCTAGCGGACTCGATCATTCTGCAAGAAAACTTTAACGAATTGACCCCAGCCCTCGCCGTGACTTCAGCCGGGGTTTTTACCGCCATCAACGGGACCAATGTTGACATCGTGGGAGGGGGGCTCTTTGGGAGCCTTTGCGCTTCGCCAGAGTCGGGAAACTGTGTCGATCTTGACGGTTCCGGCGGGAAAAGTCAGGGCGATATTGAGACGGGTCCCATCACTTTGTTCCATGGCAGCACCTATACGTTGAGCTTCGATCTCATTGGCTCGCAGCGAGGCGTCACGACATCGACGACGGTCAGTTTCGGTCCTTACTCAAAAACGTTTGTTTTGGCGAGTGGCGACGACAGTGACGGCATCGTAACCGTAAAATTTACCGTTCCCTCCACAACGGTCACCCACCTTGTGTTCCAGAGCAACACTGCCGGCAACATAGGAGCCTTGCTCGACAATGTTTCCGTTACCTCGAGTCGAGCGGCTACGGTCCCCGAGCCTTCTTCTTTTGTTTTGCTTGGGACCGGGCTCGTTGGCGTCGCATGGCGCCGTCTGAGGGTGGTTAGAAATATAAAGATCGTGTAGTCGGGTCGCGCGCCCTCATAGTTCGTTGCCTCTGGCTCGAACCAATGGGCTGCTATAGGCTTCCACCTCCTCGGCGCTAACCGGGACTTGAAATCCCCGCATTCTGTGCTCTTTACAGAGTAAAATTGCTCCATGCGAGAAGTCGTAGTAGTTTCTTCCGTCCGCACCCCGGTGGGACGCGCTTTCAAAGGGACTTTGCGTGCTACGCGTCCCGATGAGCTCGCCGCCGTAGCCATCAAAGGCGCGCTCGATCGCGTGCCGCAGCTTGATCCCGGGTCAAACTATAAGGAAATTGAAGACGTCATCCTGGGCTGCGCCATGCCGGAAGGCGAGCAAGGGATGAACGTCGCCCGCATCGCCTCGCTGCGCGCCGGACTGCCGGTCGAGGTTTCGGCGGTGACCATAAATCGCTTCTGCTCGTCCGGTTTGCAGGCGATTGCCATGGCGGCGGAGCGCATCATGAGCGGCGGCGCAGAAGTGATGGTCGCAGGCGGGACGGAATCGATGTCGATGATTCCGATGGGCGGGAATAAAATTTCGCCGAATCCGTGGCTGGTGGATCATTATCCGGATGCTTATCTTTCGATGGGCCTCACCGCCGAACGAGTAGCGGCGCGCTTTGGCATTACGCGCGAGGCTTGCGACGAGTTTTCGTTGCGCAGCCATCAGAAGGCATTGGCGGCGATTGCGGCGGGCAAGTTTGAGGATGAGACGGTCGCGGTGCCAGTGACCTTCACAACACCGAACGGATCGAAACCCAAGAAGACGGAGATTACCTTCAAAGTCGATGAGGGTCCGCGGGCCGATACTTCGCTAGAGGCTCTGGGCGCGCTTAAGGCGGCGTTTCATGTTAATGGCGTATCGACGGCAGGGAACTCATCGCAGATGTCGGATGGCGCAGCAGCGTCGGTGTTGATGTCGGCGGACCGCGCGAAGGCTCTCGGGATCACTCCGTTGGCTAGGTATGTCTCGTTTGCCACGGCCGGATATAAACCGGAAGAGATGGGACTGGGGCCGGTGTTTGCGATTCCGAAGGCTTTGAAGCTCGCAGGCTTGAAGCTCTCGGACATCGACGTGATTGAGTTAAACGAGGCGTTTGCGGCGCAGTCGCTGGCAGTGATTCAGGAGGCGGGGCTTGATCCAGAGCGCGTGAATCCGAATGGCGGAGCGATTGCTTTGGGTCATCCGCTGGGATGCACGGGGGCTAAGCTAACGGCCAGCGTTCTTCGCGAGCTCAAGCGGCGCAAAGGGCGGTATGGGATGGTGACGATGTGCGTCGGCGGCGGAATGGGCGCGGCGGGCATTTTCGAAAGACTCAATTAATTAGCGCTCGAAATCGACCACAGAGTGCTCAGAAGTACACGGGATGATCCAAATAGTCAGGCGCAGTCGTTCGTGAAGATGAAATAATTCCTTTGGCCGTTAATTCCTTCTGTGATGACGGTCTCGCCGTTAGTGTTCTGAAGCATGCGGTCTTTTGTACTGAAAGGGTGAATTATGGCGACGGTAGCGATCCCTAAAACCAAAATTTCCGGCGGCAGCTTCCTGCTCGAAGAGCGGCAGACCGCCGACGTCTTCACTCCTGAAGATTTTTCCGATCAGCAGCAGATGATCGGGCAGACGACCGAAGAATTTGCCGTCAACGAAATTCTGCCGCAGGCGGAGAAGATCGAGCACAAGGATTATTCGATCTCGCGCGATCTGCTCAAAAAGGCTGGCGACCTTGGCTTGAGCGGGGTGGAGATTCCGGAAGCTTACGGCGGTTTGGAGCTGGATAAAGTCACTGCCGCCATCATTGCCGACAACATCGCCAAGTACGCTGGCTTTGCTACGACATGGGGCGCGCATAGCGGCATTGGGTTATTGCCAATCGTCTATTTTGGGACGGAAGACCAGAAGAAAAAATATTTGCCCCGGCTGGCTACGGGAGAAACTGTTGGCGCATATGCGCTGTCGGAGGCGACTTCGGGGTCGGATGCGCTGAATTGCCGCGCCCGGGCCGTGCTTTCGCCGGATGGGAAGCATTACATCCTGAACGGCGAGAAGATGTGGATCACGAACGCGGCGTTTGCCGATTTATTTACCGTGTTCGCGAAAATTGATGGCGAGAAGTTTTCGGCGTTTCTGGTGGAACGGAATTTTCCGGGATTTTCTACGGGCGCGGAAGAGCACAAGATGGGGATTCGCGGGTCTTCGACTTGCCCGGTCATTCTGAATGACTGCAAAGTGCCGGTTGAAAATTTGCTGGGCGAGATTGGCAAAGGGCACGTGATTGCCTTCAACATTCTGAATATTGGGCGCTTCAAACTTGGGGCGATGTGCGTGGGCGGGGCTCGGGTGTCGATTGAGAGCGCCGTCTCATATGCCAAGCAGCGCAAGGCGTTTGGCAAGACGATCGGCGAGTTTGGGTTGGTGCGGGAAAAAATCGCCAACATGGCTATTCTTATTTATGTCGGCGAGTCGCTTGTTTATCGCACGGTTGGGATGATGGACGCATTGCTTTCGGAAATCGATTCCGCCAGTCCGGATGCAAGTAAGGAGCGGCGCAAGGCGATTGAGGAATATGCGGTGGAGTGTTCGATCCTCAAGGTTTGGGGATCGGAGATGATCGATTACGTGGTTGATGAGACGCTGCAGATTTATGCGGGGTACGGATTTGTGGAGGAGTATCCGGCGGAACGGGCTTATCGCGATGCTCGCATCAATCGCATTTTCGAAGGGACTAACGAAATTAACCGGCTGATCATCACTGGGTTCCTGCTGAAACGCGCCATGAGCGGGCAGTTGCCGCTGATGCCAGCGATCAAGAAGTTGATGGACGAGGTGCTCAGCGGCCCGTCGGTTGGCGACGAGGTTGAGGGTCCGCTGGCGGATGAACGCAAGATGGTCGCGCAGGCGAAGAAGCTGGGGTTGTTTGTTTCAGGCGCGGCGACGCAAAAATATATGCAGGCGATTCAGGAGCAGCAGGAAGTGATGGGCGCAATCGCCGACATGACGATCGAAATCTACGCTATGGAATCGGCCGTCCTGCGCGCCCAGAAGATGGTCGAGCAAAAGGGCGAAGTCGCAGCCGCACTGCCGCTTGCGATGACTCGCGTCTATCTGACGCAAGCACTCGAAAAGGTCGAAGCGGCAGCTAGGAAGGTCATCGCCGATGTGGCCGACGGCGACATGCTGCGCACGCAATTGGCGATTGTGCGGCGCTTGTCCAAGCACGAGCCCTTCAACACCATCGCACTGCGCCAGCAGATTGCGCAGAGGACGATTGAAGCAGGGAAGTACACGCTGGCATAGGACTACGAAGATCGCGCAAGGATAGATTACTCACCGAAAACCATGCGGCCTAACTGATCGCCTAACTGCTTCGCTTCTTCGGGATCGTCCGCGCTTCGAAAGCGATCGGCCAGTTCGAAGAATGCCTTCTCTTTCTGTTTCCGTGCTTCGATACCCAACTCAATGAGCTCCACCAAGACACGGTTATCGCTCAAGCGCTGGCTCTTAGCCATACGATCTACTTGCTTGGCGATGGGAGCGGGGAGGGATACACTGCGGCGGACGTGCTTGGCGGTGGTCATAGCATCATTATACACCGCTTTGGTGCATCACCCCGAACGGTTAGCGCGCTGCTGTAACCCACGTCTCAAACGCGAGACAGTGGGGCACCCGGCTACCCGACCGACTCAATTGATCGTTGCTCCGCTCGGTATCTCCAGCGGACCGCCGCCGCCGCTGCCGACGATTAAAGGCGTACACGAAAATTCCACCGTCCTAGTTTTGCCGCGTGTTTGAACCTGAGTGATTCCGCGCATCGCCAGAATGCCGCAGCCGTGCCCCCTGGAAAGGCTGTCCGTGGCGGTGACGGAGTAAACGTAGTGGGTTCTCAGATTGAGCGTCGCTCTCCAAGTCTGACCACGTGCCTTGACGGTAAGCGTCGTCGAGCTAACTGGCTTCTGAACGTACCGGTCGGGGAATGCCACATCACCATGGAGCGGGCCGAAGAACGATATAAGCTTTCCTTCCAGTGACACCTGCGAGAGATCTTTCAGTCGCATGAGGTCAGCGATATCGTACGCCCCCCTTGCCACGAGGATTGCGCGCACCATTATCTGGCACCATGCGTCGTAGTACGCGAACATTGGATGGCCCTCCCGCGAGAAGCCACGGGGATAGAGAGGATCGAGAGGATGGACTTCGCAGTCACGAAAACAGCGGGGATGCACCTCGCCGACCCTAACGTATTCCAACAATTGCTGAACGACCGAATTCCAGGAAGTATTCGGCTCAAGCGAAATGTCGAATCCTTGCTCCTTCCTCCATCTGTCTTCTTCCTGAAACTGATCCCTCAGGAGTGTATAGGCGTGGAGGTATTCGTTCGGACTGAGTTGGACGAACAGCTCTCGGATTCGCTCCGCATTCTTGTAATCCACCATGAAAAAAGCAGTTCGCGACCTCGCAAGCCGGATCGATTCATTGGCGCAGATCGTCTCCCAAGACAGCTTGTAGGTCATTATCTCGGAGGGCTTCAATCTTGCGGATAACGAAGGAGGAGCCGTTGCCTTGTCGTGGTGTGGCAAACACAGCACTGCCAGATTGGCCTCTTCGTTGTTGGAGGCGTCTCCGTCAATGTGGTGAATCTGGACATCAATTCGGTTACAAACGCAACAAGAATGTCGATTGGCCAGGAGGGGCCTGGTTCGTACGGAGTTGGGTATCGTCGTTCTCATCGTGGGTATTGGGAAAGGGAATCTTTCCCCAGTCTCCTGGATTTTCGCATAGGTCAGGTCGGTGCGGGCAGTAACGGTGGAATCCCACCCTTGCGCACAGGACGCGCAAGGATGGGGCACCCGCAAGCGTCCTTGGTTCGAACAAAATCGAAGTCGAAGGCGGCAGACAAGAGTGTCCGCCCTACACGGTCATTGTCTGATTCTCGGGTTCACCGCCGAGTACAGCAAGTCAGTCAGAAAATTCACCGCCACATAGGTCAATCCAATCGCCAGAATGCATCCTTGCACCAGGTAGTAATCTCGATTAGCGATGGCTTGGATGGTTAGGCGTCCGATCCCGGGCCACGAGAATATGGTTTCGGTGACGATCGTTCCTGCGAGCAGCGCGCCGAATTGTAATCCGAGGACGGTCAGGATTGGGATCATGGCGTTGCGCAGCGCGTGGCGATAAACCACCGTGCGCTCGGAGAGGCCTTTGGCGCGCGCGGTTCGAATGTAGTCCTGGCCTAACTCTTCTAGCATTGAGGTTCGCACCATGCGGGTCAGGATTGCGGCTAGCGCTCCTCCCATGGTGATGGCGGGGAGAACCAGATGCGCAATCGATCCTGAGCCGGAAACGGGGAGCCATCCCAACTGAACGGCGAAGAATAAAATCAGGACCGGACCCAACGCGAAGTTTGGGAAGGACAGGCCGAAGAGGCTGACGACGCTGAGCAGGCGGTCGTCCCACAGGTTGCGGTGTTGCGCGGACCGCACGCCTGCGGGAATCGCGAGCGCAATCGCTACGAATAAGGAAGCTAATGTGAGCTGCAAGGTGAAGGGATAGCGTTGCGCGATCAATGTTGTAACTCTCTGATTGAAGCGCAGTGACTTGCCCAGGTCTCCGTGCAGAACGCCTTTCCAGTAATTTAAGTATTGGGTTCCCAGCGGAACGTCGAGGCCATAGGCGTGGCGCGTGGCTTGAATGTCAGCGGGTGCTGCGCCCTCTCCAAGCATTTGCTGCACGGGATCGCCGGGAACGAAGTGGATTAATAGGAAGACGGTGGAGACTACCAGCCAGATTACGGGCAGGGTATAGAGCACGCGGGAGATGATGTAACGCGCCATGAGCCATTAATCTCCGGCCTGCTGCGCCGATGACACTGGGACTGCAGTGGTGGTTGCTATTGCAGGTGACGTTGCGGGAGCCGGCTCGATCCGAACCGCGGCTATGCGATGGCCTTCCATTTTTTCTACGATAAAACGGCGGCCTTCGTACTCGAAGGCCTCGCCGCCAGTGGGCATCTTCTGCAGCCGCGAAAGCAGAAAGCCGGCCAGAGTCTCGTAACCCTCGTCTTGCGGAAGTTTCAACTCGTATTGCGTTTCGAGATCGCGAATATTGATCGCTCCGTCCAGCACCAGCGGCGCATTCGCGTCGGTGATCGCGGGCTGGGTTGTCGCCACATCGAATTCGTCTTCTAATTCGCCGACCAGTTGCTCGAGCACATCCTCCACACTTACGACGCCTGCGGTCGATCCGAATTCATCGACCACAACTGCCAGATGGCGCTTGCGCTGCTGGAATTCACTCAGCAGATCGAGCAATGACTTGGTTTCGGGGACGACCAGCACGTCGTGCATGATCTGACCAATCTTCATCTCGGCTATGCGTTGCGCGGAAGGAGCGGCGAAGACGCCAAAACGTAGTCTCAGCCGCGTCCAACGCATCAAGTCCTTGGCGTAGAGTACGCCCACGATGTGCTCCGGACCGCGCTGCGGATCGTAGACGGGAACGCGTGAGTGTTGTTCATCGACGATGCGCGAAAGACCTTCGTCGAGGTTCATGTCAGAGGGTAAAGAGAAGATTTTGGTGCGTGGCACCATTACCTGGCGCGCGGTGATGTTGTCGAGTTCCAGCGCGTTCAGCAGCATCTCTTCCTGATCCGAAGACAACTGGCCGGATGTATGCGCTGCGGTGACGATGAGCTTGAGTTCGTCCGGAGAGTGCACGGAGCCGTGGCGAACGTCGCGAGTTCCGAAGGCGCGCAGGACGAAACTGGCGGCGCGGCTCATGCCGACGGTCAGCGGGCCGGTGACGGTGAGGAAAACATCCATGGGCGCCGCTACCGCCAAGGCAACGCGCTCGGCGCGCTGCAAAGCCAGCGACTTGGGGACCAGTTCGCCGAGGGTTACGTGCAGGCTTGTAATCAGAACGAAGGCGACCGCCACGGCGATGGTGTGGGCGTATATCAGTGAATGGGGGATGCTGCCGATCCAGCGTTCGAAGAGTCGGGCTAGAAAGGGCTCGCCTAGCCAGCCCAGGCTCAGACTGGTGATGGTGATGCCAAGCTGGACGCCATTGACGACGCGGCTGAGTTGCTGATGGAGTTTGAGGACGGTACGGGCGCCGGCGCGGTGAGCTTCGATCAGTTGCTGGATGCGCGTTTCGCGAACGCTGACGAGCGCAAACTCGGCGGCGGCGAAAAAGGCATTCACCGCGACCAGCAGCAGAACAACGAACACCCGCAGCAGCACGGATGCAATCATGGAAGTCTAATTCTAACATTCCAAAAGGGCTAATGGATCGCAAATGGCGTGCTCGTGCTGTCGCCATGCCTGTGCGCCACTCTCCCGTAATTATGTTCGTGGCATTCGCGCGCGGTACAATCAGAGCGACCTCCCAGCAAGCGTTTTACGATGGATCGCTTTCTTTTTGCGATCCGAAGGTCTAAGTGTGCAGAAGAAGAGTGAAAGCTGGGCGGAAAGTTTCAGGAACTATTTCTCAGTTTCTTCCGTAGTAACAGATGAATGGCGGTTCTTAGATTTCAAAACCGGCGGGGATTCGAAAATAGGAAAAAGCAGGAGGCAGTCGTGCAAGGCAACGGCAATGGCAACGCCAGGAAGAAGCGGCGCAAGCGGATCATAATTTTCAGCTCCATAGCGGTGGTTGTCGTGCTGGTAGTTGCTGGGGCGCTGGCTGCGTACAGCGGTGGCGTTAAGATCGACCCCTCGAAGCTCGCTAAGGTCGAGCGGGAGATCTTGCGAAGAGCGTGGTTGCGACCGGCAAAATCGAGCCCATCACCAAGGTCGAGATTAAATCGAAGGCCAGCGGTATTGTGAAGAAGCTCTATGTCGATTACGGCGACCAGGTAAAAAAGGGCCAGGTGCTGGCCGAACTTGATCGGGCGGAGATACAGGCTCGTGTCGATCAGGCGCGCGCGCAACTGGAGGCCTCGAGCGCCAGCTTGAACGCCACGCGCGCCGATCTGCAGCGGGCCAGAGTGGATGCTGAAAGTCCGGACGTGCCGCTGCTGAAGCGTGCCTATGAGCGGTCCCAAGGGATGGCGAAGGAGGGCGTGGTTTCCGCGTCTGCACTCGACGACGCAAACAAAAATTACGTTATGGCGCTGAACAAGCAAAATGTAGCCAAGGCGCAGTTGCAGGTTTTGCAGGCCAAGATTGGCCAGGCCCAGGGACAGGTGTCACAGGACCGCGCCAATTTGAAGCAGCTTGAAGAGCAGCTTGGGTACACCACGATTGAGTCTCCACTGGATGGAATTGTCTTATCACGCGACGTGGAGATTGGAGACGCGGTGAGTTCGATACTGGTGCTGGGTTCGACGGCGACGCTGGTGATGACTCTGGGCGACACCAGCGAAGTTTACGTCAAGGGCAAAGTGGATGAGAGCGATATCGGCAAAGTTTATCTGGGACAACCTGCGCGAATTAAAGTTGAATCGTTCAAGGACAAGACCTTCACTGGCAAAGTGACGAAGATTTCTCCGATGGGAGTTGAAAAAGATAACGTTACGACCTTTGAAGTGCGCGTTTCGATTAATAATCCAGAAGGCATGCTGAAAGCGATGATGACGGCGAATGCCGAGATCATTCTTGAAGAGCACAAGAACGTGTTGCAGATTCCGGAAGGTTCGATCATCTACGACAAGGATAAGAAAGCGTCGGTCGAAATACCCGATCCGAAGGCGAAAGATGGCAAGAAGAAACTTGCCGTCAACATCGGCATTTCGAATGGCGCCAAGACGGAATTGTTGTCAGGGCTGAAGGAAGGCGATCAGGTGGTGCTGCAGTGAATCAGGCTGTTCGGAGCAGACATGACGAAGGCGCGTCCCAAGGCGAGGATTACCGGAGTCGTTTATTTGCTCTACTTTCTAACGGTAATCTCTGCCGACTTCTTCGTGAAGAGGCTCATCGTATCCGGCGACGCCGCAGCGACAGCGAACAACATCCTGGCGCACGAGTCGTTATTTCGGGCAGGATTCGCCATGAATCTCGTCGCGACCGCGCTCTATATCGCCATGACAGCTCTCTTCTATGAATTGTTTAAGCCGGTGAATAGAAGCCTTTCGCTACTCGCTGCGTTCATCGGCCTCGTGGGATGTGCCATTCAGGCGGTGAGCTACGTCTATTATCTCGCTCCGTTCGTACTCTTGGGAGGCGCGCAGTACCTGAACGTATTTAAGGTGGAGCAGTTGCAGGCACTGGTGCTCATGCTTCTCAAATTGCGTTCTCAGGCCGAACAGATCGACTTAGTATTTTTCGGACTCTTTGACTTTCTGATCGGTTGCCTGATTTTGAGATCGACCTTTCTGCCTCGGATTCTGGGCGCGTTGATGACGCTTGCGGGTTTTGGTTGGCTGATTTTTCTATCGCCGCCGCTCGCAAACCATCTATCTCACTACATTCTGCCCCTTGGCTTCGTCGCGGAACTATTGCTGATGTTGTGGCTCCTGGTGAAGGGCGTGAACGTTCAACGATGGCAGGAGCAGGCCGTCGCGGCGGGCGAATGCCCATAAAAGGCCTGGTGTTGCTGCTGGACTAAGTGAGATTGGAGACTTGATTACCATGACAAAGATTTGCCTTCCCCGACATCACGCGGTGAGGGCGCTGACTTTTATTCTCGTTACTGCGATCGCCGGCTTTGCTTCAGTTATCGGCACTTTTGACCGTTCGTATCAGGTGAACGGCAATGTCGATCTCGAAGTGCTTAGCCGCTCCGGTGACATTACCGTTCGGAATGGCGCTGCCGGGACAGTTTCGGTTCATGCCACTATTCATTCGAGCAATGGCTGGTTTGGTGGCGACCACAAGGCCGATATGCAGGAGTTGCAAAGTAATCCTCCGATTCGGCAAAACGGTAACAGCATCCGAATCGATTACGTGAACATTAACAACATTTCGATCGACTACGAAATTACTGTGCCGGAGGACACTGCGCTCCGCGCCCATACCGGCAGCGGCAATCAGACCGTCGAAGGTCTAAAGGGCAACGTCGATCTTGAAAGCGGCTCGGGCGATCTGAGGCTGGCGCGACTCACTGGCGAAATGCGTTTTCAGACAGGGTCGGGGAATATCCGCGGACGCGAGCTTTCTGGCCCCGCCAGAGTTAAGGCGGGCAGCGGTGACATTGAGATCGAAGAAATGGGCGCTGGCGATATCGATATACGCACGGGCTCTGGCAACATCACTGTAAGTGGCATCAATGGCGGATTTCATGCCGAGGCGGGCAGCGGAGATATTCATGGCAAAGGCTTGCCGAAAAATATGTGGAGCATACGGACCGGCTCGGGAAACGTGAAGTTGAATGTGCCCTTGGACGCGGCGTTCGACGTTGATATTTCGTCGAGCTCCGGGAGTGTGACGTTGGGACATCCGGTGACTACGACTATCCAGGGGCAAATTCGCGAGAATAGAAAAAGTGTAATTGGCAAAGTACGCGGCGGGGGTCCAACGATTTCTGTTCATACCGGCTCGGGCGATGTGCAAGTGGATTGAACGGAATCCCACAGTAACGGTCAGCACTCAGCCAAACTACTTTGTCGTCTGGCGGATGCTGAAACGCTCCTTGACGCATCCGCGTGCGACATTCGATACTTCGAAGAGTTTCTTAATTTTGGGCTCAACGAGGCAAGAATTGGCACGCAGCGCGATCATTACTCTCACCACGGATTTCGGACTCAACGATCATTTTGTCGGCGCTATGAAAGGGGTCATTCTGGAAATTGCCCCCGAGGCGCAGATCATCGACATCAGCCACGCAGTGCAGCCGTTTGACATTCTGGATGGCGCATTGACTGTTTCTCAGGCTTATTCGTATTTTCCATCGGGCACTGTGCACATGGTGATTGTCGATCCGGGAGTTGGGACGACGCGGCGGCCTATCATTCTGACGGGTGATCGCCACAACTTTGTTGCGCCGGACAATGGCGTGCTTTCTTTAATTTACGATCGCGAGCAACGGATATCCGTCCGGCATGTCACGGCCGAACATTATTTTCTGCAGCCTCGCAGCACTACTTTCCATGCGCGCGACGTTTTCTCGCCGGTCGCGGCTTATCTCTCCAAGGGAATCGAACCTGATCGTTTCGGCGATGAGATTACCGATTATGTGCGCTTTGGCGCGCCGCGCCCCAAGCCAGTTGACGAACGCACGTTGCGCGGAGTTGTTCTGAAGGTGGATCGCTTTGGAAATCTCATCACTAACATCACTCCGCAGGATGCGCCGCAACTTTTTGCGGGCTCGCCGCAAGGCTTCAAGATTGCGATTGGAAACAAGTCACAGGCAACGCGTATTTGCACAAGCTACGCGGAAGGTGCTCCCGGCGAGGTCTTTGGGATTCTCGGCAGCATGGGTTTTCTGGAAGTCGCAACCAATCGTGGATCTGCGTTTCAACTGATGGGAGCGGGCAAAGGCAGCGAAGTGAATGTGGTGATGGAAGATCGGTGAGTGGAATGCAGCTTCGCTCAAAATTACAAACTTAACCAGAATGACAAATTCATCGGGCTAAGATTTTTTCACCGCTGGATGGATATAGCGATCCATTTCTGCCGTCCACTTCAGAAAGCGCCACAAACTGGTTCGTTCCGTCCACAGGAATTCCCAGAACTCCAGGAATCCGATTTGCGTCATCTTCACGCCGGTAAAGGTCTCGATACGCCATAGCAGGTAAGGACTGCGCCATGGTGCAATCCGGTGTCCACGGGTTGAGTTCCAAAGAAAGCGCAGCATCGGCCGCATTTTTTTCAATATCGCCGCGAGATGGGCAGGCCATATTCAAGCCCCGCCCCTACGAGCGGATTCTATTTTGTAATATCGACGCTGGCGACAGTGGTTTCCCACTCTACGTGCAATTTACATTTGTTCCCGCCCTGATCGAAGGCGATCAGGAAATTTTCCATCGGAGGGCCGTTTTTGGAAACTTTCATGGGCACGCGGATCAGATCTTCTTTTTCACCGGGATAGTCGGTTCCCCATTCGCCCGTCTTCTTGCTGATGACTAGCGTCCACTCATCCGCTTTCGGGACAGTGAAGAGGGTGTAACTGCCTGCGGGCACGGCCTTGCCGCCGACATTCACATTTGTGTCGGTAACGAAAGTTGTCGATTCATTTGCGCCGGTGCGCCATATTTGTCCGTAAGGTACGACTGCCTGTTCGCTCGAGGTACCGAAGATCTTTCGTCCCTTCGCGCGCGGACTGGAATAATCGATCTTGATAGTTTTACCGTCTGCAAACTTGCACTCTGCGCTGGCTGGCGGGCTGGGGCGTTTCGATTTGTCTTCGGCCATCTTCATCTGCGCTGAAGCGAAAGGTGCAACCATAAAGGCAAACAGTACGACTGCGATTGGGAGAAACTTCTTCATGACTATGTTCCCTCCTGAGATAGCACTTCGCATTTGGCATTTGGCGCTGACGCAAATCGCCTTCGCCTGTGGCTTGAGTATTAGCTAACGGTTAAACGCTGATTGCCGAATGCTGAACTGCCGCCAAGAATTATACTCACATCCCCGCTACAATTTGTTGATGGCCGTATTCAATGAAAAGCAGGAAGAGTTGGAGCACTTCGAACAGCGCATGGGCGTGCCTCGCGGACGCCTCGCCGTCACCATGGATCTGGTTACCGACGCGATGGCGCTGGTCGGGCAGCACGGCGTTTATTGCCAGAGCCAGCGCTGGCCGGGGACGCCGGTCATGGATGTGCAGCTCATCATGAAAAACCTTACCGATGCCAAGGAGCTGATTCAGAGTGTCATGGAAGAGCTCCGGCCGAAGGACTGATCTCCAGGCGTCCGGAGATGTAACCGAAGTTTCTAACCCGACCGTGGCCGCGGTTCGGCGTCGACCCGAAACGACTTACAATCCAGATATGGAGCGGAAGATCTTCTGGTTGTCGTTCACCGTGCTTGGCCTGCTCGCTGATTTCGTTCTGCCGCTCTGGTGGGCCTTGGGTGCGACCATTCCGATCGGGTACGCTTCTTGGTGGATCGCATATCGTAGCGGCTGGTTCGAGTAGCGATTGCGCTTTTTCCGGCCGCCATCGATAATTGCGCGATCACTTCGGTCCGCATCCGGTCTTTGGGACGCTTGATGCTTACCAGTGGATTCTATTGATTTCCGCGCATTCCGAGCGTCATGCGAAGCAGATTGAAGAAGTTAAGGCGGACTCGAACTTTCCGAAGGAGTGAGTCCCCGTTGCGCTTTCAGGAGATCCCAGCCCAATGGATCAAACCGCATCGATGAAAGATGAGTAGGGCTGCAAACTCCCGGTCGAAATAAGATCGTCCGGTGATGGGCCGATACAGTGGCAACCTTCGCCATCTCGCTGCCGCGCGTCGCCCGTCACAATCCGCTGGCGGCAGTCGGTGTTGTATTAATATCCATCTTTGTCTTCACTGCTCTCTTTGCGCCTTGGGTTGCACCATACGATCCCGCGCAGATTGATTTGCCCAACCGCCTGCAAACTCCGTCGGCCCGGCATTGGTGCGGAACAGACGAACTCGGACGCGACATCCTTTCCCGCTTGATCTGGGGCGCGCGCATTTCGCTTTTTGTTGGAAGCAGCGTGGTGGCATGTTCGCTTTTGCTCGGCCTGATCATTGGCAGCCTCGCCGGATACTATGGCGGAGGCATCGACCGCTTCGTCAATATTGTGCTGATGAATGCATTTCTTT
This sequence comes from uncultured Acidobacteriaceae bacterium, assembly GCA_963758745.1. Taxonomy (GTDB): domain Bacteria; phylum Acidobacteriota; class Terriglobia; order Terriglobales; family Acidobacteriaceae; genus Acidiflorens. The sequence goes on from CAVWWW010000004.1 coordinate 32,248, forward strand.
CGTTTCCGGGGATTCTCATCGCCATCGCCTTCGTGGCCTTTCGCGGCCCGGGCATTTTCAATCTTGTTCTTGCGCTGTCGCTTGGAGGTTGGGTCGGCTACGCCCGCCTGGTGCGGGCGCAGGTGCTTGCCGTGCGCGAACGCGAATTTATCGAGGCGGCACGCGCGCTCGGTGCCGGAGATCTTCACATCATTACCAGACACATTTTGCCTAACATTATTCAGCCTGTGATTGTGCAGGCGGCGATTGGGATGGCGGGTGCAATTCTGGCAGAGGCGACGATGAGTTTCCTGGGCCTCGGTGTGCCGCCACCCACCGCGAGTTGGGGATCGATGCTGAACGATGCCCGCTCGCATCTCTTCGACGCTCCTCACCTTGTTCTGTTTCCGGCGCTGACGGTGATGTTTGCGGTTCTAGCCTTTAACTTTATCGGCGACGCTCTGCGTGATCTTCTCGATCCACGATCGCGAATTGAGGTGGGATTGTAAATCTCACTCTCTTGCATTGGCGGCACTTACCCATCGCGCTCAATTTACCTCTCTGTAACCTCACAAATTTAAGATTGGTCATATCAGTTTTTTGCCGATTACGTTTCCGCGTCTTAGCCGTCTAATTCAGGGACAGCAGATAAGGGAACTTTTCCCGAAGGCGTTTCGTATCAATAGACGTCAGAAGTTAAGGCAGGTTTTTATGACCATAGAAAAAGAACTCAGGTTTCAAGTCGAATGCTTGCAGGATGTGGCGGTCGTGAACTGCTCAGGGCGCATGGTGCGTGGAGCGGCGCTTGACGAGTTGCGCCACCGTGTGGAGCAACTCGGACGTGTTCGCCTGCTGGTGCTGGATGTTTCCGAAGTCAAACAGCTGGATGCGGGCGGCTTGGGAACGTTGCTCTTCATGCGGCGCTGGGCGATGCGGAACGCCGCCAAGGTGAAACTCGTGAATCCGCCGGTTTTTTTCCGCAGACTGCTCGAGGCGACTCATTTGACCTCGCTTTTCGAAATTTCGTCCCTAAAAGAAGCCATCTGCATTTTGCGTACTCAGGAATGTCCGCGGCAATTCGCGGTCGCCTGAAACAACGGGCGCGTGGGCACGATGTTAAAATTCGCGCCCATGACGTCGAAGCATCCGATTGGCGGCCTATTGGCATGCCCTTCGACCTCATCATCACCAACCGACATACCAGCCGGCACAGGTTCGTCGGCTACTCAGGTAACATCAGAATTCGCGACGGCCACGTGGTAAAATTTAACTCCCAAAAGTATAGTTGTGACATCAAATGACCAGAGCGAAGGGCGTGAAAAGCTCGACTATGGTTATTTATGCAAAATAACAACATCCAGTTTTTCGAGACCTTCGGCCTGATCACAGGCACGGGCGATTTGAAAACCGCATTGAGTCATCTGATTCAACTCGCGGCTGAGGCGGCGAACGCGAACGCTGCATCGATCTACGTTGTGGATTCCAACGAGAAGGTATTGAAGCCGCTCATCACTTATGGGCTTCCTCAAGTTTACGTTGAGGCATGCGGGAACATTCAGATCGGCGATCAGTGTTGCGGCAGGGCGGTTCAGCATCGCAAGCCTTGGGTAGTGTCAGATATGCTAAGCGATCCGCTATTTGCTACAGCCAGAGCGGCAGCGTTGGTCTCTCCAATTCGAGCAGCTTTTTCGGTTCCGATCATCGACCAGGACGATCTATGTGTGGGTTCTCTGGCTTGCCATTATTTTGAACCCTACACTCCAAATTCCAAGGATATTGCGCGCAACAAGACCTGGGCGACGATGATCGCGCACACTATTTCGAGCTACAAGCACTCGCTCTCGAATCCTTCAACGCTCGGAGAGAGCACTATTTCGGGATAGCATTGTCCGAAACAGAGTGACGGAGGTCCCTCCAGCCCAGGCACAGCGGCGCAATCGCTAAAGAGCGAAATCAGTGCTTACGCCGCCTTCGAGCCTCCCACTCTTCACGAGTGAGTTGGATGACGTTGGAAGCGACACCCGACGCATTCGTTTGACGGGCATGACCGAATTCTCCAATTCTCCAGAAGGGACTGGCGTCGGAGAGGATGCCGGCTGCTTTTCGATTTTCCACTTCTCGCCAGAACTCGCGCCCACACTCCTCCCGGTGATGGAGCAAAATCCACCAGAGATCATCATCGGACATCATTCTCAGCTTGAGGCTAAAACGGCTGGAACCGAGCCCGTCAAGATTCATGACGCATCCACCTGAGATGCAAAGTTTACCATCCCTCGACCTCGGATTGTCAGGCGCTAGGCTGGTTTGCGGTGCAGCTTTCTTTGCCTGATGTGTTAGGAAGCTTGCGGTTTCAGTGGTCTTGGCCCTTGCTCTGCCTTGACTTTGCAATCGCTGGGCGTATTGTTGTGGCGTCAAGTCAGCCCGACGCTTGAGGTGAATGCCGCTTTTTCAGCGACTCTAGCTTTCGGGCAACCATATCTGGAGGCCCCGACTGGGACAGAGAAAATGATTCCAAATCCAGAATTGATTATGGACACCGTTGAAGACCCTAAGGAAACCATCGTTCGCTGTCGGGGCAGAATCACATCAGGCACATCCGACTTGTTGCAGACAACAATCCGCAACATCATTCCGCAAACCAATTGTGTTGTGCTGGATCTAACCGAAGTGACCAATATGGACAGTTCGGGTCTCGGCACCATTGTGGGCTTGTACTTGACCGCTAAACGGCAGCATTGCGGGCTGAAACTCATAAAAATGAACCAACGATTGCAGGAGCTGTTCCGCCTGACCAAACTTACTTCGGTGTTTGAAGGCCATGGAGACTTCCTGGGCTACACGCCGGATTAGCGGCCTGCAATAGCTGCGAGTGGTTTTCCGGCGGTTGCTCAATGAGGCTTAGGCAGTAACTTTTGCATCGAAGTTTTTCATAAAATCCAGAATCATGTTTATGACGGCCTCATCGCCAATGGCCGTATTGATCATGGCGTGGTAGATCGCGCGGTCAGGCCATTCGACGTTGAAATACTTCTGAATGAAATCACTGCGTTCCCCATCAATAGTATCTACCAACTGTTCAGCTTCTTCTTCACTCTTGCCGCGAGCCAGCAGGCGCCGCACTTTATCGGCTCTCGGAGCATAAAGAAAAACACGCAAGGTGTCCTGGCGGCCTCTGAGAAAATGCTGGGACCCTCTTCCAACGATGACCGAGTTTCCGGTTTTCGCCGCGTACTGAACCACACGCTCCGTAATCTTCAAAATGCTTTCGCTGTCGACCAGTTTGAGTTTGTGCGCGTTGATGCTGCCTTCATAACTCCCACGCAAAAACGATTTGAAGAGCCGATAGTAGAGGGGATCGGTTCGTTCCTCCCGACGCTCAACTTCGGCTTTGGGGCATTCGGCAAGCCGCGCGATCTCCTCAGTCAGCAGCTGATCCCAAAGCTTCCAGCCAAGCTCTTTGGCGAGTCCTTGAGCGATTTCGCCGCCGCCGCTTCCATACTCGCGTTCGACGGTGATGATTTTGATCGTTTGCGTTGACATAATGTAACCCCTTCACACATGGACGGCGAGAACGGGGCAAGGCCCCAACTGCAGGACGCGGTAGGTCGTCGATCCAAACACCGCTAAATCCAGTGCCCCGCGGCCGCGGACAGCCATCACGACCATATCGGTCTGCGCCTCCTGGGCGAGTTGAATGATGTGTTGGTACGGTTTTCCGATACGCACCGCCGACTTAATCTTGAGTGTCCTGCGTTGCTCGGGTGGAATCAGTTTATCGAGTCGGGCCATAGCTGTCGCTATAGTTTCTTTCGTCTTGGCCGGAGTCGGATTTTCCTCCAATACGTGCAGAAGGGTGAGTTCGGCATCGTACTCTGCTGTTGCCGAGAGCGCATAGTTTAAAGCCCGCTCCGAATTCTCGGAGAAATCTGTACAGAAAAGAATTCGCCTCAGGTGGTGAACCTGGTGCCATCCGTCACTCTCGGTGAGGTTTGCGTCTTGAGACTCGCGCTGCGGTTTGCTTACCGCAAGCACCGGGCAGGGAGCCCGGCGCATCACCCGGTCCGTTACCGAGCCCAGCACCAGGCGGTCATAGCCCCGGCGGCCGTGTGTTCCCATAACGATCAAGTCCACCATGTGCGTTCGCGCAAATGACAGGATGCAATCCGCCGCCGTTCCCTGATGCACAATGAGCTCCGGCTGAATTTTGTCGTGGGTATGCTTCTTCACGAATTCCTGCAGTTGCTGCTTGCCACCCTCGAGCAGCACACAGCAAAACGCGTCATAGTCTCCCGTGGAGGCGACATAATCCGCGTAAGGATACCGCGATAGCTCTACGACATTCTGTGCCACCACTTTCGCTCGATAATGCTCAGCCAGCGATAGCGCATGGCGGTATGCCGTGATCGAAAATTCCGAAAAATCAACCGGACAAAGGATGAGCTTAATTTCCAGCATGACTGCATCTCTAATTCTTCCGATCGTCGCCTTACATCAGATTCATTATTACTCCACTATCCTTACCCCACCGCCGCTTCACCGCCCCCTCCTGGATCATTCTTCTTCAAGAGAAAAGAGAGACCGAACATGATCGCCGCCCCCACGCAAAGAACCATAAACGTATCGATGTATGCCAGGGTTGCTGCTTGCCTTAGCAAGGATTGAAAAATCACGGCGTAAGCATGAGCTTTCGCGTCCGGCTTGGCCACCCCGGACGCAGCCAGTTGCTGAGCCAGGCCCTTCGCCGAATTCGCAAAATTGAAATTGTCGACCCTGACATCTTGCACCAGTCTGGCTTGATGGAATTGCGATCGCCGCGCAATTATTGTCGTGACCAACGAGGTCCCGACACTGCTGCCGATATTGCGCATAAAGTTGATAATTCCGGCGACCGCGTTGTTCTTTTCCGGAGTAATTCCGACATAAGCTGCCAGCGTGATAGGCACGAACAGAAATCCTATGCCAATCACTTGCGCGATGCGCAACCATGTTGCTGCGCTAAAGCTTATCTGCAAATCAATCCGCTGGGTGGAATAGTACATGGCGATGGACAGAGACAGCCAACCGAAGGCGATCAGTCGCCGCGCCTGGATCTTCGTCGTCAATTGGCCCATGATCGGCATCTCAATCAGTACAAGCAGACCGCCTGCCGAAAGCGCAATTCCCGCCAGTTCGGACGTATAGCCCAGGAGAGTCTGCAGGAACTGTGGCATCAGGACCAGGCTGCTGAACAGCATGACTCCAAACATAAACATCATCAGGCTCGAACTGGCGAAGTTGAAGTTCTTAAACATATGCATGTCGATGATAGGCGCCTTTTGATACCACTCCCAGACCACCAGCGAGATCAGGCATACGGCCGAGACCACAATCAAAGTCGTGATGAAGCGCGATCCGAACCAATCATCTTCTTGGCCCTTGTCAAGCAGGATCTGCAGCGCCCCGATCCCGATTGCTAGGAGAGCGATGCCGATGTAATCCAGCTTGACTCCAGCTGCCTTAAGCTTGCTCAAATAGGGCGGATCCTCGACAAAGTGTCGTACGAGAAAAAAGGTGGCCAGGCCGACCGGAACATTGATGAAAAAAATCCACCGCCAGGAATAGTTGAAGGTGATCCATCCGCCCAGAGTTGGCCCGATGGTGGGTGCCATGATGGCCGTAATGCCATACAGCGCAAACGCCAAGCCGCGCTGTTGCGGTGGAAAGGTGTCTGCCAGAATGGCCTGCGCCATCGGTTGCAGACCGCCGCCGCCGGCGCCTTGCAGCACGCGGAACATCAGCAGGAAGCCTAGACTCGGCGCAAAGCCACACAGCAAAGAACTCACCGTAAAGACGCCCAAACAGGTCATGAAGAAACGCTTGCGTCCGAAGGTGCCGGCGAGCCATCCGCCCATGGGCAGGATGATGGCGTTAGAGGCCAGATAAGACGTCAATACCCAAGTGCTTTGATCGTTACTCGCCGCCAGATTTCCCGCAATGTAGGGCAACGCTACGTTGGCGATGCTGGTGTCGAGCACCTCCATGAACGCCGCCATGGTAACCACGACTGCGACCAGCCAAGGGTTGTACTTGGGGTGCCAAACGTCCTGCTCGAGGGTGATTGCAGCGCTACTCATCTGAACTCATGAAACTGAAGTCATGAAACTGAACTCATGAAACTCACATGGGCAACTTACGGAGAGCTGCTCGTTCAGCGACACTCATTGCAGGTACACGTCCGGCACCACGTTCATGCCCGGTCGAAGCCGGCGATCGTGATTCTCGCCGGGCTCGAGAACGATCTTTACCGGAATCCGTTGCACAATTTTCACGTAGTTTCCGGTAGCATTCTCCGGTGGAAGCAAGCTGAACAGCGGACCCGTTGCCCCTGCAATGCTGTCTACATGCCCCTTCAAAGTCCTCCCACTCGAGTCGACATGGATCTCCGCTCTCTGCCCAACCCGCATATGTCTAAGTTGCGTCTCCTTAAAATTGGCAGTGACCCACACTTCGTCGAGCGGCACCACGGTGAGCAGTTGCTGGCCATCCTGAACGTTCATACCAACCACCACTGTCTTATTCACTTCGCCGGTGACTGGAGCAACGATTTTCGTGTATGCGAGGTTCAGTTGGGCCTGCTCCAGCGCGGCGCGTTTCTCCTCAACATCCGCAATCGCAGCCCGTACACGCGCCCGTGTCGACGACACTTGCTGCGGCCCAGTCTCCGCATACTGGTGATTCGCCACCGCCTGCGCCAGGCGGCTCTTGGTCTGCTCGACAAATTGCTGCGCTGCGGACTCACTGGCGCGGGCCGCGGATACCGACGCCGTACTGGATTTGGCCGTGGCTAATGCCTGATCGTAGATTTGCTGCGATACCTCCCTCTTATCGACCAGTAGCTTATAGCGGTGAAGATCGTCTTGCGCTTTCACATCGTTTGCTTCGGCCGACTCCAGCTGCGCATGAGCGGCGGTGAGCTGCTTCTCGGCGGCGAGGACTCCGGCGTTAGCGTCTTCGATGCCGGATGCGGTGAATCTCAGTTGGCTGGAAGTGTTCACCGAGGTAATTGGAACGGTGATATTCAGCGATTGAGCAGTTGCCTCGGCGTTGGCTAGATTGGCTTGCGCCTGCTGAACCGCGACTTCATAATCTTTCGGATCGATCTCTACCAGCACCGTCCCTTTCTCGACCCACTGGTTATCGCCTACGTTGACACGCACTACATAACCGGAAACACGAGCGCTGACGGGATAGAGGTGAACATCTGCCTGCGCGTCATCGGTCGACTCGTAGCTGCTCAAGTAGCGCCACAAGAAAATTCCGCCGACAATTACCACTGCGACGACGACCAGAATCACAATGTTTCTGCGGCGTTTGGAACTTCTGCGAAGAGGCGGCGTGTAGTCCCTCCCCGCCAGGGGTGATGCATCGACCGAGGAGGGATGGACCGAAGAAGGATGTGCCGAGGAGGGCTCGGCTGGGGATTCTCTGCCTGTCTCGGGTGCCGACCGAGGTTGGTTTTCTTCCGCCATGTTATTTTCCTTTGAAGTATTCCTTCACGCCTTCCTCGGCGGTGCCGAGAGCGCGAACCAGGGAAATTTTCGCGTAATTATAGCTGTAGAGACTGGAGATGTATTGTTCGTGCGCGCTCGCGACCGCCTCTTGCGATTGCACCACTTCCACAGTGTCGGCAACGCCCGCGCTGAAGCGATCGCGCGATTGGGTCAGCGTCTGTTCCGACAAATCAATATTGCTGCGAGCCACGTTCACCTGATCCGCTGCTGATTGCAGGTTGAGCAACGCCGCGCGCACGTCGGAATCGACCTGTGCCCGCAGGTTGTCCAGGCGCTCGCGGCTCTGCTCAAGTCTCGCGTCGGCCTGCAAAACATCGCCTCGAACGCTTCCGCCCTCGAAGATCGGAATCGACAGTGTGCCTTGGACGTCGTAAACCTGCGTTGCCGTGGAAGGATGCGATCCCCCCGTGCCGTAATCCGCGTCAAACGAGAGCGACGGGAAATAGCCTGCGAATGCAGCCTTCCTGGTCGATTCCGCTGCGCGCACGTCGGCCATAGCGGCCTGGTAATCGGAGCGCGAAGCGTAGGCGCGCTTCAGAGCCTCATCAACAGTGATGCCTTCGAACGGCTGGTACAGGGACTTATCGGTGAATTCGAATTCCTGCCCCAGAGCCAAGCCGATCACGCGTGCCACGGTCAGCTTCTGGATAGCGAAGTTGTTCTTCGCCTGGATCAATTGCTGTTGCCGGGTTTGCAGTTCGACTTTGGCCCGCAGGGCGTCGATGTCCGGCGAAGTACCGGCATTTACCTGATCCGCTGCCTGATCGTAAATCGCCTGCGCTGTTTTGACTTGCGCTTCCGCCGTTTCAATGCGGGCTTCATCCGCGATAGCTTGCAAATAGGTATATCCGACGGCGAGCACAACCAGATCGCGGGCGTCTTTGAAGGTGTAGTTAGCAGATCTCAAATTCTGGCTTGCCGCACGCGTTGCATTGATCGACTTCCAATCGAACAGGGATTGGTTCACATTGGCACGCGCGTCAAAGTAAGAAAAAGGTCCAACCGATGGCGAAAGATGGAAAACACTGGCGAGACCGGCAAAGCCGAGTTCATCAATATTGAGCTTCGACTCCGCCATGTAAGGCGCGGCTGTCACGTGCGGCAGGAGAGCGCTTAACTGCTCCCAGCGCTGCCCTTCGGCTGTGCGAATGTCCGAATGCGAAAGCAGCAATCCGAGATTTTGCTTCAATCCGCGGTCGATAGCGTCCCGCAATGAAAGTAACAAAACTCCCGGAACAAGCTTTGACGGGACGCTGCCCGCGAACGTGTTTACTCCACCCGTTCCAGGGATGGCTTGGCCCGGAGTGCTCGGAGCGGGCGTTGTGTCGTTTTGCGCAAGAGACGTTGCCGATCCACATATCAGGCTGCAGGCCAAAAGGAAAACCGCCAACCGCTTCGCCAAAAACTTTGTTTTCTCTGGGGTTAGCATCTCCATCAGGCAGAGCATTTGTTCGCCACGATTCTTAGATCCAAATGGTTCGTTCACGGCTTCATCCGTTGAGCGCTCGCTGTGTGTTGGAAATAGTGAATGTCTACATTTAGATTGGGCACGGTATCAAATCCACGCGGTCTATCCGCGAAGCTGAAATAATGCCACGACCAGCCACGATATTGCTCCTTTTATTTCGCATCCCTCCAAATCGTGGTTTTTAGCGCGCATGTGGATCTGCGCGGACTAGGGAAGCTGCCACAGTTTTAGACAGCGAAACTGCGTATCGCAGCACAAAAATTTCGGAACGTAGTTAGCTATCTGGATAGAGCTAGTAGATCACCATGGAATTACGCCAAACGCGGAGTGCGCTTTTTATTGGCGACAAGGAAGGATTACCGAAACAGTCCATGAAACTGCACCAACGCGATGGCTAAGAATGTGGTGTTGGCTTTTTCCGCCAACACCACCAATTAAGCAGCGCAACGACTTTTTCTATGGCAGGGGGAAGGTGATGCTTTGTCCCGGTGCCATGTTGATGTGGGAGATGGTCTGGCCTCCGTAAAGCTCCGCGCCGGTGCTGGTCAAGCCGGTGACCGGAATGACAGCGGTCGGCACGGTTGCCGTCGTCGGCATGGTGACTACGAGCTGCGCGTTCGCCGTGCCCGCGGCCACAATGCTCGCCGTCACCCCCGACAGGTTGAAGGTGTTCCGGTTCTGCATCAGCACTCCCATCTGATCGAGCGTCGGCGTCAGCACCGGCAGCTTATACAGAGCTTCGTACTTGCTGAAGGTCAGGTCGTACGTGTCCGAGATCAGCGATGACACGTGCGTCGGCCCCGCGCCCAGGAAAGTAGTGACGCTCGCCGGGATGGTCCCGCTCGGCGCCGGGTTCATCAGGTTGGCATAGTTGTCGGAGAAGTGCAGGTCGGGCTGATGGAACATCTCTGGATCCATGTCTCCCATCAGCATGTTGTTCACAAACGTCGTGGTCGTGAAGTCCAGCACCTGCGCTGCATTGTAGGTGTTGAATGGCGGGTCAGGAGCGGGCACGGTTCCAGCCGGCGCCGTCGGCGACACATAGTTCGAGTAGACGCAAACGAACTCGGTATCGTCATCGGCCCAGTTGGCCACGTTGTAGAAGACATCGTTCGGATGCCGCGGTATCTCATAAATGCCCGGCTCGTAGCTGTTCACGATGCCCACGTTCGGCGAGGGATTCGGTCCGTTGTTGTTCGGCGGATCGGTCGTCGGCGCCACTGACGTATCGCTCACCGCGTACCGTATCCCGGCGGCATAGAGATATCCCGGAACGTTCGGATCGTTTAGACCGGTCACGCCGGGCGTAACGATGTTGCCCGCGTTGAAGTCGGTGAAGGTGAGCTGCGTCAGGCCTGCATCGCTATAGGGTCCGCCTCCCGACGTCGCACCGGAATCGGTATCCAGGTTCACTCCTCCCGGAGCACTGGCCGTCCACATGTTGGTGAGGATTTCGAGGTTAATGTCATCGGTTGCCGGCGTGTTGTAAATGTCGCTGCAGCCCGTACCCGTCGGTGTGCTCTGGCACAAGCCATTCAGCGTCGTCGGGTGATCGTAAGTATGGCTGATCCAGTGGAAGTACTGCTGATAGTCTTGCAGATTCCCCACCAGATCATCCACCACGCTCGCCGTCGCCGTGTTGGGATTGTCGTCCGCCCCAATCTCGGTTGCTGCCTTGAGCGTTGGTGGCGCCGTGGTCGGACTGACCGGTGTCGCCGTGAAGGTCGCCGTCCCAGGAGTCGTGGTCGCCCCGTTATTCGTGCTGCTTCCCACGTTCTTGGTAACCGAGGTGATCGTCCAGGTCCCGTTCAGCACTCCGCCACCGTTCGTCGTATAGGTGGTGATGACTTGTTGTCCCACCTGGCCGGAGAAGTCCTGCGCCGTAAAGGTCGCCACTCCACCGGTTGCCGACGAGGAGACAATCGGAGCTGTCAGGCCCGACCAGTCGCCGTTGCCCGACGTGCCCACGCCGTTCATGGCCAGGGTCAACTCGAATTTCCCCGAGTTGGTCGTGGTTTCGAAGGTCTCTCCGGGCGAGAGCAACGGATCCGTTTGCTTCGTCGTCTGCCAGGTCACCAACTGCGCCATGTCGCTGGCATCCAGGCGGAACACCGGCAGATTCGAGGCATCCGGCAAGGTGCGGTCCTTCGTCGCCAGGTTGGTCAGGCAGGTCGTGCTCGGGATCCACTCCGAGTCGTTGATGAAAAAGTCGTCCACCTCCTGCGTGGCATAGACGTGGTAATCGCCCAGGAACACGCCCTTGGTCACCCAGTTCAGCAGTCCATACGCGACCACCAGATCGTGCGTCAGGTACGGATTGCTGTCGAAGGTCTGCGTCAGGAACTGCTGCCCGTTGTAGTCGTAGATCGCGGACACGATGTTGCCCGAACCATCCTGCAATAACGGCGTCAAACTGCCGCCAGAGGCGACATCTGCCACCCCCAGATCGACCGCCGCGTTCGAGATGGTGAGCGGCGTAGCCGTATTCGCGTAGAAGAACACGGGCGCAGCCGCCAACGTGAAGTTAGTGGTGTAAGTCGAGGTAGACGGAATCTGCGTGCCGGTATAACTCAGTCCAAAGTTCGGGTCAGGCGTGTCATACCAGTTCAGTTGCCGCACATTGAAGGTCTGCTCGTAGTCGATCAGCGCCGTCTGCCAGGAGGGAATGCTGTAGTAATCGCCGCCATAAGCGAAGATCACCCCCTGGAAGTACCCGTGGCAGGCGCCATCGGACAAAGTAGGCGCCGCCGCAGAAACATCCACCACTTCATACGGCGTGCCCACATACTGGAGAATCTGCTGAATCGCCGGGAAGTCCGCATATCCAGCATTCGCATTCGCCTCCGCATTGTTCACCACCAGGATCTTCAAATCGATCGTCGGCGACGGGCAAGCGATGGGCGCGGTGGTAGATGCCGTGATCCATCCCGTATCTGCGTTCACGTATGGAGAGATGCTCCCGTAGCTGGCCGAAATCGCATGCGCGCCATTATCGGTTGCAACCACAGTAGCGAGGCCGGAGTTGCTCACAGTGACTTCCTGAGGATTTGCAGCGACCCACGTAGCTAGGCTGGTGAGGTTCTGCGTACTGCCATCACTGTAAGTGCCCACCGCAGAGAATTGCTGCGAAGCATTAAGCCCCAATGTAACTCCCGGCGATGCTGTGCTCGTTCCGCAAGACGTTCCAGGATACGCTCCCAGGCAGACCGAGATCGACTCCAATACCGCCGGACTCACCGTCAACAGCGTGTTCCCCGACACCTCGCCGTAAGTCGCGGTAATCGTGATCGTGCCTGGGGACTGCAGAGTAGCGAGGCCCGTTGCTCCACCGATGGACGCAACTATCGGAGAGCTGGGAGTCGATCCCGTCGCGGTCCAGGTAGCCGAAGTTGTTACACTCCCAGTAGTGCCATCCGCGTAGTTCGCCGTGGCCGTGAACTGCAGGGAGTTGTTCGTTGCTTCGGACGGTGGATCTGCTGTATTCGCGTCTCCCATGCCCACGGTTGGACTGGTCGGCGTAATCGTGACTGAGTTCAGCCCGACGACCGTGAGGCTGCCATTTCCACCGGTTGTGGTGCTGCTGATTGAGCCCGACGTCGCTGTGATTGCGACCGTTCCAGCAGCCACCGCGGTCGCCAGTCCGGCAGTTGCGCCGGAAGTACCAACGGTAGCCACCGAACCGGTTCCCGCACTCCATGCGACTGTTTCCGTGATGTTTTGAATTGAGGAATCAGAGTACGTTCCAAGCGCGTAGAACTGCTGCGTTTGACCCTGATACAGCTTGACCACTGCGGCCGTGCCTGCTGCCGGAGGATTCGAGGGCGCGGTCGAGGTTACGACGATCGACGTTAGCGTAGGAGCCGTGACAGTCAAAGGCGTAGACCCGCTGATCGTGCCGGAAGTGGCCGTGATGGTTACTTCGCCTGCAGCGGTAGCCTTTGCCACATTGGCGCTGGAGTTGCCGGTAAAGGTAGCAGCTCCGCCTCCTGAAAGCGTGACGGCGCTCCACGTGACCGTACTGGTCAAGTTTTGCGTCGTGCCATCGCTGTAAGTTCCGGTAGCGGTGAAGGCCTCGGTGGTGCCGCTGCCGATCGATGCGCCGGTCGGCGTTACAGCAATAGAAACCAGCGCCGCAGGACTGACCGTCAGTGTCGCCGCCGTCGTAGCCGAGACGAGAGTGCCCAACGAATTGGTCATCGAGGCGCTAATAGCCGCGCTCGTGTTAATTGCCGCATCGGTTGTGGTGGCCAAGCCCGGCGTAGTCGCGCTCATGACAACGCTCGTTTCGGATGAAGTCCAGGTCACGCTCGATGTGATGTTCTGCGTCGATTTGTTGGTGAAAGTGCCGGTGGCAGTGAACTGCTGCGTCTTGCCCGCAGCGACGGTGGTGGTCCCGGTTGGGGTAATCGCGATTGATTGCAAGGCTGGAGCTGTCACAGTCACGCCGGTCGAGCCTGTAATTCCAGTTAGGCTTGCAGTTATGGTTGGAGTGCCGGTGGAAACGGCGGTAATCAGCCCGCCAACCACAGTGGCAGTCGCGCCGTTCGAAGCCCATGTAGCTTGCGAAGTGATGTCCGCCGAACTGCCGTCGCTGTAAACGCCAGTGGCATACACCTGCAGTGTCGTCCCCGTCGCCAGTGTTGGGGGCGCGATCGGTGTGGTGGAGGCCAGCGTGCCCGCAAGCGTGATGCTGGTCAACGTCTTTGGGAGCGTATAGAGTCCGCTGGCGGTTAGGCTGTTGCTGTAGTTAGTGGCAACTGCAATCGCTTCGATCGTGGTGGTCGCATTCACCGGGATTGCCTTGCTGTAGAGCGTAGAAGTCGTGCTGGGAGTGGTGCCATTGGTGGTGTAATAAATTGCGGCGCCTGTGGTGGTGTCAGACAGGGCGACAGATTGCGCTGAGGTGTAAGTTCCCGGCAAGGGGCTGAATGTTGGCGTCGCGGCCGCCGGCAATGACAGGGTGATTGTAAATGTCTGGGTGGTGACGACTCCGGTGGGACTGGTGTAAGTCGCTACAAAGACGTTAGCGCCCGCTGTCAGCGGAATGCTGTTGATCTGACGCGCGGTGGAAGTGTAGCCGTTGGGACCGGTCCAACTCCACGTTCCGGTGAGAGGTTGCGGACCAAGGTTCACCACGGCGCCAGCACCCACGGTTGCGCTGGCGACCTCTTGCCATGCTGCTCCGTTCACTTGGATATAGGGAGTGATCGGGAACGCATAGGCTCCGCTGGCCACGGCGCTGTTGGCATAGTTAGTGGCGACTGCGATGGCCTCGATGGTGGTGGTCGCGCTCACTGCGATTGCCTTGCTGTAGAGCGTAGAACTTGTGGTGGGAGTGGTGCCATTGGTTGTGTAGTAAATTGCAGCGCCTGGGGTGGTGTCAGACAGAGTTACGGATTGGGCCGTTGAGTAAGTTCCTGGCAAGGGGCTAAACGTTGGCGTCGCGGCCGTCGCCAACAAGGTAATGGTAAACGCCTGCGTGCTGGCAACTCCGCTGGGGTTAATGTAAGTAGCCACGTAAGTGTTCGTGCCGATGGTCAGCGGAATACTGTTGATCTGCCGCGCGGTGGAAGTGTAGCCGCTGGGACCGGTCCAACTCCACGTTCCGCCGGTGATAGGTTGAGGGCCGAGGTTCACCACGGCGCCGGAACTCACAGTTGCGCTGGCGACCGCTTGCCATGCCGCTCCGTTTACCTGGATATAGGGAGCGATCGGGGTAGCGAGCGCATATACTCCGCTGGCCACAGTGCTGTTGCCATAGTTAGCGGCGACTGCGATAGCCTCGATGGTGGTGGTCGCGCTCACTGCGATTGTCTTGCTGTAGAGCGTAGAGCTCGTGGTGGGAGTGGTGCCATTGGTGGTGTAGTAAATCGCGGCGCCTGCGGTGGTGTCAGACAGGGTTACGGATTGGGCCGTCGAGTAACTTCCCGGCGCGGGACTAAATGTTGGCGTCGCGGCCGTCGCCAATACCGTGATCGTAAAGGTTTCTGTGCTCGCGACTGCGCTGGGGTTGATATAAGTAGCCACATAAGTATTAGTGCCGGTGCTCAGCGGGATGCTGTTGATCTGCCGCGCGGTGGAAGTGTAGCCCTTGGGACCGGTCCAACTCCATGACCCGCCGCTGATGGGTTGCGGACCGAGGTTCACCACGGCGTTGGCACTCACGCTTACGCTGGCGACTTCTTGCCATGCTGCTCCGTTTACTTGGATATACGGAATGATTGGGGTCGCTGTCGCTGCCGTCGCTGCCGTCGCGGTGACGATTAACAAAAAGAGAGAAAGAACGAGAAGCACGCGAGTTGGCATGTGCGAAGAATGAAACCGGGGTGTCATACTACCTCCTACGAAATTCGGAATCTGGGCGCTGCGCTTTACAACCTTGCTATCTGGGGGTGTCATTTACTGCTAATCCGGAGAGCGGAACGGCGGAATGGCGCAGCCGTGCTAACAATTGCAGATTGCTTCGTGGTTCCTAGACCTGATATCTGGCGGCGCACTTCCCGGAAATTGGGGGCCGCTTCCGATAGCCACCGATTCCTCAATAACTCCGAATCGGCAATTCCCTGGCGTTTTATGGCAGGCACTCATAAGCCTCATTTCAAAGTCCCAATTCAAATTGGGATTAAGTCGCTTGCTCTTTTCTGGGTACAGTTCGAGGGAGGAAAGGCGACTATGCGCCAGTGGATAGAGTCTAGCGGTCCAATAAGAATTTTCAATGGGTGAATATCTTCTAGGAAGAAGAGGCCCAATAAGTTATGACCCTATTCCAGCAGGCAGGAAAGCAGTATTAGGGAAAGAGTTCCCTTGACATTGGTGGCAATGGCATGTAACTCGAAGAGGTTCTACCGTTAAGTCAGGGCCACTAACATCGCCAATAAGATCGTGAATCATCGATTAGATTCGCGACCTTTCCGTAGGGCCTTTCATGCCTATCTCTTTTTTGGCGGTAGGTATTTCTTTTCTATTGAGGCTACGACCACATAATTCGGATCCACCATTTCGTTGAGGTGAATTTTTGCGACCTTCGATAGCAGCTCATAGGCATCGAATTCAGACAGGCCGTAGTCTTTGTGAATCCAATGCACGAGTTCGGTAAAGGCGATGCGCACCGCGTCATCCAGAGGGCGATATGCTCCTACTGTCATGATGGCGTCGTCGTTTTCGAATTGCGGCCATGCGATGGTGCGGTTTTTGATCACGCTCAACTGCACTCGCGCTTTTAGCGGAACCTCGATGGCGGTTCCGGCGACTTCTCCGTCGCCCATAGCGGCATGGCCATCGCCGATGTAAAACAGGCCTCCTTTTACATTCACGGGAAAGTAAACGGTATTGCCTACGCTGGCTTCGGGGGAATCCATGTTGCCGCCGAATTCCGCGGGGACGACGGAGCTCCGCGCTTCGCCATCGGCTGGCGCGACTCCGATGCAGCCGAAGAAAGGATGCATAGGAATTCTGACGGTGAAATCGGAATCGAGCGCTTTGAAAAGGGCCGTATTTGAGGCGTGATCGATGTGGTAGTACCAAATGCGCTCTGGGAGCGGCGGATGCAGCATCGGAGTGTAATTGGTTTCGTTGATGGCGCCGAATCCCGGAGCGAAGGCGCCAACTCCAGTGTCTCCGTCGACTTGGAGATCAAGGATTTTTACGGCTAGCGTGTCTCCGGGTTCAGCGCCTTCGACAAAGAACGGGCCGGCGAGAGGATTGTCGCCTTTGACCATACTGAGCGTGTCGCCTGGCTTGCGGAGCACGTTTCCGAAACAGTCGAGCGTATTGGTGTCGAGGATGTCGCCTGACTTCAGATGCGCAACTGGCTCGGCGGTCGCGAAGAGATACTTCACGTTGTCGATGGTTGTGGTGTAGTGAACGACATTGCCGGACTGCGCTTGCTGGGCGTGAAGCGTGGCTGACGCAGCCAGCAGCAAGCTGAGCAGCGCCGGAACTCCGCTCTGGAACCTCATGCGGTTTGCCTCGTCTGTCGGATCGATATTACGAGTTAGAAATTCCGATAACTCGGATTGTTTCGTTTGTTTTGACTATAGTTACCGTTTGGTACTGTTGGTACCACCCCCAACCCTCGGTCTATTGAAATCATCGGGTTGACGAGAATGCCGTTGCAAAGCCTTGATTCTAGATTGGTTAAGTATCAAAGTCTTGATAGTAAAGCAGTTAGGCGAAGACGGACTTTGCTCTCCACTCCTCAGGCGCGATGCGGTAACCCTCCCCATTATATCCAGTATATTAGAATCATGGGCTTAGCGCTGGTGATGCTGCCAAAGTCTTCAAACTGAATGTAGTTGCAGGTAAAGTCTTGATTCTATGTTAGCCATTCATCAGTTAGCGGGATACATCGTTCTTTGTCGGATAGGTCTTTCTCGGATAGGGCCGGCGCGGAGTAATAAGCGGTGGATAGGCGCGCGGCTCTTCTGTATTTCTCTTTACTTTAATTATAAATCGGAATGTCAAGTGTTAGTCCCACGTTGTCATGCTTCCCCTCCTAGACAAAAATCGAGGAGCTTCTCGGAGGCTGACCCAGACGTCTCGGAATGACAAACGGATCAAACCTCGATGGGTATGAAGCAGTGGAATCCCACGTTTCTAAAAGCGCGAAACGTGGGGCACGGCAGTGGTCCATCCATTACTACTTCAGAACGAATACTTCGTTTACTTCTTTAAAACGAATACTTCAGCGAGAGCTGGATCAGTCTTGGCGTGCCGTTGGTTTGGGTGATCTGGCCAACTGCGGGCCGGCGGCTATGTTTGCAAAGCCCGTTCCTTGCGGGTTTTGGAAATGATGGATGGTTGAAGAGGTTGAAGACTTCCGCTCGGAAACGAAGGTTCTGGCGTTCGCTGATTTTGAAGATTCTGCCTAGGGTGAAGTCGACATTGGACTGTCTCGGGCCGATGATGCAATTGCGTGGAGAATCTCCGTAGCCGGTGGTTCCACCGGGAACTGTGGGTGCGGGTTGATAGGCATTGGGGTTGACCCAGTTTGCGATTTTGGCCTGGAGGCTACCCGAGTTCAGATGCGTTCGCGCAGTCGAATCCGGGCGCGAAATCGGCCGTGGCTACTGGAGCACTGGCCAATTGATAAGCGGATGCGCCGTTAGAGTCAAAAATCGTAATGGGCGAACCGGATTGCGCGACGATCACGCTATCGACCTCCCAGCCGCCGAGCGCGTAGCCGGTGGCATCGTGGCGGTCGGCAAAGAAGGGCAGGAGGTAGTTGAGGCTGGTGACGAAGCGCTGGCGGTGATCGAAGTCAGAGAGGCCGCGCGAAGCAGCGCCGCTATCCTGATCGTTGACGCGGGTGATGAAGGCAACGCTGGCGGTAGAGACGTCGTCGATGGATTTTGAGTAGGTGTAGGCGCTTTGAAAGTAGAGTCCCTTGGAGAAGTGATGGGAGACGGTGGCCTGCAGGCTGTTGTAGTGGGAATCGGAGTTGGGATAGAAAGCTTCGAGCAGGGCCGGGTTCACTCCCTGGTAGGGAGCGCGAGCCAAAGCATTGGTCGTGGTGTTGGAGGTGATCTGATACGACGTTCCGGGTGCTACGCCTGGCAAGCAACTGCTGGCGCAGGTTACGGTGACGGGAGTGGTGGGGCTGGCAAGAGCCGGCTGATCGGGATCAAATGTAGAGCGTAGATGAGTGCCCTTGGTACCGACATATCCGAGCTCGAAGACCCAATTTCCGCCTAGCTGGCGTTGAATGCTCAAGTTCCACTGCTGGGTGGTGGGTACGATCCAATGCAAGGGGACGGCGAGACCAAACAAGCCGTCGATGTTGCCGGAGTAGGACGGGCATTGCGTGGTGTCGGTGGTCGGCGTAGTCGTGCCGCAAGTTACGAAGCCTTGAAAAAAGGATGGCGAGGGCACGAAGGCCTGCGCTTACTGTGCCGAGCGGCGGAAGCAAGGTTGCGAGAAGGCTGCCCATTTGGTATGGGGTGCTTGCGCCTCCGCTCAGCGGGTAGAACGGAGCGGTGAAGGAGAGATTGTCCACGGCGCCGATATCTTCGCGGACGCTGTAGATGCCGTAGCCGGCCCGGACGACGGTGTCATGTTTGCCGGCTATGTCATAGGCAAAGCCGATGCGTGGCTCGGGGACGGTGGAGTACTCATTGCTGAGGGCGGCACTGTTCAAAGTGCCGGTGAAACCGGGGAACCCATACTTGCTGACACAACTCGGGAACACGAAGGGATTGCCGATGGTATTGGCATCGTTAAGGACGGAGTTGCCTAAGTGGCAAAGATCGTCGTAGGCCGCGCCTACCCATTCCGTGCGCAAGCCGAGATTCAGGGTTAAAGTTGGCGAGATGCGCCAATCGTCCTGCACGAAAGCGCCGTAGGCGGGGAGGTGGTAGTTGTGATTGGCCGCGCCGCCGCCGCCTTCGCCAAGGAAGGAATAACCTCCGAGGAAGTTCTGGAAGTCGGTGGTGTCGAAGGCGATGCCGGAGGGATTGGTGTAGCCATTGGAGAAGTAGAACAGACCGTTATCGAGCACCGGGAGATTGCGCCGGATCGAAGTGCGGTCCACTTCCGCGCCGAAGCGGAAGGAATGATGGCCATGCGACCAACTGACGGTGTCGAGATAGACAAAGGAATCCGATAAGGCCGACTGCAGTTGGTTGGGGAACGGTCCGAATTGAAAGCTGTTGAACTGGAGGCGATACATGTCCGGAGCGCCGGATCCATTGCTGATGCCGAGGTCGGCGGGCGAAGTTCCGGGGACGGGAACGTTCTGCAAGGCATCGCTGATCACATTTAGGCCGAAACGAAATTCATTGACCAGCGAGGTGCTGAAGGTATGAGTTTCCGCGATGCTGCCGAAACGTCCACGGAGGGGAACGTCGAGAGGGAAATTCAGGTTGGTGGCGTATGCTGGGTAGCCGGTCTGCACCTGGAGGTTATCGGCGCCGAAGGGCTCGAAGGTTTCGGAATCCGACCAGAAGAAGCGCCAGGAGAGGCGGTCCTTGCCCTGATTGAAATCACGATCCCAGTTGGCGGTGAATTGGTTGTCGGTGTATTTGCCGGGGTCGGTAAGAACGAGCGGGCCGTAATTCACTGACGAACTGCAGGAAGCGGGAGTTATGGAGGTGGCTGGGGTAAAGGTCTGCGTGACTCCGGGTGTTCCGGGGACGGTCGGAAAGAGGAAGCCACCGGCTCCGCCAAACTGATTGCCGGTGGCGTTCAGTAAGGCGAGCGAAACGGGGTCGATGCCCTTTGGAAAGACGGAAGTAAAGGGAACGGCAGGGCAGTTGGCGGTCGCCTGACTGCTGAAGACAGACTCGAGGTTGGCGACGGTGCGGACCGTTGGGAGAATGGGGACGGAGGTGTTGACGTAAGTTCCCAGCGAATCGCCGCTGCGCTGGCGCGTGCCCTGGTAGTTGACGTAGAAGAATCCGAGCTTGCCTTTGGGATCGACGGGACCGCCGAAGTCGCCGCCGAAAATATTCTGCTTGAGGTCGAAGGGGCCGAGGAAAAAGTCGTCAGCATCGAGCTTGGAGTTGCGGAAATACTCCCAGAGATCGCCATGGAATTTCGAAGAGCCACTCTTCAGGATGGCGTTGATGTTGCCGCCGCCGTTTCGACCCTGGCTGGCGTCGTAGAGGCTGGTGCCGACTTTGAATTCCTGGATCGAGTCGGGGTTGGGGACGGGCGTGTAGGTGAGTTCTCCGAAGGAGTAGTCGGAGGCCGAGACGCCTTCGATGAGATAGTTGTTGTTGTCTTCTCTTCCACCGTTGACGTCGATACGCACGTCGCCGCGGCCAAGAGCGGCAGCATTGTTCAAATTGGCGGAGGCGCCAGCCGAGAGGTCGAGCAATTGCTGGAAATTGCGGGTCGCAAGGGGCAGTGAACTGAGGGTCGTGGAGCTGATGGATTCGCCGGTGGTGGCGTCGGTGGTATCTACTTGCTGGGCCTGAGCTTCAACTTCTACCACTTCTTTGACAGCGCTGAGCTTAAGAGTCGCGGTGATGCGGGTTGTCTCCGTGATGCGCACCGTGATGTTGGGGAACTTGGTAACGGGAAAACCTGGCTGAGCCACCTCGACGGTGTAGTTGCCGACGGGCAAGAGAGTTGCATCGAAGATGCCAGATGAATCAGTTTTGAGTTGGCGCAGGACCTCGCCCGTGGTTTCGCTGGTGACGGTCACTTTGGCATTCGGGATCACAGCGCCGGTGGAGTCCTGAACCACGCCTACGATCGCACCTGTGGCTCCGCCCTGGGCGAACGCGAGCGGACCGAAACAAGCCGATAACATCAGCAACGCAGCCAATTTCCGAATAGTCAGCATAAGCTCCTCCCTGAATGGCGGGCATAGAACGCCAGGAACAGTTACTAATGTGAAAGCTGATAATTAGATACGCCAGCAGGGGCTCTGTCAAGAAATCCGTGGATCAAAAATCTGCGTGTCGCGGATCAGTGTGCTGGATGCAAGTGTTGTTATGTTATCCGATTATTGCCTGACCACTGCTCGACTATTGCTCGACGCTTTCGCAAAGGAGAATCGTAAATCGTATCAGCAGTTATTGGCTTCCTGTGATCTTGCGCGAGGCCTTACACTGATAAGGATTTCGGAAAAAAAATGGAAAACAAGCAGCCCGAGTCAGAGTGCGGGTCTTCAAAGTTCGAGTCTGAGGAAGATCGCCAGATCGGGCTCGACTCGCAGATCACCCGTCGTGACTTTCTGAACAGCTCACTTCTTGGCAGCGGAGCGGCGCTGCTGTCAGCGGTGTGTCCGATGCACGCCTTTGCGCAGGGGAAACAGCCCAGCGCCGCGTCGGATGCGGTGTCAGCGGATGCGGTGTCAGCGGAGGCTTTCGGCGGTTATGGCGGCGTGGGCGATTATAAGGATGCGAACGGGAATACGCTGCCGGTAGTGCAATCCGCGCACCGTGTGCGCGATGGTTATTATCAGCAATTTCCGCACGCTGCGGAGGATACAGGCGAGATCTTCGACCTGATTATCGTTGGTGGCGGGCTAACCGGGCTGATGACGGCGCACGAATATGCGAAGCACTCGGAAGGCCGGCAGCATTGCCTGATCCTCGACAATCATTCGGTCTTTGGTGGAGAGGCGAGGCAGAACGAGTTCGATGTTAATGGTTGTCACCTGGTTGGGCCGCAGGGATCGAACGACTTTTATTTTCCGCAGGAGGGATCGAAGACACAACTGGATCAGTTCTTCACCGATTTCAAGCTGCCGCGCACTTACTCCTTCCAGTCATGGAATGCTGCGTTGAAGCCGTAGACGAAGGTTATGTGGATGTCGGGTATTACTTCGATCAAAAGAGCGGAGCTTCAAAGCCGACCTGGATGCTGAATATCTGGAGCAATGACCTTGAGGGCACGCCCTTCAACGAGAGAGCCAAGAAGGATTTGCTGCAGTGGCGGCACGAGTCCGGGCAAACTGGCGACGACGATCCGCGCTTTCTCGACACCATCACTTACAAGCATTACCTCGAAGTGGTGAAGGGATACGATCCTGAAGTAACGAAGTTTTCACAACCGATGGTTGGTCTGCTTGGGGGAGTCGGCTCCGATGCCGTGGCCGCGCGCGTCGGTCACGGCCTTGTTTCCGCTTACCAAAAGGAGCCGAGGCGCACGCTGTCGTTTCGGGGCGGCAATTCGACGATGGGGCGGCATCTGGTTCGCGGACTCATCCCCGGCTCAATCTCCGGAGAGTTCAGTTTTGAAGGCATCATGAACGGGCGAATTAATTTCGATGCTCTCGACAAGCCGGAGCAGACAATGCGCATCCGCCTGCGATCGACGGTGATTCGCGTCGAACATGAGGGGCGCGGCATTGCGATATGCAGAACAAGAATAAGGATGTGGTGGCGGTGACTTATGAGTGCAAAGGCAAGGTGTATGGCACTCGTGCTCGGGCCGTCGTCATGGCTTCCGGCGGATGGATCAACAAGCGCATTCTCGTCCGGATGCCGGATGAGATCCGTGCTGCTTACGATCAGTTCTTCTACGCGCCCGCTCTAATTGCCAACGTTGCGCTGACGAATTGGCGATTCCTCTATAAGCTGGGCGCGCCGGCCGTGCGCTGGATGGACGATGGCACTATGTTCGGCTACTGCGCCAATATTCGGCGTGACATGGTGATTGGCGATTACAATCCTCCGCTCGATCCAGAGAAGCCAACGATATTGACCTTTTACATGGGGCTGTATACTCCCGGGCACAGCGCGCACGAACAAGGCGTACTTGGAAGGATGCGGCTTCTTTCGACCAGCTATATCGACTACGAGCGCACGATTCGCCGTCAGATGACTGGGATGTTCGGCAGCCTCGGTTTCGATGCGAAGCGCGACATCGCGGGTATTATTCTGAACCGCTGGGGCCACGCGCGCGTGATACAACCACCCGGCTTCTATTACGGAGTCAACGGCAAACCCAGTCCACGAGAGATCGTGGCTAAAGGCTATGGCCGCATCGCAATCGGGCACTCGGAACTGAATGGCGCGCAGAACTACACGGGAGCATTCCAACACGCTAAGCGCTGCGCCGACGAGGCTTGGGTTTTGAACACGTAAGATGAAGCGCCAAGCATTCGGTGGGGCTTCAGCGCGACTTCGCTGCAGGTTCAGCGAAACAATGTGAGGTCGATGGCATTTGCCATCGCCTCGTGCCCTGCGGTTCCAGGGTGCAAATGATCGCCGCTGTCGTACGAAGGGGCCATGCGGGCGGGGTTTGAGGGGTCGCGCAGGGCTGCGTCAAAATCGATGATCCCATCGAAAGCCCGCGAAGTTCTCATCCACTGATTCACCGCGACGCGCTTGCCCTCGCCAGTGGCGGTCCAGCCAATGTAGCCTTGATAAGGAAGAATCGTCGCGCCGAAAATCTTGAGGCCGCGGGCATGCGTTCGGGTGATGATCTGTTTGTAGCCAGCGATGATTTCATCCGCCGTTACCTGGGTTCGGCTTGGACACAGATTGCTGCTCGCGACGGGGGTGTCCGGTTGACCGATATCATTCGTGCCTTCGAATAGAATCACCGAGTCGATCCCAGCCTGCGCCAGAACATCGCGCCCGAGTCTCGCCAATGCGTTTTGCCCAAAGCACGGCGAAGTGGTCAATACCCTGTTGCCGCCGATACCCGCGTTCAGTACCGCCATCTCGGGGTGATTGGCGAGCAGTCGTCGAGCCAAGACGTCTGTCCATCGCTCATATTTATCGGGCCGGGAAGATGCGCCATCGGTAATCGAATCGCCGAGCGCAACGACCGCGCCTTTAGCCTCGGCTGAGGCTTGCACTTCTACGGCGCTCAGGAAGTACCACGAGGTTGTTGTCTTCGATCCCGCAACCTCCGCAAATGCATCGGCTGCTTCGTCGGCGGCAAAATTGCCGGCGCTGGAAATATAATTGGTTTGAAAAGCCGATGCATGAACGGTGGCCGGTCCGGAATCGCCCATCACATACAAGCTGATCACGAGATTCTGCTGCGGCCCAACGGTGAACGTCATGGGATCACTCAAAGCCTCCGCACCTTCGGGGATTGCGATCGATGGACTTCCGCCAAAAGTCACTCGACGATTTGAGCGAGGAACCAATGCCGCCCCGTCTTTCTGCAGTCCGATGAAATACCGCATCCAACCGAAGCGCGCGCGTGCCAAAAGTATTCGACAGCCGCAAGCGAACTGCGCCGCCACCGATCGTAGTATGAACAATCTCGCGGATCGTTTGATCGGAGAACGCCGGGGGCCGCTCAGCTGGCGGCATTCGCGGTGGTCCACGTTGTTACCCAATGCTGGGCCGCGTCATTGGCGGATGCGATGACAGGGAACAGTCCCATCGGCAGGATGAGTGAGAAGCGAAAAAAGAAGCACCAAAATTTTCCTCATCATTTCGGCGCCCGTTTTTCGTCTTTTGCCGTCTTTTGCCATTCGCGAGATTATCGCAGAGAGCTGATGATTTTCGCAGCTCAACTCCAAATGTTGGTGGGATGCAAGTTTCAGATTCATGATGATATGCAATTGATTTTGCGGTCAGCCAACCTCTCCGCGGGGAAGAACATCTAGATGCGGGGTTGATCTGATGGCAATCCTTTTGATGAGAACTTGTTTCCGGCCATTGTTGAGGCGGGTTCTGCTCTCAATCTTTATATTGGAATGTTCGTCGTTAACCAGCGGCCAGAATCCTCAACTTGAAACCAAGAACGGTCATGCCTTCTCAACGGTAATCTTCTCGTGGGTATTGTGGAGTGCCAGTCCGCCGTACTTTACGGTTGCAGTGGATTCAACTGGAAATGCAACTTACGAGTCTGTGCCGCAGTCCACGCAAAAAACGGGGACGCAGTATATTGAAGAATTCCATGTCTCCGCGCCGATTCGCGACAAAGTCTTTCGCACTGTGGAGCAACTGAATTTTCTGAAGCTGCCGTCCGGCGCGTCGAACAATACTCCTGCAACGGCGAGCATTAAGACGCTTGCTTTTCGCGAAGAAAATACCTACAACGAGATTACATACGCTACCCCCGCGAACCCGCTCATTGGCCAGCTGACGGTCTTATTTCAGAAGCTCTCCGCGACGATGGAGTTTGGACGCCGGTTGACGAATCTCCATCAGCAAAAAAGTGACGGACTTGAACCCGAGCTAAGACAGATGCAATCTATGGCGCAGAAGGGTGAGTTGGAAGAATTGCAGGCGGTGGCCCCGGTCTTGCGCGATATTGAGGCGGATGCAACCGTGGATGGAAATGCTCGCGCGCGAGCGAAAGCGATTCTCGACATGATTACGCCAGAAACGCAAGCCGGCGCGAGGTAAGGCAAATTTGCAGGACATCCTCAGGATCGGTTGCAGCGTCACGTCACCCGGATTCATATCGGATTGCGTGCGCATCACCTAGTGATGACGGCTCGTGCTATGTCACGGTGGGTTCGAGAATGGGCTGCTCCGTACGAGGAAGTCCTCTAATCGGTTATTAGGGCCAATTGGATTCCGCAGCGTAAATCCAGCCCGAATATTGTTCGATCTTGTTTCACCGTAAGTCATATCAATGTCATGGTGGACCGGCTTCAAGGTTGGGGAGCGGCTCAATATCGTAAAAATGCAGGCAAAGATCGTTTTATTGGTTAAGGAATATTCGAATTACCAATGTGACTCGATATTCTCGCCGCGTGCGATTTTAGGCGGACAGCGCGTGTGGTGCTGTCGCTATTGAAGCTGCGTTCGGAAATAAACACCTTGACAAACCAGAAGGTCTACATTTAAATCCTTTGCAACGCAATAAGCGGTTAGAAACAACCGTCGATATCATTACTTTGTAGTACGGGGGAGACCGTGGGTTTTCGACGATAGAGACAGCATTGAACAAACAAGGCGGACGCTCGCCCATGAGGGGGACGA
Organism: uncultured Acidobacteriaceae bacterium; assembly: GCA_963758745.1. Taxonomy (GTDB): domain Bacteria; phylum Acidobacteriota; class Terriglobia; order Terriglobales; family Acidobacteriaceae; genus Acidiflorens. The sequence continues at coordinate 58,593 of CAVWWW010000004.1, forward strand.
ATGCAAACTTCGAGAATCGGCAGATACTTTGGCTTGTTGGTTTTTGCTCTGTTGCTGATTTCGTCTGGCAGACTGATGGCTAGCGTTACAGCCAGTATTTCCGGGACAGTCACCGACCCAAGCGGCGCAATCGTCCCCCACTGCACCGTCACGGCCACAAGTGCGGAAACTGGCGTAAGCACGACGCAAACGACCAATGCACAGGGGTTTTATTCCTTCCCATCGCTGGCCCTGGGAACGTATTCGATAAAAGTCGAGCAGGCTGGATTCAAGGCGTATACCGAGACGGGGCTTGTCCTAGACGTGAACACGGCGTTGGTGGTTGACGTGAAATTGCAAATCGGTCAAAGCACTGAGCAAGTTCAAGTTTCCGCAGAAGCTTTGCATGTGGATACGGAGAGCACGCAGATGGGCGAGGTCATCACCGCTAAGGCGATGACGGATGTTCCGCTGGTGACGCGAAGCTATACCGATCTGCTGGCACTGCAGCCCGGAGTTGTGCCTACGGCATCGGGGATGACGGGTGCGTATGCGGGAGCGTTTATATCCGCAGGCTTCGCTGCTCCGCCGGTCTCGGGCGATTTGGACTCGGGCGCACTCTCGGTAAATGGAATGCGTGAATCTGAAAACGGATTCATTCTTAACGGAATGCTGGTGCAAGAAACGGGATTTTCAGGCGCGGGTGCAATTCCCAATCTCGATTCGATCGCCGAGTTTCGCATTCTGACCAACAACTTCGACGCCGAGTATGGCAATTACTCCGGCGGACAGATCAATGTTGTCACCAAGTCAGGCACGAACGGCTTCCACGGAAATGTTTTCGATTTCTTGCGCAATACGGATTTCGATGCCGCGAACTACTTCAACGCTGGGGCGCGGGGGTCTTATCACCAAAACCAGTTCGGCGGAACCTTTGGTGGCCCGATCAAGCACGACAGGATTTTCTTTTTCGGAGATTATCAGGGCAATCGTGTGATTCAGGGCCAGACTGACCTCATCACTGGGGCGCCCACGGCGGCAACGGAATCGGGAGACTTGTCCGGGATAGCGAGCAGTCTCGTCCAATCGGTCTGCCCCGTGAATGCGAACGGCTGCCCGAATGGAATGGGCGTTGTCCTTGAGCCGACCGTAGTAAATGGACCAGCATGGGCCAGCCAATTGTCCTCCCAGTTGAACCAGTCGGTGAGCAACGGTGAGCCCTATTACTTCACCGCAGCGTTAATCAACCCCACCACCAATTCGCCATACGGCGTCAATTGCACCACCACTTCCCAATGCGTTTTGCCCAACGCCCAATTGTCGCCCAGCGCCTTTAATCCCATCTCGGCAAACCTGTTGAAGTACATTTTGCCCGCCAACGGCGCTCTGAATTCTTCAGGCACCGGCCAATACGTGAACAGTGCCGAGTCGACAAATCTTCATGACAACAAGTTCAGCGGGCGAATCGATGCCAACACCGGCTTTGGACTTCTCACTGGCTATTATTATTTCGATAAATTTAATCGCATCGATCCCTATTGGCCGGGAAATGCGCCTCTCTATCCCGGGTTCGCGGTGGACAGCAAAGGCCAGACTAACGACATTACGCTCGGGGCCACCAAGACGCTCACTTCCTCTTCGGTGAATGAATTTCGTCTGGGATTTTTCCGCCTGAATACAAAATTCAACCAGCCGCTGGGCGGAGAGGGAGTGTCTCTATCCAGTCTGGGATTTGCGTCTGGCGCAAACAAGGCTCCAGGAATCTTTCCCGTGGCTCCCAGCCTGGAAGGTGTCCCGGAAATCGACTTTAACGATTTTGTGATCGGAGTGCCCAGCCGTCCGAATGGTTTGATCGAAAACATCTACCAAATCCTTGACAACTACAGCAAGATCATCGGTACCCACACCCTGAGGTTTGGAGCTTCGTACCACTACGATCAGCTCGAGGAAGACCTTATCGATAACGTTTCCAACGGCAACTTTTTCTTCGGTACAAATTTCAGTGGCGGAACTAGCGAAACCGGAGATGACTTTGTTGATTTCCTACTTGGGGCGCCGAATTCCTATGTTCAGGGGCAGTCGTATCCTTCTTACGGCCGCAACTTTTACTTTGGCTTGTATGGGCAGGATAGCTGGCGCATCAAATCCAATCTGACATTTAATTTTGGGTTGCGATACGACGTCAGCTCTCCGTTCAAAGAAAAATATAACCAGATTCAAACCCTCATACGGGGAGAGCAATCGGTCGTATTCCCGGGCGCGCCGCTAGGGTGGGTATTTCCGGGAGATCCTGGAGTTCCTAGCACGCTGGCGCCTACGCGCTGGAATAACTTTGCTCCGCGTCTCGGGCTGGCTTATTCATTCGGCGAACACGACGGTATGTTGGGCAAGATACTCGGCAGCCCCGGATCGACCAGTCTCCGCCTGGGTTGGGGCATATTTTATAGCACCTTTGAAGGCGCGACGGACTTCAATGAAATCGGGGACGCTCCGTTCGGCAACTACACCGGACAGTCCGGATCGACCTTTGCGGCCCCATTTGAGAACCGAGCTACCGGTGCAATCGTTCCGGGCGGAAATTTTTTCCCGGCGCCGCAACCCCCACTGCATTTCTCAGCCCAACATCCGGCCACCGGATTCCCTTATGACGATTTATCGGACTTCTATGGCGCCTTTGGAATGATCAGTAGCTCGCCCGCCTTCTACAACCACAATCGTCTTCCCTACGCGGAAGAGTATGAACTTTCGATCGAACATCAACTTAGTAAGACGGATTTGTTGACAGTAAGTTACGTAGGAACGCAAGCACATCGACTGCTTTCATCTGAATCCGCGAATCCTGGTAATCCAGCTTTGTGTCTGAGCGTAAGTCAACCGAGTGAAGTTGCTCCGATGACCTCGACCTGCGGGCCGGGAGGCGAGAATAACATCTACACTCGTGCGAACGGATCCCTGGTGATTGGGACACGCACGAATTTCCCTGGAGTAGTGGTGCAGAGCGGGAGTTTAGCTGGCACCGCAATCGTCCCGTTCGGCAACGATTCCTACTTCATTACCGCGGGCACGTCGTCATATAACTCGGCACAGATCAACTACCGCCATACCAGCGGACGGTTGCAGACTTTGATCGGCTATACCTTCAGCAAGTCGTTCGACGATTCCTCCGGTTATGGCGAGCAGATCAATCCGATCAATCCGCGTCTAAGCCGCGGGTTATCCGCTTTTGACAGCACTAACAATTTCGTCGCGAGTTATACCTACGTCTTGCCTCTGGATCGATGGATGCCGGGTAGCCGCCTAACTAGTGGTTGGTCAGTGAATGGCATCACGCGTTTTGATACCGGTCTGCCAGTGACGCTTGTGGAAACCGACGATGAATCGTTGCTGGGCACTGCTTTTGGCGGGCCGATTACTCTTCCCGTGGACACTCCGAACGTTGTCGGTCCCCTTCAAATTACAAATCCCCGCAAATCCTCGACGGGGACTCAGTACTTCAATCCTTCAGCGTTCGGTCCTTCTGCAGAAGGTCAGGAAGGCGATTCAGCCAGGCGGTTTTTTCACGGGCCCGGAATCAATAATTGGGATTTTGCCCTGGTCAAGAACACCCGGATCAGCGAACGATCAAACCTGCAATTTCGAGCAGAGTTCTTTAACGTGTTCAACCATACACAGTTCCTGGGGCCTAGCGGGATTACCGGCTTTTCGGGAGATCAACCAAATTCGCCCGCGATCTCGGCTAACTTCGGCCAGGTTGCCGGAGCCGGATCGCCGCGAATTGGCCAGCTGTCTCTAAAACTGAATTTCTAGAAATAACTAACTAAGACGAAGCCGTCACCTGGGTGCGACCGCGTTGGAAGCGGTCGCAACAGGCTTGTTCAAAATACGCTTATTTTGTTCTGAGCGGAGCACGCGAACTACGGAAATATCTTTATGGCGACCCAAACCGTGCTCGCGGCGACTCTCGTGAAACCCTTTCAGTACGAGATACGGGAGTACCCGCTGCCCGATCCAGCTCCGGGCTGTGTTTTGGTGAAGATGGAGCTCTCCGGGATCTGTGGAACCGATAAGCACACGTTCCAGGGTTTCACCACGCAGTATGGCGGCCGCAAGCTGGAGTTCCCGATCATCCAGGGGCATGAAAACGTGGGCACAGTTGCGGCCATAGGAGGGGAAGGTAACTACACAGACTTCGAAGGAATTCGGCTGCATGAGGGCGACCGCGTTGTTATCGGCGCTAATGTTTGCTGCGGAGAGTGTTATTACTGCCGGCATGATTTTCCATATTACTGCTGCGAAAACACGACGGATTACGGGAACAATTTAAGTGCAAGAAATCCGCCGCATCTTTTTGGTGGGTGGTCGCAATATATGTACATTGTGCCGGGAAGTTTCCTGGTGAAGGTGCCCGACGATCTCCCGTCGGAAGTGGCTGTGCTTACGGAAATTTTTGCGGTATCGGTTGGCTTGGACCGCGCGAAACAGATGTCGGCTTTTCCGAACGAGTCATTTCGCTTCGACGACACAATCGTGGTATTGGGTGCTGGTCCGCTCGGAATGTGTTTTCTAATGAAGGCGCGGATGCTTGGGGCGGGAACCATCATCGCCGTGGACCTGTCGGATTATCGACTTAATTTTGCAAAAAGATTAGGCGCGGATCACGTCGTGAATGCGGGGAAGAGTTCGCAAGCGGACCGATTACAGATGGTGAAAGATCTGACAAGCGGACGTGGCGCGGACATGGTGATCGAATGTGCCGGCGTGCCCCAGGCTGTTCCTGAAGCGCTTGAGATGCTGCGAATCGGCGGATTGCTGATTGAGGCAGGGAACTTTTCGGATTTGGGTGAAGTGGCATTTAGCCCACACCGTCATCTCTGCGCGAAGAATGTACGCATTCTAGGTGTTGGCGGAGAAGAGCCAGCCGCATACGGCCCTGGGATGAGACAAATGGCCAGGTACATGAAGCATTATCCGCTGCAGGAGTTTGTTACTCATCGGTTTGGCCTGCGAGATGTGGACGCGGCGATGCAGAAATCAATCGAATCAGACTCGATGAAAGTTGTGCTGCAACCTTGGCGATAGGTTCGAAGTTCCCAAGGCGAATTGCAAAGTACGTCGAAGTAGATAGCTGAACCTGAATAAGTAATAGCGATAGAAGAGGACCGATCAACATGAGCGAAAATACGCGGTTTCAATTTGCTTCAGCGCCCGACAGCTGGGGTGTTTTGGATTATCCGGGACCTTCGTGGGAGCAATCCTACGAGACCATGCTCGATGAGATGTTGCAGGCCGGATACACGGGCTCGGAACTGGGGCCCTATGGTTTTTTCCCCACCGATCCCAAAATTCTGCAGCCTCAGCTGGAGAAACGGAAGTTGAAGCTGTTGGCTTCATTCGTTCCCGTGAAGATGACCGATCCGGGCGCGAGCAAGGCAGTGATCGAACGCATACGCAAGGTTGGCAATCTATTGGCGGCCCTCAAAGCGCCGTTCCTTGTTATTGCCGATGATCAGTCGAACGAGCGCAATGCGTTTTCGGGACGTGCATATGACAAAGATTGTCCCCGGTTGACCACGGAACAGTGGAAGCATATGGGAAAAATTGTGGCAGATGCAGAGAAGGTAGCGAACGAGTTCGGCCTTGATCTGGTTTTTCATCCGCACGTGGCAACCTACGTGGAGACGCCGGAAGAGTGCGAGCTATTTTTCGAGGCCACCTCTCACACTAATGTTGGTCTATGTTTGGACACCGGCCACTGTGTTTACGGGTATGGCGATTCAGTGAAAGAAGCCGAGAAATACAAGAACAAGTTCCGTTTTGTGCACATCAAAGACTGCGATATAAGAGTCCTGGAGCAGGCACGTCAAAACAAGTGGACTTTTGAAGAAGCGATCGAACGTAAAATTTTTACCGCGATTGGAGAAGGCAACATCGATTTTCCTGCATTCTTTCGAACGCTGGTCAAGAATGGCTACTCGGGTTGGTGTGTGGTTGAGCAGGACGTCAAGTTCGGCGCTACTCCGATTCCGCCCGCGCAGAGCATCGCCGCCAGCCTGAAGTATTTGCGTAAGGTTGTGAACGAATTGGGAGTTACTGCCGGGGCGCATTGATGGCAACCCACTGATGGCAACCCACTGATGCGTGTTTTGACGGACAGTCGGTAACTAACAAACGCTTGTTGATTTTGTAAATAGGCAGGGGCAGCGGTAATGCGAAAGCTCGGAATCGGCGTCGTAGGAATCGGGGAGATGGGGAGGCGCCACGCGGAAAATCTTCGCCGCAATGTGCCGGATGCGAGGCTCGTGGCGGTCGCCGATGTCTCGGAAGAACGCGTGCGCCAGACAGCAACTGAGCTGGAAATTGACCGTTCCTACTACAGCCTGGACGCAATGCTGGAGGATAAAGAGATCGATGCGGTCCTAATCGCTACGCCAGACAAGTTTCACGCGCAGGCGGTTGTGAAAGCGGCAGTTGCTGGTAAAGACATCTTGTGCGAGAAGCCGCTCGCATTGAACCTGGTGGACGCGTACGCAGCTCTGGCCGCAGTCTCGAAAACTGGAAGTCGCCTGCAGGTGGGATTCATGCGGCGTTACGACCCGGCCTATGCTGCAGCTATGAAGCGAATTGAAGCCGGTGAAATCGGCACTCCGGTGATTTTCAAGTCTGTTGGTCGCGATAAAGACCAGCCCCCAATCGCCGCCTACGAGTCGAACGTTAACGGAATGATTTTTTACACGAATACGATTCACGATTTCGACCTGGCGCGTTGGCTAATGGGCGATGAAGTCACGGAGGTTCAAGCGTACACGACGAGCACGGTTCGGCCGGAGGTAGCTAGGTATGGAGACGTCGTGGCGAGCGTCGTCAATTTAAAGTACGGAAAAGGTGCAATCGGAAATATCGAGTCCTACGCGCAAGCGGTTTACGGATACGACGTTCGGACTGAGATCGTGGGTTCAAAGGGTTCTATTTTTATTGGCAGCCTCGATCAGATTCCCGCTGTGTTCCTGACTGCGAAAGGCGGCGAGCAGATGCTTACTGAACATTTTCTATCGCGTTTTGCCGATGCCTATTTGGCCGAGGTGAAGGATTTTGTTCAAAGCATCTTGCATGATCGCGAGCCCCGAGTATCAGGAGACGATGGCCTAAGGGCATTAGCGATTGCCGTCGCTGCTGAAGAGTCGCACAAATGGTCCGTGCCAGTGGCAGTCAAGCTCGAAGCAGCAGGGGCAGCATCGTGAGGAGAGTAAATTTGTGTGCTTCAGGCGGCAGTGTCGAACGCGATCGACTTTGCCTTCGGCGTAGGGAACAGCCATGACGACCGCAACAGTTCCTACATATAAAAGCCCGCTGCACAAGATGACTCAGACTACTCGCACCTGCTTGTGGAATGATTCCGCTTCGGTGCAAGAGCTGCAATATTCGATTGAACACGGTGCGGTTGGAGCAACTTGTAATCCGGTTATAGTGCTCGGCGTGCTCAAGAAAGAGCTGCCTGCCTGGAAAGTGCGCATCCAGAGCCTAATCAAAGAGCTTCCCACCGCGACAGAGGACAGGATCGCATGGCAGTTGGTCCGCGAGATTTCCGTTCAGGCAGCTCGCGTGCTGCAACCAATTTTTGATGCGCAACGGGGGAAGAACGGAAGACTCTCGATTCAGACGGATCCGCGATTGTTTCGGGATGCTCATGCGATCGTCGAGCAGGCAGTCGAATTCAGCAAACTGGCCGAAAATATGATTGTAAAAATTCCAGCAACTTCCGCGGGAATTGCAGCAATCGAGGAAGCCACTTATCGCGGCGTGAGTATCAACGCGACCGTCAGCTTTACCGTATCGCAAGCTGTCGCTGTGGCTGAAGCTGTGGAGCGGGGTTTGAAGCGAAGAGAAGCGGAAGGCAAGGAAATCGCGAGCATGGGGCCGGTTTGCACCATCATGGTGGGGCGACTGGATGATTGGCTGAAGGTACTGGTCGAGAAGAATAACGTCGCAATTGATCCCGGTTTCATCGAGTGGGCAGGGCTAGCGGTAATAAAGAGAGCGTATCGCCTGTTCATGGAACGAGGCTATCGCACCCGGCTACTTTCGGCCGCTTTTCGCAATCACATGCAGTGGAGTGAATTAGTTGGAGGAGACCTGGTTATATCGCCTCCTTACTCATGGCAGGTGCGATTCAATGCGAGCGACATTGAAGTTCGTTCTCGAATCAATGAACCGGTACGGGAAGAAATTGAGAGCGAGTTATCGAGAAAGTTCGAAGACTATCGACGCGCGACTACCGAGAATGGCCTGTCGATAGAAGAATTCGATTCTTTCGGGCCAACCCGTCGAACGCTTCGCCAATTTATTTCCGCTTGTTACGAGTTAAACGGAGTTGTCCGCGATGTTCTGATTCCGGATCCGGATAAAACTTAATTCTCTGTGTTCTCAGCCGCACTTATGCCCTTGACCATCTAACTGGAGGCTTTTATATGGGAAAGCTAGCGATTACGGGTGGTGAACGCCTGCGCAATGAGCCATTCACTGCCTGGCCTATGTCGACAAAAGAAGAGGCTGCCGCGCTTGAGGATGTGCTCACTAGTACTAAGTGGGGAGGCCAGCCCTTTCCCGGTAAGTACTCAAACTTGTTTGCCAAAAAGTTTGCGGAAGTTCATACCGCAAAGTACGCGCAGTGTGTCAACACTGGAACCGTCGCGATTCAGGCGTGCTTAAAGGCAATCGGAATTCGTCCGGGTGATGAAGTAATCGTGCCTGCCTACACGTGGGAGGGAACGGTGGGGCCGGTACTGCTGATGAATGCGATTCCTGTATTTGTTGATGTTGACCCGGACACCTATTGCTTAGATGCAAAGCTGATCGAACCGGCGATCACACCGAAAACGAAGGCAATTCTGCCGGTTCACCTTGGGATGCGCTTTGCTGATATGGACGAAATTCTGCGTATCTCGCAAAAGCACAATTTGAGAGTTATCGAGGACTGCGCTCACGCTCATGGCGGAATGTGGAAGGGAAAAGGCGCAGGTTCGATGGGCGATCTTGGGGCATTTAGTTTTCAATCAAGCAAGCTGATCACGTCGGGTGAGGGTGGCGCAGTAATCAGTAATAATCTTGAGTATATTGAGTTAGTCCAGAGTTATATCAATGCCGGCAGGGCCAGCGTTACGGACTTATTTCATCGCCGGATTGTCGGATTCAACTATCGCCTCGGTGAGTTTCAAGCAGCTGTACTCGTACCGCAACTCGAGCGGCTTCCACAACAAGCTGCAATACGCGCCGAGAATATGAAGCATTTCGAGTCGCGTTTGCAGAATACGCACAGGGATCGGCCTGCTGAAGCCCGACCCGCGAATTACTCGTCTTGCGCCTTATGGCTATGTACTCAAGTATTTCGCGGACAGAGTGAAAGACATTCCGCGTGCGGCATTCGTTGCAGCTTTGCAGTTGGAAGGCATTCCGTGCGATGGACTGTTCTATGAGCCAGTTTATAAGAGTTCGTTATTTCCGATTAATTCCGCCGATTTTCCGGCGCTGAGCTGGGGACGCGAAAATGCAATTGATCTCCGAAATTTGTACTCCTGTCCCGAAGCAGATAAAGCGGCATATCACGAGGCTATCTGGTTTCCTCATCAGCATTTTCTGGGCAACACCAAAGATGTGGACGCTATCGCGGATGCGATTCACAAAGTTCTTGCGAATATCGAAGAACTTCGTGGATTGGATCACAAAGCCATTCGAAATCAGAACCTGGGGAGAGCGGATCGAGAAAGTTGATCAGCTGGCATCAGTCGAGATCTGTAAGATTCCTGTAAGTCACGCTAGTAAGTCAGATAAAGCTGTGCCGGAAATGCTTCACCAACGATTATGCAGAGAACGACCACGAAAAAGATTGCGAGGAACAAGGTCGGGTTTGCAGTGGTAGGTCTGGGCAGTATCGCGGCAAGCTCGGTACTTCCCGCTTTCGAAAACTGCAGGAAAGCGAAACTTGTCGCTCTAGTCGGACGTGACGCAAGGCAAACCGCCCGGCTGGCAAGGGAATTTAATGTTCGCTCACAATATGGCATTGATGATTATGCCGCATGCCTGGCCAATCCCGAGGTGTCAGCGGTTTACATTGCAACTCCGCAAGGTGCGCACGAGCACCTGACAATTCAAGCAGCCGAGGCTGGAAAGCACGTGCTGTGCGAAAAGCCATTAGCGGCTACCGTCGAGCAGTCTGCAGCGATGGTGGAGGCGTGTCGAGCGAACCATGTATTGCTGATGACTGCTTACCGCAAGTATTACGAGCCAAGCACTCTTTATTTGAAGCGATTGATTCAAAGCGGCAAACTCGGCCGAATCGATGTTATCCACACCGCGTTCAGCGAACTGCATATCCCTGGTGCTTCGATTCCATGGCTTTTGGACGCGAAAATGGCCGGCGGCGGACCGTTAATGGACTTGGGAGTGTATTGTGTGAATACATCCCGGTGGCTGGTGGAGGAGGATCCTCGCGAGGTGATCGCACTGGCGTGGGTGAACGACACTGTCAGGTTTAAAGAAGTCGAGGAAGGGATTTCATTTCGCTTGCGATTTCCGAGCGGACTGATAGTGCTGGGCAGTTCGACATACGGTGCGGCTCCGTCATCTTTTATTTTTGTTCAGGGGACTAAGGGGTGGGCTTCGTTGTCGCCTGCTTTTCCCTTTGAGGAGGATCGGCAACTGGTGCAGAAGATCGAGAAAAAGAGAAGCCTGAGAAACTTCAAAGTGCTTGACGAATTCGCGCCGGAAATCGATGGCTTCGCCGAAGCTATTCAGCAAGGAGGTTCGGTGCAGCCTGATGGCGTTCAAGGTCACCGCGATATGATCATCATCGACGCCATCTACCGATCGGCGAAGAGCAAGAAAATCAATTGCCATAAAATATTGACGCGACAATTCACTTCAGACTACGAATGATTATGGCATTCCCAGAAAAACTCGATCGTAAGAAGAGTACAAAATCTGCAAGTATCTACGATGTTGCTCGAGAGTCACGAGTATCGGTTTTTACCGTCTCCGCTGTTATCAATGACAAGAAGCACGTTGGGAAGAAACTTCGCGAGCGTGTTGAAGCGGCTATCCGCAAACTTAATTACCGTCCTAATCTCATAGCAAGAAGCCTGGCGAAACAGCGCACACACACGATTGGAATGATTGTGCCAGACATTGCCAATCCCTTTTTCCCGATGGTGGTGCGCGGCGCCGAGGATGCAGCGCAAAAACATGGATACAACCTCCTGCTCTGTAACAGCGACGACTCACTCGCCAAGGAAGAAACTGCAGTCGAACTGTTGCTTTCAAAGCGAGTGGACGGAATTTTGCTCACTAAGGCTGCGGAAGATTTTCGGCCCTCGTTGATGCAGATGATCAGAGAGGTAAATATCCCTTTCGTTCTGGTTATGCGGACTTATCCGAAGCTAACCAAAGACGCGGTGATTACAGATGATTATAAAGGCGCGTACGACGCCGTGTCACACCTCGCGCGTTCAGGACGACGGCGTATTGGATTAATCGGCGGTCCACTCAAAGTGAGCAACGCGATCGCGCGCTGGGAAGGTTTCCGCGACGCATTGAAGGCCGAACATCTTCCGTACAACAAAGAGTTAGTCATCGAAGGGGATTATCGGATCGAGTCGGGTTTTCGCGCGGGACATGCTCTGCTTTCGCATCGGCCGGACGGGATCTACGTCGCAAATCATTTGATGACGATCGGGATGTTGAAAGCCGCCGAAGAGATGGGATTGCGATGTCCGGAAGATTTCGGGCTGGTAAGCTTTGACGACTATCCCTGGCTTGGCGTTTTCCGCCCCCGCTTGACGACGGTTGAATTGCCGAAGCATCAACTGGGAACCGAGGCAGCCGAACTGCTCATCCGTCGCATTACTGGAGATCGCAGCGTTGCAGCAGTCAAGAAATTGCAACCGGAACTTCGCATCCGCGAGTCTTGTGGTTTCGGGCTCAGCGTGTCGCAGAGGACGCCCCAACGCACGTCCCGGAAAGAAGCAGACGGAACCTGCTGATGGTATCGGAGCTGCCCAGGCGAAATAATCGGGAATTAAGATTAATCGAAAATTACGATTCGCTGAAATCGATGAGTTTTGGACGAAGCGTGAACCCGCGCGTTTTGTATGCGCCGTAAAGAACCCCTACGACTAGCCAAGCCAGGCCCGCATACTTGGTCCAGGTTTGCAGACTGATCAGCAAAACAAAACAGAAAGTGATGCCAAAGGCAGGAACGAATGCATCCACAAAAAAGTTCCTGTTTGAAGCTTCCGCGGAAAACCAGAAGTGATTTAATGCAGCTAAGTTGACGCCCATGAAAGCGAGCAGAGCGCCAAACGTGACAATTTCAGCCGCGTGCTCCCACGGTATTGTGATTACCGCGATGTAAGCCATGACTCCAATAATCCAAATTGCATAGGTCGGGTTGCTTTTTTTCGGGCTCAGATAGCCGAATATCCTCTTGGGTAAAACGTCGTCGCGACCCATGCTGTACAGAATTCGGGAGGCGCCTACATGCCCGGCCAACCCGCAGGCGATACTCGAAATCAGCAGCATTACTCCGTAGGCAGCGAACAACCACGGGCCACTCGCCATTCTCGCGACATCCATAAACGCGGTTTCTGGATTTTGAAGAGTGGTGTAATCCGGCCACACGCGCTGCGCCAGATACACCTGAAAGCCACTGAAGAGTCCCGTAAACAAGACAACCAATACTGAAGCCAAAAGAACATTTCTTCTCGGGTTCTTAACTTCCTCGGCGAGAACTGAAACGCCGTCGAAACCGATGAACACGAGTGCCGCCAGAGACGTTCCCGCCGCCAGCGCGCGAACATTGAATGTCGCCGGATTGTAAATCGGTTGCATGGATATCAGGCCCATAAAACGGTGGTGTAGCACGATGTAACGGAAGGCCTCCACCAAAAAAACGCTAGTTACCAGCAACATGAAGCCGAGCAGCACTTCGTTTGTCCTCGCGGTAAAACGGATGCCTTGAACCGTCATGATCGTGATAAGCCCGACGGTGGCCGCGGCCAAAACAGCAAAGGGAACGCGCGGCGTCATGCGCTGTATCGTTAGCACGGCATACAACGCATTCTGGACGGGCTGAAATAAATATTCCAGAAACATCGCCCACCCCACCACAAATCCAACGTGCGAGTTCAGTTCGCGGCTTATGTACGTGTACACCGAACCAGACGACGGATATACGCTTGCCATGCGTCCGAAACTGATTGCCGTTACTGACATCGCTACCATCGCCAACAGAAGCGTTGCCACCGTATGCCCGCGCGAGAGCACTTGCGCTTCGCCAAAGAGAGGGACAGCCGCAATGGGCGAGGTAAGAATGACTCCGTAGTAGATGAGATCCCAAAGGCTGAGAACGCGCTTCAGGTGAGGTTGCGCGGGCGTAGCCGTTGGAGAGGCACTGATCGAAGTTGTCACCCTTACCCCTTTTTTGCCCGGTAATTTGTTAGCACTCTACCGGTCCTCGGACGGGGTCGCAACCTAATTCGCCGTTAAAAGAAATATCGTTCTTTTCTACGTGCTTCTCCATAATTCCTGCGCGCATCTTTGACCGAATCGCGCTCGGAAACTTCTGCAATCGGCACATCCCACCAGGATTCGTATCCGGGCACTTTTTCGTCGTACGAAGTCTCTACACTACAACCGCGGTTCGGTCTTGCTTTCTACCCTGGATCAGCGCTTCTTTAAGTTCCTCTGCCGTGTTCGCTCGCGCGGTCCATGCGCCAAGGCTGGCCGCATTGGCAACGAAATCAACAGGCAAAACGTCGCCATCATACTTCTCGCCGCAGCGATATCGGTAATTGGTTCCCATGCCATCATTACCGCAGGAACGGCTTAGAGCCCCGATGCTGGAGAAGCCATGGTTATCAAAGAGCACAATATTAAGTTTGTACCCTTCCTGCAGGGAAGTCACGATCTCCTGGGCCATCATCAGGTAGGAACCATCGCCAACCATAACGTAGACCTCTCGCGCCGGATCCGCCATTTTTGCGCCCAATCCGCCGGCGATTTCGTAACCCATGCAGGAGTATCCATATTCCATGTGATAGCCGCCAGGCTGGCGCGTACGCCACAGCTTATGCAAGTCACCTGGCAAACTTCCCGCAGCACAGACCACAATGTCCGAAGGTTCCATGAAATTGTTAATGACTCCGATGACTTCTCCTTGGGAGATGGGAGGCGCTTTGCCTAAGCTATGAATGCGGTCAACTTCGACTTCCCACTGCGAACGCAATTGCGCAACTTGGTCACGATAACTTTCCTCGACACGATAGTCACCTACGGCGGCGCGCAGTTCATCAATCGTGACCAAGGCGTCACCCGTGAGTGGCAGAGCCGAGTGTTTATAAGCGTCGAACTCGGCGATATTAATATTTATGAAACGAACCGACGGATTTTGAAATGCCGTCTTCGATGCGCTCGTAAAGTCGCTATACCGAGTTCCGATTCCAATAATCAAATCAGCTTCGCGCGCCAGGATGTTGGCGCCCGGAGTGCCGGTCACTCCCACAGCACCGAGTTGCTGGGGATGATCGAAGGGCAAAGAACCTTTGCCAGCTTGCGTCTCACAAATCGCAATACCCGTTGCGCCAGCAAATTTCGAAAGCGCTTCGGACGCGCCGGAGTAGAGCACGCCTCCGCCAGCGATAATCAATGGCCTTTTTGCACCGCGAACCAATCGAGCAGATTCAGCCAATAGATTTTTGTCGCATCGAGGGCGGGGAATCACCCAGACCCGGTCTTCGAAAAACTTGTTTCGGAAAATCGAATGCCTCCGTCTGAACATCCTGGGGAAAAGAGATTGTGACCGCCCCGGTCTCGCTGGGAGAAGTTAACACACGCATGGCCTCGGGAAGGGAAGTAAGCAGTTGGTCGGGACGAGAAATACGGTCCCAGTAACGCGAGACCGGCTTGAAGCAATCGTTCACCGAAATATCCTGCGTCGTCGGGGATTCCAATTGTTGCAACACGGCAGCGACATTGCGCCGCGCGAAAATATCTCCTGGCAGCAGCAGCACCGGCAAACGGTTGACCGTGGCGGTCGCGGCGCCTGTGACCATGTTCGTAGCCCCGGGACCGATTGAGCTCGTACAAATCAGAGTCCTCATCCTCAAACTTGCCTTGGCAAATCCCGTAGCCGCGTGAACCATCGCCTGTTCATTGCGAAACAGGTAATAGCGCAGCGCCGGATCCTGTTCCAGCGCCTGTCCAAGTCCAGCGACGTTTCCATGTCCAAAAATTCCCAGACATCCGCCGAAGAACCGATACTTTTCGCCGTCCCTCTCAGAAAATTGATGCTTGAGGAACGCGACGGTGGCCTGCGCCGAGGTCATTTTTCGTACAGTCATATGCCCGTGCCTATTGCCATAAACGATGACTCATTAGCAGTCTATCCCCAGATTCGGGGATAGAGGATCGAACTTCTGTTTGAACAGTTGGAAAATGAAATCGTCTAACCGATTAGAACACGGTTCAATTTGGATAACTCGATATACGTGCCCGCTCCGATTTGGTCGAAGTTCCGTCGAACTTATGAATGAGGAAAGTATTCACGCAGTAGAAGGCCAGCATATTTCTTTCTTATTCGAATAACGATTTACTCTTTTACGAGCGGCAAGCGCGGGTCGGTGTGATTCCAGGTAGAACGTATCCATACGTGATTGGGGTCCTCGGTTACGGCTAGTGCGCGCGAAGATCCGGCAAGAAAATTGAGGTAATAAACATCGTATCCCGGACCCGCGACCACCGGATGATAGCCGCTGTGGACGAGCACGGTATCGCCGTCCCTTGGTTTGAGCGTTTGTTCGCCGCCATGCGGGCCGGAGTAGAGATGCTGAAATGCGAAGCCTTCAGGCTGACCAATTCGATAGTAATAAATCTCGTCCAAATCGACCTCGCCCGGCGGATTGTGTACATCGTGCTTATGAGGCGGATAACTTGACCAATTCCCACCCGGGGTATACACCTCAATCACCATAAGCTTGTCGGCAGGAAAAGCAGGACCGATTATATCGACGATTTGGCGCGATGCATTTCCACCGCCTCGAAGGCTGCTGATGACATCATTTGGAGTGACTAAGCGGGGCTGAAGCTTAGCGTCGAGGGAGCCCGGCATTCTGCAATTTCGCAAACGGTTTCTGCGGTAAATGCTGCCCTGTTGCCGCAGGATAAATAGAGGGCATAGGGAAAACCATCGAAAACATTCTTGCGTCTTCCAATGCGTTTCACCCCGCTTCCCCAATCTACAGTGCAGGTTCCGCCTAAAAGCACAAACACAGCTTCCTCATCTACGGTGCTGGTCCGTTGCGTGTCACCCGGCTGGACACGATGAACAAAAAAGCTCATCCATTCCCACCCGGCAAACTCACGGGGCAGATGTAACATCTCGCCACTATGCTGCTCAGGGAGGATCGAAGAATGAAATAGAAAGCTTCGTTCGATCACATTTTGCTCTGGGGTCAGGGCCATCCGTGGAATGCCTTTGCCGCGAGATTCTAACCGCTTTGAGACTATGCCAAATACTGCATGCATTGTCAATTGCTAAGGCCAAAATCAACATACAGCCCCGGAGTTATTCCTGTCAGGTTTCACCACGAGCAGGTTCCGACAATATCAGAGATTTCATACGAGGTTAGCGGTAGTTACATGGGCTGCGAAACTATAGAATATGAATAGAATGGAGTGAGCGCCGAGCGCCGACACGCGCTTGCTCGGCTTGGAGAAAGGAATCCAGATGCCTATTCTCCGAACTTGCAAGAGCTGCGGACGGAAAAATCGGATTCCAGCGAAGCATCTAGCCGAAAGCGGACGCTGCGGGGCATGTAAGTCCCCGTTACCGCCGGTGAACGAGCCTCTGGAAGTTGACCCCGAGCAGTTCGACGAAATCACACAAAACGCTCGCGTCCCCGTGTTAGTGGATTTCTGGGCTGCGTGGTGTGGTCCTTGCCGGATGTCCGCACCAGAGGTTGCCCGCACGGCAGCGGATATGGCTGGCCAGGCTGTCGTTATGAAGGTCGACACGGAACGCTATCCGGAACTGGCGACACGCTTCAACGTGCGCGGCATACCGAACTTCGTTGTTTTCTACGAGGGTCGATTAGTAACACAGCAGGCGGGTTCGGTTGACCACACTCAAATGGAAAGCTGGTTGCGATCCGCTGGCTCTATCTCAGCGGCGTAATCAGCCGCTCTCAGGTCTATGACGCTACGGTCGGATGATACCCCGAATGGATCCATGCTCTTGCAACGGTCTGATTGCGCAATAGTCGCCCTTCCTCATAAGGGATTGATGGAGACGCTCCGAGTGGCTATTATTGGTATTGATATCGGGTATTTACAGGGGTATTGATATCGGGTATTTACAGGTTCGAAAATCAGCGTACTGGAGAAGCATATGACTACGGATGCGTTGGTATTGGAATTTCGGGACCTTCGGCACAAGTGGGGATGGTTACTGGCGATCGGCATTAGCATGGTCATTCTAGGAGCGATCGCACTCTTCATCACTCCCGCAGCGACGCTGGGCACTATCCTCGTTCTGGGTTGGCTGCTGGTAGTGAGCGGTGTGGCTGAGACGATCCAATCTTTCCGGGTCCGAAGGTGGAGTGGCATTTTCCTTCATCTAATCGGCGGAGTTCTTGGAATACTCGTCGGGTTGCTGATCGTCACCCATCCATTGGCGGGCGCCTTGGCAACGACGCTGCTGTTTGCATCGTTTTTCACGGTCATCGGGTTATTCAGACTGGTGGCAGCGATTCGGCTCAAGTTTCCCCACTGGGGTTGGGCGGCCTTCGATGGGGCGGTCACACTTGCTTCTGGGCTTGCTGCTTTGGATGGAATGGCCCGTCTCGGGACTCTGGTTTATCGGTTTCGCGGTTGGAATCTCCTTACTGTTGCGGGGCTGGTCTTACATCATGTTTGCCATCGCGGTTCGCTCGCTGCCGGGACAAGTGACGCCAATGAGTCGAGCGGCGTAAACCGGTGCCGCAGGTTTAGGTTGGGGGCGAGGGTGCTGTGGTCCCTACCGTCGGAGCTACTACTGATCGAGCGGGCGCGAAACTATGTTTAGAATGTGAACCGCACTCCGAACTCCATCTGCCGCGGGGCTCCTTCGCCAAAAGTTCCAGAACCAGGCAGAATGCGGTCCAGCCTCGAACTGCAAAGCGTGCCCGGGCTACCGCAGAAGCCCGCGGAAGTCGAGTTATTCAGTGAACTGCCCGGAGCCCCGTTAAGCACTCCGCTTAGTTGGTTACCCGCTGCGCCAAAATTGGCCCAGTTGAAAATATTAAATGCCGCGATGGTGGCCTCGACGTTTAGCCGTTCACTGACCTGAAACGGCCGGCTCAACCTCAAATCCATCGTCTTGAACCAGGTTGCCTGGGCAAAATGTCCCGGCAACGGCTGAATCAGGGGCAAAAAAGCGCCGAGCGCCATTAATTCCTGCGAGCTGAATAAACTACTATTTACCAAGGCGTCACCCGCAGGAGTCAACCTTCCAGCGAAATTGGTATCGTAGTACTTGACAGCCTGGGTGACCTTGCCGGTCGAGTATTTTCCGGTGCTTCCGATTAGCGTTCCGGGCAAAATGTCGCCCACAGTGCCATCGCCGGTGGCATCGCTGCGGAAGATCTCCCCCGCCACTCCGCCCCCGTCCTGCTGCGGAATGTACGCGGTCAACGGAAGCGGGGATGCCACTTGCGCGATCATCGAAACGCGCAGTCCGTATGCCAAATTTGCGGTCGGAGTGAACGAAAACTGATGCGTACGGTCCATCCCCGAGTCGCCCCAGTAACCGCGATGCGGACGATTGTAGTCCTCTGCCACATTCAAGATGGAATAATCCCCGCCACTGCCGTTCGGCTCCGCTATGTTGCTGCGATAGCGCGAGAGGGTGTATGAAATGGAGACATCCAGACGGCGCAAACGCCGCGCCGGGTTGTCCACGTTCGACCCATGGTATGCCAGATGGAAGCCCGTATATCTCGACTGTCCGGCCGGAAAATACATGATATTCGGGCCAACGGCTGGATTGATTCCGCCAAACGCAGCTTGCTGCTTTCCTAAGACCGAGCACGGGAATGGGCCGCAGAAAGCGTTGGATGAATCGAGGCCATTGCGCGCGAAATCGGTGATGCTGGCGCCAGGCACGCTAGCGAGATAGCAATTGATCGACGCCTGGGAGCTGCTGCCCGCAAATGCCGCCGTTGGGCACGCCGACGATGCCGGATTGGAGGTTACAGTCGTATTGATCGCCGAGATTTCCGCAGCATAGGTGTTGAGCAGCGGATTAGGGTTGTAGCCATCCGTCAGATAGCTGGCGCTTCCCGCGCGATTGGTATCAATTCCCAAGGGAAACTGCGTGCCGACCTCGCGCACGTAGTCGATAGAGAACATGCTGCGCTCGCCGATTTGATGCTGAATTCCGGCACTCATATGAACTACACGTGGCGTTTTGAATCCAGGCGCCAACATGCCGCCAAAATCCGCGACACTATTGGCCAGCGAGTACACGTTCAGAGAATTTGGTGGCATCGCCGATTGCGCTGCCAGGAACTCATTCTGCAGATCCTGAATCGCCGTTGAAACCGTCCCGATTGGCGCTCCGCAAACTTGGGTCGCGATGTCCAGGCCGTCGACGGAACTGACCACCGATCCGTTCGGAAACAGTACCGATCCCGTGGGACATAGCGTCAGGCTGCGGTTGTATTGTCCGTTGGACAGCCGGTTGATGCGATCCTGGTAGATGTTCTGGAGCAAAAAATTGTCATAAAACAATCCGCCACTGGCCCGCATCACTGTCTTGCCGCTGTGTCCTGGGTCCCACGCCAATCCCAGTTGCGGGGAGAAATTAAAATTCGGCTGGCCTATCTTTCCGCCGAGCGGCTGATATGCATTCAAAGTGGTATTCGGAATTAATCCGAACTGATCGAGAATGAGGCCGCTGGTACACGGCGGAGTGACCACGATTGTCGTATTGATCGCTGAACAAGGAATCGGCGCCAAATCACTATCCGTACGGCCGGTGTCGCGGACATAGTTTAAGCCGATGCTGACGTTCAAGGCCGGAGACATCTTGAACTGGTCGCCGACGTAGCCTTCGAGACGGGTGTCGAAGTGGCCGCCGGTCGGCCGGTTGAAGGCTGAATTCTCGCTGAAGTTCCCGAGGCCGTTGTAAATCGTGAACGTGCCAACGGGATAGTTCAACGGGTTCTGCGCGCCTCCGCCGAGGGTGAGGTCGCCATTGACGGCGTCGATCACGTCGAGTCCGTTGGAACTGGTTAGCGATGGCCCATAATTTCCCGGCGCATAATAATCTCCCTGCGCGATGCGATGGATTGCTCCGCCGAAGCGGAAGGTGTGGTTGCCCCTGTAGATCGTGCTGCTGTCATAACGTCCAAAAAGATCGCGCTGGATGGTCTGCCGCGGGCCTGCAATGCTTGGCCCGGCGGCATACGATCCGATCTGCATGTGAAAGGGCGCCGACGGGAGGATGAACGAGTCGGCCAGCGCTGGATCGGTAGCGTCCACCATCTTCTGATAGCCAACGCGCGCGCTGTTCACAAATCGCCCATGATTCCAATCCAATCCAAATACCGCAGCCGGAACGTTGAATTGATTTCGTGAATCCGACAAACTGTCCGAGGGTCCGATCTCGTTTGCGTTGTCATAACTGAGCCGCACGAACCCTTTCATATTGTCGTTGAAGTTGTAATCGAGGCGGGCCGTCAGAATGTTCTCGCGGAAAAAAGCGCTCTGCGCGGTGGTCAGGTTGGGAGCCGGGTATCCGAGCAGAATCGGAAAATCTCCATCCTGCTTTGTGCGCTCGCCGCCGATGAATAAAAAAGCTTTGTTCTTGATCACTGCGCCGCCCGCTCCAAATCCGTATTGCTGCCGGCTGTAATCATCGGGACCGGACGGAAATCCCGCGAGGCCGAAAAACTGGTCGCGAAAATTTCCAAAAAGATTAGCGTGCCACTCGTCCCCGCCCGAGCGCGTGCTAACCTGGATGGCTCCGGCCGCATTGAGAGATTGAAAGACCTCAGGCAGAACCCGCGACACAATTACTTCACCTACAGACTCCGCCGGCAGATTGTAGGTGGCTGCGCCCTTGGTCTCATCCATGACCTCGATTTCGTCGAAATCATAATGCGTAGTGCGTCCCAGTTGACTATCGATTGAGAGGGATTGAAATCCGCTCTTGCCGGGATCATAGATCCTTCCATCCACAGCCTGCACACCCGGATCGAGCTTTCCGGCATTCAGATAGTTCCGGCCATTGATTGGCAGCGTGTTCGAAATATCGCCGTTGAAAGTGTTTTCGAGACGCGCCGGCCCCGGATTGATCGGCTCCAACTTGAAATCTGCGGTAACTGACTCGCCCACAACCACGGTGACTCTAGTCTCGACCGGCACTTTGTTCCTGCCCTCCGCTCTTACTACGTATGGGCCCGGCGGAACCGCCTCGGTTAAGTAGGCACCATCCTTGCCCGAGCGCGTCACTCCTCTGGTCTCGGTAGTTGACGAGCTAAAGAAAACCCGAGCTCCTTCAACGGGATTGCCGGCGTCATCCCGCAAGCTGCCTTGAATGGTTCCGGTTGTCGGGTTCTCCTGAGCCGTTTCTTGCGCCTGCGAAGATACCGCGAGCGCAACCACGACGGACATGATTGCGACAGACGAGGTTGCGACCAACGAAGCTACGACGAAAATGGCAATCGACAGAGAACGACGAACGTGCGAGCCAAACCAATCGAACAAAGGGCCACTCTCCTGGGGACAGAACCTTCTAGTAGAACCCGGCAGGATTCCGCGTCTAAGAATCTAAGTTGTCTCTACT
The DNA here is from genome assembly GCA_963758745.1 of uncultured Acidobacteriaceae bacterium. Classification (GTDB taxonomy): domain Bacteria; phylum Acidobacteriota; class Terriglobia; order Terriglobales; family Acidobacteriaceae; genus Acidiflorens. Next base: position 80,446 of record CAVWWW010000004.1, read on the forward strand.
GCAAACGGAATAAAACAGTTTACTAGATGCCTACCGCAAGCGTTGCCACGAGCAGCTGCGCCGAACGAAGTTGAGGAGGTGCAATCGGAGTGATGGTCGCCGGTCGCCTGCGCTCGGTGCAATTCTGAGTCGGCCAGCATCCTCAAAACGTTCCCTTGTGCGTGTAATATCCCGCTCGATAGTGTGCCTGATAAGGGCCTCCTGCTGGTGGATTCGTCAGATCTACCCTCAGCTGACGGAATTCCGAACTCGAATAATGCTGCGACGGATAGTAAGCGAGCAAATATTGAGTTCGCAGTTCGTCGCTGATTTGACTGAAGGCGGCGTCGAGTTGCGGCCCCGACGTCGCGTAGTAGTATTTCCCCCCGGTATCCGATGAGATCTGGACGAGAGCGTGCTCCCCGCCCTCGTCTCGTCCGGCATCGGCTTCGATGGGCACAATGATGATGCTATAGATGATCGCCTCCGCCTCCTGGGCGGCGCGCAACGCCTCCTTGTAGTCGACCTGGCTCACGGTATCGCCGCCATCGGTAATCACCACCATTACTTTTCGTCCCTGACGCCTGCTGAGCGCTTGCGATCCGAGAAAAATGGCATCGTAAAGCGCGGTTGCCGCGCCGTTACGAACCCGGTCAATGCCGGCATCGATTCTTTTCAAATCGGAAGTGAACGGCACCATCTGGTTCACCTCCTCGCTGAATTTGTAGACAGCGAGACCATCCTGCGGCCGGACGATGGCGTGCGCAAACTTGCGCGCCGAGGTTAGTTCGAGCGGCAGGTCTTTTCTTGTGCTCAGGCTCGTATCCACCGCCAGAACGATCGACAAAGGAAGCGCCGATTCCTTGCTGAAGATCGCGATCTTCTGCTCTTTCCCATCTTCCTTCAGCAAAAAATTTTCCTTCTGCAGATTCGACGACAGGAGCGCCTCGTGTGTCCGTCACGGTGACGAACACGTTTACCAGTTTCACGTCCACCTTAATGGTCGTGTCCGGTTCCTGCGCCATCGAGCAAGCGCAGATGATCCAGAGGAGGACGAAAAAGACCTGTAGGATCCGCTTCATTAGAGTCCAAGGTTCGAAAGTCGTAAGGGCCAAGAGTTTCAAAGGAAAATTCGCAAAAGAGTTGCGAGCTAACTTTGAAGCTCTGTAAACCTTGAAACTCAGAAACCTTTATGCGAGTCAGTCACTTGGATGCGGACTGCCACCCAATTTGCCTCCCGGCGATCGAATTTCTTGGGGAAATGGCTCGCCATCGGCCCACACCGCTCCGTCTTCAAAGTATTCTTTCTTCCAGATGGGGACTGTCTTTTTCAGGGTGTCAATGATCCACCGGCAGGCCTCGAATGCAGCGCCACGGTGCGCGGCCGATACGACGATAAAAACGCTGGTCTCGCCAATTTCAAGCCGTCCTAATCGATGTATGATCGACGCTGCGCGCACCGGAAAGCGGGTTCGCGACTCTGCCGCCAGAGACTCCATCTGTTTCAGTGCCATCGGCTCGTACGCTTCATAGTCGAGGTAGAGGGTGCGCCTGTTCCGCGTGTTATCCCGCACGATGCCGTCGAAGACCACGACCGCACCATCCGAGGGGCGTTTTAGCCGCCGGATGACGGCCTCGCTATCAATGCGCTCGAAGACGATTCGCACCTCGCCCACCGTTTCGTGCGCCGCTTCATCCCTAATTTCGCTCCTATTGTCAGTCATGCCCCCGCTAACCGGCGGCAACAATCCAACCTCATCGCCATCGCGGAGAACCCAGTCTTCCGGCGCATATTCGTGATTCACCGAAATCGCTAAAGACGATATCATGGCTTCAAAACGCGGCATGGTTCGCGCATAATAGAAGAGAAGTTCGCGCACCCGTGCGCCTTCCGCCAGATCAACGGTCTCGCCTGACCGTCCGACCATATCCTTCAAAATGCCAAAAAAGAGAACATCGACTTTCATCGCAACTTCCCGGTGGAACACAGTTCGACACGCCTGGCGCGCCACCAGTGTAGCGCGCACCCAAAGGGCTTGTCCCTCCGTCGAATTGCGGACGCATTCGGCCAACTCGATCGTTCAATTACCTCCGTAATCGTGCAATGACACCCTTTTCCGCTTAGTCTTTTGCCATCGCCCTATTGCTGTTCAGGAGGCTGTTATCACCACCACCGTTCATGCCGACGCCAGCCGCAGCGCGTCCGCCCGGTCATTTCTTCACAGCCTGAATATTCTGGTCAAGTACACCCGGCTGTATGGCACGAATCACAAGCGCACCGAGGGGCAATTCGAGACGGCGTGGAATGAACTTCAAGAGGCGTTGCCCAAAAGCGGTGACACAGGTTTTCTGTTAGGCGTATCGGACAACAAACTTCTTCTTGACGGCATCCCGCTCGAAGCCGGACAGGCCGAGCGCAGCTTTGCAAATTTGTTAAATGCCGCTGGACTCTCAAGCATCCTCTTTTCGAATAAGGTTACGCTGGAAGACTTCACCCGACTGGTTCGGGCCTTTGCGCTGGGCGGATCGAAAGCCCAGGATTTTGCCCGGCACATTAAGGAGGCGCTTGGCGATAACAAGGATTCTTCGATCCGCATCAATGAGGTCAAGTTTGTCGCAGCTGATCCTGTTACCGGCGAGCTTTCGATGGCGGCTCAACTTGCCGCCCAATCCCTTGGTCCCGAATTCAAGCATTGGCTCAATGATCCGCAAAAACTGTTGCAGCTGATTGCCGCTGCACAAGGAGCAAGCAACGCCAATTTGGGCGGGGGAGGGGTTCCACTCGGCAGCGTGCCTAATGTTCCGCTCTCGGCCGCGGTACTGGCGCAGTCGGCTCATTTCCGGTCGGCGCGATACCCGGCGTACCGGCAACAGGCGCGAACATGCCAGGCGGGAATTGGAGCGGCGGAGTTGTCCCTCTACAGGAAGAGGAAGTCATCCAGACGATTCGGCTGCTCACTCACTTTGGCCAGGCGATGCACGATCCCAACGTCTCGCCGGAAGCCCTGCAGACGGAGGTTGGGAAAGCAACTGAAGGAACGAAAGTTAATCTAGCTAATTTGCTTGAAACCCTGGCCGCACAAGCAGCGCAAAATACCGGCGCAGCCAACGACACGCCGCTTCTGATGAAGGCCGCGGAGAGCATGGCCATCAAGTTCGCGCTTGACCGCTATGAACGCGGTGAAGTCAAAGTCAATGCGGTCCACGAAATGATGGAGCACATGAGCCGGCAGATGGACACGCTGCGCCACGTTCTGCGCGTCCAGGAAGACAAGATGTCGAAGGCCGGAATTCTGGTTGAATCCCACGCCGACATACTCGACCGCATGTTCTGGGCTGAGATTCCGGAAGCGGGCAAGAAGAGCGTGCTTCTCTCTTCTGAGGCTGCGTGCGTGCCGCCCCGCAATGTTCGCCAGTTCGTCGAAGTACTTTTTGACCGCGACGACAATGAGATTGGCGCGAAGATCCTCTCCAACTATGCGAGTGGCCTCGAAGCGAGCGATGCCGATCCCCGCCGCAAGACGGCGACAGGGTTGGCGCAACTTGCCGATCTGTACGCCATTGCGCCTGAGGATGTCATGCCGAACGCGCTCGCCGCAATCGGCGAGCAACTGGCCAAGGACACCGATACCGAGATGCAAAGCCTGCTTAGCGCCGCCCTGGCGCGATTCGGACAGGAAGCGTGTACCCGGAAGAGATACAAAGCGGTTGCAGAACTTTGCATCACGCTCGAAAAAGTGGCTCACCAGCGGCCTGAATTGGTGCAGGATCTGCGCTCGCGCGTCGGCATCGAAAACCGCTTGCCCGAGATGATCGAGGAAGCCATCGATTCCGCTCGGGTCCCCGAGGATCTCGTCAACGTTTTACAGCAACTTCCGAGAAATTCCGTCGAACAACTTGCCGACCGCTTCTTCCGCGCTCAGAAGCGCGTCGAGTGCGATCGTATCGTAGATCTTGTAGGCGAACTCGGACAGCCTGCGATCGACGACCTGCGCGACATTCTACACAGCGGACAGCCCCGCCAGGCGGCCTCGACCGTCGGCCTGCTGAGCCGGCTATCGGTGAATTCGCTGCTTGAACTATTGCCGCCGCGCATGGGCGAGTTCAACCGTTTTTACCAGGACGTCATCGTTCGCCAGATTGCGTATGGCGCCGCGCCCGATCGCGGACGAACCTTACTCGAACTTCTCGAACTCCTCGACTCGCGCATCTTGCCGGAAGCGATCGACGAGATCGGCATGAGCCAGGATCGCAGTGCCAGTTCCAGCCTCATCGCCCTCGCCACCTCCGGTGAAGCTTATAACCGCACGCCCTTCCTGCAATTGAAGGCCATCGAGACGCTCGGCCGTTTGCGCGAGGTCGAGGCCGTCGCCGTTCTGCGTGCCATCGTCGAAGACAAGAAGCTTTTTGGCTATAACCAGCACCGTGAATTGAGAATCGCTGCCATTCAGTCACTGTGCAAAATTGATCCCCAGTATGCGACCAACGCTCTTGTCGACAGCGGCATCGAGGCGGGCGAAATAGCCATTGCTCCGCTCGATTCCGGCCCAGGATGTCCATGGGTCCGGCAGCGTCGCTATGAGCGCATCAAACTGCCGCGTACGCTCTCAGCGACTCTTTCCAGTTCCTGGGGAAAGTCGAACATCATTATGCGGGAGATGAGTCTTGGCGGCGGCATGGGCGCACGGCGCGACAATCTTCGCGTCGGTTCGGAAGCCCACGTTGAGATTTCTCTCGGCGTAAAAAAAATCCGTGGCGAGGTTTTACTCCGCCGCGCTCGCGTCAATGAAATCGGCTTCGAATTCGTCAGCATGGATCTCGACAGCCGCTATCGTCTCCGTCGCGTGCTGGTCGAAGCTCTGCAAAAAGTTTCTGACGGATCACGACTCCAACTGGGACGGCGAACGAAAAGGGTAGTTCCTCCAGGGCAAATCTTAGGTCTTGGAGAATACAGTCGTCTCCTCCACGCTTTACTTTGCGATCTGTTTGCCGCCTATCCACTGATGCGCACTGTACTGTGTCGCAGACAAAAAAGCCCTGCGCGATAGCAGAGGCTTTTTCGAACAACTGAAGCGAGCAAGCAGGTGGGACCCTCGCTAACTCGATTACGCCACCTTCACAAAAATAATCACGAGCGTGAACAGTACCAGCGACTCGATGAAGGCAAGTCCTAGAATGAGCGCAACCATAATTCCAGGACGAGCCGCCGGATTCCTACCCAGCGAATCGCAGGCCGCTCCCGCCACTCTGCCTTGCCCTAGCGCCGCCAGCCCGGCCGCGATGGCAATGGCAAATCCCGAAGTCAGCGCCACCCAGTTGGTTGCCGGCGCCGCTGCGTTTGCCCCCTGCGCAAAGGCAGGCACGGCCGTCACCATTGCCGCAATCATCACAAACAGCAACATCACAAATTTCCGCATTGTCTTTCTCCTTATAAATTGCCGTCAGGAGGTGGTTGACGCCGTGCTCTCGAAGCCGACGCCCTCACACTGAGGGCAGGTGTCAAACGATATATGTCAGGCACCAGGTCTCAGGTCTCAGAAAAATCGGGCGTTTATTTTTCTTGAGACATGACACCTAAAACCTGAAACCTTCGCTTAGTGTGCTTCTCCCGTAGCCTCGCCCAGGTAGACGGCGGGCAGCAAAACAAAAATATACGTTTGAACTAACGACACTCCGATGTGGAGCCCCTCGAATATCACCGGGATTCCGATCGGTATGAGCGAAAAGAACACCAGCGTAACCATCTCGCCGGCAAACATGTTGGCAAAAAGACGAACCGTCAGCGACAGGATCCGGGCAAGATGGCTGAACACCTCAATCGGAAACATCAGGATGGGTAAGAAAAGACGCAGCCACCACGGCATTTCCTTGTCCTGCGGCCCAATGAAGACTTGCAAGTAGCCTATGGGCCCCTTGGTTCGCAAGCCCTGGAAGTGATAATAGAACCAAGTCAGCAGTGCGCAGCCAAGCGGAACAATCGGGACTGCTGTCGGTGATTCCAATCCCGGAACAATACCGATTAGATTGCAACTCAGGATAAAAATTCCGAGCGTGACCAGATAGGGCACATACTTTTGACCATGATGCCCAATCACCTCCTCGGCCATATCGCTCATAAAGCCGTGGATCGCCTCCATCGTATGTTGCAACCCGCCCGGATTCTCGACGGAAAGTCGCAAGCGCAGCGCAATAAAAAATAGTATTAGCAGCGCCGCGACCAGCAACTCCATCGCAGAAGAATTATTGATCGGGGCCGCGGGATACTTCGGATGAATGTGAAGTTTCAGCAACAGCGCGGTTACCTGTTGGCCAAAAAGATGATTCAGGAATCTAGTGAAAGCGAGTTGTTCCATTTTTATCTTTAATCTTGAGATCTTCAAAAATCTTTGAGATCTCTAATCTTTGAACTTTGCGCCGTGATCTTTGCGCCATTGACACTTACATTTGCGAGTGTGGGAAATCCGGCGGGGCGTGCGGCTTATGATGTTCGCCTTAAGGCCGAATAACCTTCCCACGCCGCCTCTGCCATCAGCGCTGCTACGGGCACACACAAGCCCCATAAAAAGCCGCGAAAAGCTACGCCCGAACTGATGAATATAGCATAGGCAGCGCCCCCGACCAACCCGTAGCGAACCAGAAAGCGCAGGACGATCCAGCTGCCCTTCTCGCGGCTATTCTGGTTGACGATGCGGTCGGCCAGTTCTTCGACGCCGCGCGTCAGTGATCGGAAATTAACGTAAGAAATGACGGCCCCAAAGGTAAACCCAATCGATCCGCCCCAGCCATAAAACCAGAACGTTGGCCCAAGCAGCAGCATGCTCAGCACCAAAATATTTCGCAGCAAGCGAGGGACGATACGTTCGTAGATCGTTTGTCCATCGAGCATCGTTCGCTCACTGAGCATTCGTGCGTGCCTCATGCATGCTATAAGTCTCGCTGGCGGGGTTTGAAATGCTCACTCACCTTCCATCTTTGAAAGCGCCTACTGCCATGCGAATCATCCGCCAGAATCCCACGATTGCGCCGAACAAGAGGCCTACCAGATAAAGCCATTTCGTGTGCAACCAGTAATCCGCCAACTTCCCCAAAAAGAAACCTAGCAGGATCGCCGCAGGAATAATGAACCCCATCTCGGAATAACGTGCAAGCGAAACCGGAGGATCTTTTCGACTGCGAGGCGGGTCAGGCGGGAAGCTGGGTTTCTCAGCCATTCGACGAAATTTTAAACTAAGGCGCGTGCTCTCGCCCGAAAATCAGGAGCTTGGTCAGGTAAGCTGAAGCTAATGGCTTCCCTTGACAACCACAGTGGCGCGAGCCGATTGCGTTATGTTCAAAGACCAGTTGACACTGCGAATAAATGGCTCCGGATAAACTCCGATCATAATCGTCGCGAGCGCAGTTACACCCACTGCGAAGCGCATTCCGAAACTCACTGGCAGCCGTTCGGTTTCCATGGGCGCGCGCATCAACATCGAGTTTGCAATCTTCAGGTAGTAATAAAGTCCAAAAAGCGAATAAATTACGCCCAGCGAAGCCAGCCCGTAATGACCGCTTTCGATGAGGCTAAGAAAAATGTAGTACTTGCCAAGAAAGCCCGCGGCTGGCGGGATGCCCGCGAGTGAAAGCAGGAAGAGCAGCATCAAAGTAGCTTCAACCGGAGCACGCTTGTAAAGCCCCGCCATATCGTCGATCTCATCGCCAATTACATTGCGTTGTCGCAACGAAGCAATCACCGCAAAGGCTCCGAGATTCATGAACGTGTAGACAAGCAAGTAGATCAGAATTCCTTTTAGCCCATCGTAGAACGCCGGAGTGCCAACCGGCGAAGATCCCATGGCCACAAAGGCCAACAACATATAACCTACGTGTGCAATCGAAGAATAAGCGAGCAGCCGTTTGGTATTCGTTTGCGTAAGCGCGGCGAAGTTTGCGAAGGTCATGGTGGCAATGGCAATAACAACAATGATTGGCGTGTAAACGGATCGCAGCGGAAACAACCCGTACACTAGTATGCGCAGCAACATGGCCCAAGCCGCAGCTTTCACCGCCACCGACATGAAGCCGGTTATGCTTGTCGGCGCGCCTTCGTATGCGTCCGGCGCCCACTGATGAAAGGGTACGGCCGCGATCTTGAACAGCAATCCCGTCATGGTGGTGAGCAACGCAATCACAACTACTGGATTGTAAGGATTCTGGCCCGACACTGCCCGCTGGATGTCTTGTAGATTCGTACTCCCGGAAAGCCCGTAGAACAGGGAAAGCCCATAAGCAAAAATTCCCGATGAAAATGCCCCCAGCAGCAGATACTTCAAGGCAGCTTCATTCGAGCGCCGGTCGCGGTGCAAAAAACCAACCAAAATGTAAGTGGAAATTGCCATCAGCTCAAGGCCGATGAAGATCAGAACAATGTCGACCCCCGCCGCCATGCACATCATGCCCACTACCGAGAGGAGTAGTAAGGCATAGTATTCTCCGTGGTTTTCATCCTCTATGTCGAGATAGTGCACTGACCCTGCAATAGCGATAGCCGCTCCTGCCAGAAACAGATACCAGAAGTACATAGCGAAGCGGTCAACCCGTAGCGAGTGATAGAATCCCGACGCGCCCATAGGCAGCATGGCCTGAATTTGCCATACACATACAGCCGCGAACAGTATGCCCACCAAGGCCGCCACGGCATTGATCCATTTCCATCCGCGCGGAATCATCAAGTCAATCAATAAGATGCCGAGCGCGAAAATGGTAAGTTCCACCATTGGCAACATCAACCGGTAGTCAGTTGGTGAAAAGCCGCGCACTTAGTTTCTCGCTTTCGGTTCAATGACGTTCGATCTGGCGGACATCTCCAGAGAAGAGGTGGGCGCGACCTGTGCGTCCACGGGCGCATTCGCATTTGACTTGTCATGAATCGTCTGCACGATTTGATTGACCGGTTGTTCCAGGATCTGGAAAAACGGCTTGGGATAGAGACCAATCCATAGCGCCATGATGATAAGAGGCGCGAAAATAAGGATTTCGCGCGGCGTGAGATCGTGCAACTTTTCGTTCTTCGCATTCGTCACCGTCCCGAAGAAGACGCGCTGGTAGAGCCACAAGAGATAGGCTGCCGCCAGAACTACGCCAGGAGCGGCCCATGCCGCCCATCTCCAGTTCGCGGTGAACGCTCCTTGCAGAATCGTGAACTCGCCGACGAAACCGTTCAGCAGCGGCAATCCCATCGAAGAGAGAAACATGATCATGGTTATCGTCGCGTAAATCGGCATGACATTTGAGATGCCTCCATATTCGGCTATCTCACGCGTGTGGCGCCGTTCGTACAAAATTCCGACGATCAGGAACAACGCGCCGGTCGATATGCCGTGATTGACTTGCTGCAGCACTGAACCAGTCAATCCCATAGAGTTCAACGCAAAGATTCCCAAGGTGCAGAAGCCCAGGTGACTTACGGACGAGTAAGCCACGAGTTTCTTCATGTCTTTCTGCATGAGCGAAACCAAAGCCCCATAGATAATGCCGACTAATGACAATCCTATAACCCAGTTTTGTACTTTCGGATGCGAGACCACCGACGGAAAAAACGGCAGCGAGAAACGCACGAAACCATAAGTTCCCATTTTCAACAAAACCCCGCCAGGATGACTGAACCGGCAGTCGGCGCTTCGACGTGGGCATCGGGTAGCCAGGTATGGAACGGAAACATTGGAACTTTGATGGCAAATCCTATAAAGAAAGCGACGAATAGCCAGACAGCATAGTGGAAAGGAATTAGCGGCGCCGTTTTATAAAGCTCTGGAATACTGAAGGTAAAAACGCCAGTAACCGTGTGGTGATGGAAGTATAGGAATAAGATGCCGAGCAGCATCAATACCGAACCAAGTAACGTATAAAGGAAAAACTTGATCGCTGCATAAAGCTTACGTGGTCCACCCCAGATGCCGATCAGCAAATACATCGGCACCAGCATCGCCTCCCAGAAAACGAAGAAGAGAAAGAAATCGAGCGCCATGAAAACGCCCAGCATTCCCGTCTGTAAGACGAGAAACCAGACGTAATACTCCTTTACCCGGTTCTCGATTGCCGTCCATGAAGAAAGAATCGAAATCCAACCGAGCAGCGCGGTCAGCATGATCAGCAGAAACGAGATGCCATCAATCCCAAGGTTATAACCTGCGCCAATCGAGGGGATCCAGTTGTTCGGCGTGCCTTCTAGAAATTTAAATTGCTGAGTAGCATCAAACCGCTGCGCCCAAAACATCGGCACTAGAGGAAGCGAAATGAGGAAGCCGCCCAGTGCGAAGATGTTCGCAATCCAGCGGATCGCGTCTTTGTTTTCCTTTGGTACGAAGAGGAGCGCAAGCGCGCCGATGAGCGGCGTGAAGAGAATGATCGAAAGAATATAACTCTGCATAAGAGCAGTTCTCGGGACACTTACTAATGCACTTGCCTTAGCTAACTGATTTGTAAGTAGACGCTAAGTGATTACTCATTTCCAAACGTAATAAACCCCGAATCCAAGCAATCCCGCGACCATAACTAACGCGTACCATTGCACTAATCCCCATTCGAACAGGCGCGTTGGATAAGAGACAAGGCGCACAAGAATGGCTGGAGCGTTGACTCCCAAGCCATCGATGATCCACTTATCCCACCAAGTCGAAAGAGTAGCGATAGCGCGCGTCACCCAGCTTACATCGTTGACCGCTCCGTCGATGATCTTGGCGTCAAACCATGACGCCGCCTCACCCGCACCCATAACGCCAAGCCGAATGGCCCCAACCTTGATTCGCCCAGTGAAAACGTAGTCGTAGCCCTCGTCAACAAACCATTTGTTATAGAGCAGACGATACAGTGGCGGGGATTTGACCGCAATGGGCTCGGAAAAATCCTTGCGAGCGTTGCCATAGGATGCGCGCGCCATCCCCCAGCCTACGGCCGCTGCGGCGAGAGATATGAACATCAGCACGTACTCCGTTTTATCCGTGTGTTCGGCTTCTTTTTCGCCCGCTGCCAACTGCGCTGACTTACCCTCTTCTTCCAAAACGACCGCTTCGCGCGCGAATACCGGTTCCACAAACGTTGCCAAATGTGCCGATCCGCCGAGGCTATGCGGCCAACTCAACCAGCCTGCGGCAATGGAGCAGATTGCCAGGATTACGAGCGGCACTGTCATTGACTTAGGCGATTCGTGCACGTGATGTTCGACCTCATGGCTCATCCGCGAAGGACTATAGAAGGTCAAATACATCAGTCTGAACATATAAAACGCGGTCATTAAAGCCGTGCCATAACCGACAAACCATAGAATGCGGTACGCATCGCTCTCTTTGGTATAAGTTTGCCAAAGTATTTCGTCCTTGGAGAAGAAGCCGGCGAATGGAAAAATGCCGGCGATCGCAAGCGTGGCGACCAACATTGTCCAGTATGTTGTCGGAATGCGTTTACGCAGGCCGCCCATGTTGCGCATGTCCTGCTCGCCCCTCAACGCATGAATTACGGAACCTGATCCAAGGAAGAGAAGCGCTTTGAAAAATGCGTGGGTAAACACATGAAACACTCCTGCAGCAAAGGCGCCGACGCCGAGCGCAAGGAACATGTATCCAAGCTGCGAGACGGTGGAGTAGGCCAGCACCCGCTTGATGTCGTTTTGCACCAGCGCGATCGATGCAGCGAATACTGCAGTGAGAGCACCAACGACGGCTACTACGAGCATTGCCTTCGGTGCCAGTACGAAGACGGCATTCGAGCGCGCGACCATGTAAACTCCGGCAGTCACCATGGTCGCAGCGTGGATCAACGCCGAGACGGGCGTCGGCCCTTCCATCGCATCGGGCAGCCAGACATAGAGCGGAAGTTGCGCCGACTTGCCGCAGGCTCCGACAAAGAGGAGCAGCGCGGCAACCGTCACAACAGAATCGCCGATTGCGAACTGCCCGCTACGAACGAGAGCGTTAATCTCAGTGAAGCGAAAAGAGCCCAAATACCAGGAAAGTGTAAGCGCCCCAAGAATGAAGCCGGCATCCCCAATACGATTTACGATGAACGCCTTGTTAGCGGCCGTCGAAGCCGAGTTACGATGAAAGTAAAACCCAATCAGAAGATACGAGCATAAGCCTACGCCTTCCCACCCCACAAACAAAAGCATGTAGTTATTAGCGAGGATAAGCGTAAGCATCGTAAACATGAATAGATTCATGTAACCGAAAAAGCGGTAGTAACCACCTTCGTGCGCCATGTATCCAGTGGAATAAATGTGGATCAGCATGCCGACGCCAGTTACAAAGAGCAGCCAGATGGAAGATAGGGGATCAAGGAGGAAGCCGGCGTCCACGTTAAATGGAGCTAGAGTGCCATCGCGCTTCGTAAAATCAAGGTGACCGTCGCCAGTGCCAAGCCATGTATAGAAAATTCTCTGAAACGGACGTCCTGTACCGTGCGCGAAGTGAGTGTAATCGTGCACGGTAAAGCAAGCAAAAACGAACGCCAAAACGACCACGCCAACGCAGACGGCGCTGACAGTTGACTTCTGCAGGCGCCGGCCGAATAAAAACATGATCACGGCGCCAAAAGCCGGAAGGATCGGAATCAGCCAGATGTGGTTAAGAAAAAACATGTCGTCGGTTAGCTGAGTATTCGCCTTTCATCGAGCGAGGAGAGCGGCAGTTCGTCTACCATTTCAACAAATCAATCTCATCCACGTTAATCGTCTCTTTATTACGAAAAAAGGCGATCAAAATGCCCAGGCCCGCGGCAGCCTCGGCAGCGGCATCCACTGTGATAAAGATGGAAAACACCTGACCATGCAGATTTCCCCACATTCGCGAAAATGCCACGAGATTCAGATTCACTGCATTCAGAATCAATTCGATCGACATCAACACAATCACCACGTTGCGGCGTGTGAGCACACCAATGACACCAAGCACGAACAGTGCCGCGGCTACGACTAGATAGTGCAATGTGGTGATGGGAACCATGTTTAGCTTCCGCTTCTGCCGCTAGTCGGTTTTCTGTTGGGTTTTCTTGTCTCTCTTTGTTTCAATGTCTGTTTCAGACGATCACTCCGAATCCAAACAGTGATTTTTGTCCAAACGTTCCCAATCTCGATGTGCGCATCTTCAGTAATTCTTAGAGGAGTTCTCGATTTTTCTGCCACTTTGGCTCCTTAGCCTGCGATCACCCGATGGTCCGACCATCCGATCGCCCGATTTCTAGATCTTCTTCTTCGTCATGATGACCGCTCCCAGGATCGCCACCAGCAATAACAATGACGCTATCTCAAAGGCGAAAGTGTATTGACCCATGTTGCCGCGCTCACCGTAGAGCATGGTGGCTATCTGCTGCGTGTTCGACGACTCGGGCAGCGTCATCAAGCGATCTGGAAACAGCGCCTTACCTTTCACGAATGCGAACACGAACAACGCCATCAACCCGCAGGCGGCAGCGAGTCCAGCCGGCCATATGCGATTGAATTGCCGTTCTTTTGATATGCGTTCGATGTTTACGAGCATGATCACAAAAAGGAATAACACCATGATGCCGCCTGCATAGACAATAATCTGCACGCCGGCAACGAACGGAGCGTACAACATTAAGTAGAGGCCCGCCACCGAGAGCAAGGTTACAATCAGCGCGAGTGCTGAATGTACCGAGTTCCGGCGCGTTATTACGAGCACGCCGCCAGCGATGGCCAGTCCTGCCAGCAGATAAAAAAAGAACGGCGTCGCGACCGGAGCCATTCCCGGATTGATGGTTGTGTTCAGAGCCGAGTTATGTCCGGGGTTCATGAAATGATCACCCCCACGATAGCGGTCGCGACCAGCACGCCAAGTGAAATTGGTAGCAGTACTTTCCAGCCGACTCTCATCAGCTGATCAAAGCGGTAACGCGGCCATGTCGCACGATACCAGATGAAGAGATACATAAAGATCGCAACTTTGAGCAGAAACCAATATACGTAATCGATTCCTTCGCGGAATCTTGCGGCAATACTCATATCGGAGGAACGGCCTACAACTGCGATCATAAGCAATAAAAGAGCAATAAAGCCAAGCAACGACGCAAAAGCTCCGAGCCCGATGCGCTGAATTCTAAAAAACGAATGTGACGGCATACGCGCCGTGCTTACGCCTGCAATCGCAGCGAGGCCAAGGAAAGTTAAGCCAGGGAAGAGCGAGAATATGAACTCCCAGGCCGGGGCTTGCAGCAGATTCGGAAACGGACGCATCCATCCGCCAAGCCAGAGCGTGACCGCGATCGAAGAGACCGCTATCATAGCCGCGTATTCGGCGAGCATGAAGAGCGACCAACGTAGCCCGCTGTATTCGGTGTGGTAGCCGGCGGTCAGTTCCGATTCGGCTTCGGCCATGTCGAACGGCGCGCGGTTGGTTTCGGCAATCATGGCGATCGCGAAGATAATGAATGCAAGCAGGCCGAGCGGGAAAAACTTGAAGATGAACCATATACCCTGTTGCTGCTGGGCCTGCACAATTCCAATCATGCTTAGCGTACCGGTGCCACTTGAGTTTAAGCTGGTCATTAGAATTGCCGAGACGACAGCCAGTCCCATGGCGACCTCATAGGAAACCATCTGCGCGGTCGACCGCAGCGCTCCGATCAGGGGATAATGCGAGTTCGACGCCCAACCTGCAACAACTATGCCGAGCACGCCTAGCGACGATACGCCGAGCATAAAGAGGATGCCGATGTTCATGTCGCTCACCGCTTGCGACGGTCCGAAGGGAATCACGGTATAAACTGCGAACGCCGCGAGCAGACCGATCAGAGGGGCGACCCAGAAGACAAACTGGTCAGCTTCGGCTGGAATAATATCTTCTTTTAGCATCAGCTTGAGCGCGTCGGCGATGGGCTGCAGCAAACCATGCGGGCCAACACGCATTGGGCCCAGCCGAATCTGGAAGTGTGCCAGCGCCTTGCGCTCGATCCAATTCATGGCAATTACCGCGACGGACACTCCTGCGAAAATAATGAGCACATAGATGAGCGCCCAAAACTGGTTTCCTGCCTGGCCCGGCGTCACTGTGCTGCCGAGATACGACATGAACGAATTCAGCATCAGCGGTCAACCTCGCCCAGCACGATATCGATCGTGCCAATCACGGCAACGACGTCGGCTACCAACAAGCCCCGAACCATGATGTCAAGCGCCTGCAAATTGACAAACGATGGCGGGCGGACGCGCAGGCGATAAGGCTGCGTCGATCCGTCGCTGACGATGAAATACCCAAGCTCTCCTTTCGGAGCTTCGATCGAATGATAAATTTCGCCCACCGGAGGCTTGATCACCTTCGGAACCTTCGCCATGATCGGGCCTTCGGGAATGGCATTGACAGCTTGCTCGATAATGCGGAGCGACTGGCGCATTTCGGCCATGCGAACCAGGTATCGATCGTAGGTATCGCCCTTTGTGCCGACCGGAATTTCAAAATCGAAATCGGAATACGCCGCATAGGGCTGCGCCTTGCGTAAATCCCATTTCACCCCGCTGGCGCGAAGCACGGGCCCGGTCACCCCGAGCGCAATGGCGTCGGCTGCCGAAATCACGCCAACATTTTTAGTGCGCTCCATCCAGATGCGGTTAGTGGTGAGCAGAGTCTCATATTCATCGATCTTGGGCGCGACGAAGGTCAGAAAATTCTTTACGTCCTTTTCGAATCCGGCATAAGTTTCATATTGACAGCCGCCAATGCGAAAAGCGTGCGTAGTCAGGCGCGCCCCGCAGTACCTTTCGAAGATCTTCAGAATTTCTTCACGGTCGCGAAAGGTATAAAAGAGCGGCGTCATCGCCCCGATATCGAGCGCATGTGTTCCTAACCAAAGTTGATGACTCGCAACACGATTCAGTTCAGTGAGAATTACACGAATATATTTCGCGCGTGGCGGAGCTTCCAGATTCAAGAGCTTTTCCACCGCCTCGCAGTAGCCCAAACCGTTCGACACCGCAGCCACATAATCCATCCTGTCAACGTAGGGATTGAACATGGTGTAGGTGCGATTCTCGGCGATCTTTTCCACGCCCCGATGCAGGTATCCGATGACACATTCGGTGCCGAGAACTTTCTCACCATCAAGTTTGAGGATGACGCGCAACACGCCGTGCGTGGCCGGGTGCTGCGGCCCCATATTAATAATGAGTTCGTTCGAATCGAGATATGGCTTCTCCGGAGTTCCTAGATCCAGATGGGACAGCGAACCCTTCGCGACGTCTTGCGTGCCGTCTTTTGTGGGAGCGTTCATTGTCCACTCTCGATTCCGAGGTTGATGTGCACCCATTCTTTATCCTGCTGCAGGATGCCATAATCTTTGCGCAGGGGGTGACCTTTCCAGCCGTCGGGTAAAAGAATTCGCTTCAGGTCAGGATGGCCTTCGAACTGAATGCCGAACATGTCATAAACTTCGCGCTCCAGCCAATTCGCCGTTGCCCAGATAGAAACACATGAGGGGATCGAGGCGCCGTCGGCGATCTGTGTCTTCACTCGCACTCGCTCATTGCGAGAAAAAGAATAAAGTATCCATATCACGTCAAATTGTTTTTCGCGTTTCGGATAATGCACGGCCGTGATATCGACGCAGTAATCAAATTGTTCGCTGTCTCGCAACAGGCGCAGAATATCGGGAATTAGCGACCGGTCGACGCTCAGGTAGTTTTGCCCAAGATAAGTCAGCGCTTCGAGCGCCGAGCCGTACTGGCTCTTGTATTTCTCCACCATTGGGGAGACCCACGGTAAAGGAACCGGACCAGCAGGCTTAGCGGGTGCCGCAGGTTTGGCGGTCGTCACCGGAGTAGCAGGCGGGGCGGGCGTTTTGACTTCCTCGGCCATGTTGGGTTTATCGTTAAAAGGCGCGAAAAATCCGCGCTGGTGTTTTGGGAGAACTACCCTTCTAACAGTTGCTTGTCTCACCGTCAATGAGTAGCGTCACAACTGCTCAAGACCACGGCCAGAGTCTTCTCTGCCAAACATCGCTAACGCCGGCTGACCTGAAAGCTCTGAACTAAATCGCGGATTCGAAGCGCGTCAGCTTTGCGGTGGCCATGACTCGTGATCGGATCGGTTCCTCCGGTCGACTCGATCAAAATGTCGGACCAGAAGATTCCCGTCGAAATCTTCACCGAGGCGACCTGAGAAATCGAAATGCTCTCCTCGCTGGAACCGAACAGACGCTTCTTCACGCGACTCACATGCAATGGATTAACTACAATCCGAGTCGGAAAGAAAAGGTTACCTTTCGTCCAGCGACTGGCGACAAAGCTCTCATCCGAAACAGTGGGATTCGGGCTCGCAAGATTTGCGTCTGGAGAAGCTAGACCCATTCCAGCGCTCCCTTCTTCCAGATCCACACATAACCGACGATCAAGATGCCCAGGAAGACGAGCATCTCGATCAACCCGAAGACGCCCAAGGCTTTGAATTTCACAGCCCAGGGAAAAAGGAAGATCGTCTCCACATCGAAGATCACAAACAAAATGGCGATGATATAAAAACGAACCGTGTAGCGCCCGCGCGCGTTGTCGTAAGGGTCGATTCCGCATTCGTAGGGCATTAATTTGACGCGGTTAGGATTTTGCGTGCGAATGAGTTTCGCGATCAACAACGTAGCCGGAATCAAAAGGCCGACTACGGCAAGAAAGATGAAGATGGGAACGTAATTTTGCGGCATAAGACCCCCGCCGAATGCGCTAATAGCGAAAATCGAATAGTAACGCCGAAGTCGCCCCGCTTCAAGGAGGCGGTATTAGCGTCTCGGGTCTCAAATCTAGAAAACCGCCAGTAACACGGTTCGATCTGGCAGAACGAAAATTTTGCGGGCTAAATCGGAGTCGAGCGTCTCCGCTCGGTACAGCGTTGCCAGCACGCCGCCTTTCCAAACGAGCAGATCGGAATTCCGCTCCGCGAATTCTTCCCAAGTCTGTTGCCGCCCAACACGCGCGATACGTTCGCGTATCAGAAGCAAATAAGCCCACGTAATCGTCTCGTGGTAGCGATCCGCCTTGCCTTGCGCGGCCGCAAAGCGTTGTAAGGCGGCGGAAAATTTCTCAAGCGCTTCCAGAGCCGAATAGCGGCCCAAATATTCAAATGCCAGCCGGACGTGGTCGGCGTGATGAAAACTGTCAGGAGCGGTGGCTCCGTTTTCGAACCGCGCGATCAGTTCATCGCCACTCATGTGCGCTCCTGGTTGGAGGTCGGCAATAGCTTACCCGCCATGACTGCCCAGGTTGCGGCGGCGTAAACCACAAGCACACCCACGTCATACCATCCATGAAGAAGATGAAGGAGAATCGCAAAGGCCAGCACGACGATGAGCGCCCGGCCACCAACCTGCGTAACGCGTGGGATGAGGAAGAGCACGACGGCAACGGTCTCCGCTAACGCTAAAGCATGGCGGATAAAGTCCGGCAACCCGGTGCGTGCGAAGGCGTGGGCGGCTGCGTGAGAGAACGCGAAACGCAACGATTCTTCGATGATCACGAGGCCCAATATCCATTGCAGGAGAGATAATGCGGCTGGCAAACGGTTTCTCGTCATTTCTTCTTCTCCGAATTTCTCTTGTTCAAAGAGGAATGCTCCGAGTGTCGCTTTGTTTCTTTCAGACGGTGGCTGGCGCTTGAGTCGAGATCTAGAGCGTAGAATTTCTTCAAATCGTGAATGCGTTTGAGGGATTCTGCGCTAAAAGGAACCTTGCCATCGAAGGCATGAAGCACAATTCCCTCGAGCAAATCACCGAGGGACATGTCGTGATATTCGGCTAAAGCCTTCAGCACTTTGAGGAGCCGCTTTTCCATGCGGACTCCGGTTTGTACACGTTCGATAAAAAGTTCTGAATCGTGGATCATGTTACCAATGTACCACGGTACATAACTTCATTGCAATCAACAGTCGCAACTAACAGCCCAGCCGCCAATGAGCCGGTCCTCCAACGATGCGTTTACCGCTAGCTATGAGAAAATATTCAGGACCTGTCGCGAGCAAACCCGCTCGCTGCGCTTATCTTGCGACCTCTGGGGAGGCCGCACTGGGAGGTGATACTGAGTGTGCCGGAATATCAAAACTCTGTTTAACTTCGATCCACCCGTTACCGATGAAGAGGTTCGAGCCGCCTCGATTCAGTTCGTCAGAAAGATCACCGGCTTTAACAAACTATCGAAGGCGAACGAACCCGCATTCGCGGTTGCAGTCGATGAAATCGCCGCGACCTCCATGCGCCTTCTCCGTTCGCTCGATACCAGCGCACCGCCAAAGAATCGGGAAGAAGAAGCCGCTAAGGCGAAAGCACGAGCCGCTGAAAGGTTTGGCGCGTAAGAGCGCGCCCATCGAAGAATGCGTTGGAGTGACAATCGATTTTTTCTAAGCACCCCCTTCGATGCAGGAACTATCGGCGTGCGGGCCCAAGTACAAAATGTGGACGACGTATGCCACGCCTTTTTTATTTCGCGAAAATCCTATTGCGGATTCGTCGGCGATTGGACTTGGCTGTTGGAAGCGCCTGAGCCTGACGGATTCCCAATGACGTCACCCGAGACGATCATCTCAACCCGTCGATTCAACTGCCGTCCGGCTGCCGTGCTGTTGTCAGCCACCGGATCGGCCTTGCCCATTCCGCGGGCCTCCACGTTACTAGCGGAAACTCCGGAACTCGTCAGATAATCGCGTACTGCCTCGGCCCGCTTGTCGGAGAGCGTCTGATTGTATTCATCGCTGCCAACTGAATCCGTATAGCCATCGATTTCCAGTTTCAGATCTGGGTAGGCCAATACAATTCCAGAAATCTTTGCCAGCCGTTCTCGAGCCTCGGGCTTCAATGTGTATTTATTGAAATCGAATAACACGTCGGGCATGCTGACGACGAGTCCACGCGCGGTATCACGGGTTTGCAGCACCTGATTTAATTGCGCCAACAGACGCGCCCGCATGGCTTCTTTTTGACGAATTGCTTCCTGGCGCTGCTGGTCCGCCAGATTCGCGGCTTGTTCCGCTGCCGCTGCCGCCGCCTCTGCCTGTTGCTGTTGTGCCCGCGCCGCCTGTTGTTGGGCTTGAGCCTCCGCCTGCTGCCGGCGAGCGTCGGCTTCAGCCTGTTCCGCCTCAGCCCGGCGTCGAGCGTCTTCACTGGCCTGAGCTTGCGCCTGCGCCGCCTGCTGTTGCGCTGCTGCCGCATCGGCTTCGGCCTTCGCCTGCGCTTCCTCGCGCGCGCGTCGTTCGGCGTCGAGTTTTGCCTGTTCTATTCGCCGTAAGGTCAGCACGCGAGCATCTTCCGCCATCTGCGTGGCGCCGCGCGCGGCCGTACCAATCGGAGTGACGCCTTGCTTACGCTGGTAATAATCCTCGGCACGCTGCAGCATGTCTTCCGCTTTGGCCAGGCTATCGGGAGCATATTGCTCCGCTCCGGCGGCCTTGGCGATCACCACGGCATTGCGCGCCTCCAACAGATCCAACGGAACTTTTAGCCCCGCGCGGCTCGAAGGCAATTGATCCCCGGGAATGTCAATCGTGTATTGACCGCCCTCCAGTACGTCGAACTTCGCGTCGATCGGTTCCTCAAATCCCTTCGTGCTGGTGCGAATAATATTTTCCGCAACGACCTTGTTGCTGGGATGTGTGACCGCATAATAAGGTTCGGCGGTGATTATCATTCCGAAAGCCTGCAGATCGGTAGTTACGTCCAACTTATCCTTCCCGTTATCTCGTGGCAGCACTTCGCCGAGATTGACGGCGCGGCCTTCGGGAGTGATCGCCCACAACACATAAGTAAGAAACTGGCCTCCGAAGCGATTCGCCGGCGGCAGGTGTTTCAGTTCCAGATCGATAGAAATCCGACCACCTTTGCCTTCCACTCTGGCATGACCCTCGACATCGGGGATCAGATCGGTGCCTCTGAAGTCCACCGTGGTTGAGCCGCCGCGATTCCTGTAGTTAACGGCCTTGGTCGTGCGCTCGATAACGTTAACGCGAAACACGGGCATGTCGTTGTGCTGAGTGTGCTGGTCCATCTGTGGCGGAATATTGTCCTGAGCCGGATTTGCCGCTGGCGCGGGATGCGGAGTATCGGGATAAAGCGGAGCAGCACTATTCTGGGCAAAAATTGCTCCCGACAAAATTACTTCGGCGAGCACAAATTCGGCCAACATGAAAAAGAGCACCTCAAAAATACTTTTCTTCGTAAGAATTCTCATAAGATCTTCCTCAACGGCTTTGCAAGCCGCGACTCACTTAGGCTCGACTACACTTCGTCCAACGCTAGCAGCGGGTTTAGAAATGAAACAATACAGCGCATCACGTAGGGCCTCGTTGGTGAACCGCCGGTGGTGTTCGCTATTTAACTCAAGTAGCGAGTATACCTAGAGCGTAAGACCGCCATCGACGGTGATCACTGCGCCGTTAATGAAGTCCGCTTCGTCCGACGCAAGAAATAAATAAGCGTTTGCAATGTCTCGGGGCTCACCTAACCGGCGCGCTGGCGTCTTATCCCGCATCGCCTGAAGCACTTTTTCCGGCATCCTCTTGACCATTTCCGTCGCGATGAAGCCCGGGGCAACGGCGTTCACAGTCACGCCTTTGGGTCCAAGTTCCCGTGCCCACGTTTTCGTCATTCCGATCAATCCCGCCTTGGCGGCCGCATAGTTCGTCTGTCCGAAATTTCCGAAAATACCGACAATCGAGGAAGTGTTGATAATTTTCCCCTTCCCGCGTTCCACCATGTGCGGAGCAATTGCCTTTGTGCAATGAAAGACGCCATTGAGATTGACCCCGATCACTTCGTTCCATTGTTCCAGAGTCATCTTCAGCAACGTGGCGTCGCGAGTAATTCCGGCATTGTTGATCAGAATGTCGATCGCTCCGAACTTCTGCAGAACCGCTCGCATCATCGCCTCAACTTGCGTGAACTGAGAGACATCGGCCGAGATATAGAAGCCCTGCGCACCCGTAGACTCAATGGCAACAATGAGTTCGTTGCCTTCCTGCCGTAGATCACAGACTGCCACCCGCGCGCCCTCGCGCGCGAACACTAAGGCGGCCTCGCGTCCTAGTCCGCTAAGGCCTCCCGTAATCAGAACTATTTTGTCTTTTAACCGCATCTTCATTAATCGCTTCTCACAAGTCATACTCGGGACCGCCAAGAGTATTGAGCCAATCCAAATTTTGCAACTAGGGATTATAGCAACCGGTATCTAAGTTGAATCTTCGCAAGAACTTTCTCTGTCCTATAATTCCTTGGATCATGCAAGCCCTGTTTCGCAACCTCCGCTTCGGCGCGCGCATGCTGGCTAAGAATCCGGGGTTTACCCTCGCAACCGTCATCACTCTTGCCGTTGGAATTGGCGCCAACACCGCCATCTTTACCGTAACCAGCGCGCTGTTGCTGCGGCCATTTCCCTACCGTGACGCCGATCAACTCGTGAGTCTGACGGCGAAGGATAAGACTGGTGAGCGGCCCGGCACATTACTCCGTTACGAGTTGCTGCGCGACTTCAATCGCTCCTTCCAGTCCATATCGGCATGGACGAATGACAACCTGAATCTTACTGGTTCCGGCGAACCAATCCAGATTCCGATAGCGCGCGTCACGCCAAACTTTTTCTCCACGCTCGGAGTGCAACCCCAGCTCGGGCGAATCTTTACCGAAGATGAAGGTCGCCCGGAAGGCAAGCCGGTAGTCGTGCTGAGCGATTCCATGTGGCGCAGCCATTTTCGCGGTGACCCTGGCGTCATCGGTCAGACCGTCACGCTCGATTCCACTCCTTACACCATCATCGGCGTACTGCCAGCCAACATTCAGTTCCCCTTCGTCGGGCCTGCCGACATCTGGACGCCGCGTTACTTCGAGTTTTCCCTGATGACTACGCAACGCCTGCGCACGGGTGTCGGCTATCTCCAAATGGTGGCGCGACTGCGCCCAGGAGCCACTTTGGCGAGAGCCAACGCCGAACTTGCTCTTCTCGACCAACGTTATCGGGAACAAAACCCCACTGCCCCCGATGCCGACCAGTCAATCTCCGTCTCAGCGGAGAGCCTGCGTGAATCCGTTGTGGGCGATCTGCGTGGCAAGGTATTTGTGTTTTCTGCGGCTGTCGCTCTCGTGCTGCTGATTGCTTGTGCCAATGTGGCAAGCCTGCTGCTTTCGCGCGCGCTCGCTCGAAAAAAAGAAATTGCGGTGCGGACGGCGCTGGGAGCGAGCCGAGGCATGTTAGTTCGCCAGCTTCTCACCGAAAGCATGCTCCTCGCGCTGCTTGCCGGTGTCCTAGGCGTCGGATTGGGCTGGGCTGCGACCCGAGCCTTGGTCACGTGGGGAGCAAGTCAGATTCCGCCAGGAGTTCCAATCGGCCTCGATCTCCGCGTGCTGTTGTTCCTGCTAATCATTTCGATTTTCTCCGGAATCCTGTTCGGCACCGTTCCTGCCCTGCAACTGGCGCGAGCCGACCCGAACCGAACGCTTCGCGATGAAGGCAGAGGCATTTCGACTGGCCACGCCCGCGCGCAGATGAAGAACCTTCTAGTTGTGGGCCAGGTGGCCCTGTCACTGCTGCTTTTCATCGGCGCAGGACTCCTCTTGCGTAGTTTCGTACGACTGCTCCATGTTGATCCGGGCTTTGATGCCGAGAACGTACTCACAATGAATGTCTCGCTGCCTACCGTGAAGTACGCAAAGCCGGAACAGCAGATTGCATTCTTTGACGAGGTGTTGCGCCGCGTCTCCACCTTACCCGGTGTCCGCAACGCCGCGACCTCTGCCGCGTTGCCGCTGAAGTGGATCCGCGTCACCCCCGTGTTGCCGGAAGGTTCGCCTGATCTGCCTCTACCTAAGCGTCCCTTCATCGACATCGAGGCCATCAGCCCGCAATGGTTCCAGACGCTGCGCGTTCCACTGCGCGCTGGCCGCGATTTCACTGCCGCAGACAATGCCGGGGCGCCCAAGGTCGTGATCGTGAACGAAACTTTCGCCCGGCGCTTCTGGCCTAACGAGAATCCGTTGGGCAAACACATCGTCGTAGGCCGCGGGCCAGGCCCATCTGAGGTGATCGGCATGGCTGCGGACATAAAGAACAAGGGCCTTGAACAGGAAACGCAGGCGCAGCTTTACCTTCCCTTTGCGCAGTTGCCCTGGGGCGATATGAATCTGCTGGTGCGGACCGCTGTGGCGCCGCAGAGCATAATCTCAGCCGTGCGGGCGCAGATCGCGGCTGTCGATCCAGACCAGCCCATCACCAAAATTCAAACCGTCGAAGAAATCATGGACAGCTCGCGATCGCAGCCGCGCTTCACCATGCTCTTGCTTGGCGTTTTTTCCGCCACAGCGCTGGCTCTCGCGTTGATCGGAATCTACGGGGTGCTGTCCTATTCCGTGGCGCAGCGGCGGCAGGAGTTCGGCATTCGTCTGGCGCTCGGCGCGGAACACGCCGATATCTTGCAGTTGGTCGTTCGCCAGGGTTTACTGCTGGCGATTGCCGGCATTGCTATTGGCCTGATGGCTGCGCTATTGTTCACACGCTTGATGTCCAGCATGCTCTACAAAGTCGGCGCTCTCGATTTGGAGACCTTTATTCTGACGCCGCTCTTATTTCTCGGCATCGCCCTGTTCGCCAGCTATCTGCCCGCGCGGCGCGCAACGAAAGTAAATCCGATAGAAGCGCTGAAATAAAGCTCGAGAGTAAGAGCAACCGATGATCGAACTCGTGTCTACTTTCTCTGGTGCGCGATGCTGAAAGTTAAAACGATCGTTCTACCCGTCGATATTCCAAATACCTCGCTGGGCGTAATTCATCAAGCCGCGATATTGGCCCGCCACTTCCATTCGGAGATCGTGATGCTGCATGTCGCCTCGGAGCGGAGCCATGCCGCCGGGGTGCCGCATAGTCCCGCCAAGATGGGCGACTGGGATTTGTTGGCCGCGATAATTCACGAGGCGGAGAAAAAACACGATCGTTCTCTTAAGCCCCAGCTTGAAGGACTCGCCATTCGTCACGTTTTGCTCACAGGCGACCCAGATCGGGTAATTGTGCGAACAGCTCAAGCATATAACGCCAACCTGATCATGATGCCATCTTATGGTTTTACGTTCGACCGGTTTCTTCAGGGCTCTATCCAAGAGAACATACCAAAGGGGAACGAGTGCCCAGTGTGGACTGGCGCCCACGTGAAGAAATCGTCAGCGCAGGAGTTTGCCATGCGCAACATACTGTGCGCGGTCGATTTCGATCCTCGTGGCCGCGTCGCTGCGTCCTGGGCTGCCCAAATGGCTGCCGAATTCTCCGCCAGCCTTACGCTTATACACGTCACGCCATTATTGGAGCTATGGGGGCCGGGGGGCAGCTACGTCAATCCGAAGCGGAAAAAAGAGCTGGTGGATGCCGCTTCTCAACACCTTGTAGACTTGCGGCGAGAGCTGGATATAAAGGCGGAGACGTTAGTTGGCAGTGGCGATCCGCCGAAGGTTTTGAGCCAAGCGGTGGAGCAAATGAACGCTGATTTGCTGGTTATAGCTTGCTACCCCTACGGCGGTAACCTGAGGATAAACGGCTACGGCATCATTTGCGCGGTACCGATCCCGGTCGTAAGCGTGTGAGGCCCTCAAACTCGAAGATTGACACGGCCGACAAAGGCGGACAATCTGCGCGACAGCACGCCATCGGGCTGAATGCAACCGACGATCCGAGTGCGCCTAATCGCCGCTGGCCTGGCTGTGATGAGGCACCAGCGCCCCCAGGAGATTCGATGGTCGAGACGGGTTTATTGTGAATAGCACAGCGTTAATCGCGCAATATGCGCCGAAGATCCCTAAAATTACGCTGAAAATTGCAGTGGTGCTAAGCAGAAAACCAACAAAAAGTGCGTTCAAGGTACGGCCTTTACTGGCAGTCGCCAGGTGGATTCATGCGGCTGCAAATGATTTACTCTATCCGCATTTGACCCCCGCCGTTGTTAACAACTAAGATATGGGAATCGGACTGCGTATCTCCACTCTCCACCATTTCCCTGGACCCGTCCACGTTACGGAAGTCCAAAAGTACTGTGTTAAATGGCCATCACTCGTATTTCGGTGCGCGGTGCGCGCCAGCACAATCTGAAGAATATTGACGTCGAAATTCCTCGCAACACCTTGACGGTCATTACGGGCCTGAGCGGCTCCGGGAAATCCTCGCTCGCCTTCGATACGATTTACGCGGAAGGCCAGCGCCGCTACGTAGAAACGCTCTCCGCCTACGCAAGACAGTTCCTCGATCAGATGGAGCGCCCCGACGTCGATTCAATCGACGGCCTTAGCCCGTCGATTTCGATCGAACAGAAGACAACCAGCCGCAGTCCCCGCTCGACCGTCGGAACCATCACCGAAATCTACGATTATCTGCGCCTGCTCTACTCTTCGATCGGTGTGCCGCACTGTCCGAATTGCGGCAAGCCGATCGCTCGCCAGTCTGCCGAGCAGATTGTGCAACGCGTGATGTCGCTCACGCCCGATGACCGCGTGATGATCATGGCCCCCATCGTCCGCGGCCGCAAAGGCGAGTTCAAAAAAGAGATGGAGAAGCTCGTCCAGCACGGTTTTTCCCGAGCGCGCGTCGATGGCGAACTGGTGAATCTAGAAGATGATCTGGCTCTCGACAAACGTAAAAATCACACCATAGAAGTGGTCGTGGATCGATTACTGGTGAAGCCGGGAATTGAACATCGCCTTGAACTTTCTGTTGGCCTGGCTATGAAACTAGGCGGCGGTCTCGTCCTGGTCGCGGTCGTGAACGGAGGCGAAACCCTTTATTCCGAGCGTCTGGCGTGCCCCGATTGCGGTATCAGTGTTCCGCAACTCGAACCGCGATCGTTCTCGTTCAACAGTTCCTATGGAGCCTGCCCCGAGTGCCACGGACTGGGAAGTCGATACGATCTCGATCCGGCCAAAGTAATTGTCGATTGGTCGAAGCCGATCCTCGATGGGGGCTTAGGCCCCGGATCGTCATCGCAGAATCTGGTTCGCAGCATTCAGTTGTTAGTCCAAGCCTACGGTTTCAGCCTGGCAACCCCCTTCGAGAAATTTCCGGAAAAGATTCAAAACCTTCTGCTCTACGGTGAGCCGCAGCGCGGAGGCAAGACCGGATTCTTGGGCATTCTTGGATACCTCAGGCAGAACGTCGAACAGACTTCGTCCGACGCTTATCGCGAATATATGATGGACTTCATGTCGGCCACCGAATGCCCGGTCTGCCACGGCAAGCGTCTGCGTCCCGAAAGCCTGGCAGTCAAGGTGAATGGCATGTCGATATCGGATTTCACCCATTTGCCGATTTCGCGCGCACTGGAAGCCGCTCGCAAGATCAAACTAAGCGGCAGGGAACTGACGATTGCAGGACGCATCTTGCATGAGATCATCGAGCGCCTGGAATTTCTGGACAACGTCGGGCTAGGCTACCTGTCCCTAGGCCGCTCCGCCGCGACGCTTTCAGGTGGCGAAGGCCAACGCATTCGTCTTGCCACGCAAATCGGATCCAAACTTCGCGGCGTTCTATACGTGCTCGATGAACCGTCCATCGGTCTGCACCACCGCGACAATGGCCGTCTGCTCGCTGCGCTCGAAAACCTGCGCGATTTGGGCAACACCGTTCTGGTAGTCGAGCACGACGAAGAAACAATCCGCCGGGCAGATTATGTCATCGATCTCGGCCCCGGCGCCGGACGTCATGGCGGCGAGTTGGTAGCAAGTGGGACGCCAGCCCAGATCATGGATTCGCCCGCCTCGCTTACCGGCGCCTACATCGCCGGACGCCAGCAGATAGCGATGCTCCCCGAGCGTCGCAGCCCGAATGGCAAAGCTGTAGCTGTATTGGGCGCGCGCGAGAACAATCTCAAAAATCTGGATATAGTTTTTCCGCTTGGCGTGATGACGGTTGTAACTGGCGTCTCCGGCTCCGGCAAATCAACTTTGGTAAACGATATCCTCTATCGCGCGTTAGCCAAACAGCTTTACCGGTCGCGCGAAGAACCGGGCAGCCACAAGGCCATCACCGGAGCGGAGTTGATCGACAAGGTCATTCGCATCGATCAATCTCCCATCGGCCGCACGCCACGTTCCAATCCTGCAACCTATACCGGCATCTTCGCCGCCGTGCGCGACCTCTATGCCATGCTGCCCGAATCGCGCGAACGAGGATACAAGCCGGGTCGCTTCTCTTTCAACGTCCCCGGCGGACGCTGCGAAGCCTGTCAGGGCGAAGGCCAGCGCCGTATCGAAATGAACTTCCTGCCCGATGTCTACGTGCAGTGCGAGATATGTGGTGGACGCCGCTACAACCACGAAACGCTGTCGGTTTGCTACAAGGGTTATTCGATAGCCGACCTGCTGGAAATGCCGGTTTCCGACGCGCTCTTGGTGTTAGAGAACATTCCGCAGGTAAAGCAAAAGTTGCAAACTCTGGTTGACGTCGGCCTGGGATATATTCACCTTGGTCAATCTGCTGTCACTCTTTCCGGCGGCGAAGCCCAGCGCATCAAACTAGCCCGCGAACTGAGCAAACGTCAGACCGGGAAAACTCTTTATCTATTGGACGAGCCAACCACCGGACTGCACTTCGACGACGTGCGGAAACTTCTCGACGTTCTGCATCGTCTAACCGATCTGGGGAACACGGTCATCATCATCGAACACAATCTCGATGTAATCCGCAATGCCGACTGGGTCATCGATCTTGGTCCTGAGGGCGGAGAAGAAGGCGGTCGCCTGGTAGCCCAAGGCACACCCGAACAAGTCGCTCGTGTGAAAAAGTCCTACACTGGCCAGGCATTGAGCGCGTATTTCAATGGATCGACAAAAAGCGAATCGGGAAAAAATGGTTCGTCAAAAAATGGCACAGCAAGGAATGAATCGACAAGAAATGAATCGGCGAAAAATGGATTGTCGAAAAATGGATTAGCAAAAAATGGATCGGCAAGAAATGAGTCGCCAACTACCACGTTAGCGTCCACTGAGACAGAGGAACGCGTGTGAACCTCGCTCCCGACGATCTTCCAGAGAATCAAACGCTGGCCCCGACGCCTCCGGAGACGGTGCCAGCATGGCTACGCTCGCCCGTCGAGACGGGATACAGCCCGGCAGATCAAAATGGCTTCGTTAATCCCGAATCCGCCGCGGACGAAAGTCATCCTTCGAATATCCAGTTCGTCCCCCCACCTTCGCCGGATCCAGCATGGAATGGCTGGGATGTACTTCGGCTTGCGATATTCTCGCTCGTTGCGCTTCTCGCGTTAGTTTTCGGTGCGGCACCCCTCCTGGTTCGCGGGCTGCTTTACCCTCGCATGGCTTTCGGACGGATCATTCAACTCCCGCTAGTCGAACTGGCCGGGCAGTCCGTTGCTTACCTTGTCGTGCTCGCTTACATGTATGTTCTGGTGACGCGCGAGCGTAGGCGTCCCGATTTTCTCGCCGCAATCCACTGGAACTGGCCCTCAAACGTCGTGGTGTACGTGCTCGGGGGGCTGGTGCTTTCGGTGGCGCTGCAACTTTTGTCGCGACTTTTGCCGATTCCGAAAGAGCTGCCCATTGATAACTTCTTCCGAACTCCCGCCGAAGCATGGGCGGTCGGCGTTCTCGCCGTGCTATGCGCACCTCTTATGGAGGAGCTTTTCTTTCGCGGCTTTCTATATCCGGTTCTGGCCCGCAGCACAGGCATGCCGATTGCGGTCGTGCTGACGGCAGTCGCCTTCGCGTTGCTACATGGCGCGCAACTTGGATTTTCGTGGGGGCCGGTGCTCGTGATTTTTCTCGTCGGCATCGTCCTGACCATGGTGCGAGCGAGGAAAAATTCCGTCGCCGCCAGCGTCCTTATCCACATGGCCTACAACGGAACCATCACCGTAGCCATGTTTGCTGCCACCGACGGCTTTCGCCATCTGGAGAAACTCAATCAATAAAGTGTCTCGCCAGTTGCAGTTCCAGTTCCCAATTCCAATTTCAATGTTCCGAACATGCTTCTGCTGAGAACTGCGAACCGGAAACTGAGAACTACTTTTCTGCTATCGTAGAATTTCATGTCCGCCGCCCGACAAGAGCTCTTGAAACTGCTGGCCCGCAAATCATTTCGCTTAGGGGAGTTCAAATTGTCCTCCGGCGGCACCAGCGACTATTACATCGATTGCCGCACCACCACGCTGGATGCTCGCGGCGCGCAGCTCGTAGGCGAAGTATTTCTCGATGAAATCTGCAATCAAGGATGGCATGCGGAGGCCATCGGCGGATTAACCATGGGTGCCGACCCGATAGTCGTAGCCGTAGCCGTCACCAGCGGCAGAATGCACGGGTTCCTCGTTCGCAAGGCGGAAAAGCAGCACGGCACCGGCCAGCGCATCGAGGGCTTCCAGGAAAGGGGCGCCCGCGTAATAATCGTTGACGACGTTTGCACCACCGGATCTTCAACTGTTCAAGCCATCGAAGCAGCGCGCCAATTTGGCTTCGAAGTGGTGGGTGTAATGTGTTTGGTAGAGCGCGAAGAAGCAAATGGCCGTCCAAGTGTAGAAAAGGCTGCCGCGCCAGCGATGTTTGTCGCAATCTTCGCAGCATCCGACGTGAGAGCCGAGCATCTAAAATTCGCCGCTAACAGAGAGAAGCAGATTGCGACCAACCAAGTACGAATGACGAAAGAAGTACGAACGACGAACGACCAGGAATCAACGACGAATTCATGATCCACACCCTTGAATGGACCGATCGCGGCATCCGCTTCCTCGATCAGACGAAGCTTCCGACCGAAGAAGTTTATGTAATCTGCGGCACCTATAAGCAGGTAGCCGACGCCATCCGCAATATGGTTGTCCGAGGAGCCCCCGCTATCGGGGTGGCAGCGGCCATGGGCATTGCGCTAGGAGTGAAGAATTCGAAAGCCGAGAACGGTGCCGAGCTCAAGAAAGAATTTGACGAGATCTGCGAGGCGATAAGGGACACGCGGCCCACCGCAGTCAATTTATTCTGGGCCATCCGCCGCATGAGTCAGAAGTTCGATCTTCTTCGCATCCGCCCATTCGCGCAGATCCGGCAAGCTCTCATTGATGAAGCGTTGCGCATGCACGCTGAGGATATCGCCGCGAACCAAGCCATGGGACGCCACGGTGCGACATTGATGCCATCAAGCGGCGGCGTGCTCACCCATTGCAATGCCGGAGCCTTAGCCACCGCCGGTTACGGCACCGCGTTAGGTGTAATCCGCGCCGCCGTAGAACAAGGCAAGAAAATTCATGTCTATGCCGATGAGACCAGGCCTTTTCTGCAAGGTTCGCGTCTGACCGCGTGGGAGCTGATGAAAGACGGCATTCCAACCACCGTAATCTCCGACAGCATGGCCGGAGTCATGATGCAGAAAGGCAAAATCGGCGCTATCGTAGTAGGCGCCGACCGCATCGCCGCCAATGGAGACGTGGCTAACAAAGTTGGGACCTACACCGTAGCCGTCATGGCGAAAGAAAATGCCATACCTTTCTACGTAGCCTCCCCCCTTTCAACCGTCGATCTGGCGACTGCCGACGGCAGCAAAATTCCCATTGAGCAGCGCAATCCAAGGGAAGTAACGCATATCGCCGGTAAGCAGATGACTCCTGATGGAGTGGAAATTGAGAATCCGGCCTTCGACGTAACTCCTGCCAAGTACGTGACCGCCATAATCACGGAAAGAGGCATAGCTCGCGCCCCTTACCAAGACTCTTTGCAGAAACTGATGGAAGAGGGTGTAACTGCAGGCATCTAACGAATCGCGCAGCGATGGCCGCCATCGGCCGGCCGTCCAGCCGGACAAAGCCTGACAACTCCCGGTGTAAACGAACTTGGTGCAAACGATCTCCCAACTCGAACTCATCTTCAAAAGTGGCGGCAAGGCCATCCGCCTGGATGCCTACCTACCCGAAACGTCCGCCGCCCCACTCCCCGCGGTCATCGCTCTTTATGGGTCCGGAGGCAACGTTTCCGGCATGGAGCGTTATGCTGGCACCCTCGCGGCGCAGGGATTCGCCGTCTACCTGCTTCACTACTTCGATCGCACCGCTACCACCTACGCGGACAAGTCAACCATCCTGCGCAATTTTCCACTTTGGATGAAAACCCTCTGGGACGCAATCAGCTTCGTAGAAACCCAACCCCAAGTAGACGCCAACCGCATCGCTCTACTGGGGTTTTCTTTAGGGGCCTATCTCTCGCTGGCGAACTCCGCCATTGATCATCGCGTGAAAGTCGTAGTCGAATTTTTCGGAGGCATGCCGAAAGAAATGAACCTCTTCATGAGACGCCTCTGCCCTGTGCTGATTCTGCATGGCGAATCCGATGCGATCGTTCCGGTTGCGGAAGCGTACCAACTGCAAAAATTGCTGGAGAAAAAGAAAATCCCTTACGAGATCAAGGTCTATCCCGGAATCGGCCACGGTTTCAAAGACGAAATGACCTGGCACGACGCCGGTCTCAGGAGTCTGCAGTTTCTGCGGAAATATTTGTCCGAGCCGAGCACTACCTAGCCGCGAATGCATGCTTCCGCCTGAAGCGCATCGTGCGAAGCGGATTGCGCCGCCCTCGAACTTTTTTCCTGGTGCCCGCGTATCATATTCATGAGGGGGTGTCCCCATGGTTGCGCTTCTGCTGTGGTGCTTTCTTTTAATAGTGTGCTGGCCCGTTGCACTCTTGGCGTTGATCCTGTATCCGCTCGTGTGGCTTTTATTGCTGCCTTTTCGTCTCGTGGGCATCGCCGTCCATGGAGCTCTGGCTCTGGTTTGGGCCGTAGTCATGCTCCCCGCGCGCCTGCTCAGTGCCCCGTTTCGTCTCTCCCGGATCTGAAGGCCCGGCAGGTTATTGACGTCTGAATATAACGAGCGGGTTCCTACATCGTCTTCAGTTCAGGGCTGACGCGCAACTTCGCTTCCGTCGCTCTCCGAACGTCTTCAACCGACACTCCCGGAGCAATCTCTTCGAGCAGCAGGCCTTCCGGCGTGACTTTGATAAAGGCCATTTCAGTGACGATCGTGTCGACCACCCTAACCCCAGTCAAAGGCAAAGTGCATTTCTTGAGAATTTTCGGCTGGCCGTCTTTGGTCGCGTGCTCCATGGCAATGACCACGCGTCGCGCGCCCGCAACCAGATCCATGGCGCCGCCCATGCCTTTGACCATCTTGCCTGGGATCATCCAGTTCGCGAGGTTGCCCAGTTCGTCCACTTCCATTGCGCCAAGCACGCTGAGATCAACGTGCCCTCCGCGAATCATCGCAAAAGAATCGGCGCTCGAAAAATATGCCGTGCCCGCCATCTCGGTGACAGTTTCCTTTCCCGCATTGATCAAGTCTGCGTCTTCCGACCCCTCAGCCGGATACGGCCCAATGCCAAGCATCCCATTCTCCGATTGCAGAATCACATCGATGCCCGGCGGAACATAGTTTGCAATCAGCGTCGGCAATCCAATGCCAAGATTGACGTAAAATCCGTCCCGCAATTCGCGGGCAATGCGCTTGACGATGCGCTCACGTTTGTCGAGATCTTTTGTGACTTTAGGCAGGGTTGACATGGTTCCCTTCGATTTCGCTACGCTATTGCAACCGGCTTCGTCACCGTCCGTTTTTCAATTCGTTTCTCAAACAGCTCGCCCTGGAAAATCCGTTTTACATACACACTAGGCGTATGAACCATTTCGGGATCGAGTAGCCCCGGTTCGACCAGATGCTCGACCTCAGCAATCGTAATCTTAGCCGCCGTAGCCATCATCGGATTGAAATTGCGCGCCGTCTTACGATAGATCAGATTGCCCCATCGGTCGCCCTTCCACGCTTTCACGAATGCGAAATCGGCTTTCAGCGCCAGTTCCATAATGTACATACGGCCGTCGAACTCGCGCGCTTCTTTGCCTTCAGCGACCATCGTTCCCACGCCGGTGGGCGTGAAGAACGCAGGAATGCCGGCCCCGCCAGCGCGAATTCGTTCAGAAAAAGTTCCCTGTGGAACCAAGTCGAGTTGTACTGTGCCATCCAGCACCATCTTCTCAAGTAGTTTGTTCTCGCCCACGTAGGTTCCAATGTGCCGCCTGATCTGCCCATTCGCAAGCAGCAGTCCGATGCCGAACCCATCGACGCCTGCATTGTTGCTGATGGTGGTGAGATTCTTGACGCCCTTGCGAACGAGCGCCCGAATCAGATTCTCAGGATTGCCGCACAGTCCAAAGCCGCCCACCATGATGGAGGCTCCATCGAACACGTCCTGAATTGCTTCTTCGGCATTAGCGACCGCTTTGTGCATAGCAGGGGAATTCTATAGGAAAACGGGCCGCCTGATCAGCGGCCATCGAGCGACGAGTTCGCCCATTTCTTCGATCAGCCGGTCACTCGATTCTGCGCACGCTTTCCTGGCGGTTTTTTCCTCAGTTGGTGCGCCCGGTCGAATTCATCGGCCAATTGCTTCGTATCCAGATTTTCGCGGATATGCGCAAGCCGTTGTTCAAGTTTCAGCAGGGCATTGGCAATATTTTTCTTGTTGGTAATAGCAATATCCCGCCACATCGAATAAGGACTGCCAGAAATCCTAGTCATCTCCCGAAGCGCCCGTCCTCCAATGTCGAGCACAGGCGCGTCCGAACCAAATTCGTCGACCAGTGCCGCCGCCAAAGCTGTCGAAATCATCTGCGGCAGATGGCTGATCCAGGCGCAGAAGCAATCATGCTCCTCGGGTTCGACAACCGCAATTTTCGCTCCCATCTTCTCCGCACTTTGAATAAATTCTCCGCAAAGCCCGGCGTGAACGTTCTGCCGTGGAAGCGGCGTAAAAAGCCACGCGGCGCCCTCAAACAGATCGGCATCGGCAGATTCCACGCCGGCGTTTTCTTTTCCCGCCATAGGGTGCCCGGCGAGAAATCTTTGCCCCGCGCTGCGCCCGAAACATTCCGCGGCGCGCCGAACAACGTCCACCTTGGTACTGCCGACGTCAGTTACAAGAACCTTTGCCGGCAACGCCGGTCCAAGCCGACTGATCAGGTCAAGAATCGCGAGCACAGGCGTTGCCAGCACCACCAGATCGCTACCGTGCACCGCATCTGCAGGATTGGTAATTCCATCGTCAACAGCGCCATATTTCTGCACCCGCTCCAAAACCGCAGCGCGGTCGCAACCAACGATGCGCGAGGCAAGATGGCGTTTCTTGAGCGCAAGCCCGAGCGACCCTCCGATCAAGCCGGTTCCGATAATAGTGACTTGTTTGAAGGGCATGTGGAATTTGTGATTTGCAATTTGTGATTTGCGATTTGCTTTTCAGTTACAAATCACAAATCGCGAATATGAGGCTAAGCGATCTCGCGTCCCACCGCTGGCGCAATCATGCGCAACTGCTCCATCAACTTGGAAAACTGTTCCGGGTAGAGCGACTGCGCGCCATCGGACAGAGCCTTGTCAGGCTGATGATGAACCTCGATGAGCATCGCATCCGCGCCTGCCGCCGCCGCTGCCAATGCCATCGGAGCCACCTTGTCGCGCCGCCCAGTGCCATGCGACGGATCGGCCGTAATGGGCAAATGCGAAAGCTTGTGAATGATCGGCATCGCCGAGATGTCCATCGTGTTGCGAGTATAGGTTTCAAAAGTACGGATGCCGCGCTCGCACAGGATAACTTCGTAGTTTCCCCCGGCAAGCACATATTCCGCCGAGCATAGAAGCTCTTCAAAGGTGGCCGCGATACCGCGTTTCAGCAGCACCGGCTTGCGCACCTTGCCCAGTTCGCGCAACAGATTGAAATTCTGCATGTTGCGCGCGCCCACCTGCAGGATATCGACATAAGGCAACATCACCTCGATCTGTGAGATCTCCATGACCTCGCTGATCACGAGCAGCTTAAAACGATCCCCCGCTTCGCGCAGCAACTTCAGAGCATCGATGCCCAGTCCCTGAAAAGAATAAGGAGAAGATCGCGGTTTAAACGCGCCTCCGCGTAGAATGCGTGCCCCCGCGCCCGCGATCAGTTCGCTGATGATAAATAGTTGCTCGCGTGATTCGACCGAACAAGGCCCCGCCATGACAACGATCTTTTTTCCGCCAATTTCAATTCCATTCGAAAATTTGACCACAGTCCCTTCAGGACGGAAGCTGCGACCAGCAAGCTTGTACGGGGAGGTGATGCGATGAACTTCCTGCACCCCGGGCAGCATTTCGATTTCGCGCGTATCGAAATCGTGGGGAATTCCAACTCCGCCAAGAACGGTTTGCCGCGCTCCAGTTGAGCGATGTATCTCGAACCCGAAATGAACCAGTTGATCGATAACCCGCTGGATCTGTTCTTCGCTGGCCGAATCTTGCATTGCGACAATCATGATCGCGCCCGTTCTCCCGAATCGCTTTTCCCGAGGGATGTCGGCCCATCGTCGGGAACGATTTCATGCTTTTGAATGCTGCGCATCACATCCATAATTCGTTCGTAGATCTGCGCCAGATCGCGCTCAGTCAAAGGACCTGTGCTGCTGCGCTGCACATTGGCGATTACCTCGCGCTCGCGATCGGGCTCATAAATGGGGAGGCTGGTGTTGCGTTTCAATCGTCCAATCTCCACCACGGCCGCAGCACGCTCGTTGAGCAGGGCCGCCAGCTTCAGATCCAGGCCGTCGATTTTCTTGCGCCAGTCGGTGATATCCATGGGTAGTTCTCGGCTCTCAGCTATCGGCTCTCAGTCCAATCCGTCGCAGGATCCGCTGCCGGATTGTCACCGAGGAATTCTCAGAAGGCGCCATCATTGTTGGGCTGAAAGCTGAGAACTGACAGCTGAGAGCTGCCGTATGAATTCTGCCACAGTCGCGGCTTCTCGTCCCGGGTTTTGTTCGATGGCATTGACGATAGCGCTGCCAACCACCGCTCCTTCCGCGAATTTGCCGACCGCTGCGAATTGCGCTGGAGTCGAGATGCCAAAGCCAACCGCGATCGGAAGCTTGCTGAAACGGCGAATGCGCTTGACGAGTGCGGCGGCATCGCCCGTCATCTGCGAGCGAGCGCCAGTTACGCCCGTGCGCGAGATCGCATAAATAAATCCGGTTGAGACCTTCGAAATTAATTTAAGGCGCGAGTCAGTGCTGGTAGGAGCGGCGAGAAAAATGGTTGCAAGATTATTCTTTCGCGCCTCGGCCAGATATTCGGCGGACTCTTCAACCGGCAAATCCGTGATCAGCGTTCCGTCAATCCCGGCATGCCGCGCCACGTGGCAGAATCGTGCGAGACCCATCCGCAAGATGGGATTGAGATAGGAAAAAATTACCAACCCGACAGATTGCGAGTGCTCGCGAATCTCGGCGGCAAGCGTGAGCACGTGCTGAAGCGACGTGCCATGCTTGAGCGCCCGCTCACTGGCGCGCTGAATGACCGGGCCATCGGCCAGAGGATCGCTGAACGGGACGCCCAGCTCAATCACGCTCGCGCCACCGTCAATTGCAGCGAGGATGACCTCGCGCGTCGTGGCGATATCAGGGTCGCCACAAGTTACGTATGCAATGAGCACGGGTTTACTTTCGAAGTGAAAGGGCATGAAAGGTCGATAGAAACTATCTCACAAAAACCGGGAGCAACGTGCAGCGACGGCAGTCAGCCCATTACATCTGTCACATCTTTACGCTTGACGTAACGGATACCTTCTGGGAATGTAGATACAAGTGATTCTCAACTATCGGGACAAGAAGACCCGGGACTTCGCTGCCGGAAAACGAGTCAAAGCATTATCGGGAATCGAACGATCCGCGCGGTTGAAGCTCGACCGTCTGGAAGCTGCAACTTCGATTCGGGACCTTGCCGCACTCCCGGGCAATCGCTTGGAATCTCTGGCGGGGGGTCGCAAGGGCCAGTACAGCATTCGAGTCAACGATCAGTGGCGAGTTTGTTTCGAATGGACGGACCGCGCTCTTGGGGCATCGAACGTAGAAATTGTCGACTATCACTGAGGAGCATTGCTATGGCATTGACCGCGATTCATCCCGGCGAACACCTAGCCGAAGAGCTGAAAGCGCTCAACATGAGCGCCGCTGAGCTGGCACGTAAGATGAATGTTCCAACCAATCGGATCACGCAAATCCTGAATGGAACTCGGGCCATCACCGGCGACACTGCCCTGCGCCTCGCTCATTTTTTTGGTACGAGTGCGGAATTTTGGCTGAATCTGCAGAGCCTCTATGAACTGCGGCTGGCGCAGAAAAAAGCGGGGAAATCCATCCAGGCCCTTCCTAGGCTTGAACGACGCGACCTGATTCGCGCGTGAGCCACGACTCGATGCAGACAGAACGCGATCAAACCGTCTTCGATTGGATTCGCCGTGGACATGAAAAAGGGGCGCACTCCAGAACCCCGGGTTGGGCCGGGAATTTTGTTTCTCATCTCTTACCTCCGGTATTTGAGGCGTACGGAAAGATTCTCCATCGTGTTGAAGCGAACTATGGGAATATCGAGAGCCCGCTCTCCGCAGCTGAAGAGTGCGCTCCTTAAGATTCCGCCCTGTGAACCTCTGAAACCGTTCATCGAAGCTCGGCGAACTCTTTCGCTGGGCAATAGGGTCAAGTGGAAAGAGCTGGCTGAGCTGCTAAAGGTTCCCTTTGCGCCGGAAATCTGCCACGAATGGTACAGAAAGAATCTCGACGATACGTGGTGCTGGCCGCGCCTTCTTAGCGGCCCGGCAGACGGGAAGCTTCAGCCAGACGAATGCGCGGAATTGGTTTCTCTATTAGTGCCATTCACAAACTCAGAAGAGTGTTTCTTTCGCTTTTCTGACATACCATTCTTTAACTCCGATGAGCCCAAGCTCTTCAGGGGCGTTCTGAACGAAGTCTGCGGCTTTCTAGAAGGAAGAAGGTTTGGATTCGAATATTGGTGGCCGCCTGACCAGAGTTGGTGTGTCTGCTCGGATTACGATCTGCACTTTAGCGTCGTAGCGGGGCCGAGAACATTGGTGTCAGCGCTTCTGGCGAGTAGCGTGCTCGAATGTATAGAGATAACTCCCGAAAATCGCATCGATGTCTTCGCCCCCATGCCGCCTAATCCAGTTTCAAACTCTCCCGCATAATCCCGACATCTTTATCGCCGCGCCCCGAAATATTCACAATCACAACGTCCGACTTCTTCATCTTCGGAGCCCGTTTAATAACTTCAGCAACCGCATGCGCCGATTCGAGCGCCGGGATAATGCCTTCGGTGCGCGCCAGCAGCATGGTTGCATCGAGCGCCTCGGCATCGGACGCCGGAACGTATGAAGCACGCCCGGTATCCTTCAGCATGGCGTGCTCAGGCCCGATCGACGGATAGTCGAGTCCAGCAGAGACCGAGTGCGTGGTTGCGATCTGTCCAAACGCATCCTGCAAAACGTAAGAGTAAGTCCCTTGCAGAACACCGGGCGAGCCGCCACGAAACCGCGCTGCATGTTCGCCGAGAGCCTCGCCACGTCCGCCAGCTTCGACCCCAATCAGTTCAACGTTCTTGTCTTGAAGGAAGTCGTAGAAAATGCCGATCGAATTCGATCCCCCACCAACGCAGGCAATAATGGCATTCGGCAGCTTGCCTTCGGCTTTGCGGATCTGCACGCGCGCCTCGCGTCCAATCACGCGATGAAAATCGCGCACCATGGTCGGATACGGATGGGCTCCAAGCACGCTCCCGAGCAGGTAATGAGTGGTGCGGACGTTAGTGACCCAATCGCGCATCGCTTCATTGATAGCGTCTTTGAGCGTACGCGATCCAGAATCGACGCCGCGAACTTCGGCTCCAAGTAGCCTCATGCGGAAGACGTTGAGCTCCTGGCGGCGCATATCCTCGGTGCCCATATAGACCACGCACTCGAAGCCGAGCAGGGCGCAAACGGTGGCCGTGGCAACGCCGTGCTGCCCCGCGCCGGTTTCCGCGATTACGCGTCGCTTCCCCATACGCTCGACGAGCAACCCCTGACCAAGGCAGTTGTTAATTTTGTGTGCGCCGGTATGAAGCAGATCTTCGCGCTTGAGATAAATTTTCGCGCCGCCGAGTTTCGCCGTCAGGTGTTGCGCAAAGAATAGCGGAGTAGGCCGTCCCGCGTACTGTCGCAATAGCTCGTCGAGGCGATTCTGAAATTTGCGGTCGCGTTTCGCCTTTTCGTACTCGCGCTCCAGTTCCTCGAGCGCGGCCATCAGAGTTTCCGGAACGTAACGGCCGCCATAGGGGCCAAACCGGCCGACAGTGGCAGGCTGTGGATTTATCTTTCCGTTTGCTCGGTGTCGAGCTTCTTGAGCAACTGTGATCGCCATCCTCAGGCCGCCTCGTCCATCGCCCGTACGGCTCGGACAAAAGCGCGGACTTTCTTGGGATCTTTTTTGCCCGGTTCGAATTCAACTCCAGTGGACACGTCAACGCCCCACGGATGCAAGAGATGAATTGCCTCCTGTACATTGCCGGGGCGCAATCCGCCGGCAACGATCAGTTTGCTGATGCTGTTAATAATTCCTGCCCAGGGCTGCACGCGTTCCCAGTCGAATCTTTGTCCTGTGCCGCCGCGTCGTTCGTCATTTGAGGAGTCAAGCATCACGCCGGACACCACTCCAGGCCGGAAGCCATGCGTCTCAAGGAACAGGTCGCCGTTCTGTGCGACGTGGATCTTTTGCACCCGTTTGCCTGTGTAAACCTCATCCGGCTCTACCAGTCCAGCCGCTACCGGATCCCATCCGACACTTTGTTCTGCGGGTGCGTCAAAAATTTTCGCAGGTAAGGTACGAAAAATCATGGGACGCCTCGATCCATTCGCGAATCCCTGCGCCAGCGAACGACTGAATTCCGTGCTCTCTTCTCCGTGTAACTGCACCGCTGTGAGACCGACCTCTTTGACAGTGTCACGCACCTGTTCCTGGGGCTTATTGACAAAGACGCCGACTTTTTCGATTTGCGGCGGAACTTTAGCCACGATCGAACGCGCGGTCTCCACCGTGACAAAGCGCGGGCTATGCGGATAAAACACGAAGCCTAACGCGTTCGCCCCCGCGTCGCTGGCGGCAAGCGCATCGTCAAGGTTCGTAATCCCGCAGATTTTGATCCAAGTCATAAAAAACAGTGATCGGTTGTCAGTGGCGAATGGCCAGCAAGCTTAGCGGACGTTAGCCGCTGGCCACCGGTCGGCAGCCGCTGACGACTATTCTCGCCTCTTCTATCAGCTTTGTCAGCGCTGCGCCGGGACGCTCGGCCTTCATCAATGATTCGCCGATCAAAAATGCGTCGTAGCCAGCCGATCGAAGATGCGCTAGATCCGCGCCCGTTTGGATGCCACTTTCAGCGACGCGGACACATCCAGCGGGCATTTTGTCGACCAGCCGAAACGCTGTTTTGAGATTCACTTCGAACGTCCGCAGATCGCGGCAGTTGATGCCGATCAGGTCACAGCCGGCATCGACTGCTCTTTGCAATTCCGTTTCGTCATGAGCTTCGCACAAAACATCCAATCCCTGCGATCTCGCGATTCCGCACAGCGCTTCAAGTTCTTTCTGCTCAAGCGCAGCGACAATCAACAGAATCGCGTCGGCGCGATTCGCTCGAGCCTCGACGATCTGGAATTCATCTACGATAAAATCTTTGCGCAAACAGGGAAGGGAACTGTTCGACGAAGCCTCCCGCAAATATTCCAGCGAACCGAAGAAAAACTCTTCATCGGTCAACACGGAGAGTGCAGCTGCGCCCGAACCCTCGAATTCCCTAGCCAGCTCCGCCGGCTTAAAATCCGCCCGAATCAGTCCTCGTGAAGGCGAAGCTTTTTTCAGTTCAGCGATAATCGCGATTCCAGCTTGCGAAACGCGCCGCAACACCGACCGAAATCCACGCGGAGCATGATCGGCTGCGGCACTTTCCAACCCCCGCAAGTCACAGTCTTGCCGTCGGTGGTACAAACGGTGGCGCGTGGCGGCGATGATCGAATCAAGCGTGGCCGGCATGGCAGAGGTTCAATTATACGGAACTGCCGAAACAAGAAGGATCCCAAACCTCGAAATGGTTACCCAATCCACCTATGTGATGTCCATCATTGACCCGACTTCAGCCCAGGTGCTATAAACGAGTGCTTTGTGGCGAGGCGCATTGTTTGCGAATAGGCTATACGCAGGCGCCACAAGTTTACCGACACGGCCAAATCGGCACTCCTCTTTCTTTTATGCCTGGCGGTGGAAGCGTGTTCGGAGCGTGTTTCGCGGCAGCCGCACTTACGGCGGATTACTTTTTTCGTAATTTAGCGTGCCGGCGCGAAAACACGGGTCTTGACCTGAAGGATCCTTAGGAGGAAATCTGATGCGCAACTGGAACGCCAATCTTGCGTCCGCGGGACGCTGGTTTGCAGAAAAACGACCTGCGAAAACACGGCTTGCGAAAAGCCGAATCGCCAAACTATCGGCAACGTTCGCTACGTTACTGCTCCTGACCGCTGGTTACGCCCTGGCCCAGCCCGCCGGAGAAACGGGCGGCGAAGCTTCCCTCAAAGTTCCCGACCTTTCTACCGTTTCCTTCCTTGGCATGAATGGCCATAATCTGCTGCTAATTGGCATTGCGTTCTGTGTGTTTGGACTGCTATTCGGCATGACGATTTTCGTCCGGCTGAAAAACCTGCCTGTTCATAGGTCGATGCTGGATATTTCCGAACTGATCTATGAAACCTGCAAGACATATCTGATCACGCAGGGCAAGTTCCTGATGCTGCTCTGGTCGTTCATTGCGGTGGTCATTGTGTTGTATTTCGGATGGCTGGCGCCGGTGCCGGGCAAGCCGATTTCCACCACCCTTCCCATCATTCTTTTGTTCAGCATCATCGGGATGGCAGGCAGCTACGGCGTGGCGTGGTTCGGCATTCGCGTAAACACTTTCGCCAACTCGCGAACCGCTTTCGCGTCTCTCCCCGGCAAACCCTATCCCGTTTATCAGATCCCGCTGGAAGCCGGAATGTCGATCGGCATGATGCTGATCTCGGTCGAACTGCTGATGATGCTCATCATCCTCTTGTTCATTCCGGGCGAATATTCGGGGCCTTGTTTTATCGGATTTGCAATTGGCGAGTCACTGGGCGCCGCGGCGCTGCGCATCGCTGGCGGAATTTTTACCAAGATCGCCGACATCGGCGCCGATCTCATGAAGATCGTCTTCAAGATCAAAGAGGACGATGCCCGCAACCCCGGCGTCATTGCCGATTGCACCGGCGATAACGCGGGAGATTCGGTCGGGCCTTCGGCCGACGGGTTCGAAACCTATGGCGTCACGGGCGTCGCGCTGATCACCTTTATCCTGCTGGGAGTGAAGGACCCGCTCGTGCAAGTACAACTGCTGGTATGGATCTTCGTCATGCGTGTAGCCATGCTGGTGGCTGCGGCCGCAGCCTACTTCATCAACGGCTTCATCGCCAAAGCAAGATACGGCCACGCGCAGGAGATGAACTTTGAATCGCCACTAACTTTGCTGGTCTGGCTTACCTCCCTGATTTCGATCGGCCTTACCTACATCATCTCTTATGCGATCGTTCCGGTGCTCGGCGATCCCGCGAGCGGCGATACCAGCCAATGGTGGAAGTTGGCCAGCATTATTTCCTGCGGCACTCTGGCCGGTGCGGTCATTCCCGAACTAGTAAAGGTTTTCACCTCGGTCAATTCGCGCCACGTGAACGAAGTCGTGACTTCGGCCAAAGAAGGCGGCGCGTCGCTCGGCATCCTGTCTGGTTTTGTCGCCGGCAATTTCTCGGGGTATTGGTTGGGTCTGACCATGGTTGGCCTGATGTCGATCGCCTACTTATTTAGTCTGCAAGGCCTGGCTGCCGCGGCCACCATGATCGCCGCGCCCGTCTTTGCTTTTGGCCTGGTAGCCTTCGGCTTCCTCGGCATGGGTCCAGTGACAATCGCGGTCGATTCCTACGGACCTGTAACTGACAATGCGCAGTCGGTCTATGAGCTTTCGTTGATCGAACAGGTGCCCAACATCGCCGGCGAACTGAAGAAAGACTTCAACATCGATGTGAATTTTGAACGCGCTAAAGATTTGCTGGAAGAGAACGATGGCGCAGGCAATACCTTCAAGGCAACCGCGAAGCCGGTGCTGATCGGAACGGCTGTAGTGGGTGCGACAACCATGATTTTTTCCATCATCATGGCGTTAACGAATGGGCTGGTTACAAATGTAGACAAGCTCTCCTTACTCCACGCCCCCTTTTTCTTGGGACTAATCACTGGCGGTGCGATGATCTATTGGTTTACCGGCGCGTCCACGCAAGCAGTAACTACTG
The DNA here is from genome assembly GCA_963758745.1 of uncultured Acidobacteriaceae bacterium. GTDB lineage: Bacteria > Acidobacteriota > Terriglobia > Terriglobales > Acidobacteriaceae > Acidiflorens. The sequence continues at coordinate 124,645 of CAVWWW010000004.1, forward strand.
GAGCCTATCGCGCGGTCGAGTTCATCAAAGCCAACATAAAACTCGAAGGCGCGACCAAAGCCTCAGTAGCCGACAGTAAGAAGGTAGTTGAAATCTGTACCCGATACGCGCAGAAGGGCATGTTCAATATCTTCCTTGCTGTCTTCTTCGCGACCCTGACCTTCGCCTTCGTAGAACCGTTCTTCTTTATCGGTTACTTGATCTCAATCGCGATCTTCGGTCTCTATCAGGCAATCTTCATGGCCAATGCCGGAGCCGCGTGGGACAATGCCAAGAAAATTGTCGAAACCAAGCTGAAGCAGAAAGGCACGCCACTGCACGATGCCACTGTCATCGGCGACACGGTGGGCGATCCTTTCAAGGACACATCTTCGGTAGCCATGAATCCGGTAATCAAATTCACCACGCTCTTTGGATTGCTGGCGGTAGAACTGGCCGTCTCGCTAACTCGCGATCAAGGCACCGGACTGACACACATTTTGGCGCTAGCCTTCTTCGCAGTTTCAGTTTACTTCGTATACCGTTCCTTCTACGGCATGCGAATCAGCTCTGAGTAAGCGATATTTCGTAAGAAAGCATTCGAACCACTTATCGCGTTCCGTTCTATGAGTGGGCGCGAGGCCACTGCTGTCTGCCGAGTTACTGAATTTCGAAAGACGAACCGCAAGGGTGCCTTCGAGATACTCTTCTTCATTTCCCGTAACGCATTTTCTCCTGGACGCTCTTCGCCAGCTTTTGAATTTCCTGCGCCTTCTTGACCACCTCCATGGAGAGAATATTGATGTTGGTCCGGTCCACCAGCTGTTTAAGTTCGGTGCTAAGCGCCAACAATTTCGCGGTGTCAATCCGTAACTGCCGTTGCCGCTCGGTGAAGACTCGTGCGACTTGTTCTCGTTGAAGCTGTTCGCTCGACGAACATGTGTCAGGCGCTGCCACTAAGCTCGGTTGAGTTTGGAGTGTGAGTGACGGACCGGTTCTTACTTGGGAATTTGCAAATGTGGTGAATAGCCATAAGAACAAAATAAAGAATGCAAAGTGCCTCAACATGACTACGCTCCTGCGATAGCCTTCGACATTTCTCCGAAGCTAATCACTGTGTAGCACGCTTTCCTGTGGATGGAGGAGGAGCCAGTTGGACGTAGCCGAGAGGAGGGTTATGAGAACTTCCTGGTTGCTTGTTCAACAAGCAGCGGGCGGCTGGGGAGTAGTAAGGCAAGAATCCGTTTTGCGAAGCAATTGGACGTGATTGACAGTGATAACTCAGCTGGGATGCCCGCTCATCGCGCACTTTGCGACAAGCGAGATTCCGCCGGGATGTCATCCCGCGTTGCTTCCACAAAGAGCCGCGTCACTTTCTTGCGGCGGCGCTGGGATGCTTGCCACAGGTCGTACTGGGTTTGCATGCCAATCCATAATTCGGGGCTGGTGCCGAGGGCATCGGCGAGCTTCAGCGCCATGTCGGCCGAAATTCCCGCGCTGCCGTTCAAGATGCGCGACAGAGCAACCCGAGTCACCCCAAGGTGCTTGGCCGTGTCTGTCACCGACCTCGTCCCCAAATACTCTCGTAGAACTCTTCCTGGATGTGGCGGATTGTGCATGCGCATAAAAACCTCTCAGTGATAATCGCGATAGTCCACCAGCACGGCATCTTCTCCCTCGAAGGCAAACGTCAGCCGCCAATTGCCGCTGACATCCACCGACCAGTGGTCTTGCAGATCACCACGCAGGGGATGCAGCCTCCAGCCGGGCGCGTTCATGTCCTTGGCGGATTTAGCGTTGTCCAGCGCGGCCAGCTGCAACTTCAATTTGTCCGCATGATGCGGCTGGATTTTCGCCTTCGATCCTGTTCGGAAGAACTGCTCGACACCCTTGTGCCGGAAGCTCTTGATCACGGTATGTAGTGTATAGTTACGCTATACACGTTGTCAACTGGAGATAGGAAGTCAAATTCCCTGCCCCGTCGCAGCAAGCGCGACAAGGGCGGGCAGCCCTCGGGAGTTAGCTGACTGAAGGGTGGGCCAGCCTCCGTTAGTTGGGGCAATGTTAGGAATACAACCCCGCGTTATACTTCGTTAAAATGGGCTACTCGCCCGACGGAGACTTGCGTTGAGGTCAAGGTCTCTACCGTGGACAAGGCGTTTCTTCAACATGGTGTGCCCATGTGGAAGTGAAAAGAAATCCTACAACTGCTGTTGGAGAGGAGACGGACGTTGGGAGAAAACCCCAGTCGGCGCTATCAGTCTTCCCGCAATCAACCCACCATCGGTAAACGACCGTTGCTATTTGTCATTCCTGGGCAACTGTAGCTCGAAGATCACAAGAGAACATTTCGTGTCGAGAAATATCTTGGCAAGAATTACGACGAATAGGCTGAAAATTGAAAATGCCGGGCTCTTTTTTAAGGGAAAGGAGAGAGTTGAGATTGGCGTGGACGATTTTGTCGCTAAGGTCTTGTGTGATACCTACAATAAAGCGCTAGGTCCGCTCGACGCTGCGGCTGGACTCGTGTTTTCGACGATAGAGGCTCTCGTTAACGACGTCGCAAACATCGCCGACGGAGGGATGGCCTTGGACTGCTTCCATCTGTCGTCAGGTATCGATATCGAGAGGTGGCTGATTAAGGTGTACTGCGGATTGGTTGCCGCAGGGAAGATTCGGAGTTTGTCTGGACAGATATTGAAGCGGAGTGCCCTCCCCCATATCTCTTGGATGCATTACTGGGAAATTGCTCCTTGCCCGCTCCGCTCGGGCTTTATCAGAACACGTTTGTCGGACAAACGCTGAAACTTGGAGGACTCAGCTTCGGCACAATCAAGCGGACAGATGGCTCTGACGAGGTCGGCGGTCTCATGTTGTCGCTGGGACCAATGAACTTTGTGTTGATAACATCGATGGCCTTTGGCCACGCGTTCAAGGAGCCGAATTGGTATAGGCGTCAAACGCTCGCCTGGAATGTGAGGCGGGAAAATCAAGAGCTGCATACCTATTGACATACTAAGACAGTCCGATCGCACCATGAGATTTGACCTTCAGCTTGCGCGGAGGTTCCAATGCGAGTTAGGTGGGCGAGGGCGCCTGCCCCACACGAACTACAACTGGCTCATCTTAGCCAGAAACTCGCTGTTCGTAGTAGCCTTAGCCAGCCGCTCAATGAGCAACTCCATTGCCTCGACCGGGGACAGCGGGTTCAGCACCTTGCGCAGCACCCATATCCGCTGCAGATCTTCCTTTGGAATCAGCAACTCTTCCTTACGCGTGCCGGAGCGCTGAATATCAATCGCGGGGAACGTCCGCTTATCGACCAGCTTGCGATCGAGGATGATTTCCGAATTGCCGGTGCCTTTGAATTCTTCGAAGATCACATCGTCCATGCGCGACCCGGTATCAATCAAGGCAGTAGCAATAATGGTCAAAGACCCGCCTTCTTCAATGTTTCGCGCCGATCCAAAAAAGCGCTTTGGGCGCTGCAACGCATTCGAATCAACGCCGCCCGACAAGACTTTGCCGGAGGGCGGAACGATCGTGTTGTAAGCCCGCGCCAAACGCGTAATCGAATCAAGCAGAATCACAACATCGCGCTTGTGCTCGACCAGTCTCTTGGCCTTTTCAATCACCATCTCGGCGACCTGCACGTGGCGCGCAGCCGGCTCGTCAAACGTTGATGAAATAACCTCGCCCTTCACCGAGCGCTGCATGTCGGTAACTTCTTCCGGCCGCTCATCGATCAGCAGCACCATCAACACGACTTCCGGATGATTCGTCGTAATCGAATTCGCGACGTTTTGCAGCAGCATGGTTTTGCCGGCGCGCGGCGGCGATACGATCAGGCCGCGCTGTCCCTTGCCAAGCGGCGTCAGCAGATCCATAACCCGCGCGCTGATATTGTCGCGCGTGGTTTCGAGCTTGATTCGCTCCTGCGGATAAAGCGGCGTCAGGTTGTCGAACAGAATCTTGTTGCGCGCTTCGTCAGGCGATTCAAAATTGACCGCCTCAATCTTAACGAGCGCGAAATACTTCTCGCCTTCATGCGGCGGCCGCACCTGACCACTGATCGTGTCGCCAGTCTTCAAGTCGAACTTGCGGATCTGCGACGGCGACACATAAATGTCATCCGGCCCCGGCAAATAGTTGTAATCGGGCGAGCGCAGGAAGCCGTAGCCGTCAGGCAGGATCTCCAGCACACCTTCGGCAAAGATGTGTCCTTCTTTTTCGCTTTGCGCCTGCAGGATTTTGAAGATAAGGTCCTGTTTGCGGAGTCCGCTGGCGCCCGGCAGCTCCAGAGATCGGGCGATCTTGGTCAGCTCGGTAATATTTTTTTCTTTCAGTTCAGCGATGGTCATATGTACCTACGAGGTCATTTTTCTTCGGGAGGGATTTTGTTTTTCTCTCGGAAGGGGATTTCTTTGCCGCCGTGCGGGCACACGGCGGAGCTGCTTAAGCAGCTCGCCGTTGTGCTTCGGCAAAGTGTTCGGGTTCGCTCAGGACGTCGTGACGTTCCGCTACGGCGATCTTGTCAAAAACGTCATTCATGGTTTCCTGAATACGGGTGTTCGGCCGGTGAAACTTGCGCGTTGCCTTCGAGGCAAGCTGGCAAAGCATATACCGGTTCCGCAAAGTATGTAGAGCGTCAAATACACGATCAGAACGCATGGTCAGTCTTTCTCCTCACTATAGGAAATAATTTGGGCCACGATCCCATCTTCCGCCCATTGGGTGATGGTCGATAACGGTCAGCCACGCTGCAATTCGGGCGAGCTTCAAAAGGGATTTGCCAGAATTACCCAAATAGATGCCCCGCCCAGCCCGAAAGTTGCTCAATTCTTAAGGAGTTACGCAATTGCGGGCGGAGGTTCACAGGAACCAGCAGAAAGCGATTTAATGTCCCGAGAACGTCTAAGTATAACAAACCGCAAGGGAAGGTCAAGAACAATTTCCGAGACAAGAGCAAGCTGCCGTTAACCCTTTCGATACCTCTACTTCCGCCCTTACTTCAGCGCGTTCAGCCGAGCCGCCAGCCGCGATTTGTACCGGGAAGCCGTATTTTCGTGCAAAACGCCCTTCTGAATCGCCTTGTCCAACGCCGATACGGTCTCGCGATAAGTCTGGCCTGCAGCCGCCTTGTCGCCCTTTTCTAGGCTCTCGCGCAGGCTCCGCAGAGCAGTGCGCAATTGCGAGGAGTTGGCCCGATTCCGGGCGGTTCGCTTCGTTGTCTGACGGGCGCGCTTCAGCGCCGAAAAATGATTTGCCATAGCAAAATGATCCTGATTACCTTCGTTGTCCTAGATCGCGCTAGGAGGATATTCCGGTAGGAACCGAAGCTGTATTCTACGGGAGCAAGTCGCGGCCGGTCAAATAGATATGAATTCGCCAGGAAGAGCGCCCCAAACATCGTCCCAAAATTCGCCGCAAAATTCCATGGACCGGCTCAAGATTCTCATCAATTCTTCCACGCCCATCGTTGTCATGGAGACGGTCGAGGAGCTGCGTGCCGTCCGCATGGTGAAGGTCGCCTGTAACGACTTGAAGCTCGCGACCTTTGAGTGGTCGATTGCTACCGGTCTCGCTCGCTGCGGCGCAAATGCGCCCGATCATGAGTCTGAAGGCGCACTGCCGCCCGGCGTCTATGACTCAACTCACCGCAGCGACGAGCAAAACGCCAAAGCGATCTACAACAGCCAGGATCCCGCACAGATGCTGGGAAATCTGGAAGCCGTGTCGATAGAGGCAACCTTCATTCTCAAGGATTTTCACCGCCATATGGAAGACGCAATCGTGGTTCGCAGGTTGCGAGATGTGGGTCAGAAGTTTTCCGCGAATCGCAGAACGGTTGTAATCACTGGCCCTCGAGTCGTGATCGCTCCAGAGCTGGCAGGCCTCGTAGAATTCTTCGACTTGGCGCTTCCGGACCGGCAGCGATTACGCCACATCGTGGACGAGACACTCGCCCGCATCGGCAAGACTCATACCGTGCAAAGAAAACTCGATGCCGCTGGTCTCGATACTTTGGCGGCAAGTCTTCTGGGCCTGACGGAAGAAGAGGCAGAACGAGCCATCTCGCAAGCCGTGGTAGCGCGCTACGCCGTTTCAGTCGAATGCGTCGCCGATGTGCTCGAAGCGAAAAAGGCCCTGTTAAAGCGCTCAGAGATGCTCGAGTTCATCGACGCAGACAACGATATGGCAAGCGTCGGCGGATTGGACAACATGAAGCGCTGGCTCGAGCAACGTCGAAATTCCTGGGATGCGCAAGCTCTTCAGTTTGGTCTCGACCCTCCGAAAGGTGTGATCATTCTCGGCGTGCAAGGATGCGGCAAGAGCCTTTGCGCCCGCGCCATCGCTGGCGAGTGGGGCATCCCTCTTGTGAAATTCGACACCGCCGCCATCTACGATAAATTTATCGGAGAAACCGAAAAGCGTATTCAGAAGGTATTCAAAGTAGCCGAGGGTTTGGCCCCGTGCGTCTTGTGGATCGATGAACTGGAAAAAGTCTTCGCCGGAAGTGGCGCCGATTCCGCCTCCGCCGACGCCGGCGTTTCGTCGCGCCTGCTGGCCTCGTTTCTTTCCTGGATGCAGGAGCGCAAACCCGCCGTCTTCGTAGCTGCCACGTGCAACAACGTAACCGTGCTGCCGCCGGAGCTGATCCGCAAAGGCCGTTTTGACGAGCTTTTTTTTGTTGACCTTCCAAGCGCAGCCGAACGCAAACAGATATTCGCAATTCAGCTGGAGAAACGGAAACGCAACCCAAAAGCCTACGATCTGGACCGCATAGCCGCCGCTGCCCAAGGCTTCTCCGGCGCGGAAATCGAATCCGCCGTGCAAACCGCCCTCTACGCAGCCTTCGCCCGCAAACAGGAATTGAGCACTGAAGACCTGCTCACCGCGTTATCGTCAACAGTGCCGCTCTCGATCACACGCGCTGAGGAGATTGCGGACCTTCGGGCCTGGGCAAAGGATCGGGCGGTATGGGCTAGCGTCCCGAATGCTAAGCGGGAAAACGCATAAGTGCAGCCGGTAATCCAGCCGAACATAGCCGTGAGCAGCTAACGCCTTCCATGAGAAGGCCGGTCGGAGTCAAGAGGATTCGTTTTGTTTTTCGTTGGACAAGGTTTTTCTCCCGCCGAGTCGCCACTGACGCCATCCTTCCATCCGCACTCTGGTGAGCGATATTTTCGCTCGGTGCAAGTTGGGCGTTCTCGTTTCAGCCGGTGCTGCCCCCTGTTAGTCGACCTGCAGTTCCATCCAACGGATAGAACCCTGGGCCAGGCGTTAGACGCAGTCACCGGAACTCGGCTTTGGGCTTTTGACGTTTCCCTTCTAAGAATGTTTTTGCTTTAAGCTGCCGCCGGCATCGCTGTCCGGTGACTGTTGTGCAACGGTTCGTAAACTTCGCCGCTCACCCACAGGTGATGCAACAACACCGCCAGCTTTCTCGCGGTGGCAACGATCGCCCGTTTCTTCCCGCTCTTTCCACCGCGCTCGGCCAGTTTCAGACCCCAGCGCCGCAGATCGCAGTCCACACCGAACGGTCCTAGAATGTGCTGCGCCCCTTGTACCAACAGCGTGCGCAGATACGGATCGCCTTCTTTGCTGATGTGCATCTGCGGCTGGCTCTGTCCCGAGTTTCTGCGGCCTGGCTGCAGTCCCAAATAACAACCCACGTCGCGGCTCTTGCGGAAACGGTGCGGATCTTCCAGCGTCAGCAGGAAGGTCAGCGCGATCAGCGTGCCCACTCCTTTGATCTGTTTCAGCAGCGCTACCTGCGGATAACTCTGCTGTGCCAGTTGCTCGATGCGCTCGTTGTACTTGGCAATTTGCTCGCTCAGCGAGGCTAGCGCGGTCAGCAACGGTTCCAGTGCGGATTGCAGCTCGGGACTCAGCTTCTCTGCTTTCTCCGGATTCATGTTACGCACATTGCATCCGCGCAGCCGCTCGCCGTAACTCTTGGCCAGTCCGCGGGCGGTGTTGACCAGCGCGGTCCGCGCCCGCACCAATCCGGCTCGCGCCCGAATGATGGTCAGATCTGCCTGGGCCTTCGCGCTACGGTGCTTCACCGGACACAGCAACTGCGGATCAATCCTGGCCAGCCGCGCCAGCGTCTGCGCATCAAGGCGATCGTCTTTCTTCCGGCTCTCTCCGATCAGCCGCACGTTGCGGGCATGCGCCACGATCACCTCGTGCCCACACGCGCTCAGCACCCGGCTCACCCACGGCGAGTGCATCCCGGTCTCCAGCGCGATGCGGCTGCGCGGCATTCCGCCAAATACTTCGCGCATCGCCTTCGGAGTGGTGCTCAGTTTTTGCTCCAGCAGCACCCCACCTGCTTCGTCCAGCACACAGTACCAACTCGAGCGGTCGCCCAGGTCCAACCCCACGGTTAACTTCTGCTCCGAGATTTTTCTGCTCGCCTTCGCTGCTGCGGTGCTAACCTTCTTCATTACCGGTCTCCTTTTTTATCTGTGCCTTGAGCACGTCGATAACTTGGGAGCGTACAGCATCCCGTCTGGAGACCGGCCTTCTCATCCCATCTGTTAACAGCAGTTATTGCGTGCCTGCCTGACCGGAGCTACAGTTGGTCCCATGAGACTCTTCGTCCTTTTTCTGTTCGTGGCGAGTTTTTCGCACGCGCAGGCTCTCGACGAAGGTTTCGATAAGCCTCTGAAGAAGACCGTTGTAGACCTCGGTGTATCGCCGTTCTACCTGGCGTCTCAGGACGTCAGGAGCAAACTGACTTGCTATTACTATTCCAGTTTCACCGTTAAGGAATACGACCAAGGGGAGAAGGGTGCAGAGTGGTTGTCAATTGTTCCATCCCCGCACGCCGCGTGCACGCTAAGGCACACGGACAACGAAAAGGTTTACGTCTACCCGGAGTGGGGCGGATATTTCCGGGGTGCAAGGGGGACGTTTGCATTCTTTGATGCTCCTGACGGTACGGACGGAGGAATGCCATTTGCGATCTTCGATGTCAGGACGGGAAGAAAGCTATTTGAGGACTCCTCACTACTTGCCTACTATCAGAAGAAACTACACATTAACAATGCGTTCCGCATCGCCAGCGGGGGCGAACAACTTTCTTTGTTGACGTACTTTCGCGTTGTGCGTGCTGGTTGCGACATAAAAACAGAACTGGGGGGTTGCTGGAACAGAGTCAGGGCCAAACTCGGCATCACGCAAACTGACATGCCCGTGTGTAGCAGGTATGAAAACGCTGAGGGGAAATGGGAATCAGCGATTGTGTATCCAGTGTCTGTTCTGCTAACAGACACCCCAGAGATTAAAGCCACAGAGGGCCCGGTTTTCTGTTGGCCGATAGACTAGTAGCAGTCATTGTTGATAAATCGCAATAACACTCACAATCGCCGGTCAGGTGTCTGTCGGCCGGATTCGACAACGCTCCCTGCGGTACTCCCGACCTTAATCCACGATCCCCGGCATCCGCCGCGCCGCGCCCCACTCGTCCGCCAGCCCCAACTCAGCGACCCACTTTGCCAAATATGACCGATCCAGCGCATCCCACCGCACCCTCAGGATGGCCGCTGCGTCCTCAATTTGCCGCCGCGATTGCGCGAGCTTTGCCCATTCGAGCTTCGAGATGACTACGTCCTCAGCGCTCGCGACGAAGAGCGAAACATCGTTCAGGCTTACACGCTGTCGACGGCGAAATTCCTCGAGGCTAAATGCGCGCGACTTACGGATGATCAGATCAATCCTCCAGCCGGTTCCGAGGTCAATCACGTTGAACATGGATTGCCGCCTATGAGCTTCCAGCGCGGAGTCTAGGTCGACATAGTATTCCTTGCCGGGCAGCGCCTCGACGAACGCACGCAGCCCTGCCGCAGTGGCTTCGATCACGAAATCAATATCCTGCGTGGATCGCGGAGCGCCATAGTAAGCGCTGGCGAACGAACCGGTAAGCATGTAGCCAATGCCCGCTCGATCAAGCGATGTGGTGATTCTTCTTAAAATGTCTTGAACGCTCATCCTTGTTTCAGAAATCGGGGCAGCAATAAATCCAGCAATTGGTTCAGCAATCAGGTTAGTCCAGAGCTCAGAGCCCGGCGAACCCAGCCCAGCCGGCAAGGTTGCCGGAAGGAACGCCAGTCTTAACAGTTCCCGCGCAATCTGCGCCTCGCTCCACTTAGGATGGTCCCGCCGAATCCCCTCCCTGGCGAGGTCTCGCGCGAATAGGCTCATCTCGAAGGCCAGCAGAAGGCGTTGTTCCTCGGACATGCGGCTTTGAATCCGAAGCTGCAGAGTCTCCGCCGCCAGACTCGTATCGCGTATCGCCACGGGCAGATGTTAGCACGCGATTGCCGATATGCAATCCAGCCCACTTTAAGGCAGCCATCAGTCGGGTAACTCCCGTCACCTGCAAGCGATTCCGCCCCATTGACTCCCCCGCCCGACCGCGCTACGCTAGTCTCAACATGGTTGGTAACCGCCCCGTCATCGGGGTGCGCAATTCGGTCTGCTCCACTTCCCTCCGAAAATCTTTGCGTGCAAAAAATGCCGGCACCGGATCGCCAGAATCCGGAGGCAAACCACTTCTCCCCATAGCACATCGAACAGTGAGCCCGGTCTACGCTGCTGGAGGCGGCGCCCATCCCCATCTCAGAAAAGCATGAAAAAAAACATCGAACTCAGCCCTAACATCGAAACTCTCTTTGGTACCCGCGACGAAAATCTCCACGTACTTGAAGACGGACTGAACATCAACATCGATCTGCGCTCCGACCGCATAGAACTCGAAGGCGCGCCGCGCGACGTAGCCCGCGCCGAACAGCTTTTCGTCGACTACGAGCACCTGCGGAAGTCCGGCCATCAATTCGTCAACGGCGACCTCAGCAGCATGTTGCGAGTGGTCGTCGGCGATCCGAACGCCACCCTGCGCGGCCTCGCCGAAGCCGGCCGCCAACGATCGTTTGGCCGAAGGACGGTCCAGCCCAAAAGTCCGAACCAGCGCCGTTACCTCGAAGCTATCGAGCACCATGACATGGTTTTTGGCGTCGGCCCTGCCGGCACCGGGAAAACTTATCTCGCCGTAGCTATGGCTATTTCGGCGCTGCTCAACAAGCAGGTGAACCGCATTATCCTGGCGCGGCCTGCGGTCGAGGCGGGCGAGCGTCTGGGATTTCTGCCCGGCACGTTACAGGAGAAGATCGATCCTTATCTGCGTCCTTTGTACGACGCGCTCTTTGACATGCTCGAGCCCGAGCGCGTCGAACGCTATCTGGAAAAAAATATCATCGAGATCGCGCCCATCGCCTTCATGCGTGGACGCACCTTAAACGATTCGTTCGTAATCCTCGACGAAGCGCAGAATACAACCTCAGAGCAGATGAAGATGTTTGTCACCCGCCTCGGATTTAATTCCAAGGCGGTGATCACCGGCGATGTGACGCAAATCGACTTGCCGGCAGCGCGCCGCAGCGGATTGATCGAAGCGGTCGACATTTTGAAAACGGTAAACGGCTTGGCATTCGTGTACTTCGACGAAACCGATGTGGTTCGCCATCACCTGGTGCAGCGGATTATTCGCGCCTACGACGAGCATAAGGCACGACTGGCAGAACAACAGTTGTCTTTGCTCGAAACAAAGCCAGTGGCGCCACCGGCTTCGCAGTCTGCATCTTTGCCGCCGTCCGACGAGCCGCACATGCCCAACTAACCGAAATATTTGCTGCGGATCCTTGTCCAGGATGACAATAACGGTAGGCAATTGGTCATCTTCCAAAAGCGCGTTGCAGGTCTCACCGAGTTGGCGCTCGATCGCTTTGTGGCTCGCGCGCGTCATGCCGCGGGATTAAAGGGTACGCTCAACGTGCTGATAGCGACGAGCGCCGAAATAAAATCCCTGAACCGTCGTTTCCGTGGGAAGGACAAGCCGACCGACGTGCTCTCGTTTCCCGCCGAGTCCGACGGAAAAAGACAGTTCGCGGGCGAGATCGCCATTTCGGCGGAAATCGCAACCAAGAATGCGCATGCCCTCGGCCACTCGCCCGCCGAAGAAATTAAAATCCTTGTGTTGCACGGCATCTTGCATCTCCGCGGTTACGATCACGAGCGCGACAAGGGGCAGATGGCGCGCCGCGAAAAAGAGCTGCGCGCAAAACTTCGCCTTCCATCAGGCCTGATCGAACGAGTTTCGATCGAACGCACTAGGATGGAACAATCGCGGAGCGCAAAAATGTCGAGTGCAAGCGTGACAAGCGCAAAAATGACGATCGCAAGAATGAAGAAACAACGAATCACGCGACCGCCCGCTCCAACTGCTGTCGCGGCTCGGCCCGCTACGAGGAATCGCTAACATGATCGGCGTAGCAGTCGCGCTCGCATTGCTCTTTTTCCTGCTGACGCTCGTCTCCTATGTCGATCGCCTTTATCAGGAGATCGGCAAATTCCTCTCGCGCGATTTTCAGGCCAATATCGACGCCTTTGAGCAGATCGTGGAGCCGCGGCTCGGCGTGACACGGGCGCGTGCTGCGCTTTCGATGGCGATTCTCACCCAACTGGTCACGGCGGCCATTGCCATGATCGTCGGCTTCACCGTGTTTCGCGATCGCGCCTGGAGCATCTACGAAGTTCTCGAAGCTACTCTCAGCCTGGTGTTGATTGTTATTTTTTTCAACCGCCTGCTGCCCTTCGTTTTTTTCGCCAGAACCCAGGGACGCTGGCTGGCGGACTGGACACTTCTCTTACGCACACTGATCTATGCCGTTTTGCCGGTAACGCTGGTGCTCGGATTCTGCCAGTCCGTCACCGCTCTAACCCGCGAGCACGTCGACGCGCAACCAGAAACTTCGTCCGAGGCAGTCGATGCCCTGATCGAAGCGGGACAGGAAGAGGGCATCATTCAGGAAGGCGATCGCGACCTGATCCAGTCCGTCGTTGAATTCAGCGGCAAGACCGTTCGCGAAGCCATGAAGCCTCGTCCCGAAATGGTTGCTGTCCCGTCTGACTACACAGTCGAACAAATTGTCGAGTTACTTCGAGTCAAACCGTTCTCGCGCATCCCTGTATATGAGGGTTCGATTCACCATATAAAAGGTATTCTCCATACGCAGGATGTGCTGCAAGTCCCCGACTCGGAGGCGCACACCCGAACCGTATCGACGCTAATGCGCAAGGACGTTTACTTTGTCCCCGAGAGCAAGTTAGTAAGTGATCTGCTTCGTGAGATGCAACGAAGTAACATCCGTATGGCGATAGTGGTAGACGAATACGGAGGCGTGGCCGGCCTTGTTACTATCGAAGATTTGGTGGAAGAGATTGTTGGCGAAATAGGAGATGAGCATGAGAAAGCGCAAGTCGTGCAGGAGAACGACCACTCTTACATAGTCCCAGGCAACATGGATGTCGACCGGCTAGATGAACTCTTCGGAATGCGTCCAGACGGGCATGAATCCTCGACCATCGCCGGATTGGTCAGTGAAATTGCGGGGCGCATTCCAAAAAAAGGCGAAGTCATTGAAGACGAAGGCCTGAAGTTTGAAGTGCTGGACTCCACTGACCGCCGTGTCGAGCGCGTGCGCATTACCACAGCGATTCCGAAGCAAATGAAGTTACTGTAACGGGTAATCTGAGCTTTCCGACTTACTAAGCAAAGTTAAGTCTAATTGAAGATGAGGAGATAACCGTGGCCACGTTCGTCAGGTCTTTGGGAAGTCTTGCGAGCTTTACACTTCTGCTTCTCTGCATGTCGCCAAACGTCAGCGCCGAAATTTGGGCGCCCACTGCATTGCTGAATATTTCGTCCCCAACCCATGATTTCAATAGATCAAAGATATAGGGGGGTCTGTATTGACTCTCGCTAGTCGGAGCGGCCGCACAATGCTTTGCTGACATTCGCACTCACAACCTAGTAGCCTGTCTTCATGTCCTTTCATTCAGGATTTGCTTGCATTCTTGGTCGTCCCAATGCGGGAAAGAGCACGCTGCTGAACGCGCTGGTCGGCGAAAAACTGGCCATTATCTCGCCCAAGCCACAGACCACGCGCAACCGTATTCTTGGCATCATCAATGTCCCCAAGCAAAAGGGAAGAGAAGCCGGACAAATCGTACTGATTGATACGCCCGGAGTTCATCGTTCCGGTTCGTCGCTGGGACGCAAAATGATGTCTGAAGTGCGCGAGGCGCTCGAGGGTTGCGACCTGATCCTGATGATCGTCGACGCTAAGAAAAAGTGGGACGCCAAAGACTCTCTCGTTCTCGACATCGCGAAGAAGGCTGACACACCAATCTTTTTGCTGGTTAACAAAATTGATCTCGTAACCGACAAAAGCAAACTGCTGCCGCTGATTGCGCAGTTTCAAACGCTGCACAGCTTCCAGGAGATCGTGCCGATTTCGGCGCTGAAGAAAAAAGGTCTGGATGATTTGCTGTCATGCGTATTGAAGGCATTGCCCAATGGTCCGCGCTATTTTCCCGACGATCAGGTCACCGACCAGCCGATCCGCTTCATGGCAGCTGAATTGATCAGGGAACATGTACTGATGCAGACGCACGAAGAGGTGCCGCACGCAGTGTCAGTAGTGATTGAACAGTTCGAAGAGAGTTCGAGGCTGACGCGAATTGCCGCTGTGATTTATTGCGAACGCGAAGGCCAGAAGGCGATCCTGTTAGGCAAAGGCGGCCAAATGCTAAAAAAAATTGGAAGCGCAGCGCGCCTGGACATCGAAAAAATGATTGGAACCAAAGTGTTTCTCGAACTTTTTGTCAAGGTCAAGGCAGGATGGCGTGATTCGCGATCCTTTGTCGAAGAACTAGATTGGCGACGTCAACTGCAGCAGTCCTAACGCGCCGTCCATCCGAGATCGATGTCGATGGCCGCACCCGTAATTCCTGAGGCCTTGTCCGAACACAAGTACACGGCCAGCGTAGCCACCTCCTCAGGTTCAAGCAGCCTTCGGATGGCGGCTGGCTCAAGCATAATCTTTCGCACCACATCTTCAGCCGAAATGCCATGTCTCTTCGCCTGGTCCTGAATCTGTTTTTCGACCAGCGGAGTGCGCACATACGCCGGACAAATCGCATTCGACGTGATGTTGTGCTCAGCCACTTCAAGAGCCACTACCTTCGTCAATCCCAGCACACCATGTTTCGCGGCAACGTAAGCAGCTTTAAAAGGCGAAGCAACTTTGCCGTGCAGCGAGTCGATATTGATAATCCTTCCCCACTTCTGCCGGATCATGTGCGGCAAGGCATATTTGCAGGCGAGAAATGTGCCGGTCAACATGACTCCGATCAGGTAGTTCCACCGTTCTTCCGGAAAATCCACCACAGGCGAAACGTGTTGCAAGCCGGCGTTGTTCACCAGAATGTCTATGCGTCCGAATTTGTCCATCGCGGCATCGACAAGCCGCCGGACTTCGACAGCTTCGGCGACATTAGTAGCAACGGAGTCGCAGGCTGGCCCCAGGGCAGCCAGTTCGGATCGTGCACGGTCGCAGGCAACCGGGTCAAGATCGGCGATCACACAGTTGGCGCCAGCCTCGGCGAATGCTTTAGCGATCGCGAACCCAATACCACTGGCGGCGCCCGTAACGATGGCAACTTTTCCCTTCACCGAATGTCTCCTTCGTATGCTGTCTGCAAAATTTTCTTGACATGATAACTCGAATCGGGGTAAAACCTCTACGGCTTGCTATAGAGAGCGAGCGCTCGCTTTGATATACAGAACTCGATAGAAAATAAATGCCCAGGCTGCTCCACGGCACGGTTGAGAAGAACAAGCTCAAGATCGAGCGGGCGGCGCTGCAGCTTTTCACGCGCAAGGGATTCCACGGCACCACGGTTCGCGAAATTGCCAAGAAGGCCGGCATTTCCATGGGCAAGCTTTATATCTACTACGAAACGAAAGAGGACATTTTCATCGCCCTGGCGAATACCCTAGGCCGAAAAATGGAGGCTCTCCGACAGAAGGAGCTGATCCCCCTGATGGCGTCGCTCGACCCGGACTCGCTGCGGGCGCTGGCCAAAGCGATCGGCCGCGTGGTCTCTGAAAATCTCGATTATTGGCGCCTGATGTATATCGATGTCGTTGAGTTCCGCCACAAGCACTTCATTCATAGTTTTCGCGAAATTGCCGGAGGGCTTCGAACTTATGCGAGCGCGGTGATCCGAGGCGCCAAAGTGGCGTTCCCCGAAGGGGTTGATCCATCACTCGCCTACACGACCATCTATCTACATTTTTTTACATACTTTTTGACCGAAGAACTTTTTGGCGCAAAACGGCATTTAGGCATGAGTGATGACGAGGCGATCGATCAGCTGGTTCTTCTTTACACCGGGGGACGCGTCAAATCGGGGCGGCGTAAATAGGCGGGAGTTGTCCACGCAAGCGTCGGCGCGAGAGGCGTGGCGGCAGAACATCACGTGGCTAAACATTAAGGAGACGGTATGCAATTGCGAAGGGCTATTCCGTTTGTCACTCTGGTAAGTTTTCTTTTGTTTGCCAGTCTTGCGTCGGCGCAATCGCCCACGACGGGACAAATTACCGGAGTCATCAAAGATGCCAGCGGCGCCGTCGTCAGCGGGGCAAAGATCACGCTAACCAGCTCGGCCGGGGTGCAACGCACGACCTTCAGCGATGGAACCGGTCACTACACTTTTTCGCTCGTCCCTCCCGGAACCTATCGCGTGGACACGGAAAAGTCGGGCTTCAGCAAAGCCACGGCGGAGTCCGTCGTTGTCCGCATTACCGAAACCACCAATCAGGATATGCCGCTCGCGGTCGCCTCGCAGAATGCAGTGGTTGAGGTCGCCTCAGAGGCGCCGTTGTTGCAAACCGAGAGCCCCGCGCAAGGCACGGTCATTGAACAGGAGCAGATCCGGCAGTTACCACTCCCGACCAGAAACTTCTTCCAGTTGCTGACACTCACCCCGGGGACATCGGGCCCAGTGCAGAGCTCATCGGAGCTTGGTCGGGGCGCGGCTCCCATCTATGTCGATGGCATGCGCGCAACTTCAAACTCGGTGATCATCAACGGCACCGACGCGAATTCCATCGGCACCGGTTCGACCCCGAATCTTGCGGTTCCCGCCACCGACACTCTCGATGAGTTCATCGTTCAAACCAGCCAGTATGATGCGTCCCAGGGACGCGTCGCAGGCGGCGTCGTCGCGGCGGTTACAAAATCCGGAACCAACGCCCTCCACGGAAACGTTTACGAATTTCTTCGCAATACCGATCTCGATGCCAACAACTACTTCCTGAACAATGCAGAAGTACCGCGCCCGCAATACCAGCGCAACCAATTTGGAGGCACCCTGGGCGGACCGCTTGTGAAAGATCGGCTGTGGTTTTTTGTCTCCTATCAGGGGAGCCGTGAGCGCAATGGCACATCGTTGCTTAATTCCATCGACACCGTAGAAGTTCCCTCCAACCTTACCAACGACCGATCGACTGCGGCCATTGATGCCTTGGCAGCGTCGTTTGCAAATCCAGCCAGCCCATTGACCTTGTGTCTCGCCGCGACGCCGTCTTGCTTGAGTCCGACCGCCCAGTTTCTGCTCCAGGCGACGTTGCCCAACGGCTCATTCGTAATTCCTTCGGCGCCCGGCAACTGTATCGCGCAAAACGGCTTCTGCTCCACGCCGGTTGTCGGCATATCCAAATTCCGCGAAGATCAGTTCAACACCAACCTCGATTTCCAGGTGTCTTCAAAAAATCATCTGTCCGCCAAATTTTTCGCCGCGAACAATCCGACTACGCAGGCTTTGTTTAATCTCTTCGGGCTTGCGAATGCCCTGCCCGTGCCCGGCTTTGGTGGTACCGCGAATCTGAATCAAAGAGTGCTGTCGTTGGATGATACGCACATTTTTTCTTCGCATTTGGTGAATGACCTTCGTTTTGGCTTCGGATTCATCACCACCGGTTCACAACCACAGGAACCCTTCACATCCGCCCAACTGGGAATCTCTTCGCCTCTGGGCACTTTGTTTCCCGGAATGCCGGAAATTTCGGTAGCGAACGAATTCGACTTGGGAGCCAGCCCTTTTGCTGATAATGCCGGCGTCGAGAAGACCTACACGCTCGGCGACACCCTAAGCTGGCAGAAAGGGCGCCACAGCTTCAAGTTCGGTGGAGAGTATAAGCGTCACAGCCTGGACGAGATCTTTAATCTCTACACCCGCGGGCAGATGTTCTTTCTCGGATTTTCCGGCAGTCCCTTTGCCGATTTCCTGGGAGGCTTTGGCGATACCGCGGGCCTCACCATCATGGGGTCAGGCCTCAATAATCGCAATGTTCGCGCTTATGATTTGAATGGCTTTGTCAATGATGACTGGAAGGCAACGAGCCGGTTTACGCTCACATTGGGCATACGCTACGATTACTTCGGCCCGTTTACGGACACGCAAGGCCGCTTTGTTGGATTTGATCCAGACCTGATCACAACAGTTGCGATTCCGGTAGCCTACGGCGGCGGCGTGGCGGTTACCGGCGGATTCGTGCAGGCTTCGAATGCAAAAAACCCGCTGCCCGGAGTGCCGCTTGGGCGGCCCTCGCTGGTTGCCCCAGACAAAAATAACTTTGCTCCCCGCGTTGGTTTTTCCTGGCAGCCGTCGGGCTTCTCAAACCGCATCGTCGTGCGCGGCGGCTACGGCGTCTACTATGACCGCGCAAATTCGCGTCTGCTCAACAATCAAATCCTCGACTTCCCGTACTACACACTGGCCCAGGCGTTTCTGACGCCAATCGCGACTCCGTTCGTTCAGGTTCCGCAGCCAAACCAGTTTCCGCTGCTCTTCAACAATGCGGCAGTATTTCCTTTTGGTGGTCCGCCGGCATACCTGCCGCGATCTCCTAGTTTTCTTTTTCCGGTCAGCTTGCAGGCAGTTTCCGCGAACGGAATCTACCCCGATCTTCACGACTTCCGTACCCCTTACATTCAGCAGTACAGCCTTGGAATTGAGAATGAGTTTGCCCACAATTGGATGTTAAACGTCGCCTACGCAGGTTCAACCGGCCGTAAAATGTATCGGCTCGTGGATCTAAACCAGGGGATCATACAAACCGCATTGGGACCGGCAGGTCCCTACTATCCCGGACTATCGAGTTTGGCAGTTCAAGGATTCGGCGTGCACACCATGCAGAGTTCGTCCAACTCGGCCTACAACTCTCTGCGCGCTAGCGTAACCAAACGCTTCACGCACGGACTGCAATTCCTCGCTGCCTATACATGGAGCCATTCGCTCGATGATTATTCCGGCGACCCCACGGGCACCAGCGACGTTACGGTTGTGCCCGGGAACCAGGCGCCCGGTCAGTTGAACAACTGGGCGAGCTCCGACTACGACCGCCGACATCGCTTTGTGTTTAGCGGCATCTATGATCTCCCCAAGTTTTATAAGGGCGGTTCAGGCTTCGTGCGGCAGGCGGCCAATGGATGGCAACTCAACACCGTCATCCAACTGCAGAGTGGCACTCCGTTCTCGGTGCTTACCAACGACACCGCTTTCATCCAGGCGCGCGCCAACTACGTGCCCGGTTGTAATCCTGCGGAAGGCGGCAGCGTGCAGTCGCGCCGCCAAATGTATTTCAATACAGCATGTTTTTCGGCCGCGACGGCCGACGCAGCGGGTGGCTTCGGCGATACCGGCCGCAACATCCTGAAAGGTCCGGACCAGAAGAACGTCGACATCTCCGTTGTCAAATTCTTTCCCATCACCGAGCGAACGAAACTTGAATTCCGCTCCGAATTCTTCAACGCATTCAATACTGTGGCCTTCCAAAATCCAGACAACGTAATCGCTTCCCCAGGCTTTGGACAGATTCTGGAGACAAGTACCGGGCCACGCGTGATTCAGTTTGCGATGAAGCTGAACTTTTAAATGCAGGTTATGATTCGCAGAAGCGTCCGATCGAAAGGGAGGCGGAAGGGCAGGGGATGACTCCGGGGAACACGCTTTCGAAAGGCGCCATCAGAGTGACACGGCAGGCACTCGGACGCGTATCCGGAGACGGAGTAGAACTCGCCTTCGGTTATTGGCCAGGCCGCGCCGCCGCGGTGGTTGCGCTGCATGGCCTGACGGCTTCTCACATGAACTTCATCGGCATCGCCGAACGACTGGCGGGTCGATGCGCCCTTTTCGCGCTCGATCTCAGGGGACGAGGCGACTCCGATAAACCTCCCGAACCATACGGTTTTGTCCAGCACGCGCGCGATGTGGCTGCGGCGATGCGCGCGATGGATTTCGCTCCAAGCATCGTCATCGGCCATTCCATGGGCGCCTTCATCGCAACCGCGCTGGCTGCTGAAGAACCTGGCCTTGTTTCCGGCCTCGTGCTGATTGACGGAGGTCTCGTACCGAATACCCCGCTCTCGGATTCGGCTGGACAGGGCGTCGCGGCCGCGCTTGCGCTTCGCATCCAACAGTTGCGCCAGACCCATCCGTCACGCCAGGCCTATCGCAATTTCTGGCGAAGCCAGCCGCACTTTCCTGCCGAGGAATGGAATCCCTGGGTGGAAGCCTTTTTGGATTACGAAGTCCGCGGCGACTCGCCTGTACAGCCCAAAGCCTCGGAAGCCGCAGTGGTGGCCGATTTGCGCGAAGCCTTTCAGCCGGAGGCAATCACCGCGCGCCTGAAATCCATTCACGTGCCCACGCTGCTAATTCGCGCCGAGCACGGCTTCATTCCGGGGCAACCACCGCTTTTTCCAGATGCGCTAGCCGAACAGTTCCGAACCTGCCTCCCTCAAATCGAAGATCACAAATTCGCCGGCACCACGCATTACTCCATCGTCCTCGGAGAATACGGCGCCGCAAAAATCGCCGATCTGATTTGTGAACTGAACGGGCGCCTTCGTTCGCCGGTTTTGACATAGCGAAGCGCCAAGGCACGTACTCATCATGGCAGAATCAGGCTTTCCTCAGTCAAGTTCAACTGAACGACGCTTAATCAAATCGGGATGGATTTTCGGGAGCGCTCACGCCGCAGGTGGCACGCGCAATTTCAAACTCTGGGTGCCCTCCACGCTTAACATGCAGCGCGCCTGCCCGCTCGTCATGCTGCTCCACGGTTGCACTCACACCGCCGAAGACATGGCTGAAGTCTCAGGCATGAACGAAATTGCCGAAGCTAACGGTTTCCTGGTCGCCTATCCCGAACAAACGCGCCTCGCAAATCCGATGAAGTGCTGGCGATGGTTTCATCCAAAACATCAGAAGCGTGACGCAGGAGAACCTTCGATCCTGGCTGCCGTCGTCGACAAGGTTCTCTGTACTCATAACATCGATCGCGAACGAATTTACGTGGCGGGCATTTCCGCTGGAGGCGCGATGGCCTCGATCCTGGCGGCAACTTACCCTGATGTCTTCAGAGCCGTAGCCATCGCAGCGGGAACGGAATTCAAAGCAGCGTCTAGTCTTTCTGAAGGATTGGCGGTGATGAAGCACGGTGGCCCCGATCCGTTGACCCAGGGGCAACTTGCTTTTGAAGCGATGAGTGCCGGGCTGGCACGCAAAAACCGGCGCCGCATGCCCGTAATCGTCTTTCACGGAACGGCCGATCTCCGCGTAAATCCCGTGAATGCCGATCAGTTGGTCACTCAGTGGAGAAAGACCAATGCGTGTCTGGCGTCGATATTCGGAAAGAACGGATTTAGCCTCACTGAAAGAGTTACCGAAGGCAAAGTGATGGATGGCTATGCCTACAAACAGCACATTTACGCTGAAACCGATGGTCGCCCTTTGATGGAAAAGTGGATAATCGATGGCCTTGCTCATGCGTGGTCGGGCTCTCCTCGACCCAGCAAATACGGCGATCCCAAAGGCCCTAACGCAAGCGCAGAGATCTGGCGTTTCTTTTCGCAAGCGCCGTCAACGGACTGAGAGTTCAGAACGCCGCAAACGAACGACAGAATTGACATCCACATTCCAACCAGCCTAGTATTGCTTGATATGGCTGTCCTGACTCACTGCTATCACCATCATCACCATACGATGACTGTGTCGGCGGGGGAGCGCGGATAACCAAAGCACTTATAAAAAATCCAAGCCCGCCGGCGCAAATCTCGCGCAGCGGGCTTTTGCTTTTGGGTTCGCCGAAAGGCTGCCGCCGAATTTCTAATTTAGGAGGCTTCATGGAGATCGATTTTGAGAAGATGCAGGGCTTGGCGCCTGCGGTTATTCAGGACGCGGACAGCGGGGAATTGCTGATGGTCGGCTTTGTGAATCGGGAAGCGCTGAATATGACCCTCCACACAGGATTCGTGACGTTTTACAGCCGCACTCATCAGAAACTCTGGACCAAAGGAGAAACGTCCGGCAATCGTCTGCAGGTGATTTCTGCGTGGACGGATTGCGATAAGGACACAGTTTTAATGCGCGTCAGCGTGCTCGGTGAGGGGAAAGTCTGCCATAAGGGAACGCGATCGTGCTTTACCGAGCAACTTTCGCTTGGAACTGCCGCCCTTGGTCCTGCGCTCTTTGAGCAGGACAAATTTGCGCAAGATAAAGCGTGATGATGAAACTGCGACTCGGCATTCCGAAGGGAAGTTTGCAGGAAGCTACACTCAGCCTCTTCGCGCGAGCCGGACTGCGCGTCTACATCAACGCGCGATCTTACTTCGCGGCGACTGACGATCCCGAGATCGAATGTATGCTCATTCGTGCCCAGGAAATGGCGCGATACGTCGACCACGGGGCGCTGGACGCGGGATTAACCGGCCTGGACTGGGTGCTTGAAAGTGGCCTGGAGGTAGTCAAGGTCGTCGATCTCATCTATTCAAAACAAAGTATGGGAAGGGTGAAGTGGGTGCTCGCTGTGCCGGAAAGTTCCGCGTTTCAGAAGCTTGAAGATCTCGATGGTCGCATCATTGCTACCGAGTTCGTCAGTTTTACTCGCAATTATTTCGCGGGTAGGAACATATCTGTACGGGTTGAGTTTTCCTGGGGAGCGACGGAAGTGAAGCCGCCCCTGCTGGCCGATGCGATCGTTGAGGTCACCGAGACCGGCAGTTCGCTACGGGCCAATCATCTGCGAATCCTCGAAACAGTGTTGGAATCGAACCCGCAACTGATCGCGAGCAAGGCCGCATGGGCTGATCCTTCGCGGCGAGAAAAAATTGAGAATCTCGCCGTCATGCTTAGTGGGGCAATGGCTGCGCACGGGCGCGTTGGACTGATGCTTAATGTTCGCAAACCCGATCTGCCCGCCGTGCTCGGTCTTTTGCCGGCGTTAAAGAATCCCACCGTCGCGCCTCTGGCTGATGGAGAGTGGGTCGCAGTGAACACGATCATCGAAGAGAATACTGCGTGGACTCTGATTCCGAAACTGAAACAAGCGAATGCGCAAGGCATTGTTGAATATCCGCTGAATAAGGTGATCATGTGATCCGGAAGAACGCAACGCGGAAGAACGCAATGCGCATTCTCGAAGGCCTTGGCCAGGCCCGGTTTGTAAGGGCGCTAGCTGGGCGCTTCGCGACCGATCTAGCTGAGGTCGATCCCGCCGTTCGACGCATTGTGAGTGACGTCCGGCGTAACGGTAATCGCGCGGTCCGTCGCTATGCTTCCCGTTTTGACGGTTTGGGCAAGGACGAACCGCTCCGCGTTTCCGAGGTCGAGTTGAAAAATGCCTGGCAACAAACTGATCCAGAGTTGCAAGACGCGATCAAGCACGCAGCGGAAAACATTCGCCGTTATGCGGAGTGGCAGTCGCCGCACGAATGGCGTCGCGAAATTCAGCCTGGCGTTTGTGTGGGACAGTTGGTGCGTTCTCTCGAATCGGTCGGTTGCTACGTGCCGGGCGGACGTTACCCCTTGCCTTCCACCGTGCTGATGACTGTCATTCCCGCGCAGGTCGCTGGAGTCGGACAGATTCGTGTTGTTTCTCCGCGGCCGGCCCGCGCGACTTTGGCCGCTGCTGCATTCCTCGGTGTGCGCGAATTCTATCGTGTCGGCGGAGCACAGGCGATAGCCGCGCTTGCCTACGGCACGGAAGAGATTCCGCGGGTTGATAAGATCGTTGGCCCAGGCAATCGATACGTGACTTCAGCAAAAAAAATGGTTGCTTTCGATTGCGCCATTGAATTCCTGGCTGGTCCTACAGAAGCTATCGTTATCAGCGCAGACGGCGATCCCGCATGTATCGCTTCCGATCTTGTCGCCCAGGCGGAACATGATCCTCATGCTCTGTGCGTTTTCATAACCACTTCGCGCGCGTTGGCAACAAAAGTTCAGAAAGAGGTGCATAGGCGCACCAGCGCCAACCCTGTCGCCGCGCAATCTCTTTGCCGTCGTGGCGCCATTCTCTTGGTCGATTCGCTTGAACACGCGGTTGAGTTGTCGAATCGCATCGCTCCAGAGCATCTCACACTTCCGGCGGAGCTAGCGGCGGCGGTGCAGCATGCGGGCGCGGTTTTCCTGGATGAGTTCACACCACAGGCCGCGGGCGATTACATTTCTGGATCCAACCACACGCTGCCTACTGGCGGGATGGCTCGGGTGCGTGGCGGCCTCAGCGTGCAGGATTTCGTACGTGTCATCGGATGCCAGCAAATTTCGCGCGAAGGAATCCGACGCATAGCGTCGGCAGGTGTTGCGCTCGCTAACGCCGAGGGATTGAAGGGGCACGCGGAGGCCTTCCGTGGCCGAATGCTTGAGGTTCGCAGGGCAGCAAATCTGCACAACGGGTGCGGTCATCGGTCATGAGGAAGGCTAAACTGCACCGCAAAACGGCGGAAACCGAGATAACAATTGCTCTCACCATTGAGGGCCATGGAAACTATGAAGTCTCCACCGGAATCCGGTTTCTCGATCACATGTTGGAGTTGTTCACGCGGCATGGTGGATTTGATTTGAAGCTCTGCGCGTCAGGCGATCTGGACGTCGATCAGCACCATACTGTGGAGGACGTTGGTATCGGCCTTGGTGAGGCATTTGACCGGGCTCTCGGAGACCGCCGCGGCATTCTGCGAGCCGGCTACTTTCTTATGACCATGGACGAAACTCTCGGACTGGCGGCAGTGGACTTTGGTGGCCGCTCGGTGGCGGTCGTTCAGACTAAGGTTCGCGCGACGCGGGTCGGCGACCTGCAAACGGAACTCTTATCTGACTTCTTTGAAGGTTTCGCACGCGGAGCACGCGCCAATGTTCATCTGCGGGTGATGTATGGGCGGTCGAGCCATCATAAGATCGAAGCGCTGTTCAAAGCCTTTGCGCGCGCGTTGCGCTTCGCCTGCTCTCGCGACCGCCAACTGCGGCGCATGCTGCCGAGCACCAAGGGACTGCTATGATCGCGATCGTCGATTACGGCGCCGGCAACCTGAATTCGGTCAAGAAGGCGTTTGATTATCTCGGTGCCAAAGTCGCCATAACCGCGCAAACTGAAGTCATCGCGAGGGCGGATAAGGTCGTGCTGCCCGGTGTCGGTCATTTCAGCGCATTAAGCGCTCTCGACAATAAGGGGTTGCGCGAAACCGTCCTGCAAAGTATGAACGCCGGCAAGCCATTCCTCGGTATCTGTCTGGGGATGCAATGGCTCTTTGAAGGTAGTGACGAGGCTCCAGAATTCGCAGGCGCAGGAATTCTTCCGGGCAGGTGCCAGCGTTTTCCTGCTTCGGTAAAATCGCCCCACGTTGGATGGAACTCACTAACAGTTCGCGAAGGGTCGCGATTGCTGCGCCATGTCGCATCCGATTCTTTCGTTTACTACACTCATTCTTTTCAGGCGCCGGTCGGTACCGCCACGACGGCGTCGACCGAATACGGAGCGCCGTTTTCTGCGGTCATCGAACAGGGCAATATTTTCGGCGTGCAGTTTCATCCGGAAAAGTCGTGGACAGTTGGCCTTGCCGTTCTTAAGAATTTTTGTGAGGCCGGGCTTTGACTGTCTTCTGCGAGGCCAATTCTGGAGTTCAATGAGTGCTCACCAAGCGCATTATCGCCTGTCTCGATGTAGATGACGGCCGCGTCGTGAAAGGTGTTCAGTTCGTTAATCTGCGCGATGCAGGCGATCCATCGGAATGCGCCGCGGCTCATGCTCGCGATGGAGCGGACGAGATCGTTCTGCTCGATATCACGGCTACGAGCAGTAAACGTAATACGATGCTTGATATTGTCTCGCGGACGGCCCGCTCCCTATTTATTCCTTTCACCGTGGGCGGCGGAATCCGCGAACTATCGGATGCTGAGGCCGTATTCGAAGCCGGCGCCGATAAGATTGCCATCAACTCGGCTGCGGTCAAGGATCCGACGCTCATTGCAAAGATCGCTGCTCGCTTTGGTTCTCAAGCAGTCGTAGTAGCCGTCGATGCGCGGCGCGTAAAGGGACGCCTCCGAATCTTCGAGGTGTTTGTCGCAGGCGGACGCACGCCGACGGGGCGGGACGCGCTGCAATGGATAAGAGAGGCTGCTGATTGCGGCGCGGGGGAAATTCTGCTCACTTCCATGGACCGCGATGGCACGCAAGCGGGATTCGATTGTGAATTAGTGCGAATGGCATCCGATGCCGTTTCCATTCCCGTGATTGCCTCGGGCGGGGCCGGTTCGGCACAACACTTCATCGAGGTTTTCGAAGATGGCCGCGCAGATGCGGCATTGGCGGCTTCCATCTTTCATTTTGGTATTGAGAACATCGGACAATTGAAACGCGAATTGCAAGCCGCCAACGTGCCGGTGAGGTGGCCATGCTGATTCCGTCGATCGATCTTATGGGAGGCAAAATTGTTCAGTTGGTCCAGGGAGAAACGAAGAAATTGGAGTTCGACAACTTCGATTACTGGATCGACCGGTTTTCAAAATACCCCATGGTGCAGTTGATCGACCTCGACGCAGCGCGCGGCGTTGGCGATAACCGTTCGCTCGTGAAACACATTGTCGGCCAATTACCCTGTCAGCTAGGTGGTGGCATTCGCGACCCAGAAACTGCGCAGGAGCTTCTGAACCTGGGGGCACGTAAGGTGATTATCGGCTCAGCGTTGTTGACCGATGGCCGTATTAATCGCAAGCACGCTCGCCGGCTTGCGGATACAGTCCCGAAAGCGGCGTTGATATTTGCTCTCGATTCTCGCGGAGGTCGAGTTGCCATCGACGGCTGGCGCCAACAGACGAACATCACTGCCGTCGACATGATTCGCGAGCTGGAACCTTTCTGCGAAACCTTTCTTTATACCCACATCGACACCGAAGGCTTGATGGGGGGAATCGCAATGGATACGGTTCATGCTATTCGACACGCAACGGAACGGCATCTGGTGGTCGCCGGTGGTATTACCGAACAACACGAAATCGACAGTCTCGATGCGCTCGGAATTGATGCGGTGGTAGGAATGGCTCTGTATCTAGGAAAAATTCGAGGGTGATGATACTTCGCGAACCGTCCCCTATCGTTGCCTGCGTATTTTCAACTATTCTTTGCCAGGCAGTAACCCGCGTCATTGTTACACCCGACTCCTACCAGGTGCGCGACCTCACGCTTTCCATGATTCAGCCGATGTAGTTCCTGACAGATCATTAAGGAGTCCGTGTGCGCCGCTTTATCCTCGGATCGATCTTTGCCTGCCTCGTATTTCGGCCAACTCTGCCTGCAGGCACAGGACTTCAGCCTTCTTGGTCGCGAGGTGGAGATACATGGGTTCGTATCGCAGGGGTTTGTCTATACGAACACAAACAATTGGCTGACGATGAACAGCAGTCAAGGCAGCATGGCGTTCACAGACTTCGGAATCAACCTGTCCACCCAGGTCACTCCTAAGCTTCGCGTCGGGGCACAATTATACGATCGCAATCTCGGCCAGCTCGGGCAGTATCATCCCTCCCTGGACTGGGCGGTTGCGGACTACCGTTTCAGGAACTGGTTCGGTATCCGTGGCGGCAAAGTCAAAACTGCTCTCGGTCTCTATACCGATTCACAAGACCTCGATTTTCTTCACGTTTTTGCGCTGCTTCCGCAGAGTGTATATCCAACCGATATTCGCGACGCGACCATCGCTCACTCGGGCGGCGATATCTACGGCAATGTTTCCCTGAGGCGGCATACGGCGATCTCTCTTATACGGCGTATGCCGGCCGTCGCAGTGACAGCATTTATAGCGGTTATCCCTATCTTTTTTCACAGTATGGAATCTATTTCAAAAGCTACGCTGGCCTGCAATACGGCGCCGATTTGCGTTGGGATACTCCGCTCAAAGGTCTGCTGATCGGAGCATCGCGGATGAATGAGGACATCACCGGCAGGGGTATCAGCGTAAATCCGTTTAACCTACGTGGTGACATCGCCATATGTGGAGTACTCCAAAGCCGACTGGACAAACCAATTCTATGGCGAATATACCATTGCCAAATTGCGTGTCGATTCGGAGTATCGTCGCTAGTTGGCGCAACCAAATCATCTATCGGCGGCAGTTCCTATAATGCAACCGATGTGCGCGGCTGGTACGTCTCGGGAACATACCGGGTTACAAGACGGCTTGCCCTGGGTTCCTACTATTCCCGCTATACGATCACCAGCGTTATTTGGGGAGCGTTCAGTGCGGTGTACGTTAACCAAACGGACACCAACCCGCCAATCACATCTACGACAAAGTTATCTCGGCGCGGGTTGACCTGAAAAAATTCTGGAACGTGAAAGTGGAAGAGCATTTTATGAACGGATATGGAAACAGCGAATATCCGGATGGTTTCTATCCACAGCAAAACCCGCAAGGCTTTACGAATAATACGAATGCTCTCGTCGTTCGGACTGGGATTAATTTCTAGAGGCGAGCAGTGGCAGAGGAGAACGCGATGAAATGTCGGAGAGCGCTCCTTGCCGCCGCTGGACTGACGATCCTCGCTGCAATGAATTGCCTCGCCAGCGACGTCATTGTGATTGCCAACCCAAGTGTGCGCGCCGATACGATCTCCGCGGATGATCTGAAACTGGTATTTCTGGAAAAGAAAAACGCGCTGGCGGACGATACGCCGGTCGAACCGGTATTGGAAAAAGATGGGCCGGTAAACAAATCCTTCCTCCGAGAGTACCTCGATATTAGCCAGAATGATTTGCAGACCTATTACCAAATGCTTTTGTTCACGGGCAAAGGCTTTCTGCCGAAGGTGTTCGGATCGGATGCCGAAGTGGTGGCTCACGTAGCACGGACGCGGGGAGCGATTGGATATGTGAGCAGCGCCAGCAGCGTGGAAGGCGTGAGGATACTCACTATCGGCCTCCCCGCTAACGCCGAAAGAAGGCTGATTACACGGGTCGAGCCAGATTATCCCCAGACGCTGAAGCGGCTTAACATTGGCGGAACCGTACGCTTGCGCATTTCCATCTCTCCGCAGGGGAACGTGGGGCATGTTGAATTATTGGGAGGCAATCCCATTC
The DNA here is from genome assembly GCA_963758745.1 of uncultured Acidobacteriaceae bacterium. GTDB lineage: Bacteria > Acidobacteriota > Terriglobia > Terriglobales > Acidobacteriaceae > Acidiflorens. Next base: position 153,956 of record CAVWWW010000004.1, read on the forward strand.
TCGGTGAGTCGGCCATAACCGCCGTAAAGAAATGGACTTACGCCCAGGGCAGATCACAGACACAAACCGTGATCACCATTACTTTTGGCCCCTAACGAGATTCCTTCACCCTATGCAACCGAAGGACTCCCAGGATGCAACTAAATAATTAGTTACCTTTCCTTGAATGATGCGTCTAAGGAGTTAGGAGGGCGTTCAGTGCCGCCTAGACAATCGGGAACTTTGACCGAAGCCGAACTGCGAATCATGAACGTCCTGTGGATGAAACGCTCGGGGACCGTCCAGGAAGTCCTTGATTCTATTGAACAAAAGCCCACATTGGCGTACAACTCGATACTGACCACCATCCGCGTCCTGGAAAAAAAGGGCTATCTGAAACATCTAAAGGACGGCAGGGCTCACGTTTATATGCCAGTCGTCGGGCAACAGGAGGCAACCCGCTCGGAGATACGGCACCTGGTGGGCAGATTTTTCAAGAATTCGCATGCGGACCTTGTATTGAATCTACTGGAGGATCAAGGCATTGAGGCGGAAGAACTGGTGCGCCTGCGACAGATGCTCGATCGGAGTACGGCGAAATGAACTTGCTGCAGACAGCCGCGCAGATCTCGATCGAGCGAATCATCAACGCGCTTCCTGAAGGAATTTTGATTGCCGTTTTTGCCTGGGCTCTACTCCGTATATTACGAAAGCAAAATTCTGGAACCCGATTTGCAGTGTGGTTCCTGGCGTTGCTGGCTGTCGCTGTGCTTCCTCTGCTGTTTGCGTTCAGCGGAGGGCGGCCACCATTTCCGACGCTAGGACTCTCGTCAAGCTTGAGGCCTGCGATTACCCTGCCTGGGGTCTGGGCGCAGGTTGTTCTTTCTGTTTGGGCGGTGGGCGTTTTGATCGCTTTGGCGAAACTGGCTGCGGGATTTTGGCGGGTGCTCCAGTTGCGGCGCAGTTGCATGCCGATTGCTGAAGAAAATCTTGATCCTGTCTTCCGCAAGACGTTGGAAGCGATTCGCGCCCGCGAGTCAGCCGCAGCCCAGGCTATAACGATTGCGGCGTCAGAATCCGTGCGCGTGCCCGCTGCTGTTGGCTTCTGGAAGCCCACAATTATTCTGCCCGCTTGGACCTTGCAGGAGCTGCCGGCAAACGATCTTAACGTCATTCTGCTGCATGAATTCGCACATCTGCGCCGCGGAGATGATTGGACCAATCTCATACAAAAGATCGTGCATGCTGTGTTCTTTTTTCATCCCGCGGTGTGGTGGATCGAGAAACAACTTTCGGTGGAGCGCGAGATGGCTTGCGACGATGCCGTGATCGCCGAAACCGCCAATCCACACGGATACGCTACCTGCCTGGTCTCATTGCTCGAAAAAGGTTTGGCGCATCGTCTATCGCAACCGCAGTGGTCGATGATTCAGGCCGCCGTAAATCGAGCTCGCGAGGCGTCGATACGTCTCGCGCAGATTCTGGATACGAATCGGCCAGTGGCGACCCGAGTATGGAAGCCGGCGGTGGGAATGATCGGCGGATTTGCCGTGATCTGCCTGATGGTGTTGCCCCTCGCGCCACAGTTCGTTGCCTTTGATCGCGGCGTAGTGAGTAATTCAAATATTGATTATTCATCCGTGGCTGGCCGGTCTTCGCTTCAGTCCTCCTTGCGAGGGCCGGCTGTTGTTCCCGCTGCTTTCCGGACTCGTGAGTCATCGCCGTCGGCGCAGCAGCCGAAGGTTCCGCACCAAAATAAGTCGCGCTGCGCGGGTGAATGTCCGTCGTGCGCAGGAAGTTCACGCGCAGGTAATTCAAGCAAAGGCGAGGTGCGAGAGCGTTGCGCCGCAATATCAGACGTTGGTTTTTATCGAAGCCACGCATTATGGGAGTTTGGACAGCCCGGTATGGAGCGTGCAGGTGTGGCAAGTGACATTTGTAAGTGCGGCGCATCAACGGATGGCGAAAGTTCCAGTGGCTAATTCGATTTAGCGTCGGGCAAAAATTTTTTGTAGTTAACAACTACATAATTAGTTGTACAAGGAGAAAAAGAAGATGTGGATACAACGTTGGAAGGAAATTGCGACAAAGCGTTTGGCTGTGGCAGTGCTTGCCATAGCCGTGGTGGGGTCGGTGGCGACACTGACGTTCACAAGGTCTGCGAAGGCAGCTGCAGCTCCGGCTCCGGCCGCGGCGGCGCTCGATGACAATAGCGTGGGAGCGTTATTGACGCTCGATCGCGCAATGGAAACCCTGGCGGCGCGCGTTACGCCGGCGGTTGTGAATGTAACGGTTGTGTCAAAGGTCAAGTGAGCAGCCGACACAGATGGAAGGCATGCCCGACATGCAGCAGTTTTTTGGTCCGGGCAATCCCTTCGGGAGGCAGTTTAGTTTTCCCTCGCAGCCGCAGAACCGGATCGAACACGGATTGGGTAGTGGCGTGATCATCTCTCCCGATGGTTACATCGTCACTAACAACCACGTTATCGACGGTGCTGTCGATATTCGTGTGACCATGAGCAATCGGGAAGTCTTGCCCGCTAAGCTGATAGGCGCGGACCCGCTAACGGATCTCGCCGTCATCAAGATTAATGGAAGCAATTTCCCGAGCGTGCCTTGGGGTAGCTCGAGCAGCTTGCGTCCCGGTCAGACGGTGCTCGCATTTGGCAACCCGTACGGTTACCGTTTTACCGTGACGCGGGGCATTATCAGCGCGCTGAACCGCCCCAATCCGGATGGCGATCGACGCAAGCCAGGAGAATTCATTCAGACCGATGCCGCCATTAATCCGGGAAACTCTGGCGGAGCGCTGGTTGATGCTCGTGGCGAACTCATCGGAATCAATACCTTTCTGATTTCGTCCTCGGGATCATTCTCGGGAATGGGTTTTGCGATTCCTACTCAAATCGTCGAGCCCACCGTCGATACGCTGATCAAGGATGGCAAAGTAACCCACCCGTTTATCGGGGTTCAGATCTCTGACGTTACTCCCGACAATGCGAAGTTCTTTCAGATGAACAAAGCTGAGGGGGCGCTGATTTCAGAGGTAGAGCCCGATACGCCTGGAGCAAAGGCTGGCCTGCGTACCGGCGACGTAATCACCGAACTCGACGGAAAAACGGTGAACGATGCAGGGCAATTGCAGATGATGGTCGAACAAAAACATCCGGGCGATACGGTTCATCTGCAAGTGAATCGTGACAGCAAACCCATGACTATTGCGGTCACGCTTGAGGCAATGGACAAAGATAAAGGCACGGAGACTGCCAATGCCGGGCACGGAAAGGGACGTTGGGGCTTAAGTCTCGGCGATCTGACGCCGGACCAGCGGAATGAACTGCAGACGCCGGGAACGGTCCATGGAGCCATCGTCGAGGAGGTCAAACCTGGCAGCCCGGCAGATGATGCCGGCTTGCAGCGTGGCGACGTTATCATGGGAGTGAATCGACATCCTGTGAAATCCGCATCGGATGTGGCGCAGTTGCTATCGAACGTGCCGAACGGTCAGGATGCCCTGGTGTTGGTGTGGTCCAATGGAGGCAGCACATTCCGCGTGTTGCATCCTTCGCAAGGTTAACCCGAACGCTTCGCGTTCTTAACTCACGGCGCGCTGTGTTTCGCCAGGCAAAGGAGTCTGGTGGAACACTGCGCGCTTACTTTTTCGCGCATGCTTTTGTCCTTTGTCCTTGCGCAACGATAATTGCTCGAGTGCTCCGATTGTAAATTTTGTTCCACTTTTCAGGCGAATGTATGCGAGCGCGGCTAATACGTGAAATAGACAATTCCAATTGGACTTCGTCCGGGCACAATACTAGAGTTTTAACCTGGGTACATTTTTTTTGGTGGCCACACCCCGCGATGAAGGGTATGACCCTTCGAGAGGCACGTTGGTAACGAACAGATACGTCCTTAATGTGGAGCAGGTTCGTTTTCAACCGTTAGAATGGGCTAGGGTGGGTTTTCGCTGCACGCTTTTATTTGCCGGAAATGCTGCGGGCTTTTTCCGACTGTGTGAATTGTAAAGCCACGCAAATTGGAGTTGAGATTTGGACCAACCGAATGAGCTAGTTCAGGATCAGGATCATGCAACCTGTTCTCTCGACGCCAGCTATGTGCTGACGTTGGAGGAAATCGGGAATTTGGCGACGGAGCCTGGTAAGCCGGCTGAAACCTTGATGAACGTCGTGGCATTGATTGCCAGACGGTTTGGCACTGAAGTCTGTTCCGCTTACCTTCTGGAGCCTGACCGCGCCAATCTCGTTTTGGCGGCCACGCTCGGATTGCGTGGCGAATGCGTCGGAAAGCTTCGCATGGCTGTCAATGAAGGACTAACCGGCTTAGTTGCCGAACAAGTTCGTCCCGTGGCAGTTGAACACGCCAGGAATCATCCTCGGTTCAAATACTTCAGCGAAGCGGGGGAGGATGCTTACCATTCGTTCCTGGGCGTTCCCCTCATCGATCGCGGCGTGCTCCAGGGAGTTCTGGTCGTTCAAACTCTGAGGCCTCGAATCTTTCCCGAAGAGGAAATTCGCCAGTTGACAGAGGCTGCGAATCGGGTAGCGCATATCGTAAGCGAAGCCCGCACTCTCGACCGCTTCATTGCACCCGCGCAAGAACGTCTCTGGGCCCTCGCCCGCAATATGTGGTGGAGCTGGGATCACGATTGTTCGGGATTATTTCGCGATCTTGATCCTCTGCGCTGGAGTCAGCTCAATCACAGTCCGGTCGCGCTCTTGAATGAATATCCGCTCGCGAAGCTCGAAGCACGCGCTACCGAACTTGCGTTGCATAGCCGCATCAACTACGCCTATCGTCGCCTCCGTGAATATGAGGATGCGGAGCGCACCTGGGGAGCGCGTCTCGCCGGCATTCTGCGGCCGCGTCCGGTGGCTTATTTTTCCGCCGAATTTGGGGTACATGAATCATTACCGGTTTATTCCGGTGGCCTTGGAGTGCTGGCCGGCGATCACATCAAAAGCGCGTCCGATCTTGGCATTCCGCTCGTCGGCATCGGTTTGTTTTATGGCCAGGGATATTTCCGCCAGCGCCTCGATCGCGATGGCTGGCAGCACGAGGAGTATCTCGAAACCGATGTGAATCAACTTGCCATGGAAGTCGCCATCGGCAAGAACGGCAGACCGGTTGTGGTGCAGGTCGAAACCCGGCATGGCTCGATCCATGCCAAAGTGTGGCGCGTAAGGGTCGGCCGGTGTGACTTGTTTCTTCTTGATTCCGATGTGGATGGCAACACGCCCGAGGACCGGGAGTTGACCTCGCGTTTGTATGGAGGGGACGGCCGCGTTCGCGTCCATCAGGAATTGCTACTGGGCGTGGGAGGGCTGCGCGCTCTGAGAGCTCTCGGAATAACGCCTGGCGTGCTTCACCTGAACGAAGGACACAGCGGATTTGCCGTCCTCGAAGCGGTTCGCCAGCGTATGGAGGACGAAGGCATCGGCTTTGAAAAAGCGGTACCGCGTGTCGCGCGCGAGGTGGTTTTCACCACTCATACGCCCGTGCCCGCCGGGCATGATCGCTTCGATGCTGATCTGATTGAAGAGCACCTCGGACCGTTGCGCGAGGGCCTCGGTCTTTCGAAGGAAGCGTTTATGGCGCTCGGACGCGAGAATCCCGACAGTGACGAACGTTTCTGCATGACCGTGCTCGGCCTGCGGCTTTCGCGCCATGCCAATGCGGTGTCTTCTCTGCATGGTGAGGTCTCACGTGCTATGTGGACTGGACTCTTTCCGGGCAAACTGGAAGATTCGGTGCCGATCGGGCACGTCACCAATGGCGTTCACGTTCCTACATGGCTTGCTCCGCAGATGTTCCGGCTCTACGATCGCCACCTTGGCACCGGATGGCAACTGCATGGCAGCGATGCCAAAATATGGGAGGGTATCGACAACGTTGACGACGGCGAACTTTGGGAGACGCATTGCAACCTCAAGTCGCAGATGATCGAATTCGTGCGGCGTCGTGCTGTGAAGCAGGCGGCGCGTCGCGATGAACCGCGAGACGTTTTGCAGCAACTGGAGCGAGCGCTTACTCCGGATGCCTTGACCATCGGTTTTGCGCGGCGGTTCGCCACCTACAAACGCGCTAATCTGATTTTGGCCGATATCGAAAAGATCGCCAGCATGGTCAATGATCCCAAACGTCCGGTGCAATTTGTGTTTGCCGGAAAGGCTCACCCTCTTGACGAACCTGGCAAGCGCGTGCTGCAGCAGATTGCCCAGTTGATGCGGGATCCGAAATTTTCCGACAAGTTCGTCTTCGTGGAAGACTACGACATCAATGTCGGCCGGCATTTGACGCAAGGCGTCGATGTCTGGCTCAACAATCCTCGCCGGCCGCTTGAAGCGTCAGGCACCAGCGGACAAAAAGTTGTGTTGAATGGCGGGCTCAATCTTTCGGTTCTGGATGGTTGGTGGGCGGAAGCTTACGATGGCCTCAACGGTTTCGCCATCGGCAACGGCAGAACCCATTCCGATATGAATGTCCATGACACCCGCGATGGCGAGGATCTGATGCGGGTGCTTCGTGACGAGGTGGTCCCGCTCTATTATCAGCGCGATCGCGACGGTCTGCCGCGCGGCTGGATCCAACGCATGAAGCGCACCATACGCACGCTGGGTTGGCGCTTCAACGCCGATCGCATGGTGATGGATTACACGACGAAATGCTACGTTCCCGCAGCCGGCGGCACATCAAGCGAGCTGCGTCTGAGAGTGTGAAGTGGAGCGCCGGGCGTCCCCGCCCGGCCAAGATGCTCTCGAAGAACGATACGCCGTTCTCCGAACTCCCAATTCAGTAAGAAGCCGGCGCCACCGCGTCTTCCGGATAAGCGGGCATTCCAAACTCCGGGACATCCAGTCCTTCTTCTTCCACTTCTGCTGACACCCGTATGCTTTTCACTTTGTTCACCGCCCAGAACACGACGAAGGTTCCGCCAAATGCCCATGCCGCATAGATCGTTGCTCCCATAAGCTGACACAGGAATTGTCGCGTATCGCCATGCAACAACCCGGTGACGCCCTGCCCCGCGTGCCCGAGATAAGTGGTTGGTCCCACCCCGTTCCATCCAGATCCGTAGGTGCCGTCGGCAAAAATACCCACACTCACTGCGCCGAGCCAGCCGCAGTAGCCATGAACAGAAATTGCGCCGCAAGGGTCATCGACCTTTAGAACGCGATCGTTGAATAGAACGCCGCCGCAAACGAGGCATCCCGCGATTATGCCAATGACAACCGATGAGGTTGGAGACACAAACGCGCACGGTGCAGTGATAGCGACCAATCCTGCCAACATGCCATTGCAGGCCATCGTGATGTCAGGTTTTCCAAACAGGAGATACCAGAAGAGCATCGCTGCCGCGGAGCCCGCAACTGCCGAGAGATTCGTGTTCACAGCAACTACGGAGATGCGCAGGTCGGTCGCTCCAAGGGTCGAACCGGGATTGAATCCCATCCAGCCGAAAAGCAGAATGAAGGTCCCCGTCACGACATAAACAATATTGTGAGCGGGAAAGACGCGAATTCGCCCGCCGGGGCCATACTTACCGAGGCGCGGGCCCAGGATGATGGCAAGAGCCATGGCGCAGAAACCGCCAACTGCGTGGACTACCGTAGAGCCGGCGAAGTCAACATAGCCGTGACCAAGATTCAGCGTCGACCCGACTTGCGAGAGCCAGCCGCCGCCCCACGTCCAGCAGCCAGAGATGGGATAAAGAATCGCGCCAATAAAAAGTTCACATAGTAAAAATGCCCAGAAAGTAATACGTTCGCAGATAGCGCCGACAATGATGTAGCCGGCCGTCTCCATGAACACGACCTCGAAAAGTGTGAGGCAATTGCTAGCGCTGTCATAAGCCGGACCGGCGAGGAAAAATCCTTTGCCGCCGACGAATCCCCACTGCCCACTTCCAATTAAAAACTTATTCAGCGTCGGGATACCGCCCAGATTTGTCGGCGCCGCATTGATGGCGACAGCGCCGAACTGAAACGCGTATCCAACGGCGTAGTACGCCAGGAAGGCAAAGACGTAAGCCGCAAAATTCAGCATCATCAGGTGCGCGACATTTTTCTTTCGCACCAGTCCGCAGGTAAGGAGGGCGAACCCTGCTTGCATGAATAGCACCAGATAGCCCGTATTCAGCGTCCAGGCAAAATTGGTGGCGACGCGAATGTGGCCCACACTGTCGGCAAGCTTGACTGCGAGCGGCTCTTTCGCGGCTTGAGCTTGATAGTCATCGAACCCCTTCTTGCTGGCGCCATAATCGGGGGCCGTTTTGTCGGTTGGTTCCGGAACCACAAAGGGATTGCCGGCAGCATCGACCGCGCTGCTCTTGTCCCCGGTGGCAATGCCGGCCGGGTCTGGCTTCGCCGCGTCCTCTGCGAAGCAGGGCGTGGCCGGCGCGGCGAATACGACTGCCACCATCGCGATAGCGAGAAAGAGGGCCGGAGTAGATATAGATCTGGAAAATGACTGGCGCAAGGAGCGCCTCTCGACTTGCTTCGTCATGGGTTGCTCCTGTTTCTATGCGGTAAGCAATTTATACGGAAAGTTGCGGCGCGGGGTAAAAGCGGCGTGAAATGCGGCATGAAATATCTTCGCAAGTCTCCCACTCGCGTGCTGAAACAGCTTTCCACAGTAAATGCCATCGATCCATTCAGTCCAATAGATATTTCTTCTCGCAAGTATCAGAAAAGCTTGACACCGCACTCAAACCGTTTACTATAGAAGATGAATATTTATGCATAATAATGGATAAATATGCCTCGACGGGATGCCGGGTATTGAAACAATCTGATGGCGGCTAGACTTCAAACTGCGGTTCTCGGTGCAAGCGGTTATTCCGGGCTGGAACTCGCTCATCTGCTCGCCCGCCATCCCCGAACTAATTCACCCTTGCTCTTCCGTCGCAGCGCGGAGACGGCGGAGTTCCCCGGATTGCCCCCTATTTCAGGCAATGGCAAAACCAACGGCACTTCAGCGGTCCAGCCCTTTTCATGGTCTACGTTGAAGCAGAATGGCGTGGAGTTGTTGTTCCTCGCGACTCCGCACCACGTTTCCCGCGAACTGGTACCGGAAGCAATTGCGCGTGGCCTGCGAATTGTCGATCTGAGTGGAGCGTGGCGGCTGAAACAGAAACAACATCGCGCCATCTATGGTTTCAAAGACGCCAGCGCCCAGACCGCGGCGGAACTGACAGAGCGCGCCGTGTATGGACTTCCGGAACTGAAGCCGAATGCCGATCAAATACCCTCTGCTGCTCTGGTCGCAAATCCCGGGTGCTATGCAACATCCATCATTCTCGCGCTGGCACCCTTGCTCTCGGCCGCCATAGTGGATCGCGATCGCGGCATCATCTCAGATTCGAAGTCTGGCGTATCTGGAGCCGGCAAAGAACCGACGGCGCGCACGCACTTCGTCTCCGTGGCTGACAATTTTTCCGCCTACTCAGTTTTCGGACATCGTCACATCGGTGAAATACTCGAACAATTGGAACTCACTTCGCCCGAATTCACCTTCACGCCTCACCTGTTGCCGATTCCGCGCGGGATTCTGTCGACAATCTATGTGTATCTGAATCGCGAAATGAGCGTCGATGAGATCGAATCTTATTTGCAGGAGTTTTACAACGGCAAACGGTGGGTGCGTATTTTCCCAGCTCGGAGTTTGCCGGAAATTCAATTCTCAGTGCACACCAACTACTGTGACCTGGGTTTCTGCCTGGCATCCGATCATCGCCGATTAATCATCGTGTCCTGTCTTGACAACCTGCTCAAAGGCGCTGCAGGACAGGCTGTGCAGAACATGAACATGATGTACGGATGGGATGAAGCGGAGGGTCTGCAGTGAAGATAGTCGTCAAAATCGGTGGCGCTGCGCTTGAGAATAAACCGACTCTCCAGAAGTGTTCGAAGGCAATCGTTCAGCTCGCTCACGATGGGCACCAGGTCGCAGTCGTGCACGGCGGCGGCAGCGCCCTGACACGCACTTTGGAACTTCTCGGAAAGAAAAGTGACTTTGTCCACGGATTGCGCGTCACCGATGCTGAGACACGCGATGTTGCGTTGATGGTGCTTGCCGGTATTGTGAATAAGAATCTGGTGGCGGCGATCGCCGCAGCGGGGTGTCCCGCGATTGGCCTTTGTGGCGGAGACGGCGGTGTCTTTCGTGCCCGCAAGAAACACGATGCAGAATTCGATCTTGGATTTGTCGGCGAAATCTGTTTTTCCGAACCTCGCTGGCTGAAAGCCATTTGGGCCGAGGGCGGCATTCCGGTGCTTTCCTCGCTTGCGCTAGGCGGCGACGGCCAATATTACAACGTGAATGCGGATCAGATGGCTGCCGCCTGCGCCATAGGCTGCGAGGCCGACGCTCTTATTTTTCTGACCGACGTCGCTGGCGTGAAGCAAGCCGATGGTTCGGTTATGCCGCGATTGGATACCAAGCAAGCCGCCGGCCTCATCGGCGAATCTGTGGTTAGCGGCGGCATGATGCCGAAGCTCGAAGCCTGCACGCAAGCGCTGAAATCGGGCGTTGGCAGGGTTCGCCTTTTGCCTGCGTCGCAGGTCGAGATGCTACCCTTGTTTTACTTCACCAAGCTGGAATGCGGCACCGAGGTGCTCAGGGCATGAGTCTCGCCTCAGTTTCGCGCATGGAAGGGAAGCTTCTGCTTCATACCTACGAGCGTCAGCCCATCCTGTTTGTTCGCGGACGAGGAGTGTATCTTTGGGATGCCAAGGGCAAGCGGTATCTCGATTTCCTGAGTGGAATCGGTGTCAACGCGCTCGGCCATAATCATTCTGCGATTCAGGCTGTAATCAAACGCCAGGCTGCTCGCCTGATTCACATCTCGAATCTCTTCTTCCACGAGTATCAGGCTGAACTCGCAAACATGCTGACGCAAATCTCCGGCCTTGACCGCGCATTTTTCTGCAACAGCGGCACCGAGGCTTGGGAAGGTGCTCTCAAACTAGCCCGCGCTTTTGCCCAGGCAAACAACCAAAATGGCAGCAGGCCAAAATGGCGCATCCTCGCCATGGACAGTTCTTTTCACGGACGCACCTTCGGTGCGCTAGCCACTACCGGCCAGCCGAAGTATCGAGCGCCGTTCGTTCCTCTTTTGCCCGGCGTGAGTTTTGTCAAATTTAACGATCTCGATGATCTGCGAAAGAAATTTGATTCCAGCGTCTGCGCGGTGTGCATCGAGACCATTCAAGGCGAGGGAGGCATTTGTCCCATCAACGCAGACTTTCTCGAACTTGCTTCAAGCCTGACCAAACAGAACCGCGCGTTGCTCGTGCTCGACGAAATTCAATGTGGACTTGGGCCGCACGGGCCGCCACTTTGCCTACCAGCACTATGATGTCGTGCCGGATGTGGTCACAGTTGCGAAGCCGCTGGCTTGCGGGTTGCCGCTCGGCGCGATTCTTGCCACGGAAGCGGTGGCCAGTTGCATGCATCCGGGAATGCATGGCACGACGTTTGGCGGAGGTCCGCTGGCTTGCGCCGTCGCTATCGAATTTCTGCGCGAGGAAAAGAAATTGCTGAAGCACGTGCGCGCGATCGGCGAATATTTTCACGCGTCTCTTGCCGCTTTAGAAAAAAAACACAAGTCCGTTCAAGGTGTTCGCGGAGTGGGACTGATGCAAGCGATGGAATTGGACTCGCCCGAATTGGCGAAAACGGTAGCCACGGAACTTCTGCATGAAGGGATAATCGTCAATCGCACTCACGAAAACGTACTGCGTTTTTTGCCGCCTTACGTGATCCAGAAAAAGCACGTGGATCAGGTGATCAAGGCTCTGGATGCGGCTTTGCGCAGGAATGCAGAGCCCACGCATCAAAAAGATGCTTCGCCGCGGCGCAAGGAAGCCCATGCGGGTGCGTGAAGCAGTCCTGCCGGATGCCGAGCAGATTCATGCTCTTATTGCGAACTACTCCGGCGACGGCACGCTGCTGCCGCGTTCTCTGGCGGAGATCTGCGAAAATGTTCGCGACTTTCTCGTGCTTGAGCATGACGGTCACATCATCGGATGCGGCGCGCTTCACCTCTATGGCGTCCACCTTGCCGAGATTCGTTCCATTACTGTCGATCCCCGGAGCCAAAGTAGCGGCGGCGGCAGACGTCTGGTGAAGGCTCTGCTGGCGCAGGCGGAAAAGCACAAAGTCAACTGCGTCTGTCTGTTTACCCGCATTCCCGAATTTTTCGCGCGCATGGGATTTACTACCGCCAACCACCAGGATCTTCCCGACAAAATTCACAAAGATTGTTACAAGTGCCCCAGGCTCTATCGCTGTGACGAAGTAGCGATGGTCCGCGGAGAGGTGCCGGGCTTTGCCATCTTGCCGGCGCCCAAAAACTGGTTGAAGATTCAGGCATGACCACGCTGCGCCGTTCCCCTGAAAAGATTCTTCTGCCGAGATGGATTTTCATTTTCTGCGATCGCCGCTGGCATCAAGGCGAGTGGTCGTCCCGACCTTGCGCTGGTGGAAGCCTCCGGCGGCGCGACCGCGGCTGCATTGTTCACGTCAAATCGGGTCGTCGCGGCTCCGCTGGAAGTTGGCAGGTCGGCTTTGCTTTCAACCAGCGGCCATGTTCGCGCGGTTGTTGTTAATTCCGGAAATGCAAACTGCGCCACCGGGCGCGAAGGCGTTCACGCATGCCAGCAGGTCTGTCGCGAAGCCGCGAAGTTGTTGGATGTGGCCACAGATGAGATTTTTCCATCGTCAACCGGCATTATCGGAGTTCGACTACCATTCGAAAAAATCCGCGCCAGGCTGCCCGAACTCATCGCTTCCAGATCAGCCACCCAGCGTGGGGTACGCGCCTTCGCCAATGCCATAATGACCACCGATACCCGGCGGAAGATAGCGTGCTCGCGCTTTTCAGTGTCTTCGAAAGAAATAACCATGTTGGGGATTGCAAAAGGCGCGGGCATGATTCATCCCCAACTCGCAACGATGCTGGTATTCCTTTTCACTGATGTCAGTGCGAGTGCTCGTCAGTTGCAGCCGCTGCTGCGCGAGGCCTGCGATCAATCGTTGAATTGCCTATCTATTGATGGCGACACTTCTACCAACGACACAGTCCTACTGCTCGCGAGTGGAAGCAGCGGCGCTCGCGTGAAAGATCGTCGCAGCCGAAACCAATTCTCTGCGGCGTTGACGGAAGTTTGTCAATCCCTGGCTGAGCAGATCGTCAGCGATGGTGAAGGCGTTCAGCACGTAGTCCGTTTGTTCGTCGAAGAAGCAAAAAGTAGGGAAGAGGCGCTCCTTGTGGCGCGCACGATCGCTCACTCCATGCTCGTGAAAACCGCGTGGGCTGGGGCCGATCCGAATTGGGGACGAATCCTTGCGGCGGCAGGAAGATCCGGCGTTCCCATCGATCCCTCTCGCGTACAGATTTTCATCGGTAAGCAGAAGGTATGCCGCAACGGGGTGGCGAATGCATTCGACGAACAACAAGCTCACCGCACTCTCGCGCAGCCTGTGTCTGATGTCCATGTGCAACTGGGACGCGGTCGGCGCTCACTACGATTCCTTACCACAGACCTTACCGCGGAGTATGTCCGGATTAACGCCGATTATTCCACCTAGCGGCGCGGCGAAAGTTACCTCTGCAACACAAATTACTTAGCCGCAACCTCGCGGTCCGCGTAGTATCCATCTCTGGTTTGCACAGTCATATCCTTTTTCTTAACCGTCAACACGATATGATGATAGCCGCTGGCGGTGCTGTCTTTATCGGGTGTGTAAGCCATGTTGTATTGGGTTCGCAGCTCTTCGGCGATGCTGTTGTAAATATCGCTTACAGGTTCCTTCTTTGAAGCTTCGAAAAAACGCCCGCCCGTTTCTTTGGAGATGCGCTGCAGAATTTTCTTGCCATCGGTACGCGCCTCGGAAGGACGTTGCCCTCCGCGGCGGCCGCCGCCGGGATATCCACCGCCCGGATATCCGCCACCAGGCCATCCGCCTCCGCCACCCGGCCAACCACCTCCGCCGCGGCCCATTCCGCCCGGTCTTTGATTTTCCTCGTGACCCGCAAAATAAATGGAGTAAATAACCGTGTCGGCACGTTGCGCCGCCTCAATCGCTCCATCCAAAAATGTTTTGCTGCCGCGGTCTACCCCGTCCGAAAGAATAACGATCGCCTTTCGTCCCTGCTGTTTTTTCATCAACTCGTTCGAAGCCAGATAAACGGCATCATAAAGCTGCGTGCCGCCACGATGGCGCTGGCCTGAACCGGAATTGGTCGAGTCATTGGGATCGTTCGAACGGTCGGGGTCCGACGTCGTCTTAAGCAAATCGAGCGCCGCTTGCAGCTTTTCGCGGGACGAAGTTAAGTCCTGCAACAGTTCGACCTCATGATCAAAGTGAATAAGGAAGGCCTTGTCCTTTTCCTTTCCCAGCATCTGCTCGATGAAACTGCGGCTTGCGCTGCGTTCGGCATCGAGGACGTTGGTTTGACTGCGACTGGTATCGACGAGCAGGCCAAGGGTAAGCGGAAGATTCGTGTCCTGCGAAAAATACTTGATGGTTTCCGCGCGGCCATCCTCCTGAAGCGCGAAATCGTCTTTTGTCAGGTCGCGTACGATCTTGCCATGCTTGTCGCGAACCGTAACGGGCAAGTTGACCACTTTGACATCGACGGCGATGGTGGTCGCAGCATCTTGAGCTTGCATCCGAGAGATCACTCCTGGAAAAGCAATCATCGCGGCTATGGCCGGATAGATAACCGGAGTCCACAAGAATGAATGTCTCTTAATCATTGTTGTTTTCGGTCTCTGTTTTAAACGATCTCGGAATGGAACGCATCAACGGCTCCTCGCTACAAATAATTACGCGAGGCCGCCTGTACGAGTGGATGCGTGCTGACGGAACGTAGTTGCCAGCGTTCTGAGAAAGCAAACATGAAGTTCAGGTAAAACTTCGTAAAGGGACTGATACAGGGCATTTGTCGATGCTAAAGTTAGTCATGCGATGGTCTTGGCAGCGCGACGTCAAGCGATGTTTTCCTGGGATCGCCATCGTCGTGGCCATTTTCCAGCTCATTCTTATAGTCACGTCGCAATTTGCTTTTGCGAAAGAGATGCCCGCCGGAAGTTCGACAAGCGCACAAGTCGCTAAGGCAGTGGGGATCATCAAGAGCCGCCAGGCGGATTCCATTACAGTCGCTGCGGAATCTGGTGACGAGGTTACCGCGAAGATAACCGCATCAACAAAGATTTTGCGCGTCCCGCCGGGCGAAAAGGATCTGAAGAACGCTTCGATTCTGCAGGCACAAGACCTGCAGGCCGGAGATCGCGTACTGGTACGTGGCCCGGCATCCGCCGATGGAAAGACGATAGCAGCTCTGGCGATCATAGTCATGAAACAGGCCGACGTGGCGGCAAAGCAGGAGCACGATCGTGAAGACTGGCAAAAGCGCGGAGTAGGCGGGCTCGTCACCAAGACCGATCCCGCGACCGGCACTGTCACGATCTCCTCCGGCGGATTAGGGACCTCCCAGAATATCGTCGTTCATATTGACAAGAATACGATTTTGCGTCGTTACGCGGCCGACTCCGTAAAGTTCGACGATGCCAAACCGTCATCACTCGATCAGATCAAGGTTGGAGATCAACTGCGAGCGCGGGGAACTCGCAGCCCGGACGGCAATGAGATTAGTGCGGAGGAAGTTGTCACCGGCGAGTTTCGCAATATTGCCGGAATCATCAAGTCCGTTGACCCGGCCGCTAACACGATAACCGTGCAAGATGCGATAAGCAAAAGTTCAATTGTGGTGAGGGTGTCATCTGACTCGCAAATGAAGAAATTGCCAGCCGAGATCGCACAGCGGATCGCGATGCGGCTGAAAGGCATGGGAAGCGGTTCGCAGCCGGCCGGTGGTGCGGCAGGAGCGCGACCAAATTCCGGATCGCAAAGCGGGTCGGGCGCGCGTTCCGGAGGAGGTGCGCGCGGGAGCGGTCCGCCGGACTTGCAGCCCATGCTCACCCGTTTGCCCAACAGCACTCTCGTCGACCTGCAGAAGGGCGATGCCGTGATGATTGTCTCGACCGAGGGCACAGATTCCAGCCCGGCAACGGCGATTACATTGCTCGCAGGAGTCGACCCCATCCTCACTGCGGCCCCGAATCGATCCGCGTCTTCACTCCTTTCGCCGTGGTCTCTCGGCGCATCTGCCGGGGAAGGTGAAGCGGCGCCCTAAGAAACAATCTCAAATCCGCGTTCTTGAGTAAATGCGTTCTCGAGTAATACGTCGTGAGTAATAAATGATCTGCACCGAAGAAATTATCTGCAGCAAAGATAAAGATAGGATGAGCTTGAAGTATTTATCAGCACTTATTCCGGCAATTCTGATCACAGCAATAGCATTTGCGCTTGCTTTGCCCGTACTCGCGCAGCCGCAGCCGTCAGGAACGTTGCGTGGGCAGGTGACCGATCCTTCGGGAGCCGTGGTTCCCGGAGCCACAGTTGCGGTTTTGACCTCGGGCGGACCAACGCATTCCTCGACAACCAGCAAAACCGGCAGTTACGAAATTGGAAACTTGCCGCCTGGCAAATACACGGTAACAGCGAATGCCCAGGGCTTCGGAGTTTTCGTGAAAAACGACGTGGACGTTGCCCCCGGCCAGGTCTCACAATTCAACGTTTCACTCGAGATCAATGTCCAACAGGAAAAAGTTACGGTTCAGTCAGAGGGACCAACCCTCGACGTCAATCCCGCAAATAATGCGAGCCAGATCATTCTCAGGGGTAAAGATCTGGAAGCCCTTTCCGACGATCCCGACGAGTTGCAGTCTGATCTGGAAGCTCTGGCCGGGCCTTCGGCTGGTCCGAATGGCGGTCAACTTTATATCGACGGATTCACAGCAGGGCAGCTTCCACCGAAATCATCGATTCGCGAAATTCGCATCAATCAAAATCCTTTTTCAGCCGAATACGACAAGCTTGGCTATGGACGAATCGAAATCTTTACTAAACCGGGCAGCGACAAGTTTCACGGACAGTTTCAGGTCGTGGGTAACGACTCTGGGCTGAACACGCGCAATCCATTTCTCGGCAATGCCGCGCAGTCACCCTATTACTCCGTGATCTATATGGGGAGCCTCAGCGGGCCGATTAGCAAAAAGGCTTCCTTTTTCCTTGATACGCAGCGGCGCGACATTGACGAAATTGCGGTCGTGGACGCCCCGGCGTTAGGGTTGAATGAAAGTGTCCCCAACCCGCGAACCCGCACCAACATCGCTCCTCGTATCGACTACCAGGTCAACCCAAATAACACACTAACCGTTCGCTATCAGTTTTATCGTGACACGTGGCAGAATAATGGTGTCGGCGGGTTAACGCTGCCGCAGGCTGGCTATAACAGCAACTCGACCGAAGATACCGTCCAGATTACCGATACGCAGACTCTCAGCACGAAGGCAATAAATGAAACGCGCTTTCAGTATCTGCGCGATAACAGCGCTCAAAATCCTATAAGCACAGCGCCAAACGTCAATGTTCAGGGAACATTTATCGGTGGAGGCGCAACTTCAGGAACCGAAATCGATCATCAGGATCATTACGAACTGCAGAATTACACTTCGATAGCGCAAGGCAATCACTTCTTAAAATTTGGAGGCCGGCTGCGCGCCGTGCACGACGAGAACACTTCGGGCACTGAATTTAACGGCGCGTACACCTTTTCATCCATTTCGAATTACACTGCGGGCATCCCAAGCCAGCTTACCGTCAGTAGAAGTCCCAGCGGCGTCGTGCCGATCGTGACGGCGACCGTAGTCGATGCGGGTTTGTACGTGCAGGATGACTGGAGGGTGCGTCCTAACCTCACGTTGAGTGGCGGGCTGCGCTTTGAGACCCAGAATGACATCCACGATCATGCCGATTGGGCGCCGCGTCTAAGTTTCGCGTGGGGTCTTGGCGAGGGCAAAGGCGCGCCGAAAACCGTGCTGCGCGGCGGTTTTGGCATTTTTTACAATCGCATCACCCAGGATATCGTGCTTAACGCTGAACGATTTAACGGCGTAACCGAGCAACAGTACACTTTGCAATCCACGTCTGGTCCTGTGCCTTATCCCAGTCCACCCACAACATTCCCGTCATCGCTTCAGACGCTCTACCAGATCAATCCAACACTGCACGCGCCTTACATCATTCAAAGCGCGTTCAGCGCCGAGCGCCAAGTCACAAAGACCGCCAACGCGACGCTCACATACCTGAATTCGCGCGGCATCCACCAGTTGTTGAACCTGAACGTTAACGCCCCGTTCCCAGGCACTCCATTTTCGACGTTGACAAACATTCCAAACCCGTCCTTTGGTCCAATATACCAATATGGCTCGGATGGAGTTTTCTGGCAGAATCAGTTGATAGCGAATTTCAACATTCGCGCGGGAGCGAAGTTATCTCTATTCGGTTACTACTCGTTGAATTACGCCAACAGCGACCCGATCGGGAGTTTCAGCTCAGGATCGACCAACGCCCCAGCATTTACGTCGAACTTTCCATCGGATCAATACAATGTGCACGCCGACTATGGGCGCGCCTCTTTTGCGATTCGCGATCGCGTTTTCATGGGCGGGACGATCGGGCTGCCGCGCGGATTTCGCTTGAGTCCGTTTATGATTTTCAGCGCCGGAGGGCCCTACAATGTCACCGCTGGCGAGGATTTGAGCAACGATTCTCTTTTCAATGTTCGCCCAGCATTTGCTCCTAATCCTTCGGGCGTGTGCGTTTCGCCCACGCAAGCCTGCCATTATGTGGTTCCGACCGGTCCTTACACTCAGATTCCTATCAACTATCTGACCGGACCGTCACAGTTCACGCTGAACCTGCGGCTGGCGAAAAATTTTGGTTTTGGGCCTGAAACCGGCGGTAGAAGCGGCATTGCGACGGGAGGGGGCAGGGGTGGTGGGCCGCACGGCGGAGGAGGAGGTGGTGGTGGGGGATTTGGACGTGGTGGCGGGGGCAACCCTTTTAACTTGGGGCCAGAATCCAATCGGCGCTATAACCTATCGTTCAGTGTCAACGCACGAAACGCACTCAACAGAGTAAATCCAGGAACGCCCATCGGAGTGGTGAGCTCCACGGATTTCGGAAAATCTGTTGGTTTGGCGGGCGGTCCATTCTCAAGTTCGGCGGCGGTTCGAAAAATTGAATTGCAAGCGCTGTTTAGTTTCTAGGCTGATGCGGAAGACGGGTGTTTCCATCCGCGCGAAAACTATTTTGCCGCCAGTTCGTTGCGCAAAGCCTCACCCAGCGCTTTCTGCCGGTCCGCACTCAGCTTAGCTCCGCCTGAGGTCAGATACAAAACATCAATTGCCATCAGCCCTTCGGTTTCGATCAGCGCGATTTCAATGTTGCAGTCATGCTTCGAGACTTGTGAGCACATCCGATAGAGCAATCCTGGACGATCCTGGGTGATAATTTGTACCAGAGTGCTGTGCGCTGAAGAGCTGTCGTCAAATTCAATCTGCGTTGCGATCCTGACCTTCGTGCTCTCCGGCTTTTCCGATTTCAAGCGATCGCGCAACATTCGCGTCACGTCGGCTTCTCCTTTGATTACCGCCGCAATGCTTTTTTTCAACCGCTCCCATTCCTGCAGATTCATCTCCAGAGTTCGAAAGCGATCGGTGAAATAGAAAGTATCAACCACCATTCCGGCCGTGTTCGAGAAGGCATTCGCCTTCACGATATTCATTCCCCATGCGGCCAAAGCTCCCGAAACCGAAGCGAAGAGAAAAGGCCGATCGCTGGTAATCAGCGTCAGCTCATACCAATGGCGAATTTGCTTCAAATTCAATTGAACGCCATCTCGTCCCAGCCTGGCGGCCATTTCGGCATGCGCCAGCACGTCGGTGGCGCCATGGATTCGCAAATAGCGCTGCGGCAGTCCCTCGAGAAAAAGGTTGATCTTCTTTCCCGCGACTGGGGCCAGCGAATGCAAGTGCGCCAGGCTGGAGCCACCGTCGGTATGCACGCGCTCATCCGCGTTCCGGCTCAAATAGTTCGCGCACGCAATATAAAGTTGCCATAAGTTATCCGCTTTCCATGGCGTCATGGCCTCGGGGTTCACGGCTTTAATGTCGGCATAAGTCATCAGGCATAACATTTTGAGCCGTTCTGGAACGCCAACTTTTTCCGCGAAAAATTTGACATTCGCGGGATCGAAGACATCGCGCCGCATCGCTGCCGACATGTCCAGATGGCTCGCTACGAGATATCGCACTGTCTCGCGATCCACCGGATCCAGGTCCAGACGTTCCGTGCAACTGTCAGCGAGTTGAACGCTGAGCTCGATATGATTCTCGCTGGGCACGGATTTGCCCGAATCGTGCAGCAGCAATGCGAGGTAAAGCAATTCCGGCTGTTCCAGTTCAGTCAGCAGCTCGGCAAAGCACTGGTCCCATTCCGATTTCGAATCTTTCAAACGGTGCAGATTTTCAATAGCCAGGAACGAGTGTTCATCCACCGTGTAGCGGTGATAAAAATCACGTACCACCAGAGCCTCAATTCCCTTGAGTTCCGGCAGCAGCAGCGGTAACAGGCGAAGTGCATTCATGGCGCGTAGAGCGTCAGCGGCGTGCGGTTGCACCAGCGTCTCCTGCATGTAAAGCCACAACTCCGCGCCGCGGGGAGGTGTGGCTGCCAGCGCCGGCAACGCCTGCTCAACTTTATATTCTGTGGTCGTGCTCAATTTCAGGCCATGTTCCGCCATGAAATGAAAAAGCCGCAATAACATCTCCGGATCGCGCAGACCGCTGGGTTGCTGCAGAAAAATCAGCCCATCTACTACCGAAAAATCATCGCTTGCGACCCGCGAACGCCATCCCTGGAATTGCCGATACAACGACGACCACGCCGCTGGAATCTCCTCCAGCAGTTGATTGCAGACGCGGTGTACGTTGCGCACATGGCCAAAGTAGACGCGCATCCAGTCTGCAGCATTCGCGATCTCCCCATCACTCGTGCCAATCTTCCGCGCCGCTGCTTCGTCCTGCGCCTCCCACGTTAGCGTGTTGTCGTGGCGGCCATGTCTGAAATGCAGAAAACAACGTACAGACATTTGAAAATCGAGTGCCGCATCGAGCGCCCGCCGTGAAGAAACCGGAAGCAGCGTGCTCGCGTCCGGCCAGACTTTCAACTTTTCCATCGCGGAAATAAGCGCCAGCCAGTTCGCGACGTTGTAGTCGCGCAAACCGCCGGGTCCATCCTTTATGTTTGGTTCCAGATGAAAAACTGTATTGCCAAATTTGTGATGACGGGCGCGCGTGATCTCGCCCAGATTCTGGATTAGATTCTGGCAGTCACGGCCCACAAGCCGGGGAACGGCCTTTTCGCGCAATCGCGAAAAAAGTTCACGATCTCCAGCCAGATATCGGCAGTCGAGCAGTGAGATGGCGAACTCCACGTTGTTTGGGTCCAGCTTTTCGCACTCCGCTAAACTACGCGTGGCTGGACTAAGCTTCAGCTTCAGGTCCCATAATTCCTGCGAAAAGCGTCGGATTGGATCTTTGAACTCCGCCTCGGATTTGCCGCCGCTGTGCAAAAACAACAGGTCAATATCTGAATGGGGAAAGAGCCAGCCGCGCCCGAATCCTCCTGTCGCCACCAAGGCAAAGTCCTTTGGGCCAGCCGGGTCGAAAACAGGGCTTGGTTGAGAAACAACAATTATTTCGTTCCAGAGTCGCTGGACAATCGAATCTACGAGTGCCGTGCGCCGCCCGACCGCCGTTCGTCCTTCGCCGATCTCGGAAAACTCCCGCTCAATGCCGGCGGATTCGCGCAGGTACAGGTCCCGTAGTTCGCTGCGGACGGTGGGCACGCTGGTCATTTCGTTGACACCCTCCCCGAAGTGTTCAGCCCCTGCCTAGCCTTCATGTCGCTCTGCTCGTAACGCAGCAGATCCGGGGGATGTCGATTCTCGCCAATGCGCTCGGTCAGAGCACGCTGTCACCACGTTCGTCGTTCCGAATTCGAATCGCTTCGTCGATGCGCGATAGAAAAATCTTTCCGTCACCGATCTTGCCCGTTCTTGCCGCAGAAGTTATGGCCTGCACCACCTTATCGACCATTTCATCGGCCAGCACGATCTCCAGTTTTGCCTTCGGAATCAAATCAACCGTGTACTCGCGTCCTCGATAAAATTCGGTGTGACCTTTTTGCCGGCCATGCCCTCGAGCTTCAAAAACGGTCATGCCTTCGACGCCAACCTCGTGCAATGCATCTTTCACTGCATCCAGCTTTGAGACCTGAATAATTGCTTCGACTTTGGTCATTGTCGTCCGTTCCGTTGTCCATTCCAGGACGCCATCGTCCGCCCTGAATCGGTCACTCTCATGCAATCGCATCATAACAATAGTCGCTGCAGAGCGCTCTGCGGAAATCGAAACTATTTATGTTGCTGATTGGAAATCCTTATGTGCTTTCAGTGCCTCATACCACCGCGAAACACCCGATTTAAGGCTCCATCGAATTGACGCCGCAGGCCCTTCTGCTGTTGGATGGAAGCTGCGTGGCTTTGGCAACTCCCATCCTCGATCCCGATTCTCGACGGTTGAACCGTCTTGATGCAGTCTGGCTCACCATCTGGCTCATCTTCCTCGCCGGACTGGCCTTGCTTCCTCCGGAATTCGAATGGCACAAACAGCTTATTCTCCTTGCCATCGGCATCGTGCAATTGTCGGAGACGAAGCTGATCTCCCATTTTCCCAAGCGCGGGGTTTTCTATGTCCTCGTGCTCAAGATTCTGCTGGCGACCGTCCTCATCGATCACACCGGCGAAATCGGAATCAACAGCAGTTACTATCCTATTTATTATCTTCCGGTCGTTACGGCGGCACTCTATTGCGGCCCGTGGCTGACGCTACTCTGGACCTTTATTGCCTCTGCCGCCTACTGTTCGTATCTCTATCCCGCAATGCAGGAATATGAATTGACTCCGGAAGCTTTCGGCTACCTTGCGTCGCGCGTGCTATTTTTCTTTCTCGCCGCCATGGTCGTCAATCGCTTCGCGCAGCAAAGCCGGCATCAAACCCAGCTCTATCGTGATCTCGCCGAACGTCTGGCGGAAACCAATCGCCGCCTGGAACAGGCCCAAGCCGAAGCACGGCGATCTGAACGGCTGGCCGCGCTTGGCCAGCTTTCGGCTGGATTGGCTCATGAAATTCGCAATCCTCTGGGAGTCATCAAAGGGTCCGCCGAAATGCTGACCCAGAAGCTTCAAGCCTCCGACGAGCTTGCCCGCGAATTGGCCGGCTACATTTCGACCGAGGTTAACCGGCTCAGTGCACTTGTTACCGAATTTCTCGATTTCGCTCGTCCACTTCACGCGCAACCGCATCCCGCGGATTTGACTGCTCTACTCGATCGCGTGTTGCAGGTTGTTGCCTCGCGTTTTGCTGGCAAACCTATACACGTTGAGCGCCACTATGCCAGCGGATTGCCGCTCGTTCCGCTCGATGAAAGCTTGTGTGAACAAGCCTTTCTCAATCTCGTACAGAATGCTTACGAGGCAATGGAAGACCATGGTGGCATGCTGCTCGTTGAGGTCAAACCCGCAACCCAGAACGACCGTCCCGGAGTTGAATTGCGATTGACGGATACTGGCCCGGGTGTTCCCGATGAGCTGAGGGAAGAGATTTTCAATCCCTTTGTCACTACCAAGAAAACTGGTGTAGGGCTCGGGCTCTCGATTGTTTCCAAGATTGTTGACGGGCATGGGGGAACGATTCATGTCGAGAATGCGCCAACCGGCGGTGCGGCCTTTACGCTGTTTTTTCCTCTCGACGAAAATGCCGAGCCGCAGACGGCTGCCGAACTGCGCTCCGCTTGGACGGGCGAGGGTGCCCGTCGCCACACTTAACCCCACCCGCTACACTTAGGTCACGAAATTACTCACATGCCTACCATCCTCATTATCGAAGACGAAGCCAAGATGCGGCGGCTGCTGGAGCTCAACCTTGGCGAAGATGGGTTCAAGACGCTCTCCGCGGGCGACGCTGAAACTGGGCTGAAGCTGCTGGCGTCCGAACCTGTTCATCTGGTTCTTACCGACCTCAAACTTCCGGGGATGAATGGGCTGGAACTTCTGCAGTCCGCCAAGCAGCAGTATCCCGCATTGCCAATTGTCGTTATGACCGCGTTCGGATCGGTTGAAACCGCTGTCGAGGCTATGAAAGCGGGAGCCACCGACTACGTGCTCAAGCCGTTTTCGCTGGCTGAGATGCGGATGGTGGTGCACAAGGAGCTGGATAACTCGCGTCTGCGCGAGGAGAATCGCTCGCTTCGCGAGGCGTTGGGACAGAAATACAGCCATCCCAACATCGTTGGCGTCAGCCGCAAGATGCAGGAGGTGCTGGCTACTGTCGAACGGGTTGCTCCTACCAACTCTACCGTTCTTTTGGGCGGTGAAAGTGGAGTGGGCAAAGACCTGATCGCGAGAGCTATCCACGAGAAATCGCGGCGCGCTTCTGGGCCTTTCATCAAGATCAACAGCACGGCTATCCCGGAAAATCTTCTGGAGAGCGAACTCTTCGGCTACGAAAAAGGAGCGTTCACCGGAGCCGCTAATAGCAAGCCCGGAAAGTTTGAGCTTGCGGATAAGGGCACGCTCTTTCTCGACGAAATCGGAGACGTTCCAGTCGTTACACAGGTCAAACTTTTGCGCGTGCTGCAGGAACGTGAGTTCGAACGACTTGGAGGAACTCGCACCATCAAGGTCGATGTTCGGCTGCTCGCGGCTACCAATCGCGATTTGCGCGCGGCGCTTGAGGACGGAACTTTTCGAGAAGATCTCTACTATCGGCTTAATGTTGTGCCAATCGACATACCTCCTTTGCGCGAACATAAGGAAGATATTCCAGGGCTCGCGAACTTGTTTCTTGCGCGCTTTACCAAGGATTCAGGGCGGGAAGAAAAAATCACAGGCATTTCTTCTGCGGCAATGCAGCTGCTGGTTAGTCATTATTGGCCGGGAAATGTTCGTGAATTGCAGAACGTTATCGAACGCGCGTGCGCGCTGGCCGCGGGTAATCAACTCGAAGCCAGCGACATTCAATTTGACTCGCCGCGCAACCGCAACAACGCTTCATCTGAGCGGTTTCTTCCCGATGGCATGACGCTTGACCAGTGGGAAGATGAAATGATCCGCGAGTCGCTCAAGCGAGCTGGCGGGAACAAGTCGCAGGCCGCGCGCCTGCTGGGGCTTTCGCGGAACGCTTTGCGGTATCGCTTATCCAAGATCGGAATCGATGACAACGAAACCGAGTGAAGTGGTGATTCCGGTGGACTTCGGGTTGAATATTTCCTCTCAAAACGGCAATTATGACCTCGTCGAGGCATTAACTACTTGGTGGAATTATGCACTTGAAAAGGCCAAAGCATTTTCGTAATAACGTTGCGGCATTCCTTTCAAACGTCATCGAGAATTTATCCCTTGGCGAATGGAAATGAGAAGAAGACGACGAACTCCAAGCCAATCCCGCACATCTCCGCCGTTCAAGGAAGTAATGGCAAACGTGCTAAGGTGAAACCGCCACAGAGGCACCCGAAATCGAAGAAAAAAAAGGCGACGGGACAAAATGAGACCCGGACTTGAAAAGTGGTTTGAAGAAGAAACTGCGGAATTGAACGATAAAAGCATCTCCTACGCTGTTCGCCTCCTTAAATGGAGAAGGCTGATCCAAGCTCAAGAAGGGGTCTGTCGAATCCACAGAGACGGATCAATCGCGAGTCCAATTGACCCCGAGGATACCAAGGATGCTGATGAGTACCTCGAGCGACTGAGACAGATCGAAATCACCATATGAGTACATTGCCAGAGGGCTAGGGAATCGTGGCTTTGTCAAAGGTATAATTCCGCAGGAATTTCCTTGACTTAAGATCTGCCATGCCGCGACCATAAGACCTGAGCCGGTCTGCAAGGCCCGAACAGGGCGATTCCGAAAAGTGCGGAGACGCCGGAACCCGACGAATCTACAAGACAAATCTCGCAAGCCATTGTCTAATAAAGACTTTACCTCTAACTCCTTTAAACCCAAAGACCTGAGGTGCCTTGCCGTCTAAGTCTATGACTCTGAAAGACCGAGGGTAGGGAAGGGGGAGGGGGTGGGGTATCAAATAATCTGACATCTCCACAAAATCGCAGCTCCCGTTTTGAGGTAAAGCGCTCTGCGATCAGTGTGGTTCCCACCCTAACGTCGCAAAAAGCGCGACGTAAGGATGGGGCAGCCTCGGCGTCGCTTGTGCATGCGGATAGACCTCGGCTATGAGAGCCTCGGCGGTGCGACTAACCACGAAACCAAGCCTGAAAGACCTACATCGCTGAATCGGAGTTGAAAGTGTCGGCTATGACTTTCCAACTTCCGTCGGGCTGTTTGGTGTAGACGGTCATATATTTTCCTTTGTCCGTTACAGGCTTCTTCGTCTTGGGATCGGTTATCGTCATGGTGTAGGTGCCTTGCGTGTAGACCATGTCTCCGCCCTTGGAAGCCATTGCGCGGTTGGACGCGAAGTTCAGCGAAAAATTGGGATCGGCCATCATCGGCGCCACGGATGCCTTGATCGCGGCTTTGCCGTTGACCGTCGGAGCGCCGGGGTAAAGCGCGGAGCCATCTTCGGTAAAGTAACTGGCCCACTTATCGGGGTCTTTTGAATTAGCGTCTTTGACCCACGCTGCTTCGAGCGTTTTTACGGCTTGCACGTCAGCGGAGCGGGTGTCGGGAGGCGGTGCGGGCGTGGTAGAGCAGGCTACACTGAGGACGGCCAGTAATAGGCATAGAAGCAGCGAAGTGTTGCGCGACATAGGGTCTCTCCTGACGTTCGATGTGAAAAAGCTAGTTGATAAAAAATCGCGCTAGTATAGTCCCATTGTCCGAGCGGCACCGGCCAAAAACCACCACCTTGGTGGAACCGGGCCACCGAAGCGAAGCAGCTCCCATTCATGTGATTCTGTAGATACCTTGTGTATCTGATTCTTGCAAAAGATGTTAATTATTAAAGTCCGAGACGGCTAACATTGGCACTCTGCCTGCATTATCAGGTCCGGATCCCGTTTCAGAATGTGGTGGAGGCAGGTATGAAGTTCAAACTCATAGCGGCAATTCTAGGTTTAGCGATGATTCCGGGGGCCGTCATTGCGCAGGCTCAGGACGACCAGACTCCGGATCAGGACGCGAAACCGTCGCCGAACGTGCAGATGCAGGGGCCGAACGACCAGAGTTCCGCGGATCAAGGGCAGATGGATTCGGATCAAGGTGGGGTGAATCAGCCTCCGGCAAATCAAGCTCCCAATCCAGATTCGGTAAATCCAGGTTCGTTAAATCCGGGCGGTCCAATGCAACCTGGCCCAAACGCTGGGCCCAACGCTCCTACCTACAACACGCCTGCTCCCGAGGAAAAAAATGGAGTGGCGCGCATCAGTTTGATTCACGGCGACGTTTCTACGCAGCGTGGCGATTCGAAGGACTGGTCGGCGGCAGCATTGAATGCTCCCGTCGTTGCGGGTGATCGCGTTTCTACCGGCGACAAAGCGCGCACCGAAGTCGAACTCGATTATGCCAACACGCTTCGCCTGGCTGAACACACGCAGGCGAATATCGTGCAGCTGACACGATCGAATATTCAGATTCAACTTGGGCACGGCATGGCGAACTACACGGTCTACGGACGAAGCGATGCGGATGCCGAGATCGACACGCCTAATGTTGCCATCAAGACCGAGCGGCGCGATTCCAGTTTTCGAATTCTCGTAACTGCCGACGATCACACCGAAGTGCTGGTGCGCAAAGGCGAAGTCGAAATTACGACTCCGCAGGGCGGAACGCGGGTGGGACAGGGACAGTTTATTACGGTGCAGGGAACAGGCGCGGATGAGCAGTACAAGATCGGCGAGGCTCCGGCGCGTGACGACTGGGATCAGTGGAATACGGATCGCGACAATATGATCCGCAACTCCGAAGCCCGTCGGCATACGAACGACTATTACGTTGGAACCGAAAACCTCGATGGCAATGGGACGTGGTCGGAAGTTCCGGATTATGGCCCGGTGTGGCGGCCAAATGAGCCGGCGGGCTGGGCTCCTTATCGTGACGGGCGCTGGGTGTACGAGCCTTATTGGGGATGGACCTGGGTTTCTTATGATTCGTGGGGCTGGGCTCCTTATCATTATGGGCGCTGGATGTATGTCGATGGCGGCTGGGGATGGTGGCCTGGTCCGGCTTATGGGTATCCGTTTTATCGTCCGATCTGGGCGCCGGCTTATGTATCGTTCTTTGGCTTTGGGCCTGGATTCGGAATTGGCTTCGGATTTGGCTTCGGCTTCGGGTCGGTTGGCTGGTTGCCGCTTGGGCCGGGAGACTTTTTCCATCCCTGGTGGGGACGATGGGGTGGAGGCTACGGCTTTGCGGGTTTTGGCGGACTCAACCGAGGCGGCTTTGCTCCGTTGCGTGCGGGCTCGCGATTCTCGAACGTGAACCTGGCGATGCATGATGCAAACTTCCACGGCGCGACTTCGGTTTCGGGCCGTGAATTTGGAAGCGGGCACATGAGTGCGCAGGCGGTTGGGCATGCGCAGTTGCAGAATGCGCGGTTCAGCACCGGTCGGCTGGGAGTGAGTCCGGGACGCGAGAGCTTCTCAGCTAGCGGGCGCGCGGCGGCTGCATCGACGACGCGGAATGCATCGGAAAATCAGCATTTCTTCTCGACGCATGGGACGACTACGTCGGCTGGCACCAGGTCGGCTGAAACCGGACGCGAAGGGACTGGCGCGCGGAGCGGGGATTTCGGTTCGCGTGGAGGCTCTAACATAGCTTCGAGTGAACGCTCCAGCGGGGGTTCGGAAAGAGGCGCGGAAAGAAGCGCGTCGGCTGGTGGTCGCGAAGGAGGAAGCAGCGGCGGATGGCAGAAGTTTTCGCCGATGTCGTCCCGGTCGTCCGCTGAGACAACTCGGTCTGATTCGAGCCGGTCCGAGTCGGCGAGATCCGGCGAGTCGGCGGGACGCAGTTCGTATGGGTCGTCCTCCTACGGTTCGTCCCGCGGGTCAGCTTCAGGGAGCCGGGGTTACGGCTCAGGCGGCTATGGTTCAGCAAGCCGTGGCTACGGCGGGTCGTCTCGACCGCCACTCAACATGAGGCAACCAATTGTGACACAGCGGTCTTATGGCGGAGGCGCTTATGGCGGTGGGCGCTCTGCTCCGAGCTACGGTGGCGGACGTTCCGTTCCCAGCTACGGAGGCAGCCGTTCGGCACCGAGCAGCCGTGGTGGTGGATCGCCCCATAGCGGCGGAGCTTCACACGGCGGCGGCTCGCACGGAGGCGGACATGGGCGGTAAAACTACGCTGGATTCGGCCCCAGCGTAGCAAGGCAGCATAGCAACACTCTCCCAGCAGTGAGACGCGCGAGCGTCCCACTGCTCTTTTTTTTGACTAATAAAGGTATGGGCGTTTGGCCGGTTGTCCCGATCGCAGTTCTCGCAGTGACACTGGCCGATCGAAGATCTTGGCCTACGCCACTTGGCGCTGCACCATTTGTGGCTCACGATTTAGCATTGCCCAATTTAGCGTTGAACCAGGGCGATTTTTGCCGCATCGAGGCGCCGGTCTTCTATTTGGGCGTATTGGGATTGGGCGCGAGCGGCGAGATGATCGAAATCCGTGCCTTGAAGCCGGCCATCGGTCGAGACGGCTAATGCTCTCCAAAGTGAAAGTTTTCCCAGCACGCCCAAGGCGAGGAATTCGAGAGCTTCAAATGTACCCAGGCCCTGAGGGCCGCGATCGAGCTTGAATCGGCTCACCTTCTCGCTTAGCCAGGCGCTTAACTCTTTTAATTGGCTGGAGCCCGCGCCGATGCGATCGGCGAGATTTTTGAGGATGGTGCGATCCGCCTGAATTTCGAGAAGCATCGTTGCTGCAAACTGACCCAACGCGTCATCTGCGTGCTTCCGCCGCATCGCCTGCAACAGGTCGACGGCGACAGTGGAACCTGCCAGGTGGTCGTGCAGATAGATCGCTAAGGGATCGTCCATGTCAGACACCTCGGTAGGACTTCGAGCCCAGTCTGAGATGTCATGGGTCGTGTTGCGGTTGCGTAGACTGTCCAGCATTCGGTGGCGCGGTGCAACAGCGTGGGCCAGTTAAATTCGCGCCAAACGGCGGCCAGGATTGTGGCATCTAAATCGAAGTTCCAAAATCTAACGATGATCGCAGAGGAGGAAACGAGATGGGGCATCACGGACTTTTAGGAGATTACCGCTTAGAAGATTCTGCCGAAGACATACGGGGAACAGCGCTGTACGGCTGGGATGATGAGAAGTTAGGCAAAATTAAGGACGTCATCTTCGATCATTCCACGGGCGATATCAGTTACGTTGTGGTCGATACCGGAGGGTGGCTCTCGACGAAAGAGTTTCTCGTGCCTGCTACGCAGCTTCGGTCCTCCACTAAACATGAGAATGACTTCGAATCTGACTTGACGAAGAAGCAGATTGAAAGTTTTCCGCCATACCACAAGAAGGATCTGGAGTCGCCGGATAAGTGGGCGGATTATGAGGATCGATATCGGTCGAAATGGGAGGCTGATCCGGTGATGCATCGGGAAGGAACGGATCGAAACATCACGCCCACGACCCAGCAGGTAGAGGGTAATCAGGCATCGCTTCGAGCCGCGGGCGAAACCCAGGCGCGGGTGTTTTCCGGCAACGATCTGGAGGAAGATGAACTCGAACAGGAGCAGGATGTGATTGCAGCCAGCACCCCGACTGAGCGCGTTGTTCCTGCGGGGGAAGATTCGGTCGTGATCAGCAGTAGTGCGTCTGGTATCGGGCCCCGCTGGGATACATTTCAGGACCGCCTGCGCGAGCGCCGCAAACAGGCGGCTACCAGTTGCTCGCTCTGCTCTGTTGAGACTGCCAGCAGCAGAGATCGGTTGAAGAGAGCAGTTTAGTTATTAGCTGATCAGTGTTAAGTCGATGGTCGTTAAGTCGCTCGCTTGTTCTGTTCGCTACCAAGGCTGGCGACTAACGACCAACAACTTAACCTCGCGCTCGCTGCGCTTTTTCGTTTTGATATTCACTCTGAAACTCACGTTTGTCCTGCTCCAGACCATCAGAAAGCGCTTTAGGGAAGTCGGCCGTTTCCAGAACGAGCGCCTCTTTGGCCCGGTGATTCTCAATGATTTCGATCACCACGGAGCCGCCCAAAATCAGCATCCCGGCAAAGCTGAAAAATACGGTGAGGACAGTCCAGCTGGCAACTTTGGGCACGAGTACGCTGATGCTCGTACAAAAAACAGTGGCGATGAAGCACAGAATAGAGATGGAAAGCCACAAAGTGGCATGCATCAGCACAGAAAGCAAAATTCGTTTCAATGTGAAACCAAACGTAAGCGACTAAAGCGCGGAAGATTTGGTGGAGAATTGATCCCGAATTCGTCAACTTGCTTCCATTAACAGTACACATTGTTTATGCGTCAGGTGAAATAGGGGAGATTCGGTATGCCTGAGGGTGGTCTAGCGTAATCATTAGTGTCAACGTTCCGGATTTTCAGTCATGGGATGCTGTTCGGAAGGCTTGAAGCGCAGCGCTCAACCGCTCCAGCCCGCCGCGAACCGTTTCAGTATCCCCGCAAAAGCCGATTCGGAAATGCTGCGGCTGCTCAAAAAATTCTCCTGGCACTACGCTGGTCTCGAACTGTTCGCGCAACAGGGCAACAAACTCCGCCGCATTGCCGACTTTCAGTCGCGGAAACACCGTTGTGCCATAGCGGTTCATCTCGCAATCGAGCACTTGATGTTCGGTCAGAAATTCGTTGACCAGCGCACGATTTGTTTCCAGCAGAGTCCTGGCGCGATCGCGAACGCGATCGAAATTGTCTAGGACAATAATTGCGAGAAGTTCGGCTGGATGCACCGGAACTCCATAAGTAAAGTCGACGATTTGCCACATGCGCTGCACGAGCTCCGGCTGCGCCAAAATCCAACCGCAACGAATGCCGCTCAACCCATACGCTTTCGTCAGGCTGCTCGTGACAACGAAATTCTGCCCGAGATGAAACGCGGAACGCCACGGTTGATCGAACAGAGTTTCGAGGTAGACCTCATCTACTAGCACACGCGCTCCTACTTTGGCCGCCATCTCGCCCACCTGCCGCATAGTTTTGTCGTCGATGAAGGCGCTGCTCGGGTTATGCAGATTGCAGAGAATCACTAAACGCGTTTGCGGCGTTAGTTTGCGCTCAAGTTCTCCCAAGCCGAGCTTGAATCGTTTTTCGGGGAGACGTTCGAAACGAGTTACCTTGGCGCCAATGTGCTCGAGAATCGCCAACAACGGGTCGTAGGTAGGCCGCTCGACCAGTACTTCATCGCCAGAGTGGACGAGTGCCGACAGCGCTATGAAATTGGCCATCGACGTTCCCATGGTGTAGACGAGGCATTCGTTAGGCACATCCGCCCTCGCAGCCAATCGCTCCATCAGCGGTGGATAACCATAGGGACCGGTGCCGCCGATCTCGATGTCCTTGAGGTGCACTGGCAATTCAGACAGCGGAAAATCCAGGACGCCACTGGACGCCAGGTTGAAGCGCGCGTTTGAATGCAGCTTAGCCCATGCCAGATAGCGCGAGAATGCTTCCGACCGCAAATTGCTCATTTTGTTGTTCTCCTGATTGCAGAAAAATGATGCAGAAAAATATGACTATGGATTAGCGGATGGCAACGATGCTCGCCGGCTCCAGAACCAGTACACTGGAATGCCCGCGAACAACAGAACGAAACCGATCAGGCTGTTCTGAGGATAGCGGTAGATTGTATTCCCTACGACCCACCAACAGATCGCGACGAAGATCGTAGTACTCACCGGGTGACCCGGCATACGATAACCGTCGCTGGCATTCATCTCCCCGCGCCCGGCCCGCCTGCGAAAGACGAAGATGGTGGTTGCGGTAAGGCCGAAAAACAGAAAGTCCATCGCAATTACGTAATTCAGAATTTGTTCGTAGCGGCCCGAGAGAGCGATTACCATCGTCCACACACTTTGCAGGACGATTGCTACGACCGGCACACGCGTGCGTGGATCGAGCCACGCCACCGAGCGAAAGAAGAGGCCATCATCGGCCATGGCAAAGTAGACGCGAGGCGCGGTCAAGATCGACTGGCTTAGAAATCCCAGGGTCGAAATTGCGATCGCAGCCGCAATCAACGTGGCACCGCGTTGACCCAATGCGAGCCGCATCACGGCAGTGGCGGGGGTAGTGGTTGCGGCCAGCTCTTGCGGCCCGAGAGCACGCAGGCACACCCAGTTCACACTGAGGTAAAGCACCACTACTCCGAGAACTCCGAGCACCAGGCCTCGTGGCAGGTTTTTCTTTGGCTCCTTTACCTCCGCCGCAACGAAGTTCGCGGTCTGCCATCCTCCGTATGCGAATAATACCGGGACCATGGCTGCTCCAAAGGAGGTCAGCGACGAGTGACGTTCGGCCGCAGTCGTCATGGTTGCATGCTTGACGGTTAACGCCAGCCCAGCGATGACCAAAGCGGAGATGGCAATGATTTTCATTACCATCAGCGCACTCTGCGTCCGTCCGCCGGTTTTTACGCCGAGACAATTGATGAGGGTGAGGGCAGCGAGCGCGATTGTCGCGACAATCCAATCAGGAGAGTGCATACCGGTTAGCTCAAGAAAGTAGCGCGCAAAGGTGATCGATACAGCCGCCATGCCTCCAGTCTGGATCACGAGAAGCAGTACCCATCCGTATAGGAACGCGACGGCCGGATGATAGGCTTCGCGCAGGTAGGCGTACTGGCCGCCCACTTCAGGTAGCGTGGCCGCTAATTCAGCCCATATGAAGGCGCCGCCCACTCCGATTATTCCCCCAAAAATCCAGGCTCCGAGGATCAGCGTTGGAGTATGCACCTGTTGCGCCACTACATAAGGATTGATGAATATGCCGGAACCGACGATGCCGCCCATTACTAGCATGGTGGCGTCGAAGAGGCCGAGTTGACGCGCCAACTTTGGCTTCGGAGCGGTGGAATGATCCGTGCCAGGGAGGTCAATCACATTGTCGGCTTGACGCAAGGGCCGGGTTTTCCGTCTTCATCTTCATATATTTATCAGGACCATTATATTTATCAGCATTTATCTCCTTACTCTTTTAGTTTGCCCATTGATCAAACTCGCGGTGCCCTGTCCCTCGTGGAGGCTCCTGGTGCATAATTCAATGGCAAAATATATTTGCAAACCTATAATGCTACGACTCTGCCGGTGTTTGCCCCAGATTTTCCTCGTCACTGTCGCGCTATATTGTGTGTGCCACGCGCAAACTACCAATCCGCCCGATTTAACTAAACAGCCCACACTTTATGTGGTCGGATATGCGCACCTGGATACGGAGTGGCGGTGGGAGTATCCCCAGGTTATCGACGAATACCTGCGCAAGACCATGGAGGACAACTTTGCGCTCTTCGACAAATATCCTCACTATGTTTTCAACTTTAGTGGTGCGAATCGCTACCGTTTGATGAAGGAATACTATCCCGCGGATTTCGCGAAATTGAAAAAATACGTGGAGACAGGGAGATGGTTTCCAGCCGGTTCTTCTATGGAAGAGGGCGACGTGAACACGCCCAGCGCCGAGACTATCATTCGCCAAATTCTGTACGGCAATGACTGGTTTCGTGCAGAATTCGGCAAAGCCAGCGCCGAGTACATGCTGCCTGACTGTTTCGGCTTTCCCTCTTCGTTGCCGACGATTCTCGCCCACTCTGGTGTCAAAGGCTTTTCTACTCAGAAACTGGTTTGGGGTTCGTCGGCGGACGGCGGCGGCCCGGAATCTCGCGAGAAGACACCGGAAGGCACGCCATTCAATGTTGGCGTGTGGGTTGGACCGGATGGCGAGAGCGTGTTCGCCGGCCTGAATCCGGGGAGCTATAGCGGTGGCATAGAGTCCGATCTCAGCAAGCCTATGCCTGTGCTTCCTCCCAACCGTCAACTCGAAGAGGTTCGAAAAAAACTCACCCCGCTCCGTCAAAAACTGCGTCAGCTTGAGAACGCCAATCTAGCGCTCGATCCCAAGGATCTCCAGGAATATTACGCGTTAGGCGCGCAGGACAAAGAACTTACTAGGATTCAATCGGATCGGGATCTGAACCGCTATCAGGGTGACTGGGCGGCGCGCGTAGAGCACAACGGCAAAGTTAGTGGAGTGTTCACCGATTACCACTATTACGGTACAGGCGACATCGGAGGCGCTCCGGACGAAGATTCAATCAAGCGGCTGGAAGCGATCGTAACCAACGGGTCAGCAAGTTTGCCGCCGCAGGACGGATCTTATATGGAGGGACAGCCGCATCCGGAATGGCCGCCAGTAAAAGTGGGCGATGGCCCTGTGCGCGTGATCTCTGCGAATGCTGAACAGATGTTTTTGGACATCACTTCCGCCGAGGTTGCCGGACTTCCGCGCTATACCGGTGAAATGGAATTAACTAATCATTCGGCCGGCTCTTTGACTTCGCAGGCCTACCAGAAACGCTGGCTGCGTAAAGAGGAGTTACTCGCAGAGGCAGCCGAAGAAACTTCGGTTGCGGCTGTGTGGTTGGGGGCGCGCACTTATCCGCTTCAGCGCCTGAATGATGCCTGGACGCTTGTTATGGGCGGGCAATTTCACGACCTCGCGGCAGGAACGGCCACTCCCAAAGCATACGAATATGCTTGGAACGATGACGTTATTGCGATGAACCAATTTGCTGGTGTTTTGACTAATGCCTCAGCAGCGGTTGCCGCCGCGCTGGATACTCAGACGAAAGGTATTCCAATTGTCGTCTTCAATCCCTTAAACATCGCGCGAGAAGACGTAGTCGAAGCCAGCATCGATTTTCCGGGAGGCATGCCTGACAATGTTCGCGTGATTGGGCCCGACGGAAAAGAAATTCCGGCGCAAATATCGAATGGGAAAGTGCTGTTTGATGCTAAAGTGCCGTCGATAGGCTATTCGGTTTATGATGTGCAGCCCGGAATTGCTGCGGTTGCCGCGACACCACTGCAGGTGTCGGAGAAATCTTTGGAGAATCAGTTTTACCGCGTGCAACTGAATCAAGACGGCGACATTTCCAGTATCTTCGATAAGTCGATCGGCAGGGAGTTACTTAGCGGTTCGGTGCGCCTAGCCATCTCTTACGATAATCCCGAACGATGGCCGGCGTGGAACATGGACTGGGGTCAGGAGCAGGCAGCGCCCAAGCCCTATGTCAGCGGGCCTGCGAAAATTCGTGTAATCGAAAAAGGTCCGGTGCGCGTAGCCGTGGAAGTTTCTCGCGAAACCGCGGGCTCGCGCTTTGTGCAAACCATACAACTTTCAGCGGGAGACGCAGGCAGGCGAATCGAATTCGGGAATGTGATCGACTGGAATACGCGCGAGTCGAACCTGAAGGCGACCTTCCCTTTGGCCGCTTCGAATCGAATCGCTACTTATAACTGGGATATCGGCACCATTGATCGTCCTACCGCAGAGCCGAAGAAATTCGAGGTGCCGTCGCACCAATGGATCGACTTGACCGACATAAGCGGAAGTTTCGGAGCCACCATCCTGACCGATTGCAAGAACGGATCGGACAAGCCGAATGACAACACGATAAGGCTGACGTTGATCCGCACGCCAGGCACTCGCGGGGGCTATCCCGACCAGGGGACACAAGATCTCGGACATCACGAATTCACTTATGGCATTGTTGGCCACGGCGGCGGCTGGCGTGAATCCGGAAGCGATTGGCAGGGGCAGCGCTTGAACGATCCGCTCATCGCATTTCAAACATCACGACATGCAGGCGCGCTCGGCCGGCAGTTTTCTCTGCTGAAGGTTAGCAGCCCGAGGGTCCGCCTTCTGGCGCTGAAGAAAGCTGAGCACGGCGACGAGATTGTTGTGCGGTTGGTGGAACTCGATGGAAAGCCGCAGGCGGATGTCAAAGTTTCTTTTGCAGCGCCGATCGTCTCCGCTCGCGAGGTGAATGGGCAAGAGCAGCCGGTTGGAGCGGCCAGAATCTCTGGCGGAGCGCTGGTGACTTCGTTCACGGCTTATCAGCCTAGAACATTTGCAGTAAAACTGGATGCGGCGGCGGCCAGAATAGCGAGTGTGCGTTCCGAACCTGTCGCGCTGAAATATGATCTTACGGTCGCAAGCCCTGACGGCTCGCATTCGACGGCGGGGTTTGATGGCAAAGGCAATACGCTGCCTGCGGAGATGCTGCCTGCGCAGATCACATTTAACAATGTGCATTTCCGACTTGCGCCCACCACGCGTGGGTCACTTAATGCGGTCGTTGCCAAGGGACAGACAGTCGAACTGCCGAGTGGACGCTATAACCGCGTATATGTGCTGGCGGCTTCGACCGGCGGTGATCAGAAGGCGAACTTCAAGATCGGAAGCGAAAACGTCAAACTGACGATCCAGGACTGGGGTGGATTTATCGGTCAATGGGACGATCGGCAATGGATCGCGAAGGACGTCCCCATCGAAGGTGTGCCTGGCAAAACTGAACACGATGACTACGCGGAGATGACCGGAATTAAACCTGGTTACATCAAACGCGCCGACTTGGCCTGGTACTGTTCCCATCACCACGACGCTGGCGGAAAAAATGTCGCCTACAGTTATTCTTATCTCTTTGCCTATCCCATTGGCCTGAGACCGGGAGCAAAAACAATTCAGCTGCCAGACAATAACAAAATTCGCATCCTGGCAATATCGGTAGCCGAGGAAAATCCGGAAACGAGGCCGGCGCAGCCGCTGTACGACGAGCTGTCGAAGCCCGCGGCTACTGACTAGTCTGCTGGTGCGCGGGATGGGATAGTTCGGCGAGAAGTTTGCCGATCTCCGAATATTCGGAACTGTTCGGAGAACGAATGAGCACGAACTTCACCGCCTCTTGTCTATAATCAGAAGCTTACTCTGGAGAGCTCGACTCAAAATTAAGGACACTCATTGTCACTCGACGACGATATTTATGAAATCCGGCGTGAAAAGCTGAAAAAGATCGAGGCTCTCGGCCACCCCGCTTATCCGCGGAAGTTCAACTATAGTCATACCGTCGCGCAGATTCTCTCGGAATACGGCGGACAAACTACGGAAGAACTGGAATCGCCGCGCGTCACCGTGCGGGTTGCAGGGCGCATCATGGCGATTCGATTAATGGGCAAGGCCGGCTTCGCGCACCTCCAGCAGGACGGCCAGCGCCTGCAGATCTACGTCAAGAAAGACGCGATCGGCGATGCCGGTTACGAACTATGGAAACTGCTAGATCTTGGCGATCACATCGGCGTCCGCGGATATCTTTTTCGCACGCGCACCGGTGAACTCAGCATTCATGCCGAAGAACTGACTTTCCTGTCAAAAGACCTGCTGCCTTTGCCGGAAAAGTTTCACGGGCTCACCGATGTCGAGTTGCGCTATCGCCAGCGTTATCTCGATCTCGTAATGAATCCTGAGGTTCGCGAAGTATTTTTGAAGCGCAGCAAGCTGGTGCAATCTTTGCGCCGATATTTTGACGCGCAAGGATTTATGGAGGTCGAAACTCCGATGATGCATCCGATTGCGGGCGGAGCGGTGGCTCGTCCTTTCAAGACGCATCACAACACGCTCGACATGGACCTGTTTCTGCGTATCGCTCCAGAACTTTATTTGAAACGGCTGACGGTCGGCGGATTCGATCGCGTCTATGAGATCAACCGCAACTTCCGCAATGAAGGCCTGGGTTGGAGGTGGAATCCTGAATTCACGATGCTCGAGGCGTATCAGGCCTATACCGATTACCTCGGCATCCTCGACACCACGCAGGGCGCGATCGAGCAGGCGGTGAAAGACGTGACTGGCGGCTCGAAGACAAAGTGGGGCGAACATGAGATTGATTGGTCGCACACCAACTGGCGCCGCATGACGATGCGTGAAGCGATCGTGCATTTCTGGCCAGAAAAAGCAGGCGCGAAACCTGAGCGCAACGATTTCGCCGCACGGGAATCAGTCGAGGCGCTGGTCGAACGCGTACGCGACGCAGGCGTCAGTTTGCACTACGACTCAGCGGAGCCGGTCGGCAAAACGATTGCTGCAATTTTTGAGGCGATTGCCGAAGAGCACTTGATGCAGCCCACGATCATCTACGAATTTCCAACCGCCGTTTCGCCGCTCTCGAAACAGAAGCCGGACGAGCCCGACTGGACCGAGCGCTTCGAAATGTTTGCCGGGCAAATGGAGATTGCTAACGGCTTCAGCGAACTCAACGATCCTGAAGATCAGCGGCGCCGCTTTGAGGCACAGTTAAAGGAACGCGAGCGCGGCAGCGAAGAAGCGCACCAGATGGATGAAAACTATATCAACGCGCTGAGTTACGGCATGCCTCCCGCAAGCGGGGTGGGCGTGGGAGTGGATCGGCTGGCAATGCTTTTCACCAACTCAAAAACGATTCGCGATGTGATTCTCTTCCCACTGCTGCGGCCTGAGAAAACCTTGCCTTCCGAAAACGCTGAGAGCTCAACGGAAAAATAGCGTTCCGATTTCTAGTTCCCTTTTGCGGTCAAGAGTTTCCGAGCAACAGCCGCTAATTTGGTGTGCTTCCTGATTTTTTTGCTCCGTTTCCAGCTACCCCTTTTTCGAGACCAAAATTCTTGGTCAGGTATTTCAACATCGCATCGCGATCCGAGTCGGGAATTACGGCGCCGAGGCTCTCCATTTTTTCGAGTTCAGCCGACCATTGCTGACGGCTCAGATGCTGCTCGGTGATGCGGTTGGCATTGTGGCACGTCGTGCAGGAGGCTTTCACCTTAACTTGCATGGGCCCGGGCGGAAGCGGCTTTCCAGGCGCACTCGGCGCTTGCGCCATTGCCGGCATGAGGAATGCGAAAAAAAGTATAGTCCAAAAGAAAATCGTACAAAAGGACATCGCGGAAAGAAATCGTTGCAACAAACAGGTCGTAACGAACACTAATGGCCTCTGGAGCAAAATTGAGAGTCGCCGACGGGCGCTGCGACTATCGTAGGAGGAGTCGGAATGAGGGTCAAGTTCCGCATGCGGATTGCGCGTCCGCCGAAAGCTGCCGGAACCTGCCTTGCCCTTGACATTGCTCACTATTATCCCCAATCATCATGCAGTCGATGCGTTGTCTATGCCAGATTCTGATCCTGTTCATCTGTTCTGGCATCTTCTTCGCCCGCACCCCTGCGCAGATTGACTCTCTGACCTCAGCCGAGGTTATCTTCACCCTGGATTTTCCCGCGTCGCAGCCCGAGCATTATTCAATTCGTATTCCATACGAAGGTTTGGCCCACTACAAGTCTAGTGGCCGCTTATCGCCCGATTCTGACGTCGCGGACGACTTCGATCTCGACTTCACGCTAACGCCAGAAACGCGGCGAAGAATCTTTGAGTTGTCGGCGAAGGCGGGATATTTTCAGAAGGACATTGACTCGCATAAGAACATCGCCTTCTCGGGCAAGAAGACGCTTGCCTATAGAGATGCGAAGCGAAGTGCCACGGAAACTTACAACTATTCCCAAAATCCAGCCGTGCAGGAGCTGACCACCCTGATGCAGAACCTCTCGGCCACGCTCGAATTCGGCCATCGCCTCGAGTATGACCACCACTACCAGAAGCTGGCACTGGAGGATGAACTAAAGAAGATGGAGGACCTCGCACGGAACAACGAACTCGGCGAAATTTCCGCCATTCGGCCGATCCTCACTGAAATCGTCGAGGACCAAGCCGTGATCAACGTGACCCGCGCCCGCGCGCAACGGCTACTGGAGCGTGCGGAAGCTCATTGAACCTTCTGGGATCGCGCAAAAAACCCCGAATCAGCTTGACTTCGTGCGGCTGAAAAGTCCGTAACACCCTATATCTCCGAACCCCGATCATCACCGCACAATAATTCCCGCATAGCCAACGACTGATTGGTAATCGCCAGACACGTCGCCTGATGTCGCATATTTCACCAACTCGGCTGCAGTCGCCCCCAGAAGCTTCGCTGCCGTCAGCATGACAACCGTCGGCCCGAAGCCGCACATGCTGATATCCTCATTCATCACTACCTCCCAGAGTCCGCGCCCATCAAGGGCCAGCACCCGATCGATGGCTTTGTAGTCTTTGACTCGCGTAATGGCGTCAGGCTCGTAGTGGTTCATGTCGCTGGAGGCGATGATCAGTACTTTCTCTTTTGTATTTTCCTCGAAAGCAGTGATGACATCAGCCAGCGCTTCTCCCAAACCACGAAGCACATCGTAGTCGCTTGTGCCGACAGCAATTGGAACTATATTTATTTCAGGTTTCTGCGCCTGCAAAAAGGGGAGCTGCACTTCGATGGCGTGTTCAGCGCGGTGTGCGGCGCTGTCTTCTTGTAGCGCCGGAAAGCGATGGAGCAACCGTGGACCGATTTCCGCATCCGGCGCAATCTCGCCGAGCGGAGTGTGCCATACTGTGCTCACCATGATCGCGAGTGGACGTCCCTTGCCGGTGTGGTTGGGACACAAGATCACGCAACGCTTCGGGATTTCGAGATGTGAATAGACCGCTCCCGCCACACCGCCGGAATAGATGTATCCCGCATGAGGAGCCACACACCCGATGGCGGAGATGCGGTTGTCCTCGGTGACCGAAGTGTAGGCTCGGACCTCGCGCAACAACTCCTCGCGGCGGGCCGGATAAAATCTGCCGGCGACGGCGGGAGTTCGTGTGGCGAAAGCCATTCGCGGCCTCCTTGGAGCAGCGGCGACAGGCGTCACCAGAGCCTGCGCCAAACGCAACCTGGGCGCCCGAAAACTATGCTCTGCTATCGCCAATGGCTCGAAACAAAGCGGCGGTCTTTTCCAGAGACAGCGCTTCGGCTCGGATTGACGGCTTCACACTACTCTTCTCGAAGGCAGCGCGCAACGCATCTTCATGGTACCGCGTCTTGAGATTATTCCAGAGAGTTTTGCGTTTCTGTCCGAAAGAAAGCCTTAGGAAATTAATGAACTCGGCTTCGGAGACCCGAAGCGAATCTAGACGTGGCTTGATTGTAATGCGAACAACGCTGGAATCAATCCTCGGAGCTGGGACAAACGCTGTCGGTGGAAGCGTGAAAAGTTGCTCAACCCGCCCGTAGAGTTGTACCGTCGCCGAAAGTAAGCCATAGTCGCGGCTTCCAGCGGAGGCCGCCAGGCGATCGGCCACTTCTTTCTGCACCATGATCACAATGGTCGAAAAATAGCGATGATATTCGAATAGGCGCAGCAGAATATCTGAAGTAATGTAATATGGAAGATTGCCGACAACGCGCGCAGGTTCTGGCGCGAAGTTCAATCCAGTGCGCAAGCTGCCCGGCTTTGCCCCGAAAACCGTATCCAGTTCGATCTTCAGAAAATCGCCTTCGATGATCTCGACGTTCGGCTGCATGTTGAACTTCATGCGTAATTGCGCTGAAAGCACACGATCGATTTCAACCGCAATCAGCCGACGTGCTTTTCGTGCCAGAAGACTAGTAATCGCCCCCCGGCCAGGGCCAATCTCAAGGACGGTGGCCTCGGA
The DNA here is from genome assembly GCA_963758745.1 of uncultured Acidobacteriaceae bacterium. Taxonomy (GTDB): domain Bacteria; phylum Acidobacteriota; class Terriglobia; order Terriglobales; family Acidobacteriaceae; genus Acidiflorens. The sequence continues at coordinate 196,491 of CAVWWW010000004.1, forward strand.
AACGTCACCGAGCGCCTCTACTATTTTCTGAGCTGCCGATTCGCTTGACAGAAAATGCTGCCCCAATTTTGGTCTGCGCGAACTCGCTGGAACGGTGTTTCCCTTGGGCACGTTGACCCTCTCTCTTCCCGGCTTTAGACTGAAAATGAATTGGTAATGGGCAATTTTTAATTTGCAAATGAAAACGAATCAAATGATTTTCGATGACAACTGCAAATCGCAAATGTCTTGCAGCGTCTCTACAGAAAGTTAATCATAACTTGAGCGAGCCTCTTCAGGTCCTGCTCAGGAGGCCTCTGCGTCATGCATATCGCGTTCGCGGCATCCGAGTGCGTTCCCTTTTCCAAGACTGGCGGGTTGGCCGACGTGGTGGGCGCTCTGCCGCGCGCGTTAGCCGCTTTGGGGCATCAGGTTATCGTCTATGTTCCGCGCTATCGGCAAACCAAGCTGACCGATCCTCAAACCGTGGTACGCAGCATCACCGTTCCTTTTGATGATAAATATCGTTTCTGCTCCGTAGTCACCGCTGGCGCAAGCGCCGGAGTTAAGTATTATTTCGTAGATTATCCGCCATATTTCGATAGGGACGCCCTTTACGGCACGCCGGCTGGAGATTATCCCGATAACGCCGAGCGCTTCGCTCTGTTTTCACGAGCGGTGCTTGAGTCCTCCAAGATCCTCGGCGTCCCGCATGTCTTTCATTGCCACGACTGGCAGTCGGCATTGATACCCGTGATGCTGCGCACGCTGTACACGGAGGATCCCGCGTTTCGCGAGGTCGCCACCGTCTTCACCATTCATAACATGGGATATCAGGGATTGTTCCCGCCCGATACTCTGCCGCTTCTCACGCTGCCGTGGGAGCTGCTCACCATCTCGATGATGGAATTTTTCGGGCAGGTAAATTTTCTGAAGGGTGCGCTTGTGCTTTCGGACTTCGTCACGACAGTCAGTAAAAAATATAGTCAGGAGATACAAACAACTGAATATGGATTTGGCTTGGAAGGCGTGTTACGCAGCCGCTCCGCGACCGTGACCGGTATTTTGAATGGTGTCGATTATGACGAGTGGAGCCCGCAGAACGACAAATTTATTGCCGCGAAGTATTGGCCGCAGGATCTGAGCGGCAAGCTGGAATGCAAAAAGGATTTGCTAGACCTCTTCGGCGTTACCAATGCCGACACCGAAGTGCCCGTGATCGGCATTGTCTCGCGATTCGCCGCGCAGAAGGGCTTTGACCTGATCTCGCAGATCATGGACCGTCTGGCGCGCGAAGACGTGATCATAGTCGTTTTAGGATCGGGCGATAAGCCTTATGAGGAAATGTTCCAGCGCCTGAACAAGCAGTTCCCGAACAAGATTGCCGCCAAGGTTACCTTCGACAACGGCATCGCACACAAGATTGAAGCTGGCGCGGATATGTTCCTGATGCCATCGCATTATGAGCCATGCGGGCTGAATCAAATTTATAGCCTCAAATATGGAACCGTCCCGATCGTGCGCGCAACGGGTGGTTTGGACGACACGATCGAACCTTGGGATGCGCGAACCGGCAAGGGAACAGGTTTCAAATTTTCCGATTACACCGGCGAGGCGCTTCTCTCAACCATCAAGCAGGCTTTGCTCGACTATCAGGATTCCTCTTCATGGCAGACGTTGATGCGCAATGGAATGGGTCGTGATTTTTCCTGGGGCGCATCGGCGCGCGAATACGGAAAGATCTACGAACGTGCGCGGCAGCTACGGGTTAATGCCGCCGCACCCAAGCTTCAGGTGTAGCCGACTTTGCGTCCATATCATCGGGAATAGAAAAGACGAGGCCCTGTATGGCGTGGTCCAAAAGAACAAAACCAAAGCTACCTTAAAGCGTGACCCTTGAAAGCGGGTGGCAGGTGGCTGATATTTGGCCGCGCGTCAACGTCCTTGAAGTAGGTGCAGGTGCCGGCGTCGAAGAGAACATTGGTAACGCCCGGGTAATTGAGATAGGAGGCCCACACACAAGGCTTTTTCGTATCCGCGTTCGTCACAAACTCCCAAGCATATGGTAATTGCTCGGTGTATCCCCAGGTCGGATCGCTCAGATCCAACACTGCGCCCATCCCTGGAATCGTGTGCATGAAGCCACCGGCCAGAACATTTGGCAAGCCGGGACAGGTAGTATGCAAGCCGTCCAGGTAAACCTTCGGCGTTCCAGTGAGGGTCAACTGGAAGGTGTCACAGAAAGTATCCAGACTAAAGTTGAAGTCGGTAGCGCTTGCGGCCAAGTTGCCGAGAGCCATAATGGCGACCACAAGACAAATTTTTTTCATCATGTTTCTCCTGGCTTTCAGGCTAACGTCCTCTCGATGTCGAAAAATTACTTTGGGGTCTCAAAGCTCGGTTGAGAGCCCGCCGGCGGTGTTGGTGGTGACCCAGTCTTGAAAAAGCTGCACTTTCCGGCCCCGCTGAGAACATGGCCGCTACCCGTATCTTCATAGGTCGCCCAGGCGCAAGTCTCGTCTGTGTCGATCAGATACTCAAGCGCATAGGGCAAATTCTCGTAGTAGCCCAAGGCCGGATCCATGACGTCCAAGATCGTGGAGGATCCTCCTGGATCAATTGACTTGTAAAAGCTGTGCCTGAAACCAACCACGTATTCGAGGGGCGACAAGTTTGGATTAATGTCCGTACAGGCGCTGAGGTCATGCGTGCCAGCAATATAAATAAGAGGCGATCCGCTGACCGTTAACTCCATCGTGTCGCAAGCCCCGGCAAAAGCGATGTTGACGTTATAACTGGTGACGGTCGCAGCGTTACCGAGGGCGACAAAAACAAAGACAAGGACAAAGCCGAATACGAGGGAGGTTCTTTTCATCCGTTCTCCTTGGGCGCTCTCCTAGGAAAGTGCGGCAACGTACGCCTTATTTTTGGCCAATTACTCATCGAATGCGCCGCAGCATCAACAGGGTGGACCGGGGAAGGCCCGTCCAGTGCTCGCCATCATGGTATAGCGCAGCGTCGCAGTGTCAAGCCAAATTAAATAGATGAAAAAGATTTCACTTATGGAGGCGTACTCTCATGACTTACTGTGATGCAAGATTCGCCCCGAGCGAATAAGACGCGATCTTACGGTGGCGAGAATGTGGTCTGTACATTCTTCTCTGCCGGCCCGCATTTTTCGGGATGGACAAAGAGTTTTGCATCGGGCGGTTGCAGGCTCACGTCGGAGTAGCTAATCGTTAATGTCCGGTTCGTGATTGAGTTATGGACTTCGATCTTGACTGGGAAGCCGTTTAGCTCCTCTGCTTCCCACAACTTCATGTCCATTGTCACCCCCGGGTGACTATCAGAATTCACGAAGGTCAGATGATCGATCTTGCAAGCGTAACCGTCCACAATTTCTTTTGCACTGGCGGGTTCCGCGGCTGGAGCGCGCTCCACGCGAAAATGTTCCAGGCCCCAAAACGGATAAGTATCGGCATCGGCGACATTAAACCTGGCGCAGGTCTCGGGCTTGGTCTCCGTTTGGTTGAAGATGACCCAGGTAATTGGCACATCGATGTCAGTGACACGGTATTGGTCTCGGAAGTCGGTTCTCATCAGCTTTCCGGATCGATATATCTTTCTATTTTTGTCGGCGATTATTCCGCCATTCATGATGGCTGAGAAATGTTTGAAAGCATTGAACGGATTTTGCGCCGCCATGCCGCCAGCGCTCATCTCCGGTTTTTTTGCCTGCGTTTGCGATGGAGCGTTTACCGCAAAAATCAGCACAGCAAGCGCCACGGCAAAAGTTGATCCATTCCGCACGCGCCTTTTCATTTGCGTTCTTCTTGACTCCGCTTGAGACGGCCAAGTGTTGGTCATTACGCTGCAAGATTACAGGAGGCAGATAAAAAATCAAAAACTCAGGCTCACGCCTGCCGATTGAGGACCAGAGACGCGACGACCGTCAAGAGTAGGACGCATTCTATTGAAGACGCGGCCGAAATGCCCCGTCTTTATATCATCTTGTTTATGTCATTGCAGGAGCGTCTGACACGTCGCATAGCGCCGTGAATACTAAGCGCTCACGCTCAGGGCATTGCTGGCGGTGCCCGTACTGGGATTAAGCAGATTCAAAATAAGCTCATAGGTGTCTTGCGGATTGAGGTTAATCGTGACCGGTTGAGCCGAGCTGCCGTTCTGTCCCTGTGCCCCGCCAATCGTAAGCTGCTCTCCAGAGCTTGTGTTTGCGAGACTAATCGTTGTTTCATTCGATGCGTTAGACGCCGAACCGTTCGCTCCGTTGAGGTTGTCGTTGAGGTTAATGAGGAGTTCTGGCGCACTCGATCCAGTGGAAGTGTTGGTGCTCGACGCGGCTCCCGAATTAATCAGGATGTCGGAGACACCACTGGTTCCAGAGCTACGGGCCGGGTTTAGATTAATAACCAACTCCGGAGTCGTAGATCCGTTCAAAGCGGTGCTCTGAGAGCCTCCCGCGTTGATAACCAATTCCGGGGCGGCCGCGGTGCTAGTGTTGGATGACGAAACGCTCACCTGGCCAAGGTTAATTACAAGTTCCGGGGTCGACGTCCCGGAAACGCCAGAACCGGTTCCAAGGTTGATAACGATTTCTGGCGTATTCTGCGTAGCGGCGGTTGACGACGGCGTCACGGTTCCAGTGCTGGTGCTCGCTCCGGGAGCACCGAGATTGATGACAATATCGATAGGCGCCGAATTGTAGGCCGAAATGGCTGTCTGCGCCTGCTGGTTTTGACCGCTAAACGTGCCGGCAAGAGCAGTGTAGGCAGTCTGGGCCGCAGCGAGATCTCCGCTCTGGAGCGCTTGACCGATCGCTTGGAAATCCTGGGCGCGATTCGTCTGCTGAAATGGCTGTCCATTTTGAAAGGGGCCAGTCTGGCCGAGCGAAGCCAGCGTATTAAAGTCCGTCTGGGCAGCGCTCAGATTGCCAGCTTGCTGATCTTGACCGAGTTGCGTCAGATCGGTAGTTCGCTGCTGTCGGTAAGCTAGCGATTGTTGGTAGATCGAAGAGGTTGCAGTGGTCGTGCTCGTGCTGGCTGTGTCGGACTGCGTGTTGGCAAGATCCACGACCGTGGCCGGATTTGCCGGAGTTGCGGGCGCTGTGTCGTTCGGGATACCAGTAAGAGTATTAAAGGCTGTCTGCGCTTGCGCCAGATTGCCGCCTTGTAACGCCTCACCTAAAGCATTAAAGATGTTGGCGCGGCTGGAATTCGAAAACGGCTCCGAATTGGCGAACGGACCATTTTCTCCCAGCACCGCCAGGTTTTGGAAATCTTGCTGAGCGGCGCTTAGGTTTCCGCTTTGGATATCACTGCCGAGTTGCTTGAGATCCGTTTGCCGGGTCTGATAGAAGCTTTGAAGTTCCTGGAAAATCGATGTGCTCGAAACTGCTGCTGTTGACATAATCTGTCTCCGATGGCGCCCCTGCCATTACACCCCACGAAAGAAATGAATGGCTTGCCGCTACAATCCTCATCGGTCGAATGGCAAAATCACTTTAAAGAAAAAAGTTTTCATACGCCGAGCAAGCCGTTCACAGCTAGAGGGGAGACCGGAATTAGAGCGAAATATTCCTGGCAGCGCAGCGCGCGGGTTTTGCGGTCGGAGTTATTGCTGCCGATGATCACGCCGGCGATTACTTTTCTGATCGCTACCATTAGGTCACGGATGCCATCTGAATGATGGTGCCGGATTGCAGGGGTTGATGGTCGCGGATATGGGCGCGAAGGATGCGCAAAACATGGCGAAAATTGAGATTCTGTTCAGGTTTTCTTAAGCGGGATTTGGTGAATAGACGTAATTTCGCGGCTTGAGGAAATCTTACCAAGGTATCGAGGCGGTTAGGTTATCTCGAGGCCATCCTTGAAACCAGTGGAAGAATCAGTACACTTGTCGCATGGCGCGAAAGTTCAAAGAGTTGTCAGAACGCGAGATTCTGGCGCTGGCGATTTCGCTTGAAGAAGAAGATGCCCGGGTTTATTCCGACTTTGCCGAGGGGCTTCGGGAGACTTATCCGGCAACGGCGAAGTTGTTTGATGATATGGCGGTGGAGGAGTCGGGGCACCGGGCGTCATTGTTTGAAACTTACCGGGCGCGGTTTGGGGAACATATTCCGTTGGTCCGGCGGCAGGATGTGAAGGGATTTGTGCAGCGCCGATCATTATGGCTGGCGCGTCCTTTGAAGATTGCGGATGTGCGGAAGCAGGCCGAGTTGATGGAGCTGGAGACGCGGCAGTTTTATCAGAAGGCGATGCTGCAGGTGACCGATGCGGGGATACGGAAATTGTTGGGCGATCTGGAGGAGATCGAGCGCAAGCACCAGGTGACGGCGGGTGCGATGACGGAGAGCATTCCGCAGACCGTTAAGAAGACGGAGGACGAGGCGCAGCGGCGGCTGTTTGTGCTGCAGATTGTGCAGCCGGGGCTGGCGGGGCTGATTGATGGGTCGGTGTCGACGCTAGCTCCGGTGTTTGCCGCGGCGTTTGCTACGGGGAAAAGTCACGACGCGTTTCTGGTAGGGCTGGCGGCTTCGATTGGCGCGGGAATTTCCATGGCGTTTACTGAAGCATTGTCGGATGACGGATCGATGACGGGACGCGGGCGTCCGATGCTGCGCGGGGCGGTTACGGGGTTGATGACAGCGGCGGGTGGGCTGGGACATACACTTCCTTTCTTGATTGGGAATTTTCATGTGGCGCTGATTGCGGCGGGGATTGTGGTGGCCATCGAGCTCGCCACGATTGCCTGGATTCGGAAGCGGTATATGGATACCCCGCTGCTGTCGGCGGGGTTTCAGGTGGTCGTGGGTGGGTTGATGGTGCTGGCGGTGGGGATTTGGATTGGCAGCTCGTGACGAATTGGTAATTTGTGATTGGTGATTTGTGATTCGTAATCCGGCTAAAGACTCGTGTGATCCTGATGAAGTGGTCGGGCAGACCGGTAGACCTTTCGGGAGTTCCCTCGGGAATTCGTCACCTCGTTTTAGTTGGAGCGACGTCTTTCTTATTTTTATTCAATTGTTCTTCTTTGGCGAACGCGCAGGATCCTGGGTCGCCATCCACTAAGCAGAGCGAAGAAGGCACTACTTATCCCCTGGGTCGGGGCAGCAATGAGTTCGGGGTGTGGACGGGGTTTTCGCCGTTCTCCTTCCGGTTCGAGGGACAGTCGGAACATCGGAAGCTTTATCTCTTGAATTTGCAATACGCACGGACGCTGTTTGCGACAACTCCGTTGACGCTGAAGTACACGGCGGAGATTGTGCCGGTGGCGCTCGAGATTCAGCCAACTCAAGGTTACTTGGTCGAAGGAGTTCCAATCGTCAATTATTCGGGCACGATTTATGGCGCCGGCGCCAGCCCGATTGGATTCCAAGCGAATGTGGGACGCAAAAGGGTTCAGCCTTTTGCGAACGGGAGCGTGGGATTTCTCTACTTCAAGCAGCAGGTTCCTGTTGTTGGTTCGTCACAATTCAATTTCACGGTCACCATTGGTTTTGGCGCGCAGTTTTTTCAGCGGTCGGGGCGCACTTTTACGGTGGGATGGAAATATCACCACTTGTCGAACGATTATACGGCGCCCTTGAACCCGGGAATTGACTCCAGCGTTTTCTATGCGGGGTTCTCGCTGGTGCGCGGGGGACATCGGTAGCGAATACGATAATCGCAGAAAAACTCTGCGTCCCCGCGGCGCTGCTCGTGATCTATTTCACATGGAAGCTTCGGTTCATCCTCCCGCCTGGAAGACGGTGCTGGCTTTCGCGATTATTTACTTTGTTTGGGGTTCTACCTTTCTTTTCATACGCATCGGGGTGCGCGCGGTTCCGCCTCTGGTTTTTGCCAGCATGCGATTTTTCGTTGCTGGCTTTCTGCTCTACTGCTGGCTTCGCTTGAAGGGCACGCCATCGCCTGCGTTTCGTGAGTGGGTCTCCGCTTCAATTCTTGCAGCGTGCATCTTTGTGGTGGATTACGGATTGCTGTTTTGGGCTGAGCGGCGCGTGCCTTCGGGGATTGCGGCGGTCATGCTGGCGACGATCCCGGTGTTTATGGCGCTCTCCGAAATTATTTTTCTGCGCACGCAGCGACTTACCTTTCGACTTGGACTGGCGCTGATGATCGGGATCGGCGGCGTGTCGGTTCTTGTGAGCCGGTCGATTGGCCTGGGCGAAGCTCCGATTGACCATGCGGGCGCGATGGCGTTGGTCATCGCTTCTATGAGCTGGTCTGTGGCTTCCGCGCTTACGCGCAAGCTTTCGCTTCCGGAGTCAAAGGCGATGAGTTCGGGGGCACAGATGCTGGTTGGAGGGATTCTGCTGGCGTTGGTGGCAGCGTTGTTTGGCGAGTTTCGCGGATTTCATATTGAGGCGGTCTCTCGTGGCGTATGGTTCGCGCTGGCATATCTGATCGTTGCTGGCTCGATTGTGGGGTTCACGGCTTACGTCTGGCTGATTCATCATCAATCGCCGACTAAGGTGGGCACTTATGCTTACGTCAATCCGGTTGTTGCGGTTACGATCGGATATTTTCTTGGCGGGGAGACGGTTGGTCCGCGAACCTTGCTGGGAACGCTGCTCGTGCTGGTTAGCGTGGTCGTTATTACTGCTACTCGCGCCACGAAGGCTGCGGGCGAGCCGGTAATAAAGCCGCTGGCGGAACTGGCGGAAGAATAATCGCCCGCGAGTGCCCGCGGGAGCTAAAGTCCCTATCTGCCCTGATCGGCACGACTGAAGCCGCGCCCTGCCCTTAGCCCGCGCGCTAACGACTTGAGATGCTAACCTAAACCCGATGCGCAAACGCGGTTTCTATTTCCTTGCTTTGGTCGCGGTTGGGTTGTTTTCGCTGACGGCTAAAGGGTGGTCCATAAGCGAAGCCTACTGGACTGTCGTCAGCCAGCCTGCGCGGCTGGTTAATGGATCGCCGGTGGTCTTCACTGTCCGGGCGCCGAAGACGGTTGGTTCGCTTTTGGGGGGCTGGCTTGGACATGAAATCGAGTTCAGCTTCGATGCCACGCATCGAACGTGGTTTGCGCTAGCTGGAGTTAGCTTGGAAACCAAGGCGGGAAGCTATGTTTTACAGCTGCATGGCAGAACCAGGTCTGCGACCTCCTCCCCGAACTCGACTGGGACTCCGTCCGAAGGCTCGGCCGGAGAGGTCATTTCGTTCGAGAAGACGATTCTTGTTGGACATCAGCGTTATCCCCGCGTGGCTTTGAAAGTACCTCCGCGCTTTACTGCGCCTAGCCCTGAAGATCAGCATGAGATTGAACAGGATAAAGAGATAAAGGCCGCGGCGTTTAAGACGGTCAGCGCCGAGCGCGAGTGGAATGGGTCGTTTGCTTATCCTGTGAATGCGGACATTTCGGACTTGTTTGGCGTCGAGCGGGTTTTCAATGGAACGGTCGAGAGCACGCATCAGGGGCTGGATTTTCGCGTGCCTGGCGGGACGCCAGTGGAGGCGGTCAACAGCGGACGGATAATTCTGGCGCGGCCACTTTTCTTTGAAGGCAATTGCGTGGTGATTGATCATGGGCAAGGTCTGCTGACGCTCTATCTGCATTTATCGAAATTTTTGGTTAAAGAAGGCGACGCGGTTCGTAAGGGGCAGGAAATCGGACTTAGTGGCGGGACGGGACGCGCTACCGGGCCCCATCTGCATTTGGCGGTGCGCTGGCAGGGAGTTTATTTGAATCCGCAGGTGCTGCTCAAACTGAAGTTGCCCTGAGAACCTGTTCGGTTTGACTAGCGGAATTGACGGGCGGGGACGCCCGTCGCTCCATGGCTGCTGTTGGCCATGGCATTTGATGAACCGGGAAGCGAGTTGCGGCGCAGACGCTTGTGAGCGATTCCTGAATTGAGCCTCAGCTCCGAAAGGGAACTCATTTCTTGGATATGAACCGCAGTGATCTGGGCGATAGAGCCGGATGTATCTATCCTCAATCTCAAGCTTGCGAGGTTTCGTCAAGCATTCGGGAGAACGCGATGGACACTGCATTTCAATGGAATGACAGCTACAGTGTGAAGGTCGCAGCCATGGATGACCAGCACAAGCGGTTGTTCGAAATCATCCACGAACTCTACACAGCTATGCGCGCGGGGCATGGGAAAGACGTTGTCGGAGAAGTGCTTGGCCGTTTGATTAAATACACAGTCGAGCACTTCGCGGCGGAAGAAAAATTGATGGAGAAAAACGGATATCCGAATTTGGCCGCGCACCGTATAGAACATAAGGCCTTGACCGATAAGGTCACGGCGTTTAAGAAGGAATTTGATGCGGGCAAGGGCACCCTCAGCCTGGAATTGATGACCTTCCTGCAGGACTGGCTGACCAAGCACATCCAGTCGATCGATAAGAAATACGGTGCTTTCCTGAGCGCCAAAGGCGTGCACTAAAGGAGGGGGTGTGAGCTCTTAGCTCTGAGGTGTCAAGAAATTTGGCTGGCAGGTTGGATTCTTCCGAGATCTGAGACCCGTTACTTGCGCCCTACCACGACCGCTGGCTGCTCTTTCTGTGCCAGCGTACGTTCTGCCACCGCCTGGCGAAAATATTCGAGTGAAAGCTTCAGGCCGCTCTCCAGATTGATTTTCGGTTCCCATCCGAGTAAGCGCTTGGCTTTTGAAATATCGGGACGGCGCTGTTTGGGATCGTCCTGGGGCAGGGGTTCGAATTTGATCTGGCTTGACGAGGAAGTCGTTGCGATCACTTTCTTTGCACATTCCAGAATCGTGAAGTCGGTGGGATTTCCTATGTTCACCGGTTCATGTTCGGATGATCGGGCCAGACGCAGAATTCCGTCGACCTCATCACTGACGTAGCAGAAGCTGCGAGTCTGACTGCCATCGCCGTAGACTGTAAGATCTTCGCCACGCAACGCCTGCCACATGAAATTTGGAATTACGCGGCCGTCGTTGACCTGCATGCGGGCGCCGTAGGTGTTGAAGATGCGCAGAATTCTGGTATCGACCTGGTGGTAACGGCGAAAGGCCATGGTGACGGCTTCGGAAAAGCGCTTGGCCTCGTCGTATACCGATCGCGGACCGATTGGATTCACGTTTCCCCAGTAGCTTTCGGGCTGCGGATGAACCAGCGGATCGCCGTAACACTCTGATGTGGAGGCCATCATGAATTTAGCGCCGCAGCGCTTTGCCGTTTCGAGAGCTTCGAAGGTTCCGTAAGAGCCCACGCGCAGTGTTTCTATTCCGTGTTCGGCATAGTTTACGGGGCTGGCTGGGCTGGCGAAATGGAAGACGTAATCCAGTGCTCCCCATACACCAGGCTGGCAAACATCTTTCTCGACAAACTCAAATCGGGAATCGTTTCGCAGATGCTCGATGTTCGCCAAACTGCCGGTCAGGAGATTGTCAACCGCGATGACGATGTAGCCTTCGCTGAGCAGGCCGTCGCAGAGATGCGAACCCAGAAAGCCTGCGCCGCCGGTTACCAATGCTCGTTTTGGGTCCATAGATTGCGGGTTTATCAGCGCACCTACCAAGGATGGCGAACAGTTCTCACCAGGGGCTAAAGCGTCGAAAAACTTTTAACGGCTGATGGTACGAGTGAAGCCGTTCGCTTCCCAAGTTGTTCAGGCGCGCTCCCTGACTTGTGTTTGCGGAAGAGATTTTGCCGCTAATTCTTCTGTCAGCGCAGCTGGACGCCCGACACTATAGTAAGAGAATCCGTTTTCGACCATCACTGCGGGGTCATACAGGTTTCGACCGTCGAGGATGATCGGATACTTCAAGAGGGTACGGAGGCGATCGAGGTCGAGCGATGCGAATTCTTCCCATTCTGTAAGGATAAGCAGCGCGTCGGCGCCCTTCGCCGCCTGGTACGCGTCCAGGGCAAATTCGACACCGGATTTCAGCACCTCTCTTGCGCGGTCCATGGCGGCTGGGTCGTAGGCACAAATACCACATCCCTCGCGCAGCAGTTCCTGCACGAGCAACATTGCGGGAGATTCTCGAATGTCATCGGTGCCGCCCTTGAAGGCGAGACCCAGGACGCCGAGTCGTTTGCCGCGCAGAGTCCACAATACGCTGCGCACCTTGCGCAGGAAGCGATGACGCTGGTCTTCATTGATGCGACACACTTCTTCGAGCAGACGGAAATCGTATCCGCACTCCTTGGCTACGGAGCGGAATGCCATGAGATCTTTTGGAAAGCAGGAGCCACCGTAGCCGATGCCAGGATTCAGAAAACGCGGGCCGATGCGGGAATCCGTTCCGATCCCGTCACACACCTGCTGCACATTTGCGCCCACTGATTCGCAGATCGAGGCGACCGCATTCACGAAGGAGATCTTCATCGCCAGGAAGGCGTTGGAGGCATGCTTGATGAGCTCTGCGCTCTTGGTGCTGGTGATGATCAGCCGGGGCGGAGTTTTCTTCGATTCTTCCGGGCGCGGAATTGCTTCGGCACGGGCGTAGTACCAGCCGCTGGTCAGCGGACCGTAGATCTCGCGCATCACCTGGGCAGCGCGCTCGGTTTCGACTCCAACCACGATGCGGTCGGGATAGAGAAAATCGGTAATACCAGTACCTTCCCGCAGGAACTCGGGATTGGAGGCGACGTCGAAGTGCGCGGGGTTGGCGCCGTTTCGCATAATGATGGTGCGGATCCACTGGCTGGTGTATACAGGGACGGTGCTCTTCTCGATCACGACTTTGTATCCGTCGATACCTCCCGAAATTTCCCGCGCTACAGATTCGACGTAAGAAAGATCCGCATCGCCACTTTCGGTGGGTGGGGTACCCACCGCTATGAATACGACGTCGCTTTCCCGCGTGGCTGTTTGCAGGTCGCCTGAGAACTTGATGTGCTCTCCGCGATGGCGTGCGAGCAACTCGGGAAGGAATTGCTCGTGAATCGGCACCTCACCTTTTTTTAGGGCGTCGAGTTTCTCCTCATCGTTATCGACCAGGACGACTTGATGGCCCAAGTCGGCAAAACAAGCGCCCGTTACCAATCCCACATAACCTGAACCTACGACCGCAATGCGCATGGCGAGCTTATTCTCCTTATAGGTGGTGACATCGTAGCTATTGACATCCTGGCACCTCCGGCTCGACGGGGCGCCACCTACTACTGTAGCAGCCTTTTCCGCATGGTTTACCCTTTCTAATGGTACCGACGATTTAAGGCAACAGGAACGGGAATTGAAATCTCACACAAGAAGGTGAATGAAATCACCCTTCTTAATTTGGACCTGACCGGGCAGATGACAGCGCGAACTGCATCGTCTTTGCGATTCTCCGCCAAAATGGGCTCACTGACCCCACCTTCGTGCCAGAATCGGTACCCCAAGTGGGCCCAACACATTGACTTCCCCCGCAATTCGCGGCAAACTCGGCATTGAGCCTGCTTTAACCGCGAACGAACGGGCTGGCGGATTATGTTGCCGCAACCTATGCCGAGGTCTGATTTCTCCACTGGGGGTTCGCACGCTGACCTCGCCAGTATTCTTGAGCAGCACCTGCAAGCGGGTTTCCAGCCTGACCTCGCACTTGATTTAGTCCTTAACGAACTTGTCATCCGAGCGGCCGAAGCTACGCGCGCGAGCAGCGCGGCACTCGCGTTAGCGCGTGGCGACGAACTGGTGTGCCGCGCCGCCACGGGGAACTTTGCACCTGATCTGGGCGTTCCTCTCAACCCGCGTGAAGGACTCTCCGGTGTATGCCTGCGAACCCGCGAACCCCAGCTTTCCGTGGATACTGAACTGGATCCCCGCGTTGCCGTTGCTTTTGCGAGACGTTTTGGCATCCGCTCGGTACTTGCCGTTCCGGTGTTTGACGCGGTCGACCCCGATCGATTCACCGGAGTTTTGGAAGTCTTTTCTGCGGCTGCAGCTGCCTTTTCTCGCGCCGATCAACGAGTCCTCGAAGCTTTTGCGGCGGAGTGCGCCCGGGTTCGGCAAACGGCCATTGAACTGGCGCAGCTCAAGAGCCCAGTCGAGATCCCGGCGTTCGAGCCACCGCCAACGCCCATCAATAAACACGCGCCCGCCGAGTACGAGTTTGACATCGCTTCAATTCCTCCGCGGATAGTGCCGGTGGAGGAGTTTCCGATACCGCCGATATCAGCGATCCTTTCGAAGGAGGAGGTTCCGAGCGACGCGCCATCTACGGCAGCTGCGCCGTTCAGTGCGGAATCTTTTGGCCCAGAATCTTTCAGCGCAGAATCTTTCATTGCAGGATCTTCGACTGCAGAATCGGACGCGGCACAAATCTCCGCGCTAACGCTTCCAAGCCTCGAACCAGCAAAGCCCGAGGTGATGGCGCGCGAGGCCGCGGCGCCTGAGTTCAGAACGCTTTTGACGAAAACAGCTTCCCGCTCCTATGAAGGCTGGACGCTGGTTCTCGGAACGCTGGCGATTTTCGCCATCATTGCGGTTAGTTTTCTGATTGGCTCGCGAGTTGGTGGGCTGCGTAGCACGGTCTCTACCGCCCAGACTTCCGCTAACGAGACGTCCGCTGTCGCTGTCCCTGCTTCTCAACCTGCCGCGGCGCCCTCTGCGCCCGTTGCACGAGCGCGAGCAGCTGATCAGACGATCGAGCTGGAAACAGGTAGTGCAAAAGCGAAATCCCCTCGAAAAGAGGCAAAGGCCGCTCGGGCGGCGAAGTCCGCTAGCGATAACGCGGATCCCGACGAACTGGTTGTCTACGAAAAAGGCAAAGTTGTGTTTCGCCTGAAGAACCAGACACGGAGGGCGGATCAACAAACTAAAGGCGATTCAGCGAATGCTGATACGGCAAACGCTGATCGGGCAAACGCTGGTACGGCGGACCGAGAGGTCGATCCTCGTCTCGCAGCATCTGCGAGTGAGGTTGGCCCGGCGGCTTCTTCGACGACAATGTCTTCGCCGTCCCGTAGCGTATGGCTAAATCCGGCCGAGGCGCAAGACCGGCTGGTCAGCCGTATCGAGCCCCAATATCCACTCGCCGCGCGCTCTGCGCATCGCACGGGCGATGTCGTGCTGGAAGTGAACGTGGCCGAAGACGGCTCCGTTTCTTCCGTCCGGACCGTTAGAGGAGACGCAGTGCTTGCTAGCGCCGCCATAGACGCGGTTCGCAATTGGCGCTACCAACCCTACCGGCTTCACGATCATCCTGCGGAGTTCCGTACGGATGTGATCGTAAGCTTCGCTGGCTCTCATTGATCGAGCGGTCGAGCGGCACGTCGGATGCGCCGTACTCGGGAGCAAAACCTGTCACCACACGAGCACATTCACATTGGGGACGTAAAAAAGGCGATCGCGGGACCTCGGTGTCGACAATCCCAAAAAACCCTCCTGGTGTCTTTTTATCTTGAAATGAGTTAAAGGGATAGGGCGAAACGTCCGATGCATTGAATGTCAGGAGAACGTTCTATGCGCCGGCGGTTTTTACAGTTCCTGTTTGTCTGCATTTTCACGGGCAGGATGTGCGCGCAGGATTGGTCCGCAATTGCAATTCACGGGTTTGTCACGCAAGGCTTTCTGTTCAGTTCCAATAACAATTACTTGACCATGAAATCGAACGAAGGCAGTTTGCGGTGGACGGACGGCGCCTTCAGTGTCTCCGATTCATTTACAGACAAGCTCCGGGCCGGAGTTCAGTTGCATATGTACCAATTGGGAGATCTTGGCGGCGCGAACCTTCAGATTGATTGGGCATCGGGAGACTACCGTTTCAACGACCACTTTGGAATTCGAGGGGGCAAGGTCAAGACTGTAATTGGCTTGTTCAATGACTCACAAGATGTGGACGCCATCTTTCTGTGGATACTGCTGCCCCAATCCATGTACCAGATCGACAATAAAAGCTTTCTCTTGGCGCACTGGGGGGGGTGATGTATATGGCAATTTCTCCCTAGGGGGCAAGCTTGGAAGGTTGCAATACAGCGGATATGCAGGACAGGCATCATTGGATTTACATGGCGGATACATAAAACAATTCACCAATGCTGGCATCGTGTTCACAACTGCTCCGTCCGGCCTAACATATGGCGGCGATGTGCGCTGGGACGCTCCATTGAAAGGTCTCACCTTCGGTTCCAGTGCGAATGTGCTGGCGTTGGATGGTGCAGCGCCGCAGGGCAGTATGCACCTGGCTCCCACTTTCACTAATGCAGAATACGCGCAGTTTCAAAAAGGAAAGATTTATTTTGCGGGGGAATATCGGAGAACGCCGCTCGATACGATGGTGAAGGCCGGACCCATAATGATTTCACTTCCGGACGATGCGCGCTCCTGGTATGCGATGGGGAGTTATCGGTTCACGAAGAAAGTTCAGGCGGGAAGTTATTACAGCCACTATGTCAATAAATCGCTCAACACAAGCTTGCCGGCGAATTATTCGAAAGACTGGGTGCTGTCAGGACGCTACGACTTTAACGCTTATTTTTACGGCAAGATTGAAGGTCATTTTTTGCACGGGACTGGGCTTGGCTACTATGTAGACACAAATCCGAATGGTCTAAAGCCTAACTCGAACATGTTGGCGGCAAAGATCGGCTTCAGTTTCTAACTGCTTCAAATGTGCCGGGACGTGAAAGCCATGGGCCAAATTCGTTGGTTGATCCTGATCTTGGTTTTGTTTCAGTGCTGGTCCCTGGCCCGCGCTCAGGATGTCGTGTTAGTGGCCAACAAGAGCGTGCAAATTTCAGCGATCAGCGAAAGTGACCTGCGCGCTATCTTTCTGGGATTCAAGACCCGATTCTCGGACGGCTCTCATGCTGTGCCCGTGACTTTGAAGGGTGGTCCGGCACATGAAGTATTTTTGAATAACCATGTGGGGGAAAGCCCCGAGGATTTTCGGGCGCAATGGCGCAGGGCGGTATTTACCGGACAGGGCGGCATGCCTAAGATATGCGATTCGGAAACTGCCCTCATCGAATACGTGGCCGCTACTCCGGGCGCGGTCGGCTATGTGAGTAGGATTTCGCCAGAAGAGCAGAATAAAGTAAAGTCGATCATCGCGGTTAAATAACATTTGTGTTACTGGCTCGCCGAGCGTTGGTCGCTGGAAATCAACCTACAAATCATTGTCTGGCGGCTAGCAGGTCTTTGACCTGAGGTGATCGCCCGGAGAAAGGGCGCTGGTGACTCTCGGCCGCACAACGGTTAAACTGACAAAACCGTTTGTTTATGACCAGATTTGCATCAATTATCTTCCTGTGGGCTGTTCCCTTGCTGGCGCAAAGAACGACTGGCGAATTGCGTTTAGCCGTCACCGATCCCGCGGGGTTGGGTGTGAAGAGCACGGTGGAACTTGTCAGCCAAGGCAATGACTATCGCCATACTTTGACCACCGACGATCACGGCAACCTGGATGCCAAGCGCCTGCCCTATGGAATCTACCTGGCCCTGATCGAGGCGCAAGGCTTCGCGCCAGTTTCCGAGTCGGTGGAAATACGTTCCGCGCTTCCCTTGGACCGCACGGTTCGGCTCAAGGTGGCTTCGGTTTCGGAATCGGTCAAGGTTACCGCCTCAGGCACATTGGTCGATCCCTATCGTGCGGGTTCGGTCAATGAAATGGGTAGAGAGACGATTCAGAATCGAGCAACCGCGCTGCCCGGCCGCTCAATGCAGGACTTGGTGGACTCAGAGCCGGGCTGGCTCTACGAAGGCAACGCCGTCTTGCATCCTCGCGGCTCTGAATATCAGACTCAATTTGTCGTCGACGGTATTCCGCTCACCGACAACCGTGCGCCTAGCTTTGGCCCGGAGCCTGCCGAAGCCGATGACGTCGAATCTCTCACGGTTTACACCGCCGGCATTCCGGCGGAATTTGGCAGGAAGATGGGCGGCGTGGTTGAGGTCAATACTCTCAAAAACGAAGACCCGGGATTTCACGGGCAGTTCACGCTTTTCGGCGGCACCTATGATACAGCGGGGGTCGATACCCAGGACCAATACAGGTGGAAGGGAAATACGCTTGGGGTGAACGCCTCCGGCAACATGACGGAGCACTATCTCAATCCGGTGGTGCCTGAGAACTACACCAACACCGGCACCACGGGCAGTTTTTCACTGAGCTATGAACGGGAACTCACGACGAAAGACCGTCTGACTTTTATTGTCCGCCACGAACTGGCGCGCTATCAAATCCCCAACGAACTGGTACAGCAGAACGGAACATATCTGCCGAACGCGGACAACACCACGGGTTGCCCACCTGCTCCGCCAGAGCCAGACGATTGCGTGTTTATTCCCGGCGGGCAGCTCCAGACCGGCGACAACTTTGAAACCATCGGGAGCGTCTCTTACCGACACATTTTTTCCTCGGACGCGATCGGTGTGCTGCGCGGAATGGCCCGCGATAACTCCAACGACTTCTATTCCAACGACGCCTCCTGGCCGCTCAATGCCGCCCAGCACAACGACTTCAAGGAGATCTATTTCAACGGCAGCGTGTCCATCCATCATGGGATGCAGGAATGGAAAGCGGGAGTCGAATCCGATTCCATCTTCCTGCACGAACACACCAGCTACGCGATACCCGACTGTGCAGATCCTAACGATCCGCAGTGTCCTATCAATCTGGGGATCTTGGATTCCGGCGCGATAACGTTTGCCTTCCAGGGCCACCGTCCGGATCTTGAACAAGCGGCCTACGTTCAGGATTTAGTCCGCCTCGGCGATTGGACGATCAACGCGGGCCTGCGCTGGGATCACTACCAACTTTTGCTGAATCAGAATGCGATCAGCCCGCGTCTTGCCGTCTCGCGCTATTTCCCCACGATTGGCTTAAATATTCACGTCTCGTATGACCGGATCTTCCAGACGCCATCCTTCGAGAACATTCTTTTAGCCAGTTCTCCGGCTGCAGAAGCCATCGACACCAGCGTGCCCGCACTGCAGCTGCCGGTCCAGCCTTCTCGCGGCAACTATTATGAATTGGGAGCCACGAAAGCATTTTTCGAAAAGCTGCGGCTCGATGCGAATATCTTCCGTCGTCAAGTGAACAATTACGCCGACGACTCCCAAATTCTCAGTACCGGGATCAGTTTTCCCATTGCATTTGATCACGCCATTCTCTACGGCGGGGAAGGCAAGCTGCAGTTCCTGGAATGGAAGGGATTCTCAGGCTTCGCTAGCTACTCCTACATCGTCGGGAATGCCTGGTTCCCGATAACCGGCGGATTGTTCCTGGGGGATGATGCGATCAACCCGACCACCGGACATTTCCCCGACTCACAGGACCAGCGGAACACCATTCGTGCCCGGGTCCGCTACCAGGTCGTTCCGCGTCTGTGGGTCGCGCTAGGGGCCGATTACAACAGCGGACTGCCTTTTCAACCCGATTTGACGCCTCAGCAATATGCTACGGAGTACGGTCAAGCGGTAGTCAATCACCTCAATTTTAATCGCGACCGCATCCTTCCATACTTTACGCAAAATGCCTCGGTGGGCGCCGATCTCTACAACCAGGAAAACCTCTCGGTACGCTTCCAGGCCGATGTCGCGAACCTTAGCAATACGCTTGAAGTAATCGACTTCGGAGGTCTGTTCTCGGGCAACGCACTTGGCCCGTCGCGGCAATATACCTTTCGCCTGGTGACGTCATTCTAGGGAAGAGCTGATAATTATTCGCGAAGGCGGCCCTTACTGCAAAGCACCCGAGCCACCGACCTCACGAGAAGGCCAACTCCTTAGCTCGCTGCACCGCTTTCACTACTGCCTTGATCAAGGTGACGCGCAGTTTGCCTTCTTCTAATTCCATGATGCCGTCGATCGTGCATCCGGCGGGAGTTGTTACTGCGTCTTTCAGCAATGCAGGATGATCGCCAGTTTCGAGGACAACCCTGGCTGCGCCCATGGTGGTTTGCGCCGCCAGAAGCGTTGCCA
Source organism: uncultured Acidobacteriaceae bacterium (assembly GCA_963758745.1). Classification (GTDB taxonomy): domain Bacteria; phylum Acidobacteriota; class Terriglobia; order Terriglobales; family Acidobacteriaceae; genus Acidiflorens. Next base: position 216,312 of record CAVWWW010000004.1, read on the forward strand.
CATCGCGGGGCAGGCCGACCTTTACGCCGGCTTCGGCCAGCGACTCGAGAATGATGTAGATGTAAGCTGGGCCGCTTGCGGATAATCCCGTAACTGCGTCCATATGTTTTTCGTCAACGACAACCGTCCGGCCCACGGCATCAAAAAATTTCGTTGCCAGTTCGAGATGCTGCTTGGTGGCATATTTGCCCTTGCATAGCGCGGTCATTCCCGCGCCCAGCACGCATGGCGTATTGGGCATGGCGCGGACTACCGGCACGTCTTTTTCGAAGGCGCGCTCGATCATTTCTGTCGGGACCGACGCCGCTACGGAGATCACTAATTGCTTCGGGCTCACCAGCGCGCGAATTTCTCGCGCCACATCGGCTACGACTTGCGGCTTCACGCAGAGAAAGATGATGTCGGCGCCGTTGACGGCCTCAGAATTGTCGGTTCCGGCATGTACTTTTAATTTTTCTTTCAGCAAGCGCGCGCGTTCGGGATGAGCTACGGTTGCCCAAGTCTGAGCGGGCGAGAGTAATCCATCGCGCAAGAAGGATTGCGCAAGAATCGATCCCATCTTGCCGGCGCCTAAAATTGCGACTTTTTTCTTCGAATTCGAACCCTGTGCCATACGAACTCTCCGGAGAGAATTTTCCCAAAGATCTTGAATCAGGAAGCCACAAGATTACACGACTCAGGAGTAAAAGGTTTTAGAGCGTCGTTTCAGAGTTCGAGGTTTCGCGGTGGAAACTGTCCACGGGTCAGATGCTGAACGCCTGAAATTGTGAACGCTTCAAACTTTCAATTTTCTCTCTTCACAATTTGTGTTGGCACCATCTTCAGGATCTCGCGTCCAATCGGCAGCGAAGCGGTTGCCGCGGGCGATGGCACATTCAGCACATGCAGGAAATGCTTTTGTGCAACGAATCGAAAATCATCTACCAGCGCGCCATCGGCGCTGACTGCTTGCGCTCGCACGCCTGAGCCACCCGGTTTCATATCCTCGGGCCGGACCTCCGGCACGAGACGCTGGCAGGAGCGGACGAAGTCCCGCTTCTGAAGAGAGCGGCGAAACTCGGATAGGCCATTTTTCCAATGCTTTCTTGCCATCGCGCGAAATCCTGGATTCGTCAATACCTCCATGGTCTCGCCGAGATCGAAATCGCCGAATCGGTAGCCCTCGCGCCGAAAGGCCAAAACCGCGTTTGGACCGGCGTCAACATTTCCGTGAATGTGGCGCGTGAAATGAACACCTAAGAATGGATATCGCGGATCCGGTACGGGATAAATCAGCGCTCGCACCAATGATTGCCGGGCTTCCAGCAAGGCGTAATACTCCCCGCGAAACGGAACGATCATCACTGTTGGATCATCGCCTGCGAGGCGGCCAATTCGATCGCTGTAGAGACCAGCGCAGTTGACCACGTAACGCGCCGAAAAATCTCCTGCGCGGGTTTTGAGTATGATAGTCTCTCCGCAGGCATCCGTCGAACGATCAAATGCGAATACCGCGGCGCCGGTCTTTATTTGTATTTCTGTGCCGGATTTCGAGGCGATCTCCGCATACTTTGCTGCTACTTCCGCATAATCCGTGATGCCGGTTGATGGCACGTGCAGGGCGCTGACTCCGCCGACGTGGGGCTCGATTTCTTGCATGGCTTCGCGAGTCAGCAATTGCAGACCTGCCAGGCCATTCGCTATGCCACGATTGAGTAGGTCATTCAGTCGTAACGCTTCTTCTGCGTTGGTTGCGACTATGAGTTTTCCGCAAACTTTGTGGGGAATATTGTGATGCGAGCAGAACTCGACCATCTCGCGCGCACCGGCTACGCAGAGTTGAGCTTTTAGTGATCCTTCTTTGTAATAAACGCCGCTGTGGATCACACCGCTGTTATGTCCCGTCTGATGCCGGGCAACTCCGAGCTCTTTTTCGAGGACGATGACTCGCAGGTGCGGAAACTGGCTCGTCGCCTGCATGGCAAAGGAAAGTCCGACAATTCCGCCGCCTATTACGGCGAGGTCATAGGTCATGGTCTTCACACACGGTCGTCACATGGGGGTCGTCACGTGCCGCTTGCGGTGCGACGCTTCGTGCACATGATCCTACCTCAGTGCCGTGGATCATTTCCGTGACGCGCGAGCGGTGGGGTTGTAGGCGAGAACCTACCGCACTATCAATGCAACACTCATCAATGAACTCATCAATGCACAATCAGAGTAATCACGTCCTGTTGCGGTGCTCCACCGGTTGGTGTCGCGGTGACGGTGATTTGGGAGGTCCCGATGGGAGTCGCCGGCGCCAACGTCACTGGCGCTGATCCCGTTGCTGCGACCGATACGGCGGAGGTGGCGGTGACGGTTACTGTCGTTAGGGTCAGCACTACTGCTGGAGCAGAATAGAGTCCTGTGTTGCTCACTGTGCCGTTTGCGGCTCCGCCCACGACTGCCCAATTTACGGTTTGGTTGGTCGCGCCATTCACCACGGCGGTGAATTGCTGTTGCGTAATTCCTGCTGGCCAGGCGTTGCCTGTTTCATCGGCGAATAAGGTCGTCGATGGGGGAGTGATGGTGATTGCCGTTCCCGCTCCTACGGTCAGCGTCTCCGTGGGGGTTGAGTTCGTCAGCGTTCCGTCGGTTGCGTGGATTGCAAAATTGAACGTCCCCGACGTAGCGCTACCCAACGTCACGGTGAACGGAGCGCCAGCGGCGGTCGGCGCCAGCGGTGCCGAAGGCACACAGATTTGGGGAGCTCCTGTCGTGCAACTCAGGGTGACGGTGCCAGTGTATCCATTCAAGGCCGTCAGCGTTCCCTTCCAGGTTGCGCTCTGAGGACTCACGCCCACGGAACTTGGAGTTGGCGTTACTGTAATTTGAAATCCCGGCGTCGCTACGCCCGATCCAACCACCAAAGTCTCGTCGGAGGTGGTGTTTGTGAGCGTGCCGTCTGTTCCTGAGATAACGAAGGTGAACGTTCCGGCCGTCGCGCTGTTCAATATCACGGTAAATGGGGTTCCCGCAGTTGTCGGCGTCAGGACTTGCGGCGCGAAGGCGCACGTCCCAGGAAATCCTGGGGTACAGCTCAGCGTGACGCTCCCAGTGTATCCGCTTTGCGCTGTCGCCGTTCCCGTCCACGTGATGCTCTGATTGACCGGTGTGGGACTCGGAGCCGAAGTAATTGCAAGGGAGAAGTTTGGCGTTCCCGCTGTCACCGTCAGTGACTCCGGCGGCGTGGCATTCGTCAGGCTGCCGTCGGTTCCCTGGATAGTAAAGACGAAATTTCCTGCTGTCGCATTGCCCAGTGTCACCGCGAACTGAGCGCCCCCAATGGAAGGTACAACAACCGGCGGCGAGATGGCGCACACTCCCGGACCTCCCGAGGTGCAGCTCAACGTCACATTTGCGTTGTATCCGTTCAGTGCGGTCAGTGTCCCGTTCCAGATTACGGCTTCAGGACTAGGGCCGGTGACATTCGGGCTCGCAGTGAGCGCGATGGTAAAGTTCTCCGCACTGTTGCCGCTACCGACTACTCCGCCACATGAGAGCTCGGCCATTAATCCGAGTGCCAGGCTAGTGACTGCGATCCCGATGTAGAGGGGGGGCTTGCCGCGTCTTGTTCGTCCCACCCCTACGATCCCAGCGACGACTACCCACGCTAGCGCGAAGAGCGGAAAAGTGCGCGGAGGAAGCGTGAAATTTTGGGTACACTTCTTCCCGCGATTCTGGTCGTCAGGCCGCAGTTTCCCTGAGGGGGGGATCGCCCGGACCAATGTTTGCCAGCGCTTTTGGCGCGGCGCTGCGGAAACTCGGAGGTGTGCAAGCTACGCGCCGGACGGACTTCACGTCGGACCCCGATGGTGTGGACCCTGTGTTCGGCCCAGTGGTTGTAATCGACAGTGTCACGGGGGTAGTCACTGCGCCTGCCGCAAGTGAAGCGGGATTAAATACGCAATTCGTTAATGCTGGCTGGTTGCTGCATGCAAAGCTGACGGCGGAACTAAATGTGCCGCTTCCGACCGGGGCCGCCGAAAACATATAAGTGGCGGTTTGGCCCGCCAGCACCGTTGCTGAAGGATTACCCGTATCCTTCCAGGTCAGGGCTAGACCCACCGTTAGCGTTTCGGGCGGTGTGGAGTTTGTCAGGGTGGCGTCTGTTCCCTGAATCATGAAAGTGAAGGTCCCTGCCGTCGCGCTTCCCAATGTCACGGTGAAAGCAGTTCCAGCGGGCGTGGGTGTGACGGTGGGGGAGGAAATTTGACAGGTCCCCGGAACTGCCGTACCCGTACAACTCAGGGTTACATTGCCGTTGTATCCATTCAACGCGGTCGCTGTACCGTTCCAGGTTACGTTTTGACTGACTCCTGTAGTGTTTGGAGTGGCGGCTAGCGCGATCACAAAATCTGGCGCCAGGATGTAGCTCCAAATACCGCGCCCGTAGGTGGATGCGAGCAACGTTTTTGCGGTGCCTGGCGGATTGGAAAGTTGTAGAGCGGTTACTGGGGCATCGGGAAGAAATCCGGACGCTGTGGGAGCGGGTGTCGGACCTACTTCAGTCCAACTGGGTGATGCGGTCGAACTGGAAAAAACGCCGACATCGGTGCCGGCGTAAATCTGCCCGGCTTGAGGATCAACCAGCAGTGCGTTTACTGGATTATCGGGGAGCGCGGTCGATGCTGCGCCCGACCAGTCTGTCCAACTCGCTCCACCATTCGTGGTCTGCCACACGTGCGAAGTTGGATACAGTGGCGTGCTGAATCCCATGATTCCGACGTAAGCTGTATTGCCCGTGGCGTCGGACGCATCCATGGCTACGGTGGAGATTGCGTATGCGTTCGGATTCACATTCTGCGTTACATTCGCCATCAACGCGATGCCCGCATTGGTGGTAGCCCACACTTGACCGCCGGGAATCCCGGTTGTGATCCCGCTGAGTGGCCCGTATCCGCTGGTGACGGCATACACCACGGTCGACATGCCACTGGCCGATGAGCCACCGGCAGCCAACGCGTTCACCAAATTGACTTCATCGCCTGTGCACAGGCCTGTGCCTAAAGTGTCGAAATCGTTGCTCAGTTGTATCGGGTTGCTTGCGTCGGTGCCGATACGCCAAACGCGGCAGGTTCCGACCAGCATTTCGCTTGGATCCTGCGGATCCAGCATATAGGGAGTGTCGTAGGCTCCTTGATCTCCGCCGAGATCGCTGGGGCCGATGATCTGGAGGAATGAATTGTCGTTGCAGTCCGTTCCTGACTCGCACTTTAAGATTGTGAGGTATGGATTTGCCGCGAACCACTCGCTGAGATTGGCGGGGTTGATGGCGGTAAATCCGCCATCCCCGCCCAATGCGTTCTGCCAAGTGGGGCTGGTCATCGCGGCGCTGGTCTTGGGTGAGCCGTTACCCTGCGTTCCGCCGAGAATGATGTTGGCGTTTTCAGGATCTTTTTCGGGATCTGTGGAGAAGGAAACGAACTCGGTCATCGAGCCCAGGGTTTGGGAATTGCTGGCACTCTGGGGTTGGCTCAGGCTGTCAAACTGATTGGTGCCGGTGCAACTGCCGGTGTTCAGGCCGGTATAGCCGTCGAGGGTTCGGCTGATTCCACCATCATGTGCGAAATAACCGGGCGAGGTGCCATTCACCGACATGAATGCCATCCCGTGCTGGTTGGGATGCACATGGGCCGGCGCTCCTAATGGGCCGGGGTTGCAGCCATACACATGAGTGAGATTGATCCAATCGCCCTGCGTGCAAGTTGTGCTTCCAGCGAGCGTGCACTTGTAAAGATTCACTGCACCGGCGTAGATGTCGGTGAGACTACCGTTGGGGACCGCGGCCAGGGCTAGGTTGTACCATCCCTGCTCGACGCCGCAGCCACTGTAGAGACCAAAGGCGCTGTCGCCGCAATTGGTGATGCCATTATCCAGAATCTGGGTCCAGCTCGTTGCTCCATTCAATGATTGCCAAATGCCCTCGTCGAAGGGTTCCGGATTGCCATTCTGGTCGGGCTGGACGTCAACGACCCAAACGTACATTTCGTTGCGACCTGGGACCACAGCAAACTCGCCGCGATAGATGGTGCAAGTCGTCGCGTTCGAACCAGTCGGGCAATTCGCCGATGCCAGGCCTGCGATCGGGAGCGTTGTCACCGGAGCAAAGTGCTGTCCATCGCTCGAAGAATATAAGCCGTGCCGCCGAATGAACGCATAGAAAGGTCTCATTTGCCAGGTTATAGATCACCGCCGTAGCTGAGGCGGGAACCGAACCGTCCGTCATAATTGCGCGGCTCCATGTCGCTCCGGCATTTGTCGAGTAATAAAGTCCGCGTGATGTCGAACTCCCATCTTCCTCCGGACCAAGGCACGGGCTATTACCACCAGTCGCCCCTGCTTCCTCGCCAACGCACAGGCCGTTATCGCCAGCCGTCGCCGCTATTACTAGGTTGGGATTTGCCGTGCCGCCGAATGCAATCTTGCTGAATCCGATCCCCATAAATGATTGGTCCACATTCGGGGGCTGTCCTATCCCGGTGATCTGCGTCCAGGTTGACCCTTCATTTGTCGAACGCAATATTCCAAGTCCGTAATAAGAATCAGCAGAATTGTTTGTCTCGCCGGTTCCGACTAAGATCACGCTGCTGTTGCCGGGTTGCAAAGCAATTGCGCCTACCGCCAATGTGGGCTGATCGTCGATCAAAGATTGCCATATAACGGAGGCAGGGCCGGGATTCGGATCAGGACTTAGGCTGCCCGCGTTTTTCGATTTCCAAAGGCCGCTATAAGCTCCGCCTAGCAGCAGGGTGTTTCCCGTAGTGTCGGCGGGGTCGATCAGCACCGAAGTGGCTCGTCCGGAAACCCAGTTGTAGTCCTGCATTCCGTCGCCTGTGGCATCGGAGGCTAGTGGAGCGGGTCCGAGCGGAACCCAGCCCGCCGATACCGAGGAGGCGGTTGTCGTATTTGAGCTCGGATGGGGAGGTGCGTTTAGGGAGGATGCAGATTGGGTTGCAATCCCGCGCTGGGCCCGCATCGCCATTTTCTGGCGATACGCGCGCAGCCTGAGCATTGCCGATGATTCTGCTCCAGGCACAGATCGTCCGCGCTGATTCCAGTTCCAGCCCGAGGGCGCCCCAAAGTAACGATAGGTACGATCCCCGCTGTGCTCTTGGCGAGGGGACACGGCCGTTTTTCCGAGAGAGTCTTGACCGAAGGCGCTGGCCGGGAATCCGACGCTGAGAGCTCCGAAAAAGAAAAAAACGATTGCCGCGGTAAAATCAGCGAGGAGAGTGGAGCGATAACGCGAGACGCGGCCAGACATAAATTGAAACGCTATCGCGCGGATTGAGAACGTAAGGCGCCGGCGGCACACCAACAGAGTTTGAATCATTGCGCGAGGATTGCCACGTCCTCGAAAGTCCACTCTTCGTTCGTAGCCAGAAGGATTAGCCAAGAAATGGCTCGCCACTTGGTCGGCGTTCTTCCGAACAGTCGCGGAAGCCGAACTAATCCAGGTGGGTAATTGCAAAAGACACGCAAAAGATTGAAAGTTTCCTCACGCGCTTCGCAACTGATCCTCCCCCCAGACCGTCAGGCGCCACTGACATTAAGGAGTGTCTACGAAATGAGAGGATCGGGATTTCTACTGCTTCCTATAACGGTAATCGCCTTGGCGTTGGGGGGAACCGCAACGGCCCAGAATGTTGGTGACAACAGCGTTTACTTCGTCACCTATTATTCCAATTCGCACGTCCCCAGCGCGCCCGATCAAACCGTGCGTATCATCAACGATGGCGACACGGAAGCGAATTTGTGGGCATCCTTCTACGTGTTCGATGATAGCCAGGAGATGCAGGAGTGCTGCAGTTGCGAGGTAACGCCAGACGGACTGCTCTCCGAGTCTGTGGATCACAACCTCAACTCCAACAGCTTGACTAGTCAAGTGAACACAGTTGGCGTCATCAAGGTGATTTCGTCTTCGGTGCCTGCCACGGGCCCGGCGAACTTCTTCGCACAGGGCGATTTCAGTAACACACCAACGCCGGGTCTTCGCGTATGGTCCACCCACATCCAGAGGACCATGCCTACTACCGGGAGCTTTTACGTTAGCGAAACCAAGGCGGCGAGCGCGAACCTGGCGGCGTCGGAAAAATCGATGCTCGAGACTTTGTGTCTTTTCATTAATTTGCTGGGAAGCGGCAACCAGGGAGTCTGCAGCTGCCAGCCAGAAGACTACGATTTCTAGTGGACGTTGCCTTCAACTCAAGCGCCAAGGCAGGTTGAGGGCGGGTGTACCTCGCCGACTGAGTTCACAATTTTCTTTTCTCGTGAGTTCCATAGCAATTCAGCAATATCCGACTCTAACTCCTCCCCCAAGCTGCCTGTCCGCGAAACATCCGCTATACTAAACCAAGCATGTCGGTGATCAAGAACATCGGAGCCATCGCTCAGGGCATGACCATCACCCTGAAGGAGATGTTTCAGCCCACGATCGTGGAGAACTATCCGGACGGCCCGGGGCCGCTGAAAGGCGCGAAATTTCAGGAACGCTTCCGCGGTATGCACGTTCTGCAGCGCGATGAAAATGGCCTGGAAAAGTGTGTTGCGTGTTTCCTGTGCGCAGCCTCGTGCCCGGCTAATTGCATTTATATAGAAGCCGCGGAAAATACCGAAACTACTAGAGTTTCAGGCGCGGAACGTTACGCTCGCGTATATAACATCGACTACAATCGATGTATATTTTGCGGATATTGCGTGGAGGCATGCCCTACCGATGCGATTACGCATGGCCACGGATTTGAGCTGGCAACTTTCAACGCCAGCAACCTGGTTTACCGGAAGGAACAGCTACTGGCGATTGCGCCCGCGCATATGGGAGCGAATGCGGTTTTCAATGATGCAGAGAGTGAGGCTGGCGCGCCGGCGGAGATGACCCCTGGGAGTTAGCAGGATTGAGGTTTGTGAATAGGTTTAGCGCCGGTCGCCGGTCCCTAGCGGACCGGCGTCTTGCTTATAGGAAGAGGGAACGCGGGAGCATGGGGCACCAGGTCCGCGGTATTTGAGGTGATTCAGGGAATCAGGCTGTCAGACAGCCTATTGCGATCGGCGAATCGCAATAGGCTCTGACATCGGCCAGCTTACTACTTAAGAAAGGCGAGCACATTCTCCTGCGTGCCGGACACATTCTGGGCGCGCAGTTCGCTCTCACCCTTGCTCTCCGGTACGCGGTAGGTGATCTTGCTATCCGCGATCTTGATTCCCGTCAGGAAGTAACGGTTTCCGTAATGATTGAAGACCAGTGCGTATTGAGAAGCCCCTTGCCTGCCCTCGATCCGAGAAGCGGGGGAAAACAGGGCCACCGTGTTGCCCCAGTTGTGAATCATCAGAGTATTGTCGTCCATGGGGGCAACCTGCACGACGCATTGGCCGGCGGGAACAATCTTGTTTGCGACCACGAACTCGAATGGTACCTGGGCGACGAGCTTGTAGCTGCTGTCCAGTTGTGCAGCTGCTATCGCCATGCCCGAAAGAACCACTAAAGCCACTGCAACTATCCACTTTGCCTGCTTCATATTGCCTCCAAGAATTTCAGCTCAGTGGGGAAGTGATTGCTATCTTGCCCCAACGCCGATAGAACGTCCATGGAGGCCATCTGAATTGATCTGAATTGATATGGAGAATTTTTCTCGCAGTAAAGGCGAAGGACAGGCAATCCGGGGGGTGCGGAATGACGGCGCTATGAGATTTCTTCCACGCATTCCGTGGGTGTTTGAGAGGGTCTGCGGGAATGCATGTAGACGATCACCAGTCCTACCAGCACCGCGCTGACGAGCATCACAACCCGGATGTAGAGACCGGCATGGAATGTCTGGTCGCCGGCTGCGGTCCGGAGCAGGCCGGAGGTGGCGCTAACGGTGCAGAATCCGAAGTAGATTTTTTCCGTCCATCCGCGGGAGATGATGAAGAGCCACAGAAGAATGGCGGAGACGATGGCGAAGATTGCGCAGAGGATCCACGTGCCTCGTGCCACCGGCGATGCTACCCAAACGCCTGTGGCGGGATTCGCCGCTATCATCTGGCGAACAGCAATCAGGAGAAAGACTACGGAATGCACCAGGGCTACGATGGCGCGCTTCCGGTTGCTGAGGATGGAAAATCCGCTCATTCGTAAGCCAAACGTACCAAAACTTGGGAGCGTGAGGCTGTGATCTGGATCACGTGAGTAGAAAGTTGACTGAAGCTTGGGCCTGCGGCCCGACTTCACAAAGCCCACAAACCCCGCAGATTGCGCCAAATCCAAGCACACCAAAGAATGTGCGTTATAGCACAGTATTATGAGCGGAAAGAGCGTACTGTTGCGTTGTCTCTTCTAGCAATCTCCGCCGTTTCAGAACGGTGACGGTTCCTTGCGAAAAAAGACAGCTACGTGCTGTGGCGAGGAGTCGTCTTTATGGTCCCCAAAATACGTCTGCCGAAGTCTCCCCCATTGCGAAGTTTCGCCGATGGCGATGGGAATGAAATTCATAATCAGATCGTGCTGCAGTTGCCCGCGAGAGAACGCGAGGCTCTCTTTCCAAAGTTGGAGTTTGTGCGCCTCAAGGCACACCAGGTGCTGCATGATGCGGGCGATACTTTGAAGTCCGCATATTTCATTAATAGCGGATTGATCTCGGTGTTCAGCGTTTTCCCGGATGGAAAAAGTGTGGAAGTCGGTTTGGTCGGCAAAGAAGGTTTTATCGGAGTGCCGCTGGTGGCAGGGTTTCGCACGGCCCCGACCCGCGCCATTACTCAGATTGAAGGTTCAGGCTTTCGGATCGACGCTGAGGTTTTGTTGGGGCTTCTTAACGAGTGCCCGAAGCTGGAGCGAAGCTTACAGCAGTTTGCGCAGGTCATGTCGATGCAGGTCACGCAGATTGCGGCCTGTAACCGTCTGCATGAAGTGAATGAGCGATTGGCAAGATGGTTGCTGATGAGCGCTGATCGCATCGGCGACCACTCGTTGGCTCTTACCCATGAACTGCTTTCGCAGATGCTTGGCACTCGCCGCTCCAGCGTGACGGTGGCGGCAGGAATGTTTCAGAAGGCGGGAATCATCACGCATACTCGCGGCGATGTAAAAATAATCGACCGGGAAAAACTGGAAGAAACAGCGTGTGAATGCTACGCGAATGATGATGCGACAGGTCAATGAATGGCAGAGCAAAGCGGAGTAGTGGATCGGCCGCTGACGCATAGGATTATCGATCGTAGATTGATCGATTAATGATTTGTCAAATTAGAGATTTGCAGTCGCGGGCCCAGTCCAAGGCTCGCAACGTGCGGTCCATCGCGCTGCAGCGTATCCCAGCGTACCGACTTGTTCCTGACCTTTCGAGTACGCTGAGTTGCTTCAACCATCTTTGATGGAAATGTGCTAGTTGCTCGTCCTCTTTGCGATCAGTTGGAATGGGAATGAGCGTCATGCCGGATACCGATGTAATCAACTTTGGGTTCGTCACTACACTCGGTACAATGCCCTCATTGCGAACAGCCAACCGTGCAAAATTGGCCGGGTAATATGATCCTGTTCGCGCCAGCGAAATGCCAGAGCTGCGGCAAAGATTTCGTTATCACTCTGAACCAACCCCACCGCTAAACTTCGGTCTTAAACGACAGATTCGCATCAAGCGTGCCTCCATGACTCGTCGCTAGGCGAACCAACCCTCTCAGATATACAAAAAGCCAAACTACAGAGAGCGAAACAAGACGCGCGGGTAACATCAGGAGAGCGATCAGGCAGCTTCGAGGAATCGGGGGCGAGGTGGTCTGCATTGGCGAGAGAGATGAGTCTTCGATATGAAGGCGAATTTATCACATGAACGGCCACAGCGAACCGCACTGAGGATGGCTCAATGTTTCGATCTGCTTTCATTTTGGTTGCGCAACTTCTGCCGGGGGTTGTGCTCGTCCTGTATGGATGGGGCTTCGATGACTTGCCAGCGTTTTTTATCAACCCGGCGCGAACGGGATTGGCGGCCGCGATCTTCGCAGGCGCGGTCGGCGCAGGCGTGTGGGGTGTTGAGTTGCATCCCGTGCGCAGAGGCTCGATGCCGGTTGGAAGGCAGAGCCTGCAACTGGGAATTCTCCTGCTGCTGTCACTTTTTCTGCTTTGGTTCCTGCCATTTGCCGATCGCAGAAGGATCCTGACATTCCAACAACATTATTGGCATAATTACTGGCGATATGTCGGTCTTTTACTTTGCTGCGCGGGCATCACGACGCGGCTGTTCGCGCTGAAGGCGCTGGGCAAATATCTTCAGTGCGTACGTCACGCTGCAACCGAATCACAGACTGGTGCAAGAGGGTATTTACGGCAGGATTCGTCATCCGCTTTATTTGAGTTTGCTGTTGGCGCCGACAGGTATTGCGCTGGTATTTGACAGTTGGCTGGCTTTGCCGATTCTGCGTTCTCTCTGCGATCTTCGTTTTTGATCGGATTCGGAAAGAAGAGCGCTTGCTGGCGGCACATTTCGGGCGGCAGTTCGAGGAGTATCGGCTGCGTACGTGGAAGTTGATCCCGTATGCGCTTTAGCAGGATGAAACGTCGAGCGAAGTCGAAAGTAGCAGGCCACGCACGAACCTATCCTTACAATGGGATGTCCTTATTTCGCTTTGACACACAGTGGGCAGTCAGGGAGACTATCTGCGTGCGGGGTAAAGGTGAAAACTAAATCACGACCCTAATTACAACCTTAATTACGACTAGGAGAGAAGAGCTTATGAAGAAAGCAATTGGAATTGCGGTTCTTTCTGCATGCTTGTCATTCGTTGCCGGGATCGCCGTTGCCGACCGGGTTCGAGACTGGCACGACCTCGAAGCGGCCCATGGTCATGTGCAAGAAGCCATGAAAGAGCTGGACCACGCCCGCGCTGCCAACCATTATGATATGGCGGGGCACGGCGCCAAAGCGGAAGAGCATCTGCGGGCAGCAGAGCACGAGCTGCATGATGCGATCGAGACGATTAAGGCGGAGCACTAAAAATCCGCAGCCGTATTTGTAAGGCTGATCTTCTTACGTTAAAGCTGATATAAAAACGAAAGCCATCCGCCGTCGTGCTGAAGCGGATGGCTGTTTTGTTGTTGTAATCTCCGCATTAAAGCGAATCGTTCTCAGCTAGCGCGTGCCTAGCGTGTTGCCGGGGCCGAGTTTCTCTCCGCCACTACTTTCTTGGCATTGTCAGCCAGAGCACGTGCTTGCGGCATGAGGTCGAGAGCCTTCATTACGTCCGGATCGGTTTCGGCGCGGACTTTCAGACCTTCTTCCTGGCCGAAAGCATCGACGAAAAGTTCGCTTTTAATGTTCGCGCGCAGCCAATCGTTGCTCTCGACAAAGTCGGCTTCGGTGTACGGAATTTTCTCCGTGTCCAGAAATTTGCGGAAATCCTGCAGGAGCGCGTCGTCCACTTCAAAACTCTTGGTAATCTTGTGAGTCAGCGCATAGTGCTTGGCAAAATTAAACAAAGCGTAATGCTGGAGTAACTCATCCTGGAATTTGGTGGACTTGTAAGGCGGCAATTTCACATCTGGAGTAATACCCCCTCCGCCATAAACAGTGCGGCCGCCGTCGGTGAGCTTGACTTCATGATTGGCATTATTCTCCTCGCTGTCCCGATTGTAGTAATAGTCGTATAAAGAGAGGTTGGAGTAATCGCGCTGAATCAGGCGTCCGCTCGGGGTGTAATACTTTGCGGTGGTCAGGGCCAAGCCAGTATTTTCGGCGAGAGGATAGACAGTCTGCACCAGGCCTTTGCCGAAGGTTACTTCGCCTACGATCAGGCCGCGATCGTGATCCTGGATGGCTCCGGCTACGATTTCGGCGGCCGATGCTGTTCCTCTATTCACCAGCACCACCAGCGGATAATCTTTTCCACCGTTGCCGTGAGCGGCTACGTAGCGCTTTTCTGGTGAGGAGCGGCCGTGGTGCGAGACGATGAGCTGGCCCTTCTTGAGGAATTTATCGGCTACGCCTACGCCTTCACTCAGCAGGCCGCCGGGATTCTGGCGCAGGTCGAGGACTAAGCCCTTCAGATCACCCATCTCGTCGAGTGCTTCGGAGACTTCATGCTCGGTGGTTTCCTGAAAGCCGGAAACGTGCATATAGCCGATGCCGGGCTTGATCATGAAGTGCAGATCGACGCTGTAACGCGGAATCTCATCGCGGACGACGGCAAATTCAAGCGGATGGTCGGAACCTTCACGCAACATCGTAATGCGAACCGTGGTACCTTTCGGTCCCTTCAGGAGATCGGCCACATCGGAGGTGCTCATGTTGTCGGTTGGCTTGCCATCGATGGCGGCTATGATGTCGCCGGGCCGAATGCCAGCACGATAGGCCGGGGTCCCAACGAAAGGAGCGATAACGATAACCTTATTATTGCGCGGGCCGACGGTCATTCCTACGCCGTAATACTTGCCGCGCTGTTCTTCGCGCAGAGCGGAATAGGATTTCGGGTCGAAGAAATTCGAGTGGGGATCGAGCTGGTGCAACATGCTCGGGATGGCGCCATTATAGATCGCCTTGTCGGGATTCACCGGGTCGGCGTAATTCTGCTCAATGGTTTCGTAGACCTCGGTAAACTGTTTCAGGCTGTCGCGGACGTCAGAATCACTGCTCGGCGTGGTGGCCGGACTGATGCGTTGCGCGAATAGCATTCCGAGCAGACCGAACAGAGCAAGGACAAAGACAATTAAAAATAGAGAACGACGAGAACTACGAGCCATGTTTCAAAATCCTTTGGGCAGGGACATGGAGGGACCCAGCCGCCCCATCTGACGCAGTATAGCATGCGAAAGCGCCTGTTTAGTTGGATGCAAATGGAGGCTACCGGTTACATCCGGGCGACATCTTTTGGGGTTATTCCGAACCGAAACCAGAGGCAGATGCCCTCAATCGAGGATTGGCTCGACGTTGCGTGATATTGGCGCCGTTCCCGGACAGAATCCGTCGCAACTGTGGTCACCTTCTGGTCAGCTATACTGGTTAGTTGGCCTAGACTAGGGCGCTCATTCTGGCAGATATCGGAAGTATCAACGTACAGCCGCAAATGGGCATCTGATAACGAAGCTTTCTATATCACCAAAGCGGCAACTGGTAAGAAGCTCTATCGCATAGTTGTAACAAAGCCGGCATAACTTAAGCGACAGAAGGAAATTTCGAAGGCAAACGAATGGTCAATTGGTCGCAGGAATCGATACTGGTTACCGGTGGAACAGGATCGTTCGGGAAGAAGTTTGTAGAGGTCATGCTGCGCCACTACCATCCCCACCGACTGGTGGTTTTCAGCCGCGATGAGTTGAAACAGCATGAGATGAGGGCGTCCGGCTTCGATCATCCGAGCATGCGGTATTTCATCGGAGATGTTCGGGATGTCGAGCGGCTGAAGCGTGCTTTCTCCGGGGTGACGGTGGTTGTTCATGCGGCCGCGCTCAAGCAGGTTCCTGCCTGCGAGTACAACCCGTTCGAAGCGATTCAGACCAACATCATGGGTGGGCGCAACGTGATCGACGCGGCCATCGATGAGGGCGTGCGCCGAATTCTGGCTCTGAGCACCGACAAAGCGGTGAATCCGATCAACCTTTATGGCGCGACCAAACTTTGTGCCGAAAAAATGTTTGTGCAGGCCAATGCCTATGCGGGCGCTAAGGACACGCGCTTCAGTTGTGCGCGCTACGGCAATGTGGTGGGAAGTCGCGGCAGCGTGATTCCAGTTTTTCTCGAACAGAAGCGACGCGGAAAGATTACGATTACCGACCCGCGGATGACGCGCTTCTGGCTGACGCTAGAGCAGGGCGTCAAATTTGTGATCCGCTGCCTTGAGCAGATGCACGGCGGAGAAATTTTTGTTCCGAAGATTCCCAGCATGCGGCTGGTCGATCTGGCCGAGACTGTCGCTCCCGGATGCCAGGTGGAATACATCGGCATTCGTCCGGGAGAGAAGTTGCACGAGGTGTTGCTTTCCGAAGATGAGGCGCGGCAAACACTCGAGACAGAGGATATGTATGTGATTCAGCCATCGCATCCGTGGTGGAAGGCGGAGAACTGGGATAATGCCAAGCGGTTGCCGGAAGGATTTCGTTATTCAAGTGACAATAATGCGCGCTGGCTGACGCAGCGTGAACTGGAAGAACTGGTAGCGCCCGAGGCGAGCGGTGCGGAGGCGGTTCCTACGTCGGTCTAGCATGAGTGCATCTCCCACAATGCAGGCGACTCTTGCTGTTGACGGGGGAACGCCCGTCCGGGAAAAGTTTTTGCCGTATGGACGACAGACTCTGGACGATGCTGATATCGAGGCGGTGGTCGAGGTTCTGAAGTCCGACTGGCTGACGACCGGGCCGAAGATCGGTGAGTTTGAAGAACGGTTTGCGGCTTGGGTCGGGGCGCGGCACGCTGTGAGCTTTAGTTCAGGTACGGCGGCATTGCACGGCGCCGCATTTGCCGCGGGACTGGCGCCGGGGGATGAGGCGATCACTACGCCTATGACTTTCTGCGCTACGGCTAACTGCATTTTGTATCAGGGAGCCACGCCGGTGTTCGCGGACGTTTCGGCCGACACGCTGAATATCGATCCCGCGGAAGTTTCGAAGAAAGTTACCTCTCGCACAAAGGCAATTATTGCTGTTGACTATGCGGGACATCCTGCGGAACTTGAGGAACTACGGACGCTTGCTGAGGTTCGCGGAGCCATTCTTATTGAAGATGCCTGCCACGCATTGGGAGCTGAATATCACGGGATGCGCGTCGGATCTTTATCTCTAGCTGATATGACCGTATTTAGCTTTCATCCGGTGAAGCACCTCACAACCGGCGAAGGCGGAATGGTTGCGACTGATGATGTGGGGTTGGCTGAGACGCTGCGCAGGTTTCGTAACCACGGCATCAGCAGCCAGGCGCGCGAGCGGCAGGAAGCGGAGCAGTGGTGTTATGAGATGGTTCTGCTCGGCTTCAACTACAAATTGACGGACATTGCTTGCGCCTTGGGACTTTCACAGTTGAACAAGTTAGAGGCGAACCTGTCGCGGCGGCGTGAAATTGCAGCGCGGTACAACGCGGCTTTCCGTGATTTGCCCGAGATCGTTGTTCCCGCAGTGCGCGACGGCGTCGATCCCGCGTGGCATCTTTATGCGATCCGGCTGAAGCTCGAAATGCTTGTGGCGGGACGCGACGATATTTTTCGCGCGCTGCGGGCTGAAAATATTGGTGTGAATGTTCACTACATTCCGGTCCATCGGCATCCTTATTATCGCGCGCGTTTCGGCAATCAAGAAAGTTATTTGGTATCTGAAAATGCTTATGAGCGGCTGCTCAGCCTGCCTATGTTCCATGCGATGACCGATCGGGATGTGGAAGACGTCATCTGCGCGGTGCGTAAAGTCGTGTCTTTCTATTCGCAGGAAGGCGAGTTCGCGCATTTGCCCGGAGCGAGGCAGTCAAAATAATTTCATGTCCACCACTTTCGGCTGGGTGAATTATCGCGCTCTGGTGGTCGGGTGCGGCTCGATCGGGCGGCGGCATGCAAAAAATCTAAAGACGCTAGGAGTCCGGCATCTCGGGCTTTGCGATCCGAGCGCCGATGTGCTTGAGCAATGTGGGAAGGAAGTGTGCGGCGAGCCGTTCAGCGATTATAGTAGGGCGCTGCAGACCTTCAGTCCCGACATTGTGCTCGTTTGCACGCCGCCGATCTATCACGTAGAAAACGCGCTGGCCGCGCTGCAGGCTGGCGCCCACGTTTTTATCGAGAAGCCTCTGTCCCACGAATCAAACGGAATCGAAGTTCTGATTAATCAAGCGCGGCGGGGTGGGCGGCATGTTCAGGTCGGCTACAACATGCGCTTTCATCCCGGAATGCAGATCGTGAAGGAACTCATTGATTCGGGAAAGATCGGGCGAGTGCTCTGGGTTAATGCGGAATTCGGGCAATATCTGCCTGACTGGCGACCCTGGCAGAATTATCGGGAGAGTTACACCTCGCGCCAGGAGTTGGGCGGCGGCATCCTTCTCGACGGTTCGCACGAACTGGATTACATCTGCTGGCTGCTGGGGCGTCCGACGGAAGTGACTTGCCGGGCTGAGCATCTCAGCGGACTGGATGTGAATGTTGAGGACTCGACATGGATGTACCTGACATTTCCTGAGCTGCGCCGGGCCGAACTGCATCTGGATTTTGTCCAGCGGGCTTACACGCGGACCTGCAAAATTGTCGGCGAGAAAGGAACTGCGCTTTGGGATTTCACTTTGCAGGAGGTGCGCTGGTTTTCGTCCGAGGATGGCGGCTGGAAGAGTATCCCCTACAAATTTGAAGCGAACGACATGTATGTGGCGGAGATGGAGCACTTCCTGAAGTCTTTGGATGGTGGAATTCTGGACAACAGAAGCTCGGAGAGTGGTAGCGAGGCCATCGCAAATCTCGAACAAGGCCGCGACGTGATTCAGATCGTCGAGGCCGCGAAGAGGTCGTCGGAGGAAGGAAAAACGCAGAAGATTTGCTGGTGCGGCAATGCCAACGGCGGCCCGGTGGTGGCCATCATACAGGCGCGCATGGGATCGAGTCGGCTGCCTGGGAAGAGTTTAGCGGAAATCGAAGGGCGTCCGATGTTGTGGCGTGTCGTTGAGCGCGTGAAACGCGCGCGGCTTGTGGATCGCGTGGTTGTGGCTACATCTAGGGCTGCGGCCGATGACGTGATCGAAAAAATGTGCGCGGAAAACGGGATCGTATGTTATCGCGGGAGCGAGAATGATGTGCTGGATCGTTGTTATCAGGCGGCTCGGGCGGAAGCAGCCGTGCAGGTCGTACGTATTACCGCGGATTGTCCGCTCACCGATCCTGATGTGATTGACCGCGTGGTGCGCCGTTTTCAGCGCGGTGATCTTGACTATGCTTCAAATGCGATGATGCAGACTTATCCGGATGGACTGGATACGGAGATCTGTTCGTTTGCAGCGTTGGGGCGGGCATGGCAGGAGTCCACGAAAAGTTATGAGCGCGAGCATGTGACTCCGTACTTGCGGTCGGGTAAGTTTCGAACCGCAAATGTTGAGAACGATTCGTCGTCTATGTATCGGCATTATCGCTGGACGGTGGATGAGCCGAAAGACCTGGAGTTCGTGCGCGCGGTGTATAAGGCTTTTCGCCAGAAGGAGTGTTTTGGGATGAAAGATATTTTGGAGCTGATTGAGAAGAATCCGGAATTGGAAAAGATGAATGCGGATATCGCTTCGAACGAAGGATATTTCAAAAGCCTTTTCGACGATGCGCGAGCAGGCGCCGCGCCGCGCAGGTCGATTGAGAAATCGAAAGCGTGGCTGGAGCGATCGCAGAAGGTGATTCCAGGGTCGGCGCAGACATTCAGCAAGGGCGCGAACCAACATGTGCGCGGGGTGGCGCCGGTTTTTCTGGCGAAGGGCAAAGGCTGCCGTGTTTGGGACGTGGATGGGAATGAATATATCGACTACATCCAGGGGCTACTGCCAAACATTCTTGGTTACGCGCATGAAGAAGTGAATGCAGCGGTAGCCGAGCAGTTGGCGGAAGGGCATAGTTTTTCGCTGCCACATCCTCTCGAGGTGGAGCTCGCCGAGCGTCTGACGAAGATCATTCCATGCGCCGAGAAAGTGCGCTTTGGCAAAAACGGATCGGATGCAACCGCCGGCTCAGTCCGCGCTGCGCGAGCTTTCACCGGGCGCGAGCGCATAGCCTGCTGTGGTTATCACGGATGGCAGGATTGGTTCATCGGTAGCACCACGCGTTATAGAGGAGTACCGCAGGCAGTGCGGGACTTGACGCATCCCTTCGTCTATAACGATCTAGGCTCGCTGAAAAAAATTCTGGACGAGCATAAGGGTGAGTTTGCTGCGGTCATTATGGAGCCCGCGAATTTCACGCCGCCAGCCGATGGGTTTCTGGAAGGCGTAAAAGCGCTGGCGCATGAACACGGGGCATTGTTCATCCTGGATGAAATCTGTAGCGGATTTCATTTCGGCCTGGGCGGAGCGCAGAAAAAATTTGGCGTGACGCCCGACTTGGCTTGTTTTGGCAAGGCGATGGGCAATGGATTTCCAATCTCCTGCATAGTCGGAAGAGCCGACGTCATGAATGTCTTCGAAGACATATTTTTCAGCTTCACCTTCGGAGGCGAGGTAGCGTCGATGGCAGCCGCCATGAAGGTGCTCGATATTCTGGAAGGAACCGATGCGTTGGCGCGTATGAATGTGAATGGCCGTTTATTGCAGGAGGGTCTGAATGCATTGGCAAAACAGGCGGGATTACAGGATCGCATCAAGTGCGTTGGTTATCCTTTCTGGTCGTTGATGAAGTTCCTCGATGGGAATGGCGAAGAAAGTTTTCTGTTGCGAAGCCTGTTTACCCAGGAATGCGTAAAGCGTGGGGTTCTGCTTTTGGCGACACATAATATGACGGCGGCGCATGATCCGCTTGCAGTTGAACAGACGCTAAAAGTCTATGCGGAAGTTTGCAAGACCGTGGCGGAATGGTTGAGCGATCCAAATCCCGGGGCGCACCTTGAGGGCGATATGATACAGCCCGTATTCCGGGTTCGGTGATGCTTGTCGTTACAGGGGCTAGCGGGCTATTGGGCGCGTGCCTACAGCGGTCAGCGATCGAACTTGGCTGGGAAACGGTGGGGTTTTGCCATCGCCATGTAATGCGGGATCCAGCGTTGCCGGTTGAAGCGGTTGACCTGACCGATGAGACGGCCACGCGCAAGCTTTTCTGCGAGCTACGGCCTGATGCCATTGTGCACTGCGCCGCCGCGGCGAACGTTGATTGGTGTGAGGATAATCCCGAGCAGGCGGAAGCGATCAATGTTCATGCGTCGGGGGCCCTGGCCTCGATTGCGGCCACATTGAATGCACATTTGATATACGTTTCGACGGATTCGGTTTTCGACGGTAAAAAAGGCAACTATGCCGAGACGGATGAACCGGCTCCGGTAAACACCTATGCGCGGTCAAAGTTGGCAGGGGAACGGGAGACACTGCGACGGAACGCGGCGGCTGCGGTTGTTCGAGTGAATATTTACGGCTGGAACGCTCAGAACAAGCAAAGCTTGGCGGAGTGGGTGCTTGGACTGCTTGATCAGGGAAGCGACGTCCTAGGATTCACCGATGTTTTTTTCACTCCAATTCTAGTCAACGATCTGGCTCCCATCTTGCTCGCAATGTTGCAACGCAAACTCAACGGTCTCTACCATGTCGCCGGGTCCGAGAGAATCAGCAAGTTTGAATTTGCGCGCAGGGTAGCCGCAGCTTTTGGATTCGATTCAGCCCGAGTCAAGCCTTGTCAGGTCAAAGACAAGAGGCTGAGGGCAACGCGCCCGCTAGATGTATCGCTCAACACCAAAAAAATCACAGCAGCGCTGGGATGCTCGATGCCTGATGTCGATTCGGGACTAAGTAAATTCCGAGAACTGCGTGACCGCAATTATCCGCAGCAGCTTAAGAACTATCTATTGGATGGGAGTCGACCATGACGGATGTGAGGCTGGGAAGCAAATTAGTTGGCTTAAAACATCCAACTTATTTCGTCGCCGACATCTCGGCCAATCATGATGGCGAGCTTGAGCGTGCCAAACTTTTAATACGCCTCTGCGCAGATGCGGGAGCGAACGCAGCTAAATTTCAGAATTTTCGCGCTCGAAAAATCGTCAGCGAAGTTGGATTCGAAGGGCTCGGCAAGCAGCTTTCCCATCAGTCGAAGTGGAAGAAGAGCGTGCTGCAGGTTTATCAGGAGGCGACGCTGCCATGGGAGTGGACGCCGGTTCTGAAGCAGGAATGCGCCGCGTGCGAAATCGATTATTTCTCGGCTCCTTATGATCTTGAAGCGGTCGACATGTTAGATCCATTTGTAGACATCTTCAAAATCGGCTCAGGAGATATTACCTGGCCCGAAATGCTTCGAAAGATTGCCAGCAAACAAAAACCGGTTCTGCTGGCGACCGGGGCTTCGGATATTGGCGAAGTGCAGCGGGCAGTTGAGGAAATTTTGCAGATCAATCCGCAACTGATTCTCATGCAGTGCAACACGAATTACACGGCGAGTCTGGAAAATTTTCGGCATATTCATCTGCGCGTTCTCGAGAGCTATCGCATCATGTTTCCCAGCGTAATTCTGGGGTTATCCGATCACACGCCCGGGCACGCAACGGCGCTGGGAAGCGTAACCCTCGGTGCCCGAGTAATAGAAAAACACTTCACCGATGACAACCGCCGCGAGGGACCCGACCATTTCTTCTCCATGACGCCGTCGTCATGGCGTGAAATGGTCGATCGCACGCGTGAACTTGAGCTGGCATTGGGTTCCTCGAGCAAATTCGTCTCGGAAAATGAACGTGAAACGGTTGTGGTGCAAAGGCGATGTCTGCGAGCGGTCAAAGACCTTGCTGCGGGAACCGTTCTGCAGGAAGCCATGCTGGAGTCACTTCGACCCGCACCTCGCGATGCCATCTTCCCGTTCGACTTGCCTCGCGTCCTCGGCAAGAAACTCAACCGTGATCTGCCGGCCGGAGAATGCCTGAGATGGACGAGCCTGGCTGAGGTTGGGCAGTGAGAATTCTCTATCTAACGGACAACAGTACTGTCCACAATCGAAGATTTCTTGAAGAACTGGGTGCAGCTGGGCACGAAGTATGCTCGTGGAATCTCACGGCGACAGAGTCATCCAATCCGAAGGATGGTATTTCTGACAAAGTTCGTTCGATAGTATCGACGAAGCGCGTCGGCCGCGGGGCTTCGCCACGCGAATTCCGGGAATTGCTACCTCAGCTGCAATCGGTGCTGGAAGAATTTCAGCCGGCACTGGTGCATTCCGGCCCCATCCAAAGCGCTGGATACTTGGCTGCGCTATCCGATTTTCATCCCACATTGCTGATGTCGTGGGGATCAGACTTGCTCGCAGATGCGGACCGCAATTCTGAGTGGAAGCAAGCGACGGAGTTTGCTTTGCAGAAAGCCGACGCTTTCTTTTGCGACTGCGACACCGTGCTTAAAAAAGCAAACAGCTTCAGGCCTTTTTCTGATTCGCAGGTCGTCCAATTCCCCTGGGGCGTAAGGCAGGGAGTGTTTTCGCCGGAGGGACCACTACCGTCTCGCGATAAATTCAATCCGACGGGGGGAACGACAACTTTTATCTATACGCGATCATATGAACCGGTCTATGGAACCGACACATTGCTGGAGGGATTCCGTAGAGCGTGGGCCGCGGACTTATCGCTTCGCTTGCTGCTAGTGGGAAATGGCTCTCAATCTGAGTGTATTCGCAGCTTTGTTCAGATACATGACCTCAGCGAAACAGTGTTGCAAATTGGTCCGCAGCCAGAGGAGGATCTGCCGATGTGGTTTCGTGCAGCTGATGCATACATCAGTTGTGCCAAGTCGGATGGAACTTCGATTTCTTTGCTGGAAGCGATGGCGACTGGGCTCCCTGTGGTTGTAAGTGACATTCCGTCCAATCGAGAATGGATTGCAGAGCCAGAAAATGGATGGCTGGCCGTAGCGGGATCCGCGGATGCTGTGGCGGAAAAAATGCTGCGAGTCGCAAATCTTACGCCACAGGAACGCAGCGCGATTTCGGAACGCAATCAACGAATAGTCGCAGAACGCGCGGACTGGGATAAGAACTTCCCCCGCCTGCTGCGGATGTACGAACGTCTGGCTTACTTGCCCGTTTGATCATCTGTCGTCTAATCATCTGCTGTCTAATCAATTGCCCGACAATACGGATTCGAGGCGTTCAGGAGTGATGGGGCTTTGGAGTCGTCGCCGGATCTCTTCGGTGATTCGAATCTGCTCCAGCAATTGCGGGATTTCGCGAATCCTCTGCGGAGAATCGAGCGGATAACCAGCGGAGAATTTGGCGTACTGCTTCCCATAGTCGTACCAGGAAGCATCGAACCAACTGCACAAAAAGCATGGCACTCCATGGGCCGTGCTCTCGACGGCGACGGTGGACTCGACCGTGAGGCTGCAGTGCGCTCTTTCAAAGAGGTCGGGAGTCATCGGCCCTTCGCGTATCTCGACAAGCTTCCATTGCTCTGTCGAAATCGCTCGGTTGGTCATAGCTGTTCGCACGCGAAAACTCTCGAAAGGATGCAACTTGACAATTACTTTACAGTTCATCCTCCGGGCAAGCAGGCACAACTCCGGAAGAAGCTCAGCATAGAAACTTGCAGTGCGGCCTGAATACAGCTCGTAGGCCTCGGAATAAAAAACAATTCGGTCTCTTTCTCTTTCTTTTTGCGTTGCGTTCGCAGACTGGAGTGTTGACGGCGGAGTCGAGTTCCGTGACCCAGCCGGAGCACCAACAATGATCTTGTCGGCCGGCATGCCGCACCACTCCGTGCAGTAATCCCGCGCCATATCTCCTCTCAACAAATACCGGTCGGAAACCAGCGGACGAATTCCGAAAGTCATGTTGAGTGCGCCATGTTCGCAGAATACCGTGTGCAATTTTCGGGATTGAGCGAGGACCGTCGGCAACCGGGTAAAAGGATTGTTCTCGTCGGCCGATACAACGGCGGTGAGGGGTTCGCGGATCAGGACCTCTCGCCATGCGTCGCGGATTCGCAGTCCGCTCTGCAACATTCGGGCGAACCGGTCGAAGACATGACGTTTTCTAGCGAGACGGAGAACGCAGTTTGCTTCGAATCGACGGTTTTGCATTTGCTGAAAGAGAGCGGCCAATCGGTCCGTCTCTTTTGCGGTTGAAGACAGGGCGCGCGGAGCATACGCGGCGAGCCACCGAAGTTCCACGTTATCCGGTATCGTTTGTAGACGGCCGTTGGGACGCGTGACGACGAGAAGAAAACGGCGATGCGGTAGCATTTGCGCATATGCTATCTCAGCGCGAGAGACATTTGAGTAAGCCGAAGGCAGCAGAATAGCCGGGGTTGACGACGTGCGAGGCGACCGGCGAAGATGCCGTCGCAGGCGGTAATCGGTGTCCCACTTGTCGAAAGTTATTTCGCTGATTTGCTCCAGACGAAGCGCGAACGCGGCCTTCAGGTGCCGGCGAAACTTGGCGCGAACGCCTGTCTGACGGCTGGCTGAAAAGCTCTTGATTTCGCGTTTCGTTCCGCCGTCCAAAAGGAGATAAAGCGCCGGCAATGCTGCGTGAGGACGCGTCGTGAAAACTTCGGCGTTGTCGGGGATTTGCTCAGCCAGCGCCGAGACCAGCATGATTTCCTCAAGTTGCTCGTAAAAAAAGTTAGAAAGGACGTCCCACCAGTCCACAGATTCCGAATCCACGAGTTGGCCCAATCCGAGACTCAGAATCTCGCGCATGCGCAGGCGATGCGTTTCATGATCGAGCAGATCGTAGATGCTGGACACCGGGAACCCCATACGTTCGCTTTGTCCCGAGTAAGCGTGGCGGCCGGACCATCCCAAATCAAATGCCAGATCCCATCGAGTACTGGTCCAGGGTCCAACATCAACAGAATCGTCAGGATGCACGAGTAGGATTTTCATGAGTGGATGGATCTGCGAGCGCTTTGCGTTCGACAAGATCGCAGCAGCCGCAGGCTCAGAACGAGAAGCGCGATGGGCTATGATAAACGATCACGGAAAGTTTGAAGGTTAAGAGACCGACTGCGTGACCCGGATCACTATTGCACCATCCACTGTCACAGAGGCGCTGCTTTCGAGCGGTGTGAAATCGGGCAGTGTAATACTTATACATCCTGATGCGATTGTGGCGGCGGGGTTTCCAGCTATGTCCAACGAACAACGTCTGGACCTCCTGATCGACGCAATCGAGGCTGCTATCGGCCGCGATGGAACGCTCCTCATGCCCACATTCAGTTACAGTTTTACGAGAGGGGAAACGTTCGACGTTCGTCGCACTCCAAGCGGGGTCGGCATGTTAACCGAGCGATTCCGCACGCGGCCGGAGGTGCATCGAACCTCAGATCCGCTTTTCAGCTTTGCCTGCAAGGGACCACGCGCAAGAGAATTGTGCGCGATTTCAGTTACTGAGTGTTTTGGCGCGGAGTCCATCTTTGCCACCTTGCATCGGCTTAATGCTTGTCTCGTCGATTTGGGCTGCTCGATGACTCAGGGAGGAACGTTTGTCCACTACGTCGAGACCGCCCATGGAGTGGACTATCGATATCAGAAGACATTTTCGGGCACGGTTATTATGCCAAGCGGTGAGACCGTGGAGCGCTCGATCGTTTATAACGTACGGGATCTGACTCGAAGGTCCGAAGCAGACCTTCGGAGGCTGGAGAAGCGGCTGGCAGAGGACGGGAAGTCGCGAACTGTGGAAGTTGGAAGATCGCGAATCATGGCGGTGACTGCGAGAGACCTTTTCGATACGGCGTGGAAGATGTTGGATGAAGATCCAGTTTCATTGATCGCAGAAGGAGCCCGCTAGTGAGCCTCGTCCGGATGTTCGGCCGAATACTCTCGAAGGCAATTGTGGTCGTTGCCATCTCATGAACGAGGTCAGCATTGGCGAGCAGATGTATGGGTGGGCTGTCGATCTATTTCCGATTTGCCGGAGTATTACCGGTGACGGAGTGCGGCAGACGCTTGGATACCTGCAGAAATTGATGCCGGACCTGAAGATCTGTGAGGTGCCGACAGGAACCAAGGCGCTGGACTGGGTCGTGCCCGATGAGTGGAATATTCGCGACGCGTACATTGCCGACACCTCTGGAAGTCGTGTAGTTGATTTCCGCGAGAATAATCTGCACGTGGTCGGATACTCGGTGCCAGTCTCTGCGGAAATGACCCTCGAAGAATTGCAGCCGCACCTGCACTCGCTTCCGGCTATGCCGGAAGCAATTCCGTATATTACTTCCTACTACGAAAAAAGATGGGGATTTTGTCTCAGTCAGCGCGTGCGCGACACCTTGAAACCCGGAAGATATCGTGTGGCGATCGATAGCACGTTGATGCCTGGGTCTTTGACTTACGGAGAAATTATTTTGCCGGGAAGCGAACAGCGTGAAGTTTTTTTGTCGACCTACGTCTGCCATCCCTCGATGGCAAACAATGAACTTTCAGGTCCTGTAGTGACGGCGGCTCTCAGCCGCTGGCTACGATCTCTTCCGGTGAAGCGTTATACGTACAGAATCATTTTTGTGCCGGAGACGATTGGCTCGATTACGTACTTAAACAAACACATGGCTGAGATGAAAAGCCGCACCATTGCCGGGTATGTGGTTACTTGCGTCGGAGATGATCGCGTATTTTCTTTTCTGGAGTCGCGCTTGGGCAATACGTTGGCCGACTCCATCACGAGACATGTCATCAGGCATCATTATCCAGACTGCTTAACCTATAGTTTTCTCGATCGCGGCAGTGATGAGCGGCAGTATTGCAGTCCCGGGGTTGACCTTCCGGTTGTGTCTCTTATGCGTTCTAAGTACGGAACTTATCCTGAATACCATACTTCTCTGGACAATCTCGGTTTGATTTCGCCGACAAGGTTTAGCCGGAGCATTCGGCGCCCTGCAACGTTGCATTTCTTTGATTGAGGCTAACCGAACTTATCGGACCACGTGTTTGGGCGAACCACAACTCGGCAGTCGCGGTTTATATCCTACATTGAGCCAGCGGGGCAGCGGCGAGTCGGTGCAAACTATGATGAACATACTGGCATACGCCGATGGGACCCGGGATTTGGTTTCCCTCGCAGAGCGGATTGGAGTGTCGGCGGAAACTTGCATGCCAATTGTTGCCAAGCTACTTCAAGAGGGTTTACTGGAGCGAATCGACTAAGATGGTTTTTCGTTCGCAACACAAATTACAAATTACTCTATGCCTATAAAAAATCGCCCCAAACGGTCGCGCAGCACAATTCGCTCCGATAAGGAGCAGGGCTATGCGGTACAGATGCAGCATTGTATTGCGAGCAGTCCATTCTCAAACCTCGAGTGTCTGCAGAATTTCACCCTCTATACGCCGAGGCAGGATCTGACGAACTTTCTCATTCGCTACGAAATTTTCAAGCGAGTTCTGGCAGTTCAAGGTTCGATCATCGAGTGCGGAGTGCTACGCGGAGGCCGGCCTAATGGCCTGGGCGCAATTCAGCGCCATCTTCGAACCGACAAATCATCAGCGAAGAGTGGTTGGTTTCGACACGTTTAGCGGCTTCCCGAAGCTGTCAAAAGAAGATAGGTTAAGCGAGTCTCAGGAAGCGCGCCGTGGCGGGTTGGCTGCGAATTGTTATGAACATCTCCAACGCTGCATTGAATTGTTCGACCTGAATCGTTTTGTAGCGCACGTTCCGAAGGTCGAATTGGTTCGCGGCGATGCCTTGACGACAATTCCAAAGTTCCTGGAGGATAATCCTCAATTGATAGTCAGCCTCTTGTATCTCGATTTTGATATCTACGAACCTACGCTCTCTGCCTTGAGAAATATTTCTGCCTCGAATGCCGAAGGGAGCCGTCATCGGGTTCGACGAATTGAACTTGAAAGATTGGCGCGGGGAGTCGATTGCCGTTCTCGAATCACTGGAACTACGCGACTATCGCATTGAACGCTGCCCTTTTGGATCGGGGATGTCCTTTGCCCAAATTGAATAGCGATTGCAATTGCAACTACACAATCTGCGGAGAATAACCCACTGGAACCGCACGCCTTTGTAGCCGAAGTTTATCGTCGCATGACTTTGCGGCATCGTGCGGAGCAACCTACTCCGTCCTGGCTTGAGGTAAAGGACGATGCGCGAGTAAAAATAGCCGCCGATGAAGTGCGGGAATTTTTACCGGCGGACAAGGGCGCTTCGATTCTTGATATAGGCTTTGGCAGTGGTTGGTTTTTGGCAGCTTGCCTCCGCCTCGGGTATACGAATCTTGCAGGCGCGGAATTCGGCATTGAGACTAAGGCCCACGTCAGAACATGGGCACCCGACGCCATAACGCTGTTCGAAATACAAACCGATATCGGCAGCTTCCTTGCAGACAAGCCTGAGAGATACGATTTTATTCACATGTCTCATGTGATTGAACACATCCCGAAGTACTCGTTGTTTTGGATCGTGGATGCCTTATACCGGGCAGTTAGACCGGTGGCACGCTTATGCTGCGCACGCCAAACATGGAGGGACCTTGCGCAAATTCTTCGTTGTTCGTGACCTTGGCCCACGAATATGGATTCAGTAGCGGCAATTTAAACTCTCTGCTGGATATTTGCGGCTTCGACGAAATTCACTTTCATCGGCCGATTGTGCGCCAGTCCCAGTCTTAGGCAAAGGATGGGTAAGCTCATGCGCTGGCCTTTTTTAAAGGAAAGCCAGATCCGGCATCGCCTGTTTGGCGTCAACGAGCATGAGATCTTCGATTCGGAATTGATTGTCACTGCCAAAAGAGGAAACTACCCGCCCCTGTTCGACCCCAAGTACCGCTGACGTCTCATGATTACGATTTTCACGCCAACGTTCGCAGACGAGACGAACACGAACGCGCAGAACCTCACAGTGAAGGAGGTTGTGAGCCGTCTTCCGCCGGATCGATTCAAGGTCTTGCTGCTTGGCGATGGGGCGCCAGATCCTCGAATTCAGGCTCGCGAGAATACGGTGATTTTGCCATGCTTCCGACGTGGCAACACCGCACAATGGCTTACTCGCGTGTTGCTCTCAAAGATCGACATTTATTTTTTTCCGCGCGAAGGGCCGCTGGATACATTCTTTCTGTTTTTTCGGCGCTCGCTCGGATTGCCGATTTCTTTGGTGACCTATGTGGTGATGGCTCTCGATGAAATGGCAATTGGGTCGACCCTGAAGCGATCGATTCGCGAGGCCGATCAGGTGATTGGGAATTCGCTATATATATCCCAGACGGTCACCACTCGCTTGGGAGTCAAAGCGGGAACGATTTATGACGGAGTTAAACGGGAGTTATTCTATCCACCCGCGGAGGGTCGCCGGCGCGGTCCGAAGCTCACGGTGCTTTATGCAGGCTCATTGCAGGCCCGCAAAAGAGTGGATCTCGTCGTTCGACAGGCGGCGAGATGGCCGTCAGTCGACTTTCGCATTGCAGGCAAGGGTGAAGAGGAAAATAACTGCCGGTCGCTGGCGAGCGAGTTGGGATGTCGCAATGTAACTTTTGTCGGGCACCTCTCGCAGTTGGCTCTTGCGGACGAGATGCGACTGGCAGACTTATTTTTGTTTCCCAGCATACTTGAAGGTCATCCACAAGTTCTCCTGCAAGCGGCGGCGTGCGGTCTTCCGGCGGTGGCAATGGAAAAGTATCGTCCTGACTACGTAATTAACGGCGAAACCGGGTACTTGGTAAAATCGGAGAGCGAGCTTGGAGATAAGCTTGGATTGTTGCTGTCCGACCAGGATTTGCGTCAAAAGATGGCGGCTGCCGCCGCACGGCACGCTCTACAGTTTGACTGGGACAAAGTGACGCAGGACTGGGAAAAAGTGTTTGGCGAGGTGGCCGGCAAACGCCGTAACAACGGGTGACTTAGACTCGAGTGAAATTAAAGATAAGATAAGAATCACGACTTATTGGGAATAAGAAGGAGTAAGTTGAGAGACTCGTCATCTTCAGGATTGGGACCTAGGATGGGTTATTGAGCGTTTCTAAGTCGCTATTACGTTACGGAGGGTTTGTTGCCTCCCTGACGACTGCCCGCGTTGTGGGCACCTTGATCACGGCCGCTACCTTTCCTTTTCTAGTGCGGCGTCTTGGTGTCGATGTCTACGGACTCTGGAGCTATGTGGTAGCGGTGGTGGGCTTCACGGGACTCTTGGCCAATCCGGGACTTACAACGTATTCCGCGCAGCAGGTCGCAGCGCGACGCCACGCGGCTTTCCAGATGGTTTCCGATGTTGTCATGCTGCGCATTATGGCCGGCGGAGTTGCAGCCGCTGCAGTTCTGATTGCGGCTAGTCTCGAACCTCAGCACGGCGCCCGCATTCTTCTAAAGTTTTATGGGATAACGACTGCCTTTACCGGTGCATTGTCGTTGGACTATTTATTGTCTTCGCTGGAACTTTTCCACGTGCAATCATTCACTTCAATCGCGCAACAAAGTCTTTATGCCGTGGGCATTTTCAGCATGGTTCGGTCGCCCAGGGATGTTATTTGGGTGCCGCTCAGTATCATCGGCTCGTCACTGTTGACGATTCCGATCCCGTGGTTATTTTTGTGGCGTCAGGGATATCGGTTCAGGTTTTCGGTCGCACCTCGGCGTTGGGCCGCGATCATGGTCCCCAGTCTCCATTACGGGGCATCTTCATTCATGTCTACTCTTTATCATCGTAGTGGACACGTCGCGGTGCGATGGTATCTCGGCGATCATGCCTTGGGTTTGTACGCGGCCGCTGCGCGACTGGCTGACGTGCTACGAAATTTTCTTTCCATTGCGCAGAACGTCATGATGCCGCGAATGGCATTGCGCGCGAATTCCGCGACCGGACTTTCCCGGCTCACGAGAATTGCCGTCTCTGCTCTTGTGATTATTCGGCGTTCCGCTCACAGTCGGCGCCCTCGTAACGGCTCCGGTGGTTGTACCTTGGCTGCTCGGCGCTCAATTTCGTGAGGCAGTACATGCTTTCCAGTGGGTCGCTCTGTATATGCTCACGGCGCCAGCGGCAGCGTTGTTCGCGGGAACAATTCTCTATGCGATGGGCCGCCATCAGGACTATTTTGTCTCCACATTAGTCGGAGCGATTACAGCCGTTGTTCTGTGTCTCGTCTTGCCGCCGCTGTTCGGAATCGCCGGCGCCTGCGTTGCCTATGTGCTGGGCGAATTCGCGGTCGCGTTCTACGCCTTCCTGCGCTGCCCCCCAGAGGTGCGAACTGCCGCGAAAACTCCGGTGCTTGCCTTTTCCGTTATTGCCAGCGTGGTCATGGGCATTGTTTTGTTGGTTGCGCTTCCCACGCACTTGCACGCGCTATTTCAGATTGGCTTGGGGTGCGCAGTCTATATATTGATGTGGGCAACTTTCGGACGGAATCTTTTGAAAAGAGAGGTCGAAGGATTTGCGTGATGCCCGATCCGAAAATCCGGCGAGGAAGAGCTCCATATATCGGGTCGACAAGGAAAACTCAAAACCGCGTCATCGTCGCGATTGATTAAAGTCGGTGTTCTTCTATCTGGCCGTGAACAGTTCAGTCCCTTTTACGGCGGTGCATTGGCCCGCTGGACCTACGAAGTCTATAGCCGATTGCAAGATCGCATCGAAGTGAAAGTGTTTGGATATCCAACTGCGGCAGAGGATCTTTACAGCTTACCTCGCCCCACGAGCGGAGTCTGGCGAGCTTGTGATCTGATCTCAAAACTTCCCGTGGCACAGGCGGGCCTATCAGCGGATGCCGCAAGATGTTTGATTGGGACGTCATTGCGCGGCAATGGGTAGCAATGCTGGAGACGGGCAAAGCCGACAACGATTCCGTTCGAAACGCTGCCAGTCGGCAAAATTACAAACTAGGATTAATGCGAACAGACGGAGCATGGATTGGTTCTGGGCTGCAAATGTCACCGGCCACCCGTTCCATGGCTTTTCAGCGCTGGATCCGGGCAGCCGGTTGTTTGTGACCCGAGCGAGGTGGCTCGTTCCCGCTCATCTTGCTACGAGAGGAAAAACTCTTTCGCCAGAGGGAGCCACTCCTGGTCGGGGATGTGAGCGGAGAGATCGTTTACGGCTACTCCGCCGTCCTGGGCTAGCGCACCGGCCATTACTGGCATCCGGCGTTGCAGGCGGCTTGCCGACTCTTCTGTCCACCAGCGGGCGAGCGCGCCACCCAACAAATTCCTAAAGCTGGTCTTGGCGTCGGGCGCCTGTACAGTTACTAACCAGCCTTCTCCGTAAGGGTCGCTCAGAGCTAACTCTGGATCGCGCGCCACCGATTCGTTGATGTCAGAGACGGTGCCTTCGATCGGCGAAACCATATCGACTTCGCAGCCGTCGCGATGCACGGTGCAGACCTTCTGGCCTTGTCGAATCCATTGCCCGCGTTGCGGAAGCGTGATGCTTTCGAGCTTGCCGGTCAGTTTGGAGGCAAAATCATCCATGCCGACGCGCACCAGATTGGGGCTTTCGCTCAGCGCCCAGGTATGTCCGGGATGATAGCGAAGATTTTCTGGCACCGCGAATCCGGCTACGAGCGCGGGCTGAAGACGTGGGACAGCATTTAGCTTTGCGGCGGCAGCGGTCATCACCGCAGGCTCAGGAATCGTATTGCGAGTTCGGAAGTAGTCGATTAGTAAGAAGGCTACGAACGTGAAGAGAACCAGTAGGACTGTCATAAATCACCTCGTCGGAGGGCCGTCTAGCGAGCCACTCAGCACTTTTACTAAAGGCAATCGCCGGGCCACGACCACGCTAGTTGCGTAGAAGCTCATTGCTCGCCGCGATGTTTTCTAAAACAAAGCAGTTAGACGAATGACGAAGTTAGGACGTGGAGATTTTCGTTTAGGTTGCTAACAATGGCGTGATGAAGATCGCAACAGGAGAAAGCTGGCGTTGGAAACGATTCATGTTTGACTACACGAATGATCGCTTGCAATCAGTGGTTTGCGCGCCTAACGCTGAGGTGATGAATCGCGCAACAGGAAAATTGAACAATGCAACAGCCTTTGCGGGACGGCTGACCTCGAGGCTGAAGCCGACTCTGAGACGAGCGAGTGACAGCAGCGGTAAACCAACGCGCCGTTCAAAAATCAATATCCGTCCCGTCGCGGTCCGGCAGTGTGGGGACGTAAGACTTATTCCGGGGAATACTGGATTTGCAGTTCGGGGTCTACAGGTTTCGGTGGCGCGGTCAGTGCGGTGATTCCATAGTCCAAGCCTTTTTCGAAAGCCTTCAGGTTAAGTTCGCGGAAGCTTGCTGGAACAGAATCGGCAACTGCGCTTCTCACGGCGTCGGGTAATAAAAGATGTGTGATGGCGGTGAAGAATCCTATCATCACCGAATTCAGCACCATGCGTTTTCCCAGGGCTTCTGCAATTCTCGTGGCCGGGATGCTATAGACCTCGATTGCTTTGTGCAGGCCGGAGACTCGCACCATGTCTTGTTCGACGATCATGATGCCGCCATTTTTCATCTCGGGCGCGAAGCGCATGTAGGCCTCCTGCGACATTACCACCAAAATGTTTGGCTGTGTTACATACGGGTATAACACCGGTGTTTCGGAGAGAATTAGTTGGGCACTGCAAGCTCCGCCTCGTGCTTCTGGGCCGAAGTTTTGGGTCATGGTCGCGTAGGCGCCCTGATAGATTGAAGCCGCTTTGCCTAAGACTATGGCGGAGAGAATCACTCCCTGGCCGCCGAAACCTGCGATGCGGATCTCTGTCAGCTGCATACCATCTCCGCTTGTTCTACATATTTTTCGCCCAGCGATTGGTGGAACTGCCCGCGCATCATGGTTTGATAGTCGGGGCGTTCGCGGTCTACGAACTTGCCTACGATGATCTCCCCAGTCATGGTCATGCCTACTTCGCTGGTCGGACATCCATGTTTTACCTTGCTTTTTTCTTTGTAGTACTTCATTGCGTCGAGGCCATCGCCCATCTTGTTGCGACGCTGATAGAGCGTGGGGCAGGGCGAGATTACCTCTATAAAGGAGAAACCTTTTTTCTGGAAGGCTTCGCTGATGGCGCGCGACAGTTGTCTTACGTGAAAGGTGGTCCAACGCGCCACGTACACAGCGCCTGCGGCTTCTACTAAGTGCGGCAAGTTGAAGCTTGGCTCGAAGACCCCGTAAGGGTTGGTTGATGTGGTGGAGTGATCGGGTGTGGTGGGGGCGGTTTGGCCTCCGGTCATAGCGTAGATCAGGTTGTTGACGCAAATTACTTTCAGGTCAATGTTACGGCGCGCGGCGTGGATCAGATGATTGCCGCCGATCGCGGACAGATCGCCGTCTCCAGAATAGACAACTACGTTTAATTTTGGATTCGCCAGCTTCAGGCCAGTGGCGAATGGAATGGCTCGGCCGTGCGTGGTGTGGAAGGAATCCATTTTGACGTAGCCAGCTACGCGGCCGGTGCAGCCTATGCCTGAGACCAAGGCCAGCGATTCGGTATCGATTTTTGAATCGATCAATGCGCGGGTGAAGGAGTTGACCGTGGTGCCGATGCCGCATCCCGGGCACCAGATATGAGGAATGCGATCGCTGCGCAGGAAGGACTCGGCTGGATGGAGAATGTCATTAACATTAACTAGGACGTCAGTCATCGCGCTGCCTCCACGATTACCTTCAGAATGTCTTCGGGGTTGTGAACTCCGCCGCCAGCGTGCGAGACGGCGTAGGTTTTGGCTCGGCCTGCGGCTGCGCGCTCTACTTCTCTGATCATCTGGCCGAGATTCAGTTCGGGTACCACGAAGGCTTTTACTTTCTTCGCCAGGTCGCGGATTTTGTTTTCGGGGAACGGCCACGCCGTAATCAGGCGAAGCTTGCCTACCTTCAAACCCTGTTTGCGGGCTTCTTCGATGGCCCTTTGCGCCACTCTCGAGGTGATTCCGTAGGAGACTACTACTACATCCGCGAAGTCCAGTTGCTCCTCTTCGAACATCGCTATGCGGTCGGCGGCGTCTCTGATTTTCGATTGCAGGCGACGGACTAACTTGTCCTGCACTTGCGGGGTCATGTTCGGATAACCACGTTCATCGTGAGTCAGGCCAGTTACATGGAACTGGTAGCCTTCGCCGGCGTGCGCCATCTCTGGGACATGGTCGCCATTTGTGCCGTAGGGAAGATAGTCTGCCAGCGACTTATGCGTATGGCGGCGCGGGTAGACTTCTATCTCGTCGGCTGTTGGGATTACAACTTTCTCAGTCATGTGCCCCACTACCTCATCCATCATGAACATTACCGGGACTCGGTATTCTTCCGAGAGGTTGAAGGCTTTGATGGTCAGGTCGAAACATTCTTGCGGAGAATTGGGGCAGAGCGCGATGATCTCATAATCGCCGTGCGAGCCCCAGCGGGCTTGCATCATGTCAGCTTGCGCGGGCAGCGTAGGAAGGCCAGTGGATGGGCCTCCGCGCTGCACGTCTACAAAGACGCATGGAGTCTCGGTCATCGCTGCGTAGCCAATGTGTTCTTGCATGAGAGAAAAGCCGGGGCCTGAAGTTACGGTAAAGGCTTTTGCTCCAGCCCATACCGCGCCTAACAGAGTTATGGATGCGGCTAACTCGTCTTCCATTTGAATGAAGGTTCCGCCCACCGTGGGCACTCTCGATGCGAAGCGCTCAACCACTTCAGTAGAGGGAGTGATTGGGTATCCGGCGGCGAATCTGCTTCCGGCTGCCAGCGCGCCTTCACAGCAGGCGTGATCGCCGTCGAGGAAGTGCGTGCCGGTTAGTACGCCGGCTGGATCGGCGGTACGATGGCCGTTCTTGTGAAGATCAGCTTTTTGAAGGTCAGCGTTCATTTTTCACCTTCCTTCGTGGAATCAACCTTTTTCGGTGGATCGACCCTGGTTGCGCAGATGGCAAAGTCGGGACAGTACATTCCACATAGGTCGCAGCCGCTGCATTTCTCCGGATGCACGGCGTGCGGCGGATGGTAACCCTTGGAATTGAAGGCCGAAGAAAGGGCTAACACGTGGGAGGGGCAGAACTCCACACAGAAGCCGCAGGCTTTACAGCGCTCAACTTCGATTGAAACGCGTCCTTTTGCCATGAAAAACCCCACCCACAAGGTGATGGAATCACCACGAATTCTGGATGATTATGCTGTGAGTGGGGAACAGTTCGCTGTGACATTGATCACATGGGTGCGTGCGGTCGAACACGGGATGTCCCGGCACCAAGGTCTGTTTCGCTCTTAATCATCGTCAGCCTGCAAACTTGTTTCTTTATTCCTATTTTCCGCCCTGTAACTTACGCGGGTTTAATCGAGATATTGAATCGTGATATTCAACACAATTCCCTGTGCCTTTGATCACCGCAAACGGTAAGCGCTGGACTCAGAATAAAGAGTTTGGTGTTGATCTCTGATTGTTAGAAAACGGGGGCTGCCATGTTTGAAGCCGAAGTTGCAATGGAACGACGCTCGTCGTTCCTGCCACTGCTGTTGATGATTTGTCTGGTTACCGCGATTGTTGGTTTAGCTGCCTATGTGTTGCTCCAGGTTCGGCAGAAGACTCCTCTCACTGCACAGGAGGCGAGCGGAATCGTGGCCACGGCGCTCCAAGGACCTGGGCCTGCCGTCATCCACTTCCGCACTGGTCTATTGAAACCCTCGGCCGATGAGAAGCCGGAAGATCCTAACTATCGTTTACTGGAGAAAGCGGGAATCGTTAAGCTCGCCAAGGCCCCGCACGATCGTGTTCTGGTTTCCATCACACCTAATGGAGAGAGTTTGATCGCCGCGATCCCAGGCTTTAAAAAGTCGAAGGAAGCGGATGGAACTTTCTTATATCAGGCTCCGCTGGCTCAACGCCAACTGGTGAACGTCGGCAATATAAGCATAAATGGAGTTGACGGTGTGGTCGTCGAATACAACTGGAAATGGGTGCCCAATGCCTTGGGTGACGTGTTCGATGCGGGCAGCCCGCTGGTGAAAAGCTTCAACACTTGGGAGCGTCAAACTTTGATCAATAAGTATGAAGTCGATTTTTACCGCGCTGGTCCGACTAAGTCGACGCTCGCTCTGGTGCGTAGCGGCTGGGAATGGAAGATGGCTAAGCAATAGCAGGCAAACGAAATAATATAATCGCTTCCCGAGTCCCGTCTTACAGAAAATTGACGGTGGTTTAAAAGGAGAAAGACAATGTCCCGAAAGAAAGTAATCTTGGTTTTGGTTACGCTGGTCGCGCTTGGTTGCATGGGCGTAGCCCAGGATCAGATGCAGAATTCACAAACAACGATTAAGCATGTTCCCATGCAATCCACTTCTCCGGTATCCGGCAAGGATATGTATACGGCATATTGCGCGGTTTGCCACGGTACTGACGGCCGTGGCGAAGGTCCGGCTGCCAGCGCTTTGAAAGTTCCCCCCACCAACCTGACTTTGCTGAGCAAAAACAATGGGGGAAAATATCCTGCTCTGAAAGTTTCGTCGGCGATCCGCGGCGAAGGCGGATTTCCCGCGCACGGGTCCAAAGATATGCCGGTATGGGGAGCTTTGTTTTGGAATATGAGCCGTGGACACGAGGGCGAGGTGCAGCAACGCGTGGCGAACCTTACCAAGTACATTGAAACTTTGCAATCCAAGTAAGAGTCCACGCGCTACGGGTCGCAGGCACAAGCGCCAGCTTGTGCCTTTTTATATGCCGCTGTGATCTCATGAGTTCCTCCATTCGGCGGACATCGGGATGTGAGCAACGTCACAACAGGATGTATCTGGCGGCACAGCAAAAGGTGCCCTCAGGTTCGAAACTAACCTCAGACGAGGCCTGCTCAAACTGGCCGTGGACTGCACAACATTGCAACATGCGATCCACTCCACCGAAGCGGACTCAAGCGGTACAGGAGGCTGGTCTATGCTCTCGCCCTACGGTATGGAGATTGTAGAAAGTTGCATTACTTGCAAGTTGCGCACAGATCGCATCTTCTGCGATCTTCCTTCGAGCGCGCTGCAGGCTTTTGAAGCAATCAAGTACGCCGCCGCATATCCCCAGGGAGCGGTTTTGTTTGTCGAAGGTCAGCTGCCTCGCGGCATCTTTGTGCTCTGCAAAGGCAGCGTGAAGCTTTCTATTAACTCTCCCAGCGGCAGAACAGTCATTGTGAAATTGGCCGAACCCGGCGAGGTGCTGGGACTTAGTGCCACCATCTCCGGCAAGCCTTACGAGGTCACCGCCGAAACGCTCGATCCTTGCCAGGTCAATTTCGTTAAGCGTGATGACTTCCTTCGCTTTTTGAAAGACGATGTGGAAGTCTGCTTCAAGGTAGCTGAACAGTTAAGCGAAAAATATCACAATGCCTGCAAAGAAGCAGGTTCGCTCGGACTATCACACTCCGCTGCCGAGAAATTGGCAAAGTTGCTTCTGGAATGGAGCGCCAAGAATGGAGATCCGGGTAAGGCAGAGCCGCGATTGAAAATGAGGCTCACGCATGAGGAAATCGCGCAGATGATCGGAACTTCGCGCGAGACGGTGACGCGACTGTTTGCCGAGATGAAGAAACGCCAGATCCTGCAGTCGCGGGGATCGACGATGGTGATTCGCAATACGGCGGCCCTGCGCGAGATTGCGAACCATAACTAAACCAACAGCAATCTTCACGGACAAGCGAGGATTGGCTCCGTTTGCCGTGCGCATTTCAACGCAGCGACTCAAACAACCCCGAGCTCCTTCTTTTCCAGGCAGTTAAACCCCGTGATCAGGATCACATTTCCGGGTGATGATTGTCACCGCTCGGCGATTTGTTCTCTATTATCTTTGGCGCGTGGGTGGTCTTGCAGGTTCAAGGGGGAGAAAATTATATGGCTTCTGGCAATGGCAACGGGCATTCAACTCAGGCGCAGCAGAACAAGCCACGATTGATTTTCTGGGAGTTGACGAAGGGCTGCAATCTTCGCTGCATTCATTGCCGCGCTACAGCTACGGAATTAAGTTCACCTTCCGACCTCTCCACTCAAGCCGCGCGCGACATCATCGACCAGATTGCCGAAGTGTCGAAGCCGATTCTCGTCCTGAGCGGCGGCGAGCCGCTCTTTCGTTCAGACGTTTTTCAGCTCGCGCGCTATGGCACCGACAAAGGTCTGCGAGTGGCGCTGGCAACAAATGGCACCCTCGTCACGAAAGAAGTGGCGAGAATGATCGTCGATAGCGGGGTGAAGCGCGTTGCCATCAGCCTCGACGGCGCGGATGCAATTACGCATGACACTTTCCGCGGCATTCCTGGCGCGTTCGATGCCGCGATTGCCGGCTTCCGTAATCTGCAGGCTCTTGGCATGTCGGTACAGATCAACACGACTATCGCCCGCCACAATGCCCATCAACTTCCGCAAGTACTCGAACTGTCGCGGTCGCTTGGCGCCGACGCGCTGCATACATTCCTGTTAGTGCCGGTAGGCTGCGGCCTAGACATCGCTGCCGAACAAATGGTGCCTCCGGAAGAATACGAGCGCATGCTGAACTGGTTCTATGATCGCTCACTCGAAGGCGGCATCGAGCTGAAGGCCACCTGCGCGCCGCATTACTTCCGCGTGGTTCGCCAACGGCGCGCCGCTGAGCATCGATCAGAGGTCGCGGCGCAGGCTGCTCAGGCGGCTCATGCTGTGCCCGCAGCCTTGGGTGGGGGCCCAATACCTTCGGATATCGGCGCTACCGAGATGACGATGCCCGGCTCAACCGGCATCGAACTGAAACCGCACGGCATCGGGAACCCGGTTGGGCATCCCGGATCGCATCCTTCCGACATGAACGCCATGACCAAGGGCTGCCTTGCCGGTACTGCGGTCTGTTTCATCTCCAATCAGGGCGAGATCTATCCCTGCGGATACCTGCCAGCTTTGGCTGGAGACCTCAAGAAGCAGCTGTTCGCCGACATCTGGGAGAATTCGGTCGTGTTCAATGACCTGCGCGACATCAAGAACCTGGAAGGGAAGTGCGGTTGCTGCGAATTCCGTAATGTCTGCATGGGATGCCGTGCGCGTGCCTATGCGGCGACCGGAAACTATCTGAGTGAAGAACCGTTCTGCGTATACCAACCGCACGCCAAAGGATCGAAGAAGGAAGCGGACACTACGCTTACCGGAGCTTCGCACTGAAGATACCGCTGTAAATGGTAAAACACGGTTCGGCGTTTCGGTTTCTCTGCTCACGGCATTGAAATGCCAAAGTGTTCTATTCGAGAGTTTTAGTCCCCCGATCGGCAGCCAAAACACCCCACGCAGCGTGATATCCCACTGCACAGTTTTATAACTACTGCTGCGTTTCTCAATAGCTCCAATTTTGTAAGCTGAAAACAAAAGACATCGACGTTGCTGTTGAGACGGCATCTTTGGCCCCGTGCATGCTTTTCTCCTGATTGTGTGCTGCATGGAGAGAAGTCTTGCAACCTACCCTCATGGCGGTTGGCCTGAACTATCGCACGGCTCCGGAAGAGGCGCGCGAGCGCTTCCGGATCAGTGAAAGCCGGCGCTACCAGGCACTGGTCGAGCTGTTGCATGCGGAAGGGATTGAGGAAGTCGTTGTACTTGCGACGAGTCACCTCACTGAATTCCTGCTGTGGGCTACCGATGTCACCTTGGCCGCCAACTCGGTGATGCGATTTCTCGGCGCCGAATATGGCCTAAAGTTAGGCGAATGGAAACACTTCTATCGCTTGCTTGATGAAGCAGCTCTTCTGCATATCTTCCGCGTCGCATCCAGCCTCGACGACCCCATTTTGGTTGGCGAGCCCCAAGTCGTCCTGCAGGTAAAGGACGCTTGGAAGCAAGCTGAGAAAGCAGGCGCCTGCGGCCGTTCTCTGGATGCTATCTTACAAAAAGCACTAGAGGTCTCTGAGCGCGTGCGCACCGAGACGCGCTTGGGCAATGAGGAAGATGCGGTATTCGAGCGTGAGGCTGCAGTCGCCGAAGCGCAAAAGATTCTGCAGGCGGAGATGCAGGGTTTTCGCAATAAGCTAATGGCGGATCGTGTCGTCCCAACCATCGTATCCCTGCGCATGAGGCTGGACGAACTCTGCCGCCAGGAACTCGATTCTTTTCGAGAACAGAACGGGCCGTTCTCCAAAGACCAGAACGAAATGTTAAACGCGATGATGTCCCGCATGACACAGCGCATCGCAGCATCGCTGGCTCGCGAACTCAGGGAGCTTCCAGAGAAGACGGAACAGGAGCAGATGACCATGGCGTTGCAGCGGCTGTTCCATCTGTCCACATTCCAAACGGCGAGTTCTGCGTAGCTCTGGCACAAACCCTTCATGGTTTGCTCATCTTCTACCCCTTCCCCTGAGTCTTTTGGAATCCTAGACTTAGGAGGAAATTTACAGCTGGGTCTTTGAATTTAAATGACTTAGAGGTAAAGTATTTATTTTTCAATGACTTAGCTAATTTTCGCTTGGTTCTAGGGTTCGGGAAATCCCGCGCGGTCGGCGGATGTGGAATCCCATTCTTGCGCACAGAACGCGCAAGAACGGGGTACCCGGCTGACGGAAAACTGCAGATCCCTCACTTCGTTCGGGATGACAATTTATTGGTCGACGGACGTGGAATCTCACCCTCCTTTTCAATGACTTAGTTCATTTTTCGCTTGGTTCGAGGGTTCGGGAAATCCCATGGGTCGGCGGACGTGGAATCCCACTCTTGCGCACAGAACGCGCAAGAATGGGGCACCCGGCTAGGGGCGAGCACTCTACGGTCAACAATCAAAGTCAACG
This sequence comes from uncultured Acidobacteriaceae bacterium, assembly GCA_963758745.1. GTDB lineage: Bacteria > Acidobacteriota > Terriglobia > Terriglobales > Acidobacteriaceae > Acidiflorens. The sequence goes on from CAVWWW010000004.1 coordinate 258,571, forward strand.
GCAGCGGACAGGAGAGTCCGCCCTACACTTCGCTTTGGGTAGGGGTCCTTCGACTACGGCGCTGCTTCGCTTTGCGAAGCGGCTCCTCCGCTCAGGATGACAATTCTGTGGTGGTTAACAGATTGTGGTGCGTGACACGATATGGTGATCGGCGAGGTCTACTACTGCTGCTCTTCGGCCAGGGGGGATTGGGTGGATTCTTCGTCTCCTCGGATCAGGCCGAATTTTTTTAGTTTGTAGCGCAGGGCGTCTCGGCTGATGTCCAGCAACTTTGCGGCGTGAGTTTGGTTGCCGTTGGCCTGGCGCATGGCTAGCTCAACCATTGAGTGTTCCACCTCTTCTAATGATGTGCCGCCTTCGGGGATGTAGAGGCGCGGCAGGGTGCGGCCGTTGGGCAGGGTTTGTCCGCCGTCGGCGGGCGAGGTTCGTTCGAAGACGGTGCGACCTCCGGATTCGCCGACCGAGAAGGGCAGATAGACGGGACGCAAAAGAGGTTCGTCTTCGAGGATCATGCCGCGCTCGATGGTGTTCTTCAGTTCGCGAACGTTGCCCGGCCAATTGTGACTGAGAATGAGACGACGGGTGTCATCGGTTATGCCGCGAATCGATTTTTTGAAGCGGCGGTTGTAGCGATCGATGAAGAAGTCGACCAAGGGGAGGATGTCTTCTTTTCGGTCGCGCAGTGGCGGGATAAAGATTGCGATGATGGCTAGACGGTAATAGAGGTCCTGACGAAACTGACCGTCGCGCACCGCTTTTTCGAGGTCGCGGTTGGAGGCGGCTATGACTCGCACGTCGACCTGCATGTCGCGGATTCCGCCAACGCGGCGGATGACCTGATCTTCTAACACGCGCAAGAGCTTTGCCTGCAGCAAGGGAGAGAGTTCGCCGATTTCGTCGAGAAAGAGCGTGCCTCCGTCGGCGGCTTCGAACAGGCCTTTCTTCATCTGCTTGGCGTCGGTGAAGGCGCCTTTTTCGTGGCCGAAGAGTTCGGCCTCCATCAGCGTCTCGGGGATGGCGGAACAGTTGATGGCTACGAAGGGCTTTTGCTGGCGCGAGCTTTCGTAGTGGATCGCTTTGGCGATCAGATCCTTGCCGGTGCCGCTTTCGCCTTGAATCAGAATGGTTGTGGCCTCGCTGGCCGCAACTTTGCGGACGAAGTTCATCAGTTCGGTCATCTTGGCCGAGACGCTTACCACGCTCTCGTAGCCGGTTGTGCGGCGCACCTCGCCGCGCAGCGCCTGGACTTCGGTGCGTAGTTGGGTAGCTTCGAGTGCGTTCTTGATGGTGACGTGAAGCTCGTCAAAATCCACGGGCTTGCCTACGAAGTCGTAGGCTCCGAGCTTGAGCGCGGCTTTTACGTCGTCGAGTTGCGGGTCGGCCGTGATCATGATGACGGCGCGGGCATCACCATTTTTCTTGAGCTGATCGAGGACCTCGATGCCGGTGAGATCGGGCATGCGCACATCAAGCAGGACGAGGTCGGGCGATTCTCGCTGAGCCAGTTTGAGCCCGGGTTCGCCGGCATCGGCCTCGACGACGTGGTAGCCCCACTCTTCGCACTTCTGGCGCAACGACCAGCGCACCAGGCGCTCGTCGTCGATGATCATGATCTTCTCTGCGGGCATTCTCGTTTATTTACCGTTTTTAATTTACCGTTTTTAATTTACTACGAATGGCGGTGGGTTGGCTTGGTGGATGGGAGTTCTCAATTGCCGGTTCTTCGTTTCCTGTTCTCTTGTTCCCAATAAAGCATGCTGTTTAAGACTGTGAGCTTAAAGTCGGACTGAGACCTTTACCTGGCTGCGACCTCAGCCTGCGGTGTGCTAAACGGAAGCACAACCTCAAACCTGCTGCCTTTTCCAACCACGCTGGTTACCTCGATGCGGCCATGATGTTCTTCGGTGATACGGCGGGCGAGAGAGAGACCAAGGCCTGTGCCGTTGCCTTTGGTGGTAAAGAACGGCCGAAAGATGTGTGGTATTTGCTGCGCGGGAATGCCGCGTCCAGTATCGCTGACAATCACACAGGCATGATCGTCGCGCGAGCTGATTTGTACATGGACTGTGCCCGCGGTGTCGATGGCTTGAGTTGCATTCAACAGCAGGTTCAGGACCACCTGGTGGATCTGATCGCTGTCGTGCTCGACTTCGGGCAGTTCGGGGGCTTTTTCCAGTTCGATCTTAATTGGTTTGGAGAGCACTTGCTGGCGCGCGAGCATCACGGCGTGTTCCACGGTCGTGTTGAGATTGCTGCGGCAGATCTGCGGCGGGTGTGGACGCGCTGTCTCGAGCAGATCGGTCAAGATGCGGTTGATCTGCGCGATTTCCTGGCGAACGTCTTTCACCACCGCCCGCGCGGGACTCGTCGAAGGCAGGTCACGACCGATGATTTCGATAACTCCGGCGATGCCAGCCAGCGGGTTGCGAATCTCGTGGGCCAAGCCCGCGGCCAATTCGCCCAGAGTCGCCAGGTGTTCGGCTCGCGACATTTGGGTGCGATGCAGGCTCTCAATCTCCTCGCGGCTTTCCCGCAACTGCTGCAGCATGTGGTTGAAGTTGCGGCCGAGGTCTCCGATTTCGTCATTGCGATTGGCGAAGCTCACCGCCACGTTCAGATTCCCTTCGGTGACCTGTGCGATTTTTTCCTGCAGTTCGACCATAGGTCGCTGAATAAAATAGGCGAGCGCCGCGATCGAAACTGTACAGATGGCAACGGCTCCCGCTCCAGCGACGATCAGGATGGCATGGCGTTCCGGGTCGCGAAAAGACACGGTCGCTACGACGAATAACAGCAGTCCTGCGAGCAGTACGAAGACTACCGGCAAGATTGCCTTGAGCTGCCAATTGACGCGAACCGAATTCAATTCGAACTCCTTTGCGGGCATCAGCCATCAGCGGCTGAGACCGCCTATCCTAATACGAAGCGCCAATCCTGATATTCACCGTTCACAATAATGCGAACCGTCGATCATCCTAAGCATACGCGTGCAGACCGGGCAGTAAATACGTCACTCCGAAGAAGGTGAACATTACGACCGCAAAGCCGGCAATGGCGAAATAAGCGGCTCGCCGTCCACGCCATCCGCGAGTGATGCGCATGTGCAGATAGAGCGCATACACCAACCATGTAATCGCCGCCCAGGTTTCTTTTGGATCCCAGCTCCAATAAGAGCCCCATGTCTGGTTCGCCCAGTAGGCGCCGGAGGCGATCATCAAAGTTAGCAGGGGGAAGGCTAGACAAATTGTTTTATAGGTGATGCGATCGAGATTATCCGCGCTGGGCAGCAGTTGCTGTAGATCCTTGCGCCGCCACAGCAACAGGAGATAGAGAAGGGAGATAAAAACGCCGCCTACCAAACCCGACAGTATGAAAGGACTGGCGGCGAGAGTCGTCGGAAATAGTCCATCTGCGTCGAGCGACGGATAGCGTCCGTCACGGGCGCGCAGAATAAACATGACGAGCGTCATCACCTGAAGGAGGATGCTTAGAAACACGGCGCGATTGGCGACGAGCAGGAAAGCGTCGTTCTTTTGCCAGCGCGCCAAGGCGTAGAAGATCAGCGGCGTTGCTACTACCAGGAGCGCCAGGCACATGAGCCAGCCGAGATCGGGAACAGTGACGAACAAACGAACGCCTTTTGAAATAAAGACTTCCGATTTCGACTCGGGATTCCAGGCCACCAGATTCAGCGCGCCCCACTTTTCAAAGCGCGTCAAAACCACGCTTGCGTAGATGGCTAAGGTGCTGGCGCTGGTCACAGCCAGGACCGTCTCGGTCTTCAGGTTGTCCTGGATCAAGAACATCATAGCCAGAGCGAAACTTAGCGCACAGGCGGCATAGGCCAGCATGGCGAGAGTGACATGCACGTGCAACCAGGTCGATTGCAGTGCGGGCACCAGAGGATGCACTTCAGTCCGCAGCAATTGCATGAGCACTACGCCGACAATTGCTACCGGCATCGTCACGGTGCCTATAACCTTTACTCCATATTTCTTTTCGGCCATCAGGGTGAGCACCGCGAGCGTCCACACAAAGCTGAGCAGCATTTCGTAGACACTGGCGAAGGGAGCGTGTCCAGCTTCGTGCCAGCGATGAGCGATAGCTGCAGTGTTGGCGATCAACCCCAGCAAGGTGGCGAGCGATGCCGCTTTGACATATGACTCGGTGCCGGTGACTCCGAATCCCAGATAGAGCGCGCCTGCGCCGGCATAGAAAATTAGCGCCGCGAATAGCAGGTTGGTTTCGTTCAGTATGTTGCCGCTTTTAACCACGTTCAGAAACGCCATGAACAGCAGGAATGCCACCGCCAATCCGACCATTACGATCAGGGTCATGCCGGATGACGGTTGCTGCTGTTCTGCTTTTGCGTGTGCCATTGATTCCTCCCACCGAGCAGGTTCGGTTGACCGAGTTCACTCAGCCAAAATTTAATCGGTTGCGACCCCAGCGATCTGCGCGGTTCGCGACAGGCTGGGAACAGGTTTCAATTCTGTTTCCACCAAAGCCACGAGTTCTTTGAATCGCTCCTCGAAGGCATCGCGGTTGCGGTTGGCGCTGCCGCCGATCCACAGCGAATACTTCCCGTCTGTTGGTCGTAAACGGGAACTGCCCAGAACCGCATGTGCACTACATAAAACACGAACGCCAACCCAACGCCGAGCAGCACCACGCCGGCCCAAACGCCAAACTGGCCTGGTTCGTGTGAAACCTGCAACCCGGTGAAGTGGCCCATCTTTAAATCGGTGGCCTGGAATTGCCATGGCGATTTCGAATTGTCGGCGACTTCTTCCATCGCGGGGAACCACACGTCGTAGTTCTTCCCCGAACTCCTCGACGTCACGATTAAATGAACCGCGGGATTCCCCAACTCGTTCGATTTGCGGTAGACCTGTCCATCGCGAACCGCATAATCGGGGATGAATTCAGCAAAACGCACGGTGGTATCGGCATCGAGCGGGAGAACGTCGTTGACCGCCAAGCCGATTTCCTTCGTCTGTCCAGAACCGTTGTTGGGCGTTGCGACCAGAGCGAGCTTGTCGACTTTGCCATTAGGGCCGTAACTTGACTGGTAGAAGCGCACGCCGTTGTAGAGAAGCGGATCGTTCACGACGATTTCTTTCTTCAGCACGTCCTGGCTGCCTGCGACCACCGCCAGTTTGGACCACCATTTCTTTGGCGTCCCGTCCTGATAATTCTCCTGGCCGGCTGAGTCGCAGCGAATCGAAAATGGAAGTGTGCGCGTAGTGCCGTCGCGCAGATCGACGATGTTTGAAGTCTGGCCTTCATTTAAATTGAGCGTTCCGCGCCATCCCCAGAGGCCGTCGACGATGGTGCCGAAGAAAATGAGAAGAAGGCTGGCGTGGACGATGTAGACGGCCAGTTCGGAAATACGATGGCGCTCCGCGAAAATTCCGAAGCTATCCTGGCGCACCACGCGCTCCGGTTTGAAGCCGAGAGAATGTAAGGCTCGCTCAGCGGCTACCAATCCCGATTCTTCGTCCACGATAGCCAGCGATTGCTGCGGACGCGACGCTCGGCGGAAGGTTTCGTCAGGATATTTGTAGGGACGGGAAAAAAATCGCCATGAGTTCGGGAACCGATCAATGGAAGCGGCTACGATACAAAGACTGACAAGCGCCATCAAGCCGAGAAACCACCAGGCATGGAAAACGTCCGTTAACCCGGTTGCGTCGAGAATTCGCAGCACATGCGGGGAATATGCGATCTGCATTTCGTCGGGATCGGTGACGGGACGCTGAAGCACGATGGTTCCGGCCGCCGCCAGAATCACGACGAGAATCAAAAGGACCACACCGGTCTTGATCGAGGCGATGGTTTGCCAGATTTTTTGGACTAGCGAGTGCGTAGCTTGGGCCATATCTCTTTCCTGTCCGCATGATTGAAATGCAAGTTCCACGCCAGACTATGTATCGGATGTAAGTCCTAAGAAAGTGCGGTACTTAGGCATGAGGGGCATCGACGACGGCGCCAGTGGTTTGGGCTATATCGCGCACTGCTGTCCGTGGCGACGGGGATTTGACACATCACAACCGGTTCGTGACGCAGCTCACTTAGCAAGTGACAGCCAGGCGCGATCTACGGACGGATGATGGAGTGAAAAGTGACGAAGATCACCTGCTTCAGTGCCTTTACTCAGCCTTCAGGGTGACATTCTGACGAAGCAGTGTCGCGTTTCACTTGGGGCATTTCACCGACGATGCTGTGGCAGAAAGCCCATTCGAAGCTGATCGGGCGATAGGAGGCTTTGCGCTCTCGAACGAAACGCTCTACTATCGTGCTGCTAATCAGCGAGTTAACGATATATTGCCAATTTCGACAGTTGCTTTTTGGATACGGTGACGTTCGTGCACACGCACTTCCGGAGTTCGCGTGAGACATTTTCCCCAAAGCGTATGGTTCCGCAAACCCATTTCGAGAATCATGACCGTCCGCTGACGGTTGTGGTTCTGATCTTATTTGCTCTGATTGCGTTGCTGCTCTCGCGCGCAACAGCCGCCGTTCACCCCGTTCCTCTGGATAAAAATGTCGATGCCGCCAAGTGCCTCGAGTGCCACGAGGACAAGTCAAAAGGCAAGGCAATCCATTCAGCGATTGCGATGGGATGCCTGAGCTGTCACAGGTACGAGTCAATAAAGATGTAACCCGAGTAAGTTAATCACAACGACGCCATACGGCGCTCTGTCTCACCTGCCATGCCGACAAAGATGCCTCCAAGCTAAAGGGCACAGTTCATCCTCCCGCGGTTCGCGATTGCCTGAAATGCCACGATCCGCATACTTCGGACAACAAGAACCAGTTGCTGAAGGCGGAGTCAGGCGACAAGAAGGACAACCTTTGCCTCACCTGCCATAACGAAGGGGATGAACGTTCCGGAAAAAGGAAGCCGTCATGCCGCGCTCGACGGGGGCTGCGACACGTGCCACGTCACGCATAAAACCGGAGCGGAACCGACGTTGGAAAACCGCTTTCACTTGACGAAGGCGGCTCCTGCATTGTGCCTCGATTGCCACGACCCGAAAGATGCCGCATTGCAGAAGGCGCACCAGAATCAGCCTTTTGCCACAGCCAACTGCCTGCAGTGCCATGATCCACACCAGTCCGCAGCGCCGAAGTTGATGGCGAAGTTTACACATCCGCCATTTGCGGATAAGAGTTGCGACACCTGCCATGCTGCGGCGAAAGACGGCAAAGTGGTGCTGACGCAGAAGAACGTCAAGGACCTTTGCGTTACCTGCCACTCCGACAAGGCCGAGCTGATCGAGAAGGCTAAGGTTCAGCATCCGGGCGCAGCGGGCGATTGCACCGATTGCCACAATCCACATGCAAGCGCTTTTCCAAATTTGCCAAAGACGGATCCGGTGAACATTTGCCTGGGCTGCCATAGCGAAATCGCTGACTTGGAAAAGAAATCCGTGCATCACCAGCCTGCGTTCGTGCAGGGCTGCAGTGTTTGCCACTGGGACATGGCGGCGACAACGATCATCTGCTGCGCGTGGCTAGTCCGAATAAGCTGTGTCTCGAATGCCATGGTCCGGACGCGAAGCCGAAGAAGCTTGAAAGCGAGCACATGGTTACGATTTTTGACGGGAAAGTTTTGCTGCCGGAAAACTATTTCGCCAAGGTTCCCGTGTTAGCACTGCAGTATAACTTGGGACATCCAGTGGACCGGCATCCAGTCTCGGACGTGATGGATCCGCTGAATATCACCAAGGTCAAGACGCCCTTGAACTGCCTGACCTGCCATCAGCCGCATGCTTCGGCGCAGCCTGGCTTGCTGGTAAATGACCAAGCCAATAACTCTTTGTTCTGCGCAGGTTGCCACAAGGACCTGAAAAAATAGAAGCCAATTGGAATCAGTTATGAGAGACAACGCTAATTCGACAAGAGAAGAAAGAAGAGAGAAGCAAAAATGAGCGAGCAAATCCACAAATCGACGCAGCCGCGAAATCTGTGGCTGGAAGTGACAATATCTGATCGTTCTGGCGTTGCTGAGTTCCTCCTTGGCCTTCGGTTCCGACAAGGATAAGAACAAAAACGCAGCACCTCCACCAAAGTCGCTTATGGATATGATTGATAAGTCGAAGGTGGTGTGGCCGCAGCCGCCCAACATCGCGCGTGTGAGGTATCTCGACTATTTCGCGGGCGAAAAGCTTCCTGATTTCGGCGCTCAGCGGCAAAGGCAAAGAGCAGCTGGATGGACCGACTGGCGGGAACAAGCCCAGACAAATCCGACAATCCATTGAAGAACCATTTCTTTATGGGAGAACCGCATGGACTTGCGGTCGATTCCAAGGGCAGGCTTTACGTTGCCGACGGCAAAGTGGGAGCAATCTTCGTTATCGATCCGGAGACAAAAGACACGACGATGATCAAGAACGGCAAAGATGCCTCGTTCGTGCTGATCAATGGATTAGCGATTGATGATTCGGACAGGCTCTTCGTCTCCGATTCTCAGGCTCATCGAATTCTGGTCTTCGATAAGAATCATAAGGGAGAGGCTGCGATTACGCAGGGTCTGGTGACTCCGGCTGGAATGGCGATCGATAACGAGAATCGGTTTCTCTATGTTGCGGACATTGGACTGGATCAGGTGCTGGTGTTTGATGCCGACAATCTCACGCCGCTGCGCAAGATCGGAACTCCGGATACAAAGCACCAGTCAAATGCATTGGGAGACTTCGCTAAACCTACGAGCGTCGCGCTGGATCAGGACGGAAACGTTTATGTCACTGACATGCTCAATTACCGGGTTGAGGTCTTCGATGCCGATGGAAAGTTCATACGCGCGTTCGGCAAACATGGCGATGGTCCTGGATATTTCGCCATGCCGAAGGGAATTGCGGTTGATTGCGACGGACACATATGGGTTACAGATTCGATGCAGAACCGCGTTCAACTGTTTACACAGGAAGGCGACTTGCTGATGTGGATGGGAAATAAGCAAGGCGTTCTTCCGGGAACTTTTTCGGGTTTGCAATATGTGATGATCGACAATAAAACGAATCGCGTATTTACTACCGAGACTTATCCAGGACGCGTGCAGGAATTCCGCTATGTGACGCAGGACGAAGCGAAAAAAGAACTGGCGCGACGCGAGGCGGAAAAGAAGGCGAATCCTGACACGCCACCAAAGCCGGCTCAGAAGGCGATTCCAGCGCCGTTTCCTAACGCAGGAGAAAGCAGTGGAGAATCCCAAGACTTCGTCAAAGTAGAACTTTCGGCGAACTTGAAATATCAGGCCGAAGTTAGTGTGCTCCATTGGTTTGTTTACCTTCTAATTATCACCTCCCCTTCCCAGCGGTTTTTTAGAATGAGGGACTTAGAGGGAGTTGTTGCCAGGTCTTTGATTTTAAACGAGTTATTTTTAAAGTCTTTGAAAACATTGAAGTTAGCCGCAACAAAGACCATCGCACTATAATTCCTCCAACCTCTTATATAGGTCTCATTTATGGATTTTGTTCTTGCCAACCTTACAGTCCTGACTTCCGGATACAACGGGTGAAGTGGTGCTCTAGACGTCCCTTTTGGGGAATTTCACACCTCCACTGAGGGAGAAGGCACAGCCGACTCGGCTTTCCGGTCGTGATTAAATTTGCAACACTGCTGTAATCGTCAATTAAATCAAATACTTAGAAATTAATTTCAATACTTTAGCGAGTCTGCGACGCGGTTACGAGCGTGCACTTCTGGTAACCGAGGAACGGGACGAATCAGGTCCAGTCCTAAGAGTTCTGATAAATGGAGGCAATACAATGAAGAAGGTATTATTACTCGCTTTGTTAGTAATTATGGCTTCGGCCATGGTGCTCGCCCAGCCCGGAGGGGTAACACAGGCGCACATCCCACAACGACCGGAACTGCCGGCAGCGTCGCCCCAGCGGTCGACGTCCTGGGTGCTCACCAAAACTACGGCCGCGGTTGCGCGGGCTGCCATGCTCCACACAGCGGTGCGTCGGGGTGCTGGCGGCAATGCCAAGAGCGGCACAGTTACCGATGCCTACACCGGCAGCAATGCCCTGTTTGCCCAGGATATGGGACCACTCTGGGGCCAGACGTTTGATTTCAGCGATATATCCAACACCGGAAGCGCCAACCGATATACGCTGGTTACCGCAGCGAACGGCAACCCGACAACCATGACCGCGCAGCAATATGCTGATATGCGCGGCGTAGTGATGTGCCTGGCTTGCCATGACGGCGCAGTAGCAAAGGGCGCCATGATGCAGAACTGGGCCTTCGAAGAGCAGATCGGAGCCCTGCCGGGCTCTTACGGCACGGCGAAAATCCCGACCTTGCTGGGCGCAGACGGAACGACCAACCTCGGACTTTCGACGGACGGTGGAAACTTCAACAACGACCATCCAATCGGCGAGAGTGCGACGATCAGCGCAGTACTGGGCACCTACTACAACAACGCGACCAACGGCGTGAACTACACAGTCGCCGCGGGCGCAATCACCGGAATCACTTACGCCGGACAATATCAACAGTTTGTAACTTCCTACGGCGCGCCAGCCCTGGCAAAGGGTGCGCACTCCTACGGAACTCCGGTTAATGCTTCGAACGTTCCTTACGTAGTTTGCACGACCTGCCACAACCAGCACGCGATGAACGTGTATGCAGTGGTGGGCGGCGCGAACACGATTGCCGGAGCTGCGACTGGAACGTACCAGACGTACTTCTTCATTAACGGCCCGTACAACCCGAACACGACCAACATTCCGTTGGGATCGGCCGCTTCCACGACACAGTTCTGCCGCCAATGCCACTTTGGCGAGTCGAACGAAGCTGCTGGCGGCACACTGCCAACGGTGTTCTAACTTCTTCAAAGATGAATCGGGGGAGGGGGAGTTTCCCTCCCCTTTTTCTTTTTGATCGTTAGTCGTTAGTCGTTGGTCGTTAGTCGCTCGCTCAAACCAGGCTCTCACCGCCCGGGATCCCTTGACCGTTACCTTTGGGTTATTTCACCTGATGATTGTGGGAGAAGGCCCATTCCGCTTATCTGGGTTGCTGTGAGAGCCTTTTTCCGCTTCGCTTCCGGAGTGCAAACCATTGCTGATTAATAACTTGCCGGCAATCGATAAATCGCAGTGAGGCCTTCAGAAGGGCAGATGCCGTGCAAATCAATACGGTGATTCTCCGGATTTGGAGAGGAGTTCAAATGAAATACCGATTTCATATCGCGGGGCTGCTGGTCTTCTCCGCATTCGTAGCTTTCGCAGCCGGCGCCAAGGCGCAGATGGTGCCCTCACACGCTCCAACTTCAGCTTCGGCGGCGGCAGGGTCGTCTATGCCCAGCACTTCATTTCCGGAAGCGTCCAAGGCGGTAAATTCTGGCGCTGACGCGTCCGCGCTGCAGGTGACGGGCAGGACGGTGGTGAAGGTGAATGGGGCGGAACTGACGGATCGCGATCTGTTGCGGGAAATGTTTGCGTTATTCCCTTACGCGAAGCTGCATGGCGGTTTTCCGAAGAAAGAAGAACCAGAAATCAGGCAAGGCGCGATGCAGATGATCATCTTCGAAGAGCTGGTCTATCAAGAGGCGCTGCGACGGAAGATGACGATTGCGCCGGCGCGCATAACTCGCGAGGAGAACAATTTTAAGCGCCAGTTCAGCAGCCAGGAACAATTCAACCAGTATCTGGCGATAGACCAAGGCGGGTCAGAGGCGAAGCTGCGGCGGATGATCAAGCGCTCGCTGCTGATCGACGCGATGCTGAAGCAGGAAGTGGATGCGAAGTCAGCGGTCACACTGGCCGAGGCGCGTGCTTACTACGAGAAGAATCCGAAAGCATTCGAGCATGGCGAAACTTTTGCGCTGCAGACGATTTCGATTATTCCTCCGGACCAGGCGAGCGCGTCGGTGGTCGCGGATGCGCGCAAGCGAGCCGAGGGGATTCTGCAGCAGGCAAAGGCGACGAAGAGCTATGAGCAGTTTGGGCTGTTGGCGGAGAAGGTTTCGGAAGATGACTTCCGGGTGAATATGGGCGACCGGAAGGTGGTGAAGAGCGAGAAGCTGCCACCAGAGGTAGTCACAGTTGCGCAAAAGATGAAGCCGGGCGAGGTGAGCGGGCTGATTCCGCTGGGTACGGCATGGACGATTCTTCGAGTGAATGCGCACACGCCGCCGGGGAAGGCGACGTTTACCGAGATAAAAGCGAAGCTGATCGAGGATCTCCAGAAGAGGAAATACGAACAGCTGAGAGTGGGGCTGAACAAGCGGCTGCACCAGAACGCGCAGATTCAGGAACTGTAGGACGAAGTGGCTAGCGGCGAAAGCCGCATGTTTGGCCGCCGAACGGCATGGCGGACGCCATGCGCTCCATTAAAAGGGGCGGGACGAAAGAGTAACCGCGCGAGGGAGTTGTGAGCAGTCAAAAATACAATGCGCGTTTGCTGGGTTGGCTGGCATTCTGGGTGATGCTCGGGGGTATCCTCCCGATCATCCTAACGAACTCGGGATGGGCTCAGGTCGAGATTGGCGGCAACACCAGCGTGAGCATGAGCGGGGACCTTGGTTACGGCTATAACGCGAATTATGGCGATGCCGTGGGGTCGAGTCACGGCACACAATTAAATGGCGATGCGGTGGTACAGGGATATTACTACAACCCCAAATTTCTCAACTTCTTCGTCGACCCTATCTACAATCGCTCGCAGGCAAATTCAGGGCAGGGATCGATTACCGACGCTAGCAGCATCAACGCGGGAATGAACCTGTTCAGCGGCAGCCACTTTCCGGGATGCGTCTCATTCAGCGAAGGGTTCAACAGCAGCGGGAACTATGGGTTCGGATGACGCCGGGACTTACTTCTACCTCGGGCAGGTCGCACAGCTTCGGCATCGGATGGTCAGAGTTGATTCCGGGCGCGCCTCCTTTGAGCGTGCAGTACTACCAGAATACATCGACAAACTCGATTTTTGGCACCAATCAGCAAGATCAGGGAAACACAAAAAACCTCAACATGTTCAGCAACTACAAAATCGACGGCTGGTACATGGGAGGACGCTTTACCGACACCTGGACGAATACGGTTTTGCCGTCGGCCATTACCGGCGATGATGAATCGCTCAGCGCGGAGACGAATTCGAAATCATTGAACTTCAACGCGAACCATAAACTGCCGCTGCGGGGCTCATTTGGAGCGAGCTACGCCTGGTCTGATTTCGGCGGGACGAGTAACGGGGCCTCGGTCTCCGGTTCGAACCAGATGGTGAATGCCACGGCGGCATTTGCGCCCACGGACAGGTTTACCACGCAGTTTCAAATGAATTACGACACAAGCCTCGCGGGAGAGGTGGAACAACAGCTGATTGGCGCGGGCGCGGTGGCGCCGCAGGTAAACCTGGGCGGCAACAGCTATTCGCTTTCGATGAGCAACTACGACAATGCGTCGCTGACAAAGAGCTTGTCGGTCGGGTTCGGGATCGGGCACATCCAGCAAGAGGTGTATGGGGAGACGGTCACGGCGACGCACTTCAGCGCGGTGGTGAACTACCGGTTCCTGAAGCCGCTGTGGGGGACGGTGGTGGTGTACGCCGGGGTAAACGACCAGGCGACGGACGCGGGGAACCAGGGAGCGGGGCTGATAGCGGGAGCGAATTTCAGCAAGCAATGGAGCAATTTTCAGCTGAGCGGAAGCTTTGGGTATTCGCAAGATACGCAGACGGTGCTGGCTTTGCAAACGACTTCCAATTATTCGTATCTGGCGAATGCGCAGCGCCGGCTGGGCCGCAAACTGCGTTGGATGGGCACATTTAACGGTTTCCACACCGGGTTGGATGTGGCGGAAGGTCAGAGCGCTCATTCAGAATCCTTCGGAACGAACCTCATTTATAAGATGTATAACGTCGGAGCCAATTACGCGCGGACGTCGGGAACGGTGCTGCTGACGGCGAACGGACTGATTGCAGCGCCGGGCACGCTTGCGCCGGTGCTGACGGGGAATCAATATCTGCTGGATAACGGGTCGTCTTATTCGTTCAGCTTTACGGCGAACCCGATGCGCAGGTTCTCGATCAGCAGCAGTTTCACCAAGACGATCAATGACAGCACGGCGGCGGTGACGGCGCTGCAAACGAGCAGCGCGTCGAAGGTGTTTCTGGTTTTTACGGAATACCAGTTTCGCAAGCTGGTATTTACAGCGGGCTATACTAACTTGAGTCAGGTGGTGAGCGCGTCGGGGCTGCCTGAAGCGAGCTACACGAATTTCTACGTTGGGTTGCAGCGATGGTTCAAGGCGTTCTAGCACGAGGCATGGCGGGGAGCTGGAGCCGACTCTGCCTGTGCATCGTGATGGCGGCTGGGCTGGGCGCGCCAGCGCACGCGGGCAAGGCAAAAGCTGACAAAGATGAGGCGCTTCCGGGGCCCGAACTGTTGCTGGAGGGCGGGCGGAAGCTGGCGTTCGTGCGGACGTTTGCGGCCGAGCGCGATGTGTCTCCGAAGCGGGGATTCTTTAAGAAGGTGCTGGACGTGGTGGCGGGGCCTCCGACGGAGAGGCACGCGACGATCAGGCCATATGGGGTTGCTATTGATTCGCGCGGACGAGTGATTGTGACGGACCCGGGGGCGATGGGGATCCACATCTTTGATTTTGCCGATCATAAATATAAGTTCATCGCACGCAATGACAAAGAAGAGAACACGATGAAATCGCCGCAGTGCGTGGCGGTGGATGCGCAAGACAACTTTTATGTGACGGACTCGGAGACGGGGCGGATATTTGTTTTCGAGACAGGCGGAAAGTTTAAGCGCATCATCGGCAACCTGAAGGGCGGAGAAGGTTATTTCAAGCGGCCTACGGGGATTGCGGTGGACTCGGCGGCGCAGCGGATTTATGTCACGGACACGCTGCGGAACAAGATTTACGTTTTGGATATGAACGGAAGCGTTATGCAGACGATCGGCAAGACTGGGACGGCGCCGGGGGAATTTAATTTTCCGACGGAGATCGTTCTGCATGGACAGGATCTGGCGGTAGTGGACGCGATGAATTTCCGCGTGCAAGTGCTGGATCGCAGCGGAAATTTCAAATACGCGGTGGGTAACGTCGGAGACGGAGAGGATTTCGGGAGTTTCTTCCGGCCGAAAGGGATCGGGTTCGATAGCGAAGGGCACTTATATGTGGTGGATGCCGCATGGAGCAGGGTGCAAGTGTTCGATCAGCTTGGAAACCTGCTTTATTACTTCGGAGTAAGAGGAGAACGGCCGGGCGAGTTCAACTTACCTTCGGGAATGTTTATTGATCACAACGATGGCGTCTACATCGCGGACTCCTACAACAGCCGGGTGCAGGTTTTTCAGTACTACGCAAAACGGGAGCAGGCCGGGGGCCAGTAGGAATGAAGTATTGGATTGCATGTGCGGCTCTATTGCTGGCAGCGAGCGTGCTGCAGGCGCAGACTCTGTTTTCCGGAGATGTATTGGGCGCGCATGATATGGGCCCCGGCGGACAGTCGCTAGTGAAGGGTGGTCTGCCTCCCTGCCAATATTGCCATGCACCGCACTCCGGAATCGGCAAGGGACCGCTTTGGGCCCAGACGTATTCCTCGCAGACTTATGCGCTTTACCAAAGCTCCACCACTCCGACGCAGACGATGGTACAGCCACCAATCGGCGCACCCAGCAGCTTGTGCCTGAGTTGCCACGATGGAACGATTGCTCCCGGTCAAACTGTACCCTACGGCAAGACCCAGATGCAGGGGACGATGAGTGCGAGCGATATTCTTGGAACCAGTCTGTTGAATTCGCATCCGTTCAGCTTCAATAAGATCAAAGACCAGGCCGATCTTGTGGCAAGTTTGATATCGAAGGGGCAAACACAAGATCCGTTGCAAAAGGTGACGCTGATCAACGGGAACGTGGAATGCGAAAGCTGTCACAATCCGCATGTCCAAAACATTGACACGGTTTCCCTAAACTTCCTGGTGCGAAACGGTTCCGCGGGCGTGATGTGTCTTTCCTGTCACGGAACCTCGCCGCGCACCGTCAACAGTGAGCCGAACCCGCTCGTGGCGTGGCCGAATAGTGTACATGCCACTATCTCCAATGTAATTCTGCCAGCCGCGAACGTTGGACCCTACTCTACCGTGGCTCAGAACGCATGCACGAGTTGTCATGTGGAGCACAATGCCAATGGTCCGGCGCGACTGTTGCGCGGCGCAACTCCTACACCAGCGAACCTCGATCCCTACACGCAGAACTGCATAACCTGCCACAACGGCAACAGCAATATCACTCCAACGGTGGCGAACGTGTATGCGGAATTCTCCAAGGTTACCTATCATCCTTATCCCTCGGGGAATAACACACACGACACCGGCGAGGCGGTTCTGTTGAACAATAATCGCCATGCCACTTGTACTGACTGCCATAACCCGCATGGGGCGCAACAAGTAACTACATTTACGCCTCCGCCGCTCATTCGTCCCTCTCAGACCGGTGTGAATGGAATTTCTGCCGCCGATGGAATCACTCCTGTTTTGCCGGCTCAGAACCAATATGAGAACTGCCTTCGCTGCCACGGGACGTCTACCGGCAAGCCTACTAGATCGAAATTCGGGTATCTCCCGGTGCGCTACGTTTCTAATCCCGCCGATCCCGGCAACGTCGATGCGGAGTTTGCCATTACCGCGTCCTCAAGCCACCCAGTAACACACACCAGTAACTCGACTTACCCACAGCCCAGTCTTCTGCCTTATATGTCGCAACTGAACGGAACGAGTCAGGCGCGAGTGATGGGCGCGCAGATTTTCTGTACGGATTGCCACAACGCTGACGACAACCGCGAATTCGGCGGCACCGGCCCAAGCGGTCCCCACGGATCGAAATGGACTCACCTTTTGGAGCGGCGTTACGAATTCAGCCAGGCGCCCGGCCCCGGTCAGCGCATTACGAATCTATTTCCAAATCCGGATCTCACAGTAAATGGGCCCTATGCGTTGTGCGGCAAGTGCCATGATCTCTCGGGCAACATTATCCAGAACACAAGTTGGTCTCAGCACTCCGCCCACATCAACGCTGGTTTTTCGTGCTCCACTTGTCACACGGCGCACGGAATAGCAGGCAGAAATGGAACCATCACCGGCGACCGGCTCGTCAACTTCGACGTGAATGTAGTTGCTCCAAACGGCGGGATGCCTATTTCTTATAATGGCAGCACTGGTACTTGCGCATTGGTCTGCCATGAAATGACACACAATGCGAACGGAACCGTGCAGCGTGCCATAGTGCGCGGCGGATTCAACCTAAGCAGTGAAGCTGATAGGCCCTGGAAGTTTAGCCCTTTAACGGCTAAGGGTGCGGTTTTGTGTCCTCCCATTTACTTTGCGTAATATTCTTTCCACGCTCGCACAAAACTTGGACAATACACGCGCTGGATCGTCGCGCAGGCGTGACAATATGACAGGCGTCCGTCAAACCCTCGATCTTCGCTCCACTGCTCGTCGCTCCGCCGATCTTCGCCACGCCGAGCTTCGCCGGGCCGATCTTCGGTCCGCACGATTAGCGCTTTCCGCGCTAGCGCTTCTCTATGCATTTGCCGCAGGCCTGCGTACCCTCGGGGATTTCGATCTGGGCTGGCAGTTAGCGACTGGACGTTGGATCGTGCAACACGGACATATACCATCTACAGATGTTTTCTCTTATACCGCCGCGGGCACAGAGTGGATTTATCCGGTCTTATCGCAGATTCTGCTCTATCTCTCCTACAAAATTGGTGGGTATGGGCTCTTGTCATGGTTAGGCGCGGCAGCATGTGTGGGCACGGTTGCGCTTCTGCTGCGTCGTTCTTCCATCGTAGGTGCGGTGCTGGCAATAGTTTCGGTTCCGCTTATCGCTGCCTGTACTCCACCACGGGCTGAGATGTTTACCGCGGTCTTCTTCGCAGCCTATGTAAACCTGTTATGGCACTATCACCAATCAGGAGAAGGGCCGTTATGGTTGCTTCCGATCCTCATGTGCTTGTGGGTGAATTTGCATTTGGGATTTATTGCCGGTCTGGCGATGTGCGCTGCTTACGTTTTGCTTGAACTGGAAGACGCGCTTGCGCCTTGGCGCAGACAGGCTTCGCGCAGAGCGCCTTCGGGTAGACCCGGTGCCTGGCTTCGATTGAAAAAAGCTGCGCCGTGGCTGATCGGCACGCTGGCAGCAACCGTTATCAACCCGTGGGGCTGGCGGATTTACACAGCTATAGAAAGGCAGCGCAGTATCGCTCAAACCCATAGTATGTGGATTTTGGAGTGGGAAGGATTGCGACTCACCCCCGCCGCGCTGGCAAGAGCATTGGCTTGGCGTGATCCAGATAACGCCGTCCTTTGGTTGATATTCGCGGCATCCATCGCCGTGCTGTGCGCTTTGACAAAACGAAACTTCGTGCCCGCATTGCTTTTGGCGAGTGCGATCTATCTTGTGATCCATGCCATACGGATGGAGGCGTGTTTCGCAACAATCACTGTGGTGGTTGGGGGAACGGTTTTGTCGAAAACTCTAGGTTCATTTTATGAAAACAGAGTTGCGACACGGTACAAAATATCCGCAAGCAATCGCGCGGTTGCCGCTATCGCGGCGATTGTAGCGATCAGTTGCTTTTGCTTTGTCGGGGTCAGGAGTTTCGACCTGATTACGAATCGTTTCTATCTCGGGAAGCCGTTTACATTCTCAACTTTTGGGGCAGGACAATCCTGGTGGGAACCGGAGCAGGCGGCGACGTTTGTATTAAGAGAACAACTTCCTCGCAATTTGTTCAACGACTTCAATTCGGGAGGATTCGTAGTTTGGAAGCTATCGCCCGAGTACCCGGACTATATCGATGGCCGTTCTGTCCCCTTCGGAGGTTCGTTGCTAATGCGGAACTCGAGCCTGTTGGAGGAATCGCTGGATTCAGCGGCATGGACGAATGAAGCTGACGCCAGGGGAATTAACACCATTCTGTTGTCCATGGATTTCGAAGCGGGAAACGCAATAAGAAGCCTGGGCAGCTATTGCGATGCACAGCGGTGGAGGCTCGTTTTTCTCGATGCATTTGGAGCAGTTTTTCTGCGGGTCGCGCCGGAAACAGCCGATCTTATTCATCGGCTCCAGATCGATTGCAGAACCGTTCAGTTTGCGGATCCGCCAGCCAAAGCTTCAGGTCCCGAGCGATTCAGGTATCTATTAAATGTTGGAACTATCTTAATTGTCCTGGATCGAAATGCGGAAGCAATGGAACGCATTGAAAGGGCAGAGCGCATCTTCAGGAATAATGCATTTTTGCATTATGCAAAGGGCATCGCACTCGGGAATATGGGATTTACGGAAGATGCTGAACGAGAGTTGCTCACTTCGGTAAGACTCGGCTCAACTGATGATGCGCCAGCCGCACTGGCCCGAATCTATGATCACGACGGGCGCTATGCTGAGGAAGCGGAGGTTTTAAAAAGCGCGGCAGATCGATCCAATCGATCTCATTGGTTGTACCTGATGCTCGGAGAATGTCGAACTCAGGCTCGGACATGCAGATCTCGCGCTGAGTTTCGTTCCAGAATGCGGAACGACAGAGTCCGTTTCGTGGAGAAGCATATTCACTAGGAGCGGAATTCCGGTCACAGATCGCCGCCGGAAAACAGCGTGCCATGGAGAGTATGTCAGGCCGGTGATTCTGCTTTCACTGCTCGGTTAATATCTCAATGCAGAAATTGCGCAGGCTGGCATCGTGTTCTCGTGCCCATGCGTCCAGCGCTTCTCCTCTTGCTTTGATTACTACTGCGCTTTGACTACTACTGCGCGTTTACTACCCTACTGCACAGTCAGGCTCGCCGTGGTTATGGTTACTGGCTTGGGCTGCGTCGACGTCGTTCCCTGAATCTGGATTGAATAGGTAGTCGATGGGGGCGTGGTTGTGCTGCTTCCTCCTCCCGTTCCTTCCTCCGCAGGCAACCAAAGCTAATAAGAAGACGGAGAGCAATGCCAGCCATAGCCAGCGCTGATTTGGCGATTTCTTGCCCAGCAGGAAGAGTCCAGCCAGTGGCAGGAAGGCGACGCACATCTGTGGTCCCAACCATCCTGGGCGTGACTGCCGGAGAGAGGCCGAAGTGGATGGCACGGCCACGGCGAGAGTGAAGGGAACGGAACTGCTGCCCGGCGTAACTGTGGAGGGCGAAAAAGTGCAAGTCGCGCCGGAAGGCAAGGAACTTTGCAGACAGGAGAGTGTGATTGGCTGGGGCTTTCCGGTGTATGGATTCAACGTGAGCGAAAAAGTTGCCGTCCCACCTGGTGCAACGGTTTGCGGCGCGGGTGATGCTGCGGAGGGCGCGGGCGATGAGGTCAATTCGCGGATCCGGGAATTATTGGTATCTGCAATGTACAGGTTGCCGGCGGAGGTGCCGAAGACGCCCGACGGCGAATTCAGCTCCGCGCTGGTTGCGGGTCCGCCGTCGCCGGAGAAACCCGGTGTGGGGAATCCGCCTGTGGTGGCAGGGATTCCGGCTATGGTTTGAATGAACCCGGTTGCGGCTACCACCTCGCGAATCGCAGCGTTGTCTGAGTCAGCTATGAAAATGTCACCGGAGGCGTCGATGAAAACGCCGGAAGGACTATCGAGCAGAGCGCTGGTAGCAGCCGCGCCATCGCCCGAAAAGCCGCCGGTAGCGCCGATGGTGCCAGCCACGGTCTGAATTGTGCCGGTGGTTGCTGAAACCTGGCGGATGGCATTGTCGAAGGTGTCTGCAATGAAGATATCGCCGGCGGCGTCGAGAGCGAGGCCCGCTGGAAAGTTGAGATAAGCGCTGATCGCGGGTCCGCCGTCACCACAACCTGGACTAGTATCATCGTCGCAGGTTTTGGTGGGGATGCCGGCCACAGTTTGTATATCGCCTGCGGGAATTGCCACTCCAGCAACAGTGATTTGCGCTGTGCCGGTATTGACCACGCGAATGGCGGAGTTAGCGGTGTCGGCGATGTAGATGTTGCCCGAGCCGTCCACGACGACGGCATTAGGATTGGAGAGCAGGGCTGAGGCAGCAACACCACCATCTCCCGAGTAACCAGCCGTGCCAAGCGTGCCCGCCACGAGTTTGAATCAAACCGGTCGATGCCACTACTTCACGAATCGCGGAATTCGTCGTGTCGGCAATGAAGATGTCTCCCGCGGCGTCCACGAATACGCCTCCGGGAAGGTTGAGTTCCGCAGTGGTCGGCGCTACGCCAACGCCGGAATCGCCGGCCACACCGTTGCCGGCTACGGTCTGAATATTGCCGGTGCTCGTCAAAACTTCACGAATTACGGAATTACTTGTGTCGGCGATGAAGACGTTCCCGGAGCCGTCAACAAAAACCGCGCCGGGGTCGTTCAGCTCTGCAATTGTCGCCAAGCCGCCGTCGCCGGAATACGCTTCTGTGGCGTTGCCGGCAAAGGCCTGGATATTTCCGCCGGTTACTTCACGAACTACGAAGTCCTCAGTATCAGCGATGAAGATGTTGCCGGAGTTAAGTGTGACACCGCTCGGGTAGTTGAGTTGGGCGGTCGGCACAATCGCAGAGGCTCCGTTGCCGCAGCCGCTGGTGGCATAGGTCTGGCAATCGCTGCCTAATGTGCCCGCGACGGTCGAAATAGTGCCGGCGGCGAGAACCTCGCGAATTGCAAAATTGGCGTAATCCGCTACGTAAATGTTGTCCGAAGTATCTACGAAAACTCCGAATGGTTCACACAGAAATGCGCTGAGTGCGGGCCCGCCGTCGCCAGTCGATTGGCACTCAGAGCCTTCCTTTGAATCGTACTGAGAACCGGCGACTGTCGTTATGAAGCCAGGCTGAATTGCAGTGCCGGCGATGATCACGGCTTGAGCGCTCGGATTCACCACGCGAATTACCGAGTTGAAAGTATCCGCAATGATAATGTTGCCCGATGCATCGACGAAAACACTTGCGGGAAGGTCTAGTTCTGCGCTGGTGGCTAGAACGCCGTCTATGTAACCAGGTGTGCCGGGCGTGCCCGCCACGGTCTGAATGTTGCCGGTGCCGGCAACTACTTCGCGAATGGTGGAGTTGCCGAAATCAGCGATGAAGATGTTGCCCGAGCCATCCACAAATACGGAGTACGGCAAGCACAAGTGCGCGCTGAGGGCTGGCCCTCCGTCACCACCGGATTGGCAAGCACTGCCGTCGCTTGCATCGTAGTTCACACCGACGACGGTTTGAATGTTACCTGTGCTTACCACCACTTCACGAATGACAGAATTTTCTGTGTCGGCGATAAAAATGTTTCCTGAGCTATCAATGAAAACGCCTTCGGGCTCGTTAAGGGCGGCGCTACGTGGCTGGTCCGCCATCGCCGGAATAACCGGACGTGCCATTTCCCGCCACAACGTTCACCGTGCCGGTCGGTGAGACTTGAGAATCTGACTCGCATACGATTCAGCGATGTAGGCATTCCCGGCGGCATCGAACGCGATACTTTCTGGGTATCCGATGCTGGTGTTAGCCGCAGTAAGACCATTCGGACCGCCCCCAGCGATCGTGCTGATTGAATATTGAGCGGATGAAACCTGGGGTGCGCAGAGGGCGAATGTGAGGACGATGCCGATGGACGGCGAAAAAGTTTAGGGGGCGCATGGTCAGTTGGCCTTTCCGTCGGAAATCCGATCCAGCCGAACCAGTTCGATAGCTTTGCGGCCTCCGGGACTCTGGACCGCAACGAGCAGCTTGATCGTGTCTCTCCATGACTCCATAGGCTGTAGTCGGCGCGTGGGATGGTGAATTCCTGTGTGGTGCTCGCGGATGCGCCGGTGTGTACAACGATCGAGCATGCCGCCATCGCGCTCTTCGCGGGATGAGAGGATCCCCAGAGCGTGAGGCGTTGAACGAGGAGATCGCGTTGCCCGTGATTGGCCAGGCGAAGTTGCAGCCGGATGCGAGTTTGAGGGCCGAGGTCAGTTTTATGGACAACTTTGTATGAACCTGAAAGATGAGAAACATCGCTGGCTTGGGCATATCCGATCGGGAGAACCAGCAGACCAGCGAGGACAAGGTTAGGAATTCGGGAGATCCTGGGTTTCATCTGAAAGCTCCACCTTTAAACCTGGGTATTCTATTCCTGCGAACGAACTGTATCCCAAAGATACGGACTGTGCGCCCCGTGGGCAGTTTCCATCGTCACAGGTGATTGTGACGGCCATCACATGGAGTTGATGAATTGCCTGATGAGGGAATCAGATCGGATTTCACGCTTGAGAAAGGGATGCGATCATGACGCGGAGGGCGGAGCCATGCGGCGCAAAAGTTGTCGGTGTTTAGTGAGGCTTCGCGTTTTTATGATTTAGTACCTGTTGGCGCAGTCTTAGCGCGGTGTTGTTGTTGGGGTCGATCTGCAATGCCGCTGCTAAATTCTTTTCCGCGGTTTCGTAATCGGAGAGGTCCAATAGTATTTCGCCTGAATTGGTCAAGCATGAGAGTGCCATCTCTTTGCTGTCGGTGAGACTCAGCGCAACCTGATATTGTTCCAGCGCGTCCCTTAGTTGATGGCGATTAAACAGGATCTCTGCCATGTTGTAATGACACACTGCATCGCGCGGGCGTAACACGCAGGCTTCTCTGTAGTGCTGAAATGCCTCATAAATCTGGTGATCGACGACCATCGCATCCCCAAGAGCCTCTTCGATTGCAGGGTCCGGAGGACCTGCCAGGACTTTCGCCTGCGTAAACAACTTCACGCCGTTCTGCCAGTACGACAAATAACGGCTAGTGGCAGCGGCAAATGCCAACGCCAGGCACAGTGCCGCCACCGCTGGTATCACCCGAGGGACGGCAAATGCATCAGCTGCGTCGGTTAAGCCCCATACGATAATGATAAACAGGCCGATGCAAGCAACGTAAGTGTAACGGTCCGCCATCGCTTGCCGGCCAACCTGAACGATTCCGATTACCGGAACGAGCGTGATGACGAAAAGAAACCAGCCCGTCGCGAGGTAGCGAGCGCGGTGAAAGTACAATACCGCGATAGTGATCGCTAAGAGGATGACTGCCGCTGCGATGACATCGGACCCGGACAACGAGCGCTGCGGGTGAGGGTAAAAGACGGCCAGCCTTGCGGGCCAAAACGTCTTCCCAAGGTATGCAACGTAGGAGACGACGGCATTTTCCAGGCGTAACGAGAGCGGCAGTGATGATGTACCCACCACAGCGCCACTGGAACGTTGCGCAATTATCGTGACTACGGAACTTGCAGCGCTCATCCATAACAATGGCAGCTTCTCGATCGACAATCGCGCCCACTTACTTCGGAAGGGAAGATGCTCGTACCGCTTCAAGGGCCAGTAATCTAGAAGTAACAAAACCAGCGGAAGGCTTACCGCCATTGGCTTAGACATCAATGCCAAAGAGAACGCGAGTAAGACGAGCAGATATTTCTTCCAACCGGGGCGGCTGGCGTACCAGCCATAAGCGGCTATCGTGAGAAACGAAAAGAAAGCACTGAGAAGGTTTTTTCTCTCCGCAACCCATGCGACCGTTTCCACGTTCAGCGGATGGACGGCGAAGAGTGCGGCCACGAAGAAACTACGCCAAAGGGCGCCGGTTGCCATTTGCAAAAGCCAAAACAACAGCAGAACGTTGGCGGCGTGCAGCGCGACATTGAGCAGGTGCTGAGATCCGGGATTCAGACCAAACAGTTGGCAATCCATCATATGCGAGAGCCACGTGAGCGGATGCCAGTTCGCGGCGTAGAAAGTGGTAAAAGCCCAGGCTACATTGCTAATCTTTAAACCGGTGCTGACATGAATGTTCCTGGTGATGTACTGGGAGTCATCGAAGTCAAGGAATTCATAATGCGCGACTCGGCTGTACAAGAGGAGCGTAGCCAACACGAGCAGTGCGCCAAGCAGCATCCGCCGCTGGCGCAAATTGCCGATGGAACCTTCCAATCTTTCTCGTTCCAATCTTTCTTGTTGCAATCTCGCTGAGGGAGCAGTACTCACCGTCTGGCCTTCATCACGCAATAAGATTATTGCAGTGGCTTTGCCGGCGTCCCCGGTTTCACTCCCGAATGTTTCTTAGCCTGGGCCATCAACTCCAGAACTTTGTCTTTAGCTTCGTAATTCGGATTAGTAGCCAGTAACTTTTGCCACGCGGCAGTCGCCTTGTCGATATCCATCTTGCCTTGCCACTCAACAATGCCGAGGTTGAACAATGTGTTGGCCTTGTTCGGTTCATAAGAGAGCGATTTCTGGAATTCCGCGATCGCGGTATCAGCTGCGCCGGTATACCAATAGGCGGTCGCCATATCGGTACGAACGCCCGCATTGGCTGGCTCTAGCTTCAGAGCCCGCTGGTAGTAATCGATGGCTGTCGGATATTGCTGGGTGTCGTAATAGACGTTCCCAAGGTTTGCCAGAAGTTCTGCATTGTTCGGGTCTGCCTTTAGCTTCTCGATCAATGGAGCAGCTTGCGTGTCGGCCATCTTCTGCATCTGAGCGGGAGTTGGCGGCTGCGTCGACTGATTGCCCATGGAGGGAGCCGCGGCTGATGGGCTCGCGGTCTGAGAGATGGCGGCAGCGGGACTCTGCGATCCGCGTATGAACCAGCCGCCAGCGATTCCCACCAGCAGGCAGATTACCGCCAACACGTAGGCCTGCACGCTTGTCCACTGGTCATTAGATTTGGATTGAGATTTAGAACTAGAAGCTGATGGATTTGTATCCGTCATGGTCGTCATTGCTCACTGCTCCTTCAAATTTCGTTTCGTGTGCCCGCGGAAGCTGACACGATCCTTTTAGGGCGTCAGCCGCTGACTCTTGCTCTGCATCCGGATGTCGGCTATCAATTTCTGCACCCTCGCCTTGCGGTCCGCGCTCAATTGTGGATTTGAGCTCAACAGCAAATGCCAAGCCGCGAGCGCTCCCTTGATGTCCTTTTTTCCCTGCAGCTTCATGATGCCGAGATTAAACAAGGAATTGGCATCCTTGGGATCGTAGTGTAACCCTTGCTGCAGTTGGCTGATCGCCCCGTCGATGTCCCCCTGGTAATAGAGGCACGAAGCCAGTTGGGTGTGAAGCGGGACATTCTTCGGATCAATTTGCAAGGCCTTGTCGTAATAACCAGCCGCTGCCTTGAACTGGTGCGTACCTTGATATAAGTCTCCGACCTTGCCGAGCAGATCGGTGTTGTTCGGATTGCCTTTCAGCTTCTCAAGCAGCGGCGCCGCCTTGGTGTCGGCCATCTGCTTCATCTGTTCAAGACTGGGCACCTGGCCTCCCATAGCACCTGGGGCCGAAGAGACTGGGAAGAAGTTGGCTGGGAAGTGGAGGCCACCGGTGGTTGCGGCGGCGCAGGAGATTGCGAACCACGGAACAAGTATCCAATCGCCAGCCCAATCACTAGACTGATTGCCGCCATCGCATAGACCTGCTTTACTTGCCAAGCCGATGCCACGGTTGACCTGGGCTTCGTTTTCCATTCCTGATTCCCCCTCGACGATATCGGACGAAAAGTCCGCCTTCCGCAACTTCGAGACTATCGCTTTTCGCCCACTCAGAACGTTATGTTGCCCTTATCGTATGCTATTTACCTTACGGGCCGAACGCCCGACCGGCAGCATTCTACGTCACTTGGGATTGTGATGTCCGTCACATGAAGAGAAGCCGACCAACCGTACCGTGGCTATGGGAGTGCTGCGTTAGGTAGTGCTGCGTTGCCCTGTACTGGGAGACATCAGTAAGCGCGCAAAAGTAAGCGGGAAAATAAGCCATCAGTTTTTATATTTAAATGGAGGGTTGATTTACAGGCCAAATTTCTCCATGCAAGTTTCCACCGAAAGATGCTATAGCGTTGGCAGACTGGTATTGATTTTCCTGGTCTTGCTTCTCGCTGTGTGTGCTGGCCTGCACACTGCGGGCGATAGCGACATGGGCTGGCATCTCGCGACGGGCCGCTGGGTAGTAGAACATCGCCAGGTTCCCCGCACTGACTTGCTGTCCTTTACGTCCGCGGGCACGCCGTGGATGTATCCGCCGTTCGCCGGTGTGCTGTTCTACCTGATCTACAACGCATTTGGCTATGCTGGTTTGAGTTGGTTTTGCGCGCTGGCATGTCTGGCCGTGGTGGCTTATCTCGTTCGTCGTGGAGACATGGGCAGCGTAATCCTGGCGATGCTTGCCGTCGACTCGATTTCTACCAGGACCGCGCCGCGGGCGGATCTTTTCAGCACGGTTTTCTTCGCTCTCTTTCTCGGAGAACTCTGGTCGTACTATCGCGGAATGCGCTGCCGGCTTTGGCTTCTGCCGGTGATCATGTTGCTTTGGGTAAATCTCCACCCGGGTTTCATCGCGGGACTTGGGGTCATTGGCGCGTACCTGCTGATCGAAACTTCTGATTTGCCCTCTGCCGAGCGGCGTCAGGCAGTGCTCGTGCGATTGAAACGGATATGGCCCTGGCTCTATAGCTTGCGCCGCGGTCACTTTCGTGAATCCGTGGGGAGCGAGAATCTACGCCGCTTCACTCAACCTAGCGGGCATTTCCGGCTCATCCCAAGGAAAGATTGATAGCAATATTGCTATCGGTGAGTTCCTGGGCGTCCCGCTGTCCTCCCATTTGTTGTATCAACTCATTGATGTGCGACACCGTCAGTTCGGATTTACCTGGCTGCTTGTGCTGGCGTTGGTTGTCGCCAGTCTGTTTTTTTTCCGGAAACGACAGTTCGGTGCCGGGCTAGTTGTCCTTTTCGCGCTTTATGCCGCTTTGAATCACATGCGTTACTCGGCATTGTTCGCAATTTCTGTCGTGACTTTGGGTGCGGGCGTATTGGAGGCGCTTTTCGCCAATGGGTCCGCCTCCTCTGCACAAAAAAAATCAGGCCCGTTGCTTCGAGTTCCGACATCCGCTGGACATCCTGTTGACAGCTGTCTTTTGTGGTGTCGCACTATTGCAGATCGTCGACTTTTCCTCTAACCGGACTTATGTCGTGTTCAATCCTGACTTGCGGTTTGGCGCTGGAGAGGCATCATGGTTCCCGGCCCACGCCGCCGCTTTCATTCAGAGTCAACAGCTCCCAGGAAATATTTTCGAAGACTACGAACTCGGAGGTTATGCTGCATGGGGCCTTGGTCCTAAGTATCCTCGACTTCATCGATGGCCGCGGAAACAATCCCGATCTAACGATGGAGCAATTCAATCTCTACAGCGAAGACCCCGATTCCGAGGCGTGGCAGAAAGAGGCCGACCGCTGGAAGCTGAATGTTTTGCTGGTCTCAACCGCCAACCTTCGTGGCTTGCGCAACCTGGATGTGTACAAGTTTTGCCAGAGCACAAACTGGCGTCCTGTTTACATGGATGATGTCTCATTGGTCTTTCTGCGCAATACCCCGGACAATTCTTCCTGGATAAATCGCCTACAGATCGACTGCTCTGCGCAGGCGCTCGCGCCTCCGGTTTCCGCTTCACGTTCAGCGCTTCACGATTTCTATCTGAATTCCGGAGAATTGTTTTTCGCGCTGCATCGCGATCGCGATGCCGAGGACTCACTAAGCCACGCGGCTGCGCTCTATCGCGACGACCCGAACGTTCACCTGTTGAACGGGCTGCTCTATCAGCGGCAGCAGCGATATGCGGAAGCCGAGCAGGAACTCCGCGCGTCACACGCGATCAATGAGAATGGCGGAGTCTGGGCCTCCCTGGCTTCGGTTTACGGGAGTGAAGGCCGCAACGAAGCGGCCCTGCAAGCATTGCAGCATGCGGCAGGGCTGGCTCTTCAGCCTTTTAGTATCTACATGACGATGGGAAAGCTTCAGCTTGCTCTGAATCATCCGGAGGACGCGCTGGCGTCTTTTGAAAAGGCCGAAAAATGCAGCCCCTATCGCGGTGGCGCTGAATCGCTGGCGCCAGAAGTCTATGCTGAACTGGCGGAGGGACGCTCTGAGGCGCATCGGCTTCTCGCGCATTGGAATGAAGCGATTGCTTTCCAACAGGAGGCAATACAGAGAACGCCATTGGTGCAGAGGCGGTATGACAGGCTTGCTCGACTTTACGAGGCAAGCGGACAGACAAAGTCAGCCACCGAAGTGCGTCAGCGCATGCTGGAATTGCAGGATTCCGTGAAATCGAGTCCGCCAGTGAGTAAGTGATGACGGAGAAACTGCCGATCGCCTGCGGCTGGGTGCGGGGGCAGGAAGTGGCGTAGGCATATCTCTTATGCGTCGATGGATCTCAATTACTGTTCGTCTTCTGGCATTTCTGCTGGCTGCAGGCTTCGCAGAAGGCCAAAGCGGCCACCCCGAAGTGCAAGCGGCGCCGCTGAAGGCCGAGGACATCATGGCACGGGTCGCGGCTAATCAAGATCGCAGCGAAGCGGCGCGGACGGAGTACATCTACAAACAGCACATCCACATCTCGACCCACCACTCCGAGAGAGTGATGCGCGAAGAAAAAGCCGACTATGAGGTGGTGCTGCTGCCCGACGGAACGAGCCAGAAGCAGCTCAAATTGCTGACTGGGCGCTATTGGGATAAAGACAAGTACGTGGAATTTCAAGGCGAGCCTGTGTCCTACGCCGGCAGCACGAATCCAGATCCGGTTCACAACCTGCGTAACCACGAGAATCTGCCCGAAGCCAGCAGAACGGATGAGGGTTTGATTCGCAACCTGCGCAACCATTTGTCAAACGACAAGTCCCACGATGGGCTGGCACGCGACCTCTTTCCGCTGACCTCCGAGGAGCAGAAAGGCTACGAGTTCAAGTTTATTGGGCAGGAGGTTGAGGCTGGGCGGAACGTCTATCACATCGCCTTCACGCCCAAGGATAAAGAAGAACCGACGTGGGCGGGCGAAGCATTTATCGATACCACAGAATTCCAGCCGGTCAGGGTATTTACGAAAATGTCGCAACGCATCCCTTTCCTGGTGCGGACGATGTGGTTCGATTTCCCGGGAATCGGCTTCAACGTGGTCTACAACCGGCAAGGGGACGGAGTGTGGTTTCCCTCAAGTTTTGGCACAGAGTTCGGGGTGCACGTCGGGCCCGTGTTTTTTTTTCAATCGTGACGTTTCGATTTCGCTGGAGAATTCAGGGTTTGAACACATGCACGTTGAGAATAAGTGAAGCTTGTGAGGCCTGAAGCCACTCTATCTCCAGCATGCTGAGTTACCGCTCTTGATAGCGCGCACGTCCTGGTTTTTGGAGCCATGACCGGAATTTCTGCAATCATTGAACATGCCGCGGGCGACTAACGGTCCCGCTTCCGAGATCTGCGCGTTGCTGCTTGCGGCAGCTTTGCTGACTTATTTCTGACGGAGACGCCGGAGATTCAATCCTGCAACCGGTGGCGCAATGCTCGCACCAGTGTGGCAAGTGTCCCGACTCTGGTGTACAGGAGTGATTAAGGGCATAAAGAATAAGCTCCGCGCGGTTCGAAACCCCAAGCTTGTCAAAGATGCGAAAAATGTAATTCTTGATCGTATGCTCGCTAAGACCCAAGTGCGATGCCACATGACGGTTCGTCATGCCCTCGGAGACGCAACGAACCACGTCTAACTCGCGCTTGGAGAGTAAGCCGCGGCCTTTCTTATCCATGATGGCTTGCGGTACCCATCGGCGTGAGAAGACCTCAAGCACGAACCCTACCTGGTCGCTAGTGGCCCAGATCTCCCCAAGGTGTACGGCATCTACGCATTTGCGCAGGGAGTCGAGGCCGTCGTCCCGGCAGATGATTCCACGAGCACCAGCCCGGAAAGCCTCCACCACCCATTCGCGGTTTGAGGAGTCGAGAAGCATCACAGTCTGCAACTTGGGATAGCGCGCCTGTGTGTACCGGAGCAAATCAAAGCCCTTCCGAACGTCTCCCCTCGAGGTCATACCGATAATAGCTATGGTTGGCTTGAAGTCGGAGACGGCGGCCCCGAATGCTTCAGAAGCTGGGAGAACTCCCACCACACTGAATCGTTCGTCTTGGCGCAATACTTCGAGTATCAACTGAGTGCCCATACGCGTGGTGTCGGACACCAATACGCGAATGCGGTCGACAGGAGCACTGCACGTAACATCATTCTTCACAGGCTCTCACCTCAGTGCTGCCTGAGACTGCAAGATTGTCCGGGTATTGCCCTTGGTCCGAAGCTGTCAATGCTGAAGCTAGAGCCCGTATTCGGACTGAGTCCCTCATGGTGGTTTCTCCACGTCGGATGAAAGCGGTTGCGCACCATATCGACTAAGCCTTGCGCATTGGGACGGGGCCGGCCGTAGGAAACACTGCGCTTGTGTGGCCTCAGGCTGTACTCTGCTTCGCCAGTTGAAGTTATCACCCGCCGTTGGGCAGGTATGTACGCGTCGTCACACGCTGACGTGACGCGCCGGCGCCAACAAGCCAGTCGTTCTCGCGGGGATAGCGATCTGCACCCGACGATGGCGTTTTAAAGCGCGAAAACTGGCATAGAGAAATTAGTCCTCTAGTAATTTGCTCTTCTTGCTCGGATCGCATGTTTCCTGTGTAGTCTCCGATACGTAGAGCGCAGCGAAACGCTTTGCGACGTTGATTGGACGCTAACGAGAAGATGGCGCAACGGACTACCCAGACCGGGGTCAACGGGGTAAAGAGTAAAGGCCGCCGGTTCCTGGTAAGTACCGAAGGGATGGAACCAACAGCTTTCGGCAGGCGGGTTGCAAAGTCCAGTGGGAGACTTTGGCAAGAAACAATTTGATTAAACATTTCCAGGGATACGCCCCGTCTTGGCATTTGAGAGGGCTTCAGATTACTTAATCGCAACTCACGGCTTCCCCTATTTCAA
The DNA here is from genome assembly GCA_963758745.1 of uncultured Acidobacteriaceae bacterium. Taxonomy (GTDB): domain Bacteria; phylum Acidobacteriota; class Terriglobia; order Terriglobales; family Acidobacteriaceae; genus Acidiflorens. The sequence goes on from CAVWWW010000004.1 coordinate 290,339, forward strand.
AAAACAAGAGTCGACTACGACGGGATTTTAACGAATAACCCCGGTGCAAGCCCATGCGGTGGATGCTTTTGTCTCAACGATGGGGGTGCCCGCTCTGAGAGGAGCTTCGGTGAAGTCATTAAAGCCTGCTGATGTACTGACTCCTTCGTCGTTTTTCACATCGAAAGTTTGTGGACGCGGTTCAAATCCCATAGTCACGCTCCTGCTGCGAGCGGGCACCCTTAGTTTAGTGGTTGCGCTGGCCGCGATGATATTGCTTGCGAATGTGGGTCAGGCTGAGACGCAACCCTTGATGACGCATCATGTGCGTGAGGTTACTCGTAACGCGCAGGCACCGTTGCTCGGACGACTTCCTGCAACACAAATCATGCGCCTGGTTCTCGTTCTGCCCCTGTCTCACCAGACGGAGCTGCAAAACTTTCTCCGCGACCTCTACGATCCTTCCAGCCCGTCGTATCGGCAGTTTCTCAGCGTGGAAGAGTTCACTGCGAGATTTGCTCCCAGCCAGGAGGATTACGATACTGTGCTTCATTTCGCGGAAGCGAATGGTCTTAACGTGGTCGGCACTTCGCGGAATCGCATGAATGCGGACGTGGTGGGCTCGGTGGCGAGCATTGAGAGAACTTTTCAAGTGAACATGGGTGTCTATCAACACCCGACCGAAAACCGCACTTTTTTCGCTCCTGACGGGGAACCCACCGCAGATCTGCCGTTCCAGTTGTGGCACATTGCAGGCTTGGAGAACTATTCGGTCCCGAAGCCTCTCTATCAACGTCGAAATGCAAATGGGAAGCCTAACGCCACCACAGGGTCAGGTCCAAGCGCCTCCTTCCTCGGAAGCGACATGAGGGCAGCCTACTACGGCGGCGGACCTCTTACCGGCAGCGGCCAATCGCTCGGATTGGTGGAATATTACGGTACGGATTTGGCCGATTTGAACACATACTATGCAAATGTCGGTCAGACGAATAAGGTTGCAATCACCCTCTTGTCGACCGATGGCACTTCAAGCAGTTGCCTCTCTTCGCAAAGCTGCGATGACACCGAGCAAACCCTGGACATGACTCAGGCTCTCGGCATGGCGCCGTGCCTGTCGAGCTTGGTGATGTATATCGGATCCACCGATTCTGCCATCTTTAACGCAATGGCTACCGCCAGCCCGCTGAATGCGCAGTTGAGTTCTTCGTGGACCTGGAGTCCGTCCGACCCTGCCACCGACGACCCGTACTTCGAGGAATTTGCCGCGCAGGGTCAGAACTTATTTCAGGCTGCCGGAGATAGCGGATCATGGATTTCGTCATCCGAGATCTACCCGGCAGATGATGTGTATGTGACATCGGTGGGAGGAACGGATTTAGAGACTGCGAGCGCGGCTGGTCCGTGGAGCTCGGAGACGGCTTGGGTCGACGGTGGAGGCGGTATTTCGCCGGACAACTTTCCGATTCCCTCCTGGCAGACAAACACCGCTGAAGGTTGCTCTTCATGCTCCACAACCTATCGCAACGGTCCCGACGTTTCGGCGAACGCGAATTTTACATTTTATGTCTGCGCCGATCAGCAAGCCTGCACAGCCAACTATTACGGTGGTACTAGTTTTGCCGCGCCGATGTGGGCCGCCTACCTGGCTCTGGCCAATCAACAGGCAATCGCAAATGGCAATCCGCCGCTCGGTTTCGTCAATCCACTCCTTTACACGATAGGTTTGGGCTCAAGCTATGACGCCGATTTCCACGACATCACGAGTGGCAGCAATGGCAGCTATTCGGCAACCACCGGCTACGATTTGGCCACTGGTTGGGGAAGTCCGAACGGAACCGGACTGATCAACGCACTCGCCGGAAATTCGTCGACTCCGGGTTTCTTCCTTTCCGCGTCGCCCGCGTCATCCATGGTGGCACAAGGCAGCTCAGGAACTTTCACGATTACAAGTACGGCGACGGATGGCTTTAACTCGCCGATAAACTTGTCTGCGTCCGGTCAACCAACCGGCGTGACCGTCAGCTTCAGCCCAACTTCAATTAGCGCCACTGGTTCTTCGGCCATGAAGATGACAGTAGCGTCGTCGACAGCTAGCGGTATGCATACGATCACGGTGATGGGAACTTCAGGTAGCATCACCGAAACGACCGCGATCTTTCTTACCGTCACGGCCCCGCTTACTTCGATCGCTCTTAGTCCGACGAGCGCGACCATTCTGCTCCCCGGCACACAGCAGTTCACCGCCACAGGCCATTACGCCGATGGCAGCACGCTGAACCTGACTCCAACGGTGACTTGGTCATCTTCGAATCCGGCCGCGGCTACGATCAGCACGTCAGGTCTGGCAACCGGGGTGGCATCTGGCAAAACGAGTATCACTGCCAGTTTCGACGGCATTACCAGCAACACAGCAGTACTGACTATGGCTACGCCGGCTGCGACGCCGACGTTCTCGCCCAGTTCGGGAACCTTCAACACGCCGCAAATAGTGACAATGTCCGATGCCACGCCGGGGGTGACGATTTACTACACCTCTAACGGCTCAACGCCGACGACATCTTCCTCCGTGTACACCGGCCCAATCACGATATCGGCGAGCACCACGCTCCAAGCCATTGCCGCCGGGAATGGCTATTCCTCAAGCTCAGACGCTTTTGCGGTCTACCAGATTACCGCGCTCACACCGACTTTCTCACCCGGCTCTGGAACCTATAACACACCGCAAACGGTTACAATGTCCGATGCGACGCCGGGGGCCACGATTTACTACACGACTAACGGTTCAACGCCCACGACATCATCCACGCAAGTACACGGCCCCGATCACCATTTCTACGAATACCACGCTCCAAGCCATTGCCGCGGGCAATGCTTATGGAGCAAGCGCAGAAGCCTACGGTGTTTACCAGATCACCGCGCTCACGCCGAGCTTCTCGCCCAGTTCCGGGACCTACAACACACCGCAAACGGTTACAATGTCCGATGCCACGCCGGGGGTCACGATTTACTACACGACTAACGGCTCAACCCCGACGACATCATCCACGCGATACTCGGCCCCGATCACCATTTCTACGAATACCACGCTCCAAGCCATTGCCACAGGGAACGGTTACGGGTCAAGCTCAGAAGCCTACGGTGTTTACCAGATCATGGCGCTCACACCGACTTTCTCGCTCGCTTCTGGGACCTACAACACAGCGCAGACGGTGACCATGTCCGATGCCACGCCGGGAGTGACGATCTACTACACCACCAACGGCTCAACCCCGACGGCATCATCCACCAAGTACACCGGTGCGATCACGGTTTCGACGAACACCACCCTCCAAGCCATTGCCGCCGGCAATGGTTATGGAACAAGTTACGAAGCCTACGGTGTCTACCAGATTGCCGTGCCCGCGCCTACTTTCTCACTGAAACCGGGGAGTTATAGCGGCCCACAATCTATCACGCTTTCCGATACCGCGTCGGGCATGACGATCTACTACACCACTAATGGCTCAACCCCGACGACATCATCCTCCGTGTATAAGGGCCCAATCACCATCTCGACGACCACCACGCTTCAAGCTATTGCCTCGGGAAATGGGTACGCAGCGAGTTCGGTAAGTTCAGGTGTCTACCAGATTGCAACAGCGGCTACACCCACGTTCTCGCTCAGTCCTGGAAGTTATAGCGGACCACAATCTGTGTCGATCTCTGATTCTTCACCCGGGGTGACGATTTACTACACCACCAACGGGTCGACCCCGACGACATCGTCTCCCGTATACAGGGGACCAATCGCCATATCGACAACCACAACGGTCTACGCAATCGCCTCCGGAAACGGCTATCCGACGAGCTCAGTTGGGGGTGGAACTTATACCATCACCACGGCAGTGCCGACTTTCTCGCCTGGTTCCGGGAACTACAACACTCCGCAAACGGTGACTATGTCCGATGCCACGCCTGGAGCGACGATTTACTACACGACAAACGGCTCAACGCCGACGACATCGTCTCCCAAGTACACCGGCCCGATCACAATATCAACGAACACCACACTCCAAGCCATCGCCGCAGGAAATGGTTACGGAGCAAGCTATGAAGCCTATGGTGTTTACCAGATCACGGCGCTCACGCCGAGCTTCTCGCTCAGTTCAGGGACCTACAACACACCGCAAACGGTGACCATGTCGGATGCTACGCCTGGGGTGACGATCTACTACACCACTAACGGCTCAACGCCGACGACATCCTCCCCAGAGTACACGGCCCCGATCACAATATCAACGAACACGACTCTCCAAGCCATCGCCGCAGGAAATGGTTACGGAGCAAGCTATGAAGCCTACGGTGTTTACCAGATCACGGCGCTCACGCCGAGCTTCTCGCTCAGCTTCGGGGACCTATAACACACCGCAAACGGTGACCATGTCGGATGCTACGCCGGGGGTAACGATCTACTACACCACTAACGGGTCAACGCCGACAACATCATCCCCCGTCTATACCGCCCCAATCACCATCTCGACGAACACTACACTCCAAGCCATCGCCGCGGGCAATGGTTATGGGGCAAGCTCACAAGCCTTCGGTGTTTATGTGATTAACTGAGATAGCTTTGACATTAAGTACCAGGAGAAAAAGTATTCACAAGAGTTTTCCCACACGACCAGTGAAACGGTCATTGGCAACGCCGCGCATTCTGTCCGCTGATTTGAAATAGACCCACATGATTGCTCTCAGAATCCACCACGTACAGGCAATAGCCTGCGTCAACCCACATGGCCGAGAAATGGCCAAAGTTTTCGCCTTTGATGGTACTTGAATCCATTGTGTAGAGCGGCTGCCCTTCGCTACGGAAGACCTGAATCTGGTTAAGAGCCGGATCGCTAACGTAAATGTGCCCCTGGTAGTCTACTGTCAATCCGCTTCGAGGCTCAACATACGCCAGATTAATTGTTCGCCGGAAATTGCCCGTTGCATCGAAAATCTGAACTCGTGTATTCCCTTCATCGAGCACGAAGACTTCACCTCCGCCCACGGCCACCTGGGTCGGTAGTCTGAACTCGCCTGGCCGGTCGCCACCACCGCGCTTCCCGATCTTGCCAACTAGCTGTCCTCGGCTATCCATAATAATGATCATGTGCCGATATCTGTCGCAGACGTAAATGCGTCCCGTATTTTTATCAATCGCGATCGATGTTGGAGTATCGAAGTAGGATTCCCCTCCTCGTAGTTTCCCCAGGTACCCGCGAAACTTTCCGGCCGAGTCGTAGATGAATACGGTTCTGCTGCTTCGCTCGACGACATACAAATTGTTGCTACGATCCATGGCGAGCGAGACGGGAGCGCCCATGTCCTGTTTCGCAACAGAATATTTGGAATGAATAAAATCGAAAACGTGTACGGTTTTAGCGGCGGGATCCGCGACAAAAACACGGTGGTTCGAATCTGTTGTCAAGGCGGATGGTAAACGCAACACATCCTCGCGAGTTTCGTCCTTGGATCCTGCAATGATGTCGAGCGACCGATCCAGAATCGGGTGCGTTCGTTTTACATCGTCCGCTGACGAAAATACGCGCACAAAACTCAGGTTTGCCGAAGCTTGTTGGACATCGGTCGGCGCGGGTTGAGAAGGGGTCACAAATATCATGTTCCCGGGAGGCCGCGTGAACAGGCACAATGCAACACGCGAGCACGAGGCATGCAATCCAGCGGACGGCTTTCACCACAAATACGGAACCTCAGCTAATTTTGATTCCGCTGGGGCTCCGAAGAAGTTGTCGTGTATCACCGTTTGTTGTGATCTCTGTCACACATGAGCGAGGGCCAGCAACATAACGTCGTTTAGGATGCATACCGAGGCGTACCATGCCGAAGAAGTCTGGTTAAACGGGCGGTTAAACCGCCCGTGCCAAGTGTGCCAAAGTTAAGAAACGCCTAGAAGGGGGCGCGAAGGGCCTCCGCAAACTTTGCGACATCCAGCGTGCCAAGTCCGGCTGCGGGATTGTAGCCGTTGCGGCCGTGGTAGAACCAGTTATCGCCATAGGCAATCGCGTGCAATGGCGCATTGGGACCCCTGTAGGCCTGACCGGTGAGCGCAAGCCCGTAGAGTGGGAAGTTCAGCAATCCCAATCGGCTGCCGTGCAAGTATTCGCCTAACAGGGCAGAAACCCCATTCAGTTGGGGAGCGACAAAGCTCGTGCCCCCAATGTAGGATTCAATGCCAAAAACCCCGCTCGGTTCCGAAGTGTAATAGATAACGTAGCCGGTTTCCGGATCGGCATTGAAGGAAATGTCTGGAACATTGCGGCCACGATAGTAGGCTGGGAGGGCGTACACCAGTTCGCCGTTGACGATCCAACTCTGGCCGGGTTGGCTGAATTGAGTGCCTGGAAGGAAGAACTGGTACAAGGGTTGTTCAAAGAGAATGCTCACACCTCCCCCGCCACCGCCAGGGAAGATTCCGCAGGTGATGGGAGTGTACCCAAGAATACTGCAGTACTGAATCAGGTAATCCCAACCCCATACCCTCTCGTGCGGGATGTTGATGTCAAAGAAGGGCGGCGTGCAGGCCGCATTAAGGCAGTACTCTTGAAGGCCGGGCAGCGTGGTACCACCTGCAGCGGTGATCGCAGAATCACTCGCCGGATAATCTACGCTGAGTGGGTTGCTACAAGCATCGCCGGTGGGGCAATCTATAACATTATCGTAAGCACCGTCGTCTCCCGCCGCTGCGAAAAGCGTCTGTCCCTGGATCGCCGCGCGAACGAATAGATCGTGGGTCGCTTTTACGAACGACGGGTCCGGCGGTATACAGGCAGTTGGGAAATTTCCAATACCCCGATTGGCACACTCCTCCCAGTCCCCCCAACTCACGGAGATGGTCTCGGCTGAATTGCCATCAATCGCCGCAGCAAAGTCGTCAAGAGACCCTTGGCCTGTACCTGGTGATTGGTAAACAATGATCCTTGCCCCTGGAGCGATTCCGCCAGACTGCTCGACATCAAGGGTGGTTTCGTCCGAGCCTGAGGGATCGCTGGGCGCACCGGGTCCACCATCGACGTTAACGATCTTAATGCGGTTCGGATCGACGGAAATCCCGATTGCACTCCAATAGGCAAAAGCATCGCTCGGTGTAAAGCTCGCGAACGTGACGATGCCAATCGTGCGACCACTTCCGGTGACGCCACGGTGGTATAGCGGTTGCACATCGTAATAATCGGCGAAGTCGGTTACGGTCCATAATCCAGGTGCATCGGGCGTGGTTGTCTGCGACACCGAACTCGCCATTCTCAGCTTCGGCGAAACAGTCCTGTTCAATGGACGAAACCTGGGGCGGCTATCAAGTCCAACCACAGCGGCGACCACCGGCGAAATCTCGGCAGGAATTGTGGCGGAGGTCAGAGGAGCATGGAAAGTGTAGCCTGGAACGTTATCGTGCGCGGGAACTTCAAAATTATGCAAGCTGACAGAGAAGGCGCGTTCCATGTCGGCTGGCAGGCCAGTCACTTTGAGCGTTGTCGCCGTCGTCCGCTGGACCGTCAGCCCGTATTTGCCCAGAGCCGCGATGGCCTTTGCGACATCGGCATCGCCAGGCGCAAAGCGCGCCACAAACTCGTTCGCGGTCAGGAACCGATGAAACTGTGGATTCCCGGGCGTGTGGAGCGCTTTCAGCAGATTCTCAGCGTCGTCCAGGTCGCGTAATCTGAGCGCAACGGTAATCGAAAGCGGCGTTGCGCCCGACTCCGCCGTGAGCGCGCCGCGATCGATTGCCTTAGGCGTTTTTTCGGTCGGGTAGGGCAATGCGGTGGGCGCTGTCTCAGCCATGGCACTCGAAAACAATCCGAACAACAAGAAGATCATCAGGAATCCAGCATTCCAAGTTTTCACGGATTCTCCTCGGTATCGCTGATTTGTCGAGCTTCGGCCCAACTGCTGCGGAAGGTTTATCGTTGCGCAACGTTGGGCGCTTAACTTAGCCCACGTGCTTGAAAAGCGAATGTATTGATAAGGTGGGCTAGAAGGATCCCGACGTACGGCTGGGAAGCATGCGATTTTCGAGACAGTTTGTCAATGTGAATGATTTTGCACAATCATTAACGGTGAATTCCTACAATCCTCTTACGGACAGTGAGCCTGCGCCTTCCGTAGAATGGGTAAAACCCATGTCCGACGACCTTCCTACCTTGACACCGCCGCCTGCTGATGCTCGCATCCGCTACGGCCCTGATCCCAACCAGTTTGTCGATTTTCGATATCCACAGAACCCTTCATCGAGCGACAAACATGAGAAGCTGCATCCGTTGGTCATGAACGTTCATGGTGGCTTCTGGCGTTCACGATACAGTCTGGATCATGCAGGCCACTTGTCCGCGGCCCTGACCGCCAAACAGATCGTGACCGCCAACGTAGAATACCGGCGCGTGGGTAACCAAGGAGGGGGATGGCCTGCCACGTTCGCCGACGTTCGTATGGCATACAACGTCCTCGTTCAAAACCCGCAGCAGCACAATTTCGACCCCAACAAATGTCTGGTCATGGGCCACTCTGCCGGCGGCCAACTTGCTCTGTGCCTTGCAGCTCACGAAAGCGGAGTGCAGCGCGTGGTCTCGCTCGCCGGGGTTGTCGACCTCGAGCGCGCTTTCCGGCTCCACCTCAGCAACGACGCGGTCGTTGAGTTTCTTCGCGGTGCGCCCCGCGACGTAGCCGATCACTACCGCGAGGCCGACCCCATGCAGCTTTCGATTCCAAACGCCCAGCAGGTGTTGATTCACGGATCGGCGGATGACGTGGTTCCTCCGGATTTCAGCCGCGACTACGTCACGGCCAAGCAGAATCGAACGGGCAAACAAAGGGAAGATGTACAACTGCGCGAGATTCCAGGGGCGGGGCATTTCGACCTGATCGATCCTCGCTCGCTGGCGTGGCAAACTGTCGAACGAGCCGTTGTGCAACTTCTTGCGTGAGCACTTGCTACGCAAAGGTCGCTGCGAACCGCTGCGCAAAGTGATACACGTCCTGGTAGGAATTGTAGAGTGGAACGGCAGCTACCCGAAATGTGTCTGGTTCCCGCCAATCCCCGATGACTCCATCTGCAGCCAGTCTTTCGCACAGACCGCGCCCGTACTTCGCCAATCGAATCGAAAGTTGAGCGCCTCTGGATTCTTCATTTGTTGGAGTGCTGATGGAAAAATTGGGAGAAGCACTTTGTTGAAGGAGAAATTCCATATAGGCGGTGAGGGCTACGCTCTTGGCTCGCAAACGTTCCATCCCGGCCTGAGAAAAGATCTCCATTGATGCGCGCAACGCGGCCAGCGCGAGAATTGGAGGATTACTCAATTGCCAGCCTTCCGCCCCAGCCATCGGACGGAACTCGGGTCCCATCTCGAATCGGGTTTTTTCGTCATGACCCCACCATCCCGTGAATCGGGGCTCGTCCCAGACTCTCGCGTGCCGTTCGTGCACAAAACATCCCGCGACACAGCCGGGCCCACCGTTTAGATATTTATAGCTGCACCACACGGCAAAGTCGGGCCCCCAGTCATGAAGATGCAAGAGCAGATTCCCCGCGGCATGGGCGAGGTCGAATGCAACGATGCATCCCTTGTGCTGCCCTGCCTTGGTGATTCTCTCCATGTCAAAAGCTTGGCCGGTCGCGTAGTTCACGCCTCCGAGAAGGATGAGGGCGATGGAGCTGCCTTCGCGCTCGATCAACTCTTCAATATCTTCCTCGCGTATGCAAGTTTCATCCGCACGAGGCGTGAGTTCGATGAGCGATGAGGCCGGATCGAATCCATGGAAGCGGATCTGCGATTTGGCCGCATATTGATCCGAGGGAAATGCTCCACGCTCGATCAGAATTTTGTGCCTCTGCATTGTGGGGCGGTAGAACGACACCATCATCAGGTGCAGATTTACCGTGAGCGAATTCATCACCACAACTTCCCCGGGACTAGCGCCGACCAACTCGGCTGTCTGCTGCGTGAGAAGCCGGTGATACGGCATCCAAGGATTCCTCGCGTGGAAGTGGCCTTCCACTCCGAGTCGCGCCCAGTCTTCCAGTTCCTGATCGAGATAGGAGCGCGCCGACTTTGGCTGCAGGCCGAGGGAATGCCCGCACAAATAGACGCATTCTTCGCCGTTCGAAGTCTTGGGAATATGGAAGCGAGCGCGAAAATGAGCCAACGGATCGCGGGCGTCCATCTCGGCCGCGAAGTCTTTCCCGAGTTCAAAGCGGCGTGAGCTCAAGTCAACTCCAGCGGGGTAAGTTCACGGCGGATCAGCTGGTCGGCTTTGTCCCAGTCCAAATCCTCGATGCGCTCGACGTGATTACAAAGCTCAGTCAACATTCCGTCTTGCAACTGCCCTCGCTTCAGAGCCGTCAAATATGGAATGCGATGAAAGGTGACCATCGCGTACTTCGGCACGAAAACGCCCGGGTACTTCGCCTCCAGTGCCAGCTCAACTTTCTTGCGGAACAGAAACCGTGGATCGGCGACCCGATCTCGCATCTCGACGAAGTTTTCGACAGCCAGATCGGCGATTGCATCGGCATTCACCTTACGTGCTTCTTCACATTTTCGGAAAACCGTTTTCCAATCGGCGCCAGGGCGATCCACCAACTCGAGCAAAGTGGTGCAGTCTTCGAACCCGCAGTTGATTCCCTGCCCGAAGAAAGGAACAATCGCATGCGCCGCGTCGCCGAGCAGAAGGACTCGCCCCTCCACATGCCACGGCAAGCATTTGACCGTTACCATCGCACCGGTTGGATTGGAAAAAAAGTTATCCGTCAAGTCTGGCATCAAGGGAACTGCATCGGGGAAGCGCGACTGGAAAAATTGTCTTACGCCCGAGTGTGTTGTGAGGTGCTCGAAGCTGTCTGGCCCCTCGAAGGGAAGAAACAGGATGCACGCGAATGTCGCGTCCACATTGGGGAGCGCGATCAGCATGCAGTTTCCCCGGGGCCAGATATGGAGCGCGTTCGTGTCGAGAGCATGTTTCCCGCCAGGAGCGGGGGGGATCGTGAGTTCTTTGTAACCGTAATCGAGATATTGCTGCGAAAAGTTAAAGCGATTGAGCTTGAGCATTTCGGCACGAATTGCCGATGCCGACCCATCGCACCCGATCACAACACCACACTCCACTGTCCGTTCTTCGCCGGCACTTTCGTCGCGCAGGTGCAGAATGCCGGCCTTGAAACTCATGCCGGTGCACCGTTGCTGAAAGTGGATTCTCACCCCTTGCGCCTCGGCGGCATTTATGAGTGCGATATTCAATTCAGCGCGCGAGATTGAATTGATCACCTCGGTTTCATTTTTTCCGTACGGTTGAAACGTCAGCTCCGAATTCAACGAATGCATCATCCGGCCTTTCATGGGGATGATGATCTTCTGCATTTCACTCCAGAGGCCAACTTCTTTGAGAGCGTGAATTCCGCGCGTCGATATAGCGAGGTTGATGGACCGGCCCGCGCTCATCCGGACGCGCCGCATATCGGGCCGGCGCTCGAAGATCTCGACCTTGAAACCGCGCTTCACCAGTCCCAGGGCGAGCAGCGGCCCGTTCAGCCCGGCGCCAATGAGCGTGATGGTTTCAGATTTCTGAGTCATGAGGAGTGGGGTGAAATCGCGAACGAAGAGAACATACGTTATTCCGCCAACAGCGTCCGGGCCTCCCACAGTTCCGGGAAAAACTTTTTGTCCAAAGTAAGTTTCAGATAGGACGAGCCTGCGGTTCCGCCGGTTCCCATGCGCACGCCAATCACTCGTTCCACCAGTTGAATATGCCGCAACCGCCAGCTCACTACGAGTTCATCGAATTCGGTGAGCCGCTCACAGAGGTCGATCCAATCACGATTTCTTCGTTCATCCTTGTATAGCGACAACACGGCCCGCGCCCGCGCCTGGAATCGCTCGTGCTCCGGCGCGCTATTGTTCAATTGGAGTTTGCCCATTGCCTGCAATGCTTCAAAGAAAACATCATGCAGCGACGGCTCGCGCAAACGCCGTGTCAGTGCTGCGTGCGCCTCTGGTGTGGGCCGGTGGTACCGAAGCATCTTCTCGTCTTTCAAGCCACACAAAAACTCCAGTTCGCGAAACTGCTCCGATTGAAACCCGCTGGCGGGCTCGAGCTTCCCGCGAAAGGCGAGGAAGTGAGTAGGCAGCATGGTTTCGAGGATTGTGAACTGCTCGACCAACACCCGCGTGACTTCCGTGCAGCGCCGCAGCAAGCGCGCCGCCTCATACACTTCATCGTGCGCGTTGGGATTCGCTCCCGCTCCGCGCAAATTTGCGACAACCGCATCCAAGTCGTGCAGCAGTTCCTTGAACCACAATTCGTAGGTCTGATGAACGATGATGAACATCATTTCGTCATGGTGCGTTGGAGAAGATTGCGGATTTTGCAGTTCTAGAAGTTCCGGGACTTTGAGGTAGGAACTGTAAGTCAACCGTTCTGCTTGCGACACAATCGGCGCTGTGGCCTGCGAGGCCGGCTTTTCGGTGCTGGTTGGCGCATCTGCTTTGGGCAGATCAAGGAACTCGGCGGCATTCTGGCCCAGCAAGAGTTCCTTCCCTCCTGTGGTCAAAGGGCTTGATCGGATTAGCGATCCGACGTCGTGTTCGCCGAGCGGGAACGGATAATCCGAACCCAGCATCACACGCTCCGCGCCCATTGTGCCAACGAGAAACTGTAGTGCGCGTTCATCGAACACCGCCGAATCCACATAGAAACGCTTCACATACTCCCTCGGCGGCAACTCACAAACGCCGTGGGCCGCGGGATGATGCTGCCACGCGTTCTGCAGCCGCCCTAGCAAAAATGCGAAACTTCCTCCGCCGTGGGCGAAGCAGATGCGCAGATTCCGGGGCAGCTTATCGAAGGCTCCGCTCATGATCATCGCGACGATGCCGAGTTGCGTTTCGGCGGGCATGCCGACCGTCCAGGGCATCATGTAGTTGGGCATGCGTTGCGGCGCCAGCATGTCCCATGGATGCACGAACACAGCCGCCCGCTCATCGGCACAATGATGCAGAAACGTCACGATGCCGGGATCGTCGAGATTCTTCTCGTCCACGTGGTTGCCGATCTGCACGCCGAGATGGCCGGCGCGCATGCATCGAGTGAGTTCTTTGCATGCGGCGAGTCGATATCCTGCAAAGGAACCTGGCAGAATGACTTCAGCCGGCCTTTTCCCCGCGAGCACAGCTCGAGCGCCGCGTCATTGAACAATTGCGCGCAATCGAGCGCGTGCTCGACCGGGCGACCATAGGCAAACAAAACCGGGGTCGCCGAGATAACCTGCATATCGACACCGTCCCGATCCATTTCCTGCAGGCGCACTTCGGGGTCCCAGCAAGCGGAATAGATGTGGCGAAAGAAACGATCGCCCACCATGATCTCCGCTTTCCCGGGCTCGGTGTGTTTGATCCAAGGCCAGTCGGGAGTGCCGTAGCGCGCGGCGAGATCGGGCCACGTTCGGGGGAAGAAATGATTGTGAATGTCGATGACTGGCATTTTGTTTTTTGCACCGTCAACTTTTGCCGGGATGAATCGCACCGCAGTGTTTGCACTTGCGCAGGTTTTCGTTGGCGTAAAACTGCCCAAGCAAAGGCGGCAAGTCACGTACGATGCTTTTCAATTTGACTTCCGCGCGATGCAGGAGTTGGTGACAGTTCTGGCAATACCACTCGAACCCATCCAAAACACCTTCTGGACGCGGCATCTCAACCACCACGCCAATCGTTCCCGCTCCACGCTGCGGGGAATGCCGCACGTGTTTCGGCAGCAGAAAGATTTCACCCTCCTTGATCGGAAGTTCAATTGGCGGCTTGCCCGCCGTTTCCATCAGACGAAGAAAGATGTCGCCTTTCAGCTGGTAAAAAAACTCCTCAGTTGGATCGTCGTGATAATCGCGGCGCTGGTTGGGGCCTCCGACCACCGTCACCATCATCTCGCCGTCTTCCCATACCTGCGCATTGCCCACAGGAGGCTTGAGCTTTTCCTTGTTTTCTTCTATCCAATGCCAAAAGTTAAATGCTTTCAATTCCTTGATCGACGGCATGGCACCTCCTATTTCTCCGGCTTGTAGGCCACTGCCCGGATTTCAACAAGCAAATGCGGATGTGGCAGCTGGTGCACGGCAACGGTAGTTCGCGCGGGCCCATCATAGTTAAAGAATTCGCCATAAACCTCGTTGTATCCCGCAAAATCGTTCATGTTCACGAGGTACGACGTAACTTCAACGGTGTCGCCAAGCTCTGCTCCCACGGTTCGCAGAATGTCGCGGACGTTTTCAATCACTGCCCGAGTTTGCGCTCGAATGTCGAGATGGGTGGTTCCGAATTCGTCGACCTCCGCCCCTGCGATGGTATTGTCCGCGCGGCGCGAACTGGTTCCTGAAACAATGAAAAAATCACCCGCCCGCTTCACGTGCGGATATTTTCCGCGCGGGCGCGCTTTGCCCTCAATGACCTTGCTTTCGATTTTCTTCATCGCTTGTTTCCCCACACGTCCGCGAGGCCCCCGTTACAGGCGAATACAGATGTTGTTCAGTTCCGAATAGAAGTTTAGCGAGTGCACACCACCCTCGCGTCCAATCCCGGACCGCCCCACCCCGCCAAAGGGCGTTCGCAGGTCGCGCAAGAACCAGCAATTCACCCAGGTGATGCCGACATTCATCTGCCGCGCAACGCGGTGCCCGCGCTTCAAATTCGTCGTCCAGATCGACGCCGCCAAGCCATACTTCGTATCGTTCGCCTTGTCGATCGCTTCTCCCTCGGTGTCGAATGGAGCGACATGGCACACCGGGCCGAAAATCTCTTCCTTCACCGAGCGGGCCGATTCCGGCAATCCAGTATAGATGGTCGGTTGCACGTAGAAGCCGTGGTCGAGCGAGTTGCCGAACTCCGGCACGCCTCCTCCAGTCACAACCGTTGCACCTTCCTCACGAGCGAGCCGGTTATACGAGAGAACTTTTTCCCGATGCTGGGACGAAATCAGAGGACCCAGCTCTGTCGTCTTCTCCATCGGCGATCCAACCCGCAACTTTCCAGACTTGCGCGCCAGAGCGTCGAGGAAGCGATCGAAAATTGGGCGTTCCACATACACCCGCTCCGTGCAAAGGCAAACCTGCCCGGTGTTGAGAAACGCCGCTTCGCTGATTCCCGCTACCGCGTCGTCAAAGTCGGCGTCGGCAAAGACAATCGCCGCGTTCTTGCCGCCGAGTTCAAACGACACTGGCTTCAAGGAGGCCGCAACCGTCTTCATGATCGCGCTTCCTGTCTGCGATTCACCGGTGAAGGTCACCGCATTTACATCGGCATGCTGTGTGAGAAATTCGCCAGCGGAGTTCGGGCCAAAGCCGTGGACGACGTTGTAGACACCATCGGGAATCCCGACTCGCTGCATGACTTCCGCGAGAAGGGTCGCGGTTGCTGGAGTCTCCTCCGATGGCTTCACTACCACGGTGTTGCCGCAAGCCAGCGCGGGCGCGACTTTCCACGTCAGTAAAAGAAGAGGAAGATTCCAGGGAGTGATGATTCCCACCACGCCTAGAGGCTTGCGCACCGCGTAATTCAGAGCGCTTTTCCCGTCCGGCGTTTCCGTCTGAAATGCTTCCAGCCCGGTGGTCGAAATCAGATCGGCGAACACGCGAAAATTCGCGGCGGCCCTCGGTACGTCCATCCGCGAGGCCAACGCAATTGGCTTCCCGGTATCGGCCACTTCGGCTGCGACGAAAGTATCAAACGACGCCTCGATTCCATCCGCCACTTTGCGCAATCGCGCCGCACGGTCGCAGACCGTGAGCCACGCCCACTCTCCGCGCAATGCCTTGCGGGAGGCCTGCACTGCGGCATCAACCAGGCTTTGGTCTGCTTCCGCTACCTGGGCAATCAGGGTTCCATCCGCCGGGTTCAGGTCGGCAAACGTGCGGGTGCCTCCCACAAATTTCCCATCAACAAAATTCTGGATCGACTTCAACTGTGCGAACCCCGCCGCATTCTACTTGCTTTTCGTCAGGCCACGCAATCTCCAGCCTCACAATCCGAGAATTTTGTTAAGACTGCACTTTGCCACTGCCTTGGCAGCATTCCAATTCGAATGCCAGAACGCCTTCCCAATGCACCTTTAATACAGCGCGTAAAAGCGAAAACTGGGCGATTACTTCGCTTTTGCGCTTTTGCGTATAACGCCGTTTGCAATGTTCTGAACACTTGCCAGAGTTGCCAGGCATCTAAGGCCATGGATTAGGGAAGAGGTGCCCGTTATTCGGTCAGAAAGGCCAATTTGCCCCCTGAGACCGTTTTATGGCGCATCATTTTTATGGGTCATCATTTGCGAGGGAATGATGCAATGGTCCAAGCATTGGCGTTCGTAACGATGGGACCAAAAGCCAAGTAGTTGCCGTCAGGCGAAGGCGCAATCGAGAAAATATCCCAGCTGGGTTTGAACAAGAGTTTTGATCCGCCGGTGAGGTCCTTATGCACAATCGACGTTCCGCGTGACGAGTAACTGCCCAGGAACAAGCTCTTGCCATCGGCTGCCCATGCAACCGCAACCAGTTCCGTCCAGGGCATCGCAGATAATTTCTGCGGCGCGCCACCGGCTAGGGGAATGACCTGTAGATCGCCTGCCTTATAGTCAAAGAATGCTAATGCGACACGACTTCCATCAGGAGAAAGGTCCCAGCGCGTCAAATCCGAATCGGCCGGAACTTCGGCAAGTTCCTCCTTTCGGCCCCGCATGGGATCAAACGCGGTGAATACAATCTGTTTGTCGTCGGCTTCGGCGACTACACAAGTGGTGCTCGCATGCAAAGGACAGCGGAAGCTAGGATAGCCTCCCACGGTGTCCGTCGGTTCGCTACCGTATGTAATCCAAGGCTTTCCCTTGATATCCATGACCGCTTCCGAGGGGCCGCCCGCAAGCGAAGCGCGCATCAATTTTCCGGGTGGAACCGGTGCCCCCTCGGCCGCCTTGGGCCATTGCATATAGAGAACCCACTTGCCGTCAGGACTGATCTGCGGCGCCCATTTTTCTTCACCGCTGGTGACAACGGGTTCGGCGTTGCGCTCACTGACACCCTGCCTGAAGATGTCAAAGGTTCCGTTGCGATCGGAATAGAAAAAAACAGTTTTTCCGTCCGGTGACCATCCGCCGGGCCAGTCGATACGGTCATCGAGTGTCAGCCGCTGTGGAGTTTTCAATTCGTTTCCGTTGTCCGCGAGTTGACCGAGATAAACATCACTTTGCCCTCTTCGGTTGAGGAAGACGAAACGGCTACCGTCGGCCGTCAATTCCGGATCGTCGAAGAAAAAGCCGGTCCAGTCGGTGAGGCGCCGGGGAGACCCCTTGGGCGCACCCGTTTCCTCGTCGTAGCGTAATTCCCAAAGGTTGGAGTCGGCATGGTTGGGAGGCGGCTCGCGGACGGCATAGATCAGCCGTCCCTTCTGTCCCCAGGCGAAAGCACTCAATCGCGGGCTAGAGAGAAGAAGAGTTGGAGCGCCACCCTGCAGATCGCGACTTTCGAGTTCCAGGGTGGCCTGGCCATTCGCGACCCGATACTTCCCATAGACGATGCGTTTGCCATTGGCGAACCATGTCGGATAGAACAGATGATAGCCGGGGTCGTGTTTAACCAGGAGCCGGGCGTGGCCGCCGTCAGCATCCATCAGCCACATGTCTTGCGTGATGGCATCGCGAAACACAATCTGCGATCCGTCGACGGAAAGCGACGCGTCATGGGCATCGTCACGCAGTTTTTTCAACGTGGCGCCGATCACTGAGATCACCCAGATGCCCTGTTTTTCCTGCGCGACGGGGCCGCTCACCAGTAATTTGGTCCCATCCTGGGACCATTCGATGCGGGCTCAACGGAAGCAGAACGCGTCGGGGATGGGAAGCGACTGGGTTTCGCCGGTCGCCATAAGCCGGAGATGCAGTCCTTCAAGATCAGAGTAGAGAAGATATTTTCCGTCGGGAGAAATGGATGTGACCGCCACGGGATCTTCGGAAGAGTTGGCGGTCAGCTGCTGCGGTTTAAGTTCAGCCTGGGTGTAAGGCCGCTCGGTTGTAAACCATCCGGCGAAATAACCGGCAACCAGGACAGCCACGATAGCCGCCGCGGCGAGGGCCGCCGCGGGCATCGCCCAACTACGACGGCTCGGCTTCGATTCCTGACGCGGGAGCGGAACGCTTCCGGAGACCACTGCGACTTTGGACGACTGCGTATCCCGCTTGAGGCGTTGTAAATCGGCACGAAGATCGGAAGCAGTCTGATAGCGCAGAGTGCGATCTTTCTCCAAACACTTGTCAATCACAGCCTCGAGTTGAGGCGGCAAGTCGGGATTGATGCGAACCGAAGCAGTCGGCGGCTTGTTAAGAATGGCATCGAAGATGATCGCGGACGTGTTTCCGGTAAACGGCTGGCGCCCAGTGGCCATTTCGTACAGAACGGCACCGAAGGAAAACAGGTCGGTACGCGCGTCTAACTCTTCGCCGCGCGCCTGTTCCGGCGACATGTACGCCACCGTGCCCATTGCGCTTCCTGGACTTGTGAGATGAGCTTCATTTAAGGCGGCTGTTGCGAGCGATCCGCCCGCCGGTCCCAGTTCTGGTATTTTCCCCGAGGTAACTTTGGCCAAACCAAAATCCAGTATTTTGGCCTGCCCGCGTTTGGTCAGGAAGAGGTTCGCGGGTTTCAAGTCGCGATGGACAATGCCCGCCGCGTGAGCCACTTCGAGCGCATCCGCAACCTGCGCTCCGAAGTCTACGAGTTGCTCGACCGACATCGGCTTTCCCTCGATGCGGTACTTCAGGGTCGTCCCTTCGAGGCATTCCATTACGATGTAGAGCCGGTCCTGGTGTTCGCCAATGTCGTAGATAGTGCAGATGTTGGGGTGATTCAGTGCCGACGCTGCGCGCGCTTCCCGCTGGAAACGGTCCCGCGCCTGCGGATTCTGCGCGAGTTCCTCGGGCAGGAACTTCAGAGCCACGCGCCGACCGAGGCGCTGGTCCTCCGCCTCATACACGACGCCCATCCCACCGCCACCGAGCTTTGCAAGAATACGGTAATGGGAGATTGTCTGATCAAGCATGAGGGACCAATGTTAGGGGGTAGACCGGACCAAGTCAATTCCTCAATCCTGGATCGGAGATCGGCGAGCGAGTCAGAGCCAAAACAAGGGGATAAGTCCGAGGGCAGCAAGAGCTGTCAAGAGAGAAAGGCTTTGAGTGCCGGTCTTTCGATCCGCCAAGCTATAAGCATAGATCCCCTTTATAAGGTTATTGCTGGCCGCGGCAATCAGAACCGCCGCTCCCGCGACCCTCATAGGGGTGAGCGAGCCCGCCGCTTGGGTCATGCTCATAATGAAGGGATCTACGTCAGTGACACCCATGATCGCGGCAAGTGCGTTGACTCCTGCTCGTCCGAGGTGAGTAACCGCCAACTGGGTGGCAACCAGCATTCCCAGGAACAGCAGAGCGAAGAGAAAAGCGGCAAGCAGTTCGAGTGGATTGTTCGGCTCAAACTCCCGCTTCACCGCATTCACTTTCATGTCTGGTCGACGCGACCAAATCCAGCCGACGGCGACCGCCAGACCCGCGAGTACGAGAAAAGGGAGCGCCAAGACGGACATCAGGTGGCGGTTGAAAAGGGCCAGGAGGACAACCAAGCGAAGGTACATGACGCCGGATGCGATCAAGATTCCTCCTGCGAAAAGGTGTGGGCGCTCCTCATGTGCGGCTCGACGTGACATAACCACGGTGGTCACTGTCGATGAGTAGGCGCCACCCAGGAAGGCGGCAAGCACTACTCCGCCGTGTTCCTTGGTGAGCTTCTGCAGAATGTAGCTGCCATAGGAAATCGTGCTTACAGCGACGACGACAAGCCATGTCTTAAGAGGATTGATGTGAAACGGCCCAAATTCCTGGTTGGGCAGGATCGGCAGGACGACAGCTGTGAGCAGCAGGAACTTGGCGACAGTGAGAATTTCTCCTGGCGCGGCCCGGCCGGCGAGCTTCTCCAGACCTGCTTTAAGCTCCAGTAACAACAAGCTGGCGACGCTCAAAGTAGTGGCAATCCAGAAATGCTCGTAGTACACGAGCGCGCCCACCAGGTAAGTTGCAAGACCGGACATCTCTGACGTGACGCCCGCAGCCTGAGCAGTAGAGAGTTTGTGCCAATAGGACAGCGCAAGAAAGCCGCCAATCACCACGAAGCCCAGCGTCAACGGAATTAACTGCGTGCCGGAAAGAAGTGCGATCGAGTAGCCAATCAATCCAATGAGCGGAAATGTGCGCACGCCCCCGAATGCGTATTGACCGCCTGCAGCCTTGCGCTCCTCGCGCTCCAGTCCGATGAGAAAGGATAGAAAGAGAACCAGAAGAATTTTCACAGCTTCGGGCGGTAGCCACCGATAGACTTCCACTAGCTTGGGTCTCCGATTGAAGTTTCCGCATTTTGTCACAAATCTGTCGAAACTGAGCTGAAAAGCCGGGTCCATGCAAGCGTATCGACTCAGCTACGAATCTGAACACGGGATATAATGACATGCACTAACGCAGCGCGTGGTTGCAGTGAGGTTTCTCAGTGCGGGCACAAATCAAGCTCGGGCGCATTGCCGGCATTGCAATTGGACTCCATTACAGCTGGTTCATCATCGCCTTTCTCATAGTTCTCTCTCTTGCTGACCACTTTCACACCGTCACGCCAGAGTGGAGTAAGACGGTAGTGTGGTCTGCCGCAATTGTCACAGGCGTGCTATTTTTTGTAGCCCTTTTGCTGCACGAATTGGCGCATTCCCTGGTGGCAAAGGCGCGGGGCATGCGGGTCCGAGCCATTACATTGTTCGCGTTGGGAGGTGTATCTCAGATCGAATCCGAAACGCCCGACGCCAAGTCCGAGTTCTGGATGGCAATCGCGGGGCCTCTCACTAGCGCCGCGCTTGGGGTCGGTTTTCTAGGGATAGCAAGGCTGGGCGGTTGGACGCCTGGTGGTGAGCCCAAGGCTCCGGTGGTCGCCGTGCTGCTGTGGCTCGGCTACATCAACATCATGCTTGCCATTTTCAACATGATTCCCGGATATCCACTCGATGGGGGCCGCGTGCTGCGAGCCGTAATCTGGTGGATGACTGATGATGCCGACCGCGCGACTCGACTCGCGTCCCAATTCGGCCAAGGAGTCGCTTTTATATTCATCCTGCTGGGGCTGTATCGCTTTTTCTTAGGAGCAAATTTCGGCGGTCTGTGGCTGGCGTTCATAGGCTGGTTCTTGCTGGACGCTTCCCGCGGCAGCTACCTCCAGGTAGAGTTAATGGCGGGTCTGCGCGGCCGGCGCGTCTCCGACATCATGGAACGGGACTACCCTACGGTAGAAGGTCATATCAGTCTTGAGGACTTCGTCAATGAATATGTGTTGCGCAGTGGACACCGGTGCTTCATGGTCATGCAAAACGGCCAGGCGGCAGGGCTAATCACTTCGAACGAGGTTAAGGGAGTAGATCGCGAGCGCTGGGAGCAGACAAGCGTGCAAAGTGTGATGCGCCCTCTTGCGCAACTCCAAACGATAAAGGCTGATACGCCCGCTATCCAAGCCCTTGAGATCATGAGCCGCAATGACATCAATCAACTCCCTGTGGTCTCGAATGGCCACGTCGAGGGAGTCCTCTCTCGCAGCCACGTCCTGCGCTACCTGCAGACTCATGCGGAACTACAAAGCCGATAGGCTGGGTGTCAGCGCTACCGCCCGGTGCCTACGCCATCCTGTTCCTACGAGAAGCCCAGCTTCAGCTGGCATCGACATAATTGCGGCGCATGTCGGCGGACACCGCCTGAGTTCGTATGGCACGTGACACTGAGATTGTGCTGAACATGCGGCGAAACTCCAATCGTTCATTGACTTGCTTCACTCTCGGTCCTAACATTTCAGCCCAATGATCGGCCAGACGATCTCGCACTACCGAGTCCTCGAAAAACTTGGGGGCGGTGGCATGGGTGTGGTCTACAAGGCCGAAGACACGGAGCTTGGGCGAGCGGTCGCGCTGAAGTTTCTGCCCGAGGATCTAGCCCGTGACCCGCAAGCGTTGGAACGCTTCAGGCGTGAAGCCCGTGCCGCGTCGGCTCTCAATCATCCCAACATCTGCACGATCTACGAGATCGGCAAGCAGGGAGGGCAGCCATTCATAGTCATGGAGTTTCTGGACGGGCTGACCCTGAAGCATCGAATTGGCGGCAAGTCGATGGAGATTGGTGAGGTATTGTCGCTCGGAATTGAGATTTCGGATGCGCTCGATGCTGCCCACAGCGCTGGTATTGTGCACAGGGATATCAAGCCAGCTAACCTTTTCGTGACCAAACGTGGGCCTACCAAGATTCTGGATTTTGGATTGGCGAAGGTGACGCAGCCGATCCGCGACGCGAGCAATGAGTCGGCCGGGCAGCAATCGACTGTGACGCTGGATGAACATCTTACAAGTCCTGGTCAAGCTGTTGGCACAATTGCTTACATGTCGCCAGAGCAAGTCCGTGCCAGGGAACTAGACGCCCGCACGGATTTGTTTTCGTTCGGCGCCGTTCTCTACGAGATGGCGACAGGGGCCATGCCGTTCCGCGGAGAAAGCTCAGGAGTCATTGTCAACGCCATTCTAGAACGTCAGCCTGTTTCGGCAGTCCGACTCAACCCGGACGTCCCTCCCGAGCTAGAACGGGTCATCAGCAAGTGTCTGGAGAAAGAGCGCAACCTACGTTACCAGCACGCTTCTGACATTCGCGCCGACCTGCAGCGCCTCAAACGTGACACTGACTCCAGCAGCGCGCGAGTCATTACTTCATCCGCACTGGCGCCGGCGCGTTACGCCTGGATGCTATGGATTCTGGTGGCATTGCTTGCGGCAGGAGTACTTGCGTGGATCGTCGCTAATCGCCGCCCGCCGACAGCCCAGAATCCGCTTGCCAACGCGCATTTCACAAGCTTGACCAACTTCGGAGGAGCCAAAAGCGACCCTGCGCTCTCTCCAGATGGGAAATTCGCCGCCTTCATTTCCAACCGGAGCGGTACGTTCGACATCTGGCTGATTGAAACTAACGGGAACAGCCTCGCGAACCTTACACAAGGCCGGATCGGAGATGCGCGTGCACCGCTCCGTGCGGTCGGATTCTCAGGAGACGGATTAGAGGTGTGGAGTGCGGGCACTGAAAAACGAAGGCTCATGCTATGGCCGCTAATGGGCGGAGCAGCTCACGATTTCCTAGATGAATCTGCCGCCGAGGTTGCATGGTCGCCTGACGGCACGCGGGTGGTCTATCACACGTGGCAAGCGGGTGACCCTACATTTGTCGCGGATCACAACGGCAACAATCAGCGCTTGATCGTTCAAAACGAGGCCGGATTACACAACCACTATCAGGTGTGGTCGAAGGATGGACGCTGGATCTACTTCGTGCGGGGCCGCCCGGCTACGCGAGAGATGGACCTGTGGCGCGTTCCGGCGGACGGGGGAGCAGCAGAACAACTTACACATCTCAACACTGACGTTGCGTATCCGACCCCGATCAACGAGCGGACAGTTCTATTCGTTGCCCACAACAAAGACGGGAATGGGCCATGGTTATGGGCGTTCGATGGAAAAACCCGGACTTCACAACGCGTGAGCTCGGGTGTGGAGCAATACACGGCTCTGGCAGCGACGGCAGATGGCCGTCGTCTTGCGGCGAGTGTCGTGAACCCGCAAATCAACTTATGGAGCGTTCCGATCATTCCGATCACCGGTCGCCCTGTCGAAGAACAGGAGGTCGAAGCCGTCCAACTCCCCACTATGCGCTCGTGGGCGCCCCGCTTCGGAGGCGCATCATTGTTCTACTTATCGTCGCGCGACGGTGCTGACGGACTATGGAGCTATCGTGACGGGAAAGCGATGGAGATCTGGAAGGGTTCCGAAGGTGCACTGGAGTCGCCTGCGGCGATATCGGCAGACGGGAACAACGTTGCGTTTGCACTGACACGAGATGGGAAGCAACAGATGCACGTAATGACGGCGGACGGAACCGAGCTCCACCCCCTTGCAAGCGATGTTGATGTTCGGGGCACAGCGTCCTGGTCTCCTGATGGCAAATGGATTGTCGTCGCCGGCAGCGACCGCGGTGGACAGGGTGTATTCAAACTACCCGTTGACGGTGGCACGCGAGTTCGGATTGCAACGGGACCGTTCTTGGACCCTGTGTGGTCGCCCCGGGGGGACCTGATCGTGTACTGCGGAGCGCAGGTATTCACGCTCGCGCCGCTCAAGGCAGTACACCCGGATGGTACGCAAGCAAATCTGCCGGAGATCAGGGTGCAACGCGAAGGGGAGCGTGTTCGTTTCCTGCCCGATGGCACGGGCCTGGTTTACATGCTGGGAGATACGATGGACGAGCAGGATTTCTGGCTGCTCGACCTTAGAACCATGCACTCACGCCGCTTGACGAAGCTCAAAAGCTCCGCCATCATGCGGACCTTTGACATCCCCCCCGACGGCAGGCGGATCGTGTTCGACCGACTGATAGGAGATTCGGACATATTGCTGGTTGATCTCATGACGAATGAAGTTAGGCCCTAGTCGGCTGGGAAATGACGCTGCTCGCTGATACCATTTCGATCACTAATTCCTCGCTGCACTTTTGATGTTGAGTTGCCCGCACCTTCACAGCCTGGTAGCACGGACCTTTAAAAGCTGCGTAATAGAAAATCTCGTGCGCTCGCGAGCACTCTCGCCCGTGCCGCTTGATCTGGTAGTATCCGGGCGATTGCAACCGCCCCGATCATCGTTGAGAAGATCGCAAAGAATGCGCGCTCTTTGTCAGCCACCCGGCGGCCCGGCATCAAGGGAAGCATTCTATTTTTGTATTTGATCAGCTCCCCACGGATCGGTGCCTTCATGGCATAGTCGGCCCGGGCCAACTCGGGCGCAAGTGCCGCCAACGGGCAGCCGCACTCAGCATGATCACAGTGTTTCGCGCTCATGTAGGCCTTCACAATCGCCTTCCACTCCGTCCCAGGATGGGACTTTTCGGCAATTTGAGTTAGGCGGTCGGCGATTTCCCGGAATGCCTCGCTCAACGACTCCGTAAGCAGGTCATCCTTGCTGCCGAAATGTTTATAAAAACCTCCGTGGGTCAGGCCGGCGTCCCGCATCACGGATGAAACCGCGGTGCCGGTGATGCCTTCGGCGCGAACACGCCGCGAGGCGTCTTTAAGAATCTTCCGATGGACTTCCGCTTTGTGCTCGGGCTGGTAACGCATAGCTCATTATAGGATGCTGCCGATCATCTCACGGTGCAATTGTCTCCTATTCTGGGGCTGATTCTCTGCCCTTGGACGGGGGGCCGGAAGAAATTCTGAATCCATAGGATTATGCATACAATCCTATGCGCATAGGAGGCCCAATGTCCCCGCAAATCATCTTTCTGATGCATACCGTTCTAGGCTATGTCGCGTGGCTGCTTTGCTTCCGCGTGTACATCCTGCCCCGACTCAGGTCAATGGACCGGTCTGGAGCGCAGCGCGTCATCGCTACTCTGCACAGTTTCCGTTTCTTCGGGCTCGTCTTTATCCTACCCGGCGTCATCGGGCCCAATCTTCCCGCTGGCTTCGGCTCGTTCGCCGCCTATGGCGATCTGGCAACCGGGCTGCTGGCCATCCTAGCGCTTCTCACCGTGCGGATTCGCCCACTGTTTTCCTTGTTCGTTGCCACGTTCAATCTTGTGGGGGCGGCTGATATCCTCATCGACTACTACCACGGCATCCAGGCCGGCCTTCCTGCGCTGTCAGGGCAGTTGGGCGCAACATACGCGATCGTCATCCTCTACGTGCCCCTGCTGATGATCACGCACATCGCCGCGTTCTACTGGCTGGTGCGGCCTCAGCCCAAGGCGGCTCGGGCTCTCACCGGCGAGGAGGCATAGTGCTTACTTCACCCCACATGCTCTGATCCCGGCGCAAAGTATTGTTAACCGACATTTGCGGGGCGGGCGCCATCTGCGTTGACTAGCGAATGTCGTGAATTTAAGATGAAGCACCCGGAGTCCAAGCCTTCTAATGATCGGCCGGACCATTTCGCACTACCGCATCCTCGAGAAGCTCGGTGGTGGCGGCATGGGTGTGGTCTTTAAAGGTGAGGACACGCGCCTTCAGCGTACGGTTGCGCTGAAATTCCTCTCCGAAGACACGGCTAAGGACCCCGCTGCTTTGGAGCGTTTTCGACGGGAAGCCCAGACTGCCTCTGGCCTGAACCACCCCAACATCTGCACTATTTACGACATTGGCGAAGAAGGTGGATCTGCCTATATTGCGATGGAGTTTATCGATGGGCAGACGCTGAAACACCGCATTGAAGGCAGGCCGATGAGGCTGGCCGAACTGTTGGATGTGGCTATTGCAATTGCCGACGCCCTGGCAGCGGCCCATGCACGGGGCATCGTGCATCGCGATATCAAGCCGGCGAATATCTTTATCAATCGTAATGGCCAAAGCAAGGTGCTGGATTTTGGCCTTGCGAAATATACTGCCGAGCAACAACTAGTGAGAGACAGCTCTGCGACCGGCTCTATGCCGACAGCTGCTACCGCTCAGCTATTGACCAGTCCGGGCACAGCCGTCGGAACGGTAGCTTACATGTCGCCAGAGCAGGCCATGGGCGACGAGTTGGACGGCCGCACCGATCTGTTTTCTCTGGGTATTGTTGTTTATGAAATGGCAACCGGCAGGCAGGCTTTCTCGGGACCGACGACAGCCGCTGTGTTTGACGCGATTCTGCACCGCCAACCGGCTGCTGCGCTAAAACTCAATTCCCAGCTCCCAGCACGGCTGGAGGAGATTCTCGACAAGGCGCTGGAAAAAGATCCCAAGCTGCGTTATCAGACTGCCTCCGACTTTCGGGTTGACCTGCAGCGTCTCAAGCGGGAATCAGATTCCCACCCGTCCGCAAGAAACGCTGAAGTTCGACCAGAAGTCGTGACCGACATAGCGGACCCGCAGTTGCGGCTCGTTCTACGCCAGCGCCGATAAAGAGTTCAGCTAGGCGTTGGGCTTTTGCCGCTCTGATGATCGTGATCGTCTGCTGTCTTATCGCGGGAGCATATTGGGAGGGAAAACGCGAGGGTTTGGCCTCCAGTATCACGCCGCCCACATATCGTCAGCTTACCTTCCGCGGGGGAACCATTCGCATGGCGCGGTTTGCTCCAGATGGGAAAACCATCGTGTACAGCGCGGCATGGGAGGGCAATCCGACCGAACTCTACACCACTCGCCCGGAAAGTCCCGAGTCTCGTCCGATCGGTCTATCACAGGCAGAGGTCTCTGTCCATTTCGGATGAAGGGGAGATGGCGGTATTGCTCCACAGTCACAATGTTGATCCCTACATCAACGAGGGCACTTTAGGCAGAGTGCCATTGGGTGGTGGCGCCCCGCGCGAAATCCTCGAGAATGTGCAATGGGCAGACTGGTCGCCCGATGGCACCAATTTTGCCGTGGTGCGCGAGTTCGAGGGTCAGAGTCGGCTGGAATATCCCATCGGGAAGGTTTTGTATGAGACCGGCGGCTGGATCAGCCACCCGCGCGTTTCGCCGAACAACGACAGAGTTGCTTTCATAGAGCATCCGATCCGCAGAGACGATGCCGGCTCCGTCGCGGTGGTCGATCTTTCGGGGAAGAAGAAAACTCTTTCCACCGGATGGGAAACTGTCTGGGGCCTATGCTGGGCGCCAAAGGGTACAGAACTTTGGTTTTCCAGCACGAGGCTTGGATACGGCCGTTACCTTTCTGCAGTGAACCTTTCAGGGAAAGAACGGTTGCTCGCGCGTGAACCTGGCACTTTGACTCTGCAAGATGTCGCTCGGGATGGCAGAGTGCTTCTCACACGCGACGTGCCCCGCGTAGGAATGGTGGGGATGACGGCAGGTAATAATAAAGAGCGTGATCTATCCTGGATGGATTGGTCAGCGCCAAAAGATTTATCCAGCGATGGGAAAACACTCTTGTTCACAGAATCCGGTGAGGCCGGCGGCGAGAATTATGCGGCGTATCTTCGCCAGACTGACGGATCTCCTGCAGTCCGGCTGGGCGACGGTAACGGTTTCGCTCTTTCCCCGGATAAGAAATGGGTGGTTGGTGGATTGCCCAAGCCTCCGGTGCAATTTTATCTGCTCCCGACTGGGGCGGGGGAAGCCAAGCCACTGACGCATGACAATATCAATCACATGTGGAGCCGCTGGTTTCCTGATGGCAAGCGACTGCTGTTCGCTGGCGATGAGCCGGGGAAAGGCGTTCGTTTGTACGTACAAAATATTGATGGCAGTCCGCCGCGAGCCATCACGGCTGAGGGTGTCAACTCGAGTCAGTTTGCGATCTCTCCCGATGGCAAGCAAGTAGCCATCATTGGTCCGGATCAAAGGCCAGCGTTGTTGCCGGTCGATGGCGGTGAAGTTCGGGCGATTCCTGGGCTCGATGTCGGAGACGCTCCCGTCGGCTGGAGTGAAGATGGCCACTCACTTTTCGTCTATCGACTCGGAGAAGTGCCAGCTAAAGTCGACAAGCTGGACTTGGCTACGGGACGCAGACAAGCCTGGAAGCAACTGGTGCCACCCGACGTTTCCGGGGTCACCGATATCAGCGCCATTCTGATCACTCCCGATGGCAATAACTACGTCTACGAATACGGCCGCACCCTTTCCGATTTGTATCTGGTCAATGACGTCAAGTAGCCGATAAACAATGGAGGACGGGCGGACGACGGGCGGAGATGTGTCTGGGGATCATCCCCGAATCACGGGCAACTCTTACCTAATCCGGGTAAGGGAAGGTTTGCCGACAATTCGCCACCACGGAGCCTGAAACTCGACCCGTCGCGGCTGTTGACGACCGCTGATGCCACGACTCTAGGGCTCGCAACCCTTGCCGCCGATTCCAGTGAGGGTGGGCAATGGAGCCTGTTTGTTGGTAGCCAGAACTGCGTTGAAGGCGGCGAGATCGAGTTCGTTCAACCGCCGCCAGTTCGCGAAATCCTTGTCGAGGACATCGCAACTTTGTTGCGCCGCCGACTGAACGGTGTCTGCCGGACGCATATCGGCGCTCTCCACGCTAAAGACCAGTCGCGCCAAGTCACGGTTGACGGGTCCAAATCCCGGAGCACGCTTTGTCCCCTTATCGATGGCATCGATCTTCTTTTCGAAGTCAGCGATGGCGTCCCTGGTTTCTTTGGTTGCGGACTTCAAGGCTTCTGTCCGTTCAGTTAAAGCTTTACGCAACTCTGCGACCTGATAAAAAGCATCGGAACTCGCCTTCATTCCCCGGGTGATTCGCTGCGCCAGGATGAGTTGATCTGACAGGTCAACTGACGACGTATGGATCCGTGGATCAAGTTTCACCGTGAGAGGCCGTCTTAAGGTTTGGCTGCCAACCCGTAGTTCGATGGTGTACGTGCCGGGTAGGACCAGCGGTCCGCGAGGTTGCTGGCGCGGAGTGAGGTCCGGTACAGCGTGATCCGCAAGTGTGTATTCGGTGTACTCCAGCAGTTTGCCATAGTACCCATAGGGAAGCGAAGATGGAGGCGGATATCGCAGGTTCCAAACAAAGCGGTTGAGACCAGCCACCTTGGGCAAAGTGTCTTCTGGAGCAAACCAGTAGCTGGGAACATTGGCCGGAAGATACGCCGCCGCCGTTGCTTCGCTTGAAAATCGCGCCACCTCGGCGCCCTTCGCATCATAGATCTTTAACGTCATGTCGCGCTTCGGCGGCGTCTTCAGGTAATAGTCGATGATGGCGCCGTCGGGCGGGTTCTGTCCGGCCGGAGTTTCGATGGGGTAAGGAGTGTCCTGATAATTCTCCCATCGCACGCGCAGGGCAGTCTCAGGCACGAACAGGTGCGCATCGGAAGCGATGATTTGGGGATTAATTTCGCGCAGGGCAGCGATGTCGTCCAGAATCCAGAGGCTGCGCCCGAAAGTCGAGATCACCAAGTCGTTGTCATGCACCTGGAGATCGGTGATCGGTGTTGCCGGGAGATTGAGGGACAACGGCTGCCAGTGGTCGCCATCATTCCACGAGATGTACACGCCGGTGTCGGTGCCGGCATAGAGCAGACCTTTGCGCTTAGAATCTTCACGCACCACGCGAACCATTTCATGTTCGGGAAATCCATTGACGATTTTCTGCCAAGTCCGGCCGTAGTCAAGGGTGCGAGCCGACATAAGGAGGAGTGGACTCCCGTGCCCCACCCACGGTCAGGTAGGCCGCGGTCGGATTGTGACGCGACGCTTCGACGTAAAGGATCTCGGCGGGCTCAGTCAGTCCGGGCGGAGAGACGTTTTTCCAGTTCTTTCCCCCGTCGCGGGTAAGTTGAACCAGTCGGTTGCTGGTGCCCACCCAGATAACGCCAGATTGCACAGTTGACGTTGATAGGGCGGTGATAGCGGGTGGACGCGGCCTGTCCGGGTCGGGTTTCTCCGGCTCCTCTTGCTCGCCATAGCCGGTAAGGTCAGGGCTGATTTCGCGCCAACTCTTTCCGCCATCGACCGTCTTGAGCACAAACTGCATACCTAAGTAAAGGGTGGCCGCATCCTGGGGCGAGAAAACGATAGGCGGCATGTGCGAGGCGCGATATCGTTTGCCGCGTTCGAAGACAGTTGCGGTTTGGCCGGTGGATTTGTCATATCGAACCACCGAGCCGTACCAGCCCTGGCTATAGACGAGGTTGGGATGCGCCGGGTCGGGGGTTATGAAGGCGTACTCGAACCCTCCGATCGAGAACCAATCCTGTAAAAGGATCTCGCCATAGTCGCTGCGGCTGAGGACGCCGGCCGTGCCACTGTCCTGCTGTGCCCCATAGACTCGATAGGGAAACAAGTTGTCGGTAGAGACGTGGTAGAACTGCCCCGTCGGTTGGTCGTACCAGGAGCTCCAGGTCTCGCCGCCATCCGCAGTGACGATCGCTCCCTGATCCACACCGAAAATCATGCGCGCCGGATCGCGAGGGTCGATCCATGCCACGTGGAAATCGTCGCCGCTGGGAGCTCCCGCGAAAGCTTCGAACGTCTTGCCCCCGTCGGTGGAACGATACATCGAGGTCTGCGATACATAGAGCACGTCGGGATTCTGCGTGTCAACGAAGACGCGACTGAAGTATTCGTTGCCAATCACTCGCGGGTCCTTGGTGGACTGTTGCCACGTTGTGCCGCCATCATCTGAGCGAAAGAACCCCTGCTCCATGATTGCGTACATGCGTTGTCCACCGGTTGCCGGGGCGACTGCGATGCCAACCCTCCCGCGAGCCTTTTCAGGCAGACCAGTACTGGCAAGAGGAGTCCAAGTCAACCCACCATCTTTGGACTTCACGATGTCCGAGGTGGCTTCCTTTTCGGAATCCCCAAAGCCGGATGCAGGATGATAGATCACCGCGTAGAACGTGCCTGGGTCACCCGGATCGGAACATAGGTCGACAACCCCGATCGAGTCTTCGGCAGAAAACACTTTGGTCCAGCTCTTGCCGCCGTCCACGGTTCTGAAGATGCCGCGGCTCGCGGTTTTTGCCGTCGCCGGAAGTGGCCGCCAAAGAATCGCGAAACCGAGCGAGTTTCCTCCGACAACGGCGATGTCGGGATTTTTGGGATCAACGATGATCGCCTGAATAAAGGGAACGTCCTGCAGCCCCACGTTCTTCCATGTAGCTCCTGCATCCATCGAGCGATAGACTCCATTGCCCTGCGTCTGTTCGCCAGTTCCTACGTACAGAACGTTAGAATCGGACGGGGCGACAGCCAGCGCGCCGATCGATGCAACCCGCTCTTCGTCGAAAATCGGGCGCCAGACTTGTGCTCCATCGTTACTTTTCCAGACTCCTCCACCAGGGGTTCCGAAATAATAGGTGTTCGGGTCCGCCGCGCCGGCGACGGCCGTAACCCGCCCGGCGCGAAATGGACCGATCAACCGCCAGTGCATGCCGGAAAGTAGCGTCCTGTCGATTGGTTCCTGGCTCGAAAGATTGATTGGCAAAATAGTGATGGAGGCAATGAATGCGAGACAGACGCGGAGGGATGCTCCGCGCGGGATGGTTTTCATTTGGATTCCCACAATCCGATCGCAGCCCAGTTTGGGGCGCATGGGATGACGTTTTAGCCAGAATTACGCTACCACAATTAATTCATGCTCTTGCGTCATAGTTTAGGATGACTCGGGGAATAACGGGCAAACGGGAAGAAGTTGTCCCATTATTTCGAGGAGATGACCCATTGATCTCCCCCAAGCCCGTCTCTGGCCAATCAACCAAGTCAAGGTTCCGCGGCACGGGGGCGTTTAGCGCTAATCGTGAATGTGCGCGTGACGGCTAAGGGCAAGACCCATGGCTATTCGTTCTCCGGAGAGTTGTCGGATTTGTTTGCTGGTGGGCGAAGGGCGATAGTCCGACGGAAGCGATCGCGGCTATGATGCCAGGTGGTAAATGGGTGGAGGCGGAGAAAAATGCATCCTTTGACACGTCGCAATTTCATGCGGATTGGCGCGGGCTCCGTTGCCGCTGGAGCAGTCGCGAAGATCACCTTGCTGGAGCCCTCTTCATTGTATGGCGCTGACCGTTTGGTGCAGCCCAGCGACCGGATCCGATTTGCCGGAATCGGCACGGGCACGCGCGGATGCCAGCTGCTGGAAGCTTCGCTTCTGGTGCCGGGCGTCGAGTGCGTCGCCGTATGCGACCTTTATGACAGCCGGCAGGAGGCGGCTCAAGAGGCCTTGCAAAAGCAGGTCCCGGCGACGCGCAATTATCGGGAGATCCTCGACCGCAACGATGTGGATGCCGTGATCGTGGCGGTCAGCGATCACCAGCATCGCAGGATTGTTGTTGATGCCTGCGCGGCGGGCAAGGACGTGTACTGCGAAAAGCCCATGTCGCATACCGTAGACGACGGCTTCGCCATGGTGGATGCGGTACACAAGGGAAATCGAATCTTGCAGGTGGGCAGCCAGCGTGTGAGTTCCATCGTCTACGAGAAGGCGCGCCAGATTTATGCTTCGGGAGCGCTCGGCGAAGTATTCTTTATCGAAGGCTCGTCGGACCGCAACTCGCCGAGTGGCGCTTGGGTGTATCCGATTCCTCCCGACGCGAGCGAGCAGACGATTGACTGGAATGCGTTTTTGGAGGGCGCGCCCAAGCGGCGGTTTGACGCGGCGCGCTTCTTCCGATGGCGATGCTTCTCCGACTACGGCGAGGGGCTCGCGGGTGATCTATTCGTGCACTTGCTCTCGGGGATTCACTTCATCTCAGGAACGAATGAAGTGGCAAAGCGGGCGCAGTCGAGCGGCGGGCTGTTCCGCTGGAAAGACGGCCGCGACTTTCCCGATCTGATCGAGACGCTTTATGACTATCCGAAATTTCGCGTGGCGCTGCGCTGCAATCTGAACAATGCGGGCGGTGAGCCGATCAAGTTCCACGGCACCAAGGGCACCATGGAAATCATTGGGCAGATGCTGACCTTTACGCCGCAAGACATCAGCCCGAAGCCGGAGAAATATTCGACGATTGGCTGGCCTGCGCGCCTACGCAAAGAATATCTGGCACAGTGGAAGGCGGAGCATCCTGAACCGGCGCCACTCGATTATCAGCCGGACGAGGCGGAGACTTTTACCGCGCCGGAAGGGTACAGCGATGTGGCCGCGCACGAGGCGAATTTTTTCAACGCGGTTCGGACCCGCAAGCCCACAGTGGAAAACGAGGAGTTTGGCAATCATGCGGCCCTCGGTTGCCATTTGGCCAACTACGCTTATTTCAACAATAGGATTGCAACCTGGGATGCAGTGACGAAAACGATTCGGGGATAAGCTGGATCCGGTTGATACGCGACGGAATGTGATTTCGTAATGAAGATCTTTCAGAATAGGGGACACGATGCGTCAAATTGGAAGAAGGACATTTTTGAAAACGGCCTCCGCCACGGCGGCCTGCGCAGCACTGTGGAGTCGAGCACCCCGACTCATGGCCAATCCGCTAGGCCTGCCCGATCGGGTTACAGTTGTACTCGGTGCGAGAACTTCTGCCCAAGGACTATGAAGGAACGCTTCGCCAACTGGGCACGCTTGGCTATCGCGAAGTGGAAGCTGCGGGCTTCTTTGGCCACAGCCCGAGCGAGGTGAAGCAGGCCATGGAGCATGCGGGACTGAACTGTGTTAGCGCTCACTATCCGCTAAAAGATCTGCTGCCGAAGGTGGAGGAGGTAATTGAGTTCGGCAAGAATCTGGGACTTAAATACATCGTCTGCGCGTCTCCGTGGCTGAAGGATCCGTCGCGCGTGAAGGACCCAGGGTCGCGCGCGGCTCGAGATGCGATGACGCTGGACGACTGGCGTTGGAATGCGGAACAGTTCAATCGCATCGGAGAGCGCGTCAACGCGGCGGGGATCCGCTTCGCTTACCACAACCATACGCCGGAGTTTCGCTCCGAAAAAGGCACGGTGTTTTACGACGAACTCATGCACTCCACTGATCCGGCGAAAGTGGCCTTCGAGATGGATTGCGGCTGGGTCGTGGTCGGGGGCAAGAATCCTGCGGACTACCTCGAGCGCTATCCCACGCGGATCTGCCATGCTGCATGTGAAGGAGTTTAAGATGAGCGGTTGGACGGCGGGCTCTGAGCCTCCACCTTCGACCGAGATGGGACGTGGTTCAATTGATTATCGTCCGATTTTCGAAGCGGCGAAGAGAGCTCACATTGAGCATGCGTTCGTGGAGCAGGAACAATTTGATATGCCGCCAATGGAAGCGCTGAAGATCGACGCGGATTACATGCGTTCGTTGATGGTATAACTTCGGCGGTCGAAAGCTATCGCAACGCGTTCTTGATCGCCAGATCCAGACCCACCATCAACAGGGCCGAGGCGGGGATCACGAGCAGAGCTTTCTTTAGCCGGGTCGGATCGCCTCCGGCAATTGCGCCTATGATCCGCGAACTGACGGCGAGGCCGGTCCATCCGCAGGTGATGACGAAGCCGATGGCGGTGGCAGTCATGCGCGGAAAAGCATCGCCTACGATGGCCAGTGTGGTGGGGAAGACTGGCGCCATAGAAAGTCCGGCCAGAAAGACCAGTGCGGCTGCTACAACGGGCCGATTCGTCCGCAGCATCAAGAAGGTGGTGACGGCCATCGCGACTGAGCCGACCAGCGTGACGGTGATAGCGGGCACGCGGGTGAGAATTGGCAGAATGGCAGCGCGGCCGATGAGCAAACCAAGCGCGAATCCGAGCGAAAGAATGTTGAGCGCAGCGCGATTCCGGAATACCTTGCGCGATGAGGTGACGCGGCAGCCAGTTCCAGATGCCGACTTCGCAGGTGATGTAGAGAAAGAGGAAGAGACCGATCAAAAAAAGCAGTGGACGGCCGAGCACAGGAGCTACGTCTGCGAGAATGAAGCGGCCGGCGCCCGTGGGAGCGGGCATTTTGATGAGGGCATCCCATACCAATGTGACGACGGCGAGCGATGCAATTGTGTAGGAGAGGCGAACCCAATTGCGCCGAAAAAGATTCGCAGCGACGAACGGTGTGGCGAAAGCGCCGACGCCGAAGAAAAGGTTAGTCATGTTCAGCGCAGCGGCGCGATGCAGTTCACTTATGTCGCTGACTAGAGCATTGGCGGCAGTGACGATGGTGCCGCCGCCGAGTCCGAGCAAGAACAACAACAGCATGATGGTGCGAAAGCCGGGGGAGCGCGGCAGAGCGAAGAGTGCGATCGAGATCAAAGCCAGGCCCAGGATGAGACCGAATTTCTTGCCTTCGTTGTCGAGCACCGGGCCCACGCCGAGCGAAGCGATGATGAGTCCCAGCGCTTGCGCGAAAGCGATGGTACCGTTCTGGCTGGGCGACAGGCGGAAACGATCGGACAGGTCGGGCAGGATGGTGCCCAACATAGCGGCGGTCGTTCCATAGATGAAAAAGGCGATAATGGAGGCGAAGATTAACAAATGTTCCTTTCAGTTGCATTTCGCGTCCGACAGGCGCGGGAACATCGATCCAGCCTCGCGTCCGATGACTCTGCAGAACAGCGTTGAGGATTTTAAGTTGCCGCAGGCCATCAACGAACTGCGGGTAGTCCGGTGTCGCGCCGGGCACGCCAATTGACGCATAAAACCGCCGGAAAACTTGCTTAAATGTGTCGTCGTAACCTTCGCTGTGGCCGCCGGGAAGATCGGCGTAAGTGCGCGCAGCGGGCTTGAGCAAAGATGGATCTTTTATGAATATCTGATTCGCGCTATCGCGATGGCCTGCCCAGAGTTCGTCTGGACGCTCCTGGTCCCACGCAACTGAAGACTTTGTGCCGTAAATCTCGATGCTGAGCCGGTTCTTGCGTCCGGCGGAGACCTGGCTGGCGGTGACGCCGCCGCGTGTGCGGGTACCCATCTGAAAGATGACGACGCCGAGGTCTTCCGTGTCCACGGCGGTTTCGATATAGTCTTCCGGGCCGAGAAGTTTATTGGCAAAAGTCTCGACCGAGTGCTTCGGCTGCTTACGCGTGGGGTGAAAGGTTTGGAGATCGGCACAGAGTGAGGTGACGCGCAGTCCGGTGACATGCTCGGCGAGGTCAAACCAATGCGAGCCAATGTCGGCCATGCAACGTGAAGGGCCACCGGCTTTGGCATCCACGCGCCAGTTCCAGTCGGTGTCGTACAGAAGCCAGTCCTGGAAATACGTCCCCTGCACTACCAGGATTTCGCCCAGGTCGCCGTCTTCGCAGAGGCAGCGCATCTGCTGCACCATCGGGTAAAAGCGTAGATTGTGACAGACGCAGTTGCGTAACCCCTGGCTCGCAGCGAGCGCAACAAGTTCCTCGCCTTCCTCCACGGTTGTGGCAAGCGGCTTTTCGCAGAGTACATGCTTACCGGCCTGGAGCGCGTCCTTGACCATCGAAAAGTGGTGCGCATTGGGCGTGCAAATGTGAACGGCATCGATTCGTGGATCGCGCAACACATTGCGATAGTCGATCTCGACCGTATGGACGCCAAAGCCAGCACCGAGGCGTTCAGCCATCGCTTGAGTTCTGCCGGCCAGGGCGGCCGCTTCGACGAACTCCACTCGCCGCAAGGCTTCCAGATGTACACCGCCCATAAAACCGGTGCCGAAGATTGCCGCTCTCATTGGCTTCATCGTGTTTCCCATCCAGGCATGTTTAGCTCCCCGGCTACATCCACCACGCAACGCCGGGCTGTTCGCGGATCACGATGCTGTTGAGGAAGTTCGCGGCCTTTGTCAGGCCCTCTTCGGGCGAGAGCAGACTATCTTCGTGCTCAATCGAGAGCACGGAGTCGTAACCAAACATGCGCAGCGTGGAGATAAATTCCGTCCACCACTCGGCGCCGTGACCGTAGCCGCAAGTACGGAAGATCCAGGCACGCTCGCGTTCGTGGGTATAGGGTTTGGTATCGAGCACGCCGGTGCGCGACAGGTTGACCGGGTAAAGCTGGGTGTCTTTGGCGTGGACGTGGAAAATGGCGTTCTGCAGTACGCGAACGGCGCCGATGGGATCGATGGACTGCCAGAACAGATGGCTCGGATCGAAGTTGCAGCCCACGCTCGGGCCTGCGATGGAGCGCAACCGGAGCATCGTCTCGGGGCTATAGACTACGAACCCAGGATGCATTTCGATAGCGATCTTCACGCCGTGGTCGGCGGCGAACGTCGCGTGCTCGATCCAATAGGGCGCGACGACCTCGTTCCATTGCCAGTCAAGCACCTTGAGGTACTCGGGAGGCCAGGGGCAGGTGACCCAATTGGGAGCAATGGACTGCGCCGAATCGCCGGGGCATCCGGAGAAGTCGACGACTACTGGGACGCCGAGCCTTTCGGCGAGCAGGACGGTCTTGCGGCTAACTTCGCGATCCTGCTGCGCGCGAGATTTATCGGGATGGAGCGGGTTGCCGTGACAACTTAAGGCGCTGATGGTGGCGCCGTGATCGGCCAGAACCGTCTGTAACTCGGCCAGCGCCGACGTATCTTCCAGCATGGAGAGCTTGCAGTGGGCGTCGCCAGGAAAGTTTCCGGTGCCCAGTTCCACCGTATCGATATGGAGTGCCGCGAGCTTCTTAAGAACCGCCGGCAGTGGAAGCTCCGACAGCAGGGGGGTGAAGACTCCGACACGCATAACGATTCCTATCTCCTGGGGACCATTGGCAGAGAATCAACCGTACAGCATCACTGCGCCAATTTCATTTTATTTCAGCTTCCTCGGCGGGGAGCAATTGATAGCTTACAAACGCAACCTGCTGGCTCTCGGGAGACCAGGAGGGAACGTTGATCGTGCCCTGCCCGCCAAAAAGCTTCGCCAGGATCGTGATGTCGCCGATCTTGCCTGCAGTGATTTTTGTGAGGCGCAGCTCTACCTCCTTATTAGGGGGATGGCCGGTCACCTCGCTCCCGTAAGACAGGAAGACCATCCACTTGCCGTCGGGAGAAATGTGCGGGAACCAATTATTGCGCTCGTCGAAAGTAATCTGCTCCTGATCGACGCCATCCGCGCGCATGCGCCAGATCTGCATGTGGCCCGTGCGCTCTGAGTTGAAGTAGATGTATTCGCCGTCCGGCGAAAACTCAGGTCCGTCGTCGAGGCCTTTCGCTGTGGTCATTCGCGTCTCTGCGCCCCCGATCACGGGGATAGTGTAGATGTCGAATTCGCCGTTGCGTTGGCCGACAAAGGCGAGGGTCTTCCCGTCGGGCGACCAGCCGTGCCAATAAGAAGGAGAATTTTCGGTAACGCGGCGAGGTTGGCCGCCACCGATGGGCACGATGTACACGCTGGACTTCTGGTCAGGCTGCGATTGATCGCTGATCGCGAGGCGAGTGCTGTCCGGGGAAATGCCATGATCGTTGTTGCAATGGACGGCAGTGCCGGTATCGATGAGCGCGGGCGTGCCGCCGCCCGAGGGCAGACGAAGGATGTGACCGTCGCGGTTGAAGACGAAATATGAGCCGTCGCGGCTCCAGTTAGGTGCCTCAAAGTGACCGAGGGAGGAATAAATCACGCGGCGATCTGTGGAGGTGATGGACACAGTCTCAAGGGTGCTGTAGAGGACAGGCGGCGCAGCACTTGCGGCGGGAATTGCGAGGTCGACGTTCGAGAAAATGGCCTTCTCGACGGCGTTTTTGTCCTGAGAACAGACGCCGAGTCCAACGTAAAAGGATCCTTGGAGCGAAAGCTTGATTGAGGCTCCGGAGGGATGCAGGGGTCCGCCCGCCGCGGAGGCGAGGAAAACATAAATAAAGTCTCCACGCTTTTCGATGCGCAGGCGACGGGGTGCGGCGAGATTCGATTCGATCTTGCGCGTTACCGAGCCCTTGGCATCGCGGAACTGCATCGAGGCAAGGCCTTCGCCTGACAGCGCGACGGCAGCGAAAACCGAGTCTGCGTCGAGGCTTTGGCGGATCATGAGCACGGCCATACCCTGTGGATGGCGGCTCCTCTCGGGCAAGACTATGTCCGAGGTCAATGCTATTTCCCCCGACACTTGCTTCGATAAGAGGTGGAAAGCATCGGAGGTGGATCCTATGCTGTCGCCGCTGGCAGTCACAGTGTAGATGCGGTGAGCGGAATCGTATTGCGCGGAGCCAGCGCGTTGCAGAGCGCCGACTTCAGCATAGTCCTGAAAGAGGCCGAGGGCGGGTGGGGCGGTCTGTGCATGGAGGCTGCTTGAGGAAAGAACAAGAGAGAGAACGAGGCACCCTAAACCGGATGCATATCTGAAGATGTCTTTGCTCAACATGAGGAGCCTCGACGACAGTCCGACTGGCGCGCGACATTCGTCTATTATTGCATCCGGCGGAGCCTCGTCCACAGCATCAGGCTTCTTCACCAGATGATCGCAGGTGAACAGGCCCATCCACGTTTTCTTCCTTAGCGCATCACGTAGCCACCATCGACCGAAATCGACTGGCCAGTGACGTAGCTCGCTTTGTCACTGCAGAGCCACAGAACGGCATCGGCGATCTCTTCAGGACGGCCGAGGCGCTTCATGGGCACAAAGGTCTGGAGCATCTTGTCCAACTCTGGCCCCTGGCCTTGGGCGATCATCTTGTCGGACATCGGCGTCTGGATCATACCGGGGCAGACGTCATTCACGCGGATGCCGCGAGTC
The DNA here is from genome assembly GCA_963758745.1 of uncultured Acidobacteriaceae bacterium. Classification (GTDB taxonomy): domain Bacteria; phylum Acidobacteriota; class Terriglobia; order Terriglobales; family Acidobacteriaceae; genus Acidiflorens. The sequence goes on from CAVWWW010000004.1 coordinate 330,444, forward strand.
GCGTACTCAAGCGCGGCGCTCTTGGTGAAGCCGATCACGCCATGCTTGGCGGCGTGATACGTTCCACGCTGATTGCCGCCGATCAGGCCTCCGAGCGAAGAGCAGTTCACGATGGCGCCGCTGCCTTGTTGGCGCATGACCTGGAGCTCGAACTTCATGCAGCTCCAGACACCCCGCAGATTGACGCCCATCACACGATCATAGTCAGCGCGTGGAGAGTCGGCGGTTTCCGCAAGAACATTCTGGATGCCGGCGTTGTTATAGGCGGCATCCAGTCGGCCGAACTCCGCCACGGTCTTCTTTACCATCGCTTCGACCTGCACATCGTCAGACACGTCACAGATAACGGCCAGCGTCTTGTGACCTTTGTCAGCGAGTTCGTTAGCCGCAGCCTGCACTTCCTTCTCGCTCCAGTCAGCGAGGACGACAGATGCGCCAGCTTCAGCAAAAGCTTTTGCTGTCGCGAGACCTAGACCGGATGCTGCGCCCGTCACCAGGGCGACCTTGTTTTCAAATCTGATGTTCATTGTTCTCCCGATAATTAAATTCAGTCGAGTGAGGAAGATTTCGTTTAACGGTCGATCAGCTTCGCGTGAGTTGCGGGGTAGCGTTCACCTTCGAGCTTGATTGCGGATGAGGCTTCTTCTAGTGCGCGCACGTCTTCGATGCTGAGTTCTACGGATGTCGCACCGAGGTTTTCTTCGAGGCGTGAAAGCTTGGTGGTGCCGGGGATGGGCGCGATCCATGGCTTCTTGGCGAGGAGCCAAGCGAGCGCGATTTGTGCGGGTGTCGCTTTCTTCCGTTTTGCGAAATCGGTGACGACATCGACGAGCGCCTGATTGGCTTTGCGGTTTTCTTCGCTGAATCGTGGAACGATGGCGCGAAAGTCGGTGCTGTCGAACTTGGTGGAGGCATTGATCTTGCCAGTGAGGAATCCTTTGCCGAGTGGGCTGAAGGGGACGAAGCCGATACCGAGCTCTTCAAGCGTGGGCATAACGGAATGCTCGGGCTCGCGCCAGAAGAGAGAGTACTCGCTCTGCAGTGCAGTGACGGGTTGCACCGCGTGTGCCCGGCGGATGTTTTTGGCGCCTGCTTCAGAGAGCCCGAAGTGTTTGACTTTGCCTGTTTGGATGAGGTCCTTGACGGCGCCGGCGGTGTCTTCGATGGGCGTGTTGGGGTCGACGCGGTGCTGATAAAGGAGGTCAATGGTGTCGGTCCGAAGGCGCCTGAGCGAGGCTTCGACGACCTGCTTGATCTGGTCCGGACGGCTGTTCAACGCAGTCCACTTGCCGCCATTGTTTGGATCGGGCTCGAAACCGAACTTGGTGGCGATGACCACGTCTTTGCGGAAGGGTGCGAGTGCTTCGCCGACGACCTCTTCATTGACATATGGGCCGTAGACCTCGGCAGTGTCGAAGAACGTAACGCCACGCTCGACAGCCGAGCGGATGAGCTTGATAGCCTCCGATTTTTCCGTTGCGGGGCCAAAGCCGAAGCTCAAGCCCATGCATCCGAGACCAAGTGCCGATACTTTAAGGCCGCTCTTGCCTAATGTGCGTGTCTGCATGAAATCCCTCCAAGGTTGTGCGATGTGGATTGACTCGCACATCTAGAGATTAAGATGCCGTTGCTCATGTAACAATCCGCTTTTCGGCGCGAGGCGTCATCAAGCAGCGCGGCGATGCCGATGCAAATCTTGGTGCGCAGTCGGCCAAAAACAATTTAAGCGAAATTGAGATTTAAAAATTGTCGATTTTCCACTGGTTCAAACGTCAACCAATTGGGGGGAGAAAGTTGACGATGCTTGGGAAAAATCACACGGCGCTTAAAAACAACTGATATCTTAAATTCAGCATTTGCATCTAAGATCAGCGTTCTAGAACCTGCCATGAAAACTGATCCAAGCGTCCTACGAGATTCGATCATGGCGCAGCCCATTTCCCACTTGTTTCTACTCGTGGGGATTGTGATGGCAGCGATTCTGTTATTGGTAACCGCGCTGGTCATCTACGTCAGCTTCCGCTACCGGTCTGTCGTGGCGAGCGCGGTGCCTCGACAGGAATTTGGCCGCACGTCGTTGGAAATTCTATGGACCGTCGGTCCCGTACTAGTTCTCGTTTTCATCTTCGCGGCGACGATTCACGCGATGAAAGAATCCGACCCTGGATTCGCTGCCGACCAACAGCCTGACTTGGTGATCGTTGCGCATCAATGGTGGTGGGAAGCTCGCTATGTGAAGTCGGGCGTCATCGCCGCGAACGAAATACACCTGCCCGTCGGCAAACGCTTATTCGTGCGACTCGAATCCGCGGACGTAATTCATGACTGGTGGGTGCCGCAACTGGGACGCAAAATGGATGCCATACCTGGGCACCCAAATTTTCTGTGGCTCGAAGCAGATTCTCCAGGTTTCTATTCAGGAACATGCGCCGAGTATTGCGGCGCCGAGCATGCCTGGATGCGCATCGGTGTGATTGCAGAGGCAGAGCCTGCCTTCGAGCATTGGACGGAGCACCAGCTCGAAGTGCCACCAAAGATGCTCGCAGGAACCGACGCCGCTCAAGGGGCCGAGCTATTTCAGCAAATGACCTGCGGCAACTGTCACACCATCGCAGGCACTTCAGCCCAAGGGAGGATCGGCCCGGATCTCTCTCACATCGGCAGTCGCCAAACGCTGGCAGCCGGGCGTTTCCAAAATACTCCCGCAAACCTCGACCGTTGGCTGACAAATCCCCAAGCCATTAAGCCAGATTCGCATATGCCAAATTTCCAGCTTACAGATCCGCAGGTTCGCCAACTCACCGCCTATTTGGAGACATTGCAATGAGTGATGTTCCCTATATGCCGGAAATGCCGGGCACTGCTGACCAACTTAGAGCGACAGTCGAGCATGAGAAGGCGGGACTGCTTGACTGGGTAGCGACCGTTGATCACAAGAGAATTGGCATCCTGTATCTGCTCACGAGTCTAGTTTTCTTTGGAGTGGGCGGCATTGAAGCACTCCTGATGCGGATCCAACTCGCACGCCCAAACAGCAGCATTCTCTCGCCCGCAATGTACAACCAGATCTTCACCATGCATGGCACAACGATGATTTTTCTCGTTGCCATGCCAGCCCTTACCGGCATGGCCAACTATTTGGTGCCGCTCATGATCGGAGCGAAGGACGTGGCCTTTCCTCGGCTCAACGCATTCAGCTTCTGGCTCCTGGCCTTTGGAGGTCTTTTTCTCTACTTCAGCTTTATTGCCGGAGGAGCGCCTGCCGCAGGATGGTTCAGCTACGCCCCGCTGAGCGAACAACCGTACTCGTCAGGCACAGGAGTGGACTATTACGCCATTGGTCTGTTTGTGTTAGGAATGGGTTCAATCGCCGCAGCCATCAACTTGATCGTTACTATCGCCGGGTTTCGCGCCGTCGGTTTAACGATACGGCGTCTTCCTTTGTTTGTGTGGATGGTCTTAGTCACGCAGGTGCTGATTCTCCTGGCTCTACCTGCTCTCAACGCTTCACTTTCGATGTTGCTGATCGATCGTTTGATGAATGGACACTTTTTCGTGACAAACAGCGGAGGCTCAGCACTTCTCTGGCAACATTTTTTCTGGGCTTTCGGTCATCCCGAGGTTTACATCGTCGTGCTCCCGGCCTTCGGAATGATTTCAGAAGTGATTCCGGTATTCTCCCGTAAGGTGATCTACGGCTACGAATTCGTGGCCGCGTCCACCGTGGCCATCGCAGTCTTGAGCTTTCTGGTGTGGGCGCACCATATGTTCGCCGTTGGCTTGGGGCATTCCATCGATGTTGTGTTTGCGATAGGGAGCATGCTGATTGCCGTGCCGACGGGGGTGAAGATCTTCAATTGGATTGCCACGATGTGGGGTGGATCGATCCGATTCACGACCTCAATGCTCTTCGCTACTGGTTTTCTGGTCATGTTCACCATTGGAGGTCTGAGTGGCATTTCCTTCGCAGCGGTTCCGATCGATTGGCAGGTAACGGACACCTACTATCTGGTGGCGCACCTTCATTACGTTCTCTTTGGAGGCACGGTTTTTGCAATCTTTGCCGGCGTTTACTACTGGTTTCCAAAAATGAGTGGCCGGATGCTCTCGGAAAGACTCGGAAAAACACATTTCTGGTTGATGCTCTTGGGTTTCAACATGACGTTCATGGTGCAACATTTCCTGGGTCTAATGGGTATGCCGCGTCGAGTATTTACATATCCGGACTTGCCCGGATGGGCAGCGCTTAATATGACGTCCACCGTTGGGGCAGTAATTATGGGAATCGCGGTGGCCATCTTCTTGTGGAACTTGATTTTCAGCTTCGTTGCCGGAGAGCCCGCGGGAAACAATCCGTGGGACTCCTGGACACTGGAATGGGCGACCACCTCGCCTCCTCCGGCGCACAATTTCGACCTTTTGCCTCCGATACGCAGCCGTCGCCCGCTTTGGGATCTTGCGCATCCGGAAAATCCCGACTGGAAACATGGACACTGAAGGCACAGTAGAACGCTTTGTGACGCGCGACACATACCCGTTCGCCGTCACGCTTTTCTTGATCTCCGAAGGTGCGTTTTTCGCCTTCTTGATTATTGCCTATGTCTATTTTCACGGGTCGATGACATCAGGCCCCAACGCCGAGCAATAGCTTAATCCTCTGAAGACTGGGATCTACAGCGTATTTCTGCTCGCCAGCAGTTTCACGGTAAGCACGGCGGAGCGAAGACTTACTAATGGTCATCGTCGGGCCTTTTCCGGCTGGCTTCTCACAACAATTCTTCTGGGAGCTGCTTTTCCTCTTCGGACAGGGACGAGAATATTTCAATTTGTATCGAAACGACGTGACCGTGAGCCGGAACGTCTTCGGTACTTCGTTCTTCACGCTGACCGGATTTCATGGGTTGCACGTTATGCTTGGATTGCTCGCCCTTTGCATCCTGTTGGGGTTAGCCATGGCTGGAGATTTTCAAACTGGGCAGTCCAATGCAATTCGAGCGGTTGCGCTCTACTGGCATTTCGTGGACTGGATCTGGGTTTTGATTTTTTTCGTTGTTTACGTGTGGGCGCTTTTTTAAGGTTTCTGCTATGACCACTTGGCAGTTATTTGCGTCGGGTTGGGATTGGGAGCCATCCGTCGTCCTAGGTTGCGCCCTGCTTCTGCTGGCGTATCTGGCCGCGCTTCGATTCCGCTTTCAGTTGAGGTCACTCTATTTTGTCGCTGGCGTTGTTGTTTACTGCTCGCGCTTGTTTCGCCCCTGGACACACTCGCGGATGGATACCTGTTCTGCGCACATATGGTGCAGCACATCCTGCTTATTCTCGTTGTTCCGCCATTGTTGATTATGGGTATCCCGAGAGAGTTCGCCGGCCGGCTGCTCCGGTACTCGTTGCTTCAAGAAAGCGGAACACCTATCCAGCAAACCCTTACTCGCATGGGTTCTTGGTGTGGGAAGCATGTGGATCTGGCACTGGCCTCCGCTGTATAACATTGCACTGTCCCATGAAGCCATTCACATCTCCGAGCATCTGATGTTCCTGGTCACGGCCACCATCTTTTGGTGGCCTGTGCTCAGCCCGGTAGAGGAGTCGCACCTGTCGCCGCTCACCGCTGTCATTTACTTGTTCAGCGCCTGCGGGGCCCATACGGTTCTTGCCATTTTGATCACTTTTGCTCCCGTCGGAACCTATCCAGCTTATCTACAGCCGTCCGACACTCTCGGCATTCTCCCACTTCTCCGCAACCAGTGGGGACTAACTCCCGGAGTCGATCAGCAGCTAGGCGGACTGCTGATGTGGGTGCCGGTTTGTTTGATCTATTTGGGCTTCATTCTTGCCACGATGGTTCGGTGGTATTCCGCTCCGCTCGCCAGCAAAATGCCGAGCCCGACGCTGACTCTGATTACTACGACCGCCATGGAGTACACGCATGACAAATAACCGCACTCCGGAGCAAACAAGAATTGCATCCGCATCGGCCGTCTGGACTCCGCCACGATCGCAAATCATTCCTCGCGACACTTACAGTCCGGCGGTCATGGCGTTGGCCGTCGTCTGTCTTCTTTGGGGATTGCTAACCTCGTACCTTATTTCTCTTTTAGGGTTCGTTCTTTTTGCGCTGTCCTTAGCAGGCTGGATCGGAGAACTTCGCCATGAGCGCAAATGACGAAACGCCAGATACAAAAGCGACTGTTGCGATACAAAAGCCAACGCCGGAACTAAGCCGCCGTCGCTTTCTCAATCGCTTGAGCTTGGCCCTCAGCGGTGTGGCGGCCGTTCTGGTTGGAGTCCCGGTAATCGGATTTCTCATTTCGCCTTTGCTGCGAGAAGTGCCGCGGATCTGGCGGTCAGTTGGAGCGCTCGACGATTTCAAGGAAGGGGATATCGTCGAAGTGACCTTCGAGGACAGCTCGGCACTTCCGTGGGCCGGACTGACGCAAAAGACGGCCGCATGGCTCTCTCGCCAGCAGGGCAACCAGTTTGTGGCTTTTTCCGTAAATTGCAGCCACTTAGGATGTCCTGTGCGTTGGGAAGCCAATGCACAGCTCTTTATGTGCCCCTGTCACGGTGGTGTGTATTACAAGAATGGTCAAGTCGCCGCGGGTCCGCCACCTCGCGGCCTGACAAAATATCCGGTCCGCATTCAGGGAGGAAACGTAGAAATACTCACGAGCGAGGCGCCGATCACCTAACCGTGCAAAAGATGCAGACACTCACTAAGCTTTGGCGATGGTTCGACGATCGCACTGGCGCTTCGGCTGTCTGGAAGGCCACGGCGGGTCACCTGGTCCCGCCAAACACCGGTTGGTGGTATGTCTTCGGTAGCGCCACTCTGGTTGCGTTTATCGTCCAAGTGGTCACTGGAATCGCCCTGGCAACCATCTACGTTCCATCCACCGCCGACGCCTACCACACTCTTCAGTTCATCAGCCAAGGAGCGACCTTGGGCCATCTGTTGCGCGGCTTGCACTATTTCGGCGCCTCCGCAATGGTCCTGTTCGTCGGGGTCCACGTTACCAGAACGTTCCTGATGGCGGCATACAAGTATCCCAGGGAAATGAGTTGGCTCAGCGGCTCGGCATTACTTTTGCTGATCGTGGGGATGGGCTTTACCGGGCAACTCTTGCGTTGGGATCAGATTGCTTTCTGGTCCGTGTATATTGCCGCAGAACAAGCGGGACGTGTGCCCTTCATTGGTAAGACACTGGCGCATTTTATTCTCGCCGGCGACACCATCGGCGGCGCAACTCTCAGCCGATTTTATGCCTTTCACGTTTTCTTCATTCCCATGCTGATTTTCGGCTCCATCGGCCTGCACTTATATCTCGTAATTCGAAACGGAATTTCGGAGCCTCCCAAAGAAGGGCCGTCCCGTCGATCCCGAAGACTTATCGCACATGGTATGAAGACATGCTGACAGCGGGAGGGACGTCCGTTTTGGCCGGACGCCGTTTGGCGCGATTTAGTGTTTGATGTGGCCCTGATCACTGTTCTCTTGGTCTTGGCATGGATTGTCGGTGCGCCGCAGCTAGCCAAACCGCCCGACCCCACCATCCTGGTCGCCGAACCCAGGCCCGATTGGTATTTGCTCTGGTACTTTGCCCTCCTTGCTCTGATTCCTGCTCGCCTGGAAAATTACGTCATCGTACTCGGGCCCGCTGATTTTTGTGATGTTCCTGGTGCTGCCTCCACTGATTGCAAATAAGGGTGAACGCAGCGCGTCGCGCCGGCCCTGGGCGATTGCTATGGTGCTCGCGTGCTGGATGCTGATTGCCACGCTTTGGATCCAGGGACGCCGCTCGCCTTGGTCTCCCGATTTCACCGCAATCCCTTTACCCGAGACCGTGGTCGGCGCCACGAGCGGACCGGTCTATGAAGGTGCACTACTATTCCACTCCAAGGGCTGCGAGTACTGCCACTCAATCTCCGGATACGGCGGCCATCGCGGTCCCGACCTGACCGATATTGGGGACAGGCTCTCCAGTAATCAAACCATCATCCGGATCATGAACGGCGGCACTAACATGCCCGCGTTCGGAAGCACACTCAGCAGGCAGGAACTGGATTACATCGTAACTTTTCTTGCTTCCCGCAAGTCTCAGCACACAGGCGACATCGGGGCAAAGATGTAGTCGGATGTAATCGAAGGAATTTTGCAGCAAATCGAAAGCTTATAGGAATGAGGTGCGCCGCATATCAACAGTTAACTTGGGCGAGGATTTTAAATCGCTTTCCATTGCTAAGAAGCAGTTAGCTGGAAACAACCCCCAGCGCATCGCCGGATTGCGGCTGGTTACGAATCTTGAACCATTTTGCATAGTCTTGTAAATACCGACCGTATTTGTGCTTCGCTACGATGCCTTCGAGTTTGTGCTTTCACCCATAAGATAAAGCTCTTCGCCGTCGTGGCAAAATCTAAGAGAGGCGGTTATGAAGAAGGTTCTTGAAATGACGCTATTGATCTGTCTGAGCCCTGCTCTCTCGCATGGGGCAACCTTTGACTGCAACCAAGCGTCGACGCGAACGGAGAAGACAATTTGCTCAGACGCAAAACTATCAAGTGCTGACGAGCAACTCGCAAAAAGCTTCAAAGAAGCGCTTGCGGCCTCCACTGACAAGCAAGCCCTAAGGCGCGAACAAAAAGAATGGCTGTCCTCTAAGCGCGATGCTTGCCCTACGGCGGCATGTATGCTGGATGCGTACTTAGCGCGAATCGGACAGCTTGAAAGGACCTCAGGTGTCGCTGCGACCGCAAGCGATGCCCTCAGGGGAGCAACGCCCTTTTTGTTGATTAAGGCCGTCCCGGAAAAAACGCCCAATAAGATAGAAAGGGATAATGTCCAGGAACGCCATGCGGTTGAAGTGAGCGGTACAATCAAATTTGGGCATGACGCTGCGGGCGGGAATTACTTCGTGGACTGCGGAAATAAGAAGCAATATACACTAGGCTATGTTTGGGACATCGACGATGCAACTCAAAAGCAACTCTCAAAACTCGCCGACTCAAACGCTAAGGTAACCGTGATGGGAACTATCGAAATCTGGAAGGACGGCAGCGCTACGTTTGACAATTCGCAGCCAATCAGCATTTTCAAGTAGCACGACTGCGCCAGAAAGCGCTTAGGCGCATGCCTTACATGGCGCCTTATACTTCAGCGATTGAGCGCGGTACAGGCGTTCTTAACACTGCGAATTTTCTACTCATTAATTGCTGATTCGAGGCTCGGGACATTGAAATAAGCTAGGGAGTCATTCGAACGCTAACCATGAAAGTTTCGGTCAGCCCAATATTAATTTCAAATGATCTCGACCATCACCGACCAATGATGCGGAATTATCCGGAGAAAAGACTTCCACGCGATTTCTACCATTTCTTTTCGCTCCGTATAATGCGATGTCGGACTGATGAAGGGTTTCAGCCACTGAGCCTTCGGAGCTGAATGAAGTAACTGTGACACCCATGCTGATTGTGACTGAAGTCCTGCCTGCGGGCGTACAAATGGGATTTCGGCCGACAAGATCGCGGATCTCATCGGCACGCCTGCGACCTGTTGTTAAATCGCAGCCCGGCAGGATGAGCAGAAATTCCTCTCCTCCATAGCGCCCGACGACATCGTAAGGCCTTAAGTCCGATCTCAATCTCTGGCCGACTTCTTTTAGAACTTCGTCGCCAGCAGCATGGCCCAAGGAATCATTGATGTTTTTGAAATGATCGACGTCAGCCAGGATGACGGTCGCAGGCTTGACCTCGCGTTTACTGCGTGACATTTCTTTTTTCAGAACAGAGAGTATTTCCGAGCGATTTAAAAGATTGGTTAAAAAATCGTGAGTCGCAGCAAATTGCAGGCGTTGCTGAAGTTCCAGTATCCTTCTGCCTGCTAGGATCCGGGCTCGCAACTCCGAAGGATCGACGGGTTTTGACAGGTAGTCGTCAGCCCCAGCTTCCATCGCTGAAAGTAGGTCTTGCTTACGATTCTTCGCTGTAAGCATCACTGTGTACGTGTACACGCCGCTATTCTGAATTTGCCGTATTTGGCGGCATACGTCGATGCCATCGAGACCGGGGAGCAACCAGTCGAGCAAGACCAGGTTAGGAGCGTCAGGCGCTTCCATAAGCTTGACGGCGTCTAAACCATTCTCCAGCGCGTGATATTCAAGACCCCACTCATTTAAAAGTGTGCCGATCTGGTGTCTTTCGACCGCGGAGTCCTCTACCAATAAAATCTTCATGACCGTTACCCTCCATGTTCCCACCCTATGCTTGTCATCGCAATCTCCATCGGAAAACGAAGGGACATGGACCCCCAGGTGAGCGTGATATCCAATCTATCGCTTGGCGGTACGTTTCGGTAGAATTCGCATCGAACAAGATCGCTCGAATACAATCTAATGAGGTATGAAAATCCTTCTAGTTGAAGACAGCAAATTCCAGCGCATGGCAAACGAACGAGTCCTCGTAAGGGCTGGATATAACGTCATTCATGCTAGCGATGGTGTCGAGGGTCTCAAATCGGCTCGTGAAAACATTCCGGACCTTATTCTGCTTGATATGATGCTGCCCAAATTATCGGGACTCGATGTCTTGCGGGCGCTTAAGGGGGACAACCTCGTAAAACACATTCCAGTTATCGTGCTGAGTGGACTTGGTCAGGGCAATGAAGCCAAGCTGCTCAATGAGGGCGCCGCCGCATTTTTCGTAAAATCAGACAAATCCTTACAAAACAATCTTCTAACCCAGGCAGTGGATCGTGTTCTCAAAGAAACCAGAAACGCATGAAATTCATGAGGAATTTTTAGTAGCAGTTTTTTGAGGAATAATCGTGGGGGCGTTCCTTCGACTGTAGCGAAGTCCAATAATTTCCAACTCACTTCGTAAACCTGCGGACATTACAAACTGCGGAAGGAGGAAGTGATCGTCTGCGCCTCTACCGAGTCGAGAAAAAGCAGCGAAAGTTTGTGAGGTGACTTCTAGTCCAACCGCCAGAACAGCGATTTGTCGCCAGGCAGCGTTGTCTCCCAGTTCACAGACCCTCAAGTATTGCCGGCTTCTGACCAGGCGTCCCACATCGCGTCGAACGATGGACCCTCGAACACAAGAGCCAAACCGCTTCGATTGAACAAATCCCATACGCGCTGCTTCGGGTTTGCAATCCTCAAACTACATTTGGTCCTTTTCGCGTGCATATATACACTAACGAGGGCTCCGAGACCGGCACTATCGACGTAATCTACATTCGTCAAGTCTAAGACGATGGGCTTGGCGTCTCGCATCAAATCACGCAGAGTATTTTCCAGCGTGGGTGCTGTTTCGAGGGTAATCCGACCGGTTGCCCGGACAGTCGTCTCTGAACCTTTCTTCTCCGTTTCAAGTTTTAATTCTGGTGCTGTCATTGCCGACCTCCTTGCCGAGAAATTCGACGTAACACCAATCATTATTGCGAACTCTACAGAAAATAAAATGAACTTTCTATACTAATTCTGCAATGTTCGCATGAGGTCGCGCGTGACATCCCATTCCCGGTCGAGAGAGCAATAGTTCGAGATCTCATCGCTTCTCTTTCGGAGGGAACGCCAGCTAGCCGTGATGTTTGCCGCCATGCCCGTGACCACCTGAGTGGCTGTGTTGGGAGAAGTGGCTTTTGCCAAAGCTTTTCGCGCTGGCAAAGCGTTTCTCGCTGTGAGACTGCTTGGACTCGCGGCTGCGGCTAAAACGTTCGGCGAAGTGATTGTTCTTCGCAAAAGAGCGTGAAAAGTTATCGGTTTTGTCGGAATGCTTGCTGAAATTGCGCGCTAAGCTGGCGTGCGATGCGCGATTCGCCTGCACTTCGCCAGTGTACCCGCTAGATCTGAATTCGTGGTTCTGCCTCCCATTTTCTTGCCTATACAAATCCTGGCTATAAGAGCCTCGGTTGTTTAAAACAGAGTTGTAATTCCCGCGCGTGTCCCGTTCCGGTCGGTTCGGCGCACGGCGAAAGCTGCGGAAGCCTTCGTCCGACGAAGATGCGTAATTCCCTCTTGAGCCCTTCCAGCCACGGTAGTTTTCCGCGCGCGAGACGCCATAGAGATCTCGGTTCCGCTCTCCGTACGCGTGCGTCCGATTACTTTGCTGCGGAAGAGAGTTTCTGAATCCGCCGTTGCCGGACTCAAAACCATCCCCTCGACGAAAGGGCCGATTCGACCGCGCCGCGAATGTATCTCCTCGCGAAAATGCACGAGGACCGCCATGAGGTAAGCCCCAGTCTCGAACCGTCGTCGAGTGCGAATAGTAAGTTGAACCGTTGAAGAGAACTGCATGGGCAAGCCAATCGAGCCCCCAGGCGAGCAGCCCGAAGGGACTGTGGGCGAAAGCGGTTGTGGCGATGCCCCAACCGAAGCGGATTGCGACGTTGCCGATGAATGAGCCAACCGCAGCTAGCACGGAAAACCCAGGGTAGGGGGCGACGGGCGCACCATACACGGCCCAGGGGTTGTATTCTGGCACGTAGACAACCTGCGGATTTGGCGGGGCGAGCACAATATTGCCCAGCTGATAGTCCAAGGCTTCCTGGGGAGTGTTGCGCAAATTACCCGCATCCCGGGCGCGCCAGCGCATGACTTGAATCGAATGCAACACGTCCTCGGGCTGGTTGTAGTAGGCGTTGCCAAGGTCGGTTGTCCACCGCAGGTTGCAAGCCATCTGCGCCAATACTTGGGGAAATGCAGTCAGAGCCTTCACGCTCGGGTCCCAATTTTGCGCATCGGCGCCGGCAACGATTTGGTTAGGAGGCCCATATCCCTGAGACCGGCGCCATTGGTCCGCATCGGAGACTTGTTGTGGATATGTTGAAGCGGTGAGCACCTGCGCCACGAGAATATCGGGATAGAGCGCGATAGGGGCGACCAGTTGCTCGAGTTGCGCCTCGCCTAAGGGTTGCACGTTGGCATAACTTTGCAGAGGCGCTTCGGAAGCCTGCGCGCCAGGACCGGCATTGTTTCCAGACGGCTGGTCTCCGTACGGCTGCTGCAGCTGATCTTCCTCCGATTCAGGCCTGTATTGGCCACCAGAGTATTGCGCAAACAAAGTAGTAGAAGAAATGAATGCCAGTGTGAGCAGACAAACCAGGACGCGCAGCGATGGTGCACTAAAAAGCCTGGCGAAAACTCGGCGGCCGGTGGAACGACCGGCGCGAACAGCGTAGGGTCCCATGATGCCTCCCAGTGGTTCGCGCAGGTTTTGTTGCAGCTGCGGATCTTGCCGCCGTCGTGATGACGCGACCCAGCCGGAACGAATATCCACTTTAAACCCACGATGGAAGCGATAGTTGCGCGTGGATTGAAAACGTTTCGAATTAAGTCGCGTGCAACATCAATTTGCCCACTCTTGAAACGGAAAATCTGCTGCTACAGAACGTTCCTACAAAACATTCTTGACAAGCTGCGATAATGGTGTTAACCCATTCCGTACAGCTTACGCGTTTATTTTATGCGGTCTATCAAAACTTTTAATGGGCTTAGGAATAGAGCCCAGCGATCCCACATCAGTCCGTCGAACGTGCGTAGGCTACCGGGGAAGTAAACCGCCAAATTGAACTGCAGCAACCCAGGAGGAAGTATGTCTAGCTTTGCATCCGTGGTATCCGTCCACCTCAATCGAACCAAAAACTTGTTTCTACTTCTCCTACTCGTCACGAGCGTCTGCTCATATACTCTCGCGCAGGATTACCCTCCCTATGGCCACCATGTTCCAACCGCCCACTTTGATCATGTGAAAAGACCGCAGCTCACCCCTCCAGCCGTCACGCTGCTGAATGACGGAACGGGAAGAGTAGCGCAGTCCGAATGGAACACAGAACTCGTCGGCTATGACACGTTGGATGGCCGCTCCACATATCAGCCTCTGGTCGTGCACCAGGGCGACCGCTACATCGCCTACATGGGCCACCACGCGACGGTGGGCATCAATCGGTTGAATGGCTTGGTCGAGCCGAGCGGAACTTCGATCCTCGACGTGACCGACCCCAAGCACCCGATCTATCTGTTTCATATTCCAGGACCTTCTGGGTCGCTTGACGCTGCGGGCGCACAAATGGTGCATGTTTGCGGCGGCGACATGCTGCCCTCATATTCAACCGAGGAAAAACAGCGCAAACACGGTCATTGGTACTTGCTGCGATCTCATGGAAACTCCTCCGGACTCGCGACGCCGATCGAGTCACAAGAAATCTACGATGTTACCGAACCGAGGGCGCCGAAGTTCCTTACTACGGTGGTGGGTTTGCTCAGCAATACCCATAAGAGCTACTGGGAGTGTGACACCGGAATCGCGTACCTTGTGGCCAACGATCCAACCCAGAACTGGCAGCAAACCGGCTCGACCCAGCACTTGAAAATCTACAATCTGCATGATCCGGCCAATCCGGAGTACATACGAGACTTCGGTCTTGTTGGCCAGCAACCCACGGCCGACCCCACCGCCCCGGGGTACGTCCAGGAAGGCCCGAATACTCCACCGTCGGGGGTCCATGGTCCGATATCGGCCGGAGTGGAGAAAAACCGCGTATATATGGCCTACGGTGTGGGAGCGAGCGGCGTTCTTCAGATTCTTGATAGAGAAAAGTTATTGAACGGATGTGCGGTAAGGGCGGGCTGCGCTGTGAGTCCCACCCAAGCTGAACTGTTGGCTCCGCAGAAAGGTTGGTTCACGCTGCCGGGATTCGTCTTGCAAGGCGGCCATACTTCCTTCCCGATTTTTGGAGAGGAGGATGGAAAACCCCGCAATATTCTGCTGGTGTCTTCGGAAGAAGGAGGCAACGAGTGTACGGCGGGGACAGCTCCGCATGGGATGTGGCTGTATGACATGACCGACGAGGCGCACCCCAGGCAGATTTCTGTCGATAAGAACGACCCCGCTCTAACGTATTTGGACGTGGCAAACGGCTTCGACGGGGTTACCTTCAACTGGGTATCGAACGACCTCACGGGCAATCAATACTCGGGCGTCTATCCCGTAAACCTGACGCCGCAGGATCCAATTCCTCAGCCGAATAGCTTCTGCAATCAGGGTGGACGTTTCGGCGGCCACAGTCCGACCGAACTGTTCTATCCACGTTATTACGGCAAGTTGGTGATCGGCGCCTGGTTCGCCGGCGGATTGCGGGTATTCGATATTCGCAACCCGGATCACGCGCGGCCCATCGCGTACTTCGTTCCTGCGCCTAATGACACCGGGTGCGGGCCAAAAGGCGGTCCTTCACCGGGTCCAGGCTGCACCTTCGCAAACGCCGGCAGAGATAATCACATGGTGAATGCGATCCAAAGCAATAACGTTGAGCTCGACGATCGCGGTTATATTTACATCGCCGATCGTGCGGGTACAGGCATGCATATCATAAAGCTCACCGGAGAGGCGGCCAAAGCAGTGCAAGATAAGTAACTAAATGCGGCGTCGGCGGATCATTAGTTTGAATTCCGCCGACGCCACTTTTAATATGCGTTCACGTGCCCTTTACTGTTTATTGCGGTTGCAACTCGAGAGAGGCCGATTCATGAAAATTCGAGCGACCTGGTTAGTAATTGTCGCAGGACTGCTTTGGTCGTCCCCGGCGGCGGCAGAGACACCGCAAGCAGGCTCTCCCACCACCGTCGACGTCAATCTCGCGAACGTCGCCAAAATCAAGGTCGGAAACACGACCAGGGAGCAAATCAAGGAGCTTCTGGGAACCCCATATCGCATGACAAATTATGGAGACTGTAGTCCCACCGACTACCAGGAGTTTTGGGAATACCTGGGCCATGATGAGAATGGAATCTTCAAAATTCACATAGAATTTGACGATTCCGGTATAGCTCGCATCATTGCCAAGGACACGAAGAAAGGGCCGATCATCGTGCTAGATGCGGCGCCTAAGCCTGAAAAACATCAGCATTCGACGACTGGTGGATGAATTGAAGCTCGCGATTGCGATTCTGATTTGCGCGGTCAGTGTCACGGCGTCGGCCCGGCCACGATCTTCGCATCACCATAGTCGCCACAGGCATCCTCCACGCCGTGTGCATCGCGTCGCGAAGGCGCAACCTGTGCTCGACACGATCTTCACTCCAACCAACCTCCCGCAGGAAGCACTCTTGGCTCTGCCTCCCTTCGCCTCGTATCGCGAAGGCGCACTAGCGGTCGAAGCGCAAGATGCGCCTTTGGGAGATATCCTGGAAAGTATTCACGAGTCTACTGGTGCTGTCATCGACGCTCCGGTTTTGGAGGAACGGATTAGTGTGCAACTCGGTCCGCGGCCTCCCGCCCAGGCAATCGTCGGGCTGCTCGAAGGAATGCATCTCAACTATGTAATTCTGGGCGGCACAAACGAGCAAGACCGCCTGCTGCACATTATTGTCACGCCCAAAACCGCGGCCATTGACGAGTTTAGTGGTCCTGCGGTCGATAACTCGGCAGCCGAGGCCCGAACTCGCGGTCTCAATCGCTTTTCCGAGGAGACCGGCGGCGACGAAGGGGTTTGGGATGATGTACCGCAAGTTCCGCGCGAGGCGCCTTATTCGTCGACTCCGCATGTAGGGGCGCGCCACTAGATTGGCATTGATGTCGTCATAAGCCCCCTCCTAAGTAAACTAACGTTGGCTTCGGAATAATCGGGATTAATCTGTCAACAGCCCGCGCTGCCAGCGCCATGGAATGTCGAGCTGATAACTTCAAATGTCTTAACGTAAGGTTCCCATCCAAGAGCTTTTCGAGAAGCTTCAGCAATTCCGGATAACCAGTGGAGTTGTAAGCCTGCGCATTTCCTTTATCGTCCCAAAAGGTGATCGTGGCGATTTCGGCGCTGTTGGGGACAGCCAGAATAATCAGATCGAGGAACCCTTTTTGCTTTTTGAGCCACGGGAGAATCTCATGCTCGACGAGATTGGTAAATTCCGGAAGCGAGTTCGGTTTCAGGAGTACAGCAACCTTTCGGGCAACCATATCCACCTCCGCGAACAGACGATGATCGGATCTTTTCGCGGCCAGTTAAAGCACGATTCGTCTCGCCAGAACAATAATTCTTCCGCGGCTTGCTACCGCTCGTAGAGTAGCGGATGCGGCGTCTTTAAGATGGAGCGACCCGAAAGCCACCTATCCCTTCCAAAATTAAATGAGCGGCCAAAGTATCTCGCAATATCGGATCGTCGAAAAGCTTGGTGGCGGGGCATGCGGGTCGTCTAGAAGGCGGAGCCTTGGCGCGCTTTTAGCGCGGCCGCAAAGCTCAAACATGACAGTCAATTCGACTATCAGATGATGATGGTGTGCTTCTCGATCCGCGATAACGATCCAGACAACCGCGACCCAGCTTATCGCGACGCTTCATGAAGCTCGGCAGCTCTCATCTGTTCCTCAATATGATGCTGCACCCGATCCCATTCCGAGCGGACGATCATTTCCTTGATGGCGAATCTTGCTTCTTTCTTTGCATCATCAACGCGCACCAAGAGCTCGTTCTTATGCAGGTGAAAGGCTATGTTTTCGGCGAGCGGAATCAGTTGATTGGACGATCTTCCGACGATGACATAGACAACGTCGTTTGAGAGCAGCGTGTACTCGGGACACGTATCCATATTCACTGGGCCTGCAGGTCCGCCGAAGTTCCCCATGAATCCATGGGGAGAGATCATGCAATCCCCCATGTGCATCCTCACGACTGAACCGTGTTGATAGCTTCCGATTTGTGCCGCCAGTAAACCGGGTAGGCCGCACGACAAAAGAATCAGCAAAAGTGTCCGTTTCATAAGTCGCTCCTAATTTGCGCTGCTTAGGTGGTTGAAGTATCCGCGACGGCAGTGGAATTGCCATGCGAGGTTGCGAGTGGGGAGTATGCGAACCGAATGGAAATCCGAACCCGAATCAGGCAGTGGGTAGGTTACAACCCGGGCGGAATGCAAATCGTCGACGATAGAATTCAAGACATTGTTGAGAGCTGCTTCCCAGCCTTCACGGACAGGAACGTAGCGGCCGCCGGAGTCATCGGCAAGCCTTTGCAGCGTTGCGGTTCTATTGCCGGATGCGCCGTTACCGATGTCGATGGCATAGACATGCGCCTCGCTTGCCAATATTTTTTCGGACGCATCCCTAAACGATGATCTGCTGATCGTATCCTGGCCATCGGAGAGAAGAATGATTACCGGCCAAGTCTCCGGCTGCCGGCGTTGCATGAGCAGGGTCGAAGCGGTATCAATGGCGTCAAACAATGGCGTCGGTCCGCCCTGGGGCAGGGAAGCGATCCGATCGGCGGCTAATGAAGCGGGACACTCGAGTGCGCAGATTGGGTGTAGTTCGGTGCCGCTGAAGGACAGCAGCGAGAGGTTGTCTCCCAGAGCCGATGGCCATTGCGATAACAATCGTAGAACGTCTGCGACTTCGCTTTGGAAATGCGGCAACACAGATTCGCTGGCGTCGAGCAGGACAACGACGTCAAGTTTGAGTGGGGCAGAGGGAGCGAAGCTGCGGAAGTTGCGAATCACGATGTCATCGTCCACTACCGCAAAGTCATCTTTCTGAATGTCGGTAACAGAGTGATGATGTTCATCCGTCGCAAAAAATACCAGCCGCACTTCAGAACCGTTGCTGTGATAGGTGAGGCTCGCGGTCTCGTCGGAGGCGTTTAGATCAGATTGGGCGAAGAGCAACTCGTGCGCGCAGATGGCTGTGACCAGAAGCACGGGCAAAAAACACAGATTGCGCATGCGCGCTCTATTTAGAAACCTCAACATTGCTCCCCACCCCGAAACGAACGCCGCCCCACCCCGCGTGCCGGCATAAGATGCCAACAAGGGCCATACCGTTGTAATCGGCATCAGATGCTAGCAACCTGAGGCCTTTTTTTGAGAAGCTTTTTTGGCGGCGGGATTATTGAAGTTAGTTTTTACTGTTGAGAAATTCCGCAATAGATACGCCAGCCAGAGTTGAAGGACCTTCTATAGCGTGAACACTATTGTGTAATTTTTTAGTTGATCGGCATTAACACCCAACCGCGCAAGAGACGCGATAACTCGACAGGATCGGCGCAATTATGACGGGTTGCTGTCGTCCGTGACTAGATTCCGGCAGCCGGCGGGAGCATAAGACATGACGCGGAACAGGATTGCCTGGCCAGAATCGCCGAGTGGCTAGGACGAATGGGGTCGCGCCGAGGGTGCAGGGCAGCAATTTTCCGCGCAAACGTCCGGCCTCGGCCCGAGCGATCCAATCGCACGCCTTTCAGATCCGGGGTCGATACGCTCGAGCAACAGTTCGCGAATCATGGCGATGAACTTCGGATGCACTCCCACTGTTTTTGCCCGCCTCATGGTCAACGCAAGTGAGTCGCAAAGATTACGCGCCTCGATGTCGAGATCATAGAGCACTTCCATGTGATCGGAGATGAAACTGATGGGCACGAGAACCACGGCCGATGCCAGGTTATGAGACTTTACCTGGCGCAGGTATTCGAGAATGTCAGGGCCGAGCCAGGGCTGTCCGGGAGCTCCACTCCGGCTTTGATAGACAAGGGCATCGTTCTGCAGATCAAGCGCCTCTGAAACCAAGCGCCGCACTTCCTCTAGTTGCTTCACGTAATCGCTGGTGTTGGCGAGTGAAACCGGGATACTGTGCGCCGTATAAATGACCTGGACGTTCCTTCGAGTGTTCGGAAGAATATCAATCAGCGCATCGCGCACCCGCTCCACGGTGACCTCGACAAAGGCGGGGTGATTGAAGAAGGCTCGTACTTTGTCGACCGCGGGTGCGGCTGGCCCGACTTCAGCCTGTCCCCGCGCAATATCTTCGCGATACTGGCGGCATCCAGAGTAGGAACTATAGGCCGAAGTGACAAAGCCCAAAGCTCGCCGCATGCCATCCTGTTTCATTTTCTCCAAGGTCTCGGACAAAAATGGATGCCAGTTTCGGTTTCCCCAGTAGATTGGCAGATTTGGTCCATGCCTTTGCAACTCTGCTTGCAAAGCGGCGATCAGTTCTCGCGTTTGCTGGTTGATTGGACTCTTGCCTTCAAAGTGGTAGTAGTGCTCGGCCACAGTCAGCAGGCGTTCACGCGGAATATTGCGACCGCGAAGCACGGTTTCGAGGAAGGGAATTACGTCTTCGCGAGATTCCGGGCCGCCGAAGGAAACAACGAGAATGGCGTCATAACTCGGAGTCGTAGGCTGGATCTGATGGATTCGGACGTCCTTCGTCATGCTCGGCGGATACAATTATCGCACGTGACGAATTTCACAATTTTATTGATGCGCTGCTGAAACTGGGCGGCAGCGTCTCCATGATAAAAACCCCGGGGCGCGTGCCTCGGGGTTCGAATCGTCGTCCTCTCGGAGAGCAATTTCTATGCGGTCAATGCCGTGACGAAGTGCTCACAGAGTGTGGTCTCGAGATTGTAATGGGCCACGACGATTGGCGCAGCCAGGAACGGCTTCACGATATCAGCCACTTTAGGATAGGTCTCTCTTTCATAGCGCTCGGCATCGGGCCGGGTCGCCCACAGGCTGATGTTGATCACTCTTCCCTCTCTCGCTTTCTCTGGGAAGAAGGGCAGAATTTCCAGGAAACCGCTTTGTTTCTTGAGAATCGGCAGTACCTGGCTTTTTAGCACTCTGACGAACTCCTCTTTCTTGTCGAATTTCACTTCGCAATCAAGAATTCTTGCAAACATAATGACTCCTTTTCTTTGTGAAATGGGTCTGTTGGCGAGGGCTCTCGCTCCGCATCATCTGCTTGTCTGGGATTTCCGCGAGCTCAGGCCAACAAAAACGTAACATCGCGGCTTGTGCAAATGCAGTGAGAAATGGATGCCATCGCAGTGCGATTTATTACACCGCCGCGCCAACAACGCGGGCACAATTTGAGCTCTGTTTAGCCGGTATGGTCGCCTTTACAGAACAGTGCGTTCCGACTAAATTATCTTGAACGTTGTTATCAGTGGGGTTACATCTTGGGACGTTCTGCAAATAGTGATGAGCTCGGCCCAACTCTTTCGCCTCAGAATATGAGTGCAGTGATACTCTCCAGCGACCTGCTGGAAGCTCTTCCGGACGCCATCATCGCGGTTGATCGCGATGGAACCATTCTTCAGGTCAATTCACAGACCCAGGAACTATTCGGCTACGAGCGCGAAGAATTAATTGGCCAGAAGGTGGAAATGCTGGTTCCGGAAAGCTTTCGCGGTCAGCATCATCATCATCGCCAGAACTTCGCAAATGCACCCAGAATACGGCGGATGGGCGCTGATCTGGAGCTGTTTGGAAGGCGGCGAAACGGCTCGGAATTTCCCGTAGAAATCAGCCTTAGCCCCGTTTCTACCGAGAGTGGAACCTTCGTGTTGAGCGCGATCCGCGACATCAGCGATCGCAAGAGGATCGACGAAGAGCTGCGCCGGGCGAACGAAGAATTGCATCAGCGAACCATCGAACAGTTGGGCGAATACCGCTCGCGGCTGGCGTCGATAATCGATACTTCCGAGGACGCCATCATCAGCAAAGACTTGAACGGCATTATTACCAGCTGGAACAAAGGTGCGGAGCGTGTCTATGGCTACACTCCAGATGAAGCCGTCGGAAAGCATATATCGATTCTGGCGCCTAGCGACCGCAAGGACGAGATTCCCGAGATTCTGCGCAGAATCGCGCGAGGTGAAAGTACCGAGCATTACGAATCCGCCCGAATGACCAAAGACGGCCGTCAAATCGACGTCTCACTTTCCGTATCTCCCTTGCGCGACGCCATCGGCGACGTCGTCGGAGCCTCGGTCATTGCACGCGATATCACCTCGCAGAAGCGGGCTGAAAGCCAGCTTCGTCAGGCGCAGAAGATGGAAGCCATCGGCCGCCTGGCGGGCGGCGTCGCGCACGACTTCAACAACATACTCGGGATTATCAACGCTTGCTCGGAGTTCCTCCGCGATCGTATCGATTCCAGCGCCGAATCGTCGGTTTATGTCGATAACATCAGAAAAGCGACCGATCGCGGACGGTCGCTTACTAAACAATTGCTTGCCTTTAGCCGGACCTCGGTCATCCAGCCGCGCGTCCTCGATCTGAACGAACGCCTGCGAGACGTCAGCAAGCTGCTGCGCCCGCTCATGGGAGAGGACATCGAAGTTCTTATCGTCTCCAAAGCGCCAACCGCGGTGGTCGAGGCGGATCCAGGTCAGCTCGACCAAATCGTTGTCAACCTCGCAGTTAATGCGCGCGATGCCATGCCTCGCGGCGGCAAGTTCATCCTTGAAACCGGCGCGGTGAAATTTGACGAGAACTTTGCCGAGCAGCACCAGGATATGCCTGCGGGAAAATACGTCGTGCTGGCAGCCAGCGATACCGGTAGCGGCATGGATGGAGCCACTGTCGCGCGTATCTTCGAGCCTTTCTTTACCACCAAAGAGATCGGCAAGGGAACTGGACTTGGCCTTGCCACTGTCTATGGCATCGTGAAGCAGAGCGCGGGACACATTCTCGTCTATAGCGAACTTGGGCATGGCACGACCTTTAAAATCTATCTGCCAAGTGCAGATCACAAGATCGGCCTCGCCTCCCAGCCTGAGGAAGAGACCGTTAGTCCCAAACGGCATGGAACGACGATCCTGCTCGTGGAAGACGATGAACTCATGCGTGGTCTAACCAGTCAAATGCTTCGAGAACATGGCTACGACGTAATCGAGGCTGACGACGGAAAATCCGCTCTTGAATCGGTGGCGACTCACTCTGGTCCAATCGATTTGCTGCTGACCGATGTGGTCATGCGCCGCATGAGCGGTCCGGAATTAGTTGAGCGTCTTAGTGCGACCAATCCGACCTTGAAAGTCGTATTTATGTCAGGCTATACCGGAGAACTTATCGCCGAACGCGAAGTCTTGAAACGCGGCATAACGCTTCTCGAAAAACCGTTTAGCCGAACTGCGCTGCTGAATACGATCCATACGACATTGGGATGAAAGCGCCGCGAATCTGAATCGGCGCGACCGCACGCACACCTTGGTCAGGTAACCACGAGGTCGGTGATGGCGATCACACATCGCTGTGGGAAAGCACGCACCCAGAAGCAGAACCCGTACTTCAGCCGAGCCAATTCCCGTTTCGGTTTCCGATGACAAACAATGTATTTTGTTGTACTTAGCATGATTGCGCCCAACCTTTCGCTGATCGTGCAAGAATGGCGAGGAAGTTGCCGATAAAGGATATGTGAGCGGAGGCAATACATGGCCACACATATCGTAAACAGCGTCCAGAAAATGGCATCGATACTTAAGCCTTTGGCCAAAACTCTGGATAAGACGTTCAGCGATCTTTGTCCAGCCGTAGCCGACGCGGTTGAACAGGTCTCCCTGACGACGACCTATCCAACGGGAGCGCTTCTGTTCGGCGAAGACCAGGCTCCGCGCGGAGTGTTCATCGTGCGCCGCGGCCGGGTGAAACTCTCCATCTGCGGCAGTGACGGACGCACGCTGATTCTGCGCATCGTCGAAGCCGGTTGCCCGCTGGGCGTTGCCTCGGTCGTTTCGGGGCGTCCGTATGAAGCGTCGGCCGAGGTTCAGGAGCCGTCCGAGATTACCTTCTTGCGGCAAAGCGATTTGCTCCGCCTCATGCGTCAACACGGCGAATTCGCTCTCTGGGTCACGCAGCACATCAGCGGAGATTACGCCGCAACCTGCCGTGAAATCCGCGACCTCATGCTCTCCGATTCAGCCAGCGAAAAGCTGGCGCGATTGCTCGTGGGATGGCTGGACCAGAACACCGAAGCCAAGAACCCAAGCCAGATGAAGCTGGCGCTGACGCACGAAGAGATCGGACAGATGATCGGCACCTCCCGAGAGACCGTCAGCCGTCTTTTTGCAGGTTTCAAAAAGCAAAGACTTATCCTGCAGAACGGATGCACGCTGGTGATCCCGAATCGCGTTGCCCTGGAATCACTGATTACGGCATGAAGATCACAGCGTAGAACGAACACGCTCGGGATGGGCCGGTCATCTTCCTCCGGCCCGCCCTCCCCCCTTCGCTTAAGCAAAATCCCATGAGCATTTACGTTGATGGGGATACATTTCCGGGCGGGTGGCCCATTATCTGCGAAAACGACCTGCTTATCCCACGATTCTAATGGTATGGGAAAAGGGGTCACCCATCCCCGTCGCGGCGTTGCTAAGTCTTCGCCGGCGCTTCGCCACCTGTAGCTAAGTCTGCTCCACGGTCATCGCGATGATCGGAATCCCGACGTTCAGAGCCCGTATGCTCGGAAGATTCGGTCGGCGTCTCGATCAGATGAGCCTGCTGCAGGGCGCGATAGTACGCTGGCCGCGAATGACGGTAATGGTCGGCTGGGACTTTGCCGTCCAGCCAGGCTGTATCCATCGGGTAGACGAGTGGATCGAAGAGCACCATGTAGGAGTGCCAGATCAGGATGGCGAAGGTTGCGAGCAAAGCCTCGTAATAATGAACGGCTGTGGCTGCGTCCGATACCCACTTGGGTAAATAGCGCAGGGTGAAATTGTTGAACCATAACAGAAGGCCGGAGACGGTCATCACCAGTGTGCCCCACATGAAGGCGAGGTATTCGAGCTTCTCCGCGTAGTTGAACTTCGCGAACGTCGGTTCAACTTTTGTGAGTCCGAGATTGTAGGTGAAGACCTGCACCATGTCGGTCGCGTCTTTGAACTGCGGCAGCATGGCTTTCAGGAAGACGCGGTCACGCTTATTGATTGCCAGGTGAATCACGTGATACAGCGTCGCGGCGACGAGTATGACTGCCGCGCTGCGATGGACGGAGCCGCGGAAGCTGAAATTGCGCTCCCAGAGCAACAGCGGACGCGCCCACCATGCCTCCGGATACTTCAACGCAAAGCCGGTGATTACCAGAGTTGGGAAGCTGAGGATCACTCCCCAGTGAGCGATGCGGAAGTTTCGATTCATCCGCGTGACTTTGGCGGTGCTGTGGTGCAGCGGGCGGCCGCGCCTGAGCTTCGCTAGAAAGTCGATCAGGTTATGCAGGATCATGAAGCCGAGGGTCATCGGTATCAATGTCCAATAGGTCCAGCGAATCCACTTGACGACGAAGTGAGCGTCGCCGGTTGAAGTGCGAACGTGCACTGGCCCGATGACGAAGTGGGTGCCAGCGCCGGCGTGGCAGGCTCCGCAGGTTTTTGAAAGATTGGCAGCGTTGACAGTGGAGCGCGCGTCTTTCGACGGAAAAATGTTGTGCACGCCGTGGCAGGAGGCGCAGTTGGCAACGCTCTGCGATCCGCCTTGTGCGGCGAGTCCGTGATAGCTATCGGCGTAGGAAGGCACTCGATCTGTGGGCAGGTTGTAGCGCAGGGCGAGACGTTCGTCGTTATGGCATCGTCCGCAGGTGGCGATAGAGACGCGCGATGCATTTACCAGCGATGCCGGCTCTTTTGGCGCGAGGATCAAGTGTTCACCGTGACAGTCGCTACACACGGGAACACCCGAGTTGCCTTGCAGCATGGCTTGGCCGTGGACACTTTCGAGATAGGTCTTGCTGATTTCGGAGTGGCACTGACCGCAGGTTGACGGAATATTCCAGTGGCTGACTTTGGAGCGCGCATCCTTCGCAGGCAGGATGTTGTGGCTTCCGTGGCAGTCGGAGCAGGTTGCGGCAGCGCTGTCTCCGTCGGCTACGGCTCGCCCGTGGACGCTTTGTTTGTAGAGTTCGACGGGATGCGCGAATGGAATCTCATGGCGCGAGAGAAACTGCGGATTGCTGTGGCAGCTGGCGCAGGTGTCAGGAAGATTTTTCTTGGCTACGTGTGAAGCTGCATCGCTTGCGGTGACGATCTGATGCACTGGACCGTGACAAGACATGCAGTTTGGCGCGTCTGGATCGCCTTTTGCGGCTGCTTGTCCATGAATGCTTTGGCGGAAATCCTTGAGTTCATCGGCGTGGCATTGCTCGCACTTTGCGGGCGCAGTCTGAGCGGCAGCTGTCACTTCATGGGGATCGCCATGACACGATTGGCACTTTACATCGGCTGCGCCATGAATACTGGCCGAGATGTGGGAGGATTCGTCGGCGTGGCAGGTTGAACATTCTACCTTTGCTCTTTTGGCGGGATGGGGAAAATCTTTGATATCGGCGTGGCAGTCGGTGCAGCCCAAAATACCGTGCACGCTGCTGGCGTGTTTTGCCGGATCGATGGAAATGCTTCGGCCTTTTTCCGACTTCATTCCGGCTTGGCCATGGCAGGCGAGGCAAGTTTCGTCTTGCTTGAGCGGTTGAGCGGGCTTTGCGTCGTCTCGAACTTGGGCTTGAACCTGAGCTGGCGCCAGAATGCAAATAAAAAGAAGACAGATTGAAAGAATAAAAGTTGGATAAAAAACTTTTGAGCAATTAATGGGACACCTTTCGAGGTACTCGCCATTCGGCAAAGTGGGACTTTCGGTGCTCATGGTCACTTCATTCCCAAGTCAGTCAGAATCTTGGGATTCTCCTCTCCAGACGACAGAATGTTGTGGCATGCGCTGCAGTCGTTGGTGATGGTCTGGCCATCGGCGCTGGTATGGCTGCCGTCGTGACAACGGAAGCAGCCCGGTGAGTCGTTGTGTCCGAGATTGTTCGGGTGAACTCCCCAGGTCACTCGCATGTCGGGGAAGACGTTGCGCAGGTAGATCGCTGCTACTTCCTTGCCCGATTGCTCAACCAACGTGCGACGGGTTTGATAGATCTGCGGGTAATTAGTGCGATAGAAGTTGTTGAGTTCTTCGATGATGCGATGCTCAGCTACATCGCGGGCGGGATAGTCCACCTTAAGAACCTCGACCGCTTTTTTTCTAATGTAGGGAAGCTCGGGGCTGATGTGGCCGAGCGACATTTGCTTGTCCACTGCGTTTTCGGGCAGTTCGAAGGCGTGAGTCGGACGGTTGTGGCAATCGACGCAGTCCATCACGCGATGCTCGCCTTTATCCAGTTGTGCTTTGGTCGCTTTCGCGTCGGTGGAGACGAACTCGGTGGTTTTGCCTTGATCGTCGGTGTATTCGACGACTGGGATCGTCTGTCGCTCAAAGTCGGTCGAGATGTAGCGGATGCGGGCGTTATCGGCAAGGTGATGACCGTGTATGCCAACGGAGCCCTGCCAGGTGCGTCCGCCGACTTTCAGCAGGAGCACGTCGGTCTGCGGCGTATTCTTTTCGTCCTCCTTATAGCTTGTGTTGACGAGGAACTTGTCGCCGGTGAAACGCTGCGGCCAGTGGCACTGCTCACAGGTTTCGCGCGCCGGGCGTAGATACTTAACCGGGGAAGGGATGGGGCGCGAATAGGTGTGAAAGGTGACCGCGACGACCTGGCGCAAGCCGGAGAGCTTCGATCGAACAAACCATCCTGCGCCGGGGCCGATGTGACAGTCGACGCAGGCGACACGAGCGTGAGGGGAATTCTGATAGGCAGTGTATTCGGGTTCCATCACGGTGTGGCAGGTTTTCCCGCAGAAGCTCGTTGAGTCCATGTACTCCACGCCGCGGTACGACGCGGTGCCAACAATCAGGAGGTTGAGAACGGTGGCGACGGCTATGTACTCCAAGGTTCGCCGGACGACGGGCAACTGGAGATCGATGGCAGGGAAGGTTCGGGGCAGTTCGCCGGTGGCGTGCAGCCTACGCCGCCTGAGCCAGATTCCTAATGGGATGAGCAGCAGGCCAAAAACAAAAACTCCAGGGAGAATCAGATAAACGAGAAGACCAATGTAGGGATGAGGCGGTCCTGGCAAGAAGACGTCATAAAACCAGAAGCCGATGGTGGTCAGGGCTGTGCTCGTTGTGATGACGGCACCCGTTAAAGTAATGGGATTCTGGCCCAGGAAATAGATCGGTTCCGACCACCCTCGAAAGCGTTCTCGCAGATTCATTGAAGTTTCTGCTCTCCTTGATTCTGTAGCCTGCGATATACGCAGACGCACTACACGCTTTAGCGCGCATCACGCGCTGCGCTGGACAACCTCAAGCTCCCGGTACCACGAAAGTCCGGTTACTTTTTTAGAGTGCGGACGTAAGCAACAACGGCCGAAACCTCCTCTGGCTTTAGCGACTTTGAGGGAGGCATCTTGGGGGGCTTACCGTTCGTAATGATCCCCGCGAGATCGGCGTCGGACATTTTCTGCGCGCCCTCGCCTTGCAGATTGTGGGCGCTTATTTTGCTTCCATCCGCGCCGTGGCACATCGCGCATTTTGCTTTGTAAAGTGCCGCACCGTCTTGCGCGCGCGCCGTCAGGGAGAGAGTGACAACAAAGGCCAATGCAGCTGCGAAAGTTAACATCCGTGTTGCAATTTGCTTCATCTGTGTTCTCCGTGCAAAGTATTGTTTAATGCAACAACGAGAATACACATAATAGTGAGCTTTCCAACGCGCTAACTGCTGTGACGCGTATCACAGTTGATCGGTAATCAGGGGGTTGCAACTGGAAAATGCCATTTCAGGGGACTGTATGCGTTTCAACGCTGGCTTGCAGGGGGAACCCTCTTGCACTCAATTCGCTGTCATGGTTAGTCCTCAAAACGCTTTATTGGAGGATGGCTCGCGGTCATGGCAAGGCGTCGGGCGACGAGTTTGCAACCCCCTTACGAAGATTTACCTTCCGTTACGATTCTTTACTCCCTCCGCCGCAAAATGATGTTTCTATCGAATGATGAGTAAAAAATTTACGAAACTCGGCGTGCCCGGCATTAATTGAGAAGAATGGGACGAAAAACTGGTTCTAAATAGAAGTTTCGAACTGCAAGCTCGCCGCTCCGGCTTGACGGCGTTAACGGCTGGATAAGAGAATTGTGTCTCGCAATGCTAATCGACAACTGGAGATCGGGCAGATGCTGGCACGTGAACGCTTAGCGCCGCAATGTCCACGCAACAATGTGCGGTTGTCTCGACTCCAGATACTAACAATGCACGCTTCGGCAGGCAGGAAGGCGACATCAAACATCAGATGACGCAAGAAAGTCCGGATGGAAAATAAACCGCCCGCTTCGCCAATGGATCCCGAGCGCCGTCCGCGGGTCAATGAGCAGCAGAACAATGACTCCGAGAACCAGCCGCAGAAGTCCGAGAACCAGCCGCCGACGAAGGAGCAGCGGCGTAATGAGACCGCGGATCAAGCGCGTGTAAACGACGAGTACGGGCATGCGCCTCCGCCGAATCGCCATCAGTCGAAGTTGACGAGGCTGTTCATCTGGTTGGCGATTTTGCTGGTGTTTGGGGTGATTTTTGTCCTGGTGCTGCGGCATCACGACAATACACAGAAGGCCGCGTCGTCCCGGCGGGGTGGGGGAGGGCCGGTTACAGTCACCATCGCAACCGCGCAGAAGGGAAATATCGGGGTTTATCTGGATGCGATTGGCACGGTCACCCCAATCTACACTGCCTCGATTACCAGCGAAGTCACGGGTCTGGTGAGCCAGGTCCTCTATCACGAAGGCCAAATGGTTCACAAAGGCCAACCTTTGATCGAGATCGATGTTCGACCGTTCGCGGCCCAGCTTCTGCAGGCCGAAGGAACGCTGGAGCGCGATACCTACGTACTCGAACAGGCAACCATGGATCTGCAACGTTACCGCGACGCGTGGGCGAAGAACGGCATTCCAAAGCAGACGCTCGATGATCAGGAAAAGATCGTGCTTCAGGATAAGGGCACGGTGAAGCTGGATGAGGGAACGGTGCAATATGACAAAGTCCAGGTTGCTTTTTGCCATATTACTGCGCCGATTACCGGTCGCGTCGGACTGCGATTGGTCGATCCCGGCAATGTTGTGCAATCCAATGCGACCACGAGCTCGCCCCTAGTTGTGATTACCCAGGTGGATCCCATTAGCGTAATCTTCACCATCCCCGAAGACAGCCTTGGCGAGGTGGAGGCGCAAATAGGACCGGGAAAAAAGCGGCTTGAAGTGGATGCTTATGATCGGACAAATCAGAACAAGATTGCCGCGGGAAAGCTGCTGACCACTGACAACCAGATCGATACCACCACGGGCACGGTGAAGATGCGGGCGACCTTCGACAACAAGAAGGGCACACTGTTTCCGAACCAGTTCGTGAACACCAGGCTGCTGGTGAAGACTCTGCAGGGCGTCACTTTGATCCCGACCTCTGCGATTCAACATAACGGCCAGACAGCGTTTGTCTATCTCATTCAGAATGGAGAGGCGCAGATCCGCAACATCAAAACAGGTGTGGTGGACGCGGGCCAGACGGCGGTACAGGGAATCAATCCTGGTGATGTGGTTGCCAATAGCAGCTTTGAGAAGCTGCAAAACGGCTCCAAAATTGTGGTCTCCAAGACTCCGCTGCCGGCTGCCACGAGCGAGGGTCCAGCTCCGTGAGTCCGTCTCGCCCTTTCATTCTGAGGCCCGTCGCGACCTCGCTACTGATGGCCGCGATTTTGCTGGTTGGGTTGGTTGCCTATACCCAGTTGCCGGTCTCGGCGCTGCCTGAGGTCGATTATCCGACAATTCAGGTGGTTACTTTCTATCCTGGCGCCAGCCCCATCGTGATGGCGACGACCGTGACCGCGCCGCTGGAGCGGCAATTCGGCCAGCTGCAGGGACTCAGCCAGATGACCTCCACGAGTTCGGGGGGAACGTCAGTCATCGTGTTGCAGTTCTCTTTGACCCTGAACATTGACGTTGCCGAAGAGGAAGTGCAGTCGGCCATCAATGCGGCGCAGAGTTATCTGCCCTCCAACCTGCCGGCGCCGCCGATCTACAGCAAAACGAACCCAGCGGATGCGCCCATACTCACGCTCGCCATAACTTCGAACGACGTCCCGCTGTCGCAAGTTGAAGACCTGGTCGATACGCGACTGTCTCCGAAGGTGTCGCAGTTGAATGGCGTCGGCCTGGTGAGCATCAGCGGCGGGCAGAAGCCGGCGGTGAGAATTCGCGTCAATCCGCAGCAATTGTCTTCCTACGGTATCGATCTCGAGGACGTGCGCACGGCTCTTATCGACGCCAGCGTGAACGCCGCGAAGGGCAATTTTGACGGACCGCGGCAGGACTATCAGATCGACTCGAATGACCAACTGGTCAGCAGTAACGATTATCGCAGTGTCGTAGTCGCTTACCGCAATGGCGCACCCGTAATGCTCACGCAGGTGGCGGAGATCGTCGACGCCATCGAGAACACCAAACAAGCGGCGTGGATGAACCTGACGCCCGCCGTGATTTTGAATGTCCAGCGCCAGCCGGGCGCCAATACGATCAGCGTGGTCAGGTCCATCAAGGCGCTGTTGCCGCAGCTCGAAGCCAACCTTCCCGCTTCGATTCACGTCACGACCCTTACCGATTTGACGACCGCGATTCAGGCTTCGGTGGCCGACGTCGAGTTCGAACTGATGCTGACGATCGGCCTCGTAGTGCTGGTGATCTTTCTTTTTCTGCGAAGTCTCTACGCCACCATTATTCCCAGCGTGGCGGTGCCGCTATCGCTGGTGGGCACGTTCGGGGCCATGTACGCGCTGGGCTACAGCCTGGATAACCTTTCACTGATGGCGCTGACTATCTCCACCGGCTTTGTGGTGGATGACGCCATCGTCATGATCGAAAATATCTCGCGTTACATCGAGGAGGGCAAACCGCCGATGGAGGCGGCGCTGGAGGGAGCGGAACAGATCGGATTCACGATCGTGTCGTTGACGGTTTCGCTGATTGCCGTGCTGATTCCGTTGTTGTTCATGGGCGATGTGGTGGGCCGGCTTTTCCGGGAGTTCGCGGTTACGCTCGCGGTCACGATTGTTATTTCGGCTGTGGTATCGCTGACCCTGACCCCGATGATGTCGGCGCGAATTTTGCGGCGTGAAAACAACCAGGGTCGCTTCTATCAGGCTTCCGAGCGCGTTTTCGAGCGCATGATCGCGTTCTATGGGCGCACTTTGAAAGTTGTGCTGGAGTATCAAACCATCACTCTTTTTGTCGCTCTCGGAACGTTGGTTCTCACCGTGATTCTCTACATTCTGATTCCCAAGGGATTTTTCCCGGTGCAGGATACGGGCGTGATCCAGGGCATTTCTCAGGCTCCCGAAAATATCTCGTTTGACGCAATGTCTGAAAAGCAGCAGGAACTGGCGAAGGTGATACTTCAGGACCCGGCGGTTCAGAGTCTTTCTTCCTTTATTGGCGCGGACGGCACTAACACGACTCTCAATAGCGGACGCATGTCGATCAATCTGAAGGACCTGCCGGATCGCAACCATACCAGCGCGGCGGATGTTATTCGCAGACTGCAGAATAGCCTGCAAAAAGTGGCGGGTGTTTCGCTTTACATGCAGCCGGTGCAAAACATCACGGTTGACGATCGTGTGAGTCGTACTCAGTATCAGTACACGCTCGAGGATCCGGATGCGAATGAGCTTAATCTGTGGACCAATCGCTTCGTCGCGAAACTAAAATCTTTACCCGAACTTGAGGATGTGGCAACCGACCAACAGACCGGCGGGCTGGCGGTTTCGCTGGTTATCGATCGCCCCACTGCGTCGCGGCTTGGGATCGCGCCTTCCACCATCGACAATACTTTGTATGACGCTTTCGGACAACGGCAAATCAACACGATGTACACGCAGCTCAACCAGTACCATGTGATCCTTGAAACGCAGCCGAAGTTCCAGCAGGACCCCAACATTCTGCACGATCTTTATATTCAGGCTAACGCCTCAGCAGGTACCTCGGGGCCGGGGGCATCCTCTTCATTTGCGGCCTCTGGATCTGCGTCTGCCGGCTCGAATGCCACTACGACATCCGTTCTTTACACGCCGTCTTCTTCTGTTCTTATTGCTCCGGTAAATGCGCTTTCACCGAGCAACAGTTCGACCGGATCATCGACGGCTAGCTCTTCCGCCAACACCACTACAAGTTCGGCGTTTAGTAATTCTGTGCCACTGAGTGCATTTACTCACTTCGAAAATACTTCTGAGGCGTTATCGATCAACCATCAGGGGCAGTTCCCGTCAGTGACGGTTTCGTTCAACCTGGCGCCCAATGCGGCATTAG
Organism: uncultured Acidobacteriaceae bacterium; assembly: GCA_963758745.1. Classification (GTDB taxonomy): domain Bacteria; phylum Acidobacteriota; class Terriglobia; order Terriglobales; family Acidobacteriaceae; genus Acidiflorens. The sequence continues at coordinate 363,417 of CAVWWW010000004.1, forward strand.
GGAGCGCGATTTCGGTGATCGACAAGGTGCAGAAAGACATGCACATGCCGGCCAGCCTCCAGGCGGATTTTCAGGGCACGGCGGCTTCATTCAGAAATTCGCTGTCGAACGAACCTCTGCTGATTCTGGCCGCACTGGTCACGGTATACATCGTGCTCGGCGTGCTTTATGAAAGCTTTATTCATCCCGTAACCATCCTTTCTACTCTTCCCTCTGCCGGCGTGGGAGCGTTGCTGGCGCTGATGCTGTTCGGGCAGGATCTGAGCGTGGTGGCCATCATCGGCATCATCTTGCTGATCGGTATTGTGAAGAAGAATGGAATCATGATGGTGGATTTCGCGCTCGAAGCTGAGCGCGAGCATGGCAAGAACGCCACCGATGCGATCTACGAAGCCAGCTTGTTGCGCTTTCGCCCAATCATGATGACGACGATGGCGGCGTTGCTGGGCGGCCTGCCGCTGGCTCTGGGACGAGGCATCGGATCGGAGATTCGACGTCCGCTTGGCATCGCCATGGTTGGCGGGCTTTTGCTGAGCCAGGCACTTACGCTGTACACCACTCCGGTGATTTATATCTTCTTTGACAACCTTGGGCGGCGATTCTCGCGCTCTGGCCCGCATGGCGGTGAAAGGTCAGGCGAAGTTCGGCGCGAAACCCGGGCGGTCCTCCGAAACCGGAGCAGTCATGAACCCCTCCAGCCTTTTTATTCGGCGGCCGGTGGCGACGACTTTGCTGACCATCGCCGTCGCCATCGCCGGGGCGATCGCGTTTACGGTGCTGCCGGTTTCTCCGCTGCCGCAAGTCGACTTTCCAACCATTTCTGTCGGAGCCAGTTTGCCGGGGGCGAGCGCGGAGATCATGGCGTCTTCGATTGCTACGCCGCTGGAACGGCAGTTCGGCCATATTGCGGGGGTCACGGAAATGACCTCCGCAAGTTCGCTTGGGACCACGTCGATCACGATTCAATTCGACTTGAGCCGCAATATCGATGGCGCCGCGCGTGATGTGGAAGCGGCCATCAGCGCGGCGCGCACGTATTTGCCGGCAAATCTGCCCGCCAATCCAACTTATCAGAAAGGTGAATCCGGCCGATGCTCCGATCATGATCATCGGCCTGACTTCCACCAAATTCGATACCGGCAAATTGTATGACGTAGCCTCCACCGTGATGTCGCAAAAGCTTTCTCAAATCAACGGCGTTGGACAAGTATCAGTGGGAGGCAGTTCGCTGCCGTCAGTGCGTGTCGATGTCAATCCTACCCAACTCAATAATTATGGTCTGACGCTGTCGAACGTGCAGTCGGTGTTGAGTACGCAGAATGCTGACCTGGCCAAAGGACAACTGACGGTTGGCTCCGTGACGGCAGACATCCTTGCCAACGATCAGATCTCAACCGCCGCGGACTACAAGCCGATTGTGATCGGCTACCACAACGGTGCGGCGGTGCGGCTCTCAGACGTGGCTCAGGTCACCGATGCGGTCTCGAACATTCGTTCTGGCGGATTTCTGAACGGCATACCTGCTGTCATGATGATTATCTTTCGCCAGCCGGGCGCGAACATCATTCAGACCAACGAGAATATCCGCAGCGAGCTGCCGTTTCTGAAGGCTGCAATTCCCCAAGGCATCGATACCACGATCGTTCTCGACCGAACCACGACCATCAAGGCTTCGGTAAAAGACGTAGAACGCACTTTGATGATCTCGGTGTTGCTGGTCATTTTGGTGGTCTTCGTTTTTTTGCGCAGCCCGCGCGCCACGCTTATTCCGAGTGTCGCTGTTCCAGTTTCTCTGATCGGCACTTTCTCGGTTATGTATCTGTTCGGATACAGCCTCGACAATCTCTCGCTGATGGCGCTTACCATTTCGACTGGATTCGTGGTGGATGACGCCATCGTGGTGATGGAGAACATCTCACGCCATCTGGAATTGGGTTTGAAACCCTTCGAGGCGGCGCTGAAGGGCGCACAAGAAATTGGATTCACCGTGTTTTCCATCAGCATGTCGCTGATCGCGGTGTTCATTCCCATTCTGCTGATGGGTGGTATCGTTGGCCGGCTTTTCCGCGAGTTTGCAGTGACGTTGTCCACTGCCATCGTCGTGTCGATGGTGATTTCGTTAACGACAACGCCTACCATGTGCGCCTACCTGCTGAAGGGGACCGGTGAGGAAAAGCATGGCCGACTCTACCGGGCGAGCGAGAAGTTTTTTACGTGGATGCTCGATACGTATCGCACCACCTTGCTTTGGGCGCTCGATAATTCAGCGCTCATGCTTGTGACCTTGGCGCTTACGATCGCGTTAAATGTTGCGATCATCATGAAAATTGCCAAGGGCTTCTTCCCGCAGCAGGATACGGGTGCATTGATCGGACAGCTGCAGGGACCGCAGGATGCTTCCTTCCCGGTGATGGACGATTCGATCAAACAGCTGGTTGGAGTCATCAAGAGCGATCCGGCCGTCGCTAACGTGATCGCGTTCACTGGCGGCGGCGGCACGCTTAATTCCGGTTTTATCTACATCGCGCTTAAGCCGCTGAATGTGCGCAAGATTAGCGCTTTCGACATCCTGAACCGGCTGCGTCCCAGGATGAATCGCTTGCCCGTGGCTTCGGCGTTTTTGCAGCCGGCCCAGGATTTGCGCATCGGGGGACGAGGAAGTGCCGCGCTCTACCAATACACCATCCAATGCGACAACGTTCAGGACCTGACGAAGTGGGGTCCGATTTTGTTGGCCGAAATGAAGAAACTTCCGGGGCTACAGGACGTCAACTCTGATCAACAGAATGGCGGGTTGCACGAACTGCTGACCTATGACCGGACGACCGCGGCCAAGCTGGGTTTGACAACAAGTCAACTCGATAGTTCGCTCTATGACGCTTTCGGCCAAGCGGAAGTCTCGATCATCTACACGCAACTGAACCAGTACTATGTGGTGCTTGAAGTGGCGCCGCAATTCTGGCAGAGTCCGCAAGGCCTTAAGCAGATCTATGTACGCTCGGCAAGCGCCGGCAATGTGCCCATCCGTGCGGTCGCGACCACTGAATCGGGTACCATACCGCTTGCGGTAAATCACACCGGCTTGTTCCCGTCGGTGACGGTGTCGTTCAATCTGGCAAATGGCGTTTCCTTGAGCGAGGCCACGCAGCGCATCGCCCAAATGCAGCAGAGACTCGGAACCCCTTCCACCATTCGTGGTTTCTTTGCCGGGACGCTGCTCGCTTATCAGCAGTCGCTAAGCACCGAACCCGTTCTGGTGATCACGGCTTTACTCGCGGTTTACATCGTGCTGGGCGTGCTCTACGAAAGTCTGGTGCATCCGCTGACCATCATCTCGACGCTGCCCTCGGCCAGTGTAGGGGCGATGTTGGCGCTAATGCTTTTCAAGATAGACCTGAACGTGATTTCGATCATCGGAATTGTGCTACTGATCGGCATCGTGAAGAAAAACGCAATCATGATGATCGACTTCGCGCTGGTGGCCGAACGGCAGGAGGGGAAAAATACGAGGGACGCGATCTTTGAGGCTTGCATGCTCCGTTTCCGCCCTATTCTGATGACGACGATGGCTGCGCTGTTTGGCGCGTTGCCGCTGGCGTTTGGAACGGGCACGGGTTCTGAGCTGCGACAACCGCTTGGAATTACTATCGTAGGTGGATTGATCGTGAGCCAGATGCTCACGCTTTATACCACGCCGGTGGTTTACCTGGCGCTTGATCGCTTGCGGCTACGGATGCAGAAGAAAGAGCATGACACGCTTCCGTCCATCGCTCCGGAGGCCAGCTGATGCGGTGGAGTGAAACGAAAAGTTGTGCAGGTAGAATCCTTATGATGATTTTCCGGCGAAAGATCTTGCGTTCCGCGGCTACTCTGGGTTCGGTTGCGCTCTTGTTCATGCTATCAGGATGCGTGGTCGGGCCGAGGTATCATCCGCCGGCGGACGAGGTGGATGCTTCCGTCTATAAGGAATCGCCAACGCAGTTTCCACAGAGTGAAGGCTGGAAAGTTGCCCAACCGTCTGATGCCATGCTTCGTGGCAAGTGGTGGGAGATCTTCAACGATCCCGAGCTGAATGCTCTCGAAGAACAACTCAATATCAATAACCAGAACATCAAAGAATACTTTGAGAATTTCATGGCGGCTCGCGCGGTGGTGCGCGAAGCGCGCTCGCAGTTCTTCCCGACGCTATCGGTTGGCCCCTCGATCTCTCGCACGCAGGCTTCGAAAAACCTGGGAGCGAGTGCTGCCACCGTTACCGCGAACGGCAGCAATGTGTCGTTGCAAAGCTCGACTTATGCAATGCCATTAGATGCGTCATGGACACCCGACCTCTGGGGAAAAGTCCGAAACACAGTGCGGCAGGCGCAATATGCGGCACAGGTCAGCGCGGCGGAACTGGAGAATGAGCGACTGACGGAACAGGCAACGCTGGCGGAATACTTTTTCGAGATACGCGGCCAAGACATGCTGCAGAAGATTTACAACGAGACGGTCGAAGCGGACAAGAAATCACTCGAACTCACTAAGTCGCTTTATGAACTCGGCATTGACAACGAGATCTCGGTGGTCGAAGCTGAAAACACGCTGCAGTCCGCTATGGCCGGGGCCACGAATGTGGCGATCGCACGGGCGCAATATGAGCACGCGATCGCGATGCTTGTGGGCAAGCTGGCATCCAATTTTTCGATTCCTGTTAAACCGATGACTACGGCTCCGCCACCGATTCCAGTCGGTGTGCCTTCGGAGTTGCTGCAGCGCAGGCCAGATGTCGCAGCTGCCGAGCGCACCATGGCGGAAGCCAATGCGACGATAGGCATCGCTTATGCGGCCTATTATCCGACGCTGACTTTGGCCGCAGGCGGCGGGTTTGAGAGTTCGGCGTTTACACAGTGGTTCGCGTGGCCGAGCCGTTTCTGGTCCATTGGAGCTTCGCTTTCGGAGAGCATCTTCGACGCTGGGTTGCGCCGTGCTACGGTTCAACAGTATGTAGCTACTTACAATGCTGATCTAGCCAGCTATCGTCAGACAGTGCTCAATGCATTCCAGCAGACGGAGGATGGTTTGGCCGAGGTTCGCATTCTCTCGCAGGAAGTTCAGCAGGAGCAGCAAGCGGTGGCGTCGGCGGAAAAGTTTCTCCAGCTCGAACAGGTGCGGTACGAGACGGGCATTGATCCCTATCTCGACGTCTTGATCGCGCAGACCACGCTTCTATCGGATCAGCAGACTCTGAACGGTCTACAGGTTCAAGAGATGACGGACGCCGTGGCTTTGGTGGAAGCCTTGGGCGGAGGCTGGGATATTTCGCAATTGCCGACGCCCGGGCAAGTCACGCAGAAGCCGGACCACTCGCAGACCACCATCCAACCGTAGAACCGGTGGTCCGCGATTTAGAAACGGTGCGATCTGGGCCGGGAATTATAGATAATTTCTAACGCCGCGTCGAACGAGTTCGGTTGTGGTGCCGTATACGAAGTGCGAGACCAGTCCATACAGGTGGTCCTGCGGCTTGGTTTCGAGCGGCGATTGCGCGAGTCCCAGCGCTGGCACCGCGATCTCGTCTGCACCGACAAAGAGGGCCACACCAAACGGCAATCCGAATCCGTATTTAACCTCCGGCACTTTTTCAGCCATTGCACCATAAAGCGCACCCATTGCAGCGCCGAAAGCGTAGTGGACCACGGGACTACCTTTCTTCTTTTGCTCTTTGGTCAGCGGGCGATTCAGTACCGTCTCGGAGATTTTTCCAGCCGTCTTCATTGTGGCGTCCTCCGACTCCTCCGATTTCTGATGATTGGATTCCGAAGAGTTTCCGTTTTGTTTCAGTTTCTTTGCGGCTGCCGACCATCCCACCTGGAATTCATTCATGACCCAAGAAGCTGCCAAACCACCTGCTAACCCAGCCCCTGTACCTTTCCAAATACTTTTGCGCCGCGACATGATTACCTCCATTCCGCTTAGAGGCGGAAGAACGCGACGATGTTGCCGTTATGCGATTTGCGCGATTGGCCGGAGCAAAACCGTCGTCTATCAGAAAGATCGTTTGTCAGAAAAATCATTTGTCAGAAAGATCATTGGCTGTGAACAACTCGGGTTAACGCTGAATACAGGGATTACTGTAATTGCGAGGTGTCGCTACGGGTGTACAGTCGAAGTACAGAGAAACTTATTGAGCTCCCGTCACGACGAGCTCCATCGTTAAATAACGTTGATCACAACTTTAAAATTGCAATACATGCTGAAGGCCGCGCGCCTTTGGAGAAGGAGTCGAAAATGAAAAATATTGAAGAAGAACGGTCCATGCGTTCAGTTGGGCACGAGCGATCGATGCAGTCACCGGCCCAAGAACGGTCAATTCAGTCGAACAGGGAATACCGATCAACACAGTCACCATCATCACAGTCACCGTCATCGATACAAGAACGGTTCCAATTACCCTCGAGCCCGGGGGATGTGCAAGAAGCGGTACGGGTCCGCGCTTATCAGATTTACGAGCAGCGACGCGGGAAGGCTGGAGGATCTGAGATGGAAGACTGGCTTCAGGCTGAAGCCGAGATTCTGCCTAGCCGTAACCGGCAAAGAGCGGCATAACTGGGACGTAATGTACGACGTGACCTACATGGACGAAAGTTAATTGTCAGTGTCAGATAAGTCAGGAGAGCAGTGAGGTTATGCAACATGCATGCCTTCTGCTCTCCGGCTCAAGGGGTGATTACAGGTATTCTATGATTCGAAAGCTGAAAAGCGGTGAGTACCGGCTCTACTCGCGTAAGAAAAATCCCAAGACCGGCCGTCGGCGCAACCTCGGCACATTTGGAACCAGAAAGGCCGCCAAAGCGCACGAGCGTGCGGTGCAGTATTTTAAGCACCATTAATTTGGGTGTTTTGTTGATTTAACGCCCGTTTCATTCTAGACTTCAAATACCCGGTACGCCGCAGGCGGATTCTGGGCTTGCAGCAACGTGATCGCAACATTGTGCACGGGGATGCCCGCCGTAGTGGCGCCGTCAGGCTTGCCATTGTGAGCGTGCCCGTGCAGGACGAAGTCCGCACCGTGGCGGTCAACCACTTCTGCCAGCCGCGAACTGCCGAGAAAAGGAAAAATTTCCGGAGCTTCGCCCTCTACGGTTCCAGCGATAGGAGAGTAATGGAGGACTACAACTCTTTTGGAGGTGCGCAATTGCGCCATGGCGCGCTCTAACTTAACTGCCTCGTCAATTCCGACCCGCACAAAGGTTTTGATCTCAGACTCACCGAATGCAGTTAATAAGCCTCGCCCGAAGCCTCCTACAAAACCTTTTGTGCCGGCAAAGCCAACACCGTCGCGTTCGTAGGCGCTTCCGTCAAGAACCTTGATGCCCGCGTCAATCATCAGGCGGGTCAGTTCACCCTGCTTATCACATTCGTAATCGTGATTCCCCAATACTGCTATCACGGGCACTCGAACGCGCACCAGGACATTCAACAGCGGCTCCATTTCGTCGGGGCGGCCATAGTTCGTCAGATCGCCGGCGATGACCAGCACGTCGGCCTCATCGCGAACCTTATCCAATTCATTGCGCAATGGACCATGGCGTTGCGGCGCAAAGTGGAGGTCGGCTGTGGCGGCAATTCTCATCTAAATAAAAATCGAAAATAAACTTCAAAATAAACTTCGGAACGTCGTTATGCTGCATTCCTATGCTGAAATGCAATCCGACTCTTTTCCGATGACGATCATCGGTTCGCGTGCCGCACGTTTCCGCTGCAGAACATTGTCCAGCCCCCACTCCTTGAGATCAATGGCAAACATTCGATCGTCGATCAAACTGCCGCGAAATGTCTGTTTCGGATCGGGGTTAGAGACCGCTTCGCTAAGGCGCGCGATTAAATCCTGCCATAAATTTACTGGGACAAAATTGCTCTGGCTCGGATACACGTAACGGAACAATAGAAGTGCCCACAGCAGAATTTCCCAATGCTCGCCGACGTGTTGGAGGATGCGGCCCCAATCAAGTTCGCCACGGGTGGCATAGATAATGTGGGCAATATCGGCGCCATCAAAACGTTCACGGCGGGTGACAAAAAGTTTCGACACAAGAAGTTCTTCCGGCGCCAGCAGCCTTGTATCGACGCCCAAAACGCTAGCCGGGTGTGAATGTTTGATCCACGAAGCGTCCACGGTTATCACGGCATTACTCATGCCGGTGATCAGGTCTACGAAATATCTATCACGAAAGACCTTAGCGAGCCAGACTGGGTCGCGAACTTCACATTCGTATCCGCGCTTTACCAGACAGGCTAGAGCGATGGAGGCTTCTTCCGCGCGAAGAAAAATATCGAGATCTTTCGTGGCGCGGCAGATTCCGGTGTGCATTTGCAGCGCATAAGTCCCGGAAACAGCCAAGGGGATTTTTTTCCCCTCCAAAATTGTGAGCACGTCACGGAAGAGTTCCAATTGCTTCTTCGGCAACCTGTGGGGCCTGGAAGACGTCGAGGAAACGCCGTCTGGCAATGGCTCATGTCGTTTTGACATCACGAGTTCGATGTGGTTTGCGAGGATGCGGTTGCCGTGCGCGCGCTACGACCCGAACGAGTGCCGGAGTACCGCATCATCAGCCGATTTGAAGTTGAGCTTATGCCGACACGCAGATGGCCGCAGGAAATGCTGCTAAGAGAGAGGCGACATTCATCGTAGCGTCCAGGTCCAAGATTTCGCCGGTGAGCGCGTTGCGATATTTCGTGCCGCATCCGCAGAACGGGAGTAGCAGTCGAGTGTCCCCCCATACTTGCTGGCCGAGTGGAGGAGAATCGGAGCCGGAGCCGTTGAGCAGGGTCGCCACCAGACGTGGGGCGACGACAAGCATGCTCGAGGTGCCGGACTTTCTGGCAAAGGCAACGACGTGATCGGCTTTCGCGCCTTCACTTATTACTGTCAAATATTCGCCGTTGTTGAAAAGATCTGGGTGCTCCTGCCGCAGGCACAGGGTTCTCCAGATCGAATACAACTTCAGGCGTCCGTCTTCCGGAGCCTGCAGCAAATTCGAAATGGAAGAGGCATCGGAGGCGTCACGTATTTCGCGAAGGCTCTCGAACATCTGCTGGCGACGCGCATAGTCAACCGGGCGGCGATTATCCGGGTCAACCAGACTGAAATCCCACAGCTCATTCCCCTGGTAAATGTCGGGTACGCCAGGGGCCGTCAGCTTCAAGAGCGTCTGAGACAGGCTATTCCACAGTCCAATACGAGCGATGCGGCGCTGAAAAGGAACAAAGTCATCGAGAAATCTGTTCTTTGGTCCCGGGGTGAGTAGAACTTGCGCGAACGATGTAACAGCGGATTCGTATTCTTTATTTTGGTTGATCCAACTCGTATTCCGCTTGGCCTCGCGAATGGCCTTCAACATGTATTTCTCCATCCGTTCGCGGAAAGCCTTTGCTTCATTCTCGTCGTAATGATCGGTCGACAATTCGAATGGCCAAGCGCCTATCAATGTCTGATAAAGCAAGTATTCGTCATTCGGCGAAGGAGCGGGCTTGTCATTCGCGAGGCGTTTATGGCTGCGATTGAAGCGGCGCCAATCTCGCGTCTTAAGTCTCCATTCGCTCGGCATTTCGGAGAGCACATTGATGCGGGCTCGGACGTCCTCTGAGCGCTTGGAGTCGTGGGTGCTCGTGGCCAGCATGGTGTGCGGCCAGGAGTCGATACGATCATGGTTTGCAACATGAAAGTCAGCAGTTGTAATTCCGAAGCGACGAAGATCGCCTCCCACTTCGTTCAAAGACACGAGCCGGTTGTAACGGTAAAAGGCGGTGTCCTCAAGTCCTTTGGCCATTACTGGACCGGTGAACTGCTGGAACTTCATGGCGAAGGCTGCAACCGCATTTCGGTAAGCGGCGTCTTGTCCTTCAGCAATGCGGGTCAGAAGAACGTCGCTGACGAAGTCAAAAATACTCGTGTCTGCGGCCGGGCTTCTCCATTTTGCAGCAGCGATGGCCGTGCGGATGTAGCGTGCGTCACTCTCAGACATGCCCGAGGGCGTGACGTAGGTCCGGTAGACCGGGAAGCTGGCCACGACTTCAGTCAATGCATCGCGCAAACTGTTGAGAGTGAAGTCGCAGGTTCGACGCTTGGAGAGGGCGATACGAGTAAGCTGACTGGCGAGGACGTTCAGTTCGCTGGCCAACGCAACACGCATTATGAGTTTTCGGCTGCGGTAGGCTAGATCTTCAAAATCGGTATTCTCTTCGGTAAAGTTCCGGTATATGCGCTCCATTCGCTTACTGGCTGCCTGGTCGACGAATAAGCCATTGACCAGATTCGCGAAATCGTATCCCGTCGTGCCGCACACCTTCCATTCGGTCGACAGTTTTTCCTGGCCGGTAAGAATTTTTTCGATAATCAGATAGTGCGAATCTTTGTGGGGCTTGCTACCGGGTCCGTTCTCCGGCTTGTTTGTGGCGAGTGCCATGCTACGGTTGAGGCGCTCGAAATATTGGGCTGGATCGTAGAGGCCGTCGGGATGGTCCACGCGCACGCCGTCGACTTTTCCTTCTGCTATTAATGTGAGCACCAAGCGGTGAGTTTCCTCGAATACCCGCTCGTTCTCCACTCGAATGCCGGCGAGATCGTTGGTATCAAAAAAGCGCCGGTAGTTAATGTCGTCGGAGGCGACTCTCCAATTGGCGAGGCGAAAGGCCTGCGTCTTGATGAGCTCGTGAAGTTCTTCGAAGCTATCCGGATCGTTGGGATTTCCGTTGATCGAGTCGACACTTTGCTGGATGCAGGCAGCGATCTCCGGCGCTCGGGCACAGAGTTCAGCTAAGCGGCGCTTGTGAATCTCTTTGTCGCGGTTGCGCTCGGCCATGCGCTCGGGGCTGGTTTCGTGTCTTTCAGGTAAATGGCCGAAAGCGGTAATCAGGCTCTGAAATTCGAGGAAGTCTGGATTCTGCTCTCCAAGAACTTCGGCAGGCTTGGCCGCACAACGCTGCAGGATGCGCGGATATTCTCTCGGGTCGATTGGGAAACGATGGTCGTGATAGGAAATATAAAGTTCACCTCGTTCGGCGTTAAAAACCAGCTTCAGTTCGCCACTTTCGAGGACTGCTCCGTAATGATCGCCTAGCACAGGAACCAAAACTTTTCCCTGGAGTTCCTCTTTTAGCGGCCGCCAGTCGATGTCAAAGTAACTGGCATAAATCGAAGCTTCGCCATTCTCAAGCACATCGAGCCACCACGTATTGTCGCTACCCATAACTGCCATGTGATTGGGAACAATGTCGAGAACCAAACCCATGTCATGCTCATGCAGTGCAGCCACAAAACGATCGAACTCTTCGGCGCTTCCAATCTCGGGATTGAAGGCGTTGTGATCGACGATGTCATATCCGTGCATACTTCCAGCGCGGGCCTTAAGACAAGGCGAGATGTAACAGTGACTGATGCCGAGCCCAGCAAGGTATGGAATAATTTCAGTTGCCTGCGCGAAGGTAAAGTCGCGATTCAGTTGCAAGCGATAGGTCGCGCGTGGAATGGCTGAGCGCGGGTTCATGATGCCAGAGACCAGACTACAGACCATGCAGGCAAGTTAGATTGTTTCAGCGCGTCTACACTGACTACCTCGGAAGCATAGAGAACCGTTCCGCGAGCCGAGTCGATGCCTCGAAGCGGAGTGGGTCCAAGATTAGCTATAAGCGTGAGAGAGGCGTCGTCTGGAAACTTCCAATCCACAATCAAGCCGCGATCTCCGCGAATCTTGTAACTCGCTTTCAGCTTGCACGCGGCAGAGAGTCGAGGCGTAAGGTGTTCGCTCCTCAGTATTAGCATTTGTCGATAAAAGCTGAGCCAATCTTGATGATGGGACTGATCAAGAGCGCTCCAGTTAAGTCGAGAGGTCTCAAAGGCTGATGGCGCGTTAGGATCGGGGATGCTTTCGCGTTGGGCGGGGTCGCTGAAGCGTGCAAACTGAGCGAACTCGCTCCGCCGGCCCTCGGTTACAGCTGTGGCAAGGTCCTTTTCGAAATCGCAGAAAAACAGAAATGGAGTTTCGGCGCCAAACTCTTCACCCATGAAGAGCATTGGCGGCGAAGGAGCGAGCATAAGTATTGCTGTCGCTGCGCGGATAGCACTCGGCTCGGCAAGTTTGGTTATTCGCTCACCGTAAGCGCGGTTTCCAATTTGATCATGGTTCTGAAGAAAGGTGATAAATGCAGTAAGCGGCACGCCAGCGGTAGACTCGCCACGGACTGCGCCCTTTCTCAAAATCGATTTCTCGCCTTGGTAAGCGAATCCTTCGACGAGACACCGGCCTAATTGATTGAGGGGATGATCGGCATAATCGACATAGTAACCGTCGCGCTCCCCGGTAATAAGTACGTGTAATGAGTGATGGATGTCATCGTCCCATTGCGCTGTATATGTCTTAGGTTGGCAGCGTTGTTTTTGTGCGCGTTGAATATAATGCGATTGGTTGCGATCGTTCTCAAGGATGAGATGAACTTGACGATCAAGATCCAGGGTGCTGCGTACCGTAGCGGCTAACTCTGTCAGGATGTCGGGCGAGGAGTCGTCCGTGATCGCATGGACCGCATCCAGACGTAATCCGTCGAAATGATACTCGGCGAGCCAGTAGAGCGCGTTGTTTATGAAAAAATCCCTGACGACTCGGCTTTCTGGGCCATCGAAATTGATGCCATTTCCCCACGGAGTTTTGTGGCGATCGGTAAAGAACTGCGGCGCATAAGCATTGAGGTAGTTTCCTTCCGGGCCGAAGTGGTTGTAAACAACGTCCAACAGAACCATGATGCCGCGGCTATGCGCGTGTTGTATGAGTTCTTTGAGATCCTCCGGTCGCCCATAAGTGCTATCGGGCGCGAAAGGAAAGACGCCATCGTAACCCCAATTGCGTTTTCCGGGAAAGTCGGAAACGGGCATCAATTCGATCGCAGTAATACCAAGGTCTGCGAGATAGTCAATCCGCTCAAGAACGCCCGCGAAGGTTCCCGACGGAGTAAAGGTGCCAACATGTAACTCGTAGACGACAGCTTGTTCCCAAGGACGGCCTCGCCAGTTATTATCGCGCCAATCGAACGCATCAGGATCGATTACTTCGCTCGGCTTGTGCACGTCACTGGGTTGAAATCGCGAGGCTGGATCGGGAACTAATTGCTCCCCATTGATCCTGAAAGAGTATCGAGTCCCTGCTTTAGCTTCAGTTAGTAACTCAAACCAGCCCTCGGCGCGCGACTCAAGAGGAATCTGAATAACTCTATTCTTCTCCTCGATACTTATCTCTACTCGCTTTGCAGCGGGAGCCCATAGGCGAAAGCGGGTGGTTCCGTCGTCCCGACACTCCGCCCCAAACGGCATGTTATGACGACGCTTCATTCGAATCTTCTCTCTTGCCGTTTCCGCGGCGCTCCATCAATACCACAAGGGATCGCGCCTGCAGCGGGTAGATTGAGCCGGCCTCATGGGTGTCGGCCGGTCTCAAACCGGAGTCTCGGGAGGTGTCCATCCAGGCGCTCCAGCGAGCGGAGGGTCGGGATGCGGGTAAAGTAAATCCAATGTCCTCGTGGTGCGCGTTCAACAGCACCAAGAAGTTTTGGTCGGTAAGTTTTTTCCCGCGGTCGTCGGTTTCATCCAGTCCCTGTCCTGAGAGAAACATTCCCAGACAGTGTATGGAGGCGTCGCGCCATTCGTCTTCGGTCATCTCGTTGCCGCCAGTATTGAGCCACAGTACATCTTTTACACTTGCACCCTTTATCGGCCGGCCCTGAAAAAACCGCTTGCGGCGAAAAATAGGGTGCCGTTTGCGCAGATTGATCATGCGTTGAACAAAAGCCAGCAGGTCGCGATCCTGAGGCTGCAGATTCCAATTCAGCCAGCTTGTCTCATTGTCCTGACAATAGGCATTATTGTTTCCGTTCTGCGTGTGCCCAATCGCATCTCCGGCATACATCATGGGGACGCCTTGCGACAGCAGCAGCGTAGCTATAATGTTCCGCTTTTGTTTCGCACGAAGAGCTAGGATTTGTGGATCGTCAGTTGGACCCTCCACTCCACAGTTCCAGCTGCGATTATTGTTGTTGCCGTCCTGATTGTTTTCGCCGTTCGCCTCATTATGTTTGTCGTTGTAACTCACAAGATCCTGGAGGGTGAAGCCATCATGGGCAGTTACAAAATTAACGCTGGCATAGGGACGCCGGCCGCTGTGCGCGTATAAGTCGCTTGAACCGGTGATACGATATGCCAGATCCCCTACAACTCCGCCGTCTCCTTTCCAGTAAGAGCGCACGGTGTCACGATATCGATCGTTCCATTCGGCCCACCCGACCGGAAAGTTTCCCACCTGATAACCGCCTTCGCCAAGATCCCAAGGTTCGGCAATCAGCTTCACCTGCGAAAGGACCGGGTCCTGATGGATAATGTCAAGAAATGCACCCAGGCGATCGACCTCGTGTAGTTCCCGGGCTAGAGTGGCAGCGAGGTCAAAGCGGAAGCCATCGACGTGCATCTCAAGAACCCAATATCGCAGACTATCCATAATCAACTGCAACACACGCGGATGACGCATGTTTAGTGTATTGCCGGTGCCGGTGTAGTCCATGTAATAGCGGGGATTGTCCGGCAGCAGGCGGTAGTAGGTGCTGTTGTCGATCCCCTTAAGTGAGAGCGTAGGACCGAGATGATTGCCTTCGGCGGTGTGGTTATAGACGACATCGAGAATCACTTCGAGACCGGCCGAATGGAAAGTCTTGACCATTGTCTTGAATTCACGTATTGAGCTAGTCGCCAGATATCGTGGTTCTACGGCAAAGAATCCGATGGAGTTATAACCCCAATAATTACGAAGTCCTCGTTCGATAAGTTGCCGGTCATCGACAAAGCTATGCACCGGCATAAGCTCCACCGAGGTAACTCCAAGTCGCAGGAGGTAATCGATGATCGGAGCCGTGGCTAGCCCAGCATAAGTTCCTCGCAAATGCGCTGGCACGTCAGGATGACATTTAGTGAACCCCTTTACGTGGAGTTCATAAATAACAGTCTCGTGCCACGGAATTCTTGGTGGCGCATCAGATCCCCAGGTAAAGGCTGAGTCGATCACCCGATTCTTGGGCATTCCAGCGGCATCGTCGCGGCGATCGAAAGATAAGTCCTCTTGTTTATGGCCGACACGGTAGCCGAAGTGTGAATCGGTCCAGTTAATCGTTCCTTGAAGCTGCTTGCCATAGGGATCGAGAAGAAGTTTGTGGTGATTGAAACGATGACCTTTTTCCGGAGCATAGGGGCCATAGACGCGATATCCATACAGTTGGCCTGGACGCACCTCTGGCATGTAGCCATGCCATACCATGTCAGTTTGTTCGGGTAGCCGAACACGAAGAGTTTCACGCCTTCCGGAATTATCGAAGAGGCACAACTCCACTTTCTCGCCGTGCTCCGAGTAAAGGGCGAAGTTTACACCCTCGCCGTCCCACGCTGCTCCTAGAGGATATGGGCGGCCGGGCCAGACAATCGGTTCGTGATTAGACATCTAGCTAAGTTCCCTAACCATGTTAGAAATATCTTTAAGTTTCATGAGATAGTCCACTGGGGCAGCGGATGACAATATCGGGCAAATCGACCTCCAGTACATACAGGGATGCCTGTAGCAATAATGGCTTCGAATCCGCAAACCGTTGTCGTTTCCGTAGGCACTCAAGAAATTGGTCATGGGAACCCGTGAAATATTTCGCGTGCTGCACGGCGGCCGCTCGCAATCGCGCCATGTACGGTGCCGTTATGCCCCGACATATCCGTCGCTTCACCAGCGAAAAACAAGGTGCTCTCGACAGGACTGGCTAACGCG
The DNA here is from genome assembly GCA_963758745.1 of uncultured Acidobacteriaceae bacterium. GTDB lineage: Bacteria > Acidobacteriota > Terriglobia > Terriglobales > Acidobacteriaceae > Acidiflorens. The sequence continues at coordinate 379,244 of CAVWWW010000004.1, forward strand.
GCCTGCGCACCGTCCGCATCGACACCACCGTAACTATACGCACCACGAGAAAACTGGTCATTCTGCCAATCATGGAAGTAAGAGTCCTCAAGCAATTGGGCGAGTTTAGCTGAACTTATATTGAGAAGTTTGCCCAACGTCTGCAAAGCGTGATCGACAACGAAAGATTGACTTTTGCCGGAGAGTCGCTCCGCACAACGGAACGGGGCCCATCCGGTAATGATCGGAAGCTTTCCTGGCATCATCGTCCACCAAGTGGGATACCAATCATCGTCAGAAAACAGAAAGCTCATTCCATCCAGAGTCTTGGAACCGCGGGAGGGCGCTGAAAGTGTTTCCCAGAAGCGTTGGCGAAAGCGGAGGGTAACACGAATTATTTTTCCCATTTGCAGCTTCGCGAGGACCTCGATTTTGGTTCGAGGTAAGGCTGGAGTGAAGCGCACCGCGCCGTCTTGCCCGTCTGGTGTCTGCAAAACGCCGAGAGGAAGTGTTACGAGCACCTTGCCCGAAACGAAACTGCAAGATTTGTTGACTTCGTTGGCCCTATGCGCTGTGATTTCTGCTTTTCCCGGCGTCCACTTCACCGAGTCGACGATAGTTTCAGATTCGATTGCGACCCCAGACGGGGCCAAATCCTGAAGAAGAATGTCGAGCACGTCTGCGTATCCATTCTTGGAGCGGAAGGCGCGATCCCCTTCGATCTGTTCCTCAGCCCGCATTCCTTGCACTAACCAATGCACCCCCATTTACTGGATCGGCCGCGTTAAAACCGGTGATGTAGGACAATACCCGCTTTCGTGCCTCATGTCGCGCGGGGTCGTCCGGTAAATCCGGGAACGAACGATTCAAGAAGCCTACAAATGATTCGTCGGGCGAGCGCGCATCCATTGCTTTGAGAATTTCGTCCACCTGTGAGAAGAAATCGCAACTGCACAGCCGACCATTGTTGAAGCACCACTGGTCGCCAGCTACCTCTGTGATATTGATGTTTCGCGACTGCAGAGGTTCCCATATCTCGGGGGGCAATCCATGTATAAATTCGGCGCCGAGCTCAATTGGAATTTGCAAGACCGGGTCGCGCTTAGTGAACATGCGTCCGCCGATGCGGTCGCGAGCTTCGACAACAGAGACAGAAAGCCCCTCGCGAGCCAAGTCGGCGGCAGCCGCCAGTCCAGCTGCGCCCGCGCCGATAACGATGACGTCCGGAGACTTTGACATGAGAAAACTATGGACCTTTCAGATTAACCAGAAATAAAACCGGCGGTACAAAACCGCCGGATTAAATTTTTCTGTTCCCATCCGAATACTGGAACAACGCACATTATCCGCAGAGTTCGCTAGGATGACGCGCGGCAAACGAGGGTTGGCCGCTACTAACACTCAGCGTTAATACATACCAGATATCCCGTAGGAAAACTACGGATTTACCGTATTGGCTTGGGCCGGGATTTCTCCGATAGTTCAAACTTAAATCTCGAGAACCATCCGTACTCAAAGAGGAAGTATGCAATCGATGCACATTTCGTCGCGGCTAGCCACCTACGAGCTTTTTCGACCGCCGCGTCTCAATTCTTAACATGGTCTCATCGAGGTACGAAGACTAATGTGGATCGTCAGGCTGGCGCTGCGGCGTCCCTATACTTTCGTGGTCGTCTCGCTGCTCATGCTGCTATTCGGCATTGGTACGTGCATCGAGGCGCCCAAGGATATCTATCCCTACATCAACATTCCGGTCGTGACGATTGTGTGGAGCTATACCGGCCTGCCTCCCGAAGAGATGGAAGGCCGGATCGTTACAGTGTGCGAACGCGCGCTGACAACCACGGTCAACGATATTGAGCACACGCAGTCGGAAAGTTATCAGGGAGTCGCGGTCATCCGCGTCTTTTTCCAACCAACCGTAAAAGTGGAATTGGCGGTGTCGCAGATCACCGCTGTGATGCAGACAATATTGCGCGTGTTGCCGCCGGGGACGTTTCCGCCAAACATTTTGAAGTATGACGCATCCAGCGTGCCCATCGTGCAACTTGGACTTTCAGGCCAAGGGCTGACCGAGGAAGAGTTGTATGACTTGGGGTTGTCGTTCATCCGTCCGCGGCTGGCTAACGTTGAGGGCGCCTCGATTCCGCTCCCGTATGGCGGAAAGGTGCGGCAGGTGCAGGTCGATATCGATCCGAATCTCCTCTACGCCAAGCACCTTTCCGCGACCGACATGTCTACGGCGCTCAATCAGCAGAATCTTATCTTACCGGCTGGCACGGCCCGCATAGGAGACCGCGAGTTTGTCGTCAAATTAAATTCCTCGCCGCCGCTCGTCTCAGCCCTGAACGATTTCCCGATCCGCGCCGCTAACGGGGCCATAGTGTCGATGAAAGATGTCGCACAGGTACGGTTAGGTTATGCACCGCAGGAGAACATCGTTCGTGAGGATGGAAAGCGCCAATAATTCGCAGTACGACCCATTCCATTCGCCCAGCACCTCGGTGACGCTGACACAACCTTTGCTACGAGGATGCTGCCGTGAAATCAATTTGCGTTTTGTGAGGATCGCCCGACTTGACCAGAAAATGTCGCGGCTGCTTTTCGAGCAGCAATTGCTTGAGACTATCTATGGCGTCTCACGACTTTACTTCGACCTTGTCTCGCTGGGAGAAAACATCGGAGTGAAAGAAGAGTCACTGGCAGCGGCGCAACGACTTTACGATGACGACAAAAATCAGGTCGACGAAGGTACGCTCGCTCCGGTTGAGCTCACTCGCGCGCAGGCTCTGCTGTCGTCGAGCCGCCTCGATCTCATTCAGGCGCAGGGGGAATATCGACAGCAGGAGGTTATCCTGCGCGAACAGTTGTTGCGGCGGCTCGGCGACCCCATAATAAATTTCGCTTCCATTATTCCCACTGACCGAATTCTTGTTCCTGACAAACCGCCAGAACTCGATGTTCTCTCCCTGACACAAGATGCGCTCGCCAACCGTCCCGATCTGGCGCAGGCAGCGCTGCAGGTGCAGACGGATGAGATCTCCAGTAAAGCATCGCGCAATAACGTGAAGCCGCAGCTCAGTGTTTATGCGAACGTCCAAACGCGCGGTTCTTCACTCATCTCATACGAGCCGCTTGGTTCGCCTGGAACTGGCGTGGTGACGGTGCCGCCGGATCTGTCGCAGGGCGGTCTTCGACTATCAACGATCTACCAGGGAGGGATACAGCTCAACATGCCGCTTCGTAACCGGATCGCACAGGCTGATGCGGCTCGCGACGCTCTGCAACTGCGACAGGCACAAGGCCGGACAACAAAACTGGAGAACGATATCCGGCAGCAGATTGAAAATGCCGCCATCGCGCTTCAGACTGCCCATCAGGCCTATGCCGCTGCGGTTGAAAGCCGCAACTATCAGCAACAACTCTTGCAGGCGGAAATTGACAAATTCGCGGTAGGCGCCAGCACCAACTTTATGATCGTGCAGGATGACGCCTATCTGGCCCAGGCACGTTCGACTGAAGTTGCTGCCCGATCCGACTGGATGAAAGCTCGCCTCTCTCTCGACAGAGCCTTGGGCAATTTGCTGGAGAAGAACAACATCGTGTTTGACAATGCAATTCGAGAGACTGTGCGATAGAAAGCATCAGAAAATTCATGACAGCTAAGAAGCAATTGAAAGTTGAACCGCCGGCGGTCGAAAGCACGATCACGACGCGAGTGGAGAAGAAACAGGTTGAAGATCGTGTCGCCATTGGCGCCCACGTCGTCTACGAGACCATTCGACGCGAGGGTGAGGAGGAATTGGGACGGAAGGCGTCAGCATTGGCGTGGTCGGCCTTTGCCGCGGGGCTTTCGATGGGATTTTCCTTTATTGCGGAAGGCTTGCTTACGGCGCACTTGCCCGATCGGCCTTGGCGCCTCTTGATTTCGCGCGTTGGATATAGCGTTGGATTTCTTATTGTCATTCTCGGACGGCAACAGCTCTTCACGGAAAACACTCTGACGGTGGTCTTGCCTTTGCTTCTGCGCAAAGACCTCTCGACGCTGTTGGACTCTCGCACATTGGCGCAAGCTTCGGCATTGTCCTCGTGCGCGCGATCTTCGCGGGCTGGCTGATCGCGTTGATGGTCTGGCTGCTTCCTGCCGCGGAATCGGCGCGAGTAAGCATCATCATCATCGTCACTTACTTAGTCGGAATCGGGGGTTTCAATCACATCATCGCCGGGTCGACGACGATGTTCTATCTGATTGTTATCCATTTGATTTCCTGGAAAACTTACTTCGTGCAATTCTTTTTTCCGACGTTGCTGGGAAACGTGATCGGAGGACTGGCGCTCGTCGCTGCGCTTGGCCATGCACAGGTTGTGGGAGGTAAGGAAACCGACTAAAGTGCAGACGATCTAGGAGCACACCCGCGGACCGATTGCTTGTCGCGGACGCCTGCTGTTGCGGACAGATGCTACAACGGCAATTCCTGCGTGGTGGGGAAGTGATGCTGCTCCCGTCCTACTTTGCCGTCGTATTTCGTCGTCATCTTGAAGAGCTCCAGCCGGCCATCTGCTGCCGAGAGTTTTGCACTGATCTCGCAATGCCTGCATCTCCGCTGCTTCGAGCGGCTTGAAATTCAGCTGCGACTTTAAGATTCTGGTCCAGGACCTGCATCGTGTCGACTCCGCTAATCGTTGTCGCGACGGGCAGGCTCATGGCATAACGCAATCCCTGTTCGGGCGTGACGGCCCCGTGGCGAACCAGTTCGCCGCTTCCGCCAAGACTTTTCATGCCAAACGCAGCAATGCCCTTGCGATTGGCTTCGGGTAAAACGTGGGTTTCGAAACTTCGAAACGTTGCATCGCAACAGTTGAGCGGCATCTGAATGGTGTCGAAGGGGAAATCATGAGACAGCATTTTTAAATGAATTTCCGGATCTTTATGTCCGGTAAAACCGACGAAGCGAACCTTACCCTGTTGCTTGGCTGCGAGCAGCGCTTCCGCCGCGCCATCAGGAGCAAAAATCAGTTCTGGATCATTGTCATAAATTACTTCATGAATCTGCCAGACATCGAGATGATCGGTTTGCAAGCGACGAAGCGATTCTTCGAGCATGCGCATTGCGATTTTCTTATCGCGGCCATGGGTGCAGACCTTCGTCATAACCAGGACCCGGTCGCGCTTGCCTTTCAGCGCTTTTCCCAGGCGTTCTTCGCTAAGGCCGTCGTGATATTCCCAGGCATTGTCGAAGAAATTGATGCCGTGGTCGATCGCTTTGGCCACAATTTCATTGGCCGCCTGGTCGGTTTCAGCGGAGCCGAGATGATAGCCTCCTAGCCCTATCGCTGAAACCTGGACTCCGGTGCGTCCGAGCGGCTTTTTCGGAACCTCGCCCGATGGCACCGATTGCGATTGATCTTTCTGTGGTTGCGCCATGCTTCCTCCGGAGATCGAGTGGCACAGCGCCCAGGATGGCTGCGCCTTTCATGAATTTTCTGCGATTCCACTCCAGCTTCGAAGCCATTTCACTCATCCTAGAATTTCATTTCCGGGAACGGGTGACCGGTGTTCTGCTCGGCTCCGAGCATGTCCTTGACTTCGGATTGTTTTGTATCGAGAGGAAAGCCATGAGCGAGTCGCGCTTCAGGGTTATCGAACTTCAGCGACAACTTGTAGAGCTCGTATCGTCCGTCGGCGGCGTCTTGCTTGCAGCGATTGCGAAGCGCGGTCATCTCCGCCTCCGACATCGGCGTGAAGTTCTGAGCGATCTGCAAATTCTGGTGGAGTATCTCCAGGCTGTCGATCGCCGGTGATGGTCGTCGTCACGGGCAGGCTCATGGCGTAACGCAAGGCTTCCTCGGCGGTGATTACGCCGTGTTTGATCGCGTCACCGTGGCCATTGAGGGGCTTCATTCCAAGCGCTGCTATCCCACGCTTATTAAGTTCGGGCAGAACATGTTGTTCGAAGCTGCGAAAATTTGCGTCGAACGCATTCAGCGGCATTTGTACCGCGTCAAACGGGAAGCCAGTTTGGAGCATCCCGAGATGAACTTTGGGATTCTGGTGGCCTGTAAATCCAACGTATCGAACTTTGCCATCTTTTTTAGCTTTTTGCAGCGCTTCCGCCGCTCCATTGGCTCTGATGAAGAGTTCAGGATCATTGTCGAACGCCATCCCATGCACCTGCCAAAGATCGAGGTGATCGGTTTGCAAGCGACGCAGTGATTCTTCCAACATGGTTAGAGCCAGGCTGGCGTCGCGACCGTGCGGGCAGGTTTTGGTCATCAGGAAAACCTTGTCGCGGCGGCCTTTGAGGCCGGCTCCCATCCAGATTTCGGTCTTGCCTCGGCGATACTCCCAGCAGTTGTCGTAGAACGTGATTCCCCCATCCACCGCTTGATGGATGATTTCAACCGCAGTTTTTTCGTCAGTAGCATCCCCCAGATGATGGCCTCCGAAGCCAAGAATTGAAATTTTGTCACCGGAACGGCCAAAAGGCCGAAGAGGTATGGTTCCGCTGGAAGTTTGGGCCATCGTGCACCTATCGTTGAAGTTAGTCGGATTGGATAAAGTTGATTTCGATGCGAATCGGTCGCACCCGGTTGGCAGGAGTGATGCAAATCATTGGCTTTCAATCTCTTGAGGTCGGGAAAAACGTACAGATTATCCTGAGGGAAAATGGGGCTATCGCCTGATTGTCACCGTTTAGGCTCGCAAAATAGCCTTGTCGGTGGAGATCACGCCACAAGAAAAGAAAAAGAAGGAGTTAAAAATGTCGAAAATGTTCTTTCATTGTTCAATATGCCTGATGCTCGCTGGGCTGTTGTCTGTCGCAGCGGCGCAACAGGGTGGAAACAGTTCAATGGGTTCGTCGAACCAGATGGGTTCAGGAAACCAAATGGGATCTTCGTCGCTCAGCGTTGCCGATAAGAAATTCGTAAGAGAAGCGGCTCAGGGTGGCATGGCAGAAGTGGAATTCGGCAAATTAGCCGTGCAGAACGCCTCCAGTGACGACGTAAAGAAATTCGGACAGCGGATGATCGACGATCACACCAAAGCCAATGACAAGTTGAAAGAGGTTGCTTCTAAGGAAGGGATTACGCTGCCAACGTCACTTGACGCCAAGGATCAAGCGACCGAGACCCGTTTGTCAAAGCTCTCGGGCGATCAATTTGACAAGGCCTACATGAAGGATATGGTAAGAGACCACAAGAAAGACGTCGCCGCTTTCCAGAATGAAAGCTCTACTGGGCGCGACTCGGACGTCAAAAATTTTGCTTCAGAAACCTTACCGACATTGCAGGACCATCTGAAAGAAGCCGAAACCATCGAACCGAAGGTGGTGCAGGCTCGGGGTACCACTCCATCTAATGGGATGCAGCACTGAGAGGGAAACAAAGTGCGAAACTGCGCAAAAGTGACCTGAGCGCGAACATGGCCAAAGCCGGCAAGAAAACGACAAAAGGTAGTGAGACGAGTAGCAAAAAGCGCTGGGTCGCCAGCGTGACCACGGATTCCACACATCCGGAGCCGGACCTCTTCAAGAAGAGTGCTCCCGCAATAGCGCGGGCGCTGGCATCGAAAAAAGTTTCGCCGAAGGGCCCGGCGTCGGGTATGCGGCTGCTCACATATTTCATTAATCGAGGTGGCCGGGGATTAAGTGCAGCGCGCCGGGCAGAACTCGAAAAAGCGAAGATGCTGCTTTCAAAACGGATTCATCGAGAGTCGGTAAAACGCAAAGCCGCGTAATTGAATCTTCAAGGGAGGATGAGGTGCCGGAAAAAGAAACGCTGGAACGAGCTAGAGAAGATGAGCGTGAGGGTAAATCGCCGTCAACCCAAGCCGGAGAATTTGTTCGCGAAGAGATTCATCACGTTCGCGAGGGCAAGCATGGCGCGCGTTCGCCGCAACAGGCCATCGCCATCGGATTGTCCAAGGCGCGGCGAGCCGGAGTAAAACTGGCTCCGCCGAAGGGTTCGGCGGCGACGCGCAAGAAAGCTGCCCAGGACACCAAAGCCGCAAAAAAAGGAAATTCCCGGCGCAAGCCGTCCGCTACACGCTCGCGTGCGGTAGAAGGCGCGCTTAAGCGGGAACCGCGTAGCACGGCGAGCCACAAGGCGCTCTCCGGACAAGCCAAAAAAGCAGCGGCAAAACGCGGACAGAAGAGCCGCAGCCAGGCAGCCAGCAAAGCAGCGCGAACGCGCAGGGCAGCTTAATTCAATCCGCCGGTGGCGTAATTGTCAGCGATCGCAGTTCAAGCTAACCACAGTTGCCGGTGGGTCATGACGACAGATCCGGTCATCAAAGCTGTGCTCTCTGGTTAGCATCGGATTTCGTACACGTTATCGTTATCATTAAGGAGAAGAGAAAATCTCAACTTCGGCCCAGGACCTCGCGGCAGAAAGCGAGCACGCTGTGCGGCGAAACAACACGAGAAACGTTCGTGGGCGCTGGTTAATCGCTATTGCGCTGCTTTTGATTCTACTCATCGCGGCAGCTATCATCATGGTTCACCGCGCGGAGCCCACTCTGCGCGTGATGGTCATTCAAACTCTATCGACTAGATTCAAGAGTAAAGTTGAGTTGGATTCCTTCCATGTCTCGCCATTAAACGGGCTGCAGGTCTGGGGCAGTGGTCTTAGAATTTTTGGCGAGACCGATCCGAATAACCACGAACCCGGATTCCAGCCGATCATCAATGTCGCGGAATTCCGATTCCACATGGGATTTCGCGATTTCTTTCGCTCTCCCAAGCATGTCGATACGGTGTTTGTCGAAGGTTTGCAGTTGAATCTGCCGCCAAGAGAACATCGTGCGGAGATGCAGAACATGGGTCCGAAAAAGGGAAAGATTCAGATCGTTGTGGATCACCTGGTCTGCGATAAAACACAGCTGATCATCAACACGCTTAAGCCAGGCAAATTGCCGCTCGAATTTGATATCGCAAAACTGACCATGACACGCATCGGACCGAACAGGCCAATGCACTTTGATGCCAACTTAACCAATCCGAAGCCGGTGGGGAATATCATTTCGAGCGGATCGTTCGGTCCCTGGCAACCCGATAGCCCGCGCGACACTCCGGTGAGCGGAAGTTATTCTTTCGATCACGCGGATTTGAGCACCATTAAAGGAATTGGCGGAATCCTCTCCTCGACCGGCAAGTACGAAGGCGTCCTTGACAAGATTGCGGTCGATGGCTCAACCGACACGCCGGATTTTCGCATTGCCATCAGCGGCCGCAAAGTCCCGCTGCATACCGACTTTAAGGCAATCGTGGATGGCACCAACGGCGACACTTACCTTCAACCCGTGAGAGCAAGAGTCTTGAATTCATGGCTGGTTGCAAATGGCTCGGTGGTGCGCACCAAGGATCCGAAAGGCCACGATGTCCAACTGGATGTTGTGATGGAAAAGGGAAGAATCGAAGACCTGCTGAAACTCGGAATACGAACCGACCCGCCCATCATGACTGGCATCGTTCGTCTGAAGACAAAGTTTAATCTTCCGCCCGGCGAACCTGACGTCGCCAATCGCCTGCAGCTTTCTGGCAACTTTGAGGTATCCGACGCGCACTTTACGAACGAGAAGATTCAAGGAAAACTCGACGCGCTCAGCGTCAGAAGCCAGGGCAAGCCGAAGCTTGCTCAGCACAACAATGTTCCCGACCAGGTTCAATCCGATATGAAAGGAACATTCGATCTTCGCAACGGAGTGATTTCCTTTTCGCAGTTGGATTTCCGCATTCCGGGCACCCAGGTCGCTCTTACCGGCACTTATAGCTTAGATGGCAACATATTCGATTTTCGTGGCACGGCGCGACTCGACGCGAAGGTTTCACAAATGGTAACGGGCTGGAAATCGATCCTGCTGAAACCGGTCGATCCATTTTTTAGTAAGAACGGCGCGGGAACTGAAGTGCCGTTCAAAATCACCGGCACAAAATCAGAACCTCATTTCGGTCTTGATTTCCACCACAAGAGCGACGATAAGGCATTAGTGAAGAAGCAATCGCCGGAGTCTTCCATGAATTGAGCGCGCTAAGGTTTCTGGGTCGGCCGCAGCAGAATCTCGCTGGCAAATGCGCGCGGAGACTGCGTCACGATCATGGCCACGGCGTGCGCGACGTCTGAGGGCTGCAGCATCTTCTCGACATTGCTCTTTCTGCCTGAACTCCCGCTCGGATGCTGATCGAATTCGGTATTGGTGGAACCGGGGCAAATGACCGACACTCGAATATTGTGAGCACGCAACTCCTCGGCTACGGAGTACGTCAACCCGTTCAACCCCCACTTCGAGGCGGCATAGGCGGCTCCGTTCGGCAGTGCATTCTTGCCGGCGAGCGACGAGATATTAATGATGTGTCCGCTGCCTGCCTTGATCATGAGCGGTGCCAGGCTGTGGATACAATAATATGCGCCGCGCAGATTCGTATTTATTATGCTTTCCCAGTTGTCGGGTGGTAGCAAGTGCAGCGGCCCCCAAGGCCGCCGATACCTCCATTGTTGACAAGAATGTCCAACCGGCCGAAAGTTTTCTCGACGTACTTGCCGACTGCTTCGACCGAACGCAGATCGGTAATGTCACATTCGATCACAGCAGATTTTGCAGATTCTTTGCCGGCTCTCTCGCCAGTACTCTTTTCGATCAAGGTCGAGGTTTGTTCGAGCGCTTCACGCGAGCGTCCGCATAAGATCGCATGAGCGCCCAGTTCGGCGAGAGTCACCGCTATCGCCCGGCCAATGCCGCGTCCGGCGCCGGTGATAACCGCAACTTGTCCAACCAGCGGCGAATTCGATGTAGAGTTAGCCAAGAGACCTCCTGTAAGCCTTATTATTTCTTCATTATTTCATTCCGCAGTGATTCTATTCTGCATCAAATTGACGGGTCGAAGTGAAACTGACAAATGAGCGACGCTCCCGCATCGGACCTGACAGCAACAATCAGCTGCTGGCAAGTCGCTTGCCTTAGCGGGACTACATCCTTATAATCCGCTCACCGGAATAATATTGAGCCGCTGCATATCAGATGGCGGCGCATGGTTTTCGGCGTCAGTTGGTAAAGAATTGGTTTATGTTGCAAGTCCGAGCCAGCGTTATGCCCGGACGAAGTGGAAAAAATCGAGCTTCCCCGAAGAGCTAAGGAGCCACAGGAATGAAGACGATCGTTCTCGCGATGATGCTGGTAGCCGCAATTACCGCCGTCGCCCAAACCGCTACGACGCCGGCCCAACCCGCGCCGCGGCCAAGCACTCCCGCCGCGCCCGCCCAGAAAAAAGAGATAAAGGATCCTGCTGAGTACAACGCCTACGTCGGCGCCGTGGAACAAAAAGATGCCGCGGCCAAGGTTAGCGGTTTGGAAGCATTTCTCACTCAGTACCCCAACAGCGTGATGAAGGAAGATGCGCTTGAACTTTTGATGATCGCCTACCAGCAGACTGGCAATGCGGCAAAGATGATGGAAACGGCGCAGAAGGTTTTGCAGATTAATCCCTGCAATATACGGGCCCTGGCTTTGGTGGCCTACTCCAAGCAGGCCATGGCGACAGGCGGCCAGAATGCGCAACAGAATTTTGCCGATGCTGGGCAAGCCGGTGAGAAGGGATTGCAATGTTTGCAGACTGCGACGCAACCGCAGGGCACTTCGGCGGCAGATTGGGAGAAGCTGAAAACCCAAACCTCGGGAATTTTTAATGGCGCGGCCGGTATCGCGGGCTTTCAAGCCAAGGATTACGCAAAAGCTGAGCAGTATCTGCGGGCTGCAGTGCAAGGAGATCCCAGCAACCTGCTAGAGGTTTACGACTTGGCGCTCGCCGACTTGGCGCCAGGCCCGGCTGAAAATGACGTGGACGGACTTTTCTTCATCGCGCGCGCTTCAAATCTGGCACAGGGAGCGGGCAAGGATCAGATTGCAAAATTCGGTAAGAGCAGGTACACGAAGTACCACGGAACCGATCAGGGATGGAGCGATCTCCTCGCCCAGACTGCTACTACGACCTTGCCGCCCGCGGGCTTCACCATAACGAAATATGTACCGCCAACCCCGGCTGAACAAGCGGCGACCTTGGTCAAAACCAAAAAAGTTGAGGATATGAGCTTCGCGGAGTGGCAGATGGTTCTCTCCGAAGGCACCCCCGACGATGCCGACAAAGTATGGAGTGTGCTGAAAGGGAAACCTCTGCAAATGGTAGCCCATGTAATCAGTATTGATACATCCGACAAAGCCGCAACGAAGTTGCAATTGGCCGGCAGCCAGGACGATATCGATGCCAAGCGGGCGGACATCGATTTGACCATGTCGGCGGCAATTCCTGCGGCGAAAATGCCCAAGGAGGACAGCGACTTCGAGTTTGAAGGAACGCCGGTCTCTTACGTCGCCAAGCCTTTTGTGATGACGATGAACAATGGGGCACTCCTCGTAAAAGCGAAGGCTGCTCCTGTCCATAAGAGGCCAGCCGCACACTAGTCCTCGTTAGTACAGAGGCTCGTTAGTACAGAAAGAAAAGGGCAATCCCGATCGGGATTGCCCTTTTGATTTGCGTGGACAAAAATCTTGGTCACTCAATCAGCGATGATTTAGCGCTCCCTGTTTTCTTTCCAGCGTGACGGGACGCGCGCTCCGCGGCGGACGTTTGGCGCCACCGCGCAACGGACGAACATCGATCTTGAGTTCCTGCATGGTCCTGCTTAGGGTGTTGCGATGCATGCCCAGCTGGCGGGCCGCCTTGCATTGATTGCCTCGATTTTCTTCAAGCACGGTGATGATGAACCGCTTCTTGAATTCACGAACGGCTTCCGAATAGAGGATGTTGCTTTTGTACATCTGAAAAATAAGCGCTTCCAATTGATCTTTCACGTGCCGCCTCATTTCCGAACGTCGAATCCTAAGAATCTTGCTTCGCAGGTGACGGACACCACTCCGCGATTCTTCAGTCAACTACGTCTGCGCTTTATTCATCGCGTGCACTTGTCGCATGTAATCCAAGCCCTGATAAAAACGATGGCGGAGCTCCGACGGCGCAAGCCAGATCGCCGCCCTGCCTCCTACCAGAAAATATGGAGCTAATTCTGATCCCTCCAGCCACCTCGCAGATGGCGCGAATGCCGCCATCGCAGTAAGGACGACAGCCACCACCAAAATGCCACGCAGCAGACCGAGAGCCGCTCCCAGGAGCCGGTCAATCGTGCTGAGACCAACCTTTCTCATTGCCCAGCGCGCAATCTTCCCAGCAACGCCTGCCACAATCAGAACTGCAAAAAAAATGATTAGGAACCCAGCGATCTCGCCCAGCCACGGCGACTTCAAATAAGGCGCGAACCAATCCGCCAGGCGATGATACTGCCATGCGGCAAGCAAGTATCCCACAACCAAGCCAGACAGCTTGAAAGCTTCATGAAAGAAGCCCTCAATCGCTGCTCCGATCACGGATAGCACCAAAAATGCGAGAATGATCCAGTCCGCAATGCTCATCTTTCGATGCTCATATTGCGCACTAAATCTCCAATTCACGTCCCGTCAATTGCCGATATGCCCCGAGATACTTTTCGCTCGTCCGCAGCGCAACTTCCTGGGGGAGGGCCGGCGCGGGCGGTTGCTTGTTCCAGCTAATTTCCTCGAGGTAATCCCGCACGTACTGCTTGTCATAAGAATCCTGCGCCTTGCCCGGTTGGTAAGTGTCGGCCGGCCAGAAGCGCGAAGAATCCGGTGTGAGTACTTCATCCGCCAACGTGATTCCTTTGGCGGTTTGTCCAAATTCAAACTTTGTGTCGGCAATGATGATGCCGCGTTGCCGCGCATAATCCGCCGCCTTCTTATAGATGCGCAATGTGAGGTCACGCAACTGGCGGCTCAATTCCGGATCGACCAGCCTGCACATTTCTTCGAAGGAAATGTTGACGTCGTGACCGGTAGTGGCCTTGGTCGCCGGGGTGAAAATCGGCTCGGGTAATTGGTCGGATTCCTTCAATCCCGTCGGTAGATTGATGCCGCAGACTTTGCCCGTAGCTTTGTACTCTTTCCATCCGGAGCCAGAAAGGTAGCCACGTGCCACGCACTCAACCGGGAACATCTCGGCCCGCATTACCATCATGGAGCGTCCACGGAGTTCGTCGGCATGGCTGCGAATTGCTGCCGGATAGCGACTCACGTCGGCGGTGATGAAGTGATTGGAAACGATATCCTTCAGGAAATCGAACCAGAACAGCGAGATCTGCGTCAGAACTCGGCCCTTGTGAGGAATGCCGGTAGCCAGGACATAATCGAAAGCTGAGATGCGATCGGTGGCCACGAAAAGCAGATGGTCACTGTCAAGGTTGTAGACGTCGCGAACTTTGCCGCTGGCGTGTAACTCTAGTTCGGGGTAGTCCGTTCGGAGAAGAACGCTATCAAGAATTTCGGGGCTCATATAAATTCACCGGCAAAAAACTCCGCGTATTCTAGCTGTAGGGAAAAATTTGTCAACGCTTTCTGTCACAGGCGCCGGGTTAGTCCGCTCACCGTCGAGCCGAAAAGTGTTGACAGTTCCAGTGTAGGCTAAAAGCCTCGTTCGCAGCGGGTTCTGAAGGGAACAGGGTGTGGAAAAACTGAGGAAGGCTCTGGAAAAAAAGGCCGCGAGCTTGTCAAAGGAAAAAGCAGAATGACGCGGAGGTTGTCAATAAGTTTTAGTTTGTTTCTGGTGCGTGAGCCGCCTTCGACGCAATGGGTTCAAAAATGGCTGGGCCATTTGCGGGCAGCATGGAAGACGCGGATTAACTGCACAACATCGCCGCGCACCCGATAAGGAACTATGTACGGCGTTCCCGACACAATCAATTCGCGGGTGCCGGATATCCGACCGGGACGACCTAGAGATGGGAAATGTTCCAGCGCTTCGACCGCTCTTACGATTGCGGCCACGGTCCTTGCGGCAGCGTCGGGATTGTCCTGGGAGACGTACTCGGACACGGCAATCAGGTTCGCGCGTGCAGCTCGTAGCCAGTTAACGCGCACGTCTCGTCAAGCGGCTGATCGTCTGCTGCATCTCCTCGTCGCTGGCGAAGTCGCCCGCGTCGGCCTCAGCCAGGCCTTTCTTGATTTCGTTAATTTGCCATTCGTTAACGGAGACAAATTCCTGGATCGCCTGAGCGGCGACGAACGAGCGGCTCCGGTTCATCGATTTCGATAAACGGTCGAGCTGCTTCTTGAGTTTGGCATCGAGGCGAAGGGTGAGGATGGAGGATTCAGCCATAGTGTATACATTATACTACAAATGTATACATTATCATCTGATTTACGCCGCCCCGAACCGTACTGAAACCAGCTTCGACACGCCGGGCTCCTGCATGGTCACGCCATAGAGCACCGGGGCGATGCTCATCGTTCTCTTGCTGTGCGTGATCAGGATGAACTGGGTCTGCACGCTCATCTCGTGCACCAGGTCGGTGAAGCGCGCGATGTTGGCCTCGTCCAAGGGAGCATCGACCTCGTCGAGGATGCAGAACGGACTCGGCGCGTATTGGAAGATGCCTACAAGCAGAGCCAAAGCAGTGAGCGCCTTTTCTCCGCCCGAGAGCAGAAGCACGTTCTGCAGCTTCTTTCCCGGAGGTGACGCGACCACGTCAATGCCGCTCTCGGCGCTGTTTTCAAGGTCGGTGAGCCGCATGAAGCCGTGCCCGCCGCCGAAGAGTTTACGGAAGGTGGCCTGGAAGTTCTCGTTAATCTTGCTGAACGCTTCTTCAAATTTCTGGCGCGAGACTTGATCGATCTCGCGAATCGTAGCTGTAGTGTTTTCGATCGCTTCGAGCAGATCTTTTCTTTGCGTTTCGAGAAACTGATGGCGTTCCGATACTTCCCTGTATTCTTCGAGCGCCATCATGTTGACCGGACCCATGGCGTCGAGACGGGCGCGCATGTCGCGGTGGGCCTGATCTTCAGCGGCAAGCTCATCGGCAACAAGCGGTGGAATCGTCGTATCCGCCATCAAGACATGGCGTTCGATACCGAGGTCGTTCAGGCAAGTGTCGGCGAGGTGTTGCAGATCGGATTGCAGCTTGGCCGCCGCCGCCGACAGTTCGCCGCGACGATCGCGAGCGAGATCGAGCTGCTGACGCGTGCCGCGCAGAAGCTCTTCAATTTCGATCAATCGCGCGCGCACCTGCTCAGACTCGAGCTGCAGCAAGCCTTCGCGCGCTTCTCCTGCATTGCGCTCGGCTTCGAACTGAACGAGTTGCTCGGCCAGTTGCAGATTTTCATTTTGACGCTGTCCGATCTCAGCTTGCGCCGACTCCCTTTGAATCAGCAAAGCGCTCGTACGTTCACTCATCTCGGATATGAGCGTCTCGATACGCTGGAGCAGCGTTGTTGCTGAACGATGCCGTTCTTCAAGAGTCGCGACACGGGCGGCTCGTTGGGATGTGGTTTCCGTGGAAGAGTCCCGGTGGCTGCGCAGGGCGGCGAGTCGATCTTGCCCGGATGCCAGCTTGGTTTCGATTCCAGCACGCAATTCTTCGATCGCCGTAAGCTCGGCTTGCCGAGAAGCGATCAAGTTTTCCTGCTCCTGACGCTCTGCCGCAAGGCGTTGCAGTTCGCGTTCGCTGATTGCGATGCGTTCGCGTACGCGAGTCATCTCCCCATCCAGTTGCTGAAGCAGATGTCCGGAGGTCATAGCCTGTTTCTCGGCTTCGCGCTTTTCATCTTCCAGGCGATCGAGCAGGGAAGTATGCTCCTTGATTTCGCGACCCAAGGTGAGCGCGAGAATTTCCTTTTCGCGCAAAGCCCGCTCCAGCTCTTCGAGCAGGCGCAGCACGTCGCGCAATTCACGCTTCATGGATAGCGGGCCCTCGCTGCGCTGCTTGCCTCCTGTGACGGTCACGTTATGGAAGCACTCGCCGGTCTGAGAGAGAAAGAAAGCGTCAGGACTGGAGAGCGCCAACTCTCGCGCCACGGCTGGATCCGGCACGATGTAGCCGTTACCCAGTTTCGGCAGAATTACTTCCAACGACTTGCCGAAGCCATTCAACACGCGTATCGAATTCTTCAGCGGGATGACCGTATCGTTGAGCGGAGCGTAATGATGGCTTTCGTCCGCTAGAAACGAGAACTTCGCCTGTGAATCCTCCGGATGCACCAGAAACGTGGCGCGTCCATCGACGTCGGAGCGGAGCAAGCGAAGGCCTTCATCGGCGGCGTCCCAGGATTTGACCACGACAAAGTTCAGTTCGTCGCGCAGAAAGTCTTCGACCACCCGCTCATAGCGCGGTTCGACCTCGAGAAAATCGGCGAGCACACCCGCGGGAGTATTTCCTCCTTGCATCGCGCCTGATTGAAAGAGGCGGCGGACAGATTCGGTGGAATAACCGTGCTCGGCGATCACCGCTTCGAGCGAACCCTTTTTCCCGAGCGCTGTAGCGTATTCGGAGCGAATCGAGTCGAGGCGCTTCTTGGTGTCGCTCTCGACAGAACGCTTCGTCTCGATGGTTTCGCGCAAGGTCGCGATCTCCGCGGCCAGTCCATGGACTCGCTGCGAAACGCTTTCGAACTCCAGCGCGATCTGGCCACGTTGTCCGCCAAAAGTTTCGGATTGCGAGGAGGCGGTGGCGATCTCGGCACGCAATCGCTGCTCTTCGCGGCCGATGCCCGCGAGCCGTTCCTCCGACTGCGTGAGCTGATTGCGGAGATTTGAAGCTGAGCCGACGGCTTCGAGAATGGCCGACCGATTTGTCTCCTGCTCGCTTTCGAGCAGCGCAAGATTGATGGCTGCGCAAGCTGTTTCCTGCTGGCTGAGGTCGTACTCTTGTTGGGCCGAGGCGAGATCCGCCGCCGCCGAATCGAGAACTTGCTGATGTCCGTTCCGCTCTTCCTCAAGCGCTGCCAGGCGGTTTTGCGCCTGCGCCAATTCCGCCTCGGCCGATGCCGACCGGACAATCAGTTCCGCGCAGCGCTCTTCATTAGTTCGGATGCGCGCTTTGCCGCGATCACCTTCGATCGTGATCTGGCTGAGCCGTTCGCGGTTTTGACGCGTCTCGGTTTCAATGGCGTATCCGCGCTGTGTGCGTTCCGAGTGTTCGACCTCCGATTGCTGAACGCTCTCGCTCTGCTGGCGAATTTCCTCGCCGAGTTGATTGATCTGGGCGTCGAGAACCACGCTTTCCTGATCCATCTGACTGAATTTGCTGGCGAGCACAACTCGCAGTTTTGCCCGCATCTCGTCGCGCAGCCTGGCATAGCGCTCGGCCTTGCTTGCCTGGCGCTTGAGCGAATTCATCTGCCGCGTTACTTCTTCGAAAATGTCGTTCACACGGTTCAGATTGGTTTTGGCGTCTTCGAGCCGCGCTTCCGCAAGACGTTTCTTCGTCTTGAATTTTGTGATTCCAGCTGCTTCTTCGATGATGGCTCGCCGGTCTGTGGGACGGCTGCTCAGAATCTGGCCGATGCGTCCTTGCTCGATCAATGCGTACGATTCGGGCCCGAGACCGGTGCCCATGAACAATTCCTGGATGTCGCGCAGCCGGCACAGTTTTCCATTCAGCAGGTATTCGCTGTCGCCGCTGCGGAATAAACGACGAGTTACAGAAATTTCTCCGGCATGCTGTTGCTGCTGATTAAACTTGCGGCGGCGGATCTTCAGAACCACCTGCGGCGCCAGCACCGCCACGGAACTGTCTTGCCCTGGAGCTTCTGAAGCCGAGGTTTCGACCTCGGGCATTTTCGCCACAGCTTCAACTTCTTCGCTCTTTCCCGGTTGCGCTTCCTCTACGGCAGCGTCGGTTTCCGCGGCGGCCTTCGCGCGGATCTCCGCCTCGTCCCAGTTTTCATCCACCGTGGGTAAATCGTCCTGAATCTCGATCTCGGTCGGAGCGTTCGGGTCAGGCCCAGCATAAATCTCGGGATCGATCAAAGTCAGCGATACTTCTGCCATTCCAGTGGGGTTGCGGTCGCGTGTGCCGGAGAAAATTACGTCTTCCATGCGAGAACCGCGCAGCGACTTGGCCGATTGCTCACCGAGCACCCACGAAATCGCGTCGGCAATGTTCGACTTCCCACAGCCATTCGGCCCGATGATGGCGGCGATACCTTCGCCATGAAACTTCAGTTCGGTGCGGTCGCAGAATGACTTGAATCCCAGAATTTGCAGCTTCTTAAGTTTGAGCAAAAGCGACTCCTTCGTGGGCGGACGCTGAGGCCCGCAGACTCGTTTGCGCTGGCTGGAATGCGCGGCAAATGCGAGGTTTCGGAGGCTAGTGGCTGCTGTTAACTTCCGAGGTTCCTCGCTGGTCACATTATGGGATGCGATCCTGATGAACCTGGAACGCCACCCACGCTTTTGACCAACTCTAATGGCGAATACGGGGATGGGTCAAGTAATAAAACACCACATATTGTGGTAGGCACCCACGCACCGCCTTTAGTTGCACACACACTGCAACATTTACGCGTAAATTATCAGGAAGGTCAAAGAAGGCGGGAGAATGCGAGAGCAAACATACTCTATCGCTAGGAGCGTTGAGATTCAAGCCCGCGGGGTGCGACTTCGCGACAAGCCGCTTCGCAGCGAGATGTTACTTTGAGAAGGTCACTTCTTGCGCTCAACAAGATAGTGAGCGATATCCTTTAGCGTCGACGCAGCGGGTCCGTATTCACTTAGTTGCGCGCAAGCCTGATCGACCAGAACATCGGCTTTGCGCAGCGATTCCTCAACTCCAAACAATGCTGGGTAGGTTGCCTTTTCCGCCGCCGTGTCCTTCCCTGCGGTTTTTCCCAGTTGTTCGGATGTCTGGGTCACATCGAGCACATCATCCACAATCTGGAAGGCAAGTCCTATCGACTGGCCATAAGTGCGCAGGCGACCGATATCCGTCGGCGTTGCGCCAGCGTACATTCCTCCACTGACGGCGCTGGCGGTGATCAGTGCCGCGGTCTTCGAACGGTGAATGTATTCAAGCGTAGCCAGATCCGGTTTCTTGTGTTCGGCTTCAAGGTCGACTACCTGGCCGCCGATCATCCCGTCGACGGTTCCGGTAGCGTGAGCAATCTCGCGGATGATCGCAACTCGCGACTCAGCGGGGCAAGAAATTTGTGCGAGCACTTCGTAGGCCTGGGTTTGCAATGCATCACCAGCCAGGATTGCGATCGCCTCGCCAAACATCTTGTGCGAGGTCGGTCGCCCTCGCCGCAAGTCATCATTGTCCAGAGCGGGCAGATCGTCGTGAATCAAAGAATAGGTGTGGAGCATTTCGATTGCGGCGCCCAAATCTTCAATCCCTGCGATCGCCATGCCTTCATGCGAAGTTGCTCCAATCATGCGTCCTGCTTGCATGCAAAGAATCGGGCGAAGGCGCTTCCCGCCGGCGAATACACTGTGCCGCATCGCTTGATGGATGGACGTTGGATGCTGGGTGCCGGGCGGCAGCAGGCGCTCCAGTGCTGCGTCGGTCGCTTCGCGCCCCTGTTCCAGAACTTGTTTCAACACGCAACGAAGTATACAAGCGGGCTTCGTGAAAATAAAAAGGGACGCAACCAAGCGCCCCTTGAACATCAAAGTTTTCAAAAATACTCAAAGCAAACGGTCAGGCAACCGCATGCTGCGTCAGATGATGCAGCACCGAACGCACTACCTCATCCTTCCGCGGTTCACAAATGTCGGCGGCGCCCAGGCTCATCGACTCTGCCCAGAGTTTGTCATCCGCCAATCTGTGCGTGCCAACGATGCAAAGTGCCGGGAATTCGTTATGCAAGCGCTCGACTTCGCCTGAGCCGGAAGTTTCGAGGTCCAGCACAACGGCGCCGGCGCGATGTTGTGCAATTGCAGGACTGACCTCTTCACACGTGCGGGCCAGATAAACCGATTGAAAGTGTTTGGAGAGACTAACCGCCAGAGTTTGAGCAGTTCTGGGGTCATTCTGATAGAGGACTACACTGTGTGGTTCCATCGACTTCCCCCTTTGGTTAAACCGCATTTTGCGGCGCCTAGGCTGCGACAGCAATCTGCCAGCACAGGCGCTTCAATTCCGAATCGTGATCGCGTTACTTGCGCAACGCTTTCTCGGCCGGGGGCTCGAACGGTTCGGCTTGCAGCCTTCCGTTCTGCTTTAATAGAATTTCGACTTTTCCTTCCGCTTCTTCCAACTGCTTCCGACAGGTCGCCGACAGTTGCATGCCTTCTTCGAATAGCGTGAGAGATTTTTCGAGCGGAACCTCACCTTTTTCAAGTTCCTGTACGATCTTCTCGAGACGCTCGAGGCAATCTTCAAACTTAACCAAACCAAATGCTCCTGCATTCTATTGTAATGCCGTTTCGGTTGAAAATTGTCTATAGAAATTGCCTGGCCTTGTAAATTTTTCTGTGGATAGTTTCCCAAATTTAAACTGAACTTCGGCGCGTCGAACCGAGAGCTTCCAGGACGTCCACGGCCGAGGTATAACGGCTTTGGGGGGCGCTGATTTGCGCCCCTTGCACACGATCACGGACCGCCGCCAGCATCTCGCGAGCGATCGCCACGCCTTCCTCGCGAGCCGCCTCTGGACTTGCCGCTCTCGTCATCCTGTTGAGAATTTCATCAGGTACCGAGACTCGCAGTTCGTTCTTCATGAACTCAGCATTGCGCGCGCTTACCAGCGGCCAGATTCCCGCCACCACAGGAATGCGACAGTGTTCGATCCGCCTGAGGAAGGTTTCCAGCAGCGCAAGATCGAACACCGGCTGTGTCACTGCAAATTCCGCACCGGCTAAGACCTTAAATTCAAAGCGTTTGATCTCTTCGTCCAGGTTGGAGAGACCGGGATTTGCGCCCACTCCGATAACAAAGCTGGTTCCAACCCCAATCGGATTTCCGCCAATATCCAATCCAGCGTTCAGATTGTGAACGATATTCACCAGTCCAATCGCATCCACATCGAACACAGCCGTGGCGTCGGGGTAACTGCCCATCTTCGGAGGGTCGCCCGTGATGCAGATCAGGTTCCGGATTCCAGTGGCCGAAGCCCCCAGCAGATCCGACTGAATGCACAGCACGTTTCGGTCGCGGCAGGTGTAGTGCAGGATGGCTTCGATCCCGACCTCCTGCTGCATCAGTAACGACAATGCCTGGTTACTCATGCGGGCCGAAGCGCGCGGGCTGTCCGGGATATTAACCGCGTCGACACCCACAGATTTGACGAACCTCGCACCATCGATTTCTTTTCGAATATCGATGCCCTTTGGAGGCACAATTTCAACCATGGTCACGAATTCGCCTGCGGCAAGCTTTGCTCCGAGCCGGGAACGCTCGGCTACCGGGATGGTCAATGGAGCCGTGGCCGCAGCCGTGGAATGAATCGCCTCCGTAGCCGCGGTTTTGCCGCGCGCCTGGCCAACCCGCAACGCCGATTTCATGGCGCGAATGTGATCCGGCGTGGTTCCGCAACAGCCGCCAATCAGTTGAACGCCTGCCGCCACGAACTTGCGCGTATAGCTCGCCATGTACTCCGGCGAACAAAGATAGATATTTCTTCCTTCGACTGAGCGCGGCATGCCGGCGTTCGGCTGTGCCGCTAAAGGCATGGATGTCACCGCACGCACGCGCTCGATTGCGTCGAGCATCGCAACCGGACCCACGCTGCAGTTAATGCCAAGCACGTCAACGTTCCATTCCAATAGTCGCGCGGCAAACGTTTCGGGGTCCGAGCCATCAAGGCAGTTCCCGTCTTCATCGATCGTGACCTGCGCGACGATGGGAATCTTCGGGTCCACGTCCCGGCAAGCGAGTACGGCTTGATGCAGCTCTTCGACGTAGCCAAAGGTTTCAAGCATCAGCAAATCGACGCCGCCCTCAACCAGCGCCGCCACCTGTTCGCGAAATGCAGTCCGAGCCTCCTCAAAAGAGGTTTTGCCCAGCGGTTCAATGCGGATGCCCAATGGCCCAATCGATCCCGCGACCCAGACATCGAAGCTCTTGGCCGCCTCCCGCGCTACATGAGCCCCCGCCAGGTTAATTTCGCGTACGCGGTTGGCCATACTGTGCCGCGCCAGACGAAAGCTGTTCGCGCCAAACGTATTGGTTTCAATAATCTCGGCACCAGCCTGCAAATAATCGTGGTGAACGCGCGGATGAGCTCCGGCTGCGACACGTTCAGTTCGTCATAGCAGCGGTTGATGAAGATGCCCTTGGCATAGAGAAGCGTTCCCATAGCCCCATCGCAGAGCACGGGCGATTGCTTCAGACGTTTAACGAAGTCTTGTGCCATTTATTTGAGAATACAGGAAAAAACGTTAGCTCCGCATCCTCCGATTGGCGCCTCCGTGTTTTCATAACATCCCCGGCAAAGCGCACAATGTGGGCTATTTCGAGTCGCTTTCGAATGCAGGAGAGCTTCAACCGATGGGTCTGGCGAGCAAGATACGAAACTTGACCCGCAGACTTCAGTCTCATGGACCCGGAAAACTGAAAGTCGTTTGTGGGACCTCGAGTTCGCGCAGGGGCGTTGGAACTGCCTTGATTAGACTCTGGACGTTACACAACGCCGCGAGGCCACAATTCTCCCTTTGCTATAATCCTCTACTTGCATCCAAGAGATTATCCGGCATACAGGTTGGAGTTCCAGGTTTGAAGAGAGTCCTGATTTTTTTGTTATTCCTGCTGCCCGCCACTGTGACTTGGCTAAGCTGCGGCGGCGCCCCGGCGGGCGCCGCGAAGACTAGTGGTCTCAAATACCGCGCTTTCGTCACGAATACCGTTAGCGCCGGAACCGAATCCGCAGGCGTTTTTATCCTCGATGCACAAAACGATGAGCGCGCGAAGGCCAGTCCGATTGCCGCCGGCAATACGCCGGGGATTATGGTGGTCACGCCGAATCTAGCCCAGACGCTTGTCTTTAGCGGAGATGGCACGCAATCGTCGGACAACCAGTTGAGTTTCATCGACAACGCCACCGAACAAAATTCCGCTCACGTGACGTTGCCGGGCATGACTCAGAGCATAGTAGTGTCGCCGGATAGCTCCGACCGCCTACGTCGCCGTGCCGACCGCGCCGGTAGTGGGGCAATCTCCAGGGGTGGTCGATGCTATTTCACTGAATACCGGCACTTTTACGGGCGAAGTTAACGTTCCTTCAGTGCAGTATCTTTCCATCAGTAATGGTGGCAATACGATTCTCGGCTTCAGCACCGGAAGCGATTCAGTCGCGGATACGGTAGCCGTGATCACGCCATCACAGATCGGGCTCGGCAATGGAATCAGCGCCGTCACGTACATAGGTGGTACCCACGTTTTCGACCATCCGATTGCAGCCTTTTTCAGCAGCGACGACAGCACCGCCTACATTCTTAGCTGCGGTGCTGAGTGCGGAGGAACGCAGGCTAGTCTCCAGCAGTACAACCTCGTCACGAATTCTCTCGTTACCTCCATTCCATTGTGCGTACCCCAACCCGGCTCAAATCCAGTTACCTGTGCCGCGGGGAGCCTCGCAGCTGGCAGCGTGGCCCTGGTAAATGGCTCGACGATGTATGTGGCAGGCACTCCTCCTCCGCTTTCGCCAGGAGTTCCTTCGCAGCCCTGCACTGGCCAGACAACCGCGTCGAACTCCTGCGGTGCTCCTCTACATGGTTAACCTCAACACCATGTCGGTCACTAATACCGCCCCCATCACCATCACCGACGGATACCACGACCTCATGGCGCTCGGCTACAACGGCCAGCTTTTTATCGGCGCGCAAGGCTGTACCGAGATCGTTCCACTACTTCCAATACCGCCAGGGGCCGAGGTTCGCGGCTGCCTCTCCATATACAACACACTGACTACCGCGGTGGGCAGCGTTCCAGGTGGCGGCGTCCTGATTCCTTCCGAGACCGGAGACGTAACCGGCATCCAGCCCATCTACACTCGCCAGGTGGTCTATGTAGTTCAGGGCCAGAATGTCCAGGGCGGGACGCTTTATATCTACGACGACACCATCGATGCCCTGTACTACAACCAGAACGACTCAAGTGTCCTCGGCCAGATCTCAGGCCTCGTCGGAAATTTTTACGATGTCGTAACTGTCGATCCCTAAAACAAATATCGTTGCGTCATGTCTGAGCAATATCCGGCGTCAGGGAAAGCCAAAACTCGGCTGTCAGCGCGGATCTAACTCCACCTAATGCGCCCGATGCTGCTCCAGTGCAGCCTGCGAGAAGGGAAACACGAACGTAGACCCGCCGTACCACGCCGCCCACTGATCCATGTAATGCGGACTAAGAAAGATTCCGCTCTCGCCCGTCACCAGATTCAGTGTGCTCTGATCAAAATTCGAAAAGTCCCAAGTCGCCCGCTCGGAAGCGCCATGAACCCTGCTAACCGCTTTCACCGTATATCCACTGCCGCTCAGCGGATGTACTCCCGGTGCCGTGTAACGTCCTATTAACGGAAGATGGCGAAGCACCAGATGATCGATTTCAACCTGATAATTCTTTCCCCACTTCCATTCATTCAGATCGGAAGGCGCGAGCGAATGATCCGCCGAGGGATTGTCTACAACCGCCCGGCTCTGCTTCACCACTTTTTCAACCGCAGCCGTAAGCAGGCTTCCATAATCCGAATATCCCGCCGGCAGCCAGCGCGCCGGTTGCCGCGTCAGCACATTCTCCAGCCATACCGACGACATCCCCCAGTGATAGCTCCTCCAACTCAGCGGAGGATTCGGCCCAAACGCCGCCACTCCCAACTTCGGCTCCAGCAGCATCTGCACCAGTTCCTCGCGCGCCTTCGTTTCAATCGTCGGAGCCGCCGAATCCGCCGACATCCGGCCATCCCAGTCGCGCATAATTTCTGCCGCCCGCTTGGCCCGGTCCGAGGCATTCGCGGCGTGATCGATCGCGTAGACAAACTTGTCGGCGCAGAAGCGATCGTAAGTTGAAGAGATATCCATCTGCAGCGCCAGCATATCGTCCGGCGCAAACTTTTTGCCCGACTCAAGCACGCGATAAATGCGATCCGTCCGCCACGGCGCCTCCCATTCCGTGCTGATCGAATATTTGTAGCCATCCGGAGTGATGCGCCCATTCGCGGTTGCCAAAATTCCCGACGGCGGATCATAAACACGCGGCATCTCGTCGAATGGAATCCAGCCCGTCCATTCATGCGCATCATCCCTGCCGTTCACTGGCAGGCTGCCATCGCCCGCCGCCCGGATCGGCACCCGTCCCGTTGTCTGATAACCGATGTGGCCGTCCACATCGGCGTACACCACGTTTTGCCCCGGCGCGCCGAAAGCGGAGAAGGCCTTGCGAAACTCATCCCAATTCCGCGCCGAATCGACGTCGAAAAACACCAGTCCCTCGCCATCCTGCAGCGTCCAGCGCAAAGCGATTTTGCGCGTCTCTCCAGGAATTAGCTCCGTAATGATCGGCCCGTGTCGCGTCGTCACCACATCAAAAGTCACATCGGGCTTGCCCTTGACATGAATCGTTTCCGTTCGGTGCTGAGCATCAACCCATCCCGCCGGGGTTTTGTACTGCCCCTGTGCGTTGAACTCCTCGACGAAGTCATCTTCTACCGTCGGCCCAACGTTGGTGAATCCCCACCCGATGCGCTGATTGTGCCCGACAATTACAAACGGAATCCCCGGCAGCGTCACGCCCGCCACATCGAAGTTGCCGTCCTTCGTCCGCAGATGTGCCGCAAACCACAAGTTCGGCATCTGGTGATCGAGATGCATGTCATTCGAAAGCAGTGGCTTTCCTGAAACCGTATGACGACCGGAAACGACCCAGTCATTCGAGCCCGCCCGAAATGAATAAGTCTTCTGATCGCAAAGAAATGTTCGAGAATGGCGCAGACGGCTTCAGCCGTGCCGTAGCTCCCGAAACTAGGGCTTTAGCCGCTGAGGGCGCCGTCAGTCCAGAAGTCCGGCTCCCTCCGCCCTCCGGATCGATCTCTTCTTCATCATCGTCATCTTCATCGCTGCTCTCGGCTCCCGGTTCCTGATCCATCCGCCGCACCGCGCTTGGCGGACGATCCCGCCAGGAGGAATTCACATAAAGATCCGCCGTCAATTCCGGTCCCAGTTTCGCCAGAATCTTTTCGCGTTCGAGCGCTCGCGCATAGCTGTAATGATTCAAATCCTGCACCATGCGCGCTCCCACCAGCAGTGAATCCGTTACCGTCCACGGCCGCGGCGTGTACTTCATAAGCCGGAATTCCAGCGAAAGCCGATTGCGATGCGATTCAAGAAACGCATTCACCCCGCGAGCGTAAGCTTCAAAATAACCCCGGTCGCGCGCCGGACATATTCTTCTCCGCCGTCTCCGCCGCCAGTCGCAGCCCCAGGATGCGCTGCTCGCGGTCCATCTTCACCGTGTCCTCGCCAATGATCTCGGAAAGTTCGCCCGCCGCCGCGCGCCGCATCATATCCATCTGCCACAGCCGATCCTGCGCCGTGACATAACCCTGGGCGAAAAACAAATCCTCCAGCGTAGCCGCCTCAATCGTAGGCACGCCTTGCCCATCGCGCACCACCCGCACCTTGGACGAAATCCCCGGCACCACAATCTTTCCATCCAGTTGCGGCAGCGGCGACCGTGCAATCCAATAAAGCCACCAGAGCGCGGCGATCAGAAGAACCAGCACCGCGCAAACCGAGTAGTAGACAACCCGAAGCCAATGACTTCGATTGCTCCGACGCACATTCGACTGAGGAACCTGCGGAAGCGATGCAGTAGAGGACATGATTGAAAGATTGTAGGGGCGCGTTCTCTCTTGACAGAAATCGCCCTGTTAGGTGCCCTTCAGCCCAGCGCCAGAAGTTCTTTCCTTCGCTTCACTTGCCGTCAAAATAAGCACATATTTATAAGTACAATTGTGTAACCGTTTCACGTGAAACACTTTGCCATTCCTCGGAAGTTTGCCGAGAAAAGGTTTTTCCCTAATCTTGCGGAGTCAACGACTTCAGGTAGGCGACCACCGCTTCGGCATCCGCTTTATCCATGCGAAACTGCGGCATCGGAGGCCGAAGCCGCTCGCCTGTCGTCCATATGCCGGTGGTCAGAAGTTTGACCATGTCCGCATCATCCGCCGGAGGATTGCCGCCGATGCGCGGCGCGCTGATGGGCCAATTCGGATCACGAGTCGGCGAGAGATATGGGACCGGTGCGCCCTGCAACGGCCGCCTCGGGTCAGGGTTTCCGTTGCTGTCGCGCGGCGTGTGGCACTGCCCGCACATGGCGACCCCATTCACCAGGTAGCTTCCGCGTGCAACTTCAGAGGCCATGTTCGGCGCTTTGCTTGCACCCGGAGCATTATTCTGCGCCTTGTTATTTTGGGCGAGCGCGTCCTGCTCGAGCATTAGGGCCAATGCAAAGGCGACAGCGATCGAAAGAAAAACAATTTGAAACGCCCGACTGCGGCGATAGCCGAAGGGAGGTCGTGGGAACATTCATTATCTCCGAATGAAATATTACGCTTGTCGATGTGCGTCCGCTATTGGATGGTTTTGTACTCTTCATCGAATGACGATTGTCCGTAAGGATTGTAGCGAAACCATCCGGAGGTCCCCGGCATGACGCCGTTACTCGCAGGCGCTGCGACCGGCAGGTTCGAAGCGATCGACCTGCGCTTCGCGCTGGCTGGCGAAACGGCCGTCACGGGTCTTTCCATATTGTTCTTCGCCGGGACAATAGTAAAGAGCACTATGGGGATCGATCCAGACCTCGATTGCGGGGTCTCCCTGCAGATGGACTGCAGGCGGCGGAGCCTCCGCAATGCCGAGCGTCACGAGCGCCCGTTGCCACGAGCTAAGCGTCGGTTGCTGCTGGGTCGGACCTGGTTGCGTCGACCCTGCTGTCGGCCAGAGCAAGGCGAGCGCCGCCACTACAACAGATACTCCGAGATACAAATCAGCGCGATGGAAACGAAGCCGCACACGCCAATCGGCGATCCGCTGAATCATGGAGATCTCTCGAGCCTCATGGTCCTCGGGCGGAAAATCGGTCGCGTTCGCATTCGCATCGATCGAATCTGCAAAAGCCGGACTTTCCTGCGCTGGCCACGCATCATAGTTTGCCGATGTATGAAACGTCGGCGCCGCCAAAGCGGGATCCTGCGTGTCGAGGTTCAGCCAATCTTTCGACTCGTCCTCGTCGTTAGCTTCCTCGTCTGTCATTCGCATCCGGATTTGCATCCAAGGTCCAGTTGCTTGCCGGCACTTGCTTCTCGATCACGGATTTGCTATAAGGCTGACTTTCCGTTTACGTGATCGGTAATAGAGTCGCCATTTCGACGATCGCCATTCTGCCGACCATTTTGAGGGCCGTGATTCTGAAGACCATGATCTTGAAGAGCATGATTTTGAAGAGCATGGTTTTGAAGAGCAGAGACGGTCTCGCTTTTTTCCGATGCAGTCTTTTCTTTCACCAACTCATTTTCAAATGGCGCCGCGATAATACCGGAGGCGGCCAAATCATGCGTCGTTGCCCGTGGCTTTTGTTTTACCTGGGGCGGTTGGCCCTCGTTCCCGGTTTCCATCTCTTCGGATGAGCGATCAGGCCACAGTCCCTGTTGCTGGCTCATCAGCCACATCGAAGCCCATTTCCGCTGCATGCGTTCTCCCGGACGAAAATCTTCCGGGCTGCAATGCTCGCACTGAGCATCATCGGACACTTTTGAAGCCCCGCATTGCGGACAGATGCTCTCGGGCTGCGGTGCAGGAGGCGCAGGCGCTTCCTGCACCACCTCCGGTGTTTCGGGATGATCTAAAAGATCATTATGTTGCTGAATGGTGTAAGCGGCGGAAAGCAACTCTTGCAAGAATTGTTGGTCGAGAGTCAGGTTTGGCCGGTTCGAAGGCATGGCATAACGGGGGAGAGAAAAGCGTCCAGTCCACACTATTGTAGTGCAAGTCGGCCCCGTCTGAAACCAAGAAAATGATGGGTTCTTTTCGGCTGCAATTCCCAATTGCGAATGCCAAGCTGGGACCCATTCATAACAAATCTCTAAGAAGTGGCGAATGAAATAGGAATCTTCGGCTCTAACTCTATGCGTTTAAAAGAGCTGCGATATTGGCGAAGAGTTGGCGAATGGCTTGCTTAAGTCTATGCGAGGTCGCGACCGCAAGATTGAACTAAAGGAGCCGACGAAAAGCAAATGATTAATCTTAATGAAATTAAGATAACGCCGCGTGACCAGCAAGTGCTGCGTCTACTCGTCCAAGGGTGCAGTAACAAGGAAATCGCAAGCCATTTAAATATCAGCCCGCGAACCGTAAAACAACATCTGCGCACTTTGTTTCTACGCGCAGGCATCAAGGAAGGCCGTAAGCGAGTGAAGCTCGCGACCGCAATGTTTATAAAGGAGCAGGTGCAATCATGCAACCCCGTGATCGGCTGACCGTCAAGGAAATTCAAGTTGCGACCCTGGTGTGGCAGGGTCTTACGAATAAAGACATTGCTGGGGTACTCAGAACCAGCGAGCAGGTCGTGAAGAATTACCTGCGTACTGCCTTCGACAAGTTAGGTGTCTGGACTCGGCTCGAACTGGCGCTATACGTGGCTGGCCATGGCGGCGCGAACTGGCACCTGCAACTGGGAAACGGACTTCTACCGTCGGGGCCAGGATGGGATACGTCCGTGGGCGACGAATCCCATTTTTCAGGAGCGCAAAGAAAAAGCCGCCGCCAGCGGAGGGCTCTGAGTTTCAAGCCGGTTCCATGGCACGCTTCCCCAGGGCCTGTCCCATGGTCGCCTGGCCTCCATCGAACGATAAGCGTAATCTGTTGAGAGCAATTTTCGGAATGGCTCCGTTATTTCGAAATCTCGCAGACAGCTTGCCAAGGGGCGAAATTTGCGGGTGCAGACATTCGGAACAATCTGTAATGGAGGTCGGAATGAAGGGTAGTTGGATGCGCTCAGGCCGCGTGACCGCGCCAGTCGGCGATTTCCTTCAGGCATTCTCCGCGCGCATGCTCGAAAAGTCTGACTTTGTGCCGAGTGTGTTCGAATTCATGAATATCTGCCCAGACTTCTGCTTGCCATGACCTTTGGTGGGTCTCGGTGGCGCCGCAACTGGCACAGCGGGTGTGAAAGGTGACGCCCGGCTTGGCAGAGCTTTGCAGATCCGGCAATTCGAGGAAAACGCAGCGCACTTCTTCGATTTCATCGGCGGGACTTAAAATGTGCTCGTAGCGTAGAAGATAGCCAAAGCCGAGTTTTCGGGCCTCGACTTCTGCTTCTTCACGCGTGTGGAATGGCCCGTATTCGGCCCGGAGTTGCTCGGTTGAATCGCAGGCCATCCAGAAAATATCTTTATAACCCATTAATTACCCCAATCTTGGTCAGCCAATGCGATGATGCAATCGCCAAAAAAGCCCGATAGGCGCAGCATCCGAGCGTGTCCACTAGCAACGAAGCAATTTGATTACCGGATAAACCAAGTGCCTGTTGCGATTGAACGACCGGCGGTCGAAAATGGCTCCGTTCGCTACTTCATTGACAACATGTCAGTTAGGTCCAAATCGAAGTAAAGCCGGCTGCGTCGGAACGAAGCAGGAATAATTTGCTGTGTGAAATCCGTTTCCTGTCTCACAGCATCGGAGGGAACAATTTTGAGCCAATTGGATGTTGAGGTCTGGCTTCTCACCAGGAAGTTCGAGCTTTCTCTAATCGCGCTCAGCCAGCTAATTTTGCGGCGGCGGCCTCATCGAGAAGCCACAATAATTTTCCGTCGGTTGGTTGAACTCTCTGCGACGGAAATTGTGAGGGATTCTTGCCCTGGAGCACTTGGCGTACCATATCGGCTTTTTCTGCTCCACTGGCGAGAAACATCACTTCGGCCGCGCGATTGAGCACAGGAAAGGTGAAAGTAATGCGATGAGTGTTGAACTTCGCGACCCAATTGGCCACCACCAGTCGCGAGTTTTCATCGAGAGCCGCGGTATCGGGAAACAGGGAAGCGGTGTGACCGTCAGGTCCCATTCCGAGCAGAATCAGGTCAAAGCGCGGGAATTCGCCAGGCTTCAGCGCGAAGAATCGGCGGATCTGCGTCTCATATTCTAACGCCGCTGCGGCAGCATCGGGATTTTCGGCCGGCACGCGGAAGACATTCTCGGACGGAATCGCAATCTTCGTCAGTAAGGTTTCATTCGCCATCCGGTAATTGCTGTCGGGGTCAGTCGGCGGGATGTGACGCTCGTCGCCAAAAAATATGAAAACGCGATTCCATGCGAATCCGGCGTAGTTACTTGCGAGCAAGGAATAAAGAGCCTTTGGAGTCGAGCCACCCGAGAGCGCAACCGTGAATCGGCCTTGTGCCCCAATGGCGGCGCGCGCGGCCAGTACCAACTCTTCCGCGGCAGCGTGAAAAAGATCGACGGCGGTCGCAACGATTTCGATGGAACGGGCAGAAGGCATGAAAACCGTCTAATCTGGCAACTTTATAATTTGATAAGTCGATCAATGACCAAGAGCGTAGACAGCATGTCAAATTGTGCCCATTACGAAATTGTAGAATCCCGTCATTTCTCAAAGTTTCTCCAGCGTCGGCCATCTCGTTCCATCAGCTCATCGGATTCCTTCGGCCCCCATGTTCCGGCGGGATAGTTGGGAAAATTGCGCGGGGGCAGCGCTTTCCACACATCGAGTACGGGATTGACGACGCTCCAACCGGCCTCGACCATGTCGGCACGCTGAAACAGCGTGGCGTCACCGGTCATGCAGTCATGAAGCAAGCGCTCGTAGCCGGTCGAAGGCGTAAGCCCAAAATAGTCGGCGTAGGCAAAATCCATGTTTACTTCTCCCAACTGCATTGCGGGACCAGGAGTCTTAGCGGCGAAGCGTAGCGAAATGCCTTCCTCCGGTTGAATGTGCAGCACCAGCTGATTCGGCATCATGTTTTCGACCTGCGTTTCGCGGAAGAGCATAAACGGAGCGCGCCGAAACTGAATCACAACGTGTGTATTGCGCCCCGGCAGCCGCTTTCCGGTGCGCAGATAGAAGGGAACTCCCGCCCATCGCCAGTTATCGATCAGCAGACGCATGGCGACGAAGGTTTCAGTCCGCGAGTCCGGGGGAACACCCGGCTCGGAACGGTACGCGGGTACTCGCTCATCGTCTACAATGCCCTCCCCATATTGCCCGCGAACAGTTTTGCTGAGCACATCTTCATTACTGTAGGGTTGGATGGCATGTAGAATTTTTGCCTGTTCATCGCGCACCGCGTTCGGCTGGAACGAAATTGGCGGCTCCATTGCCGTCAAAGTGATGAGCTGCATGATGTGATTGGGAACCATGTCGCGCAGGGCGCCCGATCCATCGTAATAGCCGCCGCGGGTCTCAACGCCCACGGTTTCTGCGACGGAAATCTGTACGTGGTCAATGTAACGGCGATTCCAGATGGGCTCGAAAATTCCGTTCGCAAATCGGAGCGCCAAAATGTTCTGCACCGTCTCTTTTCCCAGGTAGTGATCGATGCGATAGATCTGGCATTCTGCCGCCACTTTCAAAAGCTGCTGATTCAAGGCCTTCGCCGAATCCAGATCGTGGCCGAATGGCTTTTCGATAATGACCCGCCGCCAATGGCTATTCTCTTCACGCATCAATCCAGCTTTGGCAATCCGTTCAACAATGTCGCCGAAGAAGTTGGGCGCGGTGGCGAGGTAAAAGAAGTAATTGCCGTGGGTGTTATGTTCGTGATCGACCCTGTTCAGGGCTTGGGTGAGCTTTTCATAAGTTGCAGGATTGTCGAAATCTCCGCTGACGTAGTTGATGCGACGCACGAACCATTCCCACAAATCGCTATCGACCGTACCGGTAGCGAATTGTTTGAAATCTTCCGTGACCTTTTTTTGTGCGTCGTCATTGCTCATGGGAGTGCGTCCCACTCCAATCACGGCAAATTCACGCGACAGCAACTGCTGGCTGGCAAGATTATAGAGAGCCGGAATCAGCTTTCGGCGCGTCAGATCTCCGGTAAATCCGAAGATGACCATGACGCACGGATCTCCCGTGCGCCCCACTCGCGGTTTAGTTATCGCCGGCAACACCTCGGTTAGAGCCATAGGTACCTCGCAAGGTTAAATCGCCAAGAATTAAATCGCCAAGAAGTTAACTCAGTCTCTTTGCTTTGGTTCCACGTGACCGCCAAATTTCTGTCGCATCGCGGACAACATCTTTTCGCCAAAGGTATGTTCCTCACGCGAGCGGAAGCGTGTATAGAGCGCCGCAGTCAGTACATTCGCAGGGACGGCCTCCTCGATCGCTGCCTCAATTGTCCATCGACCTTCACCTGAATCCTGCACAAACCCGCTGTACTCGGCGAGCGTTGGATTTTCGATGAGCGCCATGGCTGTCAGGTCTAGTAACCACGAACTGACCACGCTGCCACGCCGCCAGACTTCGGCGATATCCGGAAGATTAAGATCGTACCGAATATCTTCAGGAAGATTTTTACTGGTTGCGTTCTTAAAAATGTCGAAGCCTTCCGCATAGGCTTCCATCATTCCGTACTCGATCCCGTTGTGCACCATCTTTACAAAATGTCCGGCGCCAGACGGGCCGCAGTAAATGTAACCTTCTTCGGATGTGCCGGCGGAAGCACCGCTCAATTTTTCGCGCCCCGGAGTGCGTGGAATGTCGCCGCGCCCAGGTGCAAGCGTTTTGAAAATCGGGTCGAGACGCTGGACAACGTCCTTCGGTCCACCAATCATCATGCAATATCCGCGATCAATGCCCCATACCCCGCCACTGGTGCCGACATCGACGTAGTGGACGCCTTTGGCGGAACACAATTTCGATCGGCGAACATCGTCTTTGAAATAGGAGTTGCCGCCGTCGATAATAGTGTCGCCTGCCTGCATGGTTTTGAGCAGCGCCTGGACCGTCTTTTCTGTCGGATCGCCCGAGGGCACCATGATCCAAACCGCGCGCGGAGCCTTCAGTTTGCCGACCAGATCGTCGAGAGAGGTGGATGCCTCTGCTCCCTCGCCGGCGAGATCCTTGACAGCCTCGGCGCTTAAATCAGAAACCACCACATTGTGACCGCCGCGCATCAGGCGCCGCGTCATGTTGGCGCCCATGCGCCCCAGACCTACCATTCCGAGTTGCATTCGTGCTCCTTAGACTTTTCAACAATTCGCGTCGTTTACAAAAACTGTTTTGACAAAACTTGCTTTACAAAACTTGCTTTACCAGTTCCGCAAGTCTGGCAAGTCCAGCCCTCACGTCGCTGCCGAGATGCACGCGGAGGGCGCGGCGCTTGCGCTCGGCAAGAACCTGGAAGTCACCGCGAGCTTGCGCAGCTTTCACCACTCCAAAGGTGTACTTCTGTTCGGGCACCGGCAAGTCCTCGGCGTCGTCGCAAGTGATTTGCAGGAAGACGCCGCTGTTGGGTCCGCCCTTATACGCCTGTCCCGTGGAGTGCAAAAAGCGCGGCCCGAAGCCCAGGCAGGTGGCCACGCGTTTGCGATCTCTTACGTTTATGCGGATCGTTTGCAGTTGCGATTCGTGCTCTGAATTCATCTCGACGTAAGCCAGCAGGGCAAAGTAATCCCCAGCGCCAAGACGCGCCAGATGCGCACGCAGGTAATTTTTGAGCTGACCATCCGATGATGGGCCTGTAGCCGCGGCTTTTGCGAGGTCGGCGGCGTTCTTCTCATCGGTGAAGAGTTTGATGCCGCCCTCATCGACGATGGGCTTTTCGGCAGGCAGAGATCCCTTGCTTTCGTATTCCGAGGTCAACTGCTTGGTGACAATTTTGCTCGCTTCTACATCTGGCTGATTGAAGGCGTTGATGCCGATGATCGATCCCGCGACTGCAGTCGCAACCTCCCAGCGGAAAAACTCCTGCCCGAGGGTGTAGGTGTCGGAGACGGCTATGCGGACGACGGGCTGGCCGGCTTTCTCCAGCGCTGATATTTTGGCATCCTGCGTAGTGTCGGCCGCGCCCTCGAGACGAAGATAGGCGAAGAGGCGGTCGTTGCCATAAGCTTCGGGCGCGCCCAGAGATTCCCGATCGACAGGAATAATACCCTTGCCGAGCTTGCCCGTAGATTCCGCGATCAATTGCTCAAGCCATGCGCCGAGGTCGGAAATTCCGGGC
The DNA here is from genome assembly GCA_963758745.1 of uncultured Acidobacteriaceae bacterium. GTDB lineage: Bacteria > Acidobacteriota > Terriglobia > Terriglobales > Acidobacteriaceae > Acidiflorens. The sequence goes on from CAVWWW010000004.1 coordinate 415,227, forward strand.
GAGGTGATGAGCGTAATCTTGTCGCGGCCCAGTTTCGCGGCGCTACCCATAATGATGCCAAGCGCGACTCCCGGATTCTGCGCCAGGGGAGTGGCCGGCTTACAGGCTTCAACTATCTCTTTGGTGCGGTGCAGAAGTTTGTCGATATCCAAGCCCATCGCCGCGGCCGGTACCATGCCGAAGTTCGAGAGCGCAGAGTAGCGTCCGCCGATCGATGGCAGCCCATAGAAAATGTGGCGGAAGCGGTCGCGCTCGGCGACTAACTGCATCTTTGACCCCGGATCGGTGATCGCAATGAAGTGGCTGCCTGCTTTGTCCTTATCTTTATCCGTATCCGTGCCAATCGTCTGCTTCACGCGCTCGAAGAAATACTGTTTGTAGATGTTGGGTTCGAGGGTGCTCCCCGACTTGCTTGAAACAATGAAGAGCGTCTTCGCGAGGTTAATCTTTTTCTCGATGCTGCGAATCTCTGCAGGATCGGTCGAGTCGAGGATATGCAGACGCGGAAAACCGCTGTTTGCGGGTAGGTCAGGGACAGAACTTCGGGGCAAAGGCTCGACCCGCCCATGCCGAGTAAGAGAATGTCAGAGAATCCGGCGCTCTTAATCTCCTCGGCGAACGATTTTAGCTTTGCGATGCTGGCGAGCTGCTCGTCGGTGATGCCGAGCCACCCCAGCCATTTGGACTCGTCTTCATTAGTCCACAGTGAAGCATCGCCCTGCCACAGACGTCTTACTTTTCCTGTTGCTCGCCAGTCCTCAATGTTTTTTTTTACGGCGGCGTCAAGATCAGCGGAAAGCGATGCGTTTTGAGAGTTGACCTGGGGAACATTTGTTTTCTTGGTACTGTTCTCGACAGTTTCGAGCAGCTCGTCGAAGGCATCGGCAAACTGTTTTACGCCGTCGACGGTCAACTTGTCCGTGACCTCTTTCATGCTGATGCCGACGCCGGCTAGATCGGCCATTATCTTACGCGCGCCTTCGAGATCTTCGGTCAGGCTAAGTCGCGGCTTGCCGTGATCACGGAAGTCTTTAGAGTCGCCGGAGGAATGGTGTTGACCGTGTCGGGTCCAATCAATTCCTCAACGTAGAGAACGTCGCGATACTTCGGATTCTTCGTGCTGGTGCTCGCCCACAGCACGCGTTGCGTCTGCGCACCCTTGGCGGCGAGCGCCTTCCAGCGCGGCGAAGAAAAGATGCGCTGATAAGCTTCGTACGTCAGTTTGCCATTGGCGATGGCAACTTTCCCGAGAATGCCCTGCAACTTCTGTTTACGGGCTTGATCGGTTTCCTTCTTAAGTTTCTCTTCAACTAGTGAGTCGGCTAACGTGTCGATCCGGCTGATGAAGAAGCTGGCCACACTCGCAAGCTTGCTGATATCGCCACCGGACGCGGCAAACTTTTCGACTCCATCAATATACGCGGCCGCAACTTCCTCATATACGGGTTGCGCGAAAAGAAGTGTTACGTTGACATTGATGCCTTCGCTGATCAACTGGCGAAATGCCGGGATGCCTTCGGCAGTGCCGGGAACTTTGATCATCAGGTTAGGGCGGGACACGCTCTTCCAGAGCCGGCGCGCCTCTTCGATTGTGCCATTCGTGTCATGCGCGAGGTAGGGTGAGACTTCGAGGCTGACGTAACCGTCATGTTTTTTGGTGCTCTTATAAACCGGCGCCAAAATGTCGGCCGCATCCTGAATGTCGCGAATCGCGAGCAATTCATATCGCGACTTGGCGTCGAGATCGGTTCGGCCGGCGAGCGAATCGAGAAAATCCTGATACTGGCCCCCGGCAATCGATTTGTCGAAAATCGAGGGGTTCGAGGTCATCCCGCACAGGCCGTCATCGTCGATCAGGCGTTGCAATTCGCCGCTTTTCAACAGGTCGCGGCGAATGTAGTCAAGCCAGATCGACTGGCCGAAAGTGTGAAGTTGTTTGAGAGGATTTGCGGCTTTTGCGGTTTCAAGCGTGCCTACTGGATTCATAACCGTCTCCTAAACTGAGCCAGGCACAGGATAACTGCCTGACATTAATAATCTGTTACTAAGGTCGTTTGCATCTCCAGGTCCCTATTTCTTGCCAAGTTGTTCGTGCGCTGCCTTGATGATGTGCTCGGAATTGAAGCCAAATTTCTTCTGCAAGTCCTTCAACGGTGCGGACGCTCCAAAAGTGTGCATGCCGATGATGCGTCCGGTCAATCCCGTATATTGCGCCCAGCCGACGGTTGAAGCCATCTCGACCGCAACGCGTGCCCTGACGTCTGGCGGCAGAACTTGATCGCGGTAGCTCTGATCCTGATGTTCAAACAGTTCCCACGACGGCATGCTCACGACCCGCGCCCGAATGCCTTCTGCTTTAAGTTTCTCGTAAGCATCAATGCAAAGGTATACCTCGCTTCCAGTCGCCATCAGAATGACCTGAGGCTTGCCGCCCTCCGCTTCCGCCATAACGTAGGCGCCACGAGAAACGCCCGCTGCCGAGGCGTATTTGGTGCGGTCGAAGGTTGGCACGGCCTGTCGGGTAAGCGCCAGCGCCACTGGCTCCGTCTTCAACGTCATGATCACTTTCCAAGCTTCGACCACTTCGTTTGCGTCGGCTGGACGAATCGTGATGAGTCCGGGCACCGCGCGCAACGTCACGAGTTGCTCAATCGGCTGATGGGTTGGTCCATCTTCACCGACGCCGATGGAATCATGGGTAAAGATCCAGATCGACGGAATTTCCATGATGGCCGAAAGCCGGATCGGCATCTTCATGTAGTCGCTGAAAATGAGGAAGGTTGAACCATAGGCGCGGATCTTCGACAGCACCATGCCGTTGACGATGGCGCCCATCGAGTGCTCGCGAATGCCGAAATGGAAGTTGCGCGCATTGTAATTGTTGGCTTCGAAATCACCGGCGCCATCGAAGGTAAGCCGGGTTTTCGTGGAGGGATACAAATCCGCCGAGCCGCCCATCAGCCACGGATCGTTTTTGGCGATGGCGTTCAGCACTTTGGAAGAAGAATCGCGGGTTGCGATCCCTTTTGCGTCCGGCGCGAAAGATAGGCAGCTCTTTATCCCATCCGTCGGGACCCTGCAGATGCAGCATGCGATCATATTGCGCCGCCAAATCGGGATACTGCGCGCGGTATTTGCCGAACAGCGAGTTCCACTGGCTGCTCAATTCCTGCCCGCGCTTGCCCATAACGTCGTGGAAATTTTCGCGCACTCCATCGGGAACAAGAAACTTCGCATCTTCGGGCCAGCCGTAGAAACGCTTGGTCAGTTTTACCTCTTCTTCGCCGAGCGCCTCACCGTGCGCTTCTTTTGTATCCTGCCGGTGCGGAGAGCCATAACCAATGTGGCTGTCAACGATAATGAGCTTCGGCCGATCCTTCACGCTGAGCGCATGTTTGTAGGCATTGGCCAAAGCCACCAGATCGTTCGCGTCATGGACGTGTGAGACATCCCAACCATAGCTTTCGAAGCGGGCAGCAACATCTTCGTCGAAGGCGAGTTCAGTTTTCCCCTCGATTGTGATCTGGTTGTTGTCGTAAATCCAGCAGATATTAGAAAGCTTGAGATGTCCCGCGATCGATGCCGCTTCCGATGAAATTCCTTCCATCATGTCGCCATCGCCGCAAAACGCCCACATGTTGTAATTGAATAGCTCGAAGCCGGGGCGGTTGAAATGCGCTGCCAGCCAGCGCTCGGCGATCGCCATGCCCACGCTGTTCGCCACGCCCTGACCGAGCGGCCCCGTGGTCGTCTCGACGCCCGAGGTCAAACCATATTCGGGATGGCCGGGCGTTTTACTGCCGATTTGCCGGAAGTTCTTGATCTCGTCGAGAGACAAAGCCGGCGTAGAAAGAACCTTTCCGTCGCGAGTGACCTCGCGCACACCGGTCAAATAGATGAGGGAATACAGCAGCATTGAGGCGTGGCCGTTCGAAAGTATGAATCGGTCGCGATTTGGCCAGACCGGATCTTCGGGGTCATAGCGCAGAAACTGCTGCCACAAGCAGTAGGCAACAGGAGCCAACGCCATCGGCGTGCCGGGATGGCCCGAGTTCGCCTTCTGCACGGCGTCCATCGAAAGAGTGCGAATGGTATTGATGCACAATTGATCGAGCTGTGCACCGGTGGTGGCGACAGACTGGTCACTGACTGCCATCAAAGTTCTCCTCGCAAAGATTTGCAACGCCCCACTGCCAATTTAGATGAAGGCAGCGCCAAAATAGATACACCTACCCGACGATTAAGAGTTTACATCCATCAAGAACTGAGAACACGCACAGGAGGACCATGGGTGATTTTTTACGCGCGAGGAATTAGGCCGTAGTGATGTCACCGAAGCGATCTTTAGGATGCGACATGCACCAGGATGCGACATGCGCCCTCTGTTCTTATTGCGGCGAAACGGTAGACGCAGAAACGCGCCGCCGTGAACCTAGGTGAGGTACAGCTTATCGTGGCTAATCCGGTGTTGCAGCGTCGAAGCCAGCTGATCGACATCTCTGGCCGAGAGATTCAACATCTCCGCGTCGAGGATCGGCACGCGGTTTGTGCCAATCGCGTCGCGCCGTACCTGGATCATCAGAGCGTGAAGCGCCTGAGGGTCATACTTTTGCGGCGTCATACGAATCAATTCCTGAAGCGCGGCTCCCACGGACATGCGTTCGCGGTATGGACGATCACTGATCATGGCATCGAAGGTCTCAGCCAGAGCCACGATACGCACCGCCTGCGGGATTTCGTCCCCATGCAAACCGTCCGGGTATCCGGATCCGTCGGCGCGCTCATGGTGCCAGCGCACAATCTCCGGAATTTGCGGCCAGGGGAATTGGACGTGGCTCACGATCTCATGCCCGATAATTGTGTGATCCCTTATATCCTGCGATTCTTCGGCGTCCAGCTTCGAAGCCTTGCCGAGCAGCCGCTTATCCACCGCAACCATGCCGATATCGTGCAAGTAGGCAGCCGAGCGTAGCGACGCAACGTCGGCAGGCTCCAAGCCCATCGCCTCGCCAATCGCCTGGGAGTAGCGGCCTACGCGCAGCGAGTGCCCGTGAATGTTGATGTGCTTGACATCAATCGCGGTAGCAAATGCTTCGAGCGCGTTATCGTAAAAGCCGTGCAGCGAGGCGAGCAGCCTCAGATTTTCCGAGACACGCTGCGCCAGTGTCTGGCCGAGATTGTAGTTCTGCATGGCCAGCGCCACAAAATGGCTGAGCATTTCAAAAGCATCAAGCGCCTCTTCTTCATAGATCGCATCGCCCGGACGGCGGCCGAGCGCGATCACGCCAGCAAGTTTCCCGCGAACCTTCAACGGGCAAATGCACTTGAACAGTTCGGGCGCGACATTGCCGTTCGCACTGAGGAAACTGTCATAGTTTGAGCTGTTGAGCACGATTGGGCCGGCGCTGGCCGTGAGTGTGTGCACTTGGCGGGGAAGCAGGGGAATCAGCGATGGTTCCGGCATCAGCGCGAATCCCAGGGCATCGACTGACGTCAGCAAGGAGGGTCGTTCGCCAAATGAAAACAGGACAGCTTCGCTCGCGCCGGCCGCTTCCATCACCGCAGTCAGCATGGTTCGGGCGGTTTGGCGGAAGTCGCGGTCTGCCGTAAGTTCTGGCCCCAAATCCGCCAGCGCTTCGACAGTTCGCAATAGTTTCTTGAGATTGGTTCCCTGCAATCCTCTTGCGGAGGTGGAAGCGAGAAACCAGAGCGTGATCAGGGTAGCACCGTCTCTGTAACGCGATTGTTAGTTAGTTTGGTGCAACTTGAGGACGCTCACCGGGTGATTTACTTATCACGGCCGATCCATTCAGGCCGATCTATTCAAATGAGTGAGACATTTTTGGATGAATGAAACATTCTGCGACGAAGCGTGCGCTCGACCTGAGCGGCTCGACCCCGGGCGACTAATGATTCCACTCGCGGTCTTGCCTGCCTTGACAGCTAAGAGAGGTTTGGCTCATACTTCGCCAAAATGGCCGCGTAGCTTGCGTTTCGCGGGATAATTACCAGCCGAGGTTCGTTTTGTGGGTGTTCCTGAATCCAAGCGGTCTCGCTTTTCGACAATATTCTCCGCGTTCGATCGCGATTCTTCGTCCGAGACGTCGGACAATCTCTCCATCATGCCTCCTGCCGTCGCTCCCACGGCGGATGAGAGCACAGCGCTTTCGTCTCTGAAAGATATGATCGAGGTCGGGGACCGCACTCTGGACTCGATATTAACGACCATCGTTGATACTGCTCGACAACTGACTGGCGCTTCCGCTGGCGCCCTTGCGATGTGGAAGGATGGCGCGATGGTCTGCCGGGCCCGTAGTGGCGACACCGCTCCTCCGCTGGGCGCAGAGTTGAGTGCGGGTGCTGGAATTTCCGGCGAATGTTTAAGCACCGGTAGAATTCAAAATTGCGCGGACACCGAAAACGATGCGCTCGTTGACATGGACGTCTGCCGCACCCTTGGCTTGCGTTCCATTGCAGTCCTGCCGATTCGGGGCTGGCGGGACATTAATGGAATTCTTGAAGTCTGTTCTACACAGGCCGACGCCTTTGACGAACAGCAGCTTGTCATCCTCGAGGAACTTGCATCACTCGCGGAACGAGCTCGCGCCTTGCAACCGCAAGGCGCATCCCCTCCTGAAGCGCTTCGCTGAGGATCGGCGTCCCCAAGACAACGCAAATAAACGAAACAGCGCCAGAATCGGGAAACAAACTACACGCCGACTGGGAAAGGCTTTGTGTGAGTTTCTGATCCCACGGAGGGTCCGGAGAACCGGCCTTGCAGCAAGGACATCAGTCCAGTGCACCAATAGCCGATCACGAACAAGAACAGAAAGGGAACCGTAAAGTAGTTTTCGTTTTCGATGGCGTAGAAAATTGCCAGCGCGAAATAAGACCCAACAAGAAGTTCAATCCATGGAACCCATCCCAGCCGCCTGCGATATTTTTTCGCTCCCACCTTGTCGCTTTTTGACTCGACCCGATATTTCGGAGTGCGAGCAAAAGCTGTCTGCTTGCCGACCAGCGCTTCGAGCACCGCGCGAGTATTCGTAATGGTCAGCCCAATTCCAAGAGCCATCAACAAGGGAAGATAGAGTAGCGATCGCGACCACCGCTTCGGAAATAATTCCTTCTGCGAGACGAGATAAAAGCTCGAAATGGAAAACGTGGAAGCCATGAACAGGGGCAGGTCGATGTAGAGCATCTGGAACCAGCCCTGGTAAAAGCGAATGATCATAGCAGGCATCAGCAAGACCGAAAGGACAATCATCAGCGGATAGCTGAGGTTCGCCGTGAGGTGATAGAAGGCTTCTATCTTTACATTCCGAGGCGCGTCGCTCGCCAGCACCCGAGGAAGAATCTTCTTTGAGACCTGAATCAGTCCCTTCGCCCAGCGAGCCTGCTGCGTCTTGAATGCCGTCATCTCCACCGGCAACTCGGCCGGACATTCGACGTCCTGCAGATAAACAAACTTCCATCCCTTGAGCTGCGCTCGGTAAGAAAGATCGGTATCTTCGGTGAGAGTGTCGTGCTCCCAACCGCCGGCCTCGTCAATGGCGACGCGACGCCATATGCCGGCCGTACCGTTGAAATTAAAAAAAACGCCGCTGCGCGATCGGGCGGAGTGTTCGAGCACGAAATGGCCATCGAGCAGAATGGCTTCGACCTCGGTCAGCACAGAGTAGTGACGGTTGATGTGCGTCCATCGCGTCTGCACCATGCCAATCTGCGGATCGGTAAAGTGATGGATACATTTCATCAGAAAGTCGGGCGCCGGAACAAAATCGGCGTCAAAGACGGCGACAAATTCACCCTTTGCCGATTTCAATCCTTCCGCTAACGCGCCAGCCTTGAAGCCGTTGCGATTGTCGCGATGCAGATAAGTGACTGGGTGCCCCAAAGCGGCATAGCGTTCAACCAGAATGCGAGCGACCTCAACCGTTTCGTCGGTCGAGTCGTCCAGCAATTGAATGTCGAGCTTTTCTTTCGGATACTCAAGCCGGCAAACGGCGTCGAGCAGTCGATCCGCGACATACTGTTCGTTAAATATGGGCAACTGCACTGTCACACGCGGCAGGTCCTCCAATTCAAATTGGGCGACCGGTGCGGTCGTCTTATTTTTCTTATGCTTGTAGAAAAGATAGACCATCCAGTAACGGTGTCCGCCATACGCCGCCAGAATGACCAGAACTATGAAGTACGGAATCAGCAGTCCCAAATCAAAGGCATTGACCTGGTAGAGACCTACGAAAGTTTTATCAAGAAAGTGCTGGCGAAGATAAGGCCCCCAGCCTTTAGTGGCAAGCATTATGGCCATGGCTAGCGGGGAAGACGTGTGTGCGAAATTCATGAACTCAACAGCACCAGAAATCGGGAAACAGAAGCCCAAGAATTGTACCTGATCGGAAGAGGTCGCTAGTCGTTGGTCGCCAGCAACCGAGCCGAGCGCCAAGCCTCCAACGACGAGCGACTAACGACTAATGACCGTTATCGCCATTCCGCGCCGACGGGACTCAACTTCAAGTTAACCTGCTGATGCGAACCTTCTTCCACTTTCAAAGGCGTGCCGTTCGCTTCCTGGGACTTGAGAAAGTCGGCATCGCGATAAACGTTCTCCTCGACGTCCTGCCATGCATAGAGCGTGTAACTCCCCGGGGGGATGCCATGAAGAGTAAAGCGCCCGTTCTGATCCGTCTGTCCAGTCCCAAAGTGATCGAAAAGATTGCGGTATTTTTCCTCGGGCACCGCCACCACCACAGCATTCGTCACCGGGTGAGCATCATCGACATCCTTCTCCTTTTCGGAGACCACTCCTTCGATGCTTCCGCCATTGCAGCTCACGCCAAGATCAAGTGTCGCTGGGCCACTCGCCGTGAATCCCGTTTTAATATCCTGTCCGCCGAGCGTCACCGATTTCAAGAAGCAGTTGCTCTGCGCATCGGCGCCGTACAATTGCACGATGTAGTTTCCTGGATTCACCTCTTTCCACTCAAAGTTGCCCAGTCGATCCAGCTGCGCATTTGCTCCGAAGAATCCCTTCAACGGCCAAAAGGGACCTGAATCGTCCGGCAATTCGGCGGAATGGAGGTTGACGCCGTATTGATCGAGCCCAGCAGCTGCGCCTTCGGCATGAAGATGCCCCGCAATTGCGAAAGACGGTTGGGGCGCCAGCTTCACGCCTTCGACGTCAGCTGAAACAACGTCGATCTCCTGGCGTGCGGTCAGCGGTTGCGCATCGGAGCCCGAAGTGACCCGTAGGAAATACGATCCAGGGCCTACCCCACGCACTTCGAATTGGCCATCCGGCCCTGCTTCATTGGCATGGATAGAATCCCCAGCTTTCGAAACCAGCTCGACCATTGGCTTCTCACCAGCCTTGACGCCCGTAACAACTCCGCGAACGCGATACGTTCGCCCGGGCACCATCGTAAGATTTGCCGTCATCTCATCCCCCGCTTTGACCGTAAGCGGGATGGCCCGCGATCCGTCATAAGTTCCGGGATAATAAGTGGTGAGGTAGCGCGTATCTATCTTAGGATCGCTCGGATTATCCGTGCGGGCCGATTCTTCCTCTTTGTAATCACGGAAGTCCGGCGCCGGCATGGCAACAACCCAATACTGGCCGGGAAACAAACCTGAGAGCCGATATTCGCCCAGATCGTTAGTCGCCTCCGCTCCGAGCGCTTCCCGCGCCGTCTTCCCCGGCACTTTATGCAATGCGAATATGCGGACGCCTGCCATCGGATCTCCGTCCTCGTCCGTTACGCGTCCACTGATCACCGCCGTGAGCATCATTCTCAAGAGCAGACCATCGACCGATTGCCCGGCCCGAACCGTGAAAACGTTCGTATCAGATCTCAGCCCACGTTCGTTGACCCCAACAAAACCTGTTCTCTCCACGAAGAGGCGGTAGCGCCCCGGCGTGACGTTCTCGATGTGGAATCGGCCGTCCGCGTCAGTGGAGGCAGTGTAGTTGCCGCCCTCTTTTTGATTCTCCGCGACAACCTGCACCAGCACTTTTTTAAGCGGTTGACTACCGGGCTCTTTTACGACTGTGCCTGCGATAGAGGATGGGTGTGGCGCTGACTTGGGGTCCTGCGCGCTGACGAGGGAGACCGCGCAGAGGGGAAGGATGGCGAGGACGAATATGTACTTCAAGTCAGTTCAGAAAATACTGCCGGTACAACGTATCGCGTTGCGCTGGACGGAACCCCGCATCCCGTATGATGCGTCGCAACTCTTCTTCCGTTGTGCAGTTCGTTACCCCTGCGGCGCGAACCACGTTTTCTTCCAGCATCACCGAGCCAACATCGTTGCCGCCAAAGCGCAAGCCCATCTGGCAGACTTTCAATCCTTGCGTAACCCAACTGGATTGCACGTTCACAAAATTTGAAAGATAGAGCCGGGAGATTGCGAGCACTTTCAGATATTCGACTGCGGTCGCTTCATCCCAGCGGCGTCCGCCGAGCGCGGTGTGGGCGGGTTGAAAACTCCAGGGGATGAAGGCCGTGAATCCGCCAGTTTCCTGCTGCAAATCGTACAGACACTGAAAGTGGTTGATGCGATGTTCGATGGTCTCGCCGACGCCAAACATCATGGTCGCGGTGGTCCGCATGCCAAGCTGGTGCGCCGTGCGATGAACTTCCAGCCAATCGTTAGTCAGACATTTCAGCCGCGCAATTTTGTAGCGCACTTCATCGTCAAGAATCTCGGCCCCGCCGCCGGGAATCGAATCAAGCCCCGCATCGCGCAGCCGCGCAATCGTATCGCGTACGCTAAGACTGCTGTATTCGGCAATTGCAAGAATTTCCGAAGCCGAATAGCAGTGCAGATGCACTTTCGGAAATCGCTGCTTGATGCCGCTGAGCATACGTTCGTGCCAGTCGATTTTCAGGTCGGGATGCAATCCTCCCTGCATCAGCACGCCTGTGCCGCCGAGTTCGACTGTCTCGCGAATCTTCTCGTAGATCGTGTCGAAATCGAGGATGTAGCCTTCCTTGGCCGCCGGTCCCTTTAACGGACGATAAAATGCGCAGAAGGTGCAATATTCGGTGCAAAAGTTGGTGTAATTAATGTTGCGATCGATGATATAAGTGACAGTCCCTTCAGGATGCAGCTTGCGGCGCACCGCGTCCGCCTCCATTCCAATCCCGATCAGATCATCGGATCGAAACATCTCCAGCGCTTGCTGTTTGGTCAGAGACATCCTATTCTCTCCGCACTAAAGCATTATTTTAGCTGTTAGGAGCAATAGACGCGAATTCGGATTTGATAAAGATGTCCCAAACGGCTATCAAATCCAACTCGCTAAGCCGTACGTCGTCGCAGTCCAGGTCTCCCGCGAGGAGCCACGGTCCCGCCGCTTTTCTGTCGGCGCTTGTACTCGAAGAAGCCATAGAGCCCGGCGACGGCTGAAAAAGCGACCAGGGCGATCAGCACTGGCCAGTAATAGTGATTAAAGAATTTCAAAATGTGCCGCCCGTAATGCCACCCCAGGTAGCCCAGGATGGTGTAACGGATGCCGCGGCCCACAGCCAGCGCGCCAAGAAACTTCTTCGGTGGATACTGCATGGCGCCGGCAGCCAAAAGCATGGGCACGATAGGAACCGGCGGGGGAAGTACCGCTGGGATCGCGACTGCTGCAAATCCCCATCGTTCAAATATCGCGTAAACCTTTTTCGCCTTCTTCTGCGAAAATCTCTTTTCTACGGCTTCCTTGCCGCCCTTGCGCGCCATCCGATAAGTAAGATAGCCGCCGATCAGGGCTCCTATTGTCGCCATGATCGTGTAGTAAATCCAAGGCTCGCGATGGCGCGCCGCAAGGTAGATCGTAAGCACGTCTACACTGCCAGGTAGAGGAATAATCGAGTTGTCGGCCAGGCCCAGCAAAATAAGGCCCGGGCCGCCGATATGAATCAGCCAGCGCATGGCGCTCTTCTTCGACGCTAGCAGCACGATCGCGAGCCAATGCATAGTTCCTTATTAGAGCAGGAATTGGCCTGACAAGTTGCAGTCTTAATGGCGCTTAACGAAACTTTACGATCCGCCTACGGAGCGGCGGTCAGGTCTTCTCGAAGCTGCCAACCGCTCTTGCGAGTTTTCATCATCGAACCTGCGAGATTCAGGATGCGCTCGGCGGCTTGCGTTGTGCCTACGCCGCGAGCGTGAATATTTGAGATAAGGTTGCGATTGGCATCGGTGTCCGATGCTTTCGGCCGGTAGGCCATGTAAGCGGAAAGGCTCTCGGCAGTAGCCAATCCAGGCCGTTCGCCGATTAGAAGAACAGCGACTGTGGGATCGAGCAATTCGCCGATTTCATTGAGAATTCCGACGCGGCAGTAACGGATCACAAATATCTCGCCGACACTCCAGCCGCGGTTTTTCGCTCCATCGCAGAGGAGTGGCAAGAGCAGAGGAACCTGCACGGCAACGGCGGTCACCGAGAGTCCGTCGCCAACCACGATTTGCAAATCGGTTCCCATGGAGCAACGGCGAATCACTTCGGCTCGCGATTCGTCATTCAGATGGCGTCCCAGGTCAGGTCGCAAAAGATACTCATTTTTATTAGCCGCGCGGGAACAGACTTCAAACAGATTGTGCCGGCGCGCGAAGTCGTTGACGCGATCGTCTTCGCGATCATTGTCGCGGTCATTGATGAGGGCTGTGAAGAGATTCAACTCCGCCCGCACGGCATCGCGTGCTGCGGCATGTGCCTCGCGGAGTTCCAGTTGAGTGTTCGTTCGATACGCTGCTCCGCTTCGGCCTGCCAGCAGTCGCGCCGGAGTTCGCGCTCGCACCTTTCTCAGCATCTCCGACAAGTCGTGCTCGGCCAAGTCATCGCGTCGGCCAAGCTTGTTATCTTCGATGTTGTCTTCAGTGTTACCTCGGCAGACATCAGGCCATCTTCTCCAGCGACGACTCCAATCCCTGCATCAATTGCCGTCGCGCGGATGAGTCAAGCGAGGCGGGTTCGGTGCCAAGATAAATTCCCATATTCTGCAGCCATGCAAGGAACTCTGGCGCCGGACACAAATGAAAGAGGCGGCGCGCGGCCAGGGCATCGTGATAACTCGTCGATTGATAATTCAGCATTACGTCGTCCGAACAGGGCACGCCCATAAAGTAGTTGCAGCCCGCAGCGGCCAAAAGCAGCAACAGGTTATCGGCGGAGTTCTGGTCGGCGGCTGCATGATTCGTGTAACAGACATCGCATCCCATCGGCAATCCGAGCAGCTTGCCCATGAAATGATCTTCGAGTCCCGCGCGGATGATCTGTCTCTCGTCATAGAGATATTCAGGTCCGATAAAGCCAACAACACTGTTGACAAGAAAAGGATCGAAGGCGCGTGCCACTCCGTAAGCTCGCGCTTCGAGCGTGAGTTGATCGACTCCGTGATGCGCCTCGGCCGAAAGTGCGCTTCCCTGGCCAGTTTCGAAGTACATCACTTGATCTCCGACCCAGTGGACGTTGCTATTGCCATTATATTGGCGTTGGCGATGATGATGATGCTCAAGCACCTGTTCTCGCCCTTCGCGCAACATTTCCAGAGTGATTCCGAAGCTGCGATTGGCCGCTTCCGTTCCGGCGACGGATTGAAAAAGCAGGTCGATCGGAGCGCCTAGTTTCAACGCCGCGAGTTGGGTCGTGATATGGGCGAGGCAGCAGACCTGCGTCGGAATTTCATACGCATCAACCAGGCGAGTCAACGCGATCAGAATTGCACTGACGGTCTCGACCGAATCGGTTGCGGGATTCACGCCGATGACCGCGTCTCCGCAGCCATAAAGTAATCCTTCGAATGCTGCCAGCAGGATTCCCCCAACATCGTCGGCAGGATGATTCGGCTGTACGCGGATTCCGAGCACTCCGCGTTCTCCCATTGTGTTGCGGCAACGCGTGACGTTGCGGATTTTGGCTGAAGCTAACACCAGATCCTTGTTGCTCATCAGCTTTGCGACTGCAGCAGCGATTTCAGGAATGATGGCTCGCTGCAGCGGTTTCAGTTGGGCATCGGTGGTTTGATCATCGAGAAGAAATTCGCGAAATTCTCCAACGGTCATGCTGGCGATGGCGCGAAAATTTTCTTGATCGAATTGTTCGATAATGAGGCGGGTCACGTTGTCTTTGCTCGGATCGATTAAAGGCTGCCGAACAATTTCCGAGAGGGTCAAATCCGCTAGTTTGCGTTTGGCCGCGACCCGTTCACGTTCCGAGCGCGCTGCGATTCCGGCCAACTGATCGCCAGATTTTTCTTCATTCGCTTTGGCGAAAAGCTCGCGGAGATCGGAAAAGTTGAAGCGCTCGATCATTATGTGGTTCACATCGGAGCACTTGTGTTACTGGAATTCCCCTTGTCAGCCTTGAACGTCGATTTTGTTGCAAAAGAGCTTGCTAGGAGTACCCTCCCCCTAATACCCGGTATATTGGAATCAAGACTTTAGCGGCATTGTCCGAACAAAGTCTTGAACGGATTGGGGTTAGAGGCAAGGTCTTGAGCGCGTGGGACTTAGTTTCAGTTCGGTATTCGGTCAAAATTTTCGGACGCCGACCCTCCTAATGCGCACCTCCAGCAGGAACCTAATATTTATTGTAACTTGGTCAGTCAAGAGGGAACCGAGGTAACTCAGTTGCGGAGTGAGGATGCTCCTCTTGTCGCTGTATAGTTTGCCGATCAAACGGACGACCTGCGACAATTCCACGAAAATGGGAGAAGCAGTGAAATTTTCTCTACGCACTATCTTGGCTGACTCCCACGTTGCAGCCGTCGCAATCGCTTCTCTTCTCATTTGGTCACTTGACGCGGGATTCCGCGCTCTCTGGGAACCGCTCTCTCATATTGCCTATTTCTTATTCACAGCAGTTGCAATCCTTGGTGTTCCATATTTCTCTTTCGACGCCGCAGAGCGGATATCTTTGATGATGACGTTTTCCTACTTGCTCGCCGCTATTATGCCTTGTGTTGCGGCTTGCATTCTCTCGCGCTGGGTCTATGGCGTGGGGCCGCTCCATAGCTTGAGCGCGTATCGTAGCAAACTAACGAGGAGTGACCATGCTTAGTCGTTTGAAGCAGAGTGTCGTCGAGAGCTTTGTTGGAGCGATCGCTCTTGGTTGGCTGTTCGCGCAGGGCATCGTGCACCTCGCATACGTCTTTTCTGCGCCCGTTAGCACTTGGATCATGAGAAAGGAATATAGCAGCCTAACAAACCATGCTTCGATCTCGTCGAGCTTTCTCTACAAAGACGCTTTGACAGAGCTGGTGAGGTCCTTCTTCTTGCTTTTACTCTGGTACGTTCTGATGCGCTGGCTCTACTTCAGTCCTCCTGGGAAAGAGGCAATTGACCCGGTCCAAAGTCCGGAGCAGCCCGTTTGATCGACAGATTGGGCTCTACACGAAGCGAAGCTCAGGCGCTGCCGGAAGCGCTCCGACTTCTTCCGCCAGTTGGTAGTAAAGCTGAAGCCCCTCCAAACACGGAGGGTCTAGATAATAATGGATGTTGCGTGTCAGATAAACGCGAACATCCTCGATGGCAAGTCCTAGGCGAGGCGCCCATTCTTGCGCGATGGCTTCGAGATTTTTTGGCGAGACGCCATGATCTCTTGACTGCTGAAAGTCCTTTGCGATCGCAGCGCCATTTCGTCCGGCGAGGGCTTGCTTGCGAATGGCCCAGAAGGCGAAGACGAACGACTTTCCCGTACGCGCGACCCACTCCTCGGCTAAATCGAGTATGAAGTAACGCTCGCGATCGACTTGCAGCGCGGGATCTCCGATGAGCAAAGCGGCGTCGCAAACGGCTAGCATCGAGTCGAGACCGGGAGCCATTGCCTTATAGTCGCGTGCTCCGCCCAGCCATTTTGCGAAGAGAATCTTAGCCAGCGCGACGGAGGTCATGGAAGAATTGTCGAGCGCAACTGTGCGCACCTGCGTGGACCATTGATCAAGCGGAAACTTGCTGACTAAGAGAATCGACCGGACGGCGCGCCTGGCGGCAATCGCTACGTCGGGAATAATGATTAGGTCGGAAACGGTCGAATAGGCGGCCGCTGGAATGATGCCAATATCCGCCGCTCCCAGGCGGAGGGCCTCGGCACAGGCCGAAGGAATGGTGTAGGAAATATCGTATTCCGAAACTCGGCCAGCAACTCGATTAGCGCCTGCCTCGGCATGCACAAAATCCCACATGAGAGGCGCTGTATTCAGGTAGGAAATGGCCGAGATCTTTAGCCGGCTCATCACTTTGCGGAT
The DNA here is from genome assembly GCA_963758745.1 of uncultured Acidobacteriaceae bacterium. Classification (GTDB taxonomy): domain Bacteria; phylum Acidobacteriota; class Terriglobia; order Terriglobales; family Acidobacteriaceae; genus Acidiflorens. The sequence continues at coordinate 431,468 of CAVWWW010000004.1, forward strand.
TGTACCAAAAATCCTGTGCGCGCCGTCCTTGACAGCATTTTGCGGGGCGGTCTAGCGTCACGCAATATGTCTACCGGCGTTTCTAGCGGCAGTGTGGCAGTTAACCCTGCGTCGCAGCAAGGCACATACTGGCTTGCGTTGGCGCTGACTGAAGGGCTGGGCCCGACTCGGATCAAGAAACTGATCGAGCATTATGGCACAGCCGAGCGCGTCTTCCACTGCACGTTAACCGAACTCGAAGCTACCGGAATGCGCGCCGTCTCCGCGCAATCGATTGCCACCGGAAAGTCGCTTGAACTGGCGCAGGAGGAATGCGGAAAAGCGGCAGAGGCGGGGGCGAGAATTATTTCGCTCAGCGATCCGGAATATCCGTCGCGCTTAAAAGAAATCTACGATCCGCCGGTAATTCTGTTTGTGAAGGGAAATGTCGAGGTGCTGTCGCAGCCCGGCATCGCGATGGTGGGCACGCGCCATCCCACGCCCTATGGCAGTGGCATGGCGGAACGGCTATCGACAGACCTTGCCGCTCGCGGGCTGGTGATCATCAGCGGACTGGCGCGTGGCATCGATACGGCGTCGCATCGTGGCGCCGTCGCCGGCAAAGGAAAAACCATCGCCGTTCTGGGCACCGGCATCGACGTCATGTACCCGAAAGAAAATACGCGACTGACCGAACAGATTATTGCCCTGGGCGGCGCGCTTATCTCCGAGTTTCCTGTCGGAACGTTTCCCGCTCCGCAAAATTTTCCCATCCGCAACCGGATTATCAGTGGAATGTCCGCGGGCGTTCTGGTTGTTGAAGCCGCGGAATACAGCGGCACGCGCATCACATCGCGCCTTGCGCTCGAACAGAATCGCGACGTCTATGCGGTGCCGGGAAACGTTACGAATAAAGGTTCCTGGGGCCCAAACACGCTGATCAAGCAAGGCGCGAAGCTGGTCGCAACATGGGAAGACGTGTGGGAAGAACTTCCAACTGAAGTGCAAGCGGCCCTCAGTTTCACCCAGAACCAATCGCAGGGACAGGAAACAGCATCGCTATTTCCGGACGAAGCCAGCTCATCCGATGAAAAGAAAATTCTGCGGCTGCTGAGGCCAGATGAATCGACGCACATCGATCAACTGGTCGAATTATTGGAGAACGAAATGTCACCGTCGGAAATCTTCTCCACCCTCTTCGAACTGGAACTGAACGGGAAAGTGAGGCAGTTGCCGGGAAAGAATTTTGTAAAAACCTTTTAGCCGGATAAATCTCTGCGTGCGACCTAGTCGTCGGCGCTAACGGTAGCGTTGGGCGCTCCCTGCACTGCCGGCATCTCCTGATCTTTATATTGCAACTGGTAAAGCTTGTAGTAAATTCCGCGCTGGGCGAGCAGTTGCTGGTGCGATCCCATTTCGCGAACCTGCCCTTTGTGCATGACAATGATCTTGTCGGCGCGCTGGATGGTCGACAACCGGTGGGCAATGATCAGCGCGGTGCGCCCTTCCACCATGCGGCTGAGCGCGTCGCGCACGCGAAATTCCGTTTCCGTATCCACGCTCGAAGTTGCCTCATCGAGAATCAGAATCTTGGGACTATGCGCCAGAGCCCGTGCGAACGAGATCAACTGTTTCTGTCCAGTGGAGAGCGTCGAGCCGCGCTCACGCACTTCTTCCTTGAAGCCTGCCGGCAAAGTTCGGATGAAGTCAGCGAGATTGACGTCCTCCGCCGCCTGCTCCACTTCCGCGTCCTGAATGCGGGCCGTCCCCAAACGTATATTTCCTGCGACTGTGCCGCTAAACAGAAAGGGATCCTGCAATACAACGCCAAAGCGGCAGCGCAGGTCGTCGAGATTCATCTCTTTGATGTCGACGCCGTCGATTCGAATCGCTCCCCGTTGCACGTCGTAGAATCGCATTAAAAGCGAGATCAGCGTCGTCTTTCCCGCGCCGGTATGCCCGACTACGGCGATAGTCTCGCCGGGTTCAATCACAAAATTCACATCGCGCAAAACCCAGTCAGGTTCAGTTGCTTGTGAAGCGGCAGTCGTCCCTGCTCGTCTATCCGCGCGGTCTGGACGGGCGCGGGCGCCAGTCGCTGCATCCGCTTGTCCTGAAATGTTGTACGCGAACCACACATGATCGAATTCGATCCGGCCCGGCCCGTCGGGACGTTTTGCAGTCGTCGGCGAAGTCACTTCAACCTTCGTATCCAGCAACTTGAATATGCGTTCCCCGGCCGCCATCGCCGATTGCAGAATGTTGTACTTCTCGCTCAAGTCCTGAATCGGACGGAAGAATCGCTGCGCGTACTGCATGAACGCCACCAGCACGCCAAGCGTCATCGTATTCTGCACAAGGTGAAAGGTGAAGAGGCTCTTTTTGGAAAACCCAATGGCCAGGCTGGATACGCTCATGTGCCGGAGAATGTCGTTTCCTCCGAACCAAACGATGCTCGCGACGGCGATCGACGACAATATTTCGACCACAGGGTAATACACCGAGTACGCCATGATGGCGTCTTTGAATGCTTCCATGTGCGAGGCGTTGATGTCGGAAAATTTATTGAATGCATGCTTCTCGCGATTAAAAAGCTGCAGCACGAGCATGCCTGAAACCGATTCCTGCAAGTAAGCATTGATACGCGCAATCGCAATTCGAATCCGCCGGTAGGAGTCGCGCACCTTATCGCGAAAAATCATGGTCGAGTAGACAATCAGCGGAAGGACGGCAAAGGTGATCAGTGCCAGCTTCCAGTTCATCTCCATCATGATGGCAAGAATGCCGGCGAGTACGAACACGTCCTCAAAAATGGAAACCACGCCGGCGGTAAACATTTCATTCAGCGCATCGACATCGGTGGTCACGCGCGTCACCAGCCGGCCAACGGGGTGCTTGTCAAAAAAAGCGACGTGCATGAATTGCAGGTGCCGGAAAATTTGCCGCCGCAGATCGAACATTACCTTCTGCCCCGTCCACTGCATGAGGTAGGTTTGAACGAATTCGAGAGAGAAGGTGAGAATGAGAATGCCGACGTAAAGCCCGCCAATCTGCGCGATGCCGACGAGCGGAGCGGTGCTCAGGCGATCGCCGATCCAGGAATGCGAATTCGGCGATTTCGCCAGGTATTTATCGACAGCGATTTTGGTCAGGTAGGGGCCCAGAACATCCAAGCCAGCCTTCAGGATGATCGCCCCGAGCGCCACCAGGACATGCCACTTGTAGGGGCGCAAATACGTGAGCAGCCGTCGCATCAACCGGCCGTCGTACGCTTTCCCTAATATCTCTTCTTCCTGATTGGAATCCATTGGTGGCGAGCAAATTCCGGATTACTTAAAAGTAAAGATTACCTTATTAAAGATCACCCCAACAACATTATGAAAGATCGATGCCGCTGCATTGGACGGGATGGAAAAGCTTTGGGTATCAAGACGGCGCGAATCGCTCTTGCTTTGGCGGTTGGAAAAATCTGTTTCGACTAAATCCTCTTCAGCGCAGTTCCTTTCTTTGCAATCGGCTGGCCATCATTTTGGCGAGCATTCGTTCTGGCGCCGCGTTCTGAGGATTAAATGGGTGAATCTTGCCGCACTTCGGGCAGGTAGTGACCTTGGCGTTCTTGTCAGCCATCTCTTGCAGGAAATTTGAAAATGTTTCACCACAGCCTTCGCATAAAAGGTCAATATTCTGATCGCTCATAATTTTTGCTTTCGGCCGCTCTATGTCCCGTTACGATTTGATGAGTCGCATTGCGTAACGGTTCCGGTCCTCTATTTTAAGCTAACCCTCTCTTCTGAGAAATCGGCCAGCGTGCTTACTTTCGGGGTTGTCCAATCGAGGCCTGCGCCGGAAGGACGTTCAGAGGTGAGGGCGGGCCTTGTTTTATAACTCTCCCATAGAATAAGCAGCATGTCGGTGGGCCTCTACATCTCGGTTCCTTTTTGCCGGACGAAATGCAGCTACTGCAACTTCGCTTCTGACGTCTTTTCCAAATCGGCCTATGAAAACTATGTAAACCGTGTAATAGAGGATATCGGCAAGGCGCGCCGAGTTGGCATCGCAACTGGGATGTTCGCTCGATGAAACTGCCGATTCCATTTATGTGGGCGGCGGAACTCCGTCGATCCTCGACGCCTCGCAATTGCTGCGCATCTTCGCTGCTTTGCGCGAGCAATTTGCGATCACGCCGGATGCCGAGATCACGGTCGAATGCGCCCCGGGTACGCTTAGTCCTGCTCTCATTGAAACCCTGCTGCGATGCGGAGTGAATCGGGTGAGCCTCGGCGTCCAGTCTTTTGTCGATCAGGAAGCGCAATCCGTGGGGAGGCTCGCACAAACGATCAACAGTTCTCGACGAAATTATCCGGCTGCGGCACGCTGGCCTCGCCAACATCAACATTGATCTGATTGCCGGATTGCCGCACCAGACGGCCGAGAGCTGGACTTTCTCCGTGGCGGAGACGATTTCCACCGGCGTTCCGCACGCCAGCGTTTACATGCTCGAAGTCGATGAGGACTCTCGCCTCGGCAGGGAACTGATCGCCGGAGGCGCTCGCTACCACGCACACTTTGTTCCCGACGACGACTTGACCGCGGATTTCTATCAGCAGGCATGCGAGATGCTGGCGTCTGCCGGCGTAGAGCAGTACGAAATTTCGAACTTCGCCCGCGTCACTTCGCCGACACAAAATAGCGAATCCCGTCACAATTTGAAATATTGGACGCGCCAGCCTTACATCGGTTTCGGCGTCGATGCACACTCGATGCTTAAAACTAACCCTGGACACGTTGCGCTTACGCGGCAGGAACCGGAGCCATACCAAGCCGTTCGTTTCGCAACCCCTGATAGCCTCGATGCTTTTATGAATCATGCGCCTCATTCTTTGACGCCGGTTTCCGCGCGGGCAGCAATCGAAGAACAGTTTTTTCTCGGTCTTCGCTTAAATCGTGGAGTCGATCTCGGCATTGGTTTTTGGAGAAAGCGAGTCATGCGAAGGGGTGATTAGGCGCGAGACGACTCAGAAGGCTGGCAATCCGCAATCGAGCAATGCTTGCGCGACGGGCTATTGGAACAGCGCAGGACAACCATTCGGCTGACAGCTCGCGGCCGTCTGTTCTCCAACGAGGTATTTGCCAGGTTTCTTATTGACGAAACAAAAGTGGGAAGCGGCCACGTGAAACCACGTTAGTTGGCCGATGAGTGCCGTTCGGCTTGGCCTATCCGCTCCCCACCATCTCAAAATTGTTGAGGCAGGCCGATGCCCAAGATCGGCGGCTCGAACAGAAAAGCCTCGATACCCGCCTCGCCCGCGGATGTCATCCACACGATGCGAAACTGCGTTCGAGACGCTCCGTTTTGCACATCGAGCACGTCGCCTTCCTGTATTTTTGCCCGCATGCCGATCAGAACCGCTCCGCGATTACTGACGTTTCGCACGCGAACCAATTCGGCGAAAGGCCGCCCCATGCGGTCTATTCCCCAGATCCGCACGGGCAATTCCAGATCCAGTCTGCGCTCTTTTCGTCGATCCATTTTCGCCCCCGGTTCCGTTATGAGATTCAAGCGGATCATAACCATGAAAATCGCGAAAGCGAAACGTCACATCAGTTACCCGCGCAGAGTTCCCGAAGTTACGCGCGATCTATGAGGCGGAGAATGGAAAGAAATAGTGCACACGGCAGCTATAGCATGAAGCTAATGAGGGCGCGTTCAAGCGTTTCACGTGAAACACTTTTGAACGCAAACAAAGGACTTAGTCGAGATCGTTCAACGAGCACGCGCCAGGGCCGCGAGGATCGCCGCACGAGCCGCATGCTCCCGTTGAGTCCGGCGAGAATGACGAGTCGGCACTCGATCCGCCCTTTGCCGAAACTGCGAAGACCGAGAGTTGCGGTTCCAGATTTTTGCTGTGGCACTTTGGGCATTCGGCCTTTTGTTTACCGAAGATCAGAGCCTCAAACCCATTCCGGCAATTCTTGCAGACGTACTCGAAGATAGGCATGAAGAAAACTCCACGAAGAAAATTGCTGTCTTCTATTTAAAATCAAAGTGTGGCTACTTCGCAAATTAAGGATTCGCAAACTAAAGATTCGCAGACTCAAGATTGTCAAACTAGAGAACAGACGCCTGCTTTCGTGCCGCGTCGCTGGTTGCGTGGCGGACACGTGCAAACTCTCGCCAGCTTTCTTATCAGCCGAAGCTTTAATGTGTCCGCTCCGGAAGAGCGTTTCATCGAAGTGGAGCCGGGCGTTCAGGTGCTTTGTCACTGTCACTGGCAGAAGGAACGAGCGAACGCACTGACCGTAATCGTTGTTCACGGGCTTGAAGGATCGAGCGAGTCGCAATACATGCTCGGTATTACCGAGAAGTCGTTGGCAGCGGGGATGAATGTGATCCGCTACAACCAGCGCAACTGTGGCGGAACCGATGCGCTGGCCCCGGTGCTATACCATTCCGGATTATCGAATGACGTCGCAGCGGTAGCTCGCGACGTCATTGCGCGCGATGGTGTATCGCGACTGGCTCTGGTCGGCTTTTCAATGGGCGGAAATATTGTGCTGAAGTTGGCGGGAGAGTGGGGATCACAAGGCCCGCAGCAGTTTCGGGCGGTCGCGGCATGTTGCCCAGCGATCGATCTGGCGACCTCTGCCGACGCGCTGCACGAACCCGCAAATCGCATATACGAGAAATATTTTTTGTGGGCGCTTCGCCGACGGATGCTGCAGAAATCGCGCCTTTTTCCTGGACATTTCGATGTAAGCCGACTGCGCGGCATCCGAAGTCTCCGCGAGTTTGATGACAAAGTAACCGCTTATTATTGCGGATTCACAGGCGTTGACGATTACTATGATCGGGCTTCGGCGGCGCACGGAATTGAACGGATTAGCGTGCCTACGCTGATCTTGTATGCCGCAAATGATCCCTTCATACGCATCACTCCGGAGACGCGGCGCAAGATCGCATCGAATGCGAACATTACTTTATTGAAACAGCTGACGGCGGCCATTGCGCATTTCTTGGCCGGCTGCGGCGATATCCTCCAGACTCGCTGGTGGTCAAGCTGACTCGATCGATAGTCGTTGTGACGATGGTTTTTGGGCCGAGCGTAAGATTGTGAATTTCCTACGCCGGTTCCAGGCGACAAAATCCTGATGGATGCCGATTTCTCGATCGAGTTGGGCCACGAGGATGCGGTGCTCGATCTTCCGTGGAAAGATCCATCGGGCAAGCTTGGTTATGTCGAATTGAAATGGCGTCCGGATTTGCTGCCGCTGATCCCGGAGGCTGAAACGTTTCCCGAACTCGGGAAAGCTCTTCAGACGATCAATTCACCACGCAGCATCGTGGAAACGGCAAAGTGCGATGCTTGGGCGACAGCCGAATTGAACTCCGAGGAAGAATATTATGAGGCTCCGCACAAGTTTGCGAGCTATATGGACATAGTTTTTTCTGCCATGGATGCGCGCTTGTCATTTTCTCTGCATGAAGAGTTTGCGCGAGAGCTGGTCGATTTGCTTCGGCGCGCCCCGGAGATGCTCGCGACGCTCGAAGTCTGCGTGCGCCGGTGCTATTCCCAAGAAAACGAAATGGTGCGCGAGGGCTATTATTTCACTCTGTATGTCAATGGCTACGGGAATGACGATGACAGCGCCCGGCAGCATTGGGCTACGGGGCTGAATCTTACCGCCAATGCGATTCTGCAATGGTCGGCGAATCGTAGCCGCTGAGGGCAAATCGATGCCCAATTGGATCGGATCAGGACATTTCCCTCCTTGATCCGGAAAGCCTCCATTGACCGTGCACCCAAGAATTGCTCCTTAATACGTCTATCCGGTCCCGAGTCGGAACACGATGGTAACTTGGTAGTTCTGCCCTTCGAGTGGACAATACGGATACAGACAACCTACTCACTCGCGGCCGCCAGGACGCGGGTGCGGGAATTAGTTTGGCAAGAGGGGCAATCCATGGCGACAAAGACCGAAAGAGCGGGCGTTGGCTTTGGCATCGAGCATCAGGGTGGGTCAACCTTAATCGAAATTCGTCCTCATCACGACATAATTCCTGCACTCAAAGGGGTTCAGATCGGCTTCGAACTTCTGAATGGAATTACCGCGCAGCAAGCGAAGAAAATACTCGAGTTGTTGAATGAAAATGTTATCGGCGTGCTTGTTAGAACCGCGTCAGAGGAAAAAACGGTAGGAGCGGCTGGCTGACGATTGCTGCTGCAAGAGTGAAAGTTTCAGAACAAGTCTTTTAGAAACATTCTTAGACGATACTATGGACACGCCTGAACGCAAACGCTTTGGCCGATACGAAATCCTAAGCGAGTTGGGACGCGGAGCCATGGGCGTTGTATATAAGGCGCACGATCCCAAGATCAACCGCACGGTGGCGGTCAAAACGATCTCGCTGGCAGGCCAGGAGCCGGCAGAGGAACAGGAATATCGCGAACGTTTCGTTCGGGAAGCGGAAGCAGCGGGCCGGCTGTCGCATCCGGGAATCGTAACCATCTTCGATGTCGGCGAGGAGCCTGAGACACGCGCTCCCTACATCGTAATGGAATTTGTTGGCGGTGAAACACTTGAGAAAGTGCTGTCGCGCGAAGACCGGAAGCTGCCGGTTGAAAAAGCGCTGCAGCTAGCGCTTGAACTGGCCGAAGCGCTCGAATGTGCTCACGGTCAAGGCGTGGTTCATCGCGATCTGAAGCCTGCAAACATCTTGATGACTGAAGACGGCCATGCCAAAATTGCCGACTTCGGAGTCGCCAAACTAAACCTCTCCAACCACACTTTGGCGGGACGCGCATTAGGCACTCCTGCTTATATGTCGCCTGAGCAACTCAACGGCGACCCGGTGGATGGCCGCTCGGACCTGTTTTCTGTCGGCGTAATCCTGTACACGGCGTTGACAGGTTACAGGCCGTTTCAAGGGAACAGCGCCCTCACGGTTTCGTTCAAGGTGGTCAATCGAGAACCGATACCGGCGACTCTTCTCGACACTGAACTCCCCGAGGGGCTTGATGCGATCATAACTCGGGCGATGGCGAAAGATCCTGCGGAGCGTTACCAGCGAGGCTCGGAACTCGTGCGTGACATTCAGCGTTTGCGCGAGACACAAAAGCCCTCTGCCCACAATGAGCACCTTGCTCCCATGCCCGGCGCAGAAGCGGGGAAAAAAGGCCGGCCGGTAAATCTTGGCGCAGCCAAGGTTGCGTTTCAGGCTTCCGTTCCCGCAAAGCAGATTCCGGTACAACAGGTTCCAGCAAAAGAGATCTCGGCCAAACCGGTCGTTCCCAAGTCACGGCCAGTTGCATCCGGAGTTCAGATTCCGGCGTTAAAGGCAGCCCGCAACTCGCTGGAGAAAATCCGAAATCGATCTGTTGTGGCGGTGCTGATCTTGGCCGGTCTTTTTATCCTGGGCCTCTGGGTCATTTCGTTTGGATCTCGCGAAGTGCGATCCAGGGCTGCAGCGCCTTTGCCTCGTGTAGAACAGGTCGCGCCAGTCAAAGCTGATGCTGCGCTGCAGGTTCCGGCCGCAGTGCCACCTCAATCAAAGGCGAGTGCGCCTGCCTCGGTCAAGCGTGCGGCAAAGAGCCGTACCTAAAGAGTCGCCAAAGGCAAGCTCACCGCCACAGCGCGCTTCTGTAGCCCCCGTGAAAGTCGCCCGCGCAGCTATGCCAACACTTGTTCCAATTGTTTCCCGGGAAGTTACTCCTCCCGCGGCACCGGCCACGCTCGAAATCGAGATCGATCACAAATTCTCGGAAGCGCATCTCTCGATCTGGGTGGATGATAGCTTGACTTATACGCACGTGTTAGAAGGAACGGACAAGAAGCGCCTAGGCGTATTTCATCACGTTCAAGGACATGAATTCCATGCCATGCAAATATCGCCCGGGAAACATGCTTTAAAAGTGCAGGTTACTGCCGATTCCCCGACTTACGACCAGTCTGCAACCGTATCGGGAGATTTCGCTACGGGGCAAGAAAACGTGCTCCATATAAACCTCAATAAACACGGAGAGATCAACCTGAGCCTGCAATAGGCGCGACGTTCAACGGTAACTCGAGTCTATCCCGTCATAGATAACTATGCGGGCTGCACCGGACTTATTTTCTTCCAACTTTTCTTCCAACCAAGCTTCTTCCAATCAAGTCTTTTCCAGTCAATTCTTGTGCGAAGAAGCGAAAGAATCAGCATGAACAGAAAAATCTCCACTAATCCTCGCGAGGCCGTGGCTATGGATTCCGCACGTTTAGGGAGTAACGAGAATCGGCCGTAAACGAATTCTATGTGGACCCAATAGACGAGTAATGACGTTTGCCCGAGTTGAATTAGCGGGCTGAAGCCGCGTGTTGCAAGTCCCCATCGGCACCACGCATAAGTCAGAAATGAAATCACTAACAATAAGCCAACTCGCATCATCAGGAAGTTAGGACTTGTGTGCCAGTAGTCATAAGTGGAATAAAGGTGGAAGTAAGAGTGATCAAGTTGCCGCGCTGCGACGATTGCTGAAGCTCCAAGGGCCGCGAACGCAGCTAGAAATTGAGCAGTGCGGATGCGCGCCTGGTCACTGAAAAGAACAAAACCAGCGGCCAACCCAGCAAATGCGAAGGCGGTCCAGGGAAAAAGCGGGAAGAGCCATGGCTGAGGCGCTCCAAGATTGTGGCATCCGTTGATGTACGACTCTATCGGCCAAGGAAGCCAACTGGGCCGCCAGGTGGTATACAACGGGGGAGTGAGCAGAGCGATCAGCGAGGCAGTGGCGATGCTGGTGGCGACCAAAGCTGCGCGGCAACGGCCAAAGCGGTGTGGCGTCTCGGCGACGCGTGATGCGCCTGACGTTCGCTGCTGCGGGGAAGGGGTGGGAACGATGTGATATGGATCGCCCATTTTTCCGCAGGCTTTCAAGATGATCCCGCAAATAAGCCCCATCAAAATCATCGAGAGGCCGATGATGTTCAGGATGTCGACCCGCAGTAAGTCTGACCACGGCGCCCATCCCCAGGCGATGAGAAATTCTTGCAAACGGAAAAGGAGTCCGAAGGCGAAGATCTCGGCGCCGCGTCGGACCATGGTCTTAGTGATGTCGGCAGAACTCAGGTTCTTGCGAATGAGTTTGTCGGTGACGAGGGCAAAGGAAATTCCGGCTAGAAAAAGAAAAAGTGGAGCGGGCAGAGTGCCCAGCAGCTGCGACGCTTTCAAAAAAGTAGTGTCGCGGGCTGACCCGCCCAGCCAGGCGTCATAACAGTGGGTCTGGAACATGAGGATACAGGCTAAGCCACGCATCCAGTCGATCCAGGCTAAACGCGAAGAAGGAACCGAATTCACGGACGAAAGTGTATCGCGCGAGGCAGGATTGGGCCAAGTTGGAAGGCAGCTTGCGGAACCCAACAATCGGCTGTTTGATCGGCCGGAGAATCTCAGCTCCTATAACTCAACAGCGCAAAATTCAATTGAGACGTTAATTAGCAGACTGGCATCCAAGAAATCGAACACTGGAGGGCCTCTATGGCGAAACGACCACGTGGTGACGAGCGAGCCCAACTCGATGAACTGGGTAATGATCCCGGCCAGGTTGGTCCGGATAGTGCGGGACAATCCGGAGACACGCAAGCCCTCTCATCGATTGCGGACGCTGCCGACGAAAGCGTTGAGGAGCTTGCCGACGGCGATCAGGCGCTTGAGGCAGGCATTGTCGATGGCGTGGAGGATGCAGCCGATCATCCTGAGCGTCCGGTGCATACTCATGTTGAGTATGGGCGGCCTGACGATTTGCCACCGCGTCCCGGTGACGATGAGCTAGAAGAGCCGGAATCGACGGCGCAACGCGGCACTCGAGGCGAGGATATCGATGTAGAAGATCTTCCGGATGAAGACAGCGAGCAAATCGCGTAAGAGTTAGTCGTCGGGAGATCGCGACAGACGAGATCGCAGAGAGAAGACGTCGCGGAGCATAAATGTCGGTGCAGTTTCGTCGCAGAGTATGCGAGTGTCTCAAACGCCCCTGTGTACACCTGGAAATATTTCGTATGCTTTTTCCTTGCATCCTCCGAGAGGGCAGGCGTGCTAGCATTTTCTAGAAGCCTTCAGGTCGGTCATGAAAATACTCCAATGCGGGCCGATTGCGAAATTTGCCGGCCGTGTCGCTGTGGCGATGTCGGTTGTGCTAAGCATCGTGGCCCTGCATCTAATCGCACCAACTCCGCTCTTGGGTTCGACTAAAGATGAACCTAAGTGGATCGAGGTGCATTCAACCCATTTTGTTGTGCTCACAGACGCAGGCGACAAGCGCGGACGCGAAATTGCTTTGCGGATGGAGCAGATGCGAAGCGTATTCGGGCAACTGCTGCTAAAAGACAAATTGAAAATGTCGGTGCCGATCACCATCGTAGCCTTCCAGAGCGATAAGCAGTATGGGTCGGTGGCTCCCTCGAAACAGAGCATGGCTGGCGGGTTCTACGTACCCGGCTCGGATCGGGTTTACATCGTTCTAAATTTATTTGAGACCGATTCCTGGCGTGCCATCGCGCATCCGCTGGCGCATTATTTTTTGAATTACAACTATCCTCCGGCGCAGGGGTGGTTCGACGAAGGGCTGGCGGAATATTTTGGTTCGATCTATATCGGCAAGCAGGTGGAACTCGGAGGCGATCCTGAGCTGGCGCCGGAGTGGCACGAGGATATCTTCGATAATATGCAGCGCGATTCGAAGGCACCTCAGTCTCTAATTCAGTTACTAAGTTCGCCGGTATGGATGTCGATGGTGGACTTGTTCACTATGAAGCATGATGGTTCAGGAGCGCATGAGGGCACGCATAATACTCTCTATTATGCGCAGTCATGGATGGTTGTCCACTATCTGATTAATAAGAGCAAGCTCCCGGACGCGGGGACTTACTTCGATCTCGTACTGAATCAAAAAATGCCGGTAGAGAAGGCAATGGTCCAGGCATTTGATATGTCGCCTGCACAGATGGAAGACGCGGTAAAGACATATTTCAAGTCACTGAGCGGCTTAGGCGTTGCGCTTGATCAGTCTAAGAAACCGACGGGAAATCCGGCGGACAATCAGCAGCCGGATCGCATCGCGGTTCCGTTTGGCGCCGACGATCTTGGGATGACGGTTACGCCGGTTAAAGAGGAGATAGCACGCGCGGTGATTGGTGACGTGATGGCTCGCATTCCGGAGCGTCGCGATCAGGCGCTGCATGATTTGCAGCAGCTCGCGGCGGATCCGAATGATAACGAAGCAGCGCGTCGCGCCCTCGCCTGGGAAGATGTGCGGCAGAAGAAGTTCGACGCCGCCGCTGATGAGCTGGAGAAAGCCACGGAACTGAATCCGCGTGATCCATGGATTTGGTATTACCGCTCTTTGCTTAAATATCGGCAGGCGCAAGCGGCGCGTCAGGAGATGAAGGGTCTCGCGAATATGATGCAGGATCTGCGGGCAGTAACTGATTGGTACCCCGAGTTAGCCGACGCTTATAACATGCTTGGCGTGGCTCGGGTGGAGGGTGGTGGGGTGAATTCGGCGTTGGAGGCGCAACGGCTGGCGATTAGCTTTGGCTCCGCGGAATGCAGAGTATCAGTTCAACTTAGGTCAGATTTATGTTGCCGGAAAGAAGTGGGATCAGGCGCGGGAGGTGTTTACCCGGCTCAAGTCTGGACCGGACCGCGCGGCGGCGGTCGCGGCAAAGCAGCAGTTGGATGATCTGGACACGCTGCAAAAATATGGAGTGCGCCCGCAGCGACCGGGGGAAACCGAGACGCCAGCGGGGGCGGCGAGCACGCCGGCGGCGGCAACCAGCGCGCCGGCGGCTAATGCGAATTCAGCGCAAGACAATTCTGCCGAAGATGATGATGCGAATGCCGACGCTGAGCCAAAGCCCGCGCCAGTCAAGCCCGGTAGCACGGGCCCGGTACAATTTCTGAAAGGTAAGATCGTGAGCAGCGACTGCTCAAAGGCCCCCGAGGCAACCGTTACAATCTTGAGCGGGATGACGACTTACAAGATGCATGCGTCCGATTACAAGTCGCTGGTGGTGGTTGGCGAAGATCAGTTTTCGTGCCAGTGGCGAGATCGGCTGGTGTCGATAAACTACCGAGCGCTGGGGAATCATGAAGGAGAATTAGTATCCCTGGAACTGCGGTGAGGGCGATTGGACGCGTGAAATCTGACAATAGAGACGGAGCGTGTCCAGGACAAAATATGCGAAGATGAACCACCGGAGAAGCGGATGGAGAACCCACTAAAACTTAAGCGCATTCACCATGTAGAATTCTGGGTCGGGAATGCCCGACAGGCGGCGTATTTCTATCGCAAGGGATTTGGCTTTTCGCAGGTTGCTTACAGCGGGCTCGAAACTGGACAGCGTCAGCGAACCTCTTATGCGCTGAGCCAGGGCAAGGCAAACTTCGTTTTGACCACGCCCATGACTCCGGATGATGTGGCAGCGGAGCACATACGAAAACACGGCGATGGCGTGCGCGATATTGCGTTGGAAGTGGCCGATGCTGACGAGGCATTCGCCGAGGCGGTACGTCGAGGAGCTCAAGCAGCCGAAGAACCGCACGATTTGACCGATGAGCACGGTACGGTGCGCCGCGCGGCGGTTCATACTTATGGCGACACGATCCACTCGCTGATTTCGTACAAAAATTACGATGGCCCGTTTCTGCCTGGCTACATGGCGGCTCCAATTGCGGCAGATGACTGCGGTATTCTTCGCATCGACCATATCGTAGGCAATGTCGAGCTTGGCAAAATGCAATACTGGGCCGATTACTACACGCGTGTCTTCGGCTTCCATCGCTACATCACGTTTGACGACAAGGACATTTCAACCGAGTACAGCGCCTTGATGAGCATCGTAATGTCGGACGATTCTCATTCCGTGAAATTTCCCATCAATGAGCCGGCGACAGCGCGCAACAAAAGCCAGATACAGGAATATATCGAAGCTTACGGTGGACCGGGCGCGCAGCACCTGGCACTGCAGTGCAAAGACGTTTTGTACACGGTCGCGAAACTGCAGCGCAATGGAGTGGATTTTCTTCGAGTTCCCAACTCTTACTATGATGCTCTGCCGGCGCGGGTGGGTCCGGTCGAGGAACCGATCAGCGAGTTGCGTTCGCTTGGTATCCTCGTGGACCGCGACGAAGAAGGTTACCTGCTGCAGATTTTCTCGAAGCCCGTTGAAGATCGCCCGACAGTATTTTTTGAGGTCATTCAGCGGAAGGGCAGCCGCGGATTTGGCAAAGGGAATTTCAAAGCGCTGTTTGAGTCGATTGAGATGGAGCAGGCGCGACGAGGGAATCTCTAGATGGCTCATGCAAAAACCGCAACTGCAAAAACTGCGAACGCGAGGACAAATGGGCGAGCGAAGGCCGAGTTGCGTTATCAGTCTGGATTTGGCAACGAGTTCGTCAGCGAGGCGGTCGAAGGTGTTTTGCCGCACGGGCAGAATTCTCCGCAAAAAGTTGCGCATGGGTTATACACGGAGCAACTGAGCGGCACAGCGTTTACAGCACCACGCGGCGTCAATCGGCGGACTTGGCTCTACCGAATGCGCCCGTCGGTCGCGCACAAACCTTTCGAGCCGATGAAGCAGGGAAGCTTGCGCAGCGCGCCGTTTGATGAGGTGCCGACGCCTCCGAACCAGCTGCGCTGGATGCCGATTCCGATTCCGGCGTCGTCACAGCCCACTGACTTCGTCGACGGGTTGATCACCATGGCCGGCAATGGGAATACCCATATGCACTCTGGTGTAGGAATTCACATTTATGTCGCCAACATCTCAATGTCCGACCGTTTTTTCTATAACGCCGATGGCGAGATGTTGATCGTGCCGCAACTTGGCCGACTGCTGTTGCGTACGGAGATGGGCCTTCTCGATGTTGGCCCGGGAGAGATTGCAGTGATTCAGCGCGGAATTCGTTTTCGCGTCGAACTGGTCGAAAAAGAAGCGCGAGGTTACGTTTGCGAAAACTACGGCGCGTTGCTTCGCCTGCCGGATCTCGGGCCAATTGGGGCGAACGGATTGGCGAATCCACGGGATTTTCTTGCGCCAGTGGCGGCTTTTGAAGATCGAGAAGGAGATTTCCACATTGTCACAAAGTTTCAAGGCAGGCTTTGGGCGGCCGCGATCGACCATTCGCCTCTGAACGTAGTCGCCTGGCACGGAAATTACGTACCTTACAAATATGATCTGGCGAATTTCAATTGCATCAACACGGTGAGCTTCGATCATCCGGATCCGTCGATTTACACGGTGCTTACTTCGCCTTCCGACATTCCCGGAACTGCCAATATTGATTTCGTAATTTTTCCGCCGCGATGGTTGGTTTCAGAACATACGTTTCGTCCGCCTTGGTTCCACCGCAATTTTATGAATGAGTTCATGGGACTGATTCGCGGTGAATACGATGCGAAAGCAGAAGGATTCGTGCCGGGAGGCGCCAGCCTGCACAATTGCATGGCGGGCCACGGCCCCGACTCCGAAACCTTTGAGAGGGCCAGCAAAGCGGAACTGAAGCCGGTTTATCTCGGCGACACTTTGGCGTTTATGTTCGAGACTCGCTTGGTGTGCCAGCCAACGAAATTTGCGCTGGAGAGTTCGCAGCTTGATCATCAATACTTCGAGTGCTGGGAAGGGTTGCGGAAGAAGTTTAAAGGGTCGACCAGCTAAAGGCAATTCAGACCGAGGGTGATGAATCTGCCAATTTCGGACACGGTGCAGAGTTCCACGAGAGCGATAGACGCAATTGGCCTCCTGCTGCGCGACTTGATCGATTATGCGGGATTGTTTCCTCCCGCATCATTGTCGATGGCGCAATCTGTAACGAACTATGGCGGGTATTTTCGGTCAGAGCACAACTGGATCCTTGGGCGCTTCATTGTTCCAGTTGCTCGACTCGGTGAGTTCGAAAAAGCCTTTGCCGAATTGCCATCCTCGGCTTCGCAAGCAGAACAAAAATGGCGGCTGTCTGTTCTTCCGGGCAACGATGTTGTTGCGGATTTGAGTATCATTCGCCAGTTCAACGACCGAATGGCAAGCTCCAGTTCTTGCAGAAGAGCGATGATCGAGTCAGTTGAAATAAGAGTTGCGAATGCCGAGGATGTTGCGCGTCTATCTGCAATCATCCCGGCGGAACTCGCAACTTACTTCGAAGTTCCGCTCTCGAATCGCGGCGAGTGCATTGCGGCTGTATCGGCCAGCGGACGGCGTGCCAAGATTCGTACCGGCGGAGAGACATCTGACAAGTTTCCTGATTCGGAGAGCGTAATCGAATTTATTCGCTTGTGCGCAGCGGCCCATGCGCCGTTCAAGGCAACTGCGGGATTGCATCATCCTCTACGCTCGGTGCACCGGTTCACTTATCATCCCGAGAGCCCATTGGGAACGATGCACGGTTTTCTAAATGTGTTTTTGGCGGCAGCGTTTCTGCGGGCTGGGATGGAGCCGAAACTCGCGGTTCAATTGCTTGAAGAACAGGCGCCACAAGCTTTCCAGTTTAACCTGGATGGAATCAGCTGGCGTGAGCATCGGCTCAAGCGCGATGAAATCGCGACGGCACGCAAGAATTTTGCGGTTTCATTTGGGTCTTGCTCTTTCACCGAACCCATCGACGACTTGCAGTCTCTCCACTTACTATGAATCTCTCCTATGAATTCTGTTCTCGACGAGACTCACGATCCCAAGGCACAAAGTTGGATTGAATCAGCAAACGTCGCAGGGTCGGATTTCCCTATCCAGAATTTGCCCTTTGGCGTTTTTTGCCGACGCGACAAAGGCGCGGAAGCCAGGGTGGGAGTCGCGATTGGAGAACGCATTCTTGATCTTGCTGGACTGCAACGCGAAGGATTCTTGGCAGAGGAGAGTGTGCGGCTGGCAGCGAATGCTTGCGCCTCGGAGTCGCTGAATCCATTGATGGCATTGGGAAGTGGTCCCCGGCGTGCTTTGCGCCGACGTCTTCACGCGCTTTTGCGTAATCATGCATCCCTCTCTGAACGACAAGCTGCTTCCCGTCATCTTGTTTCGGCGTCGGATGTTGATTTGCTTCTGCCCGCGGTGGTTGGCGACTACACGGATTTCTACGCGTCAATTTTCCACGCGACTAATGTTGGCAAGCTGTTTCGTCCGGACAATCCGCTGTTGCCGAATTACAAATACATTCCGATCGGTTATCACGGGCGTGCGTCCTCGTTGGTCCCGACGGAAACTCGGGTTCACCGGCCTTCTGGGCAGACTCGCGATGGAGACGCTGAGCCGAAATTTGCGCCGACCAAGGCGCTCGATTATGAACTCGAACTTGGCTTCTTTGTGAGCGCTGGAAATAAATTGGGGGAACCCATCCTAATCAGCGCCGCTGAAGAACATATTTTCGGTGTCTGCCTGGTCAACGACTGGTCGGCGCGCGACATTCAGGCTTGGGAATATCAACCGCTGGGGCCTTTTCTGGCAAAGAGCTTTGCTACCTCGCTTTCAAGTTGGGTGGTGACGATGGAGGCGCTCGCTCCTTTTCGCACGGCAGCGTTTACGCGCGCAGAGGGCGATCCGGCGACGCAGCCTTACCTTTTCGATTCGAGCGACCAGGAGCAGGGCGGTCTCGACTTAACGCTCGAAGTTTCGCTGCTCTCGGCGCGAATGAGGGAAGCGAGCATTGCTCCGGTGGGATTGGGCCGAAGTAATTTTCGCGATATGTATTGGACCATGGCGCAGATGTTGACCCATCACGCAAGCAATGGATGCAACTTGCGCGCTGGAGATTTGTTGGCCAGCGGAACCGTATCCGGCGCGGATAAAACTGCACGCGGGTGTCTATTGGAGTTGACGGCGCGCGGCAAGGATCCGGTCACGCTGCCGACCGGAGAGCAACGAAAATTCCTGGAAGATGGAGATGAGGTTATTATCCGGGGATTTTGCGAACGAGGGGGATTTCGTCGGATCGGCTTGGGCAGTTGTCGGGGAACAATTCTGCCCGCTCGCTCGTAGGGCGACCTTTCTGGTTGTTTTTCGCCCTATCAGGCTTAGCACCTCCGCAACGCCGCTCCCCAAAAAGAGTCATTGTTTATCGGCTTGCAAACTGACGCGATAGTCGTACAATCAGTGCCGTTCGAAGCGCTGGCGCGAAAAGTCTGCTGTCGTTTAGGCCACGGCGGCTGTGTTATTCGTCACAACTGACTGTGACGCAGGGCGCATGTCGGCGTTTGTACGTGTGCTATAAGTGCCTACATCTCGACCCATGTACGTTCGAGGAGGGCTTATGCCCGAGCAGCAAGAGTTATCGAAAGCCGCGAAATTAGCCATGGTTTCCCAGTTTCTGGGGTTCATGCTTGACGCCTATGACATGGCGCTGGTGCTGATCATGGCTCCAATCCTGGTCAAGGTTTTCGTCTCCCCAAAAGGCAGCGCAGCCTGGCAGTACATCGTGATTGTGTTCACTTACTCGATCACGATGGCGGCGCGTCCGATCGGTTCGGCGCTTTTTGGGCGCTATGCCGATAAGATCGGCCGCAAGTCTCTTCTATTTTTTACTATTGGAGGCGTGGGAGTCGTGTCCCTTCTCGGAGGGTTTCTGCCCACCTATGCGCAGATTGGGGTCTGGTCGTATGTACTCTTCTGTTTTCTCCGCCTCTTGATGGGTGTTTTTTTCGGCGGCGAATATGCTGTCGGGCACACCTTTGCCATTGAATATGCGCCGCAGAAGCGACGCGGTGCGATTGGCGGCTTTATCCAATCCGGCTTTCCGCTTGGCTATGTCCTGGGCTCGCTGGTTTTCGCTCTGGTTTCTTTTCTCACTACAAAGGAAACAATGTTCGCTTATGGGTGGCGAATTGTTTTCATGACGGGGATTATTCCAGTGTTCGTCGCGCTTTATATTCGAAGCAATCTCGACGAGTCGCCCGAATTTGAGAAGGCTAAAGCGCTGGGCAAGATCGAAAAATCTCCCTTCCTGAGCCTATTCAAGCCGCCTCAACTTTTTGATTTTCTTCAGGTCTTCTTTTTCATGACCGGATTGTTTCTCACCGACTATTCGGTGTATGGATTTCTTCCCGAATATTCTTACGCTCAAAGGCCGCGGCTTCGACACGACCACTTATAGCCTGATATACGGCTTCGCGCTCTTCATGGCGTTTTTAGGCTACAACTTCTATGGTTGGCTGTCGGATCGCACTGGCAGAAAAATCCTGACGCAGTGGTATTGCGCTTTTCTCATCGTGTTTGGAATTCCCGTCTTCTACGTTCTGTATCATGCTGCGATTGAACGAAATCTCTGGATGGCGATCCTGGGCACGGTCATGGCAGCGATGCTCAAACTGGCGTGGGGAGTCGTGCCAGCCTATCTCTGCGAGCGCTTTCCGACGAAACGCCGCGCTGCTGGCGTAGGTTTTGGCTACTCCTCGGGGGCCCTACTGGGCGCATGGTTCAGCGCTTATGTGTGGTGGGCGCACAAGATTCAGTTTATCGCTTCGCATCGAGAAGCAGGACTTGTGGTTGTCGCCATCCGTGGTCTTAACCGTCGGGGCGATCATGACTTTTGTCAGCCTTCTCTATTCTCCTGAGACCAAGGATCTGCAACTCGATGAGGTAGGGGAGAGAGAGCGCGCCTCCGACGCGGCCAAGGAAGCGAGAGGTAAGATCGCTCTCGCAAGCTAGCCAACGTACGCGCGTAGAGCAGCCTCATTGGCATCAGAGACCGTGTCGCCTTTGCGCTTGGCGAATTCGTTATATAGTATTTGCCAGCGTGCCAAAAGACCAGACAACACAACCGACTGTCGCGCCGACATCGACAAAAGATGGCCATGGCGCCGCTGTTTTCGCCGGCTTTCTCGGCTGGACGCTGGATGCTTTCGATTTTTTCCTGGTGGTCCTGTGCCTGACTGCCATTGCGCAGGAGTTCCACCGCTCCGACAAAGAGATTGCTTTCTCCATTACGCTTACGCTCGCGTTTCGTCCCGTGGGCGCATTTATTTTTGGATTGGTGGCCGACCGCTACGGACGCCGGATTCCATTGATGCTCGACCTCGTCTTCTATTCGATGGTCGAGGTGGCGACCGGTTTCGCGCACAGCTTCACCGTATTTCTCGTGCTACGCGCGCTCTTCGGCATCGGCATGGGCGGCGAGTGGGGCGTCGGGGCGTCGCTCGCCATGGAGAAAGTTCCCCCCAAGCTGCGAGGCCTTCTATCTGGATTTCTGCAGCAGGGATACGCGCTCGGCTATCTTCTCGCTGCCGGCTGCTTCTTTTTTGTCTTCCCACGGTGGGGTTGGCGGCCAATGTTTTTTATCGGAGGACTGCCTGCCTTGCTCGGGCTGTTCGTCCGCTTCAAGGTGAAAGAGTCAGAAGTTTGGCAGAAGACCCGTCACAACAGCTGGAGCAATTCTAGGGCGCGAGATCGTCTCTCATTGGAAATTGTTTCTGTATCTGACGCTCTTAATGATGATGATGAACCTCGCGTCGCACGGCACGCAGGATATGTTTCCAACTTTCCTGCAGCGTTTCTGGCACATGAAGCCACCGCAACGCGCCGTGATTACGGCGATCTCCATGGTAGGGGCGATCATCGGAGGTACGCTCGTCGGATCGTTGTCAGACCGGTTCGGGCGTCGCCGGGCGATGATTACGTCGTTCATCTGTGCGATCGCCGTGGTGCCCTTATGGGCTTATGCTCCCTCCGTGACATTGCTAATCGTTGGAGCATTCCTGATTCAATTCATGGTGCAGGGAGCGTGGGGAATCATTCCTGCGCACCTTTCGGAATTGTCGCCCGACTCGGTCCGTGGATTTTTGCCGGGTTTCGCTTACCAGTGCGGAGTGCTTCTGGCGGGCTCAGTTGCTTACATTGAGGCGCATTCTGGCCGAGCACACGAGCTACGCCAATGCAATGGCGCTGACAGCATTGGTGGTGTTTACACTGGCGGCGATCGTTGTCGCGTTGGGCCGCGAGCATAAAGGGATTCAGTTCGGTTCGAAGGTTAGTGCGGTTCCTGCATGGCCGATCCGTTCCTTTGCGGAAACCTTACAGTAAGAACAACAGCATCCAGAGTGGCAAAGCCGCTGGCGCTGCTAGAACGCAAGTTCTCCGTCCGCAGCGCAGATTTCTGCTCGTGGAAACCTTCTGGAAGATCGCAGCATCCATTCTGAAATAATAAGGCGAGGTGAAGTGAAAGCTGCCGTCTTTAGATCGGGAATAAAAGAGCGGGAAGTCAAGAAAATAGAGTCTGGATGAATTCCTGCAGATCGAGGATGTTGCTCGTCCCCAACCTCAGCCGGGATATGTTCTGCTTCGCGTGGCTGCCTGCGGCGTGTGCCGGACCGATCTCCACATTGTCGAAGAAGATCTGCGGCCGCTTAAACCGCAAGTCATTCCGGGGCATCAAATCGTTGGGGAAGTGGTTGAAGGCGCCACATCCGAACTGACAATCGGCACACGTGTAGGAGTTTCGTGGGTGGGCGGTGTTGATGGCAGTTGTTGGTACTGCCATCATGGGATGGAAAACCTATGCGACAAGCCAACATTTACTGGCTACAGCGTAGATGGAGGCTATGCCGAGTTTGTTCTGGCGCGCGCGGACTTTGTTTATCCACTGCCAGCAGGTTTGGATGATGTGCATGTTGCTCCATTGCTGTGCGCGGGGATCATCGGATTTCGCAGCTTGCGGGTGGCGGGCGTCGAGCGTGGCGAGCGGGTTGGGCTTTTCGGCTTCGGTAGTTCGGCGAGCCTGGCAATTGCCGTTCTGCAGTCGTGGAATTGCGAGGTCTATGTCGTGACTCGAGGCGAAGCCCACCGAAACCGGGCTGTGTCGCTGGGCGCGACCTGGGTCGGCAAAGAGGATGAGAAGCCGCCCGTAGCGCTCGATCGAGCGGTAACGTTCGCTCCCAGCGGAAAAGTTGTGGTCGATGCGCTATCCAGTTTGCGCAAAGGCGGAGTGGTGGCAATCAATGCGATTCATCTTGATCAGATGCCAACCTTTGACTACGACAAGTTGCTGTGGGGCGAGCGGCAGATACGCAGCGTGGCCAATATGACGCGGCAGGATGCGCGCGACTTTCTGAAGATTGCCGGCGATATTGGCATTCGCTCGCAGGTAAAAGTGTTTTCGCTGGAGGAGGCAAATCAAGCTCTTTTGGCAGTGAAGGAAGAAACCGACCAGGGGTCAGCGGTGATTGTGCCTTGAAGACGACGCGATTGATTTCAACTATGTATGTTTTCCGCGTGGACGAGCGCCGATGACCATATCGCTGCAGGTGCTGTCATTGTTTATTATCGCCCTCCCGATTGCATCGGTGGCGTGGACCATCACGCATGAAGAAGTGCTTCGCGAGTTTCGCGAATATTGCCAGTCTAAGAGCGAGAACTGCCAGCGCACCTATCAGCGCAAATTTTTCTACCTCTTCACTTGCGAATATTGCTTCAGCCATTATGTCACCGCTTTCTTCCTCGTCATCACCCGCTACAAACTTTTGTTTCCGGGTTGGCGCGGATACCTGCTCTCTTTTTTCTCGTTGGTCTTCGTGGCCAATCTCTACATGAGCATCTTCGGCAGGCTTCGATTAGAAATAAAGAAGGAACGAGTCGAAATCGCGGAACAAGAAGCAAGCCTGACCCAGAACAGGTAGGCTTGCATTCCTAATGGGAGGTTGTTTTCCGTGCTTTCGGTGCCACGCTGCAAAAGTCAGTTTCAGCCCCAGCAGATCTTCTTCGACAATATGGAGATCGGTCCGGCAAACGCCGCGGGCAACGACGCGAAGCAGAACGTGTCCGGCCTGAAGTTGAGGGCGAGGAACATCCTCAACCTGACTGAAGGCTAACGGATGTTTTTAGAATTCGTAATGCACTCCAGCGGTTACGTTATTTGCATGGAAGTTCCGAGGAGCGGTGAACCCGTAGGCCGGACCGCTCATCGCAGTATTTGGCAGCGTGCTGCAGGGCACGACCGGAGCCGGGGTAGTCGGCGTCGGGAGCGTGCTGGAGGGATTGCAATACTGTGCTCCCGAAGGACCACCCTCGCCGTAGCCGAAGTAGTTATACTCGGCCTTCCAGATCAGATTCTTTCGCATCGCATAGGAGAGATTCACAAAAGGCGTCTGGTAGTTAGAGACCAGCGATCCGTTCACATCGCGCGGATCGTTGAAAAAGCGGCTGCCGTTGACCGAGCTTATTCGGTAGCCGATGTTGGCGTGGAACTTGTCGATCGGCGAAAGAGCCAAGGCCACTGACGCGTACTGCGTTGGAGCGTTCATGAAGTCCCTGGCCGGACCAAAAGTATAAGCCCCAACTCCCCCGCGGGGAGGCGGAGACGGGCAGGCCGTGCCGGTGGGCGTCGCGGCGCCCGGTATGGTGGCGCTTGAGGCCGTGCCCAGGAAGCAGATGTTGGTCGCCGTGTACACGTCGCTGTAGGCATAGCCGATGTCGAACCCGTAGTGCTCGTTCGGCATCAAGTCGGCGTTCAAACTCACTATGCGGCTATGATCGACGTGCTGGAGCGGGCCATCAACGGACGCTATGCCTGTATTGTTCGTATTGTTGTGGCGCTCGAGGTCATTGTACGCGCCGGAGAACGTCGCCCAGGTCTTCGGCCGGTAAGTGGTGTGAATTCTGTAATGCTGAAGCTCGCGGGGTGCGACCGGGGTGAGGACATTGTCGGCGTACAGAACCTCGACCGAACCGTTGATGTGCCAGTCGTTCGCCGGCTGCATAGCGACGCCGAAGGTACCGCCGTTCTCGTTGATGGTGAAGTTGGAGATGCCGGACAGGTATCCCGTGGTGTTCGCGGCACCTTCGCCGATGTCGTGCTGCTGGTAGTGCCAGGTGAGCGTGAACATGGTGCGATCCGTAAGGTCGTACGCCGCTGTGAGGTTGTTCGTGATGAACTTCTGGCCGAAGAAATCAAACAGCGGCGTAGCGACGCTCGGACTGCCTTCAAACGTAGAAGTTGGCTTGCCCGTGGCCGGGTTGATCGGAGTGTTGATCACCGTGGTGGTTAACGCCGTGCTATTGATGTTCGGGGTTGCGGCAGCCACGGTGGTTAGACTCGTAATGTTGGCAACTCCCGGCTGGTGCACATTCGAGTAGTCGATCTGCTCGGAGATGCTGAGCTTTTTCAGCACCTGCCAAGTGACGCCGTAGTCGGTGGCGATCGCTTCCCGCTTGGCGCTGGCGTTGCCGGCATACGTGATTTCGCGGCTCTTTGCCACCAGACCCTGGAAGTCGTCGTAGTAGTTCGGCAGGCTCGTGTTCGCGTAGGTGTAGCGAACGTTGCCGTTCATCGTAACGTTCTTGATGCTGGAGCTTTGTAACCGGAAGATTTCGGTCGGGAAGATTTCGCGGGTTGGCTGGGAACGCGAATAGCTGGTAATCACATTACACGCCGGATCGACGATGGGTAGACCGTTCGGAGTCTGCGCCGGGGAAATTGGGGCGGCTCCAACGCCGGCGTTGCAGGTGATGCCGACCGGCTCGTTGATCGGATTGTCGTAGTTCTGGAGCACTGCGACCCTGTGTCCGTTCGCTTCCTGCAGGTTGAAATACTGGGGCGCCATGCTGAAATAGGAATCGCCCTTGTAGTGAGTGATCTGCTCTTCATAGGTCAACCGGGTCTGCGATACGGGCTTCCACTCGACCGATCCCGTCCAGTCATCAGTGCTGTTGCGCTGATACTCCTGGAGCAGCAGGTCGTAGGCGCCGGCAACCTGATAACCGCTGGGCGTCAGGCTCGGACCCTGGAAGACGTTCTGCGAGTAGCCGACGCGGAAGGTCACCTTCGACAGCGGAAGCAGTGTAAGTTTGGTGTCCGTCATGCGGCGCACCGAGTTGTTCATAAACGGCGACTGCGTCACCTGCGGCCACGCGTAGGAACCCGTCGGCGCCGCGGTGGGACCGATGGGAATCGACTGGCCGGGCGGAAGGTTCGGATTGCCCAGCAGGTTGTAGTCGAAGTACTGGCGGTCGCGGCGGAACAGGCCGGAGAAGTCGTAGAGCTTGCCCTTGGAAAAGTCCAGCTTGGCAACGTTGTTCGGGTCGCCGCCGAGCCCGCTGGTAAAGGCTTTCAAGTGATCGACGAGGGTGTTCTTCGTGTCCGGCAGCGCGCGCAGTTCATAGGTCTCGCCCAGTATGCGCGGACCGGACTGCTGGTTGACCAGAGTGTCGTACATGGCGCCGCTGCCGTCGATATTGGCCACATGTCCGCCCAGATCGATAGACTCATGAAGCGTGTAGCCGTCCGGAGCGGTCTGGTGAGACACAAATATTGGAATCTGCGCGACGGCAGTGCCCGCCGTCAAGCCCAAAATGGCTGCGGCCATGCCCCCGACAATGCATCGGGCCGCCGCAAGAGAATGCTTTTCACTCAACAGCCGGGAAATCCATCCTGGGTTCATCATATTGAAAGCCTCACTTGAAAAACATTGCTCGTTCGAGACCTTGAATCCCTATGCGCAATCGAAACGCGGCCGCGCCTGCGCCAATTCTCCAGGCGCGTTGCCATCCATGACTCCTACCTCAGACTCCTACCTGAGGAACGCCGCATTCATGTTCGAGCCATGAATATAGGTATGGCAGTTCGTACAAGTTATGGTTTCCGACGACCCCGCGCCCATTCCGTGAACCGTGTTGGCAGCTACGCCGCTGTGGCACTGGTTGCAGAGCGGGTTGATGGCCGGCATGTTCAGCAGGCGGGCGTTCTGGGAACCGTGCGGAGTGTGGCATCCCAAACACCCCTCGGCTTTGACCGCGACGTGTTCATAGACGAACGGCCCGCGCGTCTCGGTGTGGCACTTGGTGCAGATCACGTTCTGGTCGGCCGTGGACTTCAGGTTGTTGGCCCCGAAGGTGCCGTGCACGTCGTGGCAATCGCTGCACACGATCAAGCCTTCGTTCACCTTGTGGTGGAACGGCATATTGAACGCCGGCTTAGTGTCGGAGTGGCACTGGAAGCAGAGCGTAGGCTGCGCAGCCTTCAGCAGCTTTTCTTCCTTGCTATGATGAACGCTGTGGCAGCTGGTACAGCCGACGTTCGCCTTGGCGTGGGGCGAGCGGTCAAAGTTCGGGTGCGCTCCCGCGTGACAGGTCAGGCACTTGGCGTCAACCTCTTTGGCCGAGTGCTTCGCGGGATTGAATATCTTGCTCGTGTCGCCGCCGCCCTCCACATGCCCCGCCCCTGGCCCATGGCAACCCTCGCAACCCTGATGCGACGGCCCGCCTTTCTTGTCCAGGGTGGTCTTCCAATGCGGCGTCTTCTCCCAGTTGTTGTACAGATCCTCATGACAGGTCTTGCAGGTCTCCGATCCTACGTACTTCGAGTCGGACGAAGGCGCATTGGCAACGGCAGCGCTAGCGGCTTGTCCACTTTTATCAGCTGCCTGCGACGCTGTCCCGGGAACGAAGACCGCCACGCCGAAAAGACATAGCGTTGAAAACAGAAGGCGGACAAATCTGCAATGAATTGACATTAATGCTTTCTCCTCGACGTTCGCCGTCGGTGGCGAATGTCTGCCAGAGGACTCGTGTAACTCAACCGTTGGAACGCGGTATTGCATTCAGTAGTCATAACTCACAAAGGAAAACCGTGACAAGAACCAGTTAGAACGTGTCCTTACTCACTATCGCCAACACCCGGGAAAACTTTAATAGGTTGATTTCTTCAGGAGCCCGATTGTGCAAATATGTCCATAAGTAACATGGCCTGACTCGGCAAAGATGACAACCAATCCTGAAGAGCTTCGCAATGGGTATCCTCAGCGCCTGTAAGTTGATCAGACGCGATTCGGTCTTGGCCGTTCTTCAGCACCCGGGTCGAGGGTAGCGAGAATTATTTCCTGATGTCAGTGACGGTGGAACAAAACAAATGTGATGAAATCATGGGAGATAGAAGTTACGGCGAAGAATCATCTTTGTAGAACCAATCGGTAGCACCAATCGCGCGTCCGGATCTACAGCGACAATCTGTATCTGCACGAAGCTGACATTAACCCTCGCACCGGCTCTGGTTAGGCAGAAGCGGTTCTGGCTGCGCGAGCGAGTCCCGGAGCGTGTTTGCGACATTCTAACTTGCCTATCCCCGGACTAAGGATCGGCTTCAGGCGGTTTATCCTTCTTATGTTTCATCGAAAACAGAAACTGAATACCCATGTAACCAAAAAACTGGGGTTGACTTATCGATGCCTTTGTGACGCTTCGGCCGCCCATGAACAACAACACGTAGTGTTCTCCAAGCACGTAGCGGCCTCCGCCGTCAAAAGTATACCAGGGATTCGATCCATCGGTGTTGGCGCTGTTATAAAACTCGACGGCCATCTCACAACGCTTGCTGATCTCTCTAAGGACCACCAGACCCGTAAACCAGGCGGCGCCCTTGCCGCTGGCGAATATATATCCGGCCTCGGGATTCACCTCAATCGGCCCCAGCTTCTTCGAAACCTCGACTGGCAAATAAAATCTTGTACCGTAATTTACCAGTCCGCGCTGCAAAGAAGAATCGGGATTATTGAACTCCAGCTGAGGAAAGATTGAGATCGCAAGTTTCTTCTCATCGCTGTCATAGAAGCGCCACTTCACGCCCGGCAGCGACTTTCCCAACCCCGTTCGAGTCGGGCCGCCGTCGGTGCCTTCCACGAGGTAGGGCACCTCATAGGTGAGTTGAATGCGGGAACCGACGCCGTAATTCAAATCCAGAAGGGGCGCATTGAAAATTCGCGCCGTCGGATGACGCTCGGAGTACGTCATCACATTGTCCTCCCAGTTGCCGTCGCCCGGAGTGCCGGGATCATTGGTGATAAAGGGCGGCCCTCCCTGCGCCGCGGCCGGAGGTGTAATCGCAGCTAGCATAATTGTCAACAAGAGCACCGCTAACAGGCAGCCTCGCAGCTTTTCGAGGAAACCCTCCAGAAGTTTAGGCGCGTGGTTGACGTTGACTTCGAAAACACCAGGAGTCATGCGCACTAATCGCCCATCTTGGAGGAGCTGAGATACTGTTGCGGATTGTGAATAGCAGTTACAAGATCGCGGAGAAACTCTGCGGCCCGAGCTCCATCCACCACACGATGATCGCTCGAAAGCGTCATCGTCATCATGGGACGGATGCCCGGAATGCCGTCAACCGGAACTACGCGGTCCGCGATAGCTCCGACAGCCAGAATCGCGGCTTGTGGTGGAATGATGATCGCGGTGAACACATCTACTCCGAACATGCCCAGATTGCTGATTGTGAAAGTCGCGCCCGCAAGGTCGCCCGGGCGCAGTCCACCGTTGCGGGCCCGCTCCGACAGGTCGCGACGTATTACAGCGATTTCGCCCAGATTGATTCTGTCTGCGTTCTTGATCACCGGCGCGACGACGCCATCGTCGACCGCCATTGCTAACCCAATATTGATCTCAGCGTTGTTGCGAACGCCGGCCCGAGTTCCCTCAGCCCTCCAGCTGGCATTGAGAACAGGGTGCTTTTGTAGAACACGAGCCACGAGCGCCACCAGTAAATCGGTGTGCGTAAGCTTCGCTCCGTGAGATTTCTCAATTTCCGGCCCAAGCTTGCTCCGCGCCTCATTTAGAGCAGCGGCATCAACTTCGCGAATCACAAAGAAATGTGGGACGGACGTCCAGCTTTGCGTGGTACGTTCCGCCATCAACCGTGAAATAGGGCTCTCGCGATTGCCTGCTGCAGATGGCGCCTTGGTTTGGGCTTCCGCCGCGGCAAAAATGTCAGAAGCAAGAATCTCTCCGCCTGCACCCGATCCCCGCACATCCGCAAGATTGATCCCGCGCTCATTGGCGAGGCGTCGAGCTTTTGGCGAAATCTTGACCGACGCATTCGTAGACTGCGCTGCTGCTGTACCTTGAGTTGCGGTAATTTGACTGGTGCGGCCGGAATCAGTTGCGGACGTCGGAGATGCAACCGCGCTGGTTTTTCTTCCTGACTCGACAATTACTTCATCAGCTGGAGGAGTTTCGCCGGGACGCACGATCCATGCAATGGTTCGGCCCACCGGCACTTCGCTTCCAGCCTGCACCTTGATGCCGGCAAGCACACCGTCGCTGGGCGATTCGATTTCCATCACTGCTTTGTCGGTTTCAATCTCCAGCAGCGGTTCGCCTTTGGCGACGGGCTCGCCTTCTTTTTTCAGCCACGAAATAAGCTTGCCGGTCTCCTGCGCCATTTCGAGCGCGGGCATTACAACACTGATCGCCATAGTAATGACTCAGTTAGGAACTTACTAAGATAGTTATTAGACCTGTAATTTCTTCAAAAACGATGCCAGTCCCAGCCTGCGATGGGCTTCTTAGTCAGCCACCCCAACGCGCTCCTGCCTTGAGCTGGCTTCGATCCATCTCGCGCACACGCGTGCTCGGTTTCGATTCAGTCTCCCGAATCGCTGGAAGCGGGCCATCCACGGTGAAGTAGTGACGGCCAGCGACCAGGAGCTCTTCCGCCGGAAAGCGCGTGATCACTTCGTGGCCGGTTTCCGTAACCACGATTTCTTCTTCGATGCGAGCGGCGCTCCAACCGTCAGTTGAGGGCCAGAAAGTTTCCAGCGCAAACACCATCCCAGGCTTGATCTCGCAGGGATGATCGAGCGAGACCAGGCGGCTGATCACCGGTTTCTCCCAAATCGCGAGGCCGATGCCGTGACCGTACTGCAGCGCAAAGCAGGCTTCTTCGTTCGGAAAACCGAACTCCTGCGCCTTCGGCCAGACCGCTGCAATCTCTGCCGTAGTGCGCCCGGGGCGCACCAGTTCAATCGCCGCGTCCAGATATTCGCGGCACCGTTTATAAGCATCGTTCATGGCATGTGAAGCATAGCCGACGGTGAAACACCGGTAGTAACACGTCCGATATCCCATGTAGGAGTGGAGTATGTCGTAATACACCGGATCTCCCGGGCGCAGCACCCGATCGGAGAAAACGTGTGGATGCGGATTGCAACGCTCGCCGGAAATTGCGTTCACGGCTTCGACATACTCGGACCCGAGATCGTAAAGCACTTTACTCACCAGGCCCACCGCCTGGTTTTCGCTCATGCCCGGGCTTCATGGCTCGATAAAGTTCGTCGTAAGCGGCGTCAACCATCATCGCGGACGTATTGAGCAGCGTGATCTCGTCGCGCGTCTTGATCAGTCGGGCCTCGGACATCAGGGCCTGTCCATCGACGACTTTGATTCCTTCTTTCTGCAGCGCGAACAAGACCGGCAATTCAATGATGTCGATGCCGACAGGCTCTTTGTGCAGGCCGCGCATTTCGAGTTCAGTACGAATCTTTTTTGCTACATCTTCAGCTCGGCCCATTTCCGGCGTCATGGCGCCGCGCAACATTGAGATTCCCGCACGGGAGCGCTCTCCGAGCCACGGACAATGCAGTTGGTGATGCTTCGCAGCCGATCCGAAATCCCACAAAATTGGTTCGTCGTTTTGCGGGAGCAGGGTGAAGCGATTTGCCTTATCTTGCGCCCAACTGCCGATGTGAGTCGCCGTCAGGTAGCGGACATTGTTCATGTCGAAGCACAAGAGCGCGCCCATCTCGGACTGCTTTAGAAGATCTTTGGCACGCGCCAGGCGTTCGGTGCGCAGGCGATCGAAGTCGACTCGATTTTCCCAATCGACAGCCATTGTTCCGTATGTGGGTAGAGCCATAATTCTCCTTAAAACAAAGGACCGAGGTTAAGAGATAGGGTCAGAGGTGAGAGTCAGATTGCAGAGGTAATATCTTTCGAAGCGCTCAATTTTATCTCTGCAATCTGACCTCTCACCTCTGACATTCCTACCGTCCACACATTGATCTCGCCACCTCAAACACAGTCTGCTCGGTCGGTACGGTCGCATCTTCCAAAGGCGGCGAGAACGGAATCGGAACATGCATTGCGCCCATGCGTTTGACAGGAGCATCCAAATCGTAAAAAGCGCCAGTAGCGATTACCGACGCCAAGTTCGGCGGTGACGCCATAGCGCTCATATCCTTCGTCAAGCACAATTGCCCTTGACGTTTTCTTTGCCGAGTCAATCAGAGTTTTCTCATCAAGCGGCCACATGGTGCGGGGATCGACCACTTCGGCGCTGATTCCGATTTCTTCAAGCAACGCCGCTGCTCCCAAGGCTACCTGCACCATGCTGCTCGTGGCGACCAGAGTGATGTCTTTACCTACTCGTTTTATATCGGCTACGCCTAGCGGCACGGTGTAATCATCCGAAGGTACCGCGCCTTTGAGCTTGTACATCATCTTGTCTTCGAAGAAGACCACCGGATTCTCATCGCGGATTGCAGACTTCAGGAGTCCCTTGGCGTCATACGGCGTCGAAGGCAGAACTACCTTCAAACCAGGAACGTGGCAGAACCATGCATGCAGCGATTGCGAGTGTTGCGCGGCGGAACGGCGAGTTGCTCCCATGGTGGTGCGCATCACCATCGGGACTTTCCATCTGCCGCCTGACATGTAATGCACCTTGGCGGCCTGATTTACCATCTGGTCCATGGTCAGGGTGACGAAGTCGCCGAACATGATGTCGACCACCGGGCGCATTCCAGTCATAGCGGCGCCGACCGCAAGGCCGGTAAAGCCGGCCTCCGAAATTGGCGTATCGAGAACGCGCTCTTTGCCGAATTCTTCCAGCAGCCCAGAAAGGACCTTAAACGGCGTGCCCGCCTCGGCGACATCCTCCCCCATGACGCAAACCGTCTTATCTCGACGCATCTCTTCGGCCAGCGCCTCGCGAATTGCCTGGGCGAATGTCAGTTCACGAGCCACCGGTGCGCCAACACGGTGTTCAGGCATACACATCCTCGTCCACTTCATCCGCGGACGGATATGGCGCCGCGATGGCGAATTCGACCGCCTTCTTCATCTCCGCCTCAAGCTCAGCCTGCATGCCTTCCAGAGTCGCCAGATCGGCTAGCTTTTGCTCGATCAGCCAAGTGCCCATATTGGCGATGGGATCCCGCTCCGCTTTCCATGTCTGTTCTTCCTGCTTGGAACGGTAATATTCGCGATTGATATCGCCGACATGGTGTCCATGGTAACGATAGGTACTGCAGAGCAGGAATCCGGGCCCTCGCCGCGCCGGGCGCGCTCGACCAGCTGTCTTGCCGCCGCATGAACCGCCCGCACATCCTGTCCGTCGACGCCGGCAGCCTCCAGGCCGAAGGCCTTCGCACGCATCATGATGTCCCCAGCCGTAGTCTCCGAGTAATGCGTGTATTCGGTATACAGATTGTTCTCGCAGACGTACATCACGGGAAGCTTGAACAATTGGGCGAGGTTCATCTCTTCATAAAGCACACCCTGCCCCAGAGCGCCTTCACCAAAGAAACATACCGCCACTCGGCCGTTGCCTAGACATTTGGCCGAAAACGCGGCGCCAGTTGCGATTCCGGCACTGCCGCAAACAATCGCATTCGCTCCCAGATTGCCGGTTGCCGGGTCCGCAATATGCATGGAACCGCCCTTGCCCTTGCAGTATCCGGCCTCTTTTCCCAGCAGTTCGGCGAACATTCGATCAGGGGATGCGCCTTTCGCCAAACAATGTCCATGGCCGCGGTGCGTACTGGTGATGTAGTCCGTGCGCTCGAGCGCTTCGCAGACGCCTACGGCGATTGCCTCCTCGCCGGTGTAAAGATGGGCCAGCCCCGGCATCAAAGCCCGCGTGTAAAGTTCATTGACTTGCGCCTCAAACTGGCGGATCGCCGCCATTTGCCGGTACATGCGCAACCAGAGGGCAACTCTTTCTGATGCGTCTCGCGGCTGGGTGATGGTCGTCATTCCCGAAGTCTCATTTTTGAAACGCTCTTTCTTGCTTGAAATGCAGTTCTTGCGTTCTCATTTCTCATTTTCCATTCCCGACATCCGCGCCAAGACGTCGAATACAACCGCGAAATCCTGCTTCTCCCAGCCCATACCGCGGGCGGCAGTCAAAAATTCGTTGCTGACGGCGGTCGTCGGAACGGGAACGTTCAGCTTGCGTCCCATTTCCATTGCCAGCAGCATATCCTTCTGCATCATGTTCACGTCGAACCACGCCTCATCCGGCTGCTTCAGCACAAACGGACCGCGATACTGAATCATTGGCGAAGCAATCGCGCTATGCACCATCACATCCACAGCGACCTCGCGCGCAATTCCGCTTTTTTCCGCCAGCAACACGCCCTCGGAAAATGCGAGCATCTGCACCGCCAACTGCAAGTTCAAAGCGATCTTCATCGAGAGCGCGACGCCATTGTCGCCAACATGCGTCACCTTCGGCCCAATATTCAACAGTAACGGCTTCAGATGCTCGAAGGTTTCTTTGCGGCCCCCAACCATCACCGATAGCTTGCCTTGCTGCAGCGTAATGACGCTACCCGAAACCGGCGCGTCGATCATGTCGGCGCCCTTCGCGCGAACTTTAGCGGCCAGCGCCCGGCTTACATCCGGACTCACCGTGCTCATGTCGATGTGGTATTTGCCGGGGCCGAGGCCAGCAAGCAGTCCGTCCTCTCCCTCGGTCACCGCCGCAAGCGC
Source organism: uncultured Acidobacteriaceae bacterium (assembly GCA_963758745.1). Taxonomy (GTDB): domain Bacteria; phylum Acidobacteriota; class Terriglobia; order Terriglobales; family Acidobacteriaceae; genus Acidiflorens. The sequence goes on from CAVWWW010000004.1 coordinate 465,932, forward strand.
GGCCGCGTTCGTCACCATAGTGAAGGTCACATCTGAAGCTTCCGCCACGGCTTTCGGCGAGTCGGCAAACTTCATTCCCTTGTCGATCAGCCACTTCGCCTTGGAGCGTGTCCGGTTGAAGCCGGTCACGGCATGCCCTTTTTCGAGCAGCCGGGCAACCATGTTGCCGCCCATCACACCGAGCCCGATGAATCCCAGCTTCGCCATGCAACCATCCCTTCCGGAGATTTCTGACTTAGCGATTCACGCCCATGATCGTGCTTACGATCTTCCCTTGGTTGGCGAACTTACATCCTGATTGCTCTTTGTCAAATGAGTCGAATCCGCGAGCACCTGCTTGAGATGCGCGCGCATCGCTTCGCGTGCCGCTTTTGGATCGCGTCGTTCGATTGCGGCCAGAATTTGTTTATGATGAAACTGGCCGCGCTGCGGTCCACCATCTACATTGAAAATGCGGCTGCGCTGCTCCCGCAATAAACCAACAATCGAATCCAGAAGAGAAAGAATCAGCGGATTTCCCACCGACTCTGCCAGCGCCAGATGGAAATCGAGATCCGCTTCCACGTAGGCGTCGGGATCATCCAGATTGTTATCCATAATGTCGACCGCCTCACGCATGGTTGCGAGCAGTTGTTCTTCAATCTTTGGAGCCGCCAGCGCTGCGATGTCCGGCTCAAGTACCAGACGCAACTCCGCAAGATTTGCCGATCCTTCCTGCTGATTGATCCGTATCATCAAATCAAGCGACTGCCGGATTGCCTGGGATGTGCCATTGGTGACGAATGTGCCGCGGCCGGAATAAGCTTCGACCAGGCCCTTTTCGCGTAGCGTCTTTACCGCTTCCCGCACCGCAGTGCGGCTGACTCCGAATCGTTGCGCGAGGTCGCGTTCCGCGGGCAACTGATCTCCCGGTTGCAGTTGGCCCTTCAGAATGGAGTCTTCAACCTGCTGCACGATCTGTTCGAACAGACGAGACGTCTTCACTGCCCGGTACACGGGTTTGACCGCCCCCGGATCCATTGCGTTGGTCATGTTTTCATCCAAATGCGACCAAAACTTCGGCAATGGTCCAGCGGTAGGACCACCATACCATTTATTGATGCGACACTGCTTTGTACTTACGATGACGCCATTTTTGAACAATCACATCCGCCAGAAATTTCTCAGCATTCTCCGCACGGCCTACCAAAGCGCACCTCTGCACCGCTGCCAGGGCAGCCATGGCAGCGTTCAACGGCTTGCCCATTTCGAGAGTTATCCGATGCCCGCAGTTCTAAGTTTCTCCTTCCAGGATCTCTCATCCGCACAAATCCTCTTCGAGTTCCAAATATGACCGATGTTTGCTATTGCCATGCCGATCTCTTCTTTCTCATCTATCGAGAAAGACGCACGTATCCTAACTCCCAAGGCAGACTCTAGCAGACCCTTACTAAGCCGGCCATCTAGCGGTCGGACCACAATACTACTTGACGGGTAGCCCACGTCAAGCTATACCTTCAAATCGCTCCCTCTTCCGTTTTCCGTTTTGGGATTAGTCACTTGTGGTCTGAGCAAAGTCGTCCATCCTCGTCGAGGATTTGGAGGTGGTAATGCGTTCTCCGTTGAATGGCATTCGCTCTTTAGCCATCGTCTGTTGCGTCGCCGGCCTCCCTCTTTCTCTCTCTGCGCAAACTACCACCGGCCGAATTCTTGGGACCGTTACCGATCAGTCCGGGGCGGCCGTCGCTGGAGCCACGGTCCTCATCACCGATGTCCAGCGTGGCGTCACTCGAACCGTCTCCAGCAATGGCTCTGGAGAATATTCCGCGCCTGAGTTGCCGCCTGGCGCCTACAAAGTTCGCGTCGAAGCCAAAGGTTTCAAGACCGTCGAGCGTCCAAATGTCGGCGTCGAGGTTGGCCAGGACTTGCGCGTCGATATTTCCCTGCCCACCGGACAGGTCTCCGAAACAGTGATTGTCACCGACGAGGTGCCGCTAGTCAACAGCACTTCCTCTACATTGGGCGGGACGTTGAGCAACACCGAAATCAATGATCTGCCGTTGAACGGCCGCAACTATGAAAACCTTCTTCAGTTGCGCCCCGGGGTGATGCGCTATCCCGGTGGAGGATTCTCCACCACCAGCACCAATGGCCTGCGTGCCGAAGATAACGCCTACTTCGTCGATGGCCTCTTCAACAGCGAACCATACTCCGGCCAGGCCATCATTAACGGTGCCGGCATCGCGGGCGATTCCGCCACTATTCTGCCCATCGATTCAATTCAGGAATTTAACGTCGAAGAACTTCCACCGGCAGAATTCGGTTGGAAGCCCGGGGCGGTGGTTAACGTCGGTCTCAAGTCCGGCACCAACCAAATTCACGGCACCGCATTCGCCTTCGGTCGCGACGGAGTAATGGATGCGCGCAACTATTTCAACGTCGTGCCGAACACCAAGCTGCCCAGAACGCTGGAGCAATATGGAGGCAGTGTTGGCGGCCCGATTATAAAAGGCAAAGTTTTTTTCTTTGGCGCCTACGAAAGCCAGATGTACGACGTGGGAAACTCCTTCGGCGGCGTCACCAGCCCATCGATGGTATCGATGCCAACTAACAGCACCTGCTTGTTTCTCACGACCGGGGATTGTGCCGACAGCATTCCGGACGCAATCGCGGACCTTCAGGCTGGAGGAGTCCCAATCAGCCCCGCCAGCTTGAATATTGCCGGCTGCGCACTCTCGGGTTCGACGGTTACATGCAACGGCACCGGATTTCCTACCAACAACAGTCCGTCCATCAATATCCAAAATGGTTTTGCCAACGACGTCACGGTTTACAACGGGATCGGAAAGGTTGATGTCAATATCAACCAGAACCATCGCGTCAGCGGGATGTACTTCTTCGGCAACAACACGGGAACGGTTGAGGATTTTCCGGAGCTGCAATCGAAATGGCGTTCGGACATTCACACGCGAGCACAGGTGGCCGGCGGAAACTGGGCGTGGACTCCAAGCCCGCGCTGGGTAAACGAAGCGCGTTTCGGCTATAACCGTCTCTATCAGCCGACGCTGCCCGGCGATCTCAATACGCCCGCCTCCGCCTATGGCCTCAATACCGGCGTCTCCGGACCCGATACAGGAGGGTTGCCTCGCATCGGATTTACGGGTTATTTCACCGGCTTGGGCGGCTTCAAATGGCCCAAGTTTCAGGGGCCGGACTCCATCACCCAGTTTATCGATCACGTCTCTTACACCGCCGGCAAGCACTCCCTGAAATTCGGTGGTGAGGTTCATCGCGATGCTGTCACCAATGCTGCTCTTGGGAACGCGCGAGGCAGCATCACATTCGTGGGTGCCAATACTCCAGATCCCACTAATCCCGCTAACACTCTCAATACAACTATTCTTGAGGACTTCTTTGCTGGCGCTCCGCTAAAGGCATCCGTGCTCACAGGAAATCCGACTACGCAGCTCAGCAACTGGGCCTATGCCCTCTTTGTGCAGGATGATTGGCGCGTCAGGAAGGACCTGACCTTCAACTTCGGACTGCGCTATGAATTCAACTCAGTGGTGAAAGAAGCCAACAACCAGCTGGGCAACTTTGATCCCAATCTCGGTCTGGTGCAGGTCGGAAAACAGATCAGCTCCGCTTACAATCCTGATCATAAGAACTTCGCGCCTCGTTTCGGATTCGCGTGGGATACGAATGGCCGCGGAACGACCGTGATCCGCGGCGGCGGCGGTCTGGTTTATGAAACCGTTAACTGGCAGTCGTTCATCGCCTTCAACAACAGCTTTGGCCTGCAGAATGTGCCCACCGGTGCCATTATCGATGCTGCCGGAGACACCGCCGGAGGCACCATCACGACCGGCAATCTGACCATCATTCCGTTGAATTATCCGTGGGACAACGGTCCCCTTTATGGCAATCTGGCCAGCACAACGATCAATTGCTTTGCCAGCCCTTGCCCCATCATGAGCGTCGATCGCAATTTGACCACTCCTTATGTGTGGAACTGGACCCTCAGCATGCAGCACGCGTTTACTCCAAATCTCACATTGGAGATGGCATACGTCGGCAATCACGGTGACAACTTGACCGGCATTCGCGACATCAATCAGCCGACTGTTGGATCCGGGTGGCCGGCCGCCAACATCGCCACCTGTAATGCAAATCTCATTCCCTCTTCCACCCCCGGTGCTCCGCCGATGTACAACACTAACGCTGCTTACTGTCAGGTCGACGGCGCCGCAGAACAAGCAGCGGAGCCATTTGCCTCCAAGTTTCCCTACCTCAGCAATATTTTTCAGATGGGCAATATCTACAGGTCCAATTACAACGGACTGCAAGTCACGCTGAACTCCAGAAACTATCACGGCTTAAATATGGTAGCCGGCTATACCTGGTCGCACTCTCTCGACGACGTAGGCGCGAACTGGGATTTCGGTTATGGATCGGGGCTGCCACAGAACGCGCATAACCCCGGCGCCGAATATGCGAATAGTGACTTCGATGTTCGCCAGCGTTTCACGCTTTCGCTGACCTATGCCATACCCGGCAAAAGAAGCTATGGGCAAGTTCTGGAGGGTTGGGAACTCAACTCCATCGTTACTTTGCAAAGTCATCAATTCTGGGGACCGATGGATGAGGGAACAGATGCAGCAGGCATCGGGCCGCTGCCCGTCAGTCCTCCGGCAAACACTCCCATCCGCTGGAATTTCTTCGGCAATCCTAACGATTTCAAATCGAGCCCGACAGGGATTCCATTTTTCCCCGGCACCAATACTCCATCGGCGCCGACCAGCAACACAGCCTGCAATGCCCAAGCGCTTTTGCTGGATGGCGGAACCCCGGGAGCGGCAACGGAATCATTGGCCTCTTATGGTTGTTACGCTCAGGGCAACTCAATCATGATTCCTCCCGCGCTCGGAACCTTCGGCAACATGGGCCGCAACACCTTCCCTGATACCGGCTTCCGCGACCTCGACTTCTCCGTCGCCAAGAACTTTCACTTCGGCGAACGCATGCGAGCTCAATTCCGTGCTGAGTTCTTCAACGTTCTCAACCATCCGAACTTCGCCAATCCGTATGGCGGACAGAATGGTTTCGGTTTCAACGATCCTTCCGCCGCCAGCTTTGGTTGCGGCTGCGCTACTCCGGATGTTGCTGCTGCCAATCCCGTTATCGGCTCCGGCGGCAGCCGCGCTGTTCAATTGGGATTGAAGCTCATTTTCTGATCGTTTGGATTTCAACATTCCGAGCCAAAGCACTCCGGCTCATTCATTTTAGAAAGAGGGGATTTCGTCTCGTGTTCGTAATGTCAGCAAACTGCGCTCAAGCCATGCGACCCATTTCGTTTCCGACAACCACAATTTCGTCGGCAATCATATTGGCTCTGATCGTTATGTCCAATCTCTCCACTTTCGCGCAACTGCGGCCCGAGCGAACCATCGAAGAGATCAAGACTGAAGCGATTCACCGCGCTGAGGTCGGCCAGTATCCGCTGATCGGCCTCAACCCTGACGATGTCCGTGAAGCGTTCAAGTCCATTCACACGCGCGATAAAGACGAATGGGCCGCTGCGTTTATGGGAGTGGCCGATCGCTACATGAATGAAGCCAAGTCGCTGGAGAAAACGAACCCGGAAAAAGCGAATGCTGACTACATTCGCGCCTGGCGGCTTTATTCCTTCGGCCGCTGGCCCGTCCCCGCCTCTCCTGGCAAGCAGCGATCCTATGAAAAAGCCATCGAAGCATTCCTCGGCCACGCGCGCTTCTGGGATCCGCCCCTAGAAATCGTGAAAATTCCTTTCGAAGGCAAGGAAATCATCGCCTACCTGCGCCTGCCGAAAAATACAAACGGACCCGTGCCGCTCGTCCTCGCCGTGAATGGGCTCGACAGCCGCAAGGAAGATCTGGCCGAAAGCTTTAGTGCGATCCTGCCTTTCGGCATCGGATATCTCGCCGTCGATGGCCCGGGCACCGGACAGAATCCGATTAAAGTGAATGAAAATTCCGACCGCATGCTCTCGCGCGTACTCGATTACATTGGCACTCGGCCGGAGATCGACAAGAACCGCGTCGCCATGCACGGCGTTAGCTGGGGTGCGTATTGGGCTACCAAAATGGCGATCGTGGAGCGTGCTCGACTTGCGCGGAGCGAGCGCCCAGTCCCCGCCCATCGATACATTCTTCCAAAAGGATTTCCTTATGAATTCGCTCATCGGAAACCGCGAATACCTCTTCGATCAGGTTCCCGCGTTGATGGCGATTTTCGACAATGTGAAGACCGTGGACAAAATGGCGGAGATTTTGCCGAAAATGTCGCTCGTTAAACAAGGACTACTCGGCAAACCAATGGCTCCCATGCTCATTCTCGCGGGAGTCAAAGATACTCAGGTGCCGATCTCCGATATTTACCTGCTGCTCAGCAATGGCGACGTTCCGAAAACAGGATGGATTAACCCAGAAGGCGGCCACCTCGGAAGACAAGTTGGTGTGTGGCCAGATCCCCGAATCTTCAAGCAGGTAATCATTCCATGGCTAGTGCGCACGCTCGAACCTGAGCCGGCGAAATAAAGCCATGCAGCGTGCTAAATCGAATGTGAAGCACGCCAGAAAGTTTCTGCCCAGATGCTCGTGAAGCACTTCGAATCTGGCGACCCCCTCCAATTCGGACACCAGTGAAGTAAATTTAGAAGGCTTGCCATTGATTTAATGATCAGCTTGCCTGTGGGCACGCTCGCACCTGACATGCCTCGTTATCGCGTATTCAGTCTGTTGCATCTTAACTTGCAAAGAAGATCGGGCCGGACGGATTACCCCTGCAAAATAGCTCGCAGCCACCGTAACTTTTTTGCCTTTTCACCGGATTACGCCAAGCTCTGGCCAATCTTCCAAGGTTCCAATGGCGCGGCTTGCCGTTCATCGCGTGGCTCCTCGGAATTGCAGGAAACCTGCTTTCGGATCGCTGGCACCGAGTCGCTCGGCTGAAGGAAGTTGTGACCGACGGCCTGGAGCAGGTCGGCATGGAAGGGCATGTCGAACGGCGAGCAATGCTTTACCAACTCGTCGAGATGTTGCCAGAGGATCAGCGGCGGGTGATTATCCGGCGCTTCGTTGCGCAAAAGAGTTTGCGCGAGATCGCCACGGAACTTGGACGCAGCGAGGGCGCGATCAAGCAACTTCAGCTCCGGGCATTGCAAAATCTTCGTGATCAGATGTGGAGCAACCATGGCTAACATTTCTCTTGCGGACGAGCTCGACCATGCGATCGAGATAATGATTACGGAGCCGGAATCTGTACCAAAGGCGGATCGGAAGATCGGCGAACTATGGGGATTGCAGCGGAACTGTGCTTGCTTCCAGATCCCGAGTTTAGGGCGGCGTTGAAAGCGGAGTTGCTCGGACAGGATAAGGCTGCGCCATCAGCGCTTGTTGACATTAGCCAGCGGGCGAGAATGCAGGCGCAATCTCGGCGGCAGGCGGAAGTTGCCGATATTCTTCCGATTCTGCGTGGAGCAGGCGAAGAAACCTACCCTGTCCATCGCGGAAATTTCGCGATCTCTGCGGCAATCCACGCGTCACTGATAGCGATTATAGCGACAGCGGGATTCTGGGTCGCGAAACAACCGCAAATGACGCCCCATGCGACGAGCGTTCTGCTGACGGACATCAGTGCCTACGCGTTGCCGTCGTCTATCGATAAGAGCGGAGGTGGAGGAGGCGGGGGTAACAGAGACAAACTGGCTGAATCAAAAGGAAGTCTGCCTCGTTTCGCGCGCGAGCAAATAACTCCTCCCGCAATCGTGGTACGCAATGAACAGCCAAAACTTCCCGCCGAGCCAACTCTTGCCGGGCTCGCCTGCGCTGACCGTCCCGCCAAGCTCTCAGATTGGCAATCCACTTTCCGCAATTCTCCAGCCACCGTCAAAGGGAGCCGGGTTCCAGTGGCGGAATCGGAAGCGGCAGCGGCGGTGGAATCGGTGCAGGACAAGGGTCAGGCTTCGGTCCGGGATACGGCGGTGGCGCTGGCGGAGGCGTGTTTCGCATGGGCGGCGGGGTCTCCGCACCCCGCCCAATTTATGATCCCGATCCCGATTACTCCAATGAGGCTCGCCAGGCAAAGTATCAGGGAACGGTGCTGCTTTCGGTTGTGGTTGGGCAAGATGGCAGGCCGCGCGATATCCGCATGCTACGGTCGCTCGGGATGGGCCTGGACGAAAAAGCCATCGAGGCAGTCAGTGAATGGAGGTTCGAGCCCTCATTGAAGGACGGACGCCCGGTAGCAGTTCAGGTCAACATCGAGGTCAGTTTCCGGCTGTACTGAAATGAGTGAGTCTTCCGTCCAACCTTCCAATTGTCGGTGTCTAAGTCTGCAGCGCGGCCAGTCTTGCTCGCTACAGTAGCTTGCACATCTGGCAGCGACAGCGAGCACTTGATTTCCAAGGAGGAGACGTGCGTCTTAAAACACTTGCAGTGGTGTGGTTGGCGCTCGCCACAATGTCACAGGCTCAGACTTCGGCACGGGCTAAGACTTTGGCACAGCCGGCATTCAACTGGCAGCTGCCCCAACGGGTTCGGCAGCACGCCTGCCAGTGACAAGGGTCATCCTTTATAAAAACGGGGTTGGGTACTTCGAGCATTCCGGCCGCATTCGTGGCAATCAGGATGTAGACATCGATTTCACCACAGCGCAGTTGAATGACGTGCTGAAGTCTCTGACCGTGTTGGATCTCGGGAAAGGAAGAATCACCGCTGTCAGCTACAACTCCACGGCGTCACTGGAACGGAGGCTAGGGTCTCTGCATCTCCCGGTAGGGGAAAACCCCAGCACAGTTCAATTCCTCGATGCACTTCGCGGTGCGCGACTTGAAGTCCGCAGTGGGTCTGCGAACGCCTGTGGTCGTTTGTTGAGCATCGACCAACGGGAATTGCCAGTAAGGACGACCAGAAGATCACGGTCAATCAGCTCTCCTCGTGACCAACAACGGCGAAATCCGAGTGTTCGACCTGAATCCCTCGACCAGTGTCCGCATTGCAGAAAAGGACGTCAACGAACAGGTTGGAAAGTATCTTGGCCTGGTCGCATCGACACGCGATCAGGACGTCCGCCGCATGGCCATCTCGACCGCCGGTGAAGGCGAGCGCGATTTGCTGGTCAGTTACATCAGCGAAGTTCCGGTATGGAAGTGTACGTACCGGATCGTAGTTCCGAAGGAGGGCAAGCCTTTGTTGCAAGGCTGGGCCATCGTGGATAACACGGTCGGCGAAGACTGGAAGAACGTCGAATTGTCGCTGGTTGCGGGAGCGCCTCAATCGTTCGTTCAGGAATTGTCTCAGCCTTACTACAGGCGGCGTCCAGTTGTGCCGTTGCCGGAAAACGCAATGGTGACGCCCCAGACTCATGAAGCCACCATGGAAGAGTCAGAAGTTGTAAATGGACAACTCGATTCGCCAACGAACAACGCCAAATTCAATCGGTGGTGTTGCTGGCCGTGTTCCCGGAGGTTCAAGCGGGCGGGCGTTATTGGCGGATTCTGTCTGGTTCTGGTGGCGGAGTCGGAAGCGGATTCGGATCTGGTCACGGTGGCGGCACTGGAGGCGGAGTTTTCAAAGTTGGCGGCGGTATTCCACAATTTGAAGCCACAACCGCAGCCCAGTCTCTTGAAACAACGACCACTGTGGCCCAAACTCAGGAAGTCGGCGATCTGTTCGAGTACAAGCTCAAAGACCGCGTCACCATCCGCAAGAACCAGTCGGCGATGGTGCCCATCCTCCAGGCACGAATCGACGCAGAAAAGGTTTCGGTCTGGAATCCGTCCCAACCATCGGTGCTTCGTGCTCTTTGGATTAACAACAGCAGCGACCTCACGCTCGACGGGGGAAGTTTCAACGTGCTCGAAAGCGACGCTTTTGCCGGTGAGGGTCTGATGGATCCAATCAAGCCGGGTGAAAAACGTTTGCTGTCCTACGCGGCTGACCTCGGGCTGTTGGTGGATGAGAAACAGAAATCGGAAAAACAGAAGATCACCAAGATCATCATTGCGCACGGCGCCATGACCCAGATGACCGAGGAGCGGGAGGAACACATCTATACCATTCGCAACCGCGATGCCTCGGCGCGGACCATCGTGGTCGAACATCCCGCGCGCCAGGGGTGGAAGTTAGTCGATGGAATCGAGCCAGCCGAGAGCACCGTATCCTTCCATCGTTTCCGCCTAATTGTTGAGCCAAAGAAAACCACAATCGTCAGCGTGAAAGAATACCGACCGATCTCAACACGGTATCAGTTGACCAATCTGTCGGACGGACAAGTCGATTTCTTTGTTAGCCAAAACTCAATCAATGCCGAGGCCGAGAAGATGTTACGACGCGTGGTGGGCCGAAAAAACGCCATTTCCGCCTTGGAAGCTGACATTGCCGCGCATAAAGCACAGATGTCGAGCATTTCCGAAGACCAGCAGCGAGTGCGCGAGAACATGAAAGCGCTCAAGGGCAGTTCTGAGGAGAAGGCTTTGGTGGAGCGTTACGCGCGGGAACTGAATGATCAGGAAGACCGGGTGCAATCATTGCAACCGGAGATCTCGGCTTTGCAACAAAGGCGCGACGTGGCGCAAAAGGCACTTACCGAAATGATTGAGGGTTTGGTGTTGGAAGCAACATTGAATACAGATTAGATAACTGGCGGAGAGAGTGGGATTCGAACCCACGTTACCCTTTCGAGTAAACACGCTTTCCAAGCGTGCGCCTTCAGCCACTCGGCCATCTCTCCTTCCCGCCAACCAATTGTTTTTGATTCTAACAGTGTGCCAATAGCCGCTGCACTGCGTTGTTCTGCATAAGCGCAATGGGTCGGAGCTACGTTTGTCCGATTCTAGCTTTCTTCGCCTTTGTGTAGTTGCTGCGCGAGGTAGTTCTCGTATGTCATCTCTCGGATCGCATGCAGTTGTGCTTCCAGCCAGTCGATGTGGTGTTCTTCATCCAGCAGGATCTTCTCCATCAGTTCTCGCGATCCATTGTCGCCGATCGCTACGCTCGCCTTGATTCCTTCGTTTAGCCGTTTCACCGCCGTATATTCCAGCTGCAAATCGTTTTCCAGTTGCTGCTTGATGGTCTGTCCAACATTGATCTTGAAATAGTCGGTCATGTTGGGGGCGCCATCGAGGTACAAAATGCGCTCCATCAGAATCTCGGCATGCTGCATCTCTTCAATCGATTCCTTGCGTACCTGCTTGGCCATCCGTTGATAGCCCCAGTTCTCGCACATTTCCGCGTGAAGAAAATATTGATTGATGGCGGTGAGTTCAGCTTTCAGCACTTCGTTTAAAATGGCAATCACTTTTGCGTCGCCCTTCATAGATGCCTCTTTTCCTCGTTTCAAGTCAGTTGATAAAAACTCGGTTGATAAAAAACAGCGATAGCTCTAGAAATTTACCGCGCTCATGCCGCGCCTCATTATCAACAGCCGGCAATAAAGTCTGCAACGGAACGAATTGTACTAGAACCAGCGGCGCAAGCAAGAAATCACGATAAGATACCAACTCAACAGGAGAAACCGATGCCGCAAGTTGCATCCGTAGCAGAATGGGATTCACTGCAGGCGCGTATGCGCGTCCTGGCTCCCGAAGCCTTCAACAGCGAAGGCCGAGCCCTGAACCTGATGGAAGGCGAGTGGAAGGAACCCGGCTTCGGCCGCCACTACACTTCCTCCATCGACGGCCGCAGCCTGGGACGCATTCCCATGCTCGAACTGGATCCCGCGCGACGAGCCGTAAAGTTTGCCAAACACGAAGCCGCCGCATGGGCCCGCATCGATTTCGATCAGCGCCGGCAGCGCGTCTCCGATTGCCTGCAGGCACTAAAAAAAGAGCGCGAACTGATCGCCTTGCTCCTCATCTGGGAGATCGGCAAACCCTATGCCCAGGCCTTAACCGACATCGACCGCTGCATCAGCGGCGTCGAATGGTACGTCGAAAACATCGAGACCATGTTAGCCCGACGCACGCCGCTGGGCCTGATCTCAAACATCGCGTCCTGGAATTACCCCATGTCAGTTCTCATGCACGCCGTGCTCGTGCAAGCGCTGGCCGGCAACGCCGTGATTTCAAAAACGCCCACCGACGGCGGCCTCTACTCGCTAACCGTCGCGCACGCCATCGCGCGCCGCTGCGGCCTTCCCGTCTCGCTGGTCAGCGGTTCCGGCGGACAACTCAGCGAAGCCTTGGTCCGCAACGAATACATAGATTGCCTCGCTTTCGTTGGAGGAAAAAGCAACGGCGGCGTCATCGCCTCCACCCTCTATGACGACCGCAAGCGTTACATGCTCGAGATGGAAGGCGTCAACGCCTACGGCATCTGGGATTTCTCCAATTGGTCCGAGCTCGCTCAACAACTGAAAAAAGGTTTCGACTACGGCAAGCAGCGCTGCACCGCCTACGTTCGCTTCGTGGTCCAGCGCGAACTCTTTCCCCAATTTCTGGAAGCGTACCTGCCGGTTCTGCGCTCGTTGCGCTATGGCAACCCAGTGCTGGTAGAAAAGCCTGAAGACCCGCTCCCAAGGCTCGATTTCGGCCCGCTAATCAATAGCAAGCGCGTCGAAGAAATGCGCGTGTTCTACACCGACGCCTTAGGCAAGGGAGCGATCAGCCTCTTCGAAGGCAAGCTTTGCGACAGCATGGTCTTTCCCAATCAGGACGTCTCCGCCTATCTGCCTCCCGCCGCGCTCTTGAACATCCCGCGCAACTCCAAGCTCTACCACAACGAACCCTTTGGCCCCATTGATACGATCCTAGTGGTGGACCACTTCGAAGAACTGGTAACCGAAATGAACGTCTCCAATGGCTGCTTAGTCTCATCGATTGCAACCGACGACCCGGCAATCGCCCAGCGGGTAACCAGCGAACTCCGTTCCTTTAAAGTAGGAGTAAACACCGTCCGCTCCCGTGGCGATCGCGAAGAGGTCTTCGGAGGCATAGGTCAATCCTGGAAAGGCTGCTTCGTAGGCGGCAAATACTTGGTGCTGGCAGTAACTAAAGGAGAGCCCGACGAGAAACTCTACGGCAACTTCCCAACTTACTCGCGATTGCCGGATGAAACGCAAGCGAAGCCAGCGGGCTAACTCCTGGAAATAAACTGAAACGACCAGCAAACGCTTCGGGCATCTGGGATTACAATCACGGTTGACGGAATCTACCTCGGACATGGTGCCATGAAGTTACTTGGGAGGATCGCAGTATCCTCTATCTGCGCAGCGGCCTTGATCTGCGGGGCGGCGATTAGTTGGCATTTCGTCAAGGCAAGAGCCATCCAGCATAAGCTCGCCGAAAATGCGAAGCTAACCCGCCAGCGCGCCGAGCAGGGAGACGCGATCGCTCAGTTCAATCTTGCACGCATGTTTTACTTAGGCAAGGGGGAGCCGCAAGACTACTCGGAGGCTGTCCGCTGGTACCGCAAAGCAGCCGATCAGGGTTATGCGAAAGCCCAATCAATTTGAGCGACATGTACCACCACGGCAACGGTGCGCCGAAGGATGATGCGGAAGCTCTCCGCTGGTGCCGAAAAGCAGCGGATCAGGGTGACCGCAAGGCCGAGGATGGCCTTGGATTCATGTATTAGCAAGGTCAAGGAGTGGCGAAGGACGACGCCGAAGCCATCCGCTGGTACCAAAAATCCGCCGATCAGGGCTATGCGGAAGCTGAATATTCCCTCGGTTACATCTATTACTACGGCCTGGGAGTAACAAAAGACGACTCCAAGGCTGCTGCCTGGTACCGTAAGGCCGCTGAGCAAGGCGATGCGCACGCTCAATCTGCCCTCGGCTACATGTACTGCTACGGCAAAGGCGTGCAACAAAACTATGGTGAGGCTGCCCGATGGTACCGGAAAGCCGCCAAACAGGGGGATGAGTATTCACGGCGTGCGCTTGCTTCGATGAGTCCCACGCCGAGCAAAGTCACCCTGTCAATTGTCTTCCTGGGAAGCATATTGCTGCTGATAAGTTCCAGGGGAAACATCCGAAATCGACAACAGCGAAGAGTAACGCTTGATGGACTGCTTGGCCTGTCGTGGGTGGGATTGGACGCGTATGGGTATTCTCATTTCGGCACCCTCCTTGCGCTGTCGGCTGTCAATGCTTTCTACTTCGGCAAGAGCCTTTTGTCTGGAATATCAGTTGTCATGTTTCTCTCTATCGTTTGGCCGCAAGCATTCAAGATTGTGCTGACAATATGCGCGACTCTGTTCATCGGATTCAACTCTACGCAATAATGCATTACGATCTCAGACACATTGCGGCATACCTCCGCGCATTCTATTCCTTGAATGGGTTATTAATCGGAGCCACGACTACCTTGGCATTCCTCTTTTGGCTGGCAAATGAGAACAACACGCAATCGCACAAAACCAGAGACAGCGCAACAGCGGTTGCTCCGAACCCGCATCCATGACACAGTATTAAAGACAAATCAGCCCAACCGGGAGAACCAATGTCGAACCAGCATTCCGTAACCAAACGCCACCGCCGCCCGAAATCACCCAAGCGTTTAGATTCCACCGCAAAAACCATGGCCTCAATAAAGCAACTCGAAGCAGCGGACAAGAAAAAAGAAAAGTAACATCAAGCGACAACCTGAGCGAGATCCACGAGAGACTAGACCCACCACGGGTCAGCTACCCTAACTGATACTCTAACCACCTGCGGCGGCGCCAACCGCGCTGCAGTTACCCGCTAACAGCTTCGACATACTCGCCGCGTCAATCGGCCGCGAGTAAAGATACCCCTGCGCCATCTCGCAATTAAGCTGCTTGAGTATGTTGACGTGCTCTTCCGTTTCCGTCCCTTCGGCGACAACTTTCAATCCAAGATTGTGTGCCAGCACAATAATCGCCCGCACAATCTCGCGGTTTTCCCGGTCGCGTTCCATGTTCGAAATAAATGCGCGATCAATCTTCAAAGTGTCCACCGGAATTCGCCTCAACCTGCTTAACGAAGAATACCCCGTCCCAAAATCGTCGATGCTCAAGCGGACGCCCAGCGCCTTCAACTGCGCCAGCACCTGCCCCGATTTTTCCGCATCCCCCATGGCAATCGTTTCGATGATCTCGAATTGCAAGCAACTCGCATCAACCCCGGTCAGCTCGATAGATTTACGAATCTCGCTAGCCAGATCGGGCATAGCAAACTCGCGTGAAGTGATGTTCACGCTCAGAGTCAGCGGCATCGTGGAAGGGAACTCATCCTGCCACGCTCGCAGTTGCAGGCAAGCCTCCCGCAACAGTTGCCGGTTCATCTGGACGATTAGCCCGGTCTCCTCGGCAACCGCGATGAAATCGATTGGCGAAAGCACTCCCTCCGGACGTTGCCACCGCGTCAGCGCCTCGAAACCCGCAATCTTTCCCGTTGGCAGCGACACAATCGGCTGGTAATAAACGCGAAATTCTCCCTGATCGAGCGCCTTGCGTAGGTCCGTCTCCAGGCTCAGCCGCTTCACCGCGCTCGCGTGCATCGCCGGATCGGATACTTCACATCGCGCTTTGCCGCCGCGTTTCGCCCGATACATGGCAATGTCCGCATCGCGCAGCAATTGATCGGCCCCGGTATAAGGCCCGCTGCTGGCTGCGATACCGATGCTCGCCGAAATCACAATCTCCTGATCGTTCAATATAAAAGGAGCGGCCAGTTCCGCCTGCACCCGTTCCGCCACTCGCACCGCTTCAATCGGATCGCGAATGTCATCCAGCAGAATGGTGAATTCATCGCCGCCAAGCCGGGCCAGCGTGTCGTCATTGGCAGGCCTGTCAGGTATCACGCTAAGCCGCGGACGCGACACCATGTCCGCCCGCCGCACCGACTCTCTCAACCTTTGGCCGACCTGAATCAGCAACTCATCGCCCGCCGAATGCCCCAGGCTGTCGTTGATGATCTTGAATTCGTCGACATCAATAAGCAGCACCGCGAACTTATAGTTCAAATGCCGCTTGGAAAGAGTTAATGCATGTTGCAAACGATCGAGAAACAACGCGCGGTTAGGCAGGTTAGTAAGTCCGTCATGAAATGCATTGTGGGCCAGCATTTCTTCAGCCCGCTTGCGCTCCGTAATATCCCGATTAACAATGACCAGCTTATCGGTCTGTCCCTTAGCATCCCGGGTGGCGCTGGCAGTCGACTCCAGCGTGCGCCACGAACCGTTTTTGTGCAGTACCCGGTACTCGACGCGCTCACCCTGCCCGCTCAGCCGAGCTTTCTCCGCTGCCTGCAACACGCGCCGCCGATCCTCCGGATGAACCTGCTCGATCGACGAAGTTGCCTTCAACTCCTCTGGTGAGTATCCAAGAACCTTCAGATAGGCAGGACTGTTATAAAGCCGGTGTCCGTCGCGGTCCACCAGCGCAATCATGTCGGCGGCATTTTCGCTGATCAGCGAAAAAAGCTGGTCCCGCTCCGCCAGTTGCCGCCGAATGCGATGCAGCTGCAAATGCTGATAGATCGCATAAAGATCGAACAGCAACACCAGAGCCGCCAGCCCGCGCACCCACTCCTTGAGGTCGAACCAATACGAAAAGTCCGTGTCTCCCCGATTAAACCAGGGAAAAGTAAACGAGATGATCCCTAAAGTCAGCGCCAGCGTAACCGCGACGGCGAATCCCCACAGCCACCATTCGCGCCCCTCGATCCGTTGCATCTGGACCGGAATGGCCTCAGGGCTATTCTGGCTAACTTCCTGGAATGCCTGCTGATCCATGCCCGACAGCTATCCCCCGCAACTGCATCGATTCTAGCTGTCCAAAGGGACGTAGTAAGAGTTACGAAAGGCGAGGGGCGTCGGCGCGAGCCAGGGCTAGGACAGAATTCGACTGATTGGCCACCAAGTTCAAAATGTTGCCGGGATGGGAATGGTGGACCTGGTCGGGATCGAACCGACGACCTCTTCCATGCCATGGAAGCGCGCTCCCAGCTGCGCCACAGGCCCACTTAGGGTTGCCAGCCTTCAATTCTCGCTTAGCTTCGTCACAACGTCAAACTGCGGAGCGCATCCTCAATGCCCTTCGTCTTAACGACGCTTCGTCTTGAAGAACATGAAAAATGTTCGTTCCTTGGGATAATTGAGACTTTCATGCCTCCGATCGCAAATCAGCGCTGCCCCAAACTCGACTCGCCAAATTGATCTCGAATAAGATATCGTTTCCGAAACACAAAAGACTTTTCGGAGCCCCATGTTGACCTCGCGAAAAATTCTCCTCGGTCCCCTTTTCTGCGCAATCGCTGCGCTCGCCTCCGCAGTCGCCGCCGCGCAACAGTCGGGCGCCCCCAAGCCGCCGGTTGCGTATGCTTCGGTCAGCGAACTCAACGGAATCCTCACCCGCCTGCAGCAGACGGCGCAAAGCATGCAAGTTGATCTGGCAAAAATTCGCATCGACAAATGGAAGACCGACTCTTCCACCAAGAAACAAACTTTGGCGAACGTCGAATCTATCCAGCGCAACCTGCAATTGGCGTTGCCTGATACCATCGCGCAACTGAACAACTCGCCCGAAGATCTGGGTGCAAGTTTCAGGCTCTACCGCAATCTCGACGCTCTCTATGACGTCTTCGGCTCCGTTGTCGAATCCGCCGGAGCATTCGGATCGAAAGATGAATTTCAGACTCTGGGCAACGACATGAACGGGCTCGAGGCTGCCCGCCGCGAATTCGGCGAACGCATGCAGAAACTGGCCTCAAGCAAAGAGGACGAGTTGACCCGCTTGCGGACGCAGGTCAAAACTTTGTCCGCAGCGCCGCCTCCGCCACCGAAGAAAATCATCGTAGACGATACCGAGCCGGAGAAAAAACCGGCGCCAAAAAAGAAAGCAGCCAAACCGAAGCCGCCAGCCACAACCCCGAACAAAACCCCAGCGCCAACCACAACCCCTCCGCAGTGAACGGTCGGCATTTCGACGGCTTGTGAGACCGCTGGTTGAGCGCACTAAAATCAGCTACCAGCTCCGGACCTCCCGTCCAGCTCTCGGTACTTTCTTCCCCGCGCAAAACGCGGTAGCGTATCATCATATTTTGAAAGAGGTGCGAAAAAAGTTCTAAAAACTTTTCGAAAGAAGTTCAGTTCGAAAGAATTGTAGAACGGGATTCATCGCGTCCTGGCGCCCATTGTGGTGATCGCTACGGGCGTCGGGGCTGGGGTTGATCCTGTTGGTTATTGGGAGATGCTCTGTGCCTGAACCTACGGCCACACTGTCCGCGGGAGACATCGTCGGTAACTACAAAATCCTCGGCCTCGCCGGGGCCGGGGGGATGGGCGTTGTTTATCGCGCCCTCGATGTCAAGCTGGAACGCACCGTCGCCCTCAAGTTTCTTCCCGACTACCTCATTTCGAGCAGCCAGGAGAAAGAACGTTTCCTGCGCGAAGCGCGCACCGCATCTTCACTCGACCATCCCAACATCGGCGTAATTCACGGTATGGAGGAAACCGGAGACGGTCGCACCTTCATCGTGATGGCGTACTACGCGGGCGAGACGCTGGCGATAAAGATTCGCCGTGGTCCGCTTTCGCCGGATGAAGCAGTCGATATCGCCATTCAAATGGCTGAAGGTCTCGCGGCGGCTCATGCCGGCACCGTAGTGCATCGCGACATCAAGCCCTCGAACGTTATTCTCACCCAAAGCCGATCGGCCAAAATTGTGGACTTCGGCCTGGCCCGCCTGACTTCAACCGGCAGCACGCAGAGCATCAGCACCGCCGGCACCGTTGGTTACATGTCTCCGGAACAAACCGTCGGCAAGTTCGTCGATCAGCGGACCGATATATGGTCGCTCGGCATCGTGCTGGTCGAAATGTTGACGGGAAAGAATCCGTTTTCCCGCGAAACTCCCGCCGCCACGATCTTCGCGATTCTGAACGAGGCGCCGCAGCCGATGGACGAAATTCCAATCGATCTGCTGCGCGTGATCTATCGTGCCCTGTCGAAAGAACCCGCCACGCGCTATCAGACCTGTCGCGAGATGGCCGCCGATCTGAAAGAAGTTCGAACCCATCTGGGGCCATCGGCGGCGGCGCAAACGGCAACCGGTAAATCCTCCGGGAAGCACGCGGCCCTCAGCTCGAGCCAACAACTACTGAGGAAGCAGATCGAAGAGGCCTCGCGTCCAGTCTGGGGTACGGCCGTTGCGCCCACGTCCGGGTGGCACTGGTGGCTGGCCGGTTTCGGAGCGATTGCGGTCGTGCTGGCAATCCTCTCTTTTATGCCCGCCGTGCGAGACCGGGTGGCAGCATGGTTCGGCCACGAGCCCGAGCACATCGCCGTATTGCCCTTTGAAAATGTCGGCAACGATCCCGCGAATGAAGAGGTTTCTGCCGGGCTCATGGACAATCTGGCCAGCCGTCTCACCAACCTCGAATCGGGCCAGCAATCGTTGTGGGTCGTCCCAACCAGCGAGGTCCGCCGTCAGAAGATTACCGATCCCTCCTCTGCGCTGCGTCAACTGGGAGCGACGGTTGCGGTAGAAGGCAGTCTGCATCGCCAGGGTCAAACCATCGACATGACGGTCAATCTGGTAAGCACAAAAAATCTGCGCCAGATCGGCTCCATCACGCTTCAGGATCGTGCCGGAGACTTCTCATCGCTGGAAGATGAGGCCGTCACTCGCATAGCCAAACTCATGCATATTGAAGTTACGCCTGAGATGCTGAGAGCCAGTGGCGGCGCGGTCAACGCCGGCGCATACGAGTTGTACCTGAAAGCCCTAGGCTACACCCAGCGGTTCGACAAGGCAGGCAACCTCGACAAAGCGGTTGCCGCGCTCAACGACGCGCTGAAGGACGATCCTCGCTTCGCCTTGGGATTCGCCCAACTCGGTGAAGCCTACCGCCTGAAATATCGCATGGATAAGAACACCAAGTGGATCGATGAAGCCCTGGCCAATTGCCAGAAAGCCCAGCAACTCGACGATCGCTTGCCCGTAGTCTATGTCACCCTCGGCGACATCCATCGCGACACCGGAAAATACGATCTCGCCCTGCAGGAATATCAGCGAGCCCTGCAGCTCGACCCTCGCAGCGCCGACGCGATCGTTGGCCTGGCCAGATCCTACGATCTTGCCGGGCGCACTGTCGACGCGGAAGCGTCCTTCAAGAAAGCAATCGCGCTTCGTCCCGATTCCTGGATCGGCTACAACGCCTTTGCGGCTTTCCTGGATTCGCACCAGCGCTACGACGAAGCCATTGCACAATATCGTCATGCCATTGATCTCACTCCAGACAATGCCGCGCTTTATCTGAACTTAGCCGGGGTCTACATCGACATAGGAGACGCTAAGGCCTATGCCCAGGCAGAGCAGTTGCTGCGCAAATCGCTCGCCCTCGAGCCCAGCTATCCCGCTTACACCAATCTTGGATATCTCTATCTCCAGGAACAGAGGTATGCCGACTCCGCTGTAATGACCGAGAAAGCTCTGCAACTTAATGACAGGGATTACTTGACTTGGGCCAACCTCGCCTATGCCTACGAGGTCCTGAAGAACTACGAAAAAGCGGGATCAGCCCGCGATCACGCCACCGCCCTGTTGGAACAGACAGTTCGCGATACGCCCCGCGACGGTCTTGCGCAGTCCAACTTAGGGGTGCTGTACGCTAAGAAAAAGATTCGCGAAAAGGCCATTTCTCGCATACAATCGGCACTCGCGCTTTCGCCCGACGATCCAAACGTGCTGGAGAACGCTGGCGAAGCCTATGAAGACCTGGGAGATCGCGCTCAGGCCTTGCGATACATCGAAATGAGCCTGCAGAAAGGCTATCCTCTTGCAAGCTTGAAGAGTAATAGAGCCCTGCAGGGCTTGCTGTCGGATCCCAATTTCCGTCCCAGCGGAAAGTAAGCAAATTTAATTCGAAAAAGGAGCCAGCCATGGCCGCAGCCCGCCAAATTCCCAGACCAGAAACAGCAGGTTTGACAGTTACGTTTGTTTGGAACGGCTCTACCCTCACCAATAACACTCCCGCCAAAATCGTCGCCGTCGGGTCTGACGTTACATTCGTCAACTCCTCAAGTTCGGTTGCCGCAATCACGATTAACTTTGCGCCCAATCCGCCCGGCGTATCCAACCCTCCCGGCCCAGTTCTGTTCACCCCATCCAGCATAACCATTCAGCCCGGGAACAACAGCGGCGCGCTTACGCTGCCCGCGAACACCAACGGAGCCGTGAACTATACCGTCAGCGTAAACGGCACTCAGGAAGGCGGACCTTACGCCATCCAGGCCGGGACCGGCCCACTCTACGTCCAGATTACCAACTTCACTCCCAGCCCCGGCGAGGCGGCAGTTCCTTCTACCGTGAGCAGCTCGCAGCAGGGCATGCTGGAAATATATTCCACGGACCAAACCTCTTACACGATCAAGTGGCCAGTTACCAACCCGTTTCCCGGCCTCACGGCGGCGTACAAACCTTTGTCGAGCAACAGCCCGTACGCGCAGTCCGGACCAGCCACGACTTACACCTATGAGATTCCCAGCTCGGCCGGGGCAGACAAAGACACGGCAGACAAAGTCCGACCGATCCAGTCGGCAATTCCCCCGCGAACTGGCACCGCGGGCGGAGGCAAGGTGGTGGTTCAGTAATTGCGACCTTGCTCTTGCTGTCTCCAGCATGCTTGCCGCTGCGGCATGAATTCAATCGCCGCAGCGGCGTCCTGTGTGTACTTTTTCATCACAAATCTCTTGGTCACCCATCACAGACATAGATTCGGCAACGTGACAAAATGACTGTGATTACGGCGGGGAAGAGGTGTGTCTATTCGGTAGGAAATAGGAAGCGAACCTGCTGGAACTCGGAGAGGATAAGTCTTTAGTTCGCAATACTTTCCATATATCTCCTTATTCCTGAATACTTTGCAGCTAACTCGATGATTTCAAAAGATCAAAAATAAGGGGGTGGGGGTCTCCCCAAGAACTCGAGAAACAAAGAAAAGAAAATGATTCGAGCGAAGGAATTAGTGACAGTCCAAGTTCGTTGCGTGGAACCCCACATCGAGCCTCGGAGTCTAACCAATTAAGCGGAACGTAATCACGAATTTGAGCGGCAAGAAAGAAGAATAAAGATTCCAGCCGCCAAGGCTGAACTGACTCTATAATTGAGGATAACGCCGCCATGGCGGGAGCTACCACATTGGGCGATCTTGCCACCGCTATCGGAGCCCGAACCGCCGAATCGGCCGTCATCGCTGAACTCAAGGCAGGTTCGGAAGAAGCCTACTCCTGGCTCATCGGCCAATTTCATCAACCGATCTATGGACTCATCTATCGCATAGTGAATGATCCGTCGGACGCGGCGGATGCCACGCAAGATGTCTTTCTAAAGGTCTTTCGCGGCATGAAGCATTTCCACGGCGAGTCAAGCCTCAAGACCTGGATCTATCGCATAGCGCTGCACGAGGCCGCAAATCGCCGCCGCTGGTGGTTCCGCCACAAAGCGCAGGAAACGTCGATTGATCCGATAGCAGGCGGAGAAGAATATTCTGCGGAAGAGCGTCTCATCGATCACGGCGAATCTCCGTTTGAAAAGTTTGCCCACACTGAAGTGCAAGCGGCCGTGGAACAGGCGCTGCAACACGTCGCAGAGCCCTGTCGCACTGCCTTGATTCTTCGTGACCTCGAAGAAATGTCGTACGAAGAGATCGCCGAAGTTCTGCAGATTTCGCTGGGCACAGTAAAGTCGCGAATCACCCGCGGACGCCATGCGCTGCGCAAAAAGTTAACCGCGTACGTGCAGCTAGTGGGTGCAGAGTTAGGGCTGGTTATTCCAGAGAGCGCACAGGACTGCAAAATTACAAGAGAAGGTTCGAACGGTGGCAGGGAGATTGAGGTGACACCATGAAGTGCGCTGAGATCAGAAAATTGTTCTCGCCATATCTCGACGGCCGCGTAACTGGCGCCGAGATGGGAACACTCACGCGCCATGTCCAACAGTGTGCCGCTTGCGAGCGCGAATATATCGCTATGCAGCGCACCCAGCAGTTGCTAGCCAACATGGGTCCGAAAAAAGCGCCCACTGACCTTTCGTTGAAGTTGCGCCTCGCGATTTCGCGCGAAGCGGCACAGTCGCGCCGTCCCAGGTTTGAAGGCCTCCTGATGAGGCTGGAAAACGCGTTTCAGGCTTTTATGGTTCCGGCGACAGCAGGACTCGTAAGCGCAATGTTGACCTTCGGTCTGCTGCTCGGATTCTTCGCGTTGCCCGCAACGCTGCAGGCGAGTAACGGAGACGTTCCGTTAATGTTGTATACCAGACCTGAACTGGAGCAGTCGGCATTCGGCACGACGCTGGGTAACATCGGCGATAACGCTGTAGTGGTTGAGGCCTACGTCGATGCCAACGGCCGCGTGGAAGATTATCGCATCCTGTCGCAACCAGACGATGCACAAGCGGTTCTGCCGCAATTGAAAAACTTGCTGATCTTCACCACCTTCCGTCCTGCGCTCTCAATGGGACGACCAACCGCAGGAACGGCGGTGCTTTCATTCTCGAAGATCAGCGTCAAGGGCTAAGCGAGGCTTAAGCTCGTTCTGGATGGTTAGGCACGCTTGAGATGTTCACTACCAGTCTGTCCGCTGGTTTTCATCGTTTGGACGACCGAACCGCATTCCTTTTCCAGCAACAGTAAGAGTTGGTCCATGTGTTCCGTGCGCGTGCGAAAGTTCACCGGATTAATGCGGAACCAAGATTTTCGTTTCAGTTCTGTGGTCGAGATCCAGAATTTTCCGCTTTGCTCGACTCGCCTCGCTACCTCAGCATGCAACTCCTTCGATTGCGCTTCGTCCAAATCCGCGCCGCGATATCGAATGCAGATTGCCGACATCGGAGGTTCGCTAGCTGCTTCGAAGTCCGAATGTTGTGCCACAGCAGAATAAAGGTGTTTCGCCTGCCGCACGTTATTGTCGATCCACTCCCCAATCTGATTCGCTCCATATCTCTTAAAGCTCATCCAAACCTTCAGCCCGCGAAAGCGCCGAGACTGCTCAAAGCTGTGAACATAATATTGATATCGTTCATTGCCCCGATCCAGTTCATCGGTGAGGTAAGACGGTTTCATGCCAAACGAAGCCGTCAATCGCCGATCATCTTTCGCCAATATCGCTCCCGCATCCAGTGGCGCATAGAACCACTTGTGCGGATCAATGGTGACCGAATCCGCAAGCTCTAATCCCTGATCGCGCATCGACCATCCATGAGAAAGCAACATGCCACCACCATAAGCAGCATCGGCATGAAGCCACATCCGCTCTCGATCCGCAATCTTCCGCAGATCGCGTATCGAATCGACTGCGCCTGTATTTGTGGTACCGAAGATGCCCACGATGCACATCGGTCGTATTCCATGTTTGTGATCCTCAGCGATTGCCGCCTCAAGCGCATCCAATCTCACCCGAAACCTGGCATCGGTAGGCAACGCACGCAGTGCACTTCGCCCTAACCCAACCGCATCAACAGCCTTATCGACCGAAACATGCCGCTCTTCCGACGCATACACCGCCCAGCGCTCCTGAATGCCATCGTGCTGTGTCCGATCGTGCGACACGCTGTCCCGAGCCAGCTTGAGCCCGACGAAATTAGCCATCATTCCGCCACTCGTAAGGTTCCCTCCAGCCTGATCGTCGTATCCAACCATATCGGTAAGCCACTTCACAGTCTGGCGCTCCATCGCCACAGCCGAAGGACCGATCGTGTAAGCGCCAATATTTTGGTTAAGCGCCGAACAGATGAAATCCCCAATGATGCCAACGGGATTGGGCGACGGAGTAATCAGCCCCATGTAACCTGGATGTCCGACATGCGTGCAATAAGGAAGAAGTTTTTCCTCAAGTTCCTCCAGCACCTTCTCGGGTGCGCTAGATTCCTGAGGCAGCGGCTCGTCAAAAAGCTGCGCCAGTTTGCGTGGTTCCACATCCGGAAACACAGGTTTCTCTTCGATGTGCTCCAGATACTCAGCTAGAAGGTCTACGACGTGATGTCCTAGTTCGCGAAATTCTCTGGGATCCATGAGTCCCCTCGGCCTCTCGTCTTAATTCTTTCCACAGGATATCAAGCGGTGGGGACGGTTTGACCACAAATTGACCAGTTCGTAAACTACTCCTAGCGCATCGTGGTTTGGTCGCAATATGACTGATCGTACCTGTTTGATCGCAATATGTGTGATCTCAAAAGGAATTTTCTGAGACAAGTTGTTCAGTTGGTATTGGCGATCAGCCTCCCGATGATGCTTGTCGTGTCACAGGGCCTTGCGCAGAATACGCCAGTCTCTCTCGAAACCAGCGAGACCCTTTTCACCGTCTTGACCGCCATCAACACGTGCGGATATGACCAGGAATTAAGC
This sequence comes from uncultured Acidobacteriaceae bacterium, assembly GCA_963758745.1. Lineage (GTDB taxonomy): Bacteria > Acidobacteriota > Terriglobia > Terriglobales > Acidobacteriaceae > Acidiflorens. Next base: position 491,259 of record CAVWWW010000004.1, read on the forward strand.
GTTTCAGATCCATTGCGAACTCAAATTCGGTCGGAAGTGGCCAAGGCGGTGGAAAATACTGACGGAGCGCAAGCGGTCGTTGGCCCGATGTGTCTATTCTACCGCCAGCATCAGTCGTCCGATCCCGCGCACGACCTATCCCACTATGTATCCCTGGCGCTCTATCTGGAAGATCCGCCTACTTTCACACCGAAACTCAAGCCGTCAGAGCTGCCGCCCGACGCGGCAGCGGTCGCTGATATCGTGCCGCTAATGCAGGCCTTTTACCAGAAGATCGGCTTGCATGCGATTTGGGAGCGACATCGCGCCCGCTATACGGAAATGATCGAAGCCTATCACGATCCGCTGGCGAAAATGACGTTCGACACCGAGATCTATCTAAAGATGCCCTCGGCTGGCTATCTGGGACGCCAATTCACCGTCTATATGGATGCGATGGGCGCGCCTGGCCAGACCAATGCTCGGAATTATGGGTCCGATTACTTCGTGGTAATCTCACCAGCCTCCGACCCGACGATCAAGATGCAGCAGATCCGGCATACGTATCTGCACTATCTTCTGGATCCACTGGCGCTAAAAAATGGGAACTCGTTCCCGCGCCTCGAGCCCTTGCTGGAAGAAGTGAACAACGCTCCCATGGATGAAGCGTTCAAGAGCAACATCTCGCTGTTGGTGACGGAATGTCTGATTCGGGCCATTGAAGTGCGGTTGACCAAGCTTCCGGAAACCGAACGCATCAGGAACATTGACGAAGCTGACAAGCAAGGCTATGTGCTGACACCCTATTTTTATGACGCGCTCATCAAGTTCGAAAAAGATCCGTCTGGTCTGCGCAATTCTTATCCTTATTTAATCGGTGCCATCGATGTTGGCAAGCAACAAAAGCGCGTAGCTAATATCAAATTCGCAAGCGAGGCGGCTCCGGAGTTGCTTCGCACAGGTAGCCAGGATCAGCACCTGCTACTGAACGCGGAGCGCCGTCTGGCCGCCGGCGATCCCGAAACCGCGCGCAAACTGGCGCAGAAGGCGCTCGATGAACAAGAGGAAGATTCGGGACGTGCTCTGTTCATTCTGGCGCAAGTCGCGACCGTGAATCGGGATATGGACGGAGCCCGTAAATACTTCGAACAGGCGTTGCAGACGGCGCACGAACCGAAGGTAATTGCCTGGTCTCATATTTATCTCGGCCGCATTTTCGACCTCAGGGAAGATAGGTTTGCGGCCGTAGATCAGTATCGGGCAGCATTGGAAGCGGCTGGCGGGACGCTTCCGGAAGCGAAGCTGGCAGCGCAGAGAGGGCTGGAACGGCCCTATGAGCCTCCGGTGGCGAAACAGCCAGAATGAAAAAGGTTTCAGAGTTTCAAAGATCAAGATCAGGGGTTTCAAGATAGCTTCCCCCTGGAGTCAGCTTGATCCGAATTTCGCTTAACGCGTGAGATATTATTGCCTTGAATTTGTTTTTCAACCATTCGCGTTGGGCGCTCGGCCACGTAGAATGGTTTTGCACGATGGGAGACAGCATGAAGCGAATAGCAGTCATTCTAGCGATACTCGGTGTCGCAACCATGGCCACAGCGCAGGGCAGCGGAACGCCCGCGACAGGTAATGCTGGGCAGCCAGCGCAACAGACAGGCCAGTCGGCGCCTGCCGGCCAGACGGCTCCAGCTGCAAAGCGTCCACCGCAAGCTAAGACCCAACCCGAGTTCGATGCCTGGAAGGCCGCCTCAGCCAATACTGATCCTGCCGCATTGGAGAAGGCGGCTGACGATTTTGCAACCAAGTTCCCCGACAGCGAACTTCGCGTGCTCCTTTACAAGAACGCGATGCGCATGTACCAGAATGCCAACAATGCCGAGAAGACCGAAGCCATGGGCCGTAAGGTTCTCAATTTCGATCCGGACGATCCCGAGGCTCTGGTGGTCGTCGCCGAGGTAATCGCGGAAAGAACCCGCGACACCGACATCGACAAAGATCAGCGTTTCGCCGAAGCCACTTCGATGGCCGAAAAAGCCACGCAGACTGTAGACACTGACGTCCAGGTGCCGGCGGGCACTCCGCAGGAGAAAATCGACAGTTACAAGGGCCTCCTGCGTTCTCAGGCATATTCGATTATCGGAACCATTGATTTCAAGAAAGAAAATTATCCGGCGGCGGTGGAGAATCTGCAAAAGTCTATCGACGTGTATCCGAGCGATCCGGACAAAGTGGTCGTCCTGCGCCTGGCTCTGGCCCTTGATAAAGAACAAAAGTATGCGGAGGCGCTGAAGGTGGTAAACCGGGTCGTGGATATGACGCAGGACAACACTCCGATAGGAACTCCAGCTCGCCGCGAACGCGAGCGCTTGCAACAACTCACCGGAGGAGCGACTCCGGCTCAGCCGCAGACCCCTCCGAAGAATTAACATCTCTTGGCGGAGACGAGGCCGGCCTCGTCTCTTAAGCAAGCTGCGTCTCAAAAAATGAAGTCACGCGACATAATTGCGCTGGAAGCGAGCCTGGGTCACCAGTTCCAGCGCTTCGAATTGCTCGAACAGGCGCTTACCCACAGCTCTCAAGCGCGCGAGACAGAAGCCTTGGGCGCGGCCAGCGGATCGGCTAGTGGAATGACGATCGGCGACAACGAAATGCTCGAGTTCTTAGGCGATGCTGTGCTCGGCCTCGCCACCAGCGAAACGCTTTTCCACCGCTTTCCCGCATTCCAGGAAGGTCAACTTTCAAAGTTGCGGGCACATCTGGTGGGGCAACGGCATTTGCTTCAAGTGGCGGAGCAACTGCACATCGGTCAATATATCCGTCTCGGCCGCGGCGAAGAAAAAAGCGGAGGCCGTAACAAAGCAAGCTTGCTGGTGGACACGCTCGAAGCGATCCTGGCTGCACTGTATCTCGACGCAGGATGGCCGGTGGCGCGCGACTTTATTGTGCGCGCAATTGTCGAACCAGAACTGGCTAATATGAACCTCGACACCAGCGCCATGCCCGTAATGGATTTCAAGTCCGCGCTCCAGGAAGCTCTTCAAGCCAGAGGCGGCCCGCAGCCGGTGTATGCGTTGGTGAAAGAAGAAGGACCCGAGCACAAGAAGACCTTTACGGTCGAAGTGAGATTGGCTGAGCCTACGATAGGGCAATTCGTGGGACGGGCCGAGGGTGCCACCAAGAAAAGAGCGGAACAGGAAGCGGCGCGGCAAGTTCTGGAGCACTTGACTACCTTACCTAAAGGTCGATAGTCAAACGTAAGGAATGGCAGCGGCCACCTCGAGTTCGTCGTCCGAGTGCATCTGAGACTCTACCCTAACGCGCGCCGCAATCGCCGACTCAAAGGATGCGGTTCGAAGATTGATAAAGGAACGACCCGTTGGCGTCCGGAGTAAGTGAGAGTGCGTCCCGGTCTTAGTTAGACAGTAAGCTCCGACGCGGGACAGTAGAAAGGGGCATCCTATTCGGTAGGGCTTTCAGGTCACTATAGCCATGTTCCTAAGACGAAACAATTACATGGCCGGAAGCATGCTCCTTCAAGGTCAACCGTTGGATTATGTCGTGGAGTGAAAAGATTTCCACCGGAGATTGGCCCGCCACCGTTCAGTCGGTTGCGGGGACGGTCGTGATCGCAGTTTTTGTCGTCACCTTCCTCTTGCAGGCATTCACCATCCCTTCAGAATCCATGGAACAAACATTATTGACTGGCGACTACCTGCTGGTGGACAAGTTTTGCTATGGCGGTAGCGCAGGCTGGAACCGGCTATTGCCATACCGTAACGTACGCCGCGGCGACATCGTCGTCTTCCATTATCCGGTGAATCCAGCGCAAGACTTTGTGAAGCGAGTGGTCGCTCTGCCCGGAGATCGCCTGCGCCTGGTCAACAAGCGCGTTTACGTCAATGGCTTGCCGCTGCAAGAGCCCTACGTCCAGTACATTTCGACGCTACGAAATTACTATCGCGATGACTTCCCGCGCACCGATTCTCCGGATTATGGAGTGGAGGCGAAATGGTGGAAAGAGATGCAGAATCTCGTGGAAGACCATCAATTAATTATCCCCGAGGGACAGTATTTCGTTTTGGGTGATAACCGCGATGACAGCCAAGACAGCCGCTATTGGGGATTCGTGCCGCGAGAAAATATCATCGGACGCCCACTTCTGATTTATTGGTCATCGGGTAATTTGAGCAACGATCTTTCCGGATCGCCAACCGTGGGTGATAGACTTTTTCATCTCGCTTATGCGGTGACGCACGTGTTCCAGATCACGCGCTGGGAACGTACTTTTAGGCTGGTTCGTTAAGAAGTGCGCTGTTCGGGTGCTTGGCTGCGCCCGACGCGAAATGAAATCCTCTGAAACGGATGGCGACAGTGCCCAAGACAGAAAAAGAAGTGTTAGTCAAAAAAAACGATGAAGAGACGGCGGTGGAAGAGAAACCACGCGAAACTGCGGTGGAATTCCTGGCCTCGCTCGCTGGAGTCCTCGTCACCGGCCTGTTCATCATTACGTTTATTCTGCAGGCGTTTGAGATTCCTTCCAGTTCCATGGAGGATACCCTGCTCATCGGTGATCACGTTTTTGTGAACCGCGAGCAATTCGCGCAGCCGACTCGCTGGATTGGACCGTTGATGCCGTATCGCAATGTTCGCCGGGAAGACATTGTTGTATTCCTGTCGCCCGAAGAACAAGGTCTCTTCGTCGTAAAGCGGGTTATCGGAATTCCCGGCGATCACATTCACTTGCGCGACGGCGTGGTCTATCGCAATGGCGAAAAACTGGTTGAGCCCTACGCATTGCACAAGCAAGGAGACTATAACCCGTATCGTGACAACTTTCCGGCAGTGGCGCCTTCAGAAATGTACGGCGTTAGGGACGAGAACTGGATACAGGAACTGCCTTCTCATATCGAGGGTGGCGACGTTGTGGTGCCGCCGAATAGTTACTTTGCCATGGGCGACAACCGTGACGTGAGTTACGACAGCCGCTACTGGGGCTTCATTCCCCGGAAGAATGTTATCGGGCGTCCTATGTTCATCTATTGGTCCTTTATTACTCCCCCCGATCAGTATCAGATGCGGAGCGCGGGCGATAGACTGGCGTTTCTGGCGCACATCATCATTCATTTTTTTGATCAAACGCGCTGGTCGCGTACCTTCAAACTGGTTCGTTGAAAAAACCTACGCTGAAGATCCGCTCGGAGAAAAGCGATTGCAACAGCACCAGAAAGTGGCGACAAGGGTTTTTGCGGATGACGAAAAGCCGCGCGACACAACCGTGGAATTTGTAGCTCGGCACGGCGGGATTGTTCGCCATTGTCCTCTTCATTCTGAAACGCGATGGTCACGAACGCTTAAGGTGGTGCAGTGAAATTGCGTAGCGTCGGGCGACCCAGATTTTCAGGATGGAGGTTTTTCCGCTCCAGATTTTTTCGCTCCAAACGCGGAATAGCCGCGATCGCGCTCGTCGTGCTGATCCTGTTTCTGTTCCGGCCAGGTGTTTACGCCTTGCGAAACCGAATCGCCACTTCCATCGGCAGCGCTCTTGGCCGCCGCATCGCGCTCGACAATGTTCGCTTGCGTCTGTTGCCGCGGCCGGGTTTTGATCTCGAAGGTCTCGTCATCTACGACGACCCCGCATTCAGCGCGGAGCCGATGATTCGTGCGCAGGAAGTTTCCGCCGCGATCCGCTTTCGTTCGCTGCTCCGCGGACGACTTGAGATCGCCGCCGCTGAGCGCCACCGAGCCAAGCATCAACCTGGTGCGCAATAACGAGGGCTACTGGAATCTGGCAAGTCTCCTCGAACGGAATAGACAAATTCCTGCCGCCCCTACCGGCAAACCGCCATCCGAGCGACGCCCCGCGTTCCCCTATCTCGAGGCCAGCAATGCACGCATCAATTTCAAGCTCGGGGAGACAAAAAAGGCCTACGCGCTGATCGATGCCAATGTGGCGCTCTGGCAGGACTCGGAAAATTCTTGGGGTGCGCGCATCAAGGCCGAGCCCGTGCGCACCGACTTTAATCTCACCGATACCGGATTACTTCAGATCAACGCGACCTGGCAACGCGCCGCGAGTCTGCGATCGACCCCCATGCAGATCGCCGTGCAATGGAGAAACGGGCAACTCGGGCAGATCACAAAGCTCTTCAGCGGAAAAGATCGGGGATGGCGCGGCGGATTGGACCTGAATGCAAAAATTTCCGGCACTCCGGAAGCGCTGCAGATTAATAGTGGCACAGTTGTCGATGGCTTTCATCGCTACGACATTGTCGGAAGCGAGAACGTTCGTTTGGCCGCCACTTGTTCCGGAAGCTACAACGCCGTCGCCCGTTCATTTGCCGATCTTCTCTGCGAATCACCGGTCAATGGTGGAAGCCTGCGGTTACGCGGAAACTTTGCCATGGCTGCACAAGAACCAAGCTACGATCTAGCTCTTGAAGCCGAAAAAGTTCCGCTAGCCTCGGTCGTTAGGTTTCTGCGGCAGGCGAAGCAGCAAGTTCCGGCCGATCTCACTGCAACTGGATTGCTAAATGCGCAGTTCCACGCCTCGCGCAGTGAGCCTGGTCTTCATCAAAATCAACGAGCACGGCAGGCTTTGACGCCGAACCTGGCGCAAACGTGGAGCGGGGCGGGCGCGGCGACAAATGTGCATGTCCTATGGAACGCCGGACAGGAAGAAGTGAACTTGGGCAACATTCCACTGGCGCTTGTCTCCGATTCCGCTGGAGCTTCGCAAGCGAACCCGCCCCGGCAGGTGGATATAAGAAAACAACGGGATGCAAAGCCCTCGGAAACTTGCCTGCGTATTGGGCCTGCAGCAATGTTGATCAACAATTCCGACCCCATGGATGCCGGTGGATGGGTCTCAAGTTCTGGTTATCGATTTTTCGTGCGCGGCGATATGGAACTGGAAGACGTTTTTAGTCTGGAGAGTGTTCTCGGCTTGCCCGTCGCGCAACCGGCCGCCGAAGGGGCGACTAAAATGGATATGAGCGTATCCGGTACCTGGCAGGGGTTCGCAGCCGCGGTGGCTGCTGGGACGGCTCAGTTGCAGGGTGTGCGGGTCGAGATGCATGGCCTGAATACACCGATCGAGATTGACTCCGCCAATATCACTCTTACGCCGGACGCAGTATTGATGGACAAGATAAATGCTCGTACAGGGAGTACACATTGGAACGGCAAGGTGTCAGCCCTGCGTCATTGCACAGCCGTTGGCGCCGTTCCATCCGTCACAGCCGAAGCCGTTCCCTCCTGTATGTTGCAGTTCGATCTCACAGCTGACCAGCTTTCGAGCAGAGATCTTCAGGAATGGTTTACGCGGCACCCCCTCAAACGACCGTGGTACCGCATCTTGGAATCCAACTCGAATTCAGAAGCTTCGTCCACCCCTTCGCCACTTCTCGCCATCAAGGCTCAAGGCACCCTGCATGTCGGGCGCTTCGGATTGATGAAGCTTTCCGCTACCCAAATCGCAACCCAGGTAGATGTGGACCGGGGCAAGATTAGCCTGAACGCTCTTCGCGCTCGATTGCTCCAGGGCACATATCAGGGAGACTGGTTAATCGATGTGACGAATCGCGATCCAGCAATTCAGTCGCTGCGATATCAGGGCTCTGGCGTGCTGCAGGATATCTCTCTGGCGCAGGTTTCTACTTTGATGAGCGATGCGTGGATTAACGGAAATGCTGACGGGAAGTTCGAGATGGAGGGATCGGGAGACAATTTTCGCGAACTAATGGCGCATTCCCAGGGGAAAATGCAGTTCGTCATGCGCAACGGTAGCCTGAGGCATGTTCAGTTTCCGGGTTCGCCCGGCCCACTGACAGTGCACCGCTTTTCCGGGGAACTCCGTCTCGAGCAAAGCGCATTCGAGGTGGTAGGAGGCAAATTGGACTCGCATGACGGTGTCTTTCAAATCGGGGGAACCGCTTCAGCAGACAACGGTTTCAATATCGTGTTGACGCGCAGAGATCAACAATCGTGGACGCTAACCGGAACTCTGGCTAAGCCTCACCTGGTAAACCGTGCCGAAAGCAATCGCACCGAAGCCGAAGTAAACAACCCTAAATAAGCATGCTCTCGCTCGAAGCGTCACCTAATCGACCTCCTTCCGGCGATCATGGAACTAGCACGATCTTCCCGCCTGCTTTGCCTTCTTCCGCAAGGCGATGCGCTTCCTGAATCTCCTCTAACTTCATCGTCCGGGCGATTGGAATCGAAAATTCATGCCGAGCCGCATCGTCAGCTAATTGATAGAGCCGAGACGCATCTGGCTGCGCCATAAACGCTTCCACATGGATATCGTATTTGCCAGCTCCCTCGGGTGCCCCGAGCACTGATCCCAATACTCCACCACGACGGATCGCTTTCAACAAACGCTGAATTGTTGTTCCTCCTACTGTGTCTGCAATGGCATCAAGATCATGTAAATGGCTGATCTCGTCGTCGCTGTCGATAGCGACGACCCCCTCCACGCCCAATTTCGCTGCTTCTTCTTTCTCCTTTCCTCGCACTCCCGCCAAAACGCGTGCCCCGTGTTTCCGAGCCACATGTACGGCTGTTCGCCCTACGCCTCCAAGTGCTCCTGTAACCAGAACAGTCTGACCCGCTTCGGGCTTTACTGCTCGCTCAATCAACTGGGCGCCGGTCGTAGTGACTAACGGAAGTGCAGCCGCCTGCACGAAATTCAAGGCATCCGGAATAGGCGCAAGCACGTCAGCTTTGGCGACCGCATACTCGGCGTATGTGCCATTTGCTAAGGCCATCACGCGCATTCCCTTCGGAAACCCTCTGACAGTGCTGCCCATCTCGACGACTTCTCCGGAAAGGTCTCGTCCCAAAATCGCTGGAAATTGAATGGCCATGCGCGATTTCGCCGCTCCGCTGCGTATTTTCCAGTCAATGGGATTGATGCTTGTAGCGTGCACCTTAACCAGTACTTCGTTGTCGCCATATTTCGGCATCCCGGTCTCTTCATATCGCAACTGCGACGGGTCGCCGTATGCATAGAGTAGAACTGCCTTCATAAGCTTTCTCCCGCTGCTGAGATGCGAAATTCTGCTTCGACGAACAGCAACTATTTTCGCTTGCGAAGGCAGCCTGTTTTGGCTTACGGCGCGGCTTTCACCCATTTCCTGCGCGTCCGGATTAGCCCAAATTTTTACTGCATTCACACCTGCGTCGTGTGGCATAATACGTTCGCCTCTCCGAAGAGCAGTTCCCGCCAGATGAGACGCAACACCCGTGAGGCAGCACGAACCGAATTCCGCGAGGTGGTCATGAAGTGGAGATGCTACCTGTTGTCGCTCTTGAGAATCCACGATTCGGACTGTGAAATCTGTGTTGCTCACGAAAGGCATGGAATCGAAATACGACAGCGGCTGGAAGAGCTGAACTGGCGGACACTGCCGCGTTCACCAGATAATGGCGGTCATAGAATAGACGATGTTGGTTACAAGTCCAGGAAGGCTCAGGCATCCCCAGCTGTTTCGACGAAACAACCGAAGGCGAAGGGTCGCAGGAAGACTGCTTGAAAGTACAGTGACCGATGGCGGCTTTGCCTCAGTGTTGCGAAGCCTTTAATAACTCTTTCAGATATTGCTGCCATACAGCTGCCCAAGTGTGAGTACCGTGACCATGGGTTTGCTCAGAGATCGGAATCAGCACGAATTGACCTTCCTTTACTTTTTTGATTTCGCGCTCCGCAATCCCCAGTTCTGGGGGGTTGATGAAATCGTCCGCCGAATTAGCAAACATTACGAACGCCGTGACTTTATCGAGCTGTGATGAGGGGTCATAATTTCGCGAGGCATGTAGCGCGTAAAGGAGGTCATTGGCGTCATGGGCTGTAATGAAGCGCTTCACGTATTCGTCTTCTGCTGCATCAGTCGTTTCCCGGGTAGGGAAGTTCTTTTGCATTAGTAGAGCTGAACCTGCGGCGATATTAAACATATCCGCTGCGGTCACCAGCCCGGCATGGGGCTCGACAGTATAATCGCCGTTTTTCCATTCCGGATCGTCACGAATGCCGTCCATCGCCAGCTTACGCCAAATTCGATTTCGCCCCGCGATCTGCACCGGCAGGCAAGCTAATGGCATAAGTGCGTCCATAAAACCGGGATAAGTTTCGCCCCAAACCCACGCATGCATGCAGCCCATCGATGTGCCCAGGATCAGGCGCAGGTGGTTCACGCCCAATCCCTTTTCCAGCAACTCGTGCTGCGACCGAACCATGTCGTCGTAGTCATACTGTGGAAAATGAGCGCGCATGCCATCGCTCGGCTTGCTGGATTTTCCATGTCCGATGTTGTCAGGCAGAATGATGTAATAGCGCGTGATGTCAAGAAGCTGTCCCGGTCCGAATAAGACGCCCGCAAACTGCGGCGCGAGGAACTGTTCGCCGCTACCGCTGGTGCCGTGCAAAAGCAACACCGCATTGGTAACCGTGCCCTTCGCGTCGCGCACGGGACTTCCAAACGTTGCATAGTGCATACGCAACTCAGGCAGCGTCTCGCCCGATTTGAAATGGAAATCGTGAGATACGTAATCACCTGGCTTTGGTGTTGGTAACGGGCTCGGTGACTGCGCCGAGTTAACTGCGGCGCAACCAAGCAGAACAGCTAGAAATGCAACCTTTATCGATCGAAGGCAAGTGAGCACGATCGCACCTCGAAACGAGAGTGTCATCCGCTAGTGTGGAGTTACTGGAGTTGCCAAGACTTGCAGATTTTCAGGATAATGATTCCCACTCGCTCCGCAGACTTTTTTCGTCACGCGGCGCGAGTGGGGTTATTCTTAGTTACTCCCTAGTCCGTTCTGGGCCAGCTTATACGCGGTTTGCAAATTCTCGGCCGTGAAATAAATACTGGACGCCTCCGGATAAGTCGCAGTATTGGCGTAGTTATCGACAGTAACTCCGCTCGGCCCACCACTAACTGTCGCCGTTGTGAGGGGCGCGGTTGTCGTCGTGGGGCTGAGGTTTTCCACCTCTGCTATGCACCCATCCGCTGCGCCGCCCGTCGAGTTTCCGCAGTTCTCTGTCAATCCAAAGAAAAAGAAATCGGTTCCCAGATTGGCGTTAAAGAACTCTGTCCATCCCGTGCAGCGGGCAGCGGTGGAATTAGTAAGTTGCTGTTTGAACAATGGCGCCTCTAACATCTGGGTGGGGCTGGCAAAACCAAATACATACTGCCATGGGGTTGTATCGGCACTGCCGGTGCCGCAGGCTGTGATCACTCCGGACGTCGGATTTGTATAGTAAGCATCACTCAAAGTCGGCTCGTATAGAGTAATCGCGGTACTGGGCTTCTCAGACGAGCCTTCGCCCAGTTCGGCAATTGCTAACTGGTGCATCGTATGGGTGTTGACTTGGACGAGAGCCGCAGCATAGCCCACATCAGCAGTGATTACGAAAGTTGTTCCGTTGGTGATATCGACTATCGGCGCCGCTACAATACCAGAGCTCGGGCCGGACCCGATCGACAACGCTCTCACTGCCCCCGACGTGCCATTCACCTGATAAAGATCGCCGTTGGCGCTCCCTACCATCACCACCCCATCCACAACATCGAAAACGGGAGGGCTTAGGTGTAAGCCCGCACTCACAGTAACGGGAAAGTTAGACCCTGCCGGATCAAGTGTGGGCGTGCCTTTAAAGACACCTGTTACTTCGTGAAGAACGCCATTGTCTGTGCCTATGTAGGCTGTATCAGTCCCGTAATCTACCCATGGCGACGATACAGTATCATTGGCGGAGGAAGCGAGCGTCACGGAGACCATGTTAGTAGGTGTTGCTGGAGCTTTGAGCGCGCCGGTAGCGGACCAGGTAATCACATGGAAGATGGACGCAGCCGGGGCGCCCGCTGTGCCGCCTGCAGGAACGCTCTCAACAAAGGCGATCTTGGTGCCATCCACAGAGATGACGGGGGACGTTGTCATCTTCCCGCCGGCTAGGGTGGTGACGTTGTAGGCGAACAGCACCGACGGAGCCTTACCAGGACAATATCCCGTGCCAGCGCTGTTTACATAGAGATTATTGAAGGCGACGAGATTGGCGGTGTTAGCGCCCGCCAACGCGAACACAACCCAGTCAGCAGTACAACTGGGCGCGGTATTTGGATAGAAAGAATACTTGGCGGGAGCCGCATTAGCCACGAGGCGGCCAGATAGCGCCACACTCCAATCATTTTTTGGACCGGAAATCTTTGCAGAAGTGGATAGCGGCTCAGCGCTTTCGAATGTGCCGAAAGTCGGAACCTGGAAATGCTGCAACACTTTCTGCAGAACACGTGGTTCTTTGTAAATCACGTCTGGGTGCTTGGCGAGACCATCTGCGCTGAACACGATGTGGTTCTGGGACCAGTCCTGCGGATATCCCGTCCGCGCCTCCTGAGCAAAGATACTGGGCACCGAAGAGAAAAATGTCACGCACACCACTGCAATTGAAAATCGCGCAAATGTTAGCTTCACTGATTGCCTCCTGATTACGTCGCCGCCCATTGTAGACGTTTTTCCATGTGCAAAGGCATTGATTTTTGTGCTTCTGGTGCGATTTGCTCAACCTTTGATGCGCCCAGCCTGCATTTTGTCCGATGGATTTTTCAGAGTAACGACAATAGCAAGCGTTCTCGATCGACATTCTGAGCACAAACCGCACGCAAATTTTCGCAGCCGGATGACTTAGGGTGTCAGGACATCGCGCACGAAGTTACTCATAACTTGCAATAAATTGCATCTTCCACAAAAGAAATGATTTAATTTGACTGGCCTTAAGTCCGCCACTATGCTCTTTCTAACTTCGGGCAGCGAATCCTGCTGCTTGCCGACCGTCCAGAGCCAATGCATTGGGTTGGTCCAGCTCTTGTCTAAAGTCTTAGGAGGTTCGTCAGAGATGAGTGCCTTTTTGCGTGCTCGCGCGCTCCTCGCCGGGATGCTGTTCTTGTCATTCGCCGGGATAACCTTCAGCCGCGCTCAAGTAGCTGTCACCACCTGGCACTACGACAATGGCCGGTCCGGAGCGAACCCTAACGAAGCGATTCTCACCCCTCAGAACGTCAACAAGGCACAGTTTGGCAAGCTTTTCACTCACTTCGTGGATGGCGCAATCGTGGGGCAGGCCCTATATCTGCCGGGAGTCAAGATTCCGGGGGCGGGCCTACATAACGTCGTGTTTGTAGCGACCATGCATGATAGCGTCTACGCGTTTGACGCCGATAGCGCCACAGGCGATAACGCGCAGCCCTTGTGGCACACCAGTTTCTTGATCAATGGTGCCACTTCAGTTCCCGTTGCATTACAGGGATGCGGCGGGACGACGCAATGGAAAGAAGTAGGCATACTTTCAACACCCGTAATTGATCCCGTCTCCGGCACCCTCTACGTAGTCGCCAAGACCTACGAAAATTCGAAGTTTGTGCATCGATTGCATGCCCTCGACGTCACCACCGGCAGGGATAAAACTGGCAGCCCCATTGTGATTACCGCGAGTTACGAATTTGACGGTAAGAACAATATTTTCGAGGACGCGATGCAAGTCAACCGCCCCGCGCTCCTGCTCGAGAGCGGCAATCTGTACATTGCTTTTGGGTCGAATGGATGCCGCGGCGACAAAGAGGAGGGGTGGGTCGTAGCCTATAACGCTTCGACGCTTCAGCCCCAGGGCGTATTCGATGACGAACCGGGCGACTCCGCAGCCGCAATCTGGATGCGAGGCGGCGGACTTTCCGCCGATAGCGCCGGAAACATTTATGGCGCGACCGCAGACGGAGACTTCGCCCCGGGCACGCGGTTCGGGCAGTCCGTGATCAAACTTTCGCAGGCTGGCGGCGAACTACAATTGGCCGACTGGTTCACTCCCTTCAACGAAGCCTATCTCGACAAGAACGATCTGGATATGAGCGAACCGGTGCTGGTGCTGCCGACGCAGACTGGCAAGTATCCTAATTTGTTGGCTGCGGTCGGGAAGGAAGGCACAATCTACCTTTTGAACGCCGACAATATGGGTCACTTCTGCGCAACGTGCACCCTGGCCGACACCCAAATCGTGCAGGAACTGCCGGCCTTGGCTCCGGAAACCGGCGCCTTGGTTTATTGGAATAAAGCAATCTACACTACCGGTACTGGATTGCCGATTACTGCACTCTCCTTGAGCAAAGGAACTCTGGCGCAAACTCCTTTCGTGAAATCGAGAGTGACCTCGCAAGGACGTTCGCCCGTGATCTCGGCAAACGGGACAACCGCGGGCATTCTCTGGACCGTCGGTCAACTGTTGATTGCCTATGACGCTACAACTCTGGCCAAACTGTATAGCAGCGGTCAGGCCCCCGACAATCGCGATACGATTCCGGCGGTCCCTCATTTTGCTAATGTGGTGGTGGCCAATGGCAAGGTTTACGTTGGGACCAACACCAGCCTCGTCGTATTCGGTTTGCTGTAGTTTCGCAAGCTCTTCTCCGCAAGCCCTCGCAGCTCGTCTCTATCGTTACACTCTTCTTGTTAGAATGATTCGCTTTAGAATGATTCGCTCGATAGCGACCTATCCTGCACGCGACGAAGACTTATCTCACGGTGCCGGGGCAACTGGACCGAAATGCTTACCGAACTTCAATACCGAATTCTAAAGAGAATTTCTCCTGGTCCTCCCGGTTGCTGCAGCGGGTCCGTTTATCAAGGCAAGTCGAAACTTGCGATTCAACTCGGAGAGGATATCTTCTCCAGGATTGCCCGTAAAGTTGTGATCGACTTCGGTTGTGGCGAAGGAGCCGATGCCGTGGAAATGGCCGCCAATGGCGCGAAGCGCGTGATCGGAATAGATATGCGTGAGGACGTCCTCCAGGCAGCGCGCGAGAAAGCGCGTAAAGCGGCGGTACAAGACCGCTGCTTCTTTGCAACTTCGACCAACGAGCTTGCGGATATTGTGGTTTCCATGGATGCCTTTGAGCATTTCGCTGACCCCGGGGAAATCCTGCGCATTATGAACTCGCTCCTGCAGCCAACCGGTGAAGTGCTCGTCAGCTTCGGTCCCACTTGGTATCACCCATTAGGCGGCCATCTGTTCTCCGTTTTTCCATGGGCGCATTTGATATTCAGCGAGAAGGCCCTGTTACGATGGCGATCCACTTTTAAAACCGACGGAGCAACACGATTCGGCGAAGTGGCCGGGGGATTGAACCAGATGACAATAGGGAGGTTCGAAAGCATCATAACCAGGAGCCCGCTCAAGGTCGCGACTCTCGAGCTCGTGCCCATCAGGAAGCTTCGACCATTTCACAACCGCTTAACGCGCGAATTTACAACCTCTATAGTTCGTTGCCGCCTGATTAAACGCTGAGTAAGACCCCGGTGCAGAGTCGAATATGAGATGGGAAGGCCCGTGGCGGACCACGGACCCCTGTGTTTAAGTGGTGACTCGCCGTACTTGGTCGTTATTCCACGTTAGCTAGGGCCGCGTTGATTCCAACGATGTCGGCTCCAAGGTCCTTGCCGTCCGTGCCCTTGTTTTTGTAGGGGCTGCTCGGCAGCAGTTCATAGTTTCCGCCGTTGCCGTTGTTGAAGTTTGTGAACTCGACCTCATCTACAGTTTGCGAAAACATATTTTGAGCGGGCCAGACCGATGGCGGGAACGCCGACGGAGGCGCGATCAGGCCGTTGTTGCTGAAGCTGTACGTTGAAAAACACTTGCTGATCGTGGTTACGGGCACGTCCGCTTGGGCGCAGTCTCCCTTGCCGCCATCGGCATCCCATACCGGATATCGGCCGGTTACGATGAGATTGTTGGTGAAGACGAGTCCAAACATCGACGCATTGCCTTGCGGATTACCCAGAATCATCATGTGAGACGTGGGATCCGGAAAAGCCGTGATGTGATTGATTGTTACGGTATTGAGCGGGTTATTTTCCCACCCATTCACCATTTCGACCGCGGCCCCGCCCCCAACGTATTTTTTGTTGAGGTCATCAAAAACCAGGTCATGAATACTCCAGCGGTTACCCGCCAGTGCTGGCGCACCGCGCCCACCAATGGGGATATCCTCGACCGTGGCCATCTGTATGCCCCCTCCTGCATGGGAAACCTGTCCATAGCGGATGGTGATGTCGCTGACTTGACAGACGGCACAAACGTACGGTCCTCTTCCACCTTCGGTCGGTTGATTTCTGGGGGTTAACAGGATGCCAAAACCGCTTTGGCTAAACCCTCCCCAGTTGTTCTCCATCAGATTGGCCTCGACCAGTACCCGGGTTGCATTCTTTAGTTCCAGGTGATTTTTAACGATGAAGGGATGGCCATCAGTTGCCCCAACAAAATTTGGATTTCCTGGCATCCACTGCCAAGGCTTCCAGAAGTGGTTGTTAAGAATTTCGATGTCAGCCGGGGTCGTAGTGGCTGGACCGCCGCCGAATAGAATTGCTTCGCCCGAGGCTTCCAGGAAATTGTCCTGGATCTTGTAAGGACCATCCTGGGTGGTGCTGTTGCCTCCGGAGATAGCGTGGGCGTCAGTGCATGTTCCCGTGTCCGAAATGCAATGGAAGTCGCTGAAGTACGAATCAACAATGGAGACATTTGTCATACCATCCACATCGATACCATCGCGCGTTTCCCCTTGCGGTGCGCCATGCAGCCATGAGCGATCGACGACGATGTGATCGGCCGTGCCTCGCCCGCTGACCAGGCGCGCGGAGTACTTAACTCCGATGGGACGAGTAATCTCGAGGCCGATGAAGCGATAATAGTTGGCGCCGTTGGCAATTTGGATCGGGCCATCGCCCTGGGTTTGAATCTGTATCTTGGACATCACGTTCTGAGGATTCGGGCAGCTGTATTGCGGCCGCCCCTCCAGCGAAGCGACTCCGGCATAGCACGGCGTGGCGCGTTGACCTTCGCTCGGCAAAACATTGTCCGGACTGCTGCTGCGAATGATAATCCAATGATTGCTGTCGCAGCTCTTGGCCGGCACCAGGAACTGTCCAGTAAATGTCGCACCCGCTTGCAGTTCGATGGTATCTCCGCAGGTGGCGCTGTTTAACGCCGCTTGCAGATTGCCGCCGGCGTTCACGCTGATTACGGCTCCAGGCGCTGGCGAATCAGCCATGGCGCTGGCCACAGCCACGCGAGGAAGTTCCGCTGGGCCATCAAAATCACCGCCGGCAATGACGTTGACACTGAAGTTGCCAGAGGTACTCTTACCGGTCGAATCCGTTACGGTAACGGTAAACTTGAATGTCCCGGTCGCGGTCGGCAAGCCGGCAAAATCTCCGCTAGAAGTCATGATGACACCGGGCGGAGGCGTTCCGCCAGAAATGCTCCAGGAGAATGGCGCGGCGCCACCAGTCACGGCAAAGACCTCGCTGTACATCTCTCCTTGGTTGGCTGCAGAAAGATTGTTGGTCGTGATGGCCAATTCCACATTGTTGACTGGATTCACAGTCACGGTCGCATTGGCCGATTTCGACGAGTCGGCAACGCTCGTCGCGGTTACAGTTGCCGTCGTTTGCGCGCTCACCGTCGGGGCTGTGAAAAGACCGGTGGAACTAATAGATCCCGCCGTCGTCGTCCACGTAACAGCCGTGCTTGAGGTTCCGCTGACAGCGGCAGTGAACTGCCGTTGTTGTTTTGACAACAAAATGACGCTCGAAGGAGATGCACTAACCGTGACGCTACTGACGTCGTTACCAACGATAACAGCAACGATTTGGGTTGCCTGAGCAAGAAGCGGTGCATCAGTCACAATCACTTCAAACGGAAAAACGCCTGCAGTCGTAGGCTTTCCCGAGAACAACCCACTCGTTGGGTCTAAGCTGATGCCCGGCGGCAGGGACCCAGCTTTCACTGAGAAATGATAGGGCGAGATTCCGCCGCTCACCGCAAGTACCGCGTTGTACGCCTGATTTACGGAGGCCGTCGGAAGATCTGCCGCCACAACCAGAATCCTCGGGGACGTGTTGTCCGAAGAATTCGAGGAACTGGCTGCCCGTGCAACGGTCCCGCACGAGCTAGTCAACAGCGCCCCTGCTAGAAGGACGATCAGAATGCTAAATCGGCGTCGGAGCGATGTAGAAAAGTTGAAAAAGGTAGGATAACTTATTACAGCTACAAACATTGTGAGCCCTCGACTTAACTAAAATGGGGGACTAGTCGATTGTCCTCGTGCTCACTCTATCGAAGGTTTAGGACATGCTCACAGATGCCACCGGTACAGCAACGACAGTACTTAGTGCGCAAAACAGTGCTGTACCAATTCACGCACTTAACGTGTCCTGAGGTGCTCGAGGTTGGAAGAAAATCCGAAACCGGCGCGGGACAGGTAGTTTGTGGCAACTGTGAAAGATTTTACAGAAATAGCTTTCCGAGCCAGGATCACCCGCAAACTCGCCTAAGGCATCTGTCAGATCACATGTTTCGATCTAGGAATTCTCTTGGTACTCAACCGCGATTATGGGTGCTTCAACGGCCTGACCGGCCTGGGCCTGAGCGGATATCCCTAACTCTGTAACTCGTAACATATGTCCCGTCTTATAAGCCCATAAAACTCCGGCTCCATAAATCGAGAAAACGAATCCAATCTCCAGTGCTAGTTGCACAAGGTTTCTAGGAGTAAATAATCGATTTACGAACCAGACCACCCCTACCAGCGGCAAAGTCAGCAAAATTGGCAAAGAAAACGCCTGGCGCACAAAGGTTCTTACAGGTACTCCAAGTTGCTTTGCCATATGGCGCGGCAGGAAGAATAGTAATGTGAAGCAGAGCGGAATTGCTGTCCCCAACGCGTCTCCGACGACGCCCAACGGAGGCACCAACGCAATACTCAGGATTACGTTAGCGATTCCCTCGATCAACGTGACCTTCGCCAAAGCTTGATGTCTACCGATGCCGAACAACACCCGCCCCGAAGCCGCCTGCATGAGCATCAGCGTGAAAGGAATAATCAAGATCACTAGCACCGGGTAACTAGTTGGAATGTAGCGAGCACCGACCCAAATACGAATGACATGTTTCCCCAGCAGAATCAGTACTACGGTGATAGGAAGAATAAGTAGCGCGCACATTCGATTCCCCGCGACATAAACTTTCCGCAAGCGCTCGAGATCGCCTTTTGCCTCGGACTGGCTCGACATAGGGACAAAAATCTGCGCCATGCTGGAGACAAACTCCTGGGCATAATCCACGATTCGTGCGCCGATCGAAAAGTAGGTAATCGCGATCGTGGACATCATTCCTCCCAGCACAAGTTCGTCCGTCCGAAAGCGCAATTGTGCTGCTACGATCACGAGAAACGTAGTTCCACCGTAGGTGGCCATGTGATGGAATGATTCTTTGTCCACGTACTTCAGCCCGAGCGGCACAGGGCAGAAACGGAAGACGAGAATTCCGCGCACAATT
This sequence comes from uncultured Acidobacteriaceae bacterium, assembly GCA_963758745.1. GTDB lineage: Bacteria > Acidobacteriota > Terriglobia > Terriglobales > Acidobacteriaceae > Acidiflorens. The sequence goes on from CAVWWW010000004.1 coordinate 510,613, forward strand.
GAAGACACAATAGGCAGAGCAACTGTGATCAATGCGACTGTAATCAGTCCATAGCCACGATTCAAAAAATGCACAATTAGAGCCGCACGCAGCAATGTCGCAGCGATGCTAGTCCAATTCAGAACATAAAACCGCTGCAGGCCTTCGAGCATGCCTCCAAAAACGCCCAGCGGAAATCCCAGACTGACCGCAGAGCCGACCAGCAAAAGAAGAATATGTGCCTGGCTCTGCATGCCGGACGGAATGCGAAACATTTTTTCAATGTAGGAACTGAGTATCACGGTCAGCGCCATGCTTATCGCGCCGATGATGGTGTAAGCAAAGAGGCTGGTGTTGACGAAGCACGCCAGCTTTTTGTTTTCTCCTGTCGCACTGTATTTGGAGATGTATCGAATAATCGAGGAGCGAATCCCTAGATCAAACAGCCCATAGTAACCAGTGACCGAAAAAATCAAAATCCAAATACCATAAGCGGCATCCCCGAGGCGGTGCAGAATTACCGGAGACAGGAAAAATCCGACCAACACATTCGTGCCAAGCGCCGACCAACTGGAGCCGACATTCTTCAGAATCTGTGTTTTTTCAAATTTCCGCATGGTAGTTCGGGGCCCAATCTTATTATCGTCGCCTTGGTTAAATGAACTGCCTCATGCCCTCTTACGGTCGATTCGGTGAATCCACCAATTGCTTATGGCTTGACTTTCCAAATCCTCCAAATCTTTCCCGCTTGAATAGCGTGGAAAACCTCTGTACCGGGCACCGACGCGGGCAGCACTGCTGGAGACAAATCGTCCGCGGTGACGGATCTGATCATGACTACATAGTCGATGTTGCGCGAGGATATGAAATCGGGCGTCAGTTTTCTCGGCGTTTCAAAAGGAGCCACTACTCTATTCGTAAGTCTCTTTCCCGCCAGTGCGAAGTTTTTTTCCGACAGCAGGCTGTCGTTCAGAACACACGCACCTGCCGGCAGTTCATCAATGAACGCCGGATACGCATAAACCGCAGAACGCGACCACTTCCTCGCCACCATATGACTTGCCAGGTCATGAAATGGGACCAGAGAGCTGACTGCACACGTCGATGCAATTGCGCAGACAAATAAAATAGCCGATCCGCGGGGGTATGCTTTCATCATCAATCCAATAGCGGGCGCAGAGAGGAGGCAGGCAAGAATCCAGACAGGCAGTCCGAAGCGTAATGTTCGATGCATCGCAAATACCCAGACCACGAACATCAGGAACCACAAAAGCAGTACTCGCCAAGTTATGCCAGAAGATTCGCTAAAACTAGAAAGGCGCATACATCGATAAACTGCAAACGCGAGTCCCACTGTCACAAAAGTCGCGAACGCGCCTCCAAAGCCGCTTGCTTCTCCGTAGACGATAGGAAAGCTACCCGCATTTCGCAGCCATTCGGTCCACGGATATATCAACCATTCCAATCGGCGACGAACATATTTTCTGTCTCCTTGATCGGGCGGACCGCCAGGCTTTTCGTCGATCAAAAGATTGTCCGCGTCCGGCACCACCGATTCGAAACCAGGAAAAATCGCACGATTACCCAGCGAGACTTGCACCGGATACACCGGATTGCCAGTCGCTTGCAGGTTGCGCGCGTACCAGAAAGCGCTCGGTAATAACATTCCGCCTGTAACTAAACTAACTAATAGGATAAGAGGCCTGTTGTGGATACGCCGTTCTCGCCACAAAACATAAATCGCGATGACGAAGAACAAACCGCAATAGGGTATGAACGTCAATTTTGTCCCCAGGCTCAGTCCGCAAGCCAGTGCCGCAAATACGACGGCGCTGAAAGACAGGTTCTGTGTCTGAGTTATTTTCACCTCTCCGATTTCCAACACGTCTGACCGATAGCGATGCCCGAACAAAGTTACTGCCGAAAATAGGAGCGCCACGCCAAAGACGTCGACATAACCGGAGAAAGTTTGAAACTCGATAATAGGGATGGTGAAAAGAATCAGGGTCGCGGCTAGTGCGGGCCCCTTTTGTTTGGCGGTGAATCGCAGTGCAAGCGGATAGGCTGCGACGGCGAGCACTGCACTCGCAAGCAAATTGGGTAGTGGTATCAGTGCCTGCCGTCCCGTTGCTAGGGCAAGCATTTGGATGATTTCATCATTTCCGGGACCGCTGAACTGCCAAGCCTTACTAACTGGAAATCGGAGTGATCCCTCCTGCAGCCACTTGAGCGCCAATGGAATGTGATAAGCGAGCGCATCCGACCCTTTGGGCAGCGACGTATAAAGATCAATTGCAAATAGCAAATAAGATGCACCGATCAAGGCGACCGAGAGCTTCAGAAATAATGGCAAGCGTTCGCGAGTCCCGTCCGAAGATTGATGCAGAGAGTAAGTGTTCAGATGATATGCGGGAGTGCCATGTGCGAAATACAAAGCTGTGCATCCCACTAAAATTGCGAGTTGTAACCAGGCGATCTCGACCACAGTTACTCGAGTTATTAGCCCAGTAATCTCAAAAGCACCCACAAATTGTACCGGAACCGTCGACAACGTCATCCACAGCACAGCTACGCACAGAAAAAAAAGTTCCCTGTTCCGATTGCGCAACACAGACTTACAGCAAAAGTAAGCTGAGATGAGCGGGGCGAGGAGTGCAACCCACGAGCAAAGAAGAGTCATAACTTTCTATGGATTGAGCCCCGACTTCGACAAAAGCTGATGAATTGCACTGAGAGAGTTTCGAATAGCGAAACTATGCAGAAGCCAAAACGCATAGCTCATCACGGCAAGAGCAACGAGCAATCTGCCGGCCGGCACAATGGAGGTTTGCTGGTTGGAAGTCGGTTTGTTCTGGCTTTGAGGCAGCATGCGCGGTCAGTCCACTCGCAACATTTAGGAAAAATTCTTTCTCCCTGTCGCTCTACATCATTGTAAGTGCTGTTCAGCATGTTTTCGCAGATTGAAATCCAGGTCAGCATCTTTTTTCGGAAACATCAACTCATACCCCAAATTCGCCATAAGGCCGCCCCACGCCGATTCAATCTCTTCGATCGCTGTCTCTGGCAATGCCGTTTTCCATTTGCCAGTCACAGCGCCGCCGATCATCGGAATATCGGAACGCTTGTTCTTGGTCGCAACCCACTCGCCGCCCTCCTTCTTCTCCAATTCCCGGAGACGGTCAGCGGAACTATTCTCGATTGCGTGTCGCAATTGTTCCAGTACTGGCGTTTACCCCGAAAAAGCGCGCCAACTTCGCCAACTCATCCTGCGTATTCGCCATTAGATCTTCGTAACGCAACAATAAGAATGTCGGCCGGCCATTGCGAGCCGCTAGCCACGTGCCCACATTTTCCGCCCACGTCCCCCACGCCGTCGAATGCAGTTTTCCGCTCACCACACCGTGAATGTATTGCTCCAGCGGATAATCGTCCGCAATATGGCGATACTTGCGTGAAAAATTGTAGTAAGAGAGCAACACGTCTCGAGGATCGCGTGTGATGTACAGTACTTTCGGGTAGCGGTGATCGAAATATTGGTGAGTTTTGATCACACGCGGGCTCGGTATGCTCTTCAAGTAACGGCTGGATAGCGCTTCCGCGTCCGGAATCAGCCGCTCGATGTTCGCAAAACTTATGGGTTGGTCCGCGAACAGAAGATTTGCGATCAGAAATCGAGTCCATGTATTCCCGGAGCGTGGATAGGACACCACGAAGGTATCGTCCGGGCGCACGGCGAGTTGTCGCCCAGCAATATCTGTGCCGAGCAGATATTTCGCAATCCGTTTTGCGCCGTAAATCATCGGATAGCTACTCCGACCACGTGTGCGTCGGGAAGCGCGTCTGGCGTTCGCTCAAACCGGCGCTCCGTGATGCCATTGCATCCAGAATGCAAATAGCCGGCTAGTCGCATTGGGCGCCACCTTCAGCCCAAGAAGCACCAGACTCAACTTGGCGTGGCGAAAGTAATGGTTCGCCTCGGCCAAGCGTTCCCGAGCCTTGGGAAAATCTCGCACGCTGAGGTGATCCTTCCCTTCTTCGAGCAAATGGCGGGCTCGAATCTCTGCCGCCCGGTCTTGAACCGTTTTCCGCTGTGCTGCAGTTAAAGGCAAATTCTGCGCCGCTTTTTCCAGGATCAGCCGATACCCCTCCGCCATCTTTGTGCGAGATACGCCAAGTGATCCCGGCCGTCCATCCGCTAGCCGGGCCTGTATTTCCCGCTTATAGCCGACCTTGCCGCCGTAAAACGCCGTGCGCAGCCACATGTCGTAATCGTCGCAACGGGCCAAGCCTTCGTCAAACCCACCTGCTTTTAAAATCGCCGCCTTCCGCGCCACTACAGTCGAAACCGGAATCTGGCAGCGCTCCAGCACGAGCGCCTCAAAGCCAGCCTCGCCCACCGAAGGGCACTTTGTCATAAATTCAACCTGTCTTTTTGCGTCTCCCACCAGGATCGCATTCGCATATACCAGGCCGAGAGACGGATCGGCCTTGAATTGCTTCATCTGCAATTCGAGATGGTTCGGCAACCACGTGTCGTCGCTGTCAAGGAACGCCAGAAACTCGCCGCGAGCGCTCGCGATCGCTGTGTTTCTCGCACCAGCCGCGCGCTTGTTCACCTGCTTGATGTAAACGATACGGTCAGAATTTCTGCTGAGGTATGCCTGCAGGGCCTTCTCCAGTTCCGGAGTATCCGGCGAACCATCGTTGACCACGATCGCTTCAAAATCCTGATATGTCTGAGCCAATATCGAATCGATACACTCCGCGATGAGATGCGCAGTGTTATATGCCGGGATGATGATGCTGACCCGCGGACCTGATTGGCGCTGCTCGCTGCCCATATCTTCCACTAAAGGAGTAGATTTCATTATGAACTATAGAAAACCAGCTCCTTCTCTCCGCGCACAAGATGATTCGCCGCTTCCACTCCCATCATGACCGAATGATCCATGTTGCCGATCTCATAGCGCCAGGCTCCGAAACGCCCGCGAGAGAAAATATCCAGCTTCATTAGCGCCGGTTGCAAAATACCGAGTGCGCGGTCGCGTTCGAGCGTCGGAATCGGATAGGAGTATCGCACCAGGCGGTGATAACGCGATAGGATGCGCGAACGATCGGATTCGTCGAGTATCTTCAGCCGGATCAGGCCAGCCAGCATCTGTTCATAAACATGCTCAACCTCGAGCTTTTGCCCAAGCGGAACGGACATTTCGCACATCAGCGAACTGTACTGCTCCGTATCGCCATTTGGAACGTTGAACGGCGAATAATGCGAGAAAAACGTCGCCCGGTAGCACGGCATTTCCGGATCAGCAAAGTACACCCAGCATTTTCCGGTATCGATTTTCTTTTTCAGGCCAATTCCCAGGACAAGCAAATCGTTGTGCTCGAGCAATGCCGCAGCATCGCGCAGTTTGGAATCGCCAGGCTTCAACATGACAGACAGCAAATCAATTGGCGCGGTAGAGATCAGCAGCTCATAGCTATCGCCCGTTCCGTCGGCAAATGAAACTCTGCGCTGCGCCGTATCGACCTCGGCGAGTTGCTTACCGATATTCACTTTGTCAGGAAAACGCCGCGCCATGCGCCGATATATCTCTCCCGTACCGCCATGCAGAGGGAAGCGGAACTTGTTATTTGGACCCCAGGCGACATCGTCTCTTTCATAGAGCACATTTTCCAGAAGCCGCTTGAAATCGACCACCGCTACGCGCTCGGCAATCCAGCCTTTTGACATGCGCTCTGGAGGTGTCGTCCAGACCTTCGAGTTGTAGGGAAACATGAAAGTTTCGGCGATGCCCTCACCAAATGTACTCAGCGTCCACTCACGAAAATTTGTTGCGTCACCATTGCGGCTCGCTGCGGCCTTGGCCGCACCCATCAGGCAACGCACCTGTAGCGGCTTTGGCAAATAGCGCAAATTGTTCTGAAAAGGATACGGCACGCACGCATCCTTCATATACACCCAGCTCTCGCGCACCCGTTCGTGGACTTCCTTGCCCAGCATGTCATCGATCAATTTGCCGAAGTAGGGATAATGGGAAAAAATAACGTGACCGCCCTCGTCCCACACAAAGCCTTGTGAATCGACATGCGATGTGGAGTGGCCGCCAACGATTCTCCGATTTCTCATACAGCACCCAATTGTCATAACCGACCTCGTGCAGGCGATAGGCGGCCGCAAGGCCCGTAGGACCGCCGCCAATAATGACAATTTTCTTGTTCGCCATGCTTTTACGCTAACCAAGCCCGTTGCAGTTCCATTTTCCCTGGCGCCTGTCGCGCGGTCATCACTATCCGAGGGTCCCAGAGCTTCGCCCCCGATAACCGGTTATTGCGGATCGTAAAGCAACGTAAAGCTCAAAGTCGGAGTTCCAAAGCGATTGTATTACAAGCGAACGCGGGCGTTAGAGCAACAGGATTGTTACGGTGGTCATGAAGCGTCTTCGGGCGTGCTCTACGTCCAATCGTATCGATCCAGCTCGAACGACTGCGTGAACCGAATACTTCGGGGGAACCACTACAGCATGACTTTCCAACGAATACAGCTGTACGACGATTGGAGAAAAGCGTCCCGCGAAGGCTAGGGTCAGTTAGAGCGAGCAGCTGAAAGCGAAAAACTTATTTCGAAAGGTAAAAACCTGATGGAACAGTTAAAGGAATTACTAATAGACGAGTTGCAAGATTTACTTCATGCCGAAAGACAATTGGTGCAAGCTCTGCCGAAAATGGCCGACGCGGCACACAATCCCAAGCTCAAGGAGGCTTTCGAAAAGCATTTATCGCAAACCGAGGGACAGGTCGAACGGCTCAATACCGTTTTTGAGCTGCTGGGCGAAAAGGCCCAGCCGAAAGCCTGCAAAGGAATGCAAGGCATCATCGCAGAAGGAGAAGAAACAATCGAGGAAAACGAGGACTCGGATGAGTTCGCAGCCGATCTCGCGCTCATTGCCGCGGCACAGAAAGTTGAACACTACGAAATTTCGGGCTATGGTTCGGCGCGATGCCTGGCGCGCCAGATCGGTAAACGCGAAGTAGAGAAACTTCTCTCTCAGACTCAGGGAGAGGAGGAAAGTGCAGACTATCTGTTGACCGAAGTAGGCAAACCGTTGCTGCAGGAGGCTTCGGAAAGCGACTATAGCTCCAAAAACCTAAGCGCAACCGCAAGAAAATCTCAGAGAGCGTGATCGAGGGCAATCATGTACCACCATATAAAAAAATTGATGTACACCGTTGAAATAGGCAGGCCGGATCCGAAATTTGGGAATATGCTCCTCGAACAGTTCGGGGGAGCGAATGGAGAACTGGCTGCTGCGATGCAGTACTCCATTCAGGGCCTGAATTGCGATGATCTCGAACGTAAAGACCTGTTGATGGATATCGGCACCGAAGAACTGAGCCACCTGGAGGTTGTGGGTACTCTGGCGCGCATGCATCTGAAGCCGATGAAAAATAACCGCGAGGCGGCGGAAGTCGATCCTCTCATTGCCATCGCCGGCGGCGGTGGTGTTGCATTGCACAATTCGGTGGGTGATGCGTGGACCGCTGACTATCTCAAAATTACCGGCGAACTTGATGTGGATCTGCGGAGCAATATTGCCGCCGAGGCCCGCGCCAAGATTGTCTACGAACGCCTCATCCAGTTCACCGACGATCCGGGAACGATCGACGCGTTGCAATTCCTGATGACGCGCGAAATCACGCACATGAAGGCATTTACGGTCGCGCTTGAAAGCATGGGGAAAAAGCCGTTTTCAATTGGCCGAATTCCTCCGAGCTCCCGACCTGGTGCGTCAATATTTCGACGACTCAACCGGCACAGGCGATCGGGGCGAGCCAAATGCCCGCGGACCGTGGAATGAAGGGGACGACATACAACTGGTCGAGGCGCCCGCCTTCAAGGAGTATGAGTCCGAAGAACAAGGCACACGTAAGGGCAATGGGAATGGTTCTTCGTCGTCACACATGAGGCCGAAGATTCTTAAGAAAAGATAAAAAAGAAGTCGTTCGAGAGCAAAGAATCCACTGGAAGGCACCTCGCCTCCAGTGGATTTTTAAACTATTTCAGAACTATTGCACCGATTCGGTAAAAACGGCTGGGCTGGATATTCCAGCGCCAGTCGCAGTGATGCTCACAGTAGCTGCCGACGGAGAAAGCGTATAGAACTCGGTTGCTATTCCGTTCGTGCCGGTCACTGCCGTATTTCCATTGGAGAAAGTTCCTCCCGCGCCGTTGTCCGAGAAGGTGACACTTGCGCCGGAAAATGGATTGCCATGCTGATCCGTAACCAGCACGGTCAGAGCCTGGGGCAATTGCGTCCCCGCCGGCGCAGATTGATCGTTGCCGCTGCTAACTGCAATCGTCGTGTCGACCGGGGCTACGGAGTATTCCGCGTAAGTTTCCTTGTTCGGAGTTAACGTGATATTTACCGGCGTGGCGGTCACGAGAACCGACGAAGGCGTGCTGGGCAACTGCAGAGAAGTATAAAGAGCCATGCCCGAGGCATTGGTGACCACCGATGAATTGGGAGCCGATCCCTTGTTGACGGTGAACTTGATGGTGACGCCCGCGACAGGATTCTTATAGGCATCTTCCACCTGAGTGATGATCGGATTAGCGATTCCGAAACCGTCAGTGCCGGTCTGTCCCCCTCCGCCATAACCAATCATCCGTGTGGCAGTGCCGGCCGTGGCAGTAGCGGTGGTGGTGACGCTGCTGGAGGCGACTCCATTGACCATAACCGTGGCCGTTAGCGTGTAGATTCCAGCTTTTTGCGGAACCGTATAAGCAATCGACGCATTGCCATTCACATCTGTGATGACAGAACCTGTACCGCTTCCGGACGAGGGATTGAACACGCCACCCTTTCCGCCGTCGCTGAAGCTGATAGTGGCGCCCGCGTTAGGCTGCCCGGTGTAGGGGTTGGAGACATTAATCTGGATCGACGCCGGCAAAGCGGTGCCAGCCGCTGCACTCTGCGTGCCGCCTGCCGTAACTGTGATGGCGTGGAACAAGCCATAGACCTGTAGAGAATAAGTTGCGGGGCTGGCCGCCGTCTCGGCTGCGACATAAACCTTCCCGTTTGCAACAGTCTGCGTTACAAAGTGACCCGGCGTACCTAACGTGTCGCGTCCTCCTGCCGCCTGATTCGTGTTATAGAGCAGCTTCATTGAAACCGCGTCGAGCGCGTTAAGCCCGCCACTTATCACCCACAGAATTCCGTTGGTATTGCCATTCGCAGAAATCGACGGAGAGTGGCTGCCCGTATACCTTGCTATCGTTTCGATCGGAGTGCCGAGCAGTCCGCTGGGCAGCAACGGAAAAACCATGACTGGAGAGGCATTGGGGGCGAAATAGACCGTGTTATTCCAGTAAGCGGGTGCGCCAAACAACACATCGTTGGGAACCTCAGGCTGCTGCACCAGCGCCAGTTCCTGAATAATCTGACTATCTGCCCCGGCCGAGTAGTGTCCCATGTTGTCGCGATTCAGAACGTAGACCATGCCATACTTGCCGCCAGCGATGAGTTCGTGCGGATAAGGACCAGTCTGATCAGGAAGCACGAGAGCTCCGGTCGAACTCAAATCAAAATCGTTGGAGTCGAGATAGGCCACATTCCAAGGAGTGAAATAATCCTGAACCAGGTATTGGTTGTTCGAATCAACCTCACCCGGAGTAAGCTTCAGCACGCTGTTGCAATAAGTCTGTCCACCACTTTGGATGTCATAACCGTTATTGGCCGCTTCTGCCGTTTCAAAAAAAATGTTGTTGGCCTCGTCGGCTGCAAGACCGCTGCCTGCCTGCCAGATTGAAGTCAATCCCTGATCCGGCGAGGTATTAAAAATCGCAGTCTGCGTCAGCGTGGCTTCGTTATAGGAAAGTACCCAGCCGCTATTCCCATCATTGCAGGAATTCGATCCGAATCCGATGTACAGCGTTCCATTGAGTAACAACAGGCCTGGACGGTTCTTCTGGTGAAGACTGTTGAAGACCGTTTTATGTCCCAGGTTGCTGACGCTGGTGGCCGTTATCAGAACCTGAGGGACAACGTCATTGCCTGTCGTGATGTCGACGGCGTGCAGATGATGTTGGACGGTGGTTCCGTTGAGCACAGTCTTCGCCACCAGATACATCGTGTTATTGGCAGGATCGATGACCGGAGTCCCGACGATGCCTTCTTCGCTGAATCCCTGAGTCAGGCCACATGGCAGTGTCTTGTTGGCGACCTGGGCGGTGGTGATCCCTTGCGCAGGATTGGTGTAGTTGACCCACCATAGTTGTGCGCCCGTGTCGGCGTCGATGGCGTAGACGGAATCCGCCATGGTTACGACGTAAGCAACGTTGTGAACCTGGCCGTTAATGGTCACATTCGGCATATATAGCGGTTGCGCCATCACCACATTGTCGACAGGAGCGCTGAAGAGGAGGCCGAACCCATTCTTGTTCACATTCGTTGGATTGAGCAGAGTTTCGTTCGTGTTGGCGTTGCTGCGAGTGTTATTTCCGCGGCTGGTTGTAAACGAGTGCTGCGCAAACGAAGGCGATAGCAAAACAATGCAACCCAGCAGCACCAAACACAGATCGCGAACGATCATCGGCTCCAAGCGTGCGCACGTTGACCCACCTGGCAAACGTGGCTCATCCCATCGGGGGTTCACACTTTGCTGTGACAAAAATTGGCGCATCACCTTATTCCTCCAAAAATCAATAGCTCGCCATACACCTGTAAGCAGCACTTTGCACACCGGGGGAGGGAGCCGCAGGAAGAGAGACCGATATTCACCAACTATAAGAATCGCAAACGATTTAACCGAGGTATACACCCCCAAGCTGTGGAATCGCAAATCATTCGATCAGTTTCTTATCGCAAACTATTGCACATTATGCTCGAAACATCGCATATGTTTTGTCCCCTTAGCACAAATGTGCCATTGCTAGTTATTGAACGCTCAAATCCTCGCACACGTGAGGAGTACTGCGTTTTCGCAAGAAAGCGGCTAGTGTCTTCGCCTTCCGCGCCAATGGCGGGAATCCATTCATAATCACGTCAGCGTCCGACCGGTACTCGCGAATGCAACGCAACGAAATAGGATGCACTTCGACAAGGCTCGTTGCTTCTCAAAATCCCGCAAATGCAAAGAGTATGTCCCCTCACACGCATGGGTGATTCGGGTCACTGAGGCTCCCGTCTATCTAAGCGATAAATAATCTTAATCATTCGAAGGCCAGTGGCCTAAAAGATGGTTATTAAACAGATACGTAGGAAGGCGCTCATGTCCAAGCATCCAACCATTGCCGAACACCTGAAGGCTAGCGGAGTCTCCAGAAGAAACTTCGTCCAGTTATGCGGCGTGCTCATGGCCACAGCGCCGGTGGGTTTGTCGCTGACCAGCAAAAAATCAGTCTTGCAGATCGCGGCAGCGATTGGCAAAACCAAACGGCCCTCTGTCATCTGGCTGCATTTCCAGGATTGCACGGGATGCACCGAAACGCTGCTGCGAACCTCCGCCCCCGATGTTGCACATTTAATCCTCGACGTTATCTCTCTTGATTATCACGAGACCTTGATGGCCGCCTCCGGGGCGCAGGCCGAAGCCGCATTGAAATCTGCCGTTGCTGCGAATGCCGGCAAGTTTGTTCTGGTGGTTGAAGGTGCAATTCCGACGAAGGACTACGGCGTCTACATGGAGTTGAACAGCAAACCCGCGCTGCAGGTGTTGAAAGAAGTTGCCGCTCAGTCGGCCGCAGTTATCGCGATGGGCTCATGCGCATCCTGGGGCGGCGTTCCATCGGCGGATCCGAACCCTACCGGCGCAGTCGGCGTTGATTCCATCGTCACCGGCAAACCGATCATCAATCTTCCCGGCTGCCCACCCAATCCTTATAACTTGCTGGCCGTGGTTCTCGAATATGTCACCATGGGCAAGTTGCCCGAACTGGACGACGCCGGCCGTCCGAAATTCGCGTACGAACGCGTAATCCACGAGAACTGTCCCCGTCGCGCCCACTTCGATGCCGGCCGATTTGTGACGGCGTTCGGCGATGAAGGCCATCGCAAGGGCTGGTGCCTGTACAAAATGGGTTGCAAGGGGCCAGTAACTCACGCTTCCTGCTCCACACGCCACTTCAATGAGATCGCCGATTGCTGGCCCATCGGCGCAGGAATTCCTTGCGTCGGCTGCACTGAAAAAGGCGTGGTTTGGAAAATGGGCACTTTTGAAACTGTGCCAATTCACCTGGCGACTCCGCCAGATAATTACCCACCGATTTACAGTTCGATAGGAGGAGTGAGCATCGGCGCAGCGGCATTAGTCGGTGCCGTAGCCGGAGGGCTCGGTGGCGCTACCTACGTTTACTCGCAACGTTTCGAAAGCAGCCAGGAAGCCGGTGCGGAACGAATCGAAGCTGGTCGGGCCGAGAAACAGCTCGACAAGAAATCTGACCGGGAAGAGGTCTAACGTGGCGATCACTCGGCGAGAATTGATTACGAATATCGGCAAGGCCGGAGTGCCGGTGGCCGTCGCCATGACCGTCGGCACCCAAGCGCTTCAGGCGGAAGAACTCACGGTTCCTACCGAGCCTTTGAGCCTGCTTTACGATGCCAGCCTGTGCATCGGCTGTAAGGCCTGCGAGTCGGCTTGTAACGCGGCTAACAACACCCCGCCCGATATCAGCGGCGACGGACTGCACCAGGCGCCCGCCGACCTGAACGTTTTCACCCGCAACATCATCAAGCTTTACAAACCGGCGGATGGCTCTCCTCCGTCTTTTGTGAAACGCCAGTGCATGCAATGTTTCGATCCCGGTTGCGTCGCCGGTTGCCCCTTTAAGGCTCTTTATAAAGATAAGGATGACGGCATCGTTCACTGGGATGGCGGCAAGTGCATCGGCTGCCGGTATTGCACGATCGCCTGCCCCTACTCCGTACCGCGCTTTCAGTGGTTGGGATTAAACCCAGTCATTACCAAGTGCGAGTTGTGCAGCCATCGGCTAGCCAAGGGACTGAAGCCCGGCTGCACCAGCGTATGTCCTACTCACGCGGTGATTTTCGGTACGCGGTCGGCATTACTGCTCGAAGCCAAGCGGCGCATCAAGAACAATCCTGGCTACTACTATCAGGATCGCGTTTACGGCGAGACCGAAAACGGCGGCACGCAGGCTCTTTATCTGTCTCGTGTTCCATTCGAGAAACTCGGTTTGCCTGAGATAAGCGCAACCAACGGTCCCTCCTCAACCCTGCGCTGGCAGAAACGCATTTATTCCTATTTCGCGCTGCCAGCTGTTTTGTATATCGGCTTGGTGACGGTAATTCGCAAGAACCTGAAGGGCCACGAGCAGGAAGCGCACGAACAAGAACAGGAAACCGGATTGAGGGCGCAATTATGAGCACTGCAACCCTAAGTAATGTGCCGCGCGCGGAAACTAAGGCGTCGGCCGGCCACAATAAGCCTCGCTGGGAGCGGGCGGTGCCAGTCTATGGCGTCTCCGTGATCAACCCTTTCTTCCTCGCTCTGGTCGGCTTAGCCGTGTTGTCGCTTTTCCTAACCGTCTATCGCGAAGTCGTCGGCCTCGGTCCGGCCAGCGGAATGAACGACAAATTCGGCTGGGGAATCTGGAAGACGTTCAACGTAGTGGTGCTGACGGCGTGGGGCTCGGGAGCCTTTGCGGTAGGAGTTGTTGCCTGGGTGTTCGGCCGCAAGCGCTTATTCCCGCTAATGCGAATGGCCCTTCTTACCAGCATGCTAGCCTACGCCTGCGGCCTTTGCTTGTTGGGCGTCGATGTCGGCCGGCCCTGGAACTTCTACTGGGTCGTCTTGCCGTGGCATTGGAACATACATTCGCCGATGGCGGAAATTGCCATCTGCATGTCGGTGTACGCCTCCATCCCGCTGTTCCTCGAAAACATTCCGCCGATACTCGAGCGGCTTTGGCACGTCAACGTCAACTGGCAGCCAGCTGTAGAGCGCGTCGAGCACGCCCTCCACAAATTCTTCCCCATCATCGTTGCGGCCGCTTACTTATTGCCGGCGATGCACCAGTCGTCGCTCGGCGCCCTGATGCTGCTGGCAGGTCAGCGAGTTCACCCCTTGTGGCAGACGCCATTTCTGCCTCTGCTGTATGTCGGCGCGGCCACTTTCATGTCTTTCGGGTGCGTCGCCGGAACCACTATGCTGTGCTGCCTCGTCTGGAAGCGCGCAATGGATATGGAGGTTCTTGACGAAGCGGCCCGCATCTCCGCCTGGACCATCTTCGGCTGGCTCGCCATCCGCAACCTCGACCTCCTGTTCCGCGGATCGCTGTTTAGCGCCTTCCATTCTACTCGCTATGCCGGCGTTTTCTGGACGGAGACGTTACTGATTGCTTACGGCGGCTGGCTGCTTCTGGAGTCGCTCAAGAATCATAAAACGCGAACAATGTTTGTCGGCTACGCACTGAGTTCACTCGGCGGCATGCTCTATCGCTTCAGCCCCACGACTTTGGCGTATATGCCCGGACTTCACGCGATGTATTTCCCGTCTGCCATCGAAGTATTGATCGCACTGGGTTTCGCTTCCATCGGCATCGCGATCTTTCTCGTCATGGTCAAATTGCTCGCCATTCTCCCCGCTTCTAATCAGGAGTGGCGCAACATGGCCGCATATCACAAGGCTCGCAAACCGGCCATCAGCCGGAACAAATATCTTGGATTCTTCAGCCATAACGAGATCTCGTTGTCTGACAAAGAATTCGACTAAAAGCAGGTACCATGGCAAAACGAATCACGATCGATCCCATCACAAGAATTGAAGGCCACCTTCGCATCGATGTCGAAGTTGACAACAATGCGGTCAGCAATGCATGGGCTTCTTGCACCATGTGGCGCGGTATCGAGAACATCCTCAAAGGCCGCGATCCGCGCGACGCGTGGCTCTTGACGCAGCGTTTCTGCGGCGTATGCACCACCGTGCATGCCATGGCCAGCGTCCGCTCGGTCGAAGATGCCCTGCAGCTCGAGGTGCCGATCAACGCCCAGTACATCCGCAATCTGATTCTGATTGCGCATGCTTTGCATGACCACATCGTCCACTTCTACCAGCTCTCAGCCCTCGACTGGGTCGACATCCTGCAGATTCCCAAGGCCGATCTCGGCGCGACGACGAAGTTGGCGGAAAGCATCTCGCCCTGGACCCGCAATTCCCGCGAAGAATTCAAAGCCGCGCAGGACCGCGTGAAAGCAGTCGCTGCCAGCGGCCAGCTCGGAATTTTCATGAACGGATATTGGGGCCATCCTGCGATGCGCCTCTCTCCGGAAGTAAATCTTCTGGCCTTCACGCACTACGTTCAGGCGCTCGAGTACCAACGCAAAGCATTGCAGGTGGTTGCAATTCTTGGAGGAAAAACGCCGCACATTCAGAACCTGACCGTCGGCGGCGTATCCAATGCCATCGACCTCGACAGCGCGAACGCTCTGAACATGGAAAAACTGGAGATGGTTCGTGAGCTCCTGAACCAGGTTGTGCAGTTCATCAATCAGGTTTATGTGATCGATGTCTGCGCCCTCGCGGCCATGTATCCCGAATGGTTCAAGATCGGCAGCGGCGTGAGAAACTATATGGCCGTCCCCGATCTGCCGCTGGACACGAAAAGCATTGCCTACGACCTTCCCGGTGGAGTCATCATGAATGGCAACATCGCGGGCGTCCACGCTTTCAAAACCGCAGCCGACAAAGATTTTCGCGACGGCGTGAGCGAAGACGTAACTCATGCCTACTATCAGGGCAACAAGCCTCTTCACCCCTATATAGGGCAAACCGACCCGCAGTTCACTGGTTGGGTCGCCGAGCAAAAATATTCCTGGGTCAAGGCCCCGCGCTTCAATGGCGCACCGATGCAGGTCGGTCCGCTATCGCAAGTGCTGGTGGGTTTTGCCCAAGGCCATCCACTGACCGTAAAGCATGCGACACTCGCGATCAAAACCATCGAGTCCGTCGGCCATATTCAAGTGACTCCAGGCATGTTGGAATCCACGCTGGGCCGCCACGGCGCACGTGCTATTCGCGCCTCGATGCTCGCCGAGTTGGCGCAGAAGCACTGGCAGTTGCTGGCCGATAATGTCTCCAAAGGAGACTATGAAATCTACAACCAACCCCTGTTTCCGAGCCACGAAATTGAAGGCGTGGGTACTCACGAAGCCCCACGCGGCACGTTGTCCCACTGGGTGGTAGTCAAGGATGCAAAGATCAAAAACTACCAGGCGGTTGTGCCTTCCACCTGGAATGCCAGCCCACGCGATGCCTCCGGCGCTCACGGTCCATACGAAGCGTCGCTCTTGCACACGCCACTGGCGCGTCCGGAGGAACCATTGGAGGTCTTGCGCACTATCCACTCTTTCGATCCATGTATGGCGTGCGCGTGTCATACCTTTGATCCGTCCGGTCGCAAGATTGCCAAAGTGAAGGTGCTGTGAAGAGGATTCTATGAAGAAAGTTCTGATTGGCGGAATCGGAAACGTCTTGCTGGGGGATGACGGAGTCGGCCCTTACGTCGCGCGGCTCTTAGCCGCACACTATGAATTCGATAGCGGCGTCGAAGTTGCCGACCTTGGGACCCCGGCCCTTGACCTGATCGATCAGCTCACCAATAAAGATGCCGTCATCCTGATCGATTCAATCAATATAGAAGCAGAGCCTGGCGCCGTCATGCTCTACCGAAAAGCAGACATCATGCAACATTGTCTGGCCGTGCGCATGGATCCGCACTCGCCAGCCTTGGTCGATGCGCTGCACAGTGCTGAGCTATTCGGGGTCGCGCCCGCCGAGGTGTTGCTGGTGGGAATCAAGGGGAAAAATTTCGAGCCCGGCTGTAGCTTCAGCAAGCCAGTAAAAGCATCGTTAGAAGAGGCAATCGCGGAAGTTCTGAACGAACTGGACCGTCTGGGTGTCGGTTACTGGCACAGCAGACATCCCGCCGAACTCGACATCTGGTGGGCGACTGACGAGAAGCACGAGAAGACGGAATCTCTGCTGGCTGGTTAAGCAGACTATCCCTCCGCGCGATACTTTGCCCCCGCTACCAGCGCTTGTCCCAGACTCAATCCGCCATCGCCAGCCGGCACTTCTTTTTGTGTGTAGGCTTCAAATCCCGCCTCCGACAGACGCGCTTCGAGCCGCTGCGCAAGATAAACATTGTGAAATGTTCCGCCGCTCAGGCACACTCGGTTTAGCCCTGTCTTACTCCCCAGCAGCGTTGCTACCTCAACGAATCCCTCGACCAGCCCATTATGAAAACGTCTGCTGATCAGTGCAACTGAAACATTCCGGCTGAGATCGTCCACCAGCGCTTCGAATAGTCGACGAGTGCTGATGACCCAACGACTTATCTCCCTGCGCCAACGTCAGCGGATAGGCGGTGCATTCCGACGATGCAACTTCCCTCGATCCCATCATCATCTCCAGTTCGATAGCAGCCTGTGCCTCATAGTTGACTTGTTGTCGAATCCCGGTCAGTGCGGCTACCGCATCGAACAGACGGCCGCAACTGGATGTAAGCGGAGAATTCACGCCCTGTTCCATCATGCGCAGAAGAAAGTTCGCCTTCGGCTGATTGAGCTGGCGGACAAATGGGATATCGAGTTTAAAAAAATCACGTCCAAAATGATGTGCAAGATAGCTGACAGCCATCCGCCACGGCTCGCGGATTGCACTCGCCCCACCCGGCAGCGGCACATATTCGAACTGAGCCCGCGTTCGAACTCTGCATATCCCGGCGACCAGCACTTCGCCACCCCAAATGTGACCGTCAGTGCCGTACCCCGTCCCGTCCATTGCAAATCCAATTACACGACCTTCGAGGTCGGTTCTCCGCCATACAACTCGCAATGTGCGCGTGGTGGTGTTGCACGCCGAGCAACTTCACTCCACTCTGCCGTTGCGCCCATTGGGTCGAAAAATAGTCGGGATGGAGGTCGTAGGCGATGATCTCTGGCCGGATTTCAAGAATTCGCTCCAGATGTTCGATGGCTTCCTGAAAAAAATTATAACTTTCGACATTTTCTAGATCTCCAACATGTTGGCTTAAGAAAGCGTCCTTTCCTTTGGTAAGGCAAATCGTGTTTTTCAGTTCACCGCCGACAGCCAGCACCGAAGGTTGTTCGTTCTTCAAGAAAACTGGCACTGGAACAAACCCGCGTGAACGCCGCAAATGTCGCGTAATGCCTTCCGCAACTCTCACCACCGAATCGTCGCAACGCAGCAGAATGTCGCGGTCATGCACAAGGAAACAGTCAGCAAGGCCGTTTAGGCGATCGACCGCCTCTTGATTGTCGATCGCAATCGGCTCCTCGCTCATATTGCCGCTGGTCATAACCAAAGCCTTAAATCCGCCCTCGGCAAGCAGCAGATAATGCAGCGGCGTATAGGGCAGAAAAACTCCTAGATAACGATTGAAAGGTGCAACCTCATCCGGAATTGTGCTCTTCTTTTTTTTCGGAAGAAGAACAATCGGCCGCTGTATCGACTGCAAAACAGCACGCGCCGCGTCATCGACCTCGCATATTCCCTCAGCGGCTTGCAGATCAGTAACCATCACCGCGAATGGTTTTTCCACCCGGCGTTTCCGCTGCCGCAGCAAAGTGACCGCGGCGGGATTCGCAGCATCGACCGCCAAATGGAAACCGCCCAAGCCTTTCACGGCCACGACTAGCCCCGAACGCAACTGAGACACCGCCTCGACAATAGGATTGGCGCACTCGATTCGCTTTCCGGATTTATCCCATAGCTGCACCTGAGGTCCGCACGTCCAGCAGGCATTCGGCTGAGCGTGAAAACGGCGATCGAGTGGATCCTCGTACTCCATAAGACATGTCGCACACATCGGAAAAGCGGCCATGGATGTGCTCGGACGGTCATAAGGAATGTCGCGAATAATGGTGAAGCGCGGCCCGCAATTCGTGCAATTTATAAACGGATAGCGATAACGTCGATCGTTCGGATCCAACATTTCGCGCAGGCAATCCGGGCATATCGCGACGTCGGGCGAAATAAGCGTGCGAACCTCTTCGCCCTCATGGCTGTGCACGATCGAGAACTTCTGATCGCAATTGATCTCCGTCACAGCGCACGGAACTTCGCATACCGTGAAGCTCGTAATCCGCGCCAGTGGCGGCGCGTCAGCGGACAGATGATCGACAAAATCCTGAACCGTTTCTGCCGGCCCTTGGATTTCTATAGTTACCCCGGCGGATGTATTGCGAATCGTCCCTCTAAGTCGCCTACCCGTCGCGAGACGATAAACATAAGGACGGAATCCAACTCCCTGCACGATACCCGAGATTTTGATCTCTCGCCGGACCTCCATACATCCCTAGCTCACAGTCGCCTGCACCAAAGATTTATGGTTCTCGCGCCGCTGTGCCAGCCACGTCATCCATTCATGCATGCCGTTGCCGACGAGGCAAGACACCTTAAGAATCTCCATTCCAGGATGCACCTTGCGCGCATTCTCGGCCGCTACTTCAATGTCAAATGGAACGTACGGCAACAGATCGATTTTGCTCAGCACCAGCACATCAGACTTGAAAAATATCGACGGATATTTCAGCGGCTTATCTTCACCCTCGGTTACGCTCAGCACCACCACCTTCGCCGCTTCACCCAGGTCATAACTCGAAGGACACACCAGGTTACCGACGTTTTCAATGAGCAGAAGATCGAGATCCTCAAGTTTCCAATCCGCCAGATGACGCTCGATCATACGGGCATCGAGGTGGCAAGTGCCGCCGGTCGTAATTTGTTTTACGGGAAAGTGAAATCGCTTGAGCCGGTTGGCATCGTTCTCCGTCTGAATATCCCCCGTCAACACAGCCACCCGGTCTTGTCGAGGCAGGCTCTCCAGCGTGCGTTCAAGCAGGCTGGTCTTGCCAGACCCGGGAGAACTGATAATGTTCAGACACAAAACTCCGTGCTCCTGAAATCGGGCGCGTAAGTCGGCCGCGACGCGGTCGTTTTCGCTAAGAACTTTCTTTTCCAGCGGTACTCGGTTCATAATCTTCCACCTCCAGATATGCGAGCTCCAACTCATCTCCGCTAATGCATGTCGTGTCCAGACTCGCGCATTGCGGGCATTGCGTAACATAATCGCGCACGATGAAGTCGTCTTCGCACTTCAAACAACGATGCCGGCGCGGACAGAATTCAATCGCTAATTCAAGCGCAGCCAAATCGGTATCGAGAATCATCGCCTCGAAACAGAAGCGCAAAGCATCCTGATCGATGGCCGCCATTTCGCCAATGCGCACGCCGACCTTGGATGGATAAGTGCCCGGATTGCGGCCCATCTCCGTTATCACCGCTTCCAGCACCGAGTTTGCAATCCCCATCTCGTGCATATTCTTAGCAGATCCGCGGCAGTTGGTCGCCCGCGAGCATGTCCACAATACGAGTTGTGCCGAACTGCGTTCGCATCGTCACCAGTCCTGCATCTTCTCGCTTCACCGTACCGATAATCTGCGCTTCCAATCCCAGGCAATGACCCTTCATGACCCGCAGCACCGCGCCCGCAGCCTCAGCCGCGACGATTGCGATCAGTTTGCCTTCGTTGGCAACATATAAAGGATCGAGCCCAAGCAACTCGCACGCGCCTCGAACCTCTTCATGGATCGCCAGGGAACTTTCCTCCACCTCGATCCCAACCCGTGAGCGCTCAGCGATTTCATTAAGAGTGCTGGAGATGCCGCCCCGCGTCGGATCCCGCATGCAGCGAATACCCGAAGTTACCGCGAGCATGTCGGCGACAAGAGTGTGCAAAGCCGCGCTGTCGCTTTGGATTTGAGTTTCAAATTCTAGTCCCTCGCGCTGCGCCAGGATCGCAATTCCATGATCCCCAATCGAGCCGCTCAGCAGAACCTTATCTCCGGGACAAGCGCGGTCCGCCGAAAGATCGACGCCCTCGCGGACTAGCCCAATTCCCGTAGTGTTGATAAACAACCCGTCGCCCTTGCCCTTTTCGACGACTTTGGTATCGCCCGTAACAATCTGAACGCCAGCCTCAGCCGCGGCCCTGCGCAGCGAGTCGACCACCCGTCGAAGCTCATCCATCGCAAAGCCTTCTTCAATGATGAAAGCCGCACTCAAGAAGAGTGGCGTTGCTCCACCCATCGCTAAATCGTTGATCGTCCCATGAACCGCGAGCGAGCCAATGTCACCGCCGGGAAAGAAAAGCGGTTTTACAACAAAGGAATCGGTGGTCATCGCCAGACGCTGACCGTTGACATTTACTACGCCCTGGTCGTCCAGGCGCGCCAGAACAGGATTCTGGAACGCGGGCAGAAAAATATCGCGAATCAGCTCGGCGCTCAACTTCCCGCCGCTGCCATGCCCCAGCAGAATCGTGTCTCTAGCAGGGAGCGGCATCGGGCAACTAAGCTCGAACTTCATTTCGATTGGGATATTGGTTGGCACGCATTCTCCTGTCTTGCGATCTTCGCGACGGCATGGCGGCGATAGTGATAATAGGCCGCGCACGCGCCTTCCGTAGAAACCATCGGTGCTCCCAGAGGGTTTTCCGGTGTGCACCGCATGCCAAACGCCGGGCAATCCGTCGGCTTCTTTAATCCCTGCAACACCCGCGCGCTGATGCATTCGGCGGGCTCGTCTACTGTTATATCGGCCAAATCAAAAACCCGATCCGCATCATAGGCGGCGTACTCGTTGCGCAATCGCAAGCCGCTCCGCGGGATCAGGCCAATCCCGCGCCATTTTTGATCGGCAATTTCAAACACTTCAGCCACAATCTGTTGTGCCGGAAGATTCCCGTGATAGCTCACTGATCTCACATATTGGTTTTCCAGCTTCGCCTCGCCGCTCTCAAGTTGCTTGATCAACATGAGGACCGCTTCCAAAATGTCGACCGGCTCAAATCCTCCAACCACAATCGGCACGCGAAAGTCACAAACCAGAGACTCATACTCCTTGCAGCCGACCACAGTGCACACATGCCCGGGCGCGATAAAACCCTGCACCCGGTTGGTGCTCAAAACCATCAGCGCTCGAATCGCCGGAGGGACGAGTACGTGCGAGACGAGCATCGAAAAATTGGTAAGACCTTCGCGCTTGGCTTGCCAGGCGGCTATAGCATTCGCCGGAGCCGTAGTCTCAAAGCCAATCGCCAGAAATACAACTTTTCGATCGGGATTTGAGCGCGCGATCTTCAGCGCCTCCGTTGGCGAATAGGCAATACGAACATCGGCGCCCTGAGCCTTTGCGCGAAACAGATCTGAACGAGACCCAGGCACGCGCAGCATGTCTCCGTAGGAAACCAAAATGACGTCCGGTCGCAGCGCCAACTCGATCGCTTTGTCGACAGTTTCCAGCGGCGTCACGCACACTGGACATCCCGGCCCATGCACAATTTCAATACTGCGCGGCAATAGTTCGTCGATGCCATAGCGCATAATGGTGTGGGTTTGGCCACCACAGATTTCCATCAGCACCCATGGCTGGGTCGTACATTGCGCGATCTCAGCCGCCAATGCCTGTGCGATGCGATGGTCGCGATATTCGTCCAGGTATTTCATGGCGCCAAACCCACAACCCAACTGTAATCTGAGACGAAACGCCCATCGGTGACAGCCATCACAAGCCGACGTGACCCGAAGCGGGGCGGGGAACAGCCTGGGATCGTCAGAAGAATCTGGGACAGTGAGCAAATCGGAGCGAATGCGGATGCATCCGCTAATCCGCTGGCGGCAACTCAGCTTCCAGCGTCCCCAACTCTTGCAGAATCTGGTAGGTGCGTTCCGCTTCAGAGGCATCCACACGGCTTATAGCGAAGCCCACGTGCACCATCACATAGTCGCCAAGGTTCGCCTCGGGAACAAAAACCAGGGACACCTGCCGGACGATCCCGCCAAACTGCACGCGGCCAGCCCGCATCCCGCCTACCTCTTGAACTTCAAGAATTTTTCCCGGTATCGCGAGGCACATGGCAGCTCTCCCATGTCAGTACACCATTAAGCTGTTACCACGATCTGTGATGGAGGACACACCGCCGAGTGACAGCGATGCTAGGTACGATGGACCGTTTTAATGGAGGTCAGCCGCTAGCAGCCCCACTCCGCCTCACCCGGCTTGGCAAAATAGCGTCGCAAATCTTGCGACTCCTTTTCTGTAGAAGCAACTTCCAATATCGCGAGCCGGGCAGCTGCGACCATCCGACTTCTTTCTGGCTGTGATACTTCATTCCACGATTCCGGCGTCGAATCGCTCTTGCAGCCAAAATCTGGTGCCAGAGCCTGATGATAGTGGTGGAAAAGTTCCGCTAATTGTTCCGCTGATACTTCTAGGATCGACATCAGAAATATCCTTTCTCCGATCAGCTAATACTGGCTAATACTGATCGAGTGCACCCGGCTCCATGTTCCATCCCTAGGCTGCTCGATCAGCGCTTTGTTTGTCCTCCCGTTCTTCCGGGATTGCTTCCTTGTTCGAATCGGCGTACAGGCGCACCCAATAAGCCGTCCACCGGTTCCGCTTCTCGCACAACGCCACAAAAAATCTGATATTGAACGCGATGCCCGCCAGGCACAGCATACTCATCAGAATGTTTACGGGCATTCGGATAAGCTCCCCACGTTGAAAGCTCCCCAACCACCTCACTTATTCGATACGACGGGCCGTAAATTTCGAATAAAACCTTCATAAATAATTCGTAAAATAAGTTGTGACCTCCTTAATGAATTCGTTAATCCGCCGCCACTTTAGCTCTCTTAGGTCATGCGTAATACTTTTGTAATGTAACCAGCATCACCGCAAAAAACTGACTCCTTCGCTATCCTCCAACATATCCATGACACCTCATCCCAAGGGAAACCACGTTCGCATTCTTCTAAGTTCAGTTTTCGGGCCCTATGCGCAAGACGACGAATTTGGCAGCCGGTCCATCAATCCAATGGAGCTTTATCACAACCAGGTGACTCGCGCCCAAGGCAGTTTTTCGCTACGCATGTTCCATCGCTCCTGGGGCATTATGATGATTCAGGAAAATATCTCAGCACCCTGCAGCGTGCTCGATTTCCCGACCCGCGAAGCGTTCGTCCGCGAATTAACCCAGTATCGTTACGACATCGTGGGCATCTCTTCCATAATCGTGAACATTGGCAAAGTCCGCGAAATGTGCCGCATGGTGCGGGAATTATCACCGGATTCGGTAATTGTTGTCGGCGGGCACGTCGCCGCGACTCCCGACATTGACAACATAATCGACGCCGATCACATCGTCCGCGGCGAAGGAATCTCCTGGATGCGCCGCTACCTCGGAGAAGACGAGCATGCGCCGGTCCGCCATCCCAGCATCGTTTCCGCCATCGAGACGCGCATCATGGGAATCCGCCTTCCCAACCGCAAGGGAGGCACGGCAGCAACCGTCATTCCCTCCGTCGGCTGCCCCATGGGGTGCAACTTTTGCACCACCTCTTCATTTTTTGGCGGCAAAGGAAAGTTCATCAATTTCTACGAGACTGGTGACGACCTCTTCGCAATTATGTGCAGGATCGAATCCGAACTAAAAGTGCAGTCCTTCTTTGTCATGGACGAAAACTTCCTGCTTCACCGTACCCGCGCCCTACGCTTGCTTGAGTTGATGAAGCATGCCGGTAAGAGTTGGGAGCTTTCCATCTTCGCTTCCGCCAATGCGATTCGCAAATACACCATGTTCGAACTGGTCGAACTCGGTGTTTCCTGGGTATGGATGGGCTTGGAATCTCCTCGCTCGAAATACGGCAAACTGCAAGGCGAAGACGTCACCCGACTCACTCGTGAACTGCGCGAACACGGCATTCGCGTCCAGGGTTCAACCATTATCGGCCTCGAGCACCACACCCCAGATAACATTGTTGACGAAATCGAATCGGCAGTGGCCTATCAAACCGATTTCCATCAGTTCATGCTCTACACGCCGGTCCCTGGCACGCCTCTGTACAAAGAGATGGCCGACCAGGGGCGCCTTTTAACCGTATTGATCCCGCCGACGTCCACGGCCAATTCAAATTCAACTTCCGCCACGCCGCCATCTCGCGCGACGATTCGAAGCGGTTTCTCGATTGGGCTTTCCGGCGAGATTTTGAGAAAAATGGTCCGAGTCTCTACCGCATGTGCCGGACTATGCTCTTGGGTTGGCAACGTTACAAAGACTATCCCGACCCCCGTGTTCGCAAGCGTTTCGCGCGAGAAATGAAAAAACTTAGCAGCGCGTACAATGCGGCGCTTTGGGTAATGGAACGAGAATTCAAAAAAGTAAATCGGCAGGTGAGCGACCGCATTCACAAGCTGCGCCGCGAGGTCGAGAAAGAATTTCCAGTCGTAGCCCGTCTCACCGCTGCTTCGCTCGGTCCAATTCTATTGTGGTCAACGCGCCGGGAAGAGAATCGTCTCGCCTCAGGAAATACCTATGAGCCTCCAACCTTTATCGAGCGTCGAAATTGGTTTTCGGCTGCGCAGCTGCGACGTCGCGAACTACCAAGAGAACGCCAAGGCAAGGGCGACTTGCTTAGTACAACCGATCCACAAATCCAAAAGTGAGCCGGTGATCCCTATCACCCACGACAATGCTTGCCATCATTGCCGATCTCATTCACCGGGGTCTAAAATTGCTTTGACATAATTGTAAGAGCTAAGGGGGCCGTCATGATGTTTTCTTACAGGTTGGTGCGGCTGATCGAAACCCACGCCGATACCCTGGCGACGAGCTTAGAAACTCGCGTCTTATCGTCGGCCGAAGTAAGTCACTTCCGCAACATTCCCAATCATGAATTGCGGGAACGCGTCTACGAAATCTATCGTCATCTTGGTGATTGGTTGCTCGGCAAGAATCAAAACGATATTGAGCACCGTTATCGAGAAATTGGCGCGCTCCGGGCAACGCAGAACGTTCCACTCAGTGAACTCATCCAGGCAATCGTCCTCACGAAAGAAAATCTCTGGGAGTTCCTGAAAAGCGAGGCGGTCATGGACCGCGCGGTCGAAATCCTGGGAGAACTGGAACTGTTGCAGATGCTGGAACAGTTTTTCGATCGTGCGATTTATTTTGCTGCGGCCGGTTATGAAGCTCAGGCTGCCTGCTTACCCACCATCGATCGCGTATAGTGTCGCAACTGAGATTCGGACTTAACAACCGTCATATTACTCCAGTCATACGCCATCTCTTTCCCGCAATCGAGGCACACCACGTAGGTCCCCGTCAGACGACAGGCTGCGGCGCGCCGGCTGCGAACAGTCCGGGGAAAGCTGTAGTGGCTATGAGCGCAACTAAAGAGAGCGCAACCAAAGACCGTATCTATTAACTTCGTCAACATAGTTCCTCTTCGACTGCAATTGTCCATCGTCCATCATTTCGCGACTGTGACATAGATCACTTCCAGAAGTGACCGCTAAACCCGCTTCCTTTGTTCTTGCTTGCAGCCATGGAGTCACCATTTAGGGTGACACGGGTCACTGCGGCGATACGCCACAGCGTTGAAACTCTCTTATAGACAGCGGTCAGTTTGCTGAGTTTTGTAACGTTCTTTCTAAACCGTCTGTAACTGTGGTTACTTTCGCAATACAAATATGGTTTCTGGAAGGAGCCGCAGGTTTCATCGAGTTGCAAAATTTTACAAGGAGAAAACACGAAATCATGAAGACGACCAAGCTCGTAATTCTGGTAATAACAATGGCGGTGGCCTTGTTCATCCTGATCCCGAATCTATCTTGGGCCCAGGACGGCGCCGCTCTATACAAAACAAAATGCGCAGCCTGCCACGGTGCGGACGCAGCTGGCAAACCCGCAATGAAAGCTCCGAGCCTTATCTCGGCGGATGAGAAGAAAAAGTCGGATAGCGAACTCGAAACAGCCATCTCGGGAACAGCAAAGCACCCCGGTCCAGTAAAAAGTCTGTCCGCTGACGATGCGAAAGCCGTTGTCACTTACATTCGTACGTTGCAGAAGTAGCTTGTGGTTCGGTAATTCGTTGCTCCTTTTGTACGTTGCCGCCGAACAATGGCCGGCAGCGGCACAAGAAGTGTGAGGATTAGGTGAGGATGTCCAGCAAAACTCGGCAAACCGGAAGCACTCTTGGCCGATCCGTAGCCAGCCGGAAATCTTCTCCCTCGTTCGCCTTCCCAGAAGGATCAGTTCGCCGGGATCCGGTCGCAGAACTCACCGGACCCGGTTCTTTTTGTACGACCTTCCCACGCAGAGTTTGTATGGTTCCCAAGCCTGGCACCATCCCTGCAGCGCGCATTCATATTGACATTGCCCCGCTGGAACGGAAGTCACGCTTCGGAGCATCGGCAATAAGGAGTTACTTCTATGAGCAAAGCCATCTTATATGACGCTACGATGTGCATCGGCTGCAAGCAGTGTGAAAGCGCTTGCGCCCAACAAAATCATCTGCGATATGACGACGCCGTAGCCGCCGAGCCGGTACAGTCCGAACACAAATACACAGTTGTCCTTACTAAGGACGACAAATTCATGCGCCGCTTATGCATGCACTGCCAGAAACCCGCCTGCGCTTCGGTCTGTCCCGTTGGAGCCTTTCATAAGACGGCCGCGGGTCCAGTCGTATATGACGTCTGGAAATGCATCGGCTGCCGCTATTGCATGGTCGCCTGCCCCTTTGGCCAACCTAAGTATGAATGGCAATCGCTGAATCCAAGGGTCCGCAAGTGCATTATGTGCCCTGACCGCATAGCGCTCGGCCTGCAGACCGCATGTGCCGAAATCTGTCCCACTGGCGCAACTAAGTTTGGCGAGCGCGATGATCTTATTAGTGAAGCGAAGGATCGTCTCCGCCAGAATCCATCAAGTTACTATCCTTATATCTATGGCCTCAACGAAGTTGGCGGAACATCAGTACTTATAATCTCCAGCGAAAAAGCTCAAACCTACGGTTATCCGGACCCGGCAAAAATTGGCGACACTCCCATGCCCGAATACACTGGGCGAGTAATGGACAGAATTCCAGACTTTGTCCCAGTTTGGACTCTGGCATTAGGTGGCATCTATTGGGTTTCGCATCGCCGTGACGAAGTAGCCGCTGCTGAGGCTGAAGAAAAGAAGCGGAACAAGGATGCAAAATCCGGGGGTGCAAAGTGAAGATCAAACTGACTTTTTGGAGAGTTGTATTCATCGTAGTGATGGCCCTCGGCCTGTATTCTTCATACATTCGCTACTTCCACGGTTTGGGCGCAGTTTCAAACATGACCGACCAGTTCCCATGGGGTCTCTGGATCGGCTTCGACTGCCTCTGCGGAGTCATGCTGGCCGCTGGCGGCTTCATCATGGTCGGCGCAGTGTACCTGTTCAACGTCGAGCGCTTGCACGCAGTCGCACGCCCGGCTGTGTTGACCGCGTTCCTCGGCTATGTACTCTTCATTGTTGGACTGTTATTCGATCTTGGTAGGCCCTGGTACATCTGGCATCAGCTTATTTACATGAATCCGCACTCCGTAATGTTCGAAGTGGGCATGTGCGTAATGACTTACACCACTGTCCTTTTCTTCGAATTCCTTCCCAACGTTTTCGAAGCGCTTGATTGGAAGGCTCCAATCAAGTGGATTAAGAAAATTTACCCGGCGCTGATCGTTTTGGGTATCTTGCTTTCAACTCTGCATCAGAGCTCGCTTGGCTCCCTTTATCTGATCATGCCGAGCAAACTTCACCCGTTCTGGTATTCCCCCGCACTGCCTTTCTTCTTCTTCGGATCGGCCATCGCGGTAGGTCTGGCCATGACAATCTTTGAGTCCACTCAAAGCGCAAAAGTCTTTGGCCGGCACCTTGAGCTTTCCGTTCTGGTCACGCTGGGTGGCGCTTTACTGGTTGCTCTTTGGGTAAATGCGCTGCTGCGCTTCGAGGACTTTTTTCACCGTGGCATGCTTCGGCAGATTTTTAGACCCAGTTATGAAGCGTACTTTCTATGGCTCGAGCTGGTGCTGACGTTCGTAATTCCTATCGGCATACTCAGCTTCAAGAAAGCCAG
This sequence comes from uncultured Acidobacteriaceae bacterium, assembly GCA_963758745.1. Classification (GTDB taxonomy): domain Bacteria; phylum Acidobacteriota; class Terriglobia; order Terriglobales; family Acidobacteriaceae; genus Acidiflorens. Next base: position 539,586 of record CAVWWW010000004.1, read on the forward strand.
GCTCTCGCCGCAGTGGCTATATTTAGCCTCGATCTTTACTGTCCTGGGCTTCATCACCAACCGGCTCAACATCGCTCTCATCGGCTTTGAGACCTACGTTGGTCATCACTACGTTCCTAAGTGGACGGAGTTTTCCATAACATTAATGATCGTCGCCTTGGGTTTTGCCTCCTTTGGAGTGGCCGTGAGATACCTGCCTATCTTCGGCGAAGAAACAGAACATGCTGTGAGGCCGCAGGTACGATCCGAATTCGAAGCGCCAGCGGCTGTTGCCACACCGGTGTTAGGCCATGCGGGAGATTGAACCAACTCGCAGAGATTTAAGATCGAAGCGGCTGGCTCACAGCATTGGTACAAAATTGATTGTTTCGCTGCTCGCGGTCATGGTTGCCATCTTCGGCCTGCTCGGATACCTGAATATCCGACTCCATCGCCAGGATCTGGAAGCGGCCACTTTGGCGAGCGCCGAGCGCGTCAGCGAAGTAATCAACCGCAGCACCACTTACTACATGTTGCGCAACGATCGTGAGGGACTCTATCACACAATAGAAACTATGGCAGACGGCGACGGTGTCATTAAGGTCCGCATTCTCGATCAGGAGGGCCGGATAAGATACTCCACCGACACGACCGAAGTTAGCCACTTACTCGATAAGACTGCCGAATCCTGTTACGGCTGCCATGCCCAATCACAGCCCCTCACGCGCCTGAATCGTCCCCATCGTTTTCGCATTTATCGAAATGCAGCAGGACAACGTGTGCTCGGAATTATCAGTCCCATTGAGAACCAGCCAAGTTGCTCGAACGTCGAGTGCCATGCGCATGCTGCCAGCCAACAGGTTTTGGGCGTCTTAGACACTAACTTATCATTAGCAAAAGCCGATGTGCAGCTCGCCGACAGCAGCGCCCGCATGCTCTATTACACAGCCGGCGCCATGCTGATTGTGACCGTGTTGAGCTGGCTGTTTGTCTGGCAGGTCGTAGGAAAACCAATCAACGCCCTCAAGCGTGGTACCGAACATCTCTGCAGCGGCGACCTCGGCTACCAGATCGAAGTGCATTCCCAGGATGAAGTAGGCGACCTGGCTCGCTCCTTCAACGGTATGAGTTCGCAGTTACACGCGGCAAACGAAGAAATCGTCAATTGGGCAAAAACTCTAGAAGATCGCGTCGAGCAGAAGACCACAGAGCTCCAGCGCGCGCACGATCATGTTCTGCACGTTGAAAAAATGGCTTCTATCGGAAAGATGGCCGCCGTCGTAGCGCATGAAGTGAACAATCCCCTCTCTGGGATTCTGACCTATTCCAAGCTGCTTCGGAAATGGGTGGGCACCGGCCAGGCCGAGCGTGAAAAACGTCATGAGACCATGGAATGTCTCGAATTAATCGCCACTGAAAGCCGCCGTTGCGGCGATCTGATCAAGAACCTGCTCAGTCTCTCCCGAACCGCACCAATGAACGTCCAGTCCACTGATCTGAATGCGGTAATAGATCGCTGTTTGCTGCTGGTGCGCCATCAACTGGACCTGGTCGGAGTTGAGTTGCAACTGCACCTCGAGTCAGGCCTGCCCCTGGTACCGTGCGATCCAGCGCAGATTGAACAAGTCATCTTGGCCCTGATTATGAATGCCATCGATGCCATGCCAGGCGGCGGCACCTTGTGGATCAGCGATCGGACAAGTAACGCCACCAATGCAATCGAAATTATGGTTCGTGACGACGGAGCAGGCATCGCTCCCGATGTGCTGCCGCATATCTTCGAACCCTTCATGACCACAAAAGATACCGGAACCGGTCTGGGCTTGGCGATCGCTCGCGGCATCATGGAACGCCATAAGGGACGAATTGAAGTTGAATCGGAGTTCGGTTGTGGCACAACTTTTACCCTGACGCTGCCAACTCAGGTCCCCGATGCTTCGCTCGCTGCCGTCGAAGCCGGAGATGAAGCCATAACGGGGAGGTGATAGCAGTGGCTACACAAGGAAAAATGCTGATCGTGGACGACGAGCTGAGCGTGCGCGATTCGCTCGGCAAATGGTTCCGCGAAGAAGGCTACGAAGTAACTACCGTAGAAAACGCCGGCGACGCACTTACTAAGATGGCCGCACAACGTTGGGATGCTGCCTTAGTCGATATCAAGATGCATGGTACTGACGGCATCGAACTGCAACGTCGTATGCATGAAATCGATCCTGACTTGGCCGTAATTATTATGACTGGCTATGCCTCCGTCGAGACCGCCGTCGCCGCTCTGAAGAACGGCGCCTACGACTACGTTACCAAACCTCTTGATCCCGATGAGATCGCCCACCTCGTTAAGAACGCGATTGCCCATAAACGCACTCTCCATGAGAACGTCCTCCTGCGGGAGACCGTAGCCGAAATTGCGCGTCCGGGCGACATCATCGGACAGAGCGCGCCTATGCGCAAGCTCTTCGATGCCATTGAGACGGTCGGACCCACCGACGCGACCGTGCTGATCACAGGTGAGAGCGGAACCGGGAAAGAATTGGTGGCGCGTGCCATCCATCACGCCAGCCCGCGAAGATTCCACCCCATCGTGGCCATCCACTGCGGCGCTCTAACCGAGACGCTTCTGGAAAGCGAACTCTTCGGCCACGAAAAAGGCGCATTTACCGGAGCGCAATATCGCAAAAAAGGCAAGTTCGAAATCGCCGAGGGTGGAACCGTATTTCTCGATGAGATCGGCGACATCAGCCTGAAAACCCAAACCGATCTCCTTCGCGTGCTGCAGGAACGGGAAATAACTCGCGTCGGCGGCAACCAAAATATTAAGGTCGACTTTCGCTGCGTTGCCGCGACCAACAAAAACCTGGAGAAATTGATCGAGGAAGGGAAGTTTCGTCCCGATCTTTTCTATCGGCTCAATGTTTTCCGCATCGAGCTGCCGCCGTTGCGCGAACGCCGCGAGGATATCCCAGTGTTAGTCGACCACTTCGTTCGCAAATTCTCTCTGGCTATGAACAAACGCATCTCCCGCGTCTCCCATGCGGCCATGAATCAACTGCAGCAGCAGCCCTGGCAAGGAAACGTCCGCGAATTGGAAAACGCCGTCGAGCGTGCCATGGTCGTGGGACACGAGCCCGAACTGCAAGAGCAGGATTTCATCTTCAAGACGCCAGGCATCGCGACGGCCTCCGGAAAAAAGTTGGAGGATATCGAACGCGCCCACATTCTGCGCGTGCTGGAAGAGTGTGGAGGCAATCAGAGTCACGCCGCGGAGATGCTCGATATCGACCGGGTGACCCTCTATCACAAGCTGAAAAAGTACGGTTGGAGCCGCACAACCGTCGAAATGAGATAGATCAACTTCTCAGAAAAATATTTGGTCCCGCCACCGAAACTGAGAGCGAGAACTGAGAACTGGCAATCGGGAACTGGTTCAATGAAGCTGCTGCAACTGTTGCCGATCGGGAATGTCGATGACGGCCTACTGAAAGATCTCGTTCCCGCCATCGCGAAAACTTTTCGCGTCTCCTGCAAGATCCTCCCCTTCCATCTCGATCCTCAATTCGCCTACCACGGAGAGCGACAGCAATATCACTCCTCAGAAATTCTGCATCGCATGCAAGGTCTTATCACCGCCGAGTCCTGGAGGGTCTTGGGCGTCGCAGCCGTCGACCTCTACATTCCGATCCTTACCTTCGTTTTCGGAGAGGCACAGATCGGCGGACCTTGCGCCCTGGTCTCCGCCTACCGCTTACGCCAGGAGTTCTATGGCTTCGTCCCTGACGCGGAACTATTTAAGCACCGTGTCGTCAAAGAAGCAGTTCACGAATTAGGACACACTCTGAACTTGACGCACTGCGAAGACTATAGCTGCGCCATGGCCCCTTCCCACGCCGTAGAGTGGATCGACCTCAAAGAAAGCACGCTGTGCGCGGACTGCAACGCCGCGACAATGCCGCTAACTTTGGCCCCACAACACTTATATCGCTGAAGGCACCTCACCACCTTATTAAGTACCATTAAAGACATGAAACCGGCTTCGAGATGGTTAATAGCACCGGCTTGCTGCCCACGATATCAGCATGTAAAATCAATGCATTAGCCAGAAGCGGCCATCGCCAACTCCAATGGTCCTCCCCGAGTACAGAAAATCCTACGGAATTGGCGCTACCGAGGTTTTGGCCGATTCTCTTTCCTCGCCGCCAACGTTGCCCCAGGCTCCAATTGGCACGCGAACGCAATTCCTTGAAGTAAAGTCCCCGATCATTCGCCGGCTTGTGTTTGCTTTCGTTCTTTTGCTGAGCGCACTATACGCGGGAAGCGGGCTTAAGCGAGGATGGTTCCCATGGGACGAAGGCGAGATCGCACAATCTGCGGAATCTGTTCTCAATGGAGAACTTCCGCATCGGGATTTCCCCGAGAACTATACCGGCGGCTTGGATTATCTAAATGCGCTATCGTTCCGAATGTTTGGAACGAACCTGGCCAGTATGCGTTATATGCTGTTCCTGTTCTTTCTTCTCTGGGTGCCAGCGTTTTATTATTCAGCCCGCCACTTTGTTTCAGCGCCTGTTGCGGGGGCGGTCACCTTACTGGCAGTGGCCTGGAGCATACCCAACTATTCGGCCGCCATGCCCTCTTGGTACAACCTGTTCTTCGGGACTTTCGGCTTGGCAGCACTGCTGCGCTACATCGATATCCCCAGAAATCGGTGGCTCTTTATAGCGGGATTGTGCGGCGGCACCTCGTGCCTATTTAAAGTCAGCGGGCTCTATTTCGTTGCCGGAGTGCTATTGTTCTTGCTGTTTCGCGAAGTGGTGACCCCCGGAACAGAGTTGGAGAGCCGTCGTGAGGTCGCGCTGTATAGAATTTTTCTCACGGCTACCGTGCTCGTCTACGAAACTCTGGTTCTCCTTGTTTTGCGGAAAGCAGCCAATGGAGCGACTTACCCTTATTTTTGGGCGCCTAATCTCGCCGTTGGAGCGGGTATACTTTGGCTCGAGTTTTACAGTGCCAAAGATAGAGGCCGAAGGTTTTTTTTCCTGTTTCGCGAGGTGGCGCCCTTCACGGCTGGAGTGGTACTTCCAATCGCCCTGTTCCTGATTCCTTACATCCTCGCCGGTAAGGTCTTTCAAGTCTTCCAAGGGATCTCTGGTTCGGTCCAGGTGCATCTTCAAAACGTTTCTGGCCCGCCATCGGTAATGAAGTTGATCATCGGCATCACCGTCGATTTGGCACTTGTGTTGGTTGTTTTCATGACAGGCAACCGGATCGCGAAGGCAATCGGGGTGCTTTTTTTTGCGGCAATACCAGTCGTAATATATTTCGCTCGCACCCACCCCTATGTAGACCGGGCAGTATGGTCAACCATCTGGTCTTTTCTGCCGTTCGTGGTTGTCGTAGGTACGGTTTTGCTGGCTTTCTGGTCGATGCGCGGGAGGCTGGACGCCACCGAACAAGAAAAGATATTTCTGGTATTGTCCGTATGCGCGACGACCAATTTGATCCAATTCCCTTACAGTGGGAACAGCTATTACTGCTACGTTGTACCCTTCGCTTTTTTATCGGCAACGGTGCTGGTAAATCAGCTCGAAGCGCCACCCAGATTGGTCTTAATTCCGGCATTCTTTTTTTGCGTTTTGTATATAGCGCTAGCAGTTACACCAGGGTTCGTTATCAATATGGGCCAGCAGTATCGCCCTAACGAACAAACCGCAAGGCTGGATATGCCCCGCGGTGGAGGGCTCCGCGTATCCCCATACTTTGCAGGTCCTTACAACGAGTTAAGTGCGGTCATTACACAACATGTGCGCGGCGAATATACATTTGCAGCTCCAGGTTGTCCCGAAGTCTATTTTCTCAACGGCTTGCGCGACGCAACCGCGACATTATTCCGTGCCAATTATGATCCCTCCGAGGGAACAAAAGTGGTCATGGCAGCGCTCCGCGAACACGACGTCAACCTTATAGTTTTGAAGGACGAGGACGTTCCGTTTACTGCCACGGTGCCCCCAGATCTCAGGGCCGCCCTGGAACGAGAGTTCCCGAATCGCGCCATTGTCGGCCCATTCGAGGTGAGATGGAAATCGTGAGTACTTCGGTCACACGCACAATTTCGCGAGCTGGGCAACAATCAAACAATAGGGCCTGGCAGGATGATCCAAAGCCGCCCAGGAGAGTTTCGTGAAAGTTGTCGTGCTATGCGGCGGACTCGGAACGCGCCTGCGCGAGGAGACCGAATTCCGTCCCAAGCCCATGGTCGAAGTCGGCGGGCGGCCCATCCTCTGGCACATCATGAAGATCTATGCCCACAACGGCTTTCACGATTTCGTGCTCTGCCTCGGCTATCGCGGCAACATGATCAAGGAATATTTCCTGAACTACGAGGCCATGAACAACGATTTCACCATCTGCCTCGGGCAGCAAATCGCAAATTCGCTACAACGACCGTGCACGAAGAGCAGGGATTTCCAGCGTCACGCTGGCCGAAACCGGCCTGAACACGATGACCGGCGGCCGCTTGAAGCGCATCCAGAAATACGTCGACGGCGATACCTTCATGGTGACCTATGGCGACGGCGTCGCGCGACGTCGACATGCGCAAGCTGCTGGCGTTCCACAAGAGCCACGGCAAACTCGCGACAGTCACGACCGTTACCGCCCACTCGCGTTTCGGCATCCTGGAGATTGACGACGGCCGGACAGGTGCAGAAGATTCATCGAGAAGCCGCGCACCGACGCTTGGGCCAGCGCCGGCTTTTTCGTGTTTCGAGCGCGAGGTGTTCGATTATCTCGACGGCGACGAGTGCGTCCTGGAGCGCGAGCCGCTGGAACGACTGGCCGCCGAAGGCCAGCTGATGGCCTATCGGCACGATGGCTTCTTCTACGCGATGGACACCTATCGCGAATACCAGTATCCTGAACGAACTGTGGAGCAACCGGAGCAAGCTCCATGGAAGGTCTGGGACTTGACGCGCCATTTTGGCGAGACCGGCCCGTCCTGGTGACCGGCGCCACCGGCCTGGTGGGCGGATGGCTGACCAGGCGCCTCATGCAAGCCGGCGCAGACGTGGTCTGCCTGGTAGCGCGATTGGGTGCCGCAGTGCGAAGTCGTGCGCACCGGCCGACTCGAAGCCGTCAACGTCGTCCGCGGCGACATGAGCGATCGCGACCTCCTCGAACGCGCGCTCGGCGAATACGAAGTCGAGACCGTCTTCCATCTCGCCGCCCAGACCATAGTCGGAATCGCGAACGCAATCCGATCTCGACCTTCGAAAGCAACATTCGGGGCACCTGGAATCTGCTCGAAGCTTGCCGCCGCTCGCCCACGTGAAAGCCATCGTGGTGGCCTCTTCCGACAAGGCCTACGGCGATCAGGAACCGTGCTGCCCTACTCCGAGGACATGCCGCTGCAGGGCCGGCATCCCTACGACGTCAGCAAGTCCTGCGCCGACCTGATCGCCCAAACCTACGCCACAACCTTTGATCTGCCGGTGGCGATCACGCGCTGCGGCAATTTCTACGGCGGCGGCGATCTGAACTGGAACCGCATCGTGCCGGGCACCATCCGTTCGCGTGCTGCGCGGCGAGCGGCCGATCATCCGCTCCGATGGCAAGTACGTTCGCGATTATTTCTACGTCGAAGACGGCGCCGCGGCTTACATGCTGCTGGCGGAACGCATCCTCGTCCAATCCCGAACTGCGCGGCATGGCCTTCAACTTCTCGAACGAAATCCAAGTGACGGTGCTGCAGTTGGTAGAAAAGATCCTTGAAAAAATGGGTTCAGACTTCGCTCCCGAAATTCAGCAATCGCCCATTAAAAGAGATCCGCCACCAGTACCTGAGCGCCCAGCGAGCACGACAAATGCTGAATTGGAAGCCCGGATTTACTCTTGATGAAGGTCTGGAACGCACCATCGCCTGGTATCGCGACCTCCTCGGCGAACCCGCCAGGGTTGGGAGGCCCGCGAACGCCCTGTGAACGAAGCCTCCAATCGTCTGCGCGAAAAAATCTGCGCCCTGCTTCCCGAATATTTTCGGGAAGAATTTCCCAGGCGCGAGTTCGTTCCCGGCGAAACTCCGATGCCGGTAAGCGGCCGAGTCTTCGACGAGGTAGAACTGGAATACCTGGTGAACGCGGCGCTCGACTTCTGGCTGACCACCGGCCGCTTCGCCGACCAGTTCGAGAGAGAATTTGCCCGCTTCATTGGAGTCCGTGAAGCCATTCTCGTCAACTCAGGCTCCTCCGCGAATTTAATGGCGGTCTCCGCGTTGACCTCGCCAAGGTTCGGCGAGCGCAGACTAATGCCAGGCGATGAGGTGATTACCGTAGCCGCCGGTTTTCCGACAACCGTAAATCCAATCATCCAATGTGGCTTGGTTCCGGTGTTCGTTGACGTCCAAATTCCGACTTACAACATCGATGTAACCCAACTCGAAGCCGCGCGTTCTGATCGCACACGCGCGATCATCGTAGCCCACACACTAGGCAATCCCTTCGATATTGAAGCCGTCACACGATTTGCCAGGCAGCATAACTTGTGGCTGATAGAAGATTGCTGCGATGCCGTAGGCTCAACCTACAACGGCAAAAAAGTCGGCACCTTCGGCGATCTGGCTACCACAAGTTTCTATCCCGCGCACCACATCACCATGGGCGAAGGCGGATGCGTTCTCACCGAAAAGCCGCTGCTAAGAACGCTGGTAGAATCTTTTCGCGACTGGGGCCGCGATTGCTGGTGCGATCCCGGCAAAGAAAACACCTGCGGCAAGCGCTTCGACTGGCAATTAGGCGAACTGCCCCACGGCTACGATCACAAATATATCTACTCCCACATCGGCTACAACCTGAAAGCCACCGACATGCAAGCCGCCGTAGGCGTAGCGCAATTAAAAAAACTGCCATCATTCATCGAGGCGAGAAAGCAGAAACTTCGCTTACTTGAAGGCAGGCCTCGAAGACGTCGAAGAGTTTTTCGTTCTACCCGAAGCGACGAAAAACTCCGATCCCAGCTGGTTCGGAATGCCGCTCCTGGTGCGCGAGACCGCGCCATTCTCCCGCAACGCACTTATCGACTTTCTGAATGCAAAAAAGATTGCCACCCGCCAGCTCTTCGGCGGCAACCTGGTGCGTCAGCCCGCCTATCAAAACGTCCTGTATCGCGTACCCGGAGAGCTAACTAACAGCGATCGAGTTATGAACCAGTCGTTCTGGATCGGCGTCTATCCCGGCCTGACCCGCCCCATGCTCGATTACATGATTGAAACCTTCCAGGCCGTCCCGAACATGCTGGTCCCATCGGCAAACACAGGAGCGGCGCGTTGACGGCTGAGAGCTGGATGATCAAAGCGAACCCACTAGCCGGCGATCTGGATCATGTGCTCGACCATACGCGCGATCAGTGGGACGAACTTCGCGGCAACCGGATTTTCATCACCGGCGCAACCGGCTTCTTCGGATGCTGGCTCCTCGAAACCTTCGCGTGGGCGAATCACCGTCTTCACCTGAATGCGACAGCCGCCATCCTCACTAGATCGCCGGAGAAGCTAAAACCTCAACTGCCGCACCTTGATACTGCGGACGGCACTTTCGAAATCATCGTCGGAGACGTAAGCAACTTCTCATTTCCCGCCGGAAGTTTCTCTCATCTAATCAACGCAGCCACTGAGTCAAGCGTGGAACTGAACGCGAAACGACCGATGTTAATGTTCGACACAATCGTCGAAGGCACACGCCACTGTCTGGATTTCGCGTCGCAATCAGGAGTGAAGAAATTCCTCCTGACCAGTTCCGGTGCAGTCTATGGCAAGCAACCCGCCGATATCTCCCACCTCACGGAAGATTTCGCAGGCGGACCCGACCCACTCGATGCACAATCAGCATACGGAGAAGGGAAGCGCGCCGCCGAGCTACTCTGCGTGCTGCAGGCAAGGCAATCGAATCTCGAAGCAAAAATTGCCAGGTGCTTTGCCTTCGTAGGCCCATACATGAAGCTGGACGCCCACTTCGCCATAGGAAATTTTATCCGCGACCAACTGGCCGGTATCCCAATCTCAGTGCGTGGCGACGGTACCACCATCCGCTCTTATATGTATGCCAGCGATCTGATGATCTGGCTCTGGACAATTTTCTTCCGGGGAGAATCGAGCCGGGCCTATAACGTGGGCTCAGAAGAACCTATCAGCATAGCCGAGTTGGCCAGCCGGATCGCAGCAACCGCATCGCCACGAACGCCAGTTAACATCGCAGAAAAACCAATCCCAGGCGCGCCCGTAGCTCGCTACGTCCCCAGCACAGCAAGAGCGCAAAATGAACTAGGTTTGCGCTGCCAGATATCGTTGCAAGAAGCCATCGAGCGCACCCTCAACTGGAACCAATCGACCGCCCCGGACCTCAAGGAACCCGCATTGCAAGACAGTTTGTCATCCCGAGCGAAGCGAGGGATCTGCAGTTCGCCCGCGCCTGATCCCGCCGGAGCCGCACGATAATGACGACGACACTCAAGCTCTCCGATTACATCATGCAACGCCTGGCCGACTGGGGAACTCGGCACATCTTCCTCGTCACCGGCGGCGGCGCCATGCACCTCAACGACAGTATCGGCAAAGAGCATCGCATTCACTACATCTGCAATCATCACGAGCAAGCTTCCGCTATGGCGGCCGAAGCCTACGCGCGCATAACCGGAACCCCCGGCGTGGTCAACGTGACGACCGGCCCGGGCAGCATCAACGCTCTCAACGGAGTCTTCGGTGCCTGGACCGACTCGATCCCGATGTTAGTAGTCTCAGGTCAGGTGAAGCGCGAAACCTGCATGGCGACCACCGGCACAAGAGGCCTGCGGCAGTTAGGCGATCAGGAAGTCGATATCGTCCGCATGGTGAAGGGGATCACCAAGTACGCCGTGCTGGTCGACGATCCCAATTGGATTCGCTATCACCTGGAACGCGCCTGGCATCTGGCAAAGTCCGGCCGTCCGGGCCCATGCTGGCTCGACATCCCCGTAGATGTGCAATCCGCCCAAATCGATGAAGGCGACCTGCAACCCTACAACCCGGCGGACGATCCTCCCCTATGGAAGGAGTCCGAAGCCAGAAAGCAATGCGGCCAAGTGCTCGCCCGAATTCGCGCCGCAAAAAGGCCAGTGATCGTCGCCGGAACCGGCGTAAGGCTGGCCGACGCGCTAGATGAATTCCGCCAGCTTACCGAGAAGCTGCAGATCCCGGTAACCACCGCCTGGACGCACGATCTCATTGCCAGCGACGATCCGCTCTATTGCGGACGCCCCGGCACCATCGGCGACCGAGCTGGAAACTTCAGCGTGCAAAATGCTGACCTGGTCCTGGTTCTAGGTTCGCGCCTCAACGTCCGCCAGGTCAGTTACAACTGGCAGTCCTTCGCTCCGCGTGCTTACAAAATTCAGGTCGATATCGATGCTCCCGAGCTAGACAAACCGCTAGTTCGTCCAGATCTCGGCATTCACTCCGACCTAAAGTTTTTTCTTGAAGCGCTGGCAGTGGAATGCGACCGCTCCAACTACCAGCCCATCCATCACGATTGGCTCAGTTGGTGCCGCGAGCGCGTAGCACGCTATCCCGTGATGAGAGATCACAGGCGCAAACAGTCCTCTCCGCTCGACCCCTATCAGTTCATGGATCAGCTCTCAAACCTTCTCGCCGAAGACGACGTAGTAATCTGCGGCGATGCCACAGCCTGCATCGTTTCTTTTCAAGTCATTAAAATTCGCATGGGCCAGCGCCTGATCTCGAACTCCGGCTCGGCATCCATGGGATACGATCTCCCCGCGGCAGTAGGCGCCGCCGTAGCCCGCAACGGCGGCCGGGTAATCTGCATGGCTGGCGATGGCAGTCTTCAACTCAACATTCAGGAGCTGCAAACCATCAAGCATCACCAGCTTCCCGTCAAACTTTTCGTCCTGAACAACGGCGGCTATCTCTCCATCCGCACCACGCAATCGAATTTCTTCGAGGGACGACTGACCGGCTCCGGCCCAACCAGCGGCGTTTCATTTCCCGACTTCGTAAAAGTAGGTTGTGCCTACGGAATCCCGAGTGTGCGCATCGAAAGCGCGTCAGACATACCTCGCATCGAGCAGGCCCTCGACGAACCCGGCCCCGCCCTGATCGAAGTCATGCTCGACCCGAAGCAGGAGTTCGAACCACGAATAAAATCAAAGCAGTTGCCCGATGGCAAGATCGTAACCCCCGCGTTAGAGGATATGTATCCCTTCCTCGATCCGGAAGAGTTAGCATCAAACATCATCAAAGATTAACGAGTCAACAGATTAACGCGTCAGAATTAACGAAGCAGCAACGATGAATCGCAAGCGACGAACAACTAACGACGAACGACCAAGCAGCAAGCGGGGAGGCAACCCATGACCGGCGCAGATATTTTCGATGACTTGTTTGTCCTGGAGCTAGCCAACAATCATCTCGGAAAAGTAGACCGCGGCCTGAAAATTATCTCCGCCTACGCGCAGGTGGTGCGCTTCAACAACGTCCGCGCCGCCATCAAGCTGCAAATTCGCGACGTCGACAACTTCATTCATAGGGATTTCCGCGCCCGCACCGACGTCCGCTACATCAAGAAAACCCTCGACACCCAGATGTCGATCGAGGATTACGCCAAGCTCGTCAATGCCATCCGCCAGGCAAGCTGCATCTCCATGGCCACGCCCTTCGACGAGCGCTCCGTCGAACTATGCTGCGAGCTAGGCATCCAGATCCTGAAAATTGCCAGCTCCGACCTCAACGACTGGGTTCTGATCGAAAAGATCGCCAAAGCGAACAAGCCCGTAATCGTCTCCACCGGAGGCTCGTCCCTGAAAGACATCGACGACATGGTTCGCTTCTTCGACAACCGTCACATTCCTCTGGCGATCAACCACTGCGTCTCGCTCTATCCCTCCGAAGACAACGAACTGGAGATGAATCAGATCGACTTCCTCCGCGAGCGCTACCCCAATCACGTCATCGGATTTTCCACTCACGAATACCACGACTGGACCGCCTCCATGCTGATCGCCTACGCGAAAGGCGCCCGCACCTTCGAACGCCACATCGACATCGATGATGACGGCATCCGAGTCTCGCCCTACAACTCCTTGCCGAACCAAGTCGACGAGTGGTTCAAGGCCTATCACAAAGCAAAATCCATGTGCGGAGCCCCCGGCACCCAGCGCCGTCTCATCCTTCCCCGCGAACTCGAATATCTCGACACCCTGCTCCGCGGCGTCTATGTAAAACGCAACCTGCCCGAGGGCCACATCCTCACCGACAGTGACGTCTACCTCGCCATCCCGCTGCAAAAAGGCCAGATCTCCTGCCGTGAACTGATGCGAGGCGAAGTCCTTCTGCGCCCATTGCAACAGGATGAAGCCATCATGATCGATGACATCGACAGCCCCTACGCCAGCATTCCATCGCTGAAAGCTGCCATCTATGCCCGCGGAATCGATCGCCCCACAAATTCGCCGCGACCCAAAGGCGTCCGCAGCGAAGCCGCCGAATTCGAGTATCAACTGGGCCTGAAAAAGAATGAGACATAGATCGAAATACAGATCGAAACCTGGGAGGAATAGAATTGTCGCCGAAAGCTACAACACCACGCCCGTGCCCCGTTTGCGCCAACGATTCCTCCGAATTGCTTTTCCGGCAATCCTTCCAGAAGCTCGATGGCATTGGTCTCCTCGATGGCTACAATGTGGTCGTCTGCCAAGGTTGCGGCATGACCTTCGCCGACAATATCCCGATGCAAGCCACCTTCGACGAGTACTATCGTGGACTCTCGAAATATGCCTACGAACATCGCGCCGGCAAGGAATCGCCGGAAGATGAATGGCGATTGCGCCAGGTCGCAAAGAACATCGCCTCTTTCATCCCCCATCGCGACACGCGCATCCTGGAAGTTGGTTGCTCCAACGGCAGACTCCTCGGATTCCTCAAAGAAGCTGGATACAAGAATGTCTTCGGTCTCGACCCCGCGCCCGATTGCGCGGAGCTGGCACGCCAGGTCTACGGCGTGGAAGTTTTTACCGGATCTCTATTCGACCCGCCGATTCGAGACCATGATTACGATTTCGTCATCCTGCTCCAGGTGCTCGAACACATCCGCGACGTTGGCCCTGCCGTAGCCGCACTGCGCCGCTTCCTGTCCCCCGATGGCATTCTTTATGTGGATGTGCCCGATGCCACGAAGTACGTGGCCGAACGCGAAGCGCCCTTTCAGGAATTCAGCACCGAGCACATCAATTTCTTCTCTCCCACGGCTCTCAAATATCTGATGGAGGCATCGAGTTTTCGCACCCTCGAGGCCAAGTCCGCCGCCCTGACGGATCTAAAGGGAAAGCCCGTGCCGATCGCCTTCGGAGTATTTCAGAATGCGGCCGTCCGCCGTTCAGATTTCCCGCGCAATCGTGACGCTGAATCCGGCGTCCGGCGCTACGTCGCCCAATGTCGCGAGATGGATTCCGTCTTGAGGCAAAGAATCGACCACGCCGTCAGCGGCAACCGCAGCGTCATCGTCTGGGGCGTGGGCACGCATACCCAGCGTCTGCTCGCGACCGGCGCCTTGAAACCTGCCAACATCGTTGCCTTTGTCGATTCAAATCCAAAATACCAGAGCCAGCGCCTGCAAGGCATTCCTATAGTGCGCCCCGACGCGTTAAAAGACCGCCCAGAGCCCATCCTGATCTCCTCCTTCGGATTTCAGCAGGAAATCGCCAATCAGATACGCGAGATGAACTTGCCTAACGATCTCATCCTCTTGTATGACCATCCCGCCGCGGGCTCGGCAACTAAAGCGGGCTCAGCAACTAAATAATGGCAAACAACAAAAGCATCACCGTCGTCACGCCCTGCTACAACGAGGAAGGCAACGTCCGCGAACTCTACGAACGCGTGCGCGCCGCCATCATCGCCGCCGGCGACTATAGATACGAGCACATCTTCATCGACAACGCCTCGCCTGATCGAACCGTCGATCAACTCAAGGTCATCGCCGCCCAGGATAAGAACGTAAAAATCATCCGCAATACGCGCAACTTCGGTCACATCCGCTCTCCGATGTACGCCTTCTATCAGGCCTCCGGAGACGCCGTCATCAGCATCGTCGCCGACCTGCAAGACCCGCCCGAAATGATCGTTGACCTCATCCGCAAGTGGGAGGAAGGTTACGCCGTCGTCATCGGCATCAAAGCCGCCAGCGACGAACACTGGTCCATGTTCTGGATTCGCCGCCGCTACTACAATCTCGTCAATCGCCTCTCCGGCATCGAGACCATCCAGAATTTCACCGGCTTCGGCCTCTACGACCGTAAGGTAATCGATATCGTCAAGCAGTTCGACGATCCCTACCCCTACTTCCGCGGCATGATCTCCGAAATTGGCCTGCCCCACTTCGAGATCCCCTACCACCAGCCCCGCCGCAAGCGCGGCTTCACTAAAAACAATTTTTATTCGCTCTATGACCTGGCCATGCTGGGCATCACCAATCTCTCCAAGGTTCCTCTGCGCGTAGTCACCTTCGCCGGATTTTTCTGCGCATTTTTATGCGTTCTCGTCTCGATCGCATACCTCATCTATAAGCTGGTTTACTGGAGCCGCTTCTCCGCCGGCATAGCGCCCCTGATTATCGGCGTCTTTTTATTCCTTTCGCTGCAAATGATCTTCATCGGTATCGTCGGCGAATATATCGGAACCATCCACACCCTGGTGCAAAAACGCCCTCTGGTCATCGAACAAGAGCGCGTCAATTTCGAATTTGGCCCGGGCGAGCCTCTGCGAAAAGATATGAGCCCCCTGCGCTCCGAAGTGCAAGGGTAAATTTTCGTCCCAGCCGTTCGCCTATCTCAGGCTATTCGTCTACCGCGGGGTGAGACATAAGGATGGGGTGATGAAATCGTGGGTTTTCTGTCGAGAGAACTCTGGCTTTCCTGGCCGCCGTCGCCGCTATTATCGAACGGCTGCCCTCTTGTCAAATGCTCGTCCCTCGCCACTTCCGACGCATAGCACTCTTCGTGCACAGGAACGCCATCATCGTCGCTCATGGCTTCTTCCAACGACAACAAGTTACCGCAAAGCGCGCAGCTAAACCAAGGACGAGTCACAGCCTTAAACAGACGTTAGCAGTCCAGCCCACAAAAGTCGGTACTCTTCCGCACACTCAATTGTGGACGAACGTGGAAAAGTAGTCACTAACTTCTAACGCTTTCTTCAAAAACGCATCCAATGAATCTTTCGCGGCCAAGCCGCGAATCGGGTTACAATGAGCGTCGGTTTTAAAACAAGTTAAAAGAAGCAAGTTAAGAAGTCTTTTTCCCAGAGTTCGCTACATGGTTCGCTTTACCCTAATCTGTGGCACCGCCGGCCGCACGCGCGAATTGGAGCGCCTGCTGCGTTCGCTCGCCGCCCAATCCTACCGCCGATTCGAGCTCCTTCTCATCGACCAGAACAGCGATGACAGGGCCGAGCGCATCCTCGCCTCTTATCCCCAAATCGCCGCGCTGACGCTCCAGTCCCCGCCCGGACTCTGCCGCGCTCTCAATCTCGGATTGCAAAATGCTACCGGCGACGTAATCGCATTCCCCGACGATGACTGCTGGTATCCACAAGATTTCCTCCGGCAACTCGCCGACCTCTTCGATAAGCACCCGGAGTGGGACGGCATCACCGTTCCAACCGCCGACGAACAAGGTCGCCAATCCATCTGCCGCTGGCCCAAGTCATCCGGCAGCCTCACCAAGACACCCGGAGTGGGACGGCATCACCGTTCCAACCGCCGACGAACAAGGTCGCCAATCCATCTGCCGCTGGCCCAAGTCATCCGGCAGCCTCACCAAGACCAAACTCGGCCTCTGCGGCTGTTCCACCAGCATCTTTTACCGCCGCGCCGTCTGCCAGCGAGTCGGAAATTTCGACGAGTCGATCGGCAACGGCGCCAGTCTCCTGAATCCCGGCTCCGACGTCGACTATCTCCACCGCGCCGTCCGTGCCGGATTTCATCTCGAATATCAGCCGCACTTGGTCGTCGGTCACCCCCAGAATCTGCCCACCGGAACAGTCGATCAACAAGGCCAGCGCAAACGCTATCAGTCAGCCTACGGAGAAGGCAGCAACTCACGCAAGTATTCGCTCCCCCTTTGGCACCCCGCAGCCCTCGCCCTGTTTCCGCTTCTGCGCGCTCTCAAACACGCCCTAACCCTGAGAACGAATCTCGCCCTCAACGAATGGCTTACCTTTCAAGGCCGAATCAATGGGTGGCTGCGCACCCAACCAGCCCCAGCAGAAATTAGAGAGCCCTTGGCTTTCCCACAGCCCGCAGAAACGCTCGAAGCCAATCGCGGCAGGCGTCAAGCCTAGAACCGTCGCATCAGTTCGCCCGCTGCGCATCCCCTCGGCTTTCCGATTTATTCCCCGAAATGAAGAAGGCATCGTACACCATGGCGATTGGCCCTCGTGTTTTTGCAGACATACTGCGCCCCATTATGGGTGCACATTGCGACAGAGATTCGCATGAGATTAACTTGATCGCCAACCAATTATAATGGCCTTCACCGACTCCCCGTCTTCAATGTCGAAACAAATACGATTGAACCACTCTAACCTCCATCGCAGACAAGACGATCGCGAGGACCATCTTAATGCGTAGTCCTTCTGTGTCGCGACTCGCAACGCTCTTGACGAACCTCTTGACCGTTCCGAGGACCGGCACCTTTGTTAGTCTCTCTCTCTTCGCAGCTTTCTTTACTCTCCGCGAAATTGCGCTTCAATTCGGTGACCCGATAATCGAATATACATTTTGCGGCTCGATCCTTCGCATACCGCTATCGCACAACCTTCCCTTAATACGCCGTGACTACCCGCTCCATTCCGAGAATCTGGGCCGAATCGCCGCTCAGCTCTATTCCAGATTTGGCGCCTTCGGCGTTATCGATATCGGAGCCAACGTAGGCGACACCGTCGCCGTCATTCATAAGTACGCTCCTCTACCGATCCTCTGTATCGAAGGAACGCCAAAGTTCACCGCCCTGCTCGAACAAAATGTCAGGGCGACGCTCCCACCTTCGGTGGTCGAGCGTTCCTTCGTCGGAATCGGAGGAGAGCCTTTAACGCCTGTGGTTCACGATGGCACCGCCAGATTGGCGCAAAAAAGATTGGCGCAAAACGGCACGCCCAGCGGCCCAGCAATTCCCATGAAGTCACTCGATCAAATCCTGGAAGAGCATCCCGGATTTAAGAATTCACGCCTGCTGAAAATCGATACTGATGGAATGGACATCGCCATCCTCAACAGCGCCCTTGACTGGATCTCCCGGCAAAAGCCAGTGCTCTTCTTTGAGTATGATCCCGATCTTCAGAGCGTCCAAGGAGCAGGAGGGTTGGAAGCGCTCGGCAAGTTGAAAAGAGTTGGTTATCATCGTGTGCTCCTCTACGATGCAGGCGGAGATTACATGTTCTCAACTGAGCTTGAAAATAACGCGCTCTTTTCGGAGTTGCACGAATACTTCTCCGGAAGAAACAGCACCAAATACTGCGACCTTTGTGTTTTTCACCAGGACGACGAAGAAATTGCGGAGCGCGTTCGGCTCAGCGAATTGAATGTGTTTCGCGCTGCGCGGAAATTCTCACCAGCCTGATCAATCAATGCAACGGACCGCCCCCCCAAAAATCGCATTCCTCGCCGATGGCTTCATCAATTGGACGGGAGGAGTTGATTTCCTGCGGCAATGTATCGGAGGTATCGGTTCAGTTTTACCGGACAGGACCTGGCCCGTCTTGATGCCGACCGCAACAGCACGAAAGCGTATGTTCTCGGCCGCGGTTACCACAAAACGCTGGCTATGGTCTTTGGCGGGCGAGAAACCGGCGATGGACGCCGTGGTTCCGGTCGGCCAAGTCCGCGACGCTATAATCAGCACGGGATTCGGCATCGAAATGCTGAGCTATCATGCCAATCCCAAGGGCCTGGAGCGCGCTTTACGCGAAATTGACGCCCAAGTCGTATTACCGTGTTATTCGAGCCCCGGCCCGCGTTTCCCTCTGAAGTGGATCGCATACTATGCGGATCTCCAGCATAAGAGACTGCCGGGAAATTTCACCATGCGAGAGCGCTTGAAGCGGGATTGGGAGCTTGGAACCCTCCTCGCCGAAGCTTCCGCGGTGATCGTACCTTCGAGAAGCGTGGTGCGTGATATTAAGGAGTTTTACCCCAAGTGCACAGCGACCCTGTTCGGCCTACCCTTTTGTCCGCTTGCGAATCCCGATTTTCTCGCCGACATACCCGACAACGAGCTTCGTCCCTATGAATTACCGCAAAAATTCTTTATCATCTCCAACCAGTTCTGGGTTCATAAGTCTCATCAGACTGCCTTTGACGCGTTAGATCTTGTCAGAAAAGCCGGCTTCGCCGACGTCCACATTTTCTGTACGGGAAATACCTACGACTTCCGTGCACCCGGCCATTTTGAGCTGCTCAAGGCAGGGGTTGCGCAAGCCGGATTAGCCGATCGAATCCATTTCCTTGGAATAGTACCGAAGCGCCACCAGCTTGCCATCATGCGCCGCTCAGTAGCGTTACTGCAACCTACGCTCTTCGAAGGTGCACCAGGCGGCCTCGCCACATGCGATGCGGTTTCGACGGCCACGCCAGCCATCGTCTCCGATATCGACGTGAATCGTGAAGTGGACTTGGGAGTAATTGAGTTTTTCCGCGCCGGCTCCGCCGAGGATCTCGCGGAGAAAATGCTGGCAGCTCTCAAAAATCCGCACGTACGGCTGAGTGCTGAAGCAACATTGTTGATGCTAAGACAGCGCCAGCAAGAACTCGGCAAGATGCTCTTGGACGCGATTTCTCTGGTATCGAGATCAAGCATAGGTACGCCTAACAACCACGCCTAATCCCATTTTGGGAAATCTTTCATCACAAATCCACTGTGACACCCATCACAGACGAAAGGACTTAAGATCATAGAAAATCATCGGGTGTGTCCCCAAAAGAGAATTACCCGAGCGCGAAAGGGCGGATAAAAACTAAATCCTTATTATTCAATATTTTGCCCCCAAACCCATGATTCTAGTAGATCGAGAATATAGGGGGTGGAGGGTGGGGTCAAGGCTCAGAAACGCTCCGTTCACCGAGAGCCGCAAGCTGAGACCTGAGCGCTGTTGGATGCGCTGACCAATGCCAAATTCGCCACATACAAGCTGGAAGCGCGAATAGAAAAACCACTGAAGTCGTAGACCAAAGTATCCCGGAAACTCCAAAACGAGGAGCCAGAACGAATTTCAGTCCCAATGCCACCGAAGTGAAAATCGCGGCGATAACAATCTGGTAGCGAAGAATCGCCAGCCCATTCAGCAGCAGCCCAGGAACCCGAAAGAGAGCCATCACGATTATCCAAGCCGAAATCGCCCACAGCACACCTTCACTAATTCCAAGGTTAGTATGCAGCCACAAGCGCAACAGCCTCTCACCGAAAATCAGCAGTAGAGATGATCCCGCAAGCGCAAGCCCCGCCAAAAAAGCCGTTCCCCGAATGAACGTCTTGCGAATCCATTTTCGATCGCCACGTTCACCAGCCTCCGCAAACGCCGGCCAAAGCGGCATTGCCATCACACCCAGAGCGCTGACCGACGAGAAACAGATTCGAATCGCAATCGTCATCCGCGCCGAAGCCTCAGGACCAAGCAGCGAAAGCGCCAGAACGTTATCCAGCAGGTAAGAAAGCGAACCAGTCACAGCCAGGATAAAGTACAGCACTCCTTGCCCAGCAACTTCTCGCATCGCAGTCCAAGACACCAGAATCCCTTCAGGCCGAAGCTCCGAATGCCGCACGAAAAGATGAATCAGGCTTCCAGCATTGGCCAGCACCAGAGCGAGATAAATCACGGCGACATAAACCCGAACATCCGTAGTGAACCACGAAGCCCAAATCAATCCTCCAGTGCCAAGCAAAGTCTGTACCAACTCCCACGAACTGGAGACATAACCCTCCTGCAGAGCCATCCAGAGGTTATTGCCAGAACTAAGCGGAAGATTGAGAGCAAGTCCAACCGCAGCAATAAGATAAGGTCCCAATCGACCCTGAACACCGCTGAGCAACGACACAGCAGCAACCGCCAGCAGCGCCAAAGCCGCCAATCCGCTGCCAATCCCCAAAGCGCCAGCGATATGTCGCCGAGCCTGATCGAACCGCTCAATGCCACTGGAGCGCGCAACCAGCGTAACCAAAGCCGTTCCAGTGCCGAGATCTACCATCCCACTCAACCAGGAAAGAGAAGCGATTGCGCCCCAAACTCCGAACTTCTCAGGCCCCAGCACATGCAGTAAAAGAGGCATCACCACCAATGTGCTGCCCACCTGCACCATTCGCTGGAATATGCCGATACCTGCGGAGACAACCACCCTGCGATTGCGTCTGTGATGTAATATTGACCCAATTGCTTGGCCGATTCGAGTGGAAACCGATATTCGCCCTCTTACCTTTAGAGACATTCGATGAGATGCTGGAACATCACGTCGAACAGGTCCGATCTGACGTGAATATCATGCCTATCGATTGTACAAGAGCTCAAACTTTCGAAGCCTTCCACCGATCCCTCCACTCTGCACGCAAAGTCTCATAGGATGAGAACCAGAACTGCTTCGCGTCAATCGCCCAAGCTAGTGCGAGAGGATCAACTCCAATGAAAACAAGTCGGCCGTATCATCGGGAAAGATGGCGATGCTGAATTCTCCTCAATGAGAGAAAGCAGAGTGATGCCGGCGAGTGCCAGCGGAACTGGGCTCGAAGTTGGCATCGTGGAGAAATCACGCGTACAAATGATCGCGACCTGCTGGTGGAAAAAAGCGCTCAGCACGCATTGGATGACATGGCTTGCTCATTCTACGAGAGGTGTGATTCCTGCGGAGATGGAGGAATACGCAAGCGTCTAGGCATCCAAGCAGCGTGTTGAGGAAGAGAACTGCAGAAGTTACAACTTGAGCTTTGAGCTACATGCGGTTGTTTGTCAGAATTCGGCGCAAATGTAGAGAGTCCCGAGGTGATGTTGAACTCATTCGTCTCGGCCAGTAGCTCGCGTTAGACCCTTGCTGACCTTATTCCCACAACTCCCTTGCGGGTTCATTGCAGGCCGATCTTGCTCGGGCTCCGGGCTCACCGCCAACCGGATAAACCAATTCAACGCCTCGGGACTCTATCCTGCCTTCGACATTAGCTCCTGTTCGCCTCAACCAGCGCTTAGCTATAGACCCTTGCTTGCCCTCCCAGACTCACCTCGCGGTTGTCTGAGTGACTTCGCTTGAGCCCCGGACGCCGCACCAACCGGGAAAACTTCAGAACGTGTCAAAGAACGATTATGGTTTTAACACACTGTTTTTTACGTCAATGAAATTCATGCGTTTGTAACTTCTTTTGTATCAGTGTAGTGCAGCACGTCCACAGGAGGGTGACCCGCAATTTGTGCAGCGCCGCAACGCTGGACTGCACGACCTCGGATAGCCGTGGTATTTGAAGGATTTTGGGTCAGGGAATTTTGGTCCATTCTGGGTCGATCACATGCGATTGTGACTGTGCAAATCAATGTTTATATGCGTAAATTCTGTATTTCTCCCGATCTGGGAATGGTTCTTACCTAGATACTTTATGGCAGTACGCCGTTCTCCCAGAATCTTATCGGCGCGTTTATCGATTCCTCTACAATGCTGACTCTCATGGTTGAGGAGTTTTCATGATCCGACGGCAAGTTTTGGCACTGATTTGTTTCATCGCCCTTTTGGCATCTCCACATCATTGCTTGGCACAACGCGGCGAAGAGAAGGCGGCAAAGTACATGGAATCGATTCGGCATCAACCGGAGTTGCTGCTGCCATTTCTGCAAGCGATGCCCAAAGGCGGAGATTTGCACGTTCACCTGAGCGGCGCGATTTATGCCGAGAGCTTTATCGATTGGGCGTCGGAGAATGTGCTTTGCGTCGATCGCAGCACTTCGAAGCTGATTCACGCATCATGCGATTCTTGCGAGGCCTACACGAGCAAGCCATCGGTGCGATGCGCTTATCAGGATTCGGTTCTTTATGACCAACTGATCGACGCCTGGTCGATGCGTAATTGGCATCCGGCGGAGGAGTCAGGACACGACCATTTCTTTGCTACGTTTGAAAAGTTCGGTCCGGCGATGGACAGGCATGTTGGGGACGCCCTCGCCGAAGTCGCTTCGCGCGGAGCGGAGGATCATCTGCAATATATCGAGGTGATGCATACTGCTGACGGCAAACAGGCGGCGACGCTGGGCGAAAAAATCGGATGGGATGATGACTTCAGCAAGTTTCGCGATAAGTTGCTGGCCGGCGGTTTGCTGGAAGTCGTAAGTCGGTTCGAAGCCAACTGGACCTCGATGAGGCGCGGAAGAAAGAGGTGCTGCATTGCGAGACGAAGCAAGCTGCGGCTGGATGCGGAGTAACGCTGCGTTATTTGTATCAGGTGTTGCGAGGCTTACCTCGGGAGCAGGTTTTCGCTCAGATACTGCTGGGCTTCGAGTTGACGAAGGCTGATCCGCGATTTGTGGGATTTAATCTGGTGATGCCGGAAGATTATTACGTGCCGATGCACGATTTCGATCTGCATATGCGGATCATCGGGGCGTTGCATAAGTTTTATCCGGCCGCACATGTGACATTGCACGCTGGCGAACTCTCGATGGGGCTAGTTCCACCGGAGGGCTTGCGATTTCATATTCGCGAATCAATTGAGCGCGCCGGAGCCGAGCGGATCGGTCATGGCGTGGATGTCATGAGCGAAGACGATGCGATAGGGTTGCTGAAAGAGATGGCTCGGAAGAATGTGCTGGTCGAGATTTGCTTGACATCGAACGATGTGATTCTGGGAGTCAGCGGGGATCATCATCCGCTGCCGGAGTACATGAAATTTGCCGTGCCCGTGGCGCTCGCTACCGATGACGAGGGCGTCTCGCGTAGCGATATGACGCATGAATACCTGCGAGCGGTCGAGACCTATGGATTGTCGTACTCCGATTTGAAGCACATGGCGCGCGAGAGCCTGGAACATGGTTTTATTTCGGGCGAAAGTCTGTGGAGCGATGGACGCGCATTACGCCGTAGGGCGGATTGCGCGAATGACGAAGCGTCGGAAGATCGCGTTTCGGCAAAATGCCAGGTGTTGATTGATGTGAGCCCGCGCGCTGGCATGCAATGGCAGCTTGAGAAGAGCGTTCGATGAGTTTGAGAAGCATTTCCAGCGTAAAGTCTCGGGAGCTATGGTTGAGTAGCGAACACGCTAATCATGTCTTTCTCCCTCACTTCCTCAAGAACGACAGTCCTTCTTCGCTTGGTTTACATTCTTTATCGGTATGATCTTTATCTATATTTATGAATGACATAGATCTTTTTACTCGCGCTGAATCTGCTGCGGCCTTTATTCTTTCGCAAACCAACCTTCGTCCACAGATCGGACTTGTCCTCGGATCTGGCCTTGGCTCATTTGCGGAGGATCTTACCGATGCCGTCCGGAGTCCCTTACGCTCATATCCCGACTTTTCCGAGATCGACGGCGATCGGTCATGCAGGACAACTTGTAATCGGCAAATCCGGCGACATTCCGGTTGCAGTCATGCAGGGACGCGTGCATTTGTACGAAGGCTATTCAGCGGCCGAAGTCGGTTTTCCCACGCGTGTGCTCGGGCGAAGTGGCATTCGGGCATTGATTCTCACAAATGCTGCCGGAGGAATCAACGTCGAATACGGACAGGGAGCGCTGGTTATTCTTCGCGATCATATCAATCTTCAAGGACAGAATCCTTTGACCGGCGCGAATGACGAGCGCTTTGGATTACGGTTTCCTGATATGAGTTATACCTACTCCAAGCGCTATCGCGAGATCGCGCTGGAGGAGGCAAAGAAACTTTCGATTCAGCCATGTGAAGGCGTCTATGCGGCGCTGGCGGGGCCAGAGTTATGAGACTCCGGCGGAAATTCGATATCTGCGCGCAATCGGCGCCGATCTGGTGGGAATGTCAACGGTGCCCGAGGCAATCGTCGCCAGGCAAATGGGGATGAATGTTTTGGCAATTTCATGCGTTACGAATATGGCTGCGGGAATTCTCGATAAGCCATTGGTCCACGAAGAAGTGCTCGACGTTGGACGAAGAGTAATGGGAGAGTTTATCGCGTTATTGCGGGCCGTGCTTCCTCGAATCGCGGACGAGTTGCGAAGGCGGAGTAGCGGCCGAAGTGCTCGGCTTGGCCTGGGCGAGATCCCCGCCTGACACTAACGGAATCTTCAGCTGGCGACTTCCGCGGGATGAATATTGGCTGCGGCGGTTCTATATTGTAAACTGGCGGCAAAGCTGGACTGATTTAGCGCGAAGCTCGCGCGTCCGCGAGAATCGATGTAAAATAGCGGCTGTTTGAGCGGCACGTCACTAAATGTTTTGACGAACGGCGTTTCGACTTCGTGTCCCGCGATTGTTACCTTCACCTTGTCCCCGCGCTGGTAGCCGAGCTTCATAAAATCTTCGGCGCTGATGTTCGTGACCAAGTTGCCGAAAGGGCCATCCAGTGCGATGACCTCTCCCGTTAGACCTTTGTCATCCACCTTGGCAGGTTTAAGATCGAGCCTTACCAGTTGCGTGACCACCGGTCCGACTTGAGTCCAGTCATCACCTCGCGCTATATGTGCGCCTACCGGAGAGAAAATGTCGCGACCATGGAAAGTGGAGGAGATCTTTGCGCCCACCATCCAGTCGGGATTCGTCACCTCGCGAATTGCCTCAACTCCATCGCGGTCCTCGACCATGGTCATGAGGCCGTTGTCGGGCAGGACAAAAAATTGACCACGCTTCGATTTCACCACAACCGCTTTGCGCGAACTGCCTACGGTCGGGTCGATGACCACTACAAAAACCGTCCCGGCTGGAAAGTAAGGCGTTGTGCCGAATAGGAATCGTGCGCCATCTCGAATCGAAAAAGGCGTCACCTCATGCGTGAGATCAACAATTCTGAGATTCGGCGTGATGCCGTACATGACACCTTTGCACAGGGCCACGGAATCGTCGATGATGCCGAAATCGGTCATAAATACAACCGTCGGTGGTTGAACGGAAGGTTGCGGCGCTTGAGCAAGGGTTGCGGACGGCGACAAAAAAAAGATTGCCGCCGCAATAATCCAACCGCGAATATTCTTGCGGATTGTGCCGCCTTGGTCAGCGAGATTCTCATAGTCAAGCCTCCGAAAAAGCTACTAGATTACCTGCCATCCGTAAAAAAACAAATAGGATTCGCATGTGACAGTAACACTCTGAGAAGGCTCCCCAGAAAGCTCCAACCATAGTCCATCACGACGCCTCTTGCATCTATAATCGGGACGATAATATGAGCCAATGAATCAATAGAGGAGGATTAGCGATGTCCAGCGTCATTCCTGAAAAATATCTTGATCTTTTCCAGAAGCGTGCTTTTGCCAGTCTCGGCACTCTTATGCCGGACGGACGACCGCAGGTCACACCTGTGTGGTGCGACTTCGACGGCCAGCACGTCATTTTTAACTCCGCGCGCGGACGACAGAAGGATCGTAACGTACGCAGAGACCCGCATGTGGCAATGGCCATCATCGATCCAGACAATCCTTATCGCTATTTGGAGATCCGTGGCACCGTGGTTGAGATCACGGAAGACGGTGCCGCCCAGCACATCGATAAGCTGGCGAAGAAATATTTGGGAGTTGACAAATATCCATATGCGAAGCCGGGCGAGGTCCGCGTGTTATATAAAATACGGCCTGAACATACAACGGTGATGGGCTGAACCGGACCCCGAGCACGTCGCCCCTCGTCAGACTGGAGAACCTGAATTCTTTGCTATCTAGCCTTGGCAGGCTTTCTGCCGCTCGGGGGATATATTTTTCGATCACCTTTTCTCTCCGAATGAGTCCAATTATCTGCGGAACTTCAACCGTTTGCTTTCCGTATCAGAAGGCGGGCATTTTATAGTTGTGTGACAGGGGGAGTCGTGGAAGTTGGTAATAACAACGGCGGCGATGTGCGTGCGATTGACATTCAGGCCAATACACTTTCGGCGCAACAGGTGGTAAAAGCAGCGCATGAAGAACTCCTGCAATTGTTGCGGCAACGGGCCGAGATCATGAAGCGCATTGGCACGGTTAAACAGACTGTTGCTGGATTGGCAAATCTTTTCGGCGAGCAAGTGCTGGGCGACGAATTGCTCGAGTTGATTGATCGCAAACCCAATGGCCGACAGCCCGGGTTCACAAAAGCATGTCGCAGCGTGTTAATGGAAGTCAACCGTCCGCTTGGCGCACGCGAGGTTTGCGTAGAACTCGAGCGACATGCTCCTGCAATTTTGGCGCGGCACAAGGATCCGCTGGCTTCGGTGACAACGGTTTTGAATCGCCTGGTGGATTATGGCGAAGCTCGCAGCCTTTGCAACGATCGCGGACGACGTGTATGGGAATGGGTCAGCGACAGCGAACCCTCTGAAGGAATGACCTCCCAGCAAACCGCCTAAACCGTGTCCTCGGCTCCGGCCCCTGCCCTAGATTGGTAACACCCGTCCTTTTTGAAGATGCCCACGTCTAGCGCGAGCCCTCCACAATATCCAGTTTAGCCGCAGGGCAGACAGAAAGCCTACCAGACATCATCATTAGGGTCAGCAATAAGCTTGACGAGCGCACCGGCAGGGCCGGTCGCCTTCTCGCAGATGCACTTGTTGGGGCGATGATCCAATATCAGGCCCGATACGTTTTGCGCCATTAGTGGTCCGCGCATGCTTGCGGAATTATTATTGTCCGGTAGAAAAGTCCCGGCGGACCCGTTGCCCTTGATGGAAGTTATGACGCACCATGCTTTGACCGAGCAGAAAAAGGATTACCGCCAAGATAACCGCAAACAGGAGCCTCCCAAGTCCGAACGAGGGGAGCTTTTTTGCAGGGGCCGTTATCTTTGAATAATTGTCCGCATGGCCGCTGTCTTTAAATAAGTTGTCATCACAGCTCGCATTCCGCCAGGTCAACTGCATGCTCATCTGCAACGTCTTCATAACGACGCTACCTGGCTGGTTTAATCTCCTCGCGCGATTGCAGCCATCGTTTCGTGGAAACTCCAACTTCTAGTCCACACGAAGAAGCATTCCGCTACCGCTCCGCACGGCAAAATTGCCTCCCTCTGAAGCGAGCGTGATTTGTCCCACGGGATTGCTTCGTCCCGCATGAACGATGGTCAAATCAGGGAAGCCGTACGTTCCACAGGCGTCCGTTGAGAACAGCCATAGCGCTTGTGGAAAATCGTTGCTGACTAGATCGCCGCGGCACTTTGTGTCGTGTTTAGACGAAACCCGCGCCAATACGCCATTGCTGGTGGATGTTCCCACCACCTTCAACCCATTGGCCACCGGTCCAGCCCTCCCGTAGACAACATCGCCGCCAATCTGATCCGTAACCCATTCGTATTCTGAGGTTCCCCGGTCCGGCCCGGTCTTCGGTATCTGGGCTTCCTCTACGTCCACCATGGATGCCAACGCTCTCAAGTTTGTAGTTATTGGAATCCTGTGGTTTGAAACTTCGAGTGCGTCGAACTGCAAGGAAAGCTGCGCTCCCTTACCATTTTTTGCCTCGACGATATTGAGCACGCGACCGATCACCTTCGAACCAGCGGGAATCTTCGTGCCCGATGCCAACGGAACATCTTGCATCACGCGCGCCGTTACAACCTGGCCGGGCTTGCTCTTCTTTGAGTTCAGTGACGTATTCATTTGCACCGGCAAGATCGTCCCAGCCGGAATCGCATTCTGTGCAAGCAATCCCGTACTGAACGCCAGCAAAGCTGCCAACACGCTGACCACTAGAGAGGGTTTCAACCTGCGCGATTCAGCCTTCCATTCGTAGTCTGATTTCTTCCTCGTGTGCATAACTGCTCCTCTTCCCGATTCCTATACATCGGGATCCGCGAAAATATCGCGCTGTCGCTCCGGCCTTCGCTCTCGCTCCGATCTTCGAAGATAAGAATCAAAAAAACGGAGCAGAAAAGGTGTCTGGGTGCCTACACCCGCAAATAACAGCACGGGGACCTCCGGCTTGATTCGTTTCATCTTCGTCCGAACGGCGCTGCCCGTGGCGTCGGGAAGATCGTATTCCAGGAGAACGCCATCAATTGATAAGGTGCTCAGCAGTTGCAAGGCTTGATTGCCTGTCGTCGCCGGCATGACCTCGTAGCCGGCTGTTTCCAGCATGGATTTCAGAGCGTCCATGTGCGACGGTTGGTTCTCAACGCATAGAACTCTCAGATCATTCATGGGTATTCTCGCTTTCATATTCTTGGCTGAGGATGCCGGAGCTATAGCGCTGCTCTTCCCCTAGCGGGACTTCGCGAGGCAGTATTTCTCGGAGAGCCCATTCGATGCGATCGACGCCGTCCGAGATCACACGAATGAGCTGCTGATTTTCAATCGCGTCCACGGAAAGAGAGATCGGCGCTAATGCGTTCCGGATGTGATGATTCATCTCGGAAATAACCTGCATGCGTGCCATGGTCAAGCGATGCCGTTCCCGGGTGACGCTGGCCAGCTTTGCCACCAAACAGCTCACTACCAGAGCTGACAAGCCTTCCGCCAGCAGTCTTTCTTGATGGCGACCAAGATCTGGCACCAGCCAATAGTGCATGAGTTCTGTGGCTAGAAAGGATACGAGCCCGACAACCAGGGCAACTCCGACGACAAATTGTCGCGAACTCATGTCCATCCATATTTTGCTGCGATTTGGCAATGGCCGTGAATCGGGCGAGGGCGAACCCCCGCGATCGGATGGAGAAAAAGTTTTTAACACTGCAGCTCCTCCGGAGCCTTATTAGCTCTGCTCGCTTTCC
Organism: uncultured Acidobacteriaceae bacterium; assembly: GCA_963758745.1. Classification (GTDB taxonomy): domain Bacteria; phylum Acidobacteriota; class Terriglobia; order Terriglobales; family Acidobacteriaceae; genus Acidiflorens. Next base: position 569,470 of record CAVWWW010000004.1, read on the forward strand.
TGAAATCGCGACGCACTTGCTCTTCGCGCTTCAGTACCTTGTTTAGTTCTTGAACGATGCGCAGCAACTCATCGGGATCTTTTGCCTCCAGTGCGGCGCTGCACAACTCTCTCCAGTTACGGTGATCTCCATCTGCCATGGCGTAATTCCTCGCAGATTTCCTTTTCTGTTAAGAAATGTGGCAACCTTGGATCGATCGACTGCAATGTTGCAGCAGAGTTAGAACCGATCGGAGCTAGGAGAAAAGTAGAGGATTAGCCGATTGGCGGGGGACGATTGTAATGCCAACCATCAGCAAAGACCTCAAAAGCAACGGGGGCCGTCGAGCTCAGGTGAGGCGATATAGAGGGCGGAGGGGTCGCAAGTGCAGTATTCGTAGATGTTCCGCACTCGAAACTTTCATGATCAAAACAGAGCCGATGCTCATGTTCGGCAAGCGAGGTAACGGTTGAAGCGGAATAGATTGGGGAAATGCGCGGCGGCGCGCTTCGCGCCAACACGATACTAAGAGAGGCAACACACATGATCACGACGCCGTACGAACCCAATCCGCTACTTCTCCGGACGGACCGACTGAGCGACATGTTGCACCCCGCTCCGATAAAGATGATTCTACCGCCGTTTTAGTTCGCCGGTTAACGAATTTTCGCTAGCCGGCGAACTGTAGTTGATTAGCGGCCACCACCCCCGTGGCCTCCTCCGAATCCGCCTACACCGTGGAAGCCGCCGCCTCCACCATGGAACCCGCCGCCTGCGCTGAAGCCGCGCCCTCCGAATGCTCCGAAGCTACGAGCTCCGGCCATGCTAGGGCCTGAGTGAAAACCGCGGCCCTCCGAACCCGGACCACGGTAGATGCCATTCGCATAGCTGTGGCTCGCTACGTACGGAGAATGCGATTCCCAATCCCGGTAGTTGCCGAAGTGATGGAAATAGCGCCCGCCATAGCCATAACCATACCCGAAGAACGGGGCGTCAAAGACCCACCACGGAGAATAAAATCCCCATCCAAAGGGGCTGTACCAGATACCATCTCCTGGTACGAAAGTGTAGGCGTCAAACCACGGATCCCAATCCCATCCAGCCCAACCCCATGGACCACCCCAACCGGCGGACGTGTACGTGCTGGCTGCATCAACGTTCGCCTCTGCGAGGTAGGCAGATCGCAAACTGCTCCAGCGATACAGATCGTTTTCCTCATACGCCTTCTTGTCGAATTTCTTTTGTTTCAGGGGGCTATTATCGGCAAGCGTCAATTCATGTCCGCCCTTGACGCTCACATTCTTATTGTCCTCGTCGACCGCTGCCTTGCCGTCGAACACCCGTAACTCGTCCTTCTTCAAATCGAAATCGTACAAGCCGGTTTTCAACAGCCTGGTTGTAATACCGTTTTCGCTTACAAGAAGATCGTTTTCCGGATGAATCTCTGCAACTTCGATCATCGCATGTCCCTTATCGACAGCGATCTCAGTATCGGTAAGGCTTGGCGAAATCATTCTTACTGAACTGTTGTTGCCGACACGCAAAAAAACGCCGGGGGTCAGCAAAATCTCGGCCTTTCCCTTTTCGGTGGTTAGGGTTTGACCGGTCTCCAGTTGCGCTCTTCCTATAGATTTTGAATCGAGAGGCTGCGTGCCGATTGACACCTGGCCTTCGACATAATTCAGAGATCCTGGCACGGCTTGGTCCGCGCTTGAAGTGCTCGCCATTGCCGGTAACGAGAGAAGCATGCCCAAAATCAGACTGGCGACTAATCGAAACATTGTTATCGCCATCGTTATACCCTCCAGTCTTTTTACTGCCCAGCGAAGCGTTACAAGTCCTCGGAAAAATCGAACGCGACTGACGATTGGAATCCTGACTTGGAAACCATCGTGTCACTCGAATTAGGGATGAGTTAGCCAAGCGGAGGCGGGCGATTATAGTGAACGCCTTTAATATAAAAGCGGGCGAAAGGCCGCGATGAAGCCATTGGGTGAACAGATTCGACCCCCGCGGGGAACAGCAAAGAAATCTCGGCCGGACCCACCCACTTCGAGCCACTGTCGTCGAATCTCGGCCGCTGGTCGTGGTGCGAGTCAATGCTGAATGACGAGTGACTGCCAAAAGCATCTGGAAAATGCGGCGGGACGCTCCGAGCAGCGACTACCGCAAACACCGCAGCGCAAGCAAATGCAAGTCGAATCCAAGTTTGCCCGCGACCGCAGTTCCAGGGATGTCGTTGCCGCAACTGTGACTTTGACGTCATCCTAATAGATAAAGATGATCGCGAAAGGGCTTTGGTTACCAAATTTGTTTTGCTGGGCGATTCTTTGCCTGGGAGTTCTCCGCGAAGTTCACTCGCTAAGGATTTTGGTAAACCTTTTTTCTTTTGTCGGCAACGATAGAGTATTGCATGAACCCGCGATGTACGAATTGTGAGGATCACATGTGAGATGGAGGATGTAATTTATGGAACGGTATCTGAAAACTTTAACACCGCTGTTTGTAACCTTTTTCTTGCTAACGCTGGGTGCAACGCCCAGATCACCAACGAGATTCGAGCCCACATCGACCACAGCTTCGTGATCGGCAACACGACATTACCGGCTGGCGAATATACCTTTCGGACAATGGGTGATTCGAACCTCTCCGTAATGACGGCTACCAGTGAAGACGGAAAGACCTCCGTAACTTTTATCGTGAGAGAGGCCAGAGCTGATCACACCCCTGCTCATTCAGAGCTTGTTTTCCGGAAATACGGGGATACTGACTTTCTGAGCAGGATATTCGAGGTGGGATCAAAACTCGGCGTGGATGTTACCGAGCCAAGCAGGCAGGAACAGCATTTCGCTCAACAAGGTCTCCACCCAATTGAGCACAGCGAAGAACAAAAGTAGAGCTGCTCACTGTCGGAAGTTGTTTCAGACTCAACGTGGCCCTACACTGGGGCCCTCGTTGAGTCTGACTAGTTCTCGTTGTAAGAACACTCCCGGCTCAAGGAGAAAATCCGCTCCGTCACGCCGGTTGCGGACGTTCGCGACGTTCATAAATCCACAGATAGGCGGCAGGCACAACAAAGACTGTAAGAATGACCGAGGTGAGCAGTCCACCGATAATTACGCGAGCCAGTGGCGCGTATGCTTCGCTTCCAGCTTCCAGTTTCAAGGCCATCGGCAAAAGTCCTACCATGGTGGCGAGAGAAGTCATCAGGATTGGTCGCAATCGGACGCGGCATGCCGTGGCAACCGCTTTGCGTACATTCCGCTCCTCAGTCGTGGCACGATTGGCAAAATCAACGATGAGAATGCTGTTTGAAACCACCATCCCGGTCAACATCACGATACCCATCAGAGATTGGATGTTCAGCGTCGTGTCGGTGAAGGACAGTGCAAAAATAACGCCGATCAGTCCAGTCGGCACCGCGAGAATAATAAGAAGCGGATCAACAAAAGAAGAAAATTGGGCGACCAGGATGATGTAGACGAGCAGTACCGAAAGCAAAAGACCGATCCCAAAACTTCTGAAAGAGGATTGCATCGTAGTTACCAGCCCACGGACATCGATGCGGATGGCGGATGGATGCTGAGTTTGGGCGATAATTTTCTCGATTTCCTCGTTGGGCTTTCCCAAGTCCTCGCCCCTGGGCGCCACGTAAAGATCCATGACTCTTTCCAGCTGATAGTGGTCCATTTCCGTAGGGCTCAGAATAGGTTTGATATCCGCGACCTGATTCAAATAAGTTGGAAATTTCATTGTCGCGGCGTGCAGGGGCATGGAATTCAAATCCTCAATTGACTTCACCTGATTGTCGGGATACTGGACGGTTACGAAATAGTTATTCCCCGTCCGCGAGTCAACCCAGTAGCTCGGCGCGATCATGACGTCCGATGTGAGGGAGGTAATAACATTGTCCACTACTTCCTTCGGACTTAGGCCTAGTTCGCTCGCCCGATCACGTTTTACATTGAGCTGCAGACCCGGATAGTCCATGTCTTGGGGGGTGTATACGTCGGCGACATCCGGAAGAGCCTTGATCTTTTTCACCATCTCCATTGCTAGCTTATTGACCGCGTCAAGATTCATGCCGCTGACTTGCACGTCAATGGGCGCAGGCACTCCTTGATTCAGTACGGAATCGACCAGTCCGCCAGATTGGAAGTACGTCCTCAATTCAGGAAGCTGATCGGAAATTTGTTTCCGCACTTCATCCATGTAGATGAAGCTGCTTGTGCTGTGCTTCTCCGTCAGTCCGACCTGAACGAAAGCTGTATGCATCGCTGAATTCGGCGTAAATAGAGCTGAAAAATCGGGCATGACGCCGATATTGGAAACCACAGCACTGAGGTCTGCAGGCTTAACCACCTTCTTGACGATATCTTCAACCCGCTTGATGTACTTGTCTGTAACTTCGATGCGGGTCCCGGTCGGTGCTTTTACATTGACTACAAACTGCCCCTCATCGGTTCGCGGGTAAAATGCGACGCCGATCAGCGGATAAAGAGCAAAGCTCAGGATAAAGATACCGATGAATCCCAGTACCACCAACTTCGGACTCGCCAGGGCTTTTTGCACCCACGCGTCATAGTAATTCAGCATTTTTTCAAAGCGCGTATTGAAGCCAGCACGGAATCTTTCTGCCCATGACCCCCGCTGCGCGACGGTTGATTTTCGTTCCCAACTTCTTTGTCAGCTTTCGAGCGTTGCAGGAAATTTGCACAGTAGAGAGGCACAACCGATACTGCCACGAAGTAAGACGAAACGAGAGAGATAACCACTCCGAGCGCGAGAGCCGTAAATAAAAACTTGCTCACTCCGTACAGTAACGTGACCGGAAAGAAAACGACTACTGTAACCAGCGTGATGGCCAAAACAGGCAAGGCAACTTCGTTGGCGCCATCCTGAGCGGCAGCAGGAGGATCGGCTCCTTCTTCAAGATGGCGAAAAATATTTTCCAGAACAACAACGGAATTGTCGATCAGGCGGGAAAAGGCGAGTGCCAACCCGCTGAGTACCATGCTGTCGATGCCTTTATTCATCGAGTGCAAAACCAGGAAGGTAGCCAGCACCGAAAGCGGGATAGAAAGGAATACGGCCGCAGTTGCTCTCGGACTGCCAAGAAAAATTAAAATCATCACTCCGGTAAGCACCAGGCCGATTCCCGCTTCATGAAGAACTGTCGAGATCGCCTGTTTCACGAATACTGACTGATCAAAAACTACATGGGCTTTCAGTTGCGGAGGAATGTCGCGAAGAGTTTTTATCGCTTTCTTGATCCCGTTTACAACCGAGATGGTGTTCGTGTCCCCGCCTTGCTTCATCACTGGAACATATACAGACCTTTGCTCATTCACTCGCACGATGTTGTATTGCAGGTAAGACCCATCGACGGCGTGGCCAACATCCGACACGAAAACCGACCTATCCCCATCAGTTTTCAGCGGGACATCGTTGAGCTCTTCCGGCCGCCCCACTTGGGCGTTGGTGTAGAGGTTGTAGTCAAGCGGCCCGATGCGTACGTCACCAGCTGGCAGAATTACGTTCGATGAGTTCGTCGCTCGCACCACGTCCATGGGGCTGAGCTGATTCGCCTGCAATTTCAGAGGATCGACATAAACCATCACTTGCCGGTATTTGCCGCCGAAGGGCGGGGGCACGGTCGCGCCTGGCACTCCGGCAATCTGATCGCGGATCTGGTATTGCAGCACGTCGTGCAGTTTTGTCTCGTCCAGCCCTTGACCTTCAACCGTCAACATGCAGACCGGCAAAGTTGACGCACCCGTACTCAAGACGACCGGAGGGAGGGTTCCTTCGGGCAGGCGCTTAAGATCGGCCATGGCTAAATTGGCCATTTGCGTTACATCAGCGTTGGCGCTGGTTCCGGGCTGAAAATAGACTTTGATCAGGCTCACACCAGCGAGCGAGCGTGATTCCATATGCTCGATACTGCTTCCTAAGGTGAAAAATCGTTCGAAGGTATCAGTAATGTCGGCTTCGATCTGCTCCGGCGGCATCCCGTTATAAAAGGTTGCGACTGTCACTACAGGAATGTTGATCGGGGGGAACATGTCAACCGGCATCTGTACCAGGCTAGACGTCCCAAGCACGCAAAAAAGGATACAAACAACGACGATCAGGTAGGGATGGCGCAACGAAAAGCCAGGCATGAGGAATCCTAATCGGCCTGCGGAGGCTGAACGATCTGGGGCGTTACGTGTTCTCCGGCCGTGTATTGCGATTGTTCGCCAAATACAACCATGTCGTTCTCCTTCAGACCAGAGACAACTTCCACGTCAGTTGCTGTTTTCAGGCCTAACGTAACGTCCCGCCTTTCGAGTGTGTTGCCGTTGTTTACGACCATCACGCTGCCGCGCTTCTCCGCGCTGCCCTGCACCGCTTGCAGAGGGATGACGAGCGCGTTTTGCACTGTATGAATAGGAAGCTTCACCGATGCATACATTCCGGGGACGAGGATGTACTTCGGATTCGGCACATCAATTTCCGTGTGCATTGTGCGGGTGGTCACATCGATCTGGTCCGAAAAGCGAACAACCTTGCCTTGGAAAGTCTTATTCAGAGTGCTTACGTCCATGGCAATACTGTCCCCAATATGCACATCAGGTACGCTCCGCTCCGGTACAGGAATTACCAGTCGAAGCAGATTGTTTTGCGATAAGTGGCAAAGGCTCAGATCTCCTTTGCTGCTCGATGTACCTCCTGGAAGCAAGGCGCCGGTGTAAGCATTCAGTTTGGTGATGACTCCATCAAAAGGCGCCGTGATCTGCGAGTAGGCATACATGGCACGGTCTTTCCCAAGCGTAGCCCGAGCAGCAGCCGAGGCCTCTTGCGCAGCTCCAAGGGCAGCTTTGGCAGCCGATACGTTTGCATTGGCTTCGAGATCTTTGCCTTGAGCCACGTCAAGATCTTCGCGTGAGATTAGTCCCGGTTGCTTTTTCCACACACCCGACAGCCTGGTGAAGGTAACGTGCGCGACCGCGTAATTGGATTCCTCTCGATTCTGCTCTTCCTGCACACGCGCTAACTCGTTCTCAGTGCGCCGGAGCGCTGCTTCGTCATAGCGAACCTGTTGTTGGAGCTCAGGGATATCGAGAACTGCGATGAGTTGACCGCGCTTGACGTGTGTGCCCCAATTTATATTCAGCTTTTGTATGTAGCCTGAGACCTTGGCGTAGACGTCGATTTCCTGATAAGGCTGAAATTCAGAGGCGATTTGCAGTGTGTCGGTCAGATCCTTACGCACTACCTTAACCGTCGGCACGTGCGGCGCATTCGCCGAGGCAGCATCATTCTTACTGTTTTCAGATTTTCCGCACCCACAGAGTACTCCGCAGGCGACAAGCGCCAGAACGAATCGCCTCGCTCGGCGAGGGAGAGATGTAGATGTGGATTGCGGCAAGTATTCTCCCTGCTAGGTCTTGAACCGACTTTGTGATGCACTATGCGCTTGTCGGTTGTAGTCCGAAAAGTCGGTGAGAAAAAATAGGCCACAAATATAAAGGCTGATGCATCCAAGAGCCCGGAGCAAAAATCAACTTTCGGACCAATTGCGGAAGTAAGTAACAGTAACTATGAAGGCGCCACGAGGAAACGTACGGTTGCCGCCGCCAGCCCCTGCACCGTTCCGTGGTTCGTTGTTCAGTCGCCCTTGGAAGGTTCAGCGATCGCTTCGCCCTTGACGGGATCGCGTTCTGCTGAGGCGTTGTCATACGCTTTTTTAAACGAACTTCGGCTTCATGGCAGTATTACCCGGGCCATTAAAAGTCGAATAAAGGGGAAACGATATGGCTCTTACGCCTCCAACAAATGGCATGGAACTCGATGCGCTTCGGAAGCTGGGTACTTGCATGGTCTCAAACGCTATTGAGACATTCGGCGTTCGCCTTCGGAACACAGGTTTTGCCGACTCGCGAATTCGCTGCATTTTTGAGGATTTCCCCCCGATGGTTGGGTACGCCGCCACCGCTCGGCTTCGGACCGAGGAGCCGCCGATTGCGGGAACTCACTATCACTATCGCGTCGATTGGTGGAACAACATCATGCAAATCCCCGCGCCGCGTATCGCGGTGATCGAAGACATGGACAAACCACCCGGAGCGGGAGCGTTCGTCGGCGATGTGCACGCCGCAATTCTTATGGCAGTCGGTTGTATCGGCTATGTGACAAACGGCGCTGTTCGTGAACTGCCGGGGGTTCGAAAGCTGGGGTTTCATATGTTCGCGGGGAACATCGCGGTATCGCATGCTTATGCCCACATTTTCGACTTCGGTGCTGCAGTCAAGGTTGGTGGCCTCGAAGTGCGTTCCGGCGAGCTGTTGCACGGAGATCGGCATGGGTTACTGAAGATCCCTAAAGAAATTGCCGGTGAAATTCCGGAGGTTTCGGCCAGGCTGCAACAGAGAGAACAAAGAGTCATAGATGTTTGCCAATCCGAGGACTTCTCAGTGGAAAAATTACGTCAGACATTGCACGAGGTCGGTATGGCGGGACACAACGTGCCTGAGGGGCGAAAGGTCCAAAGTTAACGAGCGCATCGCCTGAAAGGTTTCGCGGATGAAGCCAAGACAACGAATAACTCCTGTCGTCCTGCTGGCCATCTTTGCTGCATTCGTTTCCATTGAGGCGCATGCTCAGCTATTAGCCGGAGACGACCGATCCGAGAACCTTCCACCTGCCCCAAGTTTCAACCCAACGAAAATCGATAGCCCCGCGCAAAACTCAGATCTTCGACGAGCACTTGTCGTCACATTCCCAACCCAAAAGGAAGCGCAATCGTCGACGCCCGGCGATCAACCTCCAGCCTCGACCACCACAAATACCGGCGGAACGATTCGTTTAACACGCACCCAAGCGGAGCAGTTGGCGATCAAGAACAATCCTCGAATCAGCGTTGGCCATCTGCTCGCTGTGGCACAGCACCAGATTTATCGTGAGACTAGGGCTGCTGAGTTGCCCACCTTCAACGGGGCGCTCACCGCAGTCGACGCCAATGAGGGAAGCCGCCTTGCGGTTGGTACGCTTAATGCTTCACATCTACTGGTGCACGCCGGCGCTGGTATCGAATTCAACCAACTCATCACCGATTTCGGACGCACCATGAACCTGGTAGCCGCTGCCAAGCTTCGCGAAAAAGCACAAAATGCCAACTCCCTCGCCACCACCGAAGATATAGTCCTGGCCACTGACCAGGCCTTTTATAACGCGCTTCAGGCGCAGGCATTGCTCAAAGTGGCGCAACAAACCGTGGCGACCCGGCAATCGGTAGAGGATCAGGTGAACGAACTGCTCAAAAATGAACTTAGGTCTACTCTGGATCTATCGTTCGCTCAGGTGAATCTGTCGCAAGCCAAGATGCTGCAGCTTGATGCTCAGAATAATGTCGACTCAACGACCGCCGCTCTTACTGCGATTCTCGGCTCCGACAAACGTGTCCGCTATGATTTAGTCGATGAGAATACCCAGATAACGGCTCCGCCTCCGGATATCGACGCTCTCCTTGATCTGGCTTTGAAGCAGCGCCCTGACCTGCAAGCCTTTCAGTATAACCAGAGTGCCGCAGATAAGTTCCGTCGAGCCCAGTACGAATTACGACTGCCAACTGTCAGCGCTATGGGCGTGGCTGGTGCAACGCCGGTACGTCCGGACTGTGTCGATGGGTGCAGCAACAGCTATTTCACTTCGAGCTGGTTTGGAGCGATCGGTGTCAATGTGAATATTCCAATCTTTAATGGATTCCTGTTCAGCGCTCAAGCTTCACAGGCAGCCGCCGATGCGAAAGCAGCCGGTGAAAACACCCGCGATCTGCGGGATTCCGTTGTGCGCGACGTGCAGACCGCATGGTTGGCCGCGAACACCGCATTTCAACGGATCAGCGTCGCCGCCGAACAGGCTAATGAAGCTGAAATGAGCCTCAATCTCGCCCATGATCGCTATCAGTTAGGGTTGGGTTCGATAGTCGAACTTAGTGAAGCTCAACTGCAACAGGCCGACGCAGCGATCCAATACGTCAATGTTCAGTATCAATACCGTCTGGCTCTTTCGACGCTCGATTTTGAAATTGGAGCGCAGCCCTGAACAGCGCACAATCTGCTATAACCCTGCCCGTATAAGGATATCGACGTGTGTCTATTGTCTCCGCCGTCGCGTCCTGGACTCGAGGTTCGAAGACCTATAAGGGAGCAATGTTTCCGGTACTTTCGTAACTCTCAGTCGTGCACTTGAAGGCGATATTCTAGCTGAGATTGCTCCCCTGTCTTTAGCCGAATCCCTACCCCGGGTGCCGTGCGGCTTGTCACGCGAGGACGATGGTAATGGCGACGATGTTCGGCCGATTCGAAGTCCAGAGTGAACTTTCCAAGTCCGAAACCGCCCTGATTTATAAGGTGATGGACACGGAAACCAATCAGGTGGTGGCGCTCAAGACGCAGATTCTGGCGCCCCTCGGCAAACGCGCCGATGCGTTTGTCGAGACCCTGATCCGCGAAGGCGAGAGCACACGCGATCTTGCCTGTCAGAACATTGTTTCCCTCTTCGGCGCAGGTGAAATTGAGGGCCAGTTTTGCGCCGCCATGGAGTACATCCAGGGCAACAGTATTGCCAGCATGTTGGCGCGCAAAGAGGGCTTCTCTATTTGGGATCTGCTCGATATTACCCGCCAGCTTTGCGCTGGTTTGGAACATGCTTCGTCGAAGAACGTGACGCACTGTTCGCTGGAGCCCGCCAAGATCATGGTCCAGTGGGATGGGACAGTCAAAGTCCTGGGCTATGGCATCTCCAACATGAGTTTGATAGAAGCAGAAGCGGGGAACAGCCTCGGACGGCTGATGCCCTATTGCTCTCCAGAACAGATCCGCGGAGAAGCGATTGATCTGCGCTCGAATCTCTTTACTCTGGGCGCGATTCTGTACGAGATGGTGGCTGGGCGAAAGGCTTTCGATGCGACGGATCCGGTAGCGCTTGTAAACCAGATCGAAAACGACATGCCCGCGGCTCCGTCTTCTGTAAATTCAAAGATTCAACCGGGAGTGAGCGCGCTGATTATGAATGCGCTTGCAAAAGATCCGGCTGTGCGCTATCAGACTGCCGGCGAACTGCTGCAGGAACTAGAGCGGTGCAAGGAGAACGGCAACGGAAATGGCAAGAAGGCCGTTCCTGACAGCGCAAGAAGCGCTACCGATGGAAGTGCTGTCCTGAATTCTACTGCTAGCATGGCGGCAGCCAGCAAGTTTGTCGCGGCCGTGGCCAGGCCATCGCTCGAAGCTCCTACGCTTGCGGTGCCTAGACCCGCGGCTCCAGCCCATGCGCTAGCAGATGCGGCTGCCGGGATCCGTCCAACCACGACGGAAGCTCGGTCTGCCGCCGGGGCAATGAGCGCGACGGCTGCCAGACGCGCACCCAGCGCCATTGCGGCGAACTCGAGTTCAAATGATCCGAAACATAATTCGAAATCTGGCGCACGCACGATCGGCGATTTCGATGTCAGTTCTCCTGAATACCAGGCTGCGCGGGTTGCGGTTTTATCGGCGGCGCCGCTGGAGCAGGAATTGGCTCGACCTGAGCCAAAAGTGGCTGTCGATCCACTCATGGCCAAGTCAGCAGTGGTGTCATCCGGCAAAAGCTTCTCTGATTTAGCAGAAATGCCTCCACTAAAGGAGCCCATTTTCGCGCCATCCGTTCAAGAGACGGTTGAGACTCCCCTTTACGAGCCCCGGAACCTTCCCTCGAAACGCCCGGGAAAAGAAGAAAAATTAAAAATCCAGCCCCGGGAAGTAGCGCAAACCGCGATCCGTCACATTGTCACCGTTCCGCCGCGTCTGATCCTGTATTCGTTTCTGGGCGCCGTTGTGCTGATTCTCGTGATCCTGACTGCGCTCTTTTTTCACGTGCGCTCGGAAGATGATGATTCTACGGTGGCGTCGCATCCCCTGAAAACAGAAGTTCTAAGTCCTGCTCCAGCCCCTCCAGAACCGCGCGTGCAAACCCCGGTTCCGCCTGCACAAATCGAGAGGTCAGTTCCGGCCGTTGTGGAAGTTAAGCCCAGCCTGCAGATCCGTCAAGTCAAGAAAGCAAGCTCGAAGTCCAGTCGACGGACACCCGCTCCCGGGCCAGTACCGGTCGTGATTCCGGGCGAGGTCGTGATTGACTCCACCCCACAGGGTGCGCAGTTTCAGGTCGATTCAAAAAGCGATCCCTCGTGGGTTACCCCCTTCACTCTTGCGGGTCTCGATCCCGGCAAGCACATTGTTGTCATCAGCAAGTCGGGCTATTCCTCTGAGACCCGATCCGTCGAAGTTTTTGGAGGTGCCAAGTCGTCTTTGGCGCTTCATTTATATCCAGTCAATGCATTGATGGTCGTAAATAGTACGCCGGCCGGCGCAAACATAATTATCGATGGCAAGCCTACCGGACGAGCGACTCCGGCGCAGTTTGCCGTCGAAAAGGGAACTCACTCCGTTCTTTTGCGTAAGCAGGGTTACCTCGACGAGACCATCACGGCCGATCTCAGTCCTGCCCAGAATTTCCAGTACTCACCGCAGCTGAGAGCATTGGGCAACACTACGGACATGCGAACGGTCGGCAAATTCAGCAAGCTTTTTGGACGTGGAGATAATTCCGCCGGCATGGGTTCGATCAGCATTCATACCCAACCTAAGGGCGCTCAGATCGCAATAAACCAGAGCGTTCTGGAAAAGGCGTCTCCCGTCGATGTCATGTTGGGACCAGGAAACTACATTGTCGATATCACGCTCACGGGTTTTAAGCCCGTTCATAAAGTCGTCAGCGTCGATAAAGGCGATAAAGTGGCCGTCGACCAGATTCTCGAGCGACAATAAACCGCTTTACCCTTTTTCTGACCTTGTTTTCTGACCTTGATGTTTTCGCTAGCATCGAGTTGCCTGGTGGTTAAGAACAAACCCGAACTACCAAAGGCTTTAACCTCCGAAAGTCGACACAGGTTCAACAACTTCGCCACCCAAACGGGAAAATCCACAGACTTAATTTGCGGCTTGGCACTTTCGGCGGTCAAGAGGTGTAATCTTTAATAGTTCGTTGCCTGCCGCTGCAGCGCGTTCCAAGTAAGGCCCGAGTAGCGGGATATGTGCACAACGAGCCAAGGAATGAGGGTCCTATCGTGTCGTCGCAGCCATCCCCAAATCAGTTTAGCGCTGACTTGTTACAAGCCCTTAACGGAATCAAATCGCTTCGACGGTATCCAAAGGGCGAGACGCTGTTTCAACAAGGTTCGGAGGTCACGGGCATTTACCTGATCGAGAGTGGCGAGGTTCGAGTATTGCTGCCGACCGGCCAGAATCAAAAGCAGCTTCTGGACGTAACCGGGCCAGGAGCGGTACTCGGATTGAGCGAGAATATGACTGGTGACAGCTATCGAATCACTGCTGAAGCAGGCGACGATACCAAGGTGGCCTTCATTCCACGCGATCAATTCCTCGAATTCTTACGTCAGCACGGCGAGTTCTCAATGCAGGTAGTGCGGCTCTTGAGCGAGGAGTTGCATGGCCTTTACCACAAATTCCGCAACATTACCGCTCATCCCGGGCGTCCCCGCCAACGGCCTTTGAACGAGCAGCTGAAACTAAGCAATGTCTAACTATTCTTAGTTCGCCTTGAAGTCGATCGTTATCTGAGTTTGAATTTCCACCGGGCCGCCATCCAGATAATAGGGCTTGTATCTCCATTGGCGCACGGCGTCAATCGCGGCGCGCGCAAGTACCGGATCTCCTCTGAGAATCTTCGGATTAATGACGTTGCCCTCTTTGTTGATGGTAGCTTCGATCTGAACTGCGCCATGTGCATGTAGTGCGATCGCCGCTTGAGGAAACTGTGGTTGTACTCGCTTGATCAGAAGTCCCTGGGATACGCCTTGGGAAACTTTAAGCGCGGCCGCCGGCGGCTTTGAAAGGTTTAGCGAAGCCGGGGACACCACACTGCTTAGGTTGCTGTCATTTGCGGATGCGAGCGCGAGCGTAGCTGGTGAAGGAGGCGCGGACTCTTCGTCGCGTGTCTCTCTTCTTTCAGTGTGCGATTTCACCTGCAGTGCGGGGGCGGACTTCTTCATGTCCAAATCGGATCTTGGGGCAGAGTTCGGAGTGTTCGCTGCGATTCGGCTTTCCCCGGAATCGCCAGCGGTCGCAGCCGACTTAGACACTGGTATCGCGGTTGATGTTCCAGGAACTGACGGTTCGGCTATAGAGGTGACCTGTCCCGACGTGCTTGTTGACGGCAATACTTCTGGCGAAGACATCGGCTTAACAGCAGGTGCGGGTTGCGCCGAATCCTGAGGACCGCTTTGAGGCGCGGGCACTCTGGTAGTGCCGAACTTGTAGAATTTTTCATTAGCGAAGTAAGCCAGCGCGGCGAGCGCCAGAACAATCACCGCCGCGATGAGAATTTTTTTGTTGCGACCCGAGCCGCCGGCGCCTTGTTCGCTCAATCCGCCAAAGCTGGGGGCTTTGGTCGTGCTTGCGGAGTTTAATATTGGATCATTCGTCTTAGTCGTGGCCCGTGAAGAAGTGGCGCGCGCAGGAAGCAGGAGTTTTTCTTCAACCTTTTTTTTCTCGTTTACTGAGGCCGCTCCTTGTTTTGCCGGAGCTGCTGCTGCAGAAGCACCAGAAGCCGTTCCAGCATTCTGCACGCTTAAGGAAGCCCGCCCAGACTTTTCCGGTTCATTCTTGATTGCATCCTTCTTACTTCCTTCACTCTTGCTTCCGCCATCATTCCCAGCCTTGGGCTCGACGTCAACGTGCGAAGCGGCCTGTTTCGTTTCAGGTGCAGCATCCGTGACGCTGGCTATCCTGTTTTGCGTCGCGGCCGAAGAAAGATTGGCCGAAGAAAGATTGGCCGAAGAACGATCGGCCGAAGAACGGTCGGCGGAGGAACGATCAGCGCCGGAAACAGCCTTGGGTTGTCCTTCAACATGTGTCTCTGTGGTTTTCATCGGGGAGGGCGCTAAAGTCTCGGCCGATGCAGAAGTCGCGATACTATTCCAACCGGCGCGTCCAGTCGCCGCGCCTGCCGATCCATCACTCGCTGATCCTGAATTTCCCGGGTTGCCTGCGGAACCAGCGGCGGCCTTTGCCGCCATTGCTGCAGGCGCCGTGGTGGCGGCGCTGGTGGCGGAATCCGAACTTTTCCGCAACAGTCCGCGCGCGACTCGAAGCGTTCCCTTTGCCTGCTCGACATTGATTGGCTTGGTCAGTACAAGGTTAGCCCCGATGCGGTAGGCTTTGGCCACACCGGTTTGCCCCTCGACTACGGCAAACGCCAGTGAACTTTGATTAGAGCTGGAGTTTCTTGCGCTCCTGAAAAGAAGGGAAGCGTTCTGTTCGTTATCGCAGTCCACCACTAAGGCGTCATAGTGCTGAGCCATTAGCTGCTTGACGGCGGCGAAAGGTTCATGAACTGGATCGACAGTGAAATCCAGTTCGATGAACACTTGGCTTATTACGCGAGCGATTTTTTCGTCAGGACAGAAGAGTAAAGCTTGGTAACCCATAATGACATCATCCTAGGTAAATGAATGGGTACCAGCAAATTACCGGGGTAACTACTTGCTTGCGGTGGGCCATATCCACTTGTTCGCGGCTACGGTCGTTGAAAGTCAATAATTACGACAGTTTGAAACGGCTGTGCCTTCCCATCTCGCACATAGGGACGATAGTGCCATTGCTTGACCGCCCGGATAGCAGTGTCTGCCAGTACGGGGTTTCCGTCGACCAGTCGGACGGCCCTAACATCACCATCCTCGCCGATGACGGTCTTGAGGACAACCGTTCCCTGGGCGTTCGTCGGACTGGCTTGTTCGGGATACTTGGGCGGTACACTGTGAACAAGTCGTTTTTCCGCGCCTTTGGAAGAAAGAATAATGGCGTTGTCCTCGCCGGGTAACGCTGCCATGGCTGAAGGCGCAGCCGTAATTTCTTTCTTAGCGTCGCTAGGCGTCTTGTCGAGCGGTTTGCTATCGCTGCTCTTGTCACCATTAGCTTGCCCGACAACCAGTGCAAGCGTGCTGCTCGCGTGCACCGATGGTACGGTTGCGGCGCCGTTACTCGAAGTCGGCTGAGTCGCAGAGTTGGCAGCGTCAGGTGAAGGTGCAGCGGCCGTTGCAGATGCAACACTTGTTGCTGCTGCACTGGTTGCGGAGCTGCTTGCAGCCTCCGGCGCTACCGTCGTGACCGGATTAGGATTCGTAGCGAGCTGCGGAAGAGGCGCCGGCTTTTGGGCAGCGACCACTTGGCTAGATGGCTTGGCCTGAGTTTGAAAAGTAGCCGGCGGCAGTGCCTTATCAGCAATTTCTAACATCCGGTCAATCTGCGGTTCGGCAATCTGCCGGAACCCAGGCTGATACATCCACGCGAGATAGAAGCCGCTGCCTGCCAGCGCCAGCATCATCAGTGCAACCAATGGAGCGTATTTTTTCTTACGATTTTGCCGGTACGAGCTTTGAACTTTGGTCTTAACTGCAGCTTTTGCTGCCGCAATGGCGGGTGGCGCAGGCTCAAACGCGGCTGCCGAAGCCGGTTTTTCCGATTCTGTTTCAGCAAGGTCCGCAAACTCGGAATCGCTGGAAGGTTTTACCACGCGCGCGATTTTCGCATTGACGGAATCGACTTCGGTCAACGGCAAATTTGACGACAACGATGCCGGTTGCGGATTCGAGGATAAACTCCTAACCAGCGCTTCAGGTTCGTCCGCAACCTCAGCCACGTCGGAATGCATTTTCGTCATGAGGCCGGACGCGACGAGCGCCGCCGTCAAATAAGAGGGTGGAACTTCTCCTCGCGCGAAGCGCGGAGCCGTCTCGGCATAAGTGGCCACGGCCGAAGAAGCCGCTGCCTCGGCGCGCTCTTGCGACATGTCGGCATTTGACTGTTGTGAGAAACCACCTTCGTTCGTCGGGACATCTTTACGCACGCGGCCGACTGCGGTGCGAATCGTGCTTCGAGCCTGGTCTTTCGCGACCGGCTTGGTCAGAATGAGTTCTGCGCCTAGGCGAAACGCTGTGGGTAGCCCGGCACGCCCATCAACAATAGCTACGGGGACGGCGTTGTTGCCACTTTTGCCCCTACGGCAGACGTCGAAAATCAGCTTAGCTGCAGGTAGATTTTCGCAGTCCACCAAAACCAGATCGAAAATCTGTGAATTCAGCTTTTGAGCAGCAGAAACTCCGTCCAGCGGACGCTCGCAAGTCACTGACATCTCTTCTAACACGCCAGTAATTGCGTTGACCGCCTGGTCATCGGGCGACAACAAGAGAGCATGCGGCATAGCTCTCCCATGCTAAGAAGCTCTATCGAAAGCCGCAAGTTACCGGGGTAAGTTTCTGCGTCCCTATAGTTTTAACGTCGCACAGTTTAACGAACACGTTTCAGCCGGGTGGTTGATTGTTCCGGGTGGCCGATTCCGCTGCAGGATAAACAATCGAATTACGAAAGCTTGACTTCTCCGCGGGAGCAAAATCCGGAAACGGCAACTTGTGTTGATCTCGCCACTGCTGGACTTGCTGCTCAGCCATAGCACTCTTCTCTTTATCGAGACCGGAATCGCGCGAGAGGTATAGAGTCTGCGATGGAAACGCAAAACCGCTGCCTGATCTCTCGATGACCTCCATGATCCGCAACAGGAGATCTTCGCGAATAGCGGCGAACTCATTAGCGTCACGGGTGACGACATAGGCAAAGATCTCAATGCGCAGAGCGCTGTTGTCAAAATTAGTGAAGCGAACGTTTGCACTGTCAGTCTCGAGTTTCGGATGTTCGTATAACAACCTGCGTAGCTCAGCTATCAGATAACGCAGTTGATCTGGCGTGGTTTCATATCGAATCGCGAGCACAGGATTGAACAGGATTTTGTCCCGTCGAGTGAAATTCTCGATACTCATCGTGGCCAGTGTGCCATTGGGGATCGAAAGTTCGGTGCGCGCGTCCGTACGAACCCGCGTCGAACGCAGGCTTATATCCTCTACGGTCCCGGTGCGGTCGCCGAACCGGCAATAGTCGCCGACACGGATCACTTCGTCCGCCAGAACGGAAATTCCGCCGAAAAGGTTCTCGAGTGTCTTTTGTGCGGCAAAGGCAATCGCGATGCCACCGATCCCAAGCCCCGCGAGTACGGTGGTCAGATTGAACCCGAGAATGCTCAGCGTGGAAAGCACGGCGGCGACCACCAGCACCGCTGTGGATAGCCGCTCTGCGAGCACCATCAGCGTTCCCGTGCCGATACGGCCCGCGCCGATGGCATGAGTTCGCAGGCGTTGCATGGTGAGATTGGTGACCCGCAGCAGAAACCAGAAGAAACCTATGCTGATGAGAACGCCGACGATCCGATAGTAATAAAGACGTGTCAACAGAGGCAGCCCGAAATAGTGAGAAATTACGCGATGAGCCAGCGCGCTGAATGAGAGAACCAGCGGCGTCGACATGCGGCTGTAGGAATGCAGATTCGGACGATGCCTTAGCGTAAGCCAAAGCCGGCGCGGGATCGCCAGCAGCAGAACTATTGCCCAACCAATGCCGAGCGCGACAGGAATAGCGGCCAGAAGCGCCAGCCATTGCCACAACGGCATCCCAAAGAACACGTTCTGAACCAGGCTGCGGGGCAGTTTGCGCTCCACCTGATGAGCCTCGACATTCTCATAAAGCTCAGGGACCTTGCTCAGCGTCTCCGAAGAGAAGAGCCAGACTTTTCCGATATTGGGCTCGGCAGTGCGGACAAGAACGACGGGAACCTCAACGTCGCCAACCGAGAAATTACCAATGGTCTGTTGGTCGGGCGAACCAAAATCGGGATTGCCATCGGGGTTGGAGCTTAGCCGGCGCAGACTGCCCACGAAGGCGCGATCCATGAGAAATTTCAGCTTCTCAGCCAGGTCCGGACCTTGCGACATCCGGCGTACACTGCTCATTTGCAGGTAATCGGCAGCGGCCTGATAATTTCCCTCCTGCGCGGTTTGCAGAAATCCAACCACCGTCCCCGAAGGAGTCTGACGTCCCAGTTGATCGCCGCTTTTTTGAGTTGACTGAGCCGCGGTTCCCGCGCCAAGGGCTTTTGTCACCGACTGCGTCACGGACTGAGCCATCAGCCCGGCGAGCGAAAAGAAAATTACTAAAACGCAGACGGCAAACTTTTTCATCGAGATTCCACCAAGTAGAGAGCCGGTCGTCGCCGTCAACACGGCCTTTTCGATTCAGGACCGGCGATTTGTCTAATTCCCCGCAGGATGTCGCTATTTTTTTGGACGATAAATGTCGGTAGCCTGCCCGTAAAACACTTCCGCCGATTCCATCATCGTCTCTGATAGCGTCGGGTGCGGATGGATCGTCATGCCCACATCGGCCGCCAGCGCGCACATTTCGATGGCAAGCACGCCTTCAGCGATTAGCTCTCCCGCGCCCGCGCCCACGATCCCAACTCCAAGCACGCGTTCCGTTTTCGGATCGATCAGCAATTTGGTGAGTCCTTCGGGCCGGTCGATCGTAATGGCGCGACCCGATGCCGCCCATGGAAATTTGGCGACGGTAATCTCGCGTCCTTGTTCTTTCGCCTGCGTTTCGGTGAGGCCAGCCCACGCGATCTCAGGGTCGGTGAAGACGACTGCGGGAATGGCATTCGGCTCGAATGCGACTTTGTGCCCGGCAATGGCTTCGACGGCGGTACGTCCTTCATGCATCGCTTTGTGCGCAAGCATCGGCTCGCCTGCGACGTCGCCGATGGCATAGATGTTCGGATCGGCGGTTTGGCGCTGCGGATTGATTTCTATGAAGCCCTTCTGGTTGACTTTGACCTTCGTCTGATCGAGGCCGGGGATTTCTGAGTTAGGGCGACGTCCAACGGACATAAGCACGCGGTCGAACACTTGTTCTTTTTCTTTTACGTTTGGCCCTTCGAGCGTCACTCGGATACCAGTCTTTTCGTCTTTGAGCGATTTGACTGTCGTGTTCAACAGAATTGTTGCAAAGAGTTTTTCCAGCCGCTTGTGCAGCGGCAGAACCAGATCGCGATCGGCGCCGGGCAGTAGGCCGGAGAGCATTTCGACGCAGGTCACCTTCGTGCCAAGCGTGGCGTAGACCGACCCTAGCTCCAATCCGATATAGCCGCCGCCGATCACGAGAAGAGTTTTTGGAACATCGGGCAGATCGAGAGCGCCTGTAGAATCCATCAGGCGCGGGCTGTCAAGCTTGAGGCTTGGTACGACGGTCGGACGCGACCCAGTGGCGATGATGATGCGGTCGAAGGTCAGATTCTCTTCGCCACCGGCTTGGCTCTTCGTCACTTTCAGCGTGGTGGAATTCACGAATGAGGCTTTGCCCTGTATGAATTGAACCTTGCGCTGCTTCGAGAGCTGTCCCAGCCCGCCGGTCAGCTTGTTGACGACACCTTCTTTCCATCCGCGGAGCTTGTTGAGATCAATTTTGGGCTCAGCGAATTCGATGCCCCAGTTCTTGGCCTGCTCGGCTTCTTCGAGAAGCTTGGCCACGTGCAGAAGAGACTTCGAGGGAATGCAGCCGCGATAGAGGCAGACGCCGCCAGGATTCACTTCCGGATCGATCAGCGTAACTTTCATGCCCAGGTCGGCGGCCAGAAACGCGGCGGCGTATCCGCCGGGACCGCCGCCGATTACTGCTACACGAAGACTTGATGAGTCCGACATTTATTCCCTTATCCTTGACTTAGATTGTCTTCTTTTTCGTTCGCGAGCTGCTCGATATTGACGCCAAAGCAGCGCTGGGCATAATCGATCGTTTTTGTTTGGTGGGCGAGGCTAGCGGAGGTTGTTCCCCTTTGCGCAAAGAGCCCGGCATTCTTCTTCCAATACTTAGTGTCGCGGCCCACCTTTTCTATCCATTTCACGGCAACCATATACTCGCAAAGGATATCGTCGTCGAGGTTGTCGCGAATGGCCGTTCTGAGCCCTAAGTCGATCAGCAGCTTTCCGCAATCTCGCTCATTTGCTGCAAACTTCGGAACTCGGAAATCTCTCGCTGGGGTTGCCTCGGACATCACCCGGCCAATCCCGACGTAGCCAACTCCGTTCAATCGGGCGACCACAATGTCTCCTGGGTGCAGCCGTCTTATAGCATCCCGAAAAGCCTTGCCCTGACCAGCTCCCAAATAACAGTACGTCACGTTATCTTCCCATGATCGATGTTTGCCATCGCCGACATTAAAGTAGTGCACCTGGTTTGGGTAATCAAAGTCAGGGAGTTTTCGATGGAGAGTGTTAGGCGGCCGGAACTTGCCACTGAAATGACCGGTCGCAACGTTCGCCAGTCCGCGCGAATGCCAAATTAGCGTTTTCTCAACCAGCAGCGCTTGCTCTTCGGTCAGTCCCTTAGCGATTACTCGTATTATTGGCTCCAGTCCCTCTTTCCGTATCTCTTTGATCTTTGTTGTTTTCTCGCACTCCGTGGCATCTAAAAGATGTGAGAACTGCCTGGAGCCGCGGCCTTTGCCGTAGTAAAAGGTTTCGAAGTTTCGCGGATCGATATACGCATAAACGTAGAAGCATTCGCCGCTTTCAGCCATAAGATTCTCCGACTGAATTTCCGCCACCCGAGCGTTGACTATCCCTGCACCGAAAGCAGGAACGGCTGCTCAAACGCCTCTGCGATCCAGCGCAAAAAACGCGCGGCGTCGGCACCATCGATCAACCGGTGATCGTACGAGAGTGAGAGCGGAAGAATCAAGCGCGGCTCGAATTTGTTGGTCACCCACTCCGGCTCCATGCGCGAACGCGACAGGCCGAGGATCGCTACTTCTGGATGATTCACGATGGGAGAAAATCCGGTACCGCCAATTCCTCCGAGATTAGTGATCGTGAAGGTGCCGCCGTCCATCTCTTCCGGCGTGAGCTTGCGGTCTTTCGCCTTTTTGGAGAGCTGCGTCAACTCCGCCGCCAGTTCGACGATATTTTTCTTATCCACGTCGCGAATGACCGGGACCAGCAACCCGCGATCAGTGTCGACCGCCACGCCAATATTAATGTACTGCTTGTAGATGATCTCTTCTTTCCCCATGTCAATCGAAGCATTGAATTGAGGAAATACTTTGAGCGCAGACGCGCAGACTTTGAGCGCGATCGCAGTCACAGTCATCTTGCCGCCAGCTTCTTCTGCTCGAGGAGCGAAGCGGGCGCGCAACTGCTCGAGTTCGGTAATGTCAGCGCGATCCTGCTGCGTGACATGCGGAATTGTGTTCCATGCCTGACGAAGGTGCTCGGCCGTTTTGCGCCGCACTCCGCGCATCGAAACACGTTCAGTTTTCCCCCACTTGGTGAAGTCAGGAAGCTCGGGCTCTACGAAGCCAACGCGCGGAGCTTGCGCCGCGGCAGTGGCAGCCGCGAGAGCGTTCTTGGCGAAAAGCTTAATATCTTCTTCGCTGATGCGGCCGCCAGGGCCACTACCCTTCACACTGCGAATTTGGACCCCGATTTCGCGCGCCAGGCGCCGCACGTGCGGAGCCGCCGGAATCGGATCATGGTCCGTGCCGGCGACCTTGCCCAATTGTGCAGGCATGCTGAACTCGGGCGGCGCAGCTTGTGGCTGATCCGGGGGCAGCGCCTGTTCTTCGGTTTTACCCTCGGCCCGCATCGCCAACTGGAAGCCAAGCCTTGCCGCTTGCTGTCCGGATACGTGCTCCACCGGCTCGTGATGCCGGACAGGTTCAGCTTGTACGGCTCCTCTGCCTTCCAGCGTAAAAATGACTTCACCGACTTTGACCTTCTGTCCCTCGTTGACCTTGACCTCGCGCACCACGCCACTAACTGTCGACGGAACTTCGATGACTGCTTTGTCGGTTTCGAGCTCCATCACCGGCTGGCCTTCCGAAACGCTGGTGCCCGCAGCGATCATCAGCCGCACCAGATCACCGGAGTCAATATTCTCGCCAAGCTCTGGCAGTCTGAACTCGTTGGACGTGGAGGGCGCAGACGTGGGAGGGGAGAAAATCGCGTTCGCTCGATCCTCAGCTCGAGCTGCAGATGCAATAGTCGCCTTCGCCGCTTTTGCAGAACCAGCTGTTACAGAAGGTGGAATCGCGGAAGCCGCGGCAGCTTCGACTTGTGCGGCTTGCTTCTTTTTTGAAGCCGGCGCGGTTTCGGCCCTGTTTCCGTTTTCGACGGTAAAGATAACCTGGCCCACCGTAAGCTTGTCGCCCTCTTTTACTCGAACTTCGCCAATAGTGCCTGTCACCGAGGAAGGCACTTCAACCACCGCCTTATCGGTCTCCAGCTCCATTACCGGTTCGCCTTCGGCGATGCTGGCGCCCGGCTTAATCATTAAGCGAACCAGGTCTCCGCTGTCGATATTTTCGCCCAGCTCGGGCAGCTTGAATTCCGTTTCCATTCTCGCTTTGTCTTTCCTCTTTTATTTGTCCGATGCCGCGACCCACCCTCACAGGTCGAGAGCCCCACGCCTTCCACCAAGACTGGACGGCCGAGACGCCACTCCTATCGCTAGGCAGTGGCCGGGTTGCGTTTCTCCGGATCGATCCCAAGATCGCGGATTGCCTTTTCGAGGAGTTTCGCGCTGACCTCTCCACTCTCTTTTTTCTCGCCAGACTTCTCAGCCGCTAGCGCATGCAACGTGGCCAGCACGATATGCTTTGCGTCAACTTCGAAAAAATCTCGCAGCGATTCGCGATTCTCGCTGCGTCCGAAACCGTCCGTACCGAGCGCCACCATCTTTCCAGGCACCCATTGCGCAATGCTCTCGGGTAAAACCTTCATGTAATCCGACGCCGCAATAAATGGCCCGGAAGCGCCTTTTAAAGCTTCGGCTACATAGGCCACCTTTGCTTTCTGTGTTGGGTGCAGCATGTTCCAACGCGCGCAGTCATTCGCTTCTTTATAGAGTTCCTTGTAACTCGTCACGCTCCATACATCCACCGCGACACCGTAGTCTTTTTCGAGAATCTCCTGCGCTTTGAGCACTTCGAACATGATGGTTCCACTGCCAAACAACTGCGCTCGCAGCTTTGCACCTTTCTTCTCAGATATCCGATAGCGGTACAGGCCTTTAAGAATGCCTTCGCGAACACCCGGCCGATCCGGCATTTCGGGCATGGGCAGCGGCTCATTGGTTACGGTCAAGTAATAGAAGATGGATTCACCATCCACATACATGCGCTTGATGCCATCCTGGATAATGACGGCAATTTCGTAAGCAAACGCTGGATCGTAAGCCAGCAAATTCGGTACCGCCAGCGCCAGCACGTGACTGTGTCCATCCTGATGTTGCAGACCTTCCCCCGCAAGCGTCGTTCTGCCCGCCGTGCCTCCAATCAGAAAGCCACGGCACCGCATGTCGGCCGCCGCCCAGATCAGGTCGCCGATCCTCTGCAGTCCGAACATGGAGTAATAAATAAAGAATGGAATGGTGTTGATGCCGTGGTTGGCATAGGCAGTACCTGCGGCGATAAAAGAGCACATCGACCCGGCTTCCGTGATCCCTTCTTCGAGGATTTGGCCGTTCTTAGCCTCCTTGTAATAGAGCAGCGTATCCATGTCGACGGGCTGATAGAGCTGCCCTACGCTCGAATAGATTCCCACTTGTCGGAAGAGCGCCTCCATTCCGAAAGTGCGGGCTTCATCAGGAACCACCGGTACAATCAATTTTCCAACTTCCGGATCGCGCAGCAATTTCGAGAGCATGCGCACAAAGACCATCGTCGTCGATGCTTCGCGGCCCTCAGTCCCCTTGTAAAATTCTTCGAACACTGTCTCGGAAACAGGCTTAAGCGGAGTGGCGCGCACTTTCCGCACCGGCATGTAGCCGCCCAGTTGCTTTCGCCGTTCTTGCATGTACTTGATCTCCGCGCTGTCATCCGCGGGACGATAGAAAGGCGCGTTGTGCAGCTCGCCATCTGGAATCGGAATGCCGAAACGCGAGCGGAAAATCTGCAGTTCATCGTCATTTAGCTTTTTCTGCTGATGCGTAATGTTTTTGCCTTCGCCTGCCTCGCCGAGTCCGTAACCTTTTATGGTTTTGGCGAGAATGATGGTGGGAGATCCGGTATGTTCAACCGCCACTCTGTAGGCGGCATGCACTTTGATAGGATCGTGGCCGCCAAGCCGCATGCGGGCGAGTTGCTCGTCCGAAAGATGCTCGACCATCTTCAACAGCCGCGGATCGGTGCCAAAAAAATTCTGGCGGAAGTAAGCGCCGCTCTCAACAAAGTATTTCTGATACTGCCCGTCGGTGATCTCGCCCATACGGCGCACCAACAGACCGTCGCGGTCCCGCTGAATCAGCGGATCCCAGTCGGTGCCCCATATCACCTTGATCACGTTCCATCCGGCGCCGCGGAATATCGCCTCCAGCTCCTGAATGATCTTGCCGTTTCCGCGGACCGGTCCATCTAAACGTTGCAGGTTGCAATTGACGACGAAAATCAGGTTGTCCAGGCGCTCGCGTGACGCCAGCGTAATCGAGCCTAGAGACTCAGGTTCGTCCATTTCGCCGTCGCCCAGAAACGCCCAGACTTTGCCGCCGGTCGAAGTTTTCAATCCGCGATTTTCCAGATACTTGATGAAGCGTGCGTGATAGATGGCCTGAATCGGTCCGAGCCCCATCGATACCGTAGGAAATTCCCAGAATTCGGGCATCAGCCAGGGGTGCGGATACGACGAGAGTCCGCCGCCGGGCTTCAGCTCGCGCCGGAAGTTCTCCAACTTCTCTTTCGGGATGCGCCCTTCGAGATAGGCGCGGGCATAAATTCCCGGCGCGGCGTGTCCCTGGAAATAGACAAAGTCGCGGTCACCGGATTCGGTTGCTGCCTGAAAAAAGTGATTGAAAGCCACTTCATACAACGTGGCCGCCGATGCAAATGTGGAGATGTGTCCGCCGATGCCTTCTTGAATCTTGTTGGCGCGAACGACCATGGCCAAAGCATTCCACCGCACCAGGCTCTTGATGCGCCGCTCCATCTCCTGACTGCCGGGAAACGGCGGTTGATGACGCGAAGGGATCGTATTCTGGTAAGGAGTGGTTGCGGTAAAGGGCAGGTTGATGCCGGCCTCGCGCCGCGCGTGCAGCGCCAGGTGCTGAAGCAAGCGCCCTGCCCGCTCCGGTCCGCCTTGCGAGAGCACATAGTCGAGCGAGTCCAGCCACTCCCGCGTTTCCAATACTTCGATTCCGTTCGTCGGTTGCGTCTCAGCCACTTGACCTCACCAATAAATGACCTCACGAATAAATGCGATTTCTTTATCATAAGCAATTAGCAAGAATCTTGCTGGAGTGTTTAGCGCGGGCCCCCCGCCCGCGCGTCGCCACGCTGGGATGATGAATGCGACGGCGTATCCGATCATCCGAGTGCCATGACTCGGCTCGGATAGCTTCCGAATAGCCCGTCTTCCGGGAGCAATTGGGATTTGCCCTCTTAAGTTTGTGTTTGAGTTATTTTGCGAGCACACGGCGAGCCGAATCTCGAACAATGTCGGGAATGCTTTCTGTCATCTGCTTCAGGATCCGCGTAGAATGCTATGCGAGCAAAGCCACCCACGGCTAAGAGGACGGTGTCGAGCCGGACTCGTTGATACAGGGAGGACGGGATGGGGCGACTCTATTTCTCTCGAATCTCTAGATGCTTAGTAATCTTCAGGCGCCACAGTCTCTTCCCCGCATGGTTGGCCTGCGTTGTGCTGTTGGGCGTGGCGGCGGTTCATGGTCAGATCGCGTGCCCACCAAAGCCAGGGACCCCTGTATGCATAACTTGCAGTGAGGCCAAAGCACTGTGCTCGGAGCTCAAGAGCGGAAACCAGGAAATCTACGAAAACTGCCTGAAAAACTGCTCTGCACACTGTCCCCTGCCCCCACCGGGTCCGCCGTCTACCATAGTTGCGCCGTTTGACCTGACGTGGAAGGCAGTGGACCTCAATGGTCTGCCGCTGAATCCGCGGT
Organism: uncultured Acidobacteriaceae bacterium; assembly: GCA_963758745.1. GTDB lineage: Bacteria > Acidobacteriota > Terriglobia > Terriglobales > Acidobacteriaceae > Acidiflorens. The sequence goes on from CAVWWW010000004.1 coordinate 596,379, forward strand.
GGGCATTACAGGACAGCCCAGCGTGTCCCGGGCTGCCTTCTGCCATACCCCAGACCACGTTTTTTTGTGCAAAGCCGTGGGCTAGTCCGTGCACGACGCAAGAAACGGTCGAGGTGCCCTTGCCGCCCTTCCCGAGCCCTGGGTGGTTTTGTAACAACAATGGCGTCAACGGCCACCACGAAAACTGGACAGTCGTGACTTATAGTGGCGCAGCACAATGGTACGAGCACGAGCCGTGGTACGGGGATGATGACTACAACATCTACATAACTCGTGACGATCAATCGGCGTACACGCAAGACAATACCAACGGCGTGCTGACGGAGTTCGACTCGCAGGAAACGATCAACTACTTTGTCACGCCTTGGTGGAAGGCATTTCATGCCGCAGTGGATCACAGCGACGCCGACGCGGAATACATGCTCACGTTGCTTGGAAAGCCGGCCTACATTGTCGAAGTCGGAGTGATGGGCCTCGATTGTGCCCACTATTGCAGCAGCGAGATTCATCCTACCTACGCGCTGGCCGTGAACGTGAAGAATGAACCCGGAGACGATCAATGGGCTATATTCGGACGGAATTGGGGGGATGAAGGATTTTGTTCTGTGGGCGAAGTTGTGGACTCCGACTTGACGACAATCTATCTGACCCTGCCTTGGTACCCCGGAGCCGCGGACACTGCTCCGGTGGTCACCTCGGCCAGTGTGTGGAAGAAAAATGAGGCTAGCATTCAGGTCAAAACCTTCCCTCAGTTTTCGGAATATGGCTCGGTTCGGCGTGGCGCGGGTTTTGTCGTCGAACTTGATCTCGGTGATGCCGGCGTAGGACCCCTGGTACACGGAGAACTCCATCTTCGGTGGAACATGCAGGCAGGCCCCCCTTCAGCGCAAGCAGCGCGGGCCGAAGAGCTTCCCGGGGCAAATAAAAGTGGCCCTCGCGGAGCGGCAGTTTCCAAACCGGAACCTGAGCAGGCTGAGAAGGCATTCGCAAAGTATGTGGACGGGCTGCCCCCAGATACGCGACGCAAAATCAAAGCTGCTCTCGTTCATGCGCACTCAAGTCCGACTTGGATTGATTTTCATTCAACCAACCTCAGCGAAGCTCCGGGTGGTTTTCAGGCACATCCGCCTCGTTATACCGGGGGAGCGAAAGGCGCCTTGACGAACTTCAAGATAGCACCCGACCCGGCGAAGACTAATGCCGCCGACAAGATAAATTCGATTCTCCGCAAAGCCAACCTTCCAAACCCGCCAGAGCGATGATCGCTCCTCACAGGGTCACTCGGCTTTCGGTCTCCAGAAGGTTCTTGTGAAGTTGGCCGGCTTCGCTTCTGGACCAGCGTCGATAAGCGCGCTGGTCCACGAACGGAGTAGTTTCAGGTTTGTCGCTAGGCTTGATCGGAAACGCCTCGGGCAGGACACTTTCAGAACGAAGTGGAACTCGATCCGAGGCGTTTTCGATAAGCAGACTAGGAGGAAGCCGCTGGTGTTTGCGGCGGACGCGGTGCGCTATGGGATTTGAAGGGCGGTTTGGGGCGGAACAGGTCGATGGGTAGGCACGGGAAGAGCCGATCGAAAGCGTGTGTGGTGCTGCAGAGAGCTGCAGAAGTGTTGGCGGAGGGTGGTGAGAGACGTCGTGAACCTCGGGTGAGCACACGAATGCATTGGCGTGCCGAAGCACCTCCTTGGGTCGCGGCTGAGGGACGGGTTAGGAAGAATCGAAGTATGTGCATGCTGATAGTCCCGCAGCCGTGAATCTCTGAATCACAATCATCGATGCGCCGCAGCGCGGGCAGTGCCAGAGAGAAGAGCTGTCGGGCACGTCGTGTGCTTTAACGTGCTGCTCTGTTGAGCTGCCGGAGGCGAGCAGCTGTCGGCCCAATGCCAGGCGGGAAGCCCGCCAACGATTGGCGAGAAAGCCGAAGTGACGGATGCGGACGAAGCCTTTGGGCAGCACGTGCAGAAAGAAACGGCGCAAGAACTCGGTGGCGCAAAGAGTCATTGTGCCGGGCTTGCTACCGTGGGCGTAATCCTTCCAGCGGAAAGTCACGCGCTCTTGGTCGAAGGCCAACAAGCGATGATTGGAAATGGCCACGCGATGGGTGTAGCGACCGAGATAGCGCAACACCTGCATAGGGCCGCCGAAGGCGGGCTTGGCATAAACCACCCAGTCGTGGCGATGGAGACGACGCAGCAGTTTTGCGAACTGCTTGTAATCGACGAGGGCCGCAGCCGGGCCGGCGCACTGTAGCTTCTTGCGGTGGTGGAGGCGTTTCAGGCCGGCGAGGAACTTGCCGCGAAAGACACGACTCAGGACTTTGACGGGTAAGAAGAAAGGATATCGTGGGTGGACCCATCGACGATGATCGAGCGAGAGCCCGCCGGCAGGAATGACACAGTGAATGTGGGGATGCAAAAGCAGGTTCTGTCCCCACGTGTGAAGGATCGCGACGACACCGATCTCGGCTCCGAGATGCTTGGGATCGGATGCGATTTCCAGCAAGGTTTGTGCGCTGGCAGTGAACAGCAGATCGTAAAACAGACGCGGGTTTTCCAAGGCCAGCACATTGAGTTCGTGAGGCAGGGTGAACACGACATGGAAATAGCTGGTGTCGAGGAGTTCGCGTTCGCGTGCCGCCAACCAGCGCTCGCGGGCCTGCGCTTGACACTTGGGGCAGTGCCGATTTCGACACGAGTTGTAGGAGATGGTCTGATAGCCACAGCGTAGGCAGGCATCGCGATGGCCGCCCAACGCTGCCGTACGGCAACGCAGAATGGCCCGAAAAGCTTTGAGCTGCTGAAAACCAAAGCTCGAGTGATACCGCTCCAAAAAGCGATCGCCTTGTGTACGCAGAATGTCGGCCACCTCAAGGGTGGGCCGAGTCATTCTTGTTTTTTTCGCTTAAAGCTACGACTGACGCTCTCGGTGCCAGCCAAAGTTAGACCATCCAGCGGATTGCTGACGGCCTGCAAGTGCCGTCGCGAAAGATGCAGATACTGGGCGGTGGTTTCCAGATCGCCGTGCCCGAGCAAAACCTGGATCGTGCGCAAATCGGTGCCCGCTTCTAACAAATGGGTCGCCCAACTGTGGCGCAGCGTATGCGGCGTGACGCGTTTGTTGATGCCGGCTCGACGTGCCGCCTCGCTGCATGCGATCCAGACGGTCTTGTCGGAAATCGGCTCCTCCATTGGCAGGCCACGAGTTCGAGTGGGAAACATGTAGAGCTTCGGCTTACGCCAGCGCCAGTACTCGCGTAGGGTTTCCAGCAGGGTTGGGCTGAGAGGCAAATCACGATCTTTGCCGCCTTTGCCCGCTACCACCCGGATGATCATCCGTTGGCTGTCAATGTCGCCAACCTTGAGATGAGCCAACTCGGAGCGTCGCATGCCCGTGCCGTACAGCGTCATCAGCAACGTCCGTCGAAACAATGTCCCGGCGGCGTTGATCAAACGCGAGACTTCTTCTGGACTGAGCACCGTTGGCAGTCGGCGGTGGTCTTTGGGATAGGGTAGGAACTCCCGAAACTGATGTCGCTTGAGAGTCTTAACGAAGAAGAACCGCAGCGCTGCCACACAGTTCACGGCAGTGCCGGGTGTTACTTTGCGCTCTTGGAGCAGGTATGCTTGATAACTTCGCAGCTCATTCGGCCCGAGCTGATCCGGGGACTTGCCAAAATGGCGAGCGAAGGCAGTCACGTACTGCAAGTACTTCCGAGTTGTGATCTCGGAGTAGTTGCGGCGCTGGAGTTCCTCCAGCATCATCTTTCGTAAGCGGGTCACAGGGAGTCTCCTTTCTCTGTGACCCACACTACGTCAGCAGTGCTGGAAATCTCCGGGTTCACCCCACGCGTAGCGTCCGCCGCACCAGCGGCTTAGTCCTTGTCGGCAAATCGGAAACTATCCAGAATCAGACTTCCGGAAGGGTATTTTTTCTTGACACCCCACGATAGAATAGAAGTAGCAGTCAAATCTGCATTCGCTCTTTGACAACCTAACCGAACCCGCTGCAGCCAAGAGGCGGCGGAAGAATGCGACCTAACACACTACACCTGGGCACCAGTGGACGCCGAATGTCCAAAAAGGTCAGACAAGCCAGTAAGGTAAGTTGTCTGTTCTGAATACTTTACAAATAAAGTATTTGTAGTCAATACTTTGCGACAATGAGTCGGGCCGAACGCTTCATTTTACAGCTAACTCTCATGCGCTCAAGACTTTGCCTATAACTCGATTAAATTCAAGACTTTGAAACGATATTTTTCGCTAAGTCGATGATTTTAATATACCGGGGTGGAATAAGGGAATAAGGGGGTGGGGTGGCATTGGGCCTAAGGCTAAGTTAAAAGCACTCCACGCCCGCAATGAAAGTCTGCAGCACTTCGCCCTCAGGGCTTAGGACCACGAAGTCCGCATCTGCACCGATTGCGAGAACGCCCTTATTCTTGATTCGAGCCGCGCGCGCGGGATTCAGACTGGCCGCTGCTATGGCTTGCGGCAAAGTCCATTCCGCAAATTGCGCAAGATTTCTCACAGCGCGGTCTAGTGTCAACACGCTTCCCGCCAGCTTGCCGTTTACCGTGCACCGACCGTCTCGAACTTCAACTTCGAACGATCCCAGTCGATAAATTCCGTCCGGCATGCCGGTCGCCGACGTCGCATCCGAGATGAGCACGGTCTGCTCCAGTCCCTTCGCCTCTGCAAATAATTTCACGATAACTGGATCAAGATGAATGCCATCGGCGATGATGTCTGCGCTGACTCGGGGATCAGTGAGCACAGAGCCTAAAATTCCAGGACTGCGATGATCCAGCGGACGCATAGCGTTAAAGGTATGTGTCGCATGCCGCGCTCCCGCCTCAATCCCGCGCTCGGTCGCCGCAAAGTCGGCATCAGAGTGCCCAAGGCTCACGCAAACACCACGCTGCGCCGCCTCTGCGATTACTTCGGGCGCACCGTCCAATTCGGGAGCAATCGTTATCATGCGAATTCGTCCGCGCGCTGCCTGCCATAACTGCTCGAATACTTTCAGTGTCGGAGCAAGCAAGTATTCTGGAGGATGCACTCCGCAGCGCGCAGGACTTATGAATGGGCCTTCAAGATGAATTCCGATGGGAACAGCTCGATCAGCAGATGCACTTTGTCGAGGCCTTGGTTCACAGGTCTCGATCAAGTTTGCCAGCCGCTCGATCGCGCGCAAAGTCACATCCAGCGATGCAGTCACCGTAGTCGGGAAATAACTAGTGACTCCATGCCGAGCAAGCAGATGCCCAATTGCTGCCAATGCCCGCGGATCATCGTCCATGACGTCAAATCCGGCACTGCCATGAATGTGGAGATCGATATATCCCGGAACGATCGTGCCGTCGCCAAAGTCGCAGAGAGAAACGCCCGCGGGAATTTCGCGGCCGCTTCGAGAGGACAATTCTAAAACATGACCCTCGTCAACCAGTAAAAGAGGCTCTTCGATGTTCTCGGTCGGAGTCAGCAGCCTTCGAGCAGCAAAAGCCAGCATATAGGAATGAGCGGTTTCAACTGTGCCATCACAGAATGCAAGATTAAGTTGGCGGACGCCACAATGCTATACTGTCCGGGTTCGAGCCGCTAGATGGTTCCTGTCGCGGTCCTCATCTAATAACAGTCGGGGAGTGGCTCAGCCTGGTAGAGCACCTGGTTCGGGACCAGGGGGTCGGAGGTTCAAATCCTCTCTCCCCGACCAATCTTTCTCTCGCTCTTTCAATTGTTTAGGCAGCTATTGCGACCTCAGTTTTTTCGGTACTTTCGGTACATTCGGTACAACTGAGGCTAGTTGAAACCCAAAGCCACATCGTTCCGCCCATCTCCTGCGGAATGGAACGTCCTCTTTGATCTTGTCGTAGAGGTCGCTCATGTCCTTTCCAGCGTGACCCATCCAGTACTTGTATAGGCCCTCGGGACACTCCGCATAGTTCCGCAGGTACGTGTTTCTAAATCGACGGAAGGCGTGGTTTCCAGCTTTGTGCGTTCCGGTGAACGGATTGACGTAGCCCAGTTCCTTGAGGGCCTTGTGCAGATGCCGACGGATGATGTTTGACGGAGAGAGGGGCTTCCCTTGTCGAGTGCAGAACAGGTAGCCCGATGTGCGATTGCCAACGAACTCTTTGAAAAGAACGGCTATCGTCGGATGAAGATCTACCTGGCGAAAGCCGTTCGCTGTCTTGAGCCGTTGTTCAACCCTACCGTGATGAATTTTCTGTCGGACGAAGATGGTAAGGAAGTCTGAAGAAATGTGCTTGTCGATCTCTATGCCAAGCGCCTCCCCGACTCTAAGACCAGCCGCACCACAGAGAACGAAAATCATCCGCTCCCGCTGTTTCTTCCACCGTGCTAGGCCCGTCATCACGTCAGAAGAGAAGGACGGCGTGTTTTGCTTGTCCTTCTCGACTACAGGTAGGTCGATGAATTCGTGATTCCACTTTCGAGGATAAATTTCCTCGCCTTGTTCATCGACAGCAGAAGCCACGACCATCTTCACAACCGGAACATAGTTGTCGATGGTTTTCGGAGATAAACCGTCGTTCCGACATCTTTGCAACGATGGCCTTCAAGACCGCATTGTTGATTTCGGACAAGGGCAAATCTCCGACACTTGGGTTAAGCCAGTTCTTAAGACAGGCCTCCCAGAGTTCCAAAGTCGAAATTGCAATGGGCTTGCGCTTCCGATTTCGGACGTGGTTGAGCCACCATTTCGCTTGTTCGTCGGAACGTGACCCCGTTTTTTTGCTTCACTACTTCGTTAAAATATTCCACGGTGTCGGCGCCGCTCTGCGTGATGATTTCACGAGCGCGGCGTTCCCTGACGGTCTTGGACACGCTACCGGGGCCTGAGATCGGGCAGATTCTCTCCCGCATATGCTTTCTCTTTTCTATTCCCGGTACATCCATCCACCAACGAACAACCCACCATCTACCACTTGATTCAATGTGACCACTCTGACCAGTTCTGCGGAACATACTCTTTCCTCTCCGCTTCACTGGTGTCGCAGTTAAAACCTTAGTATTGCTGGCGCTTAATTGCAACGGGGTGGGGGTTAGCGCGTCTCGGTTCCGATCCCTGAGCGAATGCACACGTTGGGGCCTCACCGACGGGTTGTAACCGCTCTCTGGGCGTATATATTCGATCGTTTTGGATAGCGCGGCCATGTTTGCAACCGAGTGAGGGAGCGAAGAGAACTGCGGCACGTTGGGTAAAATTTGATCGATTCCCTCAGTCGTGTCCAACAACTTTTCGTCCGCGTGATATTCCTGCCGGGAATATCAGACAGCAGCAAACTGAGTTTTCACCTCACATTTCGTTGGGCGAATCGCTTCGAGGATGCGGAGTGGTCGTTTCAGAAGACCTGAATCAAGCGGACCACAAAGCGCTCATCTGCCTCGTCGGAGGCACTTGGATCGGGACTTAGGAAATAATGAATTCGCGTCCACCACGAAAATGTGATCTCAGGGCCGCCTAATCAGACACACTTTTTGTACGCGGTTTCCGAGTCCTGCTAGCCGTTAATCGCGCTCCAGGAACAGATCTTTTGCAGAAGTCGAGCGCCGAATGGCGCGATTTAGCTTGGTCGGGACTTCATGGTCGTCTGTTATTCCTCCCAGGAATAACAGAATGACGAGAAGTTGTTGGACATGGTGATTGAGTCACGTTACGTTTGCGCTACAAGCAGCCGATTCGAGGTGCTGCGGGAGGTGCAAATGCCGCGTTGGTCGCCAGTTCATTCCATCTGCCAAATCGGACGCCTTCTTCAGTCGAAGCGCGTGCGTCCAGTCACAGTTGTTCTTGCCCTGTTCTTGCTCATTCCTGTGGCGGCACTGGCACAGGGTTCACCGTTCGACACGGGCTTTACCGCTATCCAAAGTCTTTTCACCGGCACCATCGCAAAGGTTGCAAGTCTAGTGGCGATCGTGATCGGCGGCTACGGTTTCGCCCACGGCGAACCCGGCGCAAAGAAGGCCTTGGCCGGTGTCGCCGCCGGAACCGGGATTGCCGTTCTCGCCGTAAACGTCTTGAGTTGGCTTTGGGGCGTGTAGGAGGCCCTACCCGCCAAGTTCAACAGATGCTGAACGAGTCCCTTATGCCAAACAACACAGATCAGAAGCGTCGCACAAATCGAGTCTTCAAGAGCATGCATAAGCCGCTCACCTACCTGGGCGTCGAGCGCACTCTGTTCTACTTCGTCTGCGTCGGCGCGGTGGGAGCCTTCAATCTCTTCAACTCCATCTTGGCCGGCATCGCCGTGTTCATTGGCGGTTTTGCTTTCGGTCATTGGGTAACGAACAGCGATCCGGCGTTTCTCCGCATCCTCGCAAAGTCTGAACGCTACAAATTGCGCTACGACGCTGCGAAACAGCAAGTCCCACATGTAGAGGTGGTGTGATGCTGCGTCTCGACAAAGTCATCAAGCCGTGGAAAGAGAGCGCGGCTCTCAACGACCACATCAATCTCTATGGCTTCTGGAATGAGACGACCTTCCTCACCAAGAGCGGCGACGTAGGGATGGTCCTCAGTATTTCCGGCGTGGACTACGAGAGTCTTGACCGGTCGGAACAAGAGTATGCAGTGAAGCGGTTAGAAGCGGCGCTCAAAGCGTTTGGCCCGGGCTTCCACGTCTACCAATACCTCTTCAAATCGAACCGCCCCGACATACCGTTCGCAACATATGACGACCCGATTGTGGAAGCAGCGATCGATCAGCGGCGAAAGTTCTTTGAAGCAAAGCGGGACCATCTTTATCAGGTTGAGATTTTCTATTGCATTCTGCTCGAAGGCGCCAGATCGAAGACTGGCGTCGGCGTGGCACTAGCTCGCTTGTTGCGCGATCCAGAAGGCGCGATTGCGGAACTAAAATCGCAGTTCACCAACGACAGGATGAAGACGCTATTGCGGACGCATATCGAGCACGATCTTCAATGCCTCGACCAGCATGTGCAGGCATTCGCCGGCAACTGGCAGACTTCATGCAAATCGAATGTTGAATCGGCAGGGGCAATTCACGTTTTTCCGCCGCCTGCTGAATTATGACGATTGGCGTATTGCCGGTAGGCTGCAGTCCACGCAGTTTCTCGACTATCAGGTTGTGAACTCCGATATCGAAGCGGAGCGCGATCATCTGCGCGTAGGCGATCACATTGTCCGCGTACTAACGATGAAGGAGGCCATCACCGAGACGAGGCCCCTGGTGCTGGACGCGCTTCTGAAGATTCCCGCCAACTTTTATGTCGTCACGGAGTGGACACCGCTCCCTGCGGACAAGGCCCGTAAGGAAGTAAACAAGCGCCGCCGCCACTTCAATATGTCGAAGACAGGGTTTGTGTCTCAGATGGGCAACGACGCGACTCAAACGAACCCGCGCGATGTGCTGGTGGATGAGTCCAAGCAGGCTGACATCGAAAATCTTGGGGATTGCCTGCGTGCATTGGGTGACGGCCAATCGCTTGGAGATTTCTCGCTCACGATTGTGCTCTACGGTCGGGCGTCAACTGGTCAGGCAAGGACGGAACTCGATCAACTGGTGGCCGAGTTTACTGGCGTCTTCACGAATGCGGATGGCAACTTGTTCGCGGAAACCTATAACCAGCTCAACGCTTATTTCGCCACCGTGCCGGGCAACTACGCGCTAAACCTCCGCAAGCTGTATCTGCTCAACACGAACTATGCCGATCTGTCTTTTCTGTTTACGATCCTTCCCGGCGAGAAGACCAACGCGCACCTAGGAACGGAGTACCTGGCCGCGCTTGAAACCGACAACAGCACGCCGTACTTTCTTAACCTGCATAACGGCGAGGTTGCCCACACGCTGATTCTCGGGATGACGGGGAGTGGGAAGACTTATCTTCGACACTTCGAACTTGTTACGAAGAATGGTGACGCACCTGGAGCGTTCGCAGTGCTCGAACGGGTTCGAGGCCGAACTCTGGCATTGGCTCTTAAAGATAGAAAGACGCGCCCGCAACGGAATCAGATCAGACAGCCGCGCTAGAGAGCGACGTTGCAGGCCTGCAAGCCCGACTCATGCAGACCAGCAGCGCATCTGAACGAGAACAATTGCTGGACAGCCTCGTTGAATACGAACGGCGGCTAGGTCTGGCGTGGACCAGAGAAGACGTTCCCAATCGACGACTTCCTTTGCAGCCAGCGGCGTTGACGAAGGTGGAAAATGACCTGCATCCAGATGAAGTGCTCATGGAGTACGTGCTGGATGATCCCATCTCCTACTGTATTTCGGTGACGCGCCGGGGCGCACACGTTCAAGCGTTACCGATCGGGCGGAAGGAAATCGAAGCAATCGTGCAGCAATTTGTAGACGAGGTACGCGCAAAGGGCGCGGGGGTAGAATCCTCGAAACGTCTTTTCCGGGCACTCCTGGACCCGATCCCCGAAGCGAAAACAGCAGCAAGACTCATCATTGCGCCCGACGGCGCCTTGAACCTCCTTCCATTCGAAGCCCTGCGCGATAACCAGGGCGAGTATCTGTTGAAGTCTCGTGTCATGAGCTACGTGCCTTCCGGAACCATCCTTGATGTCTTGCGTAGTGCCAGGAAGAACGAAAGCGCGGCGAGTCCGTTCCTCGGTTTAGGGGATGTTTCCTATGAGAATCAAGGAGGAGCGGGCAGGAGAATTCCGGCTCCAGACACCGTCCGCGGGCGGGTTCTTCGTGGCGTGGCAGACCTCTCCGGGATGCATCTTCAAGATCTTCCTCAAACTCGGGAAGAGATCGAGGAAATCGGTAAAATTGTCGGGCCAGGCGCGGTAATCTTGCTGGGTAAGGACGCCACGGAAACTGCTTTCAAGAAGGAGCCACTCGACCAGTTTCGCGTGTTGCACCTCGCGGTCCACGGGTTCGCAGATACGCAGTATCCGGAGCGCTCGGCTCTGGTATTGGGGACAGACCCGAAATCCGGTGATGATGGACTCCTCCAGGTACGCGAAATCGTCAGACTTGCGACTGAACGCCGAACTGACTACGCTATCCGCTTGCGATACGGGCGTGGGCAAACTTCAGGGACAGGAAGGCGTTAGCAGTCTAGTGGAGGCCTTCTTGGTGGCAGGTTCGAAATCAGTCGTCGCCAGTCTATGGAGCGCCGACGACACTTTCGCGAGCGCGCTGATGGATCGCTTCTACTTGCGACTCGGCGAGGGCGAGGACACAGGTTCGTCTCTCAGAGACGCGAAGTTGGACTTGCTGGCAAAGTATGGTGAGCAGGTGAGTCCGTTCTATTGGGCGGCATTCATCGCTGTCGGGGAGACCTCGGAACCAATTGGGATCAAACAGCAATGAACTTGACTCTAGAAGAGCGCACAAAGATTTTCGGCAAGGTCTGCCGCTTGGTGGAAACCAAGCACTTCGATCCCGCTATGAATGGAGTGGATTGGAACGCGCTTGCTAAGAACCGGCGCGACCAAATTCTCGCGGCCGCTGAACCAGAGGTATTCGAGAAGGAGGTTCAGAATCTAGTAGCCGAGCTCAAAACCAGCCACACCGGTTTCCGACAGGCCGGAATGCGAAACATCCCGGCACGGAACGCCATCAATGCAACCATGCAGCACATCGCCGTGAACGGGAATGAGCGCTGGATGTTTCAGGATGTGCACCCAGGAGGCCCAGCCTATTCTGCGGGGATACGGCCTGGAGACTTGTTGCTCGGCAGCCGTGAGCGGGACATTCGACCTCCAGATGGGCTAACGTTTTCGGTCGGCGAGTCGGCGAGCCTAGTGATCGAGAAGCTTCACGGAGGTCAGCAGACGGTTAGAGTCCAACTGCCCATCCCCAAGTCAAAGACACATCCGGTCACCGCGCCCGAAGCCGTTCACGCTGAGAAGCTAAGCGATGAAATTGGCCTGCTCAAAGTCGCCATGTTCCCTGGAGTAATCGGGATTGACGTGGCGAAAGATATTGACCGTGGAATCGAATCTCTGGACGGTTGTAACCGGCTTATCGTGGATCTTCGAGGAAATACCGGCGGAGGAATCGGCGGGCTACGATTGATGAGCTATTTGACGCCTGGAAAACTTGAGGTTGGCTACAGTCTTACGCGGAAACGCCATGAGCGTGGTTATCGTCGTGAGGAACTGACCCGATTTGGACGAATTCCATCCCACAAAGCAACTCTCATATGGTTGGCGGCCCGATATGCCCTCGTTGAAAAATCTATCCTCGTGGTCACCGAAGGACTCGGTCAGCAACGCTTCCACAGTCGAGTCGTGCTGTTGGTAAACGAACACACCGCAAGCGCCGGCGAGATGGTCTCGGCTTTCGCAGAGGAAAACAATCTGGCAACCATCGTGGGAACAAAAACGCCTGGCCGACTCCTGAGCGGCAGCGCATACAAGGTTGGCCATGGATACATTCTTGGCCTTCCGGTTGCCGCTTACCTAACTTGGCAAGGACGGATGATTGAGAACAATGGCATCGTGCCAAAGTTTTCTATTGAACTCTCACGAGAAGCATTGAAGCAAGGAAGAGACACCCAACTCGGAACCGCAATCGACGTTGCGAAAGCTCTGTGATCGCGGAATGGCTCTGCCGCAGTCAAAAATATCGCTTACCTTCTGGGCGCTTTGCAGATAGAGATGAGTGGCTTGGCCCGTAGCGGGATGGACTCAGATGCTGTAGAATGGGCCGCGATGGAACACACCACTGCCCTCACCGGAAACCCGGGGGGGCATGCATCCGAGTCAGACGAAGAATGTTAGCTACCTACGGTGATGTTCATAACACCAGTATTATGTACGACACGTCCTCCTTCTGTCAAGGACTATTCTGGCTTGTAACAACAACTAAACATTGAGTTTAATGTCAATTGCGCAGCGTTTCTCCGGGTCAAACTCGAACGCCTCCCAAGCAAGGGTCCGGAATCCAATCGGCTGATTTCTCGTCGTTTCCGGGCCAAATGCTAAGTGCCCCCACGCCTCGCCTGGTTTGTTCGACAATGTTGCCCTGTCGTGATCTTCGGGAATGTGAATGATAAATTCCACCTTGTCGATTTTACCCGTCGCACGTCGCAGGTGATCACCAATTCATCCGTGTGGCCCGGGCCTTTGAGCGGCGCCATCGCATTATTTACAGCGTCTTTTGCGTCCAGCTTATAAGGCCCTGTTTTAGGTGGAAGCACGGGAACAAAGAACAGCAGGAGGGGATCGAAGTTTTCGGGGCGGTGGGATCCTTAATCGGAACATGCAAGATTTTAATTTCCTCGTCGTTTGGATCGTAAAGATGCCACTGCGATTTGTTGATGTAGCTTTTGTGCTCTGTCGTTGCAAGCGCAATCGAATGGCAGTATATGGGGTCGTCTGTCGTGTCAAACTCGGTTCGGAAATTGATGATGTCTGGATGCGGCGGCTCAGCAAGTGAATTCGCAATGATCTCAAGCCGTTGCCTTCTGTACCTCATCTTGCTGGGGCGATGCTGCGCGTTGAACATCTCCCCCAACGTCAGGAGGTTCGTCAGGTTTTGATCGACCCAAGGGTCTCCGAGCGCACTCTCGTTTGGATCAATAATGGTATCCAGGAAATCTTCGGTAAGCCTTACCACCTCGTCATAGTGGCCATTTAGTCCTTCGATGAGTGCTTTCTGAAACTCAAATGTCCCATACGCTTGTGGCAACGAAAGCACGGATTCAGCACCTAGACGAAATCTGGCGTTGGCCATTGAGCTATCGATTGCGGCGTCGAGAAGTGCCGTCGAGAATTGCGCAAGATTCCTCGGTTCCTCTGGAAGGTTGGGCTCAAAGGAAATAGCTATGATTCGTCCATCGTCGGGTTTGCTGCGCTGCGTCAGAATCTCCACGGGAGGTTTCGCAAATTCCACCGTCAACGATATTGGCGTTAGGACCCGTCCAAGTGCGGAAACAAAACGGAAGCCCAGACGAGTCCAGCAAGGCGTCGACCACGAAATCCTCTGGTGCGTGAACATCCCTGCGTCGAGCGTTGAGCTTGGTGTGCGTTACCAATACCTCCGGCTTAAGATCCTTGATTTGGAGGGCTTCCTTGTTCGTATGGCGCTTGAAAATATCCTTGAGTTGCGATCTAAGCTGGTTCGTGTTCCATAAAGGTTTACCCCATAGAAGCGCGATATACGCAAGTGCTCCCGGCGGAGCGAACGGGCTAATCATCGTCTTAGCCAAACCAACCTTCAATTCTTGTCGGAAGGCTTTTAGATCGATGCCTGCACCGAAGAGGCATCCGGCAAACGCGCCTGCTGAAGTGCCAGCAATCCGAGTCACCCTGATTTTGCCGTTTTTCTGGTAGTCCTGTATTGCCTGCATAGCCGCAAGCAACGAGAAGATCTTTGCGCCTCCGCCTTGAATGGCGATCTGCAATGGCTTTGGCATGGATACTCCTTTTGATTCATAATTCCCGGGACTTGCCGCATCTCTCCAGTAGTTCGCGTGACACGTTAGAAAACCTTCCCGCGAGGATACTCCTTATGCTTTCTTCTCGATCAAAATAAAATTTACTGGGTCGGCTGATGGGATAACACTGTTATCTCATCAGCCGGATGGCAGGAGACGAGATGAAGATCACGGAAGAAAATCATTTATTAGATTATTGGGTAAGGTAAACGACGGGAGGACGTGACCGAAAGACTAAACAAACAAATCGGCAGGAAGACATTTCTCAGCTCTCACTGACCCGGAGTCCGAGCCGGTTTTTGGGAGTGCTTAGGTTGTTGCCCCGCTTGCGCAACACCCGCTTTCACCGATGAGGGCTGTGCGATGGTCGCACCTGGCGCGAAGGGATCCTTTCCTTCAAGTACCGACGATGCAACGAAACCAAAGAATATCATCGCGCTCAGCAATCCCCACACTACAACGACTGGCTTCCAGGGAACGAGAATCCGCATGGCAGAACCTCCGGGGACGAAGAACGGCTCACGATTACGCATATTATACTGCGAAAAAGCCCAGACTCGATTCGCGACCTGCGTGCTCGTCCTAACCACGAAACAGATTTTCCACCAGAAATTCTGAGTTCGTTATGAGCTACGAAGTCCTCACGTCATATCCGAGAAAACGCAGCGCTTTGGCCATGCGTCCATTGATCGGCGGGAACTCTTCGGGTTTTATCGTCCCAAACAGTTCCAGAGCGCAGAACGTTCCGAAGTGCTCCAACCACCATGCCGGATCGTAAACCAGATCATGCAGTCGCTCGATGAAATCGCCATGGCCGTGTACCAGCGAAGGAGTGACTTTTTCACTCTGCCAACATCGTTGTTGTTCTCGCTCCAAAAAAAGGGCACTAGTTTTTCTCGGCCTCCTTTAACAAATCGGAGTTGTTCAAGGAAGGCATGAAGCGACGACAGGCCTTCCGAAAGATCATCTTTAGAGGCACTATCAATCGACTCAGCGGTTCCAAATACGCGCTGCGTAGCTCGTAGCATGTCGGTGTAGTCGTGAGGAACCTGGTTTGTCTCGGCTCTGACCCATTCCTGAGCTAGCCGTGTGACTTCGCTCACGCGTTCCTCTCTGTTGGGTCTGAGGGGCACCTGAGTCCAACTGTCGCCAGGCGCTTGAGTTAGTCGCACCCAATTCAGGAACCGGTTTGTCTCGTATGCGACTCCAAGATTCTCAAGATCGGAGCGGCGGTAATTGCCTTGACGGATCGTCTCCAAGACTTCGGTGAAAGCCGGTTTGTATTGTTCATATACTTGCCGGCGCAATTGTTCAGCGAACATTCGTGCGGCATTGGGTCGACCGCTCTTCACTCTAATATTCGGCGGTTCCACCTTCCCGCCGACCGCATCTGCATATCGAGGGTTACCATCTTGGAACGCCGGCCTGACATGGACTTTGGCAAAGGCCTTGAGCTTGTCTGGAGTAAGTGTCTGGGCGCTCTCCCAAAGTTCCAAGAATAAACGGCGAACCTCATCCAGATCCTCCGAATCTTCGACCAGCAGGGTCGCCTCTCGGTTTGAACGCAAACCGCCATAGGTGAGGTTCGATGATCCAACCAGAGCAGCTTCATCAAACACGTAAATCTTGCATGGAAGCCCCCTGTGAAATACCGGACAACACAATTGGGCAACTCGATCAGAGCAGATAGCGCTGGCGGCGACGTACACTCATTGATGCCGACTATCATGCTGATTTTTTTCCCAGCTTGTGCCGCGGCGACGAGTTGCTGTGTTTCCGTCACGTAAGGCGCCGCGACCAAGATCTCGCTAGAGCGCCTGATCTGCTCCTCGTAGGGATTGACGACATAGTTCGCCGCGCCGCGATTGGAGAATAACCGGTTCATAGTTCCTCTGCACTTACACCGCCGATTGTATTGGATTCTCTTAACTGAAATAGAGCGCCCCGCTGCGAAGCAAACTTTCTCCGGTCCAACTTCGCGGCTGAGATACTTTCGCAACTTCTCCGAGTTACGTACTAAAACCTCCATTCTCGCGTCAGAGAAATACCTGATCTCAGGGCGATCGTGTTCAGAGCAACCGGATGGGAAACCGTGTCCACTGAAGGCCTGGCTGTCGGACTCCGAGAAGATACGAACCTGGAGAGACGCCGGCAAGATCGACATCAACTCTCAGGACCACAATGTGGTCTTCGAGTTTAGCCGTGGCACTCCCGCGGAAAAGTTCAGCGCCACTCGGATCAAGCAGCGCTACTTCGTACGGCCCCTCGTTGCTCCCGATTGGCAACTCTAAGTTCAGAGTCTTTGCGTTGCGAGGAACCTCTAAGGGCGGCTGACTAGTCTCGGGTGGGTTTTCTCCGCGAACCATCGCACGTCCGCGCAAATCGAGAATCACAACCGCCGCAGTGTGCACAGACGGCCGATTGCGCACCCAGAGCCATCCCGCTACCGCGAAAATGAGCACAGCCGCTGCAGCTAGCCACACTTGCGTACGGCGGCGTCCCACCGCCTGCTTACGAAATTGTGTGAACTCTTGAAAGCACGGGCTGCAGGAGCTGAAGTGATTGAGCCAACGATCCGCTTCTGATAGTGGCACTTTGCGAAGGGCTATGCGTCGGAGCAGCGCAGAGTCGGGACACCCGACACGTTGCGGGTTTGGAAAATCTCGGGATAAACCTTTCCCCAGGAGATCCAATATCCGCTTTTCTTCGCCGTTGAATTCTTCTTGTGCCTTCAGAACTTGCCTGCTTCCAGTTGAAGTCGTCTCACAAATGAAAAGCCAAGTTTAACGCGACCAATCAATGCAAACCAACGTGGACGACGCGCCGATCACGTTGGGCCGCCCAGTCGAGCACGGAGCTTACCGATTGCATAACGAAACCGAAGTTTGACCTGATGTTCGGTCAGGCCTAGTGGTGTCGCGATTTCCTTCCACGAATATCCGTACTGTCGAGCAGCCCAGACCTTGCGGGTCCACTCATCCATGTTCCGAACGGCCTCTCTTAGCTGGATCGATTGCTCCAGATCGCGCACCGCCTTTGAATCGTGGGCCTGTCCCAAGCGCTCCAGATCAGGGCTCGTCGGAAGATGCTGTATCGTCTGTAGTCGTCTGCGCTCCTTCTTTAGAGCGCGGTTGAACCGGTGATGGAAAGCACCGAAGAGATAGGCTTCCATATCCCTTATTTTCCAGTTTCTCCCCTTGGACCGCTGAATCGTTTTCGCGACCGAGCGCAACACTCCCTCCCAGACCTCAGAAGCAAAATCAAGGGCTTCATCAGAGCTTTTCCCCGGCTGCTCTCTGTACGCATGAGCCTGAACGCTTGGCCACAAGCGCCTCGCGACGGCAATCAATTCGGTTATCTCGTGCTGGGGAGCCGCGATAGGGGGGATAAAACTCGAAAGAACCCATTCCGGGCTCAACTCGCGGCTGGACATCTGAGAGGGCCTCAACCCGACTCACAAATTAGATGGCCAGAGTCAAATCGTGTCATGCCGCCTAGTCAGTGTCAAGCAATCTCCTTGTCCAGCGGCCCTTTCGGCCGATTGGCGAAAATAAACTTTTTTTTGATACTTTTCCCGCGCTGCCGGTTCCTTGACTAGATGTAGGGCATTGACCAATCTCTGCCGATGAGGAAGGGAGCTGGAGAAGTGTTCCCCAGGGTTGAAGTACGTCACCTGCACGCCGTGGTTGTCTTGGCCGAAGAGCTGAACTTCACTCGGGCCGCCGACAGATTGAACATCACCCAATCTGGATTCAGCAAACAGATAAATGAGGTCGAAGCACTGCACAAATTTCATTTATTCATTCGCACGAACAAGAAGAATGTGGAACTCACCGAAGTGGGCCGCATCTTTGTCGAAGAGGCCCGTCTGGCGCTCTGGCATATAGACCGAGCCGTTCATGCTGCTCGCGAGGGGAGCGATAGCATTTTGACCATTGGGCACTCACCTGACGCCGACCTAGCCTGGATTTCAGCGATTCTCGCAATCCGGCTGCCCATGTACCCTAAACTCCGCGTTCAGCTCATTAGCGAGTTTTCCAGCGAGTTGGTCCGGCGCGTTATGGCAGGCGACTTGAATATGGCGTTGGTGACAGCACCGCCCGAAAGCTCTCGGATCACGGCTGCGGCATTCGCTCGAACGCATCTCTATGCCGCACTCCCGCAGGCCCACGCAGCTGCTCAGAAGGAAGAAATTGCTTTCCAAGACTTGGCAAAAGACGAATGGATTCTGTTTGCCCGGCGATCTCATCCCGCTGGTTCGTGACGCAATCATGGACGCGGCACAACGTCAGGGCATCGCTCCGAAGCACGCGCACGATATCCTTACCGCCCAAGAAGCAATTCACCTGGTATCTCAGCACGTTGGAGTGGCAATCGTGACCAAGCCTGCCTCAGTGGGCCCCAGCGTTGAAGGTGTTGTTATAAGGCCGCTGGCGGATCCATCTTTGTCTTTCGAAACATGCTTGATTATGAGAGCCGACGAAGATTCGCGATTGGCGAACGATTTCGGCCGATCATTTCTCCAGAAATGTGCACCGCGGCGTCCGCCGCCGACGCAACTGACTCTACCGCTGCCTGCTTAGCTTCAATACATTCCTTAATTAAGGGGAGCGTTCGGGTGGAAGAAGGACAGGCCGAATGGGGTCACTTCGTTGCAAGCTGCGACTTGCTTGAACGACTTTGGCTTGTCAAAATAGGTGACGGGCGCGAGCCGCCACTGCGTAGGCGTATCATTGCGCGACAAAAGACAAATCCGATAGCTTCAGTCATCTGCCGAGAGGAACGATCCTTAGTGCCGAACTCCGAAACTTGTGACTATTGCCACAAACGGCTGCCTGCCAACACGGGACGCCTGTGCGACGAATGCGAGGCCTCACTATTTTGCCATGTTTGCGGCACGAGTCTAAAGAACAAGTCGTGGGCCGAGTTCTATCCGGATAAGTTCTACTGTGATCCGTGCGCGAAGAAGGAGCAGGCTAATCTCGACGCAAACATCGCGGAGATCTATACCATTTATCGCTTGAGAAACACATGATCGTGGTGGTATCGCAGGAAGTCGGCATCTGGAGCAAAACGGCGCGGGGCCGAAATGGCGACACCATTAAACCTCCACAGAAAATCTTCTGATGCCTTGTCTGCTCCAACTCCTCTCGCCTTCGGCGAAAGTTCAACGCGCAAATCCGTCGTAATCGTAAGCAGCCCACAATCAAACGCTCGGTCATGAATGGCGTTCAAGCACAGTCCGTTCCGCGGATTCGTTCGATTTTTCACGTCAACCGTCCATGGCACAATATGACTCGCATTTAGTAGTTGCCCGAGCGAGAGGCCCGTGATGCAGCATCGGACTCCGTATGCAGCCAACACGGCTGAACGGAAAAACCCTTGATTTACGCGCGTGCGGACCAGCGCCTCTCGCGTACGACCTTCGGGGAACTCCTCTGCCTTCTCGTCAATCTCCGGCCGTATCCCCATGTCGCCCAACAGACGCTCGCTCTCGAATGCCAGACCTTCCCAATCGTCATTAAATTCCATCCAGATTTCGACTTCCGCACGAGCCCCATGTGCGGCGCCTTTCACATTCCGCCTTTTCAAAGCCGGATCAAGTCGGGCGAAGTTTGCGAGCTTCCAAGAAACAGCGGAGGGCGTGCGTCCAAGGGATTGCGCTAGCTGAATAATCAATGGATTACGAATGTGAATTCGACCAAACGGGATCTTGCAATAGAGGTTAAACGCAACGATGAGTTCTTCACGAGTCCAGCCGCGTCTTCGCATCACCCTTCCCTTGGCGGTGCAGCATAACACAATAGATTGCGAGGTCACATCGAATGCGGGAGCAGATTCGCCGCGATTTATACTCCACGTGATTTACAGATTTTCGCGAAATCGCTCGCATAGAACGAGGGACGAAGATGGCGGAACAACACACGATCCTTGGCGGAAAAGTTTACGTCTACAAGCGTCCGAACAGCAGCCGCTGGCAATGCTCAAGCTTCTTCGCGGGCAAGAATCGTCGCACCAGCACGAAGGAAGAGAGCCTCGCCAAAGCCAAGGACGTCGCCGAGGACTGGTATCTACAGCTTCGGGGAAAACTTCTCACTGGAGAGCTCAAAGCCGAAAAGACCTTTCGCGAGGTGTCTGAACAATTTTTACGCGAATGCGAGATCATGACGCGTGGAGAACGTAGCAAGCAATACGTGAAGGGCCAGTATTTGCGGTCGAGCGTTCACTTGGTGCCCTTCTTCGGAAACATGGACATCTCGAAGATCACCACGGGAAAAATCGTCGATTATCGAGTTCACAGACACCAACAAGCAATTGCGAAACGCGGCAAGCCGCCGGCACACAGCACCATGCACCACGAAATCGTGACGCTGCGCCAGACCTTGAAGACCGCGCTGTGCCACGGATGGCTCGACCGGCTTCCAGATTTCTCTGAGCCGTACCGGCGATCATCGAAAGTCTCCTACCGGGCATGGTTTTCGCCAGAAGAATACGAGAAACTCTGTGAAGCGACTCGAAAACGCGCACTAGAGCCGAAGAAAAAGGGCTTCAAATGGCA
This sequence comes from uncultured Acidobacteriaceae bacterium, assembly GCA_963758745.1. Taxonomy (GTDB): domain Bacteria; phylum Acidobacteriota; class Terriglobia; order Terriglobales; family Acidobacteriaceae; genus Acidiflorens. The sequence continues at coordinate 617,319 of CAVWWW010000004.1, forward strand.
AGCGGAGCAACTGCATGATTATGTCCTCTTCGCGGGCAATACCGGGCTGCGGCCTGATGAGGCACGGCGCCTTGAGTTCCGCGATGTCGAGATCGTTGACGACGAGCCTTCGGGCGAGACGATTCTTGAGATTGAAGTGCGCGGAAAACGGGGATTCGGATATTGCAAGAGTATGCCCGATGCAGTGAGTCCATTTGAGCGACTTAGAAGCAGGCTCCGTCCGAGGCGCGTTGAGGGCGTGCGTGCCCCCACCGAAGTGTCCGACAATTCTGATGTCCGGGGGGAGGAGTGGCGCACGCCCGAACCGACCGACCTCATTTTTCCCAAATGGCAGAGCGAGCTCTTCAAGACCATCACTGAGGAGGAGAATCTTCGGTTCGACAGAGACGGCCGACCGCGTACGGCGTACAGCCTACGGCACACGTATATCAGCATGCGGTTGATGGAGGGAGCCAACATCTATCAAATCGCTAAGAACTGTCGCACGAGCGTCGGAATGATCGAGAAATATTACGGGGTGCATGTCAAAAACTCGCTCAACGCCGCTGCCATCAATGTGGTTCGCTCGGGTAAAGACGAGATGGCGGAAGAAGAAGAATGAGCGCGATCACGGCTATCGGCCGCTTTTCCGAAATCATGCTTGCTTGCTCGTCCCGAGTACCGGTATCTGACACCCAATATATTAGGTTATTTGATTCATTTTGCCGTAATAGCCTCGTATATTAGGTGCATGTTGCCCCTGTACTTACTAGGCGAGCAGATCGCCATCAAGCGCAAATCACTCGGCCTGACGAAGCCCACGCTCGCAAAAAAAGCTAGGGTCGGACTCTCCACGCTCGACGCCCTGGAAAACGGACGGATGGGCGAACTGGGATATTCCAAGATCACCAATATTCTCGCGGCGCTGGGGCTGGAGCTGAAGCTTCAGCAAGCAAGCGCGAGCCGGCCGACGCTTGAAGAACTCATGGAAGAGGCACGGGATGATGAAGGTCTGGACCGACGCCGCTGAGGCGGGACTCGCTTCGGCGAGGCGGTTCTGAAGAGGTCATGGACGGTGTGCTGGTACCAAAAGTCCCCCCTATTTATTCAGAATGATCAGGTCGATAAATTCCTCGGAATCTCTTGGCGGAATTGCGAAAGGGTGTCCCGTCGGAAAAGCGATTGCAATCCCTCCGATCCATTCCCGTCTCGCAATGACGTTCCCGTTACGACCATATGAGTGTCTATATATCTAATTTCGGCAGGGGCAATTGGGCCTGGCCGGAGTGCTTGAAGACCAGCACTTTGGCCGTCATGGATGATGAACGCGTCCCATCCTTTTTGGCTTAGGAATGACCGCGACGGCTACATTCAGGCAGCGCGAAATTGCTGCGCCTCGCATCCGGCGGGCCGGTCCCCAAGCCGGTCGCATCCCGTTGGTTCAATTTGAACACGATACTAGCGACGACGGAGCGAGATCTATGGATACATCGAGAGAAGCACGAGCTCTGGTGGACAAAATCCATAAAGGCGGAGACTCAATTCACGATAATCGATGATCCCAACCCGACCTCTGGCCCAGCAAGCATCTATCTCTACCACAAGAAATGCTCTGGCTGGTCCGATCGTAATGGCAAGGGCGCACTTCTTGGCTGGGACGGTCTCCACCCGAAGGCAAAGGAATTCCTCTTTACTGAAGGTACATTCCAGAAACTCTCTGACGACAATGCGGCTTACGCAAGAGCGCTCGTGGCTGGCGAGGATCTTTCGCCCTGGCATAACAGACCCGACTGGAAGGCAAAGGCCGAAAGTGCAAAGCGAGCGCCAGTAACCTACTTTGATTCCCGCAGAAAAACGATTGTCAGGATGGCCATGACCGCTATGGGTACGATTGCCCAGAGTGGTGACATCTCGGTCGTCGTGAAAAAAGACAAAGCGCTTGGATTTCGCGACCAATTTGAGTTGGAAAAGTATATCGACGATCTGATGATCAGCCAGGATGGTGTTTGCGCCCTGACGGCCTTGCAGATGCTGTTGGATGGCGAAGACGGCGACCTTGAACTCTCTTGTTCTCTCGATCGCATCGATTCAAACGCGCACTATGAGCGCGGAAATCTCCAGATAGTTTGCAAATTTGCTAACCGCTGGAAGGGTGCCTCGGACAACGAGAAGTTCCTGAGTTTGATTGCGAAGGTTGAGGGCTCTCTCGTAAACCCGATAATGTATTTTATCGAGTTAGGAATCGAGCCTCCAAAATCATTTCCAAGTGCACCGTTGCCCAACTGCAACAGCGCATCCAGACTTACTACGCGCAGTTTCGTGCAGCGCGCATCAGTGCTCCTTAAGGTTAAGCCGCAACAAAAGAGCCGCCAGCAAGATCGCAAAGACAAGTTTGATAATTTCCTTCGTTGCTTCATCGCGAAATATGGAACGAACACTTTCCCAAAATGTAGGCTGAAAGCCCTTTGTGAGAAAGAGATCGGTCGCCAAGCTTAGCTACGATACCTGACGGACAACGCGGGTCGCTGGTTGTACCGAGCCAATTGAAATCGAGCACGCGGATCATATCGTCGGCCAGATGAACTGCTCAGCGTTTTCCTGCATACGCGACCCGGCATGTGGTACACACGAACGACTGAAGTGCCTTGTAGCGCGCCTCTGCTAGATCCGACGTGAAATCGAATAGGCAGCCCTTGGTACCTAGATGCACTGACTTGCTCAGTGACGGGACAACGAAGCTCGCAGCTTGCCGCATGGAGCAGAAACAACGATGAATTCGAGGATTGAAGGAGGCGCCAATGTCGCGCCCAGTTTCCCAATGCCTGGACTTGAACTTGTTTTTCCTTGAGTCCGTAATGCTCGTCGGAGAACTTGGCCAAGGAAATGACAACGAAGTTGTCCGGCAGCGAGTGGTCGGCCAAGTCGTATTCTTTCTGCTCTGCGCCAAGAAACTGAATTATGCGCTCACGAAAGCTTGGAAGCATAGATCGGCACTGGTCACGATCCACGCAATTACCCTCACCCAGGGTCACTAATAGTGCGTCCTCGGGGCTGGGCGACAGAATTTCGAACTGGATGGAATTCTGGAGTGTGTTGAGATGGACGATCAGGTATTTCAGAGCGATGACGTTCAGCTTTCCGAGGGCAGCCAATATCACGCCCACTCTCGCCGGCACAACAGCGGTCGCGTTTGAATCTATGTTTCTTTAGTCACTCTCGGACACCAAAGGGAAGGACTTTAACGACCGTCCGCGCGCCGCGTCAACCGCTCTTTGCAAGGACTCTATGATCAGTGCTCTCTATCAGCGCATTTTGCGGGCGCGCACGAGCCTCCACCAGAACCACATCGCCCTTGGTTGACGATGTCAGCAGCTGGGGTGTCTGCGCCATTCCCATGCGCTGGGTTTCTGCCTGCATCATGGCGGACACACTTGAAGAGGTCGGAAAGAAGAATCTGTGAAGTTCCGCCCGAGGAAAGATCGTTAATTGCCTTAATGAGGATATTTGTAAAGACTGAGCCACCAAGAGCGCCGGTAGTGAATTCGACTTCGGTGTTGCCTGAGCCCGCAAGGATGGTGAAGGATTCGCGGTCGCCGATTTTTTGAAGTACCACATGATCCAGGCCGCTCAGGCCGAAGGAGCCATCAATAAATCAAGACCACCTGCGAGTTATTGTTACTGGCAATGCTGTCCACGAGGTTATTGATCGATACCGCAGTCGCTGGCGAATCAGCTCTGAAGTCC
>CAVWWW010000005.1:0-257904 GCA_963758745.1 uncultured Acidobacteriaceae bacterium
TCGCGCGAGTACCGCTTTGAGTGATATGGAACTGCAGCGGCCCCGCTCCGTTCTCCTGTCGCGCGCCATTGTAGTCCCAGTCCGGGCCGTCATAGCCGAGCTCTGTCGCGCCGGCCAGGAAGTGCTCGCTCCGCATTGGCTCGTCCGGACATATCCGAATCTGCAGCGGGCCGCCGGCGCCGTGGTACTCGGAGGCCCCTTGCTCGAAGTCCTCTAACTTCTTGAAGTGCGGGAGTACGTCCGCATAAGCCCATCCGTCGCTGCCCAACGCGTTCCACATATCGAAGTCACGGGGGTTTCCGCGCACATAGATCATGGCGTTGATCGAGGTGCTGCCCCCCAGGACTTTGCCCTGGTTGATCGTGATCTGCCGCCCCGACATCCCGGGTTGCGGCTCGGTCGAAAACGCCCAATCGACGTCCGATCCCCACAGCTTGACCAACCCACCCGGATCTTGGATGTTCCTTCGTGTGTCCATTCCTCCCGCTTCGAGAACAAGCACTGAAGAGCCGCATTGGCACTCAAGCGGTTGGCGATGACCCCGCCGGAAGCGCCGCTGCCGACAATGATGTAGTCATATTCAGTGACTGCCATGTTCAGTGACCGCCATGATCGCCTCTACTACCGAGACGGCGTGAGTCGACCGCCCCATCGTTGCTCCTGGTTTTGTTTGCTCGTTGCTGGCAGCGCGTGGCAAGAACGCGTACCGGTTTTTGGGAATGGCGCTGCAGGGCTAGAACCGCACGTTCGTCCCCACTACCACGTCGAAGCATCTGGGGCTGAAGCCCGCGGAATGAGCGCCGAGGAACTTCACCCAGAGTTCCCGAGTTTCCGTCACCTTGTAGTTCACGAATGAGTACACAGCTTCCGTCGGATCGAAGCGCCCGGTATTTGGGTACACTCCATCGCCGCTTCTGCCTGTGATCGGATAAGTGGCAAACACTCCGTAGCGGTACTTGCCGGTCACGAAAACATAGTCGGCAGTAACTGAGACCGAGTGGAAGTTGACAGGACAGTTATAGATTCCCGAGCCAAAATCACAGCTGTCGTTCAGGTACGCTGCGCCAACGCGGAAGATCGGCATCTGAGAGTTCCCATGCGGCAGTATGCGATACATCAACTTCCCCTGCGCGATTCGGCGCGCGTTGCTGGCGGTAGTACCGTAAGGACCGTAAATCGCGCAGTTCGCTTCGCAACCCGTGTAGTAGAACTGCGAGAAGATCGGCATAAAGTCGATGTGCTTGCCGAAGGGGATCTGAGCGCTGGCCCCGATGCTGCGGAGCAAGATTTTTTCCTTGACCTCCGTGATGGACTCCGGCGCAAAAAACTGTGCGGTATCGTCCTGCAGGAAAGAGTCGTGCTGACCGCCAAAGACCGAGTAGGACTCGCGCCCGGGGTGCCGGTTCCAGGTGGCTTTGAAGTCAAAGAGGGTCCGGTCAGGTGCTTGCGTGTAGATCGTGCGATTGATGTAGGCATAGCCTTCGATGTTCTTGTAGTACGGCTCCCAGAACCCGTTGAGCGTGATCTTTTGGAGCGAAGTCCAGGCGCCATTCAAGGGCGAGGCTGCACTAAAAAAACCATCGCCCAACCAAAAGGTCATCTTCCCCAACTTGGTGTAGAACGACGGGCCGCCGCCATAGGTAATGAGTTGCGTGTCGTAGTGGTTGCCGAAGGCGTGGCCGAGGAACGTCCAGTTTATTCGCTTGGCCAGCTTGACGCGGCGCAGCCCATCCAGCGCGTGCGCGTTCTTGGGGTCCTGGGCGAGCACGGCGTTGAAGAGTTTCTCGGCTGCGAATGGACGATCCAGGATGAGCATGAACTCCGCGCCGCCGAGCATTGCGTCGAGTTGCGCTGACGGCGGAGGCTGCACCCTTGCCGACACTATCGCGGACTCGTCCGGTGTGGTCGCCGATGTTTGCTGGGCCTCGGCGGCGCCCGCCACAAGGATCCACATCGCCACCAGCACCCACCACAACTGGCGTCCTCTGTTGTGCATAGTTACTCTCCCATTCACTTCACTGGCGCGCCAGGAAACAAAGTCACCGGACACATCTCTTCTTTCCTCGACTGACATCGTTGACCCTTCATGATTTCGTCGGCTTCGATTCTGTTTGCCCGTCGCGCCGGGCTACTTGGACGCCCCGAGTTGCTTCATCAACCCGGCCTCATCCCAGACGTCCCAGAGCTCGACGATTTGTCCATTCTGGACCCGGAAGATCGTCATGCCGATCATCGTGACCTTTTTCTGCGTCGGCGCTAAGCCAAAGAGCGTTCCGGTGTGAGTCGCTTTGGCCGACCAGCGTACCGCGGCACGCTCACCCACCTGCAGTTCGTCCTCGATCGAGTAGTGGATGTCTGGAAATGCACTCAGCAGTGCCGCGACGAACCCCTTGCCCGCCTCGCGGCTCGGAATCGTCTGACCGTTGACATGCCCGACGTAGTTCGGCGCCATCGCCTGCTCCCACGAACTCGCGCTGTGATCGTTGTATGCCTGATAGAACTTGTGTATTGCTGCCGACACAATGGCCGACTGGTCCGGTGTGGTCGCTGACGTCTGTTGGGCCGCAGCGGCGCCCGTACCAAGCATCCACACTCCCACCAGCACCCACCACAACTGGCGTCCTCTGTTCTGCATCCCTTCCGCTCCTTTTATCGAGTAACCATGCTACACCCAACCAGAATCTCGCTGGTCGTGATCCTGCGAAAACACAAAAACTTTGAGCCCTTTTGAAAGCGTTTGAATGCGAAGGATTGGCCGTGCTCCTAATAAGGAGCAAGCGGAAATGTGTAAAGAGAAAGCTGAAAATGTTGAAGGTCGCGGAAACTCGATGGGGCAGCATCCCAGCGATTCCCTCTTCACCTGCGAAGAATTCCTAAAGATTATTTAACAAGCACTGAGGATGCAAAAGTCTATCCGGCCGCCTGCGGCCGCGCCGTAAACGCCTCCGCAAAATCACGCACAAACTCGTCAAAACGAATCGGTTTCCTTTTTGTAACTTCTTCCACTGTATTGGTCACGTTCGCGCAATACCCGGCGCGAATGGCTGCGAAGAACTCATTCAAACCGTCTGCCATAAACTCGGGAATGCCCCAGCTGAGCAGCGACTTTTTAAAATCTTCTGGCGTGACATTGACATACTTCACCGGCCTCCCGATGACCGCCGAAAGCCTGTTGGCCGCCTCGTCATAAGATAATGCCTCGGGACCCGTAACCACATAAGTCTTCCCCTCATGCCCGTTTTCCGTCAGCACTTTCGCGGCGACAGCCGCGATGTCCCGCACGTCGATATGGCTTACTTTGCCGTCCGCCGCCGGTTGGTAAAATGCCCCCTGCGACGCGATGGTCGAAGCCAGCCCGAGGAAATTCTGCATGAAACCGTTCGGTCGTATGTGCGTGAATGGAATCCCGGACGCTTCCAACTCCTTTTCGCCCGCAGCTTGCCACCGAGCCATGGTAATGGGTGAATTCGCATCAGCCCCGGCTACCGAGAGTTTTAATACGTGGCGTGTGCCTGCACGTTTCGCTGCGCGGATGAAATTGCCCTGCATTTCCACGCTGCGCGGATCCGGCGGAGGGATTAAAAATGCTTTGTCCACATCACGCAAGGCGGCATCCAGAGACGCTGGATTCAGAAAGTCGCCGACAGCAACCTCCACCAGCGGACCTTTGATCTCGCCAGCGGAATTGGGATTTCGAACCAGAGCCCGCACACGAACCCCGGCCGCTGTTAATTTGCGAATGGCTGCGGTTGCATTATTACCTGGTGCACTGGTTATAAGAATCACTTGGATATCTCCAGTCCTTCGGACGAACGAATCTGCCACCGGCTATGTGTTCCATTACCGTCATTTCCCAGGATACTCACCATACGCGCAAAATGTACTCCCACTCGCTGTTTGGCAGCCATGTTGATTGCGATGTTTCAATCGCACTCGATGCTAAGACGATCGCTGACGAATGGCACCGGTGGTGCGCGTCCAACCTAGTACACAATCCTTCGACTTGTCAATTTCGTAGAAGTAATTTCTAAGTTTAGGTTGATATATTTGAACTCCGGGTATTGACTCGGGGTGACACAAGGATAGAATGGCTTGCGCGCCGCGCGGCTACAGAATTCAGAACTGATCAGTTTGGTCCGGCGGACAAAAACGCCGCGCAGCACTTCATCAATGAGGGGGTTTGCGATGCTGACGCAACAGACGCGTGAATTCGATTACATCGTGATTGGCAGTGGAATTGGCGGCTCTGTGACTGCCAATCGACTCTCATCCAACCCGGACGTCAAAGTTCTCCTACTCGAGGCTGGACCGCGCGATGACGATGCCGACATACATAGCGTGGAACTCACTTCATTGTTTGCCGTGTGGCAGAAGCCGCAGTTCGATTGGGGGCTTACCACCGTGGAGGAGCCGGGCTTGGATGGACGCAAGATGCCGCTCATCCAGGGGAAAGTTGCGGGCGGAGGCAGTTCGGTGCATGGACGCATCTTCATCCGAGGTCACCGCCGAGACTTCGACCACTGGAATTACTTGGGCAACGAGAACTGGTCGTTCCAACAGGTTTTGCCCTATTTTAAAAAGTCCGAAGATTACATGGGTCCGCGCTCCGAATACCGCGGTGTCGGCGGTCCACTGCCGGTGATGGATCTGCCGAAAGACCGGCGCAGCGTCGCCTCGGAGGCTTTTGTAGCAGGCGTAAGCGAGCTCGGGTTCAAAAGCGATTGGGACTTCAACGGTCCCCAGCAGGAGGGAGGCGGGGGCTTTATTCAGTCGACCACGACACGCGACTTTAAGCGTGCAAGCGCATTCACCGCCTATATCGACCCTATCAAGAACACGCGCAAAAATCTTACCGTCGAGTATGAAGCGTTTGCCACGCGCCTTCTCCTGGACGGCAAGCGCGTGGTAGGCGTCGAGTATCGACAGAACAATTCCACCATACAGGCGCGCGCCTCATGCGAAGTGGTCGTGTCCATGGGACCCTTAAACACGCCTAAAATCCTGCTGCAGTCGGGCATTGGTCCAGCCGAGCAGCTCGGAAGCTTCAAAATTCCGATCGTCGTAGATCTGCCCGGAGTCGGCAGAAATCTGCAGGACCATCTGAACGTGCGCATGTGCTGGGAGTCGCGGGTTGAGCAGAAGATCCCGATGATCATCTGCGAAGCCTCATTGTTCACCTTCACCCGAGCGGGTGTGCCCAGCGCTTCGCCCGATTTGCAGCTTTTTTTGGCGGTTTCGCATTTCCCGGCCTCGGGACGGATTTCAATCGCGGTTTTGCGCTCGTCCCAGTCGTCTGCCGTCCGCAAAGCGTCGGGCGAGTGTGGCTGCGCTCCACCGATCCCATGGAGCCGCTCAACATTCAGACAAACTATCTGACTTGCGAGTACGACATGTCTGTATTGCTTGCTGGAATTAAGCTCGGTCGCGAGGTCGTTCAGACGCGGGCATTCAAGGAAATGCTCGGTCGGGAACTTCTCCCTGGCCCCCAGATTGGCATGGACGAAAACAAACTTCGGAAATACATCAAAGACACCTGCATCACCGACTGGCACCCATCAGGCACATGCAAAATGGGACTGGATACGATGGCAGTCGTCGATCCGCGATTGCGAGTGTACGGCATTGATGGACTGCGCATCATCGACGCCTCGATCATGCCTTCGGTGGTGAGCGGCAACTTGCAAGCGTCCCTCTTCATGATTGCAGAGAAGGGGGCCGACATGATGTTGGAAGATGCTGGTACGATCTCGACACAGACATCGTCCAATGCCGCGGTAAGTTCTGTGCGATCAAGAGCATCGTGAGGGGGTTGCCTCTAATACACCATCCGGTTTCTTAAACTACGTAGTGAGTCTTGAAGAGTCACGAGAGCGGGTTATGCGGGCGTTCACCGTGGATGCGGAATGTCGCCCACTTGAAGAGGTAACTCCCAAACGGTCGTGAGTAGCGCGGCCCCGAATCCAATTGGGAATGGTATCAGCTTGCTTATCGCTTTTGCTGCCGCGTCTCTTCTTGTCTCCGAGTTTAATTTAAAATGTGGATGCAAAAGCGATTAGGAGCACGATCTCTTGCCTTTCAAACCAGGACCCATAGACACTTTAGGCTTGGTACTCACCCCGGAGGTCACTCAATTAAGTGAGAGGCTCGCTAAGAATGCTCATGAAAACTGGGCCAAACTGCGGATCGCGGAAGGATGGCTCTACGGACCGCACCGGGACGATGAGCAAAAAAGGCATCCTAACCTGGTCCCTTATGAGCAACTTCCCGAGTCAGAAAAGCAATACGACCGCCAGACCGCCATGGAGTCCATCAAAGCTTTGTTGGCAATGGGCTACACGATCCAGCCGCCATCGGAGGGAGCGCACATTTCGCTGGAATCGGCTTCTCCTGTTTTAGGGAGTGGGCTCTCCAGCACCTTGCAACTGCTTAGAGATGGTTCGCCACCGGATTTTACTCTACTGCAAGGCTTGTGGCGCGCGCATGATCCTGAGGTTTGGTCAGTCAGTCAGGAACCCTACCGGCTGCTTGGCGAAAAAATACTTGAACTGGGCGAACCATTGGTAGCCTACGACGTGGTCGCTGAAGGCATAAAGTCCTTTCCGCAGGATTTGCGTCTGCGTCAGCTTCTGGCGCTGGCCCTAGCCCGGAGTGGCGCGTCCGGACCGGCAAATAAGGTGCTTGAGCAGTTGTATCAAGAGGGGTATCGGGACGAGGAAACTCTCGGTCTGCTCGCCCGCACCCACAAAGATCTCGCCGGCGAGGAGGAAGATGTTTCTAAAGCACGTCAGCACTTACGCCGGGCATATGATTTCTATTCGCAGGGGTATGAGACCAGCGGGGGCTACTGGAGCGCCATCAATGCCGCCACACTCGCGCTTTTCCTGGGAGAGCGAAAGTCTGCAGCCGCCTTGGCCCGCGTCGTCAGCGAGCAATGCCGGCAGAGGCTCCGGGCCCTCGCAGAGGCAAGCGGCGAGCGTTACTGGCTGGTTTCTACCCTTGGAGAAGCCGCGCTTCTGTTAGAAGACTGGTCCGAAGCTGAAAACTGGTATCGCCAAGCCGTAGAACTAGGACGGGGAGATTGGGGAAACCTGCAATCTACACGCCACAATGCTCGTTTGTTGATGCAATGCCTTGCTCCAGGTGAAGACAGCGGACGGATTGAGCAGTTGTTCCGATTTCCAACTGTGGTGGTTTTCGCTGGCCACATGGTCGATCGGCACGACCGAGCCACACCCCGATTCCCACCCTCGCTCGAACCGATGGTGAAGGACGCTATCCGGCGGTGTCTAAAAAAATTGAATGCTGGCTTTGGCTATGCATCCGGAGCCTGCGGCTCTGACATCCTCTTCCACGAAGTCATGTTGGAGTTGAAGGGCGAATGTTACGTGATCCTGCCCTACGAGAGGGAACGGTTTATAAAGGACTGCGTGGAGATCGATCTAAGCGGCAATTGGGGAAAGCGATTGGAGAAAGTGATCGCTCGAGCGATTGACACGCAGGAAGTCTCAAAGCAGTCGCAGATGGGTAATAACGTCTCTTATGAATTTGCCAATTTGATGGTGCATGGATTGGCAAGCGTCCGCGCCGAACAACTCGAAATCAAACTTGTGCCGGTAGCCGTGTGGGATGGTAAATCGGGAACGGGCGTGGGGGGCACTGCAGCCACAGTGGAGCGCTGGCGGCGACTTGGTCTTCACGTAGAAGTCATTGACTTGGAAGAGATTCTCCGCCGCGAGCGCCCTAGCCTCTGGGAAGAGGCTACTGCAGCTGCCGCGACAGTTTCACACCAGGCCAGCGAGGCCTCATCTGAATTTGCTCCGGAAATCCGAGCCTTACTTTTTGCGGATGCGGAGGGATTTAGCAAACTTACCGATGAAGAAGTCCCTTTATTTGCACGCCACTTTCTGGGACTTGCAGGCAGACTAACGGCAGAATCCGAGCATCGGCCTCTGACCAAGAACACTTGGGGAGACGGCCTTTATTTTGTTTTCTCGAACGTCCGAGATGCCGGCCAATTCGCTCTCGATTTTCGTGATGCAGTCTGTAACACCGACTGGTCAAAGCATGGTCTTCCGGCTTTGAACATGCGCATCGGCCTGCATGCGGGACCTGTCTTTTCTTGCTGCGATCCCGTAACCCAGCACACCACCTACATCGGTGCCAACGTCAGCCGGGCGGCGCGTATCGAGCCGATTACACCGCCAGGTCAAGTCTATGCAAGTCAGACATTTGCCGCACTCGCAGCTGCGGAAGGAGTAAAGGAGTTTCGCTGTGATTATGTGGGTCAGACTTCGATGGCAAAAAAATACGGAACCTTTCCAACCTATGTCGTAGTACGTCGCAAGAGGGCGCTCGAGATCATATAACATTGGGATGAAAAGACTTGCTAATCGTTTTTGCATCAATTATAAGACTGACTCGTGGATTTTCTGCATGCGACCGAAAACCGCTTGAACCCTCATATGACCAGCATCCTTGATTCCATTTCCGCAGCTGGCAGTCACCTACCACAACTGTCTACTCGGGGGAAGTCATGAGCTTTGAGGGGGATGCTTTCATTAGCTACGCGCACATGGATAATGTAGAGCTGATTGAAGGAGGCAAGGGATGGGTCACAAACTTGCATCGAGCCCTGGAAATCCGCGTTGGACAGCTCCTCGGCAAACCACCTGAGATCTGGCGAGATCCTAAGCTTACAGGCAATGACGCTTTTGGCGAGACGTTGATGGAACGACTCCGCCGTGTGGCTTCTCTAATATCGGTCGTCTCACCTCGCTACGTCAAATCTGAATGGGCACGGAGGGAGTTGGCCGAATTCTGGAAAGCGGCAGAAGAGCAAGGTGGCGTCCATTTTCGTAATAAAGCTCGCATCTTCAAGGTGCTAAAGACTCCCGTTCCCTTGGAATCGCATCCCCCGGAATTGCAGCATTTGCTGGGATATCAGTTCTTCAACATCGACCCCGACACGGGAAGAGTTCGTGAATTGGACGAAGTGTTCGGGCCTGAGGCACAGAGGGATTTCTGGATGCGGCTGGATGACTTGGCCCATGATATCTGTTGCCTAGTCGAGATGTTGGAAACCTCAGGAACGGCGGTGATTCCGAAGTCTGACAAGGTTCAAAAGGCCGTCTTTTTGGCGCAAACCACCTTTGATCTCCGGGAGCAGCGCGAAGCCATCAAGAGAGATCTGCAGCAGCACGGTTATGACGTGCTTCCGGCCAGCGTATTACCGCACGTCGAATCAGAAGTCATGGAGGCTGTGCGCGCGGATCTGGCCCAATGCCAGATGTCGATTCACTTGTTCGGCAAGACCTTCGGCCTCGTCCCTGAGGGAGGTATGCAGTCTTTGCTCGAGATTCAAAATGAACTCGCGATCGAAAGAGGTAGTAGCGGCGATTTTTCGCGCCTCTTGTGGATACCTCCCGGTCTGGAAGTGCGTGACGAACGTCAACAGAGGGTCGTTGAGCAGCTTCGAATGGATCCCAGAACTCAAAATGGGGCCGATTTGCTGGAGACCTTTCTCGAAGATTTTAGGACTGTAATCGAGGATCGTCTAAGAGAAGATCGGCTCAAAAGAGTGACCAAGCCGGAGCCCTCGCCGCGACAACCAGTCACTTCGGTGATTGCCGCCGGTGCACACGCCCAACTTTACCTGATCTATGATCATCGCGACGCGGCCATCACTTCGCCATGGGAAGATTTTTTGTTCGAGCAAGGTTTGGAAATCATCCGACCGGTGTTTGAGGGCGACGAGGCGGAAATTCGCGAGCATCACGAAGAGAACCTGCGGAGTTGTGACGGAGCCTTAATCTTTTATGGTTCGGGCAACGAATGCTGGTTGCGCCGGAAGCTGCGGGAACTGCAGAAGAGTCCCGGTTATGGCCGCACAAAGCCGCTACCTGCTACAGCGATTTCTCTGATCCCTCCAAGAACCTCGGACAAAGAACGCTTCCGAACCCATGAGGCGCTGGTGATCCCGCAGTGGGACGGATTTTCGCGTGAGCCCTTGCAGCCATTGATCTCGAGCCTGAAAGGCTAAGAGTAAAAGGAAGGGCTGATGCCACCTGGATCGCTGTTCAATCCTTTCCCCGGCCTTCGTCCCTTTGAGCCCGACGAAGATCATCTTTTTTTCGGCCGCGAGAAAGAAATCGACGAACTCTTGCGGCGGCTTCGCGCCAACCGTTTTTTGTCCGTCATCGGCACTTCCGGCAGCGGGAAATCATCGCTCGTCCGTTCTGGTCTCATTCCCTCTCTTTACAGCGGTTTTATGGTAAATGCTGGCTCGAGCTGGCGGGTTGCGATGCTCCGTCCAGGGGAAGACCCTATCGGACACCTGGCTGCCGCACTCAATGGATCCGACGTGCTGGGAAGCGAGAACGAGATGACCAGCACCAACCGCGTGTTGCTGGAAGCAACCCTGCGGCGCAGTACCCGGGGCCTTGTGGACGCAGTGCGTCAGGCGCGAATTCCGCCCGAAGACAACCTGCTCGTGATCGTCGACCAATTCGAGGAGCTGTTCCGGTTCCGGCGAAGCCACCAGATCGAGAATTCCAGGGACGAGGCCGTGGCGTTCGTAAAGCTGCTGCTGGAAGCGACGCAGCAGCAGGCGGCTCCCATCTATGTCGTCTTGACAATGCGCTCGGATTTCATCGGCGACTGCATGCAGTATCCGGGCCTGCCAGAGGCCGTTAACGCAGGGCAGTACCTGGTTCCGCGCATGACTCGCGACGAGCTGCGTTCGGCCATCACTGGTCCAATCGCGGTCGCAGGAGGGGAAATCGCCCCACGATTAGTTCTGCGTTTGCTCAATGACCTGGGAGACGACCACGACCAGCTTCCGGTGCTGCAGCACGCCTTAATGCGAACCTGGGATCATTGGGAACGGCGTCGAAACCAGGCCCCCAACACTGAGCCTATCGACATTTCCGACTATGAAGCGGTCGGAACGATGCAGCAGGCTTTATCGCTGCACGCTGAGGAGGCATACCTCGAAACCGGCTCCGACGCCAACCGCAAGACTGTAGAACGTGTCTTCAAGGCCCTGACGGACACCTTTTCCGATCCGCGTGGCATCCGGCGCCCCACCTCCGTTAGGCAGCTCTCGGCTATCTGTGAAACGCCAGAGTCCGAAGTGATCCGGATTGTTGAGATTTTTCGACGGCCCGGCCGAAGTTTCCTGATGCCACCGGCAGCAACACCGCTCAGCTCGCGATCGATTGTCGATTTGTCCCACGAAAGCCTTATGCGCTGCTGGACCCGCTTGATCACGTGGGCAGAGGAAGAGCGGTCATCCGCTCGAGTCTATGCGCGGCTTTCGCAGGCGTCCGCCTGGTTTGCGGAAGGTACCGCGGGTCTCTGGCACAACCCCGAACTTGAACTTGGCGTCCAGTGGAAGCGGCAAGATCACCCCACCGAGGCTTGGGCGGAGCGCTACGATTCGTCCTTCGCGCGCGCGATGGACTTTCTGCATCGCAGCGAAGCAGAGCGGGATCGCATTGAGTCCGAGCGTGAAAATGCTAGGAAGAACAAACTCAGGTTGGCCTGGGCCGTTGCCGGAGGTCTCGCGGTGTTGCTGCTCGCTGCTCTTTATTTTTACCACATCGCTCAGATGGAAAGTCGACGCGCAGAGGCGAATCTCGGATTAGCACGGAAAGCCGTGGACGAAAGCTTGTCCTCGGCTGGCAACCAGCAGGGGCGCGAGTCCCCCGATCCACCTCAACTCGAGCAGTTTCGAGAAGAGTTGCTAAAGAAAGCGGAGGGATTCTATTCAAGTTTTTTGGCCAAGCAAAGCGGGAGCGATCCTGAGTTTCGCGCGGAAAGTGCGCTGGTGCATTCCAAATTAGGCGACATCAATCGCCTGTTGGAGAAGCGTGAAGAGGCAGTCGCGCAATACCGACTGGCCATCAGTGGGTTCGAGGAACTCCACCGGGAGAAGCCCAGCAATGCTGAATACAGTGAGGATCTGGCATACGCTCATCACTGGCTGGCAGAAACACTCCGGCTTTGGCTGGAGGAAACGCCGGCCGCGCCATTTAAGCGCTCCGATGCAGAGGCGGAATATGACAGCGCCTTGCAACTGCAACAAGACCTGCACCAGAAGAGCCCACAGAATGCCGACTACGCGCAAGCGCTGGCTCGCACTTACTACAACCGCGGCATTCTTAAATATGACGGTGGAAACCGCGCAGCGACAAAATCAGACTTCCTCGAGGCGGTTCGACTGCTTGAACCCGTGACTAAGAAAGAGCTGGAATCACAAACGAAGCAGAGTGAAAATCCACCGTCGCACGATTTGGCGCGCGTGTACAACGACCTGAGTATCTTGCTTAGCGACCAGGGGTACATCGAACGAGCGATTAGAATCCAGGAAGACCTTACGAACAGGAACCCCAAAAACTGGGAATACAAGGTGGAATTAGCCACCTTCTACAATAACTTGTCCTCTTTGCAATGGGGTGCGGACGAGCGGAAATTGGCGGCGGAAAGCAACCTCCGGGCCCTGGACGGTATCGAGGAACTGCTCACTCCGCCCCCCTCGCTGGAGAGGCAGCGAGCCTTGGCTCTCATACTTCATCTCGCGACCGGTCCGTCAGAGCATCCCGAATTCCAGGTGTTGTATATGCACCTTGGCGATGAATACGTGAAGCTTGCCACTGAGTATTTCGGCTCGGGTTACCCGGAGGCCGCGCGCTTAGCCATCGAGGCCCTGGGAACTATCTTACCGAAGGTCGGGGAACCGGATCGAACCAGGCTCAGGAAGTCTTTCCAGGATTTACGAAAAGAATTGCAAGAAAGCAAGAACAAGCGTAAATAGTGAGAACGTTTCCTTAAGAGGGCCAAACAATGAAACGAGCGGCAATAGTTCTCGTGACACTTTTCCCGATTGCCTTGGCCGCCCAGGCTTTTCAGCGACCGAATCCAAGCTCTGGGATGAGTCAACCCGCAATGGCGTTTTCGGCGCGAGCTGAGTTGTCCGCGGCAGACGAGGAATCATCCTCCTTAAAAATGGATTCGAGCTCTGACCTCCCATCCTATGTTGACCCAAATGACCCGCAGCAGGCGAACGCTAGCCCGGGCCAGTCCGCCCCGCCCCCTGCGCCTCCGATCGAGACCAAGCCAAAGATTCCGGGCAGTATGGTCGGCTACATCGACAACCCGATCGTCCAGAATCAGATTCGTATCCGCTTCGACGCCGCGTTCGACGACCAGTTTCCCGATCGCTCCGAGTTCTTTTATGCCAAGTGCGGATGCTATCGCCATCTGAATGATCCTCGCTTCCCCCATCTCTGCAAGCGGCCTACGATCCCAATGCCCCCGGACCGGGCCTCGGCGTACCCAATTCCCTCAACTACCAGCAACTCTACATGAATCTGGAATATTCGCCGCAACGCCACTTCTCGGCGTTTGTCGACGTCCCGGTACGCTGGCTCCAACCCCAGGGTTTTCAAAGCGCGCCTCCAGCTTCATTGGGGTTCTTGCCATTTTCGAACCAATCCGGACTCAGCGACGTAACCGCGGGATTCAAACTTGCAGCTGTGGCGACCGAGAGCACATATCTGACATTCCAGTTCAAGAGCTACTTTCCCTCGGGCGACGCCTCAAAGGGATTGGGGACAAATCACTACAGCATCGAGCCCTCGCTGCTCTTGTATCAACAGCTTTCCAGCCGCCTCACACTCGAAGGCCAAATCGGCGACTGGCATCCTATCGGTGGATCTGCAGGCGTTCCGGTCTCGAACTCTGAAGGATTTGCTGGCGATGTCTTCTTCTACGGAATCGGTCCCAGTTACAAGTTTTATCAGGGTAACCATATCGGGTTCGCGCCCGTAGTCGAACTCTTCGGCTGGCATGTCGTCGGCGGATTTGAAACCCAACCCGGGGGCACCGTCGACCTCGCTGCAAACGAGGTAAGTGGTATGAACATCGTGAATTTGAAGGTCGGGGTGCGTACCAGCTTCGGCTTTCACAATTCCATTTATGTGGGCTTCGGCCAAGCTCTCACCCATGATGACTGGTACAAGCACATAGTCCGGCTGGAATACCGCTACTCATTCTAACGGTCTACAGGGCTTGGATTATATTAGGGATGCCCGCGACCAATCCGTTTTGAGTTAGAGTTTGGCAGTCGAGCCGAATGCGTCCAGTGGTCAAAGTCTAGCATCTATGCAATAGCTGGTATGCGGATTCCTCCAGCCTGACTTTTCGGGATTCCGCACAATGACCCGGAGTGACACAATTAAGAGAAAATTATTGGTATTCATCACGCTTAAGTGGGTCTGACGGCCATGCACACGACAATCTACGACTTCACCTTAGAATCCATCGATGGTGAGCCCATGCCCCTCTCGAACTTGAAAGGCAAAGTTGTATTGCTCGTGAACGTTGCCAGCCGTTGCTCCTACACTCCGCAATATTCTACTCTGGAGTCGATCTATAAAAAATACAAGGAGCGGGGATTTGTTGTCATCGGCATTCCCGCTAACAATTTTGGAGGGCAGGAGCCAGGTTCAAATCAAGAGATCAAGACCTTTTGTACCCGCACATATAATGTAACCTTCCCCATGATGGCTAAAGTGTCCGTGGATGGGTCCGACATTGCGCCTCTGTATCGGTTCCTGACCGACAAGACCACTCACCCGAAAACCGGCTGGGAGATCGGGTGGAACTTCACCAAATTCCTTGTTGGGCGGGATGGCCAGGTGGCCGCTCGGTTCGATTCTGAAATAGAGCCCGATTCCACACCACTTACCGCAGCGATCGAAAAGGCGTTAGCCGCCAACAATTATTAGGATTCGCCCCGGGGCAACATCCGTCAATAAGAGCTAAGTCCTCATACTCAAAGCGAGGCGGCTACCTGTTTCCGCGAGAGCATATCCTTTGTTCGATACGAAACAGATATCGCTCAAGTCGTGTCTTGCGACCCCTTCTTTATGTCGGCAAAGACTCTCTCTTTCTATGTCGTTCGCCGAAAAGCCCTACCCAACCTGAACGGAAGCCCAGTCCACCTTCGTGACTGGCACAGGATCCCGAAATAGAACTAGACTACGGAAATGGGAACGCAAGCCGAATTGGGAACTGATGTAGAAATCGTGCTGGGGTCGATTAAATTGATGCTCGCCGGGCTAACGCCAAGGGAGCGTAAGGAGGTCATCAATCAACTCCAATGCCTGATTAAGGAGACCAACACTAACCCAGAAGCTCTCCTATGGCTGTAGCCTGGGGATGCCGCACTTGACGAGAACGACCGCGTCGGAAGCCTCCGCACAAGTGAACGCAGCGGTAACCACCATAAGGATCAATTTCAATCATTCTTCGCTGCTCACTGTGCTCTGTGGAAGACGAAAAAAAACACAGCCACAGTGAAGCAAGCCAACGCATAAATGAACGTCGAAACGAGAGTGGCCGCAGCCGCCAAACCTCGCAGGACGTTAACGAAATCGAAGACGAACGTCCACGTCAAAAGGGCTGTGATCAGAACCGTCCCAACCAGAGCCAGCAATGCCGCATTTTTGAGTGTCATAGACGGAGTATGAATGCGGCTCGCCGCGTCCGCAAGTGGGACAGCTCACGGTGCAGCGCTCGAACGCTCTGGCCTTACCAGCATAGCGAGTCGAGGAAACAGGAAGTGTCCGCCGGCGTCATCGATCACATTTACCTGGCAGGTATAAAACCCGGGTTTCAAAGATGTGAGCGGAACGTCCAATTGGAAGACGGCAGCCTTGCGATCGCGTGCGTTCAATTCCGTTAACTCAACCAGCGAGCTTTCGTAGGCCTTCGCTTTTCCCTGGAAGAAGGCGACGTTGGACAAAAGGCGGATGGCGGACTTGGTGGCTTTTTCACCACTCGAACCAGCGGCTGCATCACTGCTGCGTGCAGAATCCGCAACCGCCAGCTTCGCCGGATCGTAGATCTCATAGTAAAGAAGCAAGTGCTGTGCGGCAGAGAAGACATGCGTGATGTTGGGAATTATTTCGGAACCGTCATGCACCAGCGGATTCAGATTCGTCCCTTTTTTTGCGGTTTGAATCTGGCTGGCAAGCACCACTGAACTCATCTTGAGCGGAAGCGTCTTTAACTCCGGAACCTCGATGTCGGTTTCGAACGACCCCATACGTCCCGTCTGATTCTCCCGCACAACAAACTTCAAATGATATTTGCCGCTCAGCAGGCTCATGCCCGTGTCATATTGCACATTCTTTTTCCGTACCTCGGTGGAGGTGCTTACAGCTAATTTCACGGTATCGCGAATTCTGTTCAAGGGATGATGCTCGCTATCCAGCACCGTGCCGATCACGTCGAGCGTTGCCTTGTCACGGTCGCTGCTGTGGACAAATGGAATCTGCGATCCCGGCACCACCAGCGAAATAGGCACAAAAAACTTGTTGCCCTCAAGGCGGAAGTAAGCGACACCTAAATAGAGCGGGAAATCTGTCGCCGGCAACTCGGACGCAAGTTCCTCTTCAAGTTGCCGCTCTTTGTCATCTTTCGTGGCGTGCTGATAATCGGCGGGCGCATAATATCCGCGGCGGTAGTCGATCTTCACTCCGGGAACTGTGCTCTTCACAACGATGCGCCGGTAATGGCCGTCCCGCGCGGGATTCGTGCTGTGATACCCAAGCAAATAGTAGGTCGATGTATCCTGCTGCACTCCCCGGAAGATTTTGCTGAAATCGTTCGAATCAAGAAAGGCGCGTCCGCCGGTGTCGCTGGCGAGCGTCACCAGCGTCTCCTGCGTAGTGAAGTTGGAATTCAATGCATTCAGAGTCGACTGTCCTGAATAGGCGGAAACTCCGCGCAGGCTGGCGTTCTGCGCCTCTCCACCCGCGACCAGGGCCTGCAGGCCGCGCATATCCATGGTGTAGATTGCCATGTTTGCGCGCACGGCCGCATTCACTGCCGCTCTCAACTCCGATTGATTTTCAATGCCTGTGCGGTCCATGCCGCTGGAGAAATAAATCAGCGATTTTTTCTGTTGCACGTAAGCGAGCTTCTCTGCCACCGATCGCAATGCTTCAAGCCGTCGGTCGGTGTTGAAGATGTTGTATTCCGTATCGTCGGCGGTAAACGGCTGGCCGGTGTCGGGCGTGCCCTCGGTCGTGCCGGTCGTTCCTTCTTCAAAGCCCTGGCCCGCGCCAGAACTGAATTGGTCCAACTGTTTTTTCAGAACCGCGTGGTCGGTGGTGAAATCCTGATTCACCAGCAGCGAACTTCCGAGCGACACAATCGACACGAGGTCGGCGGGCAACATCTGCGCGTCGATATAGTCTTCGGCGGACGTCACCGCGTGGTCGATCTCGTCCGGCTCCATCGCAGAGAGATCAAAGAACAAAACGATCAAACGGCGATCTTTGAATTGCGGCTGCGAAATCCCCGCCGCCGCAGGCGCTGGCGTGCTTTCGGGTGCGGTTTCCGGCAGCGGCTTTGCCTGCGCCAGCTCCTGCACAGGCAAGGCGTCGACATTCTCAACATCAAAAGAGACAATCTTCTGTGGTTTGTTGTCTTCAAGAATCGTAAAGTTCTCCGGCTTCAGTCCGGGTACAAATTTTCCGCTCTTGTCCTTCACGGTCACGTTTACGAGCACAAGCTCCGATTCCGCGTGAAATACATAATCTGACGGCTGCTGCGAGGGCAAGGCTGGACACAGCAATGCGAGCAGCGCCAAAAGTGCACCTGCCTTAACGCCGAATCGATCTGAAGTGAGAGCCATAATGATCTTTGCAAAACCAAATCCCGCAACCGCATTCCTCTTTCAAAAACGAAAACGCGCCGTCATCGTGATCTGGCGCATGCCTCCTGCCGCGATTACGCGGCCAAACGTTGGCGAGTTGAAGTTCGTATCGATCGAAGAATAATTCACCAGATTGAAGACGTTGCTGGCCTGCGCTCGGAACTCCAGCATGCGCGCCTCCTTCAGTGGAAACACTTTTGTGAACGCCATATCAAATACCTTGTTACCTGGGCCGATGATGCTGTTGCGCCGCGCATCGCCGTACGTCCCTGAAGGCGGGGCAACAAATGCGGCTTTGTTAAACCACTCCGCGATCGAATGATTTGACAGGCTGATCGACTGACCGGGAACTACATTGGGGCGTAGGGTTCCGTTCGTTCCCGAACTCACGTCCGTGATGCTGCCCACAATTCGCGGCGTGAAGGGAAGACCCGATGCGATCGTCCAATCGCCACTCCATTGCCAGTCGCCAAAAACCGCGCGCAACGGAGCATGCCCGGTGAGCCAGCGCCGGTCGGCACCGAAGGGCAGTTCATACAAATAGTCTGCTGTGAATCGATGCGTCTGGTTGAAGCTGGAGAGGCCGCGCTCGGCCGAGAGATTGAATGGGTTCTGCGCCACGTTGGTCGCGCCCGCGTTCGTCGAAACGCCAGCCCCGGCTGCACCGGTGCCACCACCGCCTAAGCCGGGCGAGCTCGCGGCCGAAGTCGCTCCCGCGCCGATCGACGACGCGTCATCGATCGACTTCGAAAATGTGTAGGTACCCCCGATCATGAATCCTGCGGCCAGCCGTTTGCGCAATCGCACCGATCCGGCATTCGCCTCCTGATCCGCCACCGAGTTCTCGTAGGTAAACGCGTCGACCCCGCTGATGCGAAGCCCAACTGGAGTCCGGTTCGGCGCTTCCAGAATATCGAGATCCGTTCCCTTGGTGCCTGTGTAGTCGACATTGAGCAGTATGGTTGGCCGAATCTGCCGTTGAATGTCGAGGTTGCGAATCTGCACATAGCCCAGTCGGTAATTGGGATTTACCGCATAACTATTGGTAACGGTTCCGGGGGCCGGAGCCGGAAATCCCTCCTGCAACGTCAATTCTCCGGGCGCTGTCTGAACGTTCGTCGCCGCGGTGGCGAATGGCGGTTGCAACGCAAGCTGCAACGCGATGCCCTGGTATGCGCCGGTGTTGTAGTTAATGCCGTAGCCGCCGCGGACTACGGTGTTCGAAAATGGCTTCCACGCGAAGCCGATTCTGGGCGCGAAGTTGTTGCGATCCGGCCGCACCAGGCTGGCTGGTACGCCGCCAATATCGGGCCCAGCCTGACCCGCTAGAATCGGCACCACGGGCGTCGTGCCAAGTGGCAGCGCCGGGTTAAGAACGGCGGGGGAAAGATCGAGATTCACCAGGCGATTGCTTATCTCCGTGAGCGGCGAGACGTATTCGTAGCGAACCCCCAGATTCAGCGTCAGGTTTGCGCGCATCTTCCACTCGTCCTGCGCATATAAATCCCAGTAGTTGCCACGGAAGTATTCAGCTCCTCCGAATTGGACGGAAGTTTGCTGCGGCAATCCCAGCAAAAAGTCGGCAAAGTCGTATCCCGTGCCTGAAACGGCCTGGCCATTAACGATCTGCGAAGTATTGGCTCCAGTGAAAACGAATGTGCCGCGCGGGTTGCTGTTGCTCTCAGTATTCACCTGCACTCGCCGGAAATCTCCTCCCCAGCGCCACGTGTGCTTGCCGTGGTTCCAGATCATATTGTCGGAGAAGGTGTAGGTCTGGCTCCGGTTCAGCTGCGGAGCGGTATCCTGCAGGCTGGCGAAATCGGAAAAAGAAAGATTTGGCAGCCCCCAATCGAACGGGTTGGTGGATACTCCGGCGATTCCAAGTCCTCCGGTGACGTTGTCGTTGAAGGCATAAAGATTCTTCGATCTTGTCCGGTTACGGTTGAAGTCGCCGCGAACAATGTTGGTGAACTTTCCGATGCTGCGCGTGTACGACACCGGAATATCAAAGCTGCGAACCGTCGTGCTGCCGCTCACGCTTGGAAACGGATTTGTGAGCGTGGCGCTCGATTCGTGGAAGTGAAAACCAATTTGCAGGCTGTTGCGCGGAGCGTTGCGTCCTCCGCCACGCCGTCCGCGAACCGGCGCCGCGCCAAAGCTGTGGTTCAGGCGAACATTCAGATCGTCGCTGTCGCTTACGGCGGAGGTTACGAAGCGGAAGTTCTGAGTGGTGCCGGGCAAGTTTGGCAAGGGGATGAATGGTAATAATCCAGCTGCGGCAGGATTGATCTGCGGGATCGTATCACCCGCAAACGGAGTATTCGTCGCAGGATTGAAAATCACCACAGGTTGTCCGGAAAGGTAAGTCGTTTGCGAAAAATTTCCCTGTCGCTCCAGCAATGTCGGAACGGTCGAAAACTGATCGAAAGGGTTCTCCCCGTGTTTGCCGTTGAAGTTGACAAAGTAGAAAGTCTTGGCGCCGCCGTTGTAGATGTGAGGAATGTTCAGCGGGCCGCCAACCGAACCGCCGAAACTGTTCTGCTCATAGGCAGGATTTTGGATGGGTTCGGGCGTAAGCGAAAACGGGGCGGCATTCAGAGCCGAATCGCCGACGCCGTAATAGATTGATCCATGGGGATGATTGCTGTCAAAGCCGCGTCGGTCAAACACCATCGGCCCTCCACCTCCGAATCCACCACCTCCACGTCCCCCGCCCGGACCGCCACCGGGCCCGCCAAATCCACCTCCAAATCCTCCACCTTGTTGGCGGGCATCTTCGAAGCGCTGCTGCATTTGGTCTGGGCTCATCGAATTGAACGAGTTCGTCGTGTTGCCCGCGATCGCCACAGACTCCGTCGCAGTTGTCGAAAGGCCCGGAACCGGCATGCCCGAAGGCGCAATGTCGCTCATCGAAGCGCCGCCGGTATCTTGACCGCCTTCTCCCTGAAAGACGGAGAGACTCTGGAAGCCACGTCCAGCAGCGTTCGGGCGACCCTGTTGCCCGTTATTACCGCGAGCCGGGTTGTTGCGGGCCTGGTTATTGGCGTTACTTTGGCTCGCTTCCCGCGCACGTGATTCCAGCACTAACTCGAAATTCGACTGCGCGTCCTGATGTTTGGGATCAAGCACCGCTTCCTGCGTGCTTGCCGCAAACGCCGGCATCTGCACGCGGACGGTATAGCGTCCATCGCTCGGAACATGCAGCGAATAACTGCCATCCACATCTGTGGATGTCGTGAACTGCTTCTGGGTGGCCGTATCCGTCGCAGTGACTCCAGCGCCTGGAATCGGCATGTTTCCCGACTTCACTACGCCGTGGATGGTTCGGCCGCCAGTTGCTGGCGCAGTCTGCCCAGTCGATGGATACGCGTGAAAAACAACCACAAGGAACAAAAAAAGAAAATGAAAGACGAAAAGAGGTCTGCGCCTGCCATTGATTATTGGAACAAGAAAACGGGCACTGTTCATAGCGTGGCGCAAGGAAACAGAGAGATGTCTTAGCCGGATGATACCGTGCGGCCGCACCCAGAACTGTAGAGTTTTGTGACTTTTCGAAATCTACGATCACGTCCTTTCGTTACTGCGAAGGGGCGAACAGGAGGCGCGGTTTGGTATGATCGGAATCTTCTTGGTGCATGGAGAACTGTAGCGTGTTAGCTGGCATTCGAACTCGCGATCTTCGCAAGATCTACACCTCACCTCCGCCTATGGCCTCCGGCGGCGGCCTTAATTTTGGTGCGGGGCGCGGCAAAGGTAAGAAACAACCCAAGCCCGAAATCGTTGCTCTGGACGGACTGTCGCTCGAGGTTTCGCCCGGAGAGATTTTCGGTCTGCTCGGCCCGAACGGTGCCGGCAAGTCGACAACTGTCGGAATTTTAACCACACGAGTGCGCCCAAGCAGCGGCCAGGCCTGGATCGGAGATCATGACATTTGGGCCGAACAAGTTGTCGTCAAACGACTGATTGGAGTAGTCCAGCAGCGTCCGAACCTCGACTTTACGCTTACCGCTCGCGAAATTCTGCTCTTTCATGGCGCCTATTTCGGTATCGATTCTGCCCAACGGACGACCCGCGCCAACGCGCTCCTTGAGCGCTTCAAACTAAGCGACCGCGGGGACCAGATGGTCCGCGGCTTCTCCGGCGGAATGATGCAACGCCTGTCGATTGCGCGCGCTATGATGCACGATCCGCAAGTGTTGTTTCTCGACGAACCCAGCGCCGGTCTCGATCCGCAAACCCGGCTGTTGCTCTGGGAGATCATTCGCGAATATAACCAGCGCGGCAAAACCATCCTCCTGACCACGCATAACATGGAAGAGGCTGACGCCCTGTGCCAGCGTGTCGGCATCATTGATCATGGGCGCAAAATCGCGCTCGGCACTCCCACTGAATTAAAGGCTTCAGTTCCGGGTGGCTATCTGCTGCGGCTGCGCTTCGGCCGCCACTCTCCAGAATTGTTGCAGCGTCTTCAGACTTTGGCGGGAGTGACAGAGGTGCGTCCGAACACTGCCGTGAATAGCGGCGCGAATGGTGACAACTCCGCCGACGTGTACGCCGACCGCGGCGGTTCGCTCGTCTCTGAGATTGCCAATTTCGCCTCCGCCGCATCCGTCGAATTGTGCGACGTGCACATTTCAGAGCCCAGCCTCGAGAACCTGTTTTTGCACCACACTGGAAGGAGCTTGCGCGATTGAATTGGAAAACTTTTCTGGCCCTGCTTGGACGCGATGCTCATGTCGCTCGCCGCAATCTTGTGCCTTTAATTCTGCAGACTTTCCTGCAACCGATGATGTTTGTATTTATCTTCGGCCGCGTCATGGTAAGCAGCGGCTATATGCCGGCCGCATACAAGAGCCTCCTCTTGCCGGGAATCATGGCCATCAGTATGGTATTTACAGATGGGATGAGAAGGCCGGTCTCCAGACGGGATGCTGTACGCTCCCAAGTTATCGACGTGCTCAAGGCACAGATAAAAAAGGAGACCGGTAATGAAGAAGGTTAGCACCGCAGCAGCGAAGGCGAGCAGAAAAATCTCGGAGCAGAAGTTAACCGTGGGGTTGGACCTGGGCGACCGCTCGAGTTGGTACTGTGTGCTGGACGAAGCAGGTGGGGTGCTGCTGGAGCAAAAACTGAGCACCACTCCGAAGGCGATGCGCGAAGTATTTGGCGGAATGCCGCGCAGCCGCATCGCGCTGGAGACCGGGATGCACTCGCCGTGGGTGAGCCGGGTGCTGAGCGCGTGTGGGCACGAGGTGATCGTGGCGCATGCCCGCAACGTGCGGCTGATCGGAGAGAGCCGGAAGAAAGACGATCGCCTTGATGCGCAGACGCTGGCGCGGCTGGCCAGGATTGATCCGCAGTTGCTGTGTCCGGTGAAGCACCGTAGCGCGAAGGCCCAGGCAGATCTGACCATCATTCGGGCGCGAGCCGGATTGGTGCGGGCGCGGACCGCGCTGGTCAACACCGCCCGCGGACTGGCCAAGAGTTACGGCGAGCGGCTGCGCGGATGCAATGTGCGTAACATGAATCCGGAGAAAGCAGAGAAGCTGAGTCCCGAGCTGCAATCCGCACTGGAACCGTTGCTGACCGCGCTAGCCTCGCTGAGCGAGCAAATTGCCAAGTACAACGAGCGCATCGAGCAACTGGCACAGCAGAGTTATCCGCAGGTAGCGCTGCTGAAACAGATCAAAGGAGTGGGCACGCTGATCGCGCTGACCTTCCTGCTGACGCTGGAAGATCCGCACCGTTTCCGCAAGAGCCGCGACGTGGGTTGTTATTTGGGACTGCAGCCAGGCCGCAGAAACTCGGGACAGAGCCAGCCGCAGATGCACATCAGCAAAGAAGGCGATCCGTATCTGCGCACGCTGTTGGTACAAGGGGCGCAGCACATTCTAGGACCGTTCGGTGTGGACTGCGATCTGCGGCGCTGGGGTCTGAAACTGGCCGAGCGCGGTGGAAAGAGCGGGAAGAAACGGGCGATCGTTGCCACCGCGAGAAAGCTGGCGGTGTTGTTGCATCA
The DNA here is from genome assembly GCA_963758745.1 of uncultured Acidobacteriaceae bacterium. Taxonomy (GTDB): domain Bacteria; phylum Acidobacteriota; class Terriglobia; order Terriglobales; family Acidobacteriaceae; genus Acidiflorens. Next base: position 23,748 of record CAVWWW010000005.1, read on the forward strand.
CCTGTGGGTGAGCGGCGAAGTTTACGAACCGTTGCACAACAGTCACCGGACAGCGATGCCGGCGGCAGCTTAAAGCAAAAACATTCTTAGAAGGGAAACGTCAAAAGCCCAAAGCCGAGTTCCGGTGACTGCGTCTAACGCCTGGCCCAGGGTTCTATCCGTTGGATGGAACTGCAGGTCGACTAACAGGTGGCAGCACCGGCTGAAACGAGAACGCCCAACTTGCACCGAGCGAAAATATCGCTCACCAGAGTGCGGATGGAAGGATGGCGTCAGTGGCGACTCGGCGGGAGAAAAACCTTGTCCAACGAAAAACAAAACGAATCCTCTTGACTCCGACCGGCCTTCTCATGGAAGGCGTTTGGGCAGTCGCCATGCCTTTGATCGCCGAGTTTCAGTTCACCCGCGAGATTGAAGATCGCCTTCTCGCCCCAATTGAAATCTCCTGGCTCGCAATCGAAAAGGTGTTCTTCGGCACATTGCAAGCTCTATTAGCCGGATTGATGGTGATCCCCGCCGCTTGGCTCCTGCTGCGTCCTGGGGTGGATCTGAATCTTCGTTCTCCCCTAGGCTTCGCCTGCGTTACCCTCCTCGTCGCGCTATTCTCAGCCTGCGGTGGTCTTGCTCTCGGGTGCAGCGTAGACCAGACTCACATCGGACTGATGTTCAGCATGGTTTTGACGCCAATGATTTTTTTTTGGCTGCACGTATTATCCCTGGAGCGCTCTGGCACACTTTCCTGTCGTGCAGCGAATCGTCCTCATAAATCCCCTGGTCTACGCCAGCGAGGGCCTTCGAGCTACGCTTGTGCCGCAGTTCCCGCATCTTTCGGTGCCGGTTGTGCTGTTCATGTTGACGTTCTTTGACCTCCTATTTCTCGCAACCGGGTTGCGCCAATTCCATCGCAAATCCGTCAGTTAGGGTTGCGTCCAGGAGTTCGACGCTATCGCGACATCGTGCCTGCATCCAAGTAGAGTGGCAGATCTTCTGGCTTCAGCGTCTTGCGACAAGAATGTTTGGCGTTAACACGGCGGCACTTTATTCTTGGAAGTTTTTGTTTATACGAATGATTTTCTCATGAGGCGGCGAGTGGCAGTTAAACTTCGGGGTTGGGTGTCTGGATACTTCGTTCTGGCGTTTGGAATTATGCTTGTTATCCTCAGCGGCTGCGGCGGCGGCAGCGTTAGCGGAGGTTCGATGACTTCGCCGCCTTCGCCGGCGACGATAACCAAGACTTTCGGTGCTACCACTATCTCGATGAACGGCAGCACATCCTTGACCTTCAACCTCGCGAACCCGAATACAGGCAGCGCACTAACGGGAGTGGGTTTCAGAGATTCTCTCCCTGCCGGACTGGTGGTAGCCACGCCCAATGCTCTGTCAGGGAGTTGCGGCACCGGGACGATAACGGCGACGGCTGGATCAGGAAGCATCAGCCTTTCAGGCGCGACGTTGAGCTCAAGCGCGTCGTGCAGCTTCTCGGTGAATGTGACCGGTACCGCTAGCGGATCCCTGTCCAACACAACGAGTGCGGTGACATCGAACGAAGGCGGCGCCGGCGCAACTGCTTCGGCAACTATCAGTGTTGCCGGCACGATCCAACACGTGGTGGTGATCTTTCAGGAGAACCGCACTCCTGACAATCTTTTCCAGGATCCCGTCCTGATCAGCCGCGGCGCAGACATCGCCCAAAGCGGTTTAAACTCGCTTGGTCAGACCATTCAGCTCAGCCCCATTGACCTCGGGACAAACGGGCCTAACCCTCAGAACTACGATCTCGACCACACGCATCCGTCCTTCGAGCTCATGTACGATCACGGAAAAATGGACGGGGCGAATCTGATCTACTGCAATCCTCCCGCCAATTGCCCTCCGAACGCGCATCCCAACGCGCAATACATGTATGTCAGTCCATCCGACGTTCAGCCTTACTTCGCTTTGGCAGAGCAGTTCACCTTTGCCGACCGAATGTTTCAAACCAACCAGGGGCAGAGCTTTCCAGCGCACCAGTTCATTCTTTCCGGGACATCAGCTCCGACGGCTACGAGCAACTTGTTTGCGGCGGATGATCCGCAGACTCCATCCCAGCCCGATGCCGGATGTGACGCTCCCGTTGGATCGACTGTTCCGCTGATTAATCCGGCGGGCGTCGAAGCTTCCAAAATGTTTCCCTGCTTCGAGCACCCAACGCTCACTGACCTTTTGGAAGCAAACGGAAATACCTGGCGATATTACGCAGCCTCAGGTTATCCGGGCCACCAGGGCTTCGCAATATGGGTTGCGCCCGAGGCGATTCAGCACATTTGTGAACCGATCGTCAGCGGCAAATGCGCCGGAGCGGATTTTACCAACAACGTGATTCTCAACCCGGCGCAGGTCCTGACCGATATTGCCAACAATCAGTTGGCAAACGTCACTTGGATAAATCCCACTGGCCAAGCTTCGGATCACGCTGGGACTACCGATGGGTCGGGGCCTTCGTGGGTGACGTCGATAGTCAATGCCATCGGCAACAGCCCTTACTGGGCTAATACGGCGATCTTTATCACCTGGGACGATTGGGGAGGCTGGTACGATCATGTTCCGCCGCCGCAGGTGCTCGTCAATTGCGCACAATGTGGATGCGGCTACATCTATGGTTTCCGCGTGCCGCTGATTGTGGTTTCGCCCTACGCCAAGGCGCAGTACATCTCGCATCAGCAGCATGATTTCGGAAGCATATTGAAGTTCATCGAGACGACTTTTAATCTACCTTCTCTTGGCTACGCCGATGCGACGGCAGATGACTTCTCGGATTCCTTCAACTTCTATCAGACCCCGTTACCTTTCAGCACAATCGCCGCACCTTTGAAAGCCGACTATTTCATCAATGACAAAACACCGCCACTGGATCCCGACGATGACTGATAAGGAAGCGCGAGCCATCGAGCGTCAAATCCGCCTCGATAGCGCTTCCGAAAAGGTCTAGTTAAAGGAAGACGTCTGCCTTCTACCCCCACCCCCCTATTTTTTTTGGCGATCTATTCGAATCATGGGTTTACGGGTAAAATCATGATTCTGAACGAATTATAGGCAAACTGTTAAGGGATAAGGACTTATTTATTTCAAATTTTGATTGCCGTGGCGCATTTTGTCTCGACGCACGACAGAGCAATTATCCGTGAAGGCGAGGTCAAATGTCTGTGTGATGGGCGTCACCGGTATTTTGTGACGATTATTTTCCCGTTTCGGGTCTCTGACGCTCATAGCAAAAGAAAGGGCGCGGAGACTTGTCCGGCGCCCTATGTGCAACTTTCGGTTTTTTCGTAACTAATTGACCGTCAGACTGAACGAGGTTGTGTGCACATCCGACCCTTCAGCGGCACTCACCGTGATCGTCGATGATCCTGCTGGCGTCGGCGATCGGAAGTTCACCGTCGCCGAACCGACCTTCGACGGATCAGCGGCCGAGGTTGCAGTCACAGTCGCGCTTGGGCCTGGCAGCGTCGCCGGTGCAGTGTAAAGCCCAGACGCGGTGACGGTCCCGTTGGCGCTTCCACCCGTTACCGCCCAAGTGACGCTCTGGTTTGCTGTGGAGTTGGTTACCGCCGCACTGAATTGTTCCGTCTGCGGATTTGCCCCTGCCAAACTTGGGTAGAGGCTTGCGGTGCCCGGGGTCGCTGTCACGCCCACGGCGAGGAGGTTGACCGCCGCCGACCCTGCGCTTCCGCTCGTCGGAGTCCCGACAACTGTAAAGTTTACGGGGGTGGTTCCGGTGGCCGGAGCCGTGTAAAGTCCCGAGGAGCTGATCGTCCCGGGCGCGCCCGAACTGAGCGACCACGTGACAGCCGAGCTGGCGGTGAATTGTTGAGTTGCACCCAACTGAACCTGCGCGCTCGACGGCGATACTGTCGTGACTGGGGGCGTTGAAGTGCCGCTGCCGCCACCCCCGCAAGCTACCAATACTCCGGTGATAGCTAACGCCAGACACAGTCCGAGAATCCTATAGCGCCGTGGAAGGCTTCCACCGAGTCCGAAAAGGACAATGCCCGCCAAGGGTAAAGTAAACGGTATCCACAGCGGCTGTTTCTGCCCAGTAATTTTGTGAATCGTGGCGCGCCGCTGGATGCCGGCAGTTCCGGTGAAGGGACCTGCAGTCTGGATGGTAACGGTTACCGTCACCGCGCCAGTGGTCCCGGCACTAATCTGTGGTGGTACGAATGAGCAGGTCGCGCCCGTTGGTAGACCGGCGGAGCAGGCGAAGGTTACGTTTCCAGTGAAGCTTCCACCGTTCGGAGTAACCAGCATAGTGGTAGTCGTTGACTGCCCAGGATTGGGGGCTGTGGGGTTCGAGAGAGTTCCGGGAATGGCAAAGTCGCGGTTGACCGCTAGCGTCACGCTTTGGGTGTTTGTGATTGTACCGTCCGTCCCTTGGATATTGAAGGTAAAGGTCCCCGCAGTTGCATTGCCAGCGGTCACGGTAAATGCAACTCCTGCCGCAGTCGGCGTTATCGAAGATGGAGATATCGTGCAGGTGGTCGGGGCTCCCGTGCCACAGGTGAGGGTGACGGACTTATTGTAGCCATCAGTTGCCGTCAGGGTGCCGTTCCATGTCACGTTCGTACCGATCAGCGTGGAACTTGGAGTCGCGGTGACCGCGATCACAAAATCCGGTGTAAGCGTGCTGGACCATGCCGTGAACAGGTTGTTCGCATCCACGGAACCGAGTCCGGTCACAAGGTTGTAGTGCGTAACCGAATCGTCGGTGGCGGAATACCAACCAAAAATGCCTTCCGCTGCGGGCGAGACCGCCGCTGGACATTCAAGCGCCAGAGGCGGATAGCCAGGGCTGCCGGGCACACAATAAACCGTGTTGCTCCCGGGTTCATTTAAGCCAGCAGTGACCTGATTGAATGCCTGCTGCTGTGCTGTAGCATGCGGATCGTAATTGGTTGCAATGCCATAAAGATTGGGGTTTATGTTTCCCAGGCCCGCCTTGACTTGAAGGTCGTTCTTAACCACATATTGATTTAGCAGGGTCACGATCCCCGCAAAAGTAGGAGTAGAGGCAGAAGTGCCACCGACGATGGATTGACCGACCACATACGTGTTGCCACTTATCATGCCATCCACCGCTCCAGCGATGCCGGTGGCACAACTGCTGGTCGTCTCCGTGTCGTAGGGACTGGAGTTGGAGAGTTCCTCAACCGGGGTGCACAAGATATATCCGGGAAAATTTGGCGAAGCCAGCAATGCCAGGTCTGGCACAAAGCGTACGGGTGTGGTTTGGCCTGAAATGCTTATTTTCGACTGCCAAGCGGGTTGGGTGAAGCCTCCGCTGCAGTCGAAATTCCGGTCCACCGTATAGCAGTTGCTGGGTCCTCCACCTGAGGCGGACATGCCGAAGGCGGCCTGGGCAGTTTGTTGGTTGCTGATTCCACCACAATTGCCATTGCTGGGGTTGGCGGCGCAAAACGCGCCGATCTCCGCGGCGTCGTTCCAACCATTTTCCGGGATATAGCCGAGAGCTGATCCCCCCACCGTTCCCGTAATATTCCAATATGTGCTGTCGTATTCGCCGAGGGGGATCATAGTCCCGCCCACGCCAGTGACTTCGGGACTGCTGGCGGGATAGCTCACCGCTAATCCAAGTGTCGCGTACACTTCGTTGGGATTATTTTGTGGCGGATCGCACCCGGCCGCGCCCTGATCACCGCTTGAGTTCATGAAAGTAATGCCTTGCATATTGGCCTGTTTCAAAAGCGCTTCGTCGGTGGCAAAAGCGCCGTTATCGTTCTCGCCAAGTTCGCAAAGACCATAGCTCATGGTGATGACTGGAGCGGTATTGTCCGTGACGGCAGCGTGCCACGCGTCCCACACTCCATTGCCATTCGGATCGGGCGCATTCACGTAGATGAGTTGCGCGCTAGAAGCCACGGCGCCGGACCATTCGAGATCGAGGTCGGCCTCTATCAGGTCGCCTAGAGATGGCGAACCGGGATCGCCATTCACCAGGACATATTGGAGATAGGTAGAACCCGGGTCGCAAGAAGTGATAAGCCCATTCGTGGTCGAGCAACCGCTGATTGAGGGAAGACTGAAGCCGTTACGGAAGTCAACCAAGTCCGCAAGATACACATCCGTCTGGCCGATGACCGCGAGCGTCTGGCCGGAACCGTTTATTCCAGCAGTGTAAAGCGCATTGACGTCATAGATGGTTGCGAAATCTGCCGGCGCAAGAAATTGCGACTGTGTAGTTGAATCATAGTAAAAAGGGCGGGCTCCGGTCTTAGCTGAAGTAGGTCTTGCGATCATCGGATGGGGACGGAAGTTGTTCAATCCTCCGAAACTTCCAACAATGCCCGAAAGCGCTGTTGGAATTGACGGTGCAGTTGTGTTCGAGAAGTGACTCTCGCCGTCAACTCTAAAGTTGTGAATTGCGGTATGGAACGCGTACTCGGCCTGACCGGCGGTTCCGCTAAAAGCGATTAGGTTGCGCGATCTGGCAACTTTAATAACAGTGAAGCCTTGCGAGGTCAGCCAAGTGGTGATCTTCGCTACGTCGTTTGAACTCAGGCCAAACTGATCGGCGTACTGCTCGGGTGTTATCCATTGGTGATACAACGGCGAGTGCGGGTCCTGCTGTTGCGCCAGAAGTTGGTCAATGGCCTTCTGCTGGCTGGGCGAGGGTACGGTGAGAAGGGTGATGTAGGAGAGCCTAAATGACGGATCAACCGGCCCTTGATCAAACTGCGGTTTCGCCTTCAACGGAACTCCTGCCGGAAGCTTCACCAGTTGCTGCGGCGCGATCGTGCCCCCAATCCGGTCGGCCGGGGCGGCGAAGCCGATCGTCGAGACAACAAGAATCGAAAGAATGAGCGCAGAAAGGCTGGGCAGAGAGAGCAAGGTCGAACGCGAACGTCGCATGGACACTCCGTGAGGCAAAATAAGTTTTGCGGGGCCTTGGAAGCATTATCAATGCTTCTACTACTCTGATCAAGGTATTCCAAACGGGGTTGTACCAAGGAGAGTTACTGGCCAAATATAATTACTAAAGTCACCTTAAATCCGAAGTTAGCGGGTTAAAAGTTAGCCGGCTAGACTTCCGCTAACTCTTCTTCCAGTAACTGTTTGTTATAGAGATCGGTGTAGTAACCGTTGCGGGTAATAAGTTCATTGTGGGTGCCGAGTTCTACGATTCGTCCCTGGTGAAGGACGGCGATGCGGTCGGCATTGCGGACGGTCGAGACGCGGTGGGAGATGAAGATGGTGGTGCGTCCGCGCATGATTTCACGCAGGTGATTGAGGATCTTATCTTCGGTTTGGGTATCCACGTTCGAGAGCGCGTCGTCAAGTATAAGGATGCGTGGGCTGCGGAGCAGGGCGCGAGCGATGGCGGTGCGCTGCTTCTGGCCTCCGGAGAGCGTGATGCCGCGTTCGCCAACGGTGGTGTTGTAGCCTTCCGGGAAACTCTCGATATCCTGCGCAATGTTGGCGGCTTCGGCTGCGGCTTTGATACGGTCGAGAGTGGTAACGGTATTTGGAAGCGAATTTTCATTCACGCCTTCGTCCAAATTCTCCTGCAAATCCTCCTTGGATACTCCGAAGGCGATATTTTCGCGGATGGTGTCGCTGAAGAGGAACGTTTCCTGAGGCACGAAGCCGATTTGCCGGCGCAGCGCGTCGAGAGGGAATTGGCGTATAGGGCGGCCATCAATCAGAACGGCATCCGGTTCAGCGTCGTAGGCGCGCGGGATGAGGTTGACGAGCGTTGTCTTGCCGGAGCCGGTGGGTCCGACGATGGCCAGGCTCGATCCGGCTGGAATGCGCAGGTTGATGTCCTTTAGAACCGGGACGCCGTCGTAGGCGAAGTTGAGGTTGCAGAATTCGACTTCGCCCTGGATGGTGACGGACGACGTGCCCGGCCCTTTGCTCGCGGCTTGCACAGCGGGACTGTCGGTGATCTCGGGCGCTTGCGAAAGAATCTCCTGGATGCGGACCATGGAGGCGGTTCCGCGCTGGAAGATATTGATGACCCATCCTAAGGCGATCACCGGCCAGGTGAGTTGGACCATGTAGGTATTGAAGGCGACGAAATCTCCGACGGACATTTTTCCCAGGAGAACTTGGCGTCCGCCGAGCCAGAGCACGATGACTACGGCGGCGCCCAGCATGAGTTCGAGCGTGGGCCAGAGCATTCCCATCAGGCGGACGAGGCCGAGGCTGCGGCGTATGTATTCCTGATTTGCGTTTTCAAAGGCTGCGATCTCGGCTTGCTCCTGCACGTAGGCGCGAATGACGCGCGCTCCCGAGAAGTTTTCCTGGGCGCGGGCTGAGATGTCGGAGAACATCGCCTGAATTCGCTCGAAGCGTTCGTGAATGCGGCGGCCGAAATACTGGATCACGACGCTCGTGACGGGCAAGGGCAGGAAGGCATACAGGGTCAGCTTGGGACTGATCGCAAGCATGAACCCCAGAGCGCCGGCAGTGAATACCATGGTATTGGCCGAATACATGATCGCGGGGCCAAGCAACATCCGAACGGCATTGAGGTCGTTGGTGGCGCGCGCCATAATGTCGCCGGTGCGATTACGCTGGTAGTAGGAGTAGGAAAGGCGTTCCAGATGCGCGAATAAATCATTGCGCAGGTCGAACTCGATATCCCGAGAGATACCGATGAGTACCCAGCGCGTAAGGAATTGAAAGATTCCTTTGGCCAGGGCGAGGCCGATCACCATCAGCGCGTAAGTACGGAGTTTTTCGTGGGTAACGCCGGAGTTAAGATCGTTGACGGCGCGGCGCAGGACTTGCGGAAAGAGAATCCAGATTCCGTTATTGAATAATACGCAAAGCCCGCCCCAGAATAGACCGCTTCGGTATCTCTTCAGATAAGGAACGAGCGGGCGTAGGTTTTTGGGGACCATGTCGCTTTGTAGATGAAATTGTAGCAGCGCCGGGTGCGGATTTCCGCAGTGGTGCGAGGGCGGCGAAGGTGGCTGTAACCAGCAGCGCCGTCCAGAGCGACAACATAACGGCGGCGAACATCAATCCCGAATAAAGCAAGTCTGCGCGTTCCATACCGTTTCTCCGGGGGCTAAAAAAGCGGGCGGAGACGGAGGTTGGAGGTTCCAGTTCTCCGCCCGTTGGGGAGAGATCCAGGAAAACTAATCCGACGGCGGAGCCGACGTTTGTCCTGCCTGTCGTTGCCCGCGCGAGGCGTGCTTCGCCTCCAATTGCGCGAGCTTGGCCTTTTGATCGGCAGTCAGAATCTGCATAATTTCGGACTTGATCCTGGCATGCTCAACCTGCAGTTGAATCGCGGTCTGCGAATTTTGTGTAGCGAGAGTCGTCGCCTTACCTTCATCGAAACCGCTGGATACCAGAGCGTCCATGGCAGCGTTGTTCTGCCTCATCTGCTGCATCAGTGGCTGCAATGTTGGCTTTTCCTTTGCCCAGATCGCCTTGACCTGGCTCTGTTGCTCGCTGGTCAGATCGAGCTGTCTTAGCATATGTTGGAAGCCGCCGCGATGGTGCCAGCCCTGAGCCAGCGCAGCTGCTGCCGTTAACAGTACAGCGGCGCCGATGGTGAGAATGCGTGTGCGAGTTGATTTCATTTGAACTCCTTCTTGAAGAGCTACTAAGCTTTATTAAGTAGCCATTGATCTCGCAAGGTCCGGGAAGAAACCCGAACATTACTGAAAATAAGAACACTCTTTTCAGAAATATGGGGTAAAGAGTCGGTCAAGCGCGGTAAAGTTTTGTAAATATCGGGTGATCGGGTGATCTAAGATCATGCTCGCCTGCTTTTGGTGACTATGGAACTGCACTTTAGCAAGCAGGAGGAACTACGAAATCGGTCTAAGCGATTTGCGCTTCGGGTTATCCGGCTGTTTCAACACTTGCCCAGAACCGTTGAGGCTCAAGTGCTTGGCAGGCAACTTCTCCGTTCGGGAACCTCGATTGGAGCTAACTATAGGGCTGCGGGGCGGGCTCGGTCAAAGGCTGAGTTTATCTCCAAAATAGGCATTGTCGTTGAGGAAGCGGATGAAGCTGTTTTCTGGATCGAATGCTTGATCGAATCGGGTATCGTTAAGCCCGACTTGCTGGCGGAGCTGCTTTTGGAGGCGAATGAGCTAGTTGCGATCTTTGCCGCATCGCAAAGGACAGCCCGAAACTAATCGGGCCATCGGGCCATCTGAAGTCAAAGACCTTTGACTTTCGATCACCCGATGACCAGATCGCAGATCACCCGATTCTTACAAATCTTTACCGCGTAGAGGCAGACGAGGGTGTTAGATGGTTAAAAGAATGGATCACGTGCTGGTGGTGGATGACGACGTCGAACTGTGCTCTCTGGTACAGGAGTATCTGACCACCGAGGGGTTCAGTCTAAAAGCAGTCCATGACGGCGAACAGGGTTTGCAACAAGCGCTCTCAAACGAGTACGCGCTCGTCGTGCTCGACGTAATGCTTCCCGGGATCAATGGGTTTGAAGTGCTTCGCCGTATCCGAAGCGTGTCAAAGACTCCGGTACTCCTGCTAACCGCGCGTGGCGAAGATGTCGACCGCATTGTTGGACTCGAAATCGGCGCGGACGATTATCTTCCCAAGCCCTTTAATCCGCGCGAACTGGTGGCGAGGATTCGCGCAATTCTGCGGCGCACGCAACCGGTCAGGGCCGAGGGATTTGTGCCCGAGGTTCTGAGCGTTGGCGACGTCGAATTGGATCCCGCGACCCGAAGCGTGCAGCGTGCAGGTCAGCCGGTTGACTTGACATCGGTGGAATTCAATCTGCTTGAAGTATTGTTGCGCGAGGCTGGGCGAGTGGTGACCCGGGAGCGGCTGGTGAATGCCGTCCTCAGCCGAAAGTTCATGCCCTTTGATCGCAGCATTGACATGCACGTCAGCAAAGTACGGCGAAAGTTGGGCGACTCGGAAGAAGATGGGGATCACATCAAGACGATTCGGGGCGTGGGATACATGTTTGCGCGGCCGGGGCCAAAGCCGAAAAAATAATATGAAGATGAAGTAATTCAATAGGAATGAAAAGTCTTTTCCTCAAGATCTTTCTGTCGTTCTGGGCGGCGCAGGTGCTCTTCGTGGTGCTTGCAATTCTGGTCACGATTGCCTTGCGTCCCACTCGGCACGGGATCGAGAGCGAGGGTCCGGAAATTTTGGCGGAGACAGTGAACGCTTATGAAAGCGGTGGGGAGCACTCGGCTCGCGAATATCTTGATACGCTTCGGCGCACCAAGCATGTGGGGGCATTTGTTTTCGATCCATCGGGTCGCGAACTCTCCGGACACCCGGTGCCGCCGTGGGTTGAAGACGTCAGGGAAGGTATTGAGCCGCGCCGCGGTCCAGGGCATCGTCGTGGTTGGATAGACAGATTGCTGCCTGCGCCGTTCGTCCGACAGGCCCTGACATTGGATGGAAAGCGATACACGATGGTCCTGGAGTTGTCGTCGGGACCAAGAGTATTTTTCGGGCCGCATGATATCCCTGGACTCGGGATCGGGATTGCAATCATTACATCAGGGCTGATGTGCTATTTGCTGGCGTGGTCGATGACCAGCCCGGTGATTCGTTTGCGTAAGGCGGCGCAAAGCCTGGCCGCGGGCGACCTGAGCGCACGCACTGGAGCGCCCACGCGAGGCCGCCGCGACGAGCTGACGGAGTTGATGCGCGATTTCGATCGCATGGCTGAGCGCATCGAAGTGCTGGTGGACTCGCAATCGCGCCTGTTAAAGGACGTTTCCCACGAGTTGCGATCTCCGTTGGCCCGGCTTAGCGTGGCCTTGGGCCTGGCCCGGCAGAGGGCCACACCGGAAGTCGAAGCGTCGCTGAATCGTATCGAGTTGGAAACGGATCGGCTGAATCAACTGATCCAGCGTCTCCTGACGATTTCGCGGCTGGAGTCTGGTGCGGACGGTCTGCACAAGACAAAGTTGCCCTTGCGGGAATTGGTAGACCAGGTCGCCCACGATGCCGAGTATGAAAGTCCGGGGCGCGGTTGCAGAGTCAGCGCAATGGCCGATTCAGCGGATGAATTTGAGATCGAAGCCGATCTGGGGTTAATTCGCAGCGCGGTGGAAAATGTGGTAAGGAACGCCACACGGTATACTGCTGAAGGTACGACCGTGGATGTGCGGCTGGAGCGGCAGCAGGGCGCCCTTGGGGAAGAAATCGTGATTCGCGTGCTTGATTCCGGTCCGGGTGTTCCGGATGATGCTTTGCCGAAAATTTTCGAACCTTTTTACCGGCTGGATGACGCTCGCAACCGGCAGACCGGGGGAGCGGGGCTGGGTCTTTCGATCGCGGACCGAGCCGTCAGGCTCCATGGAGGGCAACTTCATGCATCCAACCGAAAAGAGGGCGGGTTAGAGGTTGAAATCCGGATACCGGCAGCTCATGCGTTTGCTCTTCCCGCTCATTCCTGATAAACAAATATATTTCAGAAACAAGCTTCAGTTTCCGCGACGGCTGGCAAGGATGCCGGCGGATGGGAAGCGGCTGACCACTCCCAATCGGTGACAGGCGCACCTGTTGGAGATCCCTTCGGAGAACAGATGTCGAAGAAAATTGGCGGATTTGTTGCGCTCGTGGTCCTCTGTAGCTTGAGTATGTTTCTGCTGAATTGCGGCAGTTCGTCGTACCGTCCCGCGGGAACTTTATATGTTCTTACCGAGGGTAGCAATACCAACGGCCTCGTCCTCGGAACCAATATTAGTTCGCTTGCCGTGGATCTGAATACCGGAAATCTGTCGCTGGTCAATTCGAATGCAAGCACTTGCCCCACCGCCGCGAGCGCTACCAATCCCGAACCTTGTGGCCTTCCTCTGGACATTTTGCTGGACCCGGCGGGGGCGCACGCGTATGTGCTGAATCAGGGAACGCCTTGCGTGATGCAAAATAAAGTTTGTGTGCCTGGCTCCGTGACAATTGTGCCGAATATTTATCCGTATACGGTGAACTCGGATGGGAGCCTGTCGAACCCGGGTACGGCAATTACCTGGACCACGAATGGGTACCCCGATATTGCAATCGCCATGGAGCGCGATCCCGCTGGACAGTTCTTATTCGTAATCGACGAGGGATCCTACCCTTCGCCCGGATATCCGGCGTTGTCGTCGCCCTACCCGAGTTGTCCCCACGCGCCGACCGGCCCATCCGATGTATGTCCTTCGATTTCCGTGTTTGCCATGAGTTCATCCGGTCTGACATTGGAAGCTGGTAGTCCGTTTTACCTGAGCAGGATTCCTACTTCGGTTTCGGCGCTTTCGTTTACCCCACCGGGTTCATCCACCGCCGAAGAACTTCTTTTCATGAGCAGCAATTTCGACGTCTGCACGACGGCCTCGTGTTATATCCCCTGTACCAGCACAACGGTCTCTTGTACCCCGGGACCGCAGGACAACACCGTGAGCGTCTATAGCGTGAGTTCGTCGGGAGCCCTTACGGAACAGCCGAATTCGCCCTATGTGGTGGCCGCGGTGGATCCGGTTTCGGTATTCGCGGTCAATACGAACCCTTCAGGCGGAACTACGAGCGGCGTGTTTGTGTATGTGGGCCAGGGAGGCAGCCCCGGCGCGGTGTATCCGTTCCAGTTGTGCACAATTCAAAATGCGGTTTGCACACCGCAGCAGGTATCTGAAAACTTGCTGATTCCTATCACATCGTGTGCGACGTCCTGCATAGTCTCGGCAGGCCAGAACCCGGTACAGATGATTACCGACCCCACCAATAACTTTCTTTATGTTCTGAGCCAGGGGTCGAGCCAGGTTTTCGGTTTCCGCATCTCTACCACGACGGGCACGTTGAGTACCTTAAATACTGAGCCAACTGGAAATGGGCCAATTGCCATGGCACTTCACCCTAGCGTATTAGATACCGGCCAATATCTCTACACATCAAACAGCGGCGCTAGTAACATCTCGGGATTTACGCTAGGGACAACCAGCGGCACGATGAGCGGTAACATCACGGTGGTAGCTCCGGCGGCGCCAAGTGGGATTGCCGTGCACTGAGAACATCGGGTGATCTGATGATCGGGTCATCGCGTGATCGAACGTCAAACGCCTTTGATCTTCAGATGGCCCGATGACCCGATCACCCGATCCCTTCAGGTTGGCATTCGAAGAATTAGATAGCCACCGATGAAGCCGAATACCAGGTCTGGAGACCAGGCCGCGACCGCGGGCGGAAGCTGACTCAAGTTGCCCATCGCTTCAAACAATCCTGAGATCGTCCAATAGACAACGCCAATCCCGATGGCTGTCGCCACGCCAGTAAGAGCTGAACGCTTGCCCGCTGATAGCGCAAAAGGAATCGCAAGCACAGCCATCACAAACGTGATCAGGGGATAGGCGATCTTTTTTTGCAACTGCACTCGCAAACGCACCACATCAAAGCCACTCTGCTCCAGATCGTGAATGTAACGGCGCAGTTCGTCGTAGCTCATTTCTGACGATTGTCTGACTTCCTTCTTGAAGTAAGCGGGCGGTTCGGACAGTTCAGGATAAGTTGCGACATCGAATTTGCGATCGCTTACATGGGCCGAACCATTCAGGCTTCGCTCCCATCCCTGCTCGTAAACCCAGCGTCCCATCGGAGATGACCAGTGGGCGCGGTCGGCGTCGATGCGATGCGTAATCTCAAAGGTGTGCGGGTCGAACTGGAAAACGGAGACGCCACCAAAAACATCGCGATCGGGATCGAAGAATTGATAGTAATAAATATCTGAATGCTGGCCAAAGATCCACTTGCGGTCGGGGCGAAGATAGGTCTGTGCTGGCTTGCCCTTGATCTCGTTGCGCAGCGCGTCCTGCCGCTTGTTCGTGTAGGGAAGGTAGAGCTGGTCTGAAAGAAAAAGCACCCCGGCGACCAGGGTGGAAACAATCAGCACCGGCACGATCAGGCGATAAAGACTAATGCCGGTGGCCTTGATTGCGGTGATTTCGTTCGAGCGCTGCAATAAACCGAAGGTGACCAGCACCGCCAGCAGCATGCTTAGCGGCGTGGTGCTGTAAAGAAAATAAGGCGCAACATTCAGCAGATACTCACCGACGGTGAGCGGCGAAATCTGATTCCGCAAAATGTCGCTGAGCAATTCAAACAGCGTGAATACCAGCAGCAGCATCAGGAAAGCCGCGACGATCATGACGAAATAAAGCGTGAAGCCGCGCAACACATAATCGTCAAGGATGGTCGGGAAATGAAGATTGAAGAGGTGTCGGCGCTCTTGCGCATGGACCGCATCGCCGCTCTCAAGCGCAACACTACCCCGCGAAGGCTTCAACCCGGAAATTTGCCGCCACGCCGCTCTGACCCGAACTCGATTCGACCGGTAAGTTCTACGCCATGAGGTTCCGAACCAGCTCCGGAGAGCCGTCAACTCGATGGGACGGCGTTCCGACTGCCAAAGCAAAAAAACTCCGCCTATAAAAAACACGAAGTCGGCGAGCCACACACCGGCCGCTGGGGAAATGCGCCCCTGCCGCGCGAAAGAAACCCCGATCAGAGAAATCGAATAGTAGAGAAAGACCAGCAGAATAGTAATGACAAATCCACTCGACTTGCCGCCTTTCTTCGACGAAAGGCCTAGCGGAATGCCAACGAGGGCAAGAACGAGGCAAGCCGTCGGCAATGCAAGGCGGCGATGATACTCGATTAGGTCCCACCGTCGGGAAACGGGATCGGCGGCACGAGCTTTGCTGAGAAGGTCGGCAAATTTGAGTTCAGCCAGCGAAGTGGGCTCGTGCTCCTGGCTGCTCTGGGCGGTCGGAACTTCGATAGGAATGTCGGTCGTCTGGAAGGTAGAGATCTGATATTGGGACGGATTCCTGGGATCAGTTTCGTGAGTGGAACCATTGAGCAGATGCAGGTCCAGAGTTTCAGGATCCTGGCTGATGAGCTGGCCCTCGCGCGCCAGGATGATGGTGGGCGAGGAGGGATCGGTCAAATCGGCGAGGAACACGCCTTTCCAGAGCGCTCCACCTGATACAGCCTTGCTGTCCTGAACGTAGAGAACCTTCTTCGGGAAGCCTTCATAAAATACACGCGGCTGGACTTCGAACGACGCCTGAGAAGACTTGAGATTGTTTTCGAGTGCTCCGAGGGCGGCGAGCGAGCGCGGCGCGAGATAAACACTGTTGCCGAGAGCCAGCAGCCACGCCACTACCACAAAGATCGAGATCACACGCAGGAAGGTCCAAACGCCAAGGCCGCAGGCGCGCATAGCTGTAATCTCGCTGTCGGCCGCAAGACGGCTAAGACCAATCAGAATGCCGACCAGAACGCCCATGGGAATCGTGTAGGTGAGAGCGACTGGAACCGTGTAAAAAAAAACTTCGGCCACGCTCGGCAGCGGGGCGCTGTTGCGTACCACAAGTTCAAGAATGCGGCCCAGGTCGCGGGTGAAAAGAACGAAGGTAAAAACACCTGCGCCGATCAGCGCGTGGGAGACAACTTCTCCCAGGATATAGCGGGTGAGGATGCGCATCCGCACGGTGTTTCGAGTCTAGCACGAGAGGGGAAGCGCTGTTTCGCGGCAGCAATCTCCAAAGAATGGCAAACGACAGCGATAGCGTACAATCTTTTTCGAATTCATGATCAGAGGTTTTGAAAGGCATAATGAGCACAAACCGAAATAGGCTGATAATCCTTTCGCTCTACGTCGTGTTCTGTTGCATCACGACGGTCTCCGCGCAAACAAAGGATCGTTTTGCACATCGTTTTCGCGAAGTAGCGATTTCTCCAAATGGAAATCGACTTGCCTGGGTCGTCCCCATGGACGGTGAGAGTGAGACCGCCGTCTATCTTCAGGACTTAAAGTCGCCCAGTTCAACACTGCAGCGTATTTCAGCCGCGCCTGGCAAGAGTGGGAACGAACACGATGTTGCATGGTCTTCAGACAGCAAACGCGTGGCGTTTCTCTCCGATGCGGAGAGTTCTGGTCAAAGTGAGCTATACATCGCTGATGCCGACGGCGGCAGCGTACGAAAGCTCACCAGCCTCAAAGGTTATTTATCAGATCCGGCATGGTCGCCTGACGGAAAATCCATTGCCATTCTATTTACCGAAGATGCGCCGCGTGAAGCTGGTCCCTTGGAGCCGATGACACCTGAGACCGGAGTGATCGAGAGCAAGATTTTTGAGCAGCGGCTCACCGTTGTCGATCTTGCGTCGGGCAACGTCCGGCAATTGTCGCCGCCCGATATGTACGTTTACGAATACGACTGGTCGCCCGATGGCAAAAGTTTCGCCGCGATTGCCGCGCGCGGCGACGGTGATTCCAATTGGTACGTGGCTCAGATTTACACACTCGGTATCGCGGACGCGAAGCTGACGGCGGTCTACAAGCCGCACTGGCAGATCGCAAAGCCGCGCTGGTCACCGGACGGCAAGAACATCGCCTTCATTGAAGGGCTGATGAGCGATGAAGGCGTTACCGGCGGCGACATTTTTGTCATTCCGGCAAGCGGAGAAAATGCACAGAATGTAACTCCGGGAATCGCAGCTTCACCGAATGGAATTTTCTGGAAATCCGCTAATAAGATTCTGTTCACGGAAAACATCGACGGTGAATCGGGCATTTCTGAAGTGGATGTTTCGACCGGAAACATTTCGAAGCTGTGGTCAGGTCCGGAATCTCTCTCGGTTTCATTTTCTGCCGATCGTGAAAACTCTGCTGCCGTCCGGAGTTCGCCGGCACATCCGCCCGAAGTATGGGTCGGAGCGGCCGGTCATTGGCGCCAACTGACGCACGACAACGATGACATCAAGCCCGAGTGGGGCGAGATGAAGAGCCTGCATTGGATGAACGACGGCATGCGCATTCAAGGCTGGCTGCTCTATCCGCGGGATTACGATTCCAGCCATCGCTATCCGATGGTAGTAGTGGCGCACGGTGGGCCGGCGTCTATGGTTCACGCCAGCTGGCCAAGCCGCGGGTTCAACACGTTCAAGCTGTCTGCGCATGGATACTTTGTGCTCTATCCGAACCCGCGTGGCAGTTACGGCGAAGGCGAGAAATTTACGCAAGGGAACATCAAGGACTTCGGCTATGGAGACTTTCGCGACATCATGGCTGGCGTCGATGAGGTCGTGAAGACATTGCCGGTTGACAACCAGCGCATTGGCATCACCGGCTGGAGCTATGGCGGATACATGACCATGTGGGCGGTAACCCAGACCAACCGTTTTGCCGCGGCAGTCTCCGGTGCCGGACTCTCAGATTGGCTGAGTTATTACGGCGAGAACGACATTGACGAGTGGATGATTCCGTATTTCGGCGCTTCGGTCTATGACGATCCCGCGATTTACGCGAAAAGCGCGCCGATCACCTTTATCAAGAATGTCAAGACTCCCACGCTGGTTTTAGTAGGAGACCGCGATGGCGAAGTGCCGGAGCCGCAGTCGCGCGAGTTCTGGCATGCGCTGAAAACCTTTGGCGTGCCGACGGAGTTCGTCGTCTACCCGGGCGAGGGCCACGCGATTTCTCAACCAGCTCATCAGCGCGACATTATGGAACGGATGATTGGATGGTTCGATCGGTATCTGAAGGGCGATGTGAAAGCGGGAGCAGAAGAGAAATCGAACGCGGATGAATCTGCTCGCCAACACTGGAAATGAATCTGAAGCTAGGATCCGTGGGGAGGGGTCGTGAGCTATCGAACAAAGACATTGTTGCTGCCTGGCCTAGTTGGCCTGACCGCTTCTATGCTTTGGATGATGATTCTGCAGGGTGCGACTCTGAGGCCAGGTCAGCCTGGACCATGGCTGCACGCGGGACTCGCGTTTACGCCATATCTTGTTTGGCTTGCTGTTCAGCCTTTGTTTGGCGCGGCGAGCGCTTACTTATCGCGTCGCGCCGGAGGGGGTCGTCAAGCTGAACTTATGGCGAGCTTGTTTCCCTCGGTCGTGATATTCGCGGTCTGGGTAGTGCTCCTGGTTTTCATCGTTGTCACGAGATATTCACATCTCTCGCACCAGTGGTTGTTGGTTCTCGCTAGCGTGGTGAATTGGTCGGTCTTTCCCGGCTTGCTGTTGCTGCTGGGCGGGTTTTTTTACGCAAAGGTACCGAAGCTCACTAAACGTTGACGTGCAAAAAGCGGTTACAGTCGGCCCGTGATTGCCTGGATCAGCAAGAGCGCACCGATCCCCGCCAATCCAATGTAAAGGTACTTGAAAAAAACGTTCCCGCGAAGGCGATGATTGATCGCTCTGCCAATAAATACACCAATAAAAGTAACTGGCAGTGAGAGCACATAGTAGTGAGTCACGGTGTGAGTCCATAGTCCAGCCAACCAGTAACCAGCCATGCCGATGAGGCTGGCGGGTAGAAAATATCCTTGCAGTGTGGCGCGGAAGTGCTGCGCTGACCATCTTCTCATCGCTCCATAGATAACGAGCGGCGGACCATTCATTCCGTACGCGCCGCCAAGCACCCCTGCAGAGAAGCCGCAGGTGAAGAGCCATCCCCGGCTGTCGCGGCGCAGCTCAAGCGGTGTGCGGCCAATCAACGCATAAGCGGAGAAAGCCATGATAACGAATGCCAGAACGGCCTTCACCATCCGCTGGTGGCTGCTCGTGAGAAGTAGAAGGCCAAGTGGAATCCCAAAAAGGCTGGATAGTACGAGCCAGCCTGCACTGGCAAGGTGAATGTGCTTCCAGTCTTGCGCTACGACGATTGCGGCGACGGTAATCGAAACCAGCACTGCGAGCGGGGCGGCGACACCAAGTGGAATGAAGAAGGCCAACAGCGGAACCGCGATCAGCGCCTCGCCGAATCCGAATGCCGAGCGAATCAGCGTGGCGATAAAGACGATGATCAAAACGTAAAGAGTAGTAGAGTCGATTGTAATCCCCTGCCTGACTCATCCTGGATGAGTACGATGAACAGTACAACACGATAGCCCGGGATGAGGCTGGACTTAATCCTTTGCGTAAATCAACCCCGAAATGTGTGTTGTATTCTTATCACAAGGCAATTAACTCTAGCGTTACAGCTCCACGAGCGCTGTACACGGGAGGTTGAACCAGTTGAGGCTCGTGGAGTTGATGTTCGGATTCCGTCTATTTTTCCGGGCATTTGTCTCGCCATGGGTTTCACTTTTACTGTTGATTCTCGTTCAACCTGTTTGTGCACAACAAGGTACTCTCTCGGAGATCCAGCGCCGCAACTGGGACGTGAGCGTCTGGCCGGCCGGTGCCACGGGCGAAGAAAACACTGATTCTTTTGCAGAAGCGCAGACCTTAACCGCGGGATTTTTTGTCGGTAAAGAGTTGACCGACGATATCGGCCACGGTTGGGTACGGGGTCGTTTCGAATTCGGCTTCGACGTGATCCCGATATTCCGGCAATTTCGCCCGCAATCAATCTATGGAGGAGGGTTGAACCCGTAGTTCTGCGCTGGAACTCCAGCTTGCATGCCGGACGCGTCGCGCCCTTTATCGAATTGGCAGGCGGAGGCCTGATCACGAACGCAAATCTTCCTGCAGGAGACACATCGAATTTCAACTTCACCGCACGCGGCGGAGCCGGAATTCAAATTTTCGCCCATCGGCGTACATTCACCGAGATCGGCTGCCGATGGGATCACATCTCGAATGCGAATTTGGGAGAGAGGAATCCGGAATTCAATGGCGTTCAGGTAAACATCGCTTTTCACTGGATCCGATAGCACGGATTAGACAGCAGCCGCTTTCGTTAAGGCGTATTGCCAGCTCGCTATGCTCTCTTCAGAAACAACGCCCCCAACGGTGGCAAAGTGAGCCGCAAAGAATACGGCCGTCCGTGAGTTTGCTCAGATAGCGCCTCGGTCCCTCCCATATTGCCGATGCCGCTGCCGCCATATTCGCGGCCGTCGCTGTTGAGCAGTTCTCTCCAGTAGCCGCCCGTCGGCACGCCGATCATGTATCCCAGTCGGGGCACAGGCGTGAAGTTGCACGCTACCAAGACGGGGCTCTCATCGTACTTGCCTTTTCGCAGAAGAGAGATGACACTCCTGGGCGCGTCATTGCAGTCTACCCATTCAAAACCCTGGGGATCGTTATCGAACCAGTGCAACGCAGATTCGCTGCGATAGAGGCGATTGAGTTGCTCAACCCAATACATGAGCCCGCCATGCAATGGGTATTGCAGCACATTCCAGTCGAGGCTGCGATCATGCGACCACTCGCTCACCTGGCCGAACTCATCGCCCATGAAAAGCAGCTTCTTTCCTGGTTGCGCGAACATGTACGCGAACAGCAGACGCAGGTTGGCGAATCTCTGCCACTCATCGCCAGGCATTTTGCCGATCAGCGAACCTTTTCCATAAACTACTTCGTCATGGCTTAGCGGCAGCACGAAATTTTCGTGGAAAGAATAGAGCATGCGAAAGGTTAACTTGCTGTGGTGATACTGGCGATAAATCGGGTCCTGGCTGAAGTACTGCAGCGTGTCATGCATCCATCCCATGTCCCACTTCAGGCCGAAGCCGAGGCCACCGAGATAGATCGGCTTCGACACCATCGCGTACGAGGTCGACTCTTCGGCATAAGTCTGAATGTCGGGATGCTCTTTATAAGCTTCGATGTTGAATCGGCGCAGAAAATCAATGGCCTCAAGATTCTCGCGCCCACCGAATTTATTTGGAATCCACTCTCCGTGTTTGCGCGAATAGTCGAGGTAGAGCATAGACGCAACCGCATCAACACGCAGTCCATCCGCATGGTACTTGTCTAGCCAGAACATGGCGCTCGAAAGGAGAAAACTGCGGACCTCGGTGCGGCCGTAGTTGAAAATCATCGTCTGCCAGTCGGGATGGAAGCCTTGTCGCGCGTCAGAGTGCTCGAATAGATGCGTTCCGTCGAAGAAAGCTAGCCCATGGCCGTCGGTAGGGAAGTGCGACGGCACCCAATCAAGAATCACAGCGATATTGTGCTGATGCAGGTAGTCGACAAAATACATGAAATCCTGCGGCGTTCCATAACGCGCCGTGGGAGCAAAGTATCCCGTTGTCTGATATCCCCAGGAGCCGTAGAAGGGATGCTCCATGACCGGGAGCAGTTCGACGTGCGTGAATCCCAGCCGATTCACATGGTCGGCCAGCCGTGGCGCGATCTCGCGATAAGTAAGCGGACGATCACCCTCCTCCGGAATACGCATCCAGGAGCCGAGGTGAACCTCGTAAATCGAAATAGGCGCGTGCAGCGAGTTGACGGCGGCTCGCTTTTCAAGAAAATCCTTGTCGTTCCATGTGTACTCGAGATCCCAAACCAGGGAAGCCGTGCGCGGCGGCTTTTCGGTGTACAGTGCCACGGGATCAGCCTTTTCAGTCTCGTGACCTTGTATGTTGGACTCGATATGTAACTTGTATAACGTTCCTTTTTCGACGCCAGGGATGAAGCCTTCCCAGATTCCCGACAAGCCCCGAGCCTGCAACTGATGCGATTGAGGATTCCAGCCGTTAAAATCGCCGACGACGGAAACCTGGCGTGCATTGGGAGCCCAGACCCCGAATACCGTTCCCCTGGTTCCGTTGGGGTCCAAGGGATGCGCGCCCAACTTCTCGTAAATGCGATAGTGGCTGCCTTCGTTGAACAAATAGAAATCTTCGGCGGTGAGCAGGGAAACATCGTAGCGGACTGGCGATATGGCGTGAAGTGTGGAGTTCGTCGTCATAGTTTGGCTTCGTGGTTGGCTTTGCGTCTAGTGTAGACGAATTCGGTTAGAGTGGCTTGCACACTGCCTAGTTGCCGGTTTTCAGGTTCGGCGAACAGAAAAAGTGGCTACAATATCGCCGGCGTTCGATTCTGCCGGGCGAGGACGCCCGGCGCTCCACTTTCCGCTAGCTGCGTTTTTCTTTCTGCGCTTCGCGTTTTTGACGAGCCCAACCTTCTTTGATGCTTTGCCGCGCGCGCCCGAGGGCCAGCGCATCCGCTGGCACATCGTCTGTGATACAGCTGGCTGCGGCGACGTAAGCGCCGCGTCCAAGCTTTATGGGGGCGACAAGAGTCGAGTCGCTGCCGATGAACACTCCATCTTCGATGACGGTCGTGTGCTTGTTGACCCCGTCGTAGTTGCAGGTGATCGTCCCCGCGCCTATGTTTACACCTTCTCCAATCTCCGCATCGCCCAGGTAGCTGAGATGATTCGCCTTCGATCCTTTGCCCAGCTTGATCTTCTTGGTCTCAACAAAATTTCCTACATGCGCGCCTTCGCCTACTTCGCTTCCTGGGCGCAGGTGAGAATATGGGCCAAGCAGCGCTCCGGAGCCCACGCGTGAGTCTTCCATAATTGTTCCTGGACGGACCATGACGTTGTCGCCGAGGATGGAATTTCGGATCACGCTATAGGAACGGATGCGGCACTCCGCGCCAACCTTAGTGTTGCCGAGCAGTTGAACGAAGGGTTCAATTACAGTATCTGCGCCAACTTCAACGTCGCTGTCGATCACGCAGGTATGCGGATAAAAAACCGTCACGCCATTGTCGAGCAACTGGCGTATCTTGGCCAGCCGGAGACGTGCATCAAGCATCATCATCTCCGCGCGCGTGTTGCTGCCAAGCACTTCGCCAGCATCGGAGGTCTTGATGGCAACTACTTTTTTCCGCGCCCGCGAAAACACTCCCGCCATGTCGGTGAGGTAATACTCGCCATGCGGATTCGCCGTGGAAAGCTGGTTGATGTGCTCGTACAGATCGGGCCTGGAGAACGCATAAAACCCGGAATTGATCTCGCGAATTTTCTTTTGCTGAACGGTCGCCGACTTCTCTTCCGCAATTGCCTGCACGCGTGGACCGTTGCGAATTACACGTCCATATCCAGAAGGATTGTCGAGATCGGCGCTAAGCAAAGTCATACTCGCTTTCTGAGCACTGTGGAAGTCGCTTAGGCTGCGAATGGTTTCGGGGGTAATCAGCGGAGCATCGCCCGACAGCACGATGACCTGGTCGTAGTTATTATTTCCCGAGAGCGCCTCGCGCGCCATCATGAGCGCATGTCCCGTCCCGCGCTGCTCCTGTTGCAGAACAAAGTTCACGCCGGTGCCGGCCACGGCCTCACGCACTCGCTCGGCCTCGTGGCCGATGATCACGAAGATGTCCCGCGCGGGCACGACCTGCTTCGCCGTCGCGATCACATGCGCCAGGATCGGCTTGCCTCCGACTTCGTGTAACACTTTGGGATGTTTCGATTTGAGCCGCGTGCCCTTGCCCGCCGCCATGATCGCGACCGCGATGCGCGCGCGCCTGGGAGCAGGCTGACTCGCGGGCGGATGAATGCCCTGACGAGCGAGCCGACGCTTGGATCGGGAGGTTTTCACTTTGCTTTCTGGAGTTTTTGCCATGCTCAGCCAATATACCGCGACGGAGTAAAGTACACTTTAGTTAACTGCACGAAGTTAACGGCACGAAGTTAACGGCACGAAGTCAACTACACAACGTTGGCTACATGTTAACGAAATGTCGAGGTTAACGAAGCGTCTGTCGCGCGGGGGCTTGCGCCATTAGCGCCATCAAGTCCTCGGTGACGCGCTCGGTGGCATGGCGGGCCACCGTGCCTTCCTCCAGATAATCGCCGAGCAGCGGGCAAACACCGATTTCCTCGATTGCTTCGAGGTCGACTGCAATCTGCGAGGCTCCTTCCAGTGCATATTTCGCTTTCAACTCCGGCGATGCCGACTTGCGATTGATCAGTGCATAGTCGAATAACTGTACGCCCGCATGCTGATTAAGCGCCCGAATATGATCGGCTACAGTTAAACTTAGACTTTCATTTGCCTGTGTCATAAGATTACAAACAAACACCTTAACAGCATACGATTCAACAATTGCTTCAGGAATTCCCCGCACCAGCAGGTTCGGAATAAGACTTGTGAAAAGCGATCCCGGACCGATCGTAATCAAGTCGGCGTTGGCAATGGCCTCCAGCGTCTCCGGAAGCGGCTCAACATCCGCAGGCACCAGCACCAACTCTTTAATCTTGCCGCTGCTGGCGGTGATCTTGGTCTCCCCGAGCACCCGCGTTCCATCTTCGAACAGAGCTTCCAACTCGACGCTCGACATGGTTGCGGGGTAGATATGCCCGCGCGTAAGCAGGATTTCCGACGAAAGCCGCACTGCCTCGCCAAAATCGCCGGTGATCGCAGTTAGCGCGGCTAGGAAAAGATTTCCGAAGCTGTGGCCTTCCAGTCCGGAGCCCTTCCGAAACCGATGCTGAAACAGCTTCGAAAGCAAAGCTTCGTCCTCGGAGAGCGCAACGATGCAGTTGCGCACATCCCCCGGCGGAAGCATATTGAGCTCTTTCCGCAAACGCCCGCTCGATCCGCCGTCGTCGCTCACGGTGACCACCCCGAACAACTCGCGAATGACAGGCTGAGGAGGATTGGACGCTACGGGGCTGACGACGTAACGCTTCAGGCCCTTCAGCAACGTGGAAAGACCGGTGCCGCCGCCAATCGCGACCACGCGAAGTTCGGGGCCAGTCTTGCCGGAGCCGGATGTGTTGGTTAACAACTGGGGCAGCATGGCAGCCAGTGCAAGCGACTAGTATGCGCTCGCTTCTTCTTCCTGCGGCTCGGCTTCTTCGGTTCCAGGATCCGGATATAGCAGCTCGGTAAAACGCGGATCCTCAGCCAGGTTCTGGAAGTCGGTATCGTTACGCGCCTGGAAGCGCAGCGCCGGCTTCGCCTGGATCGCCTCGTCAAGCGTCTTCAGCGAGTCTTCGACATGGCCGGTCAGGCAATGGAGTGCGGCCAGACCGTACAAAACGTATTCTGCCTTAGGGTTCTGCTTCAGGAGCTTGTCGAGCTGTTCGCGAGCCGTCACGTAATCGCCGGAGTTGATCAGCGACACCGCGTAGTCGTAATGCTCTTCCGTCGTTTTGAACTGCAGCGACGGCGCGTCCAGATGTTTGTCACAGGTGAGAATATGCACCTGCGCCCGGTCAACCAGGGACTTGTTCGGTCCGGCCAGCACTTTCTGCAGATGGCCTTTAGCTTTTTCGAACTTGTGCTCTTGCAGGGCGCGAAGGCCGGATTCGTAGTTTTGCACCGCTTGTGTGTGTCGTGGATCTTCCGTCGCTTGTTTCTTGGGGGCTATCTTCAGTGGCATCAAACCGCCTCTAGTTTCAGAATTGAGTTGGAAAACTTGAAAAACGAAAGCTCGGAATTACAGTATCAATTTATGCTGGCGGCGGTGGTTAGATCGATCCGCTTCCAGTCGCCGTTGATAATTCCGGCGCGAATTTGCCGCGCCGTTTTGCCCTGCTTATACATGCTGTAAGTGTAATAAAGCTCTTTGAGGCAAGTGCCGCACTCCGCGCCATGCGTCCCCGAAAAACAGCTGTGCAAACTTTTGTGTCCCATGCTGCGGTCACAGTAGCAATAACAGGGCTGCTGATAAATAACCTTCGGGATCTTGGCCGCCAACTCATAAGCATGCGTCTGATAAGGAAACTGCGCGTTTGCCCCGACAAGCTGATCGGGTGTCAGGATCGGCGGAAGCTGGGTGCCTTTCGCGGGGGATCCGTCATGGAACTGCGGAACGCCCTGGTCGGCTTCGGATTCAAGCCATGGAGCAGAAACCATCGTGACCGCCAAAAACAAGACTACAGACACCCAAATCCGTGAACCCATGCACTTGACCTCGAACATCCTATTTTACCGGTAAGAGGCCCTATTGGCGAGTGACGGCTGCGGTTCCGGTATGTGCTTTGGACGGGGCTTTATCCCAGCTTCTCAAAAAACAAGCAGATCGTTTCAATCCCGCGATGAAAATTGGGGATGTGAAATTTCTCATTTGGCGCGTGCAGGTTGTCATCAGGCAATCCGAAGCCCATCATGACCGACGGAATCTTCAGCACATCCTGAAAATCGGTCACAATCGGAATCGATCCGCCAGAGCGAATGAAAACTGTTTCTTTCTTGAACGTGTCATGCAGCGCTTCAGTCGCCGCCTGGACAAACTCATTGTCGGTGCCGACAACGCATGCCCGGCCTTTGCTATAGGCTTTGACCTTGATATCGATTCCCTTGGGAGTAAGTTTCTTGACGAACGCCGCATAGCGCTTAAAGATGTCTTCCGGATCCTGATTAGGCACGAGGCGCATGGAAATCTTCGCCGACGCCTTTGCCGGGATTACCGTCTTTGCCCCCGCAGCGACAAATCCGCCCGGCATGCCATGTACCTCGAGCGTGGGGCGCGCCCACGTCCGGTAAAGCACAGAATATCCAGGCTCGCCGGTTAGCACCTTGGAGCCAATTTCGGTTTTGCGATAATGCTCTTCGTTGAAAGGTAACCGCTTCCACGCCTTCAGTTCGTCTTTGCTGGGCGCTTTCACGCCCTTGTAAAAGCCAGGGATGAGAATCTTCCCCTTGGAATTCTTCAGCTTGCTGATGATCTCAACCAAAGCAAACAGTGGATTCGGCGCTGCTCCTCCATACATGCCCGAGTGCAAATCCGTCTTTGGTCCGACCGCCTCAATCTCCGTGTATACGAGGCCGCGCAGCCCGACGCACAGGGTTGGAAGATCAGGCGCGAAAAGCTCGGTATCGCAGACGAGCGCGAAATCTGCTTTCAACTTCGATTTCTGCTTGCGGACATACTCCGCAATCGATTCGCCGCCAACTTCTTCTTCGCCTTCAAAAATCACTTTGACGTTGATCGGCAGCTTGCCGCCACGAGCCTGCATCAGCGACTCGAGCGCTTTCACCTCCATCCAGAGCTGGCCTTTGTCGTCGACCGCGCCGCGCGCATAGAGATTGCTATTGCGTTCGGTTGGCTCAAACGGCGGCGTATGCCATTCGTCCAGTGGATCGGGTGGCTGTACATCGTAATGCGCATACATCAAAACTGTCGGCTTGCCGGAAGCATGCAGCCAGTCTGCGTAGAGCAACGGATGTCCCTTGGTGGGGATTACTTCGACATGCTCCATCCCGATGCGGCGCAACTCGGCGGCCACAAATTCTCCCGCCTTCTGCACGTCGCCCTTGTGTTCATCCAACGTGCTGACGCTGGGAATGCGAAGAAGAGTCTTAAGCTCGCTAAGGAAGCGCGGTTGATTATTGCGGGCAAAATCTACTGCCGGGGAAGCCATAGGCTGCCTTTCTGGCGCGCAGGGCGCGGATAGTTACTGATGATGGCGGAAAACGTTTCAGTATATACCTGAGTTGCAGCTGAAGGTCGTGAACGCCCGGGCAGCGTCTGAATGTTAGCGGCGAAATCGGGATATTTCGACAACGTGTGGGTTTAGGATCGTCTTGAAAAGCTGGTCTAGAAAGGTGAGAGTAGGGAAGTTGGAGTGGTAAGTGGTGGGGTGAGAGAGGTGTAATAGTAGAATAATTGTGAAGGTTGTGGGGTTTTTTTGGTGGTGTTTTGTGTTGCTATGGGTGTGTTGTTAAGGATGTTGCGTGGGTTTGTTGTTTTGTTAGCGAGTGTGGGATACGAGGAGGTTATTTGTGTAGTTTTTGGTTGAGTAGAGGAGAAGTTGGTAGCGACTACTATGGGGGGGGGGGGGGGGGGGGGGGGGGGGGGGGGGGGGGGGGGGGGGGGGGGGGGGGGGGGGGGGGGGGGGGGGGGGGGGGGGCATCAAGGACATGCCGCGCGATCAGGTGTTTGGTACGATTTCGGGGAGGAGAGAGGAAGGGGAGGAGGGGGGGGGGGGGGGAGGAGGGGGAAGGGGGAGGAGGAGAGGAGGGGTGGGGGGGGAGAGGGAGGGGGAGAAGGTGAAGAGGCGTCGCAACGAGGCCGAGCGGCGAAAGTCGGGATATTGTAGCTCGGAGGCGTGATAGGGGTGGGGGGGGGGGGGGGGGGCGGGGGGGGGGGGGGGGGGCGCGGGGGGGGCGCGGCGCGCGAGGGCGGGGGAGAGGGGCGGCGGCGGCAGCGCCGCGCGCGGCGGGGGGCGGGGGGGGGCGGCCGGCGCCGCCGGGGGCGCGGCGGGGCGCCGGGAGGGCCGGGCGGCGTCGCGGCGGTAGACAAAGGGAACAAGAAAATGTCTAAACCTGGGCGAAGCAGTATAGACAGCTCAGGAATCGGTGAACTGGTAAGACCCACACGACGATTCGGAATCACGGTGGGCGCAGGCTCGTAAATCTGAACAAGCGAGTGAACGATCTGCTCCAGATGACAAATGTCCGCCGTGTTTGAATGAGAGGGACGAAGCTAGCGCATGGAGTCGCTGAAAAAGGTTGCAGCTTGACCTGGCATGGTTGTAAAGCCGTCGAAGTAATTTGAAAAGACTCAATGGAGCCAAGCCGTCCGCAGTCCGGGCGCTTTTCTTGCATGCGCCGAAGTGGTTGCGCGGTACTTCCGTTATCAAGCGACAGCATGAATGACCGATGGTCAATAGCGATAAGGGGATAACCTCCGAGAACGGTATGCACCCGCGAGTCTCGTAGGTCAATAAGTGAAATTGGGATATTACGACGGGTTCTTTGATTTCCGTCAAATGTGGGTATCGAGGACCTATCCGGAGGATTAAATTCGACTAGCGTTCTGGCAACGGACAGAATTGGCCCTGCGAAAATCCTTCAGCATCGATAGCGAACGTGCGATTGAACCTAGCGCGATAATTCTCCCACGCCACTGCGGAGCTTAGCTCAACGAGTTGGCGATCCGAGAATTCATCTCGCAACCTCACAAACAACTCGTCTGACACATCCGCGGGAGTGTGCGTCAATGCCGCAGCAAGTTCAAGGACCAACTTCTCTTGCGCACTAAAATGACGACTCGATTCAAAACGCGCCAAGTCGTGCAACTGATCCTCATTGATGCCAAGTTGTCTGCTCACGGCAGAATGGATGTCAATTCAAAGCGGACATCCCACCATCACCGCCACTTTGATTTGTGCCAATTGTTTCAGAATGGATGGAACTGTGCGTTGCGCAGCGGTATGAAGGTCCATGCGAAACGCTAATTCGAGCAGCTTGGGATCGTAGGCACGAACTCGCGTTGCAAGATGAATTCGTCCCCGGCGCCGCTTTGTCAGCCAGTAAATCAGGCGCGCACGAAATCCCAGTTGCTTATCCGGAGCACCCATCGTTCGACTCATAGTGGGATACGTCCTCTTGTTGAATGGATCCCGCGATCGCGGGTCGATTACGGGACCGTCGTCTACAGCAGCGGTCAACCGGCAAGATTCTACAAGGCGGTTGTCGAAATCCTCTCTGCATAAGCAGCGAGAATTATTTCAGAATAGTCTCGGGCAGATAGTTAACTGCTGCAGACAGGCCGATCTTGCTAACCATCCCCAATAACCGTGTTTAGGCAACCGATTCTAGCTTCCAAACCTTGCTGCAGCGAAGGCACTTAAATCAATCTCCGCTTTCCTCCCAGTAATTACTTGCCCCATCAATTTCGCCGTTATCGGCGCGAGCAGAATTCCATCGCGAAAATGCCCGGTTGCGACAAAGTATCCCGGCGTGGCGGTTGGTCCTAAAATCGGCAGCCCGTCTGGCGTTCCGGGGCGCAGTCCCGCCCACGCCGACAGGAACCTTGCCTTCGCGAGTTTCGGAACCAGATCGACCGCCGCCTGTCGCAACTTCTGAATCGTCTCCGCAACGGTCTGCTTATCGAATCCTGCTTCTTCGACCGTCGCTCCGATTAGCATTCGGCCATCGGTGCGCGGAATAAGATAGACATCCGGCGAGCGCACCACGTGCCGCACCATCTCTTTTTCCGGCATGATGACGCACAGCATCTGTCCTTTGACTGGTCGCGTCGGAAACGAGTGCGGCTCGATCTGTCCGGCCCACGCTCCTGCGCAATTCACCACTACGCCTGCAGCGAACTGCGTTTTGTTGGTGCGGACGCCGGATGCCTTGCCATTCACCGTTTCTACGGCAATTACGCGATCGCCCGACGAAAAATCAATTCCGCGATGTCGTGCGGCTGCGATAGCAGCTGTAGTCAGATCGCGAGGATCGACGCATCGCTCTCTGACAAACAGCGCCGAAAAGCGCCGAGCGTTAGTCTCTGAGAGTTCGGGTTCCAGCTCCGTTAGCGGCTTCGGTAAAGCGAATGCGTCTAGTTAGTAGGGCTCTGCCCGTCGTGACGCCGGCCAAAACCAGCGTCCCGACCGATCGCAGATCAATTCTAAGTCCCAATTCGTCCTCGAGCTCGCGAACGAACTCAGGATACATCCCTGCGCTCGCCCTCGCCAGTTCGCGCAACGCAAGTGGCGTCTCATCAGGAAAGTCGACCAGCATTCCGCCCGCTGCCCACGACGCCTCGCGTCCCGGCTCTCCTTTTTCTACTACCAGCACGCGCAGGCCTTGCTTATTCAGCTCAATCGCCAGCGAAAGCCCGATAATGCCCGCTCCAATGACGATTGCATCCCAGGTCTTCACGCGTTCATTTTAGCGGGTGCGTCACGCTGCGTGTTTGCCGAAGCGAGTGGAACCTCCTGGGGGGAACCAAAAACAGAGAACCGGAAACGCAATTGACAGCAACCTGCATCTCACAAACAATAAGGTCTACAGTCAAAAATTCAACTGGAGACCAACGCTATGCCTGAAGGCGAGCAACCGATCATTTACCATCCTGAGCCGCAGAGCAACATCGGCAAATGGATCCTTATCGTGGTGGCAGTCGTCTATGCCGCAGCGTCGGCATTTTTTATTTACGACCAGCACACCAAGCTTGCAAGCGTTACGCAAGATCAAGCTTCGAGCCAAAAACAAATTGGCGATCTGACCAAGCGCATGCAAACCGCCGAGGCGGATTCAGAGACTTTAGCCAAGCAGCTGGGAATCACGAAGAAAGAATTGTCGGCGCGTGCCTCCGAATTGCAGCGCCAGCAACAAGCCGCAGCCGCAACCCTTGCGGCACAGGCGGAAGAAGAGAAGAAAGATGTGAGCGCCGTTTCCGGAGAAGTCGGAAACGTTAAGACCGATGTCGGCGGAGTCAAGACCGACGTCGCTGCCACCAAGGCATCGCTCGAAGCGACCATCGCGAAACTGCAAACTACCATCGGCGACCTGGCCAAGCAGAGCGGGCTGATCGCCAACACGCGCAGCGATCTCGAAGCTCTCAAGCACAAAGGCGACCGACAGTATTACGAGTTCACTCTATTAAAGGGCGCCAAGCCACAGGCATTCTCGACGGTGGCATTGCAGCTGAAAAAGACCGATCCAAAACATGGCAAATATTCTCTCAACGTTACCGCCGACGACAAGACGATTGAGAAAAAAGACAAGAATCAGAGCGAACCAGTGCAGTTTTACACCGGACGCGATCACATGCTGTATGAACTTGTGGTGTGGACTGTCGACAAGAAGAAAATTACCGGCTATTTGAGCACGCCGAAGAATGCGCCGGTGCCGATCACGGCTTCGCAGTAGGGAATTGAGGTCAGAGGTTAGATTGCAGGAGTTAAAACCTATTGGCGGCGGTCATAAGATAACCAGTCGCCGAATCATGGTTTCAATTATCTGTCTTTCGGGATTCCTCGAAATCTCACTCCTCTGAACGATTTCTACGGCTTCGTCATTTTCTCCGGCTTGACCAGCGAATCAAATTCTTCGCCCGTGAGATATCCCAGCTTTAATGCCGCTTCGCGCAGGCTGGAGTGCTCGACATGCGCGGTATGCGCGATTTCCGCAGCTTTGTCGTATCCCACTTTTGGCGCGAGCGCGGTGACCAGCATCAAGGAATTCTTCACGTACCAGTCGACCTTGGCGCGATCGACTTCGATGCCCTTAAGCATGTATTCGACATAGCCATGACAAGCATCGGCGATAAGCGTGACTGAATGCAGGAAGTTGTAGATGATCACCGGCTTGTAGACATTGAGTTCAAAGTTGCCCTGCGATCCGGCGAATCCGACAGCCGCGGTGGCGCCGTGAACCTGCACGCAGACCATCGTCATGGCTTCGCATTGCGTGGGATTGACTTTGCCTGGCATGATCGACGATCCAGGCTCATTTTCAGGGATCGACAGTTCGCCCAGGCCGCACCGCGGGCCGGAAGCCAGCCAGCGAATATCGTTTGAAATTTTCATCAGCGACGCGGCCAGCGTCTGCATCGCGCCTTGGGCAAACACGATTTCATCGTGGGCGGAAAGAGCGGCGAATTTGTTGGGATGCGAGCGGAAGGGAAGTCCGGTCAGTTCGGCGATTTTTTTTGCGGCGCGCTCGGCAAATTCGGGATGCGTGTTCAGCCCGGTTCCAACGGCGGTTCCACCAATGGCCAGATCGTAGAGGCCTTCCAGAGCCTGCTCCAGCCGCTTGATGTCACGTTCGAGCAGACTGGCCCAGCCGCCAAATTCCTGTCCAACGGTCAAGGGGACGGCGTCCTGTAGATGGGTGCGGCCGATCTTCACCACGTTATCAAATTCTTTCGCCTTGGCTGCGATGGCGTCACGCACGGTTCTGATCGCAGGGATCAGCGCGTTCTTTACGCGGTCCGCGGCGGCAATGTGCATTGCTGCCGGAAACGTGTCATTCGACGACTGCGACATGTTGACGTCGATCATTCGGATGGATCGGCTTTTTCGATCCCATTTCGCCGCCCGCAATTTCGATGGCGCGATTGGATATGACCTCGTTAACGTTCATGTTGGTCTGCGTGCCACTTCCGGTCTGCCAAATCCGCAACGGGAACTGGTCATCCAGCTTGCCCGCGATGACCTCGTCGGCCGCCTGCACGATCAGCTTGGCGATTTTCGGGGGCAGTTTGCCGAGATCCTGATTCACCAGCGCGCAGCTTTTTTCAGGATGCCAAAAGCGTGAATCAACTCTGGAGGCATGGTGTCGCGTCCGATGTCGAAATGCAGCAGCGAACGTTGCGTCTGCGCTCCCCAATAAACATTCGACGGAACTTCGATTTTCCCCATGCTGTCGGATTCGGTGCGCGTCTTTACGCGGGATTCGGTGGCCGGTGCGGTAAGGGTGGACATGATGAAATCTCCTCGGACAGTGGCGAGCAGATCGTTCGATATTGGGAACTGATCATTATACGGCGCGGAATAGGGCGCGGATTTCGCACGATTCCGTAGAGGTTGCTATTCTGGCACCATGTATTTTGGAGATTGTCGGTCCTGGTTTGAAGCAACCTGATGGCCCGCGACCCCTTTTCCCCGTACTATTGGAATCATCGAGTTAAAGCGGGTCTCCGCCACAGAGTCAGCGCCAAGGAGTGATCATTCGGATAATTGGTTGATAAGGGAAAGTTGCGTCGGTGGTGGTGATCACTGACTGATTTGAGACGGAAAAATTCGAATCGGGTGTTTCCCGTATCACTTCGTTTCCATCGATCGGGTTAGACTAACGGCATGTCACAAAATTGCAGCCGATGTGAAGAACTCACCGCAGCCGTAGATCAGGTCCTGGATAAGCTGGTTTCTCTCACGAACGATCAACTGAAGGCGTTCCGCCAGCGCGAGGATTCAACTTTCACGCGCCTGGATAAAGAACTGGAACTTACAGTCGGAGTGAAGGAACGAATGCTAGGTGCATTGCGTGAACATCGGCAGGGACACGGGCAGGCGGTCGAGTTGAAGGCTTCGTAAGCTGCGCAAATCATCACACTTGCCTGCTTCTTCAAAACCGCTTTTTAAGACACGACTATGACGCTCCACGCACAAGGAGCCTTCGACGCGAAAACTAACCTGCTGCCCGCGGATGATGCCACCCGCGATGTAAGCATCAGCCGCTATGCGCTTGATAAGCAATACCACGGCGGTCTCGAAGCGACGAGTAAAGGAGAGATGCTTGGAGCGGCGATCCCGCGAAGGGGAGTGCCGGATATGTAGCCATTGAGCTGGTTACGGGAACCCTCCACGGCCGTCGTGGATCATTTGCCCTGCAGCACAGCGGCACGATGGAGCACCGAAAGTTTCAGCTTACCGTCAGCGTAGTGCCGGGCGCGGGAACGGGACAGCTCTCCGGCATCGCCGGAACGATGACCATCATCATCACTAACGGCAAGCATACTTATGACTTCGAGTACACACTGCCGGAAAACTCGAAATGAGGTTAGATTCCCTTCCCGGCATCGGTAATCGCTCTCGCACTCCCTCTTACGTCGTCAGGGCGTGATCAAGCTTTAACCAGCAGCCCAGAATCCAGAAACGAATGTAATGCAGTAAATGCCGCTTCTTGCCGATAGGTTGTGGCATGAGCGCCGTTTTGACCGAGTTCAGGACGCGAGCCACGTCCGAAACACGGAAGCCTGTGATGACCTTGGTGGAAGTGTCGTGGGAGGACCAACAAGGGATTTTGCAGCGGGTCTCGGCATGCATGGAAGACAAGTCATCGGGCGGGGCACGTATACGGTTTAAGACGCCCATTCCGGTGGGATCAAAGTTGGAATTCAGTGGCGTCACGAGCGATTTTCCGGCACGGCGCGCTACTGCCGCGTCGAGGGCCGCGAATACCTGGTGGGCATTCAGCGGGATGCAATGACAAGTCCCATCGTCGATCGCCGCAGGCCAGCGGTTCCGGAGCGGAAAGATCCGTCGCAAAAAAACGACCTGCCGCAGAAAAGTATCAGAAGCGGCGATCTACTGGTCTCGACCGCTCCGGTTTCGACCGGCAAAGATCAGGGCTCGCAGAAACAGCAGCAGATCAAGCTCAACCAAGCTCCTATATTCAAAGAGACGTTCGACCCGAAATTCGATCAATTATTTGAAGAGAAAGTATTTGAAGAGAAAGTTAACAGTTTTCTAATCGCACCGACCGCCAGTCCGACCGCAGCCTCTGTACGCGAAATTGGCGTCGAAATCGACAAGATCAAGAGTGCCTGCTTGCTGCCTCAAAACTTTGATTCCCATCTTCAGGCCGAACTTCTGACCAAGCTGCGGGCCGAGCTTCTGACTGAACTTCTGGGCGAACTGCGAAATGAAATACGGAATGAAATCCAAACTAAACAGCCTCTAAAGCAAGCTGGCGAGGGAAGGAAAGCTATGCAAAGCAAATGGCTCGAACTACCATGGCCCAAAAAGCAGGAGGGTCTCGGCGCAAGCGACGCTGGAAGCGGGGAAGCCAGCAACGACATTAGCAGCAAAAGCACCGGCAAAAGCGAGAAGGAGAAACCCGTGCCCGACATAATTCAGTCGACTCAAAAAGCTACACTGCGTTCTGCACGCGAGGTCCCAACCTTTCAAGTCGACCTATCGCCCATGGAGGACATCTACCGCGCTGCCGGAATCATGAGTCCGAAGCGGGGATACAGTATTAACAAAGTGGTCGAGATGCTGCAGAGCAGACACATACGCGATTTGTCGAAGGAGATGAAGCGAGCCGCCGTGCTAATGGCTCTCGATGCGGCCGGCACCTCGATCGACCAGGTGCGGAGAGACGCCAAAGCGCGCCAGGACGCGCTGGAAGCGCACGAGGCCCAGCAGAAGAAGCAGGTCGAGGCGGAGTGGGCAAGGAAAGCAGAAGAGGTGATCCAAATTCAGGCAGAACTAGAGAGCATCAAGGCCCACTATATGAGTCGCATCGAACGAAATAAAGAAGGTGTGGCGCGGGAAAAAGCCACCTTTGCGGATTGGCTCGCCACGAAGCAGGAGGAATCCCTGAGCATGGCCGAAGCCATGGAGCTGTTTTGAAAGGGCCCGTTTCCGAGACAGCCAGTGCTACGCTGGACGATGTCGACATGAAGGCCAATGCCAAGACGGTGTGATTTCGTTTTTTTATTATTTGGCGCCGGAAGCAGCGAGGGGCCAGGTTCAGAGTTTCATAGCTCAGCAGAACCAGTTTCGATCAGATCGACTTCACAGGAATCGCCAGCACATCCTCCACCAGCGCTACTTCCTTCTGGACAAACGGTTCGGCATAGGTGACGCCGCCGAGCAGGCCGTAATAGCGCGCCATCGATTCCACCCGCGCGCGAATTTCTTTTTGTGCGGGGAAAATATTGCTGCCGGCCTCCTGGTCGGTGAACTGAGATTTGTAGGCCATCAGCGATTCCAGACGCTTTTCGAACTGCTCGGTGATGTCGACCACAAACGTCGGACGAACATCGCGGTAGAGACTGGCATAAATAATCTTGAAGGGACGATGCGCAGAACCCTCGAGCGGCAGCTTTGCGAGTCCAGAGATGAAAGCCGCTTCATACCCAAGAATCGACGCGGTGTAGTGATCGGGATGACGACCCTCCCAGTAGGGAAGAATTAAAACGCGCGGACGTTGCTCACGCAGGACTCGCGCAACCTTCAGCCGGTTTTCCCATGTGTTCTCGACTCGGCCGTCGGGGATATCGAGCGCCTTGCGCCATGAAGCTTTGAGGATGCGGGCAGCGTCGGCAGCTTCGTTGGCGCGATCTTCGGCCGTGCCGCGCGTTCCCATTTCACCTTGAGTGAGGTCGAGAATGCCGGTGCGATATCCGCGCTCGGCCATCTTCAGCAAGGTTCCGCCGCAAGTTTGCTCAACGTCGTCGCGGTGCGCGGCCAGGGCGAGAATGTCGAGAGGCATAAAGGCGTCGTTGGTCGTTTGTCGCTAGTGCTTCGCGCTTCGCTACCGATTGCGGCTTCTGTTTCGGCTCCTGTGGGTCTGGATTGCCACTGACTAACGACTATCGACCAACGACTAGCGACCAATGACGGTTCTTCAAGCTGCTGGTTTCGTGGTCCGCCGATTCGCCAGGACGAAAGCCAAGCCGAACATGAAAAGCGCAAACAGCACCAGCGTCAAAAGCGATGCAGTCAGCGAAAATACGCTGGGAGCTTCGGGGTAAATCAGCGCGCGCAACGCCTCTACGCCATAGGTCAGTGGGTTGGCGTACATTAGCGCGCGCATCCATCCAGAAGCGCCGGACAAAGGAAAGAGCGCACCCGAAAGCAGCCACAACGGAATCAGAAATAAATTGATGATGGCGTGAAAGGCTTGAGTTGAATCCATGGGCCACGCGATCGCGAACCCGAGCGCAGTCAGGGCGAATGATACGAGGAAGACGGTGAGGACGATCAGTCCGAATGAGGCAAGCGTGAAGTGCACGCCGACAAGGGGTGCGAAGACCAGAAAAATTAATCCCTGAGCGGCGGCTAGCGTGGTGCCGCCTAATACTTTTCCGAGAACGATAGCCGCGCGCGGCACTGGCGCGACCAGCACCGAAAGCAAAAATCCCTCGTTGCGGTCTTCGATCACCGACATCATAGTGAAAATGGCAGTGAAGAGCACAATCATGACCAGCACGCCGGGATAGAAGTAATTCAGATAATGCTGCTGGCCGGCGCCGTGTCCGGAACGAAACGAGGTGCCGAAGCCCGATCCAATAACCACCCAGAACAAAAGCGGAGAAGCGATTACGCCAACGACGCGCGCCCGCTGACGATAGAAGCGTACGATTTCACGCCACCAGAGCGTGAAGGCGGGCAACAGAACTCCGGCAGATGCGGGCGCAGTTGTGGTTGCAGGATAGGTAGCGGTTTGAGTTGCCATCATCTTTAGTTTAGCAGGCGGGTTTAGCCAGGGCTGAAGTTTCGCAGCGACTAACACGATGGATTCAGCGGCGCGTCCAGATCTCAAACATCGCTGAGATCTGGACGCTAAGAATGAATTGCACACTCAACCGTTTCAGGCCTGATTAATCTGTCGGCGTGGTCGAATAAAATCCAACAATGCTCGAGCTCGCCAGGATGTGGCCGTTTTCCCCAGCTCTTATCAGCGCCTGGTACAGAGTTTCGGCATTTGCGGGAAAGTTGCGATGCGTCGGCAAATCGAGTGTGGTATTGAGCGCATAGACCGTGAACACGTAGTGATGAACATACGGTTGATACCCATTCGGCGGACAGGGGCCGTCATATTGATCGCCGACCTCAAAATCATTCAGGATCTGCTTCCCGTATGTGCTGCCCGCGACTCCGGCATTTTCGGGAAGGCCAGTAGCCGTCGGCGAAATGTTGTACATCCCCCAGTGGGTAAAGGCTGCAGTTGTGTCATAAAGCGTAACCACGAAACTCGCAGTGCCGTGAGGGGCATTGCTCCATGAAAGCTCCGGAGATTCATTTCCGCCGGGACTTCCATTCAGCGAGCAGGCGTTGGAGCCGTTAACGATGTCGTTATAGATCATGCTGAGCGGCAGCGTGGTGTCGTTCGCAAAAGTCGCGCTGGTCAATTGAAATGCCTTCGAAACACCTGTCTGCGCCTGGGCTGGGGCGGACATTGAAAGTGAAAGTGAGAGCAAGAGAATCAAAATTCGAAATTTCAAGGTTGGAAATTTCACTGACGTTCCCTCCTGAGGCTGAAAGCCGGAGGAATTGTACCCCGATTTCCGCTGCTGGCGCGCGATCTGAAGTTAGAGAAAGGTATCTTGGATGGCAATCGCTGCGGCGTTCATAGAAAGGCGCTCGTCGAATCTGTGGGATAAGGCGGGCTAGCGAGCCTTCTTCTTGCGTTTCTTCTCGCTGTTGTCGACTTTGGCTTCGGCTTCCTCGCTCCAGAAGCGGTGGCCGGTGCGATGGATGAATACGTCTTCGAGGGTTGGTTTGCTGACGCTCAGCGACTGAATTTCTCCGGGGAAGGCTTCGACTACTTCGGGCACGAAATGGTGTCCATTTTCAATCTCCAGCCGAACCTGTTTGTCCATGACCGTGGCTTCGACCTGGAACTTGGCATGAATTTTATCGGCCAGGGCTTGCGGATCGCGGGCTTCGAGAAGGATTACGTCACCACCGATCTCCCGCGTCAATTCCTCAGGCGTTCCGAGAGCCACGAGGTTGCCCTCATTCAGAATGGCGAGGCGGTCGCAACGCACGGCCTCTTCCATCAAGTGAGTTGTGACGATAACCGAGACGCGCTCCTGATCACGAAGTATCTGCAGATACTGCCAAAGGTCGCGCCGGGCGCCGGGATCGAGGCCGGTCGTGGGTTCGTCAAGCAGCAGAACCTCGGGGTGATGGAGCAGGCCCTTAGCCAGTTCGATACGGCGTTGCATGCCTCCAGAAAATGTTTCCACGCGATCGGATGCGCGGTCGAGCAAGCCAACTCGGCTGAGGATTTCATTGATTCGCGTCTTCAGTTCAGAGCCGCGCAGGCCGTAGAGGTGTCCTTGATGCCAAAGATTTTCGTAGGCGGTAAGTTTGGGATCGACGCTCTGCGCCTGAAAGACGACACCGATATGGCGGCGAAGGGCTCCGGGTTGGCGGACGGCGTCGAAGCCGGCGATGATCGCGCTTCCTGCCGTCGGAACCATGAGCGTCGAGAGAATTCGGAAGAGTGTGGTCTTTCCGCTGCCGTTTGGCCCGAGAAGGCCAAACAGTTCGGCGGGACGAACCGGAGAATGAGACGCCGTTGAGGGCGATGCGGGTGTCGTAACGATGAACAAGGTTGCGGACGGCAATAATCGGCACGCCCTACGGATTCCGCTTGGGTGTGCGGAGGCGTGTCGAGAGTAGTTGAGTTCGAGGCCACAAGCTATTCTACGCCGGGGATGAGCCGGTTAGGTCAGCGGCGACCGGGTCACGACCCGCGACCCGCTCTTCAAAAGCGACTGGAACGTGGCGCCAGACCTGAATCGCCAAGATGACGGTTGTCGCGAGAAGCAGCGCTCCGACGGCAACATGGACTACGGTTGCGACAACCATCGGCAGTTCGGGCTGCGCGGCATCTCGTCCCCACATGACGCGGGTAATGAAGGCGAGAAAGCCGAGACAGAGTTGCGTAACCATCAGGCCAAGCATGGCGATTGCCGGACGACGCACCGCGTCGACGTGCGGGTAGACGGAGATGGCACGAATGGCTGTCCAGGAGAGGACGAGCGCAACCACGCCGGCATTGATCACGTGCGGCCACCAACTCAGGCCATGATGGCGGAACATGGCGCCGAGGATCAGTTGCACGTAGAGCACAAAAATCGAGAGCAGGGTCAGAGTGAAAAGAGCGGGGCGGCGATGATCGAATTCGGTGCGCGGCTGCTCTTCAACCCAGCGGCGTCCAGTGAAAAGAGCAATGGCGACAGCGATACAGAAAAAAGTCTGTGCTACGGCGGCATGCGCGCTGGAAATGGGCGCAGGCAGAAAATACAGAACCGTCAGGCCGCCAAGAATGCCTTGTGCGATGACGGTCGCGAGCGCGCCTAAGGCGAGAATACGCAGCCAGCGGCGCTTTTCGACTCGCCACGTCCATACCGCGAGGATAATGGTGAGCAGTCCTACGAATTCCGCCACCATGCGATGGCCGTGTTCAAATTTCACCCCGCCCACCATTTGCGGCATCTTATAGAAGGAACCGAATGTAGTCGGCCAGTCGGGAACCGATAACCCGGCATCGTTGCTGGTGACGAGCGCCCCGGCAACAATCAAGACAAGGGTAGCGCAGGAGGTAAAGATGGCGAAGCGGTGCAGCCCGCGATGGTAGGGAAGTTCGATGCCCTTACGCATAGGTTTTCTGTTGAGGAATGGGCGCGCAAATGCGCGCAGCCGGGTTTCCCAAAACTCCTAAGTGTAACAGACTTGTCTCTTCACTATCGACGGCGGAACGGGTTCACAACTCGAATGCCATCAACTTCCCGACCGTCCTGAAAATCCTCAGAGAGTAGAACACTGCAGCCTGCCTGTTGGCTGATCGCAAAATCAACGCATCCGAAATGAAAACTGATGCAATCGGTGGAGGTCAATGGCGCGCTAGGATATCGCCGACTCCAGCAGTCGCGACATCAAACTCGGAGAGTATTTCCACCTTGCGGCGCGCTTCACGCGGATTGAACCCAAGCTTTTGGGTGACAGTAACGAAATATTCCTGCAGTACTTGCATCGCCCGTCCCTGCGCGGCGATGTTCGTCCCACAAATCTTTTGGGCGACTCTTTGTTTCTCAGGTGAATCGTCATCGTCTGTGCAGACGATGACGGTGGTGTCAAAGAAACTACGAACGCTCATGAATCTCGTTTCGATCAAAGCGCCAGCCTCGCGAGTGTCCTCCACCGGAGAGCCGCCTGAATTCCGCAATGCGGCGCTCGGCATCGTCGCCGCCAGCCAGTTTCTGCAGATAATCGCGGATTAGCTGGTTGAGACTCTTGCCGAGAGCCTCAGCTCGCTTTCTGGCGCGCTCCACAGTCTGCTCGTCTACCGCATATATGCACCCCAGGATTACGTGCCAATACCAACTACGGTTGTGCGGCCGCTTCGGCCGTCGCTTTTTGCGTTTCGATGCCTGAATAATCGCGTCGGCAAACTCCGAGGTACCGGCATTCCCCCCCACGTCTCGCGTCAATTTAGTGCGATCGCGATAGACCTCATCGATGGCATTGCGAATTTTCAAGGCGGCGTCGTGCTCGCCGAGATGCCGCAGCATCAGCAGAGCTGATCGCAACACGGCTGTCGGATTGGCGATATTTTTCCCCGCAATATCAGGCGCCGAGCCATGCACGGCTTCGAAGATGGCGCACTCATGGCCGAAATTCGCGCCCGGAACAAGCCCAGTCCGCCCACCAACGCCGCGCAAAGATCGGAGAGAATGTCGCCGTAAAGATTTTCCATCAGCAGCATGTCGTACTGGTAGGGATTCATCACCAACTGCATGCAGGTGTTATCGACAATGTGTTCGCCGTAGGTAATCTCCGGATATTCCTTGGCAACGGCGCGCGAACAGCGCAGAAACAGGCCGTCCGACATCTTCATGATGTTGGCTTTGTGAATGGCGTGAATTTTCTTGCGCTTGTTTTTGCGCGCGTATTCAAAGGCAAAGCGGGAGATGCGCGTGGAAGCCTTCTCGGTAATAATTTTCAGGCTCTCCACCACTCCGGGGACGACCTCATGTTCCATGCCGGAGTAAAGTCCCTCCGTATTTTCGCGCACCATAATGAGGTCGATGCCCGGAT
The DNA here is from genome assembly GCA_963758745.1 of uncultured Acidobacteriaceae bacterium. GTDB lineage: Bacteria > Acidobacteriota > Terriglobia > Terriglobales > Acidobacteriaceae > Acidiflorens. The sequence goes on from CAVWWW010000005.1 coordinate 66,472, forward strand.
AGCGCGTCGGAATATGCGGGCAGGTTGCGGATCGGACGAAAGTTGGCATAAAGTTCGAAGTGCTTGCGCAGTCCACATTGATGCTGGCGAACCCGCCACCGATCGGTGTGGTGACTGGGCCTTTCAGCCCCACCCGCGTGCGCTCGATCGATTCGCTCAGTTCTTTCGGAATGTATTCGTGATACTTCTCGTAGGCTTCGGCGCCAGCCGCAAAGCTTTCCCATTCGAACTTGACGCCTGTAGCTTCGAGAATGCGAACTGTCGCCTCGATAACTTCGGGGCCTATGCCGTCGCCGGGAATGAGAGTGACTTTATAGGCCATATTGTTCAGTATCAAATGTCGTGCGGATCTTAGCTTCGCTTTACCGAACCTGATCTTGACTGCTGGATCTGATGCGTTCACCGCAAGTCATTCGATTGCACTGTCTAGCTTTCACAACTTCGGCCACGTCTCCGTGGCCTTCAGCAGATCCTTCAGCTCCGCCATAAATTCCTGCACGTCTTTGAAGTCGAGGTAGACGGACGCGAACCGCACATACGCGACCTTGTCGTAGCGCCGCAGCCGATTCATGATCAGCTCGCCGATTTCGCTGGTCTTGCGCTCGCGCTCGGCCGACTCGATGACAAATGCTTCCGCTTCGTTCACGATCTGCTCAAGCTTGCTGATCGGCACCGGACGCTTCTCACACGCACGCATCAGGCCGTTCAGAACTTTTTGCCGATCAAAGCGCTCGCGGCGTCCGTCTTTTTTCACCACCATGTAAGGAATTTCGTCGATGCGCTCGTAGGTAGTGAAACGCTTTCCGCACTTCAAGCATTCGCGGCGACGGCGGATCGAATCCGCTTCCTTGCTCTCGCGCGAATCCACGACTTTGTCATTTTCAAACCCGCAAAAGGGGCATTTCATGCGCTTGGCTGCACTTGGAAATAAATGAAGATTGTAGCAGGCGATGCGGCGAGCGACGATATGCCGGGGTCGTTTCATAGTGGGTCGAGTTGGAAAAGTGCAGAATTCAGAATTATGGAAACCTCGGCCACACACACGAAGTTACACTTGATAGAATCGCGGCATGCGAACCGTCCAAAAGCAGGCTATTGCTTGCTGCTTCGGCGTTTTGGCCTTAATTCAATGCGGCTGTAACGATGAGCGGCGGGAGAGAAATATGGACAAAGCGACACAGTCTCTCGCGACTGAGACCGAGGCGCTGAGGGAGGCGTATGCCGCGTTCAACCGGAACGATATTCCGGCAACTGTTGAAGCCCTCGATCCTCAGATCGAGTGGACCGAGCCGGCCGAGTTTCCAGGAGGCGGGACCTACCATGGGCACGCGGAAGTGCAACGCTACCTGTCACAGTCGCGCGAAGCTTGGGCGGAGGTCAGTAGTGAGCCGGAACGCTTCATAGTCGCCGGCGATAAGATCATCGTGTTCGTTCATGTGCGGGTGCGACCTGAAGACAGCAAGGAGTGGCAGGAGATGCGCATCGCCGATGTCTTCACTTTCCGCAACGGCAAGGCCATTCAGATGCATGCCTTCGGCGATAGGCATCAGGCACTCGAATGGGCTGGAGTAAAGGACTAAACAAACTGACCTGCCATGAAACGGCTCGATGTCTGAGTGCGCGACCGAGCGCACCGAGAGTCTAGTGCCTCGTTAAGGCGCCAACTATTCCTCCCAACGAATCCTGCCAGGCGTGGGCGATCATTCCCGGGCGAGTTGTTCCACGCCAATAGGCCAGCACTCCGAACATGCTTCCGTAGATGGCGATCAGAATCACCATACGGAAACCCTGATAGGCGTGAGCCGCGCCGAAAGCTAAGGCGGAAAGAATAATGCCGGCAGCAGGGTTTTGAGTCAGGGCCATGAACTGCCTCTGCAGGTAGCCTCGAAAGATCGCCTCCTCGCAGATGCCGGCGGTAACCGAAAGCGCTATCCACAGGGCCATTTCAATGCGTCCATGGGGGAGTATGAACTGCACATTGCGAGCCTCTGCCGCGGTACGCAGCAACCAGCCAAACAGCAAAAGCAGCATCGCCGCGACGATCCAGAACACGGCTGCAATCCCGATATCGCGCAGCACTTGACGGAAGGAATGCCAGCGCTCTCCAAGAACGAGAAGAACGGACGCTCCACTCCAACGGACTCCTGCCAGGACGAGGGCGAAAAAGATCCATTCCACTAAAACGGTCAACAAGTATAAGCGCACATGGTTCGGATTCGCCGCCGCTCTGGTTTGATCGGCAAGAACCTTTGCCCCATAGGCCCAGCCGCTCAATCCCGCCAGCACCACAATCGTGTGGATCGGGCCGGCAATCCTTGGGTATCGGTCTTTTGCGGGCGGAGTGAGGCCAGAAGTCTCCATGATTAACTCGTGGTTCCCACGATTACCTCATCCTTTCCGTGATTACCCCATGTTCGCGTTAAGTCGAAACGATCTATGCCACCTCGGCCAGGGCCGCGTCCTCGGCAGCGTAATCAAATTGTTGCGGATTGAACGTGCTCGGCGGATTGCGTTGTTCCCACTCTATCGTGCGCTCTATCGCTTCATCGACCCCAACTGCTTCCTTGTAACCTAACTCGGCTCGAATGCGCCCGGAAGTGGCTACCACATGTTGCTTCGCATTGCCCGGCAGCAGCAGATGCTTTGGCGTTTGCTCTCTCGGCAGTACCACGAATCTCCCCGGCCACCTTATCTTTTTTGCAATCATTTCTTGCCATTCCAGTTCCGGTAAGGTTGGCTCGTCGCAAACGTTGTAAATTCTTTCAGCCGCATGATCGGAGGCGGCAGCGAGCGCGATGGCATGCGCGACGTTCGCCACGAATCCGCGGGGGCAGCGCCAAGCGGCAAAATCATCTCCAAAAAGTATTGCAGATCGACCATCAGCGCAGCGTTTCAGCAGAGAGAAGAACCTGTGGAGGGGATCTCCCGGTCCATAGACCATCGGCAGCCGCAGAACGGTTCCCGCGACCACTCGGTCATTCATGACCGCCTGTTCGACTGCGATCTTGTCGTAGTGCTCGTCAAGCCAGGTCAAATCCCTCGCAGCATTTTCAATGTTTCCGGCGGATAAACCGTCCTCACCGTGCGTAGTGGTGAATCTTCGGTCAGGGGCAGCGGTTCCAGCGGCCCTGGCTCGGTTTCGTGCATTACTCCCCAGGCGCGATAAACATCCATGCTGCTGATGGCAACCACCCGGCGCGCGATGCCGCGCACGGTCTTCATCAGCAGAAGAGCCTGTTCCCCCGAGCTCAGTATAAAGTCGACGACCACGTCAGGCGAAAACTCTTGAATGCGATCCCGGTAATCGTAGATCCGATTCCGGTCTCCCTGAATTTGAAGCAGCTTCTGGTCGTCCTTCTGGCCAGCGCTCTGGGCAGCGCCTGCATCGGCGCGACGATGGAAAAGCGCAACTTGGTGCCCCGAATCTTGCAGTTCGCGCATCAGGTGCGAGCCGATGAAGCCGTTTCCACCAATCAAAAGAACGCGCATACGATCCCGCCAACGCCAAACTTACCCTGCCTTCCCGCCCAAAGCAACTTCTTCCGCCTCCCGCTCTCAGCGAAAATTTGCGCAACGACAGCCGTTCGTGATGGGAGAGCAACAGTCCGACGGGAACGACGGCGACAAAAGTCACCAGCCACAGCATGATCCCGCAACTGACGGTGAGTTCTTTCGGGACAATATCGAAGACGTGATCGAGCGCGCTGATAGTCGCCAGTTGGGAGCCGCCGCCTACGCCCGGCAGCTGCACCATCGAGCCGATCATGCTGGCTCCCATAAGAAGGAGAACTTTGGTGGCGCTCATGTCATCATCGGCGCGCCGTAGGCATGGGTCACTTCTTTGTAAGCCAACGCGACCACCCACCACATCAAGATTGAGACGCGCCGATAATTGGAGGAATGCGAAGGGGCCGTGAATGGTATTGAGCCCGACGGTAAACTCGCTGAATTTTTTGCGCGATACGATGGCCCAGATTCTCGGCCAGATGGGAGAAACGGTCTTCGACCCACTGCGCGATCCAGTTTCCTCGATAGGACATCAGCACGGCCCCCAAAAGCAATCCCAGCACGAGCGCGATCAAGGCGTATCCGGTGAGAAGAATCCGGTGCCTGACTTCAGGCGGAGCGGCTAGCGTGAACGCGCGCAGTTTTGAGGGCAGAAAAATTGCCGCCACCATCAGGACTGTGAACCCGCCAACGTCAAAAATTCGCTCCACCGCCCACACCGCGACTTGCGATGCGAAAGGAAGATTCTGACGCCGCGCGATCAGGTAGGGCGAATCATTTCGCCCGCGCGGCCGAGCAGAGCAAGTCCGGTGAATCCGATCATGGTCGGCGGGACGAGTCCGAGGATGGACGCATCCTTGCGCACCGGCCGAAGAAAGATCTTCCAGCGCACCGCGCGCAAGAAATAAGCGAAGTAGATATAAAGCACTCCGTGAACAATATGGCGCCAACTCAATCCGAATTGAAAGAGTTTGCCCAGTCGAAATGCTGATAGGTACGGAACTGGAGATAGATCAGCACCGCTAGCACGACGAACACGACCGCGTACGCTGCGTAATTTTTTTTGTTCATGGGGCGAAGCTGCAGAGAGGCGCACTCGTGGCAAGCAGGCCCCACAATGAAGGTAAATGACAGACCGGGCAGGGTCAACGCGCGGGAACTGAAATCAACCTGATGAAAACCAGCAACTGGGAAAAACGTAACGATCACGGAGTGCTTTGCGGCGACTGTAGTGGAAGCAGGTTTCGCAGCGTTATGCGCCTGGCTCGCAACTTTTGTAGAGTTCGAGGCTTGAGTGGGATTGGAGGATTGCTTAGCGGAAGCCGAGGTTTGTTGAGTGGAAATCGAGCTTGTTTTTTTTTCGCTTCTTTTTCCTGAGCGAGTATTTTGAGGTTGTAGTCATGGACAATGCGGCCACGTAGGCGCGGGTTTCGCGGAATGGCGGCACTCCCTGATACTGCTCGACGCGCTCCGGCCCAGCATTGTAGGCGGCCAGCGCCTTGACCAGATCGAAGTTGTAACGCTCCAGAAGCTCGCGCAGATAACGACTTCCGCCTTCGACGTTGGCTTGCGAGTCGAAAGAATCGTTCACACCCAGTTCGCTGGCGGTGCCGGGCATAAGCTGCATCAGTCCACGCGCGCCTTTGGGAGAAACAGCGCGCGCGTTGAATCCGCTTTCGGCATGAATGACGCTGTTCACGAGGTCCGGATCAAGATGTAAGCGGCGCTGGCGGAGTTCACGACATCATTCAAAGGAACGCCTGGGACGGATTTGCTGGAGTTAGATTTGCCCTTGGAAGCACCGGTCGTCGGGCCTGTTTTAGCCAGCTGTTCTGATGGCGCGCTGGCGGGAACTTGCGAGTCCGCAATCTGCGGAGATGCTACTGAAAGATCTTTTTCGTATCCAGTAATGTCGGCTGTCGGTTCGTCGATGTAACTGGAATTGTCGGCTGAGAGATAAAGGCGAGTCGTCGCTCCGATTACGGCGCGGTGGTCGTGACGTATCCAAAAACCGTTGCTGAGAATAGCCAAGTCAGCTGCCATCGCGGGCCGAGCAAGCAGGCCTACCGTGGCCACGCAGAAACATAGGGCGATCTTTGCCAGAATCCCAGGTGCCGGAATCTCCAAATTCCGGCCGCGCCCTGTTTCGCTGATGGTCCTTTTTGAATCAATCTGTTCTCGAATTCTGATTCCAGCAATTTCAATTTCCGTTCCAACTTCACAAGCTGTTCACAATGGCTGGCCCCAAGACGGGATCCGTCGCCGCCCCAAGCTTCTTTCCATACAGCACATGCCCAATTGCCGCAGCCACACCGCTTTCCGCATTGGATCGGGTAAGCGTCCAGCCGCGCCCACGAAGCTCTTCAGACGCATTCCCCATGATAAAGGGACGGCCAGCAAAGGCAAGCATTTCTATATCATTATAGTTATCTCCAATGGCCATGACCTGGTCAGGAGTAATGCGCCGGTAACTGGCCCACCGCTCAAGCGCGTGTCCCTTCGAGCACCCGGCATTCAGCACATCGACAATTGAAAGATCGCGCACGGGATATTCGGTGCGCAAAACTGTAATTGGCAGCCCACAACAGCCCAGTGCCTGCAAAACACGGCGCATATCGGTAATTGGCCCACAAAACATGGCTTGCACCGGATCGGTGGTCAGCGCATCCTCGATCGGCACCACGAACTGGATGTATTGCATATTCTTCTCCAGCCAGCGCTTGATGCTGCCCTCGAGCTTGTCCAGCCGCTCGATCACGATCGTACCCGGGCCCTCGCTATCAAAGGTCAGAACCGTCTGACCGCGGAATTCCCGCATGTGGCGGACCAGTTCACGGCAGGTCGGCTCGGGAAGCAGGTCACGGTGGAAGGTCTCGGCGCTAAGCGAGCGTGTAATGGCGCCATTAGAACTGATCAGCCAAAGATCAAACCCCAGTTGCTGGGCGATGGGCAGGGCGAAGGTATGGCGGCGTCCAGTGACCAGGATGACCTCGATACCCTCGGCGTGGGCGCGCCGGAGGGCCGCCAGATCAGCCTCCGAGATCTGAAATTCGGGGTTGAGTAATGTGCCGTCAATATCGATGGCAATCAGGCGGAGGGAATTGGCAGGCACAGGCAATTTTAGCATCCATGGCGGGAAGAGCTCCGGCGCCGTTAACGCTGTTCACGACTAAAGTCACTAGGCAATAAGAAGATTGTCGGGCGATATTTTCCTCTGCAATCCCGTCTCCTCTGTGGCTAAAGCGCGAACCTCGCGTCTATGCGACAATCATGGCCCACGATCCGCCCAATTCTCCAAGGAGGCTTTCGATGAAAGTGAAATTTCTGCTGTTATTCCTAGCCTTACTTCCGGCGTCTTTGCCCGCTCAATCGCCGCCCGAACCGGCAAGCCTTTCGTCGTCGAATACTATTACAAGGCAAAGTGGGGATACGCCGACGAATTCCTTCAGCTGTTCAAAAAGAATCACTATCCTCTGCTCAAGAAAGAAGTCGACCTGGGGCGCATTCTCAAGGTATGGATGGATCAGCCGCGCTACCACACCACCGAAGACGGACGCTGGGATTATCGCGTGACCATCGTGTTCAAGAATTCAACCGTCGCGAATGAGCCCTTCGATGAAGACGCGCTGAAAAAGCAGCTTTGGCCCGATCAAGCCACTTACGCCAGGGAAGAGCAGCGTCGCTTTGAAATCCTGCTCGGACATTGGGACCTGCTGATCAGGAACGTCGACTTGGATGAAGAAACCCGGACAGAACGGGGAGAGACAGGATAAGCCGAGTTTCCACAGATGTTAAAGAATGGTGAAAGATCCAAAGAAATCCTTTATAGCTGGATCGGAATTTGGAGTTAGACATCGCCTGGCTATGTCGCTAAGTTAGGTCATGGAAACCTTAATCGGCGTTGAAGACTCCCCTGTTGACCTCATACATGAGATTGGCGGCCGCCTCGCGACAGCCGGAGGCTTTAACGAAGTGCTGGATCGCGTGGTGGATTCGCCTCGGGGCTGGTGAAGTGCGATTCCTGCCTGGTTTATGTGCTCGAGGGTGACGACCTGGTCCTGCGGGCTTCTAAAAACGCGCATCCCGATGTTGTCGGCCGGCTGAAACTACGCGTGGGAGAAGGCATTACCGGCTGGGTGGCGGAACATCATGAGCCGGTAGCGGTATCCGAACGGGCCGCGCAGGATCCGCGATTCCAGTTCTTTCACGAGTTGCCGGAGGACAGTTACGAAGCATTTCTCTCCGTCCCGCTGATGTGCCGCGGGCGCGTCGTGGGTGCAATCAATCTGCAACATCGCCTTCCTCATATTTACAAGCGGAAAGAAATTCGCCTGATCTCGGCGATCGGCTTTCTGGTGGGCGCGGAGATTGAACTGGCGCGCATGGAAGAAGTCAACTCCAACCTTACCGACCAGCTGCAAACCCGAAAAGTGGTGGAACGCGCCAAAGGTATCTTGCAGCGCGAACTGGGATTGAGCGAGGAGCAGGCTTATCTCGCATTGCAGAAACAGAGCCGCCAGAAGCGCAGAGCGATGAGAGAAATAGCCGAAGCGATTATTCTGAGCGAGGAAGTAAGAGAAAACACGCGTTTGCCAGCGATCTCGTAAATCGGTCAACGGTCATTAGTCGATGGCCGCTAGTCGATCGCCAGTAATTAGCGACTAGTGATTAGCGGCTAACGACCATCGACCTCTACTAGAGGTTGGAATGTTCTGAGACGTCAGAATTGCCCATCTGGATTTATCTCCAAAAAAAAAACCCGGGAGCAGATTGCGATCAGGTCTGCTCCCGGGTGTGACAGCCGCGATGGGATGTGGGCCCGATCGCAGCTGAAAGCCGTTCTACTTCGACGCGCTCTCGCGCGGCACCGCGAAGTGTAAGGTCATGTCGTAGGCGGGGAGTTCCATCGAGCTGACAAAACTTTGCCCGTCTCTCGAAACCAGCACCAGCTGGCTGACCCCATCCGGCAAGGGCGATTCCACTTCATTCACCAGCAGCATTGCTTCCGTGCCGCTTCCGTTGTGCCCTCGTAGCAAAAGGTATTCCGACGCGCCGACGGTCTTAACCGAGAATCTGTAATCTCCCGGCCGAAGCACCCACTTCTGCAAGTGCACTTCGTGAGAAAGCGTAAAAGTACCGCGCGCATCCTCGGCGGCAGCCGGGGTCGGCTGTGCGGCGAAAATACTCAAAGCCAAAACGGCGGCATATGCGAATTTGCGAATCGATCTCATGTGCGATCTCCTTTTCCTGATCTGAAGAGGGGTCTGAAGAGCACACGCCGCAGCATGAAGCCAAATGGCGTGCGCCCAGATTAAGTGGAGAACAACGAGGTCAGCAGATTTGCAACGCAGCGTACAAGGCTGAACGCAAACATCAGGTTCAAAGTCTCCGCCGCTTAGCAGGACTCGAACTAGGCATAGTATGGAGGAGTCCGCTTCGATGGTCCAACGAAAAAAATCGATTCGGGCGATTTAGAAATTGTGTAACTGGCAATATCGCAACTTGAAGATCGAGAAGACCCAACCGTAATTCAGATTACAAAATTACCCGACCAATGACTAATCGTGGCATGCCCCCGTCCGATGCCTGGCAAGCCATTAAATTGGTTTTCCCGCGATTCAGCCGCTCATGTTTGCGAAAACGATGCGATGCGAGAACATGCTGGTTTGCATACATCCCACCTTTCTTATAAGGAAGCAGCCAAAATATGGCGAAAGTGAAACAGTTCCTGCGAAAGAAGCAAAAAAGACAGAAGAAAAGGACCGGCGTCGAGGTTCAACGTTCGGAACGAAATCCTCAAGCTCAACCCGGGGCAGCGGTCGCGATGAGGATCGAGCCAGCCAAGGGCAAACTCGGCGTAATGATCCCCGGCATGGGCGCCGTAGCGACCACATTCGTTGCCGGCGTCGAAGCCGTGCGAAAGGGCATCGCCCATCCCATCGGCTCGCTGACGCAGATGGGAACGATTCGCCTGGGAAAGCGCACCGACGGCCGGTCTCCAAGATTAAAGAGTTCGTTCCGCTCGCCGGCCTCAACGATCTGGTCTTCACCGGGTGGGATATTTTCGAAGACAACATGTACGCCGCCGCTCGCAACGCCGGCGTGCTGGAGCGCGACCTGCTCGACAAAGTGAAGGGCCGCCTCAGCGCCATCACGCCGATGAAGGCCGTCTTCGATCACAACTACGTGAAAAAGATCGACGGTCCGAACGTAAAAAAAGGGAAAAACAAGCTGGATTTGGCCGAACAGCTACGCCAGGACATCCGCGACTTCAAGAAGTCGAGCGGCGCCAGCCGTCTGATCACCATCTGGTGCGCCTCAACAGAGACTTTCATCGAGCCAAGCGCCGCTCATCAGAGCGTGAAGGCGCTCGAAAAAGGCGATGAAAGAGAACGACGAAAACATCGCCCCCTCGATGGTCTATGCCTACGCCTCGCTGATGGAGGGCGTCCCCTTTGCCAACGGCGCGCCGAACCTCACCGTAGATATCCCGGCGATGCACGAACTGGCGCACGAGCGTGAAGCTTCCCATCTGCGGCAAGGATTTCAAAACCGGCCAGACTTTGATGAAGACCGTCCTGGCTCCCGCCTTCAAAGCGCGACTGCTGGGGCTGAGCGGATGGTATTCGACGAACATTCTAGGCAACCGAGACGGCGAAGTGCTCGACGATCCCGGGTCTTTTAAAACCAAGGAGGAATCGAAACTCGGAGCGCTGGAGCACATTCTGCAGCCGGCTTTGTATCCCGAACTCTACGGCAATATCTTCCACAAAGTTCGCATCAACTATTACCCTCCTCGCGGCGACAACAAAGAAGGATGGGACAACATCGACATCTTCGGATGGCTGGGCTATCCCATGCAGATCAAAGTCGATTTCCTCTGCCGCGACTCGATTCTGGCCGCGCCGATCGTGCTCGATCTGGTGCTTTTCCTCGACTTGGCGCAGCGCACGCCGGAGCTTCGCCGCCTCGGAATCCAGGAATGGCTGAGCTTTTACTTCAAGTCACCGATGACCGCGCCGGGGCTCTATCCCGAGCATGATTTATTCATTCAGTTGATGAAGTTGAAAAACACATTGCGGCATCTGAAGGGCGAAGAGTTGATCACACACCTCGGGTTGGAATACTACGACTGAGTAGCGGCTCGTGTGGTGACGGGCGTCTGGCCCGGCACGCTCTCCGCAGCTTCGATTTGAGAACTCGAAGCGACGAACCGTAGCGCAAGTTCCAAACGGAATCTCACCACACCGTCCGAAGCAGCGGACTCCGCCGAATCTTTTCGTCGCGCGTGACCAGGGTGAGTCCCTCTGCTCTCGCCGTCGCGCCGATAAGCCGATCGACAGGATCCCGCGGATAGTCATCGGGAAATTGGGTCGCCAAGGCCGCAATCTCCGGCGTGATGGGTCGAACTGTCACGTCTTCAAGCAGCAGGCGAACCGACGCTTCAATGCTTCCAAAAGCCTGGATTGTCCCGCGGGCCAGCAGCCACGCAAGTTCCCACACGGTAATGGCCGAGACCGCCAAACCACCGTCACGGCGTGCTCGACGAATTTCTGATGCAGCCGCCCGGGAAAGACGCTTGGAATCTTCGACCGCCCAAACGAGAACGTGTGTGTCGAGTAGGATCACCGTGAGGATTCCCACGCATCCAGGGGGTCAATAGGGGATTCGATGTCGCCCACGATCTCGAATAACGCCCTTAGCCGGCCGATAAAATTGTCCCTCTCATTGTCCGCAGGCACCAATTTGGCTACCGGATTCCCGCGCTTGGTAATGATTAAAGGTTCTCGCGTCGAGCGGACGTCTTCCATAAGGGTGAGGCAACGCGCCTTGAATTCCGCAGCAGCTATTTTCTTCATGGTCAGATTATAACAGACATGGTCATATCATGATGACTACATGAGCGGATTTGCAGACGTTATCGAGATGCTCTGTGGTATGTCCACCGAACTATTCATCCATCTCATACGCCTTCTTCAGCCACCGCTTCACCTCGTCATCGATATCATCCCTCGACTTGATCTCAATCCGCCGCGTGATGCGGTCTTTCTTTTCGTATCCGCCGGTATCGATCAGCCGCTTCGGCGTCTTCATATTTCCGAGCGCGAACCCGAGATCGATTCGCGTGCTCGTCGATGGCTTGATCTGCGCGAAGACATGGTTGCGATAGAAGGGAACCATCGTCTTGCACGGGCACGCCTTCACATCCTTGCCCAGAGAAAATCCAAGCTTCAACAGCTGCTCATACAGCGGACGCAACGCCGCACGCGGACCCGCATACTGAGCCTCCACCCACTCAGCAGCCGTCTTCAGATAGGCCTCGGGCGAGTCCTCCTCGGTGTTTTTTCCCTCAGCTCGTCCCGCGATCCAGGCCGCATTATTTGTGCCGAACTTATGCTCCTTCTTCAGCCACTCGCGCCGTTCCTTCTCCGTCGCCGGCCCCGACTTTTTTGTGAGCGCAATCCATTCTTCCAGCGATCGCCCGGTCTTTTGCGGCAGTTCCTGCCCCATTTCTGAATCATGGCCACGCCGGGATGAACCGAATACGGGCTCTGTATTTTTGCGGTGGTAGACATCGCGAACCTCCTCATCGATCACGATTTTGCCCGACATGATACACAAGTCCGGTCCAGCCTGTCCGAATAGATGGCTCGCGATAGAATCTTTCGATGGCTGGCAAGAAGCCCGAATCCGGACACAACACCAAGTACCTAAAGCTGCAAAAGAATTATTGCTTCGCCTGCGGCAAAAATAATCCCGACAGCATGCGCCTGCGCTTCACCTATGACGAAGAGCGCAATGGCTTCGTCTGCCGCTTCCGCCTGGGCAAGCGCTACACCGGCCCGCCCGGACACTGCCACGGCGGCATCATCGCGACCATCCTCGACGAGGCCATGGGCAAGGTGAACAAGCTACGCGATATTGTGGCGGTGACCTCCGAGATGACCGTGAACTATCTGAAGCCGGTGCCGCTGCATCAACCGCTACGCGTCGAATCGCGCGAGGTCGAGGTCAACGGCCGCAAGCACATCAACATGGCCGAGATCCTCAACGAAAAAATGAAGTCCTGGCCCGTAGCCGCGGCCTCTTCATCGCTATCGATCCGCAGCGCATGTTTGCCCGCTTTGTCGAGCGCTGACGCTAGAGTCAAGCAATGAGGCGCAGCGTTGCCTGAGCGGCAATCGAGGTACCTCGACCGTCTCGCCGAGCTGTAAAATATAAGCTCAGAAACGAGAGTCCAGAGAGAGCCCACTTATGTCGCCGAACAACGGAAAAACGCCCAACGGACAACACCACCAGCCTTCGCCTGAAAACCGGCCTCGCCGAAATGCTAAAAGGCGGAGTAATCATGGATGTAACCACGCCGCACAAGCCGAGATCGCAGAGCGCTCCGGAGCCGTAGCCGTCATGGCGCTCGAGCGAGTCCCCGCCCAGATCCGCGCCGAAGGCGGAGTCGCGCGCATGGCCTCGCCCAAAATCATTCGCGAGATCATGGCTGCGGTCAATATCCCCGTGATGGCCAAGTGCCGCATCGGCCATTTCGCCGAAGCCCAGATACTGCAAGAACTAGGCGTCGACTACATCGACGAGTCCGAAGTCCTCACTCCCGCCGACGAGGCTCACCACGTTGACAAGCACGCCTTCAAAGTCCCCTTCGTCTGCGGAGCCCGCAACCTCGGCGAAGCTCTCCGCCGCATCGCCGAAGGCGCCGCCATGATCCGCACCAAAGGCGAAGCCGGCACCGGAGACGTCGTCCACGCCGTCAAGCACATCCGCCAGATCGTGCAGGAGATGAAAATTCTCACCGTCCTAGGCGAAGAAGAACTCTACGCCAAAGCCAAAGAGCATGCCGCCCCCTACGAGCTGATCAAGATGGTCGCCAAAGAAGGCAAGCTCCCCGTCCCCAACTTCAGCGCCGGAGGCATAGCCACCCCCGCCGACGCCAGCCTGGTTATGCAACTAGGAGCCGAAGCCGTCTTCGTAGGCAGCGGCATCTTCATGAAAGACAGCACCACTTTCGCCGACCCAGCCGAAGCCGAAAAGCGCGCAAGAGCCATCGTAAAAGCCGCCACGCACTATCAGGACCCCAAGGTGTTACTCGAAGTTAGCGAGGACTTAGTAGGAGCTATGAAGGGGCTGGCTGTGTCCGGGCTGGATGAAGGGCAGATGCTGCAGACTAGAGGATGGTAACGGGTGGTAAGCGATTGTTCAAACGACAAGGGGAACATCCATAAAATTTTGGGAGGAGAGGAGAGCGACTGCTGTTAACCATCTGGTACTGGGTCGCAGCCCTCCCCCTCACCCCCTCCCTTTTTTGGTCTTTAAACTCAAAGACTTAGCGGGCGGATTCCGCAGGTCTTTGAGTTTAAAGGGGATGTTGGTAAGGTCTTTATGATGCAATGAGTTGGGATGGTAAACGTCTTTTTGGTTGGCCGGACTCTACTGATGTCTGGTGCGCTCGATCGCGAGGTGTAGCCTTAGATCGGGGCGCTCGTTTTCGCGAAATGCAGAAGCCGAATTGCAGCTGCGAAGGTCTCGTGGTGCGATCGTCCGTGGTGCTCACCCTTCGAAAACCGCGAAGGGTGAGGCAACCCCTATTTCGGGATGGTGCCGGGGTGAGCCAGACCCCGAGGAAGCGCGCCAGCGCTATAGTTCAAACCGCAACGCACTATCAGGATCCCCATCTTTTACTCGAAGTTAGCGAAGACTTAGTCGGAGCAATGAAGGACTGGCCGTTTCTGCGCTGGATGAAGCGCAGATGCTGCAGGCCAGGGGTTGGTAGCGGCTAAACCGTGGTTACCTCCTTAATAAGCATGCGGAAGGCGGGAAGTGCTAGGTCTACATCATTCTTGTCAAGGATGATTTTAGAGTGATGAGCGGCGATGTCGCCGATGATCTTTGCCCCTTGGAGACCGTCGAGTGCCTCGCGGACGCTTTTTGAGAGTCCGGAAAGAGTCCGGCATATGCTTATTTTGTCCCGAAGGCCGACGACGCCCACGCGTTGTCAGTGGTGTCCAATGTCCTTTCAATAACGATGCGTACCAGCAGGCCGCAGGCATTCCAACATTCCTGGGGATAGCATTTGGAGAGTTCTACCAGTAATGCGGCGACCTTACGGTCGGTGAAGGTTCTTGTTCCAAAATCGAAAGGCGAACCGCCGCCGGGCTTAGGGGCAGCGACAAACCCGCGAAGCCGTCGCACCTCCACTTGAATCTCCCTTATTACCTCCCGACGAAGGCTAAACTCCCCGTCTGAATTTATAAGCTTATTTCCTTTAGTGACGAGATAAGACACCAGCTAGGACGATTTTAAGGATTGGGGGTGCCTGAAAAAGCAAAAAGTCGCTCGAGTCCACGCCTGCTGACCGACTCGTTCGCCTCTTCCACAGTGTGAAAATAGGCCAATAAGACGATTTGCGTCGTCTGTCCCATATCGTGAAAGCTATGGAACAGATCCACAAACTCGTTAACCTTATCTTTCACTCACACCTCACGCGATCTCTGCGCGGCCCTCCTCAGTCACATAAAACCCCTTCCCGTCCTTCTCGCAGAAGCCTTCGCCGACGCTCTGATTGAGAAGTGAGAGGCATCCCAGTCGGCTCTACTGGATTTTTCCGATAAAGACTTGGGACATACGCCAGTGGTTAGCCGATCCTTGTGGTCGCGGTCGTGTAGCCAGACGGCAGTGGAAAGAAATTTCCGAACTTGATTGCTTGTCGCGTTCTTCGCCTTCAGAAACGCGGCTCAGGGTCGCGACAGCCTTGTGATTACTGGGTCGCGCGTCTGAAGTAGCCTCTGTCGCCGACACGGGATAAATCTTGGCTAATTCAGCAATGCGCTGCAACGCTTTGTCGAATTCGCCCGAAACCCACGGTTCAGACCCCTCCCCAAGAAGGACACGCTCCCGACCTTCACTTCAATCCTTGCATCTCCCATAGAAGTAATCTCCTGACTCAGGATCATGCCACCACAAGTGCAAAATGTCAAACGGAAACGAAATTATGTAATCGATAATGAAGAACTAATCACACCGTGCCGTTCAAGCAAACCTGTTGACGTGGACAGGTAGTTTAGGTGCGCGGGAGATCAAACCTAACTGTGCGGTCGCCGTGCGGGGACAGGCGGTAGGTTCCCCTCTTTCTGCCGGGCTCTATGTAATCCATCCTGTTTTTCGCGTCTCTTAGCTCTTGTGCGACAACTGATGGAGGCCAGATATTTGCCCGAATGTAGGCCCGGCGTACGTCCTCTCTCCGTGAATTCCTCAATACCTGCCTGAGTAAGGGCGAAGGCAATTACGGCAACTGTCTCCAAGTGTCCGCTTGGACGCTTGGCGACGACGAGATCACGTCGCTAACCCTCGGATAGAGGAAAAGTGGCGGGAATGGACCCGGAAACCGCGGGTTGCTGCTTGAGTCTCTGAGCAGCGAGCCATCTGACTCTCCACAAAGGCGCGTGGGCCTTCAACTGTGATTATGAGCTCGTTTTGTTCTAACACGGCCTTATATTGATCGGACATAAGCGGTTACCTCGACAGGAACAATATATTCAAGCAAGCCAATTGTGTCAATATCAAGCACGCGTTGATACCGCGCAAATGTTTTAGACACTAACTACATCCTAACGACGTTGGGGACCACTTCAAGCAAACCTGTTGACGTGGACAGGTAGTTTAGGTGCGCGGGAGATCAAACCTAACTGTGCGGTCGCCGTGCGGGGACAGGCGGTAGGTTCCCCTCTTTCTGCCGGGCTCTATGTAATCCATCCTGTTTTTCGCGTCTCTTAGCGCTTGAGCGACAACTTTTGGAGGTTTGACGTCTGCCCGAACGTAGGCCCGGCGTACGTCCTCTTCCGTGAATTCCCCAATACCTGCCTGAGTAAGGGCGAAGGCAATTACGGCAACTGTCTCCAAGTGTCCGCTTGGACGCTTGGCGACGAGCGAGATCACGCTCGCTTAACCCTCGGATAGACGAATGGTCTGGCGTCGGAATGGAACCAGAAACCGCAGCTTGCTTGCTTGCAATGGGAGCGAGCGGGTGGCCCGCACTAACCCCCGTCCCCGCTCCCGTGGGTGGCCCGTTCAAGCTCCGCTTAAGCGGGGTCTTTCTGCGGCCAGCGTACCTTCACTGTCGGGAAAGCCCCGGCCCACTCCCGCTTCCGCGCCGTCCACTGCGATTCGATCTCGACCACGCCCGTCTCATCCAGTGCATAGTGCCGAAAGCTGCTCCACCGCCAGTCCTCAGGACGCTCCACCAATCCCCGCTTCACCGGATTCCGATGAATGTAATGCAACTTCTCGACGAACTTCTTCTCGCTCCACACATTGAAGTCGTAATACCGGGCTTGCCAGAACGAATCCACAGCCCGCAGCGCCAGCCTCCGCGCAACGCCTTGCTTTAGAGACTTTATGGCTTGATCCATGGTTTGATCCAGCGTGCTGCGCTCGGGCTCGCCTACGATTAAGTAGACATGCTCGGGCATGACAACGTATCCATAAACGCAAAGACTCGTAACGTTCCCGAATTGGCTCCAGCGCAGAGACGAACGTGTTCGCGAGCGGTCGCATCGATGAACTTCTGCTGCCGGTGATAACAACTGAAAGTTAGGAAGTGAATCTGTCGAGTCTGCTGGAAGCGCTTCAATCCCCACGGCATGAGCGCATGCTACTCGCTCAGGGACTTACTCGTCTGTGATGGATGAACAACAGCCCCGCTCAAGCAGAGCTTGAACGGGGCACCCTACAGTTTTGCTATTAAAATCAAAAGCCCCGTTAGTCAGGCGGGGCTCATAATATTGCCAGGGTGCTCCACGTTTCGCGGTTTTCGAAACGTGGGATTCCACGCTGCCCGCATCGTGGCTTATAATGCGTTTCCAATTTTCCCGATTTGAAACCGACCAAAGATATTGTGACTCGCATCTTTGCAACGATCCCTGCGCCTCGCGTAACTCTCATCAGGGCCCGTGGTGCAATGGGAGCACAGCACTCTGTCCAGGGCGCAGATGCGGGTTCGAGTCCCGCCGGGTCCATTCTCCCCGTTTGTGGTGGAGAACTTTGTAGGAGGAGAAAACGCAGAGATAATCTCCTCAAGTTACTTGACACAAGGTTGATGCTCACCAATACTAAAGTTGGACAGAGTGCTCTCGCACTACGGATTTATACGATGGCTCCGCATATCGCGGGGCCATCGTCGTCTTGACCCGTGGTCCGCCGAAGCTATGCGGCGGGTGCCCCACGTTGTGGTGAGGTGCATCCGGAATATCATCAGGTTATTCACAATTAGTTCAAGCGAATCGAAACCTTTGTATAATCCGCGCATGCAACGAATACCTTGGAGCACGATTGCGCTCGGCTCGCTGTTGCTCATCTCGGCCCGCTCAATGGGAGGACAGGAAGTGAAATCTCCACAACCTGAAAAGTCGAAGCCACCTGTCAAAATGGAGCAGCGCGGACGCATCCTTGGAATCGGCGGTGTCTTCTTCAAATCCGCTAATCGTGATCAGATGCGCGAATGGTATTCGAAGCATCTTGGACTGGCTGACAAGGGCCAAGGCGCGATGCTTCCGTGGCGCGAACACGACGACCCACAAAAGGAACACGTTACCGTTTGGACTGTTTTTCCCGCCTCCACCAAGTATTTCGATCCCAGCCCCGCACCGTTCATGATCAACTACATCGTGGACGATATGGATGCTTTGCTCGATCGCTTAAAACAAGAGGGAGTAAAGATTGACGCCAAACGAATGGATGAATCCTACGGTCGCTTTGCCTGGATCTATGACCCGGATGGGAATAAGATTGAACTTTGGCAGCCGCTGCCGGCTAAGCCCTAAGGGCCTTCCACTGTACTTACTCGGTCGGTTTTCTGTAACGGAGCCTTCTGCGCTGAGCGCATCGTTCGATGCCGGAAAAATTCTGCGGCAGTGATGCAAGAAATCAAAAGCCCCGCTAGTCAGGCGGGGCTACGCAAAATTGACAGTCAGTACAATACTTGCCAAGCATCGTAATTATTTCGGTATTACTTCGTGGGCCAGTTTGCTGGCTACAAGTTCGCGTATTTCATTGCGTTTTTTACCGGCTTCAATCATGGCTTCGCGCGACCCGTAGATTTTGGCGACGATGGTTGCGCCTCTGGCGTCCCCCTGGTCCATTGCTGCCCAGTTTGGATACATAAAGCCGAACGCTACATCCCAGTCTTGCGGGCCGTCGGCGGTTACGTTGGTCCAAACTTTGTAGTCGGTGATGATGCCCTCTTTCTTCAGGGCGTCATAAATTGGTTTGAGGTGCTCGCGAACATCTTTCCAGAACGGTTCACCCTGTCCGGGCTTGATGTGGTAGTAGCTGACGCGCCAGATCGGTCCATTATCGAAGTTCGGATTTTGGGCATGGGCGGAGAGCGCGGTGAATAGCATTACCGCGAACAGAGTGGTCCACAGACTTTTTCTCATCTTGTCTCCTGTTTTAATCGGAATTTACGGAATGTTAATCAGACACGAACGCGGGAAGGGTAGCATCTCAGCGGGGGATTTACAAACGTTTCAGACCGTTTTAACCACTGAAGAACTACTTAGCGAGCGGCGCACGTGGTGAATTCCCTGACGCGAGGTTCGGCGACGAAAGGGTGTAGGGGATCTTCGACTTTGACTTCGCATTGACTTCACCTTGTGAAGTCGATGCTGCGCTCAGGATGACCATGTGTTTTTGGCCGCTGGGCTGGATTGGGTTGCTTCTGGCTGATATACGGTCCATCCATTGGCTCGCGCAATCTTTTCCAGATTTGGATTGGGGTTGATGGCGAATGCGTGCTTCGACATAACTAGCATCTCGCGATCCCAGATGGCGTTGCCGAAAGCGCAATCGGGCGCGGATTTCAGCACAGAACTCAGCGCCTCTTGCTTTCCAGGACCGCTTGGAACTCGAATCAGGCGATCGGTGATGACGCCGTTTTTGATGGCGACTTCAGAGGCGAGGATGCGGTCGTTAGGGATGCCGAAGTGAGTCATGCCGCTGCGGATGATCCACTGGTTGGACGAAGAAACGGCCCAGACATCGCATCCTTTGGAGCGCAGGCGGTGCACTAACTCCTCCATCTCGGGAAAAATATTGGGGGCGATAGCTTGGGCAAAATAGACGTCGCAGGCTTGCTGCACCGCTGCTTCTTGCAGTCCGCGATGCATGGTGACCATTTCTCCGCACATGACGTCTTCCGGTACTTTGCCTGCTTTGTAGTCGGCGTAGCGCTGGCGCATGTGAGTTGCCACTTCTTCATTCACTAGGCGTTGCTCCAGTTCCCAGGCGAAGAAGCCTTCTCCCGCGTCTCCGGACCAGAGGGTGCCGTCGCAGTCGAAGGCGGCTACTCGGGAATCCAGGGCAAGGACACTTTCTACGAATTGGTTTTGGCGCTGGGTGAGGTTGGTCATCTTATGTTGATCATCTTAAGTTGATCATGGTTTGTTGGTCATGGTGTTGGTCATTGGGTTAGGTTAATCGACGCTTGGGCCTGAGCAGAGAATTAACTCGACGGAATAATCTGGGGCGGGTGATCCAACGACGCGTATTGCTCTGGAGTATCGATGTTGAAAGCTATCAGCGGGTCATCTACAGGAACGTACTGTATGTCGCCCTCGTGGGCGCGCTCCACTTCGCGTGCGTTCGAGGTTTCTGGCGCTTTCAGAAACTCACCCAGCATCTCTCGGCCTATCAGAATTGGATGGCCGTGCTTTCCCTGGTATTCGGGGATTACGGCCCACTTTCTCTTTGCGATTGCCTGGTTGAATGCCGTTTCGAGCTTTTCTATCGTTTCTAGTTGCACGGGGGGACGGTCTACCGGCGTGATCATGGCGGTATCGCGGCCTCGGTTCATGACCTCCTGCAGCCCGACTTGCAGGGAACTGAACTGGCCACGGGCTGGATCGGGATTCACCACCAGCGATGCGCCATTAGCATAGACGATGGGAGACAAGGCGGCTTCATTCTTGCCGACCACAACTAAAACGACGTCAGTGTGGGATAAGAAAAGGCGAATTGTGGCGGATAGGAAGGTCTCCGACTGCGCGGGACTGGCGGGATGAGGCGGCCATGGCAACAGGGCCTTGTCGCGTCCCATGCGCGAGGACTCACCGGCTGCCAGAATCACTCCACACAAAGTTTGCGCCATGTGTGGACGATAACAAAGTGGCGGGACTATGCCAAGGAGACCAGCGAGAGGCCTGTCATGCCACGTATTTAACTGAACAATGTTAGTTGGAACAGTGTTAGTTGAACATGGGCAGCTTGATCAGGTCGTCGTGCGGAACTCTTTCAAGGGGTTGGCCGGCTTTGCGCCACGCTCGGAGGCCTCCGGCGATAACATAAACTTTGAATCCCAGCTGTTGTAGTTGCTGCGCCACACGGGCGCTAGTGGCTTCGCGTGCTCAAGTGCAGTAGAGATAAATCTCTCGATCCTTGGGGAGATTTTTGATTTCTTCGACCAAATTATTTGGCTCGATACGGATCGATCCGGCTATGCGCTCGGAGTCGGCGTCATAGTAGCCATGACTGCGGACATCCGCTATCAGCATGTTCTTGGCGGCGTCGGAGGTTAATCTCTTCGCCAGTTCTTCGGCGTGGACGCGGGGGATCACGTCGAGCAGACGGTATTTGCGGTAGACCCAGATTCTATAGACGATGTATGCGGCGAGGCTTGTGGCGAAGATGACTTCGGCGGCGAAACCGGCAGAGCGCAGCCCTCGGGTGATGGCGCGCAGGGCGTCGCTGAAAAGATATCCGGCCAGAGCGTAAGCGCCCACGTAGAAGATTGCGCCTAGGGTGTCATACCGCAGGAAATCGCCAAAGCGCATTTTCATGCTGCCGGCGAGCGGGGGAGACATGGTGTTGATGCCGGGAATGAATTTGGCGAAGAGCAGAGTCAGCTTGCCGCGACGGTAGAAGTATTCGGCGGATCGCAAGATGCAGGTTTCGGGATTTGCCGAGAGGCGGCATAGAAAGCCTAACAAGGCCCATCCGCTGACTCGTCCCATGAAATACAGCACCACGTCGCCGATGACCATGGCGGTTAGGGCGATGCCGAAAACCAGGTAAAAATGAAGATGCCCGTAGGCTGCTACGGCGCCAGCGGTCAGGATTGCGAGAGCGGCGGGCAGCGGGAGGCCAACGGCTTCAGCGAAGCACACGAGCGCTAGAAACAGATAGCCATGGCGCGAAATTATTGAAAGTAAATCTGTCATTTTGGGAGCGTTCTTCTTTAGTATAGCAATGCATTTTGGAGGGTACTTTGGCAGAAAGCCGACGCTACATCAATCTCCCGAATCGTCCTGCGAATCTTCCTTTCAGCGACGCCGTGCTGGTGGGCGATACCTTATACATTTCCGGACGGATTGGGATTGATCCGGCCACCGGGGATGCTCCCGAAAGTATCGCGGCTGAGCTTGATCTTTTGTTTGAAGGGTTCCAGGCTGTGCTGCGCGAAGCTGGGATGACTATGGATGATCTGGTCTGGGTGCAGGTTTATTCGCCCGATATTTCATTGTGGCAGCCGTTTAATGCTGCGTATATGCAGCTCTTCTCGCGCGAGTTTCCGGCGCGGGCATTTCTGGGATCGGGAACTCTGTTGAAGCAGGGACGATTTGAGATGACCGGGATCGCGGCCAAGAGTTAAGCGTCGGCATGTTTCGGCGGCACCACGCTGCCGAGCTGCGCTCGGCTTCCACGGGCGGGGACGCGCCCGTCTCTGATTCCTTCTGCTATTTTTCTCTTGCTACTACGAACTCCGGCGCCCATAGGAGCGCTCTTTTGATCTCGGAGTCCGGGAAGGTGCAGATGGCTTTTCTTGCGGATTCGGCGTGGCGCATGGCCTGTTGAGAGGCGTATTCAAGTGAAGCATAACGATGCAGGATGGCTAGAATGTCGGCATGGGTTACGCCGTTGAAGGCGCGATCGTGCAGTATGGTTTCGATCTGGTGACGTTCGCTATTGGTGCAGCGTTCCAGAGCGTGAATCACCGACATGGTGGCTTTACCTTCCCGCAGGTCGCTGGCTACGGGCTTGCCCAGCACGCTCTCTGAGGCTGTAAGATCCAGGACATCGTCTACGATCTGGAACGCCAACCCCAGATCGCGTCCGTACTGGCCGAGTTGTTTCTCCTGCTGCTCGGTCGCGCCGCCTAGAATTCCGCCGACTCGCATGCACACGGAGAAAAGGCATGCCGTTTTGCGATAGATCAGGTCGAGGTGCTCCTGCAAAGAAATCGGCTTACCCAACTTCTCCATCTGCAGCAGTTCACCTTCTACCATCTGCTGGGTGAGCTCGATCAGGACATCAAGGATGCGGAAGTTGCGCTCCTGCACCGCGATTTTGAAAGCCTGCATGTAGAGCCAGTCGCCGGCAAGCACGCACATTGAATTGCCCCACTGCGTATTGGCGGCGGGACGGCCACGGCGGATCTGTGCTTCATCGATAATGTCGTCGTGGACAAGCGTGGCCGTATGGATGATCTCTACGACCGTGGCAAGCTTTACTGCTCCGGTGCCAGCGTAGTTGAAAAGTTTGGCCGAAAGCAGCAGCAATGCGGGACGGATTCGCTTGCCTCCGCCAACCCGCAGGTATTCGCCGATCTCGGTGATGGCGGCGACGTTTGAAATTGTGTCGCGTCCAAATTCCTCTTCGATCGCAGCAATATCCTCGCGCAGCAGGTCAAAGATTTCTTTCCCGTTGATGGAGGTTGTCGTGCCCACTGCTTAGTTGCTCCGATAATTCGTAAACTGCAGGTCGATGCCGAAATCCTGTTGCTTAACCATGGCGATAATTTCCTGCAGCGTATCGCGATCCTTGCTGCTGATGCGCACTACGTCTGCCTGAATTGAGGCTTGTGCTTTTTTCTTCGAGTTCTTGACCAGCTTTACGATCTCTCGTGCCTTTTCGATCGGGATGCCCTGCTGAATCGTGATCTTTTGTTTTACGGTGCTGCCCGCGGCTGGCTCGATCGCGCCATAGGTCAACCCTTTCAGTGGGACGCCGCGCTTTACCAGCTTCTGCTGGAAGACGTCGTTCACCGCCTTCATCTTGAATTCGTCGGCCGAGTGCAGCATGATCGCGTCGTTTCCCTCCATTGCGATCTGCGATTTCGAATCCTTCAGGTCGAAACGGGTGCTGACTTCTTTCATCGCCTGCTGAATGGCGTTGCCAACTTCGGCGAGGTCAATTTTGCTGACGATGTCGAAACTGTTATCGGGCATGGGTCACATTCTAAGGGCTTATCAAACAATTATGACAGCCTGCCTAGGTTCTGAAATTGTCATGCTGAGCGGGCAGTTCCCGAGAATTTAGCGTTCATCGATCGGCCACCCCAAACATGTACCCCTGAGGGTAACAGAATAGGCATTTGTCTGCGAAGATTATGCAGGCGCTCGCGGGTTTGCGATTGCCGGCGTGAGCCCAAAAAAGTTGTAGAAGTTCTGCGTGGTTTCGAGACCGATCTCTTCTGCGGATAAATTGCGCAATTCGCCGATCTGCCGGGCTACCTCGGTCACAAATGCCGGTTCGTTGCGCTGGCCGCGATGTGGAATTGGGGCGAGGTAGGGCGAGTCGGTTTCGATCAGCATGCGGTTGAGCGGAACTATTTTTGCCGCGTCGCGAATGGGCTGCGCCTTGTGAAAGGTGATATTGCCGGCGAAGGAAATCATGAAGCCCATGTCGAGTCCGCGGTTCGCATGCTCTACCTCGCCAGTGAAGCAGTGGAGAATGCCGCCGCGGCCGGTTGAATTTCCAATGTTCCGCGATCATTGAGAGGCAATCGTCCCACGCATTTTCGCTGTTCTCGGATGGACGGCAGTGGATGATTATGGGCAGCTTTGCCGCTTGTGCCAGCTCCATTTGTTGCAGGAAAACTGTCTTCTGCACTGCGCGGGGCGAGTGGTCGTAAAAATAATCGAGGCCGATTTCTCCCCAGGCAATCACTCTTGGATTTCTTGCCCATTCGAGCATTTGGGCATTTGCCGTGTCGCTGGCCAGGTTTGCCTCATGAGGATGAATTCCCACGCTCGCCCAGATTCGCGGGTATTCGGGTTTGCCGTCATATTTTTCTGCCAGCTTAATGCCGCAGTCAGCGGTATCGGGACCATCGCCGTTGCCGATGGCCAGATAGCCTTCGATGCCTGCTTGTTTGGGCGCGCCTCAATACATCTTCGCGATCGGTGTCGTAGCGCTTGCCTTCGAGATGGGCGTGGGAGTCGATGAACATTGTCGGGGACGTCGGTCGTTTGTCGTAGTCGATCGCTGGCTGGACTCTGCTCTCGGGGCTGGGACGGGGCCAGAGGCCCGTCACCACACAATAGTGCTCCTGCAGATTGCTACTTGAGGCGCGTGCCTATAGGCACATCTTCCAGAAAGCCGGCTAGCACTGCCTTGCCGCCTTCGGGCGAAGCAGCAACGATCATTCCGTTTGATTCCAAGCCGCGCAGTTTGCGCGGCGCGAGGTTGGCCACGATTACTACTTTGCGTCCGATAAGCGTTGCAGGATCATAGGCCTCGGCGATACCGGCGACGAGTTGCCGAATTTCGGTGCCTAGATCAACTTCCAGGCGCAGCAGTTTGTCGGCGCCTTTTACTCGCTCGGCGGTCTTTACCTGCGCTACTCGAATTCAACTTTTGCGAAGTCGTCGATGCTGATTTTGCCATCGGGTACTGCGGCGGGCGGCTTGGATGACGGCATCTTGGGCAAGTCGGCGCCCGGTTGCGTGGATGCGGTTGGTTTGACGGCCGAGACGCCCGTCGCTCCACTTTCTGCAGTTTTGCCGGCGGATCCACTTGCGCCCTGATCTTCCATCCTCTGCATCCTTTCTGTTGCCGATTTGTCTGCTCGTGGAAACACGGCTTGGACCTCGCCTAATTTTGTGCCGATTTGCAGTTGGCCCCACCGCAACTGCGTCAGATCGAAATTTCGGATGTCTCCCAATCCCATTTGTGTCCATATTTTTGCGGTAGCTTCCGGTATTACCGGATGGGCTAGCGCGGTTACGATGCGTAGACCTTCAGCACTTGTATAGAGCACGGTTGCCAGGCGCGCCCGACTTTCTTCATCTTTCCTTTCGTCTAGACCCCATGGCTCATTTTCGACTATGTATTTGTCTACCGCGCTGACCAGTCCCCAGGCTGCTTCTAACGCTCGCGAAAACTGATACTGGTCAAATAGAGTGCCGTAGTCAGCGATAGCGTTCTTCGCCGTTTCCGCGATGGTGGCGTCCGACGCCATGTGAGCGGCCTGCGAAGGATATGGCACTTCGCCTTTGAAATAGCGCGTGATCATTGTCAGGGTGCGGCTGGCCAGGTTGCCCAGGCCATTTGCCAGATCGGAGTTGTAACGTTGCACCAGCGCATCGAAACTGAACGAGCCGTCCTGCCCGAAAACTACCTCGCGGAGCAGAAAGTATCGTAGCGCGTCGGTGCCTAGCACATCGACTATGGTTTCGGCGCGCACGATGTTTCCACGAGACTTCGACATTTTGCTTTCTTCGAAGAGCAGCCAGCCGTGAGCCATGATCCTCTTGGGCAAGGGCAATCCCGCAGCTAGCAAGAACGCGGGCCAGTAGACGCAGTGGAAGCGAACGATCTCCTTGCCGATCATTTGCACATCGGCGGGCCAATATTTTTCGAACTTGCTCGTATCGTTCGAGCCGTAGCCTAGCGCGCTGATGTAATTCGCGAGCGCATCCAGCCAGACGTAGATCACGTGCTTCGGATCGTCCGGCACGGGGGTGCCCCAGGAAAATGTCGAGCGGCTGATTGAGAGATCGCGCAGGCCACCGCGCACAAATGACAACACTTCATTCCGCCTTGTCTCCGGGCGTATGAAGTCGGGATGCTCGGTATAGAGGCGGATCAACTGGTCCTGGAATGCCGAGAGCTTGAAGTAGTAATTTTCTTCATGCACGGTTTCTGTCGGTCGTCCGCAATCGGGACAGGGATCGCCGGGGCCCGCGCCATCGACATAAAGCTCGTCGAAGACGCAGTATTGGCCGGTGTATGTGCCCTTATAGATGTATCCGTTGTCGCGCATTTTTCGCCACAGCGCCTGCACACCCTGTCGATGCCGAGCGGACGTGGTGCGTATGAAATCATCCGGGGTTAAGCCCATGCGCTGCCATAGGGCACGGAATTCGGCGGAAATTTCGTCGGTGAATTGCTGCGGAGTTTTGCCGGCCGCCTCGGCTGCGCGCTCGATCTTTTGGCCGTGCTCGTCGGTGCCGGTCAAAAACCAGGTGTCGTCGCCTAACATGCGGTGACGGCGCGCGATCGTGTCGCATGCGATGGTGGTGTAAGCGTGGCCGATGTGCGGACGCGCGTTAACGTAATAGATCGGAGTCGTGATGTAGAACTTCTTGCTCATTATTTTTATCTTTGCTCGTGATCTTTATTTTAAGATTTCTGAGATTCCGGCTTAAGCTGCATTCGATGTGATGCCGGAGGTTTCGCTTCCGACTTCAACTCTTTTTGCTGCTGATATAGGCTTGCACCGCTTGCTGGATCACTTCCTTCAGCGGCACGGAATGAGCTTCGGCCAGGGTTCGACAGTCTTCGTACTCTGGAGCGTAGTTGGAGACGCTGCCGTTCATATTCGCAATCTTGATGCGGACCGGTCCCCAAGCAGTATTCACGGTTTGCCATCGACGCGACAACGTCTGCCGCCGTTCTTCGCGGCTGCGCACGCCGAGGGTCGTGGTCTCGGCGAAGATCGTTTTCGTTAGCCGATTTGCGTCTTGTTGCTTCGACAGGACTGTGAGCAACGCTCCAGGACGGCTCTTTTTCATTTGCACGGGCACGCTGAAAACGTCGAGCGCTCCTTCGGCCAACAGACGCTCCATCGCGTAGGCCAGAACTTGAGGACTCAAGTCGTCGAGATTGGCTTCGAGCACGGTGATTTTGTCGTTGGAGTTGGAGTTGGAGTCGGAATTGGACGTCGTTCCGCCGGTCTCGTTTTTCGTCTCGGCTTCGCCTTTCGTTGCCGCTTCCCCTATGGTAAGGCGCAAGAGGTTGGGATGGTCGGGGAATTCTCTGCTCCCGGCGCCGTATCCGGTCTTCTCGATCTTCACTGACGGGAAGGAAGTGAAACGCGTAGTTAGCGTTTTGACGATCGCGGCGCCGGTGGGCGTCACCAGTTCTACCTGCGGCCCAGATGAATAGATTGGCGCATTCTTTAAGAGCTTTAGGGTGGCAGGGGCTGGCACCGGTAGCGTCCCGTGGGCGCACTTCACGGTTCCACCGCCAACGTTGAGCGGCGAGCAGAACCACTCGTCGACGTTTAACGATTCCGCTCCTACGGCAGCGCAGACAATATCTGCCATGGCATCTACCGCGCCTACTTCGTGAAAATGGACTTGCTCGAGGGAAGTTGCGTGAATTTCGGCTTCGGCCTCGCCCAAATTTTCGAAAATGCGGATGGCGGTTGCTTTCGCGGGATCGCTGATCGCGGCCTGGCGGATGATTTCGCGAATTGTTGTCAGGCTGCGGCCGTGACTGTTGGTTTGATGATCGTGCGCGTGAGCGCTTCCGTGCGACTGTTCACGTTGAGAATGTTCACTGTGCGAATGTGCAGCCTGAGGGTCCGCGTCACCGTGAGAATGTCCGTGGGCGTGATCGCGCTTGCGCTGCGCTTGAAAGACCTCTCGCGGCAGATCCTTCTCGCCGTTCGCGTACACATCCACTTTGGTCGCAGCGATTCCTCCGCGGGTTACTCGGGAAATCTCCAGCTCCGCGCCTATGCCCAGTGCTGTTACCGTTTCATGCAGCAGCTTGGGAGACACTCCGGCATCGATCAGAGCGCCGAGGAACATGTCGCCGCTAATCCCGGAAAAACAGTCAAGGTAGGCTATACGCATAGAAGACGGTCGCTGGTCGTTCGTCAACGGTCGTTAGCTGAAGATCATAGAACGAGCCGCAACGGCTGATTTTTCATCATAGGGAACAGTGCCTCATGCGTCAAACTAACCCGCACTGCGCACTCTGTTAAAATCGCTGTTCCTTCAACCATTTAGAGGGCGTCCTTGTATCAATTTCTGGAGCTTCGGCTAGTCAACGATCTGCGCGAGTTTCTACTTCGCACATATGGGCTGGAAAACGCGAACATCGTGGTCGAGCAGCCGCCGAAAATCGAATTTGGCGAGTATGCCCTGCCGCTTGCTTTCGAACTGGCTCGAAAGCTGCGCAAGGCTCCGCGGAAGATCGCCGAAGAGATCGTGGCTGGAGTGGGCGCGATTCCTGGCTTCGAAAAATTCGAAGTCGCAGGCGCTGGATATATCAATGCCCGCGTGAATCGGGCCGAACTGGCGGTCGGGCTTGCGTCAGATTCTTCTCCCGCAGAAAATCTGTCGTCCGTTTCCGGGAAGGTATTGGTGGAGCATTCAAGCATCAATCCCAACAAGGCGGCGCATATCGGGCACCTGCGCAATGCCATTCTTGGCGATACGTTTGTGCGGTTGCTGCGGTTTGCGGGCAGGGAAGTGGACGTTCAGAATTACGTCGACAACACTGGCGCTCAGGTTGCCGATGTGGTGGTGGGGTTCCTTCATGTCGAGAAGAAGTCGCGCGCCGAGATTGAGGCTCTGGCGGCGAGGCCGCGGTTCGACTATGTCTGCTGGGATCTTTATGCCCGCGTCTCGCAGTGGTACGAAGAAAACAAGCAGAATCTCCAGGCACGCTCGGCAACTCTGCATGCTATTGAGGAAGGAAACAACGAGACCGCCGCGATCGCGGATCTGATTTCCGTTGCCGTCCTTAAACGTCATCTTGAAACCATGGACCGGCTCGATATTGAGTATGACTTTCTGCCTCGAGAGAGCGAGATCCTCCACCTTCATTTCTGGGACGCTGCGTTTGCCAAGCTGAAGGAATCTGGTGTGCTCACTTATGAGGAGTCGGGCAAGAATGCGGGCTGTTGGGTCATGCGCCGGGCTGGAACGTCCGCGGCAAAAACCTTAACCAAAGAGGACACCAAGGACGACAAAACAGAGGACGAAAAAACGGGGGACCAAAAAACCGATGACGACAAAATAACCGAGGAGGATCAGAAGGTCATCGTCCGTTCTAACGGAACCGTCGGGTATGTCGGCAAAGATATCGCTTACCACATGTGGAAGTTTGGATTGCTGGGGCGCGACTTCGGCTATCGGAAATTTTATCGGTATCCGAATGGCCATGATTGCTGGATTTCGACCACCGATGGCGAGAAAGAGCATCCGCATTTCGGAGATGTGGCGGAGATTTACAACGTCATCGATGCGCGGCAGTCCGAGGCCCAGAACACGGTGATCGAGGCTTTGCGCGGACTGGGGCACGACGAGGCTGCGGATCGTTATACCCATTTTTCGTATGAGATGGTCGCGCTCACTCCACGCTGCGCTGCTGAACTTGGCTACAAACTGAGCGACGAAGAACAAGGCAGGGCGTGGATCGAGGTTTCGGGTCGTAAAGGGTTTGGAGTTAAGGCGGATGACTTGCTCGATGCCCTTATCACGTCGGCTGGCAAAGAAGTCGATGCGCGACATCCGGAGTTGGGCGAGGAGGAACGCGCCAGCATTGCGTCGCAGATTGGGATTGGGGCGTTGCGCTACTTTATGTTGAAGTTCACAAAACCCTCGGTAATTGCTTTCGACTTCAAAGAGGCGCTTAGTTTTGAGGGAGACACAGGCCCTTATGCGCAGTATGCGGTGGTTCGCGCCTCTAATATTTTTCGCAAAGGCGGATTGGATCCGAATAATTTCTGCCGCGATGCTGATGGCCGCGTGTCTTCTTCGGTTGTCAATACAGTTGCCGTTTCTATGGGGGACTTTTCCGGCTACCTCGAGGGTGAATCTGCCAATGACATATGGGAACTATGGCTGGCGGCGTCGAAAACCTCTTATATCGTTCGTCAGTGCATCGCCAGCACTGAGCCCGCTTATCTCGCAAAACACGCTTTTCAGCTGGCCCAGCTGTTCAACACCTTTTATCACCGCTATCCAATTCTCAGCGAAGCGAATGAGGGTCGAAAGCGATTTCTTTTGACAACCGTGGCGGTGGTCCGACGCGAGCTTATTCGCGTACTTAACATCATGGCAATCGGCGTGCCTCCGATAATGTGAGGGTGGTCACAAAGCCCGTAATGCATCGTTCTTGAGGGCCGCGGCATCCCCTTAAGTAGAGGTAATTCATTATGACGAAGCATATAGTGGCAATGGTTCTGGCCATTCTGGCGCTGGGAACGTTTTGCGTGGCCACGGCTGCAACAAGTGTTCCGCCGATGCCGCGCATTTTCGCCAACGCTCGCTTCGTGTATGTCACCTCTTACGATGGCGATCAATTTAATGCTCGAGTATTGCCTGAGGATCGCGATGCTATTGGCCGGGTTCAGGAGGCAATTCACAAATGGGGCAAGCTGATCGTGGTGTATCGTCCGGAAGAGGCCGATATAATTCTGGCGGTGCAATCCCGTCCGACGGAAGATGTGCTGGCTGTTTATCAGGCGCATGAAGCAGGCATAGGAAGCGGACCTTCGCAGACATATCTCTGGCGCGTCATGGCCCGGGGCGGGTTACAGAAGGGCGAGATCCCGTTGTTGTCGCAATTCGAGAAGGCCTGGGGCAAAATCGCAAATTCAAATTAAAGATCGCGAATTGGTTAAGGATCGTATCTCTTAAGAGTCAGCTAATTTTTTTTTGGAGCAGGCTCGCGAGCAATTTTGCAGAGCGACTAGCGCAATTATTTTCATGCGCCTATAATTCGCGTCGGAAATCAAACAGTATAAAATTTCTACGATTCATATCGCGATTGCCTTGAGCGGGAGTAGGCAAGTTTTGATCGCTCAGATTGCAAGGCACTGATATACAATGGTTTATGCGTTTTCGCTTTGGCCGCGAATTGGCATCCCCCGTGCATTAGGGATGGCGTGTCCAGTTTGCAACCTTTTTTGGGACTAGGATTTCAAACACTAGCATGTTTGGGCAAGGAGCCCCCACCTTATGAATCGCACTTCGTTGACCCTGCTGTTGGCGGCAACAATGGCCGCAACGATTGGATGTTCGAGCAAGAATTACGTCCGTCAACAGACGACCCCGTTGATCAATAAGACCAATGAACTCGATGACCTGACCGCGAAGAATTCGAAAGACATCAAGGACGTCGATCAGCGCGCGCAAGCCGGAATTCAGGCCGTGCAGGCTAAGGCCGCTGAGGTTGACCAGAAAGCCATCGCCGCGGGAAATGAAGCGGACAAGGCTCAAATGTCGGCTAACACCGCCACTCAGCGTGTGAACACGTTGACCAACACCGTAATCAACCTGGATAACTATCATCCCGTAGCTGAGACCGCTGTTCACTTCGGATTTAACAAGGATAATCTGACCAAGGACGCTAAGGAAGCCATCGACCAGCTGGCGGCCAGCGTTTCGACCACCAAGGGATACATCATCACCGTCGAAGGTGCCACCGATTCGATCGGCAGCGCCGACTACAACTACGCTCTGAGCGAGCGCCGCGCCAATGCCGTGATTCAGTATCTGGCTGCCGAGAAGAACGTTCCGGCTTACAAGATTTATCTGATCGGGCTGGGCAAGGATAAACCTGTTGATTCCAATAAGACTCGCGACGGCCGGGCAAAGAATCGGCGCGTGGATATTCGATTGATGAGCAACACGGAAGCGGGAACAACTCCCGCGCCAGCGCCGGCCCCAAGTGCCAGCGCAGCTCCGCCATCAATGTAGTTGTAATTCAAGTTCCCCTCCTCCCCGGAGGACTTGCCAAACCAGGCCGTCCCAACAGTGGGCGGCCTGATTTTTTTTTGAATTTAGATTTTGAGGCCTGCGCTGCGGTCCTTTGAGTCCAAAATGCCTGAGTCCAAAGTTGCAGGCATGCATCTACGCAGGCATGGCAGAATTCAACCTAGTCGATACGATCGCAATTCTCGATCGCACTCCCGCAACCCTAAATACGCAGTTGCGGGGGCTGCCGAACCTATGGGTGCGCGGCAACGAAGGACGCAGTAAAGAAGGAAAAGATACCTGGAGCGCGTTTGACATCGTCGGCCACCTGATCGTCGGGGAACGTACCGACTGGATAGTGCGCGCGCGGATCATACTCGAGAAGGGTGAAGCGCGGCCATTTGACCCTTTTGACCGTTTTGCTCAATCGAGACAGAGTCAAGACAGGTCGCTCGACCAGCTTTTGGATGATTTCGCTCGTGTGCGTGGGGAGAATCTAGCTGCGCTACGGGCACTCAATTTGCAGCCCGAAGACTTAAACCGGCGAGGAAGACATCCGCGGCTGGGAGTGGTGACTCTATCGCAACTTCTGGCGACATGGGCTGCTCACGATCTCACTCATTTGCATCAATTGTCACGCGTGATGGCCCACCAGTATCGCGATGCAGTCGGTCCCTGGAGAGCATATCTGGGCGTACTGAAATGTGACGGTCATAGTTCTCCGTAAGGCTCTGCGTAAGCCTGCGAAAGCGATACAATTAACTGATGCGTATTCGTTTCCTGATTGTTTTTTTGGCGCTCCTGACCACGTTTTCGCTGGCGCAAGATTCGCCGGATAAGAATACGTCCGATAAACCTGCGTCCGACCAGGCCGCCGATAGCAATCACGAGGCTGAAGAGAGTTCCAGCCACGACACCAGAATTGATATTCGTCCCCCAAAGGATGATGACAAGGCCCATCCTGGGAGCAGCGCAGCCGTCGGCGATCTGGTGGGAGACGCCAAGGCGGATAACTCCGGCATTCAGGAGTTTCACCCGTGGAATCCGTTAAAAGCATCGAAAGATATTGAAGTCGGCGACTATTACTTCAAGCGCAAGAACTACAAGGCTGCATTGGACCGTTACAAGGAAGCTCTCTATTACAAAGATGGCGATGCCGTTGCCAGCTTCCGTCTTGCCGTGTGCCAGGAAAAGCTGGGAGATAAGGCCGAAGCGAAAAAATACTATGCGCAGTATCTGAAGATTTTGCCCGAGGGTCCATTCGCTAAAGATGCGCATGCGTCGCTGAACCGGCTCGCGAAGACGCAGTAATAATTAAATTGAAACGCTTGGGGTGGTTCATTGTGCCCGAGCCAAGGACTGTGTGATGAGGGTATCTGTGTTTGTCGGCACCAGTCTAGATGGCTTTATCGCGCGCCGAAATGGTGAGTTGGACTTTCTGCCGGCGGACGGCGGCGAACCGCACGGCTACGACGAATTTATGGCGAGCGTCGATGCGCTGGTGATCGGCCGCAAAACCTTCGAGACGGTTCTAGCGTTTCCCATCTGGCCTTATCGGGAAAAGCGCGTAGTGGTGCTGAGCAGCCGGCCTGTTGATTTCTCCACAGTTCGCGGCGGCGTTGTGGAGCAGATGAGCGGTCCTCCGGTTGAGATTGTCGCGAAACTTGCTTCTAACGGTGTCCAGCACATCTATGTTGACGGTGGAATTACGATTCAGGGATTTCTTCGCGCAGGCCTTGTGCAGCGTCTGATTATCACTCGTGTGCCGGTACTCATTGGAGATGGAATTCCGCTCTTCGGCAAGCTGCCGCGGGATGTGCAACTGCATCACGTCGCAACCCAGCATTATCGGAGCGGCTTGGTGAAGAGTGAATACGAGTTAATCACGTAGCAAGGGTAGTGCAAAAGCGGATGGATCTTTTAACAATAAAATCTCAAAAATAAAATCTCGGGCAGAGATTATCGGAAGCGCTACTCGTTCAGCGAGCACCCGCAATCCGCAGGCGGAACATGCGCCTGCAAAAAGTCAGCCACGCGCTTGTATGCGTCGATCTGATTTTCCACTCGAGCAAAGCCGTGGCCTTCGTTTTCATAAACTTTATATTCGGCTACCCCGCCGCGCTTCTTGACCGCATCAACAACCTGCTGCGCCTCTTCCTTGGGGCAGCGAGGATCGTTGCCGCCCGCCAGCAAATACAACGGAGCCTTGATCCGATCGACAAAGTTAATAGGCGACCGATCTTCATAAAGCGCCTTGTTCTTCACCAGATCGCCCATAGTCGCAAGGTCGGACTGCTGCAGCACCGGGTCTTCATGCTGAATCTCGGTGAACCAGTTCACAAAAGGCACAATCGCAACCCCCGCCGCCCACATCTCCGGAGCTTTCGTAACTCCCATCATCGTCATATATCCGCCATAACTTCCGCCCATTAGAATAAGCTTTTTCGGATCGACATAACCTGTCTGCTTGATCCAATCCGCAGCCGCAAGCACATCCTGCAAATCCGCGCCGCCCATATCGAAAAGATTCGCCTGCTGAAATTCCTTTCCGTATCCAGTCGATCCGCGATAGTTAGGAGCAATCACAATGTAACCTTGATTCGTCATGTATTGCACAAAGCGATTGAACGTGTTCATAGTCTGCGCCGTAGGACCGCCATGAACATAAATAATTGCAGGATGCTCGCCATTTCGAGGCAGGTTATAAGGCACATAGACAAATGCAGAAACAATCCACTTACCATCCTTACTAGGGTAGTGAACCAGGTAAGGCTCAACCATATTTTCCGATCGCACGCCGCCAACCAGCGAGTAAGTAAGTTGATGCGACCTGCCATCAGCCAGGTTATAAACCCAGAGGTCTCCAGGAGCAGTCGGTCCATTGTGATAATAGAGCAGTCGCGAGCTGTCGCGAGTAAAAGGCGAGGGCCGGCCAGCCGTGAAATTCACGCCTTTGGGCAAAGGCAACGCACGAGCTTTTCCGGAACCTAAGTCATACAGGTAAATGTCAGTATTGCCATCAACATTCGCGCTGTAAGTCAGAAACTTCCGGTCGGGGCTAAACGTCTCACCAGAAATCTCCCACTTATCCTGAGTAATCCAGTGAATCTTCTTGGTAGCGATGTCGAGCAATCCGACATTGTCATAACCATTGCCAGCATTAGAAGTAATCAAAACGCTTTTACCGTCAGTCGAAATGTCATTTGCCGAGTAAGTGCGCTCGCCATCATGCGAGGTCAGGAGAGTACTTTGCGCGGTCGAAATCTCAACGAGAAACACATTCGAGTCAGTTCCCTTGGACTGCTCCTGCGTGTAGACAATGAACGTGCCATCCGGAGACCAGATCGGTGAAACGTTCATGCGATCTTTAGCGGTGCCGGTAGTCAGGTGCTTCACGTCCCGCAACACCGTGTCGTAAACGTCAATCTCAAACACAGAAGACGTTCTTGGCTTGACCATGTAAGCGAGATAGCGCCCATCGGGCGACCAAGCCGGACTCTCTTCCGCGATCTCGCGCGTGTTAGTGATGTTCAGAACTTGTCCAGTCGTTGGCGACACGAGGAAAATGTCCCATTGCTCATCGCCATCGTAATCGGAGATATAGGCGATCCATTTGCCATCCGGGGACCAGGTAGGACTACTTTGCCGCTGATCGCTCACCGTAAGCTGCATCGGCCATCCGCCTTCAGATGGAACAAGCCAAAGATTATTGCGTCCGCTCAGATTAGAGATGAAAGCCACCGTCTTTCCATCCGGAGACCAGGTGGAACCGCCCACCTGACGAGTCATATAAAGCTTCTCGATGGTCAAGGTCTTCTCCACGCGCGCATCGGGCTTGGAGGTGATTTGCTTGGGATCGGTAATGGCTTCAGGGGCGGGAAGAGTTTGAGATGCTAAAAGCGTGCTCATCATCATTGCTACGACTACGACCATAATTACTGCGAACCTAACAAACGAAGTGGAAGTGCGCATGCTACCTCGAAGTGAGTTCTTGGGCATCGAAAGTTTAACAGTGCTTCTGCAGAAAACGCTGGCGCCCTACTCGACGAAAACCACGTAGTCTCGTCCCTCCCATTGACCGCTATTCTTCGAGAAGAACGTAAAGACGATCTGTCGCTCCGAGGCGAGAGTTTCTGTGGGCAGATCGACGTGGTGAAGATTCCAACCGCTTTCCGCGGAGTGGCTGTCCTGACACGTCTGCCAGTTGTCGAAGCTCCAGTGAACCATGGTTGACTCCAGCAATAGAATCCGCAGTTTCTGTCCTTGCGGCATGGTGCGCGGCTTGTTGTTGAAACGCCAGTTAAAATATTGCGCCGAGGTTTTCGTCCTCAAATAACGGTCGACGGTTTGCGCAGGCTGATCGAAGATCCTTCCGTCGAGAAGCGATCGCCGCAGCTTGACGTATTCAGAGTGCGCCCACACCAAAGGGCAGGCCGAACCGGTTCCTTTCCCTGCAAAAAGCTCGCGGTCGGGAATGTCGTTGGCATCCCAAACCTGTTCGGGAATCAGACGGCTTGTTCCAGTTGCACTTTCCATCATGGCTAATAAGCTCTCGGCGGATTGGACGCGGCCTGCAGCCAGTTCGTAGTGAGCTCGTTCACCCGCCAAAAGCGGCCATGGCCGCCCGATGCCAGTGCCGTCGAAGGGAGAGCCATCTTCGTGTTCTCCGTAGCCGTCGTAGTTGTAGCGATACCATCCAGGTCCGTCGGGAAGGTTTACGCGCAGCAGCGCATCGATCATTTTGAGCGTATTCACAATTTTTGGATCATTAGGCGCGCGCAGCCCGAAACGCACCAGAGCCAGCGCGTCCGGACTGACAATCGCTACCGCAGGCGCATCCGAGGTTGCACGATTCTTGATCGGAACGAAGCCTTCCAGCGGCGAGGCGGCTCCGTCACCATCGAGCGGCGCGATACGGACGTAGTAGCCATCGACTCCGAATTGCCGGGCGAGGTCGGTGCGCGCAGCGTAGGTCCAGCGTTCGATATTGTCGTTCCACGTGTCAGCCATCTGGCGAAGAAACTCTGCCGGCCCGGCTTGTCCAATCGACTCGGCGAGATCGGCGGCAATAAGCAAGGCAGAGATTTCGGCCGCCAGCGTGAAGGGCGAGTAACCGCCATCTTCTTCCCATCGATCCTGCTGTGTAACCGGGCCGTTGGCGACGATGAATGACGCCGCTTTGCGCACCATCGGCCACCACCGGTTTTTCTCACCGAAATGTTTCGGCGATTCGCGGCGCAACAGATCGACCAGCAGAATCGGGAAAGCGGTCTCATCCATCTGCTCGCCGCTCCAGTAAGGACGCCCATCCAGCCACATGTTCTGTGCCCAGTGGCCGTCAGCCTCTTGCGTGGCCTCGAGATAATGCAACACGCGGAGCGCGTCGTCGTGCGCGCCTGCGGCCAGCAACCCTCCCGCACTCTCGACCAGATCGCGCGGCCAAATCAAATGGTAGCCGCCCAGATCTTCGTCACCTTTGTTGAAGCCCCATGGAATGGACAGGCTGGCAATGATTCCTCCCAGGAAGTCTTTGGATTCGTGGACACGTATTACAGCGACGCTGGCGCGATACAGGTCTTTTTTCCGTGGTTCTTCGTCGAGCTTCTTCAGCGTGCGCTGCCAATTCTGCCAGTGCGAGACGTAATCTTTTCGGGACTTTTCATACGGTGTAAGCAAAGAGGAGACGACTTGCTGTCCCGCCTCGGCCCAGATAGCGCCAAAGCCCAGTGCGAGGATGAATTCGCCATTGCATGCGTCCAGGTCAATCTCGGCGGTCAGAGCGATGTTTCCGTTTTCCGCGGAATCATATTCCCATGCCATCTGGTAATGTTGCGCCAGATCCTGCCATCCGTCCGATATTCCAGCGAACCCAACGGAGCGTTTTGGCATTGGAGCCGAGCAGCCTAGCGCGAGTGCAAGGGAATGGCGCCTGGCAAATAGCATCGGCTTTCCCTTGTAGTCGCCCACCCAGCCGGTGTTGCCATATCCAAAATTGCCCAGGTGAGATGCGAGGAGCGCATACAAACGATAGTCGCGCAGGGTACCCTGAAGGGGCACGAAACGGATTTTTTGCAGGACCACGTTTCGCCACGGATCGGTGAGCACTTCTTTTTCAATCCGATAGCGGCCTTGGAGGTGCGTGTTCGTCAGTTCATATGCCGGAACTCCCGGCTCGAACGGAATGTTAGCGAAGGCACAACTTCGTTTCTCCTCGGAGAAAAACTCGCGGCCATCGGTGATAATCAGGCCGAAGTCCCGAGTGCACGCCTGGTCGACTCGCGGGAAATAGATTTCATTGAGGATGCCATGGCTGAGCGTGAACCACACCCGGCTTCGGAGGTTGAGCGCAGTGCCCACACCTGTTTTGGCACTCGAAGTCCAGCGGGGTTCTATCCCCGGCCATCCTGGGGCATAACGAAGGTCATCGTTACGAAGTTCATCGCTCACAAAAAGTCACCATTAAGCAGTTCGGCACGATGTAGAATTGTACTCAATATTGCGCGAGGATATGGGAAAGCGCATCTAATTCGAGATATGTGGGATCGCCGCATCAATATCTTTAGATTTTTCGTGATTGCGAGTCTTCTGCTGGCAATCAGTTTTCCTCAGCCCCTTGCTGCTTTGCCGGCAGCGGAGCTTGCTAGCGGCTTTTTCCGGCTTTACGATCTGGATTTCAGCGGAGCACAAAAGGAATTCGAATCGTGGGAAAAATTACACTCGGAAGACGCCATGGGTCCAGCCGCTGAGGCGGCCGGCATCCTGTTTTCAGAGTTCAATCGGCTGGGGGTCCTCGAATCGCAATTCTATTCGGATGACTCAGTCTTCGCCAACCGAAAGAAGTATGAAGCCGATCCGCAGAAACGCGCTCGATTTGAGGAGCTACTCAATCATGCTGAGGAGATGGGAAAGTCTAAACTGAGCAAAGACCCGCGAGATCAGGATGCGCTTCTCGCGATGACGTTATCCGCTGGATTGCGATCCGATTTCGAAGCCCTCATTGAAAAGCGCAACCTCGCTTCGCTTCATTACACGAAAGAGGCGACAGCCTGGTCGCAGCAACTTCTTGCCGTCGATCCCAGTTGCTATGATGCGCGCCTGGCTGGCGGCGTTAGCCGCTACATTATCGGATCGATGGCCGCTCCGGTGCGATGGGTTTTGCGACTGGGCGGCGTCTCAGGCGACAAAGCTGGTGGAATTGCCGAGCTTCAGACTGTCGCTCAAAAGGGTCACCTGCTCGCGCCTTTTGCGCGCATTCTGCTATCGATCGCTTATGTCCGCGAGAAAGATTCGTCTCAGGCTCGCATTCTTCTGCAAGGGCTACAGCGGGAATTTCCCAATAACACTTTATTCGGACGGGAACTGGCGCGCCTCGACGCTCCGGCCGCTCGATAACTGGCTGGAAGAAAAGAGCGTTCATTAGAAATTCACTCCGCTGTAACCTTCTCTTAACACTCTACCCATAAGAATGTAGCTTCGCTCATAAGTCTGGGTTGTCAAAGAACATTTTCAAAGAACACGGGAGGACTCGTCTAGTGAACCATCGCATCGCATTGCTGCTGGTAGGTCTTGCATTGGCTCTGCCGGTAATGGGGCAGACTACCTTGAACGGAGCGGGCGCCACTTTTCCGTATCCGATGTACTCCAAGTGGTTCAGCGAATATAACAAGCTCCACCCCGATGTACAGATCAACTACCAGTCGATCGGCAGCGGCGGAGGGATTCGACAGGTTTTGAACGGCACCGTCGATTTCGGGGCGAGCGATGGTCCGATGTCGGACGCGCAACTCAAAGAGGCTAAGACCAAGATCCTTCATATTCCCACCGTGCTGGGCGCGGTCGTACCTGCCTATAACGTTCCCGGGATCAGCGGCGAAATGAAGTTCACTCCGGAAGCTTTGGCGGGTATCTTCCTTGGGAAAATCCAAAAGTGGAACGATCCTGCGATCGCGCAGGCCAATCCTGGTGTCAAGCTTCCTGACAAGTCTATTATCGTGATCTACCGTTCCGACGGCAGCGGCACTACCTTTATTTTTACTGACTATCTTTCGAAGGTCAGCAAAGACTGGAGCGCCACCGTGGGGAAGGGAACATCGGTCAAATGGCCGGTCGGTATAGGCGGGAAGGGCAATGAGGGCGTAGCCGGACAGCTCAGGCAGTTGGAGGGATCGATTGGCTACGTGGAACTGATCTACGCCGTGGAGAACAAGATTACGTACGGATCGATCAAGAACGCGGCTGGGAACTTCGTGAAAGCCTCACTTGACGGAGTGACCGAAGCGGCAGCATCGGTGAAAGATATGCCCGCCGATTTTCGCGTTTCTATTACGAATGCGCCGGGCAAAACCGCGTACCCTATTTCGAGCTTCACATGGCTCCTGGTTCCGGAACAGGCCAAGGATCCTAAAAAAGGCAAAATTATGGCGGACTTTCTGAACTGGATGGTTACCGACGGTCAGAAGATGACGAGCCAGCTGAGTTATGCATCGCTGCCAAAGAACGTCGTCGAAAAGGTGAAACTGGCGATCAAGCAAGTTCACTAGTCGCGCACGCAAAAAAGACTGCCGGTGAATGTAAATAGCAGGTCGCGAGTTCGCAGCGAGCCCGACCCTTGTACGAAGCCGGTTTCCGCCGGTCTTGATATACTGTTTCAGGTCGGATGCCTTGCACTACGTAGTAAAAACCCCTCCACCAAGACGCTGCGTACTTTGGTGTGCGGCCCGAGGAAGTGCGGTCCGAGCGGCCGGAAGCTGCGCTAACGATGTGATTTCGGCAGGCATAGTTTGAACAAGTTTGGATAACCATGGTTCCCCCACCCCTCGGCGCTCGCTCCCCTCTCCTGAACCGCGAAGCATCGTGGCTGAAATTTAATTGGCGCGTGCTTGAAGAAGCAGGGGACCTGCGCAATCCGCTTCTCGAACGTGTGAAATTCCTAGCCATTTCGGCCAGCAATCTCGACGAATTCTTTGAGGTCCGGGTAGGCGGACTGTTGCAGCAGCTTGAAGATGGACACAACTCCACGACTCCCGACGGCCTCACCATGGTCGAAGAGCGGGAGATGATTAGCGATGTAACTCACGAGTTTGTCGAAGAACAATACAGGAACTGGAACCAGCGCCTGCGGCCGGAACTGGCCGAGCATGGCATCCGTGTTCTGGGCATCGACGAACTGGATGAGGCGGCGCTGTCGTTTGTGAACGACTACTGCGAGCGGGAGCTTGACCCGCTCCTCACTCCGGTTACAGTAGATCCGGCGCATCCATTTCCCAGGGTGATCAATAAGGCGCTGTGTGTGGCCCTGTTGCTGCGCCGTCGCCGACGAGCATCACTTACATATACAGGGGTCGTGACCGTCCCGCGAGCCCTGCCGCGACTGGTGCGCCTGCCATCGCAGGGGACCATCGATTACATTTTTTTGGCTGACCTGGTCGTTCATCACACTGTGCGGATGTACAAGGGCTACGACATCGTGTCTTCTGCCGCCTTTCGGGTTACCCGTAACAGCAACCTCTACCTTCAGGAGGAAGAATCGCGCAATTTGCTGGAATCGGTGCGGGCCGAATTGCACAACCGGCGCAAGGGTGACGCGGTGCGCATGGAGATTGAATCTGAGGCCGACCCCGAGATCATCACGCGGCTGGGCACGGTGTTTGAACTCGACCCCTGGCAGATTTTTCCCGTCGATGGTCCGGTGAATCTTTCGCGGCTGTTCAACATTTATGATGAAGCGGAACGACCTGATCTGAAATTTCGCACATTTGTGCCGCGAGAGTTGCGGCTCACCGCGAAGTCGCACGATCTGTTCGAAGAGCTGCGCCGTCACGACGTATTACTGCACCATCCCTACGATTCGTATGATGCGGTTGTATCTTTCATTCAGTCGGCGGCTGAAGATGAGCGCGTGCTCTCTATCAAGCAAACGCTTTACCGCACGGGCGCGAATTCGCCGATTGTCGCTTCTCTTCTGGCGGCCGCCGCGCACAAGGAAGTTACCGCCATCGTCGAATTGAAAGCGCGCTTCGATGAAGACTCGAATATCCGCTGGGCTCGCGAGATGGAAGATGCGGGGGTTCAGGTCTTCCACGGACTGGTAGGACTCAAGACCCACTGCAAGCTTTGTCTTCTCGTGCGGCACGATCCCGATGGCGTGACCCGCCAGTACGCGCACCTGGCCACGGGTAATTACAACGCGACAACTGCGCGGATCTATACCGACCTCAGTTTATTCACCGCGGATCCGGAAATGACGAGCTCGGTTCATGATGTTTTCAATTTTCTGACAGCCTATGCAGAGAATCCAACTTACGGGCCGCTGCTGGTCGCGCCTCTGGATCTGGCGGAAAAATGCTTGATGCTGATTGAACGCGAGGCTGAGAACGCGCGCCTGGGCCGTCCGGCGCGCATTATCGCCAAGATGAACGCGCTTCTCGATGGGGATGTGATTCAGGCTCTCTACAGCGCTTCGCAAGCGGGAGTGGAGATTGAACTGCTAGTGCGTGGCATGTGCGCGTTGCGGCCGGGCGTCCGCGGCCTGAGCGAACGCATTCGCGTGCGCAGTATTGTCGGACGTTTCCTGGAGCATACGCGCATCTATTATTTCGAAAATGGCGGGGACCCGGAGATTTACACGGGAAGCGCCGATTGGATGAATCGTAACCTGCACGAGCGTGTCGAAGTTCTATTCCCGTTGAAAAGTCCTCTACTGCGCGACCGTGTGGTGCATGAAATCCTGGCGGCGTACATGGCAGACAATGTGAAGTCGAGATTTCTGCAAAGTGATGGCCGCTACCTGCGTCCGTGGCAATCGCCGAAGGGACGAAGCAGGCGCCCCCCGCGTGGGTCTGCGGCGTTCAGTTCGCAAGACTTTCTCATCGCGGTCGCAGAGGGTATTAAGACGCCGGAGGAAATTCCACCTCCTATTCCGCGACGGAAGTCTCGAGTCTTGTCGGGCCGGGCATCGGTGGGAAGAGGTTGATCGGCTGAGCTTAATTGTCTTC
This sequence comes from uncultured Acidobacteriaceae bacterium, assembly GCA_963758745.1. Taxonomy (GTDB): domain Bacteria; phylum Acidobacteriota; class Terriglobia; order Terriglobales; family Acidobacteriaceae; genus Acidiflorens. The sequence continues at coordinate 109,694 of CAVWWW010000005.1, forward strand.
GGATTGTCTGGGCTGTCTTCGGATTATTTGGGAGATTGTCTGGTGTATCTTCAGATTGCCATCTTCAGAAAGGGATGAGTTTCAGAAATGTTTCTCTATTTTCTGCGCCACGCCAGCGCTGGGCAACGGTTGATGACGGCGAAGAAGGACGAAAAGCGCGGCCTCGATAAGGATGGCATCGAGCAGTGCGGATATATCGGCCGTGCCCTGGCCTCGCTCGGCGTACAGGTTGAAGTTATCGTATCGAGTCCGCTAAAACGCGCGACGCAGACAGCCGCTCTCGTAGGCAACGAAATGGGACACGAGGGCAAGCTGGCGATGGAGAACGGCTTGCGCCCGCAGGCCAATTTCGCGGATTTTCAAAAAATGCTGGAAAAATATGCTCATCAGGATTCCGTAATGCTGGTGGGGCACAACCCGAACCTGCGCGAATTTCTTGGACGCGTGATCTCCGACAGCGGATGCGAGGCTGTGGTTGAACTTAAAAAAGGAGCCGTGGCCAAAGTTGAAATGCGGCGCAATTCGGGTTCTTTGAGCTGGTGCATCACACCACGGATTCTGCGTACGCTTTATACCGCTGCAACAGAAAGTTCCCGCCCGAAGACTTCGCGAAAGTAGGATCGATCCTTTTCAATCGACCAGACCTCGAGATCGACGCTGGCATTTCCGCGTGCCGTGAGTTTCATTGAGACATTGCCGCCTCGCGCCGAAACCGTGACTTTCGCGACCGACTGGCTTCTCCCCATGTTCAAAGATCGCGCAATGCGAAGCAGCATCGAAGCTTTGGTCACATTCTCCTGGTCGCTCGGCGGTAACGCACTCATGGGTCCGTCTCCCGGCGTGGGGCGCGACTTTCCCAGGTACCGCGCGATCGAACCAATGATCGCTCTCTGTTGCGGCGTGTAGCCCAGAATTTCCGAGTTCGCGATGATGTAGTAAGTATGCCGGTGATGCCCGTTGCGGTTCACGTAGTCGCCGACTTCGTACAGCATGGCCGCAGCCGACAGCCATTCCCGATATTCCGCTGGAAGCTGGTGGACCGATTTCAACGAAGAAAACAGCTGTAACGCCGCGTCACGCACATGCAGTGCATGATGAATATCGACCCGATAGTGTGCGACCGCGCGCTTGATTGACTCCCAGCGTTCCGATTCAATCGCTCTGCCGGAGCGCGTACTCCTATCGTATTCGGCGGCCATCTGAGCCAGAATGCCGTCGCGCAGGCCCAAGTCGGAGTAGCGAAAGCCGGCGAGATGGCATCGCTCCAATAATTCGGCGTAGGCTACCGCGCCGGCGCAGATGATTTCGGCGCGTCTTGGACCAATGCCTGGAACCTTTCGCCGCTGCTCCAGCGACTGCCGCGTGATCTGTTGCGCGAGGCGGCGAATCATTTCGCGTGTCGCGTAAGTCGTTGTCGTGCGCTTTTTGGGGCGAGCCATCCGGTTGGCGGCGACCGCTAATGCAGCCGCCGTACCGGAAGTAGCGATGACTGTGGTTACGCGAGCTGATCTTACCCGATCTTGAACCCGTGTAATTTCTCGCGCCACAAACTCCCGAAGCCTCTGCAATTCGCTCTTTCGCGGCGGATCGTGATGCAGAAATTCACCGGTAAGACGCACCGCGCCAAGCGGCAGGCTCACAGTGTCGCGAAGCTGCCCTTCGCGCGACAAGGTAAGCTCGCAACTACCGCCGCCGAGGTCGACTAACAGCACGCTTCCCGCGCCGATTCGGCCAGCCGAGATAATCCCAAGGTGAATGAGGCGCGCTTCTTCCAGTCCGGAGATAATTTCGATTGTCCACCCGGTTGTGGAACGGACCCACTCCAGGAAGGCGCGCGAATTGCGGGCGTCGCGCAGAGCCGCTGTAGCCACTACCCTGACCGAGTCGCTCCCGCACTCCTGCATGGCGCGATGGAAACGCCGCAGTACACGCACCGTTTCCGTCATCGATTCGGGCGAAAGCAGGCCTGTGCTGAAGACCCCTTCGCCCAGTCGAGTGACTTCGCGGTCTTCATGGATCTCTTTCAGCCGGCCCGCTTGCAGGCGCGAGATTTTCAGACGAACAGAATTGGATCCGATGTCGATGGCGGCAAAAGTGGGCATACAAGGTGACGAACAGTATTGTCACAATCGGTCGCATCGCGCAACCAGATCGCTGTCGATTCCGGCAGTTGTGCAGGAGGTTCCAGGTTCGAAATCGGTCGTGGAACTGAAGGATGCCACCACCAGGTAGTGTCTTAAACATGTTTATTTCAGCCACTACCACTCCCCATTTTTAACCGATTTGTAACAACCCTCTGATACCCTCTAGCGGAATGTCTAATCAAGCCCTGCCCCGGCCGCGTTTTAACGCTCCCGAACCGGAGCGGGGGCCGAAGGCCGCCCTGAAAGTTGAAACTATAACCACGCCGCTGCTGCGAGAAAAGGTCAGCGAAATTCCCGATGTTGTATTTGGATGGGCGATGCGCCTTTGCGGCGTCGCCGTGGTTGCGCTGCTGGGCTTGATCGTTTACCAGTTGGCCGTGGGCTCGCAATTATCCTGGCATGCGTTCGGATGGAAATTTTTTGGTCATTCGGATTGGAATCCGGTCGAGGATCAGTACGGCGCGCTGCCTTTCATCTACGGCACAATTGTCTCCTCATTGCTTGCGCTGGTAATCGCGGTGCCGCTCTCGCTGGGCGTCGCTGTGTTCGTCACGGAGATGTGCCCTCTGGCGCTACGCGGTGCCCTATCTTTCACCACTGAACTCCTGGCCGCCATTCCGAGCGTCGTCTATGGGCTCTGGGCCATCTTTGTTCTCGTCCCGATATTGCGCGAATATGTGCAGCCATTTCTCGCCAAGACACTGGGCTGGACGGGCCTGTTCAGCGGGCCTCCTTATGGTGTTGGAATGCTGGCGGCGGGCGTGATTCTGGCCATCATGATCATTCCGATTATCTCGTCCATCACCCGCGAGGTGCTTACCGTGGTTCCGCAACACCAGCGCGAGGCGGTGCTGGCGCTCGGTGCGACGCGATGGGAGATGATCCGCATGGGAGTGCTGCGGAACGCGAGGGCGGGAATCGTAGGGGCTATTATTTTGGGGTTGGGCCGAGCACTGGGTGAAACCATGGCGGTAACCATGGTGATCGGGAATCGTCCCGAGATCGCGAAGTCGCTGTTCGCGCCCGGATACACCATGGCAAGCGTGCTGGCGAATGAATTCACCGAGGCGACCGGCGATTTGTATCTCTCAGCATTGATCGAGATCGGGTTAGCGTTATTCTTCGTCACGATTGTTGTGAATGCGCTGGCGCGATTGATGGTGTGGAGCGTTACTCGAGGCCAACCGTCTAGAAGCATTGCCTGATACGAAATCCAATTCGGCGGATGCGCAAGTCAGCGTACAGAACATCAGCTTGCGGCGGCGGGTGACCGACCGCGTGATGACGGGTGTCGCGGTGCTCACCGTGGCGCTCGTACTTCTGCCGCTTTTTGCCATTTTTGCCTATCTCGTTTACAAGGGAATCGGGTCGATCAATCTCGCTTTTCTGACGCAGACACCAAAGCCCGTAGGCGAGCCCGGCGGCGGCATGGCGAATGCCATTGTCGGATCGATCGTGATTCTCGGCATTGCCAGTTTGCTTGGAGTGCCGCTTGGAATTGGCGCAGGCATCTTTCTTTCGGAGTACGGCCGCAATCGCTACGGCGATATCGTGCGTTTTGTGTCCGATGTGCTGAATGGCGTGCCATCGATAGTGATCGGCATTGTGGCCTACGGCCTGGTGGTGGTGCGGCAGAAACATTTCTCCGCGCTGGCTGGCGGAGTGGCCCTCGCCATTATGATGATTCCGACCATCGCGCGCACGACAGAACAGATGCTGCTGCTGGTACCGCAGGCGATCCGCGAGGCGGCTTACGGGATTGGCGTTTCACGCTGGCGCACGACGCTTTCGATTACCTTGCGTACCGCCACCTCGGGAGTGATCACCGGCGTCATGCTGGCTTTTGCCCGGGTTGCGGGAGAAACGGCGCCATTGCTTTTTACCGCATTCGGAAATCAGTTCTGGAATTGGAGAATGGACCAACCGACTGCGGCCTTGTCGTTGCAAATCTTCACCTATGCCATTTCGCCATTCGATGAATGGCACCGGCAGGCGTGGGCTGGCGCGCTGGTTTTGATCGTCCTTATCGTTGGGGCAGTGGCGGCGGTACGTATCGTGGTTCGGCAGGGCACGTTTGCCGGGACGTAGGCTGGCACATAGGTCGGCACGTAGCGCGGGAGCGTAGAGAGTTATGGGCGTCGGAATTTCGGTCGAACATTTGAATGCGTTTTATGGAAAGACGCAGGCGCTGTTCGACGTCAACATCACGGCACTGGCCAACCGCGCCACGGCGCTGATTGGCCCTTCGGGCTGCGGGAAGTCTACATTCATCCGCTGTTTGAATCGCATGCACGAAACCATCCCCGAAGCGCGAGTCGAGGGTAGTGTGCACATAGGCGAGCTGAGTGTGTATAACGGAACGTCGGCCACGCAATTGCGGCGGCGAGTAGGGATGGTGTTTCAAAAGCCGAATCCCTTTCCAACCATGTCGATCTACGATAACGTGGCGGCCGGGCTGAAGCTGAATGGCTTTCGCAACCGCAAAAAACTTGATGAGGTGGTTCACAAATCCCTGCACAGCGCCGCCTTGTGGGATGAAGTAAAGGATCATCTTCACAAAAAATCCGGCGCCAGTCTTTCCGGCGGACAGCAGCAGCGTCTGTGTATTGCGCGGGCATTAGCCGTGCAGCCGGAAGTTTTGCTCATGGACGAGCCTTGCTCGGCGCTAGATCCAATCTCGACCGGCAAGATTGAAGAACTGATTTTTCAGTTAAAAGAGCAATACACGATCGTGATTGTGACGCATAATATGCAACAGGCGGCTCGGGTTGCCGAGTTTACAGGGTTTTTTCTTTTGGGCAAGATGATTGAATTTGATAAGACGGAAAAAATATTCACCAATCCTTCCGACAAACGGACGGAAGATTATGTCACGGGCAGGTTCGGATAGTAATGAGGTCAGAAGTGAGAGGTCAGATTGAAGAGTTTAAAACCCATCGCACATAGAGCGGGGGTTTCGGGAATTCACCTCTGCAGTCTGACCCCTTAGACCTTTCCCTGGACCGGGATAACGAGGCTGGTAGAAAGAGAGTTCGGATGGCGCGGACGCGTTTTCAGCAGCAGATGGAGGACCTGCGGGAGAAACTGCTCCGCATGGGCGGTCTCGCGGAACTGGCGGTGGATCGCGCCTGCCAGGCATACTCCGAACGCGATCTTACGCGCTGCCAGCTTGTCCTCGAAAATGAGGGCCTCATCAATGCAGCAGAGCGCGAAATCGACGAGATGGCTTTCGACGTCCTCGCTACGCAACAACCGGCGGCCACCGATCTTCGCTTTATCCTAGCGGTTACCAAGATCAATGCCGACCTCGAACGCGTAGGCGACCAAGCGGTGAACATCGCCGAGCGTGTGATGGACCTGATTGAATTGCCGGCCGTAGATTTGCCGGTTGATATCGCTCGCATGGCTACAGCCGTCAGCGCCATGGTGCGGCGGGCCCTGGAGTCATTCGTTGAAGGCAAAGCCGAGCTTGCACAAGCCGTTCTGGAGATGGATCACGTGGTCGACAGGATGCGAGACGAAGCTTTTATCATGCTCGTGCGAAAGATGAATGAAGAGCCGCAAGTGACTCAGCAGGCATTAGATGCGCTACTGGTAGCGCGCAACCTTGAGCGCGTCGCGGACCACGCTACCAATATTTCTGAAGACGTTATTTTCTGGGTTCTTGGCGCCGACGTCCGCCATCATGCCCAGGCGGCATCCGCCGCTCCACGGCCCGAACGACGCGAACCATAACGCCAATGACAGCGCCAAGACAGCGCCAACCACGCATTACTCATCAAAGACATCTCATCGGCCTGATCATCAGCCTGACCTCGGACCGGGGGCGAAACCCATCCGAGTCTCCGCGCCGATAAATTCGCGATACACTATTCGAGCCCATGACTCAGAAATTCCGCGTTTTTGCTACCTGCGACATCGGAGACGACGCCCTTAACCTTCTTCGTAAAAAGGGATATGAACTGGAGGTTTACTCAAAACCTGAAGCTCCTCCGAAAAGTTTGATCATCGAAAAGGTCAAGTCGGGAGTGAATGGGCTGATCACAACGCTGCGCGACCCGATTGACGCAGAAGTTTTCGCTGCTGGAGTAGGCAGCCTGAAAGTTGTCGCGCAGTTGGCCGTGGGATTTGACAATATCAACCGCGCCGACGCCAACCAGTATAAGGTCCCATTTACGCACACCGCCGACGTCCTGACCGAAGCGACCGCCGAGTTTGCTTTCTTTCTGATGGGCGCGCTGGCGCGCAAACTCTGGCCGGCTGAACACCTGACGCGAGAAAACCGTTGGGACTACTGGCATCCTTATCTGCCATTTCTCGGCGACGAAGTAACCGGGAAAACGGTCGCCGTTATCGGCACCGGACGCATCGGGCTCGCCTTCATCAAGAAGTGCGCGGGACTTGACATGAACATCCTGTGCTTTGATCCCGCCTATCAGAACCATGAATACATCGAGGCTATACAAGAGGTAATGGATCTCCGTTTTCAGCGCGCCATCAGCCGCGAGCGCGCCACTATTCGTTACACCACTTTGCAGGAAGCGCTGAACTCCGCAGACTTTATCAGTCTGCACGTTCCCTTGTTGCGCGAGGGCGAGAGCGCCACGCCGACCTATCACTTGATCAACGAGACCACATTGCGCGCCATGAAACCTACCGCCATGGTCATCAACACTTCGCGCGGCCCGGTCGTGGACGAAACTGCTCTGGCTCGCGCTTTGCGCGAGAACTGGATTGCCGGCGCCGCTCTTGATGTGTATGCGACAGAACCTCTCCCCGCCGATTCGCCGCTGCGCGATCCCGCGATTGCCGATCGATGCCGACTTCTGCCGCACTTCGCCAGCGCCGCCCGCATTACACGCTTGTCCGCTGATCCTAATAAAGGCATGGCCGGACGCTGCGTGCAGGGACTGATTGACGTGCTGGAAGGGAACTACGGCGGCGACGCCACCAAGATGCCGTACGTGGTAAATAAAGAAGCCTTCGCGAAATAAAGTTTCAAACTTGTCGCCCATCGGCGTCACCTGCTACTCTCGCCATTCGCTCAAAACCATGAACATGGCAAGCATCAGGAACGCTATCTTTCTTGCCTCTCTGTCGCTTGCTGCCCACGGGAAGGTTCCCGACGCTGCTCGCGCGCTCAACATTCTCCCGGCGCCGAAAGAGGTTCGCTTCAGCGAGGGAAGACTGGTGATCAAAGCTTCAACCACAATTCTAATCAGTGATGCCGAGGACCGGCTGGCGGCTGAGACGCTGCAACAAGAGATTCACGAGCGCACCGGAATGAAGCTCGCAATCGAACCTGTAACTTCCGCTCCGAAAACAACGGGACACATCTCGCTCGGCCGGCTGACTGACCGCGGCCTGCGAGCTTATCTGGAGTCGCAGGGGGTGAAGGCCAACGAACTTGGCAACCCTGATCTAGATAAACCTGATCTAGATAAACCTGATTTATATAAACCTGATTCATATAAACAAGGATATGTAATCCGTGTAACCGACTCGGGCGTGCTGGTCGCCGGACGCACGGCGCAAGGGTTGTTCTATGGAGTGCAGACGCTTCGCCAATTGCTGCGCCCGGATGGCTCAGGAGGAAAGACGCTCGCGGTTCCGGCGCTGATTATTCGCGATTGGCCGAGCATGGAATGGCGAGGCGTGAGCGATGATATAAGTCGCGGTCCGATCCCTACGCTTGATTACCTGAAAACGCAGATTCGAACGCTCTCCGAATACAAGATCAACCTGCTCGGTTTCAACATGGAACATGTGTTTGACTTCCAGACACAGCCGCTCGTTTCTCCGAAAAACGCGTCTCCGAAGAATGCGGTTCCAAAGAATGCGGAACCAGGCGCGGCGTTAACTCCCGCTGAAATCAAGGAAATCGTCGACTACGCTAGGCGCTACTACATCACGATTCTGCCTGAGCAGCAGGCCTTTGGGCATCTTCACCAATTTCTGAAGTATGAAATCTATTCCGAGCTTGCGGAGATGCCGCACGGGCACGTGCTCACTCCGACCAATCCTGGGACCTACGATTTCATCCGGCAGATTTATGGCGAAATCGTTCCCTTGTTTCCGGGCCCGTTCTTCCACATTGGCTCCGACGAAACTTTTGAACTTGGGCTTGGCCAGACCAAAGCTCTTGCGACCCAGCAGGGACTCGGCCGCGTGTATCTCGAACACTTGCAGAAAGTTTTTGAGATTATGCAGCCGTATCACAAGCAACTTATGTTCTGGGGCGATATCGCGGTCAAATATCCCGAACTGCTCAGCATTCTGCCGAAAGACATGATTGCCGTTCCCTGGGATTACGATCCCAAACCAAGCTATGAAAGCATCATCACGCCCTATACCAATGTTGGTCTGCGCGTGGTCGTCGCGCCCGGCGCCAGCAACTGGGGTGTGATCTGGCCCGATTTTGACCGCGCTTTTGTAAACATACGAAATTTCGTACGCGATGGGCAAAAGCATCAGGCGATGGGTGTTCTCAACACAACATGGAACGACGACGGTGAATCTCTGGTTGACATGACATGGCCTGCGCTCGTATTCGGCGCAGCCGCCGGCTGGCAGCCAGGAGAATCCAACATCGATGACTTCAAGCGCAGCTATGATTGGGCCTTCTACCGCAATGACGAAGATGATGACGATGGCAACCGAACGTTTGCCGCGGTTATTGAAAATCTGGATCGACCGCACACCTTGCTCGCCGGCGTGAAATTGGATGATGCGAGCAATGAACTTTTTTGGTCCGATCCATTCAGCGAAGCTGGAGCCAATACGGCTGCCAAAGCGTTGCCCGTCGCCCACGATCTTCGCATCAGTGCTGAACGCGCAGCCGAATCGCTGATGCTGAATCGGAACAAGGCTCACCTGCACACAGAAACGCTCGATGACATGCTGCTTGCCGCCTGGCATCTGGATACTCTAGGTTTAAAAATTCAGTTCACATCTGAAATCAGCCATTACTATTGGGACGCCTATCAAAACCAGGCTGATGGAATCCGTGTGCAACAAGACATGGATGAAGTCGTTGACATTAACGGGCGGCTGGAGAGCTTGCGTGATGCGATCACGCGTATGCGCAAGATGTATGAAGATGGCTGGGCACGCGAGAATCACCCCTACTGGATAGAAAATGTTCTGGTTCGCTATGACAACTTGGCGCTGGAGGTGCAGGCGAAGATTGTTGCGGTCCAGGCCGCTCAACGTCAGTATTGGACCACCAAGACCCTGCCTCCGCCGGAGCAGTTAGGATTTTTTCTGAAGTAGTCAGTCGGGCGGAAGCGCGTCAGTGGAGCGACGGGCGTCCCCGCCCGGCCCTCAATGCTGGACGCACAAGAGAGACGGGAGAGTCCGCCCCTCCGCTGGAATTCTATGTTTTCCCACCGTACAAATTGGCAGCTCAGCCCGAACGCGTTGGCGCGTGCGGCTCAAGAGGCCCGCGCGTCGGGAAAGAACATTTTAGATCTCACCGTTTCAAACCCGACCGAAGCGGGCATTTTCCCGGATGCTGACAGCGTTCTGGCCGCCCTGGCGAATCCGCAGGCAATGCGCTACGATCCCAACCCCCACGGTTTACGCACTGCGCGGGAGGCGGTGACTCGATACTACGCCGAGTCGCATGGCGTTCCCGGCCTCGATCCCGAGCGACTGGTCCTGACCACCAGCACCAGCGAAGCTTATTCGTACGTGTTCCGTTTGCTCTGTAACCTCGGCGATGAAATTCTCGTGCCAAAACCGAGTTATCCGCTCTTCGAATTTCTAGCCGATCTTGCCGACGTTAAATTGATTCCGTATTCCCTCCTTTACGATCACGGTTGGCAGATTGATCTGGATTCGCTTACGCGTGCGGCGACCCCGCGATTGCGAGCCGTCATCCTGGTACATCCCAACAATCCAACTGGTTCCTACGTTTCTTCTTCGGAGGCTTCGGCGCTCAATGCTTTCTGCCAGGAGCGCGAGTTGGCGCTCATCGTCGATGAGGTTTTTCTCGATTACCCGCATCACGATTACGCGCATAACCCCTCAAGGCATCGCAGCTTTGTTACCAACCACGCAACGCTCACCTTTACTCTTAGCGGGATCTCGAAGATTTCAGCGTTACCGCAGATGAAGCTGGCGTGGGTGGCGACCAGCGGACCACAAGACCTCGTTGCCGAGGCCGGAGCGCGTCTGGAGATTATCGCCGACACGTTTCTCTCGATGAATACACCGGTCCAGCTGGCAGCGCCGGTGTTGCTCGAACAGCGCAGGCGGGTTCAGCCGATTCTTCTCGATCGGTTGGTGGTCAATCTGAGTGAGCTCGATCGACAACTCGCCAGTCATCTCTCATGCACAAGGCTGTTGGTCGATGGCGGTTGGTACGTGGTTATGCGCGTCCCTGTCATCGAGACTGATGAAGCGCTCGCGATTCGCTTATTGCGGGAGGCAAGTGTGAGCGTCCATCCGGGACACTTCTACGATTTCCCAAACGAAGGTTATCTAGTCATCAGCCTGATCACTACCCCCACCGCGTTTCGCGAAGGCGTGTCCCGACTGCTGCAGTTGATTGGATCCTGAATGTGAGCAGCAAGCAGTTCCGCGTTGTCGATGATCCAGCCGGAATCAGGAGACTAGCGGTACAATGTTGCCGCTCCTAAGTGCGGTAGAAATCAACTAGACGGAGGCTTCTATGTGCGGTTCGACACGTAGTCTTTCTGTTTTAGTTTGCTCGCTCATGATTGTCGGTTTCTCACTCGCCCAGAAAAGTACGTCATCGAAGGAGGCCTCGGGAAAGAAGGGCTTGTCTGACCATTCCTACATCTCCAAGGCTCTTACTGCAGCTCCCCCTGGAGTCGCCAAGACCGCTGGCGTGGCGCGAATCGACCAAAATGGCAATCTGCAAATCTTGCGCGAAAGTAAGAATGGATTCACCTGCCTGATCATGCTCGAAGACATCATGTGCGCGGACGCCAACAGCATGGCTTTCTTTGACGCCACCATGAAAAAGCAGACTCCGCCGAACAAGCTCGGTCTCACCTATATGCTTCGCGGCGACCAGGGAGCCAGCAACACCGATCCCACCGCGACCGGCAAGACTGCGGATAACCATTGGGTCATAACCGGTCCGCATATCATGATTGTTGGGGCTGCCGTGAAGGACCTAGGACTACCTGATTCCGCTGACGCCGATCCTACGAAGCCGTACCTCATGTGGCCCAATACACCGTACGCGCACGCCATGATTCCGGTAAGCGGAAGTGCGGCGCATGCAATGCCTGCCAAAACAACTTCCGATATGAAAAACAAAAACGAGATGAAGTGACCGCACTCACTTTCGCCGTTTCCCAAGTGCTGAGAATTAATACGGAGGATTCGTGGCCATAAGCCGTCGCGGATTTCTAGGTTCCACCATCGCCGCATCGTTGGCCGCGGGCCTCCGTGCGAAAGCCTCGAATGCAGACAAGAAGCCCGCGCAAGCCAACTCGACCGCCGCTCGCCCAAACGAACCCTCCAGCCCCGGCAAGCGCCCCATCATCATCTGCGCCAACAATGGCTTCAACTACCTCGACGACGCTTTCGCCTTCCTGAAAAACGGAGGCGACACACTCGACGCCGCTCTCCGCGTAGTCAAGGGTCCCGAAGATGATCCCAACGACGATTCCGTCGGACTCGGCGGCCTTCCGAACGAAGAAGGCGTGGTCGAACTCGATGCTTGTTGCATGCACGGCCCCACGCGTCGCGCCGGCTCCGTCGGTGGCGTGCGTAATATCAAGAATGTTTCGCTCGTTTCGAAAGCCGTGATGGAGCACACCGGCCACGTCATGCTGGTCGGCGAAGGCGCCGAACGATTCGCCGTCGCCATGGGTTATCCACGCGAAAACTTGCTCACCGAACGTTCCCGCAAAATCTGGCTGCTGTGGAAGGAGTATCACTCTTCCGATGATTGGTGGGGCCCGGGATTGGCTGACCCGAACTGGAAGCCACCGGCGTCATCGCCTTCCACGGCACCGCAAGCCGAGCTGTGGAAGGAACGCATTCATCGTCTGCAGGAACGTCTGGAAGATCGCGCAGCTCAGCTAGGCATCGAACCGGAGTTTCGCCTGGCGGCGGTTCAGCGAGTTCTGTTTCCGCCGACTGGCACCATCCACTGCTCCGCTCTCAACGACAAAGGTGAAATTTCCGGATGCACAACGACCAGCGGCTTATCCTACAAACTCCCCGGCCGCGTCGGCGATTCTCCAATCATCGGCGCCGGTTGCTACACCGATCAGGATGTGGGCTCGGCGGGCGCCACCGGCAGCGGCGAAGAGAATATCAAAGTCGCCGGCGCGCACACGATCGTCGAGAACATGCGGCACGGCATGTCTCCACAAGAGGCGGGGATGGACACTCTTAAGCGCATTGTCCGCAATTACAACAACGACATGACCAAGCTCAAATTCGTCGACATGACCTACTACATCCTGCGCAAAGATGGCGCCTACGCAGGCGTCTCTTTGTGGCAAGGTTATACGCCAGAGAAGCCGCATAAGATCGCAGTGCATGACGGCACGAAGCGCGCCGAGGTCACCGTTTCATTATTCAAAGGCGCCTCCCAAGAATTTCCCCCGTTTCCCGTCGCAATGCCTAAGGAGTTAATGAAGAAATAACGCCGCTGAGATATGAAGGAAAGCCATTAACCTCACTTCTGCCATTTCGGCCGAGGTGTACAATGTTTTGTAGAGAGACCGCAGCTTCACGGGTTTTCTTTCCCGCGTTCGAGGCGCGACAATGAACGTTCACGTCAGTTATAAAGTTCACAAAACTCCCGATATCGAAAAAGAAATAAGCCACCAGATCGAAAAAATCCAGAAGCGTCTTCAGGTCTTCCGGCCGGATTTGGTTCATCTGAAAGCCGTGGTCGATGAAAATTCGGCGCGCCAGGGGACGGTCGTTTCTCTCAATCTGCGCCTTCCATCCGGTCAACTGACCGCGCAGGCGAAAGCTCCGAGCGCCACCGCAGCCATCAAGGCCTCATTTGACGAACTTATCCAGCAATTCAGCCGACACAAGGAATTGCTTCGCTCCAGGCATAAATGGCGTCGCTGGCGCGCTGGCGCCCACGAATCTCCTGAGCCGGGGGTTCCATTCGAACAAACATTGGCAGCGGTTCTGCCGCCTACGATTTCCGCCGACGATATTGGATCCTACGTGAATGCCAATCTCGGACGCCTCGAACGCTTCGTGGAGCGCGAACTTTATTTCCGCCGCTCCGACGACGAGATTCCAGACGAAGAGCTTTCGACCTCCGAGGTCGTCAATGAGGTCATTGCCCGCGCGCTTGGCGACGTCGACGATCCGGAAAAAGATCGTCCAGAAAAATTGACGCTTGAGCCCTGGCTCTACCGTCTTGCGTTGCAAGCCATGAACGAGATGACGGCTCGACTGCATGAACTCGAGTCTCCGGCTCATCTGCATCTGGAAGACAGCCGCCGCCGGCAAAATGTGCAAGCCTCCGACGAAGCGGGGCTGCAGTTTCATCAGCCCGACGAGGGTTGGACGCGCGAAAGTTCGATTCCCGATCGACGCGTTTCTACTCCTGAACAAGCCGCTTACTCGGACGAACTGATTGCGCTAGTCCAGGCCGCGCTTCGCGGCGCCGATCGCGCCGACCGCGAGGCATTTCTCCTCTACGGTATCGAAGGGTTTTCCCTCAACGAAATTGCCGCCATTACCGGGCGGCATGCGGAGGTCGTGCGCGAATCTGTCGCAGCGGGCGCGCGATTGTGTTCGCAAGGCGCCTTCCGTTTCCGGCGAATTCCATCATAACCTTCTAGTCAAAACTCGAATCTAAGTACGGCACCAGAGTACTTAAGGAGCGTCGAGAGATGATGACCCGGGATGAAATCCGTGAGTTAGCAGCTTTTCAAGCGGACGAAACCAAGGGGGCATGCGCCCTCAGCTTTTACTTTCAGCCCGATCCGCCACAGGACCGTTCTCATCGCCACGAGGGAATCGTTGCCAAGGATATTGTGAAGCAGGCGCTTAAGAGCGCTGCTGCCAGCGGGAAGAATGGATCGGTTCATGCCGACCTCGACCGTATCCTTGATGTGGCTACGAATCTGCGCGGCAATACCAAGGGAAAAGCGGTCTTTGCCTGCTCCAAACAAAACTTCTGGAGAGAGTACGAGCTACCTCCGCGTCTTGGCGGCACTCACATTTATCTGCAGTCACGTTTCCAGTTGAAACCGCTGGCAGCTTTGCTCGGCGCGCAGCCAGCGCTTTGCGTTGCCGTGGTCGACCGGCAGCGCGCCCGCTTTTTCGATTTACGTCTCGACGAACTGCGCGAGCGCGGAGCTATTGTCCATATGCTGTCGCGCAGCGCTTCGAGCTACGGATTCAAGGGTTACGATGCCGGCCATGCGGAGCGCCGCGTGGCGGATGAGGCGCTGCAACACTTCAAAGCCGTTTCTGACCGCTTGCTTGCGGACTACGAGAAAGGGATCTGGGAGCGGCTTATTCTCGGTTGCCACGAGGTAAACTGGCCGGAGTTTGAGTCGAACCTTCATCCCTATGTGAAACAGCGGCTGATTGGCCGCTTCTCGGCCGATGTTGCCAGCGTTTCGAACGAAGAGATTCGCAGCCACGCCAGCTCGTCCCTCAATCAATGGATCAATGAACGTGCGTCGAAGAAGGCCAGCGAAGCATTGCAGTTTGCCAAAGGCAACGGCCGCGGAGTCGCCGGCCTGCGCCGGGTTCTGCAATCGCTGGAGGCCGGCGAGGTGCAGAGCATCTTTCTCGGAGAAAATTATTCCGCGCCTGCCGTGCAGTGCACCAATTGCGGCCACATCGACGCGCATCTCGTCGAGCGGTGCGTGGCTTGCGGACACGCCACGCGCGAGCTGAGCGACGTGTGCGACGCCATCATTCCCATAGCGATTCGCAGCGACATCGAAGTGTTTTATCCCAAGGATCACGAGGAACTAAATCGAGCCGGCAACATTGCGGCGCTCTTACGCTTCCGCTCCGATGTGAATCGGACTGGACAAAGCGCGATGGCATCGTAGTGAGGTAGCGCGAGACGACGCAGGGCGAGACGACAACCAACCAGAGATTGTCATCGAACGAAGTTACGGATCGCCAGCCTGAACGGTGCCCCAGGTTCGCGCTCGTTTTTTGGGCGCTAACCTGGGTCGTGGGGGGCTGGCTCACCTATGCACCCAGCACAACTCTGGCTGCCTCACCCTTCGCGCCTTTCGAAGGGTGAGCACCACTGACACTGAGATCAGGAGACTTTCTCATCCGCAGTTCGGCCTTCTGCGTTTCGTTCACCAACACAGGGCCACTCTCTCCCTCTGCATAGTGCCGGAAACTGCTCCACGTCCACTGTTCCGGTTTACCCGCCAGCCCCCGCTTCACCGGATTGCGATGCATATACCGCAATTTTTCCACCCGCTTTTCTTCGCTGAACACCACAAAGTCATAAAAGCGCCGCTGCCAGATATGTCCAGCCTCGAGCGCTTCGCTCCACAAGTGACCTTGCGCGGCATCGCCGCGCGAACGCAGCGTGCGCAACAACCGCCGCGCGAAACCTTGTTTGAGGGCCTGCATCACCGCCGAGGGATTGCCCCGCTCCGGTTTTACCGAACAGCAGGTGCACGTGTTCAGGCATGACCACGTACCCGACGACAACGAAATGATAGCGGCGGCGAACCTGCTCCAGCACCTGGAGAAAGAGATCGCGATTCTGCCCGCTGCCGAGCAGCGGGCGGCGCTGGTAACAACTCGTAGTGATAAAGTGCAGATATCCAGCGCCGTAATAACGATGAAGCCGGTTCGGCATTCGGGATAGATAACATGGGCTCGACGCTTTGTATGGGATGGATGAACTAAGGGATCAAGGCTCGTGGCGCCCACGCTTCGAAAACCGCGAAGCGTGGGGCAACCTCGTTGGTGGTGCGGTCAAAGGTGGACCAGTCCCCCAGTCGATATTTGGAATTCGCTGAAGCCGAGGTGGTAATGGCGTTTAGCTTGTTGCGGGCATACCTTGATGAATTCAACGATTACAAGGCAAGCGATTGCGTATTCTTCGGGATACAAGGCTTGGTTGGGCCTGTTGACGCTTGGCATCGCCTCCAGTGCAAATGGGAAGATACTTTGGACTGTTGCGGCGTCAGGCATTTTCACGCTACTGATTTGCAGCACTCACATAGGGAATTTGAGGGATGGACTTCGTACCAGCGGGAACGTCTAGTTGCGCTCTTAGTTGGGATCCTTGAAGAAAATCTACGTGACTTTCGCCTGCTAGGCTCCGCAGTTTTCATGAAGGCCTGGGACTACTTGCCGGGATATCGCCTTCAGCCGCTGCGGAATCCTTATTTTCTGTGCGCGATCTCGGCCATGTCCGATGCTACGAGATTTTCTCATTTCCATTTCAACGACAGATCAATCGAATTTGTCTTCGACCAAAAATCGAAGCATCGGCAATGGATAGATGCTGCGTATGACGACGTCCAGTTAACGCGATGGGGTAGTCTGTGTGCTGCTAGGTCTATGGCCGACCACAGGAAGGTAACCCCGGTACAGGTCGCTGATTTTGTTGCGTATGAGACTGAGAAGTACATGCAAAAAAGACTGTTTAATAGTCAGTTGTTGGATCTTGCACCCCAAGATTTGCGTTGGCCTTTGCGGCAGTTGAGATCGCTATTTTGGGGCAGTGACACCACTTTATACAATTGGCACGCGTTGATGTTAGTGAGCGACTTTAGGGGTAACTACAAACGCATGTGCCGAAACTACCTAAACATGCAGGTCGAGGAAACCTACGATGAAAGGCGCCAACGAATTCAAGAGATTCGGCGACGCGATAGGGAAAACCAAACGAACGATGTTGAGATATAATTCGCGGCGCTATGAAAAACTGGTACCTGGTACCACCGTGGGCTGGCCCATCTTTGCGCCACCACAACCCTGGCTGCCTCACCCTTCGCGCTTTTCGAAGGGTGAGCACCACGGACGCTGGCATCAGCCGTTTCTTCTCGCCATAGTTCAGCCTAGGTTTCGTCGAGCTCGAAGCCAGCCCAACGCGGTCGAAAATCTACACCGTCCAGCGTTAGGAGTAACTGCGAATCGATTCGACGTTTTTGCTTGACCTAAGCGGAACTGCTTGTCACGATAGAAGGGATTCCTACCGGATTCCCGCCAAGTTTTCTGGTCTAAGTTGAGTGGTATCAAGACTTTGACTTTAACTGACGTGAATTGAATACTTTGCGAGGCTCCATGCGCTAAAGTCTTGATTCCAATATACCGAGTAAAGGGGGAGGGGTAACCCCGTAGCGTGTGAGAATAGCGCCCGAAAATTGACTTATGATCCACAAGATTCTTTCCGTCGGCCCTCTCAAGTGCAATTGCTCCATCATCGGCGATGAGACGACTCATGAAGCGATGGTCATCGATCCGGGCGATGACATTGAAAATATTCTCGCCGTCATCCACCAGCACAAGCTGGAAGTGAAACAGATTGTCATCACTCACGCGCACATCGACCATGTCGGCGGAGCGATGAAGTTACGGGCGGTGACGGGCGCGCCCATCCTGCTCAATCAAAATGACTATGCGCTTTTGAAAATGCTTGACGTGCAGGCTACCTGGATTGGCGTGGCTGCACCGGGTGAGGTGACGATCGAAGCGAGCATTGAAGATGGAGACCTGTTGCGCGCAGGAGGCCTTGCGGCGAATGTGATGCATACTCCTGGCCACAGCGAGGGCAGCGTTTGCCTTTATTTTCCTGCCGAGAAATTACTGATTGCGGGCGACACTCTTTTTGCCCGCAGCATCGGCCGGACCGATCTTCCTGGAGGAAATTATGAAAAAATCATTCGCTCCTTGAAAGATCGCGTGATGACACTGCCGGACGAGACCGTGGTGATTCCGGGGCATGGGCCGCGCACAACTATCGGGCAAGAACGAGCGGAGAATCCTTTTTTGGTGCGATGAGTTGAGAATCGGGCGAGTACGCTCGGTTCTCCAGAATTGTTTCTCAAGATTTATTTCTGCGTGGGAGCCTGATTTTGGGGAACCGTTGGCGGCGCTGCCGGGCCAGGTGTTACTGGCTGCGATTTCGTCTGCGTCGTTTTACTCCCGAGAGCACGGAGGTTGGGCCGGCTCGGCGCGCTGCGGAGATGGAAAGCGTGATCGACGTCAGCATGAAGATAACTGCGGACCAGGTGGTTGCCCTGGAGAGAGCCGAAGCGGCTCCTCGTGGGCCAAACGCTGTCTGGCTTCCCTGACCGCCGAAAGCTGCCGCTAAATCGCCGCTTTTTCCGCTCTGCAGCAACACGACGGCGATCAGAAAAAAGCAAACCATAATGTGAATGATTGTGATCAAAATAGTCATTGCAAAAAACTCCCTGAGCGAGCCGATTCAAATTGTGGAATCAATGCGATGGCGGGGAAGAAGACTCGATTCAGTATCCGATTGGCTCACCGCCAAATCCCGCTATTCGTAGACCATTGTACGATGTGCGTGCTGCGGAACACAAACTCAGCGCAGGCTGGAGGTTTAAAAGAATCGAGGGCGAGCGGAATTCGCACCGAATTCGCACAAACGTCGCTCGCCCCTCGTTTAATCTTACGTTGTTATCTTATGTTGTTACGCCATTCTTCTTGATCCACCAGCGCGCGCGGCAGTAGCAGACTGCGCCACAGGTTTTCCGGTGAGAGCTCCCATTAGTTTGGCTCCATCAGGGCTGCCGAGGCCGGTGCATGGATCCCATCCTTCGGCTGCGCTGAATTCGCCATTGTTGCCCTCGGTTATGTCGTGAAAGCCAGAACCTTCGACGGCTTTGCTGTAGATCAATGGGTTCAGGTATCCGATGGGTTTCCCGGTATCCTCATTGATAAGCGCCACGAGAGCGGCCCACAAAGGTGCAACCGCGCTGGTGCCACCGATGACAC
Source organism: uncultured Acidobacteriaceae bacterium (assembly GCA_963758745.1). GTDB lineage: Bacteria > Acidobacteriota > Terriglobia > Terriglobales > Acidobacteriaceae > Acidiflorens. The sequence continues at coordinate 128,758 of CAVWWW010000005.1, forward strand.
TGCTCTCGCCATCGACAAGAATGTTATAGCCAGTGTTGGGATCGGCATCGCCGGACACATCCGGTACGCCGCGCCCGCCAGCTTGATCGGTTGGCTCCGGTACGTCGAAACCGTTTTGATACGCGGGAAGCGGAAAGACGTCGCTAACGCCACCGCCGGTTGCTCCCTCGTTGCGTGACAGGTCATTCCACACAACCTCATTGACGATCTCGTCGTCCGAAGCTTGCAGAGTGGTGCCCCCACAGGCCAGGACAAACGGACTGGAAGCAGGGAAATCGACATGGTTTTGGCCGTCATTGACACCGTCGGAAGAACCGTTGTCGCCGGCGGCGACGCACACAGTTACGCCCATCGCTGCGGCCGATTGAAATGCCTCGTCCATGTTGGTGAGAGCTTGCTGGGTCCATTGCGACTCGGCCGATCCCCAACTTATGGAAATCACCGAGGGTTGATTGCTGCTGTCGTGCACAGCGGTGGTGATGGCGTCAAGGAAACCGCGATCAGTGTTTGGAGTGAAGTAGACGACAATCTTAGCAGCAGGGGCGATTGAACCTGCCACTTCAATGTCGAGCATCACTTCGCCGTCGGCACTGTCAGCAGTGGTTGGGCTATTCGTCCCTCCGTCCACTGACACGGCGACGACCTGAGGCTGCTTGGGATCGAGCGACTTAAAGTAGTTGTTGAGGTCATCCAGCCTAAAGCCACCGCCCAGCTCGATAATGCCGATACACTGACCGCTTCCGCTGCCAGACGGGAAGTCATAGATCTTCGCCACATCGTTTGGATCATACGAAACAGTGGGCGTCGTGGTCTTATGCTTATGTCCGGGAGTTTCAGGCAGGCGTCTGAAATGGGGTTCTGCCTGAGGGCGGTTGTCGAGGCCGAATACACCCGTGATGATATCGGCATACTCGCTCGGAACACTGATCGCTCCGGTTCGGCCGCGAAAGTTTCCTTTGGGATGGCTGTACTCCTTGAGTTCCACATTGAACGCCTTTTGAAGGTTGGCCACGGTACCGGAGAGAACTACGGTTCTGCGAGCCAGTTCGGTGCCGGTTTCGTGGACCTTCAGATCGTATTCCTGCGCGAATTTTTTGATTTTTTCGAGATCGGCGGGATCGGCGCCGTGGGTGTTTTCGTATTGCGTGCGGGTCATGTGCTTGAAACCGGGTTTTTCCAAAGCGCTTTTCAACTCTTCGCGCTTGGATTCTGCTTTCGAGCGAAGGCGTATAGAAACTTCTATGGTTTGGTCCGGATGCGAATTTTGAATCAGGCGGGCACCACGGACTGGCTGACGTTCACTGCCTACGATTGCGCTGAATTTACGAGAGGAAGTCAAAGATGCTCCTTCTTTTCGGGGGAACAGAGCGGCCGGGAACTGGTTGCGACTGGGAGTCGCGCGGTAGGGAAATCCAGGGTCGTCCCGCCGTTCAGATGAGTCCCGAAATCGGGTTGAGCATAGCAAAGAAAAATGTAAGCGATCAATAAAAAATCGGGTGAAATACGCGAAAGGGCAGGAGGGAATTTTCCCAATCTGGAACAAAAAGTTTGGTACAGATTCAAGTAGGACAGATAATGAATCACTCAGGCGGAATCTGTTGAAATTCTGCGTTGAAATTGTGAGTCTTCACGCCTTCATATCGCAACGAGTGGTGACGCCGACTGGCATGCGACCGTCGGCCGTGCTGGTGGAAGATGAAAAGATTCCCGGGGTGGTGGAGATCGAGCAGGTTCCTTTCAGTATTCCATCAACAAATTTTGGGGATGCTGCGATTCTGCCAGGGTTAGTGGATTCGCACGTTCATATCAACGAGCCGGGAAGGACGGAGTGGGAGGGATTCTACAGCGCGACGCGAGCGGCGGCGGCGGGCGGATATTCGATGCTGGTCGACATGCCGCTCAATTGTTTGCCCGCGACAACGACGGTTGCGGCGCTGGAAGCAAAACGAGCTGCCGCCGCTGGGCAGTGCCGCGTCGATTGGGCGATTTGGGGCGGCGTCGTCAGCGACAATCAGGAGCATATTGAAAAGTTGGCGGGGGCTGGCGTGGCGGGATTCAAATGCTTTTTGATTGACGCGGGGATCGACGGCTTCACCATGGTCAACGAGATGGAATTGCGAGCGGCGTTGCCTCACGTGGCGCGAACAAAATTGCCACTACTGGTGCACGCCGAGTTAGCAGGTCCGGTGGAGGCAGCGTCGCGGCGTTTGGAGCGACAGGACTGGCGGCGGTTTTCGACTTACCTGCAATCGCGTCCGGACGAAGCCGAACTGGAGTCAATCGATTTGCTGCTCGGGCTTTGTCGCGAATATCGCTTTCGATTACATCTGGTGCATCTTTCGACGTCGCGCGCCCTGGAGAGACTGAAAAAAGCGAAAGCAGAAGGACTGCCGGTGAGCGTTGAAACCTGTCCTCATTACTTGCACTTTGTTGCTGAGGATATTGCCGACGGCGCGACGCTGTCGAAGTGTGCTCCGCCGATTCGCGACCGTCAAAATCGTGAGGAGCTTTGGCGCGGGCTGCGAGACGGTGTGATTGATTTGATTGCGACCGATCATTCACCGTGTCCGCCAGAGATGAAGCGCCTTGATGAAGGTAGTTTTCGGACGGCGTGGGGCGGGATTGCGGGATTGTCTTTGGCGTTGCCGGTGATATGGACGGAGGCAAGCCGGCGAGGTTTTGGGCTCGAAGATATTGCGCGGTGGATGGCAGAGCGTCCGGCGCGGTTGTCAGGGTCTGACCGGCGGAAGGGAAGCATTGCCCAAGGCTACGACGCCGATCTAGTCGTGTTTGATCCCGAAGAAGAGTTTGTCGTGACCGAAGATCGACTGCATTATCGCCATCGAGTGAGTCCTTATCTCGGCGAGCGTCTGTGTGGAGTGGTAAAGAAAACGTTTGTGCGAGGTCGGTGCGTTTTTGATGACGGGGAGTTTCCGGGAGAGCCTCAGGGACGGGAATTCCGGCGGTAGCTTAGTGGTTGCGCGGCGCGATTTAAGTAGTGCAAAACAATCCTGATTTCGTTCACAATACGTTTACAGATAATTCATTGGCAAGCGGCAAGCTGAAGCCAAAACGATTTCAACAGGCTATGCCGAGAGCCGAAGTGCACCTGGAGGACGACTTAGTTGCGGCAATCTCCCATAGTTGGCGTGTCGGTGGCACGCAAGGAAGGCCGCGACAAGGTCACGGGAAAAGCGCGCTATGTGGACGACATGGTGCTGCCCGGAATGCTCTATGGCGGGACAGTGCGCAGCGCGATAGCACGCGGCAAGATCGAGAAAATCACATTCGGTTCGGGCGTCGATTGGAATGAGTTTGTCATTGTTACTGCCAAGGACATTCCCGGGAGAAATTATATAGCGCTGATCCTCGAAGATCAGCCTTGCCTGGCGGACGGGGTTGTAAATCATCCGGAGGAGCCGATTTTGCTGCTTGCCCATGCCGATCCGCACAAGTTGTGGAAGGCGATTGCGGCGGTCTCCTTCGAATACGAAGAACTTCCGGCGATTGAGACGATAGAAGAGAGCGAGGCGGGCCGCGAAATTATCTGGGGCTCCGACAATATCTTCAAAACATTCCTGATTGAAAAAGGCAATGTTGATGCGGTGTGGGAAAAAGCGGCGCGTATCGTCGAAGGCGAATACTTCACCGGCGCGCAGGAGCAGCTCTACATCGAAAACAACGGAATGATCGCGACTTTTGATGTGCAGCACGGGGTCACGGTGTGGGGGTCGCTGCAATGTCCGTATTACGTGCACAAAGCGATGATGGCGCTGCTCGGCCTTGGGGAAGACAAAGTGCGCATCGTGCAGACGGAGACGGGCGGGGCGTTTGGTGGCAAGGAAGAATATCCGTCGATGATCGCGGGGCACGCGGCGTTGCTGGCGATGAAGTCCGGGAGGCCAGTAAAGATTATTTATGACCGCATGGAAGATATGGCGGCTACGACGAAACGGCATCCCTCGAGAACTCGTCATCGAACGGCTTTGGATCGAGATGGAAAAATATTAGGCGGTCGAAATTGAGTTCACCATCGATGGCGGAGCTTACGCGACATTGTCGTCGGTCGTATTGTCGCGCGGCCTGATTCACGCGGGCGGTCCTTATTATTGGCCGAATGTCCGTATTCGCGGCAAGGCGGTCGCGACGAACGTCCCTCCGCACGGCGCGTTTCGCGGCTTCGGTGCGCCGCAGTCGCTGTTTGCAATGGAACGGCATATGGATCGGATTGCAAAGGTAGTCGGTGTAAGTCCTGGTGAAATTCGACGAAGGAATTTACTACAGCCAGGACAGACAACTACAACGGGTCAGTTGATGCGTGACGACCTGAATCTGGAGCGACTGCTCGATCGGGGACTTGAGCTTTCTGAATACGAAGTTAGGAGAAAGCGTTTTGCGGTCGCAAATCGTTCGGGAATGAAGAAAAAGGGCATAGGGATAGCCGCTTTCCTGCATGGGGCAGGCTTTACCGGTTCTGGCGAACGGTATCTGGGGTCGGTGGCGGCGGTGGAGCCGTGCGCGGACGGGAGCGTGCGCGTGCTGGTGTCAAGTTCGGAGTTTGGACAGGGAACGAATACCGTACTTTGCCAGATCGCGGCAGAGACCCTGAAAATTTCATACGAGAGTGTAGCCATCGCGCAGCCGGATACGAAAACTGTTCCAAATACCGGCCCTACGGTGGCGTCGCGGACGGTAATGGTGGTGGGGAAGTTGGTGCATTCGGCGGCGATCGGATTGAGGCAGACGCTGGTGGGCGCCGGACTACTTGGAGAGTCCTACACTGCGGAGGAATTTCGGAAGGCGTGCGCCGAGTATGTCATGGCGCGTGGGCCTCTCAAATCCTACGCGCAATACGAATCGCCACCGAATGTGTATTGGGACGATGAAAAGTATCGTGGCGAGGCGTATGCGGCGTATGCGTGGGCGGTGTACGTGGCGGAGGTGACAGTCGATCTCTCGACCTATAGCGTTGCGGTCGACGACTTCGTGGCGTTGCAGGAGGTGGGCAAGGTGTTGCATCCGATTCTCGCGGAAGGCCAGATTGTTGGCGGTGTCGCCCAGGCGATCGGGTTTGCGCTCTACGAGAAAGTCGTCTGGGACAAGGGACGAATGCGCAACAATCAGATGACAAATTACATCATGCCGGGCTCGACCGACCTTCCACCGATCAGAGTTTATTTCGACGAAAGTGGCAATCCTCATGGCGCGTATGGAGCAAAAGGAATTGGAGAATTGCCCATGGATGGCCCAGCGCCAGCGATTGTCAATGCCGTGGAAAACGCGACGGGCGTTCAATGCGACGGGATTCCTTTGCTGCCGGAAAACCTGTTTGTAGCGTTGCTGGATGAGGATGAGTTGGCCGCTGGCGATTTTGTTCGGAGCCCCACATTATGAGTGTTCCGGCGTCACGGAGTGAGAAATGCTTAATCACATTCACGTGTGAACGGCGCTGCGAAGAATGTGTCGGTTTATCCCATGGAACGGCTTCTGGATGTGCTTCGGCGTGATTTAGCTTTGACGGGCACCAAGGAAGGCTGCGGGGAAGGAGAGTGCGGTTCGTGCTCGGTATTGATGGATGGGGTGCTGGTGAATAGCTGCCTGATACCAGCGAGGCAGGCAAGCGGAACGAACGTTGTCACGATCGAGGGGTTGGCGGCAGACGGGGAGTTGCATCCGGTTCAGCAGGCATTCCTTGAATGCGGCGGTGCGCAGTGTGGGATCTGCACTCCGGGAATGATATTGGCGACGGTTGAACTTTTGGGTAAAAAGCCCGATCCGACAATGGAAGAGATACGGGAAGGTTTATCTGGTAATCTCTGCCGCTGTACTGGATACCTGCAGATTTTCAGGGCGGTGGCAGAGGCGGCACGCAGGACAGCGCCGCCATGAGGTCCGACCCTGGGGATTACGAACTAGTAGCGCCCGGCAGTCTAGAAGAGGTGGTGGCAATGCTGGGAAAGGAGCCCGGCGTCTGGTTGCCGATTGCGGGTGGCACGGATGTGATGGTCCTGTATGGGGCGGGAACACTCCGCGCGCGTAAGCTGGTCAGCATATCGAATCTTCGTGAGCTACGAGGTATTGAAGAGTCTCCGGATGAAATTGCGATTGGGGCGGCGAGCACTTACACGGATTTGCGGCAGCATGCTGGAATCGTCAAAGAGTTTTCGTTGTTAACGCACGCGGCTTCATGGACAGGTGGAATCGCCAATCAGAATCGGGGAACCCTGGGCGGAAATATTGCGAATGCTTCGCCAGCCGCCGATAGCCTCCCTGCGCTTCTGGTTTATGATGCCGAGCTCACGCTGATATCGATTCGCGGAGAACGAAGGGTTGCCTATCGCGGCTTTCATACGGGTTATAAGAAAACTGTGATGGCCGCGGATGAACTGATTCGCACGATTCATTTGAAAAAGAAATTTGCAGGCTACTTCGCTTACACACGGAAAGTTGGAGCGCGTCAGTCGCAAGCGATTGCAAAGGTGAATATTGCTGCGCTTGGCAGGCTGGCGAATGGCGCGGTCGAAGATGTGCGCGTCGCACTTGGCAGCGTCGCGCCGGTGCCGCTCCGTCTCGACAGATTGGAACGTGCGTTGATTGGCAAAAGAGTGGAATTGTTTACCGCGGACGATTTGCGCCGGCAAGTTGCGGAAGAGATCGCCTCGATCGACGACATTCGATCCACGGCCCGATATCGCGCCGCGGTGGCGGGTAATCTGATCATTGAGTTTCTTCATCGGCTCGGCGGCGCAGATCGCAGGAATGCTGGCGTGACCGAATCATTGACGCGCTGGAACCGGATGGGGCGCGAGGAGGCGGTGCAGAGCATTTTGCCGTGCTGCGGGGCCCGGGAATGGGCTAATGCCTTGGCGACGAGGAGGCCGTTCGAGAACGCCGCATCGTTGCTGGAAACTTCTCGCGAGATTTGGTTAAAGTTGGAAGCGGCGGATTGGCTGGAGGCATTTCGAAGTCATCCGCGCATCGGCGAGCCGCAATCGCCGGAACCTGTTTCAGAGAAGTCGCAAGAGTGGTCGGCCGAAGAACAGCGGCAGGTGGTTGAGGGTGACGAAGCCGTAAAACTGGCGCTGGAACAGGGCAATCGGGAGTACGAGAAGCGGTTCGGGCGAATTTTTATCGTGTGCGCAACCGGCAAATCGCCCAGCGCAATTCTGGAAATTCTGCAGCGCCGGTTGCAAAACGATGAGGCCACCGAATTACAGGAATCGGCGAAAGAGCAGCAGCAGATTACACAAATCCGACTGAAAAAGTGGCTTGGGGAATGAATCATATATCGACGCACGTGTTGGATACGGCGCTCGGAAAGCCTGCAATGGGCGTGCCCGTTCGCCTCGAACGGCTGGAACCTTTCGGGCGTTTGGCTGCAATTGGGGTCGGCGATAACGGGTCAGGACGGGCGCTGCGCGCAGTTGTTGCCGGCTGACGCCAGTCTGCGAGCAGGCCACTATCGGCTGTTGCTGGATACCGCGAGCTATTACGCGGCGGCCGGGATTGTGGGATTGTATCCGGTGGTGGAGATCACGTTTGAGGTGCGCCCTGGCGAATCGCATTTTCACATTCCATTGTTGCTCAGTCCGAATAGCTATACGACCTACCGAGGGAGTTAGCTGATGGCGACAACCTCAAAACTGTCAAAACTGAAAGAGAATCGCTACGGAAAATCCCACGTGCGGCTTGTACGCGTGAAGCGCCGCGCGCAGGGAAACGACTTCCGCGAGTGGACTCTGGACGTGTTGTTGCGCGGGGACTTCGACAGCTGTTTTGAAGATGGCGATAACAGCAAGATTTTGCCCACCGACACGATGAAGAACACAGTCTATTCGCTGGCGCGAAGTTCAAGCGCCGAGTGCCTGGAAGGTTTTGCGAAAGAACTGGCGGAGTTTTTGATGCGGCGTAATCCGCAAGTTTCCGAAGCGGAAGTAAGCGTGAGTGAAAAGCGATGGGAGCATCTGAGCGGGCGGGCGGGGCCATATCCGACCACATTCGTGCAATCAAGCAGAGAGCTGCAAACCACCACTATTTCACGTGACCAACGCGGCGAGGTGACGGTATTCTCCGGGCTCGAAGATCTGGTGATCATGAAGACGGCGGATTCCGGATTCGCAGGTTATATCAAGGATTCTCTGACCACGCTGCCGGAGTCGAGCGATCGTTTATTCGGCACTTCGGTTTGGAGCCGATGGAAATACCGGAAGACGGACGTGGACTTTGATTCTCTGCGCGTGAATATTCGCGGCACTCTGCTCGGGGTTTTTGCGGAGCACAAAAGCAAATCGGTTCAGCATACTCTCTACGCGATGGCAGACCGGGTTCTGGAAATGTTTCCGGAAGTTGATGAGATTGAGCTCCGGATGCCGAATTTGCATTGCTTACTCGTGGATCTCTCGCGCTTCGGGCAGGATAATCCAAATGAAGTCTTCGTGCCGATCGATGAACCCCACGGTTATATCGAAGCACTAATCCGGCGGGAGGGATGAAGGCCAGGGAACAAGCCGAAAGGGTGATGGCGCGCTGCCAAACACTTGCCCGCTTCAGTGAAGACTGCGAAGGCACGCGCCGAACGTTTCTGTCGGCACCGATGCGGAAGTGCTATCAGGAAATCGCCGAGTGGCTGCGACCACTGGGAGTTTCAGCGCGTCTCGATGCGGCGGGTAATCTGCGTGGACTTTATCCTGGCGAGAATGGATCCGTTTCGCGGTTGTTGATTGGCTCGCATGTGGACACGGTTCCGAATGCCGGTGCTTTTGACGGCATTCTTGGGGTCGCGCTGGCGGTCGCTTTGCTGGAAGGACTGGAAGGCAGCCGCTTACCTTTTGCGATTGAAGTGGCGGCGTTTTCAGAAGAAGAAGGAGTGCGGTTTGGAATTCCTTTTATAGGCAGCCGGGCGCTGGTGGGACGTTTGGATAACGAACTGCTGAATCGCAAAGATTCGGATGGAATTTCGGTACGGATAGCTATAGAAAAGTTTGGACTCAATGTGAATGTGAACGAGATTTCGCAGGCTCGCGTGGGCGAGGATGTTCTTGGCTATCTGGAGTTTCACATCGAACAGGGGCCAGTGCTGGAGGACTTGGGCCTGCCGCTCGGAATTGTCGATGCCATAGCAGGCCAAAGTCGGATGGAATTTGTATTTACGGGACAGGCGAATCATGCCGGTACGACGCCAATGCATCTTCGGCGCGACGCTTTGGCGGGCGCCGCGGAGTGGATTGTTGCCGTGGAACAAACTGCGGGGGCGCCGCCGGGATTGTTCGCTACGGTCGGCGCTATTGAGGCGAGGCCCGGGGCGGTCAACGCTATTGCAGGCGAGGTGCGTGTGAGTTTGGATGTGCGACATGGCGACGATAATGTTAGAGATGCGAGGGTTCGCGAACTGACTCGGCAGGCGGAGGAGATCGCCAATTGCCGGGAGTTGCGCGTGGAATATAAGACGATGCTCGATCAGCGGGCGGTGGCGATGGACTCCTTGCTCGCGGATCAAATTGCTGCAGCCATGAGCAAGACTGGCTGCGAGCCACATCGCATGGTCAGCGGGGCTGGACATGATGCGATGATCCTTGCGGAAAAAGTTCCTGCGGCGATGATTTTCCTGCGCACGCCGGGAGGGGTCAGCCATCATCCATCGGAAACTGTATTGGTCGGGGATGTCGAAAGAGCGATCGAGTGTGGTCTGCGACTGCTCTGGCAACTTGCTGAATCAGAGGAATTTCTGAAACGGACGTGCCGTGCATAAACTTGGTCACACTAGAAGTTCGCTGCAGCGCGATCACTTGTTGCTGACGCCCGACACGTTTGTTCGCACCGTACTACCTGGCATGAAGAGCGGCGCTGCCATCGTGCACACCGGCGCGGCGATGGGCGCGGGGTTTGCCGAATACACGGCGGAGCTCGAAAAGGGTGGAGAGTTAGGTGGCGCGACGGGGCAGAGATTTGTTTTTGTAAACGACGGCGCGGTCACGGTGGAGATCGACGGAAAACGAAATGTGCTGGGTCCATGCGGGTACGCGTATTTGCCTTGCGGTACTCAACATCGCGTGATTGCGTCAGAAGAGAGCCGAGTAATCGTGATCGAGAAGCCGTATATGACGATCGACGGGGTTACAGCACCGCGGGCATTCGTCTCGAACGAAGATTCTGTTTCTTCTCACCCGCTCGATGAGGATCCAGGCTTGCAGGTGAAATGCTTGCTTCCCGAAGACGTGGGTTTCGATTTCGCGGTGAATACTATGGTTTACCAACCGGGAGCGGCATTACGCATGGTGGAAATGCATGTGATGGAACACGGTCTGGTGATGCTCGAAGGCGGAGGAATTTATCGGCTTGGCGATCGTTGGTATCCGGTGACGGCTGGCGATTTTATCTGGATGGCGCCATGGTGTCCGCAGTGGTTTGGCGCAATCGGCAAGACCCGGCGAAATATCTTATATACAAGGATTGCAATCGGCATCCGCTCGGAAGTTCTCGAAAATGAAATTGCTGATCGACACGGAATCTCTGCTGGTGGAGATTGAAACGCTGGCCGGTTTTTCGGATGCCGAAGCGCCTGCCGTCACCAGGATCGTTTTTACTGCCACGGACCTGAAGGCGAGGGCCTGGCTTGCTTCTCGATGCAAAGAGGCTTGTTTACAGATCCGGCAGGATGCGATCGGAAATATTTTTGCGCGCTGGGTTGGGTCGGACTCGGCGGCGTCGGCGGTTGGCACCGGTTCGCACATCGATGCGATTCCCAATGCCGGGAAATACGATGGCGTGGTTGGGGTGCTTGGCGGGCTTGAGGCTATACGGACGTTGCAGCGTGGCGGATTTCGACCAAAGAGTTCGATTGAGTTGCTGGTCTTTACGTCCGAAGAGCCGACGCGCTTTGGCATTGGATGCCTTGGCAGCCGCTTGTTGTCGGGTACCCTTTCGCCTGAGAAGGCAAGTACTTTCTCCGATGGCGACGGTCGCAGCGTTGACGAAGTTCGGCGCGGGGCGGGGTTTTCTGGCGAATTGGGTGGCGTGAAGTTGGCGGCAAATTATTATCGGGCATTTGTCGAATTGCACATCGAGCAAGGTCCGATACTGGAACGCCAGAGCGTTCCTTTGGGTATCGTTTCGCGGATCGCGGCTCCTGCGAGTTTGCGCGTAGTTGTAGAAGGATCGGGCGGACATGCTGGCGGGGTATTGATGCCCGATCGAAAGGACGCGCTGTGCGCGGCATCCGAAATTATTCTGGCTATCGAGAAGGCGGCGCGGGATACGGGAGCGGTCGACACGGTTGCGACGGTTGGCGTGTGCGAGGTTTTTCCAGGAGCGGTGAATAGTATTCCGAGCCGCGTGAATTTGACGGTGGACGTTCGCGACACCAGTCTGGCACGGCGACATAAGGCGATGGAGACGATTGAGCGAGCGATGGGGAACGTGGCTGAACGCAGGCAGGTTTCAGTTCAATCTCAGCTTCTGAATGCGGATGAGCCAGCCGATTGCGCTTCGAGCGTGATTGAGGCTCTGGCTGATTCGTGTCGCGCGCTTGAATTCCGATATCTTTCGATGGTGAGCCGCGCTTATCATGATTCGCTATTCATGTCGCACATTGCTCCGGTCGGAATGTTGTTTATTCCTTGCCATAAAGGTTATAGTCATCGTCCCGATGAGTACGCATCGCCGGAGGATATTGCGCGCGGCGCTCTGGTGCTCGCCCATACACTGGCGAAACTTTCCGGGTAACGGGAAGGTCATGGAGCGCCAGGGTCTTAATACCTAATATTTATGTCGGCAGAAATCATGCGTCGCGCGATTGCGCTGGCCCTCGAAAATATACGCACTGGCGGCGGCCCGTTCGCCGCTTTGGTGGTGAAGGAGAGCCATATCGTGGCGCAGGGCGTAAATCAGGTTACGGCGAAAAATGATCCCACAGCGCATGCGGAAATTGTCGCGATTCGCGCGGCCTGTGACTTATTGGGAACATTTCGGCTGACCGGCTGCGACCTTTACTCGACTTGCGAGCCGTGCCCTATGTGCCTTGGCGCGATCTACTGGGCGCGTCCGGCGCGAGTGTTTTATGCCGGAACTGCTGCCGATGCCGCCGCTGCTGGATTTGACGATGCGTTTATCTACAATGAGATCAAATTGTCTTATCGGGCGCGGCGCATTCCCATGGCTGAGTTGCTTCGTGATGAGAGCAACGTGATCTTTAAAGCGTGGGCAGCGAACGCGGATAAGACTCCCTACTGAGGGCGCGTTATGGCGATCACTTTAGTCCCAACGGTAATGAGTCAGAGGCTATTTTGGGGGCGGACCTTGCACGACTTCGACAAAATCATTGGGGCGAATCCATTTGGCAAAGGCAGCGCGGACTTGTTCAGCAGAGAGCAACTGATACTTCTCCGCGGCACGAATTGGTTCATCGAGTGGCAGACCGCTCATAGCGCGGGCCAGTAGTCCTTCAGCAATCTGCGACTCGCTCGATTCGCTTAGAGGAATTTGTCGCACAAGCATGGCGCGAGCTTGTTCCATCTCACCGGCACTGGGCGGGGCGGTTTGCATCGCTGTCAGGTCCTGCTCGATCAATGCGCGGGCTTTGGGCACATTCACAGGATCGGCGCCGTAGGATACGCTGAAACGGGTGCGCGTCCGGCCGGCGTCGAGTTCCTGGTCAACGTTATAGACGTACCCGGTCTTTTCCCGCAGATCGCGGTACAGCCGCGTGGCGTAGAAGCCGCCACCCAGGATGTGATCCGCCAATTGCAGCGGATAGTAATCCGGGTTGAATCGATTCATAGGAAGTTCTTCGGCGAGGGTAACCTGATCTTGCACGCGCGTCGGGTCGGGTACCTGACTTGCTCCGGGCTTGTTGGGCGGCACTGGAGGCAGCTCGACTGGCGGCTTTGGTGGCTCGGCTTTCCAGGTTCCGAAGTGTTTCAGGACCTCGTTCTTTGCTTCCTCCGGTGAAATATCACCGATTATGACAATCTTCGTGAGGTCGGGACGGAAGGTCTTGCGATAATAGTTCCCGACGTCCTTCAGGTTGAGGGCAGAAACTTTATCTGGCGTTGCCTCACGCAGCGCGGGATCGCCGGCAGGTAACAGTCCCTCAAGCAATCTACGACCTGCGCGATAGTCAGGGCTGGTTAGAAGACCGGCGACAGAATCTGCCGTTTGCTGCTGCACAACTTTAAAGGCCGCTTCTGGAAGAGCAGGACTCAATTCATTCTCAGCAAGCAGTTGCAAGCCTCGATCGAAAAAAGGTTTGAGCACTTGCAATTCGAAACTTGCGCCAGCACTTTCATTGGCCGCAATGTCGTCAAGCGCCTTCTGGAAGGCCAGGCGGTCAAGCATAGTGGTCCCATAAGAAAACAAGCCGTCTAGCACTGTCGCTACGCCCTCCTGCCCGGGCGGGACCTCTAAAGCAGGTTCATGGCGTATCTCGCCGACGACGGTAATGGTGGGCGTGAGAGATTCGGTTTCTACAATCAAGTCGATGCCATTGGGAAGGGTGCTTTCGACAGGATGGAGATTCCACTTAGGCACGCTTATGCCCTGGGTTAGCGACTCCGCCCATTTCGGCAATGGAACCGACTTGGTTGGAGTCGGCGCGACCTTTTCTGAGCCGCCGAATCCTTTGCTGGATACGGCCTGACCCGACGGTTGCGGGACTAGCGTTGCAACGATCGCATCCTGGTTAATCAGATATTGCTTGGCAACGCGATTTACATCCTGCAAAGTGACGCGCTGGATGGCTTCGACGTCTTCCTCCGGTGAGTTGCGGCCTTCACTCGCGAGCGCGTCGGACCAGAGCGAGGCGAGTCCGGGGATAGAGTTGCGCTCGAACTCGAATGATGAAACTTCGCTGCGCTTGGCCGCTTCCACCAGATCGGCGGGGACGCCGTTGTGAGCGTAATTAGCAATGATGGCCTTCAAGAGCCTGTTCGATCGGTGAAGCATTCCCTGTCTTGGGTGTGACGGCGGGTGTGTCCGCAGGTGTTACCGCGTAGGCGAACATGGCGCCAGCCTGGCGATAAGTCTCGCCCATCTCAAATCCGGCATCGAGAGCTTTCCCTTCTGGGACGAGTCCATAGATGTCGGCACGCTGACTTGCGAGCACGTCGCCCAAAATGCGGGTTGCGGCATAGTCAGGGCTATCGGAGCCGGGCATGCGGTATGCGACTATGGTGATCGTGTAGGGGTAGTCGCTCGGGAGTGTAAAGTGCTCGGCTTTGACCGGGGACAAATGAATTTGTGCCCGCTCTGGGATGGGCTTACTTGGGATATCTCCGTAGAGTCGTTCGATGGTTGCAAGAGTTTTCTCCGGGTCGACCTGGCCGGTGATCACGAGAATCGCATTATTCGGCGCATACCATTTTCCCTGAAAGCTTTTCAACATGGCGCCGGTCGTGGCTTGAAAAGAAGGCCGTGTGCCGAGAGCGTCCTGTTCGTAGGGCGTGCCGGCAAACATATCGTGATTCATTCGGACCAAAAAGTTGTAAGTCGGATTGGAGAGATCGCGCGACACCTCCTGCTCGATAGCGCCGCGTTCCTGTTGCCATTGTTCCTCGCTATCGGCAATGTTGCGCATGCAGTCAGCGTCTACACGCAGAGCGATCTCGAAATCCTGCGCCGGGATGGTTTCGAAATACTGAGTAATGTTCTGCTGAGTGTCGGCATCATTGTCGCCACCAAGTTGAGCGAAGATGGCAGCGATCTGATCGGCGGAGAGATCGGAGCAGCCACGAAATGCCATGTGCTCCTGGGCGTGGGCCATGCCGGGAAAGCCGGCGGGGGTCTCGTTCCCGCCTACAATATAATTTTCCTCGACTGTGGCCACTGGAGCCAGATCGTTGCGCACTATGACCACGCGCAATCCATTGGAGAGCGTGTAGCGCGAAACGTTGGAGGAGGAAGGCTTGGGCAGCGGAGCGCTCTGCCCGACAGAAAGAGTCGCACCGAGAATTGAGGCTAGAAGAAAGTATCGTCGGAAAAAATTCATTTCACACTCTCGAACCAGTTACGGCAGATGCAGCTTGGATGTCCAAAACCGCGCGGGCTGTTATTGTTCGACCAAAGAATGATCGTGTTGTCGGTATGATCAGGCGAGGTCCATGGCTAATCGGGATCAAGCTATAACTGGTGGCAAAGCAAAACCGTGCGTTTCCACTGCTGGAGATTTCTCGAGCAGATTATATCGCAAGCGCTTGAGCGCAGAGTTACCCTCGAAATATCTCCGCTTTGCAAATTCTCCGAGAATTTCACAATCCTCAGCTTGCGAAGTTCAATCTACTGATTTAGCATGGCCATCTTTTTCGCAGGGTGCTCAACCGCGGGCGTCGAGCCAGGTTAGGGTAAGACGAGAACGGGAAATTATTCGATGAAGCTGATCCGATTTGGCGAGCAGGGGAGAGAGCAACCAGGAATTATTCTCGAGGACGGCGTGCGCTTGGATGTTTCGAGCTGCATGCCCGATTACGACGAAGCTTTTTTTGCGAATGACGGACTCTCGCAGTTGAAACTATGGTTGCGGGAGAATGCTGCTTCGGCTCGGCGAATTGCGCCGTCAGTGCGGTTGGGATCGGCGATCGCGCGTCCGAGCAAGATTGTCTGCATTGGACTGAACTTTCGCGATCACGCCAATGAAAGCAAGATGGCGATTCCGCAAGAGCCGGTCGTATTTTTCAAAGCTACCAGCTCTCTTGCCGGGCCGAACGACGATCTGGTGATGCCGAAGGGCGCGCTCAAAGTGGATTGGGAGGTTGAGTTAGCTGCCGTAATTGGCAAGAAGTGCAGTTATATCGACCGGGAAGATGCGCCGGACCATGTGTTTGGCTATGTTCTGCACAACGATTATTCCGAACGCGCGTTTCAACTGGAGCGTGGCGGGCAATGGGTTAAGGGAAAGAGCGCCGATACATTTGCGCCGCTCGGGCCGTTCCTGGCGACAAGCGATAAAATTCCGGATACGAGTTGCCTGGGAATGTGGCTCAAGGTGAACGGTGCCTTCCGGCAGCGCAGCTCGACCGGCGAAATGATTTTTGACGTGCCCACTCTCATCAGCTACGTGAGCCAATTCATGACGTTGTTGCCGGGCGATGTTGTCAGCACCGGGACTCCGGCTGGAGTTGCCTTGGGAATGCTTCCGCCGCAATACCTCAAGGCAGACGATGTCGTGGAATTCGGGATCGATCGGCTTGGCGAGGCGCGGCAGAGAGTGGTTGCGTGGCGGCCCGGTGAACTATAAATCATTTGAAGGCATTAGGATTGGTGCGGAAGGGGGGATTTGAACCCCCACGCCTTTCGGCGCCACCCCCTCAAGATGGTGTGTCTGCCAGTTCCACCACTTCCGCAGTTTCTAATTGCCTGTAAGCAAAAACTCAGCAACCTCTTTCCTGTGAGGGCATTTCCAAAGTCACGCAAACAACTTGTGGACCGCAGCCTCCGTGCGTATACGAAGCACGTCGTGATTTTAATGCTATCGTGACCAGCAAGCAATGTAAATGGGAGACGCGCTACACGGCAGTGACGGTGACCCCGAAGATCAACCAGGAGGCAGGGACCACGCAGCACGCAGTGCCTTTGCGCATTCCGACGCGCTCCCTTGCAGTTCGTTGATCATCGATCATCGCATCCTGATGTCATGTTCGCAGACGACCGCGAATACCGACAAAAGATTGGTAACGCCAAGAAGCTGCCGAATCCGTTTGCCAAGGTTGATAAGTTCTAAATTGCAACCCGCCGATTTGGCAGAAACGTACAGACGTACTAACGTGCCAAGGCCGGTGCTATCCATGTGAATGAGATCGGTCAAGTCCAGCACGATTCGTTTGTAAGCCGGAATGAGTTGGCTGACCTCTAAGTAGAGAAGGTCGCTCACACCTGCCACCAACTTGCCGCTGCATCGCACAACCGCGGCGTTCCCGGCACGGTCAACGTCAAGCGTCAGTTGCCTCACAAGTGGATTGTCAGACATCTGATTGCCCTTATCGAAAAATATCGAGCGGCCCGAAATCGCATCGAGAGATTGTTAAGAGTCTTCAAAAATCGCGCCCTCGCGCGAATGGTTTCCACACGCACGCCCATACCATCATCTAAGCAAGGGCCTGTCGGAGAAATCCTGCAACGTCGCTGACAAAGCGATGCACCGACACCTCTGCAATGCGGTGGCCGACGATCGCATTCATGGTTCTTCCGACGGCTCCGAAAGGTGGTTCGTAAACGCCGGAGAAATCCAACTGCGTTTCGGTTGCGGTCAGCGGGTAAACGGAAAGCTCGCCCTTCATGAGCGGAAACAATCTCGGCATGTTTGCGGCCTCCCATTCCAGCAGCAGCCGCGTCGCTGGAGTTGAAGTGGCATCAACGATCTTTTCCTCAATGTTTCTTACGGAAATACTGATGTCGGTCTTCACTCCAATACCGCCAAAGTCGACATGCAGTTCAGCAGCGATCGATTGCGCCCGGGAAGCAGCCGCCTTCGTAGCCGACTGGAAGACCGTGAGTGCATTCTGCGTCAACGCATCGCGGACGCGCTCATACGGACGGTTCACATAGTCGTAGCTGCGAATCTCACGTCCTGTCATGGTTTTGTTCAGCTCGACGGCCAGTCTTCAAACTGACGGTCACGAAAACTGTACCATAGCGCGTTCGTATTGGAGGTTGATTCCCGCGCGGCGTCCGTGCAATTCGATTAAACCGTTTACGTGAGACATCGTTTCCCAGAACAACGGCATTCAATTTCCCTGTATTATGGCTATCGCCGTATTCAATCGTAATCATGCTCGCGCTTGATAACGGATACAAGATCAACACGAACGCGTGAGGAGGCTCGATGTCTCAAATTGACGTCCCATTGTCGCGCGTAGGTTTCGGAGAGACGCGGCGATACGACAAATGGTGGGTACAGCCGCTGCTTGTGTTTCTCGGTTTGTCGGCATTCATGGTTTACTCCACGTGGGCTGCTCTCCAAGGGCAGCATTTCAGGTTCGGATCCTATCTCTCCCCGTTCTATTCGCCCGTATTGTTCGGCCCCGAGAGTTGGTTCGGTCCAAACCCAAGCTGGCTCCCTGTTTGGGTCACAGGAGCGATGCTCATTCTGTGGGCGCCGGGCGGCTTCCGAGTGACCTGCTACTACTATCGCGGGGCCTATTACAAAGCTTTTTGGGCGGATCCACCTTCCTGCACCGTGGGCGAGCCGCGCAAAACATATCTTGGGGAACGGTCGTTTCCTTTGATTCTGCAAAACGTTCACCGGTATTTTCTTTATCTGGCCCTGGTGTTTCTCGTAATTCTGGCGCGGGACGTGTGGGATGCGTTCTGGTTCAACGGGCGCTTTGGCATCGGCGTCGGCACTCTCGTGTTGCTGACAAACCTCGTGCTGCTGACTTCCTACACCTTCGGATGCCATTCCTTTCGTCATTTAGTCGGCGGGTTTCGCGATCGCTTGGCAGGAGCCCCGGCCCGCAAGCGGGTTTACGATTGCGTGAGTTGCCTGAACCGGCGCCACATGTTGTTTGCCTGGTGCAGCCTCTTCTCGGTGGCCTTTTCCGATTTGTATGTGCGGATGTGCTCGATGGGTATCTGGACGGATTGGAGGATCGTCTAGTGGGCGAGTACATCACGCATGAGCACGACGTTCTAATCATCGGAGCCGGGGGCGCCGGTTTGCGGGCTGCTATCGAGGCCTCGGCCGCCAGCGTAAAGGTCGCAGTCATTTCGAAATCTCTGCTCGGAAAAGCCCACACCGTCATGGCCGAGGGTGGCGTAGCCGCAGCCATGGGAAATGTGGACGACCGGGATAACTGGCGGGTTCACTTTGCCGACACCATGCGCGGCGGTCAATACCTGAACAACTGGCGGATGGCGGAGCTCCATGCCAAGGAAGCTCCGGCGCGCGTGCGTGAACTGGAAGCGTGGGGCGCCCTTTTTGATCGCACCAGCGATGGCAGAATTCTGCAGCGGAATTTCGGCGGCCATCGCTATCCTAGGCTTGCGCATGTCGGCGACCGCACCGGCCTGGAGATGATCCGCACCCTGCAAGACCATGGAATTCATCTCGGTCTCGACGTTTTCATGGAACATACGGTCGTCACCCTGCTGAAGGACGGAGGTCGCATCGCGGGCGCGTTTGGATACGATCGTGAGCGCGGCCGGTTCCACCTGTTCCGCGCGAAAGCCGTGGTGCTGGCGACGGGAGGCATTGGCAGGGCTTACAAAATTACCAGCAACAGTTGGGAATATACCGGCGATGGCCATTCGCTCGCATACGATGCCGGTGCCGCGTTAATGGATATGGAATTTGTGCAGTTCCATCCTACGGGAATGATTTGGCCACCCAGCGTGCGCGGCATTCTGGTCACCGAAGGAGTACGCGGCGAGGGAGGAGTCCTGCGTAATCGGGATGGCGAGAGATTCATGTTCAAAGATATTCCGCCGCTATACGTCAACCAGACTGCCGATACGGAAGAAGAAGGCTGGCGCTACACGCAGGGAGATAAGAACGCAAGGCGCCCGCCCGAGCTGCTTACCCGCGACCACGTCGCTCGCTGCATCCGACGGGAGGTGCGCGAAGGGAGGGGCAGTCCTCACGGCGGCGTGTTTCTGGACATTGCGTGGATCAAAGAGAGGATTGCGAACGCCCCGGAGTATATAAAGAAGAAGTTGCCTAGCATGTATCACCAGTTCAAGCAGCTTGCCGACATTGACATTACCCAGGAGGCGATGGAAGTGGGTCCTACGACCCACTACATGATGGGAGGCATTAAGGTCGACGCTGATTCCCAAATGTCAGAAGTGGCTGGCCTGTTTGCAGCGGGAGAGTGTGCAGCAGGTCTGCATGGCGCCAACCGGCTTGGTGGGAATTCACTTTCCGATTTATTAGTCTTCGGCAAGCGAGCCGGAGAGTATGCCGCGGCCTATGCAAAAGGGAATTCGCTGGGCGCGGTGAATGCGGATGAACTCGGATCAGCGGAAAAATGGGCGTTGCAGCCCTTCGAGCGCCAGGGCTCCGACAATCCATACGCCGTGCAACATGCGTTGCAGGACGTGATGCAGGAACTGGTGGGGATCGTTCGTCAAGAACAGGAGATGCTGCAAGCGCTTGAGCGCATTCGAGAATTGAGAGCTGCCAGTGGGCGGGTCAGCGTGCCCGGAAACAGAGAATACAATTCGGGATGGCACACGGCTCTCGACCTGCACAGCCTGCTGACGGTGTCGGAAATTGTTACTCGGGCAGCGTTGGAGCGGAAAGAGAGCCGCGGGGCGCATTTCCGCGATGATTTTTCCACCAAGGACGAGCAATACGGCGGTCTCAACCTCGTGGTGCGAAAGGGCGCGGGTGGTGAAATGCAGCTCGCGAGCGAGCCCATTCCACCGATGCGAGAGGATCTGCAACAAATCGTCCAGGAGATGAAGTAATGGCAACGGCCACGTTTCGAATCTGGCGTGGGGAAAAGGGCCAGGGAAAGTTCGAGGACTTCACTACAGAAGTCTCGGCGGGCATGGTGGTCCTCGACGCCGTGCATCAAATACAGGCGGAAAAGGCCGGCGATATGGCGGTTCGCTGGAACTGCAAAGCGGGGAAATGCGGCTCCTGCTCGGCCGAAATCAATGGCATGCCGAAATTGATGTGCATGACGCGGCTGAACACACTTCCGCTCGATCGCCCTGTGACAGTCGAACCGATGAAGGCATTTCCACACATTAAGGACCTGGTTACGGACGTCTCGTGGAATTATGAAGTAAAGAAGCGCATCCCGAAGTTCCAGCCGCGAAAGCCCGACGCGCCCGATGGTACTTGGCGCATAGCCCAGGAAGACGTCGAACGGGTGCAGGAGTTTCGAAAGTGCATCGAATGCTATCTTTGTCAGGATGTTTGCCACGTCTTACGCGATCATCACATGCAGGAACAATTCATCGGCCCGCGATTTCTGGTCTATACGGCGGCGCTCGAAATGCATCCGTTGGACACAGGCGACCGCGTTGAAGATCTGAAAAAGCAATTCGGTATAGGTCTCTGCAACATCACCAAGTGCTGTACCAAAATTTGTCCTGAAAGCATCACCATCACTGATAACGCGATCATCCCGCTCAAGGAGCGCGTCGTGGATCGCTTCTTCGATCCGCTGTCGAGACTGTTCCGGGTTTTCAGCAATTCGACAAGGTGAAGATAGGAGTTGTTCATGTATTTCGAACTGAAATCCATTTCCAAAGAGAGTATCCCCGAAGCACTGGCGAAGGTGGAGCGCTACAGACTATTGAATGAACCCAGCCTCGCGGAGAGCATTTGCCTCGATATTCTGGCCATCGTGCCCGACCATCAGCAGGCGCTGATTTCGCTGCTGCTCGCGCGGACCGACCAATTCCACTCGCATGTGGATACGAAAGCCGCACAAGCGGTTCTTGCGCAAATCAAGGGTGACTACGAGCGAGCCTATTACGAGGGGATCATCTGGGAGCGGTTGGGAAATGCGCGCACCCTTCATGGCGGCGCTGGAGATGGCACATCCGCATATCACGCGCTGCGGGAAGCAATGGAACATTACGAGAAAGCTATGAATTTTGCGACACCCGGAAACGACGATGCCATTCTGCGATGGAACACCTGTGCGCGCGTGATCATGCAGAATCCGGACATACGACCGGCACCCGAGACTGCACGGACTTGGGCGCGCGACGAAGCCGACTCCAGAATCGCAGACGCTTAGTATAAAAGTCCGTCACGTCACCGCGGTAGTCGAAGTGTGCGCCCGGTTTCTCGCCAGTCAAATTTTGGGGATAGAAAATGTCCACCCGACCTCAAGAAGATCGTAGTTTTTCGTCAACCATCCTTTTTGAGAACACGCCAACCGTCGCGGGGTCGTTGACTTGCCCGTTTCAGAGACGTAACATTTTGCGCTAGTGATCGGCCAGACCATCTCGCATTACCGCATCGTTGAGAAGCTTGGCGGCGGCGGCATGGGCGTGGTCTACAAGGCTGAGGATGTCAAGCTCGGTCGCTTTGTGGCTCTCAAGTTCCTGCCCGACGACGTAGCCAAAGACCCGCAAGCCCTCACCCGCTTCGAGCGCGAAGCGAAAGCTGCCTCTGCACTGAACCATCCCAACATTTGTACGATCTACGAAATTGACGACCAACATGGCTCAGCGTTCATCGCGATGGAGTTTCTGGACGGCGTGACGCTTAAACATCGTATCGGCGGACGAGCGATGGAGATTGAAACAGTGCTGTCGCTTGGGATTGAGATTGCCGATGCGCTGGATGCGGCCCACTCCGAGGGCATAATTCACCGCGACATCAAACCAGCAAACATCTTTGTGACCAAGCGCGAGCATGCCAAAGTCCTGGACTTCGGATTGGCGAAGCTGACGCCGAGTAAGGTGACGGGCCCTTCGGAAGAAACGGCTCTACCGACCGCGATTAACGAGGAGCACCTCACCAGTCCAGGCGCTACGCTCGGCACGGTTGCCTATATGTCGCCCGAACAGGTGCGCGC
Source organism: uncultured Acidobacteriaceae bacterium (assembly GCA_963758745.1). Lineage (GTDB taxonomy): Bacteria > Acidobacteriota > Terriglobia > Terriglobales > Acidobacteriaceae > Acidiflorens. Next base: position 151,227 of record CAVWWW010000005.1, read on the forward strand.
CAAAGAACTCGATAGCCGCACGGATTTGTTCTCATTCGGCGCGGTTCTTTACGAGATGGCGACCGGAATGTTGCCTTTCCGTGGAGACAGCTCGGGAGTTATCTCTAAGGCCATTCTTGACGCCAATCTGATCTCTGTCATTCGGCTGAATCCGGATATACCAGCCAAACTTGAAGACATCATCAACAAGGCGCTGGAAAAAGACCGTAATCTGCGTTATCAAAGCGCGGCGGAGATGCGTGCCGATCTGCAACGGCTGAGACGAGATACAGACACCGGACGAGTTGCGACTGCGAGTTCAGGAGCGGTGCCGGTTGCGCAGGAGAGGGCTCCGCTTGTATCCCCGCCGCCATCGCCTCCATCCGGCTCCTCACAGGAGCTCGCTCCATCCCCGTCATCGAGCGTGAAATCAGGTGTAGTTTCTGCGCCGGGCAGAAAACTGTGGAAGGTTGTGATTCCCGCCGCCGTCATTCTTCTTGCTGCTGCAATCGGGGGCGCATTTTTCTTGCGCTCGCGTTCAAAGACTCCGACCACATCGACGAAAACTGCTCCGCTTACGGAAAAAGACACCGTGGTCCTTGCCGACTTCGACAACAAGACCGGCGATCCAGTTTTTGACGACGCCCTGAAGCAGGCGCTGGCGGTGGAATTGGGGCAGTCTCCATTTTTGAATGTGCTTTCCGATCGAAAAGTCAGCGAGACTTTGCGGATGATGGGCCGTCCTGCAAATGATCGAGTGACCACGGATGTTGGCCGCGAGCTCTGCTTGAGAACCGGAAGCAAGGCCCTGCTAGGCGGATCTATTTCGAGCCTGGGCAGCCATTACTTAATCGACCTGAGTGCCGTGGCGTGTAACACGGGAGACACTCTGGCCAAGGAACAGGCCGACGCCGCCAGCAAGGAAGATGTCTTGAAAGCTTTGAGTGGAGCAGCGTCCAGGCTTCGGAGCACACTTGGGGAGTCGTTGCCCTCGGTACAGAAGTTTGATGTTCCAATTGAAGCCACGACGTCTTCACTCGAAGCTTTGAAGGATTACAGCATGGGCGTCACCATTGGAAGAGAGAAAGGAGACGCATCCAGCCTTCCATTCTTGAAGCGGGCGATCGAGCTCGATCCGAATTTCCCGCTTGCATATTCGGGCATAGCCGTTTCCTACATCAACCTCCAGCAGCCGACCCTGGCGCTGGAATACGCGACCAAGGCCTACCAGTTGCGCGACCGGGTGACGGAACGGGAGAAGCTGCGCATTTCCGCGACCTACTTTCGCGCCACCGGGGAGATCGAGAAGGAAGCACAGACTTATGAACTGTGGACCGCGAATTATCCCCGCGACTACGTTCCGCACAACAACCTGGGAGTGAACTACTCCATCATGGGCCAGTATGACAAAGCTCTGCTCGAAGCCGAGCAGACGCTCCGGCTGGCTCCTGAGGACGTGATTGCGAACACCAACATGGGAGAATCCTATCTTACTTTGAACCGCCTGAGCGACGCGAAGGCCACTTTTAATCAAGCGCTGGCTCGCAACTTGGATGGCGGAGGATTGCGCCAAGGCATTTACTTCCTCGATTTTCTGCAAGGCGACTCCGCGCAAATGCGGCAGCAGGTCGAATGGGCTTCGGGCAAGCCGGGTGAAGAAGATGTGCTGCTATCGGCTCAGTCTGACACCGAGGCTTACTACGGGCTCCTGAACAAGGCACGCGATTCTTCCCGCCGGGCGGTGGATGCAGCGTTGCGAGCCGACTCCAAAGAAACGGCGGCCGCATGGCAAGCCGAAGCCGCTCTTCACGAGGCCGAAGTAGGCAATCCGGACGCGGCGAAGCGGGGAGTGACGGCGGCTTTGGCTTTATCCGCCGGGCGGGACATAAAGGTTATGGCAGCACTCGCGTTGGCTCGCGCGGGCGATGTTGGTCGCGCCAGGACGTTCGCACAGGAACTGGAAAAGAGCTTTCCTAACGATATCGTTCTCAAGCTGTATTGGTTGCCGACCATCAATGCAGCCATCGAACTGAGCAAAGGAAATTTCTCCGCAGCTCTGGTTGAATTGGAAGCTGCCGCTCCTTATGAATTGGGACAACCGCCGCCAATGCAGTTGGGACCGCTTTATCCCGCTTATCTGCGAGGCGAGGCGTATTTTCTTTCTCACAATGGCACCGCCGCAGCCGCTGAGTTCCAGAAGTTCCTGGATCATAGAGGCATCGTAATTAATTTTGTGACGGGAGCACTGGCGCATCTGCAGCTCGCTCGCGCCTACGCGATGGTCGGCGATACCGCGAAGGCTAAAGTCGCATACCAAGACTTCTTTACTCTCTGGAAAGACGCTGATCCCGATGTTCCCATCCTGAAAGAGGCTAAGGCAGAATACGCGAAGTTGCAGTAGCCGAAAACTCCTTGCTGATCGCTTGCCTATAGTCGTAACTGTTTAAAAGAGACAATATCGCTCGTTGAGGGGCCTTGAATGTAACCGCGAACTTCGAACATTAGGCCGGGGTCCCTCGGGTATTCAATTCGGCGCGCAGTCTTTGTACCAGCCGGTAAACCGGACGCGGACCATCCAGAAGGCTAGCAATACGAGCACGGACAATTGCGGAATGAATAAGAGGACTAGTGGAACATGCACTGTTTTCGGAAGTAGCCGCGGCAATCCGTTCGTAAACGCTGAGCCCGCCGCGAAAGTGAGCCCTAAACACATACGCCAAAGATGCCGCCCAATGCGCCGCGCGCCCGTAACGACCCCGGCCCGGACTAGCCTGGCGTCTCCGATTGCCGCCATGGCGACTAAGAACGTGAAGCTGTATATCGCCACGCGGACGGGGCCTTCGAGAGGTGTGGCGCTTTTGAAAGCGGGCGCCAGGCCGGTGGCCAACTGGAAGCTCAGAATCGTAAAGGGCACACAGAGGGACAAGATTACGAGCAGAGCAATCTTTTCAGGAATGCCGACAGACTCCTTGCGCCGAACCGTTAGCCACGCCGTCACTACGAGGTAGATGGTGAACGTGCCAATGAACAAATTCGGAATTTGCTCGGGTATTGCTACAGCAAGGTAGTCCGCGAAGACCGCCATAACAAGCATGGATATGAAAAAGACAGTTCCCGCTAACCGGTGTGCGCCCGCACCTTTGCGGGACGACATGGCAACAATCCCCGCAAACAGCGCGATTGTACCTGCGATGACGTGAAGAAAGAGTGCCAGCTTTGTCACGGCAGAACTTCCCTTACGGTGGTACGGTCCCGGCGCCACCTTTGTTCCGTCGAAGTTAAAAGGGCGGTAGATGGAAAGCGCTCAGGCACCAGTTGCGTAGTGTGAACTGATTTGGGCTTGTCGCGGGCTATTCGGAATTACGAGGCCATAGCTTATTTTAACCTCCCGGTCACTGAGAGCAATCGCGTTCTGCCCCGCTCCTTAACCAATACGATAGAGAACAAGAATCAGGATCAGAAAACCTAAGACGTAGGCAACGTAAGCATTCAGACGTCCATGGTGCATTCCCGCCAGCAGTCTCGAGATTGAGCTCACGATGGTTCCTACGGGATGAAAGAAAAGGCGGTCCACCAGGTGCGTCTCATCCCGACGTCGCCGGATTGCCGTCCGGAAATGCACGGCTACAGTCTCGCGGGTGTCCTCGACAATATTCGGGCGGAAGATCGCCTGGAAAACCACGCGCACCGGGTTGGAAAATCCCGTTGCGGTATAGGTCATTTCAGGTAACAGAATCGGAATGCCCCCGGCCCAGACTTCGTTCCTGACCAGTGAGCGACGGCGAGTGAGGCGCGTGGTGATCAACCAAGAGAGGAGCAACATAATCGTCAGCGCCACAATGCTGTAGGAAGGAGACATGGCAAAGACGACCGGATTTTGCTCTGAGCCTCGCAGTAGGATCACGAGACCACGACCAGGCACCCATCGGGCCCCGGTTTGTGCTCCGAGGTTATGAAAGTCCGCGAGGAAGGCCGACGGAAGCTGCTGGTTGGCTTGTGTAGCTGTAAAGAACGGCGGAACGAGCGAAGCGGTTGCGCTCGCTCCTGCCAAAGGTTCCACGGCGCGGTTCAAAGCTGGAACAACATAAGTCGGCAGCACTCCAAGAAGAACACAGGCGACCGCGAGGAGCGTTAGCGAAAAACGTGGCCTGCGCGCGAACTCGGCTCCATTTGATTTCCAATCGCTTCGCGGTATTCCCAGAAAGCTCATGGCGTAAGTCTTCACGAAACAAGTGACCGCCAACGCGGCCGTCAACGCCAGGATGGCACCGGAAAGCGCGAAGACAATCTTGACCGCGGCCGATGGAAGCAGTGCGCTGCGCAGGAAGGTCTGCAAGGTTAACCATTCACTAACAAAACCGCTGAAGGGAGGAACCGCTGAGATGGCGAGGCACCCGGCCAGGAATACGATCGACAGGGCTGGCAAAGAGCGGATCAGGCCTCCGAGCCGATCCATTTCTCTCGTGCCCGTGGCGGATTCGATGTGGCCGGCTCCCTGGTAGAGCAGCGCCTTGTATGTGGAATGATTGAGCATGTGATAAAGCGCAGCCGTCAGCGCGAGAGCAGCGGGAACTGCGTTTCCAGAATTGCGGAATACCAGAAACGCTCCGATTCCAACCACGATGATGCCGGCATTCTCGATGGAACTGTGAGCCAACATCGCCTTCAGGTCGTTCTCGGTGGTGGCGTAGAGAATCCCTACCAACGCGGTGACGGCTCCGATTACAAGTGCGACCAGGCCCGGCCCAATACCGTGACCGGGAACCAGGTCGGCGTTCAGACGCAGGATTCCATAGAAACCGAGATTCAAGGTCACGCCCGCGAACACAGGGATGAAAATGGACGGCGCTGCCGTATACGACCTCGGCAACCAGAAATTCAGCGGCACCAGGCCCGTCTTGACGCTAAATCCGAGGAAACCGAGAAGAAACACACCCCACATCGCCGTGCCCGACAAATGAGCAGCCGCCATCCGCAGGGCGGCAAACGAATATCCCCCAGCAACGTTTCCAGCGATAAGAAACGCGATCACGACCGCCAGGAATCCCGCCTCGCTCATGGCGAGCATTATGTATCCGGCGGTGGAATCGCCTTCAGCCTTTTGTTCATAGTTGACAAGCAGGTAGCACAAGATCGACATGCACTCCCAACTGATCAGGAAGGTGAGAACGTCCCCCGCAGTAAGGATCAAAACCACGGAAGCCATCAGAGCGAAGTGGAGCAAGCCGTAGCGCCCAGCAGGGTGCCCATCTCCGGGGAGGTAGTCAGGAGCAAAGAAACAGCATGAGAGATAGACCAAGCCAGCTGCGAATAGAAAAATCGCCGACAGCGCGTCAAGGTGAAGAGACAAAGTTCCGAAACCATTGAGCGTCCAAAGATTCAAATGAAAATCTTCTCCGGATACGAGGCGCAGACCAGCCGCGGCCATCAGGACAATAGAGCAGAGCGTCCCGAACCATACGATGGCGAGCGACGCATACTTGACGCGAAACACTAATGACAGAATCAGCCCGGTCGCGCACAGTGCGAAAAAGAGCAGAAGGGCGGCGCCAGCATACGCAGCCATCTCAGGCCTCCTCACGTGTCTGCGTGGGAGCAGTTGTTGGCTTTTTTCTGCCTGCCACGACGAGCAGACCGTGCAAGACTGCAAGCGGCGGAGGTGGATCGCCGGGTACTTCCACATCTACGGGAAGGACCATGCCCACGCCACCAGCGGACATGAAGCTCTTTCCGAAAACACCTCCCGTGATGGCGCAAGTTCCGACAGCCAGAACACGCTTCGGCTCCGGCATGGCTTCATAGGTTTTCAGCAGCGGCCCCCGCATGTTCTCACTGACCGGTCCGACCACGAGCAGGACATCGGCAGTCCGCGGAGTGGCGGTCAGAAAGATGCCCATCCGGTGCATGTTGTATAGCGGATTGTTCAATTGTTTAACCTCATGCAGGCAGGCTCCGCAATCTCCTGCGTCAACCACCATGACGTGCAGCGACTGACTAAAGGCGCCGTGCAATTCGGAATAGCTCTTTTTTGTGGCGGGTGTCTGCGCCCATTCATAATTCGGGTCCCAATCGAGAGGGTTCGAACTGCCAAAGTGGCAGCGTTGGCACCACACACAAGTCCTGAGATCTACGTTCGCAACGTTCTCGCTGGTCGTGATTGCACCCACGGGACAGTTTGACGCCGCTTGGGATGCTTGTTCTGGGGACGCGAAGGTTGTTGATAAGGGACGTCCCGGTGAAACACCCGCGGCGGTTTCGGGCGCCTCAGGATATCGCGTCGACTGAATACCTCTTCGTACTCCGTACCAGAACCACGAACTCATCGATTCACGCTCCTGACAATGTAACGATCTAACGATCGCACTCCGATGCAGACAAACCAAAGGTTGCCAAAATGATGGGAAAATCTTGAAACGCAAAATCCTCGACCGCCACATGAAGGCCCAACCAATTGCGGAAAGACGGGGATAGGATCCGGTAACGTTCTACTCTCTGTTCGCGGTCCAGCCTTACCCAATGCACTGCCGCGCCGATGGGTGCCTCAACCCATCCCGATGCCACGCCTGCATCAGCCTGCCCGACCGGCGCGCAAGCCTCGCCGGGTTCCAACGACTCGACTGCCTGGTGAATCAGACCCGCGGACTGTTGAGCCTCGGAGAAGAGCACGCGCAATCGGGCAAATCCGTCACCTTCCGTTTCGCAAGGCACCTCGAAACGGTAGCGTTCGTAACCTGCATAGGGACACGCGCGTCGCAAGTCACGAGCGAGACCGGATGCGCGGCCTAGCGGGCCCACAAGATCTAGGTCGCGCGCGCTTTCCGCGCTGATGATGCCAACATCTTCGAGGCGGTCGAGGAAACTGCTGCTGTATCGGAGGCGTTCCTCCAGTTTCTGCAGTTCGCTTGAAGCGGTGTCGACGGCCTCTAACAATGTCTGGCAGTTCTGTGCATCGAAATCGCGTCGCAGTCCTCCTGGGGTGTTCAGTCCAAAAAGATACCGATGGCCGGCAAACGCGCACGAGGCCCGCAGGAGTTGTTCTTCGACGATGGCTGCGTGAGCCTCGGAGACATTCAGGGCAGTGGACTGGCAAATGGCAGCAATTGCTCCCGCGTGATGCCGCAGGCGCTCTAGCTCAGCCAGTGCCACACGCAGGCTACGGGCGCGGAGCGGAACCTGTTGTTGGAAGATCCTCTCGACTGCTTCGCAGTAGGCAAGCGAATGCGCAAACGCGGATTTGGCTGCGAATCGTTCGGCTAGCAACAAGGCGTCGAGAACCGACTTTCCCTCAGCGATCTTCTCGACGGCCCGGTAGTTGTAAAACAGGCGCGGTACAGCCCGGATCACGTCTTCGCCAACCGTCTCCAGCAGGAAATGAACGGACTCCCCGACGCCTCCCTCATAGACTGGTCCGACCGGCATGGCAAAAGCACCGGGATCCTGAACCACCAGCACAGGACGCCAGTCTACTCTGGGCCGTTTCTTGAGGTGTGTCTGGCCGGCATCGAATCTTTTGCGCATGGGTGCCAACCCTTCTTGCCAGACTTGATCATGCAGGATGAAGTCTCCCAGCCGGGGATGCTCTTTGAATACGAGTCCGAACATATCTTCGGCCTCACGCTCATACCAGTCGGCAGCGTGAATCTGCGCGCTGATGCTCGGTACGGCTTTCGTCGCCAGTGGTAGACGCAAAATGAAATGGATCCAACGGTCGCCAGGAATTAGAAAAACGTAACGCAGAATCCATTCCTCGCGCTCCTCGACAATCAGACCTCCAAAAGAACAACCGGCGTCCGCAAACAGAAATTGCGCCAGCGAGGGCAGCGCTTCGGGCTGAGTCAGAATGAATGCAAGGTCAAATCGGCTTTCTTCATTGGCAGAAACATTCGCCGAAGGCGAGACCGCCGATGCAAAGCGTTTCTCGATTGCAACAGCGAGACTCTTGGCGTCATAGCTCTGCGGCTTGATGTTCTGCGTGTTCGCGGTCGAAATGTCAGCGAGTGTCATTCTGCGTCCACCTATCAGCGGCCCCCTAATTGTTGTGCCGCGAGTTGCAGCAGATTGTGAACCGGGGCGGGAACGTACACTCCAAGCAGCATCACTGGTACAGCAGCAGCCCACACCGTGAAGCGGCAGGTCGCGGGCAGCACTCCAGCCGAAACTTGCGCTTCGGGTCGGCCCATCAGCATACGGTTGACGTGCGACAGGATGGCCACGAAAGCGATGACAATCAAAACACCGAGCACGGCAACCACAACTTTGTGCCCAGCTTGAACTCCTGCGGAGAGGATGGAAAGCTCGCTCAGGAAAATCGGAAATGGAGGAGCGCCGGCGATGGCCAGGGAAGAGAGCAACAACGCCCCGCCGGCGAAAGGTGAAACCCGGAAGAGTCCGCGCACCGACGCGATCTCGCGCGTGCTCAGGATCAGCAGCATGGCTCCGGCGACATAGAAGCAAAGCGACTTGGTGATGGCATGATTGAGGATTTGAGAGACAGCTCCGAAATCCGCCGCTTGGGTCGCCATGCCCGCAGCGGTCAGGATGATGCCCATGTGCTCGACCGTCGAGAAGGCGAACATACGCTTGTAATCGCGGACCTGGATCAAGAGAAAGGCGGCGATTCCGACGGAGACTAGACCCAGCACGATCATCCACTTACCCACACGTGCCGCCGGAGAAGCCAACACAATGGACAGGAACCGCAGAACCACGTAGAGCGGGACCGTTGTCTTCACGCCGGAAAGAACGGCGCACACGGGTGCGGGGGCTTGGCTGTGAGCGTCCGGCAACCAGGTGTGCATAGGCGCAAGTCCTGACTTGGCCCCAAACCCCACGAAGACGAGCAAAAAGGAAAGTTTCAGAAGACTGGGATCCATGGAAGCTGCCGTCACACGCAGACCTTCCCAGGTTTCCCAAGCTCCCCCAGTGGCGGAACGGTAGGTCCAAAACAGTAGAAAAAATCCCAGCAATGCGATGGGCGCGCCCATAATTGTGAGAACTGCGAACTTCCACGCTGCTTCCAATGCATTCGAGGTGTTATCAAACCCAACCAGCAGGACGCTGAAGAGCGTAATGAGTTCAACTGCGACCCACACAAGATTCGGTTCTGCCAGCGATGGAACAGCCAGCAACGCGAAGGCCAGCAAGTTATAGTTTCCGTAAAACCACCACAAGCGCCCCGCGTCGTGGCCGTGCCGCATGTAACCATGGGCGAAGATCGATGCCAGCGTAACGACGAAGCTCACCAGTACCAGCATGAGAGCACTCAGGCCATCGGCTTCAAACCAGCCGGGAATAGCGACGACTCGCCCATGCCCGGCCACTTCAGCGGCAACATATACCGCAAGGGCAAGGCATGTGCTCGTAGACACGATCGTGATGGCCGAGGCATAAAAGCGGAGAGGCCGTATCGAACTCAGGAGCGCCGCCAGCAGGGGAAGCGCGAGGATTGCGATCAGCGTCATGTGATCGCTTCCTCTTTGAGTTCTTCCAAAGCCGCGACCTCAGTAGTCCCAACAGTTTCACGAATGTTGCGGGTAAGCAATCCGACCACGACTGCGATAAGTACGACATCCACGGCAACTGCAAGCTCGGCGATGATTGGTAACTCAGGGGCGATAGCGATGCCCGCGAAAAAGGCTCCATTTTCCATGGCCAGAATTCCGATGAGTTGTGGAATCGCCTCCCGCCGCGCCACCAGCGAATACGCGCCAATCAGAATGCCCGCCAGGCCGATCGGCAGGTTCACGCGGATCACTGGATCATGCGTAGCGGCTACAATCGGGCCCATGAGAAGCTCGGCAACTACCGTGAGCATAAGGGCCAGCAACAGTGAGGTTGGGATGTTGACTGCCTGGGCGATTTCGCGCCGCTCATAATACTCTGCGGGAAGAAGACGCCGGAGGACCCACGGAATCGCCAGCACCTTGCCGATAATCGTAATCGCTCCAAGTGCCCAGAGATGAACTGAGGCGCGGCTATACGCAAGAAGAAACGAAGAAGCGGCCAGGAGCACCGATTGCGCCACAAAGAACCGCAGGACTCCCTGCACCTGCCGGGTTGCCACCATGGCGAACGCAGAAATGAGGATCAACCCCGCGCTTAACGTGTTCAGGGCGTCCGGTATGGACGTCGACATCGGTTACCCTCCCGGAAAAATACTCGTCACCATGGCTGCGACTGAAATGATGAACGCTGCTCCCAGGAATTCGCTGATCCGGAACAACCGCAGCTTGGCGAGAGATGTTTCGATCACTACCAACACCAGCGAGAACAAAAGAATCTTGAAAAGGATTTGCGGAACTGCAGTTAGAACATTAGCAACGGCGTGGCCGTGAGCCAGGCCCCACGGAGCAACGAGTACATTGAGGAAGATGCACGTCAGGACAAGGAACTTCATCTCGCCGCCCCATTTCATCAGTGCCGCGCCGCGTCCCGAAAACTCCAAACCCTTCGACTCATCGATCATTGCCAGTTCGAAGTGGCCAGAGGGATTGTCCACGGGGATCCGCCCTCCCTCGGCCAAAATCAGCATAAGAAATGCGATCAGCAACAGCACGTGCGCTGGAGAGAAAAAGGCGGCAGCGTTCGCCACCCATTTTTGCTGCACGATGTAAGGGATCGTCGATTGCGAGACGAATGAAACTGTGAAAAACACGATCATGAACACTGGCTCGGCTAAGAAACCGACCATGCGCGTCCGGCTGGCCCCCATCGGTCCGTAAGGATTTCCCGTGTCCACCGCGGCAAGCGCAGCGAAAAATCCAGCGAGTCCCAGGAAGAAACCGCCGGCCAGCATGTCTCCCATAAACGCGAATGCCAGTGGGTAGTCGGTCAGGACCGGGATCAGAATGGTGACGAAGACCGGCATCACAAATACCAAATACGGAGTCACGCGAAAGATCCATGTCGTCTGATCCGATACGATTTGGTCCTTGTGAAAGAGCTTCCAGATATCTCTATAGGGTTGCACGACGCTAGGACCGCGCTTGCTTTGCACCATCTCCTTCAAGCGGGCAAGCACGCCCGCATACAGAGGCGCGAAAGCCAGTACAAACAGGACCTGCAAGAAGTTATACCCGATGGTCTCGATCATGATCGTTGACCCCGGCGATCCTCAGAAACTGAATCAGGTGCCCGGTCAAGACGCATTCCTGCGGCCACCCAATTGGGCAAGGGCTGGTTAGCAGTGAATGCTTCACTCCCTCGGACTAGGTGAGAAACTCCTCCCATCGTAGGTCCCTTACGGACCGAACTTCGATCCAAACTTCGGTCCAGGATTTGAGAGGAGTCATCAGCCGCCAGCAGTGGCGGCAGTTTACCCTGGAACTCCAGGGCGGCAAACTCCATTGCCGCCATCATTCAAACACAGATGAATCGAAGGCGGCAAGTGCCGTGTTTGGAAACAGCCATGTTTTTATGGCCGGGAAGGCAAATTCTCCCGTCACGGAATTTTTGTGAAACCATCCTATCGTGAACTACGTACGGTATATATGTCGCACTCCAAAACGAGCGGATGGAGGTTGAAGGATGCGCGATCCTTGGTGGATGCACTTTTTTCTGGCTGTTCACATTACCGCTGGCAGTGGAGCCTTCATGGTGGCTCCGCTGGCGCTTGTCACCGCTAAGGGCGGCAAGGCGCATCGCCTGTGGGGCAATATCTATTTCTGGTGCATGGCTATCGTTGCGTCAACCGCGCTGGTCATGGCCGCCTATCGACCAATCCTCTTTCTTGCCCTGGTGGCTATCTTCAGCTTTTATGCGGCTTTCACAGCATACCGAGTGCTCGAGCAGAAGGCCGCTTGGGAGGGCAAACCGGTCATCCGCGGTTTGGACTGGGTTGCCGCCATCCTGTGTTTCGCGGCTAGCGCAGCGCTGGTGCTGTTTGGAGCAATCCAGCCGGATTTTGTGCAGAACTTACGCATTCCGGCAATCGTTTTCGGAGCTATCGGCATGCGCGTTTCTGGCAGGGCGATGTGGCGCTTCACACATCCGCCAGCGGAGAAGATGTTTTGGTGGTACGCCCACCTGCAAGGAATGATCGGCAGCTATATAGCCGCTTGGACCGCGTTTTGCCTTGTGACAATCGGTCCCCTACTGCGTGGGAAAGCGCAAGTTGGGCTCTGGTTAGCGCCAGTCTCGATTGGTTTACCCGCGATCATTGCCACTACGGCTTACTACAGAAGAAAGTTTGCCCCTAGGCCGAGGCCTGCTCTCACATAAATAGCCTTAAAAGCAGGATTGATTATTGATTCTTAAGCGGTCGAAAATCCGTTTCTGACGGACTGCTCAAAGAAAGGAATGCAAGCGTTCTTTGTGTTCACAACCAAGGTATTCGAATCGAAACTGAACCACCACCCACAAACTAAATCCCGTTGACTTCGCTTCCCGTCTTTGCTGTACTTTAGTTGTTATCAACGGTGAAGGAGTTCACCGAAACCGCTGTTCCCACCATATAGCCGGGATCAGCTGATGACTCCTGACAAGCGAGTGAATCCTTGTCGGTGAGTCATGTCCCGGCAAAGATTCCGCAAAAATTAGCGATCTTTTGGAGTTACGGCCTTAATCTGGACTGGCCTGACCCCAATCGTGGTCTCAACGCGGGTACACCCCCCTCGAACCCATGATGTGGAATTTCATTTTCGATCGTGAAGAGGAACGCCAACGAATCGGCCAGTTCCTGGTGAAGCGGCGCCCGTTTCTCATTTACGGACCATCGGGAGTTGGCAAAACACTTCTGCTCCGTAGTGTGCTGCCCGAGTTTCGGTCGGTTCTCTACTGCGAGGACTCGGCCACGACCAACGTGATGTTTCGCAGTCTCGCGCGTAGTCTGTTGCGATTGCAGAGTCCGCGTGCCGGGAAAGCATTTCGCGACGAGGATGCGATTACGACGAAGTCCGCGGTTTCATTGAAAGGGATTGTGATGGACGCATTGAGGGAAGGTGAATACTCGATTGTGCTCGACCACCTCAAGCGGCCGTCGTACACGTTTGCATCGGCGGTTCGCGAAGTCATGGGATGGGGTTCGACTCCGGTGAGCGCGGTAGCGCGTTCCAGCCACATGGAAGACACGGGTTTTCTCCAGCTGCTTTATGGCGACCGTTCGCAGAAGTGTGAAGTCCGCAATTTCGACGACTCGACGGCCGAGCAATTTGCTCGTGAGCGGATCAAGCACTCTGGTCTGTCCGGCACAAACATCAACGAATTCCTCAACAAAGTCCTGGAATTCAGCGCAGGGAATCCGGGAGCGATCATCGCATTGATCAATATGGCAACTTGTCCGAAGTACCGCTCTCAGGAACACATCAAGATTTCGCCGCTATACATCGACTTTCGCATGAACTGGGGAAGTGTAAGGTGACGAGCGGGCCCAATTCGCTCAATTCGAACCATGAGCGGCGCCTTAGCGTGACCTGCCGCCACATTGATAGGTTGCTGGCGGAGATGGAAAGCGCCCTCAACGTTTCGACCTCCAATCTAGCTTTTCCGCAATACGCTCCTGATCTGAGTCCAGCCCAGCGGCGTGTGATCGAAGACTACATCGGCCGCATTCGAGCCCAGTTGGTTCGGGTACTCGATGGTCAGGGTATTGAGCGGCCGCCGGCTGATATCCCTGTTTCACGTTCATTGCATTCCTATCTCACCTTCGTGGATATCGCCACCGAGGAACTAAAGCCCGAATACATGCGCGGCTACGGCGAAGTTCCTCCCGCGGCTGCGGTTGAACTGAATGGCATCGCTGGAGAACTCCAGGGTTTGGTAAGACAGCTCGATCAATATCTAATTCGTGGGTCCAGGGAAAACCTGCGGGAACGCTTGGAACGACTGGAACAAACTGAAGACGAGACACTGGTTCTCAAGAAGCTGGAGTCGCTCATCGGCAAGCACGGACTGGTCGAATTCCGGTCCACGTTGTCGATGATTCTGGATCGCTTGGAGGACAACAGTTTCGAAATCGCCCTCTTTGGACGCGTCAGTTCGGGCAAATCGTCTCTATTGAATGTGATGCTCGGGACCGATGTGCTTCCGGTGGGAGTCACTCCAATTACCGCGGTTCCGACACGCTTGCTGTACGGCAAGACTCCCGCAGTCCACGTCTGGTTTGCCAATCGAACGGCCGAAGTGTTTGACATCGTGCACTTGCCGGAGTTCGTGGCCGAGCAGTTCAATCGTGGAAACGAAAAGCATGTAACCAGAATCGTAGTTCAGCTCCCATCGCCTCGCCTTCGCGAGGGCATCGCATTCGTCGATACTCCCGGCCTGGGTTCTTTGGCGACTCGTGGAGCCGCCGAAACGCTCGCTTATTTGCCGCGGTGTGACCTGGGCGTTGTTCTCATCGATGCCGCATCAACTCTGACTCCCGACGATCTTAAGAGCGTTCAGATTCTCTATGACGCGGCAATTCCGGCCATGGTCTTGTTGAGCAAGGCAGATCTGTTGACGCTCGAAGATCGTTCGCGGGTGATTGGATATGTGAAGGATCACATTAAAGAAGAGTTGAACCTGGACCTGGCGGTGCGCGCCGTGAGCGTGATGCCCGGAAGCAGAGTTCTGGGAGAAGATCTCGTCGAAGATTGGTTCGGAGCAGACATTGCTCCCTTGTACAGTCGGCGTCAGGAACTGAAGCTTTGTTCCATCCGGCGCAAGCTTGGAGCGCTTCGCCAATCGGTAGAGATGGCCTTGCGTACTCGCCTGCGCCGCAAGGACAAGGAGCAGATCTCGCCAAAAAAGGTAGAACAGCTGCGCGTCGTCGAGGCTGAATTGCGTCAGGCCAGTGGCCGTCTAGAGGAGATGAAGAAGATAGCGCGAGGCGTGGCGGACGACCTGGAATATTCAAGTACTCGGACATTGCGCTTTGCGGCCACTACGCTGGTCGAGGCTTGGTCCAAGCAAGGCGTTTCGGAAGACGAGGCAATTGAGCGTATTGTGCGCAACGCGGTGCTAGGGACGGTTCAGGAACAAAAAGAGTCTCTTCGCGTGCGTATGGATGCGATGGCGCACAAACTCGATGAAACTCTCCGCGCCAGCGCGAAGGTGCTTGAGGTCGAGGACGTGCCTGGGGAACAGCAGTTCTCCGGCGTGGTGCGAGAAATGCCAGCGTTTGACCCAGGCGAACTCAGTGTCCACTTAAAGCGGCCCTTCCTGTTCGGCCTGCTCGGAGAAAACATTTCGAGATCGATAGTGACCAAGCGCCTGTCGGATATGATCGGAGGTCAACTCACGAAATCCTTATCGGCCTACCACGCTTTGCTGTATGACTGGTCAGAGAGAACCTTGGGGCAGATTCAACGCAGATTTGACGCCTATGCCAACGGCTACCGTGCTCAGGTAGAGAGGTTGCTCGGCGATCATGCGTCGCCGGGCGAACAAGAAAGCACCATTCGTCGTGATCTAGAGGGCTTGGAAGGCGTCCGATCTGAGCCGACTGTGGCTTCCTGAGCGGCCGGTAAGTCTGTTGAAGTGCATGGAAAAGGAAAGGAACGAGGCGACTTGCTGAAATACGTGATGGTGGGTCTCGGAGGTTGTCTAGGTTCGATGTTGCGTTTCTGGCTGGGCAGTTATATCGGCAGCAGAATGGGAACGCGATTTCCCTACGGAACATTCGTGATCAACGTTACAGGTTCGTTCCTGATCGGCCTAGTCTTTGCTTTATTGACAGCGAGGACTCACTGGAGCCCGAACTGGCGATACTTAATCCTAATTGGCTTCATCGGAGGCTACACGACCTTCTCTAGCTTCGAATATGAAACATTGCGCACTATCCAGGATGGCCAGATCGGCCTGGGCTTGCTTTATGTGGCACTGAGCGTGATCGTTGGGTTTGTTGCAGTGTGGGGAGGCGTTATGGCGGGGAGAGTGATTCCATGAAAGCGGAAACTTCAACAGCGGGAGCTAACGTAGGCCAGGCACTTACCAAGGATACATGTCCAATTTGCGCGATCCCTAGAGGCTTCGGTGGACGTTGTAGTAGTGCCGCTGAGTTTTGGTGGGTCAAAGAGAACTTTAACGACAGGAGAAAAATGTGCTGACACCAGGGCCGGGTAAGAAAGTCGGCGTCTACGTTGCGGAAGATCAGCAGTTTCACGGCGCGGCTGCCTATGCCGCTATTCTAGACTTTCTGTTTTTTCATGGCGTCTCGGGTGCAACGGTGACTCGGGGCATCGCAGGGTTTGGTGCAGATCATCATCTGCACACCACCCGCCTTGTCGACTTGGCGGTCCATCTACCGGTCAAGGTCGAGTTCATTGAGACCGCAGCGAAGGTGGAAGAACTTTTGCCCAAGCTGCACGAGATGGTCGGCACCGGTCTGATTGAAATGCACGATACCACCATCGTCAAACCGGCCGAGAAGAAGCAGAAACGAGGCGCCTCCGAAGGCCCTCCCTTAAAGCGGGAAGGCAAGGCCAAGATGATGCGCATCTACATTGGGGAAAACGACAAGTGGAATGGCAAGCCTCTCCATGAAGCAATCGTCAACGGCTTACGCGCGCACGATATCGCTGGCGTAACGGTTTATCGCGGGATTCTGGGCTACGGCGCGAACCGGCGCATCCACAAGGATGCTGCCCTCAGTCTTTCGCACGATCGTCCTATCCTTCTGTCGATCGTTGATACAGAAGAAAAGGTGCAGGCGTTCATGCCGATTCTCGACGAAATGGTGCAGCAGGGCCTGGTCGTGCTCTCCAACGTCGACGTTATTAAGTACACCCACAATTACCAGAAATCTGACCGGCGGCAGGAGATGCAGATATGAAGCTGGAAGGCAAAGCCAAGATGCTGCGCATCCATTTCGGCGAGGATGACAAGTGGCACAACAAACCGCTCTATGAAGCGATTGTGATCAAGTGCCGGGAACTCGACATCGCTGGTGCCAGCGTATTTCGCGGAATTGAAGGTTATGGTGCAAGTACCCTGATCCATAAACGACATCTGCTTCGTTCGTCAGACCGGCCAATCATGGTGTCCGTGATCGACACGGAGGAAAAAATCAGGACCCTTATTCCTGTGCTCGATGAAATGGTGGATGAGGGACTGATTGCTATGTCTGAGGTGGAGGTGATCCGCTACGTGCACCAGGAAGGAGTGCGCTCTCCAGCTTCGTAGCCAGGTAAGAATGGAACAAGGCGGGTCACGGACGATCTATGAGGACAGATTCGAAAGAAGATTCGCTGCTCGGCAAGCGCGCTTCCTCACGGTTGGTATCCGTGGCGCCCGAGGATCGGCGGGTCTTCCTTGAGAATTCTCACGGAGAGTCAGCGCTCATACGGCTGGCGGAGCTGGCTGACGGGTTTGGCGCCGAACAAGTCGCTGCAGATGCGCGCTCCCTGGCAGAACGGGTATCGGAGGGACGCTTCTACGTTGCTTGTATCGGTCAGTTCAAGCGCGGAAAATCCTCTGTCCTGAATGCACTGGTGGGCGACAGCGTACTGCCGACTGGAGTGGTGCCGGTGACGACCGTTCCCACGATCGTCCGCTACGGAAGCCACGCGGCCGCTCGCGTACGCTTTGAAGCGGCTGGCGGCTGGACAGAAATTCCGGTTAAGAGCGTCGATGAATATGTCTCCGAAGAGAAGAACCCTGAGAACGCGAAGCATGTTGCGGCATTGGAAATCTTTGTGCCCAGTCCACTGCTTGCAACCGGCATGTGTTTCGTGGACACGCCTGGCTTGGGATCGGTGTTCACTGGGAATACGGCAGCAACCCAGGCTTTCATTCCTCATATTGATGCGGCTCTGGTCGTGATCGGAGCGGATCCTCCGCTAGCGGGCGAAGAACTCGTACTGGTTGAGGCAGTCGCGCGGCACGTTCAGGATCTCATTATCACCGTTAACAAGGCGGATCGCACCACGGACGCAGAACGAGCCGAAGCGGTGGCCTTCGCCCGACGCCAGCTCGAAAAGCGGCTCCCGCAACATTCTGTCGGATCTTTGTTTGAGGTCAGCGCGGCGGAACAACTCGAACATCGCGGAACCGGTCGGGACTGGGAGAAGCTGGTCGCTTCTCTGAACCATCTGATCGCAAGATCGGGCCGTCGTTTGATTCAGGCAGCCTGCGAACGTGGACTAGAGCGGATCAGCGAGCAGCTCCTTGTGATCATCTCGGAAGAGCGCGAGGCACTTCAACGGCCGATCGAAGAGTCGGAGACGCGCATCGCCGCAATGAAACACACCATTGCCGACGCCGAGCGTTCGATGAGGGAACTCGGCTATCTTTTCATGGCCGAACAACAGCATATTTCAGACATGTTCGTCGATCGTCATAAGACATTTCTCGCACGCGTGTTGCCGCAGGCGCACAAGGAGTTCGACGTTTCACTGCAATCGATATCTGGCTGGCTCGGTCCATCGTATCGCCGGTGCACTTTCCACGAGGCGCAAGAACTGGCACGCCGTCACGTCATGCCATGGTTGAAGCCCGAGCAGGAAGAAGCAGAGGACGAATACCGGCGTGTTGCCTTGCGGTTCGTAGATGTGGCAAACGAGTTTCTGAAGAAGCTCGCGACTGTCGGCATTCCCGAATTGGCGCGGATGCCCCATGCTCTCGATCCTGAGAAGGGTTTTCGCGTTCGCTCGGAATTCACTTTCTTGGAGTTCATTGACGTCGCACAGCCCGCTTCGCCGCTGCGCTGGCTGGCCGACTTGGCTCTTGGCCTGGCAGGCGCCCGGTGGGTAATTAGGAATGAGGCCCGAAGCTTTCTCACGAGACTGCTCGAATTCAACAGCACTCGTGTGCAAAGCGACGTCCTCAATCGGATTCAGGAGAGCCGAGAAAGGTTAGAAACTGAGATTCGCAAGCTGCTTCATGAGGTCAGTAGGATTGCGGAAAAGGCCTTGCTGCGTGCCCGGAAAGTAAAAGAAGACGGCGAGCCTGCGGTTCAGGCGGAATTGAATCGATTGGATAGGTTAGAACAAGAAGTGACCGCCCTCCGCGAATCCAATCGGCTGGATATCGCGCGCGCGTGAATGGGCGTGAACATTCACTTGACCCTACTCTATATTTCTGCAAACATGGAAATATGCCAACAACCTCGAACAGGAAGAGCACTGAGCAGGTTGCAAGGTACGCCGAGATGCTCTCCGCGATGGGCACCGAACCGCGCCTTCGAATCATGCAATTGCTGTTGTCTTCCCATCCGGACGGTTTGGTCGTAGGCGATATCCAGTCCGAACTGGACATTCCAAATTCCACGCTTTCGCACCACCTGGACAAATTGAAGAACCAAGAACTGGTGCAAGTCCGCCGCGAGAGCACCTTTTTACGGTACACCGCCAACACAGAAGCGCTGCAGGAACTTCTGCAATTCCTCTACGCCGAAT
The DNA here is from genome assembly GCA_963758745.1 of uncultured Acidobacteriaceae bacterium. Taxonomy (GTDB): domain Bacteria; phylum Acidobacteriota; class Terriglobia; order Terriglobales; family Acidobacteriaceae; genus Acidiflorens. The sequence goes on from CAVWWW010000005.1 coordinate 170,519, forward strand.
GCTGCACTCGAAACAAGGCAGTCAAACCACGAAATATCATCCAGCTCTGTAAATAGGAGAAGGCATCATGAGCGCCACCGACATCAAGGAAGTAGTCAAAGAAAAATACGGCCAGGCTGCCTTACGCGTGAAGTCTGGCGGAAGTAGTTGTTGCGGAGCAACCGCGGCGAGCGGCTTGGGTTGCTGCGACCCAATCACCTCCAATCTGTACGATCCCCCGCAGGCGGGACAAGTGCCGGAAGAGGCTATGCTTGCCTCGCTGGGCTGTGGAAATCCAACAGCGTTGGCGAAATTAAATCCAGGGGAAGTGGTCCTCGATCTCGGCTCCGGAGGTGGCGTCGATGTCCTGCTTTCCGCGAAACGGGTCGGGCCCACCGGCAAGGTCTATGGTCTTGATATGACCGACGAGATGCTCGCACTCGCCAACGAGAATAAGCGTAAGGCGGGTGCTGAGAATGTCGAGTTCCTGAAGGGCGAGATCGAGCATATCCCTCTGCCAGACAACTCGGTGGACGTGATTATCTCGAATTGTGTGATCAACCTTTCGGCGGACAAAGATCGCGTCCTGCGGGAAGCGTTTCGTGTGCTGAAACCGGGCGGCCGCTTTGCTCTTTCCGATGTCGTTACCCGGGGCGACATTTCACCGGAGATCCGCAAAAGCGTGCTGCTATGGGTCGGGTGCGTGGCGGGTGCGCTAGGAGAGGACGAATATCGCGACAAACTCTCCGCGGTGGGCTTCGAGCAGATAAACATCGAACCGACGCGGGTCTATCGCGCAGAAGATACGCGTGAGTTTCTCTCGGCGGCCGGCGTTGATGTCGACGCGATTGCACCTGAGGTGGATGGCAAGATCCTGAGCGCCTTCGTTCGGGCCGTGAAACCAGCAGACACCGGAACGAAGGCTTGTTGTGGGACAACCTGCTGCAACTAGGAGATAACCACTATGGAGGGATAAATCGGATTTGCGCGGCATCCGCGATGTGTATATCGTGAGATGCGATTATCAATTCCACCTCCTATGAATGGTCGCGTATTCTTCTGGTCACTCACCTCTGCGCTTGCCGGGTTTCTCTTCGGTTTCGACACGGTCGTTATTTCTGGCGCGGAAAAAACAATTCAGTCGCTGTGGGGTCTCAGTCCTGGCTTGCATGGGATTGCGATGGCCTCTGCTCTTTATGGAACAGTCGTAGGTTCGCTGATTGGGAGCTGGCCTGCAGACCGCTTCGGACGCAAAGCTACGCTGCTATGGATCGGCGTCCTTTACTTTGTTGGCGCGGTCGGCTCTGGATTGGCGACGAATGTTTCTTCATTCATCATCGCCCGCGTTATTGGTGGACTTGGCATCGGCATCTCTACGGTGGCGGCTCCACTCTATATCTCGGAAATTGCTCCGCCGAAATATCGCGGACGACTCGCCGGCATGTTTCAGTTCAACATCGTATTTGGCATATTGATCGCGTTTGTATCTAATGCGTTGCTGGCTGGCATCGGCGAGAATGCCTGGCGATGGATGCTTGGTGTGGCCGCGTTTCCGTCCCTTTTGTACGCACTGATGTGCCTGGGCCTGCCGGAAAGTCCGCGCTGGCTGCTCAGCGAGAAAGGCAATCGCGCCGCCGGCATTGAAGTTTTGCAACGGATTGAGCCCGAAGCCTCGAAGTCAAAAATCGAAGCTGAGGCGGATGAAATTGCCGCTGCATCGTCGGAAACCGCGTCGTCAGGTCATTTCTGGACCTATCGTCTGCGGAAACCGATCATGCTGGCAATTCTGATTGCGTTCTTCAATCAGATGTCGGGGATCAATGCGATTCTCTATTTCGCTCCGCGTATTTTTGAACTTACTGGTCTGGCTGCGAAGGCGGCGTTGCTGCAATCGATTGGCATTGGCCTCACGAATCTTGTATTCACATTTGTCGGGCTCTGGCTGATCGACAGGCTTGGTCGTCGCACGCTGCTTTTTATCGGATCGTTTGGTTACATCGCTTCGCTCGGGCTGGTCGCATGGGCCTTTTTTAACGGACATTATCTGATCGTGCCTGCGTGCATTTTTGCCTTTATCGCAGCGCATGCTATCGGCCAAGGAGCGGTGATCTGGGTTTTCATTTCCGAGATATTTCCCAATCGTCATCGCGCCGAAGGGCAGGCGCTTGGAAGCTTTACGCATTGGATCTTCGCTGCATTGCTGACAACTTTCTTCCCGAAGATTGTGACTGCGTTTCCGCCTGGCTATGTGTTTTCATTTTTTGCCTGCATGATGGTGCTTCAACTTATCTGGGTGAAGATGCTGGTTCCGGAGACGAAGGGCGTTCCGCTGGAACAGATCCAGAAACAACTGGGTATCGAATAGGTTTCCATGGACTTCAATGTTGTGGGCATGGGAGAAGTGCTGTGGGATTTGCTTTTGACCGGGCCACAGCTTGGCGGTGCGCCGGCAAACTTCGCCTATCACGCTCACGCTCTTGGGGCGCAAACTCACGTCATCACACGGGTCGGAAAGGATGATTACGGGAACGAAATCATTCGGCGTTTTAGGGAGATGGGACTCTCTGACAGTGCGGTGCAGGTGGATGACGTTGCGCCTACGGGGACGGCGAAGGTCGAACTTTCTGGGGACGGGCTGGCGCATTTCACAGTTCAGGAGAATGTGGCTTGGGACTTCATTGCTGCGACTTCGGAAGCGCTCGCGGCGGCGCGCGCTGCGGACGCAACATGCTTCGGGAGTCTGGCACAGCGTTCGGAGACTTCACGCCACACGATTCAGAAATTGGTGGGATCGACGCGAGCGCAGGCGCTGCGCGTGTTTGACGTCAATCTTAGACAACGGTTCTATTCGCGGCTTGTTATTGAAGAATCGCTGCAGTTGGCGAATGTTGTGAAGTTGAATGATGATGAATTGCCGGTTCTCGCCAAAATGCTAGATGTCATCGGCTCCGTTGAGCAGCAGATCGAACGGCTGGCGCAAATTTTCAAATTGCAAATAGTCGCGCTTACACGCGGAGCGAATGGCAGTTTACTTTATCAAACATCTGACGCGGGGCAGCGATGGTCTGATTGCGAATCTCATCCTGTACAGGTCGTCGACACGGTGGGGGCGGGAGATTCATTTACTGCTGCCATGGTTCTGGGACTTCTCCGGAAAATGGATTTGGACCAGATCAATTCGATTGCCAATGAAGTCGCTCGGTACGTTTGTTCGCAATCCGGAGCGACTCCATCTTTGCCGGTACAATTCGCGAAAATCTTTTCGGCACCGCCATTGCGCACGGCTGATAAGCGATAAGCCGTTGCTATCTGCCTATCCTCAGTCGTGTTGGGGCGAATGTAAGGGACGCCCCACTGTCTTATTGATGCTTACGCGGTCCCGCTGTGGCTGGCTTGTAGCCGTCTGGAATTTCAAAAAAGCCAGAATCGGGCTCTGTGAGCGCGACCTGAGTAACCCTCATGGTCACGCTTCCCTTGCGCGGGTCGTTGTGTTCGATCATCAGGTTGATGCGGAGATCATCCGAGTACCAGTATTCGTCCGTAATAACGATCTCCTTACCTGTGCCACTAGTCTCGGCCGGAATCGTTTGACTTTCACGCACCCCGCGCACCTGCACTCCCTCCATATCATGAATGCCCAAATCTTCCTCTTCCGTGAACTCATTTTGTGGAAGGCCGTTACCCGCCGGTGAGGCAAAGCGTACGGTGGGTGGCGTCGTCGAAGGCGGGTGATTCACCGTCTCTGTCCAGAAGGCTTTCTTTTGGGCATCTAGATAGGTAGCGATACGCGTCTGTGGGTCGTACAGATGGACGCGCACGAGCTGCGGCGTCTTCGCATCCGAAGCAAGGACCATCAGCCTCGACTCGTTATGGATGCGGCCGCGGCTGTCACGACCAATTTCGCGGATTGTCTTGAAGCTGATGATGGAGCCGTCAGGCTGAACCTGGGTCCGCTCTATATTAACGACACCACTAAACGGTGCGTTGGGGCGGGCGTTACAAAGATGTCTTGGGCTGAAGCGGCGGAACCCACAATGGAGACGGCGACGGTGAGGAGAATAACCCAAGAGACGGCAGGCAGGGAAAGTAGCAACCGCATCTGAGCCCTCCAGCGGCGTTTTCCCCCGACAGAATACTCCGGTTGTTGCAGCGTTCGCGTGGACTTCGGAAGATGTGCGATTGTTTTCTTTTTTCTCGCGGCTGTGGCCGCTTTCTTAATGTTTTTTCTGGCAGCACTTCTTTGTTTCGTGCTTGGCATAGAAATCCTTGGATGCTGAAGAAAGGTTCGCGTTTCTCAAAACCATGCTCGTGCTAACGTCGCAGTCCACCGCCATCGTTCCCCGACATCACAAGTCACTCCGCGCTCGCCGAGTCCCAGCAACAGTTCGGTGCATTTCGATTGACATTAGGAAGCAAATTAATCGATGCTGGAAATGGTGGCTAGACCCATGGCGCTCTTGGGTCGCTGAAGTCGAACGCGAGTCTAAATCTCTTGCATTCAAGACTTTACATTTAAACTATCTAAAATGAATACTTTGCGAAGTATCCCCTCCGGCAAGCTTTGTGTTATCAAGACTTTGATGAAAAGGGGGTAGGGGGTCACTCCACCGTCATTTTCATGAAAATCGGAGTTCTAGCCCTGCAAGGCGATTTCGATGCGCATCGGCGACGTCTCGAAGAACTCGGCACGGAAGTCATTCTCGTGAAAAAGCCCGAGCAACTGGACGAGATCGATGGACTCGTCATTCCTGGCGGCGAATCGAGCACGTTTCTGAAGCTGCTCGGCGAAGAAGGACTCGCTAGGCTGAAAGAGTTCGTGCGCGCGAAGCCGACCTTCGGCACCTGCGCAGGCTGTATCCTGCTGGCCACAGAAGTAGAGAATCCGAGCCAGTCAGGGCTGGGCGCGCTCGATATAACTGTGCGCCGCAACGCCTACGGCCGCCAGATCGACAGCTCCATCCGCGAAGGACTATTCCTCAACGAGCCAGTCGAAATGGTATTCATACGTGCTCCAAAAATCGAACGCGTGGGCGACGGAGTCGAAATAATAGCGACCGAGGGCAAAGACAAACACGAAGTCCCAGTGCTGGTGCGTAAAGGCAAGACGCTCGCAGCGACTTTCCACCCTGAGTTGAGCAACGACCGCCGAGTTCACCAATATTTTCTCGATATGATCAGGAACGGAAAGCCTTCGCAATGGTAGACAACATGACTGAGAGTTCAAGCAAAACCCTGATGAGGTTGAAAGTTTTAATCGAGAGAGATCTAACCAAGGAAGGAAAATTAATCGCTGAAGTGGCGGCGAATCAATGCAGCCAATCCGACCAGTCCGCCTCCGAGTAGCACGAGAAGGCCCGATTCGGGAACAACGGAAGACTTCACGACCGCAGGCGATGCAGAAGAATTCAGAGCCAGCATCATTACCAGCAGTACCGCTGAGCCCAAGTTTCGCACGTGATACTCCCTTCGCCTAGAACCGTCGCAAACGCTTCTCCAATTAGTCGACTTTCATGGCTTATCTAAAGATGCGGTTTTTGTGGGAACTGTTCGTCAAAAACTCGCGATTACAAAACTTTTCAAACATTCAGCCGCTGTCGTGCTGCATTTCTTTGCATAAATTTCCTTAAGACTTGCATGACGCTTCAGCTGCGACGTTTCGTACTGGATCCAGTATGCTGTGAATCCTGATCTCACATCTGAATGGAAACTGCTCCTGAATTGAAGCTCAGTCCGGTAACGCTGGCTTCGTACATACGCCTGCTCAGGGGCAATCGCAACTTTCGCCGCTTGTGGAGCGCCCAGGTTGTCAGCGAAATTGGCGATTGGTTCTACACGCTAGCCATTTACAACCTGCTGTTACAGCTCACCGGCCGCGCGGGATCGGTCGCATTAGCTCTCGTGCTCCAGGTTCTGCCGCAGACTTTTATTGGACCTACCGCTGGTGTAGTGAACGATCGACTGCGACGGAAGCACGTCATGATTGCGGCCGATCTCGGGCGCATGTTGATCGTGCTTTGCATGCTTTTCATCCGCTCGAAAGGAATGGTCTGGCTCGTCTATCCGTTGTTGATGGCAGAGACGCTTCTCGTAGCCTTCTTTGAGCCCGCGCGCAATTCTGTGATCCCAAACATTGTGGAAAGGGAAGACGTGGTGGTAGCGAACACGCTCTCCTCGACGACGTGGTCGGTGAACCTGATGGTGGGCGCAACTCTCGGAGGCGTGGTCGCGGCGTTGTTTGGGCGCAACGCAGTCTTTCTGCTGAATGCTCTGTCGTTCCTGGCCTCAGCCGCGTTGATTTGGGGAATGCGATTTCCTGAACCTCACACCGACGGCGGCCGCAAGTTCCAGCCGAAGGAGTTGGTGGATTTTTCGCCCATCCTTGCTGGTATTCGCTATGTGCGCGCACACGCCCGCTTGCGCTCGACAGTTCTTGTGAAATTCGGAAACCTGATCATCGGACCAGGATGGGTGCTCTTCACGGTGATGGGACAAAATGAATTTGCCATTCGCTGGCGCGGCATGGCTCCCGAACGCGGCGCGTTTCTCGGGATGAGTCTGCTCCTCGGCGCCCGCGGGTTGGGCGCTTTGCTCGGGCCGCTCTTTGCAGCGTCGTGGGCGGGACACTGGCAACGACGGTTGGAGGTTGCGATCTTCTGGGGCTATCTGGGCGCGGCTGCTGGTTACACCATGTTGGGCGTGTCGGGACATCTATGGCAAGCCTGTTTATGCGTGGCTCTGGCGCACTTCGGAAGTTCAATTGTGTGGGTCTTCTCGACGACGCTGTTGCAGATGCAGAGCGATGACAAGTATCGTGGCCGCGTCTTTGCCGCCGATCTGGGTCTTTCCATGTTCACGATTGCGGTCGGAGCTTATCTGGCCGGCCGCTTTGTGGATTGGGGCTTCGCGGCGCGAAACGTCGCCAGCGTAGCTGGCATGCTGATGCTCATCCCCGCGACGCTATGGGGGCTTTCGGTGCGCCGGAATGCGACAGCCTCGTCGTTGAAGTTATAGTCTTCGATTGGCGGACTCGCTTCCACGCAGTTTTATACAGTTGAGATTCAAGAAGTCAGCTGATCAATTTTCGCGGCGAGAATGAAATCCGACTCCGTCAATCCATCGACGGCGTGCGTCCAGGTCGTAATCTCAACTTTACCCCAGCCGAGAAGAATATCTGGATGATGCCCTTGCTCCTCTGCGATCGCGCCAACGCGGTTGACGAAGGCGAGGGCCGACTTGAAGTCAGGGAACTTATAGCTGCGCACGAGGTGATGTTCCTCGACAACATTCCACTGTGCAGGATCGGCTAACTGCCGATGAATTTCGGTGAGCTTCTTTCCTTTAAGCGGCGCCACGCCGCCGCGGCAGGGAACACAGTTTTTCGTGGCTAGCGATGCCATAAATCAGTCCTGAGAAAGCATACACGCAGCAGTGGTTGCCGCTGAAGCGCAACTGGCTGAAGCGCAAGTGAAAGACAGACGTTCTCGTACCGGAGATGGTCGTATACCGGATCGCAATCTGGGACTGGAGAGGCTTTGTAATCGTGCGGTTTTTCGTTCGAGCCGTGTTATAATCTCGTTTCGCCTGAAGGTTTTACATCGAGGCTGATCTGTGATTTTCCTCCGCGGGCGGATCCGCGATTCCGAGAATCATCGCAAAGAGAACCAGCGCGACGAGAATCAGCGCAACTCAAAATTAGAGAAGAATCAAGTGAGGTAGAGCTATGTCCGGCCATTCGAAATGGGCAACCATCAAGCATAAGAAGGGCGCACTCGACGCCAAGCGCGGCAAGATATTCACGCGTCTGATCAAGGAAATTGCGATGGCGGCAAAATCAGGGGGCGATCCTGATATGAATCCGCGGCTGCGGACGGCGATTCTCGCCGCGAAGGCCGAAAACATGCCTGCGGACAATATCAAGCGCGCCATTCAGCGCGGGACGGGTGAGTTGCCAGGTGCCTCTTACGAAGAATTTATTCTTGAAGGCTATGGTCCGGGCGGCGTGGCTTTACTGGCGGAAATTTCTACCGATAATCGCAATCGCACAGTGAGCGAGATTCGTCACGTGTTCGGAAAGAATAACGGAAACATGGCTGAGGCGGGCGCGGTCTCATGGATGTTTCACAAGAAGGGCGACATCGTAGTTCCTAAGTCCGCAGCCAAGGAAGACGATTTGATGAACATTATTCTCGAAGCGGGCGGCGAGGACTTGAAAGACGAGGGCGAGAACTGGGAGATCCTGACGGAGCCTTCCGCCTACGAAACGGTTTTGGAAGCGGTGAAGAAGGCTGGCATTACGCCTGCGTCGTCTAGTGTGGCGATGGTTCCTGATAACTACATCAAGCTCGAAGGTCAGCAGGCGACGCAGATGATTCGCCTGCTCGAAGCGCTCGAAGACAATGACGATGTGCAGAACGTGCATTCCAACTTTGATATCGACGAAAAGCTTCTCGAAGAAGTTGCTGGATGAGTGGAGCATCTGGCGATTGGGTCATCGGGTGATCTTCATCGGGTGATCCAGAGTGCAAATTCTGATCTGAATTTCGATCACGAAGTAGATAATTGTCGCTACACTGGATCTGCTTATGTTTACTCGCTGCCGACACAACGTCGCTTCTGCCGAACTTTTCAACACGGTTGAGGAAAAGTTTGTGGAAAAGTGGCACCATACCAATGTAAACATCCGTAACGCAATAACTTCAACATTCTGCACTGCCTAGGGTGCTTGCTGTATTGACCCATTTTGGGAAAAACAAGACTGGACAAGTTACTTGTAGAACGTGGGATGACGCGGTCGCGGCAGCGCGCGCAGGCGCTCATCCTGGCGGGAAGAGTTCTTGTTAACCAGCAAAAAATCGAGAAAGCGGGGGCGTCGGTTGACTCCGATTCGACTCTCCGCCTGCTAGGTGAGGATCTGCGTTATGTCAGCCGTGGAGGGCTAAAACTCGAGAAGGCTCTCGAGCACTGGCGAATCGATCTTCGCGGCAAGGTTTGTCTGGATGTGGGCGCATCCACAGGAGGCTTCAGCGACTGCATGCTGAAGCATGGCGCGGCCAAAGTGATTGCTGTCGATACCGGTTATGGGCAGATGGATTTCGGGTTGCGTAACGACCCGCGCATTCGGCTGATCGAGAAGACAAATGCGCGTTATCTGAAGGCCGACGACATTGGCGAGCACGTTGACTTCATCGCCATGGATGTGTCATTCATATCGGCCACGTTGGTACTGCCGGCGATGATTCGCGCAGCTTCGTCTTTCACTGAGATCGTCGTTCTCGTGAAGCCGCAGTTCGAGGCGGGCAGGGAACAGGTAGGTAAAGGCGGAATCGTGCGCGACGAAACGGCGCAGCAGTCGGCCATCGCTAAGGTAGAAGCGGCGCTCGTGGGACTCGGATGCACGCGCTGCGAATGGATCGAGTCGCCTATTCTTGGCGGCGAGGGTAACCGCGAATTCCTGCTTCATGCCGAGTTTGCACCGTTTGCCATCAGTTGATTCTGTACAATCGAAACTCCAGCTTCAGAATAGACAACAAGAAATCTCCAAGCCATGCCCGAGTCTGCGCAAAGTTCAACACGGCCAAGAACGATCGCCATCATCTCGAAGCCGGACCGTCCTGAGCTATCCGAGGCCCTGCCCGCGCTGGAGAAATGGCTGCAGGAGCGTCACTACGAGGTGATGGTGGACGAGGAAAGCGCGGCTTACTTCCCCGCATCAAACGTGGTACCGCGGAGTGAACTGGCTACCAAGTCGCCGGATCTTGCTCTCGTACTTGGTGGCGATGGAACCTTATTGTCGGCGGCGCGCGCGGTTGCAAAGGTAGGAACGTTAATTCTTGGAGTCAACCTCGGCACGCTTGGATTTATGACTGAGCTTGCGCTGAGCGATCTGTATCCGGCTCTCGAGGCGATTGAAAGAGAGCTTTATATCGTTGACAGCCGGTCGATGCTTCGCTGTTCTTTACTCCGCGGCGGAGACGTTCTGGCCACGCACTCCGCGCTAAATGAATTGGTAGTGAGCAAGAGTGCGATCGCTCGCTTGAACTATTTCGAGCTTTTCGTAGACTCGGAGTTTGTTTCCAGCTATCGGGCTGATGGGCTGATTATTGCGACTCCAACGGGTTCCACTGCATATTCTTTGGGTGCGGGTGGTCCGATCCTTAAACCGGATGTGGCTGCGTTCGTCATCACTCCCGTCTCGCCTCACGGGTTGACACATCGTCCGGTGGTTGTGAAAGACACGGTCGAAATCGAAATCCAGGTCAAGACCGGCGAAGAGGAAGCATATCTAAGTCTCGATGGGCAAGTCGGCATGCCGGTGCGTGATGGTGATCTCGTGCACTGCGTCAAGTCCGAACATCCGGCCAGGTTATTGCGTTTCCAGAAAACATTTTTCGAAGTACTCGCCACGAAACTCAAATGGGGAGATCGATGAGGCGCCGCATGGCGAAAGCATGGTGAGCGAACACATTATCAGTGACTATCAACCGGGGTTGGTGGAACGCACCTTCGATACCGGCGAAGTTCAATTGAACTACGCGGAAGGCCCTCCCAACGGGCAACCGCTGGTGCTGGTGCATGGACTCGGCCGGCGGTGGCAGGTATTTCTGCCAATCATTCCAGCGCTGAGTTTGCGCTGGCATATTTTCGCGCCTGATCTTCGCGGTCATGGCAAGTCATCGCACGTCGCTCGCGGATACCATGGTCCGCAATATTCCGAAGATGTTGCGCGACTGCTAGAAGAGCGTATCTCGGCTCCTGCGGTGCTTTTTGGACATTCGCTGGGCGGATTGCTGGCCTTGTCGGTTGCTTTTCATCATCCGAAACTGGTGCGCGCGCTGATTCTCGGGGATAACATGATCGTTGGGCGGCGGCTTCGTAATCCGATGTATAAAGCATTATTTTCAGGATTGCGAGAACTGGCTCGGATGAAGGGCTCTGTCGAGCAGATTGCTGATGGCATCGGCAAAATTGTGTTGCCGGTTCCGGGCACGGATGAGTCAGTCAGCATTCGCGAACTTCCCGGCAATGATGAGGCGTATCTGCTCTCGTGGGCGCGATGCGTGCAGAGCGCCGATCCGGACACCTACGAAATGACGCTCGATGGAACGTCGCTCGAAGGTTGGGATGGAGAAGCTGTGTTGCGTGGGATTACTTGTCCAACATTGCTTTTGCAGGCCACCACAGCATTGGGTGGTCTGATGTCGGATGCAGATGTGGCGTTGGCCACGCAATTGTTGCCGCACCATACGCATGTCAAGTTCCGCAATCTGGGACATGCGCTGTTTATTCAACAGCCGGATATGGTGCTGCGGCCAGTAATGAACTTTCTGGAGTCGCTGTAACGAGATTATGAAATAACAGGATTCTCGCTGTTCTGCGAGGCGAAATGCTCGACTTTCATTAGAGTTTCTCCGTCCTCAGCTGATCCTCCAAGCTTTCACGCCGTCGGATAATTCGAGCCATCGCGCCATCCACCAACACTTCTGCCGCACGACCTCGCGTGTTGTAATTCGAGCCTAGAACTGAGCCGTAGGCGCCCGCATCCAGAATGGCCAACAAGTCGCCCTCGCTGACTACTGGGAGCTTTCTGTCGCGCGCGAAAAAGTCGCCGGTCTCGCAAATGGGACCGACCACATCAGTAATTTCTTTCTCTCGCGATCCTTTCGCGACCGGAACAATCTCGTGATAGGCACGGTATAAGGAAGGACGAAGCAGATCGTTCATCGCCGCATCGACTATCAAAAAGCGTTTGCCATTATTCGTTTTGCGATACAGAACTCGTGTAAGCAAGACACCTGCCTGACCCACGAGGGAGCGGCCCGGCTCGAGCAGTAAATGCAGCTTCAAACCACCTAATGCACCAAGCACGGCCCTTGCATATGCCGTGATCTGTCTTGCGAAACTGCCTTGTTTTCCTTCGTAGGAAATTCCCAAACCTCCACCGGCATCGATATAACGGATATCGTATCGCTGCTCGCGCAGGGAGCGAACAAGTTCACCAACTCGCGCGATTGCATCCTGAAAAGAACCGACATCCGTGATCTGAGAGCCGATGTGAACACTCACTCCAGCGACGTTAAGATACGGATTATCCGCAGCCTTCCTGTAGAGGATCCGCGCTTCTGGAATCGGTACTCCGAACTTGTGTTGACGCAGACCAGTCGAGATGTAGGGATGAGTTTTTGCCGAGACGTCAGGATTAACGCGAACTGCGATGGCCGCGCGTTTGTTCAATCGCATCGCGGTTGCGGAAAGCAAATCGAGCTCCGAAGCGCTCTCCACGTTGAACAGCAGAATTCCAGCGTGGAGCGCTCGTTCCATCTCTGCGCCGGATTTGCCGACGCCCGAGAACACAACTTTTTTCGATGCTCTCCTGTTCACTCGCAGAACACGTTGCAACTCACCGCCCGAAACTACGTCGAAGCCGCAACCCTCATCTGCCATGAATCGTAAAATCGCCAACGTTGAATTGGCTTTCACGGAATAACACAGGGTATGAGGAACGGACTGGAAAGCGCGGGCGAAGGCCTTCACGCGCGCGCGAATCATGGCTGTGGAATAAACATACAGCGGGGTTCCGTGGCGAGCGGCCAAGCTTTTGAGCGGCACGGCATCGCAATAGAGCTGCTGAGAATGTGCGCCAGAGCGAGCGGCGCGATATGCGAACGCAGGATCACGCAAGGCAATCGATTCGCGTACGGGCTTCACTTGCGTTTGCTGGAAGACTGTCCAGCTTTTACTTTGATAGTAACTACGGTTTGATCGTCGAAGGCCTCTACGCCGGCGGCGTGCTCGCTTACCGCTTTGAAGATTTCATTTACGACACAGGCTGCCGATTTGTCGGCGCAACCTGCGACGATCTTCTCTACGCGCTCCTGGCCAAAGGATTGGCCGTGACGATTGCGTGCGTCGTGAATACCGTCGCTGAAGAAAACGAACATGTCTCCGGGCTTGGCGTTGAAACTTACTTCGTCGTAATCAGCTTCATCGAACAGTCCCAAGGGCAGGCCAATGGCCTCGATGACTTCGATTTTGCCGTCGTGGGAGTAGATTGGTTTTGGCAAGCCGGAATTTGCCACGAGCAGCGTGCGCCTCTCGTCGTCCCAAACGGCGTAGATGATGGAGACGAACTGGGCTGCGATTCTGCGTTCGGCGAGCGAAAGATTGACCGCCGATAGCATCTCCGCTGGACCCGGTTCTATGGGTGCGTGAGAGCGCAGAATGCCGCTGACGAGCGCGGCATAAATGGCGGCGGGCGCGCCTTTGCCGCTCACATCGCCGATCGCGATCCCGAGTCGCGACAGCGAATAGGGAACGAAGTCATAAAGATCCCCGCCGATGGCGCGGGCGGGAACAAATTTCGCTTCTACCTCAAGGTGCGGCATCTGCGGAAGCGAAGGCGGCAGCAAGCGAAACTGCAGTTCGCGCGCCAACGCGAGATCGTGCTCCAGGCGCTGCTCTTGCCTCGCAATCTGCTCGTAGAGGCGCGCATTTTCAATTGCGATCGCCAGCTGCGCCGCCAGCGTAGTCAGGGTCCGCTTGTGATCGTCGGTGAAATAGCCGCGCTTTGTGTGCTCGAGATCGAGCACACCGATTACTCTTTCCTGATAGATCAGCGGGACTGCCAACTCCGATCGAGTCTCAGGGTTGGTCGCGATGTAGCGAGAACTCTTCGCGACGTCAGGGACGAGAACGGCTTCTTTCATCTGTGCGGCGTATCCCACCACGCCGCGGCCTATCGGGATATCGTGCTTCACATGCAGTCTTTCCTCGAAGCGCTGCGCGAAACGGTGCTGCAGCTTTTCTCCTGCCGGGTCGACGAGAAGAATGCTGAACATCTGGTAGTCGATCAGGCGGCTGAGCAACTCGGCGATACGCTTGAGCAGTTCGTCCAAGTTCAGAATTGATGTGAGTTCGCGGGCAATTTCATTCAGCATCAGCAGAGTGCGCGCTTGACGCGTGGTGCGCGTGTGGAGACGCGCATTCTCGATCCCTACAGCCATGCGAGAAGCGATCAGTGTCAGGAGGCGTTTGTGCTCTTCGGTGAAATATCCCTTCTCCCGCGCTTCAATATCGATTACGCCGATTACACGATTCTTGACGATGAGCGGAATCGCCAGTTCCGAGCAAACATTGGGCAGTGCTTCAATATATGTATCTTCCTGGGTTACATCTGGCACCAGAACCGTTTGCCGGCTCTGGGCGGCGCGTCCGGTGATGCCATGGCCCACTTTTACGCGGATACGCTCGGCGACTCCTGGTGGATATCCGACACTGAAGCGGATGTACAGTTCCTGACGCTGTTCGTTCAGCAAGAGGATCGCAAAAATTTCATAGTCGATCACGTTGTGGACTAGCTCCGAGACTCGTCGCAGCGTGGTTTCGAGGTCCAGCGTGGTATTGACCACGTCGGCTACTTCGAGCAGGAGGGGGTCCACCTCGGAAGCGCGCCCAGTTTGCGAGGCTGTCGGATTCACGAGCTTCATCATAGCAGCCGGGTAATTTGCGATTGGTAATTTGAAATTTGCAATTTAGACAGCTCGCGGCGGATGCCTTTAAAATTACAAATTACCAACCACAAATCCTAAGGGTTTTGGATCACACAGACATCGGGAAGGTTTCGATAGCGCTCCGCATAATCCAGGCCGTAGCCGACGACGTATACATCGGGAATGGTGAAGCCGATGTATTGGGCGGAGATCGGCTGCTTGCGGCGCGACGGCTTGTCGAGCAGGGCCGCAATTCGCATCGACTTCGGCCGATGGGCCTGCATCAGCCTCGAAATGTAGTTGAGGGTCAACCCGGTATCGAGGATGTCTTCGACCAGAATCACGTTTCGATCGGCAAGCGATTGATCGAGGTCTTTCGTCAACCGTACTTCGCCCAGCGAGTCCCAGGCCGCATGGCCAGCGGGATCCGATTTGGCAGTCGGACGATTCCCATAACTTGAAACTCCGATAAAGTCGAAGGTGGCGTCGAGCGGAACTGTGCGCGCGAGATCGCCTAGAAATATAGCTGCGCCTTTCAAAACGCCCACAAAAATAATTGACTGACCGCTAAAATCGCGTGTAATTTCTTCTCCCAGTTCGGCGACCCGCTTGGCAATAGTCTCGCGTGAGAGCAATACTTTAAGTTCTGGCATTGTGCATTCTTATACACGAGTTTTGACGCAACCGGAATGCTTTAAATCGAATCTATATCTTCGGATTTATGGCGGAACGTTGCGCGCTATTATCCATCGCACTAGAATCCTAATTTCAAGATTACCCAAGGAGAAATTTTTGTGAATCTTCAAGGCATACAACTGACATGGCTTGGACACGCCACCTTCCGCATTCAGACGCCGGAAGGGAACACTCTTTATATCGATCCGTGGATTGCGGGTAATCCTGCGTGCCCGGAAAGCGAGAAAAATGTAAAGAAAGCCGACGTTCTCATCTGCACTCACGGGCATGGCGATCACATCGGCGATGCGGTCGAGGTGGGGAAGAAGCACAATTCGACTGCGGTTGGGATTTTCGAACTCTGCACGTGGCTGAAGAAAAAAGGGGTAAAACAAATTGCGCCTATGAACAAAGGCGGGACGCAGAACGTGGCTGATGTGAAGATCACCATGGTTCACGCCGTGCACTCCTGTGGGATTCAGGATGGCGATGAGATCATTTACGGCGGCGAGGCCTGTGGCTACGTGCTCGAATTTTCGAACGGAGTCAAGCTGTATCACGCTGGCGATACCAACGTCTTCAGCGACATGGCCATTATTCGCGAGCTGTACTCGCCGAAGATTGCGATGCTGCCGATTGGCGATCACTTCACCATGTCGCCGCGCGAGGCTGCCCATGCCTGTAAGCTGCTGCAACCGGAAACTGTCATCCCGATGCACTTCGGGACCTTTCCACAACTCACGGGAACGCCTGGCCAACTGCAGAAGCTGGTTCCGGACGTGGAGGTGTTGGAAATGAAGCCGGGGCAGACGATTTCGGAAAGCCATCGCGGCAGCTCTCAACCGCAAGGGCAAAAACAGAAACAAGGCGCTGCATGAGCAATCAACCTGCAATTTCTGATTGGCGCATGGGCGGAATTACGGTGCCTGAGGTCGAGGATTATTTGTACTCGATGCTGCCGCAGCGCGACGAAGTCCTGGCCGAGATGGAAGGTGTAGCCAGCAGGGAAGACATTCCCATTGTTGGTCCCGCGGTGGCGCGCATCTTTTATCAATTGGCAACGATCAGTGGGGCGAAGAAGATCTTTGAGATGGGATCGGCCATCGGTTACTCGACCATTTGGTGGGCGCGCGCCGTCGGTGATGGCGGACGCGTCATCTACACCGATGGCGATCGCAAGAACGCCGAAAAAGCACGCCGCTATTTTGATCGAGCCGGTATTGCCTCCAGGATTACGGTTCGGATCGGCGACGCGTTGGAGATTCTGTCGGAGCAGAAGGATGTATACGACATCATCTTTAACGATGTCGATAAGACCGATTATCCGCGAGTCGTTCGGTTAGCGCTGCCGCGATTGAAAAGCGGGGGCCTTTTTATCACAGACAATGTTCTCTGGAGTGGTAAGGTCAGCAAACCCAAGCCTGACGTCCATACTAAGGCCATTCTCGAATTCAATAAATTGATCTACGAGTCAAAAGATCTGTTTACTACCATCTTGCCAATACGCGATGGAATTGCGGTTTGCGTCAAGAAATAGGGATTGGCTCGGTTTGTGAGTCCGTTAACACAACGGCGACGAAGCGACCTGAAACAAAGCCCGGAGTTCGCGGCCCGCAGTGTGCGGTGCTAGAATTGCTGTTTCCATCCATTTGATGAAGAGCCTGACAAGAACCTCCGTTGATGAAATCCCGGAAACCCTCCCGCGCGCCCAAATGGAGACGAGGCCGGGTTCTCGGAATGACGTGCTTGTCGTAGGCGCCGGTCCCACTGGCATGGCGTGCGCAATTGAGGCTCAGAAGGCTGGGTTCAAGGCTCTGATTGTCGACAAGGGCTGCCTGGTCAATTCCATTTATCACTATCCGAGCAACATGGTCTTTTTTACTACTTCTGAGTTGCTCGAGATTGGCGATATCCCATTCACCACAACCTCGGCGAAGCCTAATCGGCTGGAGGCGCTCGAATATTATCGGCGAGTCGCGGCGCACTATCACCTGGATATCCGCCAATACGAATGGGTGAAAACGATCACGGGCGAGGACAATGAATTTCGCGTCGCTACCACCGACCGGCAGGATGCCATCCATGACTACCGGGCGCGCAAGATTGTGCTGGCCACGGGGTATTACGATCTGGCCAACGAATTGAATATTCCCGGCGAAGACCTCGGAAAAGTCTTTCATTATTATCGCGATTCTCATCCTTATTACGACACTGACGTGATTGTGATCGGAGGCAAGAACTCTGCGGCCGAGGCGGCATTGGACCTCTGGCGGCATGGCGCGCGCGTGACGCTGGTGCATCGTGACGCGCAAATGCACAGCCACGTTAAATATTGGGTCCGGCCGGACATTGAGAACCGTATCAAGGCAGGGGAAATTCCCGCTCACTTCAACAGCACGGTACAGGAGATCAACGCCGATTGCGCGGTTTTGCGGACTCCCTCCGGCCCGCTGCGGTTGAAGAACGATTTCGTATTCGCTCTTACCGGATATCATCCCGACTACGATTTTTTGCGCAGTGTCGGGATTGAACTCTCGCCCGAGCAGCTGCGGCCGGTATGCGATCCCGAAACTCTTGAGAGTAATATCCGAGGAATCTACGTAGCGGGAGTGATTGTCGCCGGGTCCCGCACGAGTGAGATTTTCATCGAAAACGGCCGTTTTCATGGCAAGTTGATCGCCGCCGATCTCAGCCAGAAGCTGGGCGGAGAGAACCAGAATTTTCCTCTTGATGCCACTTAACGGCTCAACGTCGAGCCGCCCGAAGCGGTGGATTCCTGGCTCGCGCAATATCGAATGTTCTGGACGCGCAACTTGAACAGGTTTGAAGTTGTTTGTGATCGATGGGCTCGTGCGTTTCTTTGAACCTCGCTTCGTCGATCATTTTTCGCCCGCCGATGCCTGAAATCGGCAGGTTAATGAACCGGCAAATAAATCCGAAATATAAATGTGGAAGAGCGCATTGCGCACTCAGAGCATCAAAACCACAATGCCAGCGTGCGGTGCGATTCGACATACCTTCTCAGCGCTGATTCTTGCAATTAATTTCCTGCTATGCGCGGCGAGCGTACATGCAGACGAAGTCCGCATCACGCACGGAACACTCGAACTTATCTCCGACGGTCAGTGGATCGCGCCGGGACAAAAATTTAATCTCGGATTGCATTTTCAACTGGAGAGGGGCTGGCACATTTACTGGATCAATCCAGGCGATTCGGGCGAGCCGCCAAGGGTGAAATGGCAGATGCCTTCGGGTCTCAGCGCCGGAGACATTGAGTGGCCTACGCCTCGGCGGCTTGGGTCGTCCAGCGTTGCAGATTTTGGCTATGAGGATGCCGTGTTGCTGGTTGTGCCCGTGAATGCCGACGCTGGCATTGCGCCGCAACAGACGGTTCGAATCGGTGCCACTGCGCGGCTCCTCGTCTGCAGTCATGAAATGTGCATTCCGGGTAAGGCGGATCTTGCGCTCACGCTTCCTGTTCAATCGCAGAAGCCTGTGCCCAATGCCAACAACGCTGACCTCTTTGCAGCTGCGCGAAAGTCTTTACCGCGGACTGCGCCTTCGAATTGGAAGTTCAGCGTTACAGATGCTCATGATTCTGTTGTGCTTACCGCGAGGCTTGGTCGTCCGGTTGGCGACCGTCAGAATACTGACCACCAGATCACGCAGGCGCTTTTCTTTCCGCTGATTGAGTCGCAGATCGCTAATGCGGCACAGCAGAAGCTGATGCCTTTGCCTGATGGATTTCAGCTCACTTTGCGGAAGTCTGATCAGCTAGTTAAACCCATCGCGCGGCTTAAGGGGGTGCTTGTGCTCTCTGGAGAACAGTGCTACCTGATCGACGTGCCTGTCGGCAAGCAGGCTGCGCTTCGAGGCAGCTTCGAGCCTGCAAGTCAAACAGTACAATCTTTATATAATCCTTAAAGGAGAGACGCGAATATGAATCCATCTACTCTATCCTCCAAGCTTTTGAGCCGAATGCTGGTTGCGCTGATGCTGTGCGCCGCTCCAGCGATGCTTTCGGCTGCAAAAGTCGGCGATGCTGCGCCTGACTTCACAGGCACGGCTAGCAACGGACAGACTTTTCATCTATCGGATTATCGCGGCAAATATGTCGTGCTGGAGTGGCACAACAATGGATGTCCGTTCGTGCGCAAGCAGTACAACAGCGGCAACATGCAGCGCCTGCAAAAGCAGTGGACTGGACAGGGAGTGGTTTGGCTTACGATTCTTTCTTCCGCTCAGGGCAAGCAAGGATACATGACGGCTGGCGAAGAGAACGACTATCTGGCGAAAATGCAGGCTGCTCCAACGGCTGCGCTGCTTGATCCGTCTGGTGAGATCGGACATCTTTACGATGCCAAGACTTCTCCGCATATGTTCGTCATCAACCCTCAAGGCGTGCTGATCTACGATGGAGCGATTGACGACAAACCGACTCCTGATTTGGCCGATGTTCCGGGCGCGAAGAATTACGTCAGCCTTGCGCTGGAGCAGGCGATGTCTGGAAAACAGGTGGAAATCTCGGCGACTCGTCCTTATGGGTGTTCGGTTAAGTATTCGGATTCGACTCACTAGAAGAAAGTTCCCTGATCTCACGTCTCGCGTGAGGCAGCAAACGAATTGAGCCTTGCATCTATTGCTGCGGGCTCGAATCAATGGTTAAGAAAACTGGGAAGCGGCGATAATGCCAAGCGATATTGCGCGCATTGTCCTGCTTTCGATTGTAGGAATCAGCATAGTCCTGATGCTGATTCGTCCTCGCGGCATCTCAGAGGTCTGGTGGATCAGCGGAGGCGCGCTGCTGCTGATTGGCTTGCGCCTTATTCCGCTTCGGCTTGCTGGGAGAGCGGTCGCTGAGGGCACTGATGTATATCTCTTTCTCATCGGCATGATGCTGCTCTCGGAACTGGCGCGCGAACAGGGCGTCTTCAGTTGGGTCTCTTCCGTGGCTGTTCGCGGCGCTGGAGGCAACTGTTCTCGGCTCTTCTTGCTGGTGTATGCAGTTGGAACGTTGGTGACAATTTTTATGTCGAACGATGCTACGGCTGTGGTGCTTACACCTGCGATTCTGGCGGCTGTGCGTCAGGCTAAGGTTCGTCCGCTGCCTTATTTGTTTGTCTGTGCATTGATCGCGAATGCGGCCAGCTTTGTCCTGCCGATTTCTAATCCTGCGAATCTTGTGGTGTTTCGGTCCGGAATGCCTCCGCTTGGGCGGTGGTTGCTGGCGTTTGGAGCGCCTTCGATTTTGTCGATTGGGGCAACTTATTTTGTGATGCGATTCGTGTTTCGCCGCGAACTGCGCGAGCGGATCGAATGCGAGGCTAAAGAGGTCAGGTTGAGCGCGAACGGCAAGCTGGTGCTGGTTGGAATGGCGCTGATCATCGCAGTTTTGCTGACGGCTTCTGCCCTGAAAATAGATCTCGGTTTGCCTACTTGCCTGTCTGCATTGGCGATTACTGCGGTTGTTTCGATCAAAGCAAAGAGTAAGAGTAATCTGCTGACGCTCGCGCGCGAGATTAGCTGGTCGACTCTGCTGCTGGTTGCTGGACTCTTCGTGATGGTCGATGCGGTCGAGAGCCAGGGAGCGCTTGCGGTTACGCAATCGTGGCTGGAATGGGCGGAAAGGCTTGGTGCGACGGGCGGAGCTATGGTTGTCGGATTTTTTGTTGGAGTAGGGAATAACTTCGTAAACAATCTTCCGCTCGGATTGATTGCTGGAGCGACTCTGCGAGCGTCGCATGTGAAGGGTTTGCTGGCGAATGCGGTCATGATTGGAGTTGATTTGGGGCCTAATCTTTCAGTGACTGGATCGCTCGCTACGATTTTGTGGCTGCTCGCGCTTCGCAAGGAAAAGGTTGAAGTCAGCTTCTGGAAATTTCTGCGGGTTGGAGCTGTCGCGATGCCTGTCGCGCTTTTTGCAGCACTTGGCGGAGCGATCGTGATGGAGATGATTGCAAAATTCTGAGTGACCCTCCCCCCTATTATTCTTGATCTATTAGAATCACGGTGTTGCGGGTAAAATACGCTGGAATCAGGAGTTAGCGTTGTCGGTCGACTGCATTTCGCTGATCTTGCCACGCCTGTTTTGGACACACTTCAGCCCCACCCTAATCAGAAGAGATTGTTGCATGTTGTGTGGTGGAGTGTCTGTGATGGCGCTCACAGAGCGTTTGTGACGAAAAAATTACCGCGTAAATTTGGGTGGGCACGGCCACTCCTGATGTCGACGGTCCGGTAGCCACTTCTCGAAGGGCGCGGGAAGTGGCGCGACCCCGCGCCGGGCTAACCGCCCCGAGATGTCGGCCGTCCGCCGTTTAGTCTCTGATTCCCAGACGCCTCTTCATAACCTCTAACGGGACATTGAATCGGTCCGCTAGCTGATGGGGATCCTTCACCCCGGAGGAGCGAAGCTCTCCGATCAGCGCCCTCGGCATCAGGAGATCGTAGGCCAGCTTTTCCGCTTCGCTTTCTCTTGTTGATCCGAGACGGCTGCGATACATCCGATCGTCCACGAGTTTGTTGCTGATCCGTTCGCGATGCAGAAGAAAGTGGGCGATCTCGTGAGCAGCAGCGAGGCGCTTTTGCCTCACGGTGTCGGAGGAATTCACGCGAATTGTAAAACCGGAAGTGCCACCGCGGTAAGGGTCAGGGAAGATCTCGCCAGCGATCCCCGGGCCAAGATCTGCTTGCCGTACTGCTAGGCCAAGTGCCTTCGCGAGTCCAATGATGTTCACGGGCGCCGTCGATCTGAAACGCCTGGAGATTTGTTCGATGAGCGTCAGTCCACGAGGCGCTTTTAGACGATAGTCTGTGTTGCTGCCTCAAGCACCAGAATTTGTTCACGTAGAGCCGTCATTTCTTCTCGGAGGCTCCCCGGGGCATTACCAGCCAGCCATGCTTCTACGTATCGTTTAGCTTTCCGAATGTCACCCACACGCAAAGCGATCGAGGCCGCGCTCCGGTGAAGGATTGAACGGGTTGATTCGAGCTCATAGTCCGCAGCCACCGAATCGGCCGCCGCAGCCTCCTTGTCCAATGCCTGTTTGAACAGGTTCCTGCCTTGTTCTAAATTGCCGGCACGAGTTTCAAGCAGGGCTAGCTCAAGCAGATCCATAGCACTGTCGTGCAGGTTTCGGGTGTCGCTCGTCATTTTGCCTCCACGGGTGCCTTGACGAGTTTCACCTCTGGGCCACCAAAGTCCACGATTGCAACATAAGCGGGCAGACCCATCGCCTCTGATTGCTTGGTCTGAGCCAGCTTTTCATCTAATCGGGCTGCAATCTTTGGTTTGTCTCCCTTAAGAATCCCGGACACCTCAAGGCGAGCGGTGCGCTGGAAAATTCCGTCCCGATCTCCGCCGTCGCCCAACCAGTAATCGATCCCTGTACCTTTTGCTGAACGTTCCACTCGTCCTTTCTTAGTAAGTGGTAAGGCGACTACGATGGCAACGCCGTAGGCACCGTATTCCGTAGCTTCCGGTAGGTCGGCCCACGTCCTTTCGCTCGATTTCGTTACGTGACACCATTCCAAACTCCCGGACACGCAAACGTGGCCGCTCACGCTTATCGGTAGCGGATTCGGATGCTCATTGAAATGGAGGCAATGCGATGCCGCCTCGGCAAGAAATGAGCCATACACGGCCGATATTCCGAGTTGACCTGCCTTGAGACCGTCGAAGTTGAACGTAGGAACAGTATTGTCCATTACTCAGTTGCGCTGGGGAAACGACCGAAATTTATCACGGTGGACGAAACTTGTGGGAAAGAGTCGCGCGCGGGGGAACTCCCTGATGCTTCCTAGATTGGGCGAGGGTGTAAGATCTTTCGACTCCGCAGGGACTTCGGTTCGTGAAGTTCCTTGCGCTCAGGATGACAACTCTCTAGGTATCGGGGAGGGGCATAATGCAGATCCCTCACTTCGTTCGGGATGACGAGATAGAATTCGCGACGATGGGCTAATTCGGGACGACCAGCTAATTCGCGGCTACAGGCTTCATTCGGGATTACAAACTTAACAGGGCAGGTTCGTGGTGGCCGGGCGAGGACGCCCGGCGCTCCATCGGGCATTGCGTCATTGGGCATTGCGTCACTGGACATTGCGTCATCGGACAAAGTTCATTCACCGTGAGAGTAGCGGGTACTAAGCATTGACCGAACTGGGCGGATGAATTCGTCCGCCGCTGCGTGGTCTTTGCTGATTGTGATGTTTGCTGGTTTATACTGGCTCAATGTCGGAGCCCGCTTCCAAGACTTTTTACCTTGAAACTTTTGGGTGCCAGATGAATGCGCACGACTCGGAAAAGGTCGTGGGGACGCTTTTGTCGCAGGGGTATCGGCAGGTTTCTACCGTGGAAGAGGCGGGGCTGGTGCTTTATAACACTTGCTCGATCCGCGATAAGGCGGAGCAGAAGGTGTTTAACCGGCTGGCGGATTATAAGAAGTATCGGGCGCAGGGAAAGCAGTTTGGCGTTTTGGGATGCGTGGCGCAGCAGGAGGGGGAGAAGATTTTTGAGCGGGCTCCTTATGTGTCGCTAGTGTGCGGGTCGGCTTCGTATCGGAATTTGCCTGCGATGCTGGTGCAGCTGGAGACTGGGGCGTCGCGCGTGACCGGGCTTGATGACCGGATGACGGACGAGTGCTTTGAGACGGAGTTTACGGCGCGCACGAATCCGCATCGAGGGTACATCACGATTATCGAGGGGTGCGATAAGTTCTGCGCTTATTGCGTGGTGCCTTTTACTCGCGGCAAGGAGCGCTCGCGGACTTCTGCTTCGGTGCTGGAAGAAGCGCGGCAGCTGGCGGATTTGGGGTATACGGAGATTCAGCTACTCGGGCAGAACGTTAACTCTTATCGGGACCCTTCTGGAATTAAGAGCTTTGCGGAATTGCTGGCTGCGGTGGCTTCGGTCGCGGGGATTCGGCGGGTGCGGTTTACTACTTCTCATCCGCGGGATTTTGGGCGGGATATTGTTGAGGTGATCGATGCGGTGCCGGCGCTTTGCGATCATGTGCATCTGCCGGTGCAGAGCGGATCGACTCGCGTGCTGGATGCGATGTCTCGGCTTTATACTCGCGACGAATATATGGAGCGGATTTCGTGGATTCAATCGGCTCGGCGGGATATTTCTCTGACTTCGGATTTGATTGTGGGATTTCCTGGAGAGACTGAACGCGAGTTTGAAGAGACTCTGGATTTGATGGATGTGGTGGGGTATGACTCGGTGTTTAGTTTTAAGTATTCGGCTCGGCCGAATACTCCGGCGTTGAAGTTGGAGGATGCGATTCCTGAGGCGGAGAAGGCGCGACGGCTGGCGGTTTTGAATGAGCGGCAGAAGGCGATTGGAGCTCGGCGGAACGCGCGGCATGTGGGGCAGGTGCTTGATGTAATGGTTGAAGGGAAGAACGCGGCTCGGGGACAGTGGGTGGGGCGGACTTCACAGATTAAGGTGACGAACTTTACTGTGCCGGAGGGCATCGAACTGGTTACGGGGAGCTACGTTAACGTGCTTGTTACGGGGAGCTTTCCGAATAGTCTGGTGGGGGAGATGGTTGGGTGAACCGGTGGTCTGTGGTGGCCGGGCGAGGACGTCCGCCGCTCCATCGAAACTCAATCGGTGGTCAATCGGAGGTCGATTCGAGGATTTTATGGAAGTTGAGATGAAAATTCGGGGACTGATGATGGACCCGGTTTCTAATATGCCGATTGTGCTGCTGAAAGATGTTGGCAGCGATACTGTGCTTCCGATATGGGTGGGCGTTTACGAGGCGAATGCGATCGCTTTGGAGATTGAAAAAGTGAATACGCCTCGGCCGATGACGCATGATCTGATCAAGAATGTCCTGACTGGGCTTGACGCGCTGGTGCACAAGGTGGTGGTTACGGAGCTGAAGGACGATACGTTTTATGCGGTGATCTGGCTGGAGAGGGGAGGGCACGTTGTGAGCGTGGATTCGCGTCCGTCGGACGCTTTGGCTTTGGCGCTGCGGGTGGACTGTCCGATTTTCGTTGAAGATGAGGTGTTGAAGAATTCGAAGCAGTCGGCTAATCCGGTGCCCGCGGTTTCCAGCGAAGAGCTGCGCAAGTGGCTGGAAGATCTGGGTGATGATGATTTGGGAAAGTACAAGATGTAGGGAGAATCGGTGGCGAGTGGCGCTTGCCGGATTCTAACGAGGCGTAGCGTGGAATTGGGCGTCATGAGAAGGTTTGCCATCGGGTTATTCGCGATTTCTGCGTTGGTTGTTCTGACAGCTTTGTTGTCGGTTGGGCAAGTGAATTCGGCAGCTTCATCCGCATCGCCATCTTCCGCAGCGTCATCGTCAGGGTTATCTTTGGCTGCGGAGCTTCCCGCCGAGGTTGCGGCTGCCGCGCCCGTGGTCGAGCCGTTGATTGCGCTCCAGGCTACCTCCACTATAAATTTATCTTCGGAGCTGGGTGGGGCGTTCCATCCTCCGGTCAAATGTGACGCGGACGGCAATCTTTATATTCGTAGGTTTGCATTGAACCGACCGCGCGGGCCAGTTATCAAGATCGATTCTGAGGGGAAGCCTGCCGCATTGTTTGATCCGATGGCATTTTCGGAACTGGCGCTTGATCGGGTCGATGCTTTTTCTCCTGATGCCGATGGCGGCATTTATCAGATTGCGCAGAGCGGCATTACGAAACCGCGTATGTATGTGCTCCATTATTCATCGGATGGATCGCCTTCATCGCCGTCACGTCTCGAGGCTGACTTTGAGGTATACACGTTTGCGGCATTTGCGGACGGGAGTTTCCTGGTCTCGGGCACGCAGCGCGATCCGATGGATAAGAACGATCATGGGCATGGTGTCACGGCAGTTTTTTCGGCAGACGGCAGGGAACTGGCGCCAGTTACTTTTCAGGAGCCGAAAAAAGGCTCTGGCAAAACTGCGACGGAGAGCGGCGCGAAAGCTGGCGAAGGCGCGCCCAGTCAGCCGGTTCAGACTGTCGCCCTGGCTGACACGACGAAGATGGCTGGGGCTCTCGATCTGAAGGACGCGGAAAGGAGCCGCGATGGAAACCTGTATGTCATGCGAGCTTCTTCTCAGGCGCCGGTCGACGTCGATGTGGTCTCGCCTAGCGGGAAGATTGTGAAGACTCTTAAAATCGCCGCTCCGCTGCCGGGCGGGATCGCCAACTCGTTTCATGTTTCGGAAAATCGGCTGGCGCTGTTGTTCAGGAACGGCGGGGAGCAGAGTCCGTCTATTGAGGTGGTGGATGGGGAGACTGGCCGCAAAATCAGTGCGTATTCGGTTTCAAGCGACCTCGGAGCGTTTGCCTGCTATTCAGCCAACGACGGAGTTTTTACCTTTCTCAAGCATGGCGATGGGAATGTCATTGAGATGATCCGGGCGGAGGCGCAGTGATGGCGGATTTGCGAAAACATTCTATCAGCGGCCAAAACCGCGGCTGAAGCCGCACCCTTTCGAAACAGATTCGAATCAAAACAGGTTCGAACAGAGCCGGCTACCCCGGATACGAAGCGATTCCTTTAATGGCTGATTCGGCTGAACAGCTCCAGCGCCTTTACCTTGCGGGATTCGAACTGCAAACTTTTGAGCGCTATCCGAAATGTGTCGGTGTGATTCGCGACAGCTGCATCGCCTTGCTGGTGCCGGGCGTGGACGGTCTGCAGGTTCTGGGCGCGCCCGGATGGCAAATGGGTGAAGTTATGGGAGTGCTGACGGAGAAGGATGGACAACGCGTTTTTCAGGCGAAGTCGGAGATCGTGGAGGCTACCGGGGATAGACTGGCGATTTTGGGGAAATTTCGTGACGACCTGGCAGCCATATTAAAGGGTAAGTGATTCACAAGAACTAACGATACTAACTGGCGGCATCACATCAAAATAGTGATGCCATATCTGTTTATTGACATCACTTTGTCGCATGTGGCATCATTATCGTGAATATGCGTACAACGCTCAGTCTTGATGATGATGTGTTTCGTTTGGCAAAGGCCTACGCCGAGAATCGTTCATTGGCGTTCGGCAAGGCGATTTCGGAACTGGTTCGTCGCGGTTTCGCTGCGCCCGTGAAAACTCGAATGGTCAATGGCCTGGTGGTTTTTGACGTTCCCAAGGACAGTGATTCGGTTTCGTCCGAACTGGTGAAGCGGCTGGAGGCCGAGGAGTAGTGTCCAGCTGCTTGCTGGACGTGAATGTGCTGATCGCGCTCCTATGGCCGCCGCACGAAGCTCATGGACGCGCCCAGCGTTGGTTTGCCAAGAACGCTGAGCAGGGATGGGCGACCTGCGCCATGACGCAAGCCGGGTTTGTGCGGGTCGTATCAAATCCAGCTTTCTCCTCGCGCGGGGTTTCTTCCCGGGACGCGCTGGAAGTGTTGCAGGGAAGCCTTCAACATCGGGCACATCAGTTCTGGACTGAAGATATTGGCGTGGGCGAAGCGCTTGGCCGCTTCGGACGCCGTCTGCTCGGTCACCAGCAAATCACAGACGCCTACTTGCTGGGACTCGCGATTCACAAGAAGGGTCGGTTGGCTACGCTGGATTCTGGCCCTGCGTCGTTTCTACCCCTTGATAGCACCGCAAAGAACGCGCTAGTGCTCCTCTGATGCGAAATCCGCGCGTTGATGCGTAAATTGTCGGAATCAGATTCCTCGTCCAAATTGCCCCGTGTAGTGAAGCCGTGGGGCATGCCATCGATCTGGATGTAGCAGCAGGCGTTTCTGGGATGGAATCGGCCCTGCCAGTTAGACATAATACATGTTATCGGACATTGCGAAACTAAGCGCCTTGCGCCGCCCCCGACACGTAAATCGCCCAGGGCGCTATCTTCGTCTCGCTTTGCCAGCTATATGGCTCGTCTTCCCGTCCTAACGGTTCATACTTCTCCAGCACGCACAGGCGGGCGTCTTCGAAGACTTGGCGGTAGGCTTCGTCGGTCCAGAGGATGTCCTCTACGGGTCGCGGGTCGGCATGATCGGTTACGATGATGCGGACTTTGTCTCCGGACTTTGCGAACCGGTTTTGGGGAAATTCTTTGGTTGAAAAGGATGCCCACTCGTGAAGGTAGATTTCCGGCCGGGAAACAATCTGCACCAGCCTTCCCTTTCGGTTTAGGAGTCGGCGCAGGTCTCGCAGGATGCGGACTTTGTTGTCGTGGCCGGCGATGTTGTCGAAGGTGAAGGCGGCGAGGATGAGGTCGTAGCTTTCGGATACGAACGAGCTTAGGTCGTCTCCTGGAACCAAATGATAGTCGCCTGTGGGATCGAGTTCTCGGGCTTTGCGAATCATATCGTCGGCTATGTCGACGCCGGTGACCTCGAACCCTTGTTGGCGTAGGAAGCGGGTGGATCGTCCGGTGCCGCAACCGAAGTCTAAGCTCTTGCGGCCGCTAACGTGGGCGGCGAGGATCGCGGGGATGTCGCGGTAGGCCAAGTGGTAGGTGTTCTTGAACTCGAGCGTCGCATAGGCGTCGGCTCGGGTGCTGTCTTCATAGCAGTTGGAGAAGGTCACGGGGTCTTTCCTTCCGCTGCAGACTGACAGGGTCCGCTGCGAAAGAAGTATACTGCCGGCCGCACGCCTCGTCTGTGATGGTCGCCGCGGGGCTCTCTTATCTTTATAGACTTTGACTGAGACCTGTGGATTTCTATTACGGCCGGGGCATCTCGTATGCGAACTAGCGGGAGTTACTTTCCGCGGGAAACACAATGCCGGGATGGAATAAAGTGCCTGCGATTCGAGTGGCGATGGCTATCAGGTCGCGTTGGCCGTAGAACACCTTTACCTGCGGGGCGCGAGACATTTCCGGCAGATTTACGGCGCGGCCGCTGCGGATCAGGGCGGCGTTTTCTTCAGTGGCGGTGACGCACGGGAGCTGTGGGACCAGCTTTCTGGGATGGACAAACAACAATTCAGGACTTCCCTGCTCGGCGGCGGCTTCCAACTCCTGCAATGTATGAGCTTCTTCGATGACAAACTCGGCTACAACGGTGCGGCGCAGGGATTCCAGGTGGGCGCCGCAGCCGAGCTTTAGACCCATTTCATGAGCTACGGACCGTATGTAAGTGCCGGAGCCCACGCGCGCGCGAAATGTGGCGCGAGTTGAGGTCGTGTGTAGAATTTCAAACTCTTTGATTTCCACTTGCACGGGTTTGAGGTCGACCTGCTTCTTTTTTCTGGCTAATTTGTAGGCGGGCACGCCGGCGATTTTCTTGGCGGAGAATGGCGGGGGCATCTGCTGAATCGTGCCGTGGAATTGTGCGGCGAGGATGCGCAGATCGTCGCAACTTATGGTTATTTCTTGTGGCGGAGTGCTCGGTTCGCCTTCGGCGTCGTAGGTGTCGGTGGCGAAGCCGAAGCGAATCACGCCTTCGTAGGCCTTTTCGGAATGCGCATAGAACTGCGCCAGCCGGGTGAGGTTGCCCACAACTATGGGCAACACGCCGGTGGCGGAGGGATCGAGGGTTCCCAGATGTCCGACCGAACGCTGACTTAAGATTCGGCGCACGCGGTTGACTACGTCATGCGACGTCATGCCGGAGGGCTTATCGATAATTACGACACCATTCATGGGAATTTGGATCATCGGGATTTGTAATCTGATAATTTGTAGTTGGTAATTTGAAGGCAGGATCAGCATCAAATTACCGACTACCAACTGCCAATTCAATGATTCCACTTCGTGACGATCAGCCGGTTTTCTCAACTCCTTTTGTCAACTATTTTCTGATCGTTTTGAACATCGTTATTTTTCTTTGGGAACTGTCGGTCGGAATGCAGAGCCACCGGGCGCTGAATTCTTTCATGACCGAATTTGGGGTGGTACCTCACCACGAGATAGCGGTGCTCACCGGGCATGCCTATGGTGGGTTGGCTTTGGCTGTTTTGCCGCTGTTCACTTCCCTGTTTCTGCACGCTTCATTCTTACACGTGGCTGGAAATATGCTCTTCTTGTGGATTTTTGGTGACAACATCGAAGACTACCTTGGGCATTTCACTTATCTGGTGTTTTATCTGGCCAGCGGCGTGGCGGCTGGGGTTACGCACATTCTGCTGAACCAGGGGTCGCGGATTCCAAGCGTAGGTGCGAGCGGGGCGATCGCGGGCGTGATGGGCGCTTATTTTATTTTGTATCCACGGGCGCGGGTGCTGGTCTGGTTTCCTCCGATATTTTTCTTCCACGTGCCGGCGTGGCTGATGCTGGGGTATTGGTTCATAACGAACTTCTTGAGCGGCACAGCGACCGCGATTGCCGAAACCAGCCAGGGTTCAGGGATTGCCTTCTGGGCGCATGTTGGCGGGTTCGTTGCCGGCGTGATCATGATTAATATATTTCGAGAACGGCCGCAGCGGTATCGGTATGGAACGTGGTAAGAGATAGCTGTCAGCTCTCAGCTCTCAGCACAAAAAAGTGGAGGAAAAATGAGATACGGTATGCGCATCGTTCTGGTTTGCGCTGCAGTTGGCTCGTTCCTTTTTTTCTATACAAGCGAAGCACAGCAGGAATCGGATACGGCCTATCAAGCCATGTCCGAGAAGTTTTTCAACCTATTGCAGCAGGGTAAGGGGTCGGATGCGGCTGACTACCTTATGGACACGAACCCTGCGATCAGAAAAGTGCCTGACCAAGCCGAAACTTTGAGAACACAGTTTGGATCATTAGGACCACTAATGGGTAGGTATGTTTCACACACCAAGCTGGTGGAGACCAAAATCGCTGGCATGCTTGTTTATCAACACTATTTCGTAGCGTATGAGAGGCAGCCTATTTCGGTGCGAATCACCTACTACAAGCCCGGGGCGACATGGTTGTGTTATGGGCTGCAGTTCGACGCTAACCTCACGGGCCTCATCCAGAAAGAGGCTGATGAGAATATTCCGGTCATGGCTAAGTAAGCGTACCAAGAGATTACCTGCGCGGTTCTGGCGCGGGGCCGGGCGGCAGAATCTCGGGCTCGCTGGGATTGGAGTTGGAATGGAAATCGGAATTGCGCTCGGGGCTGGAGTCTTCTGAAGTGGAAGTGATCTTGTGGCGAGTGACGTACCAGACGGCGGTGGTCCAGGTGGGAAAAAGATCGGCGCCGGGGATTAGTTTGGCAGCGGCTGAGGGTAGGAAAGCCCAGTGCCATCCGAGGAGACGAATCGTGACGACGGCTACGATCAGATCGAGGGCTGAGTCCGCGGGAGAGATACCGCCTTCGACGAAGAGCGGGAAGGCGACCATCTGGAGAACGTCGGCGGCAATGGCCACCATCCAGGCCAGGCGCTGTTCTGGATCTTTCAGCGATTTAAAGTAATCCAGGAATGACATAAGACTCGGTCGCGGATCGTTAACCGTCCGCTTGCATACAATTGGATGCTCTTACCGTGGCTCACGGAGCTTGGACTTTTTCTTGTGAGGTGGCGCCGGGAGCGGCTGCCGAGCTTTGCTCGGCTTGGACCCTTCGGCGTTGCTTGCGAGGACGCCCGTTCCTCCACGTAGCGATTACACTCCTCCATTCGTTCTTTGGCGGATGAGCGACAGGAATTCGGTTCGTGTTTCTTCTTCGCTACGAAAGCAGCCCAGCATTGAGGACGTTACTGCGGACGAGTGCTGTTTTTCTACTCCGCGCATCATCATGCAGAGATGACGGGCCTCGATGACTACACCTACGCCTTGCGGTTCGATGGCGTTTTGAATTGCTTCGGCGATTTGCGTGGTGAGGCGCTCCTGGATCTGCAGGCGGCGGGAGAAAACTTCGATCAGGCGCGGGATCTTGCTTAGGCCGATCACCTTTCCGTTTGGGATGTAGGCGACGTGCACCTTGCCGAAAAACGGCAAGAGGTGATGCTCGCAGAGGCTGAACATTTCTACGTCTTTGACGATCACCATCTCGTCGTAGTTGACCGGGAAGAGCGCGTTGCGCAGAAGAGCTTCGGGATCTTCCTTGTAGCCCTTGACTAAAAAATGCATGGCCTTTTCGACTCGTACGGGAGTGCGCTCGAGGCCTTCGCGATCGGGATCTTCGCCGAGTCGGATAATCATTTCGCGGACGAGTTCGGCGTAGGTGGCACTGGTTAGAGTGTTGGGTTCGGTGGAGGATTTCATAGTTTTTTGTCGTCAGTCGATGGTCGTTCGTCGTGGGCAATTTAAGCTGGCTAAAACCAGCTTGCTAACGACCGTTTTCTCCCGCGTATTCGAACGAATTCATCATAGTCTCTTCGATTCTTATCTTGTCTAGATGAGCTTTTTTGAAGCCACGCTGCACTATTTCGTAGATTGCTATGCATAAGTTTTCCGTGGTGGGAACCTGCTTTGCGAATTGTGGCAGCAGGTTCAGGTTCTGGTGGTCGTAGCGATCTAGTATCTGCGCGTGGACGAAGTTATCAAGATCGACGAGATTGCAGACCATGGCGGTTTGGTGATCGACCTCGCCACTTACGGTGACTTCCAGCATGTAGTTGTGGCCGTGGCCAAAGGGGTTATTGCACTTGCCGTAGGTCGCGCGATTTTCCTGCTCCGACATTTCTTCGTTGTGCAGGCGATGCGACGCTGAGAACATGTAGCGGCGAGTCAGGTGCGCCTTCATGCCGCTCCGTCTGCTTCTTTATTGTTTGGGTCTTTATTGTTTAGATCTGTGCCGGAAACGTCCTCGCCATACACATCCCCATACACATCAACGAACAGATCGGGAGTTTCGTATACGCGGACACGATGCAGTTGAGCGGCTTTTAGTTTTGGCGCGAGGCGCTGCCAGATGGTGATGGCGAGATTTTCGGTGGTTGGGATTCGGGTCAGGAACTCGGGTACTTCTTTGTTGAGGAAGCGATGATCGAAGACGTCCAGCACTTCCCTGCTCATTACGTCTTTTAATTGTTTAAGGTCGACTACAAATCCTGATTTCGGATCGACTGCGCCCTTTACTGTAACTTCCAGCGTGTAGTTATGCCCGTGGCCGTTGGGGTTATTGCACTTGCCGAAGAGGCGCTGGTTTTCTTCGGGCGTAAGCGCCGGGTTGTGGTAGAAGTGCGATGCGGAGAACTCGGCTTTGCGGGTAAGGTAGACCATAGGGCAGCTCTCAGTTGTCTGTTCTCAGCCTGAAACTTTCAATCCTCGCAGTCGATTTTGCTACTCGCAGCCCATCGGACATGCTCTCGTTTGATGCAGATGTGCTGTAGGAGCGTCCCTTCCACGATACCTGGCCCTTTGCATGCGCTTTGTTTGAGCGGAGCAGCAAGTAGGCGAAGACTGGAAGACCGAAGGTGATTGCGAGCAGATTATTTACGGTCGTGAAATGGGCGGCGCGAATTCGGTGGTAGACCAACAGCCAGAGGACCGCGGACAGAATCCATACGAAATGATGACTGAGCGCACCAGAGAAGGCGATAGCGATTGCGAACCATGCAACAAACCACCGCGCCAGGCTCTGCAATGCCAGTCGCCCGGGCTGCGGGAATAAGAGCGCGAGATTCTTTGTCCAGCCTTCGCGAAGCTGTTGCCAGTTACGGTACATCCGGGTGCGGACGGCATCTGCGGCATAGCGGAAATAGACACGATAGCCGGCATCGCGAAAGACCCGGGCGAGCGCCACGTCTTCTAATATTTCTGTTCCAACTGCGGCATGGCCGCCTACGGCTTCATAGGCGGAACGGCGGACGAGGATATATTGACCGTTCGCGGCTACGATACCCGAATTCTGATCGCGCACTTTGTGGGGTGGATATTGCTTTGCCAACTCGGCGAAAACGACTGGCATCACGGCCCTCTCGGCAAAGGTGACTACCACTTGCTTGGGTGAGTACGACAGCAGATCGGCGTGGTGCGTTTCTGCTTCGGCCATTGCACACGCCAATGATCCGGGCAGATGCACGGTATCGGCGTCGGTGAAGAGCAACCAGTTGGCACGGGCTTGTCTGGCTCCGGCGATTACTGCATTGTTCTTCCCTGTGGATCTCTTGCCGGGGCGATTTTTAGCAGTCGGAGCGTCGAGAGGTTCTGGCGAAATCACTCGCACTCCGGAAAAGCTCTTCGCTATTTCGCCGGTGCGGTCGGTCGAATCATCGTCTACCACGATGATCTCGAAGGCGGCGCCGGTTTGTGAGGTCAGCGACTGCAGACAATCTCCAATAGCGGCCTCTTCGTTGCGGGCGGGGATGATGATGGAGACGTCGATCCGGACATCGATCCGGACCTCGGGAGATGGATAGTTCGGGCGTACACGGCGTGCGGCGTAATGGCTGGGAGTGAGCTATCCATCGGGTTTTCCGCTATTATAGCCGTGTGAGACGAAGGTTACTTGCTACGGGTGCTGCCTATTGGATTGCTGTTTGCCCTGATCGGATGCTATAGCGGCGGGCGTCCTCCGCGCATTGGGGCGAATGCTCCAGACTTCACCGTGCAGGATTCAGACCACAAAGTTACTTTGAGCCAATTTCGGGGGCAGGTGGTGGTGCTGAATTTCTGGGCGACGTGGTGTCCGCCATGCGTTGAGGAGACGCCATCGCTGGTTCAGATGCAATCGCATTTCAAAGACAAAGGCGTGGTGGTGCTGGCGGTGAGCATTGACGCGGATGACGGGGCTTACCACAAGTTTTTGAAGGACTACAACGTCAACATGGTTACGGTGCGCGATGAGGCGCAGAAGGCGGCACGACTGTATGGCACGTCGGGGTGGCCGGAGACCTTCATCATTGATCGCAACGGAACGATACTGCGGAAGTTTATCGGGCCGGTGGATTGGAGCAGTCCGGACATCACAGATTATTTGAGGAAGCTGTCAGCAAGGTCTCAGGTCGCAGCTTTCGGCTCGTAGAAAAAGTTTTCCCTTACAACTTTATTTTGCGGAGTCGCAGGGAGTTTGTAATTACTGAGACTGAGCTGAAGCTCATTGCAGCGGCGGCCAGGATGGGGCTTAGCAACAATCCGAATACGGGATAGAGTACGCCCGCTGCTATGGGCACGCCGATGGCATTGTAGACGAAGGCGAAAAATAAATTCTGTCGGATGTTGCGCATGGTGGCCTGACTCAGCTTTCGGGCTCGCACGATTCCTTCAAGGTCTCCTTTAAGGATTGTGATGCCGGCGCTTTCTATGGCGATATCGGTTCCGGTGCCCATGGCGATTCCTACCTGAGCTTGGGCCAACGCGGGAGCGTCGTTGATGCCGTCGCCCGCCATCGCAACGACTCGGCCTTCGTTCTGCAAGTTCTTGATGATCTCGGCTTTCTGGGCGGGGAGAACTTCGGCTTTGAAGTCCTGGATGTTGAGACTTTGCGCTAGCTTCTGAGCCGTTGGCTGATTGTCGCCGGTGAGCATGACCAGCTTCAAGCCCTGGGACTTTAGTGCGGCGATCGCAGCTGCAGCGGACATTCTAGCCGGATCCGCGACTGCGATGTTCCCCGCAAACTTGCCATCGATCACCACAAAAACGCTGGTGGAACCACCAAGCTGAAAGGTTACGACCGGTTTCTGATCTGCGAAAGCGCCAGCCGCGCACGCCAGAGCCATGTTTCCGACCGCAATGCTGTTCCCTTCCACGATTCCGCGCACGCCTTGACCGGGCGTCGAATGAAAGTCGGTGGCTTCGGTCAAATTCAATTTCACTTCATTTGCTTTCTGGACAATCGCCGCTCCCAGTGGATGTTCGCTGGCGCGCTCCAGACTGGCGGCCAGCCGCAGAAGCTCATCCTTTGAGACGGACGGCGAATCTCCTGCCAGCGAAACTGCTACTACTTTCGGCTTGCCTTCGGTCAGGGTGCCGGTTTTGTCGAAGACGATGGTGTCGACTTTTTCCATGGTCTCGAGCGCTTCGGCGTTCTTGATGAGGACGCCGGCGTGGGCGCCTCGTCCGGTGCCGACCATGATTGCCATTGGGGTTGCGAGGCCGAGTGCGCAGGGACAGGCGATGATCAGGACGGCTACGGCGTTCACGATGGCGTGGGCGAAACGCGGCTCTGGGCCGAGGGTTAGCCAGGTGATGAATGTCAGAATCGCGATGGCGATCACCGCGGGAACAAACCAGGCGGCTACTTTGTCCGCGAGGCGTTGAATGGGAGCGCGCGTGCGCTGCGCTTGGCTCACCATTTGCACGATCTGCGCCAGCATGGTTTCGCTGCCTACACGCTCGGCGCGCATCACTAGAGCACCGTTGCCGTTTACCGTTGCGCCAATCACCGCTCGCCGGTCGTTTTCTCTACCGGCAGGGACTCGCCAGTGATCATCGATTCGTCGACTGCGCTTGAGCCTTCGAGAACAACTCCATCGACTGGGATTTTTTCTCCCGGACGCACGCGCAGGCGATCTCCGGGCTTCACGTCTTCCAATGGAATGTCGCGTTCGTTATTGCTATTGGTGCCGTCTTCGTCTTTGTCTTTGCTCGGCGTCAGCAGACGCGCCATTTTGGACTTAGATCTAGCAGCGCGCGGATGGCGCTTGACGTCTGGCTTCGCGCTCGCAAGCTCCAGTACCTGGCCTAATAAGACCAGGGTGACGATCGCCGCTGCGGCTTCAAAGTAGACGTCCGGGCGATCGCCCATGGTGCGGAATGATGGCGGGAAAATTTGCGGGAACAAGGTCGCCACCACGCTGAACAGGTACGCGACACCGGTACCCATGGCGATCAGGGTGAACATGTTGGTGCTGCGATTTACTAGCGATGCCCATCCGCGCTGGAAGAACGGCCAGCCGCACCACAGGACTACGGGCGTCGCTAGAATGAGCTCAAGCCATGGGAGGATCGAGGTGGCCGTGCTGCCCATGAAGGCGTGCGGCGCCCACATGCTGCCCATAGCAATCGCGAGTAGTGGTGCCGTAAGGACGAGGCTGATCCAAAAACGCCGTTTCATCTCGCGAAGTTCAGGGTTGTCCTCTTCTTTGAGGGTCACGGTGCGTGGTTCGAGGGCCATGCCGCAGATGGGACAACTGCCGGGCTCCGATCGCACGATCTCCGGATGCATGGGGCAGGTGTATTCGATTTTGGTTGCGGCGGTTGTCGGCGACTCTGGATTTAGCGCCATTCCACACTTGGGGCAGGGGCCGGGGCCGATCTGCCGCACCTCGGGGCACATCGGACAGACGTAGACGGGTGCTTGTTCTTTAGGGCGCTCCGTTGGCTGAATCTTGGGAGCCGCAGGCAGTGTGACCAACTTCGGTCCGCCGAGAGACACGAGACCAAAGTAACGACCATGGTTCGGTAGCCCATTGGCTTGGGCGGAGACGCTAGAACCTTTTCCGGATTTGCCCGAAATTTTGCCAGGCATCCGGCGCAGCAGAAAAAATACTCCTTTCCGTTGTGGGAGGTCGTGAATTGCGCGGTTGAGGGATTCGACCTCCATTCCGCAGACGGGGTCGCTATGCTTAGGGGGTGACGGGGTGCCTGCGGGGTCTAGGTGGTCCATGGTGGGTTGATGCCAAAGTTTATATCGAATCGACAGTCTCGCGAGCTTCGAGCTTCGCTTGTACGAGAGCCCCGTCGCCACACGAGAG
Source organism: uncultured Acidobacteriaceae bacterium (assembly GCA_963758745.1). Classification (GTDB taxonomy): domain Bacteria; phylum Acidobacteriota; class Terriglobia; order Terriglobales; family Acidobacteriaceae; genus Acidiflorens. Next base: position 208,105 of record CAVWWW010000005.1, read on the forward strand.
GATCTAGACGAACAGATCTAAACGAACGGATCTAAACAACCAGATCTAGACGAGCAGGCCGCGCTTGGCGGAATCGCTTCGTTATTAGATACTCGATTCGACACTCCATTCGATACTTGTTAGATACTTGAATGGGCTCTGCGAATCTTTTTCCTTGGAGAGACGAATGACGTACCTGGAAGGCTCTTACCGCTATCAGAATTCGCCTGGAGAGGCTGAGTTGCGGGCTATTGACGGTGTTCGCGAGGTCTATGGCATACAACGGATTCAATTTAATGAGAAGGAGCGCACGGTTCGCGTGCTGTATGATGCTTCGCGTTTGAAGAGCGATGACGTAGCCAAGTTGCTGCGGCAGGCTGGCATCGACCTGCAAGAGCCGTCCGTGGTCGCCTGAAATATCGGGGGAGGCGGGGAGGGTTAAGACTGGTCAGAACTGCACCCCGCCGTTTCCCTGCTGCTCCTCGATGGACCGGGAGGAACCTTGGGGGAAGGCCGGGAAGCGAACGGGGTGCGGCCTACTCGCAACTCAAATTGGTAAATGCAAAGGGGCATTCGGAAGACCTCTGGCCGAAGTATTTCCGGAATGCCCCGTTGCGCGCCACTTCGTCTGCCACTAGGAGAAGCATGTCGGATGCCATTGCTAACATCATGTCAACATGCATATAGAGAACGCTCGGGCGGGTAGGTTTTGCGCGTCGGAGGAAAGTTTTACTCAAGATTACAAATGTTATTTTCGGGCGTCTATGATTCCGCTGGCTGTGACCACGCTGAAGCAGCATTCACAGAAAAATTAGGGTCCACTAAATTCAGAGGAGTTCATCGTGAAAACCTGCACTGCGAGAACCTTGTTGTTGTGGCTGCTATTGAATAGCGCGTCGATGTTTGCGGAGGGTTATCCCGAGGGGATCTGGCAGGGGTACGACGGCGAGTGGAAGCACGTCTCTCAACAACTGATCGTGCTGGCCGAGGCGACTCCAACGGAAAAATTCGGGTGGCGTCCTGCCGCCGGAGTCCGCTCTACGAGCGAAGTGTACATGCACATCGTGGTGGCCAATTTTTGGCTGTTGAGCGAGACCGGTGCCAAGATGCCCGGCGATCTCAAAGAGAATGCGGGAAAAACGGTCACGTCCAAGGCCGAGGTGATCGACTGGCTTAAGCGTTCGCTGGATGCGGTCAAGGAAGCACACTTGGCTGTGAAGCCTGGCGATCTTGAGCGTAAAGTCCACATCGCCGACAGAGATGCAACGATCGAGGGGATTTATCTACGCATTATTGTTCATGCCAGCGAGCACATGGGGCAATTGATCGCCTATGCGCGCATGACCGGCGTTGTGCCTCCGTGGTCGAAGTGAGGCGGGCGTTGGGCGAAACGAATGTGTTCCGTTATAATTTGAGAACGCAATTCTGCCGGACCATGCGCCCGTAGCTCAATTGGATAGAGTGCTTGGCTACGAACCAAGAGGTTGGGAGTTCGATTCTCTCCGGGCGCACCATCTCTAACAAAGTCTTACGCGGATTCTCTCCAGGCGCGAAATACTAACCCATGGGGTCAATCCGTGCAACTAATCGCTGCATCGGCGCGTTTCGATTCCAGCGTCTTGCAGAATGCTGAGGACTCTGGTTAGTGGGACGGAGAAATGAATCGTTCTATCGTCGACGCTCTCAAACCACACGCGCTTGCCGGACTGCGGCCAAACTTTAGCGCCGAGTTTGTCCAGCAAGGATTCAAATCCGCAGCACAAAAGGCCTTGAAAACGTATGCCGTTTTTATTGACTAAGGCTCTCATCCAAACAGCTTCGCTCTCTTCATCTTTGCCGCTGTATCGTCTGGCATATACCAATCGTGACCACAGATTATGCTGAAAACTCGCAACCGTGCTTCGTTTTCTATGTCCTCTTTCCCAACCCCCACACCCCGCACGGGATTGCCTGGACAAGTTGGACAGCGAGCAATGACGTAGAAATAGTGGTTATCAGACTGCATTTAGATTGATGACCTCCGAAAGCGCCGCGTGGTAGAGCGCGGTCCCGTTACGGATTGTTCGGCGCGACAAATATCTCCGCGCGGTTAATTGTTAGACCGGGAGCATTGCCACAGACGGGCAAATTTGACTTCAAATCCTGGATGAAGGTACGCTCCCGTTCTGCGTACACTGCGCAACGTTTAAGAGCTACGTAGCCAATCGGCGCGGCAGGCGCGGGAGCGGGTTTATCCATTACAGCGGTTTGAACTGGGCCTATGCAGGGGATGATAACTGCCGTGATTGCCCAAAGAATTTTCCTAACGCTTTTTCGCATACAACCGCTGCCACAGACCTTTTAGATTGACAAGCCAGAAATCAGAAGCTAACGGGTCATCTATACTTTGACTTGGAACAATCGCAACTTACCAGAGAAAAAGCGGAAGCTGAAACGAAGGTAATCAGACCGCAATTTTGCGGACTGATGCGGAGCGCGTGCTCAGCACAAAAAAGTTGACCGCGCGTATTTCTTCCAAAGGTAGGTTGCGTCCGGTCTGCCGGAATTTTCCCCTCGATACAATCCCGATCTTGCGCCCACTACTCCGAACAACCAATCCGATTTTTCTTTGCGAGCATTTAGATAAGTCATGGTGATGGCCGTCCCCCGAGCCGAAACAAGATTCGCACGAACCCCGCGGGGCTTGGATTGGATAGAGTGCTTGGCTACGAACCAAGAGGTTGGGAGTTCGATTCTCTCCGGGCGCACCATCTTTTCAATCACCTGCTGGCTGCTGCCGTTTTGCGCCAAAACAAATCGTGGCGGAATTTGTGGCTACCGCTTCCTAAAAAGAACACCTTAAGGCAAAAAAAGGGACTCGCTAAGGTGTTGATTGACTTCGAAGCGGTCTGTTAAGAAAAGGTCGCTCGCAGAAGTACCAGAACAGAGCTCCTACGATGCAACAAAAGACGACCCTTATTGGCAACTCGGAAAATGAGGGAAAACCCAAATTGATCAGCCTTGAGGCAACCATTGACGATGCTTTGAGATTAAACTGGTGGGTCAAATAAAGACTATAGGAGATCAAACCGAAGGCCCCCAACGCCAAGCCCACAGCGGTATTTTTGAACCTCGTGTCCCAAGAGCGCAAACCGATCAAGACCAGGGCGAAGCCGCTAGTTGCGATCCATTCGGTGTACAGCCATTGCGAGCGAAACGAGGTGGAGGAGTGGTAGCGCCATAGTGAGAAAACCAGAAGTATAAAGAGCGAGAGATCAATTATCCGGCGGCCCTTATAATCTCCTATCCTGCAGAGGCGATAAAAAACCAGCGTTCCTAAGCCGAAGGCAAGCCAATATTCCCAAAAAAAGCCCCGGGATACGAATGGGTATGTCAGATTCCAAATGAAACCGATTAACATGAGAGTCAAGTCTGCTACCAGCATATTTGCCCCAACTCGAATTGTGACGAACATAAGCAATCCCATCACAAGATAGAATTGCTCCTCGTAGTTTAAAGACCAAAAGCCGGCTACAAACAAAGTTGGATTTTCGAAGGGGTGTGGCATTGGGTGAAAAACCAGACTAAACCATTGGGTCAGGGTCAAGTTTTGTATCCAGACAATGATTGAAGTCGAAAGCTGTTCTCCCATGCCCATAAAATGCTTGATAATTCGGGTTGCAACAAAAAAACAAATCGCGAAAAAATATGGCGGATAGATTCGTCGGACACGTCTCCACATGTAAGACCGCGGGCTGACTTGGTTGCGGCGGCAAGATTCTGTGCTCGCGGCAATGCAGTAACCAGAGATTACGAAAAACAGCATTACGCAGATATTTCCGAGGTCAAGATTTGGCCCCAGATTAAATCCTAAGTGGTAAATTACAACCCCCAAGGCTGCCAGACCACGCCACCCATCTATCATGGCATAACGAGGCTCCCATAGTTTTACACCCGATCGCCGCACCGTCTTGGGCTGCGTCACTTGAGCAAAGTCGACAAACAGTTAACTCCAGAAATAAGGGAGATTTAGATTATCCCAAAGACTGAATTGTCAGGAGACACGTCAAAAGCCGCTATGAGACACCTTGTTTGAAATGGCTACGCACCCTGAGGTTGGGAGTTCAATTCTCTCCGGGCGCACAGTTTTCTCCAACTTCGCTATTCTTCAGATCCCTCGCTCGGCTCGTGAATTTGACCGCATTTCTAGCCTTGCTTCAGCTTTAGCTTGCTCTTGTTTTCTTCGATGAAGGCTTTAAGGTCAGGAGCGGCATCGAGTAGCCTTGTCCACTGTTCGTAGTAGAGTGTGACGGGAAAACGGCCGAGGCCGTATACGCTGACGCCGCCCTTTTCGCTGACGCGAAACTCGATGACGCCGGTTCTCTTTTTTGTTTCCACCTGCTTTTCCAGATCTGACAGGCGAGCTTTCAATTCTTCATAAGTTGGTTCTGCCATGAATGCACCTCAATAATTTTTCTCATCATAGGATAGCAGGGACTGGATAGCAGGGACTTCTGCCGGCATAAGACCTGCAAATAGAAACTCGAAAGCGAATTCGGCTGAAGAATGGTTGAGCGCTGGGCAAGTTTTGGCGTTGTCTGTGGAGGCGTCCGGTTGGTGGAAACGCCTCGAGTTCATGTTTATCGTACAGGGACAGCGACTATCCCGCTTTACTGCAGCTATTTAGGGGTACAGAACAGGATTCCCCTTTGGACTGACTGGTTGCTAGAATTATGGGCGACAATCCTTGTCTGGCGACATGGAGAGATGGCATGCCAAGAGCAAGAAAGAAAATTTTTGAGAACCTCTCGGTGCTGGTGCTCCTGGGACTGCTCGCTGGCGCTTTGGGCGGCTTAGGTATCGGCTTGATCCAGGTCAAGTCCGTGACTTCTTCGGCCAGCAGCACTAAGTAAACTGGCGACTCAATTCTCCTGGGACTCCGAAGGCTCTAATTTTTGAGGGTTCTTATGGAGCGGGAGACCGGGATCGAACCGGCGACATCCAGCTTGGGAAGCTGGCGTTCTACCGCTGAACTACTCCCGCTCAGCCTGGTTAGGTTATCATTCCGCGATATGCAAGACAACATTCCGTCTACTTCGTTCGAGTCTGTTTGTGGTTGAGGAATACGATCAACCGGCGGTTTGCCGTTAATGCGTGTATTCGTAAGATTCCGCCTTGGGACTTGCTTTCGAGATAACCTCTTGCCTGGAGCTTTGATGGCCGACTCTTCACCACCGCCGACAGGCAAATCGCGTCGCAACTTCCTTCGCGCCGGAATGGCGCTACTCTTGCCACGGTGGCCTCCCCGGCTCTCAGCGCGGGTCGGGTTGTGGAGGCTGCACCTGCCCTCGCGCTGACTGCCACTGATTTCAAGAACAATAATTTCAAGAACAATGATTTCAAGAACAGTGATTTCAAGAACAATGACTTCAGCCATGAATTTGAACTCGATGAAATTACGATTGACGATCTTCAGAAGGCGTTTCAGTCAGGGCAGCATACTTCACGCTCGGTGACTGAGAAGTATCTCGTCCGAATTCAGGAGATCGATAAAGCCGGACCTGCGATTAATTCTGTGATTGAGATTAATCACGATGCTCCGCGCATTGCTGATCAGCTTGATCAGGAGCGCAAGTCGAAAGAGCCGCGCGGACCGCTGCATGGGATTCCAGTCCTGCTCAAAGACAATATCGATACTTTTGACATGGAAACAACAGCGGGTTCACTGGCGCTCGAGGGATCGCGACCGCAGAGCGATGCTTTTGTCGCGGCGCGGTTGCGGAATGCGGGCGCGGTGATTCTCGGTAAAACTAATCTCAGCGAGTGGGCGAATATTCGCTCCAGCCACTCGACCAGCGGATGGAGCGGCCGCGGTGGACTTACCCGCAACCCTTATGCTATGGACCGTAATCCTTGTGGATCGAGTTCGGGCACTGGAGCGGGCGTTTCCGCTAACCTGTGCGTTGCGGGTGTAGGAACGGAGACGGACGGGTCGGTTGTTTGTCCTTCTTCTGCGAACGGATTGGCGGGTCTTAAACCCACGGTTGGACTGGTGAGCCGGAGCGGGATCGTTCCGATCTCGCACAGCCAGGACACGGCGGGCTCGATGGCGCGGACGGTGCGCGATGTGGCGATTGTTCTGGGTGTTATGGCGGACGCGGATGCCCAGGATGTTGCGACCTCCAACAGCCAGCGCAAGCAGTTTCCGGATTACACGAAATTTCTCGATCCAAACGGATTGAAGCGCGCGCGCCTTGGTGTGGTTCGCAAATATTTTGGCTTCAACGATGCCGTGGACCAGCTTATGGACAAGCTTCTCGGCGAGATGAAGCTGGCTGGCGCGGAGATTGTCGATCCCGCCGATATTCCTACGATTGGCAAATTTGATGAAAGCGAACTTACGGTTTTCTACTATGAGCTCAAGGCCGATCTTGGCGCCTATCTTAGTCGCCGTGTCGGGTCTCCGGTCAAGAGTCTGAAAGAAGTGATTGAGTTTAATGAACGCTATCGCGCCCGGGAAATGCCTTACTTTGGACAAGATATTTTTATCAAGTCGGAAGAGAAGGGACCGCTCAGTTCTAAGGAGTATCTGGATGCGCTGGCGTTGAATCAACGGCTCAGCCGTGCTGAGGGCATCGACTTCGTCATGGATAAATTCAAACTTGACGCGCTGGTTGCACCTACGGCTGGTCCGGCGTGGCTGACTGACCTTATCAACGGCGATCACGCTGCGGGAGGCAGTTCGAGCGCTGCCGCGGTTGCCGGTTATCCGAATATTAACGTAACGGGTGGATATCTTTGGGGACTTCCGGTGGGCGTTTCTTTTTTCGGGAGGGCATGGAGCGAGCCTACGCTGCTTAAGATCGCCTATTCGTTCGAGCAACTGACTAAGGCGCGGAAGAAGCCTCCGTTCTTATCAACGGTTAATCTCGTTAACGATTAATCGCCGCGATTGATCTCAAAACTGGCGGACAGGCATGAAACTGGCGTGGCGAATTTCCGGTCTAGTTCGATCCGGGCCGAAGTTTTGGCGGATTCGCAAAGGCAGGGTCCCGCGACGCATTGGGGTTTGACTGCGCCTGCGATGCACGGATCCCTTTCGCCTCAACTATTGACCATCGCCAATCTTCGTCGGGGCCGGGAGTGATTCCGATATTTTCTCGAAACGCGGTGGTGGTGAAGGGCTTGGCTGCGGCCTTGAGGTGAAAGAGGAGAGTTACGTCGGAATGCCGTTCGATGGCAGCGGCACTGCCTTGGGCTGCGGGAATTACGCGGGCGTGCGCGGCCATTTCGGCGTTGTCTCCGGCCTTGCGTTCGAGCGTCAGTCCTATGGTGATTTCACGAAGCTCCCACTCGGTTCCGTTAAACACCTGTAGCTGAAGATTTGCGTCCTGAATGTAGCCGGGGCCATCGAGCTTCACCAGATCTTCAAGTGGCAGATCTTCGATAAGAACCGGCTTGATCAAAAGCGCAGTCGCCTGTGCATTGAAAGACAAACTGCAGGTCACATCGGGCGAGGAAACTTTGATGCTGTTGCTGTGCGGATCGATCGAGAACACCGTCTTATCTTCTTTGACGGGCCTTGCTTTCCTCGCGTCCTCCATTACTTGAGAGAGATTGTCGTTATCGATGACAGGAGCGACGGGCTGTTGTTGGGTCTGAGCTTTATCTTTGCGCAGGTTTCGGGCGAGATCGCCTAATGAAGGAGCGTCATTGTCTTGGTCTTGTGCCAAAGCTGCTAATGGGGCTAGAAGCAGACAGAGTGCCACGAAGCGGAGGATGGGGAAGACGGGTCGCATGGTGTTGGTCGCCGTGTGCTTTGGCGCACGTTACAGGGACACATCGTTGGACACGTTTGGGTCCAGAGCTGGGTCCACATTCAAAGTTTAGGCGAGATGGAGGGAAATAAAAGTTACGAAAGGAACACGAAGGGGCTAGCACTTCCGGTTTCCATCAGGAATGGCAACAAAGATTGATAAAGACTGCACGAGGCATGCCCAACTGATGGAGAAAGGGCAATGGACGCGCTTTGATCGAAGCGACGCGCAACGGGGCGCGTCCTTGCCCTTTTTCCTATCGCTTACTTACAGCAGGCCAGAGGCACGGAACCGGGTGACCGGATCAGTTACCTGCATTGGTTGACGCTTAAAAACCCAGCGTGCCACCGCAATCCCCAATGCCGCGTAACAGAGATGCCAGATTTTCATAAGACGCTCCCCCACGCCCGGACCTTTAACGGGGAGAGACAGTGAAGGTCCCGTCGTGAAATAAACTTACCTCTGGTTTATCGGCAGGTCTAGGCCACTAAGGTGCCATAAATTGTCGTTTTGGCAATCATAGGTAATTACTTGTCGTAATTAAATGGTGTGCTGGCCGGGCGGGTACGCCCGGCGCTCTATTATTAGTTATTAGTACTAGGTTAGTGTTCCGAGCTTTCGATCCAACCGCCACCTACCACAGTGTCTCCATCATAGAAAACGGCGGCCTGACCGGGAGTAAGTGCTCGCTGGGGCTCGTCGAAGGTAACTCGGAATTCATCCCGCCCCGTGGATTCAATCATGGCTGGTGCGGGCTGATGCTTGTGTCGAATCTTCACTGCAACGCGCAGGGGCTGATCTAATTCTGCCGTTGAAATCAAATTTACCCGGCGCGCGACCAGAGTGCGAGAATAGAGTTCCTCGTCCCTGCCGACCACTACCTGCCGTGTATCATTCTTGATCTGGATCACATATAACGGCGAGCCGGTGGCCACGCCTAGCCCTTTGCGCTGGCCGATTGTGAAGTTATGAACGCCAGCGTGCTCGCCGATCACCTTGCCGTCAGTTGTGACCATTTCTCCGGCGATTTCTGCTGACTGGTCCCCCTGCTCGGAAAGATAAGCTTCAAGGAAACGCTTGTAGTCTCCACCGGGAACGAAGCAGATTTCCTGCGAATCGGGCTTTTCGGCGATCACTAGGTGGTACTTGCGAGCAAGCTCGCGCACCTCGGGCTTAGTCATCCCTCCTAGCGGAAACAAGGTGCGACTTAGCTGCTCTTGAGTAAGTCCGAAGAGAAAGTAAGTCTGGTCTTTGGACTTATCGGCAGGACGCTTGAGGAGCCAGCGGTTGACTTGCTCGTCAAAGATAACTTGAGCGTAATGGCCGGTGGCGATCTGATCGGCGCCAATCTGCCGAGCGACGACCAGAAGCTGGTCAAACTTCAAATGATTGTTGCACAGGCTGCATGGGATCGGCGTGCGCCCGGCTAGATACTCTTCGACGAACGGGCGCACTACGTCGCGCTCGAAGCGCTCTTCATGATTCACCACGTAGTAGGGGATGCCAAGAGTTTCGGCGACGCGGCGAGCATCGTAGACATCATCGATCGAACAGCAACGGCCCTGGACAGATTCGGGCATCCCTGCGTGTCCGGCGAGACGACGCTGATTCCATAGCTGCATGGTCAGGCCGATGACGTTACGGCCTTCGGCGCGCAGCATGGCCGCTACGCTTGAGGAGTCGACTCCTCCCGACATGGCTACGGCGATGGTTTCGGAGTGAGACATGTTAGTCGTCCAACCTGATTTGTCTCGTCTTTGGCATCTCCTTAATCTCTATTTCCTGCTTCTTTTCGTCGGCAGAAGGATGACGAGCGGTTTCCTGTTCCACGCGAATTCCGGTAGGGCCGACGGCTAGCACTTCGTTGTCCGGCATAAAAAACATCCAATACTGATCTCGTTCGTCGGGGTTATCCAGATAATCCGCGGGTGAAACTACCAACCGAAAATCGCCGAAGGAGAACGTCGTCTCTCGAGTGTCGACGTTAAAGTCAAGGTTGGTCAATGCCTTTTCTTCGAGCCGCCGAGTCGCGACCGTTATCAGGTTGCGATCGGCATCTGAGTCGACTAACTGGCGGTTACCGCGAAACAATTTCCAATTCGACAAGTAAATCCAAAGGCGCCATTGCCCCCGCAAATGTCCGTGGGCACGAACGCGTGGACCGAATTCAAAAGTCAGAAAACTGCCCACGCCTAGCTTCACCTTCCAAGGCGGCGTGTGAAACACAGGCTGAAAGTATTGACGGATATCGGCCGTATTATTCATATTCAGTCTACCCAAACATGGCTAGGCCTACTTGGACTATAGTGCCCCGTAGCTATATCCCATACCAGAGACTTCTCGGTGCCCACTGTGTAATTGTAAGGGAACGGCCAAGAATTCTTTCAATTTCGCGCAGTGCATCGCGAAATTGCCGATTTTGGTCCCGATTACTCAAATCGAACACTTCTTTAATTATTTCGCCGCGATGATCCCGTAATCGAGGTGTTATCCAACATAACTCAGGACGTCACCCTTGAAAGCTGCTTTCGTCTCAGTGTTAGGATAACTCTGCGCATGGCTCCGCAGAAGATCCATACAAGAATCAAGGCCATGAAGAATAATCCCAGAAGCGGCCACTTCAATTGTGCCACGAATTGGCGGGCAGCTTGCAGTTGATCGAAGGAGGTCCACTCCTCACGAATCTTGCCATCGACAATACGCCAAACCGTGATGCCGCGTAACTCGAGCTTGACGCCGCTTGGAGGCAGTCCGGTATATCCGGAGCCGGTATGGGTTCCCCGGAGGAGCCATACCACCGTGACCAGGTCACCCGCGGCTGCCATCAGGATCACGCTCATCTTGAGATCCGGAAAAGCCTTCTTTTCTGCATGAACTGCCGCTTGATCCTCCTGGAGATTGAAATTCCTATGGAGGCCGTGGTTCACGAAATCCTTGGCATAGATTTCGTCTGCAACCTGAAATTTTCCCTGGTTGAAAATTTCTTCGAACACTCGCGCAGCTACCGTTTTGTTTCTGGCCTCCTGCGAAGCTACGCCCGGCAAAACTGAAGCCTTTTCGGCTGCGAATGCCGTCCCCAGCGGCGCAAGTGTGATGAACAGCAGTAGCAGTGCGCGCCGCATGATCGAGGAGTCAACGTGACCATGGACTTCTGTGAAAATGCAAGATCCTCATTTCGGGACGGCAGTCCTATAGACCGGGCTAAGCTCGCGTAGGCGCGAAACGGTTTTCGGGACCAGCCCTAATGCGAAGTCTATATCTTCAGCCCTGTTCTGTTTGCCGAGACTAAAGCGGATGCTCGCTTTCGCGCAGTCTCGGCTCAATCCCATTGCTGTCAGTACGTGCGATGGCTCGATGGACCCGGAAGAACAAGCCGATCCGGTTGAGACTGCTAATCCTTTCAAGTCGAGCGCGATGACCAGCGCCTCACCTTCGATGGAATCAAAACGAATATTGGCCGTATTGGGAACGCGGAGTGTGCTTTCACCGTTAAGGCCCGTCGCTTCGATCCTGAGCAGCTCCCTTTCCAGATGGTCGCGCGCCGCAGCCATCTTCAGATCGTCGCCGTGCGCGAAACCCGCAATCGCCAAGTCGGCAGCCTTGCCTAAACCTACGATGGCTGGGACATTTTCGGTTCCGGCGCGGCGGGAGCGTTCGTGGCTCCCGCCATAAAGCATCGGTTCGAGCTGCGTTCCCTTGCGAACGTAGAGTGCGCCCGCTCCCTGGGGTCCGTGAAACTTGTGGGCCGAGATCGTCAGCAGATCGCATCCGATATTATCCACGGCGATCGGAATCTTTCCTGCCGCCTGCACCGCGTCGGTGTGGAAGTAAATGTCCGCCTCGGAAGCAATATTTCCAATTTCTGCGACCGGTTCTATGACACCGGTCTCGTTGTTGGCGAGCATTATGGTGATTAATTTCGTATTCGGACGGATCGCACGCTTCACCTCTGTGGGATCGACCAAGCCGCGGCCATCGACTGGCACGTAGGTGACTTCACACCCATTCTGAGCGAGGTGCTTGGAGGTATTGAGCACGGCGTGATGCTCGATGGTCGAAGTAATTAGATGGTCACCCGGCTGTGCGAGGCCGAATATGGCCAGGTTGTCCGCCTCCGTACCGCCGCTGGTGAAGACAACCTCAGAAGCCCGGCATCCGAGGAGCGCCGCCACCGATTCGCGCGCGCGTTCGACCGCGGCTCGCGTCTCCTGCCCATGATGGTGGATGGAGGACGCATTGCCGAAATGCTCGCTGAAGTAGGGGCGCATCGCCTCCATGACCTCGGGCAGCACCGGGGTGGTTGCGTTATTGTCGAAGTAGACCCGCCGCACCATCGTGCTTTCTATTGTACTGGTTGGGACGGGCGGTACAGGGAATGCAAAGATAACAAGAAGAAGAGACTCGGCGAGCGCGTCTCGATGGAAAAATCGACGATTCGATCCAACTTAGGGCGAACCGGTCAGGGCCGGACCAGTCAGGCCGGAGCCGAAATTGCGACGAAATCATTGTGACGAAATCAGTTTCTGGAAATCAGTGTCCTTGAGCCAATTGCGGCGTTTTTTCTCCGAGGGTGAAATTTACGTCGGCGGTTGCGTGGGGCGAAACGATGACATGTTTGCTCCACATCACGGGGTCGGCAAAAACGGGACGCTTCACTCGGATCTGGGTCAGGATGTCATAGACGGGAGCGTCGCCGACCACTCGCCATCCTTCATGCCAGGCGTCAATTTCGTAATCGCCGGGGGGGACATCGGTCAACTCAAATCGCCCTTCCTGGTCGGTCACGGTGTAGTAAGGGTGCGGCGCAACTATCATTTCGCCGTTCATCCAGACATGGCCAGCATTGCAGCGGAGGCTGACTACGCCCTCGCGGGTCATGGGACGAGCGATCTCCTGGCCTTCGGCGGTAAAGGGCAGGTTGTAATCGGCGCTGCCCGACATATGCACAGTGTGCAGCAATGGGTCGCTGCTCCTGACCGTCAAAGTGGCTTGCAGCGGCACCAGCAGGATGTGAGGTTCGTAACGGCAGTTCTTCTGGTTCAGCGATCTGCGCTGCACCGGCAGGTCCATCGCTTTTCCGCGAGTGATATTCCGGAGAAACACCACCGTGTTGGCCACACCGCCATTCGGCGCTACCAGCAAGCGCTCCAGGTCTCGATGCTTCTGGCCCAAGGGATCGCAAATCTGCGGATCTTTGTTGATTTCGGAAGGTACCAGGTGAGGCAGCGCTCCTTGCCATTTCACGGTTCCCTTGATCGTGCCTCCGTCTTCGACGGTGATGACCTGGTAACCTTCTTGTGCTGAGGAAGGTTTGGGCGCAAGCGCAATCATTAAAAGAGCGAGCAAGCTAAACGCATACTTCATGAATACCACCTTGCACTTCGTCTGTAGAACACGAGCCTGATACGGCACGCTGGGAACAAAGTCATGGCGGGGGGTGCCATCCGGGCTTCAGTTAACTTAATTCGAGTTTGCGGTTCCCACGTGCGCCGCGCTTTCTGATTACGACGATAGGACATCTCCTTTGGGCCAATCAAATAACGGAGGTCAGTGAACAGTAGTAACCGGGAAACGAACTCAGAAGTAATGTTTAGCAGGCTTTTGAACGCACTTTACTGCCCGTTGCCCTTGGCCCGGATCTCTTAGCCGCGTAGAATAGCGAGTTTGCTCTTGAGCGATCAGAGGTTGTGTCTGGCTCGAAGAATTTACCGCAATATTGGGAGAGTGTGTGAAAACGAAACAATTCCGCCTTAAGCTGACCCACAGCATCTTTATTCTTATTTTTGCCTTCGCGTCGCTGTCGGCCTTTGCCGATGAGGGCATGTGGCTCTACAACGCTTTCCCCAAAGATCGGGTGGAAAAGAAATACGGATTCTTGCCGACGCAGGAATGGCTCGACCACCTGCGGCTTTCGTCGGTGCGGTTCAATAATGGAGGCTCGGGCTCGTTCGTATCGGCCGACGGCCTTGCGTTTACCAATCATCACGTGGGCGCGGAATGCATACAACAACTCGCGACCTCCGGCACTGATTACATGAAGACCGGTTTCTATGCCAAGACCCAGGCCGACGAGGCGAAGTGTCCCGACCTCGAATTAAACGTGTTGATCGGCATCGATGACGTTACCGCGAAGATAAAGGCGGCTGCGCCGGCATCCATGTCCACCGCCGATGCGGGCCAGGCAGAGCGCTCCGCCATGAGCGCAATTGAGAAAGACTGTGCAGCATCGACCGGCCTGCGTTGCGATGTCATCACGCTCTATTCGGGCGAAGTTTACAATCTCTACAAATATAAAAAGTACACCGACGTGCGGCTGGTGTTTGCGCCAGAATTTGCAGCCGCATTCTTTGGCGGCGATCCTGATAACTTCACTTATCCACGCTACGACCTGGATATCACATTCTTCCGCGTCTACGAGAACGATGAGCCAGTTCACCTCGACGACTACTTGCAGTGGGCAAAGGCTGGAGCGAAAGATGGCGATCTGATTTTTGTTTCTGGAAATCCGGGAGGCACGGATCGGCTGAAAACGACGGCGCAGTTGGATTTTCTAAGGAATGTGGACTATCCCTCTCGCCTTGCCACCTACAAGCGACGTATCGCCATGCTGCAGAAGTTCAGCGCGGAATCGGCGGAAAATGCGCGAATCGCACAGGAGGACATCTTCGGATTGCAGAACTCCCAAAAGGCGATCAACGGCGAATACGAAGGGCTCAAAGATAAGGCCGCGATGGCAAAACTGAACATGGCAGAGCAAGAGCGGGAAAAAGCTTATATGGAGAAGCATCCGGACGCTCCGAACCCATGGGAAGCTATTGCGAATGCCATGAAAATCAACCAGGAGATTTACAACCGGCTTACTTACGTCGAGCGCATTCGCGGTTTTCCATCAGATCTGGCGTATTATGCGCGGGTCCTGGTCCGCGCCGCAGAAGAAAAGCCGAAGCCAAATGGAGAACGTCTGCGCGAGTATCGCGATTCTGCTCTGCCTTCGTTGGAGCAGCAATTATTTAGCACTGCTCCAATCTACAAGAATCTTGAAACGGCAACTTTGCGGCTTTCGTTGGAAATGATTAAAGAAGCGCTTGGGCCCGACGATTCGGCGGTGAAAGATTCATTGAATGGCAATTCTCCCGAAGCGGCCGCCCGAGCGCTGATTGACGACACAAAACTTGACGATGTAGCTGTTCGCAAGCAACTTTATGAGGGTGGAAAGGCCGCGGTCGACGCGAGCACCGATCCGCTGATCGTGCTGATGCGGAAGGTTGAGCCAGAGGCGCGAGCTGTTCGCAAGCGCTATGACGACGAGGTGGACGCAGTCGTCCGGCGTGATGGCGCAACCATCGCCCGCGCGCGCTTTGCTGAGACTGGTTTCACTCAGCCTCCGGACGCGACCTTTACCTTGCGCCTCAGCTACGGCTCGATCAAAGGCTACGAAGAGAACGGGAAACACATTCCACCCTTTACCGATTTCGCCGGTGCGTTTCGGCATGCGGCGGAACACGGGGACAAGGTTCCCTATGACCTGGCTCCCAGTTGGATGAAAGCGAAGTCGAAACTCAATCTTCAGACGCCGCTGAATTTCGTTTCTACCGCCGATATCATCGGCGGCAACTCGGGCAGCCCGACCGTCAACAAGAAGGGCGAAGTGATTGGGATTATTTTTGACGGCAATATCCAGTCGCTGGTTCTGGATTTCTACTATGACGATCGCCAAGCACGCGCCGTATCGGTGGATTCACGCGGCATCATCGAAGCGCTGCGGAAGATCTATGGTGCAAATGCTCTCGCCGATGAACTAACCGGGACGAAAGGGGCAGCGAAAGCGACAGGCAAATAAGAACACAGAGGAAATCAAGCGCCATTTGCTGCGCGGGCTATTCCGGCCAAATCGAGGCTGCAGTCCTGCTCAAAACCTGCTCTCGCATTTGTTCGCTGATCGGCAGCTTTTTGAAGTCGTCGAGATTCTGCTTGACGTCTGGAACGCCGGGGCCCGGCCAGTCGGTGCCAAACAAAGTTTTATTTGCAATCTCGTCAAGTCGAGGAAAATATTTCAGCAGCGTTTTCGGCGGAATGCCGCTGATGTCCAGATAGACGTTTGGGTGCCGGCGCAAAAGAAAGAAAGCGGTGTCCATCCAAAGCGGACGGCCGCCGTGCGCCAGCAGGATCTTGAGGTTCGGGAAATCGACGGCTACATCGTCCAGGTAGATCGGATCGCCGTACTTGTTTCGGGCACCAGGAAAAATCGACGTTCCCGTATGAAACATGACGGGGATTCCATTCGCCTCGGCAGCACGGTAGATGATTTCAAGCTCCTTCACTCCGTGAAGATAATCGTTTGGAAAGAGCAGTTGGTGCGGAGGGTGAATTTTGATCATGCGCAGGCCGAGACGCAGGATATGTTCCACATCAGCCAAAATGTTGTTGGTGTGCCGCGGATGCAGACTGCCGCACGAGATCAGGCGTTTGGGATTGTGCTTCGTGTAATTGGCAACGAACTCGTTGACAGCGGAGGTGAAGCCAATCACCTCCGGCGCCACGTAATTGATTAGAGCGGCGCGGTCTATGCCACAACGGTCGAGATATTTCAGGAAAGCCTTTGGCGAACGGCAGTATTCGACGATCTCATCGAAGCCGGCGCGCTTGCGCTTCATCAGTTCGAGCGCGTTAGGCTTGAAGAGTTCGATCGGCTCGATGTGGATGTGGCAGTCGGTGATCATGCGGCTTGGGATTCCAGGAAGACTACATGTGTCTTAGTCGCCAATCGGAACGCTCTTGAATCTCTTTGTCTTTCGGTCCCAATACCAAAAAGAACTGGCTTCGCCTTTGAAAAAGAGGCTGATGGCACTGGTTTTCAGGTCTACCGCCTTGGGAGTTTCAGGATTGCAGCTTGACGGATCATCACCACACAGGGTCTCGTACTTTCCCGGACGAACTACGCTAATCCCGAGATCGGCCAGCGCCGTGGAAGGTCCCTGCCACAGCGAATGCCATTCGTTGCCACCCGCGAGCCGAACAAAGAGGCCACAGAGGTGCCCAGACTCGTTTGTCAAGATTTCCGCAACATCAGCGTGACCATCGCCGTCAAAATCTGCCTTAACGATCAGAAACTTGGTGGGACTCTTCTTTCGCCAAGCGCTAGAAACCTCTGCCGGTGAAGGTCTCCGCCAGCCGGCTGGAAGAGTTGATTGTGCAGACATCAGGTATGATGCGGTTGCGAAAAGCAATATGCAGATCCCTCGCTCCGCTCGGGATGACAATTTAGCAGTGGCCGCGCCAGGAAACAGTGTCATCTCGCTTTCGCAGCTCCCTTTTCCCGCGTCTTTTGTTAGTACAACGGCACCTTCGGGTCGACTGTCCGCGCCCAGCCGTCGATGCCGCCGCGCATGGATTGAACTTTTTCGTATCCCTGCTGGCGCAGCCAGTTGGTGACGGTCAATGAGCGCACACCATGATGGCACATGACAACGATGTGATTATCAGGATCGAGTTCCTGATGAGCGCGCGCCGGAACGTCTCCCATCGGAATGTGCTTCGATCCTTCGATGTGCGAGGCGTCGTATTCCCACGCTTCGCGAACATCGAGCAGCGTGAATGTGTCCCCGTTCTTCTGTAGTGACTTTACCTGGCCGGGAGAGATTTCGAAGTCCATAGAGTCCTAATATACGGGTTAATCTGTTCGTTGGCGCCGCGGACCCGCAAGCGTCGTCAGGCTCATGAGCGCAGCCAGTGCCCAGAGTGCTCCAGTTGCGATGCGAGCGCTTCTAACATCGCCCGAGGGAACGTTGCGCCACAGCGTTAGTCCACAGCCGACCAAAAAATTGATCTCAAGGATGCTGAAAAATGCTCGCTCGCGCAGACAGCGCGTGTCGATCGCCAGAGCACCGAGCAGCAGGATCCAAACTATGTAGGTTGCGGCGGTCCATGTATCGTGCGGCCATAGGTAGTCATTGCCCACGATGTGAGTAAATGAGATCCATGCAAAATACGCACAGGCGATGAAGCCCGCCACGCCCCACAAAGGCGTTAGGCACATCAGATGTCCAGACTGGTAGCACGGTTTCGAGCCGTTATCGGCTTCGACTTTGACCTTGGCGTCTTCGATTTGCCTGGCTTCGGCTTCCCTATCTTCTATTTCCCTGTCCATTGCGGTGCTCGTTTGTCGAGGAAGGCAATGATACCCTCGCGCGCGTCTGCGGTCGAGATGAGTTCGTCGAGGTAAATCTGTTCTGCCCGAGCCAGCCCTTTATCGAAATGAATCGCATCCCACGCATACATCGCTTTCTTGGTGAGAGCTAGGGCGGCGGTGCTCAATTGGCTTAGTTGGGAAAGCGTCTCTTGCACGAGGTGTTCAAGTTCTTCGGCGCGGACGCTGCGATTTGCCAGGCCGATGGCAACGGCTTCGTCGCCCGAGAGCTGTCGACCGGTCAAAATAAGTTCAGTGGCAAGTTTTTGGCCAATTAATGCCGGCAAAGCAACGACTGCGACCGGGGGAAAACATCCCAGCTTGATTTCGGGGAAGCCCCAACTAGCGTCGCGCGCGGTGTAAGCCATGTCGCAGACGGCAGCGAGTTCCGCGCCTCCGCCCAGGCAGGCGCCGCGGACGGCGGCAATCGTGACCTTGCGCGAGGTGACGATGGCGCGGATCACAACATGAAAGCCGGTGAGCATCTGGCGAACGTGCTCGGGAAGATGCGCTTTTATATCCACTCCAGCGGAGAAAGCGTGACCGTCACCTTGAAAGACGATGATGGAGATGTCGCTACGGAGTTCGATCTCCGCTAGCGCCTGCCGGAGTTCCTGCATCATTGGGAGGTCGATGACATTTAGCGGAGAGTTGATGAGCTTGATATGGGCGACAGACGCCGTGATATTTACCTGGACTCGAGTTGTGGCTGCAACCGGCATCTTCGGCTGAAAAATCGCTCTGTATCTTCTCCTCAACTGCCCGGCTAAGCGCGTTCAGTGCGGGCGGACAAGAGTGTCCGCCCCGCACGAGCTAGATATTGATCGCTGATTTGCGCGGCTCTCCGATGGTTGATAGCGGATCGCGCGCCCCGGCTTTTTCTTTGATCCATTTCTTTTCGTTGCGGATGATGTCGAGAAGCTGCTCTTTATCTTTGGCGCTGGGCAGATTTTCTTCGCAATGCTGCTCATAAGCACGGTCGTCAAGCGGTTCGCCGGTTTCGCAGTGAACTTTTTGTCCTGCCCATCGTCCGATGTTGCGGTTGAAGCGGATGTCGGGCGTATAGAATTTCTTCTCGCCTGGCTGCAGGAAGGTATTCAGACGCTCAACTAAGCCTGCAACTTCCTGTCGATATAACTGGCGACTGTAATCGTTCAGGTCGTCTAGGTCTGCGGTTGTCTCGTTCTGCAGTTCGTCGTATCGGCCTTTAATTCCCCAGACGTAGGCCCAATGCGCCGAGGAAGAATGATCGGTGCCGAAAAGATCGAATGAACTGGAAATCCACTTGTTCAGATACTTCTGCAACAGCCAGCGCGGAATCACTCCGGCTTCGACCACGCGGCGCAGGCCGTCGTGGCCGGTGCCCATGTGAAAAGCTTCCTCGCGCAGCATGTACGAGGTCGAGCGCCCGAGCGGAGCAAATGATGAATACTTCAGCATCTGCAATTGGAATTTTCCATCGCGGTCGACGAAATCTGTGTAGGTGAAAAAGTCGAGCCAGTTATCGACGTCGACGTTAAAAGTCCCAAGCAGACGCTTATTTTCGAAGGCGCGCCGCTCCAGCATTTTCTGCGCTTCGACCTTGCCTGACGACCCGAAGAAGTCGATCAGCAAAGCGCACATCTGCCAGCCGTGACGCATCTCTTCGATCATGACGCGGGTGATGGCGCGGCGGTCCCAATCGGTGGGCGCAGTTTCAAACAGATTGCGCTGCTGCTCGACGCTGGCAAATTCAGTGTCGCCCTGATAAATGATCATGTTCATCAGGGCGTCGCGCATCGCTTGCGTGGGAATCTGGCGGAGGTTTTCCCACTTATTGCGACCTTTGTAAGAGCCGAACTGGATCTCTTCGGTTTCAATCGCGCCATAGAGCGTGTCGAAGTGAAAGGCCTCGACGTCGTCTTTGTTGACGCCCACCTCTTTTCGCCACTCGTTGAATAGGCCAACCCATTCGCTGAAGCTTCCGATTTTTGCTACTTTACCTGGCATAACTTGATCCTACCTTCCACTTACCTTCCAACTAAGTTGCAGGACACGGTTGAAAAGATGACCAATCAATTCTCTGCTGAAACTCGTGATCGGGAGGAAAGACTTCTTTGAACGTAAATGCGAACTGGGTTGGGCCATGCGCCTCAAGATATGTCAGACGCTTCTTGGCTTCGTCGATGCCTGGAATGTGATATGCCGGTACCCACCAGAGTGCCATATATACGGCAGAGATCTTCTCGAACCATTCATGCCGATGTCTAAGCAATTCCGCGTGAGCGGTCCTGTAAACGTAGTGTTTGAGAGTATCAATCGTCTCCCAAACCGACATGTTCATGAGCATTCGATCATCGTCGTACGGTCGAAAGTAGGTGGCGTTACCTTCCGAGGTCTGCAGTCGCCACACGAAGCCCGGACTGGAGTCGGCAAGCGCATTGATCTCGTTTAACTGGCTCATAAATCCCGCCATGATCGGGCCATCGAGTGGACCTTTTATTCGGCCAATGTTGACTTGGGCAATTTGATATTCCGCCATCTTTTCGTCTCCGAAACATTTTGTTTTAGCGGACCCATTGCATCTTCGCCATGTACTACTTGTTATTTCGCCTTGAAGGTCGCCGGACGCTTTTCTACATAAGCGGCCAAACCTTCTTTGGCGTCGTCGCTCTGGAACAGAATCTGCTGATTCTCGCGCTCGACCGCCAAAGCTGACTCCATCGGGATCTCCCAGCCAGTCTGCACCGCACGTTTGATGCGCCCTACGGCCTTTGCGGCTTTGTTTGGCGGCGTGAATTGGCGCGCGTATTCCATGATGTTGTCCATGAAGCCGTCGCGTTCGAAGATATCGTTGATGATGCCGAACTCGAGCGCCTCTTCGAAAGAGAAGGTGTTGCCCGTGATCATCAGTTCAATGGCTTTGCTCTTCCCTACGAGGCGCGAAAGGCGCTGCGTTCCGCCGGTGCCCGGGAGCACGCCGAGATTCACCTCGGGCAGGCCGATCTTGCCAGCATCCTTACGGGCGATGCGGAGGTCGGCAGCCATGGCGATCTCAAGGCCTCCGCCGACGCAGTGGCCGTTGATCGCTGCGATAACCAATTTTGGCGTGTGCTCCAGCCGCAGCAGAGTTTCGTTGGCATGCAGGCAGAAGTAATACTTGAAGGTTGGATCGACGGAGGCCAGCATCTTGATGTTTGCCCCGGCAGAGAAAAACTTGTCGCCTGCGCCGGTGAGTACGATCACATGCACGTCGTTATCCATGCGCGCCCTGAGAATGGCCTCGTCGAGCTGGCGGTTCATCTCGTAGGTGTACGTATTCGCGGGAGGATCATTCAGTTCGATTACGGCTACGCCGGCATCGGTGCGATAGTTGATAAGTTGCTTGGTGGTTTCGCCGGTGGCCGGCTGCTGCGTCGTAATGGTCGCCATAGATCTCCTTCGTCGTTTTCGTTCTATTCTGCTCTTCAGATAACCTTAACTTTTGATCCCCGCCAGCAACTTCTCGATCTCGGATTTCTGCTCTGCATTAAGAGGCAAAAATGGGAGGCGCGATGGGCCTCCGTAGTAGCCGTTGAGATCCATGGCGTACTTTACGCCGGGAACGCCGAAGTCTCCGACTACGCGCTGGGCAGCCACTTTCACGCGCTCTTGTCTGTCGCGGGCAAGAACCGTGTCTCCGTCTTTGAGCGCGGCTTGAATTTCGTAGCAGGCCATGGGAGCGGGACAGGCGAGTGCCAGAATCGCGCCGACTGCTCCCAATCCTAGCGATGGTTCGAGTTGGTGAGCGGCGCCGACCATCACCTGGAAGCCGACTTCCTTCTGCCGCACTTTCAATTTACCAATGAACGTTATGGCGGATGAGGACGGTTTGGTTGCGGGTTCATCTTGGACGGGCGGGGACGCCCGTCGCTCCATTACTGGCGATTCTGCGGTGCCTGCTAGTGCGGCTACGCTTACCAGTTCCCTGCTCCTCTTCTCACTTTCGATACCGGCTGCCTTAACCATGCGCGGAGTAACGGCCTCGAACGTTTCGGTTACAGTGGCTTGCCTTTTTATGTGGCGAGTTCCGTCAACAATTTGCTTCACTTTGTCGAGGTTACCGCCTGATTCCTTAATGGCAATGATGTTGGGATGGCTGGCGAGTTCGATCACAACTTCAGCCGGCATGTCGTATCCGGTGGCTTGCGGGAAGTTATAGATGATGATTGGCAGCGCGGAACGGTCGGCAACCGTGCGATAGAAGGCGAGCAGGTTCGCGGAAAGCATCTGCTTCTTGTAATAGTGCGGAGTGCGGACCATGGCAGCATCGTAGCCGAGTTCGGCAGCGTATTCGGTGAGCCGCAAAGTTTCATGGGCAGACTCGATGCCGGTGCCTGCGATCATGACCTTATTAGGAGCAGCGGCAGCCAGCGCGGCTTTCAGAACGTCGCGGCGCTCCTGATCGGATAGGAATATAGCCTCGCCGGTCGAGCCCTGAACGACTATGCCCGCGATGGGCGTGCGTGAGTAACGCTCCACATTCGATTCGAGTTTTTTGTAATAGACCTCGCCTTCCGGATAGAAAGGCGTTGTGATCGGCGGGAAAATCCCAGATAAAAGCAATATCGGCTCCTTGAGCGACCTCCTATAGGTTACCGCCCCGGGAACTGGCTGTCATCCTGAGATTAGGCGCTTGAGATTAGCCGCCCGCGTGGGAGAACGACGTGATGAACACCAACAGGAAAAGACAACCATCAACGATGATCACAGTGGACCCGATCCAGATCAAAGCAATTGCCGGTACTTTTTCGAGCGAAGGGGTGGTGATGCCGATGGTTTTGTGCACATATCCGAGTACGTTGCTGACGGCCGGCGGAGGTACAAACTTACTCACAATTCCCAGAGCCAGAAAGAACATCAGTATGTGAAACACAACGATGCTGACCATTCTTCCTCTCCAGTCTTACTCACTAGGCCGATGGCGACGATGATCACTCGCAGCCCGGTGCTTTACCCTGGGGGTCGACTTCATGGCGATACTGATCTTCGGTTCCGACGTAGAAGCGAACAAATGGCGTCGATGTGGGCTCATCGACCATGGTTTCAGTTTGCCAGATCATGCCGCCCTTGCAAACGCCCGCATTCGAGAGCGGGATGCGGCGATCGCCTGAGTAGTAGAAAAAATCATCTCTGCCGTGGCCGGCCGGGGGATTGGAGGAGGTTTGCAGCATTCCGTGATCGTCGAGCTTAAGCAGTAGGCGGCCGTCTTCGCTTGGCAATGCGGGCTTATTCTTTTGTCGAAACTCGATGCGCACCCACCCGGTGTATCCAGCGGGAATTAGAAAACGCTCAGGCGGCCGTCGATGGAAAACGAGATCAAACGCGGTCGGCCCAAGGATGAAGGCGCCGATGAAGAGCGGAACGCCAAGGATTGCAATGATGACGAAAGAGGCTTTAGTCATTGGAAGTTATCTCGGGAATCATCCCGAGCATTATCTCGCAGCGATTCGTTCCGCGTGCAACGCCTGCAGAGCTTGTACGCGAATCTCTCCGCGCTGTAGGGCCGAGATGCCTTCAGCGGCGGCTCGTGCCGCGGAGAGAGTCGTGATCGTCGTTATGCGAGCAGTAACTGCGGCGCGGCGAATCGCTTTCTCGTCGAAGTATGGATCGGGACCGTGCGGCGTGTTGACGATGAGCTGGATGCGATCGGCCTTGATCAGATCGACAGCATTTGGGCGTCCTTCTTTCACCTTGTAGACGCGCTCAACCGCAAGACCGGATTCTTCGAGAATATCGGCGGTGCCGTGGGTGGCGACAAGTTTGAATCCCATGTCGACGAAGCGATGCGCGACCTCGACCACCGCTGGCTTGTCATGATCAGTCACGCTGATGAACACCGTTCCCTTCGTCGGCAATTTCTGGCCAGCGGCAATTTGAGCTTTGGCAAAGGCTTCTCCGAAATTGTCGGCGATTCCCATGACTTCCCCGGTGGAGCGCATCTCGGGACCGAGAACTGTGTCGACGCCGGGGAATTTCGACCAGGGGAAAACGGGCGATTTCACGTAAAAGCAGCGGCCGGTGTCGAGGTCGGAGCCACGCTCAATATTCTCTGGAAGAAACTCGCGCAGCTTGCGACCGGTCATAAGACGCGCGGCAATTTTCGCCATGGGTACGCCAGTGGCTTTCGAAACGAAGGGCACAGTGCGTGAGGCACGGGGATTTACTTCGAGCACATAGACTTTGGCCTGACCAGCATCCGTGTGGCTGCGGAGCTCCGCTCCGCCTGGAAGGGCGGGGACGCCCGTCCCTCCATTTACCGAATGGGAAACGCGCGGGATGGCGAATTGCACATTCATCAGGCCGATTACTCTTAGCGCGCGCGCCAGCTTGAACGTGTAATCGCGCATGCGATGCAGCAGGTGCCCGGGAATGTCAACCGCGGGCAACACGCACGACGAGTCGCCGGAGTGGATGCCGGCTTCCTCGATATGCTGCATGATTCCACCGATGACTACATCTTCGCCGTCGGAGAGCGCGTCCACGTCGACTTCGATCGCATCCTCCAGAAATTTATCGATGAGGACAGGGCGGTCTTGCGAATACTCGACAGCCTGTTTCATGTATTGCGTGATGGTGTCTTCGTCGTAGGCAATGACCATGGCGCGACCGCCGAGGACGTAGGAAGGGCGAACGAGCACTGGAAATCCAATTTTCTTCGCTGCCTCTATGGCCTCGTCGACTGAGGCGACCATCGCTCCGGGAGCTTGTGGGATATCGAGTTCTTCGAGTAATTTGCCGAAGCGTTTGCGATCCTCGGCAAGATCAATCGATTCGGGAGTTGTACCGATGATATTCACGCCTGCGGCCTTCAGAGGCAGCGAAAGGTTAAGCGGCGTCTGCCCGCCGAATTGCACGATTACTCCCACGGGTGCGCCTGCCGAGGCTTCGTGCTCGCAGACTGCGAACACATCTTCGAGCGTGAGCGGCTCGAAGTAAAGGCGGTCGCTGGTATCGTAATCGGTCGAAACCGTCTCGGGATTGCAATTAATCATGATGGTTTCGTAGCCATCCTCGCGCAACGCGTAGCTTGCATGGCAGCAGCAGTAGTCAAACTCGATTCCCTGCCCGATGCGGTTCGGGCCGGAGCCGAGAATCACAACTTTTTTCTTTGCGGTAGGCGCGGCTTCGTCCTCTTCTTCGTACGTTGAGTAAAGATAAGGCGTGTAACTTTCGAACTCCGCGGCGCAGGTATCGACCCGTTTGTAGACCGGTTTGAGACCATGTTTTTTGCGGAAGTGACGAACTTTTTCCTGGCCGCCTTTGCCGTCCAGACGCCAGGTTCCGGCCAGGCGTCCGTCGGAGAAGCCCATGCGCTTGGCTTCGCGCAGCACGTCGGTTGGAATCGATTCCATGGGGTGCTTTTCCAGCTCAAGTTGCATGTCGTTAATTTCTTTGAGCTGGTAGAGAAACCAGGGATCGATCGACGTCATCTTTGCGATCTGTTTGATCGTATGGCCCTGACGCAGGGCGTAGCGAACGTACGTTAGCCGCTCGGGATGCGGCGTTACGAGGCGCTGGGTGAGAATCTTCGGCTCGATTTTTTCCGAGCCGACTCGCTTGCCGGTGTCAAGCGCGCGAACGCCCTTTAGCAGCGCCTCTTTGAAGGTGCGGCCAATGGCCATTACCTCGCCAACGGATTTCATCTGCGGTCCGAGCGACTCGTCGGCGCCAGGAAATTTTTCAAACTGCCACTTCGGAATTTTGACGACCACGTAATCGAGCGTCGGTTCGAAACATGCTGGAGTCTTGCGCGTGATGTCATTCGGAATTTCGTCAAGCGTGTAACCGACAGCGAGCTTGGCGGCAATTTTCGCAATCGGAAAGCCGGTAGCCTTCGAGGCCAGCGCCGACGAACGCGATACGCGGGGATTCATCTCGATCACCACCATGCGTCCGGTCGCCGGGTTAACGCCGAACTGTATATTCGATCCTCCGGTCTCGACGCCGATCTCGCGGATGACTGCAATCGACGCATCGCGCATCACCTGATACTCGCGGTCGGTGAGCGTCTGCGCCGGGGCGACAGTGATGGAATCGCCAGTGTGCACGCCCATGGGATCGAAATTTTCGATCGAGCAGATGATGATAACGTTGTCTTTGGTGTCGCGCATCACCTCCAGTTCGTACTCTTTCCATCCGAGAACCGACTCTTCAATCAGGCACTCGTGCACTGGAGAAAGATCGAGGCCGCGGGCGAGCACCTCCATCAATTCTTCGCGGTTGTAGGCGATGCCGCCGCCGGTGCCGCCAAGCGTAAATGATGGACGAATGATGACTGGGAATCCGATCTTACCGGCGAACTCAATGCCATCTTTAAGATTGTTAACCAGCGCCGACTTTGGCACATCGAGACCGATGCGCTGCATCGCATCTTTGAAAAAAAGTCGGTCTTCGGCCTTCTTGATGGCGCTGATCTGCGCTCCGATCAGATGTACGTCGTACTTTTCGAGAACGCCACCATCGGCGAGTTCGATAGCGAGATTGAGCGCGGTCTGTCCCCCAACCGTCGGCAGAATGGCAAAGCCGGCGCCGGGCGCCATCTCGCGCTCGACGCGGATGATCTCTTCGAGATACTCGCGGGTCAGCGGCTCGATGTAAGTGCGGTCGGCCGACTCGGGATCGGTCATGATGGTTGCCGGATTCGAATTCGCCAGCACAACTTCAAAGCCCTCCGACTTGAGCGCCTTGCATGCCTGCGTGCCGGAGTAGTCAAACTCAGCAGATTGGCCGATGACGATGGGGCCGGAGCCGAGGATTAGGATTTTCGAGATGTCAGTTCGTTTTGGCATTATGCGGTTTTGGCCTTGGTTTGAGGGATTACGGATTGGCCTTTGTTTTGAAAGGGTGCGGCTTCAGCCGCACCGTCAGATGGCACCATTGGTTGGGGCTTTAGCCCCTGAGGGATCGCATCCGACTCAAACTCGCGATGTGCGGAGGAATACGGATATTCTTCGGGGTGCTCGCACAAATGCTCTTTAACGGGATTGTTGTGAATATTTGAGACGTGTACGTCATAATCATGCGCATCGCGGATGCGATGGTCCTGAAATCCCTTTTGCCAAATCTCCATGTTCGAGCCCAATTCCTTCTTCGCTCGAGAGGAAAATCCACCCTTGATGAATTGAACCGCTTTTTCGAGACTTGTCAGCGGAGTGATGAGGACGTGAAAATGGTCAGGCATAACGACGAATTCGTGCAAGAGATAGGCGGATGGCCGATAATGATAGAGCGTGTCGATCAAAAGTTTCGTCCACGGCTCAGCCTGAAAGAGAGCGCGCCGTTCCCAGGTGGACGAGGTGACCATGTAGGTCTGGGCATTGTTCGTCGCGTGTTCTCGTTGAGGCTTCATTGGTGCTTCTACCAGTCCCTCAGCGGCTAAAGCCGCGTCATTATTGTTGCCGGTTGCGGCACGCCTGAAAGGCGTGCCCTTTCAAAGCTCTGGATGCAAAGGACCGGCATGTAGACCGTGCGCCTTCGATAGTGAGGCGGCCTTCGTTTTGATACGCCTCCTTGACAGGACATGATCCCAACAAGAACCGAGGCAGGCCGAGTACAACTTGTTGCCTTCTGGCTTCGCATTTCAAATCCTCCGAATGTTATGTGCCATTCGTGTGCGGTAGTAGTCAGGCGGTATTCCCCTTTTGCCAGCGGTGGAAAAATAAAATCTCCTTTGGCATCGGCTTGAGCGTCGCCTACAACACTTCCCGACTGGTCCAGAACACGCAATCCAACCCCGGCAACTGTAGTGCCGGTGGGGTCAAAACCCTCCCGCAAAACGCTCCGGTGATCCTTACGGGCTTTCCTTCAACGCAGGTATTGGCGAAGAGTTTTGCCGGTCGGATTGCGGTAATCAAAATGATGAGAAGCGAAAGTTTCTTCACCGCTTGCACTCCTCCATCATCGTCACAAAATCCTTGAACAAGTAGTGCGAATCATGCGGCCCCGGCGCCGCTTCGGGGTGATACTGCACCGTGAACAGCGGCAGATTCCGATGGCGCATGCCTTCGAGCGTATTGTCGTTTAGATCCATGTGCGTCAATTCGACTTCGCTTTGCGGCAGCGAATCGGGATCGACGGCGAAATTGTGGTTGTGGGCGGTGATTTCGATCTTGCCACTCGATAGCTGCTTCACCGGGTGATTTCCGCCATGGTGGCCGAATTTGAGCTTGAAGGTCTTGCCTCCGAGCGCTATGCCGCGATTTGGTGTCCGAGGCAGATTCCGAAGATGGGCTGGCGTCCCATTAGGCGTCTGATGTTATCGACTGCGTAGGTACAGGGCTCGGGATCGCCGGGGCCGTTCGAGAGGAACACACCGTCGGGCTTCAACGCCAGCACATCTTCGGCTGTGGTTTGCGCCGGGACAACCGTCACTTTGCAGCCTTCTCCGCGCAGTTTGCGCAGGATGTTCTGCTTGATGCCGAAATCGTAGGCGACCACGTGAAAGCGCGCCGGATCGTCTTTTACTCCGACGACCTCGTCGGGAAGGTGCGAGCGCTCGCCTCGCTCCCACACATAGGTGTGGTTGGTTGAGACGACTTTGGCCAAATCCTGGCCATCCATCTTTGGGATCGCTCGCGCCTTGGCCACCAGTTTGTCCGTATCTTCTTCGAGTGTCGAGATCACTCCGCGCATCACGCCGTAGGTGCGCAGGTGGCGTACCAGCGCTCTCGTGTCGATATCGGCTAGCACGGGAATCTTAAACTGCTCCATGAACTCGTCGGTGACCTGCTGCGAGCGCCAGTTGGAGCTGACTTTCGAAAACTCGCGGACGATCAAGTCCCTCGATGTACGGGCGCTGCGACTTCGCTGTCTTCGGGATTGGTGCCGTAGTTTCCGATTTCGGGGTTGGTCAGGACGACAATCTGTCCCGCATAAGATGGGTCGGTGAAAATCTCTTGGTAGCCGGTGATGGAAGTATTAAAAACGACTTCGCCGTAGCATTCGCCTTTAGCGCCGTAGCCTTTGCCTCGGAAGACTCTACCGTCTTCGAGTGCAAGGATCGCTTGCATTAGAACTCCTGCGAGTGGATTTTGTAAATTTTAACAGCAGAGAAGATTTGAAGAAAGGATTTAGGTGGATTGCGCAGGTAAGAGGTCAGATTGCAGAGGTGACAACCCTGCGCCCGCGAATCTTGGGTTCGCCTCTGCAAGCTGACTTCTTACCTCGAGACCTGCCTCACCGCAGTCTTCCCAGCTTCTCCATCGGCCAATATCCAAACACGGCTTTGCCGTAGATGTAGCGTTCATTCACGGTGCCGAAGTCGCGGCTGTCGTTTGACATGGTGCGATGGTCGCCGAGGACGAAGAAGCTGTTTGGCGGAACCTTGATTTCGGGGTAGGAGCGCGAGTCGGCGTAATCGTTCGGAACGTAATCTTCGTCGAGCGCATGGCCGTTGACATAGACCTGGCCAGCCTCGATGCGGATTCGGTCGCCAGCCACTCCGATTACGCGCTTGATGTAGCTCTTTGAGGTGTCGCGCGGATAGCGGAAGACGACGATGTCGCCGCGCTGGATAGGCTCCCAGCGATAGACGAACTTGTTGACGAAGATGCGCTCCTGATCTTCGAGGCCGGGCATCATGCTGGTGCCTTCGACTTTTACCGGTTGGTAAAGAAAGATGATGATGAACGCGGAAATGGCCAGCGAGACGAGGAGGTCGCGTACCCAGACGGCTACCGTGGGCAGCGGCTGAGCGCCGGATTCTTTTGGAGTCGCCGGAGACGGCGGCTCGGGAGTTAACACCTCAGGCATTGTCTTTCTATTTTATACGCAACCTGCGGGTGACCTTGCAAAGCCATGACTAAGCATTCCGTTCCCAGTACAACTAGATTTCTCCCATGACCGACTACTCTATCTTTCCCAAGATCAATGCCACGCTCAACGGACTCAGTGCCGTGTTACTGGTCAGTGGGCGCGTGCTTATCGGGCGTGGCAAGGTCGCCGCGCATCGCGCCGTGATGATATCGGCATTCATCACTTCTTCGTTGTTTCTTGTGTCCTATCTCTACTACCACTGGCCGCATCATGGCGGCATCATCTATTTTCAGGGTACCGGATGGATACGAACGCTCTACTTCACCATCCTGACGTCGCACACGATTCTGGCGATCATTATTGTGCCGATGGTGCTGATCACGCTGACGCGCGCGCTGCGCGAGCAATTTGACCGGCATCGCGCTATTGCGCGCTGGACATTTCCCATCTGGCTGTACGTTTCGGTGACGGGGGTCATCGTCTACCTGATGCTGTTTCAGATGTCTGCGTAGAAGGCCGCCGATTCATCACATATTTTTGGTACGGGCAACACCGCGTCCACAGTGCCCAATTCTGCTATAGTGAGCGTCTCGAAGGTCAGCATTCTCGAAGGAGTCCGCGCTCATGAAAAGCGTAAATAAAGTTATCCTGATTGGAAACCTTGGCAAGGATCCGGAAGTAAAATATACGCCGCAAGGCACGCCGGTCGCGAAGATCACGCTCGCCACCAACGAGCGCTTCAAGGGCAAGGACGGCCAGTGGCAGGACCGCACCGAATGGCACAACGTAGTGCTCTGGCAGCGGCTGGCTGAAATCGCGGGTGAGTATCTGAAAAAAGGCGGCAAGGTTTACATTGAAGGGCGGCTGCAAACCCGTTCCTGGGACGACAAGCAGAGCGGCCAGAAGAAGTACATGACTGAGGTCGTGGCCAGTGACCTAGTGCTGCTTGGTGGACGCGGAGAAGGTGGCGGCGAGTACTCGGGCAGTTCGCGCGGGGCATCGGCATCGTCCTCGGCATCGGCGGGCGGGAACAATTTCGACCAGAGTGCGCATGAACCGGAGCACACGCCGGCTGGGAGTTCTCCGATTACGGATGAAGATATTCCCTTCTAGCCACCTTGGAAATCAAGACACCCTGCTTGAGGAATTTGTATCCTCGGAAAAACTCGGCGACGCTTCTAACTCAACTCGAAGCCAGCCGTTATCGCTTCGGCCGCGGTGAAGCTGCCGGCGTCGTCGCGTTGCTAAACCGCCTGCGGAGCGCACGTTTTCCCGATGCACCATCCTTGATTCGCTTCCACGAAGCGTTGCTTTTTCTGCGCGCCTTTCCTCAAGGACCCGGGGTAGTTCGAGCCACAGAGCGCATCCTGAGCAGCTTCCACAAAAAAGTACTAGCGTTGCGCAAAGCCGGCGCCGACATGGACGCCTTCGACAGCTTCGAGTTTTCCGGGATAGCCGGCACGCCGATGGAAGACGCGCTAAGCTTCGATGTTGCGCGCTGGCTCGTCAAGCGCATCCGCAGAAATGTCGAGATCGCGTGGGACCACTACGAGCCTGGACGAGAACTCGGCACCATCGGCCCAACTTTTGTTCCCTTACTGGAGGATGACGCCTACGTCGAAGCCGACACGCCATGGCGCCGATGGCTCGAGGCAGCGTCAGGTCAGGGACAGGCCAAAGCCAGCACCACTGCCGCATGGTTGATAGAGCGCTTTGAACATCTGTCGTTGCCTGTTGAACAAAAAGCTGCGCTCTATGAATCTCTACGCGTCCCGCTGCGCTGGAATCTCGAAAATTCCGCCATCTCGCGAACGAGAAACTGGAAGCCAGTTCGCAACCTTTACTACCACAACCAACCGCTCATCAGCCGAGGCCAGGTTTCGCTCGCTGACGAACTTGCGCGCCATCCTCCAAAACTGACCAGGTTATCGCGCAGCCAGGGAGACGAAATCATCGAATTGATCCGCGAAGTCATGCTGGTGCGCTATCGCGAACTCTACGGTACAACGCTGGGCGATCCGCGCTCGGCAATGCAGGCCGACGTAGGACGCGGCGTAACGATCTATCTCTGGAACCTGCCGCCAGATCATCGTCTTCCGCTGCGCGCTTACGTTGCGGGATTGACGCTAAAGAACGGCGTCCCCATCAACTACATTGAAGCTATCGCCCTCTGCGAATGGATGGAGGTGGGCTTCAATACCTTCTATACCTTCCGAGGCGGCGAGGCCGGATGGATCTATGCCCAAGTTCTTCGTTGTCTCTGTCACCGCATGGGAACGACCTGCATCTCGGTCTATCCCTATCAACTCGGCCACGAAAACGACGAGGCCATTGAGTCAGGAGCCTTCTGGTTCTACCGCAAACTAGGGTTCAGGCCGGGGCGCCTCGATCTGCAAAAATTGGCGGAGCAGGAAGAAAAGAAAATCGCCGCCGTGAGAAAGTCAGGAAGAGCCGAATACCGCACTTCCGCTCGAACTCTCAAGTGTCTCGCGGCCGGGCATGTGTTTTATGAATTGCCGGGAACCGAAGTAGGCGCGTGGGACACGTTTTCAACCCGCAAAATCGGATTGCAATTCAACCAGCGTATGGCGCGCGATTTTGCAGGAGACGCCGTCCAAATGCGCAAGCATTTGAGGCTCGCGCTGGAGCGAATATTGGACGTCAGCACATCGGCATGGAAGGCGCTCGAGAAGTCAGCTTTCGAGAATTTCGCGCTAGTCTTAAGTGAGTCGCCCGGGTTCCAAGCCTGGACGCAAGAAGAAAAAGAAGCCCTGGTCCGAATCATTCGCGCCAAATCCAAACCAGACGAAATGCAATACCTGCATCTCACCCAGCGGCATAAGCGGCTGCGGAGCGCGCTGCTGACGCTCGGGTCGTAGTTAGTGAACGCCGATTTATTAGCAAATGGGACTAAAGGAATCGGAGAGAGTATCCGGGTTTTCAAATCCGCGATGAAGGCTGACGAAAAAGCTTCGAACGACGGCCGCTACTTCTAACGACCAACACTCATGATCTTGCAGACAGCATTTTGACGAGTCTACAGAACCAAGCTGGCTGTACAGACAAGCAACTGGCCTGTGATGATACGGGGTTATTGTTGTGGCGTGTAAACAGAACTGTCAGGCGTGGGTTGATCGTAGTCGCGGCCATATTTGTTCTTATGCGCGATGTGCTCGTCCTTAGCCGGTGGAACTCGAATCACTCCGAGCGAAGAAGCATTTTCGGTAATCGTAATCTCGCTGGTGAGTGGCTGCTCAACTTCCGGCCCCATGCCCTCACTCCAGACATGCAACAGATAACGCCCGTATGGAACGGAGGCTACACCAAGTTGCCCATCGGAATTTGAAATCGCAAACAGTGGCGTCGTTATCGTAATAACTACGGCACTCATGTCGGGATGAATATTGCAGAAAATATAGCTGATGCCAGCCCGATCGAATCGTACTTTCCTCGATGTTCCCGCCTCATACAGACCAAGATCGAACCGCTTGCCTTCGAAAAGCGAAAAAACATTATGGAAAAAGGGATCCTCATTGGGAAATTCGACGGTCGAGCCGGCTGGAACAACCAGGATGTGCGGCTGGAAAGTTTTGTTCTTCTGCACGAGCCGCGGATTTTGCGTCGTCGGGTTTATTGGAGGACCCTGCGTTCCCAGGTTCGATTTTTCATTCGCTCCGGTCATCATTATCGTCGTCAACCAGACTACGGTTTCGGGTATCACTCCATGCTTTGTTTTGGCTCTCTTGGCTGTGCCGATGACCTCGACACGCCCGCGTACGGTCGTTGTTCCTGTCTGTGACGCTACCGGCGACTGCAACCCCACGCTGGCCCACAGCATCGCGACCGAGATAAACATTACTCTAGAACTCATCGATGACCACTCGTTACTGATGGATAATTGGCCGAGCTGCTTATCTTGCTGCGGTTGCCATCCATCTTCAAAAAAGAACTCCCATCATCAGATTGAGATGCCCCGCGCCGTTGCCGCCATCGGTGAGCGAATAGGTCGTCAGGCGACGGTACTCGGCAGAAAATAACAGGTCTGACCGGGGACGATAAATCATGTTCACAAAACCTGCGTGATTTCTCGCCAGTGTTGGGTCTCCGTATGATTGCGGATACTGGAAATATTTTAAGTCGCTGGCGTAGGGATTATCCGTGCCAAACGCGACATTGAATTCCCATTTATTCGCCGGGCGGTATTTCAATTGAGCCCATCCGCCGATTGAATGCAAGGCTTGAATTTCCGTACTGGCCAATGTCGGATCGCCGCTAAACAATACGCTGCGTCCGATTCCTCCGTATAGCCCGCCGAGGGCTCTGCCGCGATAAAACTTTCCGCTCAGCGAAAACTGACGGCTGAGCGGAATCTCAAGGTCTGTCATTCCAGCCCAACCGTCGACGTTCCTGTTGAAACCATAATCCTGTCGGCTGTAATACCCTCCTACGCCCAGCCGCAGAGGCTGTCCGAACATATTTCGCGTCCAGGCGATGCGTGTACCGTATGCCGGTTGACGCGATGCTTCGCCAGGCCCCGGCTGGCGGTAGTAGGATATGCTCGACGCGCCTGAGGATGCGCTAGGCGCTTCTCCACCCACCGGATCCAGAATCCCTCCCTGAAAAAGCAAGCTCGACTCTTCTCCCAAAGTCAATTTGTGCTCCACACGTACCTGCGGCACCCAAGACCATAAGTTTCCTGCGTAGGTGAGCGCCGGAATTGCGAGCGTGGCAAATGAGGTGGGTGAGTTTGGGGAGAAGAAAATCGAATCCTGCCCGACGATAATCGAGGTATTTTTCCAGTCCATTCGCATGGTGCCAGTTCGCAACCGCACGAGCGGGGCGTTAGTCCCGTTCGAAACCGAGGAAAATCCACCGGCAAAATCGAGTTGCAAGTCTGCCCTGGTTTTCGCGCCAGCCACCACTGGCCCAAACGTCTCGAGTCCGATCTCCGACTGTCGCAGTGTCGCTCCGAAACTTCCGCCGGTGTCGCCTGCCGGGCGTGCATACGCGAGCGTCGGAAGATCAACGTTATCCACCACTCCCTGGTTGCTGAAAAGATTCATCAAAACGATGCCGGACAGCCGCAACCGGTATTTCGATGCGCTCTCGACTTTCGTCTGATACTGATCGTCAACCTTCCCGCTCAGCAGTTGGTATTCCTCTTCCAGACGAGCTACATGTTCGCCGATGTTCTGATCCTCTTTCTGGTCCAGTTTCTGGTCATGCGCCTCATTTTCTGGAGGA
Organism: uncultured Acidobacteriaceae bacterium; assembly: GCA_963758745.1. GTDB lineage: Bacteria > Acidobacteriota > Terriglobia > Terriglobales > Acidobacteriaceae > Acidiflorens. The sequence continues at coordinate 243,085 of CAVWWW010000005.1, forward strand.
TCCTGCAAAGCATTCTGCAACGTTTGCCGTAAGACTCCCGCGGCGGCCGCGGATTCGGGTATCTCCGATTTCGCGAGCACTTCTCTTGACGTCCCGTTCCGCAATCCGATTCCTGCTCTGACTTCGTTCACGTCGCGGCGCAGTTCCGCGGTCTCCAAGCGGGCTCGCTGCCATTCTGAGCGCATTTCGACGACCGCTTGCTGCAACTGGCGAACTTGCTCGCGCAATTCGGTCACCGATTCAGCCGACGCCCCCGAGGCGCGCGGCTGCACTCCGATTCGCAGCTTCCTGCGCGGCTCCGGATGCGGTCCACGTGATCACACCGACTAGCATCCCGAATCGCAACAATTGCAACCACATCTTCGTAGTCATGTCGCCTCCTGCACACAATCCGAACTTGCAAGCCCGCGCTGCGAGCTTTTTGTCTCTAAACCTATATATTCAAGGAGACCGTGCTGTTATGTAGCATGACGGGTGGCCACAACATTTTCTACCGAGAGATTCAAGGGAATAGTTGCGCGAAACGTCGTTCCTGAAGCCGATGTCCGCTCGACTACGACATCGCCCCCGTGGTCCTGCAGAATCTTCTGCACAACCGTCAATCCCATCCCCGTCCCATTTTCCTTGCCATGGCTTACAAATGGCTCAAACAGTCGGTCCCGAATCGCGTCCGCGATCCCTGGACCGTTATCCTCGACGCGAATTTCAAGATTGTCGCCCTTGCGCCGAAGCGCAATGTCGATTTTCCCGGAGTCTGCCGACACTGCCTCGCACGCGTTCAGCAGTAGATTCAGCAAGACGCGTTCCAGCTTCTTGAAATCGAACCAGCCTTCGCTCGATTCTTCAGCGAACATCCGAATCCGTATGCGCTGAAATTGAGGATGCGCCCTTACGCCCTGCACGGCTCGATCGACCGCCGAGCGGACGTCGCCATAGGTGGGACGCAACGACTCTCGTGTACGCGAGAACTCGAGCAGCGACTCGATCAACTCGGTCATCTGGTTGACCGCAATCCGAATCTCGCCGTAAAGATCTTCGCGCTGGGCCGGCGAGAGGTTGCTCTCGCAAAGGAATTCCGCATTCGCAACGACTGCCGCCAGTGAATGCCGCAAGATCGTGCGAAATCGAACTAGCCATCCGCCCGATCGTCGCCAGCCGTTCCGCATCCAGCAACTCTCTTTGCGATTTCTGCAAACTCGTTCTCATGCGGTCGAATGTTTCTGTGACCTCGGCGATCTCATCACCACCCCGGGCCTGCAGGGGATACGCATAGTCTCCGTGTGCCAGCGCGCGTACCCCCGCCACCAGATTCTCCAAGGGACGGGTAAAGGTATGCGAGATCAGAAAAACCAGCAAGCTACCCAGCTAGGACGGCCGTCAACCCGAGCGCCAAGAGCAATTCATTTAACCTGCTCAGGAATGCGGTTGCCCGATCGAACGATTTCAACACCCATAAACTGAGCGCGGGCGCTCCCGGCGATGGCAAGTCGACTACCGTGGCCAAGAAACGTTCGTTGCCCAGCCGGATCTGATCGCCGTGCGGGGGGCCGAGCGCAGGCGTTCTCGGCGCAAGCTGCAACAAGTCCGACTCCTGGGCGGGATTCAAGGTGCTGCGCACGATCGAATCCCGATAACGAAACGCCACTTCGCTCGCCGCGACCCGGCTTAGATCTCGCGTAACGGCGTCGTCGATTTCGTAGCCCAGCAGCAGGTATCCCAGAATCTGGTGCCCGTTCGCCGGACCAAAATAGATGTCCTGGAGGAAAACTTCGTAGAGGTGACCTTCGACGTACCACCAATGCCGGGTCTCTTGCTGCGAAATCATAAGCGGGGAAAACTCTTGCGCTTCTCGAGCCGAAATCTCCGGTGGCGTCGCCTGTAACGCCATCACTTTCCCGGAGGAATCCGCCAGCATGAGCAAGTCGCTGCCCGCCAGTTTCCATAAATCGCGGGATGCGTCCTGGATGGTGGCGGGATCGCGTGTGGTCATCAGTGCGCGCACATTCGGCAAGTCGGCCAATAGTGCTGCCGACCGCGCCAGAGTTACTTCTCTCTGCTTCTGAAAGTTGTGAAAGGCAGATACGGAATTTTCGAGGTCGCGTTGGATTTCGAGGCGGACCTCCTGCTGCACGGTGCGGCGTACAACCAGCAGTGTGGTGAACGTCAAAGCCGCTGAAACCGCTACCATGGAAAACAGGAACTTGGTTCGCAGCCGAACTCCGGCCATGGGTGTCCTCAACTTTACGGTAGAGACGGGACTTGCTCCGGCTCAGGCGTGGCAATGCTTATCGTAATGGCAAAGATGGCAGGCCGTCTCTCTACAGGAACTTCATCACAGAAAATTCATCGCAAGCGGTGTCGGCCCGACTACGGCACAAATTTGTAGCCCGAACTATGGACTGTGCGGAAGTGCAGCGGGTTCGCAGGATCTTTCTCGAGCTTTTGCCGCAGTCGCAGGATGTGATTATCGACCGTTCGCGTACTCGGATAATTCTGGTATCCCCAGACATGACTGAGCAATTCGTCACGAGACAGCACGCGCTCCGAATTCTCGATCATGAATTTCAGCACCTTGAACTCCTGAGAAGTGAGTTGCACTGGCTGTCCGGCGCGACTCAATTCCATCTTTGTGAAATCGGCTTTGATATCGCCAAAACTAAAAGTCGAGGTCAGCGAAGTCCGCATCGATTGCGAACGCCGCATCGCGGTGCGCACTCGCGCCAGAAGTTCGCGCGGACTGAAGGGCTTGGTCACGTAGTCACACGCGCCCAACTCCAGCAACAGCACCTTGTCCATAACTTCGGTCCGCGCACTGAGAACGATGATGGGCAATGAAGGAGCTACCTGACTGATCTCTCGGCAAATATCTTGTCCCGGGGTCCCGGGCAAACTGAGGTCCAGCACAAGCACCGAAGGCGGCGCTGCCCGAAACATCTCCAGACCTTCTGCCGCGTTTCCGACAATATCAACCGCGAAGCCTTCGGCTTCAAATAATCGCTTTAGCGCCTTTTGCACGGCGCGATCGTCCTCGATCACCAAAATCCGCTCGGAGCCAGTTGGAACGGCGTCGGTCGTTGTCGCTGTTGTTGTCGCTGAAGATCCGTTTTTGATCACAACTGCTCTTGCGCCATAGTTGGCAGAAATATGATTGGCATGAATCATGCCCATCAACTCTAGCGTGATTTCCGATTAATGTAACGCTTTGGAGAAGAAAGTGACATGAATTTGACAATTTATTGACAGACGGCGATCAGAGATCGTGGGCATGGAAAGCACTGGAGGTCCTCGGTAAGAAGATCTTTCATACGCCCGCCAGCAACTCGAAGCCGCGTCGATTTTTTAAGGCAAATCTCGGCGGGGGGATATGCATCTTCTGCCTTACTCCATAGAGACTAGGCACGGTTCTGCGGTGCTGAGAGTGATCACATACCGATTCGTTGCACTTTAAATTGCACATCAGGTGAAAACGCTTTCACGGTATCTTGAGCGGCGAGATCGGTGTATGATCGCGAGCGCTCTTGAAGTCAAAAAGGAGATTTGTGATGATCGCAACCAGCCTGCGCAGATTTGCTTATGCGGTAGCGCTGCTCATTTTCACCCCCTGTCTCATCCCCTATAGTCTTGCTCAGCATTACGTCATAACCGACCTCGGAACTTTGCCGGGCAATGCTGTCAGCATGGGGTGGGGAGTGAACTCATCGGCAGTGGTCGTGGGCAGTTCGGCGAACAACGGCTTTTTCTGGACGGAAAGAGCAGGAATGCTGGAGTTGAGTTGCGGTGAGGGATCTTATAGTTTTGCGGATGCGATCAACAACAATGGTCGAATCGTGGGCAGTTGTGGGACGAGCAGCGCTGAGACTGCGTTTCTCTGGACTACGGGCGGAGGCATGCAAAACCTGGGTGCGCTGCCTGGCGGTGAGTTCAGCCAAGCGAATGGCATAAACAACGCTGAGCAGGTTGTCGGCACATCCAACTACGGGAATATGGTTTCGAGTTACTATCTACACGCATTTCTCTGGACCAAGGATAATGGCATGACAGACCTTGGCACATTGCCCGGCGGAACATTCAGTCTCGGAAATGCGATCGACGAGGCTGGCCGAGTTGTCGGTTACTCCGGCCTTGCTTCCTCGTCCGGCTATCATGCTTTTGTGTGGACGAAATCAGGCGGCATGCAGGATTTGGGAGCCTTGCCGGGCGGAACGTACAGCGACGCCATCGCCATTAATAATTTTGGCCAAATTGTTGGAAGCTCGGATACGCGCACGAGTTCGGGTAATGTACGCGCAGTATTGTGGACGAGCGGCGGTATTCGCCGTTTAGGGATTCTGCCCGGCGCGAGCTACAGTTTTGCCGCTTCGATTAATGATGCCGGCGATATTGTTGGGGAGTCTGGTCCACAAGGCGCAGATACCTCTCACGCGGTGATCTGGGATGAATACGGTGAGATCAGCGATTTGAACAAGCATGTCTGTGGGGATACGGGTTTCATTTTGCTCTCAGCACGTGCAATTACTGCGTCAGGAAAGATTGCGGGATGGGGCATGATCGACGGAGCAGTTCATGCATTTCTGGCCGAGCCGAATGAGAAGTGCCCATAGATATTCGTAGCGTTCCTTCCAAGCATTTTTCGGTTGGCTGAGATAGTCAGTGTGAGAAAAGCTTACTTTTCATAGCTACAATCTATGTATGGAACGATCGGGGATTGCGGACCTTCCCCTGCACGGTGGAAGTGTGCCACGGTGGCTGGCGGATCGCATGACATTGCTGGGCACGGCAATTGTTGAAAACGTCATGTATCACTACGGTACCGGCGCGTTGATGTCGCGCCTGGCCGATCCATTCTGGTTTCAGGCACTCGGCTCGGTGATGGGAATGGATTGGCACTCGTCCGGTATAACGACCTCGGTGTTGGGAGCGCTAAAACGAGGACTGAATCCGCGATCTCACGAGCTGGGAATCTATGTTTGCGGCGGTCGTGGGCGCCACTCCCGGCAAACCCCAGACGAGCTTCGACATTACGCGGAACGCACCGGCCTGCAGGCGGAGTCGCTGGTCCGTGCCAGCCGTCTGGCGGCGCGGGTAGACAACAATGCCATAGCTGACGGATTTCAACTTTATCTTCACGGCTTTGTTGTGGCTGCGAATGGCGAATGGACAATCGTGCAGCAGGCGATGAATGGTTCGAGTGGGCTAGCTCGCCGCTATCATTGGCACTCGGCGACCGTGAAGAATTTTACTATCGAGCCTCACTCAGGCATTGTCGGTGAGCATCAGGGTACGATTATGAATCTCGTGGCGGCTGCGGCTGCTCCGGCGCAATGCGCCTTGTTGAATGTTGCGCACGAACGACCGGAAGTGACGCTGGAGAACATTCGCAGGTTGACGATGCCCAGGCATCACGATGTCCGTGCCAGTAATGTCGACCTCAAGCGTCTGGGTGCGGTTCTGGCGGTTGCCTATGAACGCGAATTTAACGACTTCGCATCGCTACTTTTGCTTGAGAAGCTCGGGCCGCGAACTCTGCAATCCCTGGCGCTGGTGGCGGAGGTAGTTCACGGAACGCCGACGCGATTCTCTGATCCCGCGCGGTTTTCTTTCGCGCTTGGCGGCAAAGATGGACATCCCTTCCCTGTTCCGCTTAAAACCTACGACGAGACTCTCCAGGTGCTACGCCGATCCCTCGATGCAGCAAAGATTGGGAACAGCGAGAAAATCGACGGTTTTCGGCGATTGGATGGATTCGTGCGGGCAATAGAAAGCTCTGCCAGGCCACACGCCGATTTCCAGGAGACGCTCATTCGCGAGCGAGAAATTTCGGATTCGATAGGCGGAAGGACGGTCGGAACGAAACCGAAACGTTCTTCTATCCCTACGAGCCAATTGTCGCTTTTTTAGCTGTGGCTCGTTGACAAAATCTGCTTCGCCAACATCAAAACAGCGGAATTGGACTGCGCTGCCGATGCAAGGGGTTCCAGCTCTTCAATCTTTGAGGTTCTTGGATGCCCGGTAGAGAAAGGTCATGAATTGCATTCATGTTGGCACTTCGGGCTGGCATTATAAACATTGGAAGGGCAATTTTTATCCGCAGGACATCGCAGCGGTCCGCATGCTTCCGTATTATGCACAACACTTCGGCACAGTTGAGATCAACAACAGCTTTTATCGTTTGCCAACATCAACTGCAGTAGAGAATTGGCGGCAACAGACGCCCAAAGATTTTCTCTTTGCCGTCAAAGCCAGCCGCTATATCACCCATATGAAGAAGTTGCTCGATCCGGAGACTACAACATCCAAATTGTTCAAAATGGCCGAGGGATTTGGCGATAAGCTCGGACCTATACTGTTTCAATTTCCTTCCGCGTGGCAGGTTAACGAAGACCGGCTCATTTATTTTTTGTCTGCACTACCGCCCAATCATCGTTACGCTTTTGAGTTACGCCATCCGAGCTGGCAAGATGCGCGCATTTATCGAACGCTTGAACGTTTCAAGGCGGCTTTGTGCATCTTTGATATCGGAGGATACCAATCCCCGATTGAGGCTACCGCTGATTTCGTGTACGTGCGCCTGCACGGCCCGGGGAAGGCTTATCAGGGAAAATACACGAATGATTCGCTGCGCATGTGGACGCGATGGATTGAGAATTGGACCAAGCAATCGCGCGATGTATTCGTGTATTTCGACAACGATCAGGCTGGTTTCGCTGCTCAAAATGCACTGGAGCTGCAGAACCTCATATTCGGCTGTCATGTTGCGACAGTTCGCTCTGCTTGAACTCCGGCCGACAAGTAATCTGGCTCCAGGTTCTCGACTCCTCTAAATCCGCGACAACCTCAGGATGTTTTTCTTCTACTAAGCTTCGAGATAAAGACGGTCGGTAAGCACTCTTCTCAGTCGATTAACGGATTTCTCTTGGCCAACCGAAAGCGTTCACAACAATCGCGCAGTTTGAGCTCATCTAGCCGACGCTCAAAACGGTCGAATCACGACTTACCATGCATTCTCTTCGATCTTGACGGAACTCTGATCGATAGCGTTTATGAGCATGTGTCAGCTTGGTCTCTTGCCTTAAGAAGCAAGGATATCGTCTTGCCCACCTGGAAAATTCATCGGCATATCGGCATGAGCGGCTCGGCTTTTGTGCGTGAATTGTTGCGTGAGATATCGCCGGAGAAACGGCACCCGGAGATTGATTTACTAGAGAAAAGGCATGATGCCGAGTTTGAAAAGATGCCACTGGAAGTACTTCCGGGAGCTCAGGATTTGCTAAACCATCTTGAGAAGGTGCATGTGCGCTGGGCTATCGCGACCACGGGCGGAAAGGCGCAAACGAAGCGGCTGCTGAAACATTTTGAAATTCCTGAGCACGTTCCGGTGGTCAATGGAGACGATGTCAAAAATGCGAAACCTTCGCCAAATATATTTGTGAAAGCGGCAGAAGAGCTGGGCGTGGCGATCGGCGACAGTATTTGGGACGTTTTGGCAGCCGGCCGCAAGAGCGCGCTCGGGGTGGGATTGTTATCCGGCGCATACAGCCAGGAAGAATTGGAACGGGCAGGAGCGTTTCGCGTGTACGCCGATCCGGCGGATTTGCTGGTGCATATTGAAGATCTCGGGATTCCTGGTGGATAGCGAGTCAGCTATTGGTAAGTTTATGGGCTACGCTCCTCGAATTGGTTCTGCTGGCTGGAGCATTCCGCGGGACAGGACGGATTCTTTCGATACCTGCAGGAATCATTTGGCGCGTTACGCCCTCTTTTCAGACAGTTTTTGCTCAGAAACCGGTTGTCTGATATTGCAAAACGGCGAGCGAAAGCCGGTAGTCGTAGCCTGCTTGCGCATTGGTGATTTGCGCTTGCGTTTGCTGCAACTGCGCCTGACTTAGTTCCGCAATCGAAGCCAGGCCTAGCCTATAACGTGCCTGCGCCAGGTTCAGCGCGAGATTGGCCTGCTCCAGCAGTTGTTGCGTAACTGACAATCGATCGTACGCATTGGTTGCGCTCAGCCAACTTGTGCGCACGTCGCGCGAGATGCGGTCGCGAAGATCACGCACGCGTTCTTGTGCAGCTTGCGCTCGAAGCGCGGCTTCCTGGGATCTTGCCGCGTATAGGAAGCCGTTAAAAACCGGGATGTCGACATTGACCCCCACAGCGTCGTAGGTACTGGTAATAATTGGATTCCGCACAGGTGCGCCACCTGCGGCGGCCAGCGCACGAACATCGGGTAGAGATAGATCTCGCTCTGCGTTGTGGAATTTTTGCGCCGACTCGGCTTGGAATTCGAGCGCAATCAGGTCTGGCCTCATGGAGAACGCGGTAGAGATAAGATCATCCACGTTACCCTGGGGCGGGGTGATCGGAGATCGTATCCTCTGCCAATTGGAAATTTTGCAAATTGGAAAACCCCAGCACTGCTGAGAGCGATGCCAATGCCGCATTCTCATTGCTCTGCGCGTCCAGCAGTAGCAGTTTGGCCTGCGCGAGGTTGACATTCGCGAAGCTGAAATCGAGCTCCGACTTTAACTTGTTGTTGAAAAGAGCGCCCACCTGGTCGGCAACGGTTTGTCGCGCGGCGACAGTTTGTTGTGCCACGATCAGCACCGCTTGGGTTTGCAACGCATTGTAAAAAGCTTGATCCACTGCGAGCAGGACTTGTTCTTTTGTCGCCAGAGCATTTTGATTTTCAGATTTTGCCGATCAGATTGGCGCTGGAAATCAGGTTTGTGGTGCGTCCGAAATCGGTGATCAGCTGATTTACCGTGGCCCCACCGGCGGCGCGCGGATAGACGGTCGGATTGTTGAGCGCACCTGCACTGATGCGGGACCCAGGATCTGAATCTACGGCAGTAAGATCAGCGTAAATTTGCGGCCACAGATTGGAGCGCACCTCGCGTGTGACTTGTCTCGCAGCAAGAGCAGTCAGCCGGCCCACAGAGATTAGAGGATTGTTTTTCACGGCCAGGGCTTGAGCATCCTTTAGAGATAACAATGTCGGTGCTACCCTGAGGGGCTTGCGGTGCGGGAGCTGTCGAAGTTGCGGGCGAAACCTGCGGCATAGGTTGCTGAGACATTGCCGGTTGCGAGGCCGGTTGCTGAGGCATTGGCGCCGACGGCAAACTCGAGCGCTGTCTGCGCAGCGGATGACGCCTGCGCGGCACTGCATACGGGCATAACGAGAGCGAGAGAAATCGGCAACGCTTTATGGATTTCGCGCAAAAGCCTTCTGCCTATCATTCCGTCGTCTCCAAAGCTGGGGTTGCGGTGTCTTTTGGCTCCGCGCTTGCCGTAGACCAGCAAATAGGCCGCAGGCACGATGAAAATTGTCAGAAGAACCGACGAAGTGAGACCGCCAATAATCGCTCGGGCCATCGGCGTATATTGCTCCGCTCCGGTGCCCAATTTCAGAGCCATCGGAATCATGCCGATGATTGTGGCTAGCGAGGTCATCAGGATCGGGCGCAGGCGCACGCGGCAGGCGGTGATCACGGCATCGGCGGGCGATAATCCTTCGCGCTCAAGATTGTGAGCGAAGTCGACGATCAGAATGCTGTTCGAGTCGGCGATGCCGACCAGCATCAGCACTCCCATCAGCGACATTACGTTCAATGTGCTGTGCGTTAGCGGAAGGATGATCAGTACGCCGACGAAGCCCATCGGAATTGCGAGCATGATCAGAAAAGGATCGACGAAAGACTTGAATTGCGCGGTCAGAATCAGGAAGAGCAAAAGGAACGAAATCAGAAAGCCGAGCGCAAAGCTTTTGAACGATGCTTCCATGCCTTGCACCATGCCGCGCAAATTGACGCGGACATTGCCGGGAATGTCGGTTTTCTTGAGAATGTCGCGGACAGCATCGGTGACGCGTCCCAGATCCTCGGATTGGGGCGTTACATAAATATCGATCGCACGCTGAATCTGGTAGTGGTCAACTTCGGTTGGGGTCACAATCTGCTTCACATTCACAACATTCTTGAGGACAGTAGTCGGCCTTCCCTGTCCTCCGCACGACCATGAGGATCGACCCGTGCCGGGTTGCGGCGGACCGGTGGGGCCGCAGTTCATCTCGCCTCCGTTGCGAGGGATCGCGCAACGGAATCTGCCCCAGATCGAGCATGTTGTGAATCGCTCCCTGGCCATGCTCGAAAAATTGGACGGTGAGGTAATAGTCGTTTCCGCTCTTGCGATCGACCCAATAGTTGGGCGCGATCATGTAATTGGAATTGAGCGCGGTGATGACATTATCGACCACATCTTTTTGCGTAAGGCCCAACTCGCCGGCATGCACGCGATCGACGTCGAGCCGCAGGGTTGGGTAATTCATGTCTTGAGGAATATAGATTTGGCCAACGCCATGGATCTGCCGAAAGCGAGTCGCCAGGTTCTGCGCCATGCCGTAAATCTGATGCAGGTCTGGGCTGCTGACCTGCACGTCGATCGGAGCCGGCATGCCCATGTTGAGGATGGCATCGACCATCGAGCCGCTGCTGAAGAACGTGCGGATCTCTGGAAACTGCGCTCCCATTGCCTTCTGCACACGATCCATGTATTCGAAACTGCTGATCTGGTGCGGCTCATTCAACGCCACCTGGACCGTCGCGGTGTAGGGACCGGAATTGGTGGTGTAGAGCGCGGAGAAGTCCGGCACGACGCCAATATTGGAGACAATTCTTTTGAGATCGGCCGGAGCTACGTTTTGCCGGATCAGATCTTCAACCTTGGCGACGTATTCATCCGTCATCTCGATGCGAGTGCCCGTCGGTACTTTGAGATTGATGGTGAACTGACCGGCATCGGTCTTCGGGAAGAAAGCCAAGCCGAGTAGTGGATAGATCGCCAAGCTCAACAGAAAGACCCCCATAAGAGCCGCTACCGTGAGGCCTGGACGAAGCAAGGCGCGCCGAACCCAATATTCGTAAAAATCGAGCAACTTATTAAACATCCGGTTGAAGGCGGCATTGAAGCGCTCCATCCAGGAGTGATCTGGCGCCGTCGGTCGGCTCGACTTCGTACTCATTTTCGTTCTCCTTCGCGGGCTCGTTACGTGCGTGAGGCACAGCCTTCAGAAAACGAGAGCAGAACAGCGGAATCACCGTCATGGCCACGACAAACGAAGCCAGCAGAGACAGACAAAAAGCCAGCGCCAACGCCGAGAAAAGAAACTTGGCAACACCGTAAAGAAATACGACGGGAAAGAAGTCCACCACATCTACGAGGGTTGCAGCCAGCACAGCCAGCGTTACTTCCGATCCGCCGACCTCGGCTGCGACGATCGGAATGGCGCCCATTTCCAGATGGCGATAGATGTTTTCGAGAGAGATTACTGAATTGTCGATCACGCGCGAGAACGCCAGCGCCATTCCGCCCAGAATCATGGTGTTCACCGTTCCACCCATAAGAGCGAGCACGACGAATGCGGCCAGGGCGGAGATGGGAATGGAGAGCAGTACAGCCGAGGTCGCACGAAAGCTTCCGAGAAAGATGAGAATCATCAAGCTGGTGAGAATCAAGCCCAGGAAGCCTTCGTGCAGTACGGTATGGATCGCTTCTTTCACGTATACCGACTGATCGAAGACGATGCTGGTCATCATCTGTTTCGGGATGTCGTAGAGATGCTTCGTCAGTTGGCGGACGCCATCGACCACGGCGATGGTGTTGGTATCGCCGCCCTGCTTCATGATGGGAATGTAGACGGATCTTTGGCCGTCGATTCGCACGATGTTGGTTTGAATTCCGTGAGCGTCTTCCGCTTTTCCTACGTCGTTCACCGTGACCCAGGAGTGTCCTTTGACTTTGAGAGGAACCTCGCCCAGTTGCTCCATGTTGTCGACCAGGCTGTTGGAGTAAACGAAATAATCGTAGGGGCCCATCTTCACGTCGCCCGCGGGCAGGATCAGGTTGGCGTCGTTCACCGCGCCTACCACGTCCATCAAGCTCAGTTGGCGGGAGAGCAATTTGTAGGGATCGACGTAGACCATGACCTGGCGGTAGGTTCCGCCGAAGACGCCTGGAATTTCTGCGCCGGGCACGCCCGCGATCTGGTTTCGAATCTGGAACTGGGCGTAGTCGTGAAGCTGGGTTTGGCTGAGTCCTTCACCTTTAACCGTCACCAGCGCCACCGGCAAACTGGATGCATCGAACTTGAGTACCACTGGCGGGAGGGTTCCGGGCGGTAGACGCTTCAGGTCGGCAAGAGCGAGGTTGGAAAGTTCAGTCACGTCAGCGTCGGCGCTGGTTCCAGGCTGGAAGTACACGCGAATGATGCTGACGCCCAACATCGATCGCGATTCCATGTGGTCGACGCCGGAGGCCAGCGTGAAGAATCGCTCCAGGGGATCGGTGATGTCGGTTTCGATATCCTCGGGCGGCATGCCGGAATAGAACGTAGCCACGACAACTTCGGGCAGATTGATGGGCGGAAATAAATCGACTGGCATCCGCGACAGGCTGGTCACGCCGATAACCAGAAGCACGAGGCAGATCACTATGATGAAGTAGGGATTACGAATTGCAAATCCTGGCATAAGAACTTTTCTCCGCTGCATTCGGAGCGATTTAAGGGACAATCGGTCAGCGCCTATTGCGTGTTGCTGTGTTCGTGGTACTCCATGACGGCAACCGTCTGCGGATGTACTTTTTCGCCGGGCTTTAAGCCGCTGCGATCGCTTACTACCACCTGCTCTCCTTCATTCAGCCCGGAAGTAACTTCGGCGTCGTTCGCGGTTTCTATTCCGAGCTGCACGGTCCGGTCTTCCAGTTCTCCGTTCTCGGTTCACTACAAAGACCGTGGTCTTCTCGCCTTCGTGATTCAACGACTCAATGGGCACTGTCGGAACATCTTCCTTTCGGTCGAGCGAAAGCTCGGCATCCGCGTAGAGACCGGGCATAAGCACGCGATCTGGATTAGCAACATCAACTTCAGTATGCATGGTCCGCGTGTCTTCCTTTACATCCACCGAGAAGCGCGCCACTTTGCCGGGAAATGTCCGATTAAGCGACGGAACACGGACATCCACGTGATCGCCGACCCTGATGTATCGAACATAGGATTCGGGAACCGGAATTACGAGGCGGAACAGATCATCCTCCGATAACCTGACTATGGGCATGGCTTGCGTGCTTGAACCCGTGCCCGCCTGCACGAGGGTGCCGAGATTAGCGTAACGCTCGGTTACTACTCCCGCGAAAGGCGCGGTAATTCGCGAATAATCAAATAGGCTTTGGTCGTGCGACAGTTTTGCCTGGGCGACGGAGAGCTGGCTGCGAGTCGCATCGAGCGCCGCCTGACCGGCATCTACTTGCGAAGAGGCCGCTATATCTTTTCCCTGCGCGTCATCCACCTCCTGTTGCGCGACGATTCCCGGCTGGCTCTGGAAGACTCCATTGAGACGCGTATATTCCAGGTGGAGCGCGTTGTATTGCGCCTGATACCGGCTCAAGTCATGCTGTGCGCGGGTGACCTGATTCATCGCGTTCTTGATCTCCGCCTGATCTTCCTGAAGCTGCGCCTCGAGCTCGGGAATCTCCAGGACCGCCATCACCTGGCCCGTTTTTACGTGGGTGCCATAGTCGACGTCTAACTTCTTTACGTAACCCGATTCTTTGGCGTAGACATCGATCTCCTGGAAGGGGACTAACTCGGACGACAATGTGATTTGCCGGCCGAGAGACTTCCGCACGACCTTGGTTACGCCCACGATGGGTATTGTAATGACATGATTATTTCCGCTTGCCGAACATGCGGCGAGTTCGATCATGAGACCCGCAAGAATGGCGAGCAGGAACAGCTTTAATAATCGGTTTTGTCGTATCGGCATTAAATTGGACTGATTGTCTTCAGTCATCGAGTTTTCTTTTCCTCGGACAGCGAGGAAATGAAAAAGGCATGTCGATCCTTTCGCAAAACTGACTCAGAGAAAAGGTTGGTTAAATCGAATCGAACTCGAACGTGTTGCCGCTTAAATTGACTTCGCCAGCAACCCGAGTTTAGTTACGAACGGCTGACATTGAGTTCGATTGCATCTATTAAAAAGCCGGGTCAGCAGGAAGGCGGGGGACGGTTATAACGCCATATTTCCAGGATAAGATCCCTTGTCTAGGATGCCCGTCGAAAGCACAAAACGGGAAGATTGCAGTGGTTGAAACAGCATGAAAGCGGAAGATGGGACGGCCGAAGTGAAGGCATGGCTCAGAATGCTTTGCTTTTTGCCTTCTGCGGATTGTGATTTTGCGGTATTAACCCTTTGAACTTGGGCGCCCAGGGCCGTGAAACGGGCGGCAAGGCTTATCGTAAGGCAAGAGATAGCCAGCAGAACCAACCAATTCGGCAGCGAGCAAATACGCTTGGTCTAGAGGAAGTTTGTTCTAGCATGGGCACTTCAAATCCCAGTTGTGGATCGAATGCCAAAAAATTATACACGAGCAATGCAGAGCAGCCAGGCCTCGCAGTTTTTATCACCTAGTTACTATGGATTGGACGCTGCGGGGCAAATTTAGGTTGTAATCTTCGAGACGCTAAGCAATCTAAGCATTTCGAGCGATCCCTCGCCCTGTTTTCTCGACCGAAATCAGGGGCGAGGGATTTGACCGACTTATGGTAGGTAGTAACGAAAAGAGGTCATGAACATGTTATCAATTCCGTGGGGCGAAACAAAGGTACCCGAAGCACTACCGGCTCCGTCCCATGCATTTCGGACCACATACGAATACTGCGGCCCAAACTGAATTCTGCCCTTAGGACCGTTGTAGGGTTTGATCCAGAAGCCGAACGTACCCTCGATCGTACTTTGGGTCTGGCCGCTGCAACTCCCGAGTCCGCCGAAG
>CAVWWW010000006.1:0-55897 GCA_963758745.1 uncultured Acidobacteriaceae bacterium
GACGGAGCGCGACCCGATGCTGAAAAACTTCGGCGCCGCGCGCGTGCGTCTTGCACCGATCTCTGAAACTGCCGAAATCGGCATCGCCGTGGGTGCGGCGATCACCGGATTGCGGCCGATCGTTGAACTGTGGATGAGCGAGTTCATGCTGGTGGCGATGGATCAGATATTGAATGAGGCTCCGCGGTTGCGCTACATGTCGGGGGGACAGGTGAAGGTTCCGCTGGTTTTGAAGGCCGGCTTCGGATTCTCAGCGGGTTGGGCAGGACAGCACTCGAATTGCCTCTATCACACGATGATGGGCATTCCGGGATTGAAACTCGCCATACCCTCCACGCCGGCGGATGCGAAGGGGTTAATGACGGCGGCGATTCGGGATGACAATCCCGTCGTATACCTTCACCATTACATGCTTACCCTCGACACGGGTGAGGTGCCGGAGGGCGAGTTTGTTATTCCTTTCGGCGTTGCCGATATCAAACGCGCTGGTAGCGACGTGACGATTGTCGCGACCGGATGGATGGTGAAGAAAGCGCTGGCAGCGGCGGAACAACTTGCGCAGGAAGACATCAGCGCGGAGGTCATCGATCCGCGGACGCTCGCGCCGCTGGATGTTGAGACGATCGTGAAATCAGTGAAGAAGACCGGAAGGCTGGTGCTGGTGGATCAGGCGCCGCGGCAATCGTCCGCGGCAATCGTGATCGCAGGCGAGGTAGCGGAAAAGGGATTCGACCATCTGCAGGCGCCAGTGGTTCTGGTAACAGCACTGGAAACTTCCGTTCCTTATAGCGAACCTCTGGAAAATTTCCTGCTGCCCAATGAAGAGAAGATTGCGCAGGCGGTGCGGTCGGTTGTCGGAGAGCGCACGGTGCGCGCATAGTGCAGCAAATTCGAGATGTGCCCGGAAATCAAAAGGGATAATGGCGTGGCGTCGTCTGGATCGTGATCCAGCGCAGTTCGGTGAATTGCTCGACGGCGGCCTTGCCGCCAAAGCGGCCGTAGCCGCTGGCCTTGACGCCGCCGAATGGCATTTGCGCTTCGTCGTGCACCGTAGGCGCGTTGATGTGGCACATACCCGAATCGATGCGCTTGGCCACCTCAAACGCCCGGGCAACGTCGCGTCCGAAAACGGCGGCGGCGAGTCCGTATTCAGTGTCGTTTGCCAGCCCGATCGCCTCTTCTGTTGTTTTGAAGCGAGTGATTGAAACCGACGGCCCGAACGATTCATCACGGAAGATTTGCATGTCGGGCGTCACATGATCGACGATCACCGCAGGCATGACCGTTCCTTGTGCATCGCCTTTGAGCAGAACCTTGGCGCCGCGAGCGATTGCATCATTTACGAGCGCCTGCACGCGATCGACGGTGGGCAGTCCAACCACGGCTCCGAGCACCACTTCACCCTTCCGCGGATCGCCACACGGCAGATTCTTGACCTTGGCCACAAATTTCTGCGCGAATACATTTGCAACTTTTTCATCGACGATGATGCGCTCGGTCGACATACA
The DNA here is from genome assembly GCA_963758745.1 of uncultured Acidobacteriaceae bacterium. Classification (GTDB taxonomy): domain Bacteria; phylum Acidobacteriota; class Terriglobia; order Terriglobales; family Acidobacteriaceae; genus Acidiflorens. Next base: position 1,509 of record CAVWWW010000006.1, read on the forward strand.
GATCTGGCCCTGGTTCAAAAAGGCGCCGAAAGCGGCAGCGTCAACGGCAGCATCGAGGTCGGCGTCGTCGAGAATGATCATCGGCGCTTTTCCACCTAGCTCCAACAGAATTGGCTTGAGATACTTTGCCGCGGTCACCGCCAGCATCTTTCCGACTCGCGTGGAGCCGGTAAAGTTCACGCGCCGCACAGCAGGATCGGCAATGAGCGCTTCGACAATCGCAGATGCGCTCGCGGGATCGTGAGTGAGGACATTGACCACGCCGTGGTCCAAACCGGCTTCGTGTAAGACCGTGCCAATGAGGCGATGAGTGGCGGGGCAAATCTCGGATGCCTTGAGCACCACTGTGTTGCCGCAGGCCAGCGGCATCGCGACCGCGCGCACTCCGAGGATGACGGGAGCGTTCCATGGAGCTATGCCGAGCACGACGCCGACTGGCTGTCGAATTGAGAAAGCTAGGCTACCGGGAACATCGGAAGGGATGGTTTCGCCGGAAATTTGCGTCGTCATAGACGCAGCTTCGCGCAGCATCTGCGCAGCGAGATAGACGTTAAAGCCAGCCCAGCCGGCGGTCGACCCGGTCTCATCCATCATGACCGCAATGAAGTCTTGAGTGCGCGACTCGAGCAAGTCGGCAGCGCGAAGAAGTTTCTTGCGACGCTCGTTTGGGCCCAGCGCAGACCAGGCCGGAAAAGCTGCCGACGCGGCCGCAGCAGCGGCTCGGGCGTCGTCTACCGTCGCGGCAGCCGCGCGTGTCGCCACATTGCCGGAGATTGGGTTGGCGCGTTCGAATGTCGCGGCGTTCGATGCGGCGGTATCGCGATCGGCAATAAGAAGCTGCACCTCGGTCATGGGAATCTCCTTTATTGCTCTAAGAACGCGCCCACGGACTATTCGTAGTTAAGAAGGCGGTGCAACAAATCCTCAAAGAAGCGATCAGCGACAATCGTTACCTCATAGTCCCAAGTCATAGTCCCAAGTCGAAGAATACCGTTTCGTTCGATCCTTGCAGAATAATGTTCCATTCGAGCGCGCCAGGGTGACCACCAATTCGCTTGGCAATGAGCGTTGAACGCCGCTCAGGTTCGACGAGGCTGAGAATGTAATCCGCCGTATTGAATGGCTCGTCCGGGAAATAAATCCGTGTAACTAATCGCCGGAGAAGACCGCGCATGAAGACGGACACGAGCAGATGTGGCGCCTGTGACTCCTGTTCATTACCATCAGGTCCAGGCACGGGGCCGGGCTTGATCGTGGTAAAGCGAAAGCTTCCGTCCCCGTTCGTCGGTATTCGTCCGAAGCCCGTGAACTTCGGATCAACGGGCTTTGGTTGATTGTCCTCCGGATGCGCGTACTTGCCGGCCGCGTTGGCTTGCCAAATCTCCAGAAAAGCGTCCGGGACCGGGACGCCATCGCCATCGAGAACGCGACCCTCGATCGTAACCGGCTCGCCGGAGACACCTTCCGCGGCAAGATTGTCCTGAACGAGCCAGCGAAGCCCAATCATGAAATATGGTCCGATGGTTTGCGAAGTGGTCGCTTGCAGGCTCATTCAGTTCTCCATCGGGGTTGCTTCGCGCCCGCGCAGGATAAGGTCGAAACGATAACCCAGGGCGTGCTCCGGAATTGTGGTCTCCCAGTCAAAAACGGAAATCAGGCGGTTGCGAGCTTTTTCATCGGCCGTGCAGTTGAAAATCGGATCAAAAGGAATTAAAGGATCACCCGGGAAATACATCTGAGTAACCAACCGCGTAGCGAATGATGGACCAAAGAGAGAAAAGTGAATGTGCGCTGCGCGCCACGCGTTGTAGTGGTTTCGCCACGGGTACTCACCCGGGCGAATCGTGACGAAACGGTATTCGCCGCGCTCATTTGTGATTGCCTGTCCACTGCCGGTGAAATTGGGATCGAGCGGTGCATCATGCCGATCAACCTCGTGTTGGTAACGACCGGCGGTATTTGCCTGCCAGATTTCAACCACGGTCTTAGTCACCGGGCGCGCGTTTTCGTCGAGAACACGGCCGCTGACAATTATTCGTTCTCCCAACGGTTCGCCCGAATGCTGACGCGTCAAGTCACAGGCCTTGGGCTGTACGATCTCGGGGCGGAATGATGGTCCCGTGATCTCTGATAGCGTGAACGGAATGCGGATCTGCGGCTTGGTGGGCGATCGCTTGATGCAAGATACATACGGCGAATGAAGATGATCTGGCTGAGTTCCCGGATACAGCGGCCGATAACCGGCAATTTTCATCGTTCAAGTCCTCGCGCAGAAAGAACCGCATTCGTCATAAAAGAGGAGTGTAGGTGATTTGCCTGTTTTGATTTTAAAACTTCAAATCTTTGATTCGAAAATCATAGGCGCGCTCACAGCTGAGCGCAAACCGCCTTGGTTTCGGTATACAACTCAATTCCTTCACGTCCACATTCGCGTCCCCAGCCCGATTGGCGGTAGCCGCCGAAAGGAAGCGCAGCATCGAAGATGTTGTAACAATTTAGCCAGACGGTTCCAGCGCGGATCTTCGCGGCCACCTTGTGCGCGGTGCTAACATCGCGAGTCCAGACTGCTGACGCCAGACCATAACGCGTGTCATTGGCCGACTTCACAATTTCATTCGGATCGCTAAACGGAATGGCAGTAACGACGGGGCCGAAGATTTCTTCACGCACAACTTTCATCTCCGGACGCACATCGATAAGAATCGTGGGCTCGACGAAGTATCCTGGACCGGCGATCTTGCGGCCACCGATTGCCGCTTTTGCGCCGTCCTTCATGCCGGAATCGAGATAGCTGCACACGCGCTCGAGTTGCTCTTGCGAAACGAGAGGGCCAAGCGTCGTGGTGGGATCGATGCCGGCACCGATGTGGAATTTCTTGCTCGCCTCTGCGACCCCTCCGACAACTTTGTCGAAGATGCTTTTGTGCACGAACAGGCGCGAACCCGCGGTGCAGATCTGACCCTGGTTGAAGAAAATGGCGTTGGCGCTGCCGGGAATGGCGCAGTCGAGGTCGGCATCGGCAAAGATGATGTTTGGACTCTTGCCGCCGAGTTCAAGAGATACTTTTTTCAGATTGCCCGCCGCGGCGGTGACAATCAGGCGACCCACCTCGGTCGAACCCGTGAAGGCGATTTTATCAACGTCAGGATGTGCGGCCAGTGCAGCGCCTGCGGTTTCGCCGTAACCGGGCACGATGTTGACAACTCCGTCGGGAAAGCCGGCTTCTTGGATCAATTCGCCAAGGCGCAGCGCGGTAAGCGGAGTTTGTTCGGCAGGCTTCAACACCACGGTGCAGCCAGCAGCTAACGCCGGTCCCAGTTTCAATGACGCCATAATGAGCGGGAAGTTCCAGGGAATGATCTGTCCTGCTACGCCGATCGGTTCCCGCAGAGTGTAAGCGAAATATTTGGCGCCAGGCATGGAGATCGGAACGGTATTGCCTTCGATCTTTGTCGCCCAGCCCGACATGTAGCGGAAGTTGGCAGCGGCGGTGGGGACGTCGACGATCCGCGAAAACAGGAGTGGCTTTCCATTGTCGAGCGTTTCCAACTCGGCCAGTTCTTCGTGATGCTCATCGATCAGGTCGGCAAGCTTCCAGAGTAGACGAGCGCGCTCCGCGGGCAGCATGTCGGGCCAGGGGCCTTCTTCAAAAGCTTTGCGAGCAGCTTTCACCGCACGGTCAATATCCGCGCGATCGCCTTCGCAGACCTTGGCCAATACTTCTCCTGTTGCCGGATTGTACGTATCGAATGTTTTGCCGGAGGCAGCTTCCACCCATGCTCCGCCAATGAGCATTTTTCTGGGAGGCTTCAAAAAATCTGCGACCTCGCGATTGATTTCAACTGGAGAAGCAATGGATGCCATGACATTCACCCCTAAAGTCGTGTGTGGAACGGCGGTCTGGAGACGCAATCTTGTCGCTTATTTTATTCCAAAGTCTCGATTTGGCGAGATAGGCACTTCACGGTAACCAATGGCGAGCGTCCTTCGACGCGGTTCCATTCCAGATGCTCGCCGGCACGAGAACATCACCCCGAAATAGCGCGCGTGCTGTTCGAATCAGGCTCGAACGGACCACTTTGAGGCCGGCGCCGCTCGTCTCGTCTACCTCGATTTCAAGGGAGAACTCGCCGCTAGGATGCTCGACAGAGAGGCGTTTCACGCGACCTTCTCGCGCAGCGAAAAGGCCGGAAGCGACCGAGTCATGCAACACACATGCGGTTCCGACCGTTACCGCTCCAAGCACACCGATCGCCGCATGACACTTGTGAGGAATGAAGGTACGAGTGGTCAAGTCTCCTCCCTTTCGCGGCGGTGCGACCAAAGTCATTTTCGGAACGACCTTTGACCGCACATCGCCCAAGCCCATGCGTTCGCCTGCCAGAATACGAATCTGTTCCAAGCGCTGTTTAAATTCCTTGTCGGCGTCGAGTTCGGCAGGCGCTTCGTAACCGGATTTGCCGAAATCCGCCGCGCGCAGCACGACCACCGGCATGCCATTGTCGATCAGCGTCCCCTCGATTCCATCGAGTTCATCGACGGGATTACCCGTCGGCAACAGGGCGCCGCAAACCGAACCAGCGGTGTCGAGAAAATCGATGCGAATAGCGGTAGAGGTACCGGGTACGCCGGCGATCGAGGCTTCTCCTTCGTAAGAAACCTCGCCATAGGGTGTGGGCACATGCGCCACAGCAACATTTCCTGTGTTCACCATGTGGATCTTGACTGGAGTAACCGGATCACGCGGCGGGACAAGACTTCGCTCGATGGCAAACGGGCCAACGCCAGCGAGCATATTTCCGCAGTTCGGAGTTACGTCCACCAGAGGGCGCTCGATGGAAACCTGCGCGAAGAGATAATCGACATCGATTCCCGGCCGTGAAGAGCGGGAGATGATTGCGACTTTGCTTGTGAGAGGATCTGCGCCGCCAATGCCGTCGATCTGCCGAGCATCGGGAGAGCCCATTACGGCAAGCAACACGCGATCGCGCAATAAAACATCGCTCGGAAGATCACTGGCCAGGAAAAAAGGGCCCTTGGAAGTGCCGCCTCGCATCAGAGTGCAGGGAATGCGGGTTTGCAATAGCGGGCCCATGCGATCTCCTTCGAGCAAAATGCCTCAGAGGTACTTCAAAGATACTTGAGGCCAAGCTCTGCGGCTTTGGCGCGCAAGCCGTAGATATCGAGGCCAAGTTCGCCGCGCGCTAAGCGCTCCCGTGTTGCCTGTTCCTTGCGAACCCTTTGTTCGCAGGCGGCGACTACGTCGTGCGCGGCTGATGGTCTAACGACTACCACTCCATCATCGTCCGCGACGATAATGTCGCCCGCTTCGATGGACGCGCCAGCGCAAACCATCCCGACGTTCACTGATCCGAGCGTGGCCTTGACCGTTCCCTGCGAACTGACGGCGCGGCTCCAGACGGGAAATTGCATCTCCGTCAGCGAGCGGACGTCACGACATCCCGCGTCGATGATGAGTCCCTTGACGCCGTGCGCGCGCGCCGAGGTCGCGAGCAACTCGCCGAAATAGCCGTCGGTACAAGGCGATGTCGGAGCTACTACCATGATGTCGCCGTCACGGCAGACCTCGACGGCAACATGGATCATCAAATTATCGCCTGGCGGCAAAGACACCGTGACCGCGGGCCCGGCGACGGCAGCACCCGGATAGATCGGGCGCATATAAGTGGCAAGTAAGCCGCAACGCCCCTGCGCTTCATGCACGGTTGCGACGCCATATTTTTCGAGCGCTGCAACCGTTTCTGCCGGCGGCCGCTCGACCTTCCTGACCACCACGGGTTGGTTCATGCGAGCTCCTCCGTCACCTGCGGGAAGACGCGCTGATAAGCTTCCGCATACTTGATGCTCCTGTTCGAATTTCGGGAAGCCTGCACCCCGCGCTGCAAGGCCACGCGCTCATAATATTGCCAGAGATGCTCCTGTGCGTTCATCTCCCTGAATGCCGCAGATTTCCTGGGCCAAACCTGCGAGATATCGAGCAGCACCTGCGGCTTCCAGTTGCACTGTTCGGGCTGATGGGGCTCGAAGAGAAAAACCGGTGGCGCGCCAATCACGGGCGTGCCCGGGTCGTGGCCGTGCGCCTGGGCGACAATGCGGGCTTCCTGCGCGATGCGAGACGCCAGCGGATGATCGAAGTTATAGGGATCCTCGAGTGAGTGCGTAAGAACGAATTCTGGGCGAATCTTCCGATAAAGCGCCGCCAGTTCGTAGAGAATCTTGTCTTCGATCCTCATCGGATAGTCGCCCACATCGAAGAAGATCGTCTTGGCACCGAGGATCTCTGCGGCGCGATCGGCTTCTTGTTTTCGGTTGGCCTTCACCGCATCCATTGTCATTCCCGGTTCCCGCCAAAGTTTTGCCGACTCGCCGCGTTCGCCGAATGACAGACACACAACGGTGATCTCCCATCCTCGCTCGGCGTAGAGCGCAATCGCTCCTCCTGCGCGCCAGACAAAATCGGCAGAATGTGCGCTAATGATCAATGCCGTTTTCTTGTCAGCCACGATTGTCACCTTGGAATCGTTGGTCACTTTTTCTTGACCGCCTCTACGTGAGGAGTGCCGTAAGTGTGAAAAGATTCGATCGTCTTCAGGCCCCAGGCTTGGCCTTTCTTACGTTCGGTCTCGCACCAGCGAATTGGTTTCCAATCGGGCGCAAGGATCAGGCGCGCTCCGGCATTGCAAACTTCCACACGATTCCCGCCGGGTTCATACACATACAAAAAGAAAGTCTGCTGGATAGCGTGCTTGTGCGGACCCGTTTCGATGTAGACGCCATTCTCCAGACAGATATCCGCCGCCAACAACACTTCTTCCCGGCTATTGACCGCGTAAGTGATATGGTGAAATCGTCCCTTCGTTCCAGTGTGGTCGCGCGTATACGCGAAGTCATAGCTTTTGTTCGTGCACGTCATCCACATGGCGGCCTCTGATCCGTCATCGAGGACGATTTGTTCCGTCAGACGGAAACCCAGATACTCTTCGAAAAACTTGCGGTTGGCTTCGATGTCGACGGCCAAGCCGTTCCAATGGTCTAGGCGGCGGACATTGATACCGCGCGCGGGAAAGCGCTGGGCTTGATTCTTCAGCGCAGGCCGCAACTCAGGCGGAGCTTGATACCACTGGGTTTCGTAATAGAGCTCGATCTTGTGGCCGTCGGGATCCTGACAGAGAAACGCTGGCCCATGTGCAAGGTCGCCATTCGTCCAGCCGATATCGAAGCCCGATCCTTTGAGTGCGGCAACGCGGCGCTCCAGCGCTTGCGGGCTGCGGGTACGGTAGGCGACGTGACCCAAGCCTGGCAATTTTGACGCCGTTAGCTTCAATGAATGGCGTTCATAGTCGTCGTATGCACGCAGGTAGACCGAGTCGCCTTCGCGGCCGCTTTCCGTCATTCCTAGCACGTCGACGAAGAAACGGAGGCTCTCCTGCGGTTTCGGCGTGAGCAACTCCAAATGACCCAAATGAGCCAGATCCATGACCGGTTCGTTTTGCATGGGGGTCACCTCTGCAGCATCGTACTTCGACCAACTGTTCTAAAGTTCGTCCCTCCCTGGGAGGTTAAGTATGCTCAACGATACCTCTGAACATAAGTTCTTGACAATAATTTGTGGAAGCGATCAGAATGCAGCTCTACCTTCAGTACACTGAAGATCGAGAGTTGCATGACCGACGCAACCGCTGCGTTCAGCATTGCCGAGATGCTTCGGGGTTATTCGATCGAAGTGAATCCCAGCCAGCCCAAGGTGGTAGACGCGGCGCTCGAGCGTATGCAAGCTGGGCACCGAAGTTTTCCTTCCTTGGATCCCGGGCGCAAATCCAATGGATGCCATGGGCCCTGCAGCCAGGCTGCATCGCGCTGGCCTTGTCGCGGTCCCGCATGTCGCCGCGCGGCATATCGAGTCCCTAGGCCAACTTGAGCAATTCGCGGCGAGGCTGGTTGGCGAGGCAGGAGTTGACCGCATTCTCATTATCGGCGGCGATCGCGCCCTCCGGCCGGTCCCTTCGACTCGAGTTTGCAGGTTATGCAGACGGGCGTCTTTCAGAGGGCCGGCATTGTTCGCATGGCAATAGGCGGTTTCCCCGAGGGAAACCCTCATATCTCCGACGCTGTCCTCAGCGAAGCGCTGTCGGCAAAGGTGAATTTTGCGCGTAGCGGGGGCGTGACACTTTCAATCGTTACACAATTCTGCTTTGCAGCGGAGCCGATCATCGCGTGGCTGAGGCACATTCGCTTGCAAGGTATCGACGTTCCTGTGCGGGTGGGTCTGGCGGGTCCAGCCGGGATCCTTACCCTGGCGCGCTACGCTGTGCGATGCGGAATTGGGAACTCACTGCACGTGCTGACGGAGAATCCGTCCTTCGCGAGATTGCTCCTCGAAAAGGGTCCAGAGCCTATTATTCGGGATATCGCGGCATCGGCTCGGCCCGGAGAGCGGGTTTTCCGAGAGCCACCAAACGTTGCCGCTCGGCATCGCCGGACTCCATTTCTACGTCTTCGGGGGACTTAGGAAAACCGTCGACTGGATCGATCGGGTTGCTAACTCGCGTCCCGCTCACACTTGAGCCGTGCGCCAGCCCTTCGCGTAGGTCTCTCGCACCACTTTGGAATAAGGCACCGGGCTCACAACGGCTCGAATCTCCATTTGCTTATGCCGTTCGACGGTAGTTTTTCGCGAGCCACCTCCGGCTTCACCCCATACGAGCTTCACTTCCGTACCGACTTCGATATCGGGATCCACAACGCCCAGCGACAACATTGACCGCTCGTTGTAGCTATAGCCGCTAAACATGGAGAAACCGACGGTCTTTCCGCCGCTGATTATCTTGTCATACGAGGCAGATCCATAATTCGATTGCGGGAGCTCTATATATTTGTAGATATTTCCAGGCTCGAACATGGATGCAAACACCTTTACGACGTCTTCAGTGTTCCAGGCAAACGTTACCTTCTTCCGATGCGGTTTTCCTTGCATTCTTTCCAGCGCTTCCCTTCCAATGAAGTCATGGTCAAATTTGATGAATGGCCCGTATCCCAGGGCGTACGGCGACATGTAGTAGTCCTCAATGTCATTGGAGTCGAAGCTTCCGGCGAGCGAACCTGTAGCTTCATAACTGGTCGCGGGTAACCACTCTCTGTAGGTTTTCATCTTCTCGCCGGTGTACACCGCCGGAAGCGGGGATGGAATCCATCCCGACTCAAGCGTGTTAGTCGCATAAGCTCTGGCACCTACTTCACGAAGGCCAAAGTCCTTTCCGGCGGCTACAATTGCGGCTCTAATTTCTTCGCGCTCTTCGTAGGGCCCCCAAACTTCCAAACCGGGGGCGCCGGCCATGCCGTGGCGCAGCGCCCGTACTTTTCGTCCGGCGATGTTGATCGTATCCATGTTGAAGAATTTGATCTCCGGCAGCGGGCCACCGTTGAGCTTCTCGAGAATCTGCGGAGCGTTCGGACCTTGAATCTGGTAGCGATAACAGGTGCGAACAACGGCTTTGCCACGCGGGTTTGAGGGCGATCGATCGTCTTTTTCTACTTTGACGTTATATCCGCCAGTCTCGCCATGGAATTGAAGCCAGTTGGCAACCGGCGCGCGGCCAACGAACACCAATTTGTTTTCCTCGAGATGAAAAAGAATTCCATCGCCGATTACGTAGCCGTCAAAGGAGCAAGGCGAGAACTGCTTGGCTCGATTGACCGGAAATTTCGCAAAGCTGTTGGTGCCCAGGTAGGAGAGCATTTTGAGCGCATCGGGACCTTCCACATACAGGTTGACCATATGGTGAGATTGGTCAAAAAGAACGGCTGTCTCACGCCAGGCAACTTGTTCGTCGCGCCAATTTGAGTGTTCGGTAGGGACAACCGGATAAACGTAGGCTCCGATCTGCGAATTGCGCAACATGGTTACTGGATTCCCAGCGGTCTGTAAAAGATCCTCCAAATTGTTTTCTTTCATTTTGCCCCCCATGTTTGGAAAGTCGAGCGACGCGTCGTTCAGTATACGGAACATGCCGAAGTTTGCAATATCCTCGAACAGATTCCCGGCGGTGAGAGAGTTTGAAGCAAGCTTGAGTCGGGCAAGGAAATTGACAAGACCCGCGACAGATGCATACTCTCATGGCTCCGGAATAAAGACGCGGTGAGCGCTTCCTCAAAAGTCGTTTCGTTCGATGAAGCGGGCGTTGTCGGCTTGATCCGCCTGGACAACCCTCCCGTCAATGCCCTTAACCGTGACGTGAGAGCCGGGCTCATCGACACGATTGCAGAAGCTTCAACGCGTACTCAAATCAAAGCTCTTCTCATTCTTCCGGCCGGCAAATTGTTCAGCGCAGGTGGTGATTTGAAGGAGTTCGAAACTGGACTTGAAGAGCCATCACTGCAACGGGTGCAGGACGCGATAGAGGGAGCTCCAGTACCAGTCGTCGCGGCGATCAACGGATTAGCGCTCGGTGGTGGACTCGAAACGGCGATGGCCTGTCACTATCGTATCGCGCACAACAGCGCAAAACTCGGACTACCGGAGATCACTCTTGGGATCATCCCGGGCGCGGGTGGAACGCAACGACTGCCGCGGTTGATCGGAGCCCGCGCGGCGTTAGAGATGATTCTAGCCGGCGCGCCTATTTCGGCAGATGAAGCGAAGTCCAAAGGCTTGTTAGATGAAGTAGTGGAAGGCGATCTGCACGAGGCAGCGTTGGATTTTTGCGAGCGATTGGTGCAAAACGGATTCGGCCCACGGCCGACCCGCAATCTTTCTGTCGCACCAGGCCTCACCGAGGTCGATATCGCGGAGGCTTTCCGTACGCATGCCCGCACACTAAAAGGGCGAACGATCCAGACTTCCGTGGTTGATGCGATCAAAGCAGCGGCGTTGCCATTTGCCGAGGGAATTGTTGTTGAGGCTGAGTTCGCGGGGAAATCACTCGCATCGCGTGAGAGCCACGCCCTTTTCCACATATTTTTTGCCGAACGCGAATCAGGAAAGGTGGCCGGTCTACCTGCTCGGCGCGAAGAGGCGGAGATCAAGCGGATCGCGATTATCGGCGCCGGAACCATGGGGAGCGCGATTGCCATCGCGTTCGCAGACGCCGGCCCGCGGGTGACGCTGATCGACAATGCCGACACTGCCCTCGAGCGAAGCCGGGAAATCATTGCTTCTACTTATGCATCGAGCGTCAAGCGTGGCCGCGTTGCCCAGGCGATCGCAGATGAGCGGATTGCCCGAATCACTCCTGCCATGGAGCTTGCAGCCGCGGCTGATGCCGATATCGTGATCGAAGCGGTGTTCGAGGACATGGACTTGAAAAAAGAAGTCCTCTCCCGGCTCGACTCGATTCTCCCTTCCGTACGAATGATCGCATCGAATACGTCTACTCTTTCGGTAACCGAACTTGGGCATGCGACCGGCCAGCCAGGCCGCGTTGCAGGCCTGCATTTTTTCGCTCCGGCAAATGTTACGAAGTTGCTTGAGATCGTGCGTGGCAATGACACAGCGGTTGAGACACTGGCAACAGCACTCCTCGTGGCAAAACTGCTCAAGAAGATCCCGGTTGTGTCTGGGGATGCATACGGTTTCATTGGCAATCGGATGATGCTCGACGGATATTTTCGCGAGGCCGAGCAATTGCTTTTAGAAGGGGCCTCGCCGATGCAGGTGGATGCAGCCCTGGAGCAATTCGGTTTTGCCATGGGCCCGCAGCGCGTTAGCGATTTGGGCGGGAATGATGTCGGAACGAAGGCGCGAATTCAGCTTTACCAGCGTGAGAGCCGGCCCGATCCCTACTTCGTTATCGCCGACCGCCTGACCGAACTCGGAAGACTCGGCCAGAAGACTGGCCGCGGTTTCTACCGATACGAGAGTGGCCACCGCGACGCAATGCCCGATCCGGAAGTGATCGCTCTGATTGAAAGGCTTGCCTCGCAAAGAGGTATCGTCCGGCGCAACATCGGAGACGACGAAATTGTTGAGCGCTGCGTGCTGGCGCTGATCAATGTGGGCGCGATGGTTCTTGAGGAAGGAGTCGCGTCACGCGCGTCAGACATCGACGTCGTCTGGACGAGCGGCTATGGTTTCCCACGCCATCTCGGAGGGCCAATGTTTTATGCCGATACGCTAGGGCTTGGTCATGTTGCCAAGCGCATTCGTCACTATCACGAAAATCTCGGCCATTACTGGCGGCCGGCAGGGCTCATTGAGCGCCTGGCAGCGGCAAACTCTAGCTTCGAACAATGGGACCGACAAAGGATCCCAAAGGTCTTCAGGCCCGCGGTTTGAGGCGAAGTTGACTATATGCTGACGAATCGACAAACCATACGCATCGAATGGGGCGATTGCGATCCTGCCGGAATCGTCTACTTCCCGCGCTATTTCGAGTTCTTTGACGCGTGCACTCGGGCACTGTTTGAACGCGCCGGGCTTTTTAAACGCGATATGTTGAAGACGTACGGGATCGCCGGCATTCCCGTCGTGGAGATGAAGGCAAGCTTCATGATTCCGTCTCGGTTTGGGGATGACGTCGTCGTGGAATCGGCGGTATCAAAGTGGGGGAAGAGCAGCTTTGTGGTTCGCCACCGATTGAGGAAAGAGGACGCGATGGCGATTGAATGCTTCGAGACCCGGGTCTGGGTTGCGCACCCCAATGGCGACGCCGACAAATTCGAGGCGCGCTCGATTCCCGACGAAGTGAAAAAACATTTCGGCGGCGATTCCGAGAATCAGCTGTGAGAGTGATTCGAGCGGGACCGGCTTGAGTTTCCATTATTGTTCCGCGTCTCGGTGAATGCCCGGTCGAGGGGAGCGCGGCTTTCGTCGTTGTTTAAATGCACGAATTTCTTGAGGAGACGAAGAAAGATTTTTTGCTCCTTCTTGTCTAGGGCCTGCAGCAAGCGCCGACTCAACAGGCGGCCCGACGGAAGAAGTTTTTTCAATAGGGTGACACCTTGTGGGGTGAGTCGCAGCAGGCGAAAACGCTTGCTTCTGGGCGGCACCATCCGCTTCACGAACCCGCTCTGCTCCAGACGCACTGCCAAATTCGCCGCGGTTGAGGTATCCAGAGCACAGAGCCGAGCCAGCGTCACCTGGTCAATTCCAGGGTAATCCTGAAGGATTCGTAACACTCCATATTGCACGGGGGTTACTTCTGAACCCACAGTTGAGTAGAACATTGATACGGCGATTTGCTGAGCGCGGCGAATCAAATGCCCCGGCTGGTCATAAACATCGTTCGATAAATCGCCACCTTTGATTCTGGCTCTTGACGACGAGGCCGGGGAGCGCTTCATCGTTTGCTTTCGCTGATTCTTTCGTAAAAAGGGCTTTTCTCTAGAACTCATCCCTGTATCCAGCACAGCGCTTGCGGCGCGAAATTAGATCGGTTAGGCTTCCCCATTGAGTATACTCAACGATCGGTAACCCTCGTGAATGCGCCTTTGCGGCCCGTGCGTTTCTTCTCTCCTGAGGTCGAACTGACCCAACAAGTTGATGGAAGTTACCTGATGCGATCAGTTGAGCCGCTGGCGGATTACGACCACCGGATCGGCGATTGGCTTGACCGCTGGGCGCGGGAGGCTCCAGATCGTGCCTTCATCATTGAGCAGACGAAGAATGAACAAACGAAGAATGAGCAGACAAAAAACGGCGAGCGGACCATTCGTTACCGCCAAGCTCGCGAGGCGGCACTGGCTCTGGCCGAGGGTCTGCTCAGTTATGACCTCGGCCCAGAGCGACCAATCGCAATACTCGCCGCCAACAGCATCGACTATGCGTTGATGATTCTGGCAGCCGCGTATGTCGGAATTCCATTTGCTCCGATTGCGCCGGCTTATGCGCTTCAAACCACCGACTATCTCAAGCTGTCGCACAGCTTTCGTCTATTAACCCCTGGCATGGTGGTGGTGAATGACGGCGAACTTTATCGAGCCGCCATTGATCGGACTGTCAATGAAAAGGCGCTCGCGACTACCATACCCGTTGTCGCTCTCCGCAATGTACCGCCGTCTTCAAACATGATCAGTTTCGCATCGCTCCGCGGCGACGGCAGCCGGCGGCATTCCGTGATGGCAGCAGCTTCGCGAGTCGGCAGAGAAACAGTCGCGAAGTACTTATTTACTTCCGGTTCTACCGGAATACCGAAGGCGGTGATCAACACACACGGTATGCTTTGCGCCAACGCTCAGATGAAGCGGCAGGTTGCCCCCATCCTGGCCGATGAGCCGCCGGTGATGGTGGATTGGGCTCCGTGGAATCACACGGCTGGCGGCAACAGCAATTTCAGTATTGTGCTGCACAACGGGGGCACGCTCTACATCGATCCGGGAAAACCAACTCCGGCGCTTTTCGGCGAGAGCCTGAAGTTGTTGCGCCGGATATCGCCCACGATTTACTTCAATGTGCCGAAGGGTTTTGAACTGTTAATCCCTCACCTTGAAGCCGACCCGATCTTTTGTGAAAACTTCTTCCGGCAATCAAGTTTCTGTGGTACGCAGCGGCGTCCATGCAGCCATCAACCTGGAACGCCCTCGAACAACTAACGGCGAAAACCCTCGGTCAAAAAATTTTGATAGTCAGTGGCCTCGGCATGACCGAGACAAGCCCCATCGCTCTGTTTGGCAATATGTACTCGACTGGACCAGGAGTCGTTGGGATCCCTGTGGCCGGAATGGACCTTAAGCTGGTGCCGCATGACGACAGCTTTGAAGCTTACTATCGTGGCCCGAATGTCACTCCCGGTTATTGGCGGGATCGAGCCGCGACGGAATCGGCCTTCGATGAAGATGGCTTCTTCCGCTCGGGTGATCTGCTCAGTTTCGTCAATCCCGAATGGCCGCGAGCAGGTTTGCGCTTTGATGGCAGAATCAGTGAGGACTTCAAGCTGACATCGGGCACACGCGTGAGCGCTGGCAAACTGCGCTTGACCGCGCTCGATGCGCTGCGGCCGCTGGCGAACGAAGTGGTGATCGTGGGCGCCGACCGTGAAGATGTGCGTATGCTCATCTTTCCCGACTGGGAGGCATGCGCCGACTTCGCTGGTATCGATCGCAATGCAACACCGGCACAGACAGCCTCAAACGAGATCCTGCGTGGGATTTTGCGCAAAAGGTTGACGCAGCTGGCCGCAACTGGAACCGGCAGTTCTAACCGGATTGTCGCGGCGCTATTGGTTGAGGTGCCACCTTCCGGCGCGGCTGGAGAGTTGACCGAGAAAGGCACAGTGAACAGTCGTGGGTTGCAGCGGAACCGCCCTGAACTGCTCGATATCCTTTTTGGGGAAACAGATGATCGGGTTCTGCGCATCAATCGTGAGGGGGCGCGTGAGGACGCGCGATGACGCAAAAATATAGCGGCTATGCCTAGGCTGAGGGTGTAGATTGAGACGGCCCATAGGGGCACGCACATGAGCACAATGGTCAATCCCAAGCGCTTTCCGCTTCCAAGCTCGCTTGAAGTAATCGCAGGGACCGAACGAACCCAGGCTGCTTATCCCTACTACATGCAATTCACTCCGGAAGACGACGAGCGCTTCTGGTTCTACAACTCCATGCATTTCCCGGCGCCGATGTGCCTCTTCGATACGATCACAGCCGAGGCCGCATATTGTGCCTTGGGCGCGGCCAACACGCGAGTGCATTGCCTGCCGACAACGCTCGGCATCGACTATCGAATTATTAATGGCCGCATCTACATTGGCGGAAATGCGGTGACTGACGCAGCCGAGATCGCCCGCCGCACCGAGGAGTTCAAGCGACGCGCTTTTTACTACTACGACAATTGGGAGCGACTGTTCGCGCAATGGAAAGAAAAAATGATGGTGCTGATCCAGGATGCGCAGAAGCTGCGGAAAGTTGAAATCCCGGAGTTCGAGCCTCTGGAGCATGTCCGTGCCGGCCGTGGAGTCGCGTCAAACCATTACCTGCTCGACACCTATCAGAAAACGCTGGAAGGCTATTACCGGATGTGGCAGTACCATTTCGAATTTCTCCTCCTCGGCTATGGCGCCTATCTGACCTTCTTCGACTTCTGCAAGAAAGCATTTCCGGAGATCAGCGACCAGACGGTGGCCCGCATGGTGGCGGGCATGCAGGCCGAAATCTTCCGACCGGACGACGAACTCAGACGCCTAGCCAAGCGCGCCATCGAACTCGGCGTCGATGACAAGATACGGGAGGGCTGCTCGCCAAACGACATCATCAAGTCGCTCGAGCAACTCGGCGATGCCGGCAAGGCATGGTTGGAAGAGCTCGCGGTTTCACGCGACCCCTGGTTCAATATCAACGTCGGCGACGGGTTTTATCACTATCACAGGTCGTGGAATGACGATCTGTCGATGCCGTTTGCCGCACTGCCTGGGTACATCGCTAATGCAAAGGCAGGCCAGCGGATCGAAAGGCCAATCGAGAAACTGATGGCGGAGCGCAAGCAGCTGATCGAGGATTATCGCGAGCTTCTGAATACAGACGAGGAGCGCGCCGCCTACGATCAGATGATCGGACTGGCGCATCGCGTCTTTCCCTACGTCGAGGGACACAAGTTTTATTGCGAACACTGGTACACGAACCTGTTCTTTAACAAGATCAGAGAGTTCGGTGCGCTGCTCTCCATGAATGGCTTTTTTCCGGATGCGGAAGACGTCTTCCATCTCACCCACTTTGAACTGGAAGCGGCGATCGTCGACCTGATGACCTCGTGGTCGAACGGTTCGCCCCCGCGCGGCCCATCACGCTGGCCCGCCCTCGTAGCGGAGCGAAAGGCCGCGATTGCGGAATGGACAAAGCACGATACTGCGCCGGCGCTCGGGCCCGGTTCCCGACGTGATCGATGATCCCGCCATCGTCATGCTGTGGGGGATTACCCGCGAGAGTCTGGACGCGTGGCTGACGGCAGGCGATCAGCCAGATTCGAACGAGATCAAGGGATTTGCTGCTTCCAGCGGCGTAGCCGAGGGCGTGGCCCGAGTCGTAAAGTCAGTTGACGAGATCGCCCGCCTGCGCAAAGGCGACATACTGGTTTGTCAAGTCACTAATCCTACCTGGGCGCCGATCTTCCAGAAGATCGCAGCAGCCGTGTCGGATATCGGGGGCTCGATGAGCCACGCAGCAATCGTAGCGCGGGAATTCGGCCTGCCTGCGGTGGTGGGGACGGGCAGGGCTACGCAAAAAATCAAAGATGGTCAGCGCATCCGCGTGGATGGAGGGCGAGGCATAGTAACGATTCTCGAGTAGGCCGTCAGTTTTTCAGTTGTTCCCAGTTCCGGTTGCAATTCGAAGTCTCGTAGAGTTGCCATGCAGTCATCGGAAAATATCAGCTGGTTCGCCGATATTACACTGAACGATCGTTCTGCGGTCGGTGGTAAAGGCGGGTCTTTGGGCGAACTCACGCGCGCTGGAATCGCAGTGCCGCCCGGGTTCGTGGTATGCACTACCGGCTTCGAACATTTTCTTGCCAAGCTTGAAATGGAAGAGCCGATCCGTCCGCGCGTGGAGTCTCTGCGCGATGGCGATCTCGAGGAGATCACCGCTTTTTCCGAACGCGTGCGGGCGCGGTTCGAAAATGCTGTTCTGCCGCAGAACTTGCAATCGAGGATTATCGAGGCGCATGCCGAGCTTTGCGGCGAGCAACTGGGCTTGCCGCTGGCAGTGCGTTCCTCCGCGACCGACAGAGGATGCGGAAGACGCCAGCTTCGCCGGCCTGCAGGACACTTTTCTGTGGGTTACGGACGCGCAGGCAACTTTGAAATATGTGCGATCCTGCTGGTCGAGTCTCTACTCTGTTCCCTCCATCGCCTATCGCCGCAAACACAGAATGCCAGAAAGTGGAGTGGCGATGGCCGTCGTCGTGCAGCACATGGTTGACGCGCGCACGGCGGGAGTGATGTTCACGCGCAGCCCGCTAACCGGCGACCGATCGGTGATTACGATCGAAGCAACCTGGGGGTTGGGCTCGGCTGTGGTCAGCGGCGAGGTGACGCCAGACCGATTCGTCATTGCAAAGATCACCGGCGAGATTTCAATACGCGACATTTCCGATAAGCACATCCAACATCTACCGGCTGCAGCTGGAGGCATTGATGAGGTAGAAACACCCGAGGAGATGCGCCGTATGCCATGCGTCAGCGATGATGAACTAGCGGCTCTCAGAGACATCGGCCGCAAGATCGAGCGCCATTATGGGTGCCCGCAGGATATTGAATGGGCCATCGACCGGAACGGAAGCATCTTTTTGCTGCAGAGCCGCCCCGAGACGGTGTGGTCCGCCAAAGACGCGACGCCTGTCGCCCTACCGGCGCAGAATCCACTTATGCACGTAATGAACATCTTTGGAGGCCGCAGATGAGTCTTACGGCCAAGGATGTGGCCGAGATTATGCGGTTGCTCGAAGACTCCAGCTTCGACAGTTTGTCGCTTGAGATCGACGGCATGAAGCTGAATCTGCAGCGTAGCTCGGCGAAAACCGCGCGCCAAGATCCAAATAGTATTGGGGTGTCCATGGGGCCGCCGGGACTGGCGAAAAAACACAAGCCTCCGTCAGAACCGGGCTTGTGCGAAGTTCCTTCTCCTCTGCTCGGATTCTTTTACCGCGCGCCCAAGCCCAGCGAACCGCCCTTCGTAGAAGTGGGCTCGCACGTCGAAGAGGATACGGTGATTGGCATCATCGAAGTAATGAAGCTGATGAACACGGTACAGGCGGGTGTAAAGGGCGTAGTGGTCGAGATACTGTCGGAGAACGGAGTGGCAGTCGAGTATGGCGAGATCCTGCTGCGCGTGCGCCCCGAGTTAACGGAAAGGTCCTGAGCATGGCGAATGTTCAACTCGTTGAGACGTCCTTGCGCGACGGAAATCAAAGCCTATGGGCCGCGCTCGGCATCGACACCGCGAAGACTTTGAGCATCGCGCCCGCGATGGACCGCGTCGGCTTCAAGGCCATCGACTTCACGACTTCCACCCACATGGGCGTTGCTGTCCGATACAAGCAGGAGAACCCCTGGGAACGAATCCGTCTGATGGCGGAGACGATGCCGAACACGCCGCTGCAGTTTCTCTCCACGGGGTTCCGCTTCATCTCGTGGGAGACAGCGAGCCCTGAGTTCATGGCATTGGCCTTCAGGACTGTGGCGAAGAATGGCATTCGGCGCTTTGCGCTCGCCGACCCGATGAACGACGCTGATTCGAATGTCGCGTGCGCGCGCATGGTGAAAGCGGCCAGCGGCGAATATGTTGTGGCCGCGCTCGTCTTCACGCTAAGCCCCATCCACGATGACGCACATTATGTCAGTTGCGCTCGCAAGTTGGTCGCCAGTCGTGACGTTGACGCTCTCTACATCAAAGATCCGGGGGGTCTTCTCACTCCACTCCGCGCCCAGACACTTATCCCTGCGATCATGAAGGTGATCGGCAACAAACCGCTGGAGCTGCATTCACATTGCACGATCGGTCTCGGGGAATTGGTCTACATGGATGCGCCGCAGTGGGGAGTCAGCGCAGTGCACTGCGCTTCGGGTGCGGCTTCCGACGGAATTTCCAATCCGCCGTCTGAACGAGTGGTTTCCAATCTGCGCGATCTCGGCCATCAGGTTGACATCGACGATGAAGCTCTCGCCGAAGTTGGCCGCTACTTCACTCGCCTCGCGGAAGCGGAAGGCTTGCCGGCGGGGCAGCCCCAGGCATTCGACGCCGGCTATCTTCGCCATCAATTGCCGGGCGGCATGATCGGCACGATGCGACGTCATCTCGCCGAAAGCAGGCTGTCACATCTTGAGCATGCAGTGATCGATGAGATCGGCCGGGTGCGCGAAGAACTTGGCTGGCCCATCGTGATGACACCCTTCTCGCAGATCGTGCTCACCCAGGCCGTAATGAACATGACGCACAAAGAGCGCTATGCAGTGATTCCCGACGAAGTGATCCGCTATGCCTTCGGAAAATTCGGCCGGCCCAACATTCCGATTGCGCCCGAGGTGATGGACCGCATTGATTCTCTTCCCCGAGCCGCTGAGCTTCGCAAGGAGCCCGGTATGCCGCCGCTGGCCGAACTGCGCAAGAGAATTGGGCCGGAACTCAGCGATGAGGAGTTTCTGCTGCGAGCCACGATGCCGGCGAACCAGGTCAACGCGATGAAGCCACTCGGCGCCGCGCCACGTACTTACCATCCCGGTATAGTTCCGGTGAAGAAACTGATCCGCCAACTCGCCGCCCGCCGCGACATCGCATATATCTCCGTGAAGAAGGCGGACTTCAGTCTTGAGTTAAGTGCAGGCTCCGCAGGAGATGTCGAAGCATGAAAGCATCTCGTAATCGAAGGCGCGAAGCGCTCGGATCCCGTCGAGGGCTTCATGTTCGACCTTGACGGCACACTCGTCCTAAGCGACCGTTCCCTAACCGGTTACCAATTGCTGCCCGGCGCAGTAGAAGTATTGACGAAGCTAAGGGCGCGAGGAATACCGTTTGTTGTACTTACAAATGGCACTGCCTATCCGCCTACCGAACAGGCGCCAAAGCTGCGTGCGCTCGGCCTTCCGATTCCTGACGATGCTCTGCTTACTCCCTCGACCGTAGCGGCCGACTTGATGCCGCGCCGCGGAATTAAGCGCGCCCTCGTATTAGGCACTTTCGGCGTGGGGCATGCCCTTAGAGAGGCTGGAATTGACACCGTATCCACAGGGCAGGAAGGAGCCGAGCAAGTACAGGCGGTTTACATCGGCTGGCACCCGGACTGCGGGATGAAGGATATCGAGACCGCGGTGAAGGCAATTTGGAATGGGGCGGAGCTGTACGTTGCGTCGGATGTGCCTTTCTTCGCCACTGCGAACGGCAAGACATTGGGGCATTCGCATGCCATTACTGCTGCCGTGCGCAAGATCACTCGTGCGCCCATGGTTCTGACCGGCAAACCTTCGCTTCATGCTTTGCGGCTGGTAGCTCGGAAACTCGGTGTGCGTATACGCAAGGTTGGCGTCGTTGGCGATGATCCGCTGGTCGAAATGATTATGGCTCGCCGCGGAGGTGCGGTCGGTTTCGGAGTAACGACCGGTATCACCAATGCGCGAGATTGGGCGAAGCAGCCGTTAAGCCGGAGCCCATGCCGGGTGTTACATCATCTGACGGATCTGCTCTCGCTGACCTCAGAAGTCTGAATAGACGATCCGCCGCTCATGCACCACTGAACACTCGATCATTCGCTCGTCTAACGTCAGACGCTGACCCACTGAATGCGTCACCGATCGCGTCATGGCTTCTCTGAGCACGATGCATACATTCTTACGCGGCGGTTACAAAAATGTGCCCGCGCGCTAAGCAAAACGTATACATTTTTTAAGTTGACAATCAAACAATTTCGGTGATAAACACCTTGTGCGGCAGTCGCGTAGAGGATCTCACAAAAAGTCACAAGATATCGGGCCACGCCCTTCCACATGTCGTACGTCTTCTCTTAGGAGGCGCTGATGAAACGCTTTTCGACAGTTCTGTGGGTCCTGCTCGCCGTTGCCGTTCTCTCCTGCGACAGCCATCGAGCGTTCGCCCAGGGAATTGAAAACGCCCAATTAAACGGAACGGTCACGGATCCGAGCGGACGCGTCCTCGTGGGAGCTTCCATCCGTGTGCGCAACACGGCTACTGACGCGACATACACGGCGACATCCAACGAGAGCGGTTTTTACGCCATCGCCAACATGCGGCCCGGCACTTACGAGCTGAAAGCATCCTCGCCTGGATTTGCTAACTACACGCAGACCGGAATTGTGCTATCCGTCGGCCAGGTTGCAACTGTCAATGTGGGCCTGCAAGTTGCCGCCCATGGCGAAACCGTCGTGGTAACAACGGAAGCCCCGACCATCGAACCGACGCGAAGCGAAATCAGCCAGGTCGTGGCTCCCGAGCAGGTGCAATCGCTCCCGACCAGCAGCCGCGTGTTTACTGACTTTGCTCTCCTGACTCCCGGCGTTGCCACCAGTCGCACCAGTCTGGGGACAACCTTCACGGAATTCGAAGTCACGCAGATCTCGTTCGGTGGCATGCGCTCGTTCAGCAACGAAATTACGGTGGACGGAGCAGACTTCGTCAATGCGGCCAGCGGCATCCAACGCGCGACGCCGCCGCAGGACTCAGTGCAGGAATTCCGCGTGGTGAACAACAGTTTTGGCGCGGAATACGGGCGGGCGGTCGGCGGTATCGTGAACATCGTCACCAAGTCCGGCACAAACGATCTCCACGGCACGCTCTACGAATATTTCCAGAACAGCGCAACCGACGCGCGCTCGCTCCTTCAACCCGCGCCTCTGCCGCACGAGTTGCGACAGAATCAGTTCGGTGGCGCGTTGGGCGGGCCCATCGTCAAGAACAAGACATTCTTCTTCTTGAATTACGAGGGCAAGCGAAGCGCCCAGTCGCCGGTCTATCCACCGGATCTTGTAAACAATATTTTGTTGATCGACCAGGCGAAGGCCCTCATGGGACTCGCCCCGGAGGGCTGCACCGGCGCGCTTGCGACATGCTTTCCGAATTTTTCGGGTAATCCCGCGAGTATCAGTCAAGCCCAAGCCTTCAGCTATCTTGATGGCTTCCTGAAAACCGGCGACGACGATTTTGGTTTTGCCCGGTTGGACCATCAGATCAGCACGAATAACCGCTTGGCAATTCGCTACAACGGGGAAGATATCCGCGCGCTCAACGAACTTGTGGGCAACACGCTTGACGGCGGCGGCGTCGGCGTTCCCAGCGGCGGCAGGAACCTCTACGTTCGCGACCAGGCGGTCGTCGCCACGGTGAATACGGTGCTATCATCCAACCTTGTCAATACCGTGCTCGCACAGTACGCCCGGCGCCATTATCAGTTCTACGGCGCCACCGGCCAACCGGACTTCAGCATTCTCAACGATCTCGAATTAGGCCATAACTTCGGGACCAACGACCGTCTCTTTGAGACGCGTGGGCAGCTTTCCGAGTCCCTGTCCTGGATCAAGGGTAATCACATTATGAAGTTCGGAGTCGACGGCAATTATTTGTCGAGTCTGGAAACATATCCCGGGTTTACTCCCGTTCGCATGCTTGTGCCGGGCATCACCTGCCTCGCAAATTTCGCCGAGTATTTTAATGGACTACCAGGGAGCGGAGCTTATCCGACTGCGGGAACAGGGCTCGATGCCGCCGCCAGCGGTTGTGCGGTTCCCGGAGACAATGGTGTGGTGTTTACTTACCTGGGCGTACCGCTGCCAACCGATCCGAACGTTTGCGCCTCGCCTCTTCCCAACCCCGCTTGCTCGCCGACAGTCACGTCTGCCAACCCCCTCAACGGAGGCGGCTTCCCGAATTCGCCATGGGGAAATGCCTATCCGCCCTCATTCATCAACCGGTACAACCGGCTGATTGATCATGGATACTGGGGTGGTTTTGCTCAGGACGAATGGCGCATGTCTCCCAACTTCACGGTCAATTTCGGCTTGCGGTGGGATGTCGAATCAGGGTTGGCGCAGTATGTAAACCCTGACTACAACGGATTTCAGCCCCGCATTGGCGTCGCCTATTCTCCGGACTCGAAGACCGTAATTCGCGGTGGATTCGGGATTTTCTTTGACCGCCAAAATCTGACGTTCTTTTTTGTGCCGAACACGCAGAAAATCGTTGCGGGCTTTACCTGCGGCAATCACCCCACTGCCACCATCGCTGCGATTTGCTCTAGCAATGGCATTATGCCCCAGGAGTTTCCCAACATTATGTCTAATCTCGGACAGGCGAACCAGGGCTACCAGTTGTTTGGATACCCCGCCAGCCAGAACGCAGCAGGTTTAGCGGCCAGCGTTATTCAGACGGGTTCCTACAGTGCGGACTTCCCTGCCGGAATTTCCATGGCTGGTACTTGCGTCTCGACCGGAGCTTGCGGGGTCGGCGAGGGAGGAATGGACCACAACTCCCGAACTCCCTATGCCGAGCAGGCCAGCTTTGAGATCGATCGCCAATTTCGCGGAGGCTTGGCAATCAATCTTAGTTACCTGTTCGTTGGGGCACACAAACTGGTTCGGGGAAATAACCTCAACATACCCTGTCCCGTAGGCACTACCAAGTCGGCCCCGCCCACCGACCCATTAACGCTATTTCCTGGAGGTCCTCCGGAATGGGTGCCGGGATGGTTGAACGCGAATGGCACACTCTCCCCGTGTACTGGCAACCGACGCTCGGCACCGGCGCGCTAGCCGGCTTGGGCCCCTTTTTCGGCGGCGCTGCCGGATCAGGCTTGCAAACGCTGAGCAATGGACTGGACGACTATAACAATGATGTCGCCAATGCCGTTTACCACGGCGGTACGCTCACGGTGCTTGAACGAAGAAAGAATTTCAATTTGACCGCGAACTATACCTATTCGCATGCGATTGACAATGGCAACTTCACTACGTTTATCAACCTCCCCCCCGACCAGTTCGACTATTCCTCGGAGCGAGCGAACTCCAATCAGGACGCTCGCCACCGGCTGGTAATGAACTTCACTGCCCTTGCTCCTGATAATGGGCCGTGGCGAAATTTTCAGTTGAGCAGCATCATTACTCTGCAATCCGGCCGACCATTCACGATTTTCTACGGATCGAACACGCTGAACGATGTCGCCGGTGGGGCCACCGATCGTGTCGGCGGAGCACCGGTCTACAACAGTTGCCCCTCGGTCCAGAACTGCCAAACTATGATCCCGAGGAATACATACATCGGCGATCCAGAATACGATTGGGATCTCCGTATCGCGCGGGTCGTCCATCTCACCGAACGAACGCAGATGGAGCTAGCCTTCGATGCCTTTAACCTCCTCAACCGCCCGAACGTGGATGAGGTAACTTCAGTCTACGGCTCGCCTGTATTTTGCGGCGCGACTCCGGCCATTCCGCGCCACTACAATGATGCTATTAGTCGGTCAATCCAGGCGCAATCGGGGGCCACGGCTTGCCCGAACGGCGGTATCTCGGTTCCCGGCGGAAGTATAGCCCCCACTCCGATCGGCACAAGCCTGTTCATCCCAACATTGCCGGATGCTAACTTCGGTTTGCCGCGGACAATGCTCAACGCACGACAGCTGCAGTTCTCCTTGAGGTTCTCGTTTTGAGGGGAATGGATCGGCCCGAAACAGACAGCCACCACCACGAACGACTGTCTCGGTTCGGACTGCTTCAAGGAAACCAGGGTCGCAGAAAGCAGAACGTTGCAGCGCGAGCATACAGGAGCAAGTCATGAGAGGTCGCTATTCGATTTTCTTGGTCGTAATAATGGCAGGGTGTGTAACGATTTCCCTGACTCAGGAGACAAAGCCCACCGTTAAGCACGAGGCGGCCGCGACCACTTCGCCCTCTTCAGGCAAGGGAATGTTTATGAGTTATTGCGCGTCTTGCCACGGCAGGAGCGGAAAAGGTGACGGCCCGGCGGCCGCCGCTCTCAAACAGCCGCCCGCCGACCTAACCACGCTGGCTAAACGCAATGGAGGGAAGTATCCCACTGATCTTGTTACGAGCGTGCTTAGCGGGAAAGCGAAACTGGTGGCGCACGGAGACCAGGAAATGCCGGTCTGGGGCCAAGTGTTCTGGAAGATGAGTCAGGGCCACGAGGAACAAGTGCAGTTGCGGATTGCAAATTTGAATCGGTATCTGGAGTCGCTGCAGGAGAAATAAGCCTCGCCCAGCGATTACAAAAACGGGATTTTCAGAACAATCTTCAAAGATATTTATCTTCATCCTGAGCTTTTCGGTGAGAGCACGACTACGTTGTCGTACCGCTAAGGAATTTTCCTCGAGTAACTCCGTCTCAGGTGACTGCACACCCGAACAATGCGTAGACCCTGACATGACAATCACGTATGGGTAAGGGGCTCGACGGAAGTTTCAAGAGTCTCCGGGCGCTTATGGGTACGCCACTTCAGGAAAGTATCCATGTAAGTGTAGAACACCGGCGTAATGTAAAGCGTTACAACTTGCGCGAAGAGCAAACCGCCGACCACGCAAAGACCCAGTGGACGGCGGGCGTCGGCGTCGGCGCCAAACCCGATGGCGATGGGCAGGGTACCGATAATCGTGCAGGCGCTCGTCATCATGATCGGGCGGAAGCGAATCATGGAGCCCTGGTAGGCCGATTCGCTGGCTGTGTAATCCCCCTTCCGCTCAAGCTCCAAAGCAAAATCGACCATCATAATCGCGTTCTTCTTGACGATGCCGATGAGCATGATCAAACCGACGAAGCCGTAGATATCGAGCTGCTCGTGGAACAGAGAGAGCGTGAGTAAACCGCCGAAGGCCGCCGCAGGCAACCCCGTCAGAATTGTGATCGGATGAATGTAGCTCTCGTAAAGAATGCCTAGCAATATATAAATGACCACCACAGTCATGATCAGCAGAATGCCCTGGCCGGCGATCGATCGCTGGAACGCCTGGGCGGTGCCTTGGAAGCTGGTGTTGATTGAAATGGGCAGCATGGAATTGGCTAAGTTCTGCACCTCACTCACCGCTTGGCCAAGAGCCACTCCGGGCGCCAGGTCGAATGAGATCGTAACTGACGGCAGTTGCCCGGTGTGGTTGATGGTGAGGGGGCCGACGCCGGTGGTAAATTTCGACGCGGCCGCGAGAGGAACGAGTTGGCCAGAGGAAGAGCGGATATAAAGCTCCGAGAGCATGTCAGGATCGCTCTGGAAGCGATTCTGTACCTGGAGAACGACCCAGTATTCATTATTCGAAGTGTAGATTGGCGAAACCAGGCGCTGGCCGTAGGCGCTGTACAGTGCGTCTTCAACCTGCTGTGGTGTCACTCCCAGAGCAGACGCTTTGTCCCGGTCGACCACGACATTCGCCTGCGGATTCTTGATCTGGAGATCGCTGGCGACGTCGGCCACACTCGGCAGCGTCTTCATTTTTATTTCGAGCAACTGCGCATATTTATAGAGCTGATCCGTTGCCGGACTCGACAGCGTGAATTGATACAGGCTCTTGGTGAATAGGCCGCCGATGCGGATTGCGGGCGGATTCTGGAGAAAGACTCGCATCCCAGGGACCCTGTCCAGCTTTGGTTGCAACCCATGAATCACGTCGTCGATGGTCATGTGACGTTCGAAAAACGGACGAACGTACTTCAGCAAAGTCCCGGCGATAGAAACGTGACCATAGCGGGCAATCAGACGATCGTAATACCGACTATCGGTCCAGGGACGGTCGGAACGGTTCTTCAAATGGAGGAAAGCGTAGCCATTGTTGAGGCCAGTGCCGCTCGAATCGGCGATGCCCGAATAGAACTGAACTACATTCGGGTCGGCCTGGAGTATACGATTGATAGCTTCCTGGTGAGTTTTCATCGCGTCGAAGGAAATGCCTTGATTGGCTTCGGTTGAGACGGAAATCTGCGCTGTATCCTCTTCCGGTAGGAAGCCTTTCGGTATCACCCAAAACTCCCAGGCTGTCCCCACCAGGATGAGAAAACCGAGGATCATAACCAGCACGCGATGCTGCATCGCCCGACGAAGGCTCCATCCGTACCAGCGCAGCGACGTATCGAGAATGTTTTCCAATTTGCGATAGATCCATCCGTGCTTTCTTCCGT
The DNA here is from genome assembly GCA_963758745.1 of uncultured Acidobacteriaceae bacterium. Taxonomy (GTDB): domain Bacteria; phylum Acidobacteriota; class Terriglobia; order Terriglobales; family Acidobacteriaceae; genus Acidiflorens. The sequence continues at coordinate 29,073 of CAVWWW010000006.1, forward strand.
GTTCCGGGCGCAGGTAGTATCTGCAGAGCATCGGGGTGAGGGTAACGGAAACGAAGCCGGAAACCAGAACGGCGGAAATGATGACGACGGCAAATTCGTGGAGCAAGCGGCCCAAGACGCCAGACATGAAGAAGACAGGCAGAAAAACAGCAGCGAGCGACAAAGTCATCGAGAGAATCGTGAAGCTGACTTCCCTTGAGCCGTCGAGCGCGGCCTCGAACGGTCCTTTGTCCATTTCCTGGTGGCGCACGATGTTTTCGAGCATAACGATGGCGTCATCGACGACGAAGCCCACCGATAGCGTCAGCGCCAACAGCGATAAGTTGTCCACCGTATAGCCGAGCAGGTACATGACCGCGAACGTGCCCATGATCGACATCGGAAGAGCCAGGCTCGGGATGATGGTGGCCGATGCGTTTCGCAGAAAAAGAAAGATGACAAGAATAACCAGAAAAATTGCCAGCAGAAGAGTGAATTTGACGTCATTAACCGAGTCCTGGATCGGAACCGAATGATCGTATTCGACCGAAAGGTTGATGGACGGAGGCACCACCGCGTAGAAGTGTGGGATGAGCTTGCGAATGTTATTGACGATCTCGATCGTGTTGGTGCCAGGCTGGCGCTGGACGGCCAGCATAATTCCTGGGACGTTGTTGATCCAGTCTGCGACGTACAGATCTTGAATTCCGTCGTTGACCGTAGCGATCTGATCGAGCCGCACCGGAGCTCCGTTGCGGTACGCCACGATGAGCGGGCGGTAGACCATGGCGTCGGAAAGCTGCCCGTTAGACTTGACGTTATAGGCCTTGTGAGCGCCATTCAGCGTGCCCATCGGCATATTGACGTTGGCATTTTGAATCGCCTGCTCTACTTCGTTGATACCGATCTGCCGGCTGGCGAGAGCTTCCGGGTTTAATTGCACGCGCACGGCGTATTTGGCCGAACCGTTGACGTTGACCTGGGCGACGCCGGGCACCATCGAAATCTGCTCGGCTATCAGATTTTCGGCATATTTATCGACTTCGTAGAGCGGCAGCGTGGGCGAGGTAACCGCCAGCAAGAAGATGGCCTGATCCGCGGGATTCACCTTTCGAAACGTCGGGGGCGAAGGCAGGTTGGGCGGAAGCTGATTGGCGGCTGCCGAGATCGCGCTCTGGACATCGAGCGCGGCGGAATCTATGTTACGGCTCAGATTGAACTGCAGGGTAATTTCGATGCTGCCGAGCGAACTGGTCGACGTCATCGAATCCAGGCCGGCAATGGTAGTGAACTGTTTTTCAAGCGGGGTTGCTACCGAGGAAGCCATCGTTTCCGGGCTGGCGCCCGGAAGGCCGGCGTATACCTGAATAGTCGGGAAATCAACATTGGGCAGATCACTGACGGCAAGGTCGCGATAGCCCAGAATGCCAAAGAGAAGAATGGCCAGCATCACGAGGCTGGTCATGACCGGCCGGCGAATGAATGGTTCGCAGAGATTCATCGGATTGATTCCAGCCCTGTCAGAGTCCCTTGGTGAAATATACTTTCGTCCCTGGAATTAGACGCACTTGCCCGTCGGTGACCACGGTTTCCCCGGGTGAAAGTCCGTGCAAAACTTCGGTTTCGTTATTCACCGTTTGCCCAACATTCACTTGCCGGACATCAACGGTCATATCCGGTTTTGTAACGAAGACATAATCACCCTGCTGTCCCGCCTGAACCGCTTGCGAGGGCACGACTAGCACGTTCTGTTGCTCGCCCAGCCGTAGCAGGACATTGGAAAACTGGCCTGGCCAAAGATGCTGGTCGTTGTTAGGAAATGAAGCCCTAAGAGCGATGGTGCCCGTGGTCGGATCCACGGTGTTATCGACGAATGTCAGAGTTCCGGTTTCGGGCCTGGAATCGCCGGTCGGGGTGGCTTGAACGGGTAAACGAGAGCGCGTCATGAGCCTCTTGACCGATTCGAGGTACTGCTGCGGAACGGAGAAATTAACGTAGATCGGCGAAACCTGGTTGATCACCACAAGCACCGGGACGTCATTGGCCTTTACCGCCGCCCCCGGATAGACAAGCTGAGCTCCGGTGACACCGCTGATGGGGGCATAGATGGAGCAATAGGAAAGCTGAATTTTGGCGGTCTGGATGGCGGCCTCATCGACGTTGACCGTGGCTTCGGCGGCAGTTGAGGTCGCCCGATATTGGTCAAACTGCTCTTTCGAGACAATACCTTGTTTGTAGAGCCCTTCATAGCGCTCAAGTTCCGCCTGATCGAGTTGGGCCTGCGCGTTGTCCCTGGCGAGCGCCGCGTTGGATTGATCGAGGGCGGCGAGAAAAGGCCTCTTGTCGAGCGTGAGCAGCAGGTCTCCTTGGCGGACAAACTGACCTTGCTTGTAATTCACTTCCTTGACGATACCGGCAACTTGCGACTCTACTGAGACGGTCTTGAAGGCCTGGCCGGCGCCAATGGCGTGTAATTGCACCGGAATCGTGCTCCGTTCGACTTGGGCGACCGTGACCGGCACTGCGGAGGTGTCGCGCGGCCTCTCAATCGCTCCGCTTCCGCGCGATGCCTGCGCGGAGCTGGCGCTGTCTCCGCATCCCGCAAGTATGAGCGCAGACAACAATGATATTGATCCCAGGAACCTGAAAACCGTGCTCATGATCTCCAATTTCAACTCGTTATGTTAGACGTTTCCGGCAAACTTACGGTAGCGCGAGAGAATCGAATGCGCACAACAATATAAATCAATGACAGGCTGTACCACGGTCGGCAGGGTATAGGGAAAGCGTTGAAGAATGATAGGCCAGCTAGCGGATCGCAGATCAGACTGCCTTACTAACGATACTGAAGTGCCAACTACTGCAGCTCTTCCATGCACTTTGCCAGCACTTCCCTGCTCGGCCGCGTCACCGACTCCGGCAAGGTCGCCAGCGGCTCATCCGCCACATTCAGCATGTCAATAAAACTCGGCGCCTTGGCATCGATATAAAACACGCCAGTCAATACCTCGCCCTGAGCATGCGACTCCATCAAGCCGACGCACCGCCTGAATCCTATCTGTCGGATCGTACTCCTGCTCCAGCTTCCGTAGGCGAAGATGTGATCCATCATGCATGGTGACTTCAAACGTCGTCCCATGATCGTACTCAACATTGATCTCTTCAAACGATGGCACAAAACTAACCTCATGCAGCGGCTCTTCATGTGCCTGAACGTATTTGTACGACTTGGTCGAGCCCTCATGATCGTTGAAAGTCACGCAAGGAGACACCACGTCAAGCATCACCGTGCCGCGATGAGCAATCGCCGCCTTAAGCATGGCATGAAGCTGACGCTTGTCTCCAGAAAACGAACTCCCCACAAACGTCGCGCCCAACTGGATAGCCATGGCGCAAGTATCGACCGGAGGCAGGTCGTTCACCACGCCACTCTTCAGCGTCGATCCCAGATCCGCCGTCGCCGAGAACTGCCCCTTAGTCAGTCCATAACAGCCGTTATCCTCGATAACGTAAATGATCGGCAGATTGCGTCGCATCAGATGAATAAATTGTCCCGCGCCAATCGACACCGTGTCACCGTCGCCAGTCACGCCCAGAGCAATTAGATTCTTGTTAGCCAGCATCGCGCCCGTCGCAACCGAGGGCATGCGCCCATGCACCGAATTAAAGCTATGCGCGCGATTCATGAAGTAAGCCGGACTCTTCGACGAACAACCAATGCCGCTAAGCTTCGCCACACGCTCCGGCTGCACGCCCATCTCATACATCGCATCGATAATGCGTTCAGAAATCGCATTATGCCCGCAACCGGCACAGAGAGTAGTCTTTCCACCGCGATAGTCGACCACTTGCAAGCCGATGCGATTCGTCTTCGGAGCAGGTGCAGGCTTCGGAGCAGGTGCCGGTGTATTAGTCGTGGATCCCATGTTACTTACCCTCCATCATCATCAGCTCGTCAGTTACCGATCGCGCATCGATTGGCAACCCGTGAATGTGGCAGATCGACCGCAAACGCGGCGTCAATTCTGGCTTTATATCCAGCTTCAATAAGCTGGCCATCTGCCCATCCCGATTCTGTTCGACAACATACACGCGGTCGTGCCGCTCAATAAACTCGTGTACCTCCCGCGTGAACGGGAATGATCTAACTCGCAGATAGTCGGTTTCAAGTCTGTGCTCGTTGAGTAACTGATCGCGCGACTCGATGATCGCCCAATGCGAAGTGCCATAAGCCATAATTCCGACCTTCGAGTTACCCTTTCCCGCTAACTCGGGCCGAGGCACAAATGACCGCGCCGTCTCGAACTTCTTATTAAGTCGCTCCATATTCCGTTCGAAGTCATCCGGACGCTCGCTATATTGCGCCTTCTCGTTGTGTCCGCTGCCGCGAGCAAAATAGGCCGCTGCGGGATGCTCCGTGCCCGGCACAGTGCGATAACCAATGCCGTCACCATCAACATCCTTGTAGCGGGCAAATCCACCCGCCTTGGCAATATCTTCCTTAGTAAGAACTTTTCCGCGATCAATCGGCTTATCGGGATAAGGAAACGGATCCGACATCCAGTTATTCATCCCTAAGTCGAGATCCGACATGACAAACACCGGCGTCTGAAAATGCTCGGCTAAGTCAAACGCATCCTGCGCGAGAGTAAAACATTCGCTGACCGAGCAAGGAAACAGCATGATGTGCTTCGTATCGCCATGGCTGAGAAATGCCGTAGAAAGCACGTCGCCCTGTGAAGTTCGTGTAGGCAGTCCCGTCGATGGCCCGACCCGTTGAATGTCCCAGATCACCGCCGGAATCTCCACGTAATACGCCAGCCCAGTAAATTCTGCCATCAGCGAAATTCCCGGTCCAGCGGTCGCAGTCATCGACCGCGCGCCCGCCCAACCGGCCCCGATCACCATGCCAATCGCCGCCAGCTCATCTTCCGCCTGCACAATCGCGAACGTGGCTTTGCCGTCTGGCCCCATGCGATGCTCTTTCATGTAATCGATCATCGTCTCCACCAGCGACGATGACGGCGTAATCGGATACCACGTCACCACCGTGCACCCGGCAAACATGCAGCCCAAAGCCGCCGCCGAATTGCCGTCAACAATAATCTTGCCCTTGGTCTTATCCATGCGCGCGATGTAAAACGGATCGCGCTTCTTCAGATTCGCCAGCGCATAATCGAATCCGGCCTTCGCCGCCGCCAGGTTCAAATTGGCTGCCTTCACCTTAGTCGCAAACTGCTTGCGGATCGCCTTATCCACCTCGGCATAATCAATCTCCAACAGGTGCGCCGTGACCCCAACATAGATCATGTTCTTGATCAGCTTGCGCAGCTTGGCGTCCGCGCCCACGGTCGCCGCCAGTTTGTCGAAAGGCACGGAGTAATAAATCAAATCGCCACGCACCTTATCGAGCGCCAGCGGCTCGTCATAAAGCACCGCCGCCCCCGGCGCCAGCGTCTTCACATCGTCTTGCGCCGTCTCCGCATTCATCGCAATCAGCAGATCAATTTCCTTTTTGCGCGCGATATAGCCATCTCTATTGGCCCGAATTGTGAACCACGTCGGCAGTCCGGCAATGTTCGAAGGGAAAAGATTCTTGCCCGAAATCGGCACGCCCATCTGAAAAATGCTGCGCAACAAAACTGTATTAGAACTCTGAGACCCCGAGCCATTCACCGTAGCAACCTGAATGCTCATGTCATTAACAACACGTCTTTGTCCCAGTTGGCCGAATGATTCCTCGGGCACTATATCCGTAGTGGCCATGCCTGTGCCTTTCTGATCCGAACCGCGAAAATTTCTGGACCGGGCAAACCCCTTCGCCCGGAAGTTTTGCAACCGAAGTGGAAAACCCTCCATTATACGCGCCCTGAATGTCCGAGGGTTAATCAGAATGTTAATCAGACAAGAAACGCGTCGCGAGCGGCTTTCGTTAATTTTTGCGGAACCACCGTAAGGCGATTTTAGCGGGTAACTTCAATGCTGGGCGGGAAGCTCATGGAAATCGCGTCTTCGGCGATAAACGAGATAAAGATGTTAGATTCCGTGGCGACGCGATGTCCATCCTTGAGATACGGACCGTAGCGCCATTGCCGAACCGCGCGAACCGCAGCAGCCGCGAGCGTCCTGTTGCCCGAAACAATTCTCACACTGCGTACCACGCCATCAGAATCCACTCGCGCCGTCAGGGCCACTTTACCGCGAACCCGTGCATTCGGATAAGTCGGATACACGCAGCGCAACGGTGCTCGCGTTGCCTGAATATCGCCGTCTTGCGCAGAGGCAGCAACTGAAGCCTTCGCAGTCAAGGCCGAATCATGCGCACGCATCGCCCGTTTACGACTTGGCACGACTGTTGGCAGCGATGCCGACATGACACCATTTTTCGACGTGGTAGGCGGATGAACAGGAATTGCAACTGAATCGATGGCACCATCGCCCGCGGAAACAAACGCTGGCTTTGCAGAATCCTGAAGAACTTCTCTACCGTTTTCGTCACTCTGCAGAGGTATTTGGTTGTGAGCGAGAGCTTTCGATAGCGATTGGCTTCGATGCCACACTAGCGCAGAAATACAGAGAAGTAACCCGGCAATAGTCGCCGCGCGTCTGAACCAAATGAATTGGGTTGAGGATTCGCCAACCGGATTAGGCGGTGGCACAACTTCTAAACTGGGCAACACCAGATTTTCCGCGTTCTGCGCCACCTCAGTCGCTGGATGCTCCCCCTCCTGAGACATGGATAAATCCATCGGCAACGGCGGAACAAAATTTTCAATCACCCCAACCACGGACCTCAGCCCGTCCAAATGCGAAACCGTGCCCGCGTTATTGCGAAACAGCGCGCTAACTAGAACCAGCTGTCTCGAATTAAGTAGGAGCACGGACAGCTGCCTGAAGTTCCGAAACGTCCACAGCAGGTAAATGCGCTGCCATAAAGTGAGTTCTACGCCCACCCTCCCCTGCTGAGTTTCATACAGCAAGACGCCAGATTCGAGCCTGTCCAGAAACATGTGGAAACGCAACACATCTCTAGTTTATGCAGCTTAAATACCACTAAGTCGGACCGTAACTCATAGATAACAGGTTAACTATTCACAACAATGCGCAACAGCCGGCGACTTAGTGCAAAGGATTTCATCCTGATGTCCATCGCTTTTTCTCAAGATTCTGTCGCGAAAAAGCATCAGTGGTGCGTGCGCCGCGCCGACAAAAGAAATGTGACGTATCCTCTCGATCCCCGCAGCCGTATTAACCGATGAAAGAGTTAATAGGATCAGACAGGCACACACATGTTCCTAATTGCATCTTTTCGCATCAGGCGGGAAACTATGAACACAATAAGGGAATCGAAAGTCATGAAGCCGATCTTCATCGGCAGGTGGACGCCAAAGGTTTTGTTTTCGCTTCAAGAAAAGCCTTATCGACATGGGGAGTTGCGCCACCGCCTCAAAGGGGTCTCACAGCGGATGCTTACCAGAACTCTACGCAGCCTCGAGTCTTCCGGGTTGATCGCCCGAAGCGCGACCAGCTCAAAACCTCTTGCTGTTGAATATTCATTGACCCAGCCGGGGAAGACAATCATCGCTCCGCTTCGCGGTATGTGCCGCTGGGCCAAGCGATTCGGCATCGACATTAGTGCAGGCGTACACCTCAAGGAAGTTAAGCCGGACGTATCCTCGCGCCCACCGCAGCCGTAATAGCTGCAGTGAGTGATTAAAAGTTCAGAGGAGGGACATATGTGCCCAGCATGCATCGAAAGCACCGTAGTAATGGTGGCCGGGGCCGCATCTACGGGAGGAATTCTGGCGGCGTGCATTGGCAAGTTCAGGAGATTTTTCAAAGCGAGTAATCTCAGTCTGTTTCAGGAAAGAAAGGAGAAACGAGATGGCAATAAGCAAAGATAAAGATAGGGACATGGCGCAACCAAAAGGAAATATCGCGATGAAGACACCACCGGTGGTCTCACAGCAAGACTGGGAGGCTGCACGGCAGCAGCTTCTCGTGAAAGAGAAGGCCTTCACCCGCTCCCGTGATGCGCTCGCCGCCGAGCGTCGACGGATGCCGTGGATGCAGGTGGAGAAAAAGTACGAGTTCGAAGGGCCGAAGGGAAGAGTTAGCCTGCTCGACCTATTCGAGGGTCGCAGGCAGCTGATTGTGTATCGCGCCTTCTTCGAGCCCGGAGTATTTGGCTGGCCCGACCACGCCTGCCGCGGCTGCTCCCTGGGCGCTGATCAGGTTTCGCACCTGGCCCATCTGAACGCCCGCGACACCACTCTCGCCTGGGCCTCACGCGCGCCGCAGGCGCACGTCGCGCGTCTGAAGGCGCGAATGGGCTGGGAGATGCCCTGGTACACCATGACCGACAGCTTCGACAAGGACTTCGGCGTCGATGAATGGCACGGCCACAATGTGTTCTTCCGCGACGGCGACAAGGTGTTCCGCACATACTTCATCAACAGCCGCGGTGACGAGGCTATGGGGACCGTCTGGAGCTACCTCGACATCACGCCGCTCGGCCGTCAGGAGACTTGGGAAGACTCGCCCGAGGGTTATCCCCAGACCCCGCCTTACAAGTGGTGGAACTGGCACGACAACTACGGCGCCGAGCCAACGCCTAACCCGAAGTGGGTCGATATCATCACCGACCCTCAAGGAGCTGCCATCCGCAGGCGCGAGGAAGACGCGAAAGCAAGCTGAGCCAATGGAAGCGTGATGAACAGGGTGGATAGCCAAGATTATCTGGACGGCTCTGGTCGGGTCGAAGCACGCTACCTGGCCTTTCTTGAGACAGTGTCCGCAGTTCGCCCGAGCCTGCACCGCTACTGTGCCCGCATGACAGGTTCGATCACGGACGGCGAAGACGTCGTGCAGGAGGCCTTAATCGAAGCGTATCGGAAGCTGGATCAGTACGACGAGACCCGTCCCCTGAAACCGTGGCTGTTTCGGATCGCTCACAATCGCTCGATCGATCTCCTGCGGCGAAAGGGAGTGCGGGACGAAGCCGAAGCGGCTGTTGCCGTACCGGACGCAGTCTCACCAGCCGAACCAGCCACACTAGGGATCGGCAAAGCAGTGGAACACCTGGTCACGTCCCTGCCTCCGAAAGAACGCGCGTGCATCCTTCTCAAAGACGTATTTGACTACTCACTGGAGGAGATTGCGGAACTGGTCGATTCCACGATTGGCGGCGTTAAGGCCGCACTCAATCGGGGCCGGACGAAATTAGCTTCGTCTCCGGCTTCATCGCCTTCGGGTCGAAGTGCGGATCCCGAGCTAGCACAAATCATGCAACTTTATGTCGATCGGTTTAATCGACGCGACTGGGACGGAGTGCGCGAATTGATCAGCGCCGACGCCCGGCTCAACGTTCTTGATAGGTTTGCAGGCAGGTTTGCCGACGCACCCTACTTCTTCAACTACGACCGCTGGCCGTGGCCCTGGAAACTCGCGCTGGGCGAGGTGGATGGGGAACCGGTGCTCATTGTTCTCCAACGCGGCGCTGACACATGGACCTCATACTCGGTCATTCGTATGAGGGTGCTCGGCCAAAAAATCGAGCAAATTGTGGACTACATTCACTGCCCATGGATGATCCCGGCAGCCACCTCCATCTCGCTCGTTGGAAGTCGTGAAATGCGCGATTAAACCCTGACGCCCTCCGCCGTGGAAGGCAAGCCTGGTGGCTAGCACAGTTATGAGAACCGCGTTCCTTCAGGTCGGCTGCCCACGGGTTGCACAGCCGACCTTGTAATACCCATTTCTGTTCGGACGGTGTCTTGGTGATCATGGTCCTTAGCATGGCGATTCCCTCGCGATCCGTCGCACTCGTCGTTACTGACCGGAGATTGCCGCCATTGCGAGAGCGGTTGTATTCAAATGCAAATCGAGCTTTATCTGTACTTCATTGGCGACTTGGACTGGTGAAGTTTCCGCGCACATCGCGTCCGCGAAGTCTTCACCGACTGAGGGAACCGCACATTGAGCGTCCGCGCGAGCGCTGCGTTGGATCGTCTCGCCCGTGCAGGTAGCGCCTGAATAGTCCTCGCCGACATAGGATGGCGTTGTGCATTTCTCATCCGCTACGAAGGTAGGCCAGTTTGTACTCGAAACTACATTCAGGAGTTGAGGAAAGTCCTCCCCAATAGTTGTGCTGGATCCGAGCCACTCCGCCGTATTTCCCTTTGCTTTCTGAATCCCCGCAGCACTGGCCTGTTGGAACTCGAAAACCGCTTCGCGGGTCACGGAACGATGCACCACCGCGCCGTGGACTGCGCCAGAGTAATCTTCGCTCGGGGCGGTGGTCGCAAACCGCTCCACATAGCTCAGCGTTAATTGCCCCGTAACGCGAAACGACTTTTCGCTCACAGGAACCACATGCGTCGATTTGAAGGTAATGACTGTGTAACCAGGATTGTTTCCACTCCGGTCTATAGTTTTGTCAGCCGGATAGATCGTGAAATCAAAGTCAGATACGGTGGGATCTCCGGCTTGTTCGATTAGGCCGCTAGTTCGCGCGACTCCAACGTTGTCGCCTGCGTCTGGATTTTTGGATGACGCCAGAAAAAGTCGCGCAGTGGAGTGTTCAGAGTCGATTTGCCAGGCAGTTCTCTGGGCGACAACCGGTGATACGAAAACCATCGCGCTGATAAAAAGAAATACCGCTACAGCCACTTTGTTCAACATATATTTAACCCACCCTTTCGTCTTTGCAGTTGCGCGTCGCCGATCGGGGCCGATCGCGCTCTGCCAGTCGCGAATAGAAAAGGCAATCCGTTCGCCAATACAGAAGCGCAGTTGAAATAACCGTATGTGATTGACTCATGTAAGCTTCGACGGGATAGAAAGGGCAGAATGCAAATCGGTGTCACAGTGTCACAGCCGCTATGACACTGTCACAAGAGAATTACAACTGCTTTATGACAGCCTGTGGATTGATGGCAAGCCTCTTCAAGTGTGCGATCAGCGTGGTTCGTTTCAAACCAAGCCGCGCGGCTGCACCGTCCGCTCCGCCGACGCGTCCCCCAGCTTGTTGGAGGGCTTGTATCGCTTGCTCTCTGCTTAGGGAAGGAACATTTGTCCGTATCCGTTTACGCACGGACAGGGTCGTCTGTTTCCTTCTGAACCCGGAGTTCGCATTCAATTCCGCAGTCGAGATCCGCAATACGCCGTGAGTCGACAGAATCACCGCGCGTTCAATGACGTTCTGCAACTCGCGTACGTTTCCCGGCCAGTGATACCGCATCAGTGCGCTCATCGTTTCCGGAGGAATCGTCTGAATAACTTTACTCATGCGCCGGCCGTAGAGTTCGGCGAAGTGACGGACCAGTAACGGAACATCCTCTGGACGCTCGCGCAGGGGCGGTACATAAAGAGGAAAAACATTTAGTTCGGTAAAAAAGGTCGGCGCGAAATTTCTGCTCCTCCACCATTTCCGAGAGATCCCGGTTCGTGGCAGCAATCAAACGAGCATCCGTGCGTTGCGTGCGCGAGCTTCCGAGGCGCTCGAATTCTCGCTCCTGCAATACGCGCAGCAGCTTTGGTTGCAACTCAAGAGGAACATCCTCGATCTCATCAAGAAATACCGTTCCCTGGTGGGCGAGCTCAAACCTGCCGATGCGCTGAGCGATTGCTCCCGTGAACGCGCCTCTCTCGTGCCCAAAAAGTTCGCTCTCCAGCAATCCCGTGGGAATGGCGGCACAATTCACCTTGACGAATGCGTTCGCTCGCCGCGAACTCAAATTGTGAATCGCACGTGCAATCAATTCCTTGCCGGTACCGGTTTCTCCATAAATAAGAACCGTGGAATCCGTCGGGCCCACGGTCTCAAGCTCCTTCAAAACTTTCTGTAACGCGCTGCTCTTTCCGACGATCTCTTCAAACATCGAGGTTTCTTCAATCTCCTGCCGCAGCGCGACATTTTCATGAAACAGATGCTCTTTTAGTGAGTTGATCTCGACCAGGGCGTCCTCCAGCGCCTTACGCGCATGGTGCTCTTCTGTCACGTCCATGTGGGTTCCGACAAATTCGACCACGTTGCCCGCCTCGTTCTTCACCGGGTGCGCCACCACGCGAAGGTACCGGATGGTTCCATCGTCCCGAATAATGCGGTATGCGCACTCATAGTCGCTGGCGTCGCGGATTCCCTTCTGAACCTTTTCCGAAAATGAAGATCGATCTTCGGGATGCACTCTGCTCAGTATCGTTTCGAGGGTCACTTTCGTTGCGAGGTCCAAGCCGAAAATGCGGTAACTTTCCTGGCTGAAGTAAACATTCTCCGTCGAAACACTCCGCGCCCAACTTCCCGTGTGGCTGAGTCGTTGCCCCTCGGATAGATAAGCCTCGCTTCGTTTCAAGGCTTCTTCTGCCTGCTTGCGCTCCGTTATGTCCCGGTAGATTCCATAGATCTCCGGCGTACTTCCATCTATGCAGACTGGGGCCGCCACGAAAGACACATCGAGATGGGATCCATTTTTTCGTTTGCGGATTACTTCTGCATCAACGCGTTCGCCGCATTTCAGCGCCCTGAGCAGCGCTTCAGACTCTTCTAACGATCCTTCGGGGAGGATCAAGTCGTTGATGTTGCGTCCGAGCGCCTCTTCAACTGTGTAGCCAAACAGTTCTGTGAATTCCCGATTCGCCCTTAAGACACGGTTGTTAATATCGCGAAGAACAATGGCTTGCGGCGCAAGCTCGAAGAGTTTTTCGAAATGAGCCTGTTGTTTGTGCAATTCCTCTTGACGCAGCGCGTTGTCAACCGCCAGCGCAACCTGTTCCGCAACCAGACAGAGATAACGAGTTTCGTCAGCTGAATAAGCATTGGGGTGCCGGGCACCGAAACTCAAGCTGCCGAGGCGCCGATAGGCGGTCGTTAGCGGCAGGACACACGAGGACTCCACGCCGTAATGTTTGTGGACTTCCATCATCTTTGGAAACCGTACTTCTTCGTCTCGCGAGAATATAATCACGGGTTCCTGATGCTGGTACACCCACCACGTGATCGTTTCTTCCGCGGGAAAATCAGAGGGGATTAAGAATCCTGGCCCTTCCAGCGTCTCGAGAACTGCGTTCAGGATCTTATTCGTCGCTTGGTCGTACAAAAACAAAGCTACGAAGTCGAAGTCCACGATATGCCGCAGTTCAGTCGCAAGAACCTTAAACAATTCCCTAGGGTCGCGGTAAACATTGATGGCGCGGGACACACGAAAAAGGGCCTCGTGCCGCGCCAAAAGAGATTTCTCCAGATCTAATTGTGACTGTTGAGTCAAGTTCTCACCGCATCGGTCCCGATAGACAACACTTCACAACTCATTTACAAAGCCGCCTCGGTCGCATGCCAATGGAAGAGACGCCCTTCAGAATTAGACGCGGATGACTGATAATAAGCGTCAAAAGAATGCTCGAATACTATTCCCATCCGAAGTAGGTAGTTCCTTTTCCGAGAAAAACCACCACACAATCCTTTTGCCAACAGATTCGTTGCGATAGTCGTCAAAGGATACGCATACAACGTTTTTCGCATCGAGGTTCGACCTTGAATAGACGCGCCGATTTATTTTGGGCAACTTTGGGTGAGGGTGGGCTGATACTTGCTCTGGCGGCAATCGGGTGGGTTACGAAACAGCGCCTTTGATCTTTGCTAGTCTGGGACCAACTGCGCACGAACTGGTGGAACAGCCCCAACTGAAGAGCGCCAGAACCTACAACATCGTGGTTGGACACCTAATCGGTTTGGGTGCGGGCTTTCTTGCGGTTTACCTCGTAAACGCTTCGACCGCACCGAACGTTTTATCCGCGGGCATTGTTTCGACTCAACGGCTCTGGGCTACGACCATAGCAGCCACCCTTACGATATTCTTCACCTTACTCTTAAGAGCCGGTCAACCCGCTGCGTTGGCAACGACCCTTCTTGTCTCGCTGGGAGCAATGCAGAGTCGTCAGGATGCCGTCGCGATAGTCGTGGGAGTGCTCATCATCACTGCTCTCGGAGAACCCGTACGTCGTTTTCGTCTTAAACACACCAACGTTCAGAAAGCATCTGCGTGAAGCGATGCATCGACCACTTCTCCGGTACAGTCGGCCTCTTTGTAATCGCCACAGACGATAATGATCCTCAATTGCATGCTCATGGACCCACCCGGGTGTCGCTTTTCTTGGCTCGACATAAGACCACAATCGATCTTGGAGCCAGTAGGTATTTCGTCCGCTCTAGAGGGATACCGTCGTCCGAGAAATCTTCTGGACTGGGCAGAGCGGTGTCCACGATTCTCTTCCACTCCTTTGCTGTTCCCTCCTGCACATTGAACTCCAGCTCTTCCCAGTACGCATTGATCATTGCGTAGATATCGTCATCATCTTGTGAAGCGCCATGCAGGCAGAACGCCAGGCTGTGCGAGTCGTGGGACAAATCGACCGTGGGGCCGACGCCGTACCAGGAAACATCCTCCCGCCAGAACCTGCTTCGGCTCAGCGAGGGATGATTTTTCCGGAACGCAATCATCTTCTTGAAGTACTGGAAAATGTCCGTATTAGATCGGAGTTGACTCCAATCCAGCCATCCAATTACGTTATCCTGGTTATAGGGATTGTTGTTGCCAAATTGAGTATTCAGGAACTCGTCCCCAGCCCGAAACATCGGCGTGCCGTTAGATAAGAAGAGCAGACAGCACAAATTCTTTACCTGCTTCCTGCGTAACGCGCGGACTGCCGTGGAGACAGTTTCATCCCCCTCTTGTCCACAGTTCCAACTGTAGTTCGCGTCAGTACCATCCTGATTATTATTTCCGTTTTGCCAATTGTGCTTGCGATCATAAGAGACAAGATCGTAAAGCGTGAAGCCGTCGTGGGAAGTTACATAATTCACACTCTGGAACGCATGGTAAGCGTCGGCGCGGCTGTCTGGAAACAAGTCATCGCTGCCATAGATACGTCGCATCACCTCGGGAACCATCCCTGTGTCACCCTTGACAAAGCGGCGAATATCGTCGCGAAACCGCCCGTTCCACTGCAGCCAAGTCAGGCCCGGAAATCCGCGCCCAAGCTGATAAGCGGCTGTGTCCCAAGGTTCTGCGATCAAACGCACACGGCCTAATTCCGGGTCTGCCGCAATTTCACTGAAGATGGGCGCTTCGCCCCAGTTGAGAGATCCGTCCGCATTGCGGCTGAATACTGACGCCAGATCAAAGCGGAATCCGTCGATATGCATCCCTCGCTTCCAATAACGCAGACTATCAATCACCATCTTGCGCACATGTGCCTGGCCGAAATTCAAGGTATTGCCCGTGCCGGAGTAATTGGCGTAGGGGTTTGCCGGATCGCAGGAAAGCATGTAATAACCGGCGCTATCAAGACCCTTGTAGCTGTAGATTGGCCCTTTGTAGTCGCCCTCGCAAGTATGGTTGTACACAACGTCCAGCACCACGCCGATATCAGCCTCATGAAAAGCCTTCACCATATTCTTGAATTCAAGATGCTGCTCATCAGCACGGTATGTACTCGCGTATTGGGCATGCGGGGCGAAGAAATTTAAAGGCATGTAGCCCCAGTAGTCGCCCTCCTGTGGATCACGCTGAAAAACCGGCATCAGTTCGACAACCGTCACCCCGAGTTCCTTTAAATAGGGGATCTTTTCCACAAGGCCGGCGTATGTGCCGGCACGCGATGCGTCGACACCTGAGTTTGGGTTCTTCGTGAAACCTCTAACGTGAAGCTCGTAGATGACTGCATCCGACTCATGATACGGAGACCGATGCCCCGACCAGTCAAATGTCGCTCGGGATCGGTGATCAATCAGCACTCCCAAAGGCGCGCGGCCTGCATTGGATCCTTCTCGCATGGCTAAGTTGCGATCAAAACCGGGTGGGAAGAAAATGCACTTCGCGTACGGATCGAGGAGAACCTTCTGCGGATCGAAGCTATGGAGTTGAGGAATGGTTTGTCCCGAGACGGAGTATGCGTAGTAGCGAGCCTCAGAAATCCTTGCGACTGGGACGCGGCAGTGCCAAATCCGCCCCGACTTGTTGTGCAAAAAATCCAATTGAAGCCTCAGAAGAGGATTCACTAGATCGGCTGAAGAATAGAGCAATAGAGTGACACTCTCCGCATGTTCCGAGTGAACGGCAAAATTGAACGCTTGCTCCTCTTCGATCCACTCGACGCCAAGCGGCAATGGGCTGCCCTCAGCCTGCTCCCATCCTCTCCGCTGCGTGGGCAGGGGATTGGCAGCGTTCGCTAAAGAGCCCGCAGTAGTGACCGCGTCAGGGCTTGAATCCTTTACGCTGTTCTGTTTCATCTGCTTTACGTCATTCGATCTCTGTCATTGGCTGGTGTTAATGCACAAGACCAGCGACTTGCGGCAATGAACTAAGCAGCTTGCTCGCACCGTTCCAAAGGATCTGCACACCGATGCATACCAGCAGAAACGAGGACAGCCTCAGAATTACATTCATTCCAGTCGGTCCCAAGGCGCTCGCCAAGCGATCTGCGAAGGCGTAACAGGGATAAATCGTTGCCGCCACGAAAGCGCAACCAATCGCCGCCGCAAGAAGCATAAGTAGATTCGCGCCCCAATAATGCATTGTTTCGTTCGCCCCCAGAGTGATCGCAACCGAGATGGAACCGGGACCAACGGTCAAGGGCAGCGTCAGGGGGTAAAACGCCTGATTCAGAGCGTCCGTAGAGCTGACCATTGGGCTGACCTTGTTTCGATCGCCACCGTTCTTCTGATTCAACAGCGCCCAGCCCGCCGAAATCACAACCAGCCCGCCGCCGACCTGCACAACCGGAATCGAAATCCCAAAGAATGAGAGCACATGCGATCCGATGGCGTAAGACGCGATCAGGAGTACAAAACTGTTGACCATGATGCGTCGAGCCAGCACTTTGCGCGTCTCCGCCGGATAATCTCTCGTCAACACCAGAAATACCGGGCTCCCTCCGATGGGATCGACAATCGGAAACAGCGCGCTCACGACCAGCAGGATGCTCTTGGCAGATTGAATCAGCATTTTGGGGATTCTATCGCTCGCTCAGGGCCGGTTGCACGCGCGGCGATATAGCAGAGACCAGCGTGCGTTTTGATTGCTCCGTAAATTGCTCGAGCCACTCGAAAGCCTGCGAGGATATCATCTCTTCTCGGACACGCCAACGCCAGTTCCCATCGACACGCCCAGGCACGTTCATTCGAGCTTCGCTTCCCAAGTTGAGCAGATCCTGCAATGGAGCAATCGCGAGCGCCGCTGGTGAAGACCATGCCAGCCGCATCAACTCCGGAGCGGCATCCGTACTGGTTCCCGGCGTGCGCTTGAGGTAGCTCCAGAAGTTCTGCCGCTGATAGTCGGGCAATTCCTCATACCATTGTCGAGTTGTGGCATTGTCATGCGTGCCGGTATAGGCGACTGTATTGTGGACGAAGTTCTGCGGCAGATATGGATTGTCCGCATGACCATCGAACACGAATTGCAGAACGCGCATTCCCGGCAGACGAAACTGGTCGCGCAGAGCCCGAACGTCCGCCGTAATCACACCCAAATCTTCAGCGATGAATGGTAGATGGCCTAGCTCCATTCGCACTGCTTGAAAAAAGCTGGCTCCCGGACCCGCCACCCAGTGCCCCGACTGAGCCGTTGGCGCTCCGGCTGGAACCTGCCACGCAGCCGCGAACCCGCGGAAGTGATCTAAGCGAATCACATCGACGTGAGCCAGCAGCGCACGTAACCGATCGATGCACCACCGATAACCAGTCGAACGCACGGCATCCCAGTTGTAAACGGGATTGCCCCACAATTGACCTTGTGCGCTGAAATAATCGGGAGGAACCCCGGCAACAAAGCGTGGCCGATGCTGCTCATCGAGCAGGAATAGCTCAGGGTTCGCCCAAACATCACTGGAATCCGGGGAAACAAAGAACGGCAGATCGCCGATCAACCCCACGCCCTTGGCATGAGCATATTCCTTGAGTTGATCGCCCTGGCGGAACAGCAGGAATTGCGCAAAGCGAACCTGATCAATTTGACTTGCTAGCTCTCGCCGCGCCTCGGTAAGAGCACTCGGGCGGCGCTGAACAAACTCCGCTGGCCACTCCAGATAATAAGCTCCGCGATATTTTTCTTTCAGTGCCCTGAACAAAGCGTAGTCTTCCAGCCAATGCGCTTGCCTGGCGCAGAACTCGTCATATTGAGGCGCGAGGACAGGCGCCAGATCTCTGGCACCGCGCTGCCCGGCTTTGAAGTTTGCCCATGCCGTTTCGAGCAGCCGTTGTTTGAACGGGATGACAGAATCGTAGTCAACCGCATCTGCCGAAAATTGAGAGTAAGTATCGCTCGCCTGTATCAGCCCATCCGAAATGAGAGAGCCGGGACTGATCAGCAGCGCATTTCCGGCAAACGACGACATCGATTGATAGGGCGAGTTTCCGTAACCAGTCGGGCCGAGTGGCAACGCTTGCCACCACCCCTGGCCGGCATCATGGAGACGATCAATCCATGAGAACGCCGATGCTCCCAGATCGCCGATGCCATAGGGAGACGGCAGAGAGGTGACGTGTAACAGCAAGCCAGAAGCACGATATTCAGGCGGAAACGGCGGCTCAACTGGTGCTAAAAATATGAGCGTGCCATTGCCACTCACTTCCGGCCTCCCTGTTCAGGAACCACTGCGGAAGAACCGAGCGCATTATTCACCATCTCCTCGGCCTCGCGGAGGATCGCGTTCAAATGGGTCTGGCTCTTGAAACTCTCGGCGTAGATCTTATAAATGTTCTCGGTACCCGAGGGTCGCGCCGCAAACCAACCGCTCTGCGCCACAACTTTCAAACCGCCCATCGGGGCATCGTTGCCCGGGGCTTTGGTCAGCTTGGCGGTGATTGGCTCACCCGCCAGGTCTGACTCCTTTACTGCGTCCGGTGTGAGTTTTTCTAACTTTGCTTTCTGCTCGGGCGTGGCGGGCGCGTCGATGCGCGTGTAATAGGGGGTGCCGAACTCCGCCGTCAGTTCGCGGTAATGTTCTCCGGGATTCTTGCCGGTGCGCGCTGTAATCTCCGCCGCCAGCATGTCCATGATCGGCCCGTCCTTGTCGGTCGTCCATACGGTGCCGTCAAGACGAAGAAAACTCGCTCCAGCGCTTTCTTCTCCGCCGAAACAGTACGAGCCATCGACCAGGCCCGGCACAAACCACTTGAAACCCACCGGCACTTCGCTGAGCTTGCGGCCGAGTTTTTTCACCACCCGATCAATCATGCTGCTGCTCACCAGAGTCTTTCCCACCACAACTGTATTGCTCCACTGGGGTCGGTGCGTGAGCAAATAGCGGATCGCAACGGCAAGATAATGATTCGGGTTCATCAAACCCGCAACCGGAGTAACGATCCCATGCCGATCCGCGTCAGTATCGTTCCCGAAAGCCACCTGGTACTGATCTTTCAGAGCGACGAGCCTGGCCATCGCATAGGGACTCGAGCAGTCCATGCGAATCTTGCCATCGTGGTCAACGGTCATAAATGAGAATGTCGGGTCAACTATTTTATTGGTGACAACGATATCCAGCCCGTAAATGGAGTTGATCGGTTCCCAATAAGGCAGCGAGGCTCCGCCTAATGGGTCAACACCAAGCTTAAGGTGAGCGCCGCGAATCGCATCCGTGTCAACGACATTTTTGAGATCACGAACATACGGCAGGACGAAATCTTCCTGGTGAGTGGTCGCGGACCGGATCGCCCTAGCAAACGGAATTCGCTTGACCCCTGCATTCCCTGCTCGCAACAATTCGTTCGCGCGATTCTCTACCCAGCGGGTCACGTCGGTATCGGCCGGGCCACCGTTGGGCGGGTTGTACTTAAAGCCTCCATCCTCCGGCGGATTGTGCGAGGGGGTAACCACGATGCCGTCAGCGAGGTGGTCTTTCTCCTCGCGGCTACGGTTGTAAACCAGAATCGCCCGCGAGATAACCGGAGTTGGAGTTATCCCGTTATCTTGCTGAATGATGGTTTCCACGCTGTTTGCCGCCAGCACCTCGAGGGCGGTGCGCTGCGCGGGCTCCGAGACAGCGTGCGTGTCTTTCCCCATATAAAGCGGGCCGTCGATTCCCTGCTCCCGCCGGTATTCACAAATCGCCTGGGTAATTGCGAGGATGTGCGCTTCGTTAAATGTGCCGCGCAGGGGCGAGCCACGATGTCCGCTGGTACCGAAGCTGACTAGCTGGTTTGGATCATTCAAGTCGGGACGCCGCTCGTAATATTCCTTCTCCAGGCGAGCCACGTCCACCAGCAACCACTTGGGCGCTGGTTTGCCTGCCAGCGGCGAAATGCTGCTGTTAGGTTCACTGGTCAGGGATTGTTTTTCTACAGTACTGGGCATGGTTCCACCTTCCAGATCTCGCTTGCGTATTCCGCAATCGAGCGATCGCTCGAAAACTTCCCCGAGCTAGCGACGTTCAAGATTGCTTTGTGTGCCCATTCTCCCGGTTCCGAATAGAGCGCGCCGAGCTGGTCTTGCGCCTCGCAATACGACGTCAGGTCGGCCAGATTCATATAGTGATCGCCCTGGGTCAGAAGCGTATCGCGCAAGGGAACGAATATTCCTGGTTCGTTGCGGCTAAAGTGATCAGAGAAAATCAGGTCCAGCGCAGCTCGAGTCTCGGGTTCATTTTCATAATGCCAGTGCGGGTCGTACCAGGCCCGGCTGTTCTCCACCTGCTCCACCGTGAGCCCGAAGAGGAACATGTTCTCTTCTCCGGCTTCCTCCGCCATTTCGATGGTCGCGCCGTCGCGGGTTCCGACGGTTAAGGCTCCGTTCATCATAAATTTCATGTTACTGGTTCCGCTGGCCTCGTAGCCTGCGGTCGAAATCTGGTTGGAGACATCGCTGGCTGGAATCAGCCGCTCCGCCAGCGAAACGTTGTACTCAGGGAGAAAGACGACGTTAAGCCTGCCGCGCGCCGCCGGGTCGCCATCAATCGTGCCCGCCAGGTTGTTGATGAACTTTATGATGAGCTTGGCCAGCGTGTAAGCTGGCGCCGCTTTGCCCGCGAAGAAGAATGTCCGGGGCACGATCTTCATGCGGGGATTTTGCCGCAGCCGGTTATAAACGATCACAATCCGTAGCGCATTCATCAACTGCCTTTTATATTCGTGAATGCGCTTGATGTGGCAGTCGAAAATGGTGTCCGGGTCCACGACATGCCCAGACGTCGACTTGAGCCAATTGGCAAACTGCACCTTGGCCTCTCGCTTTGACTTGAGGAAGCGTTCGCGAGCATTCGAATCATCCGCGAATGGCTTGAGCTGTTTGAGCAAACTCAGATCCGTAATCCAGCCATCTCCGATGACTTGCGTAATTTCCCGCGCCAGCGCCGGATTGGCCTCGCGCAACCAGCGCCGGGGCGTCACTCCGTTGGTCTTGTTGCTAAAACGCTCGGGAAACATTTCCGCGAGATCCTTAACCGTCGTAGTTCGCAGCAGCTTTGAGTGGACAGCAGACACTCCGTTGGTACTATGCGAGCCAACAATGGCAAGGTTTGCCATCCGGATCTTGTGCGGGCTGCCTTCTTCCACCAGGCTAACGCGCTCGGCGCGCCCCTCATCGCCAGGAAAGCGAACCCGAACCTCATCGAGCAACCGACGGTTAATTTCGTAGATGAGCTCCAGGTGACGAGGAAGCAGTGTCTCAAACCACGCCACGGGCCATTTCTCCAGAGCCTCAGGCAGCAAGGTGTGATTTGTGTAGGCGAGCGTCTTCTTCGTAAGGTCCCAGGCCTGGTCCCATCCCAAGTGCACATCGTCGAGCAAGATTCGCATCAGTTCAGGGACCGAAATGGAAGGATGCGTGTCATTAAGTTGAATCGCGGCTTTCTCCGGAAACTTTGCCCAATCCGAGTTATAACGCTGGAAACGGCGAACTAGGTCGGCCATCGAACAAGCGACCAGGAAATACTCCTGCAGAAAACGCAGTCCCTGCCCCTTCGTCGTAGAATCGTCGGGATATAGCACGCGGGTAAGCGACTCCGCTTGCAGAGTTTCGCCGAGTGCGCCCACGAAGTCTCCGGTGTCGAACTTCTCAAGATCGAAATAATCGGACGCTGCCGCGGCCCAGAGCCGCAGCGTGTTGATCGTCTTTCCGCCATACCCCACCACGGGACGATCAAACGGAATACCAATCAGGCTTGAGGGTCGGTCGCGGATGATTTGAAGATTACCGTCTTGCAATTGGAATGATACGTTCAGCCTGATTTCCACCATCTCGTGAAGCCGGGCAATCTCCCAGGGATCGCCATAGCGAAGCCAGTTGTCGGGATTCTCTTTTTGCCAGCCATCTACGATCGATTGCTTGAACATGCCGTACTCATAGCGCAAACCATACCCCGTGCCTGGGAGCTGCATGGTCGCCATCGAATCGAGAAAGCACGCCGCAAGGCGGCCCAAGCCGCCATTGCCCAGCCCAGCATCCGGTTCCTGCTCAACCAGTTCAAGCCAGTCGATACCGTTCTCTTTCGCTGCATCCGGTAAAAGCGGATCTAGCAACAGGTTGGTGATGTTGTTGGCCAACGAACGTCCGATGAGAAACTCCATGGAAAGGTAATAGATGCGCTTGGCATTTTCTCGTTCATAAGTGTTCTTGGTTTGCACCCAACGCCGAGCGAGAACGTCTCGCACGGAATGGGAGAACGCCTCAAAGCGCTCGCGCGCACTCGCTACTTTGGGATCGATGGCTCTGTCAAAAACCAGGTGGCGATCATAAAAAGCGTTTTCCGACCCGATAAACGGCATCGCGCCGTCCCCGTACTGTTGCAGAACATCTGAAACATTAGTTGCGCTGGTGGTCATGGGAACAAGTTTTCCGGAACTTGGGCGCGTCACCCGATTGGTGCTCATAAAATGCTCCTGAGTTTTCTGGGTTGTGGAACGGTTCTTGTTCAATGTTAAAAGCTATGCCACTCTAGAGTACAGATCCTCGTCAGGCGCGCATCGCTTCATCGGTGACGCGGTCTTCGAGTAATCCAGGTAAAGACCAACCGCCTCGACCGTCAAACGCTCACCGCGCTTCGGATCATCATAAGTCAGGATGCGCCGAAAACGCCTGCGGTTTAACGGAAGCCATTCCCCTGCTGGTCCCTACACTGCCGGCTAGTGCAGTAGGGATTCCCAGTTGGCTGGTACTCTTCCTGCCGGTCCAGGCGCAGGCTGATTTTCCGGATGCGCGTGCGGCGGAAGTAATGCCACACCTTTGATCATCCGCTCCTTTTCGTATTCGTAGAACCAATCCTCACCGGGTTCGAAGCTGGCAATGATCGGATGCCCCGTTGCCGCCGCATGTTTTGATGCATGCTGGCTCGGAGAACTGTCGCAGCATCCGATGTGCCCACACTCCGCACATCGACGGAGATGAAACCACCAACCTTTCGGTGACGCCAGGCATTCTACACACCCTTCGCCACTTGGCTTCGAAGCTGGGTTGATTCCGCCGCGATCTTTCTTCATTTTCGATTTTCCTTTCGACGTTGCATATCCAGCAGCGAGTTTAAGCCACCAGCAGGATTTTCCCGACACCACCCTTTTCTGCAGCTGCTTGAGCTTCAGCCGCTTCACTGAGTGGCAGTTTCCGGCTAATCGGGATTACTAGCTTGCCATCTCGCACCGCTTCGGCCATGGACTCGAGCGTTTTTCGGTCGAATTTCGAGAATACGTGCACCACCTTTACAGATGGGTACTTCGCGGCGTTCTGCGGCGCCTCGACAACCGATGCATACACCCCTGCCGGCTTGACCTTGGCGATCAGCTTCTCGGCGGTTCTTCCGCCGACCGTATCCGCAACCGCATCGAGCGGCGGAAGATTCGCAATCGCGGTATCGTCGTCGGTTGCAACAACCTCATCTACGCCGACAGTCTTCGCTTCATCTATCTGCCTCTGTTTTCAAAACCCCCGCAATCACGGTCGCCCCGCGTTGCTTTGCAGTGAATACTGCCGAACGCCCGACATTTCCACCCGCACCTACGACGAGAACCGTCTGCCCCGCTTTGATTCCCGTAGCTGCAAGCAGCTGGTTGCCGGTCGTCGTCACCAGCGGTAATGCCGCCGCCTGGATCAAATCGAGTCCCTGGGGAACTTTCGCCAGCATCGCGGCTTTCACGGCACAAAGCTCGGCGTAAGTATTATCCGCCATAGCGAACACCCGATCGCCGACGGAAAAGCCTTCCACTCCCGGCCCAATCTTGACCACAGTCCCCGCCATATCGACTCCTATGAGGCCCGGGAAATGGAGTGGATAAATATCTTTCGTTAATCCGGCACGCCGCTTGTAGTCGATCGGATTGACACTCGTGGCGGCGACCCGCACCAGCACTTCGCCGGGACCGGGCACTGGATCAGGATAGTCCTCGAACTTCAGTACTTCTGGACCGCCATATTGGTGGACAACAACTGCTTTCATATTTCCTCTCCTTTTACGTTACGGTGCTTTGCACTCAGCGTTCGCGCGTCGCGGCGACTTTGCCGGTCACGCCTCTCTTCTCTTCTTTTGAGGATGAATGCCGAGGTCGTGCCATGACGTTTCCGCGAGGTTGACGTCGTAGTAGTTTGCAGCTTTCTCGATGTTCGCGAACGCCAAGGCACGGTCGGCATCGGAGACGTCGATGACTTGATCGAACCGCGCCACCGCGTTACGCACATGTTCTGCGTCGGTCAGCGGCTCTTTACGCTGCTTCGGAAACGCGTAGACACTGTCGGGTAAATCGCTCTGCGTGGTCAGTTGTCCGTGTTTCTCGTGAGGTTTCCAAGTTGCTTCCACCATATCTTTGCCATCCTTTCCTGCCGTCGTTATCTTCAAAAACTGGCCTAGACGGAAATATTAACCTACAGGGCGACGCCGTGTCGCTCCTGCACAAAAGTTCAAGTCCCAGGCGGCTCGTGGTGATCGTTCCCCATGTTTCTCAGACGATACGATTGTTCATCTCCCAAGCTTCTGTTCTAATGACTCGCGTCGACGGAACTCAATCGGAATCCCGACAACTACAAGATGATGCAGTTCGTCTTGGCCGGGTTCAAAGCTATTAAACGAAAGGTTATTTATGTCGGGCAACAAAACGGCAATCATAACCGGAGCATCGGGCGGTATTGGCGCGGGTTTAGTCGAAGGGTTTCTGCGAGAAGGTTATAAGGTCGTTGCAACCTCTCGTGAAGTTAATCGAAAAATGACCACCTCGGGCAGCCTGGTTCTCCTCGAGGGCGATATCGGCAAGCCGCAAACTGCTGCCGATGCTGTCGATGCGGCCATCAACAAGTTCGGGACCATCGATGTCTTGGTGAATAACGCTGGCATCTTCCTGACCAAGCCTTTCACTGACTTCACTGTCGACGACTTCAATGCCCTGGTGTCGACCAATCTGCTCGGATTCTTCTTCATCACTCAGCGGACTGTGAAAGAAATGCTGAAACGGAAATCAGGGTGCGTTGTGAGCATCACTGCGGCACTTGCGGATCGCCCAATCGCCGGCGAAAATGGCTCGATTTCGATGATTACGAAGGGTGGCTTGAATTCGGCAACCCAGAATCTCGCAATCGAGTATGCAAAAGACGGCATCCGCTTCAACGCCGTTGCTCCCGGCGAAGTGGCCACACCAATGCACCAGAATGATCCCCAAGACTCGACGTCGCAACCCATTGTGAAACGGGCGACGGTAAGGGATGTTGTCGATGCCGTTCTTTACCTGGCAAATGCAGGTCATGTGAGCGGAGAAATACTTCACGTGGATGGTGCCGCTCCGGCGCGTCGTTGGTAGCATCTCTTCCAGTCGAATTGAGGGCTCAAGATGAGCGACCAGCAGATGAACGAGCAGCAAGAGAGCAGACAGGATTCCGAAGCGCAAGATCAGGAGATCCGTGTGGCGCTGGATCAACATTGGGCAGCGTCCGATGCCAACGATTTTGAAACGGAACACCTCATCTATCACGAGGACGCGGTGCTGGACTATCCGCAGTCAGGCGAGCGAACCCGCGGTCGACACAACATACAGTGCCAACGCGAAAGTCAGCCGAGCAAAAAGCGCTTTACTGTCCGACGAATGATTGGCAGCGGTAATCTTTGGGTCACCGAATTAGTCCTGACGTATGACGGCAAACCGTCCTGCACCGTGAGCATCATGGAGTTCACGGGCGATAAGGTTGCGCACGAAACACAGTACTTTGCGGATCCATTTCCGGCTCCTGCATTTCGCGCGAAATGGGTCGAACGGATGGACAAATAATGTCGTACTGAGCAAGACGCGCGAGAATTCGCCAATCATTTGCTAATCATTCCCTAATCATTCACGAACAGTAGGAGGGACAAGAGATGGATTGGAAACGGTTGGTCCAGTTTGCGTTGCTCGGTAGCAGTGATTTGGAACAATATGCCATCCTGCTGGTACGCGTTTCGATCGGGCCGTTCTTCGCCATTTCTGGGGCAAACAAATTGTTTGTCGCAGGCGGGACGAAACCTGTTTACGAGACGCTCGTCAAGGCCAAAGTCCCGTTTCCCCAACAAACGGCTTATTTCGTGTCGGGTGTTGAGTTCGTTGGCGGATCCTTGGTGACATTTGGGTTTCTTTCGAGTTTTGCCTGCGTGGCTTTGATGATCGACATGATTGTTGCCACTCTGACTGAAGCGGTTTCTACCTTGCCTAAAGGACTTTCGACTCTTAGATGGCTCGACGATTTCCTTTACCTTCCGGAAGTTCTGTATGTGCTCTTCTTTATATGGCTGATCTGCTCTGGTCCGGGAAAGTTCAGTGTTGATTATTGGCTTGCGGAAAAGTTACTGGGATGATTGATCTTTACGCCTAGTCCTCCTCTGATTGGTCTTTTGGAGTCAAAAGCTTAGAG
>CAVWWW010000007.1:0-19845 GCA_963758745.1 uncultured Acidobacteriaceae bacterium
CTGAGCAAGCTTCGTGCGTCTTCGACACGTTTTCCGCGCCCGAGGGATACTCTTTCAGCCAGGTTAACGGTGTGAGTGACGACGGTACCGTGGTCGGACAGTTGGTCAACGACACGACTCAGGCATTTGTCGCATTCACCCGGTCACCTGAAGGACAGATCACTGAGTACGCAGCCCCGAAGGCTTTAACCACCTGGTTATATGGGTACAGCGGCACCGGCATACAAAACGGCTTTTACCAGGACATTGGCTATCCCCAACACGTGCATGGGTTCCTGCTGAAGGATGGCGTTCAAACCACCGTCAATTATCCAAAGGCTGCCAACACCTGGCTTTTTGAAATGAATCAGTTGGGAGAAGCAGTCGGCAGTTACACCGCTAGCCCCGCTCTCATCAAAGGTTTCGAGCTGGTGAACGGGAAATACACTACTATTGCTTACCCCGACGCGCTGGCATCCTATGCCATGGCTATCAACGACAATGGAGAAATCGTCGGGACTTACTCCAATAGTCCGATCAGCAACGGCTTTGTGTGGGAGCATGGGACTTTTACCACCCTCAATTTTCCGAACGCCAAATACGGAACTGTGCTCACGGGAGTGAACAACTCCGGTGTCATCGTGGGCAATCGCATCACCTCCGATAGCGATTTCGGTTTCATTTACGAGAATGGAGTTTTCAAGAACATCGTATATCCGGGCGCGAGATCGGAGATGACCGGGGGTATCAATAACAATGGAGTTATCTCCGGCCAAATTTATCTCACTAGCCAGAGCTATCTGGGCTATACGGCGATCTGCAAGTAAGACGAACCTCGTCCGCAACCTAATGCGGGGTTCAAGAACACTAGCGCTGATCGAGCATGTGGATGGTCTCCATGATCGTGTCGCCTACGATTTGCAGGCTCTTGGGGCTGAGCTTGTCCATGGTGTCTTGCGGAGTGTGATGGAAAACATTGTTGTAACCGTAATCGAGGTCGATGACATCGGCGCTCGGGACGCCGCGTTTCACGAAAGGAAGATGATCGTCTTCAATCGCGCCCTCCCGCGCGTAGAAGTGGGATTGATAGCCTTCGCGCTCGGCTGCGGAATAGATTAGGTTCATTAGCCAATCAGTGCCGGTAGTATTGCGGTCGATGTTGAGATCGGCATCGCCGATCATGTCCACAACTATGAGCGCTTTGATCTTCTTTAGCGTGCCATCTTTCTCCCATTTTTCGGCTAAATGGCGCGTGCCATACAAACTGTCAGTGTCAGACCAAGTCTTAACGGCTTCCTCGCCGTCCGACCAGACCAGCCAGACGCTGTAGCCGTCGCGCTTCTTGCCTCGCAACTGGTTGGCAAATTCAAGAAGGATTGCGGTGGAAGATCCGCCGTCGTTGGCCCCTACATATCCGGTGCCTCGCAGCCAGTAGTTAGTGTCATAGTGGCCCATGATGACGATGATGCGGTCCTTCGCGCCGGGAAATTTCGCGATGATATTGCGGACTGGAAACTTTCCTTCGACCGTGTCGGCAGTGAAGGCGTCGTCTTCGACTTGATCGCTTTTCAGGTGGTCGTCTCTAAGATGATAGAGGATGTAGCGCTCGAGTTTCTTGTGATTCTCGTTGCCCATATAGCGCTCGCCGAAGGCAGTGACTTCGCGCGTGTACTCGAAGGTTCGTTTGGCATCGATATGTGGGAGCGGGGCGTTGTCGGGCGCTGAGACTGGAGCAGCTTGTGTCGCAGCCGGAACCTCAGATTGTGCAGCTGCGCTGGCAGTCGTATTGGTTGCCCCGCTGCAGGCTACGGTCGTAGCCGAGGCGACGGCAAGGAGCAACGGCAGGCAGATACTCCACCACAGCGGACGCAGGTTAGCGCGGCGTGACGCATTTGGAAATTCTATTTTTGTTGCTGAGACCTTCATTATTTCACTGTGCTCTCTGCGTTCTGTGTGATTACGCCTTTTTCTCGGCGCGCTTCTTGCGCTGGGTGGGATGCACGAGCCAGGCGATAACAATGCTCAGGACGTATAGGGCGATCATAGGTGCAGCAAAGATACACATGTTCAGGATGTCCGGAGTCGGTGAGACGATGGCGGCAACCACGAAGATACCCAGGACGGCGTAACGAATATTGCGCCACATCCACCCGCCGCTAACGATGCCCATGAGCGCGAGAAAAAATATCAGAATGGGCATTTCGAAAATCACGCCCATACCGACGATAAGCGTGAGGAACAGAGAACTGTACTCGCCCAGCGTGATCATGGGTTGAAAATCTTTGCCATAGCCAATCAAGAACACGAGCGCCTGAGGAAGGACAATTTTATAACCGAAATATCCGCCCGCGATGAAAAGACCTATGGTCGACATCATGAAAGGCAGAACATATTTTTTTTCATGACGGTAGAGACCAGGCGAAATAAAGCACCACAACTGGTAAAGCACGAACGGCGAGGTAACGAACAATCCCGCCATCAACCCCACTTTCAGATACAGATTGAAGGGTTCGGTGGGGTTGACGTAGACGAGTTTGGCCGAAAGGCCGTTACGGTGGAGCGCGTCCATGATGGGGCGCTGCATGATGGCGTAAATATGTCCGGCGTATCCCCAGCAGACGAAGAAACCGATCGCGACGGCGATTATGGAATAAACAATTCGCTTGCGCAGTTCCTCGAGGTGATCGAGGAAGCCCATGGTTGGCATTTCATCTTTGGCGGATGTGCTCAGCGATGTCGAGGCGACGAGATCAGGCATCGGGCGCCGCTTTCGGAGCGACCGACGGCTCGGCTTCTACGACAATTGGGGGGGCGAAAGCGGGCTTGTCGGACTCGGTCGCGGCTTCAGCAGCCTTCAGCTTTTCGGCTGGCGGAGGATTGAAAATGCGGCTTGCGAGAGATCCGAGGGGGGCTTGGAGATTTGGCAGCATGGGCTGCGCCGGAGTGCTGCGGCTGTTGTCTAGAGAATTTACCTCTGCCTCGATCTGCGAGCGGAATTCGTTTGAGGCGCGCCTGAATTCTCCGAGGAAGCGCGCGACTTGGCGTCCGATCTCCGGCATTTTCTTGGGGCCAAAGAGGATCAGTGCCAGGAAAAAGAGAAAGATCATTTCGCCTGAAAAGCCGAAATTCATCCTTCTATCATAATGCGGGATGGTGAAACAGGGAACTCGCGTCGTAGAACCGACAAAAAAAATTACAGATCTTCGCAGCGGAAAGAGCGACAGACCTGGGTTGCCAGTCCACAACACCAGGTCCCATCACCACGATGCCGAATTCAATTCAACTTCGCTCCGGCTAGTGTCCCCCGCCGAAGGTATATCCAATCGTTGCGCCTACGCGAGTGGCATGCGAACCGGCAAAGTTCGTATCGTTATTGATCCAATACTCTCGCAATTCGGGGCGGACAAAGAATCCGTGCGACGCATAGAGCTTAATTCCGGCACCGACGTCCACATCGAAATGGCTGCTGCTGGCGACTTCCTGGCTCCCGCCAGCGATGCCACAGTCATCGCATTCATACAAGTGCGTACTCATGGCGCCAATGCCGCCAACAACTTCCAGGTAGGCATGGCTGGCGAGCTTGGGCGACCAAACGGCATTGAAGTTGTAAAAGATTGGACGATAATTAACCCCGATGTCGGCCGCGTAGGCCCCGCCGCCCTGAGAACCTCTCCAGTTGTATTCGAACCCAGCGCCAAGATTGTGCCAAAAGATCACATCGGCGTTGAAGCCCGGATAAAAGCCGCCACTGAGCGACTGCGGGACCTGGCAGTTGCCGCTGCACGAATCAGCGCCTGGGGCGAGGATGGTACTACCGGCAAAACCGACGTCGATTCTCTGGGCCTGTGCGACGTTTGAGAAAGCGGCCAGAGCGGCGCAGGCAAATGATAATACGATGGCAATACGAACTGTGCGTTTCAATCGAAACCTCCAGTGTTTGTTCATTTTAAAGACTTGGATGCACAGTGGGGTGCGGACGCTGCCGGATGATAAATATTTACAAGAATTTACTTGGCGGAAGGCCATGTACCGCCGGAGGTTATGGGTTTTATACGACGATATGTGCGCTACCGAACATATCAACTTGAACTAATAAGCCAGCAAGATGCGCAAGTCACGAAGGTTATTTCCGGTTGGTCCGGTAAAGATCGCATCTCCCAGTTCGTCGAGAAGCGGACAAGCGTTGAAGGTCGAAAGCGCCTTGCGCACGACCTCTATTCCGCCGGCACGATCGACCGTGCTGCCATCGACGACAGCACCTGCTGCTTGACTGTTGCCATCGATGCCGTCGGTACCCGCGCTCAATACAGTGATGTCTTGTCCCCATATCGGTTCGGCGCAAGCGAGAGCAAACTGCTGATTGCGTCCTCCGATACCTCCATTGCGAACCGTAACCGTCACCTCGCCGCCGGAGATCAGGCAGACACGGGAGATGGTGCTTCGCAGCTCGCGCAGACGGTTAAGCAGATGAACGGAAGCTTTGTCGTAAGGCCAGTCGTCGCATGAGTTGTCGACTTCGACGGCGAAACCGGCCTTGGTTGCAGCCACTGCAGCCTGATCGATCGCCACTCGGTTGGAGAGCACCGTCCACCAGCGGGCGCGAACAAAGGCCGGATCGTCAGATTTGGGCGTCTCATCCAGCGCGTGTTGGCGGAAGAGATCTGCCACCGATCTGGGGAACTGATCAACGAGATTGTACTTGGCCGCAATCCGCTCACAGTCACCGATGGAGGTGGAATCGGGCATAGTCGGACCCGAGGCGAGCGCATCGAGCGTATCGTCGGGCACGTCCGAAACAAGGATCGAAACCTGCTGTGCAGGATAAGCGGCTTGAGCGAGACGTCCACCTTTTACTGCGGAAAGATGTTTGCGGATGGTATTGATCTCGGCGATTGGCGCTCCAGAATGGACGAGCGTCTGGTAAGTGCTTGCGAGATCGGCCAGCGAAATTTCATCATCAATCGGCTTTTCCACAACGGCAGAACCGCCTCCGGAAAGCATGAAGATGGCTAAGGAAGTTGCGTTGAGAGCGGTTAGAGAGTTGAGGATTGCCTCCGCGGCCTCGATGGATTCAGCAGTCGGTATCGGATGTCCACCGTGAAAATAACGGAATCCGCGGACCTGGTGAGCAGGCTCGACCGACGAGGCCACGATGCCTTCGAGCGTACTGCCAAGTCGGGCCTCAAGCGCCGCAGCCATGGTGTGCGCAGCCTTGCCGATTGATACAACGAATACTCGATGGTAAGAATCGAGATCGTGGAGATCTTCGCCGATTCGCAATACACGCCGCTCGCAGTGCACGTTACGCGCAAAGGCGCTTTCAATCGAGGCGTTCTTAAGTGCGGTCGTAAATATCTCACGCGCAGTGTCGCGCATGCGCCGAAATTTCTGGTCCCGCGCAGAGGAGAGATCGGGTATCGATGGCATTTTCCGCTGGCATTATAATCCGGCACCAGGAGCGAAGACTGAAGACTAAGGCAGAGCTGCGCCAGTCACTTCTCTCACCCAAATCTCAATTGCGTCACGCATCTCGCGCAAACGGCCTTCGAAGAAATGATCTCCCGCTTCGATCCGTACTAATTTTTTCGGCTCGGCGAAAGTATTAACTAGCGCTTCTAATTTGCCCGGCGGGCCGAACTGATCGCGCGATCCGCTGATAAAGAGTTTCGGCTTGGTGCATTCGCGGAGAAATTCGAAATCATATACGCGGTCTTCGACTGTAACAGCAGGCAGACCCAATGCGATCAGGGCGTCGACACGATCGTCGGAATAAGCGGCTCGCACTCCTACGGCTGCGCCGAAAGAAAAACCCGTGAAGATGAGAGGCAAGGCGAATTCGCGTTCCAGCCAGTCAAGCGCGGCGCGCACATCCTCGACTTCGCCCATCCCATGGGCATGTTCACCTTCGCTGAGGCCTGTGCCGCGGAAGTTGAAGCGCAGGACTGGAAATCCGAAGCTGTTGAGCGCCTTCATCGCGTGGAAGACAACCTTGTTATGCAGCGTTCCACCGAAGAGCGGGTGTGGATGGCACACGATGGCGGCGTGCGCCGCATTCGGCGACCCGGCATTAAGCAAAGCTTCCAGGCGTCCGGCTGGGCCGACAAGGAAGAGGGAGCGGATGCTAGGTGTTTCAGTGGGCACGGAGGCGGGGGTTACCCCCTCCCCCTGTTTTCTCTAAAGTCTTGAAAAATAACCACCCTTCGGTTGACGGTACCCCGCAAAGTATTCAATTTAAATACTTTACAGGCAAAGTCTTCAATCCACGCGACTTACGCCTCGGTCGCGACCTCCGCCCCTAAATTTCGCGCGAGCAACCTGCTCATTAAGGATCGAACGCCAGAGCCACTATGTCAATTGAAATGCCGCGCGATGAGGAATTTATTCGGGCGGTTTGAGTTCGCTTTGCCTCGCACTTATTTCTAGAGACTATCCGGTAATCGCGATTCGCTGTTACGCTTTTGCTGCATGGACCTGTTCGCGCTTGCCCGTCGTCTGATCGATATTGAATCCATTACTCCTAACGAAGCTGCCGTGGCAGATTTTCTATGCGCCGAATTACAGCGCCGCGGTTTTGACGCGCAAAAAATGCCGGTTGAAGGTTTGCGCGCCAATGTTCTCGCCACATGGGCCGGACATGGTCGTCCAGAAATTGTCTTCTCGACACATATGGACACGGTGCCGCCGTTCATTACGTCGTCCGAAGATGAGCGACGGGTTTACGGCCGAGGCTCGTGCGATGCTAAGGGGATCATCACGGCACAGATTCTGGCGGCGGAGAAGCTGCGCGGGGACGGCATTTTCGTCGGCTTACTATTTCTGGTGGGCGAGGAACGGGATTCGATCGGCGCGAAGGCGGCGAACCGGCAACCGATTGGCTCGCGCTTCATGATTAACGGCGAGCCCACGGAAAATAAACTGGCTCTGGCCAGCAAGGGCGCGCTGCATGTGGAGTTGGTGGCGCGGGGGAAGATGGCGCATTCGGCTTATCCCGAGCTAGGCGAGTCGGCGATCGACAAACTGGTGGAGGCGCTTCACCGGCTGCACGCGATGAAGTTACCCGTAGACGCCGATGCGGGCGCTTGCACGAAGAATGTCGGACTCATTCAGGGCGGTCGCGCGCCGAATGTGATTTCTGATTTCGCCAAAGCTGATCTTTTTTATCGACTCGTGGGGCCTGCCGATGAACTGCGCCGCGAGATTTCCGCGGCCGTCGCAGGGCTAACTGAAGCTCACTTCACCCGCGAAACTCCATTCCTGCGGCTGCGCACTTTGGATGGACTGCCGACCATGGTCGCGGCTTTTACTACCGACATTCCGTCTTTGCCAAACTGGGGTGAACCTCTTTTGCTTGGGCCTGGATCGATTCACGTGGCGCACACGGAAAGGGAGTTTGTCGAGAAGGCGCAACTGGTCGAGGCGGTGGAGATTTATTGTTCGATGGCAAAGAGGCTGGGGGGGTAGCAGCGCGCCGCCGTTTAGGATAGGGTTCCGCTTGACTTCGGGACTTCATCGCACGTAAA
The DNA here is from genome assembly GCA_963758745.1 of uncultured Acidobacteriaceae bacterium. Lineage (GTDB taxonomy): Bacteria > Acidobacteriota > Terriglobia > Terriglobales > Acidobacteriaceae > Acidiflorens. The sequence continues at coordinate 7,500 of CAVWWW010000007.1, forward strand.
ATGGTGCTGCACTGGTTTGTGTGCCGCAATGAAAGCGAATATCACCTTAAAGCTGGATGTCGAACTGCTGCGTGAGGCGCGGATTCTAGCAGCCGAACAAGATACTTCGATCAGCGCTCTGCTGGCGGAGCGATTGGAAGAAATCGTGCGCCAGCGCAAGTCTTACGATCGCGCCCGTAAACGCGCTCTCGTCCGGCTACGAGAAGGTCTCGACATACATTGGACTCCTGCTCGTTCTCGCGATGAACTTCACGAGCGCTGAAATTTTTTTAGAACTCCATCCTTGACCCGATGGCTGACAAGTGTTTCGTTGACACAAATATTTTTCTGTACGCGCACGACGCTTCCGCTGGATTAAAGCGCGACCGCGCCCGGCAGTTGCTTGAACATCTGTGGTCTACAGGTCAGGGTGTTTTGAGCACGCAAGTCCTGCAGGAGCTTTGCGTCAATCTCCGGCGCAAGGTCAAGCCTCCGGTGCCGGTGAATGAGATTCGGCAGTTGCTTCAGGATTACTTAAGCTGGGAAATCATTGTGAACAGTGCGGAATCCTCGGCTGAGGCTCTGGAAATCGAGGAGCGGCATCGGATTTCCTTCTGGGATGCGCTGATTGTTCATACCGCCGAAAGCGCGGGTGCGACAGTTCTCTACTCCGAAGACCTGGCGGACGGTCAGACGTACGGAGTAGTTCGGGTGGTGAACCCATTTCGCTCTCGGGTCACAAAATGAACGGCCGTCTTGCGGGGGAGCTAAACTAAGCTGATGATGGATTCCTCCCGTAACGCCCTCGCTCGCGCTTCTTCCTCTTACTTGCGTTCGGCTATGCATCAGCCTATTCAGTGGCATGAATTTGGCGAAGAGGCTTTTGCGGCGGCTCGCGCGGCGAACAAGCCGATGCTTCTGGATATTGGGGCGGTCTGGTGCCACTGGTGCCATGTGATGGATCGGGAATCGTATGACGATGCCGAAGTCGCGGCGATTGTTAATGAGCATTACATCGCAGTGAAGGTGGATCGGGATGAGCGGCCGGATATCGACAGCCGATACCAGGTCGCGGTGGCGGCGCTTACTGGACAGGGAGGGTGGCCGCTTACCGTTTTCCTTACTCCTGACGGCAAGCCGTTTTATGGCGGGACGTATTTTCCTCCGGCCGATGGCTATGGACGGCCCAGTTTCAAGCGCGTGCTGCTTTCGATTGCTCAGGCTTATCGGGAGAAACACGGCGAAGTGCTGGAGCAGGCGCAGATGGTTGAGAGCGCAATTGCGCGGGCTGAGTCGTTCCCAGCGGGTGGCGGGAAGATATCGGCTACGGTGATTGACGCAATTCTGGAGTCGGCGCGGAAAATGTTTGACGAGGTCAATGGCGGATTTGGAAATGCGCCGAAGTTTCCGCATCCGGCGGCGATTGATCTGGTGATGGAGCAGTATGTTCGAACGCAGGATGAGGAACTGCGCAATATTTTTGTGCACACGATGAGGAATATGGCGCTCGGCGGCGTTTACGACCAGTTGGCGGGCGGATTCCATCGCTATTCGGTGGATGAGCGCTGGATCGTGCCGCACTTCGAAAAGATGTGTTACGACAATTCGGAGTTGCTGAAAAACTATGTACACGCTTATCAGGCGACAGGTGACGAATTTTTTGGCGGTGTGGCGCGCGACATTATTCGCTGGATGGACGAATGGCTAAGCGATCGCGAGCATGGCGGGTTTTACGCTTCGCAGGATGCCGATTATTCGATGGACGATGACGGCGACTATTTCACATGGACTTTGGAGGAGACGAAGGCGGCGCTCGGCGAGGATGAAGCTACGGTGGCGGCGCTCTATTACGACATCAAAGAAGTGGGCGACATGCATCACAATCGGGCGAAGAACGTGCTTCACGTTTCTTCTTCGGCTCGGGCTTCTTCGGATCGAACTCCTTCAAGTCGAAGCTCTTTCGATCGAATCTCACTGGAGGAAATTGGGCGGCGGCTGAATCTGCCTGAAGAGCGGACGCAGGCGCTGCTCGATGCGGCTAAGGAAAAAATGTATGCGGCGCGATTGCAGCGCCCAACACCTTATGTCGACAAGACCGTTTATGTGGGATGGAATGCGATGTGCATCTCGGCTTATCTGGAAGCCGCGAAGGTGTTGGAGTTAGCGGTCGTGCGCCGCTTTGCTTTGCGTTCGCTTGATCGATTGCTTTCCGAGGGATGGAGTGCGCAGCGCGGAATGAAGCATGTGATTGCTTACTCGGACCCCAAGGCGGGGCCGCGGGATGCCAGCGTCCCGGGTGTGCTCGATGATTATGCTTTCGCGTTGATTGCGTGTCTCGACGCTTATGAAGCCACGGCGGACTTGAGCTACTTCCGTTTTGCGCGGTCAATTGCGGATGCGATGATTGCAGGATTTTTCGATCCGATGGCAGGCGGTTTTTTTGATACGGCGGGTGCTGCTTCGGGCGCTAATCAGGCTTCCAACGGAAAGGCTGCACTGGGTATTTTGGGGACGCGGCGAAAACCATTTCAGGATTCGCCTACTCCGGCAGGAAATTCGGCGGCTGCGATTGGGCTTCTTCGTCTCCATGGATATATTAATGATGGGACTGCGAGCGGTGCGGCTTATCGCGACAAAGCCGAGTTGACGCTGGAGGTCTATGGGGGGGTCGCGGGGCAGCATGGGATTTTCGCGGCGACTTACGGGCTGGCGATGCTGCACTTCATTCAGCCGCATACTCAAGTGGTAGTCATCGGACATGATGAAGTGGCGGCGGAGTTATATCGCACTGCTGTGCGTTCCTTAAGTTTGAATACTGCGGTTGTGCGTCTTGATGCCGACAAGGCGGTTGCCCAGAACCTTCCGCCGGCTTTGGCGGCGACCATTCCTAATCTTCCAGGGCTGAACGGGGGACGATCGTTTGCTGTCGTGTGTTCAGGGTTCAGCTGTCAACCGCCGATCTTCGATTCGGAGGGACTGGCCCGTGCGTTGGGATCGCGGGAGCGTTCGGCGGCGTGAAAGTTTATCTCGATAGGTCGCTCTCTTAGGGCACGTCCAAATGGTCGCCGCAGTGAATCTCATCACGGCTGGGTGCATGCCCGCTTCAATAACACGCAGCTTCTGAAGTTTCCGCCTCGCCTGCCGATGAAATTCGAAGGCGGCGTGTGCCCTATGTATTCCAATCTGCTCGAGAATCCAAAGCTCTTCCGGCATCTGGTGGAAGACTTGCCTATGGGGATTTATATCGTTGACAGCGAACGGCGGATTCGTTTTTGGAATCACGGCGCGGAACACATCACCGGGTATCTGTCATACGAAGTGGTGGGACGCGTACTGGACGATGTGGTGCGGGCTTGCGATCGGGAGGGCAAGCCATTGCCTCGGGTGCAACGCCCGGTAACGATGACCATACAGGAGCGCGAGCCGCAACAAGGCAACAGCTTCTACCTGCACAAGGATGGACACCGGGTCGGGGTTAGAGTGCGCTCGCGTCCCGTCCTTGAATACGGTGACACCGTCGGCGGCGCCTCGGTCTTGTTTGAGGAAGCGTTTCTTGAACGCGAGGAGTCGCCGCTCACGATGTATGGATGCCTGGATGCAATTACCGGCATACCTTCGCACCGCCTGACGCGAGCAGTGATGTATGAATGCATCGCAGGGATGGAAGAATCGCGCATCGGTTTCGGGTTGTTGCAAATCCGACTGCTGGGCCTGGAGGATTTTCGCGCCAAGCACGGTCCGCAATCCGTAGTGCCGTTTTTGCGTGCTGCCGCGCACACGTTGCGCCGAGGCCTTGATCCGGAGAATTTTCTGGGATGCTGGGGAGAAAACGAGTATCTCGCCGTCCTGGTGTCTGTCAGTCCTGTAACTGTTGCAAAGACGGCAGCTGAAACATTATGGAATCTGCTGCGCCAATCGGAAGTTTCCTGGTGGGGTGACCGTTTCCTGGTCATTGCTGACGTGACTTACACCGTGGCTACACCTGGTGATGACCTGGAATCGCTCCTACAAAAGATGGTGCCTGCGCACTCGAGTGGCGCGGCGAAGACGGCAGCGGCGGGCGTTGCCAATGACTCTGTACGCTTGCGAGGATGATGCTTAATGTTTTCGATCATTGGAATCGTAGTTGTTTTCGGTTGCATCCTAGCCGGCTACCTGATGGAGCACGGGCTGGTAAAGGTGCTGATGCAACCGGCCGAGCTGATCATCATCGGCGGGGCAGCTTTGGGTACGCTACTGATCTCAAATCCAATACACACGATGAAACAGATGGCGGGGGGGCTCATCGGGGCATTCGGATCCTCGAAGTATGGACAGAAGCGTTATATCGAAACCTTGAAGATGATGTACCAACTGCTGCAGAAGGCTCGTAAAGAAGGCCTTGTGGCACTGGAGAATGACATCGAGAAGCCCGGTGAAAGCCCGCTGTTCGCCGAGTACAAAGATTTTGTGCACGATCATCATGCCGCGAATTTTGTCTGCGACACGATGCGTATGGCGGTGAGCGGTGGTGTTGAAGTGTTCGACTTGGATCAGATGCTGGAGGCGGACATGGAAGTTCATCATCATGAGGCCAACGAGCCGGTGTCCGGGCTGAGCACAATGGCAGATTCGTTGCCCGGGCTGGGTATCGTGGCTGCGGTGCTGGGAGTCGTTATCACAATGGGCGCGCTCGGAGGACCACCAGAAGAAATCGGGAAAAAAGTTGCTGCGGCGCTGGTGGGAACTTTCCTCGGCATTCTGCTTTGTTATGGCTTGGTCGGCCCGTTGGCGGCTCGAATGGGAAAAAACACCGGAGAGCAACACGCATACCTGATGGTGCTTCGCGTAACCATGATTGCGTTTCTGAAAGGTGTAGCACCGATCATGGCGGTTGAGATCGGACGCCGAACCGTACCCGGGCATGTGCGCCCCTCTTTCCAGGCGGTCGAAGAGGCTTGCCGCGGCGCCAAAGACGCTCCGGCTGCGGCCGCGGCGGCGGGATAAGTCTCCGCCATGCCGACACCACCCATCATCATCATCAAGAAAAAAGGCGGCCATGGCGGCCATCACGGCGGCGCCTGGAAGGTTGCCTATGCCGATTTCGTCACGGCCATGATGGCATTGTTCATCGTGTTGTGGTTGTTGAGCAGCAGCAGCAAGAAAGAGCAGCAAGCAATCAGTGGGTACTTCAGAGATCCCAGCGGCACGGCGACCAAGGTCGGAACCACGCTCGCGGGCACGGGCGAGAATATTCAACTGTCTAAGCAGGATATGTCGCAGCTCAAAGATAAATTGCAAAAAACTATCCAGAAGATTGCGGATCTCGAGAAGCTTAAAAAAAATATTGAAATGACCGTGACCGCGGAGGGTCTGCGCATCGAGTTAATTGAATCGGAAAAAGGAACGTTCTTCGAGAGCGGGAGTGCCAAGCTTAACCCGAGCGGACAAAAGTTACTGACTCTTCCATGAGAAGGCCGGTCGGAGTCAAGAGGATTCGTTTTGTTTTTCGTTGGACAAGGTTTTTCTCCCGCCGAGTCGCCACTGACGCCATCCTTCCATCCGCACTCTGGTGAGCGATATTTTCGCTCGGTGCAAGTTGGGCGTTCTCGTTTCAGCCGGTGCTGCCACCTGTTAGTCGACCTGCAGTTCCATCCAACGGATAGAACCCTGGGCCAGGCGTTAGACGCAGTCACCGGAACTCGGCTTTGGGCTTTTGACGTTTCCCTTCTAAGAATGTTTTTGCTTTAAGCTGCCGCCGGCATCGCTGTCCGGTGACTGTTGTGCAACGGTTCGTAAACTTCGCCGCTCACCCACAGGTGATGCAACAACACCGCCAGCTTTCTCGCGGTGGCAACGATCGCCCGTTTCTTCCCGCTCTTTCCACCGCGCTCGGCCAGTTTCAGACCCCAGCGCCGCAGATCGCAGTCCACACCGAACGGTCCTAGAATGTGCTGCGCCCCTTGTACCAACAGCGTGCGCAGATACGGATCGCCTTCTTTGCTGATGTGCATCTGCGGCTGGCTCTGTCCCGAGTTTCTGCGGCCTGGCTGCAGTCCCAAATAACAACCCACGTCGCGGCTCTTGCGGAAACGGTGCGGATCTTCCAGCGTCAGCAGGAAGGTCAGCGCGATCAGCGTGCCCACTCCTTTGATCTGTTTCAGCAGCGCTACCTGCGGATAACTCTGCTGTGCCAGTTGCTCGATGCGCTCGTTGTACTTGGCAATTTGCTCGCTCAGCGAGGCTAGCGCGGTCAGCAACGGTTCCAGTGCGGATTGCAGCTCGGGACTCAGCTTCTCTGCTTTCTCCGGATTCATGTTACGCACATTGCATCCGCGCAGCCGCTCGCCGTAACTCTTGGCCAGTCCGCGGGCGGTGTTGACCAGCGCGGTCCGCGCCCGCACCAATCCGGCTCGCGCCCGAATGATGGTCAGATCTGCCTGGGCCTTCGCGCTACGGTGCTTCACCGGACACAGCAACTGCGGATCAATCCTGGCCAGCCGCGCCAGCGTCTGCGCATCAAGGCGATCGTCTTTCTTCCGGCTCTCTCCGATCAGCCGCACGTTGCGGGCATGCGCCACGATCACCTCGTGCCCACACGCGCTCAGCACCCGGCTCACCCACGGCGAGTGCATCCCGGTCTCCAGCGCGATGCGGCTGCGCGGCATTCCGCCAAATACTTCGCGCATCGCCTTCGGAGTGGTGCTCAGTTTTTGCTCCAGCAGCACCCCACCTGCTTCGTCCAGCACACAGTACCAACTCGAGCGGTCGCCCAGGTCCAACCCCACGGTTAACTTCTGCTCCGAGATTTTTCTGCTCGCCTTCGCTGCTGCGGTGCTAACCTTCTTCATTACCGGTCTCCTTTTTTATCTGTGCCTTGAGCACGTCGATAACTTGGGAGCGTACAGCATCCCGTCTGGAGACCGGCCTTCTCATCCCATCTGTTAGCGGCGGAATTAACAAAAGTTCCGAATCATATTTCTGTTGAGGGACATACCGATGCCAAACCCTTTAGTGGCAACTTCAGCTATGGCAACTGGGACCTGTCGTCTGACCGCGCCAACGCCGCGCGACGCTTGATGCAGCAACCGGGAGGACTGCGCCCGGATCAGGTTACGCAGGTGCGAGGCTTCGCCGATCAGCGATTGCGCAATCCAAAAGATCCGTTCGATCCCGCGAATCGTCGCGTCTCCATCATCGTGCAATACATTAATACGATTCCCGATGAAACTAACACTCCGGAAGGCGCAAAAGAGTCGGGAGAGGGAAAACCATCGGCGGGAACAAAGTCCGAGCCTGAGACCTTGAAAAAGGAATAGGCTAAAAAAGAAGGCTGGCCACGAGGGCCAGCCCAGAAGATTGCTTGTTGCAAATTATTTAACTATCTCAAACCCGGCATGACGCAATGCGGGTCTCTAGGATCACATAGCGGGATTGGCCCCGATTGATCGGGAACCCGGGGAATCGACGCATATGCGAATGTTCCTACCAGACCTACCAACAGCAGTAAAGCCCTGAGCGATCGTTTCATATTACTTTCTCCTTAGGGTCTGCCAGAGGCTGGCATGGAACTGCCAATCTCAAGCGTCGAGCATTATACACAACATTGCAAGTTTCAGATTAATAGGAGGTTAGTCGTGCGAGGGTAAGTCTATCAAGCCGACGTAGGAGCCGAAAATCCGGCAGAGGTCTCCGACGGGCTTGCGTAGGGCGATTGAGCCTACTTCTTAAGGTAATGGTTGAATACGATCGTGAGCGAAGGTTGTTATGAAATGGGCAAGCGAAACCGGCGTAAATAGTTCTTGACAAGTTTTTCTAGCGAGTACTTTTCCAATGGCACTTACTAAGTCCGGGCTTTGGCACCAACCGCCGCAGAGGTAGCTTTTGCTGCAGTGCCTTGTGGTTGGAATGGTTCGTCTGAGGCTTCGAGATTTGAGCTTCGCGAAAACGCGCGGTCGACCATCCCTTCAAACATCGGGATCAGGGAATCGGAGGGAACGGGATTTTGAAGGTCCGTCAAGCCCTGTTCCCAGCGCTCGGTCTGCAAGCGGTTGACCGCAGCCACGCGGACGGCTTTGCGCGAGACTGCGTAGCCGAGCCACACGAGAACCGCGAGAATGTAACTCATCAAATTAATAAGGTTAAGGGTGGCCTGCCTTACGAATCCGCCAGAATTCAATGCGTACAGGAGCAATTCTGCACCGGCAAATAGTCCAAAGCCGAGAGAAATGCCGAAACTGATCTGTTTTCTGGATACTCCCAGAAAACGAGAAAACAGGAGCAAGAACAGGATCAAGCCGAGTTGCACGATTCGAACTGAACGCTGCAGCGTAGTGATGGCATGTACCAGAGGGCTCGCGTCGTAGGAATTTGAAAAGGCTACTACCACCGAAACGAGAAGCATTACGACGGCGGCCCACTTGAATAAAAGAGTGCCCAGATCCTTCAGGGTGTGGTAGGGACGGAAGACGTCGAGGAAAATTTCGTGGATAACCTTGAAGCCAAGAAAAGCATTGACCGCTTCGCCTATCCAGAAAGGCCAGAAATATACGTTGTAGCTGGCGGTCCGCCAGAGCGGAAAGATAACGACAAAATTAATAACCTGGGCAAGCAAGAATAAGAAAAATACGGGAAACTGCTTGTGAAGTTTTCGGCGCCACCAGATTACCGCCACCGCCGATTGCAGGATCGGTTGCGCGCACCAGAGAGCCAGCACCACGGTATGGCTGTGCCGAGTCATTAGGACATGTGCGGGAGGACGCGTCCAAACGTAACTAGAGTATCTCTACCCGTACCAACATCCTCAGGCAGATTGCCCTTGGGGTCAATCTACTTAGGTAACCTAAGTAACCATTACCATGTCGTTGATTTTTAATGCGGGCGAGGGTTTTCCGCAGTTGTTGCCGAAGTGCCTGATAACCGCGGGAAAGCAGCAAAACCTATCCGGCGTCGGGCGTGGAATGGAGATACGCGCGCATCATGCGCACTTCATCGTCTTTTTCGTCCAGGTTCTGGAGAAGGATATCGCGCAAGGAAATGACGCCTTTCAGTTCGCGCCCGGAGCATACGGGCAGGTGCCGGAACCCGTGCCGTTTCATCAAGGTCATGCAGGTCTCCAGCGAATCATTCGGAGCTACCGTCAGAGGATCTTCGGTCATGACCTGGCTGACCTTGGTGCGCGCCGGATCTTTGCCGCCAACCACGACGCGGATCATTAGATCGCGCTCGGAGAAAATTCCGGCCAAATTGCCATCTCGCAGCACGGGTACCGCACCGATGTTGTGTTCCACCATCAGAGTAGCGACCTCGATCACGGTCTGGTCGGGCTCGGCGGATATGGTGACTTGATTCTTGAGCAGATCGCTAATCAACATTTGCACCTCCCGTGGACTTATGCCGGAAAGCGGTGGGGACCGGCGACCAGCCTAAGATTCGCCTTGGACGAAAGTAGCGAACCGCTTTTAGTCTGACCCGCGGCGGAGTATATGTCGAAAATCGACCTGGGAAAAGAAAAAAATGATGATTACGCCACAAATATGGTCTTGCGCTACGACTGGGAGCGCTGGCCGCCAAGGGAGATGACGTAGGATCTGGACGCCAAAGCGGCGGGCATTTCGGCAGCGGTGCGGGCAGTCACGATCAGATTGTAATCTTCACTGGCGCGAAGGCGGCTGAAGACGGGGGTCGCTTCCTGCGGCTGAACCAGTGCCAAGTATCGCAGGAAGGTAAAGATGTCTTCGGTGGGCTCCAAACCAGGCGCTACGAAGGAAACCTCAACATCTTCGTGGTGGAAGTGCCATCCCAGAGATGCTGCCAGGCGAACCGCTTGCTCGTAGACTTCGGGCGGCAAGACTCCGGGCGCGGGATTGTCAAAAACTATGCGGAGTTTGCGTTCGTCTTCACGGCTGAATTCACGCACTTTTAGAGCGCCGGTACTGGCGGTGGCTTTCCAGTCGACGTGGCGGGCGGAGTCGTCAGGCATGTAGTCGCGGATGAGGTAAAGATCGTTGCCGCGTCCCCTTACAAAAGTTTCGAACTCTCCGGTGACCATGGGAAGGACTTCCCGGAACTGCTCGGCGGAATCGACGCTCGGGTAGACGATCACTTCACGGGCGAGGTTGATGCGGCGGGTTTTCATCAGGAATGCGAAGGGAAAACGGGTGGCCAGGCCAAAGTCTTTTTCGCAATAGCGGCCACGAACTGGAAAGGTGATTTCGAGGTCGGCTCGGAGTTCCTGTCCGGTAGCGATAAACGGAAAATAAACCGATTCCTGCAGGATTGGCTTATCCATTTCGTCGTGTACCCGTCGCAGACGGCGATCGGGCAGGCGAAACCACTGGTTCTGCGGTTCGCGATTGCGTGGCCAGCCAAAGGTGTAGGCTTCCCAATGCCAGTGGGCTTTCGGATTGCCTTTTCGTCTGGCGGGAACGACACGCACCGAAAACGAAGGCATCCAGGTGCTTGTGTTGCGCAGGAGCAGACGCGCCAGCATGGGGCGCGCGGCAAAAACGTGTTCGGGCAGATGAACATCGAGGCTGAGGCTGCGCAGCACCAGCGCCGAGGCGATGCCAGAAATGAGAATCGCCGAGAGCAATGCTGCGACCACAACATAAAGCAGGTTGTTACCGGTGTTGATGGCGGCAATTCCGATGACGACGCTGATCAGGATGTAGACGAGGCCAGGGCGCGTGATGTCGTAATCCATAGCTTCGCGAACGCGGCTTGCGACCACGCGGCGCGCCAAATAGGGGACGGTAGTAAGGCCGACGAATGTTGCGAGCAACAGTGCGGCCGAGGCGAGAATGACGGTGCCCCATATGTTGCCGGACTCACGGGAGACGGTGGAGAAGAGCGCTGCTCCGAAGGCTAGCGTTAGTCCGAGGATGGCTAGGAGGAAACGGACCCAGACCTGGGGGAGTCTCAGGCGCGGGAAGCGGGAGGGAGCTGCGGGTTGGGGGATTCTTTCGTTGACTTTGCGTGCGGAAATCAAAGGGCGCGTTCTTTCTCCGGATTAGGGGCGATGCTTTTATCAGCATAGGCGAGGTGGGGGCGGGGTGGAAGTGACGGAAGAGAGCGAAGCAAAGGAGGGGCTGGGCAAAATCAAGACCCTGTTGTCAAGTTGGCGTAAAAGGGGCCGGTCCTCAGAACCAGCGGTTCTGATCATAAGAGATGGCGAGTTTCGAAATGTTCCGTTAGTATCCGGGGATCAGATCTAGCTGAGGGATCGGAAGGAAGAAAATGCATCCTTCGCAACCGGTATTCTTGAAGTCCTGCATCACCATCATTAGCCTCGCATTCTCGTTTTGCTCTATCCCTATCTATGTCTCAGCCCAACAGGCTAAGCCCGACCTGTCTGGCAAGTGGAAACTTAAGCCCAGTAAGAGCAAATTTGAGGGCTACCACGCCGAAGAATGCAGAATCAATCATTCGGAGCCTCGACTTGTGATGATGTGGACGCTTCCTATCTCAACTGAAACCGATTCATACATAACCGATGGACAAGAGCGCGTGGTGAACTCGTCGTCGCAAAACGGAGTTACGCGAGGCAAGGCGTATTGGGACGGCGACACTCTAGTAGTTGAGGGCAGAAATGACCGGTCAGGGTGGAACTGGATTGGCCGCTATACCTTGTCGCAAGACGCGAGAAGCCTTGTCGTCACAGAACACCTTAATAAATCGTCGGTCGGTCCTGCTTTTGATGAGTTGCTTACTTTTGAGAAGCGGAAATAGCTCCATGGTGATCTATACTGCGGCTCAGGAGCTAACCTAATGCGAGTCGGCTCGCTCGCTCTATCTCTATCCCTTGTCGCGCTCACTGGCATGATTATCTCCGCTGAAACATGGATGGCCGTTCCGCAAAATCCGGCTGAACAGTGGCTTTCCCTGAGTGCCGAAGCAAAGAGTGAATACGTACACGGCTATTTGCTTGGATTTGAGCGGGGTAAGCGTTCCGGGTGTCACTTTTATGAGGAGAAAATGACGCCGTACCTTCCCCACAAATCCGTCCCTCCCGATAAGTTACCAGGATACGTCTGCCTACACACTTTGCCAGACTTCACGCAGTCCTACTCTCAGGTATACGTTGACGCGGTTACGATGTACTTCAGCAAATACCCTCATGACCGAGAGGCTGGCGTTCCGAACATCCTTGACGAAATGGCCGTTCCACCGGGACTTTCCGATATTGACCGAATTCACGCCAAACTGGATGGGAACGACAATATGTAGTAGCGGTGCGCCGTTGCAACCTCAGTTGGGGGGAAGTCCCCGATTTCACTAACGATCTCAATCGACGATCGACACCACCTAAATCTTCCCACCCCGAGAGATTGAGTTAGTCGCCTCCTGGCGCGGGCTCGTGGCGATGTCTCCACCATAGATAGAGGAT
>CAVWWW010000008.1:0-27574 GCA_963758745.1 uncultured Acidobacteriaceae bacterium
ACGCCCGGGCAGCGTCTGAATGTTAGCGGCGAAATCGGGATATTTCGACAACCATCAAGGACATGCCGCGCGATCAGGTGTTTGGTACGATTTCTTCGACTAGCGTTCTGGCAACGGACAGAATTGGCCCTGCGAAAATCCTTCAGCATCGATAGCGAACGTGCGATTGAACCTAGCGCGATAATTCTCCCACGCCACTGCGGAGCTTAGCTCAACGAGTTGGCGATCCGAGAATTCATCTCGCAACCTCACAAACAACTCGTCTGACACATCCGCGGGAGTGTGCGTCAATGCCGCAGCAAGTTCAAGGACCAACTTCTCTTGCGCACTAAAATGACGACTCGATTCAAAACGCGCCAAGTCGTGCAACTGATCCTCATTGATGCCAAGTTGTCTGCTCACGGCAGAATGGATGTCAATTCAAAGCGGACATCCCACCATCACCGCCACTTTGATTTGTGCCAATTGTTTCAGAATGGATGGAACTGTGCGTTGCGCAGCGGTATGAAGGTCCATGCGAAACGCTAATTCGAGCAGCTTGGGATCGTAGGCACGAACTCGCGTTGCAAGATGAATTCGTCCCCGGCGCCGCTTTGTCAGCCAGTAAATCAGGCGCGCACGAAATCCCAGTTGCTTATCCGGAGCACCCATCGTTCGACTCATAGTGGGATACGTCCTCTTGTTGAATCGATCCGCCATCGCGGGTCGATTCCGGGACCGTCGTCTACAGCAGCGGTCAACCGGCAAGATTCTACAAGGCGGTTGTCGAAATCCTCTCTGCATAAGCAGCGAGAATTATTTCAGAATAGTCTCGGGCAGATAGTTAACTGCTGCAGACAGGCCGATCTTGCTAACCATCCCCAATAACCGTGTTTAGGCAACCGATTCTAGCTTCCAAACCTTGCTGCAGCGAAGGCACTTAAATCAATCTCCGCTTTCCTCCCAGTAATTACTTGCCCCATCAATTTCGCCGTTATCGGCGCGAGCAGAATTCCATCGCGAAAATGCCCGGTTGCGACAAAGTATCCCGGCGTGGCGGTTGGTCCTAAAATCGGCAGCCCGTCTGGCGTTCCGGGGCGCAGTCCCGCCCACGCCGACAGGAACCTTGCCTTCGCGAGTTTCGGAACCAGATCGACCGCCGCCTGTCGCAACTTCTGAATCGTCTCCGCAACGGTCTGCTTATCGAATCCTGCTTCTTCGACCGTCGCTCCGATTAGCATTCGGCCATCGGTGCGCGGAATAAGATAGACATCCGGCGAGCGCACCACGTGCCGCACCATCTCTTTTTCCGGCATGATGACGCACAGCATCTGTCCTTTGACTGGTCGCGTCGGAAACGAGTGCGGCTCGATCTGTCCGGCCCACGCTCCTGCGCAATTCACCACTACGCCTGCAGCGAACTGCGTTTTGTTGGTGCGGACGCCGGATGCCTTGCCATTCACCGTTTCTACGGCAATTACGCGATCGCCCGACGAAAAATCAATTCCGCGATGTCGTGCGGCTGCGATAGCAGCTGTAGTCAGATCGCGAGGATCGACGCATCGCTCTCTGACAAACAGCGCCGAAAAGCGCCGAGCGTTAGTCTCTGAGAGTTCGGGTTCCAGCTCCGTTAGCGGCTTCGGTAAAGCGAATGCGTCTATGTTAGTAGGGCTCTGCCCGTCCGTGACGCCGGCCAAAACCAGCGTCCCGACCGATCGCAGATCAATTCTAAGTCCCAATTCGTCCTCGAGCTCGCGAACGAACTCAGGATACATCCCTGCGCTCGCCCTCGCCAGTTCGCGCAACGCAAGTGGCGTCTCATCAGGAAAGTCGACCAGCATTCCGCCCGCTGCCCACGACGCCTCGCGTCCCGGCTCTCCTTTTTCTACTACCAGCACGCGCAGGCCTTGCTTATTCAGCTCAATCGCCAGCGAAAGCCCGATAATGCCCGCTCCAATGACGATTGCATCCCAGGTCTTCACGCGTTCATTTTAGCGGGTGCGTCACGCTGCGTGTTTGCCGAAGCGAGTGGAACCTCCTGGGGGGAACCAAAAACAGAGAACCGGAAACGCAATTGACAGCAACCTGCATCTCACAAACAATAAGGTCTACAGTCAAAAATTCAACTGGAGACCAACGCTATGCCTGAAGGCGAGCAACCGATCATTTACCATCCTGAGCCGCAGAGCAACATCGGCAAATGGATCCTTATCGTGGTGGCAGTCGTCTATGCCGCAGCGTCGGCATTTTTTATTTACGACCAGCACACCAAGCTTGCAAGCGTTACGCAAGATCAAGCTTCGAGCCAAAAACAAATTGGCGATCTGACCAAGCGCATGCAAACCGCCGAGGCGGATTCAGAGACTTTAGCCAAGCAGCTGGGAATCACGAAGAAAGAATTGTCGGCGCGTGCTTCCGAATTGCAGCGCCAGCAACAAGCCGCAGCCGCAACCCTTGCGGCACAGGCGGAAGAAGAGAAGAAAGATGTGAGCGCCGTTTCCGGAGAAGTCGGAAACGTTAAGACCGATGTCGGCGGAGTCAAGACCGACGTCGCTGCCACCAAGGCATCGCTCGAAGCGACCATCGCGAAACTGCAAACGACCATCGGCGACCTTGGCCAACAGAGCGGGCTGATCGCCAACACGCGCAGCGATCTCGAAGCTCTCAAGCACAAAGGCGACCGACAGTATTACGAGTTCACTCTACTAAAGGGCGCCAAGCCACAGGCATTCTCGACGGTGGCATTGCAGCTGAAAAAGACCGATCCAAAACACGGCAAATATTCTCTCAACGTTACCGCCGACGACAAGACGATTGAGAAAAAAGACAAGAATCAGAGCGAACCAGTGCAGTTTTACACCGGACGCGATCACATGCTGTATGAACTTGTGGTGTGGACTGTCGACAAGAAGAAAATTACCGGCTATTTGAGCACGCCGAAGAATGCGCCGGTGCCGATCACGGCTTCGCAGTAGGGAATTGAGGTCAGAGGTTAGATTGCAGGAGTTAAAACCTATTTCATAAATAACCAGTCGCCGATCCATGGTTTCACCTCTGCAATCCAACCTCTCACCTCTGACCTTTCTACGGCTTTGTCATTTTTTCCGGCTTGACCAGCGAATCAAATTCTTCGCCTGTGAGATATCCCAGCTTTAACGCCGCCTCGCGCAGGCTGGAGTGTTCGACATGCGCGGTATGCGCGATTTCCGCAGCTTTGTCGTACCCCACTTTTGGCGCTAGCGCCGTGACCAGCATTAAAGAATTTTTTACGTACCAGTCGACCTTGGCGCGATCGACCTCGATGCCCTTGAGCATGTATTCGACATAGCCGTGACAAGCATCGGCGATAAGCGTGACTGAATGCAGAAAGTTGTAGATGATCACCGGCTTGTAGACGTTGAGTTCAAAGTTGCCCTGCGATCCGGCGAATGCGACAGCCGCGGTCGCGCCGTGAACCTGCACGCAGACCATCGTCATGGCTTCGCATTGCGTGGGATTGACTTTGCCTGGCATGATCGACGATCCAGGCTCATTTTCAGGGATCGACAGTTCGCCCAGGCCGCACCGCGGGCCGCTAGCCAGCCAGCGAATATCGTTTGAAATTTTCATCAGCGACGCGGCCAGCGTCTGCATCGCGCCTTGGGCAAACACTATTTCATCGTGGGCTGAAAGAGCGGCGAATTTGTTGGGATGCGAGCGGAAGGGAAGTCCGGTAAGTTCGGCGATTTTTTTTGCGGCGCGCTCGGCAAATTCGGGATGCGTGTTCAGCCCGGTTCCAACGGCGGTTCCACCAATTGCCAGATCGTAGAGGCCTTCCAGAGCCTGCTCCAGACGCTTGATGTCACGTTCGAGCAGGCTGGCCCAACCGCCAAATTCTTGTCCTACGGTCAAGGGCACAGCATCCTGTAAATGGGTACGGCCGATCTTCACTACGCTATCAAATTCTTTCGCCTTGGCTGCGATTGCATCGCGCACGGTTCTGATCGCAGGAATCAGCGCGTTCTTTACTCGCTCGGCGGCGGCGATGTGCATTGCTGCTGGAAACGTGTCATTCGACGACTGCGACATGTTGACGTGATCGTTCGGATGCACCGGCTTTTTCGATCCCATTTCGCCGCCGGCAATTTCGATGGCGCGATTCGATATGACCTCGTTAACGTTCATGTTGGTCTGCGTGCCGCTTCCGGTCTGCCATATGCGCAACGGGAACTGGTTATCCAGTTTGCCGGAGATGACTTCGTCGGCGGTTTGCACGATCAGCTTGGCGAGGTTCGGGGGCAGTTTGCCGAGATCCTGATTCACCAGCGCGCAAGCCTTCTTGAGGGTGCCAAAGGCGTGAATCAGCTCGGAGGCATGGTGTCGCGCCCAATGTCAAAATGCAGCAGTGAGCGTTGCGTCTGCGCGCCCCAATAGACATTCGACGGAACTTCGATTTTGCCCATGCTGTCCGATTCGGTCCGGGTCTTTACCCGGGATTCGGTGGCTGGTGCGGTAAGAGTGGACATGATGAAATCTCCTGTGCGTCGGACAGTGCGAGCAGATCGTTCGATATAGGGAACTGACCATTATACGGCGCGGATTTCGCATAGCTTGGGAGGGTTAGCTTTCCGCTTCGCTATGAACCCAATTGCTTGCGAGATCCTTCTTGGACCCCCACACTATATTTTTGATCTATTAGAATCACTGGGCTGCGACTAAAATATCCGCAAATCAGAGAAGGTTGAATTGAAGGCCTCGTAAGCTGCGTCACAAACCATCGCACCTGCCTTTGCCAATTTGAATGATGAAAAATCGGTGGTCGATAAAGAGTTCGCTACGCGCAATGGAAGTGTACTTTTCAGAAATCTCGACACGTTGGGTCGCGAGTATTCTGCTTGGGGCATGTCTTGGCTGGCCCGCTAACGCGTTGGCTCAGTCTGCTTCTTTAAAACCGCTTTCTAAGGACACGGCTATGACACTCCACGCTCGCGGAGCCTTTGACGCGAAAACCACCCCGCTGCTGGCGGATGATGCCACCCGCGACGCAAACATCACCCGCTACGCCCTTGATAAGCAATACCACGGCGATCTCGAAGCAACGAGTAAAGGAGAGATGCTTGGCGCGGGCGATCCCGCGAAGGGCAGTGCCGGGTATGTGGCCATTGAGTAGGTCACGGGAACCCTCCACGGCCGCAGTGGGTCATTTGCCCTGCAGCACAGCGGCACGATGGAGCAGCGAAAGTTTCAGCTCACTGTCACCGTAGTGCCGGGCACGGGAACGGGACAGCTCGCGGGCATCGCCGGAACGATGACTATCATCATCACTAACGGCAAGCATACTTATGATTTTGAGTACACACTGCCTGAAACCTCGCAATGAGATTAGTTTTAATCTTTAATCTTTGTCTTAATCTTTCATCTTTGATCTTCATCTCTCACTTTAACCGCTGCATCTTTTATCTTTACGACAAGAGGAGGCAGGATGAATCCACAGCACACTTTTTTCAGCGCAATGATCGAGCGGCCTAGCGGCTTTTTTCCCCTTAGCGATGTCGGTAATCGCTCTCGCGCCCCTTCTTTCGTCATGGCGTAATCAGGCTTTAACCAGTAGCCCGGAATGGAGAAACGAAGGTAATGCAGTAAATGCCGCTTCTTGCCGATAGGTTGTGGCATGAGCGCCGTTTTGACCGAGTTCAGGACGCGGACCACGTCCGAAACCCGGAAGCCGGTAATGACCTTGGTGGAAGTGTCGTGGGAGGACCAACAGAGGATTTTGCAGCGGGTCTCGGCGTGCATGGAAGACAAGTCGTCGGGCGGGGCATGTATACGGTTTAAGACGCCCATCTCGGTGGGATCAAAGTTGGAAATTCAGTGGCGCCATGAGCGATTTTCCGGCACGGCGCGATACTGCCGCGCCGAGGGCCGCGAATACCTGGTGGGCATTCAGCGGGAGACAACGACAAGACCTATCGTCGATCGCCGCACGCCAGCGGCTCCAGCGCAGAAAGATCCTCCGCAGAAAGACAACCTGCCGCAGAAAATCGTGAGAAGCGGCGATCTGCTGGTCTCGACCGCTCCGGTTTCGACCGTTCCGATTTCGACCCCAAAAGATCAGAGCCCCCAGAAACAGCAGCAGATCAAGCCCAACAAAGTTCCTGTATTCAAAGGGACATTCGATCCGAGATCCGATCAACTATTTGAAGACAAAGTTAACAACAATCCAATCGTCCCCACCGCTAGTCCGACCGCGACGCCTGTGCGCAGGATTGGCGCCGAAATCGATGAGATGAAGAGTGCACGCTTGCTGCCTCGAAACTTGGATTCACATCTTCAAGCCGAACATCTCACCGAGCTGCGGACCAAGCTTCTGACTGACCTTCTGGGCGAACTGCGGAATGAAATACGGAATGAAATCCAAACCAAACAGCCTCCAAAGCAAGCTGGCGAGGGAAGGAAACCTATGCAAAACAAATGGCTCGAACTACCATGGCCCAAAAAGCAGGAGGGTCTCGGGGCAAGCGACGCTGGAAGCGGCCACGCCAGCAGCGACAGTAACAGCAAAAGCAACGGCAAAAGCGAGAAGGAGAAACTTATGCCCGACCTCACCCAATCCACGCCAAAGGCTGCTGTGCGGTCTGCACGGGAGGTCCCAAGCTTCCAGGTCGACCTATCGCCCATGGAAGACATCTACCGCGCGGCCGGAATCATGAATCCCAAGCGGGGATACAGCATTAACAAAGTAGTCGAGATGCTGCAGAGCAGACACATACGCGATCTGTCGAAGGAGATGAAGCGAGCCGCCGTGCTAATGGCTCTCGAGGCGGCCGGCACTTCGATCGACCAGGTGCAAAGAGACGCCAAAGTGCGCCAGGACGCGCTGGATGCGCACGAGGCCCAGCAGAAGGAGCAGGTCGAGGGGGAATGGGCAAGGAAGGCAGAGGAGGTTATCCAAATTCAGGCAGAACTAGAGAGCATCAAGGCCCACTACATGAGTCGCATCGAACGGAATAAAGAGGGTGTGGCGCGGGAAAGAGCCACCTTTGCGGATTGGCTCGCCACGAAGCATGAGGAATCCCTGAGCATGGCCGAAGCCATCGAGCTATGTTTGAAAGGGCCTGTCTCGGAGCCAGCCAGTGCTTCCGCCTCGGAGGTCAGCATGGTGAAGGCCAGCGCCAAGACGGTGTGATTCCGTTTTTTATTGCGTGGCCGCGAACAGGGAGGTTCAGAGTTTCATACCTGAACAGAACCATTTACGATCAGATCGACTTCACGGGAATCGCCAGCACATCCTCCACCAGCGCCACCTCCTTCTGCACAAACGGTTCGGCATAGGTGACGCCGCCGAGCAGGCCGTAATAGCGCGCCATCGATTCCACCCGCGCCCGAATTTCTTTTTGCGCGGGAAAAATGTTGCTACCGGCTTCCTGGTCGGTGAACTGAGATTTGTAGGCCATCAGCGATTCGAGGCGCTTTTCGAACTGCTCGGTGATGTCGACAACAAACGTCGGACGAACATCGCGGTAGAGGCTGGCATAAATAATCTTGAAGGGACGATGCGCAGAACCCTCGAGCCGCAGCTTTGCGAGTCCAGAGACGAAAGCCGCTTCGTAGCCGAGAATCGACGCCGTGTAGTGATCGGGATGACGACCCTCCCAGTAGGGAAGAATCAGAACGCGCGGACGCTGCTCGCGCAGAATGCGGGCCACCTTCAGCCGGTTTTCCCATGTGTTCTCGACGCGGCCGTCGGGGATATCGAGCGCCTTGCGCCATGAAGCTTTGAGGATGCGCGCTGCTTCGGCCGCTTCATTGGCGCGATCTTCGGCCGTGCCGCGCGTTCCCATTTCACCTTGAGTGAGGTCGAGAATGCCGGTGCGATATCCGCGCTCGGCCATCTTCAGCATGGTTCCGCCGCAGGTTTGCTCAACGTCATCGCGGTGCGCGGCCAGGGCGAGAATGTCGAGAGGCATTTTGTAATTTGGTAATCGGGTAATTTTGTAACGTACAGTGGTCCGTGTTGTCATCCTAGAAAAGCGCGGGATCTGCATTTTGCGGCGGACTGCAGATCCCTCGCTTCGCTCGGGATGTCAATCTACGGATATTTCCTTTACGCTGCTGGTTTCGTCGTCCGTCGATTCGCCAGGACGAAAGCCAAGCCAAACATGAAAAGCGCAAACAGCACTAGCGTCAAAAGCGATGCAGTCAACGAAAATACGCTGGGAGCTTCGGGGTACATCAGCGTGCGCAGCGCCTCGACGCCATAGGTCAGTGGGTTTGCGTACATTAGCCCGCGCATCCATCCTGAAGCGCCCGACAAAGGAAAGAGCGCACCCGAAAGCAGCCACAACGGAATCAGAAATAAATTGATGATGGCGTGAAAGGCTTGCGTTGAATCCATGGGCCACGCGATCGCGAAGCCGAGCGCGGTCAGGGCAAATGATACGAGGAAGACGGTGAGGACGATCAGTCCGAATGAGGCAAGCGTGAAGTGCACGCCGACGAGGGGTGCGAAGACCAGAAAAATCAATCCCTGAGCGGCGGCTAGCGTGGTGCCACCTAATACCTTTCCGAGAACGATGGCCGCGCGCGGTACCGGGGCGACCAGCACCGAAAGCAAAAATCCCTCGTTGCGGTCTTCGATCACCGACATCATAGTGAAAATGGCAGTGAAGAGCACGATCATGACCAGCACGCCGGGATAGAAGTAATTCAGATAATGTTGCTGGCCGGCCCCGTGTCCGGAACGAAACGAGGTGCCGAAGCCCGATCCAATAACCACCCAGAACAAAAGCGGAGAAGCGATTACGCCAACCACGCGCGCCCGCTGACGATAAAAACGTACGATTTCACGCCACCACAGCGTGAAGGCGGGCAATAGAACTCCGGCAGATGCGGGCGCAGATGTGGTTGCAGGATAGGTAGCGGTTTGGGTTGCCATCATCTTTAGTTTAGCAGTGCTCGAGTTTAACAGTGCGGGTTTTGCAGTGCGGAAGCTTCGGGGAGGTTAACAGGATGGATTTAGGAGCGCGTCCAGATCTCAAACATCGCTGAGATCTGGACGCTCAGAATGAATTGCCCGCTCAACGGTTTCAGGCCGGATTAATCTGTCGGCGTGGTCGAATAAAATCCAACAATGCTCGAGCTCGCCAGGATGTGGCCGTTTTCCCCAGCTCTTATCAGCGCCTGGTACAGAGTCTCGGCATTTGCGGGAAAATTGCGATGCGTCGGCAAATCAAGCGTGGTATTGAGTGCATAGACCGTGAACACGTAGTGATGAACATACGGTTGATAGCCATTCGGCGGACAGGGACCATCATATTGATCGCCGACCTCAAAATCATTCAGGATCTGCTTCCCGTATGTGCTGCCCGCGACTCCGGCATTTTCGGGAAGGCCAGTAGCCGTCGGCGAAATGTTATACATACCCCAATGGGTAAAGGCTGCAGTCGTGTCATAAAGCGTGACGACGAAACTCGCTGTGCCGCGAGGGGCATTGCTCCATGAAAGCTCCGGAGATTCATTTCCCCCGGGACTTCCATTCAGCGAGCAGGCGTTGGAGCCGTTAACGATGTCGTTATAGATCATGCTAAGCGGCAGCGTTGTATCGTTCGCAAAGGTCGTGCTGGTCAATTGAAATGCCTTCGAACCACCCATCTGCGCTTGCGCTGCAGCGCACAGTGAAAGTGAAAGCAAGAGAATCATGGTTCCAAACTTCAAGGTTCGAAATTTCACTGACGTTCCCTCCTGAGGCTGAAAGCCGGACGAATTGTACCCCGATTTCCGCTGCTGGCGCGCGCTCTGAAGTTGGAGAAAGATATCTTGGATAACGGTCGCTGCGGCGCTCATAGAAAAGCGCTCGTCGAAATCTGCGGGACGAGGCCCTAGCGAGGCTTTTTCTTGCGTTTCTTCCCGCTGTTTTCAATTTTGGCTTCGGCGTCCTCGCTCCAGAAGCGGTGGCCGGTGCGATGGATGAAGACGTCTTCAAGGGTCGGTTTGCTGACGCTCAGGGACTGAATTTCTCCGGGGAAGGCTTCGACTACTTCGGGCACGAAATGGTGTCCGTTTTCAATCTCCAGCCGAACCTGTTTGTCCATGACCGTGGCTTCGACCTGGAACTTGGCGTGAATTTTATCGGCCAGGGCTTGCGGATCGCGGGCTTCGAGAAGAATTACGTCACCACCGATCTCGCGCGTCAATTCCTCGGGCGTTCCTAGAGCCACGAGGTTGCCCTCGTTCAGAATGGCGAGGCGGTCGCAACGTACGGCCTCCTCCATTAAGTGAGTTGTCACGATAACCGAGACGCGCTCCTGATCGCGAAGTATCTGCAGATACTGCCAAAGGTCGCGCCGGGCGCCAGGATCGAGGCCGGTTGTGGGTTCGTCAAGCAGCAGAACCTCCGGGTGATGGAGCAGGCCCTTAGCGAGTTCGATGCGGCGTTGCATGCCTCCGGAAAAAGTTTCCACGCGATCAGAGGCGCGATCGAGCAAGCCAACTCGGCTCAGGATTTCGTTGATTCGCGTCTTCAGTTCAGAGCCTCGCAGGCCGTAGAGGTGTCCTTGATGCCAAAGATTTTCGTAGGCGGTAAGTTTTGGATCGACGCTCTGCGCCTGAAAGACGACACCGATGTGGCGGCGAAGGGCTCCGGGTTGCCGAACGGCATCGAAGCCGGCTATGATCGCGGTTCCTGCCGTCGGAACCATGAGCGTCGAGAGGATTCTGAAGAGCGTGGTTTTTCCGCTGCCGTTTGGCCCGAGCAGGCCAAAAAGTTCCGCGGGGCGAACCGAGAATGAGACGCCGTTGAGGGCGATGCGGTCGTCGTAACGATGGACAAGGTTGCGGACGGCAATGATAGGCACGCCTTCGGATTCCGCCTGGGTGCGCGGAGGCGTGTCGAGAGTAGTTGAGTTCGAGGCCACAACCTATTCTACGCCGGGGATGAGCCGGTTATCACGCGGCGACCGGGTCACGGCCCGCGACGCGCTCTTCGAAAGCGACCGGCACGTGACGCCAGACCTGAATAGCTAGAACAACCGTCGTCGCGAGCAACAGCGCTCCGACGGCAACATGGACAACGGTTGCGACGATCATGGGCAATTCGGGCTGCGCAGCGTCTCGTCCCCACATGACGCGGCTGATGAAGGCCAGAAAGCCGAGACAGAGTTGCGTAACCATCAGTCCAAGCATGGCGATTGCCGGACGACGCACCGCATCGACATGCGGATAGACAGAGATGGCGCGGATGGCCGTCCACGAGAGCACCAGGGCCACAACGCCGGCGTTAATCACGTGCGGCCACCAACTCAGGCCATGATGGCGGAACATGGCGCCGAGGATCAGTTGCACATAGAGCACAAAAATCGAGAGCAGGGTCAAAGTGAAAAGAGCGGGGCGGCGATGGTCGAATTCGGTGCGCGGCTGCTCTTCAACCCAGCGGCGTCCGGTGAATACAGCAATGGCAACGGCAATGCAGAAAAAAGTCTGCGCTACAGCGGCGTGGGCACTGGAAACGGCCGGTGGCAGGAAGAAGAGAACAGTCAGTCCGCCGAGCACGCCTTGTGCGATGACGGTCGCGAGCGCGCCTAAGGCGAGAATCCGCAGCCAGCGGCGCTTTTCGACTCGCCACGTCCAGACCGCGAGAATAATGGTGAGCAGTCCGACAAATTCCGCCACCATGCGATGGCCGTGTTCAAATTTCACCCCGCCGACCATTTGCGGCATTTTGTAGAACGATCCGAAGGTAGTCGGCCAGTCGGGTACCGACAACCCTGCATCGTTGCTGGTGACGAGCGCCCCGGCGACAATGAGAACGAGAGTAGCGCAAGATGTAAAGATAGCGAAGCGATGCAGCCCGCGATGGTAGGGAAGTTCGATGCCCTTAAGCATAAGTTCTGGTTTGGGCCGGTACCAATGTTCGCCAGTCCCGTGCCCGAAACTGTTCAGTGTAACAGATGATGTCTCTCCACTATCAGCGTCACTGTCAACGTCGGAACGGGTTCACGACTCGAATGCCATCAATTTCCCGACCGTCCTGAAAATTCTCAGACAGTAAGACGCGGCAACCGGCTTGTTGTGCCGATCGCAGGATCAGTGCGTCCCAAAAGGAAAAACCGTGGAGCCGGTGTAGATCGATAGCGGCTAATACGTCTTCGATCCGGAAACTGGCTACGTCGAAGTCGGCAAGCAATTCAACTTTCCCGCGGGCCCTTCCCACTTCGAGCTTCAACTTTCTGGTAACGGTTACGAAGTACTCTTGCAGCACTTGGATGGAAACCACGCCAGTGCGTTCGCGCCGGTGTTCTAGAACCAGGTCGCGGGCACGTCGCTGCTTGGCGGGGGCGAAATCATCGTCGACGTACACCAGTACATTTGTATCGAAGAAACTACGAACGCTCATGAATCTCGTCGCGATTGAATTTCCAGCCGTTCGAGTTCCCACCGCCCGACAGGCGCTCGAATTCCTCGATCCAGCGTTCGGCATCGTCCGTGCCAGCCAGTTTCTGCAGATAATCGCGGATTAGCTGGTTGAGACTCTTGCCGAGAGCTTCTGCTCGCTTTCTGGCGCGCTCCACAGTCTGCTCGTCTACCGAAAGGGTCAAATTCATCTACACAGTATATGTGCGCCCGTATTACGTGTCAATGCTTAATTAGGTTGTTGCACCGCCGCTTGGGCCGTGGCGTGTTGCGCTTCCATTACCTGAATAATTGCATCCGCAAACTCCGAGGTGCCGGCGGTGCCGCCCACATCTCGCGTGAGTTTAGTGCGATCACGATAGACCTCATCGATGGCATTGCGAATTTTCAAGGCGGCGTCGTGCTCTCCGAGATGTCGCAGCATCAGGAGGGCAGATCGCAACACGGCTGTCGGATTGGCGATATTTTTTCCCGCAATATCAGGCGCTGAGCCATGCACGGCCTCAAAGATGGCGCACTCGTGGCCGAAATTCGCGCCTGGGACGAGGCCTAGACCACCGACTAACCCCGCGCAAAGATCGGAGAGTATGTCGCCGTAAAGATTTTCCATCAGCAACATGTCGTACTGATAGGGATTCA
Organism: uncultured Acidobacteriaceae bacterium; assembly: GCA_963758745.1. GTDB lineage: Bacteria > Acidobacteriota > Terriglobia > Terriglobales > Acidobacteriaceae > Acidiflorens. The sequence goes on from CAVWWW010000008.1 coordinate 13,006, forward strand.
TCACCAGCTGCATGCAGGTGTTATCGACAATGTGTTCGCCGTAGGTGATCTCGGGATATTCCTTCGAAACCGCGCGTGAACAGCGCAGAAACAGGCCATCCGACATCTTCATAATGTTGGCTTTGTGGATGGAATGAATTTTCTTGCGCTTGTTTTTGCGCGCATATTCGAAGGCAAAACGCGAGATGCGCGTGGAAGCCTTCTCGGTGATGATCTTGAGGCTCTCGACAACTCCAGGAATCACTTCATGTTCGATACCGGAGTAAAGTCCTTCCGTATTTTCGCGCACCACGATCATGTCGATTCCGGGATAGCGCGTCGGAATATGCGGCAGATTGCGGATCGGACGAAAGTTGGCAAACAGCTCGAAGCTCTTGCGCAGTTCGACGTTGATGCTGGCGAAGCCGCCACCTATGGGGGTGGTGACCGGTCCTTTCAGCCCAACCCGCGTGCGCTCAATCGAATCTCTGAGTTCTTTGGGAATGTATTCGTGATACTTCTCGTAAGCTTCGGCCCCCGCGGCGAAGCTTTCCCATTCGAACTTCACTCCCGTGGCTTCGAGTATTCGAACTGTCGCCTCGATGACCTCGGGGCCTATGCCGTCGCCCGGAATTAGGGTTACTTTATGCGCCATAAAATATGAATGTACCGTGAGCTTGCTTCGTTGTGTTGACCGAGGGCAGGCGTCCCTGGGTAATTAGGTTTTCGCTGTCTTAGCCTTCGGCTCGGGAACGTCCTTCGCTTTCAGCAGATCCTTCAGCTCGGCCATGAACTCCTGCACGTCTTTAAAATCGAGATACACAGACGCGAACCTCACATACGCAACCTTGTCGTAGCGGCGCAGCCGATTCATGATCAGCTCGCCGATTTCGCTTGTCTTACGCTCGCGTTCGGCTGACTCGATGACAAAGGTTTCCGCTTCATTGACGATCTGCTCGAGCTTGCTGATCGGCACGGGACGCTTCTCACAGGCGCGCATCAGGCCGTTCAGAACTTTTTGCCGGTCAAAACGCTCGCGGCGTCCGTCTTTTTTTACCACCATGTAAGGAATTTCGTCGATGCGCTCGTAGGTAGTGAAGCGCTTTTCGCACTTCAGGCATTCGCGGCGGCGGCGGATCGAATCCGCTTCCTTGCTCTCGCGCGAATCCACGACTTTGTCATTTTCAAACCCGCAAAAGGGGCATTTCATGCGCTTGGCTGCACTTGGGAGTAAAGAAGATTGTAGCAGGCGATGCGGAAAGAGATGACATTGACGAAACGATTGAAGGTGGGCGATTTAAATGAGTGCAAACTTGAAGTCCTCATTCAAAGCCATCGGCGCAGGGGCTAAGATGTGCTTGATAAAATCGCGGAATGCGAACCGTCTGGAAGCGGACTATTAGTTGCTGCTTCGCCATTTCGGCGTTGGTTCACTGCGGCTGTAACGATGGGCGCCGGGAGGGAAATATGGACAAAGCGACACAGCCTCTTGCGGCTGAGACCGAGGCGCTGAGGGAGGCATACGCTGCCTTCAACCGAAACGATATTCCAGCAACCGTTAAGGCGCTTGACCCTCAGATCGAGTGGACCGAACCTGCTGAGTTTCCTGGAGGCGGGATATATCGCGGGCCCGCCGAAGTCCAGGCTTACCTCTCGCAGTCGCGTAAGGCTTGGGCCGAGGTCAGTAGCGAGCCGGAGCGCTTCATCGTCGCGGGCGATAAGATCATCGTCTTCGTTCATGTGCGAGTGAGGCCGAAAGACAGCACGGAATGGCACGAGATGCGCATCGCCGATGTTTTCACATTTCGTAATGGCAAGGCCATTCAGATGCGTGCATTCGCCGACCGCCGGCAAGCTCTCGAATGGGCTGGACTGGAAGCTACGGATGCTAACTGAGCTTGCCACCAAACGGTTTGATGGCTGGCGCTTCAACGTGACCACTAACACTCTAATGCCTCGTTAAGGCGCCAACTATTCCTCCCAATGAATCCTCCCAGGCATGCGCGATCATTCCCGGACGAACGGTTCCGCGCCAATAGGCCAGCACTCCGAACATGCTTCCGTAGATGGCGATGAGAATCACCATGCGGAAACCCTGATAGGCATGAGCCGCGCCGAAAGCTAAGGCGGAAAGAATGATGCCGGCGGCAGCGCTTTGAGTCAGGGCCATGAACTGTCGCTGCAGGTAACCTCGAAAGATCGTCTCCTCGCAGATGCCGGCAGTAACCGAAAGCGCTATCCACAGCGCCATTTCAGCGCCTCCATGGGGGAGTATGAACTGCACATTGCGAGCCTGCGCCGCGGTTCGCAGCAACCAGCCAAACAGCAAAAGCAACAGCGCCGCAACGATCCAGAACGCGGCTGCGATCCCGATGTCGCGCAGCACTTGACGGAGTGATTGCCAGCGCTCACCGAGAACCAGAAAAACGGACGCTCCACTCCAGCGGACTCCTGCCAGGACGAGGGCGAAAAAAATCCATTCCACTAAAACGGTCAGCAAGTACAAGCGCACATGGTTCGGATTCGCCGCCGCTCTGGTCTGATCGGCAAGAACCTTTGCCCCATAGGCCCAGCCGCCCAAACTCGCAAGCACGACAATCGTGTGGATCGGGCTGGCAATTCTTGGATATCGGTCTGTTGCGGACGGAGCGAGAGCAGGAGTCTCCATGATTACCTCATCGTTTCCACGATTACCTCGTTGAGTCGAAATCGATCTACGCCACTACGATCTATGCCACTTCAGCCAAAGCCGCGTCCTCGGCCGCGTAATCAAATTGTTGCGGATTGAACGTGCTCGGCGGATTTCGTTGTTCCCACTCTATCGTGTGCTCTATCGCTTCATCGATCCCGACTACTTCCTTGTAACTTAACTCGGTTCGAATGCGCTCGGAAGTGGCTACCACATGTTGCTTCGCATTGCCCGGCAGCAACAGATGCTTTGGCGTTTGCTCTCTCGGCAGTACTACGAATTTTCCCGGCCACCTTGTCTTTTTTGCAATCATTTCTTGCCACTCCAGTTCCGGCAATATCGGCTCGTCGCAAATGTTGTAAATCCTTCCAGCCGCATGATGGGAGGCGGCAGCGAGCGCGATGGCATGCGCGACGTTCGCGACGTATCCGCGCGGGCAACGCCAGGCGGCAAAATCATCTGCAAAAAGTATTGCAGATCGACCATCAGCACAGCGCTTCAGCAAAGGGAAGAACCTGTGGAGCGGATCTCCCGGTCCATAGACCATCGGCAGGCGCAGAACCGTTCCCGAAATAACCTGATCGTTCATGATCGCCTGTTCGACCGCAATCTTGTCGTAGCGCTCGTCAAGCCAGGTAAAAGTCCCTTGTAGCATTTTCAATGTTTCTGGCGGATAAACCGTCCTCACCGTGCGTAGCGGCGAGTCTTCTGTCAGCGGCAGCGGTTCCAGCGGCCCTGGCTCGGTTTCGTGCATTACTCCCCACGCGCGATAAACGTCCATGCTGCTGATGGCGACCACCCGGGGCGCGATGTTGCGCATGGCGTTCATCAGAGCAAGAGTCTGTTCCCCGGAGCTCAGGATAAAGTCGACGACGACGTCGGGCGAAAACTCTTGAATACGATCTCGGTAATCGGAGATGCGATTCCGGTCTCCCTGAATTCGCACCAGCTTCCGCTCATCGTCCTTGGCAGCCCCTGCATCAGCGCTACGATGGAAAAGCGCAACCTGGTGCCCCGAATCTTGCAGTTCGCGCACCAGGTGCGAGCCAATGAAGCCGTTTCCGCCGATCAAAAGAACGCGCATACGATCCCGCCAACGCCAACTTACCTTGCCTCCCCGCCCAAAGCAACTTCCTCCGCCTGCTCACTCTCGGCCGACAACTTGCGTAACGACAGCCGTTCGTGATGAGACAGCAACAGTCCCACTGGAACGACGGCGACAAAGGTCACCAGCCAGAGCATGATCCCGCAGCTGACGGTGAGTTCTTTCGGGACAATATCGAAGACGTGATCAAGCGCGCTGATAGTGGCGAGTTGAGAGCCGCCGCCGACCCCCGGCAGTTGCACCAGGGAGCCGATCATGCTCGCTCCCATAAGAAGAAGAACCTTGGTCACGCTCATGCCATTCATCGGTGCGCCGTAGGCATGCGTCACTTCTTTGTAAGACAAGGCAATGACCCACCACATGAAGACCGATACGGCCGACAATTGCAGGAACGCAACGGGGCCGTGAATGGTATTGAGCCCGACGGTAAATTCCCTGATCTTTTGCGCGATACGATGACCCAAATTCGCGGCGAGATGAGAAAAACGCTCTTCAACCCATTGCGCGATCCAGCTTCCGCGATAAGAGATCAGCATCGCCCCCAAAAGCAACCCAACGACGAGTGCGATCAAGGCATATCCCGTAAGAAAAATATAGTGCCTGACCTCGGGCGGAGCGCCTAGCGTGAACGCGCGCAGTTTTGAGGGTAAGAAGATTGCCCCGACGAGGAGAACTGTGAAACCGCCGACGTCAAATATCCGCTCCACCGCCCAGACCGCCACTTGCGAGGCGAAAGGAAGCTTCTGACGCCGTGCGATCAGATACGGGCGGATCATTTCTCCAGCGCGGCCGAGCAGAGCGAGCCCGGTGAATCCGATCATGGTAGGTGGGACGAGTGCCGCGATGGAGGCATCTTTGCGCACCGGTCGAAGAAAGATCTTCCATCGAACCGCGCGCAAGATATAAGCAAAATAGATGTAGATCACACCCTGCACGATGTGGCGCCAATGCAGTCGATATTCAACCAGCCTGGCCCAGTCGAAGTTCCGCCAGGTGCGGAACTGAAGATAGATCAATACCGCGAGGATGACGAAAATCCCCACTAACGCTGCGTAATTTTTTTTATTCATGTGACGAAAGGCAGCGTGGCGCAGTTGCGGCGAGCAAGCTCCACAATGAAGGTAAATGACAGCGTGGACAGGGTCAACGCACGGGGAGTGAAATCAGACTGATGACAAGCAGCAATCGGGAAAACGGAAGAATCACGGGGTAGTTTTGGCTGCGACCGTAGTGGATGCTGGTTTCGCAGCGTTATGCACCCGGCTCGCGACTTTTGTAGAGTTCGAGGCGTGAGTGGGATTGGAGGATTGCCTAGCGGAAGCGGAGGCTTGTTTAGTGGAAGTCGCGGCTTCCTTCTTTTTCGCTTCTTTTTCCTGAGCGATTATCTTGCGGTTGTACTCATGCACGATGCGGGCCACGTAGTTGCGGGTTTCGCGGAATGGCGGAACTCCCCCATACTGATCGACGCGCTGCGGACCAGCATTGTAGGCGGCCAGCGCCTTGACGAGATCGAAATTGTAACGCTCCAGAAGTTCGCGCAGGTAGCGGCTTCCGCCATCGACATTGGCTTGTGAATCGAAGGCATCGTTTACGCCCAGCTTGTTGGCGGTTCCGGGCATAAGTTGCATTAGTCCGCGGGCGCCTTTGGGCGAAACAGCGTGCGCGTTGAATCCGCTCTCCGCATGAATGACGCTGTTCACGAGGTCCGGATCAAGATGGTAAGCGGCGCTGGCGGAGTTCACGACATCATTCAAAGGAACGCCTGGGACGGATTTGCTGGAGTTAGATTTGCTGGAACCAGATTTGGAAGCACCGGTCGTCGGGCCTGTTTTAGCCAGCTGTTCTGATGGCGCGCTGGCGGGAACTTGCGAGTCCGCAATCTGCGGAGATGCTATTGAAAGATCTTTTTCGTATCCAGTAATGTCGGCTGTCGGTTCGTCGATGTAACTGGAATTGTCGGCTGAGAGATAAAGGCGAGTCGTCGCGCCGATTACGGCGCGGTGGTCGTGACGTATCCAAAAACCGTTGCTGAGAATAGCCAAGTCAGCTGCCATCGCGGGCCGAGCAAGCAGGCCTACCGTGGCCACGCAGAAACATAGGGCGATCTTTGCCAGAATCCCAGGTGCCGGAATCTCCATTCCGGCCGCGCCCTGTTTCGCTGATGGTCTTTTTCGAATCAATCTGTTCTCGAATTCTAATTCCAGCAATTCCAATTCCCGTTCCAACTTCACAAGCTGTTCACAATGGCTGGCCCCAAGACGGGATCCGTCGCCGCCCCAAGCTTCTTTCCATACAGCACATGCCCAATTGCCGCAGCCACACCGCTTTCCGCATTGGATCGGGTAAGCGTCCAGCCGCGCCCACGAAGCTCTTCAGACGCATTCCCCATGATAAAGGGACGGCCGGCAAAGGCAAGCATTTCTATATCATTATAGTTATCTCCAATGGCCATGACCTGGTCAGGAGTAATGCGCCGGTAACTGGCCCACCGCTCAAGCGCGTGTCCCTTCGAGCACCCGGCATTCAGCACATCGACAATTGAAAGATCGCGCACGGGATATTCGGTGCGCAAAACTGTAATTGGCAGCCCACAACAGCCCAGTGCCTGCAAAACACGGCGCATATCGGTAATTGGCCCACAAAACATGGCTTGCACCGGATCGGTGGTCAGCGCATCCTCGATCGGCACCACGAACTGGATGTATTGCATATTCTTCTCCAGCCAGCGCTTGATGCTGCCCTCGAGCTTGTCCAGCCGCTCGATCACGATCGTACCCGGGCCCTCGCTATCAAAGGTCAGAACCGTCTGACCGCGGAATTCCCGCATGTGGCGGACCAGTTCACGGCAGGTCGGCTCGGGAAGCAGGTCACGGTGGAAGGTCTCGGCGCTAAGCGAGCGTGTAATGGCGCCATTAGAACTGATCAGCCAAAGGTCAAACCCCAGTTGCTGGGCGATGGGCAGGGCGAAGGTATGGCGGCGTCCAGTGACCAGGATGACCTCGATACCCTCGGCGTGGGCGCGCCGGAGGGCCGCCAGATCAGCCTCCGAGATCTGAAATTCGGGGTTGAGTAATGTGCCGTCAATATCGATGGCAATCAGGCGGAGGGAATTGGCAGGCACAGGCAATTTTAGCATCCATGGCGGGAAGAGCTCCGGCGCCGTTAACGCTGTTCACGACTAAAGTCACTAGGCAATAAGAAGATTGTCGGGCGATATTTTCCTCTGCAATCCCGTCTCCTCTGTGGCTAAAGCGCGAACCTCGCGTCTATGCGACAATCATGGCCCACGATCCGCCCAATTCTCCAAGGAGGCTTTCGATGAAAGTGAAATTTCTGCTGTTATTCCTAGCCTTACTTCCGGCGTCTTTGCCCGCTCAATCGCCGCCCGAAACCGGCAAGCCTTTCGTCGTCGAATACTATTACAAGGCAAAGTGGGGATACGCCGACGAATTCCTTCAGCTGTTCAAAAAGAATCACTATCCTCTGCTCAAGAAAGAAGTCGACCTGGGGCGCATTCTCAAGGTATGGATGGATCAGCCGCGCTACCACACCACCGAAGACGGACGCTGGGATTATCGCGTGACCATCGTGTTCAAGAATTCAACCGTCGCGAATGAGCCCTTCGATGAAGACGCGCTGAAAAAGCAGCTTTGGCCCGATCAAGCCACTTACGCCAGGGAAGAGCAGCGTCGCTTTGAAATCCTGCTCGGACATTGGGACCTGCCGATCAGGAACGTCGATTTGGATGGCAAGTGAAACCCGGACAACGAGCGGATACGCCGAGTTTCCACAGATGTTAAAGAATGGTGAAAGATCCAAAGAAATCCTTTATAGCTGGCATCGGAATTTGGAGTTAGACATCGCCTGGCTATGTCGCTAAGTTAGGTCATGGAAACCTTAATCAGCGTTGAAGACTCCCCTGTTGACCTCATACATGAGATTGGCAACCGCCTCGCGACAGCCGGAGGCTTTAACGAAGTGCTGGACCGCGTGGTGGAGTTCGCCTCGGGGCTGGTGAAGTGCGATTCCTGCCTGGTTTATGTGCTCGAGGGTGACGACCTGGTCCTGCGAGCTTCTAAAAACGCTCATCCCGATGTTGTCGGCCGGCTGAAACTACGCGTGGGAGAAGGCATTACCGGCTGGGTGGCGGAACATCATGAGCCCGTAACGGTATCCGAACGGGCCGCGCAGGATCCGCGATTCCAGTTCTTTCACGAGTTGCCGGAGGACAGTTACGAAGCATTTCTCTCCGTCCCGCTGCTGTGCCGCGGGCGCGTCGTGGGTGCAATCAATCTGCAACATCGCCTGCCTCATATTTACAACCGAAAAGAAATTCGCCTGATCTCGGCGATCGGCTTTCTGGTCGGCGCGGAGATTGAACTGGCACGCATGGAAGAAGTTAACTCCAACCTTACCGACCAGCTGCAAACTCGAAAAGTGGTGGAGCGCGCCAAAGGCATCTTGCAGCGCGAACTGGGATTGAGCGAGGAGCAAGCTTATCTCGCATTGCAGAAACAGAGCCGCCAGAAGCGCCGGCGATGAGAGAAATAGCCGAAGCGATTATTTTGAGTGAGGAAGTAAGAGAAAACACGCGCGTGCCAGGATCGTAAATCGGTCAACGAATCGCGACCATCGACCTCTACTGGAGGTCAGAATTGCCCATCTAGATAATCCCCAAAAGGAGAACCCGGGAGCATATTGCGATGAGATCTGCTCCCGGGGGTGACAGCCGCGATGGGATGTGGGCCCGATCGCAGCTGAAAGTCGATCTATTTCAACGCGCTCTCGCGCGGCACCGCGAAATGTAAGGTCATGTCGTAGGCGGGCAGTTCCATCGAACTGGCAAAACTTTGCCCGTTCTCGAAACCAACACCAGACGGCTGACCTCATCGGGCAGGGCGATTCCACTTCATTCACCAGCAGCACTGCTTCCTTGCGGCTTCCGTTCAGGCCGCATTGTAAGCAAAAGGTATTCCGACGCGCCGATGGTCTTAACCGGAAAGCTATAATCCCCGGGCCGAAGCACGCCACTTCTGGAAGTGCACTTCGTGAGAAAGCGTAAAGGTACCGCGTGCATCCTCGGCGGCAGCGGGAGTCGGCTGTGCGGCGAAAATACTCAAAGTCAAAACCGCGGCATATGCGAATTTGCGAATCGATCTCATGTGCGATCTCCTTATTCCGATCTGACGAGCGGGTCTGAAGAGCACACGCGCACCATGAAGCCAAATGGCGTGCGCCAAGATTAAGTGGAGAACTACGAGGTCAGCAGATTTGCAACGCAGCGTACAAGGCTGAACGCAAACATCAGGCTCAAAGTCTCCGCCGCTTAGCAGGACTCCAAACTAGGCATAGTATGGAGGAGTCTGCCGTCGATGGTCCAACGAAAAAAATCGATCTGTTGCATCACCGCAAACCGTGCTTGCGATCTGCGCTTGAGTCGGGGGCGAACCCCAGGATTGTGCGAATGGCTACGACCATCGACTAACGCTCGACGTACGGCAAACCATCCAATGCCTCGCAATCGCCGTTGGATTGGTTTTCAGGCGATTCAGACGCGCATGTTTGCATAAAACTTAATGGATGCGAGAACATGCTTGGTTTGCATACACCCCACCTTTCTTATAAGGAAGCACCCCAAATATGGCGAGAGTGAAACATTCCCTCAAGAGCACAGAAGAAGAAGAAAAGGATCGGCGTCGAGGTTCAATCGGTCGAAACGAAATCCTCAAGCGCAACTGACCGCGGCAGCGGTCGCGACCACGCGATCGAGCCAGCCAAGGGAAAACTCGGCGTAATGATCCCCGGCATGGGCGCCGTAGCGACCACATTCGTTGCCGGCGTTGAAGCCGTGCGTAAAGGCATCGCGCATCCCATCGGCTCGCTGACCCAGATGGGAACGATTCGCCTGGGAAAGCGCACCGACGGCCGCTCCCCGAAGATTAAAGAGTTTGTTCCACTCGCTGGCCTCAACGATCTGGTCTTCACCGGGTGGGATATTTTCGAAGACAACATGTACGCCGCCGCTCGCAACGCCGGAGTGCTGGAGCGCGACCTGCTCGACAAAGTAAAGAACCGCCTCAGCGCCATCACGCCAATGAAGGCCGTGTTCGATCACAACTACGTGAAAAAGATCGACGGTCCGAATGTAAAAAAAGGGAAGAATAAGCTAGACCTGGCCGAACAGCTACGCCAGGACATCCGCGATTTCAAGAAGTCGAGCGGCGCCAGCCGTCTGATTACAATCTGGTGCGCCTCAACAGAAACTTTTATCGAACCAAGCGCCGCTCATCAGAGCGTGAAGGCGCTCGAAAAAGCGATGAAAGAGAACGACGAAAACATTGCGCCTTCGATGGTCTATGCCTACGCCTCGCTGATGGAGGGCGTTCCCTTTGCCAACGGCGCGCCGAACCTCACAGTAGATATACCGGCGATGCACGAACTGGCACACGATCGTGAGCTGCCCATCTGCGGAAAGGATTTCAAAACCGGCCAGACTTTGATGAAGACCGTCCTGGCTCCCGCCTTCAAAGCGCGACTGCTGGGGCTGAGCGGATGGTACTCAACGAACATTCTAGGCAACCGAGACGGTGAAGTGCTCGACGATCCCGGGTCCTTTAAAACCAAGGAGGAATCGAAACTCGGAGCCCTGGAGCACATTCTGCAGCCAGCTCTGTATCCCGAACTCTACGGCAATATCTTCCACAAAGTTCGCATCAACTATTACCCTCCTCGCGGCGACAACAAAGAAGGATGGGACAACATCGACATCTTCGGATGGCTGGGCTATCCCATGCAGATCAAAGTCGATTTCCTCTGCCGCGACTCGATCCTGGCAGCGCCGATCGTGCTCGACCTGGTGCTTTTTCTCGACTTGGCGCAACGCACGCCGGAGCTTCGCCGCCTCGGAATCCAGGAGTGGCTGAGCTTCTACTTCAAGTCACCGATGACCGCGCCAGGGCTCTATCCGGAGCATGATTTATTCATTCAGTTGATGAAGTTGAAAAACACCTTGCGGCATCTGAAGGGCGAAGAGTTGATCACACATCTCGGATTGGAATACTACGACTAACCGAAGCGCAATCCAAAAGGAATGTCACCACACCGTCCGAAGCAACCGACTCCGCCGAATCTTTTCGTCGCGAGTGACCAAGGTGAGGCCCTCTGCTCTCGCCGTCGCGCCGATAAGCCGATCGATAGGGTCCTGGGAATAGTCATCGGGAAATTGGGTCGCCAAGGCCGCAATCTCCGGGGTGATGGGTCGAACTGTCACGTCTTCAAGCAGCAGGCGAACCGCCGCTTCAATGCTTCCAATAGCCTGGATTCGTCCCCTAGCAAGCAGCCACGCTAGTTCCCACACGGTTATGGCCGAGACCGCCAAACCACCGTGGCGGCGTGCTCGACGTATTTCTGATGCAGCTGCCCGGGAAAGACGCTTGGAATCTTCGACCGCCCAAACGAGAGCGTGTGTGTCTAGTAGGATCACCGCGAGGATTCCCACGCATCCGGGTCAATAGGGGATTCGATGTCGCCCACGACCTTGATAACGCCTCTTAGCCGGCCGATAAATTCCCGCTCCGGATTGTCCGCAGGCACCAATTTGGCTACCGGAGTCCCGCGCTTGGTAATGATTAAAGGTTCTCGCGTCGAGCGGACGTCTTCCATAAGGGTGAGGCAACGCGCCTTGAATTCCGCAGCAGCTATTTTCTTCATGGTCAGATTATAACAGACATGGTCATATCATGATGACTACATGGCGGATTTGCAGCGTTATCGAGACGCGATGTCCACCCTATTCATCCATCTCATACGCCTTCTTCAGCCACCGCTTCACCTCGTCATCGATATCATCCCTCGACTTGATCTCAATCCGCCGCGTGATGCGGTCTTTCTTTTCGTATCCGCCGGTATCGATCAGCCGCTTCGGCGTCTTCATATTTCCGAGCGCGAACCCGAGATCGATTCGCGTGCTCGTCGATGGCTTGATCTGCGCGAAGACATGGTTGCGATAGAAGGGAACCATCGTCTTGCACGGGCACGCCTTCACATCCTTGCCCAGAGAAAATCCAAGCTTCAACAGCTGCTCATACAGCGGACGCAACGCCGCACGCGGACCCGCATACTGAGCCTCCACCCACTCAGCAGCCGTCTTCAGATAGGCCTCGGGCGAGTCCTCCTCGGTGTTTTTTCCCTCAGCTCGTCCCGCGATCCAGGCCGCATTATTTGTGCCGAACTTATGCTCCTTCTTCAGCCACTCGCGCCGTTCCTTCTCCGTCGCCGGCCCCGACTTTTTTGTGAGCGCAATCCATTCTTCCAGCGATCGCCCGGTCTTTTGCGGCAGTTCCTGCCCCATTTCTGAATCATGGCCACGCCGGGATGAACCGAATACGGGCTCTGTATTTTTGCGGTGGTAGACATCGCGAACCTCCTCATCGATCACGATTTTGCCCGACATGATACACAAGTCCGGTCCAGCCTGTCCGAATAGATGGCTCGCGATAGAATCTTTCGATGGCTGGCAAGAAGCCCGAATCCGGACACAACACCAAGTACCTAAAGCTGCAAAAGAATTATTGCTTCGCCTGCGGCAAAAATAATCCCGACAGCATGCGCCTGCGCTTCACCTATGACGAAGAGCGCAATGGCTTCGTCTGCCGCTTCCGCCTGGGCAAGCGCTACACCGGCCCGCCCGGACACTGCCACGGCGGCATCATCGCGACCATCCTCGACGAGGCCATGGGCAAGGTGAACAAGCTACGCGATATTGTGGCGGTGACCTCCGAGATGACCGTGAACTATCTGAAGCCGGTGCCGCTGCATCAACCGCTACGCGTCGAATCGCGCGAGGTCGAGGTCAACGGCCGCAAGCACATCAACATGGCCGAGATCCTCAACGAGAAAAATGAAGTCCTGGCCCGTAGCCGCGGCCTCTTTATCGCTATCGATCCGCAGCGCATGTTTGCCCGCTTTGTCGAGCGCTAGCGGCAATCGAGGTACCGCGATTCTCGACCGGGCTGTAAAATATAAGCTCAGAAACGAGAGTTCAGAGAGAGCCCACTTATGTCGCCGAACAACGGAAAAACGCCCAACGGACACACCACCAGCCTTCGCCTGAAAACCGGCCTCGCCGAAATGCTAAAAGGCGGAGTAATCATGGATGTAACCACCGCCGCACAAGCCGAGATCGCAGAGCGCTCCGGAGCCGTAGCCGTCATGGCCCTCGAGCGAGTCCCCGCCCAGATCCGCGCCGAAGGCGGAGTCGCGCGCATGGCCTCGCCCAAAATGATTCGCGAGATCATGGCTGCGGTCAATATCCCAGTGATGGCCAAGTGCCGCATCGGCCACTTCGCCGAAGCCCAGATACTGCAAGAACTAGGCGTCGACTACATCGACGAGTCCGAAGTCCTCACTCCCGCCGACGAGGCTCACCACGTTGACAAGCACGCCTTCAAAGTCCCCTTCGTCTGCGGAGCCCGCAACCTCGGAGAAGCTCTCCGCCGCATCGCCGAAGGCGCCGCCATGATCCGCACCAAAGGCGAAGCCGGCACCGGAGACGTGGTCCACGCCGTCAAGCACATCCGCCAGATCGTGCAGGAGATGAAAATTCTCACCGTCCTAGGCGAAGAAGAACTCTACGCCAAAGCCAAAGAGCATGCCGCCCCCTACGAGCTGATCAAAATGGTCGCCAAAGAAGGGAAGCTCCCCGTCCCCAACTTCAGCGCCGGAGGCATAGCCACCCCCGCCGACGCCAGCCTGGTTATGCAACTAGGAGCCGAAGCCGTCTTCGTAGGCAGCGGCATCTTCATGAAAGACAGCACCACCTTCGCCGACCCAGCCGAAGCCGAAAAGCGCGCAAGAGCCATAGTAAAAGCCGCCACGCACTATCAGGACCCCAAGGTGTTACTCGAAGTTAGCGAGGACTTAGTAGGAGCTATGAAGGGGCTGGCTGTGTCCGGGCTGGATGAAGGGCAGATGCTGCAGACTAGAGGATGGTAAACGGGTGGTAACGTCAAACGACAAGCCGAAGGCCGACGACGCCCAACGAGATGAACCAGCTAGGACGTTTAAGGATTTCCTAGAATCGAGTCCACCCTGCTCGACGGTGGAAATCGCCGACCTCTTTGGAGAAGGAGAGATCACCAGTTCCCACTGGATTTTTCCGCTAACGACTTCGGACATACAGCTCTTCTGCGACAACTGCGATGGGCCCAGATACTTTCATAACGTCGCTAACAATCCAATCTGGATTCAGGAAAAGAGGCGGGTGGACCCGGTCTGGGGTTGCTCTTGTCTGGCATCAAGTCAACTAGGGGTGGCGGGTGGGCCACTTCAGCGGCGAGTATAGCTCAACGTTTTCTAACTCTGAACTGGAAATAGCTGGGGGTGCGCCCCTTCTCGCGCTGTTCGAGAAGGGGCCCTCCACGACCGTCGGCACTGTGAGGCTTTTCTTCCTTGACGAGTCAACATCAACGCACCTGCAGCCTACAATCCGTCGTCACCGAATTTCCTTGACGTAAACCCCTCGCCACGCCACGATTAAGAGACTCTCCAACAATCGGAAAGTGGTACCGGGTTCCCGAATTGGCCAGCGAACTGTTCCGAGTCGCAACTCTATGTTTTATAAAGACTTTACCCTTAACCCGTTTAAACTCAAAGACCGGAACGAATTTTCCCGCTAAGTCTTTGACTATTAAAGACCTCTGGGTGAGGGGTATATCACAAGAAACAAAACTAGGCTCCATTCGAATCGAACCCTTTGTATAATCCGCGCATGCAACGAATACCTTGGAGCACGATTG
>CAVWWW010000009.1:0-891613 GCA_963758745.1 uncultured Acidobacteriaceae bacterium
ACGTAGATGTCCAGATGCTCCACGCCATCCTTTGCCACGGGCAATAGAGGGCGAGTGACCTTGTAGCCGGTTTCCTTTCGCCGCCAAGATCCCACTGGCGGCACAGGAACGTTGTGCCTTCGGCAGACCTTTGCCAAACCAACGTCGGACATGCCAAATGCCTTGGCAAGTATCTGCATTGGAGTGGCCCAAACTTTCTCGTATAGATCCGCGCGAGTTAGGCGAATTCTTGTCTGGCTCATCAGTCGTTCTTGTGATTATTGTCAGGCACTCGTAACCGGCGCCACACTGGTAGCGAGAACTTGTGTATTTGGTACAACGGGCGATCAAGTAAAGGTCCCGGCAGACCCCCTCAGCCACCCGTGCCGCGGGGAATCAAGCACGGGGTCTCCCGAGACCTTCCTCAGTTGTTCGCACGAGGAGGCAATTTTGTATCACCCGAATTCCGTCGCACGTGTCACAAACTGTAGGAATTATGTCTTGGCCAAGACTATTGTCATGGCCATGGCCATCTTGTCGATGCAACTCGCGAAACTTTGACTCAATACGAAATTTCGGACCTGCGTAGGGAAGCAGTCAAAGCAAACCGGGGCCGGCGGAAGCACTTACCGCAGCTTTCGGTTGCAACTGAGCGATTCGGTGCGCAAAGCCAATGACGCGGCCTACGATCTCCGCGTCTTGAGGGCATCGAAGGTGCCGGATGGGCACGAGCGATTTCTGGGAGGGGACCAATGGACATCCTAGAATCGCCGACTCAAGACTCCGAACAGTACCACGATTTGACCGAGATCTCCTTCGGAGTTAGGTTTCTGACGCTCGCGTACGAGAAATTCGTCGGGAGCACGGGAGCCACGGGTGTTCTCATCCCTTGAAGAAGTCAGCGAACGGCTTCGGTCTACTGGCTACATCGCCGATTCGATTGCCACGACCACAGTTTACTTGGCGGCGAAACTGCATAAGCCGCTGCTATTAGAAGGCCCCGCCGGCAGCGGAAAGACCCAACTGGCATATGCAGTCGCCGAGGCGGCGAACACCACAGTCGATCGTCTCCAATGCTATGAGGGTATCAACGAAGAGAAGGCAATCGGAAGATTCGATGAGTCCCTGCAAAAGCTCTGCGTGGAACTGAGATCCAAGTCCGCCGGTGCCGATTGGGAATTCTTACAGGCAGAGTTGCATGGCCAACAGTTCTTCAGTGCCGGTCCGCTCTTACGGGCGCTGCAGTACGAGAAGCCTTGCGTCCTGCTGATCGACGAATTGGACAAGGTGGACCACGCTTTTGAAGCACTGTTGCTGGAATTGCTGAGCGTGTGGCAGTTGAGCATTCCGAAGCTGGGCACCATCAAAGCTAGGAGTATTCCCTTCGTTGTGCTCACCTCGAACGAGGAGAGGCGCATCGGCGATCCCCTGCGGCGGCGCAGTTTCTACCTACGTGTCGAACATCCGACAGCAGAGCGAGAGGCCGAGATTGTGGCCCTGAGAACGCCGGATTCGAGCCGCGAATTTCACGCAGGAATGGCCGGGCTGGCCAAGGCGCTACGCGGCTGGAGTCTGGAGAAACCACCATCCGTGTCCGAGATTCTGGATTTAGCGCAGGCGTTAAGGGTTCTAGGGGCGGAGCGAGTCACACCAGAAATGCGAGACATCTTATTGCCCCTCCTGGCCAAGACAGAGGCCGACCGCAGAAAACTGCTGCTGCGTGACGGGTTTGCCAGCCTGATCTACGACGCCCAGCAATACACCCAGGAAGCGCTGAGGAGCGCAGCATGACCAGGTACCTCGGCTTCGCAGTAGTTGCTTGCGGTGTTCTATGCTGTCAGGCCCAGCCATCAAGAACACCTACTCGGCTCGAAGCCGAATACTACGTTGCGGTGTATGCGCAACACTACGGAGTGCCCATAGCGTTTGTGCGGGCGATTGTTCAACAGGAATCTGGTTGGCATCGATGCGCCATCTCGCACAAGGGCGCGGTCGGCCTGATGCAGTTAATGCCCTCAACGGCCGCACGACTGGGAGTACGAGACCGTTGCAACGTTAACGAGAACGTTTCCGGCGGTGTGCTTTACCTCGCCTGGCTTATGCACAGATTCCAAGGAGATCTGCGATTGGTTGCAGCCGGTTACATTGCTGGTGAATACGTGGTTACACGACGTGGTCTCGCCTACCAAAATGCTGAAGTCGTGACCTATGTATCTCGAATCAGGGCCAATTGTCGACCACAACTTGCGGGCAGTAGACGAGCGAATCCCGCGCCGGTAAGGAGCAGAGTAATCCAATGAAAATTTGTTGGATTTTTGTGCATTTGATAACGCTGTCCTATTGCGTGGCCCAAACTGACTCACCTCCAAGGCTTCTACCCGATGCGCGAATTGTGCGCCTGACGCTCGACACACAAAGCGTGACCGTCCTGCACCTGCGGCCGGGCTACGTCAGTTCCGTACGATTGCCCGAGGATGTCAGTTCGGTGGTCTTGGGAAATCCTGGCACCTTCAAGGCCGAACATTCCGAGGCTGAGCCTCGACTGGTGTTCCTGAAGCCGACGACCGCAAGTCGCGCCGAAACCAACGCATTGATCACGACTAGAACCGGGCATGAGATTTCGTTGCACTTGGTCAGTGTGGGAAACTCGGATCGTGCTGGCGCGGTTGACTTCGTACTGCAGTACGACCTTCCGCACAGCTTTCTGCTCGGGAATTCGCAGTCCACTTTCGTGATTGGCGAGACGAAGAGTGTCGTACCGGATCCCTTGCCAAGCGCTGTTGGGAGCAACGCACCTGCGACCAGCACCCAAGAACCCGTCAGACCGCAACGCGATCCGAATCCGCATTGGCAAGGCAAACTTCTACAGGTTGCCGTAGGACGAATCACCGAGAAGGATCAGCAGATGACAGTGGAGTTCTCGGTGCTCAATGCTTCGTCGAAAACGATTGAACTGCTGCCTCCGCAGATTCAGCTTGCGGGCAAGTCTAACGAAAAGCACAAAAAAGCGGTAAAGGCGGAACCCGTGCCCATCAAGGACTATACGATGACGATCCGACGTCTGCCGCCGGGTGCCAGAGCAGACGGGGTCGTGGTGTTCGACCGCCCCTCGTTCAAAGAATCCAGAGAACAAATGTTGCTCCAGGTCGCGCAAGCGGAAGGCGTGGATCAACCAGTTCTTGTCCCGGTCTCATTCGTGGCACCAGAAGGAGAAACGAGATGATTCCGCAAAACGGACGGAATGGAAACGGGACGGATGTGGGGGACATGGTTCCAGAAGCAGCAGCCGACCTACCTGAAGTGCCAACCGCGGCCGGACAGACGATTGACATAGCGACTCGGACGCGGCAACGGGCACGGCAACAATTTCAACAGAACAAGCTTGTGATCATCGGAGCCGGTGGCCTGGTGGTGGCCCTGCTGCTGTTTGTCGCCCTCTCGGTTCCTCATAAGCACTCAGTTCAAAAGCCGAAAGGAACGGTTCCGGGCCAGCAGGACCCAACTCAGCCTAGTGAATCTCCATCCGTTGAACCAAGTCTCTTGCCGATCACCGATTCCGGCAGGCCCCCAACAAAAGCAACCCACGAAGGCTTCCTTGATGAGCAGGATCTACAGCGAACGGCGACCAGGCAGTCGGCGCCGCCGTCACCGAGCACCCAGAGCGGAACGTTAGCTTCGGTACCCCCTTTTCCTGAGCAATGGCAGGCGCCTCCGTATCAACCTGGGGCTGATGGAAGCATGCAACCAGGAGATCTGAGCAAAGCCGAAAGGGAGGCACTGGAGAAATCTTCTGTCGCTTACGTGCGCAACGTTTCGGCCTCACAAGGCGGTTCTCCAAAATTGGCCAACAGTGAGCCTGAGATCGACCTCGGACTGCCCACTGGCTCGTGCCTACGAGCGCGTTTGGAATCGGCAGCAAGCACGGCGGTCAGGACACCGGTGTTGGCCGTGATTGAGTACAACTACGAACGTGAGGGGGAGATCATCGTTCCGGCCGGTGCAAAGGCCATAGGGCATATTCAGCAGGCCGACCGCTCAGGGTATATGACGATCCAATTCGATTCGTTGATGCTGCCAGACGGAGCGGCCGTCCCCATCGAAGGGGTTGCGACAAACTTGAGCCTCGGCCCACCCAAGGGCAAGGTCGAAGGCAAGAACACGGGGAAGAACGTGCTCGTTCGGTCTTTATCGGGGATCGGCGAGGTGGGGGCGATGCTGGTGGGCCGAGGCAACCTAGACCAGCCTTTAAGTGAAGAGGACATGCTGCGGGAGCGCTTCAGCAACAATGTCGGCGAAGCTTCTGACGAGCAGGTATCGAGACTCGCGTTGACGGAACATGTCGTGGTCACGATCCCTGCGAACACTGCCATCTATGTGGTGCTCGAAAAGACTGCAAGTTCCAGCAAAGCTTCGGGAAGAGCCACATTAGGTAGTTCACAGTCCACGGCTTCGGCGAGCACGGATCAACTTCGCCAATTACTGCAACTGCAGCGGGAACTACAGCAAACGGCAGCGGTCAACGAGGAGAAATAACTCCAGTTGGTCGAGTCCGTTGCTTGCCAACTTTCCCATAAGCCGTTGCGCTCATACTTCTTCTTCCTCCGACCAATCCTTTTTCGAGCGGACGACATTGATGGTGGCGGTGTCAAGCGAGGTTTTGATGTGCACAGCGTAATATTTCTCGATCATTCCAACGCTCGTGCGATAGTCCTTAGCGATTTGATAGATGTTAGCTCCCTCCGTCAGCCGCAGGGCGATATACGTGTAGGCTGTACGACGTACGTGGTCGGCCTTCGAGGTCGGAGCGGAGATTTTCCTCCTCAGGATCGTCTTGAAAAGTAGTTATATGCTGTTATGCATGAAATATTATTAAAATCATTGATAATTCTGAGGACGTACAAAGTAACTCTAGAGGATCGAGGCATAATGCGAACTAGCACTCTAGAACAATTCAGGCGACATCTCCGTCCTGGACGTGTGTACCGCAGAGAAGACCTTCTGCCCTGGTCCCGTAGTGTTGATCGACATCTCAAAGAACTCACTGACGACGGGACCCTACAGAAGCTCCGTACCGGCTTGTATTACAGCCCTCGCAAATTTGAATTTGGAGAGGCTCCCGCAGACGAGCACGAACTGGTGAAAGCGTTCTTGAAGACCGACCGTTTTGTCGTGACCTCCCCGAATGCCTACAACCAGTTGGGGCTTGGGACAACGCAGCTCTACAACAAACGGGTTGTCTACAACCAGAAACGGCATGGGACATTTCCGCTCGGCAATCGGATGGTCACCTTCGAGCGTCGCATGAATGTTCCAAAGCAACTCTCTCCCGAATTTCTGCTGGTTGATCTTGTTAACGAATTGGACGACCTCGCGGAGGATCGCGACGCTGTCTTTTCTCGCGTTCGCGAAAAAGCCAAAGAGATGGACCAGAGAAAGCTGTCACGGGCAGTCTCTCTCTACGGGAAGTATTCCACGCAGAAAACATTTCGGAAGATGTTGCAACCTGTTACCTGATCCCGGTATGCCCGTTCAATTTCCTTTTCCGTCCCTCGGACCGCGGCTGGGTCCGCAACTCCCCAGTGAGCCGTCATCGGCTCTATGGTTAATGAATGGGTGGAAGCGGGTCTAAATGGATATTTGATTGCGAAGCCAAAGACATCTGATCTACAAAGTCGGACGGCGGGGCTTGTTCCGTGGTGACCGCTTCCACGTCGGTTCTAATGTACTGGTGCCTAGAGCCGCACGATTCGCAGGGCATAGAGAACACCGTAAGCATGGGCGTCTGCGGGAAAACTAGCGTGTGAATCGCCTTGCCATTGGCAACGCCGAGATACTTGATAATCATCAATGCAGAGCACGTCTTGCATCGAAGGGCAGCGTATCAGTATTTCACGACAGGTTCAGCGTTCACTTGGCCTCCACGCGCGTTTCAGTGCCGTATAATCTACGTAGTCCGATTGTATTCAGGATGAGCCTCAAGGCGTTCCACCTTCGACCCTCCTGATTCAATGAAATAACCGAATGTGGAAAATCGTTCCTCTCGAAACTTGTCCAGGTACGTAATCTTTCCATAGGCCACGATCTTTTCTTTGGCGACTTGGCTGCCATTGGCGGTGATCTGAAATCTAACGCTCTCCGTGTCCACGAATGGAGGCGGATACCAATGCTGGTCATCCTCTATGCTGAGTTCTGGCTTTTTCGGCAACTGGTCCAATGAATCCACGAGGACAAGCCGTGCCAAGAATCGTTTCACCCACACTGGTCCATTGCCATCATTCCTAACCGTCAACAGAAGAGCCGCAGTAGTCGTCACGGACTTCTGTGTGCCGTTTATCGAGGTGTTCTCGCAGAGCAGCAAGCCCATCGGGTCTTTCGTGAGCTTCGGCATGACCCAGGCACGTTCGATGTCTTTGCTGGCTTTTAGCTGATACTTCACCACGAAGAACATCGCCACCGTGAATAGGGCAATAACGATGGTGGAGGAAGCGTTGACTGCATCTATCCAGTCGTGCTCAAGCAGCAGGGCGGCCAGAGGGGCGTTCATAATCTCTATCTCTTACTCATCCGCTTTGTGCCACCACGCTTGCGTGCGGCCTTCGGGCGTCTGGCGGTGAGAGACGGCAAGTCCGTACTCATAGCAATCAGACCCTCGCTTATGGAAACGCTCCCCGCCTTGAGAGTCATTTCCTCGCTGACCCATTTGAGATTGTGTTCGATAGTGGGATGATAAAAAAGTGGATACTTGGCCTTGAGCCGTTCCGCTTCCTGCTCTAACAGATTTGCCATGATTTCGTCCTCTGCTGGCCGATTGTCATACGACGGCTGCAAATCCAGTTTCTTTTAAGATGTTTTCTTCAGTCTCATATTCGCCAACATCTATCCATTCGCTAGGCCGCATAGCGGCAAGGAAAGCATCAGCGTTATCGTCAGGTACGCCAAAATGCAACAGCGCTGCCTTAGCATCCGCTGGTGTATCGTATGGCCGGGAATGAGGCTGCTTAATCGCCTGACAGGACATCTCAATCTTTCCATTATTCATCTGGTGGAGGCGGATTTTAATGCGGGGCATAAGCAATCCCTCGGAGGCTTGACTAGAACTTTCGGCGGTTCGATTCTGGACGACCGCCAGAGAGCGTCTTGATTGAGATTGAGTCGTCCTTCCCTAATATCTTCTCATCATACAGTTTCACCGCCTCGTCCCTTAGCTTCAAGTTGGAAGCACGTTGCTCCTTGAATACCTGTTTTTCTTCGTCCCTAAGTGGTGGTCTGTATTTTGGCTTCATAAGAGTCGCTCATGCTTCACAGTTGCAAAATGTTCGGCCAGACGGTCAATCGGAATGAAGCCGTCACACTCTCGGCACAGCATCGCTACTTGGATTGGCTTACCGTGTTGCGGACCTTCGGGACACTGTTCCGAGTTGTACCGTCCAAACCAGTGCAAGCCGCAAGTACGACAGTAGAAAAAGCCGCTCTTTTTCTCGGCGTCGTCCTTCGTTGGGTTGGGAGTCCAAAAATACTAGTTTTTTCAACAACTTACAAGACGCTGGTGGCCCCTGAAAAGCCTTGTAAATAGCGTTAGGGAATCCTTATTGGACAGTTAAAGGACAGTCGCATCCCCTCGATCCTAAGCTGTCAATATAGTTCTATTATGGAACTATATTGACAAAGGATGATATTGCTGTTGATACTAGGGACATGCGATCTCGCATTGATGAACTGCTGCCGTTTGCCGAAGAAAACGAGGGTTTCGTGACAGCGGCGCAGGCCCGCAGCCTTGGCATCAAGGATTCAGTTCTGGCGCGTCTGACCCAACGGGGAAAACTTCAGCGTGTGGCGCGCGGAGTGTATCGAATTCCTTACTTCCCGTCGGATCGCTTGGGGCAATATCGCGAAGCGATCCTGTGGGCACGTGCTGACAGCGGGCCGAAAAAAATAGCCTTATCCCACGAGACCGCGTTGGCCGTTTATGGCATTTCTGATGCGAATCCGTCACGCGTACAGATCACAGTGCCGAAAAGTGCCCGCCTCCGCCGCCGCCGTCCCAAGTGGGTAGAAATTCATCGGGCTGATTTGCGAGCATCGGATATCGTCAATCGCGAAGGACTTCCCGTGACCACGATCGAAAAAGCCATTTCCCAAGTTTTGGAAGAAACTGGCCGTGTCGGATTGGCGCGAGGCGCTCTGAAAGATGCGCGCAAGCAAGGCTACATTAGCGCCGAGAAAGCCTCAGCGCTCACTCGCCGTCTCAATCGATACGTACACGCGAAAGGGGCACGAGAGGCAAACGTAGGGAAGTTTAGCTCATGACCCCGAAGCAGGTTGAGCGGTTGGAGAAGACTCTCGGACGTGTGGCTCGCGAGCAGGGTCTTGATCAGGAAAGGCTTCGCCGTTGGGTCTCGTTTCTCGCACTTTGCGGCGTTCTGGAGAGCGCCGTCGAGAAAGGTGTCATCGATATCTACTACCTGAAAGGCGGAGCCGCTATGGAACTGCGCTTCGCGCGGGCGGCGCGCACTACCAAAGATTTCGATCTTGGTCTTAGAGGCAACCGCGCCGAACGTATTCGGCGGCTTTCGGAAGTATTGCAACTCAGCTTTGACGACTTCACCTTCCGTCTGAAGCCCGAACAGCACGAGATGGAACTGGCAGACACCGTCCGGGTCGAAGTTGCCGTGGAATACAAAACACGGGCATGGCAGACCATTGAAGTGGACCTCGGTCCGGGCGAAGCACGCGAGGTAGACCTAGTGACGCCCGCCATTGAAGGTGTGGCCGAAATGGGCCTGCCCATCACCAACCAAGTACGTTGTCTTGGGATCAATGAGCAAGTGGCGCAGAAGCTTCATGCGTGTACCGGTCCTCAAAGGCAGGATCGCGCACGCGACATACTCGATATCCTCGTTGTCGACATGCTCGGCCAACTGGACCGCGTGCGCGCACGCGCGGCGGCGGAGCGAATTTTCGGGGAGAGAAATACCCATCCGTTTCCACCGGAGACGAACATTCTTCCGGAGTGGCATATTGAACTGCAAACTCTGGCCGCTGAGTTGGGATACCGCACGACGAAAGCGGCAGAAATTCAAAAAGAATTTACGAATTTAGTCGCGGCAATCGCCAGCGCCTGAGCCACGTCGTTCTCAATGATTTCCGACTTCAGAGGCCCTCAAGTGCCACCTCGCTATCTGGGTTCCCGACGTGTAGAAACAGCCACCAACCACGCCTCAAACCCAAATTCGAGCCCGCTTGCGGATTTTATTCCCGAGCGGCAAGCCGGAAGTTATCCCGAGACGCGAGTCGGCTCCCGTGCATCTGATTTTGTGGCGGAATATACCTGGAACTCTGGGAGATGCGTGATGAGGGCAGTGGTGCTGCATGAGTACGGTGGTCCCGAGAAGTTGAAATTTGAAGACAACGTTCCCGAACCGCAGATTAGCGGAAGTACGGTACTGATCGCGGCAGCCGCTGCGAGCGTTAATCCGATCGACTGGAAACTGCGCTCAGGGATACGCCAGAAGGATTCTCCGTTGTTGTTTCCGGCAATTCTGGGCCGCGATGTGAGTGGCATCGTACGGGCCGTGGGCGCAAATGTGAAGCACTTCAAGGCCGGCGACCGCGTTCTTGCACTATCCAACGCGACCTATGCCGGACTGGTTGCGGTGAACGATTCGGACGTGGCGCATCTGCCGGATGGCGTGGACCTGGCGAACGCGGCCGCGATCCCGCTGATTTCGCTCACGGGAGACCAGCTTGTACGCCTTGCGGCAAACGTGCAAAAGGGACAGGTCGTTCTGATCACGGGAGCGCTGGGCAGTGTTGGGCGCGCGGCAGTGCATACGGCCAAGAAGATAGGCGCGCAGGTGATTGCAGGTGTTCGCGGGAAAGAGCTGGATGACGCCCGCTCCCTCGGGGTCTCTGACGTGCTAGCGATTGATGACGATAATGCGATTGAAAACTTCCGCTTAGTGGATGCAATTGCGGACACCGTTGGCGGTGACGTCGCAGCGAAGCTGATCGGGAAGGTAAAGCAGAGCGGCTCCTTTGGCTACACCGCTGTGTTGCCGGAAAGTGCGGCAGCCAAAAATCCGACAGTGAAGATTACGCGCGTGCGTGCGCAGGCTGACCCATCCAAGGTGCGTGAGTTTGCCGATGACGTGCGCGATGGCAAGTTCATTCTGCCGATTGCTCGCCGGATGCCGCTGCGCGATGCAGCTGAAGCACATGTGCTAGGGGAGAAAGGTCGCGTTGGGAAGATCCTCCTGCTGGCGCCGGATTCTAGAGAGTGAGATTCTCGCTTCGCAACGAGGACTGGTCAAGCCGCGGCCTGCCGTAAGAGATCTTCGATTTTCTTATCGAGATTCCGGGCGACCTCTAGCGCGTCGCGATTCCCATAAGGGGCCAAGAAGCTCGCCATCCTATCATATGACAAATGGACGCCATCGGCGCGCTCATCTACAAGCACGGTGACCGGCGCGTAAGAGCCCGCATCCGGAACATGCTTGACCATTTCCTTCATGATGAGGGGATTACCAATGACGAAGCGAATCATCTTCGGAGTCTCGCGGCCCGTTTCTTTGCGCAGAATCGTGCCGTGATCCAACTGCATAAACTGCATCAGTCCCACTGTACTCAGGCCTTTCTCGACTGCGCTGTTCAGCTCGGCAAGAGAGCGCGCTTCGTGAGTTGATCTCCCAAATTCAGCCATATCCGGATGACCGATGCCGGCGTTCACATCGGCTATTACTTCATCAAATTGCTTGGAAGTCGTCAGACTGAACCGCTCTATCTCGATTTTGCTTGTCATCTCGAAGGTCACCGCAGTTTTTGTTGTAGAAATTCGCTCGTCCGGCCATTGGCAAGGTGAGCCGCCGCGGCGTTGTAGTGTGCCCCATCATGACGAGAGAAGGCATGACTTTGGCCCGGATAGCTGTAGACCGTCGCGTTCGGCTTCTTAGCAAGCGCCGCTTTGATCTGCGCTTGTGCAGCCTTGGAAATAAACTCATCCTCCTCGGCTACATGCATGAGGATGGGCGCATGGAGCCCATCGACCTCTCCCAGATATTTGTCAGTATCGGCGCCGTGATACCAGACCGCCGCGTCGATGCCGTTGTTGCGAACGGCTGTCATGAAGACCATCAGCGCGCCGAGGCAATATCCGAGCAAGGCAACCTTGCCATTGCATTCCGGGAGACTGCGTGCTGCGTCAACGGTGTCCTTTATATCCCTTACTCCCGCATCTCGGTCATACGCCGAATAGAGGCGAAGGCCGTGGTCCCAGTCGGCTTGGGAGGTGACATTCAGGTCGACGCCCGGCTCCTGCCGCCAGTACAGGTCTGGAGCTAGCGCGAGATAACCTTGTTCCGCCAGTTCATCGCAGTGCTTGCGAATATCGGCGTTCACCCCGAACAATTCCTGCAGAACCACAACGGCGGGAGCCGGCAAAGTCTTCGGCCGTGCGATATAAGCGGCGAACGCGCCGTCATGTCCTTCTATGGTGATGTGATCTTTCACTGCGTACTCCTCAGGCAGCTACATTGATCCGTTCGGAGGTGGCAGCCGCTTCGATGAGCTTGGCTGCTTCCTTCGGATGAGACATGTAGGCCACATGGCTTGACTTCACCTCGACTGTCTCCGCCTTAGCGCGCTTGGCCATCATGCGCTCCTGGTCCGGATTGATCGATCGGTCTTCGGTGGCCACCATGTACCAGGTGGGCTTGTGCTTCCACGCGGGATTCTTTACCTGGTGCGTGAACGAGTCGGTAGAGATCGGCACCTGCGCTATAGCCATGAACTCCGCCTCATCCCGTGGAATGTCCGCTGCGAAGTCGGCGACGAAGTGCGCCTCGTCGATCCACCAAAGCCCATTGCTGTCCGCTTTAAACGCCTTCGATGCTTGCGGCAACGCCGTCTCGATCGACGCACAGCTCTCACCTTCATCGAGAGCAAATGCTGCAATATAGACCAGTGCTGCGACGTTTGGATGATTTCCGGCCTCGGTGATGATGGACCCGCCATAACTATGGCCGACCAGCACAACCGGCCCGCCCATGGCATCGATGGCGGCCTTTGTGTACTTTTGATCGTCGGCGTACGAGGTCTCGGGTGGCTGTGCCACCGACACTCTGTAGCCATCCTTCTTGAGGATGTCCGCGACACTCTTCCAGCCCGAGCCATCCGCGAAAGCTCCATGCACCAGAACTACATTCTTAATATGCTGACTCACGATGATTCTCCTTTTTAAAGATCCATATGGATCGGTTGATTTTCGATTTCGAATGCCTTCGCGCTAATCTACATTTTCGATTGCAGCGCAAAGACCTGTTGACTACTAATTGGCATGTGCGGATGTCGCAGCCTCTTCGATGAGCTTGGCTGCTTCCTTCGGGTGAGACATGTAGGCCACATGGCTGGCATTCACTTCGACTGTCTTGGCATTGGCGCGCTTCGCCATCATGCGCTCCTGTATCGGATTGATCGAGCGGTCTGAACTGGCCACCATGTAAAAGGTCGGCTTGTTCTTCCAGGCGGGATTCGTGACCTTGTGGGTGAATGCATCAGTGGAGATCGGCACTTGCGCTATAGCCATGAAGTGAGCCTGGGCTGGGGGAATATCCGCTGCGAAGTCGGCAGCGAAATGGTCCTGTTCGATCCACCAATTGCCGTTGCTATCCGGCTTGAACGCCTTTGAAGCTTGCGGCACGGCCGTCTCGATCGACGCGCAGCTCTCACCCTCATCGAGCGCAAACGCGGCAATATAGACAAGCGCCGCAACGTTTGGATTGTTGCCGGCTTCGGTGATAATAGACCCACCGTAGCTATGGCCGACCAGGACAACCGGCCCGCCCATGGCATCGATGGCGGCCTTTGTATACTTTTGGTCGTCGGCGTATGAGGTCTCCGGGGGCTGTGCCACCGAAACCTTGTAACCATCCTTCTCAAGGATCTTTGCTACGGCGTCCCAGCCGGAGCCATCGGCGAATGCCCCGTGGACAAGCACAACGCTTTTAATGCCGTCTGGCGCCGCAGCCGCAACTCTAGCAGTCTTCCTCATCAGTAGGGTCAGGCTCACGAACACAGCAAGTAGCATTACAACCGAGTAAGTCCTCTTCATGAACATTTCTCCTATCTATTTTGAGCTTCAGCGATTCGTGTATCGGGCCCTGCACATGCGACCAACCATAGTCAGGAACGGCCACTGCACTCTTGAAGACACGAACCCTTTTTGTCGATTCCTGCTCAAATGCGGAGTTAAACGGGCCAAAAGAACACTCCTGGCTCGTGTTCAAGGCGGGAACTCTAACCAAATCTCAAATCCACGACGATATTGCGTCCAGAGACGAGCGCGGGCAATACCGCCCCCGACCGTTGACTTGAGGATGAGATCTATTCGTGTGATTGAAGGAATTGGCGTTTGGGTATTTCGACAAAATTCCTGCTACGTACGTGTTCGCGCCTCCACTTTGCCGGAGTAGTGCCAACGACATTCGCAAACGTCCGGGTAAGTGCGGCTTGATCAGAGAATCCTACCTGCGCGGCAATTTCCACTAATGTTTTATTCGTTCCCGACAGAAGAGCTTTCGCGAGTTCGACACGCTTCAGAATCAGGTAGCGATGTGCGGAAGTTCCAAAGGACTTCCTGAATGATCGCGCAAAATGACTGACTGAGAGCCCACATTCATGGGCAAGTGTTTCCAGTTTTACGTCGCCGTCCAAGTGCCCATGAAATAATTCCACAACGCGTCGGCTTTGCCACGTAGCAAGGCCACCCTTGAAATGTTGGACAGCTGGAGCTTGACCGTATCGCCCGACCAGATGAGAGCAAATCATCATGGTGAACGAATCCATGAACAACTGAGAAAATATCTCCGGCCTATTCAGATACGGCAAAATCGTTTGCGTTAGGTGATGCAGGGTTGGGTCGGGAGTTCCATAAACGCAGTAAAGACGCTTAGCCCTAGGCACTCCGGCATCATCCGACACCGAATCTAAAGTTGCACGCGGGACGTGGTAGTGAATCCAATCGATCGGGCCCGGATTGCGAATGGTGGTATTAGACTCCAGGTTACACATTGCGACTCCGCCCACCGGCCATGTCCCCGTCTTTGTGTACTTGCCATCGGTCCAGAGTTCCCATTCTCCTGAATTCGCATGATTCAGGTGCAGCGAGACAACATAGGCCTCTTCAGGTGGGATGGACGCAGTTCGCTCCGGGATGCCGCTCCGTGCAATCAGCCGGGTAATCGCCATTTGCGGCCGGACGACGGAAACCACAGAATCGAGCGCAACATGGGGCGGTTGGTTCATCGTGAAATACTTCGCCATCTGCGCACCGTGGGCGCTTGCAGGGGTTTCAGGCGAGAACGAGGAATCCCGATTCTGTTCGCGGGCGTGAGTTTTATTCACGGCGATCTCCATGGAAGACGACCGGCCATCTTGAATGGCTCCAAGAATACCATTCGCGGGACGCCGTTGTTAGGCGAGCTTACTAAGGAACATGATTGTGATCGGAAATCACAAATTTGACTGGTTTCGACAAGCCATGAACGAGTGGTTCGTCGCCACATCGGGGTAAATGTCTCGCACTCAGCATCAGGTCGCCCATCGAGCAACCAATACCCGCGAGATGCTCCTTCTCTCAGCCGGCAAACTGTTTCAGGACGTCGGTTATCCGGAAGCGAGCATTCACCGCATCGCCGCAGCCGTGAATGCGCCTAAAGGAACTTTTTACAACTATTTCAGGAGTAAAGAAGAACTTGCCTCAATCCTCGTCGATCGCCAATTTGCCGCTATCTATCAGTCACTCTCTCTAGAGCCGGGAGAGAGTGCATACGATCAACTGAAGCATCATTTCCAATTCTTAGCCATGGAACCGCCGATGATCGAAATAGCTCCACTCCAATTGCTCGCGGTTTTCGCTGCCGAGGCTCTGGCAATCCCGCCCGACATCGGGCAAAGAATTGCCGACGGCATAAACGTCTGGGACAGGCAGTTGGGCGACTTAATCTCACTCGTTCACATTGAGAAAGGAACCGCCGTCGCGCAAGACTCCACCAAATTAGCGGTACTTTTGACAACGTGTTGGTTTGGGGCGATCGTTCGCAGAAAGTCGGATCCATCTCTGAAGCTTGTGGACGACTTTCTTCCCTCCTTGCTCCGCTGCGGTGCCTCTTGATATCGCCATTCGCCGCCTCTTCTCATCGCTTCGCGTTAACTGATCCCAGACTTGGACTGATTGATCGTGAAGGCAGATATCTGGCCGAGGAAGAGGAAGCACGAACTTGGAAGAAACTCAGCGTCTCCACCGATTTTGAAACGAAGTGAAGAAGCAGCAAACATTAAGCAGGAAAATCCGAACCGCGCCAAGGTGGTGAATGGTTCAGGATTCCTTCCTTCTTCGTCTTACTCGACGATCAGATTGCGCGAATCAGCCGCATGAAGGCGTCGATCTTCTTCGTAATTCGCGCCCGGTCGGGACCGAGGTTCTGCTCCAGGCAAATTCCGCTAAAGAACGTGACGATCAAGCCAGCGAGGGAATCATTATCGTCACGAGATCCACGCGCTGCAGCTAGATTGTCGATGAGCAGTTGATGGGCTCTCATTACGCTCGCGACCATGATCTGGCGGGCTTTTGGGGGGAGGTCCGCGAACTCGCGCATAGAGTTCACCGAGAAGCAGCCCTTCTGCCCCCAACTCCCATAGCAGACCTTGAGAAAACTCTCAACATTGGCCCAACCGAGAGGCTGCTTCGTCAGGTGTCCGCGGGCCATCAGGACTTCGAAATACCTGCGCAGGCTTTCCACGAACAGGTCTTCTTTGTCCTTGAATTCCGTATACAAGCCAGATTTGCGTACACCTGTGGCCTGTTCAAGGTCCTGAACACTCGTCTCAGCGAGGCCATGCTTCCAGAAGACTGGGATTGCTTTATCGAGGACATCCTCTCGGGTGAACAGTTTTCGTCGTCCCATTGCAACATTATCGGTCAATTCGACTGCGAGGGGCTTGCAAATAAAGAACCGAATGGTCCATTATTACAAATACAGAAAGATTGTCCCGGAGGACCCATGGCGCCCAGCCGTAAACAACAGGTCATCGATCTCCTGAAGTCGCTTGAGACTAAAAATCCAGCTCCCGTTCGCGTATGTCAACCCGAACAAGTACATCCAGCACAACCTACAGGTGGGCCCTGGTCCGGCAGGTGTCGCCGCCCTCATCAAGAACATGCCGCCCGATGCGTCCGTCAACACGATCCGCGTCTTTGAAGATGGGGACTATGTCTTCGCTCACACCGAATACAACTTCTTCGGGCCACGCATCGGCTTCGACATCTTTCGCTTCGAAGACGGTCTGATCGTCGAGCACTGGGACAATTTGCAGGAGACCGCGACCGAACCTAGCCCCAGCGGGCACACGATGATCGACGGCCCCACAGCGGTGTCTGATCTCGACCAGACACAGGCGAATAAGGCGCTCATGCAACGCTACATGGACGACCTTCTCGCAGGCCGTCGCGAGACCTTTCCGAGCTACTTCAACGGAATCGCATACATTCAGCACAATCCCTGGGTCGCCGACACCATCCCGGGACTGATTGCGGGATTACAGGCTCTTGCCGCCAAGGGTCAGGCGGTCGTATACAAAAGCGTGCACAAGATACTTGGCGAGGGTAACTTCGTCC
Organism: uncultured Acidobacteriaceae bacterium; assembly: GCA_963758745.1. Lineage (GTDB taxonomy): Bacteria > Acidobacteriota > Terriglobia > Terriglobales > Acidobacteriaceae > Acidiflorens. The sequence continues at coordinate 16,649 of CAVWWW010000009.1, forward strand.
TCGTCGTTGCCGAGGCTACGTTTGGTGGCGTGCCCACTGGCATTTATGACCTCTTCCGCATTGAAAAGGGTAAAATCGCCGAGCACTGGGATACGCTCCAAGCGATTCCACCTCGCGATCAATGGAAAAATAGCAACGGTAAGTTCTAGCGCGGTGCGAGGCAGAACATATGCTTCAAGGCATGTTTGGAAAAAGATTGGCGGAGCATTTTTCTCTGCTGGAGTCTTCCTCACTTGTGTTTGGTCCCAAGGGAAACTCTCAGGTTGCGTTGACACGTATGCGAATGCCGAACGGCTTTCCTGGACCCACTCCACACATTCCACCAGAAAAGGCTTTTTCGATATCCGTGCACCTGCGCCGTCCCGACAGCATTAAGGGCTGGGGAACGTGGCTTGACGGACGCTTTCATCGTGTCACCGAATGGGATGCCGGCGGGATTCAGATATTCGATATGGAGTCGGAGCCGGTCGCACTGCGAACTTCAGGTTTCGACTCGGTTCACGTCTATATACCCCGGTCAGTTATCAATCGATTCAGTGACGAGAACGAGCAAAAGCGCATTCGCAACTTGCATTGCACCCCGGGAACCAAGGATGACGTGATTCTTCATTGGGCCCGGATGATGTTGCAGTTCTCTGATCGTCCGCTTCAGCTTCCACGCTTAGTTATCGACGAAATGATCATGATGTTCTGCGCTCATCTGAGCCGCACATACCAGGGCCGGAGCCAGCCGCCGGAGGTGGTTACCGGGGGGTTGACGATCTGGCAACAGGATCGAGCGATCGAGGTGTTGAACGAACATCTGGATGGTGATCTGGCGCTTGCCGATCTTGCAAAAGAGTGTGCGCTATCGGCGAGTCGTTTCATGCGCGCATTCAAAAGGTCGTTTGGTGTTCCCGTCCGGCGCTACTTGATCTATAAGCGAGTTGAAGCCGCAAAATCTCTCTTGTTGCACTCGAACGACTCTTTACTAACAATCGCGTTGGAAGTCGGATTCACTGACCAGCCAGCTTTCAATCGAAGCTTCCGTGAGATTGTTGGAACTTCGCCAGGACGGTGGCGAAGAGCAAACGCACCGATGCCGAAGGCGTTCAACCTCCCCGCGCCTGAAGAGAAGTAAAGGTCGTCACTCGCGTTTCCCACCCACTAAAGCCCAACAGAAACGCCAAACTGCGGCACTTTCAATCAAGACAAGGATTGAAACTTCCAAAACAATGCGAGAGGCGTAGTTGGTCACAAAGGCGTCCTCTGACCCAGCTCTGTCTCGCGACATAGAGCCAGGATCGCGAGCAACGGCGAATTTTCAACCTGCCGCTTGTCCGCAATTCTTGTGAACGACGACACATGAGTTCTTCCAGATCGACAGGAGACGAAAATGGGAAAAACATATAAGGCGGTCGAGATAACCAAACCCGGGACTTTTCGCCTCGTCGAGAAGCCTGTCGTCGGGCCGGGTGAGGAACAAGTACGTATCCGGGTAGAGGCTTGCGGTGTATGTCACTCAGACGCGGGCACCGTTGAGGGACAACTGCCCGGCGTCGTGTATCCGCGTGTGCCGGGCCATGAAGCAATTGGCCGCATCGAGGAGGTTGGCCGGCGGGTTACGACCTGGAAGGTCGGCCAGCGTGTAGGAGTCGGGTTCTTTGGAGGTGAAGACGGAACCTGCGAGACCTGTCGCCGCGGCGACACGGCATATTGCCAGAACCCCATTATCACTGGCGTGACGAGTGATGGCGGCTATGCGGAAATGATGATCGCAGAGGCACGCGCACTGGCTCTCATACCGGATGAACTCAAATCAGAAGATGCGGCCCCGTTGGTCTGCGCCGGCATCACCACATTCAATGCGCTCCGCAACAACGGACGTGCTGGCGATACCGTTGCTATCCAGGGTATCGGCGGTCTGGGGCATCTCGGCGTGCAATACGCCAAAAAGATGGGCTTCCGCACCGTTGCGATCGGCTTCGGTCCAGACAAAGAACATCTCGCGCCCAAGCTGGGAGCTCACATTTACATCAACGCCAAAGATGAGGATGTGGGAGCCGCGTTGCAAAAATTGGGAGGTGCCGACGTGATCTTGGCGACCGCCCCCAGCGGAACTGCAATCGCCAGCCTGCTTCCCGGCCTCTCAGTTCGCGGAAAGCTGGTGGTAGTTGGTGTTTCGGGTGATCCGATTCCCGTCAACGGAGTTCCGCTCATCTTTGGTGGCCGCTCTGTCATAGGCAGCTTGACAGGAAGAGCGATTGAGACCCAGGACACTCTTGATTTCAGCGTCCTCACTGACGTTCGGCCCATGATCGAAACTCTTCCGTTGGAGAAGGCCGAAGAAGCGTATCGACGCATGATGTCAGGCGCCGCGCGGTTCCGCATGGTTCTCACAATGGCCTAAAAAAACACGACGCCGCTGAAAACCGGAATCGACAAACCGATGTGTGAAGGAGACTCAGATGAATCAGTTCCAGAAAATCTTCGACAAGCAGAAAGCATATTTCGATTCGGACGCGACCAAGTCTTACGAGTGGCGCATCGATCAGCTGACACGCCTTGAGAACTTGTGTAATGAGAACGCCGAGGCTCTTGAGGCTGCGATGAGCAGCGACTTCAAGACCGCCAGCCAGGAAAAAGTCTTCGAGATTATGGCGCCAGTCGGAACCGCCGCCTTCGCGAAGCAAGAGTTGAAAGAGTGGATGAAGCCTGTAGATGTGGTCGTGCCGAAGGCCTTTCGGGAGACCGGGCATACTGCCAAGGTCTATCGAGAACCGTACGGTGTCACCTTGGTGATTGGTCCGTTCAATGGACCATTGACCCTGCTCTTCGACCCGGCGTGCCAAGTTCTTGCGGCGGGCAATCCATGCATTCTCAAACTCTCCGAGGGTTTGCCGGCTACCAGCAAGGTCTTACTGGATCTCATTCCGAAATACTTCGATCCTCGGGCCGTTACTGCCGTCACGGGAAGTAAGGACGAGGTGACGGAACTGCTCAAGCTGCCCTTCGACTTCATTTTCTTCACCGGCAGCGTCAAGGTTGGCAAGATCGTCATGGAAGCGGCCGCAAAAAATCTGACTCCGGTTCTTCTCGAACTCGGGGGCCAGAACCCAGCCTTTGTTGATGCGACCGCCAATATCCCGGACGCAGCCAAAAAGATTGTCTGGGGGGCTACGGCCTGGGGCGGCCAATGGTGCACTTCGCCCGGATACGCCTACGTGCACGAATCGATTGCGGAGAAGTTTGTTGCTGAGTGCAAGAAGGCGATGGTCGAGTTGTACGGGACCGACCCGAAGAGTAGACCGGACGACTACTCCCGAATCATTAGCGCCCAGGCGACTGAACGTTTGGCAGGACTGATCGATCAGAAGAAAGTCGTCATAGGCGGGGCCTCTGACCCGGATGCACGCTATCTCGATCCCACGGTTATCTACCCAGTGACATGGGACGACCCGATCATGGAGGACGAGATCTTCGGACCCCTTCTCCCAGTCCTCACCTACAAGGACATGGACGCTGCCATTCGCGAGGTGAAAAAGCATCCGAAGCCTCTTTCCGGCTTCTTGTTTAGCCGCGACCAAAAGGCAATCGATCACTTCCTCGCGAGCTTGTCCTTTGGCGGCGGTGCGATCAATCAGGTGAACATTCACCTGTTTATCGAAACCATGCCCTTTGGAGGGGTCGGATATTCCGGCATTGGTCACTACTACGGCAAGGCCGGGTTTGACGCCCTCACGCATGCGAAATCAGTTTTCATTTCGCCGCCCGACGTGGCCATCGAGCACCTGTTCCCGCCGTATACGGAGGAGAAGGTCAAAGCGCTCAGCCAGTGGTTTGAATACTAGGACACAAAGATCCCCAACGAAAGCGACCCCCAAAGAGCACAGAGATGAAAACGAATGCGAAAGACTACGTATCGATTGCCCAACAGTTCTTCACTGCCTACGATGCCCACGACGTTGATGGCATGCTCGCTCTTTGCGCAGATGGCGCACTAGGACGATATGCTCCGTATGGCCGCGAGAGCGTCGTGCCAATCCGTGGTGGCATCGATGTTATTTGGCGCGCGTTTCCGAATGCCGTTCCGAATTTCCGAGTCAAAGTGATCGAGCTGATCCCTGCCAAGGGGAACACAGTGGTGATCCAAGCCGAGATGAGCGGGCCCATACCTGCCGAAGTGCCTGGGGTTGCAAAGAAAGGCCAGGACGTACATATCCCTCACTGCTACATTCTGCGTTTCGACACGGACTCCAAAATCACACGGCTCGACGCTTACTGGGACAACACCGTCCTCAACAGTATCAAGGCGAGCGGCGTGTGACTGAGCGAGCCAATTGCAAGATCTCTGATTTGCGGCGGCATTGCTGAATGTTGCCGTTTCCGTGGAGTCGTTAAGGAGAAATAGTGGTTTCAAACCTGGAACCACAACGGAGGAAGCACGCCATGGTTAATGCAAGCAACACTACCGCTCCGACGCAATTCATCGAGACCAAGCTTGAAAAATATGCCTATCGTCGCTTTGGGAAAGGTAACGGTCTACCACTGTTGTGTCTGCAGCACTTCACCGGGACTTTAGACAATTGGGACCCCGCCGTCACCGATCCGCTTGCTGTAGGACGTGAAGTCATTCTTTTTGAGAGTGCGGGCCTTGGCCGTTCGACCGGCCAAGTTCCCCAAAACATGGCAGGGATGGCGGCACACGCTCTGGCATTCGTCGATGCACTTGGCCTAAAGCGCATGGATATCCTCGGCTACTCCCTCGGTGGAATGGTGGCACAGCAGGTGGCGCTGGAACGCCCCTCGCTCGTCAACAAAATGCTGCTTGTCGCCACCGCTCCGGAGGGAGGCGAGGACATTATGCACATGGATAAACCGGAGCTCAGGAAGATTACGGAAGATCCGAATATGCCTGGGCTGGAGAAACTAGTGAAACTCTTTTTTGCGCCAAGCAAATCGAGTCAAGCGGCCGGAGAGGCCTTCGCGGCTCGGCTCGCAGAGAGAAAGCAAGATGGCGAACCTCTGGCCGGCCAAAATGTAGCAATCGCCCAGATCACGGCCTTTCGAGCTTGGGAACAATACAGTGGCGAGCGTTTCGCCAAGCTCGGCAAGATCACGCAGCCGTGCCTGGTCGTCAATGGCGTCTTCGACAATATGATTCCAGTCCGTAATTCCTACATGCTGAGCGAGCATCTCCCAAACGCCATGCTGTTGACATACCCCGATGCTGGGCATGGATCGTTGTTCCAGTTTCACAAGTCATTCGTTCGGCAAGTTTCGCTGTTTCTCGATTCAGAAGGCATCAGCTGAAGGCTTCGGTAGCATTGATAATCCTAAGCTGCATCCGCTTATAGCCCGCTCCAAACATTCGCGCGAAAGGAAGAATGGAATGGCAATTAAAACAATCGAAGTACAACGCTTCAGCCTGACAACGTCACGATCATTCGAGGCAGTCGTAGATTCATTGAAAGCTAGTGTCGGCCGACTGGATCTTGCCGCGTTTGCGAGTGCATCCAAGTCGCCGGGCACCTTCGCCGAATTGGAAGAAGTGATTAATCGAGACATGGGCAAAACCCATTTGATGTTGTTCCTGGAATTTGATCATGGGGCTGTTCTCCGAAAGGAGACGGGACTTGAAAAACCGAAGATAGTGCGGCTCGTAATCGGTAATCCCTTGGTCATGAAGGAGATGGCCAAGCATGTTCCGGACGCGGGGTCATATGCGCCCGTGACCGTGCTCGTTGACGAGCGGGACGATGGCGTGCATTTGTCCTACGACAGGATGACCAGCTTTCTGTCCCCATACGAAAACCCGGATGCCCTGAAGGTCGCTCAGGAATTGGATTCGAAGGTAGAAAGACTGCTCAACAATGCCGCGGTCTAGTGAACTTCAAGCTATATCCCAACGGTCTGAAGGCGAGAAAGGACGAACATGGACTTCGCAGGGATCAAAGTACCCGACACAGTGCTGGTGCGCGACGCGATGGACTTGTCGCGGAGTTTGTTAGAGCCATTTCTTTTCAATCATGTGATGCGCTCTTGGTTGTTCGGAATCGTCCTAGCAGAGAGCGCCGCGATAGCGCCGGACGCTGAGCTCTTAGCTGTAGCAGCGATCCTGCACGATCTCGGTTTGACCGAGCGGTACAACGGGGAGAATCGCTTCGAGGTAGACGGCGCGAATGCGGCTCGCGAATTCTTGAAAGAACGCGGCATCTCGGCTCCGCAGACGCAGCTTGTGTGGGACGCTATTGCACTTCACACGACCCCAACACTCGCTCTTCATAAAGAGCCCGAAGTAGTGATGACTCATTCAGGAATCGCGGTGGATGTCCTTGGCGCCGGTCTTGATCGCATCTCGCGGGAGAAGCAGCAGGCGATCCTAACCGCCTTTCCTCGGCTGGCATTCAAGGACGGATTTAAAGGATGCCTTTGCAACGTAGTTCGTCAGAAGCCGATGACGGCGCTTGACAACATTATTCGAGACTTCGGCATTCGATACGTAGAAGGGTTCACACCTCCGAATTTCGCAGACCTCGTCGCTGGAGCACCATTTTCCGAATAGCTTAATCGATGGCCCGTTCCACATGCGCGTGGATTATGTGGAAACAGTGCTCACTCGACGTGCCGCACAACGTGATACCCAGTGAATGCAATCCCTACCTCGCCGACCCACCCGGCCTTTGGGTTATGATCCCATTTCCGATTTTGAATTCCTTATTGGACAGCGATCGGACAGTCGACGTGCAGATCCGTTTTCGGAGCAACTTGCCAATCAACGAAACGTCTGTCGGCAACGCTGATCCCAATCAGCCGCATACTTTCCTTGCTGTGTGCGCCAAGTGGTTGGTCATTGATCGACATGCGAGGTACATGCGCTGTCCTGCGAGAGTCACATAGGGAGCAATAAGGAATCCTAAGGATCGTTAGGTTATGAGTCCAAAAACACTAGTGTTTTCAACAACTTACAAGACGCGGGTGGCCCTCGAAAAGCCTTGTAAGCAGGGGTAAGGAATCCTTATTGGACAGTTAAAGGACAGTCGGGTTTTAGATTGAAAAACCTAGCTTCCGGCGATAGCGTGAGTCGCAGCCGTTCAATTCCTTCGGCACGCCGGCTTGCCGTCTGGAATGCTCCAGAGCTGATCGAGAGTCTTAGTCGGGCGGGGTCAATACACGAAACACTGTATAGGCTGCTTTTGGGGGCTTCGTGCATTCTTAGGCTGCGGATAAACGTATCAGTACCTCGATGGGGACTGACCCTTGCGGCTAGGTCGCATTTGCCCTGGCAGTTATCCAAGTAGCGGGAGATAGGCCCCAGACTCTATGAGGATCGATATCACTCCGTCGAAGTCCTCATCGTCGATGAATCAAGCACGGTTTCGGCGCATGGTTCGGTACGTGATTGAATCTCAGCCCGAGGAAAGCGTCTGCGGCGAAGACATCAACATGCCTCGCATGGACGGCGTGGACGCGACATGAATCATTCGGCGTGAGAGTCCTGATTGCAATATAGTCGTTGTTACGCAGAACGATGCGACGGTTGCTCGTGGACAAGCCCGCAGCGTCGACGCAAACGGCTTCGTGACAAAATCTGATTTAGTTCGAGATTTGCTTCCAGAGATGGGGGAGGTTGGCAATGGAGAACAACAGCAGCAGCCGGGGGGAAACAAAAAACGCAGCGTCCAACGGTGAGCCCTGGTGCGGTCTTCTAGCCGGTGCGGGTCCGCGCGATCACATTGTCCAGCTTTATCAGGATCAGCAATTTCTCAATCGGGCCGTCTGTCGCTTTGCGGCTGCAGCCATTGCCAACGGCGAGGGAGTAATTCTAGTTCCGACAATCGCGCATTGGGACGCTTTTCGGCCTCGATTGGAAAGCGAGGGCGTGGATGTGAAGGCCGCGGAAAAGCGCGGACAATTAACGATTGTTGACGCGGACAATCTCCTGCCCACCTTCATGCGTGACGGAATGCCGGATTCGCCTGTTTTTCTAGGCTTAGCTGCAAACGTTGTTTCAGAAGCTCGCGGAGACGGTCGTTACCCGAAAGTGCGCTGGTGGGGTGAGATGGTTAACCTTCTTTGGGAGCGCGGCGATGTTGCCGCGAGTATGAACCTCGAAGATTTATTCGACAAACTCGCGCATGAGCAAGATATTTCGATCTTTTGCTCGTTCTTAATGGATAACTTCAACGGAGACGTGCACGCTCGTATGCTGCCGCGACTCAGCGAGAATCACTCCCATCTTATTCCCGTCGAAGATTACTCTCGGCTTGAGCGAGCTGTGTCCGAAGCACTTCGAGACGCCGTGGGCCCGGACGAGTCCCGTGTGTTGGAGGATCAGCTTCTGTCGCACTACAACGGGTCGTTTCACATGCCGCGATCTCAGGCGCTGCTTTTAGCGTTGCGTCAGACTCTTCCACTGGTAGCCGATGATGTGCTGCAACGGAGTCGCACGCTTTATCGTGCCACTGATTAAAAGATAGAGATACTTCATGCCCAAAGATGACGAGCTCTCGGTAGCCGGCGCTGTGTCGGGCGACGCTACGATTTCGGGCGGAATGACCGCCGACGAGGTCGGCGTGCTTGATGCTGTCGAGGTTCCGATCATTGTAATCAGCCGCGAGCGCACGGTTGCCCGCATCAACCGGGCCGCCATGACGGTGTTTGGCCTGAAGGTCTCGGATCTCGGTTGTTCTCTTGCCAACACTCTTGCTGGCGTGGAGGATCTCAATAGAATCTGCACGCGCGTCATCGCTGACGGAGCACCACACCGGATCGAAACCCGCGATGGCGATAGACGTTTTCTTCTTCGAATAGCTCCTTACTCCGGAAGCGATCGCCGGATTCTGGGCGCAGTGCTGACATTCACGAATGTCACGGCCTTTCGCGCAAGTATCGAGCAAGCCATCTACGAACGGGAATACACGAAGGCGATCCTCAACACGGTAGTTGATCCCGTCGTTGTGCTCGACGCCAAATTGCAGGTACAGACGGCGAACCGGGCCTTCTATAACATATTCGGCGTTTCGCGGGATCAGACGCAGGGCATTTCGATCCGCAAGCTGGGGAATGCCGAATGGGAAACCTCCGCAGTGTGGGAATCCATAGAAGCAACGCTTTCCGGCCCTAGTGAATTTCAAGCTGTCGAGATCGACCGCGAATTCCCCACCGGTAGAAGGACACTTGCGCTTGACGCACGCCGACTGGTGGGAACCGGGGATTCGCTGATTGTTCTCACGCTTCATGACGTCACGGAGCGAAAGCAGGCAGAACAGACAACTTCACTATTGGCTGCCATTGTCGATTCTTCCGATGATGCCATCCTCAGCAAAAAACTCGACGGGACGATAACTACCTGGAACCAGAGCGCCGAGCGACTGTTCGGATATAAGGCACAGGAAGCTATCGGTCAGCATATTACGCTCATCGTCCCTTGGGAGCGACGTTCAGAAGAAGAAGACATTCTCAGGCGTCTGGCAGGAGGCGAGCGAGTCGATCATTTCGAAACAGTACGCCGACGGAAGGACGGCACTACTCTGGATGTTTCACTCACGATTTCTCCCATCCGTGATACGGCGGGCAGGGTGATTGGAGCATCGAACGTAGCCCGCGATATTACTGAACGCAAACTCGCGGAGCGAGCACTGTCGGAACAAGCTCGCCTATTGGACCTGAGCAACGATGCGATCCTGGTTCGCGACGCTGGCGATCACGTTACCTATTGGAACCAGGCTGCGACGGAGCTCTACGGCTTTACGCGTAAGGAAGCGTTGGGCCGAGTGACGCACGAGCTCTTGCAGACCCAATTTCCCCAGCATCTGGAAAAGATCAACGAACACCTGCACCGCGATGGACGCTGGAACGGCGAATTAGTTCACACACGGAAGGATGGCACGAAAGTCATAGTCATGAGTCGGTGGGTGCTGGATCGGGAAGCCGATGGAAATGAGCGGTGCATTCTCGAAACTAACAATGACATCACGCAGCCAAAGCGGACCGAAAGGGCACTGCGAGAAAGCGAAGAACGTTTCCGGGCGATTGTTGAAACCACACCTGAGTGCGTCAAACTGATCTCGGTAGATGGTACGTTGTTGCACATGAATGGTCCCGGCCTGGAAATGGTTGGTGCTCGTTCCGCGGACGAAGTGGTTGGCAGGAGTGTTTATGACTTGATTGCGCCGGAGGATCGGGACCGATTCAAAGCGTTCAATGAGAGCATCTGCCGGGGCGAACAGGGTTCATTACAGTTCGACATCGTTGGGCTAGAGGGTAAACGGCGACACATGGAAACCCACGCCGCACCCTTGCGAAATCCCGATGAAACCGTAGTGCATCTTGCGGTTACGGCCGACATTTCCGAACGGAAGCAGGCGGAGGAATTGCTGCGGCGGAGCGAAGAGCGGTTCCGCGCACTCGTGAACGCCAGTTCTGACGTGGTTTATCGCATGAGTCCCGACTGGAGCGAGTTGGGCCAGCTCGACGGAAGGGGCTTCGTTGCGGATACGGGCGCACCGAGGAACGATTGGCTAAACGAATATATTCACCCTGACGATCAGCCGCTTGTGTTGCAGGCGATACGCGACGCTGTGCGGACAAGGAATCCGTTCCAGCTTGAACATCGCGTCCGCCGAGCGGACGGAACGCTGGGCTGGACCTACTCGCGAGCGGTTCCGCTACTCAATGGAAACGGCGAGATCCTGGAGTGGTTCGGCGCTGCCAGCGACGTAACTGCTCGCAAAGAAGCGGAGGACAATTTCCGCAAACTGGCCCAAACGCTAGATGCAGAAGTGCGTGCTCGTACGCGCGAACTGGAGGAGCAATCCAGCCATGTTCGAGAGCTCTCCTGGCGGTTGTTGAGAAATCAGGATCAAGAACGCCGGCATATTGCGCGCGAATTGCACGACAGCGTTGGTCAGACATTGACTGTACTTGACATAAACCTTGAACTATTCATGCAAGAGGCTGGGGGCAAATCATCCGAGGTTGCCTCGAAGATTGAGGAAATCCAAAAAACCGTTCAACAGTTGCATCGCGAGATTCGCACGACCTCTTATCTATTGCATCCGCCTCTGTTGGATGAGAGCGGATTATATTCCGCGATCAGTTTGTATCTACAAGGGCTTCGGGAACGCAGCGGACTGGAAGTACACTTTGAGATTTCGGAACAGTTTGGAAGGCTACCTGGCGAATTGGAGCTCGTGATCTTCCGAATGGTGCAGGAATGTTTGACGAATATTCATCGACATTCAGAGAGCAAGACCGCTTCGATCCGAATGGATCGAGAATCGAATCAAATCATTCTAGATATCCGGGACCAGGGAAAGGGCATGTCGTCCGAACGGATGGCTGAGATCCACTCAGGACGCTCAGGTGTTGGAATAGGAGGGATGCGGGAACGCCTGCGTCAATTCGAAGGGACGATGAATATCGAGTCGGATAGCTCTGGGACCCGCATTTTCGCGACTATCCCGCTCAAAAGTGCATCGCCAGAGGACCAGAGCAAGACTGAGGCTTTGCAAGCAAGCGTGACAGGCGTTGTGAATACGGTTTAATCAAAGGACAGCGGCCAGTATCGTGTTGCACTGATTGCGGGAACAGGATCAGATAAGTTTGGCACTGATCTGCGCGGTCGCCGCGAAGCTGGTTTCGTCAGCATTGGAGACCCTTGGACTTGGTGCGGGCAGAGGAGCGGACCGCAGCCTTGATCGCGCTGTAAACCCCGCGTTTTCGGAGTTGCCACACAAGTACCGAAACCACCGCCCAAGCCACGGTAGCAGCAGCAAGCACGGCCTCGGCTGAATGCGCCGGTAAGAACTGCCAGATGATTACGGCGAACACAAGGAGGCCAAGACTCCCCATGGCAGAGCCTGCGGCATCCACGCTCGCAGCCTGTCTTCCCCTGACCGTTCCGCTCATACCCTTTTTTTCTTTTTTTTGCCGTTCGTGTTTTTCAATCAGCGTCGCGCTCGCGGGGAAAATCGCGGGGAAAGCGAGCAGAAGTCCGGCAATCACCGGCCCGCAGTGCTGCGCCACGAGACCAGCCATAGCCGTAATAATGCCGCCGAAGAGAAAACGCAGCGCGTACTGGCTCCACTTCGAATCCCGAAGCGCAGAACCATCCACTCTTACAGGCATTCTCATTTTAGCGCCACACTCCAGAGGCCGAAGGCGACTGCAAACCATACGGGCATGGCGAAGAGTGTCACCCAAAGTGCCCTGAACGGATATCGCATCAGAATCCAACTGACCAGTGAAGCGAAAATGAAGAATGCAATCGCTCCTGCAATCATCGAACGCGCCTCAACCGCAGCGTAGGACGCTCCTTTAGTCGCCACGGTCAGGCCCAGCGTCGCAAGCGCCACGGAGGGAGCCGCTCCGAACAGTCCGGCAAAGCTCTTGGGCTTAAGCACGTCCCCGATCAGCGCGAATAGCGACACCACGGCCCCACCAACGAGGAAACGGATGAGTATCTGGATCATCGCCGTCCCGATTTCACCAGCTTTAGAGCCTGTCCGGGCCCTTTGATTCCGAGCACTCTGTATTGTTCGCCCGAAAGGCTGTGGTAATTCACGAAAAACTTTTCGAGTTCACGGCAGAACTCTTTGCCCAGGTCATCAATTGTTTTTATGTCAGCCCAGCTATGGGCATCCTGCTCTACCGCGACAATTCTGTCGTTGCGTACGTTTTTCTTCTTCTTATCCCCCTGCTCGCCCTGAATCACGCCAATAAGGCGACAACTCAGCGCGCATCCGGGGAAGGCGGGTTCATCCATTAACACCAGAACATCCACGGGATCGCCGTCATCGGCTTTGGTCGACGGAACAAATCCGAAGTCATAGGGAAACGTCATTCCTGCAGGCAGAACTTTCTTCAGTTCGAAAATGCGCTCTTCGTCGTTGAAGGCAAACTTATTTCGGCTCCCCTTTGGGGTCTCGATGACGACCCGGATCAGGCCCTTGCCAACGCTGAAGGGATTTAACCCAATCGGATTTGCTAATGCTTTTTTCCTACTGACCCTCTTACTCATCAATTCTCCTCCTTCCGTCGAACCAGATGCCGGGGAACGGGATAGGGTTTGCTTTTGAAAAACCAACCTCCCCTCGCAACACGGCATCGAACCGCGACTTACATCCGATATTTGCACTACGAAAACTGGAACAGGAGACCACTATGGAAGCGCCTCCTCGACATACCTCGGGCGATCAGGCTCAACTACCAGGCCGACGAATCTGGCTCAAATCGGCAGCGGCAACACTGGCGTCAGCATATGCTCTTCCTTCGTTCGTCACAGCGGCACCGAGCCAGAACTCCGGCAGGCCCGAAAAGGCCATCGAGAGCAAGATGGTCGGCTTCATGCTGGCCCACGAGCAGTTCACAGTGCCGCAGGTGATCGATATCGGCGTTTCTGCAGAGCAGGCCGGCTTCGATCTTCTGGCGACCAGCGACCACTTTCAGCCCTGGCAGGCGAATGAAGGCCATAGCGGTGAAGCGTGGGCTACGCTGGGTGCCCTATCCCAACGCACGCAGCGAGTGTGGATGGGAACGACTGTTACCTGTCCCACGTTCCGATATAACCCCGCCGTGGTTGCGGAAGCTTTCGCAACCCTGGATTCGCTCGCGCCCGGACGAATTTTTCTCGGGATTGGGTCCGGAGAAGCACTGAATGAAGAAGCCGCGACTGGTTCTTGGCCAAAATGGCCCGAGCGATCCGAACGACTTGTCGAAGCCACTGAACTCATCCGGCAGATGTGGACAGGCAAACAAATTGCGCATCAAGGAAAGTATTACAACGTGAATGCAAGACTCTACGACCGGCCGGAGAAAACGATTCCCCTGCTAATGGCGGCCAACGGCCCGAAAGCGATGCGCCGTGCTGGGCAATATGCCGACGGTCTCGTCACGGACCCGAAGACGTGGAAAGAGCACAAAGCGGAGTTTGAGATGGGGGCCAAGTCCGCCGGCAAGGATGCCAGCCGAATGCCCGTTCTCGTCGAACAGTATGTCGTGGTTGGCGAAAAGAAAGACGCAGAGGCGGCCGCGGAGTTATGGCGCTTCGGGCCCAAGGCCTTCAAGTCGTACTACAACGTCCGTGATCCGGAGGAAATCCAGCGTAGGGCGGACGCGGAAATACCATTGGAGAAAGTTTATGGAGACTGGCCGGTCGGCACCGACCCGGAAGCTCACATTAAAACTATCACGGATCTTTTCAGCAGCGGAGCCACCATCGTGAACATTCACTCAGGTCAAGCGGATCAGAAACGCGTCATTGATTTTTACGGCAAGGAAGTCCTGCCCCGAATCAAACAGAGATCAGAATCGCGTACATAGCAGGATCCGGCAACGCCAGGGTGCGTTCCCGGCATCGTAGGTGATCCAGGGTGAACAACGGAGGGATAGACAATGGCTGCCAAAAAGAAAAACCCGAAAATCAGGAAGCCGCAAGTACGGCAAAGCCGCCGGTAAATCGGTAGAAAGCGCTGTGCGCAGCAAGAAGAAAGGCACGCTGCGTTCGGGCAAAGGCGGAAAAGGCGGGAAGGTCAAGAGCCGCAAGCAGGCGATCGCCATCGGACTTTCCGAAGCGCGAAAAAAAGGAGCTAAGGTTCCAAAGAAGAAGGGCTCGTAAGCCGAGCGCCTCGTTTCGCACGGTCATCATATTTTCTACAGGAGAACAGGTTATGAAAGCAGTCAGCTATCAAGGTCCGCGCAGGATGTCGGTATCAACTCATTCCAAACCTAAAATCAAGAAACCAACCGACGCTTTGCTGCGAGTCACAACGACAGGTATTTGCGGCAGCGATCTGCATATGTACGATGGCCGAACTCCGTTGGACAAGGGTACTGTCGTCGGCCACGAGATAATGGGGGTGATCGAAGAAGTTGGCGAGGCCGTCGAGAGCATCAAGCCGGGCGACCGCGTAGTGCTGCCTTTCAATATCGCCTGCGGTTTCTGCTTTAACTGCCATCGCGGCCACACGGAAGCCTGCCTGACGATGAATCCGGAAGAACCGCATGCCGCCTATGGGTATGCAGGAATGGGTCCCTATCAGGGCGGCCAAGCGGAATTTGTGCTCGTGCCGCATTCCGATTTCAACTGTCTGAAGTTGCCTGGGCAGCCGGGCGATCAGTGGGAGGACGACTTTCTTCTTCTATCGGATGTGTTTCCCACGGCGTTCCACGCAACCGAACTTGCATGCGTAAGCGCGGGTAAAACGGTTGCCGTCTTCGGAGCCGGTCCTGTGGGCCTCCTGTCCGCCTACTGCTCGCTGCTCAAGGGTGCGTCCGAAGTCTATCTTGTCGATAGTATTCCTGAACGTCTTGAAAAAGGACGCGAATTGGGAGCGATTCCGGTAGATTACAGCCAGGGCGATCCGGTTGAGCAGATCTTCAAGTTGCGCAAGCAAAATCAGGGAATCCTGCAAGGGCTGCGCCCAGGAGAAGAGAAAATGAAGGGCGTGGATTGCGCGATCGACGCGGTCGGTTATCAGGCGCGAAATGACGCCGACCCTAAAAAGGAAAAGCCGATGCAGGTTCTGGAGAACTGCCTAAAAGTGGTGAATGCGACGGGCAGCATCGGGATGATTGGCGTGTATATGTCCCCCGACCCCGGCGCGAAAGGCGACGCTAAACAAGGAATCTTTCCTTTCCCAGTGGCCGAGTTTTTTGACAAGGGCATAAGCATGGGAAGTGGCCAGGCGCCGGTGAAGAAATATAACGAATACCTTCGCGATCTTATTGTGAATGGGCGCGCAAAGCCGGGCCAGATTGTGAGCCATCACATCGACATCGATGACGCTCCCGATGCCTATGACAAATTTGATCAACGAATTGAGGGTTACACGAAAGTGCTGATTCGCTTCCCGCAAAAAAAGGCAGCATAAGCGGTACTCTCGTCTTATCCGTTGAAATGAGCGTCGAATCCCACGTAGTGGTTCCGTAGGGATTCGACGTTTTTTTGTCTTTTGAGCGTCATATTCGTACGGCAATAGCAGTGAGCAGTAAATGGACGGTAGCAATGGCTCGAAAGCTGAAACGCGGACGCACGGTTTTGAAAAGCATCCCAACCGGGCCAAGGAATTCTATGGGTCTGATCACCATCGACATAGCGAGCACTTAAGAGGCTAGGCGGCCCGAATCTCGATCACGCTGACCTGTCGCCCATTCCATTAGCTTTTCACGACTCATAAAATTCAGAATCCGGTTGGGATCGACCTTCGCTTTCAGTGCGGCGGCAAGCCCGAACTCGATAAATTCCAGTTGCAATGGACCATGGGAGTCAGTGCCGATGGAAATCCGGCAGCCCGCTTTGCGGGCCAGCCTGATGAGATCGATGCTCATATCCTGACGATCCGGATAAGAATCGATCTCGATTGCCTTGTCCAGTTCGGCAGCGACCGCAAAAACATGTGCCCAATCGGCGCTCAGTCCCAGCCGAAAGTTATAAATGCGTCCGCGCGGGTGACCCAGTATCTGTATCGCGGGATTGCGGAGTGCCGCTACATAGCGGCCTGTCTGATCGTCTTTCTTCCGGAGGGAGGAATGAAAGCAGCCCAGAACGATGTCGAACTCCCTCAGCGATGAAACTTCCATATCGACCTGACCAGCGGGATTCAGGTTCACTTCTATCGAGCGCAGTACGCGCAGCGTCTTGCCTGCCTCGCCAAAAGACTCATTGACGGCGGCAATTTCTTCCGCTTGTTGTCGCAGCTGCTCCTCATTGATGCCTCCTGCTATCTTCAGCCCCTTCGAATGATCGGTGATGGCGATGTATTCATAGCCGCGAGCATCTGCCGCTTCTGCCATCTCCTGAACCGAGGCTGAGCCGTCACTCCATTGCGTGTGCATTTGCAGATCTCCTCTGGCGCGGGATGCCCAGGAGGGCTGCTTTTCAAGGATCGCTCGCACTTGTGTTCTCGTCAGGAAATTCTCGCGTATGTCGGGAGGAGACCCCACGGCCGGTGAGGACTCAATCCACTTACCGATGGCTTTTTCGAGGTAAGGCCCCACGCCCGGCAATTCCGTCAGCGATCGGCCCGCCTGATATAGCGACGACGCCTCTTCCGGCCACAACAAGGCCCTGCGTGAAGCGCGGCGATACGCCTTGCTCAATGGCAGCTTGGCATCTTCACCCGCGTTCGCCAACAATTCGGAAACTTGAGAATTGGTTAGCAGGTCGTCGGGCAACGGTGCTCCTGTCATTCAAGTTGCGAAAGTTCAGTCTAGTTGTGAAAGTACGGCTTGTTCAGGAGGAGGGCCTCGATCCCTTCCACGACGCATTTGATATCGGCTTTGCCGCAGACCCCTCGAATTCCAACCTTTCGCGCCTGTTCGGCAAGTTGGGGCGACGCGTGCATGGAGACCATCAGGATGGGCGCGCCCGGAAAGCGCACTGTTATCTGTCTGGCGGCTTCCAGTCCGTCCATTACGGGCATCTGAAAATCGAGTACGACGACATCGAATTTCTCGTTACTAAACTTCGTAACAGCTTCCTGGCCATTTGAGGCCTCGTCGCACACTTTCCAGTGTTCCCGCCCCTCCAACAAGGTCCGCAGGCTGCGTCGCATCAGATCGCTATCATCGACAACCAGGATGCGGGTTTCGTGATGTCGGGCTTCAATGGCTTGCGGCATCATCCTCTGATGCCGTTTGTAGCGGGTGGGGTTATGGATAAGTTAGTTCTCCGGCCCGGCCAGCATGGCGAACATTAGCTGATTCAAGCTCTGGTATGACCCGCATTCGTCCGCCCTATCGGCGCAGCGGCCCATTCAGTGCATATTGCCGGCAATGTTCCAAATAGGCGGATTCATGCCTCGCGACCAATTCAACAACGCTGGTCCAGAGCCATGTCGGCGCGTCGAGTCTTTTGCTGCGATTTCGTTTCAGGACCATTTGCCATTTTTTTCGGGCACCCCTATCCATTTGTTGCGCGTGAGCCGCGCCCACGACAGATGCCAGGAACCGCGCCGCACCTATCGCCTCTTCGCGCGTGAGTTGATCCATTTCCAGTTTGAGGTCTTGCGGGAGCAGTTCACGAAGGACGGCGGGCGTCCCCGAAAAATGGCCCGCCAGCATGCGCCGGCCGAGGAAAGGCGATAATTTCCGCGCCCCCTCGACAACCCTTTCCGCATAATCCCGCGGCATTGGCGTTTTAGCGGAATGCGGTGCTGCCGCTAAAACAGCCTCCTTGATATCGACCAAACAAAAGCCTTCGCTGTTCTTCTTCTTTTTACCGATGCCCACTAGGACGGCAAACCGCAGCCGACCGAGAGAACTGCACCCCTTCATCCAGTAGGCGGCATCGACAACTTCCACCTCATCATGCTTGTCGCGCTTCTTAAGGGACGTAATGAGGTCGCGCACTTCCGGAAGCTTGAATATTCGCCGAATCTCTTTCCTCTCAGCGGTCGTGACGGGCCAGAAGCGCTTGCCCATCGGAATCTCAGGTCTCACGTCTTCAATACGCTCTTCCGCCAGATGGTGCCAACGCCTCTTCAAAGCGCGTTTCAGCACGCGCTGCACAGATGTAGGCGCGTCAGATTTTCTTGGATTCTTCCTCGGATTAGCCAACGCGCCCTCATATCCTTCCATCATCTGTTCGAGCATGAGCGCAGTCGTCACCCCTGGCAGATCGGATCCCCGAATAGCAGTTGCCAGCGAGAGCCCGAGGCGAATGAGATCGTGGGCAGGATTTCCTATAACCGTCTGGTCCAGGTCCCGGATAGCTATCTTCACTCTGCCCTTGGCGTCGGCCACAGGGCCCAAGTTTCCCAGATGGCAGTCGCCGCAAATCCAGACGGGCGGACCCTGCGGCAGAGATCGCGCCGTGGATGAACCCAGCCATTCGTAAAACTTAAGGGTGCTTCCGCGAACGTAGGAATGCGCTGAGAAAGCCATTTTCAGTTGCCGTCGCTCGGTCAGTACGGCCTCCCGATCCTCGGGTTTGCAGATGTTAGTTCGCGGAGTGTTCATTGGACTTCATGTTAATCCCTTCTCTCAATTTCAATCGAAATTAGATCTCGTCCAAATAACTGAAAAACCTGACGTTAACAAGCAACTGATAACGAGCGAACCGAGTCTTAGTTTCGTACTTAATTGAGGAGGCACATCTTGGCAGCACAACCCTTGCGCCCGGCCATAGATCGGGAGTTACCTTCGAACGTCGCAAAAAACGAGGCCTACACTTCAGCCGTGTCATGGGCAGCGGTAGTTGGGGGCGCTTTTGTGGCCGCAGCTCTTTCCCTCATCCTGTTGTCATTGGGAACGGGACTTGGGTTCTCGGCCATCTCCCCTTGGTCAAATAACGGAGCTTCTGCAGCGGCCATCGGAAGCGGGGCCATCGTGTGGCTCATCCTGACTCAGATCCTGGCTTCGGCTCTTGGCGGTTATCTGGGAGGCCGATTGCGAACAAAATGGACTGGGGTTCACATCGACGAAGTCTATTTTCGTGATACCGCGCACGGGTTGCTAGTGTGGGCGGTAGGAATGGTGATTACAGCCGGATTCCTGGCATCCTCAGCGGCCTCTTTTGCGGGCACGCAGAAGGCTGTGGCAACTACCGGTTCCACTCAGGAATCCTCGATCGATCCCACCGCATACTTCGTCGACACGTTACTTCGTGGCAACGCTTCTGCCGTCGAGAAGCAAGATGTGTCCGAGCGAGCTGAGGTATCGAGGATATTTGCTCACGACCTCCACCAAGGAGCTCTGCCATCTGGAGACCAATCATATCTGGCCCAATTGGTATCGGCGCGGACTGGACTCAATGCATCCGACGCGGAGAAGCGGGTGACCGATGTCTTCGGCCAAGCTCAGGAATCGGCCGATCGTCTGCGAAAAGGGATCGCTCATCTTTCACTTTGGTTATTTGTGGCCCTACTCAGCGGTGCATTCTGTGCAAGCTACGCAGGAACGATCGGTGGAAAGCAGCGGGATCACGTCCCTGTCTAGATTCTGTATGAGGAACCTAAATAATTAAGGAGGCTATATGCGTTCAATTTTGCTTCTGCTTCTGGGCGTGCCGATACCGATCGTTATTCTCATCGCGCTTCTGAGTCACTGACTGTGAAAACAGATCCCGTTCACGGCAAGTTCCAAGGTCTGTTGCGTGGCACTAGAACGATTCCACAACGAGGAGTTTAAACATGGCTGAAAAAGAAGTCTTGAAGGATCTACTGGAAGATGAAATCAAAGATCTATATTCCGCTGAGAAGCAACTCACCAAGGCCATTCCGAAAATGGCGAAGGGATCGAACGATCCCGCGCTGCAGGAGGCGTTTAAAGGGCATCTGAAGGAAACCGAAGCGCAGGTGCACCGGCTCGAACGGATCGCGGGGATCCTCGAAATCAAGCCTAGCGGGAAAAAGTGTGTCGGCATGGAAGGCTGCATTAAGGAAGGTGCGGAGGCATTGGGCGAGGAGGGAGACGAAACTGTCCTTGATCTAGGCATTATTGGCGCCGGCAGTCGTGTTGAGCACTATGAGATGGCCGGTTATCTGACCGCCATCAGCCTCGCAGAACAAATGGGTGAAAAAGAGGTTGTCGCGCTGCTTAAGAAATCCTTGTCAGAAGAACAGGCAGCAGAAGACAAGCTGAGGAAGATTGCTGCGAATTTGTTGAGCGGCGCGCCGCAGAAAGCAGCAGCCTAAGATTTCTTCACTTTCGTCGCGAAAACGCCGCTCGTAGGGGCGGCATTGACGCATTTCATTAGATCTGGAATGAAGGGAGTTCCTATGCTCAGCGGGCGAATGGGTTACGCAGCAGTTTTGGGTTTGATCGCGCTAATGTCGACAGCATGTAACAACGGCAGCGACACGGACATAGCTATAAAGCGGCGATCAACGACCATTTCAAGGCTTATCCCGTTTGCATCTGGTCGCAGCCCAAGAAGTTCCCCGTCCAGGCGGCTACGTCGGACGATGCTAAGACTGAGGGATACGATGCCTTGACGCAGGAGGGCCTGCTCACCCGGACTACCGCGGAGAAGAAGGTTCTAATCGTTGCCTCGAAGCAGGTGAACAATTACGACCTGTCAGAGAAAGGTCGAACGTCGTGGACTCCGGATTCCACGCAACCGGGATATGGCAACTTCTGCTATGGACATCGAGAGGTCACATCAATCGACAATTCGACCTTAGGCACGAATAGCGAAGGTGCCAAAACTGTTGCCGTCTCTTACCACTATCAAATCGCTAATGTTGCCGATTGGGCCAATTCGCCAGAGATGAAAACAGCATACCCTGGTGTCGCGTCCTCACTGGGCTCGAATCCTTCGGACAACGCGACCTTGGTCATGACCGGGGATCACTGGGCATACACGAAGTAAAGGATCGGCATACATACGCCGCCCCGCTTGGCAGATGAGCTTGCCGATCACAACCCAACGGACTCACACAACATCCAATCACGGCTGGTCAAGGTGATCCCGCGTCGGAGAAACAATGTGAAAAGATCTACGAAGGCAATCATCGGCGGATTCTGTTCAGGTGCCATCCTTATCTGCGCCTGGCGATGGTATTACGGGCGCCGCAGAATTCGAAATTTTCATCTCACCAACGACGATCTGAATTATTCCGATCACTCACCCGAGGAACTCGTTTCCGAACACCTGATCGATTTAAATTCCGCCAACGCCGAACAATTGACTGAACTGGGGCTCTCCGCAGAGACCCAGGAGCGTTTGATTGAAAACCGTCCGTATCGCACCAAGCTCGAACTCGTTTCCCGTATGGTTCTGTCGCCGGACGAATACGCCGCGATTAAGGACAGGGTATCGGTTGCCGAGGCGAACGAGTCGGTAAAGATCGCATAAAAAGGTCCGTCACTTCGGTTAACTAACCGGGCAGAAATAGGAGTGAACCGCTTGGTCAAAAAAACCCCGAAAGTCAATTCTGGAACTCGCAATCCGAAAAAGCAATCAGCAAGCAATCCCGAGACCAAACCAGTCGCGGGCGGAGAAGTGCATCAGATTGCTGGGGGCCAGCATCCACCACTGACCACAAACCAAGGCGTAGCGCTGTCAGATAATCAGAACTCGCTCAAGGCCAATCCGCACGGCCCGGTGCTGCTCGAAGACTTCATCCTGCGCGAGAAGATCACGCATTTTGATCACGAGCGTATTCCCGAACGTATCGTTCACGCACGAGCTACAGGTGTGCATGGATATTTCGAGCTGACCTCTTCACTCAAGAAATACACAACCGCCAGAATACTCACCGAGGTCGGGGAGAAGACGCCGGTCTTCACACGATTGTCAACCGTTGCAGGGGGCGCAGGTTCGGTGGACACGCCTCGGGACGTACGCGGGTTTGCGGTGAAGTTTTACACGAAAGAAGGAAACTGGGATCTCGTCGGAAATGATATCCCCGTCTTCTTCATTCAGGATGCCATCAAATTCCCGGATCTCATCCATGCCGTGAAAATGGAGCCTGACCGAGGTTTCCCTCAATCCGCGACAGCGCACGACACGTTCTGGGATTTCATTTCCCTCACGCCGGAATCCATGCACATGGTGATGTGGATTATGTCCGATCGCACCCTACCTCGGTCGCTGCGGATGATCGAGGGATTCGGTATCCATAGTTTTCGACTGATCAATGCTACCGGCGAATCGACGTTCGTGAAGTTCCATTGGCGCCCAAAGTTGGGTTTGCAATCGACCATCTGGGACGAAACGGTCAAGATTTCGGGCGCTGACCCGGATTTTCACCGGCGCGACATGTTCGACGCCATCGCTGCCGGCGACTTTCCTGAGTGGGAATTTGCGGTTCAGTTGTTTACGCAAGAGGAAGCGGATGCGTTCCCGTTCGACCATCTAGACGCGACGAAGCTGATTCCGGAAGAACTGGTGCCTTTGAAAGTGATTGGGCGCATGGTTCTGGATCGCTGGCCGAACAATTTCTTCGCCGAAACCGAGCAAGTGGCTTACTGTCCTTCTCATATCGTGCCGGGCGTCGATTTTTCCAACGATCCGTTATTGCAGGGTCGATTGTTCTCTTATCAAGACACGCAGCTATCGCGCCTGGGGTCGCCTAATTTTCACCAGATTCCGGTCAACGCGCCCAAGTGTCCGTTCTCGAACCAGCAACGTGACGGCCACATGCAGATGGAGCAACCAGTGGGCCGAGTCTCTTATGAGCCCAACTCGTTGTCGAAGAATTCACCACGCGAGAGCCCTGTAAACGGATTTCGCAGTGTCGCGATCAACGAAACCGGAGATAAAGGCCGAGTCAGGCCCGAGAGCTTCGCCGATCACTATAGTCAGGCTCGCCAGTTTTATCTCAGCCAAACGGTCTACGAGCAGGCGCATATTGCCTCCGCATTGGTGTTTGAGCTTTCAAAGGTCGAGCACCTGCACGTGCGGGAAGCGATGGTCGGCCACCTGCGCAATATAGAAGAGGACCTTGCCCAGCGCGTAGCCGACGGTCTGGGATTGGAGACAGTGCCAACCGCGCCCAAGCCCGCTGCACCCGTACAGGAACTGAGACCCTCGCCTGCGTTGCAGATTATCGGAAAGATGAAAGATACGCTGCAGGGGCGCGCCATCGGCATCCTGATTGCGGATGGTTCGGACGGCGATCTCGTCAAGAAGATCAAGAGGGCCGCAATTGAAGCTGGGGCCACCGTTAAGATCATTGCGCCCAAAGTGGGCGGTGCAAAGCTCGCGGGCGGGTCGATGATGTCGGCAGACGGCCAACTGGCCGGCATGCCTTCTGTACTATTCGACGCCGTCGCGGTAATCCTCTCCGAGGGGGGCGCGAAAGCACTGTCGCTCGAGAGTGCGGCGGTTGACTTTGTGCGGGATGCGTTCGGTCATCTCAAGGCCATTGCCGCCGACGAGGGCGCGAAATTGCTTTTGAAAGCCGCCAATATCGGAAAAGACGGCGGCGTGGTCAGCGCAAGCGAGGAGAATGCGTTTATCACTGCAGCTAAGACAAGACAATGGAACCGGGAAAAGTCAGTACGGGTCCTGGCTTAAGGCAGGATCGAATGTGTCGGTTCCTGAGAGCAGATGTTTTTTGACGCTTCTACGCGAAAAATACGGTGAAATTCCAGACACTGTAAACAGAAACGGAGAAATCGTATGTTGATCCTGATCATTATCCTGATTTTGGTGTTGGGCGGCGGTGGAGGTTATTACGGTCATAGCCGCTGGGGGTATGGAGGTGGCGCTGGTATTGGGCTGGGCACCATTCTATTGATCCTGCTCATCGCCTACCTCCTTGGAGGTTTTCGCTGAGGCGACAATCATTCGCTTCACACAGACAAAGCGATACGTCACAAGAACGATTTCCCAACGACCAAACTGAAAGGATTTCCCAATGGATGACAACAAGAAAAATCGATGTGCGCACACCTGCTGCAGTTGCTTAGTTGGAAATGACAGCCGATATTGCAGCCCACACTGCGAAACGCTAAAGACCGGTCCTGAGCTTGCCTGCGAATGCGGGCATGCACAATGTGCCGGCAAGATTGATTGAGCAGCTTGAGCAATTCGAATCGGTAGAGCGGAGATTAGCAGTTCGAAATGAGCAAAACGAACAATAAGAACGAGCCGACAGACCCGGTAAGTGTGAAACCTCTCGACTCCGCTGACGAGCAGATCCTCCACGATTGGATTACCCAAAGAAATGACGGGACCTTGCATATACGACGTTCCGATTAAAGAAAGGCGCAGTTTTTCGCGGGAGCCTGTTCGAGTCGGATGTGCAGGATGGAGTATTCCACGACTGGCCACTGCGCATTTCGCGTTCAGAGGAAGCCACTTGGAGCGTTACTCGCAAGCGTTCAACTCTTGCGAGATCAATTCGTCTTTTTATCGTCCGCACAAGAAAGAAACTTGGGAAAGGTGGGCTAGGTCGGTGCCGGCTGAATTCCGGTTCTCAGTCAAGGCCCCCAAGGCTATCACCCATGAGGCCAGGCTGAATTGTAGTTCGGAGGTCTTGTCAGCGTTTCTTGAACAGATCAACTGTCTGCACGAGAAGCTTGGTCCGGTCCTCATACAACTGTCACCTAGTCTGGAATTCGACTATGCCCGCACAAGGAAGTTCCTTGCACTGATTCGTGGGAGCTTTTCGGGGGATGTTGTATGGGAGCCGCGCCACGCTAGCTGGTTCGATCTCCAAGTTGATGATTTGCTGATGGAATATCGGATTGCCCGCGTAGCCGCCGACCCCGCGTGCGTACCTGCCGCCGCCCGGCCCGGTGGTCTGGCAAGCTTGGCTTACTTTCGGCTCCACGGGTCTCCTCGCCGATATTTCTCTGCCTACTCCAGCGACTCCCTGAATACGATCGTCGCGCAAGCGGCAAGTTTAGGTGCAAGAACGCGGCTATGGTGTATTTTCGACAATACCGCTTTCGGCGCTGCGATCCCAAATGCACTTGAGTTGGCGGCAAAGCTTAGGAAGCTCTGAATAATTACTATCTTCGGGGAAACTGCTTCCCCGGAAATGGAAGCCCCGTGTTCTGCTGAGCACCAAGCATGTCCTTGAGCTCATCCAAGCGCTGAAATCTTGCATCGGCCCGTCCAAATTTTCGAAGAGGTATCGCCGCGCCGGAGGACTGAGGCATAAGCTAGCGTTTTCTTGTTCAGACGATCAGTCCGAATTCGATGCCGACAGCGGTTGGCGAATTGTTAGAAAACAAAGGTCAACGTTCGTTTTTATTTATCCCGAGCCTTTGCCAGTGTGGCTAGTTGTCTCAAATCATCGACAAATTCGCGCATCTGCCGCCGGCGTGATTCGGCGTCGGGAGCTCGCAAGATGGATGATGGATGGACGGTTGCGATCGCATATGGTGCCATATCCGACTCAACCAACTTTCCGTGTTGTCGTGTGACGCTAAATTCTTTTCCCAACAAGGATTTAGCGGCGGTCGCGCCCAGACAGACCACAACCCGGGGCTTCACACTCCTAATCTCCGCAGTAAGCCACGGTCGACATGCTTGAATCTCTGAAGAGCGTGGCTTTTTGTGGATGCGCCGCTTACCGCGCTCGGATGGTGTCCACTTGAAATGCTTTACAACATTCGTCACGTAAACTTGGGTGCGATCAATACCTGCGTCGGCCAGCGCTTCATCCAGAAGCTTCCCCGCCGGTCCGACAAAGGGTTTTCCGACGCGGTCTTCCTGGTCTCCGGGCTGTTCGCCGACGAGCATGATAATGGCTTTCGAGTTGCCCTCTCCGAACACCGTCTGCGTCGCGTTCTTCCAAAGATCGCATGCCGTGCAGCCGCTCGCTTGCCTTCGTAAGTCTTTAATCGTGGCCTTGCGTGGAGCCAGAGGGGCGGCGGGTTCGCCTGCGCGACTTGGAAGGAAGCTTTCTTTGGTCAAACGTTTCATGGCTTTTCGCTTCAAAAATAACCGAATGTATGCCCCATGTCGCCAGAAAGCCACCACCGTAGTCTCCGCAATATCTGAAGCCGCATTCTGTCCTCTTGCAGCAAGTTCGGCTACCAACAAACTGCGCCACTTCTATTCACCCTCGATGCCCAGGTCTTCAATATGCAGCAAAATCTCTGATGGATCGGCGTAGACGCGAAATGCCCCGGCTTCTTCCAACTCTCCCTTGCTGTAACCTCCCGACAGCAGCCCTACGCCAAGCGCTCTCCGGCGTCCGGCGGCAAGCATGTCCCACGGGCTGTCGCCAACCACAATGCAGTTTTCGATCGGCACGCCCAGACGTTTCGCAGCGAGAACGAATACATCGGGAGAGGGTTTGGCTTTTATCACATCGTCGCCGGTGATCACTACGGTGTGCGGAGGGACCTTCAAGTCTCTCAGGAGACGCCTCGTCTGTTTTCGATTCCCTGTAGTGGCAATCGCCCAGCGGATATTGGATTTGCTCAAGTATCGAAGCAATTCTCGAGCGCCCGGGAGCAATCGAATGTGGTTCACCGCTTTGCTGAAGGCGGCATCGTGTTTTTCCTCAAGCGACCCAATGCTAACCGTTCTCCGATTAACCTCAGGTTCTCGAAGTAACTGCGGCACCATAGATTTGCCGTTCATCCCGATGCGCCGGTGAATCTTCCAGTTTGGTACAACGATGTCCACACTCCGCAACGCAGCAGCCCATGCCCGAACGTGCTCGTAAACCGAGTCAATGAGCGTGCCGTCGAGGTCGAACAAGATTGCGGGATTATCAGATCGTTTAGCCTTCATCGAATTGCATCCGAATTGTCTGATCAAGATCCTTCGATCTCGAAGTTTGCGGTACAGAATGCCCAGCAGACACCTGACCGTTCTTTGGATGAGACTTGTGTGGATTGCGGCAGACAGAAAGACTAGAAAAGCGATAATTGTCGAGTCACACGCCTTGATCTTGCCGGTCGGGAGCCAGCGGTCGCTCCGTTCAATGAATCTGAGATCTGGCGTTCGCGAGCGACCGTTTTACTGAAATCGGCGCTCGGGGCCTTCGATTACACTATCCGGAAGGTTCAGGGAGCAAGTTCATCAAGCGCAAGGTCGCACCGGTCACTTGGATTTGGTGCGATGAGACAGAAGCTCCGAGCGGCCGATGACGGTTCGCGGGTTTTTGAGTTTCGGGGGGTCAGAGATTCCCTCGAAAGCAGCGGACGACTTCCACGGGGTCAGGCCGTACATCCGGGAATCGCGCAGAACACTGACTCCCTCACTCCATGCGGCCAGCATCCGCTTTCCAGTGTCCTTGAAACCTGCGAGTCCCTGCATCAATTCACGAACGGCAGGGGCCGTGTCGTCTACCGCATCACTGATGCGCTCCAGGATTTCCTTCTGCTCGCGCTGAGAAATGCCAAAGGTGGAAGTAACAAACGTGCCCAGGGTCTTTCCCGGGCAACCATGTCTTCCTTCCCATGAAACTGATTCCGGGGGGATTGTTCTGGTACCCCTCGTAAACGGAAGTCGTGAAGAAGTCGTACGCGGGTGCGAGGCTTGCATCCGCCCGTGACGTGTAGAGCAACGCCAGATTCTTCGAATGGCAGTCCGCGTTCCGCAGAGCGTACGTCAACAGCAGAATTGTGGTCAGTTTCTGGAAAATCCCGCGTTGATCTCCGCCCGGCACATAGGTCCGAACCGCCTTCGCGATTCGCTCCCATGTGGTTTCGTACTTCGCGGATGGCCGAAGTCCAAGTAGCGCACAAAAATCCTCTAACGCTCGGAATGGTTTTCCATTCTCATCGACGTCGAACCGGCGCACCACCAGCACATTGCCATCCTCGGAGAGTTGGGTTTTCGCGCTTTCGACAACCCTCGCTGCCACCTGCATGCACAAGTGTTCGTTGGCGGTCGCGAACGGAAGCTTGCTGGATGATCCTTTGATGATATGGTCGTGGGTCAGCAACGAAGCCTTCTTGTGCGGTCCCATGCCGCTCGCCTTCTTTTGCTCAGTGTCCAGGAACTTCGGCAGGACACCTGAAACCCCGCTCTTCGCATGTTCTCGAACTAGTTGTGAAAATGCCTCCTCCGAGTTGTCTCCCTTCAGTAAGTCCGCAACTTCGATCGGTTTTGCCGGCTCATCCAGTGCTGCCCCAGGTGGGGCGACCTGGAGTCTTCCCACCATGTTTCGACCGATAACGGAGAGGAGCGCGACCGGACTCGCACCGATATGGGGTCCGAATTCCTCCTGCAGGACCTGCAGGAGGTAGCCCTCCGGAAGGTTCATCTGGAAGATGGGGTGAAGTTGGTCGTCCCAGGGGTACGATTCGGTGCGGACGGGCATCGTCAAAGAAACGAGGTTCTCGGGCGCCACGTCTGGAACGTAGGTCATCACGCTCTTGAAGTCGCCGACCTGTTCGAGAACGCCAACATGGCGACCGAGGACATGGACATTCAGCTTCAAGCACCACCCCGTTCGCGCCGCAGTTCATCGAGGGTGCCTGAGACTCCTACCTCGGTGAAAGTCATTTCAAGGCCGAGTACCGCGAGCACCGCCAGTAGCTTGCGGGAGCCGAACTCCGACACCTGTCCCCGCTCAAAGCGCACAAGGGATTCCCTGGTGATTCCGGAGCGTATGGCAACCTCGCTCTGGTTCAGGCCAAGAGCCTTCCTTTTGGTTGAGACCGCTTCGCCCAGTTCTGCCAGCGTCTGCATAATGTGAGTTATACATCACTTATAGCTTGCATTTCAAGCATTATGTGATGTATATATCACTTTACTGAGGATCTCGCTCCAACTCAATGCCCTTATCTGAGGCAACCAGGGTGCATTTTCAATGGCAACCACTTATCAAATACTCTAAAATCCAACAATTTTTTATCGAAGAAGTGTTCATCGTCGCCACCCATGAGCCCTTCGTGGGTCGGACCGCAAGGGCCCGAATCCGTTCAACGGCTTCTCGATAAAGCCGGGAGCCCTGCGAAGCTTCGCGATCACGCTGTCACCGCCCACGTTTGCTCTCGCCGTCCTTTGACCGAGTTTCAAAGTTGAACTAAAAGACCGCTACTTGATTTAGGCAGGAGGCGGCCTTTGTCAGCCCAAGGGAAGCCATCGCAGGTCGTGACCCCAATGCGCACCTCGGGGACTCTGCCGACCGGCGCGAGTCGAGAGCACCCATATGACGACGCGGAACCTCTCGATCACTCGGCCCGCGCGCTGGAACCTCCGATGAGGGTGAAGGAGGCGGCAAAATTCCTTGGAGTGAGCCCGCAGACTGTGTATCTTTGGGTTGAACGAAAGCAGATTCCCCATCTCCGCGTAATGGGTCGGAACATCCGGTTCCTCAAATCGGATCTCGAGTCATTCCGCGCTTCATTCAGACAGGAGATGGTGAATGTCTAAACAACGAAAGCAGGACGGGGTTGTCTATTCTCGCAAGGACGGCAAGGTTCTGTGGATTCGCTACAGGGATCGAAGCGGGAAATACTGCAGAGAGTCCACCCATACCGAGGACTGGCAAGAAGCCAACAGAAAGCTTCGCGAGCGGCTGCAAGCCAGGGACGGCAATCTGTTAGAGGTAATTCGGAAAGGAGAGGCACTGGGTTTTGGAGAGTGGGTGGATTCGTTTCTTGAGAACTATTCAAAACCACCCCTACGAGCTCAGAAAACCCACGAGGCGAACATGCGCTGTGCAACCCATCTGAAAGCTGCGTTCCCGGGCAGAAAACTGGTGGATATCACAGCCGACGCCATCGAAGACTACCTTCGCCGGCGTCTTCGGCAGCGTGTTCGGGTCAAGCTCGCTCGTGGGTACCGTGAAAAGGGAGTTCTCAAATCGACCACGGTGCACCAGGAGTTTCGGGTGCTCCGGCGCATGTTGAACGTGGCGGTCCGCAAGAAGTTGCTTGCGGCCAACCCCTGTTCGGGCGTCGAATTCCCGGTCGCCGTGAAAGGATTGTTCCGGCCGCATTACGTTACCTGGTCGGAGCAGCAACGGATCGAATTTCATGGTCCCGAGTACATGAAAAACGCCGTGCAGATCATTACGGAGACTGGATTGCGAGTCTACAAGGAACTGACTCCGATGAAGAAGGATCAAGTCGACCTTCAGAACGCGGTCGTCTGGATCCCGGACTCGAAAACTCCAAACGGCACCGCCGAAGTTCCGCTTACTCCGCTGGCCATCGAAGCCTTTCGTCGCCAGATGGCCATCGCGGGGGATAGTCCGTTCTTGTTTCCGAGCGATCTGAATCGGAGCGGGCACCAGACCACCTTCAAGACGGTCTGGCACAAGACTCTTCGGCGCGCCAAGGTTCCCTATTTCCGAATCTACGACCTTCGATCCACTTATGCCACGCGGCTGAGTGCCGGAGGCGTAGCCGATGAATGGGTGACTCAAATGCTTCGCCAGGGAGACGCGCAAGTCTTCAAGAAGTATTCGCAGATGAAGTTGCAGATGAAGCGCGAAGCTCTGGAGAAGCTCAACCGCCGGGCGAGCGAAATGGCATCAAAGAGTGATGAGCGAATGTGCACGGTCGCGGTGCAGTGAGCGGATAAATGCACGGTTTGTGCACGGTCGAGGCCGGAAATCATCAATTGGAGTGGTCGTAAAGTTGGAAAGTGCTTTAGAATCAATTCTGCTACTTATGTCGGGGCGTAGCGCAGCCTGGTAGCGCACCTGCCTTGGGCGCAGGGGGTCCGCGGTTCAAATCCGCGCGCCCCGACCATTCTTCACTTTCACACATCAGCGGCGACGGATTCTCTTCTTCATCATCACATAATTACATCGTACCACGATATATTACTGGCCTGGGTGCCTGCGCTGCGCCGTGCCGTGACGTGCCGGTGCCACAGTTGCCGTAGACCGTTTATCATCGCTGCGTGGTCTCAAGCGTCTCCCGCGTTCCCGCAATGGGAATTTTTTCATCACAAATTGCTAGTGACGACCATCACAGACTCGACGCCGCCCACACGCGATAATCTGAATTTGATTGGGGTAGGAGAGCGGTTGTGTCCGTCACTGGACACGTCCTCGAACCGCCTCTATTCGAATTTCAGTCACTCAAACTCATAACCCTTGAATTTCTGCCTGTAAGTCCTTTAACTTGAAGATTTTGCACGCAAGCCTCTGATTCTAATAGATCAAAAAATAAGGGGGGAGGGGTACCTCAACCACGCCTATTGGATCGCTCCTGACATCGGGCCGGAGTGCAGAAATGGGGAACATGTGCGACCCGGGGGCCGAGTCGATCGAAAATCAGAGAAAAACGTCAGTCGTTTTTGGAGCGTTGCGCGTTCAACGAGGCATTTGAGGACGGGAACTGCAAAGATACAGCATCGGCGCCAAGAAAGCTTACCGTGACGCTGGTCTCGCGCTCGGCTCCCTGAGATGAAGCGTAATGCCACAGGCGTACCGCCTGCGCCGCTGCTTCGGCGAGCGGCTGTTTCCCGCTGAGCACGTGTATCTGTTTCACCAGGCCATCGGCAGCGATTACTATTTGCAGGCTCACCTTGCCGCTGATGCTCTCATCCGGAGCAACCGGATAAACGACGTGCCCAGTCGGCGCTTCGGCTACGAGCAGACGCGATACGGACGCATCCAAAGGCTTGGTCAGCGATGCTGGCATGAAATGCGGTCTGGGAGTAAGCCGAGCGAGGTCGCGGGCAGTCGGCGGAGCAGGTAATGGCGGTTCGATGGCCGCGCGTCCCGGAACGGCGAAAACCTGGCGATAGACAACGAAACCGAGCACCAGACTGAGGAGTAAGAAGCCCAAGCTCAAGCCCCAGCGCAGGCGATTCTGGGCCGCGGCAAGAATTGTCTTCTGTTCCGCAGTGATGGCGAAAGGTGGCATTCTGGGAGTTGCCGGCTGCGAAATCTGCGGCGTGACTGGCAAAGACTCTCGAAGCTCCGTCGGCGGCGCAGGATTCACCGCCCAGATATTTACTGTCTGGTCGACTGCCTCGATTCCAGCCTGATTCTCGTTAGGAGCAAGTTGCTTGCTCCATATAACGCGAAATGGAGCTTTGTGCTGGCCGCGTTGTACGGTGATGATCTGTCCCGGAGAAAGCTCAGAGCGCAGCCCTCCCAGGCGGCCACCGATTTCACATGTGTCAATCGTATGGGCCAACAATTGCGCGGGCACAGATTCGCCTTGCTCATTTAGCCAGACGCGCAGTGGTAACACCATCTTGGTGCGAGAATAACGTTGAATTCCTTGCGCCATCGAAAATAGTTTACGTCCAACGTGTAACTGGAAACCAGTTACCAAAGTTAGGACGATGGTAAGACTGCAATCAATTAGTAAGTCCCACTTTTTCTCGCGACTTACTTTGTCTTATCTCCGAATTTCTAGTACGGAAAATTTTTAAGGACGTCAGTCTTAGCTGGTTTGCGTCGACTTACAGCTCATACTTCTTCATCAAATGCCGGAATGAGCGATACGAAATTCCAAGCACGTCGGCCGCCCTTACCTGTACTCCGTTGGTTTGTCCCAACGCGGTCTGCAGGAGCGAGCGCTCGATTTGCGCGACATAGTTTTCCATATTCATGCCGTCGGGCAGAACTGAGCCCGAGGTCATAGCCATGCTTGTCTGCACTGCAGTTTCGGCGCCTGCAGCCGCGGCGCGGGCTTTTGGACGCTCCGCCGGCAACTCGACACGCAGTTCGCTTGTGTTTTCGAGCGCCACCGCCCGTTCGATCGTATTTTCCAGTTGCCGGACATTGCCTGGCCAGTCGTAGCCCGTCAGAGCTGCGAGCGCCGCAGCTTCGACACCATGAATGCTCTTCCCTGCGCCCGGCGCATATTTTTTCAGGAAATGGTTGGCGAGCAACGGCACATCCTCGCAGCGCTCGCGCAAGGCTGGCACACGAATGGGAATAACATTCAGGCGATAGTAAAGATCCTCGCGGAACGTGCCTTCAGTGACCTGGCGATCGAGATCGCGATTGGTAGCCGCGATAACGCGCACATCAACGGGAATTTCGCTGGTGCCGCCGACAGGGCGAACCGTGCGCTCCTGCAGAACGCGCAGAAGTTTCACTTGCATGGGCATGGTCATCTCGCCGATCTCATCGAGAAAGATCGTGCCCTGATCCGCGACTTCGAACAATCCACGCCGATTCTGGTTGGCTCCGGTAAATGCTCCCTTGACGTAACCGAAGAGTTCGCTTTCGAGGAGTGTCTCAGGAAAGGCGCCGCAGTTGACCGAGACAAAGGCCTCGGCAGCTCGCGGGGAACAGGTATGCACGGCCCGCGCAACCAGCTCTTTACCGGTTCCGCTTTCGCCGTAGATCAGAATTGTGCTGCTCGTGGTCGCCACGGTGCGTATGGTCTGTTTCAACTTTTCGATCGCCGGGCTGGCGCCGATGATGTTATCGAGCGAGTTGCGCGTCGCTGCGTCACGGCGGAGGGCAAAGTTCTGCCGGCTAAGCGAAACTTTTGTGAGCGCGCGGGCTATTGCAAGTTTTACTTCATCCACCAGGCCGGGAGTTTTGCGGATATAGTCAGCAGCACCTCCAGCCTTGACCGCTTGCACTGCAGCTTCGTAGTCATCGACAGCGGTCATCAAAATGACTGCAGTGTCGGGCGAGACCTGATGTGCGTGCCGCAGCACCTCTACTCCATCCACCCCAGGCATCTTGATGTCGGTGACAATCACGTCGAAGAGCGCGCTATCGATTTTGCGCTTGGCTAACTCGCCACCGTTGACTGTTTCAACTTTGTGGCCATCGCGGCGCATGGCAATGTCGAGCAGTTCGCAAATCGAGCGTTCATCGTCGCAGACGAGGATGTTACCCAAGCGTTCCCCCTCCTGCAGCTGCGGCAGTTCTGGCAGTTGTCGATGCGGAAGAAGTTGCAGTCGCGGCGCCCTGTCGGTCTTCCAACCCTTGATGCTCCAATCGATAATGTTCCGATCTTGCCTGGTCCAATCTTCGCAATCGCATCACGAAACTGCTGCCTTTGCCGAGTGTCGAGCGGGCCCACACTTTGCCCTCGTGCGCTTGAACGATCTGGTAGACAATGGCAAGGCCAAGACCGGTTCCGCCTTCAAAGTTAGTTTGGAAAGGCTCGAACAGCTTTTCTATTTGCTGCGGGTTGAAGCCCGGACCGGTATCGGAAAAACTCATCTCCCAGTCGGAGCCGCGCTCGGTTAGAGCTACAGTCAGGCTTCCCCCTTTTTTCTTCATCGCGCGCACTGCGTTTTCGCAGAAGTTCCAGAAGACCTGTTTGAGCTTGTCGCCATCGGCTAAGACCCAGGCTTCGGATTTTGCAAAACTGCGCACCAGGTTGATACCGGCACTTTCTGCAGTGAGGCGATGTTCCAGCAAAGTGAGCGTGTCCTGGAGCAGAGGAACCAGATTCACGCGTTCGAAGCGATACTGCTTGCCCCGGGAATATGCGAGAAAGTCGGTGATGATGTTGTTGAGCCGATCGGACTCGCGGATCACAATCTGCAAAAGGTGCCTTTCTTCGGTATTCAACGAAGGTGCTTCGGACAGCATGCTGACCGAGCCTGCAATGGAGGTCAGAGGATTCCTGATTTCGTGAGCGATGGCAGCAGCCAGGCGCCCGACGGCAGCCAGCCGATCCTGCATGCGCACCTCGCGTTCCAGTCGCCGAATCTCAGTGAGGTCGTCGAAGGAATAGACAAAGCCCAAGTCAGCTCGCGCGCTCAAGTTAAGCGCGGAAACCAGAACGCGAAAAGTCTTGCGGAAGCCGCTACCGGTGGTGTAGCGCACCTCGGCATCGCCACGGTCGCCGCCAAAGTGCGGCAGCGGATCCTGAAAAAGGTCGCCGACGGAGCGCCCGCGCAATTCGGTCTCGGAGATTTCGAGCAACTGCTGGGCGGCGCGATTAACCAGAGTGATGCGTCCATCAGGCCCGGTGGTGATGACACCTCCACTCATCGACTGCACAATGCTTTCGTGGAGTGCCTGCAGATTTTCGAGCGCCCCGCTTGCATCCTTCAGTTGCACATCCACCTGGCGGAGTTTGCTCATGAGCAGACCCGCCAGATAGGCGATCGCGAAGTAGGCGAACAGGTTGACGAAGATCACTACCTGTAACGCTTCTAGCTTCGGATGCGAGGTCGAATAGGAAGGAACGATGGAATAGTAATCGAGTTCAATGACGCTTCCGAACAGGATAAACGCAACCGCCGCACTCAGATATCCCCAGCCTCGGGGCAGCAGCATGCACGCTACCACGATGACCAGCGGATAGAGGAAATTCAGAGAGCTATCGATTCCGCCGGTTACGTGGACGACCAATGTAACCATCGCGAGATCAGCCATCACCTGCAGAATGGCTTGCAGCCGATGTTCGCTCCAAACCGAAACCAAAAAAAGGAAAAATAATGAGAGAACAAACCACAGCATCATTCCAGTCAGGAAAGGCAGGATGGGCAACGGATTTGGGGTGAGGCGGATGACCGCGAGTTCGATGGCGAGCAGCACCATCAAAATCAGCATGCGAACCTTCACCAACCAGGTCAGCCAGTTACGCTCGTCGGAGATGGAATGCATGGGTCTCGTCGTGTCGGTCGTTGGTCGTCGATCGTTGGACGTTCGTACTTCGTCTTAGGCATGAAGAAATCCGGAGTTGGCCGTCAGCGACCTGCAGTCACCGGACAGCTGGCAACTAACGGCATACGACCGGTTTTCTATCCAGCCAGTTTCGCGATCATCGAGAACAACGGCATATACAGAGAAATAACGATGCCGCCGATAGTGATACCGAGAATGCCGATGATGACGGGCTCCAACATAGCCAACATATCTTTGGTCGCAGAGTCGACTTCATCTTCATAAAAGTCGGCGATCTTCTGGAGCATCGAATCCATCGCCCCAGTGGCTTCGCCAACCCCAATCATCTGCGTCACCATATTGGGAAAGACTCCACATTCGCGCAGTGGATCGACGATGGTGCGGCCTTCTTCAATCGCCTTCCGCACTTTCATCAGCGCTTCTTCGAGCACTGCGTTACCCGAGGTGCGGGCGGTGATGGCCAAACCTTCGAGAATTGGAACTCCGGAGGTGATCAGCGTACCCAGGGTTCGGGTGAATCGCGCGACTGCGATCTTGCGCAATAGCAAGCCCATGATGGGTAACTTGAGCAGCATGGCATCGAAGTAATAGCGGCCACGCGGGTGCTTGCGAATTTGCTTGACGCCGTAGAACAGTCCGACGCTCCCCACAATGAAGAACCACCAGAAATGTCCCACGAAATCGCTGAGTCCGATGACGATTCGGGTCGGCAGCGGAAGCGAAACGCCCAATCCCACAAAGAGGTTTGCGAAGATCGGCACTACCCATTTGAGCAGTGCGGCAACGATCAGCACGGCAAGAGAGACAACGGCCACGGGATAGATCAAGGCGGATTTCACAGCCGCGCGCAACTTGACGGCTTTTTCAACGTAGATCGCGAGGCGTTGCAGGATGATGTCAAGAATACCGCCCGTCTCGCCAGCCTCGATCATGTTGGTGGTCAGGTCATCGAAGACGACGGGATACTGACGCATGGCATTGGCCAGCGTGGCGCCGCCTTCGACCGTCGTTCTGACGCCGAGTAAGGTTTTCTGAAAGCTGGGGTTCTCTTGGTTCGCCCCGAGGATTTCCAGGCACTGCACCAACGGCAGGCCGGCATCGATCATGACGGAGAACTGGCGGAAGAACACCGCAACTTCCTTGACCTTGACCTTGCCTCTTCCAAAAGTGGGCAAGGCGAACTCCTTGCCCTTCTCACGGATAGCGCCAGGCGTGATGCGTTCTTTACGGAGCTGCGATGCCAGCCCGTCCTTGGTAGACGCTACGCGCTCTCCCTGAACCTTTTCGCCAGAAGCGGTCTTCCCTGAAAATGTAAAAACCGGCATGTTGCTTTCTCCTTATGCTTAATCCCGCCAGCGCGGGCGGCCGATCGTTCGAGCTGCCAGCGCCTTTTCTATCTCGTGTTATCTCTTCGTCTCTAGTCGTCTAGCTTTGTTTTGTGGGGCTCGGTCTGCCATTACCTGCACTTTCTGATTTCACCGCTTAGACGGAACGGCACCCTTAGTCATTGGAGCCGGACTGCTGCGGTTGGTGAGGCTGGCGCCGCGAGAAATCATCTCCTGCAACTCATCCTGATTGCTCGAGCGCGCCAACGCCACTTCCAGCGATATCTGCTTCTGGAAATACGCCGTTGCCAGCGATTGGTTGAACGTCTGCATGCCAAATTTTTCCTGACCGGATTGCATTGAGGAGTAGATCTGGTGAATCTTGTCTTCGCGGATCAGATTGCGCACGGCCGCATTGGGCACGAGGATTTCCATGCACATGGCGCGTCCCTTGTTGTCGATGCGTGGCAGCAGGCTTTGGCACATGATGCCTTCGAGCACCAGCGAAAGCTGGGCCCGAATCTGCGATTGCTGGTGCGATGGAAACACGTCGATGATGCGGTTGATTGTCGAAGACGCCGAATTGGTATGCAACGTGCCGAACGTCAAGTGCCCCGTCTCAGCAATTCGTAATGCGGACTCGATGGTTTCAAGATCGCGCATTTCGCCGATCAGGACTACATCCGGATCTTCACGAAGAGCGGCACGCAGCGCATCGGTAAAGCTTTTGGTGTCCGAGTGCAACTCGCGCTGGTTGACCACGCAGTTCTTGTTCATGTGCACAAATTCAATCGGATCCTCGATGGTGAGGATGTGTTCGTGGCGCTCGGAATTGATCTTGTCGATCATGGCCGCGAGGGTCGTCGATTTGCCCGAGCCAGTCGGGCCCGTCACCAGAACCAGTCCCCGCGGTTTGTCACAAAGTTTGCTGACAACTGGTGGCAACCCAAGCTGGTGGAATGACTTGATCTCGAACGGAATCAAACGAAAAACGCAAGCCGCAGCGCCACGCTGATTGAAAACGTTGGCGCGAAAGCGAGCCAGCCCCTTCAAGCCGAAGGAAAAATCCATTTCGAGGCTTTCTTCGAAACGATGTTTTTGCGAATCGGTCATCACGCTGTACGCCAGTTGCTTGGTTTCCGCCGGCGTCAACTGCGGCAGATCGAGCGGCACCAGGTGCCCATGCACGCGGATTTGTGGCGGAGAGTTGGTGGTGATGTGGAGGTCGCTTCCATTCATCTCCAGCATGCGGCGGAGCAGATCGCTGAGTGAGAGTGCCATAATTTTCTTTCTTTCCTTCTGCCGTTTATTAGTGGATCGTTTCGCGAGCCACTTCTTCGAGCGTGGTCCAGCCTTGTGCGACCTTGATCAGCCCGCTGCGTCGCAGGGTAATCATGCCGCGTTCAATCGCTTTCTTTTTGAGTTCGAGCGCCGATGCGCCCACCAGAACCAGTTCCCGGATCTCGTCATCCACTTCCATCACTTCGTATAGACCGGTACGTCCCTTGTACCCAGTCTTGTTGCAAGTCGCGCAACCCTTGCCCTTCATGATCTGCACCGTCTTAGCCTCTTCGGGCGTGAAGCCTTCGTCAATCAGAGCTTGCACCGGCATTTCAACCGGCTCCGAACAGTCCTTACAAATGCGACGGATCAGACGCTGCGCACAGATCAGGTGCACCGAAGTCGCAACCAGAAAAGGCTCGATGCCCATGTTCATAAGACGGGTGATCGTTTCGGGCGCGCCGTTCGTGTGGAGCGTTGATAAAACAAGATGGCCGGTGAGTGCGGCCTTGATCGCAATTTCCGCAGTTTCAAAGTCTCGAATTTCGCCGACCAGAATGATGTTGGGATCTTGACGCAGGAAGGCGCGCAGAGCCGCAGCAAAGTTCAAGCCGATCTGCTCCTTCATCTGCACCTGGTTCACTCCGCCAAGCTGGAACTCAACCGGGTCTTCGGCGGTCATGATGTTGGTGTCGGGCTGGTTTAGCTGCGAGATCGAGGAATAGAGTGTGTTGGTCTTACCCGATCCGGTTGGCCCCGTGACCAGCACCATGCCGTAGGGCTTCAGGATGGCCCTCTGAAACTTGGTCAGTGACTCCTGCTCGAAGCCAAGCTTGGTCATGTCCAGGCGCAGATTCTCTTTGTCCAGCAACCGCAGCACGATCTTCTCGCCCCAGAGGGTAGGCAAAGTTGAAACGCGGAAATCAAGTTGCTTTTTCTTGCCGCCGATCTGCATTTTCAGCATGATGCGGCCGTCCTGCGGCAGCCGCTTTTCGCTGATGTCGAGCTTCGCCATGATCTTGAGGCGCGAAGTGATCGCATCCTTCAGCTTGAGCGGCGGATTCATAATCAAATGCAGAACTCCGTCAATACGGAAGCGCACGCGAAATTCCTTTTCATACGGTTCCATATGAATGTCGCTGGCCCCGCGCTTTACCGCATCGGTGAGCACCAGGTTCACCAGCTTGACGATGGGAGCTTCATCGGCCGCCTTCTCCAGCGCCTGCAGTTCAAGTTCCTGCTCCTCCGTCTGGACCTCGATGTCGGTGCTTTCGCCGGCATCGTTCATCGACTGCATGACCTGTTCAAGCTCTTCTTCTTTGGTCGTGCCGTAGGCCTTGTCAATGCCCTCGATAATCGAGCTTTCCGAGGCGACAACCGGCTCGATGTTGAAGCCGGTCATAAACTTGATATCGTCCATCGCGAAGACGTTGGTGGGATCCACCATGGCGATGGTGAGCGACGCGCCGACGCGGCTCAGCGGTAAAATCTGATAGCGCTTTGCAGTCTCGTACGGAATCAGCTTGACGACGGCGGAATCGATTTCAAAATAGGAAAGGTTGATTGCCGGCACACCGTACTGGCGCGAGAGAAAGTTTGTGACATCCTCGTCCGAGAGGAACCCCAACTTCACCAGCGCCGACGCAAGCCGCGAATGGGATTCCTTCTGGAGCTTGGTCGCCTCCTCCAACTGCTCTGGAGTAATGACCTTTTCTTTGACAAGAAGGTCACCCAGCCGTTGAGACATATCTCTCCTGTATTCCCGTGTACTCCGGGATTGATGCGAAGCCGCTGATTACCGGGGGGATTCAGCAGGGTTGCTTCGGCACTGACACAAATTGTCAACCTAACGGGAATTTCGAAAAAGTAACTTCAGCACGTGCACTTTAGTTCGCAAGTAGCTGAATCCTTGTAGCTCCTGATTGGGCATTTCGCAAGTGTCGCAGGATTTGCCCATGAAACAAGCCTTCTGTACGAATTCAACACAATTTTTCTAAGTTGGCGGCAGAATGGACTGGGGCTGAGAAAAGTTACTTCGGAGTACAATCTCGGCGTCGAAACAACGATGCAAACGTAAGGTGCTCTGCCGCGAAAGCCAAGCCCATGGCTACGTCCATCTGGAAGATTTTGTCGAGATGAAAATTGAAGCAGTGCATTGCAGCGCCGTATCGAGGCTCAGAACGAAGGCCGGAATAAAGTTCAGAGAGTAATTGAAAAAGGAGGCGGCCCTGACAACCTGATGGAGTTCGGCGACTGGCGCGCCCGTTAGCTACGCCCCCGACCACCACCAACGTGGTGAAGGCTTCAGAACAGGTGAGCTGCTGCTGGCTGCTGCTGGCGCCGCCTCCGGTTTCTCAACGGCTGCTACGTTCTCCGTGGTTTCCGCCACTGGTTGCTCAACGGCTGATCCCTTCGCGCTTTTTGCCTTCAGCTTCTCCAGCGCCCGCTCCGCTTCGCGGTAAACGCCCGTGAGCGGTGTTGTGCCACGGAATAGATTAGGGTCCTTCTTTAAAACTGCAAGCAGTTGTTGGAGTTCGAGTTCTTCCAATTTCAGCGTGCCAGTCGCCGCTCGCTTTGTCTTCTTCGCGCGTTTCGCTTTGGCTGTCATTTGCTTACCTCAGCTGCGGCGTTCTTCGTCTTCGCTCTCTCATTCGTGAGCGCGTTCAGACAGATCACGTTGATTGATAGTTGTTTGAACCGCTCCGCGCCTGTCATCTTCTTGAGCCTAATTATGCCATTCTCTTCTGCCAAGTTACATCAGTCGGAAATCAAACGTAATATGGAGACGGTTACTTGTGCGAAACGCATCATGACCGAAACCAAGCAGGATGCCATCCGTGCCTACTATCACACGCTGTTTTCCGCGTGGGGTTGCCAGCACTGGTGGCCGGCGCAATCGCGCTTCGAGATGATTGTGGGCGCATATCTAACGCAGAACACCTCCTGGGCGAATGTCGAGAAGGCGCTGACTATTTTGCGAAGGGCGCGGCTGCTGACGATTGACGGGATCCGCCGAATACCTCAACCGAAGCTCGCGCAATTAATACGCTCCTCGGGTTACTTTCGTCAGAAAGCAGGGCGCCTGAAGAATTTTGTGAGGTTTCTCGATAATCGGCATGGCGGTTCCTTGGCACGTATGTTCTCCCGGCCGACCGCGGAAGTCAGAGCGGAGCTACTCGCACTCAGCGGTGTTGGACCGGAGACCGCGGATTCGATCCTGTTGTATGCCGGGAATCACCCGGTCTTCGTCGTAGACGGGTATACCAGGCGCATTTTTGAGCGGCACCGAATTATTTCGAGCGCAGCGTCCTATGATGAAATTCGAGAGCTATGCGAGAAGGCCATGGCGGCGGCCGTGGAAGAACCTGTGGCAACACAACTCGAATCAACACACATCGAATCAACGCACATCGAACCCCGCCAGCGCAAATCTACATCGGCTCAATTCGAGGAGCTGACAACTCGCGTCAAACCCCTTGGCTCTTGTCATCGACCGTCGCGCATGAGCACCGCACGGCGCAACGCTCTGGTGCAGGTATTCAATGAAATGCACGGACTGATCGTCGGAGTCGGAAAAACCCACTGCCTAAAGTCACAACCGAAGTGTGAGCAATGTCCTTTGCAGAAGTTTCTTCCTTTGGCAAAGTGAATCGCGAGTAAAGAATAAAAAAGAACAATAATGAAATTGGCATTGTACGTTTTAGCTTTGGCGGTGGCAGCCCTTTGCCTCGGATCTGACAATGTTGTCCCAGAGCCATCGTTGCGCGAAGCCGCGCAGAAATCTGGAATGCTGATTGGCGCTGCGGTTCGGCCGGCGCTTCTTTCCGAAGCTGCATACGCTTCTACACTCGCGCGCGAGTTCAACATGGTCGAACCGGAAGATGCGCTCAAGTGGGAGGTCGTACACCCGCAACTGCAATCCTTCGATTTTTCTCAAGCTGATCAGATCGTGGATTTTGCCACCCGTCACGGCATGAAAGTTCGCGGGCACACCCTGGTCTGGCACCAACAGAACCCAAAATGGTTGACCGAGGGAAAATACAGTTCTATTGAACTTGCACAGATTCTTGAGCACCACATTAAGACCCTGGTCGGACACTTCCGGGGCAAGATATTTGCCTGGGATGTAGTCAACGAGGCCTTCGACGAGTTGCATCCGGGAGAACTGCGCAGCACGATCTGGCGCGACCAACCCGGCATTGGCCTGGCTGAGAACGGCACTTCTTATATCGAGCGCTGCTTCCGGTGGGCGCGTGAAGCCGATCCAGAGGCCCTGCTTTTTTACAACGAGGCTGAGGCGGAGATCATCAATCCCAAATCGAATGCGATCTATGCGATGATTCGCAACTTCCGTCAGCGTGGTGTACCGATCGACGGCGTCGGATTACAGATGCACATTGCGAATATTCAAGCTGATGTCCCTTCCATTTCGGCCAATATCAAACGATTTACAGAGCTCGGCGTACAAGTCCACATAACCGAAATGGATGTCGCCCTGCCCGTGGGTATCGATGGCAATCCTCGTCCCGACGATCTGCAAAGACAGGCAGATGTCTATCGCCAAATCGCAAACGCCTGCCTGTCCCATCCTGGATGTACCGCAATTCAGATGTGGGGCTTCACTGACAAGTACTCATGGATTGGGTCACACTCAAAGCACACGCAAGGTGCGGCACTGCCGTTTGATCGGTACTATCGGTCCAAACCCGCATACCAGTCGCTACGCGATGCTCTGGAGTCGCGAAAGCAGTCACTACTCCTCGGTCGTTAGTCATTGGTCAAAAGTCGTTGAGGGCAAGGTTGCTGTTTTTCGTTGTTGGACAAACGCCTCACAACCAGCGACTAACGCCCACCGACTCTCTATAATGTGAACAATCCGTGGCCGCCCCGGCTCCAATCCGCGAAGAACACAAAACCTCCGGCCGCCGAAAGGTAGTGATCACACTGGCGATCGGAGCTTTTTTACTGCTCGCCATCCTCGTTTTGCAAGCCTCGTTCAACCTTAAGTTCATCAGCCCCGACAGTAATGAAGAACTTCTATTTTTCTCCGGCCTAAGCGGGCTAATCTTCTTCGCGTTTCTCGCCCTGACTCTCGTCTTAGGGCGCAATTTGCTGAAGCTCTATGCGGAGCGACGCCAAGGCCTTGCCGGTTCAAAGTTCCGCACCCGCCTGGTAGTGGTCAGCCTGCTTCTGTCGTTCTTGCCTGTGATTGCAATGTTCTGGTTCTCGTATCTGCTCATGAATCGTTCCATCGACAAGTGGTTTTCGCAGCCCGTGGAAGAAGTGCGTGCCGACACCGCCGCCATGTCGGCCTTGCTCTATGATTACGCCGGCCAAAATGCGACATCGGAAGCGCAATCTATTGCCCAGACTGAAGAATTTCGACGGGCTCTTGCCGCGAAAAATTTCTCCGAAGCCACCGAGGAGCTTCGGGAACACAATCCGGCGCTGCGCGGTGGATTCGCGGTGGCGCTGGAGAACCGCGACGCAGTTGCAGCAGTGGGCACTCCCGCGGGCTGGAGCGAAATGAAGGCTGATTTTCCCCTGGACGCAGCGCTGCGCGGCGAACATCCTCATTTCCAGTGGGGACTGACCGATTATCTTGTCGCGGCTGCGCCGTTCCGGGACGGCGCCGTGCTCGTCGCTATGCCTCTTCCACCCAAATTTGCGGAGACAGCCAAACAAATCCAAGACAGCCAACGACGGTATGTCGAATTAGCGGCAAAGAGAAAACTTTTTCGACGAACTTATATCGGATTTCTTCTGCTGTTAACTGTCGTTGTACTTTTCGCTTCGACTTGGCTCGCCCTTTTGCTGTCGAAGCTGGTCAATCGCCCAGTGGCGGCTCTAGCGGCGGGGACCGAAGCGATCTCTAAAGGGCAACTCGACTACCGTGTCGACATCCGCGCCACCGACGAACTGGCGGAACTGGTGCAGTCGTTCAACAGCATGGCGGAGCAACTCGAATCCAGCCGGCGGCAGATTGAGGCTTCAAGTCGAGATGTGGGCGCGGCGAATGAGGCCCTTGAAAGTAGACGCCGCTATATCGAAACCGTTTTGGAGAGCATTCCGACAGGAGTGATTTCGATCGATGCTGCACGCCGTGTGACGCTTGCGAACGCAGCTTTCTCCCGTCTGTTCTACCTC
Source organism: uncultured Acidobacteriaceae bacterium (assembly GCA_963758745.1). Lineage (GTDB taxonomy): Bacteria > Acidobacteriota > Terriglobia > Terriglobales > Acidobacteriaceae > Acidiflorens. Next base: position 61,269 of record CAVWWW010000009.1, read on the forward strand.
GAGCGCAAAGATTATGTGAGTCCGGCCACACTCGTCAATCAGCCGCTGCGCGATGTCGTGCCGCCCGACGTCCTTGCGGACCTGGAGCCGCTTCTCCGGCGAGCTGATCGCATGGGTATCACAGCATCTACCATGGAGTTGGCCTTACCGCGAGCGCAGTTGAACGTCGCAGTAACCATATCTTCTTTGAGCCATGCTGCGGAGGGCCTGGGATATGTGCTGGTGTTCGAAGACCTATCAGACCTGCTTCGGGCACAGAAGCAGGCAGCTTGGCGGGAGGTAGCGCGGCGCGTTGCGCATGAGATCAAAAACCCGCTGACACCAATTGCTCTTTCGGCTGAGCGCATTCAGCGTCATTTAAAGCGCGGCACGGCCCCGGATCCGGCCTCACTCGAGGTGATACGAACCTGTGCCGAAACCATCGGGAACGCCGTCGAAACCGTTCGAACTTTGGTGGATGAATTTTCCGCCCTGGCGCGTTTCCCTGCCCCTCATCCGCAACTCGAAAACTTGAATAGTCTGGTGGAAGGCGCGCTCATCATGTTCAACGGGCGACTGGACGGTATCCGTGTGCACACAGAACTGGCGAGCGATCTTCCCACCGTGATGGCTGACCCGGAAGCGATGAAGCGCGCGATTGCAAATCTGGTCGATAATGCCGCCGAGGCAATGCAGGATGCGATCGTAAAGGAGATCACAATTTCGACTTCGCTCGTAGCCAGTCGCGATGCAGTCGAACTCTCTGTCTCCGACACTGGACAGGGAGTTTCGCGCGAAGTTAAGGAGCGCCTGTTTCTCCCGTACTTTTCCACCAAGCAACGCGGCACCGGCCTGGGGTTGGCTATTGTCAGCAGGATCGTTGAAGATCATCGTGGCTCAATTCGCGTGGAAGAAAATAAGCCCCTCGGCAGCCGCTTCGTGATCGAACTGCCTGTAGGTATCGAAACCATCGGCGCTCCTGCGGCAAGTTGACAATGGCACATATCCTGATCGTTGACGACGAATCCGGTATTCGCGAATCGCTGCGCGGCATTCTGGAAGATGAGGGATACAAAATCAGTGTCAGCCCCAGTGGTGAAGACTGTCTGGATTCGCTGCGCAGGAGCAGCTTCGACCTCATCCTCCTTGACGTCTGGCTTCCTGGAATCGACGGCCTCGAAGTGTTGGAGAGAATCCGCGAGATAGAAGACCCACCGGAGGTCATCATGATCTCAGGCCACGGCACGATTGAGACCGCCGTCCGCGCCACCAAGCTCGGCGCTTACGATTTCGCGGAAAAGCCGCTGTCGCTCGAAAAGACACTCATCCTGGTAAAGAATGCGATCGAAGCCCGCCGGCTGCGCCACGAGAATCTCGACCTGCGGAAGCAACTTCAATCGAAGAGCGTGATCGTAGGCGACAGCGTTCCGATGAAAGCGCTGCGCCAGCAGATTATGTTAATGGCGCCCACCAACGGACGCGTGCTGATCTACGGCGAATCGGGCACCGGTAAAGAGTTGGTCGCGCATGCCATCCATATGCAGAGTCCACGTAAGAATGAAATGTTTGTCGAAATGAACTGCGCCGCAATTCCCGAGGACCTGATCGATAGTGAGTTGTTCGGACATCGCAAATCATCGTTTCCAGGAGCGACAGCCGATAAGGAAGGTAAGTTTCAGAAGGCGGATCGCGGCACATTGTTTCTCGACGAAGTCGGCGACATGAGCCTGAAAACGCAATCCAAAGTGTTGCGCACGCTCGAACAACAAAGATTCATTCCGGTTGGAACTGATGATCCGGTCACGGTAGATGTGCGTGTGATCGCATCCACCAACAAAGATCTCGAGGAAGAAATCGCCAAGGGTAATTTTCGAGAAGATCTTTTTTATCGACTTAATGTGGTTCCATTCGTGGTGCCGCCGTTACGCGAACGCAAGGAAGACATTCCATTGTTTGCGCGACACTTTCTGAAGGAATTTGCTTCCGCCTACGGTCGGCGACCGCGAGAAATTACTGACGATGCCATCGACGTACTGATGCGCTATTCATGGCCGGGAAATATTCGCGAACTGCGCAACGTGATCGAGCGCATTGTGATCATGAATCCCACCACATCACGATTTGAACGCAAGCATCTTCCTCCGCTGGTGCACCGCGATGGCAGCCGCCGAGTGACGGGTAACGATGGATCCACGCTTCACCAGGCGCGAGCCGCCTATGAGCGCGACTACATTCTTAAAAAACTGGACGAGAATCATGGCAACGTCAGCCGCACCGCGGAAGTACTCGGCCTGGAACGCAGCCATCTGTATCGCAAGATGAAGAGTTTGGGAATCGCAGCGAAAGAGTAGGAAAAGGTCGCAGCTCTCGGAAATCCAAGCAAGTTACACAACGGAGTCGGCACAGCCCCGCATCGGATTCCTGGGCCCCAGGGAGTGAAAGCACATGAGTTATTTCTTCAGCATGCGAATCTCGGTCCCGTTCTTGTGAAACTGCACTTCGTCCATCAACTGATTGATCAGATAAATGCCGCGTCCATGATTCGAATAGATGTTTTCGCCATGGCAGGGATCGGCGATTTTGGCGGGATCAAAACCCGGCCCGGGATCGCGCACTATAATCAGGACACCGCGCGCATCATCGCAAGCAACGTCGCACTCCACAACTTTAGAAGGATCGTTCTTGGCTCCATGCACAACCGCGTTGGCTAGAGCCTCGGTCAAAGCGAGCTCGATTGCGTCTTCGCTTCCGGAAGCGCACTTTGTTTCCCGCACCACATTCATGACACTGCGAACCACCGAATCTACGGCATCACGGTCGGCTGAAAGCGTAACGCTCAACTTAATATCAAGGTTATCCGCATCGAAGCTACACGATTTCGGTGATTGTTCAGAGGTTGAGCAAGGATCTTCCATAAAGGGCCGTGAGCTTTGGTTCTGTCTCCATTCGACTTCCCTGCATACTTTCTACTAACTAGGATGCAGGAAGGCGCTGACAGATTCTAGGGATTTGGGGCCGTAGATGCAAACTTTATTTAAATCCCCGCATCCCCTCACACACTATGCCTCCAGGTTATCCATGGCCGCTGGTGCTTCGACGAGAATCGAGATCCGTTGATAGGTGAGTTGACTAGCAGATGTCCCGTGTTATGTCACCCTGAGAGTGGCTCTGACCACAGTACTATTCTCGGTGGATTCTATTTCCAGCGCGCCGCCTAGTTGTCTAAGTCTCTCCCGCATACCGCCAAATCCGACGCCACTGAGGCTGGATTCGGTCACTTTCTTCTGTTTCTCTACCGGAATGCCTTTTCCATTATCGCGAGCTTGAATAAGCAGAGAGTCATCTCTACGTCGGATCGAGATAGCCGCAGTCGTACTCCCGGAATGACGATGAATGTTAGTCAGACACTCTTGAACGATGCGAAAGATTGCAAGCTCTGTATCCTCTGGCAGTCGGCCCAGATCTGAAGGGATTTCGAGATCGACTTTCAATTTGCTTCGTTCCGAAAAGCCGTCTACATACCATCGCAATGCCGCTGGAAGCCCAGCAATCTCGAGAAGTGGTGGATGAAGCAAGTGCGACAAGGTGCGAATCTCAGTGGAAACCTGCTCCACCAGCATGGCGTTGTCGGAAATGGCGCGGGCTCCTTTCGAATCGAGCTTATCGGACTGTGACCGCACCACCTCGATGTTCATTCCAATGGCTGCAAGTAATTGCCCTACACTGTCGTGCAGTTCACGAGCTAGCCGCCTTCGTTCATCGTCCTGCACCTTCATGAGGCTGACTGAAAGTCTACGTAGATTCTCATTGGCAACTGCGAGTTCCGCAGTTCGTTCGCGAACCCGTTTTTCAAGATTGTCGCGGGCCTCGCTCAACGACTGATGCGACTGGCGCAACTCCTTCTCCGCTTGGCGCTGTTTCGAGACGTCATGAAATACCAGAACCACGCCGCAAATCCTGCCGCTTCGCATCTCGAATGGGAGCCGTGCTGTTATCGATTGCTATCTCTGCCCCGTTGCGAGCAATCAGCGTGGTGTGATTGGCCAGTACTACTGTGAGACCTTCGTGTAGAACACGGGTTACAGGATTTGTCGCCGGCTCGCGGGTTTGTTCATTAACAATGGTGAAGATTTTTCCCAGCGGCTGACCGATGGCCTCCGCCGAACTCCACCCCGTAATGCCTTCTGCCACCGGATTCAGAAATGTGACCTTTCCCTCGGTGTCAGTAGCGATGACGGCATCGCCTACGCTGGCCAGAACGACTCGAAAGAACTCGCGCTGTTCGGCCAGTTCTGTCGACTTCCGCTCCAGCGCCTCCTTTGTCGCGATCAGCTCACGCTCCGCCCGTTCCCGTGCCAGAAGAACCGCCCGGGCATTTTGCAAAGCGACAGAATGCAGCAACTTCTCCTCGGTTTCATCCAAAGCGAATCACCCGATTCCCAGAAGTCGTTCTGCCAGCTCAGTGCCTTCGACTCGCGCCCGAATCTTTGCGAACGCTGTTTCGCGAGTTGTAGATGTGTCATCGCTGAAAGGTGAGAATCCACAATCGTCGGTGGTCCCCAGCTGCTCCAAGGGAATGTATTTCGCCGCTTCGAGCACTCGATCGCGAACCTCTTCCGCCGTATCCACATGCGGATCGATTGGGGAAACAACACCTACAAAGACGCGTTGTTCGGGACGCAGATACTCACGAATAATCTTCAACACGCGCTCGCGATCCTTTTCGCCGGCGAGCGCGATGTAGAAATTGCCGACGCGCAATTCAAATAACACCGGTAATAACTCGGCATAATCGACATCCGCGCTGTGCGTAGAATCGCGATCTCCCCCCGGGCAAGTGTGTACCCCGAGCAACTGCCTCTCTTCAGGCGAGAATCGCGAAAGCGCCAGATTGTTCAGACCAACAAAGCTGTTTAGAAGATCGCCAGAGGGGTCGAGTTTGACCGCGAGTCGTCCTTCCGTGAAATCCACTTGAACCTTGAGCGCTCCCTTTTCGAAACACCGACGGACTTCCATTTCGTGTTCGTGTAGCAAGTCGTCGATGAACTCCTGCCGCGAGTAACCTGGAATGTCTTCTACTGGATACATGAGGCTGAGCGCTGACGGTGAGATGACAGCCTGTTTCAGCGGCTTGTGAGCATAACGCTTAGCCACTTCGAGATAATAATCCGCATAGATTCTGTAGCGAAACGGACCAGCAGTCAATCGCGGCATCCGCCGCGTATGTCCTGCGGAAAAAGGTATCTTGAAGCCATCCGGCGCCGTGCTCTCCAATCCATGCACGCTATAAGTCCAGAAGTTGTGGTATTTGCGCTGTTCGCCGTCCGTAATAACAGGGGAACCGGTAGCCTCAAATTGTGCAATCGTGTCTCGGATAGCCTCTTCATAAAGGGAATCCAACCTCGGATCCGCGCCGTCTCCGGTGGCGGCAATCGCTTCAATCAACTTAAGCGGTCGCGGAATGCTTCCGATAGGTTCTGTCGGGATTTTCATTCCGATCCGTTCATCGATGTTCGTGAGACACAAATGTTAATACATTTCATCTTGGTTTGGTGGATGCCGATTCCGCGGAAGCTTTTGCCTGATTCGAATGCGGCAGACGTTGCCTATTGAATGACATGCCCCCTTCGCCAGATCAATCGCTCTCTTAAGCTACACAAAAGATTGCATCATCAAATCTCTCAGCATCGATTTAAAGTGGAAATGAACGTGCACCTCATCTGAAGCACGCGCAGCTAGTAGGCAAGCAATCGAGTTCCCCATAGATTCCTTCGGCCTAGGCTCGCAACCTTTATATCGAGGTACAAAATGTCGGCTTCAACGATTTCACCTTCAACGATTTCAGGCCCAGCGATTTCACCTGACAGCATCAGCGAAGTTCATGTCAACGGCATCAACGCTCTAGCACATCCAAATGATGATGCGCCGATCGCACTTGGTGGTCAGATTAGTAATGTTACTGCGATTACAAAAATCATCGATAAAGTGCTTCTACAAAAGGAAATCGATCTGACACAAGTAAAAAAAGAATTGCAAGCGCTACGACTGGTTGCGCCGTTGCTTCGAGATGAACAAGACGGATTTAACGAGACCGTCGAGCCAACTCTACCTCCAATGTTGATGCCTGCAGCGACGTTGTCGTGGTGGAAAGGTTGGCGACGAAGAGCAAATCATTTCTTCGCTGTCGCGTTCATCCGGGGCCACTCCTGAGACAGTGGCTGGAGGTCGGCCAGCGGCGGGCACCGGTCAGATTATTGAAGTCTCTGAAGGACAGCAGGCAGTCCAGCGGATGTGCCTGCTGAACACTCATCATTCGCATTATTTTGAAGCAGCAGCCTTAAGAGCTGCGGTGAACATTACCGCTGCGATCCTGATTTCCTGCGTTACCTACGTAAGCCCATCCGGTGTTTTTCTCCATATCATTTCTGCGATCTCTTCCTATCCTTATAAAGAGCATTCAAGTAATAAAGGAAACGAGCCTTGGCCGTCTGCCTTTCCCTCTTCAACCCCATCAATTCGCTCAGGATTTTTTCCTCCATCGCAATTGCGAGTGGTTCGTACTTTTGCTTTTTCGGATTTCAACTACTGGCCCGCATCCACTTTTTGCTCAGCACACCCTCGCCAAAGATTTGTAATGCTGCGCTAGGACCGGTTGAAGTCAACGGCTGGGCCGTCGGTCCTCATAGTATGTCTGCTCCCATTACGGGTCAGGCGTGCTTTCTTTACCGCACCACCGCCTGGAGGCAGACCCACGACAAAAAACACAAATGGGAGAAGGTAGCGGATGAGACACTGCACGCGCCCTTTTTCATCGAGGACTCCAGCGGCCATTTGCTCATCGAACCCTTTGGAGCTGACCTCGACCTTCATTGTGATTTTCAGCAGGAATTTGATCAACCGTCAGCCTCCCCGGCTGCTCGCGCCGGACATATTCCACTATGCGTCAGCGCTTTTCTTTCCCGCCATGCCGTCGCTTCCGACTGCCGCCTACGCATCGAAGAGCAGTTGATCAAACCCAAGGACGCGCTCTTTATTGCCGGAACTCTTAGAAAGAATCCAGGCATCGAAGTGTATGGCTCCCCGCCGCGAAGCGAGCTCCGCTCCACTTTTCCTGATCACGACCCCAGTTACGATCGAAATGATGTTCGCAACGACGTTCGCAACCCGAGCCTGCCTGTCCCGACGGCAAACAATGATTCGGAGAGCTTCCCGGCCCCGCAAATCATCAGACTTGCGGCGGCGGCGGCGGCGGCGGGTGCTTCCGCCAGTCACCAAATGGGACAGCAGGCGAAGATCGCCGCCGCACTTACCCGAGCCGGCATCGTAAAACCAGAGGTGTGGACCCCCACCGGAGTCGCCTACTCCATGCTCTCCGACCCCGCGGCCTCCGGCAATGGGGCTTCCGACAATGACACAACCGGAAAAGAAGGCCCGAGACCAATCGCAATCGCAACCGCGCCACGGCCCGACTCGCACCTCCACGAAGTGCGTATTCACGACGAATGGCTGCGGGAAGAACAATTCCAATCAACCGGGTTGAACTCCGCTCCGCCAGTCGTGTTGACGAAAGGGGTCGAACAATCCCACCTTCGTGATCTCTTTTCGGAGTCAGAAAGCAGGTCTCAGAGGACTGGCATGGAAGTGCGCTGGCATGATCTGTGGAGGATCCGCCATGACGCTACTTGGCTTTTATATGCTCTTGGCATAGACGGAATGTCCGATGCGTCACTTCATCGCTTGATCATTTACGGTTTAACCGGAGGATACTCCGGTCCGCCGCTCTTGACCTTGATGTTGATCACGGAAGAAGCAACTTTTAGCAACCAGTAGCTCAAGTGCTCAATGCCAGGCCCGAACCGCTAAGTTAGAATGGCAGTTGTGAGTGGCCCCATTCGCATCGGAATTCTCGGCGACTTCAACCCCGAATTTCGTTCACATCGCGCCACCAATGATTCGCTGCAGCACGCGGCGCGGAAGCTTCAATGGGAGATAGAAATAACCTGGCTTCCCACTCCGTCGCTTCTAGACGCGGATGTGATCGCTCAACTCGATGCTCTCGATGGTCTCTGGGGTTCGGCAGGCAGCCCTTTTAAGAGCTTCGATGGCATGCTCAAAGGTATCGAGTTCGCGCGCGTTCATGATCGCCCGTATCTCGGCACTTGCGCAGGCTTCCAATATGCGCTGATCGAGTGTGCTCGCAACGTGCTTGGCATCAAAGATGCCACCACCGCGGAAGAAGATCCGAGCGAAGAACATCGTCATCTATCCAGTGGCATGTGCAGTTCCAAACCGCGATCCAAAGGCACCAAAGCTTTCAGGACTCGTAAGCCAAATCCGTCTCCGCCCCGGTTCTTTTCTCGCCACCCATTACGGAAAGGAAATTATTGAAGAAGAATTTTTCTGTAACTATGAAGTCAATCCCGAGTTCGAATGGATGGCCATGGAGGCGGGCTTTCCGGTTGTGGCTCGCGGCTTCAACGAAGAATGTCGTGCCATTGAGTCGCCGGCACATTTCTTTTTCATCGCCACTCTTTTTCAGCCGCAACTTTCATCACGCGAAAACGACCCGCATCCGCTAGTCATGGCATTCGTAAGAGCGGCCGAAAGCGCGCGCCGGCAACGGCTCGACGACACTATTCTCAGTTAAAGAACATCCGCAGCCAAGAACTTATGCCATCAACTGAACCATGGTTGCGCGGAACCGAAACGGATGTGCCGTCAGTCGGCCGCGCCGTGCTACATACGCTGCAGTTGGCCGAAGAAGATTTATCAAGTGGTGCGGAAATCTTCCCGATAGTGCCTTGAATGCCCGGCCCAATCAAGTTGCTCCGATTGCTTTTCATATCCGGCACGTAGCACGGAGTTTGGACCGCCTGCTGACCTATGCCGAGGGACACAAATTACGCGAAGAGCAACTCACTCGTCTTAGATCGGAACTCGATCCCGGGGCAAGGCACAATGAGTTGTTCGCCGAACTGGCAACTACCCTCGCAGAAGCTAGGCTACGTGTGCGCTCCCTGGCGCGCGCAAATCTTGAGGAATCCCGAACCGTAGGAAAAAAGCAATTGCCGACAACTGTCGGAGGACTGCTCGTCCACATCGCGGATCATACTCAACGGCATGTTGGTCAAGCGGTCACAACGGCGAAGATGGTGGCAGCGAAAATTCCATAACGTGCGACGAGAATGCGGTAAAGCGTGTTGAACTCTTTCCCAAGAGTTCCAGTTAGCATAAGAAATGTGAGTACCCAGAAGGGCATTGGCCTGGCCCGCCTGCTCTCGAAAATGGGCTATTGTTCGCGCTCTCAGGCGGCCGCATTGATTCGTGCCGTGTCAGTCGGAACGGACGAATATATCGCGATCCGGATAGTCCAGCACAAATTTCTCACAGCCATATTGAGGTCGACGGCTCTACGATAACCAAAGCGTCAGCGATTTACCTCGTAATGAATAAACCACGCGGATCGATAACCACCGCCTCGGACAAGAAAGAACGCGGAACGGTTTACGATTTGTTGGAACCAGGGTCACCATGGGTAGGTCCGGTTGGTCGACTGGATAAGGCAAGTGAAGGCTTGCTGCTGTTGACTAACGATTCGGAGTGGGCTGCTGAGATTACTGAGCCTAAGACTAAACTGGACAAGACATATCACGTCCAGGTCACTGCCCTGGCAAACGAAGAGTTACTCACCAAAATCACTCGCCAATGCGCAGCCATCTGTAGCGCAGGTATGCATAGCGCAGTATGTCAAACTTCCGTGAGACCGCCGCTTACGCGAACTTACGCGTGAAGGCGGCGCGTTTGCTTCGACACGGTAAAAAGAAGAATAGCTGGCTCGAAATTACGCTGGACAAAGGCAAGAACCGTCAGATTCGCCGTCTGCTCGAAGCGCTTAACATTCAAGTATTGCGCCTTATACGAGTATCGATCGGCCCGCTCCAACTGCACGATCTGAAGAGGGGATCAGTACGGCAGTTGAGAGTCGAGGAAAAGAAGCCATAGACCTGGCGCTGCGGCCGTCAGCGCAGACGCCAGGCGGCCTCCCTTCAATGGATCTCTAAGCTAAAGACCCTGTTTTCCCAGGTAATCCTGCGCCTGACGAAGCACCTTGCGTTCGTTGCTGTAAGCCAACTGCTGGGCCGCGTCCGCTAAGGGCACCCACAAAGCTCGATTGACTTCGATCCGCATATCTGGAGTGAGATTGTCGATTTCTCCCCCGATATAGCGCATCAAATAGAAGCTCACAATTTTGAAGACCCGTTCGCCGTCACCCCAGGTGCGAACGTAAACATACTTGTTGTCGCAAAGTTTCGTAACGGGCTCGGCAACGATGCCGGTCTCCTCCCGAACTTCGCGAATCGCGGCGGCCTGCGGTTTTTCGCCCGGATCAACGAGGCCTTTCGGGAGAGACAAAACCGCACGGCCGCGTTTTCGCGGTAGCTTTGCAGACGCAGCCTTTGGCCTATCGTCCAACGCCTCATTTTTTTCCGGCTCGCTCTTCTTCGGTTCAATGAGCGCGACGTGCCAGACATCGGCTATCTGACGAAGCACAACACCGCCCGCTGAAATCTCCCGTGGCATAAGCTACTGGCGAAACAGTATCAGGAATTCTTGAGCTTCCCAGTCTCTTGCTGGATTCTCTGCCAAGCCCGCTCCACATGCCGCGCCTCGGTGTTAGTTTGCCCGACGCAGAAGCGAAGCGTGAGCTTGCCATCCAGCTTAGTGTGGGTTAGGTAAAGGTCACCGCTGCCGTTCAACCGGTCCATAAGCAACTGATTAGTCAGATCCCCGGCACGCAACCGGAAACAGACCAGATTGAGTAGCACGGGCGCGGCGATTTCAAAGCGCGAATCATCGCGCACCCAGCTCGCGAATTGCTGAGCGAGACGCACGTGCTCGCGAATGTGGTGCTGCAATCCTTCGATGCCATAATGCCGGATCACAAACCACAACTTCAGCGAGCGAAATCGGCGTCCGAGCGGGACATGCCAGTCGCGATAGTCGATGACGGCTCCAGATTCGCTGGCCCGGTTACGCAGATACTCTGGCACCACCGAAAGCGTCTGGATAAGATGCTTCCGCTCGGCGACATAAAAAACGCTGCAATCGCAGTTGGTGAACATCCAATTGTGCGGGTTGAAGACATAACTGTCGGCAAATTCCACGCCATCGTTAATAAACCGAAATTCCGGGCACAGCGCCGCCGTGCCGCTCATTGCAGAGTCCACGTGTAACCACAACTTGTGCTCGCCGCAGATGCGCCCAATTTCGCGGACAGGATCGATTGCGTTCGAAGATGTGGTTCCCACGGTCGCGCACACGAAGCAGGGAACGAGACCGGCCTTGATGTCGGACTCGATCTGCCGCTCCAAAGCATCCGGCCGCATGGCGAAGTTTTCATCGACTGCAATTTGCCGCAGGTTATCCGAGCCCAATCCCGCAATCCGCATTGCCTTTTCGATGGAGGAATGGGTCTGTGTGGAACAATATGCGATGAAACGCCCGTCGCACCCCTTTCGATTGGAAGCAAACTGCGATGTGCGCTCCCGAGCGGCCAGCAGAGCGCAGAGCGAGGCGCTTGACGCCGTGTCCTGAATTACGCCGCCTCCGCTGCTCGATGAAATAAATTTCTCCGGCAGTCCAAGCATCGGAACCAGCCAGTCGAGCACATGCGTTTCAACTTCGGTGCAAGCCGGGCTAGTCGACCACAGCATGCCTTGCACACCCAATCCGGCAGAAAGCAGGTCGCCGAGAATGGCCGGCCCCGAGGCATTCGCCGGAAAATAGGCGTAGAAGTTAGGAGATTGCCAATGCGTTATGCCAGGAAGAACGACGCGCTCCATGTCGCCAAGAATCTGCTCGAACGCTTCGCTGCGCTCTGGCGCGGCTGCTGGCAACTTCGAACGAATCTCTCCCGGCTTTACGCGCGATAAAACCGGAAAGCTTTCAATGCGGGAATGATAGTCAGCAATCCAGTCTACGACGGCATGACCCTGCCGTCGGAACTCCTCGGGAGACATGTGGAAAGACTTGGCGTCAGGCATTTCGGATTTTTGTGATCTTAATAATCTGGAATTTCATAATTTGAGGAGCGGTTTCAGATCACGAACCAGACTGCGAATTTACGGTGATACAAAATTACAATATTCTTACTTGTGTTCCTTCAACCTGCCAAAGAACACACGCGTGTCGTACTCAAACTCAACCTTCCCCTCGCGAGCGTGAACGCGAAAAAAACGCTGCAGTTCATTCATCATCGGCGCATGATAAGCTGGGTGTCCCGCGAGCGGTGCGTATCGAGGAAGACAGCAGTCGTCCTGCGGCGCCCTGATCATCAAATTGCTGACGCAGCGTTTTTGAAAACCCGCTCCTGGTATGGCGTCGGTGCAAAAATTCGTGGATTGTCGCGGTCGTCCGTTCGTGTCGCACTTCCTTATAGTCGGTACCGTCGTTTCAGCAGAAGCTTTTCGTAGTCCCGCAGAAGGATACTGGCCAGATGCGACGCTCATTCCATATCAACACGCACCAACCTTCTGGCCGCAAAATAGGCGGGATTTCCGCGCGGGCGCGCGGCAGATCGAACCAGTGCGCCGCTTGGGCAGCGGTGACAAAGTCAACCGAAGCAGAACGTAGTGTCGTTTCTTCGGCCGTTCCGGCGATGGCAACCAGACGCTCAAAGCGGTCAAGCTGATGCATGCCCATCTCGCGCATTTCGGGTATTCGGTTCCACGGCGAAGACTGAATTTCCATTTTCCAGGAGTAGGCGAGTGATGAGGCTCCGGTACCAAACGCAATATCAGCGATGATGTGACTCGGCTCCGAATCCGCATCGTTGCGAAGCATAGATACGGCAGTCGGATATCCTGGACGATAGCGAACATAATTTTCCACCCGATCAGTGAACCGAGCTGTGGGAGATCCAGTCATAGCTTTTTAGTGTACCGCGTCCTCCCGCAGACTCGTTACTCACGGTACAATCGTAGTTCTGAAAAGCATTCTGTAGAAGCGTTCTGTAGAGCGTATCGTCCCGCGCATTGCTGTCGTGTGCGGCCTGAATTCTTAAAAGGAGCTTCATGAAACTTTTCTCAGGGACAGCTTTGTTTCTCGTGCTACTCGGTTTGCGAATCTCAAGGCATTCGACAATGCTGGCCAAGACGGAACGCAAAACTATGCCATCAGCGGATTTCGTGACCTGGCGACCGAGCGTGAAATTGAAAAGAAGTTCATCGCTGTGCCCGATCCTAAACTCGCCGAAGAGCGCCTCCGCATCCTGACCCAAGCTCCGCACATGGCCGGCACTCCCGAGGACAAAGCTACCGCAGAATATGTCGCAAAATTTGCGCAAAGCCGGATTGGACACCGAAATTGTCGAATACAGGGTATGGATGAACTATCCTGCCGAGATTCGCATCGACATGACCGAACCACCGGGAGTGGAGATGCATGGCCCGCGGCGTGAACACGTCGAAGGCGATATTTTCCTGATGATCCGCGGGTTGTGACGCCATTGCAACGGAATGTCGCCTTCGGGTGATGTCGAAGCTGAAGTTGTCTATGCAAATTATGGCTCTACCGGCTGACTTTGACAAGCTGAAGGAAATGGGCGTCGATGTACGCGGAAAGATCGTGATTGTCCGTTATGGTCAGAATTTCCGCGGCGTAAAGGTATTCGTGGCCCAGGAACGCGGTGCAGCCGGAGTCATCATTTACTCCGACCCGAAGGACGATGGCTAACCGTGGTGATGCCTATCCCGAGGGACCCTGGCGTCCGCACCAGCGGCGTTCAGCGTGGATCGGTGGGATTCATGTTCCAGTTTCCCGGCGACCCAACTACGCCCGGAGTTGCATCCACTCCAAATCTGCCGGATTCGAAGCGAATTTCTCTTGCCCAATCTGAACAACTGCCGAAGATTCCGTCGAATCCCCTTTCGTACGCCGATGCCTCTCCAATCCTCGAAAATCTTGCTGGTCCAGACTCCCCGCGCGAATGGCAGGGAGCGCTGCCCTTCACCTATCACGTCGGTCCGGGCCCTGCAAAAGTGAAGATGCACCTGAAACAGGACTACCAGTTCCGCACGATTTGGGACGTCATTGGCAAAATTCGGGGAACATCATCTCCGGATGAATGGGTAGTCGCGGGCAATCATCGCGATGCCTGGGTTTATGGCGCGGTCGATCCGAACAGCGGCACTGCCGCAATGCTAGAAACGGCACATGGTTTCGGCGAACTGCTGAACACTGGCTGGAAGCCCAAACGCACGATCGTAATCGGAAGCTGGGACGCGGAAGAAGAGGGACTGATCGGTTCCACCGAATGGGGCGAAGATCATTCACAGGAACTTGGAAATGCGGACGCTTATTTCAACATGGATGTCGCGGTGGCAGGCAAGAAGTTCGGGGCCTCCGGCACGCCAACGTTGAAAGAGTTCCTTCGCGAAATCGCGAAAGCTGTACCATCGCCACAGGGCGGAACGGTGTATGACGTGTGGAAGAAAACGAGTGCGGCAAGCGCGGAAGGTGGTCATCCGTCGGAAACAGCCACTTTCCGGCGGACTCCGAATGCGCCGCAAAATGATGTGCCTGTGGGCGATCTCGGCAGCGGCTCCGATTACAGTGTCTTTCTCCAGCACTTGGGTGTTCCTTCTACCGACATCAGTTCCGGCGGCGACTATGGCGTATATCACTCGGCATTCGATGACTTCATGTGGTTCAAGAAGTTCGGTGATCCCGACTTTGTCTACGAACAGCAGATGGCCCGCGTTTACGGACTGGAAATGCTTCGCATGGCGAGTGCAGATGTCCTTCCCTATGATTACGAAAACTACGGAAAAGAAATCCTCGTGTACATCGATGCGGCCATGAATAAGAGTAAAGATCGCTTCGGCGATAAATCGCCAAACTTCTCGGCAGCGCTCGAAGCCGCCCGTCACCTACAGGAATCAGGCGCTAAAATGCTGCAAAAACAGCGAAAGATGGCTGGAGCAACGGACCGTATGAATGTTAAACTTCGGGAGGCGGAACGGGCGCTGTTGATCCCAGAAGGCCTGCCAAACCGGCCCTGGTACCGTCATTCCATTTATGCGCCAGGGCAGTACACTGGTTATGCGGCGGTGGTGATTCCTGGGATAAACGAGGCGATTGATCGGGGTGACCGCGCGCGAACCGAACAGCAGATTGCAGTATTGGCAGCGGCATTGAATAGAGCTGTTATGACTCTCGAGTCATACCGCTGAGGGCCCCCGTCTTGTGGCGGAGGATTTAAATTTTTTCAGCAAGTAAACAACGCTTCAACTGTGTTGTGGCAGTCACGCCCGGTCGGCACGAGCTATGGCACTGGCAAGAATCATTACGAGTTCGCACGCCTGTTCGCGAGAATTGGCGCTCGATCTGCTTGCTCGCGGATACGCCGTAGAAATTGTTCCTCCCGACCGAATTCCCGATAGCCTCGCCGATCTCGAGTTGCGGGTCGATGCCGATCCTGGCAATCAATTGATCGCCAACGTGAAAGCACACAGCGGCGAGCGCTGCGCTTCGATTGATTTTGTCCATCATTTGAAAGCACCGATGGCGGACTTTATTCGCAAGCCGCCGCGATCGGCAGTCGAAGAGCGTTTCAAGGTCAAGGCCGAAGCGACGACCGGAGCGGAAGTTTTTGTCGAGGGGGCGAAACCTGTGTCGAAAGCGGCATCTCCAATGGATGTGCTTTCACCTGATCGTGGCTCCAACGTTGTGGAGCGTGCAAATTTGGCGCCTTCGCGAGACAAATTGCCAATTCCGGCCAAAGCTACAAATCGCCAAGTTAATGGTCCGAGCATCGTCCCGGCCCCACTGATAGCCCAACTAAAGATAGCCCCACTAAGACAGCATCGGCTTCAATCCGCGGCATCGCTCTGGCGCGCGGCGATTACTCTTGCCACCATAATATTGCTGGCCACGAGTTTGTGGTTTGGCATGCGCCAGGGTGGCAAAGCTTCCACCAAGATTTCTGGAGCTGCGCCAGCGCGGAAAATTGTGACGGATTCGTCAAAAGCTCTTACTGCCAATTCGCCTAGTGATCCGGCTCACTCATCTTCCGCTGTCTTAGATCTCAAGTCTAAGTCGGCAGGGATCACCAGCCCTCCATCAAATACCAGATCAAGCTCCGGCCGTGTAAAGAAATCGCCTAAGTCTGCGGACAGCAACTACGTCGCTCGCGACACCGTTGTCTATTTCGACAAACGTGTTGCTGAAGAAGCCGCAGCCAGAACCGGACTGGCGAAGCGGCTCTCGAAACAGCAGACGCATTCGACCAGCTATAACGGCGGTGCGGTTGCCGCGAATGCAGCAATTTTTGATGATAAGGGCGCACCGGAAACAGTTAAACAGGACTCAAGCGTCAAGTCTGCTTCTCCCCCCAATTAGCGGCGTGCGAGGCTCCGGCCCGGACAACGGTCCAAGAGAATCACGAAGCTCGGACCAAGCTCGATATTTCGCTGACGCCCATGGCCATGCCGATGTTGTCAGGACCAGGATCGATCGGCGTCGTGATGGGGCTTGCTGTTCATGTCCATATTTTCTCGCTTACCTCGGAATAGTGATTGGAATCGTCGCGCTCGGCTTGGCCGTTTATCTATTGCTGACTCTCGGAGGTCCCTTTGTGAGTCGCGTTGGTCCCGGTGCAATGGGTGCCATCATCGCATTTTCGGATTTTCTGATTCGATTGCGGTACAGCTGCTTTGGGATGGGGCGGCGAATTTTCGCGCCTAGCGCGATGTTGCGTCCTCTGCCACCGCCAGTGCTTCCTTTTCCATATAGCGGGCGACAATGGCGGCGCAGGATTCGATGAACTTTTGTTCCGCGGAAGTGAAGGTGTTCGCGAAATAGCTCTCGATACATATTTCTGCCATTACCCGTCTCTTCACGAAGATTGGCACAACCATATTGGATTTCACGAGATCGGATCCGAGGTAGCGTGGATCTGCAGCAACATTGTTCACTGCCACGGTGGTGCCGGAAGTAGCCGCCGCGCCGCACAAGCCTTTGTCTAGCGGGATCCGCAGTGTCGGCATAAAGCTGCCGACGTAGGGGCCGAGCATCAGAGCTTCGAATGAAGGCGGTTCCATCAAGTAAAAACCAACCCAATTGTAACGGGTGGTCGATTCATGGAGACGCTGCGAGATATGCTGCATGAGCGGCTTCGAGCCCTGGGCGGACCGGGCGTATGCCTCAAAATCCTTCAGCATTTGTTCATACTGGGGCATGTATATGAAATCCCTTCTAGCGTCGTGAATAAGGCCGCCATTTTACCTCATCGCAGGGAAATGCAGTCTCCTCCGTACTCGTTCGGGCATCGCGGAAACCCTATGGCAGTGGCCAACCAAAATCCCCATCGAGCCATCCTCTATCCACAGGGAACGTGAGGAGTGAATATGTTCGCTCGCCGATTTTTTCTGATTTTCACTTTCTCCATGGCAGCGATGTCGAGCATGTGGGCCCGCGATTTGAAATTCCACGTCAAAGTTTTGAGTTCCTCAACTAGTGAATTCGAAAGTCCTCCACTCGACCCCAGGGATTGCAATTGGCGCGACATCTCGGCTTATTGTGACATGTCGAGTCCGAAACTTTATACCGAAAACACCATGGTCGTGCAGAAACCCGATGGCACATCATTGGAAATTGGCTGTACCGTCTATAACCGGTGGTCCCGCTGCAAGATGCTTCCCGTGAATGAAAACTTGGAAGCGCAAGTGACAAAACGCGGTCTGAAGATTCGTTATCCAGACCAGCAGGGCAAAATGCGCGAGCAGGTTTATGCAATTTTGAGCGGGAGCGGAGAAGGAAAGCGCGAAGTCGATTAGAAGACAAGATTGAACCGGACTAAGGCGCCGGACGAAAGAGGAGTTTGCTGACCCTCCACGGGTCATTTGATCGTGACCAGCTTCTCGACTAACTCCGAGTAGTCTTTCTTCTCCAGTCCGTGTACGTGTTTGTTATACTCATCTACCTTACTGGAGTAATTCATCGAGCAGAACTTCGGCCCGCACATGGAGCAGAAGGCTGCGGTTTTGTAGCCCTCTTCGGGGAGAGTTTCATCATGCATGGAGCGGGCGGTTTCGGGATCGAGGGATAAGTCGAATTGTTTCTCCCAGTCGAATTTGTATCTCGCATAGCTAGGGCATCGTCCCGGTCGCGGGCTCCGGGACGCTGACGGGCCACATCCGCGGCATGGGCGGCGATTTTGTAAGCGATGATTCCATCTTTTACATCTTTTTCGTTGGGCAGACCGAGATGTTCCTTGGGAGTTACATAGCAGAGCATCGATGCGCCGTACCAGCCGATCATAGCCGCTCCGATGGCAGAAGTGATGTGGTCGTAACCGGGAGCTATGTCGGTTACGAGCGGGCCGAGGGTGTAGAAGGGGGCTTCGTCGCACCAGGCATTCTCTTTTTCCACCTGCTCCTTGATCTTGTGCATGGGAATGTGGCCGGGACCTTCAATCATGACCTGCACGTCGTGCTTCCAGGCTATGCGAGTTAGTTCGCCGAGAGTTTTCAGTTCGGCGAATTGGGCTTCATCGCTGGCATCGGCCAAGCAACCGGGACGCAGGCCATCTCCGAGCGAAAAGCTTACGTCGTACTTGGCGAAGATTTTGCAGATGTCTTCGAAGCATTCGTAGAGGAAGTTTTGTTTGTGATGATGTGTCATCCATTGAGCTAGGATCGCGCCGCCTCGGCTGACTATGCCCGTGATACGCTTCGAAACCATGGGCACATATTGAATGAGAACACCGGCGTGGATGGTCATATAGTCCACACCTTGCTGCGCTTGCTCTTCGATAACTTCCAACATCACGTTTTTGTCGAGATCTTCTACACGCTTCACTCTTGAGATCGCTTCGTAGATTGGCACCGTGCCAATCGGAACCGGCGAGTGCCGGATGATCGCTTCGCGAATTGTGGGAATGTCGCCCCCGGTGGAAAGATCCATTACGGTGTCCGCTCCGTAGTGAACCGCGGTGTGAAGCTTCTTCAGCTCTTCTTCTACGTTCGAGGTGACGGCGGAATTGCCAATGTTGGCATTGATCTTGCATAGCGACTCTACGCCGATTGCCATAGGCTCAAGTTCTGGATGGTTGATGTTGGCAGGAATGATCATGCGTCCGCGGGCTACTTCGTCACGCACTAATTCTGGCGTGATCTTTTCTCGGTGCGCGATGTAGCGCATCTCTTCGGTGATAACGGCTTGGCGGGCATAGTGGATCTGCGAAAAGTTGCCGTCTTTGTTTTCGGCTTTGCGCTTGGCCAGCCATTCACCGCGAGGTTTTAAGACTTCATTGAAACCGTTACTATTCGCGCTCTTTGTTGAATCACCATTGCCTGCGGACATTTTCGTCTGTACCATCCTTCACAAGTCTCGTCAGGAAATTATACGCTGGTTGAGTGGGGATTTATTTGTTGGGACGAGAAGAGTCGCAGGTCAACAGCAACTAACAGATCTCGCCAGGAGGAGCAATGCTGAAGCGGCTGATGAGTACGAGCAATGACGTGAGCCTGACCACTTTGCGAGTGGTTCTTGGAGTGGTCTTCTTCGCGCACGGGGCGCAAAAAATGTTGGGGTGGTTTGGCGGCTATGGTTTTCACGGCACCATGGGATTTTTTGAGCACATTGGGATGCCGGCTCCGGTTGCGCTACTGATTATCTGTACCGAATTTTTCGGCGGGCTGGGGCTGATTGTCGGATTGCTGACGCGGATTGCGGCGCTCGGAATCGGTGTCGAGATGATCGGCGCGATCTTCATTGTCCACCTGCGAAACGGATTCTTCATGAACTGGTTCGGCACGCAGAAGGGCGAAGGGTTTGAGTATCATCTGTTGACGATCGCTATGGCTGCGGCGCTGCTATTGCGCGGAGCGGGCGCCTTTTCAGCCGATCATGCGCTTTCGAAGTAAATCAATTTCGCAGCGTTTTACCGGTTTTCAGCGTGAACTGAATTCTTTCCTGTGTCTTCCTTTCTCCGCATAGGGATTTGAAGGCCTCCCGCTCCAAGTCGAGGAAATACTGTTCGCTTACCAGCGTGCCTGGGTAGACGTTTCCGCCGCAGAGAACTTCGGCTATTTTTGTGCCCAGCTTCTGTTCATGATCGCTGATGTAATCGCCCTGGCGCATCAGGTGGATTCCCATTTTCAGAGCGGCGAGAATGTTTTCCCCTGGAGCGGGAATGTCAGTGCGCATTACGGGCGGCTCGTATCCGGCTCGCAGCAGGGATTGCGCTTTGGCTTTGGCGTCAGAAAGAACGCGATCGCGGTTCATGGTGATGCGATCGGAACTGGAGAGGAAGCCCAAGCCTCGAGCCTCGTGAGCTGAGGTCGCCACTTTGGCTGTGGCTATGGTTTCGAACGCTTTCTTCATGGATTCCATCAGTTCGACGGATTCGCCTCGAGCGTTGGAAGGAAGATCGGCGCGGATCGAGGCTGCGCTGTCGACGGCGCGAAGCAACATTTCTTTGCAACCACCGCCACCCGGCAGCAGGCCTACTCCTACTTCTACTAGTCCCATGTAGAGCTCGGCGTGCGGTTGGCGGGCCGCGGCGTGGAGTGAGATTTCGCATCCGCCACCGAGCGTAAGTCCGAAAGGCGCGATGACTACAGGCTTGGGGGAAAACTTGATGGCTTGGGTCATGCCCTGGAATTGGCGAATGGCTAGGTCAACGTCGTCCCACTCTTCTTCCTGGACGGACATCAGCAACAGCATGAGGTTTGCGCCGACGGAGAAATTCTGCGCGTCATTGGTGATGACGAAGGCGTCGAAGTTATCGCCGGGACCGCCGGGCTTTAGCGTTTGTGTGATCAAGGAGATGATGTCGGCGCCGAGCGCGTTCATCTTCGAATGGAACTGAATGCAGGCCACGCCATCGCGTAAGTCAATCAAAGACGCCCCGGAATTCTTCTTTACTACGCCGTTCGATTTTTTGGCTACTTCCACTGACCAGACACCTTTCGGGGACGGTTACCGGTTGCCAGTTGCCGGTTGCCAGATCCCAGCACTTGCGGCCTGACGGCGTATTGGGATCGTCTTGATACCAGCTCTTTTCTCCCGCGGCAAGAAGCTTCTCTACATTTGCCGCCACCGGCTTCGCTCCTTTTTTCATGCGCGCCACGGTGGCTTCCACGCCGGCAGCGTCCCATAATTCGAAGGGGCCCAGCTCCCAGTTGAAGCCCAGGCGCATGGCGCGGTCGATTTCGACGATCGGAGTCGGAAATTTCAGGGACGCGGTTGGCCGAGAGGTCCAAAGTCGGACAGTGCCGTCCATAGAAACGCTCCGGCCTTGTCGTTTTTTTGCGGCGCCTGCCCAGCCAGGCCTAGCAGCATGCGCAGTCGCGTGCCCGTGTCCTCGACGTTCTTCGCCATATCGAGCGCGGCGAATTTCGGTTTGTGGCGCGGGTGGTATTCGAGCGTCTTCCAGTCGAGGGCCAGGCGTTCGTCTTCGCTTGCCGTCGCGCATCCCTTAACTTTTTGTAGAAGCCGCCTTTGGTTTTGTCGCCCAGCCATTTGCGCTCCAGCATCTGGCGGAGAAGTCGGGCAGAGCGCAAGTCGCTGCGCTCGTCGTGCACATTCGCGGTCATGATTCTGACTACGTGACCAAAACATCCAGTCCACCAGGTCGATGGTGCGGAAGGTGGCCGACTTCGGCCAGCCTACGGTCTGCCGGTCAGCGCGTCGACTTCTTCGATGGTCAGGTCCATCTCCTGCATCAGGCGCATGACGTTGAGGACGGAAAACGTGCCGATGCGGTTGCCGATGAAGTTGGGCGTGTCTTTGGCGAGCACGACGCCTTTGCCTAGCTGAATGGTCGCCGAAGTAGCAACGGCCTCAATCGCCGTCGGATCGGCCTCCGGCGTGGGAATAATTTCCAGCAGGCGCATGTAGCGCGGCGGATTGAAGAAGTGGGTGCCAAACCAGGCGGCGGAAATCTCGGAGAATCCTTCGGCGATTTTGCGCGACTGGGCAGGCCGCTGGTGTTGGTGGTGATGATGGTGCCGGGTTTGCGGATGGCTTCGACTCTTCTTAGCAGGGCCCGCTTGAGTTCGAGATTTTCGACGATGGCTTCGATGATCCAGTCGACCTCGGCCAGCTTCTTCAGGTCGTCTTCGAAATTGCCGAGGTGACCAGGCGGGCGAGAGAAGGTTCCATAAAGGCGGCGGGCTTGGATTTTTTTGCCGCGTCGAGACCAGCAGCGGCGATTCTGTTTCGCGCGGGGCCGTCGGCGTCGGGTGGAACGATATCGAGCAGGGAGCATGGGACGCCGGCGTTGGCGAAATGTGCGGCGATGCGGGCGCCCATGGTTCCTGCGCCAAGAACGGCAACTTTATTAATGCGCTTCATGAATGCTTCTCCTGCCACAAAAATTGTTTTATGGAAGTTTATCTACCACCCAGTCGTTCTTGCCAGCTTCGATTAGGGTGATTTCTTGAAAATTTGCGGGCGATGTGGTTGCCTTTGGGCGTTACCAGGACGATGGGGAAAGTGTAGCGGCCGGGATGTCCGTGGCCGGTGGTGATCTCATAGGAGCGAATTTTTGTTTTTTAGTTCTAGAAAAAGTCTTCCATCTGGTCGGCGTTCTGCGAGTGGCGTAGGCCATCGCTGAGAAGAACCATGCCGCTTTCGAGGTCTGCGGTTTGCCAGGCGTGCAGGAAATGGTTCGCGGCTGCCAGGGCGAATACGTAGCCGGCATCGGCGGGGGTTTCCGGCTTGTGCGGCCGACCCCAGGCTGGGGTTGCCAGAAAAATTGTCAGAAGGAAAAAGCCTGCCAACCGGATCTTCACGCTGGGCGTTTCTCTTTCTTTGCCAGTCATGGTGTAACTCCTTACTCTACTGGAAAACGACGTTATGGCCAGCAGCTTGGCCTACCTAGGTGTGGTCAATGAATGGCGAATGGGATTTTGTACTAGAACTCTGTGGGAGTGGGCTTACCAAGCTGACTTCGGTGGAGACAAGGTAACCCGTGCCCACTAGAATATGCTTCGTGATGTGCTCTATGCCCTCTGCAGTCGAAGCCTCTGTGCCCCGAAACGGGGTGTGGGCCGTCCTCGTCTGGTGCTTGCCTTCACTGCTGGGCCTCGCGTTTTTCGTTCTTTCGTTCCCGATTGACCGTCACATCCCATTTTGGCCACATCTAAGTCTCGCCGATATTTTTACTCTCTGGTTCTTTTTCATCACGCCGGCTACGACTGCGATTGCAATTGTTATGTTAATTAAGCGCGGACGATCAGGACACATTGCTGTATCTATGTGGATATGGCTGGCTGGCCATCACCCTCAGCGCGCTTGCAAACATACTTATGCTGCTTGGTATGTGGGCAGCAACCTATTGAGGAACCGTCTCTCGGAGGAGCGCCGGCTGGGCAGCGAATGTATGCAGGCGTCATGACACCAAGCACTTTTATCCTTTCCGCTCACGAACTCGCCGCCCAAATCCGCCGCAAGGAAGTCTCCCCTATGGAGGTAGCGCGCGCTCACCTTGATCGCATCGAGCGCCTCAATCCAAAGCTGAACGCCTTTGTCGATTACAAGCCCGATGCTGTGCTTGCGCAGGCGCGAGAAGCAGAGAAGGCGCTCATGCGCGCGATCGGGTTAACGATAAAGACGAGCTTGGGCCGCTGCTTGGCGTGCCTCTTTCTATCAAGTCTTCGATTGATGTGGCTGGGCATCGTTGCGAAGCTGGGTCGCGGCTGCGGGCTGGGTATGTTGCGCTTGAGGATGCTCCGCTGGTGGCTCGGTTGCGGGCGGCTGGAGCGGTGATTCTTGGGATTACTAACACTCCGGAGCTGCTTATGGCGTGGGAGACGGACAATCTTCTATACGGGCAAACCAAGAACCCTTGGGACCTTTCGCGAACGGCGGGCGGATCGAGTGGTGGTGAGGCAGCGGCGATTGCGGCGGGGCTTTCGGCGGGCGGCGTAGGGAGCGATGGTGGCGGGTCGATTCGCGTCCCGGCACACTTTGCGGCATTTGCGGGTTGAAGCCAACTCCGGGACGCATTCCATCTACCGGGCATTTTCCTAAGGCGGGCGGGCCGTTTGCCTTGATCGGAGTTGTCGGGCCTATGGCCCGAACGGTGGCCGACTTGCATATTTTGTTTGAAGTGATGGCTGGTGCGGATGATGGCGATCCTGCGTCTGCACCGGTTGAGCTGCACGCGATCGATGAAGCGGATTTGCCGGCTACTTCTATCGGTTTTTTTGAAGACGACGGACGCACACCCGTGACGGTCGAAACTCGGGAAGCGGTTCGGCACGCGGCCTTTTTATTGATGAGCTGCGGATTGCATGTAGATGCTTTTCGTCCCGATGGACTCGAAGAGGCGCGGCAGCTTTGGTGGGATTTTTTTGGGAAGGCAGGCGGGATGATCTTAGAGCCAATGCTGCATGGCCATGAGTCGGAATTAAGTCCCATTTTGCGCGAATTTCGCGGATGGACTCAGGCTGCACCCGCCCACACTGGCGAATCGCTTCTTGCTGCATGGCTGCAACGCGATGCTTTGCGCGAGAAATTTCTTCTGCAGATGCGGAAGCATCGCGTGCTGATTTGTCCGGTGGCTGCTGTTCCGGCGTTTCGTCATGGAGAACGGGAATGGCAGATTAATGGCTCGACGGTGAAATACCTTGATGCGTGGAGTTATTGCGAGTGGTTCAACCTTTTGGGCTTTCCCGCAGTCGTTGTTCCGACGGGCTATTCGAAAGAAGGGCTGCCGATTGGGGTGCAGATCGTGGGGCGGCCTTGGGAGGAAGAACTCCTGTTGGCGGTCGCGAAAAAACTCGAACAAGAGCGCGGTCCGTGGCAATCACCTGCGCTCGAATGATAAAGTTCTCAGCTCTTTTTCACTAAGATCAAAAAGTCGACACCATGCGCGCTGGCGGTCTGCTTTTTCTGAGAACTGAAACCCGAGCAGCGACCTAAGAAGTTTCGCCTTCGTGTAGAATTCATAAAGGCGAGTACACACACTGCAAGGACGTCTTGGATACTCCCCAAACATCAGGTAGAACCACAGCTTTTGAGGCTGGCGGCAAATTCCTGTCAGGAGAAACTAAATGGCAAAGATCGCGAAGACAGCCGACCGAAAAAAGGTCATGGATACCACGAAATCGACCGCATGTCCCAAATGCGGCAAGGAGACGCGCATCGTTAAACGCATGAAAGATCGTGAGCGCGGCGTTCCTGGGGGAATTTATATTTCCTGCTCAGGCTGCGAATTTTTTGAGAAGCTGTAGGAAAAGTTGCCAGGTTCCGCCTATCAGTAGCCAGTGCCAGTCGAATCAGAAACGAACTTTTGCACCTATTTGCAGACGCACATATTTGCAAATACATGTTTGCACATACATTGCACAAGGAAGAGGCGCGGCATGGTCGGCGCCGTTTATCTTCTAACCCAGGTTTTTTGAGTCGTGAGGCGATGCCTCCCAGAATCAGGCCGGCGTCGCAAGTGACCCGATTTGTCCGAGGATAGCTCTCGCTTCGGCGGTCGGATCGGAGGCCTCGGTGATGGGGCGGCCTACTACTATGTGGGAAGCTCCAGCGGCTATTGCTTCCGCCGGAGTGACTACCCGCGCCTGGTCATGGGGACCGCTGCCGGCAGGACGAACTCCGGGGGTCACGATGGCAAAATCGCGGCCGAACTCTTCGCGCAGGGCACTCGCCTCGAGAGCTGAAGCTACTACGCCCTTGCATCCGTTTGAAATTGCCAGGGCAGCCAGCCTGCGAACTTGATCAAGCACTCCTCCGCGGAGGCCTATCTTTCCGAGTTCGTCTCGTCCAAACTGGTCAACACAGTCACCGCAAGAACGAGCAAGTCGGGATTCGTGGCATG
Organism: uncultured Acidobacteriaceae bacterium; assembly: GCA_963758745.1. Classification (GTDB taxonomy): domain Bacteria; phylum Acidobacteriota; class Terriglobia; order Terriglobales; family Acidobacteriaceae; genus Acidiflorens. The sequence continues at coordinate 87,091 of CAVWWW010000009.1, forward strand.
CGCGGCATCGACGGCAGAGCGCAACATCTTGCCGCCTCCGGAGGCGTGTACCGTCAGCATGCTTACGCCTAACTGAGCCGCTTCACGGACGGCTGCCCCGACGGTGGTTGGGATGTCGTGGTATTTGAGGTCCAGAAAAACCCGATGTCCCGAGCCCACCAATTCCCGAACACAGAGCGGCCCTTCGGCAGTGTAGAGTTGCATGCCAACTTTGTAGGCGTGGGCAGAGTCGCCGACGGCCGCCACAATCTTCCGGGCGGCCGCAGCGGTCGATACATCCAAGGCAACGATGAGACGCTGGCGCGGGTCCATAATTCTGGATCTCGTTGCCGAGTGTATCGGGTTTAGTTCAGTTTGGCTACGGGTTGCACCTGCGCCACGATAGCTGGATGGGCGCTCGGCTGGTACAGGTCCAGACGGACCTTCTGCAAACCACGCTCCTTGAAGCCCAATGCGCGCGCGGCGTTATAGGAAACGTCGATGATCCGGTCGTCCACAAAGGGACCGCGATCATTGATGCGCACCACCACGGCCCTGCCGTTCCTCAGGTTGGTGACCTTTACGAACGTCCCTAGCGGTAAGCTGGGATGGGCGGCGGTGAAGTCGTGCATGTCGAAGGGCTCACCACTGGTGGTTTCCTTGCCTTGGAACTGGACCCCATACCAGGATGCGGTTCCTACCTGATAGGCCTTCGACTTCGGGCTGTTACGTGCATTGTGCCCTCCGGTCCAAATGACCGGCGGCTGTGTGACCTTGGCGGCTTCCAGGCTGCTTGGCCCGGATGCGGCTCCGGCCCCCAGACTGGCGATTGATAACAAGACCACCAGGCCTTCGGCTAAGCGTCGTCGCATTCAGTTACCTCTCAATCGTGGAAAGTCGTTTTCTGGTCGTTATGCTCCTTTTGTCAAAACGAACGGTTTTATGATGCTAGCGGGACGGGTAGGGTCTGTCAATTAAAAACCCTAGGATCTTAGTAATTAAGTGGTAAGTAATCAATAGTTTAGCGCGAAGATAACTATAGATTTATGTCCGTATGTTGCTGAAAGCAGATGGAGTGGTTGATTACTTAAATGTTAACATTACGGCTAAGGACTTTCGTAAGGGATTTGCAACCGGCTCTGGAATCTTTAACTTAGCAGGTAACACCGTTAAACGGTTTATTATCAGCGCATTAAGTGTGCATATTTCGCTAGGGACCGTCTGCCGGATCTCAGATTCGAACCTCCTGCCGGATCCTTTTGCACGTATCGGTTGAAGTGATTGTTCCCGTATTGCCGACTTGGGTTTGAGGTCGGCATGGCTGCAACCCCACCCATCGTACTCACAATCGCCGGGTTCGACCCTTCCTCGGGGGCCGGGATTACCGCAGACATCAAAACGATCGCGGCGCATGAATGTTTTGGAGTCGCCTGCATCACGGCCTTGACCGTGCAATCCACTCAGGGGGTCCGGCGGGTCGAGGGGGCTGACCCGAAGCTTGTTGCGGAGACTCTTGAGGAGTTGGCTTCGGACCTGACAATCGAAGCCGTCCACATTGGCATGCTGGGAAACGCATCCGTGGTAAACGTAGTAGCGGACTTTCTGACCCGTCACCGCTCACCCCATGTGGTTCTGGACCCTATAATTCAGTCAAGCTCCGGCACCCATCTGCTTGATCCAGCCGGCACCAGGCTGATGATCGAGAGCCTCCTACCCCTAGCCGAAGTCACCACTCCTAACCTCCACGAAGCTGCGGTTTTGACCGGATTAGCCGTTACGAACCTCGATCAGATGCGCGAGGCGGCCTCTCGTCTGCATTGTCTTGGAGCCGCCAACGTGGTTGTGACCGGGGGTCATTTGGAGAAGGCTATCGATCTGTTGAGCTTCGCGACTGCCCGGGGCACCGAGCAGGAAGTTTTCAAAGCGGAGCGTCAGCGCTCGAACTCTACCCATGGCACCGGATGTGCTTTTTCTACCGCGGTGGCTTGCCGTCTAGCCCAGGGACGCGGACTGCCGGAGGCGGTGCTTCTGTCCAAGGTATATGTCTCCGCAGCAATTTCGAAAGCTCACGCGGTGGGCCGAGGGGTCGGACCGCTCTATCACCTTTTCGCATGGGTCAACAGCGCCGGCACAGTACCGTCATTGCGGATGGCGATTATTCTCATTCGCGGAAGTAGGATCCGCGACCTGTGCGAACATCATTAAAAGACAATTGTCACCGGCAAATGCCGAGAAGAGTGGGGAGGGCCATTACCGGGAAACCTATTTCTTAAGCATACAGCCAGCGACAAAACAAGCGACGGCGCCAACAAGCCACTCTATACGCCATAATTGAATGGCCTGCCAGTCGAGGGTCGTCCGAACGCTAAAGAACACGCTGATCATCAGCGCTCCGACCACGCACAATATCCCGAGAAGGAAGGCAAATGCGGCGGGCATTGTAAGCTCGAGCCGCTGGATAGCGAAGCGAACTCGGCAAGGCCTGGAATTTCCAGGGTTGGCGACCCGTTTAGTCAGGACGGCTAGCGCCACAGGCATGGCAGTAGAGCGAACTGACGATAAATTCGGTTCCGCATTGACAGGTTGCGATCCTCTCGGGGGAGGCGACGGCTCGAGAGGAGGGCATAGGTGCACTCCAAAAGTCATATAAATGATCTGCTTCTTCTGCCATAAAGGATGCTGACGCCTACGGTACTGTTTGGATCGCAAACCAATCACCAAAACGCGGTATTGCAAAGACGAACAGTTATCGATCACCCTTGGAGGGCCACTGTTTTAAGAGCAAGATTTACGCTGTTTCTACCCGATTCTTTCCCATTCTTGCACGACTTGTTTAGGCTCAGAGGTATCCTGTTTGGTTCATGGTTAGGTGCTAGGTTTGCCCGTTAGCCGAGAGTTGCTGCTCCATCGTTCTACCCAAACTGATCCTTTCGAGCGCCTGTTAAACCCGCAACTGATAAACTGAGGCTGGCGTGCTTTTCTTTCCCTCCCCACGTGGATCCGGTCTAACTGCAATCATTCTCCTGATTCTTGTCCCCGTTTGCCTGGCAGCCGAACCCGCGATCCCGACGGCGCTCCGTCCATTCGACCCCTTAAGCCAGGCCGCTTTCGAGCATTACTACAATCTCGATCACGAAGCGGCGATTCAGGATTACGAGAAGATTCTGGAGCGCCATCCAAACGATCCTTTTGCGATGAATCACCTGCTTTCTGCGATTCTGATGCGGGAGTTGTATCGCATGGGGGCGATGAACACCGGCGAATATTCGAACGATAGTTTTATCGGGCAGGCGCACCGCCCGGCCGATCCAGCACAGAAGCAACGCATCAAGCAATTGGTCGATCAGGCGGAGAAGCTCGAGGACGCCGAACTGGCCCTTAACCCGAAGAATGCGGATATGCTGTATGCCCGCGGCGTTACTCGCGGCCAGTTCGCGCTTTATACGGCGCTGATTGAGCGCGCATGGTTTTCGGCTCTGCGTAATGCGGTAGGGGCGCGCCGCGATCACGAGCGGGTGCTGGAGCTGGATCCGCGTTACATCGATGCCAAGCTGGTGGTAGGAGCCCACAACTACGTGATGGGGAGCCTCTCATTTGGATACGAATGGCGGCCTCGCTTGCCGGATTGAGTGGGGACAAAGAAAAGGGTCTGCAGTATTTGAACGATGCCTATCGCTCGAACGGCGAAACCAGCGTAGACGCGGGGATCGTACTCATGGTCTTCCTGCGCCGCGAACATCGTTACGGAGAGTCATTGCAGATTGCCAGCGCGATTGGCCCGCGGTTTCCGCGAAATTATCTTCTGCCTTTGGAAGAAGCCAACCTGCTGCGAGTGTCTGGCAAGAATGATGAAGCCGAGGAACAATATCGGCGGGTCTGGGAGAACGGCCGCGAGGGCAAATATGGAAATCTGCATTACGAGGTTGCAGCTATCGGCCTCGGGGACCTATTGCGCAGCGAAAAAAAGTATCAGCCTGCGGCCGCAGCTTATGAAATGGTAGGCGGCGTAGCGGGGGCCGATCCTGAGTTACTGCAGAAGGCAAACCTCGGAGCCGGCGAAATGTATGACCAGCTCGAAAAGCGGGACTTGGCAGTGAAAAAATACGAGGCGGTAGTGGCGGTAAATTCCGGGAACGCAGAAGCCGACAAGGCCCGCAAGCGGATCAAAGAGGCGTATCGGGAATAACGGCTCTTGCCTAAAACTGCGAAAAAGCTCGATTCGTTGCACGGCGCCCGTGCCACTCGTGCCGTTAAGTCGTTCAAAATCTTTCCGCGCTTTCGCGGCTGAAGGCCGCTCCCCTCAGCTTTTTTCATCACATTTTTCCCGTTCGCCTATCACGGACTCCAACCCGCAGCTGGGGCGATGATTTTCCGAGAGTGCAGCTTGAGGTTTCAGCGCGTCGATGCACTCGCACAGCCCCAGAGCCGAACTTGCCGAGTGCGAACTTATTCCTAACCCATCATTCTTGAATATTTTCCACGTAACTCGTGCGACATCAATATTTTGCCCCAACCCTTTGATTCCAATAGATCAAAAACTTCGGGGGAGGACCAGTTTCAATTTGGTGTCGTCGGCAAAGCGCGTGAATGATCAAACATCCTCAGGCAGGGGAACATTTCGACCTCTCGGCGTATTCTTAAGTACAAGGAGACAGAATATGTACTGCAATGCGTGCGGCAAGGTTATCGCTGAGGATGGTCGCTTCTGCTCCTACTGCGGCAATGTGGTGGGGTCCGCCAACTCCGAAGAAACTCATGCGATCGCGGGCAGATCGAAAGATCGGTGGCGTTTGTGCCGGGCTCGCGCATTATCTTGAACTCGACACATCGCTGGTGCGTATCCTCTGGTTCTTTATCACGCTGTGTTGCGGAATTTTTCCAGGAATCGTCGCGTATGTGCTCGCATGGCTCATCATTCCGGAGGAGCCGTTCTTACTGCCAGCCACAGGTGCGTCGCAACAACCGGCAGCAAGCTGACAGCGAGTTGGACGGACCGTGGGAAAATGCCTCAAGCTTCTGTCTCACCAGCCTGCTCATTTTTCAACTTATAATCTTTCCCCGTGGAGCGAGTCCGCAGCGATGATGCCGAGATCTTTTACGAGATTCGAGGCAATGGTCCGCCCGTCGTTCTTCTTCACCCCTTCCCCTGTCATCATGAGTTTTGGCACCCCGTCGCAACATCGATCGAGTCGCGTTACCGCCTGATTCTGCCGGACCTTCGCGGCCACGGCGAATCGGAAATTGGTGATGGACCTGCCCTTATGCAAAAGCACGCCAGCGATGTTGCTCGTGTGCTAGACACTGCCGAGGTCGGCAAGGCTGCATTTATTGGATGTTCGATCGGCGGATACATTTTGTTTGAATTCTGGCGGCGCTTTCGGCAAGGGTAACTTCATTGGTCCTTTGTGACACGCGATCTCAAGCGGATACTGCGGAAGGTCGCACAACTCGAATGAAGTCCGCGGACTCTGTGCAGGAACAAGGAACTGAGCCGTTCTTTGAAACTATGATTCCGAAGCTCATGGGACGAATCACATTGAACACGCGTCCGGACCTGGTTGACGGGGCGCGAGCCATGATGCGGAAAATGTCGGCTGAAGACATTAGCCTAGTGTTGCGTGGCATGGCGGAGCGTCCCGATTCAATTGCCGATCTGAAGACCATTAATGTTCCAACCATGATCCTGATTGGTGAAGAAGATGTGCTTACGCCGATATCCGACGGCGAATTAATGCGGCAAAATATTGCGATCAGCCAGTTGAAGGTGATTCCCAAAGCGGGCCATTACTCGCCGTGGGAGCAGCCAAAAGCGGTTGGCGAGATCCTCGGGCAATTTCTCGACAGCATGGCGCTGAGCTAATCGTCGCGCTTGCCATTTGGCAAGCTCCCTGGAAGCCGATTCTCGCCTTAGCGTAATCGGCGCAGGCTCTCGACCGAAGGCACGAAATAATATGAGCCGGTCAATGGCTGAGTAAAGCGTGTCAGGGCGTCGCGTGTGCCGGTGATAAGTCCCGCCATGCTATCGAGCATTCTGGAAAGCCGTTTCTGGTCTGCGCTGAATCCAACGAACATCGTGCCATGGTCGTCGACCTTTCCGTAGGGCATGTTGCGACGAAAGATGTGCCCAAATTCATCCTGATCGGTGCGTGCTACATGTGAATCCGACGGCTTGTTCTCGAATTCGATGCTGTCAAGCTTCGTACGTCCCATGATCTGTTCCTGCTGATCGATTGGCAGAGCTTCCCACTCAGCCGACTTGTGTTTCCATTTTTGAAGCAACAGAACTGTGCCGGCGGCACCCGGAACTCCTTCGGGCAAGAGTGCTACAGCCGGAGCGTCCAGCAGCGTCGGATTCTCCGAGCCATCGATGAAGCCGGTGAGATCGCGATCGTGCCGATAAGGCCAACTCGAGGTTTCTTCCCCTAACGAGGCTTGGCCTGCGAGATCATGAATGACCGAACGAGCCATATCGAATATAACGTCATAAGCGCTTCCGGAGAGCCATACCACCGCATCATGTTGTGTGCCTGGCATCACGAATCCTTCTGTGCCCTGTATTTCTTTGTGGAAGCCTTCGACGCCAGCAGGAGCGTCCTCGGGAACAATCTTGCGCCAGAGTTCGGGCCGGAAGCCGATGACGAAGTTCACTCCTGCCGTCGTGGTCCGTGGCTCACGGATAGCGGAGATTGTGGAGGCGAACTCGGGGCATTTCTTGGCGTCCAGAATGTCAAACTCCAGATATGTATGAGAGGACGTTCCAAGAGCGAATATTCCAGCCTGAGGCGTGTACATGCAGGGATTATATCGGGCATCATGTTAGCGATGAACTGAGCTCGATCGCGTTCGGCAGTTTGCCGAATGCCGAACAATAAATGCGCTTTTAGCGGTTTGATACGTCACCCCCGACGGGCAGGCAACGTGCCATCAAGTAGTAACGGCTTTCAATCTCCAACCAGTTCGATCTCCGCCGAGTCGAGCTGGTCTAGCGGACGACTGCTGACGCGGGCCAGCCACAGACTTAGAAGTGACACTCCTCCGAGCAGAACGACACATCCGGGCCAAGCTGCCCAGCGCCAGAACACGTCGGTCAGTGTGGCGCCTACACTTCCGCCAAGGTAATAAAAGGCTACGTAGAGGCCTGCCGCGGAGGAGCGAGCGCGGCCTGCTATGGCGCCGGTTTGTACTGTGGCTGCGGCTTGCGCTACGAAAACGCCGGACGAAAAAATCGCCAGGCCCATGATTACTACCGGCAGCGACTTGACCAGAGTAAGAAGCAATCCGGCGATCATCATGGCACAGTAGACGAGTGTGGTGGGGCGAAAACCGAAACGATCCAGGAAGCGGCCTGACTGCGGAGTTATTACTACTCCCAGAAGATAGACGAAGAAAATACTGCCTAGTTGAGCGGAGTTAAGGTTGAAGGGTGCGGCTGCCAGATAGAAATTCGCGTAGGTGAAGCATCCGACGAGCGCGAAGAGGACAGTTGCTCCCATACCGAAATTAGCCAGGAGACGCATGTTGCGCAGGTGATCTTTGGCATGATCCAAGACCTGCTGCAGGTGTTCGGCGCGAACGAAGTTCTTTGCCAATGGAAGCCAGGCGCGGACCAAAATCGCGCCAATCAAATTGAGGGCTGCCAATACAACGAAGGTAGCTCGCCAATGCCAATGCGTGGCGATGACGCCGGAGATGAAGCGCCCAAGGAATCCGCCAAATACGGTCCCCGCTATGTAGGCCGACATGGCGCGACCAACGCCGCGTCCCGCCCACTCTTCATTGACGTAGGCGAGCATGACGGCGATAACGCCTGGCACGAAAAGGCCCTGAGCGAAACGCCAGAGGATCAGCGCCGGCAAACTGGTCGATGTTGCCGCGAGAGCCGTGGGGATGGTCAGCAGAGGAGTGAGGGCACGATCACTTTTTTGCGTCCGCGACGCTCGGCGATCATGCCAATGGAGGCGCCGTTAAAGCGGTCGCAAAAATTGTTGCACTCACAGTGAAACTGACTTCGAGCTCAGAGGCATGAAAAATCTGCCGCAAGAGTGGTAGCAAAGGCTGTGTACTGTAAACATTCAGAAAAGTGCACATGCCAGCGAGCATGGTTGCGACGGTCGCCTTTTCAAGTTTTTGCACGAGACAAATTCCAACTAAGATTTGATGATATGCGAAATTCTCCTGCGGCTGCGGCGGTGAATCGCCGACAGACTGGCGGCATTCCGTCGCAGCCACAGCATCGCGTCTCTGCTAGAATCAGCGCGTCATGATGGAAGCGTTCCTCGTTCCTGAAAACACGGTCGTCAATTCGAAAGGCGACGGCCCTTCGCTTGACGTGAGCGGAGCGGAGGGGCGGATTTTTTTGCTTACGCTTGCCATCACTAACATCATCGAGCAAGAGTCCCTCGACGTCAGCATTCATGGATCGGTAGATGGCTCGAGCTGGGATGCCAAGCCGATCACGGCTTTTCCACAGAAATTCTATCGTGAAGAAATTCCGTTGCTGCTTAATCTGACGGCCCGGCCAGACGTCAGGTTTATCCGCGCGCATTGGGAAGTAAATCGTTGGGGGCGCGGGATAGAAACGCCCATGTTCGAATTTTGCGTTATCCTGCGGGAGGTTCCGCAGGAAATTCTTGCCGAAGCAACCGGGCGAGTGCGAACGCACTAGGTCCGTTTGGAAGAAGCGCGTTCGATTGAATCGTCTTACAGTGAGCTCATGGTCACTCGCTCCGTCTTTCATTGAAATTTTCGTTATATTAAGTCCATGGTTCATGATTCGACGCTTAACGGTTCGAGTGTCGTCGTTCGACCTGCTCGCACGGTGCGTGGAATCGTGCGCATTCCTGGAGACAAGTCCATCTCGCATCGCTACGCGATGCTTGCGGCGATCGCCGAGGGCACAAGCCGTTTTCATAATTTTTCTGCTGCGCGCGATTGCGCGAGCACACTCGATTGCATGGCCAGGCTTGGCTGCGAGTGGAAACGATTTCAAAGAAAATGGGGTGGTTGAAGTGCGTGGCATCGGTCGGCGTCTGGATCCTCCGAGGAGGTGCTCGATTGCGGAAACTCTGGCTCCACCATGCGCATGCTAAGTGGGATTCTCGCTGGGCAGTCATTTACCAGCGAATTATGCGGGGATGAATCGCTTTCGCAGCGGCCGATGGCGCGCATTATCACGCCACTTTCTGAAATGGGGGCTGAGATTGTGGCGGCGGACGGTGCACGGCCTCCACTAAAAATTCATGGTGGTCCGCTTAAGGCGATTCACTATCGACCGGAAGTGGCTAGCGCGCAGGTTAAGTCTTGCGTGCTGTTTGCCGGGCTTTATGCTAACGGCGAAACGGTGGTTGAGGAGCCCATTCGCACGCGCGATCATGGCGAAATCGCACTTCGGGCTTTCCGCGCGGAAGTTGAACGCAAGGGAAATGAAGCGCGCATTATGGGCGGGCAAAAGTTGCGCCCGATCGAGGCGCATGTGCCGGGCGATCTTTCCAGTGCGGCGTTTTTTCTTTGCGCGGCTGCGGTGTTTCCGGGATCGCAGATTAGTTTGCCGGGAATTTTGATGAATCCGACGCGAGCTCGGCTACTGGATATCCTGGTGCAAATGGGTTTGAAGGTATCGGTCACGCATTTGGAGGAAAATCAGGGAGAACTCGTCGGATCGATTGAGGCGCAAGGAGCGGAGTGGACCGGAGCAGTGATCGCAGGCGCGGATACGGCTGCTTTAATTGATGAGATTCCGGTGCTCTCGGCGATTGCGCCTTATTCCACGGGCGGGCTCGAGGTTCGAGACGCAAAAGAGTTGCGCGTGAAAGAGTCGGATCGCATTGCGGCGGTCGCTGCGAATCTGCGCAGGATGGGTGCGGAGATTGAAGAGCGACCGGATGGGATGAAGATTCCTGGCGGTCAGCATCTGCATGGCGCGGAACTTGATTCATACGGTGATCATCGTATTGCCATGGCGTTTGCCGTCGCCTCGCTGCGTGCGCAGGGTGAGATCACGATTCTTGGCGCGGATGCTGCGGGGGTGTCATATCCAAATTTTTTTGAAGAGTTGTCAAAGATTACCAGTGAGTTAGCCAGGAGATTATGAGCACCGACAAATTGCAATCTGACGATCAGCGTCTGCAGCAGGAGTTTAATCGCTGGGCTGACAATGGCGAGGGCGCGAAGATGGAGCGCCATCATTTGGACATCACCGAAAAAACCATGCGGCGGATGGATCTGCGTCCAGGCGAGCGCGTTCTCGATCTTGGCTGCGGTTCGGGCTGGGCTACTCGATTGCTGGCTAGGATGACTGGTGATGGGCCGCAAGGATTTGGGCAGGTGGTTGGGGTCGATATTTCTGACGAGATGATTCGTCAGGCACGGGCGGCTTCGAAAGAATTCGACAATGTGATGTTCGTGGTTGGATCGGCAGCGCAGATTCCCTGGGAAGAAAACTTTTTTGACAAGGTGCTTTCGATCGAGTCGTTTTATTACTATCCGGATCAGGAACGCGCGCTGGCTGAGCTTTTTCGCGTCATGGCTCCGCTTGGACGTTTGTCTATTCTAATCAATCTTTACACAGACAATCCTTATTCATTGCAGTGGGTGCCGAAGTTGAAGGTGCCGGTGCACGTGCGTTCGGCAGCTGAGTATGTTGAGTTGCTTAAGCGGCATGCTTTTGAGAACGTCGAGTATGCACTGATTCCCGACGATACGCCTACGCCTGAGAATTATCAGACGACTTCGTTTCAGTCGCTGGATGATTTGAAGGCTTTCAAGAGGATTGGAGCGCTGTTACTGATGGGGTCGAAACCGGATGTGCGGAATCCGGCGCCGGGATACACCATTTATTAGATGTGCCGAGCGAGGAGTATTCTGTGAGGAACGAGCAATAACAGAGGCTTCATGAGTTGGTTGCAGAATAGATTCGAAAAGAATTTCATGATCTCGACGGTGGACTACGTCTTCAACTGGGCGCGAAAGTCGGCGCTCTGGCCGATGACGTTTGGGCTGGCATGCTGCGCGATTGAGATGATTGCTTCTTCCACGGCGCGCTTTGATATTGCGCGCTTTGGGTCTGAGGTATTTCGGCCTAGCCCTCGGCAGTCGGATCTGATGATCGTTTCGGGCACGGTCACGCTGAAAATGGCGCCGGTGGTGAAGCGCATTTACGATCAGATGCCGGAGCCAAAGTGGGTTATTTCCATGGGCGCTTGCTCGTCGGTGGGCGGACCATTCAATACTTACGCCGTGTTGCAAGGGGTGGATCGGATCGTGCCAGTAGATGTTTATGTGATTGGGTGCCCGCCGCGTCCGGAGAATTTGTTTTACGCGTTGCTGAAGTTGCAGGACAAGATCGACACCATGACCCTTGCCAAGCGGCCGACTGAAGTTCGGCTGGAAGAGAACATGATGGAGAATTTCAAGCGGCAGGTAATGGTGGCGCAGACTATGGAGCCGAAGTGACCGCGATTAGCGGGCGTGAGTGAAGCGGGAGCCCGCTGCGGGCATCCTGAGCGGAGCGAAGGATCTCTGCTTTCACCACCCATCCAGCGAGCTAACATGCCCTTCATGAAAATCGCTTCTCAATGCGACCTGCCTCCGAACAACGAAGCCAAGGAGTTTCCTTGCGGTGAACAAACTATCTGCATCGCCAATGTTAATGGCGAAATCAACGCTATGGACAATATCTGCCTGCACCGCGGTGGACCGCTTGGGCAGGGTGTCATCGAGAATGGCAAGGTAATCTGTCCCTGGCACGGCTGGGCTTGGGATCTCAAGACCGGCGAAGCGGGACCGTTGGGGGCCAAGGTTTCTGTCTATCCTGTCAAAATTCAGGGCGGAGATGTGCTTGTCGAGATCTAACGGTCGCTGACCGCACCTGTGCTTCCTCTCACAACCTAAGCCAGTTCCTACTGATTATCTAGAACTGAATTACATCCACTTCAGCGCTGTACTTTGGCGACGCGCCCCAGCCGAGCAAGCCAAAATTGTTGATGGCGGTGGTGATGTTGAATGTGAACGGATTGTCGGGGCTGCCGCTTCGATAGCCGGCGCCGACAATGCCGACTGGGAACGTGGCGGTAGTGCCTGCGTTATTCCCAGGGGCGCCGTTTTCGTCTGCATACAAGATCTCTAAAAAGAGATTGTCTCCAAACATTTCCAAGACTTTGTCAGCGGAGTTCGGCGCCTGGGCGATGTTGCCGGCGAAAATATAAGTCGTAGTTTTCTCTATTCCTGCCACTACGGGCAGTTTTGTCGGCCACTTTACATCGGTGTAGTTCAGCAGATTCACTTCGTAATCGATGAGCGGCCCCGAGCCAACCTTGGGAGTTTCCATATCCACAGCCGACAGATAACAGGAGCCACCGGCGAAGACCATGCTTTTGGCTGCGGCCACATGCACAGGGACGAGTGCCCCACTTAAAGAAGCGCTGAAGGTTACCGCTTGATTGCCAATCTCGTCCGTCCAGTTAAGAGTGCCTGCTCCGCTGCTACAATCCGCGGCGATCAGGTAGGTCGCGGCTCCGTCGAGGGAGAGTAGGGTTACGGGTCCGCCGGTAACTTGCCAGTTAGCGAAGGGCTCAGTGATACCACCTTGCCCCTGGCTTCCGGTCGTCCAGAAACCAAAGCCGACGACAAATAGATCATACGTGCCGCGATAGTTGCCGGATGTCTCGACGGAGGGTGCGGTGTTCGCCAGGTTGCGGATCGGGTCACAATTGGAAATTACGCCAGTGGTGCTTGAGAAGGTGAAACTTTGGCGTTGCGAGTTTTCGTCCGTCCACCGGAGTATGGCTGACAGGGTATTGGGGCTTCCTGGTTGTGAAAGGTAAAGGCAGATCAGATAACTTGCGTTTCCGCTGGGGGCGGACAGGATTGCTGTCGCTGATAGGGCTGCGGTTTGCTTGGGGAACTCCTTGCGAATTTCGGTAAGGGCGGCGCTGGCGGTTAGAGAACAAGCGATCGCGAGGATTACTATGATGAAAAATCTCTTCATGAGGATTTCCTCTGGCTATGACGTGGGAACGGTTTCGATCGTCGCACCGATCGTAGCGCGACACTAGTCTTCTATTAAGGAGACTACTTTGGTAGACCAGTTACTTCGGAATGGCGAATGCGGGACGTATTGGGGCGCGAGAAGTCCCCGTCAGTCTACGATCGTCTTATACCAGCATCTTCAAGAATTGCGACGGCTGGCCTTCGAAGCCGGGAAACACTGTTTTCAAATCTTTATTTCCCAGGTAGCGCGATACTACTTCGCTCAGCACCAGCCTGAAGTCGGTGGTTAGCGCCAAGTCTCGGCCTTCATATAACTGCGACTGGTCTAATCCGGGCCAGCGGCCATAGACTTTGCCGCCTTTTACCGGGCCTCCGAGGACGAACATTACGTTGGCGTGGCCGTGGTCGGTGCCTCGGTTTCCGTTTTCCCGAGCAGTGCGGCCGAATTCCGACATGGTTACTACTACCGTGTCTTCTCCCAGATCGCCAAGATCAGTCCAGAAGGCGGAGATTGATTGCGAGAACTCGCTTAAGACATTTGCGATCTGGCCCTGAGTGCTGCCTTCGTTGACGTGGTGATCCCAGCCTCCTATGTCGGCGAAGGCTACTTGCACTCCAAGATTGGCCTTGATCAGTTGCGCCAGTTGCTTCAGGCTGTCGCCGAAGCGGCCTTTTGGATAGTTGGCGTTGGGTGATGGCGTGTAGTGGGCTGGATCGGCAGCTTTCAGGGTTTTTACTGCGTCGAAGGTTTCCTGGCCGGTGCCGTGTAAGACGGTGTCTACCGAGTGGTCGTACATGGCTTCGAAGGTGTTCGACATCGGCGCAGCGTTGGGATTTTTTCCGCCTACGGAAAAATCGTTGACGTTGTTGACCGCAACGGCCGGTTCTTTGCCGGAGAGAATGCGCGGCAGCGATGGGCCTAGCGCGATCGCGCGAAAAGCTGAGTTGTCTCCGCCAGAACTGCCCGGAAGGGCTTGCAGGGTACGGTTCAACCAGCCGTCGTCGGTTACTTTTACGCCCGGCGTGCCGGACTCCATGAAATCTTGCGCGTCGAAGTGAGAACGCGTTGGATCAGGCGACCCAGCAGCGTGGACTATGGCTAAATGTTTTTGGTTCCACAGGGGTCGGAACGAGGCCATCGCCGGGTGCAGACCAAAAAAGCCATCGAGGTCAAGCACAGACTTTTGGGGGATGTTGATGGTAGGGCGCATGGCGTAATAATTGGGCTCGCCGTGCGGAACGACTATGTTCAGGCCGTCGGCCGCTCCGCGCTGGAAAATTACTACCAGGCGCTTGGTGCGGAGGCCGGGATCGGCTGCGCCAAACGCAGCACGGGTCAGAAAACTCGGCAGCGCCGCGGTACCTACTACTGCTAGCGCTCCGTTGCGTAGAAAAATGCGCCTTGTGACGGACATAAGAATCAGCTCTCAGCTCTCAGGCCGTCAGCTCCGGCTACCCAACGAGAACCGACGGATGAAAGCCGATGGCTACCTCCTTTGAAACTCTGGGGAGCCTAAAAGCAATCCTGTGATTGCGGCGACATTTGGCGAACGCTTCGGATCGTCCAGTCGACGCTGACTGATTTTGGGATCGTCCAGTTGCTTGCTTATCGTGTCATGCGTTTGTTTAGAAATGTCTCCCGCTAGCAGCGAATTTTCTAATGTTGCCAAGGTCTGCTCTGCATCTGGTGGGCTGTCGTTCTGCGTTGCATCGGCCTGCAGTTGCAAAGACTGCGTTATCTATTTTTACTCCTCTGACTTTTCCCGCGGCCAGGGCCAGCGCGAAATTCATTCGCGCGAAAAGAGCCGACGAGTTCACCCAGGTGTCGGCCTTCATAGAGTAGCCGGTCGGAGGCAGCATGCCATAGGGCATCATGCCCATACTGTTAAGCGTGCCGATCAGGGCGCGCGCATCTTCAACTTCGGCGTTGCTCGCGCGTACGGCTGAGACTACGAATTCGAGCGGCGTTTTCACTTTTGCTCGATATGCTTCAGGAGTCCAGAACTCGGGCGACTTAAACATGGTGCGTAGCACTTCACGGATGTCTCCGTCTTTTTTCAAGAATGTTTGGGTCATGCGATCTATGAGCGAAGAAGGCGGACTGTCGGAGACGAAACGGATTGCCAGTTTTTGCGAGATAAAATGCGCTGTACTTGGATTGTGCGCTAACAGGTGAAGGACCTCGAGTCCTTCTTTTTCGCCGTTTTGTTTAATGCGATGGCCCAGCACAATCTTGTCGCCGGGTTCATGCATGCGGGGTTCGAAACGGAAGTCGCCGCCTTTTTTGGGCTGTTCCAGCGTCCAACCGGTGAACACCTTTGCTACTTCGGTTACATCTTTCTGCGTGTAGCCACCGCTTACGCTTAGCGTGTGTAACTCCATCAGTTCGCGGCCGTAGTTTTCGTTCAGGCCGCTGCCTTTTTTGCCTTTACCGCGTGGACGGTTATTTGCAACTCGTTCATATCCGCGCCCGCGGCCTGCAATTCCCGATGCTATTTCCGAATTTGGGCCTACGCTCAGCCAGTTATCGAGATAGAACATCATCGCGGGACTCTTCGCTGTCGCGACTAACAAGTCCTCGAATTTGCCCAGCACGTGGGGGCGGATCGCGTCTCGTTCATAACTCGTCAGCAGGTAACGGTCGGCGCCTTTGTTGATGAATATGTTGAAATGGTTAATCCAGAAATCGGTCATCACTTCGTCGAGCTGGCGCTCACTATAGATCGCGCGTAGAAGCTTGGCTTGCATCAATTCGTTGACTAGCACCTGCTGAGGGTTATTCAGCGCCATCACCGTTTCTTTTTCTTTAGGGTTCATGCCCTCGAGCAATGCATCGGCTTTCGGACCTTTGGTTGTCGTGATCAGAGTTCGCTGATCTTCGGGCGACATTTTCAGAATTTCTTTCATGCGCTCGTCGGCGGGCAAGTCGAGAAGTTCCTGTGATTTGAGATTTGCTGTGCGCCGTTGCTCGCGGCCGCACCTGATCGGAATCGGCGCGACCGCTGGCATCGTCTTTGTTGCCGCCGTCGCTATTGTTACCGGTCGAGATGCCGCTGCCCGCGACGGTCTTCGCCGCTTCTTGCTTGCGTTGCTGGTTGTCTTCGTAGCGCTGGAGCTGCGCTTCGTACACAGCGCGTGTAGTTGGATCGCGCGGCAGCGTGGCTTTTCCGTCGGCAATTTGCTTGATCAATTGTTCCGGCGGAAAATTTTCAACTATTTCTTGCGTCCCCATACGAAGGGTGCGGAACGATGCGAGCTTAGCTTCGAGCAATGTGTCATCAATTTTTTCGGGATGAAGTTGGAGTTCGATCCACTTGTCAACCCCGATCTGCTGGACGCGCTGCACGTCTCCGGGACGGGGACCGAACGTGAGGCGGTTGAGGGCGTGGACGGCGCGTTTCTGCTCGTCCATTGAGGGCGACGTGGGCTTCTCTTTTTTTCGGCCGAGGGCGAATTGTGCCGTGAGCGCGACGGAGGTCAGTAAGCTTGCCGCTAACAGTAAACGCCGTCCTCGCGTGGAGATTTCCATCTTTAATGGCTCAATAAGAGTGAACCCGCGTCGCTGGAAAAGTTGCTGGACGATCGCTCGCCGTGGTGTAGCGCCAAATCATCGGCCTCAGCGTCCGAAGGCGTAATGCAGGAGGGACTTTTCTGCATGCCTGAGGGCATCCCTGAACGAAGTGGGGGAAAGTGCTGGAATTCGCTGGGGACTTGCTGGGGAGAATAAGGTGGAGGGCAAGAACTTTAGGAAGTTGCAATGCAAAAGGCGAGGCCTCTGCGGCTGAAGCCGCGTTAAAAGCATGTAATTACCGCCGCGCTCAACCGCTGCACTACCTAAACAGTTATTGTCCGCGGCTCTTAGGTTTTTAGCTGTGCTACGTATGCCGTTCCGCTTTGCGATTTGCGCGCGGTTCCTTCGACGAATCTTAGGAATTCCCGAAGATGTTCCTTGCCGGAGAGCTCCTCCTGAGAGAATTTAACCCTCACGCCATAGGATGAAGCGCTGCGGGTTGCAACTCCGCTGATTATTACACCTTTAACCCAAATCTTGCCGCTTGCCACCCACAATCCGATTTCCAGAGCTTTGCCGGGAGGAACCATGCTGGCGGTCTCGACCAGACAGCCTCCGCGTCCGACATTTGCCAGATTTCCCCAAACTGGTTTTTCTGCGCCTTCGACGTGAATCTCTACGGCTACGTAGCACTTGATGCGTTGATAACGGCGCCGGTCGGACTCGGACTGCGGTCCCGTTGGAAATGCGTCAGGTTCGAACGGAGGTGTCTCTTTAATCGGTTCGGGACCTTGAAGAACAGCGGGTGGTTCGGGCGGCATGGCAGCAGCGGTCGCGGGTCTCTTTGCTTCTCGAGCCTTGGAAGCCGCGTCTTTGATCTCGCGCATCGCCTGTAGCAGGGCGCTCTCGCGCTCTTCGGTAGGCACGTCGCGATAAGTCTGGAGGAGTTTTCCGATGTGGCTGACTAAATCGGGATCGGTCAGCAGGCGCGTCCAGTCGGATCCTTTGGCCGGTACCTTCGTTTTTTCGCTCATAGGCAGAACTACCCTCGCGCAGCTTGTCGTGCAGGGAGTAGCTTGGCTCGCTCATAGATTGAGCTTTGAGGTCAGCTTTCACAAGATGACCAAAGTCACGCCGGGCAGTCAGTTGGCATCGACGATGACCCAACGAAGGCGTGCGATAGTTTCGACGAGATCAGGCACTCGGACGAATGGAGCGGAGGGTTGCTGCTGCCGTGAATTACCATGAAGCAGTTCAACAATTTGCAACCGACGTTATGAAAAGAGAATCAAACAGATTCGTCATCCCAGCCTTACGTCATGTCTTCGCTTTGAGGAGAGAAACCGGTTCATGGATTCCGCGGACTGTCCTGGTTACCGATTGTGGCCCTTTTGTTCATTCCCGTTGGTAAACTTAGTATTGATTCTGGCGATAACTTTCCCGATAGCACTCTGGGCTCAGAGTTCTAATTCCGATTCAAGTTCGAGCTCAGGTTTTTCGGGCACCGTGCAAATTCCTTCTGGGCAGTTCCCCGGGCAGGTTCAAACCTCGGCGCAGAACCCGGTTTTTGGCAGTGTTCCGGATGCCAAGCCGACACCCGGGGTTCTACAGTTAACCTTCAGAAATGCGATTGAGCGGGCTTTGCGTCAAAATCTGGCGGGTCTTTTGTCCGAGTACAACACTATCGAGGCCCGGGGAGAGAAATGGCAACAGCTTAGCGATCTGCTTCCGAACATCAATGCCGATGTTCAGGAGGTGAGGCAGAAGGTGAGTTTACAGGCATTGGGCTTTAGTGGTTCTCTGTTCCCCGGTGTCAAGCTTCCTGCAGTGATTGGGCCATTCTCCTACTTTGACGCGCGTGCCTCCGCCACCCAGCATCTTTTCAATTGGAAGTCGATACAGAAATACCGATCGTCGGTGATCGGCGAAAGTGTGGCTCAACGCAACCTGAAGGACGCGCGCGATCTAGTTGTGCTTGCGACGGGGAATGCTTACTTGCAGACAATAGCCGCAGCAGCACGCGTAGAAACAGCGCAGGCGCAGGTCGAGACGGCGCAGGCGCTCTATAAGAAGGCAATGGTACAACAGCAAGCCGGCGTCGCTCCGGCAATCGACACCCTTCGGGCGCAGGTTGAGTATCAGACCCGCCAACAGCAATTGATCGCAGCCACGAATGATTTTGCCAAGCAGAAAATTTCTCTGGCCCGGGTGGTTGGTCTAAATCCCCGGCAAGAGTTTGAATTGGCGAGTAAATCCCCTTACGAGGCTTTTCCCATCCCCGATCTCGAAACTAGCGTGCAGCGTGCGTGTACCTACCGTTCCGATTACAGGGCGGCGCAGGATCGCCTGGCTGCGGCGCAACTTGAGCGTAGCGCGGCCACGGCCGGGTATTTTCCCACCCTTGATCTGGCAGCTAATTGGGGTGAGATCGGGGCGGAGCCGGGCGACGTGTTGCCCACGTATGCGCTCTTTGGAACGTTAAACATTCCAATTTTTCAAGGTGGGAAGGTTCATTCTGACGTGCTGAAGGCCGAAGCCAGCTTGCGACAAGCGCAAGCTCAGATGGCGGATGTTCGGGCGCAGATCGATCAGGATGTCCGCAATGCGCTGTTGGATTTGAAATCGGCGGCCGACCAAGTTGAGGTGGCGCAGAGTTCGGTGAATCTTGCTGAACAGGCGCTCACACAATCTCAGGATCGTTTTTCGGCTGGGGTGACCGACAACTTGGAAGTGGTTCAGGCGCAGGAGGCGGTTGCGACAGCGCACGAAAATTTGATTTCCAGCTTGTACATGCACAACCTGGCAAAGGTTTCATTTGCCCGCGCACTGGGGCGAGCCGAAGAGGGCGTTCTAGAATATTTGAAAGGGAAGTAATCATGGATTCGTCCAGCAGCGTCGTAGCCGATCCAAAACCGCCAACGGAAGCGCCCGTAGCGCCTTCACAGGCGCCTCAAAGCCAGCCTCCCGCCGACAGCGAGGCGCGGTATCAACGGCGAGCAGCGTTTTTGGGGAATCCGCGCACCAAGTTGATTCTCGTTTTAATGGGACTTCTCATTCTGGTGGCAGTTTTCTTTCTGTGGCGTTACCTCGCAAGCTACGAATCCACTGATGATGCGCAGATTGATGGACACGTTAACTCAGTGAGCGCGCGCATCAGTGGGCACGTGATGAAGCTCAACGTGGAAGACAACCAATACGTGGAAAAGGGGACGGTGCTGGTAGAAATCGACCCTGCCGACTACGAGGTTGCGGTGGCGCAGGCGCGGGCTGAATATGCCGACGCGCTGGCACAGGCCTCTGCCGCTGGCATCAACGTTCCCATCACCAACGTGAACACCTCGAGCCAGGTGAGTGGCGCCCAGGCTGGCGTCTACGGAGCGCAAGCAGGAATTGCGGCTGCCCGCCAGCAGTTTGAAGCAGCCAAATCCCAGGTGGCGGAGGCGGAAGCGAACAATACCAAAGCGCAGAATGATCTGGCTCGCTATAAGATCCTGATCGACAAGCAGGAAATTTCGCAACAGCAATACGATCAGGCTGTCGACAGCGCCCAGGCGGCGGCTGCGACTGTGCAAGCAGCGCGCGCGAATGCTGACGCTTTCGCGGCCCAGATCAAACAAGCGCAAAGCCGGCTGGAGCAGGCGAATGCCGATCTCCGCAACGCCGGAAACAGGGCGCACACAATGCGTGTGATCGAAGCGCGAGCAAAGTCTGCGCAAGCTGTTGCCGATCAAAAGAAAGCACAATTGGAGCAGGCGGAGCTGAATCTTCAGTACACGAAAGTGACAGCGCCCGTGAGCGGGGCGGTCAGCAACCGGACCGTTGAGGTTGGACAGAACGTGCAGCCCGGGCAAGTGATGATGAGTATTATTCCGCTCGATGAGGCCAATCTCTGGGTCACGGCCAATTTCAAAGAGACGCAACTGAGAAGAATGAGACCTGGCCTGCCAGTTGACATCGAAGTTGATGCTACCGGCACGACGTACAAGGGACATGTGGATTCCATCGCCGGCGCTAGCGGTGCGCGTTTCAGTTTGCTTCCTCCTGAGAATGCTACGGGTAACTACGTAAAGGTGGTGCAGCGCATACCGGTGAAGATCGTTTTCGATCCGGGCGTGATCAAGAACCATGAACTTCGGCCGGGAATGTCGGTAGTGCCGAAGGTCTGGATTAAATAATGGGCGCGGCCGCAATCACCATGAACGAGGCCGCCGAATGGCGTCCGGCGATCAATCCGTGGATCATTGCCCTCACCGTGACGCTGGCTACGTTCATGGAGGTGCTCGATACCAGTATCGCCAATGTGGCACTGCCGCATATCGCGGGCAGTCTCTCCGCCGGTACCGACGAGAGCACTTGGATCCTCACTTCTTACCTGGTCTCGAACGCCATCGTGCTGCCGCTCAGCGGCTGGCTCTCCTCCATCGTCGGACGCAAGCATTTTTACATGGGGTGCGTTGCGCTTTTCACCGTCAGTTCCTTTCTTTGTGGGCTCGCTCCCAATCTCGGTATGCTCATCTTCTTTCGCGTCCTTCAAGGCGCGGGCGGTGGCGGCTTGCAACCGAGCGAACAGGCGATCCTTGCCGACACATTTCCGCCAGCCAAACGGGGCATGGCCTTCGCAGTTTATGGCATCGCGGTAGTAATGGCGCCTGCCATTGGTCCCACCCTTGGCGGCTGGATCACCGACAACTTTACCTGGCGTTGGATTTTTTTCATCAACATTCCGGTCGGAATTCTCTCGCTCTTATTGACGTCGCGGCTGATTCAGGATCCTCCGTACTTCAAACGACGCAAGCTGAGAGAAACCCATATTGATTTCACCGGGCTTGGCTTTGTCGCGCTGGGACTTGGAACACTGCAGGTTGTGCTCGATAAAGGGCAGCGCGATGACTGGTTCGAATCGCCCTTCATTCTGTGGCTCACCATTATTTCTGCGGCAGCGCTAATCTTTGTCATTTTCTGGGAGTGGAACCAGAAAGATCCCATTATCGATCTGCATTTATTTCGCGAGCACAGCTTTGCCGCCGCGAACTTCCTGATGTTCATGCTGGGTTTTGCATTGCTTGGCAGCACTTTGCTCTTGCCGCTGTTCATGCAGACGCTGCTGGGTTATACAGCCGAGCGCTCCGGGCTGGCGCTAATGCCGGGCGGTTTCACGATTATGATTGCCATGCCGATTGTCGGATTTCTGCTTTCGCGTTATAGCCCCAAGTATCTGATGTTGTTTGGTTTGTCGATGCTTTCGTTTTCGCTATTCCATATGACGACATTTGATTTGGGCGCGGATTTTCGCAGCGTCACGATCGCGCGTGTGTATCAGGCGTTAGGCCTCGCTTTCCTGTTCGTGCCCATCAACACTACGGCTTATTCTTCTTTGCCACGAGAAAAAAACAACGCGGCATCCGGCTTGATGAATCTCGCGCGAAATATTGGAGGGAGTGTCGGGATTTCGTTTGTCACCACCGGATTGGCTCGCCGGGCGCAATTTCACCAGGCCCGGCTTTCTGAAAACCTGAATTCTGCTAATCCGCAATTTCTGTCGACGCTGCACGGATTGACTAATACTTTCTCGGGCGCCGGGCCTGTCGCTGCGCAACAGCAAGCTTATGCGATGATTCAATCCAATGTTATCCGGCAATCCACCATGCTCGCTTATATCGATAATTTTCGGGTGCTCGGAATCGTGATCTTCTGCCTTATCCCGCTTGTGTTTTTGATCAGGAAAACGAAAAAGGGAGGCGAAATCGTGGCCCATTGAGAAATCACAAACGGTGGCCTCGTTTTTCTTTGAAACAAGAAAGTCTTCCTGCTTATGCGGCAGCACTACGACATCTCCGGCATGCCGCACTCGCTATTGCCTACGTTGTGAAGCTGGGCACACTCGTGACATTATGCAACGTTATAAGATAGGCGCAAAGGATGGACCCTGTTCCTCAAGTGGCAAGTTCTAACGTTTATCCGCCGTTGCAGAAGGAAGTGTCGCGGCTCGCCGGCTCGCCCGACGTGCGGGCTACGTTCGACCGGTTCCGCTCGCGGGAGTCGCAGTTCGCGCTTTGGCAGATGGAGGCGACACGGGTTGCGGCTCCCCCCTTTGGCGAGACGGCACGCGGTGTTTGGTTGGCCGAACGTTTCCGCGAGCTTGGGCTCGCAGACGTGCACGCCGATGAGGTCGGCAACGTATTCGGTATTCGCTCGGGCTATGGTAAACGCTTCGTCGCACTCAGCGCGCATATTGATACAGTGTTTCCTGCGACAACGCCATTGAACATAAGGCAGGAAGGCAGCCGCTTGTATGGCCCGGGAGTCTCTGACAATGGCGCCGGTATTGCGGCGCTCCTGGCCGTCGCCAGCGAACTGGCGAGCGCGCGCATTTCGCATGCGCTGCCGTTTTTGTTTATCGGGAATGTGGGTGAAGAAGGCGAGGGCGACCTGCGCGGGATGCGGCACGTGTTCGCTACTCCACGCTGGCGTGATTCAATAACCTACAGCGTGATTGTCGATGGGGCTGGGTCGGACACTGTCGTCGCTGAGGCACTCGGCAGCCGGCGCTTTGAAGTAATTGTGCGCGGACCGGGCGGCCACTCATGGAGCGATTTTGGATCGCCCAACCCGATCATCGCGCTCTCGCGGGCGATCGAGCTGTTCAGTCAAACACCGGTGCCGGCTTCGCCGAAAACAACTTTTAATGTGGGCGTGATTCGCGGCGGTACTTCGGTAAATTCAATTCCAGAATCGGCCAGCATGAGGGTCGATTTGCGCTCCACCTCGATGTCGGAAATTGATCGAGTGGAGCGAGCGTTGCGCGCTGCGCTCGAGCAGGCGGTTGCGTCGGAAAATTTGACGGTCGTGGCTCAGTCTGGAACGCGCAAGCCGCAGGTCTTGCGCAGCGAGGTGATCGAGATTGGAAATCGTCCGGCGGGCGAACTGCCCCGCGGATGCGCGGCTGCTCAAGGTGATTCGCGCGGTTGATGTCCAGTTGGGCAACACAGCCCAGGTTCAGCGGGCGTCTACCGACGCTAATATTCCGCTATCACTCGGCCGCGAGGCTATCGCCATCGGCGGCGGCGGCTCTGGAGGAGGCGCGCACACGTTGCAAGAATGGTTCGACTGCAATGGACGGGAACTCGGACTAAAGCGCATTCTGCTTACCATGCTGACCCTGTCAGGAGTTGGTGAATGACGACACAAATTGCTCCGATTCTGCTGTTGTTTGCGGCTGCCGGCGTATTTGCTCAGAGCGGTGGGTCAACGAGTGCCCAGAAGCCGAAAGCCGACGTGATTTTTACACACGGCAACATCTACACCGGCGTGGTCAATACTAAACCTGTGCTGTCGCTCGTGGCGAGCAAGCGCGCTGAAGCGCTGGCGGTGGGCGGTGACCGAATTCTCGCCGTGGGATTGCGCGATGACGTGATGAAATTCAAAGGCCCGGAGACAAAGATCATCGACTTGGACGGCCGGTTCGTTATGCCCGGGTTCAATGACGCCCACATGCACCTGGCTAGCGCGGGCCTTGAGAAGATGAATGTCGACCTGGTCGGAGCGAAAAGTCTCGATGATTTTCGCGATCGCTTGCGGACAAAAGTCGAAGCCGCGGCGCCTGGTGAATGGGTTGTAGGTGAGGGGTGGGATGAAACGCTTTGGCCGGTGAAGACCCTACCCTCCCGCTGGGATCTCGATGAGGTGAGCGGCGATCATCCGGTGTATCTCGGACGCGTGGATGGACACATTGGAGTGGCGAATACTCGAGCTCTGCAACTCGCGAGCATTACCGTTGCCACCCGCGATCCGGAGGGGGGAAAGGTCGATCGTGACGCTGAGGGGACGCCCACCGGCATTCTGCGCGAGAAAGCACAGGGAGCGATACTGGCGGTGATCCCGAAACCGACGCATGAAAAGAGGCGTCGAGCAATTGAACTGGCGCTTGTCGATCTAGCGAGTCACGGCGTTACATCGGCTCAGGACTTTTCGCAATGGGATGATTTTTTGGTGTACGCCGAACTGGAACATCAAGGCAAGCTGACGGCGAGAATTTCCGAGTGGCTGCCTTTTGATGATTCGATTGCAGAGTTGAATCGTAAACGCGATTCGCATCCTGCGTCTGACAACATGCTCCATACTGGGATGCTGAAAGGCTTCATGGATGGTTCACTCGGGTCAAAGACCGCGGCCCTGCTTGAACCTTATAGTGACGATCCGAAGAACAGCGGGCTGCCGCAGTATGATGCGGCTAGACTGAATGCGATGACCAAGGAGCGCGTGCTGGCGGGGTATCAGGTCGGCTTCCACGCGATTGGCGACCGGGGAGTGGAAATGGCTCTCGATGCCTTCGCCGGAGCGGAACTGGCGGCAAAGGAGAGCAATGCGAAGGGTCCTACTGGCGGCGATTTTCGGCTTCGCGTTGAGCATGCTCAGGTCACTACTCCACAACAGATTTTGCGTTTCAAAGAACTCAAGGTGATTGCGTCTATGCAGCCAAGCCACCTTCTTACGGATATGAACTGGGCGGAATCGCGACTGGGGACTGAACGAGCTGAACATTCTTACGCATGGGCTGAGTTTTTGCGACAAGGTGTGACGCTCGCTTTTGGCACGGATTATCCAGTTGAGCCGGTTACGCCTTTTCGCGGCCTGTATTCGGCGGTAACACGACTGAGCGAAGACGGCAAGAAGAGCTACTATCCTGCGCAGAAATTGAATATCGAACAGGCTATTGCTGCCTACACTACAGGTGCGGCTTTTGCCGAGTTTGCGGAGAAGCAAAAAGGCAAGCTGGAGCCAGGCATGCTCGCCGACTTCGTCGTTCTCGATCAGGACATTACGGCGGCACCTGCGCCGGCAATTCTCGCGACGAAAGTTCTGCGAACAGTGGTTGGCGGCAAGACTGTGTACGAAGCTAAGTAGCATCGGTCATCTGACGACCGGGTCATTCGGTGATCGGACAGCATTGGCGAAAACCGGAAGTTGAGGTTTCAGATGACCCAATCACCCAATGACCTTATCAGCTGATGAACCGATCAACCGATGGCGTGAACGGGAGCGCGCTTTTCTCATCGGCGCCCCGCTGGCCATCATCCCGGCTTTGGCTTTCCTTCCGGCGGTGACATTCCTAATTGTCTTCCCCCGGGTTGCGCACGGACGCGTGATTGGAATACTAGTGGTTCCGGTCTGCGCCCTGATTAGTTGTGTCGGGTTGTGGAAGCTAGCCATCGGCGCAGTGCAGAAACCGTGGGGATTGTTCAACGTCTTGAGTTTTGGGGCGCTGTTGGTTTTGCTGGTGATCGCGGGCTATACCGGAGTCTTTTTGGCCATAATCACCTTGAAATTGTAACCGACCGGTCGCGGAAAGAGACGCAGACTACTTTTTCTGCGTCTAAGTGATTTGGCGCACTGCGCACTACCCCTGCCCGAGGCGAAGGTATAATAAGAAGTTAGGCAATCTTAGGAGGATCGAAATGGATTCGCGCGAGAGCGCTTTCTTGGCCCGTCTCAAGGCCAACCGCTGGACATACACCTTCACGATTCTGGCGACGCTCGCAGTTGGAATTCTGATTGGCACCGTTGTTTCCTATGGAGTGAAAGGCAAAGAGGGGCAGAAGTCGTCGGATGCGACACCTCTGACTATCCCGGCTCCGCAGCAGCTTTCGAACGCATTTTCCCAGATTTCCAAGCAACTTGAGCCCAGCGTCGTAAATATTAATACTGAGTCGACTATCAAGAATCCGCACCGCCGTGGCCGCTCCATCCGTCCTGATCCGGACCAGGACCAAGGAGGAGACGACGATTCTCCGTTCCAGGACTTCTTTGACAAGTTCTTTGGAGGGCAAGGCGGTCAGGGCGCCCCCGATGCTGGCGCGATTCGTCAACGCTCGCTTGGCTCTGGCGTAATTGTGGATTCGAAAGGCTATATCGTCACCAATCGGCACGTGGTTGAGAAAGCCGACCGCATTCGTGTGAAGTTGCAGGACGAAAGCCCAGCTTCCCCGGGACATGATGCCAAGCTGATTGGCATGGATCAGGAGACTGATCTCGCAGTGATCAAGATTGATATGGATCATTCGCTGCCAGCCGCTAAGCTTGGAAATTCCGACGGCATGGAAGTTGGCGACTGGGTGCTTGCCATTGGTAGTCCCTTCGGGCTGCAGGAGACCGTGACGGCTGGCATAGTATCGGCGAAGGGTCGCAACATCGTTCCTGATCGGCAATTCCAATCTTTCATTCAGACGGATGCGGCGATCAACCCCGGTAATTCGGGTGGACCGCTGGTCAACATGGCAGGCGAAGTTATCGGCATCAATACCGCTATTCTGACGGAGACAAGTTCCTATGCGGGCGTCGGATTCGCCATGCCTTCGAATACGGTCGCGCAGGTCTATAACCAGTTGATCGGGCCAGACCATCGCGTTTCACGTGGCTCGATCGGCATTCAATTTCAGCCCTCAAGCCCGGCCATCTCCCACATTTACGGGTCGGGTGTGACCATATCAGACGTGGTTTCGGGAACTCCCGCTGACGAGGCTGGGTTAAAGGTTGGCGACACAATCACCGCACTCGACGGGAGAGAAGTGAAGAGCGGCGACGATCTGGTGGCCGACATTGCTTCGCGGAAGCCGGGATCGAAGGTGAAGGTCAGCTTCGTGCGCAATGGCAAGAAGGACGAAGTCACGGTGACGATCGCCGATCGCGCAAAGTTGTTCGCTGCCCGTCTGGGCGAAGAGGACGAAAATCAGAGTGAAGAGTCGCCCCAGGCTAGCAAGTTTGGAGTTACCGTGCGCAGTATCACTCCTGATTTAGCCGATCGCCTCAGCATTTCTCCTGGCAAAGGTGTGGTGGTACAGGACGTCAAGCAGGGATCGTTTGCAGAAGATCTGGGCCTGAACCGTGGTGATGTGATACTGGAAGTCAATAAGCAGCCCGTAAACAATCAGGAGGGTTTTATAAAGATTGAGTCGTCGCTGAAGAGTGGGCAGGATGTCGTGTTGCTGGTGCGTCCGCGAGGCGCAAGGGCGCAGGATGGAACGATTTTCCTGGCAGGGACACTTCCGTAACCAAAGAGGAAGTCCGACGAGACTGGCACGCCATCCCTGTATCGGGGACCATTAGGGTGGGCTGGTTTCGCCGGTTTTTGTTTGGAATGTCGCGGACAATCGAGGTTCGAAGCTTCTAGAACATGCTGCGCGAGGATCCAATCCGACGGTTGAAGCAAGTTGGTCTTGTCTGCTTGCTCTGTCTTGTGGTTCGGATCGCGGTTACGCAAACCTCGCCTTCTACGGCAAAACCCGTGCAAGCTTCTGCCACTACAGCCGTCGGAGCTAGGAAATCCACGAAGCATACAATGCCCACCAGCGCGCACGCGACCCGCAAACGCACTTCTTCCCGGGCAGGAAGAAATAGCCGCAGCAAAAAGGTTACGACAAGGCGCGGCCAGCAGGTGATTGATTCGGCGCGGGCACGCGAGATTCAAGCGGCGCTTATTCGCCAGAACTACATGCATGGCGAGCCGTCGGGAATGTGGGATAGCGCTACACAGGACGCCATGCGCCGCTATCAGGTCGCTCACGGATGGCAGTCGAAGACAATTCCAGATTCTCGAGCATTAATCGGACTCGGACTCGGCCCAAGCAGCGATCATTTGCTCAACCCAGAAAGCGCGATGACCGCTGCGCCTGCGGCGAGCGATCCGAAAACGGCCTCTAAAGCCGCGGAAAACAACATTCCTCAGCAGTAGCAACCATTGCAAAGCTAATTAGTAGGACCTCGGGTTTCATTGACGTGCACTCCACACCCCGGCTAAGATGGCCCGACGACAAGATCGGCGGAAGCGGCTAGCACGGCGATTAGCCTCAACCTTCAAACAATAGGAGACATGATGCATATGCGCTTGGAGAGCCGTCCGGTTGGCGATGTCTTGCTGGTTCAGTGTCAGGGGCGGATCGTGGCCGGGAATGAGGTCTTCACGTTACATTCTTTCGTGGGAGATTCGTTCGTAAAGTATGGCGATGTTGTCCTGCAACTCGATCAGGTTGAGTTCGTCGACAGCAGTGGCCTGGGGGCGTTGGTGCGCCTGACGCAAACTGCGCGAGCAAAGGGTGGAAACCTTAAACTGAGCGGCGTGCCTGCCAAGATCCGGAAAACTCTCGAGATGACCAATCTGCACACGCAATTCGAGATTTACGAATCGGTGGAAGAGGCAATCACGGCTGCCTATCTGGGCTCGCGGTATTCGCGAGCAAAATCCGGCGACGCACGACCACGAATGCTTTGCGTTTGCGAATCGACGGATGTGGGTACTTTCATGCGGGAAGTACTTTGCAGCGCGGGATACAACGCGCTGACTACAGCAACTATTGACGATGCGCGTATTCTGCTCAAGGCCACAAAGGCGAAACTCGTGGTTATTTCAGCGCGGCTGCAATCGGTGCGGGGCAAACCGACGCGTACAGCGCTCGAAGAGATTGATCCGGTCATATCGCTTCTTATTTTGGACGACAATTTTGCAAGTTTGGATCCAGGTGAGGCGGCAGAGAAGCTGCTGAGCGCCGTCGGAAGCCGGTTAGCGGTTACCGATTAGGTGATTCACCCTTATGGCCCTCATTTACTCCAGCACCGGGCGCGGGCAATAGGGGATTGGTATCCCTTTAACCACTGCGCCGGGATTACTCTCGACCAGCGCTTCGCTGTACTCGGCTCCTACGATTTTTTCTGCCACGGCGCGCGCCGCGGAAAGATTTGGGATTCGGCGCTTTGTGTCGTGCGCGTCTGAGGCTAGAAAGTGCACTGCGAACCGATCAAGGAGCCAGTGGGCGATGATCTCAGGGCGTTCTCCCCAAAATCCGAGCAGTGCCGAGGCGGTGACCTGAATCAGGCAGCCCTGTTCCGCCCATTCCAGGATGCGTTGCGGCGTCTGCTGCAGGATGGGATTTCGCTCGGGATGCGTCAGGATTGGCGTAAGGCCCCGGTCGCCAAGCTGGGTGAAACACTGGGAAAGTTGCGTTGGGACACTGAAGTTGCTCAACTCAATCAGCAGATAGTTCGTCTCGCCAATGGTGTAGGTGTGAGGCTGCTCGAGGGCGCGCTCTAAATTTTCGAAAGAAAGATGGAAATCGCAGCCCAGAGTCAATTGCAATTTAACCGCGGGGCCAATTTTCTCTCGTAGCTGGCTCAGTAGCCCCGAGAGATATCCGCGATCGTAAGTGTAACGGTCATTGGCATGAGGGGTTGCTACGGTGTGAGTAATGCCGTCGACCGCCGCCATGCGGCACATTTCAACGGCTATTTCCCAGGATTTCGGGCCGTCGTCGACTTCGGGAAGAATGTGGCAGTGGATGTCGATCACGAGGCACTTTTTACTTGAACATTCTCTGGTTGACAATACGATTAGAACACATTCAACCAGCAAAGAATGTGGGGTGTAATACCGTGTCGTGTCCCTTGATGCGCATTGGCTTACTCACAGCGCTCCAGACGCATCCAACCAAAGTGGCCAACCGCGTGCGTTCCGCGCGGCGAGGTAAGCAGTTGCGTTATTCGCGCTTTCTCATGCAGGATAATAAACACGACATTTTAGTCTCTCACCTTCGGTACTGAGGAGTAGGTTCCCAAATGAGCTTTTTTAGGGCGGCGCGTGCCGCACTGACGGGTCCAGCTTGTCTTCGGCGACTTCTTCCGTCCGTTATTTTTGTAATCATCACTCTCCTGGCCGGACTTCTGCTTTCCTGCGGCAGCGGAAGGTATTCCAGGGACCATAACGCCTATGTAAGTTTGCCCGGTACAGGCAACGTGCTTCTGTTGTACATCAACGGTGTTAACGGCATTATCACGCTTGGACCGGCTACACCGCAGGTACTTGACGCCACGACCCTCGGGCTGGCGTTGGCCCCATCGAAAAAGTTTCTCTACACGGTGAATTCTTTCGCGGATACGATCTCGATTTTTAGCATCGTCAGTGATGGAACTTTGTCGCTCACCGCTACTCCAACCCAGGAAGGTGGATCGGGTCCGTATGATGCGGTGATTGATCCTTCGGGCAAATACTTGTTGGTGACGAATAATCTCAGTGCCAGCGTTTCTGTTTTCTCTATCGATCCGACTACCGGCGCCTTGACTCCGACCCAGGGGTCGCCCTTCTTTGCAAATGCAGATCCCGCCGAGATCCTGTTCATACCTTCCACCAACATTGTGTATGTTTCGAATCCGGGCATCGGGACCGTCACCATTTTTTCATTTTCCAGCGGCGTGCTAACACAACTCTATGGTCTTTCCCCGGTCATCTCCGGAGCGGGAGCTACCGGGCTGGCGGTAGATGCGAGTGGACAGTTTCTCTATGTGGCAAACCCCTCCGCGATCAACCCTCCGCCGTACTCGACAACTACCGGCAACATTTCCGCATTCAACATTAACCAGACCACCGGAGCCCTGACCCCTCTGCCCGGCTCTCCATTTACTGCCATCGGCGGATCTGGCCCGACCGAACTAACCGTCGATCCCAGCGGCACGTATCTCTACGCATCGACACCGGGAACGGGCGACTCCATATGGTGTTTCATAATCAATTCGACGACCGGGCAACTGACGCCAGCATCGAACTCACCGTTCAGTGTTGCGGCCGGGGCTGCCTTCGCCGCCTTTGATCCTACCGGCAGCTTTTTCTATATCGGAAATTCCTCCGGCAAGGCCATTGATGCTTATACGTACAATTCATCGACGGGGGGAATCACTGCAATTCCGGGCTCGCCATTCAATATCGGAGCGGCTCCAGGGAAGATCGTGTTTACCGAGTGAGATTCATCCGTCCGGATGCACTTGTGAATCTCTGATTAAGAGTGGCACTTTTGTGGAGGATTTTGGCACCCGGGTGCCATTTTCAGATTCTCGGCTTAGCCTTACATTCCTGTTGAGCAGTTCTGGGGGAGGGCTGCCCGGGCGTGTTGGATTCGCGAGAATCCAAGACGCCCGTTTAATTTTTGCCCCAATTTTCAGCGCAGACACGCCTGTTCGTTAGAACCCTGCGGCTGGTGGATTCTTCGGGCCCGCGAAGTGACAGGCCCCATCCAAAAACCACAGCCGGAGCAAGAGCCGGGGGCAAGAACTTCCGAGCCCCGGCTAATTCGTGGAAATAGTGAAGTTCACGGTGATGCGAGCTTCGGTTTCTACCGGAACGCCGTTTTGCAGGTATGGCTTAAAGTGCCACTGCTTCACAGCTTCGCGCGCAGCCACCGCAAGAATTGCCGGCCCGCTCAGGATCTGGAGCTCCTGAATATTGCCCTCACGCGAAATCAGCGCCTGCAAACTGACCGCTCCCTGCACCTTCATCTGCCGGGCCAGCAAAGGATAATTCGGCGGCACTGAGAGGGTGACGTTCTCTGCTGTTACCTGCGAAAGCTGAACTCTATTTCCGTTACCGGTCAGCCCACTCGACGGCGCCGACGGCGCGTTCGCCGCAGATGCGGTTGCACCCGAGTCTACATCCAAATGGATGGCATTACTTTTCGCGGGAATATTGATGTGCTGATTTCCGGCTACCACTTCCACCTGAAGAGGCGGAAGTGCCGCGCGCTCCGTAGTTGCGGCCAAGGGAGCAGGCGCTGCTGTCGCGGGGGCTGCCGGAGATTTAGCCGACTTATGCTCACGCCACGTATTCACAGGAGCGACCGGGGCTGGCGTGAGACTCTTGTTTTTGATCTTTCGAACCGCCGCTTCTTCAATTTCGGTGGCCGGAGGAAACCAAAAATCCCAATCTTTCAGAACGACCGCAGCCAGCGCAACCAGGAGGATACCAAGCGCGATTAGCATGCGCTTCCGCTGTACTTCCGCTTCCTGCGGCGTGGGTTCCAAGGTCAGCGTTGGAGACCGCTCAAGATGGGTTTCGGGCTGGATTTCGTCCTGCAGCATCGGCACGGAAGCCTCCTCGTGAATGGCGGGCAGTTCTCGGGGAGTGCTGAGTTAGTATGCCCTTAAAACCCTGTTAATGCCAAGTAAAACCCGCTTCGGGTAGAGCTTTTTCGGCGCCGTAGCCGGTTAAGAAACCTTAGTAACCTTCTCTTCGAGCTTATCAAGAATGCCAGTAGCGGCGTCCAGTATTTCCTTGTCTACCTTGCGATTCGAAGCGATGGCTTCGGCTAGCGGAACGGAGATAATCTTGTTCCCCCTCAGCGCCGCCATTTGGCCGAACTCGCCACGATGCACCATATCGATGGCGCCTAAGCCGTAGCGCGTGGCCAGTACGCGGTCGAACGCACTCGGTGTTCCTCCGCGTTGGATGTGGCCGAGTACAACTGACCGCGATTCGAAGCCAGTACGTTTTTCGATCTCTCGTGCCACCGTTTGCCCGATTCCGCCCAACCGAAGATGCCCAAACTCATCGCGCTCATCGGAGGCCCCATCCAGCGTTTCCACGCCACCAATAAACTTTGCGCCTTCGGCCGCCACCACGATGCTGAAATATCTTCCGCGCTCATGGCGCTGGCGAATCAACTCGGCTACCTGCTCGATATCGAAAGGAATTTCCGGTATCAATATCACATCGGCACCGCCGCCTATGCCGCTATAGATCGCAATCCAACCCGCCGCGCGGCCCATCACTTCCACTACGATGACGCGATTGTGAGCTTCGGCGGTGGTATGCACCCTGTCAATGGCGCCCGTAGCCACATTCACAGCTGTGTCAAAACCGAACGTAAAGTCGGTACCGGACAGATCGTTATCGATCGTCTTCGGAACGCCAACAACTTTCACTCCACTCTTAAAAAGCTTTTCTGCGACGGAGAGCGTGTCGTCGCCGCCTATGGCGATCAGTGCATCACAGCCGTGTTTTTTCAGATTTTCGGCACAGTGTTCGAGACCCTTCTCGTGCTTGGCTGGATTGGTGCGCGAGGTGCGCAGGATAGTGCCGCCGCGAGGCAGAATGCCCCCGACAGACCCGAGGTCGAGTTCCATGATCTTATCTTCCAGCAGACCGCGCCAGCCCTCCACAAAACCCAAGAATTCATCCTCATAATGGAAAGTACCTTTACGCACGATTGCGCGAATAACAGCGTTGAGTCCGGGGCAGTCGCCTCCGCCTGTTAATACTCCAATCTTCATTGCCTGCTCCTCATATCGATCCATTTTTGCGTTGATCCTTCTTGCGGTATGAATCCGCCCCACGGCGGATGGCATGGCTCACACTTTGTTTGTTGCAAGCCGGATCATACTAAGGTTATCACGCTGTTTTCGAGGCATGCGAAGCTTGCCAATGACGCTAGCGGGAAAACAAGCCGCTTGCGAGCGCCGTTCGTTTTACTGACGACTGGCCGCTGACCACATGCAACTGCCCTGCTACACTTCCCCCATGCGGGTGCTCGGCATTGACTGCGGAACGGAGTACACGGGATACGGCGTGGTCGACTTGCTCTCGGATAGCCGTAATAGTGATCGGCTTGTCTGTATCGTCTGTGGCGCCATCAAAGTTTCCCCGCGAGACTCGATGCCCATGCGCCTCTCCCGCATCTCCAACGGTCTGCAGGAACTGATCTCGCAGCATCGCCCGGATCGGGTTGCTCTCGAAGATGTTTTTTATGCGATCAACGTAAAGTCCGCATTGAAGCTCGGCCAGGTTCGCGGAGTAGCCATGTTGGCCGCGGCTTCCGCCGGGCTCGAAGTCGCCGAATATTCGCCACTGTCTATCAAATCTGCGGTGGTCGGATATGGGCGAGCTGAGAAACATCAGGTGCAGCAGATGGTGACGCGTCTCCTGAATCTTGACCAGATTCCCGAGCCGGCTGACGCAGCCGATGCTCTGGCCATCGCGATCTGCCATCTGCACACAGCAGCAACTCACGAACGTCAGAGTGCAGGCCGTTAACCAGAAATCTGCCGTCAAGTTACCGCCGCCCTAGTCCCGATTCTTCTTCGTCCTGTGCCCCTCGGTTGTGCATGAGGCAGTGATTTCTGACGATTCTCAAAGTATTCGGAGACACTTTCCAAAAGATGTCGCTGTCTCTCGTGTGAGGAATCAAGCACGAAATAAGGATATCGAGGATCTAATGAGCCTTCCCAATCCCGTTGCTGCGGTTATCGTCGCTCTTCTTTTGCATTCCTCTCAGATGTACGGTGCTGAGCAAGCTTCGTGCGTCTTCGACACGTTTTCCGCGCCCGAGGGATACTCTTTCAGCCAGGTTAACGGTGTGAGTGACGACGGTACCGTGGTCGGACAGTTGGTCAACGACACGACTCAGGCATTTGTCGCATTCACCCGGTCACCTGAAGGACAGATCACTGAGTACGCAGCCCCGAAGGCTTTAACCACCTGGTTATATGGGTACAGCGGCACCGGCATACAAAACGGCTTTTACCAGGACATTGGCTATCCCCAACACGTGCATGGGTTCCTGCTGAAGGATGGCGTTCAAACCACCGTCAATTATCCAAAGGCTGCCAACACCTGGCTTTTTGAAATGAATCAGTTGGGAGAAGCAGTCGGCAGTTACACCGCTAGCCCCGCTCTCATCAAAGGTTTCGAGCTGGTGAACGGGAAATACACTACTATTGCTTACCCCGACGCGCTGGCATCCTATGCCATGGCTATCAACGACAATGGAGAAATCGTCGGGACTTACTCCAATAGTCCGATCAGCAACGGCTTTGTGTGGGAGCATGGGACTTTTACCACCCTCAATTTTCCGAACGCCAAATACGGAACTGTGCTCACGGGAGTGAACAACTCCGGTGTCATCGTGGGCAATCGCATCACCTCCGATAGCGATTTCGGTTTCATTTACGAGAATGGAGTTTTCAAGAACATCGTATATCCGGGCGCGAGATCGGAGATGACCGGGGGTATCAATAACAATGGAGTTATCTCCGGCCAAATTTATCTCACTAGCCAGAGCTATCTGGGCTATACGGCGATCTGCAAGTAAGACGAACCTCGTCCGCAACCTAATGCGGGGTTCAAGAACACTAGCGCTGATCGAGCATGTGGATGGTCTCCATGATCGTGTCGCCTACGATTTGCAGGCTCTTGGGGCTGAGCTTGTCCATGGTGTCTTGCGGAGTGTGATGGAAAACATTGTTGTAACCGTAATCGAGGTCGATGACATCGGCGCTCGGGACGCCGCGTTTCACGAAAGGAAGATGATCGTCTTCAATCGCGCCCTCCCGCGCGTAGAAGTGGGATTGATAGCCTTCGCGCTCGGCTGCGGAATAGATTAGGTTCATTAGCCAATCAGTGCCGGTAGTATTGCGGTCGATGTTGAGATCGGCATCGCCGATCATGTCCACAACTATGAGCGCTTTGATCTTCTTTAGCGTGCCATCTTTCTCCCATTTTTCGGCTAAATGGCGCGTGCCATACAAACTGTCAGTGTCAGACCAAGTCTTAACGGCTTCCTCGCCGTCCGACCAGACCAGCCAGACGCTGTAGCCGTCGCGCTTCTTGCCTCGCAACTGGTTGGCAAATTCAAGAAGGATTGCGGTGGAAGATCCGCCGTCGTTGGCCCCTACATATCCGGTGCCTCGCAGCCAGTAGTTAGTGTCATAGTGGCCCATGATGACGATGATGCGGTCCTTCGCGCCGGGAAATTTCGCGATGATATTGCGGACTGGAAACTTTCCTTCGACCGTGTCGGCAGTGAAGGCGTCGTCTTCGACTTGATCGCTTTTCAGGTGGTCGTCTCTAAGATGATAGAGGATGTAGCGCTCGAGTTTCTTGTGATTCTCGTTGCCCATATAGCGCTCGCCGAAGGCAGTGACTTCGCGCGTGTACTCGAAGGTTCGTTTGGCATCGATATGTGGGAGCGGGGCGTTGTCGGGCGCTGAGACTGGAGCAGCTTGTGTCGCAGCCGGAACCTCAGATTGTGCAGCTGCGCTGGCAGTCGTATTGGTTGCCCCGCTGCAGGCTACGGTCGTAGCCGAGGCGACGGCAAGGAGCAACGGCAGGCAGATACTCCACCACAGCGGACGCAGGTTAGCGCGGCGTGACGCATTTGGAAATTCTATTTTTGTTGCTGAGACCTTCATTATTTCACTGTGCTCTCTGCGTTCTGTGTGATTACGCCTTTTTCTCGGCGCGCTTCTTGCGCTGGGTGGGATGCACGAGCCAGGCGATAACAATGCTCAGGACGTATAGGGCGATCATAGGTGCAGCAAAGATACACATGTTCAGGATGTCCGGAGTCGGTGAGACGATGGCGGCAACCACGAAGATACCCAGGACGGCGTAACGAATATTGCGCCACATCCACCCGCCGCTAACGATGCCCATGAGCGCGAGAAAAAATATCAGAATGGGCATTTCGAAAATCACGCCCATACCGACGATAAGCGTGAGGAACAGAGAACTGTACTCGCCCAGCGTGATCATGGGTTGAAAATCTTTGCCATAGCCAATCAAGAACACGAGCGCCTGAGGAAGGACAATTTTATAACCGAAATATCCGCCCGCGATGAAAAGACCTATGGTCGACATCATGAAAGGCAGAACATATTTTTTTTCATGACGGTAGAGACCAGGCGAAATAAAGCACCACAACTGGTAAAGCACGAACGGCGAGGTAACGAACAATCCCGCCATCAACCCCACTTTCAGATACAGATTGAAGGGTTCGGTGGGGTTGACGTAGACGAGTTTGGCCGAAAGGCCGTTACGGCGGAGCGCGTCCATGATGGGGCGCTGCATGATGGCGTAAATATGTCCGGCGTATCCCCAGCAGACGAAGAAACCGATCGCGACGGCGATTATGGAATAAACAATTCGCTTGCGCAGTTCCTCGAGGTGATCGAGGAAGCCCATGGTTGGCATTTCATCTTTGGCGGATGTGCTCAGCGATGTCGAGGCGACGAGATCAGGCATCGGGCGCCGCTTTCGGAGCGACCGACGGCTCGGCTTCTACGACAATTGGGGGGGCGAAAGCGGGCTTGTCGGACTCGGTCGCGGCTTCAGCAGCCTTCAGCTTTTCGGCTGGCGGAGGATTGAAAATGCGGCTTGCGAGAGATCCGAGGGGGGCTTGGAGATTTGGCAGCATGGGCTGCGCCGGAGTGCTGCGGCTGTTGTCTAGAGAATTTACCTCTGCCTCGATCTGCGAGCGGAATTCGTTTGAGGCGCGCCTGAATTCTCCGAGGAAGCGCGCGACTTGGCGTCCGATCTCCGGCATTTTCTTGGGGCCAAAGAGGATCAGTGCCAGGAAAAAGAGAAAGATCATTTCGCCTGAAAAGCCGAAATTCATCCTTCTATCATAATGCGGGATGGTGAAACAGGGAACTCGCGTCGTAGAACCGACAAAAAAAATTACAGATCTTCGCAGCGGAAAGAGCGACAGACCTGGGTTGCCAGTCCACAACACCAGGTCCCATCACCACGATGCCGAATTCAATTCAACTTCGCTCCGGCTAGTGTCCCCCGCCGAAGGTATATCCAATCGTTGCGCCTACGCGAGTGGCATGCGAACCGGCAAAGTTCGTATCGTTATTGATCCAATACTCTCGCAATTCGGGGCGGACAAAGAATCCGTGCGACGCATAGAGCTTAATTCCGGCACCGACGTCCACATCGAAATGGCTGCTGCTGGCGACTTCCTGGCTCCCGCCAGCGATGCCACAGTCATCGCATTCATACAAGTGCGTACTCATGGCGCCAATGCCGCCAACAACTTCCAGGTAGGCATGGCTGGCGAGCTTGGGCGACCAAACGGCATTGAAGTTGTAAAAGATTGGACGATAATTAACCCCGATGTCGGCCGCGTAGGCCCCGCCGCCCTGAGAACCTCTCCAGTTGTATTCGAACCCAGCGCCAAGATTGTGCCAAAAGATCACATCGGCGTTGAAGCCCGGATAAAAGCCGCCACTGAGCGACTGCGGGACCTGGCAGTTGCCGCTGCACGAATCAGCGCCTGGGGCGAGGATGGTACTACCGGCAAAACCGACGTCGATTCTCTGGGCCTGTGCGACGTTTGAGAAAGCGGCCAGAGCGGCGCAGGCAAATGATAATACGATGGCAATACGAACTGTGCGTTTCAATCGAAACCTCCAGTGTTTGTTCATTTTAAAGACTTGGATGCACAGTGGGGTGCGGACGCTGCCGGATGATAAATATTTACAAGAATTTACTTGGCGGAAGGCCATGTACCGCCGGAGGTTATGGGTTTTATACGACGATATGTGCGCTACCGAACATATCAACTTGAACTAATAAGCCAGCAAGATGCGCAAGTCACGAAGGTTATTTCCGGTTGGTCCGGTAAAGATCGCATCTCCCAGTTCGTCGAGAAGCGGACAAGCGTTGAAGGTCGAAAGCGCCTTGCGCACGACCTCTATTCCGCCGGCACGATCGACCGTGCTGCCATCGACGACAGCACCTGCTGCTTGACTGTTGCCATCGATGCCGTCGGTACCCGCGCTCAATACAGTGATGTCTTGTCCCCATATCGGTTCGGCGCAAGCGAGAGCAAACTGCTGATTGCGTCCTCCGATACCTCCATTGCGAACCGTAACCGTCACCTCGCCGCCGGAGATCAGGCAGACACGGGAGATGGTGCTTCGCAGCTCGCGCAGACGGTTAAGCAGATGAACGGAAGCTTTATCGTAAGGCCAGTCGTCGCATGAGTTGTCGACTTCGACGGCGAAACCGGCCTTGGTTGCAGCCACTGCAGCCTGATCGATCGCCACTCGGTTGGAGAGCACCGTCCACCAGCGGGCGCGAACAAAGGCCGGATCGTCAGATTTGGGCGTCTCCTCCAGCGCGTGTTGGCGGAAGAGATCTGCGACCGATCTGGGGAACTGATCAACGAGATTGTATTTGGCCGCAATCCGCTCACAGTCACCGATGGAGGTGGAATCGGGCATAGTCGGACCCGAGGCGAGCGCATCAAGCATATCGTCGGGCACGTCCGAAACAAGGATCGAAACCTGCTGTGCAGGATAAGCGGCTTGAGCGAGACGTCCACCTTTTACTGCGGAAAGATGTTTGCGGATGGTATTGATCTCGGCGATCGGCGCTCCGGAATGGACGAGCGTCTGGTAAGTGCTTGCGAGATCGGCCAGCGAAATTTCATCATCAATCGGCTTTTCCACAACCGCAGAACCGCCTCCGGAAATCATGAAGATGGCTAAGGAATATGCGTCGAGAGCGGTTAGAGAGTTGAGGATGGCCTTCGCGGCCTCGATGGATTCAGCGGTCGGTATCGGATGTCCACCGTGAAAATAACGGAATCCGCGGACCTGGTGAGCAGGCTCGACCGACGAGGCCACGATGCCTTCGAGCGTACTGCCAAGTCGGGCCTCAAGCGCCGCAGCCATGGTGTGCGCAGCCTTGCCGATTGAGACAACGAATACTCGATGGTAAGAATCGAGATCGTGGAGATCTTCGCCGATTCGCAGGACACGCCGCTCGCAGTGCACGTTACGCGCAAAGGCGCTTTCAATCGAGGCGTTTTTAAGTGCGGTCGTAAATATCTCACGCGCAGTGTCGCGCATGCGCCGAAATTTCTGGTCCCGCGCAGAGGAGAGATCGGGTATCGATGGCATTTTCCGCTGGCATTATAATCCGGCACCAGGATGCGAAGACTGAAGACTAAGGCAGAGCTGCGCCAGTCACTTCTCTCACCCAAATCTCAATTGCGTCACGCATCTCGCGCAAACGGCCTTCGAAGAAATGATCTCCCGCTTCGATCCGTACTAATTTTTTCGGCTCGGCGAAAGTATTAACTAGCGCTTCTAATTTGCCCGGCGGGCCGAACTGATCGCGCGATCCGCTGATAAAGAGTTTCGGCTTGGTGCATTCGCGGAGAAATTCGAAATCATATACGCGGTCTTCGACTGTGACAGCGGGCAGACCCAATGCGATCAGGGCGTCGACACGATCGTCGGAATAAGCGGCTCGCACTCCTACGGCTGCGCCAAAAGAAAAACCCGTGAAGATGACAGGCAAGGCGAATTCGCGTTCCAGCCAGTCAAGCGCGGCGCGCACATCCTCGACTTCGCCCATCCCATGGGCATGTTCACCTTCGCTGAGGCCTGTGCCGCGGAAGTTGAAGCGCAGGACTGGAAATCCGAAGCTGTTGAGCGCCTTCATCGCGTGGAAGACAACCTTGTTATGCAGCGTTCCACCGAAGAGCGGGTGTGGATGGCACACGATGGCGGCATGCGCTGCATCCGGCGACCCTGCATTAAGCAAAGCTTCCAGTCGTCCGGCTGGGCCGACTAAGGAAAAGGGAGCGGATGCTAGGTGTTTCAGTGTGCACGGAGCCGGGGGCTACCCCTCCCCCTGTTTTCTCTAAAGTCTTGAAAAATAATCAACCTTCGGTTGACGGTACTCCGTAAAGTATTCAATTTAAATACTTTACAGGCAAAGTCTTCAATCCACGCGACTTAGCCCCGGTTGCAACCTTCGCCCTTAAATTTCACGTGAGCAACTTGCTCATTAAGGATCGAACCTAGAGCCACTATGTCAATCGAAATTGCAGCAAGAGGGAATTTTATTTGCGCGGTTTGAGTTGGCTTTGCCTCGCACAAATTTTGAGAGACTATCCGGTAATCGCGATTCGCTGTTACGCTTTTGCTGCATGGACCTGTTCGCACTTGCCCGTCGTCTGATCGATATTGAATCCATTACTCCTAACGAAGCGCCGTGGGAGATTTCCTATGCGCCGAATTGCGGCGACGCGGTTTTGACGCACAAAAAATACCGGTTGAAGGCTTGCGGGCCAATGTTCTCGCCACATGGCCTGGACATGATCGTCCAGAACTTGTCTTCTCGACACATATGGACACGGTGCCGCCGTTCATTGCTTCGTCCGAAGATGATGCGACGGGTTTACGGCCGAGGCGCGTGCGATGCT
The DNA here is from genome assembly GCA_963758745.1 of uncultured Acidobacteriaceae bacterium. Taxonomy (GTDB): domain Bacteria; phylum Acidobacteriota; class Terriglobia; order Terriglobales; family Acidobacteriaceae; genus Acidiflorens. The sequence continues at coordinate 128,380 of CAVWWW010000009.1, forward strand.
AAGGGGATCATCACGGCACAGATTCTGGCAGCGGAGAAGCTACGCGAGGACGGGGATTTTCGTCGGGTTACTATTTCTGGTGGGCGAGGAGCGGGACTCGATCGGCGCAAAGGCGGCGAACCGGCAGCCGATTGGCTCGCGCTTCATGATCAACGGCGAGCCTACGGAAAATAAACTGGCGCTGGCCAGCAAGGGCGCGCTGCACGTGGAGTTGGTGGCGCGAGGGAGGATGGCCCATTCGGCTTATCCGGAACTCGGCGAGTCGGCGATCGACAAACTGGTGGAGGCTCTTCATCGGTTGCACGCGATGAAGCTACCCGTAGAAGCCGACGCGGGCGCTTGTACGAAGAATGTGGGACTCATTCAGGGCGGTCGGGCGCCGAATGTGATTTCTGATTTCGCCAAAGCTGATCTTTTTTATCGACTCGTGGGGCCTGCGGATGACCTGCGCCGCGAGATTTCCGCGGCCGTCGCAGGGCTAACGGAAGTTCACTTCACCCGCGAGACTCCATTCCTGCGGCTGCGCACTTTGGACGGACTGCCGACCATGGTTGCGGCTTTTACTACCGACATTCCGTCTTTGCCAAACTGGGGTGAGCCGCTTTTGCTCGGGCCGGATCGATTCACGTGGCGCACACGGAAAGGGAGTTTGTGGAGAAGGCGCAACTGGCGGAAGCGGTCGATATTTACTGTTAGATGGCAAGAGGCTCCAGGCGCAAGAATGACTAAAGCTGTCATAAGAATCGATTGTAAGAGCGGTCGGTAGAAACGTGCCCGCAAGTGCGCATTGGCTCGATTGCGTAAGGGACTGGATTCAAAGTGGGTACGCCCTCGCTCGCGAAGTGAAATTCATGATCGATGAAGCAGTTCGACCCACGAGTTCGGATTCATTTGCAAGCTAACTACAATGGATACTGGTTCCCAAAACGCTCTCGCTCGCGCTTCCTCTTCCTATTTGCGTTCGGCGATGCACCAGCCCATTCAGTGGCATGAGTTTGGCGAAGAGGCCTTTGCGGCGGCCCGCGCGGCTAACAAACCTATGCTTCTGGATATTGGGGCGGTCTGGTGCCACTGGTGCCATGTGATGGATCGCGAATCCTATGACGATGCCGAGGTCGCGGCAATTGTTAACGAGCATTACATCGCAGTGAAGGTGGATCGGGACGAGCGCCCGGACATCGACAGCCGTTATCAGGTCGCAGTTGCGGCGCTTACTGGACAGGGCGGATGGCCGCTTACCGCTTTCCTTACTCCTGACGGCAAGCCGTTTTATGGCGGGACGTATTTTCCTCCCGCCGATGGCTACGGGCGGCCCAGCTTTAAGCGCGTACTACTTTCGATTGCCGATGCTTATCGGGAAAAACACGGAGAGGTGCTGGAACAGGCGCAGATGGTTGAAAGTGCAATCGCGCGAGCGGAGTCATTTCCAGGGGGTGGCGGGAAGATATCGGCAACGGTGATCGACGCCATTGTGGACTCAGCGCGGGGGATGTTTGACGAAGTCAATGGCGGATTTGGAAACGCGCCGAAGTTTCCGCATCCGGCGGCGCTTGATCTGGTAATGGAGCAGTACGTTCGAACGCGGGATGAGGGACTGCGCAATATTTTTGTGCACACATTGACGAATATGGCGCTGGGCGGCGTATATGACCAACTGGCGGGTGGATTCCATCGCTATTCGGTGGATGAGCGCTGGATTGTGCCGCACTTCGAGAAGATGTGTTACGACAACTCGGAGTTGCTGAAGAACTATGTGCACGCTTATCAGGCGACGGGGAACGAGTTTTTTGCCGGTGTGGCGCGCGACATTATCCGCTGGATGGACGAGTGGCTGAGTGATCGCGAGCATGGCGGGTTTTACGCTTCGCAAGATGCCGATTACTCGATGGACGATGACGGCGACTATTTCACATGGACTTTGGAGGAGACGAGAGCCACGCTCGGTGACGATGAGGCTGCGGTGGCGGCGCTCTATTACGACATCAAAGAAGTGGGCAACATGCATCACAAACGGGCGAAGAACGTGCTGCATGTTTCTTCTTTGGCTCGAACTTCTTTGGCTCAAGCTTCTTCTTCAGGTCAAACCTCTTCAGGTCGAAGCTCTTTAGTCCGAACTTCATTGGAGGAAATTGCGCGACGGCTGAACATGCCTGAAGAGCGGGCGCAGGCGCTGCTGGCTGCGGCCAAGGAAAAAATGTATGCGGCGCGATTGCGCCGTCCGACGCCCTATGTCGACAAGACGGTTTACGCGGGCTGGAATGCGATGTGCGTGTCGGCGTATCTTGAGGCGGCAAAGGTGCTGGACTTAGAAGACACGCGCCGCTTTGCATTGCGCTCGCTGGATCGCTTGCTTTCCGAGGGATGGAATGCCGAGCGTCGAATGAAACATGTGATTGCTTACTCGGATCCCAAGGCGGAGCCGCGGGATGCGGGTGTTCCGGGCGTGCTTGATGATTACGCTTTCGCGGTGATCGCGTGTCTCGACGCTTATGAAGCTACGGCGGACTTAAGCTATTTCCGTTTTGCGCGATCAATTGCTGATGCGATGATTGCGGGATTTTTCGATCCGGTAGCGGGCGGTTTTTTTGACACGACGGGCGCTGGTTCGGGCGCTAGTCAGGCTTCCAACGGAAAGCCTGTACTGGGCATTCTGGGGACGCGGCGAAAACCATTCCAGGATTCGCCTACTCCGGCAGGAAATTCGGCGGCCGCGATTGCGCTTCTTCGTCTTGATAGTTACGTCAACGATGGGACTCCGAGCGTTGCCTCTTATCGTGACAAAGCCGAGTCGACGCTAGAGGTTTATGCGGGGGTTGCGGGGCAGCATGGCATTTTCGCGGCGACTTATGGCCTGGCGGTGCTCCACTTCATCCAGCCGCATGCGCAAGTCGTAATCATTGGGCATGATGAAGCGGCAGCGGAGTTATATCGCACTGCTGTGCGTCCACTTAGTTTAAATACTGCGGTGGTCCGTCTTGATGCTGATAAGGCGGTTGCCCAGAACCTTCCGCCGGCTTTGGCGGCGACGATTCCTAATCTTCCAGGGCTGAACGGGGAACGATCATTTGCGGTCGTGTGTTCAGGGTTCAGCTGTCAGCCGCCGATCTTTGATCCGGAGGGTCTGGGCCGTGCGTTGGGATCGCGCAAGCGTTCGGCTGCGTGAAAGTTTAACCGGTCGTTCTTTTAGGGCACGTCCAAATAACCGCTGCAGTGAATCTCTTCACGGCTGGATACATGCCCGTTCAATAACACGCAGGTTCTGAAGTTTCCCGCCTCGCCTGCCGATGAAATTCGAAGGCAGCGTGTGCCTTATGTATTCCAATCTGCTTGAGAATCCGAAGCTCTTCCGGCATCTGGTGGAAGACTTGCCTATGGGGATTTATATCGTTGACAAGGAACGGCGAATTCGGTTTTGGAATCATGGCGCGGAACACATCACCGGGTATCTGTCATACGAAGTTGTGGGACGCGTACTGGACGATGTGGTGCGGGCTTGCGATCGTGAAGGACACCCATTGCCTCGGGTGCAACGTCCGGTAACGATGACCATACAGGAGCGCGAGCCGCAAAATGGCACCAGCTTTTATCTCCACAAGGATGGACACCGGGTCGGGGTGAGAGTGCGCTCGCGTCCCATCCTTGAATACGGTGACACGATTGGCGGCGCCTCGGTCTTGTTTGAGGAAGCGTTTCTTGAACGCGAGGAGTCGCCACTCACGATGTATGGATGCCTGGATGCGATTACCGGCATACCTTCGCACCGCCTGACGCGAGCGGTCATGTATGAATGCATGGCAGGGATGGAAGAATCGCGCATCGGTTTCGGGTTGTTGCAAATCCGAGTGTTGGGTCTGGAGGATTTTCGCGCCAAACACGGTCCGCAATCCGTAGTGCCGTTTTTGCGTGCTGCTGCGCACACGTTGCGCCGCAGCCTTGATCCGGAGAATTTTCTGGGATGCTGGGGAGAAAATGAGTTTCTCGCCGTCGTGGTGTCCACCAGTCCTGTGACTGTCGCGAGGACGGCTGAGACATTATGGAATCTCCTAAGCCGTTCGGAAGTTTCCTGGTGGGGTGACCGTTTTCTTGTTCTTGCTGATGTGACTTACACCGTAGCTACACCGGGAAATGACCTGGAATCGCTTTTGCGAGAGATGAAGCCAGCGCACTCGAGCGGCGCGGCAAAGGCGGCAGCGGCGGGCGCTGCCAATGATTCTGTACGCTTGCGAGGATGATGGTTCATGTTTTCGATCATTGGAATCGTGGTGGTTTTCGGTTGCATCCTGGCCGGCTACCTGATGGAGCACGGGCTGGTAAAGGTGCTGATGCAGCCGGCCGAGCTGATCATCATCGGCGGCGCAGCTTTGGGTACGCTGCTGATCTCGAATCCAATACACACCATGAAACAGATGGCGGGGGGGCTGGTCGGGGCATTCGGATCCTCGAAGTATGGACAGAAGCGTTATATCGAAACCTTGAAGATGATGTACCTACTGCTGCAGAAGGCCCGTAAGGAAGGCCTGGTGGCGCTGGAGAATGACATCGAGAAGCCGGGTGAAAGCCCGCTGTTCGCCGAGTACAAGGACTTTGTGCACGATCATCATGCCGCGGATTTTGTCTGCGACACGATGCGCATGGCGGTGAGCGGCGGTGTCGAAGTGTTCGACTTGGATCAGATGCTGGAGGCGGACATGGAAGTCCATCATAATGACGCCAACGAGCCGGTGTCCGGGCTGAGCACCATGGCAGATTCGCTGCCTGGGCTGGGTATCGTGGCTGCGGTGCTGGGAGTGGTGATCACAATGGGCGCGCTCGGGGGGCCACCGGAAGAAATCGGAAGAAAAGTTGCCGCGGCGCTGGTGGGAACGTTCCTCGGCATTCTGCTTTGTTATGGCCTGGTCGGCCCTTTGGCGGCGCGAATGGGAAAAATTGCCGGGGAGGAACACGCATACTTGATGGTGCTTCGCGTAATCATGATTGCATTTCTGAAAGGTGTAGCGCCGATCATGGCGGTTGAAATCGGACGCCGGACCGTGCCTGGGCATGTGCGTCCATCTTTCCAGGCGGTCGAAGAGGCTTGCCGCGGCGCCAAAGACGCTCCGGCTGCGGCTGCCGCCGCGGCGGCGGGATAAGTCTCTGATATGCCGACGCCGCCCATCATCATCATCAAGAAAAAAGGCGGCCATGCCGGCCATCATGGCGGCGCCTGGAAGGTTGCCTATGCCGATTTCGTCACCGCCATGATGGCGTTGTTCATCGTGTTGTGGTTGTTGAGCAGCAGCAGCAAGAAGGAGCAGGCGGCAATCAGCGGGTACTTCAGAGACCCCAGCGGCACGGCGACCAAGGTCGGAACCACGCTGGCGGGAACGGGCGAGAATATTCAACTGTCTAAGCAGGATATGTCACTGCTCAAAGATAAACTGCAAAAAACCATCCAGAAAATTGCGGATCTGGAGAAGCTTAAAAAAAATATCGAAATGACCGTGACTGCGGAGGGTCTGCGGATCGAGTTAATTGAATCGGAAAAAGGAACGTTCTTCGAGAGCGGGAGCGCCAAGCTCAATCCGAGCGGACAAGAGTTACTAGCGTTATTAGCAGGCGAATTGGGGAAGGTTCCGAACCACATATCTGTCGAGGGACATACCGACGCCAAACCTTACAGCGGACAGAGCAGCTACAGTAACTGGGATCTCTCGACGGACCGCGCCAACGCGGCGCGTCGATTAATGCAGCAAGCGGAGGGCCTGCGCCCTGATCAGATCACGCAGGTGCGAGGCTTCGCCGATCAGCGACTGCGCAACCCAAAAGATCCGTTCGATCCCGCGAATCGTCGCGTCTCCATCATCGTGCAATACATTAATACGAGCGCTGATGAAACTAATGCTCCAGCGGAAGGGACAAAAGAATCGGGAGAGGGAAAACCATCGGCAGTAACAAAGTCCGAGCCTGAAACCTTGAAAAAGGAATAGACAAAAAATAAGGCTGGCCACGAGGGCCAGCCCAGAAGATTGCTTGTTGCAAATATTTGCTATCTCAACCCGGCATTTGACAATACGGGTTTCTAGGATCACATAGCGGTACCGGCCCACCGTGAGCGGGAACTCTCGGTATAGCCGCATATGCGAACGTTCCTACCAGACCTACCAACAGCAGTAAAGCCCTGAGCGATCGTTTCATATTACTTTCTCCTTAGGGTCTGCTAGAGGCTGGCGTGGAACTGCCAATCTCAAGCGTCGAGCATTATACACAACAATGCAAGTTTCACATTAATAGAAGGTTACTCGTGCGAGGGTAAGTCCATTAAGCCGGCGCCGGTGCCGAAAATCCAGCAGAGGTATCCGAAGGGCTTGGATAAGGCAATTCGGCGCACTTCTTAAGGTAATGGTTGAATACGATCGTCAGAGGCAGTTGTTATGAAACGCGCAAGCGGAACCGTCGCAAATAGTTCTTGACAAGTTTTTGGTCGATGGGACTTTTCCAGTGGCAGTTACTAAGTTCGGGCTTTGGCACCGGCTGCTGCAGAGGTAGCTTTTGCTGCGGTGTCTTGTGGTTGGAATGGGTCGTCTGTGGCTTCGAGATTTGAGCTTCGCGAAAACGCACGGTCGACCATCCCTTCAAACATTGGGATCAGTGAATCAGAGGGCACGGGAGGTTGAAGATCCGTCAATCCTTGTTCCCATCGCTCGGTCTGCAGGCGGTTGACCGCGCCCGAACGTTCGGCTTTGCGCGAAAGTGAATAGCCGAGCCAAACAAAGATGCCCAAATTATAGGCACCCAAAGTGATCAGATTGAAGACGTGCTCCTTGACGAAACCTCCCGAATTCAGGGCATACATCATCAAATCCACACCCGCGAAGAGCCCAAAGCCGAGCGAGATCCCGAAGCTGAGCTGTCTCCGGGAGACTCCGAGAAATCGCGAGAATAAAAGCAAAAATAAGATGAGGCCTAGTTGCACGATCCGAACAGAGCGCTGCAGTGTGGTTATAGCGTGCAAGAGCGGACTCTGGTCAAAAGAATTCGAAAAGGCGACCACCACCGAAACAAGCAGCATCACAACCCCGGCCCACCTGAATAGCAGGGTGCCCAAGTCTTTCAGAGTGTGAAAAGGACGAAAGACGTCAAGAAAAATCTCGTGAATCACTTTAAAGCCCAGAATCGCGTTAACAGGTTCGCATAGCCAGAAAAACCAGAAATACAATCTGTATTTTCCGGTAAGCAGGGGAGGCAATATGATGGCGAAGTTCGCAATTTGCGCGAGTAAGAATGTGAAAAATACGGGGAACCGTTTATGCAGCTTCCGACGCCACAGGATGAACGCCACCACCGACTGGAGAATCGGTTGACTGCACCACAGATAAAACACTACGTTATGGCTGTGCCAAGTCATCAGGACATGTGCGGGAGGACGCGTCCAACCGTAACTAGAGTATCTCTACCCACACCAACATCCTCATGCAGATTGCCCTTGGGGTCAATCTACTTAGGTAACCTAAGTAACCATTACCACGTCGCTAATTTTTAATGCTGACGAGGGTTTCCGGCAGTTGTTGCCGAAGTGCCCGATAACCGCCGGAAAGCAGAAAAACCTATCCGGCGTCGGGTGTGGAATGGAGATACGCGCGCATCATGCGCACTTCATCATCTTTTTCGTCCAGATTCTGGAGAAGGATATCGCGTAAGGAAATGACGCCTTTCAGTTCGCGCCCGAAACACACGGGCAGGTGCCGGAAGCCGTGCCGTTTCATCAAGGTCATGCAGGTCTCCAGCGAATCATTCGGAGCTACCGTCAGAGGATCTTCGGTCATGACCTGGCTGACCTTGGTGCGCGCCGGATCTTTGCCGCCAACCACGACGCGGATCATTAGATCGCGCTCAGAGAAAATTCCGGCCAAATTGCCACCACTTAGAACTGGTACCGCACCGATGTTGTGTTCCACCATCAGCGTAGCGACCTCGATCACGGTCTGGTCGGGCTCGGCAGATATGGTGACTTGATTCTTAAGCAGATCGCTAATCAACATTTGCACCTCCCGTGGACTTATGCCGGAAAGCGGTGGGGACCGGCGACCAGCCTAAGATTCGCCTCGAACGAAAGTAGCGAACCGCTTTTAGTCAGACCCGCGGCGGAGTATATGTCGAAAATCGACCTGGGAAAAGAAAAAAATGATATTACGCCACAAATATGGGCTTGCGCTACGACTAGGAGCGATGGCCGCTAGGGGAGATGACATAGGATCTGGACGCCAAAGCGGCAGGCATTTCGGCGGCAGTGCGGGCAGTCACGATCAGATTGTAATCTTCACTGGCGCGAAGGCGGCTGAAGACTGGGGTCGCTTCCTGCGGCTGAACCAGCGCCAGGTATCGCAGGAAAGTAAAGACGTCTTCGGTAGGCTCCAATCCAGGCGCTACGAAGGAAACCTCAACATCTTCGTGGTGGAAGTGCCATCCGAGAGATGCTGCCATGCGGACTGCTTGCTCGTAGACTTCGGGCGGCAAGACTCCCGGTGCGGGGTTGTCAAAAACGATGCGGAGTTTGCGTTCGTCTTCGCGACTGAATTCACGCACTTTTAGCGCGCCGGTCCGGGCGGTGGCTTTCCAGTCGACGTGGCGAGCGGAGTCGTCAGGCATATAGTCGCGGATGAGGTAAAGATCGTTGCCGCGTCCCCTTACAAACGTTTCGAACTCTCCAGTGACCATGGGGAGGACTTCCCGGAACTGCTCGGCGGAATCGGCGCTAGGGTAAACGATCACTTCCCGAGCGAGGTTGATGCGGCGAGTTTTCATCAGGAATGCGAAAGGAAAACGCGTCGCCAGGCCAAAGTCTTTTTCGCAGTAGCGGCCCCGAGCGGGAAAGGTGATTTCCAGGTCGGCGCGGAGTTCCTGTCCGGCGGCGATAAACGGAAAATAAACCGATTCCTGCAGGATTGGCTTATCCATTTCGTCGTGTACCCGTCGCAGCCGACGATCGGGCAGGCGAAACCACTGGTTCTGCGGTTCGCGATTGCGTGGCCAGCCGAAGGTGTAGGCTTCCCAATGCCAGTGGGCTTTGGGATTCCCTTTTCGCGTGGCGGGAACGACGCGAACTGAAAACGAAGGCAGCCAAGTGCTGGTGTTGCGCAAGAGCAGACGCGCCAGCATGGACGACCAGCAAAAACATGTTCGGGCAGGTGAACGTCAAGGGTCAGGCTGCGGAGCACCAGCGCGGAGGCGATGCCGGAAACGATGATCGCTGAGAGCAACGCTGCGACTACAACATAAAGCAGGTTGTTACCGGTGTTGATGGCGGCGATACCGATGACGACGCTGATCAGGATGTAAATCAGGCCGGGGCGCGTGATGTCGTAATCCATGGCTTCGCGAACGCGGCTTGCGACCACGCGGCGCGCCAAATAGGGAACGGTAGTGAGGCCGACGAAGGTGGCGAGCAAGAGCGCGGCCGATGCGAGAATGACCGTTCCCCAGATATTGCCGGACTCGCGGGATACGGTGGAGAAGAGGGCTGCTCCGAAGGCTAGCGTTAGTCCGAGGATGGCCAGCAGAAAGCGCACCCAGACCTGGGAGAGTCGCAGGCGCGGGAGGCGGATGGAGATGCGGAGTGCGGGATTCTATCGTTGACTTTGCTTGCGGAAATCAAAGGGCGCGTTCTTTCCGGGGCAACTCCCGGCGATGCTTTTATCAGCATATGCGAGAGGGGAGCGGGTGGAAGTGACGGAAGAGAGCGGAGCGGAGGAGGGGCGGCGAAATCGAGCCGCCTGAATCTCAATCGATACCCAGGCCAGCTTAAATCCCTTCGCCCTAGTCAATCCCCTCCGCTGCGGGCTCGCGGCGATGTCTCCACCATAGATAGAGGATCACGGTTCCGGCGACTATCAATACCGCGATATTGAAGCGCTGCATGGTGCGCAGCAGGGTGTGCCAGTGATGGCCGAAGAGATATCCGGCGCTGGCTATGATTGTGACCCAGGCGGCGGCACCGAGAAAGTTGAAAAGGGCGAAGGCTTGCCAGGGCATGCGCAGGACTCCGGCTAGCGGTCCGGCAAAGGTGCGCAGGCCGAAGATGAAACGGGAGAAGAAAATGGCAACTGCGCCGTAGCGGACAAAGATGTCTTCGCCGCGCTTCAGCGTGGAGGGCGAAATTCGCAGGATGCTTTGGTAACGGTCAAACAGAGGACGTCCGCCGTAGTGGCCGATGGCATAGCCGAGTTCAGCTCCTAGCGTGGCGGCGCAGGTGGCGATGACGATAATCCATACAAGATGGAGATGGTGTTCGGAATAGGCTAGGAAGCTCGCCAGCAGGAGGGTGATTTCGCCGGGAACGGGAACGCCGGCGCCTTCTCCGAGCAGTGCCAGAGCGACGGCCCAGTAGCCGTAGTCGGCGACGAATGCGCGCAGCGAATGGATGATCTCGTGATGCATGGGGAGAAACAGTTGCCAGTTGCCAGTTCTCGGCTCTCAGTTCTCGGCTCTCAGCCCTCGGCTCTCAGTAGTCTGGTTTTCTGAGAACTGGGAACTGGTTAAGAAATCTATCAGAGCGCGATTGAACTCGTCGGGTAACTCTTCGTAGGGAAGGTGACCTACGCCTTGCAGCGCCACTAGCCTGGCATCGCGAAAATTGTCGCGCAGCGGCTGGGCTGAAGCAAAATCTACGGCTCGATCTTTTGTTCCCCAGATCAGGAGCGTCGGATAATCGCGAATCTCTGGGAGCGCGCTTTTCAGGGCTGACAAGTCGGCGGTCCAGTTTTTTACGATGCGGGAACCATGGCGAAATCCGTGATTCTTAATTACGGGCATGCGGTAGCCCTCGAGCGAATCGGGTGGAATTTTCGATTTGTCGCCGAAAAGGCGGCGAAGCCAGAGATTGTCGAGGAAGCGCCAGCGCTCAATTATGTTCCGAAAAAGAATAGAACCGAATGGGCTGCCGATGAAGGGCGCGAGCCGCTCGCCATGGCGGGACCAGGGATTGACGGGGGCAACGAGGATCAGGCGCTGCAGGCGACGATTGTTTGTCTGGGATTTTTTCTGGGCTTTTTCCGCGCAGATGGCAGCCAGCATGATTGCAACGCCTCCGCCGTGGGACGTGCCCAGCACGTCGAACTGTTTGATCCCGACTGCGTCCGCGAACTGCAGAACGCGCTTGGCTGTAGCACGAACGGTGCAATTGATGCTTTCGTTCGATGTCGACAGGCCCGCGCCCAGATTGTCGATAGCGTACACGGTTGCATGAGGCGCCAGGGCGGGAATGGTGAAGCGCCAGGAAAAGGAATATCCCATCAGACCGTGAATCAGGATGAGCGGCGGACCTGCGCCAGCTTTGAGGTAACGCATGCGGCCGTCGGGAAGGTCGAGCCAGTGCTCTTCAACCCCAACGTTGGGCTCCGCAGGCTTGGGCTCGATTCGATTTGTAATTCCCGCCATGTCCGGAATTGCTTTGTGCTGTCTATAGGAGACAAATTTTTCTGGATATTGCGTTTCGGTGGGCAACGAAATCCTCGGAGAAAGGTTCCTAGTTAGCAGATATCGCCTCTATTGGTTTTGGGGAGCCGGGCTTCTGGCTCCCTTTTTTTTGATGGTCAGGTCGTTGATGCCGTATCTTTGATGGTCGGATCTGATGGTCAGATCAAGTTGCTGTGGCAGCGATCCCTGACACTTCGCCTGATACTTCGCTCTGTGTCTTCTTCCTCTTTTTGCCGAGCAATTTTTTCAGAACTTTGATTCCTCTATCGACATGCTTTTCTTCGAGCAGGAACGGCGGCAGGAAGCGGAGGACTGTGTCTTGCGTGACATTGAAAAGAACGCCCTCGGCTAGGCCCTGTTCGACTAGCGGACGCGCCGGAATGTCCAATACGAGGCCTTGGATGAATCCACGGCCGCGCACTTCGCGAGTTGCAGCATACTTGTCGATCAACTGACTGAGTTGCTGATGCAAGTAGCCGCCAACTTTCACTACGTTGTCGAGCAGGCGCTCCTGTTCAACGATTGCGAAATATTCAAGCGCTACACGGCACGCCAGCGGGCCGCCGCCAAAAGTTGTGCCGTGCTGTCCGGGCGAGATCGCGTCTGCGAAATGTTGTTTCGATATGAACGCGCCTAGCGGGAGCCCAGCGGCGATGGGTTTGGCGATGGTGACGATGTCGGGAACTACGCCGAAGCTTTGGAAGGCGAAGATCTTGCCGGTGCGGCCCAGGCCGCATTGAATCTCATCGAAGATGAGCGCCGCCTGATAATGATCGGCAAGCGTTCGACACGCGAGCAGGAATTCTTCGGAGCATTCGAGGACTCCACCTTCGCCAAAGATGGGCTCGAGCACGATGGCACAAGTGTTGGCATTCACGGCTGCATGCAGCGCTTCGATGTTGTTTTGTTCTACGAAGGTCACATTCTCGAGAAGAGGCTCGAAGCCTTTACGGTATTTGTCCTGGCCGGTTAGAGACATCGAGCCGAAGGTTCGGCCGTGATAAGAACCCTGCAACGCCACTAGCAGAGACTTCGCTTCGCCGCCCGTTTTGTGTCCAGCTAAACGTGCCAGTTTGATGGCGCCCTCCATCGCCTCGGTGCCACTGTTCGAGAAGAAAACGCGATCAAGGCCTGAAAGCTGGCAGAGGCGCTCGGCTAGTTGTCCCTGATATTCGTTGTAATAAAGATTCGAGACATGAACGACCTTGGCCACTTGCTCGCGGATTGTCTTCACGATGCACGGATGAGCATGGCCGAGCGCATTCACGCCCAGGCCAGCCACGAAGTCTAAATACTTCTTGCCTTCGAAATCATAAAGGTAGACACCTTTTCCACGCTCAAAGCCTACGGGATAGCGGTTATAGGTGGGAAGAAGGAAGCGTTTTTCGAGATCGACGATTTGTTCCAGGCGAGACATGTTTACATTTTAGAACGGAGCGTCGCGAGACGCGAATGCGGAGATCAACCGGCGAATGTCGGTGCCCAATTGGTTGTGGGCGATGGATCGGACCTGGGCTACAATGAGTGCCGGTCTTCTTGTCGCCGATCTTTAGTAGTGCCGGTCCGTCGGGCCGGTGTTTTGTCGCCGATCCTGGGAGAATCCATGTCTCGACTTGCCGCGCAGATTTTTGGTTTGCTGATTGCGTTTGCTTTGCCTTTGATCGCGCAAACCCCCGCGCATCCGGATGATCCACGTTTGAAACACGGCTTTCGGCAACCGGAAAAGAACGGGTGGACGTTTGTTCATCTGGAAGGCACGCCTGCCGATATCGGATTCCAGAACGGCTATCTGCTGGCCCCGGAGATCAAGGACATATTGCAGGTTACTGCGCTCGAGGCATTGCACGACGATAACAAGGACTGGCAATTTTTTCGCGACGCGGCGCGAACCATGATGTGGCCGCATATTGAGGAGCAATATCGGGAAGAGTTGCAGGGGATTGTGGATGGCGCCAACGCAAAGGGCGTGAAGGTGGACATTTGGGATGTCGTCGCGCTTAATGGCGCCGAGGAGTGGGAATACTACGTCAAGCAATACGACAAGGAGCATGGGATTCAATCGTCGGCGCGAATGGTGGCGCCGGAGCATTGCAGCGCCTTTGTTGCGACCGGCAGTTACACGAAAGACGGCAAGGTTGTCATCGCGCATAACAACTGGACTAATTATCTTGACGGCCAGCGCTGGACGATTATTTTTGATATTGTTCCCGCCAAAGGCAGCCGCATGCTGATGGATGGATTGCCGGGAGTTATTCATAGCGCAGATGATTTTGTCGAGAACTCTGACGGACTCGTGATCACAGAAACTACGATCGGTCGCTTCTCGGGCTATGATCAGGCGGGCATTCCGGAGTTTGTGCGGGCAAGGAAGGCGGCGCAGTATTCTAAATCGATTGATGACTTTGCCCGCATCATGAAAGAGGGCAACAACGGCGGCTACGCCAACAACTGGTTGCTCGCCGACGTGAAGACGAATGAAATTGCCAGCCTCGAACTCGGCCTGAAAAACGTAACTCTCATGCGGAAGAGCGATGGATACTTTGTGGGGTCAAACTTTCCCGTCAACGCAAACCTCATTCGCGAAGAAACGGACTTCGACACCAAGGATATGAGCGCCAGTGCCAATGCGCGCCATGTCCGGTGGGAGCAGTTGATGGCCGAAAACAAGGGGAAGATCGATGTGGCTGCCGCCCAACGGTTCCTGGCGGACCATTACGATACGTTCTCGAAGAAAGAAGAAGCCGACGAGCGGACTCTGGACGGACATATCGATTTGTCGGCGCGGGGATCGGCGCCATGGCAACCGCCATACGGGAATGCCGGGGCGGTACAGAACAAGGCGGCGGACGCGGCGATGGTCTCACGCATGTCGTTTACAGCGGCCGCTGGCCATGCCTGCGGCAAGAGCTTTAAGGCGCAGGAGCATTTGCGCGAGCATCCTGAGTTTAGCTGGGAGCAAGGGACACTGCGAGATATGGACGCGTATCCCTGGACCACGTTCTCGGCGGCCAAGTAGCAACCGCCTGCGTTTGCAGATTCTAAGGTGTGGCGCTGGCGCTCAGGATTGGTTCGGGAGCTTGGGAGTTCCCTTGGGATTGTCGGGATCGATCCCGGCGGCGCTCATGACGGCTCGCCCCAGTTCCTCGGCGGAAAAGGTAAGTCCTTCAGGGGCCGGCCGAACGTCGTCATACTCTCTTTCTTCGGCATTGGGTGCGACAAATCGGTAGCCTCTTCCGACCACAGTCTGGAGATATTGCGGCTCGTCAGCGTTGTCACCGAGGGCGCGACGAATCTTGCGTATGGCGGTGTTGATTCCCTGTTCAACATCGACGAATACATCTTTTTTCCAAAGCTCGCTCGAGATTTGTTCTCGCGTCACCAACCGTCCCCTGTTTTCGACCAGGAACATGAGCAATTGCAACGGCAAGCCTTCCAGCCTTATGGGAGCACCTTGGCAGAGTAGTTGAAAACGGGCGTAATCCAGCTCGAAATCGTCGAAGCGAACTTTCCTAGCGCTCAATGAACAACTCCTGCGTTGACCCGATGCCGCCTGGTGAATGGTGAGAATAGTGTTAAGAAAATTGTGTTCTGCCGCCTTGGCCGTGTCAAGCGCAACTGTGGATTTCTTCAGATCAGTTCAGATCATTTCAGATTGGCTCTATGGACCTTTCCCGAAATCGGAGTCAATATCGCAGTCACTTGCGGATTTGCTTACCGCTCCTTGGCGAGTCAGGTGAGCGACAAGTGGAGGGTTCGAAGGACGGGGAAGCTTTCGGACCCTCCCAACACCCACCCTAGGGTCTAGAATGCCCCACCCTGTCGAATCTCATGTGTTGGGACCAGTCCGTCTAATCCCTTTAGTGCCTTCCAGTCACCCCACAACGGCCCGAACCTCGCCATGCCAGCCTTCAAAAAACAGAAGTTACATTCCATAAATCATATCCGATTCTACTGAATCATCTCTATAATTGTGGAAGTCGCTAGCTTCACGCGACTTAGGGGACTCGGTACGAATCGGAGGGTGGCAGTGAAGTTGCTAATATCTGCCCAGCGACGAATATCTACTCGTGCCGTCGTGCTACTGTTCCCTCCGATGAACCGCGAATTTGAGGCTCGATTTACTGCCATTCTGCTGGCACTGCTGACGGTGGCCGCAGTCCTTTTCGCTGGTTTTAACTACAGAATCGAGCATCAGTCGGCAATTCCCGACGATGGAGCATGGTGGATCGAGCGTAACGGTCACATGGTTGCCGACCGGCTGGAGCCCAACGGCCCGGCTGAACGGGCAGGAATTCGGCGGGGAGACGAAGTTCTTAGCGTTAATGGCCGAGAGGTTAATACTTCGGCGGCGGTGACTCGGCAGCTTTATTATTCCGGTGTCTGGTCGAAGGCAACGTACTCGCTAGTGCGTGGGTCGGTTCCGCTGGACGTAGAAGTCGTTCTTGTGCCGGCCGAACGCTCCATGAACGACTGGCTGCGGCTCATCGCACTTATTTACCTGGGTATCGGGCTTTATGTGTTGTTGCGGCGCTGGACGGCGGTTGGTTCCACGCATTTTTATATCTTCTGCCTGGTCTCGTTCGTCTTTTATTCATTACATTACACCGGCAAATTCAACGCGTTTGACTGGATTGTCCTGTGGGCCAATGAGGTCGCGTGGCTGCTGCAACCAGCGCTGTTTCTGCACTTTGTTTTGACCTTTCCGGAACGACGAGAGTTCGTCGGCAGGCACCGCTGGTCAATTCCGGCGCTCTATGTCCCGGGAGCGATCCTGCTTGTAATCCAAATTCTGACGCTGCAGTTCTTAAGGGCCAGCGCGGGGCTGCTTTTCAATCTGAATCGCGTGCATTGGGCCTATTTAACAGTATTCTTTTTTTCGGCGGCGGCTGTTCTTTGGAGTAATTACCGGCATGCCACGACTCCAATCCTGCGGCAACAACTTAAGTGGATTACGCGCGGCACCATCCTTGCCATAACGCCGTTCACACTTTGTTATGTTTTGCCCTATTTGTTTGGAGTGATGCCTTCACTGAGCATGAAGGTGTCTGTGCTGTCGCTTGGATTGCTGCCGCTGACGTTTGGATACGCCATCTTCCGTTACCGGTTGATGGATGTGGATCTGATCTTCAAGCGCGGCATGGCTTATACGCTGGCGGCGGCGGCGATCGTGGGAGCGTACTTTGCCGGAGTAGCTGGAATCGCCGAGCTTGTGCACACCCGCGTGCCCAGTTCCGGACCTTATGGATTGGTTGTTGCAGTCGTGGTCACCGCGCTGCTGTTTGATCCGGTGCGGAAATGGATTCAGGAAAAGCTTGACCGGTTTTTCTTCCGCACGGGATATGATTATCGTCGCACCCTGATCGAATTCGGACGCGAGTTGAGTTCAGAGACTGATCTCGACAAAATGCTGTCATCGCTGGTAGAGCGAGTGGCGGGCACGCTGCTGGTCGATCGCATCGCAATTTTTCTGGCCAACAGCGATTCTTCGCGATTTGAAATGTCAAAATCGTTGGGCATTGCTCACGTTACCGGCCTTGATTTGTCATTTCTGGCGAAACCACGCATCGAGGACGCGGTTGGGCATATCTTCTTCGAAAATACGCACCAGCTTCCGCGTGAGAATGCCCCGGCGCAAGAAGCAATCCAACGCCTTGATCTGAATTACTACATCCCCTGCCACGCGCGGAAAAAGACTATCGCTTTCCTCGGACTCGGAAAGACCATGCAAGGCGACTTCCTATCGAGCGAAGACGTGGAATTGCTCGAAGCGCTCGCGGGATATATCGGCATCGCGATTCAGAACGGGCGGCTTTACGCCTCGCTTGAGCAAAAGGTCAGCGAGTATGAGCGGTTGAAAGATTTCAACGAAAATATCGTGGAATCGATCAACGTCGGCGTGATGGCTGTCGATCTGCAGGATCGTATCGAGTCATGGAACTCGCAGATGGAAGTGATGTATGCGCAGCCGCGGTGGCAGGTGGTAGGGCGTTCGTTGAGCGAGGTTTTTCCGGCGGCGTTCGCCGGGGAGTTTTACCGCGTACGGCAGAATCCTGGGGTTCACAATCTTTACAAGTTTAGGCTACTGACTCCGACTGGCGAATCGCGGGTGGTGAATGTCGCAATCGCGCCGCTCGTGACGCGCAAGTTCAACGTGGTCGGGCGGCTGGTGATCATCGATGACATCACCGAGAGAATCGAACTTGAAGTGCAGCTTACTCAGGCCGACAAACTTTCTTCGATCGGTCTGCTGGCCGCGGGCGTTGCGCATGAAGTGAATACGCCGTTGGCGGTTATCTCTTCGTACACGCAGATGCTGGCGAAACAACTACAGTCGGATTCGCAGAAAGCAAGCGTTCTCGATAAGATCACCAAGCAAACCTTCCGAGCTTCGGAGATTGTTAATAACCTGCTGAACTTCTCTCGCACTACGGGAACGGAATTAACTGAATTGAGTCTGAACAAGGTGATCGCCGACACGCTTGCATTGCTTGAACACCAGTTCAGAGTGGCGCACATCGAGGTACGGCCGGAACTGTACGAGAGCCTGCCTTTGATCCAAGGCAACGCTGGGCGGTTACAGCAAGTTTTTCTGAATTTATTCCTCAATGCCAAAGACGCGATGTCTGGCGGCGGAGTGCTGAAGGTTGCAACCCTGAACGGCGAATTCGTCAGCGTGCGCGTCTCCGATACCGGGTCGGGAATTGCGCAAGAGAATATTCAACGTATCTACGACCCATTTTTCACTACCAAGACTTCTCCCGCTGAAGGTCAGAATCGCGGGACCGGTCTTGGGCTTTCCGTTACCTACGGCATCATTCAGGAACACGCGGGCAATATACGCGTGGAGAGCCGCCCGGGCGAAGGCACTACCTTCACCCTGGATTTTCCGCTGATCAGGAAGGTCGTCCATGTCTGATTTAGCAATGTCTGAAGTAACGATTATTCCGCGCCGCAGCACTCCCGAAAATACGCAGGGGCAAAGCGCCGGCCACATCCTCATCATCGACGATGAAGCGGAAATTCGCGAGTCGCTAGAGACGCTGCTGCAGCTTGAGGGTTACACCGTCGCGGTTGCTTCGACCGGCCGAGAGGGCCTGGAGCAGATTGGCGAGCGGAATTTTGACGTCATATTGCTCGACCTCGCGCTCCCCGATAAAAACGGCATGGACGTGCTTGCCGAAATTCGGCTGCAGCACCCGCAGCAGGCAGTCATCATGATTACCGCCTACGGGACGGTCGAAAATGCCGTTCGCTCCATGCAGTCCGGGGCCACCAACTTCATTCAAAAACCGTGGGACAACGAAAAGCTGTTAGCCGACGTGCGCTCTGCCGTGGCCCGCCAAAAAGCGGAAGAAGAAAACATTCAGCTGAAGCGCGCGTTAAAGCAGCGCTACAACTTCGAAAACATCGTGGGCAAGAGCGAGCCCATGCTGAAGATTTTCGATCTTATCGCTCAGGTCGCGCCAAGTCGGTCAACCGTGCTTTTGCAGGGCGAAAGTGGTACGGGCAAAGAGCTGATCGCCAAGGCGATTCATTTGAATTCTACGCGGCACGATCGGCCGTTCGTGCCGGTGAATTCAGGCTCTACTCCACCCGACCTGCTCGAATCGACGCTCTTTGGCCATGTCAAAGGGGCGTTTACAAGCGCGATTACATCCAAAAAGGGTCTGTTCGAAGTTGCCGACCGGGGAACACTCTTCCTCGATGAGATTGGCACCATGAGCATGGACACGCAGAGTAAGATTCTGCGCGTGTTGCAGGACCGGAAATTCATGCATCTTGGCGGCGTGCAGGAAATTCAAGTGGACGTGCGCATTATCGCCGCCACCAACGTCGATCTCCGGCAGATGGTTCGCGAAGGCAAGTTTCGCGAGGACCTGTTTTATCGCCTTAACGTAATCAGCATTGACCTGCCGCCGTTGCGTCAACGCCGCGAAGATATTCCGTTGCTGGTCCAGCATTTTTTGCAGAAGTATTCCGAGGAAAACGAGCGGCCGAAGCGCCGCATTAGTACAGATGCGCTGCGGCCACTTATGAGCTACAACTGGCCGGGCAACGTCCGCGAACTGGAAAACACGATGGAACGCGCGGTGGTGCTCTCTTCCGACAGCGATATTGGCGTCGATCTGCTGCCCGACCACATCGTGGGCCGCGGCAGCGCGGTTCCTGCTCCCGATGCGAAAGCGGGCGCCACACTGTTCAGCATCGTGGAAGAATGCGAACGCCGAATCATCATCGACATGCTGGAAAAATGCGGCTGGAACCAGACCGAGGCCTCGGAGCGCTTCCACGTTCCGCTCTCTACGCTCAATCAGAAGATCAAACGGTTGGCCATCGAGATTAAAAAGAAGAACAACCGGGAATAGCGACGCGAGACCACACAGCGCTCGTTTGCAAAGAATGACGAATGCGTCGCCGCGCGTACATTTTTGGCGAACATTTCTCGAGAGCATTTACCGCGAACATTCCGCGAGAACAATGAGACACAATCCTCCCTAATCGTGGCCGGTGCTACACTCTGATTTTCCTCGGAGGGTAGCGCATGCGACGTTGCTTTTCTTTCGCAGTCCTTTTTTCAGTTGTGCTCCTAAGTCCCGTCGTTCTCTCGCAAGCCAGACACGCCTTTACCTTCGAAGACATGATGAAGTTGAAGCGGATAGGCGATCCGCAGCCTTCGCCGGACGGCAAGTGGGTGCTCTTCTCCGCAGTGGATGTGGATCTGGCCGCGAACAAGAAAACTCCGCACATTTGGATTGTGCCGCTCGTAGGAGGACAGGAGCGCGAAGTCATTTCGGATCAGGACGGCGATCGTCCGCGCTGGGCTCCGGATGGGAAGCGGTTCGCGTTTCTCTCGACTAAGGAAGGCGGCTCGCAGGTCTGGATTGCTCAATTTGACAATACCGCGGGCAGGGTGACTCACGCCTGGAAGCTGACCTCCATGCCGACCGAGGCCGCTGGCGAGCTTTGGTCTCCAAACGGAAAGTCACTTATTTTCACCTCGGATGTCTATCCGGATTGCGACGGCCAAGCGGACGAGGTTGCTTGCAATGCAAAGAAGGTTGATGAAGCCAATAAGTCGAAGGTCAAGGCACTGACATTTGATCATCTTCTTTATCGACACTGGAATGCATATAAAGAAGGCAAGCGTAGCCACATTTTTCTGACTGAAGCTCCTCCCGAAGTTCCTCCAACTGCGGTTGCAGGGATTATCACGAGACGGTATAGCGACCTCACACCCGGCGATTACGACTCGCCCGTATTCTCGCTCGGTGGCCAAGACAACTACGCTTTCTCGCCTGACGGGCAAGAGATTTGTTACACCTCGAACCACGACAAAGTCCCGGCTATGTCCACGAACAACGATCTGTGGATCGTCCCGGTCGATGCGCGAACGGACGGGACCCCCGTCGCTCCACGAGACATTACCGCCGAAAATCCCGCCAGCGATTCGACCCCCCTGTATTCGCCGGACGGAAAGTACATCGCCTACCGTGCCCAGGAGCGACCCGGATACGAGAGCGACCGCTTTCGCCTGATGCTGTATGACCGCAAAACGGGGCAGAAGCACAGCCTCACAGAGAATTTCGATCGCTGGGTTGGCACGTTCGCATGGGATCCGGCTTCGAAGGTTATTTATTTCAGCTCTCAGAATGAGGGTGAGTCGCCGATATACAAAGTCGCGGTCGACGGCTCGGACGAGATCAGAGAAATCGCTGCCGGATTCGACGACGACATTTCGGTCGTTGATGGCGGAAAACAACTTTTGTACACGCGTATGACGATAGCCGCGCCGAGCGAAATCTATACCGGCAGCACCGCTGTACCGAATAACAAAGGCTGCATCGCAGAGAAGCTAGGTCCGCCCGGCATTGCGGAATATGACATGCCGGATTGCGCGCTCCCGAAAGCGACGTCTCTTACTCACCTCAACGACGCCGTTCTTTCTCAAGTCGCCATGTCGCCGCTCGAGTCTTTTTCGTTTATTGGAGCTAAGGGCGATAAGGTCCAAGGTTTTATCGTTCGGCCGCCGACCTTCGATCCCAGGCATATCTATCCTGTCAAGTTCCTCATTCACGGCGGACCCGAGGGCGCGTGGGCAGATGACTGGAGTTACCGATGGAATCCCGAACTTTTCGCGGCTAATGGCTATGTGGCCGTCATGATCAACTTCCACGGGTCGACGGGATATGGACAGAATTTCATTAACGCCATCAATGGCGACTGGGGCGGCGCTCCATTCGAAGACCTGATGAAGGGTCTCGATTATGTCGAGAAGAATTACTCATATATTGATAAGGAGCGGGAGTGCGCGCTAGGAGCGAGTTATGGCGGATACATGGCCAATTGGCTACTGGGGCATACCAATCGATTCAAATGCATCGTTTCGCACGACGGAATGTTTAATACGGTCTCTGCATGGGGCACAACCGAAGAGCTTTGGTTCAACGACTGGGAGTTCAAAGGCACTCCATATACAAATCCTGAGATGTACGAAAAGTGGTCTCCGCGAAATGCAGCTAAGAATTTCAAGACGCCTACTCTCGTTATTCACGGACAGCTCGATTATCGCCTGGATGTTAGTGAGGGACTCCAGCTTTTCGACACGCTGCAAGTGATGGGGGTGCCATCGAAGATGCTCTATTTCCCTGACGAAGGCCACTGGGTGCTGAAGCCGCAGAATTCTCAGCTCTGGTACAAGACGGTAAATGACTGGGTCGAGGAGTGGATTCGGAAGTAGGCTGTCTGACGCCAGAGGAATTGCGCGCAACGGTTGGTAAATTAAGTCGCGTTCATTGTATTCTCGCTGCGTGCCGCGTTCTTCCGCGCCTCGACGGTCTCCAGCCTCCGCACTATTTTTAGGCCTGATCATCACCTTGGCCGCCGTCGTGGCTTACTCTGCCTACATCACGCGACAAATCTCCGGGCTGCGCGAATTGCAGAACAATCTGGTTGACCGCAACCGAAAAGACTCGCTTCAGTTGTTGCGTATTCAGAACGATTTGAATTCGCTGGCCCTGGCGATGCGCGACATGCTGGACAACGATGAACCGTATCCGCTGACGGCTTGGTCGACGCAGTTCGAGCGTGTGCGGACAGATCTTGACGATGCGCTGCAGCGCGAGCGGCAGGTTGCTCCGGTCAATCGAACTCCCGAGCAGGAAAAGTATCTCGAGAACTCGGTCGCGCAATTTTGGGATGCTGCGGATCGAACGTTCGCTTTTGCGCGTGGGCGGGACCAAACCGAAGCTCGCACGCAGATTCGAGTCTCGCTGCGAGCGCGTCAGGAAGCTCTGAGCACCGCCGTATCCCGGCTTCTGGTCCAGAATAACGCGAGCGAAGAGCAGGCTGCCCTGCGCATTGCGACGATATATGAACGTGTTCAGCGGCAGGTGTATCTGTTTCTGACCGCCACTTTGATTGCGATTCTCTTTACCAGCCTTTATCTGATCCGCTCGAATCGGCGCTTGTTCGCGCAACTCGCGGCCCTCTCGGAACAGCGCAGCGAACTTGCACAGAAACTTATTTCGACGCAGGAATCGACTCTGCGTCACATCTCGCGCGAATTGCACGACGAATTTGGACAGATTCTGACCGCTGTGGGTGCGATGCTTACACGCGCCGGGAATCAGGCGCCGGCGAACTCCGAACTGCGCACCGATCTGCGAGAAATCTGCGAGATCACGCAAGGTGCATTGGACAAAGTGCGCAGCCTGTCGCAGGCTCTACATCCTGTGATGCTCGAAGAGACCGGACTGGAGAGCACTCTCGATTGGTATTTGCCTGTGGTAGAAAGGCAGGCTGGGATTCACGTATTCTATGAGAAATTAGGAGAGTCTTTCCCAGTAAACGGCAACGCCGCCATCCACGTGTATCGCGTGGTGCAGGAAGCTCTGAATAATGTGACTAGGCATGCGGGCGTCAGTGAATCCTGGGTCCGGTTGCGTTTTTTGCCGCAAGCTTTGGAAGTCGAAGTGGAAGATCACGGCCGAGGCTTCGAGGCGGGGAACGCAAAACAAGGAATTGGTCTGGTTGCAATGCGGGAACGCGCGGAGTTGTTGGGTGGAGTGGTTGAAATCGCGCGGGCCATGCAAGGTGGCGTCGAAAAGGGAACGCTGGTTCGCTTACGAGTTCCTAGAGAGAAGCTTGATTCTCATGGTGGATAAAATTTCAGTGCTGTTGGTTGACGATCATAGCCTCGTACGGCGGGGATTTCGACGCATTCTGGAAGATGAGCCGGATATTACTGTCTCCGGCGAGGCGAGCAACGGCGCGGAGGCGATCAAGCTTGCAGATGAGCTTCATCCTAAAGTCATTGTCATGGATTGCGCCATGCCCGGGATGAATGGTCTGGATGCCACGCGACAGATTCTCGCCAAAGATCCGCAAGCTTTGGTGCTCATGCTCAGCATGCATCCGGAAGAAACGTTGGTGCGCCAGACCCTCGATGCGGGAGCGCGCGGGTACGTCCTGAAAAACGCGGTAGATCTTGAACTGGGGGCTGCGATTCGGCGCGTGGCAAAAGGTGAAACTGTGCTCGACTCGCAACTGAAGCGTCCGATTGCGCTAAAAGGCAGACGGCAGGCAGGGCTCACGCCACGCGAACTGGAAATCCTGCAGATGATCGTGGATGGCAAGTCGAACAAAGAGATTGCGACCGTCCTCGACCTGAGCGTCAATACAGTCGCTGTTCATCGCGCCAACATGATGGACGCTCTCGGAATCCACAAAGCCGCCGAGCTAGTTGTCTATGCGATTCGCAACGGGCTAGTCGATTTGCCGTGAAATTCCCCTCCGTGAATCGGCGGTCATTTCTATGGACTATGGCAGGATTGGCGTCCACTCCCGCTTTGCGATGGGACGTGTTCGGCGCTTCTCCTTCTCCTGATCTTGGTTTTCGGCTTGTGGACGTCACTGGAGAAGCAGGCATTCATTTCCACCACAATAGCGGCGCCTACGGCGGAAAGCTGCTGCCAGAGACGCTCGGTGCGGGTTGCGCTTTCTTCGACTACGACCGCGACGGCTGGCAGGACATTCTTCTTGTGAATGGTATGGATTGGCCGGGGCACGGCCGCGAACGTAAATCTGAGCCGACCACGCTGAAGCTCTATCGCAATAATCGTAACGGAACGTTCTCCGACGTAACCCACCGCGCGGGGCTTGACGTCGAGATGTACGGCATGGGTGTTGCCGTCGGAGACTACGACAACGACGGCTATCCCGACATCCTGATTACCTGCGTCGGGCAGAACCGTCTGTTTAAGAACACAGGCCGCGGAACGTTTATCGATGTAACAAAGCCGAGCGGGCTTAGCGGGCGGCAGGCTTTGAGTGCGTCCGCGTTGTGGTTCGATTTCGATCGTGATGGGCTGCTGGATTTATTTGTCTGCAACTACGTCAAGTGGTCTGCCGAGCATGACGTATTCTGCAGCCTCGATGGCAAGCACAAGTCATACTGCACGCCCGAAGCCTATCGCGGAGAAACCTGCTGGTTATTTCACAATCGCGGCAATGGAACCTTTGAAGATGTCACGGCGACGAGCGGCATTTTCGACAGCAGTTCGAAATCCCTGGGCGTGGCTATGCTCGACTACGATCGCGATGGCTGGCCCGACTTACTCGTGACTAATGACACCCAGCCCAACAAACTTTACCGGAACCAGCGCAATGGAACTTTCAAAGACGTAGCCGTGGAAGCAGGGATTGCTTTTTCCGCGGAAGGCAGAGCGCGCGCTGGAATGGGGGTTGACGTCGCCGACCTCGACGATTCGCGAAACTCGGTAGTCGCGATCACGAATTTCGATAATGAGATGACGGGACTCTACCGGCTTTCAGGAGGTGGCAGTTATGTTGATGTCGCACTGCAGAGTGGGATCGGGCTGGCATCGAAAGATAAGCTTGGGCTTTGGGTGCGCGTTTCTCGATATCAATCTCGATGGCGCACTCGATTTGGCAGTTGTGAACGGGCATATCGATGACACGGTACGCAATGTCAACGGCGCTCGGCTACGCACAATCGGCGCAACTTTTTCTTAATAACGGCAATGGAAAATTCGTCGACGTGGTGGCTGAAGCCGGCAGCGGATTCAGTCAACCCAAAGTTGGACGAGGCTTAGCTTACGGCGATTTCGATCGCGATGGTGATCTTGATCTGCTGATCACGACCAACAACGGTCCCGCTTATCTTTATCGCACGGATCTGTCGACTGGAAATCAAAGTGTCCGGATTCGATTGGTCGGGACAAAATCGAATCGTGACGCGATCGGCGCATATGTGAAGATTTTCTATGGAACGGCGGTCCAATCGCGTCTCGTAAAAGGCGGATCCAGTTATCTGTCGCAATCCGAGTTGCCGCTAACCTTCGGGCTGGGAAAACGAGATAGAGTCGACCGCCTGGTGATCGAATGGCCAAGCGGAAGAACGGAAGAGTACAAGAACCTTGTATGCGGCCGCGCCTACGAGTGCGTCGAAGCAAAGGGCATTACCGCACTGTCAAGCTTCTAACCGGCGCTTTCCCCTCCTCGATGAAGTTTTACGTCTCTAACATAAAAGTAAGGAGCTGCCTGTACAGCCCCTTAATGTAATTCAGTTTGAGGTGCTTCGTTATTTTCCGGTTCCTGTCAAAGGCACGGTTTGCGGAGTATTCGGAGCGTTGTCGTTGATCGTGAGGGTCCCCGTACGCAATCCGGTTGCGGTAGGGGTGAAAGTAACCTCGATCTGGCAAGCTTTTTTTGCAGCCAGCGTGCTTCCGCAAGATGACGCGATGATCTTTTGCCCAAAGTCCCCGCTGGTGGTGATGCTGCTGATATCCAGCGTCGCCGTGCCCGTGTTCTTGACGGTGACAGTCCTCTCGGGGGCGGTCGTGCCGACTTTGATTGTGCCCCAGGTCAGAGACGTGGGGCTCAGACTAACGGCTGCTCCGCCGCTGCTGGTTGCGTTCACGGTGAGGCCGAAGCTTGTGCTGCTCGTCAATCCACTCGATGTACCCGTGATCGTCACCGTTACGGTCCCTGTCGCTGCAGTGGCGCTTGCTGTCAAGCTCAGTGTGCTTGAAGTGGTCGCCGGATTAGGACTGAAGTTCGCCGTCACTCCGCCGGGCAATCCCGATGCTGAAAGAGTGACGCTGCCGGTGAAACCATTTTGCGCGGCTATGTCCACGGTGGTGGACGATTCGTTGCCTTGAGTAACGGTCAGGCTGTTCGGAGCGGCTGAAAGAGCGAAGCTCGGCTTTGGAGCAGATGCAGCCAATGCATTGATCAAACCAGAGCCGTTCGGACTGCCCCATCCGGTTGCGAGATCGTAGCCAGTGGTCGTTGGCTCACCATTGCTGCCAGACTTGATGTCATGGAAAGCGGTGCCATAGCCGGAGCCAACGCCTATTTGATATATGGCCGGGTTGACGAAACCAAGCTGTGGATTTCCGTTAGCAAGCGCCTGCTGGTTGACTAGCGCCATGTAACCGGCCCACATCGGCGTTGCAAAACTGGTACCGCCCCATCCGCCCGCGCACGGCTGTTGATCGGCACAGACGTAAAAATCAAAATTGGCTTCGGCCGAAACGTCCGGAGAATTCCGCAGAGATGTTGAACCCTTATTGGGCTGAGGTGATCACGCCGGCCAGTTGCTGCCACGCAGGAATCGGAATCGCGTCCGGAGTATAAACACCGCCGCCACCATCGGACCATGCGGTTTCCGAACTCCAGGCGCCACCGGCGGAAGCAATCTGTAAGTCGGTCCCACCGACTACTGTGACATACGCATCGTCTCCCGGATAAACATAGGTGGAGCGACGTCGTAAACGCGCCATTGTCCCCTGCCGCTTGAAAATAACTCTGGCCTTGCGCGGCAAATCTCTGGAAATAGGGATCGTCGGTGCTGGGATCCGATGGCTGCCATGTCCATGACGAGCCTATCTGGCCTACCAGTGGGGTGTGGGTCGACATTGAAGCAAGCAGGGCGGTGTCGGTTTGTCCGACAAACACGTACAGCCCTTTCAATCCCGGAGCCATCGAGACGGCCTGAGTCATGTCGAGTATCTGCTCAGTATCATCACATCCGGGCTCTGCGCAATTCAGGCTGCTGCCATCGGTTGAGACGCCAGTAATAGGAACATTCAGGGTTTGTTTCGTGTTCGTGAAGTAAGTGTGCAAATCGGCAATGTCATACCCGAGGTATTCGAGCAATCCAACACTCTGCCCGGTTCCTGTGAGGGTGCCCCCGTAGTAGGCTGCTCGCATGTCGCTGCCGCAGTAATAACCACCCGGACAAGATCCCTGAACGGCATTGGATTTGATCTTGGCATTTTTATGCAGCGAGGCAGGACGCGGAATCGAGTAATTGTCGAGACCTGAAATGTGCCATAACTGAAACGGTAGATCAACCGATGGTTCTCGATCCGGAGCGTAGAACATGCGGTTTTCGGTCGGATGCTGGTAAACGCCCATCGTCACATGAAAGGCTTTTTCAACGGCACCGACCGAGCCCCTGAGTTGTACCTCCATAGAGTCGAGAGAGCCGCCCGTTATCATGAAACCGCTCGCCTTTGCAAAACGAATCACGGAGTTATAGTCCTCCTGACTCGGGCCAAACCTTGCCGTGAAATCCTGCACCGTCAAAAAGTGCCGGTAAGATGGGCTTGAGGGATCGTAGAGTTCCTCAAGAAAGTTTTGCAGTTCCGGCTGATGGCGGAGAGCCAAAACAACATCCAAATTTAAAGATTGCGTCGCACTGAGCCGGAATATGGATTGCGCCTCGCCCGTGCGAGTTACTTCCCGCACATGATGCGTCAACAGAGTCTGCTGTGCCTGGCAAACCAAATTCGTGGCGGCTACCGTCGCGATAATCGTCAGTAGGAATAAGATCAGTCTTCGATTCATTTCTCTCTCCTTTGGTGTTGCTCAGGCTCCATCGCGTACAGAACTTCCTCTAGCCCAGTAGCACGGCACGTGCGGCTATGTCTGAACCCCTCCAACCTTTACGTTGAACCGGAATCTGATCCTCGGAATTCTTAAGAAACGGCCCGCTGTTTACTCAACGGGGAAGGTGACGTCATGGCAGTCAGCCATGGCTGTTTTCGAGAGTATAACAAACATCTGCTCAGCCGAGAATAACCTTGTTTTATATTTTTCCCGAACTCAAAGAGGAGTTACCAAAGTAATGCTGCGAAGTGTCTACTTACTCTCGTACGTCCATGTTTTTTAACTCTTACTTACCGCTGCGGTCATCAGGCCATCAATGGTAGTTACAAGCCTATAGGACAACACGAACAAAATAATGATGTCTAAAGCGCGAAAATTGAGAAACCTACAATCACCCCGCCAAACATCCGAACTTTGGCTTAGTACTCTCGAGCTTGCACTCTCGCCTGTTAAGCTAAATTCCGCGTGACCGATCAGTATGATGTCATCATCCTCGGAGCTGGGGCCGCCGGCCTGATGTGTGCCATCGAGGCTGGGAAGCGGCATCGTCGCGTTCTGGTACTGGAACGCGCTGATCGGATCGGCAAGAAAATTTTGATTTCCGGCGGAGGCCGCTGCAACTTCACTAACTTACACACCAGCCCTGAAAATTTTCTTTCCACCAATCCGCACTTCGCGAAGTCGGCACTCGCCCGTTACACTCCGGCAGACTTCGTGCGCCTCGTCGAAAAGCATCAAATCCCGTACCACCAGAAAAAGCTCGGGCAGTTATTCTGCGATCGAGCAGCGAGCGACATCACGACGATGCTGGAGCAGGAATGCCGCGATGCCGGAGTAGAAATTCTAGTTAACACAAAGGTGAATGAGGTGCGCAAGGGCTCCGAAGGGGAGGACAAGCGCCGGGACGGCGAAAACGGAGTCTCTGAGAAGACAGACCAATTCACGGTTCGCACCGACGAGGTCACTTTCAAGGCACAGCGCCTGGTGGTCGCAACTGGCGGCTTGTCCATCGCGAAAATCGGAGCTACCTCATTTGGCTATGACTTGGCTCGGCAATTCGGCTTAAGAATTGCAGCCACACGCCCCGCTCTAGTCCCTGTCCTATTTTCCGACCGCGACCGCGAATCATGGTGCGATTTGCCTGGCGTATCGCTCGAAGTAATTGCTTCGGTCCGCAGCGCGAAACATACGGCGAGGCAAGCATTCCGGGAAAACATGTTATTCACGCATCGGGGCATCAGCGGGCCAGCGATACTTCAGATTTCTTCGTACTGGGATGGCAAGGAGCCGATTTATCTCGATCTTGCGCCAGATCGTAAGCTTTTCGCCGACTTAACTCGGAACCATCGCGACGAGGCGAGTTGGAGATCGCTGTTGCGAGAAGCCCTGCCCCGGCGCTTTGCGGATCGCTGGCTCGAAGTTTATCCGTTGGATGGCAACTCCGACCGGGCCTTTGTGGAGGCGGAAAGCAAATTACACGCATGGCATGTGAAACCGGAAAACACGGAGGGCTATGGCAAAGCGGAAGTCACGGCGGGAGGCGTGGACACCGACGAACTTTCGGCCAAGACAATGGAATCTAGAAAAGTTACTGGCCTCTTTTTTATTGGAGAAGTTGTGGACGTCACGGGACAACTGGGCGGTTTCAACTTTCAGTGGGCGTGGGCGTCTGGATTTCGCGCCGGGCAAGCTGTATAGAGCTGTTGGAACCCTTTACTCGAGGGTCTGCTGGAGTTCTGCCCCTTCCCGCATGAACGGCATACGGGAAAGAACTTCCGCGGCTTGCTCCAGTAGCTTTAGGTCCTCGCCGCTGAAATCGGCGCCAGCCCCGGGTGCATCCAGCCCTTTGCGCGATACTTGCACCACCCCCATTACATCTCCTTCAGCGCGCATCACAGGTACAGACATGATTTTCTGAATCGGCATTTGATTCAAACCTGAATCTTCTTCCGCAGCTACGCCGAGCTTGACCGCTTCGAAAAGACTGGCGTGTTTTACCCGCAAAAAGCTATTCGACAAGAGCGGCGTGCGGGTGGCTGCAGTCCGTGCGGCGACGGCCGATCCAGTCAGCGGAAGTACGCCTGCCGACCGTAGCTCGGGAGGAAAAATGAATCGTAAATTACCCTTTTCCAACCTGAGTAGCGCTATTTCGCTACGACGAACGCGCAGGATTTGCCCCAGCTTCACACATACTCGGTCTACGCTTGGCGAGTCTGAAATCATGCTTTCCAATTCGCCGACACCGGTCACCGGTAGCTTCACCATCCTGACGCCGGAACCTTGGTTGCCGCCCAATGCCATGAATCGAGGCCTTTTCTCCGTCCTGTCTATCCTGCGGCTGGGCTAAACTTTCGACAAGTTACGGGAGTACTTTTGCCCACAAGAAACAAGGCCCTTGCCATTTGGAACGGTTGCCTTTTCATGTACAGTGGGAAGAATTTTCGTTGTCTTCAGGCACACTTCCACAGGCGTTCGCGATATATTTGGAGAACATCAGTCGTGAGAAAATTCAAGGAACAGCGACTATCGGCGTATAGCCTGGGTCGCTGTTTGTTACGCAAAACCATTTCTCGAATTGAGTATTTGTGAGGAGTATTGTATGGCTCGCAAGACTACCGGCACCGGTTCCACCCGCAGCAAGAAAACCGTAGGCTCGGTTCAGCCTGCCACTGTGCAGGGTGCCTCCGAGGTTCCGAAGAATGGCAACTCAACCAACGTGATCCCGTTTTCCGTTCCTGTAAATGTCGAAGAAGAGATTCGCCGCCGTGCCTACGAACTTTACCTGGAACGCAGAGCGACAGCAGGCGATACGAACGGCAACGAGAACCAGGATTGGCTGATCGCTGAGCGCGAGATCCTTTCTCGCATCGGCGGCCAGGACCATCACGCCTAGTTTGTGGAGATCGTCGCTCCAGTAAGCTCCCTTGGAGCTGCGGACTGCCTCTGCGTTAATCAGCGCTCCATCGATGTTTGACAGCGATGGTTCGAAGCATGCTGGAAACATGTTCGACGGAGAGAGCTTTTTGGCTTTCGCGCAGGCGTGTCGTCACATAACGATAAATGATAGGAAGCGCGGAAGTAGTTACTGCTGCACAACCTGCTTCAGCTCGGGTCTGACCTTCTCGTTCTGAATTTCGGAAGCGTCCCACGAGCCACCCAATGCCTTTACCAGATAGACCGAAGTGGTCATTTGTTGACCGAGCAACTGGGTTGCCAGGCGCTGATTCGCCAGCAATGTCGATTGCGCGGTGATCACGTCAAGGTAAGTCGTAACGCCTCCGACGTAACGATTGTTGGCAATATCGAGCGCTCGTTTCGACTCCGTCACCGCTGCGTCCTGAGTCTTGGCGGCTTCGTTAAGAAATGCTAGACCGGAAAGTCCATCTTCAACCTGCTGAAATGCCGTGAGCACAGCATTGCGATAATTGGCGACGGATTCGTCATAAGTAGCGCGTTAAGCGCAAGGTTGGCGCGATTGCGGCCACCATTGACGATTGGCTCCAGAGCATCGCTACCGAGCGACCAGAAAAGGCTCGGGACATTTGCTAGCGTGGCGATATCGCCGCTTTGCCAACCGCCGCTTCCGCCAATCGTTATATGAGGATAAAACGCGGTCATGGCGATGCCGACTTGCGCATTTTCATGGGCCATCTGGCGTTCGCTGGTAGCAACATCCGGACGGCGCTCCAAAATCTCAGATGGAACACCCGTGGGAATCGCTGGAGGAAGAAGTTCAAAAGGCGCCTCAGCCAAAGCGAAATTCGAGGCGGACTTTCCAACCAGCACCGCAATAGCGTGTTCGTATTGCGCTCGTTGCTGCAGGACAAGCTGAAGCTGGGTTGCAGTCGATTGCAGCAGCGCCGCTTGCTGTGCGACATCCAGCCCGTTCGCTATTCCGCCCTCGTGACGGCGGTTGACCAGGTCCAATCCCTGTTGCTGGATTTCAACCGACTGCCGGACCACTCCCGCTTCGCGGTCACTCTCGCGCAGGTTGAAATAGTCGGCCGCCAATTCAGCGCTCAAAACCAGGCGTACATTTTCGAGGTCTGCCGCGCTCGCCTGCAAAGAGGCATTGGCTGCTTCAAGAGTGCGGCGCACTCGACCAAACAAATCAAGCTCATAGCTAACATTAAACGGGACCGTATAAACACTCTGATTGAACGGCGTAAGCACAACCGTACTGCCGGAAAGTGGACGATTGCCGGCGAGTAGTTGATGCTCCCCGCTCGGATCCGCGTTAACTGTAGGAAAAAACGCAGAAGAAGCGATACGAGCCTGCGATCGAGCTTCTGATAGCCGATCACGCGCCGCCTCCAACGACTGATTGGCCTGAAGAAGATCATGTTCGAGCCGGTCGAGTTCGGCGTCATGAAATACCTGCCACCACGAGCCTTTGGGAATTGCATCTTTTGGAGCTGCCGTCTCCCATGGCTCCTGGCCTTTCCAGGCGCTCGGAACCGGTGCCGTCGGGCGATTGTATCTTGGTCCGACTGTGCATCCCAGGCTACAAATCATCACGAATGAAACGCCCAATAGGGCATTGATACTGATGGGAGAAAAGCGATTCACAATCGGGCGTCTCCCGGGTTCGCTTTTCCCAAGTGCACTGGCTGACCTTCTTCAAGAGAGTCCGACGGGTTGATGATGATCTGATCGCTCGCATCGACCCCGCCAAGAATTTCGAGCGTAGCCCCGAAGTCGCGTCCGATGGTAATCGGATGCAAATGCACTTTGCTGTTTTTGTCGACGATTGCGACCTGCGGTCCCTCGGCGCGGAACAGCATCGCATTCACCGGGATCGTAATTCTCTGAACAGAAGTCCCGGCAGCAAAATGTACCTGGCCGAACGAGCCAGGCAATAGCTTGCCATCTTTGTTGGGAACATCCACTTCTGTGTTGAGAGTGCGCGTTGCGGGATCGATGGCATCGGCGGTGCGAACCACAGTCCCCAAAAACTTCTGGCCGGGAAACTCCTGCAGCGTAACCGCCGCCTTCATCCCCACTTTGATCATTGGCGCGTAGGCTTGAGGAACGCTGACGTAAACGCGAAGCGGATCGACGCGCGCTATGTCGAATAATTCTCTGCCGGCTGCTTGAGCGCCGGAGTTGATGAGAGCGCCTGGATCCACCGTGCGCCGGGTCAGCACACCCGAGAACGGAGCACACACATTCTTAAAAGATTCCATTTGCTCAAGGCGATGTACATTTGCATCCGCCGCAGCCAGATTCGCTTTCGCCTGCTCGTATCCGCTTGCTTCCTGATCGGCTTCCTGCTGAGAAACTGAGTCGGTTTTGCGCAGATTTGCCCAGCGGTCGGCAGAGATCTTCGCCAATCCCAAGGCTGACTTCACCTGCTCTCGGGTAGCTCGGGCCTGTGACAGCTCCTGGTCGACTTCCGGCGTGTCGATTGCCGCCAGCAGTTCGCCTTTGTCAACCTTACTTCCTATGTCTTTGTACCAGCGCAACAGATAACCGTTGGTGCGAGCAAAAATCGGGGACTCTTCAAAGGCCAGTAAATTTCCCGGCAGAATGAGTTCGTCATTGCTGGCCTCGCTTTGAGGGTGTACCAGTGCAACGGTCGGAATTGCGGTCGCCTCGGTTTCTTTGGCGAGCGCATTGGCCTCGGTGTTCCTGTTTAAAAACGTAACCACGCCCGCCGTAATAAGAACGAGAAGGACCGCCCCCACCAGAATCGTTCCCTTGCCTGCCGGAGCTGGACCGCGATCGGGAGGCACATCGATTTCTGGATGCATGGGATGTGTTTCGTTTGTCTGCTTAGGCATAGGCGGCGTTTGCACTGACATTATCTCGGTCTCCAACAACTCTTGCATCTACTGCAGTTCGTCCGAAGGCAAATGTGCCTGCCGGCGGCCATGAATGATCGTAAATACGCTGGGCACGAAAAACAAAGTAGCGACAGTCGCGAAGAGAAGCCCGCCAACCACCGCGCGGCCCAACGGTGCATTCTGCTCACCGCCCTCTCCCATACCCAAGGCCATCGGTAGCATGCCGATAATCATGGCGAGGGCAGTCATGATTACAGGCCGCATGCGGGTGTAGCCGGCTTCGAGCGCCGCCTGCAGTGCTGGAACGCCCGCATCCATGCGGTCGCGAGCGAACGACACCATCAAAATCGAATTGGCGGTCGCAACTCCCATGCACATGACTGCTCCAGTCAGGGACGGAACGCTAAGCGTGGTGCGCGTAATCAAAAGAAACCAGCAGATGCCCGCCAGAGCTCCCGGCAACGCGGTGATGATGATGAAAGGATCGA
The DNA here is from genome assembly GCA_963758745.1 of uncultured Acidobacteriaceae bacterium. GTDB lineage: Bacteria > Acidobacteriota > Terriglobia > Terriglobales > Acidobacteriaceae > Acidiflorens. Next base: position 163,022 of record CAVWWW010000009.1, read on the forward strand.
GCCAGGATTGAAAGTTGACCACAATCAGCAGGTAAACAAGCACGATGGCTCCAAGAAGGCCGAAGCCAAGCCCGAAGAATGAAGATCGCATGGTCTGCACCTGTCCGCGGACCACGACTTGCGTGCCGCGGGGAAGATGATCTTCGAAGGGTTTGAGGGCCTTTGTGATATCGGATGCGACCCCACCCAAGTCGCGTCCCTGGGTGCTGGCATAGACATCAATCACCGGCTGCACGTTGTAATGGTTAACCACTGCCGGCCGCGCCACTGGCGTTACCTGAGCCAAATTGCCGAGCACTTGCGCCGATTGCTCGTTCCCGGCCGTCACTGGCGTGTTCATCAAATCCTGCAGAGAAGTTTCCCGGTACTGCGGCGCCTGAATAGCAATGGGATACGTCACCCCATTTTTCGGATTCAGCCAGAAGTTGGGAGCCGTCTGGAAGCTTCCGCTCAAGCTGATGAGCACGCTTTGCGCCACATTTCCCGCAGTCAGGCCGACCTGATTGATGCGCGTGCGATCCATGTTCAGGAAGAGCGTGGGCAGCGTCATCATCTGTTGCACGTGTACGTCGGCCGTGCCGGGAATTAAGCGTAAGCGATTCGCGATCCTCTCTCCGATGTCATAGTTGCTGCGCAAGTTCGCGCCGACGATCTGGATATCGACGGGAGCCGGCAATCCAAAGTTTAGAATTTGCGAAACGATGTCAGCCGGCTGGAAGAAAAATTCCACTCCCGGAAAAAGCGATGGCAACTCGCGGCGCAACCGTCGAATGTACAGCGCTGTCGGATGATGATGTTCTGGATTCAGCGAAATCAAAATTTCCGCGTCGCTCGTCCCGATCACGCCCGAACTGCTATATGAAAGATTAATGCTCGAGTAGGGAAGCCCGATATTGTCGAGCATGGTTTGCAATTCTTCCTTCGGAATCTCCCTGCGCAATACCCGCTCCACTTCATCGCAGAGACGCGCAGTCTCTTCCACGCGCAGTCCGGGCCGGGCGCGAAAGTGCAGCCGAATCAGGCCCGCATCCACTTGCGGAAAGAAATCCTGGCCGAGAAAAAATACCAATCCAAGCGATAACACACAAAATCCAGAAAAACCGAGCGCAAACAATTTGCGATGTTCGAGCGTGGTTTCCAGCAATCGCTGATAGCCGCCGCGCACGCCCTCAAACCAATGCTCAAATCGCCGTTGATACTTCGCGAAGATATTCGTCGGCTCTAATGCGCGGTGCTCATGTCCGCGCATGATAAACATCACCATGGTCGGAATCAGGGTTCGCGATAGCAGATAGGACGCCAGCATGGCGAACGAGACTGCTTCTGCCAGCGGCACAAAGAGAAATTTGGCGACGCCGGTCAGAAAGAACATCGGCACAAACACGATGCAGATACAGAGCGTAGACACAAAGGCAGGCACCGCCACCTGCTGCGCGCCGTCCAGGATGGCCTGTTTCATCTCCTTGCCCATGGCGAGATTGCGCTCGATATTTTCGATCTCGACCGTAGCATCGTCTACCAGGATGCCGACCGCGAGCGCCAATCCTCCCAAGGTCATGATGTTGATGGTCTGCCGGAGGGCGCTCAGCAAAATCACGGAGACGAAAATGGACAACGGGATCGAAACCGCGATGATGATGGTGGGACGCCAATCACCAAGAAAGAGCAGAATCATCACGGCCGTAAGGCACGCGGCGATGAGGCCCTCTCGCAAAACTCCCTGAATCGCAGCGCGCACGAAGAGCGATTGATCAAACAGAGCCTTGATGGTCAGTTCGGGCGGAAGGCTCTTGGACGCGAGCGGCACCAGGTCCTTGATCGCCTTGACCACGGTTAACGTGGATGCACCGCCCAACTTGTACATCGACATCAATACACCGCGCGTACCGTCCTGCCGCACGATGTTCGTTTGTGGAATGAAACCATCGCGCACATGGGCGACATCGCGCAGGTAAAGCGTGGACGAGCCAGTGGTTTTCACGGGCAGGTCGTTCAATTCGGCGACGGTTTGCGGTGAGCCGTTCATCTCCACGCTGTATTCGGTGGGGCCGATCTTCGTGGTCCCCGTCGGCAGAATCAGGTTCTGCGCCGCTACCGCGTTGACGATGTCGGCGGGCGCCAATCCGTAAGCCTGCAATTTGGTGGGATCAAGGTCGACCTGGATCTGGCGTGGTTTGCCGCCGTATGGATAGGGAGTGGCCGCTCCTTGCACCGTGGTCAACTGTGTGCGCAAGAAATTATTGCCGAGATCGAACAACTGCTGTTCCGGAAGTGTCTTGCTGCTCAAGCCCAGTTGCACAACCGGCGTCGTGGAGGCCGTATAAGTAATGACTAGCGGTGGAACTGTGCCTGGCGGTAAACCTCGCAGCACGGTCTGGCACATCGCCGTCACTTGCGTCATCGCCATGGAAAGATCAACGCCCGGCCGGAAGAAGATCTTGATCACGGCCTTTCCGGGCACCGATACAGACTCCTGATGCTCGATGTCGTTGACCGTGACTGTAAAGCCGCGCTCGGAATTACTTACAATCCGATCCGCCATTTCGCTCGGCGACATCCCGTCGAAACTCCACACAACGCTAACCACAGGAATGTTTATTTCAGGGAAAATATCGACTGGAGTGCGCAGGATGGTGATGGGCGTGAGAATGATGATAAGAAGTGCCATCACCACAAACGTATAAGGGCGGCGAAGCGCTAAAGCGACTATCCACATGGTAATGACGAAAACTGGTACTGCGAACGAATGCTGAGGAAACGGCTGCTATTCCGAAGACGTAGGGCCCCCACTCCAAACCTGCGCTTCTTAAAAAATAGATTCAAAACAGTACGTTTCGGATTTAAATTATATTAGACTTCAGCCATGTCTCCAAATAAAAATCGGATCGGGGTGACGCGAAACGGGCACGGCACCAACGGGACACGTCCTCCCGGGCGTCCGCGCAGCGAGGAGTCGCGCCAGTCAATCCTGCGCAGCACGTTGAAGCTACTCAAGCAGCCGGGTGGGTTTCCCGAACTGAGCATTGAGGCCATTGCCGCCGACGCCAATGTTGGCAAAACAACTGTCTATCGTTGGTGGCCCACCAAGGCAGCTCTGGTCGCCGATGCCTTCTCTTCCAGCGCCGAGGAGGAACTGCAATTCCCGGATACTGGCTCTTTACAACGCGACATGAGCCTGCAGATGAGAAAGTTGATCCGAATCTTTCGCTCCGAGCGCGGCAAGGTTGTGGCCGCCCTGCTCGCCGGAGGTCAATCGGATCCAGAGTTGATTGAGGCCTTTCGCGATCGATTCTTGTGGCCGAGGCGAAAACAGGCGTACCAAACTTTGCAGCGCGGCATTGGCCGCGGGGAGCTACCCGCTGATAGCGATCTCGACCTTATTCTCGACTCGCTGTACGGACCGATCTACATGCGTTTTCTGATCCGCCACGACAAACTGCACGAGGGCTTCGCCGATGAAATTTGCGAACTGGTGCTGCAAGGTTTGAATCGTCGCGCGGCCGCGACGAATTAATTTCAACTACAAAGAGTAAATTTCCACAACGAGTTTTTTGCTGCGCGTTACTGCGAATTGTACGATTGAACCGCCTTGTCCTCGTCTTCAAACGTTGAGAAGAGGTTGAGTACGCCAATCATCCGCAGGGTCTGAGTCACGAATTTGGAAGGATTTACCAGGCGTAAATCGCCACCGTGTTGCTTCGCCGAAGTAAGCGACTTCACCATCAGCCCAATGCCGCTTGAGTCAATCATTGGCACCTCTGCACAGTTAACTATCAAGCGGAAATCTCCGGCTGCAAAGGCATCATCGACAGCGCGGCGAAATGTGTCGACCGCCTGCCCCAGTCGGATTGGGCCTCGCAACTGAATGATCTGCACATCGGAAAACCGGCGAACCGTAATCTCCATTCCTAATCCTCTTTAAGCGGGTGATTTCAGGACGCATTGTAACAGCGCCAAAAGCCATAATGATGATTTTCCTGGACGGGCACCTAAGCCATTTAGCCACCGGAACTTCCCATTCGGCCGCTTGATCCTGCCGATTCCTGCGTTGCCTTGCGAAAAAGCTGCGCTACAGGTTAGAATTAAATACGACCTAAACAGTCGGATTTGTATCCGACCGGAATGGTCGGATTCTGGGATATGCTCAAACTGACGAAGAAGGCGGATTACGGGCTCATGGCCATGAAACATCTGGCTGAGCGCGTTGACCAGGGAGCATGCAGCGCGAAGGATGTTGCCGAGGCTTACGGTATTCCGCAAGAGGCTCTGGCGAAAATCCTGCAGCGGCTGGCAAAGGTCGGTTTGGTGCGATCGCAGCATGGTATGAACGGCGGTTACACGCTGACCCGCGATCCAAAGATGATTTCCGCTTTCGAAGTGATCAAGGCCATTGACGGGCCGCTGTTCATTACGTCATGTGTGACGGTCCGCGGAGAATGCGATCAGAGCGATCGCTGTACAATTCGCGAGCCATTGCGCAAGGTGAATGAAAGCATCGAGCAGGTTCTGAAGAACATCAAAATTTCGCAGATGAAAGAAGAGCCTGAAGTCCTCGAAGTCGATAAGCACCACAGCAAGAAGCCGGCGGATCTCATAACGATTTCGTAGATTTTCGTAGCAATTTTAAGGAGAAGGTGATCATGAGCACGAATGGCAAGTCGGCCACCCCCAGCCACGGCAATGGACAGCAGACGGCTCCCGGTGGGATCAAGCTGCCCATCTACATGGATAATCACGCGACCACGCCAATGGATCCGCGTGTTCTCGAAGAGATGTTGCCCTACTTCATGGAAAAGTTCGGCAACTCCGCCAGCCGCAATCATCCCTTCGGGTGGGTGGCGGAAGAAGCGGTTGAGTTGTCGCGTGAGCGCATCGCAAAGTTGATTGGCGCGTCGCCCAAGGAAATCATCTTCACCTCAGGCGCCACCGAAAGCGACAATCTCGCCATCAAAGGCGTTGCCGAAATGTACCGCGAGAAGGGCAACCATATCATCAACGCGGTCACCGAACACAAAGCGGTCCTCGATACTTGCAAGCATCTGGAGAAGCTTGGCTATCGCGTCACATACTTGCCGGTGCAGAAGGACGGCTTAGTCGACCTCGATGACCTGAAACGCGCCATCGACGACAAGACGATTCTCGTGACGATTATGGCCGCCAATAACGAGATTGGAGTGCTGCAACCGATCGCGGAAATCGGGAAGCTGTGTCGCGAGCGTGGCGTGATCTTCCACACCGATGCGGTGCAGGCAATTGGCAAGGTGCAAGTCGATGTCAACAAGATGAATATCGACGTTGCGTCGATCACCGCGCACAAGCTCTATGGGCCAAAAGGCGCGGGCGCGCTATATGTGCGACGCAAGAATCCGCGCGTGCAGTTGGTTCCGCTAATCGATGGTGGCGGCCACGAGCGCGGAATGCGTTCGGGAACCCTTAATGTTCCAGGAATTGCGGGCCTGGGCAAGGCGTGTGCCTTGGCGCAGGAAGAGATGCCGCAGGAATCCTGCAAAATGGCGGGCCTGCGCAACCGGCTGAAAGACAGCATCATGAGCCGCCTCGACGAGGTGTATATCAACGGCTCGATGGAACATCGCCTTCCCGGCAATCTGAACATCAGCTTTGCCTACGTCGAAGGCGAGTCGCTGCTGATGGGCATCAACGATATCGCAGTTTCCAGCGGATCGGCATGCACCTCCGCGACACTTGAGCCATCTTATGTGTTGAAGGCTCTTGGCACGGGCGATGACCTAGCGCACAGCTCCATTCGCTTCGGCATTGGTCGATTTAACACCGAGGCCGAAATCGATTACGTCGCTGACCGCGTAGTTGAAACGGTGCTGCGGCTGCGCGAACTTTCGCCGCTCTATGAGATGGCGAAAGAGGGCGTGAACTTGAAAGATGTGAAGTGGGCGGCAGAAGCGCATTAGTTGTGAAAGGGCAAGGCTAAGAAAAGGGTACGGGTTTTGAAAGGGCACGGCTTCAGCCGTGCCGCTTCGAGCTGAATAAGTTGGGGCTTTAGCCCCTGCGGTCGTTTTTAGATTTTTCAAGGAGATTGCAGAAATGTCTTACAGCGATAAGGTAATCGATCACTACAACAATCCGCGCAACGTTGGGTCAATGGACAAGAAGGATGCCGATGTGGGCACTGGTCTCGTCGGAGCTCCCGAGTGCGGCGACGTGATGAAGCTGCAGATTAAGGTGAATCCGCAGACCAACATCATCGAAGACGCCAAGTTCAAGACCTTCGGATGCGGCTCGGCCATTGCATCGTCATCACTTGCGACGGAATGGGTGAAAGGCAAAACCGTCGACGAGGCGCTCGCGATCAAGAATACCGAGATCGTGAAGGAACTGGCTTTGCCGCCGGTAAAGATTCATTGTTCCGTGCTGGCAGAGGATGCCATCCGAGCCGCGATCGGCGACTGGAAGAAGAAGCAGGAAACCGCGAAGCCGGCGACCGTGCAGGCGGCGCAGTAAGATTCGAAACTCGACATGAATCAAGCGGTCAAAGGCGAAACGCTGAACGAGCTCGCGGTCAAACCTGCGCCGCCCGCGGCTCCGGCCAAGGGCATTCAGGTGACTGATAACGCGCTTAAGAAAATCCGCTCCGCGATGGTGAAAGAAAATGTTTCGGCAGAACAGGGCGGCCTTCGTCTGGGCGTGCAAGGCGGCGGATGCTCGGGCTTGAGTTACAACATACGGTTCGATACTCAGCCGCGCGAGCGTGATCGCGTGTTTCAATTTGGCGATGTGCGTGTTTTCGTGGACCCGAAATCCTTTATCTATCTGCATGGGTTGACTCTCGATTACCAGGAAACTCTGATGCAGCAAGGGTTCGTGTTCGTGAATCCGAACTCGACCAAGTCGTGCGGTTGTGGCAGTTCGTTCTCTTAGCGAAAGCGTGGCGACGGCGAAAGCGTGGCGCGGGCTGCTCCCGCAAAAGGTTTGCTGAGAAATCAGTCTGAGTGGCGAGGGCGGGCCGTGCGCTCGCCCAAAATTTTGTATGGCAAACGTGGAATTCAAATCGTCAGGGTCATTGTCGTCCGGATCATTGATCGTGCCGGGCCAGGGCCCCGGAGACGCTACCCCGAGTTGCTGGTCGTGCGGTACCATGCGGGCGGTGCACTTCTGCAGTTCTTGTGGAAAAGTGCAACCGCCGGTGCCGGTCGACTATTTTACGTTTTTCGGGTTCCCGCGCAAACTCAACCTCGACTCCTCTGAATTGGAAAAAGAGTTCTATGCGCTCAGTCGCCGTCTCCATCCAGACGTGTTTGGGCAGGCTGGAGATATGGAACGTGCCTGGAGTCTGGAACAAAGTTCCATGCTCAACGACGCCTACCGCACTCTGAAAGATTCGATCAAGCGTACTGAATATCTTTTGCGCCTTGAAGGCGTGGAACTGGAAGAGCAGTCAAAACAGGCGACAGAAAAGGCCCGAGCAACGGGAGAATTGAAGAAGCAGGTCGTGCCTCCCGATCTTTTGGAGGAGGTCTTCGAGCTGAACATGCACCTCGAAGAACTGCGCATGCAGAAGAAAATGGGTGAAGACGACCCCGCACTGCTTGAGGAAATTGGCAAAGCCAAGCTTTCATTGGAAGAAAAACACGACGAGCTTTTGAATGAACTCAAGACTGAGTGGAACGCGTGGGACAAGGCGGCGGACGAAGGGTCCGAAGCCGACCGCAAGAAAATTCTCGACAAGATGTTGGATGTGCTGAACAGAAGGAATTACATCCGCAACCTGTTGCGGGATGTGAATGAGGCAATGGAAAACTAGGTTAGAGGTTAAAGGTCAGATTGCAGAGGTAAAAACCAAACTACCCATCTCTCACTTCTGCAATCTGACCTCTAACCTCTGCAATCCTACAAATGGCAACTGATTACATCGTCGGCATCGATCTCGGCACCACGAATTCTCTCGTGGCCTACATGCAGGGAGATTCTCCAGTCGTCATCCCCGGAGAAGACGGGTTGAATCTGGTCCCGTCGGTGGTCGCGCTCGACGAGCAGAAGCATATCATAGTGGGCAATGCTGCGCGCAAATACCTGATCGAAACGCCGGAGCGGGCGGTTTATTCAATCAAGCGTCTGATGGGCCGAGGTGCGGAAGATATTCAGGACGAACTGAAGCTTTTTCCCTTCAAGTTGGCGGAGGATCTTCAGCAGGGTGAAGTTCTGCGCATCAGAATCGGCGATCGAACCTACACTCCACCCGAAATTTCAGCGTTGATACTGCGTCAACTCAAGCGCAATGCAGAGCGTTTTTTCGGAGCGCCCGTAACCCAGGCGGTCATAACCGTGCCCGCATATTTTAATGATGCGCAGCGCCAGGCGACGAAAGATGCCGGGCGGATTGCCGGTTTAAATGTCTTGCGGTTGGTGAACGAGCCTACGGCCGCATCCCTTGCCTACGGTCTCGATAAGAAAAATAACGGAATTGTCGCCGTTTACGATCTTGGTGGCGGCACCTTCGACATCTCGATTCTCAAGTTGCACGACGGAATCTTCGAGGTGATTGCCACCAATGGCGATACGCATCTCGGCGGAGACGATATCGACAACCTGCTCATCGCAATCGCACTCGACGACATTCGCGGCGACCTTGGACTCGATTTTCGAAAAAATGTGCGTCACAGCGGAGAAGCAGTGCAGCGCATCCGCCAGGCCGTGATTGAAGCCAAAATAGTGCTTTCGACGCAGCCCTCGGCAAAACTCGATGTCGATTTACCCGGCGGGAAAAAATATCAGCGCGAAATTTCTCTTGAAATGTTTGAACAGATGATCCAACCGATCATCGACCGTACCATCGGACCGTGCAAGCAGGCGCTTAAAGATGCAGGCGTGAAGCCTGAGCAGATCGACGAGGTCGTTCTCGTCGGCGGCTCAACGCGAATTCCAAAAGTGCGGCGCCTAGTGCAGGATCTGTTTGGACGCACTCCGCACACCGACTTGAATCCAGACGAAGTGGTTGCGTTAGGCGCGGCCGTGCAGGCGAACATTTTAGGCGGCGGTTCCGAAATCACCAAAGAAATGCTGCTGCTCGACGTGACCCCATTGTCGCTTGGAATCGAAGTCGCAGGCGGCGTGACCGACAAGATTATTCTGCGCAACTCGACCGTGCCTGCTTCGGCGACACAGTACTACACCACTCAGGTCGATGGCCAGACCAACGTCGCGATTCATGTGCTGCAGGGCGAACGCGAACTGGCGCGGGATTGCCGGTCGCTCGCGCGATTCGATCTAAAGGGCGTTCCGCCCATGGTCGCTGGCATGCCCCGTATCGAAGTCAAATTCCTGATCGATGCCAACGGCATCTTGCGCGTCTCAGCGCGCGAGCAACGGAGCGGACAGGAAGCCGAGATCGACGTCAAGCCGACTTATGGTCTCACCGACGAACAGGTCGAGAACATGCTGCTCGAATCCTTCGATTATGCGGAGGAAGATTTTCGCCAGCGCCAGATCATCGAGGCGCGTCGCGAAGCAGATACGATTGTCGCAAGCGCTTGCGAAGGGAAAGAGAAATCACGCCTGGCTGGAGATTACGAATGAGGAACGCCGCAACATCGAAACTCTGGAGAAGGCTCTGGTTGCGGCGAAGGAAGGCGACGATTATCACTCCATCCGCGAAGCTATAGACAGGCTGAATGGCGCCACGATGCACTTGGCGGAGTTGATGATGGATACTGCCGTCTCGACCGCGCTCAAAGGAAAAGCCATGGATGAAGCGGAAATGGAAGAAGGTCCGCATGCCGGCCATCCGGTAGCGAAGGCAGATTTTGAATAAAGCAAGTTTCAAGGTTGCAAAGTTTCAAGGCTTCAAGGCGAAACCTGACTTGGCGGCTCTTCAACTTTGAAACTCTGAAACTTTGAAGCCTGGGGTTTATATATGTCTGACAAGAAAACGCAGGGGACTGGAACAACCACAATGGATGCTCCACCCGTCGAAAACAACGAAAACACAGTTGAGGTCACGTTTCTGCCGGAAGGCAAGACAGTGACCTTCGAACACGGCAAGTTGCCATACAAAGATCATGGCAAAGAAGAATCGCTGCTCGATGTGGCGTTGAATTTCGGCGTCAAGCTCGATCATGCTTGCGGAGGAAACTGCGCCTGCACCACTTGCCACATCTGGGTCAAAGAGGGCGCCGACCTGATCTCGGAAATGGAGGACGACGAAGCCGACAAACTCGACATGGCCGCCGATCTTCAGCTAAACTCGCGTCTCGGGTGCCAGACCGTGATCAAGAAGCCCGGCAAAGTAGTCGTTGAGATTCCCGCGTGGAACCGGAATTACGTTTCGGAAGAGCATTAAGAACCGCTGTTCGTGTTGGCCGTTCGCCTTTGCTCGCGGATGAGCGGAAGCGAAGTTGGCCAAGAAAGCAACGACGAAAAGCGGAGTTCACCATGCCGAAAGAACTAACTTGGAACGATCCCGACGACATCGGAATTCTGCTCTCCGAAGCCCATCCCGAAGTCGATCCGCTTGCGGTACGTTTCACGGATCTGCACAAATATGTGACTGCGCTTCCGGACTTCAAAGATGATCCCTCGAAATCAAACGAAGCAAAACTCGAGGCAATCCAGATGGCGTGGCATGCCGAGGTTCTGGACCGGACCCAGGGATAACTCCGCTAGCCGGTCAGCGGCCTGCCGAACTTCCATTCGTTCCCGTGGTAAATGATTGTAGTCACCTGATTTGGAAACCAGGTTTATAGCCGAGTACACAATGAGTTATGGGCCGAGGAAGTTTCCGTTTCGCCTTTCTGAGCGCATCCGACGTACAACCCAAATACCGATGAACCAAAAATGCGGCCAGCACTAGAATTTCCGCCGCAGCGCCGAACGATACCACTGGAAGGCTCATCCCTCGTGCCGCACGCGCAGGAAATAAAATCGTACCTACGTAGAAGCCTGCTCGGTACACAGGAGCAAGTAATCGCCAAATTGCGGTGTCGACGAGGCCACCCTGCGGAGAATGCATATCTATCGCCATCAGCACGCCCCAAGAAGCTAAGCCCAGCAGGAAAGACAATCCAAAGTCATTTTTCGTGAGCCACAGGACGGCTACGAACCAGAGGGCGCATGCCGGGATCATGACACAACTACCAACTGTTGCAAAATCCCGATTACACCCACGACCTCAAAACATCCTACCGTACCGCCACCGTGCTCGGCGTCATATCCTCCACCTTGGCCTCGCGTAAAAACTTCGCCGCCTCTTCCGGCGGCGTGGGATTAATGTAGAACCCCGTCCCCCATTCAAATCCCGCCGTCTTTGTGAGCTTGGGCATGAATTCGATGTGCCAGTGGTAGTACTCATTCGTCGGATCCTGTGCGGGCGAAGAATGCACGACCAGGTTGTAGGGAGGATTGTCGAGTACGCGGTCCGCTTTCATCAGCAGCAGCTTGAGCGCCTTGGCCAAGATTTTCAAACATCTGCGACGAAGAATTTTCAAACGCCGACTCATGCCGCTTGGGAAGAATCCACGTTTCAAACGGAAACCGCGGAGCATACGGCGCAAGCGTTATAAAATCCGCGTTCTCAGCCACCACGCGTATGCCACTCTCGATCTCCTGCCGTATGGCATCGCAGAAAACGCAACGCTCTTTGTACATGTAATACTGCTTCGCGCCTTGCAGTTCCTCAACTACATAAATTGGCAGAATCGGCAATGCGATCAATTGCGAATGCGAGTGTTCGAGCGAAGCGCCCGCCGCTTCTCCGTGATTCTTGAAAAGCAAAATGTACTTGAAGCGCCGGTCTTTCTTCAGATCAAGAATTCGATCGCGAAAAGCCCAGAGCACATCTTCGATCTTTTTCGCCGGAAGCGAGGCCAGCGTGGAATTATGGTCCGGCGTCTCAACCACAACTTCGTGCGCGCCGATGCCATTCATCTTGTCGAACATTCCTTCAGCTTGTTTGTTCAGATTGCCTTCAATGCCGAGCGCCGGGAACTTGTTGGGAACCACGCGCACCGTCCAGCCGGCGCCGTCCTTCTGCGGAGTATTGCCATTTGTGCTCGGCCGATACGCCAGAATCTCCGGAGGCGTCTTGCTTTCATTGCCGTAACAAAAGGGACAAAATCCGCCTTTGATCTTTACCGCCTCGCGCACAAAATCGGTAGGCCGTTTAGCGCGATCCGTCGAAATAATCACCCAGCGGCCCACAATGGGGTCTTTTCTTAACTCAGGCACGTACTAATCCTCTCAGTAGGAGTCCGCAAGCCCTGCTTCGCGAGTCAGCGATTGTACGACACAGAAAACGCATTCTGAAAAAGCTCAAATGAGGGCTGGGAATATCCGTGCTCATAGTACACGGCGAGCACGTCAAAGCGCCACTCCACCCGATCCCGCGAAGAGCGTGCGGGATGGGGGCCCCATTGGCACAAAGGCGGCATCTGGCGTAGGAAGTCGCGCGCAACTAAGGATAATTCCCGTTGTTTTTCGCGATCGACGCGCTGCTTCGGCTGGCTTGAAGTCACGCTTCGTACGAGTTTTCACTTCGATGACACACAGCACATCCCGATCCCATCCGACCAGATCCAGTTCTCCACGGTGATGCGGGGATCGGTAATTGCGCGCAATGATCGTGTAACCGCGCCGACGCAGATAGAAATACGCGTCTTCCTCTCCGCGTCGCCCAGTACGATGACCTTCAGGAATATCCTCTAACGGCAGCGTGATCGCAGTCAGCCAGTCCAGCGCGCGTATTGTGGCCTGCGTCAGCCGTCCTGAAAGCATGGGGCACCAATCTCAGCCTCGCGCGGACACACTGCGCATTATGTGATGAGCGTCACCGCACGTTTGTTACAAATCGGGCCGGACTCAATCTCTAGTCGTTGAATCTTTGACTATTTCTGAATGGCGGTGACCGCGTCTCCAACGCGGATCGTGCCTTGAGTAAGAATCTGAGCCCGCAATCCACCGCGATGCATTAGTCCCTTGATCACTGGTTTACCAGTCAGTCTCTGCAAGTGATCGCAAGGCTCGCACAGGCGGATGCCGCGAATGCGAACCTCGCCAATAGCAAACTCTTTGCCCACCAGGTGGTTCAGCGGCACGTCGCGAGTCACGATGTTGCGCCGAGCATCGCCGAGGGAAAGCTCAATCTGATAATCCCTGCAAAGCGCCTCAACCGCCTCCGCTTCGATCAATGTGAGCTCGAAATCCGGTTTGGGCTTGTAGAACGTTCCGAGTTTCAATGCGTATCGATCGCCCTCAAGCCCAGACCCCGGAATTGCGACCGCTTGAGTCACGGTTATCGGCGGACCCGCTGCCACAGACGCGATGTAAATCGATTCCACGGTTCCGTTCGCCATATCGACCTCTACGCGATTACTAGCGATTGCCACGTTCTACAATGGCAATCGACTCTTCCAACACATCCATAGCGACGTCAGCCTCATCCGCTGTAACGATGAGCGGCGGTGCAATGCGAATCGTGCTCGGACCGCACCCGAGAAATAGAACGCCGCGTTCAAATGCCTGCTCGACGATGGAATCGCGGTCATTGGCGCCGTATTCGCGGGTAGCCTGGTCTTTCACGATTTCGACGCCAATCATCAAACCGCGTCCACGCACATCGCCGACAATCTTATGTTTCTTAGGCCAGCCAGCCATGCGATTGAGCATATGGTCGCCAACCGCCTGCGCGTTCTTAGTAATCCCTCTTTCTCGATCACATCGAGCGTGGCCAGCGCTGCAGCGATGCATACGGGATTGCCACCAAACGTTGAAGCATGTGAGCCCGGGACCCAGTCCATAAGTTCAGCCTTGCTCAAGGTGACGCCAAGCGGCATGCCGGACGCGATGCCTTTAGCGATGCAGATGATGTCGGGCTGCACGCCAGTATGCTCCACCGCCCACCACTTGCCGGTGCGGCCCACGCCGCTCTGCACTTCGTCCAAAACGAGCAGGATTCCATGCTTGTCGCAAATGCGGCGCAACTCCTGCATGAAGATCGTGGCGCAACTACGTATCCACCCTCGCCCTGAACCGGCTCAACAAAAATAGCGGCAACTTCTTCAGGCGCTAGAATGGTCTTGAATAACTTGTCTTCAATGTAGCGTGCACAACCGAGGGCAAATTTCTCGGCATCTTGCGGACCAGCCTCACAGCCGCGATACACATCGGGATAGCGCACATGCGTAACTCCGGGCACCAGCGGTGAGAAACGTCGCTTCTGTTGCGGTTTCGAAGCGGTCAGTGAGAGCGCACCCATGGTTCGTCCATGGAAAGCGCCGAAGAATGCAATCGCCTGCTGCCGCCTGGTGTGATAGCGAGCCAGCTTCAAAGCGCACTCGACCGCCTCGGCTCCTGAGTTGCCGTAATAAATCTTGTGCGGACCGGGCATGGGCGCAATCTTCAAAGCCTCTCCGCCAGCGTCACCAGGCCTTCGTAGTAAAAATCAGTGCCCGACATGTGGATCAGCTCACCCGCCTGCTTTTGAATCGCGGCAACCACTTCTGGATGGCAATGGCCGGTAGAAACCACGGCGATGCCCGCCGAAAAGTCGAGAAACTCGTTGCCATCCACATCCTCTACCACCACGCCGCGCCCGCGCTTGGCAACCAGCGGATAGGAGCGCGTATAAGAAGGCGAAATGTATTTCTCGTCTCCCGCGAGAATGCGCCGAGCGTTAGGTCCGGGAAGTGCAGTCTTGATCTTGGGACCGACAGTCAATGTTTTGGTGGTCATGGAGTCCTCCAGGTAGTTCTAAATTCCTGTATCTCACTGGTTGTTAGCCGAAGTTCGTTAGCCGAAGTTCGAGCATCCGCACTTAGATCGCTGCTACTGCTGGAAGCTGGAACTAAGGCCAAGGCTCGAGCGATTAGCAAAGCAAGAATGGGAACAAAGAACTAGTCGCTGCCAAAAAGATTGGCGCGCACGTGCGAAGGCAAAACGGAAAGATATCGGCGAGGACAAGCGCGTCCCTCTATCCAGCAGGTACGAAGGAGCGAAATGTAGCCGTTGGAGCGCATAGCAGCAACAACAGTATATCCCGAGCACGACGGCGGCGTAACCCCCAAAAGCAGAAACGAAGGTCACGCCCGAAGGTCAGAGTTAATCCACAGCGGCATGCGCTCGGCCATCCAGATCAGGGCGCGCTTTTCGGCTGCTGCGAGGAAACTTCCGTGAACGCGTTCTGCCTGCTGAAAATCGGCGCCTCGGTCGGCAGGCAATATCTTGGGATTCATCTGCTCCGCGAGTCTACCAAGGAAGTCGCTCTGGGCGAATTGCCATTCCCGATTCCAGCCTCACGATAACCCTCGCACCGGCGCTCGGATGCGTTAATCTGCAAACGATGCGTCTGCTACGCTTCTTCCGCCCGTCGCACCAGCACACCGCTTTTTCTGCGACCCTGTTGCTGATGACGGCCATCACGCTTTCGCGCGTGATCGGGTACATCCGCGAGGCCTACATCGCTTACTCTTTTGGTGCCGGACAGCAGACCGACGCCTACGTAGCCGCGTTTACCCTGCCCGATTGGCTTAACTACATAGTTGCCGGCGGCACCGCGTCGATCACATTCATCTCCATCTATACGCGCTTTATGGCGGAGAAGCGCGAGCAAGACGCGCAGAAAACTTTTTCGATCATCATTACCGTGATGACTACGGTTCTTGTGGCCGGTACCATTATGGCCGAGGTCTTCACCCCCCAGTTTGCCGGCTGGATGTTCCACGGCTTCACGGCCGAGCAAATGCAGCTGTGCGTTCATCTGACGCGTATTCTTCTACCCGCGCAAATCTTCTTTTATGTCGGAGGAGTCGTTTCGGCGGTGCTGCTCTCGCACCGTCTCTTTCTTCTGCCAGCTTTCGGCCCGCTGATCTACAACGTGTTCATCATCGTCGGCGGAGTGATTGCTGGCCGCCAGATGGGGATATCGTCACTGGCCTTCGGCGCCCTCGCCGGAAGTATCGCCGGGCCGTTCCTGATCAACGCCATTGGCGCAGCCAAAATCGGCACCGGATACCGGCCTTCATTCGATCTGAAAAACCCCGCCTTCCGCGAATGGGTGCATCTCTCCATCCCGCTCATGCTTGGCGTTTCACTCGTCACAGCCGACGATTGGATACTCCGCTACTTTGCCTCAAGCGGCATCGGCGACATCGCGCGGCTGAACTATGCCAAGCGCCTCTTCGCTGTTCCCATCGCCATTCTAGGACAAGCTGCCGGCCAGGCCTCGCTGCCATTCTTTTCGCGCCTCTTCGGCGAAAAAAAGTTCAGTGAATTTGCCGCCACCGTGAATGCGTCGGTCTATCGCATTACCTCCGCATCTCTGCTGATGACCGGGCTGATGATGGCCATTGCCGTCCCTCTCATCGATCTCGTCTATCGCCGCGGACACTTCACCTTCGCCGATTCCGAATCCACTGCCATCTACTTTTTCTGGTTTTCGCTTTCGCTGGCTTTGTGGTCGAGTCAAGCGTTGTACGCCCGCGCCTTTTATGCCTCAGGCAATACGCTTACGCCAATGATTGCGAGCAGTCTCATTACGCTCGCGTCCTTACCCATCTATTCGCTGCTGTTTCGGACTCTGTCGGTTACCGGACTGGCAATCGCTTCCGATATTGGCATCAGTGCCAACGCCATCGCAATCGCCGTGCTTCTTCACATTCGCGGCATGGTGCCGCTCGGTGGCATGAACTGGAAGGAGTTAGGAAAAGCCGCGCTCATTGGCGTCGTCTCCGGCGGACTGAGCTACGAAGTGACTCGCGGAATCGCGCTCAATGGCAGCCGACGCGCCGATCTTCTCGCGCTGGCGCTGGGATCTTTAACTTGGGCCGCAGCCGTTGCTGCCGGCCTGTGGTTGTTGCGCTCGCAACTACCCGCCGACCTTCGAAGGCGAAAGCCCATCGCCTTGCCGGGCTTGGCCGAAGGTCAAGCCGTAGAAACCATGGCTACCGGCAAAGAACCGTAACCTCAAACACCGCAACCAAGCGTCACCTGAGAGCAGGACTCAACGCGACAAATGCAGTGAACTCCCTAAGAGCTGAAAAAGAGCTGCAAACCCCAAAACAAAAAGGCGTTCCCGAGAACAGGAACGCCCTTGTGTTAGAACTGTCGGATAGCGGCGGTCAAGCCGGAGAGACTTAAGCTCGTGCCGCGACCGCTTCTTGTGACGAAACGTTCTTCGTAATTTCTTCCGACTTCGGCTCTGCCTTCGCTCCGGCGGATCCGGCTTTACGAATGTCGATACCGCCCTTGAAGAACGCGCCATCTTCAATTGAGATACGTGCCGCGACCACGTCGCCCGTGAGCGAACCGTCGCTGCGGATATCCACTCGGTCGCTGGCAGTTAGGTTGCCGCGCACTTTGCCGAGAACGACGATTTCGCGCGCATTGATGTTGGCTGCGACCACGCCATTCCGACCGATGGTCACACGGTTGCCGGAGAGGTTGATCGATCCTTCGACCCGGCCATCAATATATAAAGACTCGGAGCCGGTAACTTCACCTTTGATCACCAGAGACTTGCCGATCGTGGCTTGGTCCGAAGTGGTGGTCGTAACTGGACGCGGCGCGGGAGCAGGCTCGCTCGTCGGGCTAACGCTCATGCTCGGAGCAGCCGTCGGTGCCGAGGAGGTGCTCGGACGCTCCGGCTCAGCCGGCCGACCAGGTGTCGCAGGTTGATTCGTGGGCTTCCACATTGTGTCGAAATCCTTTCCTTATATTAAGGGATTCTGAAACACCACCGCATTTCGGGGGCCAAAACGAATTGTACTCCCCAGTATCCCCAAGAGGTTGTGGAAATCCATAGTTTCCAATGATTTTTCTTAGTTCCTGCCATGGTTCCCCCGCCGAGATCCCTTCGCCCCGCGGAGCCAAATTGGAGTAATCGCTTCCTGATCCGGGACATTTCTTCCCTTCCCCATCGGGATGTCCCGGTCGCGATAATATAATCCTGCCGATTGCGGAAGCTCTTTCTATCCGTAACGGCAGAGGTTCTTTAATGAGCACAATCGAAACCGCTCCCAGTCGGCCCGAAGCCGGCGAGTATGCTCCCTACTACGAACGATACATTTCACTGGTGCAGAGCACTGCCGAGACCCCTGACATTCTTGCTGCGCTCAATCAGCAGCGCCGCGAGACGATGCTCTTACTCTCTGGACGGACCGAGGCTGACGGTGATCTCCGCTACGCACCTGAAAAGTGGAGCGTGAAAGAAGTTCTTGGACACATGAACGACACCGAGCGCATCATGAGCTATCGCGCCTTGCGTATAGCGCGTGGCGACGCTACTCCCATAGAGGGCTTCGAGCAGGACGATTACGTCCGCAACGGTCCCTTTCAGCGGCGTCCGCTGGCCGACTTGATCGAGGACTACATAGCCGTGCGCCGCGCCACGTTGTCTCTATTTTGTAATCTGGACGAGGCCGCATGGACCCGCCGCGGCATAGCGAACAAGAACGAGGTCACCGTGCGAGCCCTGGCCTATATCATCGCCGGGCACGAACTGCATCATCGAAGAATTCTGGAAGAAAAATATTTGCGCTGATGTTAGTCCTCAGTTCTCAGTAACTGGAATCGAAGACTGGGAGCTGAGAAACTAGGAACTGATGCTTTCAGATTCCGCGATCCTCCGGCACATCGCTCGCCAACCCAAGAAGACTGCGAGCCATAAACAGCTCCTGCGCGAATTGGGCGCGAAAGGCGAGGCGCGCCGCGAACTCACCGATCGCCTACTCGCGCTGGTCAGCAAAGGTGAACTGCTGCAAGTCGACTCCGAGCGCTACGCGATTCCCCAGGCCGCCAAGGGACGCAATATGCTCATCGGCCGCCTGACCATGCATCGCGATGGCTTTGGCTTCGTAATCCCCGAAACCATTTCGCTCGATGACAGTCTGAAAACGCGGCTCGCCGGCGATGTATTCATTCCCCCGCACGCCACCGGATCTTCCATGCACGGCGATCGCGTGCTGGTCGAAGTCACAGCCGTCCGGCCCGATGGCCGAGCCGAAGGTCGCATCATCCGCTCCCTGGCACGAGCGCATCCGACCGTTGTCGGCATCTTCCACTACGGGCGCCGCCATAATTACGTCAAGCCCATCGACGAAAAAGTGACGCAGGAGATCGTAATACCTCCGGGGATGGAGCACCCAGAATCTCCCAAGGCTTCGGAGCGCCAAAAATCCCGCGACCGCGTAATAGGCGAAGAAGCTGCAGTTCACGCCGACTGGCAGGACCTGGAGGGCATAGTAGTAGACGTAGAAATCACAGACTGGCCCAGCGCCACACAAAATCCGCGTGGACGAGTGATCGAAATTCTCGGCGAAGAGGACGATTTCGGCGTCGACGTCGAGATCATGATCCGAAAGTTTCACCTGCCGCACCGCTTCCCGCCGGAGGTGGTCGAAGAAGCGCAAGCCATCGCATCCGTCATTACCGCAGATGAATTACGTCATCGCCGCGACTACCGCGCACTTCCAATAGTCACGATCGATGGTGAAACCGCGCGCGATTTCGACGACGCCGTGCACGTCGGCGAACTCGAAAATGGCAACTACCAACTGCAAGTGCATATAGCCGACGTAGCGCAATACGTAACGCCAAATTCCCCACTCGATCAGGAAGCCCGTCTGCGCGGCACCAGCGTTTATTTTCCCGATCGCGCCGTCCCCATGCTGCCGCTGGAACTTTCGACCGACATCTGCAGCCTGCGTCCCCAGGTCGATCGTCTGGTGCTCTCCTGCACCATGGAGATCGACCGGCAGGGTGACATAGTCGCCTACGAAATCAACCAAGGCGTGATCCGCTCTGCCAACCGCATGACCTACACCGCCGTAAATGCAGTCATCGAAGCGGACGCAACCGCCCGCCGTGAATACGCAAATCAAGTCGCGCACTTCGATCGCATGCGTGACCTGGCGACGATCCTGAACCGAAAACGCAAGCGCCGGGGATCGATCGATTTCGATCTTCCCGAGCCAGTAATCGAATTCGACGAATTCGGAATGATGAAGAGCATCACCCGTTCCGAGCGCAACATTGCCCATCGCCTGATCGAAGAATTCATGCTCTCGGCAAACGAGTGTGTAGCGCACTACCTGGAAAATAAACGCATAGCTTCGCTCTATCGCATCCACGAGAAACCTGATGCCAAGCGCGTCTACGACTTCGAAGTGATAGCAGCGACCTTCGGATATTCACTCGGAGTAGGCGCGTTGCCCATCCAGCGAGTGCAACTAAGAGCCGACCGCCGAGAAGCGCGTGGCACGGGCAAGCGAGTCCGCGAAATCGAAGTTCCCAAAGAGGTCCACATCACCCCGCGCATGTATCAAAAGTTGACCGAGAAAATAGCAGGCAAGCCAGAGGAAAGAATCCTGAGTTTCCTGATGCTGCGTTCGCTGAAGCAAGCCCGCTACTCCGAGGAAAATCGCGGACATTTCGCCTTGGCCGCAACCACCTACACCCATTTCACCTCGCCCATCCGCCGCTATCCTGACCTGATCGTGCACCGCATCCTGAAACAGGTGCTGAAAGACTCCGCCGAAAAAATGGATGGAGCAGTGCCGGTGGGCACTTCGCGATCGTTATCTTTGAAAACTGGTCATCCTGACCGAAGCGGAACGAAGAGCGAAGCGAAGCGATCTGCGCAGTCGAAGGACCTCTACGATCTCGCTGCGCCGCCATCGCCGTGGTCCAAGCGCCGCGATCGCGAAGCCCATCAGCATGCCCTGGAACCTCTCGGCGGCCCGATCCCGCAAGAGGAACTTCACACCATTGCCGACGAATCCAGCCAATCCGAACGCCGCGCCGATGAGGCCGAACGCGGCCTGATGGAATGGAAAAAAATGAAATTCATGGAGGGCCGCATCGGCGAAGACTTCGACGGCCTGATCATCAGCGTAACCAAGTTCGGATTTTTCGTAGAACTGACCGACCTTTTCATAGAGGGCTTGGTCCCCTTAAACACGCTGGACAGCTGGGATAAGAATGACCGCTACGTCTACCACGAAGATACGCGACAGATCATCGGCCAGCGCTCGCGCAAAACCTACAGCTTGGGCGACCGCGTGCGCGTGCTCGTAGATCGCATTGACCCGGTAGAGAAGAAGATTCAGTTTGCGGTCTTGGAAGAGCAGCCGCAACGCGCAAAAAAACCGAGACGCTGACGTTGTGCGGGGCGGACGTTCTTGTTGCGTCGCATTTGACTCTGGGTTCGGTCTTGGCGTCAGAGCCGTAACGCCGGCCTTCCCACCACCTCGAAGTCAAGAGCAGCGGACAAGAGTGTCCGCTCCGCAAGAGTTAGAATTAGAGCTGTAATGGAGCAACCCATGCCCACTCCCACCGAACCGAAGCCCGAGCAAACTCCAAATGAAGCCGCAGAGCACGTTGCCAGCGCCCATAGAATTCTGAAAGAACTCCAGGCGAAAGCCGGAAGCCATCCCGAATTAGGCGAAGCCATCACCAAACTGGAAATGGCGCTCAGCACTTTGGCGATAAAGACCGGTGGGCTCCTGTAACACCGAGCCGTCTCCTCCAACCTGTTAGAATCTTCCGTCACCATTCTTGGCGCCTGCCTGGGAAGTATGTTCCATGTCCACAAGCGAGAATTCAAGCAATCCCAATCCCACCCCACGCACCCGCGTAGTGCGCGAACCGCAGCGCGCCGTCTACGACCGCGACGCCGTAAACGCAATCCTCGACGAAGCTTTCCTCTGCCACGTAGGCTTTGTAATCAACTCCGAAGCCCAGCCCTACGTCATTCCCACTTCCTACGGCCGCAACGGAGACATCCTCTACATCCACGGCTCCGCTGCCAGCCGCATGTTGCGCAACCTCGATCAGGGCGTTCCCGTCTGCGTAACCGTCACCCTGCTCGATGGATTGGTTCTCGCCCGCTCCGTCTTCAATCACTCGATGAACTACCGCTCGGTGGTAATTCTAGGCAAGGCAACGAAGGTCGATGACCCGGCAGAAAAGCTCGTCGCCCTGCGAGCCATAAGCGACCACATCATTCCCCATCGCTGGGAGAATTCACGCCAGCCGAGCGAAAAAGAGCTGAAGGTCACGTCTGTCCTGCGCCTTCCGATCACTGAATTTTCCGCCAAAGTCCGCGTAGGCCCGCCAGTAGACGACGAAGAAGATTACGCGTTCCCAACCTGGGCAGGAGTGATTCCGCTCCAGATGACGGTCGGTGGGGCAATTCGTGACGAACGTTGTGGCCAGGATCTTCCCGCCTACCTGCAGAATTACTCCCGCAGGCCGCAACAAAAATTGTCATCCTGAGCGAAGCGAAGGAAGGGCAATTTATCCGCGGCGCGTGAAGACAGCGTCAGTTAATTTCGCTCAACAGAAACGGCGTACGGCAAATGAGGTCGACCTATGGCAACAACAGCAGCTTGCCCGTCGTCTTGCGCCCTTCCAACTCGCGGTGCGCCCGCTGCGCCTCCGCCAGCGGATATGTGTGTTCAATCCGCAGTTTAAGCTTGCCGTCGCGAATCATGCCAAAGACCGCGCCCGCTCGCTTCTGCAACTCCTCCGAAGTTGAAATGTAATTGCCCAGAGAAGGCCGCGTAAGAAACAGCGATCCCTTTTGCGTCAGCACCAGCGGATCAATCGGAGCCACTACCCCGCTAGAACTCCCGAACAGTGCCATCATCCCGCGCGGACGCAGCACATTCAATCCCTTGTCGAAAGTAGTCTTGCCCACCGAGTCGTAGACCACATCCACGCCTTTGCCGCCGGTGATCCGTTTAGTTTCAGATTCGAAATCAACCTTCGTATAAAGAATGATCTCATCCGCTCCCGCCCCTTTCGCCAGCGCTGCCTTCTCGTCAGTCGAAACTGTGGCGATCACCCGCGCTCCAATATTGTGCGCCATCTGCACCAGCAATGACCCCACGCCGCCGGCAGCAGCATGAATCAATGCCGTGTCCCCTTTCTTGAGCGGATACGTATCGTGCGAAAGATAATGCGCCGTCATCCCCTGCAGCATGGCCGCCGCAGCCTCTCGCTCTCCCACTCCTGATGGAATCTTCACCAACCGGTCCGCTGGAACGGCTGCATATTCGGCATAGCTCCCCAGCACCGATGAGTAGGCGACGCGATCGCCAACCGCCACATCGTGCACCTCAGCGCCAACCGCTGAAACCACGCCTGCGGCTTCCTGTCCCAAAACCAGCGGCAGCGGCGCTTTGTAGCGTCCTTCGCGGTTATAAACGTCAATATAGTTCACGCCTGCCGCTGCGATCTTCACCACCGCTTCGTTGGCCTTAGGCTGTGGAACCGCCAAGTCCACGAACTCCATCACCTCGGCGCCGCCCGTTTGCTTGATTTGTATAGCTTTCATATGTCCTTTCGATTGTCCTTTCGATGAACCGAAACGGCGAAAGACTCGTTGCCGTCGCGCACTGGCTGGAGTAACATCGCCATCCAGTTCCTAAAGTAACCAGGCCCATGTTCTTCTGCGGAATTGACCCAACGAATTTCGCGATAGTACCATCTCATTCTAAGATAGTGTTTTAATGCAGCGGATTAGGTTGCGAATAAGTTCTTGAAAATATGAGTTTTTTTTCGCGAGGCTATCTAGCCGTCCTCCTCTCCGCCCCGTTGGCGGCCACCTTGGCCTGCCAAAGCGCGCAGAAAACTTTCTTGCCTCCGCCTCAAGCTCAGGCCCCAAGCCTGGTGGCGGCAAGCAGTCAGCCCGATCCCCAGAAAGCGAATCAGGCAGCAGTCGAGCCCCAGTCCCAACCTCAAGTTCCACAGGCACTCGAAGTTGATCCCACAGCCGACCTCATCGCGAAAGTTGAAAAAGAATACCAAGCCGGGCAGGATAACTACCACTCCGGTCACCTGGAGGCGGCAAAACAAAATTTTGACTCAGCCTTCAACCTGCTTCTGGGCAGCGGATTTGACCTGCGGGGCGACGATCGCCTGGAACAGGAACTTGACCGCCTTCTGGATGGCGTCAACGGCCTGGAACTGGCAGCCCTGCAGCAGGGAGATGGCTTCGCTGAGCAAAAATCCGAACCGGCGCCTATCGACGAAGCCAACGAACTGAATCCCACGGTAGATGCCAACGTCAAGGCCAAAGCGGAGGCCGAAATTCGATCGACGCACTCTGGTCTGCCGCTGGTAATGACCGATCAGGTCGCCGGCTTTATCACCTACTTTTCCAACCGAGGTCGAGGCACCTTCGAACGGGCCCTCGCCCGCTCCGGCCGCTACGAAGACATGATTCGCAGCATCCTCAAGGAAGAAGGCGTGCCACTGGAGCTGATTTATCTGGCCCAAGCCGAGTCTGGATTTCATCCTCTAGCCGTCTCCCGCGCCGGAGCAAGAGGCATGTGGCAATTCATGGGCAGCCGAGCCCAAGGCTATGGCCTCGAGCGCAGCTGGTGGGTCGACGATCGCCAGGATCCGGAGAAAGCGACCAGGGCCGCCGCACATCATCTGAAAGACCTCTACAACGAATTCGGAGACTGGTACCTCGCTATGGCCGCCTACAACTCCGGCCCAGGCACGGTTCAGAGCGCGGTAAAGCGCACCGGTTACGCCGATTTCTGGGAGCTCTACCGCCGCAACGTCCTTCCCAAAGAGACGAGAAATTACGTCCCTATAATCCTGGCCGTGACCATCATGGCTAAAAATCCGGCTCAATATGGGTTGGATTCAGTCGTAAAAGATAAGCCCGTTCCCTATGACACCGTAAAAATCAACTATCCCATTGACCTACGGCTCGCCGCTGAATGCGTAGACGCAACCACCGAACAGTTGCTCGACCTGAATCCCAGCCTGCTGAGAATGACCACGCCGCGGTCGACGGAAAAAGACAGCCAGTTCGAGTTGCACCTTCCCGCCGGAACGGCCGATAAGTTTCAGGTTGCTGTGGCTTCAATTCCCGTCGATAAGCGAGTCTGGTGGCGTTATCACAAAGTACAGGGACCAGAAACGCTGGCCTCAATCGCCCGAACCTATCGCACCACTCCAAAAGCCATCGCCGAAGCAAACGGTCTGAACGAGGGATTGAATCATGAACTGGACAAAGCGGCGGTCGCACCCGAAACTCGCCTGATCATCCCGATTGCGACCGGCAAAGATGCCGATACCAGCACCTACGCGCGTGCCATTACTCGCTACAAAATAAGACGAGGAGATACGGTCGAATCGATAGCCGATAATTTCGGAGTTTCCGCCAAAATGGTTCGCGGTTGGAACCATCTCAAAGGAGAGAGTTTAGCCGGGAGAAAAATCCTCTATCTTCACTTGCCCGTAACCGCGACAGCTGAAGTCAAAACGGCAACCCGACGTGCGGGGTCACGCGCCGTAGGAACCCATCACCAACTAACTCAAACCGCCGCGTCAAAAGCAGCCCTGGTCAAGCGTCACAAGGTGAAACAGGGTGAAACCCTTTATTCAATCGCCAACTCGTATAACACAACCGTCACCGCCCTGAAGCACGACAACCAAAATATTGCATCCCTGCGTCCCGGCATGATCCTGATCATCCGCCCCCTGCGTTAGTCCGTCTACATCAACTAACCACCTTATTCATCCAATCCAAGAATGCAACCGCCTGCCTGCAAAAGGCATCCGCATTTGCACGATGGCCTTCCCCGCCGGTGCGCCCCTGATGAAAATCGCTGCACAGTTCCTCCAAAACCTATGCCCAAAAGACGATCATCCAGATTCATCATTTTCAAGGATCATTTCCAAGGATAGATAGGAGAATCCCAGCTATAATGATGCCTCCACGGGCTGGACCTTGTCGGCATGACCTTCCCCGCCGTGCGGGAGTTCAACACGATTTAGAGTGATATCACTCGCAGGAGTAGGTTTCGTGCAATCTGCATCTCGGCCTCGATCCTCAAAGCATAATATTTCCTCGATCGCATGGATTATCGCTATCTGCATCTCTGCCTCAATCTCCTCACGCGCGCAAATTCCATACATAAACGCAGGTCCAGATTCCGCTTTTGCGCAAATCGACTTCACCAACATGTATCTCGACCAACAGAACAAGCACCTGAAGGACACCGATCACCAAAAAGCTCAAGACAAAGAGTTGATCGATTCTGGTGCAGTTTCAGCGCTCGACCTGAATGCTCCTAATAAGGCCATTGAGGAATATAACCGCGGCATCTCATTGATGCGAGCGCAGAACTCGATGGAAGCGATCAAGCACCTTCAAAAGGCGATCGCGGACTATCACAATTTTGTCGCCGCCTACATCGGTCTCGGACTCGCTTACCTCGATCAGGATGATGCTGCTCGAGCCAAGAGCGAATTCGAAGCAGCGGCGAAGATCGATGAGAAGTTTCCCGGATCTTTCCTCAATCTCGGCCTTCTCGCCTTATCGACGAAAGACTTCGCGACCGCGGAAGCACAACTCCAGAAAGCCGTGTCTATTCACGCCAGCGCCAGAGCCCTATCCGCGTTGGCGTACGCGCAAAACGGAGCTCATGAATACCCGCAAGCCCTCGAAACCGCCAGGCGAGTGCATGCCATCGATCACAAGGGAATGGCAAATGTGCACTATGTGGCTGCGTCCGCAGCGATGTCCATCAATGATTTCGAGAGTATGGAGAACGAGCTTCGCTTCTTTCTGAATGAAGATCCCACCAATGCGTATGCTCCAGTGGCACGCCAGAATCTGGCTGCTCTGACGCGTAATAAAGAAGTGCGTGCAGCGGCCGCAAATGCCCGGCCGCAGGCAACCACCGTTTCCACTCCTCAGAAATTACAGACATTTCCCAATAGCGACAGGTTGAAGGCAGAACTGAGCGCACTGGGCGACGAATCCGAGACCTCCTGCGATGACTGCAACAAATTAGCCGAAGCGGAACCGGCAGAGGGTGCTATCGGAGGGGCAGCTTCAGTTGCTCCAAATTTTTCGTATGGCGGAAGCGCATGGACCATTCGTAAAAACGTAGACGAGGTCGCGCTTTTCCTTGCGGTTAGCAGTCATGGACATATGGTGAACGATTTACAGCTGTCCGACATCAAGATCCGCGACGACGATAAGCCTCCAGCGAGCGTTCTCCAATTTACTCCGCAATCGAAGCTTCCTCTGCGTCTCGCTTTGCTGGTGGATACGAGCGGTTCCGTTCATGACCGGTTTTCGTTCGAAAAGCGGGCTGCGAGTCAGTTCGTTGAGAAAGTGCTGAGGCCAGGCTCTGATCTCGGGTTTATCACCGGATTCGCCACCGAAAGCACTGTCATGCAAGACTTCACTGCCGACACGACCGACTTGGGAAAGGGAATCGAAAAGCTGACAAACGGAGGAGGCACAGCGCTTTTCGATGCCGTCTCCTCAGCATGTTGGAAACTGGCAAAATATCCTGATCACGAGCGCGTAGCGCGAGTGCTGGTGATATTAAGCGACGGCGAAGATAACTCCAGTCACACTAGCCTGAAGCAGACGATTCAGGTTGCGGAAAGAACTGGAGTAACGATTTACGCCATCAGCACCCGGGAAGAAATTCGCGACAAAACCGATGCCGACAGAATTTTAGAAGCCCTCGCCGAACAAAGCGGCGGAGAAGCAATGTTTCCAGGCGATTTGCTGACTTTGGGCAAGTCCTTCGATAAGTTGCGCGATGTGATTCGCAGCCGCTACTTCATTGCTTATACTCCTGCAGATTTTGAACCGAATGGAAGCTATCGCACGATCAAAGTTGTAGCCGAAAAAAATGGCAAACGGCTGCAGATACGGTCGCGCAAGGGCTATCACGCTCGTTTGGAAGCGGTCCACAACTGAACCGTTAATTTCCCGTCTTGAAAACCCCACAATTTCTGCCGCAGACAACAGGTTCAACGACAGGGCGGCCAGCTCGCGCGCAAAGCCCCGCTAACACGTGCATACTACCCCATCAGCAAACCGCCGTTTACGTTCAGCACATGGCCGGTGATGTAGCTGGCTTCTTCTGAGGCCAGAAAGCTTACTGCGCTGGCTACGTCTTCGGGTTTGCCTACCCGTCCTAATGGGATCTGTTTTACCGCGTTTTGCTTGAATTCTTCACTTAGGGCGGCGGTCATATTGGTCTCGATGAATCCTGGGGCAACCGCATTGCAGGTGATGTTGCGGGAGGCTAGCTCGCGGGCTATGGCCATGGTCAGGCCGATCAGTCCAGCTTTGGATGCGGCGTAGTTGGCTTGTCCGGCTTGGCCCATCTGGCCGAAGACGCTCGTGATGTTGATGATGCGTCCCCAGCGCTGCTTCAGCATCGTCGGGATGACCTGCTGGGCGCAGAGATAGGCCGAGGTTAGGTTGGTGTTGAGAACGGCGTCCCAGTCGGCACGCTTCATGCGCATGACCAGTTGGTCGCGGGTGATGCCGGCATTGTTGACCAGGATGTCGATCTTGCCTAGCTGGGCGATGGCCTGCTTGATGGCGGATTTGATCTGCTCTTCGTCGGAGACATCCATGGCAAAGGCTGCGCCTTGGCCCCCGGTGGCTGCGATTTCGGCCACCAGTTCTTCCAACTTTTGCTGATTGCGCGCGGCTACGGCCACGGTGGCGCCTGCACGGGCCAGCGTTTTCGCGCAGGCATGGCCGATGCCTTGCGAAGCCCCCGTGACCAGCGCTACTCGGCCTGCTAGGGTCATTTGCTCTCCTTGCGTTCTGTTTCGTTCCGCTTCCATTCTGTTAGGAGTCGGGCTTCGATCGTTTGGTCGTGAACCCCGGAAGTGAAGTTGGGAACGGAGGATTATAAACTCCGCAGAAGGTTGCAGGTGAGAAAGGTGCTTGGTTGCGGGCGTTGCTATCGAGTTTGGGTTGCCGAGCGTTGGAGAAACTGCGGCGCCAGAATTTGTTCGATTTTGTCTATCAGGATACGCTTCGAGTACGGCTTTGGCAGGAAATAGGTGCGCGACTCGGGAGCTTCGGCTTCATATTCCGGATTGGCGTAACCGGAGGTTAAGAGGATGGTAAGGTCCGAGGAATGTTGGCGCAAATGCTGCCCTAGTTGATCTCCAGATCGGCCGGGAAGAACCATGTCTGTCATCACGAGATCGATTCGGCTGCTGTGGGCTTTGAAGCCATTATTGCGCTCCTGGAAAATTGTTATCGCTTCTTGCGCGTTTGCAGCAGGCAGAACTTCAAAACCGGCGGTCTGCAGAATGCGGCTGGTTGCGTCCAACACAAAGGGCTCGTCCTCAACCAGAAGGATGGTGCGGCGATGGGGTCGCTGGTTCCCGCACGCAGACGGTTGAAGAGCCACACTCTCACCCCGATCCCACTTCCCGGCGAAGGTGCAGCAATTGCATCGCCTCGTTATGGGAGGAGCGCGGACGTGCGTAGCACTAATGTCCCTCGTTCAGAGGTAGCGGCCGTGATTTACCCGGCGCAGTGAGAATCGTCTGATTAGGATCGAGAACGATCTTGCGCGTATTGCTTGGCGCGATCAAGCGAAACGCTGTGTCATGGCCATCTGCCAGCACTTCGCCCAAGAAAACAAGCGTGTTTGCGGTGGTGGATGCATATACCGGAACGGCGGTGACGAGATCATCGGGCGCGTCCTTTTGTACGATCATTCCGGTTGCGATCGTGACGCCGGCTTTGTCGGTGATGCGAATTTCTCGGGTTTCGAGTTCTGGAATGGAGGTGCCTTCGATCCAACCGTTCAGAAACCAATCCAATTTGGGACGTTTTTCGTACCAAAGTGGTCGCGGCAGGTCTTCTTCAAAAGCTTGCACTAATTCTTGCGTGCTGATGGCTTTTCCGGCATAGCGTTCTCTAATCTTGCGCAGGGCGCGAAAGAACGGCTCGTCTGAATTCGGCGCTCTCTCGTGCACCTTGTGTGAACGGGATGATTCAGCATCGCGCAGCCTTGAGTCATGTGAGGCTGAGCTGTGCACCGCTGAGTCGCGCAACATCGATCGCAGCATGTGAAAGAGCCATGTGCCGCGTTCGTAGCTGATGGCCTCGTAGCCATTGGGGAAATGCGAAGATTCCAGGCGCAGTCCCAGAGTTACTGGTCCGGCCTCGCGCAACGGCTCTCCATCTTTATTTTCGCTCAGAAGGTCGCGGCGATACTTTTCCAGAACCGCTCTGAATTGCGTGGGATTCTGCTCCTCCAGGATTAACAGCGATGAATAGTTTGCCAGGGCTTCGGAGAGCCATTGATCACGATAGCCTTTCCAAAGAACCAGATCGCCCCACCACTGGTGCGCCGTTTCGTGCACAAGGACCTGGCTGTCAATGGCACGGGCGACTGGATCCAGATGTAAATCGGTTTGCTCCTGGGCGCTAAGGAAGGCGAAGCTCGACAGAAACACGAGTCCGGGCCAACCCTGGCTTTGATTTCCTGGCATCTGCGTAAGCGCCAGCGAACTGAAGGGGTAGGGTCCGAACCACTGGGAAAAATCTTCTATCGCCATGGCAGCCTTGTCAGCCACGGCTTGTAGATCGTGCGCCGGAGACGGCGGCGGCGGAGTTATTACCAAGGGCGCTGATCGATCGCTGTCGCGATCGCGTCAGGCTCTGAAACGGCGACTCTCGATCACCTCGGAGGGTGGCGTAGGGAATGATTTTTCTACTCCCTTTGTTCCGTACGCCTCGACCAGAATTTTGCCCGCTTTCGCGTCTGCTCGAATGTATTTACCCAGATTGAAGCCGGCTACCGGAATCTGGCGTTCGGAGATCCAGCGCGAAACCTTCTCTCCGGGCTGATACTCATTTGTTTCTCCTTCCTGATCTGCGTTAAAAGCGATCTTTTTTCCGGTCGCGACCAGCGTCCAACTTGCGGGATAGTGGAACTCGAGTTCGAATTGCGCCGGGCTAAATCCGAAATTCGGATACCAGATACCGCGCTCGCCAACGTAGAGCAATCCATTTCCCGCCTCAGACAAGACCTCGCCTGCATAGCTGAAGCGCAGTTTCAAATCTTTCGCGGGCGGAAGGGGAGCGGGGAAAACAACCGCAATTAGGTCGTTTCCTTTCCGTTGCAACTGCGTTCCTTCGATCGCCGGATTCTGGATGAACTCTAGCGGCCCTGCATCGGCCTCAACGGAATCAACCTTCAGATAACGCGACAGCTCAAAAATCAGCGTTCTTTCGCCCCCGTTGCGAATTCTCACAGTCACTTCCGCCGCGGCTCGCAACATGGTTGGAGGTTCGACGGACGCGCGAATGCGAAAATTCGTGATCGAGAGATCGGCCGGTGCAGATGCGGCGACACTGCCAGCACCGGGAGGTACAAACGAGGTCCATGAATCGAAGAACAAGGTGCCATCTTTCCTCCGCGGCTGCCCCGCTGAGAGTGGCTCAGTGTTCGCCGCGTCCCATATGACCTCGAAAGCGCCCAATTTTGTGCCTAGCAGATGCGCGTGCAGTAGAGGTGGAAATTTCTCATCGCCTGCCTGGACGGAAGAATACGCCCGCCGTTCCCCCGCCTCGACGGGGAGGAAATGACTGAAGTCCAGGAGCAGACGCAACGCGTCAAAATCGGCCAGGGCTTGTGCCGTGTCACGCCACTTTGTTACAAACTCCGCGCCGTCCGGCGCGGCCGCCAGAAATGGTTGCAAGGCCGTGGCCGTGTCGTCATTGAAGCGCAAGTACGCGGACGTGAACTGCTCTTCGAGAATTGCCATTCCGGTGAAGAGTGCCAACGAGCCGCGCTCCTCGCGATTCGGAGGCCGCAGCCGTATCTCGCCCTCACCCTCAAACGCGGCGCCCGTAATTCGTCCGCAGATATCTTCAGTAAACGAGATCGTGCCATCGTCCAAATCCAGATGGAGACTAGGCCGGTCGATCGAGGCGTCACGAATGCGGTATACACGTTGCGGATCGAGAGTGACAGAACGAATTCGCGCGTAGAGGTCGCTGGTCGTTTGCGGACATTGAGGATCGGCGGCGGCGAGCCGAGCAACCCGTCGCGGCCAGCAACCACCATGTCAGACCGATCATTCGGCGATTCATGAATTTCAGCTCTCGGCTCTCAGTTCTCTGGCTCTCAAAAACCTGGCGGTCGCCTGGTGCCACTGAGATCCTGGAACCGACGACTGGAAACTTCTTGCGACGGGCGCGGTCCCCAGTTCAAGCACCTTTGTCACCTTACTGCCCGCATGATGCGGTTGCTAGAATCAGCGCAGTGCGCCGACTAACTCTTATTACTCTGATGCTTGTGGGGGCGCTTCCCGCGTCCGCCGATGTCATTCATCTTAAGAATGGACGCACCATCTGGGCCGACCAGGTCCGCGAGACCAAAGACCGCATCGAATATGATCTTGGCGAAGATAGTTATGCCATCCCGAAATCTTCCGTCGAGCGCATCGAGTCTGGTGGGGTCGCTCCGGCCCGCGCCGGTTCGGGGGGATCCCCCACCGTTCCCGATATCACTCCGCCTGCGCCGTCGTTCAGCCACGAGGCCGACGTTGTCGGAAAAGTGATTCGTGACGGCAAAGTTGATATCGACGCACTCTCCAACATCGCGCAAACTTCCAGTCCTGAGATTACGGCCACGGCCTACTTTCTTGCGGGAAAGCATGAATCCGATCGTGGCAACTTTTCGCAGGCGAAGGGCTATTACCAGGCTGCGCTTCGTTTTCAGCCGGATAATTCGACCCTGCTCATCTATTACGCCGCCACGCTGATGCGCACGGGTCACGCCGCAGAAGCTTTGCCCTACGCGCAACACGCCGCCAGCATTGATCCTAGCTCGCCCGACGCCATAGCGATGCTGGGCTTTGTTCAATTTGCCAGTGATCATACGCCCGACGCCATTCGATCGTGGAAAAAGTCGCTGGCGCTACGTCCTGATGCGACCGTCAGTCAATATCTTGCTCGCGCGGAACGCGAATCAAGTGCCGAATCCGATTTCTCACAACGCGAGAGCAGCCACTTCAACCTCCACTTCGAAGGTAAAGATACTTCCGAGGCCTTTCGCCGCGATCTGCTCGCCACCCTGGACTCGGATTACGACGACCTGGTGCGCGATCTCGGTTATTCGCCTCAGAACACTATTGCGGTCACGCTTTATACGCAGCAGGCGTTCTTCGACGTGACGCGCGCGCCCGCGTGGAGCGGCGCCCTCAATGACGGCAAACTGCGCATCCCGATCAGCGGAGTCCAGAGCGTTACTCCCGAATTGGCCCGCGTCCTGAAACATGAACTGACGCACTCGTTCGTGTCGCAGATGTCGAGCAATCGCTGCCCGACCTGGCTGAACGAAGGCATTGCACAGGTCGAGGAGGGTAAGTCCTCAGCGCATACGGTCGCCAGCTCGCACAATTATTCGCGAGCGGGAATGAGATCCCTTTCAACGTGCTCGAAGGCAGTTTTATGGGCTTTGGCGGGCCGGAGGCGATGGTTGCTTATGCCGAGTCTCTAGCCGCTGCCGAACAGATACGCGACGATTACGGGATGAGCGAAATCTCGCGCATTCTGGGACTGTTATCCCAAGGCAGCTCGACGGAAGCGGCTTTGCGCGTCACTATTCACTCCGATTACCGCCAACTTCGGGACGAAATGGCTCGCAGGCTGAAAGAACGTTACGGCGAATAGCCCACACTTTCCGCTCATTGCCCCGCCTCAAGCTTTGTGTTAATTTCGCCGCTCATGAGTGGGTTGCTCTCAAAACTCGGATTCGGCTCGACAAGCGATGAAGCACCTCAGATTGTGCAGGGGGACGCTCCGGAGCTGCAGGGCGCGAAGATGGCAGTGGCTTATTTTTCCTCCCGGGCTGGAGGCGATCTTCATGATTTTCTGCGGGTCGGCCCGTTTCGTTTTCTTTTCGGATTGCTCGACGTAGCTGGGAAGCGTGAAACCTGCCTGCCGGTAATCCAGGCTGCGCAGGCGTCTTTTCGCGCATCAGGTGAAGAACTCTTCTCCAGCGACGAATTGAATGAGACGGAAGCGATGGTCGAATTGTCGCGCCGGCTGAATTTGGAGATCATGCGGGCTGCCGGCGGAGTGCGCAGTTGCCCGGCCTTTGCCGGTTGTTATAACGAAGAGTTGGGAACGGTTTGCTATGTGAATGCCGGGCACACTCCCGCACTGCTGCGCGACACTCCAGCATCGTCGAACTGCCCGCGACCGGGCTTCCGCTCGGCCTTTTTTCTCTGGCTCCGACTGACGCTCGCATTGTTGGCCTCGGGCCTACGGGTTCGATGGCGGTGGTGTCGCGTGGCGTGGTGGAGGCGGAATCGAAACACGCCGAATTTGGACTGGCCGGCGTGAAGAGCGTTATGCAAGCGGGAGCTTCGTCGGCGAAAGATCTTTCCCAGAACATTCTGCAAAGCGTGCAGGACTTCATGCACATGGCTCCCAAACACAACGATGTAACCGCACTGGCGCTGACTCGTGGGAACTAGCCAGATATAGCTAGCCAGCCGGATTATTAGCTTGACTTAGTTTGGGAATGCGCTAAACTCCGCCAGTCAGCGTAGGCCACTACGCTTCGTGTAGCGCCTCGCTGAACCGGGCTCCGTCAAATCTCAACAATTTGGAAAAAACTGCCCGGGGGAATTCTTCTTCGAAAGGAAACGACAATGCTTAAACACACGGCTCTATTTGGGGCAGCTGTAATTCTAGCTTTGGGTATTCTAGGTATGAACGCTCCAGATAAACCCGCTGCCATGGCCGGATCCTGGCACGTGGACCCTCGCTATTCCGACGCAAAACTTGTCACCGACGCGACGACGGATTACGGGAAAACGAAAATCGACGTAGCTCTCGGCTTCGCCAGGCTCAACGGACGAGTAAAAATCGACGACGACCTATCACAGTCCAGTATTGACTTGAGGTTCTATCCGGCGATGGCTATGGAGCCTGCCATTAATGAAGATGGAAAATTCCTGACCCATTGGCTGGAGAACACTTCCAATCACACGCTGGTGTGTTTCCACTCCAAGCGGATCGTGCGGACATCTGATGGGCGGCTGCAGGCGACGGGCGAACTCGTCCTGACCCGGGTGGACCGCAATGTCGAGGCGGCTCCGGGTGAAGCGTATGCCGGTCCCGTGTACGGGCCTCCGATGATTCACCGAGTTTCGCACGAGGCCACCTTCGTTTTCGACATCCCGGCCACCGGCGGACAGAAAGAAAGCTTTATCCAGGCGTCCGGCTCCACGAAAATGTTCCGTGAAGATTTTCCCCAATTGTTGAGGACTGTAGTGAGTACCTATTGGCCGACGTTGGTTACAGATGAAAGCTGTCAATCGGCTGAACCGAATGAAGCCTATAGCGGTTCCCATTGTACGGGTTCATTCATGGTAGCTCATGGGCTTCCCGAAGCGCCTCATGCAGCCAGCGGCGAGGATGTTGGTGCGGCGCAGAATTTCAACACCATCGTCGGGAATCGTCTGGACATTCTCCTTCACATGCGTTTGACGGCAAATGCCATCGGAGAGCGAGCGCCAGCCGGATATTAGGCCATCGTAACGATTCGAGGTAACAATTCGAAGCGACGTTGCGGACAAGCGCGGAACGCTTTTCGGCGCTTTTCGGCAGACGAGGACGAGTCAACGCTCTATGCGTTCAACTCCTCCTCGGCTCAATGGATTATTTGCTCTGCGTCGGGAGACGTTTCAGCTAGCCCACTTTTTCTGCCGAAATCAAAACAGCCACCTGCCTACCCACCCGCACTATTGGCCTCCGGGCTGCTCGCGTCGTAAAATAGAAGGACAATTTCTCCTCGGGTCGTACCCAGGTTTCAGAGAGCTAAACGATGAAGGTTAAAACTCCCCTGCTCTTCGCTGTTGGATGTGCGCTGTTGCTCCCCTCGCTTTCGCCGGCCGATACCGTGGTCGAAGAGATCGTTGCGCGTGTAAACAATGAGATCGTCACCCGCTCGGAATACATCCGCAGCCGCGATCAGCTCAAGCAGGAGGTGCAGCAGCAAGATCCAACGAATGCCGACAAGGATTTTGCTGACAAACAAAAAGACGTTCTGCGCGATCTGATTGATCAGCAACTGCTGCTGCAGAAGGGGAAGGATCTCGGCATTACCGGCGATACCGAACTGATCAAGCGGCTCGACGAGATGCGCAAGGAAATGAAGCTTGAGACCATGGAGGACCTGGAGAAAGCGGCCGAGGCTCAGGGAGCTTCATTCGAAGACTTCAAACAAAACCTGCGCAACCAGATCATCACGCAGCGGGTGATCGGGCAGGAAGTCGGATCGAAGCTGGCGATGAATAAGGAGGAGGAGAAGAAATTCTACGACGCGCACCGCGCCGAACTGGAGCAGCCCGAGTCGGTTCGGCTGAGCGAGATTCTGATTTCGCCGAAACCAGCTGCTAAACCCGCAGCAGCGGGCGCAAAGCCTGATCCGCCTACAGATGCGGAAATGCAGGCCGCGCTCGAAGCAGCCAAAGCCAAAGCGGACGATATCCTCAATCAGCTTCACAAGGGCGCACAGTTTGCAGACCTGGCGAAGAAATACTCCGATGGACCGTCGGCGAAAGAGGGCGGTGACTTGCAGAGTTTCAAGCGTGGCGAACTCGCAAAGGAACTGGAAGACAAGGTTTTCGCGCTCAAGGCCGGCGGAATCACGGATGTGATTCGCGTCAAGCAGGGTTACACGATTTTGCAGGCCACGCAGCATCAGATGGCGGGCATTCCCACGCTGAAGGAAATTGAGCCGCGCATTCAGGATGCGTTGTATATGCAGAAATTGCAGCCCGCGCTGCGTGCTTACCTGACCACCTTGCGCGAGGAAGCATATATTGACGTCAAGCCGGGCTATCTTGATTCGGGCGCAAGCTCGAAGCAAACGAAACCCATCGAAACCGCCACCAATGAAGACAAGGCCAAGAAGCTCAAAAAGAACAAGAAGCTCGGTGTATTTTAGAGCTAAGATGCGCCTTCTGGCGCCGGATGTGGCAAGGCGATTTGCGGAGGCTCATTGAAAGATTTCTTTATCTGCCACTGTTCCCAGCAGGAAAACAAGATCATTACATCCAGCTTTGTTGTCGCTTCGAAGCAAGTCAAGGCCAAAAAAAATGGTGAGCCCTATCTGGCTCTGGTGCTGGCTGATCGCACCGGAC
The DNA here is from genome assembly GCA_963758745.1 of uncultured Acidobacteriaceae bacterium. GTDB lineage: Bacteria > Acidobacteriota > Terriglobia > Terriglobales > Acidobacteriaceae > Acidiflorens. The sequence goes on from CAVWWW010000009.1 coordinate 199,961, forward strand.
AGATCGAAGCCAAGATGTGGGATAACGTCGAAGAATTCATCGCCATCTTCGAACAGGACGACTTCCTCAAGGTCAAGGGACTTGTCAACAAATACAAGAACCGTTTTCAGCTGACGATTCACAAACTGCGGCGCATGGACGAAGTCGACATCGACTTCACCGATTACCTGCCTAAAACCACAAAGGACATTGGCGAACTTTGGAGAACGCTGACGGAGTTTGTCGCTACTTTTCAGAATCCCTACTTGAAGTCGCTGGTGGAACTTTTTATGGCGGATGCGGAGATTGCCGAGCGCTATCGCAATGCGCCAGCGGCCAAAACGCTTCACCACGCCTACATCGGCGGACTACTCGATCATGTCGTGTCGCTGTTCCGCTCCTGCGATCTCATTTGCCGGAATTATCCGCAGGTCAATCGTGATTTGCTGTTAACGGGAGCTTTTCTGCACGACATCGGTAAGATTCAGGAGTTGACCTACAATCGCGCGTTTACCTACACCACACGCGGACAGTTGCTTGGGCACATGATTATCGAACTGGAGATGCTGCAGGCCAAGCTCTCGGCCATACCTGACTTTCCCGTGCAACTGAAAACACTGCTGGAGCATATGATCATTAGCCATCACGGCCAGTACGACTTCGGCTCGCCGAAGCTGCCGATGTTTCCAGAAGCGCTCATGCTGCACTACCTCGACGATCTCGATTCCAAAATGGAGGCGATGCGGGCTCACTTCGAACGCGAAGCTCTGCTCGACGGACCGTGGACAGGTTATAACGCGTCGCTGGGGCGTCCGCTGCTCGATTCGGCAAAATTTTTGGAAGGTGAGAAACCGCCGGCAAAAACCGGTATGGAAAATCCAGATGCCGCGCCAGTGGCTCCTGCAGCGCCAGAGCCCGCAATAGCCGCTGAGCCGACGGTTGACTTGTTCACAGAACAGAAAGCGTAGGGAAATTCTCAGCTTCTGGTTCTCAGTTCTCAGCAAAACTCGGTTGCAATTGGATTCTTTCTCGGAACTGAACTGCTCTCGTTGCTTATGAATTTCTCCCAATTCACCGCCATCAGCTTTGATTGTTACGGCACTCTGATTGATTGGGAGTCGGGAATTTTGCAGGTTTTGCGAACCGTTCTCGCCAATCATGATCAGCACCTCTCTGACGCTGCCATTCTCGAGCTCTACGGAGAACTTGAAGCCGCGGCGGAGAGCGGTCCCTACCAAAGGTATCGAGATGTGCTGCAATCTGTGGTGCGCGGGTTTGCCAGTCACTTCCATTTTGAGGCCACGTCCGACGAGATTCACTCGCTGCACGAATCGGTGCCGAGATGGCGGCCTTTTGGCGATACCGTCACTGCTTTGCACGAGCTTAAAGAGCGCTACAAGCTTGCCGTGATCTCAAACATTGACGACGATCTATTTGCGGAAACACAGAAGCATCTACAGGTGGGGTTCGACGACGTTATCACGGCGGAGCAGACAAGAAGTTACAAACCCTCCGTCAACAACTTTCATTTCGCCCTGCACAAGCTTGGGATTTCTCCGGATCGACTGCTACACGCTGCGCAGAGCGTATATCATGACGTGGTTCCAGCGCGCTCGCTGGGAATCTCGACGGTCTGGGTGAATCGGAGGTCAGCTCGTCCCGGAGTTGGCGCGGTTAGAACCTCGACCGTAGATGCGGCAGAAAAACGTCCGGACTTTGAGGTTCAAGATCTCGCCAGCCTTGCTGCAGCGGCCACGGCATATGCGCAAGACTGACGATTGGATGGGCGACTAACGCCCCACTATCCTATCCCTAAACTTTATCTTTAGCTTTATCCCTGCATCGCGATCGGCACTGGAAGAATTTTCTTTTGGATGGCTACCGTCACCAACTGGGCCTTGTTGTGAATATCCAGTTTGCGCATCAGGTTGAACTTGTGCGCCTCCACGGTCTTCACGCCGATCCCGAGAACCGCCGCCGCTTGTCTTACAGTATGACCTTCGGCGAGCAGCTTCATCACTTCGCGCTCGCGCAGAGTGAGGGTACTTCTTCGCAGCGGCACTCGTGTCGGCTGCTTTCGCAAGATTGCTTCGTCTTTCAATCGGCGCTGGATCTGCGGGCTTAGCGTTCGTTCGCCACGATGCACGTCGCGGAGAGCGTTGAGCAAAAATGGCGCAGGGGTATCTTTCAACAGATATCCGCTGGCTCCGGAACGCAACGCTTGATGCACGTAGTCCCGATCCTCATGCATGGTCAGATACACAATGCGCGTGCCTGCGCAGTGTCCTTCAATCAGGCGTCCCGCCTCGAACGAAGACATTCCGGGCATGCCGATATCGAGCAGCACCATGTCGGGCCGGTACCGCAAAACCAACTTCAGCGCCTCGGCCGCATCGCTTGCTTCGCCAACGACCTCGAAGTCGGATGCATCTTCCAAGAGGCGGCGCACGCCGTAGCGCAGCATTTCATGATCGTCCGCGATTATGCAACGAATGCGATCGTTTTTTTCCGCATTCAACGGACGTGGTTCGGTTGAATCTGGGTTGCTGATCAACATTGACAGAATCCTCGCGTACTTTGACGAAGCGGCGAGTTTGGGAGTCCACGCAGACTGGCGACTCCGAGCCCTGCTGGCGTTGTTTCATTGTACCCGCAAACACCGCTCTTGCGGCGCAAAAATCGCGGAGTTCATCGGTCAAATGTAACGAGAGCCGAACTTTTCTTCATCATTTACAATTCCCCTTCACATGCTGCGCTACTTTACCTCCGGAGAATCGCATGGCGAGGCCCTGGTTGCGTTCCTCTCCGGCTTACCTGCTGGACTGGACGTAGATCAAGCATTCGTGGACCGCGAACTCTGGCGGCGGCAACAAGGATTTGGACGCGGTGGACGAATGAAGATCGAAACCGACCGTGCACATTTTCTTTCGGGCATACATCACGGCAAAACGATTGGATCGCCGATCGCGGCGATGCTGGAAAATCGCGACTGGCAGAATTGGAAAGAAGCTTTGCCAGTGGAGACTGGCGACCCGGCGAAGCACAAACGCGTAGCCTCGCCGCGCCCTGGTCATGCCGATCTGGCGGGTGCTTTGAAATACGATTTCACGGAGGCGCGCTATGTTCTCGAGCGCGCGTCGGCGCGTGAGTCGGCGGCGCGGGTTGCGATTGGCGCACTGGCGAAGCTTTTGCTGCGTGAGCTGGGCATCGAAGTTCTCAGTCATGTGATTGCCGTGGGCGCGGTTTCAATTGCAGATCGCGAAATTCCTTGGGAGCAAATCGAATTACTGGCGCGGAGGAACGAGGTGCTCCTGTCCTGCGCCGATCAGGACGCAGAGCAGCGCATGAAGGAAGAGGTTGACAAGGTTCTGCGCACCGGCGATTCGGTCGGCGGAGTGTTCGAAGTGGTGGCGCACGACGTTCCGCCCGGTCTTGGCAGTTACGTGCAGTGGGATGAGCGGCTGGATGCGCTGCTGGCCGCTGCGGTCATGTCATTGCAGGCGGTGAAGGCGGTTGAGATTGGAAGCGGCATTCTCGCGGCGCACTCCCCGGGATCGGCTGTGCATGATGAAATCGGTTATAAGAGCGATGCTGGATTTGCGGGCTTCACGCGTACCCGGAACAACGCAGGAGGCATCGAGGGTGGCGTGTCCAATGGGCAGGAGATTCGGGTTCGCGGTTATCTGAAACCGATCTCCACGCTGCGGCGTCCGCTTCAGTCGGTGGATTTCGCGACGCGCGAGCCGGTGAAGGCCGCGTACGAGCGCTCGGACGTATGCGTCGTGCCAGCTGCTGGAGTGGCCGGGGAGGCGATGGTGGCGCTCACGCTCGCTCGCTGTGCGCTCGAGAAATTTGGCGGTGATTCGATGAAAGAAACGAAACGAAATTTCCAAGGCTATCTGGAACAGCTCAAAAACTATTAGTCCGCGACCCAATGATTTATCCAATCGTAAAATTCGGCGATCCGGTGCTGGAAAAGGCGGCAGCGGAGATCACCAGCTTTGACGACGAGCTCAAGAAGCTGGCGGACGATATGTTCGAATCGATGTACGCAGCTCGTGGTGTTGGCCTGGCCGCGCCGCAGATCGGCATTTCGAAGCGCATCGCGGTCGTGGACGTGACATTTAAGGAAGACCCGGGCGCCAAGCTGGTGCTGATCAATCCGGTGATTGTGAGCAAAGAAGGGCGGCAGCGGAATAGCGAAGGCTGCTTGAGCATTCCGGAATTTCGCGAGGACGTAACGCGCGCGAGAACCGTGACAATACGCGCGCAGGATTTGAGCGGCAAGTTTTTTGAGCACACCGGAGAAGAGCTGCTGGCACGGGCTTTCCTGCATGAGACGGATCATCTAAACGGCAAGCTCTACATTTCGCACATCAGCGCGCTGAAGCGCGACCTTGTCAAACGGAAGATCAAGAAAATGGTGAAGGCTGGCGAGTGGTAGCGACTCGGTTCTGCCGCGTCCCGAATTTATGATCCGCGTTTTATGCTCCCCATTTTATGACCCTCGTTTTCTGTGGCACTCCCGCTTTCGCTGTCCCGACATTGGAAAAACTTGTCAAGACCGGGCAATCCGTGCCGTTGGCGGTGACCCAGCCGGATCGGCCTCGCGGGCGCGGGATGGAAGTGAGCGTGTCTTCCGTGAAAGAGGCGGCAACGCGCTTGGGGATTCCGGTGTTGCAACCTCCCACTATCAAGAACAACGCCGCATTCCGCGAGCAGCTTGCAGCAATCAGGCCGGATGCGATCATCGTCGTCGGCTACGGTCGAATTATTCCGCAGTGGATGATCGATCTTCCTCGTCTCGGAAATTTGAATTTGCACGCTTCGTTATTGCCGAAGTATCGAGGCGCCGCGCCGATTCAGTGGGCGATCGCGCGCGGAGAATCCGTCACCGGCGTCACAACTATGCGCATCGACGCGGGGCTTGATACGGGTGACATCTTGATGCAACGCGAAATTCCGATTGCTCGCGAGGAAACCGCGGAGACACTGAGCTCCAAACTGGCGGATATGGGCGCAGATCTGATGCTCGAAACTTTGCGTGGGCTCGAGGCTGCGCAATTGCGCGCGACTCCGCAGGATAATTCACAAGCTACCTTTGCGCCGATTCTCACAAGAGAAGACGGACGCATGGATTTTACTCGCTCCGCGGAGGAACTTTACGACCGCCTGCGCGGGTTTCAGCCATGGCCGGGAGCGTTCACCAGCTTCAAAGGAAAAATGTTGCGGGTGCACCGGGCACAGCCGTTGCATGATGCGCTTTCATTCGGGCCGGGCGAAATCGCAGTGGAAAGATCGCGCTTGTTTGTTGGCTGCGGCAAGGGCAAAGAGCACATCGACACGATGCTGGAGCTGATCGAAGTTCAGCTCGAAGGCAAGCGGCCGATGAGCGCGCAGGAATTCATCAACGGCTATCGCCCGAAATCCGGCGACCATCTGGGACAATAGGCTGCGATGGCCGTCTCTCAAGCTCGCAGCGCGGCTTTCGAGATTCTTCTGCGAGTCGAGCGCGAAGGATCTTACGCTTCGGAACTGCTTCATTCCGATCGCCTCACGAAGCTTACCTCGCGTGACCATGGACTCACTACCCAGCTTGTGATGGGAGTTCTGCGCTGGCGGTCGGTTCTCGATCAGCGAATCGACGCCGCTTCATCGCAGAGAATCGATCGTCTGGATGGCGAAGTTTTAGCAGCGTTACGGCTGGGCGCGTATCAATTGCAATTTCTATCGAGAGTTCCAGTGCGGGCGGCGATCTTTGAAAGCGTAGAACTGGTGAAAGCAGCGCGAAAGCGCTCGGCAGCTTCATTCGTGAATGCGGTTCTCCGGACAATTGCCAAAGCTGGAGCGCAAGATGTCAGCCCGAAAATCAGAGAGTCGGCCGATTCACACGCGCTCGCTCAGAATGCCGCGCATCCTTCATGGTTAGTGGAACGTTGGGCCGCGCGCTATGGACTCGACACCGCTCGGCTGATCTGCGCCTACGATCAGACCGTGCCTGATACGGCGATTCACATTTCCGATGACCAATCTCAAATCCATTTAACCAACACCGATTTAACCAACAATGGCAAAACCGAGGCTGAGCTTGCTGCGGTCGGCGTGCAGCTCTCGCGTGGGCGCTTGCTATCCGGCGCACGACGCGTAATTGCCGGTGATGTAACCAAAACACTTCCCTTCCGGGACCGCCGTCTCCTGATTCAGGATGAAGCTTCGCAGCTGGTCGCGCTGCTCGCGGGTCGAGAGCAAATAGCGGAGCTTGATCCTGCGAATGGTGACGGTTCGAACCGTGAGGGTGCCAGCGGTGATGCTGCCAACATCGATCGTGCAAGCATTGATAGTGCAAATATGGAGCGCACGAACGCTGATCGCGCGATTCTTGATTGTTGTGCCGCACCCGGCGGCAAGACTGCTCTGCTCGCTTGGCGCAACCCGAGCGCCACAGTGTTTGCGACGGAGTTGCATGCTCACCGCGCGCGCCTGCTGAAAAATCTCAGTCGATCGCCGAACATACACATCATTGCGGCAGATGCTCGCATGTTGCCATTCTCTCGCGCGTTCGATCGCATCCTCGCCGACGTACCTTGCTCCGGCACTGGCACTCTTGCGCGCAATCCTGAGATCAAATGGCGCCTTAGAATCGAAGATCTTAAAGATCTCCAGTCGCGGCAAGTTGGCATCCTGAAGTCTGCGCTGGACCGGCTTTCGATTGGTGGGCGGCTCGTTTATTCCACCTGTTCGCTGGAACCTGAGGAGAACGACACTGTGGTCGAGACGGTACTCGATAGTGCATCGAAGTTCGTTGTCGTCGATTTTCGGCGTGAACTGGAAGGGCTGCGCCAGTCTGGCGACCTCCTGCCGGGATGTGATGTGTCATCGCTTCTCGCAGGACCGTATTTGAGAACAATTCCCGGCGTGCATTCATCGGATGGCTTTTTCGCGGCGCTGATTGAACGAGGCTGATCGGACGAAAAGATCGGATGAAAATACCGGACGAAAATAATCTGGAAAGGCTAGCGGACTTCGAAATTAACCGCGCCGCCAGCCATGATCTTTTGTCCCGGAGCCGGAATCTGTGTAACGATCATGCTCGCGGCGTTGGTTGCGGTCGCCGTAGATGGCGCTACTGGCGCCGCCTGGGGCACACTGGGCGCTGACGACGAAAGCACAGCGACTTTGCCGACTTTAATGCCTGCGTCCTTGAGTTCCAGCGTTGCGCTGCCCAACGGCTGGCCAATGAGATTTGGCATCACAAAAACGAGCGGCTTGGGACCGCCACTTACCAGTAAATTAATCTTGGGTATCGCTACGCCACTCGCATTCGCCGGCGGACTCTGCGATATCACCTGATCCTGCGGCGCATCGGAAAAATTGACGTGAGCAATAGAACCGAGAGTGAGCCCCCGTCGCAATATGTTCAACTCCGCCACGCGCTCGCTGCCCCCGGTCACGTCAGGAATCGCGATTCGCTGCGGACCCAGACTTTGCGCAACTCGGATTGACCAGCCTCGCCGAACTTTCGTACCCGGCGCTGGCATCTGAGTCACAATTTTTCCTTCGGCAATATCGGTGCTGTAGAACTGCCTCTCGACAACCATTTGCAGGCCCAGCGCAGCGCTCGCACGCTCCGCTTCAAATGGACTCATACCCACCAGTTTCGGAATCGCCACCTCTCGTCCGTGAATGGCCAATTGCATGGCAGTGAGCGCCGAGACGAGCACCACCGCCATCAGCACAAGGGCCAAAAGCAAGACGCGAAAAAATTGCCGCATTGCTGAGGATTATAACTTCTCGGCAAGACGACCATCTCCATGGTGTGGCGCAGTCATCTTCCGGTAGCTTGCCGGGATGTTCTCGACAAAGATTCCCGCAGGCATGGCAGGTCCACCAGATTTATAGGCGGAAACTGGAATGCCGGCGTAGGCGGTCAGGTATGCAATCGGTTTATTCAGCTCTTCATTGGCAAATCATCGCCTAATCTGCCGCATGGATCTAGCGGCTGGCCAAGCCTCCCGCGGTTTCCCCACCATCGCAAGTGTAAACGTGGCCAGTAATATTTTGAGCATCATCGGAGGCGAGGAATGCAAAAAGAGCGGCGATTTCTTCCGGCTGCGCGTGACGGCGCAAGGGAATTTTTTGGTTCACTTCTTTCAGCATCTCATCGCTGTACTCAGCGCGTTGCATGGGTGTCAGCACATATCCCGGAGCAACAGCGCAGACCCTGATTTTCGGAGCCAGTTCCAGCGCCATCGATTTCGTCAGCTCGATCACGCCCGCCTTGGTGGCGTTGTAATCCGCGTAAAACGGATATCCCATGATGCCGTTCGTTGAGGCCGTTTGCAGAATCACGCCGCTACCGCGCTCCATCATATGGCGCGCCGCAGTCTGCGCGACGAAGAAAACTCCGGTCAGATTTATGGCGATTACTTTGTCCCACTCTTCGGGCGTGATTTCGAGAAAGTTGTGGCGAATACTGATACCGGCATTGTTGATCAGCACATCGACGCCGCCCATCAGGCGGATCGACTCGGCAAAGGCGTCCTTCACCTGTTTCAAGTTCGAAACATCGGCGTTGAGGACTCCCTGGAGTCCGGCAAGATCGCGTTGGATCTTCTGCAGCGCTTCGGGATCGCGATCGAGGACGCAAACCACGGAACCTTCTTCAATGAAACGCGCCGCAGTTGCAGCCCCAATGCCGCTGGCGCCACCGGTTATCAAAACTCGCTTTGCGTGCAGGCCGCGCATTTCCTCCCTGGTGTCAATCGTTCCGACTTAACTGGAATCCCAGATACATCATCTGCCCAATATGGTGATGTAAGTGGGTCGCGCACGATAGAACGATTCCAAATCGATCGCGCGCATCTGCCCCCACCGCGCTATATTCTCTTGACCAGTCATCGTTCGACTGGGCATTGATCGCCGCAACCACCATGTCGATGGCCTGGTCAAACTTCTTCAAGACCTCCGCTTTGGAAGGCCGAGTCGACTCGGAAAATTCGAGCGGGCGATCGCGCATATAGCCGGTGTTCGCAATCTGCGCTCCAATGTAATAATTCAAGTTACCGGTAAGATGGAGCGCGAGATGGCCAAAGCTGTTGCCAAAGCCGAAGGGCTTGGCCCAAAAATAATCGTCGCTCAACGGCGTTGCCAGATCATGAACTATGCCGGCCAGCTTCTTGTACCGAGCTATCAGGTCCGATGCAATCCTCTGATTTAAATCCGCCATGATTCACTCCGCTGTACGTATCTCATTTCTCGATGGGAAGCAATTCAATGCTGCATCCCGATCCGCCGCAGGTCAACAATCCACGGCGCACAATTTTCACTGAAGATACGTCGGGAAATCTTACAGGAAAGTCCTTCTCGCGAAGTTGCGCAGCCGCGGCGCGGAGATCATCGTCACCGTCAACAAACTCAGCACGCTCCGGGCGAGGCGAGCTATCGAATACGAGATTGAATTTTGCCGAAGCTGGCTTCGTTGTGATCGCCCCAAGCTTCACAGTGCGTGCCTCCGCTAACTGAACAGACGACTGAGCGGCATCGTTCTCCGCCGCTTTAGGATCGGGCGGAAGCTTCGCCAATCGCGCCCGCGAATCCTGAATTTCTTCGCTGCTTCCGCCGGTCGCCACGGCCAGCGCATACATGCGACGTGCCTTCTCTGTCTGGCCTTCCTTTTCGAGAACCTGGCCCAGCCGGTTCGCAACCGTCCCTGACTGGCTCAAAAGCCACGCGGATGTCAGAAATTGAACGGCAGCCAGATTCTCGTCGCGTTGAAATTTCGCCCATCCGATTCGCGCCCATGAGAGGGCGACCAGCCGCATCGATGAAAATGCCGATGGCCCCAGCCGATCGAACTCGCCGGAGTCGAACTGCCCTCCTATGTCGTAGAGAACTTGCTGCGCATCGTTTTCGGACTGTGCCGGATCAATATCATTTCTTAGCGCTGCGACAAAAATATCCTGGCTGGAGTCAGCGCCCGTACTGCCCGTCAAGCCCCTCATCAACTCCTGCGCTTGGGATTTCTCGCCCAAGCGCGCATACACCTCCGCCAGCGCCAACTTGGTTTCTGGGTCGTCGGGAGGAAGCGCGGCGGCCGCTTCCAGTTCCGTGCGCGCATCGGCATCATGCCGCATTTGCACCAGCAGCAAACCGAAATTCTTGAGCGTCGTTCTGTCGTACGGAGTCGCTTCCAGCTGCTTCCGATAAGCTGCAATCGCTTCGTCATTTTTTCCGATTTGCTGCAACTCCATCGCCAGATCTACATTCGCGTGGTTGTGATTCGGATCAACTTCGATCTGCTTACGAAAAGCAGCGATCGCTTCCGCATGATCATTGGCGCCCGCGTACGCGAGTCCGAGGTCATACCAACCGTCTTTGAGAGTGGAACCCGATAGGGACGAATTCGGCATATTCGATTTCGCGAGGGTCGAATCCGAGCCAACGGCCCGATTCAGCAGGTCAATCGCACTGCGATAATCCTTGCTCTGCAACGCCTTCAGTGCGGCTTTTTGCAATTCCGCTGGACTTCCTTCGATCTTCGATGCTGAATTCGCGCCTTCGCCAGACGACGCCAGTATCGTGCATGACAAAACCTGGTCCTGATCGCTTTCCGTTGCATTGCGAAACGATTCGTAGTCTGCGCGCCGCGCCGCTGCCAGCTCATTTGTCTTTACGACGAGTTTTCGTTCGCCTTCAAGAATTCCTTTACTCTGAGAGTAGGTCGACGAATAATCGCCGTAATCTCGCGACATTTTCACCGCGATCGGTGTGTGCACTGTGTAGTTGGAAGGAAACTGCAATCGGACCTGATAATCCATTTCTCCTGCAGGACCGATGTCTATTGGTTCGGTATTTTTTTCGGATGCTCGAATTACCGGCAGCCCCAGCGGCGGGATTGGACGAAAATTAACACTTGTCGACGGAACCACAAAATACCGGTCCTCGTGGAGATGATATTTCAGATGGAATGGCTTGCTCGTGTCTTCGATGGAATCGAGTTGCACATCGTCGACATCGCCAGGCAATCCCCAACCCGTGGATAAGACCTTCACAAACTCTTTCCACTGCGCTTGCGAATATCGCCGAAAAGTGCCGCGCAACGGCCAATCGCGATCCCCCTGGGCTGTGACTTCAAGTGTCGCATCGAGCGCGCCGAATTCGCTGAATTTGCCATCGAGTGTGAAGTGCAGGAACGTTTTTATCGGAGAAGCCGCGGGCGTCCGCTGCAACCCTCCTTCGTCGCCCTCGGAGGCCACCACCGCTTCTTTGTTGCGGAGTTGATAAAGAATCAGCCCATAGGGCGTCACTTCCGGAGTTGTATCGAGCCACGTGAGCGCAGTTCCAGTTCCGATGCGTGCCGCGGTGATTACATGATCTAACTGTGCAGGCGACGGAACATCCACATCGAGTTGGCGCGAACTGTCAATCAACACGGGATAGCTTTGAATTCCCTCCGCGCGCAGCATTGCGGAAAACAATGTGTGCTTGTCTTTACAGTCGCCGTAGCCACTCTTTAAAACGTCCGATGCGGAGTGCGGCTGATAACGTCCAACTCCAAGGGAAATGCTCACGTAACGCACGTTGCGCGCCACGAAATCATAGAGCCGCCGCGCTTTTTCCTCGGAGGTGTCTGCCCCCTTGGTGAGTTCATCGGCTTTTTTTCGCACTGTGTCATCCACAGCCATGCGCTCGCCTTGCAACTTCGCATACCAATCGGCAACTTGCTGCCAGTTGGCAAAAGTCGTCAACTGTACATCGGGGCCGGACTCGTCGTCAGAGTCGTCACTTTTATTCGGATTTTTGTCGCGGTCAGGCCGGATATCTTTCACTACCCATGTGTAAGTGCGGCGATCGCCATTGTCGTTAATTTCGGGCTTGTGGGCGGGCGTCTTCAGTTTTATCTCGCGAGATTTCGGGACGTCGATTTCCAGCCGATCTTCCTTGACCACAATGTCTTTTGGAAATGTGTATTCGTACCAGAAGTTTCCAGGCGCGAGTGGCATAATGTTGCGGGTCACGGTGCGATATTCGAGTGTGTCGCCCGGCTGCAGCGCGGCCACCGAAATGTGGCGTTGCCGGTAATCGCTGTACATCGGGGCTTCCCGCAACACCTCGGGTGCGAAGTCCTGCGCTGTTGAATCGGGTGTGACCACGACCTGGCCGTCGGGCTTGCGTACGCGAACATATTCCACGTCCAACTTTTCCATTGCCGATGAATATCCGAAAATCAGCTGGCCGAATTCTTCCACTCCGGCCTCGCTTTGGATCCGAATCACTGCCTCGGTCTCGCTGACCTCCGTTCCGTCATTATCAAAGTGAACGTGGTTCAAAATACGATCGAAGACCGCTGCTTCTTCCGCATTAACATCAGCATTCGCATTGCCATTATTCGCTTTCTGTTTGGGAACTGAAGCCTGCGCCTGAGCATCGGCGCTCGTCAATACGACAAGTAAAAGAAGTAGGAAGCCAATTACAAGCTGCGACCACCGCGACCAACGATAAGACATATTGAAGTTCTTTTACGCTGCGCCCAGCGTAAAATCAAACGAGCCAATATGAATTTGACCCGAATAATTCGGCTCGTCGGGATACTGTTCTGTTTCTGCAGTCTGCTGGCCGCGCAACCTTTGCCGCTCAGCATCGTGGAGGAACCTTTGCCCCCGCTTGACTCAGGCGTGGAATTCCACACTCTTTTCCACGCCAAGGGCGGCGTCCCACCTTATGTCTGGAGCGTGGCCGATGGCGATCTTCCGGATGGGCTAGCGCTCACCCCAGACGGCTGGCTGTCCGGCCGTCCGACTCGACCGGGAAGTTTCGCGTTTGCGTTGAAAGTTGAAGACTCGGCCCAGCCCGCGCACGCCGCTACCAAACCATTTCTAGCCGAAGTGACCGCGCCTTTGTTGCTGGAATGGCTAGAATCGCCAAAGGTGCATGACAATAGGATCGACGGCTCGGTGCAAGTTTCGAACGGTTCGAAGAACAACTTCGATCTGACTGTCATTATCGTGGCCGTTGCCAATAACGGGCGCGCGACCGCGCTCGGCTACCAGCATTTCGACTTGAAGGCCGGCAATACCAACGTTCGGATTCCATTTGGCGGCGCGCTATCCTATGGCGGCTACGTGGTCCATGCGGATGCCATCGCCGAAATTCCCAGGCGAAATGCTATCCTCCGTCAGAGATTGCAAACTCCCCAACCTTTGCAGATAGTGCAGAGCCCATAACCGCCATACGCAGCGGACATTGGGGTCATACTGTCCACTGCCGAACACGCAGGTCACTTGCCAGCATTGTGCTATCCTGATTATTCTTATTAACTTGGAGCAGTCCCGCGGCGGAGCGCGCGTCCTCTCCAAAATATCTGCGTTTATATGGAGCTGTTTCTTAATCTTTGTTGGCTGTCTTTGCTTGTGCCCGCGTGGTTGTTGTGGCGGCGACGGACTTCTTCGTCTCGCTCTGGTAATCGTGCTAAAGGCTGGACAGTGCGCCCGCTCGTCTTCATCTGCACTCTAGGCTGCGCGCTCGTTCTGCTGTTCCCCGTCATCTCCGCCTCCGATGATCTGCACGCCATGCGCGCCGAGATGGAAGAGTCTTCGCCCGGCAAACGCAGCGTCTCCCAGGCAACCGGAGAGAAGGCTTCTGCGTGGCACAGCCGCTGGCAGAATCTGCCCGCAATTTTCGCCAATACCGCGGCGCTCGGGTTCATGATTGAGAAGCACGAACTTCTCACCGTAGGTCTGTCGCTTCCCGTAGCTCCGTCGATTCTCTCGTACAGTCGCGGTCCTCCGCGCTCCCGCCTCACCTGAATCGCTTATCCGTTATATTCAAGAATCGGCTGTGAGTCCCTCGTATATTTACGCATTTTTTATGAGGGAGCCCACATACTCATAGAAAGTCTGCATTAATGTTGATCAGTTGGCGAGCGCCAGCAGACTGCGCCCCATTTTCATAAGGCCTTCGGACAATCCGGGAGGCTTTGACGGAGTTACTGGATGCACAAACGAGTCCAGCGATATTGCCGGCTTCTCCTGATTCTATTGGGAGCTGCGCGGATTTTATCGGCACAGCAACCGGCTCAGCCGCCGCCTCCGCCCGTCCAAACCCTGACTTGGCAAAACGTGAAGGACCGTTTCGAGCAGAATAATCCGACCCTTCTGGCGGACAAGCTGAACATCGACGAATCAAAGGCCGAGGAGATCACCGCGCATCTGCGTCCGAATCCTGGCTTGGCGCTTCTATCCGATCAGATAACGCCCTTCAATGTCGGACCGTCGAATTCGCCTTTCGAATACCTGCTGCCCTCCGCGACGTTCAGCTATTTGCACGAGCGCCAGCACAAACGCGAATTGCGACTGGAGAGCGCACAAAAGGCGACCGGAATCGCCATCTCCACGCACGCGGACATGGACCGAACCATGCTCTTCACTCTACGCAGCGCGTTCGTGTCAACGCTGCAAGCGAAGGCCGTGCTCAAGTTGGCCAACGAAAATCTGGCATATTACGACCGCGTATTGGGAGTCAGCAGAGATCGTTTCCAGGCCGGCGACATTGCGCAGATCGATCTCGACCGCCTGGAATTGCAGCGCGTGCAGTATGAGTCCGACGTGCAAACTGCGATCGTAAATCTGCGGACAGCTAAGATTCAGTTACGCACGTTGTTAAATGACCTGACTCCGATCGACCAATTCGACGTTGTCGGACCATTCGATTTCAGCGATCAACTGTCGCCCCAGGATGAGTTGCGGAAAATCGCGCTAGACACACGCCCTGATTTGCGCGCAGCCGTCGAAGCCGTCGACAAAGCGGAGACTGACCACAAACTGGCGATTGCGAACGGGTCAACCGATCCCACATTTAGTTTTGACGTCGGGCGTAACCCGCCGATTGATTTCTATTTTGGCGTAGGGGTCAGCTTTCCGCTGCGGATTTTCGATCGCAACCAGGGCGAGAAGCTGCGCACGAAGCTGGATATCGACCGGAACCAGAGGCTGCTCGATGCCTCGAGGGCACAGGTCTACAGTGATGTGGATTCCGCTTACGCCACGGTGGCCAGCAACGTGGTTCTGCTTCAACCTTATAAAACGAAATATCTGGAACAGGCGAATCGCGTCCGCGACACCATGACTTTTTCTTACCAGCATGGTGGCGCATCTTTGCTCGATTTTCTCAGCGCGGAGAATGACTATCGCAGCGTCCAACTCAGCTATGTGAACCTGGTTGGTGCTTACTTGACCGCTGCCGCCCAATTGAATATGGCCGTCGGCCGGGAGGTTATCCAATGAAAACAAAAGTCGCCGGACGAATGCTCGCGGCAACTTTTTGCCTATCGTTGAGCGTGTTTCTTGTTGCTTGCAATGAAGGCAAAGCTGACCCCAAGGCCGAGGCGCCGCCCCCGGCAACGGTCGTGCCGGATATGGATGCCAACAACTTCAAAGTGGACCACCCCGACCAGTTTCCCCTGGCGACAGCGATCGAATATAAGGCCCCGCCCGCCCTGAATGTAACTGGCGTAGTTCAGCCCGATATTGCGCGCGCGGTGCCCGTAATCTCGCTCGCGTCCGGTCGAGTTATCGAAATTAAAGCTAAACTGGGCGACGTTGTGAAGAAGGGCCAATTGTTGATGAGAGTTCAGAGCAACGATGTTTCCGGCGCCTACCAGGTCTATCGCAAGGCGGTAAACGATGAGCTATTAGCCCGCATTCAACTCGAACGGGCGCAGCTTCTTTACAGCAAAGGAGCGATTGCCAAAAGCGCGCTCGAGCAAGCCGAAGACGTCGCAAAAAACGCCCAGGCCGATCTCGATGCCGCCCTCGAACAACTGCGCATTCTCGGCATCGACAAAGACCATCCTTCGGCAATAGTTGACATACGGGCTCCAATATCGGGCATCATCACCGATCAGCAAGTTACGAATGCGGCGGGCGTGCAGGCATTGGGTTCTTCTAATCCCTTCACAATCTCCGATCTTTCTTATGTTTGGATTGTCTGCGACGTTTACCAAAATGATCTTGATGCCGTTCGCATCGGAGACCCAGCTGATATCCGCCTGAGCGCTTATCCCAATCGCCTGTTCAAAGGACGGGTCGATAACATCCTGCCGATCCTCGATCCGAATATCCGCACCGCAAAGGTTCGGATCGAGGTCGCGAACCCTGGAATGATGATGGTCGGAATGTTCGTCACTGCAACCTTCTACGGCAAGAAACCCGAAACCTATGCTGCCGTTCCCGCGGAATCAATTCTGCATTTGCATGACCGCGACTGGGTTTACGCGCCGTTAAGCGGAGGACATTTCAAACGCCTTGAAGTCGTCTCGGGAAACATGCTTCCCAATGGGCTTCAGGCGGTGGTTTCTGGAATCAAGCCGGGAGACAAAGTTGTTTCGAATGCCCTGGCCCTGCAGAACACGGTGGAGCAATAGATGATTCGTCGCGTCGTCGATTTTGCTCTCGACAACCGCCTGCTGGTGCTGGCTTTTGCCCTGATACTCTTTGCCGGAGGAATTGTCGCCTTCCGGAATCTTCCCATTGAGGCCTATCCCGACGTCGCTGACAATTACGTTGAAGTCATTACGCAATGGCCGGGAATTTCGGCGGAGCAAATTGAACAGCAGGTAACGATTCCGCTTGAAATTGTGATGAACGGCATCCCGCATGTCGTGCATCTGCGTTCGTTCTCCCTGTTCGGACTCTCAGACATAAAATTGATCTTCGACGACGAATCGGATAACGATTGGAACCGCGAACGCGTTCTGGAGCGGCTAAGCCAGGTCACACTGCCGCCGGGCGTCAATCCACAAATGGGCACCGACTGGAGTCCTGTCGGCCAAATTTATTTTTTTACCCTGCGCAGCACCAATCCAGCCTATGACTCGATGGAGCTGAAATCGATCGAAGACTGGGTAGTCGAAAAGAGCTTCAAGTCCGTGCCCAACATTGTCGACGTGGCCAGCTTCGGCGGTCCCACCCGCGAGTACCAGGTTCGCGTCGATCCCAACAAACTGATCGCCTACGGGCTTAGCCTCGCTCAAATCGAGCAACAACTCACGAATAACAACGCCAACGCAGGCGGAAGCTTCATTCAGGAAGGCCTGCAGCAGATCAATGTGCGCTCCGTCGGGCTTGTCGACCACGTTCACGACATCCAAGAGACGGTTATCTTGACCAAGAACGGCACTCCCATTCGAGTGAAAGATATTGCGGTCGTTTCTCAAGGACCCAAAATTCGACTGGGCCAGTTTGCGCGAGCGATCCATCGTGAGGACCGCAAGATCGTCGATAACGACGATGTAGTTTCGGGCATCGTGCTCTTGCGCAAAGGCGCGACGGGCGAGACAGCGCTCGCCGACATCCACAAAGAGGTAGAAGAGCTCAACGATCACATCCTGCCTCCGGGAGTTAAGGTTGTTCCCTTCCTTGATCGCAGCGATCTGGTTCATTTCACGACTCACACCGTCCTTCACAACCTGACCGAAGGCATGATTCTGGTATCGATCATTCTGCTTTTGTTTCTGGGAAATGTCCGCGGCGCTTTCATCGTTGCCGCGACCATTCCATTTGCCCTTCTGTTTGCCGCCATTTGTTTGAACTTGATGCACATTCCCGCCAATTTGCTAAGCCTGGGCGCTTTGGATTTCGGCGTGATCGTGGAAGGCGCAATCGTGTTGATCGAAAATATCGTGCGCCATTTAAGCCACACCAACGGAGTTAAGACATCCACAGAGCGAATCAGCTTCGCCTCCCACGAAGTGCAGCGGCCGGTTTTCTACGCCATCGTCATCACCATTACCGCGTTCCTGCCGATCTTTACGCTGCAACGCGTGGAAGGCCGACTCTTTCATCCTATGGCCTGGACGGTCGCCTTCGCTCTCCTCGGGGCTCTGCTTTTCTCGATTCTGGTTGCGCCCGTGCTTGCCAGTTTCGCCTTCGCGAAAGGCGCGAACGAATGGAATAACCCAGTCATGGCTTACGTGAGCGCGCGCTATAACAATGCCTTGCGTTGGGCGATTCGGCATCGCCTGATTACGGTTGGGGCATGCGCGCTGATGCTGGCCCTCGGCGCCTTTCTCGCTTTCAGCGGTATAATCGGCTCCGAGTTTTTGCCTCACCTCGATGAAGGCGCGCTCTGGGTGCGCGGCACCCTCGCGCCCAGCACCGGCCCGGACGAGGGCATCCGCGTCGCCAACCAGGCGCGAATCGTGCTGTGCTCGTTTCCCGAGGTTCCGCAGTGCACCAGCCAGGTTGGACGCCCCGATGACGGCACCGATAACACCGGCTTCTTCAATACCGAATATTTCGTTGACTTGAAGCCAAAAGAAGATTGGCGGCCCGTCTTTCACCAGAATAAAGATGAATTGATCTCCGCCATGCAGCGCGAACTCGACAAGATTCCCGGTGTCAACTGGGGCTTTTCCCAGCCCATCGAAGACAACATGGAAGAAGCTGTCAGCGGAGTGAAGGGCGCGCTGGCCACGAAGATTTACGGCGACGATCTGAAAGTTCTGGAAGAGAAAAGCGACCAGATTGCCAGTATTATGAGCGGAATCAGGGGAGTTGAGGATCTGGGAGTTTTTCGCGTCCTCGGCCAGCCCAATCTCAATGTGACGGTCAATCGCGACGCGGCCGCCCGTTACCAGATCAATGTTGCCGATGTGCAGGATGCGATTCAGACCGCGGTTGGCGGCAACGCGCTCACCCAGGTGCTGAAAGGCGAAGCCCGCTATGACCTCACGCTACGCTACCTTCCCCAATATCGGAGTACACAGGAAGCGATCGAAAATATTCGCCTGCTTTCGCCCTCCGGCGAACGTGTATCGCTGGCGCAACTCTGCAAGATCAATGTGACCGATGGCGCATCGGAAGTTTATCGCGAGGGCAACCGGCGCTACGTCGCGATCAAGTACAGCGTCCGCGGCCGTGACCTGGGCAGCACGGTGGAAGAGGCAATAAGAAAGGTCAACGAACAGGTCAAGTTGCCCACTGGATATAGCATTGATTGGGAAGGGGAATACGCCAGCCAAAAGCGGGCCAACGCCCGTCTCATGATCGTCCTTCCCATCACCATCCTCATCATCTTCGTCATCCTCTACACCATGTTCAAGTCCTTCAAATGGGCGTCGTTGATCATGGCAACGGTTGCGATTGCGCCCATTGGTGGCCTGCTCGCGCTTTGGTTTACCGGTACCCATTTCAGCGTTTCTTCCGGCGTAGGATTTCTGGCGCTGTTCGGCGTCTCAGTCCAAACCGGAGTCATCATGCTCGAATACATCAACCAACTCAGGGCTCGCCGCTACACCGTCGAGGACGCAGCTGTCGAAGGTGCTGTGCTCAGGCTGCGCCCCATTATGATGACCATGCTGGTGGCGACTCTCGGATTGCTGCCGGCCGCTGTTTCACATGCGATCGGCTCCGATTCTCAACGGCCATTCGCGATCGTAATCGTCGGAGGCCTGATCGCAGCCCTGGTTATGAGTATCTTTCTGTTGCCTACACTGTACGTGTGGGTGGCTCGCGAGACGGACGTGCTGCCAGCGTCGGAAGAAGGCTTCGAGGTCGGCGAACACGTGGATTAACGCAGGCGGACAGAGTTGGCAGTAACTTTTCTGCGAATCGCTAGGCCGGTTGCCGGGTTGTATATTCTAAGGTCCGAATTTTGCACAATTTTGTGACGCGACCTTCTGAAACGTCTTCTGGGTAGTCGTTTCCAGAAAGCAGACTTAGGCTGACGGTGCGTAAATGGCGGAAGGATCAGGGCATTGAAACTCCTATAAAATGAAGGAAAACACGAGGGTTTCTTGCTTTTTGACACTCGTTCCGCTAGATTTTCAAATGTCCCCGAACTTGACGCATAGACGAGGTCGAAACTTGCCTTCAGGAGTTACCGGTATCAAGCGAAGTTACATCGGGCTCGCTTTCGGCGCGCTCGTGGCGGTGGGAGCGGCTTTGAGCCTGCCAAGTTGCGGGCATAGCCAAAAGCTGACGAGCCTGACAATTCAGCCGCAGACCTTTACCTTCCTGACGCCCGACACTTCAGCGACGGAGCAGTTCATGGCTATCGGCACCTTCATCCATCCCCCGGAGACCAAGAACCTCACTACCCAGGTGACGTGGTCGGTGGATTTCGCAAAGGTCGTCACAATAAGTCAGAACGGCGTGGTGTCTCCTTTTGGTCAAGGAGGTTGCGGCGGTGTAGACATTACGGCCACCGCTCCGGCGGGAACGGGTGGATCGGACAACGTGTTCGTCGCTACAGCGACCGCCATCGTGGACGATCCTTCTAACCCGATTTGCCCAGGCGGAGGTAAACTTGCAACATTGGCAGTCGGCGTGGTCGGGTCTGGCTCTGTGATCAGTACCCCATCTGCTATCGACTGTACGGCAACTGGTGGAACGTGCGTTTCGACTTACGACGTAGGGGCGTCAGTCCTGCTTACGGCTAGCGCGGCTAATGTAATCTGGGCAAACTGTCCCGGTTCGTCAGGCAATACCTGCGTAGCTACCATAACCGCTGGCGGCACCGCCGTGGGCGCGACCTTTCCACCATAGCGGGTGAAAAGTCTGCGCTAGTCCTCCGCCAGCAGCTTTCCTAGAGTCGGTTTGTGCCTCTCCGGCTTAGTTTTTTTCGCGACCACCAGTTGCGAGGCCTTCGGGCTCCCCACGCGTTCCCGCGCCATTTCGCGGACGACCTTCGCCGCCGAGAATACTTTTTTCTTCCGTTTGCGCGGCATGGCCGCATCTTCGCACATTCGACGCGCAAAAGTGCAATAATCTGAGCTTGCGGGGAATTCGAATCCTCTAAACGAGAAAGAAACGCAACAAACGGGGATGGCGCAAAAGCAAGCCTCGTCCGCGCCCGACACTTTATGGATGAACGAGACTTTTTCGACGAACGGCAGGATAAAAAGCCGGCAAATTTAACCTGTCCACATTGCCACCAGGCGGCGGAGTACGAGATTCAATGGGTCGTACGCACGAAGAAGAAAAGCTTGCCGCCGCGCGCGGATGATCGTGATCGAGCGAAATTCGCCAAGGCGCAATCGTACATGCTGCGCAAAGACGATATGATGATGTGCAAGAACATGCGCTGCCGCAAGCGATTCGACATTACCAGCGTGCAGAGCGTGGCATTTCTGCAATGAAGACTATCTTCACTGAAGACGATCAATGGAGCGCCGGGCGTCCTCGCCCGGCCAGCCTGTCGCAAGACAGGCGAAACGCCCGGCATTCCACTACTTAGACTTTCTTGGCCAACTGCTGCAATACTTCAATAAACGCGGTAGTCGCGCATGATAGCGTTCGATCTCGTCGGTATGCCAGGCCTAGCTCGCGGAAAAGTTCAGCATCCTCAAGCTCGATCAGTTTGACCGTGCCCGCCGCAACTTCATCTCGCGCAAACGAATCGCTGATGATTGAGACTCCGAGGTCGGCCGCAACAAAGCTTTTGATCATGCCTACGCTGGGCAGTTCCATGCGCACCCGCAACTCCTCGCGATAGGGGCGGAAGAGCTTGTCCATGATTCGCCGCGTGTGTCCGGTCTTCGGAAGCAACAAGGGTTGTTTGACAATGTCGCTGACGGCCGCCTTTTTATTTCTTGCCAGAGGATTGCGCGGGCTCACCATCAACATCAGCTTATCGCGAAAGATAGTCTGAATTTCAAGGCTCGCAGATTGGATCGGTAAAGTTAGAATGCCCACCTCAATCGATCCGTTTTCCAGTTTCTCGGTAATCTTGTAACTGAAATTCCGGTAGATATTGATCTGCACCGGCGGATAGCGTCGGCAATACTCCGCAAAAACCTCCGGCAGAACGTACAGGCAGGTAGCCTCGTTGGCGCCAACGCGCAGCGTTCCGCGAGGCGTTCGGCTGTGGTCGGCAACCGCCATCAGGGACTCTTCGCGCAGCAACTTCAGCCGCTCGGCATAGTCGAACAGCACTTGTCCGGCTGGAGTTAGTTTTACCGTCTTGCCCGAGCGGTCAAGAAGACGGTCGCCGTATTCCATCTCCAACTGGCGAATCTGAGCGCTCACGGCGGATTGCGATCGGAACACCTTTTCGCCCGCGCGGGAAAAGCTTCCCTGCTTGGCCACTTCCAGAAACGTAATGAGTTGGTCGAAATCCATTAGGTTTGTGCCGGGATTATAACGGACCACTTAGTTTAGCGGGAAATTAAGGTCGGAATTGGTACAGACGCGCGAAATTCCAAATTTTGCATCGGTAACATCGAAATTCTGAATTGTACTTTGCGGTCCAACTGGCGGTAACTAGGAATCTACAGAAGTGTGTTCCTGAGCCAAAGTTGCGACAGCCCCGTCGCCTTTGGCGGGCTAAGCCCATTCTCAAGAACAATCGATTTTGGAGGCGGCCAAGCACGCCGCGATGATGCGGATGCAGCAAACGTGCCCATGACGACGCGTCGGCAAAAAACGACCGCACCTCCGCCCGCCGAGGGCCTGTACCATCCCGCGCAAGAACACGATTCCTGCGGGATCGGCTTTGTAGCCAACGTCCGCGGCCAAAAGAGTCATGCAATTATAGAAAAGGGAATCAAGGTATTGTTGAACCTCGCGCACCGCGGGGCCTGCGGATGCGACGCTGAAACGGGTGATGGCGCCGGCATTCTGCTCCAGATTCCACATGAGTTTTTTGTGCGCGAGTGCGGCAAGTTGGGCTTCGACTTGCCTCTGCCCGGCGCTTATGGCGCGGGCATGATCTTTCTGCCGGTGGAGAAGCATGAGCGCCTGCAGTGCGAAGGAATTCTCGAGCGCATTGTCCGCGAGGAGGGATTGACGGTATTGGGCTGGCGCGACACGCCCTGCTTCGCCTCCTCTATTGGCCGCGTGGCGCGAGGTTCGCAACCCTACATCCAGCAGATTTTCGTTGGCTGTGGCGCATTCAACGACGAAGATGCCTTTGAGCGAAAGCTCTATGTAGTGCGCAAACGCGCCGAAGCCGAGATGGCGATCTCTGGCATAAACGATGCGGAAGTGTTTCACATCCCCTCGCTTTCGTGCCGTACGATTGTGTATAAAGGCTTGCTGCTCGCTACGCAAATCACGAATTTCTATAAAGAACTCTCCAATCCCGAGGTCACCAGTGCGTTATGCCTGGTGCATCAGCGTTTTTCCACCAACACGTTTCCCAGCTGGCAGCGCGCGCATCCCTATCGCTACATCGCGCATAATGGCGAGATCAACACCTTAAAAGGCAACATCAACTGGATGCACGCGCGCCAATCGCTGCTGCAATCTCCCTTGTTCGGTGACGACCTTAAAAAGCTCTTCCCGATCATCGCGCCTGACGGGAGCGATTCCGCGAACTTCGACAATGCCGTCGAGTTGCTTTTGCAGAGCGGCCGCAGCCTGCCGCACGCGATGGCAATGCTGATTCCTGAAGCGTGGGCCGGCAATCCGCACATGAGGCCGGAGAAGCGTGCGTTTTACGAATATCATGCCTGCCTCATGGAGCCGTGGGATGGCCCCGCGGCCATAGCCTTCACTGATGGCCGCGTCATCGGCGCGATCCTCGACCGCAACGGCCTGCGTCCCGGACGTTACGTGGTAACAAACGACGACCACGTCATCATGGCCTCCGAAGCCGGAGTGCTCGATATCGAACCAGAACAGGTGAAGATGAAAGGCCGCCTGCAGCCGGGAAAGATGTTTCTGGTAGATACGGTCGAAGGCCGCATTGTTCCCGACCGAGAAATTAAGCAAAGACTGGCGTCGCGTCAACCCTACGCGCAGTGGCTCAAGGACAATCAGATCACCATCGATCAATTACCGGCGCCCACGCGTATGCATCATCCCGATGCTGAAACTTTGCTACGTCGCCAGCGCGCCTTTGGCTACAGTGACGAAGACCTGCGCATGATCCTCCGTCCCATGGCATCGACGGGCGAAGAACCGGTCGGCTCGATGGGCACAGACACGCCGCTGGCATGTCTCTCCGACAAGCCCCAGTCGTTGTTCAACTATTTCAAGCAGCTCTTCGCGCAGGTCACCAATCCGCCCATCGATTCGATTCGCGAAGAGATCGTGATGTCGCTCATCAGCTATATCGGGGCCGAGCGCAACATTCTTTCGGAGCAGCCCGAAAATTGTCACATGCTGAAGTTGCAGCATCCGCTGTTGACAAATCTCGAACTCGAAAAGCTGCGCCGCGTTTCGACTGGAGACCTTCTGGCCATCACGCTGCCAGCATTGTTCCGCGCCAGCGAAGGAGAAGCCGGACTGAAGCGCGCGCTCGATGAGCTGTGCCAGCGAGCATCGCTGGCGGGGAAAGCCGGATACACGCTGCTGATTCTTTCCGATCGCGGAGTGAACAAAGATTACGCTCCCATCCCCAGCCTGCTGGCGCTCGCCGCCGTTCATAATCTGCTGGTGCAGGAGGAGACACGAACTCAAGTCGCGCTGATAACGGAATCAGGTGAACCACGCGAGGTGATGCACTTTGCCCTGCTCAGTGGCTATGGCGCAAGCGCGATCAATCCATATCTCGCGTTGGAGAGTGTAGAGAATCTCGCGCGTCGCGGAGATCTGGCCGACGGCATAACTCCCGAACTCGCGGTGAAACATTTCATCAAGTCGGTAAATAAAGGTCTGCTGAAAACCTTCGCGAAGATGGGCATTTCGACGCTACAGAGTTACCAGGGGGCGCAGGTTTTCGAGGCTATCGGCCTGAGTAAACAGTTGGTCGATTCGTATTTCACGGGCACCACCTCCAGGTTGGAAGGCATCGGCCTCGAAGTGTTGGCGCGCGAAGCGCAAATGAAACACGAGTATGCTTTCCGTCCCCTGACCGAGCATGAAACCGAACTCGCGGTCGGAGGAACTTATCACCAGCGCGTAAACGGCGAATTTCACCTGCTGAATCCGCTCACCATCAGCAAACTGCAGCAGGCGGTGCGGCAGGAGAGCTTCCAGACCTTCCAGGAATATACCGATCTGATCGATAAGCAAAGCAGCAACATGGCAACGCTGCGCAGTTTGATGATGTTCAAAAAGAGCGCTAAGCCGGTTTCGATCGAAGAGGTCGAGCCCGCGAAAGAAATCGTGAAGCGCTTCACTACCGGAGCCATGTCATTTGGCTCGATCAGCAAAGAAGCGCATGAAACTCTGGCCATCGCCATGAACCGCATCGGCGGCAAGTCGAACACTGGCGAAGGCGGTGAGGATGAAGAGCGTTTCAAGCCAGATCCAAACGGAGACCTGCGTCGCAGTGCGGTAAAACAAGTGGCATCGGCGCGGTTTGGCGTGACCGCAAACTATCTGGTAAATGCAGATGAATTGCAAATCAAGATGGCGCAAGGCGCTAAACCCGGCGAAGGCGGTCAGCTTCCCGGCCACAAAGTCGATGAGGTGATTGCGCGTCTGCGACATTCCATTCCTGGCGTCGGTTTGATCTCACCCCCGCCCCATCACGACATCTATTCCATCGAAGATCTCGCGCAACTGATCTACGACTTGAAAAATGTAAATCCGCAAGCTCGAATCGCCGTCAAGCTGGTGGCGGAAGTTGGAGTCGGCACGGTGGCAGCCGGGGTCGCCAAGGCTCACGCCGATGTAGTGCTGATCAGCGGCGACAGCGGCGGCACGGGAGCTTCCCCGCTGAGCTCAATCAAGCACGCCGGCATCCCGTGGGAGTTGGGCTTAGCGGAAACGCAGCAGGTGCTGTTGTTGAATGATCTGCGTAGCCGCATTCGCGTGCAGACCGACGGCAAGTTGCAAACCGGCCGTGACGTAGTGGTAGCAGCGCTGCTCGGCGCCGAAGAATTCGGCTTCGCCACCACGCCGCTGATTGCGATGGGATGCGTCATGATGCGGAAGTGCCATCTCAACACCTGCTCGGTGGGAATTGCCACGCAAGATCCCGTGCTGCGCAAGCAATTTCAAGGGCAGCCCGAGCACGTCATCAACTTCTTCTTTTTCCTCGCGGAACAAGTTCGGCAGTACATGGCAGAACTCGGCTTCCGCCGCGTAGACGACATGATCGGGCGCGTCGATATGCTCGATGTGCAACCCGCAGTCGATCATTGGAAGGCGCGTGGGCTGGATTTTTCTGCCATTCTTTATAATCCGCCTACGCCGTCGCGAGTGGCGCGGCGTTGCGTGCAGCCGCAGGACCATGGCTTGGAGCAGGCGCTCGATCACAAATTGCTGGCGCAATCACAAGCTGCAATTGAAACTCTCACGCCGGTTGAAATGAAACTGCCGGTACGCAATGTTGATCGCTCTGTCGGAACCATGCTGAGCGGTGCGATTGCGCGTCGCCACGGCTCCGCCGGACTTCCTGATGACACCATTCGCATTCACCTTGAAGGATCGGCTGGGCAAAGCCTGGGCGCATTCCTGGCCAAGGGAGTTACACTCACTCTCGAAGGCGAGGCCAACGACTACGTAGGCAAAGGTCTTTCCGGCGGACGATTGATCGTGTATCCGCCGCGGCGATCCACGTTCGCTCCCGAGAAAAATATTCTGGTTGGTAACGTTGCCCTCTACGGTGCAACCAGTGGCGAGGCATTTTTCAACGGAGTCGCGGGTGAGCGCTTTGCCGTTCGCAATTCCGGAGCAATCGCCATAGTCGAGGGCGTCGGCGATCACGGCTGCGAATACATGACCAACGGCTTCGTCGTCGTGCTTGGAGCCTGTGGTCGAAATTTTGCTGCAGGCATGAGCGGCGGCATCGCTTATGTTTTCGACGAGCGTGGAGATTTCACCGAAAAGCGCTGCAATCTGGGCTCAGTTGACCTCGAGCCGGTTGCCGAAACGCAGGATGGTGAGTTCGCTGAAAATCAATTCGCTGAAACTGAAATGCTCAGAGCCCTCGTGGCGAGGCATCTCGAACTGACTGCCAGTCCGCGTGCGGCGTGGATTCTCGACAACTGGTGCGAAGCGCTGTCCCGCTTCATCAAAGTATTTCCGCACGAGCACAAACGCGTGCTCGGAGTGGGCCGCAGTCGCCAACCTTACGTCCCAAGCCCACCCGTGGTCGCACTCACTCCAGCCGAGCAGGTGCAACATGGGTAAGGACACCGGATTCCTCGAATACGCGCGAGAGCATGCACCCCGCCGTTCCGCGACTCATCGCGTCAACGACTGGTTCGAAATTTATCTGGATTTTCCGGAAGAGAAGCTTCGAACTCAGGGCGCGCGCTGCATGGATTGCGGCGTGCCCTTCTGCCAGACTGGGTGTCCAGTCAACAATCTCATCCCCGATTGGAACGATCTGGTTTATCACGGCCGTTGGAAAGACGCGGTTCGCCAACTGCACGCGACCAACAACTTCCCCGAGTTCACCGGCAGGATTTGTCCCGCGCCCTGCGAAGCATCTTGCGTGCTCGGCATCAATCAGCCTCCGGTCACCATCAAGCAGATCGAAAAAAATATCGTGGAGAGCGGATTTGCCGAAGGCTGGATTCGACCCGAGCCGCCAGCGATGCACACAGGGAAGGAAGTGGCGATTGTTGGCTCCGGACCCGCCGGTTTGTCCGCAGCCCAGCAGTTGCGCCGGGCAGGTCATTCTGTAGTGGTCTACGAAAAAGCCGATCGCATTGGTGGCTTGCTGCGTTACGGCATCCCTGAATTCAAGATGGAAAAGCGCATCATCGATCGCCGCCTCGAACAGATGTCCGCCGAGGGAGTGAAGTTCATTACCAATGCCGAGGTAGGCAAGAACGTAGCAGTAGAAGATCTGCGCAACGAGTTCGATGCCATAGTGCTCGCAGGAGGCGCGGAGTGGCCGCGCGATCTCAACGTTCCCGGACGCGAACTGAAAGGAATCCATTTTGCAATGGAGTACCTGCCGCAGCAGAATCGCCGTTGTCTCGGCGACACTTGCGACTCTGGGACAGAAATTTTAGCCGCCGACAAGCGCGTGGTCATCATCGGAGGCGGCGATACGGGCGCCGATTGCCTGGGAACGTGCCATCGCCAAAAGCCGCTCTCCGTGCACCAATTCGAGATCATGCCCAAGCCTCCAGACGACCGCTCGCCGCTTACTCCATGGCCAGTGTGGCCAATGCAATTACGTACTGAAGGCGCGCACGAAGAAGGTGGCGTTCGCGACTGGAGCCTCGCGACCACAAAATTCACCGGCTCAGACGATGGCCGCGTTAAGCAGTTACACGGCGTGCGCGTCGGCCCGCCGCCAACGTTCCAACCGATCGCCGGCTCGGAGTTTACCCTGGCAGCAGACCTCGTGCTCATCGCAATGGGATTCCTGGGCCCGCTGCGAAATGGAATGATCGAGCAGTTAGGAGTCAAACTCGATTCACGCGGCAATGTAGCCACGGATCAGAACAACATGACATCTGTCCCCGGTGTTTTCGCGGCAGGCGACATGCGACGAGGCCAGTCGCTCGTCGTCTGGGCAATCGCCGAGGGCCGGAAGACCGCCGCCAGTGTGGATTCCTACTTGAGACCAGGGCAAATCGCCGCAATCTCTTCCATTCCCAGAGAACAGCAGACTTCTGCCTGACCGCAGATTGTCGATGCCTCTCAGGTCTGCGGTATGAAGGATCTTCGCCGGAATGACACTCGATAACTCCCTTAAGTAATCTCAGTCAGTTTGTTTCCCGCGCCGACTTATCCTCAGCCAATCATAATACTGACATGGATAAGGTATTACTAAGTGTGGCTGTCTTGGCGGTAGTGGCAATCTTGGCTGCGGTTACGGCGTGGATAATTTCGCTGCGCCGGGAGCGGAGCCTCGCTGAGCACGCCCGCGAGTGGCTTCCGGTTGAAGCTCAGGTTGAAGCGGGTTCGCTTGAGGGTACACACGAAACCAACAAGCTCCGTTTGCCGACATTTGCATTTTCTTATCAGGCCGCGGGCGAGTATTACTCTGGGCGCTTTTCCCTGATGCCGAAACGTTTTCCCACAGAGGCAGATATTAACTCGATGATCGACCGAATGGTTGGGCGCAAACTTCTTGTCCGCTACAACCCTGACCATCCCGATGTATGGTTCATCCCCGTCGAACTCATCGACGGTTATAAAGTTGAACAGAAGATCGGTCCGCACGTAATCCACGACTACAGCCCGCACAACTAGCTCGTCGCCCAGCCGCGCCAGTCAAGACTTGAGAGCGCTCGCCTACTGCCCCTTCAACTCCTTCGCCGCCGACTCAATCAGCGCGGACTCATCCTCCAACGCCTTCGACACGCGCACAATTTCCTGGTCCGCTTCCGCATATTTCTTCAGCTCAATTCCTTCGCGCACGCCCGGCACGGTTTTTGCCCCGTATCCTGAATAAACTCCCGGCGCGTACAGCAGATGCTTATACCAGGGACGCCGCGGCAATCCATCGGCATTGGTAAGCCGGCGCTCAGTCTCGATGAGATCCTTATTCACAGCGCCGAGTTTCGCCGCACTCGCGTCGTCTCCCAGACTCGCCTGCTTCAAGGCCTGCTGATAATCCTGGGCGCTGCGGGTCAGCGAGTCCAACGCATTTTGCATCGGCGCAAAATTCAAATGCGGAGGAACTTCTTCCCGCGCCGGCGCAACTGTTGGATGCCGCGGATCAAATGTCGCCTTGAACAATCCCTCATCCAGTTCCTGATTGCGCTCGCGGGCCTCATCTTGCTTGTCGGCGAGCAACTTCTGCAGATTCTTGACGTACGTTCCAACCGTATCGGCGAAGTCTGTAAAGTCAAATGGCAGCACCTCGGCGTCTGCCAACCGCATTACTGAAGTTCCCACCGTCTGCGCCAGCGCACGTCCGTAGACAAAATCTGTATCCGAAAAATGCGTGTACCAATAGAAGTCGTCGTAAATGGAGTGATAAATCCCTGCATCGTCTTCGCCCCCATATCCGAGGTCCAGAGTCGCGACACCAACGTGATCAAGAAATGCAGTGAAGTCGGTTCCAGAACCAAGCGCTTCGATGCGCAAATCGGGCCGTTGTCGCAATTCCTTCCGCACTTCCTTTGGGTCCCCCGCCGATTTCGCTTCGGCAATTTTTTTCATCTGCGCCCGCTGCCACACCGTCATCTTGGTTTCCGGATCTTCAATATCGCGAGCAACTCCATTGATGAACTGCTCCAGGCTATGCGATCCGCCCATGTTCAATAGGCCGCGATCATTGCCGTCGGTGTTGATATAAACGGCAGCGTGCTCTCGCAACTCATCGGCATGCGTCTCCACCCATTCGGTCGAGCCAAGCAACATCGGCTCTTCGCCATCCCACGCGCAATAGATAATCGTGCGCCGAGGCTTCCATCCCTGTTTCAGTAACAGGCTCATTGATCGTGCTTCTTCCAAAAGGGCAACCTGCGCCGAGATCGGATCCTCAGCCCCATTCACCCAGCCATCATGATGATTGCCGCGGATGATCCATTCGTCCGGAGCCACGCTTCCCGGAATTTTCGCGATCACATCGTACACCGGCTTGATGTCCCAATTGAATGCGACCTTCAAATGAACCTGCGCCGGCCCTGGTCCAACGTGATATGGAATGGGCAGCGATCCCCGCCACTCCTCAGGCGCCATCGGTCCGGCTAACGCCGCCAGCAGGGGCTGCGCGTCGCCATAAGAAATCGGCAGCACCGGAATTTTCGTAATACTCTTCGCATCCTTCAATGCCAACCGCTTTGCATTGGGAGTTGCGCCGACGCCAGGCGTCAACGGATCGCCGGGGCTTGAAGAAGGAAAATCCATAACGCTGCCGCGCTGCACTCCATCGGGCGGCCGCATCGGCCCGAGCGGGAACACATTGTCGACGGTATAGCCATCGTCTTGCGGTTCCGAGTAGATCAGGCAGCCAATCGCTCCGTGCTCGGCCGCTACCTTCGGCTTGATTCCGCGCCACGAGTGCAGATACTTCGCGATCACAATCGCGCCCTTCACCGAAATACCAAGCCGGTCGAGCTTTTCGTAGTCCTCGGGCAAGCCGTAGTTCACAAATACCAAAGGCGCGGTCACGTCGCCATCGATCGAGTACGCGTTGTAGGTCGGCAATTGCTCCGACTTCTGATTCGAAGTTGGATCCACCGCGACCGCCGGCTCTTCGAGCTTGGCCGTGAACTTCGTCGGCGCAACCATCTCCAGCACGCGAATCTTCGGCGTCGGAAAAAGCACGTTGAACTGTTCGATATGCGCGTCCAATCCCCACTCCTTGAAATGCGCGAGAATCCATTCGGCATTGTCTTTGTCATATGGAGAACCGACATGATGCGGACGCGCGCTTAGCCGCCGCATATATTCCCGCAGATTTGCAGGGTCAGGGATAGCGCGAAACTTGACCTCCCAGTCACGCTCCGTTTGGCTGGCGCTAGGCGAATATCCCACAAGCGCAGTTTGGGCCGACATGGCAGGATCAGCGCCGAAAGAGAACGACGGAATCACCAGAACATAGATCAGGGCAATAGCGGCAAAGGGTCGCATGGAGCTCCTTGTAGTTAGAGGGAGATCATTATAGCCGCAAGCCTAATTTGCGGAAGCTCGCAAATTCTGCCAAAGTCACGATCGATAAATGCGAAAATCGAAATATTGGTCCCGATGTAATCCCACAATCTGCCCATCCGAGCAATACTCGCCTCGCAAAAGGATTCACCGCCAGCCACTCGCCTGATGCAGTCTTCGCGTTGCCCGCTGCGACCTCAACTCGAAGATGTTAGATTAGAAGATTCATGTCAGCCCCTGATTCACTTCTTATTCGCGCTGCCAAAGCTCAGGCTACCGAACGTACCCCAGTCTGGTTCATGCGCCAGGCCGGACGTTACATGGCGGAGTATCGTGCCATCCGCAAACAATATTCGCTCATTGAGATCTGCAAGAAGCCGGAGGTCGCGGCCCAGGTTACGATTGAAGCGGCGGAAATTCTAAAGGTCGATGCGGCCATTATTTTTGCCGATCTTCTTCTTCCCCTCGAAGTTATGGGACTGCCGTTTCACTTCGCCGCTGGCGAGGGGCCGAAGATCGAAAAACCGGTGCGCACGGCCGAAGACGTTGCCAAACTGCGCACCGATCGCGCTGCTGATCTCGGCTATGTATCTCAGGCAGTGAAACTCGTCTGCAAGCACTTTGGCGACAAACTACCCGTTATCGGTTTCTGCGGCGCACCCTTCACATTAGCCAGCTACATGATCGAAGGCGGAGGTTCGCGAAATTATCTCTTCACCAAGAAGATGATGTACTCCGCGCCCACAGCGTGGAATGAGCTGATGAAGAAGTTGGTTTCAGTTACCGCGGATTATTCCGCCGAACAGGTGCGCGCCGGCGCTGACACCATTCAGATTTTTGACAGCTGGGTCGGATGCCTGAGCGTCGAAGATTATCGCCGCTACGTTCTACCTCACGTCAAGGATATGGTGAACCGCCTGCAAAAGACCGGCATGCCCATAATCTATTTTGGCACTGACAGCGCCACTCTGCTTCCGTCCATGCAGGAAACCGGGGCCGAGGTCATTGGCCTTGACTGGCGCATCCCGCTCGACATGGGCTGGCAGAGCCTTGGCCTGAAAGGCGCTGTGCAAGGCAATCTAGACCCTGTGCTTCTATTCGCGGATTGGAAAGAACTCAAATCGCGTGCGCAAAATATTCTGCGCCAGGCCGCCGGGCGCCCCGGCCATATCTTTAATCTCGGCCATGGCATTCTTCCTGAAACTCCGGTGGAAAACGTGAAGGCGCTCTGCGATTTCATAAGAGAACAATGAAACGCATTGCCATCGTCGGCGGCGGAATCTCGGGCCTCGCGGCTGCGTACGCCTTCGGCGAAAAACGACAGGCTGGCGTGCCCGTCGAATACGTTGTGTTCGAATCCAGTCCCCGCTTTGGTGGTGTTCTAGTCACGGATCGCGTCGACGGCTGCCTGGTCGAAGCCGGACCCGATTCGTTCCTTACCGAAAAACCCTGGG
Organism: uncultured Acidobacteriaceae bacterium; assembly: GCA_963758745.1. Lineage (GTDB taxonomy): Bacteria > Acidobacteriota > Terriglobia > Terriglobales > Acidobacteriaceae > Acidiflorens. The sequence goes on from CAVWWW010000009.1 coordinate 232,791, forward strand.
CCGCCGATCTCTGCCGCAAAATCGGCCTGGCTGACCAACTTATCGGCTCAAACGATTCCGAGCGCAAGACCTACATCGTTGCCAAGGGAAAACTGGTAGTGATGCCCGACGGGCTGATGTTTATGGTGCCGACCAAAATTATGCCCACCGTGTTCTCGCCGCTTTTTTCCGTGGGGACAAAATTGCGCATGGCCGCCGAATGGTTTCACCCTCCACGCAAAGCTAATGAAGACGAAACTGTCGCGGAGATGGTGAAACGCCACTACGGGTCCGAAATGGTTGACCTCCTCGCCGATCCGCTGCTTTCCGGCGTCTACGGCGGCGAAGCGTCGCATCTCAGTATTCGCGCCGTTTTGCCGCGCTTCGCCGACATGGAAGCCAAACACGGCAGCCTCGGTCGCGCTATGCTCGCAGCCCGTAGAAAGATGGCCACCGCTGCAAAGGCACCGGCGCGGCCGTTATTCAGTTCATTGAAGGACGGAATGCAACAGATGGTCGACGCGCTAGTCGCGCATCTGGACCCGAACTCGCTCAAGCCATCAACGCCGGTGGACGCGGTCATTCGGCAGAACAATAGGGTTGGCGGCGGCTGGACAGTTTCTGCCGGAGACAAGACTGACCACTTCGATGCTGTAATCGTCGCGATTCCTGCGCAGGCTGCCGCAACCGTACTGAAATCAGCGGATGAAAATCTCTCGCGCGATCTGCGAGAGATACAATACAGCTCGTCGATTACCGTCACCCTCGGTTACGACGAAAAGGTGCGCGCCTCGCTGCCGCCCGGCTTCGGATTTCTGGTTCCGCGCAGCGAAGGTCACCGTATGCTCGCCGCCACTTTCGTTCACAACAAATTTCCGCACCGTGCTCCACATAATCGCGCCATCGTGCGCTGTTTTCTCGGAGGCGCGCGCGACGAACAAATTCTGCAGTCGAGCGAGGATGAAATTCTTCGAATTGTCCGCGACGAACTGAGAACGATCATCGCGCTCAATGCCGAGCCTTCTTTTGCCCGGGTCTATAAATGGAAATCCGCCATGGCGCAGTATTCCGTCGGCCATCTCGAACGCTTGCAGCGAATCGAAACCCAGCGTCAGAAACTTCCCGGCCTGGCGCTCGCAGGCAACGGTTATAACGGTATCGGCGTCCCTGACTGCGTTCGCTCCGGCACCGAAGCGGCCGGCAGAATCTTAATTGAAATGGGAATGTAATCTCGCTGCACAACCGGCCGCTGATTAGTGAGACCCGACATCGTCACCCTCATCCTGAGCAGAGCCAACGATCCCGCATTGCATCGATCCTGCCGGGCAAATTACCAGCGTAATCTTCCTTGAGTAGTCTGCATTTAAGAAACTATGAAGCCAGGTCCGGGTTAGTACAATGGAAGTTATCCTTATATTCCTCTGAAAATCGGGAACCGTGAACTGCCCTATGAAAACGCTCTTGACTCTGCTCTGCCTCTCTGGCGCGCTCTGCGCCGCACAATCAAACTCGTCCCAGGACATGAAGGGTATGAACATGCCGGGTCATGACATGTCGCAAATGGGGCAGGATTCCGCCGGAGACGCGGATGCCAGCGCGCACGCCATGCATTCCATGGAAGGCCACATGGATATGGGGCCGCACATGAAGATGACGGCTCTTCGTCCTTTGCAACCGGGTGATGCGGAGAAGGCTGAGAAAGTCGTGGAAGTGGCACGCGTAGTAATGGAAAAATACAAGGACTATCACGTGGCGCTCAACGAGAATTTCCAGATTTTCCATCCCGAAGTGCCGCAAACGCAGTATCACTTCACCAACTATCGTTATGCCTTCGAAGCGGCATTCAGTTTCAATCCCGAGCATCCGACGTCGTTGCTTTACGAAAAAAATGGCGATGGATACAAATTAGTGGGCTTGATGTATACCGCTCCCAAGCGTTACACCGAAGACGATTTGAACCAGCGTATTCCTCTAAGCATCGCGCAATGGCATGAACACGTGAATTTTTGCAAAGCGCCGGAAGGCAAGCAGGACACGTTGTCGCCGCATCCAAAGTTCGGCTTGAGAGGATCGATCGTCACCAAGGAACAATGCGATGCAGCCGGCGGAGAATTTCATCCCATCATCTTCAACTGGATGGTGCATCTTTATCCGAACGAAAAGACCTCTGCACAGATCTGGTCGGTCGACCGCCAGCACGCGGATTAGGGCATCGGGCGATCTGGTGATCGGATCATCTGACGATCTCAGAAGCGAAGTTCAAAGGCATTTGACCTCAGATCACCCGATGACCCGATCTCCGATCACCCGATTTCCTTCCCTCTGATATTCTGAATTTTTCCCACTCATAATTCTTATGAACGCTGCCACACCCGCGGCTCGATGGAAGATTATCGCTGCTTTCGGGCTCGTCTATCTTTTCTGGGGATCGACTTACCTGGGCATCGGCATTGCGGTTGAGCACATCCCACCCGCGGTGATGTGCGCCACGCGTTTTCTGATTGCTGGCGTATCGATGCTTGCATATTGCGCGCTAACCGGACGTCGCATACGCTTTTCGGCAAGCCAGTTAGCCCATCTGGCGACGGTTGGCATTCTGCTCTTGATGGGCGGCAATCTTACGCTCTCCTATGCCGAACAGATCGTCCCAACTGGCCTTGCCGCCTTGCTAATTGCGGTTTCGCCGCTGTGGTTTCTTGTGCTCGACACGCTGTTACTTGGCGACCACCACATCGCGCGGCGCGGGAAGATCGGTCTGGCAGTCGGAATTGCCGGAGTAGTGGTGCTCATTTGGCCCGATCTTCTTCATCCGAGCGCCCTGGGTCGTCGCGAACTCTGGTGGTCGCTGGCCTTGCAGCTTGGCTCGTTCAGTTGGGCGTTCGGTTCGGTACTCTCAAAAAAATGGCAAACGGCGGCTGCCGATCCATTCAGTGCAATATCGTGGCAGGTATTTTTCGCGGGAGTCGCTAACCTGATTTTCGCATTCGTCTTCGAGAAACCTTCGCACGTGGCATGGACCTTTCGCGGGGTGGCCGCGATCTTGTATCTCGTCGTGTGCGGCTCCTGGATCGGGTACACCGCTTACATCTGGCTGCTGCAGCATGTTCCAACCTCAAAAGTTTCCACCTACGCCTATGTGAATCCCGTGGTGGCGATGTTTCTCGGATGGCTCGTCCTGCACGAGCGCATCGACCGGTACATCATCATGGGTAGCGCAATCATCATCGCTTCAGTAATTCTGGTGACAAGCGCGAAGGTGTCGGCTCGAATTGCGGTGGAAGAACTCCCAGCAGTTGAAACCGCGGGTGACTAGTGAAATGGTTTCAGGGCACGCGATGTCGCGCGAAAATCAGCCTTGCACGGGCGCGCCCGCTATTCGAGCCGATCCTGGGTACCAGCCGCTCTCGGCTAGAAAGGCCTTCGGCTCGGCATCTACTCTTCTGGTTCCTCGGCGTCGTTGACCACATCAATCACCCGGCTTCGAATAGCTGAACATGAGCTTCTGCTTGTCGTTCGGCTCAAACGTTACTCGCATCGGTGTGCGTTCCCACACCGGAGGCGAGCATTCGGAGTCCGGGTCGTCAGCTCCGACCGTTTCTCCCGCATCTTTTTTCAGAATCGGCTTGTGCCGTCCTACCTGGGCGACGACCACATACAATTTCTTGCCATCGTCGGAAACTCCGCAGTAAGCGATGTAATCCCGATACCAGCTCGCTGTGGAGTAGAACGGATCAAACTCGGGCAAATTGAGTTGCGAGACGCGTCCGGAAAGGCGATCAACGAGAAGCCAGCCGCCACGCTGCCACAGCCAGCGCGGGGCGTTGAAGTTGGAGTTGGAGTTAGAGTTAGCATTCTCAGTGGGCAGCGCATCATTCACGCGAAAGGCGCGGCGCACTACGAACAGGCGATCGGTCAGTTCATGCGGCTGACCCGGTTGTGTATTCCTTGAGCCGCGCGTCCACAAACAGAGCGCGCACCTTCAGATCGATCAGCTTCTGTCCGGTGGCGTTCGGCCATTTGGCGGAGGTCCATTTCCCGAAAACGATAGCATGCGGCTTCGGAACGGCGATGCAGTCGGCTACGCACAGCAGAATAGAGGACGCCAGCAGAATTTTCCCCAGCATGATAATCGAGGCTGGCATGAGCCCAGCAGCATGACAAGGACATCTGAACAGTAAAAATGTTCGGTTTTACCCCCAACAACGCAAAGTCCTTTTGACTTGTTGGTGCCACGGCGCCCCGTGTGACCATTTAGATACCAGTGGCTGCTACAGAGAGGTCCCGCTGGCACAGTTTCTGCCGGTGTGGGAAACTGGACTATGGCAAAACGCAGCCTTCGAATACTAAAGCGAGTTAGTAACGTGCCGTCTCTCGGAGTCTGCGAATCTTGCAACGCGCAGTTTTCAGCTGATCCCCGCCAACTGGGGCAAGCGGGAATTCAGCAGCAGTTCAACCTGCACAAGTGCGATGCAAACAACGGTGCCATACTGAACGCGATCGACAAGACGAAAGCTTTGCGGAAGTAAAATACAGGGACGTCCGCACCTGGCAGCGCGCCGACATTCATCGCGAGTTTCTGCAGGCTTCAGGCGCTTGCGATTTCTTAAAGAATCGAATTAGAAACGATGAACTTTTCCGCTACAACGGCGCTGGACAACCCTTTCTCCGCGAGCCGGTTCTTATGCGGGTATGGGTGGCTTGCCGGCTGGGCGCCGGAAACGGTCGATTCTCGTAGTTGACGATAATGTGGTGAACGCAGCGCTGTTAAAGGATCTCCTTGCCAGCCAGGGCTATCCCGCAATTGCGGTTCAAAGTGCGGAAGCTGCTGAGGCCGAGATCCGGCGCGCCGCTCCAGACCTCATATTGCTGGATGTCGTGATGCCCGGCAAGACTGGCCTTGAATTGTGCCGCGATCTTAAGAATGACCCCAACACGCGGCTGATTCCAATCGTAATGATCACTGGGCTAAGCGCTCGAGAAGATTGGATGAAAGGCATCGAAGCGGGTGCCGACGACTTTCTGACCAAGCCGATCAATCCCGAGGAATTATTCGTGCGCGTGACCTCCCTGCTCAAGCTTAAGGAGTTCACCGACGAACTCGAGACCGTGGATTCGGTGCTGTGCACGCTGGGCCTCAGCGTCGAAGTCGCGCGATCCCTACACCGAAGGCCACTGTGAGCGACTGGCGCGCGATGCCACCGATCTGGGGCGCTTTCTTGGTCTCGATGAAGAGAGTCTTGTAGCTCTGCGGCGCGGCGGTTACCTGCACGACCTGGGCAAGATCGCGGTGCCCGACGAAATCCTGAAGAAGGGCGCTGATCTGACGCCGGCGGAATGGCTAATTATGAAACAGCACCCGGTGACCGGCGAAGCAATTTGCCGTCCATTGAAGTCGCTGCGCCTCGTGCTCCCGATCATCAGGCATCATCACGAGCACTCCGACGGCAGCGGCTATCCGGATGGCCTCCGCGAGAATGAGATACCGCTTCTGCCCCGCATTCTGCAGGTGGTCGATATTTACGACGCATTGCGCACGGCACGTCCTTACAAGCCGGCGCTCGGCCACGAGCAAGCCTCGGCTACTATGCGCAACGAGGCGCGCAATGGCCTTTGGGACAAGGATCTGGTGTCCGAATTCTTTGGTATGCTCGACAAGCGTAGCCAGGTGGCATGAATCACTGAATCATTGAATGATTGAATGGCGGGGTCACTGACTCGGCGTCTCAGTCGTTGAATGCCTCAATAATTCAATGCCTCAATAATTCGATGCCTCAGTGATTCAATGCCTCAATGCCTTTGACCTACAGCTTCGTCATTCCCGCCTATAACGAAAGCGTTCGCCTCCGGCCCACGCTCGATGAAATTCTCCGCTATACACGCGAACAGGAATGGGATGCCGAAGTCGTCGTCGTGAATGACGGCTCGACAGACGAGACGGCGCAAATCGTGCGCGAGTACGGCAGGCTGCATCCACAGGTTGTGCTGGTGGAGAACCCCGGCAACCACGGCAAGGGATACAGCGTGCGCAATGGGATGCTGCATGCGCGCGGCGATATTTGCCTGTTCATGGATGCCGATCTTTCTTCGCCGATGTCGGAAGCGCCGAAACTGTTCGACGCGATTGCCCAGGGCGCGGATATTGCCATCGGCTCGCGCTGGCTGCGCACTGAACTGCAGACCGAGCGGCAACCCGTCTATCGCCAGGTCTTTGGACGAATCTTCAATTTGGCGCTGCGCGTGATTCTTGGCCTGCGCTTCGCGGACACGCAATGCGGATTCAAAGCTTTTCGGCGAGACGCGGCGCAACTCATTTTTCCGCTGCAAAGAATTGAGCGTTGGGGATTCGATCCTGAGATTCTATTTTTGGCGCAGCGGGCGGGACTGCGCATCGAAGAGGTGCCGGTACTGTGGGCCCATAGCGAGGGGACACGGTTGCATCCCTTCCGCGACGGATTGCGCATGTTCATTGAAGTTTTGCGCATCCGCAGGAATGCGATGACCGGAGAATACGCGCCCGATCCAGTCCCTTCTCCCGGAAAGTTGTAATTCGAATTCTTGCCTGTGTGCAGATAACTTTTGTGGCGGCCCGGTCTCGTGTGGTAACGGATCTTGCCCCGTCCATTCGCTTCCACGCCGCTACGAATCGGATCGATTTTTCGTTGGTGCAGCCAAGCGCACAAAATCGGCAATCTGAGCTCCCATTTCTTCAGTTGAAACAGTTCGCTCTCCAGGGCGCGCCAGATCCTTGGTACGGAAGCCTCCCATTAAAGTTGACGTAACCCCAGCCTGCACGCACTCCGCTTCGTTGGGCAGATGAAAAGTGTGGCGCAGCATCAGCGCCACCGAAAGAATTGCGCCTAGAGGATTGGCAATATTCTGACCAGCGATGTCGGGAGCGGAGCCGTGCACCGGCTCGTAGAGGCCAACTGCGCCTCCAATGCTGGCCGAAGCCAGCAACCCAAGTGATCCCACAATCCCGCCGGCCTCGTCCGACAGGATGTCTCCAAACATGTTTTCGGTGAGAATGACGTCGAAATCCGCGGGCTTGAGTACAAGCGACATTGCCGCAGAGTCGACGTACATGTGGGAAAGCTGCACGTCCGGAAAATTACCTGCGACTTTGGCAACCACTTCGCGCCACAATCGCGAGCATTCCAAAACGTTCGCCTTGTCGACGGAAAGAACGCGGCGCCGGCGGCTTTGAGCGAGTCGAAAAGCGACGCGCGCTATGCGTTCGACCTCCGGCTCGCAGTACCGCATCGTATTCAGCGCGTGACGATTGCCATCAACACTCTCGATTGAGCGAGGCTGGCCAAAATACAATCCGCCGAGCAGTTCGCGCACGATTAGAATGTCGGTGCCTTTGACGATCTCTTCGCGCAACGGCGAGCAGCCGGCAAGCGCGGGATAAAGGACCGCAGGACGAAGATTGGCGAAAGCTCCAAGCTCCTGGCGCAGCCGCAGCAACCCGGCTTCCGGTCGAAGTTCGCGGGGATTCTGATCGAATGCCGGATTGCCAACCGCTCCGAGCAATACAGCCTGCGAAGCGAGGCAAGCTTGAATGGTCGAGTCCGGCAAGGGATTGCCGAACTTTGTTAGGGCGACTCCCCCGATGTCTTTTTCGTCAAGCTCGAGATCGTGCCCAAAGCCGCTGGCCACTTCTTCAAGAACGCAAATTGCCTGCGACGTAACTTCGGGACCGATTCCATCTCCGGGTAGGGAAGTGACACGGAGTTGCATCGAGTATTCCTGCCTTCGCTATGGATATCCCCGAAAGAATATACGATGAAACGCCGCCTGTGGTAGCCCGTTTGGGCATTTTTACATTTTGTTTACTAGCCGCGGTAATAGTGGGGCTCGTGTTAAAAAACTAAACACCCCAAAGATAATCTTCTTGCTCACCGTGATGATCCGCATGCGGGATCGAAACCGTTGCTTGGCCGGCATTGCCAAGGACGTGGGCCGAACGACCGTCGCCGACTCCCGCAGCAGCCGAAACAGCACGCGGAAAAGGCAGACTGGCCGTCGCCGGCGGAAACTTCTTGTTGGCGGCGGCATCGCCATGGCTCGCGTTGCCGCTGCTCACGTCCTGGATCAGTTCAATCAAATGGCTGTCCTGAACCTTTTTGATCCGGTCGGCTAGAACCACAAACCTCCGATAAACCTCATCCAGTTCGCGCCGATCAAACTGATGGCCGAGCTGCTCACAGCGCAGAGCCAGCGCGTGGCGGCCCGAGTGCTTGCCGAGGACCAGACGCGAATCGGGTACGCCCACAGACTGCGGCGTCATGATTTCGTAGGTCAGCGGATTCTTAAGCATCCCATCCTGATGAATTCCCGCCTCGTGCGCAAAAGCATTGCGCCCCGTGATGGCCTTGTTAGGCTGCACCGGAACTCGCGTGATCTCCGCCAACATCTGGCTCGAAGGGTAAAGATGTTCGCCCGCAACTGCGGTTTCGTAAGGATAGCGATCGGCGCGCACCCGCATGGCCATAACGACTTCTTCAAGAGATGCATTGCCCGCGCGTTCCCCGATGCCGTTTATGGTGCACTCCACTTGGCGCGCACCCTCTTGCACCCCTGCCAGCGAGTTTGCGACCGCAAGGCCGAGGTCGTTATGGCAGTGTGTAGAGATAGTTACTTTTTCGATTCCTGCCACCTTGTCGCGCAGCGTTCGAATCAGATTGCCATACTCCTCCGGCATGCTGTAGCCGACGGTATCGGGAATGTTGACGGTGGTCGCTCCGGCTGCGATTACCGCTTCGACAACCTGGCAGAGGAATGCGACATCGGTGCGGGTCGCGTCTTCAGGGGAGAATTCAACGTCGGCGCATAGCGACTTCGCGTGGCGAACCGCCTCCCGCGCCTGCTCCAGGCACTTTTCGGGCGAGATGCGCAGCTTGTACTTCAGATGAATGTCGGAGGTTGCGAGAAAAACGTGAATGCGCGGCCGCGCCGCGCCCTGCAAGGCCTGCCATGCTCGGTCCACGTCGCCGGTACAGGCGCGAGCCAGCCCCGCAACGATGGGACGCCGCAGCGAAGCGGCGATTCGTTGCACAGCTTCAAAGTCGCCATCGGAAGCAATCGGAAATCCCGCTTCAATCACATCCACGCCAAGCCGGTCGAGTTGCTGAGCCAGGCGCAGCTTTTCCTGCACATTCATGCTGCAGCCCGGCGACTGTTCTCCGTCACGAAGAGTAGTGTCAAAAATAGCGACGCGTGGTCGATCCATTGCTTCCTCTTCCTCCAAAATGATCTAACTCCTTTACACTCTATCGGCGTCCTAGCCAGAAAGAAAAGTTTATAATGTTTACAGCAGCATTAATGTTAGTGATACTATTAGTAATGCTTATGATGCAATGCACTCGATAAACATTCAAATGCTAAACCCGCACTCTAGCAAACTCGACATCCATAGGCAAGATTCCCTAAGATACGTCACCGGAATCTCTAAGACCTAGCACCCCGAGACAAACGCCATGGACCTGTCCCAACTCGAAGTCTTCCTCACCGTAGCCCGCGAACGCCGCTTTTCGCGGGCGGCCGAAAAGCTGTTCCGCACGCAATCCGCTGTCAGCCAAACCATTCGAAAACTGGAACTGGAGATTGGGGAACCGCTATTCGACCGCTCCTCCCGCGAAGGCGTGCTCACCGACGCCGGCCGGGTCTTGCAGGAATACGCCGAAAAGTTGCTCAACCTGCGGCAGGACGCGCAGACCGCCCTCGTCGAGATGCGCGAACTGCAAAAAGGCAAGCTGGCGATAGCCGCCAATGAATTTACCGCGCTTTATCTATTGCCGGTGCTGGGCGAATTTCGCCGCCTGCATCCCACCATCAAAATCACGGTGCGGCGTTCGTTGGGCAGCCAGATTCCTGACGACGTGCTCAAGCACAACGTCGAACTCGGCGTCCTTTCTTTCGATCCACAGGAGCCACAGCTGCGCTCCGCAGTGGTTTATCTGGATGAGTTGGTGCTGGTCGCGCCTCCCGGGCATCCCTTAGCCTCGGCAGGCGAAGTCAGCATTAGGCAACTCGGCGCCGAGTCGTTCGTAGCCCACATCGTCGCGTCTCCATATCGTGAAAAAGTAATCGAGGCTTTCCGCCGCCACAAAACTCCCTTGCATATGGACGTCGAACTGCCCACCCTGCAAGCCATCATGCGCTTCGTCTGTATGGGCAACGGGGTAGCGCTTGTGCCCGAGATCAGCGTGGAAAATGAACTTACCCGCGGAGAACTGGTGCGAGTCCCGGTTCGCGATCTGCATTTTCAACGAAAGCTGCGCCTGGTATTCCGCCAGGAATCCACGCTATCGCATGCCGGAAGAGCTTTCCTGAAAGTGGCAGAACAGGTTGCAAAAGATCGAGGCGAGCGCTATCGCTTCCAGCGAGAAAAGTAGCGCCTACGCCGAAGGCGCTTCCTGAACCATAGCCGCCATCGCATCTGGCACGCTGGCGTAGACTTCGATCACGGATAGAAGGTTAGTAATTTCAAAAAGCTCTCGAACCGACTTCTTCGGATCTGCAAAATTCAGCTCGTATCCCGATGCTGCCGCCCACATGTGTGTCATCACAAGTTCGCCCAGGCCCCCGCTATCTATAGAGACGATTCCCCCTAGGTCCACTACCAACCGCCGCGCCGAGGGCAGCACCTCAGCGATTACGCTCCATAACGCCTGAAATTCGCTGCGAAAATTGATTCGGCCTTCGCAGTGCAAAACCACAGTTCCATCCAAGTGTTCGAACTCCAGCGTAAGGGCTGGTTTTTTGCCTCGAAGTGCGCCGTTCTTCTTGCCCGATAATACGGGCACACCTGCGCCATCGGCTTTCGAGGAATGTTCTGACTTCATGGCAAGACATTAGTAGCGGATAACGGCTCGTTGGTTGTGTCGACACGCGAAACGAACCAAAACTACTTGCCGGAACCCTTGCGCTGCGCCGAATCCGCCGCTGGAACGATGGTTCGCCGCAACGGCACGATCGCCCCTTTTGAGGGATCGGCGGCAGCGGAGGCCCGCTCCAGCACCTCGTGCTGAATGTACTGTACGAACTCCTGTATCTGGTGCTGCATCTCTTCCATGCGCTCGCGCATCTGCAGAATAATAGCGATCCCGCTGATGTTAACCCCCAAGTCCCGCGCCAGCGACAGGATGAACTCCAACCGCTGCAGATCTTCATCGGTATAAAGCCGTGTGTTGCCCTCAGTCCGGCTGGGCTTAAGTAGCCCCTCGCGCTCATAAAGCCGCAAAGTCTGCGGATGAATCTCATACATCTCGGCGACCGCCGAGATCATGTACGCGCCCTTGGATTTACGCTTGGTCATCGAGTAGTCGACTGATCCATCATCGCATTGTCGCTGCGAAAAATACTAGCCACAAAAGAAAAGAGACGGGCGTGTACCCCGTCTCTCCGAAGAAAAGTTGATCGTCCTAAGGCCTAAGCCGCCATCTCCGGCTTCGGTTCCGCAGCCGCCCACCCCGCCGGCTTCAGCGCATGGTTGATCAGGAAAGCAACAACCCCCGCACCGATCAGAATCAATCCAAACAAGAGCGAGCTCATCCCCAGCACCAGCTCGTGTTCACTGCGGATGATGGCAAACCCCAACAGCAGCACCGGAGGAATTCCCACCGCAATCGCCCCGAACAGTCCGCCCGGCACCCGAAATGGACGTTTCAGCTCCGGCTCGCGGATGCGCAGCGCGATCAAAGCGACAAATTCGAGCGCCAGGCTAGCTCCATAAATCACAATGTCCAGCGTTACCAGCCGCTCAAACCCAAGATTGAGAGCCAGCCCCCATCCCACAGCCAAAGCCAAAATCGCGACCCAAGGCGCGCGCGACTTAGGATGCAGCTTGCCAAAAACCTTGGGCAGCATCCCATCCTGAGCCATTGCCAGAGGCAGCCGCGAATAACTCATGACCAAAGCGTTGAACATGCCGAACCCCGACATCATCCCGCCCGCCACCAGCGCGATCCGCAGCACCGGACCGCCCATCAACTGCGCCACATCGGCCCAAGCCCCAGTCTCCCAGGCGCCAGCCGGCAGCCCTGTCACCCACATCGCAGCAAACGGCAGCACGTAAGTAAGGCAAACAATGGCCACCGCAACCAGCATTGCCCGCGGATAAGTCCGCTGGGGACGCTCCACCTCAGTCGCGATCGTCGAAGCGTTGTCCCACCCCATGTAATTCCACATGCAGATCAGCAGCCCACCGAGAATATCGACGTTCGAGGTCGTCGGCCTGGTCACCGCCGTTGCCAGCGCGTGAATCTTGAACGGAGCCAGCACACAAATTGCCGCAAATGGCGCCGATAAAGCGAAGAAGAGCCAGAGCGAAGTCGTGGAGACGACCTTCACCCCCATAATATTAAGGACCGCGCAAACTACCACCACCCCGAGCGCCACCGCCACGCCGCGATGGTTCTCCTGAAAATAAGGGAGCATCCGAGTGAGGTAGGCGACAAAGAGCGTCGGATAAATCGCCATGTCGAAAATGGAAGCTACCAGCGACAGCCATGCTTCCTGAAATCCCCAGAAATTCCCCATCGCGCGCCGCACCCACGCGTAATAGCCGCCCTCAAAGGGCAAAGCGCTGGAAAGTTCGCCGATCATGAACGCCGTCGGCAGGCTCCAAAGAAGCGGAGTCAGCAGCAGAATGAGAATTGCTTTGCCATAGCCCGCGCCATGCACGATATCTTCCGTGCCATAGGTTCCGCCCGAGACCATAAAGAAGGTCGCGGCAACCAGAGGCCAAAGCGTTAGGCGAATCGATTTTTTCTTCTGGGGGACGGCGGCAGGAACAAAGCCAGCCTGCGGAAGGTTAGTGGGTGCGGTAGCTGTTGCCAATTTCTATGGCTTCCTCCTCAAAGCGACTCACTCTCACCACCGCGTCTCCCTTGTAAGATCGCTCTCGCGGCTCCCGGGTTGCAGCGATTCCCGGACATTTCGGCGAAGTTAGTTCGCATGTGTGAGATTACGGCAAAACGCCAGAGATGCAAGAAATTTCTTGAAAATTTTTGTCACGAAGGTGGGGGAGGAAGGTAACGTCGCCAACCATCGCCCGAAATCGCTCAGAGATCGGCGGCTCTCGAAAGGGAATGGCATCGCAGTCCAAATTGCGGTATAACGTTGCGGGTTCATCTCAGCTCGAAATTTCACACTAGAAAGGCCACGAACCATGAATAGAGTTGTCCTTGCCGTGTTGTGTATTTTCTCGGCTTTTTTGTTTGCCCAATCCGCAGCCCACAACAACACATTTACCCCTGGGCAAATCAAGTACGGTCCGCCACCGCCATTTGTCGCGTCCGGCGCGCAAGTCGCCGTATTGGAAGGCGATCCCACTGCCAGCACCGGCGACTTTACCATCCGGCTCAAGATGCCGAACGGCTACAAAATCGCGCCGCACTGGCATCCCAAGCGCGAAAATGTAACCGTCATTTCCGGGAAGTTTAAGGTCGGGATGGGCGACAAGTTCGAAGAGGCTAAGATGGGAACTTTTCCAGCTGGCAGCTTTGCTTATCTCGACCCCGACATGCATCACTATGCCATGGCTGTCGGAGAGACCGTGGTGCAAGTTCACGGCATGTCGCCCTTGCAGTTCAACTACGTGAATTCGGCGGACGACCCAAGTAAAAAGTAGGACGAATCAGGCGAGTTCAATCGATCGCGGGCCTGGGGGCTGTTCGATCAGCTGTCAAAGATTAGCGTTCAGAGTATCAGTCTCCAGGTCTCGGCCACCAGATTCTTCCGCCCCCAACTGTCGTGCCGCTTCTCGCCGACGAGTTCAAACCCGGCGTCCTGGTAAATTTTGCGCGCCGCTGTAAGTTCGCGCTGCGTCCATAGCATCATCGTTTTATATCCCGCCTTGCGAGCAAAGCGAATGCATTCCGCAACCAGCCGTTTGCCGATGCCCATCCCGCGCGCCGAAGGCTCTACCAGCAGCAAGCGCAGCTTAGCCACCTTCTTCGATTTCTCGACCAGACATACCGAACCCAAAATCTCGCCCTGACCATCGCTCTCCGCCATCCAGCAGCGCTCGCGCGCCGGATTGTAGTTCCTCACAAACTCGGAAACAATCTCGGCGACCATCGCCTCGAAGCGCTCGTCATACCGATATTCCTGGGAATAAAGAACACCATGCCGGTAGACAATCCAACCCATATCGCCAGGTTTGTGTTGCCGAAAAACGTAACTTCGTTCCGCACGATTTCCCTCTGCGCCGGTCCGCTCCAAGCCCCTTTCATCACCGCCAAGCTCCAGAGTAAGGATGGATTCGATCGTCTCCATAGCGTGCATCAGTTCATCCTGCCGCCCTGTCGCCAGCTTGCCCAGGATTGCACCAACCTGTTCATTCGATCGCGCCTCTAGTGGTTTCAGCGCCTTCTGCCCTTGTTTAGTCAAACTCAGCAGACTCTGCCGGGCATCCGAAGGAGAGGGTTTTTTCTCGATCCAGCGTTGTTTCTCAAACTTGCGTAAAATACGGCTCAAATATCCGGCGTCCAAACCGAGATCTTTGCACAGCTCGACTGCAGTCGACCGCTCGCGATGTGCCAATTCGTACAACGTTCGCACCTCTGTCAGCGAGAACGGGCTATCCAATAATCCGTCCTCGAGGAGACCGATCTGGCGGGTATAGAAGCGGTTGAACCGGCGCATCGACTGGATGCGTTGCTCTGGGAGGGGCGCCGCCCTAGGATTGCTGGCCATACAAGAAACAGAATCAACCAGAATAGTTGACTAAGTCAAGTATTTTATTGACGTGGTCAAGTATAAAAACAATTAAAGGCAGATCGGTTAAGGATGGCTTCTTAGACCTGCTTCCAGAGCTCTTCCCGCGGATCCTCAGGGTTCAGCTTGGCCAGTTCGCGCAGCAGTTCTTTCGTCTTCTCGTCGCGAGGCATGGGGACGGTAATCTTCACCTCGACGATCTCATCCCCGCGCACCCCGTCCTTGGTAGCCGACGGCACGCCCTTCTCTCGCAGCCGCAGCTTCTGCCCTGACTGCGTTCCCGGGGGAATCTTCAACACGCTGCGCCCGTCAATCGTTGGCACTTCAATCTTCGCGCCAAGTGCCGCTTCGACCGCCGTCACCGGAACCGTGATGTGAATGTCGTCGCCCTCGCGCTTGAACAGCGAATGCTCGTCGATGCGAATAATGACGTAGAGATCTCCCGCCCCGCCGCCGCGTAATCCGGCATTGCCTTTGCCAGCAATGCGAATGCGCTGCCCATCGCGCGTTCCAGGCTTGATGCGAATCTCCAGCGGATCGGTGCGCTCCACGCTGCCTTCGCCGTGACAGACGGGACAGGTGGAAATATTCTTCCCCGTCCCATGGCATCGAGGGCACGTGACGTTGAACTTCATCCGTCCGCCCGTTTGCTCGATCGTTCCCTTGCCGTGACACTGCGGACATACCCCCGGAGCCTCGATGTAGCCATTGCCGTGACAGTTCCCGCAAACATCGCGCCGCGCAATGTTGAGCTTCATCACCCCGCCGCGGATCGCCGTCCAGAAAGGCACATTGACCTGGTATTCAAGATCGCTCCCCGGCTCCGGCCCCTCGTCCGCGGGCTCGCCGCGCCCGCCGCCCGTAAAGATGTTGGAGAAGATGTCCCGAAATCCGCCGCCCGTACTGCCGGAACTCTTACGGCCGCCGCCGCGCGCTCCCTCAAACAGATCGGAAAAATCAAAACCGCCGAAATCAACATTTCCCGCCCCGCCACGGGCGCGACCTCCTCCGGGAAATCCTCCAGAAAAATCGCCAGCGCCAGGCTGCCCGCCACCGCGAGCGTAAGCCTCCGCCGTAGCCGGATCAATATTGTCCGAATAAAATCCCAGCTGATCGTAAATCTTCCGCTTCTTAGGATCGCTCAGGATGTCATTGGCTTCGGAAAGAGTCTTGAACTTTTCTTCAGCAGCCTTGTCCCCAGGATTGACGTCCGGATGATACTTGCGCGCAAGTTTGCGAAACGCCTTGCGAATGTCGTCGGTCGACGCCGACTTCTTCACTCCAAGAACGCCGTAATAATCTTTGTCTTTGGTTGCGGTGGCCATGGTGTTACCTGTTAGCCCCTCAACTTCAAAGGGCCTGTCATCCTGAGCGTAGCACGGCCCTCGGCAAAGCCGAGGGCCGCGTGCAGTCGAAGAGCTCTACCTCGCAAATTAATTCACGATCTCTTTCGCCTGTTCGTCCACCGCCACCGTGAACGCCTCAAACGGCGCGGCATCCATCGACACTGGAATCCGCTGCACCCCGGTGGCAGTCGGAGCATAGCAATACCACCGCCCCTCCTCAGGAACGAAATTCACAAAAAACATCTGTCCATTGACTTCAAATCTCAATTCGTTTTCCTCTTTCTGGACCCTACCTTACTCCCCGTAACATGCTCTACAAATTCCGGCTCGGACCAGATCGTATGCCACTTGCCGAATTCTTTCCGAACTGCACTATTCTCGTCCGCCGCCCGAATCTCAACATGCCCATACTCATCGAACGCCTCGATCGTGAATTCGCGTCCGACACAAAATCGGAACAATTCAGCCGTTCGCATGTTCCCATGTTCAGAATGTTTCAAATCGTAATCTTCGTTCTTCAGAGCCTCCGATATGTCAACGATCCGAACACGGTCGCCGGCCTTGAGTTTCCGCCCTAGGCGAGAGAGGCTGCCCTCGCGAGCAGCCCCTTTCGCGCTTCGTTTTGCAGCTGTCTTACTTTTTGTCCTCAACATCCACGTACTCGGCGTCGATCACGCCCTCATCCTTCTTCTGTCCAGTACCGTTAGCGCCAGAAGCCGCGTGCGCATCAGAAGCACCAGCGCCCCCAGTTCCGGATGAAGTCCCGCCCGCGGCCGCCTGCGTAGCCTTATACATCTGCTCCGCCAGCTTGTGCGAAGCCGCCGTCAGCCGCTCGCGCGCCGAATCCATCTGTGCCTTGTCGCCGCCTTCAATTGCTTTCTTGGCGTCCGCCAAAGCATTCTCGACGTCTCCACGCTCCGAGCCCGAGATCTTGTCGCCATGCTCCTTCAGCATCTTCTCGATGTTGTAAACCATCGAGTCAAGCTGATTCTTGGCTTCGATCTCTTCGCGCCGACTCTTGTCCTCAGCCGAGTGCGCATCCGCTTCCTTAGCCATGCGCTCGACCTCTTCCTTCGACAAGCCCGAGGACGAAGTGATCGTGATCTTCTGATCCTTGCCCGTGGCCATATCTTTCGCCGTCACATTGAGAATGCCGTTCGCGTCAATATCAAACGTCACCTCAATCTGCGGCACGCCTCGCGGAGCCGGTGGCAATCCCGTCAAATGGAACTTCCCCAAAGTCCGGTTCTGCGCCGCCAACGGTCGTTCGCCCTGCAGCACATGCACCTCAACCGAAGTCTGACTATCCGCCGCCGTCGAGAAAGTCTCCGTCTTCTTCGTAGGAATCGTCGTGTTCCGAGGAATCATCGGAGTCGCCACGCCTCCCAAAGTCTCGATCGACAACGTCAAAGGAGTCACGTCAAGCAGCAGCAGATCCTTAACCTCGCCACCCAGCACGCCACCCTGAATCGCCGCGCCCACAGCCACGACTTCATCTGGATTAACGCCCTTGTGCCCCTCTTTGCCAAACAGCTCTTTCACGATCGCCTGTATGCGAGGCATACGAGTCTGTCCGCCGACCAGCACCACTTCGTTGATCTTCGAAGCATCGACCCCAGCATCCTTCAAGCACTGTTTCGACGGCCCAACCGACCGCTGCAAAATATCCTCGACCATCGACTCCAGCTTTGCCCGAGTCAGCTTAATCACCAGGTGCTTCGGACCGCCCGCATCCGCCGTAATAAATGGCAGATTGATCTCGGTCTCCATCGTCGTCGAAAGCTCAATCTTCGCCCGCTCTGCCGCGTCGCGCAGACGCTGCAAAGCCATCTCGTTCCCCTTGCCGCGCAGATCGAGCCCTTCATTCTTTTTGAACTCATCAATCAGCCAATCCACCAGCCGCTGATCGATGTTGTCGCCGCCCAGGTGCGTGTCGCCATTCGTGGCCTTAACCTCGATGACGCCCTCGCCCACTTCAAGCACCGAAATATCGAACGTGCCGCCGCCAAAGTCATACACGGCGATGGTCTCGTCCTTGCCCTTGTCGAGCCCGTAAGCCAAAGCCGCCGCCGTAGGCTCGTTGATAATTCGCTTAACGTCCAATCCAGCGATCTTGCCAGCATCTTTGGTAGCCTGCCGCTGCGCATCATTAAAGTAAGCCGGCACAGTGATGACAGCCTCGGTGACCTTCTCGCCCAGGTAGTCCTCAGCCGCCTTCTTCAACTTCTGCAAAATCATCGCGGAGATCTCCGGCGGGGTATACTTCTTCCCCTGCGCCACGACGACCACATTGTCGCCATCCCGCTCCACCTTATATGGGACCATCTTCAACTCTTCGCTAACCTCGTCATAGCGCCGTCCCATAAATCGCTTGATCGAGTAAACCGTGTTCTCCGGATTGGTAATCGCCTGTCGCTTAGCGACCTGCCCCACCAGCCGTTCGCCCGTCTTGGTAAATCCAACCACCGAAGGCGTCGTCCGCCCACCCTCTTCATTAGGGATCACCTTAGGCTCCCCGCCCTCCATAACCGCAACGCAGGAGTTGGTAGTCCCCAAGTCAATTCCAATAATCTTCCCCATAGCACATCCTCCAATACTAAATTAGTACTCTATAACCCTTTATAATCAACAACATGATGATTACGCTTCCGGCCATGCTATAACCTGAGCGCATTATTGTCAAGGTTTTAGATGCTTGGGAGTAGGCTGCGGATGCAGGCTCAATCGCGCCCGTGTTGAAAGGACATTTTATACCAACGTATGCCCCACCTCTCACTCTCCGCAGAAGCGAGATGCTCGTCATCACCTGTCGCAAACCAAGGGTGTCGTTCCTCACGTCATCAGCGCGCAAAGTACAACCGGACGGCGTTGACTTGACTTCCACCCAGTGCTATAAGTTGTCCCGTAAAAGACCTCCCCCCTGTAATCCTGCACTCACAAGCTGGGCTCTCAGAATTGCGGTGCCATGGCTTTGCCCCGCAGAGGAGGCCTCAGGCCTCCTAGAGATACTGTCTTGAAGTGCATTTCCTGGAGAGCGCTCCTGACGCCTGACGATTGATCAGAGTTCCCTTGTCCGCCACTAAGGAGGTCGCACGTGAGCAGCCAGCGTACCCCGAGAAGAAAGTTCAGCACACATTTGGCCGTGACAAAAGGCCGTTTGAACATTTCCGATGCCGGACCGAGATTCGGCTCCACGAAACTGGCATCCGCAGCTATCCGCCATGCCCTGGGGCTGGCTGTGCTTTCTGCGCTGCTGATTGCCGCTCGCCCGGCACTAGCCCAAACTACTGAGATTGGGCTCGACAGCTTCTTCGCAGGTGGTCCCCCCGATGGCTCCTATCCCAACTCCGGCCTCACCTCTGATGGTAAAGGCAACTTCTATGGGACGAACTTCGGCGGCGGTCTGGTTGAGTGCGCTTTCGCAGGGCCTTGTGGAACCGTCTATGAACTTTCGCCGACCGGCAGCGGAGGCTGGAACGAGACCGTGATCTACAACTTCTGCTCTGCCGCCAACTGCGCAGACGGTCAGGGTCCGTATGCACCCGTGGTATTCGACAGCGCGGGAAACCTTTACGGAACAGCCGCATATGGCGGCGCGAATGGGTATGGCGTGGTGTTCAAACTTAGTCCTGCCGGAACCAGCTGGGAGGAAACCGTTTTATACAACTTCTGCTCGCTGAGTGGCTGCGCCGACGGGGGCTATCCTGCAAGCGGCCTGATCTTTGACCCGGTCGGCAATCTCTACGGCACGGCCGGAGCCGTCTTCGAGCTCAGTCCGTCCGCCAGCGGCTGGACCGAGAAAGTCATCTACGGGGGCGTCGGCGGCTTCGCCGGGCTGACTATGGATGCCGCCGGAAATATCTTCGGCGCCGCCGATTCGACGGTATTCGAGCTGTCGCCGAACGGCAGCGGTGGCTGGACTCCGACTGTGATCCCCATTCCAGGGGGTGGCTATCTAGCGGGAGGCACTCCCGTGCTCGACAGTGCCGGAAACATTTACGGTACGACACAGTACGGAGGCGCTTATAGCTTTGGGTTGGTCTACAAGCTGAGTCCCGGCAACGACGAACAATGGACAGGGGCGGTTCTCCACTCTTTTGGGGCCGGCAACGATGGCAGCGTGCCTTCGGGCGGAGTTCTCTTGGATGCGCCAGGGAACGTTTACGGGACTACGAGCGAGGGTGGGCACCACCACTTCGGAAGCGTCTTCGAGCTAGGTGTCAAAGCGGGGTACGAGGAGAAGCTTCTCTGGAGTTTCAACGCTTGGGATGGATCATCTCCGTTGGGCAGCCTGATTTCAGACAGCGCCGGCAACCTCTACGGCACGACCATTGAGGGCGGATCGACCTACGGGTACGGAAACGACGGAGGAGGATTCGGCGTCGCGTACGAACTGCGCATCACGACTAGGTTCGGGACCTACACCGCACTGGCCTCTACCTTGAACCCATCAACCTACGGGCAACAAGTGACCTGGACGGCGAAGGTGACGACCTTGGGGTCCACCCCGCCCACCGGAGAAGTGAACTTCAAGTGGGATGATGGCCACAGCATCGGCACAGCCACGCTCGACGCCAGTGGCGTAGCCACGCTGTCCAAGTCAAATCTTCACGTCTACACTTACCCACTGACTGCGGTGTACTTGGGCCATGCGAGCAACGCGGGCAGCACCTCCACCATCCTCAACCAGATGGTAAATGAAACCACGAGCGCGGCGACACTCACTTCATCGCCAAATCCCTCAACCCACGGCCACGCCGTAACCTTCACCGCAACAATTTCTTCGGCAACAGTCGAACCTACCGGCCCGGTAACCTTCACGGCAGGGGAGACGGTGCTGGGAACGCGTTATCTGAGCGGCGGCAATGCAACGTTCACCACCTCGACGCTGGCTGTGGGCTCAATCACGGTTACCGCTACTTATAACGGAGACTCAAACATCGGAAAGAGCTCGGCGTCCCTAACGCAGACGGTGCAACAGTAATCGAAAATCACAATTCGGGCGAGCGCTTACGACCCGGTGCCCCAGGTTTCGCGCATTTCGACTGGGATTCCACGGCCGCGTCAATCATGTTTTTTACTTTGCCGGTTGGGTGCCCCACACAGTAGCGTTCTATACGAATGTGTGGGTGTTCGCATCGCCCCTACTTTCTGCCCTCGAACCGTGGCAAAAACTCGCCCAAACAAGCTACGATAAAAAAGGTCAAGAAGATGCCAGGACTCGGGTCACAATGTCCCCGGGGAGCGGATGCGTATCGAGGTCATAGAGCTTGATCGCGCCGAATTGCTCGATGACGATGGCGCCTGGGCCGGCGGAAGCTGTCTTGAAATCGAACCCGTCGCTGTGCAGAGCTTCTGACACTTCCTTCGTTTTCGTATCGTAGGCGAAAAGGCTTACGGGACCGTTTCGGTCGGAAAGAAAATAAATCGTATCGCCCACCCACATGGGATAGCGGTCATTTGAGTTCTCGCGCGGAACCCTCACCACGCTGGAATCCTTTAGATCGGCAATCCAGATGGGCGTCGTCTGGCCGCCATGATAGCGCTTCCACGCACGCTGCCATTGCGGATGCGGCACGTACGCCAGGTGCGTGCCGTCGGGGGAGAACGAGGATTCTTCGGCGATGGGAAATGGTAACTCGGTTGGGAATCCGCCCTCTACCGGTACTGTATAGAGCTGATCTTCGAAGTGCCGGAAACTGCTGCCCCACGAAGAGAACAAGATGTTCTTGCCGTCAGGCGTCCAACCGACAACGCGTTCCTCTGCAGGATGGAATGTCAGCCGTCGCGGCACGCCGCCGCTCTCCGCGACGACGTATACGTCGCGGTTTCCGTCATACTCCCCGGTGAATGCAATCATGGTGCCGTCGGGAGAGAATCTCGGCCACGTTTCGACTCCTACTCCCGAAGTCAAACGGCGCGCGTCGCCACCGTCGCGGCTGACGATCCACAAGTCACCGCCGTAGTTGAAAACGATTTGCGTTTTGCTAACGCTGGGAAAACGAAGTAGTAAAGGCGGATCGCTTTGGGCAACGGCCAGTTGCGGAAACATCAGGATCACAAAGAACAAAGTCAATATTGCCGAGAACGGGGTTCGGGCGAACCTCACCCCGAGAAGCATGCGCATAAGGGCTCCAGAAGACACTTGCGAATGAGTCGAAATCTTAGTGTGCCCGCGGCAAATCGGTCAACTCATTGCAGGTTCGTCAATCAGCAAAGCATGGCTTCCATCTTTAACATTCTTAGTCTTTTTCTTAAGCCCCAACTCACCGTTTTGAGTCCCAGATTGTACACTTGACGTTCTCATCATCCAAACGCAAAACTGGGGACAACGATCATGAGACGACAATTCTGCGTTTTCATATTTTCAATCGCACTTCTGAGCGGAACGACGCCAGCGCAAACAAATTCCATATCGGCGGGCCTCGCTCTTACTCCGCCAATGGGATTCAATACCTGGAACAAGTTCGGCTGCGATGTGAGTGACCAACTCGTGCGCAGCATGGCCGATGCGATGGTGAAATCCGGCATGAAGGACGCCGGCTATCAATACGTCGTCATCGACGATTGCTGGCAGGTGTCGCGCGACGCGAAGGGAAACATCGTCGCCGATCCACAACGCTTTCCATCTGGCATCAAGGCATTGGCTGATTACATTCATTCTCTGGGCCTGAAGTTTGGAATCTACTCTGATGCTGGATCGAAAACCTGCGCTGGTAGGCCCGGCGGACGCGGTCACGAATTTCAGGATGGACTGCAATATGCGGCATGGGGCGTTGATTATCTGAAGTACGATTGGTGCAATACCGGAACTCAGGATGCCCCGCCTCGTATGCTTTGATTCGCGAGGCTCTCGATGCCAGTGGCCGTCCCATCGTTCTCAGCATCTGCGAATGGGGCAAGGCGAAGCCATGGTCGTGGGGCAAGGAAGTAGGCGGCAACTTGTGGCGCACTACCGACGACATTAATGACAAGTGGGAATCCCATGAGAAATGGCCCGACGGAAGCTGCTGTCGCCCAGGAGTTCTGGATATCCTCGATCTACAGGTTGGCCTCGAATCTTATGCTGGACCTGGGCATTGGAATGACCCAGACATGCTGGAAGTAGGAAATGGCGGGATGAATACTATCTGAATATCGGGCGCATTTCAGTTTGTGGGCAATTTTGGCGGCGCCGCTGATGGCTGGCAATGATTTGCGGAATATGACGCCTGAGATTCAGGAGATCCTGACAAATCGTGACGTGATTGCCGTAGATCAGGATGCGCTCGGGCGCGAAGGACGCCGCGTCTGGAAAGACGGCGATGAGGAGGTCTGGGCTAAGCAGCAGCAGGATGGCAGCCGAGCGGTGGTCCTGCTAAATCGCGGGAATTCCGAGCGAGAAGATTTCCGTAAAGTGGCAGCAGATCGGCTATCCCGGGCACCTTCCTGCGGCAGTGCGCGACCTTTGGTTACACAAAGAATTAGGGAGTTTCACCGGCCAATTTTCAGCTACAGTGCAATCGCATGGAGTGGTGATGGTGACGATACGCCCATAAGATCTTTCGCGCGAAATTCAATTCCAACCAGAAAAACCCCTTTCGCGGCAAAATCACCTCAGTACAACCCTATTTGAGGCTGAGACAAGAAGTCATTTGCCATTTGGTTAACCTGTAATAAAATCTCACTCTCAGGGTGAAAAATTCACCCTAATCGCGTACGCGGGACACTCACAGAATATGTGTTCAGCCCTTCGAATCGACACCAACCGAAGTGCAATGGAACAGTACTCAATCGCAATTGTCACAATGGCGGAGCCAGCATTTCTTGCCATACGACGCTATCTTGCGCCCAACCTGAGGGCGTTTCTGGCAGCCACCGAAGAACAGATCCAGGCTGCAGTTCATGACTCAGGTATCGATGGCATCGTGTTCGACCTCGACTGCATTGGCGAGGGAGCGGCCGACGGGGTTGAAGTGCTCCAGGAGATCCGCAAACTGCGTGAAGATGTGGCGCTCGTCGCGATAACCAATTCGACCAGCGGCGAGATCGCATTGAAAGCAAGTCAAGCCGGCGCAGACGAGTTTTTTGTAACCCCGATGGACTTCAGCCAATTAGGTAGCGTGTTGCTCAGCGCAATCGAAAAGCGCGCGTTGCAGGCCGAAGGGCAATGGCTTCTCCGCCAGGTCGAAAATAAATCAGCTTTTTGTGGACTGATCGGCGGAAGCGAAGCGATGCAGAAGGTATACCAGTCGATTGAGGCAGTCGCAGGCAGTAACGCCAACGTGGTGATTCGAGGCGAGAGTGGCGTGGGGAAAGAGTTGGTTGCACAGGCGATCGTGCAGTGCGGGGATCGGCACGACAAACCTTACGTATGCCTGAACTGTTCAGCATTGCCGGAGGCCCTGATTGAATCGGAGCTTTTCGGCTACGAAAAAGGTGCCTTCACCGGCGCTGACAGCGCCAAGCCGGGCCTGATTGAGTTGGCTCAAGGCGGAACTCTTTTCCTGGATGAAATTACGACCCTCGACCTTGGGTTGCAGAGCAAACTTCTGCGCGTTTTGCAGGAGCGGTTGGTGCAGCGGCTAGGAGGAAGAGCTGCCAAAAAGATCGACTTCCGCCTGATTACAGCCACCAATGACGATCTGGAAGCCGAGGTCAAAAGAGGTCGGTTTCGCGAAGATCTGTTCTACCGCATCAACGTTGTCCCGATCGTGATTCCGCCCTTGCGCGACCGCCCCGGGGACATTCCTGCATTGGTGGAGCACTTCTTGAGATTGTATTGCGCCGCCAATAAGAAGCCGCTCAAACAACTGCAACCGGAGATCATGGAAATTCTGGAAAGCTATTCCTGGCCGGGCAATGTGCGAGAGCTTGAAAATACGCTCCAGCGCCTGGTCATCATGAGCGATGGCCCGACGATCGCGGCCCATCATCTGCCACAGCACCTTCTCTCCTCAAGCGCCGCCAGCCAGGAAGCCATTCTGATACCGGAAGAAGGAGTGGATTTCGACGCGGAGATGGAGCGGATCCAGGTGGCTTATCTCAACGCCGCTCTTCGCCGGACTGATGGCCGGAAATCGGCAGCCGCGACCTTGCTGCATATCGATCCGCAACGGATGAAGTATCTCTGCCGCAAGTTTGACCTCTGAGCGGACAAATTGGTTAATAATTAACCTATTGATGGTAAATAATTAACCGGTCGAAAATTTTCACCCCGCCAGGAGCAATTTCTGAACTCGGCGTCCCGGCGATTAAAGCTCTTCTCTTCTTAGACTTGTCGGCTTTGATAGCAAACCCTCCGGATTGGCACGCATCGTGCTTATACAAGAGCGTCGGTAGAAGCAAAATAAAAATTGAGGAGCGTCAAATGGCCATCGAAAAGAAATCTCTGATCAGCACCCTGAATACAACCAAGAAGGCGATCGTTGCCAGTTCTCCGCTGGAAACGAGTGCGACGCCCAGATTCACCGGCACGAAGCTAGGGAAGGCCGGGAAAGCCGGGAAAGCCGGGAAAGCTGGGAAGGCCGGGAAGGCCGGAAAAGCTGGGAAGGCCGGTAAAGCCGGTATCGCCTAAGCCGCCAGTGATCGCAAATGGGCTACCTCGTGAGGTAGCCCATTTGCTTTTTACCAGGCCCGCCGGCCGAGGAAATCACGTATCTCCTTCCAGGCAAAGCCGCCCAGACTTCTTTTTTGACCATAGATCTTCGCCGCACCCACCATTCCGGGCTTCAGCACCCCACTCGGGTTCGACAGAGTCACATCAACGACGTAGAAACTCGGTGGACGTAGCCCTTTGTACCGGGATAGATCGATCAGCCCGGCAGGTATTTCTGATGAGGCCGGCTCGATGGCGGCGACCGACGCATCTATTGTTCGGAAAGATCCGTTCGCCAGGATCCGGACCTCCGAGCCAATGTGGAATCTGGAGAGATCGTGTTCGGAAACGTAAATGCGGGCGCGCATCGTACTCAGGTCCGCAACTTCAGCTACTTCGGTCCCCTCGGGAAGATAGGTTCCCAATTGATCGTTCAACCGGGGCGTGAGAACCACTCCTGCTATGGGACTGCGCAATTCCAGTTGCGCCGCCTCCCGCCTCAGTTGCTGGGTCTGCTCGCCCAGTTCGATGCGTGCGGCATTGGCAGCCCCGAAATCGGGCGAATTTCGAAGATTGGCAAGAACCGAGCGGCGCTCCCCTACAGAATACACTGCCTGAGCACGTGCTTCCCTCGAATCGAGTATCGGATTCCTTAGCCGTACTACGGCTGCTCCCGCCGGAATCCACTGGCCTTCTCCTGCATACACACCCGTGACCACGCCCGGAACCGCACTACGGAGGACGGCCCGGTTCTTGGCTTCCAAAACGAAATATCCTGGTGAGGACTCTCGTCGCAAGGGAAACAGGACTACAACCGAGGCAATTGCCACGATCGCAATGGACCGCTGCGGTGTAAACCAGGCGGCGATTCTGTCTTTCTTGTCGAGGTAAACGAATTTCATAAAGTTCCCCAGGGTGCGTATTCGGCCCGAGAAGATAAGGCCTGCGGTTGCGACCTCAGGCACAAAAGACCATTCGGGATTGAAATTGCGGAAGACGTTTCCCACGAAGCGCGCGACCACATAGAGAAATGCGTAACCGTAAGCTCCCGATAGAAGCGCATACACGGCATAGCCGAGCCGCCTGCGCTTGGGAACGTAGGGCACTTCAACCGGAAGCCGCCAGATGTAGTGTTTGACCCAACCCGAGACGTAAGCGGTGGAATCCTCTTTGAGATCGACGATTCCGAGAAGCTCGGTCATTATGTAATAGCCGTCGAGCTTGATGAGAGGATCCCAGTTGAGCAGGACGGCCGAGATGCCGGTGATCAGCATGAGCGTATAGCAAGCATCGTGTACCGCCGTATAGGGCGCAGTTCCCAGCCAGATCAGAATGATGATGGAATAGAGGAGCAGCTCGATCCAGACGCCCGCCAGAGTGATGACGATACGTTGATATCGGGTAGCCTTAACCTCGCCTTCAGTCGTATCCGTATAGAAGGCAGGAGCCAGATAGATCAGAGCGAAGCCCATGAACTGAACCCGTCCACCGTAATGTTTACTCGCATGTCCATGGCCCATCTCGTGCAGGGACAGCACGAGGGCGGCAAGCAGATAGTACTCAACCACGTCGAGCCAGGTCTTGTCGGAAAAGTTGTAGAACTCCAGAGTGTCGCGGCCGATTTCAGACCAATGCGAAATCGTGAGGGTGGCACTGAATGCAAACAGGCACAGCGTCAGAACAGTGAACCACGTCGAGTAGAAAAAGCGCGTGTGTCCGTAAAGCCAGGTAATGAACTTATCAGGGTTAACTGCAGGAAACAAAATCAGGGACAGGTCGCCGTACCGGCTCTTTTTCTTAAGAAGTTGACGTCTCTCGTCGGCGCTTTTTTGCATCAGCGCAACATTTTTTTCCTGAGGCGTCTTATACCAGAAGTCAATCGCATCGAGCTCTTGGGCGAATTCGCGAAGTTCCTGCACGCTGCAATGGTGGCCGGACTGTTGGAAATAGACCTGCGAGATTTCCTCATAGTTCCGGCGCCCATCAAAGAGTTGGATCAGAGCCCAATTTTGGGGAGGAAACTTGTACATGCACTCTACGCTGGGCACGTAGATGCGAACCATAGGCTCGCCGTCTTCTATATGCTCGCGCGCAACCGTACCCGGATCCATGCGGGGAGTGCGCTGGGCTACAATGCGGGCAGGAATCTCCGGCAGCGCCGCACTCAGAGCCCGAGTGATGTTCATCGCGGCTTATCGACACTCACGCTCGCGTCCATACCGGGCCGGAGCAGGCCCGGTTGCCCTTCCAGTTCCACGGAAACTTCAATCGTGCTGCTGGCGGGATCAACCACTGGACTCACCCCTTGCACCTTGACCTTGTACTGTTGTCCCGGCAAATCGGGAGTCGTCATCGGCAGCACCTGTCCCTTGCGAATATGGCCGATGTACTTCTCAGGCAAGGTGAACCGCATTCGCAGCGGTCCCTCGGCCGTGACCCAGAACAAACGATCTCCCTTGGCGACCTGTTGTCCCTGCCGCACATAGCGGCGGGCCACTACTCCAGAAAAGGGAGCTCGAATCCTGGTCTTGTCCAGTTCCAGTTCCAGAGAACGCTCCGTGTCTTTGGCATTGGTGAGCAATTCGCGAACCCGCAGGACGTCCCAGCTTTCCGATTCCGCCTTGAATTTGGCGTGCTCGAGTTGCTCCTTGGTGAGAATCTGCGCATCCCACATCTTCTGGGCGCGTTCGTAATCCGCCTCCATGACCTTGGCTTCGGCTTCCCAGTTTTTCAAGTCTGCTTCGAGACTGCGTGTCTTGGCGCGTGCGGCCTCCAGGTCCGCCGCCAGTTGCTGGTCATCCAGCTTGGCTAACAGATCCCCGGCATGGACGTGCGCACCGACATCTGAGCTAAGTTCTGTAACCACGCCATCGCGCCGCGCTAGCACGTCGAGCTGGTGTTCCACGATCAGCGGACCCGAAACCATAAAACCATTGTCGGTCGCCGGACTGCTCGGTGCCGAGGGCGCCGACGTTCCCGAAGGCGGTGTGGCGGGAGCGGCCGCGACTTCCGAGTCCTTCTGCGAGCAGCCCATCCAAGGCAGTAATGTGACGCCCAGCAGGATCAGAACGAGACGGTTCGCTTTTTTATTTTGCATTTGCTCACACTCCAAACCACGACCAGGCTCGTGAATAGATCCACAAAAGCGGTTTGCGGAACAGCACATAGCCGGCTGGATACCATCCCACGCGCACTTTTCCCCGTCCTTCCATGCCATCACGAATGGCTCCGTCGGAGTTCGGGATGGCAACGCGCGCGAAAAATACCCGCGAATCGCCTTGTACGGTTCCCTTGGGACTGACCACGATCACATTGCCGCGAAAGATTCGCGTTGGGTAACTGTTGAGTTTGATGGACGCCTTCGATCCCGCGCGGAGCAGGCCGGAATCGCTGTCGTCGACGGCCACATCTACGATGGCCCGCGAGGTATCCACCACTTCGGCGAAGCTGTCGCCATACTGCAGGCGCCTTCCAACCATGTTTTCTACGTTGGGCGTCGCTACGACACCGTCGATCGGCGAGCGCAATTTCGTCCTCTCCAGCAGTTCCTGATCCCTTGCGAGTTCCGATTTCCAGAAGTCAGCCTGTATCCGTTGTACGCCGGCTTCGCTGCCGTCATTCGAAGCCAGCGAACGATTCATCTCCAGCAGCGCAGTCTGATACTTGGCCTGCGCCTGGGCAAGCGCGGAACGGGCATCCCAATCCGCGAGTTCGGCGATGACCTGGTCACGGGTGACGTGGCTCCCTTCGCGAACATAGACTCGACTGACCACGCCCTCCACTTCGGGCTGTATCTTTGCGGAGTGCAGCGGGGCCGCGATGGCATCTCCGTCCACTCGCAGGGGCAATGGAAATCCCGCCAGAAAGATGACCACCGCGGCGGCCGCAGTAATCATGAGGATGCGGCGCCTTTTCTCCAGCGCCATGAACTGCCGCTTCTTCTCCAGCACCGGTTGCAGTACCGAGATGAATGGAACTTCCTTGTACATCTGCGCATTGCGCAGTGCTACCGTCGCTTGGGCCGCTAGCACTTGGAGAATCTCCATGTGGGCGGCCGAGAGAAAATCGGGATCGGCGCTTTCGAGGCCCAAAACCCCGACCCGTCCCGTGTCATCGGTCAGCGGGACCGCATAGAAACCCTTCATTCCGCTCGTTTCGAAATATTTCTGGAACTTCGCGCGCGTCTCCTCGCGTGGCGCATCAATTTCGGTGCCGTGCTGCCGAACGTACACCTTCTCTTCAGAAAGCATGGTCCACCGGAGAATGTCATTGAGTGGCGCAATGTCGGGTGCGTTGGCGTCTACTTGCGTGACTCCAGTGATGGCACTCAATTTGTATTTCCCGCCCTGTTCGAGTGCAACAGCAGCCCGGTCGTAAGGGATTACCGCCTGCGGAGCGTTAACGATAGTCTGCAAGACGCGCTCCAGATTGAGTGTTGACGTGATCTCATTGCTGATAGTCACGAGCATTTCCAGGATTTCCACCTTGCGCTCGGCCATCAGCAGACTGGCATTATGAAGCGCGATGCTCGCGGTCTCATTCAGGCTGGTGAGTACGAAGAGGTCGTCCTCATCAAAGGGCTTGCCGTCTACCCGGTTAACCGCTTCCACCACTCCCACCAGAGATCCCTGGTCGAGAAGGGGAGCGACCAAAATGGACGTGACTTCCCCTTCCTTCGCGGTGAGGTTTCGACGAACCATCCGCTCGTCCTCGGGATCTGCAATCAACAGGGCTTCCCCGGTATCGGAAACATCACTGGCCATCCCTTGGCCGCCTGCTTGGATCATCCCCTGGTGAGTTGTCGGATCCGCACCAGCCTGATGCATCAACAAAAGGTTGGCATCGCCTTGAACCATCCAAATATTCACCCCCTCGCACTCTAGCGTCTCGGATATCTTCGAGCCAATGATGGGGAGAAGTTGATCCATCTCAAGAGTGGAGCTGAATACTTTTTCAATGTCGTAAAACTGGGAAATGCGGCTGATGGAGGCTAAAGAGTTATTGCGCTCGAGCTCATACTCCTGAGCGGCATAAAGCGCCGGACCAGTAACCTCAGATAGCGGTTGTAATAGCTCCAGATGCGCTTCACTGAGTGGCTCTTCGAAGTTAAGGACTTCGATGGCGCCGATGAGCTCATCATTGGCAAAGAGGGGAAGGTACGCCAGAGAATGCAAAGTTTTGCGAACGTTGAGATGGGCATAACTGTCGCGAATGAGGGTCTTGCCTACAAACAGCGCTTGTTGAGGGTTAGCAGCCAGATGGCCGAGCGTGCCCGCCTCCAGCGGAACGGCTTCATCGGGCTCGGCCTCGCCGATGGTTGCGCGCACATTCCAATATCGTTCTTCGGAGATACTCGACAGCAAATAAATATTGATGGCAGAAGCAGGCAGAAAACCAGCGATCGCCTGCGCGACGATACGCGCCCTCGGCGCGATCTCCTTCGCTCCCAGCAGACGAGCCGATATTGCGGTGATGTCGAGGACGAGATCGGAGTTTTGAATCGCCATGGCCCGTTGAGGAAACCTGTCCTGTTAATTCTGTTCTTTTCCGGGCGGAATATGAATCCCAACCTGCAAATTCAAGATCTTTCCTCTAAGTGAGCGGGACTCTAGCAGACCATGAAAAAGGTGTCAACACATTCCGTCTGGCCGTAATTCGGCTACTTCCAATACTCCGGCGATCTGGTGGACAGAAGTTTTCACTTGGTAAGCCGCAAAATGGCCACGGAGGTTGACCTCAAGGGGTTGGGATGGAGCCGACGATCGGACTTGAACCGATGACCTGCCGATTACGAATCGGCTGCTCTACCAACTGAGCTACGTCGGCTTCTGGATTGCTTTCTTTAGTCTACCAAATACGTTGCGGCCGCCGCCGATAACTGGCTTCCAGACCATCCTCAGGGTGTTTCGGCGCGACAGTCAAGGCTTGCGGCAAACGGGTTACTGATTCACACCTCTTGACGAGAAGCGAATGCCTCGCTTTGTTACTAGATAAACGGCGAAGCTCCCCAACCAATGCCCGCCCTCATAATGCTCGCCGGTAACGGCTGCCAGGCCGGTACGCTTATGCTTCTCTGCGGACGACCTGATTGCCGGCAGACGTTTATCGTCTTGAGGCAGACCGGAAGCGATACCTTCCAGCATCCATGCTCGACTTAGGTTGAGCCCGTCCAGATGTGCCAGCTTGGGATCGCTCGGATCGGGCGACACCACTGGCCGTAACCAGGTATCTTTTCGGGCCGGCGAAATCTGCGGCAGAAATGTTCCCAACCAGCGCGCGAAATCAGAACTGTTTAGCACCCGCCGCATCGCGTCCGCTTCACCCAGACAAGGCGAAAGAAAGTCTTCGCCCGAAGGCTCGTATGACAGTGGGCAATCCTTGTCTCTGAGGTAGAACTGGCGAGCTTTCGATACCAGCAGGCCGGCAAATCTCTCATCGCCGGTGGCATGGGCATAATCGAGCAGTAGGCCGAGAGCGAAAGCGGTCTGTGCATGCTCGCCGATTCTTACAGGGTAGGAAAGTTTGGGAAGCCAGTCATTGAGTCGTCCGAGTGCAGCCGCCTCCAGTGGACGCAAGTTCGAGGCCATAGAACGCGCGTCAGGGTCGTCCCATTCTTTCAGTTCCGCAACCAGTTGAAGCAGCCAAGCCAACCCGTATGGGCGCTCGAAGCTGGCGCGTCCCTCGGCCCCTAGATACTGCGCTTCCTGTGCGATGTTCTCCGCCGTGAGGCTCTGACGCAGAGCTGCTCGGGCAGAGGGCGCGAAGCCGGCATTGGGAAACGTTCTCAGCAGCCGCACCAGCAACCAGTGCCCATGCACCGACGAATGCCAGTCGTAGCAGCCGTAGAACGCTGGAGTTAATTTTCGCGGCGGAGCTACGTCGGCATCGCTATTCAGACTATGACTAATTTTGTTCGGAAATTCCTTATGGACGCACGCCAGTGCAAGATTGGCAAACCGCTCGGCGGCATTAATGTCGAAACTTGTTGAAGCAGGGGACATCTGAGCGTTCATCGTTTTCACTGAAACGATTAGAAGAGCGGCACACACTATCGACTTCATCGCGCCCACTTTAAATCAAATTCTAATGGGATTGAAGTGTTGAGCTAACTATTCTGGCGAAAGAACCCAGATTCAGCAACGCCAGTTAGTGGGTGTCGGGCGCTTTTGGCTTCTCCAATGTGATGTCACGTTTGGCTTCGCATTCGAGTGACGGATCGTAGGTCGCGATTCCGATCCACTCATCCTTCGAGGCGTGAAATTCAAGTGGAGGTCGCGACACTCGCTGGGGAAGTCCGGTGAATGCCACCTTGCCATCGGAGTTCGTTCCAGCCTCAAGATCGAGACGGTGGAATCCACCAAAACCATACGCGATATGAACCTTGACCTTGGCAGCATAGGCAGGTTTGCCATCCTCGCCCGTAACCGTCAACGCAAGCGAACAGGGACCAGCGCCACCTTTGATGACGGGTACCTCTTCTTTAGAGGGTTGTGCTTGAGCCCAAGAACATGGAACTGCCGATATGACAATGGAGCATAGAACACTAAGCATCCTATTCATATGCGCACCATTATACGAGCGCAGCCATGCTTAGCATGCGCATAGCGCTACGCGGCTTGCGACAAGGCTTTGTATTCGTCGTCAGACTGCGATGGCAACAAGACCCACAGCGTGTAAACCCCAAGGGCGGTGCCGATCGGCACGCTCAACAGCGCAATGAAGCCCATGACGAGCGCGAAGATTCTTGCCCAGTCCTCACGCTGCAACAAGCCCCAACCGGCGATAAATCCAGCCCCAGCTTTTGCCAGGATCAGCCATCCGACGAAGCTAAGCAGAGGACGCAGCCAGAGAGTGACCTCGGGCGAAGGTCCATTGTGAATGTGGATTGCGCCACCGAAGATCGTATGCGCGACGATGATCACGGTAGCTCCTCCAACAACGTGCAAAGCTGAATATGCCAGCCAGAGAATTCCGACCAGGCGGACATGATTGCGAACCCGACTACGGCGAAGCTCGACCAGTCCCAGGACGGTTTTGCCGCAACGTTCGCAGCGTGGCTGTCCTGCTTGCAATTGCGCTCCACAGTGATCGCAAAACATCACTCCTCCTCAAACTAGACACTCACGTTGTATTGTACGGACTTGAGTATTTGGCGGTTCCATCTGAACTCTCAACTCTTCGGCTCCCAGCCCTCGCATCCCTCGCATAAAAGATCGCGTCGATGGAACTGAGAAAGCTGAGAAGCGTGAACTCCGAACTGAGAGCTTCCAAACGAAAAGGCCACCCGGCAACTTGGGCGGCCTTCTCTTCAAGGGAGAATAGTCCCAACGGAGGTTTTATCCATCAGAACTTTCTGCGGGAATCTTATGAGCCTTAAAAGCACAGTGTCAAGCAAAATTTTGCACTTAAATACTCTTGTTTTCAGCAAGTTACATAATACGTCCACAAGTCAGCAAACGGGATCAAAACGGAACAAAATCGGTTCTGTTGAAGCTAACAACCTTCGATTGAGCCACTTACCGTTCCCGCGGGAGCGGCCTGGGCTCATCCTCAAGGTGTAAGGAGATGATTTCCATCGTTTCCCGGCGGTCGAACACCGAGTCAGGAAAAAGCCGTTTTACGAGCAGCCTCAGGCCCCCAAAGGCAACGCCGGCGACTAACGCGAGTCCGACTACTATCCCGCAGAGGATGATCGCATTGAAGAGAAAATTCGCCAGATTGTCTTTCTTGGTGACGTAAGTATTTTCGTTCCACGTGACATCCGCTTCGTAGCTGATGGATGACATCAAAGCTCTGGCTTCACTTTTTGAAAGTGGGCCCGCGGCGATTACGATGATTGGCCCGGTGCGGGTGTCAAAGAACGGCCCGACATCAACGATGGACGCAACTCCCGGCTGCTGTTGCGTGACCTGATGGGAGGCGTCGATCTGGCGCAGTCGTTCAGCGGCGATTTGCGGCGTCGGATATTCGATGAGCATGAGCGTGGAATCGCCCGCGTTTACTCCATACCTGCCCAGGACCACTTCAGCGCCCGACTTGAAGTCGACCAGCGCGGTGGGCAGAGGCGATCCGAGCCGATCAAGCGCAACCGGACCAAGAATATATTTCGTCGTATTCTTCTCGAGACTTGTCTCCGCCG
This sequence comes from uncultured Acidobacteriaceae bacterium, assembly GCA_963758745.1. Lineage (GTDB taxonomy): Bacteria > Acidobacteriota > Terriglobia > Terriglobales > Acidobacteriaceae > Acidiflorens. The sequence goes on from CAVWWW010000009.1 coordinate 267,556, forward strand.
CACGCTTCGGAAGACGCGTCGGCAGCGAAGGAAGGTTGCCCTTGTTGCCCTCGGCGGGTGGCAGGAGTCCGGCGAGTTGCCGCAGTTGCGCCGCCGACATCACGCTCATTCTGTCGAACACCGCATCGATAAGAACGTTTCCCTGATAAAACAGCACGCGGTTGTTTAGAAAAGCCGCTTGCGCCCCGATTGTCTCCTCAGCCATCTCGTCGGAGGCGTAATAAGTGAATGCGCCATAAGCTCCGCTGGCATCGCCAAAAACTGCAGCCCTGATCACAAGACTGCGTCCATCGTCACGAGTATAGGTTGCCTTCTCGAAATGCTGGAAACCGTACTCTTTCAAAACGGGCGCGTTCGTTTGATCGGCTGCAGCGGGATCGTCACTTTTGGCGATGTCTCCTTTCAACTGCCAGCCGCCAAACTGCGAGGGAAGGACCGCGGCGGGTGGTGATGTAGGCGTCGGTTTTTCGGCCGCGAACATAGGGCGGCGAGCAAGCACAGCAACAGCAATAGCAACGATAAGAAGGATAACAACGGAGAAATGCCGCTGGAAATTCATTCGGAAAAAAGCCGGAACCATGCTACTGAATTAGACTACCGGCACAGCTGGAAAGTTTCCACCCCTGGCGTTGAACTTATCAGAAGCCGCACCAGACGGCGCGGTCAAAGATCTGCGACAGCCTCGTTACTTGCCAGTATAGAGATCCGGGAACTCGTGTCGAAGGTTGGCAACCTTCGGCGCATCGTTGTAAACGATGTACGGATTATCGGGATGCAGCTGGGCATAATTTTGGTGATAGGACTCGGCGGGATAGAAAGCCTTCAGCGGGACAACCTGGGTCACAATCGGACGCGGAAATACTTTGGCCTGCTCCAGCTGTGCAATGTAGGTCTCGGCGATTCGCTTTTGTTCATCAGTAGCGTAGAAAATGGAGGAACGGTACTGAGTGCCGGTATCTGGTCCCTGGCGGTTCAGTTCCGTTGGATCGTGCGCGACCGAGAAGAATATTCGAAGAAGTTGCCCGTAGGTGATTTGCGAGGCATCGTAAATGATCTTCACTGACTCCGCGTGACCGGTATCGCCCGTGCTTACGAGTTCATATTCGGCAGTTTTTGCTGCTCCGCCAGAATAGCCTGATGTGGCGCTAATCACGCCCTTCACGTGCTGAAAGACCGCCTGAATTCCCCAGAAACATCCACCGGCAACGACTGCTGTCTGTGGAGTTTTGGCAGTGGCTGGTGTGGCATCCACCGCAGGGCTCGGAACGGACACAGTCCGATCAGCCGCATTGCAGGCGACTGCGCCTACAAGGACCACCATCAAGAGCATAGCGAATAGGCGCGATGCGAAACTGTTCATAAACACTCCTCGTAACCGGTCGATCTTGGTAGAGCGCTTCTTTAATAGAGTCGGCAGCCGCAGAAAAGTTACGGACCTTGATTGCGGAGGGCTGGACATCTTTTCACCATTGTGCGACAGCCACAGCATCTTGGGCCGGATGAGAACTCCCGGCGCTCCATTGTTTGTTTATTAGGGTCTTTCATTACGTGTTCTGAAGATATTTCTTCAAGCAGCGCACACAGGGTGTATAGCCTTCCCGCGACGCTTCGACGGCGGTCATCGTCCGCAGCTTGTTTTTTTCGTGGATGAATGGGCATCCCGGAAGGTGAAACAATCTTCCATCTTCGGCGACCACAACCGCCAAATCGGGAGGCACTCCGCTGCCAGGTTGTGCGTGTTCAGAGCGCAGTTGTGGAACACGAAAGGCGGAGGAGCGAGCGGCTTCAATGGTTCCGAAAATTAGGCATGCGGCGGCGGCGGCGACCATCCATCCCAGGAAAGTCCTTCGGCTGCTTGGCATACTCTCATCCAGTCTGCGGTGTAGGCGCTGGCCGAATCCGAAGGGTACCTCGAGCATGCGTTCGTCGCTATACAGCTGGATAATGTTGCGCGTACCATCCACCACCGCGGCGCAGCGCTCGCAGCCGCTGATATGTTCGTCGATAGCAATCCGCAAGCCGGGTTCGACTTCGCCATCCAGGTAGTTTGAAACTTCGCGCCAAACTTCTTCGCAGTTGACTACCATGGCTTCGTCCCCTTTTCAAAAGACAGCTTGCTGCTCATGCTCCATGGCCCGCCAAGGCCGGGAGCGAGTAGATCGCGCAGCATCAGCCGGGCCCGCAGTAAACGAGTCTTGACTGATGCGGTTGAGATGCCCAGCGCCTTCGCCGTTTCCTCGATGCTGAGGTGCTGCATGTCTCGCAGAACGAAAACTTCGCGATATATTTGTCCCAACTCAGCCAGCGCCTCGGCTAGTTTTTGCCGTACCTCATTGCGTTCCAGCGTTTCCGACGGAATCTCTCGCCAGTCGGCGAAGTCGCGAGGAACATAGTTGCCTTCCTCATCCTGCCGTTCTGCGATCGGTTCCATCATGTGAGCATGTTCGCGCCTTCGTCTCATGCGCGCCTCGTTGACCGTGATCTGAATCAGCCAGGTGCTGAATCGAGCTTCCTCACGGAACTGACGGAGGTGCCGGAAGGCTTTCAATATCGCCTCCTGTGCGACGTCTTCGGCGTCGGCTTCGTTCCGCAAAATGGCGAAGGCGGCAGCATAAACGCGGCGCTCGTAGGGCCGGATCAACTCATAAAAGAGCTCATGCTCACCTTCGCGCACGCGCCGGATCAGCATCGTTTCATTGACCGATTCGGCGGCCGATTCGGCCGAACGTTCCAGCGAACTCATCCTGTCCGGCATCGCCCTTCACCGTTTAGCTTGACAGATATTTCCCGACAATGAGACGAGTCGATGCGCCGGCAGGGAGCGCCCGGGAGCGCCATCGGCAGGTCTGGATCGATGCCGACTGCAATTGGTGTGATTCCGCAAGCGGCGGTAAGTTTCAGACATTTAAAACGTTCCGTTCTGGAAATATTCTTCCACTTTCGTGCTATTTCTGCCCGTTTTCCCACAGATTGGTACCACCTTGATACTTGCATTCCAGTAAACAAATTCCCATAATCATGGCAGAGATTTTATAACCGTGTATCGTTATAGCCGCGCCGAATTGCTACGCATTCTACGGCTCGTTCCTCGCCAGCTTCAAACCTGGGAGAAGGCAGGGCTGATTGTGGCGAGCGAAGAGTACTCCTTTTTCGATCTGGTGCAAATCAAAAAGGTGCGCGACCTCTGCGCGCAGCGTGTTCGTCCAGTTGTAATCCGGCGATCGCTCGAAGCCATGCAGAAGCAGGTTGCGGGCATGGAAAATCCGCTGCTGGAGGCTGGAGCTCATCAGAGCGGACGCCGCATCGCGTTCCGTCACCAGGGACGGCTGGTTGAGCCTATCGCCGGGCAATTCATGTTCGATTTTTCGTCCGCAGAAAATAAAGTCGTAGCTGGCCCCCCGCGGAATGGCCCGGAATTGGTAGTCACCGATGTGGCCGACTTGTTTGGACGCGGTATTGTGCTGGAGGAAAATCCCTCAACCCAGAGCGAAGCAATCACCGTATATTTGAGGGTTCTCGAAATGGATCCCACGCACGCGGCCGCGCACATCAACCTCGGGACGCTTTACTACAACCGCCAGGAATACAAGTTGGCCGAAAAGCATTATCGGTCGGCGATTCAGATCGACTCGCGCTACGCGCTCGCCTATTTCGATCTAGGCAACGTCCTCGACGAAACCGGACGCGTCGACGAAGCCATTGCCACCTATAAGACTGCGATTCAACTTGCGCCAACCTACGCGGATGCGCACTACAACATTGCACTTGCCTACGAAAAGATGCGCGAACCGCGCAAGGCCCTGCAACACTGGCGCGCCTACGTGAAACTCGACACCACGGGGCCGTGGACTGTTCATGCCAAACATCAGATCCAGCGGATCATGCAGGGGGATGGGCTGAAACTGGTGTACTCCAGCAAGGCGAACTAAGTTCCCGATCGATTAAGGCTTCCGACTCACTTTTCGGGCGGCAAGAAAAAAGGGCGCAGCTTTCGCCACGCCCCAGGAGAGAGTTCGCCGATTAGTCCACCACAAGCTTGTTGTCGACGCTGAATGCGCCCGGTACGGAACTTGCCCGTACTCCGGCAATGGTCTTGTCCATCGCGCTCTCGACGGTTCCGTATAACGTCACGTGTCCGTTGTCTACAACGATGCGGATCGGATCGACCGGATCGGTCGCGTAACGTCCGAGAACTGAGTCGCGATAGATGGCGCGCGCAGTACGCAGCCGAATCGAATTGTCAAAATTCGAAACTGGCAGAATTTTTACATCATCGACCACGTCTTTTACGCCAGGGGTTTGCGCCACGATACCCCGGGCTGACTCGTCCGGCACATCCCATACCGCGTCCCCGCTGAGGGTTACGACGCCATCTTTCACATTGACCGCAATGTAATTGAACGCGTTGTCGTAATATCCGACCCGGTCATACGCCAGCTTCTTTGTGAGCTTCTGCCGCAGTTGATTGTCGGGTACGGTTGGCCCAGCGACCGTAATATCGTTGCGGACGCCTGTCACCTCTGCCACCTTCTTGACTTGCTTCGCGGCATCGAGTTTATCCTGATACAGATTCACCGTCCCGGTCAGAGTCACAATGCCATCTTCGACACTCGAGCTCACATTTTGCAGGTGCTTCGCCTTCTGTAGCTTCTGGCTCGCCGCCTGCTGAATCTGCTCGTCGTACCGGCCGGTTGTGGCCATTGCAGAGATACTTAGCAGGAAGAGCAACGCCAGAGTCACCGCCAATCCTTGCTTCTTCATGGTTGCCATCCCTCATTTAAATTCCGGTTGCCACCGCTATTAACCGGTTAGTTAAATAGATGCCCCGCTCGGCGGTCGAGATGCGCCCACACGAGGTGTTTACAAACTATTACATGGTGAAGCAGTTCGATTTCACGAGTTTTTCTCGATGATTAGTCGATGATCAGGGGGTTAAAATGCCACCATGACGACTGACGAACGTTTGGATCGACTGACCGAGAGGCATGGGGCCTTGGCTGAGAGTCTGCAACTACTGACGGCGGACGTGCAGGGATTAGTGACAAAGCATGGGGCCTTGGCTGAGAGTCTGCAATTGCTAACAGTGGAGGTTCAGAGCCTGGCGCAGTCGGTGAAAGAGACGGCGAAGCAACATGACCGCATCCTCACAGAACACGACCGCATCCTCCGAGGACACGCCGATCTCATCGGCGACTTGGCCAGGATCGCAGCCGGACACGAGCAGCGCGTGCAGCCACTCGAAGGCCGACAAGGTTGATCGGGCGCGGAGTTGGTTTACTTCTTTCGCTTTCCAAATTTCCGTCTGGGCGATTGAACATTCTTTCTGACCACAACCTTGTTCCGAAATACTCGCGCAAAAATCTTATCGATATTCCGAAGCTGTCGTGCCAGGTCAAATGCATACTCGATCTTTGCCTTGGGCACACGGCGGCTGATCTCGGGATCATTCATGATCAACTCGTGGAAATTTTTGTTCTCTTTCCACGCGCGCATGGCGTGAGTTTGAACGAGGCGGTATGCGTCCTCGCGTGAGACGCCGCTTTCGACCAGATCGAGCAATAACTGCCCGCTGAAGACCAGGCCATGCGTGCTTTCAAGGTTTGCCATCATTCGCTCAGGATAGACGAACATGTTCTCGATCAGGTCGGCCGTCTTATTGAGCAAGTAATCGGCCAGCGTGGTGGAGTCGGGGATGATGATGCGTTCGGCCGATGAGTGCGAAATATCGCGCTCGTGCCAAAGTGCTACATTTTCGAATCCAGCCTGCGCATTCCCGCGCACCACGCGCGCCAATCCCGAGATCTGTTCGCTGGTGACAGGATTTCGTTTATGGGGCATGGCCGACGAGCCCTTCTGCTTTTCACTGAAGAACTCTTCGGCCTCGCGGACCTCCGTGCGCTGCAGGTGGCGGATCTCGGTTGCGATCTTGTCCATCGTTGACGCGATCGTGGCGAGCGTCGCCAGGTAATGAGCATGGCGGTCGCGCTGAATCACCTGTGATGACACAGCGGCGGCTTTCAGTCCAAGGCGCGCACAGATTTTCTCTTCGAGTTCGGGCGTAAGATGGGCAAAGGTCCCGACTGCACCGGAGAACTTGCCTACTCGCAGGTCTTCGGCGGCCGCCTTGAAGCGCACAATGTTGCGTTGCGTCTCCGAATACCAGTTCGCAATCTTGAATCCAAACGTAATCGGTTCGGCGTGGATGCCATGAGTGCGCCCGATCATCGGCGTGTCTTTGAACTCCCAGGCGCGGCGTTCGAGCACGTTCGCGAGACGGTCGAGATCGCTCGCGATCAAAGCGGAGGCCTGTTGCATCAGCAATGCCTGTGCCGTATCCACCACATCGTTTGAAGTAAGGCCATAGTGGAACCAGCGAGCGTGTGGACCAACGATCTCGGCCACGGCCGTAGTGAAGGCGATGACGTCGTGCTTGACCTCGGCCTCAATCTCGAAGATGCGTTCCACGTTGAAATTGGCGCGGTCGCGAATCGCCTTGGCGGCATCTTTCGGCACAATGCCGGCAGCGGCGAGCGTCTCGGTTGCAGCAACTTCAACCGCCAGCCAGGTGCGGAAGCGATTTTCGTCGCTCCAGATGCGAGCCATCTCGGGGCGCGTGTAGCGTGGAATCACGGCGCTCTCTCCTGAAGGGAACATTGAATGAGAACCCAGGATTGTAAATCAGGCACGCGAATGCGTGCAGTCCCAGCGCAGACTTGAAACGTCTGCTGAAGAGCCTGGACGCGCGAGGACGCACGTCGCTCCACCGGATCATCTACTCCACGGTGTGCTTCGCCGTTACTCCACGGTGTGCTTCGCCGTGTATCCTTCGCGGGCGTAGACGATGTACTTCAATTCCTTGCCTTTTTGGTCGCGAACGTGGAGCGGACCACCGTCGGGAGCCTGCAGTTCGACCTTCAATTTACGATAAGTGCCGTCGAGTTTGGCGTTAGTTGGGTGGTAACTGATGCTGTACTGATTGCGAATGTCGGATGCGATATCGTGAAAGAGTTCCGGCAGTTCGCCCTGGAAGCGCGGGAAGTATGCGCGTCCGCCGGTTAAGCGAGCAAAGGTGGTGAGCTGATTATCCGCCTGCAGCCAATCTATTTGCGTAATGCCGCTCGCCCGCCCCATCGCGTCCAGTCGTTCCCGCGTCTGCCATCCAATGCTGATGGCGTAGATAGTCACATCTTTCGTGGACTTCACCTTCTTTATGATCTGATCCAGATTCAGCTTGCTGAAGGTGTCGCGTCCCGAAGAGACCAGAATTATGTATTTCTTTCCGTCGATGCGTTCGCATCGGTCGATGGTATCGAAGAGCGCGTCGAAAAGATTGCGCTCAGAAAATCCAGGAATGCGCAGCATATTCAGCGCGCCCATAATGGCCCGCTTATCCTGGGTGAAGTCCACCAGGATCTGCGGCTTTAGATCGTAGGAAACCACGGCTACCCAATCATCCTTCTTCAGCCCGCTCGCGAAGGTGTAAGAAGCGTTGAGCGCGTCATACATGTAACCCAGGTTGGTGGCGGCGTACTCGACCAGGAGTACGGCCGTGATCGGAGCCTCGGTTTGATTGAAGGTTGCAATCTTTTGCGGCGTGCCATCTTCCAGAACCTTGAAATTATCCGCCTTCAGGCCGGGGACGGTCTGCCCATCCTTAGTGGTGACCAGCACATCCAGGTCGACCACAGGAACGTCGACCCGAATCGAGTAGTCGGGCATATTCTCAATCTTTTTCGGCTTTTCGGGCGCGGGGGGTGGTGGTTCATCCTTTTTCTTTGGAATCACATACGGTCCAACATCGTCCTGTGGACCACCGGCTTCGGGAGGAGCGTCCTGCTGATTCGGATTCGATGGGGGCTGTTGCGAGCTACTCTGAGCCCGAGCCAGAAAGCTCGCCGCCGCGATCAAGGTAAGAACAAATGCCAGTCGGATCAAAAACTTAGGGAAAGCGGACAGCGCCGGGTCTCGCCCGCTAAATACACCACAAAACATAGGGAATTCCTCGAAAAACTACTATGCTAGTATAGATGCAAGAACTCTGCGGTTGGGATATTTTGCAGGCCTCGACGCCTCCTCCCCTTGCAAGAAACTTCTGATCGCCCGCGGAGTCTTTACAAAAAACAAGGTCATATTTCGTGACCTCCGGGGTATTCATGAGAGAAGCTGTACGCTCACTCACCGTCCTTCTGTTTTTATCATTCTCCCTTTGTGTGATCGCTCAAAACACGTCTGCTCCGGGCAAAGCGGCCTCCGCCCTCGCTCCCCCTGCGATCATTCCGCTCGATCAAATCCACGAAGGTATGAAAGGTACGGCCCTCACCGTCTTTCAGGGTGTGAAGCCCGAACCCATGGACGTGGAAGTTCTTGGTGTAATGCGAAACGTGAACGGGCCGAAGGGTGACATTATTCTGGTTCGTCTGCACGGCGCCAAGCCTGAATACACGGGTGTAGTTGCAGGGATGAGCGGAAGTCCGGTTTATTTCGATGGCAAGCTGGCGGGCGCTCTCGCTTTTCGTATTGGCGAGTTCTCTAAAGAACCGATCGCTGGTGTAACGCCGATCGAAGAAATGCTGGAGATCAATGCGCTTGATCGTCGTCCGTCGCCAGTGCGGGCGAGCGGTGCCAATAATACTCAAAACTCAGAGCGGAAGCACGCAAACCGCGAGCCCAGGCGAGAGCGTGGCTTCTCCGACACCTGACTATAGTAACTACCTGAAGCCGATCGATACTCCTCTGGTGTTCAACGGTTTTTCTGCCGAAACATTACAGCGTTACGGGCCGCAATTTGCCGCTGCTGGGATTGTCCCAGTGATGGGCATTGGCTCGGCCAGCGATACCAGGCAGCCGGAACCGATCGAAGCTGGCTCCGCCGTTAGCGCCGTACTAGTTCGTGGCGATATGGATATTGCCGCCACCTGCACCGTGACCTACGTCGACCCTCAGCGTTTGCTGGCGTGTGGACATCCCTTATTGCAATTTGGTGAAGTCGACCTCCCGATGACCAAGGCCACAGTATTGGCCACGCTGCCGTCGCCAATGAATGCGTTCAAAATCGTCAACACCACAGAGACCATCGGCGCGTTTGTGCAGGACCGGCAGAACGGAATCATGGGGGTACCGGGTCAAGAGTCGAAGATGATTCCGGTGACCGTGGCCATGCACAGCGAGGGCGCAACTAAAGAGTTTCACTACGAAATTCTTAACAATGCCAGGCTCAGCCCACTCGCCATGATGGCCACCGTGTTCAATGCGCTGCACGGCACCAACGAATATGGCGAGGACATCACATACCGCATGAATGGCGTGCTCAGCGTGAAGGGCTATCCCGACGTCATCCTGCGCAACATGTTTTCTCCGCAAGACAACGGCCAACCCGCCGCCGCCTCTGCCGCAGCCACCATTGGAGATCGCTTCGGACGGATTTATACCAACCCCTTCGACGTTCCCGACATTTCAGGAGTGAAACTCGATTTCGATCTGGTTCGCGAGCGCCGCTCGGCTCGCCTGGAAGCTGCACGCACTGATATGACGGAAGCTCGTCCCGGCGACGAGATTATGGTTGAGACCGTGATTCGTCCGTATCGCGGCGAACGCCTGGTGCGCCAGATTCCGATACGAATTCCAACCTCAACATCTAAGGGAACGCTGCGCATTCTGGTCAGTGACGGGGACACGCTCGACCGCATGCATCGTGGAACACCGATGATGAATCACGGAATGGGCCTGGCACCCACGATCGCACTGCTGAATCGGGAGCGCGCAAACGATCGCGTGTACGTTTCGCTGATCCAGTCTGATCCTGAAGCGATGGTTGCCGACAAAGTGATGCCGACTCTACCGCTCTCCGTCATGAACGTTATGGAGAACATGCGCGGGACGCAGGACATGGTCGTGATCGGTGAAACCTCGGTCAGCGAAGCATCCACAGAACCGCTCGACTATGTCGTCTCCGGCGCGCAGATGCTGACGATTAACATCAAGTAACGGCGAGTGAAGCGGGTTGACGCTTTAGGTAAGTAACCCTCGAAATCACGCAGTATACTCACGTTTGTGCCCAATCGAATTGACGCGATCCTGCCCAAAATCGACAGGGCCAAGAAACATATCGAGGAGCTTAAAGCCAAACGAACCTCGAAGCAGCCCCAAACCCATTTCCGGCGCTCTCAACTACGTAACTCTATGGTTTATAAAGACTTTACCTCTAAGTCGTTTAGACTCAAAGACCCGGTGGAACTTTCCTCCTAAGTCTTTGATCCGTAAAGAACTCGGGGGAAGGGTACCCGCAGCAAACCGAGTATGACAACCCAAGTAATATTGCGATTGAAGTAACGTAAACTGAGGTATGAATTTGTCTCGCAAGATGTTTGCCGTAACGTCATCTCTTATCTTTTCAACTTTCGTTCTTACCACAGTCGCCCTAGCCGAGGGCACGCGCACCTGGGACCAATCCAAGTTCGAAGACCTGACGAAGGGAACAGCCAAGGGTATCGCGCTACGAAGCGAAGGCGGACTGGAACTGGCTCCGGCTTTCAAAGCGCTTGCGACGACGCCGTCGACCTACATCTGGTCGATCGCATCGGACGCCGCCGGCAATATCTACGCTGCTGCTGGATCTCCGGCCCGCGTTTATCGCATCACGCCTGATGGCCAGACCACGGCCATATTCGAGCCGCAGGAATTGCAAGTGCAAGCGCTCGTCGTCGCCAGGAACGGCATCGTCTATGCGGCCACTGCGCCCGACGGGAAGGTTTATCGCCTTGAAGCGAACAAGGCGGACGCGAAATCTTCCTGGAGCGCGACTCCGTACTTCGACCCCGGAACCAAGTACATTTGGGACCTGGCGCTTGACAACACCGGTGCACTCTATATTGCCACCGGAGATCACGGCGAAATTTATAAGGTTAATTCCAACGGCCAGCACTCACTTTTCTTCAAGAGCGATGAGGTTCATATACGAGTTCTCGCCCTCGATCCGAAGGGAAACCTCATCGCCGGTTCCGACGGCAGCGGGTTGGTCTATCGCATCGCACCGAACGGGGACGCCTTTGTTCTCTACAGTGCTCCCAAGAAAGAAATTACCGCGCTCGCCATCGATACAGCCGGCAATATCTACGCCGCTGCTGCGGGTGAGAAGCGTCCTGGCTCCACCAGCTCGGGGGCAGGCGTCAACCTGGCACCTCCTCCACCAGAATCAGCGCCCGTTTCGGGTAGCCACATTACCATTACCGCTACTCCCGCCGCTCCCTCAACGCCATTTCCATCTCCCGGAGCTGGAGCGTCCGGAGGATCCGAGATCTATCGCATCGCACCCGACGGCGCGCCATCGCGTTTGTGGACATCCCACGATGATCTCGTTTACGCTCTCGCCTTCGATCAGCATGGACGCCTCCTTGCCGGCACAGGCAATCGTGGACACATTTTTGCCATCAACGGCGTCGATGACTTTACCGATCTGATCAAAGCGAGCGCCACACAAATCACTGCTTTCGCACCCGCGCCTGGCGGAGGACTTTACGCCTCGGGCAGCAACCTGGGGAAGATTTTTGTTCTTGGCCCCGGCTTGGAGTCCGAAGGCACGTATGAGAGTGACGTGTTCGACGCGCACATTTTTTCTCTCTGGGGACGCATCAGCGTGCGCAGCAGCGCCGGTTCCAATTCTGGTTCTAATTCCAACATCGAGTTTTTTGCGCGCAGCGGCAACGTCGACAACCCCGATCGCAACTGGAGTCCCTGGACCAGCGTGGATCCAGCCGCAAGCTCCGAACTAAAAATCCCGCCCGCGCGGTTCGTCCAGTGGAAAACTGTACTCCGCGCAGGCAATCCCCCTCCTCGGGTCGACGACGTCCTGCTGAATTACTTGCCCAAAAACGTTGCTCCCGAAATCGACGAGATTACTGTGCAGCCGGGATACCGGTATCAGTCGACTCCTCGTTTAACTTTGAGCGACTTGCCCGTCCCCGGACAATCGCACTTCGATTCCACACCATCTCCGCAGCGCGACCGCGATTCGATCGCCATCCGCTGGTCAGCACACGACGACAATGATGATCAGCTTGTTTTCACCATTTACTACCGCGGCGATGGCGAATCGCGCTGGCTTCTGCTGAAGGATAATCTTTCCGACCGTTTCTATTCCTTTGACGCGAGTCTCCTGCCCGACGGCGGCTATACAGTGAAGGTCATCGCTTCTGACGCGCCCTCACATTCACCTGGAGAAGCGCTCTATGCCGAGCGTGTCAGCTCTCGTTTCGAGGTGGATAACACTGCACCGGGCATCGACAGCCTGAGTGCCACGATTGATGGAACACAAATCCGAGTGCGCTTCCGTGCCGTCGATTCGTTTTCGCCGATCAAGCGCGCCGAATACTCGCTTGATGGCGGCGACTGGCAGTTCGTCGAACCGATCGGCAAGTTGTCGGATTCAAAAACGGAAGACTACGACTTTCACGTAGCCGTACCGCAGCCCGAACCTCCGCCGCCTCTCATGGCCGGCAATATCTCGAACGATCACGTTGTCGTGGTCCGCGCCTACGATCGCTTCGACAATCTAGCCACCGCTAAAACTGAGGTTCACGGACGATAGGCAAACCTGTTCCCAATTTCATTGAGCGACTACGGCTGTCTCGACGGCGGCGTGCTTCGCGGCTTCGATCAGCGGACGCAACTCAGAGGAAGTTATTCCGAGCGTGCCTCCGGAGAATCCGTCGATGTAAGCGGAATTGATGCCCACAACTTCGCCGCGCAGATTCAACACTGGACCGCCGCTACCGCCCCGGGCAGTAGGCGCATCGTAAATAAGCTTGTCGCCGCTGACATCGCCGATGTGTCCGAAGGTTGCTGACGGCCTGATTAATGACAATGCTGCCAGTTCGCCCGCCGTCTCTGCATCATCCGGATGCGAAGCAAGCCGCTCATACACCACCGCCGGCGACTTTGCTACCATCGCCGTCACCCCCATCGGATAAGCGAGCACGCTGACGGCTTCACCTACGTGGGGCGTGGTGTACGACATTTTCAAAGGACGAAGTTTGTTGGTGAAGGCTGTCGGTTCGATGCGCAATACGGCCAGATCCCCCTGTTCAGCCAGAGCTGCGGTTTCGAGTTTGACTGGCAACGGCGATCCAGGGAAATACGCAACCAGTTTCTCCAGCACTGGCACTCCACCTCGCCGTAATGCCACTGCGACCTCACGATCGCCATACCACGGTTCGGCCACATGACGATTGGTTGCAAGAAGGCCCGGCGCTACAACAAATCCTGTGCCCGCCACCCGAGCGCGAACTCCGTGCGCGATTCCAGAAATGTGATAGATGCCATAAATGTAAGCGACCGATTCGCGCGCGTCATCCACCGCCGCTGCGGAAACCGACTGCTGCCGTTCGAGATTCTCCACTTGGGTCGAAAGCTGATGGACCTCCTTCTCTAATCCGGCCGTTTCCGGCGGAGCGTAATAGTGCGCCATCAACCCGGCTCCCACCAGCGCAAGCACGCCAAGCAATCCTTGCACAAAACGCTGCCAGGTTTCGACCACTTCGTTTTCCCCACCGTCGGAATTGAACATGAGCCTGTTAAGGCCCGGAAGGGAGAGGTTCCCGGGTAGCAAGCACTATACTGACGCATTGAGACAACGGCGTGTAGGGTACAGAAGTCGTGTGAAAGGTGGGGGCGAAGGTAACTGAAAAAAGCAGGTTAGTACGGCTCAAGTTTGGTTACAGCTCGTGTTCAGTTACAGTTCAATCCCAAGCCGCTCTGCCATCTCTTCGTAGAGGAAGCCCTCGCCGGGGCGGTAAGGCTGCACCCATTCTCCGTCAATCACAAATTGTGGTATGGCGCGTTTGCCAGTCCGTTTCACGACCTCGTTAGCTGCGTCTGCATTGATCTCAATATTAACGTCGGTGTACGGAAGCTTGTATTGGTCGAGAAACCGCTTAGCCTCTCGGCAGTCCGGACACCAAGGGGCTGAGTAAACCGTGATTTCCATAGGGTCGGTTCTTGAAGCTGCTTTATCAGGTCTCGTGCTCGCGGCGGAGTGTCAAACGCGTTCGAGTTCCCGCAAGGTACGCTCGTTTTTGACATTGCCGGTATTTAAAGTTGTGGCCGGTTCAAACAGGAGCAGCCAGCATTCTTCATCCGCGACGGGACGATGCTCGACTCCACGTGGCACCACGATAAACTCGCCTTCTTCGATCCATTCATGCCGGTCGCGAAACTCCATGCGGAAGCGGCCTTTGACCACAAGAAACATTTCATCCTCGTTTTCATGGTGATGAAATACAAACTCCCCTTTTAGTTTGTCGAGCTTCACATACTGGCCGTTGAGTTCTGCAGCAATGTAGGGCTTCCAATATTCGTTGATCCTGGCAAACTTCGCAGCAATGTTGACCTTATCCATAGGAGCCTCGGAGAAGTAATTCGTTCCAATAATAGATGGTGTCAACATCGCGCGGATGCGCAAAATTTTAGTCTGGGAACATAGTTGTGGCGCGATCTCAACGTCGAAGAAGAATAGCCTCTGCTAACCGCGAACAGCGATGATGTCAGTGGCGCTGAGGGACTTCTATATCCGGATGTTCAGCGTTACTTACTTTCTGTCTGAATCTTGATGCGGGAACGGTCAGCCGCCAGGATGAATGGCACGTCAGCCATCGATGCAATTTTGCCAGTCACGCATACACTTTTGCCTTGGTAGGCAGCAATTGCTTCTTGCGGTCCTCCCGACTCGGACCCAAACGCCACGAAATAGAATACGGGTTTCGGCTCAGGCTGGTCGAGATCAAAGGTCACCGGCTTCCCATGGCCCGCGATTCCATACTTAGGAATCTTGGTACCAACAACCTTCCCACATACGGTTGCCATCTCGCCGAGGTGGTTCTTTGCGTCGTACGAGGTTAAGGGAGACGGTGAAGGCGCGCTCTGAGCCAAAGCTGACAAGGCCGCCATGAATATCATCACGATAAGGTTTCTGATAATCGTCATATATTAATCCCCGTGTTGGGCTTAAGCCCAGTTTAGCCCAGCCCGAATTTTAGTTCGAGCCAGGCGATTTCCTGAGATTAGCAGTTCAAGTTTCGGGGGAGGATCAACTTCACTTTTTCTCCATTTATCTGTCGACGGCTGCAATGCAGCTCTCTGTTTTGCCGTAGCGGCCGTCGCGGACAATTCTTGCATCACCGTTTCACGCAACTTCATGAATCCGATGCTGCCCGTCATGAAATGGCCATTGATGAAAAAGCTCGGCGTGCCCTGCAACCCGAGGCGCTGGGCTTCCTGGGCATCTTTTTTGACGGCGGGAATCTGTTCTCCGCCCTCGAGGCATTGATCGAAACGGGCAGTATCGAGTTTCAATGCGCGAGCCTGATCTTTCAGGTCGGACTTTTGCAGTCGCTTGGTTTGAAACAGGGAATCATGATACTCCCAGAATTTGCCCTGCGCGCCCGCGCAGTGAGCAGCCTCGGCGGCTCGGGCCGCAAGCGGGTGCATAGGGAGAGGGAAATCCTTGTAAACCAGCGAAACTTGATTGGGGAATTGTTCCCGCACACGGGCGAGATCGTCGTTCACTTTTTGGCAGTACGGGCATTCATAATCCGCGAATTCGATGATTTGAACGGGCGCGTTCTCTGGACCAAGCCTTGGGGCATTCGCAACTTCGACTCTAGCACTGGGCTGACTCAGTTCAACCACCACGCCATAGTCCGCCCGCAGTTGGGCGATATAGGCGTCTCGCGCTTTTGTCATACGAAGCTGATGTACGGTTTCGATGATGTGGGGTCGCGCCGACTCATAAGGCTCATCGGTTTGTACACCCTCATAGTAAAAGCGAAGCTGATCCTCCGTCGGTTCGGGAACGTTGACGGCAACATGACGCTTTAATAACTCATCAAGGGTTACGCCTTCCTTCTTCGCCTGCAGTTCCAACAATTGGTCGTCAATGAACTGATTGAGGACGTCGCGCTCCGCAAGATAGTATTTGTATTTCGCCTGAAGAAGTTTGCCGGCTTGGTTTTGCTCAAAGTCATCCGCTGTGATCTTGCGACCGCCAATTTCGGCGATTACGGTCGAGTCATTCTGGCCCACCGCTGGAATGGAAAAAGCGCCCAGAGCTATTCCCAGTCCAAGCGCAACTACAGTGTGCTTGGTAAACATTGTCAATTTCCTCTCTTTTTGGGGGAGACAGAATGGGATAAGTTTAAAGGCCCGGACGCCGATTGTAAACTGGTGGCGTCCGGGATGTTTTAGAATTTGGCCCGGGCGAACAAACCCCGAAAGGAGCTATTTCAACCGTGCCACCCCTTCCTTACCGTTCAAAGATTACCACGCGTAATCTTCGGGCTGGCAAGTGCAGGGCTTCCCGCTGAGCATGTTGTCAAACAAACAGAGTTGCTGCAACAGGGTTTGTTCAGACGACGACAGGTTCGAGTCGGCTGCCTTAGTTTCTGTCATGTAAGCGGTACCTGATACTGTCGGAAACGGTCCGCCCACGGTGGATGGAACATGCGCGACTGCCGCATACTGAACGTGCGTGCCCCACACCCGCAGCCCAGCTGTCGGTGTGTTGGCAGCGAACATTGTGGAAGCGTCAGATTCGGTCTTGGACGAAATGATCTTGATTACGCCATTCGTCGGGACCGTTCCTGCGCCGGTGATGGGATTGGCAGTGAGGTTCAGCTTTACGGATTCCGAGAGCAAACCGTCGGGCGTGACCACACAGCTGCAACACTCTGTCAACTCCTGGCTATTATTGAACACGTAGATCGAAGCATACAGATTCGCTTCCGTGTCGCCGTCGTTGATGATCCGGACAGTCTCATCCGGAGCGCCGGCTTGGTTGCCGGAGAAGTAGTTGGTGAAATAGACGGTACTATCACCTACATTTTGCGCGAAGGCAGCTCCCCCCAGCATCAGGGCTAGTGCCAACAATAAACACAAAAATCCGAGCCTTTTCATTCGTTGGATCCTCCTTGGTGGTTTGTGCGCCCCGACGCTGGGGGAGGATCAGCAATGGGCGCTGCATGCCACTCTAATCTCTGCTCAGGAGTTTGCAACTACCCACGTGGCTTAGCCAAAAAAACTAAGGCTCTCAGCTACTGCTTATGGAGTAGTTCGCGTTCTTTTATCGCAAAACAATTTTGTGGAAGGCGTGTTAGAGTGCGCAAAATTTCGATCTGTACCCTGGACGTTGGGCGCCCGGACTTTTATTGTTGCGGTGGCGGCGGGGGTTGTTGCTGTTGGAGTTGGTCACGAAGTTCTCGAGCTTTGTCTTTCATCAATTGCCCAAGAACCTCTGGAGTCAGCTGCTCTTTCGGAGGCAAAGTCGCGGGATCAATCGGAGGCAAAACCGCCGCGGGCGAAGCCGGTGGTGGGGGCGTCCAGAGCGGCGAAGATGCCGCGACCGTCTTAGGAGGCTCCGGAGTGAGCATCGCGGGTGTGACTGTTCCGCGCATGGACAATAGGACCTGCGTGGGCTCGTGCGTACCGAGCGGGGAACCAACGATCACGAAATCGAAAGGAGAGCCGTTGAGCAAAGAGGCCAATACATCTTCCGGCCGGCCTGGCCCGATGTGTTCAAAAATTCGCTCAGTGCCAGTCCCAGGCGGAACCTCAATCGCCGCGCCAGTTTTCTCCGCGACCAGCTTCAGCACTGCGGCCAGCGTCACATTCTCGGCATCAATTCTAAGCTGACCATCGGTATAGCTGACCCCTGACGGATGTAGCGTGGAGACAGGTCCCTTGACTGGAGAGGCCGCAGCCAAATCCTGCATCTGCGGCAGCAGCGCGTTGGTGGAAGGATTTTTTCTTTCGGTTACACCGACCGATAATGGTTGAGGCTTCGGAGGAAATATCTGGGCTGGTCTAGGACTTGCTGAAGCCACCAAACCAGGACTTGAGCGTGGGATTGAGTTGGAAACGACTCTCGATGGCCCAGGCCCAATTTCAAGCGAAGCAACTTCCGACTTCGGCGATGGCGGACTCTTCGTGCCTCGGGCGACATTATCCTGCCGCACCACCGGAGCAGCGGTCATAGCCGCAGTTGGAGGCGGCATTTGACTGGCGCGCACTACCTTTCTTTGTTCAACTTGAGGAGCTGCGGCTATCACGGCCAAGGGCAATTCCCCACTCCGAGCGACATTCTGCTTTCCGATTACCGGCGCTACGCCGATCGCATTTGGCACTGGCGGCAACGTCCCACCGCTCGCGATATTCTGTCTGTCAACATGCGGAGCGGCAGCGACCGCACCAGGCAACGGTAGTTGCGCCACCCGCGCAACTTTCTGTGTTCCGACCTCGGGAGCCGCGGTTACTGCACTCGGCAGGGGAGGCATTTTCACGCTGTTGGAAACTGGCTGCCGTTCGATCAAAGGGGCCGCGAGTTGTTGTTTTTTTTCTACAGATCGTTGCGCGGAAACGGGCGCAGAAGCTGGAGCTGCCGCAGCGCCAATAGCGGTCTGAAGCCGCACTTCGGCCAATACCGAGTAATTGGGATCCGAAACCAGTACCCCCTCGATAGTCACAATTCCCGGATGCGGCAATAAAGGCGGCGGTTCGTACATGCCTTGGTCGTCAATTCTTCCGCAGGCTGAACCGGAGCAGCCGATTCCTGAAACGTTCCACCGCACCGCAACCGGTTTGCCCTGAGCATCAGTGACTGAGAAGCGTTGCGTTTGGTCTACTGCGACGGTCGCATCGCTCGGATGAACAATCAACCGGTGTGGCGCGGCGCGCATAGACCGCTGAACAGTCAAACCGCCGGGAAGTTCATTCGCCGAAGCGGAGAGTAATTGCACTCCAATACCTAAAAGCACGCCGATTACGAACGCGTGACGCGTGAAGGTTCCAATCCAAGCAAGCGATTCGATACTGGACAGCTTTCGCGACCAGCCAGTGCCGCTATCGGAACTCGATGGAGTATCCCTAGGCATAACTCCCTCACTTCGGTAGCGCAGCAGTTGAGCTATTCACCTCAATCACTGCACCCGATGGCACGGGCGCTAAACTCCGTACCAACATCGTAGCAACAAAAACGCACGCTTGGCGGTAAAAATTGAGGGAGAAAGCAAATCAAGCGCCGTCTTCTACCAGGTATATCAATTCGAGCAGGCCAACTTCAAACTGTAGTTAGCACGCAACTCGCCATCGACCTTAAGTGCAAAAACACTCCTACTCGAACATTGGACTACGGACCAGTAGCGACCGGCAATACCACTATTGGCCTAGCCACGGAGCATAAGGACAAAGCTTCTCTTGTGGACTTGGGCAAAACGGCCTGGACAAGCAAAGAGTCGGTGAAGTCGAAGATATGCAAGCCGTTACAGGAAAGTGACATCTTGTTTCAGTTCTGTGCAACTGATCTGCGATTTTTAGGATTTGGATTTTGGCGGTATAAGGCTTGGCACGCGACTGCGGAGAACTCGATGAAAACACTTCTCTTGACAAAGCCTTGCCAATTACAACATACTACTCGCGCGGAATTCGGCCATAGTATCGTGGCTTGCTGGACACGCCACTCCCCCCTAAAGCCGGAACTCAAAATTTAGATGTCCACGTGATTGCGGTTTTTGACCGCGACCGGTTCACGCCAGCATGAAATGGGCGCGTGCCCGGGGAAAAAGCCCCTCGATTTTTAGGAGAGCATCGTGTCAATGGCTCCGAGCAACAACGGCTTCTTGCTGCTAGACGCCGGACTAAATCTGATCGCATCGAATGATCCAGCGCTTCAAATCCTGTGCTTCCCCAGCGAGGCAGATCGGATCAAGCAACCGAAAGTTTTTCTTTCAGACCGTGTGCGCACCGCTCTTATCGATCATCGCAATCAGGATGGGCCATCTTTTGTAAAAGAGTTCCGATCGGGTAAACGCCGATACATCTGCAAAAGTTTCCAGGTAGAAGGGAGCGCGCGCGCGCCGGTCCAACCCGCTTTCGCGGTGTTGCTCGAGCGCGATGCGGCGACCGGGAGCGGGCTCTCAGAGATCTCTGAGCAGTTTGACCTGACACAGCGCGAGCGCGAGACAGTGGAGTATCTGCTGCAAGGGCTCACCAGCAAAGAGATCGCGACCCGCATGAACATTAGTCCAAATACGGTTAAGGCATTCCTTCGGTTGGTCATGGTGAAAATGAAAGTCTCGACGCGTTCCGGAATAGCGGGAAAAATCGCAGGATCGTCGCGGACGAGCAACTAAGTCATTTTCCGTCGGGGTTTTAGATCCAATAGGAAGGTTGATCATTTTTGAAGATTACAAGCGAATTAGTCCGATCGCAGAATTTACTGGACGAATTTCTTCAGGCATGATGGAATGCTGTGGCACAATCTTCAGATCAAGAACGGCGGCAGTATGAACGGTTCCCGCAGGTGCTGGAAGTTCATGCAAGGAGCTTGCTGTCGGTTCAGACCAATGGACCGTTGCCCAAGGAATTTGACGGTCGTATACACAATCTGAGCAATGGCGGTGTTTGTATTCTCAGTTCGACCCCGCTCCAGACGTCGATGTTTGTGCGGTGCAGTTTTCCAGTGTCCGACGCTCCGGTTTCAATTCCAGCAGTAATGCAAGTACGGTGGAGCGTTAAACGGGGCAACAAATCTCCGAGTTATATAAGCGGCCTGCAGTTCGTTGTATAGGTAATGGGACCCTGTTTTTCCTTAAAACGGGAGGCTTGCGCTGATCCTTATCCACCACTAAATTGGCTAGTCCAAACGGGCTAATGCAGATTGAGTATTCCTACGCATTAGCCCGGCAATATAGTTTTAGTAGGCTAACCCGCCCGAACCGCCCTCCCCTGCAAATGCCCAAGTTCCATCATGAGACTCGGTTTCATTTTTCGCGCAGTAAGTGCGGCCCCTTTGCTCATAGGGATAGGATCGCTCTTAAGTTGCGCGGGGGGGACGATGACGCCAGACAGTCAGAGTTCGCCGAAACTTAAACAAATCATCGTTGCGCCAGCGAACCCTCAAATACTGGAGGGGACAAACATACAACTTAGTGCGACCGGCGTATTTGACGACGGAGTGCAGCGCGCTTTGCCGGGCGCGCCGACCTGGCAGAGCAGCCAGCCAGCGATTGCCACGGTTACCGCAGAAGGTAACGTGGCCGGCGTCGCCGTAGGTGTCGCGCAAATCTCGGCAGGCTATCAAGGTATGACCGGCGAAACACCAGTCAGCGTTGGAGTGCCCGCATTGCTCAGTATTACGGTCAGCCCGATTCAGGCGACTTTGCCTGTAGGCTTATCCGAACAACTGACTGCGGCCGGCAATTTCTCCGACGGAAGCGTTCAGAATCTGACTCAGTCCGCCACGTGGACTTCGTCTGGGTCAGCAGTTGCCAGTGTGAGTGCTGCTGGATACGCGGTTGCTAACGCGGTAGGCACTGTCTCAATAACGGCGAGCTACGCATCCATGACGGGTTCCGCGAGTTTGACGGTTAACCCGCCCGCGGTTGTCGCCTTGAGTATCGTGCCAGCCAGTTTATCCATAAGCGTGGGGACCAGTCGCCAGCTCCAAGCTATTGCAAGCCTGAGCAATGGGGCATCGCCGGACGTGACTGGAAACGTAGCCTGGAGTTCCAGCCAGTCTGGGATTGCGACGGTTACGCAGGAAGGCACTGTGACTGCAGTAGGCAAGGGCGCTTCGCTACTGTCGGCAACCTACCAGGGACTAACTGCGACGGCGGCTGTCGCCGTGGGACCAGCTGCATTGCTCAGCATCAACGTCACTCCTAATTCGTCTTCTTTGCCGCTGGGCGAATCTGAGCAACTAATTGCCACCGGAAATTACTCCGATGGAAGCATGCAGACTTTGACTCAGTCCGCGACTTGGGCTTCGATTTCGTCAGCAGTCGCCACGGTTAACGCTCAAGGGAGCGTGACCGGTATGGGCAAAGGCGTCACTCAAGTTTCCGCAGCTTACCAGGGAATGTCCGGCATCGCTTCCGTTAACGTTGGAGCGCCTGCGCTACTCAGTATAACGGTCACTCCTAATCCGTCTTCTTTGCCGCTGGGCGAATCCGAGCAACTCAGCGCGACTGGGAATTATTCTGATGGAAGCATTCAAAACCTGACGCAAACCGCAACCTGGAGCTTGCACGGATCCGCCAGTGCGACTATGACGTCACCCGGTAGCCTCACCACGAATACAGTGGGGACGGCTACAGTCAGTGCGACCTTCGGGTCAGTCAGCGGGTCCGCGACTTTAACGGTAACTCCGCCTGTATTAACCGCGGTGAATATATCTCCGGCTACGCTAACTCTGGTTGTGGGAGGCAGCGGCCAATTTCATGCGATGGCCACTTGGAGCGATGGAACAACGCAAGACATGACTAGCGCTGCTGGGTGGAGTTCAACGCCGCCAAACATTGCCAGCATAAGCAACACCGGAGCGGTAACTGCCTCGCAAGTTGGCTCGACCACGATTCTTGCACAAGTCAATAGCGCGACCGGCAATAGCGTGACCGGCTCCGCTAACCTCATCGTAATGCCGCTTGCGCTAGTTAGTTACTACAGTCGCATCAACGCTGCAACGTCTGGCATAGACGGCACCATCCAAGTTAGTAACCCTGGTCTTACGCTTGGAAACATGTGCGCAATGGTATACGTATTCGATCAGAACGAGGAGCTGAATGAATGCTGTGGATGCTCGATTTCTGACAGCGGATTGCTAACTCTGTCCGTGCTGAACGATCTCACGGCAAACACGCTGACAGGCAAAAAGCCGCGAGCAGGGGAAATCAAGATCGTTCCATCCGACCCAACGCAGAATCCACAATGTAATCCGAATTCCTTGTCGCCGACGAGCGAGCTCGTTGCTTGGAGCACCAACGCTCAACCCGCGGGCAGCGGCAGGTACCAGCTCACGGAAACAACATTTGACGCGGTGCCGTTAACCAGTAGTGAAGCAACTCTCCTCCAGAACGAGTGCGGCTATGCGCAGCAGTTGGGAAGCGGCGCCGGCGTCTGTTCCTGCGGCAGCGGTAACTAGCTCGCTCTACCAATCGCTGTCACACACGCCACATCAATGGTACGCGGCGTGATATCTCTGCATCATATCCTTCGCAAACTCGGTTTGGTTTTGATTTCCTTTCTTTGCAGAGGAATTCGTCGTTCCGGAGCATGGACCGCCACCCGGGGACACGCACGAGCAACCCGAATCGCTGTTATACCGGCACTGATCCTCCGGATGATCAGGTTCGTCGCAAACTGGATTACCACATCCGGGAAACTTGGGAATCTTCATGCATGAGGAGTTCTGAGAAAATTTATGTGACTGTTCCCATAGACTGACTTCCGGAGCTTCGAATCTCAATTGTTCATGACTTAGCACATGGAGCTCGACTCCACGGGGACCATTCACTTCTTTCACGCCCCCGTTCACATCCAGAGAATAAGGGCCTGAAATTGTAATTCGCGTGTCGCCTGATTTTGCTTTTCCTTGAACGAAGTTAATCGATACGGCGGTTTTACCATCGCTCCCCCTGGTGACCGAGATATCGCCTGCAGTGATGATCGTCACGGTTGCACTGTTTTCTTGCTTTGTCGTTTCTTGAGCTAGTGCGGGGTTTACCATCAACAATATGCTTACAGCGGAAACGAGCTCCGTGTTCGCACTGATGCCGAGCGCGAGACTAAAGACCGCGACGACGGCGAATCCCAGCGATTTAAGCAACATCCGGATTGAGCAACGTAAGTCTTGCGATAGTGTCGTCATGGGTGCACTTATTTCTTACATTGTGCAGGCACTGAAACCCGCGATACAAACTCCCAGTGCAGTCGATGCCACCTGGAAACACCTGAAGACCGGGCTTGCCCGCCCCGCCATCAAACTGGTCGGTGGTTGAACTATTCGCCAGTGCCCACTGGGTTTTTCGGTCGAGTGAGTATAGTACCGCCAACCAACCTTCATCACGCGTACAATAAAGCTCCACAAGAATATGACTGGGAAAACAAAGGCTACTGAGCGGCGTTCGCGTCGGCGAATGCCAGTCCGCGTCCCAGTCAAGGTTCGGCACGATGGCAAAGAGCATCAGGGATTGACTCGGGATCTAAGTTCATCCGGAATCTTTCTCTATTCTGAATCAGCCATGAAAGCAGGGTCGAAATTGGAGTTGGTCATCATGCTGCCGCCCGGTCTCGGAGTAGGTCCTGGAGGATGGACTCTTTGCCAGGCTTCAGTCGTGCGAGTTGAGCAATCCCAAGGCAAAGGCATCGGCATCGCCGCGACCTTCGACCGCATCGCAATGTTGCCGGAACTGAGCTGAAAAAGCGAATCTTACATCGCCGGAATGCGCCAAGCGTCCCTTCTCATTTTGCATTCGACAACTCGAACAAATATTCTCAATCATGCAAAAGATAACTTTGCAATGCCCCATCTTTGGTGCAATAATAGCCCGCCTTCTAAAGGAAATGGGCGAACACGTTTTCTTGCAGGTATGAGTTTATGTGGATTGAAAAACTGATCGATGGTGTTCTCGAACTGGAGACGCCAATTGGAGCGCGATATGTAAGGCCGAATCTCGCGCAACGTGCATATTTGATGTGGACCTTTCGAAATTTTCCATCGTTGCCGCAACAGGTGCTCGGTCCCCGGGAACGCCGGCTGATTGACCGCCTTCGGAGCGAGAATCGATTCGTAGCAGTCCCCGCAATTGGCACTCCCGCCGCGCCGCTGATCGGAAGAGTCGAGCGCCGAGTTCCGACTCAGGTTGTTTCTGTTTCTGCCGGCAACTCATCGATTCGCAAACCGGCCGCTGGAACGCAATCAACCGTCCCGGAGCAAAGGCGAGAAGCTGCGTCAGCGTGAACACTTCATCTATCCCGTTCACCTTTGGCTAACCTAGAAAAAGTGCGCTGAAGCGGAATGCACGCGTGCATTTC
Source organism: uncultured Acidobacteriaceae bacterium (assembly GCA_963758745.1). GTDB lineage: Bacteria > Acidobacteriota > Terriglobia > Terriglobales > Acidobacteriaceae > Acidiflorens. The sequence goes on from CAVWWW010000009.1 coordinate 292,411, forward strand.
ATAAACCTGCGAAATTGATTCGGGCAGCAGAATTCGATTTATGTAACGCTCCCGGAAACGAGATCGCGAAAAGCGGATGATATAATTTGCGTTTGTCTCCACATTGCGAAATGCAGCGGGCGCGTAGCTCAATTGGCAGAGCAACTGACTCTTAATCAGTAGGTTGAAGGTTCGATTCCTTCCGCGCTCACCATCTTTTCAATCGGTTACCACCACCGTACCTGCCATTGAGAATGCGAACCGTTTACTACGGCCATTTTAAAGGTTACATCGCCGTGAATGTTCATCGTCGTTCCGATGTCCGCATGTCCCATTAGCCTTTGTTGAAATGCTTATCGGAGTCGCCACAGCATCAAGCCTTGAGCGATACGTGTGACGAAGTGAATGGTCTCGCGGTTTCGCCTTTTATGTGACGTGGACTTTCTATGTTTGTGTATATTTGTGCTTCCGAAAAGAACTATTCAGCGAAGGGCATTTCACTTCGTCCCCAGCAACGCAGCGGTTTCCACCCGGTTCCGACCCCTATCCTTGGCGGCATAGAGAGCTTTGTCGGCGTGGCGCAGGAACATCTCGCAATCCAGCGTTTTCTTCTCGCCCTGTTCCACGGAAGCGAGCCCAAGGCTGAGAGTAAGTGGAATCTGGCCCACGCTAGTTTCGATCATTTGGTCGGCAATGCAGTGGCGCAAACGTTCGGCGCTGACGCCCAAATTGGACGCATTACAACCGGGCAGGACAATCAGGAATTCTTCTCCGCCATAGCGTCCAACCGCGTCGTAAGGTCTAATGTTGGCCGCGAGCCGCCGCGTCGCTTCTTGCAGGACAATATCGCCTATAAGATGGCCGTGCGTGTCATTAATTTTCTTAAAGTAATCTATGTCGGCCATGATCACGCCCAGTGCGTCGCCGTTTCTTTGACGACGAGATACTTCTCTTCGAAGCAGATCAACGATGGCACCACGATTCCAAAGCCCGGTGAGCGCATCGTGGGCCGCAGCGGATTGCAATTCATCTTGGGCATGCATCAAGGCCGCTTGTAGATCCAGAATCCTCTTGCCTGCCCGAACCCGGGCGCGCAATTCATCGACCTCAAACGGCTTGGTCAAGTAGTCGTCGGCGCCAGCCTCAAGACCTGCGACCACATCCTGTTTGTCGTCCCGGGCAGTCAGCAACAGAACATAGCGATAGGGACTTGGCCGCTGCTCCGGATGCTGCGGCAGAGTTCGATCCCGTCCATCCCAGGCATCATCCAATCGAGGATCGCCAGCGGTGGAGCGTCTTCCCTTTGCAAGACTTCCCACGCATCCAGCCCGTTCTCCACGGCGGTGACACGGTAGTCCCAGTGCTGGAACCAGCGCTCAAGCATACGGCGAAATAGGGGACCATCTTCGGCAATCAACACGGTGTCGCCAGCGGATGCTTCCACTTTAAGACTCGGCTTCGGATCGCCCAGCTGTCGGGCCCGCTCTACTGGAATCTTAGTCATGCCGCACCTCGGCCAACGCTTTTAGATCGAGATTCAGATCCGCTAACTCCCGGTCCAGCATGGCGAGCGTATCGCTGGCGCGGGAAAGGTCTCGGTTGCGTCCCATTTCCTCGAGTTGGCGGGCGGCATGCGACGTTGCTCTCGCGCTCAGGCAACTGGATTCGCCTTTAAGGCTGTGCGCTGCACACATGACTCCGTCGGCGTCCCCAGCCGCCACTGCCTCATGCAGCTTCTGAAGCAATTTCGGAGAGTTATCGAGAAAAATCTGACACATTTCCTGGAGCAGTTCCTCATCGCCTTCGATACGGAGGAGAGCTTCTGCCTTGTTCCATGCAGGCGCCGCCGCATCCGCCGCTTGGGTGTGAATTACAGGCGTGCTCGTCAAACCTGAGAGCGCTTGCTCGATGTCACTAAAGCGCACCGGTGTTTCTTGTCCAGGATATTGAAGGCGCCTGCGGACACATCCATGTGTTTTCCGATGGTGTGTCCTAGCAGCGTGAAATTAAACACCTGATAACTGCCCACAGAATTCTGCAAAAGTGTCAGGCGTCTTCCCAGGAATTGCCCCTCGACCCCTGCAAATAACGATCGGCCGATCAGCGGCACAGTCAGATTTAACTTCGCCATCTGGTGGGGAGAGTTATCCAACGCCGGGTGCCCGGCGCTCTCGTTATACGCTTCCACGTAATCGAAGCTCGCCTTTCCCTGCAAGCCGTTAGGTGCGCGTCCACTGAGCTCAACATCCGTTCCAGTGGCCAGTGCGCTGCCGGCATTCTGGTACTGGAAATTTCCGTCACTGGGAACTAGGACGAGCGTAATCAGGTCGCTAATCCGGTTGCGATAGACGCCGCCGGAAAGCTGAAAGTATTGTCCCAGTCCCTGGTCCACTCTTGCCTCTAAACTCTGAATGTGCTCCGGTTCGAGTTTGAGATTGTCGTCGTAAAAAACCCCGAAGTCCGGGGCGATTTCCCAAGCGTCAGGAGCGCTGAAGGCATTGCCATAGAGAAGCTTCAGGGTCGTTTTCCCGGCGGGACGGTAGATCAGGGCCAGACGCGGGTTGGCGGTTCCGCCAAACGTGGAATAGTGGTCGTAACGAACTCCCGCGTTTAGCGTGAGACGGGTGTTGATGTCCAATTCATCCTGGGCATAGAAAGCGGCGATCAAGGAAGTGTTCGGAACTGCGGTAAATGCATTGGGAGGGTTCAGAAGGTCACCCTGGTCTTGTCGCAGGTTGTCACGAATCTCCGATCCTAACGTGATGTGGTTTCGTTCGAAGAGATCGCGGCTCACTTTGACGTCTCCCGTCCACCAGTTGCCGCGGAATGAGTACGTATTCAGCACAATCGGTTCGCCCGCCACGGCCGGCGCCTGTGGAACCGGCCCCTGCAAACGAGCCTGGTCGTAGCTGGTATGCGCATCCAGTTGCCATCTTCCGATGGAGCGCTGGTAGCCGAGATTCAAATACTGATGGGTGTCGATGTTAAAGTCGCCAGGATCGTTGAATGCGCCTCCGTAGTACGCTGTCGGAACTCCCTTATCGCGGGTGCTGAACAATCCCTGCAGTGTGAACCCGTGAAACGTAAGCGTGGCTAGAATGTGCTCGTAGGATTCATAGTCCGTGTGGCTGGTAATGCCGTTGTTAGTAGCTGGACTATTGAATTCGGGAAAAAGCAACGTCTGGCCCTGGCTGTTATAGAAGGTTCCGGAAAGCAGCACGCCCAGGCCGTGAAATTCATGGCCATAAGTTGCTCTGCCCTCATAGGCGCCAAAGCTCCCTGCCTGAAAGGCAAGTTCCCAATCCTTCACTTGTTTCGTCGTACGAGTAACGATGTTGATGACTGCGAAAAAAGCATTTGCGCCATAGAGGGAAGAACTGGGCCCGCAGACAATCTCCACCCGTTCGATCATGTCCACATCCACCAGAAACTCATTCCCCAACATGGCCTGGCCGAGAACGTTATTGTTGATACGATGGCCGTCGATCAATACCAAAATCCGGCTGTTCCAGTCTCCCAGGCGCCCAAAACCGCGAACCCCTACAAAGGTGTAATCGCGGTCGTAGGTGACATAGAAGCCTGGCACACTGCGCAGGATGTCGGCCAGATTGCGATAGCCAAACTTTTGGATCTCGTCGGAGGTGACAACCGTGACCGAAGCAGGGGCATCGCTGGCGCTCTGCATGTGCTTCGAGGCGCTATAAACCTGTATATTGCTCAGTTCTTCCAGACTGGCGTCACTGAGGTCCTTCGTTCCCTGCTGGCCAACTGCCGTTGCGGTTAACGTGAAGATAATAACCAGCCGGAGCAGGCCCTGAGATTCCGCCCATCGTCTTCCCGGCTCCGGACAGGCTCGAACCGCTAGAACAACAGTCGACAGTCGAGGACACATAGCACTTCTCCCACCGTCGAAATTGCCCTAACCCAAGCGACGGCGTCGGCGCACATGGGACTACACGAATCTCTTCGGCCAGATATGCGCGCGTCTTTACTGTCGGCCGGTTTCCGCGAGGACGCGACCATTCGGGCATGGGCAGACATTGCGGCAACCTTGTTGCCGTCCGATCAACAAGTTAGCAGTGTGAAGTCCCGTGGTCTCTTCCGGCGAGCGCTCCAAAGACGGCATTCGCGAGCTATCACGAATCATGAAGAAGGAACCAAAGCGGTAGTTTGAGTGAGTTTCAGCGCGGATTCGCGCGTCGGGGTGCAGCAGCTACCAGGCAACTACTGACGCGTAAGAACTATAAGTTCCAAAGCGTCGGGAGCAAGCGCATTAGTCAAGTTCAAACCATTCCCCTTGGCGGAGCTCTCCTCCACCAAGTCGAGGTTTTGGTTCATGCTGACCCGATAACGCTTAATGCCGAATCGAGCGCTTCCCCAAGGTAGGTTGCGAACGGTCAGGTTGTAGCCGCGGTTATCGCGATAAACAATGTCAGTACGCAGCGGGAGAAACTTCACCTTCGACATGTCCGGCATGGGCGGCGCGGCTTTCTGCAATTCCGGAGGCATCGGCATGAGATCGGGCTTGTAATTTGGGGGAATCGCATAGTTGCTGATCAGAATCTGGACGGTATTCCCGTCCGCAGAGCGACCGGCAAGCGCAGCGAACCCGAATGTATCGGTGCCGTCGACTGGAAGTCGTAGTGGAGTGTCCAGCATTTCTCCCATTGCTTTGAACGCGTATGCAGTCTTGAAATACTTGCCGTCGAGATCGAAGAGCCCCATCCAGGCTGCGTCTCCACGATAGAAGTGGGCGTGGTCAATTGTGGTGTCTTGAAGATAGCTGAGCACAGCGCCAATGTACGCGGCGTTGTGCACACCTTGAAGCTCGACCTTTTCGGCCTCGGTGAAGTCCGCGCTTAAATTCCACTCGGAGAGGATACTCTCCGCGTGAGGAAACCCATGAATGTCGAGAATGCCGCGAATTTCTTTAGCGAGGCGAACTGCGTCGTAAGGATCCGCGGATCCGTTGGCATACGTGTGCCATGAATAAAAATCGAGAGGCACATGATGTGAGGCGCAGTAATCGAGAAATCCTTCGCGGTAGCCTCCATCGTCGGACGGAAAAGCCTTGCCGTCGCCGCCGACCTTAAGCGTGGGGTCGACAGACTTCAAGGCCCACGCGGTTTTCTCATACAGAGAGTAAAACTGCTGCGGAGTGCCCGACCAAAACAAGCCATCGGGCTCATTCCAAAATTCCCAATAGCGAATGCCATCGTGGAATCCGCCTGCCCAACCTTGGTTGTAGTGCATGGCAATATGTTTCACCACGCTCGAAAACTTGTCGAAATCCTCCGGCGGATTGATATTGGCGCCCCAGCTGCGGCCGATGCGGTAATAGACTTCCGCGCCGCTGGCGCGAATGGCAGCGATCACCTCATCGGTGGGAGCGAAGTTGTAGCTAGCGGGATTTTCAGGATCAGCGCTCCGATCGGGAAAAATGATGGCAGCATTGCCCGCCTTTACAACACCGGCGCGTTGAGCTTTGTCGGGAATGAGCCAAGCTAGTTCTCCATTGCCAAGCACGAACTTGGAGTCGATCTCCGACGGGCCCATCGCGTCGTGGGTTCTAACCTGATTGGCACGAAGATCCTTGTATTGTTTGACCAGTGTTGGAAGTCCCTCCATCACCGGACTTGGTGGACCGTTCATTCCCTGAAACGATCGGATCTCGCCGATTACTTTGCCGGCGTCTACATTTAAGGATCGAAATCCCGAGTTCGAGGTATCCCGGGGAACAGCAGGCGCACAGAGAAGGAGCAGGCATACGCAAAGCCGAACGAGCATCTTGACAGACAGAACTTTTTTGCGCTTCTCTTTTTTTTCTGTTCGATGCCATTTTTTCTCTGTCATTATTCCTCCTGATTGCTGTTCCAGAGACTTATGCCATGACAACGGATTTCTCCTCCGTCCAGAACTTGGTGATCTCTTCCAAGGATCGGCCCTTGGTCTCTGGAACCAACCAGGCGACAAGAATGATCGTCAACAGAGCTCCGGCACTGAAGCACCAAAACGTGCCGTCCGATCCCAGATGCTTTTGCATAATCGGAAATAACTGGTTTCCCAGGTACCCGACCAGCCACAGCGCAGTGGTTGCGATGGACATGCCTCGCCCGCGAACCTTGGTCGGATAGATCTCCGAGATAATGACCCAGCAGGCGACGCCATTGCCAAATGCATGGCCGGCAACGAAGGCCATTACAAAAATCAGAACCGCCAGGCCGCTGCCGTGAACGTGATAAAACCAACCCACAAATGCAAAAGAGACAAACTGCAAAGCGGTGCCCGCAAGGATTAAGGTTTTGCGTCCGGCACGATCCACTAGCCAAAGAGCACAGAGAGTGAACAGAAGATTGATCAGGCTCACCAGCACGGACTGAAAAAATGCATCGCTGGTGGCGGCACCGGCAGAGCGAAAGATCTCGGGCAAAAAAGAAAACAGCGGGGTAATGCCGCTGATCTGTTGCAGCCCAGCCAGCATGATGCCCAGCAGCAGCGGACGCCGGAATGTGGTAAACAGTTCGGAGATGTGACCATCTTCGAGGGCCAAAGAGTTTTTGATTTCAGCGGCTTCACGCGCGGCCCCCTCTGGGCCGTTAATCTCGGTAAGCACTCGCAGAGCCTGATCCTTTCGGCCCATTTTCATCAACCAGCGCGGACTTTCGACGGCTGGAAGGATCATGAGTCCAAAAAGAATGGCAGGCACGACTCCGGCCAGAAACATCCAGCGCCAGCCGATGGATATATTCCAGGATTCGTCGCCCATCCGCTGGATCAGCATGTTGACGAAGACTGCGGCAAGAATTCCAACCACGATGCCAAGCTGATAAAGAGTGACGCAGCGGCCGCGAACCCGCGTGGGAGCAATCTCCGCAATATAATTTGGCGAAATCACGGACGCTGCCCCGATGCCGATTCCTCCGAGCAGTCGCCAGAAAACAAACTGATGAAGGTTTGAAGCAAACATCATTCCCGCCGAAGACAAGGCGAAACACAGGGCGCAAAGTGCAAGCCCTTTCTTCTTGCCAAGATAGTCGGCAACGGCGCCCGCCGCAGCGCAACCGGCTATGCATCCGATCAGCGCACACCCTGCAGCCCAGCCGATGCCGGCAGGGTCCAAATGAAACAACCGGCTCAAATATCCAATCGCGCCGCTGATTACGATGTTGTCGTAGCCAAATAACAGGCCGCCCAGCGTGGAAACGGTCGCTGCGATCACGAGCGGGCGGCCGGAATACGCCTGACCATGAGGGCTTTCCAGACTAGTTGCCTCCCTTAGCGGATGCCAACTCCGAGCCGCGGTGTTGCGATTCGATCATGGCCTTAGCTGCCAACATGAAACCGAGAGTGTGCGCCATGCCGGAGTGCCAGGGCGCGGAACATGACATCTGGGGCGTGTGATCGGGAATGAGCACGCCGTCAAATCCGTTGCCATGAAGAATCGAGAGAATGCGAATCATATCCACATCGCCTTCGTCGATAAAGGTCTCGCGATAGTGCGGCACCTTCCCTGCTACGTTTCGAAGATGAATATAAGCAATCTTGCCCTGGCGGCTGTATCGATCCACCGCTTCATAGATATTGCCTTCCGTCATTTCAGCGAGCGTTCCCACACACAGCTCAAGTGCATTGCTGCGGCTGGGAGCGAGATCAATCAATCTTTGATACATGTGCGGCTGATAAACCAGGCGCGGCTGCTGCCGCATGGTCGGCATCGGTGGATCGTCAGGGTGCGCAGCTAGCCGCACTCCTGATTGCTCGGCAACAGGAATAACGTCTTCCAGGAATCTTTGCAAGCGCCGCCAGAGTTCTTCATGCGAGACCGGCGGCAATGCACCAGCCGGCGCGTTGCGGTCATAGACCATGTTCCAGATCATTCCATTTGGAATGGGAACGTCCTCGACCGGGCCGTCCATCCCGAGTGTGATCGCGCGACCACGTCCCAGTGGAGCGGTCACGCGTCCGCATACGCCGGCCAAGCTGAAGTTGTATCCGAGCACCGGAATGTTGGCCTCTCCGAGACGGCGAATAATGGTTTTCACTTTTTCGATTTGTTGCGGTCGCTGTGGACCATCGAGGAGAATGTCGTGCCAGTGGGCAGGATCGAGATTCTCAATTGCAGCCAGCACAAGCGCAGCCTCTTCAATCTGCCCGCGAAGCGTCTTCAACTCCTGGACTGTCCAAAGCTGATCGGGATCTCCGGCGACTCCCCACGCTTTATACTTCGAGCCGGTCGGCTGATTGTTTCGCGGATTGGAGGCGCCCTTATTGAAGTAGTCAACCAAATGGGCAATGATGTGGGTGCAACCTGCCTGGCACGCAAAATCGTAATACTCACGCGTCAGCATGTGACGGTAGAGGCCCAAGCCGATCTTCATAGGCGATTCCCAATGCCTGCGCCGTAATCGGGGCTAAGAACTTGTCCATTGATCTCAGCGGCCAGCGGGGAACACAGAAAGACGAAAGCATCCGCGATGGACTCCGGTGTATTTCGTCGACCCAGAGAAACTCGAAGCACAAATTCCCGATAGGCCGGATCTTCGTCGAATACTTTCAGCGAACTGCCCGCCGCGACGTTTCCCGGCGAAACTACATTCACACGAATACCCGTGAGTGCATATTCCAGCGCCAGGCTGCGCGCGAAGTTCTCCAGCGCCGCTTTGGCCGAAGAGTACGAGGGGATCAGATTATGCGGCATTCGCGCCACATAAGAGGAGGTGAAGATCAAGTGGCCGGCGATCTTGCTCTCGGTCCAGCGCGCCAGCACGCAACGCGCTAGATAAGTCTGAGCAAAGTAATTGAAGCGGAAGATGCGGTCATAATCGGCTTCCGAAGTGGTCGCAAAGGGATGCAGTCCACAGCCGCCGGCGTGGCCGATAACAGTATCCATACCCGGAAACTTTTCGAAGGCTGCGCGCACCATGGAGTGAACCTGGCCCGAATCGGTAATATCGGCGAGAAAATAAATATAAGAAGAAGGCGGAATCTTCCAGGCGTTCAGCGTCGCCAGGGCTTGCTGTTCGGGCTTGATATCCGTGAGGACGAGGTTCGCACCGCTTTCGGCCAACCTTCGCACCATGTGCTCGGCAATCGCACCCAGTGCGCCCGTGATCAAAATTGCCTTGCCTGAAAGATCAATGCTGATCATGGCTCGCCCATTCCTTCTGGCATAGGAAGAACTTCACAGCCGGATTCGCGTGCGCAGAATGAGGGACTGCGAGTCAGAGAGCGGGCCATTTTCCTTCACATGATTCCATATTTCTCGAATGCTTTCACGGCGGTGCTTCCTTCTTCGATTGCTTTTTTCACCAATTTTTCGCCGCGCGCTTTTTCGAGCGCCCGCGCGAAAACCTCAACTTCGGCTTCCGCGGGAACCACCAACACGCCATCAATATCACCGAACAGAATATCTCCCGGGCGCACACGCACCGCTCCAACTTCAACCGGAATGCGAAAGTCGACCACTTTGTAGCGCGGAGCGGAGTCTTGCCCGTAGGAACCGAAACCAAAGGTCGGGAAGTTCATCGCAAGGATCGCCTTGGTGTCTCTTACATATCCATTCAACACCGCGCCCTGGCCGCCCAGCTTGAGGGCACGCGTGCTCATCAGTTCTCCCCAAAGCGCGTTGCGTGGTGAAGAGCCCGTATTGACATAAATTTCGCCGGGGTGGAGATCGTCGAGCGCCTCCAGCATCAAGCCAAAAGGCTTGTCCATGAGCGGGTTTGCGCTGCCCACAATCTTTTCGGCGAACACATCCACCGCGAGCACGGGCATGGCACGCCCGAGTACCACCATGTCTTGTCGAAGAGGTTGGATCTGGGGCGGGAGGAACTGGTGCTGAAGGGCGAGTTTGTCCATCACGTCGCCCACCACGCAAGTGAACAGTTCGCGCCGCACCATAGCAAAAAATTCGTCGTCGGACTTCCACGATTTAGCTGCGATCATCGGATGCAAGCCTTTTCCGCGCAAACTTCTATCTCTGCATTTGACAATGACATAGCATAAAGCCTGGCAACGAATTCAATGGCTCATGCAAAAAACGGCTCGCCCTTGCGCGCATATTTTCGGGCGACATCTTCATTCAGGTTAATTCCGAGCCCGGGTTTCTCCGGGACGGACATGTATCCATTCTGAATGATAGGCTTTGACAACCCTTCGACAAGATCATTCCAGAAGGGAACATCCGAGGCGTGAAATTCAAGAGCAAGAAAGTTTGGGATGGCGGCGCAAAAGTGAACTGCCGCTAGCGTGCCAACCGGACTGCTGATGTTATGCGGCGCCACCGGCATGGTATGCGCGTCAGCAAATTGCGCAATGGTTTGAGCGACGGCCAATACCGACCTTCTGAAGATCAGGAGTAACAATGCTCAAGGCGTGGGACGCGATGATGTCCTGGAATCCTTCGAAGAGAAACAGATTCTCTCCGGTCGCAATCGGCACTCGTATCTTCGAACTAACTTCCTTCAAGGCCGCAGTATTGTTGGGCGGAACCGGATCCTCCAGCCACAACAAGCGAAAGGGTTCGAGTTCGCGGGCCACCTTCACGACGTCGCTGGCGTTGTAGCGCCAATGGCAATCGACCGCGATATCGATGTCCGCACCTACAGCCTCATAAACCGCGCCGATCGACGCCACCATGTAGTCGATCGCACGGTTGCTGAGCACGCGATTGTATATATCGACGCCATGCGCACCCGGCACATCCAAATCAAATTTTAGAGCGGTGAATCCATCTTCTCTTTTCTTTAGGGCGCGGCGCCCATAGTCGTTGGGAGAAGATGGAGCTTTGTCACTGGCTTCGCCAAAATAATCTCTCACGGCGTAATTGGGATCTATCGGCTCCCATGATGCCGGGCGCGAGCGCAGCATTTCGTCCAGGCTTTCGAGGGCCTCACCGCCGTGACAATCAGCATAAACCCGAACTCTATCTCGAAATTTTCCGCCCAGCAGGCGGTAAATAGGAACTTCAAGAGATTGTCCGAGCACATCCCAGAGCGCAGATTCAATGCCGCTGATCGCGTTATAAATGATGCCGGCAATCGAGCCGGCCCCGGAGGCGGCCAGCTGAAGCTTACGAAACAGGCGATGGATGTCTCGCGGATCCTCGCCGACCAGCAGAGGTTCGAGCGAACGCAAAATCGAGGTGAGGCCGGGAGCGAAGAAACATTCGCCGAGACCGCGAATGCCATCGTCGGTTTCAATGCGAACGAATGTCCAGTCGAAATTTCCCTCCACCACCGCGGTCTTTAGTCTTCGAATCTTCACTTTCGATTCCTTTCGCGGCGATTATAACCGCGCTGTCCGCACCGCCAGATGGTAATCCGAGACGGAAGACCGTGCCGGATTTTCCTGATAAGTCGACTTGTAGAACGTCATTGGGCGTGGACCTACGGGTGCCCTACGATTCCTGGAACGCGGGCGATGGTTACGTCGTTCCCACGTGCAAACCGAGGCCAGCCGGTGACGCAAAGACGCTTTGCCCAGCCTGCGCGGCACAGCTCGCTGAGCGAGGAAATTCAGTTCGCTTTCCGTCAACCCGGAGAGATCGATACTTTGGAGAGTGTCCTTCTAACTGCAGAACCAGGTTCCGGCACGCGGCTCGTGCGGGTGGCGCGGCCGGTCGTCAATGTCCAACCGCTCGGTGGGCGCGCCTCATGTTCAAGTCTATCCCGCCTCTGACGTTCAATTTGAGCTTTGTGTTTCCTGGAACTCCGCCCAGGCCCCAAGTTTTTCGAAATAAAACCGTAGGTTGCACGGTTTTGGCCTTACGTGAGCAATGGCGACCTCAAATCGTTTTGCAGGACTATCGATTTGCCCAATTTGCATCGATGCCCGTACCAGATCCTGCTTCCCGTCGTAATTATTACTACGGGTGGTGCTTTTGTTCACAACCAGGATCCAGTTCTGTTTTTCGGGAAGAACGTATAGGCTGTATGCCCCTTCGGGAATCACTGAGCTGCCAAGAGTAACCGCAGTTTGTGTAAATAGAAACATAGGTGACCCACCCGGCTCCCAAAGTTTTCCGTCGTGAAACTCCTCCGCGCGCTTCGCGGATGAGTCTTCGTATTGAACTTTCATTTGTTTGCCATCGTCAAACGTGCAGACGGCCTCGGCGGAATGACTGGTCAAGGCCTGCTGGCCCATGCTTCCGAGCATCCATTGGCTGACCATCGCAACGCATATGGCCGTCTCAATCACAAAAGCGCCTAGCTTTTTCATTGTTGTCCTCCTGACACCAACTATTGATTATGGACCAGCCCAATCTAACTTCACAACAAAGACTGCCAGTCGAACATCTGCAATGCATAATATCGTGTAGCGATATACATGGTCACGCAGGTTACAAGACTCGACGCCCCGATGTGAGCAGGGACAAAAACCTTTTGTGTTTCAACGCCTCGATGTGCCCTCAGGTTTTTCCCCTGGCTCGCGAGGCCGTTCCAGTGAGCGCTCGCTTGCCGCGCATCTGAAGGACACGCCGCAGTGATGCGAGAAGAGCCGGTCCTCGCGTGAGGAGTTCTGCCCGATGGTGCAAGGAAAGTTCCCTCAGTACCTTTTCACCTTTCGGAGTCAAGGACAGCAATACTTCCCGGCCGTCTTTCCCCCCGCGATGTCGACGGACATAGCGGCCAGCAGATAGCCGATTTGCGAGCTCAACCGCACTGTGATGTCGTACCTGCAACCGCTCGGCTAACTCACCGATCCGTGGGCGTACATTTCTTGGCAATCCTTTCAAGGCAAGCAGCAGCTGATGCTGCCCAGGCTCAAGACCAGCCATCTGGGCGGCTTGCTCACTGAAACGAAGAAAACGGCGGATCTGGTAGCGCAATTCGGCCAGCGATTCATAGTCTGCCAGTGTCAGAGCAGTTCTCATGCGGCAGAGTATATCGTTTGAAGACCATTGGCGCAGTGAGTGTTCTTCTGGCCCTGGCGGGGTTCCCTTCGGGTCGTAGCCGCTGTCTTATCCAAAAAACCCTCTCCGCGAGGACAGCACCACCGAAGGGAATCCCACGCCGACTTAGAATCCTTTTACCCGGGTCGGGTTGCCGCTCTCCACGATCCCTGAAAGTTGCTGACGAAAGAGGTGTCATATATATCGTGTAACGATATGGTTCGCTAACGTACAGACAAAGCCTTCGATTTCTTGCTAGGCTGCTAGCCTTAAAGGAATGTCTTGTGTCTACCGCTCATTTGATAGATCCGCCGCTTCGAAATGGCAGGAACTGTACGAGAAAGCGATTCTAGAGCTCGATAACCGAAAGATGAGCGAACGGATTGCCCAGGCTCGTCATGCGATTCATGAAAGGATAGAAGAGGTTTTGGCCGATTCAACGATCGACGAAACCGAACGGCGAGCTCTCCATAACGCACTTCGGGCCCTAGGCAATTCATTGTGCTGATAGACCACGGTAGACAAAGTCCGTCGTGACCGCATACACAAGGTGCTCGCCGAGAGAATTTGCATGCGCCTGAAACGAGTAGGAGGCGGGCTTGCGAGTAAGTCGGAGGCGGGGCATAAGCAATTCATCAGCAATCAGCCACAACCCCAAGCCAAAGAATGCGCCCGAATGGTTTGTAAATACTGAACGACGCTGAGCCAGAATGGCATAAAAAACTCCAGCCGCACCCCCGATCCCGTAATGGACGACTGCAGCTCCGGTCTTTTTTTCTTCTGCAGAAAGCTGGCGACCGAAAGCTGCTGAACCTATCGCCTCGGCAATCCTACTCGTGCTATCCCACTCTTGATCGCTATAAGGAACCGGCGGCAGCAAAAGTGAGTTGCCATACGATCGCCGAAGCCCATTCCACATTTTCGTGAACTGAGTCATAGCCCATGCTCCGGCTAGTCCTGCCGCGGTTCCGAAAAATACAAGTTTGGAAATCGAAACGTCTTTACGTCGACTCATCACAAATTAGCTTGCCAACCGCGCGCCTGCGCGGATTTCCCTCGCGCGGCTACTTCCTCAAGTACATGTTAGCGTCGGCCGCTAAGCGGCACGATGCAGTTTCGTATTTTCCATTCCTTGTCGCGCGACTGGCCTTTTGTTCCGAGAGCGTGCGAGTAAAAAGCCGGCGGTGGTGGCGATTGCGAGGCCCAACCCGAACCATGAGCGATGGAGATCTGTCCACAACTCGTAACTCCTCTGGTGTGCGCGGCTATCGAAGGTTCCATGGGCGCCGTGATCTCCTTCCACCGGCTTCCATAGGTTATCGGGCCGGTTCGGATCCTCCGGTTGCGAGGTTTGCTGGGATGCGTAACCCGTGCGCCCCAGATAATGATCGAGTACGCCAGGGGCAAACTTATTGCCAACAATTACCGCCACAGTAGGCCAGCCCACATACACTTCGCGTCTGTGGTGATGCGCGGCCCAGTAAACCGCCCTCGCACCCACCTCAGGTTCGAAGATAGGTGGCACCGGCTGCGCTTTATCTTTCAACCGGCTCTTCACCCATCCAAATTGGGGAGTGTTCAGCGCAGGCATTTGCACCATCGTCAAATGGATTTTGCTCTTATCATGAATGAGTTCGCAGCGAAGTGAATCGGTGAACCCAGCGATGGCGTGCTTGGCGGCACAGTAGGCTGACTGCAGCGGAATGCTGCGATAGGCGAGGGCGGAGCCAACCTGCACAATCGTACCTCGATCGCGCTGCAGCATTCGCTTGAGAGCGGCAAGGGTTCCATAGACGACGCCCAAGTACGTCACCTCGGTCACTCGCTTGTATTCCTCCGCCTTCATTTTCTTTACCGGAGAAAACACGGATGCCATCGCGTTGTTGATCCAGATGTCGATCGGCCCGAACTCTTGCTCGATCCTGGCGGCCGCTGCTTCCACTGCATCGGCGTTGGCAACGTCGGCGACCACTACAATCGCTTTTCCGCCCATAGATTCTATTTCGCTCTTCGCTGCCTGAAGGCCGTCTATACCGCGTGCGAGCAAACCAACGCGGGCCCCACGACGACCAAATTCGCGAGCGATTGCCCTGCCCAGTCCGGCTGAAGCGCCGGTAACCACTACCGTTTCACTTCTCATAACCACATCCTTAATTTAATAAGTTGACCTCTATGCTGCTTCTTGCATTTCCTCCAAAACATCAACGATCGTACTTCCACGAACTCATATATATCGTAGGGCGACATAACGCGAGAATCGATTTGATACTGTAGTAGGAGTGCAGTTTGCGGTTGAAGGCAAGGGACAATCCTATTTGCACACCTGCATCGCTAATCAATGGCTTGTCAAAGGACACGCGGAACTCCTTTGCCCCAGGTGGCAGGCGGCGCAAGATTCCTTCGAAACGGTGGAATACTCATATCACGCTGATTCGAAGAGAAAATTCTTTCGCCTTGGGATATGAGGTAGTCCGCGGTCCTCGCTGCCAACGCCTGTATGGTGAGTCCGGGGTTTGCAGAGCCTTGCGTTGGCATGATACTGCCATCGCAAATAAATAAATTTAGAATGTCGTGGGTCCGTCCGAATTTGTCAACGACGGATGTGCGAGGGTCACTCCCCATGCGCGCGGCTCCGACCAAGTGTGCATAACGAGCTTCCTGCACCACTTCTTGAGCCCCCGCGGCCCACATCACTTCCATGGTCTTCTCTTTCCCAAACTTGATCAGCTTCTTATCATTCTCGTGAAGGTTAAAGCTGACGTGCGCCACTGGTAAACCGAAACGATCTTTGTCGTACGGAGCGAGGGTCACGCGATTTTCCGGCCAAGGCAGAATCTCTCCAAGCAGACCGAATGCAGCCCAATGGTTGTAGTCCATCATTTCGCGACGCAAACCCCAACCCCATGCTTTTTTCGCGGCCATCATCTGCTTGCCAAAAGCAATCGGAAGTGGCCCCACTGTCTGGATGGCGAAGCCGCGCGCGAAGCCATGGCTGGGATCGGTCTCGTAGAACTCCTCGGTCATAGCATGCGCTGGCGGAGCTTTGTACATGCGAACAAGTTGTTCAAAGCGCCCAAGTATTACATTGCCCGCCTGTGCCATCAGGTAGCGTCCAAGGGTGTCGCTGGAGTTGGCCAATCCAGTTTCGAATCCCGGACAAGCCGAATTCAGCAGCAGGCGAGGCGTTTCGATCGCATAACCGGAGATAATAATCGCTTTCGCCTTCTGAAAATGCTGTCCCCCATGATCATCGAAATAGTGAGCGCCGGCTACGCGCCCGTTCTTCCCAAGCTCGATTCGCGAGGCCATCGATAAATCTCTGATTTCCGCCCCATTCTCGATCGCGTCCGGAACGTGGGTGATGAGCGTGCTGGCTTTGGCGCCCACCTTGCAGCCTTGAATACAAAATCCTCGATAGATACAGTGCGGACGGTCGCCATGAGATCCCGCCAGAATCGCGACCGGGCCACCAAGGCTGATGGGAATGTTAAGCGCGCTGCAGCCGCGAATTAAAGCGTTACCGACTCCGCCCATGGGATGCGGACCGTAGGGATAACCATGGGGATGCCCCCAGGGGAAGTATGCTGGCCCAGAAACCGGCATTTCCAGTTCCAATTGCTCATAATAAGGCAGCAGCTCTTCGTATTTCATCGGCCAATCCGCGCCAACTCCGTCGCGGCTATAAACTTCAAAATCCGACGGGTGCAGCCGCGGCGTGAATGCTGCCCAATGCACTGAGCCGCCTCCTACACCTTTCCCGCAATTATTCGCGCCGAGCGCTAACGGCTCCGTGCCTCCGGTGACGCGCGGATCTTCCCAGTAGAGATTATGAGAACCAGCTTCATCGCTGACCCAATCGCGTTCCGTATCCCAGAAAGGCCCAGCTTCCATTCCGACCACTTTGAAGCCTGCTCGCGCCAGACGTTGTACGAGTACGCCGCCAGCCGATCCGACACCAACAACGAGGTAATCAACTTCGTCATTCTCCCGATAACGACGCATCGGCACATCGGTATGCTGCATCGGGCCGAGACTATGTCGGCCATTCGGCGGGGCCTTAAAAAATCCGAACAGAGGAGCCTTCACGTTACACCATTATTTCGAGTGCGGATCTGGAGGTGCGAGCTGTGTTGCGTCGATTCGATGAAGTATTCGTGGGTTGGCTCAGTTTCGTCAGAAAGCGTTCCGGCTGGAACTGTCCAGTCGTACCGCTGCTCCTCCACTTCCCAAGGTTCGGGCTCGCCACGTTCTAGTCTCATGTAAGCTCGCGGGTAAGCCGGACCTCCAAACCCAATTTCATCCCAAGCCCAAGGATGTGCATAGTAAGCATCGATGGCATCGCCCATAATGAGTTGCCAGAACCGATGAACTGACATTTTCTGCCAAACCTCTCTTGCGCAATGCGGTTCTCCGTCGTGGATTGGCTTTAGCACGACCTCCCGCTGCGGGTAAGTCAATCGAACAAATTCCATGCCAAACAAATACTGCGCTTCTTCGTTTATCGCGCACATCGCCAACTTGTAAGCCTCGCGATCAGGCGGCATACTGTCGAACCGATAACCGGCCGTTTGATTGATATGAAGACGATGATCGACAAAATTGAGGATCGGAACACGGTATTCCTCGCGGCGGTCATCCTGCGGCAGGAGATGATCGAATACGGTTTTCCAGAACTCTGCTTCTTTGGGCTCGAAAAAACGTATGCGCGGAATATTTTCGACTCGATCCGTCACAGTCCTGCGCGTAGCTTCATCCCAGAACGCCTGTTGCCCGAGCGTGCTGAACCCGGGATAGTAACCGGGCTGCTCACGACACTGCCATTGTCCGTATTGTTCGGAAGAATCAGGGGCTATTGACTGTTCATGTGACGCAGACTTCATTTCTTACTCCTTCGGAGCATGCTGGTAAGCAGCCCGAACACCCCTGCAGCTCCAAAAAGCAAGGGAGCAAAAATCGGAGGTCCATAGAGAATGTTGTAAATGAGATGTTGGGTTCCTCCTGGTCTGCGCACAATACCGCGAGCGTGATAAAAAAAACCGACGGCGGCATCAGCGGCGGCAAGAGCTGAAACAATCGGTAATGCCCGCGTTGCAACTTTTCGACTCTTCATTGCAGCGATGCTGGTCGCCGCCAACAGGGGCGCGATCAGGATCGGGGTCCACTGTGCCATATAACGAAAATTATTCTTGTAGTGGGAATACCAGGCTTCGAACCCACTGAAGAGTGCGCTGGCTGCGGTGACGACCGCCATTTGTTTTTGGAAGCGACCTTCGCGCAGGTCCTGTTCCAACGAAATCATTTCTCTTTCTAATCTCGGCGGGAGCACCTTGGCGAGAAAGGATTCTTGCTCGGTCAGCTCGCTGTTGCGCACCGTCTTCTCCTTCGCGTTGAAGAAAGGAAGCAATCAATCCCAGATAGGCGCTGGTTCCAAATAGCAACGGTGCAAAGATGGGCGGCCCCATCACAATATTGGTTAGCGGCAGCCTCCAGCCACCGGGCTTTCGCTGGATACCTCGCACGTGGAAGTAAAAACCGACCACGCAGTCGGACAGCGTGATTGCGGAAATCGCGCGCAACAAGGTACGCGCGGCGGTTCTACTGAAGAAGCCCCATATTCCAGCCACGAACAATGCCCCGCTTAAAATTACCGGGGTATACATGATCCGCTGGCCATAGCTGCCCTTGTAATGTTCGTAAGTGACTTCGAGTCCACTCACTAGACTGGCAGTTCCGGAGATCAGGCATAGACTGCGTTGAAAGCGGCCTTCACGAACGTCGTTACTTAAAACCCCGCCTAAGTCGTGCAAGTCAAGAACTGGCTTGGAGGCAGGGAACCACACTCTTCGGGGCGCCGCAATGGTCCTGGTCGAGAGTGAAGCCATCGCCGCTTAAACTACCTCTCTAATCTCATCTTCGAGAACGGTTTTTATGATCTTCATGCGATCTTTCTCTCCTCGAACCAGAGCCTCGGCGAAATGGAGCGCTTGTTCGGTTTTGATTTTTCCTGGCAAGGGCGGTTCGTTTGCGTCTACCAGAGCCTGTACCACCGCGGGGCCATCACGACGGAGAGCTTGAGAGAGAATTCGTTCCGTATCGCCTGGATTTTCCAAAGTAAAACCAGCGACGCCGCACGCTTCGGCTACTTTGGCGAAATCGATCGGCTCGAGTTCGACGCCAAACTCCGGGTTCGCGTCCAAGACCATCTGTTCCCACTTGATCTGTCCCAGTACATTATTTTTGATAATGATCACCTTGACAGGCAGTTTGTATTTCTTCAATGTGGCGAGTTCTCCCATCAGCATAGTGAGTCCGCCATCGCCGACCACACATACCACTTGCCTTCCCGGAAAGGCGACAGCTGCGCCAATGCTGTAGGGCAAGCCGTTCGCCATGGTCGCCAGCGATCCGGATAGAGAAAATTTCATGTTCCCGCGCATCTCTATGTATCGGGCCGTCCATGTCGCAATCGTGCCGCTGTCTGATGAGACGATCGCATCATCATCGAGCAATCTGTTCAGAGTGTGAGTGACAACTTGCGGCTTCATGGGCATATCCATGCGTGTGCCGCGCTTCTCCATGACTTCGTTCCAGTCCTTCATGCGGGACTGCGCCTTTTCGAGAAACTTCCGATCTTCCTTTGCCTTGAGCAGGGGTAAAAGAGCTTTTAGGATAGTCTTCGCGTCACCGGCCAGACCCACGTCGACGGGATGGCGCAGTCCGATACGAGCGGGGTCCAAGTCAATTTGCACGCACCGGGCTTTCCCTGGCTTGGGGTAGAAGTCCATATAAGGAAAACTGGTGCCGATCATAATGAGCGTGTCACACTCTTCCATTGCTTCTTGCGAAGGAGCAGTGCCCAACAATCCGATGCCTCCGGTTGTGTAGGGACTGCGATCAGGTACCACAGCTTTGCCAAGCAGTGGCTTAATAATCGGACCGCCGACGATTTCGGCCAATTGCAAGACTTCTTGGCCGGCACCAAGTGCTCCACGCCCCGCGAGAATCGCAACCTTTGCTCCCTCATTAATGAGCTCGGCGGCCCTTTGCAATGCCTCTGTTGTCGGATGCGCGGTGGAGGGAACATACCAGTCGCCACTATGGTTCTTGACATTCGCACCTGATCGATTGTCATTGGTGACCTTCCATTCCTGAATGTCTTTCGGAATTGTGATATGTGCTACCCCGCGACGAACGAGGGCCGTGCGTATCGCCTCATCCAAAACGTTAACCGCGTGTGCCGGACCCATAATCCGTTCGTTGTATTCACTTACGTCCATGAAGAGCTTGTCTAGATCGACATCCTGCTGGTAGTGGGTGCCGATGAGATCGTGAAACGTATGGCCAGTGATGGCCAGCACGGGCTGCCCGTCGCATTTGGCGTCATACAGCCCATTCAGAAGATGAATGCCTCCCGGGCCGGAAGTAGCGACGCAAACGCCGAGCCGGCCGGAATACTTTGCATAACCGACTGCGGCAAAAGCGGCAGCTTCTTCATGCCGCACTTGAATAAAGCGCAATTTATCCTGGTGCGTTCGCAGGGCTTCGAAGAATCCGTCCACGCCGTCGCCCGGAAAGCCAAAAATGGTGTCTATCCCCCATTCCACCATTCGTTCGACAATCAAATCTGAAACTTGTTTCGCCATATATACCCCTCACTTATTTAAGTTTCATGCTGCGAATCTCTTGGCGTCAGCTGCCTTCAGCTCCAGTCCACATCCAGGTCGCGATAAGTCTGGAGACATCACACCGCGGACCGGCTCACAAAATCCGTCAAAGAGCTTGCGCTCAATTCGCACATGGTCGTGAAAGAATTCCATGTGAATCACGCGTGGAACGGCGCAGCAGACGTGCAGATGCATACTCGGTCCACAATGAGAAGACAGTGGAACATTCTTAGCCCAGCACAGCGAGCCGACGTCGAGGAACCCGCTGATCCCAGCACAACGAGTCGCGTCCGCCTGGAGTACGTCCACTGCACCGGCCGACAGCATGCGGTCGAAATACCACGAGGTGTATCCGTATTCGCCAGCAGCAATATCCATGCCGACCGGAGCACGTTTACGGATCTGACGTAGACCGGCGAGATTATCTGAACTTACCGGTTCCTCAAACCAGTCCACGCCAAATTCACGGAAGCTGGTCGCCAGCGAAAGCGCTTGCGTTACCGTATAAGCGCCGTTCGCGTCCACGAAGAGTTTCACGTGATTGCCGATTGCGCTTCTGGCTATTTCCACGCGGTGAGGATCGAGTTCAGGATGGGTGCCGACTTTCATTTTCACCATAGAGAAGCCATTCCGAGCCCAGCCTCCGAGTTGTGTTTCGAGTTGCTCGTCCGAATACGAAGTGAAGCCACCACTGCCGTACACGGGCACCCCGGTGCGAACTTTTCCTAGCAGCTCAACCAGCGGAAGACCGAGAAGCCTGGCACGCAAGTCCCAAAGCGCATTGTCGATGGCGGAAATCGCCATCGCACAGATTCCCGTTGCTCCCAAATTGCGCACGGCAGCGCCACAGGCGCTGCAGGATTGCGCCATGGTCCCACACGTCTTTGCCGGTCACTTCCTCGCGCAGCAGTCTCTCAATCACTTTCGCCGTGGATTCATCGGCATAGGTGAAACCGATTGCGGATTGGCTTCCCGACCAAAGGCGTACCAATACCAGTGTCGTCTCCTGCCAGGAAAA
This sequence comes from uncultured Acidobacteriaceae bacterium, assembly GCA_963758745.1. Classification (GTDB taxonomy): domain Bacteria; phylum Acidobacteriota; class Terriglobia; order Terriglobales; family Acidobacteriaceae; genus Acidiflorens. The sequence goes on from CAVWWW010000009.1 coordinate 313,964, forward strand.
GGTTCCGTCCGCTTCGGGGCAGTCAGTAGGAATCGTATAAACTTCAACCGTCGATTTCGAGATCTTCGCTTCCATCAGCGATCCTAAAAATTAGTGAATACTTCAGTTCCCCTATTAGTGATTCCCACCACGTCACAGTGCCGCATCCCGCCGTAACCTTCGAGGTAGATTGCGGGTTCAATATTGAATGTCATGCCGACGCTTAGTACATCGGTTGACTGAGGATGGATTCGCGGCAATGCATTGTGGTTGGCTGCGGCAAAGCCAACGCCATGGCCGGTGGCATGCTTAAACTGTTCTCCAAATCCTCGGCTCGTTAGCACGCTTCTGGCAGCGTAGTCCACATCTCTTGCTGCGACTCCGGGTTTGATGGCAGAGATTGCAGCTTCACGCGCCTCCATGATTGCGGAGCACATTTCTGCCTGCTGGGCGTCCGCGATTCCCGCCGTGTAGGTCCGAGTAATGTCAGTCCAGAAACCATCGCTACAGGAGTTACAGTGGATCATGACCAGGTCGCCATCTTCGATCGTCCGCTGTCGTGTACGGGCATAAGCGGCGTCCGCTTTTGCGGCGTTGGGGCCGGACATGCAGAAAAAATAGCCATAACTGCGTTGAATGTTCGGCGCGAGATGAGTCCGTTCGAAGGCGCATTGGAAGGAAGCAGCTATCTCCGGTTCAAACCTGCCAGGTGCAATGTGAGCTTTTGCGCCGTCAAAAGCGACCCCCGCAACCCTCGCGGCTTCGCGGATCTTCTCCAGTTCCCGCGCCGTCTTGCTAGCCTTTAGGCGCTCAAAGATAGAGTCCGCCGGCACGAGCTTTAAATCCGGAAACTCACCACGCAAAAACTCGTGCAGTCCGCCAAGATAGACACTCATGACGGCATAAGACGAGGGCTGAAAAGACTGGTGGCTTTCTACGCCCACACGGGCCTGGTTAAGATTAAGTTTTCGGAAGAGATTCGCCAGCGGTTCGCGAATGGAGCTCTGAGCATCGGTGATGGTGTCCAGTCGCCCGCACTTGAAAAGAGTTCGTTCGCTTGACGAGGTTTGCTCAGCAAGTTCTTCCTCGTCTTCAGGCACAAGCAGATGAGTCTCTCCCTCAGCGGTGAATACAGCCACGGATGTTCCCATAACCGGCCAGTACCCAGTTAAGAGAAAAACCTCAGTAGGAAGGGAACACATGAACGCATCGATATTATGGGTCCGCAGCGCCGTCAATATCCAATCACGGCGTTCGTAATCCACTAACGAAGTCATAAAATGCCGCGCCACAGTACGTCGTCACACGATATAGTCATCATGTATTCGGCAGGCGGGAAAGTCGATACTGGTATGGCTGTAGCTTGGAGGTTTGGATTACCCTGTCTTGGCTCAGCCTGAAACGGAGAAGCGACGTTCTCCGTTAGTGAGTATTCCGCCCTTCGGGCGGGGATTTTCAAGGCATGGGGGTCTTTCGATCCGATGAAGGTCGGGCGGCGCGAGATCGAGTCCTCACGCCCCCCGTTCATCGTCTCGATGAGCCCACCGGGCTATCCCTCGGCATGGTTGCGTCCCCGCAGTGCCCGCTTCCGTTTCGCCCGGCAAGATCATTGTAGCTCCGCAACGACCTGCCGTTTCTCAACCTCCTGTTTGTCCGTCAACCTGCACCGTCGCAGTAAATTCCCGGTGTGCGCGGTCGAGAAGCGAGCGGTTTGTGAAAACCTGAGCGTATCCGAGGCCGAAACACACCAACACAAGGACGAGGTCGAAAGGGGTAGCGCCCTTCCTGTCCTTCATGTTCCACCATTCAGGCAAGTAGGTACGGACCGCCAGCATCGCCGTTTGAAGGGCGAAAAGCGCAACGAGAAAGCCAGCGTGACGCCGAAGAAGACGCGGAATCTGCGGTCGCACGGCGGGGCATTTGAACTTGAAGGGAGGCAGATCAGGGCCCCCTCTAGAGCCTGTTCTGGCAAACGTAAAGAACAACTCGAAAAGGGTGTAGCTGATGATCGACGCCTCCTGCAATCCATAGGGATTACTTGTCAGGAGCAGGAAGAGAGGCAGGCTGCCGACGGTCAGGCAGAGAAAGATCGTTGCCATCAGGACGAAACGTGGAGGCGAAAAGGTCCGGTCTCGGCACGGATCGGAGTATGGCCACTGCTGCGCAAAGTGAGGTTGAGGCTCGAATGAAGTAATCTCATGGACCGGAATGGCGCGGTCACGGCGATGACCGTTTCGATGAGGGCTATCCCGAGAAATCACATCGACAACAAGCTGATCACCCTCTTCATTTAGCCCCACAACCTCCGCAGTCATCCGCTTGCCATTCTCAAGGGTGAGGACACCCACAGTGCCCACCTCAGCCTTATCTAGCCATCGCGGAGGAACGTAGCGCCTCATCTCATCGGGCGAGATGTTGCGCCGCGCGAGTTCCGTGTCGAGCACCTGCTCGGCTTCCGCTGTTAAGCCGCCTTCCGCCCTAAGCTTCAGAAGCTCTTGGTCGGTGTGGGCCTTATAGTGCTCGTCGAGCGTTTTTCCGTCGGCCATGAAATTGAGTGGATTATAACTCTTGCTGGATTTGGTCTGAGTCGCGTGGAGGTTCCGAGCGGTTGGTCGGCAACTCTGAAGCAATCCACTTCAGGGCGGTCCTGCCCTTCACGCAGCTTGCTGGCGGTGACTCTGGCGGTGCAGTCTGGCCGCTTCCAGCTTGCGGTCGCGTTCTGCGTGGATCTCCTGCTGACGCCTCGCCAGCACGTCCTTCGGGGTGATGTAGCCGATGGCGCTGTTCAGGCGGACGTTGTTGTAATGCTCCACGTAGCCCTCGACCAGACGCCGCGCATCTTCCAGCGACAGCGGCGTTCCCGGACGAATGCACTCGCTCTTCAGCGATTTGTGCCAGCGCTCAATCTTGCCGTTCGACTGTGGATAGTAAGGGGAGGTTCGGACGTGGGTCATGCCCGAGATGCGAATGAACTCCTTGAAGTCACGAGCGACGAACTGCGGACCATTGTCCGAGATGATTCGTGGCTTCGCTTCCGGGGACTTCTCCTTGGCTCGCTGCAGGATCACTTCGACATCGGCTTCTCGCATGGACTCACGCAGATCCCAATGCACGAGGAAACGACTGAACCCATCCAGAACACTGCACAAGTAATAGAAGGTGCCACACAGGTTGATGTAGGACACGTCGATATGCCAGTGCTGATGCGGCTGCAGCGGCTGTTCGAATCCGGTTCCCTTGCGCGATGGTTTGCTCTTCCATCGGGATAATAATCCAGCTTGCTTCAATACTCGCCAAACACTCGCCGGACTGACGGCCACAACGTCAGCATCGAGCATCATGAACGTCAGACGCCGATAACCTTCCAGCGGGTTCTGCAGATGGAACTCGATGATCGCCCGTTTCTCCCACGGCTCCAGCCAGAAATCGCGGGGAAACCCAACCGTTGTGCTCGTTGATGCACCCGTAACGCTGCCGCCAGTCATAGAATTTGCTGGCGGTCACGCCCAGCCACGGGATGAAACGTCCGACGCCGATCTCGGCCTTCTCCGACCAGCGTCGGACGAAATCCACGACTAGATCCCGCACATCATGCGGCACCCAGACACCGGTCAGAGTTCCCCAAGACTTTTTTTTAGCGCGATGTGCTCGGCCATCAGTTCAGCCAGGACCTCGTCCTTGGTCCGAACCTTCTTCTCCAAGAACTCGATCCGTTTCTGCTTCTCCTCGACTTGGCGGTGGGGACGTTCCTGAGACTGAAAAGCGGCGGCTCCGTTCTCGAACAGTTCTTTCTGCCAGCGGTAGAACACCGTTGGCCGCAGGCCCAGTTCTTCACACAGCTCCGAGACTGGCACTTTGTCCACAAGATGCCGCCTCAGGATGGCTACTTTTTCTTCTGGAGTGAAATGCTTCCGTTCCTTCCTCATACGTTCGCTCCGCTATCTTAACGGACGAACGCCTTCTCCATTTCCAACTGAGGCAGGACAACCCACGCACACCTGGGCTAACTAGTTGCGCTTTTGTGGTAGTTGAAATAAGTATCATCCTCTTGCCCGTTCTTCGGGAACAGGAACAAGACTTTTGCCCGTGACCGCATCAAAAAATGCTTAGGCAGCCATACGCCCGGCGCCACCGGGGCTTTTTCCAGTTCGAAACGTGTACTGGGTTCAACTTGCGCAAGAAAACCTTCGATAGTAACCGGATGTATGACTTTAGCTTCTACTTTGACCCATTGGAAAGTCTCCTTATCGATCCAAAGCTTTCCTTGCATTCCGGTCAATGCTTGTGTCTCCATATTTGGTGGCCGATATCCCCGACGGGGCGTTGCCTGAAGAAAATACACATCATGTCCATCCATTTTCGTTTCACCAAGCAGCTTAAAATCAAACGCTCTCGCAAGTTCGTCCATCATCGACCGGTCACGCCGCAGGTCTTTTTCGTACTGGGCAACGCGGTCAATTCTCTCTTGTGGTGACTCACTTTTTCTTTTGGCAACCATTTTGTCAAATTTGCGTTGCTCTTCCGCGACTCGCGCTGATGTCAACGGCTTGCCATTCACGGCAACCAGTCGTTGGTATGGGGAGCCAAGAATCATCGTGTCTTCATAGGTTTTAGTTCCGTTTCGAACACGGTCTCGTTCTAGACAAGCAAAGCTGGGCGAGGCTTGAAAGTCGTGTTGGAGGGCCTCGACTGATCGTTGAATAATCGCCTCCGCACTTTCTTGTCCTATCGCGCATTCAGACAGCGCCAGCAAAAGAGCAAACAACCGTATGAACATCGATTTATTTGCTCCTGATGCCGGTGCTTAACATCTGATTGTCGAGCGAGTCACCGGCATAGTCGCTGCCGACTCTCTCATACGTAATAGTGGAGTAATACACCGCTTGATCGAAAAATTGATTGAGCATCTGCTGCACTTCGAGTTCACCAAAAACCTCAAAGATATTGTCGGAGCAGCTTTCGCGCTGCAAGAAATGCCACAAACGATTGCGGCTGCTTAACAAAACCCACACCAACTGACTGAGTCGCACCTTGTGAGAGGCGCGTCGCGTCGCAATGGTTCGAAACCTCTTCTCTACATCACCTTCTTTCTTCTCCAATAACCACTCTCCTAGGTTGCGGTACAGCCCAGCCGCTGCCGACCTCAACTCATTCTGCGGGATTTCTCTGAAATCGCAAGTGCGCTCTGAACTTACCAAGTAAGCACATAACTGGCAGGCCAATTCTTCAGAGTGTTTTTCGATGAGCAGTACAAGTTTGAGTCCGAGCATACCCTTTCCTATTCTCCTTCGACATCTGGTCGGAAGGCGTAATTCGATTCCAAAAGGAGGCTGGAAACAGATTCATCCCCGGTACCGTCAGCACAGGTAAGCGGCATCCCACTCCTTCCATTTAAAGATTTCGCCATAAGCACATGGTATAAGTGCATCGCCGCCGATCGAAAGCGATGTGCCGAGCCGGCCATGTATAGGCGCCACGTACGATAGGTGGTGTCATCGGTAATGCGTCGAGCTTCATCGGCACGAGCCTCCAGACGGCGCACCCAGTGATGAAGAGTCAAGGCATAGTGCTCGCGCAGGTTTTCTACATCTTTTACTACGAACCCATTCTTTTCTGCCACGCCGAGGCTCACATTGATGGGTACTAGGTCGCCATCCGGAAAAACGTATCGATCGATGAACGAGGCGCCCTGCCGATGAAAGCCCACCGAGGCGGCGATTCCTGAGTTCAAAAACGCGCCCCCCGGTCGAAGCAACTGCCAAGTTCGAGCAAAATACTCGGTCAAATGCTTCTCGCCCACGTGTTCGAACATTCCGATACTGACAATTTTGTCAAACTGCTGGTCGATTTTGAGATCGCGATAGTCAAGCACCTCGATCCGGCAACGGTCCTCAATGCCTAATTGTCGAGTTCGTTGTCGCGCTATTTCTGCCTGTGATTCACTCACAGTAATTCCAAGCGATCGGGCGCCATAGCGAGCAGTCGCGTGTGCCACTAACGCTCCCCGCCCGCAGCCGATATCTAGCAAGCGTTCATTGGGACGCAGCCGTATCTTCCGGCAGATGTGGTTAAGTTTCTGCTCTTGTGCCTGGTCCAATCCATCTTCCGCCGTGTGAAAATAAGCGCATGAGTAGAGCATTGTGCTGTCAAGAAAAAGCGAATAAAAATCTGCCGGCAGGTCATAGTGGTATTTAATGGCATCGTGATCACGCCGGCGGGTATGGGCCGCTCCTCGCAAATGAAGTGGGCGCGCAACGGCACGCGGTCGTCCTGTTATCGGCAACTTGCCTAAAAGAATCGAGAGGTAAAGCCGCTGACGTAGGGCCCGTTGCTGCGAGAACTGGGAGTCAGCCAGTTCAAATGAAGCTTCAATATCTCCTTCGATATCGAAATCGTCGAAGATATACGATTCTCCAAGCGACAAATCACTTGGAGACGCAAACATCTTCCGAAGTGCTCCCGGATGTTTTAGGACTAAAGTGCAGCGGGGTTTACTTCCACCCCAAGTACTCCCATCCCAAAGCCGGACCAGAAAATCTCGCCGGGAACATGTAAGAAACAGATGTTCCAGGAAATCAATACTTTGCGCGACTACGTCGTTCCTAGGGATGTAATTTGTTTCAGACTGGAAATTGCGTTGGGCTAACATTTTCTTCCAATGTACAGCCAAACACAACTTATCAGATAACACTCCAGTTCTCGATACCCCCCGGTGCGCGCCAAGGTTTTCGCCCTGGCATGCTCCAGATATCCGAAGGGTGGCGGCCGTTACCCAAGGCCCTGGGGATCAATCTCAACGTTTCTTATGATCAGAACACCATTAGTCCGACGACCGCCGTCCTGTCCCCGCAAACGGTGCAGTTTTTGTCTTCAATTTCTCCCGACCGGTCGACGCTGACGTTCAGTCAAGCCACTCCAGAATTGTCCGGTCTCAGCGAGGGAAACGTACTTATTCTGGGCGACTCACCAACGTCGCCGGGTGGATTCATCGGCCGCATCACAAGCATCTCACAAAGTGGAACCGACGTTATCATAGTTACCGTTCCCGCTTCCTTGGCAGATGCACTGACTTCAGCAAATATATCTATTTCACGAACCCTTACAGCGGCGGATGTGGCCTCTGCTTCAATGAGGAGAACACTGGCCTCCTCTGCAACCCAAACAGCATCAGGATTCTCTTTAGCCTTTAATCATGTTCTGCTCTACGATAACGGAGCTGGGGGGCAGGTGTAGATTGATGGCAGCATACTAGTGAGTCCTTCATTTACCTTCAACGTGTCTATACGGGACTCATCTCTCAAACAACTCACTTTCGTCGATACTTCCACGGTGACGGAGACCTTAGCGCTCACTGCCGGCACGGGAGCCATGTTATCCAAGACGGTTGTTCTCGCAGACTACCCCCTCACGCCGATTACCATCTTTGCTGGATTTGTACCTATTGTCATAACTCCGCATCTGGCAATCAACGCAGGTGCCGACGGCAACGTTTCGGTAGGTCTGACGACATCGGTTACGGATGAGGCCACACTCTCAGCAGGACTTGAATTCTCGGATGGCTCGTGGCAGCCTGTCTCCCAATTCTCAAACTCCTTTAGCTTTCAGCCGCCCGCGCCGTCTCTCGCAGCCAGCGCGGATGCTTTTGTCGGACCACAACTCAATCTACTGATTTACGACCTAGTCGGGCCTTATGTGAATGTGCACCCTACCGGGGAGATTGATATCACTCCCTTTGCCGCGCCTCAGTATCAGCTATTCGGGGAGCTGAACGTGGGGGGCGGTGTGCTTCTTCAAGTTTTGGATGAGACAATCGCCAACGAAGACGATCCGACCGTAATTAGTTACCGCCAGCTACTCGCCCAAGGCAACTTTCCACCCGTCATTACTGGTGTGACGCCTTCCCCGTTGGTTGGCCCAACGAGCAACGGCGTTTACGACACTGGCACGTTTACGATCGTAGGCGCAAATTTCTTTGGAGGAGGGGTCTTGACGGACGGCCCGCTCCTCTTGACTGGGCCGTCTACGGTCAACTCGACGGGGACGATCATCACGCGGGGATATCAGATCGGCTGCTGCGCGCCGCAACAGGGTCAGATATTTCATCTATTTGTCACAACTCCAGACGGTTCAGCCAGCATTGCGGATACCATCACTCTACCGTGATATTGGCGAGGATAAGAAGGCAAGAATGCAGTGGTTCTGCAGGAACGGGTACTCAGGAACGACCCTGAGAACTTGCAGAGGATAGCATGTCTCTCCCAATTCACAAATTATCCGGGCTAGAAGATGCTAATCAATCTGGTGGTTGGGATCTTCCGACTTTTACAAAAAGGTCTTCGCTCTTCGAATATTTTTTGCTTTTCGCCCATTGATCAGAAAAAGTTTTGATGAACTCGTCTCCGTCTGGGAACTTATCGCGACGCATACAAAAAAGGGCACCCATTGAACGGATGCCCCAACGATACGCCTTCCCTCGGGCTTGGTAGGTCGTGCCCTTGGAGAATACTGCAAGGGACGAAAGAAGTATGTTATCCATTGGAATTACTGCCCAGCGTCCACAATAACCTGCGTCCACAATCTAACCCCAAGTCTGCGGCCCGTTCTGCGGGTTACCATTCCAGCATCGTGTCGCAGGCTCTGTCTGCGTCGATAAAACGGTGATGACGCATATTGCAGGAGTCCCGACGAGTTGCCCCGCGGCATTCAATTCTTGCGCCGTGATGCGTACCTCGCCGCCGATGACACGGTAGACTTGGAAATACGTCCCTGATGTCGCCTGCACGAGGCCGTTCTGGTCAACTTTGGCGATCGCTGGACAATGACTTTGCCAATAACAAGGCTTGCTCGCTGATAACTGCAGGGTCGAGCCGAGCGCAATCGTTGCGGTTGGTGGGCTGATTGTGATGATCATAAAGTTTCTCCTAATAGAAACGCACCCTCGAAAGGGTGCCCTGTGCTGCCGTCATCGAGCCTGCGGTCAATCGCCTAAGCGTGCCTAAAACAGATTACTGAAGTACACAGAATGGACAGGCCGCATCGCTGGTACCTTAGGATATGCAGGCTCAGGACTATGCAACATATAATTGAATGCATTTGAGGAGCCGCGAATATGCTGGCTTTTATGAAAATCTTCGGTGTGCTGGCAGTCATCGTCGGTGCCCTGCTCTATTGTCTGTTCTGCGGTAAGTTCCTCTGTTGTGGGTCTTGGGTTTAGCGTTGTGGTCGGCTGCAAGCAAGCGGCAGCGATGGCCAATCGACCAATTGCCTGAAGTAGTGGGGCAATCCGTTATCTGTGCCCAAATTTCTGCTTGAAATTGTTTCGATCATAGTTATCCTTCCAGCACAAAATTAAAAAGGCTTACGAATGTTCCGTAAACCTGTGCTCTTTACCTTAGGCAACGCTGTCTGTGATTACCTTGCTCCAATCGAACTGTGGAGAGTAACGTTTTCATGGCTTCAAGCGGGCTCCGACGACGTTGTCCCGAAGTCGGCTTAGGGGAAGTTTCAACCCTCAGATGGATTTCCGAAGACGACAGAAATCAAGACCGCTTTCGCTGCGTCTCGCATTGTGATCGCATTTCATTCGCGTGATCAGGTCCTTGAAACCGGACTGCTCAGACACCCTCCGGAGAAAAAGACTACAAAGCCGTCAGCGGTGATGAGGATGGCGATTTCTCCAGTCCGGTTTCAAAGCTAAAATCGGGAAATTCCGCCGATTTTCGGTGATTTCTGAAGCAAGTTAGGCGGATTCCTCTGCATTTCAGACTGTGTGGCGGAGCAGGCAGTCTGGCGCTAACTCTTCTCCGCCCAAATTCCCTGGTAACAGGGAAAATAACAGGGAATTTTGAAGATTTTAGCCTCTGAACCCCGCACCTTTTCTCTCTAAGCCGCACATTTCAGTGTAGAAACCGTTTTCAGGCGAAAATTCGAGCAGGGAATTTTCAGAGGAGGTATCAGGGAATTTGATTTCATCATCAGCGATTCCTTGCAGGGAATCTTCTTGCTGGATAAGAACTTATGGAACCAGGGAGTCTATTGAACTGATGTGTACTGGCACGGTCAGCCGCGTTCAACGGTTGAGCACGCTCCTGAATTACGAAGAGGTCATCCGCCCAAATGGCGAAAACGGTCGCCATGATGAGTGGATTCTGTTGAGCAAACTTATATTCGTTTCGATTACGTCGTTTGCCGTCCTCGCTCCTCGCTCCCTTCATAACGAGTGCGTCGTTGACCGCAAAAACAACGCGGTACAACCCTTGTCCGATCACATCGAGTCCGCTTTTAGGGTTGAGCGATTGCTTCAGGTGTTCAACCACATCGTCAATTGTTGCGTTAGACATCTAGCCCCACGTTTGGGGCATCCCTATGCGACCATTCCAGCACCGAGACGCAGGTTCTGTTTGCGTGCTGATAACAGTGATTTGACATGTAGCGGGCGTTCCGGTTGGGCTGCCGTCACCTCGTAGAGCGGTTGCGGAATGCCGGCCGATCGATCGACGAGGTCATCGCTTCGGTTCAAAACTCGCCCGCCGGTTTGGAATGCGAGAACCTGCAGGCCGCGATTACCGTTTTTCTGCCTTACCTGCGGAAACCACGCCTTTGAGGAAGTTCTCGTAATAAAATACTTGAAAGTTGGCAGCGTTCTCCGCTCCAAGAGGATCGATATCATAGATAGTGACGCGAGCCTCCCGCAAATGGGCGGACAGCCACACAACCGCCTCGAAGATGCTTTCCTGATCCTTCGGGCTGACTTGAGCTTTATCTTCCGGTAGGGCTACCAAAGGCCATCCTGGACTGAGCCAAATCATCAGTTTCCTCCCGGGCTGTCGCGCTTCATAGGCTGTGAGTTTTCCCAACATGTTGAGGGAACGCTGGAGGCGCTCTGCATCGGCATAAAATCCCGAGGATTGGTTGAATTGACGCAGATTCGAATCGGTAAATTTCAACGACCCAATCAAGGATGCAGCGTTGCGGGTGGGCGCGCCCTGGACCTCAGTTGATTTGTCAGTCAAGAAGACCAGAGACACAGGCACCGGGAGCTGGCTGTCACTCTGGCGCAGAAACTTTTCCAACTGTTGGCGAGCATTGCTTAAGGCACGTGGACCGGAATTGATCCCGTCGATGATGAATATGGCCTGCAGTGGTTCAGTCGTCCTGCTGGACTGGTCAGTCGCGTGGAAGGAGACAATGGGCTTCGGCTGCTTGTCATCGAGAAGGGTGAAGTCCTGCTGCAGCAGGCCAGACACAGGACTGCCCGATTTATCGGTCACCACAATGTCTATTGCAAGAGGACGGACGGCACCGGGCGTGTCACCAGACGGCCGAGCTTGTGGGGGGATGCCGAGGACTTTCTTCGGCCGCTTTGAGATTGCGGTCTTTGAATTGTTTGGCTTGGTCTTATTCTTTGTCCTTTTGGAGGGCATGGCAGCAGTCTACCACCGGGATTCGTCGGCGGCCGCAGACCCGCTGAAATTAGGTGATCTGGCACAATCCCCAAGGGTATTTTCCACGATTCGACATTAGCGCTCGCTATGGCGGGGACGGCGCAATGTAGCATGATCAGCCGGAAACCAAAGGTGAATGATTCCGCGATCGCAGAACTTATCGTCGACGCAGTTTGCGAGTCAACCCCCGAAAGGGCATCCAGGCTGCCGAGCTTGGCTACATTTAATTCAAGCCGTTGAATAACGATGGCGTTCAAGTGCAAACCGTCAATCGAGTGTCGCAACGACAACCGCGACGGCGCGTTCCGCACTTGACTGTACGGCGGTGTTAGCCTGCATAGAGCAGGTATCCGCAAACGGCGCGCATGGCTGGTTGTTCCGGCGATAGTTGACCCGCCGCGGAAGCGAGGCCCAGATCCAACAAAGACCGGAGAATGGCGATGACGACCGGCTCCGTTGCTTCCGAAACAGAGACTTCGACTTCGTGACTGTGATCTCGCAACAGTTGGAGCACGCTTGCATCGAACGCAGGTTTTTGTTAAGGAGGGAAGAGTATCGGACGAAGAACCAAGCTATTTGGCGATAGGGACGTGAAGAACGTGAAAGAGATAATCAGGGTTAATACAATGGCCTTTCCATTGCTGACAATCAGGGGCGTTAGGACGTTTGCGGTGGAAGTGCCAATGACTTATCCGCTCGGCACCAGTGCCGGAATCATCAAGAAAGCGCCATTACTGCTGATAGATCTTGAAACCGAGGACGGGATCAACGGCCGCAGCTACGTGTTTTGCTATCGCTCAAGCGTGCCTCGGGCGATCGACGCGCTGCTGCGCGACGCAGTTTCCATGATCAGAGGCGAGCGCATTGCTCCAGTGGAAATTGGACGCACGCTGGCGAGGCGGTTCGCGTTGCTTGGAGTCACGGGGATGGTTCGGATGGCTCTTTCCGCGCTTGACATGGCCCTATGGGATGCGCTCGCGATCGCAGTTGGTCTTCCCCTGGCAACCTTATTGGGCGCCAAACCCAAGGCGATCCTCGCGTATAACTCGAACGGTCTGGGTCTCATGGCGCCGGAGGCGGCTGCAGATGAAGCGGAAAAGCTGTTGGCCGGGGGGTTTCGTTCCGTCAAATTGAGGCTCGGCTATCCGACCCTCGAACAGGATCTTGCGGTTACCCGCGCCGTACGACGGCGGTTGCCGGATGCGATCGAACTGCTAGCCGACTACAACCAGGCGTTAACGGTCACGGAGGCGATCCGGCGCGGGAGGGCAATCGAGTCAGAAGGCGTTGCTTGGATCGAAGAGCCGATTCGTCACGACGATTACACCGGCATCGCAATGGTGTCGAAAGCGCTGAACATGCCCGTGCAAATCGGCGAGAATTTCAACGGCCCGGAGGCCATGACTCAGGCGCTTGACGCTGGCGCTTCCGACTATGTAATGCCAGATGTCACTCGCATCGGCGGAGTTACTGGGTGGATACAGGCCGCAGGAATCGCCGCCGAACGCAAGGTCGAGCTTTCTTCGCACCTCATGCCGGAGATCAGCGCTCATCTACTCGCGGCAACCCCAACCTGCCACTACCTGGAGTATGTCGACTGGGCCGACGCCATCCTCGAGGAACCTCTGAGTATCGAGGACGGCTTTGCCCGAATTCCTGACGTTGCTGGCAACGGAGTTCGATGGAATCAAAAGGCGGTAAAAAAATTTTCGCTGGACAGGTAATGGAGGCGCCAGTGCGGCAATGCGTTTGTACGTTTTTGATTTCGCTGAATGCGAGTCGTGACTATTCGCGGTCATAGGATTTCGGCGGTAGCAGCAATTGCAGTCCGAAGTAACCAATAAAATCGGATTGGTTGGGATGAGTGTGTTCGAGGCTGCGTCCGGACATCATGAGAAGGGTGACTGGCCTGTGGATTTTGTAGCGGAGCCCCAAACCAAGCGTCGGTTGGTAGTTGGAAGGACGGAATACGCCTTGGGAATAAAACTCTGCGTCCATCTCGAATTTTGAACTGAAATCGTGACCTAGAACCAGACCCATGAGCCAGGTATCCGGACCGTGCTGAGTGAACTGGTATCCGACCTCATAATTCACGCCAACGGCGCCAAACTTCCTGGAAAATTCGAGAGGAAGCAGAAAACCCTGGCTGGCCGGTGTGATTCCGCGACGGAGGGCGTCGTTCGGGTTATTGAGAAAAAACTGGGGGAAGGTTGAGATCGAGAGGCCGGATTCCCCGGCATCGTAAAAGCGCCATTTAACGCCGACATTAGATTGACCCAGCCCAAACTTTGTGGCTGAACCAGGATTCTGCACCCGCAGCCACGCATTTTCGTAAGTAAGCTGAATTCGATCGCCGATTCCGAAGTTGAGGTCGACGTCGGGGGTATGCGATACCGACTGATCGCTGTAGAAGAATGGCATGTAGCCAAGATTGATTTCCCAGTTGAAATCGCCTGGGGTGCCGGGATCGTTGGTGTAGTACGGCGGACCGCCTTGCGCGATCGAACGGTTAGCAACACAGAAGAAAAGGAGTGCCAAGATAAAGCTTTGCGATATGGCTTTAGTTGGATGACTGACTGAGCAAAACGGTAGCCAACCGATCAAGACGAAGTTCTCCTCGATGAAATATTCCATTGTTGGCCCTCAACTGAAATGACGGCAGGGGCGGCGACAAGACTCAATAGGCCGACAATTTATTCGCTGGGAATGGCAATTCGAAGATAGGTAATCTCCTCTCCTTTTGTTACGAGGATCTGATGAGGAGTTTTTGGAGGTATGTGAATAACATCTCCCGGAGAGACATCGTGCCGCTCCCCTCCCTCAATGGAAGTGCCAGTCATATCTCCGCGCGCTGCCGCTTCATTGCCAGTCAAAGTTTTGGGATCGACCAGCGTTCCCCCGACGACAAGCGTGCCGTGTCCGCTTTCGACGATCCACAGATCAACAAAATACGTGTGGAATTCGGGCGCACCTGTGCCTACTCGATGGATAAACCGGATTTTATGTTTACCATAATTGCCGAGAGTCTCGCGGGCGGAGTGATCAGGCCCAATCTTGGAGTCAAGAACCTTTTCGTGTTCCTTGAAATCCGACAGTTTCCACATGCCGAATCCCTCGCGCAGCCTAAGAGAACCTTCTTCCATGGTTTTATCAGCCCGGTTGGCGGTTGTCCCACCACCGTCGGCTTTCGTCTCCTGACCCCACGCGAGGCCCGCTAATGAGGTCGTTAGTAGCGCAAATAAAATAATTCGCTTCATGGCGTTCCGCTCCTTTAATATTTCAGATTCATCTCCGCCTCGATTGCATCACTGGGAAATCCAAAGTCACTTTGTCTCCACCGCTACCATAGCCCGGTGAGCAACGCCTTCGCGGCCGATGAGCAGGATCGCCACAGCTCCGATGGTCGCCAACGCAACCAGAGGCAGCATCGCCAAGGGATAACTCCCTGTCAATCCCTTGATAATTCCTAGTAAGTAGGTGGTACCAAAACCGGCCAAGTTACTAATTGCATTGATCTGAGCAAGACCGGCGGCGGCGGTAGTTGTGGATAACCACTCGGACGAGAGCGCCCACGCTGGACCTTTGCCGGCGTAGATTCCGATGACAGCCAGGCACAGGATTATGATTATCGAGAACAAACTGTGGAACAGAAGAGCCGATGTAAGGCTGATGGCTGTCAGTATCAGCGGCAATGCCGCGTGCCAAACTCGTTCACCGGTGCGGTCAGATCGTCTTCCCCAATAGACCATGATGACGGAAGCTAGCCCGAAGGGGATCGCGTTGAGAAGTCCGGTTTGAAGATTGTTGAGGCCATAGGATTTGATAATCAGCGGCTGCCAGAGTTGAAGACCACTGCTCACTGCGGTGCTTCCGGCCAAGACGATGCCGAGGACGAGAACATGCCTGTTCCACAACACCCGCCAAAGAGAAAGATCGCCTGCTGACCGGCTTCCACGCACTTCCATCCGAAGCTTGCCTGCCAGCCAGTTACGCTGGTCGAGGCTGAGCCATTGGGCGCCGTCGGGTTTGTCGGTCAAGACGAAGAGGCTAGCGAATCCCAGTAAAATAGCAGGAACCGCTTCCAGGATAAACATCCACTGCCAGCCATGGAGGCTAAGTCGACCATCCAGTTCCAGCAGGGCTACTGAAATTGGCGAACCGAGAAAACTTGACATCGGAATTGCGACCATGAACACAGCAACGATTCGTGCGCGATACTCAGATGGAAACCAATACGTAAGGTAGAGGATCACTCCTGGAAAGAAGCCAGCTTCGGCAGCGCCCAGCAGAAGGCGCATTACATAAAATGACGGGGCGTTCTTAACCAGAGCCATGCCGCCGGCCAGCACGCCCCAACTGATCATAATGCGCGCTATCCAGCGACGTGCGCCAAACTTCTCGAGAAGCAGATTACTCGGAACTTCGAACAGGAAATAAGAGACAAAGAACAACCCGCCGCCCAAGCCAAAGACCGCCGGCGAAAACCGCAAGTCCTTCACCATTTGTAGCGCGGCAAAACTTAAATTCACGCGATCTAAAAAAGACACGAAATAACAGACCATCAAGAACGGCAGGATACGCAAGGCAACCTTAGCCATGGTTTGTGGTTCAACCGGGTTAGATTGGCTTCGCCCATTGGGCCTGGCACACCGAAGCCGTCGTTGTCTAGCCCTAGCGCTCATAGACAAGAAGATGGAAAGTTCCAGGGACGGGCGCGGGCTGAGGATTAGGTTGTGCGGGGGTGGGAGCGGGGGCGGCGCCAAAATCCACCGTGTCTGAAAATAATTTGTGCGTCTTCGGATCAATCGCGATATTGCGGGCGCCCAATTCGGTGTGGACAATTTCTACACGACTGAACTTGTCCGGGGTGTCCTCGTGAAACAGATATAAAGTCCCATCGCGCATTGCGCTGAATACGAGTCCCGAACTTGCCTCATAAATGTTGGCATCGACTCCAGCACCGATCGGAAACGTCTGGACCATCTGTCCGTTATCCGCATTCATGATCGCAAAAATCTTATTGCGGCCTCCTATAAATAGACGCCGGTGTTCCTTGTCCATTGCCATGGCAGTGGCGCCTGCGGCTGGCGCGATTGGCCAGCGGTTCTTGATCGTGAGGGAGCGAGTATCCAAGGCCACCACTTCGTTTTTATCTTCGATATTGTCGTAAATCATCCCTTTGCCATCCGCGACGGCGAACTCGGGACGGCCGCCCAACGGAACCGTCGCCAACACAGAATCTTTCGCGGGATCAATCACGGACGCATTGTTTGTTTCCCCGTTCATAGCGAAGATATGACCTGACGCCGGATCGTAGATGATGCAATCGGGGTTGCCACCGACCTTGATACGAGCAATCACTTTTAGAGTCTTAACATCGAAGACAACAACTTCGTTGGTGCCTCCGCTCGAGATGTACCCACGGCCCAGGTCCTGAACCAGCGCGATCCCGTGACCCCGCTTTACATCGGAGACAGTGCCTACTACGTGGCCGGTGGAGGCATCCACAACAGTTATTTCCGTATTGTGGGAAAGGTAAAGACGGCCGCTGGTCTCGTCGAACGTAATATAGTCCCAATATTCCGTTTTTCCGTTGCCGCCGCCTATGTCATATCTTTTAATCAAGTGATAACCAGGTTTCGATGCATCTGCCAAGGCAAGACGGGCCGGCACCAAAAACATAGAAAAGGCTACTAGCTGGCATAAACCGAATTTTTTCATAAGGTTCTCCGCGTAGGCATACCGAACGAGCGACAGCGAATCGACGCCCCAATCGCTGATACGAATCTGCAACTGTGTTTATTGCTTTTATTGCTCAACGGTATAGAGGCTGGTCATGTGAGCTACGTCAAGCCAGCGGCCGTTCACTCGCGAATAGACGATCGAGCACTTTCTGGGACCATGTGAAGTTTTGCCCTTGTACACTATTGTTGAAGTGTCACGCCACCATTCCTCGACAGTGTCGTTTCCGAAGACGTAAAACGCGACTTCATCACGGTGGACCGAAGCAAAGGTCAGATCCCCATCTGTCACTTCATCGCAATATTGCGCCTTATGTATCGTGACGCCCATTTCTGTTGTGCCCGCCCAACCATCGGCCATGAGATTGCAGAGGGCGCGCGCGTCCTTATTCTTCACGGCTTGAGCTTCATCTTCTCGCAGCTTAAGAATGTCCGCCTTAACCTTCTCAACATTGTCCGTGCCTTTTCCCACTTGCCACTTCGCCTCTTGGCCCTGGGCAACAACGAGAGAAACAACCCAGAACAGTGCGCTCACTATGATTCGTTTCATTTGCAGTTTCACTCCTCGTCATTCAGATTTCGAACAGCTTCGATTACGGTTTCACGGAATTTCGCCGGCACGGCAAGACTTGCGCTTATTGGATCAATGCTTGTCGAGTACTAATTTTTGGATTCGATAATTCTGAGTCTCGGTGATGAAGAGGTCGCCATTCGCTCCGCAAGCGATGCTGTGAATGTTGTTGAACTCGCCGAGTTGTTTTCCCGGCCGGCCCCACCATCCGAGAACGTGATCGTCCATGTCGACCTTCAAAATGCGGTTTGCGGCTCCGTCAGCGACGTACATGACTTGCTGTGGGTCGTCCGTGAGACACATGGCCCACGGTTTGCCGACGTTATTCCATTCTTTTATGTAATTGCCATCGGCGTCGAATATCTGAATTCGGGAATTTTCTCTATCGCCGACATACACGAGCCCCTTGGAGTCTGTAATGATTGCGTGCGGTAGATGAAATTCTCCAGGCCCGGTGCCTCTGCGGCCCCAGCTTTTTACAAATTTGCCGTTCTTATCGAATTTCTGAATTCGGGAATTCCCGTAGCCGTCGGCGACGTAAATTTCGCCATTCAAGCCAAAAGCCACGTCGGTAGGCATGTTGAACATCACATTCGAGAATGCCGTCGAGGCGGCGCGGGGAAGAACCCAGCCGTCGTCGGTATTTGCGGGGCCGAAGGGCTCCGAGCGCCGTCCGAGTGTCAACGCCGGTCGCCAGTCCGTACCATTGAAAACGAACTTAACTGCCATGTTGGAGCCGTCATCAACGGTCCACAGGTTTCCGTCGCGATCAAAGCGCACCTGATGAGGGAACTGAAAGCAATACAATCCGTCACCAATGGTGTCGATGAAATTTCCATTGCGATCGAATTCCAGGAGGGAATGGCCTCCCTCTCCTACTCTTGTAAATACGTATATGTTCCCGCTCTTGTCGACGGTTATCCCCGCACCCTCGCTCATTCCACAAGACACTAACTCACTACCTTCCTCGGTGCCGGAAATGGCTTACCGTTCTGTTCCGGATCTGCTGAAGTTTCCGAAGCACATATATTCGTATTGACGGTGCTCAATTCTTCGCCGGAAACCTCGACTTGCTCGGTTACCTTGCCGGCCTTGAGGGCCACGTCGAGACGCCGTTCGACAGCCACATCGACGTCGACGTTGGTCGTGATCGCGGTTTGAAAGCCAGCCAAGGAGACGGTTACCGAATAGCTGCCTATAGGCAATTCGGGCACGGAATAACTGCCATCCGCGCTGGTAGTGGTTGTGCGCTCAAGGCCAGTTGCGAGGTTGCGCACTTTCACTGTCGCACCGGCCACGACTGCCCCGGAAGGATCGGTGACGGTGCCGAGGATTGTGCCGCGGAAGGTTTGACCCACGACGAACGTCGAAAGCAGAACAAACACGATTGACAGGCGAAGTTTCATTTCCGGTTCTCCTTGGTTATCGCGGCACCGTACTGGCACTAGTCTCGGCACTTCTCGCTTCACCGGGACGGACTAACGCCATGCACGCAGCAATTATTGTTTCTGTAAGATCGCGAAATTATAGACGAGTGGAGGAGAAAGATCAGTGTCGACGTTCACAGAAAGAATTGATCGTAGCGATCGGGCGCAGGTATCGCGAAGAGAAGGATTGCGGGTATGAGAAATCTATGGAATCACAGATTTTTCGTCGTCGATTTCAAAAAACGCCGACTCTAAAAACTGAAGGCCACGCCGCCGCGGACTGAGCGGTCCGCTTGTACCAGATAGACGGTGTGACCATCTTGCCCCACGACGGGGATATAGCCCTGGGCCAGAAGATTTCGCAGATCCATCAGAATTTCCATGTGCCCGCCGATGAAACGGGCTGGAATTGGTTGGCGAATGCAGAGATTCAGGTAAGGATCGGATTGTCCAGCCGAAGTGTTGAACTCATCGACCGGGGTCAACGTTCGACCGCCGACGTAACGATACGAAGCGACCCAGCGAGTTTTCGCCTTGGGTATTGCTCCTTTGAATTTTGCTGCCATTGCCTGATGGCGTTCAGTTTGGATGGAGTCCCGCGCGTCTTGCAGCTGGACGTCGGGCCGGCCAAGGTCGAGCACGCCGCCGTAGGCGTAATCGAGAGTTGCAGTCAGATCAGAGGTTAGCTTGCGCTCCAGCACCATCCGTATTCCGCGGGTCGAGAAATCATTTCCCTGATAGCTAAAGGTTCCGGAGTAGATGTCGGGCAGCACCTCGCCTGAGTCCGCCGTGGTTTCGCCGACGCCGGTCAAGACCGGGTTGACCAGGCTATCGGAGAAGAACGCGATTTGCATACTGTTCTTTCCCACGCGTTGGGAGAGTGACACTTCCTGATGGCGAGCGCGCTCGGCGGCTGGGGAGAACGCGGTCATGCTCATGCGTGGCGCGGTTTCACTAAGATCAGACGAAGCCGATTCGAGACGATTGTCGCCTGGAAGATCGGGAGCCAGACTATTCTCCACCGCCGAATTCGGCACTGAACTTGTGTACTGGTATTCGAGCACGGTGTTTGGAGAAACATGCAAATCCGCCGATCCAAAAGGCCGGAAGGCGTTCACTCGCCCCATGAACTGGATGGTCTGTAATTCGCTGCCGACTTTCATTTCAAGCAGGTCGCTGAGCACGATTCGATCGGAGCTGGTTGCGGAGAGTGCCTGAAGCGTCGTCCCGGGAGCGTTCAGGTCCGAATTCAATCGGAGAGCGGTGACGGCGAACGACGGTTCAAAGACGCCGTTGAAACTGTTGGTGTAGGTAGTGCGGAGAATTGCTGACGGGATACCCTGACCGTCCGAATCATAACCCACATTGCCATTCAGTCGCAGCGTACCAGTCGATAGCAGAGAACGCTCCACGGTAAAGCCAGCATTCATGTCCGCGGGACTTCCGAAACCTTCTCCGGGCGAACCAGCCAGCAAAGTGACGGCACCCTTCAAATCGTGGTTCGCAGACTCTCCGCTTTGGACGACGGTGGTTCCGTCGGGAAGGACGCGCAAAATTGGCCGGTTCGCGACCGAACGCAGCGTCCACTTCCAATCGTCATCGTCGAGTTGGCCGCGAATTGGAACCAGCTGAATGGCTTCGAACAAGGTCGTCAAAGTAACATTCACCATCAACTTGGCGCCAGGACGGACCCCAATTTTTTCGCGCAGTGTTGGCAGAAATGAGGGCGCGCTCACCTTGACGCTGTAGGTTCCGGGAAGAAGATTGGCCACCGAGTAGAAGCCGCGATCATCGGTAAAGACCTTGAGCGCCTGGGCAGCTGAGCCCAGTATTTCCACGGCAGCGCCCATTTGCGGCGCACCGCTGCCATCGCGAACATATCCGGAAATAGCGCCCGCGATTCCGCTCGCAATTGTTCCGGACCAAGCCGGAGTGACAATCGTGGCGAAAGCTAACAGGAACCCGAATTTTCGGAGCATCTTGACAACTACCTCTGGGGACCAAACAGCAGCTTACTCCACGGCAAAAGTCGCCGTTGGATCCACCATCTGCTTGGAAAGGTTGTCGTTCACTTTAATCTCGATTTTGTACAACCCCGGCTGCAGATTCGCGGCCGAAAGCGTTTTCTGCAGCGTAACCTGGTCACCCACATTGCCCATCGTATCTGTCGACTCGACGGTGTGGATAACCGGCTTGTTATTCGCGTCAGTCACATTATATTCGAACGTGGCCGACGGTTTATGGGTTTTTTCGTCCACGCTCAGATTGTAAACCTGCATCCAGAAATTCAGCTTCTGATTGCGTTTGAAAGAAATGGGCTTGCCGTCCGAGGGCGCGACGCGGGGTCGCACTTTCATCGCCCCGATCACGAAACTCCCGGTGCCGACATTCTTGGTTGCCACCGGTTCCATCTGGTCGGCGATGATGAGTGTCGAACTGCTCAGCTTGTCTTCGCTGAAGTCGGGAAGCTGGATCGCATGGCTCCAGTTTCCCGTACGATCTCCATTCACATCCTTTACTACGATGTCTAGACGATAGCGATTTTGGCTGACGCGCAGTGGAATCGCCTTCCAGTAAACCGAAGCGTTTTCAGCAGTCTTCGGCAACAACTCCACAGGTACATCGATTTGAACCGGATCTTCAAAGGTTTGTACGATTTTTCCAGTTAGCGTAGTCACGCGCATGAAGATGTTCACGGTGCCCCGCTCTATGCCATCCTTGTTCTGGAAGGTTATGTCGCGGTTCTTGATTTGGACCGTGATTGGAACCAACACGGTGTCGCTCGTGACCTTCACGAAATCCGCTCGCACATCAAAGGGCATCAGGTTGACGCTGAGATGATGGCTGACGACCGCTTCCAGGTCCTTGAACTTTACCGGAGGCGCCTGCTGCAATTTGGCGAACTGGTCGAGGCGATCAAATTCCTTGGTTTGCAAATCCTGATTCATCGGGCCGCCACCAAGTTGCTCGAGGCCGCCATGACTGAACCGGTCCGCCTTGGATGACATGCCCATCTGCTCGTACAAGGTGAGACCGGCGTTCGGGGTCTGCTTCAGGGCGTCTTTTTCAGACCGGTCCATCGTCATGTGATAATCGCCGCACATGCACGTATCTACGAATTCAATCATTACTTCCTGGCCGATGCCTTCGATGTAGCGATAACGCCAGGTTTCAAACGGGAAGGTGGAGGTTTCACCGCCTCCTTCATCCATGGGGCGCTCGTAATTGCCTCCAGAAGGATGGGAGTCGATCTCGTCGGGTGGGCCAAATACGATGTACATCCGGCCGCGATCGCTCTTCCAGCCGGGAATGCCGGCGGCGAAATGTTCGTTAGCGTATGCGATACGGCGATAGTGCTCTTCTTTAAATTCGTTCTCTTCCGTGTCTGGCGTGGGATCGCGGCGTTGCCAGAAGCCTTCGATGAATTGATCGCGCTCTTCGTCGTTCGAGAGTTGCATAAAGCTGTGTTTTTCGTCGTCGGTGATAATCCAGCGAACGTCTTCATCCAGCCATTTGCGGTACGTCTTGCTTAACTCAACTTTGAGTGCCTTGGCGTTCTTCTTTCGCTGCTCTTCCGGGATGGGGCGGGTCAGCGGGTCGGTCTGGCTTCCCTGGGCAGCCGTCCCTTTGTCGGCGGAGGGTTTCGCGTCCTGGGCTTCGGCTAACAAGCCAAAACCAAGCGACACGGTGCCAGCGAGCAAGCCAACTAAACAACGATTTCGGAAACCTGTGGAGAACATAGAACGGCCTACCTCTAGGGAAAACCCGGTCGCCTAATTCTATGTTCATTGGATACAACTAGGCAAGGAGAAGTGGCCTGGCTGGAAAAGAATTCTTGCGCCATATCTGCATTCTTAACCCCTTTGGATCCGCGCCTTTCCGGCAGTAACTGGAACGGGCGACGTGGCCCGTCGCCCCATCACGACGGAGTCTGCCCGCAACGCTGGCGCGATATAATGGGTTGCGCGGCTGTTCTCCTCTTGGGTAACCCAACTTGGAATGAGAAAGCATATAAAGACCTTTGGCGGATCGCGGGAACTTTCTCCTTTGCCTGAACGTAACTGCTTATGCGCAATCTCTTTGCGCGTTGGCCGTTTTTCGGCTTAATCGTGAAGACGGAATCATGACTTAAATGAAAACCTGGAAGAAAATTCTGATCGGAGTTGGCGCAGCCCTGGTGCTGGTCATCATCGTCTCGGTCACGGTCTACCAGAGCCGGAAAAATCTGGTGACGGTGCAAACCGGAAAGGTACAAAAGCAGGATCTGGCTTCGGTGGTAGGCGCCTCCGGTGAAATAAAGCCCAAAACGTACGTGAACATCGGCGCCAATGCCTTCGGCAAGATTATTAAGTTGCACGTCAAAGAAGGCGACCACGTAAAGAAGGGACAATTGCTGGCACAGCTTGAAAACGTCCAATCGTCGGCCGATGTTAACGCCACGCGGGCCTCGTTGCAGGCGGCGGTGACTGATGCGGCGGCGGCGGACGCAGCCCTGAATACGGCCCTGGCTGATTTGAACCGCGCTAAGTCCGACGACGAACATGCCAAGCTGGACTGGGAACGCGCCCAGGGTCTGTATAACGCGGCGCTGATCGCCAAACAGGATTACGACGTCAAGAAGGCGGCATGGGAATCAGCCGACGCCGGACTGGCACAAGCCAAGGCGAAAGTCGCGCAGGCCAGGGCGCAAAAAGATTCGATGGATAAGCACATTACGCAGAATCAGGCGACACTCACTCGCGTTTCAGATGTGCTGCAAAAGACCACCTATGAAGCGCCCTTTGACGGCGTGATCACTAATCTACCCGTGCGCGAAGGCGAGACTGTGGTCATCGGAATACAAAACTCGCCGGGCAGCACGCTAATGACACTCGCAGATATGTCGGTGATCACGTCTGAGGTGAAGGTGGACGAAACCGACATCGTCAACGTGCGCCTTGGGCAGCCCGCCGACGTGACCATCGACGCGATTCCGCACAAGATCTTCCACGGTGTTGTGAGCGAAATCGGCGACAACGCTATCGTGCGGTCGACCGGCGTCGCTACTTCGCAGGCAACTTCGACCAGCGAGGAGGCGAAGGATTTTAAAGTTGTCGTGACCCTTACGGACCCTCCGCCGGATCTGCGTCCGGGTTTATCGTCGACGGCGAAGATTACGACGGCGACTCGGAATAGTGTCCTCAGCATTCCGATTCAGGCGTTGACCGTCCGCACCGAGGCTGACCTTGTGCCCAAAGACTCCGGCAAAAATGCGGTGCAAGCAGCTACGACCGCGCCAAGCGAAGCATCGAAGTTGAAAGAAGAGGTTCAGGGAGTGTTCGTGATCCGCGGCAAGAAGGCTCAGTTCGTTCCGGTGGAAACGGGCATAAGTGGAACAACCGATATCGAAGTTACAAAGGGCTTGCAGGAAGGTGACGAAGTGATTACTGGCAGCTACAAGGTTTTGCGTACGTTGAAGCCGGGAACGAATGTCAAAATAGATAATTCGGCCCCGAAAAAAGAAGACGAAAGCAGCTAGCAAAAGCGATGGCCACTCGAAGACAGACTTACGCGTCTAACTTCTGCTAGGTTAAAACGTCCAAGATAGAAGCGCCCTAGGAGCGTGCGTGCGCGAGCCCGATCCGGAGAAGGAGAGCAAGATGGCGACTGCCGAGATACTACCGATCGACAAGCCGACGAATTGGGCTGGCCCTGATTCCTACATGATCTCAACCGAGGATCTGTGGAAGACTTACGACATGGGCTCGGAACAGGTGCACGCGCTTCGTGGCATTAATTTGCGCATCCAGCGCAACGAATACGTCGCCATCATGGGGCCGTCGGGCTCGGGCAAGTCGACGCTGATGAACCTAATCGGCTGCCTCGACTCACCTTCGAAAGGGCAGTACTGGCTGAATGGGCAACTGGTGAGCGAACTCGATGACGACGAATTGGCCCGCATTCGCAATAAGGAAATCGGTTTCGTCTTCCAGACCTTCAATCTGCTGGCGCGCGCAACTTCACTGCACAACGTGGAATTGCCGCTGATCTATGCCGGGGTCCCGTCCGACGAGCGTGCCGAACGAGCCAAGGCAGCGCTGACTTCGGTCGGCATGGAATCGCGTATGAACCACAAGCCCAACGAACTCTCCGGCGGGCAGCGTCAGCGCGTAGCGATTGCGCGTGCGCTGGTGAATAAGCCGGCGATCATCCTCGCCGATGAACCTACGGGAAACCTCGACTCGCAAACCGGCAATGAGATCATGGCGCTGTTCGATCGTCTGCACTCGGAGGGCAATACGATCGTCCTCGTAACCCATGAACACGATATCGCCGAATACGCGCACCGCATCATTTACATCAAGGATGGTGTGGTTGCTAAGGATGAAGTGAAGCAGTAACGCCCTCAAAGATTAAGAGCGTATAGTTCAACTCAGTTTTCAGGGGAAAATTATGCGCTGAGCGCTCACCTCGATTTTCTTGGCAGCGTTTTTTACAACTTCCTTAACATTTTTAACACCGTCCCTCCAGGCCGCGGATGCCGCTGCTGCACCGGACGCTGCCTGCGGCCCCAGCAATGTGAAATTTGACATAAAGGTTGACAAGTCCCAGCACGCAGCCGTACAGCCGGAGCCGGGCAAGGCGTTGGTTTACGTGATTCAGTACATAATTTGAGTTTGAGGGGTTATTGGCACAATGTTGATTGTTAAGGGGTCGGGGCATCGTTTGGGTTGTCGACGGGCGGTTTATCTTCGGACGAATGAGGTCTATCCAGATAGTCGGGGTCGATTTGACGCCCTACGGTCCGGCGTATCAGGTCGTTGAGACAGGCTCTGCTTTCCTCGTCCATCTGGTCTTCGTTATGGTTATTGTCTTTGGGCATTTCGTGCTCATCGCGGGTGAAGACGGAGCGACTCGAGTTGGGTTGGCCTGGACGATTGTGGCGGGGGATTTTTGTTTGGCGGAGAGCTTGGACGGGTTCGGGTTCCGAGCCCAGGTTAGCGCTCAAAGGACGGGCGCGAACCTGGGGCACCGCTTCCGGGACGATCTGGGCGTTGTTGTAGTCGTAGGCCTGATCTTCGGTTTCGGACCAGGCGGTGTGGCGCCTAAGGGACGATGCTCGACGGAATCGGGGAGGGTTTTCTGCCTGGGTTCGAGGGTGGTGAGCTTTACATTGGCAGCGGCCAGGCGGAGGGCGCGGAGGAGCAGGGAGCCCGATTTGTGGTCGATGTGGCGGGTGAGGATGAGGCGCAGGACTTCGGTGAGGACTACCTGGATGGAGTTGGCGTCTTCGAGGGCAGGGAGGTTGAGCGCGGACTTAAGGGGTTCGTAGAGATCGAACTGGTAGGCGCGGCGGCGGTGCTGGTGGTGAAAAAACAATGCCGCTCGGTGCGCAGGGCGGGCGATCCGCATTGGACGCCGTTGGCTTTGATGTGCTGGCAGCGGGGGATTACGCAGGCTTTGGGGGTGCTGGTGGGTTGGGGAGTGGTCGACATTTGTGCCCCTTGGGAATAGTTCTCGGTGACGTAAACATCTTGCGCCCCAGCTATTCCACGGTTGCTGATTTGGGAAATGTTTCATCTGTGCGGGGAAAATTCCCTGAGGCTGCGGTGTTCGGTATAGGTTGTAGGGGTCCTTCGACTACGCGGAGACTTCGCTTCGCGAAGTTTCCGCTCCGCTCAGGATGACCTTACCGCCGCTCAGGATGACATTATCGTAAACAGCTTGCGCCCCAGCTATTGCGCCCCAGCTATTCAACCGTTACTGACTTGGCCAGATTCCTGGGTTGATCTACATCGCAGCCGCGGCGCACGGAGATGTGATAGGCGAGCAGTTGCAGGGGGACTATTTCCAGGATTGCTGAGAGTTCGTCGGGGGCCGCTGGTACGAATAGGACGTGATCTGCTTCTTCGGCGATTTCCTTGTCGCCCTCGGTGGCTAACGCGATGACTATGCCGGAACGGGCTTTTACTTCTTTCAGGTTCGACATTGTCTTTTCGTAGCGGATCATCGACTGCGGGCTGGTTTCGTCGCGCGTGGCGATGATTACGACCGGCAAGTTTTCGTCGATCAGGGCGTTGGGACCGTGCTTCATTTCGCCGGCGGGATAGCCTTCGGCGTGGATGTAGGAGATCTCTTTTAGCTTTAGCGCGCCTTCGAGGGCGATGGGGTAGTGGATGCCGCGTCCGAGAAAAAGAAAGTCTTGCGCGCGGACGTAGGTTTTGGCTAAGTCGTCGCAGGCTTCATCATGAGTGAGAATCTGTTCGAGCTTGCCCGGGATGCGCATCAGTTCTTGCACGGCAGTCTTTGATGCCTCCGGCGTCATTGTGCCGCGCACTTGCGCGAGATAGAGGGCGAACAGATAGAGAGCGGTGAGTTGGCCGGTGAAAGCCTTGGTGGAGGCTACGCCGATTTCGGGGCCGGCGTGGGTGTAGACGGTTCCTACGGCTTCGCGGGTGATCATGGAGCCGACTACGTTGCAGATGGCTAGGGTCTTCGAGCCTTTGGTCTTGGCTTCGCGCTGGGCGGCTATGGTGTCGGCAGTTTCGCCGGATTGCGAGATGAGGAGGGTCATCGTGTCGGGGCCGAGGATGGGATCGCGATAGCGCCATTCGCTGGCGTAATCGACCTCGACGGGGACGCGCGCCAGCGTCTCGATCATGAATTTGCCGGCTAGGCCGGCGTGCCAACTGGTGCCACAGGCGGCTATGTTGATTTTGGTCAGCGCCTTGAATTCGGCTTCGCTGACCTGCATTTCTTCGAGGAAGATAGTGCCGGTATCCTGCGAAACGCGGCCTAGCGTGGTTTCCTGAACGGTGCGCGGCTGCTCATAAATTTCTTTGAGCATGAAATGCTTGAAGCCGCCTTTTTCCGCCATGATCGGGTCCCAGGTGATGCGCTGCGCTTTGCGCTCGAGGGGATGGCCGTCAAAATCGGTGACGCGCACGCCTTCCTGGGTGAGGATGGCAAGATCGCCATCGGCTAGAAAGAAAAGATCGCGGGTGTGATCGAGGAGCGCGGGCACATCGCTCGCGACGAAGTATTCGTCTTTGCCGAGGCCGATCACGACCGGGGGCCCGTTGCGCGCGGCGATGATCTTATTTGGTTCGTCGGTAGCGATTACGACTAGCGCGAAGACGCCGGTTAGCTCCTTTACCGATTTGCGGACGGCTTCCTCGAGCGAGGGACGATGCCCATTTCCAGTTTTCAGATAATGTTTTTCGATCAGGTGAGCGATGATTTCCGTATCGGTTTCGGTGGTGAATTTGTGGCCTTCGGCGATCAGTTTTTTCTTCAGGGAGAGATAATTTTCGACGATGCCGTTGTGCACGACCACGATCTTGCCGGTGCAGTCGCGATGGGGATGAGCGTTTTCTTCAGTGGGACGGCCGTGCGTGGCCCAGCGGGTGTGTCCAACGCCATAGGTGCCGTCGAGTGGCTTTAGGCGTAGCGCTTCTTCCAGGTTGCGCAGCTTGCCTTCGGCGCGGCGGACTTGCAGGCCGTCGCCGTTTCCGGCCACAGCGATTCCGGCGGAGTCGTATCCGCGATATTCCAGCTTGCGGAGGCCTTCAATAATGACCGGGACGACTCGCTTCTTGCCCACATATCCCACAATGCCGCACATTGGTTATTGACTCCTTGGTTATTTTGCTCCTTGGCGAATGCTTCGGTGGGGACCGATGGCTGCTTTAAAGGGTCTACGCCCCAACTTTTGAGACGCCAACCTAGTCTTCGAGGGAGAAATGAAATTCTTCGATCACCGGGTTCGTAAGAACCTCGCGCGCTATCCGTTCCACTTCGGCTTGCGCCTCGTCCTTCGAGATGCCGCCATTGAGGGTGATTTCGAAATACTTTCCCTGGCGTACATCCTGCAAACTCTTGTAGCCGATCTTTTTCAGAGCGCCGTGGATGGTCTTGCCTTGGGGGTCCAGCACGCTTTTTTTCAATGACACGTAGACGTAAGCTTTCATTAACCTCTTGATTATACGTCAGGTGGAATGGCCGGCGATTGAGGTTTCGCTTATGGAAGCTATGCGATCGGACCACTCCCTTCGTCACATGGGGGCGAGTCGAATGTGACCCATCGTTGAATGCGAACCGTCAAAGAGACAAACGTTAAAGAGATGACAGCTGAGAATCCAGCTCCGCGAGCGCCTGCTCCAGCATCTGGCGATGACGAGGGTTGACGGCTGCTATCAGTTGTTGGCTGAGACGTTCCTTCGAAAGCAGCAAGCCCTCGCGTTTTCGGTTGCATTGCTGCTCGCTGGCGGAGATCGGAGCGCGGATGGGCCTTCGCTGCTCTGACCTTTCTTCTTGCTGTTGCTCAACCGACTTGCTCTCCCAACCTCGTGCCATAGGAGAAATTTTACCTTAGGAGGCAGGCGAGGTGCAGAAATCCCCAGTTCAACGCGGGCAGGTTGCGATGCCAGCGGCTCAGGCGCTCTTGGAGCGCACCAGAGCGCGTTCTCCGGCTGAAAATCTGGCGAGACGAAAAAGTGTCTCTGCGGTTCGCTCGTACTGGGCGACTAAAGGGGGAACTGATCGACTTTGCAGGTCGGGGAATGCGGCCTCAGTCAGGAGCTGGAGGCAAGCGCCCATGCTCTGCAAGCGAAGGCGAAAGGCGCTCTCCGCCACTTGTACGCCGGAGGCTGCAATCTCGGGATCGGAACTTCGTTGCGCGGCGTGACCAACCCGGGCTAAGGCTGTTGCAGCCTTTCCTGCCTCCCAGGCGTAGATCAGCGCTGCCCACGCGCGCTTTCTCTGAATCTCGCGGAATCTGTTAGGCGGCAAATTATCGCGAAGAAATGCCTCTTCGGCTGAGT
The DNA here is from genome assembly GCA_963758745.1 of uncultured Acidobacteriaceae bacterium. Lineage (GTDB taxonomy): Bacteria > Acidobacteriota > Terriglobia > Terriglobales > Acidobacteriaceae > Acidiflorens. Next base: position 343,928 of record CAVWWW010000009.1, read on the forward strand.
CGACCAAGTTTCTGAAGGCTTCGATGTCGAGAGAACGAAACGCCTGCGCCGCTTCTTCCGAAGAGAGGCGGCGAGTACGGCTGCGAATGGCAACGTACACCAACATCCCAAGCGCGACAAATGCAACCGCGACGAGAGACCAGGCAGTGATCAATCCCTGAGCAAGTGTTGAAACTCCGTGTTCCAAGTCTCCACCTCATCATGGGGAAGAACCGCGAGGGAGGAATCAGGTTCAGGTTCGCGGACTAACAGATAACCGATCCAGAGTAAAACACAAATGAGATAGGTTCCGGTTGTCAGCAAATTCAGAATTTCCTTTCCCGTCGCGCCGGTGAATTCGGCGCGGAGAGAAAACATGGCAAGATCAAAGGTCGTTAGAAGGGCAAGGCCGAGGGCAATCCCGAATGCGGGGCGGTGCCAGGACAAACCGAGGAAGCGGGAAGAAAGCAATAAAGCAAGGAGCAATCCGCATTGAACCAAAGCCGCACCGCGGTTTACGACGAATATGCCGGCGGCGAAGCCAGGACTATTCCCCCCGGGCGCACAGACAGCGAGCAAAACAGCCATCACCAACAGCAAACCCTGGATACATTGCAGCCAACGTCTGGCCGCCACCTTCAGAAACTGGGATTTACCAAACAAATCTTTAGCGACCTCGTCAATCACCCCAAACCGCAGAGCGATGCTGAGCAAAAGCGTGGCGCAGAAAGCATATCTATACGGCTTTCCTCCAACGCCTTGAACAAAATACAGTGCGAAAAGCAGGATGAATTCCGCAATTTCGTAAAACACGTAAGCGAAAAAGGCCGGGAACTCTCGGTACAAGCGGCGCTTACATAGGACCACCGCGAGCACGCCGAGAAGCGCATGTGGCGAGATCCAGAGAAAAAGCGCCAACAGCTTGTGCCAATCCATGGAGAGCATTGCAGAGCACACTATAGCCCTGACATTGCTCTTTTTCAACTGAAGCCGCGATTACCCCCCTAAATTGCCGGTGTAGTGCAACCCAGAGGAGTGCAAACGGGAGTGTTGGTGGGCATAGGATTGCCATCGGCCATACTAGGAAGAGCGGCGGTTGTCAGGAAAAGAGCGATTGCAGCCAATGCCAGCATGAGTCGTTTCATGATAGTGTCCTTTGCGAAAGAATTCGCACCGTGATACATTGCAGGCGACGGAGCGATTTGTGTGAATTAATTCACTTCCCCGTTTATTTCGGAATTTGTAAATTCGATGAGGTTGAAATCAGTTCTTGAGGACTTCGAAGCGAATACCCTGAGGGTGGTTCCCGGGTTGCTGTGCAAACTTTTTTATGTGGGTAGGCTGCACGACGGCAAAGGGGGATACGACCACTGGGGGTTGGCGAAAGTGTATGGCAGCGAGGCAACGCAGCGCGCCATCCGCGCGTCGCATCGGCTACTGCTTTCGGAGATCCTAAAGAAGCCGTTGGCGGCGCTGCTCAAGGACGTGCCGACGTGCTGCTCGCGTGAAGGCCTGACGGAGAGGGAGTTCCTGGCTCTGCTCTCGCAGGCTTCGCCTAAGCCTCTTTCTCCAGCCGCCCGGGCACATCTCGACTCAGTGCTGAGCGCACTTTCTGCGTTGATTGAAAGTCGGAATATTGCCAGTCTCCGAGTCGCATCGCAACCCCAACCACCTGCCCAAGAATTTCGGCCTCCTGCGGGTATTTAAGAACCCGCACGGAAACAGGAGACAAGGGATGAGGTTGCAAGACGATAGCGTCGCGCTTGGTCGAGCACCAGCAACAGGTGTATCCGTCGCGCATTTCCACAAAGTAAATAGGGCGCTCGAACTCCGATCGCCATTGGCCTTCGCCCACCTTGTTCTTTGATTCGTCCACCTGCACGAAGCTGCCAGGCGGAAGAATGGGATACATGGTGAAATCTTCGGTGCCAATATATCCGTAGGTGTATCGGTCGTCGGCAAACAAGTTGAGATAGGCCATGGGAACGGTGCCCCACTGCTCGATGGCGCGCTTCAGATCGGTGGTTTTCTGCAGCGAGAATCCGGGATCGATCCGCGTCGGCACTCGTAATTGGGTGACGTTGCTCGAAAACTTCTGACAGGTGAGACTTCTGGGGATGGCCGAAGCTGATGTCGGCGGAAATGGCATTCAGTTCGAGGCCATAGAAGGAGAGCAACTCCCGGTATTCACGGCGATAAATAGCGGCAAACGAATAGAGACGAAAAATACTGGGAATGATGCCTTTGGTTTCGATGTCGGACAATCGGCTGGGTGGAATCGCGAATTCTTCATTCTCAAATCTGCGCGCAATCTGATTGCTGGCCAGTTCCACGTCTCGCATGCGGTATCCGAGCGTCTCTCTCAGCGCGCGCAACCTCTGGCCCCCGTTGAATTGCACAACTCCGCCCTCTTGCGAGACATTCTACCATCCGATGCTATTGTCCAGTGGAGTTGGCGGCTGGCTGGCTTTTTCGGATTTTGAAACAGAAAAACCTGCATGGTTACAGCGACATATACATTTGCCACCCCGGGAACCGGCACCGTCTGTAAGCCCGGGCGAGCGTTTCCTGGGAACATCTGTTCGGTTTTTGTAAATGTAAATTCATTGCCCGTCGAATGGAGCCGGGGTCATGTACTATCGCAGCTCCTTGTTCACGTTCAACCGCTTCGCAATCGCAACAGCGCCTTCCCTCGGGCGTTGATCGTGAACAAGGAGTTTCTTCTCTGGTGAACGTCGCCGAACAACTTGCATATGACCGTGGTACGGAGTAAGAATACGGGTAAAGAATAAAGGTGTGGGGAAAGACGACCGAATCCGAAAGACGGTGCCGCAGAACCTGAGGAGCTTCGCTCCGAGGGAGTAAAGATTGGTTCCCATGCGAGGAGCCAACGCCTGTGTCGCACCGCAAGTTGAACTGTCGTCCCGTGGCTCGGCAAGCTGCGACGACCTCCAGTTCCTGCTCATTTAAAAATTACTGCTCGACAGTTGCACTCAGCAGGTGCAGGAGGTTTGTGCATGTCAGCAAATACGGTCGCATTCGAGGATTATTCCTCGTCTGGGCGCGATCGCTATCAGCTCTTGCTCGAGGTCACCGACCAGGTAGCAAGAACCCAGAGTCTGCCCGATGCTTTGAAAGAGCTGGCGGTGCCCGTTTTGAAGTTGACCGGGGGCGAACTGCTGGGCCTTTCCCTCTACGATCCACGCCGCAATCTAATGCTCACCCAGTATTGGACAAAGAACCGCGAGAGTGGCGATTTTGCCCCATCGCCTGTAGACGAAGGCGTGAGTGGCTGGGCATGGAAACATCAGGCACCGATCGCGATCCCTGATATTGAGCGCGAAAACCGTTTCTCCAGCATTGTGCCGCTGTTGCGCAATCACGGCGTTCGCTCGGTGACCGCGCTTCCCATCAGTACGTCTTCATCCCGTTTCGGCGCGCTTGCCCTGGGCAAGAGCGACCCGGAGGCGTTGCCGGATGAGGATGTGGAGTTTCTTACTCGTGTAGCGCTGATGGGCGCGCTCGCGCTTGAGAGAGAGAAGGCCTATCGCGCGCTTCAAGAACAGCAGAGCCTGGTGGCGATCAGCCGTGAACTTAGTTCCACCCTCGAGTTGGACAAGCTCTTACCGACTATTCTGTCGAGCTTGCGGAGCATTTCCCGCTACGATCGGGCCGTTCTGGCGCTGCTTGACGAAGATGGCAAGAAGGTCCATCGGTATGGAACTGCTTTGGAGTGGGAGCCTTTGCTCAACCCAGGGAGTTCGACTCCGCTCGAACAGTCCCTTTCCGGGCAGTCGATTCGGACGCGAGGCGTTAGTTTCTTCGGGACAAAAGATTTACAAGAGATAAACGATCCTCTCGCGCGGGCAATGTTTCAAGCCGGGGTCCGATCGGTTTGCAGTGTGCCGCTGATTGCAGGAAATCGAGCCTGGGGGACGCTGAATCCGAGCAGCATGATCGAGGATGCTTTCAGCACCGCGGACGTCGAATATCTGGAACAGGTTGCCAACCAGATAGCGGCTGCGCTGCAGAACGCCCACGCGTATCAGGAGATCGCACAACTCAAGGATCGACTGGCGCAGGAAAAGCATTTGTTGGAGTATGAAGTCCGCAGCGCGAACCGGACCGACGACATCGTGGGCACCAGTCCGGCGTTGAGACGCGTGATGGACCATGCGGCGATTGTGGCTGACACCGACTCCACCGTGCTTATCACCGGGGAAACTGGAACCGGCAAAGAGCGCATTGCTCGCTTGATTCATAGCATGAGCCGGCGCAGGGACCGGAACTTCATCAAGCTGAATTGTGCAGCCATTCCGACCGGGCTGCTGGAGAGCGAGTTATTTGGTCACGAAAAGGGAGCTTTTACGGGCGCTGTAAGCCAGAAGCTGGGGCGCCTGGAGTTGGCGGACAAAGGCACGTTGTTACTCGATGAAATAGGGGAGATTCCTCTGGAGTTACAACCCAAGTTACTACGCGTTTTGCAGGATCAGGAGTTCGAACGCCTGGGAGGAACGAAAACGATCCGCGTAGACGTTCGGCTCATTGCCGCTACCAATCGCGACCTGGTTCGCGCCGTGGAAGAGAAGGAATTTCGCGGCGACCTGTTCTATCGCTTGCACGTATTTCCCCTGCATCTGCCAGCATTGCGCGACCGGCAGGAGGACATCCCGGCGCTGATTCGTCATTTCGTCGAGAAATGCGCCGCCCGGCTGCACAAGCGGATCGACGTGATTCCGGAGGAGGCCATCCAGGCGATGACGCAGTGGAGATGGCCGGGGAACATTCGCGAACTGGAAAACTTTATCGAACGCTCGGTTATTCTGTCGGAAGGCAACCGGCTCACCCCGCCGCTCAGCGAGTTAAGGGAGGAAATGTCACGGCAACCCGCTGATTTTGACGGCACCCTACGCGACCGCGAACGCGAGCACATTATCGATATTCTTCGGCAGACGCGCGGCGTGCTGTCAGGACCGGCGGGGGCGGCTGCGCGGCTCGGGCTTAAACGAACGACACTGCAATACAAGATGCAGCGACTGGGGATTTCACGCACAGATTATCTGAATTGAGATTATCTGACTTGAAGCTATCTGGGTTGAGATTATCTGGGTTAGCTGCAAGTAAGACAGCGGGGGCGTTGAGCAAGCGTCACAGTGCCCCGCGACCGAATAGTTTTGCGCTTCGTACTTCCCTGATACGAAGCTCCCGCTTTCATGCTGAAAACTTCAACACCGGGAAATTAGAGTCCGCGGCTCGTACAAAATCTCACATCGTTTATGTTAGCGCAGTGATGCGCGAACATTTTGTAAGTGATGATGGTTTGGAAGTTGCGATTTCCGGCCGCACTTGACGAATTATCGGCAGCCCCGTCGCTGTTACGGCAGATGCCGACTGTGTGCTCAGCATACAGTCTTTCCTAACCAGCGAAGCTACAGTTAGTTAGTTGTTACTGGCTTTGTGGCAAACAGAATGCAGATGTAGTCCCGTTGGCGCATTCGGCTTCCCCCGGCGTAAGACTCTGCCAGCCCAGGTTCTTCGACCAACAGGAGTTTGCAATGGATGTGCCCCGGCGTTTCTCGATACCAAAGGACTGCATCAGCTGCACACTCAGGCAGACGTGTGACTTCTGCAATCTTCCCCAACCGCTGATGACAAAGTTCAGCGCGCTGGGACATCTGACCCTGTATCCGGCTCATGCGACTCTGCTGACGGAAGGGCAAATTCCACGCGGGGTTTACATTGCCTGTTCGGGCCGGTCCAAATTCTCGATTCGGGCGCGCGACGGCAAAACTATTATTTTGAAAATTGCCGGGGATCGCGAGGTGATGGGGTTGAGCGCGGTGGTCTTGGGCACGCCATCGCCGATTACCGTTACTACGATTGAGCTGACCCAGATCAAATTCGTTGAGCGGGATAGCTTCCTGCATCTGATGGAGCACGACAGTCATGTGGCGCTGGCGTGTGCCGCACTGCTGGCCCGCGAAGTCACGACCTCGTTTGACGATGTTTACGATCTGCTGCTTGCCCGCAGTTCAACGGAAAAGCTTGCCCGCCTGCTGCTTTCCTGGGTTTCGGAAGAGCCACGCAACCGTGAACTCCGGGTATGCACGGAATTCACACACGAAGAGATTGCGCAGATGATCGGTTCGTCGCGAGAAACGGTGACCCGTTTATTCAGCGTGATGAAACGAAAAGAATTGATTCGGCTTGAGGGCGCCACGCTGATCATCCCCAACCGGATCGCTTTGCAAGCCATTGCTTCTTAAGAAATCCCTCCCCCGGGCGGGCCAGAGTCTCGGTTTCCGCCCGTTTTTCTTTTCCAGTGCGCGGTTCCCGGCAGGTCAAGCCTCGGCGGGTCGATTCGGGGAGTGGTTTTTTCAGAGGGCTTTTTTCGGATAGCTGAGAGGCGGGAACGAGAGCTCTTTACAGATTGAACAGTTCGCGCAGCCGGCGTGTTTGCGCCCGGCTCACGGGAATCTCAGTTTGTTTCTTGTCGTCCATGCGCAGCTGATAGGAGCTTTTGAACCAGGGAACAACTTCGCGGATGTGATTGATGTTAACCAGAAACGAACGGTGGGCTCTCCAGAACATATTCGGATCGAGATTGTCGAAGAGTTCTTCGAGGGTGCGGCAGTTCGAATGGCCCTCCATGCCAGCATGGCCGCTGGTGGCCACGGTTATGACGCCATCTTCGATGGTCGCGTAACAAATATCCTTCGCATCGGTCAGGAATAGCCGTCCCGCGGCCTTGATCAGAATCTTTGCGGTCTGCGGTTTTTGCGATTCGAGCATCCGCACCAGCGCCCCGAATTTCTCTTCGGAGCCGCCGCCCGCTTCAATCTTTGCCCGCGCCTTCACGATGGACTGGGCGACCCGCTTTTTGTCGAATGGCTTCAGGATGTAATCGACTGCGTTGACCTCGAAGGCCTTCACCGCGTATTGATCGAAGGCGGTTGCAAAGACAATCTTCGGAAGTGGAACCTTGCGGTCGAGAAGCTTTTTGATGACGCCGAAACCGTCCAGGCCGGGCATCTGAACATCGAGAAACACGATATCCGGATTGTGCTCGCGGATCAGGTTGATCGCTTCGAGGCCGTTTTTGCCCTGTGCAACCACGTTAATGTCACCCAGATTCTTGAGCAGATAAGCAAGTTCGTCGCGCGCCAGTTGTTCGTCGTCGACAATGACCGCGGAAAGCGGCATAGGAGTGCGAGAGAGCCGATCAAGGCGTTGGTTGCGGCTGCGAATGCCATAATCCTTGATGCTGAGTATAAACTACCGCGGCGTTTTTCTTGGCTCGCCGCGGCCTGAATGCTCCAAAACAGCTTTACCGGTCCGACGAGGATTGTCCGCGAGCGCTGGTGCGGCGGCACGGTACACTGAACGGCGTGAATATTCTTTACGGGATCAATACAGTCACAGAAGCTCTCAAGGCACGCGGCCGAAACTTTGAGTGGATCGGCGTTGCCAAGGAGCGAAAAGATATTCGCCTGAGGCGCGTCATCGAAGAGTGCCGCAAGATCGGCGTTCCGGTGCGCGTTTTGTCGCGTGAGGAACTCGACGAGATTGCCGGCAACGCCGCCCATCAAGGGTTGGTGGCCGCGACTTCAGCTAAACAATATAGCGATCTGGATGACATCGTGGCGTCGCGGCGTGGCGAGCAGTCGTTAGTCGTGGTGCTGGATGGCATCGAAGATCCGCATAATCTGGGCGCAATTTTGCGCACGGCGGATGCTGCGGGAGCCGACGGCGTAGTGATTCCCGAACGCCGCTCGGCTGCGGTTACGGCCGCAGTTGCAAAGGTTTCGGCTGGAGCAAGTGAGCATCTGCCGATCGCCAAAGTTACAAACATTTCGCGTGCTCTCGAAGAGTTGAAAGAGAAAGATCTATGGGTAGTGGGTCTGGATGAGCGCGGCGAGCAGACTTACGATGCCATCGATTACAAGATTCATTGCGCCATCGTGCTCGGCGCGGAGGGTAAAGGATTGCATGACCTGGTGCGGAGGCACTGCGATTTTCTGGTGTCGATCCCGATGCTTGGCAAAGTACCGTCACTGAATGTGTCGGTGGCGGCGGGAGTGGTGCTTTATGAAGTTGTGCGGCAGCGGCGACTGGGCGCATCCAAGAAATCATGAAGTTGTTCTGCATTTTATTAGTGGTCGTGCGGTTTCGCTTCGACAGCATGGCCTTTGGACCGCGAAGCCTTCAGCATCTCCAAATATGATCTGGAGATTCGCCTGGAGCCCGAGCAGCAAAGGCTCGGCGCGCGCGGCAAGATCACGTTACGCAACGACTCGACTCACCCGCAAAAAATCGCCGCGTTGCAGATCTCTTCTTCATTGAATTGGCGTTCGATTCGAGTAGATGGCAAGCCCGTGCAATTTGTTTCGCAACCCTACACGTCAGACATTGACCACACGGGCGGCCTTTCAGAGGCCATCGTCACGCTGCCTGCGGAGATTAAGCCGAAGGATTCGGTTGAGGTGGAAATCGGCTATGAAGGCGTGATTCCGCTGGACACGACGCGGCTGACGCAGATCGGAGTGCCGGAGAAAATCGCCAGGCATTCAAGTTGGGACCAGATCAGTCCATCATTCACGGCAGTGCGTGGAGCGGGATATGTAGCGTGGTATCCCATAACCACTGAGTCGGCGGATTTTTCCGAGGGCAACAGCCTGTTTGAGGTTGCGCGATCGATGGAAGGCGCGCGAAGCGGGAAGCGAATTTAAAGCGCGAGTTACGATGGATCATGAAGGCGGCGGGTTGCGCGCTCATGATCTGTTCGCCGGGCGTCGAAAAAATCGATTCGCAATCCAGCCGCTCAGAGTCAGTCTCGACCGAATGTTCGTGGACGCGGCTTGGTACAGTTACGCCGACATTCGCGGTCGCCGACTATGTATCGGGATCGAAAGCTCCTTTGCGGTTGTTAAGTTTGCCCGGTCATGAAGAAGGGGTCACAACCTATGCCAACGCGCTCGATCCTGCCAGGAAATTTGTCAGAGTTGGTTTGGCCAGCCGACCGCCGAAGTGGCTGTCGCCGATTTTGCCGATCCAGACTCTGCTCCATTTGAGAGCGGCACGTTATTGATGGCTTCGATGGACGCTGGAGATTCGAAACTTGCGGGGACCAATCTGGTTCACGAACTGGTTCACTCGGCGTTGCCATCGTCGAGGCCATGGGTGTATGAGGGCTTGGCGCACTTTGCCGAAGCGATGTATCGGCAGGAGCAAGGGGGACGCCAGGCGGCGCTCGATTTTCTGGGAGCGCATCGGGAGGCGTTTCTCGACTCCGAAAAAGAAGTGTCTGCCGCGCTGCAGAAAAATCCAAATCAAAGTAGTGCCGGCCAGCCGCTGGCTGTCACGTTCGATGAAACCTACTATCGCAGCAAAGCTGCCTATGTGTGGTGGATGTTGCGGGACATGATTGGCGATGATGCGCTGAAGGCGGCGATACGCAAATATCGGGCTGACGACGACAAGGATCCAAAATATGTGCAGCAACTGATCGAGGCCGCAGCCAAGCGAGATCTCAGCTGGTTCTTCGACGACTGGGTGTATCAGGATCGAGGCTTGCCGGACGTTCACGTGCAATCGGCGCATCCGTGGACGGAAAAGGGAGTTCAGTTCGTTACGGTGACACTCGAGAACAACGGCAATGCTGGGGCGGAAGTTCCATTCACGATAAAGTTTGAAGGCGGAGAGATCGCAAAGCGGCTGGAGGTGCGCGCCAAAAGTATCGCGACAACGCGAGTTGAGTTGCCGGTCGCCGCGAGCGAGATAGTTGTCGATGATGGCAGCGTTCCCGAGATCGACATGACGAATAGTGTGTTCAAGATTGCTGCGCCGTAGGCCCCCGCCCCAGCCTTTCTGCTAATTTTTTCGTGAATCGATTTGAGTGATGGCTGTTACGAACGCCATCTCTTCCAGCCCGAGGAGGCATGGGTCTTCGCTTCGCTCAGGATGACGCTGCAGGAGAAAAGTGGAAGGCGGAATGATTAGCCGGCGGCTGTAAACGCAATGAGAGCGTCGAGTCGCGTCATTGCCATCCCAGAATCAATCGCCTTAGCTGCGAGCGGCAACGCATCGCGCAGATGATCCGCGCGTCCTGCGGCGACCAGGGCGGCGGCAGCGTTTAACAGCACGACATCGCGCCGAGCGGATTTTTCCCGGCTAATACTTCGCGGATCAGCATGGCATTGCAGAGCAGCGTCTCCTCCGGAGATTTCATCGAGCGTTATGCGCGGAAGGCCGAATTCTTCGGGCGTAACTTCATAACTGCGAACTTGTCCTTCGCGCACCTCAGCGATGCGAGTCGGTCCGCTGATGGTGATCTCATCGAGCCCGTCGCTTCCATGGACGACGAGGGCTCGCCGCAGACCCAGCATGCTGAGCGCTTCCGCTAGCTTTTCGACGAGATCTGCGGAATAGACGCCGACTACCTGACAGGTGGCGCGCGCGGGATTTGTGAGCGGGCCGAGAAGATTGAAAACGGTGCGAAGCTGCAGTTCCCGCCGCGCAGTCTGCACATGCTTCATTGCGGAATGCATGGCGGGAGCAAAAAGAAATGCAATTCCCACTTGCTGCAAACAATCTGCGATACGGGCGGGGGGCAGGTGGATGTTCACGCCCAACGCTTCCATCACATCGGCGGAGCCGCATTTTGAGGTCACACTGCGATTGCCGTGCTTGGCGACCCGCACGCCGGCTCCGGCAACGACGAAAGCGGTCGCCGTGGAAATGTTGAATGTCCCGCTGGCATCGCCGCCGGTGCCGCAGGTATCAATACGAGTGAATCGCGGAGCGCGTCGCGCCCCGTGCCGCTCGCGTCGAGTACGGAGTCGCCATGCAGTTCGAGTGGAATGGCGGCGGCGCGGATGGCCTCGGCGAATCCGACGATCTCTTCGACCGTTTCACCCTTCATGTGGAGCGCCACCAGCAGCGCGGCAATTTGAGCATCTGAACATTGGCCGGTGAGAACCTCGGCCATCACCGCGCGCGCTTCTTCGCGGGAGAGCGACTGGCGGCGATTGGCGATGCGGTGGAGAACGTCGAGAATCATGATATTCAGCCAAGGTTAGCACTGATTATTGTTTGTGTTTCTCTTCTGTCGTTGCAGCAATCATTATGCCTTCTATAAAATCAAAGGTTCGCTGCGCATTATCTGGAGCTGCCTGCAGAGTTTTTCACGAGAGTCAGAGAAAAGCCAAAAGGCCGCGGGCGAGGGTGCCCGCGCGACACGAGCATAACGGCCCAACGACTGATTTGAAATCATTATGAAAATTCATGAGTATCAGGGAAAAGAAATTCTGAAGAAGTATGGCGTCGCCGTGCCGCGCGGCAAGATGGCAACGACGCGGGAAGAAGCCGAAGCGGCGGCTCAAGATATTCTCGGCTCCGGCGCTACTGGAGTGGTGGTCAAGGCTCAGATTCACGCTGGCGGACGCGGCAAGGGCGGCGGCGTCAAAATCGCCAAGTCGGTGGAAGAAGCGGGCGAAATTGCCGGCAAGATGCTGGGCATGAAGCTGGTGACGCATCAGACGGGACCGGAGGGACGGATCGTCCATCGCCTGCTGGTCGAGGAAACGCTGCCGATCGAGAAAGAACTTTATCTTGGCATTCTGGTCGATCGTGGCGAGGGCAAGCCGGTGTTCATGGCGTCAGCGGCGGGCGGCATGGATATCGAACAAGTCGCGGCTGAGCGGCCGGAAGCCATCCTGAAACAATATATCGATCCTGGCATGGAGCTCGAGCCGTTTCAGGCACGCAAAATTGCCTTCGAATTGGGATTGAAGCCATCGCAAATCAACGCTGCGGTGCAGTTCCTGACCGGCCTCTACCGCGCATTTCTCGAAACCGATGCATCGCTTGTCGAAATCAATCCTTTTATCAGCTGCTCGGACGGACGATTGTTTGCGCTCGATGCCAAGCTGACCTTTGACGACAACGCTCTCTTCCGCCACGCCGACATCCGCGAATTGCGCGATATTAGTGAAGAAGATCCGCTGGAAGTGGAAGCTTCGAAATATAACCTCAACTACATCAAGCTCGACGGCAGCGTAGGTTGCATGGTGAATGGCGCCGGCCTGGCGATGGCCACTATGGACATAATTAAATATGCGGGCGGCATGCCGGCCAATTTTCTGGATGTGGGTGGCGGCGCCAACGCCGAACAGGTCGCGCACGCGTTCGAGATTCTGCTGAGTGACAAGAGTGTGCGGGCCGTGCTGATCAACATTTTCGGCGGCATTCTGCGCGTCGATACGCTCGCGGCAGGGGTGGTCGAAGCGGCGAAGAAAACGAACCTGCAGTTGCCGGTCGTGCTGCGACTGGAAGGTACGAATGTTGTGGAAGGCAAGAAGATCCTGATGGAATCGGGACTGAACTTCGTGGTTGCTGAGACCATGAAAGATGCGGCAGATAAGGTTGTCGCGGCGGCAAAAAGCGCGGCCTAGTGGCTTGCGAAGTCGACCCGAGATTTTTTGAGAGTGAGCAATTATGGCAATTCTGGTTAATAAGCGAACGCGATTAATTGTGCAAGGCCTGACCGGCCGCGAAGGCACTTTCCACGCCAAAGCCTGCGCAGCTTACGGCACGCAGGTTGTGGGCGGTGTGACTCCTGGCAAGGGTGGCACGACGCACGAAGGCTGGCCGATCTTCAATACGGTTCAGGAAGCTGCTGACAAAACCGGCGCGAATGCCACGGTGATTTTCGTCCCGCCGCCATTCGCAGCCGACGCAATCATGGAAGCCGCCGATGCTGAAATCGAGCTGATCGTCTGCATCACCGAGGGCATTCCAACGCTCGACATGGTGCGCGCGTGGGAATTTCTGCAGAACCGCCGCTCGCGCCTGATCGGCCCAAACTGCCCCGGCATCATCTCGCCGGGCAAATGCAAGATTGGAATTATGCCCGGAGCGATTCACAAAGAAGGCAATGTCGGAATCGTCTCCCGCTCCGGCACGCTGACTTACGAGGCGGTGCATCAGCTAACACAGCGCGGTATCGGACAATCGACAGCGATCGGTATCGGTGGCGATCCAATCATCGGCACGAAGTTTGTTGACGCGCTCGATCTGTTCAATCGCGATCCTGAAACCGATGCCGTGATCATGATCGGGGAAATTGGCGGCAATGCCGAAGAGACCGCCGCAGAGTTCGTCCGGACACACATGAAGAAGCCGGTAGTAGGCTTCATCGCCGGCCAAACAGCGCCCCCTGGACGCCGCATGGGCCACGCCGGCGCGATCATCTCCGGCGGCAAGGGCACAGCCAGCGAGAAGATTGCTGCCATGGAGAAGGCCGGCCTCAAGGTCGCGAAGTCGCCAGCCGACATCGGCGAAACGCTGGCCGCCGCGCTGGGGGTTGGAGCCCGGGCGTAATTAAGTTACTTTGGAGTATGGGTCCTTCGACTCCGTGAGACGTCCGCTTCCGCGAACATCTCTCTCCGCTCGGGATGACAAATTTAGAGTTTCATGCCAAAGACTAACGACTGAGGACTAACGACGGATTCATGAAAACACTGGAACGCACACTTACCATCATCAAGCCCGACGCGGTGAAGAAGAACGCCGTCGGAGATATTATCGAGCAGTTCGAGAAGAACGGCTTCCGCATTCTCGCCATGAAGATGCTGGAAATCTCGCAGCATCAGGCGGAGCAGTTCTACGCCGTTCACGCCAGCAGGCCGTTTTATCATTCGCTGACCACCTTTATGTCCAGCGGCCCGATCGTTGCGCTGGCGCTAGAGAAGGAAAACGCTATTGCCGATCTACGCAAATTGATGGGCGCCACAAACCCGGCTAGCGCCGAAGAGGGCACCATCCGCAAAAAGTGGGCGAGCAACATTGAGCGCAATGCGATCCACGGCTCGGACGCGGATGAAACGGCACGCTTCGAACTGAGCTTCTTTTTTGCGGGATACGAGTTAGCGCAATAAGAACAGTTCTCGCTTTCGAGTTCTCAACGGCACTTACCGCACTTATCCGAACGGCTCGAACAAGTGACCTTCGGTGCGATCACCCAGCTTGGGCAGATCTTTTTTTGCCATCTGGAGAAAATGCGGCGAAGCGCGATGCGCTTCAAGAGCTGCATCATCCTTGTATTGTTCGTAGACAAAAAAGCGGCGCGGATCGGTCTTGTGCTTATGCGCCTGATACATCACGCAGCCCGGCTCCTTACGTGATTCGGCTGTGAGTTTTTCGAAGATTGCGGCCATCTCGGACTCACGTCCAACTTTTGCCATCCAGGTTACAGCCAGCACCACCATCTATCGCTCCATTGTTTTTATAGTTTTGACTTGCTGGTTAGTGAATCTTAGCCCCTCAATATACAAGCTGAACTGTTCAGTGGCCGGCCAATCCCATTGCGTCTACAAACTCAGGTACCAGAATCGTCTGCTCGCGATCCGGTCCGGCGGAGATCATTCCCACCCGCGCTCCCGTTTCTTTTTCAATGAATGCCATGTACTCGCGCGCGGCCTTGGGTAATGCTTGGACGCTCCGAATATCCTGCGTCGGCGTGGCCCAACCGAGCAGATTGCGGTAGATACATTCGAGCTTTTCGTATCCGCATGCTTGTGCCGGAACTTCGTCCGTTTCCTTGCCGTCAACCTTGTATCCTACGCAAACTGGAATCTCGGTCAGATGGTCAAGCACATCCAACTTAGTAACCACCAGCCAGGAAATTCCATTAATCATGCCAGCGTAACGAAGAAGAGGCAAATCGAGCCAGCCGGTACGGCGCGGACGCCCCGTGACGGCTCCAAATTCGTTGCCCCGTTTGCGCAATTCTTCGCCCTCCGGCCCAGGCAGTTCACTTGGGAATGGCCCGCTCCCTACGCGTGTGCAATACGCCTTGGTGATGCCGATGACGGTATCTATCGCTGTAGGAGGCACGCCAGTTCCGGTTGCGGCGCCGCCGGAAGTGGCGCTCGAAGAGGTCACGAATGGATAGGTGCCATGATCGATATCGAGCATGGTGCCTTGCGCGCCTTCGAATACGATTGATTTGCCTTCAGCCAGAGCGCGGTTTAACAAGATCGCTGTGTCGCGCACAAACGGCCGAAGCTTCTCAGCAGCGTCGGCATACTCGGCGAACATTTTGTCGGCGTCGAGCGGATCGGAATTGAACAACGCTTGCGCGATAGTATTTTTTTCCTTGCAGGCATTCTCGATGTGCGTGCGCAACAATGTTCGTATCGAGCAGATCGGCGACGCGCAGTCCGCGGCGTCCCATCTTGTCTTCGTAGGATGGGCCAATGCCCCGCGAAGTGGTTCCGATCTTCACGCGGCCGGGCGCATTTTCCGCTCCCAGCTCCATCATGCGATGGTAGGGAAGAATAACCTGGGCGCGATTCGAGACGAAAAGATTGCCTTCCACTTTCACGCCGGCTGCGCGTAGAGACGCGACTTCCTTCAGGAAAGCCAAGGGGTCGATCACCACGCCATTGCCGACGACGCTGGTGCACTCGGGCCGCAGAATGCCGCCAGGAACAAGTTGCAGCACAAATTTCTTGCCGTTGATGATGACCGTATGTCCGGCATTGTGGCCGCCGGCGTAGCGGGCCACGACCTCAAAGCTCTGCGTGAGGACGTCGACAATTTTGCCCTTGCCCTCATCGCCCCATTGAGCTCCGACGATGACCGCAGTTCTGCCTCTGCTCGTTTTGCCGCTCAATGCCAATGCAAACTCCAGTTGGAATTCTGCGCGACGGTAACGCCGCCCCGGGGTCGCACACACTGATTGCGCCGTACTGCTGAAAAAAAGACTGGAAATCTGGGAAGATCGGCGGTGCCTGGTGTGTACGCTCTAAGCATACCGAATCAGGCTGTGGAGGAGCAAACCGGAATACACCGGCCTTCGAAATGGTTAGAAAAACACGCGAGATCAGAACCGACCACGCCCGCCGGCAAGCCCTACGATCCGCGAATCCTTAGTCTGCGCAATAGACTTGTTAACGTCGACCACCCTGCATCGCTTGTCGATTTTGCACCAGGATGGCCTACGATGTTGCCCATCAGAATCGTAGGGACGCATGGCAAGGCAAGCGGGAGCCTGTTGTAGCTCACCAGCAGCGATCTGTTACTGGTTCATGGTGTCGCTGATGGCGTGGGGAGTCCTGAGCCTCATAGCGATCTATTGGCCTCCTCTTCAATGCGTCGCCAGCGACTGCGTGCCTTTTTGCCATGTCAATCGGCTGCATAGCCAACTGGTTTAAGAATCGCTCTCTTCACTGCACCATTACTGGCCCACTCTTCCTGATCGGTGGCATCATGTTTCTCCTCTTCGGCCTGCGTGTGATCCCATATAGAGACACCCTTTGGGTCTGGCCCGTCCTTCTCGTTGGCATCGGCATCGCGTTTCTTCTGGAATGGCTGTATGGGAGGAGTCCTGCTGCCTAACTAGTGATATATCGCCCTACACCTACTGAAGCGAATCCATCAATTCAGCAGCAAACTGCCCACGAGAGACTAGCGCCGCGAAACATCGCTCCAATCGTCTATCCTGATTACATGCCGGAACTTCCTGAAGTTGAAACCATTTCGCGCGGCCTTGACCAGCGTGTCGCGGGAGACACAATCGAATCAGTCTGGATCGGTTCGCGAAAGCAGCCGCTCAAATCTCCGGCTGAGGTGATTGCTGCGACGCTGGAAGGCAAGCGGATCTTGAAGGTGCATCGCGCGGGCAAACACATTGTGTTTGATTTGGAGGGCGAAGCACGAGTCCCGAAGAAACCGAAGAGAGCGAAGAATGTTAAAGCGCAGGCCTCGTCAGCGCGCGGCAAGTGAAGCGTCTGAAAGTCGAACGGCGCCGAGACGGCGCAGTGGATCGTCCATCTCGGCATGACCGGACGTCTGCTCGTCTGCGAACCCGCTGCTGAGATCGCGAAGCACACACATCTCATGGCGAAGCTGGCATCAGGGCGCGAACTTCGATTTATTGACCCGCGGATGTTTGGCAGGCTCAGCGTTCACGCCGGCGGGTTCGATCCCGGAGGAGTCGAGCCGCTGGATGTCGAAGAAGAGCAGTTCATTGCGCTTTTTCGCGGGCGCAAGACTCCCATCAAGAGCGCTCTTCTGAATCAGAAATTGCTGCGCGGCGTGGGTAACATTTATGCCGACGAATCTTTGTTTCGGGCTGGCATTCGCCCGCGCCGCAGGGCCGCAACCATCACGCGGGAGAGGTTGGGCAAGTTGCACCGCGCGGTGCGGGAAGTGTTGCGCGAGGCGATCGCGCGCGGCGGTTCTTCGATTTCCGATTATGTAGATGCCGATGGAGAAGAGGGATTTTTTCAGCTTCAGCATCGAGTCTATGGCCGCGAAGCAGCGCCATGCCTGGTGTGCGGCACCGCGATTCGACGGGTCGTTTTCGCTGGGCGCAGCAGCCACTATTGTGCAAACTGCCAAAAATAGCTCTACTATAACGATTTAATGTTGACGGATCGATATTGGCACTGTAAAAGCAAGAAGGGCAAAATGGCTTTTCAAACCAGCTCCTGGGTCATTCATCATGAATAAATTTTCAATCGGAGTGGACCTTGGCGGTACCAACTTACGCATCGCCGCGGTGGACGACCAAGGCAAACTCGTCGAGAAGGTTACGCTCGGCACCAAGGTTTCACTGGGTCGCGATCACGTTATCGACGACATGTGCGACGCCATCCAGCGCCTGTCGGAGAAATTTAAAGACTCCGGTCAATTGCTCGGAATCGGCATCGGCGTTCCCGGCATTATCGACACAGAAACTGGCCTTTTGCGCGGGTCGCCGAATCTGCCGGGTTGGGCGGACTATCCCGTTCGCGCCGAAATTGAACGGCGCTTGAAAACCATCGTGATCCTGGAGAACGACGCCAACGTCGCCGCGCTCGGGGAACAATGGCTGGGCGCGGCCAAAAACTATTCCGATATCGCGATGGTGACGCTCGGAACGGGCGTCGGCGGCGGACATTGTAATTGGCGGAGAGATCTTTCGCGGCGCCAATGGCATGGCAGGCGAGGTTGGCCACGTTACCATCGAACCTGAAGGGCATCCATGCGGCTGCGGCAATATCGGTTGCGTGGAGCAGTACGCTTCCGCGAAAGCCGTGGTGCGGATGGCGCGAGAGGCGATTGCCCGCAACGGTGCTTCGGCGCTGGCTCGCGCGGCCAACTCCGATGCTGATTTTAGCGCGCAATCGATTTACAATCTTGCGATTCAGGGCGATGAAGATGCGCGTCGCGTCTTCCGTTACATGGGGCGTTGTCTCGGAATTCTGCTGGCGACGCTGGTGAATTCCCTGAATCTCCCGATTTACGTGATCGGCGGAGGCGTTTCAAGCGCATGGGACGCTTTTGCGCCAGCGGTGTTCGACGAGTTGCGGCGGCGCGCGCTGGTGTATGCCGCCACCGCGCCGCCCGATCCTGCCGCAACTCATGAGGGCGCGTCTGCGCACGTGAAGAGTGGCTCGGGGCACAAGACCATCATTACTCGAGCTCTTCTGGGAAGCGATGCCGGATTATATGGCGCGGCACGTTTGCCGATGATCGAGAGCAAGGTGATGGAAGCAAAATGATCGAAGCAAGATGATCGAAGCAAAACGATCAAAGCAAAACATTAGCCGCGTTTGTGTCTTTGAGCGCGTGTGGGTTTGGACTTTCCTGGTCTCGATGGCCGCGCGGGCTTCGACAAGTGGAATGGTTTCGGTGAAGTTGATGCGTGTGCGAACTTCGATGGTGCGAACTTTGATAGTCGAGACGGCTCGGGTTGTGTCGGTACGCGCGATCCCTTGAACGGCTTTGGCTTCGGCGGATGCAGCGCTATGGACGGGGTCGGCGGGCTGGCAACCTTCACTCCTGAGGCTGCCGTCTTCAACTTTGCCACCTCCAGCAAAGTGAGGTTGCGCCAATCTCCCGGAGGCACATCAAGCGCCAGCGGACCGTATTGCACGCGGCGGATTTTCTCCACATGGTGTCCAACTTCTTCAAACATTTTGCGAACCTGGCGGTTGCGGCCTTCAATGATCGTCACTTCGAGCCAAGGATTATCGCCTTCGCGAATGAGGCGAATTTTGGCTGGAGCCGTACGCACGCGCCGGCCACCTTTTTCCGCGATTGAAACTCCGTTGCGAAGCTTGTCAAGCTTTACTTCGTCGGGCTGGCCCGCAACTTTCACAACGTAAACCTTGGGGACGTTGGAAGACGCCTTCATCAGCGCATTGGCGAGTGCGCCATCGTTGGTCATCAGGATCAAGCCTTCGCTGGACCAGTCAAGCCGGCCCACGGGATAGACGCGGCCTTTCACCTTCTGGCCTTTAACGTTTTGAATCAGATCCATCACAGTGGGGCGCTTTTTTTCGTCGCTCACCGTGGTCACATAACCCCTGGGCTTGTTCAGCGCAACGTAGGTGTAGCGCTCGGGCCCGTGCAGCAATTTTCCGTCGACGCGAATGTGATCCTGCTCAGGATCGGCTTTCGTTCCGAGTTCGGTTACCGTCTGGCCGTTGACGACCACGCGGCCGGCGGTGATCAGTTCTTCGGCTTTACGGCGGGATGCGACTCCTGCAGCAGCGATGATTTTTTGCAGACGTTCGAGTGGCATCGATAGCTACTCCGACTTCGCGGCGGCGTGCGTTTCTACTTCGTTTTCAGAAGAGCGTTCGGGTTCGGCGGTTTCAGAGGTTTCAGCTGTTTCCGCAACGGGTTCTGTTGTCGAAGCTTTTCCGGAGAATCATTCCGGCATCGGACGCCGCAGAGCTAAAGGTTCTACGACGCAGGCCCGACAAGCCTCGCCAGGCAGCAGGTCGCTCTGAAATGACTCCGCCAGCAATTTCTCGAACTCCTCCATGCTTGGCAATTCATTGACGTCCTTCAGACCGAAGCGCAGCAGAAATTCCTTGCTGGTTTTATAAAGAATGGGGCGGCCGATTACCGCCTTTCTGCCGGCAGTCGTGATGAGTTTGCGGTCAAGCAGGGTGGCGATGACGCCGCCAGAATCGACGCCGCGAATTTCACTGATCTCAGGCACTGTGACGGGCTGTTTGTAGGCGACAACGGCAAGCGTTTCAAGTGCCGGAAGCGAGAGCCGAAAGGCGGTTTGAGGCTCTTGGCGAAGGCGCGCACTACGTCGTGCTGTTCGGGCTTGGTGGACATGCGGTATCCGCCCGCGACCTGGCGGATTTCGATTCCGTGGTCAGCGCCAGAATAATCGGCGATGAGTTCTTCGATCGTAACGCGGATGCGCGACTTGATTTCCGCGGCTCGATTCCCGGAGTTTCCGCAAGCAGAGACTCCTTCACCAGCGAAAAAATCTGATCGAGAGAAATAGGGGTTTCAGCAGCGTAAATAATGGCTTCGATTTGGGGTTTGAGACTCATAAATCGTCTTTAGTCATTGGTCTTTGATCATTGGTATCGGTCGCACGATCGTGATTTCGAGATCGCAGCAGGTTGCTAACGACGAAATAGCGACCAGCGACTAACGAAGCGAACTTCTACTTCCAATCATCACGCACCGCCGCGTGCTCGGTCATAACTTCGTCGAAGTGCGAATGCTTTCGCACCAGCACTTCGCCGAAAGACATGGTCCTGCCTGACCTGGATCGCCTGCAACCTTACCAGTTCAAGCAGCGCGAGAAACATGCAGACCAGCGCTGGCCGCGACGGTACATTGCGTAGCATCTGCGTCAGGCGAATAGGGCGATCTTCGAGCGATAATCGGCGGTGCAGGTACTCAATCATCTGGCCGACCGTAACTGTTTCTTCGTCGACTTCGAGAATGGGCCGAGTGCGCGCGCGATCGAGAATTTGCTGGAAAGTCTTCACGAGGTCGATCACGTCCGCGGCGAGTTCGGGTTCGGTTCCCTCCGCATCCATGAACTCGCGGATGGCTGGATTGCTCAGCACCGCATCCTCAATCTGCTGTTTCTGCAGCAGCATCTGCGCCGCGGATTTGAATTTTTCGTGCTCCAGCAGGCGGTTGACGAGTTCACTGCGCGGGTCTTCCTGCGCATCTGCGGGCGCAAGCGGATCGCGCGGCAACAGCATCTTCGACTTGATATGAATCAGCACCGCAGCCATGTAGATGAACTCACTTGCAACATTGACGTCCAGTTCGCGTATGCGCTCTACATAAGTCAGGTATTGCGCCGTGATTTTTGCGATTGGGATGTCGTAGATGTTGATATCCTGTTTGCGAATCAGGTCGAGCAGCAAATCGAGCGGCCCTTCGTAGATCTCGCCAAGCTCGATCGCGAAAGGGAAATCGCTGTTCTTCATTGCCGGGCTTCCGTTGAGCAGACTTGGTCGCAATGGAGACGACGGGCGCCAGGTCGCGTTTCGAGCCTTCGGTCGTCAACTGCGCTGACGTGGGCTGAGGCAAATCGGTCACTTCGTGGAATCCTTTAGACGATCTACCGGTGGAGCTGGGGTTTGAACTACTCTTCGAACTGATTTTCGAACTGTTGTTCGAATTATCGTCCGGAGTTTTGTTCAAGCTATAATCCAGTCCCATCGATTCGCGAACTTCATCCATCGTTGCGCCCGCGACCTCTCGAGCGCGGGCCGAACCGGCTTCCAGAATATCCCATGCGAGGCGGGGATTGTCCTCGTATTTTTTGCGGCGCTCCTGCATGGGATTGAGAATTTTGACGATTGCGTCGGCAACCCAGCCTTTGCATTCGATGCAGCCGATTCCAGCCGATCGGCAGCCTTCGTAAACCTTGGCCATGGTCTCTTTGCTGCTGAATATTTTGTGCAGATCGCCTACCGGACAAACATCGGGATCGCCCGGATCAGTGCGCCGCACGCGCGCCGGGTCGGTGACCATGGTCTTGAGCTTCTGCCGCACGACTGGTTCGGGATCGCTGAGCATCACAGTGTTTCCGTACGACTTCGACATCTTGCGGCCATCAGTTCCGGGCAGGCGCGGAGCGGGGGTGAGCAGAGACTGAGGTTCCGGGAAAATGGGTTCTACCGCGTAGACGGTATTAAAAAGAACCTCGCCATATTTCGCTGTACACCATGCTCGTTGAGCCGGAGTTAATTTTTCGCTTTCAACTGTTACTGGATAAAACTGATTGAACCGCCGCGCAATCTCGCGCGTCAGCTCAACATGCGAAACCTGGTCTTCGCCGACGGGCACGACATCTGCTTTGTAGATCAAAATATCGGCCGCTTGCAGAACGGGATACCCGAGAAATCCATATGTGCCGAGATCTTTTTCCTTGATATTTTCTTTCTGCTCTTTATAAGTTGGCACTCGTTCCAGCCAGCCCAGCGGAGTGATCATCGAGAGCAGCAGGTGCAATTCCGCGTGCGCCGGGACATGCGATTGAATGAACATCACGCACCGTTCGGGATCAAGCCCCGCTGCCAGCCAATCGAGCATTACGTCTACCAGGTTTTCTTTCAGATGCGAAGGATCCGCGTAGTCGGTAGTCAACGCGTGCCAGTCGACGATCACGAAAAAACACTCGTACTGCTCCTGCATGCGAACCCAGTTTTCAAGCGCACCGACATAGTTGCCCAGGTGAAGTTTTCCGGTCGGGCGCATCCCGCTCAGCACGCGCTTCTTAGTGGAAGGAATTGTCATTCAGAATTTGTCCAGCGTGGAAACATAGAAGCTCAGAAATGGGCGGAGTAGGCCGTTGAGCAGGCCGCCGAGCCAGATAGACCAGCGCGAGCAGGGCAAAAAAGCCGATGCGGTCATACATCCTTCGTATCGGATCTGATAAAAAATGCCGTAGCACGTGGCTGCCATCGAGCGGCGGAACTGGGATCAGATTGAAGACGGCAAGCACAATGTTGATAATCATGAGCGCGTAAAGCAGCATCGCGACGGGCGTCAATGGGGAATTCGAAGAGGCTCCCGTAAAGCCACCCGGCAATCCCATGATTAATTCGTGTCCCGAGGCGGATGAGAGCGAGATACCGCCGAGCAGCAGAAGCGCACCGGTAGCCACGATGAAGTTGCTGACCGGACCCGCCACCGAAACCAGAATGTCGTCCATCACCGGGCGGCGAAAGTTTCGCGGATCAACCGGTGTCGGCTTCGCCCAGCCCAGCAACGGAATGTGGCTTATGGCCGCAACCAGTGGCAAAATGATCGTCCCGAAGAGATCGATGTGACGGATTGGATTGAGCGACACGCGCCCCAACATGCGAGCCGTAGGATCGCCGCAGCGCGACGCAGTCCAGGCATGGGCGGATTCGTGCACGCTGATCGCGAACAGGAAGGCGATCATCTGATAAATGATTTCAGCGACTTTGGGCGTCATCGTTGGTGACCACTGATTCTAACAAAGGCTGGAGATGGCATGGCGAGGCCGGACGATGTACGGAGGGAGCGGTCCAAAGACCGTAGAAGCTTCGTTTGCGGAGCGATATACGCCGCGCGGGATGACAATGGAGTTGTAGATCTATTGTCCCGCGCGAATCGGCGAGACGACCAGATGGCTGGAGGCTCGGCTCTTGCTTTCGCCCTTGTCGTGCTGGTAGAGCAGCGAAAGCGCGCCGTCGCCCGAGGTGGTCGCGCCCGCGAGTTCGGCGGCTAATCCCTGATAGGAGCGCCCGATTTCGTGATTGCCTTGCGAGGCTACCGGGCTGCCTCTATCAATCGCGGGTCCAATGACCTGGAAGTTGTTGGGCACCTTCCAGAGCACTTTGCAGTTCGTTGCCTTTTCAACATCCTCGTCGGTGAAACCGGGAATTTTTTTGTAACGGTTGAGCACGATGCGCAGCCGATCGCGACTTGCTCCTTCCTGCAGGAAGGCGTGAATGCGGCCGGCGCTCCACAGCGAAACAACGTCAGTCTGCGCGACCAGAAGCACGGCGTTCGAAAGCTCGCAGATATTTTGCATCGTGCCATCCATGCGGCCTGAGCAATCGAGCACGACGAAGTGGTACTGACTTACCAGCAGGTCGAACAGGCGAGCAAGTTCCGAGCCTGTCGGGATGGAATTGTGCGGCTGCTGAGCTCCGGCCAGCAGATGAAGGCCATTGCGATACGGCGTCATCAAGCCATCGAGCAGCGAACCATCCATGCGATGCAGATTCTGCAAGGCATCGATCAGGGTGAATTGCGGCCGAAGATTCAGTTGCAAGGCAGCGTGGCCGATGGGAGCGAAATCCACCAGCACGACACGGCCGTGGGTCTCCTGCAATGCGACAGCCGTATTTACGGCCGTCGTGGTGGCGCCGACTCCGCCCTTAGCATTGAGAAAAGTGAGGACACGGGCCTTGCTCGAGCTGCGTTGCGAACGGCTCAAGGTGGCCGAAAAGCGAGTGAAAGCCTCGAGCAGCGCCTCGCGGCTGGCGTTGTGATCGAGAAACTCGCGCGCTCCCGCCCGCATCGCGGCCACAATATTCGCCGGCTGATTCATTTCGCCGACGGCAAAAATCGTGATCTCGGGGATGCTTCCGTGAATCAGCTCGACGGTGCGTATGGCTCGCTGCGGATTGTGCGGATCAATATCGACCAGAACGACTTCAACCCGCTGATCCTGCAGCTGCCGTAAAATGGCATCGCTCGGTCCCAAAGGGAAGCCGACATGGCTTAATACGGTGCGGGCGAGGTTGGTACTCTCTACACGGCTCTGCAAGACGACGGATTGTTCGCGATCCTCGGTAAGAAGGGCAACTGCGATCCCGGGCATGACTCTCTCAGCGTTCATTATTATGCTACGAACTTCCAGCGTAGGGACCAAATGACCTTCGTAATCGAAGCGAGCTTTGACGCGAACTTCAGACGAGGCGGCAGGTCACCTGCGGGTTCATTGTTAGACAAGAAGCCCACGAGGTTTGCTGGTTGCGTCCAATTGTAAGGCATAGGGCAGCGCTTGAGAAGCTGTGGATTTCGGGTGATTTTCGAGCCCAAATAATCGGAAGTTGTAACCCTTCGAAGTAGTGCCGGCTTCTTTACCTCAATGGCAGGCAAGTAAGCATCTATTGTCCCTGTCGGACAATAATAAAACGGGGCACATTCGTTAGGGTTGGGTGCGGGTTGAGACGGAGGCATGTGCCTGGGAATAAATACGAATCAATGACTTTGACTTTGCTTAGCGCGAGGTCGATCCGGAAGTTACTCCATCGCTGGATCCTACGGAAACTCGCACAAATTGTGTGACTTGTTCATCGGCTGGCAGGTATTCGTAGGAATCTAGTTGCACCGCGATCCCGCTTCGCTGGCCATCTGCCGAAGGCATGGCCCGCAACACCCGTCCGCGACACCGAACCGGCATGTTGTCTCCCAAAGTAATTTCGGAGGGCATGATGAAAGTCAACTCCACCACCGTCCCCTCGGCAAGGGCCACCTCGGCATAAAAGAAAATTCCGCGGCTGCTCAGGTCTTGAGTAAACCCGGGCACAGTTCGCCCTTCAAGGTGAATTGCCAGGGGTTGGTGCACTTCGAAACGCTGTGCCCCGCGGCGCTCAAGACGATTAGGTTCTGTGCTCATCATTTCACCTAGCGTGTTCATCCTGCCGAAGCACGACCTTCTGGCGGACCGCAAACTTAACTCTATCGTGAATCGAAAGCGTGGGGAAGTTACAAGTCGGTCACGTCCCCTTATTACCTGTGGTCAGTCGAGTTCAACGTCCATCCCTCAACCAGATCAAGTTCAATCGCCCCGTACCCACCAACGATCACATCTTCAAGAACCTGCTCAATCATCGAGCGGAACGAATCATCTGGATTCGGAGCCTCGAAATTTTCCGTCAGTATCTGTATCCGCTGAGCGCCGTCCGGAATTTGCTCCAGCACGCGCCCACGCCGTGGCTGGATGCGCCATCGCATCCCTACAATCCGATCCTTGATAGCGTTGATCGCCCGCCGCGCCACCGGTGTCTCCGAAAACCGCCGCAGATTCGCCGGCGTAGGCTTCGGCACCAGAGTGTGAGCCGCCGGTGTGCCAGCCCGGGGAAAAATCGGCGATGAGAACGGAGCCAGGTTCGACCCCGGTCCCACCGTCATCCGTCCGCCCCGCCCTGCAAACAAACCAGTAGAAAGCATTTCCCGCAAAGATAAAGATAATGACAAGTCTCCCGCCCGACGCCAAGCGCCGCGCACCTTCTCTCGAATATTCATTAGTCTCCCCGTCCTATGTGGCTCTGCGGTCGCTTACTCTTGTCATCCTGAGCGAGGATTGCTGCTCACGAAATGAGCAGCAACCGCAGTCGAAGGGCCCCTACGTCTCTCATCTCTCCCCCGACGGCATCAAGGCGTTCCCCCCCATAAACACGAACGGCACGGCTTTCGCCGTGCCGTGTACGCCCTACCAAAATCACATCATTTCTCTGATACAACAGTTACTGGCAGGGCTGCGGTGTTAAGAATCGTGCTCGGAATAAAAGACCCCGCCACGCCCGCGATTACGATAGCTGCCGTAATCAAGTCCCAAAACGCTCTCACGCCCGCAGCTCCCGTCTCGCCTCGACCGCGATCTCTACCACCTCATCCACCCTGCGGACCACCACCTCATTCGCTTTCAGCATCTCAAACGCAGATCGCATCTTTTCATCCGGTTCCGCAGGAAAGCCCTCCACGATCGCCGTCAGTGAGCCCTGCATTTGTTCAGCCCTCATCGCCTTCGCGACAAACGCAAATCGCAGTCCCAACCCCCACACCATCTCCACATTCCCTGACGTTGACACGCCGTGAAACATTCTCAGCGTCCCTCGCACCCGATATCCAAAATCAATTCGCTGCGGATCGCCTACCCACGTGTACTTCGACAAATCGATGTCTCGCTGCATCAACTCCAGAACCCCGGCATCCCGGAAAGCGTCCTTCATCGTACTTACAATCGCGCCCCGCCCCGTCCGTGGTTGACTCCGCTCACCGCGCTGCATTGGCGCTAGGTACATCGATGTCAGCACTTCCATTTCTTTCGCCGGATCCTCCGTCAAAACCGCCTTGGTCGGCGCCACATCGATCATCGTTCCGAATCTCTCATTCACTGTAGCGACCAATTCTTCGCGCCGTCGCAAACTCCCCAGGCTTCCCCGAAGCTCGCTCTCCACCACCCTGAACCACTCCAACTCCACATCCGGAGCCACGCATTGGAGCATCTTCCAATCCCGCGTAAACCGAACTTCCCCAAACCCACCGTCGCTCTCCAGCAGCAACACTCCGACCGTAACGAAATCGTCGCGCAAAGGATGCGGCAGAAATCGCAGTAGGTAAAGATCAAGCTGTCGTCTCTCAGTCATCAACAATCATCTCTGAGTGGCACACCCAGCCGTACCACCCCGAGCGAAACTCGGCACCAACCTAAGCCTCATTCCCCCACTCCGGAAATGGTCTCCGCGGCGACCCGCGAAACGCCAGAATCAACTCCCGCACAATCGTCTTTCTCTCAATCAGCCGATGCACCAGCCCTTCGAGTTCATCCCACGACTCTCCATACCACGCCGGAGGAATCTCTCCCGCCACCCGCCAGATCGCATCCTCATCCAGCTTCTCAATCCTCGATAACCACGGTTCAAACGACGCCCACCCATTCACCCGCGCATAAACCTCATTCCGCGGATAAACTCCCCGCAACAGAAAATCCGGAAACGTCCACTCTCCCGCATTAAAGCAATATCCCTGATCGATAAACGAAGCCGAGTACTTTTTCTCCCGCATCTTCCGCCAGAATGCCGCCTGCCGTCCATCCGCGTTGCAAGTCCATTTATCCAGCGCCAAAATCCCCGCAAACGTATCCAGATTCCGCACCCGATCCAGCATCTCAGGAGGCAGATAATCCAGCACCTGCCCTTCCACCGGACTCACGACATACCGCGATCCAAACTGCAATCCCGCCTCGACCGGAATCTCATGGCCTCCCAATACGATCGTCAGCTCCGCCGTGTGCTCCACTAGCCAGGCCTGAACCTCCACCACCTCCGCCATCGGAACCGGCAGCCCCACGCACTCCGCCAGCCGCGTAGCCAGAAACTCATTCGCCAGCACCCGCTCATGCTGCGGATTATTGCGAAACTTCACGACGTAATAATGCTCGTCGTCGCAGCGCATCAAGTGGCTCTGCGCCCCACCCCGCATCCGTCGAACATGCTGCACCGCGCGAGTAGGCATTGGCTACGTAGAGACGGACGCATTCGTCCGTCCAGCCGGCCACGGCTCGGTCCGACCCCTCATAATCGCAATCTACCCTTTGCAACACCGCCCTGCCTGTGACCACCGCCACACCACGAATGTTCACTTTCCCACTCTCGCACCCTTACCCTTCCCCACCTCGCTCATCCGCACCGCCAAGGCAATCGCCATTGCCAGCACGCAATCGTCATGCGTTCCCGCCGCCGCCCCCCGCACTCCCGTCGGCAAACCGCACAAACGTCCGGCACTCATTCAATAGCCGCGGGCTCCTGAACAATCCCGGCCCCTCCACCAGCGCCTCCGCCAGGTTCTCAATCATTGCCGGACGACTCACCGCCGAAGTCACCCACCCACCCTGGCCGTTCTGCACAAACACTCGCGGATACTCCAGAGTCTCCAGGCAAGCCAGCACTCCAAATCCGTGATTGTTCCGCTCTACCGCCATCAGCGCCGTGTTGTATTCCAGTCCCAGTTGCACAATCTTCCGCGCCAGCTCTCGCGGTGTCCAATGCCCATGCAACTCCGCGCACTGCGTCCCCAACTTCCGATCGATCACCTGCGCGCACGAATAATCCCCGTCCACCCCACCCCCCGCCGGATCGACCCCAATCACATACTCCCGTCCCGGGTGCGCCGGCAGCCATATCATCAGCCGTCCATTTTCGCGCATCTCAAACGGTTCCACCGACCCGCACAGCGCCTGCTCCACCGCCGCCAACTCGAAAACACATTCTCCCGAAGCCCGAAAACACGACACCGGGTCCTCGGCAAACTCCTGGGCTGCCAATCCGCGCAACGACGCCCATTGCTTCCGCCGCCACGCCAACTGTTCAATCGTTAGTCCCTGGGCCGCCGCCAGTTCCGCCTCTTCCGGTGTAGGCGAAAAATTAGCGCCCGGCTCAACCGCATAGGCCGGATCAAACCACCACGGAAAAAAGTGCCGCGTATATCCCGTATCCCGCGCCCGCTGCCACTCCTCATAAAACAACCCGCCCGCGCCATTCGGAGTCGACTCCAGCACAATATCTCCTCCTGGCACTACCGCCGCGCGCAGCGAAGCCAGCGTCGCAGCGAAGCCAGCGCATCGTCCCCTTTACGCCCCCAGCGCGAAACCTCCGAGCAGTGCAGGTTCTGTATCGTCCGCCCCCTCCCCGCATTCTCTTCCGCCGAAGCCAGGCAATACTCGCTATCCATATTCGGAAACACCAGCTGCCGCGCATTGCGATACGAAGTCCTCAAATGCCCCTTGCGTGCCTCATCCGGCAGGTTCTCCCAAAAGCGCCGGACAATCCGAAAAATATCTTCCGCCGACTCCCTGTTCTGCGTAACCTGCATGCTCAGGGTGCCCCCCTGCGTTATCGTCTGGACAAAAAACCGCGCGGCAATATAAGTCGTAATCCCGACCTGCCGTGCCTTGAGCACCACATTCCGGTTGCTATTCTCCGCCAGACACCGCCACGAATACTCCTGTTGCGCCCGGTTCAATCGAAAAAATATTCGGCTCGCATTCTTGGTCCTGATCTTCAGAAATCTTTCGATGAACCCATCCCGCGCCGTCCGCTCGCATATCTTCCCGGGCCCCACTTCTTCCCGAAGTTGCCGTTGAATCTTGTCCCGCACATCAAGGTTTTGTCCCAACCACTCCAGATAATCCGGCGTCAATTCCGGCGTCACAACAGCAATCCCGTGGATACTCCCATGTCAACCTCGGATTCGGCCTCGACATCCCTACCGTTTCAACCATTGATCTCCCACCGTTGTCACCCCGACCCTGAGCGGAGCCGAAGGGGAGGGACCCCGTGCTTGTTAACACCACCGGCGGCTCAGCAAGGCGTTTCAACCACGGCTCTTGCTGGCGCCCCCGCTCCGTCAATTTCCTTTCAACTACTCAATGATTAGCGCTGAAGCTCTCCGGCACATACGCATAAGCCCCAATCTCCCAACCCGTCCCAAACGAATTCTGATTGATCCCCATCAGGTCATACTGATATTCCGTACCCATGTTCATCCCCATATCTCGTACCGGAGAATTAACCGTCGGCCGAAAATCCGCCTCAGTCCCGCTCGAAGGGCAAACGTAATAACTACCAGATACGTATCCCGCAGGCACAGCATCATTCTGCTGGCAAGACAGCAGAAAGTTCACCATCTGCGTATTCGATTCCAGCGTCGCCCCGCCCTGCACCAGCGCATCCATGAAATTCTCAACCTCATCTGGACGCAACTCATTCACGTGCCAGAAATATCCAATCGGCCTCCCCCACAGCGCATTCTTGAATAAGTCCTGGCTAACTCGATTCCGCAGAGCCTGATAACTAAGTCCCTGGTAATAAGGAACCGCACCCTGACTTAGAATATTGAACACGTCATACCCCGAAGCCAGAGTCGTATTAGCGCCGCAACAAGGCTTTAAGCTGCCCGTCCCCCGCACCCCAACATAGCCTAGGCTAGCCGCAAGGTTTTCCGTCAAAGGATCTTCATAACTCCCCGGCATAACGTACACGCGTCCAGTAGGCAGGCCTGTCAGATTCAGATTCATCCATTGCTGCGCCCAGGTCATCTCCTCTGTTTCCATCTGTGTTTCATCAAGGTCCAGGTTCTGCGCCGAACTAAAAATATCCAGATTCGTCACGTCCGCCAGCGAGATGCTCCGAGCCGTGCTCTTGGCATTCACATCCAGGTTCACTGAAAACACGCCGCGCTGCTCGAGCGTATATAAAATCCCGCCCAGCGTGTCGAGTCCGTTCGATGTCTGTTCCGGCGGCGCCGGCGTCATATTCCACGTAATATCCGCGGCTGGATCATCAGGAACTGGTGTCACCGTCATCAACGCCTGCCCCGCTGCCGGGTGGGAAATGTTCAGAGTTACGCTGGTTGCAATATTGCCCGTGTACTGCAACCCCTCAAACGCATGGCAAGGAACCGGAAACGGCCCGCCGGTCCCGCAACTCGCCGCCGGAGGATCCCAGTACTCGTGCGAGATCGAGTGCGTATTGATGTCCCATCCGGCATTGATCCAGCCCTGCACTTCGCTGATAATCGACTGCGAATAACTTCCCCCAGTCACCACCGCAATCGAAAGTGGAATCGCTTTCGATGCCATCATCGGCAGCAACGAATTAATGTAGGTATCGCTGTACTGCACCAACCCCGGATCGTCATAAGTCACCGTCGTATAAGCCGGCCACCGGTGCCACTCCCGCACCCACGGCGGCGTCTCCGCGGCAATATTATGTGTGCCAGCAGTCGGCCCAGGAGTTCCGGAAGTGTCGACCGTCACCGCCGTCGCCAGATTGTTGGCGTACAGGTGGCAATAGTCATAACTGACCGCTCCATCCACGCTATCGACAATCCCATAAGCGCGATTTGCATAGGCGCGGCAGTTCTTGATTTCAAAGGCACACCCGCCGCTAGCACAACCCGGGCTGGCAAATTCATAACCCGAATAGTTCATGTTGGCGTCAGTGTTATAAAGATGGATATCCACTGGCGTGCCCGAAGGATGCACATAAAAACCCAGCGGCACCGTGCTATTCTCGACTTCACTGTCAGCCGATATATTGGCCAGCCAAACGTGATCGCTGGCTTCCTGAATCTGCACCCCGTAACCATCGAACCAGTCAATCTTCAAATGCTGAATCTCCAGCCATGACACTCCATTAAGATTCAGCATCGTCTCGCCGCTAAGCGCGATCGGCGCCACGCTGGAGTAATGCGAAGCCGGATTTCCGCTGGCGCTGTAAACATACAAAATGTAATTGGTAGAGTCGTACCAGAAATCCCGATCCTGGCTGAGTGCACCCTGACTCGCCTGAGCAATTCCCCACGTGGTGCCAAACCGCACATACTCCAACTGCGAGGGCGCTTGCGTCAGGCAGTAAAACCCCCGCACTCCACAAGTCACCACAGTAGAAAGCCCGCTGGTAGTCGAATACAAATTGGCCGACCATACATTCGAGGTCCCAACCTGTGTCCACCATTTAGCCGCAATCGGCAAATACCCTGTCAAATGCGGAGGCTGTCCGTTCCCATAACTGTCAATCTTGATCAAAGACCCGCTGCTCCCGCTAGAAGGCGGCGTAAGCGTCTCATGCCAAGTGCAGTCCCGAATCAGGTTAATAGTGTCGCCCGGCTGAAAGATCGAGATTCCCACCTCCAGCAAAGTCCGCCAAGCCAACTGCGGACTGGTCCCCGGATTCCCGTTCGACCCATAGTTGCAATCAACGTAATAATTCGAAGCGCAAGCCAGCGGCGCCCCTAAAAGAAGAAGCAACAACCATTGTCTGATCATAGGAGGTCTTTATCGGGCTAATACACAATCAACGAAGGAATCGATGCGCCAGAACTAAAGCTGTCCGCAGGCAATGTCACCGTACCCGGTAACGCGGCCCCGCCAGTAGTAACGCTAACCTGTATATTCGCTGCCCAGGTCACGCCACTTCCCGGCGTCCCCAGCAAAGCCGCGCACGAAGACGTGCAGTTACTGGTAAGCGCAATGTAAATCCGTCCCGCCGGCACAACAACATTAGTAGCATTCCACCCAATGTGCTTGATGCCCGTTGAAGGCGCGAAAGTAGTTCCAGCAGTAGAAGCCGTAGTAGCAATCAGCGTCCCCGTCCCGCCCGATGACCCCGAGTAAAGCCCCAGCGCATAGTTGTTACTCGTGTCATCAGCCGTTCCCACCACATAAGCCACATTGTTAGTCACGCAAGGATACGGATTGTAAACGCCCCAAACGATCGCCTTATTCGTCCCCGCAAAAGCATTCCCCGACCCGCTTTGGGTAGGCACCGTAACCCACGAACAAGTAGCAGCAGGCAATTGCCCAGCCGGCAGTATCCCAGTAGTAAGATCTGAAGCCGACACCGTAACATTAGGCGAAAGCGCATGCCCGTTAACGCTAGTACTGGGCGAAACCGACGCCGCGATGCACGATCCGCCGCCAGCCAGCTGACAATGGAACGTACTATCTGATCCCACTCCAAGTGAAAAAGCCATCCCACCCGGCACAGTAACGGTCGTCCCCGTCCACTCCTGCCCCGACCACTGCGTAGGCCCGGTGCTCGTCTGATTAATATTCCCCGCCACATTCAAATTCCCGCTAAGAGTAACATCGCTGGAGAACGTCTTAGCCCCACTAATAGTCTCCGTCCCCGCCAGATGCACCACCGCCGAATCAACCGCCGCCCCAGTAACCTGCCCAACCGAGTAATCCCCCGATGCCGCAGTAACTGCCCCAGTGCGCCCAAATACAGAAGAAACACCGCCCCCGCTCCCACTTCCCGTCGGAGCCTGCAAGCTAACCCGCATGCCATTAGTCTGACCAGACGTCGAGTTACTGCCATCGACATACCCAATTAATTGCGCCCCAAACTGTCCGCTAGATCCCGTATCATGACAATCCCCCGCCGTGATCACGCTCGCCACTACTGTATCCCCAGCCGTAGTCATACCGTCAAAGATGCAGTAACCATATCCCTGCCAGGTAACTACCGCATTTCCGCTGGTCCCCGCGCCGCCCTGTACCAACCCAACCACTCCATTAGTCGACGAAGTCCCTGCCACTACACTCTGCAAAGGATTATTCCCATTGAACACTGCCAACTTATTCACCACCGTGCCCGTCACCGCATCGTTCGGAATCTCAAAATCGTGTCGCCCATACACGACCGAATTAAATGACGTCTTCGCAAACACGCTCTTAGCCGCGTTCCCACTATCGCTGCCAAGGCTAAACTGATTGTCTGTCCAGGGTTTCAGCGTGCCGGTAGGGTCCAATACCCACTTCAGCCCGCTACCAATCCAAAATCCCAAACCCGCCGCCGACGCTGACGTCGAGTTCTCGCTTCGCAGCACCGCATACCCCACAGGCGGATTATCCGCAGCATCAAATCCCAGAGATGTCCGCGCCCACGCCGTACTATTCGTATAACTCGAATAGACCCGCAAATTTTCCGACCCGCTTCCGTTGCGCTCTTCAAGGTTATCCGCCGGATCTCCACCCGGGTCCGAGTTGAACAAGTTAGTTAGTCCCAACTGAGTAACTTGCCCATCATTCTCGATAACCCGCGGAGTATGTGTAGCCGAATCAAACCAGAACACTCCCCAGTTAGGAATGCCCGCCGGTGGCGTAGTCTCCGCGAGCTGAATAACGTTTGGAGTTGTGCAATTCGCATTTCCGTTCGCCGCAATGCCCGTCGCAAACGCGCCGCTGCACTGCGTAGGAGTGTTGGCGAGGGCGAGAGCTGTCCCCGCTTGTCCGCTGGTATTGGAATTTGTCAAAGCAATTTGCTCTGTTGTGCCTGCAATATTCACCACTGGCAAACCAGCGGCTGTATCCAGGCCAATACCGCCAACCGCGGGAACATAGCCGAGTCCTTCCGGCAGCACTAAGTCGGAAGTTATAGTCACATTAGTTGTGAAAGTCTTAGTACCGGCGATCGTCTCATTGCCCGTGTTATGTACCACATCGGCGTCCACCGCCGCTCCCGTAACTTGAGCTACTGTATAGTCACCGCTCGCAGCAACCACTGCCCCTGAACGGCCAAAGACCGAACTTACACTGCCTCCGCCGCCGCCCGTCCCGCAAGCGCTTCCAGTCGATGCAATTACGCCCGACGCAATATTGAGGCATCCATTCGCAAGTCCCGCGATCGTAACGCTCTGATCGAACTTCGCCGGCACATTGAATTCTTTAAGTGATGTGCTCAGCCTTTCCAGCCAGTCCGCAGTTACGCCGTCGCCAATTTCTCCAATGTAATTCGTAATTGAAACCGGTGCGCCAAACGCCAACCGGCCAGCCGTAAAGCCTGATCCCGGAGCTACGTCCGTCCCAATCCACACATCGTTAGCATTGGCTGGCGGTCGTTAGTTCGGCGATGCCTGTGTAAGTCCAGGTTGTGAGTCGAGCAGGGTAATAATATGGTGCGGGTCGAGAGCCGATCCTGTGTCCAGGAAGTTAATCCGCCCTTTCGACGGGATCATGCGTTCGCCGGGAAATCCATCCGGCAACAAGAGCGCAGGCTGGTTCGGGTAGCCATCCGCTAACCCCGTAAGGCAGATGTCATATCCGCCGGGAGACGCGAGCGTGAAAGCGTTGCACCGTTTTGCGCTCTGAATCGCGCCGCCTTGCAGTCCAACTCCAACCGTTGGGCCTTGCTCGTTGTCAACATCCACCGGCGCACTGTAGGGAGAGCCACCAACCACCACCAGTGCCCCAGGCCAGAAGTTGAGTTGCCCCGTCCAAGTGCCGATATTTACGCTGTAAGCCGCCGTGGTGGATGATCCCGCATCGGTGTAAGTGCAGACCAGGCCAGAGCACGCCGCGGACTGCGATAGCCCAGTCGCAACCGATCCGCAAGCCCCGCCCGAGCCACCTGGACACGATTCGTTGTAAGCCGGATAAGGAGTGCCGTTGTAACTCGGCGGCGTTGCGCTATTGTTGGACGGAGACGTCATGCGGATTACGTCATAGGTGATCGTGTCCGCACCATTCGCGATGCGCGGCCACTTCACCGGAATAGAATCCGATCCGGTCGATGCCCAGTTGAGGATCTGCAGGGGCGAGGTGTTCTTACTTGCCGTCGTATCGTGGGCGACGATGTAGTAAGTGTAGGGTGTCGATCCAGTCCCGCCACTGGGAAAGGCGCCGCCCATTCCCGTTCCGCCCTTGATGTTGAAGTGTCCTGGACCCGACGCTCCAAAAATCGCTCCCGCAACCCCCAAGCCGGGAAAGGGCGAAGTCGCGCCCGAGCCCGATGGATTACCGCTGACCTCATTTTCGGAGTAGATATTCGTGATCTCCGCACCCTGGTAGTTGCCTCGATAAGTCGAGGAATAGACCTCCCATGGCCCGGTAGCCTGGCAAACCGTGTTATCGAAGTACAGCCCGTTCGAGTTGTAATCGGTCACGCAATTCGAACCGTTGGCGGTGACGGTGGAGTCGCGTACGGTAATCACCGGCGCAAACTGCTGGCCGCTATTCGGAGCGTGAGCCGCGCCGCCCGAAAAGATAAACGATCCCGACCAGGTGAGGCTAGCATTCATGGGATAGCCGTTATTATCGAAGTGCTCGACCGTGGCATTTTCATCGTCCCAGAAATCGAAGAAGTTATTGAAACGGCCGGCGCCGTTGTTAAAGTCGTAAGTCAGATCTACCAGATGCGTGCTGCTCGCATTGTCCAAAACCGCTACAAAGGCCAGAGCCACCACGCCCGGAGTCGCTTGCGAGGCGATCGTGCCCGACCCTTTGCAGGTGAAGGTCGTCGTCGAAGGCACGGACTGCACCACGCAATCCCCCCAATAGGCAGAGTTGTCCGTAAACAGGATCGTCACCATGTCCCCAGGCCGAAAGCCGTGTGCCGTCGCCGTCGTGATCGTCTGCACTCCGCTGGCGGTTACCGTATTGCTGATGTTCACGCCCGCGTAAGCGGCATTAGTGGTGTAGTCGGGATATTGCGAGCCGCAGGTATGGCCGCAGGAGTTGAAGCTAAGCCCTTGAACTGTGATGGATACATAGTTATCTGCGCTGTTAAGGTCGCCCACCTGAATGCATGGCGTTCGGCCAACACAAAAGAATTTTGCTCCGTACCCGCTCAACGTCGCTTGGGCTCCGTGCAGGAACAGAGTTCCATAAATTCCGTAGCTGTTGGCGCTATTGTTCGCCGTGTTGTTGGCGGGCAGAATTACATTGCAATAGCCATTGCTGGTAACACGCGAAAGGGTTCCGCAAGCGGAGTTCCATGTCTCTTGCACTCCGGAAGTGGCCGAAGCGATCGTATATCCGGCCGAGTAGGAGGCGAATGGGGTGAAGACAATTGTTCCCGAGCTTGCCCCGGATGTGCAACTTCCGCCGGTAACCTGCTGCGTCTCCTGTAATCCCTGGCCGCTGACAAAGATCGAGATCTGATACAGTCCGATGCCGCTGGTGTCGATGCCCACCGGACAAGGCGTCAATGTAACTGTCGCCTGCGTGCCGCCCGTCAATGAGTTGGAGATCGTCTGCGTCCAATTCAGCGCCGTCGTAGCGTAGGAAATCCCCGCCGGCGCGCCGCCCCCGCATGTTCCCCACGTCGAATTGCCATTCAGGCAAGTTGCCGAACTCGCCACTCCGCCTCCCAATTCGCTCGGCGGGACGGTTCCGTTCACCAGATTCGCCTTAGCTGCAAGCCCGTTGTCCACGTAATTTCTATCCGCCGCTTGATTCGGTGAGGTCGGATCAGCCGGAAGAACCAGAGGACCCGTCATGGACCCGCCCGCGATCGCAACGTAAGCTCCAGAGCCCACATTCGATACCGCCGTATCCACATAACTCTTGTTCGCAGCATCAGTGGCTGTGACCGGCGTCGGAAGCGAAGGTGGCGCCGTGAACTGCTTCGTCCCCGTAATCGTCTCCGTTCCCGCCAGGTGAGCCACCGTCGCATTCTCCGCCGCTACTGCCGCATTTACGTACCCTTGCGTGACCGAAAGATTCCCAAGTCCAGTGCCTGGCGTCGTCAGCACCCCCGCGATAGTAGTAGGCGACGTCGCCGGAACCGCCCAATACTCCGTTCGTACAGTTCCATCATCCAATTGAAAAACGACCACATAGTAAGTACCCGCCGGAGACGCTCCCACGTTCGGAACCAGTTGCGCGGTAAACGATCCCGCCGTTCCGAGCGTTACAGCTAGATTGCCCGCAGCCACCGCGTCTCCCTCCGAGGTCTGAAAAGACGGCCAGGAGATCAGCACCGTGCCGGCCGCAGCCGTTCCATCTGCCCGATATACCGTATCGCTCACAGTCGTTAACGCCGGCCCTTGTGCCTGCGATGTGGACGACAAGGTCAACGCCACAATAAGCGAAATCACCGTCGCCGCCAGGCGCAAGCACGTCTTATTTATCGCAAACCCTCTGGGCATCTCTTGTTCCCTCCTCGTCAGCGCGTGCGACCCCAACTCGGGCCAATAAGAAAGCCGCTCTTCCGAGCGGCGGGCCTTTCTCATATTTCCTCCAACGCAATTTTGCTCGTCAATCCGTACTTTGCGGCTTGCTCTCAATCCGCGACTCCAGAAAATGGCGCACACTGTCAACATACACGTCGGCGAAATCAACCACCGGTCTTCGCGTCTCGATCAGCACCATAGCCGCTTCTATCTCCCAATCCATTGCGCATAATACCGCCAGCGTCATCATCGGTGCGCGATGCACCCCCGCGGCGCAATGTATGTAAAGTCGTGCCTCAGGATCTTCCAATGCCTTCAGGGCGAAATCGACGCCACGTTTGAGCAGTTCGGGAGACTTCGGCAGAAAATCGTCATCCGTGGGATTCCACAGCACCTGAACCCCAAAAACCTCGGCCAATGGCCGATCATCGAATTCGAGCTGCATATTCAGCACGTGCGTCACTCTGGATTGCGCCAGTTCTTCCATGTTTCGCGCGTTCCAGATTCCCCCGCCCAGTGCAACTCGATCCGTGACCCAGGTCATGTCCATGCTGGCTTCCGTTCGCGCCTTCCCTCGCCAATCCCAAATTCCAGTCTTTACGACTATTCTTGATTTTACGTCACACTCGCGGTCGCTTCGGCGCCCAGCGCGTCATCATTCTGCACCAAAAAGAAAAGGGCACGATTTGCATCGCGCCCTTCGAAAATCCTTTTCTCAACTCTTAAGTTTAGGATACCAAATTAGAGGGGGGTATGCGGACATTTTTCGTATATTTATTTTTACCTTCCTTTGAGCGACTTACACTGAATTTGTAATTTCTTCCCTCTTGACAACTTTTCACCTCCGCTATCTCCTCCATCAAACCGGCGGTAAGGAGTATCTCAGATAACTGGTCCACTGCGCCCTGCAAGAGTCGGCGAACGGTCCTCAAGTTATAGCCAAGTAGCCGAGCTACTTCGTCTTGCGTGTACTCCTCCAGAACATTCATTGCGAGTAGCTTCTTTGCAATTGGGCTTAGTTTGTCGATTGCTTGCTCCATGTCAGTTACAAAAATCGCGACATCCTCGAAGTTCCTCATGGTGTATGACGTCACATGTGATCGAAAAAACTCGCGTCCCAATAAGGAGGGCACTCTTCCGACTTCCACCGAGCATCGAGCGAATCGCCGCAGCAGCGCCATTGTGCGTCTTCGGTAGGGCCAAAACCGCCCCTCTCTCGCCAAACAGTACCGATGGTAGCAGCTCGGCTTGCGCAATAAGATAAGCCACCTTTATCCGCGGAGTCTGTGGGATCGTCATGCCGAGACCTCCACGCCTACACCCCCCATATACTCAACCGAATCCACATTCCATCCTTCCCTTCGGTATTCTCGTTCAACTTTAGATCCCTGCAGGCGCGTTCGGCGACGCCTCGTTTTAGAGGGTCTGGGCTCGCGCGCGTTTGGCATCGCCGCTAAATGGGCACTGCAAGTTGCGCAGTACACCCCAAACGTTGTTTCCGAACGAAGCCACAATCCGCCGCAGCGTTCGCAATACTTCAGTTCGACTCGGATCTCGTAACGTTCGATCTTTCCCGTGAAGTTCATGATTGCCTCCCTTTTTGTGAAACAAAAAAGCCCCGGCACCGACTTATCGGTCCAGGGCACGTTATTTTTACGATGACCTGCTCTTCTATATATGTAAGAAACTAAATAGTTATTGCCACATTCAAAATTATCTCATCTAGGCTCTCGAAAGTATTCCTCTTCATAACCAGACTCGAGCACCATCCCGTTCTGAGTAATACCGTCCGTTAAAGCGAATTGACTGTAACAATCTTTGTATCGTTCTGCAGGAAGTAACTCCGCACTATTTAAGCCTCTCTTGATTAGTCTGACATTGTACTTCTATCATGAAAAAGGCCTTTTCCCTTGTCCCGCACATAAGTCAACTATAAGAATGTAGGATTGTCGAAATCGTATAGTTCACTAACTCCTAAGTCAAGAACTCTATTTCCTTGCAGAGGCTATACTTATATTGTGAATAGCTATAAGCTATTACACGCTGTTATACTCTGAGTATGAAGTTCCGCATGCTGCAAGAACATCTTCGCAATACTCTCTGGGAACGTATTGATGCTGGGAAGCTAACGGGCTTGCACCTGGCGGAACAGACTGGTTTCAAACAAGCACATATTTCCAATTTTCTGAACCGCAAGCGCGGCCTTAGCATCGAAGGTATGGATAAAGTTCTAAATGTACAGCACCTTTCGATACTTAGACCTCATCGACCCTAACGAGGTCAATAAGCGTGCTTCCATTGTTCCGCCCAGCGAGGATGAATTCGAAAACGTCGTGGTTGTCGATCTGCATATTGCTGCTTCCGAAGCGCTGATCCTGAACATGCACATCAAGGAGATACTGAAGGTAAAAAAAAGCTTCCTAAAACGTTTGAGGCAAGAAGTGGAGGGTGAACAAAGGAATTGGGAGCGGTTCGTGATCCTCAAAGCGGATATGCAAGAAGGAATGAGTATGCACCCTCGTATTGTGCCTGGAGCAACGCTGTTGATCGACCGGCAATATAACTCGTTAACACCTTATCGCAAAGGAGTAAGTAACATCTACGCTATTCGCAAGAATGGCTCTTGCACGATCAAATATGTAGAGTGCGACGGCCGTCATTTGATCCTACGTCCTCACAACATTGAATACTCGAGCGAAATCGTAAGACTTAAGGACGGCCAGAAGTCGAGCGACTACATCGTCGGGCGCGTGTGCCACGTCGGCATTGAAACGTAAGGTGTTAGCTCGGACGCAACAGCCGATCGCAACTAATGTGGTATCTACTAACATCCAGTCTGCATAGCCTAGATTTCTATCATCATTCATTTTATAGCCTCTAACACTGAGGGACGTTCCCAGCGTGGTTGAGCAATGTTCGCGTAGGATCAATGGCAAACTGTACAATGTGGAGACCTGGCGGATTTAACGGCATGCTTCTGGCATATCTGGCGTGGAAAGAAGGCACGAAGGATCAAAAGCTCGAACCGCTGGATGGATTGACGCCGGAGCCGCTTCTTTATGTCCTATGGGCAGAGGTGGTGCTCCAACGAGCGACGAGAATAAACGCCTCGGCGCGAGTGTGGATCCGCAGTCGACGGGGAAAAATGTCGAACTAATGGAATGGCCTTCCCGGGCATGAGGGACTTGCATAAGGCAGTTTACCTGCAAAGCCTGGATACTCTATGGTGCGTGCGGACTCTTCCTGCATCTGGTTGACCGAGCCATAAGTCACATGATGTCCGGATGCTAGAGTCTCCGCCATGCCGACCTCGGCCATTAGATTGCGGCTTAAGTCAGCTATGTCCGACCCAGCTACGTTCAACGTCGATAACGACGACATACCTCTTCTTCGCGATATAGTTTCTAAACTCGAAGCCGCCGGATACTCCGAGTGCTTAGTACGCGAGCGACTTGGGCTGGAAGATCTGTCCGATCTTCAGTGGCGTCACGTCCCAATATACCGTTCCGAGCGGCTCGCCACACGAGATTCGCTTGATTTGGCGATCGATCTGTTTCTCTTGCAAGGTGGTCTTCCGGCCGAGGAAATCGAGCGATTATTCTCCGTCTTCGAGCTTGATCTGATGTACCGAGCCGGGCTCCTCGTAACTGATCAGGCAGGTACAGCGCGCGCGCGCGCATCGATCTTTCCTGTTGACACGCGACTGATTTTCTCGGATCACGCTTGGCCCGAGCTTCCACATCCTGGATACCCTAAGGTTCCCTCTAATCATGTGATGGGCATAGGTCGCGATAGTCGCAATCTTGCCCGCTGTACGTTTCGCCGTCGTTTTTCCCGCGCCCTCGACCTATGCACTGGGTCTGGCATACATGCGCTGCTCGCGTCGAGCCACACAGACCAAGTACGCGCTATCGATATAAATCCGCGGGCAGCCAATTGCGCACGCTTCAACGCCCGAGCATCTAAAGTCACCAATCTGGAAGTTGCCGTCGGCGACCTTTACGAAAGTGTGCGCGGCGAAACATTCGACCTGATAACGGCAAATCCTCCATTTGTGCCTTCGCCTCTGGATGACGTCCAATTTAGGGACGGCGGTCGGTCCGGCGAAGACATTCAGAAGAGGATTATCGCCGGCTTGCCGCATTACCTCATGCCCGGAGGCATTGCACAGATTGTCACCGAACTAGGGGAGCGCAAGGACGAGCCGCTAGTCGATCGATTGCGAAAATGGCTCAATGGCGCCGCGATAGATATCCATATACTGCGGCTCTTTGAACACCGCGCAATTGAATATTCAGTGGGACATGCTAAAGGCGATAGTTACGAGGCATTTCTAAAATCGATTGATGAATGGGCCCGCAATTTGCGGGCACAAGGATATATACGGGTCGTCTCCCTCATCATCTCTTTCCAGTGGAGCGATGCCACCTGCGGTCCGCCTTGGGAACGTATCGATGTATCGCCACCACCACGTTTCGCCGCGGGTATGGAAATTGAGGCTGCATTTGCTGCCGAACGCGCGACGAGACGCCTTGGTTGGCAGGAGATTTTGAAAGATAAGTGGCTATGCCGCGCTGGTCCTACCGCTCTTCTCGACGCTCAAGTGACCGACGGCAGCCTTCCCGCAAAGGCCAAAGCAACATTGCTGGGACGTTCCTTGCGAATTGAACATCAGCTTGATCCAATCGAGCGTCAGATTCTGGATTGCATGGGTGGCAAAGGGCATATCGCTATGCGTGATTTGATCGCGTTCTCTGCCGAACGCGATGTGGACGAGTCGTCCGCCCTTGAGGCGACGCGCTCCCTTTTGCGCCGCCAATTGGTTTCGTACTAACTTATTGGATGGAGGCCATTACTCAGCGGTAGCCACGCTCGAAGACGTGTTTCTCTTCCAATTGCCGCATCGCCGCGCCCATCTCGGACTCGAATCGGTCCTGTTGATCTATCAACGCTGGAAGCGCGGTAGCGTGACGCCGATTTAATGTGAAGAGTCCCCGCTGCGCGAGGCCAGCAGCAATCTCGACAATGCGGTCAGTAGTCGTGTCGAAGTAAAGAGCTTCGGTCGGATCGCCCAGCCACACATTTCCGCCAACCAGGCGCGTCTGCCAATAAACCTTGCGCTCGATCATGCGACCAATTTCTTCGTCGCCAGCCTTCCCAAAAAGCCACTGCTTGAGTTTGAAATTGTAATGTCGACTGGACAAAGGAAGCGGCACAAGCTTGCCGGATTTCACAAACTCAGTCTGCTTGTGGTCCACTTCTTTGCGCAACGCATTAATGACGGGTGCTTCTGTTTCTTTCGGATCGAGCGAAGGCAATTCCTCCCGGAGAGTTGCAGAGAGATTTACCGCAACCTGCGCTCGCAAACCATCAGAATTTTCCAGAGTGATCACCGTGTGCAGGACGTCAAAGTCGGCGCCGGATGTCGCATGGCGAAAGGGCCAGTCAAGTTTGAAACTGAGTGGCAGCCCAGTTCGGGTGACGTAGATTGTCTTCCCTGTGGAATTAGGGGTCGAGGTGCTCATCATTGATCCGTGCTCAAATCATCAGAGTTATTTTAACCTGCCAATTTTGTATAAGACCGCGCTTCGATTAAAGCGATCCCCGATCAGCACTCACTGAAATTGAACTCGCCACAACTGGACCACATCCCACATAGCCGCCGCGCTCAACAATCCGAGCAGACCAGCCGCTATGAGCGGCCGGTTCCTAGTCTCGAGAAGGTCAACTGACACTCCGGCAATGAAGACGAAAAGAAAAACGAGAATGGCGAGGCGAAACCCTTGTCCTGGAAAATTTGGGGCCGCTACATGCGAGCATGCATATCATTGCCGCAATCAGGAGCGGCGCAGTGTTTCCAAAATATCGCGTGCGCTTCCATCCTAAATAAACAATCAAGGCGACAGGCAGAGCTATCATCAGCGCCGGACTACCACCGAATATCGATTCTGATGCGGCGCGATAAGAGACGGACATGCCGAATGCCGCGGGTTGGAAGTCTACCCATCGAGCATGTAGCATTCCACGCAAGAATAACGATGGCTCGAACGAATAAGCTGCAAACAATAACACCGTGGCGACCGCGATCGCAGTGACCCAGATCGCGAGAACGCTGCGCGGACGAACTGGCGCAACCCAGAACATGAGCGGCAGAATGACCAGAGCCAATATTCCCAGCGAGAATTGGTTTCCCGCTGTCAATGCCAACGACAAGCCGAGGAGCAGAATGCGGCGCCAGTTCCAGAGCACTACTTCGCGGGGAGCGTAGAGTGTGTGGGCGACAGCAATAGCCGTGAAGATAGCTCCGAACGCTCCCCAAACCGCTCCCATTTCTCCCAGACTTTGAGCTCCCGCGACATTTATGATCATGGCTGGCGAAAAGCAGTAAAGGGCTAGCGCAATGTATCCTCCAGCATTGCCGTACAGACGTCGGGCAACGTACCAGAGCGATCCTCCTAACATGACGCCGAAAAACAGGTTGGGCGACGCGAACAACAACAGCTGAAGCGGTCCTGGCAACCACGAAGCTGGATGCAACAGAAGCGGCGTTGCTGCAATGAGGTAGTAAAGTGGCGAACGATCCTCGTCGTAACCGTCGCGGACGCGGAGATGACCTGATCGGGCGGCCGAAGCTATGCCAGTGGCGGCTTCCGAGCGTAACGATTCGGGAGTTCCTGCGATTACGCCTTCTTTCCATTGCTGCAAGCCTTGATACATGCGCAGCGATTGGTCCGAATCTGGGATCAGGCCTTGCAGCGTTTCTACGCGTATCAAGCACATACATTGCAGAAGATAGGCGAGAAGCAACGCCGCTGCGGCAAACTGCGGAGGGCGGAAAGCATCGGAATGAAGAAGTCGGCGCAACATTTGCG
The DNA here is from genome assembly GCA_963758745.1 of uncultured Acidobacteriaceae bacterium. Lineage (GTDB taxonomy): Bacteria > Acidobacteriota > Terriglobia > Terriglobales > Acidobacteriaceae > Acidiflorens. Next base: position 388,771 of record CAVWWW010000009.1, read on the forward strand.
CAAGAAGGAGGAGCGAGTGTTTTATCATGTCGGGGACGATGATGGATAACAAACCATTGTTACCTTCTTCCGCTGACCCTGCAGAACAGTCGGTCGCTCCGAATGAGGCAGGATCGAATCCGCCTGCGTTCTCGCCATCGTTATCCACAGCTGTGAACGATCGACGCGAATCTCCTTTGCGCGATGTTCTTGCTGGTCCGAATGGAATCTATCCAGGCATTCGATGGCTGATTTATCTGGCAATGGCATTTGCCGTTTTCCAGGTTGAAGCTTGGCTGTTGATGCCAGTTCGTTCGCATATGAATGAGCTGTGGTTTCGTCTCGCGATGGAAAGCAGCATGATGCTGGCAGCGATTTTGCCTAGCTTTGTGATGGCGCGCGTTGAAGATCGTCCTTTTAGCGATTTCGGTTTGCCTTCGCGACAAGCGTTTGGACGGAATTTTTGGATTGGAAGTTTGTGGGGAATTGTGTCGCTTAGCGTTTTGGTGTTGGCATTGCGCATTGCTGGTGCGTTTGAATTCGGTTCGCTGGCGTTGCATGGCGCGCGCATCGCGAAGTTTGCGTTTTTTTATGCCGTGTTTTTTCTGGTTACGGGATTTTTTGAAGACTTCCTTATTCGCGGCTACTCGCTGTGGGTGCTCTCGCGAGGAATGCATTTTTGGCCTGCAGCAGCACTACTGTCGATTGCATTCGGTTACATCCACGGCTCGAATCCGGGCGAAGCTCCTACAGGCCTGGTGGCGGCGGGGTTGATTGGCTTTTTTTTATGTCTCACACTCCGCCGAACTGGGGATTTGTGGTGGGCTGTTGGTTTTCATATGGCTTGGGATTGGGGTGAGAGCTTTTTTTATTCCGTTCCCGACAGCGGTTCGCTTTTGCCCGGGCATCTGCTTAAATCCAGCTTTCACGGTCCCGATTGGCTTACCGGCGGTTCGGTCGGGCCTGAGGGAAGTTACCTTGTCTTCGTCGTCATCGGAGCGCTTTGGGTTTTGTTTGACCGGGCTTATCCGGAGGTCAGGTATGGCGTGAGTACCCCCTCCCCTGCCCTGGGTTCCGGTGTATTGGAATTATGAAGTTACGCTATTCTTTCTTGCCAAAGTCTTCATTCCAGATACTTTACAGGTAAAGTCTTGAAAATATTGCAGTTAGCTTAAATGGCTCTAACCTGGCGGATCTATTTGATCTTTCTATTCAATGGGTTACGGCAATGTTATCGACGCAAAGTATAGATTTTGAAGACTTTAATGATTCGCGGCCACTGTCTCGCCTTCTCTGAATCGCAGTTCCATTATACCTCTGCGTGTCAACACCTATTCTCGTAAATCTCGGCGAGGAGCGGGTGCTAAAATGTGTTCATGGCAAACACACGAAGTGCGACCCTGAGTATTCGGCTGAAGCCAGAGACCAAAAAACGGCTGGCGCGGCTGGCCAAGGCTTCGGGGCGCAGCTCGAATTTTCTGATTGCGGACGCGGTTGAAACTTATGTTTCCGATCAAGAAAGAATGTTGTCTGAGGTCCGGCAGGGAGATCGGCAGGTCGCGTCGGGACACTACATCAAGAACGAGGATATGAAGGCGTGGCTGTTGTCGTGGGGAACTGATCACGAGTTGCCGGTTCCGAAGTGCGCCTGCGGCAAGGAGCATGACGACGAGACGCTGTGCCAGTAGAGATTGTCTGGTCTGCGTTGGCGCGAACGCGGCTACGGGAGATTCGCGCTTACGTGGCTCGGGATAAACCGGAGGCGGCGGAGCGGCTGGCTATGCGGATTGTTGCCTTGGTTGAAACGCTTCGAAATCATCCGCACTTAGGGCGGGTTGGGGCTGAGGCTGGGATTCGGGAGTTGGTGGTTGGAAGGACTCCCTACGTAGTTTTGTATCGAGTGCTGGGGCAGCGCGTGGTTATCAGCACGATTTGGCATGGGGCGCGGCGGCGGGAAGTTTACGTGTAGCTATTCCTTGTGTTTTGTGCACAGTTCGGACTTTGGGGGTTTCCTTGCTCCATGGCGGATATGGAGAACCTCGATTTCGCGCTTATCCCCGATGTGGTAGTAGACGAGAAATGGACTGTGGAGTAGTTTGCGGACCTGAGAGCGCTTGCGAATCAGGCCGCCCATACGCGGGAACCGGGCCAGTAGTTCGATGTGCTCAATCAGGGAGTTGCCAAAATGGACGGCGGTCTCCGCGTCATCCTCGGCGATGTGTCCAACGATTTCTGCGAGATCGTCTAGCGCTTTTTGCGTGTAGAGGAGATGGTAGTCCACGTGGGTAAGAGGCGACGTACTTCTTTCGCGGACACGGTGCGACCGGCTTTGGCATCCCGCATACCTTCATCAATGGAGGCCAGGGTCTGCTCGTCTTCGTCAGCATCGTTGACGACGGGGGCCGGGTTTTCTAAATCGAACTTTTTCGGCTTCGCCATGGGGTCATCGTAGCACGAATAGACCCTTTTCCAAGCCATGCATTTGGTGGTGGCCAATGAGTAAACTAGAAACCCGGCGTTTTCCTTGCAAGACCGGAGAGCGACCCAGCCGCGATGACAGAGACTAAGGATACAAGCTGGATGAGGGGGGTCAGTCTTGCGTGCGAAGCGGGTGGTCCCGACGTAAACGTCCACACCTACGTATTGCAGCTCAGAAAGCTCTTGGAAAAGTACTGCAACGGCCCGTATAGCGACGAAGTGAAGGGGTTCGCTTTGGTTTTGCGAATTGACGGGTCCCTAAAGAAATATGGCGCCGAACGAGTGGATCGAATGCGTAGGCGAAAGAAGGAAGAGTACATCACGGCAGATATTTGTATTCCGGAGAGGCGATGGAAAGGAGTGTCCGCCAGGGAGTTCTCTCGATACTTATCCTCGGCAGTCAAGAGCGCCTTGCAGACCTGTGTGGCCTACTTAAGAAAACAGAAAGTTGAGATCGATGAGCATCGCCTGTTGCTCGACTATGGCGAGGCCGAAGCCCAGTTTTCTGGGCTACCAGTAGGTGCTGAGCAATAGCCACTGCACCCTTCAGATAGACCACGGCTGCTCATGCGCTTCGGTGTTCTGGCTTTGCTCGGCTTGGATGGGCGGGGACGCCCGTCGCTCCACGATCAAGAGCAAGATCGAGGCGGCGGACAGGAGTGTCCGCCCTACACATATAGTGGACGGCCGAGGGCGGCCGTCCCTACGTGGGCTGATTAGATGTCCAGGTTTTTTACGTCTAGGGCGTTGTCTTCTATGAATTTTCTTCTGGACTCTACGTCTTCGCCCATCAGGGTGGTGAAGATGGTTTCGCACTCGGCTATGTCTTCGAGGCGGACTTGCAGGAGGGTGCGGCGCTCGGGGTCCATGGTGGTTTCCCAGAGTTGCTCGGCGGTCATTTCTCCGAGGCCTTTGTAGCGCTGGATGGTGTACTCTTTGCGGCCTTCGTTCAGGACGTAGTCGAAGAGTTCGCGGGCAGTGTTTTTTTCTACGATCTCAGGTGCTTTGGAACTGGCTCGAGTCACGGACTTGCCAGATTTCTTCTCCAATTTTTCCGCTTCGTCTCGTTCGCTGGCGCTTAGATTTCCATCTTCGGTGGCGGCGGCTTCTTCGGTTTCCTCTTCGTCTTTCGGTTCGCCGGCCGTCTTCGATCGCGCCGATTTTGGCAGGCTCTCGATAACGAAGGGCGGTTCAAGATATTGCTCGATCTGTTTGAACTTGGTGATCAGCTGGCGGCATTCGGGGCTGGAGGCTAGCTCCCAGTTGATGATATGTTCGGCTCCTTGCGCGTTTACGAAAAGCAGCTCCCACAGATTGTGCTCTTCATCGAAGCGCGTTTCTACGCTCTTCAGCTTCAGATCTTTTTGCAGGCGTTTGAGTTCTTTTTCCAGTTTCTCGATTTTCCTGGGCGGAGTTTTCTTGTCGCCTTCGAAGTCGGCTCGTTTGGCGAGGTCCAGCGTGGGCAACAGACTTGTGATTTCTTCGGCGCGTATTCGTTTGTTCAACTTGTCGAGGTATCCCAGATATTCATTCAACACGGTGATGAACTTGGTCAGGGCTGCGCCTTCGAGTTTGGCCGCGCCTTCTCCGTAGCGGATGATCAGACCTTCGGAGGCTCGCTTGACCATTACTTTTACGAAGTCGTGTTCGTTTTTTATGTACTGGTGCGTCTTGCCTTTTTTTATGCCGAACAGCGGAGGCTGCGCTATGTAGACGTTGCTGCGTTTGATCAGCTCCTGCATGTGGCGGAAGAAGAAGGTCAGGAGTAGCGTGCGGATGTGCGAGCCGTCTACATCGGCGTCGGTCATCAGGATGATTTTACCGTAGCGGACTTTGGTGGGATCGAAATCCTCTTTCGAGATGCCGGTGCCTAGCGCGGTGATCATGGCGCGGATTTCTTCGTGGGCGAGCATTTTGTCGTAGCGCGCTTTTTCTACGTTCAGAATCTTTCCCTTGAGCGGAAGGATGGCCTGGAAGCGGCGGTCGCGCCCCTGCTTGGCGGTGCCGCCTGCCGATTCTCCTTCAACTAAGAAGAGCTCGCAGCGGTTGGGGTCACGCTCGGAGCAGTCGGCCAGTTTGCCGGGAAGGCCTCCGCCGTCTAGCGCGCCCTTGCGGCGGGTGAGGTCTCTTGCTTTTCTGGCGGCCTCTCTGGCTCTGGCGGCGTCGATCGCTTTGTTGATTATTTTTTTGGCTACGGCGGTGTTTTGCTCGAAGAAAGCGCCGAGGCGTTCGTTCACTACTGCCTGCACGATTCCGGCTATGTCGGAATTTAATTTTCCTTTGGTCTGGCCTTCGAACTGGGGCTGCGGCAGCTTTACGCTGATGACGGCTACCAGGCCTTCTCTTACATCGTCTCCGGTTAGATTTTCTTTTACGTCTTTGAAAAGGCCCATTTGCTGGCCGGCGTAGTTGATGGTGCGGGTCAGCGAGGTGCGGAAGCCGGAGAGATGCGTGCCTCCGTCGACGGTGTTGATGTTGTTGGCGAAGCTGAAGACGGATTCGGAGTAGGCGTCATTGTATTGCAGGCCGATCTCGATGTGGACGTCTTCTTTGTCGGCCTCCATGTAGATGGGTTTGTCGTGGAGGGTCTGTTTGCCGCGGTTCAGATGCTTGATGAATTCGGCGATTCCACCATTGTATTTGAATTCGGCTCGCTTCGCTTCGCCCGACTTCGAATCGGTTTGGCGCTCGTCGGTTAGCGTGATTACTAGACCTTTGTTCAGGAAGGCCAATTCGCGGAGGCGCTGGGAGAGCGTGTCGAAGTTGTATTCGAGGGTTGTGGTGAAAATTGTTTTGTCGGGGACGAAGTGGACCTTCGTGCCTGTCTTTACTTTGGCTGCTCCGGTTTTGCGCAGCTTGCTGGTGGGCTCGCCTTTGGAGTAGGTCTGCTCCCAGGTGAAACCGTCGCGCCAAATTTCCAGATCTAACTCTTCGCTTAGCGCGTTTACGCAGCTTACGCCTACGCCGTGCAGGCCTCCGGAAACTTTGTAAGAGTTGCTGTCGAATTTGCCGCCGGCGTGGAGGGTGGTCATGACGACCTGGGCGGCGGGAATTTTTTCGCCGTCTATATCCATGTTGTCGACGGGGATGCCGCGGCCGTTGTCGATGACGGTGATCGAGTTATCGAGATGGATGGTGACCTCGATCTTGTCGGCGTGGCCGGCCAAGGCTTCGTCTACCGAGTTATCTACGACTTCATAGACTAAGTGATGGAGGCCCAGTTCGCCGGTTGAGCCTATGTACATGGCGGGGCGCTTGCGAACGGCTTCCATTCCGCCGAGGACTTTGATGGAGTCGGCGGTGTAGTCGCCGTTGAGCGGCTTGCCGTTCTTCTTTGCTTCGTTCTTGGCGTCGTTATTTTTCGCGTCGATGCTCTTAGCGTCGACGTTGTTGGCTTCCAATTCGGTTTGCAATTCTTTTGTGGCCATTCTGCTCCGTATATCTGACTGGAGGGACAATTCCGGGCTGCTCGGGGGAACCTCAACTTATTGAATTTTCTGCTATTTAGGGATCACCGGAGCTTGGTTAATTTTACCACAAAACCGACTCATTTTGAGGCTGGAATCGAGAGCGTAAATGATGCTAATTGTTACTCTTATGGGCATGGGCGGAGCGCCAAGTACGGCCTTCTGCGATGGTCAATTTAATGCGTAGATGATTTTGCGGCGGCGAAATGCAGTTTCTCTATGAGATCGTTGATTTCGTCTTCGCTGCCGGCTATGAAGGTAAAGGAGACGATCTGGGCTTTTGCCAAGAGGACCAGAGTGCACTGGCGCATGATGAGTTTGTCGTTCGTCTGGTCCGCAGTTTTGTCAACTCCGAGAGGCTTAACGAAGTCTGCCCGGAACAACGCGCGCGAATCGATTTGCAATGTGGAGGGTTCGCCTTCGGATTTGAAGCCCTGGGCCGTCGCTAGTTCGGTGAGCGGACCCAGATAGTCTTCGGCGTGCTTCAAGCCGGGATAGGATGCGGCGGTTTCGGATGCGATCACCACGGCGGAGTTGACGGTGTCTCCGGTGGCCTCGGGCGGGCGCTCGAAGGTTGCTAACAGGACTTGGCCTTTGCCTACGTCGTAGCCTTCCTGCATGCTCTTCGTGCGATCTACCCAGCCGTAGGGGATTTGATAGCGGAAGGCCAAGGCGGAGTTACGGTAGAGCTGCGTGTTGTCGGGGTGCGGCGCTGCTGTTTTTGACGACGTGGCAGTCGTAGTTTGCGCAACCAGCGTTTGCGATAGGGCCATGACAACGAGTGCGATGACGGCGGCGTGACGCAGGCAAAAAGCAGGTCCTTCGCTAAGCTCTGGATGACAATTCATATTTGATGGCAGTTCATATACAAAACATAATTAGAACGACGATTGAGAGAGACTCGTGATCAAGTTTACATTCTCGGATTGCAATCGCGTCACTCTACGAACATGCAATCTCCATAGGAGTAGAAGCGGTAACTGGCCTCGACAGCGTGTTGATAGGCGGCCATCACCAGCTGTTTGCCGCCGAGGGCGCACACCAGCATCAAGAGAGTGGATTGCGGGAGATGAAAGTTGGTGAGCAATGCGTCTACTATGCGAAAACGATGGCCGGGATAGATGAATGTGTCGGCTTCGCCGCGTCCGGGTGCTACGCGATTTTCGCCTGCGTATTCGCACGTCAAACCTGCGGCGTGCTCCAGTGTGCGGACGGTGGTGGTGCCTACGGCTACCACGCGCCTGTGTTCGGCTTTCGCGCGGCTGATGGCTTGCGCTGCTTGGGGTGGAATTTCGTAGCTCTCTCGATGAAGCTTGTGGTCTTCTACTTTTTCTACTCTTACGGGCTGAAAGGTTCCCAGGCCGACGTGCAATGTGATCTCGGCTATTTCTATGCCGCGAAGGCGGATCTGCTGCAGGACGTCGGGGGTGAAGTGCAAACCGGCGGTGGGCGCGGCGACCGATCTGGCCATCGATAGTGGCTTCTGAGCGTACACGGTCTGGTAGCGGTCCTTATCGGTTGGCTGATCGTCGCGATCGATATATGGAGGGAGCGGGACATGCCCGATGCGCTCAATTTGAGCGAAGAAATCGGTGACTGGGGCGAAGCGGATGCGGCGCTCTCCAAAGGCGCCCCGGGCAATGACTTCGGCTTCCATCTGTGGTTGGTGTTGTTCGGGTGAATCGGATTCTGGTGAATCACGCTTTGGGGAGCTGAAGTAGAGTTTTTCGCCGATTGCTATTTTGCGTCCGGGACGTACCAGGCACTCCCATTCGTTGGGGTCTTCTGAAACCTGGCGTGTTAGCAGGACTTCGATTTGGCCGCGGAGGAAATTTCGCGCGGCTGGATTATTGGGACTTAGGGGTTGGGCACGCTGTCCGCTGCGATGGCCGTAGAGACGGGCGGGAAAGACTCGCGTGTTGTTTAGAACCAGCAGATCGTCGGGTCGCAGCAAGTCGGGGAATTCGCGGAAGGTGCGATCATGCCAGTTGCCTGATTTTCGATTCAAACGGAGGAGGCGCGATGCGGCGCGATCGAGTAATGGCTGTTGGGCTATGCGGTCTTCTGGCAGGTAGTAATGGAAGTCTGAGAGTTGCATTGGGCAGATTATAGGGGTTCGGTTGACACGCGCCGTCCGGATGAAAGCTGAGCCGGCAACTGCACCTTGAGGACGCCTTGGTGGGTTCAGTGCAAATTGGTCCTGGGGGTCTTTCGACTGCGCCGGAACCAACCGCTTCGCGGATGGTCTCGGCTCCGCTCAAGATGACACTACTGAAAGGCTGGGATTAGATGGATAAAGGCTCGATCTTTTACATATTCGACTATTTACATATATTGACCTTATGGTGGTTGTAAGGGCTTGGAGGCGTGCGGTACCATGTCCGCGCAGGGTTTCAGCGGAGATTCAAGGGTTAGAGGCCAATGACTGGACGCAATGATCGGCAGCATCGTCTTGAGATTGTGCAGTTCGGCCGGCTGCTGCATGAAAACTGTTTTGTTGCTGCTACGGATGGAAACCTGTCGGTTCGTCTCGACGAAACGCGCCTGTTAGTGACTCCGACCTGCATCAGTAAGGGCAGAATGCGCGCTTCCGACATGGTGATTGTGGACATGGACGGCAAGCGCCTTGCGGGGAAGCGCAGAGTTTCGAGCGAGATTGGCATGCATCTGCTGATTTATCGGATGCGGCCCGACGTGAACGGAATTGTGCACGCCCACCCGCCGACTGCAACGGGTTTTGCCGCTTCTGGCTATGATCTGAATCGTCCGCTGGTTTGCGAGGTTGTGGTTGGGCTTGGGTCGATTCCCTTGGCTCGCTATGGTACGCCAGGGACGCCTGAACTGACGGATGCTCTCGAACCTTTGATTCCTAACCATGATGCGATTCTTATGGCGAATCATGGGGTGGTGACGTTCGGCTCCTCGGTTGAAAGTGCCTATATGAAGATGGAAACGGTGGAGCACTTTGCCAAGATCGCGCTGGTTACACATCTGCTGGGCAACGAGCAACCGCTGGGTGAAAAAGAAGTGGAGAAGCTGAACGAGGTACGTCACCGGTATAACCAGGGAGCGAGTGGCGCTCCGCCGCGAAGGCCGGTAACGCGAGAGAACCTTCGGGCGGATGATCTCGAACCACTTCAATCTAATGATGAGCCGAAAGAGACTGCCGGCAGCCGCCAGTAGAGCTACTCTCCTCCTATACGAAATCTGAAGCCGGCGCGAAAGTTTGCGCTCAACGCGGGATATCCCACAACCTCGTTGTAATGATCGTTGAGCGCGTTGTTTACGATTGCGTAGGCTGTAATTCGCGAATTGATTGCGTACCATCCGCCCAGGTCGACTCGAGCATAGCCGGCGGCGTGGTTGACGAGGTTGTCGATGAAATCGGAATCGGGTCGGCGGCCGACGAAGCTTCCTCCCAGATTCGCACCCCAGCGCGTCCCCAGATAATCAAGGAGCAGCGTGCCGGAATGCTTCGGGCGGCGCAGCATTGGGTTTCCGGTTTCATACAGAGGTGTGCCGCAGGCATCATCGGCGCAGTAGGGAGATTGCAGATACTCGGTTGAGGTGTAGGTGTAGGCCGTGTTCAATAGCAGTCTTGACCTGATTCTGCCTTGCAACTGGAACTCGGCTCCTTGAGCAAAAGATTCCTGCACATTGAAAAATTGACCAAGCGTGCCGGGAGGGTTGCCCTGGTACGTTACGGTGTTCGTTCCGTACTCGACCTGATCGTGGAAGAGATTGTTGAAGTAGGTTGCGTTCAAGGCCCATCTGCCTGCCAGGAAATTTTGCTGCACGCCGGCCTCGAAGGCGCGTGTACGTTCGGGTAACAGGCCGGGGTTCGGGACGTAGTAGGGAAGGCCGGCGAAGGTCTCGGTGAAGTCGGGGTTCATGAAGGCAGTTGCGTAGGAGAAGCGCAAGCGGGTGCCCGAAAACGTTTCTCCGCCGCGGAATGCCAGTAGGGTAAGGGCAATACGTGGCACGCCAGTATTGCCAAAGGCGCTGCTATGGACGAAACGTCCGCCGGCGATGACGGACAGCCTGCCTAACGTGGCTTGTTGTTGCAGGTATACGTCTTGATCCAGGCGCTGGCCGTGGGTTGGCGGGGGATAGAGCGGGTATTCGAAGAATGCCGTTTCATTTTCGATGCGATAGCCGAAGGTGGAGTGGGTCGTAACCGGACCAGATGCGCGCTCGGAATAGTCGCCTTGATATTCGAACGCTGCGTGGTTGATATCGTAGTCGTAGAGAGAGGCAAAATTGTAGAGGTTTCCCTCGGGACTGTTGTCGGTGTAGCGGTAGAGATAATCGGAGGCAATGATGCGGTGTTGCCAGCCCGAGGGAGCGGCTAGGATGAGTTCGACGCTGCCTAGCAGAGTGTTCGCATGTGCATCGCCTACCGGCAGCGGCGGGACGAGTTCCTCTCCATTGAAGTCCCAAGCGCCTGGAAGGCCGGTATAACTGTTGGAGTGGCGCACGCGCACACGCAAGGAGGCGTCATCACTCAATGTCGCGCCAACGTTCGCGCCCTGCAGTGAATCCGAGTAGGCGTTGTTCATACCTTGGCCACTGGTGTTGAACTGGTCGCCGAAGAAGTTGTAATCGAAGCGCTTGTAGACGCCAGCCAGAGAGGCGTAGCCGTTGGCGGTTCCGAAATTTCCGCCATCCGCGCCGAAGCGCAACTCAGGCAATGGAGTGCTTCCGGTGCGGGACCATACTTGTGTCACGCTGGTCATGGCATCGGAGCCGTAGAGAGTGCTTTGCGCGCCGCGGGCGAATTCGAGACGATCAGCTTGCTGCAGCGGCAGGGTTCCGAAATCGAAGGTCTCGCCCGGTTCGCTGATGTAGACACCATCCACAATCACTTTGTTGTAGGTGGACTCGCCGCCGCGAACGAACAGTGATGACAATCCGCCGCGCTGACCGTACGTATTTACTACTGCACCGGGCAAGAAACGCATGGCATCGTCGGCGGCTACGGGCTGCATATTTTCCAATTGCCCGCTGCTCAACGTGTCAACGTCGGCGCCTGCGGCCTGGCTGGGAACTGGCGTGCGGGTTGCGGTGACTACTACGGTTTCCGCCGCGGTGGCGAGGTGCAGCTTGATGGTGATGGAGTTGGCCTTTGGCGTGAGATCGGGGCTGAGACCGGGGGAAAGATCGACGGTTTGGGCGGCGAAGCCTGGGGCCAAGACCTGGACTTGATCTGCGCTGGAGAGAGTTTCGCGAAAAATTGCTAGGCCTTCGGCGGAGGTGGTTTGGACGGCTGCGAGAGCGGGTTTGCCTGCTTTGAGCAGTTGCACTTCGGCCCCAGCTACGACGGCATCTTGCGGATCGATTACTTTGATTGTGATTTCGGCGGTGGACAGCGAACAGAGGGTCAGCTGAAAGAGAATACTGGTTAGCGCACGAGAAAAGCGCATGGCACGTCTCCTTTATCACGCGAAAGGCTTGTGGTGGACGGTTCACGCCGGTCTCCTGGCTTGCGAGTCAGGATGTGAGTTGGCTCGAATGAGCTTGACCCAGAATCCGGTTGCTACAAACGGCCTTCCCAGGTTGTTCAAGAAACCCAGTGACCGATTGCGTTGTCCTCGCTTACAGTTGCGCGGCAGCGCGGGATTTTCACCCGCTTCCCATAGCGCCAGCATCTTCGCTGGGCTACGATCATGCGCGAACCTAATTTTCTTTTTGAGAAAGAGCAAAAAGCTGAGAAAGAGCAAAACAACGGCCTTGCAAATTTACCGGGCTGTGGGGGTGCAAGTCAAACGCCTGCGGAGGGATGGGAATTAGCTTTTGATTCTTGGAAACTCTGGCGATCCTACTTTTGATACGTGTTGTTCGGCGAAAGTGGTTACTCTTTCTAATGCAGCCTGGAGTTGTTGATGATAGACCGCCATCTCCGCATCGTTGGCGTCGGCGGGAACTTTTATTTTGGCGCTGAAGCGTACCAGCGCCTTGGAAAATGGTTTGGGGATCATCAGCGCGTCCCATGTGTTCAACACCCAGGCATCGCTTAGCCCTACATAGAATGCTGCCATGGGTGCGGCGCTCGCGCGTGAGAGCAACACGGGGCCGGGCTTAGCCATGTATTTTGGGCCGCGTGGACCGTCGACTGTGAACACCACCGGCTTGCCACTTTCGAGCTGACTCTTCAGGCCCAGAAGGGCTGTCGCTCCTCCGCGGGTGCTTGATCCTCTGATCGCGGAGAAGCCGAGTTTTGCTATGGTGCGGGCGATGTATTCTCCGTCGAAGCTGCGGCTCACCATAACGGCGGCTCCGGCGTTCCTCCATAGCCAGGCCCCGGCGAAGACGGCACGGTGCCACAAAGAATAAATCACAGGTTTTTCGTAGGTTGCGCCCAGGGGCGACGGCGGTTCCTCCCACGATATCGAATAGCGCAAGGTAGGCCCGATCAATGAGATGGCCAGATAGCTTGCCCAGCTTATCAGCCATAAGGAAAATCGTTGGCGGAGCGAGAACCGGTGCGCTTCAAGGCGGGAGGTCTGTTCAGGCTCGACAGCGGCGGAGGAACTCACGCCGACATTGTAGCTCCTGATACAGCTCTTGGGTCTCAGTTCTCAGCTCTCAGAGCTTCGCCTTTCAGGCTTGCCGTTAAGCATGCGCTACAGTGTTCGGAGGCGGGAGCTGCGCTGGGGTCTGCGAGCCGCGAACTGGCGCTAGGAGTTTTTTCTATGCTTCCAGATAGGCGATGATCCATTCGTTCAGACGTTGGCGGCGGTCGTCGGTCTTGTCAAAGCGAATGCCGAAACTCTTATTGGGTTTCTTCCATGCAATCTGGCCGCGAATCCAGATGCGGGGGAGAGTTAGTAGGGAGAATGACACTTCCACGAGGCTTCCGACATCGGGCGCCTGGCTGCCTTTGAGCGACATGCCCCCGGAACTGATCTCCTGGCTGGTGGCGGTTACGCGGCCGTCATCGGTTATGACGATGCCCACCTCTGTCATTACGGGGATGCGGACGTAGCGACGAAACTCGTGCATCACGAGCATTCGGGTCGAACGCACGAGTTTCATCGCCTCGGGGCGTTCGAGCGGTTCCTGAAATACGGCGTTGAGACACAATTTTGAATAACGCATGGCATCCTGCGCGGTGCCACCCAGGCCGTAAATAATGATTCGGCTGTTGGAGACGGATGCGCGCGCCAGTTCGATGATGCTGCCGGCTGTATCTCCCAAGGGCAAAACGCAGGCTTCAAACTTTTCGTGTTGGAGCCGGTCCGCGTGTTGGCGCGCGAGTGGCACGGTCTCGATTCCATATTGACGGAAACAGTCGGTGACGAGGCTGGCGGAAGCGTCGGGCAAATCAAACAGGGCGACGCGGGCAGCAGTTTTTCTTTGGGTAGCAATAGCCACGGGAACGGTAGCGGTCGAGATAGGCATGATTCCTAAGGGGAAAATTCTCCAAAACTCCATTCTCACGTGCTTTCTTGGGGTTGCATAGGTTTCGAAGGGCCTAGCCGACGGTTCGAGTGGTCCATTACGGAGGTTGTACCTGGAGGGGGTTACTGCCTACTCCCTTCGTTTCTTTTGAAGTTAGGTTGGAGCACGTCCATTTGTACGGTGCGGTTATCTTGTGCGCTGGCACAAGTGAGTCGAGAATGAGGACCGGTTCAGACTCGAACCCGTTAAGAAAAGCTCATGAGAATTCTTATTGTGGAAGACGATGCCGCACTTTCCAGCTTTATACGGAAGGGACTTGAAGCGGAACACCATGTGGTGGATGTGGCGAGCGAGGGGAACCAGGGCCGCGCGATGGCAATGGAGTTCGACTACGACCTTGTCGTACTTGATCTCAACCTGCCAGGAATTGACGGCCTGTCGGTTTTGAAGGGCTTGCGGTTGCGCAAGGCCAACCTGCCAGTGCTGATTCTCACCGCACGCAGCCGGATCGAAGATCGCGTGCAGTGCCTGGATTCGGGCGCAGACGATTATCTGGTGAAGCCATTTTCTTATCTCGAATTGTCGGCGCGGGCGCGGGCTCTGCTGCGGCGCAGCCACCTGCCGACGGAATCGGTTCTTACCGTGCGCGATCTCTGCCTGGATCGAGTACAACGCCGAGTGGAGCGCGCCGGGCGTCGCATTGAATTGACGACCAAAGAATTCGCATTGCTCGAATATCTGATGCGCAATGCGGGGCGCCGGCTGACGCGCGCGATGATCATAGAACACGTTTGGAATTTGACATTCGATTCGACGACGAACGTGGTGGATGTTTACATCAACTATTTGCGGCGCAAGGTCGACGACGGATTCACGCCATGTCTGATTCACACAGTGCGGGGGGTCGGGTACGAGATGAGCCCGGCGGGGGCAATGGCGTGAGCGCCGGTTCGCAGTTTCTTTCAACGCTGCCCAACCGTCCCGACGTGCTTAGCGAATTGCTGCACTCTTTAAGCCAACCGCTTACCAGCCTGCGTAGTTCGTTAGAACTTTCTATTGAAGAAGTCGCCGAGAAGCAGCGGCAGAGCGTCGCGATGGCTCTGCAGCAGACGGAAAATGTCATTAGCATGGTTCAGTTGATGCGCGAGTATGTAGACGCCGAACGGCCTGCACTGCAAATTCGTGCTTCGGCGCTAGCGCCAGGGGTGCGAAGCGTGGTCGAAGAACTATCCTCGATTGCGGCAGTGCGCGGCACACGGTTGCGGTTGGTGGGTACATGTTCTGCGACGGTGCCGATTGCGGAGTCGCGACTGCGGCTGGTTTTGCAATACCTGATTGCGGCGATGATCGAATCGCAACCGACGGGCGGGCGAGTGATGCTTTTGCTTGGTGAGGGCCCGGCGGGCGCGGCATTGCGAGTGGAAGGCGAAGCCATTCCACGCGAGCTGTATTCTTACGATCGCCGACAGAACGCGACTCGCACACCGGCAGAACGCGATCCGGGCGAGGCGAGATCACAATCTGCAACCACGTTGCGCAGGGTGAGGTTGTCGATCGCGAGCCGGGTGCTTGAGGCCGCCGGAGCGTCGCTGGTGTTCTCCGATGGCGGGCATACCGGTGCCAACCTTACTGGCTTCGTGCTTCGGGTTCCGCGGCGAGTTGCTGGTCTTCCTAGCTAATCTTCCTAGTTAACCCTAGCCCACGCGTGGCCCCTAAGGGCCCATCTGGCACTGCTTTTGTGGCATCGTTAAAGCGGTGACCTGATCGAAGTGGGTGCCCTGATGCCAACCTGCGCTACCCAAAATCGAGTTTCAGCACTAAGTTTCTACGCACACTGTATAGCCCGACGTCGCGGATGCAATCGTTATTTTTCGATATTTCTTCGATTGGCGGAGTACAATCCAGCCGTTCTGGAGGTTACGGTGAATCGATGGCTGGTTTTGCTCGGTGCTGTGCTGAGTGTGTTGTGGCTGAATTCTATTAGCCGGGCGCAAAAAAGCGCTGCAGCGCCTGGGCCGGTGACAATCATTCGGGCGGGAGTGCTGATTGACGGCGCGTCAGGCACTCCTCGTCGAAACGTGATCATCACAATTCTTGGAAATACAATCACAGAAGTCAGTGATAGCGGAGGAACCTCGCCTGCAAACATCCCCGCTGGCGCTCGGTTCATTGACCTCTCCCAAGACACCGTCCTGCCTGGGCTGATTGACGCTCATACGCACATCTTTCTGCAAGGGGAAGATCCGGCTCAGGGTGGATACGACGTTCAACTTCTCAAGTATCCGCTGGCGTTTCGCGCGGCTCGGGCTACGGTTTCGGTACGGCGAGCGCTTGAACAGGGATTCACGACTTTGCGCGACGTCGAAACCGAAGGTGCGGGCTATGGCGACGTCGGGATCAAGATGGCGATTGAGGGCGGATACATTCCGGGGCCGCGATTGTTTGTTGCGACGCGCGCCATTTCGACGACTGGGGGATATTCGCTCGACAACTATGCGCCGGAGATCGAAGTGCCAAAGGGTGCGCAGATCGTGGATGGACCGGTTGAGGCACGCAAGGCAGCGCGCGAGCAACTTGACCATGGGGCTGACTGGATCAAGGTGTATATGACGCATCGGTCATGGATTGGGAAGAACGGTGAGTTGGTGTCTCAGCCGACGTTGACGGTAGAGGAACTGCGGGCGGTTGTTGATGAGACTCATGGCTGGGGAAAAAAAGTTGCTTGCCACGCTTATGGCGGAGAAGGAATGCAGCGCGCGCTCGACGGCGGCTGCGATTCGATTGAGCATGGGCTGGTTCTGACCGATGCGCAGATCGCGCAGATGATCAGGCAGGGGACTTGGCTGGTCCCGACGTTGAGCGTTTATTACACGGATTGGGCGCCGGCGGATACTCCGGACGGCATGCGGGACCGCAAGCGTGCCTCGGAGCACGAGCAGTCGTTTCGCAAGGCATTGAAGGCGGGTGTGAAGATCGCATTTGGGACGGATATGGGCGGAATTCCGTGGACTGAGCCGATTGCGCAGGAATTCCCGCGGATGGTGGACTTCGGTATGACGCCGATGCAGGCAATCCAGAGCGCGACGTCGCGGGCGGCGGAGCTGCTAGACATGAAGGGACGATTGGGCGTGATTGCGCCGGGTGCGTATGCGGATGTGGTTGCGGTTTCGGGCGATCCTTTGGCGGATGTCAAGATTCTTGAAAATATCGGCTTCGTGATGAAGGACGGCAAGGTGTTTAAGAACGATCTCGCGTTGAAAAGGTGAGACGATGAATATTCTGGAAATGTGTGATGGAGAGGCGGCTTCGGTCTCGGTGGAAGCGAGTGCCGCACAGGCGATCTGGGCGATGCTCGATCGACATGTCGGCGCAGTCGCGATTGTTGATGAAAATCATCGCGTCGCTGGAATCTTCACGGAGCGCGATGTGCTGTGCCGTTTTTCGCTTGGAGAGCTGGACCCGCGCAAGGTTCCAATTCGCGAAGTTATGACGACGCCGGTTGAGATGGCGACGAAGGCTACGCCTGCGTCTGAAGCGCTGGCCACGATGGTGGAGCGACACTACCGGCACTTGCCGATCGTCGACGATGATGGACGACTGCTGGGGATGCTTTCCATTCGCAATCTGCTGGAGGCGCAGATTGATACGCTTACACGCCTACTCGATCAGGCGCGTGCAGTGGTGCTTTGACATCATTGAGTTAGCGGCGTGCAATTACTGGTGTGCGTCCGGGCTTTGCGCTGGGTTTTTCATGGGAGCTGAGGGTGCCTTGGCGATTTTCACATCGAAACTGACGGGCAATTGTTTGGGCGGATAACAGGCGGCATGGTCACAGGCCTGATACTTTAGCGTCCCGCGGATCACATACTTCCCAGTTTGCGCCGAGTGCAGCGGACGGACCAGGACATCCACTTTGAAATCTCCGGTGTAGACATTGAGCTTTTCGTCGGGGTCGAAGGCAAAGCTCATATCCTGGCCATCAGGATAGGTGGTTTTGCCAATGACGACGTCGGTAGTGGCTTCGACCTTGAGAACGGTAGGGATGAGGAACTCCGACTTCGGCTGATTGGAGTTGATGTGATATCCGTTGGCAACGTGGAACAAGAGCGGGACGGTAGTGGGTTTGCCTTGTACGACAGTTGCGACAGGGGCGGGCGCCATCTTTACGGCTTGCACTGGCGCGCCCAGATCGTCTTGCGCGCATACCCAAGTGGAGAATAGAAGAAGCGCTGTCGCCAACAGAATTTTCATTGACTTCAGACTACTCCAACGAGGAAGCGGATCGAAGTTACCTCTGAGCCTGTACTGCCTGGCCCTGGCTCAGGGCCTTTTTGATGTGGTCTACGAAGACGCTGCGACTTTGCAGACCGAATTCGCGGGCGATGAGCTTGCCGTTGCGATCGACAAAAAATGTTGTGGGCAGCACGCTGACACCGCCGTAGCTGTCGGCTACGGAATCTTTTCCGATGAGGACCGGATAGTTGACGCCCATTTGCCTGGTGAATTTTGCGATCTCATCGGTGCTGGCATCATCCATGGCTACGCCGACGATCTGGAAGCCTTGCGGGCCGTATTCTTTTTGCAGCTCGACAAACCATGGCATCTCGATTTTGCAGGGACCGCAATAAGTCGCCCAGAAGTTGAGGAGAACGGCTTTGCCGCGCAGGTCAGAAAGCTTGAGGGTTTTGCCGTCGAGCGCCGGCAGTTCGAAGTCGGGCGCCTGACTGCCGACGAGTTGTCCCTTGCCAAGACCGCTTGCGCGATTGTTGCGCGCTATGCGGATGCCGGCGAATAACATGGCCGCGACGATGGCTGCGACGAAGAACAGAACTAAAGGATTTCTTTTCACTAATAACCTTAGACTTCGGACGATACCAAAAGATGCCAGACTGAGCGGTCATTTCGAAAAATTCTTATCGCACTGACTCGCGGTGATAGCGCGAACATTTCCGTTTTTGGAAACGGCTAACGAATCACTCGCGCCGTGCGGGTACTCCCCTCCCGCAAGGGGTATATTGGAATCAAAGACTTAGTGAAAGTTCCCGCCAGGTCTTTGGGTTTAAAGGACTTAGCTGTAAAGTCTTTATAAAACATAGAGTTAGCGGATAAACCTTCCCAGCCGGGAATTTTGGCGATGGACGCAGCGCACTGACAGTCTTATTTTACTGTCTTCAGGTTCTTAGTGGCAAAGCAATTCTGTCAAACCCCGATTCGCGAGATTTTCGAGTCTTTAGGGGTCTTTCAGACATTACGCCAGTCATCGACGCATTTTGACTGAGCGGTGTCTAATCAACTGGTGATCAAGATTGTCAAAGCTACGATTGTGGTGCTCGTCGCGGCATTCGCCGCTTTCACAGCTCTGTCCGCATTCCTCACATACCGGGAAGCAAGAGCAAGACTGAACGACCTCAGAGAATTGGTCCTTTCTAAGGACCCGACGGCGAGCTTCGAGTTGCTGAAGCGAACGTACGGAACTAGACTGCACCCAGCCAAGGGTTGGACCGAAGGTTGCACTCAGCGATTCTGCCAATACGAATTGAGCTTTTCTAACCGAGCAATTTCACGTTTCCACCTCGTACCTTACACCGAGATGACTACTTGGTTCACCGTTGCCAACGGCTCGTTGATATTGGCAATGGTCGAGTACCGGGTCGCGCTGGACGGACCCAATAGCCCGGCTGTTCACGTGCAAGAGGGTATGTGTGCGAAAGGTTGTGGCGTCCGTTTCGGTGTCAATCCTCACGGAAAAACACAGCAGCTATGGAACGGCATCGTGGAATTCGACACGCGGGCCACCCCACGGGAGCGTAACGCTGCTCTGGGGCTGAATTTGGAGTGTTTTGCGAAGATCGGCGGTTGCAAGAATATCATTGAGCTCTTGCCCACAGCCTGGGCACAGAACCGTGACGGTTCGATTTCAAGTCGATTAATGGGTCTATCGCAGCAGGCGGAAGAGTCGCACGGGCAACCGGTTTCGGAAGACTTCTGGTAGTTGTCGAAAACAGCGCTTTCCCTCGTTGGCGGGAATTGGTATCCTGCCCTGCTTTTTCGCGCCATTTCGCTCGCGGGCCACAGGTCCAAAGTTCAGGGTAGTGGGTGAGCCTATTTTCCCGTCGCCAACATTGTGCCGTCGCACGATCCGATTGCCTTCTGCATTTTACCGGGGGTAGGGGTCCCTTCGGCTTTGCTCAGGGCAGGCTCTACGACTCCGCAGAACGATGCTTGGCGAATCATTCTGCTGCGCTCAGGCTGACAGATTTTGGAGCATGTTGCTCTTTCATCGTGCTACAGCGCGAAACGGTTCAGGAACGAAAAATAGCCGGAGATGAGCGTGAAGCGGCCCATCACCAGCAGAATTCCTAAAGCAATAAGCAAACCTCCGCTTGCTACTTCGACGGCGTGCATATGGAATTTGAAGCGATTGTAGAATTTCAGGAAGCGCTCGATACCTAGCGACGTCAGCAAGAATGGCACGGCCAATCCCGCCGAGTAAATCGCCAGAAGGAAGATACCTTTCCAAACTGTATCTTGCGTGGCAGCGAATCCGAGCACGACTGCCAGGATCGGGCCTACGCAAGGCGTCCAGCCGAAGGCGAAGGCAAATCCGATTACGAATGCACCCCAGGCTGAAGAACTGCCTTTGAGGCTGTGGAGACGCGTGTCTGCGAGCAGAGCTTTAATTTGAAAAATGCCGGTCAGATGAAGGCCGAAAAGGATAATTACGACTCCGGCGATTCGAGCCAGCAGTGACTTGTACTGAGCGAGAATTTGGCCTACTTCGGTCGAGATTGCGCCTAACGTAATAAAGACGACGCTGAAGCCGATGATGAATGCGGCTGAGTTGAACATCACCTTGCGGAAAAGATCGCCTTCCTTAAGCTTGAGTTGCTCGACGCCGACGCCGGAGATCAGGGAGACGTATCCGGGGACGAGCGGAAGCACGCACGGCGACAGGAAAGAGAACAATCCTGCGACGAAGGCCGCAAGCGGTAATGGCAAACTCGTCATATCGTTCTATTGTAGCGACCGCGCGGGATCCACACTCTGTTTAGTGATGCGGCGAAAGGCTAAATTGTTACATTTTCGACTGCATCCGAGGGTCTGTTCCTAGTTGGAATTGGGCTAGTTGGGCTTATGAGGACGATTGGCAGGTGGCCGATCGTTAGGTGGCCGATCATTAGATGGCCGATCATTAGATGGCCGATCATTAAGGGTTACGGGAGGACTAGCGGACGCGGCTGGGGCCATGGTGCCGGGAGGCGCTTCGGCCAGAACTTTCTTGATGAAACCCTGGGGAACAGTGGCGGTGAGAATCGCGCGGTTGCCGGATTGTTCGACCTTGAGGCTGTCGAAAAACTGCTTTACATCCGCGTCCGTGCCATGGGTACCGACGCTGCCTTCGGCGGCATGGAAGAGGCTTAGAAATGCCTCAGTTTTCTCGGTAATCGTGCGCGCATCGTCTGCACTGTCGGTGAATGCTTCCGCTCGCAAATGGAGGGTGCGGATGTAGCGCGCGGAAATCACGGCGACGGCCGGGTTCGGGAATAGCAGGCTCCAACTGCCGAGCTCGCCGAGAGAATTCATCTCCGGCCTGATACGCAGAATGGCAAAGGACAGACTTGCGAGGGGAACTTTTGCGTAAAATCTGCGGAGGAGCCAGGGCCCGGCGAAAGGCGCCGCGAGTTTGCGGGAACGGTCGATAATCCCCCGTATCACGTCAGGATTAATATGATTTGAAACCGCTACGCTGTCATAGGAAAGCATGGCAACGCGCAGAGTGCGGCCTTCGAGGGGAATGTTGTAGATTTCGAAACCTCGGTAGTTGTCGATCGAAGACGAAAGTTTTTTGAGATAGGCAGTCAGGCGAACAGAGTCGATCTTACCGACAAATACTTCCGAGAAGCGCGGTTCGGAAGCCGCTCCGCCGGTTCCGCCTCCCCAACTTTGCGGGTAGTGGATGGCGAAGGCTGCCTGGTCGAGATCACGCTCGAACTGAAAACCGGACTCCTCCACGAATTTCTGGTATTCGGCATCGCGGGAGACTGGCGGCAGCTGGTTGGTAGCGTTGAATCTGCGAATCCAAGATAGATCGATATAAAAAAACCCATCGGCGCCGGGGAGCAAGCGGGCCGCTTCGGGCGGAGCGTGCTTGCGCAGGGTCACGATCAACGCGACCGCGGCTGCAATCAGCAAGACGGCCAGGGGGATGGGGAGGCGGCGTCGAATGCGCATCGAATTTCGGCCGGTGCAGGGCTCATCCCCCGGGTGACCAGAAGATGGGCTTGCTAATGATAGCACTCAGTGGACAGGCGGGAATTTCAATGTCGCAACATCCCCGGAACCCACAGCAATAATATCCAGGGGGTTACAAACGCAAAGAGCCCCACAAGCAGAGCGATAACACCAAACGTCTTTGAACGTTCCCGAATGAGAGAAAATGCCGCAAAACCGAGAGCGAGGCAGAACAGCAGGAAGAGCGAGAATTGAACGTTATCGGATACGTTCTCAGCCGCACCGGAAAAGCTCAGCAACACAAGTGTCAGCACGACGCAGCAACTTGTGAATCCGACTAGCGCAGTCTTCGGATGAAATGAGAACGAGGAAGTCACGGGACCTCGGCGGTTTGCTCATCCGATAATCCCACCAAGCGCCTTAGAACTTCAACGGGATCGTGCGCCCAGCGTCCTCAAGGTGGTCCGCCGCCGAGCGTCCGGTTGCACGTGAATTACCCTTGTGATAACTTAAATAATTGTCCCGGACTTCAGGAAGGGATCAGGGAAGCATTGTGTCCGAAGGACCAGCTTCCACCTGCTGGCGTAGCTCAGTCGGTAGAGCATCTGATTTGTAATCAGAGGGTCGGGGGTTCGATTCCCTTCGCCAGCTCCAGATAAACGAGATTCCGGAAACAGAAGAGGTTTACGCGGCAACGCGCGCCAGCAGCGCAGCTTCTAAAGCACTCCTTCATAAAGGTAATTTCCGGCGAGTGTAGGTGTCAGGCGGGAGTTCTCGCATTCGGTTCCCGAACTGAAAGATGCTGAGCAGTGTCGGTGTTGTCTTTCGCGCGGCATGCGATGTTTTTCGGATTTGCACAGGTGGGTGAGTGGTTAAAGCCAACAGACTGTAAATCTGTCCCTCTCAGGAGGTACGGAGGTTCGAATCCTCCCCTGTGCACCAGAAAGTAAGGTTTCAGAGTTTCAAGGTTGCAAGGTTTCAAAGTGGGCCCGGGCTTCCTTGAAACCCTGAAACTTTGAAACCTTCAAACTCGGAATTTGTGTGACGGTAAAAAAGAAGTTTGTTCTGGCGCTGATCGCGTATGCGGTACTCGGCGTTTTAGCTTGGGCCACGCTGTCGGATGATCCGATTCGAGTCTTCAACGCGAACGTGAGATTGCGAACTGGGACGCTGATTATTCTGGGATTGTTCGCTTTTCGGGGCGCGCTGTATTTTTGGCGGACCCGAATTGAGGAAGAGCGGGAGCGGGCGAAGCTGGCGGATTGAAGAGTTTCGATGCAGATTTTGTGATGGTTGTCTTGAGTGACGGCTGGGCATAGTAGTTGTTTCGCTGACAGGTTTGGGTGGAGTAGGGGTCCTTCGACTCCGCAGAATGATTCGCTTGGCGAATCATCCTGCTCCGCTCGGGGTGACACGGGTAGAGGCTGGATTTTTTGGCGGGCCGATGTAGCTCAGTTGGTAGAGCACTCCCTTGGTAAGGGAGAGGTCATCAGTTCAATCCTGATCATCGGCTCCAGAAGTTGAGGCGTTGTGCGGGCGAGAGCGTAGCGGGAGCCCGTAGCCGAAATCCCGAGCATTGTGGAGCGAGGGATCTTGCGGTTTTCGAGGCTGAGCGGGAGTAACTCAGTGGTAGAGTCACAGCCTTCCAAGCTGTTGGTCGCGGGTTCGATCCCCGTCTCCCGCTCCAGAGATTGAGGTTTGAGCGTAGCGTTTTTGATTCCGTGCTTGGAATGGAGTGGCAGACGGTGATCTTCGAGCAAGGCGTCATCAAGGTTGAGAAAGAGCGGGAGTTCGGCGAGTTGAAGGCGGCGATCGAAAGGGTATTCGCCGCGGATCGGGTAGCGAAGTATTTGAAGGAGCTCGATAGGCGGAAGGTTCGAGTTCGCGACCTGGATGCGGTTTTTGCTGCAGATTCGATTGACCGGGTTACGGGCGATAAGGCTGGAACGGCGCGGGTGTTGCATAGCGCCCTGCCGGTTTCGGATCAGGCTCAGGTAAGGGAGCTTTATCTTTCGATGGTCGAAGAGATCGATCCGGTGCTGCGCGAGAAGTTTCACAAGCTGTATCAGTACTACTGAGTGGATCTCAGGATATCGGTTGAATTAGCGAGACGCGGGCGAGGGCGTCCGCGCCACACGGAGCGAAGAGGAAATGGCGAAAGAAAAATTTGAGCGGAATAAGCCGCACTGCAATGTGGGGACGATTGGTCATATTGACCATGGGAAGACGACGTTGACGGCGGCGATCACCAAGGTTTTGCAGAAGCACAATCCGAAGATTGTGTTTCGGTCGTTTGATTCGATCGATAACGCTCCGGAAGAGAAGGCACGCGGGATCACGATCGCCACGGCGCACGTGGAGTATGAGACGGCGAACCGGCACTATGCGCACGTCGATTGTCCGGGGCACGCGGATTACATCAAGAACATGATCACGGGCGCGGCGCAGATGGATGGCGCGATTCTGGTGGTGGCGGCGACAGATGGTCCGATGCCGCAGACGCGCGAACACGTGCTGTTGGCGCGGCAGGTCGGTGTGCCTTACATTGTTGTTGCTTTGAACAAGTGCGATGCGGTGGATGATCCCGAGTTGCTCGATCTGGTTGAGCTTGAAGTGCGCGAACTGTTGAAGTCGTACCAGTTTCCTGGGGACGATGTGCCGGTGATCCGGCTGTCGGCTCTGGGGGCTTTGAATGGCGAAGAGAAGTGGGAGAAGCAGATTGACGCGTTGATGGAGGCGGTCGACAAGAATGTGCCGCAGCCGGCGCGCGAGCTGGATAAGCCGTTCCTGATGCCGATTGAGGATATTTTTTCGATTCAAGGGCGGGGCACGGTGGTGACGGGGCGGATCGAGCGCGGCAAGGTGAAGGTGGGCGAAGAAGCGGAGATTGTCGGCTTCCGCGAGACGCGCAAGACGGTGGTGACGGGCGTCGAGATGTTCAAGAAGCAGCTGGATGAAGGCTTGGCGGGCGACAACGCTGGCCTCTTGCTGCGCGGCATTGCTAAGGAAGACGTCGAGCGCGGGATGGTTTTGGCCAAAGGTGGATCGATTACTCCGCACACGAAGTTCAAGGCGGAGGTTTACATCCTGACGAAAGAAGAAGGCGGGCGGCATACGCCATTTTTCAAGGGATATCGTCCACAATTTTATCTGCGAACGACGGACGTGACCGGGATTGCGGAGTTGCCGAGCGGGACCGAGATGGTAATGCCGGGAGACAACGTGAGCCTGGTGATCGAGCTGATCACGCCGGTGGCGATGGAAAAGGGCTTGCGGTTTGCGATTCGCGAAGGCGGGCACACGGTGGGCGCGGGAACGATCGCGGAGATTATTCAGTAGCGAGGAATCGTGTGGCGGTAGCCGCTTCGCCCGGTAGGGCGGCCACTCTTACACGAGCAAATTCAAGACCTGTTAGGGAGTGAGCAATGCCCCGAGAAATTATTACGTTGCAGTGTGGTGATTGCAAAGAGCGGAACTATTCGAAGACCAAGAACCGCAAAACGACGCCGGACAGGCTGGAGCTTAAAAAGTTCTGCAGCCGGTGCCGTAAGCATACATCGCATAAAGAGGTGAAATAGATCGGATCATCTGACCATCGGGTCATGGGGCGATCTGAAAATCACCCGATCATCCGATGAGCCGATCATCCGATGGAAACAGGGGCGTAAGCTCAACGGTTAAACTGTCGGTCTCCAAAACCGAACTTGGGGGTTCGAATCCCTCCGCCCCTGCCAGAGTTTGAGGAGCGAAGCTGAGACCCGCGAGGGAGCAGTCGAGGAAAGTTGGAAGGTATGGCAACAGCGGTTGAGCAAAATGCGGTTGTAACCAGTCTGCGGTCCTGGCCGGAGCGGATCAAATCTTTCTACCACGACGTGCGCACGGAGATGAAGAAAGTGACGTCTCCGTCGCTCAAGGAAGTTCAGGCGACGACGACGGTTGTCATTATTACGGTGTTTCTGTTTGCGTTGTACTTCTGGGTTGTAGATCTGATTATCCAAAACAGCCTGGAGCGGATGCTGCATTATTTCTCGCGCCATTAGGCCAACGAGCGAAAGAAGCGATTGAATGCTGGATACGGATACGAACAAAGAGAAGACGGAGGGCGCTGCGGTTGATGCTGGGCAGGACGGCCAGCAATTTCCTGCGACGGTGCCCGCGGGAGCGGTTGCTGGCGGCGAGCCGCCGCGCAATCCGAATATGAAGTGGTACATCATTCATGCCTATTCGGGATTCGAGCGGAAGGTGCGCGAGTCACTCGAATCGCGCGTGCAGGCGTTCGGCTTGCAGGACAAGATTGGCAAGGTGCTGATTCCGACTGAGTCGGTCACGGAAGTCAGAGGCGGGAAGAAGTATACGTCTGAGCGAATGTTCTATCCCGGCTACGTGCTGGTTGAAATGGACATGGACGACCATGTCTGGCATGTGGTGAAGTCGACGCCGCGGGTTACAGGATTTGTAGGCACGGGGCAACAACCGACTCCTCTTTCGGAAGAGGAAGTCAATCACATTGTTTATAAAGTGGCTGACAGCCGCGAGAAGCCCAAGCTCAAGGTCAAGTTCGAAAAGGGCGAGACGGTGCGAATTGGCGAAGGGCCGTTTGCTACATTCACTGGCGTGGTCGACGATGTGAATGAGGATCGCGAGACTTTGAAGGTGATGGTTACGATCTTCGGGCGGTCAACGCCGGTGGAATTGGAGTTTGGGCAGGTGGAAAAGGTGGCGTAAGCGATGGGCAGCTTCAGCGCCAAGTTGCGGGTTTGGAATCCGGCCTCGCCTGAGAAGGTCGAGGAGTTAGAGGCTATGGTCGATACCGGCGCCGCGTTTTCATGGATGCACCGCGACCGACTGGAGCGACTTGGCGCAGAGAAGTTGCGACGAATCGGTTTCCGGGCAATTGACGGCTCGATTATCGAACGTGATACCGCCGCGGTATGGGTGGCGAGTAACGATTTCAAGGCACCAGACATAATCGTCATGGCGGAAGGCACGGACATGGAAGTGATAGGCGTCCACACAATCGAAGGACTCGGGCTGGCTGCGGATCCGGTGCAGAAGAAACTGATTCCGACCGTGATGCCTGCGCTCGCGGCGAGGGGTCGCCTCGGAAGTGTTGGGACTGCGATAGATGCTGCATTGGCCGGTGGAAGACTCGCGGAGCCGTTCTCAACCGAAGATTTTCGCGGCGCTTGCCCGGGGTTTGGACGAGATACTTATAACGCGTTCTTATGGAAGCACAGAATAGGAAACCCTGGAGGACAGACGGAGCTGTTTGAAAGGGTCGGTACTAATCAATTCAAGAGATCGCGGTTTCAAGAGAAATTAAAGGACTAGGAAAACATGGCTAAGAAGGTTACTGGATCGGTAAAGTTGCAGATTGCGGCGGGGAAGGCTACGCCGGCGCCTCCGGTGGGACCGGCGCTTGGACAGGCGCAAGTCAACATCATGGAGTTCTGCAAACAGTTCAACGCACGCACCTCGCAGAAGGAACTTGAAGGGTTGATTGTTCCGGTTGTGATCACGGTATATAGCGACCGTACCTTCACCTTTATTACCAAGACGCCTCCGGCGTCGGTATTGCTGAAGCGCGCGGCGGGAATTGCTAAGGGATCGGGAGCTCCGAATAAGGATAAGGTTGGCAAGGTTACGGTGAAACAGGTTGAGGACATTGCGAAGCAGAAAATGCCGGATCTGAATGCGGCGTCGGTCGATGCGGCGATCAAGAGCGTGCGCGGCACGGCTCGGTCGATGGGGATTGAAGTGGTTGGGTAGAATTTTGTGTGGTGACGGGGCTCTGCCCCGTGGACGGGCGAGTCGCCCGTCTCCACATGAGCGGTTGTCGAAAACACTACGGCTCTTCGGAAGAGCGAAGATGCGGTGGGAGACTGAGGTGAGTGATGAAGAAATCTGGAAAGAATATTGAGAAGGCACGGAAGGCGGTTGAGGCGCGGCCTTATACGCTGCAGGAAGCGGTTCCACTTCTGCAGAAAGTGAAATTCGCAAAGTTTGATGAGACGGTTGAGGTGACGCTGCGGCTGGGCGTCGATCCAAAGCATGCCGACCAGATGGTGCGGGGCACCGTCGTGCTTCCTCACGGGCTGGGCAAGTCGAAGAAGGTTCTCGTGATTGCGAGCGGTGAAAAGGTTCGCGAGGCCGAAGCTGCAGGCGCGGATTATGTCGGCGGCGAAGATATGGTCGAGAAGATCACAAAGGAAAACTGGACCGACTTCGACGCTCTGATTGCTACGCCCGACATGATGAAATCGGTGGGGCGGTTGGGCAAGGTTCTTGGACCGAAGGGGCTGATGCCGAACCCTAAGACGGGAACCGTTACTATGGATGTTGCTCGCGCCGTACAGGAAGTGAAGGCGGGTAAGGTCGAATATCGCACCGACAAGACCGCTCTGGTGCATGTGCCGGTGGGCAAGATTTCATTTACTCCCGACAAGCTGATTGACAATGCGACCACGCTGATTTCGAGCGTGATTAAGGCCAAGCCTTCGGTGGCCAAGGGCAAGTACATTAAAGCCTGCTATCTGAGTTCGAGCATGGGGCCGGGGATTTCGCTGGATACGGCTCCGATTGAGCTGGCGGCTAAGGCATAGATGAATTGCCGGGCGTTGCCCGGTGGACGGACGAATGCGTCCGTCGCCACGTGATAATGGGACGGGGGCAGAGGCCCGTCACTACATAAGTTTGGGGTTTGGAAGGAATCTATATGGCAGTTACTCGGGCTAAGAAAGTTTCGCAGGTGGAAAAGCTTGGCGGCGAATTGAAAAACGCTTCGAGCATGATCGTGGCTACTTATTCGAAGCTGACGGTGACACAGGATTTTGAGCTGCGCAAGGCGCTGCGTCCTACCGGAGCGAAGTATCGCGTGGTGAAGAATACCTTGGCGGAGCGGGCCGGGAAGGGCACGAAGGTCGAGGACGTGCTTAAGAACCTCCAAGGCGTGACGTCGATTGCCTACACGGAAGGCGATCCGGTGACGCTCGCTAAGGCACTGGCGAAGTACGTGAAAGATAATCCTGAATTCAGCTTCAAGGCCGGTGTGGTTGAGGGACGCGTGATTTCGATCAAGGAAATCGAATCGCTCGCGACCATGCCGTCGAAGGAAGAACTGTACTCGAAGCTGCTGTTCCTGTTGAACGCGCCGTCGCAGCGTCTGGTTACGGCGATGAATGCTGTGGGACGGAATCTGGCTGTGGTTGTTAGTCAAGGCGTGGAGCAGAAAAAATTCAAAGAGGCGTAAGTCGAGCAAGTTTCTGAGCAGCGATGCTGTTCGAAAAAGATTTGGTTGTCGCGGAGCGCGGGGTGGCACGGTCTTAAGATTCGGGGCGTTGTCTGGCGCTGGAATTGATGACTTTGGTGCACTGGAAACCGGGCTTGCGGCGGCGAAATCGTAAATTTAATAAAAAGCGGAGAGATTCATATGGCGGACCTACAGCAGTTGGAAGAGTCGATAGTGGCTCTGTCGTTATTGGAAGCGGCAGAATTGGTCAAGAAACTGGAATCGCGTCTGGGCGTTTCGGCAGCGGCGGCGGCCCCGGTAATGGTTGCCGGCGGCGGAGCGGGAGCTGGCGCGGCTGCTCCGGCAGAGGAAAAGACCGAATTTGCGGTCGTTCTTAAGGAAGTCGGAGCGAACAAGATCAATGTAATCAAGGCGGTGCGCGAAGTGACCAGCCTCGGTTTGAAAGAAGCGAAGGATCTGGTCGATGGCGCCCCGAAGACTATAAAAGAGGGCGTGTCGAAGGACGAAGCCGAGACGATCAAGAAGAAATTCACCGAGGCGGGCGCGACTGTCGAAGTTAAATAGTTAAAATGAAATCCTTCGCTTCGTTGGGATGGTGGCGGCGGGCTCGGACGCCCGCCGAATGCCACTTGCAATTATTTGACCGAACACTAGCTGAATCCTTATGGGTAGTGTTAGTATCTAAATAAATAACCCGCTCATCCTGGCTTCACTGCGAGGCGACTGCGACCCGCATCCTCCAAATTGACCCAGGGAGCGGAACGGAACCGGGTCGCTGGAATGAAGTTTGGCAGCCGGTCCCGCGGGCGGCGGGACGGAACAGGCCTTTTGAACTGGCGCGGAATTTTACAAGTTCTTCAAGAGTAAGCGTCGCACACGGCGCCCGTGGACAGTCATGTCTTCGCGGGGGCCGGTGTCTTTTTCCGCGAATACCGCTCATTTGAGTAGGACGACCGCGATACCGCGATACCGGCGCCTCTTTTTGCGCCATCATTCCGCTCGGTTACTGCAGCCCCAGGCTGCCTGAAAGCAGGAGTCTCTAAGAATGGCAAAGCACAATATACACCGCAAGCGTTTCGATTTTTCCAAGATCCCAGCAACCATACAAATCCCGAACCTGATCGAGGTTCAGAAGCGATCGTATGACCGCTTTTTGCAGATGGACAAACTGCCGAGCGAGCGGGAAGACGGGGGATTGCAGGCGGTATTTCAGTCGGTGTTTCCGATTACGGACTTCCGCAACGTCTCGCAGTTGGAGTTTGTCGACTTTTCGATCGGCAACTGGGAGTGTAAGTGTGGACATTTGAAAGGTCTGCATCATCTGCGTACGACTTGTAAGAATTGCGGATCGACGGTGATCACGGACCCGTTTCATCCCGGCGAGGTTCTCTGCCACAAGTGCGGCACCTATAACGCAAACACGCCTGACTTCTGCAACAAGTGCGGCGACCCGGTCGGATTGCAGTTGAAGTATGACGTGGCGGAATGCGAAGAGCGAGGCATGACCTATTCGGCGCCGCTGAAGGTCACGATGCGGCTCACGATCTGGGATAAGGATGAGGCGGGCAACCGCTCCGTTCGAGATATCAAGGAGCAGGAAGTTTTCTTCGGCGATGTCCCGCTGATGACCCAGAACGGCACGTTCATCATTAATGGAACCGAGCGCGTGATTGTCAGCCAGTTGCACCGCTCGCCTGGCGTCTTCTTTGAGACGGCGGCGAACCGTACCTACTTTCTGGGAAAGATTATTCCTTACCGCGGATCGTGGGTTGAATTCGAATACGACCAGAAGAACGTTCTCTACGTGCGCATCGATCGCAAGCGTAAGTTCCTGGGCACGATTTTCCTGCGCGCCCTCGGCCTGCGTTCCGGCGAAGACATTCTCAAGACTTTCTACACAACCGATCGGCTGATTGTCCGCGACAAAAAACTGTTCTGGACGCTTGACCCCGCGAGTGAGAAGCCGACGAATCTGCTGGGCATGAAACTGGCGCACAGCATCAAGTCGAAATCGGGAGATGAAGTGGCGCACTCCGGGCGCAAGATTACTCCGGCGACGCTGAAGGAAATTCAGAAGGCGAAGATTGCCGAAATCGAAGTCGACACGTCGGATCTCGAAGGCGCATGGGCGGCGGGCGATATCGTCGACACCACGACAGGAGAAGTACTGCTCGAAGCGAACAGCGAAATCACGGCCGACAAAGTATCGAAGATTATGGAATCGGGCGTGGTTGAGATGAGCGTGTTCTTCCCGGAGCGCGACGACGTGGGCACGGTGATAAGCCAGACTCTGCGCCGCGATTCGGTTGCGACTCCTTCGGAAGCTCTGATTGAAATTTATCGCAAGCTGCGTCCTGGTGATCCGCCGACGCTCGACACGGCGACAGCGCTGTTCCAAGGCATGTTCTTCGATCCGCGCAAGTACGATTTCTCGCGCGTGGGCCGATTGAAATTCAACATCAAGCTGTTTGAAAACCAGGAGGCGACGAGCCTCGAGCAACGCACACTTGATCCCACGGATTTCTACGCCACGATCAAATATCTGCTCAAGCTGCGCAAGAACATCGGTGCAGTGGATGACATCGATCACCTTGGCAACCGCCGCGTTCGCGCGGTTGGCGAGTTGCTGGAAAATCAATTCCGTATCGGCCTCGTGCGCATGGAACGGGCGATTAAAGAAAAAATGTCGGTGTACCAGGAAATGTCGACGGCGATGCCGCACGATTTGGTCAACGCGAAGCCGGTGATGGCTGCGATCCGTGAGTTTTTCGGATCATCGCAGTTGTCGCAGTTTATGGATCAGACGAATCCGCTGTCGGAAATTACGCACAAGCGGCGTCTGTCAGCGCTTGGACCGGGCGGGTTGTCGCGTGAGCGCGCCGGATTTGAAGTCCGCGACGTGCATCCGACGCACTATGGACGTATCTGCCCGATTGAAACGCCGGAAGGTCCGAACATTGGACTGATCTCGTCGTTGAGCTGCTTTGCGCGTATTAATGACTACGGCTTCATCGAGTCACCTTATCGCAAGGTGAAGAATGCGCGCGTGGTTGACTACGTGATCGTCGTCAATGCGGGTGACAGCACTTATAAAGTCGGCGACTATGCCGAAAAAAGCGAGATGGAGAAGGTCAATGCCGACTTGAAAGAACGGCGCAAGAAACCGGTCGAGGTCGAGCCGTTCTCCTTCTATCTTTCGGCTTGGGAGGAAGATCGTCACACCATTGCGCAGGCGAACATTGAACTCGATGATAAAGGCCGCATCGCTGGCGAACTGGTCAATGCTCGCAAGGCGGGTAACTTCGTGCTGGTGAACCGGGATGAGGTCGATTACGTCGACGTCAGCCCGAAACAACTGGTTTCGGTGGCCGCTTCGCTCGTGCCCTTCCTCGAGCACGACGACGCTAACCGCGCTTTGATGGGCGCGAACATGCAACGCCAGTCTGTCCCGCTGCTACGGGCTCAGGCTCCGATTGTCGGAACTGGGATGGAAGGGGTTACGGCGCGCGATTCAGGCGCAGTCGTTCTGGCTCGGCGCAATGGAATCATCGATTCGGTCGATTCGGAACGCATCATTGTTCGAGTTGAGGGCGAACATC
The DNA here is from genome assembly GCA_963758745.1 of uncultured Acidobacteriaceae bacterium. Taxonomy (GTDB): domain Bacteria; phylum Acidobacteriota; class Terriglobia; order Terriglobales; family Acidobacteriaceae; genus Acidiflorens. The sequence continues at coordinate 421,176 of CAVWWW010000009.1, forward strand.
ATCCGATGCAGCTTTCGCGCGAAGTGGGCAGCGATATTTATCAGCTCACGAAGTTCAAGCGCTCGAACCAAAACACCTGCATCAACCAGAAGCCGATCGTGAAGAAAGGGCAGCGGGTGGTGAAGGGGCAGGTGATTGCCGACGGTCCGTGCACCGATTTCGGCGAGTTGGCTCTTGGACGTAACGTGCTGGTCGCGTTCATGCCGTGGCGCGGCTACAACTTCGAAGATGCGATTCTGGTGTCGGAAAAGATGGTGAAGGAGGATTACTATACCTCGGTTCACATCGAGGAATTCGAACTGGAAGCCCGCGATACGAAGCTTGGACCGGAAGAAGTGACGCGTGACATTCCGAACGTCAGCGAATCCACGCTGCGAAATCTGGACGAAGCGGGCGTGATTCGCATCGGCGCTGGAATTAAACAGGGCGACATCATCGTAGGCAAGGTCACGCCGAAGGGTGAGACTCAGCTGACGCCGGAAGAAAAACTGCTGCGCGCGATCTTCGGTGAAAAGGCCGGCGATGTTCGCGACGCTTCACTCTACTGTCCGCCTGGAATCGAAGGCATCGTGGTCGATGTGAAGATCTTCTCGCGCAAAGGGCAAGAGAAGGACGAGCGCGCCAAGGCGATCGAAGCGAATCAGATTGCGAAGCTCGAAAAGAACTTGTCGGACGAGATCCGCATTCTTACTGACGAGCGCCTGAAGCGACTTGAAGGCCTGCTCGGAGGCAAGGAAGTGCAGGCTGATTTGCACGACGAGCGAACCAACAAGCGCCTGCTCACGAAGGACACGATTCTTGACCGTGACGCGATCGAGCGTATTTCGACCCGCAACCTGAAGCGCATCAAGTATGCCGACAAGGATCCGCGGGTGAATGAGCAGATCGACGAGATCGAGGAGATGACCTCGCGCCAGATCGACGTGCTCAAGAAGATTGTCAACGAGAAGAAGGAAAAGCTGACCAAGGGCGACGAGTTGCCGCCGGGCGTAATTAAGCTCGTCAAAGTTTATATCGCCATGAAGCGCAAGTTAAGTGTCGGAGACAAGATGGCCGGACGGCACGGGAACAAGGGCGTGATCGCGCGCATTTTGCCGGAAGAGGATATGCCTTACCTTGAAGATGGAACGCCGGTCGAGATCGTCCTAAACCCGCTTGGCGTGCCGAGTCGTATGAACGTGGGGCAGATTCTTGAAACGCACCTAGGATGGGCTGGCTTCGAACTGGGGCAGAAGATCACGGAGCTGCTCAAGCAGAACACGCGCGCCGAGGCGATTCGCCGCGATCTCAAGGCTTTGTTCAAGGACACCGTTCTGGCGGATACCATCGGCGACATGAGTGAAGAGGAACTCGAAGCCGTAGCTCCGACCTTGAAGAAGGGCGTGTTCATGGGATCGGCCGTGTTCGATGGCGCCCGCGAGACGGAAATCAAGGCATTGCTGACGAGCGCGGGCCTGCCGACATCCGGCAAGACCATGCTGCGTGACGGCATGACGGGCGAACAGTTCGAGCTGCCGGTCACGGTTGGCTACATCTACATGTTGAAGCTGTCGCACCTGGTGGACGACAAGATTCACGCGCGTTCCATCGGTCCTTATTCTCTGATAACCCAGCAGCCTTTGGGAGGCAAAGCGCAGTTTGGAGGGCAGCGTTTCGGAGAGATGGAAGTGTGGGCACTTGAAGCATACGGCGCGGCGTTCATCTTGCAGGAACTGCTGACCGCCAAATCGGACGATGTTTATGGACGCACCAAAATCTACGAGGCCATTGTCAAGGGCGAGGCCGCGATGGAGCCGGGCGTTCCGGAGTCGTTCAACGTGCTGATTCGCGAATTGCAGGCGCTTTGCCTGGACGTCGAGTTGATCAAGGCCACGGAGAAGAAGCCGGTGGCCGTGGCGGCAGATTAAGAGCAGTTGTCAGTGGCCAGTGGTCAGTTGCCAGTGAAAGCGATCTGGCCTGACCGCAGCCGCTGATGTCGTGCTGAGATTTCGGAAGGATTCTAGAAAACGTTTCGCAGGGCTTAGGCTCTCAGTCGCTGCGAGACATAAGAACTGGCAACTGGCCACCGAGCACTGGCCACTGCCTTGAGAGTAAGAAAGTGGAGGCACATGTTTCGTTCGAGCCCGTTCGATATGGCAAATCCCGTGGCTGATTTCGATGCCATTCGCATCAGCCTGGCGTCCCCGGAAAAAATACGGAGTTGGTCGCATGGTGAGGTGACCAAGCCGGAAACCATTAATTACCGCACTTTTAAACCTGAGCGCGATGGCTTGTTCTGCGCGCGAATTTTCGGCCCGGTCACAGACTGGGAATGTCTCTGTGGCAAGTACAAACGCATGAAGCATCGCGGAGTGATCTGCGACAAGTGCGGCGTGGAAGTCACGTTGTCCAAGGTTCGCCGCGAGCGACTCGGCCACATCGAACTGGCCTCGCCCTGCTCGCATGTGTGGTTCTTCAAAGGACTGCCTAGCCGTATCGGGCATCTGCTTGATATTTCTCTGCGCGATCTCGAAGCGATTCTTTACTTCGAAGCCTATGTGGTCGTCGATCCCGGCGACTCTCCGGTAAAAGAGCGCGAAGTTATCAAGGACGAAGCTAAGTATCGAGAACTTGATCAGCAATATCGCCCTGCTGGCTTCAAGGCAATGATGGGCGCGGAAGCGATTAAGGAACTGCTCAAGCGGATTGAAGTCGATTCGCTATCGACCGAGCTGCGCGAGAAGATGAAGAATGAAACCTCGCTGCAGAAGCGGCTGAAGTTTGCCAAGCGGCTCAAAGTCGTTGAGGCTTTCCGCAAGAGCGGCAACAAGCCGCAGTGGATGATCCTGGATGTGCTGCCGGTGATTCCACCCGAGTTGCGTCCACTGGTTCCTCTGGATGGCGGGCGCTTCGCTACGTCCGATCTGAACGATCTGTACCGTCGCGTTATCAACCGCAACAACCGGTTGAAGAAGCTGATGGATCTGCATGCTCCCGAAGTGATCGTACGCAACGAAAAGCGCATGTTGCAAGAAGCGGTCGACGCTCTGTTCGACAACGGACGCCGTGGACGCGTTCTGCGTGGCGCGAACAATCGACCGCTGAAGTCGCTATCTGACACACTGAAGGGCAAGCAGGGACGCTTCCGCCAGAACCTTCTGGGCAAGCGAGTTGATTACTCGGGACGTTCGGTCATCGTCGTTGGCCCTGAACTCAAGCTGCATCAGTGCGGCTTGCCTAAGAAGATGGCGCTCGAGTTGTTCAAACCGTTCATCTACCACCGGCTGGAACAAACGGGGAACTGCACCACCATCAAGCAAGCGAAAGAAATGGTGGAACAGCAGGACCCGATTGTCTGGGACATTCTGGAAGAGGTCATCAAAGATCACCCGGTCATGCTTAACCGGGCGCCTACCCTCCATCGGCTGGGCATTCAGGCCTTTGAGCCGGTGCTGGTGGAAGGCAAGGCGATCAAGATTCATCCGCTGGTTTGCACGGCATTCAACGCCGACTTTGACGGCGACCAGATGGCAGTGCACATTCCGCTATCGCCTGAGGCACAAGTAGAGGCCAGCGTTCTGATGCTGTCTTCGCACAACATCCTGTCTCCGGCGTCAGGGCAGCCTATCACCGTCCCCACGCAGGACATGGTGCTTGGTCTTTACTACCTGACAAAAGCCAAGCCAGGCGCAAAGGGCGAAGGGCGCTCTTTTGCGAACATTGACGAAGTCGTAATTGCGCTTGAAATGGGCGAGGTGGAAACGCTTACCCCGATTCGGCTGCGCTATACCGGCGAAGTGATTGACCTGACCCAAGCTTATGACGATCAGGACGTGAACCACACCGAGCCCCTGCACATCGTGCGGGAGTATCTGAATACCACCGTTGGACGCGCCATTTTGAACGACCATCTGCCGAAAGCTGTGCCCGGCGTCAACATGAGTATGCCATACATCAACGGCCTGCTTAAGAAGAAGGGCATTGGACAGTTGGTGAATTACTGCTACCTGCGTTTCGGCTTGGAGGTCACGGTCAAGATGCTCGATGAGATCAAGTCGCTTGGCTTCAAGTATGCCACGCGCGCCGGTCTTTCAATCGGCATCGATGACATGGTCATTCCGGACAACAAGAAGACCCTGGTGAAAGACGCCGACAAGCTGGTAATCGCGGTGCAGCAACAGTACCTCGACGGCGCCATCACCAACGGCGAACGTTATAACAAGGTCATCGAAATCTGGTCGGCGATCACGGAGAAAGTTGCCGATGAAATGTTCGGCCAGATGCAGAAGCGCGACAAGGAAGGTCAGCTCAACCCGATTTACGTCATGGCCGATTCTGGAGCTCGCGGATCGAAACAGCAGATTCGCCAGCTCTCCGGTATGCGCGGATTGATGGCGAAACCCACGGGTGAAATTATCGAGACGCCGATTACGGCGAACTTCCGTGAAGGTCTGACGGTGCTCGAATACTTCATCTCGACGCACGGCGCTCGAAAGGGATTGGCCGATACGGCATTGAAGACCGCTGACTCGGGCTATCTGACGCGGCGTCTGGTCGATGTGGCGCAAGACGTGATCATCAGCGAATACGACTGCGGCACCGTGGACGGAATCTTCGTCTCCGGCATCGTCGAAGCTGGAGAAATTATCGAGCCGCTGCGCGACCGCATCGTTGGCCGTGTGTCGCTTGAGAAGATCAAGGACTACGAAGGCCAAGTCGTCGTCGACATCAATCAGGAGATCACCGAGGATCTGGCAGGCGCGATTCAGGCCGCCGGAATTGAGCGAGTGAAAATTCGCTCGGTGCTCACTTGCGAGTCGAAGCGCGGGGTTTGCGTCATGTGCTATGGACGTAACCTGGCTTCCGGGCGTCTCGTCGAACTAGGCGAGGCTACTGGCGTGATCGCGGCGCAGTCGATCGGCGAACCTGGGACGCAGCTCACGATGCGTACCTTCCACATCGGAGGTACCGCGTCGCGAGTTTCGGAACAGTCGCGTCTCGATGCGAAGAGCGCTGGAACGGTGCGCTTCATCAACCTTCAGACTGTGAAGTCGAAGACTGGCGACCTGGTGGTTATGAATCGACAGGGTTCGATCGCAGTCGTCGACGAAAAAGGCCGCGAACGCGAGCGTTATGCGGTCGTGTACGGCGCCAAGGTAAAAGTGGCGGATGGAGGGCCGGTTGCGCTCGGTGAGCCTCTTGTCGAGTGGGATCCTTATACTTTCGCCATCCTTACGGAAATCGGCGGTACGGCGCAGTTCAAGGACCTGCAAGAAGGCATCACACTGCACGAAGAAGTGGATGAAGTCACTGGTCTGTCACGTCACGTGGTGGCGGATTCGCCTGACGAGAAGCGGCAACCGGCGATCGTGATCAAGGGCAAGGCGAGCAAGCGATACTTGATGCCTTCCCGTGCTCACCTTATGGTGCAGGACGGCGATACGGTGTTTCCGGGCGACGTGCTAGCTAAAATTCCGCGCGAGACGACGAAGACGAAGGACATCACGGGCGGTTTGCCGCGCGTGGTGGAATTGTTCGAGGCTCGCAAGCCGCGCGAAACCGCTGTCATCAGCGAGATCGATGGCGTGGTGCGCTTCGGCGAGGTGGCCAAGGGACAACGTAAGCTCTACGTGGCAGCCGACAATGGAACTGAAAAAGAATATTCCGTTCCGCGGGGCGTTCACATCAACGTGCAGGAAGGCGAGCGGGTCAAGGCAGGTGAACCGCTGATGGACGGGCCGCTCAACCCGCATGACATTCTGGCCGTGCTGGGCGAGAAAGAGCTGCAGGCTTACCTCGTCAACGAAATCCAGGAGGTCTACCGACTGCAGGGCGTGAACATTTCGGATAAACACATCGAAGTGATCGTCCGGCAGATGATGCGCTGGGTGAAGGTCGAGGACGTGGGCGACACGCAGTTCCTGCTCGAACAGCAAGTGGATAAGTTCCGCTTCCACGAGGAGAACGAGCGAGCGATTGCGAACGGCGGGAAACCGGCTACCGGGCGTCCGTTGCTGCTGGGTATTACAAAAGCGTCGCTCTCGACCGATTCGTTCATCTCGGCTGCTTCGTTCCAGGAGACAACGCGTGTGTTGACCGAAGCTTCCATTCAGGGAGCGGTCGATCATCTGCGCGGCCTGAAGGAGAACGTGATCGTAGGCCGATTGATTCCGGCCGGCACCGGCATGGAATATTACCGGAACGTGCGTCTCTCTCCAGAGATGGAAGAGGCCGCGAGCAAGGTGCAGGAAGAAGTCTCGCAGGCTTACGAAGATGCCGAGCGTGCGCTAGAACTCATGCGTCATGAAGGCGAAACCGAAGAGCTCGCCGCGGAGTAAGGCAGAACGAATTCAGGAAAGGGGCGACGCTAGTCGCCCCTAATTTCTTGGAGGTGCGTTTTTTGGGCGACGGTGTTTAGAATAACGATTTCTCGAATAACGTCTTGTTAACCCAATGGCTTTAGCACTGGAACCACAGCGCCTGATCGGGGAACCTCAGGATCGCAACTCCGCTCCGGAGCCGGTTCCCGGTGGCCTCGTATTGGCTCCCGCCTTGGGACGCTTCTGGCGACTGTTTCGCTTGTCGATCTGGCGCGCTTTCGAGCACGATGCCTTCGGAACTGCCAAGGCTTCGGCCTATTCTTCCCTCTTCACTTTTTTCCCAGCCCTGCTTGTGCTTGGCTCGGTGCTGGCTACACTAAACCGAGGCGAAGCCTACCTTCGCGAGATTTCTTACGCTTTGGGTACAATCCTGCCTGCGGGCAGTTCTACTGTTCTTGGCTACCTAAGAGGCAGCACAGATCGCCCGGTCGGCCTGCTCATCTCAAGCTCTGTGATAACGGTCTGGAGCGCCTCGGGGGTGATCATCTCGTGGATGGATGGCTTCCGCCGCGCTTACCAGCTTCCGAAGACGTGGGGCTTGATTCAGGAACGAACCATCGCGATCTCGCTCGTCCTGATGGCTGGTATTCCGATGACGTTCTCGACCATTCTAGTCGCCTTTGGAAGCCGTATTGAGACGCGAATTTTGTTTCTGATCGGGCATGAGTTCGGTCCCCTGATTCTACTGTTGTGGGGCGCGATCCGCTGGACGATTGCAATCATGACCAGCATTGCCGTTATCCAGTTGATCTATCACAACGCGGTGCCGCGAACGCAGCCCTGGCACAGTGTTTTGCCGGGCGCGGTGCTTTCGACCGCGATGTGGCTGCTCTCGACGGCACTGTTTGGTTGGTATTTGCAGCATTATGCCGATTACAGCGTGATTTATGGTTCGCTGGGTGTCGGTATCGCGCTCTTGGTGTGGATGTATATCATCTCCCTGGTTGTGTTGATCGGTGCCGAATTCAATGCCATGCTTTTTCCCCGTTATCTCATGAAAGTTCCTACTCCACGCGGAGACGCCGTAGCCATCTGATCCCGAAGTCAGGGTGTTTTCGCCGTTGGCATCAGGTTTGCATTAGAGTCATAGAGCTAATCTGGAGAGGATTTCACTTGAAAGAAGGCACGGTTGATCTGTTTGAAGAAAAGCTCTTGGCTACAGGCGGGCCGCGGGAGATAAGCGGACGTGAGCGACGCGCGAAAATTGTCTGCACGATTGGCCCGGCTTGCGATTCCGAAGAGAAGATTCGCGACCTCATGCTTGTGGGCATGGATGTTGCCCGCCTGAATTTTTCGCACGGCCGCCACTCCGAACATGCCCGCAGAATCAAGCGACTGCGCGGTGTAGCTCACCATCTCAAGCGGACGATCTGTATTCTCCAGGACCTGCAAGGCCCGAAGATTCGGACCGGCTACCTGAAGGATGGTAAATCGGTGCAACTGAAGCCAGGCGCAACGCTGACGATCACGCCTCGTAAGGTCAAGGGCGACGTCACCTTGCTCGCCACCGATTTTCCCGGCTTGGCACGTGAGGTCGAGCCCGGAGCACGGGTTCTCTTGTCCGACGGTCGGATTGAACTCAGGGTTCGTTCAATTCACGGGGACGATGTGGAATGCGAAATTGTAAACGGGGGGATGTTGGGAGAGCAGCAGGGCATTAATCTGCCCGGTGCGGGATTATCGCTCCCAGTGCTGACCGAGAAGGACAAGCGCGACCTCGAGTTCGGGCTGAAACAAGGAATCGATGTGGTTGCTCTTTCGTTCGTGCGTTCTGCGGACGATATACGTACAGCCAAGACATTGATGCGCGAGTTGGGCAAATCGGTTCCCATCATTTCCAAGCTGGAAAAGCCGCAGGCCATCGAACGCCTTGAAGAAATTCTGGAGGTGACTAACGGCGTAATGATTGCGCGCGGTGACCTGGGTGTCGAACTGCCGCCTGAGCGCGTTCCGATTATCCAAAAGCTGGTGATCCAGCGAGCGGGCGTATGGCGTCGGCCGGTGATCACGGCTACCCAGATGCTCGAGTCGATGACTGAAAACCCGCGCCCCACGCGCGCGGAAGCAAGCGACGTCGCGAACGCGATCTTCGAAGGCTCGGACGCGGTGATGCTCTCGGGAGAGACTGCCCGAGGCCGTTTTCCGCGCGAGACTGTGGCCATGATGGTCCGCATTATTCTCGAGGCAGAGGCGAGCATGGCGCAATTGCCCGCGGCACCGCACCGACGACGCGAGGAGCATCACTATTCTGTCGCTGAAACCATCTGCGAATCCATCGCCCACGCCGCCGAGGATTTGCCCATGAGGGCGATTGCCGTATTCACGGAAAGCGGCAACACGGCGCGCATGCTGTCGAAGCATCGTCCGCGAGTCTGCATTTACGCTTTTAGTCGCAAGCCGGAGGTCTGTAATCGAATGAATTGTTTGTGGGGCGTGCATCCGGTGCACAAAGTGGGGTGGGAGTCGGCGGAGACGATGGTTAGGACTGCGGAACAGGAATTGATGTCCAAAGGGCTTCTGCGGCCTGGGGACGTTCTCGGACTCGTGGCGGGAACGAAGCTAACCTCGGGTGCCACGAACTTTATGCGGCTGCACACGGTCGGAGAAAGTGGCGACACACATCCGACACGGCGCCAGAAGTAAACAACTTTGCAGCCTCTTATCGCGAGCGAACTCTTTGGGCGCCTAGGCTGGTGGCAATGCAATCAGCAATTACATTCTCCGACGATTCTCTGAACCCCGCCGTAAGAGGCTTTCTGCTCTCGCCCGAAAATGCAAATGGCGACGCGCTGATATTGACGCACGGCGCCGGTTCGAACTGTAATGCTCCTCTACTGGTGGCGCTCAGCGAAACTTTTGCAGAACATGGCTATGGAGTTTTGCGCTGCGACCTGCCGTTTCGCCAAGAGCGGCGGACAGGTCCACCGTTTCCTGGACATGCGGAACGGGATCGAGCAGGGTTGCGGAATGCGGTCAGTGCTTTGCGCATGAGCATACCAGGCGGCATCTTTCTTGGGGGACATTCCTACGGCGGGCGCCAGGCTACTATGCTCTGTGCTGCCGAACCAGATCTGGTTTCGGGGCTGCTGTTGCTGTCCTATCCCTTGCACCCGCCGCGCAAGCCTGAACAACTTCGCATTCAACACCTCCCTAATCTGCGCACTCCAAGCATTTTCGTGCATGGGACTCGCGATCCCTTCGGAAGCGTTGAGGAGATGATGAAGGCCACGCGGCTCGTCCCTGCCAAAAACGAGTTAATGAAAGTGGAGGGCGCAGGACACGACCTTGGGTTCAAGGGTAAGGCGCAGACGCGGGAACTTCCCCCGATTATCTTTGCCAGATTCGTGGAGTTATTTGAATAGCTTGTGTATGGTACAGATAATCCTGCCCGCGCGGGTGGCGGAGTTGCGGCTAACAGGCGGACAGGAGTGTCCGCGGCACAGGAATGTCCTAATTCACCCAGCCTGACTTCGATCCGCCGTTCGGCTTCTCGTTATCGTCGGGAGGGATATAGTTTCCGTGCTCGTCGAAGGTAACTTTGCGGTCGTGATCTCGCATGTAAACTTCGAATTTTCTCGCTGCGCGCTTTCGTTTCCAGCGGTAGTAGGAATTGCGCACTCCGAAATAACGCTCGGACGCGGCGTAGCTTACACCGCGAGATGGCATGAACTTCACCCAGAGAAAGCCAAAGAGCAATCCTCCGAGATGAGCAAAAACGGCGACTCCGCCCGTTGGCTCAAAAACAGCGACAATCGCCACGACAACCCAGATACCGACCAGGTATTTGGCCTTGATCCTGAAGGGTAGTGGAAACAGAAACATTTCCTGATCGGCGTAGAGAATGCCAAAGGCCATCAGTAGTCCGAATATCCCGCCAGATGCGCCTACCGTTCCGCTTCGCGGATCCATCCCCAGAAAATGAGTATAGGAGATGGCGATTGTTACTAAAGCGGCGCCTACGACGCAGAATGTGTAGCACTCGATGAAGCGCCGCGGTCCCCAGTCGCGCTCGAGGTACGCGCCTATGAACCACAGGGTGAGCATATTAAAGAACACATGACTGAAGTTGGCATGGAGCAACGAGTAAGTCACAAGTTGCCAGATTTCGCCCTTAACTACGAGGGACGGGATCAGCGCAAACCACTCGTCTACCCAGCCGAGGCTGAGACCGAAGACCCTGCGCGCGACCAGTTCGAGCAGGTAAATCGCAGTGCAGGCGATGATGATGCGTCTTACCCAACCCTCAAATGGAGGGAAGCTGAATGAGATGGTTTGTCCGCGACTCACGTTTCTCTTTTATCTCTTTATCTTTCCGGCTCCGGCACAACTGGCAGACTGCGATGTCCAGCCGCGTCGACTGCGCGCACAGCGAATATCACATTATCCTTCGAAATGTTCAGGGTTGCACGTCTACCGCTGCTAATCGTTTGGACATACTCCCAGTCGGCTGCATTTGTGGAGCGCCAGAGGACTTCATAAGCGGCTGCGCCAACCGAAGGTTCCCAGGTCAAAGTTGTGTCGTTCTCCAGGTTCTTGGTCAGAATTTTCACGGCTGCGGGAGGCGCGGGAGCGGATGCCAGCGAGGCAAGTGTCGCCGCGTTTAGTTTGGCGACGTCGGCCACATAGGCGAAGTTAACAAACTTTGGCAGGTCGCCGTACTCAACGCCATTCTCGGTTCGAACGTTCTGATGCTGATGATTGAAGTCCTCACGGAATTCGGTGAAACGTACTGCTGCGAATCCCTGCTGATTGAAAGAGTAGTGGTCGCCGCCGCGCAGAAAGCGATCCAGCCGGAAGATGAGCAAGGGCTTGACGCCAGCATCGTACGAGCGGCCGACGTCGGCAATATAACGGGCGAGTTCGCGCGAAGGTGAATCGCTCTCGCCGCCCAGCGACCGGATGCGCTTGATTTCTGCGTCGGTTGCGACCGCCGGCAATCCTTCGGAAAAGACCCGTACGATGCTCGCATCCTGTCCTGGGCCAAGGTTTCCGCCGACGATGTCATTGTTCAGAACGGCTTCGATTTTCCATCCCTGATCCTTGGCCATTTGAGCAAAATGCTTACTGCCGTTCAGTCCTTGTTCCTCCCCGGCAACCGTAAGAAAAATAATCGTCGCGGGGAATTTCATATTGTGCTGAGAAGCTTTGCTTAGAAGCCGAGCGCATTCCAGGCTGACTGCAGTGCCGCTTCCGTCGTCATTTGCACCCGGCGCGGGGTCGGTTCCATTCAAAATATCGCTGTTTCGTGAGTCGTAATGACCGGTCACAAGCACAATACGATCCGCCTGCGCCGGGTCCGATCCATGCAAAATTGCGTAAACATTGGTGATTTCCGTTGGTTTCGCGATGCGATCGGTAGGCTGCTCGGTAAAAGAGTCGGTTTTGACTTCCAGGCAGCCACCGCATTCTTTGGCGTAACGTTCAAACTCAGCTTTTATCCACTCCCGTGCCGCCCCGATGCCTTTGCCAGCCTTAATGGACTGCTCATCTTGCGGTGAAATCGTGGAGCGGTTGCCGAAGCTCACCAATTTCTCTATTGTTTGCCGGATATCATCAGCAGAAGCCTGCCGGATTGCTTGGGCTATATGAGGATCAGTTTGCCGGTTGGAAGCCAGACGAGGAGGTTCCTGCGACGGCTCCTGCGCCCGGCACAGAGGGGCGAAAAATACCAGCGCCAACCCAATCACGGTCGCTGCCATCAGAGCGATGCGGGGCTGACCGAAACGGGAAGGTGGAGCTATTTCCGATTTTTCTTGGTAAGCCACTTGACCTTTTCCTCTCGAAGAAACTAAATATAACAGGGGACCCCGAGTATGGAGGAAATCATGGTGTATTGTCCTGAGTGTGAGACAGATCTCGACATTGACGAGGATGAGGTCGATGAAGGCGCGGTCGTCTCCTGCCCGGAGTGCGGCACTGACTTTGAGGTGGTCACAGTGAATCCCGTAGAACTGAAGATTGTCGGCGAAGACGAGATCGAAGAAGAAGAGGACGAAGAAGACGCCGTCAAAGAAGAGGCCGAGGACGAGGACTGAGACGGGGATTGCCGAGGCGTTCCGCGCAAAATTCGGCGGGCGACGATTACTGGCGACGGTTTTGTCTGTTGTGGGGGTGACGGGTCTGTTGTGCGCGGGACACGCGTCAGCGGACGACCGCCAATCGCCACGACCTTACGCTCTAATTTTTGGAACAGTTTGGGATCCTAGCGGACGTCCACTTTATGGGGTCACGGTGAAGATTCGGCGGGCTGATGAGAAGAAAGCCCGATGGGAACTATACTCCGATCACGCCGGCGAGTTCGCCCAACGTGTGCCCGCTGGGAAGGCCGATTACGTCGTCTGGGCTGATGTGAAGGGCTACAAACTGGCTTCGGGCAGAAAGTTAAAGTCCGGGGCCGAGATAGCCGTGCATATTGACAGTGACGAGCGGTCCGATATTGGTTTGCATTTAGAGTGGTGATCCACTGATATTCGCGGTACGCGAAAGCGGTCGACTAAGATATGAGAAACAAATGAAGAACGCGATCATCGCTCTATCAGTGATGTTGCTGGTGTCGTGCGCTTCGCGGTTTGTTGTGGCTGCTCCAATGCAATTGTTTGGCCGCGATGCGAAAGAGCAGGACAAGAGTCGGCTGCTCACGGGCAAAGTGCTGGATGCTGGCGATAATCCTTTGCCGAATGCGGTCGTGTACTTGACCAACACTCACACTCGTTCAGTAAAGACTTATATTGTTGGCACCGATGGTGCATACCGTTTCCCGGCGCTCCAGCCGAGCATCGATTACGAGGTATACGCGCAGTATGAGAACCGCAAAAGCGGCACTAAGACAGTCAGCCAATTTGACGACCGTACGCAGGTTTACATCAGTTTGAAAATTAATACTAAGCAAGACAAACAATAGGACCATCCCTGATCCGATCAGTTAGATCTGTCGCAGGTCGTACAATCGTCTTTCCATAAGTAGAACCTTGAAATCAATTGCGGAGTGTTCATGATGCGCAAACCGGCCATCGTCATTCTGACGGTTTTAAGTTGCTTTTCGTTCAGTTCGGTCAGGAGTCACAGTCTGTGGGCGAATGCGATTCGACAGGAGTATTTGAGAGCGAAAGTGATGTTGGCAGCGTTTTTCATCCGGGAACTCTGGCTTACGACCCCGATCGCCGCACCTATACGGTGAGCGGAAGCGGCCTGAACATGTGGTCCACAACCGATGCCTTTCACTTTGTCTGGAAAAAAGTCACGGGCGATATCAGTCTGGCTGCGAACATCTCGTTCGCGGGCAATGGCGGAAATGAGTATCGAAAAGCGGTGCTGATGGTCCGCCAAACTCTGGACGCAGATTCGGCTTACGCTGATGTGGCGCTTCAAGGAAATGGGCTGACTTCTTTGCAGTACCGCGATGAAAGAGGTGCGACGACGCACGAGGTTCAGGCAAATGTAGAATTTCCGAAACGATTGCGGCTAGAGAAGCGTGGAGATTTCGTTTATGTTTTTCTGGGAGAACGAGGCGAGAAACTACACTTTTCCGGCGCCTCGATTCAAGTTTCGCTGCAGGGTACTTATTATGTCGGGATTGGCGTCTGTTCGCACGATAAAGACGCGTTGACGAAGGCGGTATTTGACGATGTAGATCTGGCCGAAGATCTGGCGCCGACGGAGAAAACAACGCTCTATAGCACATTGGAAAGGATTGCCATTGCATCCACTGATCGTCGCGTAGTCTACGTCGCACCGGAACGCTTTGAAGCGCCAAATTGGACGCGCGACGGAAGCACGCTTCTCTTCAACGAGAATGGCCACATTTACCGGCTACCGGTCTCGGGAGGCGAGCCGGCGCTGATCGAGACTGGGTTTGCCAACCGCTGCAATAACGATCACGGCATTTCGCCCGACCAAACGTCGCTGGCCATCAGCGATCAATCGCAGGAGGATCACCTCTCGAGCGTTTACATCGTTCCGATCACGGGAGGAATGCCGCGACGGATCACGCAGAAGTCGCCATCGTACTGGCACGGCTGGTCGCCCGATGGCAAGACGCTGGCCTTTGTTGGGCGGCGCAACGATAACTTCGATATCTATACGATTCCGGTGACCGGCGGAGCGGAGTCGCGTCTAACGACTGCCGAAGGGCTGGACGACGGTCCGGAGTATTCCCCGGATGGAAAATACATTTACTTCAATTCGGAGCGTACCGGGCACATGCAGATCTGGCGCATGCGCGCCGATGGGAGTGAGCAGGAGCAAGTCACGCACGACGACTGGAACAATTGGTTCCCGCACATTTCGCCGACGGCAAGGTTATGGTCTTCCTTTCGTACGACCCCGATGTAAAAGGCCATCCAGAGAATAAGGACGTGATGCTGCGCATGGTTCCGGTGATCGATGAAAAAGAAGTTGAGGGGAGGGTAATAAGCGTAAAGCTTGTGGTCGAAGTGCTGGCGAAGTTGTTTGGAGGCCAGGGCACGATCAACGTGCCTTCCTGGTCTCCTGACAGCAAAGAAGTTGCCTTCGTCAGCTATGCTCTTGTGCCGGATGAAAACGCGGAGAAGAAATAAATGGAGATGCACAAAGATGGGAGAGAGATATTCTCAACCAGGTTTCAGAATTTCCAAAGATTGGATGAAACTTGACTACTGTAGAGATGTGCGCCTGACCAGAACGGGCAGAGCCCCCCCTTCTACACTCTTAGTTGCTATCCCCGCCGGCACGTTTCCAGGAAATCAAGTCGCCGATGGTTGTACTGTTGGAGGAAGACGAGGCCGCCGGGTGCTTATAGGACTCTACCTCCTGGCGTGATGCTTCTTCGCCGACCGCCCGTATGCTCAGGCCGACTTTTTTCTCTTCCTGATTCATCTTGATAATCTTGAAGTCGAATTCGGCGCCGGGTTCGAGATGCATCGGTTGACCGTTGCCATCGACGGCTTCGGAATTGTGACACAAGCCTTCGATGCCTTCGGCGATCTCGACAAATGCACCAAAGTTCGCCACGCGCAGGACCTTGCCGTGCACGATGTCGCCGACGCGATGCTGCGCGAAGAAGGAATCCCACACATCGGGCTGCATCTGCTTTACCCCTAATGAGAGACGCCGCTTGTCGGGTTCAATCGCCAGGATCACTGCCTTGACCTTGTCCCCCTTCTTTAAGACTTCGGAAGGATGCTTCACTCGTGTCGTCCAACTCAGGTTGCTGACGTGCACCAAGCCGTCGATTCCGTCTTCGATTTCAATGAATGCGCCAAACTCCGTCAGATTGCGAACACGGCCTTCAACCGTGGCTCCCACGGGATATTTGTCATGCAGAGTATCCCAGGGATTCGACGCGAGTTGCCGCATGCCCAGCGAAATGCGTCTCTCGGTAGGATTGACGCTTAGCACCACACAATCGACCTCGTCGCCTACGTTGACCAGTTTCGACGGGTGCTTCATGCGCTTCGACCATGTCATTTCGCTAACATGCACCAGACCTTCAATGCCCTGCTCCAGTTCCACAAAGGCGCCGTAATCAGTAACACTGATCACACGCCCGTGGACATGTGCACCGACAGGGTAACGGTGTTCGGCATCGAGCCATGGATCGGGAGTGAGCTGCTTGAAGCCTAGCGAAACGCGCTGTTTGTCCTTATCGTACTTCAAGACCTTGACCTGAATCTGATCGCCGACGTTGACGAGATCGCGAGGATGGGTCAGGCGTCCCCATGACATGTCGGTGATATGCAACAGGCCGTCGATTCCACCCATGTCGACGAAGGCGCCATACTCGGTCAGGTTCTTCACGATGCCAGTGAGGACGCTGCCTTCTTCGAGATGCTCAAGCGTTTTGCCGCGCTTTTCGTTCTGCTCTTCTTCGAGAAGCTGCTTCCGCGATACGACGATGTTGCCACGTTTCTTGTTGAGCTTGATGATGGCGACTTCCATGGTCTGGCCCTTCATACCGTCCAGATTACGGATTGGGCGCAGGTCGACTTGCGATCCGGGCAGGAAGGCACGTGCGCCATGAATATCAACGGTCAAACCACCCTTGATACGTTCGACAACGACGCCTTTGATTGGCTTCTTCTCGTTATATGCGCGCTCAATATCATCCCACGAGCGAAGGCTTTGTGCCTTCAGGTGGGAAAGGTTGACGTAGCCCTCTTCGGTTTCGCCCTTCTCACGCATCACGTCGATCTCATCGCCAGGCGAGAACTTTGGCTTGCCCTCGTGGTCGAGAATTTCCGCGATTGGCACCATGCCTTCGGATTTCGCTCCGATATCGACGACCACATGAGTCGCGGTCAGTTTCACCACGGTGCCCTTGATTACGTGGTCTTCGCCAACGGCCTCTTCGGTTTCGGTCTCGAAACTTTGCAGCGCTGCCGCAAAATCATCGTTGCCAGCCGTGGTATTCTCTGCCGCGGAATTTTCTTGAGCAGAAGGCTTACCAGAATCTTCAGAAGCGTGGAGGGCGGGAATGGCTGACTCCGCAGTGGAAGGTTGTGCGTGCTCGGGAGCGTCTATTACGGCCGAGCCGCCGTTATGAGCGTCGTGTGCATTTGTCATGGTTTCAAGACTGGAATCAAGGTGGCGGACGGTGCTGTCGTCGAACAAGTTCATAGCCTCTGTGTCGACGCGTTGCTGCGCGACTCATGCTGGACGTGGTATAGCGGACGGCTGGCGTGGTCTTTAGGTTGCGTTGAGGTCGACCTGGCGGACGGCCCGGGACAATTCCAGCTGGTACGAAACCGCGTCCAATAGGGACTCATCGACTATAGCAACCGCGTTGGAATAGTGTCAAACGAGATTCCGGTCGACGGAGGAAAAATTCATGAATGCGTCACAAGGATTCTCGGAGCGCTGTTGCAGATTCGGGCAGGTAACCGGTTACCCGTTACGTTTGGGGGAGCTGGGCAGGAAAGGATTCGCCTCGTGCTCGCCGCTTCTGCTAACCTCCCACGGTGGACCATCTTTGGACTCCGTGGCGCTACGCGTTTGTTACAGGCGCCGATCTCATATCCGGCTGCATTTTTTGCGAGGCCCCGAAACAGAACGACAAAGATGCGCGCATCGTTCATCGAGGAACGCATTGCTACATCATTCTGAATACCTATCCCTATACGAACGGACACGTCATGGTCGTGCCCTATGCACATCTGGACGAACTCCAGAAGCTGCCCGCCGATGCAGCCAACGAGATGATGGCTTTGACGCAAAAAATGGAGACAGTGCTGCGATCTCTTTATGTACCGGACGGCATCAATCTGGGCATGAATATAGGCAAAGCGGCGGGCGCCGGCGTGGCGGCGCACATTCATATGCATATTTTGCCGCGCTGGCTCGCGGATGCGAATTTTGTGAGCGTCATTGGGGAGACGCGGATCTTGCCGGAGACGCTCGAGGTGACCTGGGAGAGGATCAGGAAAGCACTTGCGATTGGCAATTTGGGACAGGTCATTTGAAAGCCCAGCACCAGGGCAGGCGTTATAACTTGCTGCCCCGTTCCGTTTGGTTCTGGCTAGTTTTAATATCGCCCTCGAAATTGCAAATTAAAAATCACCTGGTTAGGACTTGTTCTCACTTCAACTCCCGCCCAAAAAAATCGTCCGCTGCGCCGTACGCTCGAATCCAACTCTTCCACAGCAAAAACCCATGAATCTCGTCAGGAAAGACGAGTTCCTCGACGTGCACTTTTTGAGCGCGCAGACGCTGCAATAGATCGACGGTCTGCGAGAAGGGGACGTTGCGATCGTCGTCTCCCTGAATGAGTAAAACCGGCGACTTCCAGGTCGCAATCGCCGCATTGGGGGACGACTGGAATGCCAGCTTGACGGCGGCATCATGATCGGGGGCATCCGCTGGAATTTCTTCTTTGAAATCCGACCAGTCATGCACGCCGTGCAGATCGACACCGGCGGCAAACATGTCGGAGTTATGCGCCAGCCCCATCGCGGTCAGGTATCCGCCGTAGGATCCGCCCCACAGGCCAATTCTCTTGGCATTCACGTTGGGCAAGGTTTGCAGATATTTTCCTGCTGCAACAATATCTTTGTACTCGGCGCCGCCACGCGGTCCTCCGTCTTTTGGCTCGCGAAAGTGACGTCCGTACATGATGCCGGTTCGATAGTTGACCGACAGAACCACGTAGCCGCGGCTAGCCAGATACTGATTCATCGCATACGCGTTGTGGTAGTAGTCCATGTAATGGAAGCCGAGCATCATTTGGCGAATTGATCCGCCGTGAATGAAGATCAAAGCGGGGCTTGTGGATGGGCGAGAAGCCCGTCTCTCGACGTTTGGTTCGAATAATTGACCGTGGATCTCCCATCCGTCTTCAGATTTGAAAATAACTTGTTTTGGCGTGACGAGTTGGGACGGGGCCGGAAAGTCGGCTGGCAGCGCGTTTTTGGCGATCATTTCGCGTCCCTGAGCGCTTCCTGGCGATGTGACAATATACGGCATGGCTGGGCTCGTAGCGGTCGAGCCGAGGCACACCGTCTTGCCCGCAACTTCGAGCGGTGCCCACTCAATGGTCTCGCCACGCGTAACTGACTGCGGCGTTCCGCCATCGACGCCGACGCGCCACAGATGACGGCGGTCAACATCCTGCGAATCAGCGTCAGCCTGGTTGGAGGAATAGACGATAGAGGTCTTATCTTCGCTCAACGCCACATCTTCAGTTTCGAATTTTCCTGGCGTCAGTAGCGTGGCGGAACCGCCGGCGGTTGATACCGAATAAAGATGGTTCCATCCGTCTTGTTCTGAGGAAAACACAATGCGATTCTTCGCGGCGAATTTGAACGATCCATCTTCGGTTAGTTCCGGAAGCGAATCGTCCAGTCCGAGAGCGCTCTTCCATATCCCATGAGCGGAATCGTTCGCCACGTCATAAAGGAAAATTGACCAGGGATGGGGCGACTGGGGAATCAAAGGCTGCTTCATTTGCTTGCCGACAAGTCGCACGAAGGCGATCTGGCTGCCATCTGGCGACCAACGCGGATACATATCTCGATCCGCACTCGGCGAAACATAGTGCAGGGTATTGTGGCCAAATTCGTAGATGACGATAAAGCTGTGGTCTCCCCTATCGCTGACAAACGCGATCCTGTTTCCGTCGGGTGACCATTTAGGCTGCGAGTTGTTGCCGCGCGCAAAGAAAAGCGCCTTTGCTTTGATGTTTGCCTCGCTCTTACCGGAAATGGGCGCGATCCATATCTGTTTTTTCGCCGACCATACCGCGTATTGCCCATTCGGAGATATCTCGATGTCCTCACACCCTTCTTGGTCACATCCCATTTCGCCCAGAAGTCGTGGTTGCCCGTTGTCGACATCCGCGGCCCAGACTTGCTGGGAGCGTTTTTCAATATTGCTTGTTGGGTCGGCGATTTCACCCTCGCTGTTGGCCTCACTGCCACGCGCGTAGACAACGGTCCGTCCGTCGGGCGTGAGCTTAAGCGCGGCAATTGGCATGCCGTCATCGGCGGTGTAGTGGGTCACCTGCCGTGCCTCGAAGTTTGGAGCGTCCGCGATCCAAACATTGCGCTCGCCCTTGAACGCAAATACCCAGGCGATGCGCCCAGTATGCTCAGCGGCTACCAGGTTCGTCGGAAACGGGGAACTCATGATTTGTTCGAGCGAGAAATCCTGAGATGAGCTCCCTGTGGAACTTTGTGCGGCATGGAGCAGCGGACAGGAAACGAGCAGTAAAAGGCAGACCCGAGACCACGCAGAAAAAGTTGGAATTCCCATGCGCCGCAGACTACGCGAAATAAGCGGCGGATGACAACTGTAAATGGGACGTTCGTCGCGGTGTGCCGTCGCCTGGTGTAGAATTTGAGAGTCAATCCCCCACGTTGCCAGCCTTGGCAGCGGCTTCCATCGGGACGTAGCGCAGCCTGGTAGCGCACTTGCTTGGGGTGCAAGGGGTCGCGAGTTCAAATCTCGCCGTCCCGACCAAATTTCGAACGTCGCGCCCATCCCTCAGTGATCTTAGGCCTTGCATTTTTCCTGGGTTTCGGGCAACGTTTTCACTTCGAAAGGAGTGCCTGCGACCATGATCAACGTTCTCATTCACCACGAAGTCGCCGACTATTTGGCCTGGAAAGCGGTGTTCGATTCCGCTTTCGATTGGCGGCGCAAACACGGCGAGCGCAGTTGCCGAATCTTTCGCAGCGCTGGAAACGTGAATGATCTCACGCTCTTCTTCGAATGGGAGAGTGTGGAAACGGCACGCAGTTTTATCGCCTCGGACGAACTCAAGGCAAAGATGGCCAGTGCGGGCGTTAAAGAGCCAACTCGAGTTGACTTCCTCACCGAGGTGCACACTTTGCGGCGAAGCGCCGCCGATTGAAGTGAGCGGTGAGTCGCTGTTATCGAATGTCTTTCCGATAGGCTACGATTTAGGCGCCGATAATGGATGCGAACCGATTTACAGCGCTTTGCATCCAATAATTTGAAAAATCAGACCGGAAAACAGAAATCAAAAATTCTGGCAGTTTCCTCCTTTTTTCTGGTTTGCTCAATCCGTATTTCGAGGAGAACTTATGGCCAAGAAACCAAGCTCCAGCAACTCGCACAAAGTATCTGCCCAACCTCGCTACCACCAGTCAGCCCGCGAACTCCAGGCTTTTGGCACAGTAACCGCGACTCTTCCGCTGCAATTGGATGAACCGGTGCGCCTGGAAATGACTGAACAACTCAATCAATTATTAGCCGACACCATGACCTTACGCGATCTCTACAAGAAGTCACATTGGCAGGTAGCGGGAGCCACTTTCTATCAACTCCACCTTCTGTTCGATAAGCATTGGGAAGAGCAGAGCGAACTCGTCGACACGATTGCTGAGCGGATTCAGCTTTTGGGCGGAATCAGCATTGCAATGGCGGCGGATGTCGCCGAAACGACGCGGATTCCGCGGCCTCCCAAGGGACGCGAAGAGGTTCCCGTCCAAATCTCACGCTTGCTGGATGCACACCAAGTCATTCTCAGTCACTGCCGCGAACTTGCCGAGCGCTCCGATAAGCTTGGCGATGCCGGCACCAACGATATGGTGGTTAGTGATGTACTCCGGACTGGAGAGTTGCAGGTCTGGTTTCTCAGCGAACATCTCGTTGAAGCACCACTTGTCGAAGCCGAGGATATGCGGGAATCGGCGTAGAAGAAAACTTGAACAGCATGAAACCGCGCGGGCCTTATCGCCCGCGTTTTTTCTTTGGCAGATAGTCCGGCAGAGTTGATTGGGTTAGTGTCGCTCGGAAAGGATGTGCAGTATCTGCTGCAGTTCGTTCCGGAAGTGCGCAACACTGGTTGCAGGATTGATTGGAAACGGAAGCGTAGTCTGGTTGCGGTCAGATTTGATTTCTTCACGCAACTGGACTCGCGCCCCAGCGATCGTGAAGCCATCCTGGTAAAGCAGTTTCTTGATATGCACGACTGATTCCACGTCGCGTTTGCGGTACATGCGCTGGCCGGTGCTGCTTTTGATGGGCTTCAATTGCGGAAATTCAGTTTCCCAGAATCGCAGTACATAAGCGGGCAGACGGCATAAACTCGCGACTTCGCCGATACGGAAGTAGAGCTTATCCGGAATGACGATGTCAACGTTACGCGTCTTTTTCGCCGCTTTCTTCTGCAGGCTCATGGGGGTTTCGGTATTCCCGTATACGCGTTTCTAGCACGACCCGCGCCCTTGGGACAACCCCTTAGTGTCTTCAAAAAGTACAGTTGCCGATTGCCGACGGGCGGCTCGGCCAAGGACCAATGACGAACGATCAGTGACCGACAACGGAAAAGCCTCTCAAGAGGTGCTTCCCTTGAGAGGCTCTGGGGGAATTCAGAACGAGCGTCGGACCCGATTAATGTTTCTTTTTCTTGGCGGCTTTCTTCTTAGTTGCCATGAAGTATCTCCTCCGTTTGGAACGATTTGTTCTCCCAAGGTTCGACAGGGCACCTTGATGCCCGGGCTACTCAACACTAGTATGAGCAGCTTTCCTACCACAAGATATTGCCATGTGAATGTGATTTGTCAATGAAAATCTCTTGACGCAATGCGATTTTGGTGAAACACGTGCTGACCCAGCCCGCCAATTGTCGATCTAAAAATCTCGCTGTCGCGTGGGGGATAAGTCGAAAGAGGGACGCCGCAATGCGTGTGCGATAATTTCAGAGGAAAATTTATGCCAGAGCACAAAGTCTTTTGCGCAAAATTGAAACAGGAATTGCCCGGGCTTCCCGAGCCACCTTTCGACAGCGACTTGGGAAAAAAGATCTATGAAAACGTGTCACAACAGGCATGGGGACAGTGGATGGAACACTGCAAGATGCTACTGAACGAATATCGCCTGAACCCAGCGCGCAAGCAGGATCAGGAGGTCATCGTGCAGCAGATGGAGCAGTTTTTCTTCGGTGAGGGATCCGCCCGTCCAGCCGAATACGTTCCGCCCACGCACTAGCGTGGGGTGCGCGGGAATGGAGCCCTGAGAGAAGACCATTTTGCAGAGCGGAAGCGCCGGTTGATTGCATATAGGTTACTGAAGGATTACCTCTGCGACGTTTCCGTGTTCCTAATTCATCACCTCGTAACACTCCTCCGCGACAATAGAAGTTCGTTTTTGACAGCGCAGGGGGGGAGATTTTATGACACGCTGATCCTTTCGGATTTACATCTCGGTGCGGACATGAGCCGCGCACGCGAGGCTTTGCGCGTGCTGCGCGAAAATCAGTATCGCCGACTGATCTTGCTGGGCGATATCTTTGCTGACCTCAATTTTGGACGCCTCAAGAAAGAGCACTGGAAGTTCCTAGGCTACATTCGCAAGCTCTCCGATCCCAAGCGCAATGTCGAGGTGGTTTGGGTCGAAGGCAATCATGACCACGGCCTCACCGAAATCATGTCTCACCTGGTGGGTGTGCGCGTATATCAGGAGTATCAATGGGAATATCAGGGCCTGCGACACATCGCGGCGCATGGTCATCAGTTTGATGGCTTCGCGGTAAACAATGTGCAGGTCAGCTATTGGATCGGGACGCTGCTCTACCTGCAACTGCAGAAGTGGGACTCCAAAAATAAGACCGTCACTCGCTTTCTCGACCGTCTCAACACGCGCTGGCTTCGGTTGTCATCAAAGGTCGCAGAGGGAGCCATCGCACACGCGCGTCACCATGACGCGACGCGTATTTTCTGCGGCCACACGCATGTTGCCTTGCATAAGCACGAGGACGGAATCGATTATTACAATTGCGGGGCCTGGATCGATGCGCGTCCTACCTTCATCTCGATTGGCGAAGATGGAGTGCAAATCCACGAATATAGCGAACAGCCTGACGACTTTCGCCCTACTGGAGAAAGAAACCGGGCGATTCCGAAACACAAACCGGAAGGGATGCAGAGACCGCTTGAAAGGGCAATATAGGGATGCGTCGAAGCGGGCGAATACCCAGGATATGTCGGCATACCTAAGAATTGCGGGCAATAACTGCGTCACGGTGAAGTATTGCGAAAACTGACCATTGTGTTTCATCACGCCGGAGGAGGACATCAAAGCGGAACGGAAGCTTTCAAAGGCACCTCTCCGCTAGCAAGAACATCTTGGCAGGTTACGCTTCTTGATATTCAAGAATTGCTCGATCCGCTTGATCTGATTCGTCGTGCCACTGGCATTCGCATTCAGGACACCTACAACCTGATCTTGCGCAGAGGGTGGACACGCTTCTCGGCACAACTGCTGGTCGTGTTGCAGGCAACCATCCGTCTCTACCATTCTTCGATTGTGAAGTTACTGCAAAATTATTGGTCGCAACATTCCGCGGATGTTGTCGTCTCTGTGATTCCGCACTTCAATCGCGAGATTGCCGAGAGTCTTCGCAGCGCTGAGAGCGAGGACGCCGTTCGTCACTCTAATTACAGATCTGGCCGATTATCCGCCGCACTTCTGGATCGAGCGCGAGTCGGAATACATAATCGTGGGCACGGAGCGCGCGCGGCAACAGGCCTTAGCGATGGGACACGGTGACGACCATATCTTCCGCACATCCGGAATGATTCTGAAGCCGAGGTTCTACGGGAAGACCAGCGTCGATCGCGTCGGTGAAAGGAAGCGGCTTGGCTTGGAGCAGGATTGCCCTACAGGCATCGTGCTGTTTGGAGGTCACGGATCACAGGTGATGATCGACATCACTCGAAAGTTGAATGAAGCCAGCAGAGGCGTCCAGTTAATTCTGATTTGCGGGCACAACGCGAAACTTGCTGCGGAGCTGAAAAGCCTGCAGACCAAAAAGCCATTGCTTGTGGTGGGATTCGCGAAGAACGTCGAATACTACATGGCCTTGGCCGATTTCTTTATCGGAAAGCCAGGTCCCGGCTCGATCAGCGAAGCGCTGCAATTTCGGCTTCCCGTAATCGTGGAATGCAATTCCAAAACGCTTCCGCAAGAGCGCTATAACGCGGAGTGGGTGACCGAGAACGGTTACGGGATCGTCGTGCCTGGTTTCAACAGAATTGCGCCTGCCGTTGAGCGCTTGCTGCAAGAGGCGACTTTCGAGGAATTCCGCCGCAAGGTCGGCGAATACAGGAATCGAGCGCTGGTTGAAGTTCCTATTATCCTGGAGCAATGTGCGGAAAATACTATCGCTTCAACTGCGTCGGAAGCCAGGGTCTAAGAAGTGTCGTACGCAGAAGTTGCCTGTGATCTCAAACACCGCGATAGAAGTAGCTTTCGGCTGTTATCGAACCAACGGTTCGCGGGTCAGCGAGATCGCCAAAAATTCACTTTGTTCTGCTAGAAGTGTAAAGCGATGCCGGTTGAGAACCGCACGCCATTCTGACCTTCCCATAGAAACGAGTGTTAATCCAATCCGGTTCACCGCGAACCGTTACCGGACCGAAGATTCGATAATCAAGTCCTCCGCCGAGACCATTCACGAACGAAGTGTCTGAATCGGAAATTCCATTGCTTCGGCTGACGTGTCCGACGCCAACCAGGAACTCTCCGAAGGGACGGAAACGCTGAACCTGCACCGAAACTCTCGGGCCGAACAGAACATTATGTGCGGCGATGTACGGCGTTGACACCGTTGTAATTGTGACTGCCATAATGTCCGTCGACATCGACCACTAAGCCAATCCACAGCAGAAACTTGCCCTCGAGCGTGGCGTCCCATCCATTCAAATTTGCGGTGTCATTTGTGGCGATCGGAGTGCGGTCATAGGAATAACCAAAGAAAACATTTCCCTTGGTTGGAATTTGTGCCCAGGCCGCGCCGACCGTGGTTGCCAATAACAGGATAGTTATCGATAGTCTTCGCATAATCGATCCCCTGCGTGCACCTGCAGCGCTACCTGTTTTAACCATGCGGTTAGCGTGCTCCTCAAAATTAACAGCGGCCGGAAGCAAGAATAGATGCGGACTCGGCACAAAACTTTGCCTTGCCAGATCGCCAGATCGCGGCAGGTTGACGGTAGGGTTAGTGAAACAATGAGGCGAAGAATGAGCCAACCTTTTGGAAGAACCCGCGAGGCGATTGATTCGCCGGTTTCGCCGGTGGTGGAAGTGGAGCGGCTAGTGCGAATGATGATTGCGCACGCGAATCGAGCGGCAGCGCACGCACAGCATCGATCGGAGCAGGCGTTGCACCCGCATGGAATACGAAAGGTGCCGTTATCTGAATGTGAACTCCGTTCGACGCTTCGGATGTTCCGGGAGCGCCCATTCCTGATGGAGCGTTTTCCCGGGACGGTGTTTCGCCGGTCTGGGTTAGGTTTTGTGGCTTGCTTTCGAGCGGCAAATTGCTGCTTGCACGCATCGGAATGTCCCGTGATGGCGGACATCCGCACTCGAGCGGAACTGCTGCATCGACGCGATCGAGGCGGCCAGAACGAAAGACTAGTTGGTCGGTTGTATTTACACGGTAGGTGCGATCGCCGAGCAGTTCGGCGACTACGGCTGAGGCAGTGTTGCCTGGAAGCGAGCGCACGCAGGTGTTGCCCTGATTATCAGCACTGATGGCGAAGTCAAATTCACCGGGTCCCGCGAGCAGGATGCGGAAGTCTGGAGTCAGAACGGAATCCGACGAGGCATCGAGAACGAGGTGGGCTTCCAGCGCGCCTGTGTTCATACTGAGCATCACATTGTGATGGTTCTGCGACGGAGTGGCTGATAGGGTCGTTCCAGGACAGACGCGCACTTCACCGCCGCTTGACAGGTTGAGAACGGCGGTTTCAGGACCAGCAGTAATGGAAGAACCCGTTCCAGCGCTGTTGCCGGCGATAGCGAGTGGTCCAGCGGCGCGCACAGAGGCAACAACTGGTGGTGGCGCGGAAGCCAGGCTGGCAACAATCGGCGCATGAAACGGTGAACTGCTTGCTTGGTCGGGATCTTTACCGAGGTGCACGACCAAACGGTTTCCCGCAGAATCCCAACTGTAGACGCGAGGCGCCTGCAAATCTACGACGACGCGGGCGATCGGTGGATTCTGCTTAAACTGGTCAGCTCGCAACGCGCTGATCTGATCGGCTTGCACGCTGATTCGCTTGGGTGCATCGAGTCGGGCGTTTGGCAGATCAATTACCAAACGCGGTGGGTCGCTGATTGCCTGGATCGCGGGAACCAATGGCTTGGTCGAAAGAATCTCTACCGCTGGTCCATCTTTCTCCTGCACAATCCGTAGACTCATAATTGCTGCGGTCGTACCTGAAGCGGACTCGGAGTCGGTCTTTGTTGTCGTTGTCGTTATTGTTGTTGTTGCTTCGGTCTTGGCCGATTCGGTTCTGGTCGTTGGCTGGGAGCGAAGGCCGAATGTGAGGGTTGGTGAGACGGCGAGTATCAGGAACAAAACGGAACGCGGACCGAAGCGGTAAAGCGGCTGACAGGAGCCTTGTTCACGGAAAACTGGAGTCTGGTAATTCACCGAAAGCACCGAGTGTTGTAGCAACCATACCACTCGGCGCTTCTGGAAAAAAAGACACTAAAAAATGTTAGTAGTACCTTTGTCTCAGTCGGCAAAAGTGTTTACGACCGAGGCGGCGAACGCACAGTGGTGCTGCATGCTTTAGGGCAAGTCCGTTTCGTTTTGAAGCTCGCTCGATAAAATTCTGAGGGAACGCGATCAGCTGTCGGCCAGGAATTCGTACTCATCGATAACGGCGGCGACTGCCAAATTGCCAGTGGCATTGCCGCTTTCAACGCGTACTACATGGCCTTTGCAGCGCACCCGTATGCTTTCGGTCAGAGTGATTTCCGGCGGCAGAGTGAGGGTGAAATCAATGGGGGAATCGTTCTGGATGTTGGAATCGATGTAGAAGCAGATGCCGCGCGCGCTGACATCGCGGGTTTGCGCGGCTCGCTCTTGCTCGCCATAGCGAACGCTGACGGGCAAGCGCAGCGCGAACCTTCGCGTGGCCCTTTTGTCATTTTCCAGTTGCGCTTCTGCCATCGAACCTCCTCAAAGGAAGGGTTTCAAAGTTTTCGGTTCAAAGATCGGCCAATATCGCCTGTAAGCATGGCAATTAGCGGCTAACCTGTCAAGAAGCAGCTTAAAACGAGATTTTTACGGTTGCAGAAATTTGCCTAGTGACCTTGCCTGTGGCTTAAACGCGGCATCTTAACGGCTACAATCAATTGGTGGTCTTTGTTCTCGACAACTACGATTCCTTTACTTACAACCTTGTCCAGTATTTTGGCGAACTGGGCTCGCGGGTTGAGGTTCGGCGCAATAATGAGGTGACTCTGGGCGAGATTGAGGCGATGCATCCAGAACGGATCCTAATTTCTCCGGGACCTTGCACTCCGCAGGAAGCGGGGATCAGCATCGACCTGATTCGTCATTTCGCGGGAAAGATTCCGCTGCTGGGCGTTTGCCTGGGACATCAGGCGATTGGCGCGGCTTTTGGAGGGCAAGTTGTTCGCGCTAAAAATCTTATGCATGGCAAGACCAGTCAGGTTGAGCACGATGGGAAGACCGTTTTTCTTGGGCTGCCTTCACCCATGAGTGCTACTCGTTACCATTCGCTAATCGTTGCTGAGAAGGGATTGCCTGCAGATCTTGAGGTCAGCGCCTGGACGCGCGATCGCGATGGAACTCGCGTGATTATGGGTTTGCGACACAAGGATTTTCCCGTTGAAGGGGTTCAGTTCCATCCTGAGAGCGTGTTGACGGATGAAGGAAAAAAATTAGTGGCTAACTTCCTTCGGCAAACCAGCCAGCGGGGTTCCGATCGTCGTCTGCCGATTTGAGTCGACGCCGGGTGGCCCCAAGCGCCTTTAGATTATTCGAATCTCAGGTACCCCCCACCCCTACCCCCTATCCCCTATCCTGACCTATTGGCATCAGGGATTTACCTGCAAAATCTGGAAATCAAACGAGCTATAAGCAAAATCGTGAAAAATAAGGACTTAGATCATCCTGCTGTACTTTAGTTTAAGAATCTGATGCTAAGTCTTAAAACGCGGCAATCGATTTCCACTTTACGTGGAACACAGTGTTAAAGGATGTGATGGCCGTCACAAGATCATTGTGACGAAAAATTTACACGCTTAGAACGAGCGGAGAACCAGAAAAATTTAAGATGCGATCAAGGGAGAACTTTTCGTCGTTGTTGGCTGCGATTATTCAGCTTCGATTATATTGAGCGTAAAAGACGGAGACGGGAGTTGTCCGCCTTATACGCGTCTCGCCATTTCCACCGCGCGGAGAACGGCTCTCGCTTTGTTTTCGGATTCTTCAAACTCACTCTGCGGATCGGAGTCGGCTACGATTCCGGCTCCGGCTTGCAGGTAGGCTTTCTTGCCTTTCATCAGCAGAGTTCGGATGGCAATGCAGGAGTCGAGGTTGCCCGCGAAGTCGGCGTAGAGGACTGAGCCGCCGTAGACTCCACGGCGTGTGGGCTCGAGTTCTTCGATGATCTGCATGGCTCTTACTTTTGGCGCGCCGCTCAGAGTTCCGGCGGGGAAACAGGCGGCGAAGGCGTCCATGGCGTTCAGCTCCGGACGCAGTTGGCCTTCGAGAGCTGAGACCAGGTGCATGACATGGGAGTAGCGCTCGACATACATCAGGTTGCGAACTTTTACAGTGCCGTAGTCGCTAACACGGCCTAGATCGTTGCGGCCGAGGTCGACGAGCATTACATGCTCGGCTCTCTCTTTTTCATCGGACAACATTTTCTTTTCCAGAGCGGCGTCTTCGGCTTCGTCGCGGCCGCGAGGATGGGTTCCGGCTATGGGACGGTATTCGAGCCTTCGGCCTCCGCTGGCGGCTCGCACTAACATTTCGGGAGATGAGCCCAGGACATGGATTGGTTCGAACTTCTTTCGAGTATTTTTTTGGATTCCTCCGAAGCGCAGGAAATACATATAGGGCGACGGATTCACGGTGCGTAGAGCACGGTAGAGGTCGAGGGGAGCGACTTCGGGCTCGAAGTCCCAGCGCTGCGACAGGACTACCTGGAAGATGTCGCCGGCGGCTATGTACTCCTTGGCTTGCTTGACGCTTTCGAGAAACTTTGACTTCGTGGTGCGCGGGTGCACTTTCAGTTTCGACTTCGGCGACTTTGACTTTGCTTTGTTCCAGTGGGAGGGCTTCCATCCGGCGGCTAATTTTTTCTCGATGCGCTCGATGTCTTTCAGGGCTCGGCTGTAGGCGGACTTTGGGCGCTTCGCGGCTGACGTCGGCTGACGCGACTATATGGATCTGGTGGCGCAGGTGGTCGAAAGCGAGAACACGGTCGAAGAACATCAGGATGCAGTCGGGGACGTCGAGGTCATTGGCGGCGTGGCTTCCGATATTTTCGAGGCGACGCACGATGTCGTAGGCGCAATAGCCTACGGCGCCAGCGGTGAATGGCGGCAGGCCTTCGATTGCGGCGGGGCGATGCTGCTGGAGAAGTTCCTTGATTACTTCGAAGACATTTCCGGTGCGTTGCTCGAGTTGGCGGCCTCGCTCGATTTTGATTTCGGCTCCGCGGGATTCCAAGCGAAGGAATGGGCGGACGCCTAGAAACGTATAGCGTCCGATTTTTTCTCCGCCCTCGACTGACTCGAGCAGGAAGGCATCAGGCTCGCCTTCGGCAACGGCTAGAAAGGCGGAGACTGGCGTTAGGAGGTCGGCGGAGATCGACTTCACCACGGGAACCAGTGTAGCTTCGCGCGACAGCCGGGCGAATTCTTTGTAGTCGGGACGCATCATTTCTATCTTGCTGCAGTTATATCTGCGACAAGTCTGCAGCGGTGTTGGGCGACAGCGATTAGGATCGCACGAATTTGTATGCGGAGCGAGCGGGACGGAGCGAGGATCATCCCGATCTTCCTTTCGCGGCGATTGCTGGCGGCGATTTTTGCAGATCGATGGCTTCGAGCGGGTTTCACGATGAATGGCTTCGAAGAGTCTGCGGATGTAAGTGGCTCGTGAATACGCGTTCCCTTTTCGGCACTCCCTTGGCTTGCCTAGCCTCGCGGGCAGCCATATACTTTGCGAGGCTTGGCCGCTGATCTGAGCCAGGCGGGCAGGCAGAATTTTGTGGAGACTTTTATGAAGACGATTGACCTGGAGCAGGAAACTAATCCATGGCAGGCGCAGGCGGCCCGTTTCGATCTGGCCGCGAAGAAGCTGAATCTTGATGAGGGGCTGTGGAACATTTTGCGGACTCCCAGCCGCGAAATCATTGTCCATATACCGGTGATGATGGACGACGGGCACCTCGAAGTGTTTACCGGATTCCGGGTGCAGCACTCTATTGCGCGAGGACCGGCCAAGGGCGGACTGCGATATGCGCCGGATGTGAATCTTGACGAGGTCCGGGCGCTGGCTAGCTGGATGACGTGGAAGTGCGCGGTGGTGAACATTCCTTTTGGCGGCGCCAAGGGCGGGATTATTTGCGATCCGCACAGGATGTCGCAAGGGGAGTTGGAGCGGATGACGCGGCGGTACACGGCTGAGTTATTCGATTTTATCGGGCCGGAGAAGGATGTTCCGGCTCCTGACGTCAATACCAACGAGCAGACTATGGCGTGGATCATGGACACCTATTCCATGCATGCGCGGCAGACGGTTACGGCTGTGGTCACGGGGAAGCCGATTAATATTGGAGGATCGCGGGGACGGCGCGAGGCTACCGGGCGCGGGGTGCTGCTGGTTTGCGAGCAGGCAATCAAGAAGCTGCGCCTGAATCGCGAAGAAACGCGAATTATTGTGCAGGGTTATGGGAATGTCGGATCGAATGCGGCTCGTCTCATGGCAGCGGCAGGATATAAAGTCATCGGCGTGATCGAGGTTGGGGGTGGGCTTTACAACAAGAACGGCCTTGATGCTGAAGCATTGTGGGAGTTCCGGCAGCGCAATGGAACGATTCATGGCTTTCCGGGCGCTGAGTTGTACGATCCGGCGGAGTTGTTGCTGGTGGATTGCGATATTCTGATTCCGGCGGCGACGGAAAATCAAATTACCAGCCAGAATGCGGATCGGGTGAAATGCAGAATTCTGGCCGAGGGCGCGAATGGGCCTACCACGGCGGCAGCCGACGCCATTCTTGCCGAGAAAAAAGTTTTTGTGATTCCAGACATTCTGGCTAACGCGGGGGGAGTTACTACTTCTTACTTTGAGTGGGTGCAGGATCGGCAGGGATATTTCTGGAAGGAATCGGTGGTGAACGAGCATTTGTCGGAGATTATGATCGCGGCGTTCGACGATGTGGTGCGGTACGCCGAGACACATGGGGTAAATAATCGAATTGCGGCTTACATGCTGGCGATTGATCGCGTGGCTTATACGATTCGGCAGCGCGGAATTTACGCGTAGAGCTGGGGTGGCCGGTCGGGGACGCCCGGCGCTCCATCGTGCAACGAGGCGACTGGAGGGTGCGATGAACTTCTTTGCGAGGAGAATTGAATTATGGATGGTTGCTTTCTGCGTGACGCTTGCGGTTGCGATCTCTCCGGTTTTGGCGAGGACGCAATCGACTTCGAGCGGCGCCAGCTCGAAGACATCGCAACCCGCTGATCCCACCAGCCCAACTGCGACTGCTCCGGCTCCGCCGCCATCTTCGGGCAACGCGGCTGCGGCTAAGACTGCGTCGAAGTCTGGTGGCGCGGCTTCCGCCCAGGAGATCGCTGCCGCGAAGGCAAGCGGCAAGGTGTGGGTGAACACGGAGAGTGGCGTATACCACAAGAGCGGGCGCTGGTATGGCAAGACGAAGTCCGGGAAGTTCATGACTGAGGCGGAAGCGAAGGCAGCCGGGTATAAGCCAGCCCATTAGGCAACTATTGGTCCCTTTCGTCCGTTGCCTTGGCCTCGGATGTGGAGGATAATCACAATGTACGCCCGTCGCGGCCTCGGTTCAGTCATCGCGTGAATCTTCCTAACTACATCACGCTTACACGCATCGCTGCGATTCCACTTCTGATATGGATTCTTTGCACTCCGCGATTTTTTACCGAGCAAAACGGCGAGCGGGAGATTCTGGCTTCCACAGTTTTTATTCTGGCTTCGATCACTGACGGCATTGACGGCTATCTTGCGCGCAAGCGCGGGCAGATCACTACGATGGGGATGCTGCTTGATCCGCTAGCAGATAAGTTGCTGGTGGCCGCAGCTTTCATCACACTGGTGCAGTTCAATCCGGCACTGGTTCCGGCATGGATGGCTACGGTTGTTATCGGGCGCGAATTTCTGGTCAGCGGATTACGCTCGATTGCGGCGTCGGAAGGTTTTACGATTCAAGCCAGCGAACTCGGTAAATTTAAGATGCTGGTGCAGATTATTTCCGTGGTGGCGGTGATTCTGGCCCGGCGCTGGCACGAGTGGCCGTTGTTCGGCATTTATATTTTTCCCGGTCTATTGGATTGCGTGGCTGGCCATATGGTTCATGGTTCTGCTCTCGCTGGTTTCCGCGCTCGACTACTTCGTCGCATTCTGGTCGCGAATCGACCGCAAATCAGAGAAGCGGCGACGCCGGTCCTTCGTCCTTGCCCGGCGGAGAAAACGCGATGCCCAAACTGTTTGAAAAGCCGTCTCAAGAGCCGTCCGAAAAAGAGCGGTCTGAAAATTTGCCCGCGCGGGAATTGCCGTCGCGGGAAATTTCGGCGGATCAGCGCCAGATTCTGTTGCGCGTGGGGCACGAGGCGATTAATTCGTATCTGGAAGGGCGACAGCTGGCCCGATGCGTGGGCGCTTCCGACGGAGTTGTTGGAGCCGCGAGGCGTCTTTACCACGCTTTATGTACCAAGAGGTGTAGCCGGTGAGTTTCGAACTTCGCGGGATGCGTCGGCTATGCGACGCCCGTGGCTCCTTTGTATCGGGCTGTAGCTGAGACGGCGCGGGCCGCCGCTTTTGAAGACTCCCGCTTTCCGCCGGTGACGAAAGACGAAGCTCTTGGTCTGAAGATTTCGTTGAGTGTGCTCTCGCGCCTTTTTCCGATTCATCCTGAGGCGGTGGAAATAGGACGCCATGGATTGCTGATTTCCGAGGAGGGGCGCCGGGGATTGTTGTTGCCGCAGGTTGCCGTGGAACATGGGTGGGGCCGAGAGACATTTCTGGAGCAAACCTGCCGCAAAGCTGGCTTGCCGTTGGACTCCTGGCGAAGGTCGGCGACGATTGAGGGTTTTACGGCTGAGGTGTTCGGGGATGGCGATGTGGGGGGCTAATCCGAATTAAAAGCCAAGTGGCAGAGGTGAATCGGCATCCGACTAGTATGCGGCTCGATGTAAGCTGAGGGCTGTCCTTAAAATATTGGCCGTTTGATTGCTTGGGAAAATAGTGTGAGGGGCGCCATGGAACTTGCGGTTGTGATCGTCTTAGTAATCGTCGCCGGGGCGATGATTCCGGGGAATCCGGAGATACGTTTCTTCCATTAAAGAGGGCGGATCGAGGATTGGTGGCAAAGTCTTCGTCTATGTGAGACTTGAGGGCGGTTCCCCTCGCCAACACGTTCTCCCGCCAACACATTCTTCTGTTACTTCAACGTAAACAGTCCCAGTTATCCGTTGCACGTTCTCCCGCGCACCAACCGTATAAAAGGAAAAAGGGAGATGGGCTCTCCCCTTTTCGAGAAAAATGTTGCACTTGAGTATTGCTGAGCGCTTACTGCTGCTCGTCCAGTTCGACCCAGTCGCCGGCGTACACATCTTCCAAGGCGAAGACGACCATGGCCGATGACGAGGTCGGGGTAACATTCAGCACGACCACTTCTCCAACGGCGCGGCGCGGAAGGTCGGCCACGTGAATGTTCGGCCCTTTAGTTTTGGTGAAATAGTTGGCGTCGAAGGAGGGTGGGCGCATTTGGGTATCTTCTGACATCGCAGCTTTGAACATGAGCGAGTCGACGGGATCATGCAGGGTGGCGGTATAGGGACGAACGACGCGGAAGTAATCTCCCACTTTGACGCCCTGGTTAGAGCCCATGTTCATATAGAGCTTCATGCCAGTGCCTAGAGTACCGTCGAAGTCCTTACCAAGCACGACCCGTCCGCTAAGCTTTCCACTCGGCGGAGCGAAGCGGTCAAAGTGGCCGGGCACATGAAACGAAATCGGGGTTCTTTCGACGAAGGGGACAGCGACATCTCCCGGGTTGATGGGATCGCAACTGAATTCGACTTGAGCGATGGCGCTGCGGCTACGGGTATCGAGTATACGGACTCTGCCGATTTCGCCGTAGGGGCGGCCGGTGGCGTTGAGTACTTTTCTCATTCCCGGATAGAGCTCATATTCGTTGACGTCGCGAAGTTCGCGCACGATCGAATAAAGCTGGCCCGGCTGGTAACCGCTGCCCGCCAAATAGACGATTTCTCCGATTTCGAATTTGGTTGATGCCGGCGTTTCGAGCCCGCCATTGACGTAGTTGGCATTGGGAATGCGATCCTTTGTGATAAATCCAGCGCAGTAAATATCCGCTTGGGTGGGTGTCTGGAAACGAACGTAGGGAACGTTGGCCGAGGTATGAACGATACCGTCGGTGTCGGGCGTAGACGCCGTCGTAGACTGCTGGGCCACCGCGAAGGTCGCTGCCAACAGCAATAACAATCCTGTTTTCTTCATGTTACCTCCGACTCCAAGCCCATGCGGTATTGCCCGAGCTATCTCTCTCGGAAGACAAGGGTTACAGCCGAAAAGTAACAAGCTGGCGGAGCAGGGTCAAGGTTACGACGGTGTTTAGATATCGTGCTCCCAAAGTGTTTCCTGGCTCATTTGGCAGCTTAATGTTGCATCTGAAGCTGCACCCCTGTAATATCGCGCCGTCGTTGAAAACAAATGGCCTTGGTTTTTTCGTCCACTCTCGCGCCCCGGTTTCTGGCTATGCGGCTACCCCGAGTGTGCCTGGCGCTGAGTGGCGACAAAATCGAGGACATGCTCGCCATCAGCGAATCGATGGCGCGGGATAACCCTTTTATCGAGTTCCGTTTGGACTACCTGAAACAACCCTTGACGGCGCTATCTAAAATCAGCCGTTTTCTCGAAACGCACCAGTACGTTACGGCGATCGGAACCTGCCGCAGGGTAGAGAATGGCGGCAAGTTCAAGGGGTCACTGGCTTCGCAATTGGAGATTCTGGGGAAGGCGCACGCTGCAGGTTGCCAGATGCTTGATCTGGAACTGCAGAGCGCGCTGAAAGCGAAGCCCGAAGCGCTTGCGCGCTTGCGCAGCCATGCAGGACTGATCCTCTCGTTCCATGACTTCCATGCCACGCGCAATCTCGATACGACACTGGAAAAGATGGTGAAGATTCCGGCCGACTTCTACAAGGTCGTCAGCACGGCGACTACGCTCTCCGACAATGTGACAATGATGAAGTTTCTGCGGGCGCGGAGCGGCGAGCATTCTCTAATTGGGTTGTGCATGGGCGAGCAAGGCATTATCAGCCGCATTCTTGGCGTGCGCGCGGGCAGCGTGTTTACTTTTGGCGCGGTTAATGCTGAGCTGAAAACCGCGCCGGGACAAATCAGTGCGCGAGACCTGCGCGGCATCTACCGCATCGATCAAGTCGACGCGGCTACTCGGATTTATGGCGTTGCTGGAGATCCGGTTGGGCATTCGCTTTCTCCCGTTATTATGAATGCCGCGTTGCGTCGCGAGAATGTTAACGGCGTTTATCTTCCACTGCACGCCAAGACGCTCAAAGATCTGATTCATTGCGTGCGCGAGATTCCGCTTCACGGTCTCAGCATTACGATGCCTTACAAGCAGACGATTCTGCCGTTTCTCGATAACACGGACGCGCACACTTCGAAGATCGGCGCCTGCAATACGATGGTACGCGGGCAGGATGGCAAGCTTTACGGTTTCAATACCGATGTCGCCGGGATTATTCGACCGCTGGAACAGCGGATCTCGATCGAGAATGCCAAGGTTCTGGTGCTGGGCGCGGGCGGGGCGGCGCGGGCGGCTGTCTTCGGGTTGAAGGAGCGCGGGGCTGAAGTCTGGGTTATGAATCGCACCTCGATCAAGGGGCAAAAACTTGCACGGCAAGCGAAGGCACATTCCATTAAGCGCGCTGACCTCCGCAAGGTTGCATTCGACGTCATAATTAACGCAACTCCGGTGGGGATGGGAAACACGCACGATTGCTCGCTGAAGGATGCGGAGATTCAGGCGCGGGTGGTGTTCGACATGGTCTATGACCCGATCGAGACGCATTTATTGCGGGCTGCGCGCGCCAAGGGGATTGCGGTGATTCCCGGAGTTGAGATGTTTGTGCAGCAGGCGGCGCGGCAGTTTGAAATCTGGACGGGCAAGCCAGCTCCGGCGGGCGACATGCTGCGCGCGGTTACGATTGCGCTGCAGGAGCGAGCGGCTGGGCAGAAGCAGCACAAGGCGTGAAGGCATTGGTTTGGCCGAAAGGTTATCTTGGCCTTGACTTTCTGGTGGTGCGTTCTCAGTACGGGAACTTCACCACGCGATCCTTCACAGCGATAATCACACTAAAATGGTTGCGATGAAGTGATCGACGTGTTCTTTTTCCACAGACATTCACAGGGACGCTGACGGGACCATTGACGGTTTTGACGGCGGGCCGTCATCAAATTGAGACGAGGGGATGCAATGATGAGAAGAATGGTTGCAAAATCGCCGCACTAGAAGTAATATGACTCTGGACATAGAACCTTCAGTTCACCGTGTCCCAGCAAACCAAATCTTCCAGGTAGAAACGCAGCCCTAGCTTTAAATGAAAATCTAAAGGGGTGCCCAAGCCCCGGTGCAATTCGGAGAGAATGCATGTCGTGGTACGCGTACTGCCTCACGGAACACCAGACCCTGGCCAATGGTGTTCGCGCCCGTCGTCCCTTCGTTTTAGATGGAATTCAAGGTGTAAATTCTGCTCCTGTCATGAGCTACCCGAGTGGAGAATTCGCGGTGATTGTGAGTGAATATGACCGCGCGACCTCTAAACTCGATGAAAAGTCTGTGCTTGAGCATGCCCGGGTAGTCAGCCAAAGCTTTCGTACTGCAACTGTGCTGCCGTTTCGGTTTGGAACGATCTTTGATACCGAAGACGCAATTCGGCAAGCGGTACGATCGAACCGCCGCACTTTCTGTGAAAGCGTGGCTCGGCTGCGGGGCAAGTCCGAGATGCGCATCAAGCTGACGGTGCGCGACGGGACTTTGAGGGGATCGATGGAGGAGGTCGTCCTGCCGGATACGGTGGGGCGAGAATATCTTACCAAGCTGCGGGAGAAGGCGTCGCGCGAACGCGAACGGCAGACTAAAGCGCGGGCGCTGTCGGTTCAGGTGCATAAACTTTTTAACCCGCTGGAGGAAGAGGTGAGTTGCAAGCGGGTAGACTCCGACGGGATGTTGCTGGACATTGCTCACCTGATTGATACGAAATCCATCGAAAAATATCAGAATCGCTACAGCACGGCCGCTAAGCAATTGAAAAACTGCCAGATGGTGGTGACGGGACCGTGGCCGCCCTACCATTTTCTGCCAGGAAAAGTACGGACGGTGGCGGGGGATAGCTAAAAGCTATTGTAGAATTCTGGAAAATCCGCTCCCAGCGCGGGTTTTGGTTTTTTGCGGAGAATGTGACGTATCGATTTTCACAGCTGTGCCCGGCTAACGGCTGTGACCGCTTCTGCTTGGATGGCGGGATCGTCCCCAAACCCGATTAGCCAAGACACATCCGATTCCCTACGGAACCAAGTCATTTGGCGCTTGGCATAGTTGCGATGAGCCTGCTGCGCGGCACGTAGAGCCGACTCCCGATCCAGTTCGCCGCGCAAAAACTGACATGCCTGTTTATATCCCAACGATTGAAATGGGCGAGCCTGATCGCCAAACTTTGCTAAAAGCTTTTCGGTTTCGGTGATCAGACCTTGATCAAACATCTTCTGGGCTCGATGGTTGATTCGGGCATAAAGGGCATCGCGATCGGGATTTAGGCCCAGGCGCAGAATGCGGAAACCTTGCAGCGTTTCGCGTCCGCTCTGCCAAAGTTCGGTCATAGGACGGCGCGAGGCGAGGCAGACCTCAATTGCGCGGATCATTTTGGGAAGGTCATTGGCGTGAATGCGGTTGGCGGCTGAAGGGTCTAAACGGCGAAGGATGCGATGCAAGTACCCGGTTCCGCGCTTAGCGGCGCGGTCGCGGAGTTTATGTCGCAATTCTTCGGAGCGCTGGGGGCCGGGAAACAGTCCTTCGAGCAGGGCACGAAGGTAGAGTCCGGTTCCTCCGGTGACGATGGGCAAGGGTCGGCGCTGGTTTCTGCTTGGATCCTTGTCGCTGAGAGCCGGCTTGGTCGAAGTTTTTTCGGGCCGAACTTTTTCGCGTTGAGTTGTTTCACGCTGAGCTATCTCGCGGAGAATGCAGCGAGCCTGGCGGGCATATTCTCCGGCGCTGACGTTTTGGAGAGGATCCACGCAATCGATCAGGTGATGCGGAATTTCCGCGCGCTCTGCTCGGGTGGGCTTGGCGGTGCCGATTTCAAATTCGCGGTACATTGCAACCGAATCACAGTTGAGAATTTCTCCGTGGAAGTGGCGGGCCAGGGCCAGCGACAATGAGGTTTTTCCGCTTGCGGTTGGACCGAGGACCACCACGACGAGCGGTGGGTTTTCCACTTCGCTGAGCGAATCTGGCTTTAGCAATTCGGGCGACATCGCCACCTTCAGCGCGCGCTCCAAGGGATGGAATGCCAGTAGCGGATGACGATGATCATCAGCAGAACAATCGCCATGAGAAGCAATCCGGTAGCTTCGGCGGCGTAGACGGCATGGCGGTGCTGATGGTCGTTATCGGATGGCGGCTTCCGCGGAGCGGAGGAGTTCACGGCGCTATTGTAGCGTTTTCGGTTATTTGTTTGTTGGTGCTCGTTCGTCGTTCGTCGCTCGTCATTGGCCGATGGTCGTTAGCAAACACCTCTCAGTCATTGCAGCTACTAACTTCTAATCAAGAACGAGTAACGAGGCGGGAGTAGGCTGTGTTTCCCGCCTCGTCTAAGTATTCGCCTAACTTACTGGGTGGTTGTGAGAAGAAGAACGGGCGCCATGCAATCTGCATCGGGGTGGCCGAAGAAATAGATGGCGACCGCTAGGTTGTCGGCGATGCTATGGGCGATTCCAAAGCTGACGGCGGCTTTCGCAGGACGCGAGTTTTGTGGATCTTTGCTGTGGCAGGTGACGGGGTCATCCGGGAAATCGACGTACAAAGGCACTCCTAGCAACATCGCCAAATCATGAAATGATTCGCGGGAGTGGGTGTTGCAATGGTCGTTTGGATCGTCCTGCTGCGCGGGTTCGATTACAAAGCGAATCATGGGCGTTTCAACCTGAAGCAACATGGTGTTGAAGGTCGCGCTATCGGGAGTGCCTGATAGAGAGAATCCGGTCAGGCTGGTGACGTTGTAGCGAAGGGAGACGGCGGTGGCATAGCTCTTCTCGGTCGAAGGGTCGGGGGGATAGTTGGGGCCGACCCTACTTTTTGCTCTTGCCGCCACTACGTATTCTTCTGGTTTCGGAACGCGGATCACGTACCTGGCTGATTTGCTATCGATCGCGTGCTGCAAATTCTGCGAGGTGATATTGGCTTGTGCAATGCTCGGATCGGCGGCCGCGGCAGCCTGGCCGCTGTGGGCTGGGGCTGAGAGATCATAGATACCGGGAGCCAATGTCGATTGATTCGAGGCCTTGACGTAGAGATCGCGGTGTCCTTTTGTCCTGGGTGCGATTGCTAGGACGCTATTTGGATCCTTCGGATCAGGAGCGAAAGCCCAGGGGCCCTCAAAGACCACAAATATTTTCTCAGTGACGGGCGATAAGGATGGAGCCGGAGCTGCGGTTGGCGTTTTGGACTGCTCGCATGCGACCAGACAGATTGTTGCGAGAATCGCTGGAAGGATGAGACGCTTCCCGGGGCGGTGGTCTGCGCTTTTCATGATGGTTACTCCTAGTTGAGATATGGATCATTCCTAGGGTTTCCCGTACGCGGCAAATGCCGACCAATAGTAAGGATGAGAGGTTTGGGGATGGGACATCATTTTCCGCGAGGTCATCCGAATGGACTCGGAGACTGGCGCTCCGGAAAGCAAATTGGAGTAAAAGTCTTCGACTAAGACCCGACTTTCGGTTGAATCAATTGCCCAACGACTGGCGACAACGTGAGGCACTCCAGCGCGTAAAAACGCCTGTGAAACGCTGTTAAATCCACTTACGGCTCGGCTATCTTCGCTGGTGTTACAAGCGGAGAGCATAGCAAGCTGCAGGTTCGGCAAACTGATGTGTTGAAGTTGATCGGCATCGAGCAACTGGATGCCGCTTTGACCATTCGCATCTGCCAGCATCAATCCGGCTTTGTCTGGAGTTGCCAAGGAATGCCCGGCAAAATGAAAGAGTGCAGCTTGGGGCATCGCACTTTGAAGGGCATTGAACGTGACCTGCTTACCTTCGAGCTCACGGGCAGAGTGAAAATTCTTGGCGACGAGGTCGGCTTCGGCAGCGACATCAGGAAGAGGTATTAGTCCGTTGGCCGAAGACGACGCTGTGCTTGCTACGACCAAGGCTGACGCTTCGGCTGAAATTCCAGTATCGCCGTGCAGGCGCGCTTCGGAATCCTGACCCAGCGAATAAACGATGGGAACACGTTCGATGAGATAGCGATTATGTGAATCGAGGAGCGCTTCGAAGGGCACGTGGGTGAGCCAGCCATCTGCTTCGATCACGAGGGCGCGATCCGGCACCAAATATTGGTCAATGGGAGCGATGAGCGCGTCATACAGGCTGTGTGCGTCGCGACGTAGGGCGCTCATCTCGGACCCAGGATCGGCAGACAGGTTGTGAAATCTCTCGGCTAACTCTTGCAGGCTATCGTTTGATTGCGGAATCCAGCGTACGTTTATGCCCCGGTTGTCACGAGCCCAAATCGCCAAGCCATCGGGCAAAGTAGCGTAAGTCAACACTGTTTCTTTGGCGGGAAGATGGAAACGGGACGCCATGGGCGATGGATCGGCGAGGGGAGAACTCTTCAGGAATTCGGACGTGGGATCGGCACGCGTCCGCTGCGAAGCTCCGAGATACCACTCATAGGTCTCAAGCGCCTGCTGGGAACGGCCTTGAGCTAACTGTGCCTCGACGAGGGCAAGATAGGCAGGAGCCGCGTCCTTGCTCCAGGACGCACGTTCCGCTTCGGAGCCGAGGGTCAGAAGGCTCTGCTCCGACAAAGCGAGGGCGGGGCGCAAGGCCTGCTCGGCTTCCCCGTAACGATGCCTGCTTAGCTGCAATTTCCCGAGCGTGGAATAAAAAATTTGTACGAGATAGTTGTTGGAGAGCGGCCGGACCTGATCCTGTATACGCGTCAGACGAGTGATTGCCTCATCAAACTGGCCTTGTTGTGCTTCGAGTTGAGCGGTTCGAACTTCTAACTCGAGCGCAGAATTGTGAATGGCGGTGGTATGCGGGGCGGCTGCAAAAAGATCTGCAGCCTCCGCGTATTGCCGTTTGGCCACTTGAGGAAGATTCGCCGCCGTCGCGGCGTTAGCCATGTAATTGTGAGCCTTGGCGCGCAAGACAAGATTGCCATCGGAGTCGATAACCGCAGTGGCTTCGCGCCAAATCGCGGCGCAATATGCGGGCCGACGAACAGTTTCGGAACTGTAGGCGAGTTCGGTGTAGAGGTTGTAGCCTCTCATGGGCGGGTATTGCCCCGACCAATAACGATCCAGACCTGCGTTTGTCAGTTTCGTGCCGCCGGTTTCGTTACCGCCTTCAAACTTATCTCCAGCGACAAAACCTAAGGCTCGAAGATAGAGGGCCTCGTAATTGTCGCTGCGTGCCTGATCCATGGCGTGTTTCGCCAGGCTTTCATCGGTTCCCATATCGCTCATCAGTCCGGAACAGACGGCCTCTTCCAAACCGAGTTGAATTCGCAGCCATGAGTAAGGGTATTTCTGCGATGCCGCGAGGGCAGTCACGGCTTCTCGTCGGCAGCCTTCGCTGTGGCGCTTCATCTGCTGCGCGAAAATTTTTTCCAACTGCGCGCGCAGAACTCCGGCGGTGTTGCCGGAGGCGCGAAAGAGCTGTTCGGAGAGTCGAGCCTGTTGGAGGGAAAGATCGTCGTCGCCGGAATCATGGGCTTTGAGCCCGCGGGCGAGCGCATTGACCGCCTGCGGAAAATGTGGCGCTGAGGAGCC
This sequence comes from uncultured Acidobacteriaceae bacterium, assembly GCA_963758745.1. GTDB lineage: Bacteria > Acidobacteriota > Terriglobia > Terriglobales > Acidobacteriaceae > Acidiflorens. The sequence goes on from CAVWWW010000009.1 coordinate 464,110, forward strand.
GCTTAGAAGATCAGCCAGCCAATGGTCGTTGTGCTGCTGAGTGGTCAGGTTCGCCAAAAAAAAAGCGCCTTGCCGGCGCTGGGATCTGGACTGACCGTGGCTTGATTGGATCCCGCTTCGGGGAAAGCCTGGGGCAGCCAGGAGGTAACGGCTTCGTGAAGATATTCTTCTATACGCGGGTCGACTTCGGATGCGAGGTTTGCGCCAGCGGTCAGCTTTGCCGCGACTTGGGCGGGGGAAAGCAGAGGGGTCGCGTAACTCTGATGATGGTTCAATTTTTCGCGCACAGCATTAGCCCGGGTGCGAGCTTCACCCGCCCACTGCGAGGTCGAGTCTATGCGGAGATAGTGGTCCCAGTCATCGAGCGCTTGCTGGTAAAGGAATTGATGTTCGGAGACAATGGCGCGATTGAAGAGCGCGACGGGATCGTCGGGATGCTGCTTCAGGGTTTGGCTTAGATATTCAAAGGCAGCGCCGAAATCTTCCTGGCGATCTTCTTCCAGAGCGCGCTGGAAGTCGGCAGTAGCGAGATCGGTGAGGAGGGTCGGTGATCCTGGGTCTAACTGCAAGGCGTGTTGCAGAGCTTCCACGGCTGCTTTGTATTTGCCTTCAAGGACGTCGGCCTGGGCCTTGGCGCGAAGCCATGCGGGATCCGAAGGGTGGGATTCCAACTGGGCGGCAATCAGGGACTCGGCTTTCAGGAGCGGTTCGGGACGACTAGTGAAGGAAATTGCCGCTCCGCGGGAGATGCGTATAGGAGCGTAGTTCGCGCCGTCGATTCTGAGCTCGAGAGTGCGCTTTTCGGTATAAGCGCTGGCGAGGAGGTGTTGAGCAGCCGCAGGCTGATTACGCTGGAAAGCGATCCAGGAGATCACACCGAACACAATCAGGAAACATGCTGCAGCTATCGCGACGCGCGGAGATGGAAAGCCAACGCGGCCGCCAGGGCATGTAACCGAGGTCGCTTGTCGCGGTGATGCGGCGGGCAAGGCTGCGTTGCCATTCCGCGCGAATGCTTTCGAGCGCGGCCAGATGCTTTTGCTCCGCCTCGGTCACCACCTGATTTAGTGCGGTCAATTCGGCAACCGCCGCTCGCAACAGCGGGCCGCAATGATCGCAGCGGCTGGCGTGCTCAAGGAAGTTAAGAGTTTCTCGGGGAGGCGTCAGTCCACCCGCAATTTCAAGCCATACGTCCGGACCAGGACAGGTGTCTCGGCGAGTTGCAGATTCGGCCGATGTCATACTCCGCAGTTGGCGGTCAAGCGATGACAGCCCTTCAAATTGCTTCCGGCAGCTCGGACAGGCGGCGAAATGAGGATGAAGTGCCCCCGCGTCAACCGAGGATTCCGTTCGGAAACGAGATTCCTCGAGCAGCTTGGCAAGATCAGCCGTTCCGATATGCTCGCTTGAAACGTCTCCTCAAAACTAACTCCCCAATCTCTTAGAACGATTTTGGCGGTTTAAAACCTTCACTTCGCGATGAAGAGTTGAACTAATGAGATGACCGCGAATCATAGTGGAGAGGCGCAGGAGAACACTTTCTATTCCCTCGGTGGTCAGGCCCATTGAGGGTATGGCCGCTATCTCGCTGGCGGTGAGACCTTGCTGGTGACGAAGCCAAAAAATCACGCGCTTTCTTTCCTGGTCTTCTCCCGCCGTAACCTGGGTCAAGATTTTGTCGACTTGCGCGAGTTGCAGCCTGTGGCTTACAAGCTCGAACCCGTCGGGGCCAATCGCTCTCGGGTCGATCTGTGAGGGCTCCCATGCTTCAGTGCGGCTGGCGCCACGCTTGGCCGCCAGCGCCGATTTGAAATGATCGTGGACGACATTGGCGGTAACCACTCGCAAGAATCCAAAAATGGAGTCTTCATGCTCGGGCCGGAATGCGCGCAGTAAACGGCTGTCGTTTTCGCAGAGCTTCAAGTAGGTATCCTGGACCAGGTCGTCCAGCAGTGAGCGGGAGGGCTCGCCCCATTGGCGGGCAGTTCGCAGAACGGCGGCGGCAATGACGATCTGAAATCGGCGAATAAACTCGGTCCATGCCTGCTCGTCTTTCGAGCCAATGCAGACTCTTATTAACTCTATCGACGAGAACTCGGCGTAGCGAGCCAAGGGCCGACCTCCAGGGTGAGGGATTTTACATCAGCCTTACTAAATGCCGATATCACTATAAAGATGAGCTTATGAAGAGTCTGGCAGCTCAGACTAAGTGCTAGACGACGCGCCCAGAATAACCTGTGCGGGCGATCTAAGCCAGCAATTTTGCGGCTTCCTTGGCGTAATAAGTGAGAATCATGCTAGCCCCGGCCCGGCGGATACAAAGCAATGATTCCATTATCACTCGCTCGCGATCGATCCACTGGTTCCGCGCGGCGGCTTCTATCATCGCGTACTCGCCCGATACCTGATAGGCGGCGAGGGGCAGGTCGAAACGGTGGCGGGCTTCGGCGATGACGTCAAGGTAAGGCATTGCCGGCTTGACCATAATCATATCGGCGCCCTCTTCTATGTCCAGTTCGATCTCGCGCATCGCCTCGCGAATGTTGGCCGGATCCATCTGATAGGAGCGGCGATCGCCAAACTGCGGGGCTGAATCTGCCGCTTCGCGGAATGGGCCATAGAAGCCGGACGAAAACTTTGCCGCATAAGAAAGGATCGGAGTATTTTCGAAGCCGGATTGGTCGAGAGCTTTGCGAATTGCGCCGACTCGGCCATCCATCATGTCGGAGGGCGCGATGATGTCAACGCCCGCCCGCGCCAGCGAAACTGAGGTGCGCGCGAGTAACTCAAGACTGGCGTCATTCACAATTTCGTAATCTTCCGTTTCGTAGTCTTCCGCGACTGGGGTTAGCGTTGGCGTGATTGGCGGAGCTGCCGCGGCTGCGCCCAGCGATTGTGGCCCGGCGGCTTTAGTAGCGTTACCCTTAGCGCTATTTTTAACTATGCCGCAATGGCCGTGCGACATGTATTCGCACAGGCACACATCGCCTATCACGATTGCGTCCGGCGCCTCACTCTTGATGGCGCGCGCAGCTTTTTGCACAACGCCGTCATCGGACCACGCACCTGTTGCCACTTCATCTTTTTCTTCCGGCAGGCCGAATAAAATAATCGATGCTACCCCGAGGGCACGGGTCTCGCGGACTTCGTCGACAGCCTTGTCGATCGAGAGATTGAAAACGCCCGGCATCGAGCGCACTTCTTTTCGGATGTTGTTGCCGGGGCAGATGAACAGTGGGTACACGAAAGATTCAGGGGTAAGTCGGGTCTCTCGGACCAAGGAACGGAGCGTTTCAGTACGTCGCAGACGGCGGAGGCGGCTCTCAGGGAATGCCATAACACGCAATTCTAGCAGTTACCGGCGTACCCAGGTTTGGGGATTGGATCACGGATCATTGTGATGTTTATCACATAGCTGATTAACACTTTCCTCTGGTATAGATGGGCAATACTGCGGGTAACCTGGTTACCGCAGTAACCTCTGGTAATCGGTTGGTGATCTAAACATCTATTTCTTAACGTCATATGATGCGAAGGTGTCTCGGCTGCAAATATCGTCGCTGCAAATTTCATCGCTGCTAGGCGGAGCTGGTTTGCTGCTGGCGTTTGCGCTTGTTCCCGCGGTATTTCCAAATCCGTTTTTTCGCCTGGCCGTGGGAGACTTAGTTCCGATTCTGGTGATCACTGCGGCATGCACCTTGTCCGCTCAAAACGCTCTTTATAGTCGCGGACATACGCGACTTTTCTGGAGCCTGATGACGGTGGGGATGGCGATGTGGTGGTTCAACCAGGCATGCTGGGTCTGGTATGAAGTGATCATTCGCCAGCCGGTACCCGATCCTTTCCCCGGAGATATTGTTCTTTTTTTGCACATTGTGCCCATCATGGCGGCGGTGACAATACACCCTCATCAGGCTCATGAACATGACGGGATGTGGCCGACTGCGCTCAATGTGATCATTCTGGCGGTCTGGTGGATTGTGATTTATGGCTACTTTGTGTTTCCCGAGGAGTTCATTGTGCCCGACGCCCGGGTCTACAATCTGCGTTGGGATCTTCTATATCTTGTCGAAGGAATTGTGCTGATCGCAATATCGGGGTCGGCATTTTTCAGCAGTTCAGGAGCGTGGCGCGAACTGTATCGAAACATTTTCGTCGCCAGCATTCTCTACACATTGGCTTCGGAGTCTATGAACGCCGCGATTGCGCGCGGCACATTCCAAACTGGCGGGATTTACGATGTCGCATTTCTTGCAGCTTTGCTGTGGTTCTTGTGGATGACGATCGCCGGGAGGCAATTCGTTCGGGATCTGCAAAAAGCGCCTTCGAGCACGCGTGCAACTCGTTCGCTTGTCCCGCAACTTGCAAAGCTAGCCATGCTCTCCCTGCCTGTGCTGGGATACACGGCGCTGTTCTTGGGCCGGGACCAGCTTGATCTGCGCGAATTCCGTTTTGCGGTAGCTATGGGCGGAGTGGCACTTCTGGCATTTGTCGTTTTTCTGAGACAACATCTGCTGGACCAGAGGCTTATGCAGCTCCTCAATCATTCGCGGAGCGGCTTCGAAAACCTGCAACGGCTGCAGGGAAGAGTCGTGCAACAAGCTAAACTGGCCTCGCTTGGAGAACTGGTCGCTCTGGCGGCCGGGGAACTGGAATTTCCACTCTCAGCCATTCTGAGAAATTCCGAAATGATGGCGGCCAGCAGCAACCTTAGCCGGGAACAACTCGCCAATGCGCAAAAAATCGGACAGCAGGCCCGACGCACTCGCGAACTGGTCAGCGACCTACTTAGCTTTGCTCAGCAAACTCCAGGAGAAAAAAGCCCGCTGGAACTGAAGCCGCTCCTGCAGCGCGCGGTCCAGATGGAAGGATTCAAAGTGGACAGTAAGAAGATCAGCCTCGCGGTGGAATGCAAAGCTCCAGTACCCAGGGTGCTTGGTAATCCCAACCAACTATTGCAGGCGTTTCTTCAGATCGTTGAGAACGCGGTGGAAGCGCTGCAGGAAGTTGGCGGCGGACGTCTCGTTGTGTCTTTGTGGCGAGAAGATAACGAAGTAGTTGTGCGGTTCGCGGACTCGGGGCCGGGTTTGCGCGATCCGGAGCGAGTTTTCGATCCCTTCTACACAACTAAGGCAGTGGGGAAAGGTACGGGGCTTGGACTGAGCGCTACATATGGCGTGATACAGGACCACAAAGGACAGATCACCTGTTACAACCGGGGCGAGGGTGGAGCTGCGTTCGAGATTCGACTGGCGGCACTCAAAGCCACAACTCCCTCGGGGGAATTTTTTGCGCGAATTCGAGGTACGACTGTTCCGGTTTGAGAGGTCGTTAGCGGCTGCCATTGGCGCTCTCGGGCGCAGGTCACAAACAATTGATCCAGGACAGTGCGGAAACGTTCTATCCTCCGTTGGCCACAATCGCATCTGCCATTTGAGCCGCTTGTAGTGCGAAGCGCACATCGTGGGTCCGGATGATGTGGGCACCTTTTAAGATCAAAATTGCTTCTGCCGCGAGGGTTCCGTAAAGACGCTCGGGTACGTCTGCATCTTTGCCGTCGCGGGCCAGCGCTCGGCCGATAAATGCCTTGCGCGATACTCCGGCTAGAAGCGGGAAGCCGATTTGTTGAAGTTCGGCGAAGTGGGCCAGGCAGTGGATAGTTTTCTTCGAGGCGCTTGCCGAATCCGAAACCGGGATCCAACACGAAACGATCGCGCTTGATTCCTGCCAAGGTTGCGGCTTCGATCTGTTGTCGCAAATCCCGTTTTACGGTAAGAACTGGATCACCTATGGGCGGAAGCGATCTCCATTCTTCGGGCCGGCCGCGCGAATGCATCAGGACCGTCCCCACTTTGAGTTCGGCCAATGTTTTCGCCATTTTCGGGTCCCAGCGAAAACCACTTACATCGTTGACAATCTCTGCTCCCAGTTCGACCGCGGCTCGCGCGACATTTGCTTTGTAGGTATCGACGCTTATCACCGCCGTCGGACGTCGGCGTTTCAAATCGCGGATAATGGGCAAGACACGATTTAGCTCTTCTTCTTCGGATACTGCCGGTGCGGCAGGCGAAGTGTCGGTTTTGTTGCCCGTTACAGATACTCCGGGACGGGTTGATTCTCCACCGATATCTACGATGTCGGCGCCTTCGTCTAATAGGTGTTCGGCGTGGGCTAGGGCTTTTTCAACGTTGAGGTAGAGGCCGCCATCGGAGAATGAGTCGGGAGTTACATTCACGATGCCCATGATCAGAGTGCGGCGCCCTAACTCAAGGACTCGAGCTCCCAGGTTCCAGTGAAACACTGCTCTCATGTTACCGCCATTCTAAAACGAGGCAATTTTTCCGGATGGTACAATCCATGGCATGCATGGCCGGCGAACGTCCGCCTTTTTGCCTCTCGTCATTTTTTTGTCGCTGACTACGGTCTTCGCCGCTCCGGCCAAACCAGCACAGAATCGGGAGCGGGCGTTACAGGATCGCATTGCTGCCGTGCTCAGTGCTCCGGATCTCGCTCGCGGTTTTTGGGGCATTGAAGTTGTTTCTTCGGCTACCGGCGAAGTGTTGTATTCCGAAAACGCTGACAAGCTCTTTACACCCGCTTCAAACACCAAGCTGTTCACGACTGCCGCCGCGCTCGCTTTGATTGGCCCGGACTACAAGTTCCATACAACCGTCGAAACTAGCGGGACACTTGACCGCTATGGCCGGCTTAACGGGGATCTTGTCCTGGTTGGCCATGGCGATCCGAACTTATCGGGACGCGAGCTGCCGTACGACCTTCGGACACAGAGGAACGACGATCCCATTCAAGCTCTGGAAGCGCTGGCTGATGCGCTGGTGCAAAAAGGAGTGAAGTTTATCGATGGCGACATCGTGGCGGACGATTCTTACTTCGCTTTCGAACGCTATGGCGAAGGGTGGAGCCAGGACGACCTTGTATGGGCGGATGGTGCGCCCGTCTCGGCATTGACCATCAACGACAATGTTGTTTTCGTGAACATATTGCCGGCTGACCGACCCGGGGAAAAGGCCTTCGTCAGCGTCAAGCCGTTTGCGGAATATTATCGGCTGGATAATCGCATCATTACTACGCCGGCCGGGACGGGACGCAAGTTCTTTGTCAATCGCGAGCCGGGATCGACTGTGGTAACGCTGTGGGGCAATATGCCGGTCGACGATCCTGGCGCCAATGAAGCGCTGGCTATTGAAGATCCGGCGGAGTTTGCGGCTGGGCTGTTCCGTCAGTTACTGGAAAAACGCGGCATTGTGATTTACGGACACCAGCGCACTCGTCACACGGAGCTGGCTACTCTTTCTACTTTCAGCGTGAATGCCATTGCACCCTCGCGCGGAGGCGATGGGTTATCACGTTCGCTGAAGGCCGATCAGTTCATCACACTTGCCAGTTATGAATCGAAGCCACTGCTGCAAGATGTGCAGGTAATCAACAAAGTCAGCCAGAACCTGCACGCGGAGATTCTGCTGCGGCTGCTGGGACGCGAAAGGGGCAATGCTGGATCGATTGAAGGGGGTCTGGAAGTTCTCCGCGGATTTCTGATGCAGGCGGGAATTTCTAATGATCAGTATGTTTTCTATGACGGTTCGGGGCTCTCGCGGCAAAATCTGGTGACTCCTCATGCTGTTGTTCAGTTGCTGCGTTATTGCACGACGCAGCCCTGGGGCGCGGCGTATAAGACGACATTTCCGGTCGGAGGAGTGGATGGATCGCTTTCTGAGCGTCTTAACCTGCCCCGGTTGCAAAACCGCATTATGGCAAAAACGGGGTCGCTCGGCGGGGTGAAGACCCTCTCAGGTTATGCAACGACAGATTCTGGGCAAGCGGTTGTTTTTTCCATACTTTCTAATAATTTCAATCTTCCGGCGAAGCGGGTTACGGACGCGATTGACGCGTTGGTGCTGGCGATTCTGGACGATGGGCCGGCGGGACGGTGATCTCAGATGCTTGCTTCTAGCAAACTGATTGGATTTGTTCCTAGGAAGGACTCGGCTAAGGCTAGAGGTTTTTACGAGGGCAAACTCGGATTCACCTTCGTCGGCGAGGACAATTTCGCCCTGGTGATGAGAGCCGGTGAAAACATGATCCGAATTGCCAAGACTCAGGATTTCACGCCCGCGCGTTATACCGTGCTTGGCTGGGAGGTGGGCAACATCGAAGAAGTTGCCGCCTGGCTACGTGGGCGTGGAGTGGCGTTTGAGAAGTACCCTTGGGTGGAGAATAAGGAAACAGGAATCTGGTCTGCTCCAGGCGGCGACAAGGTTGCATGGTTTAAAGATCCGGACGGGAATGTGGTTTCCATCAGTCAGCACAAATAGCGCAGGGGCTGATCTCATGCGCTCGCATGTTCTCGCAAGTTAGCCGAGAATTCCCATCCTCTTCCCGACTCGCTTCAGTACTTCCAGCGCCTGCTGTAGTTCTTCTTTTGTGTGCGTGGCGGTCATAATGGTTCTAATACGCGCTTTGCCTTCGGGGACGGTGGGGAATGCTATGCCGGTGCCTAGGACGCCTTCTTTGAAAAGTTCGCGGGAGAAGTCCATGGTGAGGCGGCCGTCGCCGATGATGATGGGGGTAATTGGGGTTTCGCTGGCTGGCGTGGTTTGACCTCCTATGTTGAAACCCAGAAGGCCCAGTTCGTTTTTCCAGAAGTGGGTGTTGGCCCAGAGTTGTTCCATCCACTGCGGTTCTTTTTCCAGAACCTCGAAAGCCGCAATACAAGTGGCAGCGACTGAGGGCGGATGCGAGGTTGAAAACAGAAATGGACGAGCACGATGGTAAAGGAAGTCGATCAGATCGCGGGTACCGCAGACGTAGCCGCCCAGGGCGCCGATGGATTTCGACAATGTGCCTACTTGGATATCGACGCGTCCATGCATTTTGAAATGATCGACGGTGCCTCGTCCCTGGCGGCCGAGGACACCGGAGGCGTGCGCATCATCGACCATCATGATGGCTCCATATTTTTCGGCGGCGTCGCAAAGGCCGGGGAGCGGGCCGATATCGCCATCCATGGAGAAGACGCCGTCGGTGATCAGCAACTTTTTGCCGGGTTGATGCTTCACACTGGCTAGCTGCTCTTCGGCGTGGGCAACATCTTTGTGGTTGAAGACCAGAATCTTTGCGCGGGAAAGCCTCGCGCCGTCGATGATTGAAGCGTGGTTGAGTTGGTCCGAGATGATGAAATCGTCTTTTCCCAGAAATGCCGAGACGGTTCCCGCGTTGGCCGTGAATCCCGACTGGAAAACGACGCAGGCTTCGACATTCTTGAAGCGGGCAATTTTTTCTTCGAGTTCCATGTGAATCTTCATCGTCCCCGCAATGGTGCGCACGGCGCCTGATCCGACGCCGTACTTGCGCGTGGCTTCGAGAGCGGCTTCGCGCAGCTTGGGATGCGTGGTGAAGCCGAGATAATTGTTCGAGGCGAGATTGATGACTTTTTTTCCGTCGAAGGTGCAGACGGGCGCCTGCTCATCGTCGAGGACGCGCAGCTTGAAGTGCGTGCCTTTGGCCTTCAGTTCGTCTAGTTGATCGGTCAGGAAAGAGAGCGGGTTGGTGCGGATGGCAGTGGGCATGGCTTACCTCGCGTCGCTGTGAGAACTTAATCAGTTTAATACTGTCGCGGCGCCCTTGTGGCGATTTGAGCGGCGATTCCTCCTCGGGTTTAGAGGTGGCCGGGCGGGGCGCCCGCCACTCCATCGGACGCGGTTGGCTCCAACTACTTGCTTTTGCTTTTTGGCTCTGCCAGCGCGACTGTCGTTGCTTTGGTCGCGTGCAGATAGTCGGCAGGCGCGATAAGGATCTGGAGACCGCGAACTCCTGCTGAGATGGAAATCATGTCGAATAGTTCGATCGTCTCGTCTACGTAAACGGGATAGCCGTGCTTGGCGGCCAGTGCGGTTACTCCGCCGCGAATGTAGCCGGTTAATGCCTGCAGTTCTTTTACAGGGACTAAGTGAATCTTCTTTTCTCCGGCAGCGGCTGCCAGCGCCTTCAGGTTGAGTTCCTGATCGCCGGGGATTACGGCCATGACGATTGCGTTGTGATCTTTGCTGTGGTCGGGGCGGGCGACTAGCGTTTTGAAAACCTGCTCCGGCGGCAAACCGATTTTGGCGGCGACGGTTTCGGCGGCGAGGTCGTTGGGATCGACCTCGTATTCGCGCAATTCGTAGCGAATTCCCATCTGATCGAGAAGGCGGGGGGCGTTGGTTTTCGGGGGCATTCGATTGTCGTTATTAGTCTGATTGCAGTTGGCCTGGTTGCGCGATTAATCCGGTTGTGCGCTGGTTTTCCTTTGTATAGCATCCAAATGGTTCTTTGAAGGAGGATTATCGTGCGTCTTCTGCTGCATTGGCTTATAAGCGCCATCGCGGTATGGATTGTGGCACACATTGTGCCGGGGATTTATGTTACCGGCATACGGGCAGCTTTGATCGCAGCGTTGGTCATCGGGTTGATCAATGCGACTCTGGGATTGCTGCTCAAGATCATTACCTTTCCACTGACGATACTGACGCTTGGACTGTTCTGGTTTGTGATCAACGCGCTCATGCTGGAACTGGCGGCTGGGTTCGTTAACGGATTTTACGTGCGAAATTTTATCGCGGCTCTGATTGGCGCGGTCATGTTGAGCCTGGTGAGTTCGGTGTTGCAGTGGATCCTCATGCCGCGTCGCGCCAACTAGGATTGGATCGAGCTGCTCCGGCTCGGACTCTCGACAACGCCGGCTCCGTTACAACGGCCGGCCGGCTAGAATGCCCTTCTCCCGCGAGCTTTATTGCCGGCTTAGTCCGGTGAAGATTTTCTGAACCTGCTGCTCGGTCTCATCGAGCGATCCGGAATTGTCAATTACGAAATCGGCTGCTTTGATTTTTTCTTCGTCGGGGATCTGCGCTGCCATGCGGCGAGTTACTTCGGCTCGGGCGGCTTCTTCAGAAATGCCGGTGCGTTGGGCGAAGCGCTGAACGCGTTGTTCGGGACGGCAGGTTACTACGATTAAATGGTCAAAACGGCTGGCGGTTCCCGCTTCCAGTATCAGAGCTGCTTCGACTATGACGATGGCGTTTGGATCGCGGCGTGAGATTTCTTCCATCCATTTGTTTTCGTGGTCGATAACGGCGGGATGGACGATTTGGTTAAGTTCATTAATACGTCCTGGGGTATTGCCGGTTGCAAATGCCGCTTCGGCGAGGCGCGGGCGGTTGATAGTTCGGTCTGGGTTCAGGATTCCGCGACCGAAATGGCGGACGACTTCTTCGTAGACCGGGCGGCCGGGCTGCATGAGGTCGTGAGCTACGGCGTCGGCCTGAATTAGATGGGCTCCGAGTTTGACGAATATTTTGCCTACGGCTGATTTGCCGGTTGCAATGCCGCCGGTGAGGCCTAGTTTCAGCAAGGGGTTTTCATGGTACAGCAAAGATCGTATTTGCCAAGGATCGGTGTTTACCAAGGATTAGTAACGGCGGCTCGCCGGGGCTGAAGCCGCATTCTGTTCTGGGACTTATCGGCACGATTAAAGTCTATGCCCTTCCCAGGCCTTGATTTGGCTCATCGCGGTATGGCCATGGTTAATTGCAGATATGGCGCTTTCGCTACACTCGCGCCAACTCCGTGTTGCCGGAAGCCCGCGACGCAGCTTGGCAGCCTTCACTGTGTTGCCCATCAGCATCGCGATGGTTAGCGGACCTACGCCTCCCGGGCACGGGCGTAATCGCCCCCGCGACTCGGCTACCTCGGGTGAACATCCCCAATCAGGTTGAGCCTTTGGCCGGCGAAGTTGCTTCGCGTTTTTCTATTTCCCGCGAAGAAGCGGTCGAATTGACCCCGGTCAGTGAACTTGTTGATGCCGACATCGATCACGGTGGCGCCGGGCTTCACGTATCGGGGTGATCATACCGGCACTGCCGATGGCGGCGACCAGAATATCGGCACGGCGGCAGACCCGGGCAGATCGCGCGTGGAGTGGCAGACGGTGACGGTGGCATTTTGGTTCAGCAGGAGCATCGCCACGGGCTTGCCGACAATGTCGCTGCGTCCCACGACACGGCTTCCTGGCCCTCGATGGAATCTGGCTGCGCCTCAGAATTCCATGATTCCGGCCGGAGTGCAGGGGACAAGGCTGGGCGCTGCGTGGAAAGGTAGCCGACGTTCACGGGATGGAAGCCGTCGACATCTTTGATGGGACGACGGCCAGCAGAACTTTCTTGGCATCGACCTGCGGGGCAGGGGCAACTGCACGAGAATGCCGTCGATTTCATCGCGGCGGTTCAAGTCGTCGATCAGCGCCAGTAACTCTCCGTAGTGGTCGCGTTCTCTCGGGCGCGTGCTGTTCGCTGTAGAGGCCGAGCTCTCCAGAGCTCTTCAGTTGCCCCCAACGTAGATTTCCGAAGCTGGATTGTGGCCCACAAGCACCACTGCGAGCCCTGGACGAGATACCGGATCGCGCCAGTGCCTCGGCCTGGGCTGCGACCTCGGCGCGAATTTCAGAGGCTATTTTCGTTCCGTCGAGTATTCTGGCTGTCATTTTCGCCCGGTGAAACTCTCGCATGTGAAACTTGATTCTATCGCATCGCCACGAGGGGGCTGGAGGTCGGTTCCAGCGGAACCGCGAATTATTTTTGGGAAGATGCTACTTGGCCCGGGCCTCTGGATCCCTTCGGTTGGGAATCCGTCGTTCACGGTAGAATGATCGTGATGATCCCGCAAGATCTCCTTGAAGCGCTGGTATGTCCGGTGTGCAGGAAGGCGGTTATTCTGACCGGTCAAAGCCCTGAAAACCGGCCTGAAATGCGGCGAGTGCGGACGGGTCTATCCGATTGAGGATGGTATCCCAATTATGCTGGTCGATGCAGCCAGAATTGATGCCTCCTGACTCAGAAAAGGGTCAAATCGCGCGACAAAGTTCGGTTCCTCCCGCTGCCAAACGACATTTAGTGTCAATGTGGCAACGACTGTCGGTCTTGTGTATTTCTCCCGGCTTAGCGATGAATATCCTCGTGACCTTTTGCAAAATCTTGGGTTTCTAAGAACTTTAAGGCACCGGAAAGCAGTATCTTCGGCGTACCAAAGTTACGGCGATTCGATTGCATGTAACGAAACAGGTTGCTGATGAGTCTAATTGAGCAACGGTAGGGAGGTCGAAGGTGAGAATGGCAACGGAAGGAGAGATTTACGGTGACTGAACCATCCGCCTTGAGAAACGACCTGATCCAGGGCGGTAGCGTGTATTTCGTGAAGCTGCTGAGTTGTTGCAGGTTTTTCTGGCGGGGCGAGGTTACGGCGTTTCGCAGATGGATGCGATCGACGCTGCCGGACGGGTGGAAATGGCGGGCTGTTCTCTACCTGGTGCTGCAACGGGAGTTGGAAGGCCTTGCGCTGGTAATGTGAAAATTTTCATGCCGAGTATGAGGTTTGGCATCCCGAGGACGATCGAAAAAACGAATCTAGGTTAGGTGTTTGAGAAACTGATCTAGCTCCATTGAGTTATCGACAGTTTCTCAGTAAGAAGTGCCGGGTGCAACTGCCCGGCCTTTTCTTTTTTGACCGATTTTCACCACAGTATGTTTCACCGAAGTGGGGGCTTAACAGCGATCTTGCAGGACGCTCATTCGTGTGCGGTTTGAATGCCGCTTGAGCGAATGTTTTGGGACGGTGCTACTTCCGCGCGGCGAAACACGGAGCTGGAAAAATCGAAATGTCTCCTTGCAGTTCCCGTCGAGCAATAATCGATTAACCGTGGCTTTATGCCCTGATGTATACTTCTGCTAATTACAAGGGCCAAGTGGCTCTCCTTTTTCAAACTGCATCCAATGAGCGAACGAAACTCAGCATCTGAGGCGAGGAGAAACCGTACTTTTGCGCGACGTCCTGGATAACCGGCCGCAGTCTGGCAGCGATGTTGTCATCACGCACGAAGACATTGATCGCGCCCACGACCGGGAGCGGGTTTCTGCCACTCGGGCAAGGCGAGGGATCCGGCCACGGTTGCGGTTGTTCTGGTTGCTCATTGGCCCTGGCATTCTAGTGATGCTTGGGGAGAATGACGGCCCCAGCATGGTGTCCTACGCGGCAACCGGGGCGCGCTTTGGCATCGGGTTCTTTTTGCCTTTCGTTGTGCTCACCTTTCTGATGGCTTGCGTGGTGCAGGAAATGACCGTTCGTTTAGGCGCGGCCACTCATCGAGGGCACGCCGAACTGATCTTTGATCGCTTTGGGCCGTTCTGGGGCTGGTTTTCGATGATCGACCTGATGGTGGGTAATTTTCTGACGCTGGTGACGGAGTTCATTGCTATCCGCGCCGGTCTGGGATTTTTTGGAGTGCGGCCGGGCGGTAGCGGTGTTTAGTGCGCTCTTAGTGCTTGCTATTGCGCTGATGACGCATCGGTATTGGACTTGGGAGCGTATTATTTTGGCCGCCGCGATATTTAATCTGTTGTTTGTGCCGGTGGCGCTGATGACGCATCCGCACTGGGCAGCGGTCGGTTGGGCGCTGGTCACGTGGAGGCCGCTGCCCGGCGGGCTGACGCAAGAAACGGTACTGATTCTGCTTGCTAATGTCGGGGCGACCGTCACTCCGTGGATGCTGTTTTTTCAACAGAGCGCCATAGCGGATAAGGGGCTGACTACACGCGACATTCGCTTCGGGCGCATCGATACAGTTCTGGGAGCGACGTTGGCGGCCAGTCGCTGCGCTGGCGACGATGCTGGCCACGGCTCCGCTATTCTTGCATCACATGTCAGCGGCGAACTACGAAGCTGCCGAATTCGCGCAGGCGCTGCAGCCCTTCATTGGACACTGGGGCGCGGCGCTATTCGCGCTGGGTATGTTCGAGGCGGGCATGGTCGCAGCTGTCACGATTTCGACTTCGTCTGCCTACGCTTTCGGCGAAGTCGCGCGCCGGCCGCACAGTTTGAATCTTCCATTCAAGCCAAGGGAGGACGTTCTATCTGGTCCTGCTGGTGCGAAGCGATTGCAGCAGCGGTGGCTGGTGCTGATTCCGGGCATTCCTCTGGTGTACATTGTACTGCTGGTGAACGTGATCGCTGTGCTCGCCATGCCTCCGGCGCTCCTGTTCCTTTATATGCTGGTGAACGATCGGGAAATTATGGGCGACACTGGTTAGTCCGAGATGGGCGAATGTGCTGGCACTTGCCGTGGTGACGGTGCTGATCGGCGCGGGACTCTTGTTTGGCGTTAGTGTCATCGCACCCAATGCGCTGGCGCTGATTGGAGGAACGTAAATGGAAAGAGAATGTCAAGTCTTCAGGTGGTGGCGAAGTGAGCGGCGAAGAAGTTAGCTCGGTGATAGCTGCGCTGGAGCCTGACCAGATCGTTTCTGCCAAGGAGCATCATCACTGTCCTCGACGCACGCTGACTCAGACGGAGATGGTTCTTTTCTGGGGGCTTCGGATCTACCTTGTCTTTATGATCGGCATAGTTTTCTATCAGATTTGGACGGGGGTGCGGTAGGGATTTTGCAATTTTGCGATTTGAAAATTTCTAAACCAAGAACCGTCGTTTGTGTTTGCTTGGACGATTTCACTCCTGACTTTGAAAATGCAGATTTCAAAATTGCCACGGCAAATGAAGGGCTCAGCCTGCGAATCCTGATTTAGGCTGTAACAGGTCCCATAAGTTGCCGTAGAGATCTTCAAAAACGGCGACAGTGCCGTAGGGTTCCTCACTCGGCCCGCGCACAAATTGTATTTTCTTCGTGATCATTGCGTGATAATCACGCCAGAAATCGTCGGTGTAAAGAAATAGGAAGACTCGTCCACCGGTCTGATTGCCGATGCGACTTGCCTGTTCGGGCGTGGCTGCCCGGGCCAGCAACAGAGTGGTGCCTTCGGATCCCGGTGGGGCGATCACTACCCAGCGTTTTTCTTCACTCAAGCGCGTGTCTTCGATCAATCTGAAGTTAAGGGTGCGCGTGAAGAAGGCAAGGGCTTCGTCGTAATCGCGGACGACCAGCGCGACATGGCCTAAGATTTGTTTCATTGCCTCCTACTCTAACTCAAGGAAAACGTGACGTTTTTCTTAATGCGTGTGATTGAGATTGGGCTGGGCTTGACGGAGCAAGGCTCCGGCCCCAAACACATGCCCGCACTCGCTGTCGAAAACGAATTACACTACTAATTACAACTCTGCTTTTGTGCTCCGAAGAGCTTGAAGGAAGGCGGTTATGTCATCGAATAGTTTTGGCGCCCGTGCAACATTCAAAGTCGACCACAAGGAATACGAGCTTTATCGGCTCGATGCTCTCGACAAGCAAGGAATCTCTACGCGGCATTTGCCTTTTTCGCTGCGCATTCTTTTGGAGAACCTGCTGCGGACTGAGGATGGGCGAAATGTGACACCCGAGGAAATTCGCGCGCTCGCGGCATGGAACAAGGATTCAAAGCCGGAGAAGGAAATCGCTTTCACGCCGAGCCGTGTGCTGCTGCAGGATTTTACTGGCGTTCCTGCGGTGGTCGATCTTGCCGCTATGCGCGACGCGATGAAGCACCTGGGCGGCGATGCCAAGCTCATTAATCCATTGCAGCCTGCGGAACTCGTTATTGATCATTCCGTGCAAGTGGATGAATTCGGATCACCCGGTGCGTTTGATGTGAATGCGCTGCTTGAATTCCAGCGCAACAAGGAGCGCTACGCGTTTCTGCGCTGGGGGCAGACGGGTTTCCGCAATCTTGCTATTGTCCCGCCGGATACAGGTATTGTTCATCAGGTGAATCTTGAGTATTTGGCGAGGGTGGTTTTTGTGCATGAAGAAGGCGGGAAGCGGACTGCGTATCCTGACACTCTTGTTGGCACGGATTCACATACCACCATGATTAACGGACTCGGCGTGCTTGGGTGGGGCGTGGGCGGAATTGAAGCTGAAGCCGCCATGCTGGGGCAGCCTGTTTCGATGCTGATTCCGCTGGTGGTCGGCGCTTTAAAAGTACTGGACGCCTACGCGAAGGCGCAACTGCAACTGATCTGGTGCTGACGATTACAGAGATGCTGCGGAAACACGGTGTGGTGGGTAAGTTCGTTGAGTATTTTGGTCCCGGCTTGCAGGATTTGCCGCTCGCCGATCGCGCGACTATCGCGAACATGGCTCCGGAATATGGCGCTACTTGCGGCATCTTCCCCATCGACAAAGAAAGCCTGCGGTACTTGAAACTCACTGGACGTAGCGACGAGCAGATCGCGCTGGTCGAGGCCTACGCGCGCGAGCAAGGACTGTTTCACGACGCTAAGACAGCGGAAGCGGAATACTCCGAACTGCTGGGCCTTGATCTTGCGACGGTTGAATCAGGTTCGCGGACCAGAGCGTCCACAGGACCGGGTGGTGCTGTCGCAGGCACGCGAGTCGTTCACCCAGGCTTTGCCTTCGCTGGTCAAGCCTAAGGCCAAGATGGCCGCCGCAACTCCGTCCGATTCGGCTGTCGTGGGCAAGCAGGTAAATCGGTGGGAGCAAGAGGGCGGAAACCCAACCGCCGTCGGGGTTGAAGATCCGAACGTCCACGAGCACATTTGGGGAATGGGAGCCGGTTGCTTCAGCATGGCAGCGTGGTGATTGCTGCCATCACCAGCTGCACCAACACTTCGAATCCGTCGGTGCTGATCGCGGCCGGCTTGCTCGCTAAGAAGGCTGTCGAGCGCGGGCTCGAAGTGCCAGCCACGGTCAAGACTTCGCTGGCTCCGGGATCGAAGGTGGTGCTTGATTATCTCCAAAAGGCTGAACTGATGCCTTATCTGGAAAAGCTGAGGTTCCACTGGTTGGCTACGGCTGTACGACTTGCATTGGAAACTCGGGGCCGCTGCAGGTCGAAGTTTCGAAACAGATCGAGGAAAAGAATCTGGTGGTCGCGTCCGTGCTTTCGGGCAATCGCAACTTTGAGGGACGCATTAACTCTGAAGTGCGCGCCAACTACCTGATGTCGCCTCCACTCGTTGTGGCGTTCGCGTTGGCGGGACGCATCGACATCGATTTGCGCAAGGATCCGGTTGGCAAAGGCAAGGATGGCAAGCCTGTTTATCTGGCCGACATTTGGCCCTCGCGGCAGGAGGTTGAAGAAGCGATGGCTAGCGCGATCACGTCCGATATGTTCCGCAAAAGCTATGGCGCGGTGTACTCGGGGGACGAGCGGTGGCGCGGGCTGCCGGTTCCGAAGGGCGAGACCTATGCGTGGGAAAAAAGTTCCACGTATATACGCCAGCGCCTTACTTCGATGACATGGCGCTCAAGCCATCTGCCGTCGAGGATATCAAAGGCGCGCGGGTGCTGGCGGTGCTTGGTGACAGTGTTACTACCGACCACATTTCGCCGGCAGGTTCAATCAAGAAGGATAGTCCTGCGGGGAAATATTTGATTGCGCATGGCGTGCAGCCGGCGGATTTCAATTCTTATGGATCGCGTCGCGGCAATCACGAGGTTATGGTGCGCGGGACGTTTGCCAATGTGCGACTGCGAAATAGGATGGTGAACACTGAAGGCGGATTTACCCGCCACTTGCCAGATGGCGCGGAAATGTCAATCTTCGACGCGTCAGAAAAATATCACGCCGAAGACGTGCCTCTAGTAATTCTTGCGGGGAAAGAGTACGGTCGGGATCTTCGCGCGACTGGGCGGCCAAGGGGCCGCTTCTGCTGGGTGTTCGGGCAGTGATTGCCGAAAGCTACGAACGCATTCATCGCTCGAATCTTGTGGGGATGGGGATTTGCCGCTGCAGTTCTGCCGGGAAAAAATGCCGAGCTCCTGAAATTGACGGGCGAGGAATTTCGAGATCGCGGGGATTCGCGATGTGGTTGAGAATTTTGCGTCTGGGCGAAAGCTTACCGTCCACGTGAAGAACGGTTCTGAGACTGGCGAGTTTCAGGCTATCGTTCGGATTGATACTCCCCAGGAAGCTCTTTACTACGCTAATGGCGGCATACTGCAGTATGTGCTGCGGCAGTTGCTAGCGGGCAAAACGAAAGCGGAAATGGTTACGGCTTAGCTGGACAGCTTCATTCGGCGCGGCCGGGCATCTGTTCCCCGCACAGGCGGGTTTGCCCCGTCGTGCGGGCGACGCGTGCAACGTCGGTCATCCCCGTGTATCCTCGCGTGCGTGCTAATCTCAAGTTCGGATGCCCCTGGCAGCACAATACATCCCTGCAGCTTATAGCCTGACGGCGGTCGGGGTGTGGGCGCAAGCGACTTTCTGGGAGGGGTCGGTGCGCGCCGCGCAAACGCTTTTCTGTTTACTGCCATTGTGCACTTGAGCGGCATGGTTTTGGTTGGGGCCCTTGCCGTGATTAGCCATGCGGCATTTCCGGGAATTGTTAGTTTCGGATGGTCGCTGGCGGCCGGAGCGCTTGGAGGACTGGCGCTGGTTTCTTCTATCGCGCACTGGCGCGCGGAAATATGGGACTGATCGCGCCAGTGGCGGCTGTTCTCAGCGCCGCGATTCCTACGCTTGTGACCGCTTTTGCCGAAGGAGTTCCGGGGACTCGCCATGTGATTGGTTTTGTTCTGGCGGGAATTGGAGTCTGGCTTATCTCGCGGAACGAAGCTGGGGTTGGCCGTCCGCAAGGCATCGGCGTGGCCGTGCTGGCGGGGATTGGATTCGCTGGTTTTTATCTTTGCACACATCAGGCCGGCCATGCCTCGGCAGTGGGTCGCGACCTGTTCACGACTTGCTTCATTTATGGTTACGGGCGGAATCGTCCTGTTTGGAAAGCATTTGCGTGCGGTGCCCGGGCCGGTGCTGGGCGTCGCCTTGGCCGCCGGGGTTCTCGACATCAGCGGCAACGTGGCCTTCATCCGCGCGGAACAACTAGGACGGCTGGACGCGGCGGTTGTGCTTAGTTCACTCTACCCGGTGGTCACCGTTTTGCTTGCCCGCATATTCTTGCATGAACACTTCAGCCGCGGACACACGATCGGCATGGTCGCAGCGTTGGCGGCGGTTCCGATGATTGCGGTATAGCAAGCTGGTCTATGCTTTTTCAGAAGTTGGCAAAACCGGAGTTCATCAGAAAACGTGACTTGTGCCTCTGGTCAAAGTTTCTAAGCTGACGAAGGTTTTCAATCTCGCTGAGTCTGCCTTCGGAGCCATCGGTCGGGAGAAGTCCGCGCAGTTGACGATGTTTCATTCGAAATTCAGGCTGGCGAGACGCTGGGTCTGGTGGGCGAATCGGGATCTGGCAAAAGCACGCTGGGACGCCTGATTCTTCGCCTGATCGAGCCGACTTCGGGCGGCATACTTTTTAATGGCACTGATGTATTAACGGCGAACAGCTCAGAAATGGCGGCCTTCGCCGTGATATGCAAATCATCTTTCAGGATCCGTTCGGCGCGCTGCACCCATGTTATAGCGTGGAAGACGCGATTGCTGAGCCGCTCATTCTTCACCACGAGAGTCTTCACCGCGAGACTCCTGGTGAAAGCCGGAGTCGGGATGCTCGCCGTCAACGCGTGCGCGAACTTTTGCGCGCGGTGGGGATGGACGAATCTGCCATGTCGCGTTATCCACATGAATTTTCCGGCGGGCAGCGGCAGCGGATCGGGATCGCCCGCGCTCTGGCGTTGCGGCCGAAGTTTATTGTCGCGGACGAGCCGGTCTCGGCCCTCGACGTCAGCGTTGGCGCGCAGATTGTGAATCTGCTGCAGCATCTGCAGCGCGATTTTGGCCTCACTTATTTATTCATCTCGCATTCGATGCCGGTGGTTCGCTATCTCTCGACGCGCATGGCGGTGATGTATCAAGGCAAGATCGTTGAGAGTGGGGGCGCAGAACAGGTCATTACCGAACCGAAACATCCTTACACGCAGAGGCTCCTGGCGGCCACGCCGGAGATGGCGGTTTCGTAATCATCCATCTTCTTCGTAGTAATCGGTCTTCGTGAGAAATCGATCGCTAGCTGTTGTTAATGCGCCGGAGCGAAACTACAATTTTATTCTGTTTGGGAGAAATGATATGGCGCTGCGTGCGCTTCTTACGCGGTTGGATGTCTTCACCTGGACTTTGATTCTGACGGCCATCGGCATCCGTTGCATCAGCAAGGTCAAACGCGGCACGGCCTCGCGATCGTGTTTGGATGTTCGCCTTTATCGTGTTGGCCAGAGTTGGCCTTGCCGCGGCGAGTTCCTAACGCTTTACCGCACACACCATGCACACAGCCGACGTCGTCCTGATTGGCGGAGGGATTTTGGGTCCAGCATTGCTTACCATCTAGTTGCCGCGGGCTGCACGAATGTCCTGGTGCTGGAGCGCGAGACGGCGCAGGGCAAGGGATCTACGGGCAAGAGCATGGGCGGCGTCCGGGCGCAATTTTCCACGCCGGTTAACATCCAGATGTCGCTGTATTCGATTCCTTTTTATGCGAGCTTCGAGGAACGGCTGGGTTTTCCTTGTGATTATCGTCCCCAGGGATATCTGTTTTGTGCGACCAACGATAAGCACATGGCTTACCTGCGAACCAACTATGAAAAGCAAGTTGCAATGGGACTAAGGAACGTGCGGCTTGTCGGTGCGGATGAAATCTGCGGTCAGTTTCCGCAACTGCTTGGCGATGACATTGTTGGCGGGAGCTTCTGTTCCACGGACGGCTTTGTCGATCCCTATAGCGCCATGATCGGATTTATGACGTGGGCTGCCGACCACGGCGCATCGCTGTGGAAGAATGCCAACGTTACTGGGATTACGCGCAACGGAGGGGATTTCGACATTGCCACAACTCATGACACTGTCTCGGCGCGGAAGGTGGTTAATTGTGCTGGAGCGTGGGCAGCTTCGATTGCGAGAATGGTCGGCATCGACCTGCCGGTTGAACCTTTGCGGCGGATGCTTGTTCCCACGGAGCCTTTTGATCTGTTTCCGCACACTGCGCCGATGATCATTGACATGTCTACCGGGTTTCACTTTCGACCTGAGAGCCGCGGGTTTCTTTTGGCCTGGAACGATCCGGAAGAAACTCCTGGCTATAAAACCGATTTCGACCCCGCCTTTATTGAGAAGATCCTGACACGCGCGGCCGATCGCGTGCCTGTCTTTGAGAACGTTGCGGTCAATCCAAAGCGGGCGTGGGCTGGACTGTACGAGATGACACCTGACCATCATCCGATTCTTGGCGAATCTCCTGAAGTGCCGGGATTCTTTTTTGCTAACGGCTTTAGCGGGCATGGGGTGATGCACTCACCTGCCACCGGGAAGATTCTTAGCGATTTGATTCTGACGGGAAAGACCGACCTGATTGATGCTTCTCTGCTGAATTTTTCGCGATTTGCGGAGGGGCGGATGATTCACGAGAGCGCAGTGCTGTAGTTCGAATGAAATCAATGGCTCCGATGCCGCAGGAACTTAACTACTGGCTCACCACTGTGCAGATGCCGGCGCCGACCGTGCAGCCACTGCCGCAGCGGGTTGATGTTGCTGTCGTCGGGGCTGGATTCACGGGGCTGTCTGCTGCGCTCTCGCTTGCCAAAGGCGGGGCGAAAGTGGTGGTGCTCGAATCGGAAACCATTGGGTGGGGCGCGAGTTCCAGAAACGGTGGAATGGTGCTTAGCGGGCTGAAGCTGGGCGTCAATAAGCTCATCTCGATGTATGGGCGCGAGCTTACGCGGCGGATGTATGCCGCTTCGCTTGAGACTATCGATACAGTCGAGCGTATTGTGAAAGAAGAAAATATTGCGTGCGACTTCGTCCGCACCGGGCACCTTGAAGTGGCGTGCAAAAAGGCGCATTTTGATGACTATGCTCGCCAGGTAGAGGTTATTGATCGCGAATTCAATCACCGGTTGCGAGTGGTGGCGCGAGATGAACTCCGCGAAGAGATCGGTTCGGATATCTATCACGGCGGCATGGTCGATGAGGCTTCAGCCGGCCTTAATCCGGCACGCTACGTGGCTGGCCTGGGCGCGGCTGCTATGCGCGCGGGCGCCGAAATCAGCGAACGCACGTGGTTACGGAATATTCAGCGGGAATCGCGTGACGGCGCTGCGGGTTTCAAGCTGAACACTTCTCGAGGCGCGATCTGGGCTCGGCATGTGCTGGTTGGAACCAGTGGATATACGGGGGCGGCTACTCCCGCGCTGCGAAAGAAAATCGTTCCCATCGGATCATTCATTATCGCTACCGAAGTCCTTTCCGAGGCATTGGGGCATGAACTCAGCCCGCGAAACCGTCAGATCTATGACTCGAAGAATTATCTTTATTATTACCGGCTCACCCCTGACAACCGCATGCTGTTTGGTGGCCGCGCAGCATTTTTTCCCGAGACCAGACAGACGATTCGCAAGAGCGCCGAGATTTTGCGGCGTGGCATGGTTGAGGTCTATCCGCAACTGCGCGAG
Organism: uncultured Acidobacteriaceae bacterium; assembly: GCA_963758745.1. GTDB lineage: Bacteria > Acidobacteriota > Terriglobia > Terriglobales > Acidobacteriaceae > Acidiflorens. The sequence goes on from CAVWWW010000009.1 coordinate 487,443, forward strand.
GCGAAGGTCGAATATGCGTGGGGTGGCACGCTTGATTTTTGTTTCGACATGATGCCCCACGCTGGTCAGATTGACGGCATTCATTTCGCGGTCGGGTATGCTGGGCACGGCGTTGCCATGGCCACCTGGCAAGGATGGAAGATGGCGGAGTGGATCACTGAAGGCAAGACGGAGAATCCATTCACTGGCATTTCATTTCGGGGGGCACCGATGGGGTTGTACAACGGGAGGCCGTGGTTTCTTCCGTTGGCTGGGGCGTACTACAAAATTTTGGACTGGGTGGCGTAAACCATTACATTGAGTCATTGAACATTGATCATTCATTGAGCCATTACATTGAGCCATTCGCCCAAACGACTCAATGTTCAATTACGCAATGATTCAATTGTCCAAGTTTCAATGACCTTACTGGAGAGATTTTCATGTCTATTTTTGGCCTCATCGAATACGCGGACGCTAGCCCTCAGGTTCGCGCGGTCTATGACGACATCATGGCTACTCGCAAGACTGATTGGATCAATAATTTCTGGAAGGCCATCGCGCATGATCCGGTTATGCTCAAGCGGACATGGGAAGATATCAAGCAGATTATGGCTCCGGGGGCGCTGGACCCGCTTACCAAGGAGATGATTTACGTTGCTGTTTCGGTCACCAACCAGTGCGAATACTGCATTGCTTCGCATACGGCTTCGGCAAAAAACAAAGGGATGAGCGACGCGCAATTTAAAGAGTTGATGTCCGTGGTCGGTATGGCTAATGAAACGAATCGACTGGTCGCGGGATATCAGGTGGAAGTGGATGAGCGTTTCAAACCTGAAAGCACGAAATGACATCCAACCGGGCTCCGAATTGGATGACGACGCGGTTTTAGCGAAGCTCTATAATAATCAAACATTTCGCGGACGTGGCTCGAAAGGGGTAAGGCAATGGCCGAGATGACGGTGGCTCCGGTTGCGACCCACGGATTTTTCCTGGACGGAAAATGGCTGGAAGAGGGTGACGTTGTTGAGGTGCATGCGCCTTACGACGGATCGCTCATCGCGCATGTTCACCGGGGACGCCGGGTACACGCTGAAGCGGCGATTGCGGCCAGCGTTAAGGCTTTCGGAACCACGCGGCGGCTGCCGGCGTTCGAACGCCAGAGAGTATTGAGCAGATTGCGATTGGAATCCACGATCGCAAAGAAGAATTTTCCCGCATGATTGCGCTCGAAGCGGGAAAGCCGATCAAGAGCGCTCGCACCGAGGTGGATCGCGCCGTATTTACCTTCAACATTGCCGCGGAAGAGACGGTTCGGAATTACGGCGAGTATCTGCCGCTGGATTGGCAGCAATCGACGGCGGGGCGCTGGGGGATCGTCAAACGTTTTCCGCTGGGACCGGTTGCGGGAATTACGCCGTTTAATTTCCCTTTGAATCTGGTTGCGCACAAAGTTGCACCGGCAATTGCCGCGGGTTGCTCGATGGTGCTGAAGCCTGCGCCGGAGACGCCATTAACATCGCTGCTACTGGCTGAAGTTATACAGCAGGCAGGGTGGCCGGATGGGGGCTTTAACGCGGTTTTACTTTCCAACGAAGATTCCGGTTTGCTGGTTACGGATGAGCGTATCAAGCTCATTAGCTTTACGGGCAGCGCGGCCGTCGGTTGGGCCATCAAGAATAATGCGGGAAAGAAAAAAGTTGTTCTGGAACTGGGCGGAAATTCGGGTGTGATCGTTCACAGCGATACAGACCTCGCTTATGCCGCGGAGCGCTGCGCCACGGGAGGCTTTGCTTATGCCGGGCAGTCCTGCATTTCGGTGCAGCGCATTCTGGTCGAGCACTCGGTATACGGAAAATTTACCGAGCTGTTTTTGGCTGCGGTCTGCAGGATGAAAGTTGGAGATCCGCTGGACGAATCGAGCGATCTTGGTCCGCTGATTCGTGAAAGCGACGCGATCCGCGCTGCCGACTGGGTGCAGGAAGCGGTTCGCGGCGGCGCGCGTTTGCTGTGCGGCGGGATTCGAAGGGGCTCACTGTTGGAACCGACCGTGCTCACGGGGACCAAGCCCAACATGAAGGTGAATTGCCAGGAAATTTTTGCACCGGTGGTGACGGTTGAACCTTACAACGATTACGCTGCCGCGCTGAAGCAGATCAATAGTTCAGCCTATGGGTTGCAGGCTGGGCTTTTCACGCGTGACGCCAAACTCATTTTCCAGGCCTATGAGGAGCTGGAAGTGGGAGGATTGATTGCAGGAGATGTCCCAACGTTCCGCATCGATCACATGCCCTATGGCGGGATAAAGGACTCGGGTCTGGGCCGCGAGGGTTTGCGGGACGCGATCCATGAGATGACGGAACCAAAATTGCTCGTCATGAATTTGCGTTGAAGGTTTAGCTGTCCCAGTTCTGCGCGGAATGGTATTCGGCGGGGTTAAGGCGCGGAGGGCGGTGCTGCACGGTGATTTGTTTCCCAAATGAAACTCCAAATTGTTACAACGAAAGCAGGACAGCTATTCCTTTTTTTCGATCAACTGTTATACTCCAATGTTTCAGTAACGATCGTCACAGCGGTTAGTGACTAAATCCTATGAATGCGGTCAGCCGGGAACGGCGCGAGCCAATTCCGCGATAAATAAAGACTTCATATTCAATGCAGATCTTTCCGCGCAGCAGCAATGCCATTGCCCGGGCCTCCCTGGTCGGGTTGGTTTTTGTCGTGGCGGCACTCTCATGGGTGATATTGGAGTTGGAACGAACCCCTTTCATCACTAATGAAGGAGTCAGGAAATCGCAGCCGGTTCCCTTCAGTCACAAGCATCACGTGACCGGCCTCGGCATCGACTGCCGCTACTGCCATACTTCGGTCGAGACATCGAGTTTCGCCGGGATCCCGCCAACCAAGACCTGCATCAACTGCCATGCCCAGATCTGGACGAACGCAGCTTATCTTGAGCCGGTGCGGGAGAGTTTCCGCTCCGGCCGATCGATTGAATGGACTCGCGTCAATCAATTGCCCAACTTTGTGTATTTCAATCACAGCATCCACATCAACAAGGGAGTGGGATGCAACACCTGCCATGGGCCCATCGACCAGATGCCGCTGACGTATCAGTACGCTTCGCTGCAAATGGAGTTTTGCCTCGACTGCCACCGTGCTCCGGAAAAATATATTCGCCCGCGCGAGCAGGTTTTTAATATGCGCTACGAACCGCCAATGAATGACCTGATGGGCAAAAACGACGTCTTTTTCAACGGCAATAACTACAATGACCAGATCGCGCTGGGCAACGCGTTGAAGGATGCTTATAAGGTGCGCTCGGTCAAGGACATCACCAGTTGCAACACCTGCCATCGCTAGGGCGCGACTTGCGAAAGCTTGCGGTTGAGAACCGATTTTGAGAACTGATTTAACGATGAGCATCGATGAGCACAATGCGAAACCTGTCGGAATGAATAGCGGAGCTTCTGCCAGGAAAGCTTCTGGCCAAAAAGACGTTTGCCCGACGAAGCGCGGACGACTCGATCTCGCGACGGTGAGGGAGCAGATCGAGGATACGACCGGCCCCGAATATTGGCGCAGCCTCGAAGAACTGGCTGGCAGCGAAGAGTTTCAGGAGATGCTGCATCGCGAATTCCCGAAGGGCGCTTCGGAGTGGCTCGATGAGTTCTCGCGACGCGGCTTCCTCAAGACCATGGGCGCATCGCTCGCGCTGGCCGGCTTGACCGGCTGCACCAAGATGCCGAACGTGGAGATCGTGCCCTACGTCAGGCAGCCGGAGATCGTCGTTCCGGGCCGGCCGATGTTTTACGCGACTGCATTTACGCTCGGCGGTTATGCTTCGCCGATTCTGGTCGAGAGCCACATGTTCCGGCCGACGAAGGTGGAAGGCAATCCGCAGCATCCGGCGAGTCTCGGCGGCACGGATGTTTATGCGCAGGCTTCGATTCTCGATCTCTACGATCCTGACCGCGCAGAGGACATTACGTATCTCGGCGACGTGCGCTCGTGGAATGCGTTCATCGAAGCCCTGCACGGGCCGATTAAGCGCGGAAAAGAACATGGCGGGCGCGGGCGTACGTATTTTGACCCAGAGCGTCTCTTCGCCAACGCTAGCGGGGCAGATTCGCGATTACCTGGCAGCGAATCCGCAAGCGCAGTGGCACGTCTATGAGCCGGTCAACCGCGACAACGTGGTCGAAGGCGCGAAGCTCGCGTTCGGCGAAGTGGTTGAGACACGCTACGACTTTTCGAAGGCCGACGTGATCGTTTCGCTCGACGCGGACTTTCTCTACGCGGGGTTTCCTGGTTTCGCTCGCTACGCGCGCGATTTCGCGGCGCGGCGGAATCCCGATGCGAACATGAACAGGCTGTATGTAGTCGAGAGCACGCCTAGCTCTACGGGGATGAAGGCGGATCATCGGCGAGCGGTGAAGGCGAAGGATATAGAGAATTTCGCTCGCGTGTTTGCGGGTTCTATCGGATTGAACTCGGGCGGAAACGGTAGCAGCGAACCGAAGACGTTTCTACCGCCCCTTACGAAGGATTTGTTGGCGCGCAAAGGTTCGAGCATTGTGATCGTTGGGGATCACCAGCCACCTGCGGTTCACGCTTTGGCCCATGCCATTAACCAAGCGCTTGGCAATGTGGGACAAACCGTCTTCTATACAGCGCCAGTGGACGCCAACCCCGTGGACCGCAACGGGTCCCTGCGCTCGCTCGTCGAGGATATGCGCGGCAACAAGGTCGACGTGCTGCTGATTCTCGGCGGCAATCCGGCTTATGACGCTCCTGGCGATATCGACTTTGCTTCGGTTTTGAAATCGAATGCTGTCGGTCTGAAAGTTTATCTCGGCACGCATCGCAATGAGACCGCGGAATTTTGCCAGTGGCATATTCCCGAGGCGACTTATCTTGAATCGTGGGGCGACGCTCGCGCCTACGACGGGACGGTCAGCATCGTTCAGCCGCTGATCGAGCCGCTCTATCGCGGCCGAAGCGCGCACGAACTCATGGCGGTTCTTGCCGGCCAGGAGGGCAGTGGGCGCGACCTCGTGCAGGCGTATTGGCAGAAGCAGCACGCGGGCGCGGACTTCGATGGTTTCTGGCGCAAGTCGCTGCATGATGGCTGGATCGAAGGCACAGCCTACACGCCAAAGAATGTCACGCTGAAGGCGACAGGTTTCCCGGCATCGCAACCGCAATCGGCCGCTGCCTCGGGCTACGAGATCAATTTCCGCCGCGATCCTTCTATCTACGACGGCCGCTTCTCGAATAATGGCTGGTTGCAGGAGCTTCCTAAGCCGCTTACGAAGCTCACCTGGGACAATCCGGTTATGATCGGGCCGGCTATGGCGGAGCGACTCAAGCTTAATTTCAAAGATGTTGTCGAAGTTGACTTTAACGGTAAGAAAGTTAAGGGTGCGGTCTGGATTCAGGCCGGGCATCCCGATAACTCAATGACCGTCTTCCTTGGCTATGGCCGCGAGCGTGCTGGCCGCCTCGGCACTGGCAGGGGCTACAACATTTATCCGATGCGCACCAGCCAGACGCCTTGGTTTGCCGACGGCGCGAAACTTACCGCAACCGGCGAAACGTTCAACCTTGCGAGCACCCAGGGTTATCAGACGATGGAGACTCCGAACGGGAGCGAGCGTCCGCAGGTGCAGGAGCGCGATCTTGAGGAGTACAAGAGAGAGCCGGATTTCGCGAAAGAGGGCGAGCCGCCAAAAGACCTTACGCTCAATAAGCCCTGGCTTTTCGATTACGCCAAGGAGACCTACGCCTGGGGCATGGCGATCGACCTGAACTCCTGCGTGGGATGCAACAACTGCATTGTCGCGTGCCAGGCGGAAAACAATATTGCCGTGGTCGGCCATGAGCAAACCCTTAAAGGGCGCTACATGCATTGGCTTCGCGTCGACACTTACTACAATGGGCCGCGCGAAAATCCTAGGGGCTTCTTTCAGCCGGTGCCTTGCCAGCAGTGCGAGAACGCGCCTTGTGAACTGGTTTGCCCGGTGCAGGCGACGGTGCACTCGAGCGAAGGCCTGAACGATATGATCTACAACCGCTGCGTGGGGACTCGGTATTGTTCGAATAACTGTCCTTACAAGGTGCGGCGATTCAACTTTTTGCTGTTTCAGGATTGGGAGACGCCGCAGTTCAAGCTCATGCGGAATCCGGATGTGACTATTCGCAGCCGCGGCGTCATGGAAAAATGCACTTACTGCGTGCAGCGCATCAGCGAGCAGCGCATTGACGCGGAACGCGCCGACACCACGATTAAAGACGGCGAGTTACATACGGCTTGCCAGCAGTCTTGTCCGGCGAACGCGATTGTGTTTGGCAATCTCAACGATGCGGGAAGCCAGGTTAACAAATGGAAGGCGCAGGCGCGGAACTACTCGCTGCTCGGGGAATTGAATACGCGGCCTCGAACGACGTATCTGGCGGAAATTCGCAATCCGAATCCGGAGTTGGAAGAAGCAAAAGCGGAGTCGAGATCCTAGTTACGAATATGGTTTCGAATACGGTGGAGTGCAAGTAAGGTATGGCTACGAACATACAGATACCCGTGGCAGACAGGCGAGCGCCGGTAATCGAGCCGGGCCATACCTTCCACACCATCACTGAGAAGATCAGCAACATCGTGCTGAAGCGTCCGGTGTCTCTGGGCTGGATCCTGGGATTTCTGATCGTCTTCGGGATGTTGAACATGCTGGCGGGCGTCCTCGGCTATCTGTTCGTTAAAGGCGTTGGGATCTGGGGTATTAACATCCCCATCGGCTGGGGATTCGCCATCATCAATTTTGTGTGGTGGATCGGTATTGGCCATGCCGGCACGCTCATCTCGGCCATTCTCGCGCTGCTGCGGCAAACCTGGCGTAACTCGATCAATCGTTTCGCGGAAGCGATGACGCTGTTCGCGGTGATGTGCGCCGGCACATTCCCACTGGCTCACATGGGCCGGCCGTGGCTCTTTTATTGGATGTTTCCTTATCCGAACACCATGCGCTACTGGCCGAACTTCCGCAGTCCGCTGGTGTGGGATGTCTTCGCGGTATCGACTTACTTCACGATTTCGCTGGTCTTCTGGTTTGTAGGGTTGATTCCGGACCTTGCGACGATGCGCGATCGGGCCGAGAATCCGGTCATCCGCCGGGTATATGGACTGCTCGCCATGGGATGGCGCGGCTCGGCCCGCCATTGGCATCGTTATGAGACGGCTTATTTGCTTCTGGCCGGACTGGCCACGCCGCTCGTCCTTTCAGTACATACGGTCGTGAGCTTCGATTTCGCGGTCGGCATCGTTCCGGGATGGCACACCACGATCTTCCCGCCCTATTTCGTTGCGGGCGCTATTTACTCCGGCTTTGCCATGGTGCTGTGTCTGGCGATTCCGATCCGCGCGATTTACAAGCTCGAAGACTTCATCACCGCACGGCATCTCGAGAACTGCGCCAAGGTCATGCTCGCCACTGGCTTGATCGTGGCCTACGGCTATGGCATGGAAGCGTTCATGGGGTGGTATAGCGGGAATCAGTTCGATTCGTTTCTGCTCTGGAACCGGCTGCACGGTCCATACAAGTTCTGGTATGCGTGTTTGCTCTCTTGCAACATTTTCATTCCTCAGATTCTCTGGCTGAAGAAGCTCCGCACCTCGACGGGTTGGCTGTGGCTGATTTCGTTTGTGGTGCTGGTGGGCATGTGGCTGGAACGTTTTATCATTATCGTGGTCAGTTTGAGCCGCGATTTCCTGACCTCTTCGTGGGGAATGTACTATCCGACCAAGTGGGATTGGATGACATTTTTCGGCACCATCGGGCTCTTCCTGACGGGCATGTGGCTGTTCATGCGGATTCTGCCGGCGATTTCGATCTTTGAATTGCGCACTTTGCTGCCCGAGTCGCACGCCGAAGACGCGGCGGAGGTGAACCAATGAGCGATGTTTCGGTCTATGAATCTCCGATTGCCGATTCGCCGAGCTATGGCCTGATGGCGGAATTCGACTCGGCGCAGGAACTGGTCGATGCGGCGCGCAAAGCTCATGCCGAGGGCTATCGGAAGATCGATGCCTACAGCCCGTTCCCTGTCGAGGGCTTGGCTGAAGCGATTGGCTTTCACAAAGACCGGGTTGCTCTGGTCGTTCTCATTGGCGGGCTCATTGGCTTGATCTCGGCCTACTCGTTGCAGTATTGGGTGGCTGTGATCACGTATCCGACGAACATTGCCGGGAAGCCTTATCACTCGTGGCCTTCATTCATTGTCGTGACCTTTGAGCTGACGATTCTTTTTGCCGGGATCTCGTCCCTGGTCGGAATGCTTGGCCTGAATGGCTTGCCCATGCCCTATCATCCGGTGTTCAACGTGCCAGAGTTTGCCAAGGCGTCGGACGACAAATTCTTTCTGGTGGTGTTTTCTAGCGATCCGAACTATGACGCAGCCCGCACGCGCTCGTTTCTTGCCGGCCTCAGTCCGCGCATGATCGCGGAGGTGCCGAGTTAGCCATGCGTCTCAGCCGCCATAATCGAAAGCATCTGCCCACGCTGCTGGGGCTGTTGACAATCATCGCCGCAACCGTGGGATGCCGCATCGACATGCAGATCCAGCCCTATTACAGGACATTCGCGAAGAGCGATTTTTTTGCTGATGACCGGTCTGCCCGCATGCCGGTCGAAGGCACGGTGGCGCGCGGCGATCTTCGCGAGGACAGCTATTTTTATACGGCCAAGATCGGCAACGCGGTCGGCGACTATATGCCGTTTCCGGTGACCGCCGAGGTGCTTGCCCGCGGACGCGAACGTTTCAATATCACGTGTGCGCCATGCCATGGGCGTGTAGGCGATGGCCTCGGCTTTATTCCGACACGGGGATTCCGGCAGCCGCCATCGTTTCACATTGAACGTCTGCGCAAAGCTCCGATCGGTTATTTTTTTGACGTCGATACTCATGGCTACGGGGTAATGCCTGATTACGCCGCGCAAGTACAGCCTCGCGATCGCTGGTGCATTGCAGCTTACATCCGCGCCTTGCAGTTGAGCCAGAATGCTCCGGCGGGCGACATTCCCGCAGGACAGAAAGTTCCATCGCCTGCGCCGCCGTTCAGAGACATAGGCACCGGAGCGACCCTGCCGGTTGCGCCAGCCTTCACGGTAACGGAAGGAAAACCTGAATGACGACCACGGCCAGCATGAATAAATCGGACCTGATGGCGCCGCCCGTGGCCCAGAAGATTCAAACCCAGTCGCTCTTTATCGGGTTGGTTGGGGCTGTCGCCTCCGTCGTCGGTGCATTCCTTGCCCCCAATAATTTCTTTTCCGCCTACCTCACTGGCTTTGTGTTCTGGCTCGGGCTATCGCTTGGCTGCATGGCTATCCTGATGCTTTATCACCTCGTGGGCGGCGCATGGGGCACGGTGATTCGCCGCATCCTGGAATCGGGGATGATGACGCTGCCGCTCATGTGCGTCCTCTTCCTTCCCATCCTTTTCAACCTGCCAAAAATTTATTTCTGGGCGAGCCCCGGTCTGCTGAGCAATCCGAAGGCTGACCCGAAGATCATCGACATTGCGCACAGTTATCTCAACTTCCACGGCATTTTGATGCGTTCCATTCTCTATTTTGTTATTTGGATCGGGATGGCGTATTTCCTGAATCGCTGGTCGACCGAGCAGGACTCGATCGTGGGGCAAAGCACGCTGCGGTTTCGCGCGGTGAGCTCGATTGGGCTCGTGGTCTATTCATTTACCATTTCTTTCGCGGTCATCGACTGGGTGATGTCGCTGCAGGCGCGGTGGATCTCGACCATTTATGGGATGATCTTTATCGCTGGAGAAGCTCTGGCCGCCCTGTGCTTCTGCGTGGTCATTGAAACCATCCTCGGCAAGCGCAAACCGATGTCGGAGTACCTGACCGATACCCAGATTCACGACCACGGCAAGTTGATCCTTGCCTTCGTAATGCTCTGGACTTATTTCAATTTCTCGCAATGGCTCATCATGTGGGCGGGCAATCTGCCGGAAGAGATTACGTGGTATGTACGGCGCATGAATGGCGGATGGGGAGATGTCGGTTTTTTCCTCGCTTTATTTGGATTCGCGGTGCCGTTTGCGCTCCTGCTTTCGCGCCAACTGAAGCGCAACGCGCGCACTCTGGTTCGGCTCGCCTCGTGGATACTGTTGACGCGCATAATCGATATTTACTGGCACGTCGAGCCGGCGTTCCACCCGACATTTCACCTGAGCTGGCTGCATTTCACAATCATCGCCGGCATAGGCGGCCTTTGGATGGCATATTTCTTTCACAATCTCAGATCGCGTCCGCTGCTGGCAGTCAATGCGCCGCAGACGCTAAGACTGCTGGAATCCCCGCATGACTAGAGGGTTATGAGTGACGCACGCAGTGCAACAAAAGATGGGCAACGGTTAAGCAACAAACGATGAGCAACAAATATGAGTGACGAAATGAATCACGGCCACCTTGGCCACGAGGTCGAGTTCGAACACGAAGATCTGGGAACGCGCGGCGTCTTCGCCTTCATGATTGGCCTCGCGGTGGTGGGCGTCGTCATTTATTTCATCATCGCGGGGATGTATTCGTTTCTCGATAAATACGAGCGATCGCAGATGAGCACGGCGAGCCCGTTGGTTACTACGAAGGGAGCGATGTCGCGAGTGGTTACGCAGGAGGACATGGATAAGACGTTCAAGGACAATGGCGCTCCCATGCTTGAAACCAACGAGCGCACCCAGCTTCGCGATTTTCTAATGAACCAGGAGGACCAGCTCAACAGCTATGGCTGGGTCGATCAAAAAAGTGGTGTCGCGCACATTCCGATCGAACGCGCAATGGAGTTGATTGTGCAGCAGGGAATACCCGTACATTCGCCAGATAGTGCGAATGCAAAGATTACAGCAACTAGAACACCGGCACAGAAGTCAGCCGGAGAAGGAAAAAGCAGTGCGCAGTAAAAGCAGTCTCGCCAATCCGATCGTCGTCAGTTCGATTATCGTCAATTCGATACTTGGGGCAACTTTCTTGCTTATGCTTGCGGCATCGCCGCTATTGGCACAGGTGGGGCGCGGCCCTATGAGCGGCGGCATCATGAGTCCGCCGGTGAACCAGCGTCCGCCAGGGCTTCAGTTTGTCGGCATCACGCAGCATCTCAATGCCGAGGTTCCCGGCAACCTTGAATTCCGTGACGAACTCGGCAATTCGGTCAAACTGTCTGACTACTTCGGACATGGACGTCCCGTAATTTTGAACCTCGGCTACTATCAGTGCCCTATGCTTTGCAGTGAACTGCTGCAGGGGCTGGTAGGTTCGATGAAGGCGCTGACCTTCGATCTGGGCAAGGATTTTGACGTTGTCACCGTCAGCTTCGACCCGCGCGAGACGACCGAAATGGCGGCTGCGAAGAAGCGCGACATCATGAAACGCTATGGGCGCGCCAATTCGGATCAAGGATGGCACTTCCTGACCGGCCAAGCCGACCAGATTCACGCGCTCACGCAAGCGGTTGGATTCGAATATCAGTTCGATCCCAAAACCGAGCAGTATGCTCATGCCGCCGCGATTGTGATGCTTACGCCCGATCGCCGGGTTTCCGGATATTTTTATGGAGTCGAATTCTCTCCGAAAGATTTGCGTCTTGGACTCGTGCAGGCCTCCGAAAACCGCATTGGGAACATCGGCGACCAGGTACTTCTCTACTGCTATCACTATGATCCCCGGACGGGAAAATATGGCGCAGTGATCAGCAACATTTTGAAATTGGCCGGACTGTTGACCATAGTCATCCTGGGAACATTTGTACTGATCATGTTTCGCGCTGATCGCCATGCCGATCATGATCACAGCGCAGCCCACGTCGGGCTGAAGCGAGTTTCGTAAATGTCGAAATATCTGCCATTGTGGCCGGATCGAGCCTCGACCATTGCCAGTCAGGTGGACGCGCTTTATATCTACCTGCTAGTGGTTGCCGGCGCCATGACCGCGCTCATTTTTATTGCGGTCGCGGTGCTGGCGATCAAATATCGACGCCGGCCTGGCCATGAAGCCGAACAGATCGAAGGCTCGACGCTATTGGAACTTGCGTGGTCGATCATCCCATTCTTTGTGATGCTGACTTTTTTCGTTTGGGGCGCAATCATCTTCTTTCAGGAACGCACCCCTCCCGCAAATGCGACCGAGGTCTACGTGGTCGCGAAGCAATGGATGTGGAAGTTGGAGCACATGGAGGGGCAGCGCGAGATCAATGAACTCCATGTTCCCACCGGCGAGAACATCAAGCTCATCATGACCTCGCAAGACGTGATTCACAGCTTCTACATCCCCGCATTCCGACTGAAGCAGGATGTGCTGCCGGGCCGCTATACCACGCTCTGGTTTAAGGCTACGCAACCCGGCCGCTATCACTTATTCTGCGCCGAGTATTGCGGGACGAATCACTCCGGCATGGGTGGTGACATTGTGGTGATGGAGCCGCAGGATTACGCGCAATGGATGGCGGGCGGACCGTCGTCGCCATTGCAGGAAACCGGCAGAGGCTTATTTGCTCAGCTCGGATGCGCCACTTGCCATCGTTCCGATGTTCAGGGCCGCGGGCCCAATCTTCAGGGCATTTACAATAAGCCAGTTCTGCTCGAAGACGGGCGCACAGTGATTGCCGATGAAAATTATGTTCGGGAATCCATTCTCAATCCGACAGCCAAGATCGTGAGCGGATTTAAACCGGTGATGCCCACATTCCAGGGCATTGTCAGCGACGAGCAATTGAACGCACTGGTCGCGTACATAAAATCGCTAAGTCAGCCACAGACGGGAACTGCCGGGCTCGAGAATCAACCCGCCGCTTCCGCACAGTCCCAGAATACGCAGGTGCAATAGTCATGGCGAGTGCAACAATCCCGGCGAATCAGGCCTTTGCTCCGGCGCCTACGCCGAAGCTGAATTATCTCAACAACGGGCACACCCTTAAGTCGTGGCTGTTGACGACCGATCATAAGCGGATCGCGCTGCTGTATCTAATCTCAGTCACTTCGTTCTTTTTTCTCGGCGGCATTTTTGCCATGCTCATCCGGCTCGAGTTGCTCACCCCGGAAGGCGATCTGATGCAGGCCGACACCTATAACAAGGTGTTCACCATGCATGGCATGATCATGGTGTTTTTCTTTCTGATTCCGGTTGTGCCCGCGATACTGGGAAATTTTCTCGTGCCGCTCATGATCGGGGCGAAGGATCTCGCCTTCCCGCGGATCAATCTGCTGAGCTGGTATCTGTATGTTATTGCCGGCACCCTCTTTCTGCATTGCATGTTAAAAGGCGGCGTTGACACGGGCTGGACATTTTATACGCCATACAGCACGGTCGGCAGCAACACGAACGTCATTGAAGCTGGGCTGGCGGTTTTCATCGTCGGCTTCTCGTCCATTTTTACCGGGCTCAACTTCATTGTGACGATTCATCGCATGCGCGCACCGGGACTCACATGGAGCCGCTTGCCCCTGTTCATCTGGGCCAATTACGCGACCAGCCTGATCATGATTCTGGGTACGCCTGTGGTCGCCATCACCATCGTGCTAGTGGCGGTTGAACGGCTCTTCCATCTTGGCATTTTCGATCCTGCGCTGGGAGGTGATCCTCTTCTTTTCCAGCATCTATTCTGGTTCTATTCCCATCCGGCGGTCTACATCATGGTTCTGCCTTCGATGGGAGTGATCAGCGAACTGATCGCTTGCTTCTCTCGAAAGCGGGTATTCGGCTACAAGCAAATTGCACTGTCGAGCATTGCTATCGCGGTCATCGGCTTTCTGGTCTGGGCTCACCATATGTTCGTGGCCGGGATTTCGCTCTACGCGGCGATGATCTTTTCGTTCCTCACTTTTTTCGTCGGCGTGCCATCGGCCGTCAAAGTGTTCAACTGGACCGCAACTCTCTACAAGGGCTCGATTACGTATGCCACGCCGATGCTTTACGCATTCGGCTTCATCGGGCTTTTTACCATCGGTGGTTTGACTGGGCTTTTTCTCGCAACTCTCGGCATCGACGTGCACGTTACCGACACCTATTTTGTGGTGGCGCACTTCCACTACGTCATGGTGGGCAGCGTGCTTATGGGTTTTCTGGGAGGCCTGCATTTCTGGTGGCCGAAAATCAGCGGACGCCTGTATCCGGAAGGCTGGGCGAGGCTCTCGGCTCTGCTGGTTTTTGTCGGCTTTAACCTGACGTTCTTCCCGCAGTTTATTCTTGGGTACGTCGGCATGCCGCGGCGCTACTGGCAGTATCCACCAGAGTTCCAGGTGCTAAATGTGCTTTCCACCGCGGGTGCGAGCGTGCTGGCGGTCGGCTATCTGCTGCCGGTGATTTACTTCATGTGGTCGTTGCGTTACGGACCGATCGCCGACGCCAATCCATGGGGCGCTGCTGGTTTGGAGTGGAAGACCACTTCGCCTCCGCCAACATTCAATTTTGACGAAACACCAGTTGTCACCTGGGAAGCTTATAACTACGACGAAATTCCGGCACCGAAGGAACTGGAGGCTCCCGTTGCAGGATAGCCAAGCAAATACCGGTTCGGTCGCAACCATCGATCACGAAGCGCACAACCCGGCGCTGCTCCACCATTTCGCCGATCCGCAGCAGCAAAAAAATGCTGCCTCGCTCGGCATGTGGCTCTTCATAGTCACTGAAATCATGTTTTTTGGCGGAATGTTCTGCGCCTATCTTATTTATCGTCTCGCGCACTTCAACGCCTTCGCGGCCGGAAGCCAGCAGCTCAATATCTGGATGGGAGCGATCAACACCGCCGTTTTGATTGTTAGCTCGGTGACGGTTGTGTTGGCGGTGAAAGCGGCGGAAATGGGCAAGCGGAAAGTCCTGACCGGTTATCTTGTCGTTACGGTTCTTTTGGGCATGACCTTCCTCGTTATTAAGGGGTTTGAATACGCGGAAAAGTTCGAGAAGCATCACGTACCTGGACCGAATTTTAACTTCACCGATAAGTTCGACGACAACGGCAAGCAAATCCCGGTCAATCCGAGGGAAGCTGAGCTTTTTTTCTCGCTCTATTTTGCGATGACCGGCATGCACGCATTGCACATGATCATTGGCTGCGGCCTGTTTAGCACTCTGGCAGTACTCGCATGGAAGGGACATTTCACGGCCGACTATTTCACGCCGATTGAGAACGCGGGCTTGTACTGGCACCTGGTGGATATCATTTGGATTTATCTATTTCCCTTGCTTTACCTGATCAGCCGCCATACTTGACGGCGCCAGTAAGCTTAGGATCTCGCAGGTTTTGGAAGATCCACTAGAAGTTTATCTATATGGTCGAACACGAACACACAGCTCACTCGCAGATATTTTATATCGGCATCGGCGTTGTGCTTCTGATCCTGACGGTGACGACCGCGGCCGTTGCTTTTGTGAATCTCGGTCCCTTCAACCCGGTGGTGGCGCTCGTTATCGCCACCATAAAAGCCACGCTGGTGGTGCTCTTCTTCATGCACGTCAAGGGCGCGAGTGAAAAGCTCACAGGCGTTGTGGTCTTTTCCGGATTCTTTTTTCTTGCGATTCTGCTGTCGCTGTCGCTGGCGGACTATATGACTCGCTCCTGGCGGTAATTCCTGTTTTATCTTCGATCCCGCGGAGTCGAGCGGGAATCAAGGCGAGCGTAATCTGCTTGCGTCCGGCGCTCGCATCCTCGAAGATGTTCTGTGTTTATGCCGCAGAACATTGATCCACCTCACGCTCACAACGCGCTTGACGTTTCCGCGCTGGAGGCTGCCCTCCGTCGCCACCTCCGCGGAGAAGTTCGCTTCGACACCGGCAGCCGCGCACTCTATGCCACCGACGGCTCCAATTATCGACAGGTCCCAATCGGCGTCGTAGTTCCTCGCGACAAAGAAGATGTTTTTGCCACAATTGCGATTTGCCGTGATTATCACGCGCCGCTGCTGGCACGGGGCGGTGGCACTTCGCTTGCGGGGCAATGTTGTAACGCCGCCGTTGTTCTCGATTTCTCGAAGTACATGGCGAAAATTCTGGAAATCGATCCGGTGCGCCGCATTGCTCGCGTTGAGCCGGGAGTGGTGCTCGATACCTTGCGCGCTGCGGCTGAGGAGCATCACCTCACTTTTGCTCCCGATCCGGCTACTCACGATCGCTGCACGCTGGGAGGGATGATCGGCAACAACTCCTGCGGCGTGCACTCGATTATGGCGGGGAAAACGGACGACAACATTGAGGCGCTTGAAATTCTCACTTATGGCGGGCAGCGGCTGCACGTCGGCGCGACTGGCGCCGAGGACTTCGACCGCTTCATTCGGGAGGGTGGACGGCGGGCGGAAATTTACTTGGGTCTCAAGTCGCTTGCCGACCGTTACGGCGAGCAGGTGCGGCGCCAATTTCCGAACATTCCACGCCGGGTTTCCGGATACAACCTCAACCAATTGCTGCCTGAAAATGGTTTTCATGTTGCGCGTTCGCTGGTTGGTTCCGAGGGTACTTGCGTGACGATTCTTGAAGCGACCTGCCGACTTGTTGAAAGTCCGCCGGCGCGGGCACTGCTCGTTATTGGATGGCCCGATGTTTTCATTTGTGCCGATCACGTCCCGCAGATAATGGAGCACCATCCGATTGGCCTTGAAGGATTTGACGACATCATGGTGAATGCAAGCCGCCATAAAGGGGTGAACCTTGATGGACTCGCGATGCTGCCCGAAGGCGGCGGCTGGTTGATGGTCGAATTCGGCGCTGCTGCTGCGGCCGAAGCGGAATCACAGGCGCGCAACTTAATGGCGATGCTCGCACGCTTCATTCCTCAGCCCAATCTGCGTCTGTTCACCGACCCACGGCAGGCCAGGCGCATCTGGGACGTTCGCGAATCGAGCCTGGGAGTAACGGCGCATGTACCCGGCGAAGCGTTGCGATGGGAGGGCTTTGAAGATTCTGCGGTTGGACCCGATAAGCTCGGCGCCTATCTCCGCGACCTGCGCAAGTTGATGCAAAGCTTCCATTACGACGGATCGTTCTACGGACATTTCGGGCACGCCTGTGTGCACACGCGAATGGATTACGATCTGGAATCGACGGAAGGCGTGCGCAAGTTTCGGCAGTTTATGGAACAGGCAGCCGACCTCGTAGTCAGTTACGGTGGTTCGATCTCGGGTGAGCACGGAGATGGGCAGTCACGCGGAGAACTTCTGCCGAAAATGTTTGGTCCTGAGATCATGCAAGCATTCCGCGAATTCAAATCGATTTGGGATCCGGATTGGACGATGAACCCGGGCAAATTAATCAAGCCTTATCGCCTGGACGAAAATCTACGCCTCGGCGCAGGCTACGATCCCTGGCAGCCGGAAACTCATTTTAAATTTCCGGCGGACCACGGCAGTCTCGCCGCAGCAACCCTGCGCTGCGTTGGTGTCGGCAAATGCCGCCACGATTCGGGTGGAGTCATGTGTCCGAGTTACCGCGTCACGCGAGAAGAAGAGCACTCCACCCGCGGACGAGCCCACCTGCTCTGGGAGATGACGAAGAGAGACATTATCAACGACGGTTGGCAAAGTGAAGCGGTGAAAGAATCGCTCGATCTGTGCCTCGCGTGCAAGGGATGTAAGAGCGATTGTCCTGTGGGCGTGGACGTCGCTACCTACAAAGCGGAATTCCTGTCTCATTACTATGAAAAAAATCGCAGGCCGCTGAAGGAAGTGGGGTTCGGGAACATCGATTTGTGGCTCAGAGCTGCTGCTTACGTTCCGGGGCTGGTCAACCTTACAACGCAAACCCCCGGAGTGCGGGATCTCGCTAAGCTGATGGCTGCAATGCCTGCCCAACGGCGTATTCCGGCTCTTGCCCCTCAGACATTCAAACAGTGGTGGGAGAGGCGCCAAGATTTTCGCAAGAACGGCCGTTCTCGCCTCGCCAACGGGGCGAATCCGCGCGAAGGTAGCTCAGTCCTGCTTTGGGCAGATACGTTCAACAACCACTTTTTCCCTTCCACTGCCAGAGCGGCGGTTGAAGTGCTTGAGGCGGCGGGATTTGACGTCACTGTGCCACGCGCTCATCTTTGCTGCGGACGCCCGCTTTACGACATTGGCATGCTGGACCGCGCGAAAAATCTGCTTCTCCGGATCATGGATGAGTTGCTGCCTGAAATTGAGGCGGCGACGCCGATCATTGTGTTGGAACCGAGCTGCGCCTCTGTCTTCAGGGACGAACTGACAAATCTGTTTCCCAAAGACTTGCGGGCGCAGGCGCTTTCGAAGCAAGTCTTCTTGCTCAGCGAATTTCTTGAGCAACGCGCAAAAGATTTCCCGTTGCCCAGACTGCGTCGGCGGGCGCTTATTCATGGACATTGCCATCACAAGGCGATCATGAAAATGACGGATGAGGAGGCGGTGCTGCGACGCCTTGCTGTCGACTTCACCGCGCCCGCCCCGGGATGCTGCGGGATGGCCGGCGCGTTTGGCTTCGAAAAAGACAAATATGAGGTATCGAAGGCGATCAGCGAACTCGAATTGCTTCCTGCGGTTCGCCAGGCACCAACTGACTGGCTCATTGTGGCCGATGGGTTCAGTTGCCGCGAGCAGATTGCGCAGGGAACCGATCGCCACGCATTGCACCTCGCGGAGGTTCTGCAGATGGCTTTGCGCGAAGCCACCGAAACACCGGAAGGCTTTCCAATGTTCGACCCCGCGCCCGAATATTATCCCGAAGATGCGTGGGTGCGGCCGCACCAGGCAGCGGTGGAAAAATCCGTGAAGCGCGCAGGGTTGGCCGTAGCTGGCGTTGCAGCTGGCGTCGGGCTGCTGTTGGCGGTGACGAGAAGGCGATAGATCTGGGCCAGCGGAATAGGTTTTGCGTGATCGCTGCGCAGGCACGTAGAGACGAGAGCAGCGACGTGGACTAACCGGGGGAGAACTTAAAACCTTAAAGGACGAGACCACATCGATATAATTTTCAAGTCGCTGATAATAAACGATTTATCATCGCCACTGCCCATCTTGCAGCGTTTCTGGGACAATATACGTAGACATTAGGCCTCCAAGGCGGCTTTCGGTCCTCTGTTACACCGCGAAGATCAAGCTGCGAAAACTTCCGAGAAAGCTTGTCGAGAGGCCAATAGCAGAAAGCTGAGACCCTATGGAGACCGCAAATCCGACCCTAGCTCCAACGCCCAGCCACTCCGTATCGATTGCCGTGAACAAGAGCCTGCAAGGATCGGTGCTGGTACTGATTCAGTTTGACGTCTGCGAAGAGATTAACGTAGACGCGTTGCGAGATATCTTTGGAGCGCGGCGGCAGGAGGCCAGCTTCAAACATCCTGCGCCTGGATATGTTCGTTTTCAGCGGCCTCCCGTTGTCGAACCGGTTGAGCCGCTGATTCTTGAGAGTGGCGAACGGCTCGATGTGCAGATCAAATACTACGATTACGGTGTGCTGAGCGTGGTTTTTGAGCTGCCATTTTCTGGCGATTGGGACACCCTTGTCAGGCTCGCCAGCCGCTGGGTTTGGGATACTGATTTCACCAGCTTCGCGCAGAAAATCGTCAAACAGAAAATCGAGCGGGCGCGTCCTGCGCTGGTAAAGCTTTACGATAGCTGGTTGCATGAAGATTACTTCGTCTTTCATGTGCGCGATATTGCGGGTAATCCTTCGGCTGCCGAGTTGCTCTCGACTCAGGGAGGACGCATTGCGCAGATCGTGCGCGGGGAAAACGTTCCACTGTCGGAGGGCGAGCAGCAGGAAATCATGCAGTCCAAGATCTCCTACTATCCGAATGACTTGGCCGTGATCAGCTGGAACGGAGCTTTTCTATACGATTCTACGGCTGGCGCGGAGACGGTTATTCAACTACTCGAATACGCGAACTCGCAGCTTCTTGAATTCAGGCATTACGACGAACTGCTGACGCGGGAACTGCAAAGCGTTTACGATTTTATGGACCACGGCTCGATGGGCATTGCGGCGCGCTGGCGCACCGCCAAACGCGCGAGCCGACTGCATACGGTCCTGCTCGATGTGGATGAACTCACCGAACGGGCCGACAATGCGATCAAGTTCCTCAGCGACATGTTCTCCGCCCGCCTTTACAAAGTTGCTGCATCGAAGATCGGCGTCACGGACTACAAGGATCTCGTTAATCAAAAAGTTCATACGGCGGAGGAACTCTATCGCTTCATGATCGATCAGTTTCATCAGAGCCGGGCATTTGTATTGGAACTGATGGTGGTGATTATTCTGATCATCGATTTGATTTGGTTGTTCAAGGGGAACACCCCGATCTAGCGGAAGTCATCCAACCCAGAGTTGCGATCTATTCAGTTATTGAAAGCGATACCCCAGCTTGGACGTGCAGCGGTAGACTCGTCCTCTATCCGGGTTGACGGCTGCATCGCAGGTGGCCCAGCTTAAGAAGAGCGCGGGTCCCAGTGGGAAAATGACAGTTTGTCCGTCGAGTTCCGCTTCAATGCTTACGCTTTCTGCCGAGGCAGGCAGTGTGAAGGAGAGTGTATCGCCGAAGATGACCGGATATGACCAGTGTTCCGCCTGACTTATCATGGGGCGAAAGACCTCGGCCTCGAACAGGAAGGTCGCGGTGTCGGACCAGTCAAGGGCCGAGACTGTGATAACCCTGCCGCCTTGCGAGAAGTGGTCGGCCTCAATTCTTGTAAAAGGACAGGGACCGGCGATGCACGAGGCACGCGCGCTACGAAATTGATTACCTTCGCCGGCATCCAAAGTCGCCCCACCGAGGGCCGCCTTCCACCGGCCGTCGGGTGAGCAGATCCGCTGACCTTTGCAAGACACGTTGCCTTTGTTCTCGATCTCGAAAGTCTTGACTGCGCTCCCAACATTCAGTTCGGTCTGTGCCTTGACCGTATATCTGACCCGCACGTTGGCCACCTTAACTTCTGGCTGATTCTTGGGAGGAGGTTTGTTGTACAGCGGGACGAGATGAACTACGTAGAGCTTGCTGCTAACCAGATCGTTGAGAACAAGAGGCCGGTATTGGGGATCACTGAATGAGAGACTGAGGGCATGTCCCTTCCGAATCAGCTTTCGCAATTTAAGGGTGAAGAATCCAGAGGAGTCCGACTTAGCGTCGGAGAGCGCAAGATCGCCGGCAGAAATCTCAACTCCGGCAATGGGCTGCTGCTTTCGAGGATCCGAATCCTGAACGAGGACGGCTCCGCGAAGGGAAACCGGCAGCTGCTTTTGCCAACGGACTACCGCCATTATGCCGGCGATGAGCAGGACCCCTGCGAGAAAAGAAATCCAGGCCTCGATTTTGTGCGAACGAGTCATGTTCGCATATTATCAATAGCATCTATAGATGAGAGCTTGATTTCCGATGTTTCCGCCGAATGCAATGGCGAAAAATGTAATTGCACCTTGAATGGAGTCGTCAACATAGAATTAAATATGAATAATACCTTTGCTTTGTCCGTAGGTGGCAGCGCTTGTGTTTGATTATTTTGAGTTGCCATGACAACGGAAATGCAACGCATGAGTGATTCGAACTCCAATTTTATTTCGCGCCGGCAGATGTTGCGCCAGTTTCTGGGCGCGAGCGTTTGCTTTCCCGTCGCACACCTTGTCGGAAGATACGCTGAAGCGCAACCCTCGGACCCATCTAGCGGTGTTCCGGCGATGCCGGTTCTATCAGAGGAAGACGATCAGTTTCTGAACGACGTCGAAAAAGCGAATTTTCTCTTTTTCTGGGAACAGGGCAATCCTAAGACAGGGATGGTAAAAGACCGATGCAATATTCAAAATAGCAATCAGGCAGTGGCGTCGAGCATCGCCGCGACGGGATTCGGCCTTACAGCTCTCTGTATTGGGGAACAGCGGGGCTTCATTTCCCGCACCGCTGCGCTGGAGCGCGTCTTCGCTACCCTGCGCTTTTTGTGGAAGAAGCTGCCCAACCACCGCGGATTTTTCTACCACTTCGCGAATCCTGAAACCGGTGAACGCATGTACGACTCCGAAGTTTCTTCGGTGGACACCACAATTCTCCTGTGCGGGATTCTTACCTGCCGCGAGTACTTTCGCCATCCCGCGGTGGCAGAACTGGCGAATCTGATTTTCAACCGGGTCGATTGGACATGGCTTTCAGAGGACACGTCGCTGCTAACCCATGGATGGACGCCGGAGGTCGGATTTCTCTCTTCACGTTGGGATTACTACAGCGAGTTGATGATGATGTATCTGTTGGGTATGGGATCGTCGGCCTACCCGTTAAGGCCGGAGACTTGGACGGCCTGGAAGCGGTTAACGTTTGAATATGATGGGATGCGCTATATCGGATCATTTGCGCCGCTTTTTGTGCACCAGTATTCGCAGGCCTGGTTTGATTTTCGCGGCAAGCGCGATAAATACGCAGATTATTTCCTTAATTCTGTCACAGCTACTGAAGTCCATAAGCGTTTTTGTCTGGAGTTAAGCAAACAGTTCCCGGATTACAGCGAGGATCTATGGGGGATTACGGCTTCAGACTCGGAGCATGGTTATGTCGCCTGGGGCGGACCCCCTGCGACCGGACCCATTGACGGCACGATTGTCCCGAGTGCAGCCGGCGGATCATTGCCGTTCTTGCCGGGAGCGACGATGAATGTTTTAAAGACGATAAAGAGCCGATATCCAGCGGCATGGAGCAAGTACGGCTTCGTAAATGCATTCAATCCCCTCAAGAACTGGTATGATTCCGACGTAATTGGGATTGACACTGGAATCATATTGTTGATGGCTGAGAATCTGCGAAGCGGGTTTGTCTGGGAAACATTCATGAAGACCCCGGAAGCACAACGTGGAATGGAGCGAGCAGGGTTCCATAAATATTAGCTATCCGCCGCGGGCATTGCCGTTTCCGACGTTTTCTCATCCGAACCAACCGGCGGGGCGGATTTTTTCATCCAACCGTGGTTTGAGAGCTTCGATCAGCTCAGCATTGTTTGCCTGAAATCGATTCGGCTCAGCTCAGAGTATCTGCATTTCAGATACTTTCGGGGGACGTTGTTTCTAGTGCGTAGGGGTCTGGCTCTGGCACCAAGGCGTTTAGGATTCCGTCATGACCGAGGAGCGGAAGGTCGGGGGTGGATGGCGGGAGCGATTCACGGCTCTCCGCAACGTGCCCACCGTTCTGCGTTTTGTCTGGGAATCAGGGCGAACGGTGGTTGTTCTTGGGCTAATCTCTCGGGTTATCGCGTCCCTTCTTCCGCCAGCTCTTTTCTGGGTTTCGAAGCTCATCATCGATACGATTTATCGTATCCTTACCGCCCATGAGCCCATTGGGAGCAGGCTGTGGTGGCTGGTAGCGGCGGAGTTTGCCATCGCGGTGGCCGCGGGTGTACTGGGGCGTGTTATCGACTACCTCGACGCCCTACTGGCTGGCAGGTACATGAACCACATCAGTGTTCGGGTGATGGAGCATGCCGCCAGCCTCGATCTGATGGCCTACGAAGATCCCACGTTCTATGACCGACTGGAGCGCGCTCGGGTTCAGGCTACGGACCGGTTGTATATGATCCAGGCGATTGGACGCCTCATCCAGCAGGTGATTACCACGATTACCTTGTCGGTGTCGATCATGGTGTTTTCGCCGTGGCTTTTACTTTTGCTGATTGTCGGCGTGATTCCAGCGTTTGTAGGCGAGACTCACTTTGCATTTTTGGGGTATGCAAAGAATTTCCGCCAGACCCCGATCCGGCGCCAACTCGACTACTTACGCATTCTGGGTGGCAGCAAGGAGGCGGCCAAGGAACTGAAGCTGTTCGGGCTGAGAGATTTCCTTACTTCACGATTTAAGGGGCTTTCAAATCAAGTTTATGAAGAAGATATTACGCTGGCGCGGCGAAAGGTGGTGGCGGGCGGTATTCTCTCCGCGATCGGCACGGCGGGATACTACACCGCTTATGTATACGCGGTGTGGAAGACGGTCACCGGCGTATTCAGTTTCGGTACCCTGACCTTGTTGGCGAACGCCATTCGAGAGGCGAGTTCGAATCTGCAGCAAACTTTTTCTACGCTGTCGACGATCGCCGATCAAGCCTTGTTCCTGACAGACCTGATCGCGTTTTTCGACATGCGCCCCACGATCAGGTCGCAGGCGAATGCTTTGCCCGCGCCTCGCCCGATCCAGCGCGGATTTGAGTTTCGCAATGTATGCTTCCGATACCCAGGGGGATCGCGCCTGGTTCTGAATGGATTAAATTTCAATTTGCGGCCTGGGGAACGCGTAGCGCTGATTGGCGAAAACGGGGAAGGCAAGACCACAATCGTCAAGTTGCTCACCCGTCTCTACGACCCAGCGGAAGGCCAAGTCTTGCTCGACGGTATCGATTTGCGCGAATACGATCTCGAAGATCTTTATCGTGAGATTGGGGTCATCTTTCAGGACTTCATGCGCTATGAGATGACGGCGCGGGAAAATATTGCAGTGGGCCGGATCGAGCAGCTTGACGATTTGCAGTTGCTGCAGCAGTCCGCGCAGAAGAGCATGGCAGACGAGGTTGTGGGGAAACTTAATTCCGGATACGAGCAGATGCTGGGCAGGCGCTTTGATGGCGGAGTTGATCTTTCGGGTGGTGAGTGGCAAAAAATTGCCCTGGCGAGAGCCTATCTGCGCGATGCGCAGGTGCTGATCCTTGATGAACCGACTTCGGCGCTGGACGCGCGCAGCGAATATGAGGTTTTTCAGCGGTTTGCAGAGTTGACTGCCGGAAAAATGGCCCTATTCATCTCGCACCGCTTCTCGACCGTACGGATGGCGGATAGAATTGTGGTGCTGGAGAATGGACGCATCGCAGAAGAGGGAAGCCATGATGCTTTGACGCATCTAGGCGGACGGTACGCGGAAATGTTCGAACTACAGGCCGCGAGCTACCGGTGAACGAGAGATCAGGCTCGGCGAATGACGGACTTAATTCTGGTTCCGTAACTATGGTCCCCAAGACCCAAACCGCGCGTACAATCGTCCGGGAAGAACCGAGACCATCTTCCGGCGATGCGGCGCAGGTTCTGGCGATGCGCCGCGCTGCGACAGAACTCGCGTCGAGACTGAGTTGGCTGCCAGGGAGCCCACCATCGGATACGTTCTCGAAACGCTGCCAAAAGCTCATAACGACGTTTAAATTCGTCTTTGCACGTGTCGAAACGGCATTCGCCCAAGCTCCTGATTCGGAGGATCTGCTTTGGCTCCGGAACAACGCGCAGCAACTTTCCTCAGCGGCGCGTGGGGTGGCGAACGAACTCGTGCCGCAGGCTACTCTCCCCGTCGTTTCCAACAAAATCGAAATACTACCCCGCGTGTTGGCTATATCCGAGGGCTTTGTTAACGAGGCCGATGCCAGCCTTTCCAAAGAACAGTTCACGGCATTTTGCCTGGCTTTCGAAGAGACAACGCCTCTAGAGTTTCACGAGATTGGCGCCCTGGTGCCGGCTTTAAAGCTTGTTTTGCTTGAGCAGATTGCGGCGCGAGGTAGTTGTTTTGTGAACAATCCGACAAGCAACTCTTGCCAGCGCGTCGTCCCATTAATCAGGACCTTACAGCATGTAACGCAAACATCCTGGAAAGACGAACTGGAGAGTCTGATCCCGTTCGACAGAATTTTACGCGAGGACCCCGCTGGCGCTTATGTCAAGATGGATGTTGAGAGCCGCAATGTCTATCGCGAAAGAGTGGCGAAGATCGCGCAGCGCTCCGATCGAACAGAGTTAGAAGTCGCAAAAGAGGCACTGGCGCTGGCCCGGCAGGGCCATGCGAGCAGATTCGGAAGCTCGCGAAGTGGGTTGCGAGAGTCACATATCGGTTATTACCTTATCAGTGATGGCGCAAGGCTACTCTGCCAGCGGGTTGGTTTTCATCCAAATTCTGAGGAACACTTCAGAACATTGTTGCGCAAACATCCCGACGAATTTCTGCTTTTCGGAGTTACGTTCTTTACTCTAGCCATCATTACCGTGGCCGTGTGGTTGTTGACTCCTGCGACCACTTCTTTGGGACTGGTGCTGCTGTCAATGTTGATTTTGTTGTTGCCCAGTTCTCAGGCGGCGGTTCAATTGATGAACTATTTAACCACGAACCTGCTGCCTGTTCATGCTCTGCCCAAGCTGGACTTTTCGACGGGCATTCCCGATGACTGCGTGACGATGGTCGCTATTCCGACGCTTCTTCTCAACGAAGAACAGGTGCGCGGCCTAGTGGAAAATCTGGAGGTGCGCTTTCTGGGCAATCACGACCGCAATATTCATTTTGCGATCGTATCCGATTTGCCGGACTCGGATAAGCCTGCCGCGGAAGAGAGTTCGCTGGTGGCCTTATGCTCGACGCAGATCAGTGAACTTAATGAAAGATACTCGTCGAAGCATACGGGCTCGTTTTTCCTACTTCATCGCCATCGCATCTACAATCCGCGCGAAAGAGGATGGATGGGGTGGGAGCGTAAGCGCGGGAAGCTCCTTGATCTGAATCAGCTGTTGCGGGAACAATACGACAGCTTCCCGGTGAAGGTCGGAAACCTTTCGATTCTGCCGAAGGTTCGCTTCGTGATAACGCTGGACTCGGATACCGAGTTGCCTCGTGGATCGGCACACCGCATGGTGGGAGCACTCGCCCATCCGCTGAACCAGGCGATCATCGATCCGGCCAAGAATATCGTGGTTGCGGGATATGGCATTTTGCAGCCGCGAGTCGGCGTCAGTGTGCAGAGCACGGCGCGGTCGCGACTGGCAGCCATCTTTGCGGGCGAAACTGGGCTTGATCCCTATACGCGGGCGATTTCCGATATTTATCAGGATCTGTATGGGGAAGGAACGTTCACGGGGAAAGGCATTTACGAAGTCGATACAATGTCACGCGTTTTAAATCGACGTTTCCCTCGCAATTCGTTGTTGAGCCATGACCTGATCGAAGGTGCGTATGCGCGCGCGGGACTGGTTACGGACATCGTGGTGATTGAGGACTATCCCTCGCACTACAGCGCCTATAACCGGCGGAAGCACCGCTGGCTTCGAGGTGACTGGCAGATTGTGCAGTGGTTGACAGAGCGTGTGCCAGATGAGTCTGGCGCGCGAGTTCCAAATCCGATCTCGCTGCTTTCGCGCTGGAAAATTTTCGACAATCTGCGCCGCAGTCTGGTTGAACCGGCGACCCTGGCATTGTTTTTGTTTGGCTGGCTGGTGATGGATCACCCGGTGTTGTGGACCCTGGCCACGATCTGTCTTTTGTTTGTTCCGGCTTGGGTTGAATTTGGTTTTGCGTTGGTTCGGGCGGTGGCGGCGCGTCAGCCGCGAATCGCTCAGGAAGCTTTAGGTAGCCTTTTTTCCGCTAACTTTACATCATTGCTTACATTGACACTTCTGGCGGATCAGACTCTGTTATCGCTAGACGCTGTGGTGCGCGCGCTCGTCAGGCGTTTAGTGACGCGTGAACGCCTCCTGGAGTGGGAGACGGCCGCGGAAGCGGAGTTGGGAGAGCGCCAGACCCCGGTCGATCGATATATCAACTGGATGCCTTTTGTTGCGTTCGGCATAGGTTTGGTGATTTGGCTGGGGCGCCCGCAATCATTGCTGGCTGCGGCACCGATTCTCTTGCTTTGGGCGTGCAGCAAGCTTTTCGCCGTATGGCTCAACGCCTCGCCACTTGAAGCTGCGCCCGAGATCGAGGCTCGCGATGTCAGGTTTCTGCGGAGGTCGGCATTACACATCTGGCGGTACTTTTCCGAGTTTTCCAATGAAGAACACAATTGGCTGGTGCCGGATAACATTCAGGACAAACCACGCAAGGTTGCGGCCAGCGTATCTCCAACCAATCTTGGGCTTCTTCTGAACGCAAGGCAAGCGGCCAACGAATTCGGCTATCTCACCGTGCCGGAGATGGTTGACTTGACGCAGAAGACCCTCGGTACCTTAAACGGACTGCAAAAGTATCGCGGCCATCTGATGAACTGGTACGAGACTCGAACACTGGCAGCAAAGCCGCCCTTCTTCATTTCTTCGGTCGATAGCGGGAATCTGGTGGCGTCGCTCTGGACGTTGCAGCAAGGATGTCTGGATCGCTTGCGTGAGCCTCTCCTTTCGAGAGCACTGGCAGAGGGGTTGCTTGATCACCTTCGTGTCCTCGTCATCTTGCGGGCTCTTCCTAAACGCGTGTTGTTGCGCGGCGAAACGGAGTTCGGGAGCGAAGGTTGGCTGAGTTCCATCTTGAATTTCCCCGACGATGTTCTGAACGAAAAAAATTCTGCGCGACAGCCTGAAGTCGCTTCCGATATTTCCTGGTTCCGCGGGCAAACGCATTTGCGAATCCGGAGCATTCGAGAACTGGCGCGAGCGTATATGCCCTGGATGCTCCCAGAGTTCACGGGATTGCGAAAGGAATTGGAACTGGCGGACGCCGAAAGTCCCAGGGATGATATGCCTCTGCAGCAACTGCCAGGACTGATTTCAGAACTCATGGCGCGCCTCGATGACCCGCGGCGATCTGCGCGAAATGGGAAGGGATCAACCGCCGAGAACCTTCGACTCATACTTCCACAGGCCCAGCAGAACGCGCTGCGGTTGATCCGGGATTTACAACAAGTAAGCCAACAGGCGAATGACTTGGCGAGCGCGATGGACTTTTCATTCTTGTTGGATAAGCAGCGGATGCTGATGTCGGTGGGCTTCGACGCGCAGTCTGAAGAGCTGCAACCCTACTGCTACGATTTGCTGGCCACCGAGCCGCGAACCGCGGTTTTCATCGCGATTGCGAAAGAGGACATTCCACAGGATTGCTGGTTCCGGCTTGATCGGCCCTTCACCAGCGACCATGGCCAACCGGTGATGCTCTCGTGGACAGGAACGATGTTCGAGTACCTGATGCCCTCGATATGGATGCGCAGTTATCCCAACACATTGCTCGATCGTGCGAGCGTGGCGGCGGTGCGATCGCAACAGGCGTATGCGGCCAGTAAGGGGATTCTCTGGGGTATTTCAGAATCTGCGTGCGCAAAACGCAATGAAGTGGGAGATTACCATTACGAGGCGTTCGGCGTTCCGAAACTTGCGCTGAAGAAAAATGAAACGGAGCCGTTAATAGTTTCACCATACTCTACGTTTCTAGCTTTAAATGTCGATCGCCAAGCCGCGTTGCGCAATCTCCACCGGATGGATGCACTCGGATGGTTTGGATCCTATGGATTCTATGAAGCGGCTGACTATACCGGCTCGCGGAGGGGGTTTTGGGGAGATCGTTGTGAGTTGGTCCGGTCCTGGATGGTTCATCACCAGGGAATGAGTCTACTCGCCTTGGCTAATTTTCTCTTCGACAACGTTGTGCAACGCTGGTTTCATTCGGATCGCCGGGTGCAGGCCACAGAACTGCTTTTGCAGGAAAAACCAGTCTCCCATATGCGGGCCGTGTGAGTTTTAGATGGCATTAGTGAGACACATACTCTTTCCCACCTGTGGCACACGCTGCTTTCGACGATGTTGAGATACCTCCGGCGTTGAACGGTATGCTCAGAGCTTTGCCGGCGCTCATCGAATAATAGTCGATATGAGAGTAACAGGTGTCCCAAAGTGTTAGAGACAAACTGAATCCGCCTAGCGGTATATTCTTGGAGAGTGGAAGAAGGCGTTTTCGACCTCCGAATTGGAGAGCGGAAGTGAATGATCGTTGCGTTGTACCCAGAAATCCGGATCGACCAGGATTTGCGATCGTTACTGTTTTGCGAAACCATGAACTTAAGCAAGGGATGAGCCTTCGCAGCGCTGAAGGGCGCGATGGTTACTCGCCTGAAACAGGCGCTGCTGGTCCCGCCTGCGGCGCGATTTCTGCTGGTGCGGGGGGTCGATGAATTCCTTGAGACCCTCGCAGTGGGGCGGCATCGGATTGGGATCAACGCTGGTTTTGTATTTTTTCTACACTCATTCGTGGTACTTGACCGACGTTTCTCTTCTCGGCGAGATCATCGGCCTGGAGGTGCTCGTCGCCATCCTTTGGAGGTTTGAGCAGCGTTTTTTTGGTGCGCTGATCCTAGTCTTTCTTTGGGCGGGCATGTATGTTCCGTTATCGGGGATTGGAAAGAGTGGACGATGGGTGTTGCTCTTTGCTGGTGCGGTGGTTGGGTTTATTGTTTGGCAAAGGGCACCGCGTGCGCCGTTCCGCGCGATACATCTGATAGCTTTGTTTTGCATATGCGCTGCTTTTGTTTCCGCGACGGTCTCCCCGTTTGGTCCTGTAGCGGCCCTAAAGTCTCTAAGCTTGTTGCTTCTTTTTCTTTACTGCTCTACCGGTGCTCGACTGGCTGTCATCGGTCGCGAACCTAATTTTTTCCGCGGCCTGATTCTGGGATGTGAGATTGCGGTTTATGTCACGGCGATTTGCTATTTCATTCTGGGCGTGAGTGTCTGGGGTAATCGAAACTCGCTCGGCGCAGCCATGAGTGTCGGAATTTTTCCGGTCTTATTGTGGGCGTGGTCAACGAGCGACACCCGCGCCGTGAAGCTGCGCAGGCTATTCGCGGTAGTCCTTTGTGCGTACCTAGTGCGGTTCAGCATGACACGGGCCGGTATGGCTTCGATGGCAGTCGTAACCATAATTTTTTTCATGGCTCTGCACCAATACAAAATATTGATGAAGGGGGTAGCCCTAGTTTTGTTTGTGGTTGCAATCGGTGGGGTATTGGCTCCCGCTAGCTTAAGTAACCAGATTGAGGCGTTGAAGGATGCAATCCTCTATAAGGGACACAAGGACGAGGGGTTGCTGGGCTCGCGAAAGGAACCTTGGGATCAGTCGATCGCTTCAATCCGGGAGCACCCGTTTTTCGGCACGGGTTTTGGCACGAGCTCGACCGGCGAAGATGCCGCATCCACTTTCGGAACCGTTATTTCTACCCTTGGCACTCGTGAACACGGCAGCAGCTACATGGCGATTGTGGAGTGGGAGGGCTTGTTGGGGGTATGGCCGTTTGCGGTGCTCCTGGCCGTAATTGTCTTCAACGTAGGGAAAGTCTGTGTGTGGATGCGCCGAACTTCTGACTCTCGCGATTACTCGGTGCCCATGGCTATGGTGGTCGTGTCAGGTCTGGTCGAAGGTCTCTTCGAGGATTCGCTTTTTGCGGCCGGTTCCTATTTCTGCTTGTATTTTTGGATTTTTGCATTTTTACTTGCGGATTATGTTCCGCGATACATTCATTTCCCTCAGGCAAACGTTGCGCCCACGAACAGCCCTTTGCCAGTCGCGCTTGAAGCCGCAGTTTCCAACCGATGAACAGACTGCGCGGAACTCGAACATGAGGCGGCCGAGCCCTCGAAGAATTGGACAGTCAACCAAGCCCAGCCCTAAATAATGTTGCAAAAAACTCGTGGCAGCCGGACCTGTAAGCCGAATTCTGTCTGCCGTTGCCGACAGGACGGTCATTCCTCTGGGCCACGCATTACTGCGGGGCTCAAGCGACCTACCCGGAGGTTGTGGCGCGCCGAGCCGGCACGCGTTTTCCAGCAAGCTCGAAGCTCGACGGAAAATCCCTCCCTATTTGGTCTTGCTCCGTGTGGGGTTTGCCTTGCCCGCCGCATTACTGCGTCGGCGGTGCGCTCTTACCGCACCTTTTCACCCTTACCTGAGCCTTGCGGCCCGGGCGGTATGTTTTCTGTGGCACTTTCCGTCGAACGATCCCACCCATAAAAGCACGGGCGCCCTCCCGGACGTTATCCGGCACACTGCTCTGCGGAGTTCGGACTTTCCTCCCCGCCCATTCTCGCAAGAGCGTTCTCATTCAATGCTCCTGCCAGAATGGGCGGGGCGACCGTCCGGTCCGGCTGCCAACGAGAATGATTATATGCGATGATGCGGCCGGTTTCCCATGATCGGTCCCGAGTCCCAGGAAGACCTTGTTTGTTGCTGCTAAACTGGTGATTGAGCGAAGACCCTAAAAGCAAAATTCGTTGTCTCATGCCGAACCCTGACAACTGAGCACCTGATTTCATGCACATCTCCGAGGCCATCAAGATCGCGTTTCTCTCGCTGTGGGCGAATAAGCTGCGATCCGCGCTTACCTTGCTTGGCGTGGTTATTGGAGTTGCCGCGGTGATCGCCGTGGTCACGTTCGTTAATGGGATCAATGGCTATGTGGCGACCAAGATTTTCAATCTTGGAGCCGACGTGTTCATCGTCTTCAAAGTCTCGCCCGCCGTCACGAACGTCGACAAATTTCTCGAGGGTGAGAAGCGCAAGGACCTCACCATGGACGACTATCGCGCGGTGCGCGAGGGCTGCAAGCTTTGCGCGTATGTGGGCGCTTACGCGCGCAACAACTCCGCCCATGTGAAATACGGCGGGCAGGCCATCACCGACACCATGGTGCAAGGCATGACCCCGTCGGTGACTGTGACGCAGGACGCCGATATCGACTCGGGACGGATGCTCGGAGAGTCGGACCTGGAAAACAACGCGCCCGTAGCCGTGGTCGGTACCGACATCATAGATACGCTGCTGCCGGGCGTCGATCCGATCGGAAAAGAAATTCGGGTGGACGGATGGACCTACCGCATAATCGGGGTCGGGAAAAAAAAGGGCAGCACCCTGGGGCAGAGTCTGGACAATTACGTGTTCCTACCTATGACCTCATGGACGAAGCAATACGGCAGCCACAATACCAACATGCGTATCTCCGCTAAGGCAGTCGGCACGGGCGCCGCGCTGAACGCCGCGATGGACGAGGCGCGGGTGATCCTGCGGGCGCGGCGGCATGATTCCGCCGACGCGGCGGACTCGTTTGACATCGAAAATAACAGCAGCTTGCTGAGCATCTGGTCAAATTTCAGCGGCACGTTCTTTTACGCCATGATCGGAATCGCCGCGATTTCGCTGGTGGTCGGCGGCATCGTGATCATGAACATCATGCTGGTTTCGGTGACCGAACGCACACGGGAAATCGGAATTCGCAAGGCTATGGGTGCGCGCCGGAGCGACATTCTGTTGCAGTTTCTGATTGAGTCCCTCACCATGGCCCTGCTGGGAGGTGCGATCGGCGTGTTGTTTGGCATTTCATTCGCCAAGATCATCACGCTGGCCATCGGAATGCCGTCGGAGATCAAGCTCTGGGCTGTGATAGCGGGAGTGTCAGTAGCGGCGAGCGTGGGAATTTTCTTCGGGGTTTATCCCGCGCGCCGCGCAGCTATCCTGGACCCGATCACCGCGTTGCGATTTGAAACCTAAGAAATGATTTTCATCTCGGCGTACTCCGCGGTTAAAGGTTTCGACGTCTGATGCATGTCAAAGGTGAATTCGGCGAAGGCTTGAACATTGCGGTCGACACCATCCGCAGCAACAAAATGCGCTCGTCATTGACCGTATTAGGCATAGTGATTGGAGTGGCCGTTGTGATCGGGATTTCATCCATCGTGCGCGGCCTGAACGATAACGTCAGCCAGGTCATCACCAGCCTGGGGTCCAATATTATTTTCGCATTTCACCAGGAGCCTTTCACCTTCGGGCGTCCGACAGAAGAAATGCGCATGCGCAAGGAATTGACCTACGACGACGCCATCGCGATGCGCGATCTGCCTCATGTGAAGGCCGTCGGCGCTGGTATTCGCTATTTCCGGCAGGAACTCGGCACCGGCACCTACGCCGTAAAATACAACGGGCGCAAAGCCAAGCAGACCATGCTGGAGGGCGACACCACTTCCTACAAAGATGTTTTTGACATCGCTCTTGATGCCGGCCGATGGTTCAGCGATATCGATGAAGAGCGCCACAGCCCAGTCATTATCATCGGCCACGACACGGCCGAAGAGCTCTTCCCGAGCGAGCAGGCGTTGGGTAAAGAGTTGAACATCGAGGGCCAGATTTTTACCGTGATCGGAGTGGCAAAGATTCGCCCGAGCGTCTTCGGCGGAGGAAAGAATCCCGACGACAACATCGTTTTCTTTCCGCTGACCACGTTTCGCAAGTTGCATCCCGAGCTGAAACAGTATTGGATCAGCGTCAAAGCCACATCGCATGCTGACATGCCCAAGGCAATGGATGAAATGCGCGAACTACTGCGGCGGCGCCGCAAAGTTGCTCCTGAAAAGCCGGATAATTTCGCCATTTTTACCCAAGACTCGATCTCCGACGTGTGGAATCAGATCACCGGGATGATCTTCATTTTTATGTTTGCGGTTTCGAGCGTCGGACTCATCGTCGGCGGAGTGGGCGTGATGAACATCATGCTGGTTTCGGTCACCGAGCGCACGCGCGAAATCGGAGTGCGCAAAGCCATAGGAGCCAGGAAGCGCGACATCCTCGTGCAATTCACGCTCGAAGCGGTGATGCTCACAGCCGTAGGAGGGGTGATTGGGCTTGCCTTTGGCGCCCTCATCACAGCGATTGTCCCGATAGCGTTTCCATCGCTTCCAGCCTCAATGTCGGTGTACTGGTCGGCCTTCGCCTTCGCCGCTTCGGCTGCAGTCGGACTGGTATTTGGCATCTATCCCGCGTGGAAGGCGGCCAATCTCGATCCTATCGAGTCATTGCGCTACGAGTAACATCAACTCATGTCGCTTTCGACAGCGAGACTTATCCTCGAAGCTGTGGCCGCGATTGGAACTGCGTGCTGTCTGTTGTTTTATTGTCTTTCGTTGCTGTCAATGTTTACCTTCTTGGGCGATAAGCGCAGGCAACTGAATCAGCCCAAACTTCCAGAAAATCAGCTGCCACCAGTTTCCATCCTCAAGCCATTGAAAGGCGTTGATCCAGAGATATGGGAGAGCTTCTGTAGTCACTGCGAGCAAGACTATCCTGAATTTCAGTTAATCTTCGGAGTCAGCTATCCTTGTGATCCGGCCATCGAGATCGTGCGTAAGCTTCAGTCAAAATATCGCAACCTTTCGATTGATCTGATTGTGTGCAAGCTTCTGCTTGGGGCAAACATCAAGGTCAGCAACCTGGCGCAGATGTTGCCGGCAGCACGTCATGATTTACTGTTGATAAATGATAGCGATATTCGTGTCCCGTCCGATTATTTGCGGAAGGTGATTGCGCCGCTGACTGATGCGTCTGTCGGGCTGGTGACTTGCCTCTATCGCGGCATGGCCAGTCCGACCGTCGGTTCGCGGCTGGAGGCTTTGGGGATCAGCACCGACTTCGCGCCCGGCGTTTTGAGCGCAAGGTTTCTCGAGAGAGGATTGCATTTTGGATTGGGCTCTACGCTGGCGTTCCGAAGAGGTGATCTCGAAACCATCGGCGGCTTCGAAGCGCTGCTGGATTATCTCGCCGATGATTATGAACTCGGTCGCCGCATTGCGGCAACAGGAAAGCGGGTTGAACTCAGCACCGCGATTGTCACAACATTCTTGCCTTCGTACACAGTACGGCAATTTTTTCTACACCAATTGCGATGGTTACGGACTATCCGCGACGCTCGTCGTTGGGGGTATGGCGGACTTATCTTTACTTTTGGCGTCCCTTGGGCGTTCCTGACGGTGCTCGTATCGCGAGGAGCCGGTTGGGCGTGGGCCTTATTCGCGTTGGTGTTTGCTGTGAGACTGGCCGCAGGATTTTTTGCCGTCGAGATTATTCTGGATGACCGAAGGACCTTCCGCAGCGAACTGTTTCGCACAATTCTCTTAATGCCTTTGCGGGACTTAATCGCTCCGTTTGTCTGGGCAGCAAGCCTGATGGGCAACCGCATCCATTGGCGTGGAGATGTCTTTGATCTGAAAGGTGGTCGGTTGACTGCTACGAAGCCGGCGCCAAGGGGCGATTGGAAAAAATGATTTTGCCACCGCTTCGAGCCAGAACGTAACTCGTCAAACCCTGCAGCGCCGGTGGGTATTCCTCTTCAGCCCATAAGAAAACACGATGAGGGCCTTCCCACATTTTGATAAATGAAGCTTGAGTTTCGAACACCCGCGGCGCATCGGGAAACTGTGTTCCATACCACATGTTTCCTCCGGGCGGCCGCAAGCTGTGTAAGGGAATCCCGGTGTAAAAATTCAGCGTCGACGCATTTTCATACAGTCCTATTACCACGATTTGATCGCCCGGTTGATATTGTGCTCGAATCGCCAGCGCCAGATCCTTTGACGAAAGAATCGGAGAAAAAATGCCGAACGCGATTCTCACGCACGCAAGTACGACCACCATCATTGCCACCAGAGCAACATTCCCTGCCCCCGCTCGGGCACGCCGGCGCAGCGCCCAGTTTGCGAGCGTTCCAAAGAGAAACGCGAGAGAAAATCCAAATAAGGGCACGCGGAATGCTCCCATCGCCTGCGGAGTTAGATCGAGAAAGTGGCCAAAGGAGAGCGCATAATCCTGCGGATGTTTACGCAGCAGGTCTGAAAGATCGGTTCCCGGCGTTGGCGCCTTCGAGAAGAAAAGTAAGCCAAAGCCTGCCACGGCGATGATGACGTCAACAGCCAGTAATACCGCCGATGAAATCCTCCCGTTGCGGCGTTCCTGGCTATCGGTGGCAGAGGCTCGCTCGCGCTGCAACCATCCGCCGACCAGCAGTGCCATCCCTGGAAGAGCCGGGATGGTGTAGTATTCCTGCCGTGTCGAAAAACTGAAGAAGCCTACGATCACCAGAGTCCACAAGAAAAACACAAGATATGAGCGCTGGCGCCGCGACATCTGGGCACGGTACTCGCGCCAGCGGCGCGGAACCTCCTGCAGCGACTGCGGAAGAAATACGGTCCACGGAAGCAGCCACAAAACCAGCAATGCCCAGAACAGCAACAGCGGAACGGTGTCGTAATCTCGCGGAACTCGCCGGTTCAGGAAACGCAAGATGTGCTCATTGACGAAGTAGAACCAGAGGAATCCGTGAACGTTTCCTTGAGCGGGATTTCGAAGGGCTGCCAGAATGTGCCATGGCGCTGCGATCGCAAAAAATACCAGCGTGCTTGAAACGAGGCGCAACTTAAGCAAATGCCGCAAGTTTCCGGTCAGAAGCAGATAGAGGCTGATCGCTCCCACCGGAAACACGAGCCCAATCAAACCTTTGGTGAGCACGTTTAGCGCACATGCGGCAGCTATGCCCCAACAGGTCCAGCGCGCAGGGTTTTCCTGTTCGAGCGAGATGAGAAAAAGCCAGAACGTCAAGGTCAGCCACAGACCCACGGCTACGTCCGGAATTAAGAAGCGCGTAAACAAAAACGGCCCAAGCGCGGTTGCCAGCACCAATCCAGAATTGAATCCGCCCTCGGCGCCTAATGCCCAGCGTCCCAAGCCATAGGTGGAGAGGATCATTGCCAGCACACCGAGCATGAGCGGAAAGCGCGTACTCCATTCGCTCACGCCGAATAACTTGTAGCTAGTCGCAACGCCCCAATACATTAGGGGAGCTTTTTCCAGATAACGGACGCCATTGACGTAAAGTGTTACCCAGTCGTGCCGCTGCAGCATTTCCTTCGCAGCCTCGGCATGCACCGTGTCTGCATCATCCAGCAAAGCTGGGTGGGAGAGTCCAGCCATGTAAATCAGCGCCCAAAGCCCTATCAGGATCAGCACACAAATTCGCCAGTCCGCAAGCAGTCGATTCGGCCGGTTCATCGTCGGAGAAACCGTCGGAGGAACCATGGTCAAATTGGGCGGGGGATGAGTTGGCTGTTCGAGATGGCGCGCGGGGCGGGGATTCATCGCGGATTGGTTTATTATAAGGGAAGAAGAAGAGTATTCAGTCCGCTGCTACCACGCGAGAAACCTTGGCGCCAGCCACTTCACGGTAAATCTCAAGGATCCTTGACACCGATATGGTCCATGAAAAGCGCTGTGCCTGATCATAGCCTCGTTGCTTCATCTGCTCCCTCAGCACGGGATCGAGCAGCACGCGTTGCAAACCGCGCCGAATTTCGAAGACGTTTTCCGGGTTCACCAGCAATGCCGCGTTTCCTGCTACTTCCGGCAGACTTGACGTGGTTGATGTTACCACCGGCGTTCCGTGGGCCATGGCTTCCAGGGGCGGCAATCCGAATCCCTCGTAGAGCGAAGGGAAGACAAAGATTTTTGCTACATCGTAAAAAATACGCAACACTTCGATAGGCACGAATCCCATGAAACGGACATCGTTTTGCACCCCGCTGCGTACAACGGTTCGACGCAGCCTTGGATGGCTGGAAAGATCGTCCCCGATGATGATCAGCTTCAAGTCCGGGAATTTCTGCTCTTTCTGCAGTTCACTTTTCAGCGCAGAGAAGGCTTCAATGATGCGCACTACATTCTTGTGCGGCCGAATCGCGCCTGCGTACAGGATGAAGGGATAGTTCACGAGGTAGCGTTGGGCGATGAGGTCGCGATCCGATTCACTGGCGTGGCCGTGCAGAAATCGCTCGTCAATCGCGTTGTACACGACCTCAATGCGGCCGTCGGGAATGCCGAGGAGCTTTTCGATCTCACTCTTGGTGAATTGAGAGACCGCAATTACGCGCGCCGCTTTGCGCAGTACGCGCCTGGTTAAATAAAAGTGGAGGCTGCGCCGCATACTGGAAGCGTTGCGCGATCCGTACATGTGCTCAAGCAGGTCGTGTACGGTCAGAATATAAGGGCAGCTCAAGCCGCGTGGAACCCAAAACAGGTGCGGAACATGGACCACGTCGCAGCTAAACCGCTTGACGATCGAGCGAAACTCGAGGCTCCCTTTAAGCGTATCGTCCGGTTCCACTAGTTCTACGGAGTGAAAGTTCGATGGCAAAACGCCGCATTCCTCGACTTTCGCCGGCGATCCGATGAGGAAATAGCCACTCTCGCGATCCAGCCGCGCCAGCGTGCGGACCACGTTCCGTATGTAGGTGCCGACTCCGAATTCCGTCATACGACGGATGTCGATGGCTACTTTCACGAATGGAATTTAACCACAGAGTGCACAGAGGGACACAGGGAATTTCCGGAAAACGTTATGCGCGCACTTCGGCCTGTGTCTTGGCGCGCCGCTCTGGGTATAAGGGAAATTCCTCCGCCATTTCGAGTACCTGCTTGCGGATTTTCGTGAGCATGGCTGTTTCGGTCCGATGATTCAGGGCTTCCGCGATCCAGTGCGAGATTTGCCGCATCTCGGCCTCTTTCATGCCTCGCGTCGTCACTGCGGGAGTGCCGATGCGAATGCCGCTTGGTTTCATTGGCGGATTTGTGTCGAAGGGAATCGCATTCTTGTTGACGGTGATCCCGGCTTCGCCAAGAGCTTTTTCTGCCTCGCTGCCCAGCATTCCTTTCGCAAAAACGTCAACCAGCATCAGATGGGTGTCGGTTCCTCCGGAGACGAGTCGGTAGCCTTCTTTCGCGAGCGATTCGGCCATTACTTTTGCGTTCGCTACAACCTGCTTTGCGTAGTCGCGGAAGCTTGGTTGCGAGGCTTCAAGGAAGCACACCGCTTTGGCGGCAATGATGTGGACCAGCGGCCCTCCCTGCATTCCGGGAAAAACGGTTTTATCGATTGCGGCGGCGAATTCCTGTTTGCTGAGGATCATGCCGGAGCGTGGTCCGCGCAGGGTTTTGTGGGTGGTTGAGGTTACGATTTGCGCGTGGGGAACGGGCGATGGATGCGCTCCTCCTGCTACCAGTCCCGCAAAGTGAGCCATATCAACCAGATAGAGTGCGCCAACTTTGTCTGCGATCTGGCGCATTCTGGCAAAATCTATGATTCGCGGATATGCGCTTCCGCCGCCGATGATCAGCTTGGGATGCTCGGCTGTAGCTATTTTTTCCAGTTCGTCGTAATCGATGGTCTCGGTTTCTTTGGTGACGCCGTAGGGAACGATCTTGTAGGTCTTGCCGGAAAAATTCAGATGATGCCCGTGCGTGAGATGTCCGCCGTGGGCGAGATTCAGGCCAAGGATCGTGTCTCCAGGCTGGAGGACGGCGGCGTAGGCGGCTTGATTGGCTTGCGATCCTGAGTGTGGCTGCACGTTGGCGTTCTCTGCGCCGAAAAGCTTCTTGGCGCGGTCGCGGGCGAGATTTTCGACTACATCGCTGAATTCGCATCCACCGTAATAGCGCTTGCCGGGATAGCCTTCCGCATATTTGTTGGTGAAGACCGATCCGGCGGCCTCCAGAACTGCTTCGCTTACGAAATTTTCGGAGGCGATCAGTTCGAGGCCTTCGTGCTGGCGGCGAACTTCGTTGTCGATGGCGTTGGAAATTTCGGGATCGACTTCGTAGAGCGGGCGGGAGAGCGAGGAATTTTTCATGGTTTCGTACCGACGCTATTTTACTTTGGCTGGAAATTTTTTGT
This sequence comes from uncultured Acidobacteriaceae bacterium, assembly GCA_963758745.1. Classification (GTDB taxonomy): domain Bacteria; phylum Acidobacteriota; class Terriglobia; order Terriglobales; family Acidobacteriaceae; genus Acidiflorens. The sequence goes on from CAVWWW010000009.1 coordinate 527,629, forward strand.
TGGCGGTTGACTGCGGCTCCTGAATGGTTTCGGATTTATCCCGGCCCAATCCAGGGTCTATTAGAATCATTGACGCGGGCGAAAAATCCTTCCAGGTCTAGGAGTTAAAATGATTTAGAGGCAAAGCCTTAACAACAAGTAAGTTAGTCAAACCAAGAGACCACGACTGCCGGGAGAATCGAGCCTTCGCTCTTATCCAATCAGCTTTGGCCGCGCTTTCTGCGACAGGCGGATTTGACTCCCTATCTTCATCACGATTGCCTTTCGGTGGTTTCCTCATCGAGGTCGGCCCAATGGATTCCTGAGCCACGCTATGCGGCTTTGGCATCGCGCAGCCTACGAGGCGAGTGAAGTGATCGTCGGTGAATTGGACGTTCGGCGAGCGCTCATCGGTATTGCCATGCGAGGGAAAAAACTCAATCGATGCCGTTCACCATCGATTGTTTCGATTCCAGCCAACATCTCCCGGGCTCTGCTCATCTCACTTTTGCGTCTGCGCTTTGTCATTTTTATTCACCCTTAACGAGCACATAGGAGCTGACTATGAAAATCAAATCTTTTCAAGAATTATTCGAAACTGGATTGCGCTATGCCTACGATTGCGAGCAGAAGCTTGTGAAAAAGGGCATTCCCAGCATGATCGAAGCATCGAATTCACCACAGTTGCGCAGCGCTCTTGAGCAGCATCTGCAGGAGACTCGCAATCAGGTTACGCGGCTCGAGAGAATATTCGGCCAGATTGGAGCCGAACCAAAGACTGAAGATAACGACGTCATCGACGAAATCTCAAAGGCCGCTGAGCACATGATTGGGGCTACCGAGGACGGTTCGCCACTTCGCGACGCCGTTATCATTGTGGGCGGCAACGAGGTCGAACACTACGAAATGGCCGTCTACGGGTCGCTCATCTCATTTGCGCGACAGCTTGGACTGAGCGAAGCTGTTAACCTCCTGCAACAAACGCTCAACGAAGAAAAAGCTGCTGACGCCAAGTTGACCGAGATTGGCGAGACCTCCGTCAACCCGAAGGCAGTGCAGCAACGTCGTGCAGCCTGAAGTGCAAAGACTGTAACCACAATTAGACCTAAAATCGAGGCTGCGCCGAAAATGCGCGGCCTTTTCATTTCTCCTTCGGTGAGACGAATTCGGCGACCTTGCTCTTCACGAAGGGCGTTCGATCTGGTGATAGCATTTCTTCTCCGGCTTGATGCCGAATTCTGCTCTCGATGACCCTGTTTTGCGATGTAGCTCTCGCGGTTCCGCTTGACATGGTGTTTACGTATTCCATTCCTGAGGGCATGGAGCCAGTCGTGGGCGGACGCGTGCTGGTTCCCTTTCGGCAGCAAAGAATGTCGGGAATTGTGGTCGAACTGCACGACCGCGCGCCGCGGGAGGACGCAGCGCAAATCCAGGCTAAACAAATCAAGATCAAGAAGGTTCTCGAAGCGCTCGATCAGGAACCAGTTCTGGATAAACATCTGCGGAAACTGGGGAAGTGGATCGCCGATTACTATCTCGCGCCGATTGGCGAGGTGTTTCGCACTATGCTGCCGCTTTCGGCTGAGTTCAAGCGAGCTGTCACTTATCGCATCACCGATGAAGGGCGAATGGCGCTGCACGTGGCGGGAATGTCGGGCTCTCCTGCGCGGTCGAAGCGCACGCCGGAAGAGCAGCTGATCGAATTTCGCGTGCTCGATTATTTGGCGGAGCGGGAGAACGTCCGCGAAGAAAGTTTGCGGGGAGCTACGCGAGCGGCAACGGCGTTGCTTGGCGGAATGGTGCGGAAGAAGTGGATTGCGCGCGAGGATGTGTCTGCCGCCCGCGACTCGGCTCGCGTCGTGAAAGTTGCAGTGCTGCTCGCGGCTGAGGAGCGAGCGGAGGCTTCGCCTCCGCTGGACCCATCGATTACGCTCAGGGCAGGCGAGCGAGACGCTCGTCCCCACACGAGCAAGCTCAACCCAAATCAGCGAATGCTGATTGATGCGCTTGCTGCTGCTGGCGGACGCGTTCCGGTTGAGGCTTTCCGTGAGTTTGAGGTGCCTCGCACTACGCTTGGCACGCTTGTGCGTCGTGGGCTGGTTGAGTTGGTGGATGTGGCGCAGGATTTCACGACTTCGAAGCTCAAGCCTCGGCAATCGCCTTTTGATTTTGAGTTCAGCGCGGCGCAGAAGGATGCGCTGGCGAAGATTGGCGAAGCAGTCGCGTCGCGCAAATTCAGCGGGATGCTGCTGCATGGAATTACTGGTTCGGGAAAGACGGCTGTATATCTGGCTTGCATGCGACAAGTGCTTGAACAAGGGCGATCGGCTATCTTGCTGGTGCCTGAGATTGGATTGACTCCTGCGGTTGCGGCGGATTTGCATCAGGTGTTTGGGGATGAGGTTGCCATTCTGCATTCGGGGCTGTCGAACGCGGAGAGGGCGGAACAGTGGCATCGGATTCGGCGCGGCGACGCTCGAGTTGTGGCGGGAACTCGGTCGGCTGTGTTCGCCCCGGTTCGCGATTTGGCTTTGATCATTGTCGATGAGGAGCAGGATTCTTCTTACAAGCAGGAGGAGACTCCTCGTTATCACGCGCGCGATGTGGCGGTGATGCGGGCGAAGATGGTAGACGCAGCCGTGGTGCTTGGTTCGGCTACTCCTTCGTTGGAGTCTTATTACAACGCTAAGAAAAATAAATATGCGCTGATTGAATTGCCAGATCGGGTGGAGAAGCGTCCATTGCCGGAAGTTGAGATTGTCGATATGCGGGTAGAGTTTCAGGAGACTGGGCAAGAGCAAGTTATTTCCCGCAAACTCGCAGCGGAGATTCGCGATCGGCTGGCGAAAAAAGAGCAGGTGATGGTGCTGCTGAATCGGCGCGGATATTCTCCGGTGGTTTTGTGTCGCGCTTGCGGGAAAACTTTGCAGTGCGAGAATTGCGCGGTTTCGATGACTCATCACAAGCGCGAGCACAAGATGGAATGCCATTATTGCGGGCACATCGCGCGCATTCCCGACAAATGCGCGCATTGCGGCAGCGAGTATGTTTATTTTGTCGGGACAGGATCGGAGAAGCTGGAAGAGTTGTTGCATGGCATGTTTCCGCAGGCTCGAATTGGACGGCTTGATCGCGACACGGTGCGAGGGCGCGAAGATTTCGAGCATGCGCTGAATGCTCTGAATGAAGGCGCGCTTGACATGCTGGTGGGAACGCAAATGATTGCCAAGGGACATGATATCCACGGCGTGACTCTGGTTGGCGTGATTGGAGCCGACATGGCGCTTGGGTTGCCAGATTTTCGCGCGGCGGAACGGACGTTTCAGTTACTGACGCAGGTTGCGGGGCGCGCGGGGCGCGGGAATTCTCCGGGAAAAGTCATTTTGCAGACTTACTTCCAGGATCACTACGCGGTGCAGTTTGCGGCTCAGCATGATTTCCTTGGGTTCTATGAGAAAGAGTTGCAGTTTCGGGCGTGGATGCATTATCCGCCTTACTCGGCGATTGCTAATGTTTTGATTCGCAGCGAGAAGCTGGATGAGGCTTTGACGTGGTCGGGCGAACTTGGGCGCTGGTTTGAGAAGACTCGGCATGAAGGGATTCGGGTGCTGGGTCCGGCAGCGGCTCCGATCACGCGACTGAAGCGGGATTATCGTTATCACTTTATTTTGAAGTCTCCGAGCCGGGAGAAGATGAATTCGCTTTTGCGGGCGATGCTGGCGGAAGCGGCGGCGCGGAAGATTCCGCGGACGCAGGTGATTGTGGATGTGGATGCGGTTTGGTTGATGTAGCCGCCGAAATTCCCATAATGGTTCAAATTTTGAGGATGGTTTTGTATGAACCCAGAGCCGCGACCCCACCCCTCCCCCTATATTTTTTGGTTCGATCTATTGGAATCAGTGGGTTAGGGGCAAAATATTCAGCGATAAGGACTTACCTTGGTTACGGGGGTCTTCGGTGCACGGGAATGCAGCCCCGTTTTGGGTGGTTTCTCAAATCCTCCCACGCAGGCTACCACAACGTCCTAACCCCGTACTGCGAAAATTCTGGGTCACGGGTCAGGATAACTAAGTCCTCCAGTAGGGCTTGAGCAATCAGCAGGCGATCAAAGGGATCGGCGTGATGCAGAGTCATGGTTTCTACCTGATAAGTGTGCTCGCATGTAATCGTCAGCGGTCGAAAGTTATACTGCGCAATCTGTGCGCCGATGAATGAACTAACTGGCTGAGCGAGCGAAAGCTTCCCGATTGCAGATTTGATTGCCATTTCCCAAGAGGTGATAGCGCTCAAGAAAATTTCATTCGATCTGTCCGCAATTACTCCCTTGGCAATGGAAGACAAGGAGGGATCATCATTTGCCCACCAGATGAATGCGTGCGTATCGAGTAATGCTTTCACACATTGAGTTTCGATCACCCGCGCAGCGCGTCAACGCTACCACTGAAGGGGAGCATCAAAATCTGGAGCGACCATAAGAATACGTCCTTTTCCTGCTCCCGCGACACGCGGCTTGGTCAGGTCAGGATCATATTCCAGCGGGGTCATCGGAACTTCCGCCAAGACTCCGAAAGGAAAGATTGCTTCTCCGCCTTGTGTCGTCGGAAATACAATATCAATCTTGCTTGACGTAGTCAGAATCTGACTCAGGCTTGTCGGCGAGAAGAAAGTGTTCTGGCCTTGAATGCTTGCGTTGATTGTAATCATCGTCTCCACCCATTTCGTAAAACTTGCATTTGGTTCGGCGGCATGACGAGAAATTCCCGTTCCCACACATCCGCCCTTTCCAAGCTCTCAATCATGACGACCTTTATGGAGTGCTGCACTGGTTGAGCGGCACGCCCTTGCTGCATCGCCGCCTGCACCACTTGCCCAGGATCAAAAGGAGTTCCGAGGTTCATTTCCGTTGCGAAGTCCTCGTATAAGCGCCAGAGCAAGCCTTCCAGTTCCTGATCTTCCTTTGTGACTTGCAACCCTATCTCCCGCGCTTCCACCGCGCCGATGAGATAGTCATGAGAGCCAAGCCCGGTCGTCAACATCTCAACCATGGTTTGAATTTTTTCCTGGTCCTTCATATGAAGCTTCATCAGATTCGTAGCGAGCCGCACAATCTGCTCTTTGCTGCGCTGCAAGTCTCCGAGCAGCAGCGGATTCACCTTATCAGCGAGCAACGTGAAAGCGTGTGCAGCTCCGTCTTCATCAAGCCGCCATTCCTCGCGAACCAACTTCTTAAAACCCGCCACGCTTTCAACCGCAACAGGCACAGGCATTCGTTGCGGTGGGACACCTGGCACGACTGGTCCTTCGACGACCGGATTCAAGAGTCCAGTAATGCTCGGATCAATCGCACTCAACGTCGCCAGTCGCGTCATTACAATGTCGTCAGCCCCGAGGGAGAACAATGTCCCGCCGCTAAGACACATATGGGGAATAAGCACTCCAACCTTCTTAGCAAACTGGCGAACGAAACGGCTCAGAGCGTAGGCGGCTAAAGTGTCACCGCCGAGGGTGAACAGCAAAACGTCCAGTTTCTCCAACGATGGCGTTGTTCGCAGATGCTGGAAAAACCTAAACAGAAAATCCTTGGCGATCAGCCCTTGAGCATTTTCACGGTCGGAAGTTAGGCAGCAGATTAGGCGAGAATTGCCCCGCTTCGCTTGTATTTCTTCAATAAGCGGCTTCCGTTCAGCGGCTCCCACTTTGCCTTCCTCCTTTCGTTTAGATGCTAGAAATCTGGGGTCTTCGTTCCGACGCGGAGGAGTCTACACATCCCTAAAGGAACGGGCAAGTATGCACAATATTGCGATTGTCGAGTCAATCGCTAGGCATAGCCTCACATCCGTATAGTGAGTTCGAATCGGCATACGCTGCTATCTACTTTAGTCCACGGCAGGTCCCTCATTCTTATTAAACCGGAATGATCGCCGTTCCCTTTGCTTAGGAAGGGAATTTGGAATAATGGCTGGCAATTGCAATGCCGTTTGGTTGCTTAAATTTTCTCAGAATCGCTTGAAAGCTTGGGCTTTCTTCGGGCCGCGCGTCAAGCGGTAAGGATTAGCAGACCCTGTTCTTTATGGCTATATCTATTATATCAATTTCGAGCTATCCAACCGGACACGTTGTCTGATTTTATTTCCGCCGCAGGCTCATTAACTTGGAAAGAAATCGTCGGGACAGGGGGCTTGACAGGTTTACGAAGTCTTCTCCCATCCTAAGAGGTCTCGCAGCCGAGCCAAAAATTATTTGTGATGCAGGGCGTGACGAGCGCCGTCGCGGAGGTCGTGAAGCGTGTCGCGAGCCCCGTCTCTCATTTGTGGCCACACTTCTTTTCCTGAACTATGAGTGAAAGGCGCGGGAGTGAAACTCAGCACGAGCATGAGCGCGGCGCAGACCGCTAGAACTCGGCGACCTCCGGTGACGCTAGGATATTTGGGAACACGTGGGTGACGCAGGGTCACAAACAGCATCACAGACCAGAGCAGCCAACCCATCCAAAGATATTTTCCGAAGGGCACGAGGGCGAAGACGGTTAGCAGGGAAATCCCGCGGTGCCAGCGGGGCGCGATGGAGAAGATGATGTGGCCGCCATCGAGTTGGCCTCCCGGCAAGAGGTTGAGGGCGGTAGCAAACATTCCGACCCAGGCGGCTGCGGCTATGGGATGGAGGGACAGCGTGGAGAGTGGCACTGCGATGTGGAGCAGGATGGCTGCGATTTTGAAGGAGAGCGGGAAACCTAGCTGGATTTCCGATGGCGAGTAGCCGACGATCGGGTGCGAGAGCGAGAGGCCGACGAGCAAGGCTACGCAGGCGGGAATGAATCCGGCGATCGGGCCGGCGATGCCTATGTCGAAGAGCGCGGCTCGAGAGGGGATCGGGCTCTTGATGCGAATGAAGGCGCCGAGGGTTCCGATGAGGCTGGGGCAAGGCACGAAGAACGGCGGCGTGGCGTAGACGTGATAGTGGCGGGCGTAGAGGTAGTGTCCCATCTCGTGGGCGAAGAGGATGAACATCAACGTGAGCGAGAATGGAAGGCCGAGCAGCAAGTTTGCGGGATGTTGCGCGATCCAGCCGATGGGGAATAGGGAGAGCGTATCGTCAGCGAGGGAGAAGACGGGGAGATGGCGCAAGAAGTTGGCTTCCATGCGCGCGCCTACGACCATAGTGCTGAAAAAGGTCAGGAGCAAAAAGAGTGCATAGAGCCACCAGCGTGGGCGCGGCGGACGGACTACCCAGACGGGCGGCGGAGGTTGCGGCTCCCATTGAAGGGTAGTGGGAAGAGTCGTTGGTTCGGACATACGAAAGCTGAGGTCGAGGTTCGAGGTCAGATTGCAGAGGTTTGGTTCGTTCTGCAATTGAACTCTGCCCTCTGCAATTGTAGCTAATCTTTGTAGCTAATCTTCTGATGGGTGATCTTCTGATAGCTAATCTTGATCGTCAATCGTCAATCTATCGATTGTAATTCTTTGCCGGGCTTGAAGCGGACGGCTTTGCCGGGCGGAATGGAAACTTCGGCACCGGTGCGCGGATTGCGTCCGATGCCGGTTTTGCGCGGGCGGACGTTGAATACGCCGAAGCCGCGGAGTTCGATGCGGTCGCCGGTGGAGAGCGCCTTCTTCATGCTCTCGAAGACGGTTTCTACGGCGAGCTCCGCTTTGGTCTTGGTGATGCCGGTGCGGTTGACTACTTCATTGATGATGTCGAGCTTAATCACGGGCTGCCCCCGTCTCCCGAGGATTTGTATGCCTCAAGTTATTGATGCTAAGGGAGATAGGGCAGATTGTCAACTGGGGCTATGGTTGCGTAAGATGACGGGACCAGTGTGCGAGAAATTTTGTGTAATTTTGTAATCTGATAATTTGTAATTTGCAAACCGTGACAGGCCGGAAATTCCATCCGCATACGCGATTCGCTGTTAAGAGGAGATATTAACGATGCCTCGCGTGATCATCGTTGGCGGTGGTTTCGGTGGGCTTTACGCGGCGCGCAGGTTAAACAACGCTCCGGTAAACGTGACGCTACTCGACAAGCGGAATTACCACCTTTTCCGTCCCATGCTGTACCAGGTGGCAACCGGGTTGTTGTCTGCCGATGATATTGCCGGACCTCTGCGTTCTATCCTCAATCGTCAAAAAAATATTGATGTGCTGCTTGAGGAAGTGATTGGTGTCAACCCGAAGGAGCGAATGGTTCGCCTGAAGCAGCGTGAGCTGCCTTACGATTTTCTAATTCTTGCCACTGGGGTCCATTACAACTACTTTGGGCACGACGAGTGGCGACAATTTGCGATCGGTCTTGAATCACTGGACGATGCGGACGTGATCCGGGGCAAGATCCTATTGGCGTTTGAGCGAGCCGAAGAGATGGGGTCCTCTGGTGCGGCGGCGGAGGAGATTCGACGGCAGCTTACATTCGTGCTGGTGGGCGCGGGCACTGTGGGAGTGGAGATGGCCAGCACGCTGGCGGAGATGTCACGCATGGCGCTGACTCGCGATTTTCGCCATATCGATCCGCGGGCAGCGCAGATTCTTCTGTATGAAGCGGGACCTCGCGTGCTTCCGACTTACCCGGAAGATCTTTCTACCAAGGCGCAACGGCATTTGGAGGGATTGGGAGTCAAGATTTACACCAATACGCCCGTCACCCGCGTGGACGCTGAAGGAATTGTAGCGGGTGGCCAGCGAGTTCGGGCGGCCACGGTGCTGTGGGGTGCAGGTGTTTTGGCTTCTCCTGCCGGGCGCTGGTTAGGGACGACTACGGACAAATTAGGAAAAATCAAGGTTAACCCCGATCTTTCAGTACCGGGATATCCTGAGATCTTTGCGATCGGCGACACCGCTCACGTGGTCGCTGAGACGCGCAATTTGTGGGGCATTAAATCGAGAGAACCAATGCCGATACCGGGAGTAGCCCAGCCTGCTATCCAAGAGGGTGAATATGTGGCTGACGTGATTCGCCGCCGCGTAACCGGGCGACCAGCGCAGGCGCCATTCTGGTACTGGGACAAAGGCGATCTCGCGATCGTGGGTCGTACCTACGCGGTAGCGGACTTACGATTTGTGCGCTTTGCGGGGTTTCCGGCGTGGTTTGTCTGGGCGGTTGTACATGTGTATTTTCTGATTGGATTCGCAAATCGATTCTTCGTCCTGCTGCAATGGGGATTTGCTTTCTTGACGAAACGTCGCCGAGTGCGCGTCCTTCCTCTGCAACCTTCCACGCAGGACGTTATCGATCCGGCGGCATGAACATCGACTCAATACTGCTAGCGCAGCCATTTGGCTAACCCGATCTTGACGAAATCCAGGGCCGCCAGATAGAAGCTTAAATTACCAAGTGGCAGAATTATCTAATTCGCAAATCCTCAAGGAGATTCATGAGCATCAAGAGTGACCGCTGGATACGGCGCATGGCGCAAGAGCAGGACATGATTAATCCGTACTCGGAGAAGCAGGTGAGCGCGGGAGTGATTTCTTATGGCGTGTCGAGTTATGGATACGACTTGCGCGTGGCTGACGAGTTCAAAATTTTTACTAACGTTAACAGCACGATCGTCGATCCGAAACATTTTGACGAGCGGTCGTTTGTGACGGTGAATGCCGATGTGGCGATTGTGCCTCCGAATTCGTTCGCTTTGGCGCGGTCGGTCGAGTACTTCAAAATTCCGCGGGATGTGCTGACGATTTGCGTGGGCAAATCGACTTATGCGCGATGCGGGATCATTGTTAATGTGACGCCGTTCGAGCCGGAGTGGGAAGGGTTCGTTACGCTGGAGATTTCCAACACTACGCCTTTGCCGGCGAAGATCTATGCGAATGAAGGGCTGTGCCAGATTCTCTTCTTTCAGTCAGATGAGGTTTGCGAGACCAGCTATAAGGATCGCAAGGGAAAGTATCAGGCGCAGAAGGGGATTGTGCTGCCGAAGCTGTGAAGGAGCGCCTGACTCGACAGCGGTGTCCAATACGAATGTGACGACTATCCGGTCCTTGTGGGGACGATTCCGGTGGACGATATTGTTCCCGGATTGCTCCCGGCGATGATGCTCGCTATCACGGTATTCCTGTTTCATCTCGATCGCCTCTGGATGATCGGGGCTTCCCGATGGGATGATCTACCCGAGACAAGCGCAGTGGGTCTGATGGCTCTCTTGGAGGGGCCCGCACTTTGGATTTGGCATCTTCTCCTTGCAGCCAGCGGAGATCGCCTTTCATTGATTTTGCTTGATAACGTCGTCATTTACCTAAGCGCCCTGTTGTTCTGGTCGTGGATCGGGGTCCACCTTGACCGGCGGCGGCAACGCAACTTTCAGCCCATCCTATGCGCGGTCTGGCTGCGGGTAGCTCTCAATGTATTAGCAATAGCCGTCTCGCTTTTGTTTTTGTATGAAGGTCTACGAGCAGCGATTGAGTTGAATGGGCTGGCAATCCGTTTGTTATGGGAGTGTATGATCAGCAACTCTCCGAAACGAATTCTCCTAGGGAGAGAAATCACGGACGTAGCCTATGCGCTATGGAGGCTGCTTGTGTTGCGTATTGCGCACACAACCTATGGAAGGAGGTTGCTTGGTGGAGAAGAGCGCGACAAGGAAGCACGGAGCCGAGCACCTAGCGAGACTACCTCCGGCCGTTCTCGCCTTCCTTGAACAGTAGATCATCTCGGACACTAATTGAGGACTACTCCCGGCTTCCTCGGCCTGCTAGAAAATAGAAATAATGGTGTCGAAGCGTCGTGGGGCAATACCTCTCGTCACTCTTTTTCTATTCCTGGGGACGCTTGTGCTTTACGCTCCGGTGATTCATAACAGCTTTGTTAATTTTGACGACGATACTTACATCGTGGCGAATGGCCACGTCAGAGCTGGGCTGAGGTGGGCTACGGTGAAGTGGTCGTTCACCACGTTCGAGGAGGGAAACTGGGATCCGGTGACGTGGCTTTCGCATGCGCTGGATTGCGAATGGTTCGGCTTGCATGCGGGCGGACATCATTTTGTCAGCGCATGGTTGCATGCGATGAATGTAGCTGTGCTATTTCTGGTGCTGCAGAGCGCGACGGGGTGGTTATGGCGCAGCGCGATGGTGGCCGCGCTGTTTGGAGTTCATCCGGTCAACGTTGAGTCGGTGGCCTGGGCGGCGGAGCGGAAGAATGTTTTAAGCATGTTGTTCTTTCTGCTGGCGCTGCTGGCCTATGGATGGTATGCGCGACAGCCGCAGGTTCGGCGGTATAACGTCGTTTTTTTGCTATTTCTGCTGGGGCTGATGAGTAAGCCACAGGTGATTACGCTTCCATTTCTTCTGTTGCTGTGGGATTACTGGCCGCTTCAGCGCATGAATGCGCAGTTTTCGCGTGGAGCGGTTGGGAATTTCGATGGGCGAGCGCGGTTCGGGCGGCTCGTGCTGGAGAAGGTGCCATTGTTTCTGCTCGCGGCCGGGAGCGCCGTAGTGACGGTGATGGCGCAGCGCGCGGCGCATGCGTTGCGAACGTCGTCAGACTTCAGCCTGCTGAATCGGATTGAAACTGCGCTGACGTCTTATTGGCGGTATGTGCGCTTGGCGATTTGGCCGAGCAGGCTGGCGGTTCTCTATCCGCATCGGACGGATTTGTTTCCATTGTGGCAGGTTATTGCGGCGACGCTGGCTCTGGTTATTGCTACGGCAATTGTGGTGTGGCAACGAGCGCAGCGGCCTTACTTGATCGTGGGATGGCTGTGGTTTTTGGGATCGATGTTGCCCATGATCGGGCTGGTGCAGGTGGGCAGGCATGCGATGGCGGATCGCTTTGCTTATATCCCATACATCGGGCCGTTTGTGATGGTGGTGTGGGCGGTGGCGGAGTGGGCGCAGGCTCGGAAGATTTCTGTGGCGTGGCTGGGAGTTGCGGGAGTGGCGATTGTGTTTGCGTTGAGCGTTGTAACTCATCGCCAGATCGGTTATTGGCGGAACAGCTATACCCTTTTTGAACACACGATTGAAGTGACGGTGGCGAATCCGATTGCAGAGGGGAATCTGGCGTCGGCGTTGATCGAGATGCAGCGCCCAGATCTGGCTGTACCGCATCTGGAGCGCGCGATTCAGCTGATGCCGGCTTTCTCGACTGCGCACTACGACCTGGGCGTAGTGCTGCATCGCCGGGGTGACCTGGAGCCGGCGCTGCGGCAATATCAACTCGCACTGAAGTATGAGTTGGATGAGCGGGAGGCGGCGCAAACGCATAACAATCTGGGGGTGTTGTTGAACCAACTCGGAAGGCGCGACGAGGCAATAGCAGAATTTACGCAGGCTATTGCGATCAATCCGGATGAACAAAACAGCTTATTGGGAAGGGGAACGATCGAATATGACGAAGGCAAACTCGACGCGGCACTGCAGGATTTTATGACGGCCGCTCACGTCGTCCCATCGCCGCTGGCGTTTTACTGGCAAGGTCGCGTTCTGGAAGATAAGGGACGATATCCGGCCGCTGCTGAGGCTTATAGAGCGGCGCTGAACCTGGTACCTGATTTTGGGGACGCAAAGGAAAGACTGGGCAAGATCGAAGAAGCCGTGAAATGACGAATTAGAAGACGCTGGCGCGACGACTCATATTTCTGGACTCTTATTTCGAAACACTTATTTCCGAACGCTGATTTCCAAACTCTTACTTCCGACCGTTCTCGCCTTCCTTGAACATGTACTTGATGGCGGGCTTGTAGATCATTAGGTTGGCGGCGCCGTTGCGGTTCAGCTTGATGCAGTTCTTGTCGTACCACTCGATGTAGCCGTGAACTTCCTCGCCGTCGCGCAGTACGATGACCATGGGAGTCTTCGATTGCATCTGCTTCTGATAATAAAAATTTTCGGCGTTGGTCTGTTCGGTAGGAGCGGCTCGCTTGGCTGAAACGGGACGATCGCGATCCCTGTCCCTGTCACGATCGCGGCGTTCGGCGGGAGCGTGATTATGGCCGTGGTTGTTGTGAGGATGGTCGGGACGGGTGAGCGTTGGACGGATCAACTTACGATTGGCGAAGCTTTCCTGATCCGCAGTTTGTTCGGCTGGCATGGAGTCGAGAGCATCTTTCATCGCACCACCTGCAAATCGTATCCGGCGCGCTGGGCGCGCAGAATATACCACAATACTTGATCCAGATTGTGGGTCCAGAGGTGTGAACTGACGCCTACGGTATCACAGCGGGAAAGGGTTGACAATGATTTGTGGAGTGTCGTTAGTTACCGGGCAATGATCCCAAAAGTATTGAACGGGAAGGCTAAGGTCTTGTTAGTGACCAAAAATTTATCGTAGCGCGGGTTACGAAACGGGTTCGAGCGCAGTTGCGAATGAATCGAGGGAGAGGGAGCGCAGCAGGTTGCGGCGCATGCCGCGCTCAACTTCGCCAGCCGGTCGGCGGCGAGCGTGATCCAGGCAAAGTCGGCGGCTTCCGCCAATTTTCTTAGTTCGCCCGCGATATCGGTATTGCGGACCAGTTCCGGCGTGGAGGAGTTCAGGAAAACCAAATCTTCCAGCAGGGAATAAAGGGTCCGCAGGAGGGCTTCGAACTTGGCGCGGCCTTCGGCCCCGGCGCGGTAGGTTTCGGTGATTTTGAACAGTTCGCTGTGATCGGCGGCGACCCAGTGCGGAATGCAGAATGGCCAGCGCGTGGCTGCGCGCGGCGGTGTAGGCGGTGAGATCGAAGTTGCGGGCGCGCCCACGGCGCCTTCGGAAAGGCGCGCCACCAAAGCTCGTTGCTCCGCTTTCCACGTGGGACGAAGCGGTGGCTAGGTAGCGCTCCATCTCCGCGGTGGGCAAGGCGGCGAGTGAAACCGTCATCGAACGCGAGCGCAGGGTGGGGAGAAGTTCGCCGGGGTTTTCGGTCAGCAGGAAAATGGTGGCGAAGTCGGGCGGTTCTTCGAGCACTTTCAGCAGCGAGTTGGCCGCCTCTTTCATGAACGCGGAGCCGGTGAAAATGTAAACCCTTTCCTTGGCGTCTCCGGGGCGGTAGTAGATGGTCTCGATGACGCGGCGAACCTGGTCCACCTTGATCATCATCTGCGGCGGATCGGGAGGGATGATGAGCACGTCGGGATGGGTCTGCACGAACAGGCGGGTTTCTTTCCGGTCGGTTTCCCGCATGTCTTCGCGGGCTTCGACGGCCTCGGCCGCGCGGCTTTCGAGATCTTCCGCCTGCGCAATGCGGACGCAGTTCGAACACTTACCGCAAAAATCGGGCAGGGCGCCGCTCGCGACCGGGGCCAGACAATTGATCGCCTTGGCCAGCATGAGGGCCAGCGTATATTTGCCGGAACCGGCGGGACCGGCCAGAATGACCGCCTGGGGAAAGCGGTCGCGCGCCAACATTTCGCGCAGGCGGAGGACGACTTCCGGCGTTGCCGTGAAAATCAGAGAAGCCCATGTTCACGATCTGCCTTCCTAGTATGGCTAAATCCCACTCTAGCGGACGGCATCGAGCCTATCGGCCTTGACCCCGTGCGATATCGCGCGAGGGACGGCGTCAAAGCCAGTGGCCGTACCCGACAGCCTAGCGTCACGATGAGGTCCGCGCCGTCAATTTCAGCCTCCGCCGTACGATCTCGAGAATCTTCTGGTGGGTTTCGTCCGCCGTGCCGCGGGCATTGACGACGTCACGACGCGCATGGTCTCGCGCGCGGCAATCGCCAGATAGGCGTGGCGCACCCGTTCGAAGAAGGCGCGGCTTTCTTGCTCGAAGCGGTTTTCGTCATGCTCGGTATCCTGACCGTTGCCTGCCGCGCCTCGCGACTTGTTGCGGCGGCGGGCGCGTTCGACGCTCAGCGTTACCTCGGAGTCCATCAGGATGGTGAGCTCGGGCTGGAGATCGCCGCACAAAATACGGTGCAAGGCCAGCACCGGCTGGCTGCCCAGTTTGCGGCCCCCGCCCTGGTAGGCCTCGGTGGAATCGGTGAAGCGATCGCAGAGCAGGATGCGGCCGTCGGCCAGGGCGGGCTGGATCACTTCCTTGATGTGCTGGGCGCGGGAGGCGAACATGAGAGCTAGTTCGGCCAGCGGAGCCAGTCCGGAGGTGCCGGTATCGAGTAGCAGTTGACGGATTTTTTCCCCGGTTGGTGGTGCCGCCGGGCTCGCGAGTCACAACCACGGAGCAAGCCGTCGGCGCGCAGCGCGGCGGCGAGCTTTTCGATCTGCGTGCTCTTGCCACAGCCGTCGAGTCCTTCGAAGGTAATGAACTTGCCGCGATGGGGCACCGAGTCATCATAGAGCACAGCCAGCTTGGGCGGCCACCGGGAGAGGGGCGGGCTGCGGCATCCTCAGAGTGCGTTAGTACGAGAACGGCTGATATAGTCACAGAGTTTTCGAATTTCCGGTTTTCGATCTCCATCGAGGATTCCCTTATCATGCATTGTTTCGCTGAGGACTTGGTCTCTACTGTGTACACTCTTGTGGCCGCGGGCGCCGTCATGGCGCAGGGCACGGCGCCGACAGTGAAGATTTCTGTCGATGCCGCGAGGTGCCCGCCGGATGGTTCACGCCCAACTGGAGATTCCCGCTAAGCCCCGGAACGCTGACCCTCTACTACCCGCAGTGGATTCCCGGCGAACACGGGCCCACCGGGCCGATCAACGAACTGACTGGGTCTGAAGTTCACCGCCCACGGGCAGACTCTCGACTGGCGCCGCGACCTGCTCGATGGGTGGACGTTTCACGTCGAAGTCCCGGCTGGAGTATCGACCGTGAGGTAGGGCTCGACTATGTTTCTCCGGCCGCAGTCGAGGAAGCTCCCTATACGCGCAGGTGCGTCTGCGACGGACAAAGTGGCCGTCTTCAGTTGGAACACGCTGCTGCTTATACCCGGCCGGTTGGAGCAGCGATGAACTGACCTACCAAGCCAGTTTGCGGCTTCCATCGGGATGGAAGTTCGGCACGCCGCTGCCCATCGCATCCGAGACCGGGGGAGCGAAATTCAGTTCAAGCCCGCGTCCCTGACCACGCTGGTGGATTCGCCGGTGATTGCCGGCGAATTCTTACGCGTGGTGCCGCTCGGGCGAAAACCCCCATCAGGAAATGGATATTGCGGCGGACAGCGCCGCCGCGCTGGACGCGCCCGCGGAGGTGCTCGAGCATTACAAAGACCTGACCGAGCAGGCCAAGCAGCTTTTCGGGTCGCAGGCATTTTCGCGATTATCACTTTCTCTACAGCCTGAGCGATCATGTGGCGCATTTCGGCCTGGAGCACCATGAGTCGGACGACAGCCGGGTGGGAGAGCGTTGATCTGGTGGACCCGGATCTGCGCCTGGTCGTCGCGGGTCTATTGCCGCACGAGTATGTGCACTCGTGGAACGGAAAATACCGCCGTCCGGCGGACTTGACGACGCCGGATTTTGAGAAGCCCATGCGGACCGATCTGCTGTGGGTGTACGAAGGGCTGACGTCTTATTTGGGCGATGTTCTGAGCGCGCGCAGCGGCATCCGCACGCCGCGAGGAGTATCGCGAGGCGTTGGCGAAAATTGCTGCCGATATGGACCATCATTCCGGACGCAGCTGGCGAAATCTGCAGGACACCTCCGATGCCGCGCCGCGAACTCGATACTTGGCGTCGAAAGGCTGGATGTCCTGGCGCCGGGGAGTTGATTATTATGAGGAAGACGTTCTGAACTGGCTGTGGGTGGATACGATCATTCGCCAGCGCACCCAGGGCAAAAAATCGATCGACGATTTCTGCCAGCCTGTTTCACGGCGGACCGAGCGGCGGGCTCGAGGTGAAGACCTACACGTTTGACGATGTGGTCAACACGCTCAACCAGGTCGTGACTTACGATTGGCGAGGTTTTTGGACCGAGCGGCTCACCAACCATGCCGCCAATGCGCCCCTGACCGGCCTTGCCAATAAGCGGTTGGGAACTGGTGTATACGCGACCGCGTCCGAGCTGATCAAGGCCTGGGAAACCTCGCACAAGCAAATCGACGCGCTATATTCGATCGGGTTGCTCGTGGGATTTGACGGAGCCGTTGAAGACACGGTCGAAGGCATGCCGGCGGCACGGGCGGGCATAGGCCCAGGCATGAAAGTGGTTGCCGTGAACGGGCGTTCCTTTACTCCGGTGGTGTTTCTCGATGCCTTGCGGGCGACGCCAAGTCTGCCCAGGCTCTCGAACTACTGGTCGAGAACGACGATTATTTCGGGACCTACAACCTCGACTATCATGGGGGAGAAAAGTACCCCCATCTGATGCGGGATGAATCGAAGCCCGATGTGCTGTCGGAAATTTATCGGGCTAAGTGAGGAGCGGCGGTGGGAGGGTAACTGCGCTCTGTCGGCTTGAGAGCAGCACAAATAATTTAAGCGGCGCGAGCAAGAAGCAGATCCTTCGCTTCGCTCAGGATGACAATTCTATGCATCAATCAGGCTTCTGAGATTGCTGGCATTGGTTCTTCGTCAGCGGTTAATTCGTCGCTCAATACTTCTTCAGTCGATTCAGCATTATCCAGCATAAAACCTAAGACTTCTTGCGGAATTGGCGCATTCCATACGGGCGCGAATGACTGGCGATGCAGTGGAGATGGGCCATGCTCGCGCAGGGCGGCTAGATGGCGGGGGGTGCAATATCCCTTGTTTGATGCTAGGCCATAGATGGGAAAAACCGGGTCCCAAGCAGAAATCATGCGATCGCGTTCTACTTTCGCGATTATGGAGGCGGCGGCGATGGATGCGGAGAGGGCGTCGCCGTGAATGATCGGTTGTTGAGGGAGTTCGCAATCGATTTTGAGGGCATCGATCAAAAGATAATTTGCGGCCGGCGCCAGTTGCTGGACAGCATGCAGCATGGCCAGGCGCGAGGCATGGTAGATGTTGATTTGATCGATGCGAGCGGAATCCACTGCGGCGATGGCCCAGGCTATGCAATGCTGGCGAATGCGAATCGCCAGTTCCTCGCGGCGGTCGGCCAGGAGCAGTTTGGAATCGCGCAGGCCGCGAATGCGGTAGGTTGGATCGAGGATTACGGCTGCGGCTACTACTGGCCCGAAGAGCGATCCGCGGCCGACTTCATCGACTCCGGCGACGAATTGAGCGCCGGTTGCCCAGGCACGCTTCTCGAACTTCAGGGTGCAGCGGAGTTTTTTCAGCAGGCGTAGTTTGGCGGCGGCGGCAGAAATTTTTTCTGCTTTGGAACGCTTCGAGGTGCGCTTGGGCTTGGGCACAGATGCTGAACAGCATCTTCGTCGAAGATGAGGCGTGGCGCAAGCGACGAGGGTTGAGGATTGTGTGGAAATTAAGCAGCTAAACTTTATTTCGAGGGATCCGCCATCGCCACAAGAAAACGGGGCATAGCCCCGTCACCACATGGAAACGGGGCTTAGCACTGGCAGCGTACGACCTAGCCGTTGTTTCATTGCTGCTCGACTTCTTTCAGTCTCGCGGCTTTGCCTTTTAGTCCGCGGAGGTAGTAGAGCTTGGCGCGGCGGACTTTCGCTGAGCGGACTACGTCGATCTTGTCGATGACTTTGGAGTCGAGGGGGAAGATGCGCTCTACGCCTTGTCCGAAGCTGATTTTGCGGACGGTGAAACTGGGCTGAGCGCCTCTTTTGCGGGCGATAACTACGCCTTCGAAGGCCTGCAGGCGCTCTTTTTCGCCTTCTCGAATTTTAACCAGCACTTTGATGGTGTCGCCGGGGCCAAATTTCGGGATGTCTGTGCGGCGGGATTTTGCCAGTAGCTTTTCGATAATCGGATTGCGCATAACGTTTCCTTCCTAATTCTCTTGGTTGATCTCGGAACGATCGATCTCAGAGATCTTGTTCTGATCCAGCTTGATTTGGACCAGCAATTTCTCGTCTTCCGGCGACAGCGCAACCCGCTCTAACAAGTCGGGCCGGTTGCGCAAGGTTTTTGCCAAAGCTGTTTTTCTTCGCCAACAGCGAATCTCGTCGTGGTTGCCGTTTACCAAGACTTCCGGCACCGTCATGCCGCGAAAATCCGCGGGGCGCGTGTAGTGCGGATAGTCCAGCAATCCTCCTGAAATGCAGGTCGAACTCGGTCCATTGCCCGGTAGTTCGGTTTGTTCCGTGAACACCTGTTCAGTCAACGTCTGGGTGAACGACTCCTGCCGGGTTGAATTCTGGTTGCCTACTGCTCCCGGAATCAGCCTTGTGACCGTGTCTACGATTACCGCTGCGCCCAGTTCGCCTCCGCTCAGCACATAGTCGCCGATCGAAACTTCGCGATCGGCAAGACGCTCGCTGATGCGTTCATCGACTCCCTCGTAGCGTCCGCAGATCAGCACAATTCTTTCGAGCTTGGAAAGTTCGGCTGCCAGCATTTGATCGAGCTTGCATCCTTGCGCGGAAAGCAGAATAACCGACTGCTTCGCGCCTTCTCTCAAACGCACCTCGCGCGACTCCATGTCGCCTAACGCTTCCAAACATTCAAAGATCGGTTCCGGCTTCAGGACCATGCCCTCGCCGCCGCCGAATGGGCGGTCATCTACGGTGCGATGCTTATCTTTCGTGTACGCCCGCAAATCGTGAATGCCAATATCGACCAAGCCTGCTTCCCGCGCCCGGCGGACGATTCCGTAATCCAGCGGTCCGCGAAAGAAGTCGGGAAAGATGGTTAGAATGTCGAACTTCATTTGCGGACTAAACCTTTTCACCGCCGAGACGCAGAGTTCGCCGAGTAAGTCTTTGCAAAAACCTGAACCTTGGACTGGCGAAGTGCGGGATGGGCATCGACCAACTGTTTTTGATTCCTGCTCCTCTTTTTTATTCCCGCTCGCCCCTTTGTTGCGTTTCGTCTTTCGCCAACGGTGCGTTCACTTCCAGCAAGCCTTCGGGCAGCTTCATCCTTACTTGCTTGCGCTCCAGATCCAGCGTCTCCAGATACGCTTCTGCATACGGAATTTCGTACGGCAACTTTGCTCCGCTTTCAACTACGAGCAGTGGTGCTTCTCCTGCTCCGAACCTCACGTCCTCAATCTTGCCGATCTCGCGTTCGGCATCGAATACTGTGCAGCCTATCAGGTCGCTCAGGTACGTCCAGCCTGGCTCCAGCTTCGCTCGTTCACTGCCTGGGAGCTGAAGTTCGGCGCCTATCAGCGGATCGGCTTCGGAAATTGATTCGATGCCTTCAAACTTCAGCACCAGAAAATTCTTGTGCGGCCAGAGATCCTCGACCGTTACTTCTGGGCGTTGGCCATCTTTCTTTAGCGCCGATAACTTCATCTGCCGCCGAAAGCGATTCGGGATGTCGGTGTGCAGTTCAACGGCTACTTCTCCGCGGCGTCCCTGCGTCTTTATGACGACTGCGAGGGTGATCCAATCGCCGGTTGTGTCCGGTGCCGCCATTTTTTCCGCTGTTGCGGCCGAGCTGTTCTCGAAAATATTCTCCCAACTATTTTCTAAACTATTCAATGATCTCGAGGGCATAGCGTTTGTTCAGCTTCGAGCCGGCGGCGCTCAGAACATTGCGCAGAGCGCGGGCTACTCGGCCGGAGCGACCTATAATTTTGCCCAAGTCGGCCTCAGCCACTTCGAGTTCGATAACGGTTTCGTCTCCGTCTTCGTACTCGTCGATAAAAACCTCGCTCTTGGCTTCTACGATCGCCTTGGCGATGTGCTCAATCATGGCGCGCGGGCTGGCGCTCGGCTCAATCATAAAAAATCGGCTCCGGAGTCAATTTCCGGGAATCAGTTCCCGAATTGCAGCTCTTAAATTGGCGAGTGGGGAAGGGCTAGGCGACCGGTGCGGCGGCTGCCGGTGCGGGTTGAGCGAGCAGCTTCCTGACGCGGTCCGATGGTTGGGCGCCTTTCGAGACCCAATGTTCAATGCGATCGCGTTTCAGGTCGAAGGTCGCCGGATTGGTGCGGGGATTGTACGTCCCCACGATTTCCACCGGACGGCCATTACGAGCCCGTTCCTTCTCGATTACCACCACTCGGTAGTATGGTTGTTTGCGCGCGCCAAAGCGCGCCAGTCGGATCATTAACACAGACTTCAGTATCCTTTGCCCGGAAGAGTCCGGCGGGTGAAATTAGCTATGTTGAGACAAACAATCATTATGCCGGAGGTTAGGGGTTTTCGCAAACGGCTCCGGGTGATGGTAGAGGCTTCCTACCCCCCTTATGTTTTATGGGCGCATCCTCGCCGGTACAGCTAAAATCAGTATGATCGCTTCTAAACTAGGAGATATGTCGCGTATCGTTTCTATTCTTTTGCTGTGCACGTTATTAGGCACGTTGGCGTCTGCCCAGAACTCTCCAGCACCTAGTCCGGCGCAGCCTGCGATCAATCTTAACGACTCCGATAATGCGCGCAAGGCGCGGGCGGTATTGGATACGGCGGTGCAGGCGCTGGGAGGAGAGCCTTATCTTACTTACCAGAATCGGTGTGAGGAAGGGAGGTATTATCCGCTGTACCACGGGCGGACTGAAAGCACCGGGATTCCATATCGGTATTACATCGAGTATCCGGACAAAGATCGTTTTGAGGTGATTCACACCAAGGACGTTTTTTTCCTCTTCGGGGATGTGGACAACGTCAAGGTGATGAACAAGACGGATCTGATCCTGATTCATAACGGCGACAAAGGGTACGAGATCACTTACAAAGGGACGGCGGCGCAGGATAAGCTCGAGCTGCAGAATTATCTTCGGCGGCGGCAGCATTCGCTGGAGTGGGTGTTTCGCAAGTGGGTACGTGATCCGAATGTGGCTTTGTTTTACGATGGGGTGGCGGTGGTCAACGGGAAAGAGACTGAAGGAGTTACGCTGCTCAACAGCCAGGACGATTCGGTTAGCGTTTATCTGGATGAGAATTCGCACTATCCGGTGAAGATCAGTTATTCGTGGCGCGATCCGAAGGATAAGCAGAAGAATGTGGAAGATGAGATTTACGACAGCTACAAACTGGTGCAGGGAATCTGGACGCCGCATTCGATTACGCGTTATTTCAACGGAGAGACGTCGCAACAACGCTTCATCAGCACCGCGAGCTACAACCTGAAGCTCTCGGATGCAATGTTCGAGGCGGCGGTGACCTATGATCCTATGATTCCTGTGAAGACACGATAGGGGCTTTTGGCCGCACATTTTCCCGTACAAAAAGCGTACATTTTGCCATACAAAATAGTTAAGAGTTCTCATTTAATCACCCCAAATTATCTGTAAGTGGTTGAATAGTTTAGAGCACATCCAGCCGCGTCGAACGACAGAGTGTGGCTTATTTGCCACATGCGAAAGTCTGTAGCCGGCTGTAAACTATCGGATCGCAAAAGACTTAAGCCGTCCCCCGTTGACGCACGAACAAACAATTCGTGGCTCTGTTAGCTGCTCAGGAGTTGGTCTCCACAGCGGCGCGCCTGTCAGTTTGCGGATCTTGCCTGCACCGGCGGGCACCGGAATTGTTTTTCAGCGCACGGATCTTGACAGCTTTGCTATTGAGGCTAGCGGAAGCAATGTTGCCCGGGTCAGTTACGCCACCAGTCTAATGAAGAAGGGCGTGCTCATTTCTACGACTGAGCACCTGCTTTCGGCTTTTACTGGCATGGGCATCGATAATGCGATTGTGGAGCTTGACAATCTTGAATTGCCCATTCTGGATGGCAGCGCCCGTCCGTTTGTCGAGATGATTCAGAAGGCTGGGATTCGAAAGCAGCGCAGAGCGCGCACTTATCTGAGGATCGTGCGCGAGATTGAGTTACGCGAGGGCGACAAGTTTATTGCGGTGTATCCGGCGGATGTTTATTCGGTTGCGTATTCGATCAATTTTCCGCATCCGGTCATTGGCAAGCAGAGTTTCTGCGTGCGGTTGAGCAATGGCAGTTACCTGAAGCAGATTGCTGCGGCGCGCACCTTCGGATTTCTGCATGAAGCCGACGCCATGCGGCAGCAGGGGCTGATTCGAGGAGCTTCG
Organism: uncultured Acidobacteriaceae bacterium; assembly: GCA_963758745.1. Lineage (GTDB taxonomy): Bacteria > Acidobacteriota > Terriglobia > Terriglobales > Acidobacteriaceae > Acidiflorens. Next base: position 550,471 of record CAVWWW010000009.1, read on the forward strand.
ATCGAGAATGCGATTGTCATGAACCGGCAAGAGGTGCTGAATCCACCTCTGCGCTTTGCCGATGAGTTTGTGCGGCACAAGGTTCTGGACCTTATCGGCGACCTGGCGCTGATTGGGAAGCAGATTTTGGGTTCTGTGGTGGCCGACCGCGCCGGCCATGCTATGCATACGGCGCTGGTGTCGCGCATTCTGCGCAATCCGTCGTATTGGGAAGAAACTGCGCTAGACGAGGAAGCGGCGGCGCCAGCGCTTGCTTCGGCGGCTAGTCTTAGCGTTTGATCGTTTCGTTTGATTGTTCAGCCAATTTCACTTGCCGGCTCTTACGAAAGCCCCGGTTGTTGCGTTAATCACTCCAATGCCCTTCCTGTCCTTCTCGCTCATGCCGTAGATGACATACCAAACGGGGACGCCCTGCTTCCGGTCCTTGAGCAGCACGTAGGTGATGGGCTGCTGTGCATTCTTCTTCAGGATGGCATCGCCGCCGTGTTGCTGAGCGATGGCGAATGCCTGGTCGGTATCGGTTTTCAGCAACAACGGCAGGAAGGCAAGTGTGGCGGCTTCGGCGTTGTAGCCGCCTTCACTCCCCTCGGTCGAAACCCCCGAGGGCGGTGAATCCGGCTGACGGCTTCCCGAGCAAACGATGGTCTGGGTGGAGCGGCGACTGGGCGAGACAAAGTACCCACGCCAGATGGTTGACTTTCCCTCCTGGCCTGTGGTTTCCGTAGTGGGAACGGATTCCAAGCGAGCCGGCTGGGCGTCCGGCGACCACTTTAAGGCGAGACCCATCATGCGATTGAATGCCTGCTCACCGGTGTACAGCACCGGCTCCTTAATCTGCGGCTTGGCGGCAGCGGCCGGTGTTTCGGGGGCGTTCTTATTCTCGTTTGAACTACAGCCTGAAGTGAGAAGGGCAGCGCCGACTGTGCTAATCGCAAGCGCGAGACGATATAAATTCATTTTGGGACCTCCAAGGGTGTCTTGAGCCCAGTCCCCAGATCAATTTGGTCGTCATCTGGTCCCCGTTTTAAGCGGGCATCTTTTTCCTGGAGCCTGAATCGTCCGAATTGTACCGCTTGTGAGTAACTTCTTAAATGACCTTGGCGACGCCTTCCACGGAGATCTTGTTCAGTTCGTCGCTAAAGAAAAATCGAACTCACAGTGTGCTTTGCGCTCTCCGGCGGGGCAGAGTGCCACCACCCAACAAGACTTTTTCTCTCAATTGAACTGTAGCAGGCGGCTATGGACGGGTGTCTGCTGTTCGTGGGGTCGGGAGCACGTCAATCCCGATTCCCGATGGCTCGGCCTTTGTGTGATAGACGCGCTCGGTTGCCTTTACGAAGTCGGAAGGTTTGGCATCGGGAATGTTGACGAAGGTTTGGGGGTTGCGATCGGTTAGCGGGAACCATGAGCTCTGAATCTGGACCATGATGCGGTGTCCACGGCGGAAGGTGTGGTTTATGTCGGGGAATGTCGCGTTGATCTCTTCTACTTTGCCGGGAGTGAATGGTTCGGGCTTTTCAAAGCTGTGGCGGAATTTGCCGCGGAAGGGCTCGCCGCGGACCAGTTGCTGATATCCGCCCATGATGAATGGGGGTGGAGGCACATCACGAGGAAAATCGGAGGGAGGCTTGTCGGCGTCCTGCGATGCATCGAGTTTGCTATCGGGATAGTCGGGCGGGTAGACGTCGATCAGCTTCACATCGAAATCGGAGTCGGTTCCGCTGGTTGATACGAAGAGGCGAGGTGAAATTGGTCCGGCGATGGTTATGTCTTCTTGCAGAACCGGTGTCTGGTAGACGAGCACGTCGGTTCGAGCGGAGGCGAAGCGCTGATCGGAGACCATATATTCCTGCGGCACGTCTTCTGCGATGTAATTGACGAAGGGTACGGGTTTAGCGGGATCGCTGACGTACTCATCGAACGGGGCTAAACCGGCCGGAGAGTCGGCTGGCGGATCGAATGACAGCACGCCATTTGCGTGGAGATAGAGAGTTTTTTGCGTGGCTTCTTTTGGTGGCCAGGTCGAGTATTTTCTCCAGACATTTGTGCCAGTTTCGAAGACGTAGGCCTTCGGCAGGTTTGCGCCGCTCTCGCGCTTCAGATACTGCTGGAAAAACGGAAACAGAATGTTGCTGCGGTAATAGTCTCCGGTGTTGGCGTTGAACTCGACGCGTCCTAAATGCTCGCCGTCGAGGCGAGCCCATCCGCCGTGCACCCAGGGGCCGACAGCGAGGGCATTGAAGATTCCAGGGTTATTTTTATCGATGGAGTGAAAGGTCGAGAAAGGACCTTGGAGATCCTCGGCATCGAACCATCCTCCTACAGTGAGTACGGCGCAATGGATGTTTTTCATATGGGGCGCTAGATTGCGCACCTTCCAGTAGTCGTCGTAGGTATCGTGGCGGACTTGATCGTCCCAAAGCGCAGTATCGACATGAAGGTACTTTGAGAGATTGTCGAGCGAACCGGCGTTGAGATAGAACTCGTAGCCATCCTGGGTGCCGTAGTCGAAGGGCACGGTTTTCGCCGGGAGCTCAGGATTCTCCTGCAGTTTGAATGAGGCGTAGAAACCAAAATTGGCCGCCAGCATGAATGCACCGCCGTGGTAGGCGTCGTCACCCATGAAAAGGTCGGTTATGGGAGCCTGGGGCGACGCCGCCTTGAGCGCGGGATGCGAGTCGATGATGCTGGCCGAGGTGTAGAAGCCGGGATAAGAGATGCCCCAGATGCCCGCGTTCCCGTTATTGTTGGGCACATTTTTGAGCAGCCAGTCGATGGTGTCGTAGAGATCGCTGGAGTCGTCTACGTCATGGTTTGACGTTTTGTGGTCGATATGAGGAGTCATCTCGACGAAAGTGCCTTCGGACATATAACGGCCGCGCACATCCTGATAAACGAAAATGTATCCGGCTTTGTCAAAGTCGGGAGTTGGGCCCAGAGTTTTGCGATAGTGATCCTCGCCATAGGGCGCCACGCTGTAAGGTGTGCGCTGGATCAGGAATGGATAGGACTGCGAATTGTCTTTCGGAACGTAGACGGAAGTAAACAGGTGAATGCCATCGCGCATGCGGATTCGGTATTCATATTTCGTGTAGTGCGCCTTGACGCTGAATTCGGGAGTCTCAGAGTTATTCTGGGCAACCGCAGGGTCGCTTGAAGAAAAGTTGATCAGAAGTAAAAAGACGAAAGGAAACAGATGCGTGGCGCGACAGCGCATGAAACCTCCGGGGTAGCAAGCTTGGACCGAATAGGCACCCTACCTTCGGGGGTTACGTGGAGTCAACCGGAATTTCTGTGTGTGCGCAGGAACCGCATCTCGCGAATGAAATCGGGTGAACGGGCGGCTGGCGAGTTAATCGGCGGGTTGAGGCGCGCTCGATTCGCGGGGCAATGTCGATGTGCGTTCCGCCAGAAGACGCTGGAGTTGGGCTTCCGCGGCGGCGCGCATGCATTCGGCAAAGGCGGTCGCGCTCTGTCGATGCTCGGCTCCCAGTTCGGATAAGCGGACGTTCAGGTAAGGCTGGTCTTCTTCCAGGCGACGCAGAAGTCGCTGGGTCTTGGCGATTCTTTCTTCCAGTGTGATCATGCTTTGGCCCGTCTGTAGCTGAGGACGTTCGTTTCACTACAGTGACACAGGCGCAGATGAATTCAAGTTACAAGCTGGATTCCGGGTGGGGTAGTTCGGTTCAGGTGAGGGCTACGTAGCCTTGCAGCCGCACGGGCATCTCTTCCTGCAAGCGGTCGTTCAGCCATTTTTCAAGCTGATATTGCGAACTCTGGGGCACGTCGAGGAAGCGGATACCGGCGTGGCCGGTGCCATCCGCCCAGGCGACTTGCCCTTTTAATTCGAGAGCGGTATTGACGCCGGGAAGGGTGAAGCGAAATTGTGCCTGCGTGTCTTTGGGGAGTTTGCTGACGGTGCGAATGGCCATCCCCCCCTCGCTGATATTGGTGGAGGTGGCGACCAGTTCCTGGTTTTGAGGAAGTACAATTCGCAGGGGAATCTCAACCGGGTGGCGGAAATACCGGCACCGTTCCCGCACCATGAAATTGAGCGCCGCATTGAAACAGCGGGCGGCATGAAGGGGGGTCAGCGGCTTCTGGAGGACGAAGTTGGCTCCAAACTGAAAGGCTTCCTGGGTAGTGGTCTTTCCATTCAGCACGGCAAAGGCAACAGACTTCGCATTGCTTTGAGTCTGGCGCAGCGATTTCAGCAGATCGACGCCATTCTGCAGGTCGTCGCAGTCAATGATGACCGCATCGAACTTGCGCTTTCTGAGCAGATCGCTGCGGATTTCGGAGCGCTCGCAAGTGTGGATGTCGACGGAAATCTTCTCCAGCGTGGGCCGCAGCACTGCGAGCAGGGCGGTGTCCTGGCTGATGAGGAGAGATTCCAGATTCATAGCTATTCGATACTATCGGTAGTTGGGGAAGCGAAGAAAGTGACCTTGGTACCGAGTCGCGGCCGGAGGGAAAATTTGATTCTTATTCCCTTCAGTTTTTTCTGGATTCTGAGACGTCTCGCAGTGGAGCTGTTTTTTTGAGCGAAATCGCCTTTCTCTCGCTGGGATCGAATCTTGGAGATCGCGCGGAAAATCTTCGTACGGCAATCGGCCAACTGGAAGCAGCAGGGCGATTGCTTGCCCGTTCTGCCATGTATGAAACCCAGCCGGTAGACGTCCCGAACCAGCCGTGGTTCCTGAATTGCGTGGTCGCGCTTGAAACGGAGCTGGGCCCAAGAGAACTGCTCAATCTCGCTTTACGCATCGAAGCAGCGATGGGGCGGCTGCGCATGCGAGAGAAAGGAGCGCGCAACATCGATATCGATGTTGTGCTTTTTGGCGATCTCGTGATCGATGATGCGGGCTTGCGGATACCGCACCGGGCGATGCATCAGCGCAGATTCGTACTCGAGCCGTTGGTTGAGATTGCTCCGGAGGCACGACATCCTGAAATCGGCAAGACTATGCGAGAGTTGCTGGCGGAGCTGCCGGCCGGACCAATGGTTCGCCGCCTTTGAGGTTTGCAGTCTGATGTAAAGGACGGGGCGTCGCAGTGGTGGGCCACCCAGGCGGCGACTCTTTAGCAGTTTGCTGAAAAACCGATGATGGGAGCAAAAAGCGCACCCCAGGCGCTAAAGCGCGGGCACATTTTCAACGAGTTAACGGCACGAGTAGAACTCGTGCCCTTCCCGTTTGTGGGGAGTCAGCAAAGTGCTAGGGAATCACGATCCGGCTGGCTGGGTCTTCCGGGCCGATGACGGCTGGATGCTTTTCTGGAAATTGCGCCAGAAGGAAATCGACGAACGCCCGCGATTTTGGCCTTCCTGATGTGCGTCCCAGCCCCAAACGTAGAAGAAATACCAGGGCCTTCAGCACATCAGAATCGCGCAGACGGGTATGGCCAGTGTGTCGTTGTTCAGCTTCGCGAAATTCCCTGACCATGGTTTCGACCTCGCGAGCGACATTTCGAACGACGGCCTGGTGCGCCAGATTGGCGGTCGGCGGTTCGTAGATCAGGCTGGAATTGACCATGGTGTGGTAGGTCTTGACTAAAGTACTGAGAGCGGCGATCAGATGTCGATCCATCAGAGTGCGATCCATCACCGAAGGATCGAGGAGTGAACGATCGAGGAGTGAACGATCGGTACGGGCGCTCTTCGCCAGCGCGAAGCTGAGTCCGAGGATCAATTCCTCGCGTTCGTAAAGAAACTGTTCAGGAATTTCGACCTCAGGAATCTCCAGCTCGGAGAACCAAGTTTGCCGATCGCGATTGCTTGATAGCTCGGTTTGCGCATTCGCGTGATCACGTGCCTGTTGGAGATAGGGACAGTCGCTCGGGCAGTCAAGCGTCACTTCACGCTGTTCGCCACAGCACTGCGGACAGATTTTTCCATGGACAGCGGGGCAAAATCGCTTCTCTTTACGTTCTTCACAAATGGCGCAAGTCAAAGTCCAGTTTCCTCGCAAATTGATTATTTCACGGCGCGCCCAGATCAGCCTGTGGGGGCGCTGAATTATAGGGGGAAGTTGTCTTTTACACTGCTCCAAGTGCAAGTAGAATATGGAGTACGTATAAAGACGGTTAATCGCTGCTATAAACGATTTCTATTGGTCCCAGTGCCCTTGAAGGATTAGCCTATTAAGTTATCGTTCGGTCCCATCTCAAATTTCTAAGACAACACGCGAACAAGGAGAGGCATGTCAATTGAACTGCGGAATTTTCTAGCGATCCCCTACGACGAACTGGAAGAGATGAATCTGAAGGCGAAGAAGCAGCGCCTGGACCGCGTAGCTCCACACAAAGTTCAGGAAGAGAGGCTTAAGTACCTGACGGATGAGTCGCGCATCAAGGCCGTGACCGTCATGTTCAGCGACCTGGAAGGCCGTCTGCACATGCTCGACTACGACAAGAAGTTTCTGATGAAGAGTTACGACAACCTGACCTTTGACGGTTCCTCAATTCGTGGTTTTACGGCGCAGCGGGAAAGCGATCTGCGTTTGGGCATCGACTGGGGAGCTTTTTATTGGGGGCCAGCCGATATTTTCGGGCCGGGCAAAGTGCTTGTCTTCGGCGAGGTCATCGACAAAACCGGCGAGCCCTACACGGCGGACATCCGCAGCATGCTGAAGCTATTTGCCAATGAATTAAACAAGAAGCGCGGCTACACATTAAACGCCGCCAATGAAATCGAAGGCTTCCTGTTTCAGGGGCCCGAGGCCGAGCGCATCTACCACGAGACCGGCAAGTTTGAATACGTGAATACCGGCGGCTATTACCACTCGTTGCCGGGCGATCCGCTGCGCACCTTTATCGATACTACCGCCGAAGTGCAGCGCTCGATGGGATTCCAGAATGAAAAGGACCATCCCGAGGTTGCGCCCTCGCAATTCGAAATTAACTACAGCTACGCAGAAGTGGTGGCGGCGGCCGATCATATCCAGCTTTACAAGCTGATCTGCCGCCAAGTTGCCCGCAATATGGGTTTGACCGCTTCGTTCCTGCCGAAGCCGGTGGTGGGCGTGAACGGCAGCGGCATGCACACCAATATTTCGGTCAGCAAGGAGAGCAAGAATCTGTTCTGGGATCCAAAGGGCGAGGAGAAGCTTAGCAAGTTCGGGTATGAATTTCTCGACCGCGTCCTCACGCATGGAAACGATCTGTGCCTGGTGTTCAATTCCAGCGTCAACGCCTACCGCCGCCTCGATCCACACTTCGAGGCGCCCAACCAGCTCAAAGCATCGGCAGTTGATCGCGGCGCCATGATCCGTATCCCTATCGGCAACGAGCGCAGTATGAGACTCGAGGTGCGCGCGGTCGCTCCCGATGCCAACCCTTATCTCGTGATGTACTCCATTTTCAAGACTGGATTAGAAGGCGAGACGGCCAAGATCAAGAACCTACGCCAGGCGGAGCGCTATCTGCCCGACAACATCTACACGGCGATCAACAACTTCCGCAAAGCCGATTGGACCACCAAAATGCTCGGGGAAGACGTGAAGGGCCGTTACGCCGACCTGAAACAGGCATCGGCCGATCGCTGCCCGCGGCTTCTGGGTACGATTGTCAAGGCTTCTGAAGTGCAGTTCCACCACGAGGTGTACAACCAGTTCTTGTGGAACCTGTTCTAGAGAAAGCTCTGGTGGGACGGGCGTGCTCGCCCGTCCCAGTTGCGTAGCTCGGCCTCGTTCATGCGCCCAAGGGATGACCCTAGGCATTACTCCTTCAGGAACTATGGGCTGCGGCTGCTACTTGCGATAATTGCTGTTCACAATGGAACTCACTTCGTTCGAAGAGCGCTGGCTCCCGAAGTCGGTCCTCCGCCTGCGCGATTACAACCTCAATAAATTTTTCCACGATCTGGTCGCAGGAATCACGGTTGGTCTCGTAGCCCTGCCGCTGGCGATGGCGTTTGCTATCGCCTCTGGACTGACGCCGCAAGCAGGAATCTACTGCGCGGTGGTGACCGGATTTCTGATCTCGGCGTTAGGCGGGTCGTCGACTCAAATTGGCGGCCCCACTGGTGCGTTTGTGGTGGTGGTTGCGGGCATTGTTGCTGTTCATGGCATCGATGGCCTCTTCATGTGCACGGTGATGGCCGGAGTCATTCTTGTCCTCATGGGGTTGACCGGCATGGGGACGGCGGTCAAATATATTCCGCGGCCAATCGTGATCGGGTTCACAAACGGCATTGCCCTTCTGATCGCCAGCACGCAGGTGAAAGACTTCTTCGGTCTCAAGCTGGAAAAAGTTCCCGGCGTGTTCTGGCTGCGCATGGAGGCGCTGGCGAAGAATTTTCATACGTTTTCGTTCGAGGCCACAGCGCTGGCCGCTGGCACCATCGTTATCATTCTTGTCTGCGGGGCGCTTTCACATCGCATCCCAGGGGCGATTGTTGCGCTAGTCCTCGGGACGCTAGCGGTTTGGATCTTCAAGCTGCCGGTCGAAACCATCGGCACGCGTTTCAACGGCATTCCGAGCGGCATGCCGCATTTTCATATTCCCGTTTTTCGCACTGACTTGATTCACGGACTTCTCGGTCCGGCATTGACTGTCGCTATGCTGGGCGCGATCGAGTCGCTGATGTCGGCGGTCGTGTCGGACCGCATGAGTAATACCAACGACCGGCACAATCCGAATGTGGAGCTGGTAGCGCAAGGAATCGCCAATGTCGTTTCGCCCATGTTTGGCGGGCTGCCCGCTACCGGCGCGATTGCGCGCACCGCAACCAACATCCGTTCGGGAGCCAAAACTCCTATCGCAGGAATGATTCACTCGCTGACCCTGCTGGCGATTTTGCTCTTTGCGTCGAGGCTGGTGAGCTTTGTGCCGATGGCGGTGCTGGCGGGAATTCTTATGGTTGTGAGCTACAACATGGGCGAATGGGGCGAGATTCCGCCGCTGCTCACGCTAACGAAAACCGACATCAGCGTGTGGCTGGTAACGTTCGGGCTGACCGTTTTCGCCGATCTTACTGTGGCCGTGCAGGCCGGCATGATCCTGGCCGCCTTGCTCTTCATCAGCCGCGTGGCGGCCACGACAACGGTTTCGCAGGTCACCGATGACTATGTTGAAGATGGACGCGTCCATATTCTGCAGGATAAGGACATTCCTTACTATGCGACCATCTTCCGCATCCACGGACCGTTTCTATTTGGCGCGACGGATAAGATTGATGTGGTCACGGAGAATCTCCACATGCTTCCGCCAGTGGTGATTCTGCGGCTGCGAAACATGACCGCGCTCGATGCCACCGGCTTGTTTGCGCTCGGAGAAGTTGCGCGGACTCTAAAAGCCAGCGGTCGCGAGTTGATTCTTTGCGGCGCGAGAGAGCAGCCGCTGCGGCTCATTCAGCAAACAGAATTTGAGGAGTTAATTGGTCGCGAGAATATTTGCGATAACGTGCAGGACGCTCTGCGGCGTGCTGAAGAAGCCTTTGAAGGGTTGCAACCCACGGAGAGGGCGCCTGTATAGCAAGCGCCGCTATTCGCTGTCCAGTGTCGAGAGCAAATCCGCTAGTTCCGCTGGCCGCGAAACGTGCGGACAATGCCCGGCATCCATCTCAACTGGATCACAACCCAGCCGTTCGCGGCAAGCCACGCGCCACCAATTCGCATTCAGCGTCCGATCCTTCTGGCAGAGAACATAAGATGAACGCACATTCGGCCACGACTCCAGCGGACAGATTTCCGTTAGAGCTCCACGCGCATACATCAACCTCAGGGTAGATAACGCCCAATCCGTTATCTCAGCGGAACAGTCATGAAACAGAAACTGCCTGGCCAGTTTCGGGTCTTGGGTCGGATCTTTTCCAATCCAGTCCGGGCAAAGCATCTCGGGGTGAGACTGCAGCTGTTGCAGAGCGCTTTTGCTGATCTGCGGAATCGTGGCCGCTAGAAACACCATTCGTGCCACAGGCCGCTGCTTCGCAACCAGCGGCAAAAATAACCTGCTTACCGAGTGGGCCACAACAATTGGTGGATCGGACACGTGCCGGAGCGCCGTTCGTCACTGCCTCGGCATAGTATGCACCGCTAGCCTCTGGCTTGTCGATCGGCAGGTCTGGACAAATTGCTTCATGCCCCAAAACTTCCAGTTCGCGCACGAGCAGATTAAATCCCGAAAGATTCTGCGTAGATCCGTGTACAAGACAAAACACGCTCATTATTACGAGTTTATTCCAAGGATCGACCACCCGCGGCCGTGGAAGCAGAATCGGACCAGGCTCACTTATTTAGTGCATCGCCGCGGCAAAAGCCAGATTGGCGTTCAGATACCGGCTCATCGCCAGGTCGATGATCGCTTCGATCATCTCCGTATAAGAGAGGCCTGAGGCCTTAGCTGCCATGGCGAATTCCTGTCCGCTGGCAAGCCATGGATTTGGGTTCGCTTCGATAACATACACGTCGCCATTAGCTGCCAGCCGCATGTCTATACGTCCATAGTCGCGCAGCTTTAACGCGCGGTACGCGGCAAGTGCGGTATCGGACAGGCGCTTCCGCGTCTCCTCGTCCAGGTTCTCCGCGATCTCGGATTTTGTCAGCTTGTAGGCTTCGGTATTTTTTTCGAATTTCACATCGTAGCTGGCGATCTTCGGCGTGCCTTCGGGCAAGCGCGAGAGGTCTAGTTCGACCAGCGGCAGAACCTGCGCCCGTTCATAGCTTCCGAGAACCCCGGCGTAAATCTCGCGGCCTTCGATGTATTCCTCAATCAGCGCGGGCGAGTCGAATTCATCCTGAATGTACTCGATACGCCGCATCATCTCTTTGATATTGGTTACGACGGAGCCGGCATCGATGCCGATCGATCCATCTTCCCATGAAGGTTTCACGATGAGAGGAAAAGAAATGTCGTGCGCATGCTCGACGCGACCGCGATAGGACGTCGCAAAGAATGGAGTCTTAATGCCGTGGAAGGCGAAGATCTTCTTGGCGATTGCCTTGTCCTGCGACATGAAAATGCCATGCGGACCCGCGCCTGTATAGCGCAATCCTAGCAGATCCACGTAACCGACCACGTTCACTTCCTTGGTGTCGTCGCCGTCAAAAGATTCGGTCAGATTGAAAACAAGATCGGCGTCGCAACGCGAAAGTGAGTGCAGCGACTGGGGGCGGCCGTCCAGTTCGAAGTAAGAAGGCTCGTGTCCCAGCTTCTGCAGGGCTTCAAAAATTTCCTCGCGATCGGTCTTTTCTTTCTTCGCTTTCTTCACTTTCTTGTGAGGCTTGCGCGCTGGCTCCGCTTCTTCTTTCGCCGCCGCCGCAGCCGGGTCCTCGTTCCAGAGGTCGTAGAGCAGCGCGATTTTTAGTTTTGCTCCGATCATTGAGTCTCTCGAGAAGGCGTTTCCCTACGGCTGAATAAACTTTCCTTTCGTCACGTATGTCATTACCAGCGCGGTAGCGTAGGCCGTGATCTCCGCCAGATGCTCTGAGCTGCGCGTTTTGTCGGCGCGCAAGTCGAGTTCGGTCGCACGCTTTTCGATCGCATCAATCAAAGTCTTAATCAGCGGACGCTGCGCGCCGGTCCACTGCGCTACTTTGTCGATCATCGCTTTGCGATGCTGATGCAGGAACTCATGTGCCGGGAGCGCTGTTTTGCGCCGCTTCGAGAAAGGAAAAATGTCGCGCAAATCTGTGTCGGGCGTCAGGCCGCTCACGGCCAGTTCTTCCCGCGCGGCGTCTTGCAGGTGGTAGAACTCGGCTACTGTAATTTCCATCTCATCGACAGTAAGGTCGCTCTGTCCGCGCCTTCTCGACGGATCGCTCTTGCCTAACCTGCGCGCCAGCCGGTCGAGATAGCGCAGCTTCTCCATCGCTCCCCAGCCGCGATAGCGCTTGCGCCAGTTCGAGCGAGGCGTCAGCCAGACCGCAAAGGTCTCGGCAAAATCTTCATCGGGATGTTTCTGCGCATACCATCCCGGCAGATGCCGAACGTAGTCGCGCGAAAAGGGCGTTGGGCGGTAGTTGTCGCGATACGGACGACGGAACGGCCCAAAGGTCTTTTTCCAATCTGGAGTATTGTGCAACTTGTAGGCGTAAGTGAACGCGTGCCCCGCTTCGTGGCGCAGGTACATCATGATTTCTCTCGCGTCTTCGAGATCATGCGTTTCTTTTTCCAATTGCGCCAGGGCCGAATGCGCCAGATAAAACGGAATTCCAATAATCGGCTCGCCCGATGGGCATCCCCACTCATCGGTCAAGTAACAAGCCGGATGAAACTTTGTGAGCCCCTTCGCATTCATTTCGCGATAAAGCTGTTCGACAAAGCGCTCCACCGGGGATCCGGCCAGCGTAAGGCCGAGCTCGCGAATCGGCCGGCTCAAAAGCTCCTGATACGCGGATTCAGTTTTCGCAGTATCGACGTTATTCACAAAGGCTCGCTTAAACATCGGCTGCAACCGCGCGGCCACACACAGGGAGAAGCAGTGTTACTCAGATCAACGGTAATCGAAAGGATGGGTAGTTAGAAGTTACTGGGGTAATACGGCGCGCGTCTGCCGCATTAAATTAGGAGCGGACGAATGCGTCCGCCCCTACTCGAGATTATTGGATCAGCGTCCCGTTCCCATTCGGCTCTTCGGGCGGAATCACTACCGCTGCTGCGACTCGGTCTCCTGGCTCTATATTCAGCAACCGCACGCCTTGGGCGGACCGGCCGGATTCGCGGATGAATTTTGATTCTATGCGGATGATCTTGCCGTACTGGCTGATCAGCATTACCTCGGATTTTTCTGTTACCTGCGAGATGCCGACGACCTTGCCGTTGCGTTCGGTGGTCTTGACGTTGATTACGCCTTTGCCGCCGCGATTGGTTAGGCGATACTCGTCGGCGGGAGTGCGCTTGCCGTAGCCGTTTTCGGTGACGGAGAGAATCAGCGAGCCTTTTTCCGGAATCAGGTCGGCTACCTCGGGAGCGACTTCGTCTTTGCTCTTTTCGACGATCGCCTTCGCCTCCGGCTTGATCGTGGTTGCCATGCCTACGATGTAATCTTTTTCTTCGAGATTCATGCCGCGGACACCGGTGGCGTTGCGTCCCATGGAGCGAACGTCGTTCTCGTCGAAGCGGATGGCTTGGCCGTCATGCGAAGCGAGAAAGACGATCTGATTGCCATCGGTCAGTGACGCTGCTACCAGTTCATCGCCCTCTTCGATGTTGATGGCGATAATTCCGCGCGACATCACGTGACAGAAGTCTTTGACCTCAGTCTTTTTTACCGTGCCGTTTCTGGTGGCAAAGAATACGTAGCGGTTTTCTTCTTCGAGGTCGCGAACAGCCAGCATGGTGCGAACTGTCTCACCAGGTTGCAGGCCAACGAGGTTTCCGATGTGCTTGCCCTTCCCGGCGGCTCCGACGTCGGGGATCTCGTAGACCTTGAGCCAGTAGACGCGGCCGGTGTTGGTGAAGATCAGCATGTAGGCATGGGTCGAATCGATGAAAAGATGCTCGACGAAGTCTTCGTCGCGCGTCTTCATGCCAGTGCGGCCTGTGCCTCCGCGACGCTGCATGCGGTAGGTTGAGATTGGCGTCCGCTTCATGTAGCCGGAGTGGCTGACGGTGACGGCGACCTGCTCGTCGGCGATCAAGTCTTCGAGCATGATCTCGGCGGCTTCGTCTTCGATGACGGTGCGGCGGGCATCGCCGTAGAGTTTTTTGACTTCTTCCAGTTCTTTGATTATGACTTTGCGCAGCTTGGCTTCGGAGGCGAGGATCGATTCATATTCGGCGATGGCTTCGCGCACCTGCTTCAACTCATTCGAAATTTCGTCGATTGAGAGTTTGGTCAGGCGATGCAGTTGCAGTTCGAGGATGGCGTCGGCCTGCTTCGCAGTGAAGGGCTTCTCTGCGTCCAACTTAGGAGCACGGCCGGTGGTGTTGATGTCGATCTTTTTGCCGCCAAAGTACGCGACCAAATTCTCTCTTGCATCGGCGCGGTTGGCGCTGGCGCGGATGATGGTGATTACGTTGTCGAGATGATCGAGGGCAGTGAGGTAGCCTTCAAGGATGTGTTCGCGATCGTGTGCCTTGGTCAGCAAATAGGAGGTGCGGCGGCGCACCACGTCGACGCGATGGTCGATGAAGTGCTTGATCGCCTGGATCAGGCCCATTTCTTTGGGCTGGCCGTTGACCACCGCCAGCAGAATCATGCTGAAGCCTTCCTGCATTGACGTGTGCTTGAAGAGTTGATTGAGCACGATCTGTGGCTCAGCTCCGCGCTTCAGTTCGATGACGATGCGCATGCCATCGCGATCGCTTTCGTCGCGCATGTCGGAGATGTCGTCAATGGTCTTATTGTTGACGAGGTCGGCGATGCGTTCGATGAGGCGCGCTTTATTTACCTGATAAGGAATTTCGGTGACGATGATTGCCTGTTTGTCTTTCGTGATGTTTTCTATGGCGGCGCGGGCGCGCATCATGAAACGGCCGCGGCCAGTGCGATAGGCTTCGAAGATTCCGGCGCGGCCATGAATGATTCCTGCGGTTGGGAAGTCGGGGCCCTGCACGAATTTCAGGATTTCGGGCAGCTGCGCGGTTGGATTATTCACCAGCGTGATCGTGGCATCGACGATTTCAGTTAGATTGTGCGGCGGGATTTTGGTCGCCATGCCTACGGCGATTCCATCGGAGCCATTGACCAGCAGATTGGGATAACGCGCCGGAAGAACGGCGGGCTGCGTTTCCGTGCCATCGTAGTTCGGATAGAAATCGACTGCTTCTTTGTCCAGATCTTCGAGCAGCGCGGTAGAAACACGCGTTAATCTTGCTTCGGTATAACGGTCTGCCGCGGGAGGATCGCCATCGACCGAGCCGAAATTGCCTTGACCATCGACTAACGGCGCGCGCATGGCGAAGGGCTGCGCGAGGCGGACCAATGCGTCGTAGACAGCCAGGTTTCCGTGCGGGATGATACTTGCCCATCACTTCGCCGACGATGCGAGCGCATTTGCGCGTGGAGCCGCCGGGACGTAGGCCCATTTGCTGCATCGTGTAGAGAATGCGGCGGTGAACGGGTTTCAATCCGTCGCGAACGTCGGGCAGGGCGCGGCCGATGATGACCGAGAGGGAATAGTCGAGATACGACCGCTTCATCTCCTCTTCAATGTTGACGGGCTGCATGTTGAGGGCGCCGGGGCCGGTCGGAGGTTGTCCGTCGCCGCCGTTCGGAGGAGTTAAGGGTAGTTCGGGGTTCTGATCGTCAGCCATGAAAGTCAGTTCTCGGTTTCTCGGTTATCAGTAATGTCGGTGCGGCAATGATTGGTGATCGAGCCAAGCCCGCGGGCAGGCGAGTGCCGCTAAGTGATTGCAATCACAGGCATTATTTCGAAAATCTAATATCAAATTATATCACGTATCGGGCAGATACGCTGGCCGATGCCGTTGGCTGTTAAGGCTCATTTTTCATGCTCTATTCGTGCTCTAGGCGAGTGAAAAAGTGAGATTGCGCGGGAACGCGAGGGCCCCAAAAGCTCAACGTCCCAAGGCCCGGTTGCATTGAGCGCAATTTGCTTCAAAGTGGAGTGCGAGTTGCTTCTAAGATCGAGGGTTGATCTGCAGAAGAATCGGCGCCGAATGAACTCGTTGCTCAGCTGTATCAAGCATCCAAATTCAAAGAAGCGAGACAGGAATGTGGTTTGGGGATCGGAAGGCCTTAGTTGGAATAGGGCTGCGACACGCAACTCCGAATAATGCAGAAGTTTTAAGAGTAAGGCTCTTTGGTGATGTAGATAGTGAGAGTGGAAAGACGGTAGAGTTAGGGAATTCATGCATTTCAAGTTGGGACTTGTAGTTTTTGCCCTGATAATTCTGGGTTGCAGTCTGCTCTGTTTGGGGCAGGCCGCTCAGAAGGGTCCTGTGCACGCGCGTCAACAGCAAGGCATGAAAGACGGCGGCACATCCGCAGTCGTTCAACCCTCCGGCAATCAGGCGCCCGGAAGTATCACTGGAACGGTTGTCGACCAGAGTTCCGCGGTGGTCGCAGAGGCGCGGGTAAGGCTCACCAGAGAAGATCAATCACCAGCTCAGGAGACGGCTTCAGGCACCGATGGACAATTCTATTTTACCAGCGTTGCACCCGGGCCTTTTCATCTCACCATTACTGCGGCGGGATTTGCCTCGCAGACCTCTTCTGGATATCTTGCATCCGGGGGAGAGCTATACTTCTCCGAAGATAATGTTGGATGTCGCAAGCAATCTTTCCGAAGTGGATGTCACGCTAACCCAGACCGAACTGGCGGAAAAAGAGATCAAGCTGGAAGAAAAGCAGCGCGTACTTGGGGTTGTTCCAAATTTCTTTGTCAGCTATCTCCCGGATGCGGTTCCACTCACGCGGAAACAAAAATTCGAGCTTGCCTGGAAGACAGTGATCGACCCGATCACATTTTTAATGGTCGGGGGCGCGGCGGGAGTTGAGCAGTGGCAAAATCACTTTGCCGCATATGGACAAGGCGCGCAAGGTTATGGAAAGCGCTTTGGCGCGGGCTATGCCGACACGGTTTCGGGCACGTTTATCGGTGGTGCTATCTTTCCTTCTCTTCTGAAGCAAGATCCTCGTTATTTCTATAAAGGAACGGGCAGCAAGCGATCGCGGTTTATGTACGCGATTGCAAATGCATTCATCTGCAAAGGGGACAATCGGCGCTGGCAGCCCAATTATTCGAATATCCTTGGGAGCGTGGCGGCCGGAGGCATTTCGAATATCTACTATCCCGCGCAAGATCGCGATGGAGCGGGATTAACCTTCGAGAATGCGGCGATCGGCATTGGCGCAAGTGCTATATCGAATGTTTTGCAGGAGTTCGTCCTCCGCAGGTTCAGCCCCGAAGGCTAACAAAGTTTCGAACAGCGACCCGACCATACCCTAACAGACTGCGGCAAAAATCGACTCGCGGGTGATTTTGGGTGGCGCATTGCCGGGGCCCCCAGCGCGCCCGCTTTTGGCGTGATAGGGTGGAGCGCTTCAGCGCTGCGATAACTATGATCCTCTGTCAATTGCAGGCTTGGCGGTTGCTGCTCGCTCGTCGCCGGTGATCTCAAGCCCGGCCTTGCGCAAGCCGTCAATCAGTTGCTCCACGTACTCAGGATCAAACCACTTCTCCATCTGCTTGCGTACCGTGGTGGCGAAGTCCGGCCGCAGTTTGAGCAGTTCCCGCAAAGCCTTACCAGCCGCATCGCGTTCCCCGAGCTGCCCGTAAGCAGCTGCTATCATCGCGTGCACCCCATAGTGGCCCGGCAGATTGAGTTTGAGCGCGGAACTGAGTGCGCCGCGGTAGTCGCGTTGACGGTACGAGTTGTGAAAGTCGGCAAACCAGTAAAATCCTGGATGATTGGGGTTGAGCTGCTTGGCGCGCTGCGCCAACGCGAGGCCGCGATCCCAGTCGCCCGCATAAATCAGCAACGCACCGAGCAATGCGATGGAGTTGGCGTCCATGGGGTTAAGTGCGACGGCCCGCTCCGCCGCATTCCGGAAGCTCTGGAATTCCTTTTGGAAGAAGAGCGCCTGGGCCAGACTAAAATAAGCCAGATGATTGGATGGCGCTGCCTCGACAGCACGCCGCGCGGCAGTTGACCCGCTAGTCAGGGAGTCGGACTGAAGGTTGAACCCTTGCGCGTAGTCCTGGACGCACAATAACGCCAGCATAGCCCAGGCATCGGCGTAAGCCGGTGCCTTCCGCACCGCCAATTCCAAGCCAGACCGCGCCGCGGCCAGATCTTCAGGGGTGATGCGTTCAAAGTAGCCAAAGCTGCGCAGCACTGCCTCGTAGGGGCTCAACTGCTCGGGAGCGAGGCTGCGCACCGCCTCGCTCATGCTCCGGGACAGAACCCCGTTCATATCGGCAACGGTCGAAACAATGCGCGGAACCAAGTCGTCCTGCAACTCGAAAACCGCTTCCGGACTAAAGGTCCTTTCATAGTTCTCAGCCCACAGATGGGCGCCGGTAGCTGCATCGACCAGTTGTACTGCGAGGCGCAGTTTCGATCCCTGCCTGCCGCAGGCTGCCTTCCATCACATAGCGCGCACCGAGTTCTTTACTGGCAGAGCGGACATCCAGGGCTTGGCTGGCGAGGTGGTAGGAGGTGGAACTCCGGGCGATGACGCGCAGGTAAGAGAAGCGGGAAAGTCCGGTGACGATGTCCTCGGTCAGCCCTTCGGCTAGGGCCGTGAGATCGACGTTGCCGCCGCTGTATTTGAACGGCAGCACGGCAACCCAAAATCCTTCCCCGGCGCGGATAGCACCGGAGTCGGCCGCGGACACGGCACGCGAGGTCGAGGTCGAGGTCGAGGTCGAGGTCGGAGCCACCTTCTGCGACGTCTGGCGCGCCAGATCGCGGAACTCGTTGCTGACGTCGCGCGCCGTCTGCACGCGGTGGCGCGGATCCTTCTCCAAACAGCGCCGGATGATGCGGGCCAGATCGCTGGGCAGATCGGATCGCACGTCAGTGACCGGCGGTGGAGTATCCCGCAGGATCGCGGAGACCAACTCGGCCGAAGAATTCCCAGCGAAGGGCCGCCGCCCCGTCGCCATCTCGTGGAGCACGACGCCCAGAGAGAAAATGTCGGTGCGATGGTCGAGCGGACGTCCCGATGTCTGTTCGGGCGACATGTAAGCCCGTGTCCCCATCACCACGCCCGCTTCCGTGTGGCTGGCCGAAGTTAGCGTGGCGTCGCCAAGGTCGGCCCCGCGAACATCTTTTGCTAATCCAAAGTCCAGCACCTTGACGCGACCTTCTTTCGAGACCATGACATTGGCGGGCTTCAAGTCGCGATGCACGATGCCTTTCTCATGCGCCGCTGCGAGCGCGTCGGCCAGCGCACCGGCAATCTCGACGATTCGCTCGACTGGAAGGCCGCCGTTGGGGATAAGGTGGTTGAGTGGCTGCCCTTCGACGAGCTGCATCGTCAGGAAGTGGACGCCTTCGGATTCCTCCACCGAGTGGATGGTGACGATGTTCGGGTGGTCGAGTTCGAGCGAGGGCCTTCGCCTCGCGATGAAAGCGCGCGAGCCGCTCCGGATCGTGCGCCATCTCGGCGGGCAGCACCTTCAGTGCCACGTCGCGGCCGAGTTCCGGGTCGGTGGCACGATACACCTCGCCCATGCCGCCCGTGCCTAACAGTGACTGGACTTCGTAAGGGCCTAGTTTGGTGCCCGAGGTTAGCGCCATGCGCCCGCCATTATAGTCCTATCGAAAGGCGTCGACCTCTTGTCGGCAACGGTTTCCGGGGAGTGTGCACGGGGGCGCCGATTGCCGGAGAATGACCTCGCTAGCGGCTTGGGACCTGCTCCAGAGACCGCAGCGCGGCAACTCGCTCGCGAGCGTTCTGCAGTGCGCGTTTGACGTGGCGAGGAGCAGTGCCGCCCGGCACGTCGTGCAAGGCGAGCACGGCGGAGAGCCCGAGAACAGAGTGAATGGCGGCATCAAAGGCAGGATGGATCAGTTGCAGGTCAGGGAGCGGCAATTTTTGCAATTCGCATCCGCGCTCCATAGCCAGCTGCACGACTTGGCCCACCGCTTCATGGGCGAGCCGAGAAGGCACTCCGCGTTCGACCAGATACGCGGCGGCCGCCCAAGCATTCATGAAGCCCGAGTGCGCGGCCTGATTCATCTTTACTTCGTTGAGTTCGACGCTGTTCATAAATCCGGCCACGAGCGGCAGCATGGCTGTGACGGTGTCAGAGGCGTCGAACAAAGCCTCCTGGGTTTCCTGCATGTCTTTGTTGTAGGCGAGGGGCAAACCCTTTACCAGCGTTTGCAAAGTGGTGGCGCACCCTAGAATGCGCGCCGCTTTGGCGCGTACCAGTTCCAGCAGATCAGGATTTTTCTTTCTGCGGCATGGCGCTGCTGCCGGTGGAATAAAACTCGGGCAATTCGATAAATCCGTACGCGGGGGTGGAGAACAAAATCATCTCTTCGGCCCAACGACTCAAGTGGAGCGCGAGCAAGGAGAGAGCGTCGACAAATTCGATGGCGAAGTCGCGGTCGCTGGTGGCGTCGATGCTGTTGGCAGTTGGGCCGTCAAATCCAAGCTCCGCCGCCATTGCCTGGCGATTTAAGTTGAGCGTCGCTCCGGCAACCGCGCCAGATCCCAGCGGACAAAAGTTTGCGCGTCTGCGGCAATCTGCGAGACGGCTGGCGTCGCGGAGAAACATTTCGACATATGCCAACAACCAATGCGCCACGAGAACGGGTTCGGCTGGTTGCAGGTGCGTGTACGCGGGCATCGCGGCTACTCCTGCTGTTTCGGCGCGCGCGAGGATGGCATCAATCCAGTCGGCAATCAGGTTTTGCAGAGTGTCGATGCTCTGGCGGACGAAAAGACGGAGATCAGTTGCAATCTGCTCGTTGCGACTGCGTCCGGTGTGCAATTTGTAGCCGGTGGCGCCGATCGACGCCGCGAGTTGCTTCTCCACGAAGTGATGAACGTCTTCGGCCTCAGGGTCGATGAGAAACTCGGGCGAAGATTCGGCGCGGCGGCCGATATCTGCTAGCGCCTTTACGATTTCGGAGAGCTCTTCAGAAGACAGCACTCCAGCATGTTCGAGAGCATTGGCGTGAGCGCGGCTGGCGGCAAGTTCGAAGGGCAGCAATCGTTGGTCGTAAGGAAATGATCGCTGCCATTTTTCAAATTCGGGGTCTAGCGGCTGGCGAAAGCGGCCGGACCACATCTTCATTGCCGAACCTCGGGAGCGACGCTCATCGGTACCGTGCTGGGTCGAGGAAAAGCAGGTCCTTCGTTTCGCTCAGGATGACAATTCATTTTGGAGATGATAATTCATGCAATGTTCCCACAACGCGGTGACCGTGTTGCGTCTGGGCACGGCAACGCGAGGGCAGGCCCAGGATGCGGATGAAGCCTTCCGCATCTTTCTGATCGTAGCCTGCACCCATAGTGAATGAGGAAAGATCGGTGCGGTAGAGAGAGTAATCCGATCTACGACTGACTACGTTGACATTGCCTTTGTAGAGCGACAGCGTAACCGAGCCCGTCACATTCTGTTGCGTCGGCTCAACGAAAGCATCAAGCGCCTCGCGCAGCGGGGTGAACCAGAGTCCGAAATAAACCAAGCTCGGCATATTTGAGTGCGACATGCTGTTTGAAGTGCAGCAGATCGCGATCAAGGCAGAGCGCTTCAAGTTCGCCATGAGCGGCGAGGAGCAGCGTGCCTCCGGGCGTTTCATAGCAGCCGCGCGACTTAATGCCAACAAAACGGTTCTCGACCAGATCGATGCGCCCGATGGCATTGCGTCCGCCAATTTCGTTCAGAAGTTCGACGAGCGATACGGGATCGAGATTCTGGCCGCCGACTGAAACAGGCACACCTTTTTCAAATCCAATTTCAACTTGCTCTTCTTTATCGGGAGCCTCTTGCGGGGACTTTGTTAACTGCCATGTGCTCTGGAACGGCGCGTTGGCGGCATCTTCGAGTTCTCCACCTTCGTGGCTCAGGTGCCAGAGATTACGATCGCGACTGTGAATCTTTTCGCGGCTTGCGGTTACGGAAATGCCGCGCTTTTCGGCGTAGTCAAGACAGTCCTCACGCGATTTCAGATTCCACTCGCGCCACGGCGCTATGACTTTGAGTTCGGGAGCGAGCGCCTGATAGGCCATTTCGAAGCGAACCTGATCGTTTCCTTTGCCGGTGCTTCCGTGACCGACAGCGGAGGCTCCCTCGCGCAGCGCAACTTCGACCTGGTGTTTTGCAATTACGGGACGGGCGAGCGAAGTGCCGAGCAGATATTTGTTCTCATACACCGCACCCGCTTTTAGCGCGGGCCATACATAGCCGGTAAGAAATTCTTCGCGCAGATCTTCGACGACTACCTTGCTTGCTCCGGTTTTGTAAGCCTTCTCGACCACAGCCTCGAGGTCATCGCCCTGGCCGATGTCGGCGACCATAGCGATCACTTCGTACGCGTAATTTTCCTTGAGCCAGGGAATGATGATGGAGGTATCGAGCCCACCCGAATAGGCAAGAACAATTTTCTCGGGCGTCATTGTTTTGGTTTTAGGCGTTGGCATGTGCGCTCCTTGTCGAGAAGCGGCCAGCGCCGCCGCCCAACAGCCATACAAGAATGGCTTTCTGAATGTGCAGACGATTTTCCGCCTGATCGAAGACGACCGAATGCAGCGAGTCGATGACCTGATCCGTAACTTCCTGGCCGCGATGGGCGGGCAGGCAGTGCATGAAGCGGGCGTGCGGTTTAGCGAGTTGCATCAAAGCCGCATTCACCTGGAACGGGGCAAAGATGGCGGCACGTTCTTCGGCTTCATGTTCTTCTCCCATGCTGGCCCAAGCGTCAGTATAGACGGCATCGGCTCCAGTAACGGCTTTGCGCGGGTCAGTCATGATGCGGAGGGTAGCTTTTGTCTGTTCCGCAATCGCCTTGGCCATGGTGACGATGACCGGATTGAGGCCGTAACGCTCCGGCGTAGCGATCGAAACTTTCGCGCCAACTGAAGCGCCGGCGAGAAGAAGCGAGTGCGCCATGTTGTTGCCAGCGCCAATGTAAGCGAAATGAATCTTTGAGAGATCGCCGAAATGCTCCTGCAGGGTGAAGAAGTCGGCCAGCGCCTGACAGGGATGCTCGAGTTCACTGAGAGCGTTGATTACTGGAACGCTGGCGTAGGTGGCCATCTCTTCGACGACTGAATGGCTGTAGGTGCGTAGCACGATCAGGTCGATCCAGCGCTCGAGGTTGTGGGCGATATCGTAGAGGGACTCGCGCGCGTTGAGGCGACTGGCCGTCTGGTCGACAAAGAATGTGCTTCCGCCGAGGCTGTCCATGCCGGCTTCGAAGGTAAGACGCGTGCGCAGTGATGGCTTCTCGAAGAACATGACCATCTGCTTGCCGGCGAGGACACTGCGAAAGTCGGCAGGCCGCTGCTTAAGCATGGCGGTGAGATTGAACAGATCGAGAATTTCAGCCGGAGCCAAATCGTGAATGGAGATCAGATCGCGCGGTGCGATCGGCTCCGATAACAGGCTTGGCGGATTTGTTTTCATCTGCGCTATGCCCATCTTCAGTTCCAGCAGTGCCATGGAATCGGTTTTCATTTCGGTTTTATTCTCCGTCTTCAAAAACATTTCGTATCAAGCATTGATTAAGCGATGCCCCATTTCTCCTAAGCGCAAACGCCCTTCGGTTTACGACAACTCGCGAATGCGCCGGGCAAGCGAATGCGCCCTTTTGTTGTCTGTGGCGATGACCAGGACGGTGTCATCGCCGGCGATGGTGCCGACAACCTCGGGCCAATGCGAAGCATCGAGCGCGGCGGCGACAGGCTGCGCGCTCCCTACCGTGGTCTTCACCACCAGCAGGTTTTGCGCCTGGCGAATTTCGATCACGAACTGGCGCGCGAGATGCATTACCGAAGGCAAAACGCTCTCCGGACCGAAACTCTCACCCTCCCGCCGATAACCGTCGCGGCCTTTGACCAGTTTCAATTCGTGAATATCGCGCGAGAGCGTCGCCTGTCCCACGCCAAAGCCCTTATGCCCAAGCCGCTGCTGGAGGGTCTCCTGGCTTTCGACAGGACCTTCGTCGAGCAGGTCGAGAATCGCTTTGTGCCGGGCTGTTTTCGACATGAATAAAAATGCACCCTAATGCATAAGTATCCATTTATCGATAGTTGGATGTCAAGTTGGAATTCACCGTAGAAATCCGCGCCGAGGGCCAAAGTTGCGTGAAGAAATGCCTTGCCGCGAAACGGCAAGGCTATGCCGCAGTTACAGTAAGCGACGTTCGCGCCGTGATTCGCCGCAATTCGAGCATCCGATGGCGGACGTAGCCATCCTCAGTCAAATGTGCTGAAGCAATGGGTTTGCGGGCGCACACGACCATCTGGTCGAGCGGACGCCGCTGGGGGAATTGCGGGTCGAGTTCACGGCAGAATTCGCAAGGCCGGCTCGAACGGGTATCGAAACGATAGTTGACGGCTGGATCAATATGTTCCACGGAAGAGTGCTCCTAGGGGAGAACGAGAACAGTTCCACCAGATTTGTGAGGCAGAGTCACAGTTCTGCCTGAGATATAAATACGCTCAGATTGTGAACGACGCTTTTTTACTACAGCCTGAGGCGCTTGACAAGTGCCTCGCAGCTTAACCCTCATTCATTGCTCAAAAGCCTATTTTGCTGCATGATTCCAAAATCTGGCTGTGATGGCTGCGACATAGGGGTGTGATTTCTGGCATCATAGGGGCCACGTTTAAAGGATGATATTCCGTGGACCGCGCCAACCCCAAGCCGAGCACTGTCTTTCTTTTCGACGTCGATAATACGCTCGTCAACAACGACCGCGTGGCCGAAGACCTGAAGTGCTACCTCACGAAGGAAGTGGGCGAATCGAGCTCCGGTCGATATTGGGAGATCTTCGAGCAACTGCGCACGGAACTGGGATATGCAGATTATCTCGGCGCATTGCAACGTTATCGCATCGAGCGGCCGCGCGATCCGAAGCTGCTGGCGGTTTCGCATTTCATGATCAATTATCCGTTTGCGAACCGCCTGTTTCCGGAGTCTCTGGATGCTGTCGCGCATGCGCAGAAGTTGGGGCGGGTTGTGATCCTCAGCGATGGCGATGTGGTTTTTCAGCCGCTTAAAGTTGACCGCTCGGGACTCTATGAGGTCTTCGAAGGCCAGGTGCTGATCTACATCCATAAAGAACAGGAATTGGATTATGTGGAGTCGAAGTATCCGGCTGAGCATTACGTCATGGTGGATGACAAGGTGCGCATTCTAGATGCGATCAAGAAACATTGGGGCACTCGCGTAACCACGATTTTTCCGCGGCAAGGTCACTACGCGATGGATCGAGAGCAAGTGGCTCGTTATCCGAAGCCCGATATCACGCTGGAACGGATTGGCGAGTTGCAGAAATATTCGCTGGAGGAAATTTTGTCTGCAGCTGGGAAGTAAGCTTCCTTTTTCTATTCGGTTTTTTCTTCTTGTTCTTCTTCTGGTTCCTGCGTGGCGCCCGATTTGACCAGTTCCTGCAATTCGCGGCTGAGACCTTCGCGAATCGCGGAGGGCAAGTCCAAGAAACGGAAAGGCTGAAGACAGCCCTTGGTCGCCCACATGGGAAACATCATCTGCGCGCGGCAGCGGACTCCGAAGCCCAGATGGAAAAGCACCGTGACTTGAATACCTTCATCGAGCGGATGCTCGAGTGAGAGCAATCCGCCATTGACGGAGAGCTGACTCATGCGGCTGCGGATTTCGCGTCCGTTTTCGAGCACGAGCAGGACGACGATAGAACCTCCGAGCTTGACGCGCGAGGCGCGTTGTCCTTTCTGCGCAGTGAGCGGCATTGTGCATTGATTTTGCATCATCCGTCGACAGCGGAGCAGATTACTAAGGTCAGACCTGACTGCTGTTAACTCGCAAGTTAACAAACAACCGTTTGGGTACCCTTCCACTCCTCTCGGTCTTTTGGAATCAATGAGTTAGGGATAAAACTCTCCAGGTCTTTGAGTTTAAAGGAGTTACAGGTAAAGTATTTAAGAATCATAGAGTTGGCGCGTCAGAGCGTAACGAAGATGGATTTTGGGGCGGCTTCGATGGCCGTTTTTATAATGGACACGCTTATTCATTCCCTACTCAGGGAATTGTTGCATTGATCGGGCTGGGAGTAGGTGATGGCGATCACAGGCCGGATGTGATGAAAAAGTTGCCGAAATGGGAATGTCTACCGCGTCAGAAGTTCGGGATCAGTCGCAGGAGCTTCGGAGATTCCTAACGCCGGTAATGCTTTGACGATCTTAACCGTTTCGAGGCTGACGGTGATGACTTGACGGATTAAACGCAAAATATATTGCGGATCGTCATCCCGATTTGGATCGTTGGTGATGCCACTACGTTTGTCGGTTGAGAGCTGATATTGGTCGATCACCCATTCGAGGGCAGAACGGTTACTGCGTCGAGGATGAGCACGTGTTGATTCTGCGCGTTGTGCACGGGCGCCGCGATCTTGAAACGCTCTTCGAAAATTGACGTAGCGGCTGCAGGATTCGGACGAGGCCTGTCCTTCTCACATGTTAGAATCAATATTGTGACGCACCCAAACGATGCTTCCTGATATCGACAAATTGCTGGAGCTGCAGGTTGCGGATCAGGAGATTCGCAAGCTGCGGGACGAAGTGGCTGCTTTGCCTAAACGGGTGGCGGTCATCGAACAGAAGCTGGCGGGAACGAAAGCGCATCTGGAGAAGGTGCGGGCGGCGGCTAAGGGCGATGAGGCCAATCGCAAGAAGTTCGAAGCTACGATCAAAGACCTGCAAGGCAAGATTTCCAAGTATCGCGACCAATCTCTCGACGTAAAAACCAACGAACAATATAAGGCGCTGCTGCATGAGATTCAATTTGCCGAGGAAGAGATACGGCTTAATGAGGATCAGATCCTCGAGGTGATGGTGAACGTCGAGGCGCGGGAAAAAGAGGTCAAGGCGGCGGAGGCTGAGCTTAAGGCGGAGACGGCCGAGATCGAAAAAGAAAAAGAAGATGCGCGAAAGGTTACGGCTGAAGATCAGAAGAAACTCGCGGAGTGGAATGCGAAGCGGGATGGGTTGCGGCAGCAGATTTCGGAAGATGTGCTTCGGCATTATGAGCGGGTGGCGAAGTTTCGCGGGAGCGGGCTGGCGGAGGTCCGGGGACAGAAGTGCATGGGATGCCAGGTGATGCTGCGTCCGCAGACTTATAACGAACTCACACTGGGCGAGAAGGTGATGGTCTGCGAGTCATGCCAGCGGATTTATTACTACAACCCCGCGAATGAGGTGAAGCCGGAGCAGGAAGTGGTGACGGTGACGGGACGGAAACGCGCGCGGCCCAAGGCGGACGCGCCGCAGGCGTGGTTTTATCGTCCGGATTACGGTGAGGAAGGCGAGGCGCTGCTTGCGTATATCAACAACGGCGGCAATTCAACGCGGCGCGTCTACGAATGGCATACGGGGCGGCAGATCGGCGATGTGCTGGGGCGAGAAGGGACTTACCGGCTGGCGTTTCCGGAAGACATGACTGATTCGGCGCTGCGGCTGAATGGGCACTGGGATGAAAAAGAGATCGACGAGTGGGGGTCGGAGATACCGTCGAATGTTCTCGATCTTCTGCACAAAGATCTGCTTGCGATTCGGCGCGAGCACAGAGGTACACATAAGGACCATTCCTCCTCGCCGGCGGAACAGCCGGCTGCCAGCTAGATGCAATGACAGAGACGGCCGATGCGGGGTCGTTGCAACGACCGGCTGAGGAGCGATCGGCTGGGCAAAGATCGGGTGAGGAACGACCGGCTGAGGCGTTCTCTCATTTCCCTCTTTTTCGCGACCCGCAAAAACGGCGGGTGATTCTCTGCCTTCTGCTGGCGCTGGCGACGATTGTCCTCTACAACCCGGTGACTCGGGCTCCGTTTCTCAATTACGACGATCCGATCAACGTGACGGAGAACGCGCAGGTGCGAGCAGGGCTCACCTGGCACACCATCGTATGGGCGTTTCAGATTCCTAAGGGACTGGACTGGCACCCGATTACGTGGCTTTCTTATGCACTCGACTGCCAGATGTTTGGCTTGAATCCGGCGGGATTTCATATCATCAACGTGCTTTTCCATGCGGCTAATGCGGTGCTGCTGTTCCTGATTCTGGAAAGCGCTACGGGCCTGGTTTGGCGGAGTGTGGCGGTCGCCGCGCTTTTTGCCCTGCATCCGATCAATGTGGAGTCGGTGGCATGGATTTCGGAACAGAAAACCGTGCTCAGCATGTTTTTCTTTCTGATCGCATTGGCTGCCTACGGCTGGTATGCGCGCCGACCTGGCGTCGGGCGTTATATGGCGGTCACGCTCGCCTATGCTCTCGGCCTGATGAGCAAGCCGCAGGTGATCACCTTTCCGTTTGCTCTGCTTCTGCTGGACTATTGGCCGCTCGGTCGTCTCGCGTGTTTGGAGGGAGTTGCAGGCGGAGCGACTGGGAACGTTTCTTGCGAGAAATTAGACGTTTCTTTCGGGAAACTAGTTTGGGAGAAAGTGCCTTGGTTTGCGATGTCGGCCATGGCCGCGATCATCACCATGAAGGGAGGAAAGGCATTCAATTATGTGGTGGAGACGCACGGACCAGGATCGAAGCTCCCGCTGTGGATACGCATGGGCAATGCCGCCATCTCTTATGTGAGATATCTCGGGAAGGGCTTCTGGCCGGCCAATCTGGCACTGGTGTATCCGCACCCTGGATATGGGATCAGCATTCCCGCGATCATGTTGTCGGTGTTTGCGCTTGTTGGCGTCACGATCGTGGTGCTGATTTTTCGACGACGCAGGCCCTTTGTGGTGGGATGGCTCTGGTTCCTGGGGACGATGTTTCCCATGACCGGACTGGTTCAGATTGGGCCGCACGCGATGGCCGACCGCTACGCCTATATTCCGCTGCTGGGAATTTTCGTGATGGTCTGCTGGGGCGCGGCGGATCTGATCGAACGCTGGCATATTCCCGCGGCCGTGTCTGCGCCTGTTGGCTTGGCTATTCTGCTGATGCTTGGAACCGGGCTTCATCGGCAGGTGAGTTTCTGGAGAGACAATGTCACGCTGTGGACGCATACTCTTGCGGTCACCGAAGGAAATTTTCCAGCCGAAGAGAATCTTGCGCTCGCGCTGATCGCTGAGAACCGGGTGCAGGAGGCTTTGCTGCATCTGCAACGAGCAAGTGCCTTGCAACCCGACGATCCGCTGGCGAGGTTTAATATCGCGACCTATGAGCAGATGCATGGAAACTATCAGGCCGCGCTGGATGGATATGCGAAGGTCGTTCAGTTCCCGCTGACTGCCCCTCCCTTGCGGGCAAAAGCCGAAGCTAACAGCGGGTACGCTCACCTCTCGGTGAAACAATACGACAATGCCAAACTGGACTTCGAAGCTGCGCTGCGGGACCAGCCCGGTAATTCTGCGGCGTATCGCGGTCTTGGGCTGGTGGCGCAACGCGCGGGTGACATCAGCCAAGCCACGGACGACTATGAGCGGTCGGTCGAGCTGCAGCCGTCTCCGGTAGGTTACCTGCTGTTGGCGCAGGCTCTTGCTTTGAGCGGGCACGATGAGGCGGCTCGGGCCGCCGAATCCACGGCTGCCCGCATGTCGCAAAATCTCAATGAAGATGCGGCCATTGCCAGGCAATTGCTGGCCAACTAAACAGTTAATTTTTGCGGTAAGATTGCTCGCACGAGGTGAGTGATGGCTTCTAATCGCGACGACTTGAGGATTCCTTCCGCGTCCCGCCGTTCATTTCTCAGCCTGTCAGCCGCGGCAACGGCCGCGATGGCCTTGCGCATTGTGACTGAACCGATGCTGGCTCACGCGCAACCCCACGCCCACGCTTTTTCGCCGGATGCGGTAAGGATTAACTCCAATGAAAATCCGCTTGGGCCTTGTGCTTCGGCGCGCGAGGCAGTGGCGGCCATTGTTTCGCAGGGCGGCCGCTATTCCGACTGGCTTACCGACGATCTCGTCAAGGCATTGGCGAAACAGGAAGGGCTGAAAGTGGAACAGATTTGTGTTTATCCCGGATCAAGCGGGCCTCTGCACTACACCGTCGCCTCATTTGCGTCGCCGCAGCGCAGCTATGTGACGGCCGATCCCGGATACGAAGCGGGAATGTTTGCGGCTAAGGCGGCTGGCGCGAAGATCGTGAAAGTCCCTTTGACGAAAACCTACGCGCACGACGTAAAGGCGATGCTGGCCGCGGCTCCGGATGCAGGGGTTTTCTATGTCTGCAGCCCGAATAATCCGACCGGGACGCTCACCAGTCATTCGGATATCGAATATCTGGTTGAAAACAAGCCGAAAGATTCGATCGTGCTGGTCGATGAAGCTTATATCCATTTTTCTGACGCGCCGTCGGTGATGGACCTGGTGAAGGCAGGCAAGGATGTAGTGCTGCTGCGCACCTTCTCAAAAATTTATGGCATGGCTGGGCTGCGTTGCGGAGTGGCGTTTGCCCGTCCCGATCTGCAGGAGAAGATTGCCAACTACGGCGGGTGGAATTTCCAGCCGATAACGGCGGTGGTTGCCGCTTCGGCCAGCTTGAAAGAGGCGTCGCTGGTGGCGGAGCGCAAGCGAATCAACGCCACTGTCCGGAGCCAGGTATTCGCATGGCTTGATCGCAACGGATACTCCTACATTCCATCGGAATCGAATTGCTTCATGCTGGATACGAAGAAGCCTGCGAAGGCGAGCGATCGATGCGATGGCAAAACAGAATGTATTTATTGGACGCATATGGCCGTCATGGCCCACCTACACCCGCATAACGATCGGCACCGGGCCAGAGATGGAGCAGTTTCAGGCGGCATTTCAGAAGGTGATGATGGGAGCGGTGACGGCTAGCGTGGGGGCGGTTCGGGATTGGGGAGAACTGCCCGGCAAACGGAGTCGTGACGCTTCGTCGATCCTGACGTAGATGTGAAGGCACTCGCGGCGACGCACCTCAGGCGCTAAAGCGCAGGCACATTTCCGCCGCCTTAGCGGCACGAGTGGAACTCGTGCCCTTCCCATTCGTGGTAAGTGGAACTCGTGCCCTTCCCATTCGTGGTAAGTGAGAGTTTTTGAGGAAACGTCCACACGCGCCGTCAGACCCTGGTCGCTGTCCCTTCTCACAGCAAAGTTCTCTTCGCTATAACATCAATTGATGTCGAAAAAGACTGCCTTATCGGCGGAGCCCTCCGTGAAAGTCTCGATTCGCGGAGCCACTCGCCTGCAGGCTCGCCATCCGTGGGTTTACCGCTCGGACCTCGTCGAAGAAAAAGAGATCGCTCCCGGATCTGTAGTTCGCGTTCTGGATCAGCGCGGCAAATTTCTTGGAACGGCGCTTTACAGTTCCTCCTCGCAAATTGCGATTCGCATGATTTCGCATGGCTCGGTGGAAGATTTTCCTGCGCTGGTTGCGGAACGGATCCGCGCTGCCATCGGCTATCGTCGAAAAGTCGTCACGAATACAAACGCCTACCGCATTGTCTTCAGCGAAGCCGATTTTCTGCCTGGGCTCATTGTCGATCGTTATAACGATATTCTCGCGCTGCAGATCCTGACCCAGGCTATGGATCGTGGGTCCGTGCGTGAAGCCATCGTGCAGACGCTGGCCGAAGAATTTCATCCGGAGGGGATTGTCGAGCGCGTCGAGCCTCGCATACGGGAGCTTGGAGCAATTGCCGCCGCGAGCGTCAGGACTGCTTCTCGGCGAGAAAAGCTCGACCGTTATTGGTATGAATGGAAGGACCGCGAACGGAACGACCGCGAACAGGAGGACAATGATCGCAGAGACGACCAGCGGAGAGGCGACGGATGGAGATGATGCGACTGGCGTCCGCTTTCATTACGACGCCTTTGAAGGGCAGAAGACCGGCGCCTTCCTCGATCAACGGGAAAACTATGCCGCGGCTGCGCGATACGCCCACGGTGAGGCGCTCGACGCGTTCTGCTATCAAGGAGGATTCGCTCTGCATCTGGCTCAGAAATGCGCCAGCGTCACTGCAGTGGACAGCTCGCGCCCGGCGCTAGAAATGGCGGAGAAGAACGCATCGCTGAACGACCGGGAAGTGGAATGGATTGAGGCGAATGCCTTTGATCTGTTGAGAGACTACGCTGCCGCCAACCGGCGCTATGACACCATCGTTCTCGATCCGCCGGCTTTCGCCAAGAGCAAGCGCGAGCTGGATAAGGCGCTGCGCGGCTACAAAGAACTGAACCTGCGTGCCATGAAAATGTTGCGGCCGGGAGGGATTTTAATCACTTGCTCATGTTCGTTTCACGTGGGGGTTCAGGATTTCGTCAAAGTGCTAGCGGACGCGGCTCAGGATGTCCACAGATCTTTGCGGATCGTAGAGAACCTGGGGGCGGCAAAGGATCATCCAATATTACTGAACGTCCCTGAAACGAGCTACCTCAAGTGCCTGATATTGAGTGTAAGCGAATGAAAAACAGGGAGATACCAGACTTGACAATAACACACTAAGATTCTATGATGTGAGTACACTAATTGTGAACCCGGGAGCTTCTGAAAGGCTCCCCGAGAAATTTCAAATAGAAGGGGATTAGTTATGACTTTGCTTACCCGTTACGAACCGTTTCGTGAGTTTGCCACCATTCAAGACCGCATGAATCGCTTGTTCCGCGACTTTTATGCCCCGGAGGGCCGCAGCGGCGAAGAAGCGCTCACCAACACCGCATTCGCGCCGCCCGTGGACGTTTATGAAGACGAGCACAACGTGACGTTGAAGATCGAAGTGCCGGGAATCGATGAGAAAGACATCGATGTCCGCATCGAGAACAACACGCTTACCGTTCATGGCGAGCGGAAGTTCGAGAAGGAAGAGAAAGAAGAGAACTATCGCCGCGTTGAGCGGCAGTATGGCAGCTTCACACGGACCTTCACGCTGCCGAACACGGTTGATCAGGACAGCGTCCAGGCGAACTATGACAAGGGCGTGCTGAAGGTGACGCTGACGAAGAAGGCCGAAGCGAAACCGAAGCAGATCAAGGTAAATGTCGGCACTCAGAAGACGCTCGAAGGCAAAGAGCCGAAGGGCGTCGGCAAAGCCGCATAAGCAGTTGCCAGTGATCAGTTGCCAGTCCATGGGGCCGGGGCTTTGCTCCGGCCTCTGTGTTTGAGGGACAATGCTGGCAAGTGGCGGAAGACAACAGCCATATCCCGGATGAGTTCAGCTCAGGCGCGGGCGTTGCGAGCGAAACTAATCGAAGGCCAAAATGGAGATGCGCAAGCGCCTCGCCGCGCTCAGCTTCACCGACAAGATTAGCATTCTAGAAGAACTCCGCGACCGCGAAAAGGCAATCGCGGCTGCTGGGCTCCGGCGAGATGCGTCGAAACCTGGGAGCATTCGTGACGGAAAAGGCCCTCACGAATTGGCAGCAACAACCGGGGGAAACACGAAGAAAGCGGGAAGGGCACGACTTTCGGTCGTGCCGATTAAGGCGTACGAAAAAGACGGGGCTTTTGCCCCTGAGGTGGATCATGCACAACTTAGCAGCTCTACTTCCATTGCTAGCATTTGCGATGTCGCTGGCGTCGTTATTAGTTGCTGCAGGCGCATTCTGGACGAGTCGCGAGAAACTACGGCTTGATTTCTACAACCGTCGCTTCGACATCTACAGTCGGATGTTGGATTATGTTTATGCACTCGACGGTTGGAATCCGACCGACGCCGAAAGAGCATCGCACGCATTGCAGGATTGCGCGGAGTTGGAGAGGACACAGCGGGCCTTCGTAAAAGCGACGAGAGAGGCGGGGTTCCTGTTCAAGGACAAGTCGGGAGTACACAAACTGCTCGAACAGGTGCATGCCGATTCGTTCGGAATTGTTCATCACAGACGTGATATTGCACCGAATTCCGGCCTCGCGGGTCCCGACGCCCTGCCCCTATGCAAGGAGTTCGACAAGAAGGTGGAGAGATTCCATGCTTCGATCGGCGCGCTGGAGCAGGCGATGTCAATGTACCTGGTCTTTCATGCCGTCACGTCTTGGAGATAGATTCGTTTCAACTACTCAATTACGAATTGACAAGTTAGAGATTGGAGTAACCATGGCCATCCGTTGGGACAAATTTACAGTTAAGGCGCAGGAGGCGGTCCAGCGCGCGAATGAACTGGCTTCAGAGCATGGCAATTCGGAGCTTGTCCCGTTGCATTTGCTGGCGGCGCTGGTCGAGGATCGCGAAGGCATTGTTGCGCCAGTGCTGGAAAAAATTGGCATCGGGCCGCAGGCCTTGTTGAGCGACGTTTACAAGGAAATCGAGAAGCTTCCGAAAGTTTCAGGAAGCAGCGGTGCGAATCAACCGTCGATGTCATCGCAGGTGAATCAGCTGCTCGAGACAGCTTTTAAGGAAGCCGCCACCTTCAAGGACGAATATGTTTCGACCGAGCACATGCTGCTGGCGTTGACTGACCTTAAGCGTGATGCCGCACAGCAACTGCTCGCGCGTTTTGGGGCGACACACGATGCGATTCTTAAGGCGTTGACTGCTGTGCGCGGATCGCAACGCATTACCGACCAGAATCCGGAGGCGAAGTACCAGGCGCTGGAACGCTATGCTCGCGATCTTACCGAGCAGGCGCGGCGGGGCAAGCTCGATCCGGTGATTGGGAGGGATGAAGAGATTCGGCGCGTGGTGCAGGTGCTATCGCGGCGAACGAAGAATAATCCTGTGCTGATCGGCGAGCCGGGTGTGGGCAAGACGGCCATTGTGGAAGGCCTTGCCCAACGGATCATCTCGGGCGACGTGCCCGAGGTGCTGAAAAATAAACGCGTGGTCGCGCTCGATTTGGGCGCGATGCTGGCGGGTGCGAAGTATCGCGGCGAATTCGAAGACCGTTTGAAGGCCGTTCTGAAAGAGATTGAAGACTCGCAAGGAAAGATCATCCTCTTTATCGACGAGTTGCATACGCTGGTTGGGGCGGGCGCGGCTGGAGGCTCGATTGACGCTTCGAACATGCTGAAGCCGGCGCTGGCCCGCGGAGAACTGCGCGCCATTGGAGCGACCACGCTCAACGAATATCGGAAGTACATCGAGAAAGACGCGGCGCTGGAACGGCGCTTTCAGATCGTCTTTGTGGGCGAGCCAAATGTCGAAGACACGATTGCAATCTTGCGTGGCTTGAAGGAGAAATACGAGGTACACCACGGCGTCCGAATCAAAGACTCGGCAATTGTAGCGGCGGCTACGCTTTCGCATCGCTATATTTCCGATCGTTTTCTGCCGGATAAGGCCATCGACCTGATCGACGAGGCGGCTTCGTCGCTGCGCATACAGATTGATTCCATGCCCACGGAAATCGACCAACTGGAGCGGCGGGCCACGCAACTGGAGATTGAAAAGCAGGCGCTGAAAAAAGAGGACGACGCCAATTCGAAGGAGCGACTCCACAATGTTGAGAAGGAGCTGGCGGGAATTCGCGAACAGTCGAATGCGCTCAAAGCGAAATGGAAACAGGAAAAAGATGTCATCGCCAAAGCTCGGGCATTGAAGGAAAAACTCGAACAGCTGAAGATCGAAGAAGCGGCGGAAGAGCGCAAAGGCAATCTCGAGCGCGTGGCGCAGATCCGCTATGGGCTGATTCGGAACACGGAAGAGGAACTCAATAAAGTCAACGCGCAGATCGACAGCAAGTCGGGACACCGCATGTTGAAAGAAGAGGTCGACGAGGAAGATGTTGCGCGCATCGTTTCGAAGTGGACTGGCATCCCGGTGTCGAAAATGCTCGAAGGCGAGGTCAAGAAACTGATCACGATGGAAGATCGCCTGCGCCAGCGTGTGATTGGCCAGGATGAAGCTCTGGAGCGGGTGGCGAACGCTATACGACGTTCGCGGGCGGGGCTGAGCGATCCGAAGCGGCCGATCGGGTCGTTTATTTTTCTTGGGCCGACGGGCGTCGGCAAGACCGAGCTTGCGCGGGCGCTGGCGGAATTTCTTTTCGACGACGAGCGTGCCTGATTCGCATCGACATGTCGGAGTACATGGAGAAGCATGCGGTTTCGCGGCTGATCGGCGCGCCTCCGGGATATGTTGGTTATGACGAGGGCGGACAGTTGACCGAGGCGGTGCGGCGGCATCCTTATGCGGTGGTGCTGTTTGACGAAATTGAAAAAGCGCATCCCGATGTCTTCAACATTCTGCTGCAGATCATGGACGACGGGCGGCTCACCGACGGCAAAGGGCGCAAGGTAGATTTTAAGAATACGGTGATCATCATGACGTCGAACATCGGCTCGTCGTATTTGCAGTCGGAGAATGTGCGCAACGCGGCGGCGTTTGAAGAGGCTTCAAAGCAGGTGCTGGCGGCGCTGCATGGCCATTTCAAACCCGAGTTCCTGAATCGCGTGGACGACATCATCATCTTCCATCCACTGGGCAAGGAACAGCTGGTGAAGATCGTCGATTTGCGGCTGGAGGATTTGCGCCGCCTGCTGGCCGATCGCAAGATTTCTTTGGAGCTGACGGATGCGGCGAAAGAACTGCTCTTTACCGAAGGCTACGATCCGAACTTTGGTGCGCGTCCGCTGAAGCGGGCGATTCAGAAGCTGGTGCAGGATCCGCTGGCGATGAAGATTCTCGATGGCGAGGTGCTGCACGGGGATCACGTGATCGTGGATGCGGATAAGAAGGCGGGCAAGATGACGTTTAAGGTTAGCGAGCGGGTGGGGGAGAAGGAGCCAGTGCGCGCCAGGAAATGAACGTTCTTCTGGAGCACTTCTGCTGAGCGTTGCTCGGCTGGACGGGCGAGGACGCCCGTCGCTCCACAAACCCAACACTGACGCAAGAAGCTCTCTACGTTACGATCAGTAGTTACGCGTTCAGCGCGGAGGGACTCATTGTCTGAAGACACAAGGCTGCACGATTTTTTGGCAGAACTGTTGCGTCGCGGCGGCAGCGATCTGCTTCTGGTTCATGGTGCGGCGGCTTCGATTCGCATCAATGGGGCGGTCGAAAAGATTGGCGAATCTGCGCTCGATGGATCGGAGATTGAAGCTTTGGTGCAGCCTGTTCTCACTCCGGTGGGCGCGGCTCAGTATCGCGATTCGCTGATTGCCGATTGTTCTTATCGAATTCCTGGCCTCGGACGATTTCGCATTAACCTGCATCGGGAGCGGGGACACGCTGCGGCTACCATTCGGGCGCTGCCGATGAAGGTGCCTCTTCTCAGCGAGCTTGGCCTTCCCACTGAGGTCGGCAATCTGGCGGGGTTGCGCCGCGGGCTTGTTCTGATTGGAGGCGCGGCTGGCGCGGGGAAATCTACGACACTTGCGGCGCTCGTGAACGAGATCAATCAACGCGATGCGCGGCACATTGTGACCATCGAAGATCCGGTTGAATATGAGCATCAGCATATGCGCAGCGTGATCGAGCAGGTGGAGGTTGGAACTGACGCAGCTGATTTTCCGACGGCTCTTCGGGCGGCGCTGCGGCAGGCGCCGGACGTGCTTGTGATTGGTGAGATGCGGGATCAGGAGAGCATGGCGATTGCGGTTTCGGCGGCCGAGACCGGGCATCTGGTGCTCTCGACGCTGCACACGACTGATGTGGCGTCTGCGATCTCGCGTATTTGTGATTCGTTTCCGGTGCAACGGCAGGCGACGATTCGCCAGGAGCTGGCGATGGCGATCTCGGCGGTTTTGACGCAGACTTTGTTGCCGAGCCGCAAGGGTGGGCGCATTCCGGCGGTTGAACTGTTGATGATCGGATACGGGGCGCGGCAGCACATACGGCACAACGCGCTGCAACATCTGAATCAAGAGATCACGATGACCAAAGCCAAGGGGTCGATCGCGATGGAGGAATCGCTGTCTCGGCTGGTGCGGGACGGGCACCTCGATCGAGAGGAGGCGGTCGAGTTTGCGGCGCATCCAGAAGAGTTGAAGAGCCGGCTTCGAGGAGTGGGATAAATTTCCTCTGGACTTAAACTTGTGACGGGCGGCGAAATGCGTCGGCCACATCTCCGCGCGATAAATACCATGCCACGATTACGCGCACGATGATTCCCAGTCCGCCAAAGGCCAACGCTTTTGCTTGCACCATTACCGTCGCGGCTGAGACGGATGGCACCAACATTACAATTCCCGCGATAGCGATTAGAACTGCGGCGTGACGCACGATGTTATTGAGTTCGAGCAAGCCCCACGCCACTCCGCCTGCGACGATGGCGGTGAGCAGGAACATATAGGGTCCGGACAATTCCAGTCCGAATAGGAGTGGCGCGCCGACCGACATCGATACGGTGCCTGGACGAGCCAGCATTAACGCGCCGATGATTCCTAGAAAAATTCCGCAGAGAGCGAACAATGCCGCGATGGCGCGAACGCTATGCGGGCGCGGGCTGACGGCTCGCAGCAAAATGGAGATCCCTCACTTTGTTCGGGATGACAATTTTATTCACGTGATGACAACCCGATTGTATGCGCATGGGACAACGAGCTAGATGCCGTAGTTGACGGTACGAAGCGCGTCTTTGTAGGCGTCGCGCGCCTCGGTCGCTCTCGCCTGGGCGTCTTGTTCACGGAAGTGGGCATCGTCCCAGTGCTCCATGGCGACCATGGAATGGTCGGGAGTGGCTAGGGCTTCTTCGGCGCGAATGGTAGCCACCCATGCATCGACTGCCTTTTTGTAGGCGAGACGCAATTGATCGAGATCCTCTTTGCGCATAGCTCTTTGCTCGCAACCAGCGCAGGTTACTGCCGCGCTTGAGCCCCGTCAATCGCGTGGGGCGAAATTAATCGAAAATTAATGGAACGGGATTTCCTGGTTCGCAGCGGACTTGGGAAACGGTTGCTGCATCCCACCCCGGCGTTGTAAGGTTCTCAGCCAGACATACTCAATTCTCACTGGGGGATGGAATGAAGACGAGCCGTTATCTATCTGTGTTTATCTTTTTGCTTGCCCTTGCCAGTTTGTCCCGGGCGCAGGCTGCGCCTGCTGCAGTTCCAAAGACCGTCGTGATTCACGCGGGACATTTGCTGGATGTGAAATCCGGTAAGACGCTTACCAATCAAACCATCATTATTCAGGGAGGCAAGATCGCGAGCGTTGGCCCTGACGCGCAAATTCCAGCGGGGGCCCAGGGCGTTAATCCTCAAATCATCGATCTTCCGAACGCGACTGTGCTTCCGGGATTGATCGACGCGCATACGCACCTTACGTTCACCACTAACTTCGGTTATTCGCAGTTGGGGATTTCGATACCGCGCGAGGCCTTGAATGGGGCGCGCAATGCACGCGTTACGCTGGAGGCTGGCTTTACGACGGTCCGCAATGTGGGAGCGAGGGGATTCACAGATGTTGCGTTGCGCGATGCCATCAATGCGGGGGATGTTCCGGGGCCGCGGATGCTGGTCAGCGGGCCACCTCTTAGCATTACGGGCGGACATGCGGACAATAACCTGCTGCCGTTTGAATATCACGCTACGGCCGACGGCGTGGCCGATGGCGTGGATGGCGTCCAGCATATGGTCCGGCAAAACATCAAGTATGGCGCGGACTTGATAAAGTTCATGGCGTCGGGCGGGGTGCTCTCGCATGGGGACAATCCGCAGGCCTCGCAATACACGCTGGAGGAGATGAAGGCGATTGTCTCGGAGGCGCACCGACTGGGGCGAAAGGTCGCGGCGCACGCGCATGGGGCGCAGGCCATTCTGTGGGCGTCGGAGGCGGGGGTGGATTCGATTGAGCATGGGTCGTATATCGATGATGCGGCGATCGCCGAGATGAAAAAGAACGGAACTTATCTGGTGCCGACGCTTTATCTCATGGATTGGTTCTTCGAGAACGCGGAGAAAATTGGCACGCCTCCGGAGTTGATTGCGAAGGGACACGAGGTGATGCCGGCGGCACGCAAGAATGTGGCCCACGCTTTTGCCGCCGGAGTGAAAGTTGGGTTTGGCACCGATGCGGCGGTGTATCCGCATGGGCTGAACGCGCATGAATTTGCGGTGATGGTGAAGCTGGGGATGACGCCGCTGCAGGCGATTCAGGCGGCAACTGTTAATGATGCGGATCTGTTGGGGTGGTCGGATAAGGTGGGAACGATTGAGGCGGGAAAGTGGGCCGACATTGTGGCTGTGGATGGCGATCCGCTGGGAGATGTCACGACGCTTGAGCGGGTTAAGTTTGTGATGAAGGGAGGGGAGGTGGTTAAGAATTTGTATGCGAAGTAGAGGGGCAGGTCAGAGGTCAGATTGCAGAGGTGAAAGCCATGCTCGCTAACGGCTTACCTGGTTTTACTTCTGCAATCTGACCTCTGACTTCTGCAATTCCTAACTCTGCAATCCTGCCTCTGCAATTGCTTTAGAATCCTCCGCAGTGTCTATCCAATTTCAGGTTGAAGCTACGCGTGGCTCCGCCCGTGCTGGCAGGCTCATTACTCCGCACGGATTGGTGGAGACGCCGGTGTTCATGCCGGTCGGAACGCTTGGGTCGGTTAAGGGTGTTTCGCAGGATGTGCTGGAGGAGCTTGGGGTCGAGATCCTGCTGGGCAATACCTATCATCTTTATTTGCGGCCGGGGGTTGAGACGGTTCGTAAACTGGGCGGGCTGCATCGGTTCATGGCTTGGGATCGGGCCATACTTACTGACTCTGGAGGGTTTCAGGTTTTCAGCCTGAACGATCTGCGCAAGGTTAGTGAAGAGGGCGTGGCGTTCCGCTCGCACCTGGATGGGTCGGCTCATTTTCTTAGTCCTGAAAAATCGATGGAGGTGCAGATTGGGCTGGGGGCTGACATCATCATGGCTTTCGATGAGTGCACGGAGTATCCGGCGGATGGTCGGCGCGCGCGGGCGTCGATGGAGATGACTTTGCGCTGGGCCGCACGCTGCAAGAAATATTTTGAAGAGCACAAGGACGAGGTGCCTTGGAGCAGCTCTCGGCTCTCGGCTGTCAGCTCGCAGGGAAAGAAGGTCCATCGCTTCGCTCAGGATGACAAGAGTGGGGATGATGACAATCTTCGGGATGATAACCGTGGGGATGACAATTGTGGGAATGACAAGCGTGGGAATGAGCGGTCTCAAACTCAGTCACTGTTTGGGATCGTGCAGGGTGGGATGGATGCGGAACTGCGGCGCGAGTCGGCTCGGCGCACCGTTGACATTGGTTTTCCGGGATACGCTATTGGCGGGTTAAGTGTGGGTGAACCGCGGGAGCTTACTCGCGACATTGTTTTATCCACTCTTGAGCATCTTCCATCTAATCAGCCGCGCTATCTGATGGGAGTTGGGACTCCGGAGGAAATTGTTTTCTACGCTCGGTCGGGCGTCGACATGATGGATTGCGTTCTGCCGACGCGCGCTGCCCGCCACGGGCTGCTGTTTACTTCGGAAGGCAAGCTGTCGATCAAGCAGGCGCGTTATGCGCAGGATGAGAGCGCGCTTGATCCGGCATGCGATTGCCGTGTTTGCCGGCGCTATTCTCGCGCCTATCTACGTCATCTTTATGCCTCGAATGAACTGCTGGCGCAGGTTTTGAATACGGTCCACAATCTGCACTACTATCTTTCCACTATGCGGACGGTGAGAGCATGGATTCGCGCCGGAAGTTGAAACTGGCGGGAGACTGCCGCAAGACTGCAGCTGCTGTTCACGACTTGTAAAATCGACGTTCCCACCTTGACACTTGTGCAGGGCGTCCTGCATTCTATTCAACTTAGGGATTAAGTCATTTTCTTTCTGTGCCGTTCCGATCAAAACCGGGGTGCGGCAGCGCCGGTTCTAGTCTGCTGCTGGTAGGATTTGCGAGAGAAGCAAACTTGTGCCGAGTTCCGCTCGGCCAGCCGCAGGCGGGGGCTCGCACGGCCATGGCTTTAGTCGCGTATTTCGTTACGGAAGATCGACTTGGGAGCAGATATAGCTTTGTCAGGCATGGTTAGCGGATTGGCGTTTTGGTTGCAGCTACCCGGGGGTTCCGGTCTGCTTGGCCTGGCGCCACTGCTGTTTATTTTTGCCATTTTCTACTTCCTGCTGATTATGCCGCAGCAGCGGAAGCAGAAGAAATGGCAGGCCATGCTCAGCACGTTGAAAAATGGGGACAAGGTCGTAACCAGCGGCGGGCTGCGCGGAACGATCATCAGTCTCAAGGACGATGCGGTCACGGTGCGCGTGCCGCCGGATAATCTGAAGCTCGAAATCAGCCGTGCATCGGTGGTATCGGTGACGACGGCGGAAGAAGGAAAGTAGTTTTGGCCGTTGGTCGATTGTCGCTGGTCGCTCGCAGGGCGATCACGACTTTGCCGTTGGTTTAGCTAACGACGAGCGACTAACGACCAAAGACTAGCGACGGTTTTTCATGAATAAGAATCTTACCTGGAAGTTAGTGGTTATCTTCGCAATCCTGCTGGTGTTCGTCACGGGCATCTTCGGACCTCCGTGGACTTGGGCGGGCCGTGGTCCGCTGGCGCTGATACACGATCACATCAGCCTCGGTCTTGATCTTCGCGGCGGAACGCACCTCATCCTGCAGGTGCAGGTCAACGACGCGGTCAATGTCGACTCCGATAATGCGATTGCGCGTCTCAAGGAAGACATGCGCACGCACAAGATCAATTACTCGGACATCACCAAGCCCGATCCGGTGAATCATCCCGACATGATTGCGGTTAAA
This sequence comes from uncultured Acidobacteriaceae bacterium, assembly GCA_963758745.1. Taxonomy (GTDB): domain Bacteria; phylum Acidobacteriota; class Terriglobia; order Terriglobales; family Acidobacteriaceae; genus Acidiflorens. The sequence goes on from CAVWWW010000009.1 coordinate 592,591, forward strand.
GGTGTGCCTCCGGAGCAGTCAAGCGATTTCAAGAGCATTGTCGCCGACCGGTTGCCGGATTATGACGCGAGCTCGGGCGCGGAGAACTCCTGGACGGTCTCGATGAAAGCGCAAAACCTGGCCGATTTGAAGAACCGTGCGGTGGAGCAGGCGATTGAGACCATCCGCAATCGCATCGATCAGCTGGGCGTGAGCGAGCCGGTGATTCAGGAGCATGGGCTTGGGCAGTATCAAATTCTGGTTCAGCTTCCCGGCGTGGACGATCCGGCGCGGGTGAAGCAAATTATGCAGTCGACCGCGATGCTTGAGATCAAGCAGTCGCTGGGCGGACCTTATTCGAGTGAGCAAGCGGCGTTGCAGGATAAGGGTGGGGTGCTGCCACCGGATGCTGTGCTGATGCAGGGCAAGAGCATCGGTTCACGTCGCGACGAAGAGGGCGGCGAGCAGTGGTACCTGATCTCTCGCGCTTCGGCTGTGACTGGCCGCGATCTTCGCACCGCGGAACCTACCACCGACGAAAATGGCCAGCCCGCGGTGCGATTTATCCTCACCGGCGAGGGCGGGCGAAAGTTCTATTCCTTTACTTCCGCTCACGTTGGCGACAATCTGGCAGTTATTCTCGACAACAAGGTGCAGGAAGTGGCGGTGATCAAAGAACCGATCCATGACACCGGCATCATCAATGGCCGCTTCACCCAGCAAGAGGTTCAGGACCTGGCGATGACGCTGCGTTCGGGCGCGTTGCCGGCCGGCATCAAGTATCTGGAAGAACGGACGGTGGGGCCTTCGCTTGGCGCCGATTCGATTCGTTCCGGCGTTCGGGCGGCTGTGTTCGGCATGCTCGCCGTCCTTATTTTTATGCTCATTTACTACCACTGGGCAGGTGTGAATGCGGATATCGCGCTGATTCTGAACCTCGTCATTCTGCTCGGCTTCATGGGCTACTTCGGAGCGGTGTTGACGCTGCCGGGCATTGCCGGGGTCATTCTTACGGTGGGCATGGGCGTGGATTCGAACGTTCTGATTTTTGAGCGCATTCGCGAAGAGCTGAGGAACGGCAAGACGCCGCCTTCGGCGGTGGAGCAGGGCTTCAGTCATGCGTGGATCACCATCGTCGATACGCACGTCACGACGATCGTTTCGGCGGCGATTCTTTTTCTATTCGGCACGGGGCCGGTAAAAGGCTTTGCGACGACGCTGGTATTTGGTCTGGCTGCGAACCTGTTTACAGCGGTGTTTGTGTCGCGTGTGATTTTTGATTGGGTGCTGAGCCGAAAGCAGCGCGGCGAGGCTTTAAGTATTTGAAGCTAGGCCTCAGGGGCTAAAGCCCCTGTAATTATTGTCCAGGGCGGCACGGCTGAAGCCGTGCCCTTTCAAGGCGTTTCGGGGTGGCGCGATAGAGTTAGCGGCATCCTCAAGATTGAATCTGAAGGGATCGTACGCAGCGTGGAATTTTTTAAGAATACAAACATCGATTTCCTCGGGAAGAAATGGTACTTCCTCACTTTCTCGCTGATTTTCAGCGTGGCTGGAATTCTTTCCATGGCGTTCTGGCATGGCATCCCGCTAGGCGTCGATTTTCGCGGCGGCACGCTGGTTTATGTGAAGTACTCGCACACGCCCGATCCAGCCGCCATCCATGCCGATATCGAGCGCGCCGGACTGAAGAACGCGCGGGTACAAAGATACGGGCAGGCGGGCAATGACGAGGTTCTGGTTCAGCTCGACATCCAGGAAACCAGCGAGCAGGCTCTCGACAAGGGCAAGACTCAGATCATTCAGGCGCTCGAAAGCCACGCTGTTCCGGGCAAGCAAGACCTTAATAATGCCAGCTCCCTGAGCATCGCCAATTATCTTTTGGAAAAGGATCCGCTGCACCTCGCCAGCGAGGACGCCAATGAGCGCTATAACGCCCTAGCGAGGACTATTGTCGATTATCGCGACAAGACTAAGGGCGGCGTTTTGAGCTCGCTTGATGAGCTGAAGAGTGTAGTTGACCCCGCCGTGGTTTCTTCCCTGCCGGATGGCTTCTTCGTTTCCGACTTCAATATCCGCAATGTTGAGATTGTTGGGCCACAGGTCGGACAACAATTGCGCAAGCAAGCGATTCTGGCCACGCTTTATTCGCTGGCCGGGATGCTGGTCTATCTCGCGTTGCGCTTCGAGTGGATCTACGGCGTCGCTGCCGTATTGACCGTCTTCCATGACACGTTGATCACGGTAGGCGCATTCTCGCTGCTGAACTGGGAAATCTCCCTGACCGTTATCGCGGCCATTCTGACCCTGATCGGATACTCCAATAACGACACGATTGTGGTCTTCGACCGCATACGGGAGAATATCAAGCTGCTGCGGCGGGAGCGGCTGGCCGACATCGTCAATAAAAGCATTAATCAGACTTTAAGTCGAACTATCTTGACAGCGGGCCTGACTTTCCTTACCGTGCTTGCTCTGTTTCTTTTTGGGGGCGAGGTGTTGCGTGGTTTCAGCCTGGCGCTGGTCATCGGCATCCTGATCGGGACCTATTCCTCGATCGCAATTGCGGCCCCGATTCTGGTGGCCTACCAGGAATGGCGAGGCGAACGCGGCAAAAAGCCGATTGCCATGCCGCTGAGGCCCGGCAACAGCCCTACGCCTCCAAAGGAAAAAGTGAAGGTTTAAATCGGGCACTTGGCGTAAAATCGGGCACTGCCGAGGCAAAGGCAACATTTCAGGCCGAAAGTAGCTCGAATGAACGGGAGCAAAGCGGGTGCAGCCGGTGTCTAACTATTCGTAAGGTCTGTTGCAGGAGGAGCCCCATGTTTGAAGACAGCCTCATCGAGTCAGGCAACAAACTGAAGACCAAGCGGTTGGCTACGTCGGTTATTTCATTCATTGGACAGTTCGTGCTCATCGGAATATTGATCCTTATCCCTCTGATCTATACCGATGCACTGCCCAAGACGCAGCTGATGACGTTCCTGGTCGCTCCGCCGCCACCCCCGCCACCCCCTCCTCCACCGGCAGCCGCGCCGGTGAAGGTGGTGAAAATCCAGAGCGAAGTGATCAACGGCCAGCTGCGCACTCCGACCAAGATTCCAGATAAAGTTCAGATGATTAAAGAAGAGGAATCGCCACCGGATCTCGGCGGCGTGCCCGGTGGTGTTCCGGGCGGCATCCCTGGCGGTTCGACGGGCGGCGTGATTGGCGGCATTCTTAGCTCGACGCCGGTCGCGGTCCCTAAGGTCGCAACGCCGCAGCGGGTTCGCGTTTCGTCCGGCGTGTCGACCGGTCTTCTGATCAGGAAGGTTCAGCCCAATTATCCGCAACTGGCGAAGCAGGCCCGCATTCAGGGAACGGTTGTGCTGCAGGCGGAGATCAGCAAAGATGGGACGATTCAGAACCTGCAATTAATCAGCGGGCATCCGATGCTGGCGCCAGCGGCGATCGAGGCTGTAAAGCAGTGGCGCTATAAGCCCTACCTGTTGAATGGCGAGCCAGTGGCGGTCGAGACCCAGGTGGTTGTGAACTTCAGCTTGTCCGGAGGCTAGATTTTCCGGTCGGGCGTATTTTGCTCGCTTTGGCGGTTGAAGCCCTTTCGGACTTTTCCCTAGACGGAAAAGGAGCGGTCTGGTTGACCTCCGGAGGCAATTCTGCCTGCTTTTTGTTTTCTTGCATCAAACCGTTGAGAACGGGCTGGCACGTGTCGGCTGGCCCAGCGTTGGTGCGGCTTTGCAGCAATGCCCGGGAAAGCGAGCTTGGTACTCGGAAGCATTTCGAGAAGTAGTTATTAGCAGCGGGTTTGAAACAGTTCTGAGGAGGAAAAGCAACTCATGGTAGTGAACCTAGCAGCAGTCGCGCTCTGTAATTTCCATCTTTTTGCCGCCTGGCTTTTTCAAGATAACAGCTCGGTCGGTTGGGACCCGATTTCGCTCTGGAAGCAGATGGGGCTTCTAGCGAAAGTCGTGGTTATCATTCTGTTCATCATGTCGGGGTGGTCGATCGGCGTGATGATTGACCGCTGGATGGCTTTTAACGCCGCCCGCAATCAATCCCGCTCGTTCGCTCCTGCCGTCGCCGGAGCGCTGCGCGAAGGCAAGATCGACGAAGCAATCAAAGTTGCCGAGCGCAACAAGAAAAGTCATTTGGCCAAGGTGGTCACGGCTGGCCTGATGGAATTCAAGGCCCACCAGGATAGCCCGGGCGAAATTCCGGGTGAGACCATCGAAGCTTCGAAGCGCGCTCTGGAGCGCACGGAAGCGATCGTTCACGCCGAACTGAAGCGCGGCTTGGGCGGTCTTGCGACCATTGGTTCGACGGCCCCCTTCGTGGGACTGTTCGGAACGGTCGTCGGCATTCTGAACGCTTTTAACGGCATCGCCAAGGAAAAGGCAACTGGACTGGCAGCGGTCGCAGGCGGTATTTCCGAAGCGCTCGTGACCACTGCGGTCGGCCTGTTCGTGGCGATCCCGGCGGTTATGATGTTCAACTATTTGACCGGTCGCGTGGAAGCATTCGACGTGGAGATGGACAACTCCTCGAGCGAATTGATCGATTACTTCCTGAAGCGCCGGAGCATGCGCCGCTCCTAGTCCGCACGACGTCCGCAAGACGATCGCGCGAGGATTCGCGCGAGGGACTGGATTCGCACACATGAGTTGCTGAGTTTGTGGAGCGCCGGGCGAGAATGCCTGGCGCTCCACCGGCAAACTCCAGGAGACAGAATTTCATGGCATTAGCAAAACGAAACGAGGCAGCAAACGTCACCTCCGACATCAACGTCACGCCCATGGTCGACGTAATGCTGGTGCTGCTGATCATCTTCATGGTGGTTACACCGATGTTGCAACATGGCGTGCCGGTCGACATGGCCAGAGTGAATAATCCTATCGATATGCACGATGCCGACAAGGAAGACGCGCTGCAGGTGGCTATCACTCGCGATGACAAGGTTTTTTTCGGAACCGATCTGGTGAAGCCGGACGACCTGACGCAAAAGATCAAGGATCGATTGACGAATCGGACCGACAAGCGAGTCTTTCTGAAGGCCGATGCGCGCGCGAAATTTGGCTGGGTGGTCGAAGTCGTGGATGATGTTCGGGCAGCCGGGGTGGACCAGCTTGGGCTCCTGACGGATCAGAAAAAACCGGGATCGCTTACCCCGCCGCCGAATGCAACCACCCGAACTCCAACGGGCGGACAATAAGGTGCAGCAGTAAGCAGAGGAGATCGATATGGCTATGGCAGTCGGCCCCAAAGGGGGCCAAAACGCGAACATGAACGTGACGCCGCTGATTGATGTGTTGTTGGTGCTGCTGATTATTTTCATGGTAATCACGCCATTGACGCCGAAGGGTTTGGACGCCCTGGTGCCTCAGCCTCCGCCAAAAGACCAGAAGCAACCGCCTACGCCCGATCGCACCATTGTGGTGCAGTTAATTGATCACGGGGCGGGCAACCCTCCGGGGCTGAAAATCAATCAGGACGAAGCCACCTGGGAGACGTTGCAGGGACGCCTGGAAGATATTTTCAAAACTCGCGCCGAAAAAGTTATGTTCGTAAAGGGCGATGACAACGTTCCTTTTGCCGACGTAGCCAGCGTTATTGATATCGCGCATTCGGCCGGGGTCGACAAAGTCGGATTGATTACAGCGAAAATAGAGGCGGGCGGCTAGAACTACTTAGCGGAGTGCTGTAAGGTATGCGTGTTGGCATGCGCAAGTGAGTTGGCGGGCTTCCAAGCGCGATTTCAGGACTGGCGCTAGAATACTCGGTCGCACTGTCGGGCTCAGTTTTTAAGACTCCGCCGCAAGGAGATTCGTAAGCAATGAAAATGACGCAAAGGTTTATGGTGGTGCTTGCCGCGGTGCTGGTAATTTTATCCAGCACGGGCTGCAATAAGCTGAAGGCGCGCGATCATCTCAACAAGGGCGTACAGGCTTATAAGAACTCTAAGTTCGAGCAGGCGATCGACCATTTTCAACAAGCCGTCGCTCTTGATCCGTCTCTGATCAATGCCCGCCTGTATCTGGCCACAGCCTATGCGCAGCAATATATTCCCGGCGCCGACACTCCCGACAACAACCGCTACGGCGAGCAGGCGATTGACGAGTACAAGAAAGTGCTTGAGGTCGATCCGAGGAACATCAACAGCATTAAAGGAATCGCCTATCTGTATCTGCAGATGAAGAAATTCCCTTTGGCGAAGGAATACTACAAGAAGGCTTCCGAGGTCGACCCGAATGACCCCGAGCCCTATTATTCGGTGGCCGTTATCGATTGGACGCAAACCTATGTGCCGCGCCAAGAAGAGCGCGCCAAGCTAGGAATGAAGCCAGATGACGCATTGCCGGTCAAAGACAAAAAAGTGTGCGCCGAGGTGAAAGAAAAAAACTCGGCCAACGTTCAGGAAGGGATCGATAACCTCAACAAGGCGCTCCAGCTGCGTCCTGACTATGACGACGCCATGGCGTACATGAACCTGATGTACCGGGAACGCGCCGATATCCAATGCGATGACCCGGCAGCCCGCGCCGCCGATTTGAAGACGGCCGATGAATGGGTCGACAAGACCATGGCGACCAAAAAAGCCAAGGCGGAGAAGCAGGCTGGTCCGGGCGGTATCGTGATGGACCAGAACAAGTAGGATAAGCAGTCCGCGTGGGACGGGGCTTTGCCCGTCCCCCATGTGGTTTGAGCCCCGCCACTGCGCCACCATTTTACTGCGCCACCATTTTACTGCGCCACCACGCTGTAGCCTCTGAGGTGATCCTGTTTCATCTCACACCAACCGGTGATTTGGCTCATGCACATCTCTGCGCCCACAGGTAGAATCAGGGCGGCGCGTCGCGTCCGAACTGAAATGTTCAAGAAGATTCTGATCGCCAACCGGGGAGAGATCGCGATGCGCATACTTCGCGCCTGCCGCGAAATGGGCATCGCAACCGTCGCTGTCTATTCGGATGTTGATCGTGCCGCGCTGCACGTCCGCAAATCCGACGAGGCCTACCACATCGGTCCTGCGCCGGCGTCAGAGTCTTATCTGAGGATCGACAAAATTCTCGCAGTAGCGAAACGCTCGGGCGCGGAGGCCATTCATCCGGGATACGGCTTTCTTTCAGAAAATGCGAAGTTCGCTCAAGCCTGCGCCGATGCTGGCGTGAAGTTTATCGGGCCAACCCCGCATTCGATGAATCTGATGGGCTCGAAAACCAGCGCCCGGCAGCAGATGGAAAAAGCCGGCGTCCCGTTCGTTCCCGGAACCTCGCGCGGGCTGTCGTCGCCAGAGGAAGGCGAAGAGGTCGCTGAGCGCGTTGGCTATCCCGTGATGTTGAAGGCGGCCGCGGGGGGCGGCGGCAAAGGCATGCGCCTGGTGAATACCCGAAAGGAGCTGCGTTCCGCGCTCGAATCCGCGCAAAGCGAGGCCCAGCGCTCTTTTGGCGACAGCGAAGTTTATATCGAGAAAGCGATTGTCGATCCCCGCCATATCGAGATGCAGGTGCTGGCCGACGAACACGGCAACACGGTGTGGCTGGGCGAGCGCGAGTGCTCCATACAGCGCCGCCACCAAAAGGTTATGGAGGAGGCACCGTCGCCGATCGTCGATGCTGACATGCGCCAGCGCATGGGCGAAGTTGCCGTGAAGGTTGCGCAGGCCGCCAACTACACAAACGCGGGCACCATAGAATTCCTCGTCGATAAGCAAAAGAACTTTTACTTCCTGGAAATGAATACGCGCCTGCAGGTGGAACATCCGGTTACAGAGTTAACTACGGGACTCGATCTGGTGCACCTGCAGATTCGAATCGCGGCTGGAGAAAAACTGCCTTTCAAGCAGTCGGACGTCGCGATTCGCGGGCACGCCATTGAGTGCCGCATCTATGCCGAAGACCCGGACAACAATTACTTCCCCAGTCCCGGCCGAATCACAGTGCTGCTTCAACCTTCGGGACCGGGAATTCGCCGGGATAGCGGGGTGTACGAAGGCTGGACCGTTCCAATGGATTACGATCCGCTGCTGGCGAAACTGATTGGGTATGGCAGTGATCGGCAACAGGCTATCATGCGCCTGGGGCGCGCTCTGTATGAATATTTCGTAGCCGGCATCAAGACAAATATTTCGCTATTCCAGCGCATTCTGCTCGATGCCGATTTTCAGGCGGGAAAACTCGATACCGGATTCCTCGACCGCATGCTCGCGAACGGCAATCAGTCCGGAACGCGGAGCGCGCCACCCGCCACCGAAGGTCTGGAACCCGAGATGATTGCCGCCATTGCGGCCGGAATGTTTGCCGTGCTCGAACCGGCATCGCCTGCGGGCAAGAACGGCGAGAGCGCCGGACCGGCGTCGATTCCATCCAAATGGAAACAGAAGGGGCGCTCGGAAGCGCTGCGCTAACCTATGGTTTACGAAGTGATCGTGGATGGCGGAGCGAGCGGCAAGCCGCACCGTCTCGAACTTGAAAAGGTTGACGATCAATGGGAGTGCCGTTTCGATGGGCGACCAATTCATATCGATGCGCTGATTCCGCGCCGCGATGTGTTGTCTCTTTTGATTGATGGGCGTTCCTACGAAGTTAAGCGCGAGCAGACCGCCACTGATCTTCACATGTGGGTGGGCAGCACTCGTTTCGTAGTGCAGTTACGCGACCCGCGCTCGTTGCGATCGCGACAAAAAACTTCTGGCGACGAAAAAGGGCCGCGGAAAATCCTCGCCCCGATGCCGGGCCGCATCGTGCGCCTGATGGTCAAAGAAAATTCCGAGGTTGAAGCGGGCCAGGGCATCATCGTGGTGGAAGCAATGAAAATGCAAAATGAAATCAAGTCGCCGAAAAAAGGAATCGTTAAAAAAATACTGTCGATTGCGGGAGCGGCGGTAAATCCCGGGGATGTTCTGGCAATTGTCGAATGAATACTCATGTGGCGGCATTGTAGGAGATCTTCTCGTTCGATGGTTTGCGAATGAAAACTCATGTCGACAAGAATTACAGCGGCCCTACTGTTGGCCATGATTGTTTCTCTCGTTATTGTTTCGCCAGCCCGCGCTGAGATCCGTTGCCCGGTTACGCTGATCAGTGGCACCGGCGACTCGGACTCTGTCTCTATTACATTCAGGAATACGGGCAAGCTGCCGGTTCGGCGGTTGGAGTTCAACTGCAAACTGGTCGGTGATCGAGCGGACAAGAATGCGCCCCGTTGCGAAGAGGGTAATGCGTTTTTTTCTCTGGCGAGGACTACACGGTGACGTATCCCTACCGGGGGCGCCTGCCCGCGCGAGTTCGGGTATCGTTGAAGAGCGCTACTCTTTCGGACGGCTTTGTCTCGAAGCCACCCCGGGCGCCGGACTGTCGAGTGTTGAACGTTGTTTTGAAAAGGACTAAATGACCGAGTTCCGTGCAGCTTCCCCACCCATTATGCGCTGAGAGCACCAGCACTAAGGTCATCTAAAACTCGCTTCTTCGCGCGCGTACCATAAATGAAGCGGAGGTCTCTTGCATGAAACTGCAACGGATCATCAGTTTCGCCACCTTGGCAATTTCGATTGTGACTCTCGTCCTCGTATTGAAACGGCCCGCGCCAGTTGCGCCCGTGGTCGCGCCCGCCGTGGCCGCCGCCAATGCCCAGTCTTTTCAGGAGAAAGTAAATCAGCTTGCCCAACCGAAAGCGCCGGGTGAAGGTGAGAGTGAAGTCCGAATGAGTTCCGCGGAAGTGTCGGCGGCACTCGCGCAGGCTACCGGCGTAATGACATCGGAGGCGAGCGCGAAGCCCTCGGCTAGTGTTCCCACGGCCAACTCTCCATCGGGTTCTTCATCTACGAATGTTCCCATGGAGTTCCCTGGCGCGGTTCCCGACATAAAGGATTATCAGGTTTCGATGGATGGTGACATCGTTCGCGGCCAATTTCTAACGCAGATCGCGGGCAAAGACGTCTACCTCACGTTGGCCGGACACCTTGGATCCAAGGACGGCTATGCCACCTTCGATGCCACCGAGATCAAGGTTGGAGATCTTTCGGTGCCAGTGTCGCTGGTAAATGGCGTGTTGCAGAAAAAACTTGCCGAGCAGCGTGATCAGCTGAAGCTGCCGAATAACGTGAAAGATATCAAAGTGGAAAACGGCGAGTTGGTGCTGGTCGAAAAATAATCGCGCTGCAGAAAATGAGGGACACCTACGAAAGCCTTCGCTTGTAAAGCAAAATTTGCCCGTGACGCTACACGATGGTGTCGCTTTAGACAGAGTTTTCTAATCTCCATCTAATCGCGTTCTAACCAGATTCGGTTCAAATCGAAAGCATGACGAGCTTTCCGATTCCGTCCAATTATGCGAACCACGTGCTGGTGGCCAGCCCGAGCAATGTGGTGCGCCAGCGCGTCCTCGAAAGTCTGCGTTCTCCTGCGCGTTGTTTTGAGCAGGCTACCGGAGGGGCTGAAGCGCTGGTTCATCTGGAGAGCGGGTTTTGGCAGGTGCTTTTTCTTGACCGCCGTCTGCCCGATCTGGATGCCGAGGAACTGAGTCACACCGTGCGGCAGCGTTTTCCTGGTATCGAAGTCGTCATGCTTGACGAGTCGAGCGGCGAATCGCATACGGCTGTGGCGGCGGCCAATACATCGAGTGATATATTGCCCAGGCTTCCGGCTTCTGCAACCGAGACCCGAAGATTGTGACCAGCGCAGCGAAAACGGCGAGCACAATGCAGGAGATGAAGAGGCGCCGGCAACGCAATCTGTTGTCGCGGGCCTTCCCGGGTTGCCGGGAATGATCGGCAACTCGCGGATAATGCAGCCTGTGTACCGATTGGTGCGGTTGCTGGCTCCGCGCAATACCACCGTGCTGATCACAGGGCCGACTGGCAGCGGAAAGGAAATCGTGGCCCGCGCCATTCATCATTTAAGTCCGCGCTCGGCGCGCGCTTTCACGGTGGTTAATTGTGCCGCAATTCCCGAGACTATGCTTGAGGCCGAACTTTTCGGATACGCTCGCGGCGCCTTCACCGGAGCCATGCAATCCTACGCAGGGAGAATTCAGGCGGCGCAGGGAGGCACGCTTTTTCTCGACGAAATTGGCGAGATGCCATTGAGCCTTCAACCCAAGCTGCTTCGTTTTCTGGAGCAGAAAGAACTGCAGCGACTGGGCAGCTCCGAAGTTGTGCGGGTGGATGCAAGAGTGGTGTCTGCGACGAATGCTCACCTGTTAACGCTGGTTCGCGAGGGGAAATTTCGCGAGGATCTGTATTATCGCCTCTGCGCTTTTCCCATCGAGATTCCACCGTTGTGCGAGCGGTCGGAAGATATCGCTCTCCTCGCCGCACACTTTCTCGCAAAATATGCGTCGCCCCTGCCCGCGCCACGATTATCCTTCGATGCGCTGCAGTTGTTAAAAGCGCAGCCATGGTCGGGCAATATTCGCGAACTGCAGAACGTGATCGAACGGGCTCTGATTCTCGCGGAAGAGGAAATGATCGTTCGTCCGGAGCATTTGTTGCTCGCCGATTCGAGCCTTCGCAACCTGCATTAGCGTCGCCAGGCGCGAGGGCTGTGGTTGCAATGTGATTCTCGTCGGTGATGCTCCTAGAAGATGCGCAGATTTTCAGCGGACGGCGATCGCCCGTCGCTCCACTTTCACCATTGTCATGCAGCCGCGTAGCCGACGTAGAAGTTGAGCATTAGGTCGTCTGCATCTGTACTCCGCATAAGAGCGATCTAAGGCAATTTATGCCGGGCTGGCATAACTGTTGCAATGTGCTCTGCATGTCCAGCACTCTTCCGACACCGCGCGATGCGGGGCGCGATTCTGAGCATCCTTTGGCTCGCGCCTTTGCTTCGTTTACCGAGGCGGCCGGTTCGCTCGAACGCACCTATGGGCAACTGCAAGGGCAAGTGGCTCACCTCCGCCAGGAACTGGAGGTCACCAACCGCGACCTGGCGAATAGCCTGGAGGAAAATCACCGCATACGCGAACGCCAGCGGCGAATTCTGGAAGGCTTGCCCTGCGGCGTTCTGGTGATGGAAGGTGAAACTCGGATTTCGACTCTCAATCCGGAGGCGGTGCGGCTCATCGGCGGGAGCTTTGAATCGGTCGATGCGCTGCCTGTCGATCTCGCCGCGGCTCTGGACCGGGCGCGGCTGACAGGCGACGAGGCAGAATTGCAAGTCTTCCCCCGCGGCGCGCAGATGGCGCCCAGACTCCCATTCTGCCGGGCGGGAACGCCCGGCTCTCCACCGAGCGCGTTGGCTTGCCGTCCGTCACGCCTGGCTGGAGCAAACTTCCCTTGGCGCGACGTCGGTTTTTATCTTGCGCGATGTCAGCGAGGCAAAGAAGCTCGAACAGGAGCGCGAACAATTGCGGCGCCAGCAGGCGCTGGTCGAGGTGTCGGCGCTGCTGGCGCACGAGATTCGCAATCCGCTCGGCAGCCTGGAACTGTTTGCGGGTCTTTTAGCCGAGGCGAATCTGGAAGACGAAAGCCGGCGCTGGATCGAGCACGTGCAGGCCGGGCTGCGAACTCTTTCCTCCACCGTAAATAACGTTTTGCATCTGCACAATGCGCCCCAGCCCGAACTGGCCGAGACTGACGTGGGCGAGCTTCTCGACTGGGCGTACGGATTTCTTCTGCCGCTGGCCAAGCAGGCGCGGGTTGAGATGCAGGTGATCAACGGCCTGAATGGCGTCGTCATTCACGCTGACCGGCATCGGTTGGAGCAGGTGCTGCTCAATCTCGCGCTGAACGCGTTTCGCTTTATGCCCGGTGGCGGATGGCTTTCGATTCACGGGGTTGACGATACCTCGGACGATACCTCGAAAGATAAGAGCGTCGAAATCGTGGTTCGCGACACCGGGCCGGGCATTACGCCGGAAGACCTGCCGCGCATCTTCGACGCCGGATTCAGCACTCGCCCGGGCAGCTCCGGACTTGGACTCGCGGTGTGCCGTCGCATTCTCGAACAGCATGGCGGCTCGATCGCAGCGGAAAGCCGCCATGGCCGCGGAGCTACGTTCCGGCTTCGACTGCCGAACAAGGGCGAGGCCGGCAGCGCGCGCTTAGGCGAGCCCTTGCACGAACCTTTATACGAAGCATCGTCCAACCATGCCAGGCCAGATGTTTCCTCAAATGCGGCCAGCGCTGGAGTCGAGCAATGAAGCGTCTCCTTATCGCCGACGACGATGCCGGGATGCGGGCCGCGCTCGAAGCGCGCTTCCAGCGGCGCGGTTGGCTGGTCGATATTGCCGTGAACGGCACCGAAGCGCTGGCGAAGTTTCGCGCCGGCCTGCACTCGCTCGTGATCACGGATGTACGCATGCCCGGGCGCGACGGCTTCGAACTGATGCGCGAGGTGCAGACCTCATCAGCCCGAACGGCCGTGATTCTGCTGACCGCCTACGGCTGCGTGCCTGACGCGGTCGAAGCCATGCGTAGTGGCGCTTGCGATTATCTCGTCAAACCGGTCTGCTTTGAGAAGCTCGAACTCGCGGTTGAGCAGGTGTTGCGACGCGCCGAAGAGTGTGGCAAAGACACGGAAGCTTTGATCGGCCACTCGGCTGCTTGGGAACACGCGCTCGATCGCGCCCGGCAGGCTGCGGCGACCGACGCGGATATTCTGGTCGAGGCCGAGAGCGGCACCGGCAAAGAACTGATCGCCCGCCTTATTCATCGCCTCAGCCGCCGCAAACAGGGACCATTCGTGGCGCTGAACTGCACCGCGTTTCCGGAGAGCCTGCTCGAAAGCGAGTTGTTTGGACATGCGCGTGGCGCTTTCACCGGCGCCGTGGGCGCACGGCCAGGCAAGTTCGAGATGGCAAACGGCGGCACGCTACTGCTCGACGAGGTGGGAGAGATGCCGCTCGCGCTGCAACCGAAACTTCTGCGCGCCCTGCAGGAGCGCGAGCTCGACCGCCTGGGATCGAACCAAACGGTGCATGTCAATATTCGCGTCATCGCTACCACCAACCGGCCGCTCGAAGCGGCGGTCGGCGAAGGCCGTTTCCGCGCCGACCTTTTTTACCGGCTTAACGTCATCCCAATATCGTTGCCGCCGCTGCGCGATCGGGCCGGCGACATTTCAGAGTTGGCCGAGTACTTTGCCCGGCTCTACGCGAACTCGGGAAATAATGGAATGCCGGGAACCTTCGCCACCGATGTTCGCCTGACTGATGTTCGCCTGTCCCGGGAATTGCTGGCGCGGCTTGAAGAGCACACCTGGCCCGGAAATGTGCGCGAGCTCGGAAATTTCGTGCGCCGTGCGGTGGCCTTGTCCCGCGGCGGCGAGATTGGGATCGAAGCGCTGGAGCACGGAAAAAGCCTGAGCGAAAGAAAATTGGCCGAGCCTTCAGCGCGTTCTCCGGAGTGGAAGCCTGGGCTCTCGCTCGGCGAAATGGAGCGCCAGCTTTTTGCCATGACTCTCGAATCGACTGGCGGCAACCGGGCGCGGGCGGCCGAGTTGCTGGGTGTGAGCCTGCGCACGGTGCGCAATAAAGTTCGCGAGTTCGGTTTGCCGCCGCGCAACAACTATCGCAGCAGCGTGATTAAAAGTGCGAACCGTAACGGCAATAGCAACAGGAACAGTAATAAGGAGCAACCATGTCCATGATCGATACTCCGCTGATGCGAGGCCTGGAGCGCGTGCTCGATCTAAGCGCGCTTCGCCATCAGATCATTTCGACCAACCTCGCCAACGTCGATACCCCGGGATACCGCACCCGCGATCTCCGCCCTTTTGCCGGCGAAATCGAACAGGCCATGGCCGGCGATACTGAGGAGCCGTTGTTTACTCCGGTGGCGCACGAGATCGACGGACTGCTCGAGCGTCCCGATGGAAACAACGTCTCGGTCGAGCGGGAATCTTTGCTCCTGGCGCAGAACCAGTTGCGCTTTACCGTGGCGGTAGCGTTCCTGAAGTCCGAATTTCACACCATGACAGAGGCTATCAATGGAGGAGGCACAACATCATGAATCTTTTCGGCATGCTGGAGGTCAGTGGCTCGGCCCTCGGAGCGGAGCGGCAACGGGCGGATGTTATTGCCAGTAATATGGCGAACGCGCAAACCACGCGCACTCCGGCGGGTGGTCCCTATCGGCGCCAGTTGGTGGTATTTCAGGCGCAGCGGGTGCCGCGATTTCAGTTTGCGTTGGCCGGGTTGCAACAGAGACCGTCTTCGGCGGTACGCGTCGCCGCCGTGATCCCGGATCAGCGGCCGCCGGTGATGCGCTTCGAGCCGGGACATCCCGATGCGAATGCCGACGGGTACGTGGCTTACCTTCGCATCGGTTTCGAGTGCAGCCTGGTTTCAGCCGAACATCTCACCTATCGCGAGTTTCTGCAGCGTGTTCCGGAAAAACCTTATCTCGCATCGGTTGATCTTCTGCCGGTTGGCGCCGTCGCCGTCCTTCAACTCGATCTCACCATTGCCTTCCCGATCATTGACGTCCTGCTCGGAGGTGAAGTTACGAGCAGCGAACTTACCCGCGGCATCACCGAGATTGAAGAGCAGGTTCTCGAAGGCATCATTCGCATCATGTGCCGCGAATTGCAAACCACCTGGCAGGCAATTTCGCTCGAATTCGCTTTCGGAGAGCGGCAGCAGATCATGCAAACCCAGCGCCTGATGCCGCCGGAAGAAAAAAATCTTTGTCTCAGCTTCGAAATAAAGATGTCGGAGACTCGCGGTACCCTGAACTTGGCCATCCCGGCCGTGGTTTCCAATGCGTTGCTAAGAAAAATTTCTGCTGACTTCTCTTATCAGCGTCCCCGCAGCCCTATCGAAGCCCGCTACAAGATTCAGAAAAAACTTCTCGATTGTTTGTTCCCGGTCGAGCTCTCTCTACCTGATCTGCAGGTACCTTTGGAGAGTCTCAGCAGAATTACTGCCGGGGATGTGCTCGTTTTTCCAACAGAAGCCTCGACCTCGGCTGTCATGATGGTAGGCGACGTTCGGCTCTGCTCAGCCGCGCCTGTACGGGTCAACAACCGCCGCGCTGCCCGCGTCCTCTCTCTTGATGCGCCGGCTGCAAGCACAGGTATGCCATGATCCTCCAGTGCATAACTGTTCAATTCATTAGTGGCGATCCGCCAGCGCGAACCTTGTCGGGTGAATTATGACTGACGTTCCCGACGGACCCGCCCCAACCCCGGCACTTGAGCTTCGAGCCGAATTGCGCAACTGGTGCGAAGTATGGGAAACCTGTTTCAAAAAGGTGCTGACCCAGATTTCCGGACAGCCGACAGTCTTCGAGATTTCGTCCGAGCCACTGTCCGTCGTTGATTCCGACGTCTGGTACACCGTAGTCGCCGCCGGTGCGGTGCACGGCGAGATGGTCTTGCATCTGCCTGCAGCGTCCGGCACCCTGCTCGCACAGAAACTACTGAGCGAAACCGAGCCCGCTGCCCCCGGCATCACGTCCGAACACAAAGAGGCGCTTGAAGAACTGCTGCGGCAGGTCTCCGGCGTTGCCGCCACTGCGCTAGGCGCAACCGCTGGTGGCGAGGTGAAGTTGTCTTTAGCCGCCTCGGCTGCTCCCTCCTGGTCTTCGGATGCCATCGTCTGCCTCCAAACCCGCGACGAAGCCGGCACGCCAATCAGCATCGAAATTCGGATCAGCCCGGCGCTCGCCACCGGACTTCAGCCAAAAGTCTCCGCTCCCGCCCCACCGCCGCCGGCTTCATCCTCAACCACATCCGGACCCGCATCAGGCTACCGCCGGCTGATGGACGTCGGTCTCGATGTCAAACTTCGTTTCGGAATCCGCCACATGCTCCTGCGCGATGTGCTGGCCCTCAGCGCCGGAATAGTCGTGGAACTCGAGAACACCCTTCATTCGCCCGTGGACCTTTTGCTCGACGGCCGTGTCATTGCCCAGGGCGAAGTTGTCATTGTTGACGGCAAGTATGGGCTGCGGATCAGCGGAGTTGTCGATCCCACCCCTGCCGTTGCATCGCCCGTTTGATTTCTTCCAGATGTCGATTGAGCTTTGCATTTGATCTCTGACTCATCGAGGATTCTTGCCTTATGAGAAACTTCTTGAACCCGCGAACCTGGTTCGACAAATGGACCAAGCGTCACAACCTGGAAACGTCGCAACCGCCTTGTTCTCTCGTCTCCTGCACACGTGAGCAGTCCTACTGGCAGCGCCTGCGGGATCGCCATCGTCCGAACGGAACCTTCCTCCAGGGCGCGTTTTATTGCCAGCCCCTATGCCTGGAGACTGCACTCGTCAACCAACTGTCCCGACTCCAGGTGATGGCGCCATCGACGCAACCACCTAACCGCATCCCGCTCGGTCTCCTCATGGTCGCGCGCGGCAAACTCACTTTTGTTGAAGTCCGAGCCGCGCTTGAAGCTCAGCGTCGCGCCCGCTACGGAAAAATCGGTGAGTGGATCGAGAAGTTGGGTTTTGCCAGCGAGCAGGACGTTACCACCGCGCTCGCTCTGCAATGGGGATGCCCGGTCGCCATTTCTGTCGACCCTTCCACTGTCCTTTCTCCAGGAAATATTCCGCTTCCCATCCTCGAAGCTTTTCAGATGCTGCCGCTCAACTATGCCTCTGCCACCAAGACCCTATACGTCGCTTTCGGAGAGCGAGTCGATCACGCCGCTCTCTATGCCATCGAAAAAATTCTCGCTTGTCGCGCCCAACCCTGCGTTGCCGGCCGCAAAAGTATTGCCCGTCAATTAGAGGCCATGCGCCAGGTGCCTCGTCCCACCGACGTAGAATTCGGGCCGATGAGCGATCTGGCAGAAATGGCGCGAATTGCCGCCAGCTACACTGCCAGGCTGAGTCCCGAAGAAGTTCGCCTCAGCAGGATCGGCCGTTTTATATGGCTTCGCCTCGACGTCAATCGGGCCATCCGCCCAAAAACTCGATCCGTCACTACCAATCTCGTGTTCCGTTTATCAAACGAATCGCAGCATCCCATCTTGCTTACTCGACCCTTTCGAGAGCTCCATCCCGTCCCGCAAGACACATAAGGACGCACGCCTCGGCGCACGTGGTGACACATCCGCACCGAAGCCGTCCTGAAAATTAAGAGGTAGGTTTTTAGTTCAGAGAACTGACTCTACAAGGTGCGCTTGAACAGCGGCACCGCCAAGGCCAGCGTCACTATGGCAAATATAGATAGATAAATCATGTCCGGAACTATTGCTCCAAGCCCTGTTTCTTTCAGCAGCAGCGACTTGAATCCATGCACGGCATAAGTGAATGGATCCACGATTGCAACTCCCCGCAGCCATTTTGGAAACGCTTCCACGGGATAGATCGATCCACTGGGGAAAAACAGCAGCGTATTCAGAATTCCAAACATCGCCCGAGGTACCAGCGGATCCTCAACTCGGGCCATCAGCAAGAACATCATGGAATTGAATGCGAGCGAGGTCAGCACGATCATCAGCAAAAGGCCCAGCATTGCCGCCGGATTGAATATCGTCCCTACTCCCGCGATCAGCGATCCGACCAACGTAATCACTACTCCGGTCATCACCGCCTTGATCGCGCCCGCGCCATTCAGACCAAACACCAGTTCCGCCTTTGTTATCGGAGTTACTAAATATCCCTCATGCACGCCGCGCGCTTTATCGTCGATGTAGAGCATTCCTCCGCCGATCATCACCGAGACGAACATCGCCAGTGAGATCGAACCCGGCAGCAGATATTTCATGTACTCGATGTACGGATAGAGCTCTACCACTTCGAGCGCCGTCTGCTGCAGCAGACGCGGCGAGATATCTGGCTGATTCAAAGCGTCCGTGATCGAGGTCATTTCATCTTCAAGTGTCGAGCTCATGAAGTTGTCGCTATTGTCGACAATCAGGGCAATCCGCGGATGATTCTTTTCGTACACCATCTTCGAGTACTGCGCCGGAATAATGACCGCGCCCTGGATCTTCCCGTCGCGCACGTCCTGCCGGGCCTGCACTTCGTTGTTATAAGGGATCGGAATAAACGTCCGCATATTCGATCGCACCGCGTCAAATGCTTCCTGGATACGGATCGCCTGCGTCCCATGATCCTCGTCGACAATCCCCATCTTCGCGTCGCGAATTTTTCCGCCAAACGCGTTCCCCAACACAATGAGCTGGACCAGCGGCATCACCATCGACACCATCATGAGCGTTGGCGACCGGAAAAACTTGCGCATCTCGCGCTCGATAATCGCCATCATACGGTTCATGGCTGCAACCCCGGCCGCTGCGGCATCTGATACCCGTAAGCCTTCACCAGTTCATCGCGCAACTGTCTCCCCGTATAGTGGACAAAAACATCGTCGAGAGTAGTGTTTTGCACGGTTAGCGTTTTCAGGGGCACGCCCGCGACCACGGCCATTTCAACCAGATCGGTCGTAGTGCCTGATCCATTTGAGGTCAGCACGCGAAACATGCCGGCACTTTCGTTCTGTACCGACGTCACTCCCGGCAATCCGCGCAGCCGCTCCTCCCAATCGTCTGGAGGATGCTCGAAGTGCGCCTCAATCACATTCGTTCCCGGGACGCTGGCCTTCAACGCCTCCGGAGTATCGAGCGCTACCAGCTTTCCGTGATCGACAATGGCAATCCGGTTACATAGCCGGTCCGCTTCGTCCATGTAATGAGTAGTAATCAAAATTGTAAGTTGGCGCTTAGCCTTGATGTTGGTAAGCATCTCCCAAACTGCGACGCGCGACACCGGGTCTAGCCCGGTAGTGGGTTCGTCAAGAAAAAAAATCTTTGGACTATGCACCAGACCCCTAGCAATTTCGAGACGGCGCCGCATTCCGCCCGATAGGGTCTTAGTCTGCGCTCCCCGCCACTTAGTAAGATCGACTGTTTCGAGTAACTCCTCGATCGCCTCCTTTCGCCGCTTCGAAGGAACGTCATACAGCTTCGCGTATATATTTAAGTTCTCTTCGACCGTCAGATCCAAATCGCTGGTCAATGCCTGGGGAATCACGCCAATCGTCCGCCGCACCGACTCCGGGTCCGATGCCACATCATGGCCATCAATTGTCGCCGACCCTGCCGTAATCGGAATGAGAGTGGTCATCATCCGAATCAAAGTAGATTTCCCCGCCCCATTCGGCCCGAGCAAACCAAAAATTTCTCCTTCTTTCACCGCAAACGAAATATCATCCACGGCGGTAAACTCGCCATATCGTTTCACGATGTGATCGACCGCAATAGCGTTAGGAGCATCCGCCGCAATGTTGCTGCGCAGGTTCAACTCCGAAGCCGAAATCTCGCCGCCGTTGGTTGTATTCACTTCCATTTGCAACCTCACATCTTCGCCGCTTTAGTGTCGCTGGAGGACGTCCCCTTCAGTTGCTCCGGACTAATCAGCACCTCCGCCGTCATCCCCGGCACGTAAGCACCTTTGGGATTGTCAAGCCGGACCTTCAGAGCAATCGTTCGTATATCCCTTTTGCGACGCCCCACATCGCGCTGGGTAGCAAAGTCCGCCTCTGCCGCCTTATAGAAAACCTTGCCCGGAACCACCGTTCCTCCCGGCAGCCGCACGCGCAACGTGTCTCCAATTCCAATATGATCGGCATCGGTCTCGGGAATCGCAGCAAACGCCCAGGTGTCGCTGAAATCAACCACGGTAACGATCGCCTGCCCCGCATTCACCACTTCGCCCTCGCGCGCCGCCCGCACCAGCACGGTCCCCGTCACCGGCGAATAGATCTTCGTGTATCCCAGCCGCACTTCGGCTTCTTTCAACTGCGCCGCGGCGTTCTCCAATTGCGATCGTGTGGATGCCACGGTACTCTGCGCCGCCGTTGCCTGATTCGTGCGCGCGATCGCCGAATTCAAATCCGCCTGGCTGGCCTTCACTTCTTCCTGCAGGGCCTGCACGCTTGCCTGCTGCGCCTTGAGGTTCATCTCCGCCTGCACCTTTTCCTGCTCCGAGGCCACTCCCGCCTCGGCCAGCCCAATCGTCCGCCGGCTGTCGCTCTCCACGCGCGTCAGAGTAGCTTCCGCCTGCGCCAGTTGTGCCCGAGCCGATTGCAGCTTTGCCTGCGAATTCTCCACATCGCTCGAGGTCGATCCTTTCGTCGATTGGCTGGTATATTCGTTGGCGCTCACCTGCGACCGCAAACTGCCAATCATCGCCGCTGCTGCGCGTTCTTCCGCCTCCAACTCTGAAGGGTCGAGCAGAGCGATCAAATCCCCCTGTTTAACCTGCGTTCCTTCCTCCACCAACAACTTTGAAATGCGGCCCTGAATCTGCGGACTCACCACGATCTGATTAGCGTCTACCGTTCCCACCAAAACCATGTCTTTCCGGCTGGGAGTAGAAAAAAAGTAATAGACGGAGGCAATCAGCAAAATTACTCCGAGCACGATAAAGAATTTATTTCTAACGCTCATAGCAAATCTCCAGACATCGGTCGCCGGCTTCACCCCTTAAGCGTGGCTCGTGATTACCTGACAAACAGCGCCGCCGAAATAAAATCCAACACAAATGCCCGCCGCTCTCGAATTCGCTTCACCGACAAAGGGTCAACTTTGAGCAAGGTCTTCATCAGCGGGGCGGAAGTGAAATAAAACACAATTACCGCCGCCATCGAAGGCAGAAAATCCATCGGATTCACCGCTCTGAATTCTCCGGCCGCAATCCCCTCCCGCAGCACCCCAACCAGCTTTTCAAATATCGGGCGAAAATATTCCTCGGCAACACGCTGCATCCGCGCAACCCCTGCGCCCGACCGCATCCACTCCGCCTGCACCACCCGCGGAAACCGCGGATTGGCCGCGATGTAGTCGAAATAAGCCCCCAGGTAGTCAAGGATCTTCTGCCGTGGAGGCACTTTCGACTCGAATACCGGCATCACCCGCTCTCGCAGTCCGCTGAACACGTGGTCGAGCACGGCTTCATACAATGCGTCCTTGTCTTTGAAGTAGTAATAGAGCAGCGCCTTGTTAACGCGCGCGGCGCGAGCAATGGCATCGGTTCGAGCTCCGGCAATCCCATGATCGGCAAATTCCGCGACCGCAGCCTCCAAAATCGCCGCCCGGCTCTCCTCCGGTCGCCCCCGGGTGCCAAGCCGCGCAAGGCGAGCGTGGGCCCGGGCGGTGTGGCGCGGGGCGATGCGCCCGCCGAATGCAACAAGCGCTTCTTTCATATAATTAACCAGTTAGTTAGATTGTAGCACAAGTCTTGCAGCGCAAACCATCACAAAGGGCAGTTTCTAAGGCCTCTTCTGGCACTGCCGTGCTCTTGTGGCGAGGCGCTTCTCGCAGACTAGCCATATGAAGAAAAGAGAGAAAACCGCTGACCAAGCTTCGCGCTTTATCTTGCGTCATTGTTCTTGCATCATTGTTGCGTCGCTGCGGCCTGTGGTTCATGAGAACCGCAACGGCCGCGCATCGACTGCCGAAACTTCTCGCGTTCTTCCGGAGTCATGCGCTCCCACCGTTCCTTCATGCGGTGCCGCCAGTGCATGCGGCCTCCCGACCGGCCATGGAATCCGCCGAAGAGAATCCTGCTCAGGATCAGCACGCCAATCGCCTGCCAGAAGCTGATCACATGCCAGCCGAAAAGAGCCGGCATCAGCCAATTCCACAGGTGCATCACCACAAAGCCAAACAGAACGACAAACAGTGGCGCAAGCACCAGGAACATCAATACTTTCGCAAAATTTCTTCTCATGTTCTTCCCCTCATGCTTTCATAAATTCGTCGTGGATGGCCTGAAGCCTCTGGCGCAAGAAAAGAACGGCATAGTGTTTACGAGAGAGCAGTGTGTTAACACTCACACCAGTCTGCGCTGCCAGCTCTTTGAAGCTGTAGCCCATCAATTCGTGAGCCACAAACACCTCGCGTTGCTCGTCCGGCAGTTCGTCCAGAGCGGCATCCAATTCCTCCAGCAACACGCTTCGCGCGTATGCCGCATCGGGCCCGTCGTCGGGCGAGGGAAGCAAATCTTCGAGTTGCAGCATCTCCCCATCGTCCGTGACTGGCGCAGATTCATTTCTCAGCGCCTCGCGCTGCCTTCTGCGGAACAGGTCAGTGATCCGATTGCGCGCCACGCGGAACATCCACGCAGTCAGCTGCTCTACCGGCTTCATCAGGCGGTAGGCTTCAATCAGTTCGTAGAAAACATCCTGCAAAATGTCTTCCGCGTCCTCGCGATCGGCGACCCGTCTTCGTATGAAATTGCGAAGCCGGGGCTGCTCACGGTCGATTGCTTCCGAGATTCGCTCGTCCTGATCGGCCATCGCCCACTGTTTTCTTAGCGCCGCGTCCATCTACTTATGTAGACGAATGAGGTCAAAAAATATTGTATTGAACTAAGCAGAAGATACAGCGGAAGCGGTCTTCAGTGGCCACGCGGCGCGTAAGCTTGCCGATTCATTGGGTGAACCGCATAACAGTGTGGAGGAAAAAGCCAGAGAACGGACACGGGGACGGATGACGGCATCCCAGCACGAGGAACGCCGCCGTCGAATGACCTTATTGCGATCCGCCTGCAATGGATGGCACGAGAAGCACCTCGTCGCCATCCTGGAAGGCATACGAAGCTCCGCCGAGAAAGCGAATGTCTTCCTCATTTACATAAATATTCAGGAAGCGCCGGGTTTCTCCTGCTTCGTCGCGCAAATGGGGCTTCAGGTCGGGGAACTGCGAGTCCAGTTCCGTGAAAAGCTCACTGAGATTCGTTGCCGAACACTCGACGCGCGAAGTTCCGGCCGTAAGCCGCCGCAAAGCTGTTGGAATTTGAATCGTGATGCTCATAAAAACCTCCCAGTCAAGAAAAGCACTACCGCCCAACCATAGCTGCTGCTGTCTCTGCGACCGACGCTGGCAGCGCAGCCGCTTTCGAAGCCAGGTAGGCCTCGAACTCGGCAAGCTTGGGCGAGATCGGCGCTTCGGCTTGATATTTGTCTGCTAGCACGTCGGTGGTCTTGAGCCCGTTACCGGTAATGCAGAGCACGGTCGTTTCGTCAGGCAGAATGCGGTCTTGCTGAATCAGCTTGCGCGCCGTGCCAACCGTGACGCCGCCTGCAGTCTCGGTGAAGATGCCCTCGGTCTCGGCCAGCAACTGGATGCCATTAACAACTTCCGGATCGGAAACGTCTTCCGACCATCCACCGCTTTTCGTGATCGCCTTCAAAGCGTAATGTCCATCGGCCGGATTGCCGATTGCTAGCGACCGGGCAATCGTCTTTGGACGCTGCGGTTCAATCTCTGAACTGTACTGCTTGATCGCGGTCGAAATCGGCGAGCACCCGGAGGCTTGAGCGCCAAAAAATTTAACCGGCTTCGGATCGACGAGTCCGAGAAGAATCAGTTCATCAAACGCCTTTTTGATTTTAGTAATCAGCGACCCGCCCGCCATCGGGCACGACGATATTGTCGGGCAAGCGCCAGCCGAGTTGTTCGGCGATTTCGTAACCCACCGTCTTCGATCCTTCGGCGTAATACGGGCGAAGATTGACGTTCACGAATCCCCAGCTTGTCCATTCGAAGCATGCTCATCTGCAATCTGCGAGCACAGGCGATTCACATGATCGTAGCTGCCGTTGATTCGGACCAGCTCGGCGCCAAAGACCTGTGTGCCTAGAATTTTCGCGGGCTCAAGATCTGATGGAATAAAGATCCAAGCCTTCAATCCTTCGCGGGCCGCTTGCGCCGCGACCGAATTCGCGAGATTGCCCGTCGAGGAGCAGGCGACGGTATCGAACCCAAAGCTGCGAGCATTCGCCAAAGCGACGGCAACTACGCGATCTTTGAAGCTCAAGGTGGGCAGGCAGACGGCGTCATTCTTGACCAGGAGCCGCCGCGAGCCGATGCGCTCGCCCAAGCGAGGGGCGCTTACCAGCGGAGTGAATCCCACCGGCAGCGACGGCTGATATCCCTCCGGCAAAGGCAGCAACTCGCGATAGCGCCAGATGTTCGGCGCGCGCGAGGCAAACAGTTCGCGCGAGAGGCGCGGCCGGAGCGAATCATAGTCGTAGGTGATTTCGAGGGGGGAAAAGCAGCCTTCGCAGATGCTGCGTGGCTGGTTGCCGAAGGTCTTGCCGCATTCGCGGCAGCGGAGTTCGTAGGCGTGCGTGCTCATCCTGCTAACTTCTTTCTGTGACTGCGGGACGAGCCGGGAAAAAATACCCAGTTAATACAAAACCCCTTTTCCGAATGGGAAAAGAGGCTCGGGAAATGCGAATAAAATTTCGC
Source organism: uncultured Acidobacteriaceae bacterium (assembly GCA_963758745.1). Classification (GTDB taxonomy): domain Bacteria; phylum Acidobacteriota; class Terriglobia; order Terriglobales; family Acidobacteriaceae; genus Acidiflorens. Next base: position 617,710 of record CAVWWW010000009.1, read on the forward strand.
TACCCCGAATCTCATGGTCCCCGTTACCGGGCGAGAGTTGGCACCTGCAATTGAGATATATGATCTCGATCCGGTTGCCGTGGCGTCCTAGGGCTCGTCCCTCAGCCACTCTGCATGAAATTCCAGCTCGCTCAATGAAGAGCAAACTTGGGAGCGATAGTACAACCGACCGAGCGGTCTGTCAAGCGGGGATGGGTGGTGAAGGCGTTTCCGATTGCCGCCAATCTCTTCTTTGTTCTTTGGTACGATGGCCCGGTGTCCGAGGATTCAAAACGTTCCCGTCGGTTGAAGCCAATCTGGCGCGCTGTAATCGAGATGGCGTTTATCATCTTTCTCTTCTATTCCAATCTCTTGATGGGAGAATTTGAATCCGGCAGCAGAAAAGGGAAAAGTTTGGTATTTGCCCTGAATGATATTTTTACTGAAGCAAATTTTGCGATCGCCGTTGTTTCTGCGCTGGTTGGCTACATCGTGTTTGAACACCTGCGGAAGAACCTCTAGGTTCACCTTTTTAAAAAGACTGTCTTTTCTACGTGGACTTGGCCGGCTTCATCCCCAGCTCCTTCATTACCATCTGTAAATCCTTCCAAGCTTCACCCTTCTGCCGCGGATCGCGCAACAGAAATGCTGGATGATAGGTGACCGCCAGCTTGCATCCATCCCAGTCAGGATCGTTGCTGCGCAATCCCGCCGGCTTGAAATCATAAAAACGTCCGCGCAGTTGCATCATCGAAGCATTCATCGCCAGCAGCGTTTTCGCCGCGACAGCTCCGAGCGCAACGATCACTCTGGGCTTGACGACGGCGATCTGACGCATCAGAAAGGGCGAACAGGTCTCGCACTCCTCACGCTCCGGAGTGCGATTGCCCGGTGGCCGGCACTTCACGATGTTCGCGATGTAAACCTGCTCGCGCTCGATTCCCATCGCCTTGATCATGTTGTTGAGCAGCTGCCCAGCGCGCCCCACAAACGGCTCGCCCTGCGCGTCTTCATCGGCGCCCGGGCCTTCGCCCACGAACATCAGCTCCGCCTTTGGATTGCCCACTCCAAACACAATCTGTTTGCGTCCTTGTTTGTGAAGAACGCAACGCGTGCAGTCGCCCAGGTCTTCGCGGATGATCTTCAGCGCCTTCACTGGATCACTCACACTCTGTTCGGGCTTCAGCGGGATCACATTGAAAATATTCTCTTCATCTTCAATCGCAACCAGCGTTGCGGCTGCGGACTTCCGTGGACTCATTTCTTCTCCCGAGGCTGGTTGACTTGTGGAAACGGTGTTTACCGATTCAAGGGTTTCTTCTTCGCACACACTTATGGGCGCTTCCTCGTTGTGGCTCGACGAAGGTCGCCGATAGAAATCGTAAATCCCCATCTCGTTGTAGTAACGGATGCGTGCCGCGAGCGCGCGCCGCAGTTCAGGGTCAAGAGTGGTGGGCATTGCGGATAAGAATAACAAATTACAAAGGTGAGGCTGCGGACGACCGCTTCGGTAAAGAGCAGAGCGGGCTCAGGCTCGATCAAGGCAAGGAAGTTTCAACCGGACGTTTGCGGTCAGGACACGCGAGTTCCGCTTTTCTTGCGCAGCTTCACGACCTGATCGAGCACGCGATGAGCAACTTCCCACTTCGAGGTTTCGGGAACTTCAACCACTTCACTCTGAGAGATGATCGTCACCGCGTTTCGGTCGGAATCAAAGCCGACGCCCTCGCGCGAAACGTCATTGACTACGATAGCATCAAGCGCCTTCGATGCCAGCTTTTTGCGCGCATTTTCCAGCACGTTCTCTGTCTCAGCGGCAAATCCCACAACGATCTGCGAAGTCTTTCGCCGCGCTACCTCCGCCAGAATATCCGCAGTCGGCTCCAACTCCAGCGTCATCTCGCCTTTGCGCTTGATCTTCTGTTCCGACCTCGCTTTCGGCCGGAAGTCTGCCACCGCCGCCGTCTTGATTACGACCGTGCTCTCGGGCAACAATCTCGATACTGCCGCCATCATCTCTTCGGCTGTCTCTACCAGCGTCAGTTCAGCCGCGCCCGGAGCGACAAGCGCGGTAGGTCCGCTGACGAGCAGCACCCGAGCTCCGCGACGGAGCGCCGCTTCCGCAATCGCATAGCCCATTCGCCCGCTCGAGCGATTGGTCAAATACCGCACCGGATCGATCTTCTCCCGCGTCGGCCCCGCCGTCACGAGCACGGTTTCGCCCGCAAGATCCTGCGAGGCGCCAAGCGCTTCCATCACCGCCGCGACAATTGTTTCGTTCTCCGCCAGTCGACCCGCGCCAGTCATCCCGCAAGCCAGATAACCCTCGCCAGGCTCAACGATGCGAACACCACGTTTGCGCAGGACATCAAGGTTCGCCTGCGTGGCCGCATGATTCCACATATTGACGTTCATCGCAGGAGCGACTACTACCGGAGCGGTGGTCGCAAGATAAAGAGTGCTGAGGAAGTCGTTTGCAATTCCTTGCGCGAAGCGCGCCAGAAGATCGGCCGTGGCTGGCGCTACCAGCAGCGCATCAATCGCTTGCGCAATCGCAATGTGTTCGATAGCCGACTCGACATTTGCCGGCTCCGTTCCGGACTCGGAGGCGAACATATCGGTAATAACTTTTTCACCGGAGAGCGCAGCGAAGGTCAGGGGACGAACGAACTCCTGGGCAGCGCGCGTCATTACGACCTGGACGCGAATGCCGCAGTCCTGCAAAAGGCGAACGATTTCTGCCGCCTTGTAAGCCGCAATCCCGCCGGACACGCCAAGCGCAATTTTCATAGGAATGAAGACACAGCGACGGCGTCAAAATGATCGAGCCACAGCAGCGCCTACACTTGATTCGATGACCGCAGATGTCTCTACGCGTCTTCCGGAAACACCTTGCTCAGCGTGTCGCTCGCCGCGACCACGGGCAATTTCGGAATCTCCGGAATCAGCCATTTCACCTTGCCGGCTTTGATTTCATCCTGAGCGATGCGGCAGGGTTTGCGTGAGCCGGTATCGATCACTGGCGGCGCGCCACCTTGCAGTTGCCTTGCCCGCCGCGCCGCGACCAGTATGTAGCGATAGTTACTGTCGAACCCTTCAATCAACTTCATACTCTCTCCCCCAAAAATTCAACTGCTCTTTACCACGTGCGGATGAAACGAAGCCAGGATCGGCTGCACGCGCTCGCGTGTCTGTTCCAGACGGCAAGCTTGTGCGGCCTCCACCAGTTGCCTCTCTTCTTCTGAAGGCTCCGTCCCGCTTTGCCGCAACCGTTCTGCCAACACTATGTTCTCCAGTTGGTCCACCGATTGCTCAAGCTGGTCGTTTATTAATATATAGTCGTATTTCGAGTAATTCTCAATCTCTCGCCGGGCCGTGTCCAACCGACGACGGATGACCGCCTCCGCATCCTGCCCCCGGCTTCGCAATCGACGCTCCAGAGTCTCCCAGTCCGGCGGAAGAATAAAGATGCTGACCGCATCTGGGAATTCTCCGCATGATCTGGCTCGCGCCCTGGACATCGATGTCGAGCAACAAGTCATGACCATGCTCTTCCGCCTCGCGCAAAAAACGCCGTGCCGTGCCGTAATAATTTCCGAAGACATCCGCGTACTCCAGAAACTCGTCGGCATCGATCATCGCCTTGAATTCTTCCCTGGAGACGAAAAAATATTCTTTGCGATTCTGTTCCGGTCCGCGCGGCGGTCGCGTCGTATACGAGATCGAAAAATCCAGATTACGAACCATCGTCAGTAACCTGGCAACCAACGTAGATTTACCCGAGCCCGACGGCGCTGAAACGATATAGACGATGCTCATTTCGACGTGCTCATTGCGCGAAGTTCATTCCAGATTCTGTATCTGCTCTCGCGATTTTTCGATCTCTGACTTCATCAACAGGCCCATCTCCGTAATCTTCAAGGCTTCGCCTGCCAGGCCTGATGTCTTTGAAAGCAGCGTATTCGCCTCCCGGTTCATCTCCTGCAACAGGAAGTCCATCTTCTTGCCCACCTCGCCGCCCTCGTCGAGCAGCCCGAGAAAATGTTTTACGTGCGCCTTCAGCCGAACCAGTTCCTCCTGAATATCGCTGCGATCGACCAGCACTGCCACTTCCTGCAGAATCCTTTCTTTGTCTACCTGCGCGCCCAACACCTCCTGCATGCGCGATTGCAGCCGCTCAGAATAACTGTGCAGGATCGTGCTGCGATGAGCCTGTACTCCCGCCGCCGCTTTGTCCAGGCTCGCCATGCGCGCGCGAAGCTCGGTGCCGATGCTGCGGCCTTCTTCTTCGCGCATCTTATTCAACCTGGAGAGCGCTTCTTCGATGCAGGCCAACACCGCAGTCTCCAATTCGCCCCCCGACTTCTCGGCTCCCGAATCCATCGCTCCCGGCATCCGCAAAACCACGTTGAGATCGGGTTCACCCTCAACCCCAAACTCGTCCGCCGCCGCTCGGAAGGCCGCCACATAGCCCGCAATCAACTGCCGATTTAGAGCGACCCCGTTCGTCCCCGAGCGATCCAAACTCAAAATCACCTCTACGTGGCCCCGTGCCAGTTTCTCTTTCAAGATACGGCGCAGCTTCATCTCCAGCGAGTCGGTATCGGATGGCAGCCGAAAATGAAGGTCAAGAAAACGATGATTGACCGACTTCAAGGACAGCGAAAACGTAAGCTGAGGATTGATCTGCCCTCTAACCTGCGCGAATCCCGTCATGGAGCGAAGTGTCATAAATGCAGGTTTCAAGGTCACAGAGTTTCAAGATTTCAAGGCAATAAGCAGTTAAGGCAGAACCCTGCGATTGATCCGAGTCGCCGCGATCTCAACCGTCCTACCTTGAAACTTTGCAACCCTGAAACTTTGAAACTTTCTTTTACGCTTCCGCAAACTGCAATTCGTAAAGCCGCCGGTACGTGCCCAACTTTCGCATCAGCTCTTCGTGAGCGCCAATGTCACTGATAGTCCCATTTTCGAGCACGACAATACGATCCGCCCGCCGCACGGTGGACAGGCGATGGGCAATTACAAACACGGTACGCCCGCTCATCAGATTTTGAAGGGCCGATTGCACCAGCGATTCGGATTCGCTGTCCAGCGCCGAGGTCGCTTCATCCAGAATCAGGATCGGCGCATTTTTCAAAATTGCCCGCGCAATTGCGATCCGCTGCCGCTCTCCGCCCGAGAGTCGCACGCCGCGTTCTCCAATCAGCGTGTTGTAACCGTCCGGAAGCCCGCAAATGAATTCGTACGCACGTGCTGCGCGAGCCGCCTCTTCAACCTTCTTCTGCGATACATGCGGCTGCCCATAAGCGATATTGTTGCGCACACTATCATTGAACAACACCGTATCCTGCGTGACAATTCCGATCTGTGATCGCAGGGACTCCAAGGTCACATCTCGTACATCGGTGTCATCAATCAGAATGCGCCCGCTGCAAACGTCAAAGAACCGAGGAATCAGGTGGACCAGCGTGCTCTTGCCCGCGCCGCTCGATCCCACCACCGCGAGCACCTCGCCCGCTCTTACTTCCAGGTTGATGTCGTGCAATACCACTCTCGAATCCTCGGCGTTCTCGTAGGAGAAACATACGTCTGTGAACCGGATCGTCTGCGCGAACTTCGCCATTCGCTTCGCTCCCGGCCTCTCGCGCACCTCATCTTCCATATCCATGAAGCGGAAAATTTCCGACGACGCGCCCAGCGCCTGCTGAAAATTATTGTTGAACTGAGCGAACTTGCGGACCGGCTCATACAGCTTAAACACCGCCACGATGAAAGCCAGGAATGTTGCGGCGGTGAAAACGTGGTGGTTAATCTGGTTCCTGCCCATCAGTATTAACAGCGCGATCGCAATCGAGCCCAGAATGTCCATCAAGGGAGAGCTGATGGCAAATGCCGCCACCAGCCTAAGGTTCGCCAGGAACAGCCGTCTCGCTGCCGCACGGAAGCGCCCCACTTCCCAATTCTCCATTCCAAACGCCTTGACGATACGGTTGCCCGTAATCGTTTCGTGCAGAATGTTCTGGATCTCAGCCAGCTTGTCCTGTCCACCCCGAGTGGTGCTGCGCACTTGCCGGCCGATCTTTCTCGACGAGTATAAAATTACGGGAAGGAAAAGCAGCAACACCCAAGCAAGTTTTCCTCCCAATAGAATCACCACCGCCACGGTGAACAGAAAGGTAAAAAATTGCTGCAGGAATTCTGCCAGCACACTCGACATCGCGTACTGCACTTTCTCGATATCGCTGACGATGGTTGAAAGCAAGGTGCCGGTGGTGTGTCTGGTAAAAAATGCCGCCGAACTCCGCAGGATAGCGTTATACAGATCGTCCCGCAGATCGGTAATCATTCCAAAGCCCGCATAGTTTACAAGGAGAGTTCCAACGTAATCGAAGATCCCTTTCAATACCGTGGCTGTCACCAGCGCGAAGGCAACCATCGTCCACGGATTGTGAAAATGGGACGGAACCAACTGTTGGAGATCGAGAAAGCGGTCGCTTCCGGGCAGCTTGAATAGAGGTATGGTTTTTTCCTGCGAATCCGGCTTCAACACGCTATCGAAAATCGGACCGATGAGTAGAACCCGACCGGCATCCAACAGTCCCACCAGCGCCATCAGCGTAACCGACGCCAGAACCTGCCACCAATAGGGCAGAACGTACCGCAGGAGGCGAGTAAGCGGACGGAGCTTCGTTGGAACTGGATCCGGACCTGCACCAGCCTTCGCGTCCGCGACTGCAGAGATTCCCATGCCTGTTAATTGCTAATTCTACATGCGCGGCGGGATGCCGCTCTTCGCCGCAAGTCCTCTGCCGCAAATAAGCCCATCCGCGATACTCACGCTTCAGTCAGAAATTGAAACACCTCGGTAGGGCTGCTGCACATCACATCCGCGCCAGCAGCCTTCAATTCGTTCCGCGGGCCATAACCCCAAGTGACGCCGACGGCACAAAGGCCATGCGCTTTCGCCGCCAGCATATCCTGTCCACGATCCCCAACCATTGCAGTGACGTCGGCCTTCAGACACTCCTTATCCAAAACAAAGCGCAAGAGATCACCCTTATTCTCAAGGCGGCCATCCAACTCGCTGCCGTATACACCCGCAAAATATTTTCCCAGTCCAAAGTGATCGACGATGCGTTGCGCGTAAACGGATGGTTTCGAAGTCGCCAGAAACAACCGGCAACCGGCGCAATTTAAATTCGCGAGCAGATCAGTCAAACCGGGATAGACTTCGTTTTCAAGGAGCCCGCTCACGGAATAACGCTCGCGATAAAGCCGCATTGCGTCCTCGATCCGGCTCGCTTCGGCGCTCGCCAGAAGCCTGCCGAAGGTCTGCCTGAGTGGCGGCCCAATCGCCCGTCGCATCTCATCTCCGGATGGAGATTCAAATCCCATACGCTTCATTGCGTGCCGAATACAACGGGCGATGCCATCGAAGGGATCTGTCACCGTGCCGTCGAGGTCAAACAATACATCGCTAAACCGGCCCATGCTAGCGGGTCCCTCTAAGGCAATCGTAACTATAACGCGATTTTACTTCGGACTTTACTTCGGCACTTTACCTCGGACTATCCCTATGCACGACCTTCACCCGATAGCCGGCCTTCCGCAGCCGTTTGTGGACATCTTCGGCGATCATTACTGACCGGTGTTGTCCACCGGTGCAGCCGAAGCTGATCGTCAGGTAGCTCTTGCCCTCGCGAATATAGTGCGGCAACAGATAGATCAGCAGCTCCGATATGCGGTTGATGAATTCCTGCGTCTGGGGGAACGATCGAATGTATTTTGCAACCCGCGGATGGCGTCCAGTCAGGCCGCGAAATTCCGGCACGAAATGCGGATTGGGAAGAAAGCGGACGTCAAACACCAGGTCAGCATCGTCGGGCACGCCATGTTTGTAGCCGAAGCTTACGCAGGAGACAAGAATCGTCTGGGCGCTGCCGGATTGCTGCTTGAAGCGATCGGTCAAATGCGCCCGCAGCTCGTGCACGTTGAACTTCGTAGTGTCGATGACCAAATCGGCAAGCGCGCGAATCGAGCGCAGATGCCTCCGTTCGGTGCCGAGCGACGCCCGTACCGAGTTGCTCGTCCCCAGCGGATGGGGGCGACGCGTCTCGCTGTAGCGCCGCAGCAGTGCCGCTACGCTGGCTTCGAGAAAAATCACCCGCGTCGGAATGATTCGTTTCACCGACTTCAGAATCGCCGGCAGTTTCTCGAGCTGCGAACCCTCGCGCACATCGACCACCAGCGCAGTGCGAGGAATTTCTCCCGATTGCAACGCCAGTTCGGCAAAACGCGGAATCAGCTCCACCGGCAAGTTATCGACGCAATAATAACCAAGATCCTCGAAGGCCTTGAGCGCCGAAGCTTTGCCCGACCCGCTCATGCCGGTAATGATCACCAGTTCGGCCGTCGGTCGCGACTCGCTGCGGTGTCCGCGAATTGTCCTCGCTGCCAAACGGCGACTCTTGTTGAATTTCTCGCGGACTGGCATGCCCGAATCTTAGCATCTCAACGGAGAGCCGGGCGTCCGCCACCCGGCCCACCGCGGTCAGCTACAGCGAGCGCAAGAAGTTCAAAAGATCCTGAACCTGCGAAGGGCTGAGCGCTTTGAAGTTTCGGATCACGCCGTCGGCTTCTGAACCGCAATTCTGCTGCTCGAAGACGAAGCGATGCCCGCCGAGTTGCCCCCCGCAGCCGCCGGAGTCACCATGCTCTTTAATGGCCTGCAGCAGGTCGGAGGTGCGTCCGTCATGCATAAAATAAAGACGCTGTCCGAGCCCCCATAGCGGAGCAGTGCGGAACTGATCTGGCCCGGCCGCGCCTTGACTGATACCATCCGCCAGGCCCGGCCCCATATGATGGAGCGCGAAATCAGAAAACGGACTGTAGGTCACTCCGCCCATGCCGGTATAAATTGTAGCGCCGGAGGTCAGCGTCGGCGAGTGGCACAGAGCGCAACCAATTTTATTGAATAAGGTCGAGCCGTTCAGCGTGGATGGTGTTGATGCTGCAGGCGAGGGCGGCGCCGAAAGCCTTGGGAAGACGGCGAAGTTGACGATATCCGATGACATCTCGGAAACCGTGCCTACGGTCGTGTTGTAATTCGGGCTGTTTGAATTCTCGTTATAAATGTTGCTGGCGTCGTCGGGCGTGGGGTTGAACACACAACCTTCTACGGCACTGCGTTTGTTTGGAAAAAGTTCATTCGAGATGCCGATCTCGACGTTATAGGCTTCGCCTGCAAACATCAGCAGCGATTTGTTCTGTGCCTTCCAGCCGAACCGCGTGATCGTGCCATCATTGCCGCTGGTATTGAAGCTGCCGCCAATGCCGAACTGAGCTCGGGCCGATGCCGTCGATGCCAGATTCGCCTTTAGCGTGGTATCCGGCGTGTTCTCCACCAGTCCTAGCCCAAAGAGCGGAGTCGGTATGCGGAAGATCACATTGTTGGCAGCAAGCTGCTGCGGGAAGTTCGGCTGCGCCAGTGTGCATCCCGGAGCATCCGAGCGCCCGGCAATCGTAAACAAGCCATGAACGCCACCATCGGCCGAGCCGTCTGGATTTTGGATGAAGCGCGCCTCGCGCACCGGCCCGTTGGCGGTAATGAATGAAGGAATGAAGTTGGTAGCCCCGTTAAGACTGGCGAGCGCGACCTGCGGATTCGGGACCGGATTCTGCGGACTCGTCATGCCCGGACTGGAGCCGCCAATGGCTGGCTGCGCATGGCACATTGTGCAACTGTTCCCGTTGAACGTTGGCCCCAGACCAGTGCTGGGCCCCTGGACGTCATCTACTTCCTGAAATCGAAAAAATGCCTGATTGAAGAAATTCTGTTCGTTCGGGCTAAGTGTAGGGTAAGGGCCGCCTGCTGCCGCAGGTCCTGGCCGCGGGCCTGGATCCTGTTGCGCCCACGCTCCGGCAGATGCTATCCCCAAAATAAAAAGCAAAGCTACGCTTGTTGCATTCCATTTCTTCATTTGACACTCCTTGTGGACTGGCCAGACACACTACGGCTTACGCCGGTTGAGTGAGAGAAAATGGCGCCATGCTTTAATCGCTCGAACAAGCACACTTCGGCCAGCGTTAGCTGACGTCATTGTGCGAATCACGCTCGTGCGAATACGTCGTGCGCTTACAGTTGCGGCCCGGGGCCAGAGTGGCCCAAGGTGAAGGAGCTTGGAGCGTCCGCTACTAGCGCGGAGTTTGAAAGCTTGATTGCAATCTAAGTCCGAAGAATCGTACGGTCAACGTGTCCTTAGTGCATCGAGAAGATGCGGCAGGACACACAAGGGCATTGTTCGAAACAGATTGAACACCATGTCCAGATTCCCAGAATGGCAGTCGTCCCAAAATCAACTTTTGCCAATTCAAATTCGCACTGCCGACCAATCCACCCACCCCGGAATCGAAATTGAAGCACGAGTGCAAGACTGAAGATCGAAGATGGTAGATGGAAAGAGAAATTCGAGAGGCTGCGATCGCAAACCTTTCCACCCGGTTTGTTATGATTTATCTAGATTGTGAGTTACCACATCTGCGCTTCAATTCGCAAAATTCCGCTGCTTCTTGCCCTCATTTTTGGCGTCGCTCAAGTAGTCACTGCAGACTCTGCCACTGCATCCCTAACTCCAGTAGCCCCGGCCATCGTGATCGGTTTCGTTGGCGGAATGGTTAGGCATGACGATATGGTTCACAGCGTGGTCCAGGTCGCCGCGCAGCTGCGACAACACTACCCTGCTGGCGTGCACGTAGAGGTTTTCGAGAATCGCCGTCGCGAAGAAGCTCTTGCCGAAATCATTCGGATTCTGGATCACGATGGCAAGGGCAAGCTGTCAGCCGATGAGAAGAAGAATGCCCGCATCATCCTCTACGGACATAGCTGGGGCGCGTCGGCGGCGATTACGCTGGCACAGGAGCTCGGCCGCGACGGCATTCCTGTATTGCTGACCGTTCAGGTCGACAGCGTTCCCAGGGGCGGCGAGAACGATAAGATCATTCCCGCCAATGTCGCCGAAGCGGTGAATTTCTATCAACTGAATGGTTTTCTCCACGGAGAACCAGAGATTCGCCCCGCCGATCCTAAACATACCCAGATACTGGGGGAGTTCCAGTTCGACTACAGAGCGAATCCAATCGATTGCAAGAACTACCCCTGGTACGACCGTCTGCTAATGAGATCGCACACCGAAATTGAGTGCGATCAGAAGGTTTGGGCGCAAGTAGAATCTCTGATTGAATCGAAGCTGCCGCTGCAGCGCCAGCAATGAATTAGCGGTCTGTGGCATCCGCCTTCAAAACGGACCTCAAAACGGACGAAGATCGGCCAAGCCCCGTCACGACACGATCGGATCTGGAAAGGCTCGATGGGCGGAAAAGCAAAAGCTACTGCGTACTAGCCTGCGCCTGCGCGGGGGTGGCATGCGCTGGCGATGGCGCCACGGCAACTTCTCCGGGTTGCAACGCGAGCAGTTGCTGATAGAGCCGCATATCTTTTTGAACATCACTGTACGAAGTCTTGCGAACGGTGGCCGGCTTTAATTCCTGCCGTAGCCGCGACTGCAGAAGTTTTGTAGCCAGCTCCGGCGATTCAGAGCCGCTCAGTATGTTGGATCGAGAAAGCCCGACCTCATCGAGATCATCCCCGATCTGAATATCAAGCACCGGCTGCTGGGACACATCGAATTCAGGCTGGGCGCTCGACTGCAGGTGCTCCCACAATTTTGCTTCCTTGGTCTTGGCGTCGCTCGAGCGATCGGGGGTAGACGAAGAGGAACTGAGGCTGAGTTCATCCATCCGGCTCTGCAGGGCGGCGCGCTGATCACGAGTCATCGGCGCACTGAGTTGATTGCTCGAATCGAGCACCAGATCGTTTTTTGCCGGATCGAATCGCCGATTCCCAAAATACTCCACCAGCATTCCGCCGCCAATATAAGGATGCAGGGCGACGATGGGCACCATATATTTCTTCGCTGCGATCACCGATTCCAATACGCCGTGGACGGGCTTGCTGCGTCGCACCGATCCCGGAACTTGCGGCACCAGAAAATTCGAACTCTGTAACTCGGGATGATGGTGGCTGTACTTGGCCATCATCTTGGCAATCTGTTTGGGAGTGGTCACCCCAAGATCGCCAATCACGCTGCGATGCAGCGCGTGCGGATAATAAAAGTTAACCACCTCGCGCACAAAATCCGCACAATTTCTCTTGATGAAGTTGTAGCGCTCAATATTCGGCTGGCTGTTGAATTTGTCGATCAGCAGCGCGTCCTGTTCCGGACTGGTCTCAATCTCGAATGCGTAAATTGTCCGGTCATAAGCCGAGCCGACCAATTCATACCAGTTCCCCGGAGGCGTTCCGCCATCGGCGAGATCCGGAGCAAGCGACTCCAGATGCTCGCGGCGATATTGATCGCGCATAAAAGCGACCAGCTTCGGATCAGCATATAGAGGAACCGCGTCCTCGCGCTCCACTGCGTACAAGTAGGGAATAAGAGGAATAGCAATCCAGTCATATCCCTGAATGCCGTCGTACCGGCTAAGAACAACCCCAGTTTCACCCGGGGCGCAAGGCCGCAATACGACCGGCGACGAAGAACAAACATTGCTCAGGTAGACAGCCGAGTGTCCGGTTCCGGCCAAGGCGCCATCATAGCTATAGGGTTCTTCAAGAAGCAGAGTCGCGCCCGCATGCGCCCGCGGAATGCAACAAAGGCAAAAAAGCAAGACGGCACAAATCCGACTAAGGGACCACCTCCCCGCCGTCCGGACACACACGTATTTTGCCAAGTCCTGCATCTATCTATGATGACTACAAACCCAATTACGGCTGCTTTGTTGCTAAGTCAATAGATCGATAGAGATACCAGCCCCCAAGTGATGGCGAATAAGACCCTGCCAAGCGCATCAGCCCCTAAGAAAAAATTTGCCACTCCCATCCAATAACCGCCAGATTACTTTCGGGAACACGCAGAAGGGCATCGCAGGCTGGACAGGAAAAGTTTTTGAATTTTCGAAGAGAAATTTGGTTGGAATGGTGGGCGCAGTAGGATTCGAACCTACGACTTCCACCGTGTGAGGATGGCACTCTACCGCTGAGTTATGCGCCCAACGTTTTCTATTCAAACAGTTGGCGCCGACTCCGTCAACAGCCTCAGATCATGGAAGGGAAGCGGCACGAACGAATCCGGTTTCTATTCCCAAACGATCCCGGCTTTTATTCAGGATTTTGTTCGGAATTCGTAACAGCGGAATTTACCTTCGCCCGAACGCCCCAGATCGTGCCAGCATTAAATCCTTTTTCCGGATGTAGAAAGACGGGGTGTGTCCTTTATGGCAATTGGGGTTGCGCTTTTGGTTTCTCCTGACCCGGTCACGATCGATCACTTCAGCCACGTTCTTGATGAGTTCTCTATTTCGCAGGAAGTTTGCGGGGAGGTACCAGCCGCGATTCGTCTGTTGAACCACCGAAAGTTCGATGCTGTTATTGTCGATCTGCAGATCGGCGAGCAGTCCGGTGCCCTCTTCGAGGAGCTGCATATTTCTCCGGCTAACCGGACCGCCGTGACCTTCGCGATTAGCGCCAGTAATGAAGAAAGTTCAGCCGTGCGAAAAAGATCGGAGTTTGTTTTCGAAAGACCGCTTTCCACACAGTCGATCCGCAGCGTCCTCAAGCCCGCCTATGGACTGATCCTGAGGGAACAGAGACGCTATTTCCGTTGTCCCATATCGATCTCTGTTTCTGTCCTGCGGCCGAGTCAGGCCGAAGTTCGCTGCGATAGCGTAAATATCAGTGAAGGGGGAATGGCCGTGAGTACAACGGCCGCCCTCGATCCTGGAGAAAAGGTAGACATTTGGTTCACATTGCCGGAATATTCATTCTCCTTCGTGGCAGAATCCACCATCTGCTGGCGGAAGTCCGGCTATCTTGGCATTCGCTTCGTATCTCTTCCGCCAGATCACAAATCTGAGCTGCAAGACTGGCTGGCGCGAAAGCTGGAAGAGAGTCTCCCGGAAGCCGTTGCTGGGAAATTCCGAAAGGAAACCAGCGGCCAAGAGAATTAGGGTGATGTGAAAGACCGCAAAGTGAAACAACGCAACATGCAAAGACCGCGAATGTAAAAGATAAAGCGACTTCTTTGGCGACACTCCCTCTGGTTTGCCCATAGCGTAAGCTTCTTCTAGTATTCATCCCACCCGAGTTGTTCTTGAAAGTGCTGGAGATCGTAAACGTGGCCAGTCGACGACGTCGTTCGCGCGGAGGAAACCAAGTCCCGCCGCAAATTCCTTCAAAGGTTCCTGTCCGCGCAAGCGTTGAAACAAGCACCGAAAATCGCCCGCGCCCGGCAAGTCCCGCCATCCACCTCGTGGCCGTTGCGGTTTTAATGATTCTGGCGGTATCCGCCTATGTGAATACCCTCCAAAACAATTTCGTGTGGGATGATACGCAGCAGATCCTCCGCAACCCCGATGTCCGCGGGGAGACGCCGTGGTCACGTCTTTTCTCCTCTGGCGTTTGGGCTTTCAACCACCCCGGCGGGCGAGCCCTCAACAACTATTTCCGGCCGTTGCAAATGCTGACGTATAGGCTCACCGCGAAGTTCTTCGGCTTCAGCGCCACCGCGTTTCACGCCGTCACTCTCGTTCTCCATCTTCTTGCCACGCTTCTGGCCTATTTCATCGTCTACCAACTCACACGCCGCATGACGTTGGCTTTCGCCGGCGCCGTTCTGTTCGCCCTGCATCCCATCCATACCGAAGCCGTCGCTTGGATCTCAGCCTCTACCGAACTCGGTTGCGCTCTGTTTTTTCTGCTGGCGTTTTTTCTCTTTCTTCTAGCGACGCAAGCCTCCGCCGAACCCCCAGCCTGGGCCTCGAGCTGACGATAAGAAGTTTACGAAAGTCGCCTTGTGGATCGCCTCATACTTAAGTTTTGCGGTGGCGATGTTATGGAAGGAAATGGCTGTTACTTTGCCATTAGTCATCGCCTCCTATTTGATTTTCTGTGACTTGCCCGCCTCTTCGCTAAAAGCCCGCTTGCGAAGAGTCGTATGGATAACTCTGCCCTATTGGGCTGTGGTGGCTGCATACCTTCCAGTGCGCCATCATGCGCTGGGGTTCCTCTACGTCTCTCAACGGAGATTTACGCTCTCGCCCTGGGCCTATGTCCTCACGGTCATTCACCTGGCAGCCAAGTACTGTTGGGCTTTACTGCTGCCGGTCGGCCTGAACGCGTATCACGTGTTCGATCCGGTCCGGTCATTGGCAGATCCACGGGCTCTGGCCGCGATCTCGTTCCTCGCAGTGGTGGGTGCTGCCTTCGCTTATGGTTGGCGGCGGGCTCCGCTGGCAGCGTTCGCGACGAGCTGGATCTTCCTTACGCTCCTTCCGGTGCTCAGTCTGCGTGCCGTAGGCAGAAACGTGTTCGCAGAGCGATACCTTTACATTCCGTCTCTCGGATTCTGTTTACTGCTGGTTTTGCTGGCCAGCAAAGGATTGGCCATGCTGCCCGCCAACTACCGATCCTGGGTGGGAACCGGCGCCCTGACCCTGCTGGTGTGTCTCTACATGGCCCAGACGGTCAGACGGAACACAGACTGGAAAGACGACTTCACTTTATTTTCCCGAACGCTCGAACAATCGCCGAACTCACCTGATATCGAAAATCGAGTTGCGGACCTGCTTCGGTCGGAGAAAGGCGACACGAATGGAGCCGAACAGCACTACCTGCGCGCGATCGCGCTGGTTCCTGGTCTAGATCCTCCTGAATGGGACCAGATCGATTCCGCCTATATCGGATTAGCTTTGATTTATAGCGATCGGGGCCAGGCGGAGCGAGCTCTTGAGGCACTGAATCGAGCGCAGGCTGCTGACCCAAACGATGCCGGGGTGCAGTCCGTCCGTGGCGGCATATTGTTGCAACTGGGCCGGTGGAAGGAAGCGCAGGCCATCCTGAGCAAAAGGGTTGCCACAAATCCAAATGACGAGAACGCCCTGAACGCTCTAGGCACGATCGCCTGGCAGGATGAACATCACTACGAACAAGCCCTGGAATATTTCCAGCGGGCGCTGGAGGTTCATCCCGCGGCCGATGCCCTTAACGCCTCGCTCCACAACAGCCTGGGATCGGTTTACTGCGAGATGGGGCGCTGTCCAGAAGCCATAGAGCATTTCCGCCGCGCCATCGAAATCGTGCCTGATGATCCCGAATACCGCACGAACCTGGCCAGCGCGTTCGGACTCATGGGCCGACTCGCTGATGCCCGCGCCGAGTTGCAAAAAGCACTTACCATAGCCCCCAATTATGCTCCAGCCCGCGAAGCCCTTTCGAACTTGGAAAGCGATGCGCCACGCTGAAAGTCTATCGTGTGACGACGGCCTCGAGCCCGTTCTGTCGAAACATAGCCGCGCCCCACGTTGAATCCGGCAACCGCCTGGAAGCCGGATCCCAAATTTGGTGATGGCCGCCCCGGTAAGGCTCTTGACCGCCTTCCCTCACTCCCGATAGCCTCTCTTTAGCGCCTTTCATGCCCGCCCCGGATACTCCCGACTCCCAGTCCGTAACCAAATCAGGCGAAAAGACTTCCGCGCCCAATCGTGATGCCGAAGAGGCGCAACTTTGTCCTCAAGCCGGGGTTTCCACTGATGTGAGCAGCGTCGCCATCGATCGGGGAATGCTGGGTCGCGAAATGCTCGATCGCGGAATTTCGGTCGTGGTGTCCGGATCGTGGAACTGCGGGCCGCGGCCTGCCAAATTTTTCGGCGCTGTCGCCTTCGTCTGCGCCAATGGCAGATGCCAACTCCGCCGAGGCCAATTCTGACGTCGACGCGATGCTGCGGGTCAAGACGGGAGACGAATCCGCCTTCACTTACCTCGTGCAAAAATATCGCCGGCCGATGGTTGGATTCATGTACCGCCTATGCCACAATCCGGCAACTGCGGAGGAGCTGGCACAGGAAGTTTTTCTTCGCGTCTATCGCTCGCGCACGACATATGAGCCAAGCGCAAAATTCACAACGTGGCTCTATCGCATCGCGACCAACCTTGCGGTGAATCACGCGCGCGACACGCGCCACGAGCGCGCAGAAAATACCGTGCGCCTGGATGAACCGGACCACGAAACCGGCACCACGCCCGACCTGGCCGACGACTCGCTCACCGCCGAAGAACAGATTCTGAAGCGCGAGCGATTGGCAGCCATTCGCAGTAAAGTAAACGCGTTGCCTGAGCGCCAACGCATCGCCGTCATCATGCATAAGTACCAGCAGATGGATTACCGAGAGATCGCGAGAGTACTGAAGCTGAGCGAGTCTGCCACCAAGTCATTGCTGTTTCGCGCCTACGAAACCCTGCGCGAGCAGCTGAAAGAATTTGTTTCTGGGAAGTAGAGGTAAGAATATGAATTGCAAACAAATCCGCGAACTGTTGCCGGAACTGGCCGCTGGCAGCGCTGCATCGCTGGAGGCCGAAGTTAGTCAAGAAGTCAGTCAGCACGTCGCAACGTGTAAGGACTGTGCTGCGCATCTGCGCGAGTTGCAAAATACTATGGCGCTGCTCGAGGAATGGCAAGCGCCCGAACCGTCGCCGTATTTTGACACGCGCCTGCAGGCGCGGCTCCGCGAAGAAATGGCGCGTCCGCAGGTGGGATGGCTATCTTGGGTGCATCGTCCGGTGTGGGCTATGTCGCTAGCCGCCGTGTTGTTTGTTGGGGGGTTGGGTGCCGGTCTCCGCAACAGTTCGTATTTGAGGCAGCCCGAAACCATCGCGACCAAGCCTCCATCCCCCGGTCCGCCGGTGCAGCCCGGAACCGCTGTTGGCGATTTGCAGGCGCTCGATAGAAACGACGACCTCTACGCCGATTTCGACGTGCTCGACCAGTTGCAGGTGCAGGACGACGTAACCGCGAATCCATAGGATTCGCAACCATGAAAGCGCAGGAATACGGGACCAGTATGTTGGGCCGCGAAATACTCGTGTGCTGTTCGGCAGCGCTGATGCTGTGGACGGCGTCGTTCGCCCAACCCCACCATGCATCATCCCCACGATCAGCCCCATCGCATCCGCAACAGCATTCACGTCCACAGTCGCATCTGCAGAAACCGCATCCGCAGCCACAGCGTCAGCAAGAACGTCAGCGCCAGATGCCAAACCAAGGGCGTCCGCAGAACCAGCCCGGCCATGCCGGAAACTGGCTGCGCCAATACCGGGACTTGCCGTCCGCGCAGCAGCGCCGTGCTTTAGAAAATGATTCGCAGTTCCGCCGGCTCTCGCCGCAACAGCAAGCCCGCCTGCAGCAGAGATTGCAGCACTTTTCCAGCCTGCCGCGCGATCAGCAGGAACGTGTTCTCACTCGCATGGAGACCTGGGAGCACCTCACCTCGGACCAGAAAGTACGCGCCCGCCAGCTCTTCAATCAATTCAAGCAGTTGTCGCCGGACCGCCGCCAGGCCGTTAACCGCGCCATCCGCGAGATGCGCGGCCTCACGCCCGACCAGCGCGATCAGCTCATCAACTCCGATGGGTTCGCCCACTCATACTCACTGCAGGAACGCGTCATCCTGAGCGGAGCCGCCCACCTTCCCTTAGCTCCCGGCGACGGCCTGCAAAGCGGCCCGCCAGAATAGCGCCTAAAGCGGCCTCCAGGAAAAATCTCAGCACCCGTATTTGAGGCGCATAGATGTCCGAAGTTAGTGCGTCTCGATTGTATCGATCGGAATTGTCTTGGGAAGTCGCCCGCCAGGAAGGTGGCTGAGGTTAATAGCTAAGAGCCAAAAGTTGTCTGCTAGCGCCGAATCAGCGCCATCACCCATCCTGCCACAAACACCCCGCCAACGAACATAGCGAAGCAGTAAAGCCCGTACTTCAACTGCTCTATCGTGGAGCTGCGCTGCGTGATGCCAAAGACGATCGATGCAAACAAAGCGAACACCACCGCAGCCGAGAAGTGTGACAGGCTGATGGTCACGGCTTTTTCCCCAGCGCAATATGATGCGCATCGGCCGCCGCGATATAGTTCAACAGGCCTGCGACGATAATAAACGTCTTGCCATAATCCGCCGCCGCGTTCGCCGCCATTACATTGCCCCAGTCCATGATTCGCGCCAGAAAATATAGGAAGCCCGCGCCCACATCCCCAACAAATCCCAATATATCGAGAATATCCCCGCCATTCGGCTGATAAATCCGTCCCTGCATTCCCAAGCCAATCAGAAACATCGCGACCACCGAAATCAGCAGCAAAGCACCGCGTCCATAGCGCTTCAGCAGGATGTGTCCGCCGCCCGGAATCAGCCATCCCACGATCGGCGCAACCACCGCCATCGTAGTAAGCGGATACTCCGGCTCACTTACGGCGTGTTTTGATTTATCGATTGCTGGCTTGGCCATTCAGATGGTCACGATCTCTCGTTGTATTCTACCAGTCACTTCCGCGCTTCCCGGCCGCACCAGCATATTGACCTCCGAGCGCACACCGAATTCAGGCAGATAGATGCCAGGCTCGATCGAGAACAACGAATTAGGTAAGATGCGCCGCTCGTCGTGGATCTCGAGGTCATCCATGTTGGCGCCATTCGAATGCACCTCGGTGCCAATCGAATGCCCGGTGCGATGGATGAAATAGTCTCCGTATTTTGCCTGCTTGATGTGCCCGCGCACCGCGTGGTCCACTTCCCATCCCGCAATCGGTCGCGCCGCCGAGGTCGAAGAAGCGGCGGCAACGCCATCCTGCACCGTCTTAACCCCGACATCGCGGGCTTCGCTCACGATCTTGAAAATCTCGCGTTGCCGCTCCGTCGGGGCCTTGCCCACAACTCCCACCCATGTGATGTCGTAGTAAACCGAGCGCGGAGTTTTCTTCTTAGCCCACACATCCAGCAAAACAAAGTCCCCTTCGCGAATCGGCACGGGACGGTTCGCGCTAGGCGCATAATGCGGGTTCCCACTATTGGCGTTCACAGCCACGACAGGGGGATCGTCAGTGACCATGTTCCCGCGCCCAAACGCCTCCATAAAAAATTGCTGAATTTCATGCTCGTGCGTCCCGCCGTTACGCACACGCCGACCAATTTCCTTGAAAGCCTCGGCAGTAACCGCGTCAATCACATCGCGAGCCGCAAAGTGCGATGCGATCTGTTCTTCCGTCAAAGTTGCTTCAAATTCCGCAATCAGATCCGCCGCGCTGACAATGTTTTTGCCCAGCCCGCGGATCATATCCGCCGTCCCCGCATCCACCATCGAAATGGTGAAGACAAAATTATTTGGCGAATACTGCATCGCCACATCGCGATGCGGCGCCAGCATCTGCTTCAACCCATCGAACAGCTCCTGCCATCCCGCATACTTATTCTTAGTCCCCGGCAATGTATCCAGATGTCCCGACTCAATCTTATGCACCAGCTTGACGGGATCGCCCTTGGCAGGAATAAGGTAGTACCACCGCCGCGTCACCATCAGCCCGTCCGGCAGCCCTAAAACACGGTAAGAAATGGGATCGCGATGATGATGATCGTAGAAAAGCCAGGCGTCAATATTGCGCTCGCGCAAGGCCTGCTGGATGGCGGAAAGATCCATATACAATCGGTAATTCTACACGACCATTGCTGTTCGCTCGATTGCCTTCCAACCAGGTGTCATCCTGAGCCGGAGCTTGCCGAAGTTGAGGACGTCAAAGTCCTCTCCATTAAACAGTTCTTGAACGGATTGAATGTTCGGACGTCGAGCTGCCTGAAGTCTCGTTCATTCCGGGTCGCAACAATCAGACGATGGACCCGCGCAGTCGCAGCGATCATCGCGTCTTCGTATAAGTCAGCGTGTTTGTTGAACATAATTCGGGCCCACTCCCGAAAGCACGGCGTATCCATGGGGAGAACCTGATAGGACGCGGGTAACCCATCAAGCCAGCGCTCGAGTTCCGCCGCTTTCGATGGATCTTGCCGGCGCGTGCGCTCGATCCCAGCCTGCAGTTCGCCAATTGTTACTGCCGAGAGAAACAACTGGCCTTCTTCCATGGTGCTGAACCATGTGGAAACTGCTCCGTGCGGACGTGTCTTTCGAAGTTCAGAGATTACGTTCGTGTCGAGCAAGTACTGATTCACTCGAACTCCACCACCGGACGCCGGCGCCACTTGCGTTTCTTTGGGATGAGGTCGTCAAACCGGGGCTCGGGAGCGAGCAACCATTCCTTCAAACTAGGACGCGAAGCTTTTTGCAACCTCTCCCATTCTTCGATTGGCACCAAAACGGCGGTCTTAACCCCGCGCCTCGTTACAACTTGCGGCCCCTTTTTAACAGCCGCATCCAGAAATTCACTGAAACGCGCCTTCGCATCCTGCACCTGCCATGACGCCATAAAAATCTCCATACATTCGGCCCAACTGACTAGTCATCTGTCTAGTCAACTATAATCCAATGCAACTAAAAGTGTCCACGCTCCCCAAGTAACGATCTATAAGTAACGCACACGGCGGTCATTCTCCCGTTTGTGATAAAAAGTACTGTAATCTCGCCAAAAAATAATGGCTGCCTCTTGCACTTCTAACCCGCCACAATCCTCGCGAAAATCAGGCGCCCCATGCTGAGGGCTCTCTTCATAGCCCTTTCCGAAAGCCGTTCCCTTCGCTCCTTCGCCGAACGCTCTCGCCTCGGCCAGCGCACCTCCGCTCGCTTCGTCGCCGGCACAGACGTTGCCGCCGCCATCCGCGCCACGGCCGCAATCAATCAGTTCGGCGCCGCCGTCTCCATCGACAATCTCGGAGAAAACGTCACCAATCCCGAAGAGGCCCGAGCCAGCGCCCAGCTCTATCACAACCTGCTCGACGAAATCGCCGCCCACAAACTAAACGCAAATATCAGCCTGAAGCTGACCCACATGGGCCTCGACGTAGACGAAACGCTGGCCTACGACATCGTCCGCGGCCTGGTGGCGAAAGCAGCCAGCATGTCGCCAAAAAATTTTGTGCGCGTCGATATGGAAGGTTCGCCCTATACCCAGCGCACTCTCAACTTCGTTCGCGAGCTCCACCGCATCCCGGGCAACGAAGACAGTGTGGGCACCGTGATCCAGTCCTACATGCGAAGCGCGGAAGCCGACATCGGAAAACTGCTCTCCGAGCGCATCCGCATACGCCTCTGCAAGGGTGCCTACAAAGAGCCAGAAGAAATCGCCTTTCAGAAAAAGTCCGAAGTCGACGCCAATTACGTCAAGCTGATGAAGACTTTGATGAAAAGCGGCATCTACCACGGCCTCGCCACCCACGACGAGACCATAATCAAAACCGCCAAGGCCTTTGCCACCAGTGAAAAGATCCCCCGCGACGCCTTCGAATTTCAAATGCTGCACGGCATAAGGCGAGACCTGCAGCAGGGCCTGGTCAAGCAGCGATGGCGCGTTCGCGTTTATCTCCCATTCGGCACCGAGTGGTATCCCTATTTCATGCGCCGCCTGGCAGAACGCCCGGCCAACGTTCTGTTTATCGCAAAGAACCTTCTGCGCCAGTAATCCTGGGCCAGTGATTTTGGACCGGTAATCCAGAGTAAGTTAGTCGGATATCCGGACCAAGCCGCGCCACCGGGACCCCGCCAGTTGGAAATCTCACATTTTTCATTCCACCGCGAAGGGAAATCCAGCCCATTCTCGTTCTATGAGGTGGGAGCCATTCTTGGTTCGTCTGCACCGCTGGCCCCCTCGGCGCGTGCTTGCGTCAAACTGAGAACAAAATGGGTCCGTGGCTCGCGACGGTTCTGCTGGTGAGACCCCGGTTTCCAAATTAGATCCTCTGCGCCTTCTTGGGGAAGGACGGCGCAGAGGTTTTTTGCTTTGTGGAGCAAATTCTCCAAACTGCTCCTCGGCAGGGTTACCCCTCCCAAACAAAAGCGTCAAATACCCGCGCCGACTCGAACCCAATCCGCTTATAAAGCTCAATCGCCCGATCGTTAGCCTCAGTCACGGTCAGCGAGATAAAGCGGAACCCGCGCTCGCGAAGATTCCTGGTAGTAGCCGCCATCAAAGCTCTTCCCAAGCCAGCCGAACGATACTCAGGTAGAAGGCAAACCTGCGTGATGTGCCCCACATCCGGCCGCACCTGCGAGCAGAGAATTAGACCGACCATGGTATGCGTTTGCCGCTGATACACAAGAAAAGACGCCTTGGGATCGAACGTCCCGCATCCCGGAAACCGCACAATATTGTTGAGAAAGCGCAGCGAGCCGTTGAGGCTCCGATACTGATCGTTGATCTCGGAATCGACGTGTCCGCGGTAAGCTGCCGTGATCAGCGCCGCAGAAGACTGATATTCCTGCTCTGCCCAGGGACGAATTTCAAACTGCGGCGCCAGCGCCGCCGCCTGCGGATACTTGCCAATGTCAAAATTCATAAATACGCGCGGATGCCGGCTGAACCCTTGCCGCAGAAACGGACGCGAGACTTCCCCCGTATTCTGCGCCAGCAACTGCGCCTCCACGCGATGGATCCCGGGCGACTGCTGCAGCGTTTCGATCACGTGCGTCAGCAGCCGCTCTTCAACCTCGTGCCGGTCGGGGCCATGGTTTACTCCGCGGACAGATTCCCGATCCGGCTCTCGCACAAATAAGTCGCCGATGACGCCCTTGTTCTGCTCGTAGACAAAAAATGAATATCCAAAAATGCTGCCGTGATTAATGGCGGCATAGCCGGGAAGAATCTTGGCATCCATATAGCGCAGAATCATCTCGGCCGAGGTGGTGTAGTCCCACGCCAGCAGCTTTCCCCATAATGCGATCTCCTCTTCCAACAGCGGGCGAAGGTCGGCGGAAGAGAAATGTCGGAGATCGAGGATTTCCATAAGAAGCCAGGTTTCAAGGTTTCAGAGTTTCAAGGTTTCATCCTTTAACGTTTCACGCTTCAACGTAAACAATTCTTAGATGCTTCGATATTCCAACGCTTCAAGGTTCAAACCCATCCCTGGCCCCGCCTTGAAACTCTGAAACCTTGAAACCTTGCACTTGAAACCTTTCCTACTTCACCCAATACAAATCCAAATGCTGGGCGGGAATGCTGGTTAAGTATGATACTCGGCGTCCAGCAACCATACGGGCGACTTTCGTTTGCGTACCCTGCGCCGCGACCACGATGTGAGCTCCCGAAGGAATGCTGCCGCTCTCATACGGTTGCGCCGGACGATTCAGATAAAATTCCAGCCCATATTCCTGCTGGCGACTGATTTTATAGGTTGCGATTGACACCGGTTCGCGTGAAAAGGCCTGAATGATTTCGGCAATCGGACGCGCCGATTGTGTAGCATCGATCGCCGGAGCGGCGAACCGTATCACCGCCGCAACGCTGACGACCACGGCGAACAGCGTCACCGGACGCAACATCCGCAGCCCCGCGCGCGAAACCAGCGTGACGGCGACGCCAAGCGCAACAACGGCTGAAATCGCAGCCGCAACCAAAGTTCCGCTCCCACACACCAGACGGTGGTTTAAGGCGATCGAAGCTGCGGACAGAGCGGCAAAAACCAGCAGGCCGCAGAGCATTCCATGAGCCGCCGCAAACCATAGCGGCCACCGCGCGATGTTCCCGCGTCGCTCCGCCAGGTATTCAGCGACCAGAAGCGCCCCCGCCGGGATCGCAGGGAGAATATATCCCGGTAGCTTCGATTGCGATGCGCTGAAAAATACGATGGGCACGAGCATCCAGATGAAAAGAAACAGCGCCCAGGAATTTTCCGCCAGAAGCAGAGTTTTCTTGCCTCCGGACCAGACAATCCGTGCCCGCTCGGCGACGGCGACAATCAGCACCACCGCCCATGGCATCATCGCCAGCAAAAACACCGGAATGTAGTACCAGAAAGGCTGGCGGTGGTGATAAAGGTCCTGCGAGAACCGGGCCAGATTGTGTTCAAGAAAGAAGAATCGAAAAAATTCCGGATTACGCACCTGGACAATGACATACCAGGGCAAAGTGACCGCTAAGTAAAGGCCAATTCCCGGGACCCCCAGAGTGTGCCAGATCGCGTCCCATTCACGCCTTACGGCGACAAAGAGAAAAATGATAACCGCCGACAACGCCGGAGCAACCGGCCCCTTGGCCAGCGTCCCCAGTGCGAGCGCAATATAAAAGACCGCGAGATGTTTCCGCTCCCGGCTCTCATACCACGCATACCACGAGAGCAGCGCAATCCCAAACATCGCGGCCAGCGGCATGTCGGTTGCCGCGGGATGGGCAAATCCGATCACTCCGGCGCAACTGGCAGCAATAAGCGCCCCGTCGAGTTCACTGCCAGGGCGAAACCGGCGCAGAAAAAGGTAAATAGCGGCCACCAGCAGAGTGGCATCAAAGGCCGAGGGTAGCCGCGCCATTTTGTCGCCCACACCGGCTATGCGAAATGTCAGCATCGCCTGCCAGTAATACAGCGGCGGTTTTTCAAGCCAGGCTTTCCCTTGCAACGTAGGCGTCACCCAATCCGAGCCATCGAGCATCTCGCGCGCTACCTGCCCATAGCGGGGTTCATCCGCGCCCAGAAGGCCAAACGCGCCCAGCCCATAGAAGAAAAGAAATCCGCAGAACGCCGCGAGCAGCAACACGTCTGTATGGGTTCGCGGATTCGTACCTCACCTCGTCTATCACGGCTTAACAGGCCTGCGCCGTTTAAGTTCCAACTCCGCGAAGCGATCGACGAATGCCGATCTGTAAACAGCGATCGACAAACCGCGATCGACAAACGACGAATAACTATCGACGATCGTCCAGCGCTAACGACCACCCGCCGAATCGGCATTCGATCCCACAGGTTCCGCGTGCAGCCGATCGACAATTCGCGCCACCGCGACCGCCAGCGGCCCATCCACCGAACAACCGCTGGCGCATCTGTGTCCTCCGCCGCCGAAATACTCCGCCACCGTCGACACATTTACCTCCCCTTTGCTGCGGAGGCTGATCCGATATCGCCCATCCGGCAGTTCGCGAAAGAAAATGGCGACCTGCACATCCTCGATCGAAAGGGCATAATTCACCAGCCCTTCGCAATCTTCTTCGCGCGCGCCAAAGCGCGTCATCTGCTCCTGCGTGACCCATATCCACGCTAGCTGCCCCTCGCGATGCAGATTAGAAAGCGCCGCGCCCAGCAGCCTCATCTTCGCCGTGGAGTGTCCAAAATAAATGTGTCGCGCGCAGAGCGCCGGGTCCGCTCCCGCTAGCACGAGTTCACGCGCCACGGTGAAAGTATGAGCATTGGTTCCTTCGAACATGAACGACCCTGTATCGGTCATCAGCGCCGTGTACAGGCATGTGGCAACGTCCCGATCAACGGGAACGCAGGCGATCCGCGCCAGCCGAAAGACTAGCTCAGCCGTGGCCATCACGCTCGAATCGATCCAGTTGACGTGCCCAAAATTCCGCCCGCTCACATGATGATCGATGTTAATAAGAAAAGATTCTTCCAGGCCCTGAAGCGCCGCGCGCCGTATGCTGTCGCATTCCAGTAGAACCACCGCATCATTATCCGGAACGGCATTGGCTTGTATCACGCGATCCGCAAACGGAAGGTTCTGATAAATCCGCGGCACGCCGTCATGCATGATGACTTGCGCTTCCTTGCCCATCACCCGAAGAATCTGTCCACAAGCCAGCGCCGACCCAATGCCGTCCCCATCCGGCCGAGCGTGCGAGGTGACGACGAACCGCTGACGCGCCCGAATCTCCTGTAACACGCGCTCTAACATGAAATGCTCAAGTCAGTTCTCAGTCCTCAGTACAGATCCCCCGCGCATAGCGGGAACTGAGTACCGAGAACCGAGAACTTTTCTAAGGCTTAGGCTCAGCACCCCGCCGCCGTTTCTTCGCCCGCGTCAACAACTCATCGACACGACTCTCCAACTCATCGGCCCGGTCAATCTGAAAATACAGCTCCGGAGGCCGCCGCAGCCGCAGCCGTTCCGCCAGTTCGTGCCGGACATAATTCTTCGCCGCCGTTAGCCCTTCCAGGGTCCGCGACGCCTCAGCCTCATCGCCAGCCACCGTCACCATCACCCGGGCCGACCGCGCATCCTGCGCCATGAGCACCGCGCTCACGCTCGCCAGCCCAATCCGCGGATCCGCCAGCTCGCCTTCGAGGATGGTTTCAATCTCCTCGCGAATAGCCTGGCTAAGCCGTCCGCGATGATATTTCTGCCCACGATGCTCCAAGCCCCACCTCGACTGGATAAAACCCATAAGAATATCAGAAGGTGTGTCGGCTGAAGCGGACTCCATCACCACAATCAAAAGCCCAGAAAGAAAGGACGAGCGAGGAATCTAAATTAGGTTCCCCCAGTGAACCTCAGTGTCTTCCGTGGTCAAAGCTCTTTCGGCTGAGGCCCAGCGAACAAGTAGCGCCGCGGCACAAGCAGGAAAACCGTGCCGCTCCTGAAGATCGTTGCCCCTCAAAGAAATTCAACAAATGAATCAGCCACGTCCGCGCCCGCGTTATTAGCGATCCGCATCGCCGCCCGCTCAACATTCTTCATCAGCCCATCCAGATAATCGCGAGAGTGCGAGACGCTGACCACGCCGATCGTAGCCGAATTCCAAAGCGGCCCCGGCTCAAGCTCAGCCACCGCCACATTAAACGACGCGCGCAGCCGGTCCTTAAGACTGCGCGTGACCTGCCGCTTGTCCTTAAGCGACTGCGCCCCTTCGATCCGAAGTTCAAGCGTGAGAAAAGCGATCATTTCATTTATAAAGTAACGCAGGACAAACTAACGTAGGACGGAGTGCGTAGCCGGACCAACCCACAACGGCCGAAGGCTACGCCTCGTAAACTAATGTTCCACCGCAACTTCCGCGTGCAACGCTCGGGATTTACCCCTAGTCCAAAATATAGGCCACTTTTCCACAACTCTGTGCTAAACTAGAAATCGCTAAGTTTGAATCAAAGTTAGTTGCAGGACCGGTACCGCCAACCAGCGTCACCTCCTCTACAAGCAGCGAATCACCTCTAGCATATTTCAATCAAGAAACAAGAATAGGAAACATCAATGGCAGAACAAGGAACAGTGAAGTGGTTTAACGACGCCAAAGGCTATGGCTTCATCAGCCGTCAAAATGGCGAAGACGTTTTCGTGCATTTCTCCGCTATTCAAGCTGGCGGCTTCAAGAGCCTGCAAGAAGGCCAAACCGTGCAGTTCGACGTGACCAAGGGCCCCAAAGGCTGGCAAGCGGAGAACGTTACCGCCGTCTAAATAACGACTAGGTAACGCCGATCGTCTTATCACGATCTCTGCGATAACAAGTGCCCGGGATGCGCAAGCCTCCCGGGCATTTTCGCGTAGGTAACTTTCCTGTTGTGATAGAAATCTTTTTACTGTAAAGTCTCCCTCCAATCATCGGGCCGACTCCGGGAACGACAATCGTTTATTAGGAGGGCGACGATGTTCCGCACACCACTTCAGTTCATAATTGCATAGCTGACGGCCACTGGGATCATGTCGGCCTTCTTGCCGACGTAAGCTAGTTTCGCGGTAGCCCAAGTTGCGCAGCGAAAGTAAATCGGGCGAATTCGCTCTACAGCCACTGACCCTAGCGTCCGGAGAGGTAACGGTTGTCGACCTCGCGGACCCGCGAAAGTCCGGACAAATACCGGAAGATGATAAAGCCCTACGGTACGGCTTGCAGACCCCATTCTCAGAAGCCACGAGCCGTATGTGGGCAGGCGGCATGTGGCACGCAGATCCTACTCACAACACATTCATCACCACCGGGAACAGAGGCTCCGACCCTACCACCGCCGAGGCGACTCTCTTCTACAATGGCGGTAAAGACAAATACCGGGTCGAAAAGAAACTAGCTCCCGGCGAACAGCTCTGGCTGGATGTAGGAGAAGTTCTTCGCGATCAAGTCCCGGACTCCGATGGCCACACAATGCCGCCCGACACCATGGCCGGATCTTACGAGCTTCGTGACCTCGACCACGCCTATGTGGGCCAGTTGTACGAAGGGAAACTTGTGATCGACAAAACCTACGGTCACGCGGCGTACGGATGCGGTTCGTGCTGTCAATACGGCGTGCCGTATTTTTTAGTCGATCCATTTGGCGGGCCGCCAGACGACGACTTCGGCGAGACCCTCGAATCCACCGACTCTTGCGGAGGCTTTTTGGTGGACGTTACCGGCGGCGGCTACGCCTGGGGCAGCAGCAATACGGCGGTCGCAACCTTGACCAGTCCGACGCTCCACAGTGGTTGCCCTGGGGTCAGCGACGGGCAGTGCCGCGATACGTTCCCCGTAACCAACAGTGTTCCCGGAATCGATGGCGTCTTTCAAGACACCCACAGCTATCCAGGATTTCAGGGCCCTTATCAGGCAAATTCCTTCACAGCAACTCAGTACTACCAATACATCTGTCCCTGCGCCAGTGACGGGCAACCAGTTAACGTTATGGGCCCCTTATCTATAGCTCGCACGGTTTATTTCAGCTCTCCGAGCGACGAGTGGATATATCAGGCAAGTAAGTCGGGGCGTAACCGCAAGCGTTGTTCTACCTAGTCAATAGCAGCGTGGAGGGAACATGAGAACGATCCTAGCGTTAATTTGCTCACTAACTCTATTGGCGGGAGCGACGGACGCTCCCACCTGCACCCCTGCCGACAACGCGCGTTGGCTGGCGGACTCGCTCAAAGAGATGGGAACCATCCAGAGCGGCATGACTCGGCGGGACTTGCTAAGAGTCTTCAGGCCAGCAGGCGGCATTTCCCGGGTCGACAGCCTTAAGGGCATCTACGTCTACCGAGACTCACCGTTCATCAAGGTCGACGTCGAATTCGCCGCTCCCGCGGCAGCGGCGTCCTCAGGCGCGCCGCCCCAGAGTCCGGAGGACGTGATTACGTCGATATCGCGGCCATACCTGGCTCAAGCTTCCTACGATTAGCACCTGTACTTACGGATGCAACCAAACCTATTTCGCAGTCAGCGATCCGACTGGGAACTCATGCGGAGGAGCGAACCTAGGCAGCTTCGTACTTACCTATACGCTAAAGACAGACACAATTCAGGGTACGCCGGTCACTCGGGTGACAGTCACGGAGCAATAGGCTACAAACAAATGAGGAGAGCAGTCATGTGGTGCGGCAGGTTATCAGTAGTACTGATTTTTGCGGCTAGGCTTGCGGGGTGCCAACGGGTTTCAGAGAGCAATGGGGCGCTTCCGACGTTCGCTGAACTCTTGAAGCAGCACAACATTCAATTGACACAACCTGCTTTGGTTGAGGCTCTGAGGAATGGTGACCCAGATGTGAGATACCTGGCGGCACAACAACTCGCGGAGGAAAAGGCGACCGAAACAATCCCGGCGATTAAGGCAGCCCTGGCATCGGAAACGGTGCCGTTGACCCGAATGAATGTTGCGTTTGCGCTTGCGCAACTCGGCGAATCAACGGGCTTCGACATTCTGGAGGAAAACTGCAGGAATCACGATCAGGGGGCGAGGATTAGGGAACAGTCTGCGTTATACATGCTCAACTTACACCGCGAGAGTTCGGTTTGCTGGAGCGCTGTTCTTGACGTGCTGGAAGGCGGAAGTAACGGTTACAAAATGCAGGCCGTAACTCTCCTGCCCCAATTCCACAATCTCTCCAAGGAGGAATCGGGGCGGGTATTTGTCGGGCTAGTAAAGGCTCTGCATGACCCGTATCCGCTGGTGCGACTGGATGCTGGCCGAGCGCTGGCTGACGTGGGCGACGGACGCGCGCTCACAGAGCTACGAGAAGCCGTTGCAAATGAACAGGAAGAAGACATCCGGCCACAGCTGGAGCAGGATCTGAAGATATTGCAAGACAAGATGCGGCGGTAGCCCCCCAACCACGGGGCAGTCACTTGAATCGACCCGTCCTTCCATACTTTTCACTTGACCTAAGCACCGCAGCTTGTCACGATGAGAGTATTCCCTTGTGACACCGCCGCCTTCTAAGTCAAATGGAATCAATACTTTGATCCTTAACTGCTTACGATTGAAGACTTTGCCAGCCTGACTGCGCCAAAGTCTTGATTCCAATATACCGGGGTAGGGAGGGGTACATGGCAGAATTAAGAACTGAGCCAAATGTCGGACAAAAACGACGACAAGCCGATCCGCACCAACGCCGGTCTCTGCCAAAACTGCACACACGCGCGCCAAATCGAGTCCGATCGGGGATCGGTTTTTCTCAGGTGTGAACTTTCTTTTAAGGATTCGCGCTTTGCGAAATATCCGCGTCTTCCCGTTCTGGTTTGCAGTGGATATAGCGCGAAGCAGCAGCGAGGTCTTTGCCAGCCGCTGACATCGACCCTATAATCGAACCTTTGATGAACTGAAAATCACTGGATAACGCGATCGAATCGCAAGACTCCCAAGGAGAACATTATGTCCGCACCCAGCCGTCGCCCCGAGATCCGCCGCCGCCGCACGCGCGCGGAAAAAGTAGCGAAACTGCGTAAACGTCTGGCCGACGCAACCACTTCCGGCGACAAAGACCGTCTCACTGCCAAACTGCACCGAGTAGGGTTAGTTTCTCCAGGGAACCCGCTGCTCAAGACCCAATAGCATCAAACCGCGTAGACGATCTTGCCGCCGACGATGGTCGCAACTACCTTACCCGTTAAATTCCAGCCATCGAAAGGCGTGTTCCGCGATTTTGAGCGCGACTTGGCAGCCTCGAATGTCCATTTTTTCTTGGGATCGAAAACCGTAACGTCGGCGATGCATCCGCGGGACAAAGATCCGCGAGCCAAAGATCCGCGACCGCGAAGATCAAAACAGCGCGCCGGCCCGCTGCTGAAGAATTCCACAATGCGAACCAGCGGAATGCGCTTCTCACGATGTAACTTCGTCACCGCGAGCGCGAGCGCAGTTTCAAGTCCAGTGATGCCGAACGCGGCGCGCTCAAACTCCATCTCTTTTTCGTGCGAAGCGTGAGGCGCGTGATCGGTCGCGATAGCATCGACCGTTCCGTCGGCAAGAGCAGCCAGAATGGCTTCGCGATCGGACGCCGAGCGCAGCGGCGGATTCATCTTGTAATTGCTGTCGTAGTCGCGCATGTCCTCGTCGGTCAGCGTGAAATGATGCGGCGTAACTTCACAAGTCACACGCGCCTTGGCGCGTTTGCCGCGGCGCACACTTTTCAGGGCATCGGCGGTTGAAAGATGCGCAACGTGCAGCCGAGCGTTGGGAATATTCATTGCGAGTTGCACGTCCCGCTCGACGATGGAAGACTCGGCAGCTGCAGTCATGCCGCGCAGTCCCAACCGAAACGAACGCGCGCCTGCGTGCATTGAACAGTTCTCCGTCATGCGCGTGTCTTCGGCATGTTGCACGACCGGCAAATTCAGTTCTCCCCCAAGAAGCAGGGCCTCGCGCATAATCGCGTCGTCAAGAATCGGCTTGCCATCGTCGGTCACCGCGACAGCGCCTGCGCTGCGCAGCGCGCGGAAATCGGTCAGTGTGATGCCTTTACTTGCGAGCGTTGCGGCGGCAATGGCAAACAGGTTGACGACTGCGCCGCGTTCAGGCTGGCGAAGCCACTCGACCCAGTACGCAGAATCGACAATTGGCACCGTGTTCGGCATGGTGCAGACAGAGGTAAATCCTCCAGCCACAGCGGCCGCGGTGCCAGTCGCAATCGTCTCTTTATGCGTTTGTCCTGGCTCGCGCAGGTGAACATGCAGATCGATGAATCCTGGCGCAACGACCAGGCCACGGGCGTCAAGCTTTTCGTCCGCGCCTCCCTTAATCTTATTTGGAGCGGCCACTTCCGCCACAAGCCCGTCTTTGAGCAGCACGTCCATGGGCGCATCGATGCGAGCCGCCGGATCGATGAGATGCCCACCCTTGATCAACAGACTCGGACCTCGCAGACTGGAACGACTTTTCTCAGGGCTCATCGCATCTTCCCCACCGCCCGCGCCAGAATCGCCATACGCGTGGGCACGCCGTTATGCACTTCCTCGAGAATGCGCGCCTGGACGCCATCGGCGACTTCGCTGGTCAACTCCAACCCACGGATGATCGGACCAGGGTGCATCACGATGGCATCCTTTTTCGCCATTTTCAACCGAGCCGAATTCATTTGATAGCGTGCGATGTACTCCGTCAGATCGATCTTCAATCCTGCGAGCCGTTCCGTTTGCACGCGCAGCAGCATAATTACATCCGTGCCGCGCAGCGCATCTTCAATGTGACGAGTCACGCGCACACCGGGCGCAAGTGTTGTGGCGATCTCGGGCACCAGTTCCGGTGGACCGCAAAGAATAATTTTTACTCCGAATTTGCTTAACAGATGGCACGCCGATCGCGCCACGCGGCTGTGAAAAATATCGCCGACAATGGCCACCTGCAGCCCTTTGAAAGTTTTCTTGTTGCGCAGAATGGTGTAAGCATCGAGCAACGCTTGCGAAGGATGTTCATGCAATCCATCTCCGGCGTTGATGACGGGCAGGTCGATGTGCTGCGCCATCACGTAAGGTGCGCCGGCATTCGGATGGCGGATGACGATGACGTCGGCGCCGACCGCGCGCACCGTGTATCCCGTGTCGAGTAGCGACTCGCCTTTTTCGATGCTCGAACCAATGGATTGGATAAGGACGGTATACGCGCCCAGCGATTTAGCCGCAATTTCAAACGAGCTGCGCGTTCGAGTGGAAGCTTCGTAAAAAAGAAGCATTACGCGCTTGCCCTTGAGGAGCGGACGAGGCTTGTCCGGATTCATGCGGCGGGCAAACTTCAGAATTCTGAGAATTTCACCTGCTTCCAGGTGCTCGATGTCGAGCAGGGAACCGCGCGCTGGATTCATAGTTGTCGTACTCGGTTATCGAATTCGGTTATCGTACTTGCGAATTCTCGATGGAGTGGAAATGCCGCGGCGCACGTGAATTCATAAACGCCGAATCATACGCGTGCGGAAAGATGAGAGCAAGACCGTGGTCTGCTTATGCCCAATGACTAAAATCAAGCCCGGGTATTGCGGGACCGCAGAAGTAGAGATCCGATCGCGCCCCCAATTGAAGCCAGGACGACGGTCGAAATGAAGAATGCCGCCAGGCCTGACAAAGTAAACAGTTCGTGAATGTTGGCTTGAAATTGTGGAGTGGCTGTGTTGATACCGTACTTTTGAGCAACTTCCACAATCCGATCGACGCATTCCTGCTGGGCATGAAGAACAATAATTGGAATGACAAACATCGCGTTGATGGCGAAGACAACAACTCCAGCGGCACCGCCAAGGCGCGCGCCTAAGGCGGCGGGAAGGTCGAATCCATTTTTGCGCCGATACAAAAAGACAGCCAGCATGCCAGTCAATAGGATGCCGACGATCGGGAGCATCGCAATAAACACTCCAAGCACTCCCGCTTGCAGAGCCGCACGAACCGCCAATCGGCTGTCGATTATGCCTGCAACCCTACCGGTACGATCGGAATGCAGAACCTGCGAAAATTCGGGAGAGAACTCGTGCGCCGAATTCAGGCTTGGGGCGACAGGATCGTCGCTAATCGCAACCTGGACGTTGATTTGAGGAGCGCGGCATTGTGGACAAAACGGTCGTCCATCTTCGACTTGGGCTCCGCATTTTTGGCAGGAATGCTCCACCCTCTGAAGCTAGCGCACAACGAAGCGGAGAGCAAGGTCAGGCTCAGGTAAGCAGATCATCGCGTCATCATCGCGTCATCGGGGCCATCCTTATTCTTCCTACCACGATCGATCACCCGATGACCCGATGGTCAATTGCCAGACGTCTTCGATCAGATCGTGTTGTCCGAACCGGTGTGTATGCGAACGTAAACCAGGGCAAAGCGCGATCCCGAGCCGTTCGGCCTAACCGAAACGATGTGCTGATTTCCCTCGGTTCCAACTTTCAACTCCACCGCGTCTCCGCCGCCCTCATTCCCACAGGTCACCGTTTCAGACAGTTTATCTTTCGAGTCGTAATTCGCGTGACCATCGTTCCAGCCCCCGTGGCATTGGATCGGTTTGCCATATTTGGGCAGCTCTTTGTTGTAATAGGCGAGGACTTTGTCCGGGGCGTCACCCGAGACGAACTCTCCCGCGATGACTTTTAACGAAAATCCAGGCACCGAAAGATTGACGTTGGCGCTTTTCTTGTCGGCGCTGTCGTCTTTAGGCGCCGGTTTCGCGCCGGGATAGACCGTCAATCCGGCATCGCGAATATCGGCCTGTTCGCTGACGTGCAAATCGCCCACTGGAGACCTAATATCAACCTTTTCTCCATCCTTTCCTTTGTCATTGGCATTGATGGTGCACGCCGGAAGAACGCAGAGACCCGCAAACAGGGCGCCCAGAGCCACTGTTGCGAGAAGGTCACGGCTGAAATATTTGTGCTTGAAAGTTCTAAGGTCAGACGTTCCAAGGTCAAACATTGTAAGGTCAAACATGGTAAAAAACCTCCTGATCCCGGTCCAACTGAGATTCGCGATTCGTTCGATCGGATCGTGTCGTCCTTGCCGGTGTGTACGCTCCCTTTGCCTTACGGTTGAACATGAAGCGAACCTCCTGAGCTCGGCGGAGCCGAGATTGGCAGGACGGGCCGTTCGATGCCCTCACCTCGGGACGCGATGCCCGGGATTGTAACCGGCAGATGACCGCGGATCGCGATCTCGCCGAAAACCGCCTTCACCACCGCAGTTTCCGACACGGTTGCATTGGAGAAGGCGCAAACATAATTCTGTATCGCAGGGAAATCCAGCACCACGTAGGGATTGCCCAGCGCGAGCACTACAGTGCGGTCGGCGGCATGTTCCAGGATGCTTGTGAGTATCGATCCCGTGGCCTCGTCCATAGCGACTGTATTGGTCAAGCCTCCTCCAGCAGCCCGCACCGCCTTACCGGCGGTAGGAACCACATCTACGGCGGCAATCACGTGTTCCGCTGCCTGCGCCGCTTCGACAACAGCCGGTCTCAAACCCGCGGCCGAGCGCGCGTCGACATAAATGACGTGGGCATCAGGAACGCGGGTTAAAATCTGCCGTTCCAGCATCCGTCCCGGATCGGTGCGCAAGTCGTCGGCGAGAATCACCACAACAAGACGGTTATGCACCTCTGTCAATGACTGATACGGAAGCGTTGCCCCCTTAGTTCCAGGAGAAGATCTAGGAGATGTTCCGGGAGAAGTTCCAAGAGGCGTGCCGGGAGATCCTAAAGAAGTTGCAGTCGCCTTCAACGGGATCACCTTGCCATTGTCGCGGACGAGCGTAATGGCTTCGTCGGCGATACGCTGACCTGTGGCCAGATTTTCAGGTTTCGCAATCAGGCTGGCGAGTTGCCCAGGGTCGGCCAGCCGCGCTTTGTTCAAGCCAAGAGAAGCCTTTAATTCCAGAATTTTGCGCACCGACTGATCGAGCCGCACAGCGCTGATTTCGCCACTCTGCACCGCCTGCAGCAATGATCGGTAACTTGCGTCGAGGTCGGCGGGAATGATGAGCACATCATTTCCCGCTTTGAAGGTTTCGACTGCGGCCCGGCCGATATCGTTCGCATAAAGTCGCGTCAGCCCCGCCATGTCCAGAGCGTCGGTGACAACGATGCCTTTGAATCCCATTTCTTCCTGCAGAAGCCCAGTCACAATCGTGCTTGAAGTCGTGGCCACCTGGTTAGGTTTGGGATCGAGCGCCGGAATGGTCACGTGCGCCACCATAACCGCATCCACGCCAGCCTCGATTGCGCGCCTGAAAGGCGGCAACTCGACCGCATCCAGCCGCGCGTGATCGCCCGTAACCACAGCCAGGCCAAGGTGCGAATCGGTTGCGGTGTCACCATGTCCCGGAAAATGTTTGGCTGTGACCAGCATGCTGCCTTCGTGAGCGCCCTTGATGTACGCCGCCACGAAATCGCCTACCTGTTTCGGATCTTCTCCGAACGAGCGCGTATTGATGATGGGGTTGGCGGGATTCGAATTTACATCCGCATCCGGAAAAAAATTCCAATGCACTCCAATGGCGCGCGACTCGAGCGCCGAGATGCGTCCAAAGGCCTCGGCATTGTCTGGGTTCCCGGTAGCTCCAAATGCCATAGCGTGAGGAAAAACAGTTGCGCCATTCAATCGCATCGACGCGCCGCGCTCAAAGTCGGCGGCAACAAGCAAAGGCAGCTTCGAGGAACTTTGCAGCCGGTTGAGCAGCGCAACTGCGACATCGGGATCGCTCTTGACCAGCACTGGGCCATCCACGGGCACGGTCATGACCAGCGATCCGATGTGATATTTGCCGATGTTGTCGCGCAGCTGAACGTAGATGGGGTCGGCGTCATTCAGAAACTGAGCCTTTACCCAGATCGCGAAGAGTTGGCCAACCTTCTCTTCGGGCGACATCCTGCGCAAGGTTTTGTCGGCCCACTTTTTGCCCGCCTTGTCGATGTGAATGGGGGCCGGCCGCAGAAAACGGTCTTTAGTTTTGTCTTTGGCAAAGCACGCCGCCGCGGCCAAGACCAGGCCGAGCACCAGAAAATGTCGAAGCATGCCAATGACAATAGCAAAGACAACAGCAAAAACAAGCCGCACCGTCCTTCAGCACCTTTCGTTCCGAATCGCAGCTGGATATGACAATCGCGTACCGAGGGCAAAGTTTCTGCTCCTGCTTTTCTGCCAAAGTGCACCTTTATGCATCTACGCTGCCTTTCTGGCCGGTTCGAATCGCGATACCTTGTTGGATGGGTCGGCTAACATCATGATCTTAAACGTCTTTCCAAAATGGCTCTTGCGCCTGTTTCGATTCCTATTTTGGTGCGGCAAATGCTTGCTTGAATACAACTGAAGAGGTCGTACCCGTTTGATGAACTTCACTCTCGATTGTTATCGACTCCCACTCTGTCCGTTCCTGTCCCCAGAGCGGCGTCAAATGACTTTCCTCTGATTCCCGCCACCTAAGCCTCTTTGAAAAGGTTGGCCCCGAAAGGGGCCGCTTTTTTTCCTCTATGTTGCGGATCGCAACGGACCTACCCAACGGACCTACGCATTTGTCCTGTATCCGCTACTTAGCCCGCCGTTTAATGCCATTGCATATGCGCCCCGATTTGCAGTTAAGAGTGAACACTTCCCGTTGCGAATCGCGACGGTCTCGCGTGAGGTTCCGTTACCTCTTCCATTTGACGCCTGATCTCTTCCGCGCTTACCATATTCGTTTGACTTCACGTGGGGTGAGCTTCTGTGGGGAGCGCTAAAAAGCAGTCATCGCAGGCAGAAATCATGGAT
This sequence comes from uncultured Acidobacteriaceae bacterium, assembly GCA_963758745.1. GTDB lineage: Bacteria > Acidobacteriota > Terriglobia > Terriglobales > Acidobacteriaceae > Acidiflorens. The sequence continues at coordinate 655,877 of CAVWWW010000009.1, forward strand.
AAGAAGAAGCTTGAGACATTCCGAAAAAGGCTGGAAACAAGACGCCAGGAATTGAGCCACATGGTTGTCCGCAACCAGAAAGACGGCCGCACCGCTGACGATGAGGCGACGCAAGATGTGGCTGACCGCGCGGCCAGTTCCTACAATAAGGAATTTCTCTTCAGCCAAAGCAACAACGATCGTCAGTTGCTCAATATGGTCGATGGCGCTCTCGCCCGCATCCGTGAAGGCAGCTTCGGAGAATGCGTCTCCTGCGGCAAAGAGATCAATGCCAAGCGGCTCGAGGCCGTCCCTTGGACCCGCCACTGCATCGAGTGCCAGGAAAAAGCCGAAAAGGGCCTGCTGGAAGCGGCGCAATAAAGCGATGCACCCTGGATTTGCGGGTCGGGCGCAATCCGTAACCGCAATAATGGACTGGCGGCAGCGGATTCTGTTCTTTGTGGGAACGATCGCCGTGCTATTCGCGCTAGCTATGTGCTCAGGATTCGCGATGCAGTGGTCGTGGTGGTGGCGCGAATGCTTATTTCTTGCCGTCGGACTTGCCTGCATCGCATTCATGAGACAGCGACTGATTATGCTTGGGACGATTGGTTTGATCGTGGCAAGTAGACTTCTGATCGCGCTGATTGTCTATTTGTTCAGCGGAAGCGCCATAACCCACTGATTCTAAAGAATGCTTACCGCCCGTCGTCAGAACCGCTAAATAGCCTGTTCGTGCCATTCCCGCTTCCCTGTTTTGCGGGCGAGTGCAACCTCGGGGATGGTATGATTCTCTAATCTTCAAGCCCTGCCAGAAGGCGCGGCGAGAAAGAATCTTTAACCTAAGAAAGGGTCAAAATATGGCTTGGACCACTCCCGTTTTCGAAGAGGTTGTTCTCTGCTGCGAGATCAACTCCTACGTGAGCGCAAAACTCTAAACTTGCAAAAACGCAAGATTCTAAACTTGCAAGAGTCTTGCAAAAGACAATCTTGCAAAATTCAAAGATGCGCATTCGGATCCTCGGTTCTGCGGCCGGGGGTAGGTTTCCGCAGTGGAATTGCGGCTGCGCTAACTGTGAAGCCGTGCGCAGTAATACTCCTGCAAAACGCTTTACCGGAAAGGCGCGCACTCAGTCTCAACTTGCGCTCAGCGCCGACGCCTCAACCTGGTTTCTTGCCGGAGCCTCTCCCGACCTTGCCTTTCAGATCGAAAACTCACCTGAGCTTCATCCTCGTGCCTCTCGCAAAACGTCGCGTGATTCGCCGATCGCCGGCGTAGTGTTGGCCAGCGCCGATCTCGACCACGTTCTTGGTTTGCTGCTTCTGCGCGAACTTCAGCCCCTGCGCGTCTATGCCGCGGCCTCGATCTTGCATATTCTCCGCGAAGAGAACAGCATGTTCGGAATGTTGAACCGGGTTGAACCGCAGGTGGTTTGGACGCCCATGTGGTCCGAAGCGAAGGATGAGAATCGGGATAACGATAAGGACGCGCGGTTTCCATTGTTGTCCCCTTCAGGCGAAGAATCGGGCCTGCGCTGCGAGATCCATTATCTTTCCGGACGCTATCCAAAATATGTCAGGAGCGGCGCGGAGAACTTAGCCGCCAACGAAGCAACGGCGGCCTTGTTCTTCCAATCAGCGTCGGGAGCGCGCGTTGCCTATATTCCCGCAGTCGGCAGCCTCAGCGATGCGCTTCTCGAGAAGATCCGCGATTCCGCCTTGCTTCTGTTCGACGGTACCTTCTGGAGTAACGACGAGCTGCAACGAGTTCAGGGCAGCGGCGAAACTGCGCACCAGATGGGACACATTCCCATCGAAGAAAGTTTGCAGCTGCTAAAAGATGTTAAAGTCGGGCGCAAAATGTTCATTCACCTCAATAACACGAATCCGATTCTGAACGAAGCAAGCCCGGAACACCGCGCCGTGCGCGGGGCTGGATGGGAAGTAGCGGAGGACAATTGGCAACTGGATCTGTAGCTCCCGAAAACCTTCCGGGGAAAGATCCGGCAGGGACTCCCAAGCTCACGTTTGACGAATTGCGCGCCGCGCTGCGCCGAGTCGGCGAAGAGCGCTATCACCACAAGCATCCTTTCCATCTCCTGATGCATGAAGGCAAACTAAGCCGCGGACAATTGCAGGCATGGGTGCTCAACCGTTATTACTACCAATCGATCATCCCTATTAAAGACGCGATCATTCTGTCCCGCTCCACCGATCCCTCCTTCCGCCGCGTCTGGCGAAGACGCATCGTCGATCATGACGGACAAGACGGACCTGGAAACAAGGCACCGGGAAACGAGAGTCGCAATGGCGGAATCCTGCGTTGGATCAAGCTGGCCGAAGCGACTGGACTCGATAAAGGACGTGTAGTCGCCGCGCGCGAGATTCTGCCCGCGACCCGCTTCATCGGAAATGAATATCTCAACCTCGTACGCACGCGGCCATTCCTGGAATGCGTAGCCTCGTCGCTGACCGAACTTTTCTCGAAAGATCTAATCACGCTGCGCATGGAAAAATTGCGTCAGCATTATCCATGGCTCTCGTCAGGCCTCGACTATTTCGAAGCGCGCCTGACCGAAGCGCCCGAAGACGCAGCCTTCGCCATCAAATATGCATTCGACCATGCCGCTACACGCAGCGAGCAGGAAAGCGTGATTCAAGCTCTGCGGGACAAATGCGACATTCTGTGGGCCCAGCTGGACGCGCTCTATTTCGCCTACGTCGAGCCGGGCTGGCCGCCGCCAGGAGCTTTTCGCATTAACCTTAACGACAACGATGACGCAGAGCACGAGGGCCATCGTGGCTGAGCTGGTCGAGACGAGCGTTCCTAAACTCGCTAGCGGTTGCCGCTGGGGCGGAACTGTCGAGGCGCCAGTAGTTCTCTTTCCAGAGGGCGCAATCCGGGTGGAAGGAACAGGACGCATAATCCTCGAGCTCTGTGACGGCCACTTCTCGCTAGCCGAAATAGTTGAGAAACTTGAAAAGCAATTCTTCCTCGCTCCAAAGGGCAAAATAAGAGCCGAAGTCCAGACCTTCCTGGAGCAACTTCATGCCAAGCGCATCATCGACTATTGAGTCGGCATTTTGATCGCTGATTTTCAAAACAGTCCACTACCAAATGCCTCAATGGTTAAATGACTCAATGATTCAATGATTACCTGTTCCAATCCGCTGGCCCTGATTGCCGAGATCACGCACCGCTGCCCGCTCCACTGCGTGTACTGCTCAAATCCATTGGAGATGATCTCGCGCAATGAGGAACTGGCAACTGCCGATTGGCTCCGCGTTTTCAGCGAGGCAGCCGCGCTGGGAGTTCTACATCTTCATCTCACCGGAGGCGAGCCACTGGCGCGTCAGGATCTGACGGAATTGATCGGAGGCGCGCGAAAGTCGCGTCTCTATACGAACCTGATCACCTCTGGAATTGGCCTTTCCCGTGAGCGTCTCAGCCAGCTCGTCGAAGCAGGCCTGGATCATATTCAGCTTAGCTTTCAGGATTCAAGCGAAGGCCATGCGAACTGGATCGCAGGCACTCGCGCGCACGCGCACAAGATTGAGCTGGCTGCATGGATTCGCGAGCATAAGATTCGCGAACACGGTATCGCCTTCACCGTAAACCTGGTCGTCCATCGCCAGAACATCGATCACCTGGAAGAGATGATTGCCACGCTCGAAGCGCTCCACCCCGATCGCATGGAGATCGCGCACGCACAGTACTATGGTTGGGCGCTTCAGAACCGCTCGACACTTCTGCCGACGCGCGCGCAACTCGACCGCGCCGTCGCGGTCGTAGCCGCAGCCGAGGAGCGGCTGCGGGGTAAGGTTCGCATCGACATGGTTGTCCCTGACTACCATGCGCGCTTTCCCAAAGCCTGCATGGGTGGCTGGGGACGTCAGTTGCTTTTGATCGATCCAGCCGGCCGCGCCTTACCGTGCCATGCAGCAGGCGTGATTCCGGGTTTGCGCTTCGATAATGTGCGCGAGCACGGGCTCGATTGGATCTGGCAAACTTCAGAAGCATTTCAAAAATTTCGCGGCGAAGACTGGATGCCCGACCCCTGCCGCACTTGCGATCTTCGCAAAGAAGATTTCGGCGGATGCCGTTGCCAGGCTTTTCTGCTAACAGGCGATGCCCGCGCCACCGACCCGGTATGTGAGCTAGCCCCTTTACATCGCCTCATCGAAGATGCAGTGCGCGAAGACGCCGCGACCGAGACGTTCCCACCGCCTCACCAAGCTCCGTTCCACGTCCTGCAGGAAAAAATGGCTGGATTCTGGAGCTATCGTACAGATCCGAAATGATCAAATATGCGGACTCTTCTGAGCGGCAACCCGAAGCTAATCGCCGAAGTTAATCGCTTGAAGTTAATCTAAAGTTAACCGCGGTGCGCTATGCTGAACGCTCCTAACGCTGATTTTTGGAATCTTTTCCACGCATGGCCACCACTCACGCCGAGCTTTCGCAGATGACATCGAACCGTAAGCTGGTAATCGGCGGCCAAATTGCCTTTTTTCCCACCGGCATTCTCACAACAATATTAGGGCCAATGCTGCCGATCCTGATTGCGCGCTGGACGCTGAATGATCAGCAGGCAGGCAATCTTTTTCTGGTGGAGTTTCTGGCAGAGTTGGCAGGTGTGCAACTCGCAGCCGTGCTTCTGGCGCGCTCGGGATACCGTCCCGCGTTTCTATTAGGGCTTCTGTCGATGGCCGGCGGAGTCTCCACACTATATATCGGATCGACTGCGCTCGGACTGGCCTCGGTGGCGGTTTTTGGCCTGGGACTGGGCCTGATTATTCCCACCGACAACTTACTGATTGCGGAGATCAGCACCGGCTCTAGCCTGGGTTCGCAAGCGGGCGCGGTCAGTCTGCTGAATTTCTTCTGGGGTGTGGGGGCGGTATTTTGTTCGCTGATGGTGGCATGGACGGCGGCACACAAGTTATTGCCGCTTTTTCTTGGGTCAGTGGCTCTGTTCCTTTTGTTCTTGCTGCTGGCAATGCGCAATCTGCCTTTTCCTCCAGCGGAAAAGCCCGCCGGATCTTCGCCTTCATGGCTTGAGTTTGCCAGAACTCCGTCGATCTGGCTTTTTGCGGCGGTGTTCTTTTTGTATCCAGGAGCGGAAACTGCCGTAGGTGGGTGGGTCGGTTCTTATGTTTCGCGGCTCGGGACACGCGGGGCTGCGATGGCATTGGTGATGCCGGCCTTCTTCTGGTCGGCTCTGACGCTGGGACGGGCGCTGGGCACCGCGTTCCTGCGTCATTTTTCTGAGCGCCGCATTCTGCGTATCGGGTATGCGGCGGGAGCGGCGGGCATAGGGTTAATGCTGTGGGCTCCCGCACTTGCAGGAGTGATCGCCGGGTTGCTGATTACGGGACTTAGTTTCGCCACGCTGTATCCGATCACGGTGGCGCAACTTTCTCGGCGCTTCGGCGTCGCCGCTCGCAGTCTCGGCGCGGTTATGTTCTCATTGGCAGCCATCGGGCCGGCGGTAATTCCATGGCTGGTGGGCGTGATTTCACATGCCACCGGGAGCTTGCGTTCTGGTCTGCTGTTGCCGCTCGGGGCTACGGTCATACTTTTTCTGATTCACGTCTTTGAGTGGTGAAGTAGAGTGGCGAAGTCGAGTGGGGACGTTGCTTTCGTTACTCCCTTTCATTGGCTGGGGAAAAAGTGACTGTCAGAGCCGTGATGCCTTGGCACGCTTGCCGGCAGCCAGCCGAAGCGGGACTATCGACGCCACCTCGACGCGATTCCTCCCCTTGTGCTTGGCGCGGTAGAGAGCCTGGTCGGCTGCCTGGATAACCTGCTCTGGCTGGCGGTATCTGGTGCTAGGTTCGGACACTCCAATACTGACCGTCACCGATAAACGATCGGGGGATTGCTTTGGACTCGCAGTTGACGTTTTCTTTTTTGCGGACTTTCTGCGATCGGACATGCTTGCCCGAAGTTCGGTGCGCCGGTTGTCCGCCTCGGCTTTTGTTTCTAACCGTCTTTCTGAGCCTCGCACATGAAACGTGGATCTTTCGATGATCTGGCGCAGGGCCTCTAGATGCTCGAAAGCTTCTTTGGCGGAGTTGTTGCGAAAGACTATGGCGAATTCCTCCCCGCCGCAGCGGAAGGCTTGACCGTCCCCGCCTACCTCGGAGAGTCGCTTGGCGACCATGCAGAGTACCTGATCGCCCACGTCGTGTCCGTAGGTATCGTTAAACTTTTTAAAATGATCGATGTCGACTATGGCTATAGCGTATTGCTGGTCCAGCGAAAGTAAAGACTCGTTGAAAGCACGACGCCCGCGAATGCCGGTAAGTTCGTCGTGGTAGGCCAGAACATAGGAGGTTTCAATGAGCGATGCCGCGAGGATTAGAGCGGCGGTGGCTACGTAGGCATCCGACATTTTGCCGACCGGAGCGAATTCGAGCCAGAGAAAGATCGCTACTACGGACCACACGAATCCGGGCTCGACCGGCTTGCGCGTTTGGAAAAATCGACGGACGAAGACGGCGATAGCAATCACAAAGCTCAGAAGAATCCACGGTGGAATGTTGTGATTGACGATGTGATGTGGATTCACTGGGTTGTTTTCCGGACGGCATAGGATCGCGAAGACGACCGATTCAAGGAAGATCAACCCGCAGCGCGGTGCGATTCCTGCCATGATCAGGCCGCGTTCTCGCATGGCGGCGAAGACAACAAAGTTCAGAGGAATAAGCAGCGCGGCTAACGCTATCGCGGTGCGTCCGGGACCGGGTTGAATCTTTGCAGCATAACCCAGAGCGGAATGGACTTGGCCACCGGAGAAGAAATCGACGGCGCGATGTGCCAGCAGCAAAACGAGCAGGGAAAATAAAACGCGGCTCGAATTAAAACGCCATGCTAAACCTAACCCTGCGGCGAATACCGCAACATAATAGACAGACAGCGAGGGCGCGATCTGCACGAAGAGAGAACTGTTTACAAGCGCAGCCGTGAGCGCCAATAACACGCCGCCCGGCACCAGCCACGCTTTCCACGTTCTCGCGTTCACTTCTTCAGGATACGGCACTTAAGATCGCGAGGCGATTACGTTTCGGGCACGCGCCCGCACTACTGCGAAGGCCGAAGCGATGGTAATCTTCCATGTTCATCTTTCCCGATGGTCTTTCTACCCTAACTCGCTAACATGGCTCGCGCAGCGCATTCCGAACCTCATAAAGAGCTTCGCATCGCAATCGACACCGGAGGCACATTCACCGATTGCGTCTGGGTTGAAGGCGGTGCTCTCAAGACACTAAAAATATTTTCGACGCCTGATGATCCGTCGCGTGCCATTGGCGAAGCTTTAAAGAAGATTGGCGAAGCTCTGAGAAAGACTGCTGAATCTACAAGAGAAGTTGGCGATGCCACGAGAAGCACGAGAAGCAGTGGCGCCGGGGCGGCGGTGGTCGCTTTGCTTCATGGGACCACGGTCGGGACAAACGCCCTTCTGCAAAGAAAAGGCGCTCGAGTTGCGCTCATTACGACTTCTGGATTTGAAGACGTGATTGAGATCGGGCGTCAGGCGCGGCCGCGCTTGTATGACTTTTTCTTTGACCGGGTGCCGCCGCTGGTTCGCCGTGAGCTGCGATTCGGGGTCAACGAGAGGACCGATAACGAAGGCAGAGTTTTAGAGCGGCCGTCAGACGCGGAGCTGACCAGCCTCCGAGAGGCGGTTCGGAGCGCCGAGCCAGATGCCATCGCAATTTCCTTTCTTTTCTCGTTTGCCAATCCGGAGAACGAAGCGGCGGTCGCCGCCGCCCTTGAGGAACTCGGCAAACCACTTTCTGTTTCTCATCGCATACTGCCGGAATTCCGAGAGTACGAACGCACAAGTACGGTGGCAGTAAATGCTTATCTGCAGCCGCTCATGCAGCGCTACATGGAAAAGCTGGCAGAACGCGCGAAAGAGCACATCGAAAGATCTGAGAATTCTTCTAACTCCAAGCGGAACAAAAAATCGGCGCGAATTTTCGTTATGCAATCGAGTGGCGGAATTACTGCGCTGGAATCGGCTGTGCGGGAACCGGTACGTACTGTGTTGTCCGGACCTGCGGGGGGGCTGGTGGGCGCGGCTGCCATGGCTGCTCGGAGCGGCCTACCCAAGATTCTTTCTTTCGATATGGGAGGAACTTCGACCGATGTGGCTGCGGTGCAGGGCGAGGTTCGACCGGGCGGTCAATCGGAAGTTGCGGGGCTGTTCGTCGGGGTTCCAATGCTCGAAATTCACACCGTGGGCGCTGGCGGAGGTTCGCTGGCGCGCTTCGACGCGGGCGGCTCATTGCGAGTGGGGCCGGAATCGGCGGGCGCTGATCCAGGGCCAATCTGCTATAGCCGCGGAACTGAGCCGACCGTGACTGATGCCAATTTGTTGATGGGCCGGCTTCGCCCCCAACGTTTCTTAGGCGGCGAATTCACGCTTGACGTCGAACGAACGCGCCGAGTCACAGCGGAATGGCTGAAGAAGAAGGGCACGGCGCTAAGCCTGGGAAAATTTTCCGCAGGCGTGGTGCGCGTCGTGAATGCGAACATGGAGCGGGCTTTGCGCGTCGTTTCTATTGAGCGGGGCTATGATCCCCGCGAATTTGCGCTAGTCGCTTTCGGCGGCGCCGGGGGGCTGCATGCCTGCGAACTGGCTGAGGCGATGGCAATTCCTACCGTGATGATTCCGGCAAGGCCGGGCACGCTTTCGGCCTTTGGCATTCTCGTCAGCGATGTGGTCAAGGATTACTCGCATACTTTACTTTGGCGATTCTCTGGTCGTGTACCGGAGGCGAAGTTGCAAATGGAATTTCGAAAACTGGAAGCGGTTGCGCAAAAGGAATTCCACGCGGAACGGTGGCACGGGCTTCCCCAGTATGAACGCACTCTTGATCTGCGTTATCGCGGGCAAGGCTATGAACTAAACGTGCCAGCCGGGAAAAACGTCATCGCGCGCTTCCACGAGGAGCATCAGCAGCGTTACGGATATCATCACCCGGAGCGGGATATTGAACTCGTCACCCTGCGCCTCCGTGCCTGGTTGCGCACGCCGCAGACCCAATTTCAAGCTCCGGCCAAGACGCCACGAAGAATGGTGAGTGGGCACTCCTCGCGCGTGGAGCCGGTTGAACGCGCGCGCGTAATCTTTCAGGGAAAAGTATTGTCCACGCCTGTGTTTGAGCGGGGTGACCTCGTTCCTGGCTTCTCGATGAAAGGCCCGGCAGTGATTACGGAATACAGCGCGACTACGGTGATTCCAGCCGGAAAAAGCTTTTGTGTGGATGGGGCAGATAACCTGCTAATTCAGATAAAAAGTAAAACTAAGTGATCGGAACAAGGTATGGAACCAAGGATGGCTCCGCCACAAACTTACTCTTCGTCTGGCTCTTTCTTTTCTTCAATCGCCATGTCCTTCAATTCGCTCGACTCGAAAACTTCTCCGCATTCCTGGCATTCCACATATTCGGTTTCTTCGTCTCGGGAGACGATCTGAACTTGAGGATGCTTGCACAGTTCAGGGCTTACTTTCTTCTGTGAGGATTGAGTCGGCTGGCTAGGCGTCATAACTCGAACTGCACTCTTTTGAGGACTGAGGTATTTTCCTCAGATTTGCGCTATTTTGCTGCGGAAAGCTGAAGGATGTCAAGTACCCGGAGTGTGTTTGTTTCGAGCAGTAATGCGAAGAAAATTCCGTACCCACCAAAGCCTCGGAATATTACAAGGCTTTGGTGGGCCTATCCCACGCATCAACTTGTGCCCTTGGTAATTACCGGTTCTGCAAACTGCTTCCTAAAGTGCTCGATCTATTTAACGAGATTCTACTTAACGACATGATGCGGTGAGGCAGTGTTGAGGATCTCCAGCAAGCGCCTCGCAGACGCGGGTGGCGGCACTTTGCCTTCGCGCACGATTTCCTTTGCGCTGATATCCCGGCCATATAGGGCTTTGTTGGCTCCGTCATCGGATCGCACGGTCGAACCTTCCAGCGACACACCTGCAAATACTCCCTTGGACCTCGAATAGGACAGAATCTCCGCGTTCAACACAATATCGGTTTCCGCAGAGGCTGCGCGCCCTACTGGGCCGGCGGCGATCGATGCGTCACCTCCCAGCTTGACCTTGCTTGACATTACGGATCTCGCGCCCGACTCATTCATTACAAGCAGCACGAAATCGGTTGCCTCGGCACCGATCTGGAAGCCGAAGCTGCCGCCCTCAAGGGCAAACATTGCTGGCGCGCTCCACGAGTGTGAAAAATCCCTACCTCTTCGGCAGGTGATCAACCCGCGTCCGTAACTGCCACCAACTATAAACGCCGCCTTTTTGACGGATGGATAAATGACCAGGCAATCTGCCTTGTTCAGCAGATCCTTCGGAATTCCGTCGGGCATGTTGAGGATTTCCTTCATCACGTTTGCCGCTTCATGGATGCGGTCGTCAACTTTTTCTTCCTTGTCTTCGGCTAAGACGGGTAGTGCGCAGGCCAACATGAGGACTACCAGCAGAGTTCGGTTTTTCATCAGCGCTCCTTCAGGAAAGATTGAGATTCAGGTACACATGGGTCGATGGAATTATATCGGAGACTGGCCGCCCAGCTCTTTTGCGGGGACGGCCTGTGCGCACTCTACCGCATCAGTTATAATCTGGCTAAAGATTTCCATCCACGGCGAATTTCAAGAACGCTTTGTACCCCGCCTTTTGGGCGCCATCGTGGTAGTAAAGAAAGTTGATTAGAGAATAATTTGGAGCAGGAGATGGATTCTCCGGAGAGAAGACTGTTAAGACTAATGGTAGACCGTGATCCCGCGAGCCTTGAATTCAGGAACGAAGCACACGCAATTCTTGCCGAACTTTACCCCAACCACCGTTCTGAACTTTGTCGGGAAGAGCTGGCTGGCGGCGCTCAGTTCGATCTGAGCGATGTTTTTGTGCACCAGCCGCTCGCTTGGGGACGTTTTTTGCAATCTGCACTGTTGCACGGCTTGGCGCTTGCTCTCATCTGGACAATTTCGCTTTCCTGGATTCGGCAACAGAAAATGCTGGATAATGCTCCGTTTGACCGGTCGTCATTGGTCACTTACACGCCTGAAGAGTATCTTCCGCCGCTCGACACCGGGGCGCCCGAAGCGCCAAAAGAGCAGGTGGGCGATCCCGCCTATGCCAAGCAACCGATCCTGTCCGTCCCTCCCGAAGCCGACAATCGGACTCAGACCATCGTCGCGCCTCCTGATCTGAAACTGAAACATGACGTCGCTTTGCCCAACATAATTGCCACGGGAACAATTGCTCCGGCGGTCCCGCTCGATGCTATTCGAATGCCATCGACGCGAATGGTTGCGCCCGAGACACAAGTCGTGGCGCCTGCGCCGGAGGTCCAGATTGCAGAGGATCGAGTGGTTAGGTCGGCTATGAAATCGGACGTGATTGCGCCCCCTCCGGAGGTTGCGCCGCTCGCGACTCGCGTCAAAGCACATGTGCCGGGTGGGAGCATAGAACCGGTCGGTCCTCCACCGAGTGTTGCCACATCAGGCGGAGGTCCCGCGGCCGGACGATTGATCGCGTTAGGTATCAATCCCGTCGCGCCTTCTGGACCGGTCGTGGTGCCTCCAGGGAATCGGCGGGGAACGTTCGCCGCCACTTCGCATGGGAAACCGGGAGCTTCTGGAACACCCGATCTGACAGGGCGAGGCCGAGAGGACGGGGGCTCGAAAACACACGACGGTTCCTTCCCCAGCGGCCTGCATGTTGGCGCGGCGGACTCGAGTACCCGGGAAATAGCTCGCCTGTCGTCACCAGACCCCCGCGACTCTTCTATCGTTCCCGGCGAGAAAGCCACAGAACTGGACCGTCAGGTTTTTGGCGACAAACTTTTTCATACGATGGCGCTGAACATGCCGAACTTGAATTCCTCGACCGGCAGTTGGGTGATTCATTTTGCGGAACTCGAGGTAGGACACAAAGAAGGGGAACTGACTGCGCCTCGTTCAACTGAGAAATTGGACCCGGGTTATCCGTTGGAGTTAATTCGCGCCAACGTTCATGGCATGGTCTCGCTCTACGCGGTTATCGACGCCAATGGGAAGGTCACAAGTGTTCGCGTCCTGAACAGCCCCGACGAGCGTCTGGATTCCTACGCAACGAAGGCTCTTTCTATGTGTAAATTCCAACCAGCGGAAAGAGCCGGCAAACCAGTGCCGCTCGAAGCATTAGTGATGATTCCGTTTCACGTGAAGCGTAGCTTCTGAACCAGCGGCTCTGATACTGATCCGTTCCCGAATTAACGCGACGCCGACGCCGATTTTTCTCCAAAGATCGCGGCGTAGACTGCGGGGTTAGCGCAAACTTCGTAATAATAGTTGTCGCTCCAGTGCAAAATGGATAAATTGAGCGCGTCGACTTGGGCGATGCGATTCTTTCGAATGACAATCTTGCGAAATGCGCCATTGGCGATGGGCACGGTACCGACGAAAAACTCGCACTGCTCGTCGATCCAGGCACCCTTAAACGAAGGTACTTGCTCCTCCACTCTCCATGGCGAAAGTGAAATTTCCTGCTGCAGCTTGCGGAAGGCTGCTTTGCTAAGGCAAATTCCGCCTACGTTGTAGTTAAGGCGCATTTCTTCCGCCCCGGCTTCCGTGTTTGCGCCGCCATTGTGATTGTTGTCTTGGGTTCCGATCTGAACTGAATAGACCTGGAAGATTCCTGCATCGGGCGCAAGTTTCTTACGGACTTGCTTGCTGCAGGATGAAAGACGGTCGCTCTCATTGATCGCGTCGGAAATCATGATGCGGTGCTCGCCGTCCATAAGGTAGAGCGGAGCCGAATCCTGGTAAGCCAGTCCCAGGCCCACTTCCATCTGGGGCAGGCCAGAGCGGTCCAGCAACTCGTTGTACTCGCGCAGCAGGTTCACGATCTCCCAAGCCAGGACGCAAGTGCGGCCCACGCCGAGCATGGTTTCGCCCTCGCGCTCGAGCAGCGCCACAATAATTGCGTCCCCCTCGAGAAACACTTTCGTAGCGTCGTATTTCGCCAGCAGTTTGTTTACGGGATCATAGAAATTAAGGCTGAAGTACGAAGCCGCATTCATGCCCTTTTCCATCAACGATCGGGTCAGGCGCGAAGAGTCACGCACGTCGGCTTTCAGGATCACATGATGGACAATGCGATCCTCAGCCGGCTTCTGGTCCTCAGGAGGCAAAAACTCATAGAGCATACCGTTGAGGGAGGATAGTTTGCGAACTTTCTCGTCACAGACCAGGTTGATACTGTCGAAACCGGCGCTGAGGGTTTCCAGTCCGCGGCGATCGCGGTGATAACAGCAAAGGTCGTGCAGAAGACGCGCGGCAAAGCGGCTGCGCTCCGACCCGCGGCACGATGCTACGCGCCTCATCGCCGAGAATAAACGAGAAGAATCCAGCCGGCTTTCGGTGATAATCTTTTCGACTCGCACGGCTTCCTCGCGGAAGATCAGCGCGTTCTTGATCTGCTGCGGATTCACCTTGGGCGCATAATCAGAGAGCAGAGGAACGGCTTCATAAGAAGCAACCACGTGAGCGAGGACGTCCTGGCGTTGCAGTATTCGGGTCCAAACGTCGAGGCGATCCGCGCGATTGCGATCCTCCGACGTCAGGTCTTCGGCATTGCCTGTGCCCACCAATGAGACGGCGTTTTCCGGAACATTGAGAGCCTGCTCCAGGTGCTCATCGTCGAAAGCTTCCCCGAAGCCGAGCTCGCGCAGAAAATTCAAGGCCAACTCGCGGAGGCTGGCGAAACGATCGGGATCTTTTGCGAAGTTGCCGAACATGTAATAGTGCTCGGCGCAGAGATAATCATCGCTGCCGTCGTCAGTAAGAATCAGCGGGTTGAGGAACAGTCGATAGCAACGGTTGGGCAATTCTCCAAGCAGCGAGCTCCGGGTGCGGCCCAGCGTTTCTTTTTCGATCTCATACAGAAGACGAACCAGTTCCTGCCCGGCGCGCCGGAGGATGATCTTTTTGTGGATCTGGAAATGGGAGACGCGCTCCTGCGTCTGCATCATCTTCAGCGGCCGTACGCCCTCAAGCGATTTCGATTTCGTCCGGCACTGTTCGAGAACCTTGGCATACTGCGTTTGCAATTCCGTGCGAATGAACTTCATTACGGCAAGACGGCCAAGTACATCGATGGATGGATTGCCCTCAACTTTAGCGCGATTCAGAATGGCAAGGTGGATCGATACCAGCAGTGATTTCAAATCCGCCGGTTCAGTTTTTTGAATTTTGGCCCCGCCCGGCGTAGCGCGTATGAAATTATTTTGCGGCGGCGCGGCCGGAACCTCCATTTCAAAAAGCGACTCCACTTCGCCGAAGCGCCGGATGTAACGTGCCAGATGAAAACTTAGTTCTGCAGCAAGGCGAGGACTGAGAAAAACGTCGTATCTAAGGTTGTCGACGCCAAGTTGCAATCCGCTTAATGCGAGCGTTGGTTTGAAATATTGAAGATCCGGCCGACTGGGCGGCTCAGAATTACGCAGCCGAAAAATCGGAAGCTTGGGCATCGGCACTCGTCAAGGGCTTGCAAATTACTGAAACTACAGTGGTAGCACACAGGCTAGCATGCCCGATCAAGGGTCGAAAGTTACGCTGGTGCAGGCGTAAGTAATTGCAGGTAACGAATTTAGTCCCGCGACCGCGGGATCAGTTCTTCGATCCTCAACCAGCGCGGAAGTCGCTCACATCTTCTCCCGGCCTGAAGATTGGGAGCGGCAAAGTTTGTTGCGAGGATGCGAGCTTGCGATTGATCTCCTCTATTTCTTGTTTTACCCATCCGACACTGGTTAGTTCAATCTTTCCGCCTGGTGCGATCAGGAACAACGTGGGGACATTCGTAAGGCCGTAGCTATTCGAGACCGCGTAAGCTTTTGGATCATCGACCAGCGTGCGGAAGGTAACACCATATTCCTTCAGAAACGTTGCCGTATCGGCCTGATTGTTCTGAGAGATGCCAACAATCGTAATTTGTTTGTCGCCGTGCGCTTTGTGCAAACGCTCAAGATAGGGGAACGTGTATTGGCACGTGGGGCAGGAGATTTTAAAGAACACGGCGAGTACCGGGCCCCGTTTGAGTGCGGTCTGCAATGAAAAGTTACCACCATCTTTGCCGGCAACGACCGTGGGTAAAGAAAAATCGGGCGCCATGGATCCAGGCGTCAAAGCTGCCATATCTTTTGGACCTCCGAACAAGCGATCGAGCCACTTCATAAAGAAATGCCTCTCAATATTAGATTATGCCGCTGGCCTTCAGGATTTTGCGCGTCAAACCGGTGATCGGGAGTTCGCAGATGTGGTCAATCGGAATCCATTTGCCTTTGGAAGGGTCGAGCAACGGGCCCATCGCTGACGGAGTTGTGCGTAACACATGCACCGTGTAGTCAGTGACGGAGATGGAATGGCGAAAGGTCCGCCAGTGCGCCGACTCCGGCGATGAGCCTGGAGGTTCGGATGATTGCGGCAGTTCCCACATGCCAGGCATGAGTGGGGCTTTCATCGAGCGCCGCACCAGTTTTATCTTTCGGCAATCGTCTTTCCTGCCATCGCCATTGCCGTCACGCCATTCGAGAGCGCACCAGATTTGTTTCTTTGTCTGGGAGGTAGTCCGCTCGGCACGCAGAATTTCTCCCTGTGTCCTACACCATTTCTGCACCGGACAAGAGCGGCAATGAGGCTTGCGCGGTACGCAGACCATTGCGCCCAGCTCCATCATCGCCTGATTGAAATCGCCGGGCCGGGATTCGTCGAGAAGGGCCTGCGCATGATGCCAGGTTTCGACCGTCGTAAGATTGATTCCGTTCAATCTTCGTAATACCCGCTCGACATTGCCATCGGCCAAGGCGGTAGGCGCGGCAAATGCGATGCTGGCAACGGCAGCAGCGGTATAGCGCCCGATGCCGGGCAGGGCTCGTAAGGCTTCTGCATCGCGCGGGAAGCAGCCATCGTGCCGATGCACGATCTGCTGCGCGCACTTATGCAACATGTGCGCGCGGCGGTAGTAGCCGAGGCCGCTCCAGACGGCGAGCACCGCATCCGCCGAGGCGGCGGCGAGCGCTTCGATACTTGGAAAACGCTCGATGAAAATTCGGTAGTAGTCGAGCACCGCGGCAACGCGCGTTTGCTGCAGCATGATTTCGCTGAGCCAGATGCGGTAAGGGTCGCTCGTTCCGCGCCAGGGCAGGTCGCGTCGATGGCAGTCATACCACCGTAGCAGTCCACGGCGGAAATGGTCAAGATCCTTGCTGGGCAAAAAGACCTTGACGTTAACCTTAGCGGAAGCTAAAGCAGGTCGAGGATCAGCAGGTCGAAGGCCGGCAAGCAGGGTCGGTGTCGGCTTCGTCGTCTTTATTGCGATTGCGTTTGAGGCGGTGCGCATTACTGCTCGCTAACACTGTGGGCAATGACAACCCATCCGGCTTTCTGCTGCTGCCATACGGTCATCATGTGCTGCGGCGTGGAGGGAAGCTGCTGCGAGACGCCCGTTCCAGCCCCGGCATTTCCTCTCACAGTTCCGTTCAGCGTGATGGTGTAGCTAACTACAATAGTGTTTCCGTTCAACTCGGTCTTTAGATTGCCAATAGAAAAGTCTTTTAATTCCCATTGGCGATACTGTTCAATTGTCGCGTCGTGGTCGAACGTTCCGGCAGGACTAATGCCTGTGTAATTCGAGGCGAGTGAGCGCTCAACTTCAACCCATTTTGCGGACTTTACGTCCTTCCAGAAGACGCGCTCCAGACCCTCGCCTCCGGTTGCATCGGAGAAAGTACGCGCCGGATGCGCGCCGTAAAAGGTGCAAGCCGGCGCGCAAAGCAATACGCAAGGTAATAAAAAGATCAACCCGAACCTAGACAAAAGCGGGGAAGATTTTTCGGATCTCTCCAGGCGCATGGCGTGATTGTACCGTGACCGCATTCGATCTACGCGGCAAGTGCCGGGGAAGGTTCGCTCGGTCCAATTGACCGATTGACCGCCGGGGAACGGTACCGCGATAATGGATAAAAATTGGGCAATCGCAGCACGATCGTGAACCTTAAACCGAATCCACAGGATGAGTATGACCGAATTCGACCGCAAGGTGGAGGATGCTTCCGCGCGTTTCAACCGCTCGGTGGCGAATATTGCCGAAACTCTGGAGAAAGAGACGGCAGAGCTGGTGAACTATCTGAACGACGAGGTTGTGCCAGCAGTACGAAATCATTCCTCGAAGGCCTTACGAACGGCGGCAGGGAAACTGTCGTGGTTCGCGGACTATCTCGAGACTCAGCACAAGAGTTCTTGAACGGCCGCATTGCCGAGCGCTCGCCCAGCGTTGTCGGCAGGACCGTCTGGATGGGCGCGCTGGCTCGTTTGCTTTGTATTTCACTCCTTCTTCTTTTAAATATAGTTATCAACGGCTGTGGACATAAGTCGACACAGGCGCAGGTTCCGCCAGCGCCGTCACCTCCGCAGGAAAAGCCGGCGAACGCGCCTTCAACTGCGACGGCGGGTGCGGATGAAAAGATCGACGTTCCCGCCGATGCGAAACCGATTTTCGAAGAGACTGGCATCGCCAGCTGGTACGGCGCTCCGTATCACAATCGGAGGGGATCGAACGGTGAAGTTTATAACATGCACGCCATGACGGCGGCACATCTTACTTTGCCTTTGGGCTCGATCGTGCGCATCACTAATGTAAGAACCGGCCATTCGGCGCTGGTGCGTATCACGGACCGCGGACCCTTTGTAACCGGACGCATAGTCGATCTTTCGCTGGCCGCCGCGAAGGCGCTGGATGTGTATTTGCCGGGGACTGCAAAGGTGCGGCTGGAAGTGTTGCGTTCGCCCGTGCCTCTCGATGCCGGTGGCCGCTGGGCAGTTCAGATAGGCTCCTTCACGGGGCAGAAAGCAGCCGCTGACCTTGCTCAACACTTACAGAGGCGTTACCAGACAGCCAAAGTAGTGAAGTTCGTAAGTCCGGTTGGCGACTGGTGGGTTCGCGTACGCGTGCTGGATGATGACCGCCAGCGCGCAATCGCTCTCACCCGGGAGACGGAGACTGGCGAGGGAGCAGTATTTCTGGTGCGGCTCGACTAATCCGACGTTCGCTAAATGACGTTCGCTAAATAACGTTCGCTAAATATAGTGACCATAGTTAGTCACTTCAGTGAATCACTTCGCTTCGTGCAGCAATTGAAATTGTGCGTGACAATCTGGGTAGAGTGGTATCGTTTATTTGGGGATATTAACGACCTGGCTCCGAAATTACTTGCCGGACGATCTTAATTCCAGGCGGGGGAGACTGACTTATATGGCGGACTGCCTATTCTGCCGCATCATTAGCGGCGAAGTACCATCAAAAAAAGTCTATGAAGATGAGCACACATTTGCCTTTGAAGATTTGAATCCGCAAGGGCCAACCCACGTGTTGGTCATTCCCAAGAAACACATTTCGGGATTGAAGGAAGCCGCGCCGGAAGATGCGGAACTGGTGGGGCGTTGTCATCTCGCGGCTGCCCACATCGCGCGGGAGCGATCCATTGAAGATGGCTACCGCACCGTGCTGAATGTTGGACCGCGCGCAGGGCAATCGGTTTTTCATCTGCACGTCCACCTCATCGGCGGGCGCTCACTGCATTGGCCTCCAGGGTAGACGATAAACGATGGACAATAAACAATAACAATAGACGATAAATCTTCCTGGCAGCAGCAATGCAAAGCGGTCGGCGCCTCGGGCGGATTCACGGATTGGCATCGTTTCTGCTGAAATTTCCTACCTACAATCCGGGCTTACAATCGTTGCATGGCAAATCTGACATTGGTGTATGGATTGCGTCTGCTGCCCTCCGATGAAGTCGCGGAGGTGGGCTCGGCGACAGTCAAACTCAAGAGCGGGCGCGATGCGCACGTCACAATGCACACGCTGGAGGGCAGCAAAGACGAGATCGAAAAGCAACTTAAGACGAGTCTCTCCGCCTTCTTCGACATCTATCCTGAGATATAGCGGCACGCGCCACGCACTATAATCAGGCGGCGACAATGGCCACTCGATGAGACTGATCTCTTTGGAGCTCGAGAGCAGGCTACGCGATAAAGGGCTCTGGCCGCAGAACTGGATCGCATGGGCGGCGCTCTACGTCCTCGCGCTCGACGTGCTGCTGTTCGCGGTGCAATGGTTGACGCGTCGTGCCAGCCCCACAATATCGTCGAGTCTTGGAGGCTGGGTAACTTTTCTCAGTGCGCTGGCGATCGTGCTGCTGGCGATCTCGGGATTTCGGTGGATACGCTCGCAAGTGCTCTGGAGACTTCGCAACCGATTAATCGTTACCTATATTTTTATCGGCGTCATTCCAGTCTTTCTGCTGGTCGTGATTTCGCTGATCACGCTCTATCTGCTGGCGGGGCAATTCGCGAGTTTTGTCGTAACGTCCGATATCACCACTCACTTGCGTACGATGGAATCCGCCAACCGAGCTATCGCTCATCATTTGACCACGCAAATCTCAAACGGCGGAAGGTTGGATTCGGCCGTTCTCGGAAGCACAAGACCCCATCGCCAGGAGTGGGCACGACGCCAGGTATGCGCGTGGTACGGAAATCAGCCTCAGCCTTATTGTTCCGGGCCAGAAGGCGCGGCTGGCTTCGATGATCCCAAATTTATCACGGCGGATTTTCGCGACATTGTGAACGATCAAGGCAAACTCTATCTGCGGACAGCGACCGTTCTTACCTCAGGGCCGGAATCTTTACGTGTGATCTTGAGTGAGCCGCTCGATAAACAGTTTGTCGAGCAGATTGCCGGAGATCTCGGACGGATCGCGGTCTATGAAACGGAGAACACGTCGGCAAATGCCCAGGCGAGTTCAAATATCTCCGCAGAACCTAAGCCCTTCATCGCGTTTGAGGATGGAAGGCAACGCGAGCAGACTTTTTCGGCGGGAACGATTCCGGCAGCGAACGGCGCGTTGGACCACGAGATTACTTTTCCGATTCCGTTGCAGGTAGTGGATTGGGTTTCGGGAGAGCGGCTCCGCGCGGGAGCGCTTGCGGAGGTCGAAACGCGGCCTTCGGTGCTCCATGCGCGACTCTTTGCGGCGCTCGGAGATTACGCCAAGGGCGTGGAATATATTTTGTTGTCGATTGCGATTGTGTTCGCGATCATCGAACTGGTGGCGCTGTTTGTGGGGACGAAACTGACGCGCACCATTACGGCAGCGGTCGATCAACTTTACGAAGCTACCAAACATATCAATCGAGCCGACTTCAGCCACCGCATTGCGGTGCAGTCGAGCGACCAGTTGGCGACTCTGGCAAACTCATTCAACTCGATGACCACGTCGATCGAAGCTCTCATTCAGGAGCAGAAAGAAAAGCAGCGGCTGGAAGGCGAACTGGTCATTGCGCAGGAGGTGCAGGCGCAACTTTATCCAAAGTTGATTACGCAATTGGAGACTCTGGAGGTGCACGGGTTTTGCCTTCCGGCGCGGACGGTAAGCGGCGACTACTACGACTTTCTTGCTTTGAATTCCGACAAGCTGATGCTGGCGGTTGGCGACATCAGCGGCAAAGGAATTTCTGCCGCGCTGCTGATGGCAACCATCCACTCGGCGGTTCGCGCTTACAGCATTGAAGACGTACCGGTGCTGCGAGAACCGGCGCTGGTCAGGGCAATGGGAGGCTCGGCGCTGATGCTGGCTTCCGAATCGCAAGGCGCGGATGCGTCTCCTGCGACTCTGCTGACGCTGCTGAACCATCAGCTTTACGAGAGCACTCCAGCGGCGAAATACGCGACTTTATTTTTGGGAATCTATGACGGCGCTTCGCAGCGGCTCACCTATGCGAATGGCGGTCATCTTCCGCCCATTCTGATTTCCGATGATGGCTCCTCCCAATTACTCGATTGCGGCGGAACGGTCGTCGGCCTGTTTGACAATTTGAGCTTTCCGGAAGCAACCGTACAACTTCGCCGCGGCGATGTGCTGGTGGCTTATAGCGACGGAGTGACCGAACCGGAAAATGATTATGGCGAATTCGGCGAAGAGCGGCTGATTCAATTGGTGAGCGAGAATCGACATCTGCCGCTGGAGAGGATCACGGAAATTGTCACATCCGCCGTCCGCGACTGGATCGGCGAGGAAGAACAGCCTGACGATATAACTCTGGTTTTGGCGCGGGCGCGATAGGCATCGGCCCAGTGACGCCGCCCCTTTTCACCCATTCATTCGCGATTCAGATCTACGGAATTTGGTAGTTTTACTGGTTTTCATCTTCTGTTACTCATACATAAAGTCAATGCTTACGCTCGTAACTCCCTGAAATATCAGCAAAACGCGATTTGGCGTTAGACGTGCCTTATACCTTCACAAACATAAGCTGTTGTTTGTAGTGCGACCCTGTTGATGAAAGCAATCTGTGATCCGCACTACTAGACAGGTTCGACAAGTTTAGTTTGACAAAAAGTAGTTTGAGGCGGAAAATTCCGCGCACCTCGCAGTTGGACGCCGGGTTTCGTGCATGTAACCGGCTGATGACGTCCAGTTCAATCTCGGTTTTAGGAGGCAGGTAATGCAAGTCCGCAGCGTGAAACTGTTTTTAGTTCTCCTATTGGTGGTATGCGTCGGCAGCACCCTTCCCGCTTGGGCGCAATCCATATCGACTGGAACCGTCGCTGGTGCGATTACTGACCCGTCAGGCGCCGTGGTCCCGGGGGCCACGGTCACGCTTACCGATATTGCGACCAACACCCCGCGAACTGCCGAAACGAACACCACTGGGCACTACACCTTTGTCGGCGTCGAGCCTGGTATCTATACCGTCTCTGTCAGCAAGGCTGGGTTTTCGACCACCAAGGCTGAGCGTCAAGAGGTGCAGGTCGGACTCAACCTGACCGTCAATTTGGCGCTACAGGTGGGCGGTGGCAATACGGTGGTCGAGGTATCAGCAGTTGGCAATGAACTGCAGACCATGAATGCCACGGTCGGCAACACCATCACGAACCTCACTATCGATAACCTGCCTAGCCTCGGTCGCGACGTGAGCACCTTCGTAGAATTGCAACCGGGTGTCGGGCCGGACGGCAGCGTTGCCGGCGCGGTTCTCGATCAAAGCTATTTCTCGCTCGATGGCGGCAACAACAGCAACGACATGGACGGCAGCATGAGCGTCTATACGATGAGCTACGCCGGCGACCCGACGGGCGGCGTTGCTACGCAAAATAACCTGGGAGCAGGATCGGGCGGCCCGACGGGCGTGATACCGACGCCGCAGGACAGCATTGAAGAAGTCAAGGTAAATACCGCCGGACAGACGGCCGACTTTAATAGCTCAGCCGGCGCCGAGGTAAAGATTGTAACCAAGCGCGGAACCAACGCTTGGCACGGCACGGGATACGAATATTACAAAGACAACAGCTGGTCATCGAATAGTTGGGAGAACAATTACGAGGGCGTTCCGCTTCCCAGCTTCCATTACAGCCGTTACGGCGGCGCGATCGGGGGCCCGATTATTCCGAAAGAGATTCTTGGCGGGAAGACCTACCTCTTTTTCAATTACGAGGGTTTCAACTTCCCACTCTCGCAGACGATCGACGCCAATGTCCCTTCGGCGAACCTGCGCGCTGGGATCGTTACCGACCCCATTACCAACACTCAATACAACCTTGCGACTGTCGATCCGCGTGGAATTGGACTCAACTCGCTGGTTAGCCAGATATGGAATAAGTATGAACCGCAGTCAAATTCCTCCTGCCTTCTAAGCCTCTGTGACGGGGTTAACGTTCAGGGGTTCACGGCCAACATTTCTACTCCAACGAACAGCAAATTCGTAGCTGCCCGAATCGACCATGATTTTTCACCCAAGTGGCACTTCAACGGGACCTATCATTTTTTCAAGCTGACTTCGACCACGACCGACCAGATTGATATCGGCGGGTTCTTCAGCGGTGACACGCTCGGCGTCCCGGCCGCGCAGTCGGTCGATCCGCAACATGCATTTATGCTGGTAGGAGCAGTGACTACCAACATCACCACCAACCTCACCAATGATTTCCACTACAGCTTCCTGCGTAACTTCTGGAATTGGGAGCGGGCAGGAGATACACCGCAATTGCCTGGCCTGGGCGGGGCCCTCGAAATTTATAGCGGTGAGACCGATGGCAGGCAACAGGATCTTGCTCCTTTTAACGTGAACACGCAGAATACGCGCACCCGTTACTGGGACGGACACGATCAGATGATTCGCGACGATCTCTCGCTGCTGAAGGGCAACCACCTGTTCCAGTTCGGCGGTACCTATCAGCACAATTGGGATCAACATCAACGGACCGATAATGGCGGCGGAATCAACTACGCACCTGTTTATCTACTGGGTGACGGTTCTAACGGATCGAACCTGTCCTCGGATATTTCGATTTGCAACAACACCTACCAAAGCAACGGAGTTACGACGCCGGATATCCAAAACTGCGGCGCCCTTACTGCGGCGGCGCTGGGCATAGTTTCCTATTCGCAAATCGCCTATACCCGTTCTGGAGCAAGCCTGACTTTGAACGCGCCGCTTACACCGGCGACCACCACTGTCAAAATTCCTTACTACAACACGTACTTTAGCGATACCTGGCACCTGAAGCCGACGTTCACCTTCACCTACGGCTTAGGCTGGACGCTGGAGATGCCGCCAGTAGAAACCACCGGCAAGCAGGACGTGCTGGTGGATCAGTCGGATACGCCAGTCTCGGCGGAAAGCTACTTTGCGGCTCGAAGGCGTGCTGCGTTGATTGGCCAAGCCTATAATCCCGAACTGGGTTTTGCCCTGGTTGGCAATGTCGGCAACGGGCAGAAGTACCCCTATAACCCCTTCTATGGAGAATTCAGCCCGCGTCTCGCCATTGCTTGGAGCCCGCATTTCGATGCCGATACAATGGGCGGCAAACTCTTCGGCCATGACGATACAGTCATTCGCGCCGGTTACGGCCGTGTCTATGGCCGCTTGAACGGAGTGGACCAGGTGCTGGTGCCGTTGCTTGGCGTTGGTCCCATCCAACCGACGAGTTGCGCTGGTAACCTCTCTACTGGCAGCTGCATCTCGGGTCAGGCTCAACCTGGGCCGGGAGCTACCCAAGGCTTCCGAATTGGCCCAGATGGGTTGGTTGCGCCGCTGCAGACTTCGACGGGTCCAATCAATCTGATACCTGCTACAACGCTGCCCCAACCTGTCTATCCGGGAATCAATGGGACCGAGGGCGCGGCGAGCGAGGGGTTGGACCCGAACTTCCGGCCCAATCAGGTTGACTCGTTCGACCTCACAGTCCAGCGGCAGTTGACTCATCGGGTGACGTTGGAAGTTGGCTACATCTTCCGCAGAATCAGGCACGAATACCAACCGCTCAACCTGAACGCGGTGCCGTACATGTTGACGGTGGGCGGACAGAGCTTTGCCAATGCCTACGCGCAAACAGTCCTGGCATACTGCGGTGGCGTAAAAGGACTGGGCGGAGGTGGTTGCGCGGCGAATGCAGGCGCAGTCGCGAATCAGCCGTTCTTCGAAACAGCACTAGGAGGGCCGACTTCTGCCTATTGCTCCGGATACTCGAGTTGCACACAGGCGGTCGTGGCGAAGGAGGGGGCTGGCGGGACGGGCGCCCTAGCTTTAGCTCAGGTCTGGAGCCTGTTTAGCGACTTGGACCAGGGCAATACTGGACCCAATGCCAATACGGGATTCGTCGGCATCGCGAACTCGATGCTGAACACTGGGCCAACCCCCCAGTTCTCGTCGGGCGTCTCTCTTAACGCCAGCGTGGGCTATGGTAATTACAACGCGGGCTTCGCCTCCCTCAAGATGGCTGACTGGAGGGGATTGACGGCGCAGTCGAACCTCACCTGGTCAAAGGCTCTCGGGACAGGAGCCGATGTTCAGGCTACGAGCGAATACACTGCGGATGATCCTTTCAATCTGCAGACGATGTATGGGTACCAGAACTACCAGCGCAAACTCGTCTACAACCTGTTCTTTGTTTACCAGCCGCCTTTCTTTAAGGGCCAGTCAGGGCTCGTCGGACGGGCGCTGGGAGGCTGGTCGTTCTCGTCAATCTTCACTGCCGGAACTGGTACGCCGATCGAACTCTTTACCTCGACCGGAGACGGCCAGGAGTACGGCGCGGGAGATAATGCCAACTTCTTCGGCAACGAGAACGCTTTGGCTATCACCCCGGTTAAGAGCGGCCACGCCTACTACAACAAGCCTTCAAACGGGCTGCCCGTCAACATTTTCCAGCAAGGTGTGGCGACGGCGGCCGATTTCCGCAATCCGATTCTTGGCTACGATACAAGGGATGGCGGCAACGGCAACCTGATTGGTCTGCCTTACTGGAATATGGACTTCAGCGTAAGGAAGAACATAATGGTGGCGGAAGGCTTTAGCCTGGAATTCCAAAGCGTCTTCGCCAACGTATTTAACCACAATCAGTGGCTGGATCCAGTGGCTGGCGCCGCCATGGGCCTCTTCAATCCGGGCGGTTGGGGAGCCCTGAATGGCGGCTCGGCAGAGGAGCAAATCGGAGGCATCCGGCAGATCGAGCTGGGCATTCGCGTTCGCTTCTAGTCTGACTTCAATTCCGAGGCGTAGCGTCAGTTGCGCCTCGGGGTTTTACATCTTAGGAGTTATACATCTCAAGATTTACTCTGGCCGCGCCTTTTAGGTGCGGTTAAAAGGTAGTGTCTGAAATGTGCGTTGACTCCTGAAACGTCACGGCTGCTTGTTCATCCGCTTTTCGTCCAGCCTGCGTTTCTGTTTTCTGATCCGGCCCGCATAGCCAATGTTTCAAAACGCCCATTGAGTCCTTCATCGCCGCCTACAAGTCGCCAACTCTTCACCATGCTGCCAACCGTTAAATCCCACTCAGCTCCTAAGGTTTCAGAATTTGCTAGTGATCGGAATTGTTCCGCAGTGTCACGCCAGAAGTCGGAAGATGCCATCGTAGCTCTTGCGCTGGGCGCAATGGGGCGCTACGATTGAGCTGTCTAGGTTCAATCGAAAATGCCCCGGCCATCGCGCCGGGCTTTTCGTTTTTGGAACGCCCTAATTTTACTCGTTGCTGGGATTATTCAGAGGAGTTGCGCGGCCTGCCCCCACCATGAGTCTTGCGTTTGGCTGCGAGGGAACGGAAGTAGGCGCTGCCGCGCTTGGCGGTCACGGAACCCCCTTTGCGCCCCAAAGTGATAGCCGCAACTGAAGTCTTGGACTGGGAGAGAAGATCGTCGGTGAGGGCCAGAGCGGAGGCGAGCAATTCACGGCACCGGGCGGTGCGATTCTCTGGGAGCTTCGTGGTGGACAGGACTAGATCAGCTTCGGAAAGCAGATTCTTCAGGGTTGCCAGTT
This sequence comes from uncultured Acidobacteriaceae bacterium, assembly GCA_963758745.1. Taxonomy (GTDB): domain Bacteria; phylum Acidobacteriota; class Terriglobia; order Terriglobales; family Acidobacteriaceae; genus Acidiflorens. The sequence goes on from CAVWWW010000009.1 coordinate 682,232, forward strand.
CTCTGCGGTTCGACATGCCAACACAATAAAACGGGCACCAGCGAAAAGCAAGCGCTCGCTGTTTAGCCTTCAACGCACATTTCAGACACTACCCGGTTAAAAGGTTTCACATTCCTTTCACATTGCCGGATTATGCTAGCTTGTTCGTTGCAGGCTTTATTGTTTGAGCGGCATCTCCATGGCTCGAAAACAAACCTCTGCGGTTTCACGTCTAAAGCGCCGGCCGCCTGCGACGCGTTCCCGAGCACCGGCCCGGCCGCGTGCAGTTCAGCCTCGCGCGGAAGACGTTGAAGAAGACGAATTGACATCCGAGGTCGTGCGCGGCTGTCTGATCGCGCGCGATGCCGTCTTCAACGTGCGGGATTTTCTCGCGGACGGTTCACGCCTGGCCTTTCTAGCGATCAAGGATTGCGAAAAGGAACTCGATCAGATCGAGCGCAAAATTGATGAACAACTTCCCGAAGCGATCACTCGGGTAGGAGAAGCTAAAGCGCGTGAGCTGCTGGCGTGTCTGAAGTTCATCACCGATCTCGAACGGATTGGAGATCTAGCCTACAGCGCGGTCATGCAACTGCAATCGCGCCGTGAAAAGTTGCCCGCCGCGGATTCCCGTCAGCTCGTTGAAATGGCTTCTCTGCTCTACGAAATGCTGGAGCAGGTTCATCAGGGCTTCCTTCAGCGCGACGTCTCCTACGCGCAGAGTGTCCTGCAATCCGATCCGAATGTGGACCGCTTATGCCACAGCTTGTTTCATCGACATCTCGCCGAGCCCAACAGCCCGAGCGGCCAGAAGAATTTCGACATCCTTCTCGCCGCGCAGGCGCTGGAGCGTATCGGCGATCACGCCAAGAATCTGGCGGAAGAACTATATAGTTTGTCTGAAGGTCGGTCGCTGCGGCACAATGCGAGAAAACTCTCGAGCGCGTAGGATTGCGGGAATCGACGAGAGTTCCTCCGCGTCAAGATGACTTCGTGCCTAGCCGAGCCTCGATCATTGCAAGCAGCGAGGCACCGGCTTCGCCGGCATCGGTTGTAGAAAACTCTTTGCCGAGTTCGATCACTGGAAGTTTGGCGGAGGCGTCCTGGAAGGACTGCGGCAGCCCTCCCGAGGCGAGTTTGTCGGGGCCGATCAGCAGCAGATCGAAGCGCGTGACGCGCATCAGGAGCCGGGCGTCATTCACCAGGCAGGCGCTCTGGACATCATATCCAGCGCGCAGCAATAGTTCGCGCAGGTACGCGAGCACATCAATATTAGAGTCCAAGCACAGAATGCTGCGGCCAGTGCGAACGGGTTTCTCGGCCGTGGCTCCGGGGCCATAGAAAGCAGCAACTGCTTTTTCCTCTGTATCGTGCGCATCGAACACCGTCGAGAGTCGCGTCATCTCTAAAACCTTGCGCACATTTTGCGGTACGTCGCAAAGTTTCAGTTCTCCACGCGCCTGGCGTGTGTTGGCAAGCGCGCGCACTATGGTGCCGAGGCCGCTACTGTCGATGAAACCCACGTCAGCCAGATTCAAGACGATGGAGCGTCGATCCCGCAACAACCAAGCGACATGAGCGCGCAGGGATTCGCTTTCGCCGCCAGCAATTATTCTTCCATTGCAGCGGACGACGGTAACGCGTCCAACTTGACGAGTCTCCAAGGACAGCAGCAATGCGCCCTCCGATGCGGTTGGGATAAGGCTGCGAAATCGCAACATTATATGCTGAGGCCGGCTGTGCGGCTAAGGTTCTTTCGAAACTCGCTGCGGGAGGGGTTGAAGCGTAATCGTCCGCCGAGTTTTACTTCCGATACTGCTCGTCGGTGACGTGCTCCATCCAATCCACCACCTTATTGTCCTTCTTCTCCTGGATGGCGATGTGCGTCATGGCTGTCGTTGGCGTGGCGCCATGCCAGTGCTTTTCACCGGGAGAGAACCAGACCACGTCACCAGGCCGTATCTCCTCGATGGGCCCGCCTTCGCGCTGTGCCCATCCGCAGCCAGCCGTGACGATGAGAGTCTGGCCGAGCGGATGGGTGTGCCAGGCAGTTCGCGCACCCGGCTCGAAGGTCACGCTGGCACCCTGAACCAGCGCCGGATCAGGCGCCTGAAAGAGCGAATCGATTCGTACGGTGCCTGTGAACCACTCTGCCGGTCCCTTAGCCGAAGCTTGCGTGCCAACCCTCTTGATGTCCATTTTCTAAATCCTTCAGCCGCTTAGTGAGTGTAAATGCCGAAGCGGCGTTTGAAAAAGAACCATGCTCACCTTGGCGCGGAGGTCAGACTCTTCCCGGCTTGCAGAAAGGAATCGAGGTTCGTTTTGTCGATCAAGCTCGATCCGGTATCGACGAAGCTGGGTACAGGCGCGTAAATGTCTTTGGACCAATCTGCGTCCAGCGTGGGCGGCTTGTTGTGATGAAGAATGTCTAACATCTGCATGCCGACGTAGGCCATCGTGTAGGGCTTCTGCGCGATGGTGGCTGCGATACGACCCTTCTGGATCCAGTCGAGTGTCTCGGGATCGGTATCCATCGCCATGACGATCTTGCCGCTCACGTTGTAACGGTCAAGCAATCCGGCAACCTCTTTGGCCGATTGCGCTTCGAGACAGACGAACGCGTCAACTTTGTCTTTTTCCTTCCCGATGATTTCGGTGGTGGTATCGAAGGTGACGCGAGGATCGCCCTGGATATCGACTACGCGGAAAATCTTGATGTTGGGCGAGGCCTCGAGGGCGTCCTTGTAGCCGCGTTGACGATCCTGCAAATTGGGCTGGTTCGGCATGGTGAAAATAACCACATTGCCTTTGCCTTTGAGCTCCTGCGCAAGGCGTTTTCCTCCAGTGAAGCCGGCCTGGTAGTTATTGGTGCCGATGAAAAAGAGCCGCTTGCTGGCCGGCGCATCTGAATCCATCGTGATTACTGGGATCCCAGCCGCAACCGCCTTGTCGATGCTGGCCTTGAGCAGGGTGGGATCGGTGACTCCCAGGAGAATGCCCGCAGCTTTCTTTTGCACTGCCTGATCTAGCGCGTCGCGCTCAGCCTTGGGATCGTAGGTCTGTGGTCCGACGAAATCAAACTTAACCTTCATTCCATTCGCCGCCTTGGAAAAGCCCGCGCCGGCAGTCCTCCAATAAGGAACCGGCAAGTTGGCTGCTACAAAAACGTAATATTCGTCGGAGTCGTGCCCCGAGCCGCAACTGAGAATAGGCGCCAGCAGAAGAGCAATTGAAGCAACGTAGAGAAGCTTGCGTGAGAGGAGCATGGGATCCTCCTTCGAACTTCAGCGAGGGGATTGTAAACGAGGTATCAAGCAAAGGCCAGAGCGCGAGTGCGGATGAGGCGGCAAGTGTAGCGCGGACACTCCTGTCCGCGAAAGGCTGCGAGCTATTTCGCAGCAGTCAACACTGCAATCGTAAGCCAAGCGCTGCCAGCGTTATATACTCTCGAATCGTGGGCTCCGGGCCGATTGCCGGGGCAGACAAAACTTATGAGCTCAGCTAAGCAGATCACTCCAGCGCAGATCGAAAGAATGTATGACCAAGGGGAAAACCGTGTCACTCAGGAACGCAACGACTTCCTGCTTCCGCAAGTGATCGACCTAGTGAGGGAGGATCGCTGGGTCAATTTGCGGCCGGAGTACCAGCGACGACTGGTCTGGGACGACGCAAAGAAGTCCAGGTTCATCGAGTCTCTCCTGATGAATATCCCCGTGCCTCCCATTTTCCTGTACGAGATCGATTTGAATAGATACGAGGTCATGGATGGTCAACAGCGTCTGAACACGGTGCTCGAGTTTTATGAGAATAACCTCGCGCTGAAGGGGCTTGAGACTTGGTCAGTGTTGAATGGCAGAACATATAGTAAATGTCCACCCGGATACAGCGCGGGCTGGACCGCCGCCGCATATCCGCCAACGTTCTCTTGGCGGAGAACATCAAGGATCCCAAACAGGCAGACTTCATTCGTCGTACCGTATTCGAAAGGTTGAACACCGGCGGTCAGCCACTTAACCATCAAGAGTTGAGGAATTCGCTCTACTCAGGGTCACTAAACGAGCTACTGATCGAGCTAGCGGGCGGACGGCTGTTCGACCAAATCTGGGGCATTCCCCCGTACGAGGACCACTACCGCAAGGAAGACGGCTACATCGACCCAGCGCTTGCCGCCAACAAGCTGTTCAAAAGGATGAAGGATTGCGAAATCGTGCTACGGTACTTTGCGTTTCGAGACCCGAGCAGGATTAAGGGCTCGGTCAGGAACATCCTTGATACCTATATGAAGGTGAATAAAGACGCAGGGGAGAATGAAATCCAAGAGCTTCGTGAGACATTCTCCAACTGTCTTCGATCGCCCATGCGATCTTCGGCAGCCGAACCTTCCGCGTCGATGTGAAGGGAAAGTGGCGGCACTCCCAGCCGCTTTTCGACGCCGTTATGGTCGCCGTCGAGGGGCTTGCCGATCACGAGCGCAAGATGATTGCCCACAGGGGAAAAATAAGAAAAGCACTGCTGGAGCAGACTAAAAAAGAGGACGTTTACGAAATCATCGTTGGAAGGCCGAATACTGCGAAAGCGGTGAAGGACCGCATCTCGATCGTCTACAAGCTTTTAAAACAATTCTGCTAAAAGGCCACGCAATTCCTCACGATGTAAGGTAATCTGCGAATATTCGCAGTCTTTCATCCGGAGGCATCGCCATGCGCGAGTTCGCTCCAATTTTGATGCTGTTCTTGCTACTTTCAATTTTCTCTTCCGCTCAGAATCCGAAGTCGACCTACGGCCCGGTGCCCATCCAGGCCACACGAGAGCCGAACCCCGTGCCTGCAACGCCCGAGTCCATAGCCGAAGGCAAGAGAATTTATGGCTACGATTGCGTGTCCTGTCATGGCGCCACCGGCGACGGCAAGACTCCGGCAGCCAAAAACTTTAAGATACCCGACCTTACGAGCCCCGAACTAAAAAACCACACCGACGGCGAGCTCTGCTATGTGATCAAGAGCGGACACGGCGAGATGCCCGCCGAAGGTGATCGCGTCAAGCAAGAGCAACTTTGGGATCTGGTGAATTATGTCCGAACTTTATCTAAGAAGCCGAGTTGAGGGGCTGTTTGGCCGGGCGAGGACGCCCGGCGCTCCATTCGCGTACTTACGAAAAGAACATCCGAATCTCCGGCCAGTACTTACGCACAATCATATCTGTGCTCAAGTGCCCCCCTCTCCGCAACAGCTTTAATCTGACCCCCGTAACCCGAGCAAACTTCTTAACCGACCGGTAAGGAATATAAGGATCATCCTCGGCATGAAACATCATGACCTTCGAACCATTAATCTTGTGCGCATGAAACATCGGATTATAAAATCTTCCGCCATGCAGCTTGTTCCAATTCTCGTCCGATAACCGATACCCGCTCCCAAATGCCGCACGAATGTAAGCCGCGTAGCTCGGATTCGAAGTCTCCTTTTTCTGCTCTCGCGGAAGGATCGCCCAATCCACCACTGCACAATTAGCGATGACTTTCTTAACTCGAGGATCAAGCGAACAAAGTAAAGCCGCCGCGCCGCCAAAACTTCCGCCAATCACAAACATCTCATCCAAAGAAACGCGAAATCTTCGGCCAAAAGCCAATTCCTGAAATTCTTTCGAGACGCCGCCAACCACATCCAGAATATCCAAATGCGGAGACCGTTCCATAAACTCCCCGCCACTTTCCCAAGCCCCGCGATATCGCGGATAAAACACCCAATATCCCTTCTTGGAAAGAAATTCCGCCAAAGGCTGCTTGCGCGGAATCGAAGGCATGCCATCGCAAAGAACAATCGCCCGCTGAATCTTAGCCCCTCGCGCTGGAGGTAGAAATTCGGTAACAATGTCCCGCGCAAATCGTGTCCTGAACATCATCTTTTCAGCCGCACCCGCTCTTTCCACCTTGACAGTTACAACCCTGCCTGACTAAACTCCTCAACCACCGCGGCTTTTCGCCGCACTGAAAATCCTGATCAGCACTTTGACGCAGCCGCTCCCCGGAGGCACAGTGACCACTCGCCGTCTTGCGAAATTCGCCGCCACGCTCATCACGCTGTGTGTCCTTCTTTTTATCCTCGCGGCCGCTCAACTGGCAGTCGCCCAATTGACGATCGGCTCCAGCAACACCGCCACCGCCGTTCCTCCCATCCCGCGCCCGAGCACGACTCCTTGCGGCGTCTCGCTCTTCAGTGGATACATCTTCGACAATTACAATGCCCAGAGCTTCACCTACACGCCGCCAGCGGACTGTCCAGCCCCGTGGGCGAAGGTAATTCTCAAAGCCAGCTTCTCCATCAGCGCCGGAATCCAATACGATCGCACCGCCAACATCTGGATCGGCGACACTAACATTTACTTCGGAACCACCGCCGAGGATCAGCCCGACATGGGTCGCAACTGGCAGGTGGAACGCGATCTCACCGACTACAGCTCGCTCTTCACCGTAGCGCAGGATGGCACCGTCGATCTCGGCAATACGGTGAACTCAACCTATACCGGCGTACTCCACGGCTCAGCCGAACTGCTCTTCTTTCCGCTCGCGCCGAAGCAGACCGCGCCCCGCGTCGCCGACCAGGTCATCGGATTTTCCTCCGGCTCCACAGGTGGCACGGTTGGCTTGGGCAGCCCGACCAGCTTGCTCGAACAGACTCTGACACTGCCCACCAACATCACTAACGTCTTCTTCGATGTCTTCGCCCAAGGCCAGTCCAGCAACGACGAATTCTGGTATACCTGCGTTCCTAACGACGTCGCCACAGAACTGGAAAGCTGCGGCAACACCGCCTTCCGCGAGTCCGAAGTCACGATCGACGGCACACCCGCCGGGGTCGCTCCGATCTATCCGTGGATCTTCACGGGCGGCATCGATCCCTATCTCTGGATCCCCATCCCCGGCGTCCAGACTCTGAACTTTCAACCGTACCGGGTCAACTTGACGCCATTCGCCTCGCTGCTTGACGACGGCAGTCCCCATACCATAGCGCTGAGCGTCTTCGACACCACCAGCTATTTTTCCGCGACCGCCTCGTTGCTTCTCTATCTCGATTCGAGTGCCACCGCGCTCACCGGAGCGGTAACCGAAAATACGCTTACCGCGCCTACGCCTACTGCCACCGAAAATCTTCACACCGCGCCGAACGGCAATATCAGCGGAACTGTCAAGACAACCTCAGGCCATAACTTCCAGATCACCGGATACCTCAACACTTCCGCCGGCCCGGTCACCACGACCGTAGCCCAGGACATCAATTTCTATAATCTGCAGGATTTTCTGGTTCAGCAACTTCTCTACGTGCAAGACATCAATCAGCAGACCACCATCCATTCTGTCGTAACCACAAAAAACGCCAGCGGAACCTACATCAACGACCTCAGACAGAATTGGCCGCTAACCGTCAACATAAGCGAGACCGTCAACTCCGATGGCTCCGGAACCCAGACCACCTCAATCAACCAGTATCTGGAGAAAAGCGACGAAGCGAAGCACAATGGGCAACCAACTTCCACCAGCCTGCTGGAGAATCGAGTTATAAGCACCGATGCTCTCGATTTCAACAGTCAAGGAATATCCGGTAACCAGAATCAGTCCAGTTCGCAAGACTTCTTCACCACCAACTCCACCGGATACTGTTACAGCCGCGACATAACCGCAGCCAACAATGTGCTAACCGGCATCACCAACGGCACAGGCTGCAACTAAGAAATAGAATCGCTCGCATAGAGGCGGACGCATTCGTCCGCCCAAACTCGCGTAGGGACGGCGCCCCCGGCCGTGCAGTCGGCAGCCAGCGCGCGGATAGAAGTCTCTTATAAAGGTTCGCGACACGCTACCGCGACCGACCCCGCCGCCAGCCCATCAACATGCCCAGACTAACCCCCGCCAATACCGCGCCCGCTAACTTCCTCCGATCACTAATAGCAACGAAGCGCGTAGGTTGTTCGCTAACTTCGATAACTCCCAGCGGAATAACTCGCGCTCCGCCGCCGCCTCCGCCACCTTCGCCGCGAGCGCTCGTATCGCCCACACCGCCCGTGCCGGCGCCCGCCCCGTAGCCGTATATCACCTTCGCCACCGGAATGATGGTCTTCCCTTGAGCCGAGATCGGTTCGCCGTAAATGGTCTTTACGCTGGCTTGCCCAAGAATACCGTCCTTCAGCGACTGCAAAAGAGCCTGACTTCCCATAGAACCTCCGTGAACAGATTCGTAAAGCAAATATAAGAAATGCCGGTGTACGGCACACGCATTCCAGTTCCCGCAGGGCCGCCGCGCAAAGCGAGCGCATCGTTATACATCAACGCCTCCGCGGTGCCGAGTGAAACGGGTCATCCATTGGAGTATCCGGCCCGTCCTCCGGACTGGGAATGTCCAGATTAACCACCACCGGCTCCTGCCCGCTGCGCACAATCACAGCCTCTACCGGCTCATCCGTGCGGGCATTCAATTCCTGATGTGGCACATAAGGAGGAACATAAACAAAATCTCCCGGCCCCGCTTCATCGACAAACTCCAACTGGTTCCCCCATCGGAACCGTGCCCGTCCCCGCACCACATAAATCACGGTCTCCAACTCGCCATGATGATGAGGCCCAGTCTTGGCATGGGGCTGCACCACTACCGTTCCCGCCCAGAGTTTCTGCGCCCCAACCCGAGCCCGAGAGATCGCCTCAGCACGAGTCATGCCCGGAGTCTGAGGAGTATTCGAATCCAATTCGCCGGCGCGAATAATGCGTAAGCCGTGCTTCTTCCAGTCCAACTCTTCGTCCCTCTGAGGTTCAACCGATCGCGAGTCGTTCATAATTTTCGTTTAACGCTACTGTAACGACGGAAAGAAAGTGCCAATACATTCTCCCACCTGTTCCTAACCTGTGCGCCACCTGTGCAAATTCGCTGAGCAACCCGCAACGACCGCCTTCGCGATTTTCGGCCGGCCCCCAAACCGCAACCTCCATACGCCAAGCGCTGCCGCCATCAACATGCGCGAGGTGCAAATTCACGACGCCGAATTTTTGACCCGGAATTCCACCGTTGCACAATTCTTATGGTATTGACCCATCCTTAATATAGGAAGTACAGTCGCTCCACCTGAAACGAAACAATTTGCCGGACGCTGGCCCGCTCGGTTCAACAACTAAAACTTGAAAGCCCAGATCAATCGGCCCGGCCGATACGGAAGAAACGCCAATGAATTTTGAAAATCAATGGACCGTCTATCGCACCCGTTTCCTGGTGCGCGCCCGTCAACTCACCGAACCCCTCATCTTTACCGATGTTCTAGGTCGCGAACAATCCGGCCAGGTCGGCGATTATATCGTCCAATCAGCCGATGGCATGAGGCGGATAACCCCACAAGCTCTCTTCGAAGATATTTACGTGCCTATGGAGCAGAATAACGGAGCCTCGGCCGTTCTCGCGCGGCCTCTGTCGCGATCCGCACCAGAAAATCGTACCGGAGCCACTGCCTAGCCTGAATTCAGGCTCCGACTCCCAAACATGTGTGGAAACCTTGGAAGAAACTATAAGGTTAACTTTTCCGGACCTTACAACTTTCGGGCCACAAGATATAGTATTTAACACTTGACAGGTACTATATACGGGAGTACGTTAAGCATCCCAAGGGCAATTTATAGACCTCGATTCAACGAGGCACGGACGACAAACGACGACAAAAGATGACAGCAACACCGAAAAAGATGGCCACAAGACAACAGAAATAAGGGAGCCTGACTCAGGTTGAGGCAATAAGCGAGCGTTAGCTCGCCACCGAATCCTGAGCAGAAGAGAAAGATCTCTCGCGTCTCCCAATCACGGGAAACCGTCCCCCGAAGTGGATGGAAATTAGCGGTGACTTCCCCCGGCTTGGCTCTGCCACGCATCCCCCACGAGGGAACTCATCCCGGAAAAAATCAACCGAATCAGACCAGCTGTCGCGGTCATCATCTAGCTTTTGAGGAGCCCGATGGAAAGCTTAATGGAATTGGTAGCCGCGTCCTTTGCCCGCCACGGCATCGAATGCCGCGATTCAAATGTAGGGGCGGACGCATTCGTCCGCTCAGCCGAGCGAGGCTCGGCAGCCGACTCTCAGTTCGATTCAAATCAAGCGGCCCTCCCCCAGGAGCCAGCTCTCAAGTCAGCACTACCAGACCACAATTACCGAAGAACCCTTCAAGGCGATCCGGCTCCGTAGGAGCGGCCGCTGTACAAGCCTGGGTATCTGGCTGGTTGCTGAGGAACTCTGGTTGTATCAGGCGTTGCCTTTGGCGATGCCGTGAATTCTTTGAATTGAAATGTCCCTTCAGGGACGCGCTGCAATGTCTTGGATATGAGGAGTGGTTCGTCTTTGAACCTTGAAATCGTGAACTTCGAAACCGCGCCAATAGATCATCTGTTTGATTGCCATCATCTAATTAGGAGAGAGAAATGCCCGAAGTGCAGATGAAAGACCAAGTTAAAACTAAAGCTTCCCCCGAGACCCCGGCCGAGAAGAAGACGAAGGCCGAAGGCCTAACCTTCCGCCGCCTGTTCACCAAGCAAGGCGTCTCTCCATACGGCGAAGTCGAGTGGGAGCTCCGCACTGCTCAGATCACCGACTCCCAGGGAGGCATGATCTTCGAGCAGAAAAACGTCGAGGTCCCAAAAGACTGGTCGATGACCGCGACCAACATCGTCGCGTCCAAATATCTCCATGGCCAGATCGGCACCGACGAGCGCGAGACTGGCGTCCGTCAACTGGTTGCCAGAGTGGCCGAGACCATCCGCGACTGGGGCATGAAGGACGGATATTTCCACACCAACGAAGATGCGGCCACATTCCATGACGAGTTAGTTCACCTGCTGATCCGCCAGCACGTGGCCTTCAACTCGCCCGTCTGGTTCAACGTGGGCTGCGAACGAGTGGAGCCGAAATCCGACGCCACCAACTGGCACTGGAACGAGACGACGAAGCAGGTAGAATTCGGAGTCACCGGCTACTCCCGCCCGCAGTGCTCCGCCTGCTTCATCAACTCGGTAAAAGATTCCCTCGATTCGATCCTGACCCTGGCCAAGACCGAAGGCATGCTCTTCAAGTGGGGATCGGGTACCGGCACCAATCTTTCTCCGTTGCGCTCCTCAACCGAAGTTTTAAGTGGAGGAGGCACCGCCAGCGGCCCGCTTAGCTTCATGAAAGGCTTCGACGCTTTCGCCGGAGTAATCAAGTCCGGAGGCAAAACGAGACGCGCAGCAAAGATGGTCATCCTGAACATCGACCATCCTGACATAGTCGACTTCATAGAATGCAAAAGCAAAGAAGAAGCCAAAGCTCATGCCTTAGTCGCACAGGGATACGACGGCTCTCACCCCGACAGCGATGCCTACAGCAGTATCTTCTTTCAGAACGCGAATAACTCGGTGCGTGTGACCGACGACTTCATGGTAGCCGTGATGCGCGACACCGATTTCTCCACCAAATCGATCGTGGACGGAAGAGTAGTCAACACTTACAAAGCCAAAGATCTGATGCAGAAAATTTCCGAAGCCACCTGGCACTGTGGCGATCCCGGAATGCAATACGACACCACGGTCAACCGCTGGCACACCAGCAAGAACACAGCCAGAATCAATGCCTCGAACCCCTGCAGCGAATACATGTTCCTCGATGATTCCGCCTGCAACCTCGCCAGCCTGAATCTGCTGAAGTTCGCTCCCAACGGCACTTTCGACGTGGAAGCCTACCGCCATGCCGTAGACATTACCATCACCGCGCAGGAGATTTTGGTAGATAACGCCGGATATCCAACAGAAATCATAGGCAAAAACTCGCATGACTATCGCCCGCTAGGCTTAGGCTACGCCAACTTAGGTGCCTTACTCATGGCTGCCGGTCTACCCTACGACTCCGACGCAGGCCGGGACTATGCTGCCTGTGTAACCGCGATCATGTGTGGAGAAGCCTACTTACAATCGTCGAGGATAGCCGAACAATGCGAACCCCTGACACCCATAACTGACACAGTGAGATCCCGGTTAGGAGTAACAAGCAAAGAAGACATGCCCGGAGCAGCCTGCCCCGGCTGGTACATCAACCGCGAGCCATTCTTAGATGTAATAAGAATGCATAGGGCAAGCGTAAACAACATAAATAAAGAAAATGTTCCGATCGCTCTTCACGAAGCCTCCAGGCAGGCTTGGGACGAAGCCCTATCCAACGGCGAAAGACACGGCTACCGCAACAGCCAGGTGACCGTCCTCGCCCCTACGGGCACCATAGGCTTCATGATGGATTGCGACACCACCGGTATAGAGCCCGACTTAGCCTTGATCAAATACAAGAAGTTAGTAGGCGGAGGCATGATCAAGATAGTGAATAACACCGTCCCCGCCGCCCTCTTCAAACTCGGCTACACCCACGAACAAACCGACGCTATAGTCAGTTACATCGATGCGACCGGCACCATAGAAGGTGCTCCGCACGTGAAAGATGAGCACTTAGCCGTCTTCGATTGCTCCTTCAAGCCATCGAAAGGCACGCGCTCCATCCATTACATGGGCCATCTCAAGATGATGGCCGCCGCTCAGCCCTTCATCTCCGGAGCCATCTCCAAAACCGTCAACTTACCCAATGCCGCCACAGTAGACGATATCTCCGAAGCCTACATCCAGGCCTGGAAGCTAGGATTAAAAGCCGTAGCCGTCTATCGCGACGGATGCAAACAGAGCCAACCCCTCTCCGCCGCCGGTAGTAAGACTGCTCTAAGTAGTGGTGTGGAGCGGGCGCCCTCGCCCGCTGCCCCTGAGGTTGAAGACAACCTGGACGCGCCGCCCCGAGCCCTGCGTCACAAGTTAAAAGAAGAGCGCATGTCAGTAACTCATAAGTTCAACGTAGGAGGTCACGAAGGCTACATCATAGTAGGCCTCTATCCGAACGGCGAGCCCGGGGAAATCTTCATCAAGATGGCCAAAGAAGGATCCACCGTCTCCGGCCTTATGGATAGCTTCGCCTTAGCCGTCTCCATCTCTCTCCAGCACGGAGTCCCACTAAGACTCTTCTGCGAGAAGTTCGCTCACACAAGATTCGAGCCCAGCGGCTGGTCAAGTAATCCCGACATAGGCTACGCCAAGTCGATTATGGATTACATCTTCCGCTGGCTCCAAATGCGCTTCCTGAGCGGCCAACAGCAATTCCTCTTCGAAAACCTCAGGCCGAAGCCGCAAGCAGCGCCGGAAGGGATCGGCGATCTGAACGGCTCGATAGGTTCCAGCCCAACGATGAACGACCAACGACCCGAACAACGATCGATGACCGGCAACATCCACGCAGCCGACGCGCTCGCCAACATGATCGACATGGGAGACGCTCCAAGTTGCCACGTCTGCGGTTCGATCATGGTGAGAAACGGCAGTTGCTATAAGTGCATGAGTTGCGGATCAACCAGCGGTTGCAGCTAGACCCCTCTGGGTGGGTCTTTAAGAATCAAAGACTTGGCGGGAGCGGTCCGGCAGGTCTTTGAAAATAAAGGGCTTATTTGTAAAGTCTTTATTTGTCAAGGACTTGGGTGGTTTGATCTCGACCTCAGTTGCCACGTCTGCGGCTCCATCGTGTTCCGCAGCGGTAGTTGCTACAAGTGCATGAATTGCGGCGGCACATCGGAGCAAAGGAATACAAGATCAAGCGCATTCTCGACTGACATGAAACGCGAAGCCCACTTCGTCATCTGCGTGAACAACAAAGGCTACACAGCCTCACTGGAATTGCGCAAGATTTATCAATCCCTGCCCGATAAGCTGGGCTTGGAACACAATCAGATTCGGGTCATCGACGAGTCCGGCGAAGATTACTTGTATCCGGAAGAGTACTTCGTGCCGGTGAGATTGCCACAAGCGGTCGAGCGGGCCGTCCGCAGGGCAACCGCTTAGCACGGATCTAGCCAAGATCGGACCCCCAGTTGCCACGTCTGCGACTCCATCATGTCCGCAACGGCAGTTGCTACAAATGCATGAACTGCGGCAGCACCAGCGACTGCAGCTAATCACCTAACTTAGGGGCGGACCATTCGTCCGCCCCGCCGAACGTGCTGCCCAGTGATGGTTTTGGGGGAAACGCGCAAAGTGAATAAGACGTGATAAAAAAGATAATCGCCCGTCCGGTCTTTTCTCTACTATACTTTTTGTCTTGCAGCGAAATTCCTGGATATGTGAGTGAGCATCTGAATGAATTCAGCATTGGCCGCACACTCAGAGACTGAGGGTAATGCAGAGCAACTGGCCGACGCAAAGGCTAGCAGCGCGATGAAGCGTGGTCTCGATATTTATTTTTCAGCCGACGTAGAAACCGACGGACCGATCCCAGGTCCGTTCTCGATGCTTTCTTTCGCTCTTGTATTCGCCGGGACCTTCGATGGCCAGCGCTTCAAACGTCCGCACGAATACTTGCAGAGTTTCTATCGCGAGCTGAAGCCCATATCGAAGGAATACCAGGTAGAAGCGCTACAAGTAAATGGCCTCGATCGTGGCAGGTTGTGCAAGGAAGGCCAAGAACCGGAATCAGCAATGACGGAAGCCCATGACTGGATCACAAAGGTTGCCGGAAGCGCGAAGCCAGTTCTAGTTGCATATCCGCTGAGCTTTGATTGGGCGTGGTTATACTGGTATTTTGTTCGCTTCTCTACCAAGGGATCACCGTTCAATCACTCGCTTTGCTTTGATATGAAGACAGCCTTTGCCGTAAAAGCCTCGATTCCGATTTCTGAGGCTGGCAGATCGAAGATTCTACCCTTACTTCTTCCCCATCGCGGACACACGCATCATGCGCTCGATGATGCTACGGAACAGGCAGAAATATTCGCGAATCTTTTTGAGTGGGAGGGGAACCATGGGAGAACTCCTTAAGCGGCGGCAGGAGACAAAGGAACGCATCGAGAAGCTCCGAAGCGAGCTAACGCGAGCAGCGCAGCTTTGCGGCGACGCCGCATGTGTGTATATGACAGGATCTTTTGGCCGCGGCGAGGCGAGCGCCCACAGTGATCTCGATCTGTTTATAGTGGGGCAAGGTACGCGTGAGGCCCCAGCACTGTCTCGCCTCAACCAAATTCTTGTCAAAGCGGATCTCATCGAGGCGAACAAGAAAATTGGCCTCCCTGAGTTCTCCGGCGACGGTGAATATCTTACTCATCACACGGTTCGGGAGTTGTTGGACACGCTGGGCAAGCCGGAGGATGACGCCAATAACACCTTTACGGCGCGTCTTCTGCTATTACTGAGAAAGCGCGCCACTAATCGGCGAAGTCGCCTACCGTCGGATCGTCGATGATGTAATTGCATCTTATTGGCGGGATTATCAAGGTAACAAGAACCAACTTTGTGCCAGCATTCCTGGCGAACGATATTCTCCGGATTTGGAGAACCTTTTGCGTGAATTATGACGCCAGAACACAAAGTGTCCCGCCGGAGCGAAAGGCCAAGCGAAGCTTAAAGAACTACAAGTTAAAACACAGCCGGCTATTGACCTGTTATTCAGGGCTGCTTTATCTGCTCGCACTCTGCACAACTTACTAAGTCATTACTCCTTTGACGTCAGTGGCGAGGCCAAGGGAGCTCAGCAAAGCCGTCAACTCCAATGCAATCAGGAGTTTGCCTTTAACGTCCTGCATTGAAGACTTTGCAGCGATTCTGCCGCCAACTCGATGATCCCAAAAGACCGCCAACATAAGGGGGTGGGGGTCCGCTGGACTGAAATGCAGGCGACGGTGTACGCTGCGTCTCGACCTGAAAACCCTCTCAAAGGAACTGGCGCAATGAGAATAAGAAGAGAATGAGAATGAAAATGCGAATAGCTGTCGTGGTTCTTGCGACATTCTTTGTCGCCGGATTCGCCGCCGCACAAAGCACGCCAAAAAAAGAGTCTCCAAAGCCGCCACTATCGCCGTCGCAAGCCCTGCTCGAGAACTGGAACGACATCGGGCGCAAGCTGATCGCGATGGCGGAGGATTTCCCCGAAGACAAATACGATTTCAAGCCCGTCCCCGCCGAGCGCAGCTTTGCCGAGCAACTTCTCCACGCGGCGAATACAAATTATTTTTTCACTAATCCGGTAGTGGGGCTTGAAGCCGCCCGCCGAAGAAGATCCGAAGCGCGCCGATTTCAAATCGAAAGCACAAATCGTTGAGTTCGTAAAAAAGGCTTTCGTCGGACGGCGCCGCCGCGATCAAGCAAAAAGGCGACAAGGGATTGAACGACCTGGTAGTCGATCCCTTCGCCAATCGGAAAACGCGAGTCTCCGATATGGCCTGGGGGCTGATCGAGCATTCCGGCGAACATTACGGCCAACTCGTCGTCTATTACCGCGTGTCAGGACTCGTGCCGCCCGAGTCGCGGCCAAAAAAGTAGCATTCTCACTGATACGATAATTTCGTGAGCCCGTTGCTCGACGTTCGCGATTTGACCATCGCGTTTCCACAATCGCGTAGCGAACGGGCGCATTCAGGCCGCTATCGCCGCCGTGCGCAATCTCTCATTCTCGATCGCTCCTGGCGAAGTGCTGGGGCTGGTTGGCGAATCGGGATCAGGAAAATCCATTACCTCACTGGCCATCATGGGGTTGCTTCCGCCAGCCGCAATTGTCAGCGGAGAAATCGATTTTCACAATGATTCACAAAACGGAAACAATCACTCAAAGCGCCTGACGAGCCTGCCTTCCGATCGGCTGCGCGAGTTGCGCGGCTCGAGCATCGCCATGATTTTTCAAGAGCCCATGACCGCACTGAACCCAGTCATGCGCGTCGGAAACCAGATCGCCGAAGCAGTTCTCGCGCATCACCGCGTTTCGAAATCAGAAGCATGGAACCGCGCCGTAGAAGGCATGCGCGACGTTGCCATCTCCGATCCCGAACAGCGCGCCCGCAGCTATCCGCACCAGCTCTCAGGAGGAATGCGGCAACGCGTAATGATCGCGATGGCCATCGTCAACCGTCCACAATTATTAATTGCCGACGAACCGACGACCGCGCTCGATGTCACCATCCAACAGCAAATCCTCGATTTGCTAAACGATCTGCGCCACAAATTCGGATTGGCAATGCTCTTCATCTCGCACGATCTTGCCGTCGTCTCGCACGTCGCCGATCGCGTAGCCGTAATGTACGCAGGTAGCCTAGTCGAGCTGGGCGCGAAGGCCGACATATTTCGCGCCCCTTCGCATCCCTATACCCAAGGATTGTTGCGCGCAATTCCCACGCTCGCAACCGATCGCAGCCAGCCGCTGGCGACCATCGAAGGTACGGTTCCCTCCATCTCAAACCTTCCTCGCGGATGTCCCTTCGAACCCCGCTGTTCGCATCGAATCGCGAAATGCGCAATGGAATTTCCTCCGCTCGTCGAAGTCGGTGCCGGACATTCGGCTCGTTGCCCAGTCCTGAATCCGCCCGAAACCTCGGCACAGGAGCTATAATCCTCCGTCTGTGCGTATCCTACTTCTGAGCGACATTCACAGTAACCTCGAAGCGTTGGACTCGTGTCTCGCTGCTGCCCCGGCCCACGACGTCGTCATCAATCTCGGCGACACCGTCGGTTACGGAGGCAATCCGAACGAGGTGATAGCCAAGGCGCAATCTCTTGGAACCGTCTTCGTGCGCGGCAACCACGACAAGGCCGTCTGCGGTCTCATGGACCTCGAAGAGTTCAATCCCGTCGCTGGCCTGGCCACTCTTTGGACACGAGATCAACTCACGACTCAAAATCTGGATTGGCTGCGCGCGCTTCCGCAGGGTCCAATTCACTTGGCGGAACTGCCTGGCGTTCAGTTTGTTCACGGCTCCGCGCTGAACGAAGATGAATACATGGTCAGCGCCCGCGACGCGATCGAACCGCTCATCACCAATCCCATACCCATTACATTCTTCGGTCACACCCACCTGCAAGGTGGGTTCGTGCTGACCGGCGAAATCAGCGAAGCCTATCGCCCGGGATATCGCACCGTGGGCCAAGGCGAATCCTCCGACTGGCCGCTCCGTAAAGATCGTCGTTATCTCATTAATCCAGGCTCCGTCGGCCAGCCGCGCGACGGCGACTGGCGAGCAGCCTTCGCCACCTTCGACTCTGCAACCTGGATTGTTACTTTCTATCGGGTGCCTTACAACCTTCGCGTTGCGCAGGAGAAAATCCTCGCTGCCAATTTGCCGCAGCGCCTGGCTACTCGGCTGGCCACCGGAAGATAGGCGCGATCTAGCTTTTTATGGCGACCCTCCAAGCTTTCTATTCGGGATAGTTGTGAAACTTTCCTTTTCCCTCCGTGTTTATTTTGCGGAAGACTTTTTCATAAACACCGATTCCAGTTTGAGCATCTATCATCACGGTCTGAACGAAGGAGGATCATCAGGAGCATGAAGAGCAGATCTCGTTTTGTCAGGACACTTCTTTTCGCGGCCGCGTTAACGTCCTTTGCATTCGGCACGGCTTGTGCGCACATCATTACTACCGTGTCTATGACCCCTACTACAACGACTACCACGTCTGGAACAACGACGAAGTGGTCTATTACCATCAGTGGGCGAACGAACATCATCGCGATCCCAATCGCGATTTTCGCAAGCTGCCTCCAGAGGAGCAAAAAGAATACTGGAACTGGCGCCACAGTCACGGCCAGCCCCACTAAGATCGTAGCGACGCCTGGTGCTCACTCTTTCCTCTTCGCAAGACACGCGAAACGGATTCTGTGAGCACCGAGGCGATTCATTCAAGAAGAGCGGCGTTGTTCAACCATCCAGTTGTAAACTCGATCTATGGTTCTGCGTCCCTCCGATTCCAGAAATCTTTTCTCTGCGTCAAAACCAGCGCCTCCGGCGCACACTGCTCACGTCGACGGCGGAGCCCGCGGTAATCCAGGGCCTGCCGGTTACGGAGTTTCGATTCAGGACGCGTCGGGAAATCCAGTTGCCGAGCTTAGCGACTATCTCGGGCATCGTACAAATAATTACGCCGAGTATCAGGGATTGATTGCAGCGCTTCGTTATGCCATTGAAAATCACATTAAAGCGCTCAAGGTGGTCAGCGATTCCGAACTCATGGTGCGTCAGATGAAAGGCATTTATAAGGTGCGGCACCCCGAACTGCGGAAGCTCCACGAAGAGGCGCAGCAACTGGCTCGACAGCTTGAGCATTTCGAAATCCGGCATGCGCTGCGCGAGCACAACCAGATCGCTGATCGATTAGCCAACGACGCGATGGATAGAGGACGCTGACCCAATGCCTCACTCGCCAGCCGACTGATCGTGCACTATCTTCCATCCCTCTGGAAATTTACGGAACACCAGCGTGAACAGACCGTGCGGCGTTTTTCCATCCGGCATGGTCAGATGAAACTCTCCTCGCACAAAGGCCGCATCCCGCCCCAGCATTTCGATCCGCAGGTTCGCAAATTCCAGCTTGCCCATTTCGTGACCCGCGCTCTGATAATTTTTCTTGTAGCGATCGAGCGCCGCTTGCCAGCCGTTAAATTCGTGCGCCCCGGAAAAAAATGTCAGATCAGGAGAATTCCAATATCCTGCCATGAAGCCTTCGAGATCTTGCCGGTTCCACGCTGCCTGCTGATCCTGGATCACCGTTCGAATCGCAGCCCGCGAGGCTTCTTCGCTGTCCTGGGCATCGTTGAAAATTGCGAGCATTGCTACCATTCCCAACAGCAGAAACAAATTTCGCATAAGCCCTCCACGGGTGAGCTCGCATCATAATCATTTTTAGTTTTTTATGGGCCGAACAGGTCTAAAGCGAACAAGAAGGAAGGAACAGCCGAACGGAAAGATCAGCAACAACGATCGGCAGAATTGGCGCGTGATTAGGCCCGAAATGATTATGTGCATCCGAGATTTGCTTTATCGAAGAGATGCGGTCATACGAGCCACCGACGGCGCTAAGCTGCCTCCAGGCCGTTGAGGCCTTTAGGCGCGAGTCTTTTTCGCTGCAGATGTCGCCGTCGCCTTGACTTTGACCTTTACCGTCTCCCAAGGCCGCTTGGCACGCTGCACCTCAGGCTCGTCGCGGCTTTGAACGCGATCGTACTGATAGGCCTCGCTGACCGTCCCGAGCGATTCGTTGTATAGGCTCGGCACGCCGAGCGCCTCTTTCAATTCTTCGGAGAACTGCTGCAGCGCCTTCAGATGGTCGGCCGAAGCCGGCACTTCAGTTTTTGTCGTCTTCAGAAACTGCTGATAGCCGCGATTGACCAGCTTCGATATCTCGCTGCCGATCATGTATCCCGGATAGGCGAAGATTTTCGCGCCGCCATCTTCGGTCTTCTGGATCGCCGCCGAGCAGTTATATTTTTTCAGGAAAACGCGCGTTTGCGCACCCGGCGCTTCAATCAGATCAAAGCCGTGATCCCGCAGCCAGCTGACCACGTCCTCATAGGTTCGTTCTTCTACTTTCGCTGCCATCTTTAGACTCAATTCTCGTTGCTAGGTTAGATGCGAGCTGCCTCGATTCGATGGAACCAAAACTCTCCACCGCGAATCTAATGACCTTGAAACGCAGTAACGCTAGTATAGATATACCTTTTTTAGATTGCGGGCACGTTACTCTAGTCACAAGGCATCTCACTCGAATGGCACCAGCAACTTCGGACTCCGTCCCGCTCGCCTTCGCGCCCTGAACCTGCGGCGCCTCTAAAGGGAGAAGCTCTGCTCGCTGGCATCGGCAACACCCCGCTCTTGCCGCTCGATGCCCTCACCGCCGATTTTTCCAATTCCGATTTTCCCAACTCTAATATCCAACTTTTCGGCAAAGCCGAGTGGTATAACCCCGGCGGCTCTGTCAAAGATCGCGCCGCCGCCAAAATCGTTGCCGAAGCGCGCCGCAGCGGCAAGCTTGCTCCCGGCAAAATTCTTCTCGATTCCACTAGCGGGAACACCGGCATCGCCTATGCCATGCTCGGTGCCGCACTTGGTTTCCCGGTCACGTTGTGCGTGCCAGAGAATGTTTCTCCCGAGCGAAAACGGATTCTACAGGCATACGGAGCAAATATCATCTACACCGACCCCGCCGAAGGCTCCGATGGCGCTATCAAAATCGCGCGCCAGTTAGCTGAGCATCATCCCGATCTTTATTTTTACGCGGATCAATACTCGAACGATGCCAACTGGCGCGCCCATTATCAAACCACAGCGAACGAAATCTGGCAGCAAACTGAAGGACGTATCACGCACTTCGTCGCCATGCTCGGCACCACCGGAACTTTCGTTGGCACCACCCGCCGCCTGAAAGAGTTGAACCCGCGCATTCGCTGCATCTCGCTGCAACCCGACTCCGCCTTCCACGGCATCGAAGGCGCGAAGCATCTGCCCTCGGCGATCGTGCCGCGCATTTACGATCCGTCGCTGGTGGATGAAAATATCGAGATCGTAACCGAAGACGCGCACGCTATGGCTCGCCGCCTGGCGCGAGAACAGGGATTGCTGGTCGGAGTCTCCGCCGCCGCGGCAGTAGTAGGCAGCCTGCAAGTTGCCGCCCGGCTGAAAGCGGATCGGCGAAGCACCATCGTCACCGTTCTCTGCGATTCCGGCGAGAAATATTTGAGTGAAAGATTTTGGAATGAAAAATGAGATTGAGCAGTTGAGGTTAGATTGCAATCAATTAAAATCGCAAAACAAGGTTCATCTTCAATGGCAATATGACCTCTAATCGCTAAATGACTCAATGCTCCGCAATGCTGAAACTTCCCCAATCCGCCTACGCCTCCCTTCGCCAACACGGAGAAGAAACCTATCCTCACGAGTGCTGTGGCGTGCTGCTGGGGCAGTTCGTAGACGACGGATCAGGTTCGATTACAAAGACGGTTTCCCGTATCGCGCGCTGCGGAAACACTCGCGAAGATTCTCCTCACAACCGCTACAACATCGACCCCAGGGAACTCATCCGCATTCAGCGCGAAGGCCGCGAGCGCGGAGAAGATATCGTCGGCTTCTATCACTCCCATCCCGACCACCCCGCACAATGGTCCGCCACCGACCTCGCCGAAGCCCACTGGATAGGCTGCTCTTATGTAATCACCTGCGTGGAAAAGGGCGTAGCGGCGGTAACGAATTCATTTGAACTGACAGGCACAGACGAGGCCGATAAAAAATTCGTTGATGAGAAGAGCGAAATCATCTGACAATTTCTAATGTGGCGCGGGCGCCCTCGGCCCGCGGGGATCGGCAAGGTCGATGCGAGAATTTCTCGGCACGGTTCTGGTGTTGGTGCTGTCGGTGGGGTTCTACGCTTGTGTCAGTGCATTCTTTTCATCGATAAAGCGCTCGGCTATTCGCCAGCAACCACGGCACGAGATTCGAATACATGCCCGCGATGCCGAGATTCAATCTGAAGATGACGACTAGCCGCGCTTGAAGTAGTTTTTCACCGCGCTCCTCGTCATATAGAACAAGAGCAGCCCGGCGATCGCCACTCCGACGGCTCCTTTAAGCGGCTCGCCCATAATCGCGTTGACCACGTCACCTGCCGCGTTCAGAGTCACAATCGTTGTCCCGAGAACCCACCCCCAGCGACGGCGGCGAAGCCATCCCGCCGAGGCCACGACCATGAACGCCGAGAGGAAGATGAACCCGATCCCGCTGCTCTTGCCCAATGCCGTGAGCCGAGCATGCTCCGTCTGATTCAATGCCCACAAGCGATCAAGGTCAGTCCCAGGATGAAGCAGAGTAATCGCGGCATAGGCCGCCATGATGGCGCCGAATATTAAGAACGCGCCAATCGGCAAAAAGCCTCGCGGACGTCGCTGCTCGCCGCCATCCATCGGCTGATTACCTGCGATTGATGCCCCCCGTTCCTTTTCGACTTGCATCTTTGCCCCGTACCATAGCATCTTTAATGTATATGCCGCAGATACAGATTCCGTCTCCCTTACGCCAATACTCGGGCAAACAGGCTTCAGTGGATGTGCAGGGAAAAACCGTCGGCGAAGCATTGTCTGGCTTGGTCTCGCAGCACCCCGATCTGAAGCGCCACTTGTATACCGACGACGGCAAACTCCGTTCCTTCGTCAACGTCTACGTCAACGACGAGGACATGCGCTATCTGCAGAAGGAAGCAACATCTATTGAAGGACGGGGACACGATTTCCATAGTGCCCTCGATCGCCGGCGGCTCGCGGAGCTCGGCAGGCCGCTCAGAAAGCCAAAGTGGGCAGCAATTTGACATGCTGATTTATAATGAAAAGCTTGCCGGAGGCCAGATGGAGAAAAGGCCGGACAGTAAGCTATTTGAAATGAATACTTTGCGATTGGGCCATGCTCAAGGAGCTGATTTTCAAATTTAAGGCGGCTGAGTTCAAGGAGGAGATAAACTCGAATTTAGCTTAACTCTTTTGCAGATCAATACTTTGATTATAACCATTCTTGTTCTGAAGACTTTACGATGAGTTCCTCCCAAGTCCATGATTCTAAGAGACCGGGATATAGGGGGTACCCTAGAAAACTAAGGACCCGAATGGCCACCCTAACCGATATCAAGACCATGACGTTAAGCCAGCCGAGGCTCTAAGCAACGACGAAATCCTGCGCTACTCTCGCCACCTGATCATGCCCGAAGTCGGCATGGAAGGGCAGCAGAAGCTGAAGGCAGCGAAAGTTCTCTGCATCGGAGCGGGAGGGTTGGGTTCGCCGCTGGCACTTTACCTCACGGCTGCAGGCGTCGGGACGCTCGGCATCGTGGATTTCGACGTCGTGGATTACACGAACCTGCAGCGCCAGATCATCCACACTACAGCCGATGTAGGACGCAAGAAACTCGATTCCGCCGCCGAAAAGTTGAAGTCGATCAATCCATTCCTGAATCTGCGGACGTTCGATACCAAGCTGACCAGCGCCAACGCACTCGAATTATTTCGCGATTTCGACATCGTAGCCGACGGAACCGACAATTTTCCTACGCGCTATCTGGTCAACGACGCCTGCGTCCTCACCGGAAAGCCGAATGTTTACGGATCAATCTTCCGTTTTGAAGGCCAGGCCAGCGTATTCGCGACCGAAGACGGCCCATGCTACCGCTGTCTCTATCCCGAGCCGCCGCCGCCGGGACTGGTGCCTTCGTGCGCCGAAGGCGGAGTGCTGGGAATTCTGCCAGGGCTGGTCGGAGTTATTCAGGCGACCGAGACCATCAAGCTGATTCTTGGGCAGGGCGAGTCGCTCGCAGGACGATTGCTTCTGGTCGACGCGCTCGGCATGAAGTTCCGCGAATTGAAGCTGCGCAAAAATCCCGATTGTCCTGTCTGCGGCACGCATCGGACGATCACCAAACTGATCGACTATGAAGAGTTCTGCGGCATCCGCGGCCAGGAAGCGCCCGCAGCGCCTGCGGTTGAGTCGACGGACATGTCGGTCGAAGAATTAAAAAAGAAACTCGACGCCAAAGCCGATATTTTTATTCTCGATGTGCGCGAGCCGCACGAATACCAGATCTGCAACCTCGGCGGATATCTCATTCCGCTAGGGGATCTGCCAAAGCGCGTTGGCGAGTTAGATTCAAGCCGCGAGATTGTTGCTCATTGCAAGATGGGCGGACGAAGCGCGAAGGCCGTAGCGTTCCTGAAGCAAGCCGGTTTTACGAAGATACATAACTTGACCGGCGGAATTACAGCCTGGGCGGAACGCATCGATCCTAAGATGCCTAAGTATTGAACTGCGCAGTTTTATTGAACAGCTCAACGCCCTTACTTAGCGTTTGCACGTTGAATCACCTCATCTTGACAAACGACTATCTTAGTCAGAGAATGGCGTGAACCATTACTCGTAATTCTTCCTCGTTCTTAGGCTCGGATTCTGGGCTCCGTTCGGTCATTGCAAGAATCTGTAAGGGCAATCCAATCCTCGCCGCATCGCGGCGCTTTTTTGCCTCACGAAAGGATAAGCACCATGAAACAATTGAGTGTTGCTGTTGTGGTCTTCATGGGCCTCTCATTATCGACGGTTTTTGGCCAGACCGTGGCTGCCGCAGAGCCTCCAGCGGTGACTGAATCTCCGGTTGCGTCCCCTGCCAAGCTAGTCCTAAAGGAAGGTACTGACGTTAAGCTCAAGTTCGCCGACAGCCTGAGCTCGAAGACAGCTGAGGAGGGTGATCCGATTAACTTAATTCTCGACGAAGATCTGAAGGTAGGCGATGTAGTAGTCGTAAAAGCTGGAGCGAAAGCAACGGGGACAGTTACGAATGCTAAGAAAGCCGGCACGATGGGAAAGGCCGGCGAGCTAAATATGCGTTTGGAACATCTGACGGCCGGTGACGTGAGGATTAGGCTTCGCGGGAGCAAGGGCAAGGAGGGCGAAGGCAAAGAAGGAACCACCGTCGCGTTGACCGTTCTGTTCGGACCGATCGGGCTTATTAAGCATGGCAAGAATGTTGAAATTAAAGCTGGCACTCCCCTGGCAGCATTTGTCGATCAAGATACTGCGCTCGAGGTGGCGAAGTAACCACAAAACATAAAGGGCATAACTAGCCCGCTTTGGTTCTCATCTTACTAATATAGTTAGATACTTACCATGCGAGTATTCATCTATTTCATTCTAATTGTGTCTTCCTTCGCACTCTTGTCTGCCGGACAGCGTTACTCGCCGCTACCCACGTCGATCGCGGCCGCTCGGCCGATTTCAGTTTCAGTTTTTACCTGCACTCCAATCGCTGCTGGAAAAGGCGAGTTGCGGATCGATTCCGTCCCGCAAGGCGCAGATATCGAAGTGGACGGAAGTTTTGTCGGCAATACCCCCTCGACCGTGCAGCTAACCGAGGGCGATCATATGGTAGTGCTCAGGAAGGGCGGCTATAAGAAGTGGGAAGGAACGGTGAAAGTTAGTGCGGGCAACAGCGTGCGCGTAAGCGCAGAGCTGGAGAAGAATGCTATTGAGTAAACACCATTGATAGTCGACCAAACCAAAGCAGCCCTCAGTTAAAAATAAAAGGGAGCACGGAAGTGCTCCCCGCTTGCCATATCTTGTATCCTGGAGTTAGTAACTTACTTGCTTGAATTTCCACTTCCACCCATTGCGGCCTTCTCCGTTGGAGCAATTGCCAAAGCGTACTTCTTGCCGGCGAAGCGTACCATCGAAATTGAGGCCTTGCCATTCGATTGATCGATAACCGCGGAGCTGTAGCCTGCGGGCTTGTCGAGTTCGACGACTTGCGCCGAAGTCTTTGCAACTTCTTTTCCGCCCTTCAGGAAGCTTACCTCCACGTTCGCCCCAGTGCCGTCCCAGCGCAGTTGATAGTCTCCGGGGGCAAGTTGCTGGCCATTGACTTCGACCGACTGACCGACCTCCAACGAACCTTTGTTACTTGCGAAAGCACTCGATGCGAGCAGCACGGCCAGCCCGAGCACGACAGTCTTTGCCAGATCGTTCAGTTTCATTTGCTCCTACGCTTTCTGCCCCGGTTTCAAACGGGACTTGGGGCGGCTGGTGGTGGATCGACTGAGGGCTTGCCTTTTTCCTGCAAAGTCCTACAATGCCGGTGTCAGGGTGACACAAAAGAACGCGGGCTGACACTCGCGATTTTCACCGGGACTCGGCGCGCCCAGGGCCGCCAAACCATGCGTGCGCCAGTCCCGTCACCCTGCAAATTGTTTTGAGTGATCGAAAATTATTTCGTCCACCCCACATCGGTTCGCTACAGGATACGAAGCTCGGTTTGAGTAAGTTCCCGATTTATTTTCTTTGCGAACTATCTTTCCTGCTAATGCACTTTTGCTGCCAGAGCAGGGATACCGCAAACCATGCGCTTAATATGTCATCCCTGTTCAATAAGCGAAGCGTTTGTTCCCTTTCGTACATCGCTGTCCGAAAATGAACGTGTTTGCTACGGTTTCGTTAAAGTTCTGTAACCAAGCGCCTTAGCCCACATGCTCATTGGACGCGCCTGCGCTTGCTGCGTTAGCAGAACCTGATGTAAGTCAGCGGAGTAACAGGGTAGGAATGTTTTGTCTAGAATTCCATTTTGGCGGATCGGCAGTTGATGCTCTCTCGGCCTCTCGGGTTCGGGACAATCACACTAACTGATCTTCAGCACGATCTTGCCGTAGTTCTTGCCTTCCTGCATTAGCGTGTAAGCTTCGCGCGCCTGTTCCAGGGGAAAGACCTTTCCAATCACTGGATGGAGTTTGTTCTGCCGCGATCCAGGCGGAAAGTTGCTTCCACGCGGACTCCATAAGCGAACGGTTTGCACTTAGATAGGAGAGCCACAATCCATGGACGCTGGCTCCTTTTGCATACAAGAGCCGGGTGTCGAGTTGGGGAGTTTCGCCGGTCGCTGCGCCATAGACAATGACGCGTCCGAAATCGCGAAGACACTTCACACTCTTTGCTACGTGCTCGCCTCCCAACATTTCGAAGACCGCGTCGACGCCCTCTCCGCGGGTGAGATCTTTGATCGCATCCACGTAATCCGCCTGCTTGTAGTTGATGCCGTGTTGTAAGCCAAGCTCGCGCACTCGCGCCAGTTTGTCTTCGGAGGAAGATGTTCCGTACATTTCAACGCCGAGAATTTTTCCGATTTGTACGGCGGCAGTGCCGACTCCGCCAGCGACGGCATGAATCAAGACTCGGGCGCCCGGTTGCGTTACAGCAAACCGGCCTTCCAGTAGGCGAAATAGGCGGTGAAGAAATTTACGGGAAAGCGGCGCCTTGTTCGGCAGTCCAATTTTCCGGGACGGGCCAGACCAGGTTGCGACGCGCGGTAGTTTTTTCGGCGAAGGCCGCCCACTGCGTATAACCCATCACGCGGCGGCCAATTTGCTCATCCGCCGTGAGTTCGCGGCCGGCAAATTCTCGGCCTGCAGTCAGCGGCGGCTTGGGAGTGCCGGCATATCCCCCACTCGTGGTCATTAGATCGGCAAAGTTCAAGCCGCCTGCTTCGACTTTCACAAGAACCTGCTCTGGCGCGGGTTGCGCGTCGGGAACTTGCTGCACGGCGAGAACTTCCGGACCTCCGTAACGGGTAATGACGAGGGCTTGCATGGGGAAAGTTTAACAGTGTTGCGGCGGGGCGGCCGATTTCGACCGGGGTCCCGAGACGCGGGTCGCGTGATGTAGTTCCCGCATCTATAATGAGAGGTCGAGTTTCCGACCTCCGCTACCTGAGTATTCTCTGGCGGCGGGGGCGAGAGTTGCGCCGGAGTCAAGGTGCGATTCGAGGGTGCGGACGGAAACGTCTGCGCCTCCCTTGTTGGAAAGGAAACGCTCGCTGGGATTGTTCCCGCCTGTTGTTTCTTTGCGTGAAGAATCGGTAATTAGCATTTAGCTCTGGCCATATGCGAATCGATGCTCGCGTCGGCCAAACTACTATCTGTTAATTGCCAACTGCAAAATGCCGCTTACTGACAATTTCGGGCGACAGATTCACGACCTGCGGATTTCGATTACCGACCGCTGTAATTACAAGTGTGTTTACTGCCGGACTGGAACCAACGGCGCAACGTATGCGGAGCTTCCATTCGAACAGTATTTACGGATGGCGCGAATATTGGTTGGGCTTGGAATTACTAAAATTCGTCTGACGGGTGGCGAGCCGCTGCTGCGCAAAGGCATTGTCGAGTTTGTTCGCGACCTCGCCAGGCTGCGCACCGCTGAGGGCATGAAGCCTGAAATCGCATCTGACCACCAACGGGCATCTGCTGGCCGAAATGGCGCGACCGTTGAAGGATGCGGGACTTGACCGCGTGACGGTCAGCATGGACGCGGTCGATCCGGAGCGGTTTGCGCGCATCACTCGAGTTCCGAATGGATACGAGAGTGTGCTGGCGGGAGTCCGCGCTTCGCGGCGAGCGGGGCTTGATCCGGTGAAGATCAATTGCGTGCTGTTGCGCGGCTTCAATGAAGATCAGGTTATTCCGTTCGGGATGTTCGCACGGGAAGAAAAAGTGATGGTGCGTTTCATCGAGTTCATGCCGCTTGAGGAAGATCGGGTGTGGACGCCGGAAATTGTGGTTAGGCTGGAAGAAATTGTTTCCCGCATGTCGGAGTATCTTCCGCTGATGGAGGTTGCGCACGCGCGCAGTGAAACGGCGCGGCGCTATCGCTTTGCGGATGGCATTGGAGAGATTGGGATTATTGCGCCAGTCTCGCATCCCTTCTGCGGACATTGCAGCCGGATCCGCATTACCTCTGACGGCAAGCTGCGTACTTGTTTATTCTCCGTGTGGGATCATGACCTGTATGAGTTGATGCGACGCGGCTCGACCGATGATCAGCTTGCCGATTTCATCGTCGACGTAATAAAAAAGAAAGAAGCGCGGCACCATATCGGCGAGCCTGGATTTGTTCCGGCATCGCGGACGATGGTACATATTGGTGGATAGGTTTATTTGCGAAAATCGCTGTGTGCGAGAGATAGCCAGCTGAGGTAACCGTTACTTATGTGCTGTAACTTTGTTTAAAGAAACCATGAGCTAACCCCCTAAAGTTATCGTCTCTATTGCCGATGGCGAATATTAGGAGGTTCTCACAATGGCTATTCCACCAATTGGGTCGTCGAACGTCCAAGCCCAACCCCCCATCCAACCGCCGGCGCGAGCTCGCCAAAAGGCGCAGACGGCCAAAACACAAGCACGCGCTTCGGATACTGTCAGGATCAGCACCGCTGCCGTAGCGCTACAGAATGCGACTGAGGCAGCCGCTCAAATCGTACAGGCAGCTTCTGCTGGTGATTTACAGGCGAAGGCGCAGCTCGCTAAACCGGTGTCTGCTCCAGTTGCTCCAAAGTGATTGCCGTTGATATGAACTTCTTGCTCAGTAGAAGGAATCGTACTTTGTAACTGCCCATCCCGTATCTTTCCTCTCCTCAGTTACAGAGAAAAGATCTTTGTAAGTCGACTCATGGCTCGGGCTGCTGTAGCGCTGGCCTCTGTAGTGCAGAATCACTAGCGGCGGGGCATCCTCCCATTCGACGAGTTTCCAGGAAATCAGCGGATGTTGGGCTTCTGAGTTGCAGAGAAATACAGCGCGCCTCTTGCGGTAGTCTCTTTCCCATTGCGCAAGCAGTTGGTTGCAATTGCCGTCGCGCATTTCCGAAATGAAAGCGTTGGCGGTACGTTCGATGGTGCGATCGCGAAACGGGTTCATGGTGATGCTGATCGGCAGTTGCGTAAGTGGGTCGCGTTCGGGAGAGCGTGAAAGAACCGGCCCCTGATTGCTGAGCCAGTAGAGATAACCGACAAATACCAGCACGAGCAAGCCAGCAGAGCCGAGTGCCATCGCGAGATGGATACGGGAAAACCTCATTCACAATGAGTTTGGGTTATGGCGGTTGCGAGGGCAAGATTACTTCAGATGCTGTCATGGGCGTTTTTTGTCAGCGCGGATGGGGATTGCAAGTGCACCTAGCTAATTTTTCGGCGATCTGCTCAGGTCTTAAAAGTTAACCTCGTTTTATCTCGACTATCTGGCGGCGAATATAAAGCGAAAAGTCACTGAAAGAAATCAAGCTTGCGCACCCTCGGGAATTGAAGACGCACAAAGTCGGAAGTGCTGCTGTAGCTTTCAGAGTGTCGGCGAATGGGCGCACGAGTGTACACTGGGTACCGTTTTCTTGGAGTCAAGAAACGAACACTCTGACGAATCTGCTATTAAGGGAGGAGAGCAAGGTATGAGAAAAAGAAATGTAGTGATGAGCGCGATTCTTGGCGCGTCATTTTTGTGCAGTGTCGTAATGATGGCTCAGGATCCGGTGCAGGACATCGACAAGAGAATACATCCCAATCTGGCAGCGGCGCAGAACCATGTAGTTCAAGCCAACAACTACATCATTACAGCGCAGAAGGATAACAGGTACGACATGCAGGGACACGCGGAGAAGGCGAGGCAGCTTCTGGTTCAGGTCAACCAGGAGTTGAAGCTTGCCGCTGAGGCTGCCAACGCGGCTATGGGAAAAAAGAAGTAGAACATAAATGAAGATCGCACTGCTCGGCGTTGGCGCACCCTGAAATGTTGCCAACGCCCTTTCTTCATAACTGCGGCAGACGTCGATGCGGCCTGGGGCGGCGGGACGTCGCCTTCAAAGATCTCCTTCTGCTCTGGAAGTGCCACCGACCCAAGACATGCCAACCTGGACGATTCCTAGTCAAAGAGTGCCATGGGATTGTTTAACCGTAATCGGTTAACCTCTCCGTAGGCACTGGATGGAGCATGCTGAGAAGCGATTTCCTGGTCGAATTCAAGCGTGTTACGGAAGCGCAGTGGCAGGAGCGGCCGATCAATCCCCACCTTTATGGTTTTCAATTTCAACAGGGCACGCGCTGGAATCCAGGATTGTCGGAGGAGAAAATTGCAGAATACGAAAAGCTTCTCGGGATGCAGTTCCCATACGATTTTCGAACCTTTTTGCGGGCGATGAACGGGACCGACCTTCCGACTTTGAATATCTATGGTTATCGCCCAGAGCCGCCGCATACAGCCGCTGGGGTCTATTCGTATCCAAGAGATATTGAACTCGTTAAATCGCTGGCCGAAGAAGTGCTTGAGGATCGGGATGCGCTAACCGCAACGCTGGCGGCGGAGGAGTTCGATCTTACGGCCGCGGTCGGTCTGCTGCCGGTATACGAACATCGTTACCTGGTTTGCACGCCGGACCTGGAGAGCAGTGTTGTTTTGTGCGTTCACAGCGATCAGGATGCAATCGTGTACGGAGCTTCGTTGCAGCAGTATCTGCAAAGAGAATTTGTCCTGGAATTTCGACGTGGCAACGACCTGTATATCGACGCTTCATAAGGGCTTAACTCCAATACCACGCTAGCTTCCCGTTCGATGAATTTACGACGGCTTAGAAAAGGAGCGCCGTGGTGGCTTGCACACGAGTGCGTGGCGGGAGTAGCGTACTTCTGTCTGTACTTGTTCATCGTGCATGAACGCGCGTGGGATCAGCCGATGCGCGCGATGTGTTCCGCATCTGCCTTTTCTGCGA
Source organism: uncultured Acidobacteriaceae bacterium (assembly GCA_963758745.1). GTDB lineage: Bacteria > Acidobacteriota > Terriglobia > Terriglobales > Acidobacteriaceae > Acidiflorens. The sequence goes on from CAVWWW010000009.1 coordinate 714,136, forward strand.
CGGTTTAAGGTAGACCGCTGGATGACGGCTGACGGTTATCGCGGAGAGTTGTCGGCTATTGAGGCTGCGCGGAATCTGGCGGCTGCTGGGGATTTCGGTCAGGCTCGGAACTTGGCGGTGGCAACGCGGGGAGAGCCGGCGCATGGACTCCAATTGCAGGCACGGGCGTGGCATTTTCTTCGCCGCTGCCGGAGACTTCGCTGCTCCCAGAAACCTCATCGCGACGTTTGAGCTCGATCGGGCGTTGGGCACGGCGCTTTGCCTCTTGAACCGCTCTTAGCGTGGCCTCTACGTCCGACTGATTACCGACCGCCAAGACATCGATTTTCTGTCCCTCGACATCGCGGCGTGTGGAATAGCTGACTCGGGCATTGGCATCTCGTCCGGAGCGGGCTGCCTCGTAATACATTTCCGCGGACTCGCGATCACCCGAGAGTTCGGCGATGTAGCCCAGATTGTTGAGCGTGAACGCGTTCTGGGCATCCTCCCTATACGCCTGCAGGAAAAAATCCTTTGCGGCCGATGGGTTGTTGTCGTTCAGAGCTGCTACGCCACGAAGATTGAGGCGAGCGGTTGCTGCTTCGACTCCTTCGCCTCTGGCGATTTGCTTTGTGAGCGCTACTGCGTTTTCCTTGGCTACCTGGCTGACCGGGCGTCCGCGCCATTTCACCCGCGGGCTTACTACTACCCGCTGCGTTGAATGCAGGCTGGCGGCTTCGGAGTAACAACGCAGCGCTCCCTCGACGTCGCCGACGGCTTCCAGTGCGTAGCCTAAATTGTTTAACAGAAAGGGATCGTTGGGATGGCGCGGGAGGGCGGATTGCAGCAGGTTCTTGGCTTCAAACACGTGGCCCTGGTGAAGCAGCACAATCGCTTGCTCATTGACCTTGCCGATTTCCTGATCAGCATCCTGCACTTGCCGGAATGCATTATCCAGGGGCTTGCCTTTGAGCGCCGCTTCGCTTGACCGCTCAATTATTGCATCGGTATGGTCGCGTGCGGCAAGCGCATAGTAGCGCAGGGCTCGATCGGCATCGCCCTCAAGTTCGGCGACATAGCCGAGATTGTTCAGGGTAAATGGATCGTTTGGATCCAGCAGGTAGGCGCGGTAGAAGAGTCGCTTCGCCTTTTCCTGATGGCCATGCTTGAGTAAGGCAACACCTTCGCGGTTGAGCTTCTGGCTGGGTGTGGAGATGCTGCGCTCCGGAATAGAGATCTGCAAATTGCCGGCGAACGCAAGGTTTGTTCCGACAAGAAGCAGCATCGTTAGCAAAACCAGATACGCGAAGATAGCGAAGAGAGTTCCTACCCTGCTGGGATTCATTATCACCGGCAGTATGATGTCTTACGGCGCTGGTTGGTTGACTACAGCAAACACTCTAGAGGCCATCCGGTAGCGCACGTTTTGGCATCCAATGGCCGATGAAAAAGCTCTTCTGGTCGATCATTCTGATGAGCGGTTGCGCGTTCGCACAGGTGGCCGTTCCCGCAGCTTCATCTCCGGGACAGCAGCCAGCGGCTGGAACTGGAGATGATCTGGCGCCAGTTAAGCCGGGCGGCAAGGTTGGCCTGATGCGTGGCGTGGTTAAGCGGGTGGATCCGATCCACGATCGGCTGCTGATTCACATATTCGGCGGCCACGATATCCGCATTGCGTTTGATCCGCGAACGCAATTTTTTCCCGAGAAAACAGGCGCACATTTGACCAGCCTTCCGGCTGGGTCGTGGTGTCGGTCGATACAGTGATCGACCATGGAAAGCTGTTTGCGCTTTCGGTGCGAACTGGCGCAGCCGAGGCGGCCGAACTGAACGGGCAGGTCCTGCAGTACGACGCAGCCAAGGGTCAGCTCACCCTACGCGATCCTGAAAGCCCAAAGAGTGTCTCGGTGCGTATTACGCCGAACACGACGATTGTCAACCGCGGCGAGCCGGCTTCAGCGCAGATTTTGGGTCCCGGCATGCTGGTGCGAGTATCGTTCGTCCCGGCAAAGGATGTTGCGAATCATGTTGAGATCCTCGCCGAACGCGGTGGCTCTTTTACATTTTCGGGCCGAATTGTTGCGGTGGACCTGCGCTCGCATGTCCTGTCGCTGTTTAATGATTCGGACCAAAGCGTTCGAGAGCTTGCTATCGGCTCGCTGGATGCCAACAGTGTTGCTTTTTTGCGCGAAGGCACCGAAGTTAGTATTCAAGCCGAGTTCGATGGAGACCGATACAAAGTCCGGACTCTCACTCCACTGTCAAGCAATCCGTAGTGGTGAAGTTGTCGGCAATGGCTCGGATTCGTCCTGCTTGCGAAAGAGCGGGATGGTGACGACCAGAAGAAGTCCGCACATTACGAATACTTGCACCAGAATCACCTGAGACAGCGAATGGTGATGACGCCAGATCGCTGCGGCGAGCAGCGCACTCGCACCCAACTGCACCCACCCCGCGAGGCTGGTGCGGCGGGAGATCTCATACATCATTAGAACTACTGCGATGCAATAGATGCCCGTCATGGCCGCATATTCTGTCAGGAGTGCGGAGAACGACGTGTTCAGCAGGAATGGCTTCCCCAGTAGCGTTCTCCATACGGCCTCGGGCGCCAGCGCTACCGCTGCGACGAATATGGAAGTGACAGTTCCCACAAGAAACAGGCCAGTGTAAAGTGCCGAGCGGCCTGCCTGGTGGTGCGTATAACTGGCTGACACCGGAAACATGCTGCTCACGACTGACCACGACAACATGAAGACCACGCGTCCCACAAGGGCCACAGCCGCGTAGACTCCGGCTTCCGACGGCGGGAAGAAATGCTTGACCAACAGGATGTCGAGGTTGCTGAGAATTACCTGGCCGATGAAGTACAGCACGGCTTGCATGCCCTCGCCGAACGGCGCAATCTTCGTCCGAATGTGTGTCCGCTATCTGTGCCGCCGATGACGACCGGTACTTGGCCTCCGGCTGGCCGACGATGTAGGCGGCGACAATCGAGAGCAGAACAGCGGCCATGACGCCGGTTACGCCCAAACCGAGATGGAGGAACAGGAGAGCTGCAGCGAGCTTGACCGCGACCTCGACCACCACATTGATGGCGAGGCTACGAAAGTTGTAACAGCCCTGCATACTTCCGCGACGAACACCCAGCGGGATGTAAACTCCAGCCGCGATTGCCAGCAATATAAGGTCATGCTGCGCCGGCAAATTGAAATAGGACTGGAGGTACGCGCTGGCCGCGATTAGTAATATGGTGATGCCCAGGCCCACCTGCCAGGCCCGGCGCAGCAGGCTTGCGTAAATTTGCGCCTGGGCAGTGGCGTCTAAAGCGCGAGCGATAAACTTTGAAGTTATGATCTGGAACGATAGGGTAATAGCTGCGATCATCATCAGCAGCGTATACAAGGCAGACGCATGGCCGAAGCCCGAAACGCCTAGCATCCGCGCTAGCAGAAGGTTGTAGAGCAGGTTGGTTGCGGCTACGACTCCGGTGCTCAGCAACAAGACAGCACTGCCGCGCATTATGCGATCACGCAATGCTTGGCTTTGACTTAGGCGGTAATTCGGCACTGTCGTCAGCGGCGTTTGCGGGAAGGTCGTCATAAGAAAATGTCAGGCGCTCGGCGCAGTCATAAACAAATACGCTAGAAAGTGAACTGCGCCGCTGGAACGACCTGGGTGCGCCCCTGGCCGGGGAAATCGTAAAAGGTCTGTTGGTCGATCCCGAAAGAAAATCGTAGAGGATAATGGGCCGAGGCAGTCTCCGAGCCCATGTTTTTTCCCAAGCCCCGTTCGCTGGTGTAGGAGACCAAGCAAGTCGACGTCACGCTGTCGTATGAGTGAAAGCCGCGTCCTGATGACCATGCGCTTGAAGCAGTCACTGCCCATCGCTGGTTGAGCTTTGCGTCAATGCCAAAGCGCGGACGCAGAGTCTGCGCGATCGCGTAGAGATTGTTTTCGATTCGCCACGAGCGGAGGAATTCTGATACCGCCGAGGCCCGTATGCGGGAGCCGAATTGATACTCCAAACCGGCATAGGCAATTGTCTGGTAGTACTGGTATACCGCAGGTCCGAAGAGCAGGTTGCGACCGCTGTATCCGGTCAGCAAGGCGGTCTTGCCCCAAGGCCGACCTACGCGAAAATCAATCGCACCGGAAAGGTCGCGCGAGTGCAGATCCTGTTCGGTGAAGGGACCAGCTTCTCGAATCGCGTTGCCGGAGAACGAGAGCCAATTGCCGATGGAACTGCTGGACACATAAATGAACTGGCGAAAGAGATCTTGATTCATGAATACTGGCGAAAGGGTGTCGCGCCGGATTGTGTATTGCAGGCCGGGCATGATGCTCAGCTTCACGTCGCCAAGATGTAGCACGGGCGCCGCCGCACCATTGAAAATGGTGTCGAAGGTATCGCGATTCTGAATGAGGAGCTCACTGGGAAAAGAGAATGCACCTTGAGCATTGCGCTCGGCGACAAAGCCTACAATCGGAGGAATCGAACCCTCGGGCCGGAATTGAAAGCGCGAATCGGCGTAGGTCTCAATTGAACGGCGCGGGGGTGGTAACAAGGCTGCGTTATTTTGCACGCCGAGCAGCCGAGCGTCCTCCTGATAAATGTTTTCATCTTCAAATACCCCATCTACGCGAACGTCTGAGCCTATGCCGAGGTGATCGTTGATGGGACGGCCTTGTTCTTCGGCCAGTTCCGTTTCGGTGGTGCGGGTCGCCGGGTCCTGAGGATCTAGCTGGTTGGCCATGGTAAAGTCCGCGAGCGCGCGCTGGTTCTCGCCGCGCTGCCGATAGACGTTGCCTTGAGCGACCAGAAAGTCATAGTTGGTTTGGCGGTCGGGATCGTCGGGCAGGCTAGCTAATTGCAATTCGGCGTTGCGCGTGTCGCCTTGTGCCAGCGATGCATTTGCCATACCGATAGCCACCGCAGTGTCATCGGCGCCGAGTGCGTGTGCGCGCCCATACATGCTCTGCGCCAATGGATACTCGTGGATACCCATCAGGATATCTGCCGCGTTCAGGTAGTCTTCGGCGGAAGTTACATCGGTGGGCGCGACCCTCGCCTCGGCAAAGCCGAGCGCTATCTGCTGTTGCGCGTCTGCGGGTTTTCCTTCTTCGGCGAACAGACGGCCCAAGGCGAGCCGGACCTGGAGACGGTCTTCGTCGGAACTCTCCAGCGCCTGCGCGTATCTTGCCATAGCCTCGCCGCGACGGCCGAGGATACGCAGGGTGTCTGCAGTTACAAGCAGGATTTTGTAATCCTTGCCGCCAGCGTGCTCCGCCGCTTCAATCGACTGCATGGCGTCGGCGGTCCGGCCGAGTTGCGCGTAACATCTGCCCAGCTGTGCCAAAATCGTCGGGTTATTCGGCGCGACCGCGAGCGCACTGTGCAGGGTGTCAGCCGAGGCCTGATATTTATGAGCCCGGTACTGCACATCAGCGAGCGCGACATAAGTCTCGGTCGCTTTCGGATTCAACTTCAAAGCTAGCCTGTACTCTGCTTCGGCGCGTGAGAGCATGGCCCGCTGGCGATACGCTTCAGCTTTGACTAGATGCAGACTCTCGGACTCGGGAAGCAGACGGCTGGCTATCTCTGCCTCTTTCAGCGCTGCGGTGGAACGACGCAACTGGAGCAGGGCATAGGCTAGTCCGAGGTGCGCTTCGGCGTATTGCGGATTCAAAGCGAGGGCCTTGCGGAAGTCCTGCTCCGCTTTTGTCGCCAATCGCATGTCGTTGTACACATAGCCCCGGTTCATGTAGCCGACCGCCATGTTGGGATCGATCTGCAGGGCGCGAGTAAAGTCGCGGACCGCAGCGGAGTATTCGTTGTGGTCGGCGTGCACGTGTCCAGCAATGAGCGGCAAGTCGCGATCGTCTGGAAGAATGGGCTGAAAGCGTTGTACGATCTGCATCGCTTCGTCGAGGCGATCGAGAAACAGCAGATCATACGCCAGATAGTCGGCGGCCTCGCGATCCTTCGGAAGCTTTTGAATCACCTTGTATCCAAGCTCGGACGATTCCGCGAATTTGCCGGTCATCGTCAGATAGCGCTCATGCTCGCGCATGACCTGCGGATTTTGTTGCGCCCCCCGCGATGCGCGCGCCAGCCACTCGTTGGCTCGGGGGAACTGATGAGCTTCGAGCGCGGCATTCATCGCACCGGAGACAATCAGGGGATTGGTTGGCGCCCGCTTGAAAGCCAACTCGTAGTTTTCCTGCGCCTCGGTAAATTGCCGCTCGGCGCTATACAAATCGCCCAACGCCAAATAGGGCACATAGTCGTCGGGATGCTGCTTCGCATATTCAACGAAGTAGTTGTGGGCGGCCTTGGAGTCGCCCATTTCACGTGACAGATAGCCGAGTGCGCCCAATGCGCTCGGGTTCGACGAATCGATCCCCAGCGCTTCGAGGTAGGTTTTCCGAGCTTCTTCGGGCCGGTCCGTCTTCCACAGAAGATTCGCGTAGCTGAGAAGCAATATGCCGTTGCGCGGCTCGATTTGGAGCGCTTCTTTCAAATCTCTTTCGGCGGCGTGGACATCGTTTCCGGCCGTTTCGGTGGCTGCGCGCAATCGCAGAAATTCGGGGCGCTCAGGGCCAGTCATATCGAGAGCGGAGATCTCGCTTGCAGCATCCTTCGTGACGCGCTCTGCATCCGCAGTGTCTCCGGCATCGCGGTAAACCTCGGCAAGATCCACGCGCAATGAAATCGGATAGAGCACGCCCTCCGCCACACCTTCAGGCAGGTGTTTCAATGCCGCTTCGTATTCGCGAATCGCATCCTGGTTGCGGTGCTCGGCCACATCGAGTCGTCCGCGCAACGCATAAACGCGATAGTGGTCTGGATTGAGCGATGCGGCCCGGTTCAGAAGAGCTGTGGCTTTATCGAACTCACCGGTGTTGAGCATGGCTTGTGCGGCACTGAGTTGTATCTGAATGTCTCGCGGCGACCGGGTTGCTGCCGCGGCATAGGTGCGGGCGGCTGCGCGGGCGTCACCGGCGAGCGCGTAGGAATAGCCAAGTTCCTCGAGCGTGCCTACGTCTTTCTTAGGGAAGTCTTCAAGGATGCGGATCGCGGATTGATATTGGCCGGTGTCACGGTAATACGATGCAACGGCTCGCAGCACTTCGGGGTTGGTCGGAGCTGACTGGCGTGCGCGCTCGAGCATCTTGTGTGCCTGTTCGCCATCTCCGATTCGCTGATACCCACGAGCCAGAAGAAGTTCAGTTCGGGGCGACGCCTTCACAGCTTCGGAGCGTTGGAGATAGTCAAGCGCTTGTTTCGGATCGGTAGACAAGAGCAGTTCGCCGGCTAGCTGAAGATCGACATCGCTCTTCGGGTTCGCGGCCAAAACCTGTTGCAAAGTTTGCTGTGCTTCGGCGGTGCGTCCCATGCGGGCATAGGTTTGCGCGAGACCGGAAAGGCCCCCCACTGACGATGGCTTGAGCGCTAGACCGCGGTGATAGGCATCGACTGATAAAGAATACTTTCCGCTAAGCCGCGCTGCGTAAGCCAGCGTAAACCAGAGATCGGCATTCTGCGGAGCTGCGTTTACGGCCCGCTGCGCATGAGCAGTTGCGGCGGTTGCGTCTCCATGTTGCAGTGCGGTCTGCGCGGCGCGCGCCTCTCGCGCCACCTCGATACTGTTGCCCCAGCCCATTCCGGTTTCATTATTTGCGGACTGTGTGGTGCGCTTTTTTGACGGCGGAGATGTAGTGGATGTTTGGCCGTTCACATCAAAGGTTTGAGCAGCGCTGGCTGTGGCCACAATCAGGATTGCGAGCCGAACCGACCCCGTGAACGCCGATGGTAACATTCCCCTCCCCTAGCTCTTGCTCTTGGTTCGGCTGGCGGAGCGGGTTACACACCGCCCTTTCGGAATCGTCAGATGCCACAACCAGCCGTGGTGGTTGCGAACTTTCGCGCGGATCTAAGAATCGCTATCAACCTTTGCCGGGCTTACGGAATCAAATCTTCCGATTCGATGAGAGACCACCAGGTAACTGCTGTGCTCCCGACTAAACAGAGCTTCTGGCAACGCCCGATTCCGGTCGCGGCCATTATCTTGCTTGCGCTGGCGATTCACGGGCCTTTGCTCGTGATGGAATTGCCGGCAACGACTTCGTATGACGCAAACCTGCACATTTTTTTTGCGTCGCACTATGCTCAGCACTGGTTCGATCCCTGGAACCCGAAATGGTTTGGAGGGTTCTCCCAAACTACGTATCCTCCCCTTACACATCAATGGATTGCGTTGCTCTCACATATCGTCGGGCTCACCGAGGCCTTCATGCTGGTGCAGTTGGCCGCCGTTGTGCTGCTTGCGGTGGGCGCTTATCGCTTTGCGCAGCTTTGGGTGGATGACCGTGCCGCGAGCTATGCAGGAGTGCTGGCAGTGTTTGCCGGCAGCATCGCGTTTCTTGTCTATTCCGCAGGACAATTACCCACCACGTTGTCGGCTCCTTTGTACTTTTTGGCTTTGCCTTATTTCTATTCGTGGTGCTTGTCGGCGAGCTGGCGATCGCTGTTGAAGGGTGTGGCGCTCACGCTGGCGGCCGCATCGGCCCATCACGTCACGCTCATTTTTGGCTCCGTGCTGTTTGCCCTGCCAGTGTTGTGGCTAGCGTGGTATGACGGTCGCGCGAAGGAGCAACGCAGTGCGCCAATCATCTGGCGCGGCCTTGTCTTTGCCGCGATATCGGCGGTGGGGGTTGGGGTTGTCCTGTTGCCTTACTGGATTGCGATTATTCGGCATCCCATCGAGCAGATGCCCATTCCGCACGCGAGCCGTTCAAACTTCCTGATGAATTGGACGTACGGGATGAATTACTTCATCGTGCCTTATGGTGCCTTGATTCTGGCGTTGCCGTTCATTGTGGTGAAGGGTGCATCGAGACCGCGATTGCGGGTGCTGCTGATTGCGTTCTGGATTACATTCCTGATTGCACTGGGCGGAACTACGCCGGTTCCGCGCTGGATCTTTGGACGAGCGTTCGAAATTCTGACCTACGAGCGCTTCACGCTCTGGGCAACAGTGCTGGCGCTGCCGATTGTGGGATTGTTAGCGGAAGAAGTGATCGACCGTTTTCCACGCCTGGGTGCGATCGGCGTGAGTACGGCCGCCGTTGCCAGCCTGGCGCTCGCATTGGGCTGGTTGACGTGGAGTCCGTTTAAAACAGTCAGTTCGCTAAATGTTGATTCGGTGGTCTCATTCCTGAACCGTGATGGTCACGATCAGTACCGCTATCTCACCCTTGGCTTTGGCAATGCTCTCTCCAAGGTTTCCACTTATGCCAACGCAAACAGCGTGGATGGCGAGTACAACTCAGCTCGCCTGCTGCCGGAGATGACACGTTATGGCGCAGCGCAACTCACAAACGCAAAGTTTTTTGGCGTGGCCGGCATGGATTCGCTCCGCGCCATGCTCCAGCACGGCAACCACTACGGTTTGAAGTTTATTTTCGTGCACGATCCGTTCTATGAGCCTTTGCTCGTATTCGGCGGCTGGCGCCAGGTCGAGAGCTACGATTCCGGAGCAATCACGGTTTGGTCGAAGGATGACGCGCCTCCAGCGCGGGTGATTCCGTCGGATGCGATCCCTGCACCGTGGGAAGGTTTGCTGTGGGGAATCCTTCCCGTCGGCAGCAGCGTGCTGGCAATTTTATTTGTCTGGTTGCTGGGTGAGCCCCGACGAGTACGTGAAGAGATCTCATTTCCGAGGAACGTTCCGCAAAGCATCTTTGTTGATGCGAATGGGGTGCGCTCATGAAATGGGGGCTCGTTGTTTTCATCGCTATCGCAACCGCAGTGCTGATTGGGGTGGCGTGGGTCCAGTCGGGAGGAAAGGAGCATGCGATAGTCTCGGCGACTACTCCCGAAGAAGCGGCGCAGGCTGTGGTGAGCGATATTCAGGCTCACAACTATCAACAGGCTTATGCCTTGCTCGATCGCGCCAGCGATATCGATCTTGCGTCATTCATTCGCGATGTGGCGGGAAGCGACGGCAGCTTGCGAACTTACTCCTCGCTGCAAAATGCGGATGTGGTGCCGTTGCATGCCAACCCTAATGAAGGGGTCGTGCGCATCGAGATGAATTGGTCGAGCGCGCTGGGCTCGCTTCATAACGTGCGAGATGTGCACGTGCTGCGCGATGGTCCGGTGTGGCGCGTGGTTTGGCCAAAACCGGCGTTTTCGAATGTGCCGCCGCAGGTGGTGTCGGTGAACTACTTGCGTTGGGAGGTCATCGGGCGCAACACATCGCAGAACTGGGGTGCGCAGGACGTCGACTCGCCCAAGGTGCGCATAACGTCGATGAACGCGATCTCGCGTCCGGGCCGCGTGGTGATTCTCGGGGAGGTTGAGAATGAAGATACTGTCCCCGCGTATGTGAACGTGAATGCGACGCTGTTGAGAGCGGATGGCTCTCCCCTCGAGGAAGAAGGCAGCTTCGATCTGATCTCGCATGTACTGCTCCCCAAACAGGTTTCGCCTTATCGCATTGATTTTCCGGGCCTGCGCATGGATGCGGTGAAGAGCGTGCGCATGGATGCGCGCGCGCTATTGGTGCCTGCCAGCGCCGATCCGGTAATTGCGGTCAGCGATCAGTCGGTCGGCAAAGACGCATCGGACCGGGACGTGTTAAAGGGTGAATTGGTGAATCAAAGCGGGCGCCCGGTCAATATTGCGCAGGTCCTCGCAGCCTACTACGACGATTCCGGCAAAGTGATCTGGGTCTCGGATGATTACGTGGATGACGCGCTGATGCCGCTAGTGCCAGTGCCGTTTTCTGTCGACATCCCTGATGACATCGCGGCGCGGCTGAAGAATTATCGCGTGATCGTCAATCACTACTCGCGGGCGAGCAGCTAGCATGAAAAGCGCTCCACGCTGCTATTTCACATTGTGCAAGCGCGTGATCGGATTGGCCTTACTTTTCGCGTTGCGGGGCTGGGCGAGCGCTGCTGAGCTTCACGTGCCCGCCACAGTGGAAGCGGGCCAAACATGTTCCATTCCTCCCCAGGGCTCCGGGCAGGCCACTTTCTATCTCGTCGGACCGGACGTCGCCGTAAAACGCAGCGTGAATCTTGGAAGCGATCTGCAAATTCAATCCAACGACGTTCGGACTGCGGGCTTCTATCGGGTGATCGTTTGCGAATCGTCTGCAACGTGCTCTTCGGCCACGTTCGAGGTGAAGGCTGCGCAACCTGCGCATCTTAGTTTTTTTCTGCATCCTTCGCGGGTACCTGTTTCGTTTCCCGATTCGATCGATGCCACCGCGTTTGTGTTCGATCAGTATTACAACCTGGTGTTAACCCCGTCTAGCGTCGACTTCCGAATTACACCGGCGAGCGGTGCCGGCTTCTCACGGCAGATTTCCACGCGGAACGGAGTGGCATGGATGCGCATGGGGTCGTCCCCGCATGAAGGGCCGGTTGAAGTTACTGCGGTGTTGGGCAAAGTGGAAGAAGCGCGAGTGATTCAACAGGTCGCGGCGGAGGCTTGCGAATTGCGCATGAAAGTGGTGACAAGCGGGAAAACGGTGACGCTCGAAACTGATCCGGTGCGCGATTGCAGCGGCAATGCAGTTCCTGACGGCACCGTCGTTTCATTCACCAAGATCGATAAGGCCGGCAAGAGCACGGTGGATACGCCGATCAAAAAAGATGTAGCACGAGCACAGTTCAGCGTCGAAGGACCGGCGCGGATCAGCGTCGCATGCGGGGTGGTGTCGGGCAATGAAATCGCCGTCAATAGAAGTGGAAATGGAAAACTATGACGGGCATGGACGACATGACGCCGGCGTTTAGGAAGACATTGCTTCGGCTTGTCAAAGCGGCGACCTTTGCCATTGCGGCTTCTGCTATCGCGATCGCTCAGTCGTCGGCACAGCCCGGAGCCCAGCCCCAGCCGCAGATTCAACGCCCCGGGCTCCAACTCCCCGAGGTTCATCTCGATGCTAACGGACTGAGCCCGCGTCCAATCGAAGAACTTACCGGGACGACGATAGCCCGCCATTATGCACTGGCATGGCGTGATCTGGCGCTGGATTTGGAATCCGATCAGGCTGATGGACTTGGCGATGAGTTCGTTGGGTTCGCAAAAGATCGTCTTACGCAAAGAATCAACGAACAAAAACAGACTGGCATGCACGTCCGCATCGTGGATCACGGCCACCATTTGAAAGCGGTATTTTATTCCATGGATGGAACGGCCATGCAACTCATCGACCGCGTGCAACTCGAGATACAGACCTTCGACGGAGACAAGTTAGTGGACACACAGAATTCACCTCATGACTACATGGTCCTGATGACCCCTGGCTCAGATCGCTGGTACGTGCGTGATCTTCAGGAACTCCCCGCCAAACCCTTCTGATGCAGCGAACGCCTACTCCAAACCAACTCTTCGCTGCGCCGTTTCATCGTAACCGGGGCGGGAAATTGTGGATGAGAGTATACCAGTGGGTTCTTTGGGCGTATATCGCGATACTGAGCATCATTCCGACCGGATGCCATCACGCCAATCAGCGAAATATCACGCTCAAGGAAATTCCTCAAACCGCGGGGAATCCCAAGGTTCTCGCGGATTATCAGCCGTGGTTCGGCGACCCGGATCACATCGACGTCGGCTACAACAGCCAGGATCCGAACGTCTTGCGCAAACAAATTGAGAGCGCCCGCAACATGGGAATTTATGGATTTGCCGTGGACTGGTATGGTCCACGGCGGCCTTTTCTCGATCGAAGCACTGCGTTGCTGGCGCGTATTGCCAGCGAGCAGCATTTTCACATCGCACTCATGTACGACGAAACACAGGATGACAATGGGCACGGAACCGACGACGCGCTGGAGGCGATGGATCTGGCATACAAAAAATACATCGGACCCGACGCTCCGGGACGCGATGCTTATCTGCTGTATCGAGGACGGCCTGTCATTTTTGTATTTCCCAAGCGCGGCCACACCGATTGGATTCAAGTGCGCCAATATGTGAATCAGTGGGACTCGCCACCAATTCTGCTATATCAGGATGACCCACCGGCGCAGTATGCCAAAGCATTCGACGGAGAGTACGCATGGGTGTATCCCGGGCGCAAGGGCTGGGCTGCGGACGGCCAGGCGTGGGGCGAGGATTACCTGGACGATTTCTACGCCAAGATGCGCAAACACCCGGACGAGATCACGGTGGGCGGAGTGTGGCCGGGCTTCAACGACACAAAGGCTTCGTGGAGCTTGAACCGGCACATAGATCCACGCTGCGGAAAGACGTTTGAAGATACGCTGCGCTTGTTCGACGAGAACAACGAGCCCTCCCATCCGATCCCGTTTGTGCTGATTGCTACATGGAACGACTACGAAGAAGGAACGGCGATTGAGCGCGGCCTGCCGCATTGTGACGAGCCAAAAACGAATGTCGCGCAAGCAGGACACCCATGACGAAGGAAAGAGAACGCGCGACCGTAATGTTTCAGACGCTGAGCGTGTTACATCTCCGCTCGCTCGCAGCTACGCGGCAGCGAGGCGAAACCGGCGCACAGATCGAACGGGAACTCGCCCTGCAGAGCCTGTCGAAGTCCAAATCCGGCGAAGAGTGGTCCGACTTTATGCGCTTTGCCCAACTGCAACGCGTAAAACTCCGCACACTTCAGCTCTTGCAGAATTGGTCTTCGTCTAACGCAGGCGCGACTTCATTTAACGGTCTTAAGGATCTCGTCAAAAATGAACGACGCGAGACTGGACGCGCCCTGGCAACTTTGGACAAGGTTGTACGCGCGCTGGAATTCACGGGGCACTCTCCCATCGTGATCAAAACCCTTGATCACTGGCCCGATATCGGCAGCGACCTGGATCTATTTATCGCAGCCGACGAAGACGATGTTGTGCGCGTGATGAGGAGCGAACTCAGGGCGGAGCCTCAGCCGCAGAGTTGGGGAGATCGACTGGCGCACAAATGGAACTTCCGGATTCCTGAATTACCTCAGTTGGTGGAGATCCACGTGGGCTGCCTCGGACAAACCGGCGAGCAGAACGCGCTGCCTGCTCACTTGGAAGCAACCAGCCTGATGCGCGATATCGGTTCGTTTCGGTTTCGAGTCCCAGCTCCAGAGGAACAAGTAACGCTCGCGACGCTTCAGAGGATGTATCGCCATTTTTATATTCGTCTCACCGACCTGCTGAACCTTACGGGGCTGGTGCGGGCGGGCCATCTGGATTTTATGCGGCTCCGTGCTTCCAGCCGGCGTTGGTCAATTTGGCCGGGTGTAGCGGCCCTGCTGAAAATTGCTTCGGACTACAACGAACGCGCCGGTGTTGGGCCGCTTCATTTGCCAGAGTTTGTGCTGCGCTCGGCACGTTTTGGCGCCGAAGTCACGTATGTGGGGAAACAGTTCTTACGGGTACCAATGATGCCGCAAGGTTCGCAACTGTTTCTGCACCAACTCGTCGCCACGGGAGCTGCCCGCGACTTCCGCGGTGCGGCTCGCTTATCGTTGTTGCCGGCGCTCGCTGCCGCCGCCTTCGTCAATCTGCGGATTACAGGGGACGACAAAGGGATTTGGTAGCTTCGCGGGAGCAGTACCTTAGCTCCTGCATGTAAAAACATCGATGGTAGCCAAACCGCCCATGGGGATCACTCCACGTTAATGAAGGAAACTCTAATAGCATCGTCACCGAGCCTGCCATCGAGGGTCCTGAATGGCAGTATGATCATGCTGGTCAGTTCGGGACTCGTGGGAGGGCTAAACCTTCTCTACAATCTGGGGATTGCCCATGTGCTTGGCGCTGCCAGCTTCGGCCAAGCCAGCGCCGTCTATACAGTGCTGATGCTGCTCTCCGCAGTCCACTTATCTTTCCAGTTGCTATGTTCGAAGTTCGTTGCCAGGACTGATTCGCTGCCCGAAAGAGTTGCCATCTACCGTTATTTTCATCGGCAAGCATGGCTCTACGGCGCCGGCGTCGGAGTGGCATTGTTTTTCTCCCGTTCTGTTGTGTCCAGGTATCTGAACTTGCCGACGTCGAACTACATCATCATGCTCGCTGTCGCTACCGTGTTTTTCATACCGTTGGGCGCGCGGCGCGGCTTGATGCAAGGGATGTGTGATTTTCGTCATCTGGCTTTCAATCTTGTTCTGGAAGGCATTGTCAAGGTTGGAGGTGCTTTCGCATTTATGGCTTTGGGATGGGGGGTCGGCGGCGTCATTGCCGCGGTCGTTGCCTCGGTTGTGCTGGCCTATGTCTTTTCCATGCCGGATCGGGATTTAATGCGAGACGCGCGATCCCATCTGCCGTTGCAGGCTGCTCTGGGTGAAGGTTTGCAGGCGTCCCTATTTTTTATCGGGCAAGTGATCATAAATAACCTCGATATTGTTCTGGTAAAACATTTCTTCCCTGCTACTGAAGCAGGTGTTTACGCTGCGGTGGCGCTGGTTGGGCGCGTTGTTTACATGCTCTCGTGGTCGGTGGTGAGCAGTATGTTCCCGTTCTCCGCCAGTGTGCGTTCCGAGGATCGAGGTGGCCGCGCAGTGCTGGGAACCGCTTTAACGCTCGTTATTTTGATCTCCGGCGTGTTTACGCTTGCGGTGTGGGGCGCGCCAGCGCGCGTTTGGCACATTCTTCTGGGGAGTGGTTTTCCTTTGAACCAAGGTGGCTCCTACTGGGCCTTGTTGGTGCTGTATGCGGCCACAACCGGGATTTACTCGCTCGGCGTGGTTTTGATGAGTTACGAGATATCGCGCAAGATTGGCAATGTAAGTTGGGTGCAACTCGGTTTCAGCGGAGCCATTATCGTCGGCATCTATCTTATTCACGGCACACTGCACGACGTCGTCATGGTTCAGACGGTGCTGATGATGGCGCTTCTGGTTTGGGTGTCAGTTCCTTTTTTGCGGGTCGAGATTTACAACCGACCCGGAATATTGTCGCTTCCGCGAGCGCAGGGCAGCCTGAAGAAGTTGCGTCGGGTGACGGAAGATGAAGCCATTTCGGAGTTCCTGAAAGGCGAATTTTATCAACGGGAATTTGACCGCTATCGCGAGCCGTTCCTTGACGTTGTTACTAATCCTGATCTGAGCAATGCGGCTGACAACAAGCTTCGGCGCGCCTTGTTGTACCGACGGCGTGGCCGACTCTGGCGCGAAATTCCGGCTGACACCGAGTGGTGGGAGGTCGAACTGCAGAGCGCCGATTTACAGCGCATACGAGTGTTTCCGCGAGATCAGTGGCGCAGACATTCGGAACGCGGCTATTACCTGCTGGATACCGCGGAACGCATCGGCGGCAGAATTTCTGGATCGGAGGATGCTTTTATTGCCAAGCTTCGATCACTCAGCAGCGAAATAGCTGAGGCCCAGGCCAGGGATGAAGCGGGACGCGGCGCAGTGTTGTTAATCGGTCTCGACGAAGCCAGCCCTTTGACTATCATTGAAGGCAACCACCGCATGACCGCGGCGGTGCTGGTGTCGCCCCATGATGCTCATTTGCACTTCCGTTTTCTATGTGGGTTCTCTCCTCACATGATGGATTGCTGCTGGTATCAGACCGATCTTTCCACACTTCTCCGCTACGCGAAGCACTCCGTAACATGGTTGTTCGATAATTGCCAGGTTGCCATTGACCAGGCATTGCAGAACAAACATGACGGTGCGGAGTCGGTAACGCCGAATTTCCCCAGCTTTTGATCCGCAAGTGCAGATTTCTGCATATTGGAGATGCGATCGGCGGTTGGATCAGCCGCCCAGGATTGTTTTAATTATGAACGAACCACGCTTACGGCCACAATTCTGGCGATTTACGCGCCTCCCACGAATGTGACAGCCGAAGACTGACAACCAGTTAGAGCCTTCCTTCATCGAACGTTGCGGTGTTTCTGGGAGCGTCCTCGCGCCATGCGATCTCTGCGTACATTCGAATTGGCTTTGTTGTGTCCGCTGCTTTGTCTGCTTCTTGTGGGCTGTGGAAGTGGCAGCGGAGGGGGTTCAACATCATCGTCGTCATCGCAGTTAACTGTCTCCGCACCGGCTGCGGGTACAGGAACGGTGACCAGTACTCCATCGGGAATCAATTGTCCCACAACGTGCACCGCAACCTTTGCCAACAATACGAAGGTCACTTTGACCGCGACGCCCGCGAGCAACTATTTTTTTTCGGGCTGGAGCGGCAGTTGTTCGGGTAGCGGTGCCTGCAGCCTTACCTTAACGGCGTCTGCAACCGTGGCAGCCGCATTCAAGCCAGGTTTTGGATTGATGGTAGCCTTGGCCGGTGCGGGAACGGGAACAGTCACCAGCAATCCCTCGGGGATCAATTGCCCAACTACTTGCTCAGCCGGTTTTGCGCAGAATACTCAGGTTACGCTTAGCGAAAGCCCAGGCAGTAATTACGCGTTTGCTGGATGGTCGGGCGCATGCACGGGGAACTCGAGTTGTAGCGTTACGTTGAACTCATCGGAATCTGTGACCGCGACCTTCGGCGCCACTCTTCAAGCCCTCAACCACATTGTTATCTTCGCCCAGGAGAATCGTTCGCTTGATCACTATTTCGGCACAATGCGCCAATACTGGTCACAAAACGGCATCGCGGATCAGTCCTTTGACGGTTTGCCGCAGTTCAACCCGAGCAGCGGGACAATTCTTCCTCTGAACGGCGCGCCTCCAACGAATCCGGGCTGCGATCCTGCGTTGTCGACGGCGACGAACTGTGTCGCCAGCACAGCGTACACAAGCAACCAGGTTACCTCCTTTCATATGGCGTCAGTGTGTAACGAAGAACAGAGTCCTTTCTGGAATGAAGCTCACATCGATTGGGATTTGAACGATCCGATTGGAACTAATCCGGCTGCGCTCAATGGATTCGTGCAGGCGGCCGCTAATGACGCCCGTCAGGTAAGCCCGCCATTGAACGATGTTAATGGTCTGCGGGCAATGGGTTATTTCGACGGCGACGATTTGAATTACTACTACTTCATGGCTTCGAATTTCGCCACCTCCGATCGGTGGTTCTCTCCTGTCATGAGCCGCACCCAGCTCAACCGCATGTATCTTCTCGCGGCCACATCCGCCGGGCACGCGTATCCTTTGGCTCCGCCGTACAGCGCGCTCTCGAATACCACCATTTTTCAGGAACTGCAGAACGCGGGTATCAGCTGGAAGATTTACGTCAACCCTGCGGGCACGAACTGCTCTGCGAGTGATTCCTCATGCCTCATCGGCTTCTCATACATCAACATGTTCGATTATGAAGAGACCATACTCGCGAATCCGACTTTGCTGCAGAATGTCGTCCCCATATCGCAATTTACCGCCGATGTGCAGAATGGAACTTTGCCTCAGGTGGCGCTCATCGAGCCGGCTTCCCTCGCGGGGCTTGATGAACATCCTAACGACGTCGATACCTCTTCACCGATCAATATTCAGGCGGGCGCCAACTATGCAGCAGGCCTGATCAACGCCTTGATGGCTAGCCCGAGTTGGAGCGATTCGGCCATGATTTTCACCTACGACGAGGCGGGAGGTTATTATGACCACGTCTCGCCACAGCCCGCAACGCCTCCCGAGAACCCGGGTTCGCCAACCTATCTGCCAATCGACCTGCAGCCAGGCGACATCTGTGATGGAAACGGACAACTTGGCACCGGAACATGTAATTTCGCGCACACCGGCTACCGGATACCGCTGATTGTGATCTCGCCCTTCGCCAAGAAGAACTACGTTTCACACACGGTCTACGATTACACCGCTGCTCTCGCGTTCATTGAGAAACGTTTCGGTGTGGCCGCACTGACCAATCGCGACGCGTCCCAAGCCGACATGACTGCAGATTTCTTTGATTTTGTGAATGCACCTTGGGCTACGCCTCCGTCTCCGCCCACTCAGATTATGTCAGGCCAGTGCACTCTAACGCCTCCCACTCCGTGATGGCATGGCTCGCCACGCACGCGGATCTTGATGTTCCGAGAGATCGACGCTAAGGGATCGGTTTTGAGAGATCCTTTTATACCCTCGGTTCCGAGCCCGCTTAACTCCAGGATGATCCTCAATGGGATAATGGTTCCGTGAGAATCCAGCGATCGTTTTTGGTGGGATTGTGGATTATGTTTTGCGCCGCCGCCTCCTGCCTGGCCGCAACCCGGCATTACTACATTGCAGCCGAAGACGTCAGCTGGAACTATGCTCCGAGCGGTCGCAATCTGCTGAATGGCAATCCTATCCCGCAACCGTGGTCGCAAAAATTGGAATGGGCGAAGAGCCGATTCATCGAATACACGGATGACACCTTCACGACTCCGAAGCGGCAACCAGAATGGCTGGGAATTCTCGGCCCGGTGATTCGTGCCGAAGTTGGAGACGAGATCGTGGTCGACTTCCTCAATCGCGGCCACCGTGGCCACGATCTGCATCCGCACGGCTTGCGCTACGACAAGAACAACGAAGGCTCTCTATATCTACCCGTTGCCAAGGGCGCTTTTGTTGCTCCCGGCGCGCGCTATGCCTATCACTGGTTCGCGAATCAGAGCAGCGGACCCGGCCCTGGCCAGCCCAGTTCCATCGTGTGGTGGTATCACTCGCATGTTGACCCCGCCATTGAGATCAACGCGGGTTTATTGGGTCCCATCATCGTCACCGCCAAAGGCAAAGCGAATCCCGACGGATCTCCGAAAGATGTGAACCGCGAATTTGTCGCCGCATTCATGATCTTCGATGAAATGGGAGGCAAACCAGCCGGCCAATTTTATGCCATTAACGGTTTCATCTTCGGCAATCTCCCCGGCTTGAACATGAAGCAGGGAGACAAAGTTCGCTGGTATTTGCTCGGAATGGGAAATGAGATCGACCTGCACACTCCGCATTGGCACGGAGAAACTGTTACCGATGGAAAACGAAATACCGATGTAATCGAACTTCTTCCAGGGAGCATGGTTGCGGTCGACATGCTCGCCGACAATCCCGGGAGTTGGATGTTTCACTGCCATGTGGAAGATCACATGGAGAACGGGATGATGGCGATTTACACGGTTTACACGGCGCCCGCGCGCGCTTGCCCGCTAGCCTTTATCGGTGGAGATTTCTGGAAGCATCCCGAAGAGTTTACTTTGACAGTCAAAAACATCACCGGCAAGCCTATCGCCAGCATGGCGCTCACATCCGAAATGCTTTTGGCGCCTCAGGATTTACGACGGCCATTCAATGCACAGTGGTCATCGGCACAAACCATTTTGCCGGGCAAGGAGCAGACTCTCGAAAAGCCGGGGATTCGCGCCGCCAGCGCCCAAGCCGTTATGGGATGGGTCTTTTTTCCGGACTCCGTGAAGTATGAAGACGGAACCAGCTGGAAGGCTCAAAGCGAGGGCGAATGTTTCAACGTGATATGGCGAGACCAGCAGCATCCCGATCTGCCGGTGCTACCTCCCCGGCAGATCGAAATGAATCCAGACTAGCTCAGCGCCGGAAAAAAGGGCGTTGTCACACACCGGTAAAACCTGGCAGGCCTCTATCCCTGAGACAACGGTTCGATGCAATCTAGAAACACTGGAAGAGGGGGCTGACCTGTCCCGGCATCAATTGGTCAGTGGTTGAACTGTTCGCCAGTACCCACTTGGCGGCAACATTTGGGTTTCCTCCAGTCGAGTTGGTGTAATAGTGCCAACTTACCCACCCATAGCTGTGCTTGAGGTTGTCCACTGGATTGACGTCCGTGTCCAAACCGTAATCGAAGACTTCGCGGAACTTGCATGAGTTGACATTCTGCCCGAGGCAACTGTAGGTATATTGCAGGGGCAAAGTGGTGATGGAAAGCGCCCGCGGCGGATTTGCGCGGTGGTCCGTTATGGTCATGGTGCCTGCAGGTTCGACCGCCAGCTGAGAATAGCGCAGATTCTGTGCCGGACTCTGCAACTTTTGATCCACGTAGGTGTAATAGTTCGTGTTATTAGGCTGGGTGGCAGGCGGTGGATTCCAGAACGAACTGTTGTCTCCTCCCGGAACCGCGCATCGGGTGGCCCAGCGCATGGAGAGGTTCGATGTAGCGCTCGTACTCCCGCTGTTGAATTTCTTGCAACTGGTTGGGTCGTTCCAGTGGCTGACTCCATTCCACTCGTCCAATTCGGTGACCCATTGGTAGATGTAATTTGAGTCGTAAAGATTGATATCCCACGGATTACCTTGCGGATTCTTCACGTAATACACTTTGCTCTCGCTCTGGTCCCACAGTGTGTAGATGTACGCCGACGGCAGACCGTTGGTAATGCCTTCCATGTGGTAACTGGCGGCCAGTTTTGGATCCATCATCATTACGCTCAATACATCCCAATAACCGTGGCCTGCCGGACAACTGATTGTTGACTGAATCTGGCCAAAAGCTCTGGGCGCAAGCGGCAAACACGCTGCTATAGCAAGCAGAACGAAGGCGAGAAAATGTGTCGATGTTCTAATCAGATGAGCTCCCATTGTCCTCATCGCGACGAGCGGCCCGGTTGCACACGAAAAGCACACAGAAATAGGGGAATATTTCATGAATTCGACTGATCCTTCCTCGGATGGGTTCGAGTCGTTGCGGTTATAACGTATTTTAAGGAATGTCAATACGGTAGAGTACCGAAGTTCTAAAGGAAAACCCTTAGCCCGCCTCTGGCCGCAGATTCTGCCGCGAATGTCAGGGAAGTCTAGTTAGAGGGAAGACAGGGGACGAACCGAAGAGTTGTTTGAATTTGGTGGCGGCGGTAGGACTCGAACCTACGACCTACGGATTATGAGACCGTCGCTCTAACCACCTGAGCTACACCGCCACGTTACGTCTTCGCCCAATGACAGGAAGCCGACCTTTGTTTTGTAAAGATTTTGGTCCTGTGCTTCGAACACGAAGCACACGAGCTTACCAATCACATTAATTCACAAGCATAATGCTTAGTCTCTCAAGTATCGCACAGGCAAATTGAAAGATGGAACAGCCAAGACTCAAGCGTATGTTTTCGTGCGAAAGGCGAGTGCTCCCCGGTTCGTCGAGACGAAGCCGTGCACAACACTAGCAAATCTGATTTCAGTCCTGAACAAACATTCAGATTGAACCAAGATTCTTCCGCCAGTGCTGTGTAGATCCTTATTCCTACCAACATTCTGGCGTCTGAATGATTGATCGCGCGCGCGTTTGATTCTCTCGACGACGAATGTTGCGCAAGCTTCGCGATTGACGCGAAACAGCTCAGGAATCAGAAGCTGAAGCGCGCCTCTAACACCACGACACGGGCCGCGAGTGCGGAACTAATCGTTCCGAAATTTGAATTCCCAATATTATTCGAAATGCTATTGTTCGGGTTGAGGTTCAGATTGTTGAATACGTTATACACATCCATGCGGAGTTCTAATCTTGCGCTTTCTCCAAGGACTGGAGCCTTAAGCAAGCCAAAGCCTTTGGCTATGGTGAGATCTAAGTCCCTGTAGCCAGGCTCAGTGAGCGAATTACGAGCGATACCGGGACTTTGCGGAAGGGCAGATCCGTAGCTCAACCCACTATAGGCGGTGTAGGTTGGCGTCGCGAAGTATGCGTTGGCATTACCCCGCGTGGCAGCGAGAGGGAAATTAGAGCTACTCGGCAGTTCAAATGATTTGTTGCTCGTACTGGTGCCTGCGCCTCCTAGGTAAGCGGAAGGAAGAAGATTTCCATACGCATAACAAGTTCCGCAATAGAGGTCGCCCCCCACAACGCTCACCACAGGATTCCACGGAAACCCAGAGTGCCAATTCCAGATGCCGCTGAGCGACCAGCCACCAGCAATTTTTTCTACCCAATTATTACTACCGTGGAAGAAGACGGGCTGCCACATGCCAAACAGCTTGAACGCGTTGGTGACATTGTAATCGGAGCGCCCATAATCGAGATTGAGGTCATACGGGTAGTACTGCAGCGAGTAGGGCGCGGAACTGGTATCCATACTTTTGGCCCAGGTGTATTGAGCGTCGACCATAAACTGATGCGAGAACTGATGCTTCAGTTCGGCGAGCATGGCGTTGTAGTTGCCGTAGCCGTTGGTGTTCCAGTAGTCCCCGCCGGTGATCTGGGCGGGCACGGTGTACCCCACGGCCGCAGGTACAGCTCGCGGATCCTCGTGGAAGAAGATGTCACGCGATAAGCTTCCCTGATATCCCAAGCTCATTATGTACTGGTGACCGAGATCATATTGCATATCGAGTGAGTAGTGATAGCCACGCATGGTTGGAAGTGCATTGGGGAAGATTTCGACATTGCCGCCGCTGCTGGGTAGCCCGTTTGGCCCAAAGGTTGAAATGGTGTTTGGATTCGGTGGAAATCCGTAGAGGTTGTGAACACTATTGGAAGTAGCGTAATAAATTCCCGGGTTCGGCGAACTCGGCTTGGACATGTCAAGGCTTGGAGACACCGCCAACCCGGGATTGGAGACGATATTGGACGACACTGCGATTTCCTCCTGGTTATAGTTCAGGCCAAAGCCGCCGCGCCAAACAAGCCTGTCATTAAACCGAGTCGGACTCCAGGCGAATCCGATCTCGGGTCCGACGTTGTCCTTCTGAGCGTTCCAGGAATGTCCGAGGTGTACGTCGAGCCCCGAAAGATAATCCGGACCATTCCCTGGAGTCGCAACGTACATATTGCCTTCCTTCGAAGAGAGGGGACCAAAATAGGACCAACGCAGGCCGAGATTCAACGTCAGGTTTGGCCGGATTTTTAAATCGTCCTGAACAAAAAAGCCCAGGAGATCTTCCCGGTCGTCCTGACGAACCGTTGTGGGTATTCCGGTATGGGGATTGAAGCTTCCGCTTTCTTCGTGCGGTGCGTCGTTAAGGAAATCCCACATGTTGAAAAAGAAGTAACTGGGCACCCCGGCAGAGGGATTGTCCTGCAGATAAAACAGGCGCGTAACTTCGCCGCCAAACTTGATGGTGTTTCGTCCGATAATCTTGGTGGCCACGTCCTTGTAAGTGTAAGTCCACTGATTCAGGATAGAGCCGACGGGAGGTCCGAACTCACCCGGCGTAACACTGCCAGTTTGGCCGATGTTGTCCACCGGAAGGCCTACCGGCGACTGCGGGTTGGAAGCGATGTCGTTATATCGCCATCCGGCAGCGTTTACGCGAGCTTCATTGAGAAGCGTCGGCGAGAAAGTGTGATCCCAGATCGCCGAGAACGCATCATTGATCTGGCTGCGATGGAAAAGGTCGTAAGCGCGGTTGCCATTGTAGTCCGTTATTGACTGCGGAACCCAGTAGATAGCAAACGCGATGCGGTCGTTACTGGTGAAGTCAGCGTCAAAGCGCCCATTGTATTGGGCGGCGTTGAACTTCGTCGGGTTGACGGTATTGTAAAGCGCAATGTCAGCGGTGGTACCCAGGGGGCTTCCAGGGGTTCCGCAGCCGGTGCCAGCACCGCCGCAGCCGGGAGTGGTGACACTAGTCCAGCCGAGATCCTGCGTCCCCAAACCTGTCGTCAGGGGCGTGCCCAGATTGATCCCCTGACCTGAAATGGTTGCGCAATTTACACCCTCGGTAAGACCAGCAGTAGTGCAGGTGCCGTTAGGATTGACGGTTCCGATTGCACCATTGCCAGGAAACGTAAGGTACGTGGCGGCGATGCTTCCGGCCGGCGCTAATGCGTCGAACGCTGGAGTATCGTACCACCCTGAGCCCGTGATGCTTGCGTTCGGCTCGCGTACCGTTTCGTAGTTGAAGAAGAAGAAGATCTTATTTTTCCAGATCGGGCCGCCCACGCTGCCCCCGAACTGATCGAATTTATTATTGTCTCTGAGGGACACAGTGCCCAGGCCGAAGAACGGCTGATAGGCGTTCAGTCCCGGCTGGTGAGTGGTGAAGAAAAGGCTGCCGTGGAAGTCATTGGTGCCGCTCTTTGAGGTAATTTGAATCTGGGAGCCGCTGAAACGTCCGCTCTCGGCGTCATAGCTGTTGGAAACAATTTTTACGTTGTCAACAGAGTCCTCCGAGGGAGTAATAACTGTAGAACCTCCCCACACGGCGCTGGTGGTGCTGATGCCGTCAATCGAAATGCCGTTGTTCTCTACCTGGTTGCCATTGGAAAAAATCGGCGCGAGGTTCTCGGTCGCGAAGATTCCGGTCGAGCCACCCGACTGCGAGGCACCGCTCTGAACGCCGGGAAGGTTATAGTACTGTTGCCCTCCTCCTCCTTGCGAACCGTCAGCGAAGGACCCGGGAGCCAGTTGCGCCAGCTTGAGCACATCACGGCCAAAGGAGGGCAGATGCTGAATCTGGTTGTCGGAGACGACTCCGTTGATGGAGGCAGTCTCGGTATCCAGCAACGGGGTAGACTCAGCATTGACATTGACGGTCGTCGATTCAGCGCCGGCCGCGAGCACCACCGTGAGAGCGTTCGCCTGCTCTGGGATCACTTCGATATTGTCGAGCACCTTCTTCTCTAAGCCGGTCTTTTCCGCTTCCAGATGGAACTTCGCGGCAGGCAGCGCATTGAAGTTGAACACACCATCGCCACCGCTGACCCTGACCTGCTTCTCGCCGGTTGCTGGATTCGTCAGCGTGAGGGTCGCGCCTGGCACTACTGCGCCCGTGGCATCGGTTACAACGCCCTGTATGGAAGTTCGATACTGCGCTTGCACCAGCGCGGTCAATGCAACGATATTCACGATCAGCAGTGCGACGCGGACTGCCAACATGGAGTGCTTCATGGAATCTCCTCGACCCAAGACCGTATGCCTCGGAGCGGCTAGGATGTAGTTACGCCTCAGGGTGTTGCCTCATTCTTAAGGCTATGGAAATGTAGAGGGGATTATGAAAAATGATAGGCTGACGAACTGACTTTCGTCGCAGGATGATTTACCAATCAGCGCGGGATTAGCGTCGCGAAAAAAAAACAGATTTGATACATTCCGTCGATGCTGCAATGTGCGACTTAGTTAGTGCAAATCGTATTAGTGAGGTGCTGCTCGATGTGGTCACTGTTGCAATCCCAAAAATCCGTCGTGCCGCTGACCTTTCCATCCCGGCCCAAACCTTGCGCTCAAAATCCGCGGTTTCGAGGAATTGGCACCCTATTACTTTGGCTGATTTTTGCGGTCGGGGGGAACGCGCCAAGTTTGGCTCAGGCTCAGGCGAGCGCGCCCATTTCGAAGCTAGACCAGCGAAGCGCGAGTAATACAGGAATTGCGAATCCAAAATTTGATGCCCGTATCGAATCTCTGATTCACAGCATCACCCTGGAAGAAAAAATTGGACAACTGGTGCAATACTCGTCCGGCCAGCCCACCGGCCCGGGCACCGGCCGCACCGACTACAAAGATATGATCTCCCACGGGCAGATCGGATCTTTGCTGAACGTTGTCGACACTCAATTGCTCAACGAGTATCAGCACATCGCGGTGGAGAAATCGCGCTCGCATATTCCGCTGCTCTTCGGGCTTGATGTGATACACGGCTTTCGCACTGAGTTCCCGATTCCCTTAGGAATGGCTTCCACATGGGATCCGGCGCTGGTCGAAAAAGCAGCTCATGTCGCGGCTCTGGAAGCTTCGGCGATCGGCATACGATGGACGTTTTCTCCCATGGTGGACATCGCGCGCGACGCCCGCTGGGGCCGCATTGCTCAAGGTGCCGGAGAAGATCCGTATCTGGGTTCCGCGATGGCGGCGGCTTACGTGCGTGGCTATCAAGGCTCGCATCTGGACGCGCCCGATACCATGGCGGCCTGCGCCAAGCATTTCGTGGGATATGGCGCGGCCGAAGCTGGCCGCGAGTACAACACAACCGAGATATCCGAGCACACTCTGCGCGAATTTTACTTGCCTCCGTTTCACGCGGCGGTGGATGCAGGTGTGGCGACTTTGATGAGTGCCTTCAATTCGCTGAATGGTGTGCCAGCCACGGCGAATCCGTTTACTCTTACCGAGATTCTGCGAAACGAGTGGGGATTTAAAGGGATGGTCGTCAGCGACTGGTCTTCGGTCGGCGAACTGGTGGCACACGGTATTGCAGCAGATGATGCAACCGCGGCGCGCAAAGCTTTTCTTGCCGGCGTGGATATGGATATGGTGAGCAGCCTGTATCACGATCAGCTTGCCCGACTGGTTGATTCGGGTGCCGTGCCGGAGGCAAGGGTCGACGAAAGTGTTCGCCGCGTATTACGCGTGAAATTTGCGCTCGGACTTTTCGAACATCCCTACGCTGACGAAGCTCGCGCCAAGCAAGATTTCTTTTTGCCGGCAAGCTTGCAGTTGGCGCAAAGCGTTGCGGAGCGTTCTTTTGTGCTTTTGAAGAATACTGCCGGGCCAGATGGCAAAGCTCTTCTTCCAATCTCAAAGGATGTGAAGACAATCGCTCTCATCGGGCCGCTGGCTGACAATCCTTATGGTCCGGATAGTTGGAATAATTCTTCGGCGCCCAAGAGTGGAGTTCTGTCTTTTCCCGATGAGTTAGCACGGCGCTTGGGCGCAAGCAATGTGATCCGATCGCCGGGTGTTGGGATTCTTGACGGCAATGAAAATGACGCGGGAATCTCGGCCGCCGTCGCGGCGGCGAAACGCGCTGACTTGGCGATTCTCACGCTCGGTGAGTCATCGGAGATGAGCGGCGAAGCTGCATCCCGTGCGCATCTCGGGCTGCCCGGACGCCAGGAAGAATTGCTCGAGGCAATCGTAAACACAGGCAGGCCGGTCGCACTGATTCTTTTTAGCGGTCGACCGCTCACGATTCCATGGGCCTTTGAGCATGTGCCGTCGGTGCTCGCTGCATGGTTTCCTGGAACCGAAACCGGACCAGCACTGGCTCGCACCCTATTTGGCGAAGCCGACCCAAGTGGCAAACTGGTTGTAAGCTGGCCGCGCAGCGTGGGGCAAGAACCTCTTTACTACAACTCTCTCAGCACAGGAAGGCCGGCAGGCAAGATCGACCTTACGCATCCGCCAACCGATGTGCCCTCGAAGTATGTGTCTCGTTACATCGATGAACAAAACACCCCGCAGTTTCCTTTTGGCTACGGCGGGTCTTACACTTCATTCGCATACGGGCCGACAGAGATCAGCAAGGCTGCACTTAGTGCCAGTGAATTGAATCGAGAATTGAGTGGTGAAGCGAACATTTCACATACGCTCGCGGTTGCGGCCACTGTCTCTAACACGGGTTCGCGGGCGGGCGAAGAGGTGGTTCAGCTCTATATCGGTCTGCAGGGAACCAGCACTGCGCAGCCGGTCCGTGCGCTGAAAGGGTTTCAACGTGTCGAATTGAGTCCTGGAGAGACAAAAAAGGTAACCTTCAATCTATCTCCAGATGCATTCGCGATATGGAACGACCGCAATGAATTCGCAGTTGAGGCTGCAAAGGTCAGGGTTTGGATCGCTCCAGATTCCGCCAGCGGTTCTGAGGCCAGGCTGGAAATCTTACCGTAAGGTTGTAGGGATGAGATTTCCTCTCGCTGATCATGCGAAACTGGGCGCATGAAAATCATTGCTGTGATTCCCGCGCGACTGGCCTCGACGCGTCTGCCCCGTAAAATGCTGCGCGAGATCGCTGGAGAGCCGCTGCTGGCGCTAACTTATCAGGCTGTGCGTCGCTGCTCCCAACTCGAGGAAGTCGTCGTGGCTACCGACTCTGAAGAAGTTTTCCAGTTTTGCCAGCGGCGAGGATTTGCCGTGCGGATGACTTCCCTCAGCCATCGCTCCGGCACCGAGCGCACCCACGAGATCTCCACCGTAATTCCTGCCGATATCTATATCGATGTCCAGGGCGACGAACCGCTGACTCGCCCCGAACACATTGCCAAGGTGATCGAAGTCATGCAGCCCTCCGAGGTCGAAGTGGGCACCCTGAAAACGCCAGCGTCTGACATCGACATCGCCAATCCAGGAGCCGTAAAAGTGGTGACAGACGGGGCCGGTCGCGCTCTCTACTTTTCTCGCGCCACGATTCCCTTCGATCGCGATGGCGCGCATCCACGCTACTACAAGCATCTCGGAATCTACGGGCATCGCAAGGAGGCCCTTGACAAGTTTGTGCATTGGCCGGAGTCGTCGCTTGAGCGCAGCGAGCGTCTTGAACAGTTACGCTTCCTTGAGAATGGAGTTCCCATCTACGTTGCCGAAACGCCGTTCGACACGGTTGGCGTAGATACGGAAGACGATGTCCGGCGGGTCGAAGAAATTTTACGGAAAGGAAGCACTGCACACTAACAGCAGTTGAGCTAAGGTGATGCACACAGGCCTGCCCTAAGCGAAATCGAAGGGAGTGTCCACGCAAGGTCAATGTGACTTAGCCCAAGCCTCGGCGGCGGCAACTCGCCTCACGATTGCTGGATGCGAGTGCAACAGCCACTCGACCCAGCGGGCGGGCGTTTTTTCGGCGAGATTCTGCTCCGCCAACTTATTCATCGATGAAATGAATGGCACAACGCTCGCGACTGACTCGAAGCAATACCGGTCAGCCTGGCGCTCGTTGAAGCGTGAATAGGCGTTGAGCGCGGGCATCAACAAAAACGAAAGTACGGTCGAGACCAGAATGAGCAAGGGCAGATTGGCGAAGTCAGACATAGTCTCGAACATATTGCGGCGGTCCACGGCGTAGCGCAAAACTTCATTGGCGAGCCAGAACCCGAACAGCGTAATCCCTGCCTGCACAAAAATACTCTTCAGAATATGACGGTGTACATGATGTCCGAGTTCGTGCGCCAGCACCGCTTCGATTTCGTCGTCGGAATAGTTGTCCAGCAAAGTGTCGGCCAGAATGATGCGTCGCGTCGCGCCGAGTCCAGTTAACGCGGCGTTGGCTTTCTTGCTTTTCTCCGACAGATGCCATTTGTAGACGCCGCGCACCCGCGTGCCAGCGCGTTCGCTGAGGACAATCAACCGTCGCTTCAGTTCCTCGTTTTCGAGCGGCTCGAATTTGTAAAAAATCGGAAAGAGCACAACCGGCGCCAGCTGTGCCAGTAAAACCATCAGCCCAAGAAAAACTGCCCACGCCACCAGCCACCAATGCTGCGGGGTCTGGCGTATGAGCATGTAGAGCAGTTCAACGACAATCGTCGCCAATAGGAGCCCGAGCAGCAAACTCTTGCATTCGTCCCACGCCCAGGAGCCGAACCTCTGATTGGAAAGGTTGTAGCGATGCTCGAGCCGAAACCCGTAGTACTCCAACGGAATCCCAATCGCCTTGCTGATCAACATCAACATCAGGACGTAAAGGAAGACAGCAACGACATAGTTTTGCGAAGCGCCCCGCTCTGCCAGATCGCGCAGCGTTCCAGTCCAACCCGTGACAAGTAGTACGACCAGCAATCCGAAACCGATTACAAAATCGCCGACGCCCAGCCACCGCTTGATGCGGTTATAGCGGCGCGACTCCGGAGAATCGGCCAGAACGGGCGTCATTTCTTTGGTGGCCATTGGGTTCAGAGTTGTCACTATCCTATCGCGTTTGAACTCGAATTTGCTTGCACAAACCGGTGCCCACGCCTGTTCTCGGCTGGCGCCTTCGGCTCTCAAGTCCTACTCCAAGAGCATCCGCCCCCTACGCGGACCTTACGAAACGTTCGCCCGCTTCCAGAATCTCTTCGACCAGCTCGGGATTGGCCGCCTCCACATAGCATCGCAGCATTCGTTCTGTGCCGGATGCCCGAAACAACACCCAGGCATCGGCACCGTTGTTATTCTTGGGAGCGTCAAGATAGAACTTCACGCCAT
This sequence comes from uncultured Acidobacteriaceae bacterium, assembly GCA_963758745.1. Taxonomy (GTDB): domain Bacteria; phylum Acidobacteriota; class Terriglobia; order Terriglobales; family Acidobacteriaceae; genus Acidiflorens. The sequence goes on from CAVWWW010000009.1 coordinate 744,791, forward strand.
CGCGATTCTCCTTCCGCAAAATGGAGTAGCTGCCGAGCTTAGTTGTTCGCGGATCGCCAGCTCGGCGGATGGCCCCATTTTTCATCTCATCAGGAATGTGCAGATCGCGACGGCCATAGTAATGGGCGCCAAACTCCCGCTGCAGATCGGCAACCAGCTTGCCCAGCGGCTTCTTTTCCTCCGCCATTACATTCGCCAGCAAAAGCGCATTCAGAATGCCATCTCGTTCGGGAAGAAAGCGGCTATATCCGATGCCGCCGGACTCTTCGCCGCCGATCAGAATCTCATGTTCCATCATCAGGTCGGCAATGTACTTGAAGCCGATGGAGGTCTCATGCAACTTGCGACCGTGCTTGGCTGCAATGCGATCGATCATGCCGGTAGTATTGAAGGCGCGCACCACATCGCCCGGCCACTTCTTGTACACGAGCAACCAGTTCAGCAAAACCGACATGCATTTGTGCGAATCGACAAAGCTTCCGTCTTCAGCCACGGCGCCGATGCGGTCCGCATCGCCATCGGTTGCAAGGCCGGCGTGGCATTTTTCTCTTACCACGATCTCCTGCAGCATCGCGACATGGGGCAGAATCGGCTCAGGATTAATGCCAGGAAATAGCGGATTCACTTCTTGCCGGATCGCTACATAGCGGATGCCGTGAGTATCAAATATCTTCGGCAGAATTCCCCGGCCGGAGCCGTACATGGAGTCAACGCGAACTTGAAATTTGCGCGGCGAATGAGGTCGAGGTCTGCGAACTTCGAAACAGCTTCGACGTAAGTAGGCTTCAGGTCCACCTCTTCGATTTTCGCCGCCTCGCCCTTCGGCATAGCGCCCGCGTCCAATTCGGCTTCGATCAATTTCATAATTGGCGGCGTCGCGGAGCCTCCAAACTTGGCTTTGAACTTCACGCCGTTCCAGTTCCACGGATTGTGGCTCGACGTGACCATGATGCCGCCCGCGGCCCCCAGCTTCTTTACGTTGTACGAAACCGTTGGCGTGGGCACGTAATCGTTGGCAAGGCGCACCGGTATGCCAGCGGCCGAAATAACCTGAGCAACGACACGCGCAGCGCTATCCGAGGCAAAGCGGGTGTCATATCCAATAATGACGCCGCGCGCGGGCTCCTCGTGCTTGAGAATATAAGCGGCAATCGCCCCCGCTACACGGCGCACGTTGTCAAAGGTGAAGTCGTCGGCGATTATGCCGCGCCAACCGTCAGTACCGAATTTGATTCCGGGCATAGTTAGTTGTTGGTTGATACTCGATCGTAGTTGGTTGGTGGTCGTTGGCGGCTGTCGGCCAGACTAGCCTCTCACACCAGCTTGCGCAATTTTTTTTCGTCAAGATGCTTCACTACTTTGCCGACATCTTGCGACTGATCGAGCGTCGTGACCAGCAGGGCATCTTCGGTCTCGACTATCACCAGATTGCTCACCCCAACCAAGGCAACAAACTTTCCGGGAGCGTGAACATAATTATTGCTCGCGTTCAGCTCAAAGTTTGCGGATCCCGATATGAAGCTTCTGTTGCTCTCTTTCACCTTTGCCGCGTGGTGCTCGTGCAGCGCGGTCCACGACCCCAAGTCATTCCATCCGAAGTCAGAGGGCAGACAAAAAATCTGTGACTCACCCTCTCCCTTCGAAGAGCGCGGCTCCAGCACCGCATAGTCGATGCTGATGTTCTCGCACTTCGGGTACAGCTTGCGAAGAGTATTCGCGAATTTGCCGGTGCCGTAAGCGGCGGCAATTTTTTCGAGCAGTGCAGCGGTACTTGGAAGATGTTCGCGTAATGCGTTTGCTAAAGTGTCGGCGCGCCACAGAAACATTCCGCTGTTCCAGAAATAGTTGCCCGCCTCAAGAAACTGACGCGCGGTGGCTAGCTCAGGCTTTTCCGTAAAGCGGCGCACATGCAAGAAGTCTTTGTCGGCAGCGCCCCCCTCGATGTAACCGTAACCCGTTTCAGGGCGCGTAGGACGAATGCCAAGAACCACGATATTTTCGCCCGCGGCGGCAATTTCAATTCCTTTGGTTAGAGTTTCGCGGTATCGCGCGGGCTCTGCGATTACGTGGTCTGAGGGAAAAAGTCCGAGCACTGCTTCGGGATCATCACGTAGAAGCAGAAATGCCGCCAGCCCAATCGCGGGAGCCGTGTTGCGGCCAGCCGGCTCTGCGATAACCTGCTTCGCAGGAAGCCTTGGAAGCTGACGTATGACGGCGGCGCGCAGGTCGCCATTCGTGATGATCCAGAAGCGGCTCGGCGGTGCCAGCCGCGCGAGGCGCGCCACAGTTTGTTGAAGCATCGTCTGCTTGCCATCGAGCGCCAGCAGTTGCTTGGCGCGATGCTTGCGGCTCAGCGGCCAGAAGCGCGTGCCTCGGCCACCGGCAAGGATAACGGGATAAAAGTGTGGGACCGGTTTCACAATTGTAAACAGCCTACCATTTACGAGGGTCCAAAGCCTTGACCATAGCGCGGCGACGCTGCATCGATAATATTGCCCCGAACAGCGGACGCTCAATCCTCCATCGTATCGTTTACATCCGCGTGGCAGGCTCGCGCACGATCCCGCTGGGCACGCTGGATTTCAAGAATTCCAACTGCCACTGCGGCCGAACCGCGAATTTTTTCAAAGCAGCTGGAATTACAATCGCGTCGCCTTTGGCCAGCGTCACCGGATCTCGCCCTTGCGCCTCAACAATTCCGCAGCCCTCGACGGCAACCAATATTTGCACCGAAGTCTTGCCTGATTCGGCTTCGTCGGACTCACGGGTTGAGAACTCTTGCGGTTCCTTCAATTCAAATAAGTCCACTGTAAAATAGGGCGCAGCAATCATCGAAGAACGCCGGCTTTTGCCGCCATCAATGCTAACCGGCGCGGGACGGATTACTTTGCCCGCGCCCGTCCGCTCTTTGACCGAGGCAAGGCCACGCTCCAAATGCAGCGGCCGAGGGCGTCCATAGTCATAGAGACGATACGTGGTGTCGGATTGTTGCTGCGTCTCGACGATCACGGCGCCAGGTCCAAGCGTGTGCACGGTGCCCCCGGCAACGTAGATCATCTCCCCCTGATAGACGTTGATCCAATTCAGCAGCTCTTCGGCGCGGTTTTCGTGGATGGCTTGTTCAAATTGCGCGTGCGTGACGCCTGGCTTCAGCCCGAGTGCGATCTGCGCTCCGGGCCGGGCGTGGGCCACATACCAGCATTCGTTTTTGCCCCAGGGCTCGCCAAATTGTTGCGCCATTGCGTCGTCGGGATGAACCTGAACGGAAAGCTTTTCCTCGGGAAATAGAAACTTAAGCAGCAACGGAAAGCGTTGCGGGTCGCGCGCCGACGTGCCCACGAGTTCCGGGCCGTATTCTTTGCTCAGGTCCGCGAGCGAACGTTTCGCCAGCGGGCCGTTCGTCACGATACAGTTGTCGCCCGTTAGCCACGCTTCGCCAATGCGTTCGTTGAATTTGTGATTGGGATAGATCAGGGAAAGATCGAGCGTGCCCCACGGACGAGGATCGAAGGCAGGCTGCATCAGGAGTGGGTAGAGTTCGGTCATTCGGGATCAACCCGAGGCGGCCTTTGGTGGCGCATCGGATCAGAGTCCGCCAAAGAACCTGTGCATGCGCTCCAACCCGCGATCGAGTTCCGCCATCGTTGTGGCGTAGGAAACGCGGATGTGCTCCTTCGTTCCGAAGCCTTCTCCCGGCACCGTAGCGACATGCACCTCGCGCAGAAGTTTACCGGCGATGTCCGACGCAGAGTTCACTCCACTACGGCCGAAAAATTCTGAAACATTCGGGTAGGCGTAGAACGCGCCTTCCGGCATCGTGCACTTGATTCCGGGAATCGAACGCAACCCCTTCACCACGTGATCGCGCAGCTTGATGTACTCAGCGCGCATATCATCCACGCATTGTTGTGGGCCTTTGAGCGCCGCGACAGCGGCTTTTTGAACGATCGATGTCGGATTCGACGTGGACTGGCTTTGCAGTTTCTGAACCGCCGTAAGAATGGGCGCCGGGCCAAGCGTGAATCCCAGACGCCAACCCGTCATGGCGTAAGTTTTTGAAAGCGATCCGATGACCAGAAAACGGTCGCGATATTCGCGCAACGAACCAACCGAGAAGCGATCGCCCGTGTAACTCAGGTAGACGTAGCACTCATCAGAAATCACCCAGATGCCGCGCTGGTGCGCCAGGCGAACGACTTCGGTCATATCTTCGGGGCTCATCACCGCGCCCGAGGGATTAGAAGGCGAATTCAAAATGATCAGCTTCGTCTTCGGCGTGATCAGTTTCGCCACCATGTTCGCCGTCACGCGAAAGCCATGTGATTCGTCACTCTGCAGCAACACGCAATTGCCGCCGGCATAGCGCACCATGTCCTTAAACGAAACCCAGTAAGGGACGGGAAGAATGACCTCGTCGCCATGGTCGACGAGCACGGAAATCGCGTTGAAGAGCGCGTGCTTGCCGCCGACCGAAGCGGCAGCCTCTTCGCGCCGGTAATCGGAGTCGAAGTCGACCGCATGGCGATGCACGATTGCGTCCTTCAGCTCGACCGTGCCCCCGACGCCGGTGTACTTCGAAAAGTTCGACTGGATGGCGGCGATCGCAGCATCCTTGATGTGCTGCGGCGTCGAAAAGTGCGGCTCGCCGGCGCCGAAATCCACGACATCGATACCCTGCTGACGAAGCTTGTCGGCCTCGGCCACCACCGCCATGGTCGCGGAAGGCTCGATACGATTAATGCGTTCCGTCAGCCGGACAGGATGTGTGACGGGCGTCATGACTGTGCTCATAATCTCTTCTTCATCTCTTTTCTGCTGGATTTTCGCTTGCCGTCAGAATGCGCCTTCTCCGTGGGCTGCTCGCCGTTCTGGAACTTGTGAGCCACATCCATTTTCTCACGAACTTTCTGTCCGACAATTCCGGGAACAAGGCTGTCAATATTTCCGCCGAGCTGCGCGACTTCCCGGACCAGACGAGAACTCAGGTACGAATACTTTTCGGCCGGCATCATGAAGACAGTTTCCAATCCAGGTTGCAGTTTGCGATTCATCAGTGCCATCTGCAGTTCATATTCGTAATCGCTGATGGCGCGAATGCCGCGCAAAATCGCCCGCGCCTCGATGCGCAACGCGTAATCGACGGTAAGGCCGTCGAAAGTGTCCACCAAAACATTGTCGATATCCGCCGTCATCGCTTCCAGCATCTTGCGACGATCGGCCACGCTGAACAACGGGTCTTTCTCAGGATTTCGAAGAATTGCAACCACCAGTTCGTCAAAAATCTTGCTGCCGCGCTCAATCAGGTCAAGATGTCCGTTAGTTGGAGGATCGAACGATCCGGGATAGATGGCTTTGATCCGCTTCACATGGCCTCAGGAAAACAAGTTCAAGGAAAGAAGGATTGTAAGCGGGGGTTGCGCCGATGGCAATGAGCAGGTGATGAAGAGCCGGGCGTCCTCGCCCGGCCACGGGCGCCCGTACTCCATCGATTCAAACCGTCCTCTGCAACTATCGTCTCGCCGCCGGCGCCTTCCCTACTTCCGCCACTGCCGCAATCGAAATACCGCGCCCCTGAGTCCCGGTTGCCTGCGCCGGAACTGCCGTCGGAGCCGGCGCCGCAGTGGATGGCGTCAGCCCCAAAGCTTTGCGCACTTCGGCGTCAAGCTTGGCCATCGTGTCTTTATTTTCTTTCAGGAAGCTGCGGGCATTCTCGCGTCCCTGTCCGATGCGCTCGCCCTTATAGCTGAACCACGATCCCGACTTCTCCAGAATATTATTGTTCACAGCCAGATCGAGCAGGTCGCCTTCGCGCGAGATGCCTTCTCCGTAAAGAATGTCAAACTCGGCTTCGCGGAAAGGCGCTGCCACTTTATTTTTTACAACCTTGACTCTGGTACGCGAGCCGGTGACCACGTCTCCTTCTTTAATAGCTGCGATGCGCCGAATATCGATGCGCACCGACGAATAGAATTTCAGCGCGCGCCCGCCGGTCGTGGTCTCAGGATTGCCAAACATTACGCCAATCTTTTCGCGAATCTGGTTGATGAAGATCAGGCAGGTGCGCGACTTCGCAACTGTCCCGGTCAGCTTGCGCAGCGCTTGCGACATCAGCCGCGCCTGCAACCCCATATGGCTGTCGCCCATTTCACCGTCAAGTTCAGCCTTCGGAACAAGCGCCGCCACCGAATCCACGACCAGCACGTCAATCGAATTCGATCGCACCAGCGCCTCCGTAATTTCGAGCGCCTGCTCACCATAATCGGGTTGCGAAACCAGCAGATTATCGACATCCACGCCCAGCTTCTTGGCATAACCCGGATCAAGCGCATGCTCGGCATCAACGAACGCAGCCATGCCTCCGGCCTTTTGCGCCTCGGCAATCACCTGCAGCGCAATGGTCGTTTTGCCGGACGACTCCGGCCCAAAAATCTCAACCACGCGTCCACGCGGGACTCCACCCACGCCTAGAGCCGCATCGAAAGAAATCGCGCCCGTCGAAATCACCGCGATCGGGACGATCGCTTCCTTCGATCCCAATCGCATAATCGAACCCTTGCCAAACTGCTTTTCTATCTGCGAGAGCGCGAGATCGATTGCCTTGACACGCTCGTTATTGCGTTCGTTGTTTCGTTCGGTGTTCCGCTCAATGTTGCGTTCTTCTGCTCGCGTACGCTCTTCGGCCATCTTAAGCTGCTCCTAATCTATGAATCTGGAATCGGGTTTGAATCCCCGTAGCCTACACCCTTGGGCTGGAGCGTAAAGTGTTGGCTGTCACATCCGTTTTGGTCAGTTTAACATGAAGCGAATAAAAGGCGAAGCGCGGAGTTGATAAATCAGGTTCGACTTCAGTTCCAGACGAGACCGCTGATTCCTTGCTAGACTCTCCGCATGCGGCAAGAGAAGGAAAAAGAAAAGAGAGAAAAAGAAGAAGAGAAAGACGGCAACGGTTCCGACCGAGCCGCGTCGCTGGGTGGCCCGTCGCTCTATCTTGTAGCCACGCCCATCGGCAATCTCGAAGACATCACCCTGCGCGCCCTTCGTGTGCTCAAAGAAGTCGACCTGATCGCCTGCGAAGACACGCGCCAGACCCTGAAGCTCCTCAGCCATTACGGCATCCAGACGCGCCTCGTCAGCTACCACGAGCACAACGAGATGACGAAAGCCGCCGAGCTTGTGGTCGACCTCGAAGGCGGCGCCAAGATTGCCCTCGTCACCGACGCAGGCATGCCCGGCATCTCCGATCCCGGATTCCGCCTGATCGCGTTAGCTATCCGGCATCATGTACCGGTCATCCCAATTCCCGGCGCATCCGCATTCCTGGCGGCCCTAGTGGCGAGCGGCCTGCCCACCGATTCCTTCCGCTTCAGCGGATTTCTCCCCTCGAAATCCGGTCAGCGCCGCAAGTTGCTGGAGAGCGTGAAAGACTCTCCGCGCACGCAAGTTTTCTACGAAGCGCCGCACCGCCTGCTGGAGACGCTTGCAGATGTGGCTGAGGTTCTAGGAAGCGACCGTCACATAGTGGTCGCCCGCGAAGTAACCAAGCTGCACGAAGAATTTCTGCGCGGACGCGCGGGCGAGATCCTCAAACAACTCAAAGCCCGCGGAGAGGTCAAAGGCGAAATCACCCTCCTGATCGCAAAAGCCGAGGAAGGCATGGCGGCAGCCGCATCCGAAACGATAACCGTTGCGCAGCGCGTGCGCGAAATCATGTCGCAAGAAAAGGCAGATGAAAAAGCTGCCCTGAAAAAAGTAGCCAAAGAGCGCGGCATCGGGAAGAGCGACGCGTATCGGGAGTGGCAGCGGGGCAAGTAACCCAACCTCGAATCCTTCCCAGCTAGTTGTCGAATCTTCTTGCTTTTTTCCGAGTAGTGGGGTAAGTTGCTGGCCTTCCCCAAGGGCCCCGTTGCACTCCGAGTGAAATCAGGTTTCGCGCCGCGTGCAATTCCACGATAGACTCACCTTATCGACCAATAAAGCTACGAGTAATCGAGCGACTCAGTGCATCTCCTGAGGCCAAGACCCTGTTTAAAGCCCTATGGAAAACAGCGGTAGCAGAGTTTGGGCAGTCCAAACAAGAGGATGCCTTCTTCAAGATGCTGTCGGAGAATCCATCCTGGCAGACGATGGTCGCCGAGGCGGTTGCTGGCGAACGAAGCTGGGGCGACCTGCGGAAATGGGGCGACTTCTTTAGGAAGACCGCAGCCAAAGTCGCCGAACCGAGCGATAAGAAACAAGAGCCCGACGACGCACCCAATTGGGAAAAAATACGGGATTGGTTCAGCGCCGCTGCCGAGAAAGTTTGGGATTGGAAGCATCACCCCGCGACGGCAACGTTTTCGGCGGCTCTGATCGTTTCGGTCACTCTGATTATCTCCCCCCGCGTCCTGCCCGTCAAAGACGTTACGGTTCCCGTCAAACCCGTTACGGTACGCGTCAATCTCGATCTTACGGAGGCCGACAAGCAGTTTGCCCAGGAATACGCATCAATCACGGGCCGGATACAGAAAGATCTGCTGACGGTTCAAATGCATCCAACGCTCGCCGATTGGCCCCCTAAGCTGAATGCATTGGATATTCCCGTTAACTTCAAAGCTGACCCGGTTCCGGTGGTGATAAAGGACGTCCAGTTCAAAGACCCCAAACTGCTCAAAGTGATAACCGACTCGATGGCGCCCATTCAGGGTGCTCTGCAAACGGATCTTGATAGCATCTTGGTGAAGATAGCCGCTACAACCAAGGCAGTAGATGACACGAAGACGGCCATGAACGAAAATGCAACCGCCTTGAATACTCGAACGGAAAACCTCGAAAAGCGTCTCAAGGTTGTACCGCGTTCTGTCGCCGAACAAACTCACGTTATTACCTTTACGATTAAGGACGGCTCTACGCGCTCAGTCGTGCTCTACTTGATCGACGCCGGGTCGGGGAACGCCGTCGCATCGACTGTCAAGGTAAGTGCCACCAACATCCGCACGAAAAATGGCTCAATACTGGTGGAGGGAGCAACAGCGCCGCGAGGCGGCCCGTGCACGATGAAGGCGTCCGCGGGTCAGGTAGACTGCACCATCGGATCCACGCCTTGGAAGCTTACGGTTAACGCCATCGAAAAGAGATTGCTCTATCCCGCCACCGTAACGGTAAGTCTTGCCCCAGTTTTCGAAACGCTGGTGCAGCAACCGGCTAGTCCACCACCCCAAAGCAAAACAGTAGCCTCAAAATAAGCGTTGGGGGGACGGGAGGGTGCTGGAGGCGACGACGCTCAGTTACGTTGAGCGAGTGGTGTATCCAAGTGGGCCGCGCTGGCGTTACTTATTAAGCTCCTTCTTCACCACTTCGCTGACGACCTTCCCATCCACCCGCATCCCCGCCGCCGCAAACTGCGCCATGGCGGCTTTCATCACAGTTCCCATATCTTTCATCGTCAACGGACCCGTCATTTCGACCATCACCGCTCGCACTCCTGCCACGATTTCCTCATCCCCAGCCTCTTTCGGCAGATAGGTTTCGATCAGCTTGATCTCGGCAGCTTCCTTGTCGGCCATCTCCTGCCGTCCGCCTTTGGTGAACTGCTCGACCGAATCCTTTCGCTGCTTGATCAGCGTGGAGAGCACTTGCTGCGATTCCTTGTCGTCGAGCGGCGCCATCTTGTCGATCTCCTTGTTCTTGAGCGCGGTCTTGACCATGCGCAAGGTGGAAAGCCGCTGCTCTTCGCGCGCCTTCATGGCTGCGACGATGTCTTTCTGGATCTGATCAATTAAAGGCATGGCGGAATTATAGAACCGATCCGTTGCTACTCTGCCTCCTGTTCCGTTAGCTTGACAGATCAATTAAGCTAATTAGAGCGAACTTGTAAGATCGTTGCGATGGCTGGACGGGCTCCGGACAGGCAGCCGAATGCCGAGAATTCAGCTAACTATTTTATTTTCAAGACTTTGCCTCTAACCCAATTGATATCAAGACTTTGCAAGGGAAAACCAGCCTAAAGCATTGATTTCAATAGACCGAGCTGTATGGGGGAGGGTACGCAGTTGGTTTTCCGCGCTCCAATAACATGCTAAGAAAAACTAGACTTTTCACTCCCGGACCAACGCCACTCCTGCCCCAAGCGCAGACGGCGATCGCTTCCTACGGCGCGCACCACCGCACCGCCGATTTCCGCGCCCTGTTCACGCGCGTGCTGTCCGACGTCAAGGAATTCATCGGCACAAAAAACGATGTTCTGGTGTTGACCTCTTCCGGCACAGGATTCATGGAAGCCTCAGTCTCGAATCTTACGTCGCCAAACGACCGCGTACTGGTGCTGACCGCCGGAAAATTCGCCGAGCGCTGGATTTCCCTGGCAAAAGCGTTCGCCTGCCGCGTGGAAACGGTAGCGGCCCCGTATGGCGAAACCTTTTCACTCGAAGAAGTCCGTAGCAAACTGACGCCCGACATCCGCTGCGTTTATATGCAGGCGACCGAAAGTTCGACCGGTGCGCGGCATGACGTCGCGGCAATGGCAAAACTGGTCCGCGCTTTACCGGATACGCTCTTGATCGTTGACGCCATAACTGGCTTGGGCACAACTCATCTCGACATCGACTCCTGGGGCGTCGACGTCATCATCGGCGGGTCGCAGAAGGCGCTGATGGTCCCGCCCGGTTTGTCTTATGGCGCCCTCAGCGAGCGGGCCTGGCAGCGCATGGAAACTGCGAAATCGCCGCGATTTTACTTCGATTTGCGGAAGGAACGTAAAGCTGCCGCCAAAGCGGAGGCAGCGTACACGCCCGCGACGGCTCTATTTGCCGGAATGGCGGCTTCGCTGGATTATATTCGTCAACTGGGCGACGGAAATCTCGCACTCGGCCGTGACGAATTAATCGCAAATGCCGAGTTGTGCGCCGCCATGACTCGCGCCGGCGTTCAGGCATTGGGGCTAAACTTATTTGCGCCGAACTCTCCCGCCGCTGCGCTCACCGCCGTCGCCGCGCCGGACGGCGTCGATTCCAGTGCAATTTGCAAGCGATTTCGCGACGATTTTGGTGCAGTCGTAGCCAACGGAAATGCGGAGTTGAAAGGACAGCTCTTCCGCATTGCTCATATCGGTTATTACGATTATCTCGATACGATCGGCATCCTCGCCGCCCTCGAACATGTGATCGCCGAAACCACGGGGAAAATAGTTGATTTTGGATGCGCAGTGCGCGCGGCTCAGGAAGTTTACGCGAACCTCAGAGGTAAGAGGTCAGATTGCAGAGGTTGAAATCCAAGGTCGCTCGACCCCGGGAAGGAGGGAGTTCTTTCTCAACATCTCGTGCTATTCTCCTACGCGTCATGGAAACACTGGAATTTGACCACACAGACTCGCCTGTAGGCCCACTCTTTCTGGCTGTCTCAACAAAAGGTTTGGTGCGGCTTGAATTTAAAGCTCGCATGCAGAAAATAAATCCTGCAAAAATCCAGTTGCACGAGTCGAAATCGGCTCTCGCGTCCTATCTGCGCGAACTGGATGAATACTTCGCTGGCAAACGTCACAAATTCTCGATCCCTCTGGATCTGCGCGGAACCGAATTTCAAATCGCATGCTGGCGTGCCTTGCTCGAAATTCCATATGGCGAGACTCGGAGCTATCGCGATATCGCTGAAGCCATTGGCCACCCGCAAGCATGCCGCGCCGTCGGCATGTCTAACAATCGCAATCCCGTCGCGATCGTCGTTCCATGCCATCGCGTAATCGCGGCCAGCGGCTCATTGTGCGGCTACGGCGGAGGGCTGGACATCAAACGCAAGTTGCTTGATCTTGAACAGGGTAGTTTGCGTCAGGATCTTTCGCTGGGGATCGGCGCGTAAAATTTCAATCCCTTCCAGGCGCGGTTAGGTCCGTCTCGTGACGTTAGTGGAGCACAGGCAATCCAGTCCTCGTTCTTCGCAGCTTCCTGCTTCGTAGCTTCCTGCGAAACGTTAAGGGCCGTTGCTGTACACTACCGCCACTTCACCGTGAAGGACACCATCTCATCTACGGTCTCGACCGTCCGCAAGGCCAGCCTTTTTTATTTCGTGTTCGTGATGTTTTCCTACACCACGGGAGGTCCATTCGGCCTCGAAGGGATGGTCACGACGAGTGGCCCGGGAATGAGCTTGATCTTTCTTTTGGTCATTCCATTATTCTTGAGTATTCCGGTATCGCTTGTATCAGCGGAACTGACCACCGCCATGCCTGTGGAAGGCGGCTTCTATCGCTGGAGCCGTGCGGCCTTTGGAGATTTCTGGGGATTCCTCTCGGGATGGTGGAACTGGACCGCGTCATTCCTTCTTGGCAGTTCGTACGCCGTTCTGTTTACCGATTACCTCACTTACTATTTCCCCGGCATCGTCGGCTGGAAACATTGGCTTATTTCTTTCGCACTGATTGCCTTCATCACATGGGTCAATATTCTTGGCATTCGGATGGTTGGCAAAGCCGCGACTGTTTTCGAAATATTCATTTTTATTCCCGTGGTCGGCATGGTGGTTCTCGGCCTCGCCAAGTGGCATCACAACCCCTTTGTGCCGTTGTTACCGCCGAACCAGCCTTTTTCCAAAGTATTCGGAGTCGGACTTGCACTGGTCATTTGGGGTTATGCCGGGTACGAGCAACTTTCGACCGTGGCTGAGGACGTCGAGAATCCGCAGCGAACTTATCCCAGGGCGCTAGCACTGGTTATTCCTCTTTCTATCGCAACGTACTTTCTCCCAGTATTTGCGGGCTTGGCGGCGCTTGGTAACTGGCAACAATGGAAGGATGGTTATTTCTCCACTGCCGCACTGCTCATCGGCGGCCCGTGGCTTGGACATCTGATGGCGGTCGGCGCCATGGTCGGCAACGTGGCGCTGCTCAATAGCACCGTGCTCACCGCGGCCCCGATGCCCCTGACGCTCGCCGAAGACGGATACCTGCCGCCGTTCCTTACGCGCCGCCATCGGCGCTACGGCACGCCTTGGATCGCAATTCTGATTTCCGCTGTGATCTGCGCTTCGCTGGCGCTGCACTCGCTTGGCGAATTGATCAGTATTTATGTGTGGCTGCGCGCGGCTACTACCGTGATGACCGTTCTTTCGGCCTGGGGACTACGCCGCAAACGCCCCGATTTGCCGCGAAGCTTCCGCATCCCTGGCGGTAATCTAGGACTTATCTACGTCATTGCCATGCCAATCGCAATGATCTATGTCGTGCTGCGATACAGCGATCCGATCGCGATAAGATGGGGGCCATGGGCCCTCGCCGCCGGCCCGGTTGTCTATTTTGTCGTGAAATGGTTCGCCAGGCGTGCCGCGCAGCAGAGAAATTAGGTTTTGGATCGAGGATTGCTTGCCTTTCACCATCTCCGAATTGAGTCAAAAACTTCGCGACCGCTCCATCTCTCCGGTTGAGCTCACACATGATTGCCTTCGGCGCATCGACAGGCTCAATCCTGCCCTCAATGCATTCATCACGGTCACGGCTGAATCCGCACTTGAGCGGGCCCGTGTTGCCGAGAGGGAAATTTATCGCGGAACGTATCTCGGGCCGCTTCACGGCATTCCGATCGGACTGAAGGATATTATCGACACCGCGGGCGTTCGAACGACTGCGGCCAGCGCGCTATTCAAAGACCGCATTCCGGATGAAGATGCGGACGTCGTAACTCGTATTCGCGCTGGAGGAGCAATCATTCTAGGCAAGCAGAACCTGCACGAATTCGCCTACGGCGCCAGTTCGATGATCAGCTACTTCGGAGAGGTCCACAATCCCTGGGACACAACCCGCATCGCAGGTGGCTCGTCGGGAGGATCGGCCGCCAGCGTTGCCACCGCGCTCGGCTTTGGCGCTATTGGCACCGACACAGCCGGCTCGGTCCGCCTGCCCGCCGCTTATTGTGGAGTGGTTGGGATCAAGCCGACTTACGGCCGGGTCAGCGCTCGCGGAGTCATCCCGTTATCGTCCTCCTACGATCACGTCGGACCACTGGCAAACTCGGTTTATGACGCGGCATTAATGCTGCAGGTGCTGACGGGTCGAGGCGCGGACGATCCTTCCGTTCGGCCCAGTTTTGTCTCTGCCTTCGACAAGCTTCCAGCCAATCTGCGCGTCGGGGTACCCAGGGCATTTTTTTTCGACGATCTTCATCCCGAAGTTGCCGACGCGATCGAGAAAGCAATTCAGGTGTTCGCCACTCTCCATGCCGAGATTCGCGATATCGCACTGGAGGTTCCGACCGACCGAACGCTCTCAAGCGCCGAAGCTTATGCCTATCACGAATCGCTTGTCGAGAGTTCGCCGGAACTCTATCAGCCGGCAACGCTTGCGCGCATTCGATCGGGAACGAAAATTTCGGCGTCTGACGCGCTTCGAGCCAGCCGCAACCTGCAGGCGAGCCGTGACGCGATCAAGAAAGTATTCGACGAAGTAGATGTGCTGCTCACACCTACCGTTCCAATTCCTCCGCCAGCGATCGCCGATCTTCGCGAACATCCTGATGACCTGCGCCGGCAGGAGTTGATTATGTTGCGCAACACGCGGCCTTTCAATGTATGGGGGATTCCGGCGATTTCGGTTCCATGCGGATTCACAAGGGATGGACTGCCCATCGGATTGCAGTTAGCTGCTGCTCCGTGGCATGGGAACGTCTTGCTGCAGGCGGCACATGTGTACGAGCAAGCTACTGGATGGCACAAAATGAGGCCGGAGATACTGCGCATTCCGCAGTTTCGACAAACCGAACAGCTAGACTGTGAGCGGGCTCACTGAATTGAAACCAATAAACCTGTCACCCTGAGCGGAGAGAATCGTTCACGACGTGAACGGCTACCGGAGTCGAAGGGCCTCTATTCCTCCCATGTTTAAACAGCGAAGGTCCTACTGCGCATACATCATGGGGAGCCTGTCTGGCACCCTCTATATCGGTATGACCGGCAACCTGCACAAGCGTGTCTTTGAGCACAAATTCCACCGCATCGAAGGATTTACCGACAAATATTGCGTTGAGCGGCTGTTGTATTGGGAGTCGTTCGACGATGTTCACAGAGCGATTGCTCGTGAAAAACAACTCAAGGGCTGGAGACGATCGAAGAAGATTGCCTTGATCGAGTGGGTGAATCCGCATTGGCTGGATTTGGCGCGGGAATGGTTCCCTTGGATGACGGATCCCGGTGGGATTAGGGGTCCTTCGACTCCGCAGACGGATTCGCATTCGCGAATCCGTCTGCTGCGCTCAGGATGACAATAGGATAAAAGAATATTTACTGGAAGTGGAGGACAACGAACTTCATTCGTCTCCCCACTCTTAGATAAAAACTTTCTAGTGTGTCGGTTGGCTTTGCTAGTAGCGGCAGGCGCGGATCATTCTTTATCACGTTTCGAACTCTCACCGCTTTTTGCTTGATTTTTCTGTTTGCGTCGGCTGTGGAGTCCGCCAGCCCGCACTCGACCAAGAGCTTATCGAGACGAATAGGCCCTCGATCCCCATAATCGCATGGTATTTCGAATCTTCTTCGCATCAACATGAATCTCCTCGACATCTTCCGGCACCTGATCTCTCTGAAATTGTTTCGCCCAATCCTCGGCCGCCTTCACTGCCGCTTCGGTCGAGTGAAAATCCGCCACGATCGACCGCGCCAGCTCCTTTTTCAGCGCCATTGGATGCGCCTTGCCGCTGGCTGCATCGGCTTTCATTGCCGCGATCTGCTCTGTTCGCATATCCGTTAGCAGTTCGTAATAGCGCCACATCATCTCGTCGGAAATCGACATTACCTTGCCGTACATCTCCAGCGGAGGACTCGTGAATTCCAATCGCGTTCCCGAGCGATTTTGACATTTTGTTAATGCCGTCGAGGCCTTCGAGAATCGGCGTCGTCAGCACGACCTGCGATTCCTGCCCGTAGGCTCGCTGCAACTCCCGTCCTACCAGTAGATTGAATTTCTGATCGGTGCCGCCCAGTTCCACGTCGGCTTCGAGTGCTACGGAGTCGTATCCTTGAGCCAGCGGATAGAGTAGTTCATGCATGGCAATCGGCTTCTCGTCATGGAAGCGCTTGTGAAAATCCTCGCGCTCGAGCATCTGCGAAACTGTGTATTTCGCGGTCAGGCGAATGAAATCCTCGGCGGAGAATTTCGAGAACCATCGGCTGTTGAAGTCGACTACGGTTTTTTCCGGGCTGAGAATCTTAAAAACCTGTGCTTTGTAGGTCTCGGCATTCTCAGCAATCTGCTCGCGCGTCAGGGGAGGGCGCGTTGCGGAGCGGCCGGTTGGATCGCCGATCATCCCGGTGAAGTCACCGATCAGGAAGATGACAGTATGCCCGAGATCCTGAAAGTGTTTGAGTTTGCGCAGCAGCACGGTGTGCCCCAGGTGCAGATCAGGCGCGGTCGGATCGAAGCCGGCCTTTATGCGCAGAGGCTTACCCGAAGTTAGCGAGCGTTCAAGCTTCGAGCGCAGTTCGGATTCCTTAACAATTTCCGCTGCGCCCTTCTTGATGTATGCCAGTTGTTCGTCAACTGGGGGAAAGTTGGCCATGTCGTAGTGATTATAGCGGTCTCGCTTTTATTAACTCCGTTGATAAAAGCTCAGCGCCGCGTCTCCCTGCACGAGCTTGCGATACCGGCGCAATTCGCCAAATGCCCCTCCGGGATCAAATTTCTTTTCATGCTCGGCAATTACGACGTTTCGCTCAGGCAGCAAATTCGATTTCGAGAGAGCGGCCAGCGTCTTCGTGTACTCATCTTTCATTGAGTATGGAGGATCGAGAAAAATGAAATCGGCAACTTGCCCTGTCGTCTCCAATTGACGCAAGGCTTTCGCGGCGTCGGTTCTCATGACTTTGGAATTACGTTCAATGCCCAAAGACTTCAAGTTCGCGGCGATAACTTCGGCGGCTACTTTAGATAATTCGACAAAGTGCACCATCCTGGCACCGCGGCTCAGCGCCTCAATTCCGACGGCGCCGGTTCCCGCATATAAATCAAGCCAAGTTGTGCCGCCAAGCGCTGCCGGATCGCCCGCGCATAACACGTTGAATAGCGTCTCGCGCAGCCGATCGGACGTCGGCCGAATTTCGAGGCCCGGCAATGACTGCAACTTTCGGCTTCGATATTGACCTGCAATCACTCTCATACAATGGTGCTCAGTCGTTTCGGTTTCTTCCGCCTCTCTTCAGCCCCCAGCCCTTCCGTTTCTTGTTTTAGCATCTCCGCCGTGTCATTCGCTGTCTAACTAGTAGAATATTGGTAGGCGATGTCGATGCGCAGCTGGTCCATCCCGATCGGACGTCTCTTCGGAATCGAAGTCCGAATACACCTGACGTTTTTGTTTCTGCTGTTTTTTGTGTGGAGCACCGAAGCCGCCACGCAGGATGCCAACGCCGCCGCGCGCGTTCTCGGCCTGGTTGGAATTGTTTTCGGCAGCGTTGTTTTGCACGAATTAGGCCACGCTCTGGTGGCTCTGGGCTCGGGTGTTCCGGCAAAAGGTATTATCCTGCTGCCGATCGGCGGAATCACGATTCTTGACGAAGCGCATGTCATCCCGGATCCGGCAAATGGCTGGAAGCGTGACATTCGCATCGCCGTTGCTGGACCGCTGGTGAATATCTTTATCGCGGGTATTTCCGCACTCGTTTTGCTGGTGTTGATTCCGGGCTTTTCGCTCACCGCCAAGCCACTTCTTCACTCATCTGCGCTGCTGCGAAGCATCGTGTGGGCGAACGTTTATCTCGGGGTTTTCAACCTCCTGCCGGCTTATCCCATGGATGGCGGGCGCGTTTTGCGCGCGCTTTTTTCGCGCCAGATTGACATGGTGCGAGCGACTCAACGCGCCGTCCGCATCGGCAACGTATTTTCAATTCTGATGATCATGATGGGAATGCTGATCAGCAGCCGCGCGGAAACGCGTTGGGACGGTTATTGGCTGATGATGATCGGCTTCTTTCTGTTTGCCGGGGCGCAGCTTGAAGAGCGCTCGGCGATGTTTCAATCCGTACTGCAAAGCGTGCGCCTTGAAGAGGTCATGCTCACCGACTTCGTTACGCTTTCGCCCGCAGACACGCTCGAAGACGCCCTCGATAAGGCAGTTCACACACTGCAGGACGATTTTCCAGTCGTGCGCGGCGTCGATATGGCCGGCGTGATTTCGAGGCAGCGAATCCTTGACGCTCTGCGATCCGAAGGGAACGGCTATGTGCAAGCCGCTATGAATCGCATCTTCGACGTGGCCGCGAAACAAGAGTCGCTGGCTTCCGCGTTCCGTAAACTGGCTGCGCGAAATTTGAGCATCATTCTGGTTGTCGATGAGCAGCACCTAGTCGGAATCGTTACCTTGCAGAATCTAATGCACTCCATGGCGCTCCTGGCCGAAAGCCGCAAACTGCGGCGAGAAGCGCTCGACTCGTAGAGTCGAGGTCGAGCTCAGGTTCCAGAGGTTGGAACTATTTCCGCACATAATCAATGCAATAAAAAGGCCTCCAGCCTTTCGCAGGAGGCCCTCAGGGGAGGTGTTGCCGGTTACTTCTGTTGCGGTTGATCTGCCGGAGTATTGTTAGTGGATGAGGCAAGCTGCTCAAGGTTGTTCTTCATCAGGCTGATTTCCACGCGGCCACCGTTCATGCGCTTCGTCTTGGGCTTTTCTTCGCCCGTAGCGGTCGCATTTGGAACCGGGGCATTGCCCATGCCGACAAGATAGATCCGGTAGACCGGAATATCATGATTCAGCACGAGGTAGCGGACTACCGACTCCGCCATCTTCTGCGAAGTCGCGATCGCCACCTGCCCATGACCGGAGGCGAAGCCCTGGACTTCGACGACATAGCCGCGCTGATCCTTCAGGGGGGTAGCCATCTCATCCAAAGCGTTCTTGGCATTGTGGCTCAGTACGGTCTGCCCGGGCTTGAAAAGAATTTCGGTTTGAGTTGCAGCCTGATACTGATCGATGTTCGTGACCACCTGTTCAACGGTGTTCAGGCGGGTTTGAGCCTGCTGCGCGGTCTGTTGCGCGGCCTGCGCCTTGTTTCCTGCATCGATCGCATGCTGATCGGCTTCGTTTGCCTTCGCCGAAGCCAACTGAATGCCCTGCTGGGCGCGCGCATCGGTATCCTTGATCGCCTTGCTGTTTGCCGCTGTCAGCTCATCGAGTTCATTGATGCGGTCGCGGATCGGCTGTGTCTGCCGAGCAACATATTTCTTGCGCGCAAATGGATTCAAGTGTCCCCAGAAGCCCTCGCGGGTTTCCGGTTGCAGGGGTTCTTTGCCCGTAGCGCTGTTCGCATTAGTTCCCGTTTGGGTCGAAGACGAGGTCGTTGTGGACTGAGCCGGCTGCGTCTGCGATGTTGAATTGTCTTGCGCTAAAACTGGCACAGCCAGGATTACAGCCAAAAGCAGAGCGAAGATGGTGCGGTTTTTCATTTTTAACCTTCCTCCAATTGGGAGTGGCAAAACCACTCCGCGCTCGGTGAGCGCGATTTTAATTCGTCATTGCTAGAAGCCGTACCGTACTTTGACGACAACGCTGATGCTGCGTTTGCCTCACAAAGGTTGCTTCTGAAAATGCCGGCCCACGTTACGGGCCTACATTTCTATAAACAGTTTGCGTGCCAAATGCCTCGAGTTCGGGCAGGCATTGCAAGTGCTTTATTTTCATATATATTGTACTCCTTAGAGCCACGCGTTGCCCACCTCTGGCGGTAATTTTGGCGGGAACCGGTATAAAAACTGCGTGCCCAACTGTATCGCGCCGAAATCATTAAAAATAAAGAACGAAATAGACCGCGCAATCATCCCAACCAAATATGCGAAATCGGAAAGCCGACTTCTTGTCGCCAATTGTAATTTCACTGCTCTTAACTTTCCTCGCTCCGGGCAAGCTTGCGAACGCCGAACAGACTCCCTTTGATCTCTCGCGCCTGAAAGCGCCGCCAGGATTTCACATCACGGTTTTCACCTCTGACGCGGAGGGTGCGCGCATGATGGTCTTCAGTCCCGGCGGCGTTCTGTTGGTTAGCGAATCAGGCGAAGGCAGAGTAGCCGCTTTTCCGGATGCAAAACACACCGGCAAGGCTGACAAGGAGGTCACCGTACTTAAGGGACTGAATGAACCGCACGGGCTCGCGTTTTACGAGGGCAAGCTCTACGTCGCCGAGAACGACAAAGTCAGCCGCTACGACTGGGACGAAGCCAATCTGCGTACATCGAATCCAGTTAAGCTTGCCAATCTGCCAACCGGCGGCGGCCACTCGACGCGCACCGTGATCTTTCACGGCGGCAAGATGTATGTCTCAGCCGGATCGAGCTGCAACGTGTGCGTGGAAAAAGATCCGCGGCGAGCGACGGTGATGGAATTCAATCCCGATGGCAGCGGCCAAGAGATCTTCGCAAAGGGCCTGCGTAACGCTGTCGGGCTGGCAGTGAATCCGAAGACGGACACGGTTTGGGCCACGGTCAACGGCCGTGACTGGCTCGGCGACGATCTGCCGCCCGAAACGATCTACGATCTCGGAACTGGTGGCGGCGATGGCGGTTGGCCCTATTGCTATGGTGACCGCGTTCCCGATTCAAATTTCACCAAGCCCGGAGACGATCGGTGCCAGAGTGTGTTGGAGCCAAAGGTCCAGATGCAAGCGCACTCCGCGCCGCTCGGGCTGGCTTTTTATGAGGGTTCGCAGTTTCCGGCAGACTACCAGAACAACATTTACGTAGCCTTCCACGGATCATGGAATCGCAGCGTGCCAACGGGATACAAGGTTGTGCGCATCAAACTCGACGATAAAGGCCAGCCCGTGGGCAATGCGCAAGATTTCATCACCGGATGGCTCGCTCCTGGTGAAACGAAAAAAGGCCGCTGGATGGGCCGTCCGGTGGGGATTGCCTTCGGCAGCGATGGATCGATGTATGTGAGCGATGACTCGGCGGGAGTGATTTACAGAGTTAGTTACAGCAAGTAGGCGCGTCTAATTTCGGAAGTTTTCAGACCGGCAATCATTCCGCGTTCTTACTCCGTCAGATTGTAGATGAGCCCATTCGGATCTTTGACGTAACACCTCGGAAAGTGGGGCTCGTCCTTAACGATCTGGCAGCCCATTTTCGTAAGACTTGCCTTCGCTTCCTTAACGCTCTTCATTGTAACTTCGAGAACGGGTCCGAGCGCCGGACCGGGCTCGATAAACAAATTGATATTTTCTCCGTGCAGGCCGACCATATTCGGGTTCTTGTCGGTGATCTCGAAGCCTAACGCTTTAACATAGAACTCGGCAGCTTTCATCGGGTCTTCAGCTTGAATCAAAATGTCGGTTCCAAAGGTATTCGCCATAAGCACTTCACCGGAGACAAAGAACCTAAACTTTCTCCGTTGCGACTCTAATGGTATTTCCCCGTCGTTCAATGCAAGACTGAGATCTCGCAGTAAGTTCTCGCCGCTGGATGTCAGTAGGTTGTTCGGTTACCACTTACCTAATCGCGGCAATACTTGTCATACTGCTCATAGATGAACGGGTCAGTCATGCCCGCGATGTAATCGCAGATGACGCGAGCTAGCGGCTCATGGGCTGCTTTTTCGTTATAGTTGCGCGGCAGGTCGCCGGGTTCCTCCATCCAGTGAGCGAAGAGTTCTCCGGTGATTCGCTCAGCGTCTTCCTTTTCTAATGCCAGAGCCGGGCTGTAATAAAGATTTTCGTAAAGAAAGTTTTTCAGGCAGCGGCGCTGCTCTTCTACTTGCGGGCTAAAAGCGATCAATCGCTCTTTGTGCCGGCGGACGTCTTCCACCGAATGCACTCCAGCCGCTTCTACGCATCGAGCCGTATTCGTGATCAGGTCTCCCACAAAGTCATCAAAAATGCGCTTTCAGCGCCTCATTAAAGATGAGCTTCCCGACGACGTTCGGGAAGCGGCTTCTGGCTTCGCGATAATGGCGCGCGAAAAGATCGACACTCTCCGCAATCTGCTCGAGGTTGAGCAACCGCGCCTCATAGCCATCGTCTAAATCGGCCGTGCTGTAAGCAATCTCGTCAGTCAGATCGATCAACTGCGCTTCCAGCGGAGGGCGTTGATCGAGCATATATTCCGCAAGTTCGGGATGCTCCTTGGCGTCGTAATCGCGTGAGTGCTTGATGATGCCTTCACGAACTTCAAAAGTGAGATTGAGCCCACGAAAAGACGCGTAACGGAGTTCGAAGTCCTCCACAATGCGCAGCGCATGCAGGTTGTGATCGAATAAAAAACCATGCTGGCGCATGGCGGCGTCGAGCGCCTTCTCTCCGGAATGGCCAAAAGGCGGATGGCCAAGATCGTGAACCAGCGCCAACGCCTCGACCAGATCGCTATTCAGGCCAAGTTGCGCCGCAATCGTACGTGAGATCTGCGCGACCTCAATGGTATGAGTAAGACGGTTACGGAAGTGGTCGGAGTAACGGCGGGTAAATACTTGCGTCTTCGCTTCGAGACGTCGAAAAGCGCGAGCATGAACCACGCGATCGCGGTCGCGTTGAAAATCGTTGCGATAGGGATGCGCTGGCTCGGAATGGCGGCGTCCGCGGGAATCTTCGACGCGGACCGCATAGTCGGCGAGCATGCAGAAAGTTTAGCAGCGAAATCAACGAGTCGGGTAGGTCGCGATCAGCGACTCGTAGTCAGGGAATAAGGGTTGGCGAATCAGAGTCAGCGAATCGTAGTCAGGGAATGAACGATGCCAAAGCCAGTCGCTACTTCGCGCCCTCTTCTTTAGCCAGCTTCATTTTTGCCGAGTCCAGTTTCTTCTGCACGCGGGCAACATCAGCCGGGTCGACTTCAGCAGCGATCGTGCGATTCCATTCGTTGAGCGCCCGCTCCCAGTT
Source organism: uncultured Acidobacteriaceae bacterium (assembly GCA_963758745.1). Classification (GTDB taxonomy): domain Bacteria; phylum Acidobacteriota; class Terriglobia; order Terriglobales; family Acidobacteriaceae; genus Acidiflorens. The sequence goes on from CAVWWW010000009.1 coordinate 767,597, forward strand.
GGTGGCGGCTAGTTTCAGGCGTCCAGTTTTCTGGTATAGATCGCCCAGGTGGTCATGAACGGTGGGATCGGTATTGATTTTCTGCGAAGCCTTCAGCAGATTGTCTTCCGCCAATTCGAATTTTCCCAGGCGGAAATATGCCCAGCCTAGCGAATCGAGATAAGCGCCATTCGAGGGATCAAGATCCACTGCGCGCTTGATATATCCGAGCGCTTCGTCCAGTTTCATGTTCTGGTCGGCCAACATGTAACCCAGATAATTGAGCGTCGAAGCATGGTCGGGATCGCTGGCCAGTACCTTCTTGAACTGCTCTTCCGCTTCGGGATAGCGCTTCGCGCGCTCAAAAGTCGAGCCCCGGAGGAACCAGACATATTCCTTGTCGTCCGACTTCGTCGAGAGTTGCTCGGCCTTGTCAAGCGCCTGCTCCGCCTCGGGGAAGCGCCGCAGCCGGGTGTACATCTGCGCCAGATTGAGATAAACCTGGCGGTCATCAGAGTCGCCCTTTAACATGGCGCGGACCTCTGCCAGCGCCTTGTCGGCGTCCCCCATATCCGCTTGCTGCGCCGCCAGCACCATCTTCAGATCGCGGCTGGTAGGCAGTTTGCGCACCGCTTCTTGCGCCGCGTCGGTGGCCTTCTGCCATTCCTTGGCGTCGCGCCATGTATCAATGATCTGTTGATAGCCGCGCTCAATGTTGTCATCGCCGCCCAAATCCACGATCTCACGGAAGCTCTGGACCGCCGCCTGATTATTTCCCTGATCGCGGTAAATCGAGCCGAGTCGCTCCAGAAATACCGCCCGATTGCTCTTCTCTCCATTCGAATACTTCCCCTCCGGCTTTTCCGATTTTTTCAGCAGGTCCTTCATGATCGGAATCGCTTCGTCGTAACGGCCCTGCGCCTGGTAGATTGCCGCTATGTTGTAGGGAACTTCGACCGAATCCTGCACCATGGACTCGGCTTTTTTCAGATCGTCGAGGGCAAGATCGTACTTGCCCTGCTTGCGATAGATTTCTGCGATCCGAACATAAGTCTGAGCATCTTCCGGATTCGCATCCGCAATCACTTTGTATTGTTCGAGAGCGGCATCGGCCTGCCCATCGTTCAGCAGGTTCTGAGCCAGACCGCGAATGGCATCCAGATTGTCCCGGTCCATCTCAATCGCGTGTCGATACGCGTCGATGGCCTCCTTGTATTGCTTCTGCTGCTCGTAGGTGTACCCCAGCGCGGCGTAGAGCTTTGCCGACTTCTCCCCGTTCGGCACCGAACTCAGAACCTGCGTGGCGCGCGCCGTGTCGCCAAGCTCGTTATAGAGATAGGCCAGCGTGGTAACTGCTTCTTCGGAGTCCGGCTGCAGCTTTACGGCGGTCTTGAACTCTGCTTCCGCTTTTTGCAGGTCGTTGTTCAGGCGATACAGCCGGCCAAGCAGCAGGTGGTCATCCGTGCTGTCGGGCTGCAGGCGGACGATCTGCTCATACTGATCGATTGCGAGCTTCAAGACATTTTCTGAACCGCTACCGGCCTGCATATCGCCAAGCGAGCGCAGATAAATCCTCCCAAGCAGGCGGCGGGCTTCCAAGTTGTTAGGATTTTTCTTGATGATGTCCTGCGCCTCGACCACGGCGTCACGAATGCGCCCAGTTTTGGCATACAGCTCGGCGAGCCCGGAGGTCAGATACGCCGAAGTTGGATCGGCATCGATGGCAGCGCGATATTCCTCAATCGCCTTATTCGCCAATTCGCTGCGCCCGTAGGTGGCCACTTGTTCCTCATACATGTGCGCCAGTGCGAAGTGGTAATAGGCGGCGGCGCGATCGGGCGTCTTGGCCTTGTTGGAGGTTTCCGAGCTAGCCGGAGCCGACGCATCCGCGGAGTGAACGGGCTGATTTTGGCCCAATAAAAAAGATCCTGTGAGGATGACAAAAGCTATCGACAGCCGTTTTTTCATGAAAAATCCTACACCATTAAATTACAGACCGTTTTGGTCAATTGCAGACCGTTGGTCAATTGGATGCGAATCCGCAGCCATCCGGATTTAACTATTCTACCCTTTGCCAGCAGTTTGGCGGACAGAAAGCGCATAGCAGTAACGAAGCCGAAAGTACAGCGGCTTTGGAAGGTCATTGTAAAAAAAAGTAAAGATCAGAGACTAGATTACTGACCGAAGATTACTGACATTTAGAGGTCAATGCCGGAAATGCCGCACTCCAGTGAAGATCATGGCCAACCCGAACCGGTCCGCCGCCTCGATCACCTCCTGATCACGCACCGACCCCCCCGGTTGAATGATGGCAGTGGCACCCGTTTTGGCGATTTCCTCGACGCCATCTGGGAAGGGAAAGAAAGCATCAGAAGCGGCCACCGTGCCCTTCAATGGTAATTGCGCTTTCATCGCGCCGACCTTGCAGGAATCGACGCGGCTCATCTGCCCGGCGCCCACTGCCACCGTTTGTCCGTTGCGGGCGTAGAGGATGGCGTTCGACTTCACGTGCTTGCAAACTTTCCACGCGAATAACAATGCCCGTTTTTCTTCCGCCGTCGGCGGCCGCTTGGTCACAACCTTCAGGTCGGCGTCAACCAGGTTATGCCGGTCAGCATCCTGGACCAGCATGCCGCCGGAAATATTTTTCAGCACCCATCTCTGCTGCCCGGCCGGAACTTCAACCAGCCGCAGATTTTTCTTCGAAGCAAAAGCTGCCTTCGCGCCCTCGTCGAACGCCGGCGCCGCAATGACTTCCAGAAACAGCTTGGCCATTTCGTTTGCAGCCGCCGCATCCACGGTACGATTCACTCCAATCACGCCGCCAAACGCCGATACCGGATCGCATTCCAGGGCCCGCACATAAGCCTCGGCCAGCGATTTGCCGGTCGCCGTTCCGCAGGGATTTGTGTGTTTAATAATGGCGCAGACCGGCTCCTCGAACTCCTGCGCCAGATCCCACGCAGCCTGCAGATCCACAATATTGTTGTATGAAAGCTCTTTACCCTGCACCTGCCGTGCGCTCGCCACGCCCCTGCCGGATCCGTCCGAATACATCGTGGCCTTCTGGTGCGGATTCTCTCCATAACGCAAGTCAGTCACTTTTTGAAAAGACAGCCGCAGATTTTGCGGGAAACCTTCGCGCCGTTTTTAACTCGAATGGCTGCCGCGAGAACTCAGCACCCACTCGCTCGAGCGTCGAGGCGATGGCAGAATCATAAGCTGCCGTGGTGGCAAAAGCTTTTTGCGCCAACCCCCACTTTGTTTCCCGCGAAAGCTCTCCGCCTAACCGAGTCATCTCCTCGGCGATCGCTGCATAATCCGAGGGTGAGGTCACGACTGCCACGTCCTGAAAATTCTTGGCCGCCGAGCGAATCATCGAAGGACCGCCAATATCGATGTTTTCAATTAATTCTTCAAACCGCACATCCGCCTTCGCCGCGGTTTTCTCGAACGCGTAAAGATTGACCACCACCATATCGATCGCCGGAATCCCATGCTCAGCAACCGCTGCACGATGCCCGCTGTCGTCCCGCCGATGAAGAATTCCCCCATGGACCTTCGGATGCAACGTTTTAACCCGTCCATCCAGCATTTCAGGAAATCCGGTCAGCTCGGAAATATCTTTCACTGGGATGCCCGGATTCGCGCAGCAGTTTCGCCGTGCCTCCAGTTGAAACCAACTCCACGCCCAGCGCGGCAAGTTTGCGCGCGAAATCTACCAGTCCGGACTTGTCAGTGACGCTGAGAATGGCGCGCTGGATTTTTGACATGAAGCCTCTGCAACCAATGAGATGGATAGAAAAAAGATTCTAGCAGTACCTCTGTCTCGGAATCATTCGCCGATCGCGCCCCTGTGCTAACTTTTTTCCCAATAATCCGTCTATGCGCGGAGGGATTCATGAGGGCAAGCTATTTCGGCAGTCGAATCATCCTATTATTCGCCCTGTTCCTGATATTGGCATTCACCGCCCGAGCGCAGACCACGCCTACGAAGAAGGGCATTGCGGATCTGCAATGGTTCTCTGGACACTGGTCATGCGATGGCAAGTTCACTCGCTCAGGAAAGTCAATCTCCGCCGACCTCTCATTCGAGTCCGCGCTGGAAAATAAATGGATGTTGTTCCGGCACGATGACCGGCCGCCATTTTCCTACCATGCGCTTTCCGAATGGGGCTGGGACGAAAAGGGACAGCAATATGTGTCTACTGTTCAGGATTCTACCGGCGGTGTTCGAGTGTTCTATTCCCCCGGCTTTTCCGGTTCCAGCTTAGTGTGGGACGGCAAAGCGCTGGGAAATTCAGCCGCTCCTGCGGAGCGATTCGAATTTGCAAAAGATGGCGCGAACAGCTTCACAGTCAGATATTCCTTCCAGCAAGATGGACAATGGCAGGACGTGGATTCAAGCACGTGCCTGCGCAAACCTTAATGCTGAACACTCAGACCTTCGCCTTGGCCTTAAGCTTCACCTGTCCGTCCTGCATCTCGACCGAGTATTCCACGGCCTCGCAACTATGCTGCTTGCGAATTTCGCTGGTCTTTTTCTTGACGAATGCGGCAAAGGAATCGAGGTCCCCGGAAATTTTTTCACCCGACTTTTTCTTGGCTTCAACCAGGATTTTGTACAAAAATTGAATTTGCTCGCGCTCCGCCGCCGCGCCAGAGTAACGCACCGCAAAAGACTGCGATGCTCCTGCCGCGGCATCCACCGATCGCGTGAGGCCATATACCGCGTGCTTTTGTTCCACTTCTGCAACCCGGTGCACGCCCTGTACCGATAGAATCGCGTCCTGCGGCCGGCGATAGCCCTCTTCGCGAATCCGCATCTTCTTGCGCCAAAGGTCGCTTTGAATCGCGTAGCGCTGCGCCATTGCGTTGTACTTATATCGCTGGGGAAAACTCATCCGAGGGCTATCGCTAAACTTGCGAATTAACGAAAGCACCTTCCATTCAATATCGGTGGGAGGCCGTTTGGCGGGATTGTTGAAGAAAACCTCGTATTCGATCTTCAGCCGTCGTAGCTGCTGATCGAGGAGATCCAACTCCTCATCAATGGTCACAGAAATCCCCCAATCCTTAGCTTAGCTTTGCGGGGGCGGTATGGCGAGGTTCCAACCGGACACGCCAGAAATGGTACGAAAGTACCGTGCGCCGACGGTTAAGAGCTGATGAGAGATGCTGAGTGCCGAGAGTGAGAGCTACTTTACTTCGAGGCACCGGACGCCATCTTCTTCACCATAGCCAGCACCAACTTGCGGTCGCTATCGTTCAGATTGGCGGAATACCGGCGCATCTGGCTCAAAAAACGAACTTCGTCGTCGGACAACTGCGGCAACCCCTTATGGCCATTGCTATTGCCATCGGCGAAAAATTGTGACAAAGCCAGGTCCATTGCCCCCGCGATCTTGGCAAGCGTATCGAGCGAAGGGATCGTGTGGCCATTCTCGACTCGCGAGAGATAGCAGCGCAACAGGCCAGTGCGCTTTTCGATGTCGCCCTGTGACATGCTTCGCTGGAGCCGGAAATTACGGATGGTCTCGCCGATATTCATAGATGCGTAGCTGACTCAACTGCAAAACGATCCAAAAAATTGCAAAGAAAGATGCGTGCATAGTAACCAGAGCGGTACCTTCTGGCAAGTGGAAATTCCTCTCCATCGTCCGGTTCGAAATTCTAACAAGAAATTTCTGAGAGGTGGACTAACGCCTTCCCGCAACCGGAAGGTTCTAACACTTTCTCCAGAACACCGCTTCAACTGAAGCCAAGCCCAATAAAACACTGTCGTTAGTAGGTCCGCCACCGGAACATCCGGTTACTTCTTTAAGGTTGCCGCAAGAAAATCGACCGTCCGCCGCCACGCGTCCGCTGCGTCCTCTGGCCGGTAGCCCTGCTTGTTGTTGGGATTTTCAAACGCGTGTCCCGCATCAGGATAAATCTTTATCTCGACCTTCTTGCCCAGCTTCTCCATCGCTTGCCGAAATTTCTTCACATCGTCGGGAGTGATGCCACGATCCTGTCCGCCAAAACTTCCCAGAATCGGAGCGTTAATCTTTTCCAGTTCCGAAGTGTCGGTCGCCAGATGCCCGTAGTTGATGACGTCCGCCGCCAAATGAGGTTCAATCAGCGCCATATCAAGCGAGTAGCCTCCACCCATGCACCACCCGATGGCTCCGATCCGGTTCTTTTTCACGTCCGGTTGCGATGCCAGAAAATCATAGGCAGCCTCCAAGTCCCGCTTGGCGCGGTCTTCCGGCACGCCGCGCATCAGTTCGTGGGCAAGATCTGGATTATCAGCCACTTTTCCGCGATACAGATCGATCGCCAGCGCGAGATAACCCTGATCTGCAAACTTGCCAGCCTGCTCCTTCACCCAGTGATTCAATCCCCACCACTCGTGAATCACAACCAGTGCCGGAAACGGTCCTTTACCAGTAGGCGTATAGAGAATGCCGCTGACACTCTCGTCGCCAGATTTATAAGAAACGGCCTTGCCCTCAACCGCAAACGCCGACACCGGCAAGACGACAGACAAAATCAGTGAGAAGAGAAGATTTTTCACAAGCAACCTCGAAGCAGATCGCTCTCAATGCTAACAAACCCGGAACTAATCGTGCTTGATGATCATCCGGTTGAGGCTGGTTTTTTGATGACAGATGACCCGATCGCCCGATCATACGATCGAGTTATGGAGTTCCCTCGAACAGCGGCCAGAGCCGGTCGGCGCTGACTCGGTAAATCGCATAGGCGCTCCCATCGTCGAACGTCCGCCGGAAAAGCAGTTCGCCGCGTCCGTCGCCGTCGGCATCGACCGCATCGATCAGCTCCATACGTGGAGTGATGTCAAGGTGTCGCGAATCCGTTTGCGAGAAGAATAGCTTGCGCAATTCGCCTTCGAGATTGGTGCGGGCTATCAGCGTGATCTCCTTTGGCTCGGAACTGTCATTCCCCTCAGGATGAGTTTTCGCCGAGAGCACCAATACCGGCTCGTTCGAACTGGAGAGATCAAAAATGCGCAAACTAACGTCGTTAAAGACAGGCTGAGCCTTGTCGGCCGAAGTGCTCGCCGATTTAGCCGCCGATTTAACCGATGACTTTCGCGCCGCTGCAGTCTGCTTTGTCCCCGCGCTGGCCTGTGCACGAAGCTGCTCCGTCGCCAATTCGAACATTTTGTTGCGGTAGATTGCTTCTTCGGCTGGCTTCAAATCATAAGCGTAGGAACGCGGCTCTGGTCCGCCAGCATCGGAGATCGCCGGAATAAGAGTCACCGGCGCCGGAGTCACGACCGCAGCATCCTTAACCGTTGCGCTGGTTTTCCCCGCCGTGGTTGCGGCCGGAGTAGCATCGAGAGCGTCAAAAGTCGTAAAAGCTTCGTGTTGCTCCTTTGGGTCCGGCTTTCCGCGCCGCAATCGCGGACGATTTGGATCCTGAACCGGTTCATCTGACGAATCCGCAGTTGCCTTTGCCGAGGGCGCCGGCGCAGTCGACTTTGCACTATCAGTCGCACTCGGCGTACCGGTTGCGGCCGGAGCGCTAGCAGTCGGCGTGGCGGCAGGCGAGGCCGAAGCGGTAGAAGGCTTCGGCTGCTCTGTAGTTTTGCCTTTATCTTTGTCCTTGTCCTTGTCATTGCTGTCGTCCGAACTGCTGTCGGAGTCTGTTTTTGGAACGCGGCGATGCAGCACCGGCCGATCGTCCCTGTCGTCGTCCGCGATCACTGGGGGCGAGTACTTCTTTTTCTTCTTCGTATCAATAGCCCCCGCAGGCAGCCACCTGCCTTCGGCAATCCATGTACGATTCAGTTGTCCCGGTTGCGTAATCGTGAAGATGCCTTGCGACACGCCGGTTCTAAAACCTTCGTAGACGACTCCGTATTCAAGCGCCATGGGAACAGGCGAAGCCTTATATGCGCCAGCATCGTAAAATTTCCCATCCATCATGATGGCAATGGGGATAATGCGAGCTTTGCCCTTCGATGAAAGTTGAACCAATCCCAGGGCGCGAGGACCCTTGTCGGGCGCTTGCTTATGTCCGAACTGTGGCGTCACAACCTGGGCCACCAGCCAGTAGGTGGCGAGTGCGATCATCGCGGCCAGGGTGACGGCGAACATCCACTTGCGATATAACCGTTTACGATAGAACCGGCGGCGAGGAGAAAATCCCATGGCAGTCAATAACGATGTCAATATCAATGATAAATCCCCAGACTTCAGTACGACGGACGAGAATGGCAAAGAGGTTGCCCTGAAAGATTTTCGCGGCAAGACCGTAGTGCTTTATTTTTACCCCAAGGCCGATACGCCGGGGTGCACCAAAGAAGCCTGCGGCTTTCGCGATAGCTACTCGGACATCAAGAAAACAGGCGTTGTGTTGCTCGGAATTTCAGCTGACACCTCGGCCGCCCAGAAGAAGTTTCAGGACAAGTTTAGCCTGCCATTCCCGCTTCTCGCCGATCCCGACAAGAAGATCGCCAATCTCTTTGGCGTGGTAAAAGAGAAAAATATGTATGGAAAGAAAGTGAAAGGCATCGCCCGGACGACTTTCGTGATCGGGCCCGACGGCAAGATCAAACACATCTTCAACAATGTCAAAGCCGAAGGACACGCCGACGAAGTCCTCACCTACTTGAAGAGCGCGGCTTGAGCCCAATCCAGCGCAGCGAGGGAGCCGCAGCCCGCAATACATGTCGAGACCAAAATCTAGTGACAAGAGCGCATGACTTCGCTCGGACGAACCACCACCCTTAAAGCCGAATTCTTCAATCGCGACCCGCGCCGCGTTGCGCGAGCATTATTAGGCAAATTGCTGATCAGAAAAACAGCGGGCAAAATTCTGGCTGGCCGGATCGTCGAAACTGAAGCCTACCTTGGAGAAGGCGATGCGGCAGCTCACTCTGCCGTGGGACAAACTGCACGTAATGCCGTTCTGTTCGGGCCTCCAGGATACGCGTATGTATATTTCATCTATGGTAATTACTACTGTTTCAACGTTTCGTGCTTGCCGGTCGGAGCGGCAGGAGGCGTGCTATTTCGAGCACTGGAACCGGTGGCTGGAATAGAAGAAATGGCCAAGGCAAGAGGGATTCATTTAGACCGTGACACCGGCCCAGAAAATGTATCCGTTCTAAGAAAGATTTCCTCGGGACCGGGACGTATGGCGGAAGCCCTAAGCATCACGCGGAATCGAGATAACGGCAAGAGCCTGGTAAGTGCGCGTTCGGATCTTCGAATCGCGGATGACAATTTTCGGGTAGGAGAAGTCGTGGTTACGCCACGTATTGGAATCGTGAAGTCAGCCGAGCAACCGTTGCGTTACTTCATCGCCGGAAACCCTTTCGTTTCCGGCCCGAAAAAGTAGGCGGTTCGGCGTGCCCGGCTTCCCCACAGCCGCGATGCCGTTCTATTAGCGGCTAAAGAGCGCGATCAAAATAACGATCGGGAGCGGAACCCCCAAGAGCAAAAGCAAAATCGAACGCATGATAACTCTCCTTTATCAAACTCAAAACCGCACCAAAGGCAGCGCAAAGGCCGCCAGCCAACAATCCCTACACCTTGACAAAATCCCGCTGTCTGCCGCCGATCGTACCCGCATAGCTCGAGCAGAATGCTCCAGCCAAAAGCGCAACAAACAGCCACAATGACAGATGGGCCAAAGCCTTTCGCGCCTTCTCCGCGGATTGCTGGGCATCTCCAAATACTTGCGAGACTCGATTCTCGGCATCGCTTGGGTTCAGCCCTGTTCGTGTCGACACTAATTGCGCAAGATAACTCCTATCCTCCGACGACATCGCGCCTTGCGCCATAGAATGGCTCAAAATGCGTTCTGCCGTGCCCCGATCTGAAGCATCCGCATTCTGCGTTTTTGTAGTTTGCGCGACCGAACCGGTGGATTGGAACGAGTTGGATCGGAATAACATATCCACAAAATACGCGTTGGGATTTGCCATCGAAGCTTCCGCTCCCGCCGCCGCACCCGAGTTGACTGTTCGTGGCGTGGTTCCTCCCGCGATCGACGTGGCCGCAGCGCCCAACAATGACGCTGTCACAACAATTCCCAGAGCCCACACAAGTAAGCCGTGAGCTGTGTCGCGGAAGTAGACCTCGTCCGTATGTACCTGAACCCACTTAGTACGAAGACGCCCAGCCAGATAACCGCCCAACGCAGAAGCGAGAATTTCGGTAATGATGAACCACGCGATTGCAGCCTTGCCGATCTTCTCAGCTCCCGCTCCCACGTTCCACCAAGCGGATCCCATCGACAATCCGAGCCCAGTGCCCAACGAAAGCAGGACGAGTGACATTGACGCAAATACAAAGGCCCCGCCAATTACCGCTGCCCATGAAACGCCCGCCGAATAGGCTTCGTTCCTGCCGGGCATTTCAGTAAGCGTCGGCCGTTCTGTCGGACGAGGAACCGCGATGGATGTTTGCATAAAGCTCCTTTCGTAGTCCTTAAAATACGTCAAAATCGCGAACGGCTAAGCGGAGTGGCGATCCTTAAAGTCGTCAATCTTGTTTTTCAGGTTATCTTTCGTGTTGTCCACCGATCGGCTGACCTTCGCGCGCGTCTCGTCGGCCTTGCTGTTCGCGGAATCCTTGTGCGAGTTGGCCACCTTCTGCGCAGCATCCTTCGCGTTGCCCCACGTTTCCTTTGCCGCACCCTTCGCCTGGTCTACGACACCCTTGTCGGCGAGCTTTTCATTACCGACGGCTTCCCCGACGCCTTGCTTTACTTTTCCAACTGCCTGATCGACTTTGCCCGAAACCTGTTCCTTATTCATTGGTTTTCCTTTCCCGACTAAGCTCTAATTCACTCAGTCCAAATCAAAACTAAGGGACAGTCGTGCGCCAATCTATCGGGCGAACATGGTAGACGTCGCCGACCTGCACCCCAGAAAGAATGCTGTACTAGTGAGCGGCGTGTACTTAAGGAGAGTTATTACAAAAGTGAGGGACTGATCCTAGCCAACCTTGGCTTTAGATGAAATCTCGAGTTTCAAATTATTCAAATAGTCGCGAAATTCTCCGCCCAGGTCTTCGCGCTTCAGCGCAAATTCAACCGTGGCTTTCAGGAAGCCGAGCTTGTCGCCCGTATCGTGTCGTCGCCCTTCGTATACATATGCATACATCTTTTCGCGCTTGAGCAGGCCGCGCAGGCCGTCGGTGAGTTGTAACTCGCCGCCCGCTCCAGGTTTGATATCGGATAAAGTTTCGAACACCGTGGGGGTAAGAATGTAACGCCCGATCACGGCCAGATTCGAAGGTGCTTCTTTAAGCTTCGGCTTTTCCACCAGATCGAGAACTTCAAATAATTTGCCGCCAGACCCGGCGACCTCTTTCGCCTTCAGAACGCCGTAAGAAGAAATCGCCGGACCTTCGACGATTTGCGTCGCAATCACCGAACATTGTTTTTCGTCGTAAATCTTCATCAACTGCTTAAGCACCGGAACCTTCGCGTCGATGACATCGTCGGCAAGCAAGGTGGCAAAAGGTTCGTCGCCAATCAATTCGCGCGCCGTCAGCACTGCGTGTCCCAGGCCAAGCGCCTCCTTCTGCCGAACATAAGAGACGAAGATCATGTCAGAAATCTGGCGCACGATCTTGAGCAGGTCGTATTTCTTCTTTTCCTCGAGCATCTTTTCCAGCTCGTAACTGACGTCGAAATGATCCTCAATTGCGCTCTTGCCGCGCCCCGTAATAATGATGATCTGGTCGCATCCCGCAGCCAGCGCCTCTTCCACGCCATATTGAATGATGGGTTTGTCGACCAGCGGGAGCATTTCCTTCGGCTGCGCCTTCGTGGCCGGGAGAAAACGGGTGCCTAATCCGGCAGCGGGGAAAATCGCCTTGCGGACTTTCCTGACCTTGCGGCGCTCGCCATTGGTTCGTCGTTCTTGCGTTTTATTCATCGCAGACTCATTGTAACTGCTCGCGGCATACCTAGCGGACTGCCTCTTGATGCGCCTCCAGCTCTTCCAGCAAGTCGCGCAAAGTTTGCAGAATTCCTTCGGCGCTGTCGATCTTAATCGAGAACTTCAGCGTCCCATCCGGACTAAACTGCGTACCGCGCTGCGATGCCACAAAGCGCGCCAGCTTTCCTGGGTCAATCGCCGCCGTCTGGCTGAATTTGATGCTCACAAACTCCCGCTTGCGCTCAATTGCGTTGGCCCCAATTCGCATCGCCTGCAGTTTGAGCGCGGCATAATCAAGCAAATTGCGAACCGCTCGCGGCGTCTCGCCATAGCGATCGATCAGCTCCGCCCGTACATCGTGCAGCTGCGACTCCGTCTCAATTCCGGCGACGCGCTTGTACATTCGCAATCGCTGGTTCTCCTCCTTTATATAGTCGGACGGAATGCGAATATTGAGGCCGAGATTGAGCTGAATCTCCGTGACCTCGACGCCAGCCTCGCCTTTCATCTCCCGCACGGCATGTTCCAGCATCTGAGTATAAAGTTCAAATCCAATCGCTTCGATATGCCCACTCTGCTCACCGCCCAGCAGATTTCCCGCACCCCGCAATTCAAGATCAAGCGCCGCAATCTTGAATCCAGCGCCCAAGTCAGAAAATTCCTTCAAAGCCGCAAGCCGCCGCCGCGCGATCGGCGTCAATTCAATTTCCGCCGGCAAAAGCAGGTAAGCATAAGCGCGCCGGTTCGAGCGCCCCACGCGGCCGCGAAGCTGATAAAGTTCCGACAACCCAAGCCGGTCAGCGCGATTGATCAGGATCGTATTGCACAGCGGAATGTCCAGGCCGTTTTCGATAATCGTGGTCGAGACCAGGATATCCGCTTCGTGATGCATGAATTTCAACATCACTTTCTCCAACTCCCCCTCGCCCATCTGCCCATGCCCAACGGCGATACGTGCCTTCGGAACCATCGCTTGAATCTTCGCGGCAATCTCCCAAATCGTCTCGATGCGATTGTGCACGAAATAAACCTGCCCCCCGCGGTCTAATTCCTGTTCAATCGCCGACTGGATGAGCTTCTCATCCCAATTTGCGACCACCGTCTGAATCGCCATGCGATCTTTAGGCGGAGTCTCGATCACACTCATATCTCGCAGTCCCACCAGCGACATATGAAGCGTCCGCGGAATCGGCGTCGCCGACATAGTGAGCACGTCAACCTCGGTGCGCATCTGTTTGATGCGTTCCTTGTGACGTACGCCGAAGCGCTGTTCCTCGTCAACAACTAGCAGTCCGAGGTCGGCGAACTTGACGTCCTTCGAAAGCAACCGGTGAGTGCCGATCAGAATATCGACCTTGCCAGCTTCTACTTTCTGCAAGATTTCTTTGATCTGCTTCGCCGTCCGAAACCGGCTGATCATCTCGACCGTGATAGGAAACGGCGCAAACCGCTGTTTGAAGGTTTCAAAATGCTGAAACGCAAGCACAGTGGTCGGAGCCAGCACGGCGACTTGCTTATTGTCGCTGAGAGCCTTGAATGCCGCGCGCATCGCCACTTCTGTCTTGCCGTAACCGACGTCGCCGCACAACAGCCGATCCATCGGAAGCTGCGATTCCATATCGCGTTTCACATCGGCGATGGCCTGCGCCTGATCTTCCGTCTCGTTATATTCGAACGTATCTTCAAACTCTTTCATCCACTCCGTATCAGGGGGAAAGATGTGGCCCCGCGCCGACTGCCGTTGCGCATAAAGCTTCAATAACTCATCGGTCATATCCTTCATCGCCTTGCGCACGCGCGCTTTCGTCTTGCCCCACGCCTGCGTGCCCAGATGATTCAGAACCGGCTTCGCGCCCTCCGATGACCGATACTTCTGCACCAGATCAAGCCGCGTCAGCGGCACATAAAGCCGCGCAGCCTCGGCGTACTCAAGCAACATGAACTCCGTCACGCCATCGCCCTGATTAATCTCCTTCAATCCCTGATACTGTCCAATCCCGTGCTCCACGTGGACCACGTAATCCCCAACCTGCAGATCGCGGAAATCGGACAGAAACGCAGAGACTTTAGATTTCTGCCGCTGCGGCCGCGCCGCCACCAGGTCCGACTCATCGAACAGATCGCGCGCCCCAAAAATCGCCAAATGCGCAGCGGGCAAAACAAATCCATCGGGAAGGTAAGCTTTCAGAAGTGTGCTGGTGAAAACGTCCCCTGCAAAATAGGAGGTTTCGTCGGCATAGCTTTCGCCGCTACGCGTGCGGCTTCCCAAGCGATACGAAACGTTGTATTCGGTGAACATGTCGGCCAGTCGCTCGACCTCGCCCGTATTCGGCACCGCAAGAACCACCTGCGTGCCGCCACCGACCAGTTTTTGCACCTCTTCAATCATCGCCGGAACCGCGCCATGGAAGCGGGTTGCAGGCTGCGATAGAAACGCAGCTTCGGTTCTGCCCTCGCGCGCCAGCGCCAGATATTCAAAATCGGCTCCCGCAAGCGCCACAGTTTTTTCGCGCCAGCCCTCCGGCGTCACATAAAGATCGCCAGAAAGAACCAGATTTCCCACGCCACTCCGCTCGTGCGCCTCTTCGATGCGAGCCCACACTTTGTCGAGTTCCTGGGCGAGCGCCTCGGGCTCGTCGAGCAGTACACGCGCATCCGGAAGCAGTTCGAAAATAGTGCGGTCAGCCCCTGCGACTGGAGCATAGAACTCCCACCCCGGAAAAACTCCTGCTCCGGATTCGCGCACCGCCTGCTCGATAACTTCAGCCGGCCCACTAATGCGCTTCCCCGAAAGCCGCGCATTGATCGATGCCAGCAGTTCGTCCGTAACCGGCGTCTCCGTCAACGGCAGAAGCAGTGCCTCATCAACCGGATTCGAAGATCGCTGGCTGGCCGGATCAAACTTGCGCATCGACTCAATTTCATCGCCAAAAAATTCAATGCGCACCGGACGGTCCGCCTCCGGCGAGTAAACATCAAGAATGCCGCCACGAGCCGCATATTGTCCCGGCATCTCGACGACATCGGTCGAGGTGTATCCGACCGTGTTCAGGTGCTCGAGCAATTTTTCCAGATCGAATATCTCGCCGCGACGCAGAACCCGCGCCAGGTCGGCATAGTATTCGGGTGGGCGCAGCAGAATAGTAGTCGCCGTCACCGGAGCAATCACGATCGCAGCGCGCCCCGTAGCAATCTTCCACAAAGCGGTAGCGCGTTCTTCCTGAATCTCAGGATGCGGTGACAAATTCTGGAAGGGAAGGACATCGCGCGCCGGAAGGCTCACAACCGAATCCGGATCCGCCGCGACCGTCAGCTCGCAAAAAGCGCGCAGCACTGGCAGCAGCTCTTCGGCTGCGCGATTGTCGGCTACCACCAGTACAAAGGGGCGTTCGACCGTGCGCCGCAACAAAACAATGATGAGCGCTTTAGCTGCGGAGGAAAGTCCGGTAACACTAATACGCCCCGCGCTCTCCCGGAGATGGGAGGCGGCACGCGTGAAGGCTGGTAACTGTTCGACCTCCGCGAAAATTTCGCGGACAAACGGCAAAAGCATCCAGATTTATTTTAGCAGCCTCCTCTTTCGAGCCGCAGACGCGATTTTGGAATGATGGACTGGACGCTAGCGGGTCAGACACGCAGCAACGGCCGAGTCAGGCAAGTCGGCCCGCCAGCTCCGTTGATGCAGATTTCCGACCCCGGAAACGTGCGCACATCAAATCCCGCCTCGCGCATCCGCTGATTTGTCTTTGCATTCTCCTCGATCGCAATCACCCGTCTCTGCCCAAGTGCAAGCACGTTGCAGGCGAGCGTATCGCGCTCAGAATATTCAATCTCAATCAAACGGAAGCCGCGCGCCTTCAGCAGTTCGACCGTCTCAACCGCCAGCCATGGCAGATCGACCAGAATAGTTTGCTCTTCAAGCATGCTCATCAGCGACATCAGATGCAGGCAGGCAGAAGGGCCCGATCCATAAGGCAGCGGCGCCGACAACACCTCAACGTTTTTAGCGGCAAGCAGCGCCCGCATCTGTTCAATGCCCACTCTGTTCGTCCGATATCCATCGCCGATGAGGACATTATGCGAATCGAGCCACACCATGTCGCCAGCTTCGGAATTTCCGGGCAGCCGTATCTCGCCAAAAACCGGAATACCAAGTTCGCCGCAAAAGTCCGCATGCGCCTGCGCCTCGCCGACTCGATTCTGCTTCCCCGGATTCATCAGCACCAAGCCATAATCTGTGGCCAGCGATGCATCATGCGTATAAACCGCATCGATTGTCAGCGAATCGGTAGATGGAAGACTCACGACCTCCGCGCCGCTCGTTTCAAGGAGGTGGCACAAAATATCGTGCTGGTTTTGCGCTGTCTCAAAATCCGGAGCGTGCCGGAATCCCAACTCCCGCCAGTGCGCGATTTTCTCCGGAACGCTCCACCCTGCGCTCGTAGGCGGACACACCATCACCCGCCGCAGTTCGCCAGTCATGGAATGTCCATTGAAATTTTCGGAATGCGTAAGCGACGGCACAAGAAATATTTCTGGCACGCCAGTAATCCCGCTCTCTAGAAAATCTAAAGAAACCTGCGTCGAAACGCAATGCGACAGCGGACCAACGTAAAAACCGAAGCGGGAAATCGAAATTAAATAAAACACGCTGGTACAGGCTGCAAACGTCGCGTCCCCGCACCGGTAACCTACCTTATTGCTTGCCTAAATACCCTCCGCTGATGTACATATCATCGGTATTCCTTCCTATAACCGTGCTTGC
Source organism: uncultured Acidobacteriaceae bacterium (assembly GCA_963758745.1). Lineage (GTDB taxonomy): Bacteria > Acidobacteriota > Terriglobia > Terriglobales > Acidobacteriaceae > Acidiflorens. The sequence continues at coordinate 784,246 of CAVWWW010000009.1, forward strand.
AGTTGAACCAGCTTGGCCTAGGCCGCGCACCTTAGATTTCTGCCTTCGCAACCGTGATGTTGCGAAGCTTCCAGGAGCCTTATGAAAGCGCTGTTCCATCTGTTCTGCTTCGCCGCTCTCCTCTTATTCGGCTCTCAATTAGCATTTACCCAAGGCGCGGCAACCGGCGACCTCCACGTCAGCGTAAAAGATCCAAAGGGCAACGTTGTAACGAACGCCACCGTTACCGTGCGAGATGTAGCCAAGGGTCTAGACCGCATCGCGAGCAGCGACGGCCAGGGCGGATACAGTGTGCGTCAGTTGTCTCCCGGCACTTATTCCGTAACGGTCGACACGCCGGGCTTCGCTAAAACTGAAGCCACCGGCGTCGCCATTACCGTCGGCGGCATGGCGGAATTACCCGTCGTCCTCGCTGTCGCAGGCGGTAAGGAAGTTGTCGAAGTCAGCGCTCAAGCCGATACGGTTGAAACTTCGCGCAGTTCTAGCACCGACACCATTGGCGAACGGCGGATCGACAATCTGCCGATCAACGGCCGCAATTACATCCAGTTCACGCTCACCGATTCGCAAGTCGTCCGCGACAATGCTCCCGCCACCGGCGCCGCACCCACCTCCGGCCTGAACATTAGCGGACAGCGCGCCCGCTCCAACTTGGTCAATGTCGATGGAGCCGATGCCACCGACAACTCCGTCAACGGCGTCCGTTCCACCGTCTCCCAAGAGGATGTGCAGGAGTTCCAGATCATCACCAACAGTTACGCCGCCGAATATGGCCGCGCGTCGGGTGGTGTGGTCAACATCATTACGCGCTCTGGATCGAACGATTCCCACGGCGACGTTTTCGGATACCTGCGCAATCGAAACTTCCAGGCAGTCAACCCCTTCAGCACGACGCCGAACCCGGCCTACACTCGGGTTCAGGCTGGGGCAGCTTTCGGCGGCCCTATTAAAAAAGATAAGACGTACTATTTCTTTTCCTACGAAATCACGCGCCGCCATGAGACCGGATTCTCGAGCATTGCGCCTGGTAGCGACCTCCCCTACTACCAACTTCAGAACTTCGACACCTCCACTACAGCAGGTGGTGGAATCTTCCCCGATTTGGGAACAATTCAAGTGACGAGCGCCCAGGCCGCCTTTTTAGGCCCTGGAGGCACTCTCGCCCAGATTGCTGCCGGTGACCCAGCTCTATTCGGCCAGCTAGCTCCGAATGTCGTACCCTATGAATTTCTTATTGGAGCGTCATCAGGCATGGCGCTGAACGGAGCGTGGCCGCTTGGTTTCACCGGCGGTATTCCCGGCGTCGGCGGCTTTCCCACTACTTGCTCATCTCCGCCCTGCTTTGTTCCTGCCTCCTACCAGACCATAGGGGCTCAGGCAGGGAACTTCCCGGTTTTTGAAGGCACCAGTCTCTACTCGTTTCGGATCGATCACAACGTAAGCAATAGCAATCGACTCACCCTGCGTGCCAATGTCAGTCCTAGCACTGTGACCGGGCTTGAAGTTAGCGGAGAAGACCAGCCCTTTGGCCAAAACGCTTACTCGCGGACCTCCGAGCAAACCTATCGTGATGTAGCGGGCGTTGCTCAGGACACCTGGACGATCGGCTCTAACAAGGTCAATGAATTTCGCTTTCAGTACGCCCGCCGCGGCCTGAGCTATTTCTATAACACGCAGATCCCCGGTGGTGCCGACCCAGCTATCAATATTCCTGGATTCGCCTATTTCGGTCGCGAGCCTTACTCATACATACAGCGGACTGAGCAACGCTACCAATTCACCGACAACTTTTCCTGGACCATCGGGTCGCACAACACCAAATTCGGCGCCGACTTCAACTACATCCCGTTAAAGGCCACGTTCACGGTGAACTACGGCGGTGTGTATGACTTCGGTTCCATCGCCGCATATCCTCAGCCTTTCCCGATCTTGAATGGGGTGCAGGCTTATGGCGCGGGCATTCCGCAAGATTTCATTCAGGGCATCGGCAGCCCCAGCGATTCGTTCTCCAACAAACCACTGGGAGTGTTCTGGCAGGATTCGTGGCGCGCTCGGCCGAACCTTACCTTGAATTATGGTGTGCGTTATGACGTGGAATTCCCTCCGCAGCTCAAGCCAATCACAGGGTTGGCACTGGCCGCGTATAACTTCCTGGGATTGCAAAAAGGAATCAAGACCGACACGAACAACATTCAGCCTCGCATCGGTATAGCTTGGGATCCCAAGAGCGACGGCAAAACAGTGGTCCGAGCATCCTTCGGTATGTTCTATGATCACCCCCTGCTCGGCCTCTATTTCCTAGGCGATGCCTCTGACGGCTCTACTAGCGGCCAGTTAGCCTTTGCAGGAGGCAGCCCTTGCACCGCCGCCTCTACTCCCTACAATCCCGGCAATCTCAATGCCGCCAGTATTTTCACCGGCGTTCTTACGAATGCAAATTGCATGCCCGTAAGCCAGCTCTTCTATGAGCCCAACCAACAGCAATTTCAGGCCTTGAACCAGCCTCAATCGTTATTCCTTAACCAAAACTTCCTCGTCAATCCGCCGCCTCAATTTGGCGGCGCTGCATTTCCGTTAGCTTTTCAACCCTTCGGCTATCCTCAGTCGAAGAATTTTGTGTACGCCTACTCGCAACAGGCGAACCTGACCGTCGAGCGCGATCTAGGCGACGGCTATTCGCTCAGTATCGGTTACAACTTCAACGGTGGCCGCCATCTTAACCGCCCTATAAATGCCAACACTATTCGAGGCGACTTGATGGTGGCCAACTGGCAAGCAGCTTATAGCGATCCTAATTCCAACGCCGCCGCCGGCCCGCTTGAGGTCGGCACGGGTGCTGCTCCTTGCGGTGTCAACCCCAACAATGGACTGCCATGGGTCTCCGCTGCGCTGACCAACTTTTTCCGCCCCGGCGGGATCAATCCGTCAATCGCCAACTTTTTACTTGCCGAAGGTGCCGGGAGTTGCGTCACCACAGTATTGCCATTGGTAACGCAGTATCTGAATGCAATCGGATATAGCACTGCCAGTTTCAATACTGCCTGCAACCCCGTAACTTTTACGGGCTGCGTTCCCTTCGGAGACATGGATGCCAACTATTCAAACGGCAGCTCCGTCTATCACGGTCTCACTGTCAACCTGCGCAAGCGCTTCCGCAACCACTACGAATTTCTCGCTTCATACACTTTGTCGCACGCGATCGACGATTCCACCGACCTCGAGTCCACGCTGACGCCGCAAGACAGCTACTACCCGGCCCTCGATCGCGCCAACTCTACCTTCGACGAACGCAATCGTCTCGTCTTCAGTGGTGTCTACCAGTCGGGCAAACTCAGTGGTAGTGGCTTTGCCAGCAAGTTCTTCAGCGATTGGACGCTCGCTCCCCTCATCGAATTTGGTTCCGGGCGCCCCTTTAACATCATCACCGGAAGCGATGACAACCTGCAGCTGTCGTCCCTAACCGGACGTCCGAATACTTTTGTGAATCCCGCCTGCACCGCAATCGGAAATGCGCCGGTCGCTTCAAGATATTCTCCGACGGGCGTCTTCCAGGAACCGTGTTATCAGGCTTTCGCGCCCGCTTCTGCGATGCAGGCAAGTTTCCCGTTCGTTACCCTGCAATCCCTCGACGGCAACCTCGGCCGCAACGCAGGCGTTACCCCTTGGACCGTGTTCGACGACCTCCGCGTAGCCAGGCGCATTTACTTCGGCGAGCGCATCAACATGGAGCTGATCGCCGACATGTTTAACATCGCGAATCGATATAACGTAGCGGCTGTAAGTCCGCTCTTTACCAACGCCGGTCAGGCCACCGCTGCCTACGACCCACGCCAGTTCCAGTTTGCGATGAAGTTGCACTGGTAAAATCGGATGGTCCAAGTCACGCGGGGGAAGCTTTGGAGGAAAGCTTTGAATGATCGCGGCTTTAAAAGCGGCGGAAAAACTTCCATTGAGAATAGAGTTAAGGAAGGGCAAGTTCGCGCAGCGCAAGTTTGGGAAGGGCGCGACTTCAGTCGTTCCGCTGCGCCCGTGAAATACTTCCGCGCTTCGGCGCCAGAAGTCGCCCTCTTCTTCTCTCGATCGTTTGCCTTCGCTATTGCATGGGCGGTCTTGTTATCAGCCTCTACATTTGCCGAAGTCGCTACTTACAAAGCGCACTGCGCGCCCTGTCATGGTGCAAAAGGCGCCGCCGATACGACGATCGCCAAGAACCTGAATTTGCGTCCCTTGGCTTCACCCGCTGTGCAAAACCAATCGGACGAACAACTCTTCAACGTCATCAGCAAAGGCGCATACCGCATGCCGCGTTATGATCGCAAACTTTCCAAAGAGCAAATCCACGATTTGGTGAAGTACATCCGTTCGCTAAAACAATAGGAGACCAGGTCCCAGCAGTGCTTTAGTTCATCCTCAACTCGATTCCCATTCGCAGTTAATTATGCTTCTTTCCTCTTTTGGGACTTCTGGTCTTAACAAGCGCCTCTCTAGAACCGAAAGTTTGTCTCCCGCATCCAATTTGGAAACGGAGGTCTCCATGTACGTCGTAATAGGAGCAAGTGGCAATACCGGACACGTAGTCACCAGGAATCTTCTTGCTCGCCGGCAAAAAGTGCGGCTTGTCGGACGAAGCGCAAGTAAGTTGCAGGCTCTGGCGTCGGATGGCGCAGAGATCTTCATCGGCGATGTCACCGACCCGTCCTCGCTCACCAAGGCCTTTCACCAAGCCGATGCTGCCTATGTCTTGATTCCTCCCAATCCAACCAGCAATGACTTTCGCGCTTATCAAGACCAGGTCAGCAGCTCGCTCGCGACGGCGTTGCAAAATGCGAAAGTCAAAAACATTGTCGCGCTCAGCAGTTACGGAGCTGACAAGACAAGCGGAACTGGTCCCGTAGCCGGTCTCCACAACCTGGAACAAAAACTGGATCAGATTAACGATGCGAATGTGCTCTATCTCCGCGCTGGCTACTTCATGGAGAACACGATGGCACAAGCCGGTGCCATTCGTATGTCGGGCAGCGCCGTTGGCCCCTTGCGTCCCGATCTTAAGCTTCCCATGATCGCAACTCGCGACATCGGCGCCGTGGCTGCCAATGCTCTGTTGCGCCTCGATTTTCGTGGTAAGCGCACCCAGGAGTTGCATGGGCAGCGCGATCTCGATTACACCGAGGTCGCCTCTATAATCGGCAACGCGATCGGTAAACCTGATCTCGGATACATCCAGGCACCCGACAATCAGATCCTCACGGCAATGGTTCAAATGGGAATGTCGGAAAATATGGCGCGAGGGATTCTCGAAATGTCCGCCGCGCTGAACAGCGGACACATGAAGGCGCTCGAAGCGCGCTCAGCCGCCAATACCACCCCAACAAAGTTTGAAACCTTCGTGTCGGAATCCTTCGTTCCCGCTTACCAACAGCAGGCCGCAGCTTGATCGCCTGCGCACATAACATAATGACAATCGGCCACGCTGGTTATGGGCGTGGCCGACTTATTTGGGATGCCGACGCGATAATTCCTAGTCGAATTCGATCTTCTGGATTCCCAACCCCTGCAACAGGCTGCTGATCGTCGACGCACCGTTCTGTTGTGCGTTTCGCAAAATGCCGTCGGCCAATGCCGCCTCTTGCATCTCACGTTCGGCCTCCTGCCGAACCTGCGTTTCGAGGTTCGGGTCGGTGGGCACGAGCAATCCCGTTTGTCTCGAATAAACTCGCGTCTTCGCGCTGTCAAGCCGGACGCTGAAAACTTGCGCCGCCGGAAGATGTAATCGAATCTGTTTGCCGTCGACTCGCACGTCGTCCGGCTTGAGATTCGAGAAATCAATTCCTGCCACAACCTCACCGTGCACCATCATCAAAATTCGATCTCCGGTGAGAAAGTCTGGCAAAACAGGATTCTCCTTCGCGCCGGTTACCAGCTTATCCATGGTGTAAACAACAGTCTCCAGCCGTTGCAACCGCTGAATCCGATCCACCACAGTGGGCTGCCTCATGTCGATCGAAACCGTTCTGCCCGTCACTGCCGACATCCAATGACTCAACAAAGCGCGCCCGGAATTTCGCGACAGCATCAGCAATCCCATCGCGCCGACAACCAGCACTCCGAGCAGCAACCCGCCAGCAACAGCGATACCGATAGATCTTCTTGGTTGCCCTTGCTCTGTTCTCACGTCTAATACTCTCATCGGCTGTACTGATTCCGCTTCTTATCCTCATGGCGCTCGATCCCAAGTTGGATGAGGCGATCGATCAACTCAGGATAGGACACACCTGATGCCGCCCACATCTTCGGATACATGCTGATCGCCGTAAACCCCGGCATGGTGTTGATCTCATTAACGTAGATTCGTCTCGACTTCGGGTCCATCAGAAAATCGACGCGCGCGAGGCCTGTGCAATCGACCGCTTGAAATGCTGAGATCGCCAGCTTCTGAACCGTCTTCATCTCGGCCTTTGTAATCTTCGCCGGAATCACTGCCTCCGATCCCTCCACTAAATACTTGGCGTCATAGTCGTAAAACTCCTTACAAGGAACAATCTCTCCCGCCACTGACGCCTTCGGATCGTCATTTCCAAGCACAGCGCATTCAATCTCGCGCGCCTTGTTCTTTTTTCCGCCGACTCCTTCCTCAATCACAATCTTCCGATCAAACCTCGCCGCCTCCGCGATTGCCGGACAGAGTTCCTTTCGATCATGTGCCTTCGAGATTCCCACCGATGAGCCAAGGTTTGCCGGCTTCACAAATACGGGGTATTTGAGCTTGCTCTCCACCACTCGATACACTTTCTGAGTTTCGGCTTCGAAATTGCCTCGCAAAACTGTCACATGTTTCACGATGGGCAGTCCTGCCGCGCGAAACAAAGACTTCATAATGTCCTTATCCATACCGGCCGAAGATCCCAGAACGCCCGCTCCCACGTAAGCGATGTCCGCCAGTTCAAGCAGACCCTGAATTGTTCCATCTTCGCCAAAAGTCCCGTGCAGTACCGGAAAGATGACATCCACATTGATCGCACGATCAGAAGCGCGCCGCAGATTTTCATAACTTTGAAACGGCGTCAACCCGCCGCCGCGTCGCGACGGCTCGGGAGGAACGACCACCGCCGCGCCTGAAGCCAGCACTGCCGCGCCCGGAGTTGCCTCCGGATCGCCCGCCCGAAGCTGCATCGCCTGTGTAGAGCCGACACCCTTGTCCGTTCGTTCTTCGCCCTTCAGCAAACGCTCGGCGTGCTCCGCCGTCACCCAGCGACCATCCTTAGTGATGCCGATTGGCACCACTTCATATTTCGTTTTATCAATCGCATTCACCACCGAGGCCGCCGACAGCAATGACACCTCATGCTCGCCGCTTCGTCCGCCAAATAAGATGCCAACTCGAAGTTTTGCCATGCCATTTCAGTCTGGCTCTGCCGATCTTTTCCGTCAATCCCAGCTCTGGTTCGTTTCGGAACGACCAGCAAGCAAAATTTAATGGATCGTTCTAAACTTCGACGCTTTGCTTGACACCTTCGCGAAACAGGTGTGAAATTGTCGGGACTTCAAAGGCCGGTGCCGACGCTTCCCCCAATTGCGCTCGGGCCCAGAAGCTCTAATCGATAAGCAATGAGCGGGATCGCAGGTTGACGAATCTGTCTCGCCGCCTATCTTTCCTGCCGGATGAATTTATGAGCGATCAACCTCGCATCTCACAGGAGTAGCTATGAATTCGAACGACCGGGAAAAGAACACCCTGCCAAAATTGGCCATCCTAATGCTTCTTCTGATCGCCGCCGCTATTGCATCGGCACAGAACAAGAAAACTGCACCTGCCGCGCCCCACGCTGCCGCTCCGAGCAGACCCGCTGGGGGCGGTTCGCATCCTGCCGCGGCCCAGCACACAACAACAGGCCAACGCCCCGGAGCAACCGGTAGCACCGCCAATCGCGGCGCCCAAACCAGCCGGCCAGGTGGGACGGGCGCGAATAACGCGAATCGTGGAACCGGCGCTGGCAATATGAACAACCGCGGCAATGTCGGAGCCAACAACAGAGGCACCTCGGCGAATACGCATGTCCAGGCTGGCGCCAACGCTCGCGGCGGCACGAATGCAAATACTCGCGGCGGAGCGACCAACAACGCCCGTGGCGGTGCCAACAATAACGCCCGTGGCGGAGCAAACAACAACGTGCGCGGCGGAGCAAACAATGGGAATCGTGGAGGCGCAAACAACGCCGCCAACCGCGGCGGAGCCGGCGGTGCAGCCGCCCATCATCAGCCAGCCGGAAGCCACACCGTTGCCATGAGGGGCGGCGGCAGCGCAACCGTGCGCAGGAATGGATCGGTTCGCACCATCCAGACCCACGGCATGACGATCAATCACGGAATCCACGGCGGGCGCCAGATCCGGAGCGTCCATAACGGACGCACCGTCGTCGGCTACGGAAGGCACGGCGGATATAGCCAGCGCGCCTACTTCAATCACGGCGGACATGCCTACTACCAGCGCACCTACTATCGTGGCGGACATTACTACGCCTATGGCTATCGCGGATACGGCTGGGGCGGACGCAGCTATTACGGCTATGCTCCCGCTTACTATTGGGGCCCCAGATATTACGGATGGGCCTTCAATCCCTGGCCCGCGCCGGTTTACTTTGGCGTAGCTGCGTGGGGATGGGGAGCTGCGCCATGGTACGGCGTCTATGGTCCGTGGTTCGCGCCGTATCCGGTCTATCCGATGGCCGCCTTCTGGCTCACGGATTATCTGATTGCGGCCAACCTGCAAGCCGCCTACGAAGCCCAACAGGACACTGGCGACAACGGCGGCAACGGAGCATTGCTTCCACCGAACGGTTCCTCTACTGAAGTCGCATCTCTGTGGTCGAACGATCCGCTCGTTGCCGCCAACCTTCAACTCGCTTATGGCGCTTACATGTTAGGTGGCGGAGCCCCGCAATCGGGCCCGCAACTTACTCCTGACGTCAAGCAAGCGATCACCGACGAGATGAAGTACGAAATCGCGCAGGAACAGGTAGCAGCGGCGGCTGGTTCCAATGCTCCTGCCGCATCCGGCGATCAGGTTCCGCCAGCACTCGATCCCAAAATCCACATCTTCGTTGTCTCCAGCGACGAGGATTTAACTACCTCCGACGGCAACGAATGCGGACTGACTGCCGGCGACGTTCTTTACCGCACCACTGACACGCCAGACGATGACAACATGGTCAACGCCACGGTAAAGAGCAGCAAGAAAGATGAGTGCTCGGTCGGCGTCACCGTGGCCGTGTCCGCCGACGATCTGCAGGAGATGCACAATCAACTGCGCATCCAGATGGATGCCGGTCTCAAGGAGTTGGCTGATAAGCAGGGCAAGAACGGATTACCGCCCGCTCCTGACGCCAAAACTCAGCCCGGTGAAGTTCCGCCGCCTCAGCCAGACACTAGCGTGTCTGCCGATCTGGCGCAGCAGCAAAAAGATGCTGACGCTGCAGAAGCCGAAGCCAAGCAGTCACAGCAATAGAGCGCGACTGTCCGTAGTTGCAAAGTGGAGGGACGGGCGTCCCGTCCAGTCGGGCCGGATGCCCAACTCTCCACGAACATATAAGAGAGCCTAGACTGCGCTCTTGCCCCTGGGAACGAGAGCGGCAGCAAATCAGGAGGAAGTTTGCAATGCGGCAGAGAATTGGAATGGCCGTCCTTGGCATCGCTTTGATTGTCGCCGGGCTTACATCGTGTATGCTGGCGCAAGCTCCAACGGTTTCGCTTGAAGACCAACTCAAGGCGCAATACACTCTGGTGAAAATGGGCACGGATTCGAACGGCGCTGCCGTGGTGGAGCAAGGCACCGTGTTAGTCGTCAAGAAGGGCGGAATTCTTGGCGTTCCATATTCCGACCAGAGCATCTTCGCCACTAAGTATCAGGACGGAGCAGTTCATTCACCCAGCACGGTGGGGCAAAAGGCGCTCGGCTTCGGCTTGGGAAAATTAGGCAGGCCGGCGCCCACGACCCAGTTTTTCCAGGTGGGGTCAAAAGTTTATCCGGCGAGGCTATTCGTCAACCTGCAAAAAGACCAGGTTGTCATGGGGATCGTCGACTGCGATTCTTGTAACAACGTCAGCCCAACCACCTTCTATAAGGCGGATGTCGTGTTTCAATTTCCAAAAGGAACCTTAGGCACCACGAGCCCTTCCCAAGTAGAAGACACGATTAGCGGACTGTTGAACATCGACGACAGCGCGGGTGGAGATCAGGGCAACGGACAGCAAGGCGGCAACGGCAACGATCAGCAGGGCGGTAACCAACAAGGCAGTAACCAGCAAGGCAGTAATCAGCAAGGCAATAATCAGGGAGGAGGACAAGCGCAACAGCAACCGCCTCCGCAACCCCAACAAATTGAGAAGGGACAAACTCCCGACCAGGTAGTCGCCGCCATCGGCCAACCCGACAAGATCATTAATCTGGGAGCCAAGCAGCTGTACGTTTACAAAGACATCAAAGTAACCTTCATCAACGGCAAAGTTTCTGACGTGCAGTAAGACATTTGCTTTTGTGAAGCCCGGTCTATTTGTCAGGGATTGCGCCCGATGTGTACCCCCTTGACCCTCCCCACCCCACCCCCTTAGGCTTTGCCTAACAATTAGTTCAAAACCGCCGATTGTTGGGCAAGCGCCGTTTCTGCCCAAAAACTCGGCTCAATCCCAAGTTCATACATTTCGTGGATGAGAACGACTAGGTTATGACAAAGTACCTTGCACAGCGTCTCATTGACCATCGCCACGTCGGTCTTACTCCGAAGGCCATCTCCAAATTTCCGTTTCATCATACTGAAAGTGGACTCCACATTGCTACGCTTGTGGTAGTGCTGCAAGAACTCATCGCGCTTCAACATGAAGTAGTGGTACATTTCGCCCCACTTTCCCCCGCCATTGCCTCTGTGATGGGCCGCGAAGGATATGAACGGAACGGCTCCGACACTAGCGATAGCTTCCGTGTTCTTCCGCCCCGCATACCCCTTGTCAGCGGAAACCTCAGAGATGCGGAAATTATCGGCTGTCGTCCTGACCATCGGCGGAAGCATCGGGGAATCGTTCGCGTGGCGGTCGTGAATCTCGACAGCCGTCACGATGTTTGTTTTGACTCCGCACATGAGATGGCACTTAACCCAATCGTGCTGTTCCCGCACTTGCCCGTACTTGTGGTCAAACCAGCGGGTGAAGCGCGATGTGGTAAAGCCGGAAGAATCCACCGCAAAATCCACCTCTACAGACTTGAGAGGCAGACTACTTTGCGTGATGAGAGCTTTAAGAATCGGCGTCATGCCGGGATTCTCAAGGTAGTTGAAGATCGAGTTATAGTGCGGGGTCTTGGTGATAAATCCTTTGCTCTGTGCGTCCCGAAGATCGGTCATAAAGCGTCTCCCGGAAACAGTCGAATAGACCTTGAATGCCGCGCTAAATATGGCATCGGCCAACGGCAGGCTCGGGCGTCCCGGTTTGCAGGTATGCGGTTCGGGAATGCCGCTACACAGGTCGTAAAGCAGAGCTTGGAACTTGTCTTTCTCGTGGGTCTGCGCGGCATTGTACGCGGGCCAGCTTTGCGCGTAGGTGGTGGTCTGCTTCGTGACAGTCAGGCGCTCGGTAACGGTCGTGGAACCGTCCGCGTGCTCTTCCCGCGTTGTGACGTAGGCCACAGCGTAGATGTGCTTGCACATCATCCCGCGAAGCTCGTAATCCGGACAGGAACACGTCGGTGGCTCGTGCTTGATATTGACGACGTAAGTTCCCTTGCCAGCCTGAGACGGGACAATCCAACCCGCTCCGGTGTGGCGAATCGTTCTAGTCTTGGCAAGCTCAATGCCTCGTTCCTGTCTGGGTTCCATCATTTAGCTATCCTCGTGATGTGGATACAGTGTAGCTACAAACGCAAGTTGTGTCAAGTGGAAAATTGGCTATTGACACGTAGCTACATAAAGGCTACATTGTGGCGCATGGTAAACACCAAGCGCAGAGCGCGCCGCGCATCGACCGTTAAATCCCTTAAAGACGATGTGGTGAGAATGCGTATCTCGGCCACCCAAAAGCAAGCACTCACAGAAGCAGCAGAACGAGCCGGGCTGGAATTGTCGGCATGGCTGCGGCAATTGGCTCTTAGGGCAGCAGGCGTATTGCCAGAGGAAAAGTGAGAGGCCGAATGCCAAGGACAACAACCACGGAACAGCGCGTTGCTCGGCGGACTCTTTTCGACTATGTCGCGCAAGCGGAGGGTGAAGCAGTCGAGAATAAGTACTGCTCCAAAGCTGTGCTGCGCGACGAAGCCAGCGTGGAGGATTTTTTTGTATCGAGGCTGCTAAAGGATTTGGGTTACGAAGATTCCGAGATTAAGCCAAAAAACACCCTTCAGGAAATTGCCATTTCCCGTGGCAGGAAAAAGGAAAACTTCAGGCCAGACTATGCAATCGTAGCGCGAAACAAGCCCCGATGGGTCGTTGACGCCAAGGCAGCCGATGAGGACGTAGACGATTGGTCATATCAGACCGCCGGATATGCCCACGGGCTTAATCAGCAATTCAGCGGCGAGAACCCATGCCAATACCATGTCGTCACAAACGGATACGTGCTAAAGGTGTATCGGTGGGACGAAGCGGAAGCCATTTCAGAACTGGAATTTGAAAACTTCGTGGACGACGACCCGAAGTTTGTGGCGCTCCGCTCCCTCTTGGGAGCGCCGATGGCACGCAGGGGATGGAAGCTGAAGACTGCGGCTCCCGTAGTCAAGCTAACGAAGCCCACAGTTGAGGAAGTAAAGAAAGCCTTTAATAGCTGCCATCAATTGATCTGGAAAGCCGAGAAGATGAACCCACAGCCAGCCTTCGTGGAGTTCATAAAGATCATGTTTGTGAAGTTGTTAGAAGATCGGAAGCTGCATGATGATCCGATCTTGGGGCCGCTCATTGTCGCCAACAAGCCGATTCCGAAAGACCGATTGGTATTTTCCGCAGCATGGATTGATGCACGGGAAGCCGAAGGCGTAGACAACCCGGTTGATTCGATCCTGTTCAAGAAAGTTGCCGAGATACTGCACGATGCAGTTGTGCGCGGGAAGAAGAAGCCAATCTTTCCCACAGATGAGCGTATCAAACTGCAAAAGGGAACAATTAAACAGGTCGTCACAAAGCTGGAATCCCTCGATATGTTCAGCATTGACGAAGACCTGAACGGCAGACTCTTTGAAACGTTTCTTAGCGCGACGATGCGCGGACAGGCGCTAGGGCAGTATTTCACCCCGCGAAGTATCGTAAAGCTCATGACTCGGCTTGCGGCTCCTGTCGCGGGGCGAGATGGCATAGAGCGCACGATTGATGCATGTTGCGGCACGGGTGGATTCTTGATCGAAGTGCTGACCGACATGCGTAACCAGGTTCGGCGTAACAAGTCCCTCACGCCGTCTGAAGCGCAGGACTTGCAAGAGAAGATCGCCAACCAGTCGATTTTTGGTTTGGATGCTGGCAGTGATCCGCCGCTAGCGAAAATCGCCCGAATCAACATGTACCTCCACGGAGACGGCGGGAGTCGAATCTACGCCGCCGATGGGCTAGATAAGTTAGTTCGCACGGGAGTAGGAGACGATTCCCAATCGAAGTGGGAACTTGATGAACTCGGTGAACTACTACGCGGAATCGCTGCCAGCAAGACCAAAGGCTTTGATCTGGCACTCACAAACCCGCCGTTTTCGATGGGGTATTCCAACCTGCTGCCGAATGAGAAGGAAGTCTTGGAGCAGTACGCGCTAACGTCGTTCGGCACGGGCAATACGAGTAAGCGCCGAAGCTCACTCCGGTCAAGCGTGATGTTCATTGAGCGATACGCAGACCTCTTAGCGGGGGGGGGGGCGGCTTGTAACCGTAATCGACGATGCGATTCTGAACTCCCACAAGAACAGCTTCGCCCGTGATTTTATTCGTGATCGCTTCATCATTCGCGCCATCATCAGCATTCCCAGCGATGCTTTCCAGCGCGTCGGTGCCAGAGTCAAGACCTCAGTGCTCTACTTGGTGAAACGGGCTAAGGGAGAAGTCGGCCAGCCCGATGCCTTCATGTATGAATGCCAGCACGTCGGTCTGGATGACGTTCCAATGAAGACAAGGGCTAGCAAGGCACTAGAGGCACGAAAGAACGCAGAACTGGAAAGCGACGAAGTTGCCCGAGCATTCCAGTTATTCCTGTCCGGCAAAAAAGGGCCGTGGCTTGTGAAAGGCAGTACGTTGGGTGATCGGTTGGATGTGAAGTCGGTCTTGCCGCGAGCCAATGATGTGTCTGCGAAATGGCGTGCGAGTGGGCTTGACGTAGTGCCTCTGTCGGTTGTGTTCGACCCCATCACAACGGGAGCATTTAATCCGGCAGATGCACCCGAAGAGTCGTATACGCTCTTGCGCGTGCGCTACGACGGAATTGCTGAAGAAGGCGAAGTGGCGCTTGGAGATGAACTGACCTACCACGAAGTGTGGCGAGCGCAAGCGGACGATCTAGTAGCAAGCAATATAGCCTTGGCACTAGGTTCTGTGTGCGTCATGCCGCCCGATCTTGTACATTGCTTGGCCTCTACTGAGTTCACAATTATGAGGCTCAAGGACAAGCGGTTTGACCCGTGGTTTATGTGGGGCTTCCTGCGGAGTTCCGAGGTTAAGGCGCGGTTGCTGTCGCAATCCACCGGACTGGCGCGTCATCGTGTGGGATGGGACGTTTTGAAAGATATTCCCGTTCCGCTTGTGGAAAGGGAGATTCAGAAGCGACTTGGGAAGCGCCTGAAGGATTCGGTTGAGTCTGTACGTCTTGCTGAGAAAACACGGACGGCGACGGTCAATGAGATGAGCGGCTTACTTGACCTAGATAACGAATGGGCAGTTCGGAGACTCAGAGCAGCGAAGCCGCCGAAGTAATTATTGGGCAAACGCCTGCATTGTTGGGCAAGATGGCATTATTAGGCAAAGCCACCCCCTTATCTCTCGATCTATTGGAATCAGTGGTTTAGGGGTAAAATCCTCATGAATAAGGAGTTACGGAGCAAACCAGTTTTGACTGCGATAGGCAAGGGATCTCCTGGCGCGAACAGATTGCTATTGTCGTGCGTTAAGGGTTTCGGGTCTGTAATGGCTGTCACAGGCTGTTTGTGATAAAAAAATTCCCAGATCGGAATTTTATACAGCTTCTTTCTTCTATCTTTTGTCTTTTGTCTTTTGTCTCTTATTTTTTATCTTTCATCGTTTGCCGTTCCTCGGTTGTTTTTGCGACCTAAAATCCCCAATCGCGGACGGAGTCCCAAGTCTCGAAGAGTCCGCAAACGAGATGAGCGGAGGACGACGGAGGCTGTGCCAGCACTACGGGATCGCGCGCTAAACCGGGACTCACACGGCGCGGCGAAGATTAGGCTTAAAGTATCTTCTTCCCAAATGCCGAAAGCGCCAATTCGACTGCCAAATCGGCAGTTCGATTGTGTTCATCAATCACCGGATTCACTTCCACGATCTCGAAACTGAGCATGTGTCCATGGTCAGCGATAATCTCCATCGCCAGATGCGCCTCGCGGTAAGTCGCGCCTCCCGAAACGGGAGTGCCCACTCCGGGCGCATCCTCGGGATCAATCCAATCCATGTCGAGCGAAACGTGATAGCCGACAGTGCCATGTCCAGCCATGCGCAGCGCTTCTTCCATCACAGTTCGCATGCCGCGTTCGTCGATGTCGCGCATGGTGAAAACTTCGACTCCGGACTTGTGAATATTTTCTTTCTCGAAATTATCGACATCGCGAATGCCGATAAGAACGCAATTTTCCGGACGCACCTTGGGAGAAAAATCGTAGATTTTGCCCAGCTCAAAGGGAGGCAGTCCCATGATCGAAGCCAGCGGCATTCCGTGCACATTGCCGCTGGGCGAGGAATAGGGCGTATTCATATCGGTGTGCGCGTCGAGCCATATCAGCCCAATTTTTTGATTCTTGCGCCGATAGAACTCGGCCACTCCGGAGACTGTTCCCGCCGCAACTGAATGATCGCCGCCAAGAATAAGCGGAACTTTGCCCGCTTCGAGCGTCTTCAAAACCATGTCAGCGCTCTTGACGCAAGTTGCGGTAATTTCCTTCAGGTATTTGGAATTGGCCGCGCCTTCTTTTTTCTGTTCCGGGATTGCGACGGCAATATTTCCAGCATCTTCGACGATGTGTCCGATGCCTTCAAGCCGAGCTTCAAGTCCAGCGACACGAACGGCAGAAGGACCCATATCGACTCCACGCCGCGATTGGCCGAGATCAAGCGGAACGCCAATCACGCGAATTTCGCGTGGAGCAATGCTGCTGAACATCGTGGTTCGGAGTGGCATATGCTTAGTATTTCACCGCCGAGACGCCGAGTGCGCCGAGAAAACGTTTTTTTTGTGTTATTCGGCCTGCTGCGATCGTCTTTCTTCCGAGTCGACGTCTGGGAATTCATTCACGATTCGTTTCAAACCGTTCTTTAGAACTGGGACGTGGAAGTTCATCAGAAGACCTACTCTTTTCTTGGCTAGCCGCAAATAGGATAAAAGTTGCGCCTCGTGGATTGGAAGCAACTTTTCGATAGCTTTGACTTCGACGATGATCTCATTTTCCACAACCAGATCAAGGCGATAGCCACAGTCGAGTGTTACTTGTTTGTAGACAACTGGCAATGGGCTTTGTTCGTCCACTTTCAGGCCAAGTTGTTTCAGTTCAAACGCCAGACACGATTGATAGGCGGATTCCAGCAATCCCGGTCCGAGATGTCGATGAACCTCGATGGCTGCTCCGATGATGCGCCGTGAAATCTGATCGAGCCTGTCATTTTCCTGCACTTGGTATTCACCGCCGAGACGCCGAGGTCGCCTAGAAAAACTGTTTCATTATGGTTCGTTCGATCATCCAGCCATCGTTTTGTTGAGCTCGCCACTTGAAAAACGTCTCCTATATCCAGTACTGAACTCGACCGTACCGGCTACGTAACCTTTCGCGAAGCCCTGCGGGTCAATATCGACATAACTTGTCGTTCTCTTGCGTTTCTCGGCGCTCTCTGCGTCTCGTCGGTGAATGACACTATGGATACAACCGATGGAGCATGCGCGGAAATGGAATCGTCTCACGCACATGTTCCAGGCCGCAGATCCAGGCGACGGCTCGCTCGATGCCCATTCCGAAACCGGAATGCGGCACGCTTCCGAACTTTCGGAGATCAAGATACCACTTGAAAGCTTCTTCCGGCAGCTTGTGCTCGTGAATCCGCTGCAAGAGCAACTCATGCGAAGCCATGCGCTGCGAACCGCCAATAATTTCGCCGTAGCCCTCAGGAGCGAGCACATCGACGCAAAGAGCGAGTTCAGGGCGCTCGGGATCAGGCTCCATATAGAAAGCCTTCACCACCGCCGGATAACGATGAATCATCACAGGCCGATCGTAGAGCGACGAAAGATAAGTTTCGTCAGGCGACCCAAGGTCGCCGCCCCACGCGAATTTAGTTTCGAGTTTTCCTTCAGCGTGTCCTTCCTGCAATTTCTGAACTGCTTCGTCATAGGTGATGCGCGGAAATGGCGCATCGATTTTCTCAAGCTTGGAAATATCGCGGCCAATGGTCGCAAGGTCGACGCGACGGCGTTCGAGGCATCGTTTCACCAGGAAAGTCAGCAACCCTTCGGCTAACTCCATCAGGTCGTCAAGGTTCGCGTAGGCGACTTCAGGTTCAACCATCCAGAATTCAGTAAGGTGACGTCGCGTCTTCGACTTCTCCGCGCGGAAAGTTGGTCCGAACGAATAGACCTTGCCAAGCGCCATGGCTGTGGCTTCAATGTAGAGCTGTCCCGATTGCGTCAGGTAAGCCTGCTCTTCAAAGTAATCGACCGGAAAAAGGGTAGAGGTGCCTTCACAAGCCGCAGGAGTAAGGATCGGTGGATCGGTAAGCGTGAATCCGTTGCTGTCAAAAAAATCGCGGGCAGCGCGAATGATCTCGGCCCGCACACGCAGAATGGCCGCCTGGCGAAGCGAACGCAGCCAAAGATGCCGATGCTCCATGAGGAAGTCGACGCCGTGTTCTTTAGGAGTAATGGGATAAGGTTCGGCCTCGGAGACGCGCTGCAGCACTTGGACATTCGAGACATCAAGTTCATATCCGCCAGGAGCACGCTTATCGGCGCGAACTTTGCCTTCGACGATAACGCTCGATTCCTGAGTCAGCCCTTTGATGGCGTCGAAGACTTCGGGCGGAACGGCGTTCTTCGGGACCACTCCTTGGATAACGCCAGAGCCATCGCGAAATTGGGGAAAAAGCAGCTTGCCGCTTTCGCGGAGGTTGTAGAGCCATCCGCGAATGGTGACGGATTGGCCTTCGTGTTTGCCGATTTCTGCAATCGTGCTGATGGGCGAGGGCATAAAACTTTTTAACCGCCGAGACGCCGGGAAAAAGCTGAAACTCAGCTGTTCGGCGAGGCCAGAGTCGGACCGCGACCTACAGTTGTAACGCAGGCACAGCAGGTCCTGCGCCTCGCTCAGGATGACAACCTTAAAACAACTGTTTGACAACGATTCACTCGGCGCTCTCTGCGTCTGGGCGGTGATTACTCTTCCAGCTTGCGGAAGGTTGTGCTCACTTCTTCGCCAGCGCTTTTCTTTTCTTCACCGTCGATTTCGAGCAGCAGAGGCGGTTTTTGCGGAGCGGTGCGAAGCAATTCCATGGTCTGTTTCCAGTCGATGGAGCCGTTGCCAGGCCAAAGGTGCGAGTCTTTATCTTTATTATTGTCGTGCACATGGGTCGAACAAATATGGTCCTTCAGGATGCCGAAACCCTCGGGAATGCCGCTCATCATGTGAGCGTGACCACAGTCAAAGCAGACGCCGATGTCGTCGAAATGCATAGTGTGGATGAACTCGACCAACCGCTCAGGCGTTGAAAGTTCGTTGGGAATATTTTCCACGAGCACCCTCACGCCGAGCGGCTTGGCGAAAGCGCGCAGATGCTCGACCGAGGTCATGGCATTTTCAAACTTTTTCTCATCGAACGCTTCGTTGGGAATGCCAATGTGTTGGACCAGAAAGCGAAACGGAATCTGTTCGGCAACCTCGAGCGCACGTTTGATCTCATCCATGGCATCGATACGACCGGCGCGATCGGTCGAGGCAATGTTGACAGGAGGCGATCCAGCGCGTCCCCATTCGTAATCAGAGTACAAAGGCGCGTGGACGGAATTCAG
Organism: uncultured Acidobacteriaceae bacterium; assembly: GCA_963758745.1. GTDB lineage: Bacteria > Acidobacteriota > Terriglobia > Terriglobales > Acidobacteriaceae > Acidiflorens. Next base: position 803,470 of record CAVWWW010000009.1, read on the forward strand.
CGGAATGTCTGTGGACTTGAACCAGTCCGCAATTTCGCGGACGTGTTGTTTGCGATTGGCATAGTCGAAATGCTGGCGCGCGGCGAAGATTTCAATCGACTGCGCTCCCGCTTTCGCCAGCTCATCAAGCAAGCCGGGATGAAGCCGTTCCTTCACATAAACATAAGTCGATACCGCCCTCAGCATCAGTAACCTACCGCCTTTCCGTTGTTGCGTCCGTCGGCGCCGCTGAGCCGCTCGCCAGTTTTGGGGTCAATCATGATGCATTCCGCGTCTCCCCAGAAATGTCGAACAGTAAGCTTGTGTCCCTTCGAACGGAGAATATTCATTGTATCGGGAGAGAGCCGGTCTTCGACGAGAATCTGATCAGGAAGCCACTGATGATGAAACCTGGGCGCGTTGACCGCTTCCTGGATATCAAGATTGAAATCCACAACGCCAATGAGGACGTTGGCGACGGTGGTGATGATAGTGGGACCGCCGGGCGAGCCGAGGACGAGGAAGAGCTTGCCGTCTTTAAGCACGATGGTCGGCGTCATGGCGGAAAGCGGACGCTTGCCTGGGCCTATCGCGTTAGCGGGACCTTGAATGAGTCCGTAACCATTGGGAACGCCAGGTTTGGAGGTGAAGTCGTCCATCTCATCATTTAACAGGAAACCCAGACCCTCGGCAGTAGCACGCGAGCCGAAAGAGTCGTTGAGAGTCGTGGTTACGGAAACCGCGTTGCCCTCGGCGTCAACGACCGAATAGTGCGTGGTGTTTTCCGGTTCGCGAATGGATACGCTACGCGACTTCGCGATCCGTTCGAGTTCGTTAAAGATCGCTGGACGCTTCAGATCCTGACTTGTGCTCGCATGATTGGGATCGATGGAATCGCGCCATGCCGCAGCGTATCTTTTGTCGATCAGTTGAGCAACGGGAACCTTGGCAAAATCGGGATCGCCCATAAATTCAGCGCGATCGTCGAAGGCTCGGCGGAAAGCTTCGACCTCGAGGTGAATCCCGTCTCCCGATCGATTACCGAGTTTCGCAAGATCGAAGCCTTCAAGGATATTGAGAATTTCGACAAGCGCCACTCCTCCAGAGGATGGCGGCGGAGCGCTGATGATGTCGTAGCCGCGATAGGAGCCGTGAATCGGCTCGCGCTCTTTGACCTCGTAAGCGGCGAGATCTTCGGCGCTAACCAGGCCCCCGCCTTTGTGGATGGCCGCAGCCAGTTCGCGGGCCATAGCACCGTGGTAGAAGGTGTCGGGATCCTTGGCGATACGTTCCAGCGTTCGGGCGAGCTCGGGTTGCTTAAAGAGGTCGCCCGGCTGGTAATAGTTTCCATCGCGCAAGAAAATGCGATTGGTCTCGGGAAACTCGGCTAGGTGCTGGTCTCTCTTGAGATCCTGCACGTCCTCGTAGGCGAGCGGGAAGCCGTCGCGAGCAAGCTTGATGGCCGGAGCTATTGCTTTTTCGACCGACAACTTGCCATATTGTTTTTCGGCATAAACGAGCCCTGCCACGGAACCGGGAACGGCGACAGCTTTGTATCCAACGATGCTGGACTCTTTGCTGGATTCCGGAATGACATTGCCCTGAGCATCCAGATACATGGTTTCAGTGGCCGCTGCAGGCGCCTTTTCCCGGAAGTCAATGAAGCGGGTTCTGCCGCCAGCATCGCGAAAAAGCATGAAGCCGCCGCCGCCAAGATTCCCGGCTTGCGGATGGACGACCGCGAGCGCGAATCCGGTGGCAACGGCAGCATCCACCGCATTGCCACCGGCATGCAGCATTTCGATGCCGGCGCTAGAGGCAAGTTCATGAACGCTGGTCACGATGGCATGTGGCGCATGCGTGGGGCGTAGAGGCGCTGCCGAAGTGGTTGCCGCGAGTAGGACGCACACGATGCGGACGAACAGAAGATGACATTGAATGCGCATGGGTTGGACGAAGTACGAGGCTAGCTTACGCGGTTGCGGGTAGTCAAACTGTCTCACGTCTGTGGCGCGAGGGGACCGGAAAATCTTCATCAGGATCTTTTTGTTCGCCGCCCAGCTCGCTGCTTAGATCGTCGCCTCGCAGATCGAGGCTTCACTTTCGTGGACAGTTTGCTTGCTTTGGCCGCTTTCGCTGCAACCAGCTGGTATGACTGGCGAATGAGGTCTTCTAATTGGTCGGCTGCCAGAACATTGGAGTGAGCGAGCGTCACCCACTTGTACCGTCCAACATATGGGGCTGGAGAGATGCCTTCGATCTCCAGCAACTCCTGGAACACTTCGGGCGTGCATTTGACAGTGATGCGTGGGAAGCGGCCGTCAGAAAGAACCATGCCAGTGAAAATTTTGCCTCGAACTTTGAAACACAGATCATCGCCCCACGGCATATCTTCGGCTGCGTCAGGAAAGGAGAGACAGAGCTTGCGGACCCATTCGACGTCGGGCATGGAAAGATGATAGCGCGGGAGCAAGCCAATGCGAATCGATCGCACCTGTTGAAACAACAGGTTGACCAGTACGGATAAAAATTGCTTCCGATTCGGAATACCGCGGGACAAGCGGTGAACCCTTTGCTGCCTTATACTAATCAGATCACGTGGCTCAGAAGTTTTTTCAGGTATCGACATAGGAATGTATCGCCCTTATCCGCGCCTGTTTTTGTTGTTAACTTTGTCGGCAGCCACATTTCCCCTGGCTGGATGTCTCTTCCGAACCCGTCCTTTAGATCGGCAATTCTCCGACCGACCGCTCAAGGCTGCGACCCAGCAAGAGTTGATCGATTATGTCAACACCCAGGCCACGAAGATTCAGTCCATTCAGGCCACTGTCGATATAGACGCCTCCGCCGGCGACGTTAAGAACGGCCGCATAACCGATTACAAGGAAATGCGTGGATACGTGCTGGCCCGCAAGCCGGCCATGCTCCGGATGAAGGGCCTGTTGCCGGTAGTACGGACCAGCGCCTTTGACATGGTTAGCAACGGGCAGAACTTTAAGGTCTGGATTCCTCCGAAGAACGAGTTTTTTGTGGGTTCGAACAACGTCGGCTCAAATAATGCGGAGAACTACGACCCCAACAAGCGGCTGGAGAATATGCGGCCGCAATATATTTACGACGCGCTCTTGCTCCCGGAAATCGGCCACGACGAAATTGCCGTGCTGGAAAACGGCTATGAAACAGTTGTCGATTCGAAGAAGCATCGGGTTCAGCAGCCAAATTACAGCCTCTTGGTCGTCCATAAGGGGCCACCGGGCTGGTATTTATACCGCAAGATCGATTTCAGCCGAATCGATCTGCTGCCGTACCGGCAAAGGATCTACGATCAGCAGGGGAACGTGGAGACGGATGCCCACTATCAGAATTACAAAGACTTCGATGGAACGGAGTTCCCGAACACCATCGGGATCGAACGGCCGCGTGAGGATTACGACATCACGTTGAATATGGTCAAACTGGAGATCAATAAACCACTGACGGATGATCAGTTTACGTTAGAACAACCGCCCGGGGCTGAGGTGGTGAATCTCGATCAACCCAATGCCAACTGCGGCGAAGGCATCCGATAATCAAAGTAAGTAGTTGCGGCAAATAGCTTCGAAAAATCATGATGAATCGGATGATCGTCGGGAACCTGCTGCATCGACCCCTGCGTTCGCTCATCAGCGTTGTGGCGGTGGCTCTTGAGGTTACGCTGATTCTGCTGATCGTGGGACTTTCCCTCGGAATGCTGCACGATCAACGTGCGCGCAATGCGGGAATCGGGGCAGACGTGATCGTGCTGCCGCCGGGCTCCTCATTCATAGCGGGGCTGACCGGCGCGCCCATGCCGATCAAGATTGGGGACGTACTGGCAAAATTGCCCCATGTAGAGAAAGTCGCGCCCGTCGTCACCCAGGTGAGTTCTGCGGGTACGCTTGAGATCATCGCGGGAATTGATTTACACAGCTACGAGAGCCTGTCAGACGGATTTCATTATTTGGAGGGCGGTCCATTTCAAGGTCCCTATGATGTGTTGGTGGACGACCTCTTTGCCAAGTCCAAGCATGCGAAGGTTGGGCGATACCATCGAGATTCTAAACAATAAATTCCGCATCTGCGGGATCGTGGAACGCGGCAAAGGCGCTCGCAAATTTGTTCCGATCACCACGCTGCAAGATCTTATCGGAGCAAAGGATAAAGCCACCATTTTCTATCTGAAACTCGACAACCCAGCAAATGCCGATACGGTTGTCGATGAGATTAAACATGTACCAGGGATGGAGCGATATACGGTGAACTCGATGGCGTCGTACCTTGCTGCTATGACCACCGGAAACATTCCTATGCTTTCCACCTTTATCGATGTCGTCGTCGGAATTTCGGTATTCGTAGGATTTCTGGCGATTTTTCAGACAATGTACACGACGGTGATGGAGAGAACGCGCGAAATCGGGATCCTAAAGTCGATGGGCGCGTCCAAGCTTTACATCATTAACGTAGTCCTGCGGGAGACCGCACTTCTGGCCCTCGCAGGAATCGCCCTCGGCATAGTCGTGAGTTTGGGTGCGAGGGCCGCTCTGGCGCATAAATTTCCGCTGCTCCAAGTAGTGGTGGACGGTGGTTGGATCATCCGCTCAACGGTCATTGGAATTGCGGGGCAATTGCGGGTGCGCTATATCCGGCTTACAAAGCCGCCCAAAAGGATCCGATCGACGCATTGGCATACGAATAGAAAGCTGATGTTTTGCGATTCGTTTCGCCTTTATTTCGCCGGCAATACTGTGTTTTTCTTTTCCGAATAAATTTTCCTCGCAAATCTGCAAGGAATGCACGATACTGCCGGTGAAACTGCGTCGTGCTACAATCACTCGCCATTACGCTTGAAGCCACGTGGTTTCGCAGCTAGTTGTCCTAATTCCCCGGCCCTGTGCGCGTATGCGTACAGGTGACGGCAAATACGCAGGAGGAAATATGCGCTTCAATGATCCGACTTTGTATGGTCGGGACGATGAGACGGACGAGTATAGCGACAGCGGCGCCTTTGGCGAATCGCTGGAAGAGGATTTAGAGGAGGAAGAAGAGGAAGAGGAAGAAGAACCTGCGACGGTCGAAGAAGAAGACGATGACATTCCAATACCCCATCACGCGAACCGGCGTCAAGTTCAGGATCCGTAACTCCATCGGGAGGCGGTGGGGGTCAAGGCGGACCTCCCAAGAAAAAGGCGCCTGTAAAGAAAGCTCCCGCGAAGAAAGCTCCCGCAAAGAAAGCGGCAGCCAAGAAAAAGACAGCAAAGAAGCCGTCGAAAAAAGGCAGCAAAAAGCCGCTCCCAAAAAAGCAAAGAAAAAGGCGGCCAGGAAAACGGCAAAGAAAAAAGCTCCCGCTCGAAAGAAAGGTCGCCGCCGATAAGGTCCATTAAAGCCCTCGATGGCGGAAGCGAGGTCTGCGGCTTCCGCCATTTTTGCCTTCCTGCGCGCAAGATAACGTCCCCGCACTGATAGCGCTTTCAAAGCCTGAATCCACTCCGAGGCAGCATTGATATAGGCACGAGAGTAACTGTCAAGTGGTGCCCATGGTGCTCCGCTGAAACATCGATTCTGCTCGACGTCGACTACTGTGTTTCTGGAGTCGATATGGGATAGATACAGCAGATCACCTAACTCGATACAGTGAACCACAATCTTCGATAGATAACTTGGGCAGTTAGCACAACTCCACATCGGCTGCTAACAAGCCTGCCGCCAACCCCGCGTCCAACGCGTGCTTCTAAGGTAACGAGTGGCTCGAACGTGTACTTGTGTTAGACAGGAACTCAGGTTATCTAATGCATATCAGGTTCTCGTTCGATCAGAACCATAGGGTTTGGGGAGTGGGTTATGGATATTCCTGAGACGCATCCGTTACAGCAGTTGTTCCTTGAATTAGTCGGCCGCCATTATGCCGAGGAGATAGGGATTCGCGATCCTCAAATCGTGAAGCTACGTCGCACATCTGCTGTCAGAGTTTTGCGATGTGGAGCAATTGCTGAAAATACGGAACGCTGCGGGGAAGCCATTGAACGATGTGGGTGAGATGCTGATCGAGTCGGACCCGGTCTATGGTCCGGCTCCGTCGTTTGACCGAGAGCGTCAGGTAAGGAAGCACATTGGCGATTACACGCTGTTTTACGCCGGCATGTTTCCGGAGAGCATCAACCACTATCGACTGCGCCGGCAACGGGTCGAGAATTTCGTCGAGTGGGTGAAAGCTGGCAAAGAAAGTTACTACATCGTTTCGAAGTTCGAGCATTTCGAATACGCTAAAGTGGCGCCGCTATTCGCGCAACTCTCGCAAAGTTTCGAGCAATGCGTCTACGGACTGAATTTGGTGAAGAACGAGCTTGAAGTAATGCAGCATCCGATTGCAAGGAGAACGAACGAGTTGCTGATGTAGAGGAATTCAGAGGTTCAGATCGTGGGGGTAAACGCTCGCGGTCCGTCGATCTTTATTAGTATTAGTATCGATCTTTTATTTCTGCAATTCGAAATCTGACGTCTAACCTCTCACGAATCGCCGGCCACTAATCTTAAATTTCCCTTCCAGCACAATCCTGATCGCTTCGCTATACGCGACGTGTTCCTGTGCAAGAATTCGTGCAGCCAAAGTATGTTCGCCGTCGCTGTCCAGCACGGGCACAGTTCTCTGGACGATAATGGCGCCATGATCGAGTTCTTCATCCACGAAGTGCACCGTGCACCCGGCTACTTTCACACCGTAGGCAAACGCCTGTTGTTGTGCCTCGAGTCCTGGGAATGATGGAAGGAGTGACGGATGGATGTTTAGAATCCTTGCCGGAAACTGCTGAATGAACCATGGCGATAACAGGCGCATATAACCGGCGAGGCAGACAAGATCAACTCGATTATCAACGAGCGCAGCCACAACTTCGCGGTCATGCTGCTCGCGGGACTTGCCCTTCGAAGGAATGGCGAGCGACTTGAGTGCTCGTTCGTGAGCAGTTGCAAGTCCAGGAGCATCGAGCGCGGTTTGAAATTACAACAGCGATCCGGGCGTCGGATATTCTGCCGGCTGCAATATTGTCGGCAATGGCGACAAAGTTCGAGCCACGCCCAGAGAGAAGGATGCCGAGATTCTTCATGCAACTCTAGCGGAGACTTCGCAAGTTACTAACTGAACACGATCTTGCGATCGCCCTTCACAATGCGGCCGACGCTGTAAAATTTTTCTCCGGCCCGTTCGAGCAGCGTTTGCGCTTTCTTGAATTTCTTGGCGGGAACAACGATCAGCAATCCGAGCCCCATGTTGAATGTGCGCAGCATCTCTTCCTCAGCGACGTTGCCAAGTTTCTGCAGATGTTCGAAGATCGGCAGTATCGGCCATGTACCCAGCTCAATTACCGCGGACGTGCCTTTAGGCAGCACGCGAGGCAGATTCTCGCTGATGCCGCCTCCGGTAATGTGAGCCAGCGCTGCGACACACTCCCCCGCAATCATTTTGCGAATAATGGACCAGTAGCTGCGATGAGGCCGCATGAGCTCGTTGCCAACTTTGTTTTTAATCTCGCTGACAAATGTCTCGAGCGAGTAACCAGCCGTCTCAAAAAGTAGTTTGCGAGCGAGAGAGTATCCATTGGTGTGCAGGCCATTGGAGGGTAATCCAAGTACGCAATCTCCCACCTGCACGTCTTTGCCGTTGATGATGCGGTCGCGTTCAACCACTCCGACAATAAATCCAGCGAGATCGTATTCGCCTTCGGGATAAAATCCCGGCATTTCCGCCGTTTCGCCGCCAATCAGCGCGCAGCCGTTATGCTTGCACGCTTCGGCGAGGCCGCCAACAATTTTTTCGATGACCTCAGGATCGAGCTTTCCGGTGGCGAGGTAGTCCATAAAAAACAAGGGTGCGGCGCCTTGAACGGCGATGTCGTTGACGCAGTGATTCACCAGATCCCCGCCGACCGTGTGGTGCATTTTCATTTCAAATGCGACTTTTAATTTCGTGCCCACCCCATCGACACTCGACACCAGAACCGGGTCCAGATATTTCTTATCCACCGAAAACAAGCCGCCGAATCCGCCGATCTCGCTGAGCACGCCCTTGGTAAAGGTCTTGTGGGCGAGATACTTGATGCGTTGCTTGGTGCGATTGCCGCGATCAATGCTGACCCCTGCATCTGCATAGGTGATGGAGCCGTTTTGGGCGTTGGAGGTCTGGGCCACTTTTTTAAGTCCGTTATTACCCGGGGTGGAGTGATTTATGCGCCACCAAGTCGGAGGAAGCATTTTCGGGCGCAACAAATTCTAGCACGTCCCGAGCAGCAGGCGGCTTCCACTCGCGGTGCGTGCAGGCGCTATAATGCTCGTCCAACTCTTTTATCGGAGACAAGCATGAGGATTCTGGCAGTTCTTCTTTTCGCCGCGATGGCGATACCGTCTTTATTAGGGCAACAAGATCAACCGCCCGACGCAACGACAGAGAACGCAAAGCAGGCGGCGGCGAAAAAAGATAAGGGCAAGAAGGAGCCAATGCCCGGTACTGCTGCGACTCCAGACAAGTCTGCGGAAAGCAAGCCCGGGGAGCCCTCCAAAGATTCAAACGAAGCGACGGACAAGGAGGAGCATTACGACGTCGCCGAGGTTCCACCAGTAATCACTCATCACCAAGCCACTCTGAATGGCAAAGCGCTGAGTTACACGGCGACTGCAGGCAGGCTTCCGATCAAGCGGGAAGATGGCAAGATCGAAGCCGAGATGTTTTTCGTTGCCTACACCGTCGATGGACAGGACAGCGGCAAGCGTCCTTTGACATTTGCATTTAACGGAGGACCGGGCTCGGCCTCGGTGTGGCTACACATGGGTGCGCTGGGGCCGAAACGTGTGGTACTGCAACCGAACGGCTTCATGCCCGCTGCGCCGTATCGTCTCGAAGATAACCCTGACACTTTGCTCGATCGCAGCGACATCGTTATGGTGGATGCGATGGCCACTGGTTATTCGCGCGCTGCGAATGCCGAACTCACTAAGAAATTCCTGGGGGTAAAGGGTGACATACAAGCCTTCGGAGAATTTATCCGCCTCTACCTCTCGCGCTACGAACGTTGGAACTCTCCACTCTTTCTGCTGGGCGAGAGCTATGGCACAACGCGCGCGGCAGGCATCTCTGGATATTTAGCCGATCATGGCATCTCTTTCAACGGTGTGACACTGCTCTCGATGGCCGTGGATTTCCAGACCTTGGAGTGGAACAAATCCAACGACCAACCCTATTTTCTGTTGGTGCCGACTTTCAACATGATCGCCGGCTACCATCACAAGCTGGCGTCCGATCTCACGCAGGATGTGGCTAAGACACGCGAAGAGGTGGTGCGCTGGTCGACCAATGATTACGCGCTCGCTCTCGGCAAGGGAGACGCTTTGACGCCCGAAGAGCACCGCAGGATTGTCGAAACAATTATCTCGCTACATCGGCTTGCGACCGGAAGTGATTGAAGCGCACAACCTGCGCATCGATGTTCCAACGTTTACCAAAGAACTGCTGCTCGATCAGAAACTCATTAGCGGTCGCCTCGACGGCCGCTTCACGAGCCCGAATCCAGATGAAGATCGTTCATCTTACGATCCGACGAGCGCCGCTATTTTGCCGCCCTACACATCCGCATTCAACAACTACCTGCGCACCGAATTGAACTACAAGGTTGACACGCCCTATCGAGTCTTTGCCTACGATCAACCCGGTTTCCACTCGTGGGATTGGGGCAATGCTGAGCAGGGTTTTCCCAGCACGGCTGGCGGCTTGCGATCGGCCATGATCAAGAATCCGTATATGAAGGTTCTGGTCATGGAGGGATATTACGATCTGGCTACGCCCTTCGCCGCTGCCAACTGGACCATGGAACACTTAAACCTCGACGCAAAGGACCGTCAGAATATTTCTTACGCCACTTACAGCGCAGGACACATGGTTTACATCGATCGGGCCGAACATGACAAGATGAAAAAAGACCTAATCGACTTCATGGATAAGTGCCTGGCGAAATAGCGGTAGTGGTCATTGGTGCCGATTCCTCCAGGCGTGTGTTCTAATGCAGGACGCGTGCGCGCCGCTGTCATCTTCGGGTTGGGATCTTCGCCGGAAAACCTGAAGCCGTTTCAAGCCGACTCTTCAACCGAATGGCTGCAAGGCTTGCCTGCATCTTCGAGCGATGCCGATGCGATCCTGATCTTTGGCGGCGATGGCACTATTCATCGGCACCTATCGGCCTTGGTGCGGCTTCAGCTTCCGGTGCTGGTTGTGCCCACAGGCAGTGGAAATGATTTCGCGCGGCCCCTGAGGCTGCGATCGCTGCGAGATTCTTTGAACGCATGGCGAGGCTTCGAATCCGGCAAAATTCAAGCGCAGTCGATCGACCTCGGAGTGATCGTGCCGAAGGTTCGTCCCGAGCACATCCACTATTTTTGTTGTGTCGCTGGCTGCGGCCTCGACTCCGCTGTAACGCGGCGCGCGAATCAGATGCCTCGCTGGCTGCGCGGACATGGCGGTTATGCGCTGGCGCTGTTGCCGCTGCTGTTTCGATTACCCGCTGTATCTATATCTATGCGGCTTTCGCAGTTCAATGGCGATGGTGAAGATCATAAGGAATCCGAAAAGGTCAGCTTGCTCGCCGCGTTCGCCAACACGCAGTTTTATGGCGATGGCATGCGTATCGCGCCCGAAGCCGATTTTACCGACGGCAAACTCGATGTTTGTCTGATCTCGACGCTGAATCCTTTTTACTTAGCTTGCTTGTTCCCGACAGTGTATTTCGGGCGTCATCTTCTCTCGCCCAAAGTCGAGTACTCGAAGGCAGAGCGAGTGTTGGTACAGACTGAGACTCCAGCGGAGATCTACGCTGATGGAGAATTTGTTTGCGAAACGCCAGCCGAGATTTCGGTGGCTGCGGGGGCGTTGCGAGCGATCTACCCGTTGTGAGGGGGTTCTTGGCTCTCGACTCGCAGCTCGCAGAATGAGACGACTGCGGTGGTGATGGGACTCGCTCTGTCGTTACGCCAAAGACCCCGTCACCAAACACAGACCCACCACACAACAGGGTCACCACAGGATAGCTTCACCGTACAAAAGAGTGACCGCACAATGTTTAGCGCATTTTGCCGTAGCGGGCGTCTAGCGCGAGGTTCAGTTCGAGCACATTGACGCGAGGCTCACCCAGGAAACCCCATTGCCGGTTCTGAGAGCTTTCTTGCACTAAGCGTGCCACTTCCGCTTCCGAAATCTTGCGCTCTGCGGCTACGCGATGAGTCTGGAATTGGGCTGCCGCTGGCGAGATATCCGGATCGAGCCCGGAAGCGGATGTTGTCACGAGATCGACTGGAATGGGAACACCGGGATTCTGGGCTTGCAGTTTGGCGACGTCTCCATTGACGCGAGCGATCAGCTGCGCGTTCGTTGGACCGAGGTTCGAACCGCCGGACGCGCTGGGGTCATAGCCCGCAGCGCCTGCCGCAGAAGGCCGGGAATGAAAGTAGCCTGGACCTGAAAATGGCTGCCCAATCAGCCGCGAACCGATGAGCACCCCATCCTGGCTATGAATCAGCTCGCCATTAGCTTGTTTCGGGAAGATGAGTTGCGCGAGTCCGGTTACCAGGAGAGGATACAGAATTCCCAGCAGAACCGTGGTCGCGATGGTCATGAGTACGGCCGTGATCAGATTTTTCTTCATTTTATTTTTTTATTGTCTTTCTCTCATATGAGTATTAAATCAGTTGAGTATTAAATCAGTTTGACGCCAGTGATAAACATATCGATCAGCTTGATGCCGATGAACGGAACCACTAGGCCGCCGAATCCGTAGACGAGCAAGTTTTGGCGCAGCAGAGATTCAGCGCTCATTGCCTTATATGCGACTCCTCGTAATGCCAGCGGAATCAGAGCGACAATGATGAGCGCGTTAAAAATAACCGCAGAGAGCACCGCCGACTGCGGCGTCTGCAGACGCATGATATTCAGCGCATTCAGCACCGGAAAAGTTCCGGCAAACATGGCGGGAATGATGGCAAAATATTTGGCGACGTCGTTCGCGATGGAGAAAGTAGTGAGCGCGCCGCGCGTCATCAGCAACTGCTTACCGATGGCGACGACCTCGATGAGCTTGGTGGGATTCGAATCGAGGTCGACCATGTTTCCGGCCTCTTTTGCCGCTTGCGTGCCTGTATTCATGGCCACGCCAACATCGGCTTGAGCCAGCGCGGGAGCATCGTTGGTGCCGTCGCCGGTCATGGCAACGAGTTTTCCGTCGCCCTGCTCGCGGCGAATGAGATCCATTTTGTCTTTCGGAGTCGCCTCGGCCAGAAAATCGTCCACGCCCGCTTCGCGCGCGATCGCTGCTGCTGTCAGTGGATTGTCTCCGGTGATCATCACCGTCTTGATTCCCATGGCGCGCAGTTGATTGAAGCGCTCCCGCATCCCGCCTTTGACAATGTCCTTCAAATAGATCACGCCGAGCGCGCGCTGATTTTCGGCAACGACCAGAGGGGTTCCTCCAGAGCGCGAGATCTGTTCGACGCTCATCTGAATTTCGCGTGGTAGCGACGTGCCAAACTGACCGAGATACTTGATGATGGCATCGACCGAGCCTTTGCGAATCTCGCGGCCATCGAGGTTCACGCCAGACATGCGGGTTTGAGCGGTGAAGGGGACGAATACGGCTTCATGCGACGCCAGTTCACGGCCACGCAAGCTGTACTTTTCTTTGGCGAGCACGACGATCGACCGGCCTTCGGGAGTTTCATCGGCAAGCGATGATAGCTGCGCGGCATCGGCCATCTCGGCGTCGGTGATTCCAGGAGCAGCTATGAACTCGGCCGCCTGGCGGTTGCCGAGCGTGATCGTCCCAGTCTTATCCAGGAGCAGTGTGTTAACGTCACCGGCGGCTTCCACGGCGCGGCCTGACATGGCGAGCACGTTGTGCTGGACGAGGCGATCCATGCCGGCGATGCCGATCGCAGACAGCAGACCGCCAATGGTGGTGGGAATCAAACAGACCAGCAAAGAGACAAGCACAAAGACTGTTTGGGGCGATCCTGAATAAATCGCGAATGGTTGCAGCGTAACCACCGCAAGTAGAAAGATGATGGTCAGGCCAGCCAGCAGAATGTTGAGCGCGATCTCGTTCGGAGTCTTCTGCCGTTCCGCGCCCTCCACCAGAGCAATCATTCTGTCGAGGAAGGTTTCTCCGGGATTCGAGGTGATGCGAACTTTGATCAGATCGGAAAGAACGCGCGTGCCACCGGTAACGGCTGAACGGTCGCCTCCGGCCTCACGAATGACGGGCGCAGATTCGCCAGTAATCGCAGACTCATCCACCGAGGCGACGCCCTCGATGACTTCGCCATCGCCGGGGATAAGTTCGCCTGCGGCAACCATCACGACGTCGCCGGAACGCAGCTTTGAACTGGGAATGGTTTCTGTTGACCCATTGGGAAGCAGACGTTTGGCTTCGGTCTCAGACCGGGCTTTGCGCAGCGTGTCAGCCTGGGCCTTGCCGCGGCCCTCAGCCATGGCTTCCGCGAAATTGGCGAATAGGACGGTAAACCAGAGCCAGAGCGTGATCTGAAGATTGAAGGCGAAGCTCTGTTTGTCTCCGAAAAGGAGCAAAGTGGTGACCACGCTGCCGACTTCGACCACGAACATGACCGGATTCTTCATCATGGTGCGAGGATCGAGCTTGACCACGGCATCGACCATGGCTCGCCGAATGATTTTTGCGTCCCACAAACTCTTGCTTTTCTTTTCTGCCATATTCTTCAGAAGGATCTGCCTCAGAAAGTTTTCCCTGCCATCATCAGCAGGTGTTCAAGCACGGGTCCCAGGCTGAGCGCCGGGAAAAATGTCAGCGCACCCACAATCACGATCACCGATACCAGCAGAACGGTAAACAAGGGCGTTGTCACAGGGAACGTCCCAGCGGATGCGGGTACGGTTTTTTTCTTTGCCAGATTACCTGCAATTGCGAGCATGGGGATGATCATGAAGAAGCGCCCGATCAGCATGGTGAACGCGCCCGCCGTGTTGTACCAAAGCGTGTTTCCGTTTATGCCGCCGAACGCGGAGCCATTGTTGCCGGCCGAGGAGGTAAACAAATAGAGGATTTGGGTGAGGCCGTGCGGACCTGGGTTGCTGATGCTGGAGGTGCCAAATCCCTCGACCGAAGAAATGCCGGTGAGCACGAGAATGATCAGGGGAAAAACCAGCGTGACGAGCATCGCCATCTTGACGTCGTAGGCTTCAATCTTCTTGCCGAGATATTCTGGCGTGCGGCCGACCATGAGGCCGGCGATAAATACGGAGAGCACTACGTAGATGAGGATGCCGTAGAGGCCGGCGCCTACTCCGCCAAAGACCGTCTCGCTGAGCATGATGTTGACGAGCGGTACCATTCCGCCGAGCGGAGTGAACGAATCATGCAGGCTATTGATGGCTCCGCAACTGGCATCGGTGGTGACGGTGGCAAACAGCGCGGAATCGGCGATACCGAAGCGGACCTCCTTGCCTTCCATGTTGCCGCCGGATTGCAGCGCAGTGACCTGCTGGTCAACTCCGTGCAGCAGAGGATTACCTCGGGATTCGGCCCAGTAAGCTGTCGTAACTCCGCCCAAAAACAGAACCGCCATTGCTGACCAGACCGCCCAACCATGGCGGGGCGATCCGGTCATTCGGCCGAGCGTGTAAGTAAGGCCTGCGGGGATCGCGAAGATGGAAAGCAATTGCAGGAAATTGCTGAGTGGAGTGGGATTTTCAAAGGGATGAGAGCTGTTGGCGTTGAAAAATCCGCCGCCGTTGGTGCCCAGCATCTTGATCGCCTCTTGAGAAGCGACCGGGCCTTGCGCGATGGTCTGATCGGTGACGGTGTCCATTACCGGCTTGCCATCGGAGCCAACCACTGGCTTGCCGTCGGTTCCAGTCTTCTGAACCTGTTGCGCTTCGACGAGTTTGGCCGTGTCGTACGGCTTGAGGTTTTGAATGACTCCTTGCGAGACCAGGAGCAGGGCATAAATGATGCAGGCGGGCAGCAGCACCCACAAGGTAGAGCGGGTCATGTCGACCCAAAAATTGCCGATGGTCTGTTTTTCCTTGCGCGCGATGCCGCGAACGAATGCAATCGCGAGCGCGATTCCTACTGCTGCAGAGGCGTAGTTGTGGTAGGCCAGACCAGCCATTTGCGTCAAATAGCTCATGGTGGACTCGCCGGAATAGTTCTGCCAGTTCGTATTGGTGGTGAAAGATGCCGCGGTGTTAAAAGCCAGTGCTTGAGCTACTGATCCGAACTTCTGCGGATTCCACGGCAGGGACTGCTGCACCCGCTCGATAAAATAGAGCAGCAACATCGAAGCGCCGCTGAACAGCAGCATGGTGAAGGCATATTCGGTCCAGCGCATCTCGTGCTCTTCATCGACGCCGGTTACGCGATACAGCAGGCGCTCAACCGGCCGCAGCACGGGATCGAGAAAAGTGCGCTCCCGGCTGAACACTCTCGCCATGAAGACGCCGAGCGGCTTGGTGATCGCTAGAATCAGAGCCAGAAATACGAAGATCTGTATCCAGCCATTACTTGTCATTTCAGAATTTCTCCGGTCTCAGCAAGGCATATAGCAGGTAAACCATCAATCCGGCACTCACGATCAGCACGATGATCGATTCAGCATTCATAACGATTTTCCTCAGTGAATTCGATCGCAGAAATGGACATAAGCCAGCGAAAGGGCGAAGAACGCTATCGTTACTACAACAAAGATCACGTCTTGCACGAAGCCTCCCCGGTGGACCATCAAGCACGTAAGAGTAAGAATCTGTTCGCTGCCGTCGATTAGAACATCTCGATTAGAACAAGAGGTCCATAAAAGTCAGGTAAGCGGTTCGTAAGGAAGTTATAAAGAAAGCGCGGTCAATTGCCGGGTTCGAAGCGATAACCGACCCAGGGATCGGTGACGATGTAGCGCGGAGAATTTGGCGAAGGCTCGAGTTTCTTGCGGAGTTGCGCTACAAATACACGCAGATATTCCACTTGTTCCGTGCTTTCACCGCCCCAGACTGCGCCGAGCAATGCGCGATGCGTCACGACTTTGCCGGCGCGGCGGGCCAAGTACGTAAGTAAGTCAAATTCTTTTGGAGTGAGGTGCACCGGGCGGTCCTTAACCAAAACGCTGCGGGATCCGGGATCAATCTTGAAGTCGCCGGCTTCAATGGGCGTCAATTCTGACTCTTCCTTGCTGACGCGGCGCAGATTGGCGCGGACGCGAGCCAGAAGTTCCTCGATACCAAAGGGCTTGGTCACATAATCGTCAGCGCCCGCGTCGAGAGCCTTAACCTTGGTGCGTTCTTCACCTCGCACGGAAAGCACAATGATCGGGATCTGGGTCCTCGCGCGCAGCCGACGGCACAACTCCAATCCGTCCATATTCGGCATCGCGAGGTCGGTAATGACGAGATCGGGAGACCAATCCTTCATGATCTCGAGCGCTGTTTCCCCATCGTTGGCTACGCGAATGTCATATCCATGGCTGGAAAGCGAAGTTCGAAGAACTCGCGTGATCTGCGATTCGTCGTCGACTACGAGAATGTGTTTATGCTCCGACATGTCGTTTAGTCCGGTTCCTGTGTCACGATGTGAATATCCACCGCTGGAGCGTCGCGCAGGAATTGATGTATCGCCGAGAGATAGAAATACCGCCTCCAGCCTCGGGTCGCGGAACGTCCAAAAACGACCTGTGTGATGTGCTTCTCATTCACGAATCCGGCAACTGCCTCGGCCACGCTCTTCCCCTTGAGGCGCACCACCGATGCGCCAACATTTTCTGCAAAACGAATGTTTGCGGCCAGTGTTCGCTGATTGGCTTCGCTCGAATCCTGCCCCAGGTCGGTATAAACGACGAAGAGTTCGGCATTCATGGCCTGCGCCATTCGCGCGCCGCGCGCGACCAAATACTGTGCCGCCGGATTCGAGCTGATGCAGACCGCAATCCGTTCGCGGATGGCAACCGCTCCCCGATCTTTCTCTTCTTCGCCGCGATGTTGCTCCAGGCTTCGATCCACCTGCTGCGCCACTTGCCGCAAGGCGAGTTCTCGCAAAGCGATGAGGTTGGTCTCGCGAAAAAAATTATCCAGCGCTCGCCCCACGCGCTCCTGCGGATACACGTCTCCGCGCCGCATTCGATTCTGTAGCGCTTCGGGGGTGAGATCGATCATGACTACTTCATTGACTCGCTGCAGCACCCAGTCAGGTACCGTCTCACGCACCTGAATTCCGGTAACACTCTGGACGGTCGGAGTCAGGCTCTCCAGATGCTGAATGTTCATGGTGGAAAGGACATCGATCCCGGCGTCGAGAAGCTCAAGCACGTCCTCATAGCGCTTGTGATGCTTACTGCCTTCGATGTTGGTGTGCGCCAGCTCGTCTACCAGTACGACGGCCGGCTTGCGCGCGAGGATGGCATCCACATCCATTTCTTCGAAGAGCGCGCCCTTGTACTCGATCTCTTTGCGTGGCACTGTCTCCAGTTTCGTGATCAGTTCCGCTAAAGTTTTTCGTCCATGCGTCTCTACGACACCGATGGCGACATCCTCCCCGCGATCATGGCGCCGGATGGCTTCAGTGAGCATGGTGTGGGTTTTCCCTACGCCTGGAGCATATCCGAGAAAAAGTTTGAAACCGCCGCCGTTCTTCGTTGGCGAACATTCCTCCAGCCATTGGTCAGGGGTCTTCGGCATCGCGATTATTGTCGTTGAGGGACTAAAGTTTGTCGATGTGCCGCAACGTGGATCGATTTGAAAAACACATTCCCTCAGCGGGCTAAAAAGTTCGCCGAAAAAACCCGAGCGAGTGTTCAAACCTCGCCCTCAGGCGCTAAAGCGCCTCCAAATTTCAGCGACTCGACGGCACGAGTAGACCTCGTGCCCTTCCCATTCGCGACGAATTTCGGGTTTTTCGGCAAAGTATAAACGCGCGGTTGATCTTGCGATACTACGGCTGAGTTGAAGCCGAGCCCTTTCAAAACAAATTCAAACCGATCGTTCAAAGCAAACTAAAGTAAATAGCGGCTTTGTTGTCTTGAAACCTTGAAGCCCGAGAACTTTGAAACCTTGCCTCTGCATTACAATCGCGTCGTGACCGCCGTAACTAAATCGCGATCCGGGTATCTGTTGGCAGCGTTCTCTGTAATCGCGATTACTTTCGTCGGCTATCGCTGGCTTCATCTGAATCAGACTACGATGGCGCTCGCGTTTTTACTCGGCATTCTCGCAATATCGGCATCGTGGGGGCTGCGACAAGCGATTTTCATGTCGGTGTTCGCCACCCTCGCGTTTAATTACTTTTTTCTGCCTCCGATCGGAACCTTTACTATCGCCGACCCGCAAAACTGGGTCGCACTCTTCGCCTTTCTGGTCACCGCGATCAGCGCCAGCCAACTCTCGCAGCGGGCCCGACTGGGTGCGCGTTCGGCCATCGAGCGCCAGCAGGAACTGGAACGCCTTTACGCCTTCAGCCAATTACTACTTTCGAGCGATAGTCCGGCTGAATTGCTGAATATGATTCCGCGCTACATAGTGGAATCTTTCGGCATGCGGTCGGCGGCGATTTCATTGTCCAACCGAAGTGACATTTATCGTTCTGGTCCAAGTATCGATGGACTCGAATCGGACGACTTGCAAATGATCTGCGTGCGCGGGGAGCCGCGGTTGGATGCCGCACGCCAGTTGGCGTTTATGCCCCTTCGTTTGGGTATGCGGGTAGTTGGTTGTTTGGGAGTAGCTGGTTCGCTTCTTTCCCGGCAAACCTTGGAAGCCATCGGCAGCCTAGTCGCGATCTCTGTCGAACGCGCCGGCGCTGTGGAAAAGCTAAGTCGCGCCGAAGCTGCGCGGGAGAGCGAGCAGTTGCGCTCGGTTCTGCTCGATTCAGTTACGCACGAATTTCGCAGCCCGCTAACCGCAATCAAAGCTTCGGTAACATCACTGCTCGGCAGCCCGAATCATTCCCCTATTCAGTCTCCGGAAGAGCGGCAGGAATTGCTGACTGTGATCAATGAGGAGAGCGATCGGCTGAACCGACTGATCGGAGAAGCGGCCGAGATGGCGCAATTGGACGCCAATAAAGTCGAATTTCACTTCGAATCCGCGTCCGTTGCTCCTCCGGTTGAAGAAGCGATCGAGGAACTGAAACAACTCCTGGTGCGGCATCCAGTCGACGTCAAAATTCCGGCCGATCTACCCAATGCGCGCATGGACACCGCACGTGTAAAAGAGGTACTGGTGCACCTGATCGAGAACGCCGCCAAATACTCGCCTGCCGGGGCTCCTATTCGCATTACCGCTGAGGCCAAAGTCGGCGACCCGATGCTGAACATCAGCGTTGCCGATCGCGGGTCCCGGTATCGACGATTTCGAGCAATCCCTGGTCTTCGAAAAGTTTTATCGGGGACGAAACCAGCGCGTACAGGTTCATGGCACGGGCATGGGATTAGCGATCTGCAAAGCTATTGTGGAAGCACACGGCGGACGAATCGGAGTGACCAGCCAATTGGGGCACGGATCGGTGTTCTATTTCAGCTTGCCGCAGGGATAAGCGTAGATTTGTTTGTCCATTTGCCTACTCGCAGTTATGACGTTATGGCAATCTAACTCCGAATCGACTCCATGGGTAATTGGGAGCCTTCATTGACTTGCTGCTCGCGTACCGCCTACCATACTGCGAATCGATAATCGGCGGAAAACCTGCTTGCCAACACTATGATTGGTAAAACCATCTCGCACTACAGAATCATCGAGAAGCTTGGCGGCGGCGGTATGGGTGTCGTCTATAAGGCTGAAGACACACGCTTGCATCGTTTTGTAGCGCTCAAGTTCTTGCCCGAGGAAGTGGCGCGTGATCCGCAGGCGCTGGCACGATTTCAGCGCGAAGCCCAATCCGCGTCGGCGCTGAACCATTCAAACATCTGCACGATTTACGACATCGGCGAGGAGAATGGACAGGCGTTTATCGCCATGGAGTTTCTGGAAGGGGTTACGCTGAAGCACCGTATCGCGGGTCGGCCGATGGAAACCGATGTATCACTTGGGCTGGCGATCGAAATTGCCGATGCCCTGGATGCTGCGCACACGGAGGGCATTGTTCACCGCGATATCAAGCCCGCTAACATCTTCGTGACGAAGCGCGGCCACGCCAAGATTCTCGATTTCGGCTTGGCCAAGGTGACCGCTTCTGAAACGAGATTGGGATCCGACGCGACCGTAACCGGAACCGTGGAGACGCACCTGACAAGTCCGGGAACAACTGTGGGCACGGTGGCTTATATGTCGCCTGAGCAGGTGCGGGCCAAGGATTTGGATGCCCGAACCGATCTGTTTTCATTCGGGGCGGTGCTGTATGAGATGGCAACGGGTATGTTGCCGTTTCGCGGCGAAAGCTCGGGAGTAATCCAGCGGGAAATTCTGGATTCGTCTCCGGTGGCTGCGGTGAGACTTAATCCCGATTTGCCAGCCGAATTCGAACGCATCATCAACAAGGCGCTGGAGAAGGATCGCGACCTGCGTTACCAGCACGCCGGCGATATGCGTGCGGATCTCAAGCGCCTGAAAAGGGAGATGGAATCGAGCCGTGCACCTGCGCCCAGCAGGACGGATGTGTCCTCGGGTATCAACTCAAGTGCGACCATCAGCGTGCCAGGTACCGTTTCGACGCCAAGCGGGATAGTAACGCCACTGGGCAGCGGTAGCGCACAGGCTGCGCATGGCAGTAGCTCGGCTGTAGTAGCTGTTGCGAAGAGACACAAGATCGGACTTGCGGGCGGAGCAGTTGCTGCTCTGGTTGTGCTGGCTGCGGCAGGCTTCGGTATTTACTCGATGCTTCATCGCGCCGCGCCTGCTCCTTTCCAGAACTTCAGCATCGCGCAGGTTACTAATTCCAACAAAGCAGTCGTCACCGCGATATCTTCCGACGGGAAATACCTGCTTACGGTGATGGACGATAAAGGCCAGAACAGCCTATGGTTGCGCAATGTGGCGACTGGCAGCGACACGCAGATCGTTCCGCCGTCAAACACCATTCCGAGCGTCGCTTTTTCGCCGGATGGAAATTACGTTTATTTCCGCAAAGCCGAGAACTCTATCAACAGCGATTTCAATATTTATCGCACGCCGGTGCTGGGAGGTACTCCGCAGATCGTGGCCCGCGACGTCGATAGCGCGGTTACATTCTCTCCTGACGGCAGCCGAATGGCTTATTTCCGCGCCAATGATCCGGAGGCGGGCAAGGTCCGGTTTCTCAGCGCGAAATTGGATGGGAGCGATGAAAAAGTGCTTCGCATCGCTACCTTGACGTATCTTCCGCGCTGGTTGGCATGGTCTCCCGACGGCAAGAAGATTGCATATCCCGATGGCCAGCCTGGCGCATTTGGCGCGATGAGTCTCTTTGATGTGGGGAGTGGAAAAATACAAACTCTAACTTTCGCCGATAAAGAAATTCAGGCCTTGCAATGGTCCGCTGCCGGCGATGGCCTGTTTGTTATCTATCGGCAAAAAGGTCCTGACATCGCTCGGATGCAAATCGGGTTTCTCGCGTTGGCGGACGGCCAAGTGCGGCGGATCTCTCGCGACACCAATAGCTATTCGACGTTGACGCTTTCGGAGGATGGAAAAACTTTGGCCACGGTTCAACAAAAGGCGGTGAGCAATCTTTTTGTGTTGCCAGGCGCAGGCAGCAGCTCTGCGACTGCAAATCCACTGGTTGTGGACGGAGAAAATATCAGTAGTTTCAATTGGACGTCCGACGGGAATTTGCTCACCTCCGATTACACGCGCCTGGTTCGAACCGATGCTAACGGGAAGAATTCCACTACGCTGGTCAGCGACTCAGCTGCCGGAATCATCGGTCTGTCGACGTGCGGAACGCAGTATATTGTGTTTCCATGGGCCTTTCATGGAGGCTCGAATGCCATTGGTATCTGGCGCGTGAACACGGATGGGTCGCATCCCACGCAGTTGACCGATGGACATGACGACGGTTTCGGCAGCAATCCAGCATGTTCAGGCAATCACGATTGGGTCTATTTTTTTAGAGGCACAGTGCATTTTTGGCGTATCCCTTTGAACGGAACTGGCGATGGATCCCTCAAAGCAGAAGAGGTCCCCTCGAGCGCAATTGCTGGTGCGTTCCAAGCGGGCCGAGGAATGGGGATTTCGCCCGACGGCAAAACCCTGGCTTACCTGGTCGAATTTGTGAACGTAGATTCGGGGATGGGAACCGCGAGAATTGCCCTTCTGGACCTGGCAGCCTTGAGCAAGCCGCGCGTGATCGATGTCAATCCACGTATTTCCGCGGGCCCGCAATTTACCGCCGATGGCAAAGCCGTGGCATATCCGGTTCGCGAAAATGGCGTGGATAACATATGGATCCAACCCCTCGATGGCTCTGCGGGTCGAGAGATCACAAAATTCGATTCGCAGCAGATCCAATTATTCCATTGGTCTCCGGATGGAAAAAATCTCGGCATCCTGCGCGGCCACACTGACTCCGATGTCGTATTACTGCAGGAGTCCAAGCCCTAGCGGGTTGCTAAAAAATCTGGTGGGCCCACTAGGATTTGAACCTAGAACCAACAGATTATGAGTCTGCTGCTCTAACCGTTGAGCTATGGGCCCCGCTCCGTATCCTAATCTTACACATTTCGTCGAGGGGCGTTGGCGGTGGTTGGACGGTGAAAGCTTCTACTTGCCGTTCGAGAGCTTCGAACTGGCTTGCGCTCCAACGGAGATTTTCATCGTAGCGCTCGACCTGGCAATCGGCGAATGAGATCGACATGCCGACCAGATTGGCAAGCTGATTTTCGGTTTCGCGGCGATAACAAAAGTCAAGCGTAAGGCGGTCGATGTCGATCGCCATGTGGCATAGCGGCTCGCCGAGTTGCCTTGCCAGCAGCCACGTGTAATAGAAGATGATGTAGAGCGGGCGCAGAAATGCCTGATCCAACTTGCCCTGGAAAGCCTCGCGCAGATTGGAAGAGTCGCGGAGTGCCGGCAATTCAACGGTAGCCAGCAACGGAGCGAAGGTGGGCGAATTTAAATTGTGACGAAGGATGACTACTCCGCGTTGCAGGAAGTAGGGATTGCCCCGCACGGCTTGCCGCAACATGGAAAGAAACTGCCGGCGCGGGCCACGGCGGATAAAGATATGCGCACCTGGCATTCGCGCGCGGAACCATGCGACTCGCAGATCGGTGCGCACGAATCCGAAGACGGGACGGCGTCCGAGCATGGTTGCAAGATTCGCGAGGTTGGCGATGTAGTTTTCGAGCTCGGGCAAAGAGTCATCGCTCGTGGCGCAATATTGGCCAAAGGTAAGATGGGCAGGAAATCCTGGAACGCCAATTGGGCCGGAAGGCTCGATCAGGGGACGATATTCATCGAGGTAGGGAGCTTCGAGCAAAGGATGGTTGGCGAAAGACCACGGGATGAAGCGATCGATAACATCGTGGGTCGCCGTGTATAGATGTTCGTTGAGCGGTTCGAAATAACTGTAGGTATCAAGGCGCTGTCGAAATTTTGCCCAGACGTAGGTGCTTGCGGTGCGCCAGCTGGAATGCAGGAAGACTGCGTCGCTGGAATTTGACTTGTCCATCTGACAGGGGTGGTTAGTTGTTCGTCGTTAGTCGCTTGTCGTTCCGTTAATCGTCAGTCGGTGGTCGTTCTTCGTCCGCTAGGTCTTGCTTACGACGGAGGGCCGGGTGCCGGCTCTTGTTTTTTTTCTTTTTCTTTTTTCTTTGGTTTTTTCTTTCTTTTTCCCCTGGCTTTTCTTTTCCGTCGTGCGGTTTGTCAGATTCCACTGGGTACCCCCACCCCCCTTATTTCTTGATCTATTTAAATCAGTGGGGTTACGGGCAAAATCCTCTGTTTAAAGGACTTATAGGGCAAAATATTCAAAAATCATGAACTCATGTGTTTTGAGAAGTTGGAAATTCAGAAAATGGAACAGTTTGGGGAGCGTCCGGTGAAAGTCACACCTCTCACTACTCCACTTCAAGTTCCTATTATCGTGTCTGGGTGGAGTGGTGGTCTGTGAGGGTCATCACGAGTGGTTTGTGACGAAAAAATTCCCGTTGCGGGAACGCGGGCGTAGGTCCCGGCCAAACCCGGTCGATTGAGCAGGTGCGAGGTAAGGAGTTGGATGTCAGTACGGACCTGTTTTCGTTTGGTGCTGTTCTCTACGAAATGGCGACCGGCAGCCCGCCGTTCCGAGGTGAAACGTCGTGGGTGATCTTCCACGCTATTCTGGATCGGGATCCGCTGCCTGCGGTTCGCTTAAATCCTAGGAGGAGAGATTCCATTCAAGGTTTTCGCTGTTCAATCAGGATGTTTCTCTCGGCACGTTCGAGTATGGCATCGACGACGGCCGGCCACCGGTCGTGGGCTTTGCCACCGTCGCCCAGTTCGGCTGCGGAAAATCCGGTGGGCGCGAGATCTTCGCCATAGATAATCATCAACTCCTTGCGCTTTTCTTTATCGAGCAGATGGACGAGGCGCACGTACGTCATTGCCTCCGGCATGCGATAACCCCTGGCACGCACAAGCGCGTCAATGTGTTCACGGTCAGAACCGGACTCGGTGGTCGCTTCCTTCGTCCTAATCCAGCTGTCCACGTAAAAATCCATGCCGCCGATGGTTGCGTGTTTCGGAGAATCATAGGTGTGATGCAAATCTGGACGGCTCGGCAAATAACTTTCGAATTGTACCCAATACAGCCTCCTAACGTTTTTTTGCGCATCGGCTTCGACCCAGGCGTGCAGTTCACAATCCGCAATGCCGTAGAGGATCCAGCGATCTACTCCGACATAATGAGCGGGCTTCGGCAATTCAATTCGTACTGCCGGATCGCGCTCCGAAGTGATCACGTTGCCCGCCACTTTGCGTTCAGGAGGCACAGCCTGGGCCGCGATTGTAGCGCCAGAGAGAAACGACAATACGAGCACAGTGATCGGTCGAAGCAAGAAAAAGAGGAGGCTCGCAGTCAGCTGTCGTTGAGAGGCGATTATGTTCACTGAACGCGCTCCAGCACGCGTCGCCAGGTCTTGCCATCGCCGATCTCCAGTCGGTCGCCTTCGAGTTTGAAGGGACGCGTCTGGTTGGTGGCGGTGAAATCCGGTGCGAGGCTTCCCTCGACGTGATGAGTTAGCACATGGTTCGTGGCGTCGACGGTGTAGGTGCCGAAGTATGCGAAATAGGCGGCATAAGCGGCTTGCGCATGCTGGGCTGAGGGAGGCATACCGGCGACGGCGTCAGCTTCTGGAAAAGGCAAGAGCATTGGCACCTTCATGATCTGAATGTGCACGCGGCCGGTTGCATCGTAAACGAAGTATCCGAGCGGATGTTCGCCGAAACGGTGCTGCCAGTTGCCGTCCTTATCTAAATCGGCGAACTCCACCAGTCGCCACGTGCCAATCAGCGCTGGGGCTCCGCGGGCGGGACGTTGCGCGAAGGCAGCGGAGACTGGCAACAGCAAGCAATAGAGCCGGTGAATGATTTCCAAGTTGGTGCCTCGAGTGGAGGATGGAATTCACACCGATTCTAAGGGATGTTTGACAGTGGCGTAACTTAGTTAGCCGGCGAGCGGGCGGCGGGTGCAAAGGTAGGCATGAACGGCAAAGACAAAACAGTCCCAAAGTCCGCACATAACGGTTACTGTTGGCCGTTGGGGCAGTGCCAAGGGATCAGGCGGTTACCGAAACGCCGTTCGAATTGGACTGTGACGATTGGCTGCTATCGGGAGATTCCACGGTTGGAAGGGGTTCGTTGAGGCTTCTGCGCGCGCTCAATGTTGTGCAGCGCAACTGGGCAATGCGTGCCCAGTGCGCAGAGGCAAAGTTTGCTTTGAATCGGAATTCTCACGCGCCCGATGCGGATTTTTTTGATTTATTAAAGCGCGAGGCGTGGTCACCGACGAATTCGTAGGGACCGGAGTGGGTCAGTTTGCTGGCGAGGTCGATCCAGATCTCGCCGCCGATTTTTTGCCAGCGCAGGCAGAAGGAGTAGTCTTCGCTGAGATAGGCGCCGGTCTCGGGATCGATGATGCAATCGAAGAGGGCAAAGAGATTTGGGCTCTGCGGCGCTTGATCTCGATAGCCGGACTTGGGCAGGTGGTGGACGCGCTTGAACTGAGTTTCGGGATAGGCAACTGTCATTTTTTCTAAAGCGCTGCGGCGGATCAGTTGAAAGCCACCGCCAAGGTAAATTGCGGTGACGAAGTCGCCCTCCTGCTTGCGCTCGGCTTCGGGGCTGAAGGTTCCAACATAGGACAGGGCAGCTTGTTGCAGAGTTTCGCCGCGCTCGACGCAGCGTTGGGGAATGAAATCCCAATCGATCGATTTGAGGGGATAGAGCGCGCCGGTGAAATCCTTATCGAAGCGGAGGAGGCGTTCGACCTGCTGCGGTTCGAAGCTGATATCGGCGTCGACAAAGAGGAGATGCGTGGCGGCGGGATTGTCGAGGAACGTGGCGACGAGAGTGCTGCGCGCTCGTGAGATCAGGGCGTCATAGCCGAGCAGGGATAGAGATACATCGAAGCCTGCGGATTTCGCGTGGCTCATGAGCCTTATCACGGAGAGCATATAGCCCTGCGAGACCATGCCGCCAAAGCAAGGGGTTGCTACGAGAATCAAGGGCTGGGACATGGTCTCTCCACGAAAAAAATCGCGGCCAAGTTTAGGTCTGCCAAGTGTAGATATGTTAGTCGAAACTGGGGCGGAGCGAGATGAACGGAGGGACGAGCGTCACGGAAAGCTCTCTCGGTTCCAAGCGGCCCGATCGCAGATCGTGTCTTTCCGCGAAATCGGCGGCGATTGGGCTTTCGTCTATTGGGCGGCGGGTGGGGCCTGCGGCGCGGGCGGCGCGGCAGCAGCGGGGGGCGTAGGACTGTTGTTCACCAGATCTTTCAATTCTTTGCTGGGCTTGAAAAATGGAATTTTCTTCGCCGGGACTTCAACTCGATCACCGGTCTTTGGATTTCTACCGACGCGCGGCTTGCGCTGGCGCGTGCGGAAGCTGCCAAAACCACGGATCTCAATCTTGTCGCCTACGCGCAACGAACGTACCACGCTGTCAAAGATGGTGTCCACGATCACTTCGCTATCTTTGCGGGTGAGTTCGGCGAGCCGGGAAACTTCTTCGATCAGGTCAGCCTTTGTCATAAGAATTGTTGCTCCCTTCCTATAACCTTCTCAAATTTAAGGGCTTCTGTGCAAGTGCAGTCCTAAGTGCGCGTCCCGCCCCCTTTAACGCAGATTCCGGATGATTTGAAGTACACGCCTAGCCAAATTGGAGCCGAAGCGCCCGGCTTCCCCATTCACGAAACCGCTTTCGCCAAACTTGTCAACAAACATCGAGCCGATTTCTTGGTCTGAATTGTCATAGAACAGTACTCCCCAGCGCAGGTCAGATTGTTGGCTAGACTTCCTGAACGATGATTCAGACAGTAGCGGACCAAAGGTTGATTCAACATCTTTTCTAAAAATCACGCTATAGTATGCGATCGAATGGACAGCTTCCGGCGTCACCGAAGTGCGAGTCAGAACCTCATCCGGAATGCGCAGAATTTCGACTTTAGGTACGGCCCCCACTCTAAGCAAAGACTCTAGAGTCTCTAGGCTATCGTGCGCGGCGTTTTGCCCGTATGCCCATACAGGCGCAAAAAGCAACAGCAGGGAACAGAATATCTTTATATCGATGAACATTTGCGCTCGCACGGGTGGCTACTTCCAAAGATAGTAAAATCCGACTTGCTGCTCCAATAATTTCTCGCGAGTCGGCAGATAGTCAGACACATCGCCGAATAGCAGGTCTAGGCCGGACCGCTTGTCTTTGGGCGGATGAATCAGCGTTGGCTCGCCGGAGATATTTACGGATCGGGCGGTATCTTTTACCGCGCCCTCGAAATCCGTTAACTGATCTACCATTCGCATAGAAAGCGCCTGCTCGCCGGTCCAGACCTTTCCGTTCGCAATGGCGCGGATGTCGGCCTCCTTTTCATGCCTGCCGTCGGCAACCGCCTGAATGAACTGCGTATGCATGTTGTCAATCAAGCCCTGCATGTACTCGCGTTCGGCGGGGGTCATCTCACGCGTGGGACTTCCGGTATCTTTGAACTCGCCTGCCTTCATGGTGATGGGGTTGAGCTTTGCCCAGCGCAGGAGATCGCCGTAGTTGACCCACTCGGCGATGACGCCGATCGAGCCTACGATGCTGCCCTTGTCCGCATAGATCTTGTTGGTGGCAGAGGAAACGTAATATGCGCCGCTGGCGCCAACGGTCTCAATCGAGGCCACGATTCGTTTCTTCTTTTCGTCGCGAATACGCTTCACTTCGCGATAAATCTCCTCCGACGCGGCTACGCCGCCTCCGGGAGAATTCACATGAATAATGATGGCCTTGATGGAATCGTCGTCGGCAAATCTCTTCAGCTGCGGGACGATCACCTTGGGAGAGAAAATTACGCCGTCGAGATCAACAACGCCAATTTTGGGTCCGAAAGAGGTGAACGATTCTTCTTCCTGGCCTCCAAAACTCAGGTACACAAGGGCAAATACGGCCACAACAAAGAGCAGAAACAGGCCTCCGCCCACGACAAGCCAGATCCAAATTCGAGATCGTCCTTCAGCCATAATCAGACGAGTGTAGCATTGGAGTGCCAAGGTCAGAGGTTAGAGGTCAGATTGCAGAGGTGAAACCATTCCTGCATAGGGTTGACCTCTGCAATCTGACCTCTGACCTCTGACCTTCTGATCTCGCATGCGCGATCCGGTCGAACTCGAGGTTTTTAAGAATCTTTACCATTCCATTGCCGAGGAAATGGGGGCGGCGCTGCGGCGCACTTCGTTTTCTCCCAATATCAAGGAGCGTCGCGACTATTCCTGCGCGGTATTCGATTCTGCGGGCCAGGTGATCGCCATGGGAGATCACATGCCCGTGCATCTTGGGTCGATGCCGATGTCAGTTGCGGCGGCCATTGAACAATGCCCGCTTGAGCCGGGGGACGTGGTGATGCTCAACGATCCTTTCCGGGGGGGCACGCATCTTCCGGACATCACACTGGTGATGCCGGTGTATGTTAGCGGACCGAAACGTGGCGGGCGAGGGCGCCCGCCCTACACAAATCCCGACTTTTATGTTGCATCGCGGGCTCACCATGCCGATGTTGGCGGAACTTATCCGGGGTCGATGGGGCCCTGCCGCGAAATCTACCAGGAGGGCCTGCGCATCCCGCCGGTCAAAATCATGCGCGGCGGGAAAATCGTCGACGATGTGTTGGCCCTGCTGCTGAATAATGTGCGCACGCCCGAAGAACGCGAAGGGGACTTGGGCGCGCAAATCGCCGCCTGCCAGACTGGAGCGGAACGCCTCTCGGAGATTTGCGAGCGTTATGGAGTTGGCCGCGCGAAACGAGCGGCTGCCGCCCTCCTTGTCTATTCCGAGGAAATGATGCGTGCGTTACTGCGTACCGTTCCGCCCGGGCGTTATCAGGCGGAGGATTTTCTCGATGACGATGGCGTCGAGGACAAACCGGTGCGCATCGCTGTGACCATCCATGTTGCGGCTTCTGCCGCGAAAAAATCAGCCGGCGTGGCGCGGCTGGGTTGTTCGTCGTCAAAATTAAACGGTAAGCAGGCTGCTCAGGTCACGATTGACTTCACGGGCAGCGACCCTCAGGTTCAAGGGGCGATCAATGCGGTCGAGGCGATCACGTACTCGGCTTGCTTCTACGTCTTCCGTTGCCTGCTGCGGGAAGATGTGCCGGCAACATCGGGATTGATGCGGCCGATCCGCGTCATTGCGCCTGCGGGTACCGTGGTCAACGCCATCGCTCCTGCCGCCGTTGCCGGAGGCAACGTTGAGACTTCTCAGCGCATTGTTGACGTACTTCTCAGAGCACTGGCGCTGGCGGTACCCGAGCGCATCCCGGCCGCGGCTTCGGGCACGATGAACAATCTAACCATAGGGGGCACCGATGGCCGCACGGGCACGCCCTTCGCTTATTACGAAACTATTGCCGGAGGCATGGGCGCTCGACCGACAAAAGGTGGAGTTTCGGGAGTCCACACGCACATGACCAACTCTCTTAATACTCCGGCCGAGGCTCTCGAACACGCTTATCCGTTTTGCTTGCGGCGATATTCTCTGCGGCCTAATAGCGGAGGTATCGGGCGGCACGCAGGAGGGGATGGAATTGTCCGTGAGATTGAAGTCCTCAGCGATGCGCAGGTTACGCTGCTCGCCGACCGTCGCTTGCGCGGACCTTATGGGCTGTCGGGCGGGGGAGATGGCGCTCCGGGGCAGACCGTGGTTGTGCGGCGTGACGGTAGTGAAGAAATAATTCCTGGCAAGACCAGCGTGCGCTTGCGCTCGGGAGAACGCATTCGCATCGAATCACCGGGCGGCGGCGGCTGGGGCAAGGCAAAACCGTAAACAGAGGTCACAGGAGCACACGGGGGAACTGCACTTGCCGCTGCGGAACTGCAGCCGCCGATAAAGATCCTCTCTGCATCCTGGCGCACTTTCTGCGACAAACCCGGCTTTTCGCTAAAATTCAAATAGCAGCCCTTGAGGCAAAATCACGATGAGATTTTTGCGCCCTTTTATTTTCGGCATCATTATTGCGACCGCGTTTTTTTACTTCACCACTTATCGCAATGGAA
This sequence comes from uncultured Acidobacteriaceae bacterium, assembly GCA_963758745.1. GTDB lineage: Bacteria > Acidobacteriota > Terriglobia > Terriglobales > Acidobacteriaceae > Acidiflorens. The sequence goes on from CAVWWW010000009.1 coordinate 834,154, forward strand.
GCCTGCATCCCGCCGACTGGATCAGCCGTCCACAACATGTTGAAATCACCGAGGCCGCGAGCAGCGCAACGCTCGATGCCGAAGAGCAGAACAACATCAGCGTGTACCGGAAGAACATCGGATCGGTGGTCAACATCACTTCGCGGGTGATGACGTTCGACTTTTTTTATGGGCTAGTTCCGCAAGAAGGCCAGGGCTCAGGTTTCGTGATCGACAAAGAAGGACACATCCTCACTAACTATCACGTTATCGCGGATGCGCGGCAGGTCGAAGTCACGTTGCACGACCGCAAGAAATACAAAGCGACGATTGTTGGAACCGACAAATCGCACGATTTGGCGATAGTCCAGATCAAAGCTCCGAATCTGCAGCCGATGACGCTCGGCGACTCGACTAATCTTCAGGTGGGCCAGAAAGTTTATGCCATTGGCAATCCTTTTGGTCTGGCTGGAACGCTGACGCGCGGAATTGTCAGCTCGATCCGCCAAGTGCAGGAGCCGGACGGGCTGGTCATTGACGAAGCCATACAGACCGACGCCGCTATTAACCCCGGCAATTCAGGAGGACCGCTGCTCAATTGGCATGGCGAGGTCATTGGCATCAATACAATGATCGCCTCCAGTGTTGGACAGAGCGCGGGCATCGGGTTTGCCATCCCGATCAATACCGCGAAAGCCGTGGTCAATGATCTGGTTACGCTGGGACGCGTGCGACGCCCGGCGCTTGGCGTGCGCACAATTCCTATTGACTCCGAAATTGCCGAAGAACTGGGTTTGGCTGCCGACTACGGATTGCTGATCGTGCAAGCCGTGTCTGGGGGGTCGGCTGACCGCGCCGGATTGCGCGGCGGCACTGAACGCGCGTATCTCGGCAACACTCCGATCATGATTGGAGGCGATTTGATCGTCGCCATTGATGGAGAAAAAGTGGAGAACCAGCAGATCCTTGCTCAGCTTATGAATCGGCACCGGGCGGGCGATACGGTTAAGGTGACCATCTTTCGCGGTAAGAAACGGCTGGAAGTTTCGGTGGTGCTGGGTGAGGCTCGGGATCAGGTTTAGTTAGCCGGGAACGGCAGCGGCGAGGGCGGCCGCTCCACATGTCCACATGTTGAGCACATGGTCAATCGCTCAATGCATGCCTAGCGAATGACGATAGGCTGCCACGTTGCGATTGTGCTCTTCTATGCTGCGGGCGAAGCGGTGGTGTCCATTGCCGTCGCTGACAAAATAAAGAAAGTCGGTGCTGTCGGGGTGTAAAGCCGCCTCCAGAGCGGTTTTTCCCGGATTGCCGATCGGCCCTGGCGGCAGCCCGGGGAAGCGATAGGTGTTGTAGGGCGAGGTGACGGCCATGTCAGCGTGATGGAGGCTTCCCTGGTAAGTGCCGCTGAGCAGCTCAGCGTAGATCACGCTGGGGTCGGCGTCCAAGGCCATTTTTTGTGCCAGCCGGTTGTAATAGACGCTGGCCACGCGCGGTCGCTCGTCTGGATCTGCGGTCTCTTTTTCTACGATCGAAGCCATGGTTACGATCCTGGGGATATCCGAATTCAAACCAATTTGCTGTGCCACCTGGCGGAATTCATGGACCATGGTTGCGGCCATTTCTTCAAGGCTTTGAGTCCGTGTGAACTGGTAGGTGTTCGGGAATAGATAACCTTCGAGGGATTTGGCTTGGGGCGCGAGATCGGAGATGAGCTGGGTTTGAGTTTCGGCGATATGCAGAAAATCGGCCGCCGGGCCGAGGCCGGCGTCCTCCATCGCCTTGGCAATGTCGAATATTGTGTAGCCTTCGGGAATTGTGACCACGTGAAAGTAGATATCGCCGCGAGCGATGCGGCCGTAAACCTGGGGAAGTGTGGCGCGCCGCTCAAAAACGTACTCGCCAGCCTTCAACGAAGGTTTGGGGTGAAACATGTGCCAGAGTAAGAAGGCATATTCGTTGCGGATCACTCCGGCCTTTTTCAGTTCAGAGGCAATGTGACGCGTTGAATAGCCGGGATGCAGCAGCAGAGAAGTGCTGGCTGGAGGCGTGACTGGAGCATAGAGCTGCCATGCCAGCCAACCGCCTGCGGCGACGATGATAAGCAAAAAAACTGTGATGAACGTACGCAACAGTTTTAGTGTAGAAGCCTTTCAGAATGCCACAAAGTGGCGGGAGTGCAGGGCCGCGAGTGAGCCTATTGGGGACTGGGAGGGATTTTCACTCCCCGAGCCAGTCCGCATAGGGCTTCATTGAATCGACGTGATCAAAGACAATCTTGATGGCGCCGGTGATGGGGATGGCAAGCAGCAGGCCAACTGCTCCCCAGACCGATCCCCAGAAAAGCAACGCAATCGTGACGGCCAGGGGATTGATTCTCAGCCGGCTGCCGAGCAGCTTCGGATAAAGAACGTTCAGAGCGAAAAGATGGAGGCCGACCACGCAGAATACGACGACGATAAGCTCGCTTGCCTCCAGTTGCCCGAGCCCGACCACGACGGGCGGGACCATGGCAAGGACAATTCCGAGATACGGTACCAAGCTCAAGAACCCACTTAGAAATCCTATGAAGTAGAAGAACGGAATATGCAGTAATCCGAAAATTGCCACGCTTACGCCTGAAATCAGCAGCCCGATCATAAGGTTCCCGACGATGAAGCTCTGCAACATTTTTCCGATCAGGCCGAGCGTCACGAATGCGGTGTTTCGGTAATGCAAGGGAAACAACATGACTGTGGCCGTGCGGGCGTGACTTTGCCAGGTCAGAAAAAAATAGGCGAGGAAGGGGACAAAGGAGGCGGCCAGCAGGACGTCGGTCAAGTTGACGGCTCCGTGAGTCAACACGTCGGACCAGCTCGTGACCTGCCGCACCTGCACTACGTTGGAAGGTTCGGCGGTGCCGCCGACGGCCTCGCCGGTTTTTTCAAGTCTCTCCGCCTTTTGCTGCAAGGGCTGGATGATGGACTGGATTTTCTCCGAGTACTTTGGAAGATTGTCCGCAAAAATGACAGCCTGGTTGTACGAGGCAACGGAGATGCCATAAAGCACGGCCAACAGCACGACTACGCTGATGAGCGCCGCCAGCGTTCTCGGAACACGCAAGTATTCAAGCGCCTGCACCACCGGAGAGAGCATAAAGCTAAGCAGAATGGCGAAGAACATCACCGCCAGCACCGATTCCCCGTAGTACGCGAACATAATAACTAAGGCTATGCCCAGCAAAGTCAATGACCAGTGATGCCGCAGGGTTGGTATTTCCGTAGTCTCCATAGGTGTGTTTGACGCGCTCCGAACTGGTGAACAATTCTGCCTTACCTCCCCGCGAATTGCATTCCCAAAATGCCAGGCAGTTCGTATGGACATGCTCGAACTTTGTTCGCTTGCTTCGGACGGGGGGCCGTTGCCGTAGGAGGCTACCAGAGGGGCTTTCTGGGGTCGCGAACGAGAAATCGGGTGCCACCAAGGAATCTCAGCGATTCAATTCGCGCCGCGATGAAGCCGCTGAATCGAAAGAACTTGGTCCGCCATCGCAACAAGCGACGACATTCCGGGTTTGTATGAGGCGAAACCCAGGTTTGAGATAGGGTTACGATTTTCGGCCAGAATGGGTGGGCCACAAGGAAAGGCATAAAAATGAAGCGCTCGGGTTATCAGGTGGTATCAGGGTTGGTATTGGGAGTCTTGATGTTGGCCGTTTCGGTAGTGTCTCTGTCGACGACGTCGTCGGCGCGGATCGGGATCGGTATTGGGATCTCGGTGCGGATTGGTCCGCCAGCGCTGCCGGTGTATGCCCAGCCGATTTGTCCCGGCCCCGGTTATTTATGGACGCCGGGCTATTGGGCGTGGAGCGACGACGGCGGGTATTACTGGGTTCCCGGCACGTGGGTCGTGGCGCCGGTCGGGATGCTGTGGACGCCTGGCTATTGGGGCTTTGCGGGCGGCGTCTATGGCTGGCATGCTGGATATTGGGGACCGCACGTCGGATTCTACGGCGGAATTAATTATGGCTTTGGATATGGCGGTGTAGGCTTCGCTGGCGGCGAGTGGAGAGGCGGAGCATTTTTCTATAATCGCGCTGTGATGAACGTAAACGTGACGAACGTTAGAAACGTTTACAGCAGAACGGTGATCGTCAACAACACGCATGTGGCGTTCAATGGCCCGGGCGGAGTGGAAGCGCGGCCTACACCGCAAGAGGAAATGTACGCGCACGAAGGGCACACTCCGGCTCTGGCGTCGCAAACCGAACACGAACATGCAGCCAGCCAGAACAGGCAGTTGTTTGCGTCTGAGAATCATGGGCGTCCGGCGATTGCGGCCACGGCAAAACCGGGGGATTTCTCGGGACGCAATGTAACGAGGGCGAGCGCGGCTGGCGGAGCTTATCACGAGCCGAAGATGTCGCCGCAACAGGCTCGCGCCTCTGAGGGCAATCGCGGCGCCGAGCCAGCCAGAAATGAGCCGGCCGCGCGTACGGACCGGCCTGCTACGGCTGGGCGCACGGATCGGCCGGCTGCGCGCCCTGAAAATAGCGAGGCACGAAGCAGTCGAGCTTCGAACACCGAAGCACGGGAAAATGAAGCCCGGAGCAGTCAGGCACGGACGAGCCCGACGCGGAGCAGTGAAGCTGGAAATCGGCAGCAGACGGCAGCTCATCAGAGTAGCACGTCTGAGAGCGCCAACCCAGAGAAGCAGGCTCCGAAGAAAGCGGCGGCTAAACCGGCGAAGGCTGAACCAAAGGGCAACGGCAAAGAAGAGCGTCGGTAAAACTTCGCCAGGGATTGGATTGTTCCGCATTGCGATTTGGTAAAGGCTTCCACTCTTCGCATCGATATTGATGCGACCGATTGGGAGCCTTTGTTTTTTGAGGGAGTGGCTGCTCCGCGTAATATCAACAAATCTGGAATTAAATTGCACTACGTTTGCTATTATGCTTCTGTCGTCCACAGAGAACTTTGCCTAGCCAGAAGCAACTCAAATGGTCGCAGTTGCGCGTGGGACTCACCGTCCTGATCGCGAGCGTGATACTTGGCGTGTTGATTTTCCTGATGAGCGGTACCGGCGGGTGGTTTACCCATAAGATCACGCTGTATTCGTATTTCGATAATGCTCAGGGACTGCGCGAGGGCGCACCGGTGCGGCTTTCGGGAGTGGACATTGGCAATGTGAAAAGCATACGGATCGTGCAAGGCAAGCCGATGACACCGGTCGAAGTCACGATGAAGGTGAACACCAAATTTTCCTTCAATCTGCGCAAAGACTCGGTAACGTTGATGAGCACCGCGGGAATTCTGGGCGAAACTTTTGTGGACGTTGACAGCGCAACAGCGAAGGGTCCGGAAGCGGTCAACGGGGATACGCTGCCGGCGCGCGACCAGCCTGGTATCGAAGATGTGGTGCGTTCCAGCCAGAGCACGCTGCAGAACATTGACGTACTGCTGACGCGGGTCGATCGCATCGTGGCGTTTATTGAGAGCGGGAAGGGATCGATCGGGAAGGTGATTTATGATCCGTCGTTATACAACCAACTGAACGCGACGGTTGTCGAGTTCAAGGGATTGGTGGATGACTTACAAAGCGGGAAAGGTTCGCTGGGACCGCTGCTCACCAGCGACGAGGCGTATAAGAAGGTGATGGCTGCCATCGACAAGATCAACGTGATGATCGATGACCTGCAGCAGGGAAAGGGCACAGCCGGCAAGCTGCTGAAAGATCCAGAACTGTACAACAACGTAAATAAGACGATCTCGAACATTCGCCAATTAACGGACGATATCAATGCAGGCAAGGGCGCGCTTGGAACGCTCGCGTACGATCCGGAATTCGCTGCCCGGCTCAAGAAAACGATGGCCAATCTGACCGAACTTTCGGATCGGCTGGAAAAGGGCGAGGGCACGGCAGGAATGCTGTTCAAGGATCCCGCGCTTTACAACAACAGCAATCAGATGCTGGTGGAGACGCGTGAATTGGTGAAGTCGATTCGGGAAAATCCAAAAAAATACCTGACCTTCCGGGTGAAGGTGTTCTGATTGCGGACCTTCGGACTGAGTAAAGAGGGAAATTTGCGCGCGGACTTACTTCAGTCCCAGTGCTCTTAGCACGCCGTCATCCACTACCGTCTTGCCGTCTTTCTTTGCGACTACGCCAAATGATCCCGAGTAGTCCCACATCGACCAGCCGATTCCATTACGTTCAAGCGCTGTTCGCACATCGCGGATCCACGCTGCACGGTCATCGGGCTCGGCATAAGCACGGTATACGCCAAACTCATTGCACACGAGTGGAACGCCGTGTCGGCTGGCCCATTCCGCCGCCTGCTTCATTTCGGATTCAATTCTGGCAGCGTCCCAGTGGTCGTACCCATAACGGATGACTTGCAAACGGTCCATCTCATCCGGCACCAGGAGCGCAACCCGCTCGGCCGATTCCGGGCTCGACGGATACTTTACTTCGCGCAGCCAGTGCCAGTAATACGCGCCCCAAGTGGCACCCTGATGGGTAAAAATATGCGGTTCATAAAAGTGGAAGTTGTAAATGATATTGGGATCGTGAAGCGGTTCCTGAAAAACCAACTCGTCGTCGATCGACCAGCGTGCGCCCGCGGCGATGATTGTGAGGGCGGGTGCGCCTTGCCGGATTGCGGCCGCCAGCTTCATTTGCACGCCCAGCCAGCGGTAGCGGTCGGTGAACTCAGGCTCGTTCATGATTTCAAGAAACACGCGGTCGGCATCCCATGACGAATAATGCGCAGCCAGCGCCCGCCAGAAATCGGCGAAGCGCTCCACATACTCGTCGTCCTTGGTCAGACGCGCTTTGAAATCGCTCTCTGGATGCAAGTCGATTACGACCGCCAGTCCGCGATCGAGGATCATCTTCACTGCAGCATCGAGAGAGGCGAGATAATCTTGGGGAATTTTATTCGGCTCGCGATTGTTCATCAGTGGCTGCGGATTCACGCTTAAACGCACGTGATCGAAGCCCATGGACTTAATCAACGCGATGTCATCGGCGGTTGTCCATGCCTGAAAGTGTTGTGGAGTGTAGCCGAGTTTGTCATAGACTTGCGCGAACCATTCGCTTGCGTTAATGCCGCGTTTCAATTTTTCTGCTCGAGCAAATGCCAGGTACTCACGGTGAGCCGAACCTCTGGTGCCCTCGCGACCGGTTTGTGCTGGGGCGAAATTCGCAGCAAAAATCGAAAATAAGAAGAGTGCGGGACCCAGTCTGATTCGATTCATGCTTTCCTTCGTCCCTTCCTGGTCGCTGAGGTTTATTCGGTAGCAATCGCCGACGGATTGATACACTGATCGTCATTAACCGCGTAACTTACACTACCCCATGATTCCTTGCCAGCGCCATCACTTCGATATTCCCGACGGCGTCGCTTATTTGAATTGTGCTTATATGTCACCGCTGATGAAAAGGGCTGTGGAGGCTGGGATTAGTGGTCTTCAGCGTAAAGCGCAACCGTGGCAGATTTTGCCGGATCATTTCTTCAGCGGCTCGGAGGAATTTCGCTCTGTTGCAGCCCAGCTGATCGATAGTTCAGCAGAATGCATCGCGATTGTTCCCTCCGCCAGCTACGGTATTGCGACGGCGGCACGAAATCTGGCGGTCGAGAAAGGTCAGAAGATTCTTGTTCTCACCGAACAGTTTCCATCGCACTATTATGCGTGGGAGCGGTTGGCGCGAGAAAATGGGGCGTCGCTCAAGGTCGTTCCGTGGCCGGAAAACAATGATTGGACGGCAGCGGTTCTGAATTCGTTGACCTCGGACGTGGCTATCGCTGCTCTCCCGAATGTGCAGTGGACGAGCGGCGGAAGGCTCGATCTGGTTCGGATCGGAGAAACCTGTCGCAAGCTTGGCGCCGCGCTGGTTCTCGATCTTACGCAATCGCTGGGCGCGCTGCCCTTCAGCGTGCGCGAGGTGCAGCCGGATTTTGCCGTGGCCGCCAGCTACAAGTGGCTGCTGGGGCCGTATTCGGTAGGGCTTCTCTACGTTGCGCCCAAGTGGCATGGGGGGAAGCCGCTGGAAGAGAATTGGATTCAACGCGCCGATGCTCACAATTTCGCCAGCCTAATCCTGTATACCCACGAGTACGACGCCGGTGCGCGGCGCTTCGATATGGGCGAACGGTCGAATTTCGCGTTGCTGCCTGCGGCGGTGCGTGCGATGAAGCAACTGCTGGAATGGGATATTGGACAGATCTCCGTGACGATTGGGGCGCTCAGCCGTCAATTGGCGGATGCTGCGGCGGAGTTGAGATTTTCCGCGCCTGGCGAGCCGTTGCGCGCACCGCACTATCTGGCGTTGCGCAGAAAAGAGGCAATTCCGAAAGAACTGCCGGAGATGCTGGCGAGGGAAAAGGTATTTGTCAGCGTCCGTGGAAGCTCTATTCGAGTGACACCTCACGTCTACAACACAGTAGAGGATGCGGAGCGGCTTATCGCATGCCTGCATCGTATCGCCGGCAGAAGCTCCTAAAGAACTTGACGGTTTATTGCTTGAGGGCGGCTTCGCGGCGCTGCGCGATCGATGCGGCTTCGGTCGATGAATTTTCTTTTGCTACCTGTTCGTAAATCTTTTTGGCCTCGCCGGGCTTCTGCTTCGACTCGTAATAGTCGGCGAGTTCGATTTGCGCGGTGGCTTTGCTTACGACGATAGTCGGTTTATCGATCAGTTGCTTGTAGAGATCGACGGCTTGCGAGTCCTTATTTTCGGCGCGATCGACGGAAGCGAGGGCAAACTTGGCGAGCGAGGCCAGAGAGGAATTTGAGGACGCTGCAACCTCTTGCAGATTGCGCTCTGCTGTCGCGTTGTCGCCCAGCTGGATTGATGCCATTCCTGCAAAATAGCGCGCCATTTCGGCGGTGTGGGTGTGCGGATATTTATCGACAATCTGCTGGAACTGCTTGCGGGCTGCGGTGGCACGCTCTTGCGATGACGCGAAACTTGGAAAGTCGGGTTGGGGCGGCGAGCCTGCCGGACGGATTGGCGTTTCAGAGGTGCGGACCGCGATCGAAAGGTCAGCGCTCGCCTTTTCGTCCTGCGAATTGACGTAATACCATCCGCCAAATGCGATTGCTCCGACGATAATGACGGCGATGACAGCGGCTATGAGCTTCGTCTGGTGCTCTGCCGTCCAGTGGGCGGCGTTTTCCGCTGCCTCGAAGGTTACCTTGCTGAAGCGGTCTTGTTTGAGTTGATGGCGGGTTTCTGCGCGCACGGGTTTCCTTTTTTGATTAAAGGTAGGATGACAGTTATTCAGTCTAACAGGCGGATTTCCGGAGCGTCAAAGCAGTGACCATATCGCGCGGACGCTTCCTTTGCCGATGGTCATCTCGTGAACCCTGTGTGCCTGAGACCGTCTCCGAGCTTCCAGTACTGCCAGCAGAGAAATCTAAGGTGTGGCTGTGCATTTCAAACTGTAACAGTACCGACCCTATTCGATACGTAGCGGCGCAAAGGGCGCTACGGTAGCGGTTCGAAAACTTCACGCAGGGGAGCGTTGTTGCTTCTGCGTATTTGCCTCTGCGTTAGGGGCTCTCAGGCAGGCGAGAAGTTTTTCGAAGGCCGCTTCTACGCTGATCCCATACTTGGCGCGCAGGGCTTCGGGTTTGCCATGCTCGATAAACTGGTCGGGCCAGCCGACGCGTACGACCGGAGTGTGGAGGCCGAGATTGTTTAGTCCTTCTAGCACGGCGCTTCCGAATCCTCCTTTTAGCACGTGGTCCTCGAGCGTCAGAATTGCGTCTACGCTGGCGGCGTAGAATTCCAGCATCTCGACATCGATCGGCTTGGCGAAGCGCGCATTGATGACTGCCGCAGAGCAGCCTTCGCCCTCGAGTTTGCTGGCTATCTCATTTGCCATTGGAACCAGAGCGCCGAGCGCGAAAATGGCCACACGGTCGTGATCGCTGTGCTGCAACAGTTCGGATTTGCCGATTGGAATCGCCTTGGGGACATCTTTGACCGGAGTACCCGGCCCGACGCCCCTTGGATAACGTACGGCAATCGGACCGTTATGCAACATGGCGGTGTACAGCATGTCGGCTAGCTCGTCCTCGTCCTTAGGAACCATGTGGACCAGGTTTGGAATCGAGCGCAGATAGCTGATATCGAACAGGCCATGATGAGTGGGACCGTCGTCGCCGGAGAGGCCGCCTCGATCCATGCAGAAGACGACGGGAAGATTTTGCAGGCAGACATCGTGCACGATCTGGTCGAAGGCACGCTGTAAGAACGTCGAGTAGAGGGCGCAGAATGGCTTGAATCCCTTGACTGCCAGGCCCGCGGCGAAGAGTACCGCGTGCTCTTCGGCGATGCCTACATCGAAATATCGGCTGGGATGGTGCGGACGGAAGCGATCGAGCGCGGTGCCGTTTGGCATGGCTGCGGTGATCGCTACGACCTTATCGTTCATGGTTGCGAGCTTGACCAGCGTGTCGGCAAAGACTTCGGAGTACGTCCTGTGGCCGAGGGGCTTTGTCTCGCCGGTCTCGGGGTCGTACGGACCCAGACCGTGGAATTGTTTTTGTTTATTCAGCGCGGGCTCGAATCCTTTGCCTTTTTGGGTCAGCACGTGGAGTAAGACCGGCCGCTCCTGAATCTTTAGGAATTCGAACGTCTTGATTAGCGTCGAGATGTCATGGCCATCGATCGGACCGTAGTATTTGAGACCGAATTCTTCAAAAATTACGCTGGGCCAGAGCATGCTCTTGGCGGCTTCTTCGGCCTTGCGCGCCATGGTGAGCGCTCTTTTGCCGCCAATTTTTTCGACAAATCTTGAGGCTTGCTCGTGCAGGTAGTCGTACTTGGGATTGGTGGTGATTTTATTCAGATAGCTTGCGATGGCGCCCACATTTTTGTCGATGGACCACTCGTTATCGTTCAGCACAACTACCAACCGACGGGTGTGATGCGCGATATTGTTGAGGGCCTCGTAGGTGATTCCGCAGGTGAAGGCGGCATCGCCGGCCAGGGCGACCACGTGTTCTTTCCCGCCCATGCGATCGCGAGCCACCGCCATTCCGAGGGCGGCCGAGAGCGCGGTACCGGCGTGTCCGGCGCCGTAACAGTCATGAGGGCTCTCGGTGCGCAGCATAAAACCGTTCAAACCGCCGGGGGTGCGCATGCTGTGAAATTGTTCGCGGCGTCCGGTGAGCAGTTTGTGGACGTAGGCCTGATGGCTGACATCGAACAGAAAGTGGTCTTCCGGGGTGTTGAAGACGTAGTGCATGGCGATGGTCAGTTCGACCACGCCAAGGTTAGGACCGAGATGGCCGCCGGTTCTGGAGAGCACGGAGATTAGTTCCTGACGAATCTCGGCGGCGAGTTTTTTCAGCTTTGGGATGGAGAGTCGTTTTACATCGGCGGGTGAATTGATTTGGTCCAGTATGCGATCCATGATGTTTTGGGCACTCTTGGAACGTAAACTTGCACGGGCGCCGGGCTCCGCAGCGCTCAAATTTCTTTTGTCATCGGTACATTAGTTAAGATGCAGGATTCGGGCGGGACGACGAAGATGGGAAGCTTCTCATTAGGCTCATTGAGCCTTGCGTATAAATCTGGACTTATGGTCACAATCAGAAAAGAACATCGAAGTCGAGAACAAATCGGCGGTTGTTGTTGCCAAAGAAATCGCCGTAGAGCGGGTCGGCGATGTTCGAGTGCACTTCAAGCGGGTTGAAGTGATTGGTCAGATTGCGGACGGTGCCCGACAGGCGGACTGCGTGTTTCGGATCGACTTGTATGTCTTTTGAAACCCGCATGTCGAGAGAGAAGTATCTTGGGAATCGATATTGCGGTCCGGTGGTTGCGGCCAGGTATTGCTGGAATACGTCGGTGGGCTGGTAGGGGAATCCGTTGCGAAACTCAGCGTGCGGACTCACCATGAACTTTTTTGGAAAAGCGTAGGAGCCCCACAATAGAAAACGATTGGGAATTTCACTGGGTAGGCTTGCCGTCAGGCTGTCGCGCACGACGGGAAAAGGATAATTTCCGAGATAGGAGTTGGCATCGCTGATGTCGCCGTGAGCGTATTGGCGGACGTAGGAAAAGAAAAATTGACGGTTGGAAGGCGCTCCTATGCGCGCTGTAAATTCGGCCTGGCGTGTGCGGGCCGAACCGGAATCCCCGAGCACAAACGCGTTCTGGTTCTGGATGACTTCCGGTTGAAGCGTGATCTGGTTCTGTTCGTGACTCTGCAGATATTTCACGCGAAGCAGCAAGGAGCGATTCACTTCGCGCTCGAATGACATGTTCCAAGCCACGCTGTAGGGAGCGAAATTGCCACTTTTTTGAGCGCTATCGATAAAGGGGAAGTGCGATTGGGCGGCTTGCGCGGTGAGATTTAGGTATCTCACTGGCGGGCCAATCGGAATGCCGAGTGGGTTGTAGGTCGTGATCGTCTGCTCGGGGTAGCTGTTGAAGGCGTAGACATCGAGCGGGACAGAATCGTAAAAGACGCCGATGCCACCACGGACGATCGTTTTGCCGGTATCGGGAGCCCACTCGAAACCGGTGCGGGGAGCGGCGCGAGTGGTATAGGTGATGGTCTGCGCTTCGAGGCGGAGGCCGGCATCGATCGCCAGATGCGGATTCAGTACCCAGTGATCCTGCGCGAAAGCAGCCGGCTCCATGTCGGCGAGATCGAATGATCCTGCTCCGGAGAAATCAATTTGCTGGAGAAGATGGCCGCCGGCGTCGTTGAGCATGACCGGGCGAGCAGAAAACTGGCCGACGTTCTCGCTATGGCCGACCACGGTTCCGAACTTGAGAGTGTGCTGGCCGGCGAAGTGAAATGTGCGCGGGATCCATTCTTCGATCCATTCAAAACGAGTTGCACGACGGGATTCCTGGCTGAAGTAGTTGCCTTGGTTGCCGATCGGGGTCAACACCATGTCGGCATTACCCTGGGATGTGATGCCACTAGTTACCACTCTGGTCGAGATCGTGCTCTGCAGAAGCGATTGGCCCACGGCTAAGCGATCGGTGAGGGTGAAGGTGGTCTCGTGGAAATCGGCGTCTGGCGTTACGGGCTGCGGATTGAAGTAATCGAGTCCGGCATACTGCAATGTGTGTGGGGCGAAGTGAAAGCTGGCGGTTAGCGTTTGATTGGGGGAGACGATGGCATCTAATTGCGTAAACGAGTTGAAGGCTTTCGAGGTGCTCAAACTCTGGTCGAATGGGAGGGTTCGAACCTCCTGCTTATCGAGCAGATACTCGACGCCTTCGAGGAAATACAGGTGGTTGGCGATAATGGGGCCGCCAACATTGAATCTTGGAGCAGCATCGCGCACACCATCGAGGTGACCGCTTCTGATGAAAAAATCGGGAAACGGGTCATTCAGGCTGTAATCCCACTTCTCCCCTCCACGTCGCGTATCGGCGGCGACTACTCCGGCGGTGAAGCGGCCGTATTCGGCGAGGTAGGGCATTTCCGAAACTTCAATCGTTTGCACACTGTCGATCGGAACGCTTAGGCCAAAGCCCCCGGTCGCGGGATCAGTCACGTCTACTGAATTGACGAGCAGCGCGCTATGATTCTCACCGAAGCCTGCGATGCGGACACTACCGTCGGGACCGCGCACGATACCGGGAATCAGTGGCAGAGCGTCGACTACTGTTGCTGGGCGCAATGCAGAGTCCGCGGCTTTTGCTGGAGCCAGGGTTGCGGGAGCGCTCGAGGATTCGGTTATTGGATTGGAGGCTTCGCCTTTGACTTCGACGCTCTGCTGACTTACGGGAACGGTATTGAGCACCACATCGATATCCTGGAGCGGGTTAGGTTTGTCGTTGTTGTTGCTTACTTCATTTTTGTTTACTTCGACCACGGTCTCGCTGGGAAGGTAACCTTTCTTTTGAATGCCTAGCGAATAGGTTCCTGGGACATCGAGCCGGAGCGTCACTTTTCCGGCGCTGTCAGTAGTGGAGTGAGTGACGAGCTGATCGCTTCGCCGAACTTCGACCGTCGCTTGGGATAGTGGTGTATTCCTTTCGTCGGTTACCGCGAGATTGATGGTCCAGCCCGAAGTATCGGAGGCTGCGAAGGGTTGTGGAATGCAAGAGATTGCCGACCACACCAGGAACGCGCTCGCAATTGCTCTGCGGACGCTGGTCAATGCTGATTGGCGTCCAAGGCTGGGGGATTTGATTGGCATGCGTATAACGAGAAAAATAGGACTCTGAGCTTACAATCGGCTAACTTGCATGGTTACCTTAATTCGTCTTTCTTTAATTCGGCTTTCTGCGCTATCGGCGACAAGCCGAGAAGGTCAAAAATGACCGGACGGAAGGTCGTTGAACGTTAATCATGGAATGCGAATGATGGAATGCCAAGCAACCATCATGCCCGGAAGTGACCTTTTGATGCAAAAAAAGCGACATTCGATCAGAATCTGTTGCCGGTCAAAATGAAAGCCAGCATCCTGATGCGTAGGTTCAAGACTTGAAATCACCACTGTCCACACTTATGAAAACACAGTACGGGACGAGTTTAAAGTATCAGCCTCGTATACTGTGGTGAACAATTATCATCCAAGTTAGATCGATTAGGGTACGCGAAAGACTCGATGATTTTCAGTATCAGCCACGTTTTTCTCGCCGTCGCTGCCATTCCGTTCGTCTACTATTTTATCGTTTTGTACAGTTCGTGGCGGTTTTTCCGGGGTATCGGAGACGGAAAGTCTGCCAAGAATAGTTCCAATTCGGGTTTCACGCCTCCGGTGAGCATTTTGAAACCGGTTCGCGGTCTCGATCCAGATGCTTATGAAAATTTTGCCAGCTTTTGCAGACAGGATTATTCGGATTACGAACTGCTCTTCTGCGTCGGTGATAAAGACGACCCGGTGCTTGCCGTTCTGCAGAAGCTGGCGCTTGATTTTCCGGAACACCGCATTCGGGTGCTGTTCGGTTCTGGAGGAAAAGGATCGAACGACAAAGTGGTCAAGCTGGCTCGCCTGGTCAGCGAGGCTCAGCACGAAGTTGTCGTAATCAGCGACAGCGATGTTCGAGTGCAGCCTGACTACTTGCGGCGAGTAGTCGCTCCTTTGGCCGATCCCAAGGTGGGCGCGGTTACCTGTTTTTACGGCCCAATCGAAGACAAGACCCTAACCGACAGTCTTCAAACCGTCGGCATGTTCTCCGACTTTTATGCTGGCATTGTGGTTGCGCGTCAACTCGATGGAGTGAAATTTACGCTGGGTCCGACCATCGCCACTACGCGCACCCGACTGGCGGGATTTGGCGGCTATGCATCGATTGATCATCGCCCTGCAGATGATTTGCTGGTGGGGCGGCTGATCTCAGAGCAGGGTTACGAAGTTGTACTTTTGTCCTACACGATCTCGACGGTGGCGGATTTTCAATCCCTGCGCGAGCTTCTGCAAAAGCGACTGCGGTGGATCGTGGTGATGCGTCATATGAGACCGTGGGGTCACCTTGGATTGCTTCTTACGCAAGGGTTGCCCTGGTCGTTGGCGGCGATTGCCATTCATCCGACAATGGGAATTGCTCTGGGTTACCTTGGCGCATACTTTGCGCTGCGAGTTTCGATGACATGGATGATTGGGATTTGGGGTCTGAAGCAGGAAGGGCTTTGGAAGAAATTGGGGTTGATTCCGGTGTGGGATACGCTGGCCTTCTTTATCTGGGTGACGAGCTTTGCACGTAATAGCATTCGCTGGCGCGACGGCGAATATTACATTCGCGATGGCAAGCTTGTGCCAGTGACCCCGCCTGGCGCTGAGGCAGCAAAAGTGGCGGCGGATTAAGTCGGCATTGGCGACTGCCCCAACGCGGTTATTCTGCCGGTCTTAATTCACAATTTTGTCTTTACAATTCGTGCTTCACAATTCGTGCTACAGAGGCATTGCTTCTCGAGTTGGTTTGCGCTCAGTCTGATTCCGGGGTTCACGCCAGTTGATTCGCGGCAGCATTACCGCGGAATCGATCCGATCACAATATTTCAGCGCTACATTCATCAGCGAGTCCAATAAAGAGTCGCAAAGCAAGTGCGGTTGCAGGCCGAGTTCTATCAGTTTCGAGTGTTTCGCATTGTAATAGTGTTCTTCGGCCTCCACTCGCGGATCGGCCAGGTGATCGATTTTGACGGTCAGGCCTAATTTTTCGCCGGCGGTTTGCACCATGTGAGCCAGATCCAGAACTGAAAACTGTTCGGTGAACTGGTTGAAGACGCGGCACTCGCCGCGGGCTGCTGGGTTCAAACACGCGATTTCGACGCACCGCACGGTGTCACGAATGTCGAGAAAACCGCGCGTTTGCCCCCCTTTGCCGTATACCGTAAGCGGATGGCCGATGGCCGCCTGCACGCAGAAACGATTGAGAACGGTACCGAAGATCTCATCGTAGTCGAAGCGGTTGATCAGGGCTTCGCTCATGGCTACTTCATCGGTCATGGTTCCGTACACGACGCCCTGGTTAAGATCGGTGGCGCGCAATCCCCATATCTTGCAAGTGAACATGATGTTGTGACTGTCGTGCACTTTGGAGAGATGGTAAAAAGAGCCGGGCTGCTTGGGGTATGGCAGCGTATCGCGCCGGCCTTTGTGCTCGATGGTGATGTAGCCTTCTTCAATGTCGATGTTCGGAGTGCCATATTCACCCATGGTGCCGAGCTTGATGAGGTGACAATCGGGCTGGAATTCGCGCAGCGCGAACAGCAGATTGAGCGTCCCTACGACGTTGTTTACCTGGGTGAAGACCGCGTGTTTGCGGTCGATCATGGAATAGGGAGCAGAGCGCTGCTCGGCAAAATGGACCACTGCATCGGGTTCGAAGGTCTGGATGAACGAGGACAGGAAATCGTACTCAGTTACATCGCCCACAAAGAGGTTAATGGTCTCGCCAGTGAGATCCTGCCAGACGCTCAAACGTTCTGAAAGCGGGCGGATTGGCGTGAGGGTCTGCACTCCGAGTTCGTGGTCCCATTGCCGACGCGCAAAGTTGTCCGCAATAGCAACGGAATGTCCTTTTCTGGACAGATATAGAGCTGTTGCCCAACCACAGTAGCCATCGCCTCCGAGCACTGCAACCCTCATTTGTTCCTCCTGAAAAGCTCGTAATTAATGATGCTCCCTGAAAATCTCGCTGCTGGCAATCCTCTATTTACGGCCTTCACGCTTCTGCGCCAGTACTACGCCGCGCGGCGTGGAGAGCATGATGACAGAAAGCAGGCCCTCCTGCTCCAGACGAAGCGCGCCCTCCCGCACCGCCACGAAGTTCGAACTGGCATCATGAACCGCAATCAGCCCGCGCGGATCGATCTGAGGAAGAAAGTTGCGGATCTCCTGTTCGCGGATCCTCAGTTCGCTGTCGCTGTAGAGGAAGTCGATGGTACCCTCGACGTGCGTGTCGAGGCTTGATTCGTTGCGGGTTTCAATCCAACTTTCCAGTCCTGAGGTCTCAATTCGTTGTTTCGCCTTGGCGAAGAGGGTGGGATCATACTCGATAGTAATGATTTTACCGAAGCCGTTCTCTTTCAGTCCTTCCGCCATCTTAAGGGTGCCGTAAGCGAGAAATGTCCCGGTTTCGACAATCAATTGCGGCTTGATCGTCATCACCAGGGCCTTCAGGAAATCGAGCACCTCGAGCTCTGAAGTTTGCGAATCCATCATCCTCCATAGCTCGGGATGCGGACACTCCGGGGATGGCGGTGTGTACTCCCGCTGCACCGACTCTCCCTGCTCGTCGAAGCGCTCGAGGATGTCACGTTCCTCGCCTTTCTTCAGGAACGGCGGTACGATGCGGGCAATCAAAAGTCCGCCGGAGACAATTGCCAGAACGCACAGAACCCTTGCCACTGGTCCAAGGGGAATGGATCCATTTCCGAAAACGTAAGATTCTAGAAGCTGGCAGGCGGCAACCAGAATCAGCCACTCGCCAAAGACGATTCCGCGCGGACGCTGAAACTGAATCTGACGTCGGCCTTCGCTCCAGATAAAAAAGAAAATGAAGATGCCTGCCAGTGTTGCCCATGGAGCTGGCCGACGGAGCGGCACAACCTCCTGAGCCAGCGCGACCGGAACCAGTGAAACTACCAGTCCGCAGACCGTTCCCACAGCGGCGGCTGGCGCCATAACGTCAAGCGCGGTTAGAACATGCCACCCAGCGCGACTGTTCAATGCAAGCCTTCGGCGCCGGAGATCGGCGTGCAACACCGCCGCAGCCCCGGCGAGGGGCGCGAACAATATGTAAAGATAGAAGTTCACCAACGGCTCATATCCCTTTCGGCGCGGCTAGCGCTACTAAGGGATGGTTGGTCAGCAGAAGTTTGCCTCCACTTTCGGCGACCACATCTAATTGTCCGCTGCCGACCAGACTTTGCAGGCGCGGAACGGCAGACTCCTGCGCAACCAGGTAGAAACGTTCCGGCTTAAACCAGAGGTCTCTAAATTTCGGATCGTCGATGAACACATCTGGCACACCCGGCGCGTTGGACCCATATTCGAAATTATTCCAGCGTCCATTCAGCAATAGCGCGGTTCGGTCAGTATAGAAAAAGATCGAAGAAAATGTGTAGTAATGGTGATCCACAATCAGCGTACCGGGCGGCGATTTCAAAAAAGCCTCCGCCAGCGGACGCGACGACATATAGGGATCGAAGACCGCCATGGCAAGCCGGGCAGCCTGAAAGAACAGTATCATCATCAGCGCAGCGGCGATAAATGCCCGCTGCCCGGTCCACTTCCAGGTCGCAAACGCACCGATGCAGAAGGCGACTGCAGCCAGCAGCAACGGCGCCCGAAGATAGGCGAAAGAATTGAGAGTGAGATCCTGCATGTGTCCGAGGGAGAGCGTATAAGCGCCGGGGTGGTGGCTGAGCGCCTGGGAAATGTCTCCCGGCGCGGGCACGTTGCGACTGAGAATAAAGAGAGTCAGAGTGACCAGGGCAATGCCTGCCGCTATTGCCGAGAGCGCTCGGGTGCCGCGACGTATCCAATTGCCCTGCATCGCCATCGCTGATCCCAAAAGCAGCGCCAGAGCGGGATAGCACGGCATCGAATAATACTCCTGCGTGGTCGAGAAGGTGAAGAAGATCAGAACAAAACCTGCCCAGCAGAGGGCTAGAAGGCGGGTTCGGCCTGCGCGATCGACTGGCTTGAAAGAGAGTTTGGCGATGGCGGGTAAATACACGCTCCACGGGAAAAGCCAGACCAGGTGCAGCAACCAGAAGTAAAGGCGCGGCACGGTGTTGTAATCTCGCGGATAACGCAGATTCAGAAAACGCAGTAACTGCTCGTTGATAAAGAAGAACCACAGGAAACCGTGGTATTCTCCCGGGCCGCTGTGGAGGGTGAAGGCAAAGTAAGGTGGATTTCGCAAAGTGGCCAGAACGTGCCAAGGGGCGGCGACGATGAGTACGATCAACAATCCGCTGACGGGATGCAATCGCCGCCAGGCGGCAGCGGAAAAGAGCTGGCCGGTGATGCCGAAGTAGATGACGATCGCTGCGACGGGAAACAGAACTCCGATCAGGCTTTTGAGCAGGAGACCTAATCCGAGGTTCACGGCCAGGATGAAGGCCCAAAAACGCGGATGAGGTTCGCCATTGTCCAGGGCGCGCAGGAACGCCCACAGGGCGAGCGCCACAGTGAAAGTCAGCATTACATCAGGGATTAGAATGCGCGTGAACAAAAACAGGCCGATGCAGGTGGCCATGCAAAGGCCCGCGTAGAATCCGGCTTGCTTGCCGAAGGCCCAGACTCCGAATGCCATGGTTACCCAGCAGAGGCCTATTGTCGACAGGGCAACTGGAATGCGCGCGGCCCAGTCGTGGGCACCGAAAATCTTGTAGCTTGCCGCTATCGCCCAATAGATGAGGGGAGCCTTCTCCAGATAGACCACGCCATCCAGCCGCGCCGTTACCCAATCGCCCGAAGACAGCATGTTACGCGCGATCTGGGCCTGCACGGCATCAACGTCATCCATTAGCGAAGGAGGAGAGATAATGCAACTCAGGTAAATGGCTCCCGCGACCAGCAGAACGACTAGATATAAGTACCGGTTGGTTCCGGTACCCAAGTGCTCGTTTCCCGGGAGGGGGATGCCTGTATCCTCCATTTTTTCATCCACAGAAACAACACCATCAAGCCCCATAGGTGATATCCAACATTGATCTTTCTCTCCATGTGTTGCCGGATGTAAGTCTCGATCACGTCGCTGCGGAACAGGCTCGGATGGTCGGACACACCGTCGAGCAAGACATCCGTCAGCAGTGAACGCAGGGGGCCGCGAAGCCAGTCATGCGCCGGAATGTCGAATCCGATTTTTTTTCGTCGAAGGACGGAAGATGGGAGTTTATCTCGCATCAATTCCTTCAGAAGAACCTTTTGGCTTGAACCACGAATCTTCAGCGATGCGGGCAGGGAGGCGGCGAACTCGACGATGCGGTGATCGAGGAATGGCGGCCGGACTTCCAGCGAATGTGCCATGCTCATGCGATCTGCTTTATTCAAAATATCGTCGGGAAGAAAGTATCTTTGATCGAACCACAAATAGGGCGCCAAATCATCCTGTGCTGGTAGCCGATCACGCAAGTCGCCTAGAATGCAGTTTAGGGCATGGGGAAGCGGCATCCGCACCAACGACCGCTTTTGCGCTTCGCTGAAGGTTCCGTTCCAATAGACATGCGCCTGCTCGGGGGCCATTAGTGAGCCCTCGAGGAACCGCTTCAGTTGGTATTCGAAGCTGATTTTTTCATCCGAAACCGGCCAAATCTGCAGCGTCTTAAGGGCGAGTTGGAGGGCCTTTCGCGGCGCGAGCTGGGCGAGCCGGGCAAGGCGATTTGCTCGATGCGTGAGATATCCGCCAAACAGTTCGTCCGCGCCCTCGCCGCTCAGACTCACCGTAGTTTTGGTCTTGCTTAACTTGGAAAGGAACCAAACTGGTAGCGCTCCGGCATCTGCTGAAGGCTCGTCCGAGTAGCATGCGAAGGCCTCGATCGCTCCGCGCAGGTCAACCTCCGGACTCAGATCCAATTCTTCGTGGTCGGTATGGTAGCGCTCGGCAACCTCGCGAATGTATGCGGTTTCGTCGAAGCTGCGCCCTTGGAAAGAAATCGAAAAAGTCTTGAGCGGTGCGCTGGATTCCATTGCTGCATAGTGCAGAATCGTCGAAGAATCGATGCCCCCGCTCAGCCACATTCCGAGCGGCACATCAGAAACGAGGTGCTCGCGGATCGACTGCCGCAGGAGAGCGTCTAACTCTTCACGCCCGGAATCGAGCGTCCAATTGCGGACCGGGCCGAATGGCAAGCTCCAGTAGGAATCCGAACAGACGCGACCATCGCGCCATTCCAGCCATTGCCCTGGAGGAAGCTTCTCGATACCTTCTACGAGAGTCCAGGGACAGGGCACGTAATTCAGAGACAAATAGCAATCGAGGCCGTCCAAACTCAATCGTCGTTCAATTTCTGGATGGATCAGAATTGCTTTTAACTCCGATCCGAAGAACAGGTCGTCTCCGCGGCGAGCGAAGTAGAGCGGCTTGATGCCCATGCGGTCGCGCGCCAGGACGAGGCGCTTGGTCGATTTCGTCCACAGGGCAATCGCGAACATGCCGCGTAGACGCGCAAAACATTTGATATCCCATTCGAGGAAAGCTCGCAGAACAGTTTCCGTGTCGCAGTGCGAGTGAAAATGATGGCCGAGATCTTCCAGTTCACGGCGCAGTTCGAGGTGGTTATAGACCTCGCCGTTGAAAACAATGGCTACGTCGCCATCGTCTGACAGAATGGGTTGGTCGCCGGAACCCAGGTCTATGATCTTGAGCCGGGTTGCGCCGATGGAACAGAGGCTGGACTGAAACACACCTTGCTGGTCTGGTCCGCGATGGACGAGGGTGGCGACGGCGCGTTGAATGCGGCCAGAATCAGGTACCCAACTTTTACGCGTGAAACCAACGATTCCACACAAGCGCGTGCACCTCTTTCGCTTTTTTAGAATCAGCTCGCGATTACCGCAAATCGGCTCGCAGGACTGTGACTTTCCCGAACCAGGGCACGGCGCAATCTGCCAGCTATAGGGGCAAAAATGCAATCCTAACGATTTTTGTCGTGATGCACAACCGGCTGTGCTGCGGAAGAGCGCTCGAAATGTCCAGAATGGGATGCCGGGGCCCTGGTACGTGCCTTAATTCGGCGATGTCAAGCCCTCCCGGCGATGACTAGAGCGACGCCGGCACACACCAAAAGCACGCCCGCCCAGCGCCTTCGCGTGACCTGTTCGCCGAGAAAGAATTTCCCTCCCAGCGCCCCGACACCGTAGCTGAGAGCTGAAACCGGAACCACAAAACTGACATTTTCGATGGATAGCAGGGCGAGCAGGGAGAAGAAGGCTGTGCTCATGAGCGTCAAGCCGATCCACGTCCACGGAACGCCCAACACGCGAGGAATTACGGACAGAAGGGCAGTGGGACGAAAATCCTTGATCTCGCCGACCGCCTTCATAGAGCGGGCGACGCAGAGCTCGCCGGCCGTCCCGGCTCCAATGATTAAAAGATAGAAGATGAGAACGCGCATTCAGTTCGGCTCCGTGGTGCGCGGAGGCGTATGTCCAACCACGAGGACCCCCATGCAAATAAGAATCACTCCGATCCAACGGGTTGGGCTGACCACTTCGCGGAGCATCAGGTGAGCCAGCAAGGCAACCACAGCGTAAGCCATTGATGAGGCTGGTTGGACATAACTATAATCGGCCCAGGAGAGCACCAGCATGTAGGCCGCAAAAAACGTAATAAGAGATCCGATGCCTAACCAAATCGTACCTGACGTCAAAACGCGAGCAAGAAGGTTGAGGGTTTCCGCGACGGACCCGAAGCTGACGGCGCCGACGCGCTTCATACCCTTGCCGAGCAGCACGTTGCCCAAAGGACCAAATATGACCATCACAAAAATCAAAAGATAAGTTTTAGAGTGTAGACCGCCGGAGGCCTTCATGCAGAGTGGCGACTTTCCGGCAGCCTGAAGTCACTCGTTGTGTTTTGTTCCCGGAGGCTTGCTGACGATGCAAACATGGTATTTTGCCGAACTCTCCACCACAAAATAAAAATCATAATCCATGTTACTTTACTTTCTTCGCGCTCCCAAGGTTCCGTGAGTGGAACGATCCGGAAAATGGAGCTGTGCCCAGGATGCAGACCAACGACCGAGATGCTTCCGCTGGACGAGGATCATTCCCACGAAATGCAATGGGGGCTTAGGCAAGAAGTCGATTCGCAAAAAGTCGAATCGTTATGCGAATGCCGGATGTAAACAAGAAGACGCCAGGCTGGCGACCGCGTCATTCGGTAGTGCCACTACCCGTCATTCGCCTCGCTTGACGAGTCGCAGTGTGGTGGGTGTAAGCTGTTGTAATAGTATTGGCGAGTGATGTATTCGAGATTACAGGGCAGTCTGACAATTGCAGTGCGAACTTGAAAATACAGCGTCGTACCATTGTTTGGTAATGCCGGAGAGGTGGCCGAGAGGCTGAAGGCGGCGGTTTGCTAAACCGTTGTACGGGCTAACACCTGTACCGAGGGTTCGAATCCCTCCCTCTCCGCCACACAGTCTGCAGTGCAGAGAAATTCGCTAGTTGTTCCCCGAGAATCGCGCGAAATCCCCGCCAATTCGCTAATTTTCATTGTCAAACCGGTCGTCGGAAGAGCGGCAAAATCATCAACATCGGCAGTATGTATTCCTTCTTTGGGTCTGCGCTTATCCCTTCCTACAGTGCAGCGAAAGGCGCGATCATTCAGCTGACCAAGTCATTGGCCATCGAATTTGCGCTGCACAACATTCAAGTGAATGCCATCGCACCAGGGTGGATTGAAACTGATATGACCGCGCCTGTCCGGACCGAGGCCATGAAGGCGATGAACGACGAAATTATTGCGCGCACGCCGGCGGGCCGGTGGGGGTCAAGCAGAGGATGTTGCTGGGACAGCCGTGTACCTGGCCTCGGCCGCCTCCGACTTCGTTACGGGCGAGACCGTTCGGGTGGACGGCGGTTACGCTATTCGATAACACGAACTAGCGGTGAATTTTCGCGGAGTCCTCGTGCATTTCTACGCCATCCGAGCCTGGGTCGGGAGGTGTCGCAGAGCTTAAGACCGGCGAGGCACGTCGTTAACGCAACCGGCGGATAAACAACGAGTGCCGTTCTGAACGGTAAACACCGATAACGTAAATTACGGGTTGGTTTTTCGATGAATAAATAACCTGTCGAATGCGCAGCAAAGGAGCACCCGGCCGTAGATTCAACAGCAGAGCCATGCGGCCTTCGGCAACGGTGGCGTCCACCTCCTCGTCAGCGTATGCCAGCTCAATGCCGTAATCGTGTTCGAGCAAGGCGAACAGCGAGACGCGCCCCAAAGGAGCATTGACGAGGTCTGCAAACTCCGTCGCCGGAAGGTAGCAGGTTTCCATCGCAAATGGTTCGTCGGTGGTGAGTCGCACGCGTTCGATCTTGACCATTCGAGTGGTCGCGCTCTGGCCGAGGCGGGCCGCGATTTCCGGCTCGTCTTCCACAATTTTCGCGTTAACGACTTTCGAACTGGGAGTGAGTCC
This sequence comes from uncultured Acidobacteriaceae bacterium, assembly GCA_963758745.1. Lineage (GTDB taxonomy): Bacteria > Acidobacteriota > Terriglobia > Terriglobales > Acidobacteriaceae > Acidiflorens. The sequence goes on from CAVWWW010000009.1 coordinate 858,701, forward strand.
GCGGCTGGCCATCTGCTCGGTGTAGCTCATTAGTTTATTGAACTGAATGCGCGGTGGCGCGACAAAAGTGCCAGCGCCTCGGCGGCGCTCGACGACGCCCTCCCGCTCCAGAGTTGCGAGCGCGTGGCGCGCCGTCATCAGACTCACGTTGTGGATTCTTGCCAGCTCGCGTTCGGAACTGACTGCATCGCCGGGTTTTAGCTGCTTCGCCTCGATACGCTGGCGGATCGCGCGCTGAATCTTCTGGTAGGCAGGCAAGCCATTTCGACGGCGGTCAGTCATAGGCACTCATCCTAGTCGCATTGCGGGTCCCAGACATAGAAATTGCAGCTTCATCTGCTATATAGCTGACAAATGCAAGAAAGTAAAGCCAGATTTGTACAGGTTGGAAAAGATGGTTTAAAAAGTCAATATAGAAGCTATATAGCTGTGACGAATCGGCGAAAGTGCCAATTTACTGGGAGGTAGAGCAGTTCGGCGCGGATTGCGCCCAAACCCTGTGGAAATCCCCTTTGCGGGAGTCAAGTGAAAGCTTTATCCACTTTTCTGTAGGCTCGCCAACGACGCCGATCGCTTATCTTTCTATATAGCACTCAAAATTTTTTTGTCTGGAATTCATTTTTTCCTTGACGGCGGAAAACATACTGCTATATAGCATGTATGCACTAGATGTCGGGTGACAAAAGTGTTTCTCTGGAGGGTTCTGTGATGAGAACAAAAAAGTCGCTGCCCGTCGCACTCGCGCTCTTCGCGGCCCTGACCTTGTTGAATGCGTCGTCTTCACTGCTTTGGGGCCAGGAAGTGACCGCCAACATAGTAGGCACGGTCAGCGATCCGAGCGGCGCGCCTATCAAAGGGGCTATGGTTACGTCGACCGATGTGGATCGCGGAACAGTGTGGTCAGCCGTCACCAACGACGATGGCGCCTACAACTTGTTGCGCCTGCCGGTTGGCAACTATCGGCTCAAGGTGACGTCACAGGGTTTTCAAACCGTCGAACACGCTCCTTTTGCGCTGGTGCTCAACCAGACGGCGCGAGTGGATGTTCAAATGACGATGGGAAAGGTTTCGACGTCGGTTGAGGTCATCAGCACGACTCCATTGCTGCAGACCGAGGCGACTGACGTAAGCACAGTAATTGACTCCAACACCGCGGTGAGCATGCCGTTGGCTTCCCGCGATTACCTGCAACTCACTCTGCTCGCTCCCGGGGTCACCAACGTCGATCCGGATCAGATGCGGTCGCCGCAGGAGATGCTTAATGCCGGCCGTCCCTTCATCAACGGCAATCGCGAGCAGGCGAATGAATACCTGATCGATGGCGTGCTCAACAGCGAAGACAAGAACAACGAAGTCGGCTACACGCCTAACGTCGATGCCATTCAGGAATTCAACCTGATTACTCAGAACGCCTCCGCGGAATTCGGCAATTATCAGGGTGGGGTGGTAAGCGTCAGCACGAAGTCGGGCACAAACAATTTCCACGGCGATCTGTATGAGTTCTTCCGCAGCGACTACCTGGATGCCAACCTGGCTTCTTCGGGATGGACCCGGGGGGTTGATGTGTGTTCCGCGCCGGGCGCGGTCTGCGTCAACGGAACCGTTCCCGGATTCAGCCCCAACGGTGAGACCAATAAGCCAGAATTGAGGTACAACCAATTCGGCGGCACGATCGGCGGTCCAATCATCAGAAATAAGCTGTTCTTCTTCGCGGATTATCAGGCCCAGCGTCTGGTGAATGCCAGCATAACTGGCGCCCAGGTTCTAACCGCGCAGGCGCGTAGCGGAGATTTTGGCCAACTTTGCACGGGTTGGAGCGGAACTTTCAACAGTTCGGGTATCTGCACTGGCGCGACACCACCGATGGGTGTGTTGACCCAACTGGTTTACCCAAATGGCCCCAACGCGGGGCTGCCAATTCCCAATAACAATCTTGCGAATGCGGGATTCACTATTGACCCGGTCGCCGCGAAGCTGTTTGCCGACACCCAGTACTATCCTCTGCCTACACTCGACACGCTCAATACTAATAACTTGTTTTATAGAAGCGGAAATGACCTGAACAACAACCAAGGCGACCTGAAAATCGATTTCAACGCCTCGCAGAGAGACCATGTTTTCGGACGCTGGTCACAAATGGATCTTGTCCAGCCAACATTCACGGGCTGCGTTTTCTGCTTCAACGGCGCGGTCGAGGGCAGTGACGAGCCCGTCCGCAATGCCGTGGTCAACTGGACCCACCTTCCGCTCCAACTTGCTCAACGAAGCTCGTATCGGCTTTAATGCCGTTCGATTCAATCAAAGCGAAACCCCGACATCTGGACTGGGGAACATCAGTGAGACTCTCGGCATTGCAGGTGCGAACGTTCAGGCGCCGGGGCTAGTTAGATGGATATCACGGGTAACAACACGGGAACGGCGAGTCTTGGACTTCGCAATCTCATCCAGGAATTTCACTCTACCCAAGGTCAAATCGAGGATAACCTGATCTACACTCGGGGACGACACCAGATCAAAACCGGCTTCCAGTTTGTGCGCGAACGACAGGATTATATCTATCCGGGAAACAATGGCGCTCTGGGCTTTTTTAATTTTACTGCTGCAACCGGCTCCGGGCTGGCCGATTTCTGGTTGGGCAGCGTTGCGGGCGGAGCCGGTTCGGAGAGGGATACCGGCAGCCAACTTTCCTCCCCTGCCATGCTTCGGGGCAATATTTTCGCCGGGTTTGTGCAGGATGACTGGCGCGTGACTCCGACCTTCACTCTAAATCTCGGGATGCGCTTCGAAGACCATACCCCGCTCTACGAAACGAAAGGTCATGAGGTTAACTTCGGGCTTTATACGGGGACGATCTACACCCAAAACGGCGTTGACGGAACCGCGCAGTTCGGCAATAAGGCCCTTTACAACAATTATCTTGGAATTGGCGATTGGGAGCCGCGGATCGGCCTCGCCTGGGCGCCAGCGGTTCTGGGTGGCAAGACTGTCCTCCGTGCCGGGTTTGCCATCTCTTCCTTCATGGAAGGCGGGGGCGGCAATGAAGAACTCACCCAGAATTTGCCTTTCGGTTTTCTTCAGCAACAGGCAGCCGGCGGGATCGGCACGATTCAGAATGGTTTTCCGGCGACGGCAGCCGTCGCCTGTGGGGGCGTCATTAACCAGGCCTGCTATGACGGCGTTCGCATTCGTGTCTTTAACCAGAACTTCAGACCGGCTTCAGTCAATCAGTGGAATGTCACCATTCAGCAGCAGTTCAGCAACACTCTAACTTTCCAAATTGGCTATGTCGGACAGCGGGGCGCGCACCTGCTCAACTTCGAAGACATCGCACAGTCGGTTCCCTTGGATGCACAAGGAAAGATTGCGGGACGCGGAGACCCAATCGTGACTCGGGAACCCGGGCCATTCCTTGGCGGAGCAACACCGGGATCGCTCTATCTGGCAGATAATCCGCAATTCAATCCTGCCGGTTGCTCAACTACCCCGCCCACCGTCACGGGCAATCCCCCGTGCGGCGTAGAAACTCTGGCTGGAACCAACATGTCGAACTCCGATCAGGAATACAACGCGCTTCAAGCTGTTCTGCTAAAGCGCATGGGCCACGGCCTGGAAGCTCAGGTTTCCTATACCTGGTCGAAGTGCATGAGCAATTCTCCGGGATACTTTGGCGAGGGCTGGGGCAGCACGGGCGCCACCAGTTCGAGCGGTCAGCCGGGCTGGGAAAACATCTACAATCCGCGGTTGGATTGGGGGCCGTGCTATTACGATCAAACCCACATCCTCACTAGCTACGTCACGTATGCGTTGCCATTTGGCCACGGCAAGCAGTTTGGCCACGACATGAATCCGGCGCTGAATGCGGTGCTTGGAAACTGGGAGATTGGAGGAATTGTCACCCTGCACACCGGAAATGCTCTGACTCTGAATAATTTTGGGGGCTGGGGCGTGGGTGGAAACTCAGACAATACCAACGGTGTCGATCCCGAAACGCTGGCTGGACTGCCGGACTGCAACGGTCCAATCAATCTGCAAAAGCAAACTGTACAGGCATCGAGTGGGGCGCCTGGGTATATTCAATGGCTGCCAAACTCGATCACAGGACCCGCCCAGCCGGCGGCAGCGAACACATTTGGCACCTGCGGAGTTGGGAACGTTCGTGGCCCGTCCTATGCCAATGTGGATTTGAGCCTGCACAAGGACATTCCTATCACCGAAAACAAAAGGCTGGAATTCCGCTTCGAAGCGCTCAACGCCTTGAACCATCCGGTCTGGGATTTCTCGGGCGGACCGGATAATGGATCATTTGATCCGGGCACATGGACGGTTAGTCCCACGGGTGTCCCACAGACTACCAACCCGACGTTCGGCAAGATAACCGGTTCGCAAGGAGCACGTGAGCTCCAGTTAGCTTTGAAGTTTTATTTCTAGCCGAGCGAGTGGCATTTGAAAACGCGGCAGGCGCTGGGAGTGAGCCTGCCGTCTTTACTTTTTTCAAGACTAGTCCAACTTGCTTTTTCGCGTTTGACTCGAAGAGTGGAGCGAGCGGACAATAGCAGCCGTTTGGGGAGTTGAGGGAGTGGTTTCGCCTTAAGTCGTAAATATGTCTGCACGAGCTGATGCGGCTGAGAATCCTTGTGGTTATCCGTTTTTCCCCGCGCTTCTCCTGACCTTGATCAGGAAAGCCATTATCACTTCCCTGCTGGCGTCGTCCGTCGCAATCTGTGTTGCCTCTGCTTCCTTCGCTCAGAGGTCCCAGCCGGTTGGCATCTCAATGCCCACCGGCCAACGTGTTACGTCTTCCACCTGGTGGCCAACAAAAGGGGACGCAGCACGAGAGAGTTATGTTGGCACGGCCGTGTGTGCGAGCTGCCATGGCCAAAAAGTCGCTAGCCAGCAAGCCAACGCGATGGCTCACGCGGCGGTTCGCGCTGGTGACGCGGATGTACTTCGCCAGCATGACTCTTTATCTTTTCGTGTTGGTCCCTACCGTGAAGAGATTGCGACCAAGGGCGGCAAGAGTATTCTCACGGTTAGCAGCGACAATAGTGCGCCTATCTCGGTGGAGCTGCTTTGGGCGTTCGGCGTCGGCCACATGGGTCAGACTTATATGTACGAGAGAAATGGCAGATACTACGAAAGCCATTTGAGTTTTTTCGCGTCTTCGAAAGGTCTCAACATTACGCCTGGGCAATCGACCGAAACCCCCGGCAGCGTGGAGGATGCTGCGGGACGCAGTATGACGCCTGATGATAGCCGGCGATGTTTTACGTGTCACACGACCGGTTCGGTCACGAAGAATGAATTTGATGCAATCGGCGCGACACTTGGCGTCACCTGCGAGGCGTGCCACGGACCGGGCGCTGCGCATGCCGCTGCCATGAAGTCGGATGGACCGCAACAGGGTGGGCAGACGATTATGAATCCGAAGAACCTGGATCCGGTCGAGTCGGTGGATTTCTGCGGCGCGTGCCACCGCACGTGGGAGGATGTTGTGACAAGCGGTTTCACACGAATTGGCACAGCGAATGCGCGCTTTGCGCCTTACCGGCTTGAAAACAGTAAGTGCTGGAGAAATCCGGACGCTCGTCTTGCCTGCGTGGCGTGCCACGATCCCCATCAGGCGCTGGAGCATGATCCAGCGGCCTACGATTCACGTTGCCTGCAGTGCCATATCAATCAGCGAGGAGCAAAGACAACCGCGGATCACCCTGGTGCGGCCTGTCGCGTAAGCACGAAGAATTGCACAACCTGTCATATGCCAAAAATTGAATCTCCGAGCCAGCATTCAACTTTTACCGACCACTGGATCCGCATTGTTCGCGCGGGGAAGCCTTATCCGAATTGACTGTCAGGTTATCAATTGCCCGGTTATCGATTGGTGGGTTATCAATCTGGAATTCGATCCGTGACTTTCTCGGCATATAATCGGCAAATGCCTCGTTGTTTTCAGTGTCTCGTCCTCGTTTTGTCTTTTTTGTCGGCGATGGTTGTGACTGTGGATATGCATGGGCAGACCTCCACTGGCGCGGCGAAGGGTTCCGCAGCAACCGGTGGTGGCGAGGCTCAGCGCGGTCTGGCTTTGGCTGAGAGTGGTCACTGCAAAGAGGCTCTCCCCTTGCTGAAGAGAGCCATCCGACAGGGCTCCGATAAGGATCTCAAGAAGAGGATGGGGCTCGACGGTTTGCATTGCGCTATGACCCAGGGCGTCCCTTATGAGGCGCTCGATTTTCTGGAGGTTCTGAGCCACGAGTTTCCACGCGATCCGGAAGTACTTTATGCCGCAACGCACGCATATTCAGACTTGTCGATGCGAGCTTCGCAGGATCTGGCGCACGAAGCGCCTTTTTCTTTTCAGGTTCACGAACTGAATGCCGAGGCACTCGAAATTCAGGGAAAGTGGGATGAGGCGGCGGCGGAGTACCGGAAGATTTTAGAAATCAGTCCGATGCTGCCCGGGATTCACGCTCGCCTGGGACGCGCGCTTTTATCGAAATCGCAACCTTCACCGGCGGAAGTGGAACAGGCGAGAAAAAACTTTCAGGAAGAACTTGAGATTGATCCGCGGAACGCGGTTGCGGAGTATGTGCTGGGGCAATTGGCAGCCGACGCCAAGGATAGCGCCACCGCGATCCAGCATTTTACCCGCGCCACCAAAATAGACAGCGGGTTCATGGAAGCCTACCTCGGCTTGGGGACGGCATTGAACTCGGCAAAGCAGTTTGCGCAGGCAATTCCGCCGCTGGAGACTTATGAAAAGATGGCGCCGGATAGTCCAACCGGGCATTATCAACTCGCTGTCGCGTATGCTGGCGCGGGTCGACGGGAAGACTCCAATCGCGAGGCCGCGCTGCAAAGGCAATCCTCGGAGGCGCTGGAGTCTGTGAAGCGAAAAGCGGCTACGGCAATGGAGAACGGATCTGGTTCCCACCCGCCGGAGCAAAAGTAAATGCTGTTCCGCTGTCTGATTTGGAACCGTCGGAGGGCCGGCGCTTTCCGGGAGACGAAGCTTTCTTCGAACATTGGCCGGGACTTTGGCTTTCCCCGGCTCAGACAAGTGGTCTGGGCTGAAGATTCTCCAATTTATCCTTTCTCGGAAGTCCTTCCCTCAGCGAGCGGCATCACCTGGACCCACACTGCAGGCAACTCGGCGGAGAAATACCTGCCCGAATCGACCGGGGCAGGCTGCGCTTTTCTCGATTACGACCATGATGGATGGATGGACATTTATTTAGTCAACAGCGGACCGTGCGATTTTTTTACTCCGGCTCATCCGTTGCGAAATGCCCTCTACCGCAATAATCGCGACGGCACTTTTACCGACGTGACCGAGAAGGCGGGCGTCCCCGGCGGGGGCTATGGCATGGGAGTCGCGGCGGGTGACTCAACGGGGATGGGTTCCCCGACCTCTATGTAACGCAGTACGGAAGGAGCATTCTGTATCGAAACAACGGCGATGGCACCTTTACCGATGTGACGGATAAAGCCGGTGTTGCCGCGCCTGGCTGGGCTTCCAGCGCCGTCTGGTTCGACTATGACAATGACGGCCGTCTCGACCTGTTTGTATGCAGATTCGTGGACTTCGACAAGTCGAAGCATCACCACTGTGGCGCTCCCAACCTGCCTGCGCTGGCCGGACTGAACGAATATTGCTATCCCAAGGTGTATTCGCCGATGCCGAGCTGGCTTTTTCACAACAACGGCGATGGCACCTTCACCGACGTCAGCCAAAAAATGGGAATCACAGATAATCCGGGCAAATCCTGGGGGGTGGTTGCTACCGATATTAATAATGATGGCTGGCTCGACCTCTTCGTCGCGAACGACACGGTTGCCAATTTTCTTTTCGCGAATCGTCAGGGGCGCCATTTTGAGGAGATCGGGTTCACCAGCGGAGTTGGCTTCGGAGAAGGTGGAAAAGCGCGTTCGGGCATGGGTGTCGATTCTGCGGATTTTAATCAGGATGGATGGATGGACCTGTTCGTGACGAATCTGAATCACGAATTTTACGGCTTTTACTTGAACCGGCGCGACGAAACTTTCGACGACATCGCCGGCCCTTCGGGCATTGCCAGTGCAACCAAACTCATGAGCGGATGGGGTCTCAAGTTTTTCGATTACGACAATGACGGAAATATTGACCTCTTGATCGCGAACGGACATCCCGACGATCTAATCGAGAAGATTTATGACAACGTGAGCTACCGTGAACCGCTGCTCCTGTTCCATAACAACAAATCAGGGCTGACAAATATCAGTCGCGAAAGCGGTCCGGTCTTTTCGCGCGCGATGTCGGGGCGGGGCTTGGCGCTCGGCGATTTTAACAACGATGGCGCCGTGGATGTGCTGATTTCCAATAACGATGCCGCGCCTCTGCTGCTCAAAAACAATGCCGGCAAAGGAAATCACTGGCTGGGGTTGAGCTTGATCGGGAAAACCTGTAATCGCGATGCCGTCGGGGCCCGCGTTACGTGGCAGTCCGGAGATTTGAAGCGGAGCACGATGAAGGTCGCCGGAGGCAGCTATCTCTCCTCTCACGATCCAAGACTTGTGCTTGGCATAGGCGAGAGAAAAAAGATGGACTGGATCGAAGTGAAGTGGCCCAAACCGAGCACCGTGGTCCAGCGTTATACCGATTTGCCGATGGACCGCTATATTTCCCTCGTTGAAGGCGAAGGAAAATGAAACTACGAATCGCTTAGAATTGAGCACTGGATTTCCGGCGAATCTTCCAAAGCTGGCTGCGAACGGCCGAACCGACATGCGCTTGGCAATGGAGATCATGAGCGCAATACTCTCGAGCTGATTTTCCTCCAGACGCCTGCGATCTATTTGTACCGAACGCGACCGTCACGGCACGGTTTACGGAATAATGGACGACCGCTCTCCGCCGGACGTTCGCAAGATCTTGAGCCGCGAAATGATGCAGGCGTGCGTCCTCGGCCTTACGGATGGGGTGCTACCTCAACAACTTTGTGGCCTGGGATACACTGTTATCCGCGCCATGCTCACTACTTCACGCCATTGGTTTTTTGCGCCAGGTGCCTTCCTCACAGGACTCTCTCTGCTCCTTGCTTGTGGCTGTTCCAATTTCCGCACCAACAGTGCCGCTGCTTCCCTTGCCAGCGCGGTACCGGCGCATCTGTACACGGTCACGGAGGAAACCACGCGGCGCCGGGTGCAGGCGGTGGGGTCTCTTTACCCGCTCGAAGAAAGTACTCTAAGTGCCCAGGTGGCGGGCCGTGTTTCGGAAGTTCTAGCCGATGTGGGGGATACTGTCGCCGAAGGTCAGCCCCTGATTGTGCTCGATGAGCGGGAATTGCGATTTGAAGTAGAACGGCAACAGGGTTTGGTGCGCCAGGTCCGCGCCCAGTTGGATCTCGGTCCGAATGATCCGCTGCCGCGCGATTCGCACCAGTTGGCATCGGTACGGAGAGCCGAGGCCGATCGCTTCGACGCCCAGCGGAAATACGAACGGGCTCAGGCATTGTTCAAAGACGACCTGATTTCGCAGCAGCAGTTCGATGAAGTCGCGAGCCGATATCAGAATACGCAAGCCAGCTACGAGCTTGCCTTGCAGGAGATCGAACGTCTGAAGGCGTTGTTGATCTCGAGCGAAGCGAGCGAGCATCTGGCTGAAAAAAAACTGACGGACGCAACCATACGGGCGCCGTACCCCGGTTCGGTACAGTCGCGTGCCGTTCATCCCGGTGAGTATCTGAAAGAACAGAGTCCCGTCATGGTGGTGGTGCGGACGGACCGTCTGCGGGCCCGGCTGGCGGTCCCGGAGAGATGGGCGGGATGGGTGAAGAATGGAGCCGTGGTCGACCTGCGTGTGGAGGCGCTTCCGACAGATTTGTTTCAGGGCAGGATCACTCGCATCAACCCGGCAGTCTCGCAGGACTCGCGAACCTTTGAGGCCGAGGCCATCATCGACAATCGTGAGGCGCGTCTCAAAGCCGGCTTTTTTGTGCAGGCTTCGATCCCCAGCGAAAAGGAAGAAAAAACGATTTCCGTTCCCGAGGCGGCGGTGAACTACCGCTATGGCGTGTATAAGGTTTTCCTCGTCAATGGCGACCGCGTCAACGAGCGCCAGATCAAGCCGGCGGGACAGAGCGAAGATGACAAAGGACGGCGGTTCGAGGTTGCGGAAGGGCTCAAGGCTGGGGACCGAGTAGCGGCAGCTGCGTCGGGCGAGTTGCACGATGGAGATCGCATTCACGAATCAGGCGGCACGCCCGAGCTGGGAGCGCAGTAGGGTGAAAGTCTCGTAATGAAGCTCGCCGAAATCTGCGTACGCCATCCCGTATTCACCGTCATGCTCATTGCGTTTCTGGTGACCCTGGGCGTTTTTTCTTACCGCGGGCTGGCGGTCGATTTATTTCCCAAAGCGGACCCGGCGACCATCAACGTCGAAGTGGCGCTGCCCGGGGCTACTCCCGACGAGATGATCACGGGCGTGGTGCTGCCGCTGGAGGACGCGATCTCCTCTGTAAGTGGCATCGATGAGATCGACGTGTATGCCAGCGAAGGCAAGGCGGACATTACTTGCACCTTCGTTTTGGAGCGCGAGATCGAAGGCGCCGCGCAGGATGTGCGCGAAAAGGTTGCTGCGGCTGTCAACCGGCTTCCCCGGGAAACGCTGCCTCCGGTCATCACCAAAGAAGACCCGCAATCTGACCCGATCATGACAATTCTGGTCAGTGGTCCGATGAGCCTGCGCGAACTGACCGAGATTAGCGGATAAGCGAGTGCGGCGAGCCATTCAGCGCGTGGATGGCGTAGGTAGCGTTGAACTGCAAGGCGGGCAAGCGCGGCAGATTCGCGTGCTGCTCGACGCGCAAAAACTGACTTCCCACAATTTCACTGTGCTCGATGTGCGCGAGGCTTTGCAGCGTGAGAACATCGAGGCGCCCGGCGGCCGCATGATCAATGGCCCGCAGGAACTCGGGCTGCGGACGTTGGGACGTGTTTCCTCCGCCGATCAGTTTAGCGATGTGATGCTGGGTACCCGTGGGGGCGTCCCCATCCGCCTGCGGGATGTAGCCCAGGTGGAAGACGGCGCGGCTGAACTGCGGACCTGGTCGGCCCTGTTTCGTCAGGGAGCCCCAGGAAAAGACGTGGTCGCGATCGAGGTCTTGCGCCAGTCGGGCGCTAATACCGTTAAGGTTGCTGACAACGTCCGCGCCATGATCGCCGATCTGAACTCCCAATTGCCGCCAGGAGTGCAACTGCTGGTCGTGCACGACATCTCCGATTTCATCAAGGCGTCGGTACACTCGTTGATCGAGCATCTGGTTCTGGGCAGCATTCTGGCCAGCGCCGTGGTTTGGATCTTCATTCGCAACTTACGAGCGGTGCTGATTGCGGCAGTGGCGATTCCCGCCTCGATTATTTCCACTTTCACTTTGATGAAGGGGATGGATTTTTCGCTTAACAACATCACACTGCTGGCGCTCACCCTCGCGGTGGGGATTGTAATTGACGATGCCATCATCGTGCTCGAGAACATCTTCCGATTCATGGAGGAAAAGGAGCGCGACCGTTTCCACGCCGCCATCGAGGCGACGCGAGAAATCGGTTTGGCAGTGATGGCCACCACGCTTTCACTGATCATCATTTTTCTGCCAATCGCATTCATGACTGGCTATGCCCGGAAATATGTGAACTCGTTTGGCTGGACGATGGCGATGGCCATACTGGTCTCGCTGCTGGTGGCGTTCACCCTGACGCCGATGATGAGTTCCCGGCTGCTGAAACTGGACGGGCGCGAGAAGGAAGCGCATACCCACGGGTTTCTCCATCGCGTGGAAACCTGGTACTTGCAGATGCTGCAATGGTCGCTGGCACACCGCGCCACGATCGTGGCGTGATTTGCATTGTCACCTTTCTCTCGACCTTCGGGCTATATCACCTGGTCGGACGTGACTGGATTCCCACTGACGATCAGTCGGAGCTGCAGAGTTCTTTTACGCTCCCGGAAGGCACCAGCCTGGCAAAAACAGTGCAGATCGCTACGGACATGGCGCACGTGTCTCGTCCATGCCGGAAGTAGCCTTTGTGCAGACCTACACGCACGGGCCGACCAATCATGCGCATTTGTTTATCGGGCTGGTGCCGCGCGGGCAGCGCAAGTTCACGCATCAGCAGATGGCGACCAAGGTGCGCGCCATTTTGTCGGAATATCACAATGCCACTTATAACGTGCGCTTGCCTTCGGTGCTGGGCGGCGAAATCTATTTCCCGATCTCCGCGGTGATTCGCGGACCAGATCTGAATCAACTCGCAGAAATCAGCAAGAAGGTCGCCGACCGGATGCGTCAGTACCCGGACCTGGTCGATATCAACCCCAGCCTGAACCTGAACACGCCAGAACTCCAGGTCAAGGTGGACCGGCAACGTGCGGCCGATATCGGCGTGCGTATGACCGACATCAGCGATGCGGTGCGACTGTTCTATTCCGGCGAAGATGAGATCACACGCTTTAAGGAAGGTTCGGAGCAGTATCCGGTGACGATGCAGTTGCTTCCCGAACAGCGTGACAATCCCGACGTGCTGAACCGCATGATGGTGCCCTCGAGCAAACTGGGGCAGGTGCGTCTGGAGAGCGTGGCCACCATCGCTCGCGGCTTTGGACCGGCCACCTTGTGGCGGTATAACCGCGAGTTCGAAGTCAGTGTCTACGCCAACATCGCCTCCGGGTACCCGCTCGATCTGGCTGCCGCGCACACCATCAGTTCCATCAAGGAAGTAGGACTGCCCGCTGGCTATTCCTATCTTTTCTCGGGTCAGGTGAAGGTTCTCGAAGAGACGACCTGGAACCTGCTGCTGGCAATGCTGCTCGCGTCGGTTTTTATGTATATGGTATTGGCGGCGCAGTTTGAGAGCTTTTCCTATCCCTTCATTATTATGCTCACTCTCCCGCTCAGCGTTCCTTTCGCGCTCTTCTCCCTTTGGATCACGGGACGCGCCTTGAGTCTATGGAGCGCTTTGGGTATGTTTCTGCTGCTTGGCATCGTGAAAAAGAACGGGATCCTGCAGGTCGACTACACCAACCGTTTGGTAGCGGTTGGCATGCCGGTGCGCGAGGCCATCCTGGAAGCGAATCGAGTGCGCCTGCGCCCGATCCTGATGACTACCCTTTCCATTATCGCGGGGTTGATCCCGGTTGCGATTGGCATCGGGGCGGGTTCAGAACAGCGCGCGTCGATTGCCGTCACCATCATCGGCGGCCAGACGCTTTGCCTGCTCCTGACCTTGCTGGTGGTGCCAGTTGGCTACTCGTATCTGGCTGAGTTGCAGGCAGCACCGTGGCGCAAAAGGGCAGCCGGCGCCATCGAACGTGTAAGGGGAATTAGAGCAACGGACGGCGACTGAATTCCCTAGCCCGATAACGAAGATGCATCAAGTGAAAAGGCATTATCAGCCCTCAAGAATCAAGTCGATGATGAGGTCGCAAATCACTATCCACACCGTCAGCCATGTAACGGTGGCGCCTTTCATGAGAGCCGCCACTAGGTTCAAACAACTAATCGCCTTTCAACCTCCCGTCCTCCTGGGCTCCTGGCTCTAATCAGACTTCCTCAGCATTCGCGGCAGAGACCTCGGTGGTAACCGGGCTAAGGGTTTTCCTTTAGAACTTCAGTACTCTACCGTATTGACATTCTTTGAAATACGTTATAGGTGCAGCACTCGAACCCCACCCTAGGAAGGATCATTTGAATTCATGAAATATTCCCCTATTTCTGTGCGCTTTTCGTGTGCAACCGGGCCGCTCGCCGCGATGAGGACAATCGGGACTTACCTGATTAGAACATCTACGCATTCTCTTGCCTTCCTTCTGCTAGCTATAGCAGCGTGTTTGCCGCTTGCGCCCAGAGCTTTCGGCCAGATTAAGTCGACAATCAGTTGTCCCGGAGGGCACGGTTATTGGGATGTCTTGAGCGTAATGATGATGGATCCAGGACTGGCCGCCGGTTACCACATGGAAGGCATTACCAACGGTCTGCCGTCGGCGTACATCTACACACTGTGGGATCAGAGCGAGAGCAAAGTGTATTACGTGAAGAATCCGCAAGGTAATCCCTGGGACATCAATCTTTACGACTCAAATTACATCTACCAATGGGTCACCGAATTGGACGACTGGAATGGAGTCAGCCACTGGAACGACCCGACCAGTTGCAAGAAATTCAACAGCGGCAGTAAGAGCGCTGCCTCCAACCTCTCCATGCGCTGGGCCGCCCGATGCGCGGTTCCGGGAGGAGACAACAGTTCGTTCTGGAACCCGCCGCCTACCGCCCAGCCTAATAACACGAACTATTACACTTACGTAGATCAGAAGTTACAGAATTCGGCACGGAATCTGGGCTATTCTCAGCTGGCGGTCGCACCCACAGGCGCCATGACGATAACCGACCACCGCGCAAATCCGCCGCGGGCGCTTTCCATCACCACTTTGCCCCTGCAATATACGTACAGTTGCACTGGACAGAACATCAACTCATGCAAGTTCCGCGAAGTCTTTGATTACGGTTTGGACACGGACGTCAATCCAGTGGACAACCTCAAGCACAGCTATGGATGGGTAAGTTGGCACTATTACACCAACTCGACCGGAGGAAACCCATATGTTGCCGCCAACTGGGTACTGGCGAATAGCTCAACCACCGACCAGTTAATGCCGGGACAGGTCAGCCTCCTCTTCCAGTGTTTCTAGATTGCATCGAACCGCTGTCTCAGGCACAAGAGTCGCCGTGTTACCGGTGTGTCATAAGAAGCTTCTTTCAGGCTCTCAGCTAGTCTGGATTCATTTCGATCTGCCGGGGAGGCAAGGCCGGCATATCGGGATGCTGCTGATCTCGCCATATCACGTTAAAACATTCGCCCTCACTTCGAGCCTGCCAACTGGTTCCGTCTTCGTATTTCACGGAATCCGGGAAGAAGACCCATCCCAGAACAGCCTGTGCGCTGGCGGCGCGAATGCCTGGCTTTTCGAGAGTTTGCTCCTGGCCAGGCAAAATGGGTTGGGTTGATGACCACTGTGCATTGAACGGCCGTCGTAAATCCTGGGGCGCCAAAAACATTTCGGATGTGAGCGCCACGCTGGCAATAGGCTTGCCGCTGATATTCTTGACTGTCAGACGTAAACTCTTCCGGATTCTTCCAGAAGTCTCCGCCGATAAAGGCGAGCGGGCAAGCGCGCGCGGGCGCCGTGTAGATCGTGTAAATCGCCATCATTCCATCTTCCATGTGATCTTCCACATGGCAGTGAAACATCCAGCGTTCCGGGATTGTCGGCGAGCATGTCGACCGTCGCCATGCTTCCGGGAAGAAGTTCAATCACATCGGTATTTCGTTTTCCGTCGGTAACGGTTTCGCCGTGCCAATGCGGAGTGTGCAGGTCGATCTCATTTCCCATTCCCAGCAAGTACCAGCGAACCTTCTCTCCCTGCTTCATGGTCAAGCCGGGAAGATTGCCGAAGATGAAACCGTTGATGGCATAAAACTGGCCGGCGGGTTTGCCTCCCATTTCATCGAAGATCATGAACGAGGCGACAAATTCGCGGTTGACATCTTTCGGAGAGCCATCGGGATTCGCTTTGCCTTTGGCGGTGACGATGATGGGTCCCAACAAGCCGGCATTGATCTCGATGGCGGGGTCAACGTGGGAGTGATACCACCACACGATGGAACTGGGCTGGCCAGGGCCGGGACCGCTGCTCTGATTGGCGAACCAGTGATATGTATAGCGCGCGCCGGGAGCGACAAAAGCGCCTTTGGCAACGGGTAGATATAGAGAGCCTTCGTTGTTCTTGTCGTAGCGCAAGCCGTGAGGATGCATATCGTGGCCGCGGTGGCCGCGATTCAGAAAATCGACCACGATCTCGTCTCCAACTTCGGCGCGAATCACCGGTCCCAGAATTCCCAGCCACTCAGGTTGCGGCTTCCGAGTCGTAAAAGTGTCGTCCGTGTATTCAATGAATCGGCTCTTCGCCCATTCGACTTTTTGCGACCACGGCTGCGGAATGGGGTTGCCATTCAGCAGATTGTGACCGCTCGGAGCGTAATTCCAAGTGACATCTTCGGCTGCAATGTAGTAATGGCGGGTCGCGGCCAGGCATGAGGAGGCGGCGCAAAACATAATCCACAGCCGCCAAAAACGATCGCTGGATTCTCACCGAATCATTATCCCATTGTGGATCATCCTGGAGTCATAGCGGGCTCGGAACCGAGGGCATGAAATGATCTTCGGAACTCGCGATGTCATCACGGAGTCGGGGCGGCTAGCGTGCACTGCCCCGACATGATTTGGGTTGGCGGAGTCGGAGGCGTAGCCCAGGGCGCGTTCACAAAATCAAAGAAATCTGTCGTCATGTCGGCCTGGGACGCGTCGCGATTGGTCAGTGCGGCCACGCCAAAGCGTTTCTCAATGAAGCGAGCACAGCGGTGTAATCGTAGACCGTGTGTGAAACGTAGTTCTTCTTGGCGAAAGGCGAAATCACGATCAGCGGTATGCGGTAGCCGGTGTAGGCGAAATTACAGGTTCCAGTGCCAAGTTGTCCGTTTCCGTCACAGATGTCGCCTGGGCTGCAGATCGATTGGCAGATACGTTGGCGAACCCGGGTTCTCGGGAGGCGTCGCGGGCTGCGGCGAAACGTGGTCGTAATAACCTCCCGCCTCGTCATAGGTGAAGATCATCGCCGAATCGCTCCAACTCGGGCTGGCCATAAAGGCATTGATCAAACCTGCCGCATAGTTGGCGCCAGCCTGAATATTGGTCGGGGAAGAGGTATCGACGTCGTTCGGATGTTCATCCAGCCCCGCGGCAGAAGCCGGCTCAATCAGCGCCACCTGAGGCAAAGTTCCATTCTGCACGTCGCTGGTAAATTGCGATATCGGAACGATATTTTGCAGCAAAGTCGGATTCGCGAGTATGGTCTCTTCGTAATCGAACATGTTGATGTACGAAAAGCCAATGAGGCATGAGGAATCAGTGGCCGAACAGTTTGTGCCCTCGGGGTTGACGTAAATCTTCCAGCTAATACCGGCGTTCTGCAGTTCCTGAAAAATGGTGGTATTCGAGAGCGCGCTGTACGGCGGAGCCAAAGGATACGCGTGTCCGGCGGAAGTGGCCGCGAGAAGATACATGCGGTTGAGCTGCGTGCGGCTCATGACAGGAGAAAACCACCGGTCGGAAGTTGCGAAATTCGAAGCCATGAAATAGTAGTAATTCAGATCGCTGCCGTCGAAATAACCCATGGCCCGCAGACCGTTGATATCGTTCAACGGCGGGCTTACCTGACGGGCGTCATTTGCCGCCGCCTGCACAAATCCATTGAACGCAGGCGGATTCACTCCGGTAGGATCGTTCAAATCCCAATCGACGTGAGCCTCATTCCAGAAAGGACTCTGCTCTTCGTTACACACCGACGCCATGTGAAACGAGGTAACCTGATTGCTCGTGTACGATGTGCTGGCGACACAGTTCGTCGCCGTCGACAACGTAGGATCGCAGCCCGGGTTCGTGGGCGGCGCGCCGTAAAGAGGAGCGAATTGTCCCGCTGGCCGGATTAAACTGCGGCAGGCCGTCAAAAGACTGATCCGCGATGCCGTTTTGTGACCAGTATTGGCGCATTGCGCCAAAATAGTGATCCAGCGAACGATTCTCCTGGGCAAAGATAATAATGTGGTTCAGGCCGCTTTGCAGAGTGGCGCCGAACGTCGCAGTCACGGATGCGGATGAACTCAATGTAACGCTACAGCTTGAAGTCCCTGTGCAGGCGCCCGACCACCCAGCAAACACGTAATTGCTGCCTGGGCTTTCGGTGAGCGTGACCTGCGTATTCTGGGCAAAACCGGCCGAGCAAGTAGTTGGACAGTTGATCCCCGACGGACTGCTGGTGACTGTTCCCGATCCCGCCCCAGCCAAGGCTACCGTCAATCCAAATCCCGGCTTGAATGCGGCTCCCACGGTTGCAGGCGCCGTTAACGTAAGGCTGCAGGCACCCGTACCCGAACAGCTGCCGCTCCAGCCCGAGAAAAAATAATTGCTCGCGGGCGTCGCGGTCAATGTGACCTTCGTATTGTTGGCAAAGGTTGCGGTGCACGTTGTGGGACAATTAATTCCCGATGGAGTGCTGGTCACCGTTCCTGTACCCGCAGCCGGTGCGGTAACAGTTAACTGTGATGACGACGATGACGTCGAACCCCCTCCGCTGCCGCTTCCACAACCAGCAAGAAGCAGACAAAGCAGCGGACACAAGAAAGCCAACCCGAATGTACGTAGAGATCGCATGGCGCGAGGACGCTCCCAGAACACCGCAACGTTCGATGAAGGAAGGCCCGAACTGGTTGTAAGTCTTCGGGCTGGCACGTTCGCGGGAGGCGCGTAAATCGCCGGAATTGTGGCCCTCAGCGTGGTTCGTTCGTAATCAAAACAATCCTTGGCGGCTGACCCAACGCCGATCGCACCTCCAATATGCAGAATTCTGCACTCGCGGATCAAAAACTGGGAAAGTTCGGCGTTACCGAGCCAGCGCGGTCGAGCTTGTTCTGCAACGCCTGGTCAATGGCAACCTGGCAATTATCGAACAACCATGTGATCGAGTGCTTCGCGTAGCGCAGAAGCGTGGAAAGGTCCGTCTGGTACCAGCAGCAATCCATCATGTGAGGAGAGAGTCCGCATAGAAAACGGAAGTGCAGATGAGCATCCTGGGGCGACACCAACACCGCCGCGGTCATGCGGTGGTTGCCTTCGATGATAGTCAAAGGGCTGGCTTCGTCGAGACCGATTAACAACACTGCCCCGCGTCCCGCTTCATCCCTTGCCTGGGCGCCCGCTAGTTCGCTGCTGAGTGATCGAAGCTTGGCAATAAACGCATCTCTCGATCCAGAAATTCTGCCGGCGATGCGTTCCGCGGTATCCAGCAGGTAATAGCCGCGTTCCGAATGTCTCCGCCACTGGTCTCGCGGAAACACTCGTATGCGCTGTAAATCGCTGCTCTGCAGTTCGACCTCCCACCACTCGGTATCACCCGGAATTTCGCGCCAGAGTCGGCCCCGCCGTCGGTACAACAGAGCGCGCCGAAGCCGGTTGTCAGCCGCGTTGCCGAGATCAGGGCGAGTGACCACGTCAAGGAAGAACTCGCGATAGCGGTCAAACTCCGGTTGATAAAATTCGCCTTTCAAGAACTCCGAAATGGCTTCGTCTTCCGTTACTCGACGTAGCTTCTTCAGGCTGCCCTGCGCTTCCGCAGTCGACAATATCCTGGGTCGGTTGTAAATCTCGACCCGCAAAAAAGGAACTGACACCCAAATCAGAAGCGCCATCATGAGCACCGTCTGCACCATGATTACGTCGTGCAGCGTGCCGTGGATAAGATAGATGCCTGCGATAATGGCTCCGCTGAAGCCGAGTTGCACCCAACTGACGTTGCCAATCTTGCGCGATATCTCGTAACTCATCAAAACCACGCCAAGCGAGTAAATCCCGGTGGTGGCCGCATACAGCACCAGCAGGGCCCGGTAGGAGCCGCCTTGGTTCAAAGGAAAACCGCTCCCCAGAAGAATGTGCCAAACCCGCGCTGGCGCGCCCCACACCGCAAGCGTAAACGCGCCGGAGATCAAAATAACGAGCGTTAACGCGGTTCCGAGCACGGCCCGGCCGCCTCGCTCCTCGGAGCGCACACTGGCGGAGAACGGGAACATACTGCTCACCACCGACCACGAGAGCATGTAAACAACTCGCCCAACCAGCGCCACCGCAGCGTAAACACCTGCCTCGGTAGCAGGGAAAAAATGTTTTACCAGAACAATATCCAGGTTATTTATGATCACTTGCCCGATAAAAAACAGGGACGCCTGCAAACCTTCACCCAGAGCAGCCTGCAACGGCAAATGGGATCGCGCATCTCGCATTAAGTCCCGGTGCGGCATGGAAAAGATGTAGGCCAGCACAACCGAGGCAACAACCGCGGCAATGACCCCGCTGACCCCCCATCCCAAAGCCATGAGTGCGAAAGCGCCTCCAACCTTGACAACGCCTTCCAGAACAAGATTGAAAGCTAGATGACGAAAATCACACATCCCTTGCATCAAGCCGCGCCGCGCGCCCAACGGGATGAAAAACACGGTGGCGACAGCCAGCATGATGATGTAGTTGGACGTCGGCAAGTTCAGATACGTGGACACAACGGAACGGGAGAAAAACAATGCCACTCCGACGCCGGCACCGTAGAGCCATGCTCGCCGATGAAAATAACGGTAGATGGCAATTCTTTCGGGCCGCGAATCAGTCCGGGCAACAAACTTCGAACACAGCAACTGGAAAGACAGGTGGACTGCGGAGAGCAGCATCAGCACGGTATAGACGGCGCTCGCTTGACCGAAGCTGCCGGCGCCCAACACATGGGCAATTCCCAGATTGTAGAGAAGGTTCAGCCCTCCCACGAATCCCGAGCTGACCAGCATGATCATGCTGCCATTCAGGACCCTCGATCGCAGGCTCGACGACGCTATTAGAGTTCCCTTCATCACCGCGGACTGATACCCATGGGTAGTCTGGCTGCCATCGATGTTTTTAAATGCAGGAGCCTAAGGTGCTGCTCCCGCGAAACTACCAAATCCCTTTGTCGTCCCCTGTAATCCGCAGATTGACGAAGGCGGCGGCAGCCAACGCCGGCAACAACGATAAGCGAGCCGCACCGCGGAAGTCGCGGGCCGCTCCTGTGGCGACGAGTTGGCGCAGAAACAGTTGCGAACCTTGCGGCATCATCGGTACCCGTAAGAACTGCTTCCCCACATACGTGACTTCTGCGCCAAAACGTGCCGAGCGCAGCACAAACTCTGGCAGACGAAGCGGCCCAACACCGGCGCGCTCGTTATAGTCCGAAGCAATCTTCAGCAGGGTCGCTACACCCGGCCAGATTGACCACCGCCGGCTGGAAGCGCGGAGCCGCATAAAATCCAGATCGCCCGCCCGCACCAGCCCCGTAAGGTTCAGCAGGTCGGTGAGACGAATATAAAAATGGCGATACATCCTCTGAAGCGTCGCCAGCGTGACTTGTTCCTCTGGAGCTGGAACTCGAAACCGAAACGAACCGATATTGCGCATCAGGCTGGTTGCTTCTGAGTGGGCAGGCAGCGCGTTCTGCTCACCGGTTTGTCCGAGGCAGCCCACGTGGATTTCCACCAACTGAGCTAATTCAGGAATCCGGAAATTCCATTTGTGCGCCAGTCGATCTCCCCAACTCTGCGGCTCCGGCTCCGCCCCGAGTTCGCTCCTCATCACGCGCACAACATCGCCTTCGTCGGCTGCGATAAACAGATCCAGGTCGCTGCCGATATCGGGCCAGTGATCGAGGGTCTTTATCACGATGGGAGAGCGCCCGGTGAATTCCAGCGCGCGCACAACCTTGTCCAAAGTCGCCAGTGCGCGTCTAGTCTCGCGTCGTTCATTTTCGACAAGATCCTTAAGACCGTTAAACCGCGTCGCGTCTGCGTTTGACGAAGACCAATTCTGCAAGAGCTGAAGTGTGCGAAGTTTTACGCGTTGCAGTTGGGCAAAGCGCATAAAGTCGGACCACTCTTCGCTGGATTTGAACTTCGACAGGCTCTGCAGGGCAAGCTCCCGTTCGATCTGCGCGCCGGTTTCGCCTCGCTGCCGCGGAGCTGCGAGCAGCGAAGATGTAACATGCTCAACATCTCAAACATTACGGTCGCGCCTCCTCTTGCTTTCGTCATGGTCTTCCTGCTTGCGCGACATTCGTTTTTGGTTCGTCACAATGTGGCAGACCGCGCTCGATCGCCGTTCCTTCTTCGTAATCGTTCCAGGTAGCAATCAGCACAAACGGAATCGGATGCGAGGGCTCGTTGTTCTCGTCGAACAAGCGCAGCGTATCTTCGAACGTCTTTCCGCAGCGTGGATCGATGTGCCGGTTCAAGCTCCACGAAGCCTTCGTGTCGTTGAAACCCGGCCACACTCCGCCCACCGTAATCTCGTCCGGGTGCTTGCGCATCTTGGCGTAGAAATCGTCCAGGTAATCTTCGCCCCATGCCTGGCCGTCCGCGGACCAGCCCTTGTGACCGGGATACACCCATGCATACTCTCCGTCGAAGGCTTTGGCGTATTGCGCCGGCGGGTCATCCTGATATAGCAGAATTGGTGGCGAGTCCCACTGATTCACGTACTGCCGCACCTGAATCCAATCGGTGTGGCCGCGCTTGGGAAATACAAAAATCACAGGCCGTCCTCGATACAGCAGATAAGCATCGCGTCCCGGAGCGCCGGGTCCGATGTATTTTTTGTATGCCAGGTCCATCGCCTCCAGCGCATCGTCGGTTCCGTGTCCATTGTCATCCTGCGTTTCGTCGTACATGAGTGCGATGTGAAAATGCTCCTCGCTGGCAATACGCGCGAGCAACGCAGTGCTTCGCTCGAGAAAAGGCCGCCGTGGACCGTACCAGTCCACGGCAAATCCATAAATCCCCATGTTGCGGGCGGTCTCAACTTGTTTGCGCAAGACGTTCGGGTCCTGGCTGTTGTAGCCGACGTCGATATGATCCGGGTCGCCGAACCAGGGCTGATAATCCGCGAGAACCTTCGGATTACCCGCGGTTTGAGGAATATCCTTGAGCGTGATATTCCGCTGATTGGCGTGATGGCATCCGGTCGGAATGATGCTCAGCATCGCGACATACGCCCAAAGAACCCACTGGTAAAGTCTCATCCACAATTTCCCGCCCCGGTTACGATGAAACGGCGCGGCGAAAAGTTGGTTTGGAGTATGCGTTCGCTGCATCAGAAGGGTTTGGCGGAAACTTCCTGAAGATCACGCACGTACCAGCGATCCGCGCCGGGGGTCATAAGAACCATGTATTCATGGGGCGAATTTTGCGTGTCCACTAACTTGTCTCCGTCGAAGGTCTGTGTCTCCAGTTGCACGTGGTCGACCAGTTGCATGGCCGTCCCATCCATGGAATAAAATACGGCCTTCAGATGGTGGCCGTGATCCACGATGCGAACGTGCATGCCACTCTGTTTTTGTTCGTTGATCCTCTGCGTGAGACGATCTTTGGCGAATCCAACGAACTCCTCGCCTATTCCATCGGCCTGATCCGATCCCAAATCCAGCGCCAGATCACGCCATGCCAGTGCATAATGGCGGGCTATCGTCGTCCCCGTAAGTTCTTCGATTGGACGCGGGCTCAGTCCATCAGCATCGAGATGAACCTCCGGAAGTTGAACCCCGGGGAGTTCCACCCGGGGCTGGGCTCCGGGCTGCGCCGATGACTGAGCGATCGCGATGGCAGTCGCCGCAACAGCAAAGGTCGCCGCTTTCGCAAGCCGAAGCAGCGTCTTCCTAAACGGCGGCGTCATGTCGTCCATCCCCATCATAGTTTTCCATTTCCGTTTCCATAGACGGCGATTTCATTGCCCGACACCACGCCGCATGCGACGCTGATCCGCGCCGGCCCTTCGACGCTGAACTGAGCTCGCGCTACATCTTTTTTGATCGGCGTATCCACCGTGCTCTTGCCGGCCCTATCGATCTTGGTGAATGAAACGACGGTGCCGTCCGGAACCGCATTGCCGCTGCAATCGCGCACCGGATCAGTTTCGAGCGTCACCGTTTTCCCGCTCGTCACTACTTTCATGCGCAATTCGCAAGCCTCCGCCGCGACCTGTTGAATCACTCGCGCTTCTTCCACTTTGCCAAACGCCGCAGTAACTTCAACCGGCCCTTCATGCGGGGACGAGCCCATGCGCATCCAGGCCACTCCGTTCCGCGCGGAGACCTGCCGTGAGAAGCCGGCACCGCTCGCCGGTGTAATTCGGAAGTCGACGGTAGAGGGGGTTAACACCAGGTTGTAGTACTGATCAAACACAAATGCAGTAGCATCGATCGAATCGGGAAACGAAACCGGTACCCGCGAAGGATGTAGAAAAAAACTAAGATGCGCAGGTTGCGCAGCCTTAACCTCGAACGTGGCCGAAGAGCATGCCGAAGACGATTCGCAAACGATGACCCGATAGAAGCCTGCAGTCCGAACATCGCTCGATTGAATTTGCAGATCGCTTCCAAGGTTCACGCCGCGTTTTACAACGACGTCCGGTCCAACGAGATACAAAGTCGCCTGCCCGGAGCCCTGTAGGCGAATGGAAAAAGTTTGGCCCGCCTCCGCAGTGGCCGGCACCTGAAGCTCAGCCGCGCTCGCCCAGTTCCTCAACACGAAAAGCAATATCAATCCGATCACGCCCTTGAACAATGTGAGATAGGGACATGGAGTGCTTTTCATGCTAGCTGCTCGACCGCGAGTAGTGATTGACGATCACGCGATAATTCTTCAGCCGCGGCGCAATGTCATCCGGAATGTCGACAGCAAACGGCACTGGCACCAGTGGCATCAGCGCATCATCAACATAATCATCCGATACCCAGATCACTTTGCCAGAATCGTCGTAGTAGGCCGCGAGAACTTGCGCAATATTGACCGGGCGCCCGCTCTGATTCACCAATTCACCCTTCAACACGTCCCGGTCCAATGCGTCCTTGCCGACCGACTGATTGCTGACCGCAATGACCGGATCGGCGCTGGCGGGCACCAATAGCGCCCGCGCATCCATGCGCACACTCTTCACCCTATCCATGCGCACGCCGGGGAAATCAATGCGATAAGGCGAAACCTGTTTCGGGAGCAGCACATGCGAGATCAGATCGAAGCTGCCTTCTTCCTCGATCGGCGAGCCGTCCGCTCTCAACAGCGTCGCATTCACGTTCACATAAGCGGGGACAGTATCTTCATTCTCCACCTCCCCGAGAATCACCACGCGCCCCGGACGCGAGATCGCGTTCATCGACGTTATACGCACCTTGGGCGAGTCGACGTCCTGCGCACCCCAGTTCTGCGATGTGTTGCGCCCGATGACCTCCCAACGCAAGTAATTCACTGACACCACCTGCGGCGGCACATTCGAAAACGCCGGTTTTGGCCAAACCACGCGCCACACCGAACCATCGCGCCGCACGTGCACATCTCGCACGTTATGAAGCGAGCCCAGCGCGCTCGACCAATTCATCTCGATGCGCACCACCGCTTCATTAGGATTGGCATGCAACGGCACCACATCCGCATTTTGCAGCGACGAGTAAGTTCGCAAGCTGCCGTCGCTTCCCGCCACATCGCGAATGAATGACGCAAGATCGATATCGCTGGCGCGATCGAGCGCGGCATAAGCCCGCTGATAGTTGTGAGCCTGAATATCGCTCATCAGAGCCTGCACCGCTTCTTCGGGAGTGGTCGCCGAAACGATCGCATGCTCCTTCAGTCCTCCCGACTGCACCCACGCCACCCCAATCAGCGCTGCGGTTGCAATAGCGATGAAAACAACGAGTCCCCATTTCATGAGCGCACCCCATTTGCATCAACAAAGATGCTTTGCGGAACGTTCCTCGGAAATGAGACCCCTTCACGCACTCGTCGGGGCTCGCCTAGAAACCAGACAAACAAAATTGCCAGCACGCTGCTGCCGACGGGCAGGATGCCCCACAGCACACCTTCCCACGGTGCAGGGATCGCATCCGACGGAATCACCCGCGCCGGAGGAGCGTCATCCTTTGACCAAACCGTGATCGCTCCGGAATCATAGCTCTCCACCTGGCGCCAGCCGCCAAATACGAGCAAAGGCTCATAGAACGGATCGTGCACGAAAATGAACTTCAAACCATAGTGATTGCCATGCTGGAGCATGGCGCGAAGCGAATCCATGCCGGCCACGCCGAAAAATTTTGCGTTGGTGAGTTGCGCTGCGCCATAACGTGTCATCTCGGGCAGCAGGCGGGCAGAGTTGTACTCGCCATCCACGCTGTTTGCGTTGGCATAAGTGGAAACCTTGGAGAGGGCATTGCCAAAACCAAGGGTCAGGTAGCGGTACTGATCGTGACCATCGCGATTCAGGAATGAGACCACCGAATCAACATTGAGCGAACTGACGGTTTTAAACGGACTCCACGTCAACCAGCCCAATGCGAGCGCCAGGCTGGCAACGGCGGTTGTACTCACGCCGATCGCGCCCAGGCGTGGAAAACGGTCGATCACCGCTTCCGCTAACAATCCAACAATCGGCAGCGCCAGTACCGTTGCCCAGAGCGTGAAGCGCTCATAGGTCAGAATTTCAAAGGCTCGCCCAAAGATCCAGCGCGGAACCGGCGTAGTTCCGCCCAGTGCAATCAGGAACGTAACCCAGAATGCAATCAGCAGGATTCGCAATCGCGGACTCGATGCACCCTTCACCACAATGAAGGGCAACGCCAGAATCAACGCGCCATACGGCACGATGAAGTAATTCATCCCGTACGTCCAATTCATCAGGAAGTTTGAACGGCTGGCGTGCGGAATGGGCATCTGCTCAATGGGGTGTCGGATGATGGCAATCCAGTAAGGCAACAGTACAACCCCAACTCCCACTGCCGATAGCGCGGCGAAGACAAGACCGCGTCCGATGATTGGCGCGCCACGTTGCTCCTTCGCTCGACCGTCATACCACGCTAGCCACAACACCGGCAGAGCAAACAGCACAGAGCCAAAGATGAGCGTGACGTGATGGGCTGATGCGGCCGCCAGCGTGAGCGCAACCCCCTTCAACAGCGATCGCCAGCTCGCCGACAGGCACCACGAATAGAAATAAGGCAAAGCCAAAAAGTACAAAGGAGCTGACAATGTTGTGGGTAACTGTCCTGCCGAATAGACAAGAAACGCGATGCTGCCGGCAAACACCGCCAGCACACCTGCATAGCTCGCGGCGCGGTCATCCACCCAAAGCTGCGCGAAGCGATAAGCGCCCACCGCAAGCAGCACAACCGCGGCCAACTGCACCAGCATGAAGGCCTCGGTGAGCCCGACGATATGCGAGAGCAACGCAATCCATTGATGCGTCAGCGGAGGGTAAGTGGTTTGGGAGAAACCTCCAAACCATTTTCGTTCCAGGGATCGAACCAGTGCTGAGCATAGTGCGACGCAAAAAAAATGTGCAGGTTAGCGTCATAGGAAGTCGTTGCCGGCAATTCCATCACGAGCAACGGCCCGTGAATCGCCAGGGCAAGCAAGATGATGGCCGCGACAGGAATCGGGCGTTGCCAAAAGCTCTTCTCAATCGGGAGCGCAGAAGTTACCGGGTGGTCTCTCATCGAATCGGAAGATTTGATTCCGTAAGCCCGGCAAAGGTTGATAGCGATTTTTAAGATCCGCGCGAAAGTTCGCAACCACTACGGCTGATTGTGGCATCTGAGCGATTCCGAAAGGGCGGTGTGTAACCCGCCCCGCCAGCCGAACCAAAAGCAAGAGTTAGGAGGAGGGTAATGTTACCATTCAGGGGCTGTTCACGGGGTCGGTTCGGCTCGCAATCCTGATTGTGGCCACAGCGAGCGCGGCTCAAACCTTTGATGTGAACGGCCAAACCTCCACTACGTCTACGCCGTCAAAAAAACGCAGCCACGCAGCCCGCAAGTAATGAAACCGGAATGGGCTGGGGCAACAGCATCGAGGTGGCGCGAGAAGCGCGTGCCGCGCAGAACGCGCTGCAACATGGAGATGCAACAGCCGCAACTACTCATGCCCAGCGTGCCGTAAACGCAGCCCCGCAGAATCCAGACCTCTGGTTTACGCTGGCTTACGCAGCGCGGCTTAGCGGAAAATATTCGTTTATCTGTCGAGGCCTATCACCGCGGTCTCGCCCTCAAGCCTTCTTCAGTGGAAGGTCTTTCCGGTCTGGCGCAAACTTACGCGCGAATGGGCCGCACCGCAGAAGCGCAGCAAACTTTGCAACAGGTTTTGGCCGCAAATCCGAAGAGCGATGTGGATCTTCAGCTCGCCGGCGAACTGCTCTTACCACCGATCCGAAACAAGCGCTTGACTATCTTCAACGCTCCGAAGCTGTGAAGGCGTCGCCCCGAACCGAACTTCTGCTGGCTCGCGCGTATCAGCGGAACGGAGATGGTGAGCAGGCGCACAAGATGCTGGAGCGCGCACGCCATTCGGCCCCGACCAATCCCGAGGTGCTGCGAGCGGTTGCGTCTTATTACCGCGACACCGGCCAGTATCAATCCGCGATCCGCATCCTCGAAGATCTGCAAAAAGAAAATGTGCAAAAAAAAGACGTGGGCACGCTTGAGGAACTGGGATATTCCTACGCGCTCTCCGGTGACGCTCGCGCGGCTGCCCGCAGTTATGCGGCGGCGGCAAGCCGATCGCCGCGAGATATTGAGATACAACTGAGTGCCGCGCAAGCCATGCTCAACGCCGGCGAGTTCGATAAAGCCACAGCCCTTCTGAACCGTGCCGCGTCGCTCAATCCCGACCACTATCGCGTTTATGCCTTGCGGGGACGACTCGATGCGGCCGAGCACCGCAAGCAGGATGCGATTCGCGAGTACGAAGCGGCGTTGAAGCACCTGCCTGAAGGAGTAGCGGAGGGTGTGCTCTATCCGATCTCATTGCGCGTGGATCTTGCCGAGGTTTACCGCGATGCCGGAGATACCGCGGATGCGGAGCGTGTCACGAAGGATGCTGCAAGCGAGATCTCCGCCTCGATATGACTGGCCCGGAGCGGCCCGAATTTCTGCGAGTGCGCGCCGCAACCGAAGCGGCCGAAGGCGATTCCGCCGCCGCCGAAAAAGACTTAAAAGAAGCCTCCAAATCGAGCCGCGCAACGGCATATTGCTTCTCAGCTACGCGAATCTTTTGTGGAAGACGGACCGAACTGAAGAAGCTCAGAAGACCTACCTTGAAGCGCTGGCAATCGATGCATCGAATCCGAGCGCATTGGGCGCACTCGGGTACTTGTCGCGTGAGATGGGCGACTCCAAGGCCGCCCGCAACTACTTCCTTGAATATGCGAAGAAGCATCCCGACGACCATACCCCCTATTTGGCGCTGGGCGATTTGTATAGCGCCGAGCCGGCAATTTGCCGAAGCGCAAGAGAACTACGAGCAGGCTTTCAAGCGGTCGCCGGATAATCCCCTGATTGTCTCCGGCGCGATGAATGCAGCGCTCGAAGCTCATCAGTTCCCCCGAGCCGGAGAATGGCTGGCGCGCGCATCGCGTGGAGCGCAGCAAAATCCGCAAGTCATGCGCGAGCACGAGCGCTATCTGACGATGACCGGGAAATACGCGGAATCGGCCGAGCTTGGATATCAGGTAATCAGAAGCTGCCGAAGGATCGCGAGGCGGTCGACTACCTTGCATATGATCTTCTGTTTCTCGATCGCCTCGATGAAGCGATGAAGATCGTGCAGCGCTTTCAGCCCGTTCTTCCAGACGATCGCGACTTGCCGCTGATCGCTGGACACGTGCACGCCGACCACAACGAATACTCAGGCTGCCGTCCGACGACTTTACGCGCGCCCTGCAGATCGATCCCAACATGGCGGTTGGTTACATGAACCGCGGCTATGTGTACAACGACATGCGACTGGCGACAAAAGCGGAGCAGGACTTCCGCAAGGCCCTGGCTCTGAATCCACAATACGGCGAAGCGCACCTCGGACTGGCCTATGCCCTGCTCCAGTTGCGGCGTTCCACCGCCGCGCTGAAGGAGGCCGAAATGGCCAGCCGTTTGCTTCCCGAGTCGGAGAGTCTGCATCTAGTCAAAGCTGAGGCTATCGCCAGCGAGCTATGCTGTCACGCGCCGAAGCCGAGTACAGGCTGGCTTTGAAGTTGAATCCGAAAGCGACCGAGATCCTATGTTGCGCTCGCTGATGTGCAGTACCGGGCTCATCAATATCAGGCCTCGGCTGACACTTTGCACAGTGCGCTCGCGGTCTCGCCGAATAACCCGACGATTCTGGCAGCATCTCGGCAGATCCTATGCGCAACTCGGTCGGACCGGCCGACGCCATGCAGGCGATTGAAGCGGCGGAGCACGCTGGCGGCAAGGATTACAAAATCCTGCTCGTGACCGCAGACACCCTGCGCATCCTCGGCCATCGCGGCCAGGCTATGGCCAGGTACGCGCAGGCGCTGGAGAGTTCCGACGAAGACCGTCTCCAGGTCCGGCTCGCCTTGGGCCGTCTGTTTGCCGAAGAAGGAAAAACCGCAGACGCGCAACAGCAGATAGCGCTCGGCTTTGCCGAGGCCAGAGTTGCGCCCACCGATGTAACTTCCGCTGAAGACTACCTGAACGCGGCAGATATCCTGATGGGTATCCACGAGTATCCTTTGGCGCAGAGCATGTATGGGCGCGCACACGCTCTGGGCGCCGATGACACTGCAGTGGCATCGGCATGGCAAATGCGTCGCTGGCCCTGGGCGACACCCGCAACGCGGAATTGCAATTCGCTAGCCTGCCCGACGATCCCGACCGCAAAACAACTATGACTTTCTGGTCGCTCAGGGCAACGTCTATCGGCAGCGCGGAGAGAATCATCGCGCGCTCGCGAGATTTCACCCTGGCCAACCAGTTAGATCCCCAGGACCCAGCGACCCGCACCACGGAAACGGAACTGGCCGAAGAAGCAAGGCCGTCCCATCACCGATCGCCTCGGCATAGGTTCTGACGTGCGCGTGGATGCGCGTATTTGAAGATGAAAACATCTATCAGATGGACGCCAGGCTGCTCGGCGTGCAAAATAACGCAGCCTTGTTACCACCCCCGCGCCGTTCAATTGAGACCTATCGCCGATTCGCGCTTTCAATTCCGGCCCGAGGGTTCGATTCCTCCGATTCAAGGTTTTGTCGCCGAGCGCAATGCTCAGGGCGCATTCTCATTTCCGAGTGAGCTTCTGATTCAGGATCGCAATACGTTCGACACCATTTTCAATGTTTCGGTGGCGCCGGTTGCTGCATCTTGGCGACGTGAAGCTGAGCATCATGCCGGGCCTACAGTACACAATCCGGCGCGACACGCTTTCGCCGATATTCATGAATCAGAATCTGTTTCGCCAGTTCGTTTATGTATCCAGCAGCTCGATCGGCAATTGGCTCTCGTTTTCCGGCAATGCGATTCGGGAAGCGGGTCCCTTCACCGAGCAGGATCTTCACTCGCGGCGACTTTTCCGGTGCAATCGATTTTCGCGTGGGTCGGCCTTGGGGCAAGACTGCCCTGCTGACCGGATACAGCGGGCGCGATCTGCTATTTAGACCCGCGGTATACGAGTACTACCAGACGATTGCTTATGCCGGTCTGGAGCATAAGTTCGGTTCCCGTATACGCGCCTCGGCGGTGTCGGAGTTTCTGCGCTCGTGGCGGGTTGAAGACAATAGTATGCGATCGCGCAAACTCTGCGTCCTCGCTTTGGCTAGACGCAAAGCTCGACCAGCAGTGGACCTACTGCTTCAGGCGCGTGGTCTTCAGGACGCGGCTTTCACGCCTATGACAATGTGACGTCCAAATGCATGGTCTCCTACACCCGCGAGCGGGGCTTGGGAAAAAGCATGGGCTCGGAGACGGCTTCGGCCCATTATCCCTTGCGATTTTCTTTCGGCATCGACCAGCAGAGCTTTTACGATTTCCCCGGCCAGGGGCGCACCCAGTTCGTTCCAACCGCGCAGTTCACTTTTTAGCGTATTTGTGAATAACTGCGCCTAGCGCCTGACACTTTCCTATGACGACCTTCCCGCAAACGCCGCTGACGACAGTGCCAAATTACCGCCAAAGTCAAAGCCGATCGTTGCGTGATCGCGTAATGCGCGGCAGTGCTGTCTTGTTGCTCAGCACCGGAGTGGTAGCCGCAACTAACCTGCTCTACAACCTTCTGCTGGCGCGGATGCTGGGCGTTTCGGGCTTCGGCCACGCGTCTGCCTTGTATACGCTGCTGATGATGATCGCAGCTATTACCCTGTCGTTCCAGATCATAACTTCAAAATTTATCGCCCGGGCTTCAGACGCCACTGCTGTCCAGGCGCAGATTTACGTAAAACTGCTGCGCCGGGCCTGGCAGGTAGGCCTGGGCGTGACCACATTACTGATTGCGGCCAGCGCCTACCTTCAGTCCTATTTCAATCTTCCGGCGCAGCATGACCTTGTATTGCTGGCAATCGCGGCTGGAGTTTACATCCCGCTCGGTGTTCGTCGCGGAAGTATGCAGGGCTGTTACAACTTTCGTGGCCTGGCTATCAATGTCGTGGTCGAGGTCGCGGTAAAGTTCGCTGCAGCTCTCCTGTTCCTCCATCTCGGTTTAGGCGTAACCGGGGTCATGATCGCCGTTCTGCTCTCGATTGTCGCCGCCTACATCGCCGGCCAACCCGAGGCCAAGTACCGGTTGTCATCGGCGGCACAAATACAGACGCAGATTCAGACGCAACGCAGATTCAGAAGAAGATTGCGCCGTTCGGCGAGGGCATGCAAGCCGTGCTGTACTTCATCGGCCAGGTAATTCTCAGCAACCTCGACATCCTGTTGGTCAAGCATTTTTTCCCGCCGCCGGAAGCCGGAGTCTACGCGGCTGTGGCGCTTGTGGGGCGCGTGGTCTTCATGTTGTCGTGGTCCGTCGTGAGCAGCATGTTTCCGGTGTCAGCCAGTTATAGCACCACCAGGAAGGCCGCTCGGCGCTTTACACGGGCCTGTTTCTGGTGGGAACTGTCACCTCCATATTCGTCGCAGCAGTAGCGCTGGCGCCGGAGGCCGTGTGGAGAACGCTGCTGGGAAAGCCATTCCTGCTGAACACGTCGTTCTCCGCACTCTTGACAGAATACGCGGCCATGACGGGCATCTATTGCATCGCAGTAGTTTTAATGATGTATGAGATCTCGCGCCGCACCGGCCTCGCGGGGTGGGTGCAGTTGGGCGCGAGTGCGCTGCTCGCCGCAGCGATCTGGCGTTATCACCATTCGCTGTCTCAGGTGATTCTGGTGCAAGTATTCGTAATGTGCGGACTTCTCGTCGTCGTCACCATCCCGCTCTTCCGCCACCAAGACGA
>CAVWWW010000010.1:0-188909 GCA_963758745.1 uncultured Acidobacteriaceae bacterium
AACAAGGCGACGCATTGCCCTGGCTTCAGCGCGTGGACAGCATCGGCGTAAACGGTGTGCACGCGGTGGTCGTCGCACCGGTACTGATCCGGATACAAATGCTCCGGATCGAGCGGACCTACGATCTGTTAATTACCCGGCACGAACTGGCGAAGTCGAGGCAAGGCCAGAGACCACGGCTAGAAAGCTCGATCCTCTTTTATGGCCGCAGGGGCGGCCTGGAGATGGAACTGTGGGGCAAGGACGCCGCGTTCCGCGGTACAGTCTATCCGGTTTTCTACACGCGATCGGGGGAACGTGTTGCCTTGCCAAACCACCTCCAGGGTGCGGCCACGCGAATGACAGCTGCCGTGTGCTGCGTCGGCTGTCGTCATTGTCATTTGCTCGAACCCAATCTGATTACTACGGAGCGAACGGAGAAGCCCACCGGTCTAGATGTAAACGACGAGCGAAGCGCGAGCCTTGATGCAGTTGTGAGCGGAGCGGCGTGAGGAGCTTGGAATGGGTGACGGCTTGAGACCAGTTGATCTGCCTGGCATTGAAGAAGTTCTCGCCGACCCCGCCGTTTCCTATTGGCTTAAGACGGCGCTTCGTTCGGCGCTGTGTCGGGATCCGGTAGACGCCGCGAACGATTCCGAGATTCTGGCTCGACTATTGAAAGAACGGTGCGACCGAATCCTGTCGGAGAGTTGACCACATCTATTTCGCTGTTTCTGACAGTCATTTCGTGATGCCCATCTCAGGGCTTCCCAGATATTCTGCGCTCGGCAGTATTGTCAGCGCTCGTAGCGCAGTCCGCAAAATCCAAGAATCCGTTGCTTTTATAATGTGCCGTCCACAAATCGGGCAGCTCACGTGGCCGCACATAGGTCGCGGGAAAGAAGGACCAACATGCCTGATAACAGAACCCCAAGTCGCGGACGAAGCAGACAGAAAATTCCCCGCATCGGATCGAAAGACGCTGCGCGAGTCTTCGCACAATGCGAGCGTCTGCTAAACAATTCACCTGTCGCCGAAAACATGCGGCAGGTTAGCTTCGCCCGATTCCTAGCTCCGCTGCACGATCAAATTCTGGAACTCGCGGTGCAGCCGGACTCATGGGGCCAGCGCACCAGGGCGCGCCTGATCGCTGAAGTCTCTGCCAGCCTGAGGGGAATTCCAGGCGAACAGGCAAGTGCGGACGAAATCGCTCACGTTTCAAACGTTGTAGTGCCGTGCTTCCTTCTGGAACTGGGGCGCCGTAGACGGCATATTGAGATCGAATTTCCTGTTGATCCATGCGATTCTGCTGCAAACTTTGACCTCCGTGTGGGGCCATCCTCTCCGAACCATTTCATCAGCGGTGACGAACTGATTCGGCTGGTCGCCGAGGCCGGCGAGGAACTGGTTGGCCTTTGCTATCTCGGCGACCAGCAGAGCCGCGAAAACATCGAGAGGTGGCTCGCCCGCACTTACCCTACGGTCGATTCCACCACTCAGCCACGCCGGTCATCTCCTTCCGAAAAGAAGCATTAGAGACATTCGGCCCGGTACGCGCCTCCCACCATCTACATCAGAACCATGCACCACAGTAGTGAATCATTTGCTCGGAGTTTGTGAAACTAGTCTGAAGAGGAAGGAGGTAAACGTGTTTATCGAATTGATGCCAATGCTCAAAGAGCGAACTGTGTTGATCACGGTCGCGCTGATTGAGGGAAAACTGAAAGTGAACGTGATCCCCACAAAAGCCAAGGACTCAGAAGATCAGGCGCTAACCACGCCGCTAAGCTACACGGGATCGCCTGAGGAATTGGATGCGGAACTGGGCAAACATCTGGCCAGCTACGTCGATTCACATGTGCAACTCGGGAGCACCCTGGCCGAAGCGAAGGCGGAAATGGATGCGGCGGCGAAGGCCGCTCGTCAAAGGGCGAAGGCAACTCAGCAGACCCCGAAGTCTGACCTGACCACGTCCAAGCAGGACACTCCAGCCGCCACGCCAACCACAGTCGAAACGACGCCCAGCCTATTCGCTCCGCAACAGCAAACTGGGGAACCGCCGGCACAGGCGGGCAGCTAAGAAGGGAGAAATGCCACGTCATGATTCAAGCAAAAGTGATGTCCCGCGGTTTTTCGTACAACGGCGTGAAGCTTCCGGATCCTGATCCGAGATTGACAGCTGAAGAAGTGAAGACTATCTACAGCAACCAGTACCCCGAGCTGGCTACAGCCGCGATTACGGGGCCTGAGGCCTCCGGTGAAAACTTGCAGTACAGCTTCGTTCGCGCGATTGGGACGAAGGGGTAGCCGCGAATGCGCGGACAAGCAGCCACCCGCCACCCCCCAAGTGCAGCAGAGGAAAAGGGAAAAAAGAAATGCCACCAGAAGTACTCGCCCTAGAGACGAGGGGAGACATGCGGTTCTGCGAGATTTGCGGGAACTTACTCAGGAGCGCCGCTCTCGCGATCAGACCGTACTTGGGAGGTTCTTGCAATGTCAGGAACTGCAGGTGTGCTCAGCCTTGTTGGGCAAAGCGACCGAACAATGTTCGCGATGGCACCGCGGGCGAGCACTTCCACCTCCCGGAGGGTCATTACCGCCGAGCAATTGATGGCGCCAAAGTGTGGCATGGTTCTACCGCGGCTGAACGAGGTGCCGGTTGAGCACCGGTTCCTGGCGGATGATCGGGAAACGATCAGGCTGGCAGAGATCCTAATGACATCGGGCATTGGAGCGGTTAAAGACTGGAGCCAAAGCGGAAGGGATCCCACCAAGTACGCGTTGCTCACTCTCCAGCGGTGGATTCGCAATCATGGCGGGGGCGCAATCGACCGCCGCTTTGATCTCGACGTCACCCTCAGCGACCGGTTGGTTGACTACTCGGACGAGCGAGGACCGCGGGAAACGCTCTACGTGATCGTCGATCCGGATGCCGCCGCGTTCGCGGTGCTGAAGCCGACTCTAGAGTTTCTGGAAAAGATACATCCGCGCCTCCCCGCAACATTCTTCAGGAATTTCGTGGGGTCACTCAATCGATGGGTTCGCGTGTACGACTACCACGATGCAGAAGAACGGGTCGAAATGCTTCGCGAGTGGTACGAGGGCGAGGCGAATGCGGAGCAATACGAGGTACCCGATGTAGAGGGATGCGTCCCGCAGTGTCTGAAGGAACGCCCTCTGAGCCTGCGAAGTCTCAGGGCGTTGAGCCACACGATAGAACGGAACGATATCAGAGACTTGGTCACTGGCTTACTGGATCTGTGCCGGATCTCAAAACAAGCCAAACGGCCGGAGTTCACGGAGGAGATGGGTGAGCAGCTCATGGACAGCAACCCGCCTCTGCCGTGTTTGCTCGCGGCTTTCTCGCCGGGCGATGCCGTCGCCGGCTGTTTTGACGATGAGGCAGAGACCGCCTTGGAGACGACACCCCAACCAAACCTCATCATTCCGCTCAAGCTCACGGATCTGACTAGCGTACGCCAAGGCTTTCGGACGTTCGCCGCGGTGTGTGAGACGTTGGCCGCCGCGAGTCGACTAATCGACCTGATGCCGGAGAACGACGACGGAGTGATTGGACGTGAGAAATAGCTATGACTTCCCATGTACGGATTGGAGATAACCGGATCTTCACGCTTAAACAGGCTGTGCTGTTGTATCAGGATGGGACCACAACCTTTGCAACTCTGCATGAAGTGAAGAGTCTGCAGGAGGGTGCGCCGTATTTGGGTGCCGGCCAGTCGGTCACCACCGGGTTTCTGCAGAGGCTGGCAAGAGGGCTGGGAGCAAGCCTGGCGCCGGAGGTGTTGCCGGCCAACATACTGTCAAGGACGCCGGAACTGATCGTCTGGTGGAGTCCGGAGAAAAGTCGACTGATGTTCTTCGGTGACAGCAACAAGGACACAAGAAAGTTGAACGGCCGGATGTATCCCCACCCTGCGTTGGTGTTCATGGTTAACGGACGGGAATTGTTGGTGCGGGCATTGGGGAGGAATCGGCGGCCGACGGCAGATACACGTCTCAAGAATGCTCCCTACTGGAACACTGACGCGTATGGACGCGTTTGTCTCGGAAGCATGCGGGTTCCGGAAGAAGTGAGCGCCGGCTCTCTATCGGTTTGGGAGGATGCATATTTTGCCAGCGAATTTACTCATCCGAGCGGCGCTGTCCATCTGACCACCCACCCGGGTGGTTTTCTTGGACTCTGGTCAAGTTTGGCAAGGCGAGACCACCGGTTCCCGGTCCAGTTTCTTGCCGATGCGAACCAAACGCTGCAGGAGTTTGTGCAGAAACGTGGGGAACCGTGAAGCCATGGAAGCGCACCATATTCATCCAGAGCTGCTGAAGCAAAAGGTACGTGTGCTGGTGGTGGGCTGTGGCGGGAATGGGAGTGCGATGGCGGCCGGGTTGCCGTACTTGCATCAGGCCCTCCTTGCATACGGCCACCCGGAAGGTCTCCACGTCACTCTGTTGGACGCAGACGTAATCTCTACAACGAACTGTGTACGGCAGCCATTCAGCCGGTCTGAGGTTGGCCTCTACAAATCTGTCGTCCTCGCCAACCGGCTGAATTTGTTTTGGGGTCTGGACTGGGCCGGGATTCCCGAGCAACTTGATACGAACCGCAGACTGGACGGTGTAGACATCGTGATCGGTTGCGTCGACACACGGGCGGCACGAGCCACGATTGCCAAGTGCGCTGGAGAATGGAGCGAGGTCGACTACTGGCTGGACTTGGGTAATAACGCCGATAGCGGTCAATTCGTGCTGGGAGAGCCACTGAATCAAAGGAACCGGCGGCGCGGGCTCCGGCTACGAACAGTCTCAGAACTTTTCCCTGAAGTGATTCAAACCGAACTGGACGGAGATGATCTGCCGAGCTGCAGCGCCGCAGAAGCGCTCGACCGGCAAGAGCCGTTCGTCAATCCGACATTAGCCAATCACGCACTGGCCTTGCTCGCACGATTATTTCGCTACGGGACGATTTCCTATCACGGGGCGTTCGTAAGCCTCTCTTGTGTCGGCGCGGTCCAAGGATTGCGGGTCGATCCAAAGTGCTGGGACCGCCTCCGAAAGAAACCCCGGTTACCTTCTAAATAGGAGGCGAAAATCGGGCGCTTCAGCCTGATATCCTGATAATGTTAAGGGCCGATTCGAAGAGGGGAAATGAGTATTCCTCAGAATTTAACGTGGAAAACACGACTGGTGGAGCGCGGGTTCCCGGACCGTTCGTTCGACGTCGAGTTTTGGCAGGAGCAGGGAGATGAAGCCATCTTTGCTGCGGCATGGGAATTGGTGGAATTAGCTGAGGAAAGCCATGGCAGAAAACCCACACTACAGAGAACTGCTACAACTCTTAAACGAATTTGAAGTTGAGTATTTAATCGTGGGCGGGTTCGCAGTCATGAAGTACGGCGAGCCGCGGTATACCAAAGATCTAGACGTGTGGGTCCACAACTCACCGCAAAATTCCGCCCGTGTCGTTGGAGCGCTCAGGAAGTTCGGTGCTCCCCTCGAGCATGATGGGATCACTACGGAGACCTTCACCGGGAGGCAACTGGTCTATCAGATCGGAATTGCGCCGGTCAGGATTGACGTTTTGACCGAAATCACAGGCGTCGAGTTCCCGGATGCGTGGGGAAAGAGGGTCGCAAGCACTTTCTTCGGTGTTCCGGTGCACTTCATTTCCCTAGATGACTTAGTGGCGAACAAACAGGCCTTAGGACGGAGCAGCGACTTGAAAGACCTGAAACAGAATCCGAAACGCACAAAATCATAAAGAGTGATTTGGCAAGATGGATCGGACGGTGCTGCATTCTCCAGTGGCCAGAAAGGGTCAGATGACTATTCCTGAGAAAGGTCGAAAGGGTTTGCGAGTCAAGCTGGGTGACAAACTGCAATACGAGGTGGAGGAATACCGAACTACGGTTCCTGTGCATCCAGGGATTCGGTCACTCAAGGGGACTCTCGCCAGCAATAAGGGAACAGGAATGTCTTTCTCCGAAATCCGCGAAGCCGCCGCTGAGGCTGTGCGTCCGCGCTGATATCGCTTTTGCAGTCGGCAGCCCCGGCGTCGAGATCAGTAGGGTGACCTCTACCTGACGCTCTGAACCGCTATAAGGGAACGAAGCTCACTTTGTCGACTGCCTGATCGCCACTACCGCGGTTTCTAAGAACGTACCAGTCTCGACCTTTGATCAGAACTTTCGAAAGTTTGGCGACGTGAGCGTGGAAACCGAATGGTCGCAAGCGAATCGCTATTCCCGTTCTTCGTTGTGGATTGAAGCGATCGAAGAAGAACGATCGCGGTAGTTGCTGATCTCGTCTCCCTGCCTGTCCTAAACCACCAAGACTGAAAAAGCGTTGCATATTGATCCCAGATATGGGAACGCCTCCGCAAAAGGTCCGGTTGGTCGGCACTGCACGGTAGTGCGGTTGCACTCGCGGAAGGACCTCCTCGAACAGATCAAGCCTGAGCAGCCTCACTATTCCCAATCGGAAGGATCATGCGATGGAAAACACTCAGCAAAACAATAACCAATCCCTGGAACCAGGACAAGCCGTGGCCAAGGCCGCCCTCTTGGCGGAGTGCGACGGACTAGCCGCCGCGGGAGTCACGTTTGTGGCCGTCCACTTTGACGGTTACGGCGATGACGGAGCCACCGAAGAGGTGAAGTGCTATGACGGCGAGTCGTATGTGTGGGGCGAGAGCGAGCCCGTCAAGCATGATGGTTCACATCTGCAGGAACACTTCGAAGCTCTTGTGCCGTTCGGATATGAGAACGATTGCGGCGGTTTCGGAGATGTCGTCCTCGATGTGAGGGCGCGCAAATTGACGGTCGAGCGCAACGACCGATTTGAAGACTACACGACGTCCACGTACGAGGTGTAGGTATGGCCCATCCACTCAAACACGCACAGAACAGCGCCAGGAAGTTCGGTGGGAAGCCGGAGGACTACCTCCCCATTCACAACTGGTTTGACGAGTCGAAAGCGTTCCTTGCAGACTTTCGTCACCGAGCCCTTCGCCACCATGCCGAAGGCATTTTTCTCGCCGAGAGGGTATTCGGTGTGACCATCGTGAACAGCGCTGGAACGCAGGTTCCCGTGCGCTATGTGGGAGAACAGCACGTCAAAGAAGACCTGGGCCGGATTCCCACAGCTCAGGATTGGCTCCTGCAAATCACCCCACAGCGCTGGATGTACGGCCAGCATCTGGACGAAGAAACGTCAACAACCGGGGAGGCCCCGTTATGAGCGCCGCAAACGGCCATGCACACGAGAATGCTGGGCCCACGACCGGTCCGATCGCCGCCTTAGAAATACCTACAACCCCTCTGCAGTTAGCGGAACGAGTCAAGGAATTGGTAGCGGCCCTGGAAGTGCCGTTTGATCCTGCCCAGATCGATTGGCGGGTGACAAATACAACTCAGAATCAGCAGCCTGTTCGCGGCCAGGTGATCCCATATGCTGACCAGCGGGCCTATACCGATCGCCTCAACGCCCTGCTTACTCCAGCGGGTTGGACACGCAGGTACACAGTCCATACCAGCGCAAACTTTGAGCGGGCCAAGGACAAAAGAATCGTGGCCAAGGTGCTCGTTACCTGCGAACTCACAATCTTTGGACTTGGTTCGCACTCAGCTACAGGGGAGGAATGGGCGGACAACGATAACGCTGGCACGGCGGCCGAGGCGCAGGCATTCAAGCGGGCCTGCTCTTGCTTTGGGCTCGG
The DNA here is from genome assembly GCA_963758745.1 of uncultured Acidobacteriaceae bacterium. Classification (GTDB taxonomy): domain Bacteria; phylum Acidobacteriota; class Terriglobia; order Terriglobales; family Acidobacteriaceae; genus Acidiflorens. Next base: position 7,712 of record CAVWWW010000010.1, read on the forward strand.
CCGTTATCTGTACCACTTCACAGGAACATGGGTTGATCTCGACGAGCGCAAGCGACCGAAGAACATTCCGCGGCTGTTTGGCTGGGCAACTCCGCAGGGCTGGCGGGAGGGATTGAGACCCGGCCAGGAAGCGAAAAGCGCGTCGTCCAACCCGAAGCCCGCGCCAGATACGCGAGATGTAAGCGCGGAGGATGCAAACGCGCTCGTCCGTCAGATCCTGGAGTTGGCAGAACCGCTAGGCTGGCGCCTGTATCGAGGGCTATTGAGGACCGGGGCAAGAGTCTGGAATCCAACCGAGATTCGCGACGCGAATGTTCTGCGCAAGGTGTTGGCGCAAATGCAGTCAGCGGAACGTGGCCTGCGGCGCCTGGAGGCGGCTTTGAACAGGGTTGGACCCGAGGGTCTAGTTCCGATTCTCCGCTCCTTGCGAGTCAATTCGCTCGCCCAAGTGGACAATCTGGAGACGCTTAAGAAGGTCGTGCACGAGGTCGAAAGAGCGGCTGAAAGCAACCACTGAACGTAATTTCGCTCCCTCGGTCATAGACGGCCGCAACTCTTTGTCTCTCAATGATAAAGAGCCATCCTTGGTAATAGCGAAGCACCCTAGCTAGGCAAGGCTCAAAAGCGGGGAGATAGGGTGTCTGACTAATATAACAATATATGTTATATTAGTCATGAGGCGAAGTAAGGATCACTATGGACGGGAACCTGTTGAAAGAGGCGCGATTGGAGAAGCACTGGACTCAAGAGCAAGCTGCCCTGGCGCTTGACGTCACCCAAGCCTATTTGTCGATGATGGAGAAGGGGCACCGTCCTCTGTCGGAACGATTCGTGCGCAAGGCTCTCAAGGTGCTGAATCTACCGGCTACGGCGCTGCCCTTGCGATCCGAGGAAGTGGCGATGCCCGTGTCTTCGCACAAGCGCAATTTCAGCGCGGAACTGGGGGCGCTCGGTTATCCGGGATTTTCTTATCTTCGAGGCAAGAGACGACGGAACCCCGCGGAGGTCTTACTGGAGGCACTGAACGAACCAAACCTTGACGCCCGTGTTGCGGAGGGATTGCCATGGTTGGCTATGACCTACGTTGATATGGACTGGGACTGGCTGGTTCGCAACGCCAAGGTACATGACCGGCAAAACCGATTGGGATTTGCTGTCTCTTTGGCGAGCGAGGTGTCGGAGGGCAGGAAGGAGAGCGAGCGGGCGGGAAAGCTCCGGTCGTGTTTGGAGGTTTTGGAGAGAGCCCGGCTTGCGCGCGAAGATACCTTCTGTCACGACTCGATGACCCAAGCTGAGAGAGCTTGGCTGCGAGAGCATCGCTCGGCTTCTGCGGCCCACTGGAATCTCCTGACCGACATGAAGGGAGAACACCTTGCCTACGCATCCGAATGAAAGCATCCCGGAACCATGGCTCTCGTTCCTGCGCGAATTGGATTCGGTGGCGCGCGAGGAAGTTCGGCTGGATTGTATGGGAGGGTTCGTCGTCACTACGGTGTACGGATTTTCGCGGCCCACCGGAGACCTGGACGTTCTGGAAATCGCACCGAGGGATGCTGGCCGGGCCATGCTAGAACTCGGTATGCGGGGTGGTTTGCTACACAAGAAGTACAAGATCTATCTCGATCACGTCGGCGTGGCGCATGTGCCCGAAGACTACGAGGATCGACTCACGGACATGTTTCCGGGAACCTTCCAACATCTTCGACTCTTAGCCCTTGATCCCTACGACCTTGCCCTGTCGAAGCTGGAACGCAACATCCAACGTGACCGAGACGATGTGCTGCATCTTGCGCGAACCGTCCCGCTTGATCCGGAGGTTCTTAAAGATCGATATCAGAAGGAACTGCGCTGGCAGCTGGGCAATCCGGAGCGCGAAGACCTTACGCTCCAACTGTGGATTGATGCCATCAAAGAGGAACGGTCAAAGCAATAACTAGCCCCATACGAACCGATGGGATGTCCTAGCAATCGGTAAGGCTCCCCGGCACACTCTCTTTCTTTCCCTCCTCGACGCGTCTCGAAAGTCCCTGCTCGTTTATTTCTCTCCAAATTCCATATCCGGGAGGTGCGTGTGACTCCGTGCATCTCGGCCGTCCAACACCTGCGCAGACTTCGGGGTGGAGCGCAATCCCATCTGCTGCGGGCGTCCGATGGCGCATTCTACGTAACCAAATTCCAGAACAACCCTCAGCACATCAGAGTGCTTGCGAACGAAATGTTGGCTACGCGGCTAGGCTTGGCACTGGGACTGCCAATGCCAAGTGTGGAAGCGATTGAAATATGTGACTGGCTCATCGACCACACCGAGGATCTGCGAATTGACCTGGCCGGCAGAAGAATTCCCTGTCGGAGCGGAAGGCAATTGGGGTCGCGATACCGTGATTCTCAGACTACTGGCCGAACGCTCGATTACTTGCCTGACCCTCTGCTCGAGAACGTGCTCAATATCGCCGACTTTGCCCGAGTTCTCGTGCTCGACAAGTGGACTTGCAACAGCGATGGGCGGCAGGCAATCTTCTGGCACGAAAAGCCACGAAGCGAGCGATACACCGCAACCTTCATTGACCAAGGATATTGCTTCAATGCCGGCGAATGGACTTTCCCCGACGGCCCGTTGAGGGGAGTGTACGCCAATAATTGCGTTTACCAGGGCGTGCGAGGTTGGGACGCATTCGAGCCGGCCTTGAGCCGGGCTGAGCGGATGGATGCGAATCAGATCTGGCAGCTTGCGGCCAATATTCCCGAGGAGTGGTACGAATGGGATAAGGAAGGCCTGAATCGGTTGGTAGAAACGCTCTATGCTCGCCGTTCCATGATTCGCAAACTCATCAGCGGCTTTCGCAATTCCAGTCGGAATCCATTCCCGAACTGGCCGGAAAGTGTTGGATCCTGACCTCCGTCATCTTCGCTCTTTTCCCTCCTTATTCTTTTCGCTCCCTTCCACAATCATGACATTCGGCAGGTGAACAATGAGGCCACATGGAAAAACGAAATTGGGATTCTACCCACTGCCCGTCGCGGAAGCCGAGCGTCTTCGAAATTGCCTCGCCTTCCCCCCGGAGTTCTCTGCGCTCGATCCGTGCGTAGGAGACGGCGTGGCTTTTGCGCATTTGCTCGAAGGAACACAGGCCCGACTCTACGGTATTGAGATTGACGCCCACCGAGCCGAGCAGGCAGCCAGCTTGGGCATCGATACTCTGCACGCAAACACGTCAGATGTGCGGTGTCCGGCAGAGACGTTGTCTCTCCTCTACCTGAATCCCCCGTATGACTTTGAGACCGGCCACACGAATAACCAGAGACTAGAGTTGGTGTTTCTGCAGCACACCTATCGCTGGCTGAAGCCCGGCGGCGTTCTTGTGTTCGTCATTCCGCAGCCACAATTGAGACCGTGCGCGAAGATGTTGAGCGAACACTTTACCGATCTCGTCGTGTACAGATTGACCGAACCCGCCAGCGTCCAGTACCAGCAAGTTGCAGTATTGGGCGTGCGGCGCAAGCGAAACCAGCACATCCAAGACTCCGCGCTACTGGAAGGCGTGCGCTGGCTGGAAATGCTGGCGACTAAAGCCGAACTTGAGGCCCTGGGCGATTCGCCTACGAGCCGCTACGAGATTCCCGACTCAGGCCCCGTAGTTCTCAGTAATGCGGGTATTCCATTGGATGCGGTAGAGGACCTGTTGCCAGAGTCATCGGCCTACCGCCAGGCCAGCCGCGTGCTTCTCCCCAAACAACGCGACGTCCGAGGCCGGCCGCTTACACCGCTGCATGGTGGGCATGTCGGGTTGCTGTGTACCGCGGGAATGCTCAACGGCGTGTTCGGCGAAGGACAGGATCGTCACATCGCCCACTGGCGGTCGGTGAAGTTCACCGATCATTGGGAAGAGCAGGAGGAAGACGGCACCAAGATCCTGCATGACCGGGAGAGGTTTTCCCACGAACTCACGCTGGTCTTCGCCGACGGCGAAACTCAGATTCTCACTCACGAAAAGAAGGAATCGCCGTGAAGAACGCACATCTTCGCTTCGGCTGGCTTACCTACGTAAAGACCACAGAGAAAGCTATCACAAACATCAGGCTGCGCCTAGACCGCTTCATCGGCGAGGTGTTGCCTGACCCTCCGCGACAGGCCAAGGCCCACTTAATCTCCGTGATCGGAGGCGACACACAGATTGCGGCCGTTTCTGCGGCTATTTCCATGGGAGAGCGTTTTATGGTGGAAGGCCCAGGGGTGCCGCCGATTCGCGTTTGCCTGGAACGCAACCCGCAGTGCTACAAAGGGTCGCTGCAACTTGCCGGTCGCGAGAAGCCTCTCCGTCATCTCATTGGCGTTTCCGAAGAGTTTGCCGCCAGTGGCACGCTAGCGGGAACGGATCGAACCCTCTTAGCGGACTCGGGAGCGTCCTTCGTGTGGTCGTCACTGGCGCAGATTCACGGCATCCCAGGAATTCCGGATTGGGCCGAATGGTTTCAGCGCCAACTTGAAAGGCGTAAAGCGGTCGTTCCGATGCTGGGGCTTGGATGTAATCCTGTGCTGGTCAAAGGGAACAAAGAGCAATTTCTTTCCTGGCTCGGTGACGGCTTGTGGGGTGGCGACATTCTCTTTCCCGAATATAGCGGTTCAATCCACTGGCCAAGCCTGGAACTGAAGCAGATCGTTCTGCCTGCCGAAAGCTGAACTCCTAACCTTCCTGTTTTCCATCGTTGACCCTACCGAAATTCTTCCTGCAGCGTCTGAGGATTTCCATGCCCGAGCTTGCCACCATCTACGACTACATGCGTGCCCACGCCACCATGCTGGGAGAACGTATCCTTCAGGAATACCCAGCTTTGCATCCGTTCGATGCCCCGATCTCCCCTCGAATCGACAGACTTCTGCGACGACCGTTTCCGGCGCAGACGATTGCCCTCATGGGTGTTGTGAAACGCTGGGAGCGGGCGAGGACCGCCATGGTCGTCGCCGAATGCGGAACCGGCAAGACTTTGATTTCGCTGGGAGCGATTCACGTTCATAGCGACGGGCACCCATTTAACGCTCTGGCCATGGTTCCTCCGCACCTGGTCGAGAAGTGGGCGCGTGAAGCCTTCCTGACGATTCCGGGAATTCGCGTGTTCCTGATCGATGACCTGCGGAACGGCGGTAGCGGAAACACGCCGCACGGCGTCAATGAAGTGCGCCTGAAGCAGGGCCGGGTGGTGCGTGAGGGCTTGCACACCACGCTCAGCGACATGCGACTTAGGAAACAGTCTGCGAATTCCCGTGATCGGTGGATGTCTTTATGTGCGCGACCGGCGCTGTTTATCGTCGGGCGCGAGCGCGCCAAGCTGGGGTACTTTTGGCGCCACGCCTACGTTATTCCTCGTTCGGGACCTTATCTGGGCTGCGTGGTCAACGCAGACACGGGGAAACCCGTGATGGTGGATGATGGCCGGCTGACCGTTGCCAACTTCGAGAAGTTCAAGATTGCCGAGACCATTGAATCCTATGGGGAGAGGTCGTGCCGCCGGATGCACAGTGCGATGTGGCAGGCCGATCCGGAGAAGATCCCCCGCATGGCTCCGGTCGAATTCATCGGGCGCTACATGCCGGGCTGGTTTGACTATGCCATTTGCGACGAAATCCACCAGCTTGCGGGCGACACGGCGCAAGGCAATGCCTTGGGCACGCTGGCCTCGTGTACCGACCGAATCGTGGGTTTGACCGGCACGCTACTGGGCGGCTATGCCGACGACCTGTTCAACACGCTATTCCGCCTCGAAGCGAGAAGGATGAAAGAGCACGGCTACGGGTGGGGGACTACGGGACGCAGTTCCTTCATTCAGGATTACGGCGTCCTGGAGACCATCACCAAGGTAGAACCCGCCAACAATGCCTGCTCCAAGGCGAAAGCGACCAGCACGGTGCGCCGGAAGCCAGGAGCATCCCCGCTGCTATTCGGCGAATTCCTCATGCAGCTTTGTGCCTTTGTGTTTCTGGAAGACATCTCGGGGCAACTGCCGGCATATGAGGAAACCTATCTGAGCGTGCCGATGGACGCCTCTATGCAAGAAGCGTACCGCGAACTTGAAGATGACATGCGGAAGGCGTTGAAAGCTCACCGAGGCAACCGTTCGGTGCTGAGCACGATGCTCAACACTCTTTTGCTATATCCCGATCACCCCTACGGGATCAGAACACTCTACGGTACAGAGTTCGATTCTGAGCTGAAGCGCAGAGTGAGATTTGTCATCGCAGAACCACGCGAGCTTCCTGAAGATCACACTTATTCCAAGGAGAGGAAGCTGATCGAGGAGATCAAGAAGGAACTGGCGGAAGGACGGCGGTGCCAAGTCTTTGCGGTATACACACAGAAGCACGACGTCACCGCTCGTCTACAACGAATCCTGAGCAACGAAGGGCTCCGCACGGCAGTTCTGAGAGCGAGCGTCGACACGTCCAAGCGCGAGGCCTGGTATGCGAGACAGGTTAAAGACGGTGTGCAAGTAGTGATCTGCCATCCCAAGTTGGTGGAAACTGGCCTCGATCTGTTGGATTTCCCGACGATCATCTTCTACGAGTCCGGCTACTCTCTACACACTTTGCGTCAGGCGAGCCGCAGGTCCTGGAGAATCGGGCAGCGAAGACCGGTACGTGTGAAATTTCTTTGCTCGGAAGGGACCATGCAGACATCATGTTTGCGCCTGAGGGGGAAGAAGCTTCTGGTAGCACTCACCATGGAAGGCAAGTTTGCCGGCGAGGGATTGCAGTCGATCGACGAAGACGATGACATGCTCTCCGCCATGGCACGGGAGTTGGTCGCGAGGAACGGCATCGGCGATTCTGCCGACTCCGTTTGGAGAGCGCTCAGTGCCGAACATCAAAAACTGTTTCCGACGTCTGCTCATCGCGACGATGACACGGCATCCATCGAAGCGCCAGGTACTCTGCTGGAGACTCAGCCTGACTCCGCGAGTCTTGTTGAAGGCGCCATGGATACGAAGTCTGTCGTCGTCTTCGGACAGCGACCGCAATCGTTGTCAGGTACGAGGAGGCGAGCGAGGTCCGCGGTCCCCGAGCAGGCGTCGCTATTCAGCTTGAGTTAAATCAGGCAAAATAAGGGAGATGTCCGGGCCCATTCGGCAGTTCGTACAAAGGGCGGCCTTGAATTGATTAAGGATGGGAGGCCAGCCTCAAGGAGTTGGAAATGTTCACACCAAATCTGAGCATTCTTCCAGTGCCTCAAAGGCAGCTTTGGAGCGAATTGAAAGGCACTCCGAAGACATTCGTGCTTTATGGAGGAACAGCTCTGGCGTTGCGGCTGGGGCACCGCCAATCGGAGGACTTCGACTTCTTCTCGAACCAGCCCTTCCACCCCGATTCACTGCGCGATAGCATTCCCTACTTGAAACACGCGGAAATGACCCAATTCCAAGACAACACACTCACAGCCCTAGTGGACCGGAGCGGGCCGGTGAAGCTCTCGTTCTTTGGATCTTTGGGAATCAACCGCGTTCAGGATCCTGATATCGCCCAAGATAACGGAATTCAGATCGCCTCTCTGCTTGATCTTCTCGCGTCAAAACTGAAGACGGTTCACTCTAGGGCTGAGGCGAAGGACTATCGGGATATTGTGGCCTCGTTCGGCGTGGGCTTGAGCCTCGCTGAAGGGTTGGCGGCCGCAGCGGCGATTTATGGAAAAAACTTCAATGGAGTGCTCAGTCTCAAGGCGCTGACGTTCTTTGAGGATGGCGATCTCCCGAGCCTGACTCCCGCAATTCAAAAGCGACTGCTCGCGGCTGCAACTTCGGTAAACTTAAAAGAGCTCCCGTTAGTTACGGCTCGACCTGGTCTGAGTCGAGAGGACGAGCGATCATGAACCATTGCGAAGACCTCAAGCGAGTCGCGAAACGCGTGGTTTGGTTCAAGGCGCCCGAAGAAACGCTCCAAGAACCCAAATTGTTCCTAGCACACCTGATGACCTACGGGACTCTGGAAGACATCGCTACCGCGATGAAGTACTACACTGAGGCCGATTTCGATCTGGTCTTGAAAGATCCGCCGACTGGAATCTTCGACCGTCGTTCGTGGAACTATTGGAACCTACGCTTCCACCATGAACCGGTTCCGGCACTGCCACAGCGGACGTTTCCGGGAAGCGATGTCATCGGCGGCTAATGGTTGTAGGTTGTGAGACTGACGCTGTGACGCCGTCGGGCCCGACCCTGCCCATTCTGATCTCTTGATCATCAGTTGAAAAACTCACCGCCAGCAACTTAGTGGAGCATTCTAGCAGTCCGCTCTCCACGTCCCCAACACACCGACTGCCTGGCAATGACCCGCACGGCCGCGATCTTCCCATCTTCAAGGCTTCAAAGACGTCATCCCAAATCACCAAGGAGGAAAGAAGTATGTCAGAAACAAGTACGTTGATTGGCTATGCGGGCCGAACGATTGGCCGCGAAGAACTAGCCCTGGTGCCCACGCCACCAGCAACCGAAACCCACCGCCCTGTGCCGCATCACGAAATTGTGCAGGCTCTGATCGAGACTCTGGGATTTCGCCACATCGGCGTAGTCCACGACGAGTACGCCATCTCGCCGGACGGCATGAAAGCCTTCGGCGTTCTCGATCTCGCAACCGAGATGGAAGGATGCCGCTTTTCCATTGGCTTGCGGAATTCCCATGACAAGAGCATGCGCCTGGCGATGACCTGTGGCTATCGCGTGTTCGTGTGCTCGAACATGGCGTTTGCGGGAGACTTCACGCCAGTACTGGCGAAGCATTCGAAGTCGTTCTCGCTGATCGACTGCATCGCAGTCGGGGTGGACCGCATGCAGCGGAACTTTGAGCCCATGCGAAAGCAAGTCGAAGCATGGCAGCGAAGTGAACTGACGGACGTCACCGCCAAAGTGGTCATCTACGAGGCCTTCGTTGCGGGCAAGTTGGAGGCTCCCAAACACCTCGCTCGGAATGTGCACGACCTTTACTTCGAGCCGAGGTACGAGGAGTTCAAGCCGCGCACGATCTGGAGTCTCTCGAACGCGTTCACCTCGGCATTCAAGGAACTCGATCCGATCCCGCAGTTCAGGGCCACTGCGAAGCTGGGCGAGTTTCTGGAGGCCCGTTTCTCTCAGTCGTTCTAGCTTTGCGGAGCGGTCTCGGCGCCGACCGCTCCTGCTTAAGAAACTGAACGTTTTGCTACGATTGATGCCTTCCCGGACTAAGTTCCCACAAGCCCGTTTGAACTAAGCCGCTAGCGCGGCGGACGCTGCCGCGTGCTCGAAGTAGGGGTCATTGGAGGTTCCAGACTGTCCAGACTCGCGAGGCTTGAGGAAGGATCGGTCTTGCGTTAGGATGAGGCAATCTGAGGCTAAGTATTCATGTTTAGATCGATGAGCATCAATAACTGCTGTTTTGGTAAAACCCGCTTCTGGCAAGGCTTTGCAAGGGAAAATCGATTGAAATCCCATAGGAAATCCCGCATCCGCCGCAAACGCTAGCGGCTCACTTCAAACGACCCTATCGAAACTGCCCCGATCACACGGACCTGCCATCCCCGCACTTCTGCTTCGGGGCCGTCCCGATAGGGATCTATCGTTTTACGGTACTTATGTGTCCTCGAGCCGTTCGGGTAGTCTGGGGGGGGAGAAGTCACTTGAGCTTTACAAGAGGACTCAATCATGACGAATAGAGAAGCTGGAATCAATGTAGTCCGCGAAATGATCGGTGACCAGTCGGCCGCAAAACTCAGCGCTTCCGCAGACTCAAATACCTTCGGTGCCCCGATCGCTGCCTACGCGGTCGACCAGGTCTTTGCGGATATCTGGACTCGTCCCGGTCTGGACAGGCGCTCCCGCAGCCTGGTTTCGATGTCCGTCATGATTGCCATGCGTCAGCCCCATGAATTCGCCATCCACATGGCGGCCGGGCTCAACAACGGCCTCACCTTGAAAGAAATCGAGGAAGTTCTCATCCAGGCGCTGCCATACGTTGGCTATCCTGCCATCGCAACAGCACTGGCTGCTGCTGCCGAGGTTATCAAGGAGCGTGGCCTGGACGGCGACGAAAACTACACTGGCCACCGCGGCCTGCTTTGACACTAAACGGCATCCGCACTGCCGTTCTCATCGAGGCAGACCTCGATGAAATGGTTCCCCGTTCCCAGCGTTCCCATGTGATTGATGCGCTGCACGTGGTTCAGCTTCGGATACTTGTCGATGATCGCCTGATACGCAGGCTTCATCTTCGCCCACACTTCCGAGTGATGCGGAGGGGCATCCGACCAAGCGCCGCGATCGTTCTTGCCGCCATTGTCGGTGCGTCCGTGCGGCACTGCCTTCTCAATCGCGGTGCGGATACCATGAAGATTGTCTGGCAGATGATTGGCGTGCAGAGAAGTCTTGACCGCCATCATGCCGCAACCAATATCCACGCCGACTGCCGCCGGAATGATCGCCCCGCGAGTCGGAATCACGCTTCCGACAGTCGCACCGATGCCCCAATGCACGTCCGGCATGGCCGCCACCCACTTGTAGATGAATGGCAACTGGGCGACGTTCAAAAGCTGCTGGCGTGCGGCGTCCTCGAGCGGGACACCCTTGGTCCAGGCCTTGATAGGAACGCCGTTTTCGGGCTTGATTACGTTGTAAGTGTTTTCCGTCATAAGTTTTTTCTCGCTACATCAAGTTCAGCTTCATCAATCTGCAGGGACTATCTCTCGCACGAAACCGACCACTCGAGTACGCGCAGGCGCATTCCGTGTCTCATAGTCGGTGCAGTACAGCACATCCAATTTCATGGGACGCACCGCCCCGCCGTAGGCGCAGGAGATCGCACGCCGCGCATTTACGGCAAACTGCACTTGCGCGTGCAGGCAGCCTACACACAGTGGTTCGGGTTTGGTTGCGCGCTTTCTCTCGCGGAAGACCCGAATCGCTTCATAGATAGCTTTCAAGAACATGAGCAAAACAAAAAATGGCATTGCGACCTCCTTTCTCCGATTGCCTGAATCTGTGCGCCTTCAACTTTCCAGGCCGCTCCCGGACGCTTGGTGGCTCGGCACGGAATTGAACCGTATCCACTGGCTTTTCAGACCAGCACTCTGCCGTCGAGTTCCCGAGCCAAACTTTGGTGGACGGTGCGAGACTTGAACTCGCATTTCACGGTTGCAGGCCGTGGGTAATCCCCTTACGCGGACAAGGAGAGGTTCACATACCGTCAAGCCTTGAGCGCACAATCGCGACTCTTCCCCCGCAGGCAAGGAACATGCTCGACGAAGTGGTGAACAGCGGATTTGTGAATGATTCCAAGCGAACCTTGCTGAAGGACGTGCTTAACCCGGCGACACACGGGGATGCGCTTGTTAATGTTGTGAGGATCGGCAGCGCATTGGCTCAGGGGAAGAATTGGGCCCAGTACCTGAGTACGCGCATGAATGAGCTCACGCACAATTTCGCAGTTCTGATTCGTGAACTTGCTGGAATCGATCTTGAATCAATGGCTGGTAAATACATGGCGGCTGCCCGGCAGGATTAGCGTTTCACCATTTTCTTCGCCGCTTGTTGCGGCGCCCCTGACTTACGAATGCGCTTGAACGGTGGCCCCCCGACTGCGTTTAGCGCGATCCAGTTGGCTTGCCAAGCTTCCGGGCATCCGGATCACTCTCGTCTTGGATGACAGTCGCAGGAGGCTGGGCTTTGACACTTTTCGACCTCGAGCGTTTGATTTCCCGCCAGAAGATCGCCCGGGCCACTGCTCGGGTCATGTGGAGCACCTTGGCGATTTCCTTCCAAGCAAATCCTCTGTGATGCGCGCCAAACATGGGTTCGACTCTCTTGAGAAAGCTTGCGACCAGGTTTCTCCAAACTCCGGTTGGTGAACTACGAACGACGAAATTTCATCGCACAACGTCAAATGTGTGGGCCGACCAAACAGTTCAGACGAAGGTGGGATACTCAGACGAGAGCAATAGTCGCCACACAGGGATACAACTTTCTCTCGTTGGGGGCGCGGTTCGGGGATGGCTGGCATAACAACCGCCCGGGGGCTAGCAGTCCTCAGTCCGCGGGCCTGCAGCGCCCAGAACTGGAACTGCTCTTACAGGGTTAAACCCGGCAGCGAGCACCTTAGTTGCGGAAAATGTCACTTTTTGTGCAAAGAAACCTCTCTTCTACGCAGCCCGGGCCTCCTTGTCCATAGCTGGATTCGGCCCACATCGCCCAGGAATTGGGTCGACAGTTGGGTCAAGTGATTGGTGCTCAGCACGTTTCGCCCTTCGGTCAAGGCTCGGCCACGCAGACCGCTTTTCTGCACCGGAAGTGGCCACCTGCACGAATTCCTGCAGCAAAAAAGTTTTTGAAAAGCGGCAGGATTGTGGATATACCCTGCCCGCTACCACTTGGCTCATGTGGGGCTAAGCTCCACCCGCCACCTTCGTCGCGCAGCATGTTCCGAAGCAAATCGGCGCATGCGCCTTTGCAGCAGGAGAGGAGGTATTCCGGAGGCGCAGAGACAAGTGTGTGTAGACGGACCTGGGACATTAACTGCCATCAGGATCCAGCCCCGGAAGGCAGCAGTATGGGCGAAGCCGACGGTGTCCATAAGCGCCGTATGTTCCGCTGGCCTAAAGAAGCAAGAGAACTGGTCAGAGAATACAAGGAACAAACCAGCAGAAGCGAGGAGCACACTGAGACTGACCGGCGAAGGCTGGTCACAAAGCTGGCTGCGAGTTCTGGAAACCCACGCGACGCGTGTTTACGCTTCTTGCGCGAGCTTGGCGTAAATCAAAAACGAGCGTATCGCGAATGGACGAAGCCTGAGCGGCAACGCCTCCTGGATCTGATCACCGCGATGCCGGTAGAAGAGGCCGCGAAAATCCTGCGGCGGCCTGCGGGGTCCGTGCGCTCGATGTTGCACCGGCTCGGCGTCGGTGGCAAAACAGGCCGGGAATGGTTCACCAAGTTTTCCCTCTCTCGGGCATTGCACACCCGCCCCGACGAGATACAAAAATGAATCGACCTGGGTTGGCTCAAGTCGCGCTCTCTCACCAATGCCGGAACGAAAGCGAACATCATCCATCCCGATGATTTCTGCGAGTTCGTGAAAGAGCACGGGCGCGCCGTCGCGAGCCGGCGTCTTTCCTATGACGCACTGTGGTTCGTCCAGAACTACGTGTTTCCACCCAGCCACGCAGAATTACTGTCGGTGCGAGGAACATACAAAAGGCACGATGCAGACGCTGAGACAGACCCGAACGCAGAGTCTCAGTCGGCCGGCGGTTCTGAAGAAGAAGGCGGAAGCCAGGAAGGTTAGGGTTTGTAATGTCAGCAGCAAAGGAAATCTCAATCGTCAGGCGAAGCGAAGAACGCTCCCTGAACGCAAGCGAGGAAGTAGGGAGCAGCGGGTCAGCAGATGGAAACGTAACGAGTACCGAAGCTACAAATGTCTCTCCGGCTGTGAGGCGACGTCTGCCGGACGAGCGCCACAGCTTGACCCATCACTTCTCTGTGGGAGGGCAAGAAGGCTACGTCACCGTCGGTCTATACGAGGATGGTCTGCCAGGCGAGCTATTCATCAGGATAGCGAAGGAAGGCTCGACGGTTTCCGGGCTCATGGATTCTTTCGCAACCGCAGTCTCGCTGGCGCTGCAGTATGGCGTTCCGTTGCGGGTGCTGTGCGACAAGTTCAGCCATACACGGTTTGAGCCAAGCGGGTGGTCGGGCAATCCAAAGATTGGCTACGCCAAGTCGCTCGCTGATTATCTATTCCGCTGGCTCGAACTGCGCTTCCTGAAAGGCGAGCAGGGACTTCTGTTTGAACTGCCGAGGCCGGCCTTGCCGCAGCGTGAGGTGAGCAGTGTAGTCGAAGGATTGGGGCAGGTCGTAGAGCTGGGAGACGCGCCTCCGTGCCAATTCTGCGGCTCACTCATGGTGAGAAACGGTTCCTGCTATCGCTGCATGACTTGTGGGAGCACGAGCGGCTGCTCCTAGGTTAGCAGCGTTTCCTGCGAGCGGCCGAACTGGCCAGGCTATTGGCCTCGGCATTGTGCTCGCGACCAACGTGGGAGATGGAGAAATCGAGCGACCGGGCCAGTTTCCGGCAGATCCAATTCAGCGAATAGAGCCGCGGACTGCGGCAACTGTACTCGCCACTCATCTGCCTCACCACCACCTCGGAATCTGAAAACACATGAAGCGAGGTGGCCTTAAGCCCCAGGGCACATTGCAGCGCTTCAAGACAGCGCAACGTACTCGGCGACATTATTGTCCTGGTGTCCGATCCATTTGGCGATCCTGATGGTGCCGTCGGTGGACCCGTCGATTACCACTCCAATGCCAGACGGGCCTGGATTGCCGCGAGAACCGCCATCGATGTGGGCCACGAGGTTTGCCATTGCGTGAATGCGCCGGTAACCACCATGCGTGACCGATTTTCGGGAGTCAAGATGCTTACATGGTTCCCGCACACATCCTTATATTTGTAGTACCTGTCCGCGCCTTCGAAGCGCCTGTGGATGTTCCTGTGGGAAAATGGAAAGAATTTGATCTCCCATTCATTAAGCGACAACGATTCAATGGGTTGCGTCTCCGGTTCTTGATCCATCGCAACCCGCCGATTGCACTGAAAACGGGCGTTGACAATCTTCGAGCAACTCTCTAAGTTTGCCTCCGTCGACGGCTGAAAGGGTTGGCTTAATTAAAATTTTGCCAGTCCGAAGTAAGCTGAGTGATCAGCTCGACGGGGCAACCCGAAGAGCAGCCAGACCTGAAAAAACCGACGGCTCTGCGAGGAGCAGTTGGGGTTTGGGACCGCGAAAGCGGTGATCGCATCAGAGGCTGTGACGGTGCATGCGTCCACGCTGTTAGCTTCCTCGCAGGAGCTGGTGGCTAGAGCATAACCGATGTCACAGCCTTTATCTTTTTCCAGCATTCCTTACTGCTACAAGCCTGGTCTCCAAGAAAAAGCATTCTCCCCCGTCCGCCCCTTTCCATCAGGAATTGTGAAACACCATTTCACGAAGTGATCCGCCAGGAGCGCCGCAATCGCCCGCCTCGTTCTTTATGGGGCCTCTGAAACGCCCGACGTTGTCGCACGACTGAGAGCCATCCCCACCCTCAAGCCGAATTTAACGCGCCGCGCCACGGGCCCTTGACCATTTTCCACGAGACGGGGTTGCTTTGCCGCTTTGTACAATGTAGAGACATGGCGGTCAGGATCGAGATGCAGAATACGGGCGATCCCCGAGTTCGCGGGGAGATTGTAGCTATCATTGAACACGTCCTTCATGACAGGGCGGGAGAGTGGCGAGTGTCAATTGTCGGAATCTCATGCAAACGACAACTGGGAAATGAAAGTGGAGGGGCCAGAGGGTTTCGAGCGCTCGTACACTTTGGTTGGCGGCGTCGGGCGAGCACGAGCCTGCGGCAATAGGAAACCTGGTCGTTAAGCTACTGCCGGCGAGGAAGCCATGATCTGCCATTCTGGTTTGCATCCTCATCCGAACCATGCTGACATCGGGACCCTGTCAGGAATAAGCTAAGTTCATTTTTCAAGAACTGGAACCAGGCAATGCGGACGATTCCGAATTCGCGCCGTCTCGACGGGCACATTTCACGAGCGTTGAACAAGATCAAGAAACCGAGCACTCCGGAAGAAATCACCGAGTTACTCAATCGTGACCTGGAGCCCGAAGACCGGCCCTTCCAGACAAAAGAAGTCGCAGAGTGGTTGCGGAACACCGGGGACACAGCGTTGACACTCTATTGGTCAAGGACTCGTCCCCGCAGGTAGCCCTTCGGTCTGCAGCCACACCATGGGAAGATCAGGGTTTAGCGGTAACCGCAAATGCTTCCCACCATTACAAAGCTACGCCTGGCTCGCCTTAGGTAGCGGCTGACTATTCTTTGAACTTCAACGAGTGAAGTTCGAGCGCTCGCTGCAAATCCCGATCATCGGGTCGAATGAGTTCGGGTTGCTGCACTTGGATTTGAAAGGGCTCGAACAGAGCCCAGTTCTCAATGTCGTGCCCGTACTTTGAGCGGTAGTAGATTCCCGCAAAGCCACCATTGAAAACAATCCGGGACACGAACTGCGTCAGAATCCTTGGAGCCGTTTGTTGCAGGACCGACGCGTCGAACTCCTCGATTCCAAACCTCTTCAAATGGATTGCCAATGACTTGCGCAAGCGGCTGATCCATTCGCTGCTGCAAACATCGGCGTAGTCTTTGTCGGTCGTGGCAAGTCCCATGATCCGCTTCTCGACCCATTCGATGGGCACTTCCCCAAGCGGACAGTAGTCATCCGCTCCCTCGATCTGAGCCAACTCGGCTAGCAGTGTGGGATCGATGCGGAATCGAGCCAGGGTTTCGACGAAGCACCCTAGTCTCTGCGACGACGCGTAGAGAACACGGTAGGTCGCATCAGGGTCATCAAAGCGGTTGCCGAAGGTTCCGTCAGGCCCCGCTAAGGCCCAATCGGGG
Source organism: uncultured Acidobacteriaceae bacterium (assembly GCA_963758745.1). GTDB lineage: Bacteria > Acidobacteriota > Terriglobia > Terriglobales > Acidobacteriaceae > Acidiflorens. The sequence goes on from CAVWWW010000010.1 coordinate 24,170, forward strand.
GGAGCCCACGGATCAGGTTTCCTTCCTAGCCGGTAAATCACGCCGGGGGCTTTCACGAATTGCTATCCTCCGGCTAAGAAGGCGCGCGCGGCGCCAAGTATCTCCGGACCTACGGTCTCCAGGTCCCCTTCTCGCAAAAGCCGGGCGGGCACGCGATCCCCGAGCTCTGGATTCAGACCCGTAAACCAAGCCTGAACGACCCGTGGCCCCTCATGATCGCTAATCACTTTCGCCAGCCGATAAGCGAGCCGCAATCTTTCATCGACTCCCTTGTATGGCTCGCAGCCGGCCATCCAGCGCTCTATTGCTCTCGTGTCTTTGACCGAAGCGAGGTAGGCCGTCAGTTTCTTCCCCAGAATTGTGGTCAACTCGGTGATGAGTTTCGAAAAATCCAGAGTTGTGGCTTCCCGATACGCCAACAAATCCGGTCTTGCCGGGGTCGATACTGCCATGTCTTGGACCTCCGAACCCAATGCCAGCGTATCACAATGACGTTAAAATAGCAATATAATAACAAGCAAATACCATGACGTTAAATCGCCGTAAAGCATTGAAAACAAGCATAGACGGCGCTATCCCTCACTTATTTCGCTTGTTTTTCTTCCATTTTGCCCAGCGTGCACGCTGGGCCGCCGCGATTTTCTTGCGAGCGGCCGCTGACATGGGCCTCCGCACCTTGGGCATGCGAGATCCCTTAGACTTTCGCTCCAGCCCTCCGAGACTTCCCAGGGCCGCCAGCGCCGCGTTCAGCCGCTCCATTTCTCCGTGCACGCGCTGTTTTTCCTTCCGCAATTGCCGGATTACTCCCGTCAGGTTCGTCATAGTCCCCCTCGGACAGGCATTGTACCAGCCCATCTGAGAGACCCTCCTTCCTGATCGCCACCGTCCCGATTCGCCACATACCAACGACTGATTTCCCCGACTCTCCCAGGAGGAAATGCTATGAGGCTTCGTCGCAATGAATACTGCCCAATCCACAAATCGATTTCCTGCTGCGGTCGGGAACAAACGCCCTATGCGCGCAGATTGCAGCCTGGGATTCGACGCATTGACGATCCCCATCATCCGCGGGGATATCGGGAACTCCGGTCCCCGGCTGAAATGCGGAAACTGTTGAATCGGAAGATTGTCGAGCAGGACAGGAAATGCGCGATCTGTCACGAAGAGTTCACGGATTACAACGACATCGTTCCAGACCACAGAGAGCCGAAAGGGATGGGAGGAGCGTGGAGGGATGACCATCCTAATAACATTCAGGCAACCCATTTCTGGTGCAATGAAGAAAAAGGATCGACCAGAATGGATGGCTGACGGCCGATCAGCCGGAGGCTCTCTCGGCCGTGCGTGACATCTGATGACTGGAGTCGGCTGTGCGCGATTTGTGTACCGGATTGCAGATCATGCATTGGCAAGATGGCATCTGGCTCCGTCTGGATCGTGAACGATAAAGCGTTATCGCTTATCATGTCGTCAGTCGCAGGGAAACGACTAACTCGATTGAGCGTAGGGGAACAGGAATTACAAGGGGAAGAAATCCTGATGACGCAATTCTCCGACCTTGGGAATCAGCTGCTTTTCATCGAGAAGGACAGTCTGATACTCCGCGGCGAGCACTTTGTTGGGCATGCGCCGAGTGGCTTTAAATGTCTTGGCGGCCAGGACGATGTCTTTTCTTGTCAGGCTCGCTATTTTCGGATTCGCCATGAAATTCCTCCAGCCAGCGAACAAATCATACACCAATAATTACAATTATAATTATTGGTTGGCAAGTAACGAATCGATACTCACGCCTCTGCTCTTTCGACGGCCCTCACCGAGTCACCTTCATAAGGCGAGCCGCATTCGGGTCGTATGTGTAATCAATGATTGTGCCGTCCCTAATGCGCTTGACGGCTTCGTCGACAACAAAGAGTGGTACGAGGAACCATTCGCGCGGTTTCACCGGATTCCCGAACCGGTCCTTGATTTCAATGTCCAATTGGGCGGGGTCAAACACGCGATGAACGATGTTCTCCAGTTTCACACGGTTGACGTTGTAGAGATCATATGTGGCGACCACCTCCACGTCGGCAAGCAAAAAGGTCGCCTCCAAGCTTGCGTTCACGAGTCGGGTTTCGACCTTCCCTCCGGTCACGCCGATCTTGTGCAGGACCTCGCGGTTGGCTGCGACAATCGGATTTTCTGACTTGCTGCGGAGAACGTAGATAGTGCCCGTTGCGAGATCCTCTGTGGCAGATTCGTCGCCGAATAGTGGCCCGGCAGAAGGATTAGTGATAAGCCGAGCCGCCTCGTCGCGGTGAAGCGCGCGTTGGAAAGAACGCTGCAATACGTCGCTCTCGGTGCCGTTGTCGTAGATCACGCGCAAGCGACTGTCTGTACGCTCATATTTCGTTCGGATTACATCACCCACATCGGCGACATAAGCCGTTTGGCCTTCGACGATGAAGAACTCGCCCTTTTGAATCTCGGCCATCTTTATCTCGTCGAGGCTATGAACGGGAAGTGTTTGGCGCACCCCGGATTTCAGCTCTCGCTTTACGGCTTCAAAGAACGGTTTAAAGGCCTCAAAGTCTTCGCACGACTTACGCTGCGCAATTTCCTCTGCGGCGCGCTTTTCAACGCTTGCGCGGACGTGGCGTAGCTCCGTGATGGCGCTCTCGCCGGCTGCACCCGCCAGTTCGGCCATAAGCTCGTCCTCGTCAACGGCCTCCGTAGACGCGCTTGCGATTTGTGTGCCTGAGAGCAACCCCTGGCGGTCGAGCGGCGTAAGAATAGAGCGACACTCCTCCAGCGCCCGAAGTCGGTCGAGACGCACGGCATAGAGCCGCTCGAAAACATCGAGGGCTTCTCCGTGCTGCGGGGCGTGTCCATTCTTTTCGACGAACCGCTGGATCTCTTCGAAACCCGCGATAATGCGCTCCTCTCGGGGCGGGCGTCCGCCCTTCTTCTCCGGCTCCGCAAATTCCGCGAGTTCTTGGGCCAGTTCGTCGAGATTGGGGTCATTCATAGCAGCCTTCCTTCTTGTAACGCATGAAGGCGGCGGCGCCTTCGGCCATACGCTTTTCCCATGCGTCCTGCGAATCGAGCGCCGGAAGCCGTCCACGTTCCTTCTTGAACCGGAAGGCGCGCACCGCGAGGTCTTTAGCCTCGTCCGGTGTCAAGCTGGTGCGCTTTGCGGAGATCGCCGCCGCAACCTGTTTCAGGCTTTCCTCGCTCATTGCTTTGGCGAGGATGGCATAAGCCTCACCAAATGGGTTTATACGGTCGATGAGGTCGATGTCGAGGTCTCGCACATCCATTGCGAAGCGGCGCACGCCATCGATCAGGGCGGTATTGACGCTCGGCCCAGCATCATCGCCGTTCCCGCCCAGGGCATATTGTTTGGCCTGTTGTGTGATATTCAGGGCGGCAATTGCGTGCTGGCGCACCGCCTCTTGATCTTCCTCGTCGAGTTCGGGATATTTGTCTTTGATGATCTTTCCCATTCGTGCCACAGTAAGCTCTTCGGGCACCAATTCTTCGTCAAACAGGCCGCGCTCAAGCGCAGTCTTATCCTGGATGAAGGTGGCAATCACCTCGTTCAAGTCCTCCTTGCAAATGCGCGCGGCTTCGTTGCTTTTAGGCTCTGTGAGGCCTTTGATCTCAATTTGGAACCGCCCGGTTTCGGCGTTGAAACCGACATTATTCTTATTGGCGTCGTAGCCGCCCGCGCCGTAGTCAAAACCATCAGTTGGGCCGCTATCTTGGCGCTTGGGCGTAAATTCAAAGCGCGGGGCGAGAACTTGCTCCATCAACAAGCTAGCAGCGATAGCTTTGAGTGTGTCGTTGACAGCTTCGGTTACAGCCTCTTCCGAAGCGTCCGGCTCGGCAATCAGGTTCGTGAAGCGGGCGCGGGTTTTCCGGGAGCGTCGCGAGTGGCGCGACCGATGATCTGCACCACTTCGGTCAGGCTTGCGCGATAGCCTACAGTGAGCGCGTGTTGGCACCAGATCCAGTCGAAGCCTTCTTTCGCCATGCCAAGCGCAATGATGATGTCCACGTAGTCGCGATTATTTTTTTGCGCCGGGTCTTTCAGCGCGGTGGTCACGCGGTCACGCGATTGCCCGGATCATCGTCGACAAGGTCTGCGATGCGCAGGATTCTGCCCTCGGGCGTCCTTACCAGTTGAAATCCAGTCGCAAGGTCCGTCCCCTCCCAGGACCCAAGTCCGCCCATAATGTGCTTCCACTTCCTTCTGTATTTTGTTTCGTGCTTTCGCGTGAATTGACGTTAGGGATGTGGATGATCGTCTTTTCGGTGGGGTCTAGAACTTTGAGAATGTCATCCACATAGGAACCAGAGTAGAAGAAGTAACCAATGTCGAGCTGTTTGAGATATTGATAGCCATTGAGCTGTTCGTAGTACGTATACGTGACAGACTCGAATTTTGCTTCGTCTTGCGGGGTAAGCACAGCCTCTGCGTCGCCCCGAAAGTAAGAGCCCGTCATGGCGACGATATGCGCGCGGTCGCGAGCAATGAACTGGCCCAGATGCATGCCGAGCTTGTTGTCGGGACTTACAGAAACGTGATGAAATTCGTCCACGGCAATGAGCCGGTCGTCGAACTTTTCGACGCCGAGCTGATCGACGGCGAAGCGGAACGTCGCATGAGTGCAAACCAGCACCTTGTCGTTGCTTTCAAGAAACGCCCCTACGGCATTTACCTTTCCGCCGTTGTCGCCGCCTGGGGCGTTGCAAAGATTCCATTTCGGCTCGACACGCCAGTCGGCCCAGAAGCCCGACTTGGTCAATGGCTCATCGTGGAAACTTGCGCCGATGGCCTTTTCCGGAACAACGATGATCACCTGTTTGAGGCCCTGATTTTGCAATTTGTCGAGCGCTACAAACATAAGGGCGCGGCTCTTGCCGGACGCGGGCGGCGATTTGATGAGCAAGTACTGCTCGCCGCGCTTTTCATAAGCGCGCTCCTGCATAGGCCGCATGCCAAGAGCGTTCGCCTTCGTCGAACTGCCGTTCTGTGCGTAGGTGACGGAAATAGACGGGACTGCTCTCGCTTCTGTTGTCATTTTCTTTCCCCTGCAACGCTCGCAAGTGCGGCTTTAAGAACTTGAAAGCATAGTTTCGCGGTATGCTCATCCGGCGTGAAACCGGATACCATCTGCTCGTATGGATGAATGTAATTGCGGAAATCCCGAAGGCCATGACTAAATTTCTTCACGTCAGGCTTTAAGAGGTCGATCTCGCAAGCAACATCTATGAACTGAGCGAGATTCCATTCGTAAAAACGCTTTACACTTCCGTCATTGGCTTTTGGGCTGGCAGACGCCCGGTTGAAGCGCGCTGGTTCCTTTTGAGCCGCGCCAAGCAGGACGGCTTCAAGGACGCTTCCACAAAGAAAAATCACTGAAAGATGCGCGCCCGCGCCTATTGCTTTTCTGGCCTCGGCCAGGCGGCCTTCGATAATTGGTATAGCTTGTGCTTCAATCGGTAACTTGTGAACATTCGGAATCGTGAATTCGTGATTTAAGAAGTCGGCAGCGGTCTGTGCTGGCTTTGCAAACCGTGATTTTCCAGAGAGCCGTGAAACAATGCCGCGCGATTTTTCAAGAAGCGCAGAATCCATCTGCTTTTTGTTGAGATCACAATCGGCCTCGTATGAATCGAGCATTTCAGCCAGAACTTCGCCTACCAAAGCGTCCGGTTCGGCCTCCCAGAAGGCGCGCATCTTTTTTGCCTTAGACGTGCCATAGATTTGATACTTCGGACCGTGAATATCCGACCACATCACCTCAAGAGCCTCGCGATGCGGCGTGATGGTTTGGAACGTAGGAATCTCGATCGCTTTGTAAGCGCATTTCTGCCGGAGCACGTCCAGGAGCACGGAAGGCGTTGGTCGGCTGTCTGTGTGCCGATAGAGGTTCACCGCGTCGTAGAGATCGCGGGGTCGCGTCCGTTCACCGAGTGCGCGCAATTTTTCTCCGAATGCTTCCTCATAGGCATAGCAATTAGCCCATATCCCTCCTTCTGGCTTGTCAGTGTATGGATGAAATACCTCGCGGCGCACGGAGGGAAGAACCAGTTTTTCATCTGCCGTCAGATCGAGCTTGATCTTGGGCCAGCCGCCCGAGGTCGGTGAAACCGGTCCACGGTAAGCAATCTTGCCTTGGCAGTTAGAGTGGCCGCGCGGATTGTCGTAGATATCGAATTCAAGCTGATCGACTGGAATATTAAGGCCGGAATGCTCTGCTACCCAAGCAATCACTTGTGCAAATACCGGCTGCAGGAACTCTTCGTCGAGATGATCTTCATTGCGCAGTGTGAAATCCAAATCTTCTGAAAATCGATAGGTCTCGAAATAACATTTCTTGAGGCAGGTTCCACCTTTAAATATCCAGCTTTCCGCAAGGTCCTCATGCGCATTCATGCCAGCGAGTATCCAGCCGAGGACATAGTCCTTCTCGACGACATTGGGCAAGAGCGCGAAAGATGATGCCGCTTCGAGGATTTCGCGCTTGTCGATCATGAGGCCGTCTGTTTCCTGAGTGCGGGCACCCACAGCCGCCAGGCAGTGATGAGCTTCTTCGAGGGAAGCGCGGGATCAAGACGGGCATAACCTTGTGTCAGGCGTGAGCGGCATTCTGCCGCCAGCTTTCTATCGCCCACCCCCGTTTCCGCAAGGTATCCAAGGCGTTTAAAGATGATGCCATTCCCGAATCGATCCGCGTAGCGAATCAACAGATCGCGATCGGCGGTCTTGTCAGCGAGATAAGTATTCAGGCAATCACTCACGTGATCAATCCCTCCGCCCACTTCCGGCGCCGCGATCATGTCCACGAGCGTGCGTGCAGCGTCCGATATCAAGACTTTGGTGGATCCCCGCCACAATGTTTTCAACCCGAAGAGCCGCTCGATCTGTACGTTGTGCAGCTGAAAAGTTGCACCCTGTGCGATCATGCGTTTTCTCCTGATTCGACGGGTAGTAAAGACAAGTGTTTCGTTGAAGAGTTGTTCGGTGAGTTCCCAGTGATGTGCTGCCGTCCAACCACCGATATAGCATTGATTAAAAAGCGTTGGCACGAGCACCCACGGGTCTGCGACTACTTGCTCGCTGCTGGCAAGGTCCAAAGGCACGGAAACGTATAGCCCGTGTCCTATCTTGCGGAGCCAACCCTGCTCTCTCCACCGCGATAGGAGCTTCGCGGCGGCTCGGCGCTCAATCCCCAGAGCCTGAGACGCAACATCGACCGAGATTACTTCTTTCGCGGCGCGGAGTACTGCACCAAGCCGCGCGCGTGAAGCTGGTATTGAGTCTCTGCTTTGGTTCATGAACTACATTGTAATGCACAAAGTTCGCGCTTTACGCGAACTTTGTGCACAATGGTATAGCAGACTACCCTGCCTAAGCGATCACAAACCCCACCACAGCCAACGAACCCGTACAAAGCCCGCCCACAAAGAACCAACTCCCAATGTGCCGGAAGTGTGCCTAATTCCGGAGCAGGAGGAACATCTATGTCTCGCAAAGTTGGCCAGATCATCGCGCGAGGAGAGCGTCGTTGGCTCGTTCGCGTTTATCTCGGGCGCGATCGCGAAACGGGTAGGCGCTCCTACAACAATCGAACAATTTACGGCTCTCTACGGCACGCACAGGCATACCTAACAAGAAGGTTGCACGAACGAGACCTGTCCCGCGGTGTCGAAGGTCTCCAAGTGACCGTAGACGAATTCTTGGACCACTGGCTGAAAACGGCCGTCAAACCTAAAGTCCGCGAGAAAACGTACAGCGACTACGCAGCCATCCTGCGTAGGTACATCCGCCCAGCAATCGGTGCAAGAATCTTGGCCTCGCTCTCGCCTCTTGAAATCCAGGCTGCATATCAGGTCATGATCGACCGGAAACTCTCTGCACGCACAGTTCGATACGCGCATGCCGTTTTGCGGGCTTCAATCAGGCAGGCTATACGTTGGCAGTTGCTCCTCAGCGAGCCAACGCAGGGAGTTGAACTTCCTCGTGAGCAGTGCAGAGAAATGTCTGTGCTGACGACAGAGCAGGCTCGATCGTTTCTCAGGACTGCATCACATTCCCCACAAGGGTGCCTTTTTGCTGTGGCCCTCACTACCGGAATGCGCCCCAGCGAATACCTTGCACTCTGCTGGCGGGACATCAACTGGGATCGTGGAACCATCAGCGTCGTTCGAACTCTCCACAAGAATGAAGGGCAATGGACCTTTTCGGACACGAAGCGGGTCCGCAGTCGTCGAGTCGTTAAACTGCAAATGTGGGTTCTTGATCTACTCCAGAAGCTGAAAGGCGGGGCGGATGAGGCGGGAGCGGCGTGCGACTCAGAATTCGCTGATCTGATCTTTTCTACAACACGTGGCGAGCCGATCAACGAGGACTACTTGGTGAAGAAGTACTTCAAACCACTCCTCCGGGAAGCTGGTTTGCCGAACATCCGACTGTACGATCTTCGCCACACATCCGCAACACTTGCCCTTACGGTTGGAGTCGCGCCCAAAGTGGTGTCCGAGCAACTCGGACATGCCAGCGCCGCCTTCACGCTGGACACCTACTCCCACGTGCTTCCGCACATGCAAGATGAAGCTGCTGCCAAGATGGAAGCGGCTCTAACGAACGGTCTTTCGCTCTAGTCAGATCCCCTCAACCCCAAAAACCAATCGGAACTGCGGCTCTGTGCACCGAGCAAAGAGAGGAGGTGTCTCCATGACTCGCAAGCTGGGTCAGATCATCGCCGTTCGCGAGAACACCTGGATGGTTCGCATCCCCATGGGCTGCGATCCACAAACCAAACAACGCAACTATTACAACCGTACTGTTCATGGCTCGCTGCGGCAGGCGCAGAAGTTTCTAGGGAAGAAGGTCAATGAACTCGGAGCCTATATTGAGCGGGACGGCGCGAAGATTCGCTTGGACCAATACCTCGACCAGTGGCTGAAGACGATCAAATCGCAGGTCTGCAGCAAGACCTATGAAAGCTACGAGAGCCTGCTCGCGAAATATATCCGCCCATCACTTGGCAAGAAGCCTCTTGTGGGCATCAGACCGTTGGACGTCCAAGGCGTCTATCAGACCATGTCAGACCGGGGACTCTCACCAAGGACGGTCCAAGGTGCTCACTGGGTCCTGAATGCTGCGTTCAGGCAGGCTTTGCGTTGGGAAATGATTTTGGAAGTGCCGACTAAAGGGCTGAAGCTGCCTCGTATCCGAAGGCGCGAAATGAGGGTGCTTAGTGTAGAGGAGTCGAAGATATTCTTGAGATTCGCATTGCCTACGATGTACGGAACTCTGTTCGCTGTCGCGATTACAACCGGGATGCGCCCAAGCGAATGCATCGGCCTCAAGTGGCAGGACATCGACTGGGAGCGCAAAACTATCAGCGTAAAGAGGACGCTACGAAAAGGGCCGACCGGCCAGTGGGAGTATGGTGAGACGAAACGAGCTGGCAGTAGAAGACTGATCAGATTGCAGAATTGGGTTCTCGGGAGACTGAAGCAATTAAGGGAGTTCCAAGCGGCACATCCGGTTGTTGATCCCGAAGAATGGCCAGAAGCCGTGGACCTGATCTTCGTTACGGAATTCGGGCGTCCAGTCAATGTGAACAGCTTGGTCTACAAGCACTTCAAGCCCATCTTGAAAAGAGCCGAACTGCCTAACATCAGGCTTTATGACCTGCGGCATACGGCGGCAACCTTGGCGCTGACAGTAGGCGTTTCACCGAAAGTGATCTCAGAGCAACCGGGACACACGAGTGCGGCCTTCACGCTGGATGTCTATTCACACGTGCTCCCTCACATGCAAGATGACGCTGCGGCGAAGGTGGAAGCGGCGTTGATGGGCGTTTAGCAGTAGGGCACTTCAAGGCGATTCGTTAGTCGCGTTTTCGCACCCGTAACTCCGCTCTTTGGATCAACGCAGAAACAGAAATTGAGAACGCGGCCGCCAAGTCTGAGAGTGTACGTAACGTCGCGCTCTTCGTGCCTCTTTCCATCTGGCGGATGTAACTTTCGTCGTAGCCCGCGATTTCAGCCAGGCGCTGTTGTGACCAACGGCGACGTGTTCGCAGATCCGTTAATTCGGCTCCGAGAGCCTCATCCAGATTGCGAACTTTGCGTTCCTTGTCGGCACCGATTGGTTTTGCCACCCACCAATAATTAGCGACCGGCCCATAGTTAATTCAGGGACAATAGTCCTTCATTGATTGTGGAGTTAGCGAGCCGGAGTTACTCGTTGTTCAGCATTGTGGATGAACTCGGAGAGCTTGAGAGAAAAGTATGTGGCGACAGCATTGAGAAACTCCAGTGTGGGATTACCACCCATCTCTGTTTGCCGAACGTGGCTTACGTCATAGCCGAGCCGGTCTGCGAGTCTCTGCTGCGATAACTTACATGCGCGACGCAGTTCGGTGAGTTCGGTACCAATCGCTCGTGCGAGCGTATCCGTCTCTCTCTTTTTGTCAGCGCCGATAGCTTTGGGCACAGCCCATATTCATTTGCTTGACACTGAATCATTCAGTGACTATAGTCCGCCAATGGGAACGAGAGGGGAAGGCGGTTTGCTCTCGGGACGGCCACAAAGCTGGGAGCGAACGACCTTCTCCGACAATGAATGGCGTCGGCAAGGTAAGACTGAGTCCGCCGCCAGCCGAGCATGTGTTGGAAGCTATTGAAACTAAATCGTTTCAGTGTGTTTGACGTTGTGCAAGAACCGTATGGCCCTGAGCAGCCTTATTAAGAGGCTCGTGATTAAGAGGCTCGTGGGAGCCGATCCGGCAGGCCACGGTAGGGCACGGAACGCATTGGTTTCAAAAGGCTTGCCGGAGAGCTGTCCGCCATGAGTGGTTCCATAACGATTCGCCTGTCACAACTTGGGATTCGCGAGAATCAGGATCGTGCGGTCGATTCGAACGTCTCGGAAACCATCCTTTCGGATGAGGCGTTAATTGCCGAAATTTGCCTTGGGGGCAGGGAAGCGCTGGCGATCCTGTTCCGTCGCTACGCGCGTGTTATCCGCGGAGTGGCCTTGCGAGTTCTGAAAGACCCGTCTGAAGCGGATGACCTTCTTCAGGATGTCTTCCTACTCATTCATCGCCTCTGCCGGGCCTTCGACAGTTCCAAGGCTTCGGCGCAATTCTGGATCTTGCAAATGACCTACCGCCGCGCCATCTCACGCCGGCGTTATCTCAATTCCCGCCATTTTTATACGCAAGTGGAACTCGATGACGAATCATTCCAAGTTGAGACTCCTCTATCTGGGCATTTCGGCGATCCAAATGAACAACTTCCGGCTGAATTGGATCTGCAGAAGATGTTCGGCACCCTATCTGAAGATCAGCAGAACACTCTTCGACTGCACTTCATTGAGGGCTATACGCTGGCCGAGATTGCGAAGATGCTGGGTCAGACCAAGGGCAATATCCGGCACCATTCATTCCGTGGATTAGAGCAACTGCGAAAACAGATTTTTGCTAGCAAATTGCCGGGCGCGAGAGCAGTATGATACAAGGTTCGTCCAACCTGGGAGCAGGGTCGTTGTCTCAAAACGGACCCCATGACGAATTCCTAGAGCTCTGCGCCGCTTCGACTTCCGGCGATCTGACCGACGACGAGCAGAAACGGCTGTGGGAGCACCTCGCGAGCTGTGCGTCTTGCCGGGAAGCCCTTCGACAATACGAATCCGTAGTCAGTGACGTGATTCCTGCAATTGCCGCCAGCGAAGAAGCTGACCGCTCACACGCAGACGAGACTTGGTCCCAAGAACAGCAGGAACAAGCCGAAAAGGTGTTGTTGGACCGCATAGCAAGGGAAGGGAAGCATCCACCCAGCGGAACCGGAAAAAGCAGTGGTTCGTCAACCTTCGCTCATCGCATTCTCCCATTTTCGAGCGAGTCCACCTGGCGGAATGTATGGACGTTGTATGCTGCAGGGATTCTGCTTCTTTGCGCACTCAGCTTTTTCGCGTATCGCGTGGGAATGCGTCGAGGAACTGACATCGCCAAAGCCCCTCCACCACAAACAAACAAGCAGGAGACGTCTTCCGCTCCAGCATCGCTCGAAGAGCAGTTGAGCGATGCCGGACACGACCGCGAAGTCACACACGCGGAAATCGCACAACGCGACAAGACGATCGCCGATCTCCGTCGTCAACTAGAGCAGGAGTCGGCCGAAATCAACCAGATGAAGGCGGCACAGAATCGGTTGGAAAGTGATCTGCGGGTAGGTACCGCGAGCAGGCAAGATCTAATCCAGCAACAGACCGAACTGGTGCAGAAATTGAAATCTGCTCAGACAACCTCCCAAATGCTCCAGGGAAAACTGGATACTCTCGCCGCCCAATCTGCGCAGGATGCGGAGTACGCCAAGGCATCGGACGCCAAGGTCAACGATCTCACCCGTGAGCTTCAGGAGCAGCAAGGTACACTCGAACAACGAGACGAACTCCTGGCGCACGACCGCGACATTCGGGAATTGATGGGTGCCCGCGATCTCTACATTGCGGAAGTGTACGACGTTGCCGGCACGGGCGTGACCAAGAAGCCGTACGGGCGAGTTTTTTATACGCGAGGAAAATCACTAATATTCTACGCTTATGATTTGGATCAAGCGGCTGTGAAGAGGGTGAATACCTTCCAGGCCTGGGGGCGACGTGGGCCCGATCGCGAGCAGGCAGCAAATCTGGGCATCTTCTATGAAGACAATGCTTCGAGGAAACGCTGGATCTTGAAGTTTGACGACCCTAAGACCTTGGCGCAGATCGACGCAGTATTCGTGACTGTCGAACCCAACGGCGGCAGTCACAGGCCAAGCAGCAAACCCCTCCTGTTCGCCTATTTGAAAATTAATCCCAACCACCCGTAGCCGTATTGTCCGGTATCCCGGCCATATGCTTCAACCTCTCCGTCCTAGAATAAAGATAGAGTTTCGTGGTGCTCACCGCCGATCTTCCTGCGAATTAACGGAAGGAGTGGTTAGAAAATCCGTTGCACGCTGGAGAGCCCTGATGCGCTTCCCCCGTTTTGTTCCGTTCGTCATTTACATAACGCTGAACACGTTCGCCCTGTTTGCGCAGTCCCCCGACGGGAACATTAACGGCTTGGTCTCAGACCCTTCCAGTGCAGCGGTCGTCGGGGCAGAGGTCTTGGCGGTCAACGATGTAACCGGCGTTCAGTACGCCACAAAAACCAACACGGAAGGCATCTACGTTTTGCCGAATCTGCCTCCTGGTCCTTACCGCCTTCAGGTTTCCAAGCTGGGATTCAAAACACTCATCAAGCCCGACATCGTTATCAACATCCAAGACGCGCTGTCTGTCAACTTCACCCTGCCGATTGGCGCTGCCTTCGAAACCGTGACGGTTGAAGGTGGCGCGTCGATGATCAACACGACGGACGCATCGGTGAGCACGGTAGTGGACCAATCCTACATAAAGAACATGCCGTTGAATGGTCGCAGCTTTCAAGACTTGATCCTGCTCACGCCGGGGATTGTCACGAATAGTCCTCAGCAGAGCGGTTCCGCTGGTCAGACCGGTGAGTTCAGTGTCAATGGGCAGCGCACGGAGGAAAACAACTACACGGTGGACGGTGTAAGCGCCAATGTGGGGTCGGCAGCGGGTACGGTTATGGCTCTAGGGGCAGGTGCAAGCGGTTCGGTTGCCGCTGCGACGGCTTTGGGAACCACGCAAGCTCTAGTCTCTGTGGATGACCTACAGGAATTTCGCGTGCAAAGCTCGACCTACTCGGCGGAATACGGGCGCAATCCCGGAGGTCAGTTCTCGTTTGAAACGAAATCGGGCACCAATCAGTGGCACGGTACGGCATACGATTATTTGCGAAACGGCGCTTTCGACGCCCCTGACTGGTTCAACGACTACTTTGCCACGCCAGAACCCGCCGTTCGGCAAAACGATTTCGGCGGCACATTCGGCGGGCCGGTCGAAATCCCGGGCCTGTATAACGGAAAAGACAAAACGTTCTTCTTTATCTCTTACGAAGGGCTACGTTTAGCTGCACCTCAGGCTGCTACTATCAATGACGTTCCGGACGCTGCCTTACGCTCAAGTGCGCCACCAGCCGTCCAACAGGTGTTGAATGCCTTTCCTCTGCCTAGCTCTAACGGCATTGACGATACGGCAAACGGTATTGCTCAATTTATTGGAAGCTGGTCCAACCCAGCTTGGCTCAATTCTACGAGCGTTCGCTTCGATCACGTTGTGAACGACAAACTAAGGTTCTTCTTCCGGTTCAGTGATACCGACTCTGGTTCGACGCATCGACAAACAGAATCATCGGGAAATTATTTGGCGCCATCAGTTGATCAATCCAACATATCTACTTCTCGGACTTATACGGGTGGTGCAACCAGCACTCTTACAAGCCGCCTCAGCAACGAACTTCGCCTCAATTTTAGTTCAAATCAAATGACTAGTCAGGACCTCATTGACGCGTTCGGGGGTGGTACGCCTGTCAATCTAGCTCAGGTTTCAAATTTGGCTACTGGATCGTATGCTCAGTTTGTCCTTCTTTACGACGGTTACTTTCTTGGCCTCCAACAACAGAAGTCGTCCGGCATTCAGAGGCAGTGGAATCTAGTGGATGCCATCAACATCCCTTTGGGGCGTCACCAGTTCAAGCTTGGTTTTGATTATCGAAGGCTAGCACCCTTCGCGGCTGAAGCTGACCCCGATGTCTTTTACTATTACTTCAGTCAATCTGCGGTTCAAGCAAATAGCGCGCTAGCGTTGTTGGCTGCATACGCTCCTGTTTATCCCTTATATACGAATTTCTCAAGTTTTGCCCAGGACGAGTGGAAAGTGTCGCAGCGCCTAAATATTTCGATGGGACTGCGTTGGGATGTAAATCCCGCTCCAGGAGCGACGAGAGGGCTTCGGCCTTACACGATTGACTTTGTAAGTTCCAGCCCCAGTTCATGGACGCTTGCGCCACAGGGAACGCCGCTCTGGCAAACCGCTTGGTACAACTTTGCGCCGCGGCTGGGTGCCGCTTATGTGCTTCATAACGCGCCTGGCCGGGAAACGGTGGTGCGTAGCGGCATCGGAGTTTTCTTTGACAGCGGTCAACAGTTAGGGTCGGTTAGCTTCTACAACGGGCCAGGGTTCAAGGCACAAACGGGGTTTTTACCCGGGCCATTTCCACATTGAATGCGGCTGGGCTAGTTCCCCTCATAACCAACCCACCCATTGCGCCCTATAGCCTTGTGGTTGGCTACTCTCCACATCTACAACTGCCGTATACGCTTCAATGGAACAGTAGTATTGCGCAGGCACTAGGTACGTTACAGGCCCTTACGGTGTCTTACGTCGGCTCCCATGCGGCGAGGTTGCTGCAGCAAAATTACTTTAGCATCCCCAACAACCCTAATTTCGGAAGCGCTTACATAATTGGTCGCGGACTAACATCGGACTACGACTCGTTGCAGATTCAATTCCGGAGGAGGTTGAGCCGGGGATTGACTGCCCTCGCTTCTTACGCGTGGTCTCACTGCATTGACTACGGGTCAGAAAATGACAACATTTCTTACCAACGTGCAGATTGCGACTTCGATGTTCGCCACAATCTTTCGACTGCTTCTATATGATCTGCCGAATGCTGGAAAAAATGGTCTTGTAAACGCCATGCTGCATCACTGGGGTCTTGATAACCGATTCACGGCGAGGACTGGATCTCAGGTGACGTTGATAGGAAATGAAAATTTCGATCCTGTGACAGGGCAATTATTTAACTATGGACTGAATTTGGTTTCGGGCCAATCGGTTTATCTCTACGGCGCGAATTGCGCCTCTGTTCTTCAAGGGTTGGGGGATCTTGGTTCAGGGCAGGGATGTCCAGGAGGCCGCGCAATTAATCCAAATGCATTTACTAACCATAAAATCTGCCGAATGCTGGAAAAAATGGTTTGTAAACGCCATGCTGCATCACTGGGGTCTTGATAACCGATTCACGGCAAGGACTGGATTTCCGCTCGAGCGGAGTGGCATTTCTGGAGCGTACGGCTGACGACAACCAACGTCTTGTCCTGGCCGATCTACGAAAAAAGACAGTTGAACCATTAACTTCTACAAGGGAGAAGGTGATCGATTTTGATATACGCGACCGACGATGCTATGTTTACACTGTCGTTGACCCGGCTGACTGGGAGAAGAGCCAATTGGAGCGCAAAGCGCCCGCGATTGTAGGTACTGGCCATTCTCTTTATGAGTTGCTTATTCCAGACGACCCTATCGTAATTAGTTATTTCTTATCGTCTCATCGCAACCTCTGGGCAGTTGTTGAAGGCAAGCGCTTCAAGGTTCGGCGGGATGGCGTTCCGCTCGTCCTGTTCGGCGGGGAATTGGCTTTATCTCCTGATGGTCGTTCCTTGATCACAAAATTGCCCGTCGCTGATGTTCCGATGTCGTGGGAAACATTGTATCCACCAGCCTCAGTTTCCTCACCTCACCGCTTCCATGCTGGGCGACAGGATCTGCGATCGATTAACGTCTCTGTGCACCAATACGTTCGCGTCGACCTGCAATCGGCTTCCATCCACCCTCTGACTGATGCGCCGATCAGTAATGATGCAGGGTGGTGGGCGGCTGGACTTCCAAGTTGGTCGAGTGACGGTCAAGCTGTGCTACTGCCGGGCACGTTCCTCAGTTCCAAAGACCATACGCCATCTCGGCCGTGCGTTGCCGTTGTGGATCTGCCTTCGAACACAAGCACCTGCGTGGAGATATTGAAGACGCGGACCAAAACTGGCGTCGAGGAAGGTTATCATCTAATAAAAGGTGCCCAGTTTGTCGATGGAGAAAAGCATCGGGTTGCAGTGAGCTTCTACGATTACCAGGACTGGTCCGTTGGGATCCTGGAGTATCAACAAATAGCTGGCGGCACATGGCAAATCGTTAAGCAGAGCAAAGGGGGGTGGAAGTCGGGCCCAATGGGTTGGAAGTCACCATAAAACAGGGATTCAATGAACCACCGGAGTTGAAGGCTAATAACAAAGAGATATCACGAGTTCTGTTGGATCCGAACCCGCAGCTTAGCGACATTGAACTAGGACAAGCTAACGTTTACACTTGGAAAAACAACAAAGACGGGAGAGAGTGGAGAGGCGCGCTGTTCAAGCCGAGCGACTATAAACCAGGACAGCGCTATCCGTTGGTTGTTCAAACGCACGGTTTCCAGGAATCAGAATTTAGACCTTCTGGCGTGTACCCTACCGCCTTCGCCGCCAGGGCTCTGGCCGAGGCCGAAATCCTCGTTCTGCAAGTGGGAGAACATTGCGCTCCTGGGTCGACACCTGAGGAGGGTCCATGCGCCGTCTCTGGCTACGAATCTGCCATAAACCAACTGGTATCGGAAGGGCTGGTGGATCCAGAAAAGATCGGCATCATTGGCTTCAGTCGCACCTGTCTCTACGTGATGGAAACGCTAACGACGAGCTCTCTACACTTCAAAGCTGCCTCTATTACTGATGGAGTGATAAACAGCTATCTCCAATCTCTAACGACCGTTGGATTCGGAGGTAACCTTATCTCGGAAGCGAATTCAGCGATTGGCGCAAGACCTTTCGGTGATGGCCTACAGCAATGGCTAAAGCTGTCTCCTGGCTTCAATCTTGATAAGGTTAAAGCGCCCTTATTGGTAGTTGGGGAAGGCCCTATCAGTTTCCTCTTTATGTGGGAGCCTTATGCAGGACTTCGCCTTCTGGGTGCGCCAGTGGACTTGATCATGCTCAACACTCATGAGCATGTCCTGACCAATCCGACCGTTCGCATGGCCTCACAGGGCGGATCTGTTGACTGGTTTCGTTTCTGGCTGCAAAACTACGAAGATCCTGACCCCGTTAAAACCAACCAATATGCCCGCTGGCGCAAATTGCGACAATTGCAGGAAAAGAATGTGAATGAGAAATGACTCATGCTTTGTACCTGATGACTTGTGAAAACTCTCTAGCCGATAGTCTTGTGACTGTTATTCGAAGTCATATCCAGAGACGGATTCATTAATAAACTAATGCTCTGTTATGGGACCACTTCGCTTACCAGTAGGTCCGCCTTACATATTTATAGCAGTCAATATGACGTAGCCCCCGAAAACTGGACCGCCTAGAATGTGAGTTCTCCCAAACCGCAGGAGAGGAGAACCGCCATGAAGGGCACGCGACACAGCGAAGAGCAGATCATCGCGATCCTGAAGCAAGGCGAGGCAGGATTGACGACGGCGGAGTTATGCCGACAGCACGGGATCAGCGGAGCAGACTTACTACCGCTGGAAGGCGAAGTACGGAGGGATGGAGAGCGGCGAGGCGAAACGGCTGAAGCAACTGGAAGACGAGAACCGGAAGCTGAAGCATGTGGTGGCCGAGCTGACGCTGGATAACCGGGCGTTGAAGGACGTGCTCTCAAAAAACTGGTAGCGCCTGCGGGACTTCGGGCAGTCGTGAGCTACGTCGAGGTGCAGTATCAGATGAGCGAGCGGCACGCCTGCAGGCTGATGGGATTGGGACGATCGACGCATCGCTATCGGGCGCAGAAAGCGGAGCGGGACAGCGAACTGCGAATCCGCTTGAAAGAGCTGGCGGCCAGGCGCATGCGGTTTGGCTATCGGCGGCTGACGGCGATGCTGCTGCGGGAAGGGATGCCGGCCAATCACAAGCGGGTGTACCGGCTGTATCGTGAGGAAGGATTGGCGATGAGGATTCGACAGCGGCGGCGGATCCGCTGGAATGGCGTGGTGACTAGCGCAGTAGCGACGAGGCCGAATGAACGTTGGTCGATGGATTTCGTGAGTGATTGCGTGAGCACCGGGAAGGTGATTCGGATGTTGACCATCGTGGACGATTGCACGCGGGAATGTCCGGCCATCGAGGTCGATACCTCGCTGGGCGGGTTACGAGTGCGCCGGGTGCTGGATCGGATCGCGCTGGAGCGCGGACTACCAGAAGCCATCGTTCTGGACAACGGGCCGGAGTTTCGCGGTCGGGCGCTGGCCGCCTGGAGCGCAGAACGTGGTGTGAGACTGCAGTTCATTCAGCCGGGCAAGCCGGTGCAGAATGCCTACGTAGAGAGCTTCAACGGCCGGTTGCGCGATGAATGCTTGAATGCGAATTGGTTCACCAGTCTGAGCGACGCACGACGAAAGATCGAAACTTGGCGGCAGGATTACAACGAACAACGTCCGCACAGTTCGTTGAATTACTTGCCGCCGGCAGAGTTTGCACGGACAGCAGTGGAGATGAGGGCATGAGGAAAGCTAGTACAGCGCTGCTGGAGCAGGGGACTCAAACGCCGTCCCCTGCTCCAGACCTCATCCCCGCTAAAACAAACAACCGAGAACTTACATTGGGATTGGTACAGTAAACGGGGGCACTTCAAATATAGTCATTTTTGTCATTTGTGGGGATTTCGTATTTCTCAGCTTTACCTCGGTAAATATTAGGACAAGGTGACACTGTCGGAGCGCCCAAGTGCTAGGCGCCCCGGCAGAGGTTATTTACTCCCAGTCTTGATAGCCGCCAACGATTTCATTGTCCCTCGGTGGCACGCTATCCGTATCACCGGGGAACCCCTTGGTCGGTCCCTGAATGACATTGATCGCAGGGGTCAATGCCGTCAGTTCTGGAGTTTCGTATTTCATGGTTTTCACCTCCTTTCTTCTTGAAGTTTACGTACATGGCTAGCTAGCTAAACTCTTGGGCTGAGCCGTCTCCTGAGTTTCCTAGCATCCAGAGACGGGTAGTATTCTTGTCTCTTTGTTGACACCGAGTTTGTCAGGACTCCTTGGAGCGTGAGGTGGCGTAGCCAGGATTCCAGCGTCAGGGTGCGTTTGAGGCTGCCGATTGGAACGTCTTCGTTGCACCGGGCTTTCTGCAATGCCTCCGCAAATTGGCCTGGGTCTACGATCCCGATGGCGCCGCTGCTGATGGGCGTCCGCCCTATGTCAGGCAACTCGGGTGGTTCTTTGGGGCTGCTTTTCGGCGACTCTTGGGAAACAACCTCTCTTTTCTTTCGGTTCAAGATTTCATCGGGGATGATGCCGACAAGAGCGCGTTTCATCAGCGAGCGGCGCTGGCCGACGCGGACGATTTGTTCGCGTGGGATGGCGTACATAAATTCCAGCAGATCCCGGTCATAGTAGGGAAAGCGCACTTCGCGGAGCGGTTCTGACTGAAGAATCCAGTTCGCCAAGAATCTTCGAGTGGTCGACAAATTATCGATGTGGCTCTGAAAGCTGGGCAAGGGGCCGAGCAGTTTAATTCTGGAGAAATAGCCGCGGAAGGCGGCGCGATTGCGGCGTATGAAGTCGGGGTGAAACCAGGGAGGGGCTGGAG
The DNA here is from genome assembly GCA_963758745.1 of uncultured Acidobacteriaceae bacterium. Lineage (GTDB taxonomy): Bacteria > Acidobacteriota > Terriglobia > Terriglobales > Acidobacteriaceae > Acidiflorens. The sequence continues at coordinate 44,522 of CAVWWW010000010.1, forward strand.
TTATGCATTCTGGTATGTCCCGTAGAGCGAATCCTCGAACGGCGTCCCAGAGCAGAGGGAGTCGTTTTTGTCTCATCTTGGCCGCCCAGGCGTTCAGTTGGCTATGGAGGGTGAAGAAACGCGCTCTTGCCAAGAGATTTTGGAGTTCGGGCGTTGGTGTTGGCACACCGTCGCCTGTGACTTCGCCTCCGATGCCAGAGAGTGTGATGCGGTAACCTTGAGACTTTATGTAGGCTGTGTTTTGTTTGAAAAGTTCGGGAGTGCGGCTGTTGGGAACTGGAGTTGCTGCAAAACGATCGCTTGCAAACTCGGCGCCGAATGGTATGGACGAGCGGTCTTCGTTCAGACAAGCGGCATTGATGTGGTGGCCGATGCGGCCGCGCTTTTCTTCGACTTTGGGGAAGTGCGGGAACTCGCCCCAGTTGGGTTTGGACTCGTCGAACCAAGTAAGGGTGTCGAGGCGGGGACAATCGGCTTCGCCGCGGGCGATGACGGTGTCGGCCATACAAACGATAGAGGAGGAGTCCATACCGCCAGAGAGTTCGGCGAGGACGGGGCGGTCGGAGCGGAGCCGGCGCTTGACGGCTGCGGCTAAGGCGGCGCGGAAGTGTTCCTCGTATTCCGCGTCGGTGCGGTAGCGGATGCACTTCGCAGGGTCAAAATCCCAATATTTGGTGATGATGTGTTTTGTGCCGTTGTTTCCAGACTTCAGCAGTACGGAACAGGATGGCGGGACAGCATGGATTCCGACGTAAGGCGTAAGGTGCGCGGCAGGGAACATGATGGCGAACCAGCCACCGATGTACTCTTCGCAGATTTCGAAGGTTTTGCCCGCGAACAGGACGAGCGGATCGAGAATGGTGCTCCAGGTAACCTGATTGTTGTCGAATGAGTAATAGAGATGGCGTGTGCCGATGGGGTCTTTGGCGAGCAGCACGGAACGCTCGCGAGGGTTCCAAATGGATAGCGTCCAGTCTCCGATCAGCTTCCCCAAGCAACTCTCGCTCCACTTTTCATACGCCGCCGCGACGATAGCAACGTCCGTAGAATTGACGGTCAGGGAGTCGCGCAGTTCGCTGATGAGGTCAGCGCGATTGTCCAAGCGGCCGTCCCAGGTGATGGCTGCGCCAGAGAGAGAAATACATGGCTGCTTCTCGCGGTGCGATTCCTTCGTGGTGTGGAAGGCGCGATAGAGGATATTCATGCCGCCATGGGAATACGATTCGTTGCTGTCAGGGCCGTAAGGAGCGAGAGCCGCGCTGACTTTTTCGATGTAGTCCGGGGTAGCTGGCTGGCCTTCGAAATTCCATATTCCAAACTGGACACTCATGATTTGCGTCCTTGCTTTCCCGTTCAATCTCGATGTGTTCCTCGCGACGGTTCGTGTGATCCTGATAGGCTCCAGCCCTAGATAGAAGCCTGCCATGTCAGCTCTGGCTTCAAGGCTGTATCCAGGTTTATGATCCCCGATGCACCAAGATCCTTGAGCCACTCTTCGAAACAGAGCGTGCGCCGCAACGCAATCATGGGGACTTCTTCGCCCCGCCGAACCTTCTGCAAGGCCTCCGAGACACGTTCCGGGACCACAATTCCGAGTGAACCGCTAAGCATGTTCTGAGTCATCTCAGCGAAATGGGCCCAGTCGCTGGTGATCGCTATGAACGGTGAGCGGGCAACAAATGCTTTTGTCTTCCTGTTCAGGATCTCTTCCGGCACGATGCCGACGAGTGCACGGCGCATGAGGGATCGTCGTTGGTTCGGGCGAACCAGTTGCTCCCGCGGGATCGCAAACATGAATTCCAGCAGATCGCGATCCAGGTAGGGGTAGCGTTTTTCGTACGGTGGTTCGAATGGCAAAGCGGTGCGCGCCAGTTGCCTTCGCAAGGCGTCGAGAGTGCTTACATTTTCCTGAAAGCTTGGGAGAGGACCGAATAGCTTCGTCCTGCAGGGGTACCCGGTTAGCACGGCCCAATGGCGCTTCACAAAGCTGGACTGAAGCCAGGGGACCGGTCTCATATGTTTCGGGACACCCACGATGGCGGGAGGGAAGAATCCCCTCGCGGATTCCCAGAACAGATGGAACCATGGCTTTCTCTTTTCGAGCGCCCAGACTTTCAGCTGATGAGCGAGGGCGCCGAATTGTGCTTTTGCGAGAAGGTTCTCAAGTTCGGGCGCGGGTGTAGGCACGCCGCCCATGACTTCGTCCCCACCGATGCCGGAAAGCACGACACGATTTCCTTGCGAGGCCAGACACACTCTCATTTGGGGAGAAGTGCGGCCATCGTAACCAGGGGTTGGCACAAAGCGGCCGTGAGCAGATTCGGGCGGTGGTTCAGGTGGAGGGTTTTTCCCCGGATCTTGCGCGCCGACGTTGATGTGCCAACCGGTGCGGCCGCGCATTTCTTCCACTCTGGTGAAGTAGGGGCGCTCGTTCCAGTTGGGTTCGGAGTCGTCATAGTAGGAGATGGTGTCGAGGCGCGGAGTTTCAGCGGTGCCGCGGCCAATAACGGTATCGGCCATGCAGACTATCGACGAGGAGTCCCTGCCACCGCTGAGCTCGGCCAGAACAGGTCTATCGGAACGAAGCTTGCGCTGGACGGCTGTGGCGAAGACGCTACGGAAGTGTTCTTCGTATTCGGCATCATTGCGGTAGCGAATTGTTTTGGAGGGATTGAAGTCCCAATACTTGCTTATCGTGCGCTTTCCTGGCCGGAGGAGTACGGACGAAGACGGCGGCACCGAATGGATGCCGACGCAGGGCGTCAGGTGCGCGGCTGGAAACATAGAGAACCAGCCGGCGATATATTCTTCGTTGAGAGCGAAGGTTTTGCCAGCAAAGCGTACGAGCGGATCGAGGAGGGTACTCCAGGTTAGCTGTTTTTCGTCCAATGAATAATAAAGATGCTTCGTGCCGATCGGGTCTTTGGCAAGGACCAGCGAGCGATCACGCGGGTTCCAGATGGAGAGCGCCCAGTCTCCGATCAGCCTTGCAAGGCAGTTCACGCGCCATCTTTCGTAGGCCGCCGCGACGATGCCAACGTCGGTAGAATCACTGGCCAGAGAGTCACGCATCTCACTGATCAGTTCGGCACGATTGTCCAGTTGTCCGTCCCAGGTGATGATGGAGCCGGACGGGGAAATATTTGGCTGCGTTTCGCGGTTCGATTCGTTGGTGGTGCGGAAGGCGCGGTAGACAATTTGTACTCCATCCCTGGCATAAGTCTCCTGGCTGTCGGGGCCGTAAGGAGCGAGAGCCGCGCTGACTTTCTCGATGTAGTCCGGGGCGGGTGGCCGGCCATCGAAATTCCAGATTCCCAACTGGACACTCATGTTCGCGTTCCTTTACCCCAACTCCCGGTTATTGTTGGGGTGATGGTGCGCTTCAATCAGAGCGTAGTAAATAGCAAACACTTGGCCTTTTCTGCGATATGGTTAGCCTTTTCTGCGAACGAGGACGCTCAGAGCGGTAGCACATGCACGTCGCAGTCATGCACTAACGGAGTCTGGCGAATCGGAGAAAAACTAGGTAGTAGATCCTGGATTAAGATAAAGATCGGAACACCGGCTATGAAGAAGTCGTCGGAGTGCTGGTCATGCGTTGTTCATCGTCATAAGCGAGCCAGTGTTTCTTCAGCAATTCGAGGAAGTTCGCGACATCACGCGTGGCTTGTTCCTGAGAGGCGCCCAACAAATCTACAAGCTGGACAATGATCACATCCGTGGGCGAATTACTCGCCAGTTGACGCCAGATAAATGCTGCGACCGGGTTGAGTTCGAACATGAGCCGACCAGCAACCTCCAGCTGAGGCTTGCCGGACAGGTCAGTCACGAGACGCGCCACTGGAGATACCTTCATGGTTTCGTAACCTCAGCATGTGTGCTCTGAGATTCAACTCGAAGACGATCCCGCAACCGATCCTCGCCGGACATCAATAGGCCGTATTTGAATAGCCGTTCGACAGTCCAATGTATTTCGTTGACAGATATCGGAAAGGCGTCAGAGCAAGAGTCGACCACCCTCCTTATTGGGATCCCGGGATGCTCATCGATAATCCGCAACAGGTCGCTAAAATACTGCGGAGAAATGGGAGCGTACAAAGGGGAGAGGAAATAGAAGCGATCGGGTCGTCGCAACCACTCTCGACCCTCTGCAGTTACAAAGCAGTCAGATTCTGAATTTCGCTTCGCGCTCGCAAAATGGCCGAAACTTTTTTCCAGTGAAATACTGAGTACACGGCTTCTGCCAATTCCGCTTCGACATGCCCCTTTGACCATCTGGCAGGATTCGTGCCACAACTCTTCGTATCGGTTTACGATGACCCTCCACCCAAGGTGGTTCTCTGCGAACTGCCTTCCGGCTCGCCCCATTTGCGTCCGCAGTGCAGAGTCCAGTACAAGCTTCTCCAGTTTTTCGCATAGTTCCATAAAGTCGATAGTGGTTGACTGTGCGAGAAGATCTTCCTCCAGCATTGAACTCGTGCAGTCACCAAGCTGCAGACGGTCGACATCCGCGGGGAAGAACGACCGAATCAGGTATCCGGTTTTCCCATCGGCCACGAGATCTCGATATCCGCTCCAGTCGGAGACGATGGCGGGCATGCCATAGGCGAGCGCTTCAGCGACCGCCAATCCGAAAGTCTCCTGGATGTTGTCGCTAGGTGACACGAAAATGTCCGCCGCGGAATAAAGCAGATGTTTATCCTCGGGTGACGTATTGACCCATACCGTTAGGTTCATATGACAACCGAGGTCAGCCGCCAGCGCAGCCAGTCTTGGCGCCTCCTTAGCCTGCGTGTCGTCCCCGGCGAGGACCAGGTGGAATATCGTGCCCCGACGCGAGAGTACGGATAAGGCCAACAGCAACGGCCCTAAATCGGCTTTGCTCATCTGCGATAACCGGCCAAAAAACAAAGCGATGGTCTTCGTAGGCGCCAGCCCGAGTCTCTGACGTAGGGCAAACCTGCCCGTCGGATCCACAGTCGGAATTCTCACACCTAGTGGAACAAGGACACGCCGCGCTCGATACCGGATATCATTTGGCAACAATCGGTCAATTTCTTCGAGGTAGACCTCTATGGTCTTCATTCCCGCTCGACTTGAGCAAAAGAGTAAATCGCATTCGTCCAGCCCTGCAAAATACTGCTGCAAGATATTGAAGACGACTCTCGCAGAATTGATCGAGTGTATGAATCCGCATATTGGCAAATCATGCCTGTGGAGTCGATGGCGCAGCGTCGCCAGCGTGCGCAGTTCCGGGCCCATGGTGGCGAGCACGAGGTCATCAGATTCACTGCCTAGAGACTTGTTTTCAACTGGAACCGGGACTAGCCGGTTGGCGTTGTCTGGAGTTAGGCCGTCCGTTATCAACTGGTTCTTTTGCCGCTCCGTGAATCCTGGCACGAGATACTTGTCATAGGTACCGTAGGTGAGTAGCGCGCAAAGAGCGTTCCAGGCGAACACGCCGACTCCGAGGACAGTCGTAGGATTGCCCGGTGTCGGCCGGAGTTCAGGGTTCCTCGGGAGACCAGAAATGTAAAGAGCCTTCATCGGTTGGGTTCCTTTCGCACTCTGACTTCCGATGAAGCGACTGAGCGCCATGCATTTGGGTGAGCGTCCACGATTCGGAATTCCCGCGATCAAATCATTGGGTTTGCCGTAATGCGCGTTTGCGAAAATCGGTTGGACTCAGGTGGAACTGCTCCTTGAACCTGCGGGTGAAATCGGGGGAACTGTGGTATCCAAACTCGATGGCGATCGCTTTCACGGAAAGATCTGTCGTCCTCAGGAATTCGGCTGCGGCTGACAACCGTTTCTTCTTGGCGTATTCCCTGACACCGAGTCCCTTGGAAAGTTTGAAGAGTCGAGCCGCATAGGGGCCCGAAATTTCTAGCTTGAGCTCGCGGCAGGTGTGTTCTAGATCCCAACCGAGGCGACCGTCGTGGCTATCGATAAAGTCCGTCAACTTAGCAATCCTCTGGTCGCCAATCGACGCTGCAGAAAAACCGGGACGCAGGCGGTGAAGAAGGTCATCGAGACTGCCTTGGTATCGGACCGCCGGTGGTTCGTAGTTCATGGAATTCAGCTTTCATGACAAGATGCCGTGTTGGGCAACTCTTGGTTCATTGTGCCTTTGCGAGTTTTGTTCCGGCGTGAGCTGTGATCAGGCTTTGCTTCCCAATTCCCTCGAGCAATGGTCAAGGTCAGTGTGGCGAAGCGCCGCGCCATTTTGATTGCGGGAGCCGAGAGAAACCTTCCAGTCGGAAGTTGCTGCCCCTCGATCTTGTTTCCTATTAGCAACGATCTAAGACCGTGTACATCTCCGGCACATACGGTTTGTCGTTCACCACCCAACCATTCACCTCAACCCAGGCGTGTGCCTTGAACGGCAACTGTTGCGTCCCGATTACCATTTGCGCGGATATACCGTGGCTCCTGAGGAGGCAACTCGTCGCTGCCGAGCGCTGCAAACAAAGCGTTTCCTTCCAGTACCAGATACAAGCCATGTCGACCGCCGAACAAATGCGTTCCATTGCACAGGGAGGAGGAATCGTGTCTTCCACTGGATAGTTGCGGACCTTGTCGTAGAGCACCGCGAAATCACTTCGCGCCAAGTACAAATCGAACTCAATCAGCTTCAAGTAGGCTTTCAAAACAAGAAACGACATTGCGCGCACTCCATACACGCCGGCAACGAACCTTGAGCACAGCTCAGGCCGCCGGTTCGTGTTCTTCGACGAGACCGTTTTTCTTCAAGGCCCAAAGAAACGCCCGCACGTCCTTCTCAGCAAGTTCCCAGCTAACGCCGAATTCCTGACTGATCTCATCGACGATTGCGGACTCGGTGCAACCGTCCTTGAGAAACTCGAGGATTCTTGACCCAACGAAGTTGAGGTTGAACATCTGTCCCTGGCGGATATCTAGGACAACGGCGCCATCTTGGCCGTGCGTGCTGCGAATACTTTGCGAAAGTTGGTACATCCGAAGCCCCACTTCGTCAGGATGAGAGGTAGGTGGTAGTGTCTCAGCGCACTTTGACAGTTTCGTGAACCGAACGCCAGAAGAAGTTGGAAAGCTCCAGAAAAGCGACCTAGCCGTCTGGATGTTGTTGAGAGGCCTGCAACTTTCTAGCAGCGAACGATGACGGGAGAATAGCGGCTGTTCGCGATTGCATCCTAATAGGCTCCATCGATCCGTCTGCGAGAACGCGTGCATAACCGCAAGGTTGCGCCGCTATTGGACTTAGTCGGATCAATAGGTAATGTCGTCGGCTTGAGCCTAATCGGTGGAAATCGCCGGTTCGGAGTAAACGCCATGCATCGCCAGAAACGACGAAGAATCTCCATCGTGGACAACGCGTCCGCGCGCGAGAAGAAGAACCCGTCCGAAGGTCGAAAAGGTAGAAAGCCGGTGCGAGACGACGATGAAGGTTGATAGGCTGAGATGGCGCCGCAGGCTGTCGAGGATACTCGCTTCTGCGGACGGGTCAAGGCAGGAAGTCGCCTCATCCAGAATCAACACCTGCGGCTGTTGCAGGAGTGCTCGCGCCAGAGCGAGGCGCTGACGTTCTCCACCCGAGAGTTGGCAACCGTCCGGTCCGATTCGCTGGCGAAGGCCACTAGGCAGCGATCGAACCACGGTCGCGAGTCCCGCCATCTGAATGGCTTCTTCGAGTTCCTGTTCTCGCGCGCTGGGCCGCACAAACAGCAAATTGGAGGCAATTGAACCATCGAATAAAATCGGGTCGCGCGGGAGGTAACAGACGCTCCGGCGAAGGCTTTTCAGATGAATATTTCGAATATCTTCGCCCCCCAGTCGCACTGCTCCGCAAACCGGGTCGTAGAGCCGGGCAACGAGTCTGACCAGCGTGCTTTTTCCCGCGCCGTTCTCTCCCGCGATGGCTATGTGCTCCCCGGCCGATATGCGAAGCGAAGGGACATCAAGCAGATTCTCTTTCTCGGAATAGCCGAACTCGACAGCGGAAAACTCCAAGTCCGCCGGATGGACTCTGGTAAGGATGATTGCGTCCGCGCGATTGGTCACTGCCGGACGCACCGCAAATGCGGCTTGGACCTGGCGAATGCTGGCAAACGATTTCTGCGCCTTGGCATAGAGCTCGGAGGCGCCGCTGAGTGGATCGAAAAGTTGGGCTACAAGACCATAGAAGGCGACCAGGCTTCCGATACTCAATGTGCCTGCGAGAACGCTCCTTCCGCCATAGCCGATCACTGCGGACATCGCCAGTACGATCGCGAAAGAACTGGAAACCGTGAACCAGGTGGCGGTCCGAAAGAGCCGCTGCTGGGATCGTAGCGAGCTTCCCAGAAGCCGAAACGCCCGTCGCTCCTGTCGCTTTTCCTGGCCCAGAAGCTGGATCGAAATCACCGAGGAAAGATGTTCTTCGAGGAAGCCACTCCAGGCAAGTCGATCCTCCTGCGCGGCATCGGCGTCGGTCGCAAGTTTTTTTCGGAAGTACTGTCTGTTTATTAGAAAAACGGGAATCAGCGGAAGGATGGTTAGCGTCAACACCGGACTCAGTGCGGACATAGCTGCCGATGTGAACGCGGTCGTGAGCAACATCCGCAGAATTGCCGGCAGAAGATCCGATCCGAAATAGGCGATCTCCTCGATCGGCTCCTTGAGGGGATACATGGCCGCTCCCACAGGCGTGTCATCGTAGTAGTCGGCAGACAGAGTATCCAGATGCTTGAGCAACCTTACTCTCAGCGTGAGGCCCATTTTTTGTGAAGCGCTGAGCATTAGGTAACTGCCCAAGCTGGTGAGGGCAACCCTGCCCAGGTGACCGATGAAAATTAAGGTCACGCAGAGCGCGAGGAGCCCGATATGTCGTTGCGGGATGATTACGTCAATGAGCCACTTGAGCAGCAGCGGCGAGAGCAGCGCGAGAAGGCTCCCGGCCGTGATACACAGGAAACTGGCTAGGTGCCAGTGCAGAAGTGGTCGAATCTGTTTGATCAGCCAGACGAGTTCGGCCGGCAACCGGTGCGGCCTTCGCTGCTGAGTGACCGAGGACAACGTGTGGCTTCCTGAGTGCCGGCGAGATCAGCAATCATTTCGAGCCTAGGGATGCGGACGTGATTTGTCCAGAAAATGAATGCTCTGTCCGGACTTCCATCGATCAACACAAAGTCCCGAGAGAAATCATGGAAATGAACGACTGGGAATAACCAAAAAGCGTCCGAGAAAGCGACAACGGAACTCTAATCTCCGGTTGGGGATAAATTTTTACCAGCTAAGGTTGCAGATTACGCCAATTAGCGTTACGCTGATTAGCGTAATGTCTCCAGAGAATCCTTTTGTATTTGGCGAAATCATCGACGACGCGCGATTTGTCGATCGGGCGGACGAGTTGAGCCAACTGGTGCGCGACCTGACGGATGGTCAAAAAGTCTTCCTCCTCTCACCGCGACGCTTTGGCAAGAGCTCCCTGGTGGCCGTTGCCATGCTGAAATTGAAGAAGAGGCACATACGCACCGTTAATCTCACCGTAAGCAGCTATTCCAGCTATGCGCAGTTTCTCGAGAAATTTGCGGAGAAGGTGCTGCGGGCGGCGGGTCCATGGGAGCGCGTGAAGGACTGGATTTCGCGTTTTGGGCGGCAGGTCAAGCCCGATATCAACTACAACATCAATACGGGTGAGGTAAGTGTTTCGATTGGCAAAGGGACTGGCTTCGACCCTGCCCCGATCGCCCCCGATGTTTTTGCCTTGCCCGGGGAGCTGACGAAAAATGCGGGCTTCCGCATGGCTATTTGCCTCGATGAATTTCAACAAATCTCGGAATTCGACGCAGGCTCGATCGAGAACGCGATTCGAAATCAAGTTCAGCAACAAAGGGAAGTGGGTTACGTGTTTGCCGGGTCGCAGCCTTCGCTCATGCAGGAAATGCTTTCTTCCAAACGTCCTTTTCACAAAGCGGGTCCGCAAATGTTTTTGGATAAGATCCCGGCCGAGGCCTGGGAGGAATTCATAAGTTCTCAGTTCCGCATGCGCGGGAGAACAATCGATGATGGCGCCCTGTCTGCTCTGCTCGCTGCGGCCGATCTCATCCCCTATGACGTGCAGCGTATCGCCCACGAGCTTTGGGACTATGCGGAAATCGCCGACAAACGCGTCTTGAATACACCCGACGTCAGGAAGGTTATTGATAAGCTCGTGATCGGCCAATCTACCTATTACGAGCTCCTTTGGGAGCAACTGCCCGCTCGACAGCGTGCGACCTTGCAGGCGCTGGCGCATCGGGGAGCGTCAGAGATATATTCCCAGGCTGTGCGCGGCGAGTTTCGCCTCGGTCCGGCGTCAAGTGTTCAGAAGGCGCTCCATTCCCTGGATGCACGCGATATCATCGATCGTTACCGGGGAGAGTATTTCTTTCTGGATCCTTTGCTCCGCAGCTGGATCCAATCCAAAGTCGCATAGCCTAAACGCCCTTCTATACGCCTTTCAGCGTTACGCCCGAAAGCATAAACAATCGCGCGGACGAACTTACGGAAACCGTCGCATAATCGCTACAATTTGCCCGACGACTTCTGCATCCTGATGAAGTCGGTACTGTGCGGAGCGATGGAAGTCGCGACTGTAGGGGTGAATCACCAGCAGACCGTTTTCAACCGAGCAACAGCAAGCTAAGTAAACCCCTTCTCTCATAACGATGATGTACAGCGGCTGCTGCCACCACGGTTTCGATGCGAAATGAAGTGGCGTTTTTCGACGGCGGTTGACCATGACAACCAGCCCCTTTTCCAAGTAAGGGTGCAGCGGATCGTCGTCTCCTCCGACCCAGAAGAAGTCATCCGGGGAGACGTGTGCCGAACCAGCGAAGTATCCCAACGAGTTACGCAAGAAGAATGGGGTCTCCTGGGACTCCCCGATCAGCTTCTCAACAAATCCCGCACCGACAGTCTCTACGTCGCCGCGTTTGGCTGCGAGAGTTGGCTCAGCCCGGGACAAATAGCGGTCGAGCATCGATTCCGTGCCAGCCTCCGCGAGATCAAGGCCCATTCGTTTCATTGCTGATTCAAACCGCAGGCCATATGTGGAGCAAAAAGTGACGATCTTGTGGAAGTCGCGCGGGGGAATGTTGCGTAGTTCGTAATCGCTGAGCGAACTCGGCGAAGTTGTGTATCGTTCATCCTTCAGGACTTCAGCGATGATACGGCTTGCCGCAGCCGCCTCGCGAACAGAAAGATTCATTTGGGTACGTGTTCTCTTAAGCAGTTGCCCAAAGTCCTCGTGTGTGGGAAGCAGCTGAGGTTTCCAAAGCCGCGCCAGATCCTTCGGGACCTTCGGTTCCTCACCAAGCAGCGGCCGAAACTCGCGATCGACCGCGCCCCAGAGCCGGGCCTCCTGCGGGCAATGAAACTCGACCTGCGCATAAGAGAGTCCATTGTCGAAAGGGACGATGACACCGCCGCCCAGGATACGGATACGGCAACAGCAGAAGCCCTTGCTGTGCTCAATGAGAAACAGCCGGTCAGAAATGCCGGAGTTCTGTCTACCTACCAGATCAGCCGTGACATCTGGATCCACGCGCACGATGCTCCCGGGGCTGAGTTCTGGGAACGCAAATGCATCTTCAACTCCGACCTTGGCATAAATGAAATGCCGGTCGACTTGTGACACCGAGGCGATTCGCTTCCGAGGCCCCAGCCCGACGAGACGCGCGAGTGGGGTGATCGACGGAATAGGTTCTCCGAGCGGCCGGTTGTGAAGCCAGGGTATCCATTCATTTGGGTCGGTGAGCGAGGTATCGAGAACCATGGTCCGTTTCGAAGGCAGCACGATCTGCAATCGTGTAATGTCTTCAAGATCAAAACCAAAGACCCGCAGCCAGTCCGCCACCCGGTAGCCGGAAATACGACTCAAAGCAAAGATCTGATGAATGCTCGGCCGGAAGGATCCCGTGCGAAGGTCGTAATAGAGATGGTGCGGGAGGAAGTATGGGGAAGACAGTCCGTACAGTGCGATCGATCGCTGGGATGCTCGATATAGCGTGAGTCTCTTGCCCGCTAGGATGGATCGAACTTTCTCGGCGACTGCAGCGCTTGTTGACGAGCCCTCCCTCGCATGCGACGGCACGGTCCCTCTCGCTGGTTCGTTCCTGCGAGGACATCTGGCCCGCGCCGATTACTCGTCAAGTGCGCCTACACCTCAGTAGGTCGCGCGTAGAGTCCCCCTCTCCCGGATGCGCTCAAGAATAACTGCTCGCAGATTGGCACTTTGTATAAGTGCCGGGCGGAAACGGCCGCCACAAATATCAATAGGTTGTCCCAATCTTCGGCCAGATCTTCGGGTTTGCTAGGTAAATGAGCAACCTACAGCGAGCACGGGACGGGAAAGGCCGCCGGCTTTGTGGTCGGAATAGCGGCCAGACAATGAGCATTTTGTCCGGTTTTCGGAAACAGAGTCAGAAACTTGCGGAAACGTCTCACGTTTGCTGTAACATCTAGCAATTCCCTGGGGTGGGCCGTCTGATGTGGGCCTCGTCTTGGAACCCGGAATCGGGTAAGCGCCTCAGAGCTGAGCGCGAGCGTCTAGGCTTATCCCTGCGCGACGTGGAAGCTCTGAGCCACAGCATCGCCGAGAGATGGCAGAATTTCGATTACAACATCGCCCACACCTCTCTTGCTGACATTGAAAATGGAAAGTGGCCGCCCACTCTTCACAGGCTTTACACCCTGAGTGTCATCTATGGCCGCGACTACGATCGGCTGGCAAGCATGTGTGGGGTTCCGGTCGGCGAGGTCCTTAAGGAGCATAGAAAACTTGCTCTGCCTCGCACCTACCTGATTGGGCCGGTACCGGAAGCTCACAAGTCGACCGCTCTGTCGGCGGTTGAGCTCCGGGAGAAGTTGCGTGCGGAGCGGACAAACCTGCTTCCGAAAATCATTGAAACTTGGGACGAAGTGCCCCTCGTGCTTCAGCAGATGGATGGATCTAGTCCGCTTTACGGATACATCGGCATGGACGACGACACGCTGTACCCCTTTATCCGCCCTGGAGCTTTTGTCCGGATCGATCCCCGCCAGAAAAAAATTCCTGCCCTCGATTGGCATAGCGATCATGACCGCCCCATCCTTTTCGTTGAACTCCGCGAGCGCTACGTATGCAGTTGGTGCGAGATGCATGATGGCCGGTTGATTCTGATCCCTTCCCACGAGTCAAAACGCCGAGCGCAACACGTCCGCTATCCCGCTGAAGCTACGATTGTCGGCCGCGTGACGGGAGTGACGATGGACCTCGTCGAGTCATCGGAAAACGAAGCGCGGGCCTGATACGGGCATCGCCGAATGTAGCGTGTACGCTAGCGCCTTGGCGGATGAACTCGTGAAGCAATGAACTCGGAATCTGGCGGCCGTCTGGATTCAATGCTCACCGAGGAGAACCTTCGCCGCCTCTCGACAGTCAGTGTGAGTACGATGAAACGCGTCAGCGATGCCTGCCGATCCACATTTGTCGACCATAGAAGGCGAGATTTGCGACACAGACGATTACCCCGGCGATCGTGAGCAAGTTGGCGGAAATATCGGGATAAACCAGCTTGTCCAGATAGTGAAGCAGGAATTCGCCCTGGTATGGCTCGACACCGGCGCGGCCTTCGAGCCAATTTTCCAGCAAAGTCAATGGACACGGCCAGGGAAGAACTTCTGTAAGGATTCCCCAGAGAAGCGATCCGATGTGAAGCCAGCGGAGGAGCGGGCGGGAGCGCGTCAGCAAAGCACCGAAAACCACCCACAAAATGAACAGCGCATGCAGGAAGAGAACAGCGGTCGCGAGTGCCGAATAGAAATCAGAAGCAACAAAGGCTGGGGCTGCGTGCATATCTTGAATTTACCGCGACGAGGGATACACATTTTCTGGAAAGAGTGACTTTCGTCGTTTCTTCGCCTATTATTGCGGGGTATGACCGGTCTGAACTTAGGGCTGCCCGTGGCCTGGGTCGTCAAGTGCAAGAAGTGCGGCTGCACGATCAATTGCCGCGCCATCGACCCTCAGACCGAGCACTCTCAGCCAGACAAAGCAGATCCACCGCCTCATGACAGTGTCATTGTGACGTGTTCCTGCTGTTGGGCGGCATACCGTTACAGTTCGGCTGAAATATTCAAAGGCGCACCCGGTCCGAGTAGCAATTGCTATGACCGTAGGAAGCATAATAATAATGAAGAGAAAAGGCCCAATGCAGTCCTCCTGATTGCGGCGTCACTCATCGCCGCGGTGCGACTGAACCGAGAAGAGATCAAATCATCGCCGGTTGTCCACTCGAAGATCGCAGACAGCATCCGCCTGGCTGAGATGATCCAGGCAAGGTTGTGAGGATGAGGAAAGACGTGCCTACCCGCAGCCGCTACGTGTCCGCCCTCCGACAGGAGCTAATCGCCCGAAACAATTCATATGCCGCCCTCAACCTTTTGCCGCACGCGACCAGCTATGGCGAGCTGCCGGTCGTGGTTTATCAGCAATCGGAATGCGGCCGGCACCCTGGGAATTTCATTTCAGCCAGCTACAGAGCAATTCTACGTAGGCCAGAGTGGCGAAAACGATTGCAGAAAGTGCACAGCCAGGGCCGACGCTCGCTGCCCGCGAGAGACGGCTCGTGGCGCGAACTCGATTCTTCATTGAGTTCAGACGCGCTGCTGATGAACGTTTTCTGCTACCCCGGCGTGACACGGAGAACGGAGGTTTGCAGAATCTTAGCGCTCGACCCCGGGAACTTCCCCGAATTTGGATTCATGCCCCGCGTTCGGCTACTCAGCGAAGCAACCGAGCGGACCGAAATCGAGATCCAGCGCGCTGAAGTTGTCGAACAATACAGAGATCTTCGAGACGTATTCGAATCTCGCCAACTCCCCAGGGTTAGAAGGAAATACGTCTCTTACCAAGTTATTCGCAATTTCCTTGCTGCTCATGCACTTAATCTCGATTCCTGCACGTTGCTTGACGCTCGGCGGCCCGACTTGCTTGAGGACTGGTACAGCATTGCGCGGTGCATACGATCCGCAACTCTTCGCGCGAGGTGCAAGGTGTTGACCTGGCAGGAGCTGTCTTGCTGCTTGCCTAAGGCTCTACAGAACTTTCTCAGCATGAAATATGGAATTCTACAACAGTCGGAAGGATAGGACCGCGCCACAGATATCGTCTCAAAACAGGGGTTTGGGTGTTTGGGTTCGGCTTATACCCCGCGTTATCCAAATCGCAAAGGTGCCCTATTGGAGGCTAAGAACGGTACCGAGAGCTTGAGATCGCGAAGCACTACACGGGATCGATCAACGTGCTGATCACAGACGTGATCATGCCCCAACTCCGAGCCGCCTCGGCGGCTGTGAATCTAACATCGGCGACAGCAGACGGAGAAGCATCAAGAATCTATGTTCGTTGTCAGAACGAATGAATCCAACCGTCGCTTTCGATGCTGCCAATCAGGCATACAGGCGGTCAGGAAGCGGAAAAATCTATCGTTGTGGCCGTGGACGCGAAGGTGGCAAAGCTCGTGGACGATTACGTAGTCAATGCATTGGGACGGGGCTTTGATCAGCTCTGAGTTCAGAGTGATGCCCGCTGTGCGTGTGCAACTGCCCCAGCGCTTGTGCATTTTCTTCAACCGAATTGTCGGTGATGGGACGCCGAATCGCTTCACGTGTTCATAGCACTGCTGAACGCGCCGATGAAGCAATTGCTTCGCGTGGCTCCGATACCAATTCTCGACCAGCGCACGCACACGCTGGGTGTGGCGTGGAGTCGGCGTGCATACATGCAGATAACGGCCGATCAATTTCACGGAGTTGCGGTCACCCAGTTGGAGCTTGAGCCTGTACTGCCGGCCGAGGAAGACGTGGGTTTCTCCGCTCACATATCGCCGTTTGGGAAACGCTGGGGGGGATTGGCGAAAGTGTTGCAATTGCCTGGCGATCCACGCTGCACGACGCTCAACGCGTGCCTTGATCTGAGTCAGGCTCGCACCTTTGGGCGCTTTCACTTCGACTGCCAAGTCAGGGCACACGCTGATGGTCAAACGCTTGGTTTTGGTACGCACCAAGCCGAACGAGATCGTCTCACCGTTGTACTGGATTGCAGAGCCTGCTGGAGGCATGGAAGGGGACCGGGTCATGTGCGATACCGGACTCTGGCGATGTCGAGACATTGCTCCATAATGGCGTCGATATCGTCGAAGGTGAGCGCTATGCCGTGTTTGTCTTTTAGTTCAAACAAATAGTCCTCGATAAAGTTCCGCATCTGGTTTTGGACATCTGCGTTCGTCCCCCAGTTCACAATCTTCATCCTGCGGATACACTCGTCAATTCCCAGACTCGCTTCGACCCCGATTTCATTTCGTCGAGTCTCTACCAGTTCCTGCTTGCTGAGCGTTTCGAGAATCACGCCATAGAATGCCTTGGCTATATCGTGTTGCCGCAGGGGCGCGGGGATATCGTCCCCTGTGCGATTCACAACCGACTGCATAATTTCGGTGACGTGCTTCAGATACTCGGCATCTGATAACCGTCGCTGGCGGAAAGCCTCAATGGCTTCTTCCAGCATCTGCGAGAATCGCTTGTAAAATGCCGGGTCTTCCTGCCATTTCTCAGAGATGGTTCTCTTCGTGCGATAGGCGATGAGGTCCGCCTTGGACGCTGAGCCATGAACTTTCTCAACTTCCTTGGTGAACGCCTCCTTGTCGAAAATGTTTACCAACTCTGTGATCGGCTCGACCTCACCAGCGCCGACATGGGTGTCCACTAGTTTCTGGATTTTCTTTTCGTATTCCTTGAAGTCCACCGCCTCGCCGTAGCGCCGCCGTACGGAGGTGCGCAGATTCATAAAGAACTGCAAGTCCGACTTATACTTCTCGATCTTCTCGCGTGGCGTGTCCTCAACGAATTTCACCGTGGAGAGCGCGACAGCCAGTGTCCGCGCGTACGCGGACAGCCTTTCGTAGAACTGA
Organism: uncultured Acidobacteriaceae bacterium; assembly: GCA_963758745.1. GTDB lineage: Bacteria > Acidobacteriota > Terriglobia > Terriglobales > Acidobacteriaceae > Acidiflorens. The sequence continues at coordinate 61,474 of CAVWWW010000010.1, forward strand.
TCTCGCAGCGCCTGCTCAGCCAGGAACCGCTCAAACTCCTCCTCGTCGCGCTTGTTCTTTATGCCTTTGAACACGTCCCATAACTCTGAGTGTCGCTGGGGCAGGGTTTTCACGACCTCACTGACATCAGTCAGCGTTTCCGCAAGATCGTTCTGAGCAAACTCTGGCAGTTTCCCATAGAGATCGAGGGCCTGATTCAACTCCGACAGCACGCCCTGGTAGTCGTTGATGTAGCCGAAATCCTTGCCCTCGTGCAGTCGGTTCACTCTCGCAATCGCCTGCAACAGCGTATGTCCTTCCATGGACTTGCACAGGTACAGCACTGTATTGCGGGGTGCATCGAAGCCAGTCAAAAGTTTATCCACGACGATGATGATCTCCGGTGCGTCCCCGTCTCGAAAACCGCTGATCAGTTGCCGCTGGTATTCATCAGGTGTGCCGTACTTCTCCATCATCTTCTTCCAGAACCGGACAACCTCCTCCTTGCTCTCCTCCTGGACCTCCTCGTAGCCCTCGCGCACGTCAGGTGCGGACACCAACACCTCGGACGTAACCATGCCGAACTCATCAAGGAATTGCTTGTACTTCAACGCCGTCGCCTTGTCTGGCGAGACGAGTTGTGCCTTGAACGGCGTGCCCTGCCAGTTCTCGCGAAAGTGGGTACTGACGTCCCAAGCGATTCGTTTCACCCGCTGCTCGGCCTTGCTGAGTTGCTTCGCCGCGGCGAATTTCTTCTTCAGGTCGGCGACTTGTTCCCGCGCCAAGTTCGCGGTGACTTTCTCGAACCAACTATCGATTTGCTTTTGGTCCACCGACAACTCGACATCTCGGCCCTCGTACAGCAGTGGCACGACTGCCTTGTCTCCTACGGCCTCGCGGATCGTGTAAGTGTCGATCAGTCCGCCAAACTGAGTAAGCGTGTTCTTGTCCTTCTTCATCACCGGTGTGCCGGTGAACCCGATGTAACAGGCGTTCGGCAGTACCTTCCGCATCATGGCATGCAAGGGTCCATACTGCGTGCGGTGTCCCTCGTCCACCAGCACGAAGATGTTTCGGTCGGGGTTCTGAACCTCTTTCTTTCGTAGCGCGGCCTCAAACTTGTCGATGATTGTCGTGATAATCGCCGACCTATGGCCTTCAATCAGATCGATCAGGTGTTTGCCGGTCGTTGCCTGCACCAGTTCCTGACCGCAATGGTGAAACGTTTTGTAAAGCTGATCATCCAGGTCCACCCTGTCGGTTACCAGCACGATCTTGTGGTTCTCAATGCCCGGCTCCAACGCAATGGCTTTGGCCAGCATCACCATCGTCAATGACTTGCCACTGCCCTGCGTATGCCAAGCCAGGATTGGAAGTAAAAACTGCTGGGCACAGGTCTGTTGTGGCCGGCCATGACGGGACGTTACCGGCAACTGCACGCCTGGGAATGCTGGATTTTCTGCTGCTCCTGTCGTGGTTGGTCTACTTTTACGTATACCTGGTGGAATGCTGGCACTACGTCTCGAGAAACGATGCACTCTATAACCGAAACTTCGACAGACTGTACGTACTGGAAGTCGTGATCCTGGCGTGGTTCTATTGAGGCTATGGGAACGAAGTTCGGGCACATGGTGTCTTTTCTATGCCAATTTTCTCGGAGCGACTCTGTTTAACAATGTGCTTTTTCTACGGGAGAATTTTGCAGTTCAGCGGAATACATATTACGTTGGGAGTTGGTACGACATTCCCTATTTTTCGTTCGCGGCGCTCACTGCGGTGGCGATGAGCGGGCGCGCCCTCACACCGAGTCCGGCAAAGGATGAAGGCGAAGAGAGAGACTCTTGGATCGCAAGCCTCGCGATGGTGGCGCTGTTATCACTACCGGTTATTTGCTTGATCGGGCTGTTCGAAGACTCGGTGCCGGCAGAAATATCCGCTTTCGCGTGACTGTCACGTCGCTGGCGATGTTTGTCATGACTGCCATGGTGCTCGCCAAGCAGCACCGGTTGCACCAGGAGTTAAAGTACTCGAATCAGGTACTCGAAGAAGCCTCCATGACCGACCCGCTGACTGGTATCCTGAACCGGCGGTTTTTTCGGCAACGATCGAAGGCGAGGTTGCACGAACGCTGCGAGCCTACGCGGAAGGGCATGACCTGTTGCGTACGAGGCGATAATAGTCACCAACGTCTACTTCTAGCCGTCCGATCAGAGCGGCTGTTGCAGCATATCCGCCGCCTATACTCTTTAGTGTGCTTTTGAGGAGATCATCACCTTCCACCTTCTCCCTGCACCTCTTCCTGACTAGGCGCACTTCGCCAGGTGACCCTGATCGCCCTGCACTAGACCAAAAGTCCGCGGCATGTCCTGCCCCTCGATGAAAACATCGAGCCGCAAGCTCGACCCGCTGAGGGTCCCGGTATAGGTCGCCTTGACCCCTGAAGCTGTTAAGCCGCCATCCACCGCGGCCGGCGCCGGTGTCTCTGCCATATAGATACCCTGGACCTTGAAGCGTCCCTTATCGTCAAGCTCCATGCGTTGCGAAATACTTCCCCGGGCGCAGTCGAATTCAATATCTGCGCCACTGTCGTTTACTTCCATGCGAATGTGCTCGCCGCCCCATACGCCGTTCGGAACCGCTTTGGCCGGAGCAGCGGGGCCCGATTGCGCCGGGCGCGAAGCCTTCATCTGGCCGGCGCAGCATAGACCGACGCACGCGGTGATTAGTACTACGGCCACGAATCGCATTTCACCATCTCCTCGTAAGACTACCCGCGTCACAACCACGGAACTCCCTTCCGCTTTCTGTCGGACCGGTTGGCAATCGCCAGTTCAAAATCGAAGGCCTCGCCGGCTGCGAAAAAAAGGGCACGGATCGAAGTCCGTGCCTTTCCAGGAAGTGAAGCATTCTTCCTGCCCCGGGGTTTCTGTTACGGGCCCGAAGTATACGTGACCGGGTTGTTTACCCACTGTCCGCCCACGTACGAGTACAGGCTCACATAGATCGTGTTGCCGTTCGCGGGCAGCGAGTACACGTTCGTCGTAAGAGCCGAACCCAGGTTGCCCGAAGAATAGACATTGTTTCCACCCGCTGTGGAACCTATATCGACCCAGTAAGCAGTGGCGTTCGCATCGGAACTCCAAGTGAACGTCGCGGAAGTTCCGGAGATCGTGCCACCGGGTGTCGGCGTCTGCATCGCCGCCAGTCCGCCGGTCGCGTTCAGCGCCGTGTAGTTGTAGGTGGTGCCATACCACTGCCCGCCGATCAGCGAGTAGAGCGTGGCGTAGACGTAGCTGCCATCGGTTGGGAGTCCGCTTACCGTCGTGGACGATACATTGCCCAGGTTGCCCGACGAGTAGTAGTTGTTGCCACCCGTCGTACTCCCCACATCCAGCCAGTAGGCCGACGCGCCTGCGCCTGCCGTCCAGGTGAATGCCACGGTGCTGTTCGTCAGGTTCGAACCCGGAGTGGGCGTCGACATCGTTGCCGCCTGCGCCGCCAGGCTATAGGCAGCGTAGGTGTACGCATTCGGTGTCCACGTGCCACTGACTAACGTGTACAGGGTGGCGTAGACGGTACTACCATTGGTCGGCAGGCCGGCCACGGTTGTGCTCAGCGCACTTCCCAGATTCCCCGACGAGTAATAATTGTTCGCACCGGCAGAGCTGCCAATGTCGAGCCAATACTCTTGCGGCGAGGCTGTGCCCGCATTCCAGCTGAACGTGAGTGTGCTTCCGGCTAATGTCGTGCTTGGTGGCGGCATAGTTAATACTGCTGTCTCCGCGCCCGCATTGAACGCGGTGTACGTGTAAGAGTTGTACTGCCAGTTTCCGTTCACCAGCGAGTACAGTGTGGCGTATACGGTGCTGCCATTGGTCGGCAGGCCGGCCACGTTTGTGCTCAGCGCACTCCCCAGATTCCCCGAGGAGTAATAATTGTTCGCACCGGCAGAGCTGCCAATGTCGAGCCAATAGGCCTGCGCCGCGTTGCTCGGGTACCAGGTGAAGGTCACCGTGCTCCCGGTCAAGGACGAACTCGCCGCCGGAGTGGACATCGTCGCCGGACCAGCCGGACCGCTCTCCGGCCCGGTGGGCAGCGGCCAAGCATAAGCGCCGCGGCTGCGGGTCCACAATGCCAGAGTGGTGGCGCCACGATCAACCGACATGTCCCAAATCATGACGTTGGGCAGGCCGTTGTTGAAGCGGTTCCAAACCGGAGGATTGGCGGTGATGTCATCGGTGTAGTACAGCCCGAAGTCGGTGCCAGCATAGACTTGGCTCGGGTAGTTCGGGTTGACGATGATGGATTCGACCGGTATGTTCGGCAGGTTGCCGGTCTCGTTCGTCCAAGTGAAGCCGTCGCATGGAGTCGAGGTCTCGGTACAGACGACACGGAACACATGTCCGGGAGTGGTGGGGGTATTGTCGTCGAAACCACCGACCCCGGCATATCCGATTGGAGTGCCTACCGCCTGTGCACTGGGATCCAGGGCGACGCCCATAATCGGGCGGTTGGGCAGAACGGCGTTGTTGCCGGTAACGTTCACCCAGTTGGCCTGCGCTTGCACGCCAGTGCCCAGATTGAAGCCGACTTGCACGTTGCCGTCGTTGGTTGCAGCGATAGCCACGCTCTGGTACTTGGGCGAGTACTTTACCTCATTGATGTACGAGCGATTGCCCAGAGTAGCTTTCGTCAGGTTTCCGGTGATCGGGTTATTGGTGACGTACCACTGGCTGCTGCTGAAGCTCGAGTTCGTGCCGCTGATTGTTTCCCAAACGCGGGTGGTTCCGGCCAGCAGGTGTCCACAGCCGGAGGTCAGTCCTGCAGCGGGGCAGTCATCGCCTCCTGCTATGCCTCCGTGGAAGAGGTTAACAGGCAGAACGAAAGACTGGGTGTCGCTGGACCAGCCGCCTTCCCAGGTTGACCAAGTCGCGCCTGACAGGGTGCAGTTGTTGACACAACGGCTGAAGCCGCCGCTGTTATTGCCTTCCCAGTAGCGAAGACTACCGGTATTGTTGCCCGCTGTCGTGCCGCCGAGGAACCCGCCCCCGTTCATGGAGAAGTTACTGGCGTTGATGTTATTAAAGGTAATCGAGTTGCCGCTGGTGCCGCCGGTGGCGGCGGTAACCACTACCGTGGCTCCGCTGCGTGCGGCCGTGGCCGTGGACGGGATGTCGGCGTTAATCGCGGTCACGATGTTATTGCCTTCCGTCGTGGTGCTTGAGGATAACGTGACCTGGCCGGTGCCGCTTCTCGTGGTCTCGAAGGTGAAGGTCTGCGAACCGATCTGGAATTGCTGACCGGCTGTCGCCCCACCTGTTGTCAATGTGATCGTCCCCTGAGCCGCGGTTGAACCTGTGCCCATCGGATCAATCAACCCTGAGAAGCCGTCGCCGCCCAGGCCCATCTGCCACTGCGCAGGGCCCGTGGGGGAACCAGTAAACATCACCGAGCTGGGTCCGTTGTCCTGAGCGCCGCCGACGGCCGAGGGGTTCGCCGAGGTGGCGAAGTAGGGGCTGATGTCGCCCGAGTAGAACTCGATACCAACAATGCCACCGTCCATATTCGTCCACGTCGGGCGGGTGGTGTTAAGGACCGCGGTACTGGCGTTGAGAGTGGCGTGAACGCCACCGTCGTTGCCTACCAAGAGGTAGTCTGACGAGCCGTTAACGAAAGCGAGGGCGTGCTGATCCACGTGCACCACGTGGTTGCTCACGCTGGTGCCGTTGTATCCGCAAGTGAGGTCGTACCAGGCCGTGCCGGTGCTGCTGGCAAGCCAGACCTCGAACGTGTCGAAGAAGGCACGAGTCGGATTATTGGGATCCACGATGACGCCCTGGTCGTACCAGTTCTGCGGATAGTCGGCTGCGCCGGACGAGCCTGCACCGCTGCTGGCGCATCCCAGCAGCGAGCCGCCGGCTGAGCCCGTCATAAAGCTCCAGGTACTGCCGCCGTTAGTACTGACCCACGCGCCGAGTTGGCAGCCGTTAGTGTCGCCGCAATCGCTATTGTTATTCCAATTGATGGATTGCACCTGGGCGTAAATGTAGTTCGGATTGCTGGGCGCCACACCGATGTCGATGCGGCCGAGCTGATTGACCGTGCCACCGTTCGTCGTGGTGCCGCCGGTGGCGCCGTTGCCGCAGTAGGTCGCGTTGCCGCCAGTGAGTGGATAGTTACACGCATTGCCGCTGCCGGCATTCATCAGTGCGCCCGTTAGATAAGGACTGCCGGTCACCTGGGTGCCAAAAACAAAACCGTTGGAGTTGCTCGCTATCGACGTAAACGCGGGGCAGCCACCGCTTTGCATAGTGCCCGAATAGATGCCGTTGGCGCCATTATTCCCCAGGTCGTACTGCACATAGGTGGGGAAGCCGCGCGTGCCCACGGCTGCCAGAATGCGGGTTACACCGCCGCCCATGTTCGTAAGTTCGAGCCCGGTGATGTCCTGGCGCTGGCTGGTGAAGCTGTTCGTAAAGCAATTAGTCCAGGTCTGGCCCTGGTCATAGGAGAAAAAGAGTCCCTTCTTGGTCCCGGCTACGATGTTGCTGCTGTTATTGGGATCCACACGAACTTTGCCGACCGCGTTGTACTGCGGGTAGTAGCCTGCGGGCTCGCTGTACTCGGGGCCAAAAACGTCGGCGCCCAGAACATTCCAGCTGTTGCCGCCGTCGGTGGATTGAAAGATGCCCTGGCTGCCCATCGAGAATGAGCCGTAGTTCAGATCACCGGTCCCGGCATAGACGATGTTGTTATTGTTGGGATCGAGCGTTAGCGAGTCAATGCTTGTGCTCGACAGCAGCGGGCTATCGGTGGTGACGGTCCACGTGGTACTGGTTGTACAGCAGTTCGTTGTTTTCCAAACGCCGCCGCCGACATTGCCCGCGTACGCCACGATACTGCCATTCGTGGTCGTCGTTGGATCGGTCACGATGGTGTTGACGCGTCCTTCGGTGGTTCCATAGCTATAACAGCCGGAACAACCCACCATGCTCTCGGGCATCGGGCCAAGTGAAGTGAAGGCTGTCGCGTTCATTCCCGCGGCGCCGTTGAGACTCGCGATTGCGCGGTTCATGGCTACACCCTTGCGTCCAGCCGGCACCCCGCGCTTGATCGCGCGATCCTGCTCGGCAGCCCGACGCGTCCAGGCGGGCGAGTAGTGGCCCGTGGGATACGTTAGCCGGTGGTACCAGAATTCTTCTTCGCTGATGAGACGCTCGGCATCGGTGGGAGCATGGCCGGGAGTGAACTTAGTCGAGACCGTCCCCGAGGAACCGGTCGCGGTCGCTGTCAGAATCGGAGTGTTCTTTCCCCCAGCGTCAGCACTGCCTAACGAAGGCAGCTTCGGCATGGTTGTGGAGATATTTATGATGCCATTTTCGTCGGCGGTGCCTTGGACGGTAGCGACGATGCCCGCGGAATCGGTTTTAATGACGATCGTAACTCCCTCTCCCGGCTTCCAACTGCCGCCGCTAAAAACCATCGTCTCGCCCGGCAGGTAGCTGATCTTGTCGGCCACCAGCGTCGGCTTTTCTGCGCTGGGGCGGTCTGTCCGCTGCGCGCCGGCAATGGGTGAGAGAGCGAGGATTGTGGCAACGATACAAAGACAGACAACGTCAGGACGACGAAGTAGCCGACGATTCATTATTTGTTCTCCGGGGAAATTCGTTGACGCGCGTCAATTCGGAAGGTGGTGAAGATCGTAGGAATATTCAGCGGCTAGAACCGTGCTCGCACCCGCGTGCACAGTTGCTACTGGAACCACCGCTGTCCTGAGATTTCACCGTTTGACTTGCGGCCGTGGTACGCACAAACTATCGTGCATCGTAAAAGGCCTTGTCAAGAGAAAATCGCGTGACTCTGACATTGCACGAAGGAAAATGGGTTCCATGGTGAATCCGCTGTTTTGTAATGGCCCACGCTATCGCAGGCCGGAGCAACCATGTAAAGGAAGTTGTTGGAAAAGCGGTTACAACTCTTCGCTCATTTTATGAGCTATAAGTGTCGGGCTTGGCGACTTCGAGCGGAAGAGGACTTGGGCGGAGCGGGTGCAATGTGCGCAATATGAATCCAGAGAAAGCAGCAGGGCTGAGTCCGGAATTGCGACACGCACTGGAACCATTGCTGGCGAGGATCGAGTCGTTGAGTGAACGCATCCCCGAAGGCAACGAAGGGATCGAAAAGCTGGCGCAGGAGAGTTATCCGCGGGCGGCGCGGCTGAAGCAGATCGCGCTGACCTTGATACTGACTCTGGAAGATGCCCATCGTTTTCGCAAGAGCCGGACGTCGGCTGCTATCTGGGACTGCAACCGGGACGAGTTGACTTGGCGTTACGTCATCAATTGCAAGGCCGTTCGTGTTTCAGGTCATTCCGGGGCAGAGTGAGACGACAACGCATCCATGATCACTATATCGCCGCGACAATTGTTTGGTCCTTCGTTGGTCCAGGTGACACCGCCGTCAGTGCAGGTCGTGGTGCAGGCGGTATCCCAGTCCGGGAGAGTCGCGGCTTCGCTGCAAGTTGCTCCGGTCGTGTTCGCTCCGCAACTCGTTGCGCGGAAGATGTTCTTGACAGTGTTGTTCGTGATCGGATAGACGTAATCCAGATACGTGACGCTGCCGCTTGCGGAGGGCTGGTACTGGCCGCGAAGGTTGTTGCAGGCCGCGTTGGCGGTTGCGCTCGATCCGCGCACGCCCATCATGTCTGTGCCAAAGGCGAACAAGTCGCCGAAAGGAGAGACGACGCCGATGTTGTTCTGTGTTGCGAAGAAATAACTTGAGCCAGTGTTGTAGGCGTGTCCGAAGCGGTAGGTCAGGCCGCTGCCTCCGGAGTTGAAGGCGCAGATTTCGTCATAGCAAGCACCGTTCGGGACGTCATAGCGCGTGTACCACGCGGGAACATCGGTAGTGGCTGTGAACATGGGCGTGGAATCAGTGGTTCCGGCATTGCGATAACTTCCGTGATCGTCACAGGGCAGAGCGGTTTTTAACATGGGCGTGTCGGTATTCAAGACGCCATCAATTACAGGATTCGAATACATCATCGAGTGGTAGAAGGCGTCCCAATATTTGTTGACATAACCCGACGCACCATGACCTGAGCCGTGCAGCCAATCGGTGTCAGGAGCGACCAACGTGCTGGTGGTGTCGAAGACGTATTCGTTGCAATAAGCCTCTGTGCCGCTCCAATAGGTGTTACCGGTTGGCCAGCCGGACGAAGGCGGCGCTTGGTTCTTGGTGCCGGCGCTCAGCGTCCCGCTGATTCCATTCGCTTTTGTGGCGTTCCAGTAGTAGCCGTTGTAGGTCACCACATTTAGATAGTAATAAGCGGTGGTGGGTGACCATGCCCCCGACCAAACGCCGTTTGACGTCTGGCAGCTCAGCGTACCGGAGTTCCAGCTGCCAGCAGCATTTGAGCCTCCACCACCTGTCGGAGAGATCTCTACATAGCGGCCGTTGATCGCCTGCCCGACTTCGTGCAAGGCGAACCGATCGGGTAAGGGGCAAGTTTGCGGATAGGTGCCTGCGCGCGTGCAAACCACTTGGTCGTTAGTGGTGATGAAACCTGCTGGAGCGGTGTTTCCCGTACCGCGATAAATCTTGCCGAGGCGCGTGTTAATTCGAGTGTAACCTGGGGCTGACGTGCTTGGAGGACGATAGACAAGCAGGTCGAAACCGGGACCTTGTCCCGCGAGCGTGCCGATATTGGTCCAGACCACGCCACCGTCCGTTACGGTGCAGTTTAAAGTTGTGCACCAAGTTGGCTCGGCAGTGCCGGTTGTGCCTGCAGTCGTGGCTTGAAATCCGTATTTGCTGGAATTGCCTGCGGTGGGCAGGATGAAAGTGTCGGGGATGGTGACTGTCCATGACCCCTGCCAGTCGTAACCGCCTGTCAACGCGTAGGAAACCGATCCGTCGTCCGCCACCTGGAAGCTGCCGGTCCACGACGCTGTGTAGGTTGTATTGTTTCCCGGCGCAGCGGTATTCATCACGCCGCCGTAGGAGCCGCTGCCATTGACGAAGTCGGCGTAGACGACGCGAGTCAGGGTACCGGTGCCGGGTGTTGCAATCGAGCTGGCAACCGTCACCTGATTGACCTGGGTGGGAATGTTTGCCATCTCGTAAAGAACATGGGGCTCGGCGGCGACACGGCTCCACGTCCAAGAGCCGCCGTGGGCCAGAGTGGTAGAGGTTCCACCTCCGCTGGCGGCATCGTGAATTCCGCTCATGTTGACGCAACCGGGCGCGGTGGCGCACGTTTGGGCGTGGATTGCCGCCGGATTAATGTTGAGGATGACCTCACCATCGCCGGAGTTTTTTGCCAGCAACAACGTCTCGTCCCAAGAGAAGGCATCCCAATCGCCATCGGATTCCATGATCCACGCGGCTGTGTAGGGCCTGACGGCGTCGCCTTTGTTCGTGTTCTCATCTGTCGCCATGACAAGGTATGTGCCGAAATCGGGATCGGTGGCGGTTGAGTTCATCGGAGCGGGACAGTACGCGGGATATGTTGTTGGGGTCCAGCCCGAAGGACAGGAACCGGAGCTAATGGTTGTGGGTGTGAATCCGGGGGGATATGGGTCGCCTACACGTTCCTGATAAACCAAAGTCGCCCCGGCTTGGCCGGTGGTTGCGGCGGAATTGCACCCAGTCTGAGTGCCGTTGACGCAATTGTCGGTTCTGGCCGAATACGTCAATATGGCTTGGGAGACGTAGGTATAAGCATTACTCACCCACTGCCCTCGCACCAACGAGTAGAGGGTCACGTATATGGTGTTGCCGTTTGCCGGCAGGCTCAACACCGACACGGTGAACACATTGCCGAGATTCCCGGACGAAAATATGTCATTGCCACCTGCAACAGAACCAATGTCGACCCAGTACGCGGTAGCGTTCGAGTCGGCGCTCCAGGTGAAGGTTGCGGCGTTGCCGGTCAGCGTGGAATTTGGCGACGGCGTCTGCATGGCTGCCAAGCCAGCGCTGGCATTGAACGCGTTGTAGCTAGACGCGACCGGTGTCCACCCGTTGCTGAGCATCGAATACAGAGTCACGTAAACGGTCTCGCCGTTGGTTGGCAGACCGCTTACCGTCGCGCTTAGGACATTGCCCAGATTGCCTGACGAGTAGTAATTGTTGCCACCTGCGGTACTCCCCACATCCAGCCAGTACGCCGACGCACCTGCGCCTGCCGTCCAGTCAAATGTCACGGTGGTTCCAGTCAGAGTCGAACCGTTCGTAGGCGACACGATTACTCCTGCGGCGGCAGCAACATTAAATGCAGTGTAAGTATAGGGATTGGGCGTCCACACGCCACTGATCATCGAGTACAGAGTGACGAAAACAGTGCTGCCATTGGTCGGTAGACCACTCACGGTCGTAGTAAAGACGTTACCCAAATTGCCAGAGGAGTAGTAATTGTTCCCACCTGCCGTGCTTCCAACATCTACCCAATACGCAGTGACTCCAGTGCCCGCCGTCCAGTTGAACGTCACGGTGCTGCCGCTCAGAGTAGATTTCGGGCTCGGGGTGTTCATGACCCCGGGTGTGCTCCCGCCGGCGGGGCTTGCGCTGAAAGCCGTGTAGGTGTATGTGTTGCCGATCCAGCTCTGAGCGACCATTGAGTACAGGGTCACGTATATGGTGGTGCCATTGGTAGGCAGACCATTCACGGTTGTGGTCAGAACGTTGCCCAAGTTCCCCGACGAGTAGTAATTGTTTCCACCCGATGTGCTTCCCACGTCCACCCAGTAGGCAGTTGCGCTTGAGCCCGCAGTCCAAATCAAGGTCACGCTGCTGCCTGTAAGAGCCGAGCCATTCGCTGGGGACGTGATTACCCCTTGGTCGGCCGAAGTATTCATTGCGGAGTACGTATTTGCATTAGGTGTCCACACGTTGCCGACCATCGAGTACAGGGTCACGTATATGGTGCTGCCATTGGTAGGCAAACCATTCACGGTTGTGGTCAGAACGTTACCTAAGTTCCCAGACGAGTAGTAATTGTTTCCACCCGATGTGCTTCCGACATCCACCCAATATGCTGTGGCGGCCGAGCCTGCCGTCCAGTTAAAGGTAACGGTGGTACCGCTTAGAGCTGAGCCGTTTGGCGGCGAGGTGATTACTCCAACTCCCGTCGCTGTGTTGAACGCTGTATAGGTATACGCACTGGGTGTCCAGACACCGCCGATGAGGGAATACAGCGTGGCGTAAATAGTGCTGCCATTGTTCGGCAGAGTATTAACGGTAACGGTTAGCACCGTGCCCAGGTTCCCAGAGGAATAGTAATTGTTGCCGCCAGCAACGTTGCCAATATCGAGCCAATATGCCATAGCCGACGCACCCGCACTCCACTGAAAAACTACAGTGCTGGAGGCTAGGGTTGAATCGTTAGGCGGCGAGGTGATTACGCCCGCTGAAGACTGCGCGAAGACGCCTACTGTACAGACCAGGAAAGTAACTACGATGCCAGTAAGGCGAGTGCACATACAATTCTCGAAAAAAAAACGTCCAATAAGAGGAGGCTTGGGTGACGACATGCAAGCGCCTGTCGCATCGCGACTAGGACCGAAACATCGGACCTTATACAAGCGAGAAGCGACGCCAAATCTGCTCTAGATAAAGTGAAAGTGTTTTTGGGGTGTACATCGGACCCCTTGTAACTAATCGGGTTTATTACAACCAGCTAATTGCCCTGTAATATATCGCTAAAAGATGTTGCGATACAAGCAATGCACCAATAAATGTACCTATAGTACTTACCAAGGCACAGGCGACTAACACACTGTTAATTCGCCGCTTTACTTGTGCAATCTGCTATTTTCCAGTTTCTTCTGCGTGTGCAATGACCTACCAACTTGAGCACTTAATCGGAGATTCGTGTCGATCCACGCACCTTTTGCCGTCACAGCAAACTTCGTTCGGCTGGCAGCACAGGCCATTGCAGATGATGCCAGAAAGGCAACATTTGCCATGGAAGCAGACACTGGTCGGGCTACTACAGCATTTACCCTCACAGCAAACAACTCTATCGGGGCAACACACACCGCCGCAATAACGCGAGTCTTTGCCACAGCACACACCATTCGTGCACGTTCCGGCGCAGCACTTCCCATGGCAGTTATTTTGGCCGGGTGGACAACAGAGACCACCACCGCAATGTCGGGTCCCTCGGGGACAACAGACTCCATCGTCGCAGACTTGATCCGAGTTGCAGCACTTATTGGCGCAAGGCGTTTCGCCGCGGCCGCACTTTCCCGAACTTTGAGTTTCCAGGCCAAAAGCAGAGGCCCGCGAACCAATATACACCAGCATAGCGTTGCCAACGGCGCCGCCAACCATGCCGAGCATTTTGCGACGTGAAACTGAGCTACCGATAACTCGCGACACATCATCGAATAGTGAGTTCATTCCACTCTGCTTTCTTGGCCGCATCAGCGGCTAGGGCCAGTATTGCGTCTTTTCCGACTGCCACGTCCTGGGCAATCACACCGTTTTCTGCAATCAAGAAAGCCACAGGTGTGGCAAAGATTCCGTACTCTTTTGAAAGCTTCCACTTATCCTGAAGCACGACCGGGAACTCAAATCCGAATTTCTCTGCCTTGTCGCGATTCTCGTCTATATCGCCGCGCCCAATCATAATCAATGAAAGACCGTTGCTGCGATGTTGCCTGTGGAAACGAGCGAGATGAGGGGCCAATTCATCGCATGGTCCGCAGTGCGGATCGCTGAAGACCAACAGCACACGCCGGCTTCGGTAATCCTCCATCGAAACGAGTCGGCCGTGAAGGTCAGGCAATTGGAATTTGGGCGCTGGTGTGCCGACCGGAAGGCCGTTGCGCTCGATGCGGCTTTCAGCCAGTGAGCGTTCGCTCTTCAATCGCGTACGCGCCAGCTTGCCTTCGCTGGAGTCATGCGCAGATGTGGCGATGCTTCGAGCCAGAGCGAAGACTTGATCGGCTCCGCTTGCGAACGCCGCTGCGACTTGAAGATGTTCATCCAACAAGTAAGCGACTGGCGTGCCCTGGTGCTCGAAGGGCTTGGGCACTTTCTTTTCCTCTTCTTTTTCGTTCAGTAGGAGAATCAGTGAATTTAAGCCATGGCTGGTAGCGTGGCTGCGGTTAAATGCGCCTCCGCCCGATGCCAGAAGCACGACACGGGCATTCTGAGTTTCGAGATCGGGTTCGAGGCGCGCCAGATCGCCCGCAATGGCATCGCAAAATCCACAATCAAAATTCCAATGGACGAGAAGAAGGCGTTGGCCGCGAAAATCCGAGAGTTTGCGGGTTGTGCCGGATAGATCGGTCAATTCAAAATCTGGAAACTCGGCTCCTAACGGCAGTCCCTCGACGACGGTGTCTTCCGCGAGCCGAACGTTCTTGCCAAGAGAGAACAGGTTGCGTTCCACGTTATCCAAACGCACAAGGATACGACCCTGCTGCTTCACCAACTGGTAGAAGCCGACCCAGATGCTCATCAAGATCAAAGATAGGAAGAGTGTGGTCATCTTAATTAGTTCACGCCCTATTAACCGCGTTAGTTTTGAACAAATTTTCTTTTAAGGAAAGACTGGTTCCCTATTGTGCTCTCCAAGCCCATTTTGGGTCAATGTGAAACAATTTTCACCCAACCAGAATTTCAATTTGAGCCTTTTGTGGTGGCAATGCTTTGTCTTGCATGGCCGATGGAAGCTGTGGCGATAGCGCAGAGAACATAAAAGAATGCTGCGTTTGCCGGAATGTGGAGATTGAAGTCAACAAAACTGTGCGCCAGTAGGCCCGTGCATCCCGCGAGAGCTGCGGTGCTTATCATCGCGGCCCGGTATTGTCTCGCGAGACGAAGATTCCGAAATCCCTCATGATACAAAACCTTAAGGAACCACACTCCGATGCCGAACCCTGCCAGTCCGCACTCCAGCAGGAGTTCAAGATAGTCATCGTGCGCGTTATTGACAAAAAAACCGTCGAAAAAAGTGCGATAACGAGGAAACACGGTAGCGAAAGTTCCGAGTCCGCTACCGAGAATTGGGTGGGCCGCAAACATGCGGATGGAGTCGCGATGGATCAACCATCGCGCGGGATCGTGAGTGTCGGTGATGCGGCTACCGACTTGGGGAGCGATCCAAGCCAGAAATAATGCAGTTACGAGGCAGAACAAAGCAAACACAGCGGCGGACTTCCGCCATCGCGAGAATTGAGGGATCCAAAAAATCGCCAGGAACACCATCTCCACGATGACTGCGAACATCCCGCCGCGAGATTGGGATAAGAAGACTGAGGCTGCCATCAGGGTGGCCGCAGAAATCAGCAAAATACGCTTCGCGCCTTGAACGGCGCCGCTGAACGCCAGGACGAGCGCGATGGGGAGAATTAGCTCCATCAAGCCGGCGTAATGATTGTGGTTCACGTAGCTGCCATAGACGTTTCCAGCTTGTGGTTTGATGCGCCAATAAATTTTTCCTTCTGAGGTGAAACCCTGCAGGACGGCAAAAACGGCATAGATGGAGCCGAAGGCGGCTAAAGACTGGCCGAAGACTAGAACGAAGTTTTCGTCAGATTGAACAAGTTGCACGGCGATAAAGGTCAGAATTCCATAGGCAATGCAGCGCCAAAGTTCGGATAAGGAATCGTACAAATAGGCGGTGCGATGGAATACGATCTGTATCACAACAAGAGCGAGGAACGCCAGCATTGGGGCAAACAGCGGATTCCATCTTATTTTTACCTTGATGGCCGTCAGTTGCCAGGCCATCCATAGCAAAAGAACGGCCGCAGCGCCAGTTTCAAAAAGTGCAGTCGACCAGAAATCGACAACGCCCAGGGCGAGCGGCCCAAACATCAGGACAACGCAGATCGCGATGAACACAGACATTTTCAATCCGCGTTCCATGCGCAGACGAATACGTGGAGTCGTGACGACTGGCGCTACGCCCTCGATAAGCTGGCCCGGCGGCATTCTCTATTTGTCACCTATTTATTGATCTCAAGTTTCTCACCTCATTTCTTAACCAACCGCAAGTCGTCGATCCAAACCTGTCCGCTGATTCTGGTGTTGGCCGGGGCTCTTAGAATCTTTACGGCCACCAGTTTTGTCTCGGACGGTATGCGCAGTGTGCCTTTGATCTGCTGCCAGGGGTGAGTGTCGAGCACGTCGTCGGTCAAAAGGAGATTGGCACCGCTGAGGGCATCGACGAGCGCGAACCTAGGACCACTCGAGGTGGTTATGTTTTCGCTCTTGATCCAGGCGCTGAAATCGTAATCTGCGTTGGGTTCTACAGGGACAAGCTGTTTCCATCCGGAATCGTAGGCGGGATTGCCGTCATAAGACAATGATAGAGAGTGAGTTCCGGAGTGTGCCGTTTTATCGTCGATGCCAACGGTAATATGATCTGCGGGTTCGCATCTCCAGTCGAAACCGAAGTTAAGAAGCGGTTGCTCGAAGCCGGCATTCACAATGAGATTCTCGTTCGGCAGGTACGCGCGAATTTCGGGGGCGAGATCGGCAAGGGCGTGCCAACCGCGATCGAATCCGGCGACATCATGCTGCGTCAGTAAGTAATCGAGGTAAAAAAACCCTAGTTGCGGCTGGAATGACTTGTGAGCGGCGACGATGGATTGCCATACGTCGCTCGCGGCAATGGATTGGCCTTGTTCGGTGAGCAGGCGCAGGAACGCCAACTGAAGTCGGGGATTCGCTGGAATTACGCGGGCAAAAATGAGATTTGCGTTTTGCGTCTCGCGCCAGCACAAAGGCAGAATGGTATCGGCAGCCTCCGGGTTTCGCTCGAGAGCTTGCTTGAAAAGAGGAAAGGCTCGGTCTGCTTCTCCAGACGCGAGAAAAATTTGGGCGGCTTCCGCGGATATCTCTGGGTTCGCAGGCTCAGCATTCATCGCCGACTGCAGCGCTTCATTTTCCTTGTCCACGTTACCTGTGAACTGGTAGACCGAGGCCAGGTCGAGCCAATAGAAGCTCCGGTTGGGATTCAGGCTGACAGCTTTTTGGAGATTGGCGATAGCGCGTTGATCATCCTGATCGGAGGCGGAAAGTCGAAGGCCGAGCAGATTAGGAAACTCGGCATCGTCGGGCGCCAGCCGAATGGAACGCTCTAAATCCGTGATTCGGCGTTCGCCTTGGGAAGCGTCGGCGAGGCTTTGCGCGAGATAGATGGCTAACACCCTGGCGATATAAATCGATAGCATTCCTACGCAGAGCAGGGTCAACAGAGCGTTCTTCGTGCGAGGGCGCAGCGGAGCAATCATGGTTACTCGCGCTGAGCAGTTTTTGCGGGCGCGGAGTCCTGATAGTAATTGACGTACCGGGTGCCGTAAGAATATCGGTCGGGGGCGGTGAAGTCAGCTGCGTTCAAAATTACCCCCATAATGCGCGCATCGACATGCGCCAGCACATCATGAGCGCGGCGAAGTGCAGCTCTGCTTGTCACGCCGGTTCTTATTACCAAGATCGTGGAATCGGCCAACGCCGATAACAGTGCTGCGTCGGTCACGCTGAGCACCGGCGGCGTATCGATTATGATGTGGTCGAATTCCGCTTCCAGGCTGTGCATCAGGTCTCTCATGCGGGCTGACGCCAGCATCTCGGAGGGATGTAGCGCGACAGGGCCGGCGGGTAGCACTTTAAGATTTGGCACTTCGGAAACGGATCGAATCGATTCCTCAGGATCTGGAATATTCGTCTCCCCTAATATGGTGCTGAGACCGGTTTCTGATTCGATCCCAAGCAGCCGCGAGATGCCGGCGCGACGCATATCTGCCTCTATCAACAATACGCGCGAACCCTGCTGAGCGAGCACAATAGCAAGATTCACGCTCGTAGTGGTCTTGCCTTCCTGAGGCAGGGCGCTGGTAATCATCAAGACCTTGGCTGATCTTCCGTTTCTAGACAGCAAAATGGAAGTCCGCAAAGCACGATACGCTTCGGCGATCTCCGACTTTGGGCGCGTCGCTGAGGCTACGGCAGCAGTTGTTTGTGAAAGGTTTGTCACTCGAGAAGATGATAGCGATCGCTGGCGTGGGCGGGACGAGAACGGAATTACCGCCAACGAGGGTAAGGATGTAATCATCCGAACCTGCTCCAGGGACTGAACGCTGTTGTCACGCGATTCCAGAATAAATGCGAACGACAATCCACCAACGAGGCCAAGCGCAAGTGAGACAGCGAGGTTGCGAGGAATATTGGGCGACGCTGGCGCCGTTGGGGGCGATGCCGGATCTACGATCCGAACATTACTCGACCGCAATCCAGTCATGACGCCCGCTTCCTTCAGCTTTTGCAGGAGGCCTTCATAGAGCTGTCGATTGCTCTCCACATCTCGTTTCAAAAGGCTGTATTCGATGGCACTTTCATTGAGCTGGTTCTCTTCGGTCTTTTGGTTTTCCAGAGAGGCGCGAAGCAGTTTTTCACGTCCGAGGGCGGCCAGATAGTCTTTCTGGTATTTGAGCGCCAGACGGGTAATTTCAGATTTGATATCTTCCTGGACGGCTTCCATCTGCTGAGTCAACTCTTGTACCTTCGGATACGTCGGCTGGAAATGAACACTCGCTTGCGCCAGTTCGCGATGCAAATCTTCTTCCTGGCCTCTTAGCTTGAACAGGGGGCTGGAGGGATCGACGTTGGTCAGCAGATCCGGATCCCCAGACATGGCCAGGCGATACACGGATTCCTTTTGCATGCGATCCGCTTCCGCAGCCGTCAGCTCCTTGTTGAGTTCGTCGAGCTTGGAGGTGATGATATTTTCCTTCTCATCAATGCCGAGGATCCCATGTTCCTTTTGATAGCGAACCAGTTTCTCCTGAGATTCTTCCACTTTCATTTGCAGTTCCGACAACTGCTGCGTCAACCAGTTCGAGGTGCGAATGGTGGCGTCGAGGCGGGTTTTGTAATTCTGTTCAATGTACGTGTCAATGAGAGTATTGACCGCATTGGCGGCTAGATTTGGATCCGTGCTCGAAAAGCGAATTTCGAGCAGACGTGTCCGTGGAATGGAGTTGACCTTCAGCGCCCCGTGAAACTTCGAGACGAGCCCCGCTTCGCGACGAGGTTCGATCTCTCGCGATTCCGCGGTGGCCGCGTCGGGCGTCGTGCTCGCCGGTAGTGCTCCCTTGCCGGCGAATGCCGAATTTGAATCGAGATTCAATTTCCGGATGACGCGCTTCGCAATCGCATCGCTTTGCAGAATATGGGTCTGCGTATCCATCGCGACCATGTAATCGTCGGAGGAATCGCTGCCACTGGCATCGGAATTTTTCAAGCCCGCAGCGTCAGCTCCCTCGCGATTGATTACTACGCGTCCAACGGCTTCATACACTGGGGTGGCGGAAAAAGAAACCACCGCACCCACCAACAATGCCACCAGCATGACGGACAGGATCGTCCATTTATGACGGAGCACAATCGGCCAATAATCCCATAGACTGGGCACGTGGCTGGATGTGGCGTTGAATGCGGGCGGTAAAGCGCCACCGACGACAGGACCGGTCACCTGCAATTCGTTTCTGCGAGGGACTAACGTCCGAAGATTTTCAGACTCCATTCACAACTCCACGCCAGCGATGATTTTGCGCGAGGGGCAAATTTGCGGACGCTCGTCCGGGGCGACACGACCGAAAAGTGCTCCCAATTGTAGCAACCTTTGGAGAAAGCTGAAAAGTTTATTAGATCGAATCCGCCTCGATTGATCTGATTGTGAAATATGTTTCCTATGTGACCTCGCGGCCGAGAACGTGGAAGCGAATACCTTGTGCTGTGCTAGACTGCTTTACTGACGCGGCAAAGCCCGGTTCGTGTCCACTCGATGCGAACCATGTTCCAGCGGCGTCGGGGAATTTTTGGCTAAAGCTGTAGGTGATTTTATCCCACTTGATGTTATAGAGATTAACTTTGGCTAACTCAAAACGCGCACTCATTACCGGTATATCAGGCCAAGACGGAAGCTATCTATCGGAATTGCTCTTAGAAAAGGGTTATGAAGTCCACGGCATCGTCCGCCGTGTAGCGATAGAAGATCCCCAGCACCGGCTCTCGCGAATTCAACACCTACTCGACAGGATTTGCCTTCATGCCGCATCGCTCGAGAGCTATCCCAGTCTGATGAAGGTGGTGGCGGCTGTGCAACCGGATGAGGTTTATCATCTGGCGGCGCAGAGCTACGTCAGTTATTCGTTTGAAGATGAGTTTTCAACCTTCGAGGTCAATGTCAACGGCACGCACTATCTGTTATCTACGTGCCGCGATGTGGCGCCAAAGGCGAGATTTTATTTTGCGGGATCGAGCGAAATGTTTGGTTCAGCGCCGGCGCCGCAAAACGAGCTTACCGGGTTTCGTCCGCGGTCGGCTTATGGAATCTCGAAAGTTGCAGGCTACCATCTGACGCGCAACTACCGGGAAGCGTACGGACTGCACGCCTCGTGCGGGATGTTGTACAACCATGAGTCGCCACGGCGCGGCATGGAGTTTGTAACGCGCAAGATTTCTTCTCTGGCGGCGCAGATCAAACTTGGAATGGCCGACGAAATCCGGTTGGGCAATGCCGAAGCCAAGCGCGATTGGGGTCACGCGAAGGAATATGTAGAGGCCATGTGGCTCATGCTCCAGCAGGAGAAGCCAGATGACTATGTGGTCGCGACCGGGGAAACTCACTCGGTGCGGGAATTCCTTGAATGTGCGTTTGGTGTAGTCGATCTAGATCCCTACAAATATCTGGTGCTCGACGAAAGATTTCTTCGGCCTGCCGAAGTGGACGTTCTGCTGGGAGATGCGAGGAAAGCGCATGAACGGCTGAATTGGAGGGCCCGCATCTCGTTCACCGAACTGGTGCGAGATATGGTTTTATCCGATTTGAAATCCTATTCGCGCATTGCAGGCCGCGACATTCCGGTCATTCCTATCGAGATCTCGACGTAGTGAATTCAGCGAAATCGCAGAATCAAACCTCTTTCGTTACGACAACAACATAGGTTCTATTTTAGAGGTCGACTGTCGCATCGGCCGTTTTCGTCGGCTGTGTACAATCGAGCAAAGCAGATGAGCAGCGTTAAAACTCTCTCCAGACCCCGTGGTCGCAAGTCGAACTATGAAGCGCGTCCGGGAGCGGTTACATTCCTCACGGGCAAGACACGGACTACCCTTCTCTGCCTGCTCCTGCTAACAGTAACGATCTCTCTTTACAGCCCGGTGCTTGAATACCCGTTTGTCGTTCTCGATGACACCGATTACGTCACGGCAAATATGCACGTCCATGGCGGCCTGAGCTGGAGCACGGTGAAGTGGGCGTTCACGGCATTTACAGCAGCGAATTGGCATCCGCTGACGTGGCTTTCACATGCGCTCGATTACCAACTGTTTGCTCTCAATCCGATGGGCCACCATTTCGATAGTGTGTTGATCCACGGATTGAATGGGGTTCTATTGTTCCTTGTACTGCTGTGGCTCACAGGACGTGTCAGTCGGAGTTTGTTGGTGGCGGCATTTTTCGCGTTGCATCCTATCAACGTCGAATCCGTCGCGTGGGTCGCAGAGCGCAAAAATGTATTGAGTACGTTTTTCTTTGTCGCAGCGATCGGCGCATATGGCTGGTACGCGCAAGAGCCGCAGTGGCGGCGATATCTATCGGTCATGGCGCTGTTTGCTTTGGGTTTGCTGGCTAAGCCGATGGTAATTACGCTGCCGTTTGTTTTGCTCCTATTGGATTATTGGCCGTTAGGCAGAACTCCCGGCAGCCCGCTTTCGCAAGTGCGTGCGCCGCAGTTGCCGATTTCGCAATTGCTGATGGAGAAGATTCCGCTGTTTGCTATCTCGGCTGCAAGCACCCTCGTGACCATTAAGGCGCAGCGTGGCGGATACGCGGTGCGAACCCTGTATCAGTTTTCATTTGCTGGACGAATCGAGAATGCTGTTGTCTCCTACGCCCTGTACTTGTGGAAGATGCTCTGGCCGGCGCGGCTGGCGATTGCGTATCCACATGCGGCGGCGGGTCTGCCGACGTGGCAATGGGTTTTATCCGCGCTGGTTTTGATCGGCATTACAGCGGGGGCAGTTATTTTCCGGGGGCGCCGTTATGTGACAGTAGGATGGTTGTGGTTCCTCGGAATGTTGGTTCCAGTTATTGGCCTGGTGCAAGTCGGGGATGCTGCGATGGCTGATCGCTACGCTTACCTTCCGCTGATCGGAATCTTCATCATCATTGCATGGAGCGTGGGCGACTGGCTGGAAGTTCGGAATGAACCGCGGGTGTGGAGGGTTGTTCCGGCGGTGGGCGTGCTGATCGCGCTCAGCGTGGTCACCCACCGTCAGATGAGCTACTGGGATAGTGAATACGATTTGTGGTCGCACTCCCTGGCAGTGACGGAGGAAAATCCCTTTGCCCATGACGCGCTGGGTACCGTTCTGATGGACACTTCTATGACTCTGTCGCCGCATGGTCTCGAGAATCTCACCGCGGAACAGAGGATGGAGGAAGCGCGTCGGCACCTGGAACAGTCCTTAGCAATGCGCCGTGAACTTGCGCGCAAGAATCCGGACACCTACCTTCCGGACATGGCGGTGACATTGAACAACCTTGCGAACCTGGAGCGGACGGAAAACAATACGGAGGAAGCGCGCCGTTACTATGAAGAGGGGTTGCAGATCCACTATCAACTGGCGCAACAGAATCGCGATCCATACCCAGGAGACCGGGCGCAAGCACTGATGAACCTGGGATATCTGGAGCGAAGCAAGATGGAAAATGACAAAGCGCTGCTGCACTTCGAGGCTGCTTTGGAAATTTACCGCGAACTAGCGCAGCAGAATCCCGACCAATATCTGCCCAGTGTTGCGGAAGCATTGAATGGGCTAGCAGTTATAGAGCGGGATGAAAAAGAGGATGGACGACGCACAGAGTAATTATGAAGAGGCGTTGAGAATTCGCCGTGAATTGGCGCAGCAGAATGGGAATGCGTACCTGCCTTATCTGGCGATGACACTAAACGATCTGGGTGTCCTGGATGGAGCGGAGAATCGGACTGAGGATGCGCGTCAGCACTACGAAGAGGCGTTGAAGATTTACCGGCAACTTGCGGAAAAGGATCCGGATACTTACTCTCGATACTTGGCGGGGACGTTGAACAACCTGGCGTTCCTCTATCAAAACCAGCACCGAATCGAAGAATCACGGGGCGACTATCGTGAGGCTCTGACCCTCTATCGAAAGCTCTTTCAAGCTTTCCCCGATCAATATGCCAGCGATGTTGCGAGAGTCGAAGCGAGTCTGGAAGAACTAAAAAAGAAAGTGCGCTCCCGATAGGTTTGGCATGAGTCCGGCCAAAACGCTCTCGAAAACACGTGCTCAGTCCCGCACGAGGGCGAATCAAAGAACTCGTCCGAACACGGGAACGCTACCTTCTGGGAAGAGCCTGAATGCGATCCTCTGTGTTCTGCTCGCAGCGGTAACAATCGCTCTCTACAGTCCGGTCATCGGGCATCCATTTGTGGTTTTGGACGATCGTGAGTACGTCATTGCAAATCCCCACATCCACGATGGCATTGTCTGGAGCACCGTCACGTGGGCTCTCACTTCCACCGAAGCGGCAAATTGGCATCCCCTAACCTGGCTTTCGCATGCTCTCGACTATCAACTGTTTGCGCAAAACCCAGCTGGCCATCATTTGGATAGTGTCCTAATTCACGCTCTTAATGTGGTGCTGTTATTTCTGCTGTTGCTATGGGTTACAAAACGCCGAGGGCCAAGCCTTTTCGTTGCGGCTCTGTTCGCATTGCATCCGATCAATGTTGAGTCCGTGGCATGGGTAGCGGAACGAAAAAACGTTCTGAGCACTTTTTTCTTTCTTTCATCGAGCGGTGCTTATGTGTGGTATGCGCATAAGCCGAGTTGGCGTCGATATCTGCTGATGGCGGCGCTGTTTGCTGCGGGACTGATGGCCAAGCCGATGGTTGTCACGCTGCCCTTTGTCTTATTGCTGCTGGATTATTGGCCGCTGAGCAGAATGCCGCTTGGTGGAGTTCCGGGGGACTCGACCAGTGAGAGCGGTGTGCGGCGAATGTCATACTTTTGGCTGTTGCTGGAAAAAGTTCCGCTGCTATTACTCTCGGCCGCGAGTGCTTGGGTCACGCTTAAGGCGCAGCACAATGCGGTGCGTTCCTTTCAAGAGGTCCCTTTCGCCGTACGAATCGAGAATGCGGTCGTGGCCTATGGGCTATACCTTTGGAAAATGCTCTGGCCAGCACGGCTTGCGTTTTATCCACACTCTCTAGTTCTCCCAGCGTGGCAATGGGTTCTATCCGGGCTGATGTTGATTGGTGTCACGGTATTGGTCGTGGGCTTTCGCAGGAAGAGCTACCTTGCTGTCGGCTGGTTGTGGTTTCTCGGTACTTTAATTCCGGTCATCGGTCTGGTGCAGGTGGGAGAGTACGCCATGGCGGATCGCTACGCCTATGTCCCACTGATCGGAATCTTCGTAATGATTGCCTGGGGCCTTTCCGATTTTGCGGATGCGAAGAGGGTCCGTACCGTGTGGCGAACAATTCCTGCACTGTGCGCTTTGACAGCATTGGCGTGGGTCACCAGTCGCCAAATTGGCTATTGGGAGAGCGATTATGATCTTTGGTCGCATACTCTCGAAGTTGGGGAAAGTCCCATGACGCTTAACGCGCTTGGGGTCGCGCTCATGCATCCTGAGTCGGAGATGACGCAACATGACAGGGAAAACTTTGCTACGGAGGAGAGCCGGATGGATGAAGCCCGGCGATACTTTGAGCGGGCTTTGGAACTGCACAAGTCACTAACGCAGCAAAACGTAGGCGCATATCTGCCGGACGTGGCAAGGAGCTTGAACAATCTTGGGAATCTCGATCGACTGCAGAACCGAACCGACGAAGCCCGCCGGCACTGTGAGGAGGCTTTAAACATTTACCGGCAGCTTGCGCAGCAAAGTCCGGACGAGTACGCAACCTATTTGGCGGCAACTCTGAATAACCTGGGATCTCTGGACCGACTCCAGAACCGGATGGAAGAATCGCGCCAGCACTATGAGGAGGCCGTGAAGATCCAACGGCAACTCGCTCAGCAGAATCCCAACAAGTACTTGCCGAACCTCGCCATGACGCTGAATGAGTTTGGGTTTCTTGACACCATTCAGAATCGGATGGAAGAAGCCCGTCAGCACTACGAGGAGGCTTTGAAGATTCACCGGCGACTGGCAGAGGAGAGTCCCGCCGTATACCTGCCCGACTTGGCGATGACCCTGACTGATTTCGCGCGCCTAAATGCGATCCAGAACCGGATGGAGGAAGCACGGCAGCACTATGAGGAGGCCTTGAAGATTGATCAGCGACTGGCGGAGCGGGATGCCGCGGTCTACCTACCAAGTGTGGCGATGACACTGAACAATTTGGGGCGAGTGGATCGACTCCAGAGCCGCCTCGAAGAATCCCGCGTTCACTACACGCAGGCCGAAACCATCTACCAAAAGCTAGCCCAGGGCGACCCAGCGAGATATGCCGGCCCTGTTGCGGGCGTCGAAGAGAGCCTGCAGGAACTGGCACAAGAAGCGCGCTCCCGATAGGCGTTTACGGGGAAGTTTGACGCTTCGGGTAAGTTCGAGAGGTTGATCGCCATCGAACTCCCTTTCGTGCCATATGGCAGCGCGACAATCGCATCGCTCTGACGGTTAGGTTGTGATGCAGTAAAAGTTACCGCTGGTTTCAAGGAATTTGCGGGCGGCAGCATCGTTTCGGATTCGCAGTAATCGTTCACGAATCCAACTTTAATCGTCCTTCGGAAGGGGGCATCGGAGACGTCCGTTCAATCCGATTATCTTAGCCGCCCAAACACAGCATATGGCTGGCAGAATACGTTTGTCTGTACGCTGCCGTACCCGACCCCGGCGGCAGCAAGGTAAAGTTGCCGATTGAAAACAAAGTACTTCTTGGCTTTGTTTCGTAAAAAGCTATCTTCTTCGCCCTAGATTAATGTTGAGTGGGGGCGGCACGTTTTCCCCTCGGCGCCGCCTTTGTAGACGCTCCAACTGGTCCATGGCGCGATACAGTTGCCGGTCCAGATGAGATTCATAGCGGAGCAGTTTGTCGGTTGCATCCTTGGGCGGTAAGCTAAAGCTCCGCGCCGCCGCGTCTAATGCGAGGTTCTCGCGCTCTGTTGCGTAGTCTTTGAACGCGCTTATCCTTTCCAATTTATCGTCAATATAGGCGGCGACATCGGCGTGTTCTTTTGCCAGTTTCTTTGCCCACAATCTTTTCAGATGGTAGGCCTTCTATTTTCGCGTTTGGTGGACCGGCATTCAGGCAGGTAAGGGCGAACAAGCAATCCCAAAAGCAGAACGCATCAAGAATCTTCTTCCTGATTCCTTCCGACAGATAACCGTCGCCGGCGATCTCGGATTTCGCTTTCTGTAGAAGTGCGCTCAGGTACGCCAAACTGGAGTGATGTCTCCGTAAATCCCGCTGTGCGTCTTGCATGATAAACCATCGGTCCATTGTGGATATCTGCTGGTCCGCGTGGTTCGCAACGCTGAACAAGGACAAATTCATTTCCGCTAACATTAGATCCAGATTTGCCTTGTCTGAATGTTGCAGTGCTCGATCCACTTCTAGTGTGTCCAGTTGCTTGCGTAATTCTCCATTCTCGGCACGAATGACGCGCGCCTTTCGCCACCAGCAATTCGCTATGTCCTGTACGAGCGATTCCTCAACGACACCGACGGGGTCATAACATTCACAGAGTCGTTTGACCAAGTCGTGAAACTCTTCCAAACTCTCCTCGCCATCGCCGGCTGTGATCACGACCTCCCGCGCGAGGACTCCATGTTGAATCGCGTTGCGGGCTACGGCGCGCTTTCCGCGCTCGGTTTTTGGCCCAGTGGAGCGACGTGCATTGCGCCGGTTAGCCTGGATTCTGCGTTCCGATGCGGGCCGCTTGCGCGAAAGATTTGTGAGCGCCGATTTAGCGGAGGAATCTTTTGAGCGTTCCTCTAGCGACATAAAGAAGTTTTCCCCGTGGTTGGACTTTGCAACGTTGCCGTTAAGGTTTCGCCGGACCAGAACGGCTGGTGGTGTCGTTCCGCAGCCCGGAAACTCTTTTGAGCACGGAGATGCGGATCGGTGTTCTTTTACATTTTATCTTCCGGATGCGGGAAGACGTTCGGAGAATCCCCACGGCTGGTTACGAAAGTCATGAACTCCTTGCGGCTTGCCGCATTGGCATGTCAGGAGAGAATGGTGCTCTATTTATTGATAAGTTCCGGTTTTCAATATCGGATCCTCGAATTTCCTTTTTGAGTCGTTTGTGTGGCGACCGTGAATCTCGACAGCGGTTGCGAGGCTCGATTTCATTGAGTCATTGAAGATGATTGTGCACCAGGGGCACAAACTTTAGGTATCAACTTTCCATGATACTGCCGTTTTACTCCAAAGATTTTGTACTGAGCCGCCCGATGAGACGCTGCAGTAGTCTAGTTCCGTCTTTCTTGTAGGCGTCCGACCCAGCCAGGAGAAAGGCTTCACAGATTCGCGCGACGCTTTGTCCTTCGCGTGCCGCGATTGTTTCAAGCTCTTTCTTCATGTCAGACCTGACCCTAAAGGTCAGGCGCGTATCTTTCTTCATCCGCAAAATCTTAGCACTGACCGGCTCACCCAGTATTGCGCTTCGAAGAACGCTGTTGACATTTCGTTCTTTAAATGTCATCCTTTTGTCATCCGTTTGTTGCTCATTTGGAGGCACAATGAAAACCAGACAAGCCGAGGTAAGAGCGGACTTGAAAACGGCACAAGAAAGATGGGGGCCACTGAGTCCTGAACTAAAGAGCAGCTTTGAATCTGTGACCAGGGAACATCAGCTATCCGTGAGCCATGGCGATCTGCTTCTCTTAAATCATGGCTGGTATATTACGCACGCGGGCCTCCTCCGTCTCGCGCGACGCAAGCACTGCACCGGTATTGGGGTCTCTCCGGTAAGCAAGTCTTGTGATCCAAGCTCACAGCGCTGGGCCTTCAAGGCAACTGTTTATAGATCAAAACAATGCAGGGGCTTCGTCGGTTACGGCGACGCCGATCCCTCGAACGTTTCGTCGCTCGTGCGTGGTGCCGAGATGCGCGTAGCGGAAACGCGAGCCGTCAATCGCGCCCTGCGCAAGGCCTACGGTATCGGCATCTGCTCGGTCGAAGAAATCGGGACAATCCCGAGTCCGACTGAGAAGCTTCCACCCCAGAAAGCGAATGGAAACGGGAACGGCAGCGGCCCCAAGGTTCGTGACCGTCTCTGCCAACTCATCCGCCAGCACAAGCTCGATCCCGAACTCGTAAAGGCCTATGCCGTCGACTTCTGCGGCACAAAGACGCTTCGTGAGGCCAGCCGGGAACAGGTTGAGAACTTCGTTCAGCAACTCGCCGACTGGGCCGAGAAGGACCGAAATGCTCTGCTCTGCCAACTCAACAGCTATGCCGCACCCGAAACAGGAGGTGGTCGCATGAAACGCCAAGTCCCTGGCCTCGCCGAAACTGCCCGCGATTCTCGTCCGGAGATTCCCGACGGCATCTTCCTCGTTCGCGTCGATGGCGCCCAGTTCCGCTGGCACGCCCACAAACCGTTCTACGTCCTCCGACTCTCCGTCCTCGAGCCCCGGACTCTGGCCGGTCAGCCCATCGTCGGTCGTCTCTACTGCACGCAAAAAGCGATGTGGAAGCTGGGCTGGTTTCTGCGGGACTTTCTCTATGACCCGGAACTTCTCGCTCACGAACAGGTCGATGAGAAGGCTTTGCCCGGACTCCGCGGGGTCGTCAAGATCAGCCACACCGTGCTCAACGGCATTTCACTCATCAACCTCGACGGCTTCGCGCCAGCCAGCCAGTGGGAAGAACTGTCCGCCAGCTCCCGTTTCGAGTGCTTCGCGCTCCAACAGCGCAGAGGCAACCCGATGACCTACTCCTACACCCAGATCAGCCAATACCTCAGCTGCCCGCGCCGTTACCGTCACCGCTACCTCGATGGCTGGCAGGAAAAAGACACACGCGCGCCCATGCTTTTCGGTCGAGCCTTCGAACAGGCCGTCGCCGCCCTTTTTCGCCGTGAAGACCCGGCGGCTGTGCTGTTCGAGCAGTGGGGCGTGTGCAAGGACATGGGCCTGACCTACTCCGGCAACGACAGCTGGGACCGCATGCTGCAACAGGGCATCCAGTTGCTCGAGCGCTTCGCTCAGGACGGCCGCGTTCGCATTCGTCGCCCTCGTTCAACCCAGCAGATTCAGTTCAATCGGACACCTCGGTTCTGGCAACGATTTCGTATCGTACGTCGATGCCATCGGTGAACTGGACGGTACGCCCTGCGTTCTGGAATGGAAGACTACGTCTGCCCGATATCCGGAAGAGCCGGCCGGCATTTCAGCACTGGATCCGCAACTCGTCTGCTATTCGTGGATGACGGGAATCGACGAAGTCGCCCAGGTTGTTTTCGTGCGCAAGCGCCTGGTCGAAGTTCAGTACCTCCGGGCCACGATTACCGAGGAGCAGCGCGCAGGAGTTCGCAGCCCTGGTCGATGACACCGTCGCGACGGATCGAGTCCGGGCTGTTCCTGCCGCACAGCGGCATCCGCTTTCCCGCAAAACCCGTGCACAACCTGCCCCTTCATCGGGCTTTGCCTCGATAAGCCCGCCTTGGTCGAAGCCGCCCTCGTGCGCAAGCCAGGAGTTGATCTTGGTCTGTTTGACGAACTTGTTTACTAGGTATCCGCCGATGCCGCCGAAGCTCAATCGCAAGCGAGCACTGTTTGTCCTGACCAAGATCGACGAGATCCTGGCGTGGGAAAAGCAGAAGGAGACGGAGCGCGATACCCGCTTTGTCGAACTGGGCAGGTATCTGTGCGAGGTGCGGGCGGGGCAGTACTGGCGGGCTGGAGAACCTGGAGTCGTTCGACGAATTCCTGGCGAAGGCGATTTCCGGAATCGAGAAGGAAGGCGTACTACCTGATGTCGATCCACGAGCACCTGCCGCCGCAGGCGCGGAAGGAACTGAAGGAAGTGGGATGGACGAAGGGGCTGGAGTTGGCGAAGATCGCGCGCCGGGACGGGCAGGACTTCGATTGTGCAACCTGGTTGCACAAAGCTCGCGAACTGCCGAAGGAGGACTTCCGGCGGGAGGTGGAGAAGGAACTGACGGGAAGGGAAGACGGAACCGTCGGAGCTGATCTACTTCAAGGTCTACAAGAGCCAGATTCCCGGTGATCGAGCAGGCAATCGAGACGGCAGCTCTGATGCTGGGCACGGACAAATCCCGCGGCTACTGTCTGGAGATGATCTGCGCCGACTTCCTGGCGGGCGCGCACCTGGACAATGGCAACCCGGAGATCTTGCTCAACTCGATCTCACGCTACTACAAGTTCTTGCCCGGCGAACAGCAGCAGGCTTTCCTCGAAAACCTGCGTGAGAAGGCGTCCTGAGAATGATTCGACCAAAAGCCGCTCGCTTGCGGCTGGACCCCTTGTCGTACGAAAGTCTGCGCCAGCAGATCCTGCGTCGGGACGGCTGGAGGTGTCAATCCTGTGGCACGATGTCGAATCTTGAGGTGCACCACAGGGAGTTCCGCAGCCATTCAGGAGCAGACTCAGAGGAGAACTTGATCACTTTATGCGCGACTTGCCACGTCGCGGTGCATTCTGGTTAAAAGGTTTCGCAGCGGCTTAACTACAGTGACCCTCAAACCGTGGCTCATGTACTTGCGGTCGCTAGTGTCGCAGGCGTCTTTCCGGGAGAGCTGATGCGCGTCGTGGAGCCCCAAGCAGATGGCAACAATTGCGGTGTCGTTGGTGTTTTCGTCGGCTATGTACAATCGGGCTAGACGAAATGAGCCGCGCCAAAACCCTCGCGAAAACACGTGCCCAAGTCCGCAAGACGCAAAGCCCAAAAGCACTTCCGAGAACAGGGCCGTTCCTTACCAAACAACTGAATGCCGTTCTCTGCGTTTTGCTGGCGGGGTCGACGATCGCGCTTTACAGCCCGGCGGCCGGGTACGCTTTTCTCATCTTGGACGATCATGATTACGTCATCGCAAATTCCCACATTCATGGTGGCTTGTCCTGGAGCACGATCAAGTGGGCGTTCACGTCCACGGAGGCGGCGAACTGGCATCCGCTGACCTGGCTCTCACATGCTCTCGACTATCAACTCTTTGCCTTAAATCCGGCCGGCCATCATTTGGATAGCGTGCTGATTCACGCTCTGAATGCGGTGCTGTTATTTCTGCTGTTGGTATGGGTTACAAAGCGCGTGGGACCGAGCTTGCTGGTGGCGGCGCTGTTCGCCGTGCATCCGCTCAATGTTGAGTCGGTGGCCTGGGTAGCGGAACGAAAGAACGTGCTGAGCACGTTGTTCTTTATTGTTGGCGATCGGTGCTTATGGCTGGTATGCCCGAAAGCCGGATTGGCGACGATATCTGCTGGTGGCGGCGCTGTTTGCCGTGGGACTGATGGCCAAGCCGATGGTCATCACGCTGCCCTTTGTCTTGTTGCTGTTGGATTATTGGCCGCTCGGCAGAACGGCTGGTCGCTCTCGCCTTCCGCTGTCGAGCGCGCCGCGAAATGACAGCGATCGAAGCTTGCTGCTGGAGAAAGTCCCGTTGCTCGTTCTCTCGGCCGCGAGCGCATGGATCACGCTAAAGGCGCAGCGAACCGGACAGGCAGTGCGTACCTTCGAAGAGTTCCCGCTTTCCATTCGAATTGAGAATGCCGTCGTGGCCTATGGGCTGTACCTGTGGAAAATGCTGTGGCCGGCGCGGCTTGCGCTCTATCCCCATCCCGCAATTGCTCTGCCGGCATGGCAATGGACTCTGTCCGCGCTGGTTTTGATGAGATCACGGCACTGGTAATTACCTTTCGCCGCAAGCGCTACTTGCCGGTTGGATGGTTCTGGTTTCTGGGTACTTTGATTCCGGTCATCGGCCTGGTGCAGGTGGGAGAGGCCGCCATGGCGGATCGTTATGCCTACATTCCGCTGATCGGAATCTTCGTAATGATTGCCTGGGGTCTTGCCGACTTGGCGGAGGCAAAAGCAGTCCGTACTGTTTGGCGGGTGATCCCGGCAATGTGCGTATTGATAGCGCTGGGCTTCGTCACCCACCGCCAGATGAGCTACTGGGAGAGCGAGTACACCTTGTGGGCGCACACGCTGGCGGTTACAGATCCGAGCGGAATCCCTATGTGCATGACGCCCTGGGGGCTGCGCTCCTAAACCCCGGCCCCTCAATGACTCCCCATGACCTGGAGAACTTTGATACCGCGCAAAAGCGGATGGACGAAGCCCGCCGGCACTATGAGCGGGCTTTAGATCTGCGCCGTCAACTGCCTCTGCAGAACCAGGAACCCTACGCCATGGCCATGGCGCTAAGCAACCTGGGGAAACTGGATCGGGTCCAGAACCGAAGCGAAGATGCCCGCCGACATTATGAGGAAGCGTTGAGTTATTTCCGGCAGTTGTCACAGCAAGACCCGGCCAGTTATCTGCCATACGTGGCCAGCACGCTGATGAACCTGGGGAACCACGACCGGACGCAGAACCAGATTGAAATGGCGCGTCAGCACTATGAAGAGTCTTCGAGGATTTACCGTCAACTGTCGCAGCAAGACCCGGACCAATATCTACCCTTGTTGGCGAGGACACTGTACAACCTGGGGCGCCTGGATCGACTCCAGAACCGGATGGACGAAACCCGCCAGCACTGGGAGGAGGCTTTGAAGATTTGCCGTCAACTGTCGCAACAAAATCCCGGCGCGTACTTGCCCTACTTGGCCATAACTCTGAACGACTTGGGGAACCTGGATCGATTCCAGAACCGAACCGACGACGCCCGCCAGCACTATGAGGAGGCGTTGAAGACTTTCCGCCAACTGGCGCAGCAGAATCCGAACGTGTACCTACCAAGTGTGGCAGAGACGCTGAACACGCTGGGGATATTGGATGGAAATCAGAACCGGATCGAAGATTCCCGCGCCCATTACAAAGAGGCCTTGAGCCTGTTCCATAAGCTGTTCCAGGCTGACAGCAGATATGCCGGCGATATTGCAAGAATCGAAGCGCGCCTGGAAGAACTCGATAAGAAAAGGCACTCCCAATAGGGTGGACGAAATGAGCCACGCTAAGACTCTCGCGAAAACACGTGCCCAAGGCCACAACCACGGGAGAGCCGACGGCGAAGTAGGCTGTACACGGTAAGATACAATTTCATCTGGATCGTGGCTTCATCCGGCGCATTCTTCGATCCATGCAGCGCAGCATGCAACTTACAATTGGCAAACGATGACGGAACGCCCGCTGCTTCTCGAGGAGGATCTGCCACGCGAAGCCGGCGACATCGCCGATGCCTGCGCCTCGGTTCCTCCGTCATCCGGCTACCGCGCCTTGTTGCAGACGCTGTTTCGCGGGAAGATGAGCGGCGCTGCCATCGCCCTGGTCATCCGCCAGGTCGTCATCATGGGACTCAGCGTGGGCAGCAGCGTTGCGGTATCACGCTGGCTTGGTCCCGAGATCGTCGGCCGCTTCGCCATTCTGATCTTCGTAACCCAGGGAATTCTCGGTTACTTTGGCGACCTGGGGCTGAAAGCAGCGCTGATCCGCAAGCGTGGCGACCTTGAGCCCACCGAACTCGCGACCTCGCAGACAGTAATTCTTGGAATCTCGATCACATTCGCCATCGCGATCGGTGCTCTCTTGCCGGTGGTGTTGCGATTGGTGAAACTGGGCCCCGAAAATTACCTTCCCGCATCCGTTTTCTTGGTGTTGCTCATTGTGCGCAATCAGCGAATGGTACCGCTTGCCCTGCTCGAACGCGCCATGAGATTCAAAGTGGTCAGCGCGGTTGAAGCAGCCGAGAGCCTCATCTACACCATCCTGCTGGCCACATTGGCATTTCTTCACCAGGGCATCTGGTGCTACGTCGTCGCTATGGGATGCCGCGACTTATTCGGCAGCCTGGCATTCAATCTGATCGCGCGTCCGCCTTTTAGGCGATTTTCCTGGGCTTCGATCCGTCCTCACGTGGGCTTCAGCTTGATCTACCAGGGCGGGTCGCTGCTGAACATGGCTACGCTCGCGTTTCCACCGATCATGATCGCCCACCTGCTCGGCAAGAACGCTGTGGGATATGTTTCTTGGGCATCCACGCTGTCGCTATATCCACTGGTGATCTGCAATGCCATGGCTCGCATTTACCTGCCTGCGTTCAGCAGCGCTGCCAGCGATCCCACACTGCTCCGGTCGCGGGTGGAGAAATCGTTGCGCATCAACGCCAGCATCGCGTGGCCAGCTTGTGCGGTGCTGGCGAGTTTGAGCACTCCTATCATTGCCTTGGTATTTACCGACAAGTGGTTCCCGGCGCAGCCGCTCCTCTATGCCTATTGTGTTACCGCTGCGTTCATGGCCGTCGGGGTGCCCCTGTCGGAGCTGTTCTTTGCTCAGGGTGACGCGTGGTTTAATTTTCGCCTCTGCTTGTGGGTGACAATGCTGACGTGGATATGCGGCACCTACGCCGTCTATCACCACGGACTATTTGGGTTTGCTATTGTCCAGGCAACGCTGCAGAGTGTCGGGCTGCTGGCTTTCTTTCACGCCAGGAAGCCGGAAGGGCTCCGCGTGTTCGCACCCTTGCGCGAGCCGCTGATGTTGAGCACCGTGCTAGTGCTGGGAAACCTGTTGGTGATACGTTCGATGGCGATTTCGTCGATTTACCGTTTGTCGATCCTGCTTGTTGTGGAAGGCGCGATCTGCGCCTTTTTCTTAGTACGAATGACAATGAGTTGGCGAACTGCTGTCGTATCTGTGGGAGTGGAATCCAATCCAGCATAAATCATGCCGTCGAGGGGAGTTTGAGCGTGTCAGAGGTCGACAAATGGTACCGGGACTACTGGGCGCGTTATCACGAGCGACTCAAGCTAAACGTCAGTTTACGTGCGCCTTGCGTAAGCAGTTCCCAGGGGGACGAACTGAATGAAATCCAAAAGATTATCTTCGACCGTACGAAAAACGCTTCCAGAATTCTGGACTTCGGCGCTGGCGATAACCGTGTCAAGCGCAAGTTTCTTGCAGCTGGTTTCAATGGCAGTTATGAGACTCTCGATTTCGCCGATTCCGAGGATCATACATATTCGTCCTTGTCCCAAGTGACAGGCAAGTTCGATGCGATCTTCTGTCTCGAAGTGATCGAACACATGTCGCTCAATGACTACGTCGATTTGATGGACGAGTTTGGAAGGCTGCTGAATCCGGGGGGCTTTCTGGTCATCGCGACACCCAACGCTCTTTGTGTTATTCCGATGTGGTCGCTGGATACAGGCCACATCCAGGCATACCCAATGGCCGATCTTGCTGCCGATCTGGTTGTCCGCGGTTTTGAAGTCGAAGCTTTTCGGTTCGTGAATGGTCCGTGGCCCAAGGGAATTCGAGGAAGGCTGCGGCTTTTCGCAATGCGCGGTCTCTGCTATCTCTTAAGCGTCGATTACGCGCAGGGCATCATCGTAATCGGCAAGAAGACCCGCTGAACCACTCGAACGTTATGGCTTCTTCCGTCCTACGAATCGGGTTCAACGGATCGGTTCTCACAAACCCGGAAATTCGCGGACTGACGCGTTATACGACGCAACTCTTGCGGGCGTTATCGCAACGGGATGATGTGGAAATCGTTTTGTTTTCTCCATTGGAAATCCACGCCGCTCATCTTGAAGGCGTACGCGCGACCACTATTGTGTTCGGCGCTCGTCGGGAAACGCTTTGGGTCGACTGGGCGCTACCGCGTAAGGTACGAGAGCTGGGTATTGACGTGTTCCATGCACCGGCCGAACGCGGCATACCGTTGCTTAAACCCTGCCCCCTGGTTCTGACCGTTCACAACTCCTATGAGCGTACTCATTGGCGCGAGGTTTATCCGCGGCTCAAAGAGAGACTGTGGTACTGGAAATTTGAGGCGGTCAACTACACACGAGCCGACGTGATCATTACGGTCTCGGATGTGACCCGCAACGAACTGATCCAGTGGAAGATCGCGCGTAAACGGCAGGCACGCCGGGTCTACCTGGCGCCCGCTCCGGAATTTCATCCGAGTCCGTCGCCACTTGATGCGGAGGTTGCGCGGAAATACCAGATCGATTCGCCTTACATCTTGTACGTCGGCGGCTATAACGTGTGGAAGAATACCGAGGCGCTGGTGCAAGCGTTCGATGCTGCCCAACTACCAGATCATTCTCTAGTGATTGCGGCGAGAAAGCGGTGGGACTACGAAATACTTCGCAAGCGGTGGAGCTCGCTTGGGTGCTTTCCGAAGATGCGACTGGTTGAAGCTCTACCGGAGGAGCTACCGTCCCTGTACCGGCGCGCTGATTTCTTCGTGAATCCGTCGGTTTGGGAATCATTCAGTTTTCAGGTGACAGAAGCCATGGCATCCGGTACGCCGTTATTGTGTTCGAACCGCAGGGCCATGCCGGAGATCGCAGGAGACGCCGCCTTGTTTTTCGATCCGGATAATCGCGAGGAACTGGTGCAGCTGCTGCGACGATTTGCGGTCGACGCAGATGTGAAAAACCAACTTCGCAGCCGGGGATTGGAACGGGTCAAAGCTTTTTCGTGGCGTGAAACCGCTGAGCAGACCGTCGCCATCTACCGCAGTCTTATTGGCCGAAACGGACGCAGCTGAGTCCTTGGTAAGATCTGGCCAGAGCGGTGATATTCTGGGGTATAACTGAGTCAATTCCACTGCAAAGAGACTTCTGAGTGCGTCGATTCAGGCGTCGATTCAATAGGGAATGTCCAGCGCAAGATCGCTTGCTGCTCAGAGTTACGGAATCACAAGGTTCTTTCATTCAATGACCCTTCAGGTGGCCATTCTGGGTTGCGGTGCAGTTGCAAACGTCCTTTATTGCCCGGCACTCAAGGATGTTCAGGCGGACCTTGAATTGGTTGGCGCGGCCGACTTGAACCGGGATAGTGCCCAAACTCTGCTGAAGGAGTTTCCGAAAGCGAAGTACTTTAGCGATTATCGCCAGATGTTGGCGGAACTGCAGCCCGACGCAGCCATCGTTGCGCTACCCCACGCCTTTCACAAGACCGCGAGCATCGATGCTCTACGGTTAGGTATCCACGTCTTCTGCGAAAAGCCCATGGCGATAAGCTCGGCAGAATGTGATGAAATCGAGCGAGTGGTCGGTGAAACAGGGCGAGTTTTTACCGTCAACATGTTTCGCCGCCTGTTTCCCAGCTTGAGCGAGATCAAGCGCATGATCGATGCGGGCGCGCTAGGAGCGGCGCGTGCTTTTGAGATCACGGAAGGCGGGCCCTACGGTTGGCCGGCTATGTCGTTTTCGTTTTTCGACCGCAAAATTGCCGGTGGCGGGGTGCTTATGGACTCCGGTGTACATACGCTGGACGTGCTGCAATGGCTGCTGGGAGGAACGAATGTGGTCGAGTTTTTCGACGATGCATCGGAGGACGGAGTGGAATGCGACTGCGTTGCGAACCTGACCGCCGGCTGCGCGCAGGGCACATTGCGAATGAGCCGTTCCGTGACCATGCCGAATGTTTATCGCATGGAGTTTGAGCGCGGCTGGATCGAGTGGGATCACGACGATGCAGTCCGGTTTCGTTTCTGCGTGGCCGGCGGGGATATGGTGAATGCCGAAGTGCAATGCGACTCGCGCTGGAGCAGCGGTGCGCGGTTCGTCTACGCGCTGGCACAGCAGTTGAAGAATTTTGTCCGCGCTTGTCGTCACGAGTCGGCGCAGGACGTGGTCACGCCGGCCGAGGCAAGGAAGAGCGTGGATACGGTCACGCATTGCTACTCGAAACGCAGTCAGCTGGTGATTTCACGGTGAGCAGTTTGAACAAGTCG
Organism: uncultured Acidobacteriaceae bacterium; assembly: GCA_963758745.1. Lineage (GTDB taxonomy): Bacteria > Acidobacteriota > Terriglobia > Terriglobales > Acidobacteriaceae > Acidiflorens. The sequence continues at coordinate 99,332 of CAVWWW010000010.1, forward strand.
TCTGACTCTGTGCCGATGGACGCAAACGCCGACGCGAAGTATGTCGTACTCGGTGCCGGCGGCTTTGTGGGCGGCGCTATGGTGGAGCGGCTCGTCGGGCAACATGCCCAAGTGGTTCCGGTTATTCACCGCATCGGTCCCGGAAGCGCCTTTCTCGCGCGCTTCGGTCTGCAGCAGCGCCTCGCAGACTTAGGAGATCCTGCGACCCTGAAGAAGGTCTTCGAAGGCGCCGACATTGTGTTTCACTGTGTCACTGGCGATCATAAGGCAACCGTACAGGGACTCACGAACGCGCTGGCGGCCGCGCAAAGTGCCGGCCTCCGTCGTTTCGTATATCTCAGCAGCGCTGTTGTCCACGGATTCCACCCAAAGAGTGCAATCGTGGAAGGCTCGCTATTGGAGCCGGCCGCGGAGTCGGAGTACGCGAAGAACAAGGTTGCGGCGGAGAAGATTATCAGTAGTTGGCGAGGCGGGCCGGAAACCGTCATTCTACGACCGTCCATCATATATGGTCCCCGCAGCAAGTATTGGAGCGAATCTCCCGCGCGGCAGATTGTTTGCGGCACGGCTTACCTGGTCGATCATGGCCGCGGATACATGAACGACATCCATATTGAGCATCTATTGGATGCGATGCTACTCAGCGCTCATCACCCCAAAGCTGCGAACCAGGTTTATGTATTGCAGGATGGCTTCGGGCTGACCTGGCACGACTACTACGGTTCGCTGTGCGAGCTGCTCGGAGCCAATGTCAATAATCTCGTGAACTTCTCATGGGATGAGGTGCAACGCGGTTCTTCCAAGCTTCGGCAATACGGGCAGTGGGCCAAAGACACGCCGGTTGTGCTGCGCTCCGCGCTGTGGCACGACCCGCTGAAAGCATGGTTGAAACGGGCGCCAGGGTTTGAATCTATCCGCCGGCGCATGGCTTCAGGGAACCCGGCAGTGCCGAGGCATCTCGGCAACAATGGAAATTCGCCGCAGATCGTTCCGGAGCTGGAAATCGCGCTGCTGCATACTTTCCCTCAGCCTGTTTTGGATTCCAAGATTCGCCATGAGCTTGGCTTCGCTCCACGCCTCTCGTTTCGCGAAACGCTGGATGGTCTTCGTCGCTGGTATCGTTTCATGGGGCTGGTGCGTTGATGGCTTTGGACCGTGCGGACCGATGAAGGTTATCGTCGTAACCCCGGCTGTGCCTCATCCCTTCGGCGACACGGCCGCGAGATGGTTTTACGTTTTGATCACAGAGTTGCTGGCGCGTGGTCATGAGGTCGTGGCACTGGCCGCGACTGAGGAGCCGGAGGAACGCGTGTCAGCGGCAAAGCAATGTTTGTTGAAACCAGGAATAACGGAGTTAGGCGGGCGACTGACCCTGCATTGCCATCGCCTCAAAGTGGACGCCGTCGCGCTTCGGCGCAAATGGCAGAATCTTGTACGTCCGCGCAGCGAGATGCTTCAGGACCCGCTGTTGCGCGATCTGCTGCGAATGGAATTGGCAAAGGGCTATGACGTTCTCCACCTCGAGCAGATGTCCACGGGGTGGCTCGGCCTGGATGTACACCGAGCGCTGCTCAACGTCCACTACTTCGACGCCATTGATTGGGCCGAGAAAGATCTGAGTTTCCGCGACCGGCTGGCCCTGTGGCAGGCGCGACGTGCCACGAGCCATCTCCTCCGTGGAATTCCCCACACTCGCCTACTCACGCCAAGACTGAAGAAGATGGCCGAATCGATCAATCCAAACGGCCAGTATTGGGTCGTGCCTTTCGCCCTGGATACTTCCTTATACAAGATGCAGCCGTTTGCGCTTGAACCCGTTGTCGGATTAATCGGCTCGATGCACTGGGAGCCGTCCCGTTCGGCGGCAGAAAGATTGATCACCCGCATCTGGCCCTTGGTGAAAGAGAAAGTTCCGCGCGCGAAGCTTTTTATCGCGGGCTGGAATGCCGCCAAGAATTTGCACAAATATTCGTCCCTCCAAGATTTAACGCTCGCTGAAGACCTGGCAGATCCGTCGGATTTTTTTTCCAAAGTTGCGACGATGGTCTATGCGCCTTCACGGGGTAGCGGGATGAAGGTCAAAGTGATGGAATCGATGGCCTATGGCGTGCCCGTTGTCACGACATCGGAGGGCGTCGAGGGCATCGACTACGAGAATGGACGCGATTGTTGGGTTGCCGAAACCGATGCCGGGTTGGCTGCCAAAGTCTGCCAATTGCTGCAAAATCCTGCGGAATGGAAGCAAATGCGGCTTGCAGCGCGGCGTTTGATCGAAGAACACTATTCTCCGTGCCCGGTGGTTGATACAATGATGGACGTTTATCGGCAGTTGATTGCCGCACCATAAACCAATCCTCCCGCTTTCTTTTTTGCACGAAATACGAATCTGAAATATGTATTTGAGAAGTGTCCTCCAAATGGCCTCGCTGATGCTGCATTTTCGGAATGGCCGATCGCTGGTTGAGCGAATGCGGGCAGCGCAGCCCTGCGATGAAGTTGTGCTCTGGGATGGCACGCATATCACCCACCCGCCAGAGCGCGGTGGGCTGCTGGAGGCGATCGTAGAGCTGTGGCTGGAGCGTGTTTACAGTGTGGGATTCTATCGTCCGGCAGATGGAGACGTGATTGTGGACGTGGGTGCTAACGTCGGAATCTTTGCCATTCAGATGGCTCGGCAGAACGGGCGTTGCCGGCTGATTGCCCTCGAACCGTTCGCGGAAAATTTCAAGTATCTCCAATCCAATGTGGCGCGAGCTTGTCCAAAGACTGTAACTTGCTGCGAATTGGCTCTGGGTGCCGCGTTCAGCAAGGGACGAATGCAGGCAGTTGGTTCGCGTTCTCTTGATCACGTGCTGCGAATGGATGGGAGCGCAACAGGTGGAATTTCTGTCATCCCGTTAGCCGGATTGTTCGAGCTTGCCGTGGCGCAAGAAATCGATTTCCTGAAGATTGATATTGAGGGGTCTGAGCACGACGTCTTTGCCGCAGCTACTCCAGAACTGCTCGGTCGATTCAAAAGGATCGCGATGGAATATCACGATCAAATCGTGCCCGGCACGCGTGAACTGCTCTGCCGCGTTCTGCAGCCAACACACAATGTTTCGATTCATCCATCGACAATGGAGGGATGCGGAATCTTGCGGGCGCGCCGCCGTGACCTCAAGAACTAAATTAATGCCTTCCAAACAAATAGAGTCCAGCACATCTGCGAACAAAGGCTCAACGCGGGTTCTCACCGTGCTTCCTGACTTCCCCTTTCCAGCGACGACCGGTTTGCATCTCAGGATGGTCAGCAATTTGGAACTTGTCCATCGGCTCGGTTGTTTCAGCGCATCGCTATATTTTTCGACGGAGGGTCGCGATGTTGTGTCCACTGATTCCGCGCAATTGGCGCAGATTTGCGATGAAGTTCGCCACGGCGGACGCCGGTTTCCGCATAGTGATTTCTCCACGGCGGCGCTGATCGGACACAAAGTGGACTTTCTGGTCAGAGGAGCGGTCGGGATTCCGGGCGAGCGCTATCCGTTTTCCACCTCGTACGATCGAATTGGCGCAGCCAAAATTATTCTCAGGGAGGCGCAAAGGATCAAAGCAGATTTCGTGGTCTTGCCATCATTCATGGTGCACTACGCTGGAGTTCTGCTGAGTGCCGGTTTTCATGTGATCGCTGATGCAATTGATGTTCTCACGGAACTCACTGCACAATTCCTTGCGACTTATGGAAAGGGCGCAACGAGCCGATTAGGGCTATATTCCAATTATCTTGCGAGCCGGACGCAGGAGCGGATTTTCCTCGCCCAATGCAGCGAAGTTTGGGCAACATCTCCCGCGGAAGCAGAAACACTGACCCGTATCGCTCCAGGGGTAAATGTAATTGTGGTGGCGAATAGCCTCGACGAATGTATTTTTCAGCCTGCACTAGAAACGGATAGAAAAATTAATGAGAATGTCGGTTTCATCGGTACTTATTCCTCGTTCCCCAATCTCGAGGCGGCCAGGTTTTTAGTGGAAGAGGTATTTCCAATCGTGCTGCAAAAAACTCCGAGCGCACGCCTTAAGCTGGCGGGCGCAAACTTGCCCGCGAGCGATGAGCTGAAGTTTCGCACCTTGGGCTACGTCGATCTTCTCGGCGCTGTTGCTGATTCCAACGAGTTGTACAGCCAGTGCCTGGTGATCGCTTTGCCGGTATTTGTGCGGGGGGGCGTGCCGCTGAAGATTGTGGAGGCATTCGCGCGTGAAAAGGCGGTCGTCGCTTGTCCTGAACTGGTGGAAGGATTGGATGTGCACGACGGCTATGATGTGCTGGTGCGAGAAAATGCAGAAGATTTCGCCCAGGCGATCTTGTTGCTGTTGTCGGATGAAGTACTATCTCGACGCCTGGGAAAGAATGGTCGGGGAACATTCATGAGAAACTGGTCGCGCTCGCACGCTGAACAGATACTGCGGCGGTCCAGTGTTCTGGCCTCTTCTGGACGATCACTCCAGGCTGAATCGTGATGACCGAATCGAGAATCGCGGAGCTTGCAAAAACGGAGATCAAACGATTGGACACCCCGTCGCCTGTTTCCGCAGAATGCGTGCTCTCAGTTGGCATCGTCGGAGCGGGTGAGATTGTAAGCCGGGTTCACTTGCCGGTGCTGACCGCTTGCGAAGGCATTCGCATCATCTATGTTGCCGACAAGAGAGCGCAGGCAGCGCAGTGCGTTGCTCAAAATTACAAGGTCGCCTCGTTCGGTGTGGATGATAACCTCGAAAAGCTTCCGCAAACTGATGTCGTGCTTCTTGCTGTGCCCGTGACCGCCAGGGGTCCTTACTACGATCTGTTTGCCAAACGTGGCACGTGCGTCTTGGCTGAAAAGCCGCTGTCGACCTGTGATACGGACGCCGTGCGTGTTTGTGAACTCTATCCCGATCATGCGTTAGCTTGTGGTTTTCAACGCCGAAGCTATGGTTCGGTCATTTTGACAAAATTGCTCGTCGCGGAGAATTGGTTTGGTCCGTTGCGGTCAATATCCATTTCCGAGGGTGCGCTGACCACCAAGACGGGCGCTAATTCGCGCTTTTATGACGATGCCGCTTCTGGTGGTGGTGGTGTTCTGATGGATCTGGGATGTCACTCCCTCGATACCGCGATTTATGTCAGCGATGCGAGAGAAGCCATTCCAGTGCGTCAACATTTTGTTTTCGATGGGGGAGTGGATCGTGAAGTCAACGCTCATCTCAACTTGCGCACGCCAGGCGGCGCTTGTGAATTGGATTACTTTGTGACTTGGCTTCGACGGGCGAAAAATACGATTGAATTGTGTTTCGACAATTGCACTGTGGAGCTTTCATGCCGGCCCGCGCAAGAGATTACAATTCGCGGCGCGCAAAATCACAGGCCGGTGGCGTCGATGCGGATGAAACACGCCGGCGCTGCGACGGTATATCAGGCTTTTTACCTGGAATGGATCGCTTTTTTGGAAGGCGTGCGGCGCAATCAAGCTTCAAAGTTTAGTGCAAGCAGCTGCCTCCCTACGATTCGCGCCGTCGAAGCCTTTATTCGGCAGGGAAGCGCAAACCATGAAACGAGTCGCGATTCTGGGTGCGAACGGACAGGTTGGAGGTGAGGTTTCTCTTCGCTTGCGCGATGTGGAAGGAATTGAAGTCGTTCCGATTGCACGTAATTCTTCCGGATCGGCTTTCTTCGCCTCAGCGGAATGGAGTGTAGACACGGGCGCATTTCTGAGCTGAGGGAAGCCCAGGGCTTGATTGGCGACTGCGATGTGGTGGTGAACTTTGCATTGAGTAACACGGCAATACCTCGCACTGACCGGGAAGTCAATCGCCGGATAATCCGCAACGTGGTGTCAGCTGCGAAGCCGGGTGCGCCTATCGTGTTCGCGAGCACGATTATGGTTTATGCACCAGGGATGAAGTTCTGGCTCCCGGATTCATACGGCCTGGAAAAGTTGATTGCTGAGAGAATGTTTGGCCGTCTTTGCCGAAAGTCGCACCATCCCGCATTTGTGTTTCGACTCGGGCATGTGATGGGCGAGATGCAAAACATCAGCAGCAAGATATGCGACGAAATCCGCGAAGGAAAAATCGCATTGCCACACGGAGGACAGCGCGCCTCAAATACTGTATTTACCGTTTCTATTGTTGAAGCGATCGTGCAAATTGCTAGAGGTGGAATTCCAAAGTCACGGCACCTATGATCTGATTACTTGTCCGCAATGGACTTGGTTGGATGTCTATCAGTACTACGCGGCACAACTGGGGTTGCCGCTGCAGTTGGCGAAGACAGAGCAGGACTTGGCCCGAAGTCCGGCGATCGGCGGTCCGCGAGATTTGATGCGGCACTTTCTTCATTACCTGGCCAGCCATCATGCCTTAACCGAGCGGCTAACTTTTCTCTTGGCATTCCTGCCGCGCGGCATCAATCAACGGATACATTTGAGATATTTGCAGACGCGGGCGCTTGCGGAGATCAACGCTTTGCGAGAATCGGAAAAGGTTGAATTTTGCGTGGAAGATTGGCGCGAATTACGTGTGCACAATTTTGGCCAAATGGCTGATCCGTTGACTTTGATGGCCCGATATCCGTTGCCACCCGGGCTTGAATTTGCCGAATCGAGTCTCGTGGCCGCTATGAAGCACGTTTGAAGCATGAACAACAAAGGTGCTGATCGTCGGGCTATTTCACGAAGGGGCGTTGTCAGAGAGCTATGCGCGGGCATTCGAACGCATTGGGGTGGAAGTGGTCCGCTACGATTTTGAGCGGGCGACTGATGCAAGCGGGCCGCTTTACGGGAGCCGAATTCTGCGCGCGTCTCTCGCGATCGGCCAGGTGGAACGTAGTGAATCGCGGAACCGAAGAAGTTGCCCATAGCGTTCGCCCGGCACTGATTTTCGGTGTCAAATGTTCGTTCCTTCATCCCGAGACGGTGCTTCGAGATTCGAAAATCTTCCGGCGTCGCCTTTCGTGAATCATTATCCTGATCATCCTTATATTGGCGTTCGGTGGGACCCGCGAGAGGCTTCGGCGCTGCGCCGCGACCTGATTGAAGTGCTGCGGCAATACAGCATCGTATTCATGTGGGAGCGAAGCCTGGTGGAACGGCTGCAACGTGATCGGTGTGGAGGCAAAATATCTTCCCTTTGCGGTGGATCCGGAATTGTTTCGACCGCGAACTGGGCGATGAGGGATTACATTGTGAGGCATGCCATCTCACCCATGATGTTGCTTTTGTCGCGACATATACTCGTTTTCGCTGCACTGAAATTGTGAAGGTGCGCCGTCACACGGTGGCGATCTGGGGCAATAACTGGCCGCGCAAGTGGAGCACGCTAGCGGGGCAGCATCGCGTTCATCCGCCAGTTTGGGGAGCGCCGTCGGCAATATTTATTCTCGCGCTGCGGTGTCACTCAACGTGCTTAACGCGGAAAATCTTGGCGGACCCAATATGCGCACGTTTGAAATTCCTGGCAGCGGGGGCGTCATGCTGGCGCGACATTCCGCGGCGCAGGATGAATTTTTTCCCGAAAATGAAGCGGCAGTTTACTATCGTTCGCCGGGAGAGATCGACGACAAGATCGAATTGCTGTTGCGCGATCGCGAGTTGCGCGCGCAGATACGCCGCAACGCGGCCCGACTGGCTGCGGAGCAAACTTATGATGTTCGCGCCGCACAAGTTTTGCGTGAATGCGGCTTGAAAATTCCAGCGAGTGCGCTTTCTCGCTGAACCCGCGGGGCTTACGGGTTTGAGCGGCGCGTTGCGCATAGCATTTGTCAGCCATCACAGCCGATGGTGGCGCAAGCAGCGGCTGGTCGCGAAGTATTTGAAGATGCGCCTTGAAGGCGTGATCTATCCCGACGTTTACTGCCTCGCGCTGATGCTCGCCGACAAATTCGATTTTCTGCTGGAAGATGAAAAAGTTGCGGCCGGCAAATACGACTTGATCCTCGCCGAGCTGCAGAGCTTCCGACACGCAATTCCGCTATCTGGAATCGCTGGTCGCGGCGCGAGATCCGCCGGTGGCGGTAATTCCCGGACCGCCGGCGATTCTTTCCCGCGAACTTCACTGACGCAAAGCTGCGCTGAGTGAAGCGCATCCTGAGCGGCGGGCGCGGCATGTGTGGGCGTACTCGCCCGAGCTCAAAACGTTTTGCGATGGCCTCATCGGCGCGGGATCGCGCGGCTGGTGATTCCGTGGCCTTACGATCTCGCCGCCACGCAAAAGCTGGGCCGGCGGCTCGAACCGCGAATCCAGGCCGGCACAAGATTCTGGTGCAGGCGCCCATGAGCTTCCACGACATGGTGCAGAATCATCCTTTCGTGCTCAAGAGCTGTGCTGCTCGACATTTGGCAGGAGTTGCCCGCCGCGCTGCGCGAGCAGGCTCACCTTTCATACCTTCATCTACAACTCCACCGACCTGGAGACCTATAAGTCTTCGGGCTTCGCCGACGGGTTGCCATTTGTGCTGGAGCGCAAGCTCGGCTATCGCGCATTTGTTCGCTTCTCGCCGGGTGCGACGGCGTCATCAATTTGACTGCGGGCAGCATTCTGGGACGAGTTACGTTTTCTTGCGGCCGCGCTTGGGCGTCCGGGAATTTTCAGCGATAACAGCCAGCTCAATGCGCGGCTTGTATCCAGGGTCGTTGGTGGCGATGTTCGATACCGCGCGCTTGCGCCACCTAGTGGGCGCCATGTTGCACGGACTGGAGAAATGCGACTACTGCAATCAAAACGTCGACAGCCGGCTTCTGCCTTCACCCACTGCGGCTGCGGACATCGGAAGCTTTGCGCAGAATCAGACGCAACTGCGGGAGATTCTTGCGGAGTGAGAGCGATGATAAAATTCAGCCCCATGTCGTTTCCTGTGTGTACTACTATCAAATTTGAATCGCCGATTCGTTGGGATGGTCGTTGAGCCGCACAGTTGCGAAGGTCATTTATGTCGTTCTCGTCGTAGGCGTATTACTAACCACCATCGCTTTGGCCGCGACTTCGTCTGCGAGCTACGCATTCGTGAACGGCATGGTGGAATCGCTCGGATTGTCGTCCACGCATAGAACTGGACTTTTCTCGCCGACCGCATACCGACGAATCATTTTCAATTTACGCTGTTCCGCGTTTGGGGCATTCTTCGCTGCCGCATTGGTATTTCGTTTTCGCACTAACACTGAAAGTTTCATCTGCTTAACCCTTGAGGATTTTTTACGGTTTGGAACGGAGATGTATCGACGGGCCGCGCAATTTGTTCATCGGGAGGTCTTAGACGCATCCGTGCTGCTGTTCTTATGCTTGGAAGGCTTCGTTATAAGGCTGCGATACATTTTTCAGCCGGTCCGCTACGATGAAGCATTTACCTACCTGTACTACGCAAGGAAACCTGCGCTCGTAGGCATCTCGTTTTATTCTGCTCCGAATAATCACGTATTCCACACCCTACTGGTTCATTTCGCCGTGCTTCTGTTTGGCAACCACCCTTGGGCGTTCCGACTGCCGGCCTTTGTGGCAGGAATGCAGCTCATTCCTTGTTGTTACGCGGCCTTCCGGTCCCTGTATGGGCGCGAGGCCGCTTTGCTGACAGCAGCGTTCATTGCGGTTTCCGCTCCGCTGGTGGAGTACTCGACAAACGCGCGGGGGTATATGGGTGTCTGTCTTTCTTTCGTCGTCCTAGTTTGGCTTGGGCAGGAGCTCTTGCGAATGCAGAGTCTCTCACGCTGGCTTTGCTTTGTGGCCGTGGCGGCTCTCGGCTTCTACACAATTCCAACCATGTTGTATCCATTCGCAATGGTGGTTGTGTGGTTGGTAATCTGCGCATCGCGGCTGCGCCTTCCAACCAAATTCTTTTTCAGCTTATTGCTTGCCTCTGTAGCCGCGCTGCTTTCAGCGGCAATTCTTTATGTCCCTGTGCTTGCCGTTTCCGGGGGGGGCGCGCTGTTTTCCAATCGCTTTGTCCAGAGCCGCTCGTGGCCGTATTTTCTCTCGAACATTTTGCCATCGTGTGCCGCTACCTGGAGGAGCTGGAACGCCGCCATTCCCCAACTGCTAGCCATCGTTTTGCTGCTTGCGTTTATCGGCGGCGCAATTCTCGAACGCCGCGCGCTGAGAGCACCGGGTTCTCTTCTACTGGGCATCATCCCGGTGTCGATGCTTCTGGTTGCGCAACGCGTTGTACCGTTCGAGAGAGTCTGGCTGTTCCTTATACCGCTCTACTTCGGGGTTGCCTCTATCGGGATCGTTATCGCTGCGCGTGCCTTGCAAGGGGCGTGGCTGCGGAACTCACATATAATCGCAATTGCTGTAATCCTGGTCTCAATCGGTTTATCTGTATCACTGATTCACACGAACGTGGTTTACGTCACCAATGAAGGGAAAGATAGTGAAGCGATTGCGGAGCTGCTGAAGGGACGCCTGAAGAGTGGAGACCGGGTGATCGCTGAAGCACCCTACGACGTACCGCTTGAGTATTATTTCGATAGACGCATGGTGCCGACCGATTTCCTATTCTCCGATCCAGCTACTTCTGAGGAATTGTTCGTTATATGTCAAACTGGCCACGACCCAGAAAGTGTCTTGAATGCGTTTAGCGAACCGGTTGGGAACGGCCTCCGTTCGCCCGAACTTATCAAACGTTTTGCGGATACGAGTTTATTTGAGGTTGGACGCCTGAAGACCACGGCCGCGGTGCGTAACCGGATTGAAAACTGAACAAAAAAGAGCTCGCGGCTGTCACTGGGTCGGCAAATCTGCAGGGAGATACCCGGAAGCGATTTTAGGGTTTTTCGGCTACGACTAACATTACATCGCTGAGCGTCCCCTGCGGACGGGTGAATACACGTTCGAGGATGTGAAATTGTTTCATGGCTCTCAACGCGTAAAAGAGATTTAAGAGTCTCGAACTCAGCCGTACTTCGCGCACCTGGAACCCGGCATCGTGAACCATCCGCTCCAAGACTGGCCGGTTGAAGTGGTGCAGATGGATGGGATACTGGAGATTATTCCAGTAGTTCCCGAGTGCGTGCCGGCCCCAGCTGTCGAATTTTGGCACGGCGGCCAAAAGCAATCCGCTTGGGCGAAGAAGCTCGTAACATCTCTGCAGAGCGAATTTTGGCGAGTAGAGGTGTTCCAGCACCTGGCTCATGATGATGCAGTCAAACGAATTGGCGGGGAGATCCGCGCTCTCAAAGGTCGAGCGGCGTACGTCGAGGCCTCGTTTTCTTGCGAACTCGACAGCGCTCTCGTTGAGCTCCAAACCATGTACATCCCAGCCCAGCTGCCGCGCCCACTCCAGGTCGGCTCCCGTTCCACAGCCCACCTCTAGCAAGCTCTTGCCCAGGCCGCAGTAGGGCAGATAAAAAAGGAAGAAGTTTCCGAGTAGAGAGGCGGCGGTCTTCCACACCAGCCGCATGAGGGTGCCATCTTTCGGAGGGTAGCCGGACTTGTAGGCCCGCAGCTTCGCAAGGATTTGAGTTTTGCGGCTCGGGTTTTTGGGGAGATAGGAGTAGTAGGTTGGAGGATAATATTGGCCCAGTTCGTCAGGCGTGGGACGCGGCGAAGTGATCACGAGGCCGCAGTCGCATTGGATTAGGCTGACCTCAGCCATCCCTTCAACCCGACGACCGCCAAGAACAGCGCCGCAGCCGTCGCATGTGTGGACGATTTCCATCAGAGCGGAAATTATAATTTGGCTCGTCGAGTCAGACGTGGGCGTAATCGCGAAATTTCTTGATCGAAGGCTTTGTTTGGTAGGGTGTGTCTGCGCGAAATCGGTGGTGCCATGCTCAGATCTGAATGAATCACCGCCAAGGCTCGGCCTCTGGTTTGTGGACCGGTGCGCTCGGAGCGAGAGCGTGTATGCTAGCGTACTGTCATGTCCAATGCGACGAATTTCAGGGAAAGGCTTTACGGTCGCTATGTTTCGGGCTTTAAGGGGCCGCGGGATGACGCACAGGACCAGCGATGGTACCGTTGGTCCGAGCATAAGTTGGTGCCATTGTTACGCGGGCTTCCCCGCGAGGCGCCTATCCTCGACCTCGGATGCGGCGCAGGACAGATGCTTCAACTTCTCAAAAATCAGGGTTTCATCAACGCGTCAGGAATTGATGTTTCCGCGGAACAAATTTGTCTTGCCACGGAGCGAGGCTTGGATGCAACCGTGGGCGACGCGCTACAGCGCTTGCGCTGGTGCCAGTCGAGCTTCGACGCGATCACGGCTCTGGATTTCGTAGAGCACTTCGAGAAAAGCGAACAGATTCCACTGTTTGAGGTCATCCACGCGGCGCTTCGGCCGGGAGGAAGGCTAATTCTCGAGACTCCCAATGGAGACGGGCTTTTCGCCGGCCAGGTGATCTACGGCGACTTAAGCCATCTCACGATCTTTTCCGAAGGCTCGCTGTGCCAGCTTCTTAGACTGGTAGGGTTTGAGGAGATCGAATTCTACGAAACTGGGCCAGTGCCCAAGGACTTGAAGGGGCGGGTTCGCGGATTGCTCTGGCGCACGATTAGGTTCGTTGCAAATAGTGCTCGCGTGATCGAAAGCGGGGAGAAGCAACGACTCTGGACAAAGAACTTGATCTGCTGTTGTCGGAAACCGCGCTAGGACATTGTCATGTCAGACCTGAGCCAAGCTGAACAGTTGATATCGACCCCGCTGGTGAATACGCGCGACTGCCCTGCGTGTGGAAGTTCATCCAGCGCGGGGCCTCTCTCCCGCGAGGGCGTATATGAACTGGTCCGCTGCCGAAGCTGCCGGATGCTTTACACGCACAGCGTGCCGAGCGTTGCGGGAAAGATTCTGCATTACGATCAACTCGCGCGTGAACGAGTTGACACCACTTCCGCTTTGTCGCCAGCACATTATGGCCTGGCCAATCAAATCAAATGCGTGGGCCTGTACGAGCGAGTTCTGAGGTTCCTCGTGAGGACGATTCCTACCGGGAATATCAACTTCGTCGATGTAGGATGCGCCGGAGGATTGCTCTTGCTGGCAGCGCAATCCATTGACGGCTACCACTGCGGTGTTCCGCCACGCTTTAATGTGCGGGGGATAAGCATTGATCCCCGGGAGCGCAGCGAAACCGAGAGGAGTGTAGGATGCCCGGTCCTGTTCCCGGACGAGGCGGCGGCCAAATGGGCCGGTTGGGCCGACGTGGTCACGCTAATGAATGTGCTGGAGCACGTGAGCGATCCGTTCCTTCTGCTTCGCCAAGTGAAGCAGATGTTAAAACCAGGTGGGCTGCTGCTGATTGACGTTCCTAATAATTCCGTAGTGTCGTTGCGAGGAAGCCTTAGCAACCGTTGGCCAGAACTTGACTTGGGGGAACATATCAATCACTTCGTTCCGTCCACTCTGGATAAACTTCTGATCCGAGCGGGATTTTCACCCGTAAAGCGATTCTTCGGGATGTACAAGGGAGTGGAATCAATTGCCATTACGCCTGATATGCGGACTGCGGCACGCTGGCTCATTTCGTCCGCAGTAATGCTTGCTACTTTCCGAAAAGCGCAAATATTTGCTCACATGACGATGGCGTATCGAGCCGAGAACTAGATTTTTTTTGGTCCAAGCGCCCCATATGTCTTGACCAGCAGGACCTCCGCCAGTACACTTGCACGAACTTGGGGGGAGCACCTCCTCCCTGATTCTCAAAACTGATCCACGTAGAGTCTAGTCCAGATCCCTTCCGTCTTCAGCGAATGCTGGAGAAATCGACACTGGCTCAATAAGGCAGTATGTGCCCGCGACGGCTTCCTACGTCGAGGGAATTTGTCTTCCACAGGGAACAGGTATGCCTGAGTTTGCCGGATTACAAACCAACATCCTCACCTGGGTCATCCTGGCGGCCATGACGGCCTGCTGGGTGTTCTCGATGCGGCTGGTCCCCGGCATGGAGACCGAAGGATGGACGTCGTTGTTCAAGTCGCTCTATGGCTTTGTCTGGATCGATTTCGGCGTGGACATCATCCTGCGTTTCTCATGCTGGCCTACAACGCGGTGGAGTGGGGCAATCATACCCTTCGTCTGGTCGCGCAGCCCGTCGGTACCGTGAACGCCACTCTGGTGTATTCCGCACTGTTCTGGGCGCTGCTGGCGTCGGCCTATGCCCTCATGGTGCGTCGCAGGAGTCCCGGGCCGTTGGCCATAGCGCGCTACTTTTCCGTCGATTTTGCTTACGCGGCAGCCATCCCCTTCGCGCTGCTGGCTTCCGTCGTTTTCTATCTCACGGAGGGCGACGCGCACCTGCCGCTGGTGCTGATCACGCCGCTGTCTCTGCTGGCCAACCTTATACATGGTGCCGGCGGCGATCGTCTGGTGGGACCACTTCCGCCGGCCCGTTCCCATGTGGCAGATCGGGAGCGTGCATTTGATCGTCTTGCTGCCGGCGCTGGTGCGCGGTCTACTGCAGTCCCTATCGCGAGAATCTGGCGCCAATCTTCCTGATTCCGCTGATTGCTGCCGTGTTTGCGGGCAAGCGGCCCATCTGCTGGAAAGCCGTTCCGGCTGGCCTGGTTTGTCTGCTGGTGCTCAGCATCGGCGTGAGGTCCTATCGCCGCATCAAGTGGGAAAATGTTCGTCCCGAGGAAGTGGCCAGCGAGTTTCGCGAAGGCGGACTCGTCGATTGGATGAGCGGAGCGTTCGGATGAGCCGATGCACCGCTTCCACGGCTTCGACTCGTATGCTGCTGACGGTCGCGGTGGTGCCTGCCCTGGAGCCACACTCCGGACGCAATGTGCTGGTTTCTCCGCTATTCTGCGCGGCTTCGTGCCGCGATTCATCTACGGCGACAAGAGTGGCGCCGATGCCGGCGTCAATTTCGGCGCGCGCATCTGGGCCTTCGATGATCCAGGCGTCCGCGAACAATTCGGCGCCTCCATCGCTCCCTCCATGCCCGGCGATCTCTTCGATGCCGGCGGCGTGCTGTACATTGCGCTGGGAGCGTTGATGTGGGGGATGTTTGCTGGGCTGGTTGATGGCTGGAAGGGCCATCTCCCGCCTTTCTTCGGTGCTGCCGTCACTGTCCTGGTGGCGACCCAATGCGCCATGTCGGTGGAGCGCGACTTCGATAACTCTTTAGCTACCTTCATTCAGACTCTGTTGGTGTTTCTCCTCGCGGCCGGGGTGATCGCTTTGATCCAACGCCGCAATCCGGATTTTGCGCTGGATTTTGATCGTAACTCTGATTGCTATTCAAGTTCGAACTTTGATCCAACACTGGAGCGTTCCTAGTAGTCGCATGATTACTTGCTGGCCGAAAAATCCACATCACGTGCCTTGGAAGATAGCGGAGAGGTTTGCGCTCTTTGCGGAGCGGGGTGCTCCTCACGACCGATTTTCCTCCCGCGATGGGCGGCATCAGCAACTACCTGTTCAACGTGTACCGGCAATTTGATTTGCGGCAGATGACGCTGATTGCTCCGCAACATCCGCATGCGGAGCGGTTCGATTCCGCGCAGACTTACTCGGCAGTACGTTTCCGTCCGGCATTGGATGTCCCGGGCATTCGCGGTGCATGGCAGGTGTGGCGGATGTATTGCGAAGCAGAGAAGCTGGTCAAGGCGAACCGGAATCTGGTGCTGCATTGCGGGCATGTGAACGCCGCCTTCGCCGCCCGCAAGTTAAAGCGTCGCTACGGGACGCCTTATTTTTTGTGGACGCACGCCCTTGAAATCATGGATGAATGGCTGCGCGCTAGCGTTACGTCGGCGATGTTGAACGCGGACCTGGTCATCACCAACAGTGAATTTACGCGGTCGTTCTTGGTATCGGCTGGCGTGCCGGAATCGCGGATTGTAAAAATCCGACCGGGAGCAGATCCCGCGTATTTTCGTCCAGGGCTTGATGGCCGCGAGGTGGCGCAGCG
Source organism: uncultured Acidobacteriaceae bacterium (assembly GCA_963758745.1). Taxonomy (GTDB): domain Bacteria; phylum Acidobacteriota; class Terriglobia; order Terriglobales; family Acidobacteriaceae; genus Acidiflorens. Next base: position 115,189 of record CAVWWW010000010.1, read on the forward strand.
TCTAGGCGTGTGCGGCAGGCCGACTGTACTAACGGTTGCACGAATCGTGAAGGCTAACCGATACAAAGGGCACGATGTGGTGCTGAGGGCACTCGCTAGCGTCGTGCGCGAGGTGCCGGACGTTGCCTATGTGATTGCGGGTGACGGGGATGATCTGGATTACCTCGATCGCCTGTCGCGCGAGTGCGGAGTCCGAGAAAACGTAGTGTTCGCGGGGCGCGTTTCGGACGAGGAACTTCCGCTGCTTTACAACGCGTGCGATGCATTCATGATGTGCAGCCGCGCAGAGCGCAGCCGGCGCGGCATTCTGGCGGAAGGGTTCGGGATGGCTTTGGTGGAGGCGTCCGCGTGCGGCAAGCCGGTGATCGCCGGGCGATCTGGTGGCGTGCCGGATGCGGTGCAAGATGGGCTTACTGGCCTACTGGTGAATCCGGAGCGATAGCGACGCTGTTGCCGCGGCGATTGTGAAAGTTCTGCGGGAGCCTGGGAGGGCGAAGATCATGGGCGAAAACGGTCGGAAGTGGGTCGAAAGCGAAATGAATTGGACGCGCGCTGCAGATGAGTTCGAGCAGGCGATGGCGAAGTTCTTTCCGACGAAGTTTTGTGGAATGGAGGCGGTGTAGCGGCCTATGTGCGGAATCATGGGAATTTTGAGCGACGGAATGCCTGAGCATATGCGAGCGGCGGTGCGCGACATGATGGCCGCGTCGGGGCATCGCGGGCCCGATGCCAGCGGGAGCGTCGAGATTCCGCTGGCTGGATCAAGCTCTTGTGCTGGGGCACACGCGACTTTCCATCCTCGATCTCAGCGAAGGCTCCGGCAGCCAATGCAGGATGCGGAATCGGGCTCTTGGCTGATCTTCAACGGCGAGATTTACAACTTCCGCCAGTTGCGCGCGGAACTGGAGACGCTGGGGGCGAAGTTCTCGACCTCCGGCGACACCGAGGTTTTGCTGCAAGGCGCTGGTGCAATGGGGCGAAGAAGCGCTTCAAAAGCTGGAAGGGATGTTCGCGTTTGCCTTCTGGGATGGCCGGAGCGTAATCTTCTGCTGGCTCGCGATCGATGGGCATGAAGCCGCTCTACTACTGCCGCGCTGGGCCGCGGATTCGCCTTTGCTTCTGAAGTGAAGGTGCTTGAACGCGCGCACATTTGTCCATTGACTCTCGATCGCGAGGCGGTGGACTCGTTCCTCGCGTACGGCGCGGTGATTGGGCCGAATACGATTTTCCAGGAAATCCGCGAACTGGAACCCGGGCATTTGCTGCGCGATCAACGGCGACTGGCGAAGTTACCGACTCCGAGTACTGGTCACTCAGCCGTTGCCTTGCAGAGAGCGACCCGGCTGAGCATCAGGATTTCGACAGTCGGTCTCGCAGATACGCGAACGTCTCGCGCACGCTGTCGATTCCCATCTGGTCAGCGATGTTCCGGTGGGAGTATTTCTTTCCGGCGGCGTGGACTCCAGCTTGCTGGCGCTGCTGGCGTCGCGATGTGCGAAGAGTCCTATCACGCTTCTGACGTGGCTTTCGCCGAGCAGGAATTCTCCGAGTTGCCTTACGCGCGGCAGATCGCCCGCGGATTGCCGCATCATCACGAAGTGGTGACCCTGACTGGGGAACAGTTGCAGGACTTGCTTCCCGTGGCCTTGCTGCGATGGACCAGCCGACGGTCGACGGGATCAATACCTACGTCATCTCGCGCGTGGGCGCATCGCTGGGGCTGAAGGTGCTGCTCAGCGGCGATTGGCGGCGACGAGCTGTTCGGCGGCTACACGACATTCACCAAAGTTCCCCGGCTGCTGCAGTACGGAGCGGGATCTGCGTCCGGCCGCGCGCGTGTTATCGAAGTTGAGAACGAAATTCGGCACGACGAATCCCATCCAGTGGAAGAAAGTGGCCGACGCCGCTCCGCTTGCATAGTCTGGCGGAAGCCTATCTGCTGCAGCGCAGTATTCGCTGGGGCAAACAGAAAGGTGACGGCGTCGTTGTCGCGTCGCGTGCAGCAGGTATCGATCTCTTGCCAACGATTTTCAAAAGCTGGCCGCGCTGGAGTTGGAGTTTTACATGCGCAATCAGTTGCTGCGCGATGCCGACGTGTTCAGCATGGCCAACTCCGTTGAGTTGCGCGTGCCATTCCTGGATCGCAACTGCTGCAAGCGGCGCTAACGATATCTCCAGAGTATCATTTGAGGGTGGTAGTCGGAAAGCGCATTACCTGGCGGATTCTCTGCGACTGGCTGGCGAGCAAATTCCGCAGCGCCGCAAGATGGGATTCACTTTCCCTGGCAGCACTGGCTCCGCCGTGAGCTGAAGAGCAACAATCGAGAACACTTTGCGCGACCGGCGGCGCTACGAGCCGCTGTCGCCTCGATCCGCACTATGGTGCGCGGCTGCTGGATGGTCTGGAGAGCGGCGATCCGCATGCAGTCGTGGTCCGAAGTGTGGTCACTTTTCGTGCTCCTGAACTGGCAGTGCCGACCAAGTTGCGATTGGGGTGGAATGTGCGGTTGCCTAGGATAGGGGTGCTTGTGCGCGATTGCCGGGCTCGGCGGAGCGGAAATCAGCCTGCTGGAAATAGTGAAGCACTTACGCGGTTCTTACGAATTTCATCTGATCGTTCCCGGCGAAGGGCCATTCAAAGACGAGGGCTGAAGTCGGCGGGCGCCAAGGTATGGGTGCTGGCGCTGGCCGAAAGCCATTGCCAGCCTGGGTGAGACAGCTGAGCGGCCGGAGTCCTGGACAAATGTTTGCGCTTCGCCGCCTGCCTTGCCATCGTTTACCCGGCAACTGTCCAAATTGCTGGACAAAATCGAACCGTCTGTATTCATCACCAATGCGGTCAAGGCGCATGTCATTGGCGCGCTTGACACGCAGGCGCAGAACTTCCATTAATTTGGTACATGCGCGATGGTTTGGAAGACACGTAGTTCTCTCGCGCAAGTTGCTCGCATTTGCTCTCACCCGTTGCGATATGACAGTTTGCATTTCCCGTTACGTCGCGGCTCAGTTCCGGCGAGTACGTCTCGTCGAATCGTGCCGGCGACTGTGATCTACAACATCGTGGATTTGAACCGCTTTCATCCTGGCGTGTTGCCGCCCGCAGATATGCGCAAGGGCCGGAAGAGATCTGGTTTGGCATTGTCGGCGCCGATCACGCCTTTAAAGGGACACGACATTTTTCTCCAGGCGGCGGAGAGCGTTCTTAGCCAATTGCCGAATGCGGTTTTTGTGATTGTCGGAGCAACTCCTACGTCACCGAGGCGGGCTCTTTCTATGAAGAGCAATTGCAGCAAAGGGCCATGAATTCGCTGCTTGGTGACCGTGTCAAATTCCTGGGCTTTAGAAGTGATGTGCCTGCCGTCCTGTCCCAGCTCGACGTACTGGTGCAACCGAACCGCGGTCCAGAAGGTTTGGGCCGCTCCGTGCTGGAAGCCATGGCGTGCGGCGTGCCAGTCATCGCAGTCGACAAATGGGGTCCCGCCGAGTTAGTCCAAGATGGTCACAGCGGCCTGCTTTTCCCCCCACTGGACACCGAACAACTCGCAGCTCACATGCTCACTTTGGGAAGGGACGGAAGTTTGCGCAAGACTATGGGAACACGCGGCCAGATTGGATTCACAAAACCTTGTCTCAAAAGACTTGGCAGGACAATTCGATCAGATCCTTGCCGCATGCATTGTTTCCCGAGCGGCAGGAGGCCACGGCATGAGGGTACTTCAACTGGGAAAATTCTATGATCCCTTTGTCGGCGGGATTGAAACTGTTCTTAAAGAAATCTGCGAGAGCTTGATTGACCGAGTCGACTTCCGGGTGCTCGTCGCCAACACTCGCTTGCGTACTGAGCATGAGAACAGAGAATCGCCGTCACTCGCGTGGCCAGCATGGGAAAGTTTCTTTCCTGCTCGATGGCGCCATCGTATCCGCTTTGGGCGCGAAAGTTCGATGCGGATCTCATACATGTTCATTTACCCAATCCCCTGGCCGAGTTATCGGCACTCTTGGCTAATCGGGACATTCCGGTGGTGGCCCAGTTCCACAGCGACGTGGTGCGGCAACGCAATTTGCGCGAGTTATATGGACCATTCCTCGACGCTTTCTACCGCCGTGCGAATTGCATCGTCGTGCCCACACCGAGGCACATCGAAATTTCGCAATTTCGTTTCCAAGTATCGAAACAAGTGTCGAGTTGTTCCTTTTGGCGTCCCATTATCGCGCTTTGAACTGGATGATGGCGGCCGCAGGAAGGTTGACGAACTTCGAGATGGCATGCCTTCCGTGCTCTGTGTGGGACGGCTGGTTTCTTACAAAGGAGTGGAGTTTCTAATTCGTGCGATGGAAGGATATTAAGGCGCGGCTTCGGATTGTCGGCTCGGGTCCGCTTGAAGATGCTCTCAAACATTTGGTGCAGAAAAAAGGAATCGCCGACCGGATCGAGTTTGTGGGACAGGTTTCCGATGAGGAATTAGTTGCTTATTATCACGCTTGCGACGTGTTCGTGCTTCCATCGATAACCAATGCCGGAGATGTTTGGAGTTGTGCAGCTGGAGGCAATGGCTTGCCGCAAGCCCGTGATCTCAACCAACCTGCCGACGGGCGTCTCATGGGTAAACCAGAATGGAAAGACTGGTTACGTAGTGCCTCCTGGAGATATTGAGGAACTGGCGAAGGCCATTCAGAAATTGATTGGCAATCCGCGGCTTCGGGACGGGATGGGTGAAGCCGGCCGCTCGCGTGTAGAACAAGACTTCACTTCGACAAAAATGGCGGAAGCGATGCTGCTTGTGTACGAGGAGATGTTGAATCAACCTCACCGCGCGACTGTTGCCGCGACACTTCCGCACGCAGCGACAGAGGAAGTAGTTGCCGGTTCCGCAAAATGGGCTGAACAACCGGCTGGGACCGTGAATTGAGACTCATTTAGCATGATTTATTTAGCTATTTTCGTACTGTCACTGGTGGTGGCGGCGATGATGTCGCGCCTGGTCCGCGATATTGCCAATGAACGAGGCTGGGCACTCGCGGCGGATTCTGCCAGACACATGCACGAAAGAGCGGTTCCGCGCGTTGGCGGCATTGCGATTCTGGGGTCCTTGGTGCTGGTCGTGGCGGTGTTGGGGATCACGTCCAATTTCATGCATCTAGGTTTTTCTTTTCCATCTATCACGTTTCTTGGATTGCTTGAACCAACCCTCATGATCTTCGGTTTGGGACTGGCCGATGATTTTCGCCCCTTGAGCCCCTATTTCAAATTTGGTGTACAGATACTTGCGGCCGTCTGGTTATTCTGGAACGGTTTTCGAGTGACCCACTTCCCCTTGCTCTTCGGGCAAAGCGAGATGGGTAACGTTGCTGCTCTGGCTCTCACCGTATTCTGGGTCCTTCTCATAACGAATGCATTCAACCTGCTCGACGGATTGGATGGACTGGCTGCAGGTTCGGCATTGTTTTCCAGCCTGGTTGTGTTCATAGCTTCTGCAATCACCGGCAACGTTCTGGCGGAGGCGGTAACCATCGCGCTCGCGGGAGCGATCGTCGGATTCTTGCGCTACAACTTCAACCCGGCAACTATCTTTCTGGGCGACTGCGGCAGTCTGGTCATTGGATTTGTGTTGAGCGCGGTGTCGCTGGCTAGTTCCGAGAAAGCTACAACCGCTGTTGCGGTTGCCATTCCGGTGGTTTCTTTTGGGCTGCCAATTCTGGACACTTCGATCGCTGTGCTGCGACGCTTCCTCGGCGGCAAACCTCTGTTTCGGGCCGACGTTGAGCATATTCACCACAAGCTTCTGCAGCGCGGTCTCTCGCACCGGCAAGCGGTAGTGGTTTTGTATGCGGTTTCCGCGTTCTTTGCATTAATCAGCCTGCTTTTGCTCTCGCCGACATCGGGCAATATCGCTGTGGTGTTAACTGTCCTCGGTCTCGGCGTATTTTTCGGACTCCAGCACCTTGGTTATCACGAGATGGATGAACTGCGGCGTGTGGTGCGAAGAACGTGGGAGCAGAAGACAATCATTATCAATAATCTCGCGATTCGTCGCGCGGCGGCCCAATTGGCTGGGGCGAAAACAGAGTACGATGTCCTGCGGATCCTGAGGATGGCATTCGAAGACAATGACTACGATAGCTTCGAATTGTCATTTACTCCGGAACTACCTGGTCCTTTCAGTTCTTCGTCGACGATTCCTCCGCTTCAATACGCGTGGCGTAGAGATGAAGCGAATCAAAGCAAGGGCTGGGAGCTACGGCTCGAATTGCTTTCCGAACGGGGAGAAGTTCGCGGGTGCTTTTCAATCTGTCGTGGTTACACAAGGCGGTCTCTTCGTAGCGATGTTGATTGCCTCACGGTGGACTTTGCGAGCGCTTTGAGTTCAGCGCTGCAGCGAGTGGGTGAGAGCTCACGTTGCATCCGAGGGGATTGCCGTGATGGTGGAACAGACCGCCACCGGCATCGAAAGCGTGGCTTAGAAACACTTCTTGATTGGTTACTAGGGAGCTTGCTCAGGCGCGCTCAAGGTCGATCTATAATCGACCCTGCATTTCCCATAACAACTATAAGGTTGGAACACGTTTCCTGAAAGACTACGGACCTGAACGGTTCCATTTTCCTGCACGGCTGCGCGACGGAAACCTGCAGGCGCGACTGCCAGATTGTTGGCAAATCTTTCTATCACCGCGCTGTTAAGCTCAAAGGCATTAAAGGTCGTGCGGTACAAGTGATAGCGAGTTCCTGGCTGCAGAGCAGGTATGGTTTCGTCCAACTCCAGAAGAGAAGTGCTGACAAACGCGTGGATCAGCAGACTGCCCCGGTCGGTGAACAGCGTGCGGTTGCTCCAGCCGAAGCCCCACTCGCCACCGTGCAACCGGACCCAGCGGCTGTTTCCAGAGGTTAAACATGCCGACGCCGAGGGGCTTGCGACGCTGCAGATTGTTCCCGCATCGTAGTCGTGCTGTTCGTCGATGTATACATTGTCGCTGACGTCCTCTACCGTGCCGCCAATCAAATAGCCCGCATGAACGTCGCCCGGCGCATTCTGGCCGACTTCGCGCACGACATTTCCGCGAATCAAAGAACAGGCATTGCAATCGATGCCATTCATGTTCGAGGAATACCGCACCGAGTTGTAGCTTACTTCGATGTCGTGGAGGGTCGAGGAACCTCCGGTGCGGATGCCGCCATCGAATACACGATTTCGAGTGATTATGAACCGGCCGGTGAAAGTGAGTGCCAGGCCCCCGATGCTGATGCTGCCGAAATGCAATTCGTTGTCAGCAATAGTCACCCCGGACAGGGAAGCGGTCGTTCCCGATTGGAGGGCGATGTAAATGTCTCCATGATCGAGGAAATTTCCACTGATCTCGGAATTGTTGATGCCTCCATAGGCAATGCTCGCGCCGTGAAATGTGTTGCCACTAATTTTGACGTTTTCCGGCAATCGCGCCAGATTGTTCTGCCCCGATTCAATGCCGGTAGCATTGGCGGGCGGAGGAAGATGTGCCTCAAACACATTTGAGTGAACCTCCAGTCCCGATTGCGTCACAACCACCATGGAGAATCCGCGGTCGTCACCGGTCTGGGTGAAATAGTTGTCGCGCACCACGCCGGCTTCGCTGCCAACGGTTGCGTTCGGATCGAAGCGGTTTATCGACAAAGCATTGTCGCCGTGAGCATAGCTGGTAGAACGCAGCACAAATTTGTTGTCATGTACGCTCGATCCCCGTGTTATCGAGCAGGTTCACCAGCTTGTTGGGATTGCCTTCTAGGCTGAGGTGGTCGAGTTCAAGCTGTTCGCAAGCATGGCAGATGAAAATCGAGACCCAATCGGCTTTCGGATTGGAATCCATCCAATCGATGCTCATCTCCCGAAGGCGAATGCTCCGGTTCGACTGGTTGGCATTGGCAAACAGCGTGGCCGAGGGATCGGTAGCAGAACGAGTCACGCCGATGACCGTGCGGCCGATGCCCGCGCCTTGGATCTCCACATTAGAAGGAATGGCGACGCCCACACTGGCTCCGGTCGTGTCTCGGTTTTTCCAGGTTGAGATCGGGCTGGCCTTATAGTTGCCGGCGGGGATGTAAACGCTGCATGGGTCCGCGCCGCAATCTCGAATCGCAGCTTGAATCTGCTCGATGATCGATGCGCCAGGAAAGTCGGATGCATTTCGAACGGTTCCTGCAGTTGTTCGGGCGTGCAATTGACCTGGCCAGCTTACAACAAGGAATACCCAGATGAGACCTCGGGCGGCAGTGACATAGCGTCTCGCCCATCCACCCGGGCGAGAACAAACTTGGGTAACGAAGCCGACGCGACTGGGCACAAGGCATCCACTTTATCAAATCAAGGACAAGTAGGTATGCCAAAGGCCAAAAGTCGCCTGAACCGATTGAGAGGTCCCAGCCGGCTGGAATCATGAGAGAACGGACGGTGCTCCGCGCCTTATTTCGTGGCATCACTGTCCCTTGACCTCGGTCGCCAGGCATGATTGCTTTTTGAATGTCCAGTTCGACCTAGCCAAAAAAAATCGTGCGCTAAAATTTTCGATGGTGTATAGTTTGGGGCCGTTGGGGGCTAGAGGGATTTCCCGGTTGCTCCCAGGTTCTGGCTGCCTTCCGCTTTTTACGGCTGCTACGTTCCCTTCCGAACACCGCGCTTTACCAAGTCGCTCCAGAAACGATCGCGCTACACGATCGAATACACCTCTGATGAGGTTGAATTGAAGGTGGAGATAATGACAAGGAAAACCCCGCTTGGAGTGTGGTGTATGCTGTTTGCGCTCATCGCGATGTCCGTAACCTTTGCCCACGCTGCGGCGTCGACTTCGATTGGCGGCGCTAGGATTACGCAGCAGATCGACGAAAGCAAACTGGTAACCCTCGCCCGCAACACGCGGCCGGAGGCGAACCGCATGAACGATCGCGGCCGCGTTTCCGATAGCTGGGATGCCGACCACATATTGATGGTTCTCCAGCGCTCTCCTGAAATGGAACAGGAGCTTGTTCGACACATCGACTCGCTCAACGACCGAAGCTCACCGAATTTCCACCACTGGCTGACCGCCGAGGAATTTGGAGCGAAGTACGGCGTAGCGCAGCAAGATATCGACACGATCGCCGGCTGGCTGCAGTCGCACGGGTTTCGCATCAACAAGGTTTACACGAACCGCATGATGATCGACTTCTCGGGCACGGCGGGGTCGATCCGCGAGGCCTTCCATACTGAGATCCACCAGCTTGACGTGAAGGGCCAGATGCATTTCTCGAACATCAGCGACCCGCAGATTCCGGCGGCGCTGGCGCCCGCGATCAAGGGGATCTTCTCGCTGAACGATTTCAAGCCGGAGCCCATGTACAAGTCGGCCAAGGATTATACGTTCGCCGGTTGCACCACTACCACGGACCACCCTGACCGAACCGGGCACCTGCTACTCCATCACGCCGCAGGACAACGCGGTCATCTACAATCTGAATCCGCTATGGAATAACGGGATCTCGGGGCAAGGACAGACGATCGCGCTGGTCGAAGACACCAACACCTACACTACCGGCACCGCCGAAACTATGATAGCGACTGGAACACTTATCGCTCGACGTTTGGCTTGTCAGGCTACTCCTCCACCTACAGCACGGTGCATCCCGGGGGCTGCGCCGATCCCGGCACCAACGCCGATGACGGCGAAGCAGCCATCGACGTGGAAATGGCTTCCTGCGTTTGCGCCCAGCGCCAACATCGAGCTGATCTCGTGCTCGTCGGGGAGCTTCACCTTTGGCGGCGTACTCGCCATCGCAAACCTGGTGAACGAACCCGGACCTTATCCCGGCGTGCTCAGCATGAGCTACGGGTTGTGCGAAGCCGCTACCGGGAACGGCGGAAATGCGTACTTCTACAATGCCTTTCAGCAGGCGGCGGCTCAGGGCATCTCAGCGTTTGCCTCCTCGGGCGATGCAGGTACGGGCCAGTGCGGCGACATTTTCACGGCGGGCGAGGATGGATACAACGTACCAGCCTGGCCGTTACCGGCTGGGGTGAGTCGCCTTTCAACGTGTCGGTGGGCGGCACGGATTTCGAGGACACCTACAATGCGAACGATAGCCAACCAGTCTGAGGGCGGCGGACGATTCCGCTGAGCACCTATTGGAATCAGACTAGCCCAACGCTGCGCCTTACGGCTCGGCCTGAAGTACGTTCCGGAGATTCCCTGGAACGACGCCTGCGCCAGCACTCTGATCGCGGACGTACGCTAACGGCAACATTCGTAACCTACGGCAGCACCGGTATCTGCAACATAAGCCCGTGGGACAGCACTCCGGCTATCTAGTCCCGGCGCTGGCGCCGGAGGCGCGAGCAACTGCGCGACGGGAAATGGCGGCGCTAGCGACAACGAGTGCCGCCGTGTCGGACGCCTATTGCCAAGGATATCCCAAGCCTTCTTATCAGTCGGGAACGGCGCTGCCGATGGACAGGCGGTTTACGGGTCGCCGTCCGATGGGGTGCGCGACATTCCCGACGTGGCGATGTTTGCCGCGAACGGAGTTTGGGGACACTTCGAGACGGTTTGCTGGTCCGACCCGAGCCAAACTTCGGGTGGAGCGGCATCCTGCAGCGGGGCGCCGAGCACATGGGCTGGATTTGGCGGGACGTCGGTTGCGCTCCCGCCATGGCGGGCATTCAGGCGCTCGTCAATCAGCAAGACCGGCGAAACCTGGGGCAATCCCAATCCCATCTACTACCAGATCGCGCAAAACGAGTACGGCACGGCCGGCGGGACCTTCCTGGGCAGCAGCTGTAACTCCAGCGGCACTGGCGGCCCAGCCAGCGGATGCGCTTTCAATGACATAACCCAAGGCGACAACGACGTGGCATGCGAGGATGACGGCACGACCGCAGAGTCGCACTGCTACAAACCGTCGGGCACACTGTGGCGTGAACAGCACGGACGTTATAGCTGGCACTCAGATCATTACAGGCGGCGTGGGTTACACTTCCAACCCTACGTGCACCGTCGCGGGGCCGAGCAATAACAATAAATACGTGTCGCCAACCGGGAGCACTTTGTGGGCGGGCGGTTCGCAGGCGACATGTACGGCCACTTTTAACAGCGGATCTACAACCGCCGCATATACGATTAAGTTCAACGCCACCGGATCGACCATCAACACGGATTACCCGAACCAGTTAGGTTTCACAATAGGTGGGGTCACCTACACGTTCGTGACGACACTGACGGCGGCCAACCAGGTGCTGTTGGTAACCAGCGGAAGTGCACGACCAACGAAACCGATAACGCGAAGAACCTCGCGGCGGCCATTACTGCCAACTCGACGTTTTGCACGGCCTCGCCCTGCTTCGGGACTGGCACAACAGCGAATCCGTTGGCCACAGCAACTGAACAACGACCGCCCGTGACGATCACCGCACTGACCGCAGGTTACGCGGGCAACTTCACCGTGAGCCTCGCGCCTACAGATGTTTTCTTCCAGGTACTGGAGGTTGTAACGATCGCGCAAACCGCCACGGGTTCTGGGCCGGGCTACGTGAACGCGGTTACGATAGCGGCTGGAAGTTCGGGCTACGCACCGCAGACGCCCATCACGTTTAGCGGTGGCGGAGGCAGCGGCGCATTCGCGGTGGCGAATACGACCACCGGGACCGCTGCAACGACGTACCAACCGGCGTACCCAGCAGCGCCGGGCTACGATCTGACGACGGGGCTGGGCTCCCCGAATGCAAACTCTCTGGTGAATACGTGCAATTGGTATGGTTTGCCGAACGGGACGTACGGCATGTACAGTCCGGCGAACAGCAGCACACTTACGAGTAACGCCCAGACTTTCAATTGGTGTGTCAGTTCCGGGCTCGACGGCTTACTGGGTGGATATCGGTTCCACGCAGGGCGGAAACAATTACTATTCGTCGGGCAACCTGGGCCTGGTGTACTCCACATCTACAAGCAACCTGCCGACGAACGGGAGCACTGTCTACGTCACTCTGTACGCGTACATCAATGGATCCTGGTCGCCGAATGACTACACCTATACAGCGTTCAACGCGGGAGCGGAGACAGCGGTATTAACAACACCGCCTCCGAGTTCAATGTTAAGCGGAAGCATGGTGATGTTTAGCTGGAATGCGGGCACGGCTACGCCTCAAGAGTACTGGCTTGACATTGGCAGCTCTGCGGGAGGAAACAACTACTATTCGTCCGGAAACCTGGAAACGCGACGACCGCGACAGTAAGCGGTCTGCCGACCAATGGAACCACGGTGTACGCCACTCTGTACACGCTGGTCAGTGGCAATTGGACGCCCAATGCGTATACCTACCAGGCGTTCAGCACATCGGCGGAGCAAGGCGTCTTAACCACTCCGATGCCCGGTTCGACGTTGACGAGCAGCACGATGACGTTCGACTGGACGGCGGGCTCACCAGGACCGTATAGCTACTGGCTGGATATCGGCAGCACGTCGGGCGGCAACAATTACTATTCGTCGGGGAACCTGGGCAACGTGACGACCACGACGGCGAGCGGATTGCCGACCGATGGCAGCACCGTCTACGTGACACTGTACACGCTGATCGGCGGACAGTGGTACGGCAATGCTTACACCTACACAGCGTTGAACGCAACGAGCGGGTTGGCGGCGATGCAGACGCCGATGCCGGGAACGACGATAAGCGGGACGACAGCGACGTTCACGTGGAGCTCGGATTCGAACGCAACCGCGTACTGGGTAGATATCGGGTCATCGGCGGGAGGAAATAATATTTACTCGTCCGGGAACTTGGGAACGGCGTTGAGCACAACGGTCTACACGCTGCCCGACGATGGGAGCACGATCTACGTGAGCCTGTACTGGTATGTGGGAGGGCAGTGGTTGAACAACCCGGTCACCTACACTTCAGGTCCGTAGCTAAGAACCTGCGGCTGTCAGTTCACGCCGACGGCCGCTCTTCGACCGGGGCACGGGTGAAATCCGTGCCCGTTTTTTCTGACACGCTCACGCGACGGAACGTGGTCGCGCCACGGCAAGCCGGACGCCTGTGCAAATCTTCAACCTTGATCTTTGTTTTTCACGATCTGTTCACATCGATACTTACAGACGCTGGCTATAATCCTGCCTGCCTACTCCGGCGTTCAATTTCCAAATAAGAGGAAATACCCCATGTCGAAAACAATCATGCGGATGTTCTTGTATGCCGCGCTCTTCCTTTTTCTTGGCGCCGGTCTTGTAACAGGCGCGTTTGCGCAACCCTACTTTACTCCTGGCAATATAGTGGTCGCCGTTGCAGGCTGCGGCGTCTTCGGAGGCACCCCGCCGAACACGACCCCGTCGACGACAGCGTGTGCGACCGAACCAGTCGGGGGGACCGGCATCGGGTACACCGGCTACGGGGACGATCAGGCATCTATCTGGACGCTATTTCAGTACACGCCGAACGGCGCGTCTAGCGTCACATATGTGAATTCTCTCCAGTTGCCGCAAACCGCATCTGGTGCGAACTTTCCCGTGACCAATGATTTCGGATCTCAATCCGAGGGCACGATACAGCTTTCCGGCAACCGCGAATACCTGACGATGATGGGCTACGGCATAAATGCGGCGGAGTTCGACGTCAACTATCTTTTGTACTGTCCCGGTTCAACAAACGCCAGCAATGCATGCGTGCCGGAAAACGGAAATCCGGCGACAGCCCAGACGGGAAGCCTGACGGCACCGGTAGCAGGCGTTAGCGGGACCACCGCAGTGCCACGTGTGGCGATCTTGATTGACCCCAACGGCAACGTCAATACCTCCACCGCGCTCTACAACATTTTCGATGAAAACGATGCACGCAGCTCGTACTCGCCCGATGGAGTCAATATCTACGTTTCCGGCCAAGGATGCAAGACTTGCGGCCCGACCCCGAACCAGATCCCGTTAACGACAGCAAATCCGCCCTTCGATAACACGATGGGTGTTTACTATACCCCGATAGGAGCTACGAACACTGCTCCCACGCCCATCACTGGGAATGACAACGGACCGACGGGATGCACTAACAGCTCAAATCCTCCTTGTAGCTCTTCCGAAGACACGCGGATGGTCCAGATCTATAGCGGCACGTTGTATGTTTCGGCGGACGCCAAGCCCGGATCATCAACCGGGGGGTATAACCGTAGCTTGATCGGCACGCTGGGCGATCCTCCGGCGACCTCCCAGTTCACCTGTACAGGCGTCGGAGGGGGTTGCGGAACTGGTTATGGTCCCTATGGCCCGGCTCTGATGCCCGGTTTCGGCAACACTGGCGGAACGGGCAAGGTAACCATAACTGCAGGCGCCAACGGCAACGGTCTCAACGTAACAACCGTCACGTGCAGCATAACCAGCGGTTCTGCGACCTTGACCTGTCCGAGCGGAACATTCTCCTCCGTCGACGCTGGTGATACGGTTGTGGGAACCGGCATTCCGGCCGGCACGACGATCAGTACCTACACCAGCTCTACCACCGTGACAATGTCGAACAGTGCGATGGCCACGAACGCCAGCGCCAGCATAAGCCTCGGACTCCTAATTAACATAAGTCCGCAGAATTTCTTCTTTGCCAGTCCGACCGTGTTGTATGTGGCGGACACCGGCAGCCCAAAAAACAGTTCCAACAACGACACCGTCTGCACCAACGACGGCGGCGGCAGCAAGAGCGTGGGCAACGGCGGGTTGCAAAAGTGGATTTACATCTCGACAACCTTCACGGGCGCCGTAACTGGTTCCAAGACCGTGACGGCTACGACCGCAACATTCTCCTACCTCGATGTTGGTCTCCCGATTTCGGGAACCGGTATTCCGGCCGGCACGACGATCGCTTCCGTCACCAGTGCTACCGTCGCGAAGTTGTCGGCGACATCAACTACCGGGAGCAACGAAAGCATGACTATAGGGCCGTCATGGAGCCTGGCATATACGCTTTACCAGGGATTAGACCTGGTGCTGAACGTGGACTGCGATCCCGCTAACGACAATACCACCGGCACCGGCGCGACCGGCTTGTATGGCCTGACTGGCGTTGTGAACGATGGCGTTGCCACCCTTTATGTGACCAACTACCCAAACGACGATCTCCTCCAGACTTACCTTTATGGAATCACCGATACCCTGGCGACGACCGCCTATCCGGCAACATCGTTTACGGTGCTGGACACCGCTCCAACCGGTTCCGTCTTCAGGGGAGTGTCATTTGTGCCGTCGATTCCGAATGAATCCGTCGAGATCACGAGCGCTCCATCTGGGCTCACCATCTCGACTTCGGGTACCGGATGCGACCCTGGCACGATTACAACGCCGCTGATGGAACCTTGGACGGAGGGCAGCTCGTGCACGTTGAGCGTCACTTCGCCGCAAACCGTGGGTGGGGTACAGTATACGTTCTCGCAGTGGGACAACGGCTCTACCAGCATGAGCCGTACTGTGACCGCTCCGTCAACCACCGCCACCTACACGGCAACATTTACGACACAATATCAGCTCACGACCTCAGCAAGTACAGGCGGCACCGTCAGCTCCGGCGGATACTACACCCCCGGTGCAAACGCCACCATCACCGCGACGCCAAATGCGAATTACTGTTTCCTGAATTTCACCGCCGCGGCGCAGATTGGCTATCCACCATTGGCGGCGTCGACAAGCAATCCGTTTACGCTACCGATGAACTCACCGCAATCCATCACGGCGAACTTCGCGCAGGGAAACGGCGTGTACAACCCGGCCAACGGCAGCACACTTACGAGTAATTCGCAAACTTTCAATTGGTGTGTAGTTCCAGGCGCGACGGCTTACTGGGTGGATATAGGTTCCACGCAAGGTGGAAACAATTACTATTCATCGGGCAACCTGGGCCTCGTGTACTCCACATCTACAAGCAACCTGCCGAGCAACGGGAGCACTGTCTACGTCACTCTGTACGCGTACATCAATAGCTCTTGGTCGCCTAACTACTACAGCTACAGCGCATTTAACGCGGGAGCAGAGACAGCCGTGATGTCGTCGCCGACTCCGAGTTCGATGTTAACTGGCAGCACTGTGACGTTCATGTGGAATGCTGGAACAGCCTCGCCCCAGGAGTATTGGCTTGACATCGGCAGCTCTGCCGGTGGCAACAATTATTATTCGTCTGGGAACCTGGGCAACGCGGTAAGCACGACGGTAAGCGGACTGCCGATCAATGGCAGCACCGTTTACGCTACGCTGTACACGCTGGTCAGCGGGACATGGACACCCAACTCGTACATCTACACGGCGTTCAGCACATCGGCGGAGCAAGGCGTTTTAACCACGCCGACGCCGGGTTCGACGTTGACGAGCAGCACGGTGACGTTCGACTGGACGGCGGGCATGCCCGGACCGTATAGCTACTGGCTGGATATCGGCAACTCTGCTGGCGGGAACAATTACTATTCGTCCGGGAACCTGGGCAACGTGACGACCACGACGGTAAGCGGACTGCCGACGGATGGAAGCACGGTGTATGTGACGTTGTATACGCAGATCTCGGGGACGTGGTACGGGAACGCGTACACGTATACGGCGCTGAATGCGACCTCGGGGTTGGCGGCAATGCAGTCGCCGATGCCGGGTACGACGATAAGCGGGACCTCGGCGACGTTTACGTGGAGTTCGGATTCGAACGCCAACGCGTACTGGGTGGATATTGGGACCTCGGCAGGCGGAAACAATATCTATTCGTCGGGTAATTTGGGCACGGCGTTAACCACGACCGTATACACATTGCCGGCAAATAACAGCACGATCTACGTGAGCCTGTATTCGTATGTTGGAGGGCAATGGGTGAACAACCCAGTCACCTACACTTCAGGGCCGTAATCAAGGACCTGCTGCTGTCGATTCACGCCGAGGGCTGTCTTGTAAACGGGGCACGGGTAAAATCTGTGCCCCGTTTTTCCGCGGAGTTTGTTGCACTGTTCCTTTACGCGATTCGCGCACGGCGTCAATTTGGGCGAGTCTTGTTGATCGCTATCGCGCCTGAGGTATTTTGTAGCAACGAATATGTCGATCTTGGCGAGACTCGCATTATTGAGTGTGGTCGCGCAGCAAGTCGCTGGCCACGATGGTGAGTGGTCTGCGAGATGAGGGTTTCTTCGCATCTCTGCTTTTAAAAGTCTGACAGGACTCTGAAGCCTCTGTGAATACGCCTCAATCTTCACGAAGGTAAACGGCGCTTTCAGCGCCGCAGCGCAACATTCTAATGCCCTTAACCTAATATGCAAGAAATGTATCTGAATTATCCACAGCATTTTTTCATGAAAGCATTATTTTTCTTGACGCATTTGGTGAATTCCAGTTTAATGCTCGCAATCTCCGAATAAGACACGAGCGTATCCCTGTACAGATGCGCGGTAGTGAGAGACGCTTGAACGTTTGACGTCGGCTGTGACTGCCCTCTCCAGGGATGCTCAAGAAGGTTTGGGCCGCCCCGCAGGTAAGGGCTAGCGACTTTGCTCTACTCCAGGTTTTCTAGGGGGATAGAGCACGGTGGAGCAACTGCTGGGACAGCTAATTCTAATTGTCCTTCGGAAGGGGGCAACCCAGAAGACGTATGACCAGTCAGTTGCTCTATCGTTATCAAGGGTTGCTAAGTAGAACGTCTGAAATTCGCTAAATTGCGCGCGTATATATTATTTTTCGGCGGCTTCATTTCTCAAGTTTGTAGTTTTAGTTAGCAAATGCTCCTGTCTTAACGGCGCGGGATTGCCCTTCTTCCGTCCGCGCTGCTGTTGATCGATGAGATAAAGCGCGGGCTTTCAGCCTTCCGACCGCACTGATCTCCAAGATATAAAAAGTTTTTGACCTTGCCTAACCTTGGCTGCGCCTTGCCCGGGGGCAGGTCACCCTACGTACGTCCGAGGAGAGCTCATGAGAAATGCCCGCCGTTTCCGCCCCGTCCTGCTCGTCACCTTGTTTTTTCTGATGTTTGTCGTGTTGTCCCGGCCACTGTTCGCAACCATAATTACGAGTGCCCATCCTGTGGCGCGTGTAACCAAAAAAGTTGATACCACAAAGCGCACGATCCTTTATGGCCACGTCTCGGGCGCGACGCGTGTCGCGACGGATCGGGGGCGACAGGATGCAAGCACGCCGTCTCCGGGCATGCTTATGATTTTGAAGTCCGACGAAGATCAGAAGCGCGAGATTCGCAAGGTCATTGACGAGCAACAGGACAAGCGGACGGCGAACTACCATCAGTGGGTGACGCCGCAAGAATTTGGCGAACACTTTGGCGTGGATGATAACGACCTCGCGCAAATTGAAGCGTGGCTCAGTTCACAGGGTTTCACGGTGGACGAGGTCAGCAAAAGCAAAAGGGTAATCAAATTCAGTGGCAACATCGGCCAGGTAGAGCGGGCGTTCCAGACAGAGATGCACCTCTACGACCTTCACGGTGAACTGCACGTTGCGAACAGCACCGAGATCAGTGTTCCCGAAGCTTTCAGCAAGGTTATCGCGGGCGTCACTTTGCATAACTTCTACCGGAAGGGCAGTTTTGATCGCCATAACATGATGAAGTTTGGCGGGACGCTCAAAGGGAAAGGCCCGAAATACACGTCCAGCAGCTCTGTGCATTATGTTGCGCCGGCGGACTTCGCGACTATCTACAACACCGCGCCTCTGCTGGCTGCGGGGATCAATGGAACCGGCGAGACCATCGCGATCGTGGGCCGCTCCGACATTCTCGCGAGCGACGTACAGACCTACCGGCAGTTATTCAATCTTCCGCCGAACGATCCAACCTTTATTCATGCCGGACAGGACAACGGCACAGAGCCGGGAGACGACGGCGAATCCGATCTTGACGTGGAGATCTCCGGCGGTATGGCGCCAAATGCGCACGTCGATTTCGTGATCGGCACTCCGACGTTCCTGGTGGATGGCATCACCAACTCGATCGAATACATCGTGGAAAACAATCTCGCCGACATCATGAGCATTAGTTACGGCGACTGCGAACTCAACGAAGGCACGGGCGGAAATGAGTTCAACAACCAGGCGTTTGAGCAGGCGGCGGCGCAGGGCATCACCACGTTCATCGCAGCGGGCGATAACGGCCCAGCCGGTTGCGACGATCAAAACGATTCGGAGGAAGTCTTAGGGTATGCGGCGCCGGCGGAAGGTTCAACGCCGTACGTCACAGCAGCGGGCGGTACGGAGCTGACCGGCGAGTGCCCTACGCCCGGGCCTGCTTGCAGTCAGTCCAACTACGCCAAATATTGGGCTGCGACGAACAACGGCTGGTATCTGAGTTCGGCGCTGGAGTATATTCCGGAGTCGCCGTGGAACGAAGCGAAGGGATCTAACATAAACGCAGACCCAACCGCAGACCTCAGCGGTTTATGGTCGGGCAGCGGCGCTGTCAGCGCTTACTACCTGAGGCCTTCGTGGCAAATGGGAGCCAACTCATCGATACTGACGGCGGCAAACGACCCAGGCATGTATGCTTATACGGCAGGCTCAGGCGGCAGCATCACGGTTGATAACCCGGGCTATTGGGTAACAGGCGTGACGCTAACCAACGGCGGTGGCAGCGGCTACACCACTGGTTCCAGTTACACCGTGACCTTTAGCGGCGGTACCTGCACAACCCTGCCAGCGTCCGGTGCCACTACGGTCGCCGACATCAACGGTTCCTTGACGGGGCCGATCATCTTCAACTACGGAACACAGGGTGGAACCGTTGCTGTGGGCCAGGGCCTCAATTGCACCGTGGCTCCAACTGTGGCATTCCAGGCTCCTCCGTCTGGGGTGACCGCAACCGGTACGGCAGTCCTTGGGCCGATGGAAATACAACAGCCTCTGGTCACGGGTGTACCACACCGCTTGACTCCCGATCTTGCGCTCAACGCCGACGACGGTCACGATGCCACCTTGTTCTGTAGCGAGGGCGTCTGCGAGTTCACTACCGCCGCCAATGGCATGAACACTCTAGTTGATGCCGGACTCGTTGGCGGAACATCAGTTGCCGCGCCCAGCATGGCTGGCATCCAGGCACTGATCAATCATTACAACGCCGTGAACAATCCCGAGCCGGGTAACCCAACCGGACGCCAGGGCGTAGCCAATTACGTTTACTACGGGCTGGCAGCTGCCCAGAGCGACACGACTTGCGCCGCGTCCGCTCTGGTTCCGCCCAACGACGCCAACACGACGAATTGCGCGTTCCAAGACATTCAGGCAGGAAACACCTATATCTGCGGCACATCGACGTGTACAAGTTCCTCCGGCACGAAGATTGGTTGGCCGACTGGAGTAGGCTTCGATTTGGCTACCGGTTTGGGATCGGTGAACGCCTATAACATGGCTACGCAGTGGAGCAGCGTGGTCTTCAACAGCACCACCACCACGCTGAATGCCCCTGTGCAGAATTGTAGTGGGCACGGCTGCGCAGTGACTTTGAGCGGAACAGTCAGTGGCAGCGGTACACCGACGGGCGATGTAGCTTTCATCGTTAGTCAGGGAGAAATTGGCGATCCAGTCAATTTGACTACCGGCGCCTTTGTCTATCCAGGAGCGTTTGCGACGTTGAGCGGTGGCAGCTTTAGTGCGACCCTCAACAACCTGCCTGCCGGCGTTAACTACAACATCACCGCGCGTTACGGCGGCGATGGCAGCAACGCCTCCAGCGTATCGGCGCCACAGCAAATATCGGTGAGTTCGGAGCCGGTGACGATTACGCTTACACCGCAGTTCATCACTTTGTCGACATGCATGCTTGATCACCAACAACAGTGGCCCGTTTACTTATGGCGAGTTGGTCTGGGTGCAGGTTAGCGTTACGGGTGTCTCGGGATATGGAGTGCCGACCGGGTCGGTGACCATCACCGACTCCATCAACGGCGGCCCCACCAATAACGTTACAACCGTGAATCTGGATTCAAACGGCAACGGATATCTGGTATCTGGCGCAATAAGGACGCTAGAACTCTTGTCTCTAGGACTACATCTTTGCTCAAGCCCCGACGCTCATTGGCGGATCGCACAGCCTGAGCGCAACGTATTCGGGCGATAACACCTTCCAATCTGGGTCGGCGGCCACTCCGGCGGCCTTCACGGTCACGCCGATCAGCCACAACACCGACTCTGGCAGCCGGTGGGACGCTGATCACCTCAGGGTTCGCCGATACACTCACGGTCGACCTTCCCGACGCACCCAATTCAGCTGTCACGCATCAACGATCGAACACCGGGAGCATCCGGACCGACGGGCACGTAACCTTCACCGATACCACCACCTCCACCGTTCTGGGAACGGCTTCCGTTATTCCCACGGTTATTTACACAGCGGCCGGGCACCAGCAGTTACCCGAGTTGGACTTACGCGGGAACGTGCGAGTTCACGACCAGGGGCATCACCCAACGGGGGCCAACACTATCACGGCAACCTATTCTGGTGATTCCAATTACACCGGCGACAACGAGCACCGCAGCTGTGACGGTCACTGTGGGTACGGGCACCGCAACCACAACCACGGTGACAGTCGAGCGCCAACCCGACAACCCTGCGCGGGGAGCCAACATTCACTGCTACGTTGACAGGTTCTCCAAGCGGCGGAACCGTTACGTTCTATGATGCTACTTACGGCACGATGCTGGGAATCGGCAGCACAGTTGGCACTGCCCATACGAGTACCTTCAAGCTGGGAGCGACTCCTGCCTTCGTTGGTGGTACTCACAGCATCGTCGCGACTTACGGCGGTGCCACCGGATTTACGGCGAGCACTTCCGCGCCCTGGTCGAAACCGTGACCAAAGGGAGCGGCACGATCATACTCTCAGGCAAGGAGGCCGACATAGCTGGCAACACGTATACCTTCGCGGCTGTGTACACGCCGAGCGTTACTTACACGACCTATGACCCGGTCCAGGGAGTCATGACGTTCTTCGACGCAGTCAACGGCAGTGCTTCTACTGCTATTGCGACGGGGTGCCGAATATTGTTGGTGAGGCGCAGGGCGGTTACGGTTTGTGGACGGCTCCGCGGGTGGCCACACTCTCCACGCCTGGGACGCATGTCATCACGGCCCCGTACACGGACGTAAATTACACTTCCTCCGTCTCCAACTCGATGACGGTATACGTGAGCAATACCGCTCAGAGCAAAGGGATCTACTTCCCGCTTCCCGGCAGTACCTTGCCTAGCCAGCGGAGGAACCACGTTCAAATGGTTCCCGGTATGCAGCCAATGCGGTCGCTCAATATTGGTTGGATATTGGCTCCAGCGAGGGTGGCAACAATTACTACTCCTCGGGTAACTTGGGCAACATTTTGCAATCTGTCAACAAGACCTGCTTGTTGCCAACAGAGATTTCCCGACCAATGGCAGCACGGTATGGGCGCGGGTGTACTACTCGGTTAACGGTACCTGGAATTATGTGGATGCCAGTTATACCTCGTTTAACGCGGGATCGCAGACAGCCGCAATGTCGTCGCCAACGCCAAGTACGATGTTACCCGGCAGCACGGTGACGTTCAGTGGAATGCTGGAACGGCCTCGGCCCAGGAGTATCTGGGTGGATATCGGCAGCTCTGCCGGTGGCAACAATTACTATTCGTCCGGGAACCTTGGGCAACGTCGCGACCGTGACAGTAAGCGGTCTGCCGACCAATGGCAGCACCGTCTACGTCACTCTTTACACGCTTGTCAGTGGCAATTGGACGCCTAACGCATACACTTACATGGCGTTCAGTCGTCGTCGGGGCAAGGCGTATTAACCACGCCGATGCCGGGTGGGACGTTGACCGGGAGCACGGTGACGTTCGACTGGACGGCTGGTTCGCCCGGGCCGTATAGCTACTGGATGGATATCGGCAACTCTGCCGGCGGGAACAATTACTATTCGTCGGGGAACCTGGGCAACGTGACGACCACGACGGTAAGCGGACTGCCGACGGATGGAAGCACGGTGTATGTGACGTTGTATACGCAGATCTCGGGGACGTGGTACGGGAATGCGTACACGTACACGGCGCTGAACGCGACGTCTGGGTTGGCGGCGATGCAGACGCCGATGCCGGGAACGACGATAAGCGGGACCTCGGCGACGTTCACCTGGAGTTCGGATGGAAGCGCCACTGGATACTGGGTGGATATAGGTTCGTCGGCGGGTGGGAACAATATCTATTCGTCGGGGAATTTGGGCACGGCGTTAACCACGACCGTATACACATTGCCGGCGGATGGCAGCACCATCTACGTGAGCCTGTACTCATATGTGGGAGGACAGTGGGTGAATAATCCAGTCACCTACACTTCGGGCCCGTAAAAGGAGCCGCTGGGCGAGGCTACAGGGCACGGACTCTAGCTCCGTGCCCTTTTTCTTTCGTCGAAGACGTCGTCCTGCTAAGCCAGAGAAGCATGTCATCCAGTTGTACATCCGTTTTAACTGGGAATTTTGAAACTCAAGTTGTGGGGGCGGGAGTTGTGGAAGTAGAGTCGGATCACAAAAAATTGCATCCGAAGTTGACGAACGGACCGCGATACTCGAGTCTGCGTTCCTTTTGCGCTGCTCTCGCTTCCTCACTGCTTCTCGCCGCTTGTATTCTCGCCATTCACGGCGCGATGGCTCAGAACGCCGCATCGAGCGGACTCTCCAAGAGGCCGGAATTTGGAGGCGCAGGGCACCGGCTTACTGAGGATCGCCTTAAAGACTCCGGCTGGTGGCCGACCAAAGGCGGGGTTTCCCGCGACGAGTATGTGGGTGCGGCGGAATGCGCCACCTGTCACGATTCTCAATTCAAGGATGCGAAGACCACCGCGATGGCGCATGCCGCCACTCCCGCCACGGACTCGGAAAGCATTCGCCAGCATGATCCGCTCGATTTTACGGTTGGTTCTTACAGCTATCGGATCAATAGTGCAGGCGGAAAGAGCGTTTTGCGAGTGACGAAGGGCGCAACATCGCATTCAGTAGACCTAATGTGGGCATTCGGAGTGGGACGAATCGCTCAAACTTATGTTTACGAGCAAAAGGGCAATTTCTATGAAAGCCATGTAAGTTTTTACACCACGCTGCAAGCGCTCGACGCAACCCCCGGCCATCCCCGTGGAGTCCCTCCAAATCTGGAAGAAGCCGCGGGACGCCTTATGCCAGCAACGGAAACCCGGCGCTGTTTCGGATGCCACACAACCGCTTCGATGACGAAGACTGGCCTTGATACCAAGACTCCAATTCCGGGCGTGAGTTGCGAGGCTTGTCATGGCCCTGGTGCGAAGCACGTAGCGGCGATACAGTCAGGCGATTTTGACCTGGCTGTGCAGTCAATCGTCAATCCGGCCAAGCTTGGCCCAGTGGATTCGGTTGATTTCTGCGGAGCATGCCATCGCACGTGGCAGGATGTGGTCTCGGATGGTCCAGTAAGAACAGCGGCACTGAATGTTCGCTTTGCACCCTATCGACTGGAGAACAGTCGCTGCTGGAAGGAGGGGAAGGGAGATGCACGGATCACCTGCATCACGTGCCATGACCCGCATCAACCTCTCGTCATGGATCCGGCAGCATATGATTCAGTCTGTCTGAAGTGTCACGTCGCTGCGGGCACGCACGCGTCCGAAAAACAGAGTAACGAGATCCATCGAACTGCCTGTCCGATCGGAGTGCAACTTTGCGTCACTTGCCACATGCCAAAATTCAAAAACACGGGCTTTCATTTCACCTTTACTGATCACTGGATCCGGATCGCTGCTGCTGGCGCACCGCTCCCGGACTGAGCCATGAAATTTCGTTTGGCTGCGCGGATCACACTTACAGTGGTTGCGATCTCGCTGGCAGGCAGAGGCTTTTCTCAGGAGCGAGCGTCTTCTCAAATCAAGAAACCGCTGATCTATCAGATCGGCAATTTCGTGCACATAAACGCCGAGGGTTCGCGCCCACTGCTGCGGGCGCTGAACGCTTTGCAGGAGAAATTTGGATGGATCGTGGATTATGAAGATCCTGAATATCCGGCGGATGCGGAGGACGCGACGAATCCGCAGGCTCTTCCGCGTCGTCGTCATGATAATGCGCGCGGTCCTGGAGAACAATCTTTCAGCGTGGAGTTTAAAGTTGGCCCGAGTCCGGATAGCCGTCCGGACGAAGATTCTGTGCTCACAACGGTTGTGAATGTCTACAACCAGGGGAGTGTTGGCGCGCGATTTGAAGTGAGAAAAGAGAATGACAACGACAAGGCGAATAATAACCAGCAAGCGCGCTTTGACATAGTTGGCTTCGATATTCGCGGACAATACGACAAGGGATCACTCCAACAGCCCCTTCTCGATCTGCCCATCACTCTGAGGAGCTACCCGAGAAGCGCGGAGCAGACGCTGGCGTTGATCTGCCACGAGTTGAGCGAGAAAAGTAAGATTCCAGTTGCGCCTGCAATAGACGACGTTTCACAAAAAGGCGAGACAGTTAAGGTCAGCGGCGTTGGAGTGCCAGCCCGCAAGCTGCTGTCGCGCACGCTGTTATCCATGGCAGATCGTCTGTGTTGGCGTCTGCTCTTCGATTCCACGGGCAGAAGCTACGAATTGACCATAATGGAGCTCCCAGAGTAGAGGCCCCGAAGAGGGCCTGCGACGATCTCGCGTTCGTTGGCGTTTCGACACCCGTGTAAAATCGAAAGGAATGCGTACTACAACGCTCTCGAAAACCCGCATCCAAAGCAGCAAGAGGCCGAATGCGAGAGCACTGCGCATCACACCGTCGCTCACCGCGACGACGCGCAATATCATTCTCTGTGTCCTGCTGGCTGTGGCGACGATTGCGCTCTACAGTCCAGTCATAGGGCATTCTTTCATCGCCTGGGATGATCAGGATTACGTCACTGCGAACCCGCACGTGCAGGCAGGCTTGTCCTGGAGCACGGCGAAGTGGGCCTTCACCACAACCACGGCCGCGAACTGGCATCCGCTGACCTGGTTGTCGCATGCGCTGGATTACCAACTCTTTGCGCTAAACGCGGCGGGGCATCATTTAGATAGTGTCCTGATTCACGCGCTCAATGCCGTGGTGTTGTTTCTTCTGCTGGCTTGGGTGACGAAGCGCGTGGGGCCGAGTTTGCTGGTGGCGGCATTGTTTGCGCTGCATCCGATCAACGTGGAATCGGTGGCCTGGGTGGCGGAACGTAAGAACGTACTGAGCACGCTGTTCTTTTTCTTAGCGATGGCTGCCTATGTATGGTACGCGCAGAAGCCGGAGTGGCGGCGATATGCGCTGGTCGCGTTGCTGTTCGCTGCCGGATTGATGGCCAAACCGATGGTGATTACCTTGCCATTTGTATTGCTGCTGCTCGATTATTGGCCACTCGCTAGAACGCCACCAGATGGAACCATGACCGGCTTCAGCTCCGCTTCGAGAGCGTCGAGGGTCGCGTTTTCAAGATTGTTGTTGGAGAAAGTGCCACTGCTGTTTTTCTCGGCTGCCAGTGCGTGGATCACCCTGAAAGCGCAGCACAATGCAGTCCGATCCTTCGAAGAGTTTCCTCTCGGCATTCGAATCGAGAATGCTGTGTTGGCATACCTGCTGTATTTATGGAAAATGCTCTGGCCAGCGCGCCTCGCGTTCTATCCCCATCCACTGCTCGCGCCTCCAGCATGGCAATGGATTGTTTCAGCGCTAACTTTGGTGGGAGTGACATTGCTGGTAATTACTTTCCGCCGCAAGCGCTACCTGCCAGTTGGATGGTTCTGGTTTCTGGGAACCTTAATTCCGGTCATTGGCTTGGTACAGGTTGGAGAGGCCGCTATGGCCGATCGCTATGCGTACCTTCCGCTGATCGGAATCTTCATCATGATCGCCTGGACGCTTGCCGATGCGGCAAACGTGAGAAATGTTCGCACTATTTGGCGCGTAATGCCGGTGGTGTTTATGTTGACGGCGCTAACGGTTGTTAGCTTCGCGCCAGACGACCTATTGGGAGAGCGATTACGACTTGTGGTCGCACTCGCTGGAAGTGACAGAGAATCCATTTGCACACAATGCGCTCGGATCAGCTCTTATGGACCCGGGCTCATCGATGACGCAGCGCGACCTGGAGAACTTTAATACCGATCGGAAGCGCACGGACGAAGCCCGGAGGCACTTCGAACGGGCTCTGGAACTGCGCCGCCCGCTGGAGCAGCAAGACCCGCAGCGCTATCTTCCATATTTGGCTGGGTCGCTGGTTAACCTAGGAACGGTGGATCAACATCAGGACCGCATGGAAGAGGCGAGCCAGCACTTCGAGGGCGCACTCAAAATTTATCGTCAACTCGCGCCGCAAAATCCCGACGCGTACCTCTACTATCTGGCGACGACTCTAAATAACTTGGGGTTCTTGGATCGACTCCAGAATCAGCCGGAGGAATCGCGACGGCACTATGAGGAGGCATTGCAGTCGTATCGGAAACTCGCACAGCGAAATCCGGACGCCTATTTGCTCGACATGGCCACGATGTTGAACAACCTCGGAAATATCGATGGCCGCGAGAATCGTCTGGACGAAGCGCGACGGCACTATGAGGAAGCGTTGAAATCTTACCCTCAAGCGGTACAGCAGAATCCGACAGTCTTACCCGACATTGTTACAACGCTGAACAACTTAGCGAAGCTGGATTTACTTCAGAAACGGACCGACGATGCGTGCCAACATTTCGAGCTGGTCTTGGAACTACGCCGTCGACTGACACAGAAGGATCCGGACAAATACCTGCCGGATATGGCCATCACGCTGAACGATTTGGGCAACGTGGATCGACTCGACGACCGTCTGAACGATGCGCGCGCACATTACGAAGAAGCATTGAAGATTTACCGTCAACTGGCACAGCAGAATCCTGACAAATATTTGCCCTATGTAGCAGGCGCTCTGAGCAATCTCGGGTTGATGAATCGACTCGAGAATCAGCTTGAAGTATCCCGCGCTTACTATGAAGAAGAGCTGAGCCTGCTACAGAAGCTGGGGCAGGCTGACAATCGATTCGCTTCAGACATCGCCAGAGTCAAAGGCAACTTGGACGAACTAGCAACGAAATATCCCGCTCAATAGAGTGACGAAATGAGCCGCACCAAAACGCTCTCGAAAACCCGCGTCCAAAGCAGCAAGAGGCCGAATGCGAGAGCACTGCGCATCACACCGTCGCTCACCGCGACGACGCGCAATATCATTCTCTGCGTCCTGCTGGCTGTGGCGACGATCGCGCTCTACAGTCCAGTCATGGGGCATTCTTTCATCGCCTGGGATGATCAGGATTACGTCACTGCGAACCCGCAAGTGCAAGCAGGCTTGTCCTGGAGCACGGCGAAGTGGGCCTTCACCACAACCACGGCCGCGAACTGGCATCCGCTGACCTGGTTGTCGCATGCGCTGGATTACCAACTCTTTGCGCTAAACGCGGCGGGGCATCATTTAGATAGTGTCCTGATTCACGCGCTCAATGCCGTGGTGTTGTTTCTTCTGCTGGCTTGGGTGACGAAGCGCGTGGGGCCGAGTTTGCTGGTGGCGGCATTGTTTGCGCTGCATCCGATCAACGTGGAATCGGTGGCCTGGGTGGCGGAACGTAAGAACGTACTGAGCACGCTGTTCTTTTTCTTAGCGATGGCTGCCTATGTATGGTACGCGCAGAAGCCGGAGTGGCGGCGATATGCGCTGGTCGCGTTGCTGTTCGCTGCCGGATTGATGGCCAAACCGATGGTGATTACCTTGCCATTTGTATTGCTGCTGCTCGATTATTGGCCACTCGGAAGGACATCGCCCCATAAAACTCCCAGCGGGCCAAACTCTTCTTCTTTCGTGCCGCCCGTTCCCGTCTCTATTTTGTTATTGGAAAAGGTGCCACTTCTTTTGCTCTCTGTCTTGAGTGCACTTATCACGGTCAAGGCACAACGATCGGCACAGGCGGTTCGTAGTTTGAATGAGTTTTCTCTTTTCATACGAATCGAGAACGCCATCGCGGCGTATGGGTCGTATTTATGGAAGATGATCTGGCCGACTCACCTCGCTCCGCTGTATCCGCACCCCGAAGGTGCGCCGCCTCTCTGGCAGTTGATCGCGTGCGCGGTGGTATTGGGCAGCATTACCGCGCTAGTGATTGTCTTTCGCGGCAGGCGTTATCTACTGGTCGGCTGGCTTTGGTTTCTAGGCACTTTAATTCCGGTCATCGGCCTGGTACAGGTTGGAAATGCTGCCATGGCCGACCGCTATGCCTACCTTCCGTTGGTCGGAGCTTTCGTGATGATCGCCTGGACGCTGACAGATTTAACTGAGATGAAGTCGGTCCCTATTGTCCGGCTGGTGATCCCGGCATTGTGCGTGTTGTCAGCACTCAGCATCGCAACGTCTCGCCAGCTGAGCTACTGGAATAGCGACTACGATTTGTGGTCGCACACGCTGGCAGTAACAGAACAGAACGCATTTGCGCATGACTCGCTCGGAGCCGCCTTGATGAACCCCGACGCAGAAATGACGTCCAATGACCTGGTGAACTTCGATTCCGCGCGGAAGCGGATTGACGAAGCTCAACGGCAATATGAAGAAGCGTTGCAGATTCGCCGTGAGTTGGC
This sequence comes from uncultured Acidobacteriaceae bacterium, assembly GCA_963758745.1. Classification (GTDB taxonomy): domain Bacteria; phylum Acidobacteriota; class Terriglobia; order Terriglobales; family Acidobacteriaceae; genus Acidiflorens. Next base: position 144,744 of record CAVWWW010000010.1, read on the forward strand.
ACGGCAGAATCCGGCCGCATACCTGCCGGATATGGCCAATTCGTTGATCAATCTCGGGAATCACGAGCGGGCGCAGAGGCGCATCGATGAAGCTCGCCAGCACTATGAAGAGGCGTTGAAAATTCACCGGCAACTGGCAGGACAGAATCCGGATACATATCTGCCGTACCTGGCGATGACTCTGAACGATCTGGGAATTTTGGATGGAATCCAGAAGCGCAACGACGACGCGCGCCGACATTATGAGGAAGCTTTGAAGTTTTACCAGCAATTGGCACAACGAAATTCGGACGCTTATCTACCCTACCTGGCGATAACCCTAAACGACTTGGCGAACCTGGATGGAACGGAAAATCGCACTGAAGACGCGCGCCGGCATTATGAGGAAGCGTTGCAGTCGTATCGGCAATTGGCGCAACAGAATCCGCGAGCGTACCTGTGGTACGTGGCGGCGACGCTCAACAATATCGGTGTTCTGGCAAGTAAGGAAGCCCGGTTTGACGAATCCCGCGCATGCTATCGAGAAGCGTTGAGCCTTTTTCAAAAACTGGCGCTGGGTGACCCCAGATATGACGGTGACGTCGCTAGAGTCGAAGCGAGAGTGGAGGAACTGGAAAGGAAAGTTCCTTCCCGATAAGCACCTTGCTTTTCTCGGCAGATTACCGCCGTCCCATATTTATGCGATCGCCTGGATCGCAAGCCGCAGGCCCCCCAGCTACGGAGTGACCGAAAAAACCGTGCCTTTGCCATACTGGCCGCCGAGGCTAGTGGTGCCGTAGAGCACGCCGGTCTTCAGAAGCAATCCCGCCGTGGTGGAGCCGCCGTCGCTGCCTCCATTGAAGGTCGCGAGGATAGTCTCTGGCCATGGGCTGGTTGTTTTCTTAACCAATTCGAAAACCACGCCGGAGTTGGCTGTACCCACTCCCGTTGTACTGTAAAGATTGCCGCTGGCATCGGCGATTACACCGTAACGAGGATAAGATCCGTCTGGACCGCTGCCAAAAGTGCAAAGCACACTTTCAGTCCATACGACACCGCTCTTAGGTGCGGTTAAATCGAAGACGGTTCCGTATCCGCTTCCGCCGAGGCCGGCTGTGCCATAGAGCACTCCGTTTGTGCCGAAGATCACTCCAGCATACGGTTTGCCACCATCGGCCCCGCCGGTGAATCCGTAAATCACGGCTTCTGTCCAAGCTTCACCTGCTACGGCGGGAGGAGTTAGTTTGAAGACAGCACCTTGGGAGTGCGGACCGCCATCGAGAGTGGTGCCATAAAGCGCTCCTGACTTAAGAACCAATCCGCTGTACGGCTTGCCTCCGTCACTGAGCCCAGTAAAGCTGTAGAGGATAGTTTTTGTCCAGGCGGCTCCGGTTTTTGCCGGAGGAGTTAGTTTGAATACGGTGCCAAAGTTGGACGCTCCGCCCAAAGGAGTTGTTCCACAGAGCGAAGTTCCATCGAAAATCAATCCACTTGCTGGATTGGTTCCGTCTGTGCCGCCTTTAAAACTGTAAAGAATGCTTTCCGTCCATGCACCGCCCGCTACCGTCGGAGGTGTAAGCTTAAAAACTGTTCCATCTCCAGAAGCGCCGCCGCTGGCTGTCGTGCCATAGAGCGCACCCTTGGTATCGAAGACTAGATTGGACTGAGGGCTGGCGCCGTCAGTAGATCCGCCTTGAAAACTGTGCAAGACAGTTTCGGCGTAACCAGGAGTCGACAGCATGAAGACCGTGCCGCAACCCGAACCCAATGTGCATTTCGTGCTGTTGCCGCCTCCTCCAGTAGTGCCATAGAGGTTACCGCTACTGTCGGCTACAAGACTGGCGTAAGGATTGGACCCGCTGGCACCGCCGGGGAAGCTGTACAACACACTCTCGCCGGCAGCTAGAGTGCTAGCCGAGATAAAAACGAAAAATAAAACGGGCGGAAGATAACTCAAAACTGTGCGGCATTCGGACATAGAGGGATTCCTTTCATGTGCGTAAGGCTGTACGACATTAACAACGACTACAGTTCCACTACGGAATTGCGGTAACACTGACCAGGGTGGCAGCCTGCATCGCCGCCTCCAGCGTGCGCCCGGCGAGGATCTTTCCGGCACTTGATGGGACAACGAGAATATCATTTGCCTGCAGCGACAAGTCTGGAGCTTTTGCTTGCAGAATTTTCTTTAGCTGAACGGGGGTTTCGATCATGCCCGACGGACCTTTGCGGAGAATCTTGGTGCCACTCAGTTTGGCGGTTCGGGTGGTGCCTCCAGCCAATGCGACTGCCTGCAGCACAGTCAGTCCGTTTGCATCCATCAGTAATCCGCTCGGCCTGCCAACATCGCCGACGACATAGACGATGTCGGCCTTGCGCACAATGATCGTGTCGCTGGGAAAGATTCTCACATTGCTCGCAGGATTATCGCTGAGATTTCGCGACAGCGGCAGGGTTACCGAGTTCTGGACGTCGCTTCGATGAGTCACGGTTACGCTGTGTCCCGCTTTTTCGGTGAGGCCGCCGGCAGCGGATATCAGGTCGAAAAGGTGTTGCTCTCCCAGCACCGGATAAACGCCCGGTTTGGCGACTTCTCCCAGTATGCTTGCACCCTGCGTAGCGTATTCGGTCACGAACAAAGATACGTAGGGATCCTTCAGGTAAACCGACAGCCGCCCCTCGATAAGCTTCGCCGCTTCTTCTGTAGTCATGCCAGCGACGTGCGTGGGTCCAATGAGAGGACAGTAGATGTCCCCAGTGCTCGAGATACGCGTCTTGGTCGTGAGATCGGGAACGTCGTAAACGGTCAATTCGATCAAGTCCCCAACGCCAAGTTGCAGGCCGGGATCGGGGCGGGGAACCGCAGGCGAGTCTTCCGGGGCTGAGCGAGTTGCGTTCTCACTATCATTATTATTATTACTGCCATTATTGATGCTGCTTCCGACGGAAGATGGCTGTTCCTGGGCCGTCGCACTCGCTGCCCATAAGGTGAGCAGGATGACCGTCAGAAATTGTGAAAAAATCAGGTTTTTCAGCGGATCACAGCGTAACAACAACATTTCAATTCGCACCCCTAGATTCAGCGGCGGCACCTTATATTACCATCGGTCTGGCTTGGAAGCACTTGGTAAAAGCGATCGAGCGCGAATCGAATTTATCCCTACTATTTCGAACGTCTCGCGGGGACTTCGTTCCAACTGCCTATGCCGGAGAACATCGGATTATCCCTCGAAAGTAGCCGTGGGTACGCGATATGAATGAAGCGGCTGGTCGGTATCTTCTGGCGCAGGCGCTCGGTGGTTGCATTCTGGCCCGAGGAGCACCTCAGAGTTGGGCAGGCAGGTGGCAACGGCTTCAACCTCATCCTTGACAAAAGGAACGGCTGGGTCGGGAATTCCGAGAACGAGAGATCCTCGAAATTGAGGATTCTCGGACCTGAGATCTGCCGCCGGCAACTGGCCGCGTCTGACACAGCGCGTAAACACTGGCGCTGGGCGCGTACGATACTTGAATTCATCGATGAGATATTGCCTCCCCTCAAAGAGCGCTTGAACGGGCAGGTGGCGCGGAGAATGCCACCTCGAATATCAACCGGAATAAAACGGTTACTACGCCTGTTCTCGACTCTACTCGCTTTATTTCGCAAGCTGTACCGTCACCTCGGGCAGCACTGGCGTTCCTTCCGCTCTCACTGCGTCCAGCGCCGCTGGATTCAGCCCCAACACTTTTACGATCGTCGGCGCGACCTGCCTGGTCGCCACTACGGCTGAGACTGTGTGGGCCGTAAAGGCTGGATTCGCTACCAGCAGCATGACGTTGGTATCATCATGCGCGAACCCTCCGTGATCTCCAATCATTGTCGTGGAGCCCGAGTAGGTCACGCCAACGTTGGGCGTCACGATAATATCGGGAGTCCGCGGATCTTCACCCGGCTCAAGGCCACCCACGTTGTAATTGATCGCCAGCGTCGGCCCGTAGTAGATCTCGCCTAGTCCGATCGCGGTCGCGTTATTTTCGAGCAACTTCACAGCCGCGCTCACGCTCACGCCCCTTTTCAACCAGAGGACGGACACATCATCTTCGGTTGCGCCAATCCCTGTCGGATTCAACGGCGACTCCGAGTAGGGAATTAGATTCCCCAGCAGCGTTGCTGGCGTACCAGTGCCGTCCGCGACGTAGCGAGTGGGATCGATCGGCGACTCCCCGTGCTTGGCAGTGATGATGACCAGCGTGTTGTCATAGAGGCCTGCATCCTGAAGCGCGTTGACGATCTCGCCGATCGCGGTGTCTACGTATTCGATCTCCTTCAGCAAATGCCCAGTGGGCAAAGCCGCCGCGTTCTTGTAACCGCCCGTGCCGACGCCCGGCTCATATACAGATTCTCCGACATACACAGACTGGAAGTTCATGCCGAAGACGGCCGGTACGACTGCTGGCGCGCCCGAGTGCGTTTTGCCCGCAATCTGATTCAGCAACGCATATACCTTTATCGCGTCATAGCACTGAATGTTGGCAAAGCTGCTGTTCCACGCTGACTCGCCCAGTGTGTCGCGGATTGGGTCACATGGCTCGCCGTCCAGGGTCTTTACGCCGGGCAGCGGCACCACAGTCGAATCTACTTCTGGCGAATAATAGTCATCCAGGCCTTTGCCGCCGGGTCCCCCCACAAATGAGTACGAGGGATGCTTATCGATCCACGCCGTGTATCCGCCCGCGGCATGGATCACGCCAAAAAGAGTGTTTGTGCGTATGAAATTCCACGGATACACAGATGCGCAACCGGCTTGCGGGTCGCGCGCCATCTTATTCGGATCGAGCGAGGCAATGCCGCCCTCCGTCAGCCCGGCGCCCGGCGCGCCACCGTTCAGTTTGGTGTCGTCGAGATCAACTCCTTGATCGTTGTCGGTCGTTGTCCCGATAGGGAGCGCATAGGGTGTGCACGGCCCCGCAGCCAAGCCAGTACCAGTCGTCTTTGCAGGCGGATCCAGCGACCGATCATACGCGACATCATAGTAAAGGCCGGTCGTCTTCGGCGTGCCGCCGGAAGCCAGCGCCGCCATGCCGGGAAAAGAGTCCGAAGGTTTCGACGATTCAGCATTCACATAGTTGATCGCCGTCTGGCCCAGCAATGCCAGGTTTGGGCAATAAGAATTGCCGCCGTTTACGCCCAGGATCCCGTGCGCGCAGTTATAGAAATCGACCGCGTGCATACCGTCAATGCTCAGCAGCAGCACATGCTTGATTTTTCCCGAGCCCACGTTGCCCTTATCGGTCGCTATTCCATATGTCGAAGACGCCAGCGCGAATGCCAGCGCAGATCCAGCCAGCAGTACCCTGTTCAGGTTCATAGAAAACCCCCACGAGAGTATAAGCAGAGTCTTAGCGGCGAATATTACAAAGGTGTTAATTCTCGTCGAGCGCTCGGTTTTTCGGTCCAGCGCGCAAACAGAGAAGCCTGTTAACAATAGTTGGGCGAGCAGCAAGCGACGACGCAGACGTCGGGAGGGAACAATTACTATTCCGCGGCCGAGGGGCTGAACGCTTCAGCCGCCGGCTCACGTCGACGGCTGCATCACCATGGACACGGACAAAATCCGTGTCCCGTCGGCAAGTGGGGTGCAATTCCTTGGCATACTGCTGGACAACTCGGCGACGGTTTGTTCAAGCTGCCACCGGTCACCGTCGGGTTGTGATCATGTGCCGAGCGTCGCTTCGAGTTTATTCCTGGACAGCATGCGACGAGAGCGTATCCATGCATTTCTGTATCGCCGCGGCAACTGTTGGGTCCTTCGTTCGTCCAAATAACGCCGCCGCCGTACAGGTCGTGGAGCAGGCGGTGTCGCAATCCGGCAGGGTTGCGCCGAGATTCCCCGACGAATATCATGGGCTCCGCAGTGGAACCGATATCTACCCAGTACGCGATGGCCTTGGCGTCCGCGCTTCAGGTGAATGTCGCTGCGTTCCCGCTTAATGTCGAACCCGGAGTCAGTATCCGCATGAGCGCCAATCCGCTGATCGGGGGTGTCTGGATGCCCAATGCCTACACCTACGCGGCGTTCAAAACGCAACCATTGGATTACACTTACACCGCCTACGGGGCGGGAACAGCCGGCTTGATGCAGACGCCCACTCCGTGCATCTCCTGGTCCTTATACGATGTTTGTCCTGCAGCACTGTGCAGTTCACCTGGACGGCGGGCGCTAACGCATTGGGGTACAGTATCGATGTTGGATCGACGCGGGCCTTACGATATCTAACTCATCGGGCAACTTGGACATCCCCGTTGACCTTGGTGGTGAACGGACTGCCGATGGACGCATTGAGATACGTGACGCTGTATGCGAATTAGTCTGTTCACTACTTCGTCTGCACTTCGACCGCATCCGCTAGGTGCATAGTTGTTGTTGACTCACTTACGACCTCGATCGGCTGCCCGTGCTGGAGATATCTCGCGAGCACACCAGGTACGGCCCAGTCCAGATCCCAACCGTCTTCGATAGCAATGATGGTGTACGAGCCAGGAATCACATTTTTCAGATCGAAACTTCCGTCGAGGTTGCTCTCGTCCCGGTGAAAATGATCGCGATCCGCCTGCAGATCCTTGGGTACTAGAACGATCATCGCGCCGGAAAACGCCTTTCCAGCCCGACTCGCCATGCCTTCGACTGTGACCGAGCCAACCGCGAGCGAAAGTCCAAGGGTGAGCGCTGCGCCCGGAGGCACGTTCAACGAATGTCCAGAAATGCTGCCGGACTCCGACGAGATTCGTACTACCGAATATGGTTGCGTCGAGGATTCCGCTGTGACGTCATACTTGCCGGCAATTATGTCCAAAAAGTTAGCTTCGCCTTTGGCGCCCATTTCAGCTTGGAGTCTTTTCCCGTGGCTGTTGCTCAAGGTAATCCTGAGCTGCGATGGCGGACTCGACATGCCGTCGAATCGCACCGCCACTTTGATTTTACTGGTCGATCTGCCAGAGGGAAGGTTGAGTTCGCCGTTGCCGTTGAGATCGACCGCGGTGGGCTCTTGCAGTTGGCCGCTGGAATCCGGCATCCGAACCGTATAATGCCCCGCCGCAACCCCGGTCAGCTCATACACGCCCGAACCTATGCGCTGAGCGATGGCGTTCTCGACTTGGTCCGGGCCGTCGAAGGCCGGCGTCTGCAGCCTGGGAAGAACGGCTGCATGCGGGCCATTTTCACTAACGTGAACGATCAGATGCAAGGCGGAAACGGGGCTCAGGTGAATGTCTACTTCCAGCCGATCCCCACCGCGGACTGGGATCGGATTCGCACTCTCGGCATCGGCGACGTCGCCGTAATAGGTAATGGGGTAGGCGACATCGAGCGATGAATCCACCTCGGAGAACCGGCTCTCTGCCCCGCCACTGGAAGTCGGATGGACTGCATACCATGGCGAAGCTTTGGCGGAGACAAAGTACGTCCCCTCGTCGAGCGGCGTTACTTCGTAGCCGCCTTGATCGTCGGTCGAAGCGCCGCGAACTGGAAGGATGCGACTCACCCCCTGAGAGTGTTCCTCGCGATATACCATGATTTGCGCATTCCGTACGGGATCTCCGACTTCATCGAGCACTTTGCCGGCAAGCAGCGCGTTCGGAGCCAGTCGCAGAACAAGGTTCTCGGAATCGAGATCCGCGCCGGTTACGATGGCGCTGGAAAACTGTTGATGCTGGTTGTAATTAGCGGTGATGAATCCGCGCTTTGCACCTTCAAGTGTGTACTTGCCCGCTGGGACATGGAATTCGAAGCGTCCGTCGTCGCCGGTGATCACGGATTGTGCACTCTGCCGATTCCTCACATCAGTGAGGGTCACGCGGCAGAACGCCAGCGGGTTACTGGCCTTGGCGTTCACGACCGTCCCCGCGATATGAAACGGGCCGGGAGAAATCTGCTTTCGATCGGAGCTCTCCATCCGCGCTTGCACCCAACCGGAGATCGCTACGCAGCCCACCCCGAATAGAAACACGTATCGGCGTAGTTGGACTGATCTTCGCAGCAATTTTCGGCTCGCATCTCGGATTGACTCCAGAAATGACCCTTGAAGCGATCGAAAGACGACTATCATTGCTCGGCCCCGGAAACCGAAATTAGCGGTAACTCCACGCGTTCCTTTTGTCCGCCAACGACGCGAACCGCAGGGCCCTTCGAGTCGTACACCTGCATGGCTTCAGGATCCCGATACTCAAGCTCTGTTTGTATGCGATCGAAAGCAAGTACGCGATAAGCTCCCGGAGCGAGTCCCTGCGAAACGAAACTCCCATCCGACCGAACCGAAGCTTCGGAGAACTGCCCGCTACTCTCCGGAAGAGGAATGAAGTAAACATGGGCCCGGACCTGTCCAGGGCTGGTGTTGGCGCCACCCGGAGTCATGGCCGGCGTCGCGACTCCCTCGACGGTGCCGCTGATTTCGGCTGCATCGTCCCGCAGGGTGACCTCGATCTGAGATGCTCCACCTCCCGCAACGACAGTTAGCGGCTGACGCAGCAGGTCAAGGTTGCCCGAGCGAACTGAGGCAACGTAGCCGCGCGACGAGCGCACTTCCACCCAGTAGCTTCCTGCCGGTGCACTGTCGATGATCATCGCGTCGTCCCTAGGCGCAGGCGAGTCTCGCGCTGAGACATTGTGTCCAACTCCAAAGTTGTCGGCTGTCTGCAGATTCACGGCCAAATAATGACGCGGTCCCTCTTTGCGATCTGAAGAAGTGAATTCCTCCTTCACATTGAATCGAATCGAGGCATTGGGCAACAGCGCCAGGCTCGGACCGACGATTTTCCGGCCATCGCCCGGTGCACCTTTGACCGTGATCATCTGTTGCCCACCCAACCCGCGGGGTCCGGCGCTCGACGCTTCGATGGCGTAGGTTCCATTAGGCAGCATGCCTTCGATCGCATGCTCGCGATTATTGTAGCCAAGGGAAAATCCCGGTCCGTTGCGTCCGTTTGCATATACCTCAACCGCAATTCCGGGTTCCCCTGCATCGCCGGCTGGAGCGATCACGGGCACTTTGACTCGATAATATGGCTGCTTCATCAGTAACATGTCGGCATTCTGCACCTGGCCAGCAGCCACCTGAATGATGCTGGCGGATCCGAAGTCGGGAGCATTCTGATAGTAGACAGGCGCGTATCCGAATAGCGGTTCTCGCGAATCCGCAGCGAGCGGATCGGCGATGAGTGGGTCGCGGTCGAGCAGCTTCTGTGTCAGCAGCTTATAGGTCCCAGCAACAAGATTCGCGAAACGGAATTGACCGTCCGAGGAGGACTGAGCGCTTCCGGCGGGAATATAGTGGCCGCGGCCATTCTGCACCTGTCGGCGAAAGATTTGCAACGTGATTGGGTCGGGCGCTTCTGCCGTGGGCAGAGCGACGTTGCCAACGATTAACCCCTCGGGTGTGAGCACCAGCGTCAAGCCTTCCGGCGCATCGCTTCGCAAAGCTTGCACACGGCTATTGGGATCGCTAAGAAAGCCCGGCTTGCGTGCCATCAAAAAGGGAGGGTTACTCAACCCCAAACGAGTCCGGCCGCCGCCAGGGCTGCTCGAAACCGAACCAGCGTCGCCAGGCGCATCGACCTTCGGAAAGGTGAATTCAAAACGCCCATCATCGTTCGTCAGAGCGGCAAACCGATTGTCGGGTGACGAAACCAGGGCACGAGCAATTGGCTCATGTGTGACGCTGTTGATCACCGTTCCGCGAATTGTGTTGTCGGATGGGGACTGTGCAGATGACCGAACGCCGCTCAGGCAGGCGACAGCCAGAGAAAAGAGGCAGGTGATGGCGCAAGGAAATCTCCGCCGCGGTACTCGAGGGCGCCAGCGCGGGAGGACATGAAGAGACAAATGAGGTTTGCCGCCCTTCAACTGAACTGCTCCAAACCCTAATGATTGTGACGAAGATCAGAGAAATGCACAACTCAAAAACCTTCTAGAAATCGGATCGAAGGTTTCACAGCCTCCTCATAAGTGCTGGCGCGATTCCTCCATCCGGTTCTGGAGTCGGTCCAGGGATCCCAGGTTATTCAGAGTTGCCGCCAAATAGGTTGCTGCGCAAGGTGCCGGTAAATGTTTAAAGCCTCCTCACAGTGCCGACGGGCTTCGTCGGTTCGGTTCTGCAGTCGATCTAGATTCCCAAGATTTGGGGCCTGGGATGGAAGGGAGTGCCGCACTTCATCGATGAAACCTGGGGGCATGAAACTGACGTTCTGATTGGCTGCGTGGATTCTCGTGCCGCCCGCAATGCGATGACCCGTACGCCAACCTACTGGAATTGCCATTATTGGCTGGATCTGGGCAACAACGCCGACAGTGGCCAGTTCGTGCTCGGCCAGCCGGAAAACCAGAGAAACAAAGCGCGAAACTTGCGGTTACCAACAGCTCCCGAACTCTTTCCCGAGCTTATCAATGCGAAGCTCGACACGAAGGACAGACCTCCTCCTTGCAGCGCGTTAGAAGCGTTAGAGCGGCAAGAACCGTTCGTGAATCAGACGCTCGCATACCAGGCCCTCGCCATGCTGGCCCGATTGTTCCGGTATGGAAAGCTTTCCTATCACGGCGGGTTCGTCAACCTGCGAAACGGACGTACGACTTCGCTCGCGGTGAATCCAGCGGTCTGGCGGCGAGTAATGACCCGAGTTGTCTGGGATCGTCGGGGTGGAAAACGAAATTAGGCAGTCACGGGTTCACCGGCGCTCTCCGTAGTTGGACGGAATCTCACAGCTGGATGCGGTGACTAAACCCTTGCTGGAAAGCCACAAGTTGAGCGCGCGCGTCTTCTTCGACGTGGTCGCCGACGCCTCTGGCCCGAACGAAAGCCATCCACCCAGGATTGTTTTCGTTCATCGCCGCGAGAAATGCATTTACGATTTCTGCTTCTTCCGGAGTGCAGAGCCCCCTCAAGTCGATCCCCAGTAGAAAAGCCGTTGCCAGCCCGAAGTCCGCGAGTCCCGCGTCGATCACGACATCCGAAAAGAGTCGTTCGCTGTCCGCTTCATACTGTGTGAGCAGGCCCCGGATATCATCCAGATCCTTCACTCGCCGCTGCGGATCATCCATGAAGGCGACAATCTTCAAGAGCATTAGCGCCGTAGAGGTAATCACTTTCAGGGTGAGATCCGGCGAAAACTCAACCGGCTGGGCGCCAGTGAAAACATGCTCGAATCCCACCAGACTCATGGTGAACTGGCTGACGGGCCAGGTCACTTGCTTGGCTTCGCGAAGCTTCGGCCCGGCGGGAAGCAGATCCATGATCGTTCCCTGGGCGCTTCGCCAGCGGTGCTCCCGGTTCGCGAATTGAATCCATCCGTCCAGTTGAAGCCTCCGCTCCAGTTCCGCGAACTCATTCAGGTCCAATGCCACGGCAAAGTCGATGTCTCCTGTATGCCGGAGTTCGCCGGGGAAATGCACCTGGTATGCGATGGCGCCGATGAGGACAAGGTCGGCTCCGAGTGCATCGCAATGGTCGCGGAGCGCACGCAGGTCAGCGATTTGGACCGCAGTCAGTTCGGGCATCACTAAGATAAATACTCGCGTTTGATTTCTTCCGCCGCCTCATGCGCCCGGGGATCGGAAGAGTACATCAGTTCAGCGTAAATCAACCACGGATGCGCGAGCGGAAACGGCCCAGTTTCCCTCCAAAACGGTACCGTGCCGAAGGAACGGAGGAAGATGAGAGACCCGGACTTGTCCGGAATCATCCGCAGTTTACGACGGAACTGGTCGGTGAAAGAGTCGATGAAGACTGGCAGTTCCAGTCCCCGGTAAAACTTTTGCAGAGCATAAGAAGCCGGTCCACCTGTTACCGACCACCGAATCGAATGTTCTGTGAGCGCTCCTTGTAGGTTAGAGAGCATGTCATCGACGTCATTGACGGGGGAGCGAAAGCGGCCAATCAAAAGCTTCGGACGCAGGGCGAGTTCGTACCCTCGTAAAAGTTCTTCCGGCAACTGCGCGTTGTCCCGGATGTGGAAGCCATCCTCCGCTTGCCTCAGAACTCCCCGCTCGAGCAGTTGCTTCTCCACCTTCGCGACATTGCTCTTGCCCAGCCCGGAGGTTTCCGCCAGTTTGCGGACAGACCAACTCCCCGCTTCGCCCTGGGTAGCGAAGGCAAACAAGAGTTGAGTGGTGGCCGGACTGATTCGTTTGCCTTCTTTTGAAACCGTATTTTCTTTGCCTCCGACGATGGTGCGCTCGTAATTTCGACCGAGCACGAAGTGTATGTTGCCCGCCTGGTCGAGGAAATTGATGCCCGATCCGATCAACCGTTCGGCGGAAGGCCCGGGAACGTAGCGGGCAAACAATAGAAGAGGCGTACCATGTTCTCTAGCGTAGAGTTTGGCCTGGGCCACCAGCGCGTTCAGCGTTCCTCGGTCGAGATACGACCTCTTTTGTTCGACGAGGAAGTCGTAGGTTCCCTTGGGAGTGCGCACTTTGAGCACACCGTCGACTCCAGGACGGGTGTGCCGGCCGGGTGTAGAGAAGTCGAGATCACGGACGAAGGGTAGGGTTCGGAGCTGCTCCAGATAGGGCCGGATGGACAGTTCTGTCGGCATCGTGTCCACTATTATGGCATGTCCATTACTAATGGACAAGATCAATTATAGGACACGTCCTCTACACAAACACTGTTGGATTCTCCGTTGCGAGGCAGATTCTACGTAGATTGAAATCGCGCTTTTTGCCGCATTTCCTTCAACTCATCAAAACAGGGAGCGCATTGCCGGATGTGGGGTAGCAGATGGGCAAGCTGAGCGTCCGCAGCATGGTGCGCAAGTTTTAGCAGAACCTCGCGTCCGGGACAGGCGACACGCTGAGGATTGGGAAAGTCTTCATGCACGACCTTATCAAATGCGTCGAGCAGTTCCTTTTCCAAACCCATTCTGTATGTCCCAGTGGAACGGGGAGCCTGAGCTCATCTCCCATGTTGCCCCCAGCAGAATCCCACCATCCCTGATCGGTGTCGATGAAAATCTTTGTGCCCCTTTTGCCTTTTCGCGCGGACTCGAAAATGGTCTTTGTTCTGAGCCGTTTGTAAATCGCATGTCCGGCCAGGGACGTCGTCGATCCGCGCATGCGTGAAAATTTCAACTGAGAGTGAGACGCATTCCTGTTTGACGGCCAAGTAAATAGTAGGAGGGGATGTGGAGTTCGGCTTCCACAGTCTTTGAGGGACATGGAGGAATTGAATCGATCGGCCCGCCGTCGTACCTTCCGCTGGCCTGGGGCAGCGCGAGAGATGGTGAGGAGATATTTAAACACCGCTCCGTCCAAATCACGGAAGGACGAGCATGGCGCCCAAATCGGTCTGAAAGCGCTGATCACAGGAATCGCCGCAGTATCGGGAAATCCGCGAGACGCCTGTTGGAGGTTCGCGCAGCAGGCAGGCGTGATCTCGAAGCGAAAATACCGGCAGTGGACAAAAGCCGAGCAACAAAATCTGCTCGACTTGATCGCATCGCATTCCCTCGAGGAAGTCACGGTGCTGCTCCGGCGCTCGCCGACTTCAGTTCGTGCCATGCTGCACCGGCTCGGAGCCAGCGCTCGCATGGGTCAGGACTGGTTCACGAAACACACCCTAGCGGAAGCGCTGCATGTTCGGGCAGAAGAGGTGCAGAAGTGGATTGATCGTGGACTGCTTCGGAGCCGAGTCGTCGAGACAAACGGATTCCAAAGACAGATTATTGACGCGGAAGCCTTTTGTGATTTCTGCAAGCGGAACCGTGGCGAAATCGTGGGGCGAAGATTGAATACGGATCGCCTGAGTTTTGTGCAGACCTTTGTTTTTCCACCCAGCCACATGGAACTATTGCCGGTCCGGGAAGCCAAGAAGGAACGGGCGGCGTACGACGAACAGAAAAAGAAAGAAGCAGATTACGAAGCAGATGGGGACGATGAACTCGGCGCTACTGCGTGAGACTACGGGTCGCCGCTCGGCCGGGAGCGATCGGCGAACGTCTTGAGGGCCGTATAATTTTCGTATGGCCGATCGCATTGCGTGTTCGTGCGTCACCTGTCCGAAATGCGGAATTTGGGTCGCAAGACCAGCTCCAGTTCAGCAAAGAAAAATGCGCAGCGATCTGTCCTGCACCGGAGTGTGGCAGAGAGTTTGAATTCGAAGCCGGCGAGGCTCGCGTTTTCGAAGTCCCGCTGCCGCTTTTCGAGCGCCGTCACTTCTATCGTTCGGAATTGCAGGAGACAGGATCATAGTCGCATTCTTTTTCCGGTTACTCCGATCGGTTTAAAGATCGGATTTTACCGATCTCACGCCAGAAGCCGTTACGAATTGCGGCAACCGAGAGTCCGAACCACTCGGCAATCTCCTTCCACTCGTATTCAGCGGCCCGGAGCATCAAGATGGCGGCATTTCTCTCGCTCAGTTGTCGAATGATCCTTTCGAGATCGAGGCGGGCATCGATTTGGCGGACCCAAGCAGTGTCTGCCTTGTGATTTGAGAGTTCGGCAGTTCCCCCCACCAATTCCAGGCGCTTCGACTTGGCCGCATAGCGGCGAAGCGCCCGGCAGAAGGCCACCAAGAGAAGTCCGTGTTTCCGGGTAGACGAGGGGGCGCCGACCCGATCCAGGTAACGGGAGAGTTGCGCAACGGTCGACTCCATCAGCTCAGCGGCGGGCGCATGGTCGCCAAGAAGAGCCCATGTCCGCCGACAGGCTTGTTCCCAAATTTCATGGCCGGCCAATCGCACATCTGGCCGGATCGGCCGGCCCGCGCGATCCACGTCTCGGTCCCACCAAGCAAGTATTCTCCCTGCACATGCCATCACTGCACCATTGATTGACGACGAAGGGTAATGCGCGGAGAAAGATTTTCAGATTACATCCGGGCCAGGCGGAGGCGTTCACTTCCACATAAACTCATACTCCCGCGGGATCGCTTCACGGGCCAAGGGTAGCGACCATGCGGTGCAAAAACGCGCGAGCATGACAGGGATCGGTTCGATCACAAAGCGCTTTTCGGAAAAGCATCTGGCGACGGTCGGGAAACCGTACAAAGCGTCCGTCTGGAGCGCCGTTTGTCGAAACGGTCTAGTCCTGAAGAGAACATTATGCGGGACCAAGAATCGTTCTATGTCCACACAGGACTCGTTAAGTCTGTTGGACTGGAATTCGGCAACGAAGTACGGCTTCGCGCCATCAACTGGGGAAGTCCTACATTTCTGACAAGTTGCGAATCGACCGATGTAGGGCGTGGCTGGTCTATGCGATTTGGCTGGCTGCGTGAAAGCTTTCTGAACTGCTGTATGCCCGGTGCCCACAACGTTTTCTCGCGGAAAGAATAATTACCATCGTGACCGATTTCCGTGCACAGGTGGTGAAATTTATTTCTTGCGGTCGGAATTCTGGACAGAGGAGCGAGGAAGAGGACACGCTTCCGTCATACCGATGCGAATTAACGCGAAGGGCAGCCAGGAGCCGGAATGCAAGGTCCTAGTTTGTGGACCTGGGATCATGGGTCACCACATCTTCCGAGACTGCCAGAATGCATCTTTGCCCGTCGAATTCGATCCGGTCGGCGGAATAGGCCGTAAGCTTGGTTTCGCCCGATTTTGCTCGAAAGCGTGTAATGGCATTTCGAATCGGACCTCCTCGCTGAAGCTGGGTCACTAATAATCTTCGGTCGTCAGGATGCTCCCATATCCGTAGCTCTTGCACCGTGTTCCCGAGGATCTCCTGGCGAGAGTAGCCGTAACGTGCCTCAAATGCAGCGTTGACTTCGAGGAATCGGCCTTCCTCGAGCGTCGTAATCGAAAATGCAACCGGGCTGGAGTGGAAAATTTTCTGAAATTTGTCTTCGGAAATCCGGCGGCCTTCCTCGGATTGATCGAGCGCGCGCTCCGCGTTTTGCAGGTCCGATAGTCGCTTTTCCAGCTCCGAGCCATAGATCTCAGCAGTCGAATACAGCCGGGCGTTTTGAATAGCCGCGGCGGCGGGGATGGCAAGCAGTTCCGCGCGCCGGAGGTGATCTTCGGTAAAGTGGTCCGGCTCAATGTGGCCGACAGAAAGAAAGCCCAGGAATTCGTCAGAGGCAAGCAAGGGGACACCAAGCCAGGAACGAAATTGTGCATGTCCCTCGAACGTCTGCCATCCCTGCGCCTGTTTCGTATCCGCAATCAAGATGCGTTTTCGCTCCGACCAGATGCGTTGAAAAAATGGGGATTCGTCCGCCACGAATGTCAGCGGCCTGCGGGGAGATTGTTTTTTGAGGTCGGGACATGATCTTTCCCCCAGCGCCAGCCAGTGGGGACCGCCTTCGGGGACCAGCACGCGGGCGCAGGTATAGGGAACTAACTCGGCCAGTGACTGCAGGAGCGCGTCGAGAACGCAGTCCATGTGCAATTCCTGTGTCAGGGCGAGCGTTGCCTTGCGCAACGCCTCCGCTTCCGCCCATGCAGAGTTCGCGCGGGAAAGATTTGCCGCGACCCTGTCTTCTGCTTCCTTGAGCGCAGTGATGTCGAGCGCGGTTCCACCCAGGCGGGTGATCTTTCCGCTAGCGTCTTTGCGTGG
Organism: uncultured Acidobacteriaceae bacterium; assembly: GCA_963758745.1. Taxonomy (GTDB): domain Bacteria; phylum Acidobacteriota; class Terriglobia; order Terriglobales; family Acidobacteriaceae; genus Acidiflorens. Next base: position 161,255 of record CAVWWW010000010.1, read on the forward strand.
AAAGCCGCGAACCCAAATCCAGCGAACCTGGCCATCCGGCCTCCGAATCCTGAATCGTTCGTCGAAACTCCCGGTCGAAACTGCTTCCCCGAGCTTAGAGAGCACATGAACGCGATCTTCGGGGTGAATGACCTCTTCGTAGGAGGAAGGACTCTCTAGGAGCGATTGGCAAGACCGCCCAGTGATCATTTCGTAGGCGGGATTGACGTAAGTGGCCTTTTTGGTTTCCGCGTCGATCACCCAGAAGATTTCCTGGATGTTTTCGGCCATCTGGCGGAATTCCTGCTCCCTGTCTTCAAAGACGGTTCTTGCCTGGGATTCGGTCCTGTGCATCTGGCGAAAAACACCGGCCAGCAACAGGGCGAAGACAAGCAGGGAAGTGATCAATGAAATCAGCAAGGCCAAGGCCACTCGCGGCGACTGAAGGTTGGCGACCAGGACGGCGATTACGAGAACGGCTGAGGCCACCATCAGCGCGAGAGAGGCAAAATTCCACCCTCGGTTCGGGGTTTCCGCGGGAAGCGGTGAGCGGGGCTTGTCGGCTGGATCCACAGAGAGCACCCACGTATTTCTTGCCGGACTTACCGACATAATACGCTGCCATGTCGCGCCGCCAAGAACTTATGGTTGCGTAATGGCGCTTTGGCGGGAATGCAAACCGATTCGTGCCGCTCGATGAAGTCAGAACAGCGTCAGCGCGGAGTTCTCGGCTGGCACCTCTCTCGCGCACTCTTCGTCATCGTTCGCAGGACGATTGACGCGGGGACTTACTGGATATTTGCTCATGAGGGTGGCATCAAAGGGCTTTAGGCAGTCCACAATTCCGTCAGGGTTTGTGATGCCAGGATCCAACCAGCGCTCGTAATCCTCGGGATTCAGAATCACTGGCATACGGTCGTGCACGTCGGCGACGAGGGGATTCGGGCGGGTCGTCAGGATCGTGCAAGTTTCAACAGCATTATTTTTCGCGTCTCGCCACCGATCCCAGAGTCCCGCAAACGCAAAGATCAACCCGGACTTCAGGCCAAAGCTGTATGGCTGTTTTTCCTTGGCCCCTATTTTCTTCCACTCGTAAAAAGCGTCGGCGGGAAGGACACAACGGTGGCGCTTGAGTGCGTCGCGGAATGCGGGTTTCTCCGCTGCGGTTTCCGACATTGCATTGATGGTTCTTAAGCCAAACGTTTGATCTTTCGCCCAGTAGGGAATCAGGCCCCACCGCATCGGGGCAAAGATTCGTCTCGGTTCCGCGGTGTGCTGGCGTATTGTGGCGACCTGCTGCGTGGGAGCGATGTTCCAGCGCGGCTGCCAGGAGGGATCTTCATCGAGGCGGAAGTGAGCCCGCAGGTACCGCTCCTTCGCCGTGAGCCGATAGCGTCCACACATGATCGTCACTTTAACAGAATCGAAGGGCAGATCTGTCTGAGGCGAGCAGCCCCTTGATCCGTGGATGACGTTCGCCATATATTCGCCTATGATGGTCTCCGTGACGAATCAGCTGGCGCTGCCAATGGCGTGGGTTGTTAGGTGTAAGAAGTGCGGTTGCACGGTCAACTGCCGCGCCATTGATCCGCAGATCGAGCATTCCCAGCCTGAGAAGGCTGAGCCGCCGCCGCAAGATAGTGTCATCGTAACCTGCTCGTGTTGTTGGGCCGCGTATAGATACAGTCCGGCTGAAGTGTTCAAAGGACCGCCTGGGCCGAGCGCGAGCTGCCAGGCAAATCGAAGCGCCAACAATAATAAGGAGGCAAGAAAAACCGACTCTGTCCTGCTCATCGCCGCCTCACTGATCGCCGCCGTGCGACTCAATCGCGAGGAAATAAAATCATCTCCCGTGGTTTACGCGAAGATCGCCGACAGCATCCGCCTCGCCGAGATGATCCAGGTACGTCTGAGAGGACGGCTCCAGTGCCTTCCTGGCCAATGAGATGCTCTTCAATGCTGCGGCAGGAGTTGATCGCTCGAAACCGTTCCTATGCCACGCTGAACAGCTTGCCGCACGTCGTCAGCTACGGCGAGTCGCCTGTCATAGTCTACCGGCAATCAGATTGCGGCCAATATCACGGAAACTTCATCCCACCCAGTTACCGGGCAATTCTCGGAAAACCACAATGGCGCAAACGTCTCGAGAAAGTACATGCTCAAGGCCGGCGCTGTCTACCACCCGGCGATGGACCGTGGCATGAGCTAGATTCTTCCGTAAGTTCAGACGCTTTATTGATGAACATCTTCTGCTATCCCCGTGTCACATCGAGAGCGGATCTTTGCGGAGTTTTAGGAATTGAGCAGGGAAGTCATCCCGAATTCAGTTTCAGGCCTCGTCTGCCGCTACTCAGTGGAGCGATGGAGCGAACAGAAATCGATATGAAACTCGGAAATATGCTGGTTGAAGCGAAACTCACCGAGGCAGACTTTCAGGTGCAGAAGGCAGAACTGGTTGAAGGTTACAGAGATTTCAGGGAGGTTTTTGCGTGTCGCCAGCTCCCAAAGACCGGGACCAAGTACGCTTCCTATCAGCTCATCCGCAATGTTCTTGCGGCTTACGCGCTTGATCTCGATTTCTGCGTATTGATTGACGCTCGCCGTCCAGACTTGCTCGAGGACTGGTACACGGTTGTTTGCTGCGTACGATCAGCAGAACTTCGTGTCCGATGCAGGGTGCTGACCCGGCAGGAACTGGCCGGATGTTTGCCGCCCACCGCACAGAATTTTCTGAATGTGAAATATGGAATTATTCCCGCTCATTAGGGAGAGCACAGCCTCGGCAGGCTGGACCGCAATTCCGTTGCTGTCGGCCTGGAGCTAATATCCTGGTCAAGAGAACCGTGCGCAAAATCCTCCACATCGACATGGATGCCTTCTATGCGTCGGTAGAGCAGCGGGACTATCTGACCTGCGCGGAAAGCCGGTTGTTGTCGCCTGGCAGGCGAAACGCTCTGTCGTTTGCGCTGCTTCGTACGAGGCGCGAGCATGGCGCTTGAGCACCACTTCGGTCGTTTCGGCGCGCGGCTTCACGAACTCGCGCGGGGTATCGACGAGAATGAAGTTGTTCCGGACCGGCCGACGCAGTCGATCTCTGTCGAAGACACGTTTGAGCAAGACGTTCTTCTCGCGGAAACCGAGGGCATGATACGCCGCTTGGCAGAAAAGCTTTGGTCCGCTTCGCGCAAGGAATCACGCGTAGCCCGCACGGTCGTGCTTAAGCTCAAAACAAGTGCGTTCAAGATTCTCACGCGCAGCCATACGCCTGGCTCGCCGCTCTCTTCCTGCGAAGAGTTGACCCAGATTGCGCTCAGCCTCCGAGAGCGGGTTCAGTCTGATCCGAAGCAACGGTATCGATTAGTGGGCGTCGGGTTGAGCAATTTTAGAGAATCTGATCCTGCTGCGCAGCCAGTCCTTTTTGAATGAGCCGACGAAAGGAGAGAACTTGCCTTCGAGACGGGTCTCGATCCGATACCAGTGCATGAACTTGCGACCGGCACTCCGGATCCAGTTTTCCAACTCTTTTATGTTAAAAGGCTAGTCTCCCCCGATCGAGTTCTCGATTGAGTGGCCGATTCTCCTCTGCGCTTGATTCCGTTTTGTCCTCAACTGCCGAACGAGATGAGCTGAGTTCGCCGTTGATTTGCCTCGGGCATGAATTTTGCCAACCCCCTCGGCGTTGAGATCTTTCCGCCCTTGAGTTCCCACCAACCCGCGCCACTTCACCAGTCCCGTCAGGAGGAATCCCATGAGACTCCGTAGCAACGAATTATGCCCCGTCCATAAGTCCCTTTCCTGTTGTGGACGGGAGTTCGCCCCTAAGCCGAAGTTGATAAGACTCGGGGTTCAGAGGGTCGAAGATCGGCACCACCCGCGAGGATATCGGGAATTACGATCACCGGCGGAGATGCGGAAACTTGTGAACCGAAAGATTGTCCAGCAGGCCGCAATATGCGCAATCTGTCACGAGGACTTCACGGATTACAACGATGTCGTACCGGACCACAAGAATCCGAAAGGAATGGGAGGAGCGTGGAGAGACGACCAGGACTAAGCCGCTGGTGCGGCGGACGCTACGCGTGGGGTGAACCCGGAGATTTCCAGCACTGCTGACGTAGTGTGGGTCACAGAGAAAGGAGACTCCCTGTGACCCGCTTACGAAAGATGATGCTGGAGGAACTCCAGCGCCGCAACTACTCCGAGATCACAACTCGGAAGTACTTGCAGTACGTGACTGCCTTCGCTCGCCATTTTGGCAAGTCCCCGGATCAGCTCGGGCCGAATGAGCTGCGAAGTTATCAAGCATACCTGCTCCAAGAGCGCAAAGTAACACCCGGCACTGCCGTGAACTGTGTGGCAGCGCTGCGGTTCTTCTTCGTTAAGACTCTCAAGCGACATCAGTTTCGGGAGTTCCTACCCTATCCCAAAGACCACCGCCGACTGCCAACGGTGCTCAGTCCAGAAGAAGTCTCGCGTTTGATCAACGCCGCCGGGACATTGTTTCGACGGACGTTGCTGATGACGCTGTACGGCACGGGCATGCGACGCTCCGAGTTGGCTCATCTCAAGGTTGGCGACATTGACAGCCAACGGATGATCATCCGGGTGGTAGCGGGCAAAGGCGGCAAAGATCGTGATTTGCCTCTCAGCCCAACCCTGCTGGAAACCCTACGCGAGTACTGGCGCTGGCGTAAGCCGAAGCTCTACATGTTTCCCACTCGAACTCGTGGCCTGCCAATGGAGGAGCCGATTTCCGACAAGACCGTCTGGATCGCATGCAGCGAGGCGGCACGTCGAGCCGGCATCAACAAACGCGTCACGCCGCATACGCTGCGCCACAGTTGGGCGACCCATTTGTTAGAAGCGGGCACCGATTTGCGCACGATCCAGGTTTTGCTCGGGCACGGCGATCTGGAAACCACCGCCCAGTATCTGCATCTTTCGCGACGGCACTTGCAGGCCGTCAGCAATCCGCTGGATGGTCTAACTTTGGCTGGCACCGAGAGCGTCAGTCGTAGCTTTAAGCGAAAAAAACAAGAATGACTCGGCCCACCCTTGAGGTGGCCGACATTCTGCGTACACAAGGCGATCGCTTTTTGGAGCGGTATCACTCGAGCTTTGGTTTTCAGCAGCTCAAAGCTTTTCGGGCCATTCTGCGTTGCCGTACGGCAGCGTTGGGCGGCCATCGCGATGCCTGCCTACGCTGTGGCTATCAGACCATCTCCTACAACTCGTGTCGAAATCGGCACTGCCCCAAGTGTCAAGCGCAGGCCCGCGAGCGCTGGTTGGCGGCACGCGAACGCGAACTCCTCGACACCAGCTATTTCCATGTCGTGTTCACCCTGCCTCACGAACTCAATGTGCTGGCCTTGGAAAACCCGCGTCTGTTTTACGATCTGCTGTTCACTGCCAGCGCACAAACCTTGCTGGAAATCGCATCCGATCCCAAGCATCTCGGAGCCGAGATCGGTGTCGTCGCGATCCTTCACACGTGGGGACAGAACCTGCTTTTGCATCCCCACATTCACTGTGTCATTCCTGCCGGCGGGCTCTCGCTCGATCATCGTCGATGGGTCCACCCACGATATCCTTTCTTCTTACCCGTCAAAGTCCTGAGTCGTGTCTTTCGCGGCAAGTTCCTCGCCGGCCTGAAACGCCTCCACCACCGCAAGAAGCTACAGTGCGCCGGCCCGGCTGCGGCCCTCGTCGATTACAAGCAGTTCGCAAAACTGCTGCGTCGTCTCCATCGCCACGACTGGGTGGTTTATGCCAAGCCCGCCTTCGGCGGCCCTATGCAGGTGTTGCGCTATCTCGGTCGCTACACCCATCGCGTGGCCATTTCCAATCATCGCTTGTTGGCCTTCGACCAAGAGCGCGTGACTTTCCGCTGGAAGGATTACGCCCACGGTAGCAAGCCCGGCACAATGACTCTTTGCGCCACCGAGTTCTTGCGCCGTTTCTTTCTGCACGTGCTGCCCAAAGGCTTCGTCCGCATCCGTCACTTCGGCTTTCTCGCCAATCGTTGGCGGGCTTCCCGCCTGGCATTGGGCCGACAGCTGCTCGCCTCCGGCAGCTCAACAGAGCAGCACGTTAAAGCACACGACGTGCCCGACAGCTCTTCTCTCTGGCACTGCCCGCGCTGCGGCGCATCGATGATTGTGATTCAGAGATTCACGGCTGCGGGACTATCAGCATGCACATACTTCGATTCTTCCTAACCCGTCCCTCAGCCGCGACCCAAGGAGGTGCTTCGGCACGCCAATGCATTCGTGTGCTCACCCGAGGTTCACGACGTCTCTCACCACCCTCCGCCAACACTTCTGCAGCTCTCTGCAGCACCACACACGCTTTCGATCGGCTCTTCCCGTGCCTACCCATCGACCTGTTCCGCCCCAAACCGCCCTTCAAATCCCATAGCGCACCGCGTCCGCCGCAAACACCAGCGGCTTCCTCCTAGTCTGCTTATCGAAAACGCCTCGGATCGAGTTCCACTTCGTTCTGAAAGTGTCCTGCCCGAGGCGTTTCCGATCAAGCCTAGCGACAAACCGGACAGAGCCCGGAAACAATCCGTCATGAAGCGTCGGGTGTCCGGAAATTGCGTCGAGGCGCCGGTGGCCAAGCTGGTCAGACCTGGGTCATGCCGCCATCGACGACCAGTTCGATGCCGGCGATATAGCTACTTTCGTCAGAAGCGAGAAACGACACCACTTTGGCAATTTCGTCCAAGGTTCCGGTGCGACCGAGGGGTATATTGCCCACGACGCTGTCTGCGTACTGCTTGACTTGTTCTTCCGTCATCCCCAGCGAATTGCGATAGCCCGGCGAGGGAATTACGCCAGGACTGACAGCGTTCACGCGGATTTTGCGGTCTTTAAGATCCGTGGTGAAGGTACGCGCGAAAGAACGCACCGCGGCTTTGGATGCGCTATAGACACTCATCGCGGGCGCTCCAGTACTGGCAACGATCGACGCATTCAGAATGACGGAGCTTCCATCCTTAAGGAGCGGAAGCGCCTTTTGCACGGTGAATAGTAGACCCTTGACGTTGGCGTTGAAAGTGTTGTCGAAGTGCTCTTCGGTGATTGCGGCGAGCGGGGCGAATTGTCCGGTGCCGGCGTTAGCGAATAGAATATCGATGTGCCCCTTCTGCTGCTTCACAGTGGCGTACAAGCGATCGAGATCCGCAAGATTTGAGACGTCGCCCTGCACTGCAGTAATACTCTTACCGATCTGCTTCACTGCTGCGTCGAGTTCGCTCTGACGGCGGCCCGTGATAAAGACGTAGGCGCCCTCCGCGACGAAGCGTTGTGCCGTGGCAAGACCGATTCCGCTATTGCCTCCGGTGATGACTGCTACTTTTCCTTCCAGCTTACTCATGAGCTTTCTCCTGTTTGATTTCCTATTTCTCACTGCCATATTTCCGTACCGCCTAGTACAGATGTCACGGGCGACTGAACGGTTGCACTATTTGTACCGATAGGTATTGAAGAGGCATCATAGATAGGTATGGAACGGAACAAATCCCCAAAACGAATGGGACGTCCCCGCTCCTTCGACATTGACCGAGCGTTGGACCGCGCGCTGCTGGTGTTCTGGCGAAAGGGATATGAGGGCGCGTCTCTGTCGGACCTGACCAAAGCTGTGGGCGTCAATCGTCCGAGTCTATATGCCGCCTTTGGCGACAAAGAAGCGCTGTTCCGCAAGGCGCTCGACCGGTACTTGAAGGGGCCCGCGGCCTACACCCAAGAAGCATTGAGGGAGCCGACCGCACGCGCAGTCGTGGAGCGATTGTTGCTGGGTGCGGTCGACTTGAACACAGCCCGGCGCAATCCCGGTGGGTGCCTCATGGTGCAAGGCGCGCTTGCGTGTGGCGAGGCGGCCGATTCCATCCGGCAGGAACTGACCGCCTCCCGCGCAGCGGGTGAAGCTGCGATGCGCCGGCGTTTCGAGCGTGCGAAATCAGAAGGTGACCTACCGACCAATGTGAACCCTGCTGATTTTGCTCGCTACATCGCGACGGTCCTCTACGGAATGGCAGTTCAGGCAGCGGGCGGCGCAAGCCGAAGTAAATTACAGCGCGTAGTCGAGATGGCGCTGCGAACGTTGCCGATGTGAGACAGCCGTGGATCACTTTTATCGGAAGCGACACTCACTGACGCTTGTCTGAACCCAGCCGAGAGACACAAGCCTATAGACCGGATATGACTGCGGGAGGCGCAGGATTTGTTCTGAATGTCCCGTTGTATTTGCCCCAGAATGGCAGGGCCAAATCCGCGTTTGCGGGCGGATGACGGGCAATACGGAAGTCACTGCGGTCCAGAAGTGGGCTTCTGCGAAGTCATCTCAGAAGTCTGCCCGCCGCCGACTGACCGACAGTCAGTTCGTTAAGGTTGCGGAAATTTCCGCTGTCCATCGACCCAATGAGCAGGGCGCCCAGCTCGCGGCTGGGGTCGTGGCCCCTTGATAGCGGCCAAAGAATCTGGCTGCGACTTGTAGTGCGGGCCCTCAATCCAGTGCTTTGGCTGGCAATTGTGCTCCTGCTCGTAAAGGTGGGAGCACTGAGCACTTTTATGTTTTTGCTATTTGGGATTGCTGTGCAAGCACTGTCGATGTTTGGCGCGTACCTATTCGGCTTGATGCGCAATGCATCTTCGCGGGATGCGCCTATTTCTGCTCGGTCGGATTAATGGCCTCCCCGACAATATTGTAGTAGACCTCTTTGGGAGGCTGGGGCTTCGCTGGCTTGGCTGGGGCTTCGGCCGGCGGTGCCGTAGGTTTCGGCTGCTGCGGTGTCGGGACTGGAGAAAAGGAAACGGGTGCATGCGAAATCTGGGATGCTGGGGGCGGACTGGCCACGGTTTGGGTAGGGACAGCAACTGCCTTTGGAGGAGAAGTAATGGAAAGCGGTCCGGCAGTAGGTTGCGAAACCTTCTTGGTCACGCGCATCATTTTCACTCGACGCGGCGCGGACTTGCTCTGTGACCACCCGTACAGCAGAACAAACACAATTGCTGCAAAGCAAAGCGCTAAGAACGAGATGAATAGCGCTGGAACGTTAACCTCACCTTTGCCGAGGTACGACGGAGAGCGAGGGTCTCCATCCATCACCCTAGCCAGCAGCGGCACCAGCAAATTGCTGTTCAGAGAAGCAAGCAATCCCCAAATCCCCTCGGCCAGAATTACGGCGGCTACCAACTGAGCAACCCATTTTGCGGGATTCATGGTCGATGCGGGAGGGGAAGTCTGGTTTTCGTCCATAGCCATGTGATGCAGTTTTGTGGCGAATCGGAGAAGCTAGGAAAGATAGCCAACTTGACCGCAAAGAGTTTCGCTCATGGCCGGAACGCACGATGCGGCAAGATCATCCCCCTGATTTTCATGGGTTCGCGAACCCTGTGCCGCGAAATCTGCACAGGCTGATGCTGCCCGCCTCCGGGCCCTCGCCGCCTACAAAGATTTCCTCACGCTCTGGAAAGGCGGCGACCCCGAAATCCCTCATCCCTGAAGCAAGCGAAGGCGGAGTTCGGAAGTTGCAATAAGCGCTCACGCCCAAGACCCGCTGAGGAAGGCGACTTCGGCAGTTAGGTTGGTACGGTAGCCTATATCGGGGCTATGCTACTGTGATCGCACTTTTGCTGGGGGATTCCGTGACGTTTGAGAATGCGCCCATTGTGAAGATACAGATGCTTATCCGCAAACCCGCCGAAGACGTGTTCGAGGCATTTGTGAACCCCGCCATCACAACGAAGTTTTGGTTCACGAGGAGCACTGGGAAATTAGAAGCGGGCAAGCAAGTCCGCTGGGAGTGGGAAATATATGGTGTGTCCGCAGAAGTACGGGTGAAAGCCATTGAACGTCCCAGCCGAATACTGATTGAGTGGAATGATCCTCCATTACCCGTCGAGTGGTTGTTTACTTCCCGCCCGGATGGTACGACCCTCGTAACCATCTCCAACTGGGGTTTTCGGGGAAGCGACGATGAGGTGGTCAAGCAAGCCCTCGATTCGACGGGAGGATTCTCGTTTCTTCTGGCGGGACTCAAGGCGCTGCTGGAGCATGATGTCGCCCTAAACCTCGTAGGGGATCACTATCCTGACGCCCACAAAGCAGATGGCGCAGGCAATCGGCAGTGAACCAACGGCAAGCGCGCCATGCCTGCCTTGAAAAGGTCGCTGTTCTTTCGGATAATCGCATTCGCCCATGCCAAGAAGCACAATCAACTTCGACACCGTGCACAGGGTCGGCTTAACGCTGCCCGGCGTGAAGGAGAGCACAGCCTACGGGTCACCCGCGCTCAAGGTTCGGGGAAAACTCTTGGCATGCTTGCCTGCTCATCGTTCGGTTGAGCCGAGTTCGCTTGCCGTTCGTGTCGGTTTCGATGACCGCGCCGAACTGCTTGCAGCGGCTCCCGATGTTTATTACGTGACCGATCACTATCTCAACTACAGCGCCGTGCTGGTTCGTCTGTCCCGCGTTACACCCGATGTCCTGCGGGACTTGCTCGGCATGGCTCACAAGTTTGTGACCGGCGACACGGCACGGCGTTCGCCATCTCGGAATAAACGCGAGCGCATCTGATTTCATCAAGCCATGAATGCCGCAGCCATCATGATCATCGCCATCGCCGCCACGGGCGTGCTCATGATGCGGTTCCGTAAGCGATGGCTTGCGAAGATCAACATCGTCTTCACTAATCGGATCAACGGGCTGTTCGCAGGCTGGCTTCCGGGCTTCGGCATTCTGACGCGTGGGTCGAAAGTCAGGAAAGGTCTACTGCACTCCGGTGAACGTCTTTCGAACGCCCAATAGATTCATCATCGCGCTCACGTACAGCAGCCAATCGGAATGGGTGAAGAATGTGATCGCGGCAGGTGCGTGCGAACTCAAGACTTTAAAATTTCCTTCTGCTCAAAAAGATCTTTGAGAAATGAGAATGTGTCGATGAGAGTGGTCAGTCGGACATCGCCCTTCACCGATCTGGTGCTGAATTTGTGTACTGGCCTCGGGCCTCGGGCTCATCATTGTTCTCGAATTTTCTCTGCTCGGTGTTGCTTCGCTCATAACTCTCCCTTTCTGCACCTTCGGAGACTAAGTACAAAGGATACTGGCTTCGGCCACAACAATGAAGAAATTGAGACTCAATATTCGGATGATTCCAGGCAGATGCGGCTTGCGCTTCGTGCTGGAAGCGAGCCAGAGCTTGGGCGTCTTTGGCGACTTCGGCCGGCTCGGACCGGCCAGTCAAGTTCTAACCCGTCCGGCGGTCGTGGCACTACAGAGTGACCACTTCTAGGACACAGATTCGCGTTGGCTTCGCCTCAGGTCGCAAATGAATGGCGATTCGATACCGCACTGATTGCAACGCGGTGATGTCGGTTCTAGCGCGAAAATTCTCTGGAAAGGTTTTTCTATCTGCAACTTACGGACATGAATGCGGCTTAGCGTGGCGAAACTGTACTGAGGGTTCGAATCCATCTCTCTCCGCCACACAGTCTGAAGTGCAGAGAAATCCGCTAGTTGTTCCCCGACAATCGCGCGAGATTCCCGCCAATTCGCGATTCTTGTTCGCAAAACCGGACCAGAGAAAGTGATCTAGGTGAGGCAAGGCGCGTGCTCTTGGACGATTTTCTCTCAAGAGCAAATTAGGAGTCCGGTTTGCAGCAGCCTACGAGGCGAATGGAAGACGATCAATAACCGATCGGTTGGCGAACTCGACTTGACTTCTTACTGTCCGTTGGTGCCCCACAAGCGCCTAGAAAAGTGTCCCGTCCCATTTCCGTGCCGTTGAAGGACTAGACTGTTGTGGATCGCTGTCGTTCTTCTCGCGGGCATCATACTTCCCGGCATTCGGGAATATATGTTTATCCTTGCTGGCGTTCTACTGTTTGACCTTTTCTGGCGTATCTCGGCGACACGCAAGGTTGGTCAGGAATGATGGCTGGCGAAGTCGAATTGGGGGATCCGTGCGCGGCCCGACAGACTACCAGCATCCAAAGGAATCCGATCGGTTCCCAAGATTAGCCAGGAAACCTTGGCGGAAATGATCGGGACAACCCGCTCGCGAGTGAGTTCTTTCATGAACCGGTTCAGGAAACTGGGCCTCATTCACTACAACGGGGGATTGCAAGTACACAGCTCGCTTCTCAACATCGTTCTAGACGATTAGGCAATCCTGCTTCCCGATGAAAAAAGGCATGACAGTTCCAGAATTGTTCTCACGTCGAGCAGTTTTGAACAGTTTGTACAACCTGCGAAATGTAGCGTTTCAAATGTGAAACAAGGTGCTCCTTTTCACCCAGTCGGAGGATTGGGGTCGAAGACGAACAGTGTCAGAAGATCGGCGGAGGATATAAGGCAGTGAAGTTCAGATTTTTGCTGTTTCTCTGAATGGAACCAATATTTTATCTACGCCGATCCAGAGTCCTGCACCGTGAAAGCTGAGAGGAACGCTCCGTCACGCCTAAGGCAGCGTGCAGGAACGATACCGGATCACTACCATAGGCTGCGTGTTTCAGATGACTTCGTTCCCTTGGAATTCGATTTTCCCGGGGAAAAGAATCTGAATTTCAGACTTCGTTCGCGGCGGGTCTCTTCTTCCAAGTGTCGTGAGCGCGCCTTCAGCAAATCATTGAGCGACACCAAGCCGATAAATTTCCTCGTAGCACGCTCCACGACCGGCACGCGCGTGCAACCCTTTTCAGCCATGCGATATACGACCACCCGGAGCGGTTCATCGGGATAGGCCTCGACCGCGTGTACTCGTACCAGATCGCCGATCGGCGATGCGAGCGCTCCCTCCCCATGCTCCATACTCTCACTTATATCGCCGCGCGTTACCACACCGACCAGCCGCCCTTCGGCGTTCACTACCGGCAGCAAGCGCTGCTCCTGCCGATGATCCACCCGCAAGGAATTCCAAACATTGCCCAGCGTACTTGCGGCAGGTAAGACAACGACGTTGGTTCGCATCACTTCGCGGACAAAAAGAATTTCTAGCGGATCGACGGCATACTCGCGACTCAGATGGAATCCGCGCCGAGCAACTTTCTCGGTCAAGATAGACCGCTTCAGCGTGAGGACCGTGAAACCGTGCGCGATTACACTGCCAACCAGCAGCGGCAAAAATACATTTGCGTCGTGCGTCAGCTCGAAGGCAAAAACAATACTCGTAAACGGAGAACGCATTGTGCCTCCAAGAATGGCGCCCATGCTGATTAGTGGCCAGAAACCCGCGCCTTCATTAGGAAGAAACATGGCTTCGAGGCCGCCTAGTGCGCCGCCCATCATCAGCAGCGGCGCCAGAACGCCGCCTGATGTGCCGGAGCCGAGCGATACCGCCCAAATGAACCATTTGACGAGCAGGACTCCGAGAATCACTTTTGTGGTCACGTTTCCCTGAAGCAATGCGCCAATGGTGTCGTAACCTACGCCCAGTGCTTGCGGGAAAACCAGACCTCCCAAACCGATAGCCAATCCGCCTATCGCGGGCCACCACATCCAGTGGATCTTCAGCCCCTGGAAAGCATCCTCGGCCGCATACACCGACACAGTGAGCAGTGCCGACAGGACTCCGGCCAGAAGCCCCACTAAGGCACACCCGAGTAGCCCCTTGGGTCCGATGAACAATGGATGAACCGGCACAGGAAACAACGGTCCGAACCCTAGGATGTACCTTCGTACCACCGCAGCCATCGTACTGGCTAATGCCACCGGAATCAGACTTCGGGGTTTCCATTCGAAAAGGAGCAACTCGACAGCCAGCAAAACCGCGGCCACCGGCGACGCAAAGGTTGCGGACATCCCGCCAGCAGCTCCGGCCACGAGGAGAGTTTTGCGTTCCGCACTAGTGAGGTGAAACAGTTGGGCGATCATCGAGCCCACCGCGCCGCCGGTCATGATAATCGGTCCTTCTGCACCGAACGGGCCACCGGAACCGATCGAGATTGCAGAAGAAATTGGTTTGAGAATTGCGACTTTCGGTTCAATTCGGCTGCCGTTTAGCAAAATGGATTCGATCGCCTCGGGTATGCCATGACCTCGAATGCGTTCGGAACCGTACTTCGCCATAACACCGATGATCAGCGCGCCAGCGATGGGGACGAAAACGCTGTATATGCCGAGATGGTTGCCCACCGGCGAGACCATCGCCGTGCTCCAACGGCCAAAATAGAACAGATTAGTAAACAAGCCAATTAAACGCAGGAGCGCCAGCGCGACAAATGCGCAGATCACTCCAATCACCATAGCCAACAGGGAGATCGGAATGACCCGCCACGTGGTTGTAAAATCCCCCAACTCATCGTTGCGGCGCTTCGTGTTGATAACTGTCTCGTCGTCCCGCAATTGTGTTTGCTATCCTTACTCACAATTTTCGTCCACAGCCTCGTCGTTTTGTTCGCTCTTCATGATTTCGGTTTTGCGTGCCCAGAACTGCATCTAGTGCATCAACCAGTGCTTCCCTTCCGGGGCGCAATTCCGTCAGCCGTTGTCGGGCCACCCGTTCAAGTAATTTTTTTCCGGGCGGAAGCAGCTTCACCAGGGTGTATCGCCGGTCATCGAGGCTTCGGCTTCGGCTCACATATCCACGCGTTTCGAGCCGGTCGATCAGTTCCACCGTGCTGTTGTGCTTCAATCTCAACCTTTCCGCCAATGCTTGGATTGTCGGTTCCGCTCCATCTGGAAGGCCTCGAAGCGCTAGTAAAACAGCGAATACTGCTGAGGTTCAAGCCCGAGACGGCGCGCTGCGGCATCGCTTTCACATAGAGCAAGCCGTAACCGATAGCGGAGTGCGGCCAGCGCCTGGTAATCGGCAGTCGCAATCTTTGTCTTCACAGGGTAAGTATATCTCAACACGATACACTTTCGCTTGCTGCACTACATCGGGGACCGCTCCGGCATGTAGCAGCGAATCCATCTGGCGGTTTCAGCTAGTTTACCGGCTTGGGCTTCGATCAAGGAAAGCTACTTCATTCCACGTTATCGAAAGAATCGGTAGGGAGATTCCACGATTCCAGACTGTCATGCAGTTGGTTGGCCGAGGTTGTGTCGGACTGCCTGAAGCCTGAATCCGTCGCAGGCGACAACCTGTCGGTCGATGGCCGTTTCGGCACCGGAACAATCCGGCGCGAGATCTTTTAGTTTTGGTCTCTAATCATTGAAATGCTCCTTGCGCTGCGCCCCGTAGTTGTAGGCCGGCTCATCGACTATCGGAGTGACGGCAAAGTTGTCCTGGGGCGGCGGCGAGGCCGTCGTCCACTCCAGGCCCTTGGCATTCCAGGGATTGTTTCCTGCATGCTTCCCGTAGCGTAGCGACCACAGGAAATAGACCATGGGAATCAGGTACCCAACGCCCAGGATGCTTGCTCCGGCCGTTGAAAGAACGTGAAGCACCTGGAACTCCGGCGGATACTGCCAGTAGCGGCGGGGCATTCCGAGATATCCCAAAATGAATTGCGGGAAGAATGTCAGGTTGAAGCCAACGAACATGATGAGTGCCGCCAGCTTTCCCCACCCTTCCGGATAGATAACGTCCCGTGATTTTAGGCCACCAGAAGTGCAGTCCTCCCATATAGGCAAATACCATCCCACCCACCATAATGTAGTGGAAATGGGCGATGACAAAATAGGTGTCTGTGACGTGAACATCAATACCGAGGGCGGCAACGAAGAGGCCGGTCAGCCCGCCGATGGTAAATAGTCCAATGAAGCCGAGGGCGTAGAGCATAAGGGTATCGAAACTGATCGAGCCTCGATAAAGTGTGGCCGTCCAATTAAAAACCTTGATCGCCGAGGGCACTGCTACCCCGTAGCTGAAAATCGAGAATATCAACGCGGCATACAGCGAAATCCCTGCCACGAACATATGATGGGCCCACACCAGAAATCCCAACACCGCAATGGAGATGCTGGCTACGGCCACGTAGAGATACCAACTGAACAGATTAATGCGGGGAAAAGCGAGGTCTTTCGCGCCGATCATCATGGGTAGGACAAAATTCCCCAGCACTGCGGGAACCACCGGCACCAGGAAGAAAAAGACCATGACCTGGCCATGCATGGTAAACAACTTGTTGTAGGTGTCGGCCTGCACCAGATCGCCTTGTGGCGTAAGCAGTTCCAATCGAATCAGCAGCGCAAAAAATCCACCGACAAAGAACATGAGCGTGGTCGAGATCAGATACAAAATGGCCACGCGTTTGTGGTCCGTGGTCAGCAACCAGGAGCGGAGGTCGTAGGAGTGGTTGAGATAATTCGGAGGTTCAATTGCGCGTATCGCTGCAACAGCCATATTGCCCTCCTATATCCTAATATATCGATTTACGATATATTGCAGCGCAGAAAAACATCTCTCAAACGCATTGATGGCGTAACCTCATCTGTGGGCGTCATGGAAGTGCACCGCAGGAACATGGCTACTATACGGACTTCCCTCTCATTGTCAATTTCCCCAAGTACCGCTAAAGCCCGGAGTGCATTATGGGGGCTCGGCGTTCGTTTTCATTGATTGATGAGTCGGTGAGGATTTCCTCCGCCCTATCATGAATCGCATGGCGGGCTTGCCCAATCCGCTCGGGCATTTTCGCGTTATCAACTTCTAGAATTGCGAGCTCACATACTTCCCACTTTATCGAGGTGCAGGATCTATCTTCGGGACAATCAGCGGTAGACATAAGGCATTCCCTGAGAGCAGGAAGTTAGCAGAACCGATAAATTCCGTCCGTACGGTAGCGCACAATATCGTGGCGCGATATATATGCTCTTGTTGAACAAAATCCGTTGCCGGTGGGTAGCGACAACCCTTACCCAATCAAAAGATACTAAGTTAACGTGGGATTCCCTTCGGCAGTGCTGTCATCGCGAACAAGGGTTTCTCGGAACCAGACAGCGGATACGACCCGAGGGGAACCCCCGCCAGCGCCGAAAGACCACGACTTGAGCGCTCGAATGGAAGGTACTCATGGGGCGACAATCCCATGGGTGTCGTCCAGACAGGAGTACGTCATGGGAGTAACCGCGAATTCTGCTCTCAACCGGACACTCGTTCAAGTCAGCCCGGACTTCCTTGAACACGCGCTGGCGGACTGCCCGAAACGCAATTTTCAGGTGCGGTTTTGGGACGGAAGAACCTGGGGGTTTGACCAAGACCCGCGGTTTACGATAATCCTCAAGCATCCCAGGGCGCTAAGCGAGATGTTCTTTTCACCCAGCGAACTGACCCTCGGGGAAGCTTACATTTTTGATGACATCGATATCGAGGGTGATATCGAAGCTGCATTTGACCTGGCGGATTATCTCCTTGAGCGGGGCGACCGCCCGAGTGTTTTTCCGAGCCTGCACCTTGCCATTTTGTTGCGGAAGCCACCCGTCACCGGGCAGACGATCCGAGCTCATCAGCCAGCCGGGTTGCGCGGATCTGCTCATTCAAGAAATCGGGACTGCCAGGCGGTCCGCTATCACTACGATCTTCCACCCGAGTTTTTCGCCCTTTGGCTGGATCCTCAGATGCTTTATTCCTGCGCTTATTTCGCACCCGGTCACGAAAACAATCTTGATTCGGCACAGTTCCGCAAGATGGATTACATCTGCAGGAAGCTGCGCCTTCGCCGGGACGACCTTCTTCTGGATATTGGCTGCGGGTGGGGAGGACTGCTGATTCATGCGGCCGCTCATTATGGCACACAGGCGGTCGGAGTCACCTTGAGTCTTCGACAGGCTGAGGTAGCCCGACAACGTATCCGCGAGGCGCGCGTTAACGACCAGTGCCGCGTCGAAGTCTGCGATTACCGAGATCTCGAACTGGGGCGGCAGGTCGATAAGATTGTTAGCGTCGGGATGTTTGAGCACGTCGGTGAGCAGCAACTACCCGAATATTTCTCCCGAGCCTGGCAATTACTGCGGCCTGGCGGCATGTTCTTGAACGCTGGGATTGCCGCGTCTGCGACTTACCAGCGGAAAGGGCCGTCTTTCATTGACCGCTACGTGTTCCCGGATGGCGAGTTGGTCCCAATCAGCACGGGCCTGGGTGCGGCAGAACGTAGCGGTTTCGAAGTGAGAGATGTCGAAAGTTTGCGTGAGCATTACGCTCTAACCCTTCACCATTGGGGGCGTCGGTTGGAAGCGCACGCTGAGGAAGCACGCCGGATAATCGACGACACTACATTTCGAATTTGGCGCCTTTATATGGCCGCCTCGGCACATGGATTTCGATCAAATCGGATGAACCTATATCAGACGCTCTTGGTCAAGCCTCTGCATGGAGAGAGCGGCATGCCTCTGACGCGAGCCGATTGGTGTCGTGACTAGAATGGCGACCCAAATAGACACACTACGGAAGACATCGATTACCGCGGGAAATGTCAATGGTTCACAAGTTTCACAGGCAACGACCAACGAACTATGTTCGTCGCATGCCTGTGAAAAAAACAATCGGCATCGGAATGCTTTTGTTTTTGTTGGTTCCGGCCAGAGCTGTTTCTCAAGAACCGGACAATTCAGGAAAAGCTGCCAATAAATTCGCCCGATCAATCTTAGTCAACGAAGTAAAAGCGGAAGCTGAGGACCACAGCCATTGGATGTTCCAATTGGAAACCGACAAACCCCAGCGAAACGAAGTGGATCAGGTAGCAGAAACGAGAAACGGCGATCTGAAGCGCCCTGCATTGATAAACGGCAGACCGCTCACTGCCCAGCAAGAGCACGATGCCGACGAACGAATCCAGAAGCTCATACGCGATTCCCAGGCGCTTCGCGGATCAAAGAAAAAGGAGGATCGAGACGCGGCTCAAAGCCGGAGATTGCTTAAGATGTTGCCCGAGGCGATGCGGTCGAATTGCACTTCGCACCAAATCCGCACTTCCGGCCGACCACTCACGAGGCTCAGGTCTTTCAAGCCATGGAAGGGGACATCTGGGTCAACCGCAAACAAGCCAGGCTCATGGAGATCACAGGACATCTCACTCACGAGGTCAAATTCGCGGGCGGTTTGTTGGGCCATTTGAACCCGGGAGGCCAGTTCGAAGTCCAGCAAACCGAGGTCGCACCCGGTTACTGGGAACTGACGCTCTTGAATGTGAACATGAAAGGCAAAGCTCTTTTCTTCAAGACGATTAGCGTGCAGCAGAAGCTCCACCGGACCGACTTCCGTGAGATCCCGGACAATCTCACGCTTGTCCAAGCTGCAGACCTTCTGCGAAAGCAGCCTGTCGTCGCACGAAGCGCAGGCCCCAACCAATAGTTGGTCTGACGAGGAATGTTGTCAAACGTTCGTCGTGCCGCCGAGTTCCAGTATCGCGTGCGAGCATCCTAAGCTCCCGTTGATCAAGGCCGTGGCGCGAGCCCGCGGCTGGTATGAAAAGGTGGTTCAAGGAAAAGCATTCAATATGGGAACGTTGGCGCGGGATGCCGGGTTGACCCGGCGTTACGTCAACAAGGTTTTCCGTTGTGCCTACTTGGCGCCGGATATCATCGAAGCCATCCTCGCCGGTCGGCAGCCTCGGAACTTGAACTTTGACAAATTATGTCAGTCCATCCCCTTGGACTGGATCGAGCAGCGTGAGCAGTTGGGATTCTCTCCGGCAAACACACATCGCCCGCGACCGTCCTCGGTCCAATAGTCTGGTTTCGTACAAGTCTTTATCTGAGCAACGAAATTCTCTGCACCCATCCTTGATAACGGAAATGAATTCCCTGATCCGCTCCTGTAAAATTCCCTGTTCGGACTTTCGCTCAAAGCGGCTTCTCCCTTTACAATTTGCAGTTTAGAGAGAAAGAGTGCGGTTGTTGTAGACTGAAATCTTCAAAATTCCCTGTTATTTTCCCTGTTAGCAGGGAATTTAGGCAGAGAAAGGTTAGCGCCAGACTGTCTGCTCCTCCACACAGTCTGAAATGCAGAGGAATCCGCCTAACTTGCTTCAGAAATCACCGAAAATCGGCGGAATTTCCCGATTTTAGCTTTGAAACCGGACTGGAGAAATCGCCATCCTCATCACCGCTGACGGCTTTGTAGTCTTTTTCTCCGGAGGGTGTCTGAGCAGTCCGGTTTCAAGGACCTGATCACGCGAATGAAATGCGATCACAATGCGAGACGCAGCGAAAGCGGTCTTGATTTCTGTCGTCTTCGGAAATCCATCTGAGGGTTGAAACTTCCCCTAAGCCGACTTCGGGACAACGTCGTCGGAGCCCGCTTGAAGCCATGAAAACGTTACTCTCCACAGTTCGATTGGAGCAAGGTAATCACAGACAGCGTTGCCTAAGGTAAAGAGCACAGGTTTACGGAACATTCGTAAGCCTTTTAATTTTGTGCTGGAAGGATAACTATGATCGAAACAATTTCAAGCAGAAATTTGGGCACAGATAACGGATTGCCCCACTACTTCAGGCAATTGGTCGATTGGCCATCGCTGCCGCTTGCTTGCAGCCGACCACAACGCTAAACCCAAGACCCACAACAGAGGAACTTACCGCAGAACAGACAATAGAGCACAGGGCACCGACGATGACTGCCAGCACACCGAAGATTTTCATAAAAGCCAGCATATTCGCGGCTCCTCAAATGCATTCAATTATATGTTGCATAGTCCTGAGCCTGCATATCCTAAGGTACCAGCGATGCGGCCTGTCCATTCTGTGTACTTCAGTAATCTGTTTTAGGCACGCTTAGGCGATTGACCGCAGGCTCGATGACGGCAGCACATTCAACCCGTTATCGGGCGAATCATAAAGGCTTACGATTTACAAGGTCTTATCCTTCGTATGAACGGCGATGATGCAACTGCCTATGACAAATTATTGAATTTCAGGGCGGAAGCAACTGAATTTCAACAAACGCAACTTGTAAATACTGCTGTGCAAAACGTGGCGAGGTCTCACAACGACTCCCTAAGGCTGGTTTTTACATATACTCAAACACCCACAGAGGAAACGGCTCTCGCCGACCTGAATAACGCCGACCCTTCAGTAAGACACCAAGCCTTGTCCTTTCTTAGTCGAAATCCCAAACTACCGCTATCGAAGATTGTTGACATGGCAACTAGGTATGCTTCGTTGAACAATAGGTGTGAGGCTGCTCGAATTTTCAACGACCGTGTAAAGAGTAATTGTGCATGTCTAAACAATTTCGGAATACAACAGTATTGGGCTGCTAACAAAAGACAAGTTCGAATCGCCGCCTAAATGAAAACCGCTAAAACCGGAACGTTCGGGCGGAAGAAATCGCAATTGCCCGTAGTCCAGCGGATTTTCGGTGGCTGGCTATTTGGAGCCTTGGGAATTTGGCCGGGAGGCGGGATAATAGGAGCCATCCTCGTCGCATTTGTTGGTGCGGTATTTTTGGTCTGGCTCAGTCGGTTGATCAAAAGAGCCTGAGAATGTCACAGAAGCCCCTACTTCCCAATCGCAGCCGCCTGAGCTTGTGGTTTCTTTTTGACTCTAACCCTGCTCGTCAGTTTCTGAATAACATGGGCTGCGCCCAACAGCAGCAGCGTTGCTGTGATACCGACGACCGCACCGTGCTGGATGCCCATCGCATAGGACGCATAGTTTGCTTGTGACGCTACTTCAGAGTCGATCGTCATCTGCTCTCGCAATTGCGTCATTTGAGCTTGCTGATCAGCAATGATGGTTTGACGGTTGACATAAAGCTGATTCCCTTGTTCGAGGGCTTGGTTGTAGTTCCGCCATGAGTCAGCACACGGACCTGTATTGAATATCTGATGACACGTCGGCCTCAGTGGGGCTAGTGGGAGTTGAACGGTTGTTTTACCTGCCTGCGTGACATCCTCCAAACGGTCGATGGCAGTGTGACTCGCAGACGCTCAACAGACAAGGGTACGGAGGTAACAATGAATGAAGAGAATCACCCGGCATTCCCGTTTATTGTCCGAGCCGCGCAGCGAAAATCGAGACGTAACTTACTTTTTGGAGAGCATGCATTTTTTCGCTACGCCGTACAACTCGCGAAGATCCTCTAGTCTTGTTCCCTTGATCAGCCATTCGTCGTTGTTGCCGAATTGCTTCAGCAGACGTATAGAATTTCCAATTGGGGGCATCACGTAATAATCAACGATCTTGCTGTAAGCTCGGTTTAAGGGACACAGCAGAACAATGTAGTCGCGCTCTTTTGGACGAACCCGCATTACCCCATCGTAGTTGACGGGCATCAGTCCATTTTGGCCTACAAATTTGAACAGAAATCCTGAACCGTTCATCGACCTCAAGTGCTTTACGTTTTTGTCCTTCGATTCGAATAGGCCGCATATTCCTGAAAAGACTGTGAATCTTGTCGAAAAGAGCTTCCCTGAGTCTGTTGCCACGAGATGTTCTCAGAACCGCGCCGCAGATAGATTGAGATGGGCGGAAGCCGACTCGCTTATATGCAATAATCAACGATCCAAACCGCTGTCGGTACGTTCCCAATTTCAGTAAATCAGGTGCATCGCTGATGATCGTACTGTTCAGTTTGTTCTTCTCTCGGAACAAGCACCTCAAGCCATTCAACATTTGTTCGTTTGACTGTTTAGAAGGGTAAGTCCTTCGTCCGTCAACGATCCTCTGGACCGTTTCGAAGGTTTCACGAGTCACGAGCGGGGTATAGGCTCCCGGCTGAACAATCCAATCCTCCCTCGGGACACATCGGACAGATGAGTGAAGTCGGCTCGTGGTTCGACCCCAAGTCGCACAGCCCGCATATTCGGGATTTCGAAGAATATTGTAGATATTGTCATAATTCCAATCTCGGCCTCGCGAATTCTTGAAACCGCGTCGATTGAAGTCGTTCGCAATTTCGGAGGGAGTTTGGCGCTGCATCGTCATTTCAAAAATCTTCCGCACGCAAGATACTTCTCTTTCTGATCCGGGAACCAAAATCACATGGTCGGTTTGGATGCCTTTGTTCTCACCCTGCTTTAGTAGCCGGATAGCCGCCTTCCTTGCCAAATTGTCGGCAGTAGTTCGGCAGCAGTTTTGTTTCAATGCTGAAATGTTCCCCTGAAATGTTAGAACCTACGGTTTGCTAGTTTGGGTCACTGGATTGCTGCGAACTTCTTCATGAGGTACGTCCACGACTGCCTTTCGGAAACCCATTTTGAGTACGCCGCGATTCACGAATAGACTAGCGGCATAGAAATTTCGCAAGGATGTTCGGTTCTGGTAAAATCTAAACCGCCAGTCGGAGTTGAGGTCATGGCTGACCCGGCGTATGCCTCTCCACATTTCTGCGCAATTTGTGGCAAGGCTCTCGATTTAGAAACCTGCAAGGTAAATGCGGAAGGCCGCGCCGTGCATAGCGAGTGCGTTGCGTCAAAACTTACCTTGTTGAATCCGTATTTAAAATTTTCCAATCTGGAATTGGGCAAACGTTTCACTGCTTGGTGCAGCGCCTGCGGGCATGAGTTTATCGCGGAGCCGCGAACCGGCGAGAGAGATGATGTGAGGATTTTGCGGATGCGGGCAGAGTTCGAGAACCACAAATGCCCGGACGACCAATTCCGACTCTAGAAGTTCTACGAGGACCCATGCCGGGTCGAAGAGAGAGTCGTATTCTGGCGTGTTGACCTGATCAGTCCCGCACCAACCACGCCAGAGCTTCGTCGCGACTGTTAAACGAAGGGAACTCTCGAAGCGAATAACTGCTCAGAGTTTTCTTGAAGTCAGACGGAATATCTTCCGCTCCGACCCATGCCGCTTTCTTGACATAGGGTTTATCGAACACCGCTGCTTCCTTCATGGCCTGCATTGCTTCAGAGCTAAAAGCGGCCCCCGTGAAATCAGCGATGATTCGAACTGATCGAAGAGGTTGAGTGGCCACAACATCCGGCACTTCTCTCAGAATTTGTTCGACCATTGTAGCCGGACAACGAGAAAAATCTACAGAGAGAATCTGTTTTCCCCGATACTCGATGAACCGAATACGGTCGTTCATGGCAATGACAGCGTCTAATTGATAGAACGAGAATTCGGGTCATTTCCCTTCATTTGACGTGGTATTCTGACGAGGTTTTCTCTTAGGGCGCACGCCGAAGTGCAGACCCTTGCGTGCTTCTTCGGCGTGCTTTTTCCATCACCCGTTCCCACCCTAATGCCGCCGATCAGCAGTTCTATACGGAGATGTCTGACGTTACGAAATCCGAAAAAAGCAATCCGAGGAGGCGCATATCTCCGTACGGAGAGCCTTTTCTTTCGCCAATCGCTCTTGCCCGAAAAGGCGAGCATTTTCAATGGCGATGGCGATGTTATCCGCTAACCCAAGCAACAGGTCGATTTGCTCAGGAGAAAATGCGTCAACCGCGGAGCTCTGTGCGTTGAATAGGCCGATCAGTTTCCCACGGCTGATAAGCGGAATGTCCACTTCGGAAAGTGTCGTGGACTCACTGACCACATAATAGGGATCTTTCCTCACGTCAGGCGCATAGCGCATTTTTGCGGTCCCCGAAACGTGGCCCACCAAGCCTTCACCCCCGACCTCAATCGCGCTCCTAAGTGCGGAGCAAGCTTATCAACAAGCGTTGATTAACCTTGTGCAAGCTCAGTCGAATCGGTATGCCGACACCGCTGCATTGTTTCAGGCACTTGGCGGCGGATGGTGGAACCGCACCGATATTCCTAGGAGCTAACTATGAAGGCTGTACTAATTGCACTTCGATCGCCCAGTCAAGCAGTAGGGGGCTTGGATTGTACAAAGCACTTGCGGCAGGCGCCCCGCAAAGTCCGGCGGACCTGGCGAAGCGCACGAACACGGCTGAGCGGTATGTACGCGAATGGCTCTGCAATCAGGCTGCGGGCGGATATGTAATGGCGACGCTGCCGTCGCCTACGCGAATAATATCGAGCACAAAGTTCTGTTCTTTCCCGCTTTGCGGTCCAGACAGAGCAACCGTCTTCCCATCCGGCGACCAGCTTGCTCCATACATGTAGATTGCATGGATCGGCAGACGAGCCAGCAACCTCTCCCCGCCGCCATCGGCCGACGCGATGCGAACTTCAATCGCCGCCGCATCGGGCAGCCCTCGCATGAATACAATCTGTGATCCGTCCGGCGAAAAGCCTGCAGGCGTGTCAATGTCCCGGATCAACTGCCTTGGGTTGCCGCCCAGAACCGGCATCTGATACAGGTAGCTGTAGTTTTCCGTGGTCTTGTCGGAACGAACGTAATAAATGAAATTTCCGTCTGGAGAAAACGCCACGCCCTTGAAAGCCACGATATCCGGTGCGAGCATCTGCACGTCGCTCTTGGTCGCCAAATGGCGCATCCACAGGCTCTGTTGCTCGCCATCGCGCAGCACATACACGACTTATCGGCCATCGGGGGAGATCGCCACCATCGCGGCCTTCCCACTTTGGGTCAGCTTCTCGATCTGCATGTTCTGCAGGTTCAGTCGATGCGGGCGATTCAGCAACTTGTAGCCGACAAAAGCAGCCGCCAGCAGTCCACCGGCCGCTACGGTTGTTCCGCCGAAGCGTATTCGCGAAGCGGAAAAGCATGTGTACCATCAAACGTTCGAACAGCAGTTAGCTAGCTCACTGTTTCCGCGTGATCCGCATTCTCTGCAAGACTTCCTCTGCACGTTTCTGATCTGAAATCTGTCCCGGAATTGCCAACTTCGTTTTAGCCAGAGTGGCGTTTGGACATATGTTTTGTCCGAAGTCCCACGCGAGCAATTTCCGCTGGCGCCCTAAGAACAGCGGGACAGAGGCCGTATACCGCGTAAGGGCGGCGGCCCAAGACAGGTCGCTGAGTCGAGCGACAGAGGCCCAAATAAGATGATCCGCCAGCAAATCTCCAGAGTGAAAGTTGTCCTTGGGCGAAACGCGCCCGGCAGAAGCTTTACAATCTTTGAGGATGATGCCTTCATCACTTCCTACCCGAGGTCAGGTAATACTTGGACCCGGTTTCTGGTCGCGAACCTGATGGAAGTGATCCACATTTGACGGCCAGTGAAGTCAACTCTCATTCGTCAATTGATCGCTTTCTCGTCGTGTTTCATTCGACGGCCGGGACGCGGAAACCGGACTGATCGCCTGCCGATCAGAGAAAACAGGCGGAGTGCGGAAGTGTAACGGTAACGCGAGGACTCTCTCTGTTCCGGTTCGACTATGAAAACTAGCGAATTGGCGGGGATTTCGCGCGATTATCGGCGGACAGCTAGCGGATTTCTCTGCACTTCAGACTGCGTGGCGGAGCAGGCAGTCTGGCGCTAACCTTTCTCTGCCTGAATTCCCTGCTAACAGGGAATTTAACAGGGAATTTTGAAGATTCTGACCTGCAAAACCGCACCTCTTCTCCCTAAAGTCGCACATTTCAGAGAGGGAACATCTTTTGAAGCGCAAATCGGAACAGGGAATTAACAGGGAGGTATCAGGGAATTTATTTCCCTGATGAGGGAACTTTTGTAGGAGAAGTAGAAGCCCCATAAAGAATTCTCAGAGGAGTAGCTGCGGAGAAAAACCTGACCACTGCGTCAAAGCCGGAAGACTTACTGCAGACGGGATTCGTGGGCAATCCGTTTCGATGGTTCGGGGAACCCCAACTGAGCGCGTTGCTCGATCCAGCTCAAAGGGATGTGGGCGCACAGTTTTTTGAAACTCAGATCGCGAGGCTGACGTCCTTCGAGGATCGACTCGACGATGTCCGGTGCGAGGAATGCACATCCGAAGACCTTTCCGATGTATCGCGCAGTTAAGCCGGCGTGGAGAATCAACGATCTTTGATTCGACGATTTGCCTTCTAGCACTCTCTCGTACCAGTTGCGGGCTCGCGCCACCGCTCTGATCAACGACGGATTCGGCTGATGGGAAGGCACTCCGCCCGAGATCGGAGGAACCACCAGATGAACTTCGCCGCCCGAGCGCTTCAGCTTCGCTTCGATCCTTAAGCAGATCAGGTCGTCGGAATGAATTGACGTGTATGGACGATCGAGATTGACGGGAACGAAGTCTTCGCCCTTCTCCAACACTTGTCGGAGGTCCGCTCGACTCATCAGAACTTCGATATTGTTTTCCTGGATAATGATCTGCCGGACGAAAGAAGCTAAAAGATCGCGGAGTTCTTCAAAGTGGAGCTCCGGTTTTATCGCCGCGGCGGCATACGCGCCAACTTTGACCAGCAGCCCATCGAAGCGCAAGCAATGGTCTCAGCGTGTCTTGAAGCCTATCGCGCCACATCGGACCTCTGGTGGTACGACCAGGCGCAACGCGCCTTCGACTGGTTCATCGGCTGGAACGATCTCGGATTGGAACTTTGCTCTCCCAAAACAGGCGGCTGCCGCGATGGGTTGCACGTGGATCGGGTCAACCTGAACCAGGGAGCGGAATCAACCGTGGCCTTCTTGCTTTCGTTGGCGGAGATGCGCTTGGCGCAAAATATGCTGACGAGTTTTAAGGAACCGATCGCCGCCTAAGAGCAATCGCGGCCTCCGGTCTCGTTTCTCTGGAATAACCAGTCCATGAACGACAACTCGATTCACGTCAAACGCACGGCCACGGTCCTTAAGCCCGACCAGTCACGCGTTCTCTTGCGGCCGTTCAGTCAGGGGGATCCGCAGCGGACCGGCAGGATTATCGCCAGGATCATGTCGCTCCCGGAAGACAGGGTCGGCCCTCTCCTGGACGAAGTATCCGCCGAATTCTCCCAGCGACACCAGCAAATCCACAGAGCCTTTCTGGAGCGGTTCGAACAGGTCCG
>CAVWWW010000011.1:0-164286 GCA_963758745.1 uncultured Acidobacteriaceae bacterium
TGCGGCATTCCGCGTTCAGATGCGCAAGGGAGCGATGAAAGATGAGCCAATCAACGTCATCGCTTGCTGCGGCGATGGCGGCGGTGCGGACATGGGGTTGAACGGAATCTCAGCCACCATGTGCCATCCCGATTACAACCTGCTGATCCTGATGTATGACAACGAGTCGTACGCCAATACCGATATCCAGATATCCGGGACATCGCCCTATGGCGTGAACACCTCGTTCAGCACGCCAGGAAAAGTGAAACGCATCATGAATCATCGGTGGAAGAAGAACATGGCGCCACTGATGATGGTCGGCCATCCGACAGTGAAGTATGTATCGACCATCTCCACGTCGTACCCTCTGCAAGCGATGAACAGCGTTCGCAAAGCGCTCTCCGTCGGCGGGCCCACGTTCATTCACTGCCTCAACCCTTGTCCAAAAGGCTGGGATTTCGATCCGGTTCTTTCTTTCCAACTGGGCGAACTGGCAGTGAACACGGGCATCTTTCCGCTCTATGAGATCGAAAACGGGAAGCTGAAAATGTACGGCAAGAGCAAGGACATCGTGAACGGAAGATTCAAACGTTTGCCCGTCCGCGATTATTTGCTGAAGCAGGGAAGGTTCGCACACTTCATCGAGGAAGATATCGAATACTTCCAGAACAAGATTGACGAGATGTGGGACAAGTGGCTGGTGCCGGGAATCATCCCGCTCCAGAAGGATGTCGAGACCGAATAACACAGCCCGCCCCCTATAACGGGGCGGGCTATTCATTTATCCGGAAGCTTTCCGGAGTGGAGTGCTTAGCGAGACTAGACCAACAACGAAAACTTCCAAGGAGGACCCCGATGGCCCCAAACCTGACCTCCCTAAGTGGCAACACTCAACGAGACACCGCCGAACGAATGTACGGAAGCATTGCCGGCAACCGATGGATCCAATTGGCGTGCGGCGTCATCGCGATGATCGTCATTTCCAACTATCAATATGCTTTTACGCTGTTCACGCCAGGAATGAAACTAACGTTCCCGGGAGTGCCCTACGCTAAGATAGCCGCGGTATTCTCGGCTTTTATTTTGTTTGAAACCTGGCCGATGCCGGTGGCTGGGTATTTTGTCGATAAGTTTGGCATCCGGAAGCTGATGACGTTCGGCGCGATCTGCATTGGGCTTGGATGGGTGCTGGGCGGGACCGTCGCCAAGTCACCTCTTGATTTGTACCTGTATTACGGAGTTATCGCCGGAACCGGCGCAGGAATCATTTACATTTCGTGCGTCGCGAATGCGGTGAAGTGGTTCCCGGACCGGCGTGGATTGGCCGCGGGGCTGACTGCCGCCGGATTCGGCGGCGGAGCTGCCCTCGCGATCATGCCCATTGCCCACACGATTCACAGCATGGGGTGGGCCCGGGCCATGGCAGTTTGGGGGATAACCCAGGGTATTATCGCGTTCGCCGCGGCGTTGGTGCTTCGCCATCCCCCTGCTGGGTGGGCTCCCGCCGGGTGGGACGGGGGCGCAAAAAAAGTACGCAAGGCGGTAGCGCAGTCTAAGGTGAATTTTACCTGGACTCAGACCTTGGGAAGACCCGAATTCTATTTGCTCTACGCAATGTTTTTCTTCGCCTGCGCGGGCGGGCTGATCGCTACCGGGAACCTCTCCCAGATTGCCAAGTCGCTCAATGTGAGCAATGCGAAGGTTTGGGGCCTGGCGATCGTTCCGCTGACCGCAACCTTCACGTCACTGTGTAACGCTCTATCCAGAATCGTGTGGGGATCGGTCTCGGACCGTCTGGGGCGAGAGCGCACGATGTTTCTCACCTTTGCCGTTGAAGCGGTCCTCGTGTTCCTGGTAACCCGGATAGCAGGAAGACCGATAGCGTTCTTAGTGTTGTTCTCATTTGTCTTTCTTTTCTGGGGTGAGATCTATTCCCTATTTTCCGCAACAACGGGAGATGTTTTCGGTTCCAAGAACGCCTCAGCGAATTATGGCATGGTGTATACAGCTAAGGGAGCGGCCTCCATTTTTGCCGGATTTGGAGCGGCGGCGCTTGCCGCGTACCTGGGTGGCTCATTTGCGGTGGCATTCTATATTTCCGCCGTATTGTGTGCTGCCGCCTCGCTTTGCTCTCTGTTGGTCTTAAGGCCGTTGCTCAGGAACAGAATTGCAAACGAAGCTCCCGTGGGACCGGCACTGTCATTGGCGGTGGCAAAGATCTCTGCGGACCGAGAGCCGCAAGACGAGAAGGATGTGGTCGTGATCGCGTAGGAATCCCAAATCGACCCAAGCCATCAGGCCACCGGCTGTAATAATGTCGCCGTCATCGATGATCAGTTTTTCGGTGTCGACTCGGATCTTGGGGAACCGATCAGCAAGCGTCTGAGAGAACGTCCAGTGTGTAGTGGCAGATCGCCCGTTTAGCAATCCCGTCTTGGCGAAAAGAAAAGCACCCCCACAAACCGAGCAGACGATGCAGCCTGAAGCATGCTGCGCTTCAACCATCTTTGCAGTTGGGGAATTGCCCCTCCTCCCTGGGGGTCAGTATCGAGATTTGGCGGCAGGATCAAACCTACTAGTTTTTCAGGCCGCTGCTGGTGGGTATCGTAAACGCGTCCAAGCTCAAAATTGTCATTATCCCGCAACTGCCAATGACTGATGCGCAACTCCCTGGAATTCGTGCCTCCGTGTTCAGCACTGAGTCGATTGGCGACACTGAAAAGGTCTGTCAGTCCCAGGACCGCTGACATCTGCACGCCGGGATAAAGCAAGATACCAATCTCCGTCAATCCCCCGGTTGTGGCGATGTCGGTTTTGCCCCGCACTTTGTCGTTTGTGCCCATTTACATTCAGCCAGTTTAGGGTTCAAATGCTGAAATCGGAATTGCAGCCACAACTCTCAACTCTCGTGTGACGAGACGACTTGTGATTCTAGCGCCTTTGACCGAGGCTTGGATAATGCTGGCGCACAAAATACTTGCAGACGCGTCAGATCACAACGGAACAACTAACGGTCCACAACTTTCTGGCCGACTTAAGCACAAAAAGGAGAATACCCATGCCGACGATTACGACGAAAGACGGAACGGAGATCTATTACAAGGACTGGGGCAAGGGTCAGCCCATCGTATTTAGCCACGGCTGGCCACTATCCGCCGATGATTGGGACACTCAGATGCTATTCTTCGGCCAACGTGGCTATCGTGTGATTGCTCACGACCGGCGGGGTCACGGGCGTTCGAGCCAGACCTGGGATGGCCATGATATGGATCATTATGCCGACGACCTGGCGGCGCTGACCGCACATCTCGACCTCAAGGATGCGATTCATGTCGGTCATTCGACTGGCGGCGGCGAAGTGGTGCACTACCTGGCTCGCCATGGCGAAAGCCGGGTGGCAAAAGCGGCCATCATCAGCGCGGTGCCGCCCCTGATGCTGAAGACGGCGGCCAATCCGACCGGTCAGCCCAAGGCGGTGTTTGACGGATTACAGGCGCAACTTGCCGCCAACCGAGCCCAGTTCTATTACGATGTGCCCGCTGGACCGTTCTATGGTTACAACCGGCCCGGTGCGAAACCCTCTCAGGGAGTGATTTGGAATTGGTGGCGCCAAGGCATGATGGGAGGCACCAAGGCGCACTATGACGGCATTGTGGCCTTCTCCCAAACGGACTTCACAGAAGACCTGAAGAAGATCACTTTGCCAGTCCTGGTGATGCATAGCGAGGACGACCAAATCGTGCCTTATGTCGCGGCCGGACCGCTGTCGGCAAAGTTGCTGAGGAATAGCACATTGAAAACCTACAAGGACTTTCCGCACGGTATGCCCACGACTGAGGCCGACACGATTAACGCCGACCTACTGGCATTCCTCAAGAAAAGTGAGCAAGCGGCCGCATAGGACCAATCGGCCCTTCGCTCTGAGGAGAAGGCCGGACATTCTGACCGATCCATACAGCAGGGCTGGTTCGACTTAATCCGTTCATAGTCAGCTACGGCCGCCTTGGGTGAGTTGAAAAAGGCCGGGATCATTGAGACCGGACGGAAGCAAATTCGAATTCTCCATCGCGCGCGTTTGGAACGGGCAGCGCGCGAATAAGAACAGATTCTTGTGCTGTGCTCGTTGAGATGCGATCACGGCGACGCTATTTCGACACCGTTTGTCTGGCGAACAGTCCAGAGGTGGTCAGTCGTTTTATTTTGTGCTGACATCGATTGGAACGTTGATTGCTCGTAAGGCTGCATCAAAATAGATCACTTGGTCTCTAGGAGTTGCTATGGCGATCATCTCACGCGGTTTCGCCGGTCGACGCAGCGCAGCGGAGGCCAAACTCCCGCCCGGCCAATACCTCACCAGTGATTTTCCTGTCCTGTCCGCCGGGCCAACTCCAAGCATTTCGCACGACCGCTGGGAGTTTACGATCGACGATGGCAGCAACGTCTTGCAGCGCTGGGATTGGAACTCATTTCGGGATCTGCCCACGGAGACAGTCACGGTTGATTTGCACTGCGTAACAAGATGGTCGAAACTCGGCACGTCATGGGAAGGCGTATCGCTCGACACACTGCTTGCGAATGTAAAGACGGATTTTCCTTTCGCAATGTTCCGTTCCTACGGGGACTACACACCAACCTCCCTCTGAAGGATGTTATGAACAAGCAGGCTTGGATCGCGTTCAAATACGACGGCAGCGATCTAGCAGCTGAACATGGAGGTCCGGCCCGACTCCTGGTACCTCATCTTTATTTGTGGAAGAGCGCCAAGTGGGTAAAAGGATTGACGTTAATGCCGCAAGATAAACCGGGATTCTGGGAAGGCCTTGGCTATCACATGTATGGAGACCCTTGGCGGGAACAGAGGTACTCGGAACAGTGAGTTGGCGTACGGGAAAGGTTGTTGCACTGCACGATGAAACCTCGACCGCACGGACAATTACGCTCGTCGTTCCTGATTGGCCAGGTCACGTGGCCGGACAACACATCGACCTTCGCCTGACTGCGCCCGACGGCTACTCGGCCATTCGTTCGTACTCGATTGCCTCTGTTCCAACCTCGGATCGGCGTATTGAAATCACTGTGGAGCGACTCGATAACGGCGAAGTCTCACCGTATCTGACTCAGGAAGTCGCAATCGGCGATGAACTTGAGTTGAGGGGCCCGACTGGTCAGTGGTTCGTTTGGCGCGTCGACCAATCTGAGCCGATACAGTTAATAGCTGGGGGCTCGGGCATCGTTCCACTGATGGCCATGATTCGCTCCCGTCTCGCATCCGACAGCAATGCGCGTTTTCGATTGTTGTATTCAGTGCGTGAACCGGCCGCGGCTTTCTACAAGGACGAGCTTCACGTCATCTCGAATCGAGGCGATTCCGTGGTTTTGACCTATGCGTTCACGCGAATCACGCCGAAAGATTGGCCGCGCGCGCCTGGCCGCATCGACGCGACGCTGGTTTCGGAGAGCGTTTGGCCTTCCGATCTTGCTCCAACTTGTTACGTGTGTGGCCCCACATCATTTGTCGAGCACGCGAATGAGCTCCTAATCGCGGCCGGGATCAATCGGGAAAGGATCCGGACAGAGCGTTTCGGTTCAACGGGAGAACGCAAATGAATGCAAATATCAGTTATCTGGACGGCAATGCCGCCGGCGGTGAACTAAGCAGGATATTTACTGTGGATCTGACCGCCGCCGAAGGACAGTGTGCGAATTGCGGAGCGAAGAGGCGCTTTGCCGATGCTCATTTGTATGTGGATTGTCCTGGACTCGTTGCGCGGTGCGCGATTTGTGACCATGTCCTGCTTCGGCTCGTAAGCACGGGGGAGCACACTTTCCTCGATCTCCGCGGCATGACCTGCTTGAATTTCTCGACTAAGCAACTAACTTCGCCCGACCGGCCTTCTCAATGATGAAATTGCAAATCGGTTCGACATTTAAATCCGCTGGCCTTTGAGTGCCACCTATCTCGCATCAGTGATACTTTGGCCCGCCGTCGCCGAAGAAGGCGGACGTCACCAGCGGTTGGCCGAGCACCCGTTTGGATCGCTCACCGGGCGAACCATCCAGATGCACTTTTTCCATGACTGCGTTGGCAACCTGCTCTCCAATTACATTTCCGGCAATCATGTCATCGCGGAAATGGACACCAGCCCACACCCGTGCGTTATTGACTTCCGGAATCAGATATTCATATTCCGAACGCTCATCAGGAAAGAATTCTTGTAGCACGGTAACAGCTGCGCCGACATAGGTTCCGTGCCCGGCCGGGTACGAAGGGTGCTTGGGCGTCAGAATGACGGTCGGAAGTCCCGTCTCCAGGAGCGCCGGCCGCGGACGAAGATAACGAAACTTCTCATGCCATGTCGTCAGCAGCGAGTCGTACATGGCGGCGTAAAGAATCGCCTCCGCGCGCGCGGTTGTCGGAGCATCCCAGCCGTACCGGTTCATCAGCCCATCCATGATCTCGGCAGCCCAGCGACCGGGTTGTTCGTTCGCCCACTTGAAGACGATGAAGTCTGTGTAGCAGCTGCGGTTGTTCAACGCGGCAACGATCTCCTCCATCTCGTGCATGGTCCGGGCGGAACTGTTCGCCGGGGGCGGCGGAGCATGAAACAGATCGGTGCTTTCCAGAACCAGCGGCCGCCAACTGCCAGCAGTTGGGTCCACCGGCAAAGCCTGGTTCCAGGGCGGCAAGTCCCCATACGTGACGCCCTGTCGCAGGAGAGGAGCTGTCCACTTTACCGAGTCATCGTATTCGGAATTCGCAAGTTGATAGCGGGAGCCGAGCCGTACCGTTTCCGGCGCGGCAGGCTGCTCCCAGGGCATTTCTTTCGCGAAGACCAGTTGCGTCGGCCGCCGGTCTTGAGCAAGTACGGAAAGCACTTCCTCGGCAACAACGCGCCCAAGCTGACGGCCTACTTCGCAGTCGCTCTTCAGATAAAGCCCTGAACTTTCAAGAGCACGCATCGATTCATCTGCCAGAGCGTTGATTTGGCCGGCAGCTTCCGGCCTGATGAATAGCAAAATCCGTTCCGCGGCTCCTGTCTCTGCGGCCAAGTCGGACGGATAAGCGTACGGACTTAAGCTACCAACAAGAGAATGAATGCCGGAGTCAATCTCACCCGGGTGAGGTCTGCGGTAGGCGCGTTCTCGATTCCGCGCCGCTACTTCTGCATCGGCAATGGCAATATGCAGGGCAGCATAGAGCCGAAGAGAGGAAGGAGCTCCGGCGAGATTGTGTAGAGTCAACTGATCGAGAACCTCGCGCCACACCTTTCCCTGATTCGTTACAACCCATTTATTAACAAGGCCCCGCTGGTGCGGTGTGATGGATTGCAGCGCCTCGTGGAGTTGTACAAGTTCGAGCCGGACATCTCTCGAGTCGACTGGCTGTGGTGATGGCACATCATTCGCGCTAGCGGACTCGAGCAAGATTGGCTCCCAATCGGCAGGATCTAAGTTCTTCGCGGATGTGGCAATCTGAGTTGTCGAGTGGGTGCCTCCACTGGTGGCCTGCGCTGCCACCGGGACGGCGTAACAGGCCGTCATTAGAGCGAGCGCCGCTCCGAAGAAACAATTCCGCGATGATGCCATCATTTGTTTAACCTCCTATCGCTATGTAACGAAACCTCAAGCGGAGCCAATCCGGCACCAGCCCTTGCCGG
This sequence comes from uncultured Acidobacteriaceae bacterium, assembly GCA_963758745.1. Classification (GTDB taxonomy): domain Bacteria; phylum Acidobacteriota; class Terriglobia; order Terriglobales; family Acidobacteriaceae; genus Acidiflorens. The sequence goes on from CAVWWW010000011.1 coordinate 7,641, forward strand.
ATCGGCCCAATTGGGGTAACGACTCTACAGGAAGCGCCAAACGATCGGACAGTTCACAATCAGACCTGTGGATCCAAATGCGCCTCCGTTAGGCCCGGTGATAAAGCCTTTCTCGGCAAAGTCGAGGATTTGGAACTCTCCCAAGAGTCTTGAGCGATAGCCTTTATCGATCGACTGCTTCGTCCACACCCCGAGATTCAAGTCCCAAAGCGGACTGTAATCTGTGGCAACCGTGGGAATGCCTCCCAGTACGTTCAAAGGCGAAAGCCCATCGCTGAGGGCGCTATTTAATCCCTGAACGTTGTGGATTCTCTTTTCCCGTGGGGCCATTGGCAAAGAGAAAGATTCTCTCGATTGCGCTGAAGGCGCCATCGTCGTGTCCGACGGTGATGTCCTTCAGACCAGGGGCCAGGGTCGCACCCTCCAGCGCGGCGGGAAGCGCTTCGTTTGCTTCTAGGCTCAGGTAAAGCACAGGCCGCGCGAAACTGAATCCCTGCGTAAGCGCAAGAGTTACGGTCTGAGCCTTTGGACAGATGCGAACGACCTTGTCATGCACCAGAGAGTAGTCAGGATTTCCCTGGCAGAAGTCGATCTGGCTGGCCTCCACGTTGAAGGCAACGATGGGCGCGTTGTAGATAGCCCCGCCGGCGTTATCAATAGATATTAGAGGAGAATAATCCTGGTCTCCGACCGAGCCCGGCTCAGCCACTTTAGGTGGAAAGTAATTCGGCGCCTCCCCGGGTACAACGCGCCTCTTCGGGGAAAAGTCTACTGTTCCACTCTCGAAGGTGAGGCTTCCATCCTTTTCGAGAGTGGCGTGACGGGTAGCCCGGCCAACTTTGGCATAATTCAGTTTAGCCGCATAGTTCAGGCCCAAAGCCGCGGCATTCCCCGCGTCCGTAGTATCGGTAAGGACGTACCAGACCTTGCGGCCGTCTTTCATTTTCCCGAGATACAGTGGGATGGTAATGGTTTCAGCACTCAAGTCAATCTTGCCTGATTTGAGTAACTGATAGGGGCCGACGTACTCCCGCTGTACGTCGGAAGGTATCGGACCGAAGTAGGTAGCGGGTACTGTCGCACCGACAGAAGGTGGCGGTGGTGGAAATTGCGCTTGAGCTGGTGCGGCAAACGTTACGCACAGTAAAGCCTCTGCCACTAGGCCCACTCCGATGCTGATAACAGCATTAATGCTCTTCATGTTTTTCTTCTCCTCGTAGTTGTTGACTATGGCGCTTGATCATGCGGCGATTCCGCTCGCATGCCGTTACCGAACTTTTGGATCATCCTGCCGTGCTAAATACTTGCGTTTTTGGTCACTCCGGCAACTCCAGATGGCAATCAACAGCCGCCACAACCTCTGGCGCGTCTTTACTTATGTAGCGAACGCGAAATGTTGTTCCCGGCAATCAACGATGGAGGCAAGAGACTCTGTTTCGCGGTGAAGCACGAGCGATGTCTCTTCGTGATCCGACATCTGCTCAGAGAGTGCAATTGCACTCTCCTTAGCAAGAGCAAGAACATAGCCAAAATGAGGCAACCGACGTCCGATGCTCTTTATGCAGCAATTTCAAGAACGAATGTGTTTCGGGAAGCTCACTCGTATGGCGGAGCTGAAGTCGCGGTGACGACCTAAAGACTCAAAGACGCTCCTGCGACAGGAACTATTTGCCCGAACTTCAGATCCGCGCCAGTCCAAGTGCGAAGACCCAAAGAGCTGTGAGCAAACAAGAGAAAGAATGTGCCGACCGCCAAATGGAATCCTGCATGCATTCATCCTGTGATCGCAGCGAAGTAGATGAAGCAGATGCTTGACTGGGCCTATGGCTGTCGCTCGAAGGAGCTTCGGCGGCCGACCTCATCAAATCGATGCAAGCCAGAAGTGAACCGGTGGCTGCGCCAAAAGGAAAAATCGCATGAAAGCAGATCGCGCCTATGTGGAAAGTTGCCGTTTTCTTCTTCTCTTGTTCCTTACTTCTGGTTGGCCAGAACAACAACGGCGAGTTGCGGCTCCGGGTGACGGATCCGTCGGGTCTCGCAGTGAAAACCTCGATTCAGATTGTCAGCGAGGCAAATCAATACCGGCGCGTCCTCAGCACCGATGACCAGGGCGCTTTGACTCTGCAACACCTGCCGCTTGGCGTCTACCAGATTCAGATCGGCCAGCCGGGATTTGCGGAAATATCTCAATCCATTAATGTCCATTCGTCGATTCCAACTGACTACGCGATTCAGTTGAAGTTGACTGGTGTGAGGGAATCGGTAACCGTAACCGCCGCCAATACCTTGATTGATCCCGATCCTCCACACCGAGGTAGGTGAGAGGCTTATGCAGGCTCTTGAAGACCCGATTTGTACGATGCTTCAGCGTTCTGTCTGCCATAAATCTCTCGCCTGACAAAGCGTGTTGAGTGATAGTGGTTGAAGGCAGCCTGGGAAGGTCGTTAAACGCCCCAGAGCCAACTCAGGACATTGACGGCGAGAACGGCAATGCCCGTTCCGGCGGCAACGCCGGCGAGCGCCTTCTTAGCGCCAGGTTCGCCGTGCGCGAAGCCGTAGCCGCCGATCACGATGGCGACAAGACTGGCAACCTTCGCGATGGTGCCGGTAAAAAGGCTTTGGATGGCCGTAAAGCCGGTGTCGAAGGGTGAGCCGCCCTGCGCTAGGGCGACCACGGGCATGAGAAAAAGCAGGGTGAGAACGGCGGCGGTTGGACGCGCCCACTTCGAGCGAAGAACGCATTGGAGTGGGCGAATGAGATGAAGTTGGAACCAACGTGACAGCATCTGCGCCTCCAGGAACAGCGAAAATCTGCTGCGTGTGGCGCAAACCTAACCCCGTTCAATTTAGCTGTCCAATGAAAGTTCGGGAACGTGTTATTCCGTGAGGGACTAATAGCGGTTTGTGTTTATGGTTTAGCGGACAAGTTCATCGTCGCGGTACAAAGAAGAAAGTTTCATCTGTTTAATAACGAGGTACATAGGCAATGAAGTTTCGTTTGGTTTTCGCTCGTTTACAACCTTCTGGACGCTTCGCTGAAATGCTGTGACCGGCATTGGAGTCAAACGAACAAGGGCGAAACAAAGATCAGCCCAGTATCGTATCAAGATGCTTTGACGCTTTCCTGCATTTTCCATCGCTTCCGCAAGTTCCGCTATTTCATCAAGCTACGCCTTCACAAAGCCGCCGTGTCAACGAAACTTTGACGAAATGCATCGATTTCTAAAAGCTATTAGTCGCAGAGGGAATATTAGTTTCCTGAGAATTCATTAGACAGGGCGGAGGAAATGAAGCAGGTTGGGAATAATTGTCGCTTGCACACGGATTCGGCCAGCCGAAGACGGTATTAGTCGTTCCGAACCCCCGTGTCCAGCCCGACGGAGGAACAGAATGTCGACCCAGCCCAGTTCGATCACGCCACGCGGTCGCCCGCAGTCAGTCCGCGGGACGACCGTTGGTCCTCGGGATGGAGATGTGATCTCGGACCAAACCATTTCCGCCGCGTCGCCTGCGCCGGTCGAGTCGTTCGTCGATCCTGGCACCGCCGCCCAATATCTCCATACTACCCGTCGACACGTGCTGGAAATGGTTCGCGCCGGACTTATTGTTGGCCAGCCTTGTCAACGACATCTCGATGCGGCTCGACGAGGAGCAACAACGACTCTTGGCCCGGTGGGCTACTAAAACGGCGATGGTCATCGAGGGTGTAAAGCAAGAGAAGAATAACTTCTATTCGGCTGAACAGCGAAACACGTTTCGGACTACGCTCATTCCTCCAGAGGAAACTGCCGTCTGGCTGGGGCGATGCGCTCAGAGCAATCTCCTCCACGGCGAAGCGAGAAAGTTACACGTCTCAAATCAGAGACCGACAAATCCGTTGGAAGATGGCTGTGCGACGACGTTTGTCACCGGGAGACTTGTGATGCAGGTCCTGTCGGTAAAGCGCAAATCGGACGCCCCACAAGGAGGTCTCAGCCTAAAGATTCGGGCGGGACCGTGGGAAAGCAAACTCGTGCAAATCTGGCCTGTCGAAAAACCGAGAGTGAATTGGCCGCCTCCTCAGAGTTTCAGCGACCTCGGCGACGGGCTTCGCGATTTGAGAAGACGGTTCGCGGTCGGAGTTTCGTCAAGTGACTGATGCGGCGCTGCGCGGTGGGATTGGCAGGAGGTGATGATGCACGACATGCAGGTCGGAAACGCCAGACGAGTTTTTGGTTTCCCTGATTTCATTCCTACCGTCGAGGCTGAGTATCCACGGTTCTTTGAGGTCGGGCCGCGAGTCCTCAGTGCGATGCATAGCGTCGCCGACAGGGAGTACGCTGCGCCTGAGCCTCATCAGCGTGCGATTCTCAACCTGAGCATGCTGGCAGGTATCGCGGTCGTCGAAGTTGTCACGCTGACGGTCAATGGACTCAGCCAGGGTGCGATGCGAACTGTGCGGAGCCTGATGGAGACGGCTATCAATGTCGAGTATTTCCGTCTGCGGCCTCAGAACTTTGAAGATTATCGCGAATGGGTGCACGTCGAACGGTTCAGAAAGGTCGAGTTCGTGCGGGAGCACCTACCGCAGGTCTTCGCGACGGTAGAGCCGGAGACCATCGCTGCTATCACGCGCGAGATGGATAGGGTTCGTCCGCGATTCGGGAGACGCGACGGTTCCGTCCGCACGAGTTGGTCAGCGCAGAACCTCGCAGACAGAGCAGCCGTCGCGGGATTCTCGGAGACCTACAAGGCCATCAATCCGCTAGCGTCCAGTTTCGTTCACGAGACGATGTCGGGCCTTCTTGAACACTTTGAAGTAACGCACGACCCGCACCGAATCGAAGTTCCGCCGACGCTTGCATGGTCTACTCAGGCGTTAAGCGGGGCGCACGATTGCATGGTCCGCGTCGTCAAGACGTTGAGTGAGACCTTCGGAGTTGCACCGGACCCGACCGTCGAAACTCTGGTCAAAGAATGGCACTACGCGTGGACCGACGCGCGCTAGACTTGTGGTCTGAGTGCCTCAGGGAGTAAGCGAACTTCGCCCCGGCCCCGGCACTTGCTTTTGACGAATTGCACTCCAACAGCGGAGTCGTTCCTCTTGATTCCTTCGATTCGCGCCACTGGAGGATGGAAGCACGAGCGTGACGTATCCGAGGCTGCGAAGACGCTGCTCAGATTCACCAGCCTTCTGACCGTTGAAACAAACCAACGCGAGTTGTGGGCAAGTGGTCCTCAACGCGCCGAAGTCGTTGAGTTCCGAGTCTGTTATGTCCTTGTCCATGCTGCCTGGACGAACGCAGTGATGATAGATGTCCCAGAGTCCGATGCCGTGGTCCTTGAGCGTTTCGACCCTGCATTCATACGACATGGTGACGACATTCTGGTTCAACACCTGCCCGATGAGTTTCCAAAAATCGTTCGAAGGATTGGCATAGTACTGGCCCTTCGCGAGTGATACGTCACTCGGGAGCGACCCCAGAATCAGAACCTCTGTTTTGTCGTCGATGACGGGGGAGAGACCGGCTTTCCGCATGTCACAGCCTTCGGTTCATTGATGCTCGGTTGCGTGAGCGGATGCCGTGACATTCTTAACAACTGGGCCTTTGGGTTCGTAGCCGATGTCTATCTGGTGCTGCCCGAGTTTGACCCCGGCTGCGAGTGCTTCTTCGTCAGTGTCGAATCGTTGACCTGACTCGAATTGGGTGACGAGGATGTCGTGCCCGTGACGCTCCAGAAAGAAGTGAACGGTGTACCCGCCGTCTCGTAACGGGAGCGACGTGACTTCGATGATTTCCCTTTTGTATCCCTGTCGAATCCTACTCACGATGCCCTCCAATCAACGCGACGACGCAGCGGCCATTCCAACTAGTCCGACCACGGCGAGTGCGCCAAAGACAAAATTCCGCGTCTCCGAGCCGTTGCGTCCCGTGTATGCGCGGCTGACGAAGTCTTGGCAGTTGTCGAATGCAGTCCACGGTGTCCCGGCCTGAATTTCAGCATAGGCGTGCTGGACGATTCGCAGGCCGTGTGCCGGGGACGACGGAACGCGGCTGATGACAAATGGAACGTTGCGGTACTCTTCAGAATTCGTGACTCGCGGCTTCTTGTGTTGTTTGGATTTTTCCAAGAGCACCTGCTGCCCGTTCCATGCGTAGTCGATTATCGCTTCGTGCTGGACGAGCGACGGAAATTTAATCGCGGTGCCTTGAGCCAGCGGACAGTTGTTAGCGTCACAGAAGTAGAAATATCCCATTCGAGACCCGCCCCTTTGCGAGTTGCACTATTAGATGAGCAGTGCTTTGGTCAAGATGTATCAAATTCCAAGTCGAACCCTCCAGCACTAACCGGCCCCTGTCCGATAAGTTCCGTCATCTCCTAGATATGAAAGGAATTGTTTCGGAAAGTCATTTTTCAACATCCTGCGGGCGATACATCGCGTCAAGGGGAGCCATTTGTTTACACGCTGGATTTGAACAAGGTCATCAGCGGATAAGGACAACTCCCCGGAGCGCATGATGCCGTGTGCTATCTGGTCTCGGAGCGTCGTCAATTCGTTCTGAACAAGGTGCATCAGATTCTTACCTCGGCTCTCCGCCGGAAACATCTGTGACAGTGTCAGTCCATCCCACTCACGGTGTATCGGAAAGATTGCATTCAACCACGCTTTCGCAGCCTCATCGTCGTCCGGGATGCGCTCCATTGGCCGAACACATTTCGCTCGGTCACCCTTTGCTTCCTTTCCGAGACGGGCACGGCGAACTCGAATCCCTTCGATGATTTTGAAAAGGCAAAGAAACCGATAGACCGGACTGTTGCTATTGAGAGCCTCTCGATACATGCTTGCGTAGTGACCGAACTCCGAGTCATGCGGTGGTGGGGTTCCTTCGATGGCAAAAGGCGCTTCCAAGAACGGCTGCACAATTCTGATGCCGACATTCTCGGTTCGCAACTCTGTCGTCTCGATTACTTGAACGTCGAGTGGGATGTCGAGATGAACAGACCAATTACTCAATGATGGACCGAGAGCATCATAGGCCCTGCGTTCCGCATCGTTTCTATCACTCGCGTGAAACGGGTTCGACTCAATCTTTCCTAGAAAGCCCTTCTCGTTTGGAAACCCTGTGAACTCAAATACTCCGCGTGGCGTCCTCGCATAAATTTTGATTTGGTCTGCGTTGGGATCGGGTGGAGTGTAGGCAGGTTTCGTAATGGCGAGATGGGAGTTCCCACGCAACGGGCTAACGAAGGAAAACTCATACTCTTTGGTCTGGCGGTAGTTCGGTCGCTCAAATAGAAACGTAACTCGGTACTGTCCCGGCAAGCCGCTCGGCCCACCGACATTTCGCGGGTCTGCGTCGTCCCGAAAGTGATTGCACGCGACGAGACCCTGTGCTTCTCCCGGCACTCCCATCGGCGACACTGGCGTACTCCAGGTCTTCGGCGTGCTCATTCTCGGAGCCTGTTGCGTGACGGAGCCACAGCACTTCTTGAACTTCTTGCCTCTACCGCATGGGCAAGGGTCGTTTCTTCCAACTCTCGCGAACATCGTCTACGAAACGTTCGTCGCCTCCAGTCCCTCCCACATCTTGATAATCCGCCCCGGCACATAGCGTCCCGTAGTCGTGCCACAGTGTTGGTACGCGTGGCCGACGAACGGTCCATCGAACAACTCGACATCAATGCGACACATTGTTCCGCATTCGCAAACGAACTCCATCTGAATCCAGTGGTCCGGGTAGTCCGGCATCTGTGGACCTCGTTGGAGTTCGACCACTTCATTTTCTAAGAACGAAAACCAGAAGACACCGTCAAAATCAAATGGAAATTTCCACTCACGGATGCCGCCCGGAATATTAACGCTGCGAGGAATCGTCACCCCGCTGTACAGCAGGAGCCAGACCTGTGCGCCACTCGGCAGGTTCTTTCGATACGCTGGCAGTTTTAATTCCTTTGCCGCGATGCAAGAGGCAAGATGCAAAGGAATTTGAGAAGCAGTGAGCCGACCGAGTGTGGCACTCCACCATTCGCCATCACCAGAGAAGATTTGAATCTGGTCAAACCCCTCAGGCAACAGGTTCGGTTCTTCCAAGCTCCAGTATGGCGCGGCCTTCTCGTAGTTGGCCGTCACGACTTCGGTGAGCGACTCTGTCAATTCCTGTTTGTACTGTTTCTTGCCCCTCGGGTCAGTGAAGTAAGCCACCAAGCGCAGACCATCTCCATTGACTCACAGCGGAATAGTAACTTTGGGAACCCTCCCATCGTCCGACGCTATGCAAAGCCTGTAGCACGAGGGGTCCGTCCGTCGGCCCGGCCAGAAAAAGCCACCGATCCAGAGCAGTCCGATGCGCGAATTCTATTTAAGCTGAAAAAGGATTTCGGTCAAATGCCCTCAGCGACCGGTGTCCCAGTCTTGTCGAAAGTGCATGATTCCCGTTGAATAACCTCTTGTCACGACACGCTTTAGCGCCTTCTGTCAACAAGCTCCGCAGGCAGGTGTTTGGGTTACACGCCGGAAGACCAAATCGGCGTTGAGAGGTCAAAGCGACGATCTCCGTTGTCACGCTTAACTATGTTTTCCCCCACTGCTTTGCGGGAAGTAAGGACGCGCAGGAGTTGGCAGGCGCTATGACGAACGGCCACAGGGAAGCACAGAGTCACCACCCAGAGTGTTCTCAGTTGAAAATTCCTCAGGTCAGAGAAGGAAATGAAGAAGTAAGCGGCAAAAGTCACTGCCTCTGCTTTCCCGCTGCGAGTTGAGCAATCTCCGTCAGGGTCGCAGCAAGTCGTGGTTGCACCGTGGTGTCACTACTCAATCGCAGTAATTCAAGAAGCAAAGTGCAGAGGTCGATGAGACACCAGTTCACGACCGGGAGTGGAGAACCTTTAGTCGGCTCTCTGAAGCGAATCGGTTGTCCCGGTATGTCGTCGTGATATTGCTGCAAACACAGCGAGGTCGGATGTGAATGCTCACTCAGATGCGTGTAGTCCTCTTTCGTGTCGCCGCCGAAGGTCTTTTCAACGTGTGCTTCGTAGGAAGCCAAAGCATCCCCCAAGCGAATCGCCTTCGGGATGTCGGTTTTAATTTGCGTCGAGTCGTACTTTTGACCGTACTCCCTAATAAATCTGCTCCCTATAACGGCCTGATTGAGTAGGCCAAGGGCTGCATCCCAATCTCTCGCCGCGACGTGCTTCTGAAGATTCTCATTCATGTAGCAGACCTGAGCGGCCCACTCGAAAACGTGTCTGGTCACGACCATCGCTGTCGGAATATTCCCGCTGTCCGCGAGGACAATGACACCGTGCAGCACGGTCCTAATGTGCGCGATGACCGAGTAGACGTAGTAGCTGATTGCCCAACGAATATAGGCTTCCTTGCCTTCGTCTGGTGACTGCGCTCTCCTCGGCGGCGGGTCGAGAGATAGAGCCAGACTGTCGAACGCTTTACTGACGATGCTGAGTGGATCGAATCCTTGCATTGCTTGCCTTCTAGGATTATAACAGCATGGCGAATCAAAGGCGAAAGAGCGTAAAATGGACGAGGGCCGCAAACGAGTTGTGGGGATTATGGCTTCGATTCTAGCGGCTCGGAAACTCGCGCAATACGACGGCGGCAAGCGAGTACCTGCAACGGTCGCGGCAATCTCGGACGCAGTTCGTTGGGCCGAGGAGATATTGCGAGAGATTGACCAGCGATGGCCGGACGAAAAGAGTAGACATGCTCAGTAAGAAAGAAATGGAACAGTGTGCCTTAGACGCGACACGCAAAGCAGGCGCGCCGATTCCGACAGGAGAGTTGGAAGGCGAGGAGCCGGACTTTCGATTTCAGACGCCGCCGCTCGGGATTGACGTTTCTGAATTGGTACGGCCAGCCTGCACCAACTATGGAATCCTGCCGCTGGAGCAAGAGCGGTTCCGTCAAAAGATTTTGGACAGCGTGCGGCAGGAATGCGTGAAGCGGGGCATCTCTTCGATATACGTCCACGTTTGCCAGACTGCCCGTGACTTGGTCGAATCGACCACTTCCTGGGCAAACCACCGCTCGGACACGAAACTCCGCGAGGAACGCTTAACGAGGATGCAATGTCGACCCAGCCATGGCCGGTCACGCCGGCCCTCTCAGCCCACATCGAATCTTACGTTGATTGCAAGCGGGCAGCGGAATTTCTGTCTGTCGACCGGAAGACGATACAAAGGCTGTCGCGTGAGGGCAGAATTCCCGCACACCCTGTCCTAACCGGCGCCCACAAAGGACGCACTACATGGCGGTACAAGTTGAGCGAGCTTGACGAGTGGGCTCGCACTCAGCAACACTCTGTACCAGCCACCCGTGCCACATCTCGAAGGGAGAAGTGATGGCACGGTTTCAGAACGGATGGCTTCGCAAGAAGCTTCGCAAATCCGGGGAGGTCTGGTTATTTTGCTACCGCCAGCGGCGTCAAGAGGATGGCAAGTGGGTGGAGGCCACACCCATCCGCGTAGGTTCTCTCAAGGAATTTCCCAGCGAGGAAACCGCCTGGCGGCGGGTGGAAGAACTCAGACTCAATCCCAATCAATCAACGTTCGGTGTCAGCCCGCAGGCTACATTTGGTCAGCTTGCGGCGCACTACACGCAACACGAACTCCCAGAGAACCAGGAGAATGCCCAGATCGAGAAAGCGTATTCGACGATCCTCAAGTATCGGCGCTATCTCAAACGTTGGGCCTTGCCCCGCTGGGAGACGACGCCAGCGCTCACCGTCGAGCCGATCGAGGTTGAGCGTTGGCTCAAGGCGCTCAGGAAGAAACATGGCCTTGAAAACTCAACTCTGGTAGAGATCCGGAAAGTCATGAACTTGGTCTACAAACACGGACAGCGATACGGGCTTCTTCCTCGTTCCGACGAGGGAAACCCCATTCACTTCGTCCGCCAATCGTCCAAGAGTGACTTCGAGCCGGTTATCCTCACCCTGCCCCAGGTGCTCGATATCTTCGACAATCTGGATCTGATGCGCCGCACCATGGTCCTAACGGACGCGGCCACGGCATTGCGCGTCAGCGAAATTTTGGCTCTGATGTGGAAGGATCTGGATTTCGTCGCACAGCTGATACGGGTGCGCCGGGCTTACGTGTACCGCCGTTTTGGAGCTCCGAAATCGAAGGCCTCGAAGGCTCCGGTTCCGATGCATCCTCTGCTCGCGGCACATCTGCTCGCTTGGCGTCAGGAAACCCTATATGCCTCCGACGAAGACTTGGTTTTCCCGAGTCTTCGCTCCAAGGGCACCAAGCCTCCCGCGGCCAACATGCTGGTTGCCGATTACCTGCGCGTGGCCGCCAAGAAGGCGGGAGTCGTGGCTCCGCCGCGCACCTTCGGATTCCACACTTTCCGAAGGACGCTCGCTTCGGTCTTGGTCAAGTTGAAGGTCGATCCGAAGTTGGTGCAGGAAATGCTTCGGCACCAAAATCTGAAGACGACCCTTGAGGTCTACGCGAAGGCGGTGACCGAAGACAAGCTCGAAGCGCAGGGGATGTTCCTGGAGTTGCTGTTCCGCGGCAGGAAGGCGGCTGAACCCGATCCGGTCAAAAACCTGGAGAAAACGGCTCCAGTGACGGGTTTGGTGCAGTAGTGCGGGCAACTGCGGGTAAACTGCGGGTAATACGCAAAATGAAAAGTGCAGTTAACCGCTTTGAAATGTGGTGGCCAGGGACGGAGTTGAACCGCCGACGCCAGCCTTTTCAGGGCTGCGCTCTACCACCTGAGCTACCTGGCCACTTCTTTTCAGCACCTGTCCGCAACTCCGACGAGCGGCCCAGTGGGCCATGCGGCTTCTGATCGTAATGCTTGCGCTCTCACTCGGCGGGAACGCCGCGAAATGAAACAGCAGTTGCGCTGGGACCGTGCGGAACTCCCAAATTATAGCAACCTCCATGATTCCCTCAAAATACTGCGCCAGATCACTGCACTAAAGGTCCAACAGCTTCGCCGTTCATAATTGTCAAAACGCAATGATTCACGCCAAACCAGTAGGGAATTTCGCGATAGTCATCTACATCAAACACCGCCATGTCCGCGTCTTTGCCTGCTTCCAAACTCCCCTTGCGGTCGGCGATTCGCAGCGCCCACGCTCCGTTGATCGTCGCTGCCGCGATCGTCTCCGCGGGTGACATCTTCATCTGTGTGCATGCAAGCGACATCGCCATCGGCATGCTCAGCAACGGAGAAGAGCCAGGATTGTAGTCAGTTCCGAGTGCGATCGCTACGCCAGCTTCAATAAACCGCCGCGCGTCCGGATACCTTTTCAAACCAAGAAAATAATTTGCCCCAGGAACGAATGTCGCAATTGTGTCACTCCGGGCAAGAGTCAGCAGATCCGAATCGTTCACATGGTCCATGTGATCAAACGAGGCCGGATGGTAACGAAGCAGTGTCGCCAGCCGCGTTTCGCTAAGCTGTCCCATATGTGCGCGCACTGCAAGATGATGATGTTCCGCGGCCGCAAAAATCTTTGCGGTTTCCTCCGCGCTGAATGCTCCGCGATCACAGAACACGTCGACGAACCATGCCAGTTTTAGCTTCGCTGACGGTAGGTATCATTTCGTTGCAGACTAGATCGACATACTCCTGCGTGCGACCCTCGATATCGGGGGGGACAACATGCGCGCCCAGAAAAGTCGGAACCACGCTCCCCGGCCACTCGCGCGCGGCCGCGCGGATAGCTTCGAGCGAATTCACCTCACTTTCGAGGCTCAGACCGTACCCCGACTTCGCCTCGACGGTCGTGGTGCCGTGAGCGGCAAAGGCCGCCAGCGTTGTGACAACTTTCCGAGTGAGAGCCGCTTTACCCGTCGTCCGCACGCCTTCGATGCTGGAGCGAATTCCTCCACCCGCTTCAGCGATCTCTTCGTAGGTGGCGCCGGAAATCCGCTTTTCAAAATCCACCAGCCGCGGGTGCGTGAATACCGGATGCGTGTGCGAATCGACGAAGCCCGGGCAAAGCCACGCGTCCGCCGCAATCGATTTCAACAATCTTTTTGCGATTCTTCTTCAGCCACGGATCGCGCAGAGCCGCTTTCGAGGTGCCAACAGAAACAATCTTGCCACCGAGGCAGAGCACTGCGGCATCTTGAATAATTCCAAGTTCTGAAAGCTGGGAGCTGCGTCGCGGACCATCTGCCCTCGAGCTTAGTGTTAGAAGCTGTCCGATGTTAACCAGCAGCAAGGGGCGCGGCAGTCGATAATTAAGCTTCCTGGACGAGGTCACGCTCAGGAAGTCTATCAGGCCGGCGGAAACAACAATCGTGGTCAGGAGGCGTCAATTCATCGGATCCAAAATCTCCATGCGACAACAACGGCAAAAATAACTGCTCCAACCGCATAAGCCCAGCCTCGAGCTTTTTGAAATTTTTCGTTATCGATCATGATGCGCCTCGTCAATGAAAATACTGTGCCACATATACTAAGACTAAGCAACAATGTGCGTTCTGTGCTTACGGAAGATGCACGGGCTGTGCCGAGGGCTTGTTTCCATAGCGTTCCTTGCGTTCTTCAAGCTTCGGGCCGCATCTAATGTGCTAGGCTTCTACTAAGGCGTGGACGTGTGTTTTCCGAAGGATTTTATTTTTGATCAACACATTATTAGGCAAGGTTTTCGGGACGAGGAACGAACGCGAGATCAAGCGCCTGCAGCCGCGCGTCTTGGCTATCAATGCGCTAGAACCCGAGATGCAGAAGCTTTCTGATGAGGAACTCCGCGCCAAAACCGACGAGTTTCGCGCCCGTATCCAGGAGCGTCTTAGCTCCATTCCAGACGAACCGGAAACGGATATCGAAAATCCGGACATAGACCGTCAGAAGGAAACCGAAACACGGCGCGAAGCGCTCAAGGTTGTCCTCGATGAGATTCTTGAAGAAGCATTTGCCGTGGTGCGCGAGGCCGGACGCCGTGTACTCAACATGCGCCACTTCGACGTTCAGCTCATCGGCGGTATGGTTCTCCACCAGGGCACGATCGCTGAGATGAAGACCGGCGAGGGCAAAACCCTTGTCGCCACACTCCCCGTATATCTCAACGCCCTCAGCGGACGCGGCGTCCACGTTGTCACCGTCAACGACTACCTCGCCAAGCGCGACTCCGAATGGATGGGCAAGCTCTACAGTTTTCTTGGCCTGACGGTAGGCGTGATCGTCCACGACCTCGACGATGAACAGCGCCGTGCCGCCTACGCCGCTGACGTGACCTACGGCACCAACAACGAGTTTGGATTCGACTATCTGCGCGACAACATGAAATTCGACCTGCGCGATTGCGTGCAGCGCGTGCACAACTTCGCCATCGTCGACGAAGTCGATTCCATTCTGATTGACGAAGCCCGTACCCCGCTCATCATTTCAGGCGCGAGTGAAGAATCCACCGATAAGTATTACAAGGTGAATCGCATCATTCCTAAGCTGGAAAAAGGCGAAGAGATCGATACTGCGCCCGGCGAGCCCAAAATAATGACCGGCGACTTTGTAGTCGATGAAAAACATCGCAACGTTACGGTCAGTGATGAAGGGTGGGAAAAAGTCGAAAAGCTGCTCGGAATCGGCAACATCGCCGACCCGGAGAACTGGGCGCTGAAGCATCACGTCGAAACTGCCGTCAAAGCGCACGCTCTTTATAAGAGAGACGTCGAGTATGTAGTCAAAGACGGCGAAGTGATTATCGTCGACGAATTCACCGGCCGACTGATGCCGGGCCGGCGCTGGTCTGATGGCCTGCACCAGGCGATCGAAGCTAAGGAAAACGTCAAGATCGAGCGCGAGAATCAGACGCTCGCCACCATCACTTTCCAGAATTATTTCCGCATGTATAAAAAACTCGCCGGCATGACTGGTACGGCGGAAACGGAAGCCCCTGAATTCGAGAAGATTTACCGGCTCGACGTCATCGTCATTCCGACGAACCGTACACTGCTTCGCAAAGAAAATCCCGACATCGTCTACCGCACGGAAAAGGAAAAGTATTTTGCAGCAGCTGATGAAATTAAGCGATTGCACGATAGCAACCAGCCCGTGCTCGTCGGTACCACCTCGATTGAAAAATCTGAACGTCTCTCCGAGTTGCTGAAGAAGAAGGGAATCAAGCACGTCGTTCTGAATGCGAAGTATCACGAGCGCGAAGCGGAAATCGTCGCCCAAGCTGGACGCAAAGGCATGGTCACCATCGCCACTAACATGGCTGGCCGCGGTACCGACATTTTGCTTGGCGGCAACGCCGAATTTATTGCCAAGCAGGAATGCGTCAAGAAGGGAATCGCGCAGCCGATTCGTGCCGCGCAAGGCAAGCTCGAAGCCAAAGTCGATGATCCCAACCGCACCGTTTGGTACTACGCCGGCAACGAATATGCCGTACCGACCGATCAGTGGAATGAGATTTTTACCCGCTACAAGTCCGATACCGACCGCGAGCATCAGGAAGTGATCGAGGCGGGAGGCTTGCATATCTTCGGCACCGAACGCCACGAGGCGCGCCGCATCGACAACCAGTTACGCGGGCGCGCCGGCCGCCAGGGTGATCCAGGTTCTTCCCGTTTCTTTCTTTCTCTCGAAGACGATCTGATGCGCATCTTTGCCAAGGAGTGGGTCTCGAACCTGCTGCAACGGCTTGGCATGGAAGAAGGCGTTCCCATCGAGTCGCGCATGATCACGCGTCGAATCGAGGCCGCGCAGAAAGCGGTCGAAGGGCAGAACTTCGAGGCGAGAAAACACCTGCTTGAATATGACGATGTTATGAACAAGCAACGCGAAGCGGTGTACGGTCTGCGCCGCCGTCTGCTCGAAGGACTCGACCAGAAAGATCTCATCGTCGAAGATTACGTCTCCGGGGTCCTTGCCGATATCCTCGAACGTTGCTGTCCGCCCAAGGAGCATGAGGCCAATTGGAATCTCAAAGCCCTGAAGGACGCAATCTTCACGCGCTTCGGCGTCGACATTTACGCTGAGGGCCTTAAGCCTGAAGAGATGAACCGCCAAGAACTGGGCGACGCCATCTTCGAAAAGCTGAAGCAGCGCTACGACGCCAAAGAATCTCTGATCGGCGCCGACGCCATGCGCTACCACGAGCGCATGATTATGCTGAGTGTGATCGATGCGCAGTGGAAAGATCACCTGCTTTCAATGGATCACCTGAAAGAGGGCATCAATCTTCGCGGTTACGGGCAACATGATCCGCTGGTCGAATATAAGCGCGAGTCGTATGACATGTTTGAAGAAATGATGCAGCGCTTTCGCGAGGAGACGGTTCGTTACCTGTATCTGATGCAAATTATGGAACGTCCGCCTGATACTACACTAGTCAGTAGAGGCGCCCCAATCGACGGCTCCGGCCAGATCCCGGCGGGAGGAGCGCCTTCACTCATTACCGGCGGTCGAGGCAATGGACGTTCGGCACGCCTGGTAGAAACCTCCGTGGACGAGATCGAAGAAGCCTTCCAGCGCAAGAAAAAGCGCGAACTGGAGCAAGCCCGCATGGCCGGGGCTGGCGATATGCAAGTTCAACAAGTGGTACGCTCCGGAGAAAAAGTCGGCCGCAACGATCCGTGCCCTTGCGGCAGTGGCAAGAAATACAAGAAGTGTTGTGGCGCCGCTTCCTGATCATCTTCAAATAAATGCCATCCTTCGCGAAGCGAAGGACCTGTGCATGTGCCCACATTGATACGCATCGATTACTACGCGCTTCTCGACTTCTTTCCCACGTCGCGAAACGTCATCTCAGTCGCTCGGCTATGCGTTCGCCGCTTCCAGGCAAAGAACATAGGAGTATAAGTCTCAGTGATGTAATCGCCTCGGCCGATGCCGAGCGCCCGCGCCGTCTTATCGATCCATCGTGATGGTCCTTCGATCTCGCCAAAGTTGCCGATCGGAGTTTTATCCAGCACCACGTGGCCCTTGCTATCGCTCCATTCGGCGCGATACTTCTCGTAGCGAAACGTAGGCCTGAAGCCAAGCGCTCGCAGAATCGCATCCATCCGCGGGCCATTTTTGACTTGTGTTTCCAGCTCAACCCGCTGTTTGTGGCGCCCGATCTTGTCTTTCGCTTTGTGCGTCAAGGTCCATGTCTCACCATACTTACGCAGTCGCAACATCGCTCCTAGCTTGCGCAGTTTCTGCCCAGGCAAATCGTAAAGCGAATTCATTTCGTGAGTCGAGGCGGTGAGCCGTTTGAAGCCTGCTTTCTTCAGCGCGCGGGACATTTGAGCGAGATTCTCAATTCGAAATTTGATCTCGATTTCTTCCGGCATGAAAACATCCTAACCGCCGCGACGCGGGATGCGCAGAGAAAGCCCGAACCTGGAGGAATGACAATCACTATGACTGACGATCGAGGACTTCGAACGTTCTTTTTTCTACCGCGCCTTTAAGATTTCGGCTCGACCTCAGACTCTCGCTCCCGCCGGTGAAACCAGCTCATATGCGGAAGATCGCGCTCAACTTTTCGCCGTGTCGCAATTAATTCCGCAGTGATCGAAACCGCAATTTCTTCCGGAGTGATTGCGCCAATATCTAACCCGACAGGCGCATGCACCCGATCAAACAAATGCGCTGGCAGGCCTTCCTGTTGCAGCTCCTTGAAAATAGTGATTGTCTTGCGCCGTGACCCGATCATCCCTATATATCGTGCCGGAGTCTGCACCGCCCAGCGCAGCATACGCATATCATCGCGATGACCGCGCGTCACGATTACGATATACGAAGCTTCGCCGGGGCTGAGCTGTGCAGTGGCCTTGTCAAAATCTTCAACGATCACTTGCTGCGCTTCAGGAAAGCGTTCCCGATTCGCATAAGCTTCCCGGTCATCGATCACCGTGATGTCAAAACCGGCAATCCGTGCGACCCGATAAAGGCTTGCTGCAACGTGACCTGCGCCGAAAATATAAAGATCTGCTGGAGGAAGTATCGGCTCCACGAAAATCTCCAGAGTGCCGCCACAAACGAGGCCCGTGTCGTATTTCGGATCTTGATTGAGATCGAACTTTAAAGTCCGCGGCTTTTCCGACTCCATCACTTCCCGCGCTGCCTGCCACACCTCAGCTTCAACACACCCACCGCCTATGGTTCCGACAATCGAGCCGTCGTCCCGTACCAGCATCTTCGCCGTCTTGAATGACGGAATCGATCCGCGCACATTCACGATGGTAGCCACGGCTCCGCGGCGGCCATCCTTTCGCAGGCGAACGATCTCCTCGTAGATGTCCATATTTTGATTATGGTTCGATGAGGAGGGAAGGTCAATGGCTGCCGTCGAATGTGCGACGCTAAATCGGCTGATAGAGCTAATCGTCGGCTTCGCCAGGCGAGCATTGCCGACCGTACGGGCCGTTTTTACGAACTTGTTGTGCCGGGAATCGCATTGCGTTTGGTACATTTCGGTTTACTATCGAATCCCAAAGTTTGTCTGACACTGTGCGCATCGAAGGAGGCCCATGAAAGCCGTCCGCATTCATCAGTTTGGTGGACCCGAAATCCTCACCTACGAAGACGTGCCCGATCCCAAGCCGCGCAAGGATCAGGTTCTGGTTCGTGTGCGCGCATGCGCCATGAATCACCTCGACCTTTGGGTGCGCAAAGGGCTGCCCGGCGTCAACCTGCCGCACATTCTAGGCAGCGACATTTCCGGTGAGATTGTCGAAGTCGGCGAATACATCACCGACTTCAAACCAGGGCAGCGCGTCCTGCTCGCTCCCATGTTTTTCTGCAATCACTGCGCGAAATGCGTTGCCGGACTGCAGAACCAGTGCCGCCATTTCACAGTTCTAGGCAACGCTGTCGATGGCGGTAACTGCGAGCTGATCGCCGTTCCCGCCGTGAACGTCATTCCCATCCCCGATTCGCTCGACTTCAACGAAGCCGCCAGTGTCCCCTTGGTATTTCTCACCGCCTGGCACATGCTCGTAGGGCGCGCCGCCATCCGCCCCGGCCAAACCGTGCTGGTGCTGGGCGCGAACTCGGGCGTAGGCATCGCTGCCATCCAGATCGCGAAGTTGTTTCACGCGCGTGTGATCGCGACCGCCGGCGACGAGCGCAAAACCGAGCGCGCAAAAGAACTCGGAGCCGACTTTGTCATCAATCACTACCAGCAGAAGATTTCGCAGGAGGTTCGCAAGATCACGAACTTCGAGGGCGTAGACATCGTCATCGAACACGTCGGGCACGCCACATGGGAGGAAAGTGTCAAGTCGCTCAAAGCTGGCGGCACCCTCGTTACCTGCGGAGCTACCACAGGCTCGAAAGTCGATCTTGATCTGCGTTTTCTCTTTTCGCGCCAGCTCGCTTTGCTGGGGTCGTATATGGGAACGATGAGCGAACTCTATGAAGTGCTCGGACACGTCTTCGCGGGACGTCTCAAGCCCGTCATCGACCATACCTTCCCGTTGAAGGAAATCCGCACTGCGCACGATTACATGGAAAAGAGCCAGATGTTCGGCAAGATAGTGCTGAACCCGTAAGCCAATCCTGCGCACTTACCCTCGGCTGCGGTTAAAATATACCTATGGCGCAAGAATTAAGCTTCGGTCCCTACATAAACATCGAGAATGGCAAAAGGGTAGTCAAAGAACTCATCTACGGTGACGGCGTCCCCGAAGGCATCGTCATGACCACGCTCGACTCGACCGTCAACTGGATGCGCAAGAATTCCATCTGGCCGATGACCTTCGGTCTAGCCTGCTGCGCGATTGAAATGATGTCCATGGGCGCGTCGCGCTTCGATATCGCGCGCTTCGGTGCCGAAGTGTTCCGCCCGTCGCCGCGGCAGTCAGACTTAATGATTATCGCCGGCCGCGTCTCAAACAAGATGGCGCCTGTAATTCGCCAGCTTTGGGAGCAGATGCCGGAACCGAAGTGGGTGATTTCCATGGGAGCATGCGCAACCTCCGGCGGTGTCTTTAATAATTACGCCCTCGTGCAAAGCGTCAACCAGGTTATTCCGGTGGACATTTACGTCCCAGGATGCCCGCCGCGCCCGGAGCAATTGATTTATGCGATTACTCTGCTGCAAGACAAAATAATGACCGAGCGCGGCACCGTGAAGAAGGCATTAAATCTCGCGCCGAAAGAGAAGCAAGAAATCGGGTGATTTAACGATCGGCCATCTCGCCATCGGAAATAATCCGCCACAACGTGATTGACCAAATCACCAGAAGACCCGATCCCCCCGGGCCCCGATGGCCTCACTGCTTCATGCGAGTGGCCATCTGCCGTTCCGGCGGCGTCATCTGATTCCAGATCGCGTTCAAATCCTTTTCCAGAATCTGATTATTCGGATCCACACGCAGGGCAAGCGCAAACCATAAATAAGAGGTTGGAAGATCGCGCGGCACGCAGTGGCCGGTCGCGTACATGGTTCCAAATGCACTGCGTGCTTTGGCATTGGCCTTAGCCGATGCGGCCTTCAGATTTTTTACAGCCTCAGAACAATTTTCCAGCGCGCCTCGTCCGTAGAGGTAGGCTTCGCCTCTGCGAAAGTCAGCATCGCCCGTGTCAGGTCCCGTAGCGGAAGACAAATTCGCGGACTTGACCGAATTTGCCGTGGTTCGCGGCTTGGGGGTTCTCTGGTAAGCTGGAGCGCTTTTGGCTGGTGCGGGCGATAACGGCGCGGGCACCGGAGTTACTGGAACTGAAGCCACCGTTCTGGCTCCCTCCGCAGCCTTTGCCGTTGCTTCCGATTGTTTTGTGGAAGCAGCGGGTCCAGGATTCGCATTTTCGGGCGATCCCTCGGGAACTTGTGCCGACGGCATCGTCGATGATTGAGAAGAGGAGGGAGGCGAGGATTGCGGCGAGGATTGCGCCGAAGTTTGTGGCGAGTTCGCACTCTGCGCTTGAGCATTTTGTGCAACCGGCTCAGCTGCCGCCTTCGGTATGTTCTCCGGTACGTTCTGCGAAGAAGTGCTGCCAGTGTTCGAAGTCGCAGCCTGTGGCTTGCGATCTTCCGCAACGCCAACATAGTTTGTGTAGGTCCACCATCCCGCTGCTCCCAATGCCGCAAGCAAGGCGATTAGCAGCAGAATCCGCCCTGGCCCCGAATGAGATTCCTCCGGCTCAAGAAAAGAGTCGAGCCCCGAGAAAGACCTTTCTCGCAGCGAATCCATGGTGGGCCCGTGAAGGTTGCTGGGGTGGCTAACATTGGACTGGTTAGAACCGGACTGGCTCACATTCGTTTCATTTATCTCGACTTGATTTGCAAGCGGCCGATCCAAGCCCAGCATGGAAGGACCGCTTATCGCCGGCACCGGCTGCTTAGCAGAGTTAGTCGCGCCCGCCATCGCCAGTGACCGCACTGGTTCAGGCGCGCTCGAGGCCCTTGGCTGCGTCATCTTCGGTGGAGCGGCCGGTTGTGGCACCGGTGGTGTAGGGAACGCTGAGAGCGGATCGAGTGCCGCCGTCCCCGTCTTCCGGCGAGGTTCCAGTGCCGTTCCGCACATTCCGCAGAAGCGGAAATTGGACGCGTTATCCTCCCTGCAGTTTGGACAGATCACAATATTTCTCCAAATGTGGCTTCCTTACAGTTTAACTCCAGTCAGCCGCGTCGTTGCCTTATCGCTTCATATTAAAATGCACAGGTTAAAATCCTGTTGCACTTGAAGAAGACGCCCGCTTTCCGCATGCCGCGAGCTACAAGAGCAAGAGCGAAGACCAATCCGTCCCCAAAGCGCTTCGAGGCCAAGCTGGAACGGATGCGCTCCCGCCTCAAATGGATCGTTGTCCACCTACCGTTCGATGCAGGCAAGGTCTGGGGGTTGCGTGGCCAGATCAAGGTAAAAGGCGAAATTAACGGTTTCGGATTCCGTACCTCACTCTTTCCGACGGGCGAAGGGAGGCACATCCTGCTGGTAAACAAGCGGATGCAAAGAGGCGCGCGAGCCGCGGAAGGCGCCATAGCAAGCTTCCAGTCGAGTTCGACGCCGAAAAGCGAACCGTAACCATTCCTCTTGAACTGGAAGATCTCCTCAGTGAGGACCGTTTGTTTCGACGATGGTACGACAAGTTGAACCATTCCACGCGCAACGACGTTGCCAAATGGATTACGGACCCAAAGGGCGCCAACGCTCGCGTCCGCCGCGCAGAACAAATTGCAGAACGGCTGCTCAATGTCATGCAAGCGGAGAGGGAACTGCCGCCCATTCTTCAGGTGGCATTCGCCCGCGACCCACGAGCTCACCAGGGATGGGAAGCGATGTCGGTCTCCCGTCGCCGCGGCCATCTCTTTGGAATTTTCTACTACAGAACTCCCGACGCTCAGCACCGCCGCATCGACAAAATGCTCGAGGATGCCAACGCGCTCGCTGACAAAATCAGGGAAAAGAAAAAGTGAGATATATAATTCACAACGCTGCGTAGAGTGTCGTTGATCGCCACCATTGCGGCATTCATTCCAGGAGCCTCATGAAAACTTTCTGCGCTTTAATCATTGTTTCAATATTCACCTTTGCCGCAGCAATCCCTGCTCTCTCCGCTCAAAATTCGAGCCTCCAACCGAATAGCGCAAAGCGTGCCATTACTGACAAAGACCTGTTCAACTTCGTTTGGATTGCCGATCCAGAGGTTTCACCGGACGGATCGCGTGTGGCATTTACCCGCGTAGTCGCGGACGAAAAGCGTACCGGTTATGAAACCTCGATCTGGATGGTGGCCACCTCCGGCGACGCGACCCCGATGCGCATGACCAATGGCAAGCACGATACTCATCCTCGTTGGTCGCCTGACGGCAAACGAATCGCTTTCATCCGAGGAGGAGACAAAAACGACACCGGCAAGCCTCGCCCATCGCAGATCGCGATTCTCTCCCTGAGTGGTGGCGAAGCGCGCACCATAACCGAGCTGCCCAAGGGCGCCAGCGATCCCGTCTGGTCGCCGGACTATACTCGCATCGCGTTCTTGAGCACCACCACTCCTGAAGATATCGAGAAGGAACAGCGCAAGAAGAAGGACGCGAAAGCTGATACCGCAACCACTGCCACTAATCCCAAAGATTCCGCCGCCGCGGCGAATTCTGCGTCCAAGGCCGATTCCGATAGCGATCACGAATCCGACATCCACATCATTACTCATGCCGTCTATCGCAGCAATGACGAGGGCTATATCGATTTCAAACGCCACGATCACATCTGGGTGATTGACGTCCCCTTCACCTTCGATGAACCAGCAAAGCCGAAGCAACTTACGAGCGGCGACTATGATGAGGGCGGAATGGTTTGGATGCACGACGGCTCGCGCATTTACTTCCTGACGCGCCGCATCGACGAACCCTACTACGAGACCGCGACCACTGAAATCTATTCCGTGGCATCAACCGGCGGCTCGCCCGAAAAGCTGACGACCCTCCCTATGGGCGTAGGCCGCATTGCGCTAAGTCCCGACGGCCGCCAGGCGGCCTTCCATGGTTCCGTAACCCAGCCCGTTCGTTCCTATTCGCAACCCGATCTTTGGGTGATGGATCTGACCCCGAATGCGCAGCCGCGCAATCTCACTGCCGCTTACGATTTTGATATGGGCAGCGTGGTCGGTGGCGATAACGCACCCCCGCGCGGCGGCCGAGGCATGGGCCTTCGGTGGTCGTCCGACGGCCATTGGCTCTTCGATACCGTCGAACGGCACGGACGCACTCCGCTGGTTCGTGTCGACACAAAAACCGGAGCCGTAACTGAAATCACCAGCGGCGATCAAGCCGTACTCGATTACTCCGTCACGCCCGATGGCCGCACCGCAGTCGCGCTAGTCTCGACGCCGACAATGATCGGTGACCTGTTCACAGTTCCGCTCGATGCTAGTCGGCCCGACCCCCAAACCCGCATCACCGATGCCAACAAAGCCCTCTGGTCGCAACTCAACATCACTGAGCCCGAAGAAATCAACTATAAAAGTTTCGACGGCCTGCCCATTCAGGGATGGATCCAGAAACCTCCCGACTTCGATCCGAAGAAAAAATATCCTATGATTCTCGACATCCACGGCGGCCCCCACGCCGCGTATGGCTGGGTCTTCGATCATGAATTTCAATGGATGGCGGCCAAAGGCTACGTAGTTCTCTACATCAACCCGCGCGGCTCAACCAGCTATGGCCAGGACTTCGGCAACATCATTCAATACCACTATCCCGGCGATGATTATCGCGACTTGATGGTAGGCGTAGATGAAATCCTGAAGCGTGGCTACGTAGACCCAAAGAAACTTGGCGTCACCGGCGGCAGCGGCGGCGGAGTTCTTACCGACTGGACAGTGACTCAAAGCGATCGTTTCGCCGCCGCGGTATCGCAGCGCGACATCTCGGATTGGGCCTCATGGTGGTACACCGCCGACTTCACCCTGTTCCAGCCGGCTTGGTTCAAAGCACCGCCTTTTCAGGATCCAAAGGATTATGCAAACCGCTCAGCGATTACCTTCGTCGAAAAAATCCATACCCCCATCATGTTCATTCTCGGCCAGTCCGACTACCGCACGCCGCAGGATTCCGGCGGAGAGCAAATCTTCCGCGCTCTGAAGTTTATGAAGCGCCCAACCGCAATGGTTGTTTTCCCGCGTGAAACGCACGAATTGTCGCGCTCAGGCGAGCCTTGGCATCGCATCGAGCGCCTCGACAACATCGTAGGCTGGTTCGACAAATGGCTGATGGGCGTGCCGCATCCCGAGTATGACGTACACCCGGAGACGCAAGCGGCGAAGGCGGCCGGCGGCTAGAGAAAAAGGGCGTTAACGTCTGCCGATTAAAGCTACCAGCCTCACGGTCATCGATATCGACAGGGTAATGGCGTTATAACTAAGGTAACCGCAGGCCGCGCCTACATCTGCTATACTGTCATTAACGCTTTTGCTACGGTTTGCTCGTTAAGCGGGGATCCTGTCGGATCCGCTCCACCTCCGCATTTCCTGCCCGCCTGGTTCCAGCGCCAATTTCGTTGCGAGCGGCATGCGAACTCTCGACATGTGTTGGGAGAAATTTAGGCCCCTCCAGAAAGAAAACAATAGAATGACAACATTTACAGAACTGCCCCTATCTGCTGCGTTGCAGCAGAAGTTGGCGGCAGCTCAATTCATAACCCTAACCCCAATCCAGTCACAGGCCATTGCCCCTGCTCTTGAAGGCAAAGACGTAATCGGCACCGCCCAGACCGGAACCGGCAAGACACTCGCGTTCCTCATCCCGATCATCGAGATGCTACGCGCTGAATCGCAGAAAACTGAGTCCTTTAAAACTGGGTCACCCAAAAATGACTCACCCAAAAATCCATCAGCCAGGCAAGTTAAATCCTTGGTCCTGTTACCCACCCGTGAACTCGCCATGCAGGTGCATGAGCAGTACGAACAGCTGCGCGACAAAAATATGCCTAAGGCTGCGCTCGTGATCGGGGGCGTTTCCGAGAAGTCTCAGATACTCAGCCTGCGTTCCGGTTGCGAATTTGTGATCGCGACTCCCGGCCGCCTGCAGGATTTCATCACCCGTAAGTTTGCCGATCTCGGTCACGTGAAAATTCTCGTGCTCGATGAAGCCGACCGGATGCTGGACATGGGCTTTCTACCCGCGATCCGGCGCATCCTGCAAATCCTGCCGCAACGCCGTCAGACGCTCTGTTACTCCGCTACCATGGAGCAATCAGTAGCTTCGCTGGTGGATGACTACACCCGCGACCCCGTGCGAATTGCCCTCGGCTCGGTCCTGAAACCGGCGGAGAGCGTTCAACTCGAAGCCTATGAAGTGCGCCCATCCGAAAAACTGGATGTACTCCGTCAGTTGCTTTACGAGGAAAAGGGTCAGACCTTGATCTTCACCCGCACCAAACGCGGCGCTCAAAGGTTGGCCAAAGATCTCGAACGCGACGGCTTCTCTGCCGCCGTAATTCATGGCGATCGTACCCAGTCGCAGCGCAATGCGGCGTTAAGCGGATTTCAGGAAGGACGCCATCAGGTGCTGGTTGCGACCGATATTGCATCGCGCGGATTGCACTGCGATGAAATAGCCCACGTCATCAACTACGATCTCCCGAAGATGGCGGAAGACTTCATTCACCGCGTCGGCCGTACTGGCCGCGCCGGCTCTCAAGGAAGGGCGTCCACGCTAGTCACGAGTGCGGAAATATTGGACCTGCGCAACATCGAGCGCACCTTAAAGTTGCGCATCGAACGCAAGCAGGTTAATGCATCGGCTGACATCAATGACCAGCCGAAGCGGCTCGTGCAGAACACACTGGCATCCCGGACATTGACGAGGTTGCCGGGCGAGGTCTTCGTTTAGAAGATTCAGTGGAGCGACGGGCGTCCTCGCCCGTCACGCCATCAAAATTTGACCTTGTGAATGAGAGCTGCGAACTGGAGTTGTTGCGAAATGACGAAATGAAACTGAAATGAGTCGCGCCGGAGCCTTGCGCTCCGGCGGATTTACCGCAAGTTAGCGTTCCGCGTGTTTGGCGTGCGGTGACAGCAGATCAGCATCAGTATCAGTTTCGTCGTCGTCGTTGCCAATTCCGAACAGTGCGGCTTGCTCCGCGGCATGCTCGCGCATCTGGCGCAATTCTTCCGCCTCGTCTAGAACAGCGCCCCCAGGTTGATCCTGTTTCCTCTGAGTTTTGCGTTCGTTCTTGTCGCGCTGTTTCTGTTGACGCGCTTGTTCCTTCTGACGCTTCGTGAAAGTTGATCGGCCTCGTGGCATACGCAATCTCCCCGTTTTCTATTGTTTACTATTATTTTGGCGGGCTACATGAAGGGTCAACAAAGTGGACCCAGTTTGTTCTGGAACAAAATTAACGCAATCCCCCAGAAGTTGCCGCACCCTTCAACGATTTCTATTTCTCATCATATTATATCCTCGATTCGACTTAGCAGCCTCCAGTTCTCAGTCAAGGGGAGGTCGTTCATTTCGCTGACGACTGGGAACGGCGAACTGAGAAAATCTAGCACAATAAGTACTAACGCCAGTGCAAATCTCAAGCGTCCACTGGCGATTCGGCATCGAGCTGTGTTATTCTCAATCACGTTACGCAAACGAGAAGAGACAGGAGTGCAACAGGTTAGTGCTAGCCAGAGAGCAAAAGCAATCCGTCGTTGACACGTATCGGACGCACGCGACCGATACCGGCAGCCCCGAAGTTCAAATCGCGCTGCTGAGCGAGCGCATCGGTCAGCTGACGGAACACTTCAAGACGCACCAGAAAGACCACGGCTCGCGCCGCGGACTTCTCATGATGGTGAGCAGGCGTCGTGGTCTGCTCGACTACTTGAAGAAGTACGACTCGGAACGGTACAAGACCGTTATTTCCAAGCTCGGGATCCGCAAATAACAGCGCGATCGGCTCCCTGAGTGGGGCCGGTTCCAAACTCTGAGAAGCCTTAGCAAAGTGCGTTCCCAACCGCCGTCTGGCGTCCGCCTGCCTACGCGAACTTCGTACCCTCGCGCTTGCCTTCTGCCCATACCAAGGCCGCAAAAAGGCCACCCAAAGGCCACACAAAGGAATGATCAATGAAGCCTGAAGCCACAAAAATTTCTGTCGAACTTGCGGGCGGAAAGCAACTCTCCTTCGAAACCGGAAAATTAGCCAAGCAAGCCGGCGGCTCCACCCTCGTGAGATTCGGCGACAACGTAATCCTCGCCGCTGCCACCGCCAATCCCGAACCCCGCACCGGCATCGATTTCTTCCCCCTGACCGTCGACTACCGCGAATACACCTACGCTGGCGGACGCATCCCCGGCGGCTTTATCAAGCGCGAAGGCCGCATGAGCGAACGCGAGGTTCTTACCAGCCGGCAGATTGACCGTCCCATTCGTCCAATGTTCGCTGAAGGTTTCAAGTGCGAGACCCAGGTTATCGCCTTCGTCCTCTCTGCCGACACCGAGAACGATCCGGACGTTAGCGGCATCAATGCCGCCTCCGCTGCTCTCACTCTTTCAGATATCCCATTCCTCGGCCCCATCGGTGCCGTGCGCGTCGGCCTGGTTGATGGCAGATTCATCGTCAATCCAACCTACACCGAGATGCGCGATGGCCTTCTGAACATAATGGTTGTAGGCACCGCCGATGCCATCGTCATGATCGAATCAGGCGCCAAGGAAGTGAAAGAAGAAACGGTAGTCGACGCCATCGAATTCGCGCACACGGAAATTAAAAAGATCTGTGCCGCTATCAAAGAACTGCAAGGTAAGGTCGGCAAGCAGAAGCGCACCGTAACTCCTCCAGAATCTGACGAAGCGTATTTTAAAAGCCTCGAAACAAAGATCGGGGCGCGGCTCAGCGACGCTCTCGACACCGCGAAGCACCCGAAAGCCGAAAGCTACGAACTCGTTCGCACCCTGGAAAAAGAACTCGTGGCCGCCCTGCCCGAAGACGATGCGGAAGGTAAAGCAAAGCTGAAGGAGTATTACGAGAAACTTCGCGAGCGCATCTTCCGCGATCAGGTTGTTGACCACAAGCGTCGTCCCGACGGACGCGCCTTTGACCAGATTCGCGAAATCTGGATCGAAGCCGGTGTTCTGCCTCGCGCTCACGGCAGCGCGATCTTCACCCGTGGTGAAACCCAGGCATTAGTCACCACCACGCTCGGCACCAGCGATGACATGCAGCGTCTCGAGGGCTTCGAAGGCGAAGCCAAGAAGCGCTTCATGCTGCACTACAACTTCCCGCCGTTCTCTGTAGGAGAAGTCGGATTCATGCGTGGCGCCGGACGTCGCGAAATCGGCCATGGAGCGCTCGCTGAGCGTGCGGTTTCTGCGGTCCTTCCCACTGAAGATAACTGGCCCTACGCCATGCGCGTAGTCTCGGACATTCTTGAATCAAACGGATCGTCGTCAATGGCCACAATCTGCGGCGCCTCGCTTTCCTTGATGGACGCAGGAGTCCCATTGAAAGCTCCAGTCGCCGGAGTAGCGATGGGGTTGGTAAAAGAAGGTGAAAAATACGCCATCCTCACCGACATCGCCGGCGCCGAAGATCACTACGGCGATATGGACTTCAAAGTTGCCGGCACCAAAGACGGCATCACCGCTTTGCAAATGGATATCAAAGTCGCTGGTATCACCTCGCAGATCATGCGCGAGGCGCTGGCGCAGGCACAGCGTGGGCGGCTGTTCATTCTCGAAAAAATGGACGAGATCATTACCCAAGGCCGCGTGAAGGTGTCGGCCTACGCACCCAGGATTTACACTCTGCAAATCCCGGTCGATAAGATCCGCGACGTGATTGGGCCCGGTGGCAAGATGATCCGCAGCATCATCGAGCAGACCGGCGTCAAAATCGACGTGGAAGATTCCGGCAAGGTCAACGTAGCTTCGAACGACGAAGTCTCCGCGAACAAAGCCTTGCAGATTATCAAGGATCTGACCGCCTCCGCCGAAGTAGGGAAGACCTATCTAGGCAAGGTCAGCCGTCTCGCGGATTTCGGCGCATTCGTCGAGATTCTGCCCGGCTTAGATGGTCTGCTCCACATCAGCGAAGTCGCAGAACACAGAATCAAAGATGTTCGCGATGAACTGAAAGAAGGCGATCAGGTACTGGTAAAGGTTCTTGCCGTAGAAGGCAATCGCATCAAGCTATCTCGCAAGGCGATTCTGAAAGAGCAACGGGCAAAAATGGGTGGCGCTCCGCCGCCGGAGGCCGAAGGCGCTTCCGAATCTGCACCTCCAGTATCGCAGGGCGCTCCCACAGCAGTGATCGAAGGCGGCGCGGATTTCGATGCTGACGACGAGCCCAACTTTAATCGAGTGGATGGAGTAGTAGCGTCCGTAGAAGCCAGTGCCGGTCGTCCCGAAGGCGGTGGTTCTCGTGAAGGTCGTCCAGCCGGCGGGGGCGATCGCAATCGTCGCCGACGTGGTCGAGGACGCGGTCCCGGCGGCGGTCAGGGAGGCCACGGTGGCGGTCACTCCGGTGGCGGAGGCGGACGCGGCAGAAGATAGGAGTGTTGGTGCCCCAGGTTCGCGCCCGTCCTTTTGGGCGCTAACCTGGGTATCACTGACGTTGCGGTCTTAGGGGTGTAACTCGCTAACGACTAGCGACCAAACCAAAAAAGCATCCTCAGAACGCCAAGCGCTTGAAGATCGTCTCCGGAATCTGCTGCACAGCCGTCATAACATATCGCCATATTCGCGGCGTGTACAAGACATCGGGAGACCGGGATTCAAGCGCATTAACGATGTCGCAGGCAACTTCCTTCGGATCAGCAAACCGTGCAGAATTAGGCATGTGATCGGTCATCGGAGTCTGCACCGGTCCCGGCTTGATGGTAATGACGCGCACGCCCGCAGGATGCAGCCGGCTGCGAAGCCCCTGCAGAAACAGCGACAGTGCGCCTTTTGAGGCTCCATAGACGTAATTAGAGCGGCGTCCTCGATCTCCCGCAACCGAAGTAATCGCAGCCAGGCAGCCTGCGCGCCGCCGTTCTAAGTCAGCGGCAAACACAGTTAGGAGCGCAGTAGCGCTGACAAAGTTAACCTGCAACTCCTCCCGCAGGGCCTCGATCGAGGCTTCGCAATCCTTTTGATTACGCATCGATCCGTACGCAAGCAATACCGTATCAAAATCAGGAAAAGCGCGGCGGCAAAATTCCATGAGACCGACGTGCTGCTGAATGACGGCTAAGTCCAGGGAGTAAGTCAAGACCTGTTTCGCACCCCACACCATTAAGTCGGCCTGTATCTCGGCAAGTCGTTGCGGCGAGCGGCCCACAAGCAGTAATTGGCAGCCGCGGCGCGCCAACTGCCGCTGAACTTCCAAAGCAATGCTGGACGTGGCGCCCAGAACAATGATCTTCTGAATAGCGATCTTCTGAACAATGCTCTTCTTCATAGCAACGAGGGATGTAGTTGATGGTTTCACCGTCCCAGCCTGTTTGGTGTCGTTCATTGGGCCCCCATCACACGTCGCCAAAATGAGGATGACATCTTCGGATCGATGTAGGAAACAAAGTCGCGCCAGTGCGGAAATGATGCTTCAAACAAAGCCGGACTCATGCGCGCATCTTTCGCGGGGTAGAGCGCACCGCCACTTTGTTGAACTACTTCATCGAGTGCCTGCATAAGTTTAAGCGTGCGCTCGCCCCGCATCGGAAAATCTAGCGCGATAGTAAGTCCGGGACGCGGAAAGGACAGCATTCCGGCAGGTGGCGCGGAGCCAAATTGCTTCAACACTCCCAGGAAAGAACCCATGCCAGATCCCGCGACTCGATCCAGCAATTCTTCCAGCGCATCGACCCTTGTTTCGGGAATAACGCACTGATACTGGAGAAAGCCCTTTTTTCCATAAACCAGGTTCCAACGCCGAACTCGGTCAAGCGGATAGAAAAAAGAATCGTAAGGAACGACCGTTGCGCCTTCTTTATATTTGTGAACCGTGTAGTAAGCCGCATTGAAAACTTTCACAGAGTAACGGTTAAGCATCCAATTGGGCATCGCAAAAGGCAGTTTGGGACCTCCTTTCGGATGAAAGTCTTTGTCCTGATCCGCGCTGTGGTTACCCCGGAAAAAAATACCCCGAGCATTTTTCCCAGCAAAACAGTCCAGCCAAGCCACGGTGTATTCGAATCTCCCATCGCTTTCGCGGCTCAAATCCAGAAACGAGCTTATCGACTCGAATGGTTCACATTCGGCATCGATCCACGGTCCAGCTACGCGTTTGAGCTGGATATCTGCCCATGCAATTACGCCGGTCAAGCCGAGGCCACCGATTGTGGCACACAGCATGTCCGGATTTGCCTCAGCGTTACATATCACCAGGCCATCGTTCGAGCGATGCAGCGCGATTTGTCGGACATACGCCCCGAAAGTTCCCACGCGATGATGATTCTTGCCGTGAACATCGTTGGCGATAGCCCCCCCAATGGTCACAAAGCGCGTCCCGGGCGTGACCGAAAGAAACCACCCTTTAGGAAGAGTTACATCGATGATGTCAGACAGGGTCACACCACTCTCACAACGGATCATGCCTGAAGCTTCGTCAAAGCCGAGTATGCGGTTGAGGCGCCGGCAGTCGATCAGTTGCCGGCCGTCATTGAGGCAAGAATCGCCGTAGCTCCGCCCAAGGCCATGCGGAAGCAGCGAACCGGGCGCAGCCGCCTGCAGAATGCCCGGTACCTGATCATTCCATGCAGGCTTGTGGACGAATTGATGCGCGATCTTCGGATAACGTCCCCATGACAAAACTCGAGTCGTTGGGAGACCTGATGCAGACTGCCTCTGTAAGGTTGCGGCTGCTTGACCAGACATATAAGTTGTGCCCAAACAAGTTCTAATGACTTACACAAGTATTTGTATATACGCTTCGACTGTCATTTCATATGTATCATGCTCGCTGTAATGACAACCGCCGAGACCAAGGCTACCCCATAACTTACCGGATCTCTAATAGCAAGAGTAACCGGGTCTTCCTTTAGCTCTCCGCGATGCGCTAGCAGCCAGTTTCGGCTCAGCCAATAAAGAACAATAGGACTAAGCAAGAATAGAAACTCCGGCGATGAGTAAAGCAAGAGCACATCCCGGCTGTGAACGTAAAGGCTGAAAATAACAACGGCGGAAAAACTGCTGCCAACGCCGAGCGCCAAAAGCAGTTCGCGGTCGCCAGTATGGTAACCACGACCGGATTTGCCAGTCTTAACAAGATCGCTCGCGTGAAGTAACTCAGAGTAACGCTTTGCCATCGCAAGACTAAGAAAGAAAAACATCGAGAATGCCAAAAACCATTGCGAAAGTGGCGTAGCCGAAATTAGAGCCCCGGCAACAATTCGAAAACTATAGAAGCTTGATAGAACGAAAACATCGATCAGGGCAAGTTTCTTGAGATAGAGCGAATACAACATTGTGAGGAGTGCATATCCAACCAAAGCAAAGCCGAATAGCGATTCGAGCATAAAACCAAGGCCAATCGCCGACAGAAGCAAAACAAATGACGCGACCAAGCCTTCTGGAATCGAGATTGTGCCCGCCGCAAAAGGTCGTTCTTTCTTCCACGGATGCTCCCGATCGGAATGGAGATCTAGCAGGTCATTCAGAATGTAAAGCCCCGAAGCGCCAAGTCCAAAAAGCGCAAAGCCAAGAAGAGTGCGAATAAATGGCTTGACCGCGACATTGTGCGACAGCACAAGAGGCAGGAAGAGCAGCAGATTCTTTGCCCAATGATGGCCGCGAAGGGCATCGACCCACGTAGCAATCGATGCATGCGGCTCTAAAATTGCGCCTTTGAGCGTGGTCACGCCCGCGGCCTGTTCGGCGCGCATCTGAGTGCCTACCACGTAAGCGGCGCGGGCCTCGCGCCAGACTTCAACATCGGAGGCAGAATCCCCAACATATTCGAACCCGTTCTGCGCGAAACGTTCAGCCAGAAATGCAGCTTTCTTAGCCCCCTTTAAGTTCACTCCCTCATAACTGCCATACACCTCGTCAAACAATCCAAGATAACTGGCGATGTCTTCGGCGAGTTCACGGTCAGCTGCCGTCACCAGCGCGATACTGCGGCCGGCAGCTCTTTCCTGCTGAATTAAGTCAATGACTTCCTGACGATAGGGAAGTCGAGATGGGTCAAATTCAATTCGAGCGGCGACTTTGCGTTTTAAGGAAGCTCGTCCTGAAAGCAGCCAAAAGGGCAGCAGAAGAATCGTGCCGGGCTGCACTTTAAGCAAAACGAGAACGCACTCCCACAGCAGATTGCCACGGATCAAAGTGCCATCAAGATCGACGCACAGAGCGGGCAAGACAGCTTTAGCGGGTTTGGCCCCTGTGACAGATCCCATGCCATGATCGTCGCATAAGGTACACAGCTAAAGACGGGAATAAGTGGGACACGTAGGTAACCTGAGTAACATGCGTCTGCTGCAAGGCAAGGTTACTATGAGCTATCCGCACAGAGTGAATCCCTAGAGCCACATGAACGCGACCCCACGGCATCCCGAGCAGAGCGCATCTGAATTGCTCGCTAATCATCTCGGACGCCCCGCTGTTTTGTTGCCTTTGCTGGGTTTGGTCACATTTGTGGTCTACAGCGGTTCGCTGTCTTTCGATTTTGTTTGGGATGACCTGCCGCAGATTGTAAACAGTCCGATCATTCGAAGCTGGACCAACCTTCCGCGAGCCTTCACGAGTGATCTCTGGTACCACGTAGCGCGACATCAAGTTTATTACCGGCCGTTATTCGTCGCCTGGTCAATGCTGAACTACACTTTATTTGGATTGCGCCCGTGGGGATGGCACTTGGGAGCGGTTCTTTTGCATGTGGGTGCGGTAGCAGCAGTGTTCTGGCTCGTACGACGATTAGGAGTGGACTACTGGACTGCGGCGCTAGCAGCAACCATTTTTGCTTTGCACCCAGTTCACATCGAGCCAGTAACATGGGTCTCCGCCGCTTCTGACACGATGGTGACGATGTTCGCTGCGCTGGCATTCGCCGCATTCCTTAATGCGCGCGATCCCAGCTTCTCCGCGAATCACCGGCGGAAAACGGCCTGGTGGATAACATCCCTTTTGCTTCTCGCGTGCGCATTGCTGACAAAAGAGATGGCCGTAGTTTTCGCGCCGCTGGTTGGAATCTACGTTTGGCTTCATCCGTCACAGAAACAAGGTTTTCAAGTCCACAGAATTCTTGCGGCGATATTTGAAGCGGCCCCATACGCAGGCGTTACGCTAGCCTATGCGTTGTTGAGAAAGCACGCATTGGTCCACGCAACCGGTCAGTTTGACCCGCATCATGGAATAACAGATGTAGTGCGGACCTTACCGCTGGTGCTCTCCATTTACTTGCGCCAGTTATTGCTTCCAATTGGAATTACCGGTCTTTACTACACGCCTTACGTTACGACCGCGATGTTGTCTCAAGTCGTTTTGCCCTTAGTGGTGTTGGTCGCAACTGTCGCCGTACTCTGCTACTGGAATCGTCTTGACGGTACTTCCAACGTCGCCTTTGCCGGCTTATGGCTGATCGTAGGATTAGCGCCAGCGCTTTATCTCCGTAACTTCGGCAACGGCGATTTCGTTCGCGACCGCTATATGTATCTGCCTTCGATTGGATTTGCGATTCTGGCAGCCATGGCACTGCGGCATTTACCCTCGATCCAGCAGTGGAACAAACAAACAGTGCAAATATGCACGGTCATCGTGCTGTGCGGAGGTTATGTCTGCGCTTCGCTCGCACAGCAGGTGTATTGGGGCAACGATCTTTTGCTCTTGGTGCGAGGACAAGCTCTCTATCCGGGCAATCCCTACACCATGGCAGGACTCGCGAAAGAGTATAGCCAGCGCGGTGCGCATGATCGCGCGATTGCATTGGCAGAGGCCGTGGTCAGGGATCATCCCGAATACGGCTATGGCCCGCTCGCGCTGGCCGAATCTTACATCCACGCTGGTCGCTTTGCAGAGGGTCGCCTATGGCTGCAGCGTGTCAATCCCGATTATGCTAAGTCCAAAATGGGGATGGCCGGCCTCGCCGGGTTGTACGGACAGACTGGCGACTACGAAACCGCATTCGCGCTCTGCTCCGAAATTCTGACGAAAGAACCAGATTTATATTCCGCCCTATACAACTGCGGCAATATCCATTTGATGGATGGTCAATATAAGGAAGCTGAACAATTGTTATACCGCGCAGTGCAGCTTGTCCCCGAACAGGCCGCACCCAAACATTTTCTCGGACGCGCACTTCTCGAAGACGGCCACAAGGCAGAGGCGCAGTCCTATCTGCTTCAGGCCGTCAAAATGGACCCAACCGTATGGGACTATCACTATTGGCTCGCTGTGTCCCTGGAACAAAGTGGAAACTCTATGTCCGCTCGCGAGCAATATCAGGAAGCTTTGCAACTCAATCCGGACAGCAAGGAAGCGAAAATGCGGCTGACGGCGCTGGAGACGAAGTGAAAGAAAAAATGGAAGACACTCCAGCGAAAACAGAAAAAGCGAAAACAGAAATAAAAATCAGGCCTGCCGCGTGCGACCTCGAAATAAAAGTTCGAGAGCAGGATGAAGACGCGGCTGCAGCCAGCGCGCGAGAAGTTGCCCTATTCGCCGCCGCTCAGGGATGGGTAGTCAGGTTGTTCGTCCTGATAGCGGTTTTCTCTATCTCGGCCATCTACGTCGGTGCCCATATCGGCAGCGGTTGGGTCCCGGCCGATGACGGAATTCTAGGCCAGAGCGCGTTGCGCGTGATGCAGGGGCAACTTCCGCATCGCGATTTCGCTGAGATCTACACCGGCGGATTAAGCTTCATCCACGCCCTCGCATTTCGCCTTTTCGGCGTTAACCTATTGTCGCTGCGAATATGCGCTTTCCTGTTTTTTCTGGCATGGCTTCCAGCTGTTTACTATATCGCGTCGCGTTTTACTTCCCCCATTGCCGCTGGCCTGATCACGCTGCTCGCCGTGACGTGGAGCTATCCCAATTATCCGGCAGCCATGCCCTCCTGGTACAACCTGTTCTTCGCCACCTTTGGAGCGGCATCTTTGCTGCGATACCTCGAAGACCGCAAGTCGCGATGGTTGTTCGTGGCTGGCGTCTGTGGGGGCGTGTCCATCCTCATCAAGGTGATCGGAGCCTACTACGTTGCCGGAGTTCTGCTGTTTCTAACGTACCTCGAACAGCAGCAGACTAGGCTGCGTGACAATGCTCCGCGTAATGAGGCCAAATCCAGACCCAGCAAGACAAGCGCCATCCTTTATCGTGTGTTCACCGCGAGCGCTCTGCTCTTGTTCCTCTCACTAGTATTCTTCGTTTTTCATGCCCGGCTCGGAATACCCGAGCTCTATCACTTCGTGTTACCGGCATCTATACTCGTAGCGCTCATCCTGCAGGGGGAACGGCGCGCAGGCGTCCGCAACAGCGGTGATCGATTTAATGTTTTGCTTAGGCTGGTCTTACCGTTCGTTGTGGGAGTCCTTAGCCCCGTGTTTATTTTTCTGCTACCCTACGCCCGGTCTGGTGCGGTCACCAGGTTCTTCTTAGGAGTGACATCAAGCGTAGTAGCTCGCTCCGTTGGGCTCGGAGTGCTTCGCCCCCCGTCCATCACGAAGATCGGCTTCGCCCTAATTCTGTTCGCACTCCTTGCCGCGGCGATGTACCTGCGCGAGTTTCAGGGAAAGCTGGTGGCCGCGGCGGCGAGCCTGGCACTGTCACTGATGCTCGTTAAGGCGCCAACGTCGAGCGGAATCGTTTCCGGGGTGTGGCTTTCAGTCGCAGCGCTGACGCCGCTCGTGGTATTGGCGGGCGCGGCGGCCATCCTGCAGGCGCAGAAGAGGAACGGTTCGCCCAAACTTCAACAGCACCGCGTGATGTTGCTGATCTCTCTCGCAGCCATGTGTAGTCTCGTGCAGTATCCTTTCGCCGCGCCGATTTATCTTTGTTATGCGCTGCCTCTGACCTTGCTGGCTGCTGTGGCGATAGTGGCGACAGCGAAGAAACAACCTGGGACTTATATCCTCGCCGCAGTGGCTGGATTTTATTTGCTTTTCGGTGTCTTTATGCTAGTGCCGGATCACGTTTACGAATTGACCCACCAGGTGGGATCGATGAGCGAGCTTCAACTGAAGCGCGCAGGTGGTCTACATATCGAATACGCCCCAAATTTTGCGGGATTGATCCGTTTTCTGCAGCAGCATTCGCCCAACGGACTAATGTTTGCAGGCAATGATTGTCCAGAGCTGTATTTTCTCTCTGGATTAAACAATGCAACCCGTGACGACGGGGCGACTTCGCCAGAAAAAGCTCTCCAGGCGGTGCAGTCTGACAATCTGAACCTCGCCGTCATCAACGAATCGCCGTATTTCCCGGGCGGTGCGATGCGTCCAGAAGTGAGGGCCGAGATTATGAAGAACTTTCCGCATAGTAGGCGCTTCGGAATCTTCCACGTATTTTGGAAACAATAAACTTTATCGAAGACATATCCGAAAGCTCATAATAAGTCAAATTCGCTCTTCACTTAATGATTCAATTCACAGTTGCTAGTAACAGGGGTTGCTGCTCACACTTACTCTGTAGATGTGGTGTTCTTCGATAACGTCATCATCTTCATAAGTGCCCACGATCTTCAGCTTGGCCCCATCCATCTCAAGTTTTCTGAGCAACCAAGTGTCCGGGTGGTTATAGCGACCAAGCACTACAAATTCAGAATGCTTTCGCAAGAAAGCACAATAGGCCTCAACCTGTCCTCGAATGGGAAAAGCTGCCTTTACCTGCTCATAATGGTCAAAGACGGTCGCATGCGTGATGTTTGCAGCGGCATCATGATTCGTCAGCAAATAGAGACGCCGCCCCAGCGCCGCATCTTGATATTGGTCGAGCTCCAAAAATGTAGGACCATTGCCCGCCACGAAGGCCAGCCCGGGTTCAAAAGCCTCCAAATAGGATACGCGCGGCGCCGAAGACAACTCCGCTTCCAAATATCGAGGCACAGCGGGAATCGTCACCGGCGGCGGCCCAAAGGGCGGAAAAGCGAGAGCGTACATGAGCCTCGCCGCAACCCTCGATGGAAAGATGCTTGACAATTCTTCTGTTAGCCTAGCCTTCTCTGAAGTATTTAGAATGAATAGGATCAATAACAACGAAGCGACACAAGTTGCCGCCAATCGATTGCAACTGGTGCGATATCCAAGCAGAAGAGCAGGAAACACTATGCAAGGAATCAGAAATACGGAGCCATAACGTTCATAAAATGCAGTTCCAGTCCGAGCGAAAATCAGCCCTATCTCGAGCGGAACTAGAAACAAAAACAACAACAGCAATCGAAGCGACAACCCATCCACCGGTAACTCGTGCTGAGCCTTCCCCTCTCGTCGGCGCGAAACAAAAGGCCAT
This sequence comes from uncultured Acidobacteriaceae bacterium, assembly GCA_963758745.1. GTDB lineage: Bacteria > Acidobacteriota > Terriglobia > Terriglobales > Acidobacteriaceae > Acidiflorens. The sequence goes on from CAVWWW010000011.1 coordinate 46,382, forward strand.
AGTGCGGCGATAAGCCCAAGAAATGTCAAAGGAGTAATAAGATATCTAAGTGCCTCCCAATAACAGCCAGCCAACCGCAAGGGAGTAACCCGCCACGCGTCCGCAAATGAAATGTCGAAGCGACTGCGAATAATCGGCAAGTAGGCGATGGCGGAAATAAGAGGCAACAACAATGCAGCCCACAAGCGCCAATCTGGCCTTCGGCGAATCCAAAACCGGCCCACTTCGGTTGCGATAAATGCTGCGTAGGCCAATACACCCAGAACGTGTGAGAGCAGAAGGCCGAACCCGCTAGCAGTTAAGGTTGCGAGCGCCCACCGCTTGTCCTTCAATTCACACTCTTCAGTGAGTTGATACCAGCTGACAAGCATGAGCATAGTAAAACAAAGAAGCATGGCATACGGTCGGGCCTCGTTTGCCAGATGGGCATATGGAGTGCTCCACAGCAGTAGCGTCCCCATAAGTCCGTAGACGGGAGACAAAAGTCGGCGCAGAAAAACAAACAACAGTATGCTGGTACCCAGGAACGCAAGCAAGAACGGCAGGCGGCAAGACCATGCACTAACTCCAAAGATCGCGAATGACGCCCTGACTAGTAAGTAAGGAAGCGGTGGATGGAAGTCGATTGTATGGGTAAGTCTGAGCAGTCCTCGAAGAGTGGGGGCTTGCGCAATATAGAAAGTGAAAATCTCATCGTGGTCGAGATGGCGCGAGTTGAGGTTAGCCACCCGTCCCCATCCGCAACCAAGGCAAATGGCTACAAAAACCAACCAACTGTGTTTTTCCGCAAGTTCCGCAATTGCGCAAAAAAGCCGTACTGTAAAAAATGAACTTGATTCAGATCCGACCCTCGAAGCCGCCTTCGAACCGGTTCGGATCGGCCGACTACGAGCTACCGAGCTCATGTCGTCTGTAAGCTCTCTTCAGCCGGCTGAATCGTTATAAGCACCGAATCGCGATCGCAGGCGTCTTTGCACGGCAATTTGCAAATTATGTCCGTAGAATTCAGCCGAAAGTCTTCGTCAAAAAGATTACCCATCCGAAAATTGTCGAGTGGTCTATTACGCACCATTTCCGTATACAAAGGCGAGTACGTGTAGCTGAACCCTGCGGCACAAGTGAACACTTGTCCATCTGGCATCAGATTAATGTAGTTCCGGCCAGCCGAGCACTGCTTGGGATTGAAGTCGTTAAAATCCACCAGAGACTTGCGATCCGCCTGCGTGTACTTTTTCAACAGCGCTTCTTCCTGTGCACTGTAATTGAACTCATGATCGACGTAAGGGTCCACGTGCAAACTTATATGATGAGTTTCCATCAGTTCGTCGATCGACGAAATCACCGGCAGGTTTTCCCGGGTTGCAACAATATTCACATGAACGTGAATGAACTCCTGAAGCTCCTTAACCCGCGTAATAAAGTTCTCTGCGCTGACAAACTCCCGGTGAAAGCTTGCATTTAAATGAAAGGGATGTTTGATTTTTCGATATACGCTGGCCGGGAGGGAAACGTTGCTGACAATTCCCAGCAATTGATGTTTTTTCGGCAGGTTGTTGACGAGTTCAGGGAGTCCCGCATAAAGAAAAGGTTCCCCGCCGGATATATAGATCATTGCTGGCGGAAGTTTTTCCAGCGCGATTAGCCATTGCTCCACCCGTTTTTCCGACACTTTTGGAAATACCTTTGTGAAGTCGAACTTCGTGCACACCGTGCAGTAAGTGCACGCATAGTTGCACCGGAATGTGGGCCAGAACAGTACGTGCAGACGATCGCTAAAAAGCCTTCTGTAATACGGCTTTAGAAAAAACTTCATCCTAGCCGGCATTAAGCGCTGCACGCTACCCAAATACATTGACGACACTCCTAGTTAATCGACAGGTTCACAGTCAAAACAGAGGTTGAAGTAACTGCTGAAATTGTAGCGCAGCACGAAAGGCCCCTAACGAGGTCGCAGCTAATGCCTGGTTACTAAAGATCAGTGCACTTGAGGCTTAAACTTATTGACTTCCACAGAAGTTCTAGCAGTGACTTACAGTTAGCGTCCAGCGGTTGCGCCCAGCGCTCGGGTGTCGCGGGGAAGTGGTTCGCCGGGTTCGTACTCGAAATTGAGTCTCTCGCGTTCGACCACGAGTGGACGATTGTGCACCTGCGTGTGTATGTTCCCGATGTACTCGCCGATGATGCCCATAAAAAGCAGCTGAAGCGAGCCCAGAAAAAACATGCCGATCGCAATCGGTGCTATGCCGACCGTGAAATTTCCCCAGAACAGGATTTTGTATGCGAAATAGGCCATTCCACCAAGCATCGAGATCAGCGCCCCGGCAAATCCTGCGAAAGTCACCAAGCGCAAAGGAACTTTGGAGAGCTTAGTGATGCCGAGCATTGCGAGATCGTAAAGCGTATAAAAATTGTTCTTCGATTTGCCGCTTTTCCGGCGCTGCTGTTCGTAGAGAACTTCGCTATGCGGAAGGCCGATTTCTGCAATCATTCCGCGGAAATAAGGATATGGATCTCCAAACTGGCGAACCAGGTCGATAACTTGCCGATCATACAATCCAAAGCCAGTAAAGTTTTCATAGGTCTCAATGTCGTCGGCTAGGCGGTTAACCAGCCGATAAAACATTTTTCGAACCATAAACATCGATGTCGCTTCATGGCTGCCTTGCTTCACAGCAATGACGATCGGTATTCCCTTTTCCCACTCTTCGAGTAACTGCGCAAGAACCTCAGGCGGGTCCTGTAGATCAGACATTAGAACGATGATGGCATCGCCACTGGCTTGCAGCAACGCATGCATCGGAGAGCGAACATGTCCGAAGTTACGCGCATTGCCGATCACCTTGACATTCGAGTCGGCAGCGGCAATCTCCCTGAGTACGGCGAAGGTTGCGTCACGCGAAGCATTATCGATAAAGATGTGCTCGTAGCGGTACTTCCCAAGGCGCAACATCAGATCGCGCACGCGCTCGTAGACTTCTCCGACATTGCCTTCTTCATTGAAGCAAGGCGTGACTATGCTGATTGTTTTCATGTTGCGACTGTTCCGATTTCTGCGAGCGCTGTGTTAAGTGAACAAGCTTCGCAAAGGCGTCTGCACTCCAGTTATTTCACATGAAGGCGATGAAGGAAGAATTACGAAAGTTACAGCAGCAACGTCAATTGCAGAAGTTGGATCTAGTTAGTATCATCTCGCACCGAGCCGCTGGCTGCGAATGAAACATGGCGATGGCCGAAGAAACTGAATACGATTGAAAATACAAGGACGATAGCCCCCGCAATGTATGGGGCGCTGCGTTCGTGACCAGGTTGGCGGCGAACAATGCTGACAACAAAGGGGAGCGCTGCGGCTGAAAGGATCATGCTGCCCGCATAAACGCCGACGCAGCGAATCCACTCTCTGAGATAGTTTCCGCGCGTTTTGAATACAAACCACTTATATCCTAAAAAAGCAAAACTGATGCTGAATAAATTGGCAAGAAGACTGGCCAGGACATACCCGTAAGAAAATATTGGGCTTAATAATAGAGTAAACAATGCGAAGCAGCCATAGCCGAACACGGTGTTACAGGCGCCCACCACAAGATACCGAAGTAAAGTGAGTGCACGTGAGTTCTTGTGTGCAGGAAGTTGTGCAGGAAGCTCCCTAACCCTGGTCTCAGATATAGTGGCAGCAGCCGACCGAGATATAGCCGTATGGTTCTTCGTCAGCATCGTCCATCATAGTAGCCTTATAAGTTGAGGCTCCGAAGGTTACTTTCGTTACCATCATAAGTGCACAGGCGCAGCGGCGCGTTTCGGAAAGATGTCTCCCACCCGTCGGATCTCAGCACCCACAGCTTTCAGTTTTTCTTCGATGTTCTCATATCCGCGGTCAAGGTGATAAACACGGTCGATGATGGTTTCGCCGTCAGCGACCAGTGCGGCGAGGATAAGCGAAGCGGAGGCACGCAAATCGGAGGCAAGCACGGCTGCGGCGCTAAGGGGAGTTCCGCCGCGTATAACCGCGCGGCGGCCGTCGATCTTAATGTTGGCCCCCATACGCACGAGTTCCTGTGCGTGCATAAAACGATTCTCGAAGATATTTTCCGTGACAATCGACGTGCCCGCCGCCTGTGTTGCGAGCGCCATGTATTGTGCCTGCATGTCGGTCGGAAAGCCCGGATATTCCTCCGTATTTAGGTCCGCCGCTTGCAGTGGATGATCGCCCATAACCCGCACCGAATCCGCCTTTATCGCGGTCTTCACACCGGTTTCGGCCAGCTTCTGCAGGATGGCGGTAAGATGACGGGGATCGCATCCGGTGACATTCACGTCCCCGCCGGTAAGTGCTCCGGCGATAATGAACGTTCCAGCTTCGATTCGGTCGGGGATGATGCGGTGCTTAGCGCCGTGCAGTTTGGAGACGCCCTTCACGCGAATGGTCGATGTCCCCGCGCCTTGAATCTCCGCGCCCATGGCATTGAGCAGTGCGGCGAGATCTGCCACTTCAGGTTCGCGTGCGCAGTTCAGCATTACAGTCTCACCATCAGCGAGCGTAGCCGCCATCAGCAAATCTTCCGTGCCGGTCACGGTAATTTTGTCAAAAACAATTTCGGCGCCCTTCAAGCGATCCGTGGTCGCTTCGACATATCCGTGCTCCTGCGTGATCTTGGCGCCCAGGCGCTCCAACCCTTTAATGTGCAGGTCGATCGGGCGCGCGCCAATCGCACATCCGCCGGGTAGCGAGACCCGCGCGCGGCCGCAGCGTGCCACAAGCGGACCCAACACGAGCGTAGAGGCGCGCATGGTCTTGACCAGTTCATAGGAAGCTTCCGGAGCAGTTAGCACGCGAGCGCAAATGGTAGTGCGATGATGGGCCCGCCCATAGCCCAATTCGACCTCCGCGCCCATCGCCGCCAGCAACTTGCGCGTGGTCTCGATATCGCGCACCTGCGGAATATTTTCGAGAACTACCGGCTCATCGGTCAGTAACGCCGCCGCCATACAAGGCAAAGCCGCATTCTTAGCGCCACTCATCCGCACCGTGCCGAGCAACGGATTGCCACCGCGAATTACAAGCTTATCCATTTATCTAATCGTTACCTGAGAATGCCCCAAGCGCAAGCTTGTATTTGGGGCTTGCAAATATTCTATCGGGGAAAACCAGATAACATGCGCCAAAGACTCCTAAGCGGTAGTTTCCTTTGTAACTCGCCAAGTCCAACGCGCACATCAAAAGTGTTCAAAGCTTTGACGACTTCACCTCGGTAATAGCTTCGCGGGCGCGGCCAGCAGATTTCCGCAACGCGGCAACCGCCTCTGCGCGGCTGACTCCGCCCTTAGCCATCACCAGAGCGACAGGTACGCGACCCCCCGCGGCGGCGAGCAGCTTCCGCGCGGCTGCATGATCGAGTCTTGTGATTTTTTCCAGTATGCCGACCCCACGTGCGAATAGCTTCTCGTTCTTCGGACTAACATTCACCATCAGATTTCCGTAAACGTAGCCTAGCCGCGCCATAGCTCCGGTCGAGAGCATGTTGAGTATCATCTTCTGTGCCGTGCCTGCTTTCATGCGAGTCGAGCCCGCCAGAACTTCCGCCCCAACCTCCGCCACAATCGCAATGTGCGCCGCTTTGCCAAGCGCAGATTTCTGGTTGCACACAACTGCTATGGTTCTTGCCCCGCGAGCGCGCGCGTATTCTATGGCGCCAATCGTGAAGGGAGTGCGTCCGCTAGCGGCGATACCCACCACCACATCTTTCTTGCTGGGATTCTTCTTGGCGATGGCTTCGCGGCCCAGTTCACGCGAGTCCTCATCCGCTTCGACTGCCGCGCCTAGCGCCTGTTTTCCTCCCGCGATAATGAACTGAACCATGCGCCGAGGGACATCAAAAGTCGGCGGACATTCGACCGCGTCCAAAGCAGCGATGCGCCCACTCGTCCCGGTCCCGACATAAATCAGGCGCCCGCCTTGCGCCAGTGCCTCAGCTATAAGATCGATCGCCAGCGCGATTTGCGGAAGAGCACGCCTCACCGCCACCGCGATCTTCGCGTCTTCCGCATTAATGATGTGTGCGATCTCAAGTGCCGACTTGCGATCGAGGTCGGCCGAAGCGGAGTTTGTTTTCTCGGTACCAAGCCCGCGAAAGTCTTCGCTAGCTTCTCGGAGCACCGATTTGCCAATGAACAATTCGCGCTGCGAAGCTCGTCCCCGCAAATCTTGCCGCTTCCAGCCTTGCTGCTTCAAACTTTGTCGCTTCAAGCGCTCTTCTCCAGTGCTTCAATCATCGCGTCATGAAACGCCGGGCGCACCTGTTTGATTGCCTGGTTCTGGCAGTCAGGCCACGTCCGATTCGAAAGTAGAGCAACTGACACTTGTCGTTCAGAATCGATCCAGATAGATGTGCCGGTGTACCCGAGATGCCCAAAAGAATGACGCGAAAAATATTTTCCAGCCTGCGACGGCTCCGATGGCGTATCCCACCCAAGCGCTCGAGATGTTCCATCCGGCGCGTTTTCGCGGCGCGAAAAGAGTTCAACCGTCGCGGAGCGAAGAATGGGATATCCGCCGTTGATCATCACATGCCCAAAAATCGCCAGATCCTCAGCCGTCGAAAAAAGCCCGGCATGCGGCGCCACCCCGCCCATGACACTCGCGTTTTCGTCCTGTACCTCGCCCTGAATCACGCGATGACGAAAAGTGCGGTCGTCTGCCGTTGGCGGAATCGAGTTCTTCAACGCATTCCCAGGATTGAACGTCGTGTGCGTCATGCCAAGCGGGCCAGAAATTTCACGTTGGCAGAACACATCCATAGGTTCGTCAGCCAGGCGCTCGAGAACCACGCTAAGAATAATGAATCCAATGTCACTATATTCAAAGCGGCTGCCAGGCGCGGCCGTCAACTCAGTGGCGAAAGCGGCTTGCAGAAGATCCTCACGGTTGTTGGCGTGTTGAAAAAGTTTTTCGTAGCCAGGCAATCCCGAACTGTGCGCAAGCAACATGCGCAGCGTAACCTCCTGGCGTCGGGCGTCATTGGCAATAAATTCGGGGACGATGGCGCCAGCCGGAGCTTCCGGGTCGAGCAGTCCGCGCTCATAGAGAATCATCGCCATGGCAGTCGTGGCCACTACCTTAGTCAGCGAAGCCAGATCGAAGATGCTGCCCGTTCCAACCGCGGGCGACGTCGGATCGTATGTAAAACGGCCAAGAGCCTTATGCGCGACAAGTTCTCCGCGAAACGTGACCGAAAGCGAGCAGCCAGGAAAAGCGTGGTCAGCGATGGCGCTCTCCAGGATGCCGAATGCCTCGCGAAAGCGCTCATCTTGCGCGGCAAAGTTTCGTACCAGGAACGAAAATCCCGCGTCGCGATTGGGCAATATCAAATTCAAGTCTTTTTGCGGACTGATGGGGTTATAACAAAGGCGTCGAGCATAGGCAAACCAGGAGTTACTTCGAGGGCATCGCTCGTAATGTCGGCCTTGAGCCACATCTCCAGCGTCATGTAGAGTCACATCAGACGTGAAACATTTACCCAAAGCTATCTTTCTTTGTGCTCTCCTGATTTCCGCCGCAGCGTTTTCCCAAACTGCGCTCGATTCGCGCCTCGCCGTCCTCGACCCCGTAATTGCAGACGCCATCGTCCAACAGCAGATCCCCGGCGCCGTGCTGATCGTCGGTCACGACGGGCAAGTCGTATATCGCAAGGCGTACGGCAGCCGAGCCATTGAACCTCATCGTGAGGCGATGACCATCAATACCATATTCGATTGCGCATCGCTGACCAAGATCATCGCCACAACCACCGCCATCATGCAGCTCTGGGAGCAAGGGAAAATACGCATGAACGATCCGGTTGCCAGATACCTTCCCGAGTTTGCGCAGAATGGAAAGCAGGATATTACCGTTCGGCAGTTGCTGGTGCACTACTCCGGCCTGGCTCCAGACCTGGATTTGACCAAGCCGTGGCAAGGGAAAGAAACGGCGTATCGTATGGCCTTTGAGGAGGCTCCAGAATGGGCTCCGGGAGCGGCGTTTGTTTATAGTGACATTAATTTCGTGGTGTTAGGCGCGCTTGTCGAGCGCCTCTCGGGCGAGTCGCTCGATGATTATTCCGCAAAACATATTTTTGAACCGCTGGGGATGAAGGATACCCGCTTTCTTCCTCCGAAATCCTGGGAACCTCGCATCGCCCCCACCGAAGAGGATGAGGACCATCACCTGCTCCGCGGAGTGGTGCATGATCCCACCGCTCGTCGTATGGGCGGGGTGGCTGGTCACGCTGGAATTTTCTCGACCGCGGACGATCTCGCGATTCTTGCGCAGGCATTGCTGGATGGCGGTCGCAATATCCTGACTTCAGCGACCGTGGCGAAAATGACTGCGCCGCAGCAGCCGGTAAACGGAACCGTCCTCCGAGGATTCGGATGGGACATCGATTCTCCGCTTTCTACCAATCGCGGAGAACTCTTGCCCGTAGGCAGCTACGGTCATACAGGATTCACCGGCACCTCGCTGTGGATCGATCCGGCAACCAAGACTTACATTGTCCTCTTGACCAACGCGGTCCACATGAACGTATTGCCGGAAAAGCAGAAGGGAAGCGCCGTTTCGCTGCGAACCAAAGTCGCGACAGCCGTAGCCGCTGCGCTGGCGCTCGATCCCGCCGAAGCAGAAAAAATGCGCATCGTCGCCATCACTGGTTACAACGAAATGCAGAGCGCGGCGCGCAAGTTGCCGTTGCGCAATGGAACAGTGAAAACTGGAATCGACGTACTTGAGGAGACGAAGTTTGCCGCGCTGCATCCGGCGAAAGGTGGCGCTCCCAGAAGCATAGGACTGTTGACCAATCAAACCGGAATCGACTCAGAAGGCCGACGAACCATTGACGTGCTGGCCAGCGTGCCCGGTATCTCGCTCGACGCAATTTTTAGTCCGGAGCATGGCGTTACCGGAACGCTGGATACGACTGACGTAAAAAATGCCAAAGATGCGGCAACCGGAATTTCGGTCTACAGTGTCTATGGCGCGAAAGACGAGGCCCGGCGTCCGCCGCCCGATATCTTGAAGCGATTGGATGCGGTCGTGATCGATCTCGCGGATGTTGGAACACGCTTCTACACCTACGAAACAACGACAGGATATTTTCTCGAGGCAGCGGCGAAAGCTGGAATCGAAGTGATCGTACTCGATCGTCCGAATCCGATTACCGGATCGTTCGTGCAAGGTCCAGTTTCTGATTCAGGTGCAGGGCAGGAGAAATTCACCAACTATTTTCCCGAGCCGCCGCGTCACGGGATGACGCTAGGTGAGCTGGCGAGAATGTTCAATGCCGAGCGGCACATCGCGGCGCAACTGAATGTAGTTGCCATGGAAGGCTGGCAGCGCGGCGACTGGTTCGATTCAACCGGCCTGGGATGGGTGAATACCTCGCCCAATTTGCGCAGTTTGACCGAGGCAACCCTTTATCCCGGAGTCGGAATGATTGAAGGAACCAACGTCTCCGTGGGCCGAGGTACCGATACTCCCTTCGAAGTGGTCGGCGCGCCCTGGATCAGGGGCAGGGAATTAGCCGCGTATCTGAACGAACGCTCGCTCCAAAGCGTTCGATTCGTGCCGATTTCATTTACTCCGTCATCCAGCAACTTTGCCGGCGAACGCTGCGAAGGCGTAAACCTTTTCGTGCTGGATCGCAATACGCTCGACTCTCCCGAATTAGGGATTGAACTCGCCTCCGCTCTGCATAAGCTCTATCCCAACGATTTCAACTTAGACCGAATGGCCGACCTCCTCGTCAACCAAACTGTATTCGAGGCCATTAAAGCGGGAGAAGTTAAAGCAGGAGAAGATCCACGGCGCATCGCCGCCGATTGGCAGGGTCGACTGGATGAATTCATCCGGCTCCGCGAAAAATATTTATTGTATAAGTAATCTCTCGCATAACTTCTGATCTGCTCGGCTACAATATTCTTACGCATTTAGCCATGACGGAAAATTTACGTCGCATTCCAAGTTCGTTGTCCTACAGTTGCGCAGGCCCGAATTGCGGGGTTTTGAAGGGATCGAGCGATCGCTGGTGGATAATGTGGAGCTCGTTCGGCGATCACAAATTGCCGGTAATGCACCTGGCGCCATGGGATGAGGAGTTGGCAGTGCAGGAAGGTGCAATGCACGTTTGCGGCGAGGGTTGCGCGCAAAAACTGCAGTCACAGTTCATGGGTAATGTGCTGGAAAGCCGTGCGCGAAAAAAGAGCGGTTAGAGACATGCAAGTTCGATAACGAGATAGCTTTTGGGAGGTGAGTCTGTCATGAAGATGAAAAGTTGCGTTGTATACCTCTGGATTCCGCTGTTAGTAGGATTCGCGGCCGCGCAATCTCCCGCACCCAACACGACCGCTCCGTCTGAAGGCACAAAGAAGGCAAGCCTCACCATTCCGGTCGGCACCATGATCCCACTCTCGCTGAAGCAGGCAATTTCGACAAAAACAGCTAGGACCGGCGATCCCGTATACGCGGAGACTGCCTTTCCGTATGTCGTCGACGAGCGCGTCGTGGTCCCTGCGGGAACTTACATCCAGGGAAGAATCGAACGTGCGCAACGCGGAGGTCACCTGAAGGGTCGCGCTGAGGTACTGATCCACTTCACTTCAATGATCTACCCGAATGGCTACACCGTGATGCTAGGCGGATCAATCGAAAATACCCCCGGCGCCGAGAAGACCTCAATGAAAGATTCCGAAGGCACGATTCAGGAGGATAGCGATGCCACCAAAAAAGCGAAGGACGCCGCCGGTGGGGCCGCGACCGGAGCAGTGATCGGCGCCGTAACCAATGGAGCCAGAGGAGCCGGCATCGGAGCGGGAGTTGGAGGCGTCACCGGCCTCGCAGTAGGAATGCTCTCACGCGGCGCCGATGTAAGGCTCGAACGGGGCGCGTCCATTGAAATGGAAATCCAACGCGAAGTGACGGTCGATGCAAGCCGAATCTCTTCAAGACGTGACGTCATCGTCCAGAACGAGTAAACGCGAAACGACATGCTCGAAACGATTGCACCCGGAACGGCCAGGGAAACAACCCGTACGTCACGCAGCTATTTCAATTCAAACAGAGCATTGACGTGCGCCGTAATAGTCACCTTCTGAGGTGAGAACTCCTCCGTCGGAGCGGGCGCCTGCGCTGCCATTGCCATCGCCCGTCGTGGCACGGGCATGATCACGCGAGTGTTTTCTGAGATATCGACCGAAGCATAGGAAAGCTCGCCAAGCCCGCGTCCGCTGGCGTTCGCAAGCGCCTGCGCGGAAGCGCGAGCACGCCGGTAAGCGTCGGCGACCGCTTTGCCCTTGGCTTCTTCGGTCGAATCCAGCGAGTAGCTAAGCGATTGGCTATCACCAATGCTTGCATCCGCAAGCTGCTGCGTAACCGGACCGATCTTGGAAAAATCCTTGAGCTTCACACTGACGCTAGTCGTAACCTGGTAGCCGATAACTTTGCGCTTAGGATTCTTGTAGTCGTATTGCGGATTCACCGCGAAAAACCCAATTTCTGCCGACTTCGGGTCGATTCCATTAGCCCGAAAAACCTGACGCGCCGCCTCCGCTTGTTTGGCGGCCTCATCATAAGCCTCCTTGGCGCTGCCAGCCTGCGCTGAAATATTAAATTGAATGATCGCGATATCCGGTGCGCTTTCAAACTTGCCATCCGCGCCCACCAAAACCGTGTTGGGCGCAGGATTCAGTGTAGTCCCTTGCGCCGCCGAGAGCGCACTCAGAACGACAACGGTACAAAGCGTCGCGACGATGCTTTTCATTTTCCTCTCTTCAACAAATATATCGGGAGATCTTACTCCGCTTAAAGCTTTGCAAAACCTACCTTATACACCTAGACGTAGGAACGCGACGACCCGACAGAATTGCAATATCTCGAAGTGGACAGAGACGCAAGGCGAAAGCAGGAGTATCGGGGTCGAAGTCGTCACAAAAAAGAGCCGTCTGTTCGCCAGATATGAATCAGGCACATCTGGCGAACATCGGAATCCCCGAAACGGTAGAATGCCACCGCCATAGGGCCGTTTGATTGACTTCACTGTCAAGTAGGATGAGAAGCTCTCCGCAAAACGATGCCCGGCTTCGGCGGAAATTTAAGGCAATATAGAAATCAGCGTAGAGGCTCGAGGTCAAAAACCAGCATCGCGGACAGAGCTGGGACGGTGTTCAGTCACACCTTCGGGAAAGATTGGTCCGGCCCATTAATGTCCTTACGCAAGTCTTCCCAGATATTGTCCGGCATTCCCAGAAAAAGCTTGACGATCTGAGGATCAAACTGTCGGCCCGCCCACAACTCAATCTCCTTCCGCGCCGCTGTAAATGATTGCGCTGGCCGATACGGTCGGTCAGAGGTCATAGCGTCCAGAGTGTCGGCAATCGAGAACATGCGCGCTCCGAGCGGGATCTCGTTGCCCTTCAATCCCCGCGGATAGCCCAGCCCGTCGTAACGCTCCTGATGCGAATAAACAATCTCCGCCGCCTCAGCGAGAAAAGGGATTCGCGAAATAATCTTGTACCCGCGATAGCAGTGCTCTTTCATAATCGCCATTTCGTCTTCCGTGAGCTTGCCCGGTTTGCGCAGAATGTCGTCAGGAATGGCCATCTTCCCGATGTCGTGCAGGAACGCGCCGCGGGCGATCACATTGATCTCCTCTTTCGACAGTCCCATCTTGCGCGCAATCGCGATCGTGTACGCCGTCACCCGTCGTGAGTGACCTTCCGTCTCCGCGTCCTTAAGGTCAAGCGCATCGCCCAAAGCTTCCAGCGTGATGTCGTAAGACTTCTCCAAACTGGAAAGCGCCGTCTTCCATTGTTGAGTTCGGGCAGCGACAAGCGCCTCAAGATTAGTGCGATACGCGTCATTCTCACGTTTCAATCGCCGATGCTCAAGCGCGCGGCGCACGGTCGCCAGCAGTTGCTCGCGCTCGAAAGGCTTGAGCAGATAGTCATAAGCCCCATTTCGCAGTGCCTGTAGCGCAACCTGAATGTCATGGACAGCGGTCACCATCACGATCGGCATGTCCGGATAGCGCTCTTTGGCTCGTTCCAGCAGAGCAATCCCGTCCATCTCCGCCATCATCAAGTCAGAAAGAACAAGATCGAACTGATCGCCCGATTCAAGAACCGCCAGGGCATCCACTCCACTGCAGGCCTGTCGAGTCTGAAAATGCGCTCCACCGAGCATTGAAGAAACAATCTCGCGGATTGTTTCCTCGTCGTCTACTACCAGGATGCGGTCATTAGCCATGGCTGAGCGTCAATGTTCACCCATCTTAGACCTCGACTTCACATTCCGAAAGTAACCAACTGGACGCGGAAACAAGGTAACGATCGATAGCCGCCATGATATTTAGAAGCTTGGGTCTTCGTGCGCCATTTTATGGTTCTTGCCCCTCTATTCGGGAATTCGGTTGTCGTCTTGACCGTCCCCTGGTTGACGGCGCAAGAATCGGCGGCCCTCATCGTGGTCGTCGTCAGTCTGATTTTCTTCCGGGTTTTTCGCGACCGGTCCTTGCTGATGTGGGCAGCCGGTTGGCTGGCCTACGGCGTGTTCTTGTGCGTGACCGCCTCGCACGAACTTTTTGCTGCAAGCCCGATCGCGATATTCGCCCAAGCCGACTTTATCCTGTCCATGGGATTATTTGCGACCGCGGCGCTGATGGCAGCCCAAGCCCGTCGAGCCCTCACTGCCATCGTCTCTATCTCGTGGGTACTGATGGTCTGTGCTGCAATGCGCCCTCTTTACTTTCCCGACTTGAAGAACCTCGAGGTCGGATTAGATCTAGCCTGTCGTGGGACTGTTGCCTTGGCAGCCGTCGAACTGCTGCGCTCCCGGCTGGGACGCATCGGCGCCGGTCCCTTCATCTTTGGCGCAGGGCTGCTCACATTGAATCTGCATTGGCCTGCATTTGCCAGCCATACTCCAGCTTCAAATTACCTCATCGCTGAGGTGCTGTTCGGCTCTAGCATGCTGCTCGTCGTTCTTGACGACTCGCGCCAGCGTCTGCGGCGACTCGAGATTCTGAACCAGTTAAGAGTCACGATTGCGCGCGGCCAGAATCCTGCCCCAATCATGCAGATCGCCCTCGAGAAGCTGAAAGACGTAGCAGGTGCCAAAGGAGTTTGGTTCCAACTGATGGACGACGACCATCTGGTGCCCGCATTACACGCAGGATTGTCGCCAGAATTTCTGCGCGCCATCGCGCAACCGAGAATCGACGAAACCCAGCTCCGTGCTCTTCAGGAAAACCGGCCAGCTCCGATGAAGTTGGCAGAAATGTCAGAGCGCGAGCAGGAACAAATGCGGAAGCATGGCATTCGGCATGTTCTCCTTTTGCCGCTGCACGGTAAAAAGTCGGTAATCGGAATGCTATCCCTGGGCTGCTCCGGCACTCGCCGCCACTCCAAGGAAGAACTAGAATTTCTCGAGACCGCCGCGCAGGGGTTGGGCATTGCGGTGGAAAACCTCCGCCTGCTGGAGCAGGTCCTCCGTTCGCAACGGCAGTGGAGCAATACTTTCGATTCAGTCCAGGACCTGATTCTGGCCCACGACGCGGATTTTCGAATTCTGAAAACGAATCAGGCGCTATTGGAGCGCCTGCAAAAATCATCGGCCGATGTCTTCGGCAGTCTCTGCAAAGAAGTGCTTCCGCATGAGCAACCCTGGACCGGTTGTCCTTATTGCGAACGTGGCGCCGGTCTAACCGAAGGGATGGATTCCTGTTTCGGCGGCCAGTCGGTGGTTTCGACCTCGCCCTACGCCGAACTGGGTAGTGAGCAAAAAGGCACCATCCACGTCGTGCATGACACTACCGCGCGCCAGCAGGCGGAAGAAAAGTACCGCATGTTGTTTGAGCAGGCCCAGGAAGGCGTTTTCGTTGCAACACTCGACGGCGATCTCCTCGATTGCAACAACGCCTTTGTCACCATGCTCGGTTACGGCAGCCGCGATGAGTTGATGGCCCTCGACATGGGAAGCGTACTGAACTCGGTTCCTGAGGAGCGCGATGCTTTCCGCGCCGAAATCGAGGCCCACAACTACGTCCGCAATTTCGAAATCACCGTGCGCCGCAAAGATGGCACTCGGCTGTCGGTGGCGCAAAGCTGCTTTGCCACCCGCGATCAAGACGGAAAAATCGAGCGCTATCAAGGCTTCGTTCTCGATATCACCGAGAAGAAGCGCTCCGAAGACGAGATGCGCCGCCGCAACCGCGAATTGAACGCGCTCAATGCGATGGCGGTGATAGCAACGCAATCGTTTGATCTCGACGAGATCTTAAATCTGACCCTGCGCCAGGTGATTTCGCTGTTTGGAGCCGACACCGGATCGGTCTACCTCGCGGCCGTACCAGATGGCACCTACCGGCGTCGCGCTGGCTGGGGTCCAAGAAGCGAAGCACGCGTGCGCATGTCAGAGGTCTTTTTTCCCGAGGGCCTCGGCGACCTCGTAATGCGTTCTCGCGCTGAAGTTGTGACCCAGGATTTTCTGCCTCACCTTCCGCCCGCGGTAGTCGAGTTCGTCTGTTCCGACCGCTTGCCTTATTGGATATGGGTTGTGCTGTGGAGCAAGGAAAAGCCCATCGGTGTCATGGGTATTGCAAGTAAGGAAGATCGGCACTATTCCAGTAACGATGAAAATCTGCTGGTCGCCATCAGCCGTCAACTTGCCACCACTATCGAAAAGGTTCAGCTCTACGAGGAAACCTGCCGCGCCTACGAAGACCTGCGCCGAACTCAGGAACAGCTCCTGCAAAGCGAGAAGATGTCCGCCGTCGGTCAACTGATCTCCGGTGTTGCCCACGAGTTGAACAATCCGCTCACCGCAATCCTCGGCTACGCCCAACTGCTCGAAGGTGCCGGCCTCGATTCCGTTTCCGCCGACTATGTCCGTAAGCTCTTCAAGCAAGCCCAGCGCACCCACCGTGTCGTGCAGAATCTTCTTTCCTTCGCGCGCCAGCGCAAGCCCCAGAAGCAGGAAGTAGATCTTCGCAAGGTGCTCGAAGAGTCGCTCACCCTGCGCGAATACGACTTGCGGGTAAACAACGTGTCGCTGGAACGCGAAATTGCTGATGATCTCCCCTCAGTAGTCGCCGATCCTCATCAACTGGAGCAGGTTTTTCTGAACGTGATTAATAACGCGCTCGATGCCATGGTGGAAGGAAGCGCGAGCGGCAAATTGAAAGTGCGCGTCTCCAAAAAAGATGCCTACGTCTGCGTCGAGTTCGACGACAGCGGTCCCGGAATCAAGGATCCCGGCCGGATCTTCGATCCCTTCTACACCACCAAAGCAGTGGGCAAGGGAACCGGCTTAGGCTTGAGCATTTGCTATGGCATCGTAAAAGAACACGGCGGAGAAATTATGGCCCGTAACCGGGAAGAGGGCGGAGCCACCATCGAAGTCCGTTTGCTGGCTAGCGAAAAGCCCGCATTGCAGGAGCCGGAAACACCGAAACGCCGCGAGTCGTTGGTAAGAGGTCGTGTGCTTCTCGTCGAAGACGAAGAAGCCGTCTTGGAGTTTGAGCGCGATGTCTTGGTGGGCGCAGGAGCCGAAGTCACTGCGTCCTTAAGTGTTGATCACCTCGAGCAGCAAATTCGCAGCGGCGCCTTCGACGTCATTGTTATGAACGGCCGCATGCCCCGCGGTCGCACCGCCCGTGAAATGTACCAATGGATTGCAGAAAACTCTCCCGGCCTTGAGCGAGGCCTGCTGCTGACGTTTGCCACCGTGCCCGACGAAGAAACCAGAAATTTCCTCCGCGAGCACCATGTGCCCTCGCTGGCAAAACCCTTCGAGGTCGCAGACCTCATCTCCCAGGTGCGCAATCTGGCTCAAAGGGACGCCACTCCTACTCTGCAAACGAAAGAACGAAACGAAGACAAAGCTATGATGGCAAGTGCCGGATCGTAACGCTCGATCGTAAATCGTAACTGGCCTTCCAATCGCCTAAAGTTCCCCCTTCAGTTCTCGCGTCATCTCTGCAATCAGTTTTTCGTTACGTCGATACCAGCGCCAATGTCCCTCCCGCTTAGCCTCAACCAGCCCCGCCTTTTCAAGAATTCGCATATGATGCGACACTGTAGGTTGCGCTAGCTTCACCCGCTGCTCGATGTCGAAGGCGCAAAGCCCGGTTTCTTTGTCCAGCGAGCATCCGCCTTTTTCTTTGAGAGCACGCAGAATTCGGCGCCGGGTAGGATCAGTGATGGCATGCAGGAATCGATCCAGAGTGGTATCAGAAGGAACCATGAAAATGAATTTGCAATTTTGTAATCGGCTGATTTTGTAATTCGGTAACTTAGAAACTTTTCTCGTCGAGGGGGGGTCTAAACTACAAAATTACCCGATCGCAAAATTGCAAAATCCCCTTCTATTTCTTAACAATCGGATTGTATCCATCCCCAATCAACCGCGCGCGCATAGCATCCGCTTCCTTAAAATCAGCATAAGGTCCAACCTGTACGTGATAGAACTTGTCAGCCGAATTATTGTTCGCGCTAAACGCCGGATATTCTCTCTTCTTCAACGCCTCAACCAGCGCATCTGCGTCTTCTTTCCGGCTAACTGCCGCGACCTGCACGAAGTATCCGCCCGTGGCAGGCGCCGCAGTCGCCGCGTCCGTAGCGCCCTTTGAAGCGTCCGCCGTTGCAGTTGCAACCGCCGCATTCGACCCCGCTGCGGTCGGTGCCGCTGCATTAGTAGCGGCTGGTGCAAGCGCCGCGTCAGTATTCTTCTCGCCCACAGATTTATAGAAGCTGAAATCCCCTGATTGCGCCCCAGCCGCAGCTGCAGCCGGATGAACATCGCTCTTAACAGCCGACGGCCGAACAACCGCCGCCGGACTACCCGCCGCAGACCCCAACAGGCTCCCCCCACCCGCCATGACCGTTTTTCTGCCCAGCGAAAATCCCATCGCAAAGAAGAAAGCGCAGACTAAAACAAAGCCAAAGAAAATGGCCAGCATGCGCCCGGTGCCAAGCGTGATCTCCGTGTCCTCTTGTCTAGCCATCTGTCTAGTAACCATTTGTCCGCTAACTATCTGTTCAGTATCCATAGCGAAGTACTGTTAACCTCTATCTTCCCGCCGGCGCTTGGGTCGCCGCAGCGCCGCCACCCATCATCTTCTGTATGCCGGAGAAGAAATCAATCGGGACCGGAAAGACGACAGTCGTATTTTTCTCCACGCCAATCTCCGTCAGCGTCTGCAGATACCGCAACTGAATGCTGGCCGGCTCCGACGACAGCAAATGCGCCGCGTCCACCAGTCGCTGCGCTGCTGAGAACTCGCCCTCCGCATGGATAATCTTCGACCGCTTCTCGCGCTCCGCCTCCGCCTGCTTTGCCATAGCACGCAGCATCGACTCCGGCATATCCACCTGCTTCACCTCGACATTAGCCACCTTCACGCCCCAGGGCGCCGTGTGCGTATCCAGGATGCTCTGCAAACGCAGATTAATCTTGTCCCGATGCGCCAGCAATTCATCCAGTTCCTGCTCGCCCAGCACCGACCGCAAAGTAGTCTGAGCAAACTGCGAAGTCTGATAAGCGTAATTCGAAACCTCGACCACCGCCTTATTAGGATCGATCACCCGTAGAAAAATAACCGCATTTACCTTCAAAGTAACGTTATCGCGAGTAATAATGTCCTGCGGTGGAACCTCCAATGCCTCCTGCCGCAGCGAAATCCGCACCATGCGATCGATCGGCACAAACACCAGAATCACTCCCGGCCCCTTGGCTGTACCCATCAGGCGCCCAAGCCGGAAGATGACGCCACGCTCATATTCGGCCAGAATCTTAATCGAGCTCAGCAGGTAGATAACGACAATGATGATGGCAACGGTAACCACCGGAAACCCGAGCTCCATAGATGCCTCCAGGCAACTTGTTTTTCGTTTTCAGAAAAGTGTATGAGCGGATTGTAGCGCATGTCATCGCTAGCTGGCGGTGCTTTTGACTTATCATCGTAAGTTCGAACTGGATTTTTTCTTACCGACGCGATTCCAGCTAATTAAGATTCTTCCCTCGGAATCGCTGCTCCTTATCTGAAGAGGTATGCTGAGATTGAGTGCGCCGTGGTCCAGCAAGTGCCTTAGCCTGCCAAACCTGCCCCGGGTACAAACTCGGAATACGAAAGCCGCGATATGCCAACTGCCCTTCAATACTCATTTTCCAGACCAGATCTTTCGATTGCGTCACCTCCTCGATGTAAGAGAGATTTGGAGAGTTCACGTCATATGCAATGTCAAATTCAACGTTGCCATTCGGCAGCTCGAGTGCATCGCCGCAACAGAGGGAATAGAAAGGCAGTAAATCATCTTCCCAAAGCACCGTGGCGGTTTTTGCCGATTCATCAATTTGGAAGACCGGAACGCTGCTATAACACGCGACCACTCCAGGATAGCCACATACTGCGTTGATGTTGTCCACCACACGGTTGTTTCCATTATTGAAAAACATAAGCGAGAAAATGCCAGCGCTATTCGGGCTCACAATCGTCGGATAATGCTGGCCGTAGTTCCATTCGATGGGCGTCTCTGCGCTCGGAAGTGTGATATCTCCGCCAGGTCCCAAACGCCACAAAATACTTCCGTCGCCCGCTCCATTTTGATAGTTGATCTTGAGGATCCAATTCTGGTTTCGCATGGAAACGATCAGGTTCTCGTCATCCGGCGAATAAATCACCGCATTGCCATGGGTCCAATCCGCCATACCATAGGGGGCGCGCGTAAGGTCAAGATGGTCGAAGGCAGACCAGGTCCAAACTGCCCTACCCCGCTCTACGTCCCAGTCGATCAGCGCATCCCCCAACATCACCGTGCCGTCCGGAATTCCCGGCACATTGTTGATAGTCTCTGGGTAGTTACCCAGCAAAATCCAGTGTCCATTGGGTAGAACCGCGACATCGTGAGTGAAAGCTGCAACCTGGAAGATTCCTCCGAGAGCCTGATTGACATCATCAAGCGTAACCCGATTGATGATGTTGCCCGCGAGATCAATCTCCCGGATTTCATTCGGCCCCGTTACATCCACCGGGGCCGCATTCACCAGCATGTGTCCGTTTGCCATTGGTTTGATGGGGTAAGGGAAATCTTCCGACTCGAGGTCGTAATACCAGATCACATTCCCTTCCAGATCCGTAGCCACCGTGGAAAGCAGATTTCCGCCGACGATATCCGGACTAAATGAAAACAATTCGACACCATTGCTAAGCGTGCCAACTCCGAATTGCTGCGCCGTAATATTAGGTAGTCTTTCTGCGGGGATGGGCCCGGTCGTAAACGAATGATCGGTATCGAACACCTGCGAACCGTCGACCAGGGTGGTAATCGCCTGCATGTGATAGTTCGTGCTGGCTCGCATGCCCGCCATCAAGACTGTGACTTCACCTCCTGAAGCTGGCGCTGGAACCGGCGATGTACCGAGACCGTAGCTCGTGTCTAGTCCAAACTGCACTTGAATCGATGCGCCCACCGGAATCGCCAGCGAATAGGAGGCCACCAGCGGATTTTGCGTCCCAATAACTATGCCTGGAGCGAAGCTATTGCGATCAAAAAAAGTTACCGCGGCCGAGCTTGCCTGACCCTGAATACCGACTGTGATCGGTTGTGCTGAGATGGCACCCGGAGCAGTGTAAAGGCCGCCGGATGTGATCGTTCCAATAGACGCCATCCCGCCTGCCACTCCATTAACCGTCAATACCGGTTGCCGGGCCTCGCTCGAGGCGCTGTTGCCCGTCCTGGCAATGTTGAATTGATAGCTCTGACCAGGCAGAAGCAGCACCGCGGATGGACTGATGAGAATGGAAGAGCCCGATGTTCCGCTTCCGCAACCTACTAGCGTTATGACCCCTAAAGACAGTAACGCGGCTACGATGCCGCATCTTCCCAGATCGAGCATGATCCCCCGGGTCCCATAAAATGTCCCATAGAATAAAGAGGAGGAGTTTAACAAAATCGTGACGCGCTGTGTAAATTTCTCGTCAAAGACCCGATACGATCCCCCTCACCGACAATCGTTCAGAGACCCTTGGTTCAAATAGGAAACCTCTTTTTGTCCACAAACAATGCTCACCCATCGCGGACTTCCGCTCACCTATCGGCGACAATCCGGTCAACGTGCGTTTCCGGGTGCCCCAAATCTCGCGCTTTTCGAGACGCAGGTGCTGACAGTTGCACAAACGTATATAATTGCACTACACTGTAGTGCATGAAGACCGAAGTCTACAGTTGGCGTCTATCCGAAGAGCTCAAATCGGACCTGGAGCGCGAAGCGCGTCTCCGCAAAGTACCGGTTTCAGCTGCCCTGGAGACCGCCGTCCGCAAGTGGTTAGAAAACGCCGGCACACATCTCGACGAAGAAGACGCCCAGCACAGGCTACAGACCGCTGCCGCAAACTGTCTCGGAGTAATAGACAGCGGCAACCGCCGCCGCTCCGAGACGGCACGCGCCACTCTCCGCCAGCGCCTGAAGCGACGCCATGCCCGCTAAAGAGACTACGAATGCAAACGCGCTGATCGACACCGGCGCGATCCTGGCCCTCTTAGACCGCAGCGATCGCTGGCACGCCGTCTGCGTGGACGCCTTCCGTCAACTCCGCCTGCCACTCCTAACCTCCGAGGCGGTGCTAACCGAACTATTCCATCTGGTCGGCGACAAACGCGCCGAGATGGAGGCTGCCTGGAAGTTCGTCCGTTCAGGAGCGCTAATTCTAGGCATGATCGAAGATGCGGAACTAGCGCACCTGCATGCGTTAATGTCGCGCTATTGGGACCGCCCCATGGATTTTGCCGACGCCACACTCGTCTATCTGGCGAAGCGCGAATCTCTTTCCGCTATTCTCACGGTCGATCAATCGGACTTCGCCACTTATCGGATCGAAGGTAAGCGGCAGTTCCGCGTTCTGCCGAGGAAGCCACCATAGGCTCGCGGAGGAATCCAAGTCATCGCAAAGTGCGAAAGATTAGCGAGGGAGGCCAGAGTCGGACGACAACCCTTGACTCAATGAAGGAGAAAGCAAGGAGCACGAGTTCGTTACGGCACAATGAGTGCCGCGTAGCTTAGAGTTCCAAATTGGAATTTTTTTTCGTCACGAACGGTATCCCACCCCTCCCACCCCGCCCCAGTATCAACCAGAAAACATCGAAGCAAGAATTCTTAAGCCATGATGGGTTTTGTCGCCAAAACGGGATCGACCCGCAGCGTGAGTCCATCAACCTGCCGCACAACAATGCGATCACCAGCCGAAACAGGAACCGCGGAGACGGCGTCCCAAAGCTCGCCATGCACAAAAACCTTTCCCGCGGGAGCAAGCGCGCTTTCCGCAATTCCGATTTCTCCGACTAATCCTTGTTCACCGGTAACAATTTTGTTGCGTCGAGCGTGCACTGCAATGCTCATCAAGAACGCAGTAATCAACCCCAGCGGAATGCTAACCGCCAGCGCAGTAGCCAGATGAACCCGCATCTCAGGAATCGGAGCATCCACCAGAAATAGCCCACCCAGCGTCAACAGCACAATTCCGCCAGTAGTCAGCACGCCGTGACTGGCAAACTTGGCTTCAGCCGCAAACAGCGCAAACGCGCCAATGATCATCGCGATCGCAGCAAAGCGCACAGGCAGCAGATTCAAAGCGAACGCCGCCAGAAGAATGAAAACCACCCCAACCGTTCCCGGGATGACCGCTCCAGGATGGTTAAACTCCGCATACAACGCCAGCGCCCCAATCGCCAGCAAAATGAACGCAACATTCGGATCCATGATGTAAGTCAGAATGCGCTGCTTGAGCGTCATGCGATAGTCGCGGACAGGTTCATTGACCAGGTCAAGCGTGACGCTCTTGCCATCAAAGCGCTTGAAGCTTTTTCCATTCATCTGGCGAAAAAGATCCTGCTCGTTCGCCGCAACGTAATCGATCAGATGCTTGTCCAGCGCCTCCTGATCGGTGAAGGACTTCGACTGAAGCACAGCGCTCTCAGCCAGCTCGACATTACGTCCGCGTTTGGCGACAACCGAACGCATCAGCGCCGCAGCATCGTTTTCCATCTTCTGCTTCATCACCTCATCCATCTTTTCGCCCAGGATCACAGGATGAGCAGCGCCAGTATTGGTTCCAGGAGCCATAGCTGCAACATCAGCCGATTCCAGTATGAAGAAGCCAGCCGATGCGGCGCGGCTTCCGCTAGGAGTGACGTAGATGATCACAGGCACCGGCGAAGCGACGATCTTTTCGATGATCTCCCGCGTAGAATCCACCAAACCGCCAGGAGTGTTGATCTCAATCAAAACAGCCTGATCATGGTTCGCCGCGGCCTGCGACAGCGCTCGACCCACATATTCTGCCGTCACAGGCTGAATCGCGTCGTTGAGCTCGATCTTCAGCACATCAGCGGAACATGAAACAACAAGTAACAAGCAGAGCGCGCTGAAGAAGATTGCTGCCTTCACAAATTTGAGAGCTGCCAACTGAAAGCCGAAAGCTGAGAGCTGACGCCGAACTGGGACCTGTTTCATGGCTGTGACAGCGGCTGCGCTTTCTCCGCGAGCTTCGCTGCTAAAGTGCGTTTCATCTCTTGACCGGACGAATTTCCCGGCTCCAGTTGCAGCGCCCGGTCGATGTTTTGGGTCGCTGCTTCCATTCTATTTTCTCTCAAATCCAGCCGCGCCAGGAGCAGATACGCTTCCGCGGACTCGCGCAAGCGCAGCGACGCTTCAGCTTGTGCGCGTGCTTTCGTCGCATCGCCTTGAGCGTAGTAATCCTCGGCCAGAGCCGTTAGCGGCGCTGTGCTTGAAGGATCGACCGCTGCTGCATGCTGGAACTCAGCTTCGGCTTCCGTGGTGAACCCGTGAGCCATGAGCTCTTTACCCAGCTCGACATGGAAGCGCGAGTGAGTTCTCGGATCGGAACGGGCGAAGCGCTGTTCGGCCCAACCGCCCATCTGTGTGGTCATCTGTCTGAAGGCGTCTTCTTCATAGTTGCGCTTAATACGCTCGCCCTGCATCTTTGTGCCGCTGAAGACGGAGGAACTAAGCGAAGAGGACCCAGCCGAAACCACGCTGCCCGAAACTGCCGTTAAGGATTCGAGTAACATTTTCGCGTCGACATCATTCGGACGATGCTCAAGCGTTGTGCGCAATTCGCGAGTTGCTCCGTCACGATCGCCAGCTCGCGCAAGAGTTACTGCCAGGTTGAAGTGATAATCAGGATCGCTGGGATCATTCTGAATCGCTCGCTCGAAATCCTCGGCAGCTTTCTTTTGACCGCGGCACGCCGCCACAACTCCGAGATTGTTATAGACCTCGGCCAACGGCAGATGCGCGGCGACGAAATCAAAGGCGCTTTCGGATTTCCCAAAGTCTCCCTGCGCGTAGGCTGCTAAACCGAGATAGAAGTTCGCCTCGCGGGCCATCGGCGAAGAGCCTGGAATTTGGCTGAAGGCCGCGATCGATAGTTCGTAATTGCCTTGGTCATAGTAAGTCTTGCCCAGTTCCAGCCAGGCTTGAACGTAATCCGGATTGAGTCGGACCGCTTCGCGATAGTGTTGAACCTTTTCTTCTTCGGATGTCGCCAGCATTCCGCGGACATAATTCTCCAAGGCGTCGAGGTGCACAACCGCGACGCTTGCTATGTATTTGTCCTTAGGCACGGAATAATCTGTATGGACTTGGTGAAGCAAATCCCACACCAGCGCGGTTTGCAACTTGCCTAGATCAGCCAGCGGCGCTGACTCAGCGACCGGCGGCAAGATTTTCTGCGCTCGCATATCGAGCAACTGCGCGGTTGCTGTCAGTTGCATACCGTCATACTTGTAGGAGCCGAGAACGGCATAATCGACATCCATCTGCTCGGCTAAACGGTACAGAGTGGCCCGCGAAGCGTGGACTCCAGCCGGAATGCCTTGTCGATCGTAGGCCCGAAGGCGCTCGCCGCGACTCGCCACGTATAGGATCGGAGAGTTCAGTTGCTCGTGAAAAGCCTCAGGAAAAGACTCGCCCAACCACTCAAGGCCTGGCGTTGGAGAGACATTCTCAAAGGGAATAATGACCATGGTCTGACCAGCCGCCGCGCCGCCCAATGCGGTATTGTCATCGCCCCGAAGATACGGGCAAAGCAACCAAACCATGAGGAGAAAAACAGCGGTGCATTTCACGACAGCTTGATTATATCGGCGATTATATCGGTTAGCGAGATGGCGCATCACGCGTTGGTTAGCCCGCGGGGCCGGCAAAACGCAGCTAGCGGATCGGCACCCTTACCGATCATCTGCCTGCTCAACCGTAGCCACGTCGAACGGTTCGGTCAGGTCTGCGTGTCCGGCGAGTGTGTCTCGCGGCTTCCCCTCGACCAGAATATTCACGCGCTGAATGCCCGCGACATTGGCAGCCAGCGTCTGAACCAGCGAATTTACCGTAAGCTGCTCGCAAAGAATTCCGGACCGATGACGATCGGCAAAAGCAGCATTCAGATCGATAACAGCCACCCCAGGATCAATCAGGTAGACACTGCGGATATCCGATTCAGCTGCTAACGGATGGGCAGCTTTAGGCTGCTGATAGATGCGGAGCAGCGCCTGCAACAAGCTCTCAGCTCGCTGCTGGCGTCCGGCAGGAAGAGGAATCTTTGCCGATTGCGGCCGCAGGATGCCAGCCGCATCGTCCGCGACATAAAGTGTCACAGTTTCGGTAGGGCCAGACGCCGGCGGCGTTACCGGAGCGTTGGCTGTCGAGGGCTCGGTTTCCGTCGCGCGCCTATGCATGTGGCGCAAGACGACTCCCATCGCTACAACGAGCACTACAAGCATGGCTACGCCGACCAGAAGAGACTTCGGAATCATGGCTGAACCTCCAGCCGGTCACGAACGGAGACGATTGCGTCAGCGATGGCCGCCGCCGCCCGTTGCTGATAATTCGCCGAAGTCAGATCGGAGACGCCGTTCGGGCCAGGAGCCAGTTCCACTGCGACCGCAGGCATGACCACATTGTTCAACGGCCGCAGCGAGGCAGAAGCTGTTTGAACCGGAAATTGTCTCTTCTGCATTTCACCGACGATCGCCGTTGACACGGTGCGGCTTGCAGGCAAAACCGGCGCCTGGGCCGCATTCCATGCGTGAAAAACTCCTTTGCTCGGGTCTTCCGCTGGAATAAGCGATGTGTACACAAGTGCACCGCTACCCTGCGAGACCGCATGCAGGCAGATATAAACTCCAGCGTGCCCAAAGTTCGCGGTTGCGGCACGCTGATCCGCGGTCAAGGTCGTATCAGCGTCGCGAAGCAGGTTTACTGCGAACCCCCGAGTTTCAAGTTCATGTCGCAGCAGACGCGCAAATCCGAGTGTGACATCCTTCTCGGCAAGAGTGTCCGTAAGCGCAGCGCCACGTTCATCACCGCCATGCGCAGGATCAACTATGGCTATGATGCGATGAACATTGAAACTAGGATTGTTGATGTTGCCACCCGTTCCTGATGTATTACTTGAGGTTGCTGACGATTGGGCGGTTGCGGCTGGACTCTGCGATCTGGTCGCCGTTTGCGCGGCAGCCGAAATCACAATCGTCTTGCGATCGCTGCTGAAGTTAGCCATCAGCGGGCCGTTTGCGGCTATATCTAATTCTGCTTCGCCGTTATTTTCCGAGTAGCTCGCCTGCGTGATGACTTTATTGTCAAAAGAAATAGACTGGCTTCCGGGAGACACAACCGGGTCCCGTTTAAAGACCATCTTCAACTTCCCAGGTTCGGTCGAGATGGTCGGATTCACCGGAGCGGTGAAGTTCAGCGCCAGGCGCGGAGGATTACTGAGCGGATTACTGAGCGGAAGATTGCTGGCCTCCATTTTGAAACTGATCTGTATCCCGACGTCGCCTATGAATAAGCGGCGAGCTCCTTCTCGGAAAGTAACCTGGGTTCCAATAAAGCGCGGTAGCAGCGCCCCCAGTGAACCCAACGGAACCAATCCGCGCGAGTTTTCAATAAGCACCGGGTTCGAGAAATCGAAGTTCTGGCCACGAATTCTGGCCCGCGTCTTTCCTGCGACAAACACGGCATCGACTGCGTTGTAGCGAAGCTTTAAGACTTGCCCTTTGGCTTCGCTGGTCACGCGGCCAAGCGGCTCCAGGAGTTCGAGCAGGCCAACGTAGTCCCGGCCGTTACGCTCCAGAACCGGAAGCGTGTAGATCGCCACAGGAGAGTAGACCGAGAGTTGCTTTTCATCCGCGGAGAATGACGCTGAAAGGAGCGCAAGAGTGGCCAGCAGCATGGCTAGACACTTGGTAGAGGTCTGGTTTGTGGCGATTAAGGGCACTTGCTGAAACCTGGCCTTGGTTCCCGGTTCCGATCTGCCTGTGGAAGACTGGCTCCCACCAACCGATACGGGGAAACCGAGAAGCTATGCAGTTTGCCATTGCGAGGCCTATTGCAAAGCCTATTGCAAAGCATAGATCGTCAGCCCACTTAACAACTTAGGATAGAAATCGGTGGACTTCTGGGGCAAGACTTCACCGGCGAACGCTAAATGGCGGAGTTGATCGATCTGCACCGGATTCATTAGGAATGCTGCCTGGGCCTTTGCGCTCCGCACACGCGCCAGAGCGTCTGCCGCCTCCCGGCAATAAGAAACGTTTTCCTGATTTCGAATCGCCTCCTCTGAGATCTTCAGAACGCCTTCCAGCAGGCATTTGTGCAATTGCACCACGTCCAGTGCTTGTTGGCGCAGAGAAAGCTTGCCGAACAGATTGGTGCCAATGGCCTTCGGGGAATGCAGCAGCAATGCTCGATCGGCCGTGATCGCCAGCAACGCGGTGCCTGCATGCCCTGCTTGCCGCAGAATGGCGGTAGCGCGCTCCGCGTTGATATCAGCATCAACCTCTTCCACATTGAAGTACTTTTTCGCCTCGGCTTGAAATTCTGCAGCGGAAAACGATTCCAGGCCGAACACCACGCGATGGGTCGGCAGAATCAGCAGACCTGGAGGATGTCTTGTTCGACCATCCATAGCTCGACCGTCCATTGGTACGGCCATCCGCAGACGGGCCATCCATATCTACGAAGGTCATCATCACCGAGTCATAGGCAACCGGGAGACCTGATCCCGTTTCGGCATCCGCTACGCGTTCGTTGCGATAGGCCAATGCCGTCTCGTAACGATGGTGGCCGTCGGCGATAATCAACTTTTTGTCTCGCATCTGCTCTTGCACGGAGGCAATGACCGACGCATCGGATATCTTCCACACGCGATGCACCACGTTGTATTCGTCGGTGACCTCAATATCGGGAGATTTGCCGTCCGTTGCCGATTGGAGCGTGGTATCAACTTTGCCTTCTCCGCCGTACAACATAAAAATTTGCCCGAAATGGGCTTTCGTTGCGCGCAGAAGGTCCAACCTGTCGGCTTTCGGCTTGGCAAGCGTCTGTTCGTGCCGGAAAACGACGCCGGCGGAATAGCTTTCAATGCGGCTAAGCGCGATGAAGCCTTGGCGCTCCGCTTGCGTCTCAGGGCTCTTTCCTGGAATCGTGAATGTCTGCGAATGCCGGTAGATGGAAGCTTCGCCATCCCGCCGCAAAACCCCGGCTTGGCGCCAGCTTTCGAAGGCTAAAGCCGCACGGCTGTATACGTTATCGGCACTTCCGTCGTCGGGCATGTGCTTCCCGAGGATAATCCGCACCAGATTATAAGGACTGGCCTCATAGTAGCGATCTTGCATTTCTGCGGTGATTTTGTCGTAGGGTTGGGTCACAACCTCTCGCACTTCGACCCGTTTTGGGTCATAGCGCCAGGCTCGAAATGGGGAAATAACTGCCATAGCGGGAAGGCAGAATTGTAGCAGGACGGTTCGGATAGACCCAAAGACAAGTGGGGTTCAAGTATGCCCCAAACGGCGCCGCGTAACCGCTCGCCTGAGCCCCGACCGGGCACGCCCTAAACAGTACACCTAAGAGTAAAAGAGAAAAAAGATGCGTATATTCACAAGCCACCTTCCCGCCGTCGAAAGAATCTAAGGGTCGCGTTCGAAAAGTTGACAATACTTTTCAAATCTTGTGCTAGTATCCGGCTGATAGTGACTGTGGTGGTCTCTTCTTTCAAGTCACATTGGTCAGTGGCGCCTATTCAGTAGGGTTTTATGTTGTGCGGCAAACAGGTTTCGGCTCGCCTCTGCTTCGCTGTTTTTCTGGTCGCTGCTGCCTGCAGCGGCCTCCCGCTTCTAGCCCAGAATTTGGCTGAGGACGTTCACATCCAGCCTCGCGTCGAGCCCACCGCGCCCAAAGAGCCAGTCGATCCCGCCAAACGCCAAAGCAAGCCTTTCAAAGTTGATGTGAACATGGTCCTCGTGCCGGTCACCATCACCGATCCCATGAACCGGCTTGTGACTGGTCTTGATCGCGAAAACTTCAATCTTTTCGAAGGCAAAGACCGGCAGGAGATCAAGACTTTTTCCAGTGAAGACGCTCCGGTTTCGATTGGCGTGATCTTCGATATGAGCGGAAGCATGAGCAGCAAGATCGAACGTGCCCGCGAGGCGGTCATCGAATTTTTCAAAACTGCCAACCCGCAAGACGAGTTCTTCATGATCGCCTTCTCGGATAAACCGGAGGAGATCTCGGATTTCACCAGTTCGGTGGAGGACATTGAAGGCCGGCTCATGTATACCGTGCCCAAGGGGCGCACCGCTTTGCTCGATGCGATTTACCTCGGCGTCACCAAAATGCGCCAGGCCAAGTATCCGAAAAAGGCGTTGCTGATCATCTCTGACGGAGGGGATAACCACAGCCGCTATACCGAGGGCGAGATCAAATCGATGGTGAAGGAAGCCGACATACTGATCTATGCCATTGGCGTCTACGACCACTATTTCCCCACTGAGGAAGAGCGCCTCGGACCCGCCCTGCTGAGCGATGTCACTGAACTGACCGGTGGACGAGCGTTTACAATCGATAACCCGAACGACTTGGCGGACGTCTCCACCAAAATTGGGATTGAGTTGCGCAACCAATACGTGATCGGATACCGTCCAAAGAACCCTGTGCGCGATGGCAAATGGCGTAAAATAAGAGTTAAACTCTTACCGCCAAAAGGATTGCCTCCGCTCAAGGTTTACGCTAAGACGGGTTATTATGCGCCGACGGAATGACCTTTGCCTTCTGTTCTTGCTCCTCTTTACTGCGCTGTGTTCAGCCGGCTTTCAAGCGCAAGCATCTCCAGCGCAAGCCGCTCTCAGTACAAAAGGAACCGGCCCAATCGCCTGCGACCCCGAGCCCAGGCTCACCCGCCTCCGCCTCTTCGAATCCGCCAGCTGCTCCCTCCAGCAACACTCCTCCATCAACAACTTCCGCGCCGAATTCCGTTCAGGCTCCGGATACCGATAGCGGCACCTTTGTTTTCCGCAAGCAGGTTGAGGAAGTTGTGCTCCACGCCACCGTCGTCGACGACAAACAGCACATCGTCACCAATCTCGACAAGAGCGATTTCAGCGTCTTCGAGGATGGGCATCCGCAGGTCATCAGCTCTTTCCGGCACGAAGACATTCCTGTAGCCATGGGGATCGTGGTCGATAACTCCGGATCGATGCGCGAGAAGCGTCAGAAGGTAAATGCCGCCGCGCTGAATCTGGTGCGCGCTTCGAATCCCAATGACGAGGTATTTATCGTCAATTTTAACGACGAGTATTACCTTGATCAGGATTTCACCTCCAACATCAACAAGCTGAAAGAAGGTCTCGAAAAAATCGAGGCTCGAGGCGGCACGGCGCTTTACGACGCTGTAGTTGCGTCGGCTGACCACCTGAAAAAAGACGCCAAGCTCGAGAAGAAAGTCATTCTGGTCGTGACCGACGGAGAAGACAACGAGAGTTCGGAAAGTCTTGAGCAGGCCGTTCGAAGACTGCAGTCTGAAAATGGACCGACAGTTTACGCCATCGGCATCCTGGAGAAAGAAGAACACCCCAAACACGCCAAACGCGCCCTGCAGATCATGTCGGAAAGAACCGGTGGCATAGCTTTCTTCCCCGAAACCCTGGACGAAGTTGATTCCATCAGCCGCGCCGTCGCCCATGATATTCGCACGCAATACACCATCGGATATAAACCGACAACGCCAAAAGATCAGGGCGGCTATCGTCAGGTCAAGGTGGACGCCCGTGCCCACGGCAAGGGCAAACTGATCGTCCGCACGAAAAGCGGATACTACGCCGGGCCAGAACGCGCTTCCGCCGGCCAGTAAAAACTCCCAAGGCTGCCCCGCCCTTGTCGCGGTTTTTGCGACAGGGCGGGGATTTTGACTTCCTATAACGCGCGACGAATCCCCACGACGACTCCGAATTGTTCTCTTTCGTCGCCGTCCACTGTATTGCGATAATCGATTTCCGACTATCAAGTTCCGCCGGTGCCCCAGGTTCGCGCCCGTTTTTTGGGCGCTAACCTGGGTCTCCGATTATCAAGTTACCAAATTGCAAAATTACTAAATCCCCGCATTGACGCTTGCCCGTCGTGTTCCATAATCTGTAGTGTGACTTCAATCGCTACCACCTCCCGCCTGCGTGTCAGCGACGACATCTCGAAGCTCGTCGGCGAAACGCCGATGTTGCACATGAAAAAGCTGGCCCCTCCCGGATCCGCCGATATTTTCGCCAAACTTGAATACCTGAATCCCGGCGGCAGCGTCAAAGATCGCGCTGCGATTGGCCTCATCGAGCGCGCCGAGCGCGAGGGCAAGCTGAAGCGCGGTGGGACCGTAATTGAAGCGACCGCCGGAAATACCGGCATCGGACTCGCTTTGATCGGCGTGAATCGCGGCTACAAGGTTCGGCTCTTCGTGCCAGAAAAATTTTCCGAGGAAAAAGTCATCATCATGCGAGCCCTCGGCGCCGAGGTGGTTCGCACTCCCGAAGCCGAGGGCATGCAAGGCGCCATTCAACGCGCCCGCGACCTGCAGGCTTCTGACCCCGGAGCGTTCCTGGCCGCGCAGTTCGACAACCCCGCCAACACCGACTACCACTACGAAACCACCGCCCGCGAAATTTTTGAGCAGATGGATGGACATATCGACGCGATCACCGTCGGTTGCGGCACCGCGGGAACCTTCAGCGGGGTTGCCCGTTTTCTGAAAGAGCGTCTGCTAAAGGTGCACGCCGTGGCGGTTGAAACTCAAGGTTCCATCCTCGGCGGAGGCGAACCCGGCCCTCACAAAGTGGAAGGCATCGGCAACAGCTTTATCCCCGGAAATTTTGATCCTTCGGTTTGCGACGAAGTGATGATGGTGACCGACGACGAGGCCTTCGGCATGGTGAAAGAACTGGCCGCGCGCGAAGGCGTCCTCGGAGGCTCAAGCGCCGGAGCCAACGTCTACGCCGCAGTCAAAATCGCCAAGAGACTAGGAGCAGGGAAGCGCGTAGTCACGCTCATCCCCGACTCCGCAGAGCGCTATCTATCAAAGAAAATTTTCGAAGGCGGAATTTAAAGTTACTTACTAGATTAATTGCCATCCTGACCCTGAGCTGTCCGAAGGGGAAGGACCTATGCATTTTGTTTGCAGCGTCCAACGCGTACGCGCTGGTGTAATCGGGATATTACATCAACCACAGCACCCGCTCATTCTCGTTCTTAGGGTGCGGATATCCACCACTCGCTGATTGTCGCCTGCCTAAAATACGGTAAACACTGTAGCCCGCTTCAAACTCGCTTTCGGTTAGCATCGCCTTCTGACTGACGAAAAGGAGGGGATATGGCAACTGCGAGAGTGCCTCAACCAACTGCCGATGATCTGGTGTGGTTTCGCCAGGGTTTGTTTGCGCCTGTAACGGAGGAGGTCACAGCTCTCGACCTGCCGGTCACGGGGCGCATACCATCAGAGTTAAATGGCCGCTATTTGCGCAATGGTCCTAATTTTATGCGCGGCATCGACGATCGCAAGAACCTCCTGCTCAAACATGACATTGAAGACGGTGCGGTCGAGGAGCACCGCTTCGAGCACGGCGCGGCGGGCGAAGCCGTGTTTGCTCCCAAGTCGCTCAGCGCCGGCGAAGACGAAGGCTATATCATGGCCTATGCTCACGATCTTGATGGAGGTAGGACGGACTTGGTGATTCTTGCAGCGCAAGATTTCGCGGGCGAACCGGTTGCGCGCATTCACCTGCCAGTCCGCGTTCCACTGGGGTTCCATGGCAGCTGGATCGCCGACAGTTAGCGCCCTGTTGGGCAGGCCGAACCGGCTAACGATCATTGTTACCAAGGCAGGACGCGGAAGCAAGCAAAGAACTACGAATGTCGCTGATCGTCCCGAAGCTTTTTCGGGCAACTCTCATACGGGGAAACCGGAAGTCAGTTGTCTTAACCAGCGATAGCGCTCAAAGTCCCGAAAAGAGGTAAAAGAGATCCTCTGAACGCGAGCCCTCTTCCGACGGTCCAGAGAAACCCGAACAGCTTTCTTGACACCACCTGCCGCTGAAGCCGCCGAAATGTTCGTTACTTATTGCTGTCGTCCTGACCCTCAGCCGGCCGAAGGGGAAGGACCTATGCATTTTGCTTGCAGCGTCCAACGCGTACGCGCTGCATAAAAATGTACGCTGTGTAATCTCCCAGACACGAAACTAGCTCATCCATGTCGGGACGCGCGCCATCGCCCGTCCAACCAAGCAGACAACACTGAAAATCCCGAGCTGATTGCGGGGTCAATGAGTGAAATTGGGATATTACGCCATTCATCAGGAGCCTTGGTCGTCCTCGAATCCCGACTTCGGCCACTCGATGCGTGCAGCAAACGTGTTTTGGATGTGTTTCAACATAAACCGCTCGTCGCTTTTCCCGAGTAGACGACCAAACTTCGGCAGCACGGTTCCGAACAGCACTAGCGCCGGAGGTACTATCAGCCCGACCCGCTTGTCGCTCGTGTAATCGCTATTCGTAATCACGCCCCTCAATGTTTCTACAAAAATAGGCGTGCCGACCAACACGGCGAAGCCAAGCCAAATCCGCATGAAGTATCGCGCCCAACGGGGATAATCGAAGTAGCCTTCGATTCTAGTTCCACCCAGTTCAGGAGCAAATCGACCGTAGAAGCGGCCAGCGAAGTCATTCCGATAATACTTGCGCTCCTGCACTTGGAACGTATTGTCTCCAACCTCGCCCAGAAGCGGAAGTTCGCCTTTGTAACCGGACAGTGAGAACGGGGTCCATCGCAATTCGTCAATCGAACGCCGCAGGGCGTGAGCGACTGCGCTCGGAGTAAGGGGGGAATGAAGGACGAAGACGTTTCGACCCATAACCGAATAGTCTATCCAACTTGGCGCTCGGAATCCCTAGCTGACGAAATCAGGGGTCAGCACGTTTTGACCTTGGACGGGCCGTAGTTGGTGCTATCGGGATATAACAACAGTTACGCGCCGATTGAAGGCGGTGCCGCTGCATCTTGAGGACGCTGAGCATTATGAAAGGCTGAGGAAGCGTAAGCGCCGAGCGAATAGAAGACGCTGCGAACAAACGGGAGCGTAAATACAAACCAATTGATGCACCCGATTGGACGAACACCATTGACGCACGCTTCACCTGAAAACTGAAACAGCAGCGAATCTTTCCCGAGTGCTAGGAGCAGTTTCATAGCAAACCATACAGCGGGGAGAACCCATGTCCAGAGTGCCACGTTGCTTTGCCACGTGCGCCACATTCCGAAGCCGATGGCTGTGGCACAGCCAATGCTCAGAACCCATTCCTTCCAAAGGATGCCACCGATGGAGTGAGGATGAAATGCGCTGCCGATGGTAGTGTCAAGAATCGCCGTCCCGATAACGGCCGCGGCGACATTGATTAGGAGAAGGCCAACGAACCTGAGCGCTCTCGGCATGGCGAAAAATCTAGTCGTGTCGGGGGTTGCGGTCAAGTGGCGAAATCAGGCGATTTCACTCATCAACGGCGACAACCGACATTTCGGGGTCGGTCGGCTTTACGCGCACTGCGATCTGCGAGCCGATAACGATCTTAGAAACATAATTTTCCGCTGAACTCTTCAACACGAAAGCTTTCCGGTATAGGCCAGAGTAGTATTCCCCCTTGTGGATGTAGGTATAAACCAATTCGGCGACTGGCCCTCCATACACCGCTGCTGGACATGTCGCCGTTAAAATTGTCCCCTTCTCGACAGGCCACGCTTCGCTGCTCCGTAGCTTGACGAAGCGAACGACAGTACGGATTAGGAAACCCACAACAACATCAAAGTACCAGCCGACCATCGCGATCAATCATCTCATCAACCGTTGCAATCAGGCGCCAGCGCTCAGAACCTCGAAAAGAGGTAAAAGAGATCTTCTGACTGCGAGCCCTCTTCCAACGGTCCAGAGAAACCCGAACAGCTTTCTTGACACCACCTGCTAAAATAAGAGTTCGAGTCAATCAAGAATCGCTTTGTCACACCGTCCTCTATTGGCTGGCCCGGAGGTACCAAAATCGAGGGTGATAGCACTCCAAGTCTTTGATTTATAAGTACTTTACCAGTAAGTCATTATTCCTCAAAGACCTGGGGTCCGACGACCTCTAAGGGCAACAAACGGCTAGACGCACATGTGCGCTAGCCGCTATACTTTTGCTTGCCGTGACAGGGCTAGTCTGTGTCGTTTTGGCTCGGGAGATAGTACCCCATAATCGAGCCGTCCGGTTGCCAAGTTATCATTTGCCCAAATTTCGTCCAATGGGGCTTGCCGAAAATATCTTCGTAGGTGATAAGGCCCCAGGAGTGAAGAACTTTACCGTTCCCCTCTTTGATTGCGGCCACTTCTGCATCGACAACGAAATCATCGACCGTACTCCCTACAATGTAGTTCAAATGCGCCCCAACCGTCATATCGCCATCATCATGTGGCGGGTCTGGGAGTGGGAACTCGAAACCGTCGGGGAGTGGATTGGGCAAAATATCAGCTTTTTTTCTCATCCTAACTTTTCGGGCATGAGTGTTTCCAGTATTCACCAGATTAGCTCTAACCTCAAACTTAAGATCAGCCTGCCCTTCGCGGCGCTCTTGAAAAAGAGCCGTACCGATGGTGACAGTCAAGTAGGCACGCATTATGGCTTCGTTCCCTACTTGGATGGTGGCGGCGATATTTTCCATAGCGGTAGCAGACCGCGCAGCTTCAGCAATGTGGCGCTCCATAGACTCGCTCTGGCCGACGCTGGCATCGACGGTTTGTCTAAGCATGGCGGCCTGAAGGCCGAAAACGATCAGTTGCAATACTCCGATCGCGGCAAGTACCCAAGTCGCATTTACGAGATTCCGATCAGTCGCCGCTTTCTTTTCACGGTCCTGTGCCTCTGCTTCGGTTTCCTGAGTGCTTTTCGGGGTTGGCAGAACCTTTACCACAAACGGGGAATCTTGGGTTCCGCGTTGCTCTTGCTGAGCGGGCTGTTGGGCTGCTTGGGTTTTCTTGTGTTGCTGCTGTAAAACTAGAAGTAGAAATAGGGACAAAGCCAGAAGTGGAGGGCGCATAATTACTCCATGAAGCAACAGGAATACATCGAAGGCCCGGAAGCGTTCGTGAACTTTGAAAGATTTGCGACCGCGATTCTACAGGCTCCAAGGCCGAAGATAAAGGCGAAGAAGCGACCAAAAAACACTACTTCGCGCAAGTCCAAGAAGGCCGACAGAGACTAGAAGGGGATTGCCGTTTCCCCCGTCCCTGTCGGGGGCGTGTGAAGCGAATCGGTATCCTTGCCAGTAAGTTCGGCGTAGGTGAGGCGCTTGCCGGCGACTTGACTCATGGCTAGCGCGAAGCGGTCGGAATCATTGCTCTTGCGATTGTTGAATCTGAAAACTTGCTCATCAACATAACGGTCCAAATGAAACGGTTCCACAGCAACATAGGTTCCACGCAGAGTTCGCTTAAGCAGGCTCCAGAAGTTTTCCAATCCGTTCGTATGGACGCGGCCATTGACGTAGGTTTCGGCGTGATTCACTACGTCATGCACGAAGCGATAGTGCAGTTTGTCGTAACCTACAGCGTCATCCGTGTAAACGGTCGTACCGTACTTCACGTTAGCGAGGACTTCATTCTGCAATGTCTCGCGCTTCACGTTCGGCACAACCTTTGCTCGGACTTCGCGCAGATCCCGGTCAAGGATACCTTGCACGATAGTCTTTCCGCCGAATACTCCGCCCATCTGCTGATAGCGAAGTTTGCGGTCCTTGTGCATGTTCTGAATGCGTCCACCTACAAAAGTCTCATCGGCTTCGCATTCGCTTCCCGATCCGCCGCCAAGCTTCTTGCTAGTCGGTTTGCCCTTCATAACTTCGCGGATACGCTGGAGCATGAACCATGCCGACTCTTGATGGACGCCAAGCGCCCTCGCCAGTTCGTAGCTACTGATTCCGTTCTTGCAGTTCGCCAGCATCCAAAACGCCGTCATCCATTTATCAAGACTGATTGGCGAATCCTCCATGATCGTCTTGACCTTGACGGTAAACTGTTTTTTACAGTCGTAGCAGAACCAGAGTTTCCGCGTCTTGATGAACGAGTGCTTGGTGCCATTACAACGCGGGCACTTGACGATGCCATCGGGCCAGCGGTAGCGTTTTGCATACTCGAAAGTCCGGTTCGGATCGGAAAAGTAAAATATCGCTTCTTGCAGCGTTTTCGGAGTTTTAAGAGTGGCGTCCATGCACAAATAGTACACTAGGAGCACATGTGTGTCAAGCCGTTTCTTACCCCTCTAAGTCTTTGAGTTCATTAGACCGGGGGTAGGGGTAGCTCACTTGTAATACACCTTCCCATTTTGGGAAAGAATTCTCTTCGCCAATTCTATTTCCAAGGACTCATTTCTTTGTCCGCCAATCAACCAGCTTCCCCCAAACCAGGTTTCGCCACTCGCGCCATCCACACCGGACAGGAACCCGATCCTTTGACTGGAGCGGTAAGCGCTCCTATTTATCCGACCTCGACTTACGTTCAGGAAGAAATCGGAAAGAATAAAGGTTACGAATACGCGCGCGTGTCAAACCCGACCCGCGATCGGCTGGAGACCAATCTCGCTGCGCTGGAAGGCGGAGTCGCATCGCGAGTGTTCGCCAGCGGAATGGCTGCCATCAACGCCATTGCCACAATGCTTAAAGCCGGAGATCACGTCATCGCCGGACACAATCTCTACGGCGGAACGCCGCGCCTGTTCAATCAGGTGCTGGCGAACTTCGGCCTTACATTTACCTACGTCGATACTTCCGAATTCTACAAAGTCGAGCGCGCCTTTCAGCCGAACACACGTCTCGTCTTTCTCGAAACGCCGACCAATCCTCTGATGGAGCTCTGCGACCTTCGCGCCATCAGCCGAACTCAGCCACCAGCACGGCGTTGAAGTGGTAGTCGACAATACTTTCATGTCGCCATTTTTTCAGCGTCCCATCGAATTCGGTGCCGACATGGTCGTTCACTCCACCACCAAATTTCTCAATGGCCACAGCGACGGCCTCGGCGGAGTCGTGGTATGCACCAAACCCGAGCAGGCGGAAAAACTCGCCTTTATTCAAAAATGCTCGGGCGCGATCCTTTCGCCCTTCGAGTGCTGGCTGATTTTGCGTGGCGTCAAAACCCTTGCTGTGCGCATGTTGCAGCACGATTACAACGGCCGCGAAGTCGCTGAATTTCTCTCGAAACACGACAAGGTGCGGAAGGTTTTCTATCCCGGGCTTGAAGATCATCCGCAACACGAACTGGCCAAGCGTCAGATGTCAGGATTCGGATCGATGATCGCCTTCGAAACAGGATCGCTGGAAAACGCCAACAAGATGCTGCGTAAAGTGCGCGTCTGTTCCATGGCCGAATCTCTCGGCGGAGTTGAAACCCTGATCTCGCATCCCGCAACCATGACGCATGCTGCCCTCGGCGAAGAAGGCCGCAAGAAAATCGGCATCACCGATGGTTTGGTTCGAATCTCCGTCGGGATCGAAGATCTCGAAGATATCCTCTCCGACCTCGATCAGGCTCTGTCGGCGATTTAGCTTTCGAGATCTAGCTTTCAACGTGGCTGGAACCCTAGAAGATTGAAATGAATTTCATCGCACCGACTGTCCAATCCAGTCCAGATATGCCTCACTTCCATCTTCAACAGCAATTTCAATACACTCCGGAAGTTCGTAGGAGTGCAACTCCACCAGAGCTTCGCGCAGGCGATCAAAGGCGTCTTCCGTTGTCTTAATAATCAGCAGCCATTCAGTCGATGTTTCGACCTCGCCCTGCCAGCGATACACCGACTCAATCTGCGGAGCGATATTGACGCAAGCTGCCAGTTGTCGCTCAACCAGCGCGTGCGCGATGCTTCGAGCTTCTTCAAACGAACCGCAGGTCGTAAGAACCAGCCTTTTGTCGGTCATATAGAATCGTGCATCGAAATCGGTCAAAGTCACGGATCTGTCAAAGCAAGGATCGGTCAAAGCATAAGAGGCAAATGATGGCAACGCAACAGCATCAAGTTTTCGACGTCAGATGGTGGCGCGTCGCGGCGTGTCTCTCAGCAAACGAACTTGCCGACCTATTTGCCAAAGTTGGTTCCTTTTATCCGCTGCGCGAGAACTTCCCCTTGACTCCGGAAGTAGAAGAGAAGTTTACTGAGAAGTTACGTCGCGATCCTACCGAATTTCATGGCACGAAAGTCGCCAGTGCGGTCAGGACCGATGGACTCAGACTCATACTGGCCATGGATCATGGGTTTGTTACCGGCTTTCGGGCACGGAGCCGGTCATGCGTGTCTATAGCGAGGCGGGCAGCAAGGAAGATTTTGCGAAATTGAGTGCGGCAGCAAAAAGATGGATCTTCGATTAGGACCACCGTCGAGAGAGCGCATTTCCCTGCATCCTGAGGGACGTTTTACCCGAGCGTTGGTCAGTCTTTGGTCATGCAATGGACCAGGTCGTTTCGCAGATCAAGGGCCAAGCCAGGATCACGCGCCAAGAGCCGAGGCTGTGGCAACGCGCTGGGTCGAAAGTGCCGGCCAGTCTGGTCGTGGCTTGCTGACGAGTGGCTTCGCCTGGGAACCGTAGCAGCTGTCGTTCTTATCGTTGGATTGCTGCTGCACGCGGTGTTCGGAGCGAATGGAATGGTGGTTTATAACCAGAAACGCGCCGAGATGCAATCGCTCCAGAATGAAGTTGAGCGGCTGCAGACGGAAAATAGTCAATACGCCAACCAGATAAAATCACTCAAATCTGATCCTGCCGCAATCGAAAAGGAAGCCCGCGAACAGTTGCATTACACTCGGCCTGGAGAAGTTGTTTATGTTGCTCCAGCTCCTCCGCCCAAGCCGCCCATCGGCCGCGCCATGAAATGGAAGTAGTCGATGAGTCGAGGCCGGCGATTGATCAAGCGGTTATACCGCCCTTAAAGCGCCCCTGTGATAAAGTTTCAGGGATAACGAAATGCGGGAACTGATTCAAGGAGGGCGACATGCGGATAACTTCTCTTGTTGTTGCTTGCGGCTACATTGATTCTACTGATAGCCTCAGTGTCATTTGCCAGCGATGCCCAGACCGTGAACGGCTGGGTTAGTGACTCCAAATGCGGCGCTAAAGGAGCCAATGCAGGCGCGGAGGCGTGCACCAAGAAGTGCATTGCAGCCGGCGCTAGCCCAGTTATCGTGTCCGATAAGGACGAGAAGGTCCTGAAAGTGGACAATCCTGACTCGCTTAAAGATCACTATGGACATCACGTTGCCGTAACAGGACACGTCGAGCGGCGATACGATCCATGTTGATAGCGTCAAGATGCTCTAAGGATACTTCCCGGTGAAGCGAGCGGCACAGGAATTGGGACGCTGCAAAACTACATGGGTATCTCGCTTTGCTTGAGGATGACAGATTTCTGGTGTAAATCCGGCGAGTCTAGCGCCATGTTTCTAGTTAGCGCACGACGCCTTCGAGTGGTGAACTGGCCGTCGCATAAAGCTTTCGCGGCATTCTCCCGGCTATATATGCCTGCCTCCCGGCGAGCACGGCGTGCTTCATCGCTTCCGCCATGAGCACTGGTTCCTGTGCGCCCGCGATTCCGGTGT
Organism: uncultured Acidobacteriaceae bacterium; assembly: GCA_963758745.1. Taxonomy (GTDB): domain Bacteria; phylum Acidobacteriota; class Terriglobia; order Terriglobales; family Acidobacteriaceae; genus Acidiflorens. Next base: position 87,399 of record CAVWWW010000011.1, read on the forward strand.
TCATCAACACGGCATCATACCCAGTTCCATGGCGATGGCCGCGTCAGAAGCGGTACCTACGCCAGCGTCCACAATTAACGGAACATCCGTGATCAGTTCGCGAAGAATTTGCAGGTTGGCTGTATTCTGAATGCCAAGGCCACTGCCGATCGGCGCGCCCAAGCGGCATTACCGCCGCCGCGCCGGCATCCACCAGTCGTTTCGCAAAAACAATATCGTCCGACGTGTAGGCCATGACCGTGAATCCTTCTTTTGCCAATACTTGTGTCGCCTCGAGCGTGGCCTGCACGTCCGGATACAGCGTCGCCTGATCGCCAATTACTTCCAGCTTGATCCAGTCGGAGAGGCCAACCTCGCGCGCCAAGCGAGCCGTGCGGATGGTGTCATCGGCGGTATAGCAGCCAGCGGTATTTGGCAGAAGAAAATATTTACTCGGATCAATGTAATCGAGCAGAGACTCCTTGCTGCGGTCGAGATTCACGCGGCGCACGGCTACGGTCACCATGTCGGCGCCACTGGCCTCGAGGGCGCGGGCGGTTTCCTGAAAGGATTTATATTTACCGGTCCCAACGATCAAGCGGGAGCGGAATTGCTTGCCAGCGATAATGAGCGGGTCCATAGTCTTATTGTACGGCTGGCGGGGAATGTGAAGGAATCAGTTCGCCAGGGAATTACTTTGCCTTCGGAGGAGCGGCTGGCTCACCATCTACTTCCGCTTTTGCGTACATCTCATCGATTAAGGTTCGGTATCGCTCCTCGATCCCTCGTCGTCGCACCTTGAAAGTATGCGTAAGCGTTCCATCGGTGGCGGATAATTCTTCGGATAGGACGAGCACCCGTTTCAGTCTTTCGAAGCGAGCCAGATTCTGGTTTAGTTCTTCTATGATGCCTTCATACAGCGCCTGCACCTTGGCATGTGAGACGAGCTCTTGGCGCGAAGAAAACGCAATCTGGTTTGCGCGGGCCCAGTCTTCCAGAACAGGGAAGTGCGGTGCAATTAATACCGCTGGAAACTTCCGCCGGTCACCGAGCACTACCGCGGTCCCGATGAGAGGGTTCAGCTTTAGTGAGTTTTCGATTGGCTGCGGAGCGACAAATTTCCCGCCAGACGTCTTGATCAGATCCTTCTTGCGATCGGTGATCGAAAGATATCCATCGCTATCCAAATGTCCAATGTCTCCGGTTTTGAACCAGCCGTCAAAAAAAACATCGCTCGTTTCCTGCGGACGATTCCAATAACCTTTGAATATCGATGGTCCCCGTACCATGACCTCGCCATCGTTGGCAATCTTCACCTCGACATTCGCCAGCGGCTTGCCGACCGTTCCTATTCTGTGGGCCTCAGGCGTATTCACGGCGATCACCGGCGAAGTTTCGGTAAGGCCATATCCCTCATGTATAGGAATACCAATGTCGGCATACCATTCTGCCAATTCCCGACCGAGAGGCGCGCCTCCGGAAATAAATTCTTCTGCTCTTCCTCCCATGCCGGCGCGTACTTTTGAGAAGACCAAACGGTTCGCAATCTTCCAGGAGTGCGAGCGAAGGTTTCTTTCCGGCCAGAGTTTCGCCACGATGAGCGCGACCCACACAGACTGCCCAGCGATAGACTCGTTCCTTCGGAAAACCCTTAGCCTTCAGGATTACCTGTTGACGAATTTTCTCGTAAACTCGCGGCACCGCAACAAAGATGTGGGGTTTAATCTCGTCCAAAGTCTGGGCCAATTGTGAAATATCAGGACAATAGGCCAATACCACTCCGCGAAACAGGAGCGCGAAATCCACATGCCGCGCCGTCACGTGAGAGAGCGGCAGAAACGAAATGCTCACCTCTTCTTTCGTCCCGAAGCCGAATGCCTCCATCGAACATGCGATATTCGATGCCATGTTCCCATGCGTGAGCATCGCTCCCTTCGGCGGGTCCAGTTGTTCCGGAGGTATAGATAATAGTCGCTAAATCCTCAGGCCAAATTGCTTGCGAGCGGGCATCAAATTCCGCGTCAATGCCGATTGGCCCCCTGAGCATGAGAGGGTTTACCTGGACGGCATGAGCAGTTTCGACCGCATCCATCACGAGGATTCGTTCCACAGGTGTGTGTCGTTGAATAGTGAGCACCTTCTCCAACTGATGCTTAGTGGAGACTGCGATAACTCGTGATCCGGAATCGTTGAGTATGAATGACGTCTGGTCCGCCGTCTGGGTGGAATAAATCGGAACCGTGACCGCGCCCAGAGAAAGCACGGCAAAATCGGTGATCGTCCACTCGGGGCGATTCTCGCTAAGTATGGCAACACGATCGCCTTTGCGGATTCCCCAAGTTTCTAAAGCGCGAGCTATGCCGACGACACTGCGATAAATCTCCGATGAGGATATCGGCGCCCAACCCAACGCGCGCTTTTGAAGCATGACGCGATCGCGGCGATTCTCACGAACCGCCAACAAAATATCGTTCAAAGTACTGACGCTCATCGGATCCGATCAAGCTTCCGCGATCATTGTACGTCGATCGTTCTTCGCACCAAGAGGCGATTTTTTTGTCGGCGGCGGAAGCATCGTGACACTGCGTGTTAATGGCAGCTATGTCGAAATCCCATTCCCGTTATACAGGCAGCGGACCCGCCGACAGGCTCGGTTTGATCCTCGGTTCATTCACCTTGTGATATCCTTTTTCTGCGGGGTGGAGCAGTCTGGTAGCTCGTTGGGCTCATAACCCAAAGGTCGGTGGTTCAAATCCACCCCCCGCAACCAAACTTTTCATTGGGTTACAAGCAAAGCTACTTTTTACCGCAGGGGCAAAAAGGGGCAATCACAGCTGCTTCGGCGGCCTTTTTCATTTTGCTTCTTTAAGTGCCGGACGAAGTACCATCTGTACTACTTTACTATTGGCTGCCCGCTTCGATTCCATCATGGCATCCCCGTAGACGTTCATGGTGGTTGCGATCTGGGCGTGCCGCATCAGCTTCTGTTGCACCCCCATCGAAGTGCCAACCGAGTCGAGCCAGGATCGGTACGTCTGGCGGAAAATGTGCCACCCGATGTTGCCAAGACCAAGCTTGCGTCCAGCGGGACGAATGTAGTCCTGCTGGATTGGACTTGCGTGGTAACACCGGCCGGTGATCGGGCTGGGAAACATCCAGGCTCCCTCCGATTCCGCGCATTGTTGCTTCCAGTTCAATAAAACGGTAGCGAGATCGGGATCGAGCGGAAGCTCGTCTACCGAATTTCCTCACAACCGACTCGATTCCGTTAATTGTGGTATTACAAACCCCACGGTCAAGGTCCGATACTGGTTAATGCGGCACTGGCCGTGCTGGAGTCTGCTATTCAGCTTTTCAACTCAAACTAGTCATTCCAAATAGTTTATGGATCGACAAACTGCCTAAAACCAGGATCCCGACCCACGATCAACCTGCGAGAACCGCAAAGGAGCCAGCGGATGAAACTCCTGGAAGAGAAAGTTTCGTGAGCCCTGAATTAGCGAACCTACAGATTAAGAGTCAGGTCTGGCTCTGCCATTCTTGTTCTAGCAACTCCCAACGAACCAATAACTTACCAGAGTCTTGCGCGCACAGAGAACCTTTTCCAAATGCTTGAAACATTGGCCTTGTTTAGCAACATGCAGCCACAGTCACAGCCACATCTGATGCGAGTTTGCGTCGCTTTCGTCGATTAAAACCGACTGGTTACTAGTCAAGTCGGATTCCGTTTCAATCGTTCATCAACGAAAGTCGGCCATCACTCGTTGTGATCATCATTGTCAGCGGCGCACCTTTTCGTCGGGCCCGTCTGCCCGGCCGGTTTCTTCCCACTGAAGACGGGGGTTGCAGCCTTCGTGGCGCTGTAACTTCCGCTGGAAGCCTCGCTCGGCTGTGGGATTCAGTCCTCGTCACGCTCAAAGACGGGCCAAGCGCAAGAACAAAGACCAGCAGTTCACCCGCAAATCGCGTTCTTGGCTTTTACAACAACTACAAGCCAAAGCGTGAATTCGTCAGCCACGTCTGACGTCAAGAGAACGTTCTCTTGCATCTTTCTGGTCCTCCGGGGATTTCTTCTTCCGTTTCTACCTCGATCGCTTCTTGCGCAGTGCTTGGGTTCGTGAAATCGATTTGTGTTTTTCCTATACGACCGAGATCATGGAATGGGTTTGCCAAATTTTTCATCTTGAATCGGAACTGACTGCTGCATCTGTTCAGCCTGTATGGTAAAGCGACCGCCAGGCCGGGCTACCGTCCACCGGAACGGGGTTTTCACACCGCCTTCGGAGCGATAATCCGCGTAGTCAATCTGGGTGGGATTTTCGCCCAGCGGGGTTTCTGTATAGCGCAGAACGCGTACCAACAAACCGGACTCCTGATCAAAATAAAGTTGCACGGGCGGCTGGTTGTCGCGCATTCCCAGGACAACATAAGCGTCACGGCCGTCAACTTGGTCCTGGCGCTCGACCCGCAGTTCTTTGAAGAGCTGGCGCAAGGTTGCTGGGAAGAACAACTCCGCGTCCATTTTCGCCGCGTCCACTTCTGCCGTCGTCATATCGTGCACCGGGCGGCCGGGCGTAATCAGCCAGCCCTCATCGCCGCTGACGGAGGTAACGCTGTCGCCTCCGGGAAAATGCACCGTCGTCACCCGCTTCGAAGGCGACCGGGCGAGGACTTCGACGGGAAATTGCTGCGAGCCAACGGTTAACGTCCCCTTCTGGATGCGCGTGGAAATTCTGGCTGCCGCTTCAGCACCGCCAACGGCCTGCAGATACTTGCCGACAATTTGATCGGCACTTGGAAGGCTGGCGTCTTTTGACGTTGCGTCCTTGGAGGCATTGATCGAGTCCGCGTATGACGGTTTCTCGCCGGCAGCGGCCGGGTTATTTTCGTCCCTGATGATCGGCGTGATCACCGGCTTGCGTTGACCCCGGTGGCAGGCGTAGCAGGTTACCTCACGATGACCGTCGAAGTTGTCTTTATTGATGGCGAGCATCATGCGCATCATCTTGCGCGCGGTCTGCTTGGTTTCTTTGTCGTCTCTTTCAAAGGCGTTTTCCTGGTGACAGAAATCGCATTGCACTCCTAAAGAAGTGGTGACGAATTGCATGGCTGGAATAAGCTGGTCGGCGGGAATTCCCTGAAGCACCTGAATATTCTTGTAGACTTGTTCGGCCGTGGGTTGCGCCGCCCGACTGGTCGCGAGTTTCCCGGACTGAGTCCAGACCCGGGCCGGAAGAGAAAGACAAACCACCCCGGCTATAACTACTGCTGCAAGCATTCCTTTCGCGTGCATTTTGTCCTCGATGGTAGCCTTCAATTCTCGACAGGGATGCTCCGCATCGGAACTTCTTTCGCCGAATCAAGATCGGGGCGGTAGCCGCGTGCCGCGAAATAGAGTACATAGAGATGGCAGCAGAAGGGAACCACAAAAGCGTAACGGATATTGCTGCAGTCGGAGATGAAGCCCATTAAAAGAGGGAAAATAGCGCCGCCAATAATGGACATTACTAATAAGGATGAACCCAACTTGGTGTGCACCCCGAGATGCTTGAGGCTCAGGGCAAAGATGGTTGGGAACATGATCGAGTGAAAGAAACCGAGCAGAACCAGCGCCCACATCGGAGCGAAGCCGGTTCCGCCGAGCACAACCGTGAGACAGATCAAAGAGGACAGACCAAAGAGAGAGAGTAACCGGGACGCAGCCACGCGCTTCATCATTGCGGAACCGGCGAAGCGGCCCAGCATGAATCCCAGCAGGTGCAGCTTGAGGTAATTGGCGGCATGTTTTTCGGGCAGGCCGGGGGTGCTGAATTGGGCGAAACGGATGATGAAGCTGGCGACGCCGACTTGTGCGCCTACATAAAAGAATTGCGCCAGAACGCCCTTCAGCAAGTGTTTATAGGGCCACAATCCACGCAGGCCGCCGAGTTCATTCGGGGTTAGAGGGGCGTCATCTTCTTCCCGGACTTCCGGCAGATGGGCAAAGAAAATGAGTGCGGCTACGGTAAGGAAAAGTCCCGCGATCACGAGGTAAGGCACTCTGACGGTGTTGGCCTCGGCGATCTCGTAAGCCTGCAACCGGGCGGGAGTCATGGCGGAGAGCTGGGCGCGGGAATGCTCGACGCCGGAGAGGATGAAAGCGGCGCCCACGATAGGTGTGACGAGGGCGCCGACAGAATTAAAAGATTGAGCCAGATTCAAGCGGCGCTCCGAGCTTTCAGGGGGGCCGAGGATAGTCACATACGGATTGGCCGCCACTTCCAGAACTCCCTGACCGCAGGCCATGACGAATAGTGCGAACAAGAAAAATGCGTAGAGCCTTATCGAAGCGGCGGGAATAAATAAGAGGGATCCGGTTGCACAAGTCACCAAGCCAACCAGAATGCCCCGCCGGTAGCCAATTTTTTCCATCAACCAGCCCGCGGGCAGGGCAGCGAGAAAATATCCGCCGAAAAATGCCGTCTGGATCAATGAGGACTGAAGGTCGGAGAGACGGAATGCCTTCTTAAGGTGGGGGATCAGAATGTCGTTGAGATTAACGCCCAAGGCCCAGAGAAAGAAGAGGCTGGTCACCAGGATCAAAGGCACTATGTAGCGGCGCTCCGTGATCGGCGCGGACGGTTTAGTCATATCCCTCCTGCACTGGCTTCCGAGTTAGGTCAAGGCGCGATCCAAATGCACGTATCCGCCATCAACAAAAATGTGCTGGCCGGTGATGTGGCCGGCCTTCGCGGACAGGAGAAACGCCACCATGTCGGCAATTTCATCGGGGGTAGTCATTCGTCGATCCAGAGGAATCTTGGCGGATACCCGCTTGAGTTGCTCTTCTGGATCAGGAAAGCTATCCAGCCATTGTTGATAGAGCGGGGTCATCACTTCGGCTGGCACGACCGCGTTGACCCGTATGCCGTAGGGAAGCAAGTCGGCCGCCCATTCGCGGGTCAAGCCGAGGATCGCTCCCTTGGAAGCGACGTATCCCGAGGTGCAGCCCTGGCCAGTCAAAGCAGTCTTCGAGCTGATGTTGACGATGGAGCCGCGGGTACACTTCAAATGAGGGAGCGCATAGTGCGCCATATTGTAGTAATGGAGCAGATTCCGCTCGAGGGACGCGATAAATTCCTCGGGAGTACCCTGTTCGAGGCCCACTTTATCGTTGATGCCGGCGTTATTGACCAGAGCATCGATGCGGTGAAACTTTGCGACAACTTGCTCGACGAGAGCCTTGCAATTCGCAGCCGGCACAAGATCCATGCCAATAAAATTAATTTCCAGCCCGTGGGCATGAAGTTCGGTTTGCAGGCCCTGGCCGGCCACAAAATCTCGATCGACGGCAACCACGATGGAACCTTCGTGGGCGCAGATTCGCGTGATCGCCGATCCAATCCCTTTCGCGCCGCCGGTGACTACTACGACTTTGTCTTTGAGTTGAAGATCCATGAAATTGAAAACCGAAAAATCGCGGAGCCGAAATGATCGCAGCCGTCTTGGAAAACGTTAACCGCGAAGGTTCAGGAACCCGCCATCAATCGGGTAGTCCGAACCGGTAACGAACGACGCTTCTTCCGAGCACAGATAAAGGGCGAGAGCGGCGATCTCGTCGGGTCGAGCCATTCTCCCGATGGGTTGCGATTTTTCCAGCTTCTCAAACATCTCCGGTTCTTTGCCGGGATAGTTACTGCGCAGGAAGCCATCGACAAAAGGAGTATGAACCCGGGCGGGCGAAATGCAATTGCAGCGGATGTTGTGGGTGATGTAATCCTTTGCCACCGAGTACGTCATCGCGACCACGGCGCCCTTACTCATGGAGTAGGCAAAGCGATCGGCGAGGCCCGATGTTCCGGCAATCGAGGCCATATTGACAATGGTGCCGCCGCCATTCTCTTTCATGTGAACGACCGACACGTACATACAGTTGTATATACCTCTTACGTTGACCGCGAAAATTCTATCGAAATCGCTCTCGCCAGTGCTTTCCAGGTTGCCCACATGGGAGATTCCGGCGTTGTTTACGAGAATGTGCAGGCGTCCCGCCTGAAAGACGTTGTTGAACGCGGCCTTTACGCTCTGCTGCTCGGAAACGTCGCAGCCATACGCCTTAGCGTTGCCGCCATTGGCGACGATTTCGCCGACAACCTTCTTAGCAGCGTCCTCGTCCACATCCAGCAAGTGAACGAAGGCGCCGCTGCCCGCAAATCGATGAGCTACCGCTCGGCCAATGCCGCTAGCGCCCCCGGTGACGACGACAGCTTTGCCGTCGAGGCGAAACGCGTTTGAATTACCTTTCAAAACTTCGTCCATGATTCCTGCTTCCCGTCGATTCGCATTGGCCTATTTAACCGGTTGATCCTCAGCACGCTCAAGCATGGCAAGCGCGTTTTGCGCATCGGCGTCGTTCGGCGCCAGTTGCAACGCAGCCCGCAACTCTTTTTTCGCTTCGCCGATATTTCCCGTTCGGCTGTAGAACAACCCCAGGTTTTTATGCAGGTGCGCACTTTGCGGGCAATTTCCACACAACTCGATCGCTTCGTTCATTTGCGCCACGGCCTGCGGCCAGTTCTGGGCATTTGCCGCTTCCAGCGCAAAGTTGCCGAGCTCGGAAACCCGATCCGCGATCTGCTGACTTTTCTGCAAAGCATCGAAGCGTTCCTGATACCGTGTCGCCTGCGGATCGTGCATCCGATTCAACGCTCTCGCAAGGTTGTACAGCGCCTGGGAATGATTCGGGTCAGCTTGCACCGCCGCCTTCCAGTGCTGCACCGCGCTGGCGTTGTCGCCGGAGTGCTCCAGACTCTGGCCCAGAAGATACTGCGCGTCGGCGTTGTTCGGCTGTAACGTCACCACTTTTTTCAGAAGCAGATTTGAGCGCTCCAGTTGATTTTCCTGTTTTGCGGCTAAAGCCAGGAAATAGAGCGCACCGGCATAATCAGGCTGCAAATGGATTGCTGACTCCAGTTCCTTGTCGGCGTCTTCGTATTTGCCGGTCTCGAAATAGAAACGACCGAGGTTGTAATGAGCGGAAGCAAGTTTGGGATCGAGGCGCGCGGCTTCCAAGAATTCCTTAAGTCCGGCGGGACGGTCAAACTGATCGACCAGGGCAATACCGAGGTTCAGATGGGCCTGGGCTGAAGCCGGCTCCAAAGTCACCGCCTGCTGAAAGCTTTTGATTGCCTCGGTTCCCCGCCCCGTCTTCGCCAGCAGCATTCCCAGGGCGGCGTAGGCGCCCGCGTAGCTGGGATCCGTCTGTATCGCAGTTCGAAATTGCTGTTCCGCCTCCGCGAACGCTCCCCTTTGCGCCATGAGCAGTCCGAGGTTGACGGTTGCCTTGGAGTATTTCGGATCATTCTTAATGGCCTGCTGAAACCGCTGCTCCGCCTCGGCATTTTTGCCTTGCTGGCTGTAGAGCACTCCCAGATTGCTCTGTGCTTCAGCGAACCCAGGATCGATAGCCAACGCTTTCTGGAAGAGCTTCTCGGCTTCCTGGAGCTGACCGCTGTTCAACGCCAGCAGTCCCAACTGGTCTGGAGCAGCGGCAAAATTTGGGTCCAGCTCCGCAGCTCTCTGCAACTCTTTTCGCTCCGCAGTGACATCTCCGACTCTGTCGAGCGCGAGCGCCAGATTGTAGTGGAGTTTGGCGTCGCGGGGATTGAGTTGCAGGGCTTTGCGATAGCTTTCCGCCGCCGCCTTGACTTTTCCCGCAGCGATATCCCGGTTGGCCTCATCGTAGAGCCGGGCCATCGCCGCTTCCTTATCGCCGCTCGACACTACGGCATTCAACTTGGCTTGCTCAATACGGAAGTGTTCTGTGTCGCCGGCTTTCTGGAAGAGCGCGGCAAGTTCTTTGTGCGTTGCAAGGTCGGATGGATCGATCCGCTCGGCAACTTGCAGTTGCTCGATGGCGGCAGCGGTTTGTCCCTTGGCGGAGAGCAGCATTCCGAGGTGGAGACGCATCGCGGCATCTCGCGGTGCCAGGCTGGCGGCGTGTTGAAACGCGCCGATGGCCAAATCCGATTTCCTGACTGCTTCATAAGCCTGCCCAAGGGCATAAAAACCTTGCGCATCTTTCGGTTCGCGGTTGGTGTAGTCGATAAGAACCGGAACCGCGTCGGCGTACTGCTGCGATGACATTAGAGCCTGCCCCAAAGCCATCCGGGCCGCGTCCATGGAGGGCTGGAGCCGCAAGGCTTCGCGGAATTCCGTGATTGCGGCTCGTTCGTCTTCATTCCTATCCGTTTGAGCTTGGGGGGTGTAAAGCAACCCGAGACTGAAGTGGGCATGAGCGGAATCCGGGTGCTCTGCTACGAGATCCTTGAGTGTCTTCAGCCCCTTTTCCATCTCGCCGTTTGCCGCGTAAGCCGCGCCCAGAGCTTCCTGGAGCGACTCGGCTTGATCGGGCGGCGGCTCCTGTTTAATGGAGTTCTCAAGTGAGGTAACTGCGGCCTGGGACTTACCCTCGATAATTAACACCCCACTCAGCTTGATCGCCCCTTGCGCGAAGCGCGGATCAATCTGCAACGCCAAGCGGTATTGTTCTTCCGCCTGTCCCCATTTTTTCTCGTCCTCCAGAATGCTAGCCAACGCGAAATGCGAACTCACCGAGTCTGGTTTCTGCTGAATGGCGATTTGGAGTTCGCGCACAGCGCGCGCGCGGTCTCCCTTGCTCAGCAGCGCCAGAGCCAGGTTGTAATGAATTTCCCAGTTCTGCGGTTCTAGTTTGAGGGCAGTTTCGAAAACCGCGATGGCACACGAGACCCGATCGGACTGGGCGTACAAGACTCCCAATGTGTTGTAGGCGCCAGACGTTGGATGGTCGCGAAGGCTCTCCAGTAGTGCCGTCACCTGTTCTGAAGGATGGCTTTGCTCTAGGCAAGACTGGGGCAACACAGTCGAATGCACCTTGGACGCGTTTTGACCGGCCGTCCCCTCTGCGGCTGTGAGGATTGTGCCACCGAGGATCATCAGCCGACTCAGTTGCACGAGTATACGTCTTACCGAAACCCGACTTCCTCTCGCGTTGCGGTTCTCAGTCACTACCATTACCTGTCACCGTGTCGCCTGATGGCAAAAAGTGGGGGGCTTTTTGTAAGATGCGGGCGAGGTGTCGCGCTGGTACAAGTGTAAAGCTCGCGATCGTAATTCTACCGGTCAATTCGCATGATCGGCCCGTCAACTGAGAGGTTGTGGGCGCTCCGTATTCCAGCCAGACGGATACGCCCACACCTACGCTTTCCACTTTCGAAGTCGAGGCCGCTGCATGGGCGGCACTCAGAAATAAAGTTTCAGCGCGAATTGCAATTGTCGAGGCACGTTTGCCGTACTCGACACCTTCCCGAATTGCGTGGGCGTGTCCAGGCTCGAATTCGGCACGGCCCAAACCGGAGTATTCGTTAAATTAAACGTCTCGAAGCGGAACTCCAATCGAAATCGTTCGGTGATCGGGAATTGCCGGAAGATCGAGAGATCCAAATCCTTGCTCCAATCCGAGCGCAGCGAATCCCGGCCCAAATCTCCGAATGTACCCAAAGCTGGCACTGCATAACCTACGCCAATGGGGCTCAGCCACTGGGCCGGCCCCTTGTCGCTTGGATAGAGGGGGCCTATCACATTGGCTCGCTCGTAGCCATCGTATCCGTTGCCAAAGTTGCCGTATGTATTGCCCGTCTCCGCAGTGTCGTCTGCCTCGGAGTTGCCCACGTCGAAGGCTTGCCCGGAATGAAAGGTCAGAACGCCATTCAGGTTCCAGTCGCCAATGATCTTGTTCACCACCGGATTCCCGGTTGAAAGTTTGCTCTCCCTGCCAAAGGGCAAGGCATAAACCCACGCAGCGGAGAAGATCTGCGGGAGATCCTGCCCCGATGGGCCTTTGGAACCTTGCAGGTCATATGGGTTTTGCACCGAGCATCCCTCCACTCCGTACCATCCGGAGCAGCCAAGATCCAAGCTCTTTGACCAGGTATACGAGATCAGATAGGTCAGGCCGTGTTGCTGCCTCCCGGTTAACGAAATCTGCAGCGCGTTATACGTGCTCTTTCCCGCGCTCCTGTCGTAGGGAGTCGGTCCAATGTAGGGGTAGGGAGCGCCGCAGTTGGTGACGCCGGAGCTCGAGTAGGGCGCGCAATTCGTGTTCAGGTTCCCACCGGCGACGGTGGCCACGTTGTACTCGCCGCCCACGTCCAGGCGCCTGCCGACAGAGCCAACGTAGTTGGCCGTCACCACAGCGTTCGACGTAACCTGCTGTTGAACGCCAAAGTTCCACTGGTCAGTATAAGGCCGTCTTAAGTAAGGGTCGGCAAACCAAGTTGCCTGTGCGAACGGCGATGCGGCGGCGGCCGCGACATTGATCGGATTTTCCGCAGTCGTTGTCGGAGGTGTGCCAACCGGGTTCAGCCCGCCAACTCCGAGTTGATTCGTGCTCGGCCAGGTGCCCTCGAAGTTTTGCGCAGTTTGAGTAATGGCACCCCAATTATCGAAGAATCTTCCGTACCCGGCGCGTATCACGGTATTGGGAAACAATTGATAGGCAACTCCCACCCGTGGTTGTATATCGTCGTAGTCGGTATGATAAATCGCCCCGTTGCTCAGCGGAGTTACCACTACGTGGGCGGGGAGGGCCTCGCCGTTGGGCAGGGGGGTTTCCAGGACGTAAGTTCCGTCGCGGAAGTTCATGTCGCCGACATTATTGTTCCCCGCTGCGTCAGAGCCGTAAATCGGCGTCAAGGTAAGGTCGTACCGTAAGCCGAGATTTATATTCAGCTTGTTGGTTACCTTCCACTGATCCATGGCATAAAAACCATCAACCCAGCCACCATGTTCGGTTTCAATCACATTACGACGACTGGCCGAATTCGGATCGCCGAGAAGAAACGAGGCTAGACCATCGCCGCTGCCACTGACGGCAGCGTTGGCAGTGTTCTCCGCAAAAAACTGGACGCTATTGTTGAGATACAAAGCGTCCGAATTATTGCTGGCAAAGTTTATTCCCGCTTTGAAAGTATGGTGGCCAATGGTTTTTGTGAAATCGCCCCCGAATTCCCAGATGTCGGAAACCCGCGTGTGATCGACTTGGGCAGCGCCGTGGGCGCTGGCATTAGCGTTACCGAGGTAGCCCTGGATGTAAACCTGAGGGATTATCGAAATCCCACCCTGGAAGCCGGAGACAAAGTCTGGGTTGAAAATTGTCGGCGCGAAACTGCCGGTTTCATTGGCAAAGGTGGTGCCCTGGTCGATATTAACGTTGGTATGCGAGAAGTGCGCTGTGGCCAGCATGGAGCCGGAAAACAGATGGGTGTAACTCGTACCGAGGTTATATCCGTCTGTTACCTGGGAGTGCAACAGGCCAATGTAGCCGCCCGAATCGCTTACCGGTTGGCGAAAAGCGGTGTAGCGGCCCCAGACGCTATCCTTCTCGCTGAACTGATGATCCAGACGTCCGCTGCCTTCATCCTGGCGGGTGTCTGCTTTGGTCGTATCCACACCGTTATAAGGAAATGCGACCGTAGGTGTATTGTTCGCTGCCGGGAACAATTTCTCGGCATAAGTGAGCATGTTCGGATCGATCATATTGCTCGGGATATAGTTGCATGGCGAGCCCCCCGTCTGAACGCCATTAACCGCCGGCTCCGGCACACCAGGGGAGCTGCACAAGAATGGTTGGATTGTCCCGGCCACGTAATTGTATGGGTTGTAAATTTGCTGAGCGTCCGTACTAAAGTCGCCGGTAAGCTGGGCTGGAGTGGGTACGTTGTAGGGGCTGGAAGATGCGGTATGGTTCCGGAATCCCTCGTAGCTGAGGAAGAAAAATGTTTTCTTGAGGTGTTCGCCGGGGATCGGAAGCGGCCCGCCGAACGTGAATCCAAACTGATTCTGCTGATATTCGGGATAATGGAAGAAATAGTTTTCGGCGTCAAAGGCCTTGTTGCGAACAAACTCCCAGGCCGAACCGTGAAAACTTGAAGTTCCGGACTTGGTGACTACGTTGACGACTCCGCCCATGACGCCGCCGAACGACGCATCGTCGTTGTGCGATTGAACCTTGAACTCCTGAATGTCGTCGACGATCGGTGCTACGGCGTAGGTGCCGCCGAACGATCCCTCGTCATTGACTCCATCTAGCAAGAACAGGTTGCTGCGGTTCGACTGCCCGTTCACCGATGGATAGACAAAAGTACCAATCGGGTTCGACCAGACGCCGCCGCTGGCGGTGCTGTTCTGGGAGACGTTGATCGTGCTGACGCCTGGCGTGAGACTGAGAATCTGGGTGAAATTACGCCCATTCAAAGGCAGGTCATTGACCTGCTCCTTTACGACGACCGCGCCCAGTTCGGAGGTCGAGGTTTCCAGAGCTTCGGCGTTCGCCTGCACCTCGACGACCTGGTTGACGGTACCGGTCTTCAGAGAAAAGTCGTAGGTGGCGGTCTGGTTTACCAGCAGGACAATGCCAGTCTTCACTGCGGCGGCGAAACTGGCCTTGGTCACCTTCAAATCGTAATTGCCCGGTTGCACTTCCGGCATCACGTAGGCGCCCGCACTGTTGGTGGTGGCGTTGCGATCGAGGTTGGTGTCGCGGTTGTGGAGCACCACGTCGGCGTCGGGTATGACTGCTCCCGCCGAATCGCGGACAGTGCCATTGATGGCGGCCGTGGCCTGAGCGAAAGCTTGCGGAACACAGAGGGGCAACCCAAGCGCCACTGCGAGAATCGACAGAAATAATCCCAACCTACGCTCGAACGCACCCTGAAAACCCCGACGAATCATCGTAGATCCTCCTCGCAAGAGGTCACGTCATGGGACCCCTGCGGTTCTGCATTTTTAAATGACTTCTGACCCTTTTCAGCGGATAGCCGGGCTTTGCAATCCTTGCCCGAAAAACGATTCCACACCGGACAATCTTCTAACCTGATTCCACTATGATGTCAATCAAAAACTTTCACTATTGCGAACAATATTTCACTGGATGAAACAAGATCGAGCTTTTCTATTTGTAGCGGCTCCAAAATTTTGTATATTGAAACGGAACGTTAGGCCACGCAGAGTTGCGAATGACACCCGGAGGCCGTAAGACAAAACCCGCCGCTCGCACCCCTAAGTCCAGCGCGGGAGCAGCTCCTGTCGGTGTGATTTCGAAGGTTCTGCGGATTCTTGAAGCGCTGCAAAGTTCGTCCGCTGGTCTGGGGTTGAAGGCGATCTGCGATCTGACTGGTCTCAACAAAAGCACTGCTTACCGCTTCCTGCGACATTTGGAAGGCGAACGCTATCTCATTCGCACCGAGGCGGGGGCCTACCTGATCGGCCCCCGGTTGTCGCAGATGTCGGGTGGCCATCATGGGTCGACGCTTCAAGGAGTGGCCAGACCGATACTCTGGGAGTTATGGAAGTCAACGCAGGAGACCGTAAATCTGGCCGTTCTCGACCAAGGCACTGTGCTTTATGTGGATGTGATCGAGAGTCCGCACGAATTCCGGCTGTCATCGCGCGTGGGCACGCGCCGCTCGCTGCACGTCACCGCCTTGGGCAAAGCGTTAGCAGCTTTTCTTCCCGCAGAAACGCGCGAAAATATTTTGGGGACGATTACGTTCCTGTCTGCAACACCAAAGACCATCATGAACTTATTGCAGTTCCGCGAGGAACTCGAAAAGATCCGCCAGCAAGGCCACGCGGTCGACGACGAAGAAGCGGTTCAGGGAGCGCGTTGCGTGAGCGCCCCAATTCTCAACTCGCACGGTGAGGCAGTTGCCGCGGTGAGTATCTCCGGACCCGTTACCCGAGTAAGTCCAAGCCAGGTTGCGGTTCTGGCCGGGGCCGTCAAAACAACGGCGCGCGCGATCTCGGCAGCCATGGGGTTTGCACCGTGCGACCCCGCGACGGCGAATCCTTTACGTCCGAGGAAGATTAGTTCTTCGCGGGTTTAGGCCGCAATCGTTCCCAGCTCAGATTCACTTTCACTTGTGAGTTGCCGGAGAAGCGGTTTCGCACCGTTCCAGAAAAACTCGTAATGCGTCGTCTTGCGGAGATACCCGACTTCCTTGTGCGGCCGCGTTACAGGCTTCCGGAGTTTTGCCAAGCCCGGAATAGGCGCTCTTGCTGAGACGATAGAGTTCGGCTTCGTAGGGGGCAACCTGAATTCCCTGCCGAAGAATATCGCCAGCCTCAGATCGCCGGCCGGCTGCGAGCAGCAGCTTTGCCAGTTCTTCGAAGTCTGCCGGATTGGTGGTGCCACGCTGAATCGCCTTCGCAAGATATCGGATCGCCTCTGCTGTGCTCCCAGCATCTTTTCGTTGCAGAGCTTCGTCAGCTTCGGCTTCGAGGACGAGAACGTTCTCCCGCTCGGCCGAATCGGCGACGGCGAGTTGTTGCGCGACCGACCAATAACGCGGCCGATATTCGGGACGGCCCAGCATGACCTGGCCGTAGGCCTGAAGCAGCGTCAACAGCGAAGGCTTCTCCGGCTTCGCGGGGTTGGCACTTAGATGAACCAGATCCGGAAGCTGTGGCGTTGTCAGGTGAAAGGCAGCGTCGGGAAACGGCTCTTCGGCCTCGGCCAGAATGCGGTGATTGGTGAGGACGGAATGGGAGATCACGGTCACATCGCGCTTCGGCATGTGGCAACCGGCGCAATCGTCGGCGGGGGTCTTGTGCTGCCTTAAAGATAGGGGCAAGGCGCAACTTTTTTCGGTATGACAGGCCACGCACTTCTCGCGAAAATACGCAGGGGCCTCTGTTGGGCCCGGCTGAACGTGGGGATCATGGCAAGTGATGCAACCCAGCCGTGCACCACTCTTCAGATAGCACTTGCTGAGTCGCATGGAGAGATAGTGCTCCAGCAAATCGTCTTTGGGTGCAGACGCGCGAGTGAAGGGGGCGAGAAAAATACCGAGCGTGTTATCGAGTTCAGCACCGGGGACAAAATCGCGATAGGACTTCCCCGGTTGCAGGACGCGCGCATCTCCTGTCTGGTGGCAAGCCATGCAGATGTTATCCGCCAGCCACGGGGAGAGCTTGGCTGGATTCACGATAGAACCGAGAGGCGATCCCATCTGCGCGGCAGCCACGTGTGACTGCCCGGGACCGTGACAATTTTCGCAGCCAATGGCAAGTTCGGCGAAGGCGGGCTCTTGAAAACGGCCGTTGCCATCCAGCACAGGACGAGGCTGGCCGCTATGGCATGAGATGCATCCGGGAAGAATTGGGCGGTTGAAACCGTAGTCGCCGAATTCATATCCTGGAGAAAGCGCCCAGCGCTTTGTCTTGGCATAGAACGAAAGCGGCGCCTCAAAAAGATATCCGCCCTGCTGCACGATGGCCCCGCTGCCATTTGCACCGGAGCCAATGATCCACTCCACCTTGCGTGTGTCACGGAAGACTTCTTTTTTCCCATCGGCATCGGTCGCGTACTCGCTCTGGTACAAGTTCCCATCGCGCGCCTGAATTTCAAAATGGCGATTGAGTTTGGAATCGAAGACGCCATCCGAAGGCGGCATCTTCTCGAGCACCGCCGGTGTAACCTCTGACATGGACCGCCCCATGTCCGTGCGCTTGAAGGATTCGTAAATACTCGGATGGCATTGCGCGCAGGTTCGGGAGCCAATGTAGCCGGATCTGGCGGGAGGGTTTGGATCCGGCGCTGCGCCTGTTCCAGCTAATTTCTGGACACTGACGCAGGTCACCAGCAGAGCGACAACAATTGGCGTCAGACGCCTGGCCCGCCATAGCCACCCGCCGCGCTTCGCGCCGAGAGTCGCAGCGAGTTCTCCGCCGCATCTCGAAGATTTCTTCACTGCGGTTTGGGGTTCCATGCCTCAAGTTCAAGCTTGACCCATGCGGCGTTTTTTTCCGAGTGGCAGAGCAAACAGGCATCTGGACTTTCGGACTGCCCAAAGCGCTCGGTCAGATCGGGTTTGGGAATATCGTCGATCTGATGAGTACGCGCACGAAAAAGAACGGCGTCCATGATGCGTGGCATGTGGCAGGAGACACAGCGGCTGCCTTCCGACTCGACACGGTGATGAGTGTGGGTGGCAAGCGTTGCGCCGCTCTGAAATTGCGCATGACAGCCGGTACACATCAAATCGGGCTGTTCGCGAAACTTGAGTGAAGTCAGATTCGACGCGGCATCGTGACCATGCGGATCATGACAGGTTCCACAGTTCACTTGTCCTTTTCGGAAACATTGCGATCTCTGCAACGCCTCAACGATGAAGGTAGTCTGGCGGAAGCGACCGTCTTTGTAGAAACCGATCCGCGAAAACTCGCCGAATGGAATGCTGGCGTTGTCCGGGAAGAACGCGCCGGAACTTGAATAGTTGAGTTCGCCGCCCTGGCCCGGAGCACGGATAGCCGATTGCATGTGGCATTGCGAACAGATGCGGACGAAGTCGCGGCTGCCTAAGTCATGAAAATTCACCGGCGGGTCAATCGCCCGTTTCGCATACGCCTGGTTCATAGTCTTTTCCGCGACATGTTGGCCGGAGGGACCATGACACATCTCGCAGTCAATGCCGGGTTCGCGGAATTCCACGTGATTCACGTCGAAAGCGCCGCCCTTCACATTTCTCAGTTGGCTGGTGTGGCAGACCGCACAAATGGCCTGATAACTGGTGGCCGGGCTCAGCTTTTCCCAGGCGCGCAGTTCCGCGCGCTCGCCGCTACCGCCATCGATGATGTTCCAATAATTGATCCAGCGTTCTTGCAACGCACTGTACTGGATGGGGAAAACGTGTATCTCTCCATTGGGCAGGCGAGTGGCGTAAGCCTGCTGGAATTTGGATCCGATGGTGTAGTCCACGGGGTAAGTGTGCGTTTTACCGTCGGACTGCTGGATGTCGAAATAGTGCCGGCCATCGCGAATTACCATGTGGGCAAAAATGGTTTGTTGCCGGCTGCCGGCGAATTCAACTTTGCCGTCATGGAAGGTAGCCTGGTCCTCCAGGTAGAAGATGTTGTTTTTGCTGAAATCGCCGATGACATTCTGCGGAACATAGGGGCGGAGCATTCTGGACATCCCGGTCTGCGACCACTGCCGGTAGATACTGGAATGACAACCTCGGCACGAATCGGAGCCCGCGTAACCGGCGATTGGCTTGCCCGATGGCTTGGCGGCCGGGTCAATCGTGGCGGCAGTGCTCTCCTGCCGCTCGGACCGTCGCACAAAATTATCGAAAGTATCGTGCGTGTCCGGACCCGTCATGGCATAAATCTTTTCCAGATTGGCCCGCGCTTTCGGGGCAAGATCGTTGCTCGTTCGATACACCCTGGCGAAACTTCCGGCGGCGGATTGCAGTTCTCCAGACGCGAGCTGAGCCAGCCCGAACAAATAGGGAATTTCCGAGTCGGAAGGATTCAATCCTTGCGCTTCAGCCAGCGAAGCCTCGCAATCCTTCAGCAGAGCATCGCGTCTTTCACCCTTCGGAATCGCCAGCGCTTGTTCTAGCAGAGCTCGGCTCTCGGCAAACCTGGCCGTAGCCTTCAATTTGCTCTTAAGCTCGGGCCAACTTCCGGGAGCCATACTAGCCGGACCGGCAAAGCGGTCGAGGTATTCGACGGCATCGCGAGCGTCGGAAATGGCCGCGGCGGTGTTATGTTGCTGTGCCTCCACGTCGGCCACGGTCACCAGAAGCAACGGATTTTCCGGCAGGAGGGCCAGCGATTCCCGCGCATATTTCAGCCCCGCCTCATAATCCTGCTGCGCGAAGCCGGCGCGCGCCGCGATTTCGTAAACCTGGAAAAGAAACGAAGATTGGGGAAACCGCGCCAGAAATAAATTGGCTTGCTCCGAAATTCGCTTTGGTTGCGTTTCCTGGAATAGCGCCAGAAAGGCCCGCCGTTCCGCCCGATCCGAAATCTGATCGGCAATCGTGGCGGCCCTGCGGTTCCCGGTCGTGATATTGGCGTCGATGTCCTGGCCAGCGAGAGGCAGCAGTGGAGAAACGAGCGCCACGAGGATCAGGAACCACCGGAGCATCTCAGCGCACTCTAGCCTAAAAGCCGCTCTCGAAGCAACGAGCGTGGCAAACGGATTATCTCTGAGAGGGGAAGGTCACAGTTCTTTGATGGTGCAGTTGTCGATGAAATCCCAGTCCCATTCCACGCCAATTCCCGGCGCCTCAGGTGGATGAGCATAGCCATCGGCGTCGATGTCAATGGCCCGTTTCATACCCATGTCCATGTAAGAGAGCGGGTAGAGCAGTTCGAAGAATTCGCAATTCGAAATGGCGGCGCAGCAATGCAGATTCACAATCTCAAGCGGATGGTAAATCGTGGTATGCAACTCGCAACGCACCCCGAATGACTCCGCCAGATGCGCGGTTTTCATCACCGGCGTTACCCCGCCCTTCCAGGAAACGTCGGTGCGCACGATATCTACGACTCGACTCGAGATGCACTCCGCGGTGGAATATTGGGAGCCAGCTAAAACTTCGGTCCCGCAAATCGGTATATCGAGCTTCGCCGTCAATTTTTTCAAGCCATGGAAGTTGACATCGGGCAGTGGCTCCTCCAGCCAGTAGAAGTTCAGCCGCTCAAGTTCACGCCCAACGCGCAAGGCCTCTTCGTACGAATAAGCTGCGACTGGGTCCGCCATCAACTTGAAATCCGGCCCCACAGCCTCGCGGCAGGCGCGATATGCCGCAAGATCGAAATCAACTTTGCCGGGCGGATGGAGTTTATAGGCATGCCAGCCGCGTGACTTCACCTGCAGCGCCTGTTTCGCATAGTGCTCCGGCGACGGCAGCACAAACGAACTGGCATATACGGGCACTTTGTCTCGATAAGCGCCCAGCAGTTTATATAGAGGCAACTCGGCGGCTTGGCCGGCGATATCCCATAGGCAGATATCGAAGGGGCCGTAGGAATAGATCGGTACGTGATTCCACCAGCGATCGTAAGTGCGAAATTCCTGCCACAGTTTCTCGCGAAACAGGGGATCTTTGCCTTCGAAAAACGGCTTCAACGCCGAAGCGGCGATCTGGCCCGCCATCTCCGCTCCGCGTCCCGCAAAACCAAACGAGTGGCCTTCGATTCCAGCATCGGTCTTCATCGAGATGACCAGGAAATCGAAGTTGGATTTTCCACCGGCGCGCATTTCGCCGTCTGACATCGCCTCGCTAGTGTTGCGGCAAGCTCGCACAGTGACCGATTTGATGATCAACCTTGAACCTCGTGACGTTGCGCCAGAGCGTGATGTTGAAGTCTCGTGACAGTAAACGACGGGCTTGACGGCTGTCAACGAAACTTGATTTTCGTAGTCTCGCAGCCGATTTCGCTTGACGCGACACGCATCGATGTTTCATCTTCTGCGATCACGTGTTTCACTCGTACTGTCATCTGTCAAACCAATAACGGGCTTGCGGAGGCCGAGCGGAATGATGAATCGAAATGTGATTTGGGGACTGATGGTGGTTTTGCTTGCCGGCCTTCTTCAGGGAAGCTTTGCCGCCCCCATGAAACGCATGTCGAAATGGCGGTGGGAGAACAGTTGGTTGATCTTCGCCCTGTCAGGCCTGATCGTGTTCCCTTGGATCATCACTTTCGCGACCGTGCCGAATGTCATCGGCATTTACGCGGGAACTTCGGCGTCCACGCTCATCAGGGTGCTGGTCTTCGGAGCGCTTTGGGGAGTGGGCGCGACGCTATTCGGGCTCGGCATCAGCCGCGTGGGATTGGCGCTCGGGTTTGCCTTGATCCTTGGTATCACAGCGTCGTTTGGCTCGCTCATTCCCATGGCGATTCTTCACCCCGATCAACTCTTTCTGAAACGCGGACTGGCTCTAATCGCGGGTACCGCCATCATGGTGTTTGGGCTGGTCTTTCTCGCGCTCGCCGGGCGCGCGCGCGAGCATGACCTCCGAACCAGCGACGGAGCGCACTCCGGTTTCGTTATGGGTTTAGTGATCTGTTTTTTTTCCGGAATTTTTTCCTCGCTGCTGAACTTTAGTTTCGTTTTCGGCGACGAACTGCGGCTCAGCGCGCTGCGGCTCGGAGCGAGTGATGCGATGGCGGCCAACCCGATTTGGGCGCTCACCGTGTCTGGCGGCTTTGTGGCAAATTTCCTCTATTGCGTGTACCTGCTCAACCGCAACCGGAGCTGGGCGGCGTTCCGTGAGGGAGATCCTTTCACTTATTGGCCGCTCGGTTTCTCCACGGGTCTGCTGTGGTTTGGCGGCGTCGTCGTCTACGGAATGGGAGCAGCCTCACTCGGCACGCTCGGCGGAATCGTAGGTTGGCCCGTCTTTACCACCATGGATATCATCGTCGCACTGTTTTGGGGCGTGATCTCGGGAGAATGGAAGGGCGCGAGCCGTCGGGCGCTGATCTACAACTGGATTGGAGTCATGATCCTGTTGGTAGCTATTGCCGTCATCTCGGCCGGCAATGGCAGTTGATGCGCGCGGATGATATGTTCGCGCAAATAACCAATAGCGGGCGTGAAACATGAAACTATTTTGCGCCGCGCGAGATTTGAATTCGCACCGGGCTCACGCCGCGCGTCTGGTTGGCATCGACACCGCTGCCTTCCCGCACAACGTAGTACTGGTTCGCCGGAAGATTGGAGAGCGTCTCAACCGATCCGCTCGGCCAGCGGATCACCAGCTTCTCAGCCTTCTCCGCTGTGCCCAGCCCGAAATGCAGCCGCAGATCGCTCTCCGAGATGTAGCCATCCCCACTGCGCACCTCCTGCTCGCGAATGTCCTTGCCCTTGTCTTGTTCAAGTGTTACCACGGCGCCGATCGCGGCGCGGTTCGATTTCACACCCACCAGTTGCAGGCTGATCCAATGGCCAATCGGCGCCGTGTTGTAGTAGAGCGATGGTCTCTCGTTCATATTGTTCACGAGCGCTTCCTGATGACCATCGTTAAACAGGTCGCCGAGAGCCAGGCCGCGGCCGGCATGAGATTCGTTGAGCACCGGACCAGCAACCGCGGTGATGTTGGCGAACGTGCCGTCGCGCAGATTGTAGTAAGCGACCTTCGGTTCGCGGTAACTGGTGCCCAGCGCTTTGCCATCCACCTCGGGATACACGTGGCCGTTGGCGATTAGAATTCCCGGCCACCCGCTGTTGTCGAAGTCATAAAATTGCACTCCCCAACCCAGCCATGTTTTGATTTTGCCCAAGCCTGCGCTGTAGGTGACGTCATCAAAGTTGTTGTCGCCACGGTTCAGGTAAAGCGTGGGAGTATCGTCGCTGAAATTGGTTTTGACAAGATCTTGAAACCCGCTATGCGTGAAATCGTCGGCGGAAAGGCCCATGCCCGCTTGCTCCGACCCGTCCTCGTTGTAAGCCACTCCGGCCCTCTTTCCGATTTCGGTGAAGGTTCCGTCGTGCTTATTGTGATAGAGAAGACTGGCGGTAGAGTCGCACGCCACATAAATGTCGGGCCAGCCGCTGTGATCGAAATCCGCGGTGAGAGCTGTGAATCCGTAACAGCCGGTCGCGTTGAGAATGCCGGACTTCTGCGAGACATCGGTGAAGGTGCCGCCGCCCTCATTGTGATAGAGCGCGTTCGAACCCGGTTTCAGTCCGCGCGGGCCGCACATTACGTTGATCCCTTTCCACTGGCACCAACGTCCCTGCCCCGGACGGGGCACTGAGTCATAACTGAAATCCACGTAACGCGCCACGAAAATATCGACCTTGCCGTCGCGGTCGTAGTCCACAAAACTGCAGCCGGTGCTCCATTCTTCACGCGCGGTTTTGAGTCCGGCACGCGCGGTCACATCGGTAAACGTGCCGTCCCCGTTGTTGTGGTACAGAATGTTCTGTCCCCAGTACGTAACTAACAGATCGAGGTAGCCGTCGTTGTCGTAATCGCCGACGCAACCACCTTGCCCCCATCCCGAATGCGCCAGTCCCGCGCGCGCAGTCACGTCGGTAAACGTTCCGTCGTGATTGTTGTGGTACAGGTGCCCGGTTGGGGCTTTGTCTTTGGAAAGTCCTTCCACCGTCGAGCCGTTGGGCAGAAAAATATCGGGCCAGCCGTCGTTGTCATAATCGAAAATGATGGCGCCGTTGCCGGTGGTTTCAATGATGAATTCTTTGTGAGTGTCGCCGCCGTAAACGTTGAGCGCGTTCAGCCCGGCTTGCGCCGCAATGTTCTCGAAGTGGACAACCGCCGGCTTAATTCTCTCCAGCGCCACTTTGCCGGGCTGCGCGCTCTGGGCCGCCAGTCGTGGCACCAGCGCGAAAACCGCAAAGAGCAACAAAACCACGCTATTTCTTTTGCCCATTCCGCGCGGGATCACTCAGCCATCTTAAAGCAGAAGCCGCAATCGTCTCACTTCACCGGATCTGTCTTTAAGCGCCGACTGGAACCGCCTCCCATGCAATGACCTTCTGCCGTGACTCGCCCAATCGATCGATTCCCAACTCCACCACATCACCTGCGTTCAGGTACTGAGGCGGGCTCATGCCCAATCCCACTCCGGCTGGCGTGCCGGTGCTGATGATATCGCCGGGCAGCAGCGTCATGAACTGGCTGACGTAGCTGACGAGCGCGGGCACGTCGAAAATCATTTCGCTGGTCGAGCTGCGCTGCCGGAAGACGCTGTTAACCTTTAGCCACATTCCCAGATCACTCGTGTCCGGAAGTTCGTCCGATGTCAATAGAAACGGCCCCAGCGGCGCAAACGTATCAGCGCTCTTCCCCTTCACCCATTGCCCGCCCCGTTCCAACTGAAACACCCGTTCGGAGTAATCGTTGTGCAAAGCATAGCCAGCCACATAATCGAGCGCCTCTTCGCGCTCGACATAGCCGCACTTCTTGCTGATCACGACCGCCAACTCGACTTCCCAGTCGACCTTTTGTCCACCCTTCGGGATGACGAGATCATCGTCCGGCCCCACCAGTGAACTGGTAGCTTTGAGAAATATGACTGGCTCGGTCGGGATCGGCATTTTGCTTTCTTTGGCGTGGTCGCGAAAGTTCAATCCAATGCAAATGATCTTGCTGGGGCGGCAGATCGGCGGTCCTAAGCGAACCGATGGCGCGATTCGCGGCGCGGAGGCAGCGTGCTCCTTCAACCATTCTTTCAGCCGGGAGGGTCCATCGTTGGCGAAGAACGCCTCATCGTAATCCGGCACATCGCCGGAAACATCCAGCCGGGCGGCATTCTCCGTAATTATCCCTGGGCTCTCCGCACCAGGCTCGCCAAACCGGATCAGCTTCATCGCGTCGATTCCATTCTCGGGTTTCGTATTTTCATTCGGTGCAACCGATCGAACAATGCCGCAAAAAACTCGCAAATGCTAAACCATGCCGATTGAACCTGGCAAGTTCCGCCTGATACAGATTCAAAAAATGCGTGCTCGTTTCAAAAGATAAAACACAGACTGCTAGTCCCGCGAACAATTTCGTTTGGTCTGCATCCGCGGTTGATGTTAAGGTTTGCGCTGCGCAACCGCAAAGACGAAAGACAGAAGACTTATGACAACGGTCTCGGAATTATCCGATGTGTTCCCGCACCTCGACTACAAACCCAAAATGCCTCAGCGCCTGGACCACGGTATCGGCATTATCGGGGCCGGCGGCATCGTGAACTACGCCCACCTGCCCGCTTACAAGAAGGCGGGGTTCAAAGTCGTTGGCATTACCGATCGCAATCTTGAGCAGGCCGAGCGTACTGCCAAAGAGCACGGAATCGGAAAGGTTTATGCCGGCGTCGACGAGTTATTGCGTCAGCCGGAGATCGAGCTCGTCGATATTGCCATCTACCCCGCCGGACAGGTCGCGATCGTCGAGCAGGCCGCAGGCGCGGGCAAGCATATGCTCTGCCAGAAGCCCTTCGCCGATGAATATGCGAAAGCGGCCCGCAGCGTCGAGCTCGCGGAGCGTGCCAAAGTCAAAATCGCGGTCAACCAGCAGATGCGCTGGGATGCCGGCATCCGCTGCGCGCGCCTGCTCATCGACGACGGATGGCTCGGTGAGCCGACCTATGGCACCATCCAAGTCCACTGCAAAACCGATTGGAGTCTCTGGCCCTGGATTTATCAGGGTAAACACCTCGAGATCATGTTCCACAGCATCCATTACATTGATTCGCTGCGTTACCTGCTGGGCGATCCGACCTATGTTTTTACCAGCGGAAGCCGGGCTCCCGGCGAAACTACGCAAGCCGAAAGCAAGACGCTTTCTACCTGGGAATACACCTCTGGCCTGCAAGTCCTCATCGATGTTTGCCACAGCACCTGGCAAGATGACGCCTACGCCATCTTTCGTCTCGAAGGTACTGCGGGAGTGATCAAGGGGACGATCGGCCTCATGTACAACTACCCCGCTGGCCGCCCGGACACCCTGGAATTCATGTCCAGGCGCAATCCGGGTTACTGGTTCTCAGCCCGCCTCGACAGCATGTGGATTCCAGATGCGTTCGTAGGCCCAATGGCATCCCTGATGCGAGCCATGGAGAGCAACGCAGAGCCTGAAACCAGCGGCCGCGACAATCTGCGCACGCTCCAGATTGTGTTTGCCGAATATCGTTCGATGGCGGAGAAGCGCGCTGTGCGCCCCGAAGAAATCCACGCATAAAGCTCGGCATGAGGCAACTAGGCGCGCGGCCGGACACTGATCAGATCGGACGATGCGCCCGCCGCCTGCGCGGTCACGTACACGCCATTCTCAATCCGGGCTGGATTCACGAAGTGCGGCTGAAGATGCGGAATGCACTCCAGGAATACCGCTTCGTGTCCGAGCGCGATGTGGTTGAACAAAACCAGATGCTGATGAATCTGTCCCATATCGCCGACGTGAGGAACAACGCGCAGCCCGAACCTTCGTGCCACGAGGCTCACCGTAATGAACTCGGAAATTCCCGCGAGCCGCGTGCAGTCTGCCTGGACGATGTGCACGGCTTCCGCCAGCATAAAATTCTTAAACATGATCCGATTGGGAACGTGCTCGCCCAAGGCAATCGGAATCGGCTTGATCGCTTCGACTAAGGCACGATGCGCGTGAATATCGTCAGGGTGCGTGGGTTCCTCGACAAAATACGGGTTCATGCCCCGCAGTTGTTCGCACATCTCCAGGGCACGAGGAAGCGTCCACTGCTGGTTAGCGTCGAGCATGATCAGAGCATTCGCCCCGACCAGTTCGCGCAGCATCAAAGCGCGGCGCACGTCGCGCCCGCCATCTCGCGATCCCACCTTGAGTTTGAATGCGTGAAATCCCTGCGCCAGAGCCTGCCTGGCCAGTTCCTTCACCTTATCGTCTTCATACTGAAACCATCCGACTGACGTGTCATATCCCGGGTAACCGCAGCGCAAAACGCCCTCTCGCTGCGGCCGTGAACTCGTGTGCTTTCGCAAAATCGCTTCCGCTTCATCGCGGGTGAGCACATCCTCGAGGTAACTCAGGTCGAGCAGGTCGACGATTTGTTTTGGTTCGAGATCGAGAAGCAGCCGCCAAAGCGGCACTCCGCGGCTCTTAGCCCAGAGATCGAAACACGCATTCGTGAGCGAAGCCAGTGCCAGATGAACCACTCCTTTGTGCGGGCCCAGCCAGCGCAATTGAGGATGTTGTGCGAGATTCCGCGCGACGGCTCCAAAATTCGCCATCAGCTCTTCGATTTCGCGGCCAATCAATTCTTCGCCAAGCCATCCGATCGCTTCACAAACCAACTGGTTACCGCGGCCGAGGGTGAGCACGATACCCGTTCCAAAAAGTTGCGTCTGGCAGGCGAGCAGCGTGGTGGCAAAGGCATACTCCGACCCTGAATGGACGGCGTCGCTTCCCGCACCTGCCTGCAGGGGATAGCGCACGTCTCTTGTTTCGAGCGATGTGATTCGATGTTGAGTCATGCGATGGTTTGTGCGATAAGTTGCGATTCAGTGATGCCGGTCCTCACAAACTATAGCCAGCTTGCGAAGGCTTCGAATATATTGGAGCGGCTTGAGAGGTGCAACGTGCTACTCTCGCGCTCAGTCGTGATGGAGACGCCAACCTGCAAAACGAACTTGAAAGGACGGTGACATGAAGCGCTACGGTTCGGTGATCGGAGTGCGGCCTGAGTCCCTCGAAGCCTACAAGAAGTACCATGCCGCGGTATGGCCAGAGATACTCGCGATGATCGACAAATGCAACATTCGGAATTATTCCATCTACCTGAAAGACGACCTGCTCTTTGGTTATTTCGAATATCACGGTACAGACTTCGCCGCGGATATGGCGAAAATGGCGGCCGATCCCAAGACGCAGGAGTGGTGGGCGATCATGATGCCTATGCAGAAACCCCTCGAAACCCGCGCCCCCGGGGAATGGTGGGCGAACATGGAGGAAGTTTTTCATTGCGACTGAGTTTGAAACGCGGCTGCTTTTGACGTTCCCTGACGTTACGGTTAGAGTTCCGTACGGTAAATCGAAATGCAGATTCTCTGATGCGGAGCATCTGACAGAAATCATAAATGCAAAAAATAGAAATCCGCCGATTATGCAGATCATAGACACCCACCAGCACCTTTGGGATTTGGATCTTTTTCATTACTCCTGGCTCGAGTCCGTTCCGCAGCTGAATCGTTCGTTCCGCGTGCCGGATTACCTGGCGGCAACGAAGGGACTGAACGTGGTCAAATCAGTGCACCTTGAAGCCGATGTCGATGAACGGTTCATGCTCGACGAGACACGGCGTCTGCTCGCTCTCGCCGATCAGCCCGACAATCCGCTCGAAGGCATTGTGGCCTGCGGGCGGCCGGAGAATGAGGACTTCAAAGCCTATCTTGACCAGATCGCCGGCTATCGCAAAGTGAAGGGTATTCGCCGCGTCCTCCACACTCAACCGGATAGCCTCGCTCAGGGGCAGACCTTCATCAAGAATGTGGCCGCCCTGTCGGCTTACGGCCTTTCCTTCGACATCTGCGTCTTGGCGCGGCAGCTAACGATCGCGATTGGGTTAGTATCCAAGTGCCCGGATGTAACTTTCATCCTTGACCACTGCGGAGTGCCCCAAGTGAAGGAAAAGAATCTCGATCCCTGGCGCTCTGACATCACGGAGATTGCCAAATTCCCAAATGTATTTTGCAAAATCTCTGGCCTTGTCGCGTACGCCGATCCGCAACAATGGACCGCAGAAGACCTACGGCCTTTCATCGAACACACGATCACCAGCTTCGGCTGGGATCGCGTGCTCTTCGGGAGCGACTGGCCGGTCTGCACTCTCTCCGCGAGCTATCGGCAGTGGGTCGACACGTTGCAGGCAATCACGCAACCGGCGGGCGAGGCCAACCAGAAAAAGCTGTTCCACGATAATCCAATGCGTGTTTACCGGCTGGGCTAAATTACCCAGACTAAAGCCCAAATTCCTGCTGAATCGTCTCGGTGTGTTGTCCTACGCGGGGAGCAAGTTGCTCGCTCGTCAGCAACCCTCCATCCAGGCGAATCGGGAGGCGAGTGGTAAGAATCTCGATTCCCTTTCCGTCTTTGAGAGTTTGAACCATGGCCAGTTGCCGGAACGCTTCGCTGGCGCAGAGTTCGGGCCAATCCAGAACCTCGGCGCACCAGATGTCGGCGGCATTGAGAATCTCGAGCCAGTGCTCACTGCTTTGTTCTCGCAGACGCCGGGCGATGATTTGTTTGATTTCGTCGCGGCGGCGAAAGCCGTCAGCCGGGTTTGAAATTTCCTGAAGGGCGGGCAAGTCGAGCAATTTTCCTAAGGTCGGAAGGTGGGTCATAGCGAGCGCCAGGTAACCATTGGCCGTGTCGTAAACTCCGTAAGGCGCCGCCAGGTAAGCGTGGGCATTGCGAAACGCGCTTCTTTTCGGCGGGCGTCGTCCGTCGTTCAAGTGCGTAGTAAGCACCTCAAATTGAAAATCCACCAAAGCCTCAATCAAACTGGTTTCCACCAACCCGCCCTGGCCAGTAACGCCCCGCCGCACAAGGCAGGCTAGTATGCCCTCGCAGAGGTTATGCCCAGCCAGCATGTCGGCAATAGCTAATGACATGGGCGTCGGAGGATCGCCATCGTCGCCACTCAGCCACATGATCCCGGAGCGCGCCTGCGCCAATAAATCCTGTCCCG
This sequence comes from uncultured Acidobacteriaceae bacterium, assembly GCA_963758745.1. Taxonomy (GTDB): domain Bacteria; phylum Acidobacteriota; class Terriglobia; order Terriglobales; family Acidobacteriaceae; genus Acidiflorens. The sequence continues at coordinate 117,372 of CAVWWW010000011.1, forward strand.
GTCGGTCACGCCATGCTTCGGCATTTCCATATCCCGACACGATTCCATAAACTAGCCGCCGGTTGATCTGCGAAACGTTGTCGTAACCCAAGCCCAACCGCTCCATCACGCCTGGGCGAAAGTTCTGCACCATCACATCCGCCTGCGCAATCAATCGGCGGAGTTTCTCCAAATCCGGGGGATTCTTCAAATCTGCCGCGTAACTCTGCTTGTTACGATTAATGGCGTGGAAGAGCGTGTTCTCTCCGTGCACATCGGTGTCGCTCAGGTAAATCGTGCGTCCCAGGTCGCCCGTGCCGGGGCGTTCGATCTTGATTACGCGGGCGCCAAGATCCGCCAGTCGAAGCGTGGCCAGCGATCCGGAGAGGAACTGGCTGAAGTCAAGCACCAGAACGCTGTTGAGAGGCCGTTGTGGGCCGGCTGTCGAATGCGTCACGAAAGGCTCCTTAAAAAAAACCCGATTTTATTCTACTCATGAAATATCGTTTTCATTAGAGAAAATATGTAGTAGGCTGAAAGAATTCTTCCCATGACCGCCCGGAGCGCCCTCTCAATTCGACGGCAGCTGACTGCGCGGCGAAACCGTTACGCCGCTCCCGCCCTTGAAAAAGGCCTGGACATTCTTGAGCTTCTGGCTTCGGTCCCTGAAGCCTTGACCCACAGCGAGATCGCCAGCCGCCTTGGTCGCACGATCACTGAGGTCTTCCGTATGTTGGTGTGTCTCGAAGAGCGGGGCTACATTTCCCGAACGAGCCCGGACGAACGCTATCAGCTTACGTTGAAATTGTTTGAAATTGCCCACCATCATCATCCGCTGCAACGCTTGATCGCGCGGGCGCGCCCACTGGTGCGGCAGGTTGCGAGCACTACCGGCCAGTCCTGCCATCTAGCCATGCTCAACCATGCCGAAGTGGTCGTGGTGGCGCAATTCGATGCTCCTGGGATCATGGGCTTCTCGGTTCGGCTGGGAGCGAACATCGATCTCCTGAACACGGCTTCCGGACACGTCATTCTGGCTTTTCAAAGCGACGAGGTTCGGGCGCGCGCCCTCGGAGCATGGCAAGTTCGCACCGCCAAGCCCGCCCCAACTGGCCTCCAGCGCCACCTGAACCAGATTCGACGGCGCGGCTATGAAGAGCTCGCCAGCTACCAGGTGCGTGGCGTGGTGAATATCAGTTACCCCGTACTGAATCAACACGGCGAAGCGGTCGCGGCGATCACGACTCCTTTTCTTGCGCGCATCGGGGACAGCCTGGGGGCGCCGCAGGTGAAAGCGGCGTTGCGCAGGGCTTCGCGTGATCTTTCAGCTGCCATCGGCGGAGGAATGCTGAAACTTTCTTCCGGCGCGGTGCTCTCATGACGCGAACTGAGTACTTCGAGGATTACGTGGTTGGAGACCAGCGCGTCACTTCCGGACGCACCATCACCGAGACCGATGTCGTCATTCATGCCGGCCACACCGGAGATTTTTTCCCGCACCATGTGGACGCGGAGTTTGCCCGTCAGACTCCTTTCGGTCAGCGCATCGCACACGGCACCATGACTTTTGCCATCGGCATCGGTCTTACTGCAAGTCAGATCAACCCCGTCGCTTTTACCTACGGATACGACAAACTTCGTTTTCCCAAGCCCGTCTTTATCGGAGACACTCTGCGGACGCGAGTCACGGTGAAAGAAAAACAGGAAGACCCGAAACGCAAGGCTCTGGGCCGCGTGGTAGAAGCGTGTGAAGTTCTGAACCAGCGCGACGAAGTCGTTCTATATTGCGAGCACATATTGCTGGCTGAGAAAAGGCCGGCCGCATGAACGCATCAGCGGAAAAGTCTTCGAAGCAGGGAGGTGGGTATGCCGATTAATCTCAAAGGACTCACCTGGGATCATCCCCGCGGCTATGCTCCCCTGCTCGGCGGCGTTCCCGAATACGAAGATCAAAATCCGGAAATCAAAATCCACTGGGAGCGGCGCACCCTGCGTGAATTCGGCGAGGCTCCGATCGAGCAGTATCTGGGTCGTTACGATCTCATCATCGTCGACCACCCCTTTGTCGGCTTTGCCGCGGCCCACGAAGCGTTGGTCGATCTCGCCCCTTTCATTAGCTCAGCGGAACGAACTCGTTTTGCCGCAGATTCGGTGGGACCTTCCTGGGAATCCTACTGGTATGCCGGAGGCCTCTGGGCGCTACCCATTGATGCTGCAACTCAAGTTGCCTCGTATCGACCCGATCTGTTACCGGCGCTCTCTGACTTGGTTCCCGACACTTTCGATGGTGTTTTAGAGCTGGGTAACAAAGCTCGCCGGGCAGGCAAATGTATCGTGGTGCCGGCGTGTCCGACGGATGCCATAAGCCTGTTCTTCACGATGAGCGCGAATCTTGGCTATCCTATTCCGGAGGAACGGGAATTTTTCGTCGAAGACTCTGTCGCCGTTGAGGTACTCGCGCGCCTGCACGCGCTCATTGGCGGCGCCCATCCTCGGTCCGTAGAATGGAACCCGATCCAGGTTTACGATTTTATGGTTGGTGGTAACGACGCGGTCTACTGTCCATTTGGTTTTGGTTACTCCAACTATTCGCGGATTGGAAACGCGCTGCGCTTGAAGTTCACAAACGCTCCGGCCGCTGGGAACCGCGGATGTGCTGGCACCATGCTGGGAGGTACCGGCGTTGCCGTCAGTAAGCTCAGTACTCATCCATCGCAGGCCGTTGCCTATGCAAAATGGCTGGTGAGCCCCGCCCACCAGCGCGGGACTTATTTTCGCGAAGGCGGTCAGCCTGGCAGTTTGGCGGCATGGACTGACTCATCGGTCAATGCCATGGCCGATGGTTTCTTTTCCGGAACGCTGCCGACTTTGCAGACCGCTTATTTGCGTCCCCGTTTCGATGGCTTTGTGCGCTTTTTTGAAGCTGCCGGTATCGAGATCAATCGCTGCTTGCGTGGGGAACTGAAAGACCCGGACCTGATCCGATGGCTGAATGATCGATATGCCGCACAGCGAGTCGCAGCCCGCCGAATCGCGTAAGAACATAGAGAGGAAACTGGTGAAGAATCCAAATCCCGATCCCACGAAGCACAAGGAAATCTCGATCTGGAATGCGGAAGACTGGCTCTACGAAGACTTCGAAGTAGGCCAGCGGGCGCGTTCGATTCGCCGCACCATCTCCGAAGGCGAGAGCATGTTGTTCAATGCCATCGTTCTCGACATGCATCCCTACGTCGCGGATGACGTCTTCGCTAAGGAAGAGGGAGTCTTTAAGAAACGCCTGGTCGCGGGCGCCATGGTTTTCAGCCTGGGGCTTGGCCTGATGGCGCATAACAATATTCACACCTTCAGCTACGGATACGATAAGTTGCGCTTCATTAAACCCGTATTTGTGGGCGACACGATTTACACCATTCGAACCCAGCTTGAAAAATGGCCGAAGTACGCCGAGATGGGCATGGTGAAGGTCTCTTACGAAGTGTTCAAGATGCCGGGCGAACTCGTTCTCTATTGCGAGCACCTGCAAACCGTAAAGTATCGAGATGCGGAGAAGTTCAGGAATCAACCACAAACAAAATAAGGCGGACCCTGCAATGGCACCATCAGTAACGCTCGCTGACCGATTGAGGAACTGTTACAGTGGCGCCGTCTATGATGTACTCCGGGCCGCGGGCTACCTTCACCAGACACTTCCCCATCACCTTCGACCGCTGAACGTAAAACACAAACTGGCCGGTCCCATTTTCACCATCGAAGGCAAGCGCGATGATACTTTGGACGATCATCAGAGCTTATTGAAGTGGTGCGAGCTCTTATCAAAAGCGCCAACGAATACAGTGCTCATTTGTCAACCTCATGACGGCATGCTAGCGCACATGGGAGAGCTATCCTCTGAAACCTTGGTCTACAAGAAAGTGCTAGGCTACATTGTGGATGGCGGCTGCCGTGACTCGACGTTTATCGAGAACTTAGGTTTTCCCGTATTTTGCAATTATTTCACCCCTGTGGACATAGTCGGTAAGTGGGCGGCCACGGCATTAGGCGAGCCGATTAAGATTGGTGAAGTCACGCTGCACACCGGCGACTACGTGCTCGCGGATCGTGACGGAATCGTAATCATTCCGGCGGCCATCACGTCCGAAGTTGTGGAGCGGACCGAAGAAGTGCTGCGGACGGAAAATCTGGTTCGTAAAGCTATCTTGCAGGGAGTTGACCCCGTCGATGCCTATTTGAAGCACGGAAAATTCTGATGCAACACGAAGGTAAATCAAGAAAGCTGTTGCGCCTCCATCGCGATGATAACGTCCTCATTGTGGTCACTCCCTTACGACCGGGCGACGTCGACCACATTGATGGCCGGGAAGTCGTGTTCACGCAAAACATCGCCATTGGACATAAGGTCGCTGCCCGCGATCTGCGGGCTGGCGAAAAGGTGTATAAGTGCGGTGTACCGATAGGATCCGCAAAAGAAAGGATCCCGGTCGGGTCCCACATGCATCTCCATAACTTGAAAAGCGACTATATCCCCACTTACACGCTGGACAAAGATAATGTCTTCGTCAAATAACTCGGAAATCTTGAAAGGCTTTCTTCGCTCGGACGGAAGAAAAGGAATTCGGAATTGTATTGTCGTAGCTTACCTCGTGGAATGCGCTCACCACGTGGCCCGCGAGATTGTGGATTCTTTTAAAGGCCAATCGGTGCATCTGATCGGCTTTGGCGGATGCTACCCGAACTCCTACGCCGACCGCATGATGACCGCGCTGTGCACGCATCCAAACGTTGGAGGAGCGCTGTTGCTCTCGCTGGGTTGCGAAAGCTTCAACCGCCATCGTCTCGCCGAAAATATAAAGAATACAGGGCGTCCAGTGACGACGGTAGTAATTCAGCAAACCGGGGGCACGCGCAAATCCATCGAGTCCGGCAAAGCCTGGGTGGAAGAAGCCCTGCGGCAGATCGAAACCGTGCCCAGAGTACAGCTCCAGTTGAATGAACTGGTGGTGGGAACCGTATGCGGAGGCTCCGACGCCACCAGTGGAATCACCGCCAATCCAGCCGTCGGACGCGCTTTCGACCTTCTGGTTAAACAGGGTGCGGCGACCATCTTCGAGGAGACGGGCGAGATGATCGGACTTGAGGAGGTCATGTCTTCGCGCGCTGTGACCCCGGAACTCGGTGAAGAGCTGAAGAAGTCCGTCGAGAAGGCGGCCCGCTATTACAGGGTGATGGGCCATGCCAGCTTCGCGCCCGGTAACGCCGAAGGCGGCCTGACCACGATCGAAGAGAAATCCATCGGCGCGTATTGCAAGAGTGGCGACTCGGAAATCTCCGGGCTCATCAAGCCCGGCGACATCCCACGGAAAGGCGGCTTGTATCTCCTCGATGTCGTGCCCGACGGCGAACCCCGCTTTGGCTTTCCTAATATCAACGATAATGCCGAGATCGCGGAGTTAATCGCCTGCGGGTCGCACGTGATTCTCTTTACGACCGGACGCGGCTCTGTCGTCGGCTCCGCGATTTCTCCCGTCATCAAGATCTGTGCCAATCCCGAAACCTACGACCGCATGAGTGACGACATGGATGTGAATGCCGGAAGAATTCTGCGCTTGGAATCCAGCGTGGACGAAATCGGCCGAGAAATCTTCAGCAAAGTCTTGGAAATATCGTCCGGCAAGCCCAGTTGCTCTGAGAGCCTGGGACATCAGGAGTTCGTGCTCACTTATAAATCGTTTGAGCCCATCGGTCCGCATTGTCTGCCAACCTGAAGCGGAACAATCCAAGACCATAGCTTGCACGTCGCGTTCCATACCGGTTGTAAGCACTCCCTGCAAGCTCCGAGGCGGCCCGCATTTCGGCCGTAACCGTCCTCGCGATTCCGAAGACGCACTCCGCAAATCCTGCATCTTCGGTCTGAGGGAGAACAAGATCAATACTCTTCGCCTTTTAACGCCGTCTTCAGAGACGCATCGTTCCACTCTCGGAATGGCCGACGCGGTGAATCTCGAAACGCCAGAATTGTGTGAGTAGAGGCATCAATTCTTGAAACATAGCTCTTACTCCTTGAGTAAAAGAGGGGATCTCGATCTGCGATCGCTTTTTTGCTGCGCAGGAGACGGAAAATCTTGAATGATTCACATTCGAGTACCTTGAAAGCTTCTCGCCAGGACGACGAAGTACGAGTAATCCTGAATTGATAAATCCACTCCGCAACTAGGAGACTGGATTCGCCAACGAGTGAACATGCACCATTGTCGGTAGCCCTGACACGGCTCGGCCGGGGTGTTTAGTCTTGGCTAGTTGGAAAGCTCGGAGTCGAGGAAATCATGCGAAGCATTGAAACTGCGGTTGTCATCGCAATTCTCTCTTTTGTTGTTGCATCCGGGGCGCAACAGTACCGAGCCGGGACCAGCGGGCCAGAGACACCTCCGTTGCAGGGGTAAGGTCGTTGGCTCTATCGGGCTACCCTGCCTCACGCCCGCAGTGAAGTTGCGGTAGCGGAAGTCGGAGGGAAAGTATACGTGCTCGGCGGGTACGCCGACGGCTTTGTTGATCAGCCGCTCAATGACGAGTACGACCCTGCAACCAGCATCCGGCGCGAACGTGCGCCAATGCCTCGCGGTTTGAACCATGTGGGTGCAGTGGGACTCAATGGGCACTTGTAGCGATTGTCCAAAACTGTCCAATAAGGGGAACTGCAGCGCAGTTCCCCTTATTTATTAAGATAGCCAAATACCGCGCCACTACAAGATTTACTTCGACATCGAAAAGCAACGATGTCAATGGAGCGTGGGTAGGCCGACAAGGCAATCCTTGATTGTCGGAGTTTGTGAATGGCACAACTAAACTGAAAAAATGACTCCAAAAGTCTCGCCCGTTCCATTCGGCGATCACGAGAGCAGGATCGGAGGTAAACTTGTACGTTATGCGCAAGCGCCTAATCACGCCGATTTCGCAGTATGCTCCGCCCCACGACGAAGGCTGGTTGGACCTCGAAGATGCAGCCATGGTCGAGGTTACATCGGAAGAGAAGGAATATCCGGTCGAGTCTGCACTGGTCCCGGGAGAAGTGCGGGGTTGGCGTGCCGCCAATTCTGGCACTCAGACCGTCCGGCTAATCTTCGACGAGCCGCAAAGACTCACGCGCATCTCGCTCGTCTTCGAAGAAACCCAAACAGAGCGTACCCAAGAGTTCGTCTTGCGATGGTCTCCGGATGGCGGACGCTCGTTTCGAGAAATTGTGCGCCAGCAGTGGAATTTCAGTTCCCCTGGGACAACACGCGAGGTCGAGGAATATCAGGTTCAACTCTCTGATGTCACTGTTCTTGAATTGGTCATTGTCCCTGACATCAGTCGAGGAGAGGCTCGCGCCTCGCTCAAGAGTCTGCGCCTGTCTTGACTCGCTGCGAGGTGCGTTTCGGGAGCGCCACTTCCCCAGGAATCTTCACAATGTGGCGGAGCAATATTCAGGTGTCCCGCATGAATTCTGCTGCTAAGCTTGATTACGCAAGAACGTACGACAGAGATGCAGGACAGCTCAAAATACGAATGACCAGCTGAACAGCGCCCGGCGCTTCCTGCCTCTAGCTGTCCCGGATCCCATTTTAATGCGGGCCAGCCCGCTCCTGGCCGGATCCGGAACAGTGAGTTGGCCCGTGCCGAGATTCAGCGTTGCCTCATGATCCTGGCTCCACTGGTTGGTATGCAGCGTGATGTTTTGCGTCATGCTTCCGGTTACAGTGCTGCCCGAGTACATGCCACTGAACATGCCCGAGAGCGTAAAGTTATCGGTATATTTGCCGGTTTGGCTGGCCAGCGTCCAGTTAAGCGGCCCGACGAACGCACCAGAGAAGATGGTTCCCTTCGGCGGTTGGCCATAATTGGCGGCGCCACTGATGATGCTAAAGATGGACCCTGTATTGGAAAAGGTTCCTCCGGTCAAGACGTTGGCGCCGCTAAATGCGCCCGCCGAGAAGTTTACCGAGCCGAGCGACCTTTCTGGAGGCGCTACCACGCGGTTGTAGCCCTGAAGCTCCGACCCTTTGGATACGATCCCAGCGCTTGTAACATTAACCGTGCCAAATTCATTATTAAAATTGATTGTTTCCGTCGGAGTGCCGCCAGTACCAGTGCCAGTGCCAGTGCTGCCGTTTCCGTTACCGCTACTGCCTCCCCGCTCCGCGATGCCAAGTCCCAACCCCAGTCCGAGAAGTCCGGTCGTAATAAAAACCTTTCGCCACCTGTGCGTGTGCGCGCGCACCGGCTGATCGGGGACATAGGTGTCCCGCAAACTCGCCTCCGCAACCTCTGTTGGAGTCGCAACTACCTGATAGCCTCCGGCGGGCATTTCCAGTCCGATGATGGCCATCTCGCCGGCCGCAACCAGCAGAGTGTTATTGTTCGAATCCTTCTGTGCATTCCCGTTCTTGATCACCTTCACCCCAGACCCCGGGGTGACCGCAACTTTGCCCACATAGCAGATGACGGTTGTCTGGGAGTTTGCGTACCCGACGTAGAAGTCGGTTCCAACTACACCGATCACCGCGTTCGGAGTTTTGACCTGGTATTTGCCACCTGGTTTGGTGATCTTTTCCACTTGGCTGCGTAGCTTCCCATAGTCCACGACCACCAAAGTTTGTTGCGAAACGACATCGTGCTGCACCACCTGGAGTTGACTGTTGGAGCCAAGACTCAGAATGGATCCGGAGGTCAGGCCAGCCCGCAAACGTCCTTGGGCGTCAGTTTTCAGCAGATCATTCCATACCACGCTGTCATTGAGCTTTACCGGCTGCGCATTGCGCGATGCGTCGGGAATGAGCGCCTTCACCGATCCGGCAACTTGGTTATCAGGTGGGGCCGCATACAGTGGGATTGCGGCCAAAAGCAATGACAGCGCGATGGATAACAGTGATCTAAACATACCAAATCTCCAGTAGTTCGAAACCAGCACGAGCCCCTTTCTTGAATTCAAAATCGTGAGCAGTGTATACCGTCCCTCTGGCTGACGATAGCCTGAAAAGCTTTGCATCTGAAGTGCACCGAATCGGTGAGTGATCCGGCAGAAATGCTTGGGGAGGGTGATCAGTAAGCGACTTCTGTCGCCCATGAAATTGCCGAGCGAGAGTCGCAAGAGAGGCGATTCGACTAGGATTCTCCTCCAAATCGCCGCCCACAGAAGATCCAAGGCCGCAGTACTACGCGGTCTGCTTACGATAACGCTGCATGACTTCTCTTTCTGCCTGCAGCCAATCCTCGGTTTCATGCCCTGAGGCAAATCCGCGATTTTCGGAAAGTTCGTAAGCCCGGTGCCGGATTTCCTCAGCCAGATTGATGGGCACGACGCTGGCGTGCGAATCGGTCATCGTTGCTTGCCCTTCCGACGTTTTCCGGCTACTGTTACTATTCGCGGATTGTGTCACGACCTCGGCTGCGACGGACAAATTGGCAGCCGCATTTTTCGCGACATTCTCATCTATACGTTTGCTCCCGCTCTGGACTTTTGACCGCGCCATGATTGGGTACTCCCTAACCGGTATTTCATTTTTACTTCAAGATCGCGGATCAGTGTACACTTATCCCGCCGGTTCGCGACACTTTAAATGATTTTTGCCTCTACATACAGGGCTAGTCGTATCCGATACAGCTTCGCATGTCTCCTACTCTCACTGTCGGGAAAGAAGACGTGTCATGTGCTGATCCGACCGGACTGACGTGCTAACGACGTTGAAAGCAAACGACGCTTGACTGTAGTGTCGGCGCGTGGTAGTCTCGCCGACCTAGATGCGAACGGGATCGTGGCGCAACCGCACCGTTCCGCTGTCTGACAAAGCCAGTGTTCGGAATCCGTTGACCAACTGGAAATGGTTTGCAAGGAGTCGCGCCGCACGCGAGTACTTTCGCGACGATGCCGACACCGCGCACGTAGGCCGCTGGATGACATTTTGCAATTGTGAGCCCTAGGATTGAGGATCTCAGAATGAACGTTGACTTCACGTTCTCCGATACCATAGCGGGATACGTCAGTTCTTATAACTCCCGTGATACCAACTTTACGCTTCGCACTTCCGACGATCGGGAGTTTACGGTTCATCTGAACACCAACACGTTTGCGCGCTACTCTTACAACCTTTCGGAATCCTATCAGGATGCGACCGGCGATATGCCCAGGCTGCTCGCGCTGCCGCGGCAGTTTGTCTTCGTCTATGGCACTTTCTACCCGGCAGGCGAATCCGGACGATTCGAAGCGCAGTCGCTGGTCTTCCCGGGTAATGGGCCAGGAGCGTACCGCCACGAGGAACCCGCTTGGTGGATCACTCAGTCGCGTTCCATCGGTCAGTCTTATCTGAAGTGGCAGTTCGGTTTTCCCGGCCAGGAAATCAATTTCCGCAACTACCGGACGATGCTGCACCTCGCGGGAACGAAAAAAGGCGACTTCCTGCAGGAGACCGACACCATCAGCCGCATGATCTACGGTCTCTCGACGGCTTACATGATGACCGGCGATGAGGGGTTTCTGGAAGCCTCCGAAAAAGGCTCTCAATATTTGCGCGATCACATGCGATTCTACGACCAGGATGAAGACATCGTGTACTGGTATCACGGCATCAAGGTCGAAGGCGACAAAGAAACGAAACTGCTCACCTCTGAATTCGGCGACGATTATTACTCGATTCCGATGTACGAGCAGATCTACGCGCTTGCCGGTCCGACCATGACCTATCGCCTGACCGGCGACCCGAAAATCATGTGGGACATCGAGAAGACGGTCAAGATATTTGAGAAGTACAAGGACAACGACAAGGGTGGGTATTTTTCGCATGTCGATCCCATCGATCTGAACCCGCGGCACGATTCCCTCGCGCATAACCGCGCCCGTAAGAACTGGAATTCCGTCGGCGATCACGCACCCGCCTATCTGGTCAACTTGTATTTGGCTACTGGCAATCCGGCGTATGGCGATTTTCTCGAATATACCTTCGACACCATCGCGAAGTATTTTCCAGATTACGAAAACAGTCCCTTCGTGAACGAGAAATTCCACGAAGACTGGAGCCATGACCAAACTTGGGGCTGGCAACAGAACCGTGCCGTGGTTGGACACAATCTGAAGATTGCCTGGAACCTCATGCGTATGGACTCACTAAAACACAAGGGCGAGTATGTAGATTTGGCGCGCAAGATTGCCGAACTGATGCCGGCAGCTGGCAGCGATCGCCAACGTTGCGGCTGGTACGATGTTGTCGATCGTGTGCTCAAACCGGACGGCAAGCATGCCCGCTTTGCATGGCACGATCGCAAGGCCTGGTGGCAACAGGAGCAAGCCATCCTGGCGTACATGATTTTGCACGGTATCTTGAAAGATGAGTTCTACCAGCGCATGGGGCGTGAGTCGGCGGCCTTCTACAACGCCTTCTTCCTTGACCACGATGACGGCGGCGTGTACTTCAACGTTCTCGCCAATGGTCTGCCCTACCTCGTCGGCACTGAGCGTTTTAAGGGCAGCCACTCCATGAGCGCATATCACTCCATGGAGTTGTGCTTCCTGTCCGCTGTGTACACGAACTTGCTGATCACGCGCCAGCCCATGGAGTTTTATTTCAAGCCGTATCCGGGCGGATTCCCCGATAACATTCTGCGCGTGTCTCCGGACATCCTGCCGAAGGACAGTATCCGCATCGAAGCGTGCTGGATCGATGGGAAAGAGCACAAAGACTATGACGCCAACGCCCTGACGGTAAAACTACCTGGTTCTGACAAGCGGCAGACCGTGAAAGTGAAGATTGCGCCAACACAGTGGCTCGGACAGTAGGCAGGCAGCTTATGAATGTCGAAACCTCGGAACAGAACGGAATTGGAACGGCGCGGCTGGTAGGTAGCCTGGACGGTAAGACTGCACCCGAAGTACGGGAGCAGCTGCGCCCGCTTATAACCGCGAACTCAAAGGTGATCCTCGATCTTACGAAGGTCGACTATCTGTCGAGCGCCGGCTTGCGCCTCCTGCTGTTACTTTACCGTGAGCTTTCAGGAAGAAAGGGCAAGCTCGTGCTGGTTGGAGTCTCAGAAGATATCCGAGCCGTGATGTCCCACACCGGGTTCCTGAACTTCTTCACGCTCGCCAGTTCGGAGGCAGAGGCGCTGCAGGCGGTTGCGTGACTCCGACATCTTTGATAGCTTGACAAGTTCATGAGCCTGGCAACTGAAGAACGCATAGATTTTTATCCCACTCATGAGGCGGAGGGCGTCCGCTTCCGGCGGGGGCGCCCGCTTCCGTTCGGGACGACCATTGTTCCCAACGGAGTCAATTTCTCGGTCTTCTCCAGTTCGGCCGATTCGTGTACATTGGTGCTCTTCCGCAAACACGAACCACAGCCGTTCGTTGAAATCGAATTTCCTCGAGAATTCCGCATTGGCGATGTTTATTCCATCATCGTATTTGACCTGGATTACGAAAATCTGGAATACGGATACCGCTTTTCCGGTCCTTGGGATCCCGCGACCGGACAGCGTTTCGATAAAACCAAGATCCTTTGTGACCCCTACGCGAAGGTGATAGGGGGACGCGATGTGTGGCGCGCCCAGCCGGATTGGAACAACATTTACCAACACCGCGCACGTCTCCCGTTCGATGATTTCGATTGGGAGGGGGACACGCCCCTCGAGATTCCAACGAAAGACCTCATCATTTACGAAGCGCATGTCCGCGGTTTCACGGCGGATCGCTCCTCGAAGGTCTCGGCGCCAGGTACATTCGCGGGGCTTCGCGAGAAGATTCCCTATCTGAAATCTCTGGGCATCAACTGCCTCGAATTGCTGCCGGTTTACGAATTCGACGAATGGGAAAACAATCGGTTGCATCCCGAAACTGGTGAGCTGCTCCTCAACTATTGGGGCTACAGCACGGTCGGGTTCTTTGCGCCGAAGGCGGGGTATGCGGCCACCGGTGTGCTCGGAATGCAGGTGGATGAGTTGAAGAACCTCATCAAGGAACTGCATCGCGCCGGGATTGAGGTCATGCTCGACGTTGTCTTCAATCACACGGCTGAAGGCGACCAGCGCGGCCCATACATCTCCTACCGGGGCATCGACAACCGAACTTACTACATCCTGACCCCCGAGGGTTACTACTACAACTTCTCCGGCTGTGGCAACACGTTGAACTGTAATCATCCCGTCGTCCGAAACATGGTGCTCGACTGCCTGCGCTATTGGGCATCGGAATACCACATCGATGGGTTCCGCTTCGATCTTGCGTCTATTCTCGGACGCGATCAGAATGGTGCGCCGCTATCGAATCCTCCGCTACTCGAATCGCTGGCCTACGACCCGGTCCTCAGCAAGTGCAAGCTGATCGCCGAAGCCTGGGACGCTGGAGGATTGTATCAAGTTGGGTCATTCCCTGCGTACGGACGTTGGGCGGAATGGAATGGCAAGTATCGCGACTCGGTTCGACGCTTCATCAAGGGTGACGATGGGTTGGTCGGCGAGATTGCCAATCGGATTCAAGGGTCTCCGGATCTGTACTGGTACCGCGGTCCAACGGCGAGCCTGAATTTCATTACCTGCCATGACGGCTTCACACTGCGTGACATGGTTTCGTACAACGGCAAGCACAATGAGGCAAATGGCGAATGGAACAACGACGGCGCCAACGATAACAATAGCTGGAATTGCGGATGGGAGGGGGAAAGTGACGACCCCGGAGTAAATGCCCTGCGTCGTCGACAGATGAAGAACGCCGCGACCCTTCTTTTTCTGAGTCGCGGTGTACCGATGTTGGTCATGGGTGATGAAGTCGGACGGACGCAAAACGGCAATAACAACAGTTATTGTCACGATAATGCCATGAGCTGGATGGACTGGAAAACGGTGGAAAAGGAAACGGAGTTGTTCCGTTTCTTCAGCAAGCTCCTCGCATTCCGTCAAGCTCATCCTGTGCTTCGCGGCAATCGGTTCTTCGAGCATCGTGATTGCGTGGGCAGCGGCAAGCCGGACATTGGTTTCCACGGCACGCGCGTCGGTCAACCGGATTGGGGAGGTTCCAGCAAATGCCTCGCCTATCTGTTATGTGGAAAGCACGCTACTCCAAAGGATAATGACATTTACGTCGCGATCAATATGTTCTGGGATGGACTACCCTACCAGGTTCCCCCGGCGCCGGAGGGGAAAAACTGGAGAGTAGCAATCAATACTTCAATGCCGTCGCCGGAAGACATCTTCGACAGCGGAGCTGGTCCGCGGGTTGACTCGAACGATGTGATCGTGGGCGGACGATCCATCATGGTTCTGGTCGCGTAAAGCAATGCTGTTGATAAGGGAGAAATCATAATGGCACTGGACATCGAATCGACAGTTGACGCGAACACTGCGCGCATCACGCTTTCGGGAGAGCTGGATGGAAGCACCGCTCCCAAATTGCGCGAGACGGTTGACAAGATCCTCAGCGGCAAGCCCGCGCAGCTCGTGCTGCAGGTGGAGAAGCTATCCTTTATGGCTTCGGCGGGACTGCGGATCCTGATTTTCGCCAAGCAGAAACAGCCGACCCTGAAAATCTACCTGGTGAAGCCGCAAGCCGCCATCGTGGATACGCTGCACAAGACCGGCTTCTATGACGGCGTGTACGTGACTGATGTCGAGCCTGCCAGCGCCTAGAACGGGGGCTCAAAGCATGGACGCACTTACGCTTCCGGGAAATCTCGACGCGCTCAGTCCGATTCGAGAGTACGTGAAGGCCGCGGCGGGCACGGCTGGTCTTGACCACACCGCAACCTACAACCTGTTATTGGCCGTGGATGAGATCGCCACCAATGTGGTGGTTCACGGATACGAAGAGGCGGGACTTCACGGCGACATCTCAATCGCCGCAAAGAACGAAGAAAGTCGCCTGGTCATCGAACTTCTGGACCACGGAAAATCCTACGATCCCAATCTTCACAAGGAGCCGGATGACGAAGGGCTTTTGAAGGACCTCTCGGATCGTCCGATTGGCGGCTTGGGAATCATGTTGGCCAAGGACGGTGTCGACGATCTTCAGTACCAGTCTACGGAATTGGAGAATATCCACCGTTTCATAGTCCGCCGGAAGCTGCCCACTGAGCCCGATAACCCCGTGCCGCCAGTCGTCTCCGATGACCATCGCAAGCTCGACGTTCTGCTGAGAATCTCTAAGTCTCTCGGTCTTGAGATCAGACTCGACCCGTTGCTCCAGTTGATCGTCGCCGAGGTCACGTCCGCAATGCAGGCTGAGAGAACAACGTTATTCCTTGTCGATCGCACAAAACCCGACCAACTTGTCAGCAGAGTAGCGGAGGGAGTGGGCACGTACGAGATTCGCGTGCTCTTTGGATTCGGGATCGCAGGCACAACCGCCCAGAGCCGCCAGACGATCAACATCCCGGATGCCTATAATGACAGCCGATTTAATTCGGCCTTCGATAAGTCCTCGGGATTCCGCACGAAGTCCATCCTCTCCATGCCGATTATCGATCAGGCAGGAATTCTGATCGGCGTAGTGCAGGTTCTAAACAAGAAGGGTGGAGCGTTCACCAAGGATGATGAGGAATTTCTCGATGCCATTTGCGTTCATCTCGGCATCGCCCTGAAACGCGCCGAAATGGTTGACGCGTACCTGCAATCGCAGATCGTGACGAAGTCTCTCGAACTCGCCAAGGAAATACAGATGGGCCTCGTACCCAAAGACTTCCCGGCGCTTCCGGAGGTCAAAGAGGTAGATATTTATGCCACCATCATTCCGACGTTCGAAGTGGGCGGTGACCTGTACGACTTCTTTCCGCTGGACGAGAATCATCTCTGCTTCATAATCGGCGACGTATCCGACAAAGGAATTCCGGCCGCGCTGTTCATGGCCATGGCGCGCACTGCGTTCAAGATGGCGGCTATCGCTTCGCCATCATCGATTGGGCTCACGATGGCCAGGGTCAATCAGTTCCTTTGCGAAAGCAATCCGCAGCAGATGTTCGTCACCGCCCTCGCCGGCATTCTCGATTTGCGCACTGGACTGGTTGAATATGCGGACGCCGGACACGAACCCCCATTCATACTGCAACCCTCGGGAGCGGTCAAGAAAGTGGATAAAGTTGGCGGCATCGTCCTTGGTTTCATCCCGGGTGAAGAGTTCAAATGTGGCACGATGCAACTGAACCCTGGCGAAACGCTGGTTCTCTACACCGATGGAGTGACCGAGGCGATGAACATCGACCACGAACTCTTCGGGGCGGATGCCATTGAGAGAACGCTTACGGAAATTCCACAATCGGCTGACAGCGAAGCGATCATCAATGCGCTGCTCGAAGGCATGCGCGGGTTTGTGGGACAAGCCAAGCAGAACGATGACATCACCATGTTGGTCATCGGCTATCGCGGCCCGGACGGACGGTAACTGCTTTTGCTATGTCGAGATCGGACTGCGGGACAGCTGTCTGCAGAGTGACGAAAACTCCGAGTACATGCCGCCGATACTATTTCGATTTCATTACATAAGTGCCATCCCAATCGGACTCCGGCGCTTCATCGATAAATTCAATGCAACGTTGCAGCAGAATCTGGGTGGGACCATCATCCGGATACAGGGCTAGCAATTCGCCGAACTCCCCAGCGGCCTCCTGCCATTTCTGGCTGCGGTATACGTCGAGCGCCGAATTGTACATGTTCAGCAGTGCGACATAGGTCTCACGTTCGGAGATCGGAGCCAGCAATTCGTAAATCACCACCGGTTTCTTTTTTCCTTTCACTCGGATGCGGTCCACTTCGCGCGCCACAAAGTGATGCGCCACTTGGGCATATGTGAATTCGCTGATGATCACGCGATTGCGATATTCCTTCGTCATCCCCTCCAAACGCGAAGCGAGATTGACGTTATCACCCATCACAGTCCATGCCAGCCGCTTGTCGGATCCCATGTTGCCGACATTCACCGGGCCGGTGTTCAGCCCGATGCCAATTGCGATCTGCCGCCGCCCCTGCTCCGCCCACTGGCGATTCAGTTCTTCCAATCGATCGATCATCTCCAGGGCGCAGTGACAGGCACGTAAAGCATGATCCTGCTGCGGATAGGGCGAACCCCAGAACGCCATGATGGCATCCCCAATGTATTTGTCGAGTGTGCCCAGATTGCGGAATAGAATGTCCGTCATAGCGGACAGATATTGATTCAGCAGATTCACCAGCTCGTCGGGTGTAAGGCCCTCGGAGAGCGTAGTGAAATTGCGAATGTCACTGAACATCACTGTCAGCTCCTTGACTTCGCCTCCGGGATGAATGTATTCATGCGGATCCTTCTCAACCAGGGCGATGACGCCGGGCGAGAGGTACTGAGAAAATGTCTTGCGGATTTTGCGCTTCTCCCGCTCCTCGTAAATCACCCGAAAGCTGGTGATGGAAGCGTACGAGGCCACCAGCGTGGCCGCCGGTACCACGAAGCTGTACCAGCGACCCCAGTGCACAAATCCGTAGTAGACAAACCCGGAGAGTGCGCCCAGCCCCAGCAGTGCAGTCACCGTCGACATCAGAGGACGCGACCGGCCGCACCAAAGTCCCAGCCCTATGCCGAAGAAGATAATGAGGCCAATATCGACGATCTCTTCGTTGAAGCCGCGAATTAGAAAAGTGCGCTGCGGCTCGTTGCTATGCAGAAGATTGTCGAGGATGTTGGCGTGGATCTCCACTCCCATGTAACTGGAGTCCTGCTTAAATGGCGTGTTGCGCAGGTCGCCGATGCCCAGCGCGGTACCGCCAACAAGAACAATCTTGTCGCGAAAGGCATCCGCAGGAACATTCCCACGCAGTACGTCCACCATCGAATAGTGCGGGTAGGAGTGATAAGGACCAACGAAATTGATCAGAGCACTGCCATCCTGCCAGGGATACAGTTCATGGTCGCCAAACTGAATACGCTCCAAACCGTCTGCCCCAATGTAGGCTGCGATTTGCTGGTCGGGAATGTTTTCGTATTGCCGCAGAACCTGAAGCGCCAGTGAGGGGAAGAAGTCCTGGTCCCGGTAGCGAATCACAAATAACGCTCGCCGAATCGTGCCGTCGGCATCCGGAGTAATGTTAAAGAAACCATAAGATGCGGCAGCTTCGGCCAGTTGAGGAAGGTTGGCTTCTACTCCAGCGGCCACCGGC
Organism: uncultured Acidobacteriaceae bacterium; assembly: GCA_963758745.1. Taxonomy (GTDB): domain Bacteria; phylum Acidobacteriota; class Terriglobia; order Terriglobales; family Acidobacteriaceae; genus Acidiflorens. Next base: position 135,489 of record CAVWWW010000011.1, read on the forward strand.
CCGCCTGCCTGAATCCACGCCTGGCCGAGATCGAAATCGTGATTGCCGGATTTCACCTTCAGGACCTGAGGAAAGGACTTCGCCCATACGATGTTGAAATAAGCCTCGGCCTGCTTGGGGTCGGAGAACTTGGAAACTTCGGCGTTGAGAAAGAGATGGCCGAGAACCACGTTTCCAGCGTCTTTGAGAGCGGCCGCAAACTGGGCATCGACATCGGCTTGTTGCCGGAGCCGCAGAATTTTATTTTGCAGGTCGGCGGGCGCGGAGGGTGCGATTTCGTTTCGTAAGCGCGCCAGCACGTCGAGCGCTTCGCTGCTGGCAGCTGTAGGAAAGGTCACATCGAAGCCGACAACACGCGCACCGCTCTGCTTTAACTGGTGCACAAGAAGAGCGTAGTTGCTTCGCGGCAGGGGAAAGGAACCGATTTTCTGCAGCGTCTTGTCGTCAATTCCAACGATGGCGATGCGAGGATCGACGGCGCGTTTGCCGCGCAAGCCAAAGCGAAGATCGAGGGTCCGCTGTTCGATTTCCTGGATAAACAGAAAGCCGGCACGCTGATTGGCGCCGATTCCGGAGTAAGCGAAGAGGCACAGGCCGATGGTCGTCACCGCCACCGCAATGGCGGCGTGCGGCTGGTTCGAAAGCCATCTGACTACACTTCTGAAATGCACCCCATATCCCCGCGAATCGTTTCGCTGGTCCGGCCTTCACGCGCTCAAGCAAGCGCGGGCGGATTGGCCTCGTCGACGTAGCCCTGATTCAGTTCGACAATGTTGCCTTCCGGATCGGCGATCCATGCCACTCGCATGCCCGGTATGAACTGGCCCATGTCCAACGGTCCGAGCGATAGCTTCGCTTCCGATCCGATCGCCGCTAACTTGGCGTCGAGGTTGTCCACCAGAAAGGCGACGTGCCGAATACCGGGATATTCCGTTCCGTCACGTTCAACTGGTGTAGGACGGTCGCCCTTCGAAGGGAAGAGTTCGAGCGAAAGCGCTCCGGACTTGATCACCACAACCTGTCCCGGTCCCGGCAAATACACGCGAGCGCGCTTGAAGCCGAAATGCTTCGTGTAAAACCGCTCGATCACAATCGGATCCTTGCAGTTGATTGCGATGTGGTTGAAGGCAACACTAGACATTCGCGGCACTCCCAGCGGAACGGCCGGACGAGATCATGTCGATGATCTTGCGGGCGAATAGATGGCAATGTCCTCCGGTTCGCCCGGTGACCAGGTCGCCATCCACTACCACGTCTTTGTCTTCGTAAATGGCGCCATAGTTCTTCACGTCACCAAGCAGGTTGTTGTGCGCTACGATATGGCGACCTCGGACCAATTCTGGCACCGGCGAGACCAGCCAAAGGCCGTGGCAGATAATGCCCTTGATCATGTTCTTCTCGGCAAAGGCTCGCTTCAGGAACTCCACTGCGGGAGGCAGTTTCTTAATGTCCTCCGTCCAGCGCAGCCGGTCGGAGACAATCCCTGACGGCACAATCACCGCCGAATAGCTGCGCAATTCTGCGTCGCTCATGTTCTCGAAACTCTCGTGGCACTCGAACGGATAATGTTCCTCGTGGCCACGAAAGGTAATCGATGGCTGGCCCCAGAGGCGCGACATGAAGTGGACTTCTATGCCCTCCTCGGGGAAACGGTGCTCGTAATAGAAAATTTCCTTTTCGTAAAAATCGCTCTCGATGAGTACGGCGACCTTCTTCGGCTGCGTGACCATTGTTATCCCCCGTTTCTAAGCGACGGATCCATCCGGGTACTGTGTCATGCCTGCGAAGTGGATTGCGATCTTGCCGCCCTTCAGCACCCAGCTGTCGGCGAAGCGCATTTTGGCTTTGCCTTGATCGGTAGTTATCTCGATGGCTTCCACGATCATCAGCGCGTCGGGGGTTTCGCCCCAGAACGCAATCTCGACTTGCAGGCCCTTCAAGCCGAGAATTCCTTTGAAATGTTCGCGCAGCTGGTCGCGTCCTTTGAAGTACAGTGGCTTGCGATCGCCGGAAAAACTGCTGATCAGCAGGGCGTCGGGGGTGTACTGGTTAAGTATCCCTTCGATATCCTTCTTGAGGATAAGGTCTATATGCTCCCGGTACAGGCGCCCCAGCGGGCTATCGGGGACGCCCTTTTCTACACGCTGCGTGACTGCTTCTGGCATAGTTTCTCCTCTCGATTACAGTTTGGCCGAGCCAGGTTTATAGTCGAGACCATTGACGGTATAGAGCGTGATCTCCAAGCCGCCGGTTCGTTCGGAACGGCGCACCTTCCAGGTCTGGTCCGCGTCCAGTTTGATTCGCGCCGAAGTGGCGGCTGGTGGATTCCAGACACTGGCCTCCCAATTTACTACCACGTGCACCTCGGCCTCATTTCCAGACATTTTCGGCGTGCATTCCTTTACTGCGTGAACTTCGTCAAAAAAGATACGGATAACGCGTTGGTACCAGCTCTCAAAGCCAGCCCAGCCATTGGCCGTCGCTTCCGGAAATTTCATCACCAGGTCGTCGTCGGCTAAAAACGGAAGGACCTCGACCATAGGCGCGTGCACATCGAGCTTGCGGTACCACGCGGCGGCAAAATCTGAAATTTCTTTTGGTGCCAATGAAGGCTGCATCTGACGAACACTAGACATAATTCCCCCTTTTCATTTCCGACACTATTGTCCACACCTGACTCCAATTAGATCCGGACGAGTGTCTCCTTCAAGAACAAGGTCGATAAGATAAGGTCCCTTAGTGGCGAGGGCCTCACGGATAGCGGGTTTGATCTGTTCCGGTTTCTCGACACGTGTCGCTGGCACACCCATTGCTTGTGCCATGCCAGCGAACTGCAACTCCGGTTTGGACAAGTCGAAGCTGAGCGGAAACTGATGTTGAGGGATGCCGCGTTCCTTCCAGTAGGCAGAAACGTTAAGTTGCAGCAGACGATACGAGCCATTGTTACAAACCACGAACTTCGAGCCGATATTGTGGCGGGCGGCCGTCCAGAGCGCCTGGATCGTATACATCGATCCACCATCCCCGGTGAAACCGAACACGGTTTTGCCGGGATTGGCCAACTGAACCCCGATTGCGCCCGGAATGCCAACCCCGAGAGAGCCTCCGCGAGTCAGAAAATACTGGCCGCCTTTCTCGGGTGAGACGTATCGCGACACGGCGGGAGAGTTTGTCAGTGCTTCGTCGAAGATAATGGATTCATCTGGCAGTTGAGCCGCCAGTTCTTCCATGAAGCGCACCATGTGCATGGGAAGGGCATCGCGGTCTTTCTTGTCTTTCTCGAGTTCGGAATTACGCTTGGCTTCCTTTTGACGAGCCAGCTGCGCGGAACGAGCCTTAGCCGCCTGTTTGAGGTCAGGCCACTGCGAGGATTCCAATTCCTCGGCAAGTGCTGCCAGCGACAACTTGGGATCGCCGAGCAGACCAAGATCGACGCGATGGTTCTTGCCGATCTCGTACAAATTCAAGTCAACGTGGATGACCTTGGCGCCATCGGCGAAGACATTTCCCAATTCGGGGAAAACCTCCGGCAACATGTAAGTGCCGCACACCAGGTTCACGTCACCCTTTTTGGTGATCGGGAGACTGCTATATCCGAACATGTGGCCGGTCATTCCCTGGTAATGGGGATCGCTGTGGGACATATTCACTTCACCTGCATCGGCCTCCCACACTTCCGCGCCCAGCATCTCGGCCACTCGGGTAAGCTCTTGCTGAGCGTTAGAATAGGCGATGCCGTCGCCCACAAAAATCATAGGACGCGAGGCTGCGGCAAGCATTTTCGCCGCTTCGCGGATCTGCGAGCGCTCCGGGACCACGCGCGTTGAGGGAAGGGAAGTGGGATAAACATCCTCCACTCCGGCCTCATCGAGGATGTCCATCGGCAGACACACGTAGACTGGGCCCATCGGCGGCGTTCCGGCAATCTTCGTAGCGCGCCGCAAAACCCGCAGCACGGAAGAACTATCCGTCACCATGGCCGACCACTTGGTCACGGGCTTGGCCATTGCGACGAGATCCCCGGCCATCTGAGCATCCATATTCTGATACTTGATGCCGGCGTCTCCACCGATCACAACCAGCGGAGAATGCCCCCGCATCGCCTGGTATAACGCGCCGACTGAGTTTCCCAGCCCAGGCGTGCTGTGGATCTGCACCAGCGTTGGTTTATGAGTGGAACGCGCGTACCCGTCGGCGATTAAAACGGCCACAGTTTCCTGCAGCGTGAGAATATATTTCAGCGCCGAGTAGTCCAATAAGCTGTCGAGGAAACCTTGCTCGACAGTTCCTGGATTGCCGAACATGTAACCCATGCCGTCGGCGAGAAACTGGTCCAGGATGAAATGCCGCGCTGTCTTCTGCCCGGGCGCGATGCTTTGTGCCATAGAGTGCATGACTACCAACCGTAACGAGTTAGGCCCTTCTCCAGTACTTCTACCAGCTTGTTGCCCGTCGTGTACGAATCCGCGGTAGAGCGTCCAGTCACAAAGGGAAAATCAACGATCACGGAGATCTCCTTACCGAAATTGCCGATGTACGCGCCGTCAGGTGCGGTGGCGTCACGCAGAATGTACTCCAGCGGATACGGCGGCGGACCCATGTTGAAATCCACGCCAATGAAGCCGGTGCCATCGTGGTAATCGTATTCGAGACAATGTCCAGTGACGTGTTTGTTCTTGATGATGCTTTTTCTGTCTTCGAGATTTCGAGCAAAGGCGAGGCAGGCCACACCGTAACACTCCGCCGCGATCGGCTTGCCCGCATTGTAGAATCCAAGAATCAAGTCATGGACACGCTGGTTGTTTACCATGTCTACGATGGGGCCGCTACCCCCAACGAGCAACAGTGCCGTATACGGCTCCAGTTGTTTCCAAGCAGCGTCGCGCTTGTTGTAGTAGCTTTCGAGCTCACGCACTAGGAGGGGAGCGCTGTAGTACGGCCGCTCCGGAAACCAGGAGCTTAAGTTAATGGTTTTGTCCAGCCGCGGCGAACTGTTGATCGCGCGAACCTTGCCCGCCATTTCCGCGCTGGTCACACCGCGGCCTAACGGCGGATCGACGTATTTCTCATCCATGCTGGGCGGCAAGGCAACCGGGCGCTGGCCTCGCGGAGTTACGAAAACAGTTTCGTATCCTGCGCCTTCGAGCGCCTCCAGAGGGCCGATAAGTTCTTCTCCCCAGAATCCATACCCCGACAGAACCACAAGAACTTTCTTGCTCACTTAAGCCTCCTTGGAAAATTGGCAATCCCTTCGTCTGCTCAAATGACTTCTCCGTAGGTTCTGTTCAAAATTTCCTACGTTGGCGGAAATATTTCTCGAAGCGCGCCGGCGGAATTAGAACCCGGAGAGACTTTGATCTCGTTTCTAAGTTTTTCGACAGCAGGAAATGTACACGATAAACCGTCTGTGAGCAACCGCGCCACAAAAAACGCTCCGACATAAGTCTTATCCCAAAGCCTTCCCCACCGCGCGGAGTAGTTCGGTGGTGCCGCCGCCGTGACGAAAACTCGGCAGCCCCAGAATTTGACTTCAGTACCTGGGACGCGCCGTTCCCACTCGCTGCCATCAGTACTGACGAGTACGGATTTCTTGACAATTCTTCGGCGGGTGCATATCTTGGCGAGTACATTTGCGCGGACTATTGCGCCGCGCCGACTCGAACAAGTCATCACGCTGCGCTATTTTTCGAAAATCGAAATCAATGACCGCGGGCAGCCGCGCCGTGGTCTAAGAATCACGATTAAGGTGAACAACTACCGGGGAAACGGGGAAAGATGGCCACACCGCAAGAAATTCCAATTTCCGTGAAAGTTAACGGGCAGGTGCGGAACCTCTCAGTCCCCCCGCATCTTTTGCTGTCGGATTTCGTGCGCGACCGCCTCGGTCTAACGGGCACCAAGGTGGGTTGCGAGACTGGCCAGTGCGGCGCATGCACCCTTCTGGTCGACGGCGTGTCGGTGAAAAGTTGCACTGTGCTGGCGGCGCAGGCTGACGGATCGGACGTCGTAACCATCGAGGGGCTCTCCGCCATGGGTACGATGACCGGATTGCAATCCGCGTTCTGGCACCACCATGCCGTCCAGTGCGGATTCTGCACGCCCGGAATGATTCTCTCGTTGACGGATCTGCTAAAACGCAATCCGGCTCCCGACGAGACGGAGATACGGCGGCAGATCGACGGGAATTTGTGCCGCTGCGGAGTATTTCCTCACGCGGTAACCGCAGTAGAGAGTTTGGCGAAGTCCGCAAAGGAGACTGCGAAGCCCGAACAGACAACCAAGGAGGCGCAGGGACTAGGCGCTTCGATCAAGCGCCGTGAAGATCCTGAATTCCTGAACGGGGACGCCAAGTTCACCGCGGACATTACGCTTCCGAACATGACGCACGTCGCCATACTGCACAGCGACCACGCTCACGCGAAGATCAAGAGTATCGACACCAGCGCCGCGTCGAAGATGCCCGGCGTGGTAAGGATCTTCACGGGCGCGGACCTGGCCGGGAAATTGATGCCGATGGTCTGCATCTGGAAGCCAGCAGGGGTGGAGAGCCACTTCCCGCCGCATCCCTACGGGATCCCCGGCGCTCAAACTGCGCTCGCCACCGATCGTGTCCGATACGTCGGCGAGTGGGTGGCCGCGGTGGTGGCGGAGAGTTGCCAGCAGGCTTACGATGCGCTGCCAGCGATCAAAGTCGATTATGAACCACTGCCTGTAGTCACGGGCGGCGAGGCTGCACTCAAAGAAGGCGCACCGCAGTTACATGACTCAGTCCCGGGTAATCTTTGCGCCCACGTGACGTATGGTGACAAAGCAGCGACCGACGCGGCGATTCAAAGCGCGGAAGTCGTGATCCGGCAGAAAATCCTGATTCCCCGACAGATTCACCATCCTGTGGAGACCAGGGCCACGCTCGCTCAGTACGACGCCGGGAACGACGAATACACTCTCTGGACCAACACCCAGATCCCGCACGGCAACCGCTTCATGATCTGTAGCCTGGTGATGGGGATTCCTTACAACAAGCTCCGGGTGATTGTGCCGCACATTGGAGGAGGGTTCGGTTCGAAGGGTTACTTGTACCAGGATGCGCCGCTCATGCTGGTGCTGGCCAAGGAAGTGGGTCGGCCCGTTAAGTGGGTGGACACTCGCGAAGGCGTCGCTCGCACAAATGTGCATTGCCGAGGGCAGGAGCAATATGCCACTCTTGCCGGTGGTCGCGATGGCAAGATCAATGCTCTTTCGGTTACGAACTACGTGAGTCTCGGCGCGTACCCGGCCAGCAACGGGCCGGGGGCGCCATTAGTACTGACTGGGCGCAGTATTACCGGCGCGTACGTCATCCCCCATCCTTTTTACGAAGCTTACCTTGCATTCTCAAACACGGTGAGTTTGGGTCCCGCCCGTGGCGCTGGCCGTATGGAAGCGATGCTATGTATTGAGCGAATGGTGGAGATGTTCGCGCGCGAGATCGGGATGGATCCGGCGGAGGTGCGGCGCAAGAACATGGTTCCTCCGGACAAGTTCCCGTACGAAAACGGGCTCGGATGGACATACGATTCCGGCAACTACGTCGCGGCGCTGAATCTGGCGCTGGAAAAGATCGGGTACAGCGACATCCCTGCCCGCAAGGCGGAAGCCCGTCGGCGCGGTAAACGGCTGGGTGTCGGCATCGGATCTTATGTCACTATCGGCGGCGTCGGTCCCTCGCCGCGCATGGGCCGCGAAGGCTTGATCGGGAGTACATGGGGTAGCGCTATCATTCGTCTCCACCAGACTGGAGACGTGACGGTGATCACGGGCAGCCAGCCGCATGGCCAGGGCCACGTTACTACCTTTTCTCAAATCGTTGCGGAACAACTTGGGATCGATATCAACCGGATCGAGGTCCTGCACTCCGACAGTCACGGCGTCCCGTATGGGCAGGGCAGTTACGGCAGCCGGACATTCAGCGTGGAGGGCGCCGCCATTTATATAGCGGCGGGTAAGGTCAAAGAGAAGGCGATCAAGGTCGGCGCCCACATGCTTGGCGTCGGCGAGGACGAGGTAATATACTCCGGCGGCAACGTACGGCTGAAGAAGGATGCGCAGCAGGCCAAGACGCTGCAGGATATCGCCTCGGCGTTGTGGTTCGCCTGGGACCTGCCTCGCGGGGTGGAACCTGGCCTGGAAATCACGTCTTACTTCAATCCCGAGGATTTCAATTTCCCATTCGGCACTCACGCGGCAATGGTGGAGGTTGATGAGCAAACGGGCGTCGCCGACATTCTCCGTTACGTGGGCGTGGACGATGTCGGGGTTGTTGGCAACCCGCAAATCGTGGAGGGCCAGCTTCAAGGTAACGTGGCATACGGCCTCGGTCCGGCGTTTTATGAGCAAGTCGTGTACGACGATCAGGGAAATCTGCTGACCGGGGATCTCAGAACTTACCCGATCCTTCGGCCGAGCGAAATGCCCGAGTTCGAGTTGAGCCGCACCGTCACGCCGACTTCAGTGAATCCGATGGGAGCCAAGGGCGCCGGTGACGTCAGCCAGCCGGCCGTGGCCCCAGCTCTTATCAACGCAGTTTGTGACGCGCTTTCAGATCTTGGAATGCGCCATATTGATATTCCTGCGACGCCTGAGAAGCTCTGGCGGGTAATGCAGAGGCAACCACAATGAGTCAGAGCGGATACGCCGCACCCGCGAAACTGGAAGAGGTCGTTGTGTTGCTGGCAAGCAATCCGGGATCGCGTCTGCTCGCTGGCGGCCAGAGCCTATTGGTCGAACCCAGCCGGAGTCAGGTCGCCGGTTCGTTGCTGGTTGACCTCCGCAAAGTGGCTGGATTGTCGGGCATCGAATCGCGGGCCGGAGGTGGACTTCGCATCGGCGCCGTGACCACCCTCGTGACCATCGCCGCGAGCGACTTGGTCCGTAAAGCATGTCCTGTGCTGGCTGAAGCGGCCGCGCTTGTCGGAGATGCGCAGGTACGCAACCGCGCAACCATCGGCGGCGCGCTCGGCGAGGCGGATCCAGGCAGCGATCTCGCGCCGGTCCTGTTGGTTCTCGGAGCGGTCTTCGATGTCACCGGCCCCGGAGGATCACGCTCGGTGGAAGCCGCGAAGTTCTTCACCGAACCCGGCCGAACCGCACTATCCGCCGCCGAAGTCATTACCGCGATAACGATTCCATCCCCGCCCCCTTCAACCGGCGCAGCCTACGAGAAAATAAAGGATCCGGCCACGCTCTACGCGTTATGCGGAGTCGCGGCCAGCGTGACGCTTTCGGCGCAAGGCGTGGTCGCGCAGTGTCGCATCGCTGCGAGCGGTTCCACCGAGTATCCAGTGCGGCTGCAAGCCGTCGAGAAAGCGCTGACGGGCGCCCGCCCCGATCAGGGTGCGCTCAGCGCGTCGGCAAGTCGTGCCGGCGAACACGGCTCTTTTCGCGGTACCTTTTACGCTTCCAGCGAGTATCGCGCACATCTAACGAAGGTTTTGACGGAGCGTGTGCTCAAACGCGCCTTGACGCGAAAGGCCACGTAGCTTAATGGAAGTCCAAACTAAAAGGAGTCCAGAGATGCTATCGCAAACAACGTGGGGACATAAGTTTTTCAATGAGCACATGGCATACATCTATGCCAATAAGATTGACCAGATGATTGACGACCAGTATGCACAAGACGGGATATTGATCTCGCCCTTCAATGTGCTTCCTACTCCTCCTCCGCACATCATTCGCGGGAATGAGGCGTTGAAGAAGTTTTTTCGGACATACATCGACTGGCAAGGGTCCATCAATGTGGAGGAAGTTACTAACTTCGTTGAGACGGAGAAATCCATATTCTTTCAGGCAGTGTTCACTTCCAAGACCGGGCGATGGGCGGTTGGCGATGCCTGGCACATGCACGACGGAAAATTGAGGTTCACTACAGTTTCGCTCAAAAGATCGGTTGAGCGCCTGAGGAAGTGAGGGCAACGATCTCCGGTGCCTGCTAGCTTGAAACGAGGTCAAAATGCAGATCTCAATCAGGTCCCCCGGGGCCCGATGCCCGCCAATTCAACCAGACGTTCCCGTGAATAGTGCGACCCAATCCTGATCTGCCCGATTGAGATGGCGCTCGATCTGCGGCGCCCCTCTCGGGGCGATGCGGACTTGACATGGACGCGAAACAGGCGCTGGGCGCCGTTTTCGCGGCGATTAAGCCATATGGGTACTTGCAAAGAACTCAGGATAGATTAGGGTTCGCTAGGCGCCTCAGCTGATCCCGTACCCCCAGCCTAAGGCGCCACACCCAGGAGGATCCAACAGATGAAAAAGCTCGGATTATTGTTGTTGTTGATGGCCATCGCGCTGATGCTCGGCGGAAATGCCATGGCTGAAGACAAATGCTCAAACGCGACTTTTCAAGGTGATTACGGATTCACCGTCAACGGCACGATTAACCCACCAGGTATCACGATATATATCTCGGGGGTACAAATGATTCACTCTGACGGTAACGGTAATCTCAAGGATACTGAGGCGATTATTATCAACGGTACGCCGCTGGTGGACGCCCCGCCAAGCTATTTTTCCGAACATGAGGGAAATTACACCGTCAACTCCAATTGCACCGGACTAGCTTATCTTACTAATGTCCCTTTTGGCGGCGTTAACTTTATATCTCTGTCCTTCGTGATAGACAAACAGGGCAAGCAAATCCGCATGCTAGGTGTTCCTCCGTTTGATAGTGGTGGGACGCCTCGCACTGTCACTAGTGTCGGCGAAAGGGTCGAGTAGCTGCGGAGCGGTTTCACCCGCCGAATGCGCAGATCGTCGAGACGAAGTTGATCGACTAACTTCTGACAAACTATAAGCAACCTACAGGCGGCCTACTCCAGGACTGCCAAAACTATCCTGGAGCCGGCCGTGCAACCCCCATGACCGATCATCCGGGTTATCAGTAAGCACGACCCGAGCGGGACAATGTGCGACGGAAAACACAAAAGTTCGCAAGGGCGACTTGCGCGAGTTGGAGTTTGGAACTTGTCGAACGGCTTGCACCACTGAAGTCTCTTGATTTCGTCTCCTTTTCTGTGACAATCCTGCTACACTTCCCCGAACATCCGGCCTCTTGAGGTTTGGCATGCTCAAGTCACTTCTGTCCGTTTTTATTTCTCTTCTGCTGACGACAACGCCCATATTCGCCGATGGCCAAACCGCCGGGGAAGTGAGAGCACTCATTCCTGCCGCATGGCGAAATTCGCAGCCGATCAGAGTCAGAGACGGTTTTCAGTGGAATGATCTGCTTCAAACCTCTGATCAAGGACGCTTGCGGGCGGCGCTCACCGATGGCTCCATTCTCAGTCTCGGTTCTAACAGCGCAATCAAAGTAATGCAGCACGATGCCGTATCGCAGCAAACTTCGATGTATTTGAGCTATGGCAAGCTGCGCAGCCAGGTGGTCAGGATTACTCAGCCGGGCGGCAAATACGAAGTCAAGACGCCGAACGCAGTAGTCGGCGTAATCGGCACAGATTTCTATGTAGGGTATGAGAACGGACTTACTACGGTGGTTTGTTATGTCGGCAAAGTTTCTGTAACCGCCGTAGGTACGGCGAAGGTTGTGAGAAAGTCTGACCAGGCAAGCTCCGACCAGGCGCAAGTGACTTTATTGGCAGGGCAGTTAGTTTTGATTGGATTGAAGGCCCCCCTCGGGGGATTTCCTCCCGACTCCGAAGTAATTTCGACTTCGATGGAGGAGACAAACATCAATCCTCACGTGGTGATTGTGCAACCGAAAGTCTGGGTACCGATTGTGGCCGGTATTGCAGGCAGTATAGCTGCAGGCATCGTCTACAGTCGCGGGAACTCATCCGCGACCATACCACCTCCAGTTGTCTGCGATGCCATGCCCAGGGTGCGGTCGTTGCCGCAGTGCCAGAAATGACGAAGCGATAGCTCGGTCGGCCGGTGTTGCAGGGCAGTTGCAGTAATCGCGTTTTGATGTCATGGAGCGCAGACTTTGCAAATTCTCTACGAATGGGAGGAGCCCTTACAAACCGCCGTCCGCTGTCTTGGAATCCGCAACCCTAAGGACAACCTCATGAGATCTGCGAGGACATTCGGTGTTTGCATAATCTTACTCAGCATTTTCGCGATGGGACAAAGCGTCTCCCCCATTGCCACTATCGAACAACCTCTGGTTCCAACAGCGGCCCAACCGGGTGGCGCAGGTTTTACGCTAACCATTAGCGGTACGGGGTTTGTTGCACCAACAGGCGTGCTGTTTGGTGGCACGCAGCTAAGCATAACGAATTCCACTGCCAGTCAGTTGACTGCGACGGTGCTGCCAGCAAACATTGCCGCTGCCGGGACCGCTTCCGTATCGGTACTGAGCGGCGACGGACTCGTTTCCAATGTACAATTTTTCCAGATTGCCACCCCGGCATCTCCGCAGTTCGCCGCTCCAGTCGATTACAGCCCTGGTGGCGAAGGCACGACGATCTCGATCCAATCCGCCCTGGTCGCGGACTTCAATGGAGATGGCATTCTGGATTTGGCCATAGGTTTTTATTACCCAGTCACGGGCCCTCAGGTTGCCATTCTGTTAGGGAATAGCGACGGCACTTTCCAGACGCCTACAGCTTATAACGTCGATGACGCGACCTCGATTGTGGCAGGCCGTTTCACCAACGACGGCGGTTCGATCGACCTGGTCGCAGGGGACACGCTCCTCAAGAACAATGGCTCCGGCGTTTTCACCACAACCAGCTTGGGAGTTCAGGGTTTTCGACCCTTCGCCGTCGGCGACTTCAGCCAGACCGGCGTTCTGGATATCGCGGGTGCGGTCGGCGTTAACGTACAGATCCTGAACAACAATGGAGAGGGCCAATTCACCGCAGGTCAGTCCTTCACCGGAGGTACTACGCAGTTCGGGGGAATGCTCGCAGCGGATTTCAATGGAGACGGCATTTTGGACCTAGCGGTGTTGGATACCTATCCGATGGCTCCTGTCGTTAGAGTGTTCCTTGGCGCTGCCGGTACCGCAGGGTTCAACTCAGAAAAGCCGCTCACAACCAGCACCCCTGCAGGCGTTGAGGCTTTTACGGCCGCCGATTTCAATGGGGATCAGAAGCAGGATCTCGCACTCGTGTACAACCCATCCGGCGGTCAGGTTCTAGTCCTGAATGGAAACGGTGACGGTACGTTCACCAATGGCTTTTCCGCGGCGCTGGAAAATTCGGTCAGTGGCGCAATCGTGACCGCCGACTTCAACGAAGATGGGAAACTCGACTTGGCCACCGGCACTTACATCCTGCAAGGAAACGGAGATGGGACGTTCCAGAAGCCGATAAGCTTCGGCGGAACCGCACAAGTCTTGGCCACAGGTGATTTCAATGGTGACGGCCGCCCGGATCTAGCGGCGGAGTCGCTGTCAGACGTGGCCATTCTATTACAACAAGCTCCTACTTCCGCCCCTACGGTTTCGCTTGCACCCAACAGCCTCACTTTTAGTTCGCAGACAGCTGGTACCACAAGTGCCTCGCAACTGATAACACTCAGCAATACTGGAAATGGTGTTCTGGATATCGACTCAATCACGATCACTGGGACCAATGCCGGCGAATTCAGTCAGACGAACAGTTGCGGCAATTCGCTCGCCGCCACTGCCAGTTGCACCATCAATGTCACATTTGCACCCACCGCTCCCGGAACCGCTATTGCGTCGGTCAGCATTGCCGACAACGCTGCCGGTAATCCTCAGACGGTTTCACTCTCCGGCTTGGGAGTGGCGCCAACTGGCGCGCCGGTTGTGTCGCTCGCGCCCATGAGTCTAACTTTTAATACGCTTGCGGTTGGCAGCACGAGTCCATCGCAACAGATCACGCTTAGCAATACCGGAAATGCTGCCCTTGATATCGGCTCAATCGGCATTACTGGCACCAATACTGGCGAATTCAGTCAGACGAACAATTGCGGCGAATCACTCGCCGCCACTGCCAGTTGCACCATCAATGTCACGTTTGCACCGACAGATGTCGGAACCGCTACCGCGTCGGTCAGCATTAGCGACAGAGTCGCCGGCAGCCCTCAAACCGTCTCACTCACAGGCACGGGCGCGCCCTTTTCACTCACCACGACCTGCACCAGCCTGACAGTGGTCCCCGGACAGACGGCAATTTACACTGTGGACCTGGTTGCGGCCGGTGAATCTACCCCGTCGGTCTCACTCAGTTGCAGCGGAGCGCCAGCTCTGGCAACGTGCACGGTATCGCCGACCTCGATGACGCTGAATGGATCGGCCTCGGTTCAGGCTCAAGTCACCGCCACTACTACGCAGGCGACCGGCTCGCTGCGCTCTCCCTTTGCACATTCAAGCGAGAACCGACTGGCTGGTTTGGTTGGATTCGGCGGGACCACCGGACTCGCGGCACTCATGATAATTCTCCCCGGCAGGCGTCGAAAGAAACCTGCGCGTCGCCTGTGCGGCTTGATCTTCTTGTTTTGTACACTCGCGACGGTCACAACATTGCCATCCTGCGGAGGAAGGGCCGATCCTCCCGGCACTGTAGCCGGCACCTATTCCCTCACCGTGACGGGAACCTTCCAACAGCCGTCAGGGGCGCCAATTACGGAAACCGTCAGCTTTAACCTGGTTGTGCAGTAACCATCTTTCCACGGTTAAAGTGAGCATGGTTAAACTTGACTTCGGCGCGGATATGACGCGACGGCCATCTGGCGTAGCAAAGGTTCCGACAATGGTTCGGGTAACCGATATCGGAACCTTTTGCCTGGAGACCATTCTTATCGCTTCAATCTGGAAAGAAGCGCGAGATCGTGTACAACTTCAGGTTTGTCCAGGTCGAGGAAGGGGTAACCCCGGGGCCGCAAAGCGGGGGTAGGCCAGCAGGCACCAGGGACCCCGGGGGCCCCGCCTCGATGTTCAGGCAGTTCAGTCCCGGATTTGCTTCATTGTCGACGTACATCGCCTTACCGAGCTTCACGATGTTCGCCGGCTGCAGCAGACACTTCGGCGCGCCGTCATCCGTCAATCCGCAGAAGGAGCCGGCGTTGGCCAAGACCCTGCCACTGCGGGTGTCGAACTCCAGGACCTTATTGTTCTCCCCGGAGGTAATCCAGAGATGATCTTCGCCGTCAAAGGCCATATGGTTGGGCCCGTCGAGAATGCTAGGGTCGTAATAGAACACCGATGGTGATCCCGTAGGCGCTGCGAGCGGATTAGTCGGAGAAGGGCGCTTGCCGGTGTCGACGGGTTGCACAGCCAGTCTATAAACGTAACTTGTGCTGAAGTTCGACATGTAAAGGTTTTTGCCACGGGGATCAAAGACGGCAGCCGCCACGCCAAACGGCGGCGCAGAGTTAGGATCGACATTTAACACCGGATCGGAGTAGAAGACGCTCGAGGTTCCGTCTTTGGGATTGAGTTCCCAGATATGGCCGGTCTCGTAGTTGGGGCTGTAGACGAAAGCAGGGCCGGCGCCATTATCGGCCATGTACAACCTGCCGTCAGGGCCGAGTTTCATGTCGTTGAGAGCGCAGAAGGGACCGTTATTCTTCACCGGGAGGCCGAATGCGACGAGAAATCCGCCGCAGACATCATAGGTGGCTTCGGGCGTGCTGGTGTCGGTCAACGGCAGCTGGTAGCGGTCCACCTGACCGTAAAAAACATCAATGACATACAGCTTGTGACCAATCGCCTGCATTCCTAGCGGGGCACCGCATGGGACAAATGGCGTCTGCGCCACGAGATGACCGAACTTGTCATAGGTGAAGATGTAATTGAACGTGTTCGCTGGTGGGGGCGGGGGCGGGGCTGAGCCGTTGTGCTGATGGGCCGCCAGGAACCGCCGGAGTTCCGCCGATCCCACATTGGGTGTTGCGGCATTCGCTACCGCCGCTGTAGCTGACGGGAGCGTATAGCAGATGTTGCTGGTATCGAACGTATTCACGTGGAGCAAGCCGAAATCGTCGCCCGCCATCCCCTCAGGATTGCCGGGGTTGATCGGTCCGATTAAAGGAAGCGTGGCGACGGTCGAAACCCGGACGTGATGCGTGGAGCCGGCGTATGCAGTCGAAACAGCGGCTACCGCGACAGATAGGCCAGCAAGGAGGGACAGCATTGCAGTTCTAGACATGGGTTTTTCCTCAATATTTAGGGTTGGACACGACGCACAGCGGGATGCGCTGACACGATCGCGAATACTACACGAAGCGCCATAGCGGTCAATGCCACGAACGAACTAACCTGAGGAACCACCACTCTCCGGGTCTGGCTACAGCCCGAAATACCGCGTCCGGGAGGGGTTCGGGGAAAGATTACGCGACGTCGGCATACGTCGGCATGGGCGGTATCGGGCGCCCCTCACGCAATGCCGCAACCACCGCCGGAGCCTCGGCGGCGCGATATTCCTCGCCATAGACGGCACCTCTGCGACGGGGCGCTTCCATCGCCTGGCAACTCTTGGTGCCGCCGAGATCCACCGGCACATACCCGGCATCTTCAATCAATCCGGCCACGACGCGCTTTGCTTCCGTATCATCGCCACAGACCCACTGCACCACTTTCCGATTCGTTGGACGGTCGGCAGTCTCCCTTTGAAACCGCGCGGTCAACGTGTTGAACGACTTGGTATAGCGGGATCCGGGCATACGTTCAGCGTTGAATTCAGCAGCAGTCTGTCCTCTCGGAGGCAACGCCCGCGAGCCGAATTGGTTGGTTGTGTCGATAACGATCTTGCCCGCAAGCGATCCCGCCTGACGCAGCGCCTCGGGAATCGCGTCCCAGGGTACGGAAAATACCACGACCTCGCCGAAATGAACTGCCTCCAGAGGCGTCCCCACCGACGCTCTGTCACCGAGTTCGCGCGCAATTTCCTCCAGATTTTCTGGATCGCGAGAAAAGCTGAGCTTCACCTCGTGCTTGCCGCTGACGATAAAGCGATGCGCGCAGTTGCCGCCAATGTTTCCCGGACCAATAATGCCGATTCGCATGATTTGCTCCCCACTCTGACAGTACGGTCAGCACAGCCTCTTGAACGAAGACGACGACAAGCTGCATCTGGAATGAAACTGGAACTCGTTTAAACGGGATGTCCTTATGAAACCAAGAATTTCGCCAATATTCCCACTAAACTCTCTTCGCGTCAAATTGAAACAATTTTTTTGGATCTGGAGCATTAGATTCCCCCCGACACCGGCAACGAGCGACGGGGCCGGGCCCACTGGCTAGGACTCGCTACGGGTTGTGGCCTCCATCTCTGCCAACTTGCGTTCGGGAAGGAAGTAAGAAAGCGCGACGAACACGAAGATGAAAAACGCGACGCGAACATCGACAAAGGCAAGCGGTACCGAGGCGATGTAAAGGGCCAAGCAATAGAGATTCTTGAATCGGATGCGGCGATAGTGGCGAATGAAATCGGAATTATTGCGGTGGTGCTGAAGGATGGCGTGGCTCAAGAGCAGGAAAGAAGCCGAACACAGCGACAGCACAAACCCATACAGAGCCACCGCGTAAGCATTGCGATGATTATTCCCCATGTAGGCGGTTACAAAGGGCACGAGCGACATCCAGAACAGCAGCGTGTTGTTCGACCAGAGCAACTGAGCATCAGCATGCCGAGCCGAGTGCAGCAGGTGATGATGATTCACCCACATGATGGCGACCACGAGAAAGCTTAGAAGATAACTGAGAAACTGCGGAGCAAGGCCGCGCAGCGCAGTGAGCGTAGTGTCGCTCGGAACCTTCAGTTCCAGCACCATAATAGTGATGATCACAGCGATGACGCCGTCACTGAAAGCTTCGAGGCGGTTCGTACCCATCGTGGACCCTCCTAATGGTCACGGCAACCCGGCAAGATATACCCCTCGTCAAGAAGGTGCCAGAAGCGGAATCAAAATCAGAATCGATTCTGACCTCGGCGTCAGTGAATTATTCCCATCGTCAACACCGATCCGGACTCGTACCGGCGGCAACCTTGCCTTCGACAGAGATATTGCTTAACCAGAAGTGTTTCGTCAATGGCGCAGCGTGAGTGGCAGTCTGCGGCTCCGTTGCCAGACGTGGACAAGACATTAATGGTTAGCTGCCGTTCAAAATCATGGCCGCTGCTTTCTCGCCGATCATGAAGCAGGGGGCGACGGTATTGCCGCTCGTCACTACGGGCATCACCGAGGCATCGGCTACCCGGAGACCTTCCACCCCGCGGACACGCAACCGCGGATCTACGACCGCCGCGCAGTCCTGGCCCATCTTGCAAGTGCCGGCCGGATGCCAGAGCGTCGACGCCTGCGACCGGACAAAGGCAGCGAGATCGGCTTCTGCGCCGGGAAGCAATTCGCCTCCATTGATCGTCGAGAACGCCCTCGTCTTCGAGATGTCGCGGCACAGCTTCACGGCCTTGACTAGCGCGTCTACGTCGGTGCTACACGAAAAATACTTGGGGTCGATCTTTGGCGCATCCTGAGGGTTCGCCGATCGCAGCTTGACTTCACCGCGGCTGAACACCTGTACCAGAGTCGGCAAGAAGATACAGGCCGGCCCGCCGAAGTCAAGTATCGACATCAGTGGCTTAGGCACGCTGGGCGTGAAATTCAGCTGGAGGTCCGCCGATGCGGCGCTCATTCCATCACGTGTTTTTACAAATAGGGTATTACCCGTCAGCAGAGTCGTGTTCGGAATACTGAGTTTTGACCGGAAGACCACGCGCAGATGGACGTGGTCCTGCAGGTTCTGACCAACGCCGGGCAAGTCGGCGACGACAGGCACGCCCATGGCCTTCAGGTGGTCAGCCGGGCCCAGGCCCGACAGCATCAGGAGCTTCGGCGACAGCAATGCTCCCGCGCTCACGATCGCCTCCCGCCCGACAGGCACTCGTCGAACCTGTTCGTCCTGGCGATAATCGACTGCGACGACGCGGGTGCCCTCGAACACGAGCCGCTCGACTTCGGCTCCCACTTCGACTTGCAGATTCGGACGATCGGAAACTGGCGCCAGGAAAGCGCTGGCCGCAGTCGCGCGAGTACCGCTTCGAGTGATATGGAACTGCAGCAGCCCCGCTCCGTTCTCCTGCCGCGCGCCGTTGTAGTCCCATTCCGGGCCGTCGTAGCCGAGCTCTGTCGCGCCGACTAGGAAGTGCTCGCTCCGCATAGACTCGTCCGGACACACGCGGATCTGCAGTGGTCCGTCTGCGCCGTGGTAGTCGGAAGCCCCTTCTTCGAAGTCCTCTAACTTCTTAAAGTGAGGAAGTACGTCCGCATAAGCCCAGCCGTCGCCGCCCAACGCGTTCCACGTATCGAAGTCGCGGGGGTTCCCGCGCACATAGATCATGGCGTTGATCGAGGTGCTGCCGCCCAGCACTTTGCCCTGGTTGATCGTGATCTGCCGCCCCGACATCCCGGGTTGAGGCTCCGTCGAAAACAGCCAGTCGACGTCCGATCCCCACAGCTTGACTAACCCACCCGGATCTTGGATGTTCCTTCGCGTGTCCACCCCTCCCGCTTCGAGAAGAAGCACTGAAGTTGCCGCATCGGCACTCAAGCGGTTGGCGATGACCGCGCCGGAAGCGCCGCCGCCAACAATGATGTAGTCGTATTCAGTGACCGCCATGTTCAGTGACCGCCATGACCGCCTCTACTTCCGAGATGGCGTGGGTCGACCTCGCCGTCGTCACTCCTCGTTTGCTCGTCGCTCAACGCGTGGCACGAACGCGCTGGTCTTCGGGACGACGGCGCTGCCGGCTAGAACCGCACGTTGGTCCCCACCACGACGTCGAAGCATCTGGGGCTGAAGCCCGCGGAATGAGCGCCGAGGAACTTCAGCCAGAGTTCCCGAGTTTCCGTCACCTTGTAGTTGACGAAGGAGTACACAGCTTCCGTCGGATCGAAGCGCCCCGTATTTGGGTATACTCCATCGCCGCTTCTGCCTGTGATCGGATAAGTGGCAAACACGCCGTAACGGTACTTGCCGGTCACGAAAACATAGTCGGCAGTAACTGAGACCGAGTGGAAGTTGACCGGACAGTTATAGATTCCCGAGCCAAAATCACAGCTGTCGTTTAGGTACGCCGCGCCAACGCGAAAGATCGGCATCTGAGAATTACCATGCGGCAGTATGCGATACATCAACTTCCCCTGCGCGATCCGGCGCGCGTTGCTCGCAGTAGTACCGTAAGGACCGTAAATCGCGCAGTTCGCTTCGCAACCCGTGTAGTAGAACTGCGAGAAGATCGGCATAAAGTCGATGTGCTTGCCGAAAGGGATCTGAGCGCTCGCCCCGATATTACGAAGCAAGATTTTCTCCTTGACCTCCGTGATCGACTCCGGCGCAAAGAACTGCGCAGTATCGTCCTGCAGGAAGGAGTCGTGCTGACCGCCAAAAACCGAATAGGACTCGCGCCCCGGGTGGCGATTCCAGGTGGCTTTGAAGTCGAAGAGCGTCCGGTCAGGTGCTTGCGTATAGATCGTACGATTGATGTAGGCATAGCCTTCGAAGTTCTTGTAGTACGGCTCCCAGAAGCCATTGAGCGTGATCTTTTGGAGCGAAGTCCATGCGCCATTCAAGGGTGAGGCCGCGCTGAAAAAACCATCGCCTAACCAAAAGGTGACCTTCCCCAGCTTGGTGTAGAATGACGGGCCGCCGCCATAGGTAATCAGTTGCGTGTCGTAGTGGTTGCCGAAGGCGTGGCCGAGGAACGTCCAGTTGACTCGCTTGGCCAGCTTGACGCGGCGCAGCCCATCCAACGCGTGCGCGTTCTTGGGGTCCTGGGCGAGCACGGCGTTGAAGAGTTTCTCGGCTGCGAACGGGCGATCCAGGATGAGCATGAACTCCGCGCCGCCAAGCATCGCGTCGAGTTGCGCTGACGGCGGAGTCTGCACCCTTGCCGACACTATCGCGGACTCGTCCGGTGTGGTCGCCGACGTCTGCTGGGCCTCAGCGGCGCCTGCCACAAGGATCCATACCGCCGCCAGCACCCACCACAACTGGCGTCCTCTATTGTACATAGCTACTCTCCCATTCACTTTCACCGGCGCGCCGGAAAACGAGGTCACCAAACCCATCTCTTCTTTCCTCGACTGACATTGTTGACCCTTCGTTATTTCGTCGGCTTCGATTCTGTTTGCCTGTCGCGCCCGGCTACTTGGACGCCCCGAGTTGCTTCATCAACCCGGCCTCATCCCAGACGTCCCAGAGCTCGACCACTTGTCCATTCTGGACGCGGAAGATCGTCATGCCGATCATAGTGACCTTTTTCTGCGTCGGCGCTAAGCCAAACAGCGTTCCGGTGTGAGTCGCTTTGGCCGACCAGCGTACCGCGGCACGGTCACCCACCTGAAGCTCGTCCTCGATCGAGTAATGGATGTCTGGAAAAGCACTCAGCAGTGCCGCGACGAACCCCTTGCCGGCCTCGCGGCTCGGAATCGTCTGACCGTTGACATGCCCAACGTAGTTCGGCGCCATCGCTTGCTCCCACGAGCTCGCGTTGTGATCGTTGTACGCCTGATAGAACTTGTGCACTGCCGCCGACACTATCGCCGACTGGTCCGGTGTGGTCGCCAGCGTCTGCTGGGCTTCAGCGGTGCCCGCCACAAGGATCCATACCACCAGCAACCACGACAACTGCCGTCCTCTGTTCTGCATCCCTTCCGCTCCCTTTATTGAGTAACCATGCTACACCCAACCAGATTCTCGCTGGTCGTGATCCTGCGAAAACACAAAAACTTTGAGCCCTTTTTGAAAGCGGTTGAACGCGAAGGATTGGCTGTGCTCCTAACAAAGAGCAAGCGACAACATGTAAAGGGAAAGCTGAAAACGTTGAAGTCGCGGAAACTCGATGGGGCCGCATCCCAGCGATTCCCTCTTCACCTGCGAAGAACTCCTAAAGATTATTTAACGAACACTGAGGACGCAAACTTTATCCCGCCGCCTGCGGCCGCGCCGTAAACGCCTCCGCAAAATCACGCACAAACTCGTCGAAACGAATCGGTTTCCTTTTTGTAACTTCTTCCACTGTATTGGTCACGTTCGCGCAATATCCGGCGCGAATGGCCGCGAAGAACTCATTCAAACCGTCTGCCATCCATTCGGGAATGCCCCAGCCGAGCAGCGACTTCTTGAAATCTTCCGGCGTGACATTGACATACTTCACCGGCCTCCCGAGAATCGCCGAAAGCTTGCTGGCCGCCTCGTCATACGACAACGCCTCGGGACCCGTAACCACATAAATCTTCCCCTCATGCCCATTTTCCGTCAGCACTTTCGCGGCGACGGCCGCGATGTCCCGCACGTCGATATGGCTTACTTTGCCGCCCGCCGCCGGTTGGTAAAATGCCCCCTGCGACGCGATGGTCGAAGCCAGCCCGAGGAAGTTCTGCATGAAACCGTTCGGTCGTATGTGCGTGAATGGAATCCCGGACGCTTCCAGTTCCTTTTCGCCCGCGGCTTGCCACCGCGCGGCTGTAATGGGTGAATTCACATCGGCGCCGGCGACCGAGAGTTTCACCACATGGCGTGTGCCTGCGCGTTTCGCTGAGCGGATGAAATTGCCCTGCATTTCCACGCTGCGCGGATCCGGTGGAGGGATCAGAAATGCTTTCTCCACGCCACGTAAGGCGTCATCCAGAGACGCTGGATTCAGGAAGTCGCCGACAGCGACCTCTACCAGCGGACCTTTGATCTCCCCCGCGGAATTGGGATTTCGAACGAGGGCCCGCACTCGAACGCCGGCCGCCGTTAATTCGCGAATGACTGCAGTCGCATTATTACCGGGTGCGCTGGTTATAAGGATCATTTGGATATCTCCAGTCCTGCGGACGAATGAATCGGTCAACAGCTATATATTCCATCACCATTCGACCAGGATACTCGACGTACCAGCAAAATGAATCTCACTTGCCGTTTCGCAGCACCCATGCCCTGTTTGTCGATGTTGCAGGTTGCACTTGATGCTAAGACGATCGTTGACGAATAGCACCAGTAGTGCGCGTCCAAGCTAGTACACAATCCTTCGACTTGTCAATTTGGTAGGAGTAATTTCTAAGTTTAGGTTGATATATTTCACTCTGGGTATTGACTCGGGGTGACACAAGGATAGAATGGCTTGCGCGCCGCGCAGCAACGGGTTCAGCAACGACCGGCTTGTCCGCGACAAAAAAGCGCCGCGCAGCACTTCATCGATGAGGGGGTATGCGATGCCGACGCAACAAACGCGCGAATTCGATTACATCGTGATTGGCAGTGGCATTGGCGGTTCTGTAACTGCCAATCGACTCTCAGCCAACCCGGACGTCACAGTTCTCCTGCTCGAGGCTGGACCGCGCGATGACGATGCCGACATCCATAGCGTGGAACTCACTTCATTGTTTGCCGTGTGGCTGAAGCCGCAGTTCGATTGGGGGCTGACCACCGTGGAGGAGCCGGGCTTGGATGGACGCAAGATGCCGCTCATCCAGGGAAAAGTTGCGGGCGGAGGCAGTTCGGTGCATGGACGCATCTTCATCCGAGGTCATCGCCGGGACTTCGACCACTGGAATTACTTGGGCAACGAGAACTGGTCGTTCCAACAGGTTTTGCCGTATTTCAAAAAATCCGAAGATTACATGGGTCCGCGCTCTGAATACCGCGGTGTTGGCGGTCCACTGCCGGTGATGGATCTGCCGAAAGACCGGCGCAGCGTTGCGTCGGAGGCCTTTGTCGCGGGCGTAAGCGAGCTTGGGTTCAAAAGCGATTGGGACTTCAACGGTCCACAGCAGGAGGGCGGCGGGGGCTTCATTCAGTCGACCACGACACGCGACTTTAAACGTGCGAGCGCCTTCACCGCCTATATCGACCCTATCAAGAACACCCGCAAAAATCTTACTGTCGAATATGAAGCGTTTGCCACGCGCCTTCTCCTCGACGGCAAGCGCGCGGTAGGCGTCGAATACCGTCAGAACAATTCCACCATACAAGCGCGTGCCTCATCCGAAGTGGTCGTGTCCATGGGACCCTTGAATACGCCTAAAATCCTGCTACAGTCGGGCATTGGTCCAGCCGAGCAGCTCGCAAGTTTCAAAATTCCGGTCGTCGTAGAGCTGCCGGGAGTAGGCAGAAACCTGCAGGACCATCTGAACGTGCGCATGTGCTGGGAGTCGCGGGTTGAGCAGAAGATCCCGATGCTCATCTGCGAAGCCTCGTTGTTCACCTTCACGCGAGCGGGTGTGCCCAACGCTTCGCCTGACTTGCAGCTCTTTTTTGGCGGTTTCGCGTTCCCCGGCCTGGGGACGGATTTCAATCGCGGTTTTGCGCTCGTCCCAGTCGTCTGCCGTCCGCAAAGCGTCGGGCGAGTGTGGCTGCGCTCCACCGATCCCACGGAGCCGCTCAACATTCAGACAAACTATCTGACCTGCGAGTACGACATGTCTGTACTGCTTGCCGGAATTAAGCTCGGTCGCGAGGTCGTCCAGACGCGGGCATTCAAGGAAATGCTCGGTCGGGAACTTCTCCCAGGCCCCCAGATTGGAGCCGACGAAAACAAACTTCGGAAATATATCAAAGACACCTGCATCACCGACTGGCACCCATCAGGCACATGCAAAATGGGGCTGGATACCATGGCTGTCGTCGATCCGCGACTGCGAGTGTACGGCATTGATGGACTGCGCATCATCGACGCCTCGATCATGCCTTCGGTGGTGAGCGGCAACTTGCAAGCATCCCTCTTCATGATTGCAGAGAAGGGGGCCGACATGATGTTGGAAGATGCTGGCACGATCTCGACACAGACATCGTCCAGTGCCGAGGTGAGTTCGGTACGATCAAAAGCATCGTGAGGGGTTTGCCTTAACACGATGCGGGTTCCTAAACTACATATTGCGGTTTAAAGAGTCACGAGAGCGTGTAACGCCGGCGTTAACGTGGATGCGAAAATCTCGCCCACTTGAAAAAAGTAACTCCCAAATGGCCGTGAGTCAGCGCGGCCCCGAATCCAATTGGGAATGGTATCAGCGTGCTTATCGCTTTTGCTGCCGCTTCTCTTCTTGTCTCACAGTTTAATTTAAAATGTGGACGCAAAAGCGATTAGGAGCACAATCTCTTGCATTACAAACCAGGACCCATCGACACTTCACGCTTGGTAGTCACCCCTGAGATCACTCAATTAAGTGAGATGCTCGCCAAGAATGCTCACGAAAACTGGGCCAAGCTGCGGATCGCGGAAGGCTGGCACTACGGCCCGAACCGGGACGATACCCAAAAAGGGCATCCCAACCTGGTCCCGTATGAACAACTTCCCGAGTCAGAAAAGCAATACGACCGCCAGACCGCCATGGAGTCCATCAAAGCCCTGTTGGCAATGGGTTACACGATACATCCGCCCTCGGGAGGAGCGCACATTTCGCTGGAATCGACTTCTCCTGTTTTAGGGAGTGGGCTTACCAGCGTCTTGCAACTGTTTCGAGATGGTTCGCCACCAGATTTTACTCTGCTGCAAGGCTTGTGGCGCGCGCATGATCCCGAACTTTGGTCCGTTAGTCAGGAACCCTACCGCCTGCTTGGCGAAAAAATACTTAAACTGGGCGAACCATTGGTGGCCTACGACGTGGTCGCTGAAGGCATGAAGTTTTTTCCGCAGGATTTGCGTCTGCGTCAGCTTCTGGCGCTGGCCCTAGCTCGGAGTGGCGCGTCTGGACCTGCAAACAAGGTGCTTGAGCAGTTGTATCAAGAGGGGTACCGGGATGAGGAAACTATCGGGCTGCTCGCCCGCACACACAAAGATCTCGCCCGCGAGGAGGAGGATGTTTCCAAAGCAAGACAGCATTTACGCCGGGCATATGATTTCTATTCGCAGGGGTATGAGACCAGCGGGGGCTACTGGAGCGCCATCAATGCGGCCACACTCGCGCTTTTCCTCGGAGAGCGAAAGTCCGCGGCCGCCTTGGCCCGCCTCGTCAGCGAGCAGTGCCTGCAGAGGCTTCGCGCCCTCCCAGAGACAAGCGACGAGCGCTACTGGCTGGTTTCTACCCTGGGAGAAGCCGCGCTTCTGTTAGAAGACTGGTCCGAAGCCGAAAATTGGTACCGCCAAGCAGTAGAAGTAGGACGCGGAGATTGGGGGAACCTACAGTCCACACGCCACAATGCTCGTTTGTTGATGCAATCCCTTGCCCCCGGTGAAGATAGCGGACGCATTGAGCAGTTGTTTCAATTTCCAACTGTGGCAGTTTTCGCCGGCCACATGGTGGATCGACACGACCGAACCGTCCCCCGATTCCCGCCCTCCCTCGAACCAACGGTGAAGGACGCTATCCGGCGGTGTCTAAAAAAATTGAATGCTGGCTTTGGCTATGCATCCGGAGCCTGCGGCTCTGACATCCTCTTCCACGAAGTCATGTTGGAGATGGAGGGCGAAAGTTACGTGATCCTGCCCTACGAGAAGGAACAGTTTATGAAGGACTGCGTGGAGATTGTTCGAAGCGGCAATTGGGGAAAACGATTGGAGAAAGTGATCGCCCGAGCGATCGACACCCAGGAAGTCTCAAAGCAGCACCAGATGGGTAATAACGTCTCTTATGAATTTGCCAATTTGATGGTGCATGGATTGGCAAACGTGCACGCCGAACAACTCGAAATCAAACTTGTGCCCGTAGCCGTGTGGGATGGTAAATCGGGAACGGGCGTGGGGGGCACTGCAGCCACAGTGGAGCGCTGGCGGCGACTCGGTCTTCACGTAGAAGTCATTGACTTGGAGGAGATTCTACGCTCCGAGTGTCCTAGCCTCTGGGAAGAGGCTACTGCGGCCGCTGCGATAGTTTCAAACCAGGGCAGCGAGGCCACATCTGAATTTGCTCCGGAAATCCGAGCCTTACTTTTTGCCGATGCGGAGGGATTTAGTAAACTTACCGATGAAGAAGTCCCTTTATTTGCGCGCCATTTTCTGGGACTTGCGGGCAGACTAACAGCAGAATCCGCGCATCGGCCCCTGACCAAGAACACTTGGGGAGACGGCCTTTACTTCGTTTTCTCGAACGTCCGAGATGCCGGCCAATTCGCTCTCGATTTTCGCGATGCAGTCTGTAGCACCGACTGGTCAAAGCATGGTCTGCCGGCCTTAAACCTTCGCATCGGCCTGCACGCGGGACCTGTCTTTTCTTGCTGCGATCCCGTAACTCAGCACACCACCTACATTGGAGCCAATGTCAGCCGGGCGGCGCGTATCGAGCCGATTACACCGCCGGGTGAAGTCTATGCCAGTCAGACATTTGCCGCACTCGCGGCGGCGGAAGGGGTGAAGGAGTTTCGCTGCGATTATGTGGGTCAGACTTCGATGGCAAAAAAATACGGAACTTTTCCCACCTATGTCGTGGTCCGTCGCAAGAGGGCGTCTGAGAGCATATGACATTGTGGTGAAAAGACTTGCTAATCGTTTTTGCTTCAATTATAAGACTGACTCGTGGATTTTTTGCATCCGACCGAAGATCGCTTGAACCCTAATATGGCCGGCATTCTTGATTCCATTTCCGCAACTGGCAGTTACCTACCTCAACTGCCTCCTCGGGGGAAGTCATGAGCTTTCAGGGGGATGCTTTCATTAGCTACGCCCACATGGATAATGTGGAGCTGATTGAAGGAGGCAAGGGATGGGTCACAAACTTGCATCGAGCCCTCGAAATCCGCGTCGGACAGCTCCTCGGCAAACCACCTGAGATCTGGCGCGATCCAAAGCTTACCGGCAACGATGCTTTTGGCGAGACCTTGATGGAGCGACTCCGCCGCGTGGCCTCTCTGATATCGGTCGTCTCGCCCCGCTATGTTAAATCTGAATGGGCACGGAGGGAGTTGGCCGAATTCTGGAAAGCGGCTGAAGAGCAAGGTGGCGTCCATTTTCATAATAAGGCTCGCATCTTCAAGGTGCTAAAGACACCCGTTCCCTTGGAATTGCATCCCCGGAATTGCAGCACTTGTTGGGATATCAGTTCTTCAAAATCGACCCCGACACGGGAAGAGTTCGCGAATTGGACGAAGTGTTCGGGCCTGAGGCGCAGAGGGATTTCTGGATGCGGCTGGATGACTTGGCCCATGATATCTGCTGCCTGGTCGAGATGTTGGAAACCTCAGTAACGGCGGTGATTCCGAAGTCTGACAGGGCTCAAAAGGCTGTTTTTTTGGCGCAAACCACCTTTGATCTCAGGGAGCAGCGCGAAGCCATCAAGAGAGATCTGCAGCAGCACGGTTATGATGTGCTTCCGGCCCGCGCATTACCCCACGTCGAATCGGAAGTGATGGAGGCTGTGCGCGCGGATCTGGCCCAATCCCAGATGTCGATTCACTTGTTCGGCAAGACCTTCGGCCTCGTCCCTGAGGGGAGTATGCAGTCTTTGCTTGAGATTCAAAATGAACTCGCGATCGAAAGAGGTAGTAACGGCGATTTTTCGCGCCTCTTGTGGATACCTCCCGGTCTGGAAGTGCATGACGAACGTCAACAGAGGGTCGTTGAGCAGCTTCGAATGGATCCTAGAACCCAAAAGGGGGCCGATTTGCTGGAGACCTTTCTCGAAGATTTTAGGACCGCGATCCAGGATCGTCTTAAAGAAGATCGTCTTAAAGAAGATCGGCTCAAAGAAGTGTCCAAGTCGAAGTCCGCGCCGCCTACACCAGGCGGTTCGGCGATTGCCGCCAGCGCACACGCCCAGCTCTACTTAATCTACGATCATCGCGACGCGGCCATCACCTCGCCATGGGAAGATTTTCTGTTCGAGCAAGGTTTGGAAATCATCCGGCCGGTGTTTGAGGGCGACGAGGCGGAAATTCGCGAGCACCACGAAGAGAACTTGCGGAGTTGTGACGGAG
>CAVWWW010000012.1:0-8620 GCA_963758745.1 uncultured Acidobacteriaceae bacterium
CCGCTGACAGCTCGCCGAAAACTAAGTTTTCAGAACGCTGCCGTGCTTCGCCTCCGACTACATTTTCGAGCCGGTTTTCTCAGGTGCTGGTCCGGGGGTCGTAGATGAAAGTGTTGGTGAATCTGGCCTTGGGCGTGGCGAACCCGATCGACTCGATGTTGCTCCGCCTTACACATCCACCCACTTCATTCCAGCCGACCCCGGACGAAAATAATTTTGACCTTATTTTGGTGGACGTCCAGACGCCAGTATTGGGGCGCGGCGGTCTCTATTATCGACAGAAATGTTGAAAAAGTTACACGTTTTTCACTTCCCCCCTGCACCGCTAATATCCCCTGCACAGGACCGGCGAGTGCCTCAAGAAAAGACAGAAGGTCCCGTTGCTCTGTGTCCGTCAGGTGAAGTTGGAACAACAAGTTTGATTTTGGACCCTTGCCACCGCCATCGTTATAAAAAACGATCACTTTGGACAAGCTTTCGAGGGAACCGTCATGCATGAAGTGCGTCTGCTGGGTCGCGCTGCGTAGGCTGGGTGTCTTGAAGGCACAGCGGTCTGCAGGATTCTTGCTGACGACGAAGCGTCCCACATCCCGACATTTGTGTTCGCCGGGCAGCAGGCCGAGGGAATGAAATCTGTTGTCCGTGAAGTTTGGCCCGTTGTGGCACTGGGTGCACGACGCCTTCCCAATGAACAGGATCAGTCCCCGTTTCTGTTGGTCCGTAAGTGCTCCTTTGTCCCCGGTTGCGTAACGGTCAAAGACAGAGTTCGGAGTAATCAAGGTACGCTCAAAGGCGGCGATCGCCCGTTTGATGTCCACCACATTGACCTCTCGTTCGAAGGCCAGGCGGAATTTTCGGCGGTACTCCGGAAGCTTTCGGATCCGAACTAGAAGTACTTTCTGGTTCCCCATGTCCATCTCATTCTTGCCCAACATGGGTAGGAGTGCTTGTTCTTCCAGGCTCTTAGCACGCCCATCCCAGAACTGTACGGGATTGTATGCCGAATTCAGCAAACTCGGAGAGCGTCGGCTGAGAGTGGTCTGGTTGATTCCAACGGCTCTCGCTCGACCGTCCGAGTATGCTTTGCCGGGGACGTGGCACGTGGCGCAACTGATTGAGTTGTCTTTGGACAGTCGTTTATCGAAAAACAACTTTCGGCCGAGCTCAATTTTATTTTGAGTCTGCGGGTTCTCCGGCGGGACGGGCAGCGCCGGCAGCGCCGCCAGTCCACCTGGAAGCTGTGTCATGCTGTCGAGGACTTTGATTGTTAGGCCTGGCATGGGTACTTCGCTTTGCCCGAGCGAGGCAGTCGCCAGTGCCAGCAACACAACGGCGTGAAACGATAAGACCCGGACTGTCACTTATTTTGGTGGTGAAGCATCGGGCCAGGAGACGGGGAAGCTGACCGCCCCGGCCTTTGACGGGACCCTGACTTCTCGGACGAATGTTGTCATTCCATCCCCCCAAAATGTGAGATTGAACCTTCCTGCCGGCACATTGCGAATGTGGAAGGTTCCGTCTGCCGCAATTCTTGAGTAGTATCGATTCGGCACAACCAGAATCTTAGCTCGCATGAAAGCGTGGATTAGGCACTGCACATCCACCAGCCCAGGCCGATCAAAGGTGACGGTCTTATGTTCCCCCTTGGCGTAAAACCCCAAGTCAAACTGTTTAGAGGGGGAGAGCGAGTAGACGTTGTGCGCCACTTGGTCTTCATTCGGCATGGAGACCGTCTGGCCGGCAACGATGACAAGAAAAGAAGGTAGAAACTGGCCACCATGTTGGGCCATGACTGGCTCGTCATTGGGGATGGGTTGGGTCTCTGGGCCCACCAGCCACACTACCCCCGGGTGCTGCGCAAAGGTTAAGTTGCGCGACCATCCGGCGATTTTGCCGTCAATGTCGCCTCCGGCGGCGCCGGACGCCAGTCCAACAACAGCGATCAACAAAACGGCGATCTGCCTCACGCGCCCTCCCCAAGAGAGTATCGGCCGTTCTACCGTTAAGCTTTAGAAACTTGGTCGAGGTGGTTAGGTCTCGATGCAGGTGACGCTATCAGGCGATGTCACAAGCTTGGTCGTCTGTTCGCCCGTCAGCTGGGGTTTTGATTGTAATTCGCCAATGATCCGCCACAACCCCACTGACGGTTTTCAAGCATCACTTCTTATCAAACTGGAGAAACTCGACTGGGGCTCCATTCTCGACAATAAAAGCCACGGTCACGCCCGGTGAGGGTGAGTTAGGCGCAATAAGTATCTCTTTTCCGGCGATTTCAGCGGAGAGATCGTCCACTTCGAAGGCGACATGCGGAACCGTACGCACAAGTTCGGGGACCGTTGCTTCAGGTTCGAACCGCATCCACTCGATTCCGTAGGCGCTCGTTTCATATCCAGACACGAACGTCGCATAGTGCCCGACCAGGCGTTCACCTTCTCGATGCTCGGAAGTGGGAATTCCGATGTGATGGTACCGTCTCGTGGAACTAACTGGTGATTTTTTCACGTGAATAAGTTTAGCCTATGGCGGCATCTGTTGCTGTCAGTGGTTCAAATCAGCCGCTTAGGCGCAGAAC
Source organism: uncultured Acidobacteriaceae bacterium (assembly GCA_963758745.1). Lineage (GTDB taxonomy): Bacteria > Acidobacteriota > Terriglobia > Terriglobales > Acidobacteriaceae > Acidiflorens. The sequence goes on from CAVWWW010000012.1 coordinate 2,573, forward strand.
CCTTCCCCTATGAGCGTGATCGAGATGTTACAAACTACCCTAGGTGGGCGACGGAATGGGAGCGGTCAAACTGCACGCAGAGTACGAAGAATAAAATCATCAAGACCCAATTACCTATGTATAACCATCGAAGGTAGCTCTCGCGGAAGAGCTGCCGATGCAGCCGCCACGGACGAAGATTATCAGAACAAGAAAGATGAATCGAATTATTCAGCGCCAATTCAGGAGGTATCTGAGCACTGCGCCAGCGTGTAGTCTGGGTGTCACTCTCGTGACGAAGTACGTGCTTGAAATGGCTCTGGTTCTGGTGTTAATGCCACTTCTGGGTCTTGTTTTGTTAATGCCACTGTGGAGTGTGGCCGAAAATGGATTGTCCCGTAGACGACAATTACTTCCGCGCGGACCATATAGAATCGCTCCAACAGCCGGAGGCTGCGCTTTGGTGGTTCGAAGGTTTATGCCAATTATTCTGCTGAAAATAATTCTTCTCACTGCCTGCGGTGATACCACCCATGCTAATAGAGTTTCCTACTACGTGGCCGTTAACGGCGATGACGGAAATTCTGGAAGTATTGACGCACCCTTCGCTACCCTGGTTCATGCCCGCGACGTGGCTCGCGAAACGCAGGTCGCCAACATTTACTTGCGAAGTGGTACTTACTATCAGACCGAGACTCTGCAGTTCGACGATCGCGATTCGGGTACGACATGGAGTGCGTACGAAAACGAGTCGGTCGCAATCAGTGGAGGCATACCAATCGCCAGCTGGTATGGGCCAGATTCACAAGGTCGCTGGATAGCTCATTCGGATATGAACAACTTCCGGCAACTCTACGTCAATGGAGTGCGCGCCACTCGAAGCCGCTTGCCGCTGACCAACCCCACAATGGTCATCTCTTCCGACACCATCAACGGTACGGCAGGTTTCTCTATCACGAACTCAAAAGCGCCAACCTGGAAAAATCCCACCGACATGGAACTTGGTCTGTTCGGTTCTTACAACGCGTGGACTCAATCGATTTGCGGGGTGGAAAGCATCGCTGCGGTATCCGGGGGTGCGCTGTCCGGCGGCACAATGGTAACGTTGCAAAACCCATGCTTTTATCTGGCACGGCACAAACTCGGAATACAGGTAAACACGGCGACTTATCTCGAAAATATTCTTGAGTTGCTCGGCCCTGGCCAGTTCTACTTCGACCGTCCCAATCATGACGTCTACTACATACCGCACTCCGGCGAGGATATGCAGACAGCAGTGGTAATCGCTCCGCGTTTGCAGACGCTGATGAGCATAACGGGCACAATCGACCGTCCGGCGGTCAACCTGCGCTTTGAGAACATCACGTTTGAACACACCAGTTGGCTTGGCGCTTCCTCACCCCAGGGGTTCCCGGAGGCACAGGCCGCGTTTCGTCTCGATCCAAATACGATGGTCACACTGGCAAACGGCTGGCTCGGCGCCCCGCATGACGAATTTGAGAAGACTCCCGGAGGAGTGATTCTTTCATATGCCGACGACACAACCTTCGAGCGTTGCTCATTTGTTCACATGGGCGGCTCTGGCATTGATATTCAGTCCGGCTCAAAGAGAAATGTAATCCTGGGAGCGAGGGTTTTCGACATTTCCGCCAATGGCATCCAGATCGGTGACGTTCAGGCTAACGATTTCGCTCCACCTGATCCGACAATGACCGTAGATGGAGATACCGTTTCCAATTCATACATTCACGACACCGGGATCGAGTACACAGGCAGCGTCGGCATCTTCGCCGGATATGTCAGCCGCATAAATCTTGTACACAACGAGATCACTCAACTTCCATACTCCGGCATTTCGATTGGCTGGGGTTGGGGTCGAGAAGATCCAACGCCCGCGCGTAAAAACATCGTCCAGTACAACCACGTTCATCAGGTGATGCAACAACGCTGCGATGGTGGGGGAATTTACACCTTAGGATCTATGCCTGCAACGTTTCTGGATTCGAACCTGGTTGACAACAATCCTGGAGGGCCGGGAGGAATCTACCTAGATCAGGGTAGCGACGGGATTACGGCAAGCGACAACGTGGTTTTCGGGGAAGGGATCTGCGCGCAATTCAAGACTCCGCTGGCTATCTTCATTAACCTTGCGTGCCAATCATTGGGCTGTCCACTTAGAAACAACATACTCGATGATCCGTCTGCGACATTGCCAAAGGCCGGATTGCAGCCGGCTTACATGGACTTGCTGAACTAGGCTCAAAACGGCAGTGGAAGTGCGCCCGCGCGGCCCATTCAGAAGGGATCTGAGCATTGGTTCTACTTTTCGGGCGTCACCAGCCCGCGCCAATCCCCCACACAGCCTTCGTTCCAATCCACACCCAGCGTGTCTTCATTTTATCGCGAAAACACCTCAAGATTACCAATTGGTTAACACGAATATGTCGTTTCAAATGGCCCTATCTCCTATCCCTGGCCTTCATTGACTTGATTCTGGTTCGCACGTAAGATTCGCCAGTGATCGGCCAGACCATCGCGCACTACCGCATCATCGAGAAACTTGGCGGCGGCGGCATGGGGGTGGTCTATAAGGCCGAAGATACTCGGCTGCACCGCTTCGTCGTTCTCAAATTTCTTCCCGATGAAGTTGCGCGCGATCCGCTGGCACTGAGCCGTTTCGAGCGCGAAGCGCAGGCTGCTTCCGCCCTGAACCATCCCAACATCTGCACGATTCACGATATCGGCGAGCAGAATGGAAAAGCCTTTATCGCCATGGAATATCTGGAAGGCTCGACGCTCAAGCACCGGATCGGCGGGAGGCCGCTGGAAATCGAGTCGCTGCTTTCGCTGGCCATGGAGATTGCCGATGCCCTGGACGCCGCGCATGCCAAGGGAATTATTCATCGCGACATCAAGCCTGCGAACCTCTTCGTGACCGAGCGCAGCCACGCCAAGATTCTTGATTTTGGATTGGCAAAAATCACGCCCTACGCAGGCCGGCCCGAGCAGACGGCAGCGACATCGGCGAACACCGCGGCTACTTTAACGACGAGAACCTCACCAGTCCGGGGTCGGCCATCGGCACGGTGGCCTACATGTCTCCGGAGCAGGCGAAAGGCAAGGAACTGGACCGCCGCACAGACCTGTTCTCGTTTGGCGCGGTTCTATACGAGATGGCGACGGGCCTGGTCGCGTTCCGCGGAGACACTTCGGCTGTGATCTTCCATGCCATCATCGAGCGCGCGCCAACGGCCCCCACTCGGATCAACCCTGATATTCCGCCCAAGCTCGAAGAGATCATCATGAAAGCTCTCGATAAAGACCGCGAGTTGCGCTACCAGAACGCGGCCGACATGCGCGCGGACCTGAAACGCGTCCGCCGGGAGATGGAATCCGGGCGCACTCCGGTCCCGGAGAGGGGCGATACCGCCCTGCCGCCTCACCTCGCCAGCGGACCGGCCAGCGGATCTAGGATTCGCCCCGCCGCGCCTAGCGGATCAGCGGCGGTAGCCGCAGCATCCAGCGGCAGCGTGGCAGCGGCATCACAATTAGGAAGTCCGCAGGCAGCAACGGGCTCCGCGTCGGGCGTTATTCCTGTGCCGGGTGCTATGCCGGTCGCTCGTCCGAAATGGCTCCTCTACTTAGCCCTGGCGGCGGCGGTGTGCGTGATTGCGGTGATGGGGCTGATTCTGTATCAGCGGCGCGCACACGCGATTACGGAAAAGGACTCGATCCTGGTCACCGATTTCGTGAACACCACCGGCGATGCGGTGTTCGACGGCACGCTGAAGAAGGCGCTGGCCGTCGATCTGCAGCAGTCGCCTTTTCTCAACGTGGTGCCCGAGCAGCAGGTGCAGAAGACCCTGAAATATATGGGCCGCCCACCAGACCAGCTCCTGACCAGCGATATCGGCCGCGAAGTATGTCAGCGCAACGGAATCAAAGCGATGCTGACCGGCTCGATTGCGCTGGTCGGCAGCCAATACCTGGTCACGCTCGAAGCGATTAATGTCTCCACCGGCGATTCGCTCGGGCAGGAACAGCAACAGGCGTCCGGGAAAGACGCGGTGCTCGGCAGCCTTGGCAGTGCGGCAACGAAACTGCGTGAAAAACTGGGCGAGTCACTGGCCTCGGTGCAGAAGTTCGACAAGCCGCTTGACCAGGCCACCACGTCTTCACTCGACGCGCTCAAATCTTTCACGCTTGCTGACCAACTGCACAACAAGTTAGAGGACATCCAGGCCATCCCTCTCTATCAGCGCGCGATAGAACTCGACCCCAACTTCGCTTTCGCTCACCTGCGCCTCGGCGTAGTCGCTGGAAACACAGGCCAGCCATCCTTGGCTCAAAAAGAAGTGGCGAAGGCCTTCGAACTGCGTGACCGCGCCAGCGAGTACGAACGGCTATACATTACCGCCTACTACTATTTCGATATTGGACAACTGGACAAAACGATTGAGGCGTGGGAGTTGATGAAGCAGACTTATCCACGCGACGAACCCTCCCGCATCAATGTCGCGGTGGCTTATCAGGAAATCGGGCGGGACCAGAAAGCTGTCGAGAACTGTCTGGACGCGATCCGGCTAGCGCCCGACACGCTGAACTGCTACCTGATCGGCGCCCAATCCTACGCCAGGCTGGGCAGGTTCGACAATTCCGATGCCCTGCTGGCGCAGGCACAACAGCGCAACATTAAAGGCAGCTCTCTTTACCTCAGTTTAGCGCACTCCGCGCTTCTCCGCGGGGACGCCGCCGCGGCAGCAAAGATGCAGGATTTGGCCAAAGCGTCTCCCGAAGGCGAGTTGCGAGTGCTGGAGCAGCAAGCGTCGTACGCCGCCGCACTCGGCCAGGTATCGCGGGAGCGGGACCTGCGAAAGCAAGCGAGCGCGCGGGCGAAAAGTCTGGGCATCCCAGATTTGGCCGCAGACCGGTTGATAGCTGAAGCGAACACTGACGCCCGGCTCGGATATTCCTCCCGCGTCGCCGAGCAGATTGACGCCGCGCTCGCGTTGTCGCGCGATCCCTCTCTGGTCGCGTACGCCGCCGATACCGCTTCCGCAGGGAGCAATGGCAATGGCAACGATCAAAAAGCCGAGTCGCTGCTGGCGGAAGCCCGTCGCCAGCGCCCGGAAGATACCTTCATCCAAAATGAAGATGCTCCGCGAATGGCAGCGCGATCTCAGCTTCGCCACGGCAAGGCCGCCGCCGCAATTCAGACGCTCGCGGTTGCCGAATCTTACGAAGATGGGATCTTTTTTGACAATCATCTCTTGCGTGGCGAAGCCTACATCGCCAGCGGTCAGGCCGGTGATGCTGTTCTGGAGTTTCGCAAAGTCCTGGCCCGCCGCAGCCTGTCCGTGGGGTCGGAGATTTATCCACTGGCTCAACTCGGCCTGGCGCGAGCCCTCGCCGCCCAGCACGACACCGCGAACGCTCGCACTGCCTATCAGGACTTCTTCGCTCTCTGGAAAGGCGCCGATCCAGATATCCCGGTCCTGAAGGAAGCCAAGGCGGAGTACGCGAAGCTGCAATAGCTGAGATACACTTCTGCAAGGCATTCCTCTGAGCCATTCCTCTGAGCCATTCCTCGAACTATGAGCACCTCGTCGCCACGCACCATCTTTCACGTCGATATGGACGCTTTCTTTGTGTCAGTCGAGGAATTGTACGATCCGTCGCTGAAAGGCAAGCCGGTAGTGGTTGGCGGGCAACGCGATGAACGCGGAGTAGTCTCCGCTGCGTCTTACGCGGCAAGGAAATTCGGCGTGCATTCAGCCATGCCGCTGCGAACGGCAGCGAAGCTTTGTCCGCAAGCGATTTTTGTGAATGGACATCCCGAGCGCTATCGCGAGTATTCACACAAGGTGCACGAAGTCCTCGGACACTTTTCGCCGCTCGTCGAGATGGCTTCGGTGGACGAAGCTTATCTGGACATGACCGGAACCGAGCGTCTCCACGGACGACCGTTACGCTCCGCTCACCAGCTTCATGCCGCAATGAAATCGGCAACTCAACTGAACTGCTCGATCGGCATCGGAACCTCGCGCCTGATCGCCAAAGTCTCCTCTG
>CAVWWW010000013.1:0-31900 GCA_963758745.1 uncultured Acidobacteriaceae bacterium
GCCCTGATGTTCCTCCAGATGCGTGACCGATACCTTCAAACCCATCTGCACCAGGATATCCAGTAGCCGAGCTCGCGTCGGATTCATCAGAATTCCCGGCAAACTAATCTGCGATCCCGGAAACAGCGCAGCCGCGCAAAGAAAAAACGCCGCACTGGAAAGATCGCCCGGCACATGCGCCTCGATCGGGCGCAACTTCTGCCCGCCCACAATGCGCGCTTCGTTTCCCTTGCGTTCAACTTCCGCGCGGAAAGCCCGAAGTGCAATTTCACCATGATCGCGCGTGCGAATGGGCTCCTCAACCACCGTTTCGCCGTTGGCATAAAGCCCGGCAAACAGCACGCAAGACTTAACCTGCGCGCTAGCCACTTCCGGTCGATAGTGAATCGCCTTAAGCGGACCACCATGAATTTTTAGTGGAGGCCGTGCACCGTCCGCCGCAACAATCTCAGCCCCCATTTCAGAAAGCGGCGTGATAATGCGCGCCATCGGCCGCTGCGAAAGCGATTCATCCCCGCATAATTCGCTGGTAAATGACTGCCCAGCGAGAATCCCACTTAGCATGCGCATGGTAGAGCCAGAGTTTCCGCAATCGAGCACCTCCGTCGGAGGATTCAGACGCCGACCGATGCCACGCACTTCAACCACCCCATTTTCTTTGAAACGTTTCCACTCGCAGCCAAGCCTGGTCATGCAATCGAGTGTGCTCGCGCAATCGCGCGCAGCAGAAAAATTATGAAAACGGCTTGTGCCCTCGGCGATCGCCGCAAGCATCGCGTAGCGATGCGAGATGGACTTGTCTCCAGGAATGCGCACAATTCCACGCACCGTGCGAGCAGGTCGAACGACGACACTCGAACCGTTAAGCGTCGAATCATGAGGCATGGATTTAATATAGCGAAAATTCCGGCGAAAGACGGAGCGCGTGACCACGAGCCTGTGTGAAAACGATTCAGTCGCGAGACTGACGGTCTAGCCGAAAGCCTCGCGATCGAACGAAAGGAACCCAGGATCAAAGTTGGGCGCACTTCGTTCGTCCAGTCAAGCCTATTGCACCCGCATCCGCCCGGTTGCTTCGGCAAGAATTTCCTGCGGAACCTCCCGCAGGGTAACGCAAAATTCGAACATGGGCGTTTCTATCCCGCGCCCCCAACGGTTCACTTCCCAATGCGCGCGGATAAAGGTGACCTCCGGCCGCGCCGTCAGATTAAGCAGCAACGGAATTTCCTCACGATAGAATTTCTGTGGAAAAGCCGTGATCGGCTTGGCATCCCAGCTCGAGCCATCTACCGATCCATGAATGCTGACGTCGAGGGACTCTTGCTCGATGATGTTAGTGATGGCAAGCGTAAGCAAAAAGATCCGCCCCTCCGCTCCGCTCACGTCAAGCGAAGGGCCGTCGCCTTTCGAATTGACGACCGTGTTTTCAGGAACGAGGAACGCTTCCATCATGACGCGCTGATTCTAGCAGAGACGCGATGCTGTGGCTGTGACGGAATGCCGCCAGTCTGTCGGCGATTCACAGCCGCAGCCGCAGGAGAATTTCGCATATCATCAAATCTTAGTTGGAAGTTTGTCTCGTGCAAAAACTTGAAAAGGCGACCGTCGCAACCATGCTCGCTGGCATGTGCACTTTTCTGAATGTCTACAGTACACAGCCTTTGCTACCACTCCTGCGGCAGATTTTTCATGCCTCTGAGCTCGAAGTCAGTTTCACTGTGAGTGCAACAATCTTTGCGACAGCTTTAACGGCGCCTGCCATTGGCATGATCGCCGAGCGTCGCGGACGCAAAAAAGTGATCGTGCCCTCACTCCTCCTGCTGACCATTCCCACCGCTCTCGCCGCCACATCGACAAGCTTGCCGGCGCTGATCCTTTGGCGTTTCGCTCAGGGTCTTTTCGTGCCAGGCGTTATCGCCGTCATGCTCGCCTACGTCAATGAAGAGTGGGCGGGACGAGGCGTTGGTCGCGCCATGTCGGCCTACATAGCCGGAACCGTATTTGGCGGATTCCTCGGGCGCTTCATCTCCGGCGTCATCGCCACGCATTGGCATTGGCGAGCTACCTTCGTTGTATTGGCAGCCCTCAATTTGATTGGCGCGATTGTGGTCCGCGCCTGGCTTCCATTGGCAAAAAACTTCGTTCGCGCCGAACATCTGCAGCAGGTCTTGGATCATGCCAAAGATCACCTGCGCAGCATGCGCCTCCTGGCTAATTTCGGTATGGGAGCAACTGTCCTCTTCGCGCTAGTCGGATGCTTCACCTATGCGAATTTCTACCTCGCGGCCGCTCCCTTCAATCTGAACTCCGCCCAACTAGGCAGTATTTTCTTCGTCTATCTCCTGGGAGTAGTTATAACTCCGCAGTCAGGCCGCTTCCTTGACCACTTCGGTTTTCGCCATACCACGCTCGTCTACTGCGCCATGATGATCGCCGGATTGCTCCTTACTCTGGTCAAGTCGCTGCCGGTCGTTATCGTCGGCCTAGCCATTTTTTCCTCCGGCGTTTTCGTGGCGCAAGCCGCAGCCACAGTGCAGACCGGCGCGATAGCAGGCCGCGCCCGCTCCTCAGCCGCAGGACTCTACGTAGCCTTCTATTACCTTGGAGGAAGCGTAGGCGCCACGCTGACCGATGTGTTCTGGCGCTGGGCAGCTTGGCCTGGCTGCGTCGTTCTGCTCGGAGGAGTGTCACTTCTAAGTCTGTGGCTGGCCCGCATCAGCAGCCGTCCGCTAGACCAGCTCGACTCCGCAGAGATTGAACTGGTCGGAGATTGAAAGGCGACTACTTAGCGCCACTTAGCCTTCCAGTCGGACGTGACGTATCAGACCGCGAAAAGCGCATTTATTGTTGGTATTCTGCAAACCGCCGACGCGATCGAGCTCAGTTCCATTGGCTGAGATGATGCCCGATATAATCCTTGCATGTACACGCCTCAGGCTGGAATCTTCGCTCTTGGAACGTCTTCTCATACATATCTGGAGTTTGACATTCTGGACGCCGAGAAATGCCCCGAGTTCGCCTCCACAATCTCCGCCATCCGCGAGCCCCGGACCACCACCGGAGGAGTGAACTTCGTCATCGGATTTCGGCCCGAGCTCTGGCGCGATATTGTTCCGGAAGACGCTCCTGCGGGCGTGGAAGGCTTTAACAAAGAAATCCGGGGCACAGAAGGATTCGTAATGCCAAGCACGCAACATGATGCGGTGGTATGGCTCTCCGGCAGTGCGTATGACGTTATCTTCGATATGGCTCGCTCGGTCATTCATGATCTCGCAGGACACGCCTCGTTGGGGGAAGAAACCTCGAGTTGGCCTTATCGCCACGATCGCGATCTCACCGGCTTCATCGATGGCTCAGAGAATCCGACGCTGCTCGACGCTCCGGCTGTAGCACTCTTGCCCGGAGGAGTTCCCGGAGCTGCCGGCACAGTCCTGTTGCTTCAAAAATGGAAACACAAGTCAGTTGAGTGGGAAGCTCTGCCGATTGATCAGCAGGAACATATCATGGGACGCACCAAGCTCGAGAGCATCGAATTCGAGAACAAGCCGTCGGACTCACATGTAGCACGCACCGATCAGGATGAATTTGGGCACATCTTTCGTCGCAACATGCCCTACGGCAAGGTCGACGACCATGGCACCATGTTCGTCGGATTCAGCGCGGACCAGAAGCGGCTTTCCAGAATGCTCGATAGCATGGCGGGGCTTATCACTGGCACACGCGATGCCCTCACCCGCTTCACTCAGCCATTGACCGGCTCCTATTATTTCGTGCCTTCGGTCGAGAGCCTGCGCCGATTACGCTAAGGCGAGAATCGGCTTCCAGGAAGCTTGCTAAAAGGCAAGCGCCACGATTAGCTCAGTGCCACGCTGTCAAGAAATTGTCCGAGGATCTCGCCTACAGCGTTTGGCTGCTCCCACGGCGAGTAATGACCTGCTTTGGGAATGACGTTCAACTGGCTGCTCGCAATATTTTGCCGCATTAATTCGCCGTCGGATACCGGCGAAAGCACGTCTTCTTCACCAATCACGATCATGGTTGGCACGTTGATGGTCTTCAGATCCGCAATCGAATCGGGACGCTCCGCTATGCCACGTAACACCAGGCTAATGTCCTCAGCCGACATTTTCCGCATCATGGCTCGCGCTCCGGCGACCAGATCCGGACGCGAGCTAACTGTGGTACGTCCCATGAGCTTCGGAATCATAGTTTCAAAGAACGGCTCAGTTCCTAATTCAAGGACAGCGTCCGCGGACTTCAATCGATTCGCGCGACCCTCTAGGGTATCGGCCTGAGGCCGCGTGTCACAAAGCACGAGCGACGTGACGCGCTGACGAAAGCGCCGCCAGAATTCAAACAGGATGTATCCGCCGATCGAACATCCAATAAACGCGGCCTTGCCGACTCCGGCGGCGTCAAGCACACGAGCAACATCGCTGGCGTGCTTTTGCATAAGGGCAGGCCCATCACCAATTTCCGATTCGCCGTGGCCGCGAATATCTGGCAGAATCAGCCGGTAACGCGAATTGAGCGCCGCCGCGACGGGACGCCAGAACTCATGATGACAAGGGAAGGGATGAAGAAGAACAACGGGTGGGCCCTTGCCTTGGACCTCATAGAAGATTTCGGCATCATCACTACGCACTCGCTCCATGAGGAAAGATTATAAGTTGAGCAATAATTAAGAGGACTCGAGACGAGACGCACGCTTGAAGCGTGTCCGCAATCCGTCAAGCGCGGTCAGCTTGCTAACGGCTGTTGCGACGCGCCAGTGGCTGGCAGTAAGAACGGCTCCTCTGGAATGATGATCCATGCGAGCACATAGGCGACGACTCCCGGAAAAATTCCGCAGCAGAGTGTGATAAAAAACCAAAGGATGCGCACGAGCGATGTGTCGAGTTCAAGATAATGCGCCAGTCCGGCACAAACGCCACCGATCTTTCGATCTGCGCGTGATCGCATCAGCTTCTTCGGAGTTGGCGGAACCCCCACCACATTGCCGCAGTATGAGCAGAAGCGACCATCCTCAGCGATGACCTTGCCGCACGCATTGCAGTACATATTTTGTCTCCTTGTGTTTAAGGATACGCCGAGACGCTGCGAAATGTTCCTCTGCCTGCGGCATTCATCATCGAGGCAATTCCGCGACACATCGAACTTAACGAATACGTTGGCAATTGACCCTCCCCCAATGTTTTTGATCTATTGGAATCATGGGGTTGGGGCAAAATATTGACGTCGCGCGAGTTAGATGTAGAATATCGAAAAAATAATGAATTAGAGATGCTCCCCGCACTGGGCGAGATCCAGCTTTGGGCCGCTTTGGGATGCATTGATGCGATGAAACGTCGGGCAGTCCGGGCGAGGACGCCCGGCGCTCCATTGCGAGCGGAGAAAAATCGACTCGGGAAGCTTGTGCAACCGTCCCTGGGAACTGGCACACTTCTTGAGTATGCATTCGTGGAGGATAATCGCACCGGAGAGGACTCATGTCGGTATTGTGGCGGCTACCAGCGATTGTGCACGATTGCGCGCAGTGAGAGGTGCCTTGTGCAACGCAGAACATTTCTGAAGGGGGCAGTAGTTGTGACTGTCGCCGTAGTGGGCGGTGGAGTCTGGCGCGCCTACGACCAGGGTGTTTTCGGCGTCGGTCAAGGACCGGCGTACGAACCGTGGAAAGACTGGCGTAACAGTTCCGACGAGGGAGCCCTCGCATTGGTGCGAGCCGCGATTCTAGCCGCGAGCCCTCACAACACGCAGCCTTGGCTTTTCAAGGTGACAAATTCCTCGATTGAGTTGTATATCGACACGACGAGAAACGTCGGGGCGCTCGATCCGTTCTTGCGGGAAGAGCACATCGGGATGGGCTGTGCTCTCGAGAACCTGATGCTGTCTGCGGCGGCCCACGGCTTCCAAGCTACCGCGACGCTTCTTCCGGGGAAGCTTGGGCCGATTCCCGTCGGGTCCAAGCCGGAGCTCTTGGCGCGTGTGGATCTGGCTTCGGGTAGACACGAGGAATCCGAGTTATACGAGGCAATCCCGAGGCGCCATACGAATCGCAGTGCGTACAACCCTCACAGACCGGTCCCGCCAGGCCTGGTCTACAAGCTGAGCCTCTTGGCTAGCGAGGAGCCAGACGTCAGACTCTTTCTCTTCACAGCAGAGGCCGACCGAAAGAAGATTGTGGAAATCAGTTCCGCAGCCAACGTTGAAATCTATTCTGACCCGGAAGTAGAGCGTGGTAGCAATCGATGGATTCGGACCAACCGGAGTGAGGTCCAGAAGTCCCGCGACGGCCTTTCGATTGATGCCTTCGGGCTTCCCCCGGTCGCCACAGGAGTGGCCAAGATGATGCCTCTGTGGCTGCTGAAACGGCTCGCATCACGAAGCGAGCGAAACGGCTATTCGAAATTGATGCTGACTGCGCCCCTGATCGGCATCATTGCGGTGCATGATCGCCACGACCGGGAACAGTGTCTACGCGCAGGAAGAATTTGGCAGCGGGCACACTTGCTGGCAACCGCTCGTGGCGTGGCCGGGCGGCCCTGCAATGAATCGGTGGAAATGATTGATCATGAAAAGGCGCTGGAAAAGCCGGCGCTGCGCGCTAGCCTGCTTGCCGAGGTCCTGGGTGACGCCACGTGGCAGCCGACGTTCGTCTTCTATATGGGCTATCCGAAATGGAGTGCACACGCCAGCCCGCGGCGGTCGATTGAGAGTGTAATTCTTTGAGGTCGCTGCCAACCGACGGTTCGGCGTTGCGTCCCCCAACATAGTTTGGATGTAAGGTAAGAGCCGTTTATTCCCGATACGCCTCTTTGATCCGCTTGCGGGCCTTGTCGGCTTCTGCGTTGCCGGAATTTACCGCCACCACCGCCTCGTATTTTTTCACTGCCAGGTCCCGCTTTTCGAGCTGGTCATACATCTCGCCGGCTCCGAGGTTCGCCTTCTGCAGCAGCTCAGGGTCCGCCCCGGCTACACCACCTACCATTTCGTAAGCTGCGGCTGCAGCCTGGTACCTTTTTTCGCCGCGCAGTAGATCTCCGAGGCCGATGGCTGCGACCTCGTAATGCAGATTCCCATATTTGCCCTCGCGGCCGTTCTGCCAGACCCGTCGATATTGTTCCTCGGCTTCATCATTCTTGCCAGACAGGCGCAGCAGGTTTGCTTCTTCCAAAGGCAGAAGATAATTTCGGGGAAACCGCGGCCCAATCGCGCTGGCAATCTGCAATGACTCTCCGTAACGATGCTCGCGGCGCAGGAAGACCATGAGTACGATCCCCGCGTCCACGCTGGTTTCGCCGTTGGAGCGATAGGCATCGTTCAAATACTGCAGACCCTTTTCTTTGTCGCCGCTCAATCCCGCTAGAGAGACCGCCATTCGTATCCCAAATGACAGGCTACCCATCACGTAGTTGTGGGCTCCCACCACTAGCTTCGCGTCGGTATAGCGCGGATCCAGATCCAGAACCCGCTCGTGATCCCGCCGCGCTCCCACCGCATTACGCAGAGCCGAAAACCACGCGCGCTCAATCAGCGCCGTATAAAGCGCGAACTGGCCGCGGGTAACGCCGCGGGCATACAGCATATCCACATTCTTCGGGTTAAGGGCCAGTTCGGCGTCCTCAAGCTTCTCCGCCTGATCGACCAATTGCTTGATGCGTTGCTTCTGTGCGGGATCCGCCGGCCGGTGCGCCTGCCCGATAAAACTATCGTTCGAGTATTCTCCGGTGTTCATTGCGCCCATCCGATAGAGTTCCCTCATTAGAATCGCGGAAAGCAGGTGATTCATAGCAAAAGGATCCTTCGGATGGCGCTCCAGAATCTTCTCGTAATCCTGAATCGCCGCGTCGTGGTCAAGGTTGTAGTAATGCTCGAAAGCGGCCTGGCTTAAAGGATCGGACGGACGGAGCGCCGTCGGAATCACGGTGTCGGCCGCCAGACAAACCGGGACAAGAAGCAGCACGATGATTGCAGTTAGAGCGGGTCCACGTGAGGAGAAGAAAAGCACGCTTACTCAGTTTAACAGGTGCCCGAAAGGATCCGTTTGGGTGCGATTCGAACCACGCCGACGCAGTAACTCTCGGCTAATGCTTAAAGCTCGTACCTCACAATGAACCAAACAGGATACCTCTGAGCCTAAACAACTCGTGCAAGAATGGGAAATAATCGGTACAAACAGCGTAAATCTTGCTCTTAAAATAATGGCCCTCCCTTGGTATGTACCGATAACTGTTCGTCTTTGCAATACCGTGTTTTGGTGATTGGTTTGCGATCCAAACAGCACCGTAGGCGTCAGCATTCTTTATGGCAGAAGCAGCAGATCAGATTCAACATGACTTTTGGAGTGCACCTATGCCCTCCTCTCGAGCGGTCGCCTCCCCCGAGAGGATCGCAGCCTGTCAATGCGGAACCGAATTTATCGTCAGTTCGCTCTACTGCCATGCTTGTGGCGCTAGCCGTCCTGATCTGAACGCGTCCCAGACACTGGAAATTCCGGGCCTTGCCGAGTTCGCTTCTCTGTCCAAGCGACTTGAGCTTACAATGCCTGCCGCAGTCGCCTTCCTTCTTGGGATATTGTGTGTGGTTGGAGCGCTGATGGTCAGCGTTTTTTTTAGCGTTCGAACGACCCTCGATTGGCAGGCAATTCAATTATGGCGTATAGAGTGGCTCGTCGGCGCCGTCGCTTGTTTTGTCGCTGGCTGCATGCTTAAGAAATAGATTTCCGCTTAACGGCCCTCCCCCATTCTGCGCGCGAAACTTGACTCCCCCAAAGTCGCGCGTTCTATTTGCGCGAATGAGAATGCTCCCTGTCAGCAACGACGGTACTCTGCCGGCGCTGCTGGCTCATGCGAAAAAGGTGATGCAGCGGTCCAACCCCTCGGCCCACCGGATGAGCATTCGAAATTGCAGCTGAGACGTACACCTTGGAGAGAAGCACCGCTTCCGGCAGTCCCCGTCCGAGTGCCAGATGGCAAGCCATCGCGGTAGAAAAAGCGCATCCGGTGCCATGGGTAGAGTTCGAGCGCTGACGCTCCGCTTTGAAAACCTCCTGCTCGGTGCCCCGGGCAGTAGCAAAGCTCAGCAGATCGATAGCCTTTTCCAGATGACCCCCGGTTACAACCACATTGGCTGCTCCGAGGGAATGCAGACGAGCGGCCGCCTCGCGCATCTGGTCAAGATTAGTAACGTCTATACCGGTCAAAACCGCCGCTTCGTCAAGATTAGGAGTGATCACCTCGGCCAGCGGTACAAGCCTTTCCAACATCAGCCTGGCGCCTGCTGGATCAAGCAGATCGGTTCCGGAGCTCGACTGCACAATAGGATCCAGAACCACATGAGGTAGGCGGTTACGGGTCAGAAAGTCCGCTACTACCTTTGCCACGGATGCGTTTCCCAGCATGCCAATGTGGACGGCTTCGATTGTCAGGTCCGAAACCAGCTCCTCCAGAGTCTCGGCAACAAGCTTTGGGTCGCCCCCCTGGATCCGCCGGACCCCCTGAGTGGATTGCACGGTCAACGCGGTGATGCAGGCTACTCCGAAACATTCATGCGCCGCTATCGTTTTGATGTCTGCCGTAATCCCAGCGCCCGAGGAAGGGTCGAACCCTGCGATTGTGAGTACGATGGGTGGGGTTGCAACCATGCCGACACTCTAACCCGAAGTTGGCAATACGGGAACAGTCTCTCAAAAACGTCGGGCACAATCGCAGCAGCGGACGCTCTTTTTTTACCCGAAATTCAACCAGAGAGAACGGTCCTTTAGCAAAAATCGTCCATGTAACATATTGATACTAAACAATTTACTTACGTTACTTGCCAAGCCGAACATTCTACAGCAACTTGCAAATCCCTTACGAAAGTCCTTAGCCGTAATGTTAACATTTAAGTAATCAAGCACTCCATCTGCTTTCAGCAACATACGGACATAAATCCATAGTTTTCTTTTCGCTAAACTATTGATTACTTACCACTTAATTACTAAGATCCTAGGGTTTTTAATTGACAGACCCTACCCATCCCGCTAGCATCATAAAACCGTTCGTTTTGACAAAGGAGCATAACGACCAGAAAACGACTTTCCACGATTGAGAGGTAACTGAATGCGACGACGCTTAGCCGAAGGCCTGGTGGTCTTATTATCAATCGCCAGTCTGGGGGCCGGAGCCGCATCCGGGCCAAGCAGCCTGGAAGCCGCCAAGGTCACACAGCCGCCGGTCGTTTGGACCGGAGGGCACAATGCACGTAACAGCCCGAAGTCGAAGGCCTATCAAATAGGAACTGCGTCCTGGTATGGTGTGCAGTTCCAAGGCAAGGAAACCACTAGTGGTGAGCCCTTCGACATGCACGATTTTACCGCCGCCCACCCCAGCTTACCGCTGGGGACGTTCGTAAAGGTGACCAACCTTAGGAACGGCAGGGCCGTGGTGGTGCGCATCAATGATCGCGGTCCCTTTGTGGATGACCGGATTATCGACGTTTCCTACAACGCCGCGCGCGCACTGGGCTTCAAGGAGCGTGGTTTGCAGAAGGTACGGCTGGACCTCTATCAGCCCGGTGCCCGTCAAACAATGATGGCGCAGCTGCAACCCGTAGCCAAACTGAACTAAACCCGATACACTCGGCAACGAGATCCAGAATTATGGACCCGCGCCAGCGTCTTATCGTTGCCCTGGATGTACCGACCGCTGCGGCCGGCCGGAAGATCGTGGCGGCCGTCGGCGACTCCGCCCACGCCTATAAAGTCGGTATGCAGCTTTACACCGCTGAAGGTCCTTCCTATGTCCGTGAATTGGTGGGCTCGGGACATCGAGTTTTTCTTGACTTGAAATATCACGACATCCCAAACAGCGTCGGAGCAGCCGTCCGTGAAGCGGCTCAGTTAGGCGTAAGTATGTTGACGGTACACGCCTCCGGCGGCGGCAAGATGTTGCGCTCGGCCGTCGATGCCGCCAACGCTGCAAATCCCGACTTGCTTATTCTTGCGGTGACTGTGTTGACCAGCCTCTACGACAACGAACTAGGAAAGATTGGCCTTCGCGGGGGAGTGCTTGATCAAGTCCGGAGGCTGGCTGCCCTGGCAATTTCAAATGGATGCAAGGGCGTAGTAGCTTCAGCTCTCGAAGCGAGCGCTCTGCGCGAAGAGTTCGGCCGCGATTTCGCCATCGTAACGCCCGGAGTCCGCCCCGCTGGGAGCGGTCCCCATGACCAGGCGCGGGTAGTCACTCCTGCGGAAGCAATAGCCGCCGGAGCTTCCCACATAGTGGTAGGCCGCCCCATCACCGAGGCCTCTGATCCGACCGCCGAAGCGAGAGCTATCCTCGGGCAAATCGGATCACTTGCGACGCCGGCTTGATTTTTGGGGAATGGCTTCATGACCAAATAAACTTTGGTTAGAAGGTAAAAGGCGCAACGACACGCCGAGCTCTCCGTGTGCAAATATGTGCAAAAGCTGGCTTCACGTTTGACTGTACTGGCTACTGATAACTGGCAACTGACAAGTTTTTCTACAGCTTCTCAAAAAATTCGCAGCCTGAGCACGAAATATAAATTCCTCCAGGAACGCCGCGCTCGCGATCTTTCATGCGTTTAACAATGCGCGTCTCCTTGCCGCACTTGGGACATGCGGTCGATTTCGTGGTATCCATGACCTTCTTTCGGTCAGCTGTCTTTGCGATCTTTGCCATTCAGTTTCTCCTTGCAGGAATGCGCCAGCAGCCTGGAAGGCCGCGGTTCTACCTGATATTTGGGGAGTATCTAAGACGTCCGTGCAGTATGTACTCGCCTTTACGGATTCTACACGAAGACAGCTCAGTTCGCGGCTCTCATCTCGCAGTTCTCGGCTCTCAAGAAAACAGCAGATTCGGCGAGTCCCAACACTTGCTCTCTTAGTTTTTTCTGAGAACTGAGAGCTAAAGTTGCATCGATGGCACTTGCCAAGCCCCACGCTCTTCTTCCAGTTTTGCGGCGACCGCCAGCACAACCTCGTCTTCCCACGGACGCCCAACAATCTGCACGCCAATCGGCAATCCTTCCTTCGAATAGCCCATCGGAACAACCACCGCGGGAAAACCTAAAAGGTTGAACCACTCGCAATAGCTCCACGCGTCGAGATATTTCACCGTCGAGCCTCCCACCTGCCACTCCCGTTCGCCGTGACGAAAAGCCGGAACAGCAGCCACAGGACAAACCAGCACCGGACACTTCCGCATCTGCAGAAGAAATTTCTCGCGCAAAGTATCTCGCGCCAGCCAAGCCGTAAGCAATGATTCGCCGGTGTGTGCCGGAGAAGCCTGAGTCCATCCGCGAAATTCGCGCAGGATCGGACTCAATTCCGACTCGTGGCCAAGCAGCATGGGCTCAAGAATCATCCCTCCCGCCGTGCCAAAAAACTCCCACCAAAGCCGCCGTGCTTCTTCCAGTCCCTCCGGACGAAACGCATCGACACGAAATCCGCAGCTCATCAATAAAAGCGCAGCGTGCCGAACCGCTTCGCGAGTCTCTTCGGTCACCGGGTTTCGCCCATCGTCCTCAAAAAATCCTACGCCAGTACCCAGTACCCAGTTGTCACTGCCCAGTCCCAGTTCGTTCCGCCGACTGGCAACCGGCAACTGGCAACCGGTTTTGCCTTTCTGGGTGCTGGGTACTGAGTACTGGGTACTGACTTCAACAGGCGCGGAGCAAGGATCGCCGTCGTCGTAACCCGCCATTACCTCAAACAAAATCTGCAAGTCAGCCACACTGCGAGCCATCGGCCCAACAACGCCCAGAAAGGCAAACGGCCCGCCAGCCTTAGGAAAATGTCCAGTAGAAGGAATGCGTCCCGGAGTAGGCTTCAACCCGCAAATTCCGCAAAAGTGTGCCGGGACGCGAATCGACCCGCCGCCATCGCTCCCCACGCCGCCCGCCGAAAGCCCCGCCGCAATCGCCGCCGCCTCGCCGCCGCTCGACCCGCCCGCCGTTCGCGAAAGGTCCCACGGATTCTTGGTTTGCCCATATAGAAGATTGTCCGTCTCCCAAGCCATAAGCAGTTCCGGAGTATTAGTAACCCCCAGAATCACCGCCCCAGTCGCCCGCAACCGCCCCACCAGCGGAGCATCCTCCGCCGCAACATATCCAGCCCGCAACCGCGACCCAGCCTCGCAAAGATGCCCCCCCACATCAATCGAAGACTTGATAGAAAGAGGAACCCCATGCAGCGGACCGAGTTCGTCTTGATTCGTATGCACAAGCGCCTTCTCCGCCGCACGCGCTTGGACAAGTACAGCTTCGGGCATGTAATCGACGAATGCGTTCAAAGTGGGATTCAGGCGCTCGATGCGGTCAAGATGGGCACGAGCTACCTCGACCGGCGAAACTTCTTTGCGACGGATTTGCGATGCGATTTCGCGGGCCGATAGAAGATGAGGGACTGAAGCCATGGGGTGACGAGAACAATGCACCGAGCTGAGGATAACAGCGGAGGGAACTATCCAACCTTCTCCCACGAATTTAATATCGAATGGGGCCAATAGTGCAACGTGTTGCTTTCAACAGTTACGAAGGTTAGATCAATCCGGATGACGATTCGGTGTCTAATCACTATATGCGAATCGTTCCGCGAATCGCGCTGGTCACCGGCGCCCTCATCTGCGCTTGCGTCATGCTCGCTCTCGGGTCCGCCAACATCTTCCCTGACCAGACGTGGTACGTACTTAACACGCTGTGGCCCGACACTGTATCTCGGCTCTGGCCTATGCCAACTGGTGCGGACCGCGCGACTGAAGAAGGCAATATCTACGAAGCCGTTTTCCAATACATGATCGAGTCGAATAATTTAAGAGGACACATCTACCTCAGTCTAGAAGGGAAAGACCCGAGCGATAAGTTTATGGCACGATTCACCAATCGGAATCCAGGCGTGAAAAGGCTCTCTGAGGCTGAGCAATACCCATTACGTGGATTCGTTGATCCGTCCACAGGTGAGCGTGGAGTGATGCTGTCGGTCAGCTCCGTGAAGTGGTCCTTCTGGAATCGCGTTCAAGCGGCGGGAGGTTGCCACTACGGTAGTTTCGGCGGGAGTGGCGGCATCTACGAAGTTGTGAAAAGGCGCGGCCACTGGAGAGTCGAAGCGTACACAAAGCGCTGGGTTTCCTAGATTCATTGGACGGTTATTGTTGACATATCGCCCTTACACTTATTGATCAGGATATTGGCCAAAACCTGTCGAGCGTTCCGCTTGTCTTCCAGTAGAGTAAAGAATGAAGTTACGAACATAATCTCTGCACAGAAACTAAAGACCAAGGACCATCCTCAGCGTGAAGATCCGGCTAGCAAGTCTTTTTCTCCTGACAATTACTCTGGCCCTCCCAGCCTGGCCTCGACCTCATCCCCACCCCAAGCCAGAAGCCCCCGCCGGCTCCGGCTACGTATTCTCCCTGGCCGCCGCGAACCATTTCCTGCACGCCTGGCAAACCGGAGACCTCGAAAGTGGCATGGTTCTCCTAAGCGATGGCCTCCGCCAATCGCAGAACGCCGACCAGATGGAAGACTTTTTCTCAAACGCAAAAACAAAAATCCGCTCCTATGAGATCACCACCGGCCACGGATATCCCGGCCACTACACTTTCCCCATCGTCCTGGTAACGCCCAGAGGCAACCACATCACCCGCAAATTTTCAGAAATCACGATGGTCGATACTGGCAAGAATGACTGGGTGGTAGATAAACTTCCCTAGGAGCATAGATGATGTCGGGAAGGGCACGAGTTCACCCGTGCCGCTAAGGCATTCAAATTTTTCCGCGCTTCAGCGCCTCAGGGGAGTGCCCTCAGCGGCTAAAGCCTTCGTTGCCAGCCCCGGACGGCACGGCTGAAGCCGTGCCCTTCCCGAAAGATTCATGCTGAAAAGTTCATCATAGGAGTCAGCCTTTATGAAGCGCATCAATAAAGTAGCCGTCCTAGGCGCAGGCACCATGGGTGCCCGCATCGCTGCACACTTTGCCAACGCCGGAGTTCCATCCCTCCTCCTAGACATCGTCCCGCCCGATGCCGACGGCCCCGCGCGCAACAAAATCGCCGCCGCCGGACTGGAGGGCGCAAAAAAATCCAAGCCCGCCGCATTCTTCGAGCTCTCACTTTCGCGCCTGGTCACCGTAGGCAATTTCGACGACGACCTAAAGCGCCTGGCCGAAGTCGACTGGATCATCGAAGCCATCGTCGAAAATCTGGAAATCAAACGGGCTCTATTAAAAAAGGTGGAGGCCATCCGCAAGCGCGGCACCATCATCACCACCAACACAAGTGGCCTCCCCGTAGCCAAAATCGCCGAAGGCTTCTCGGAAGATTTTCGCCGGTCGTGGTTTGGCACCCACTTCTTCAATCCGCCGCGCTACATGCGCCTGCTCGAACTGATCCCCACACCAAAAGCTGATCCGAAGTTGATTGAAGCCGTCACTTACTTCTGCGACCAGCAATTAGGCAAAGGCGTCGTGCTGACGAAAGACACGCCCAATTTCATAGCCAATCGCATCGGGACTTTCTCCGTGCTCAACGTCATGCGCCTGATGCAGGAGATGCATCTAACCATAGAAGAGGTCGACGCCCTAACCGGTCAAAGCGTAGGCTGGCCGCGCTCTGCGACCTTCCGCACCATCGATCTGGTGGGCCTTGACGTCCTCGGACACGTCGTTAAAAACATGACCGAGAACGTCAAAGACGAGCGGAGCGAATTGCAAATCCCACCGTTCTTCCGCCAGATGCTGGAGCGCAAATGGCTAGGTGACAAGACCAAAGGCGGCTTCTACAAAAAAAGTGTGGCGGGTGCGCCCTCGCCCGCCACCCCCGCCAAAGAAAAAGGTGACGAAGAGCGTTTAGCCCTGGATTGGAAGACGCTCGAATATCATCCGCGCCAAAAGTCAAAATTCGCCGTGCTGGACATGGCAAAGAATGTAGAAGACACAGGAGCCCGCGTAAAAATGCTGCTGGGCATGGATGGCGCAGGCGGCACACCGCAAAAGTCCGACAAAGCCAGCACCTTCCTGTGGTCTGCATTGTCAGATCTCTGGACCTATTCGGCCAATCGCATCCCGGAAATTTCCGACTCCGTAGTGGAGATCGATCGCGCTATGCGCAATGGATTCGCCTGGGAACTCGGCCCCTTCGAACTCTGGGACGCCGCCGGCGTGGAAGCAACCGTCGCGCGCATGAAGAAGGAAGGCCATCCCGTAGCAGCGAACGTAGAAAAACTCTTGTCCGCACGAAACAAGAACTGGTACCAAGACGATGCTAAAACTCCGTCAGGCAAGCGTTACTGGGATCTGACAACGGGCAACTGGCAACCGGTAACTGTTCCCGAAGGAGTCTGGTCGGTAGAAGTGGCAAAGAAATCGAACGGAGTGGTAAAGAAAAATTCCGGAGCTTCGCTAGTCGATTTAGGCGATGGTATCGCCTGCATCGAGTTCCACTCAAAGATGAACGCCCTGGGCGCCGACATAATCTCGTTAATCCAGCAGACGCTAAAACCCGGCGGTCCGGGCGATGCCTTTGACGCCTTCGTTATCACGAATGACGCCAATAATTTCTCCGTGGGCGCAAACCTGATGCTCTTGCTAATGTCCGTCCAGGAAGAAGAGTGGGACGACGTCGATCTAGCTATTCGCCAATTCCAGGGCATGACCCAGGCGATCAAATTTTCCCCCAAGCCCGTAGTCATCGCGCCTTTCGGACTTACGCTCGGTGGCGGATGCGAAATCTCACTCCATGCCACCGCCCGCCAACCGCACGCCGAACTTTACACGGGATTGGTCGAGGTAGGAGTAGGCCTGCTGCCCGGTGGCGGCGGTTGCAAAGAAATGTTGCTTCGCGCCGTCGACAGCGCAGCCTCGATCCGTCCCGATCTTCCGTCTAACGCTCGCGGCGAATCGGTCGAACTGATGGAAGCCATGAAGAAAGCATTCGAAACGATAGCCACAGCAAAAGTGGCAACCTCAGCTCACGAAGCCCGAGGCTTGGGCTTCCTCTCCAGCTCCGATCGGATCACCATGAACCGCGATCGCGTTCTCTCTGACGCCAAAGCCAAAGCGCAATCCCTGCTCCGAGCCGGATACGAGCCGCCCGTAATGCGCACTGACATTCCCGCTCCGGGGGAAAACATGCTCGCCGCTCTGAAAATGGGAGTCCACCTGATGCGTCAAGGCGATTACATCAGCGATCACGAAAAGAAGTTAGGCACGAAGATAGCCGAGGTTCTCTGCGGTGGAAACGTCACCCCCGGCACGCCGATAAGCGAACAGTATTTGCTAGATCTGGAGCGCGAGGCCTTCAAATCCCTATGCGGAGAAAAAAAGACACAGGAAAGAATTCAGTTCACGCTGAAAACTGGTAAAACGCTAAGAAACTGATTCACTTCGAAAGCGCATGATCCGCTGAAAACGCGCCCGCTCCGCGCAATAGCAGCGCTGCAGCCATAGCGATCGTTAGCAGATGATACTCGAACCCCTCGCCCTTTTGTGTCCCGAACCAGTTCATGAAGAATCCGTTCCGCAGGTGAACTAGGAAGATCGCGCCGATCATCTCGACACCGATTCCGAGCGCGGCAATCCGAGTCAGCAATCCGACAATCAGCCCCAGCCCACCGAAAAATTCCGTGCAGATAATCAGCAGCGCAACCGGAGCCGGCATCCCCATATGCTCAAAAAATCCCATAGTGCCGTGAAAACCATAGCCGCCAAACCACCCCAACATTTTTTGCGACCCGTGCGCGAAGAAGACCACCCCAAGAACCACTCGCAAAGTAGTCAGGCTCACGTCGTTGCTCGTACTCATCAGCCGCTTCAGCATTGCTCCTCCTGGCGAGATCTGTTCGTCGCTGTTGACCTTCGACACTTCTCGTCCCAACAAATAAATCCCAACTCAACCAGCGTATAATTTCCTGACGAGACTTCTGAAGGATGGTACAGACGAAAATGTCCGCAGGCAATGGTGATTCGACAAAGGTCGCGAATGGTAACGGTTTCAATGAAGTTTCAAAACCTCGCGGCGAATGGCTGGCCAAGCGCAAAGCCGAAAACAAAGACGGCAACTTCTCGCAGATGCACTATGCTCGCCACGGCGATATCACTGAAGAGATGCGCTACATTGCCCATCGCGAGAAGATCACGCCAGAATTAGTGCGCGACGAAGTAGCCCGCGGCCGCATGATCATCCCGGCCAACATCAACCATCCGGAACTTGAGCCTATGGCGATCGGCGTAGAGTCGCTATGCAAAATCAACGCCAACATAGGCAATTCGGCCGTCACCTCGAACGTAGAAGAAGAGCTGAAGAAGCTCCACACCGCCGTTCACTACGGGGCCGACACCGTAATGGATCTCTCTACCGGGGGCGACATTCCCACAATTCGCGAAGCGATCATCCGGCATTCGCCGGTTCCGATCGGCACGGTGCCAATCTACGAAGCGATCTCTCGCGTAAAGCGGGTCGAAGATCTTAACAAGAATGTGATGCTGGAAGTTATCGAAGAGCAAGCGCAGCAAGGCGTCGACTATATGACCATCCACGCCGGCGTTCTCATTCAATATGTGCCCATGGTCTCGAAGCGCATCACAGGTATAGTCAGCCGAGGCGGCGCGATTCTGGCGCAATGGATGACGCATCATCACAAACAAAACTTCCTCTACGAATGCTTCGAAGACATCTGCAAAATTTTCGCCAAGTACGACGTAAGCTTCTCGCTCGGAGATGGCCTGCGTCCCGGTTGCCTGGCCGACGCCAGCGATGAAGCGCAATTCGCCGAACTAAAAACCCTCGGCGAGCTGACACGCGTAGCCTGGAAGCACGACGTGCAGGTAATGATCGAAGGCCCCGGCCACATTCCCATGCACAAAATAAAGGAGCAGGTCGAAAAAGAAAATGCCTGGTGCGACGAAGCCCCGTTCTACACCCTCGGCCCGCTCGTAACCGACATAGCTCCCGGCTACGACCACATTACTTCTGCCATCGGAGCAGCCATGATTGGATGGTACGGCGCGTCGATGCTCTGCTACGTAACTCCCAAGGAGCATCTCGGTCTGCCCAACGAAAAAGATGTAAAAGACGGAATCATCGCTTACAAAATCGCCGCCCATGCCGCCGACGTAGCCCGCCAACGCCCCGGAGCTCGCGATCGCGACGACGCCCTAAGTTACGCGAGATATAAATTCGACTGGGAAAAACAATTCGAGTTATCGCTCGATCCCGAAACCGCCCGCTCCATGCACGACGAAACCCTCCCCGAAGAGGGCTACAAGACCGCAGCCTTCTGCTCCATGTGCGGCCCCAAATTCTGTTCTATGAATTACTCCAGCAAAGTAGACGAATACAATAAGCAGGTACACGGCCTGGAGAAGAAAGACTACTCGGAGTTAGTTGAGAAACTGGTGACGATCAAATAGCCCTGGAGGGGCGACAGCAAACTCCTCAGTCATCGGGCGCCTTAGTCCGGTTCAGTTTTCAGCTTCTAATCGACTTCGCGCTTTCCGTCTCCCGTCCCGCTGAAAATTGTATAAAGCTGCTCGTGCATTTTGCCGTGCCGGTCTGGATAACGAATCTTCAGACCGCGTTTTGTCACTCGCGCTTCAAGGTCTTCATTCACTGGAAGCATGTTGCAGCGCGACCACCGGTTGTAGACGGTACAGCCAATTTCCAAGGATGTGCCATCGGGTTTCTGCACGATCATGGTGTTTTCGATATAAAGTTTCGGACTCGACATGTCACAATAAGCCGAGATGTCGCGCCAATTGCAATCCCTGGGAACGAGTGGAGGACCTTCGAATTCGCGAGTTGAGGTACTCAACACTTTGATGTGCAGTTTCAAATCGTGGGCCCACGTGCTCGACATTGCCGCCATCGACAAAGTGAAAATCAGAAAAAATCGGCGAGGGAACATATCCACTCCTCACGTTCACTGTGGATAGAGGATGACTCGACTGGGATTTTGGTTGGCTACTGCCATCGGGTTTCCGCGATCCGCGATCCCCCGAAGGAGTACGGGCAGCACTGCATTTCTCTGCAATGAGGTAAAATGGCCGCCTTATTCACGACGCTAGAAGGGATTTCATATACATGCCCCAGTATGAACAAATGCTGAAAGATTTTGAGGCATACGCCCACTCCGCCCAGGGCGTGAAGTCTCTCATGCAGCATATCTCGCAGCGTCTCCATGAGTCGACCACCCGTTACAATTGGGTTGGTTTTTACTTGATGGAATCGCCTTCATTCGAAGCCCTGATGCTCGGCCCCTACGTCGGAAGCTTTATGCCCACACTGCGGATTCCTCTCGACAAAGGCTTGTGCGGCGCTGCGGCTACTTCCGGCCAGACCGTGGCAGTGAACGATGTTGCTGCAGATCCGCGCTACCTCGGATCCGATCTCGTGAAATCCAATATGGTTGTGCCTATCTTCGTGAAGAAACGGGTAATGGCAGAAATATGTATCGAGAGCTATTTCGCGAACACCTTCACTTCCGCGGAACAGGAGTTCATCGAATCCTGCGCCGCCATCGTCGCTCGCCATATGGAAAGCGAAGCGCTCGCAATAGCGGAAGATGCAACATCGCGCTAGGCGCCACTCAGCCGGGAGAATCCGCCACTCCACCTCAAACCAGCTCTACCGCAATCGCAGAATCAGAAAATCCGAAATTGCGATTAATGGCACCCATCGCGCCGGGACCAAGGCGCTTCACAAAGGGACCTCCGAGATTCAGCAATAGATAAACGGTCAAGCCGAGCGCGACGATTCGGATCACCATTCCGAGCTTATAGTTTTTGCTTGTACGCCGCTAATTGGGGGGAGAAGCATCCTTGACGCTTGAGTCCTGTTTTACTGTTTCCGGTACGCCCTTATCATCAAAAGTTACTGCATTCGCGGCAACTGCACCACCGTTATAGCTGGCTGAATGCGTCTGCTGTTTCGAGAGCCGCTTCGCCTCTCTGGTTCTGGCTGCGGCTTCTTCGGCAACACGTTTGTCGAAATAGACAACGGTATCGCGTGCGATGTAGTTGCTGTCCGCAGACTTGGACGATTTCTTTACACGGACGGAGCTTAATCTGGAATTATTCGATGCAGGGTTGGCAGTCCCTGCCGACTTAGACTTGAGATCTGAGACAGCGG
This sequence comes from uncultured Acidobacteriaceae bacterium, assembly GCA_963758745.1. GTDB lineage: Bacteria > Acidobacteriota > Terriglobia > Terriglobales > Acidobacteriaceae > Acidiflorens. Next base: position 21,128 of record CAVWWW010000013.1, read on the forward strand.
AAGATAAGTGAGCCGGATCACTCGAATCGGCAGCAAGAGCCTTTGACGAGTCCGTCGCAATTTTCCGCGCTGGCCCAGCTCCAGAAATCTTAGCGGAAGCTTTGCCGCTGTGGCGCATGCCAAACCACAAACTCACAGCCAACAATACTATGGTGGCAAGAGTAAGCGCTGCGCGCCAGAGCGATGCCGCGGATTGACTCCGCCGATGCTGTTTTAGTTGGGCGATCTTTAGTCGGGCTATCTTTAGTGGGGCCATCGAGGGAGCATGGATAATGCTCGGACCTTTAGCTGAATGATTTGGAGCTTTGGCCGGAGCTGAGGGTAGTTTGTCCTGCGAAGGTACCGAATTTCCACGCTCCACAACGTTGGAGCCACGATCAGGTGAAAGCGCACCTATTGGAGCCGCTTTTGACGCAGGTTTCGGAGCCTCGACAAAAACTTCTGCTCCGGTTGTCGCTTCGGCCTTGACTTTGAAACGCTCTTCAACTGCCGATTGCGGCGGTTTGCGAATAAAGTCCGCCATCGGTGCTTTCAAATGATGGACAAAATCAATCGACGCGGAGCGCTCGCCACTGTGTGCTTTCACGTTGGCGATCAATTGATTGCCAGGATCGGCATCGACCCGCAACTCAAGATCGGCGAGGTTATCGGGAATGCGGTCGGGAGAAACAATTTCTACGGCGTATCCGCGGGCGAGCAGATCGAGCGCCAATTCTCGCGAACAGGCTTGCGAGCGCGTAATGATTCTTGCCAGTGCCATAGCTCGTGCCGACTGGGCGTGACTGCCACAACACAGTTGAAACGTTGTTTACTGGCTGAAAAAATTTAAATCCTCCGCCACAAGACGGGGGCCCTCAGCGGTATTGCTCGAGAGTCATAACAGCTCTATTCAATGCCGCTGCCAATACTGCAATCTGCTGCTCGGTTCGCGCGCGGTCACCCCGATCAATCGCCTCGTTTATCCCAGGAATCACCACTGCAGCGTAACCAGTGTACTGCCCTGGCGCATAAATGGAATGACGGTACCAGGGCCGGTTTGGCAGGCCTTCCGGGATCAAGAGCGCGCGTTCCGCCTCCCGAAGTTTAGCATTCATGCGCTCCGGTGTTACAGGTATTTTGCGCTGCTTCTGCAGCATCTTCGCACCCGCTTCCTGCAGGTGACGGGCGGCTTCGAGCGCTGCCGAGAAGTTTGGCGATTTGTCGCCGAAGCGGTCTTTACTCTTATTCATGGCCGCATCGATGTACACGAGGATTTCTTTTCCGTAGTTTTCGTAGTCATAAGGAAGGACATCTGCGCTCGCCATGCGAAGCATTTCCAGACCGTAAACGCGGGCCATCTGCTGTTCATAGACAAAGTCGGGATCACCGAACTTCTTGAACCACATGAAGTCATCGAATGCCGAGTGATATACGCCATAGTCGCCGCCCGAACTGATGTCGGTGGAAGGAACACCCAAGTGCTGGAGAAAGACACTGTAATCGGAGCCGCTTCCGAGATCGCCTACAGGCACATCATTTTGCGGCGCATTTGGCGCCCGCCGGAAAGTGGCTGTTTCCGAGGAATGACCACTTTCCGCGCTTGCTGCACTCGTTTTCTTCCACTCGTCATACACCGTTCCGCCTTGCGGCGACGGCACTGCTTTTGCGATTTCGCGAAGGAACTCTTTCAACGTCGGCGTGCCGGAGGCCCCAAACTTCTTGCCTGCCACCGCGACATCCATGTTGAAATAAGCGTCAGCATTCCCAAGTTCCTGTGCATGATCTACGCCCCACTCCGTGGAACCGATCAGTCCCTCTTCTTCAGCGTCCCAGCTTCCGATTACGATCGTGCGTTTGGGCTTCCAGCCAGTTTTCAGCAACTCGCCAAAACCATGTGCCGTCTCTAGCATTGCGGCAGTGCCGCTGTTTGGATCGACCGCGCCAAAAACCCAGGCATCGCGATGATTGCCGGCAACTACCCATTCATCGGGAGATGATGTTCCTTGAATCTTGCCAATGACGTCCCAAATCGTGCGGAACTGGTAATCCTGCTTCAGGTGCATCTTCACTTTTGAAGGACCCGGACCAACGTGATAAGTGAAGGGCAGCGCTCCCTGCCATTCTCGGGGCGAGTCTGGGCCAGCAAGATTTTCGAGGATCGGAGAGGCATCAGCGTAGGAAAGCGGATTCGATGGAATCTTCGGCAACTGTTCGGACTGGGCGGGAGAAATTCGCTTCGAGTCCCGCAAACTGGCCGTGGATGCAATTCCTGGCGTAGTCGGGTCGCCTGGAAACTGGAACATGAACCCCACCGATCCACGTTGAACGCCGCTGGGCGGACGCCAAGGTCCCTTGGGATAGGCGTCACCCCGATAGTAGCCATCGTCTTTCGGGTCGGAGTAAATGATGACTCCAGCTGCGCCGCGTTCCTGGGCCACGAATACCTTTACACCGCGGAAGTTCTGACCGTAGCGAACAATCACGATCTTTCCGCGTACATCGACACCCATTTCCTTTAGCTTATCAAAATCGGCCGGCGAGCCATAATTCGCATAGACAACGTCAGCTTCGACGTCGCCCGACGGCGACATTCCATTGAATGGCGTCACAACGCGCGGATCATCAGGAAAAGTATCGCCTTCGACGTGTTCACGCCGCGGGCCATGCATCTCCACTCCCGGCGGTTCGGTCATGTCGATGCGAATCTCGGCAGGATAGTTCATCCACACTTTGTATTCGACAATTTCGGTGTCCAGTCCGGCTTCGCGAAATTTCTTTGCAACGTATTCTGCCGTGGCTTTGTCCTCCGGAGTGCCAGCCATGTGCGGAGCCTGGGTCAGGATGCGGAGATGCTCTTCTGCGAGCTTAGGATCGGGCACAGCGATGAACTTCTTTTCTATTTCACGCTCGGCCGGCAGGTCACGAAATCCGCTGATGGCATAGTTTTGCGTTCCGTCTTGGCCAGCATTGTCGAATGCCTGGAGATTCGAACCGACCAACACGAAGAACAGAACTGTCCCCGAGAGAAGTCTCATGAAGCTCCTTTTGTGAATTCAGGCCGCCAAATGCCGCAACGCGCGGCACGATACGCTTTACAGAACGTTTACGATTGTACCGTGAGTAACGAGTCTGCGGGAGGACGCGGTACACTAAAAAGCTATGACTGGATCTCCCACGGCTCGTTTTTCTGATCGGGTGGAAAATTACGTTCGCTATCGTCCGGGATATCCAACTTCTGTTATCGACCTGCTTCGTAACGAATGCGGACTGCAACCGAGTCACATCATCGCTGACATTGCGTTCGGGACGGGGGCGTTTACTCGGCTACTCCTGGAAAACGGAAATTCGGTCTTTGCCGTGGAACCGAATCCTGAAATGCGTGAGATGGGGATGCGTCAGCTTGACCGCTTTGAGCGCTTGGTTGCCATTGCTGGAACGGCCGAGAAAACGACCCTGCGCTCCGCTTCGGTTGACTTTGTCACCGCTGCCCAAGCGGCGCACTGGTTTGATCTGCCTCGCGCCCGCGCGGAATTCGCCCGCATTTTGCGGTCCGAGGGGTGGTGCGTATTGATATGGAATGAGCGTTGCACCGCCAGCGCGCCTTTCTTGCGGGATTACGAACAACTTCTGCTCACCTACGGTACCGACTATAACGAGGTGCGCCACGAACGCACGACCGCGACAATCGACGAATTTTTCGCGCCGACGCCGTATCAGGAACGGGTTTTCAACTTGCGTCAGCAATTTGACTATGAGGGCACCGCAGGAAGACTACTGTCTTCCTCATACGCGCCGCTCGCGGGACACCCCAACCATGCGCCGATGATGAATGAATTGCAGCGCATTTTTCGCGTTCACGCTCGCGAGGGGAAGGTTGAGTTTGAGTACGACACGCGTGTGTTCTTCGGACATTTGTGATTGGCAATTTGTGATTTGTGAGTGAAGGGTATTGCGCGATTTCATCACCAAGTGCAAATTGCCAATCAAAAGTCTTCGATTAATAATTTCCGATTCGTTATGTCCGAACCAAAGTCGTTCCACATGTCTCCCGAGGAGTTCCGACGCCATGGCCACGCTGTTGTGGACTGGATCGCCGACTATCATTCGCGCATTGAAAGCTTTCCGGTTTTATCTCGCGTAAAGCCGGGAGAGATTCGTTCGAAGCTGCCAGCGACCGCGCCAGAGGCCGGCGAAGCGTTCGATCAGATTCTTGGCGACATGGAGCGCGTCGTCCTTCCTGGCATAACGCATTGGCAATCTCCTAACTTCTACGCCTATTTTCCGGCGAATGCCTCGGGGCCGGCCATTCTCGGCGACCTGCTTTCTGCAGGATTGGGTGTGCAAGGCATGCTGTGGTCGACAAGCCCGGCTTGCACTGAAGTTGAAACGCATGTGCTCGACTGGCTGGTTCCGATGCTTGGACTGCCGGAGAAATTTCTTTCATCGAGCAGCGGAGGCGGCGTAATTCAGGACACGGCATCAAGCGCCTCGCTCTGCGCTCTGCTGGCCGCTCGCGAGCGCACATCGCAGTTTGCGTCCAATCGGAAAGGGTGCGACGGGCGTTTCATCTCTTATTGTTCCACACAGACCCATTCCTCCATCGAAAAGGCGATGCGGATTGCGGGATTGGGCTCGGATAACCTGCGGCAAATCGAAGTCGACGCGAACTTCGCCATGCGTCCTGATGCGCTGGAGCGGCAGATCGAGTCCGACATCAAGGCTGGTCTCGTTCCCTGCTTCGTGTGCGCGACCGTGGGAACGACCTCGTCGAATGCAATCGATCCCGTCCGCGAAATTGGGCGCATCTGCGGCGAGCACAGGTTGTGGTTACATGTGGACTCTGCGATGAGTGGCACGGCGGCGCTCTGCCCGGAGTTTCGCTTTATTCACGATGGCGTCGAATTTGCTGACAGTTATATCTTCAACCCGCACAAATGGATGTTCACCAACTGCGATTGCAGCGTTTTTTATGTCGCCGACCGGAAGCATCTTATCCAGACACTGTCGGTCCTGCCGGAGTACCTGCGCAACCGGGCGAGCGAATCTGGGGCGGTCATCGACTATCGCGACTGGCATGTCCCGCTCGGTCGCCGATTTCGCTCGCTGAAGCTGTGGTTTGTGATTCGGCATTATGGCATCGAAGGCCTGCGACATCACATCCGCGAACACGTTCGCCTGGCTCAGCAATTCTGCGATTGGGTGCGCGACGATCGGCGCTTCGAACTGGCCGCACCTGCCAAGCTCAACCTTGTCTGCTTCCGACTACGCTCTGGAGATGACGCCAATCAGGTACTTATGGACCGGTTGAACGGCAGCGGTGACCTTTATCTAACCCACACTAAGCTGGATGGCAAGCTCACGCTTCGCTTCTGCGTCGGGCAAACTAGCACTCAGCCCCGGCATGTGGAGCGAGCCTGGGAGAGAATCCAGCAAGAAACTGGGAAGCTCGAGAATTCCTGATATTTTTGCGCCTAAGGTAGGCCTATGCTACGGGAGATTTCAGCGGGCGGTGTTGTGCTTCGTCAGATAGCCGATGTTTGGCACGTCGCCCTCATTGAGCCAAAGAAGAGCGAGCCGGAAAAAAATGAGGCGGCGGACGATAGGCCGAGGATCGCGTCTGTAAAGACGGCGCGAAAAAGCAGCCGCGCGGTTTTATCTCTTCCGAAGGGCTTGGTTGATCCGGGCGAAAAACCGGAGGCCGCCGCAATTCGCGAAGTTCGGGAGGAAACCGGCATCGTTGCTGAGCCCGTCACGAAGCTTTGTGACAACAAATATGTCTACGTTCGCACATGGGGTGACGGCGAACGGGTCTTCAAGATTGTGAGCTTCTATTTGATGCGCTACGCAGGGGGAGAAATCGACAATATCGCTGAGGATATGCGGATCGAAGTCAATCGAGCTTTGTGGGTTCCGGTTGCGGACGCGGCCCGCCAGCTAGCTTACAGCAACGAACGCAAGGTGCTTCGTCAGGCGCAAGATTACCTCGGAAAACAGGGCCTTTAAGTCTTAGCCTTAGAGATCCATTGAAGGGAGGTCGACGACTGGCGTCTGCGCTGACGACCGCAGCGCGGAATCTTTGGTTTTCTTTTCCTCGGCTCTCAACCGTATATCGCATTCGCGGCGTCGCCGGCTACGGGATTTTCGGTGCCACTATCTTTGCCGTCGTGATCGCTTGACCTACATGGCGTTGAGTGTGATCTGCGATGTGGACGAGCAGCCCTCCGACGGTTGTTGGCAGTTGCTTGTTTCCAACGGTTCGCGACCCCTCGAGATTTGTGCGGGCCAGGGAGCGCAAACGTAGCCTAGCTTCCGCGATGGCAGTTGCCAGTTCGACGAACAACTCATCGCGCGTTGCGCCTGGATCAAGTTCCGATCTAAGACGAGAGATTTGTACTTCGCTCAGTCTATGTCCTTCGGCGTATGTCAGCAGACGGCCCAAACTCCTTGCCACGTGCCGGATATGAAAAGCAACCGGAGCAACTTCATTGGGCCGCGCATTCAACGCAGTATCGGAAAGATTTCCGCAACACGTACGCAAATCCTCTTCGGCCAGCTGCAGCGCGTGTAGAACGGCGCGACCGACTGAGGGCACGTCCGTTTCAGTTCCGCGCAACCAGGGTTCAATTGATGGCATAAGTTCTCGGCGTGCGACCTTATCCGTAATATTCTTTAAATGAGAATGGTGTCGTCGAGCCGTTTTCGGCGCGCGCTATCGGCCGCTCTTACGAATGCCATGACTAGCGGATGCGGGTCGTTTTCGCGTGATGAAAGCTGCGGCTGAAAAAGAGTGGCGATGAAAAACAAATGTGCGGGCGACTCGATGGCGCGACATTCTTCGTTGGAGCTGCGAGCCACAACCGGAAAGCCCGCTTCCATGGCCATCCACTCGAACTCGGGGTTGACTTCGTAGTTACAGAAAAATTCCTCTTCGATAATTTCCTTTCCGTAATGGGTGGCGAGAAAAGAACCGGGCCGGAGACGGATCTGGCTTACGAGCCCTGAAAGCTTTGGCGCCTTTGGATCGCGATTTGGAGCTGCACAAGCCACTGGATAGATGACGATGTTCTTGGCCAGAGGATCTTCTTCCGCAGTAGTGGCATCTTTGATGCCAAGCACGTTGCGGGCACATTCGATCAGCGCATACTGGAAGCCTGAGCAAGTGCCGAGATAGGGACGATCATGAACGCGCGCGAACTCGATACCTTTGAGCATGCCATCGAAGCTTTTAAAAGGGCTCCCTGCCGAACCCCAAAGACCATCGAGAGTATCGAGTTGAGCGGCACCATCCGCGTCTAGAAGTGACGGGGTGGGAAGCCATGTCGTTTCTATCTCCCGTTGAAGCTTGTGCGCCGCGTGCTGCAGCGAATCGTTGGTGGCACGATGAGAACGAAGTTCGGGGTTGAAGTCGCCGAGTATCCCGATGCGAATGGATCCGCTCACAAGCGCCATTCTAAATTAACGGTTCGCGCCTGGCATTGAGCACTTGGCTACCGCTTTCGGATTGTTGCTTCCTTCGCATATCACCACCAAGATCGGCGCACCAGAGTGTACGCCCTACTCAACAGTAAATAATCGAGCGGAAAAGGACGCTTCAGACATTCCATCTATGCCAACAGCATATAAAAACCGAGGAGTGCCATGGCGGAGCCTCCGCAGATCATGCCAGCGCACTTCCATGCCGATCCTCTGAGGCCTGCTTTCGGGCTGCGAAAAGAGATCACGAAGGTGGGATTGTTCGCCCCTTGCGTCAACACGACTGGCGGAGCGGAGTTCAACCGGGTTGATTGGAATTGTTCTTCCCGCAGCCGTTCGTCGTGAACGCGAACGTCGTGGAGATGCGAGTCGTGCCGTGAGGAAGTTGCGATTGGTCTTAAGCTTTCCCTTCCGGTTGTGCCATTATCGGAGACCCCAATGTCGGAGGCGCCGATATAGGAGACTCCGGTGGAGGTCCACACTTCTGTTTTTACGATGCCGGCACGGGTGAGTGCGGCCGCGATCTTCGCCTGCTGCCCCATTTGGTGACTTGCGGAAGCACCCGCAGCACCCGCAGCCTCCGCAAGCCTGATGATTTGTGGGGCCGGGACGCTCTCCGAAACATTGTTTGCCGTTGAGATAGGCAGGCTCGGATTGCGAGCGTCGCTGCGAATATCCTTTCGATCGTGACTGGGATTGTCATCATGGACAGTGATCCGGAGCTTGCTTCGCGGCGCGGAGGCATATACTTCGATGCCTGGATTTTCTCTAAGAGTTCCGGCAATAAAGAGCGCGTCCTTGGGTTTGATCAATTGCTCTTCGATGCGTAGGCGGCAGTCGGAAGCGATGCCATGGCGCGCAAGAAAGGCGCTTACGCACAGCGGAATCTGTCTGGCGCTAGCGGAGGAAGCTGACGGTTGGTCAAACTCTTGCTGAAAATCACAATGAAGGTCGAGGTCTGCTCCAAAGGGTTCGATCAGCAAATGGCCGGTGGAGTCCTCAATGAAAAAGGGCGCGTGCAGTGTCTCATCCGCCACCTTCTCCCATTTGCGTTTTTGGTCGGGGGTCTGCCGCCAGGCGGTAGTGCGGTAGAGAAAGCACGCATGACCAGTAATGGGAGCAGACATAGTATGAGGACCGACGGCCGAGCCGCAGACCTCGACGAGTCCCAGCGCTGCGTTACGAGTGTTCGACGTGGGTGTGCTGAGCAGAAAGCGGATGCGGGGCAGTATCTGAAATCCGGAAAAGCAAAAGTACAAACCACTCCCAATTGCGATCGAGGCAAGAATCCTTAGCGAATTGATGGGGGTGACGAGAGAAAGGCAGAGGGCCACGGCTCGTTTCCTTTGTTCTCTTGAATGCTCTGTTACGAGGATAGGAAGAGATCTCAGAAACGACATGGAGAAAAAGACAGGATGGACTTACGGAAGTAACGCATACGGAATGAGGATCGCAACGGTAATGTTCGTCGCAACCCTGAGGCTATTGCTTCACTTGACGAAAATGGTGAGCGTTCTGCATGTATATCCGCTGGACCGCCTGCTCTCATTCGGAGACTTCGATACTCTGACTGGTGCCCGCCGCTGGCCAACTTTCTGCCACTGTGCTCGGGAATGGCCCCGGATGAACGCGACAGCGCAGAAATGATTTGCTTTTCGTCGCCAACCTTTCCACCACGACAAGGTTGCTGGAGGCATCAATATTGGGGTTGGAGTTGGCTCAACGGTCTCGTTAAATCCATCTTCTTCATCTCGAAGCAACGGCGCAACCAGTCGTAGCGCTTCCAATTCTTTTGTTACTTGTGTCAGATCGATTTCCTTTTGTAAAAGGGCTTCATCGATGGTTTTCGTAATCGCGGTAACATTAAACATTCCCGTTAGCATTTGTGCCTTACGAACGTCGACGAAGGGAGCGGATGAAAATCCCGACAGAACCTATTGGAAGCATTCCGCGACCGCTTCAGTTGATTGAAGCGATTGCCGCCACCGGCGACGGCGCGGATCCGAGCCTGGATTCGCTTTACGAACACGCTATCCAAGACACGATTACACAATTTGAGGCTACAGGTTCCCCTGTTATTACGGACGGCGAACAGCGCAAATACCACAACTTCTGGACATATAGCGTGCATGGATTAGAGAGCACGGCACCGGATGGTTTCAAGATTCCTTTTTCCGCGGGACATACGCGGCGGATGCCGCGATTGACTGCCGGTCCGTTTCGCTACAGAGTTTATGCGGATCATTACCTCGAAGTGGCTAAGCGTTATGCACATAAGCCTCTCAAACAGGCTGTCATCTCACCATCAGCGCTCAGCCTAATGTATCCCGCAGAGGACATTCCAGGTTACTCGCGCCAGGAATTCATCGACGATTTGCTCCGTGAACACGAAATGGAAATCCGCCGCTGTTTCGAAAAGGGAGCGCACAAGGTCCAAGTGGATTTCACGGAAGGACGACTGGCGGTCAAACTCGATCCCTCAGGCGATCTTCTAAACAGCTTTGTTGGTCTGAACAATCTGGCGCTTTCGCGATTCTCGCCCGAAGAGCGGCAGTTGCTCGGGGTACATACTTGCCCGGGTGGAGATCGCGATTCGACGCACAGCGCGGATGTCGATTATGCCGAGTTGCTACCGGTGTTATTTGAATTGCGCGTCGGCAATTTTTACATCGCGCTGGCTCGTGAAAAGGATCGGGAGCGCGTGTTGAAGATTATTCGGGAGTATCTGCGTCCGGAACACCGCGTCTTTATCGGTGTCATTTCGCCGATCGATCCGCATGTGGATACGGCGGAAGAGGTTCGAGATCGAGTGCTCGAAGCGGCGAAATACATTCCCCTGGAACAACTGGGTACCACCGACGATTGTGGATTCTCACCTTTCAGCGATGACACATCTACGCCCCGCGAAACAGCGTTTGCAAAGATTCGGGCACGGGTCGAAGGCACTGAACTGGCAGAACAACTTTTAGGAATCGGGTGATTCGCTTTGGATGAAACCGAAGAGAAGTTGCTGCGTTCTGTCGCTCTGCAAAATGCCCGGGCGGTTCTTCTGGCACGGGAACGGGCGGAGCGCGAGCTTATCGCGACAAAGGAGGCGCTGGAGCGGAAGTCGACAGAACTGGCCGAACAGCGCGAGTTCTTTCGAGTCGTTCTGGCCAGCGTAGGCGATGCTGTCATCGCCACTGACACCGAGGCAAAGATCACATTTCTGAATCCGGTGGCAGAAAATATCATGGACTGGAGTTCGGCTGAGGCTATCGGCCAGCCGCTGGAAAAAATCTTCACCATCATCAATGAACAAACCCGCGAGCCCGCGCCGAA
>CAVWWW010000014.1:0-21294 GCA_963758745.1 uncultured Acidobacteriaceae bacterium
TTTTCCCAGAAATGCCGAGACGGTTCCCGCGTTGGCCGTGAATCCCGACTGGAAAACGACGCAGGCTTCGACATTCTTGAAGCGGGCAATTTTTTCTTCGAGTTCCATGTGAATCTTCATCGTCCCCGCAATGGTGCGCACGGCGCCTGATCCGACGCCGTACTTGCGCGTGGCTTCGAGAGCGGCTTCGCGCAGCTTGGGATGCGTGGTGAAGCCGAGATAATTGTTCGAGGCGAGATTGATGACTTTTTTTCCGTCGAAGGTGCAGACGGGCGCCTGCTCATCGTCGAGGACGCGCAGCTTGAAGTGCGTGCCTTTGGCCTTCAGTTCGTCTAGTTGATCGGTCAGGAAAGAGAGCGGGTTGGTGCGGATGGCAGTGGGCATGGCTTACCTCGCGTCGCTGTGAGAACTTAATCAGTTTAATACTGTCGCGGCGCCCTTGTGGCGATTTGAGCGGCGATTCCTCCTCGGGTTTAGAGGTGGCCGGGCGGGGCGCCCGCCACTCCATCGGACGCGGTTGGCTCCAACTACTTGCTTTTGCTTTTTGGCTCTGCCAGCGCGACTGTCGTTGCTTTGGTCGCGTGCAGATAGTCGGCAGGCGCGATAAGGATCTGGAGACCGCGAACTCCTGCTGAGATGGAAATCATGTCGAATAGTTCGATCGTCTCGTCTACGTAAACGGGATAGCCGTGCTTGGCGGCCAGTGCGGTTACTCCGCCGCGAATGTAGCCGGTTAATGCCTGCAGTTCTTTTACAGGGACTAAGTGAATCTTCTTTTCTCCGGCAGCGGCTGCCAGCGCCTTCAGGTTGAGTTCCTGATCGCCGGGGATTACGGCCATGACGATTGCGTTGTGATCTTTGCTGTGGTCGGGGCGGGCGACTAGCGTTTTGAAAACCTGCTCCGGCGGCAAACCGATTTTGGCGGCGACGGTTTCGGCGGCGAGGTCGTTGGGATCGACCTCGTATTCGCGCAATTCGTAGCGAATTCCCATCTGATCGAGAAGGCGGGGGGCGTTGGTTTTCGGGGGCATTCGATTGTCGTTATTAGTCTGATTGCAGTTGGCCTGGTTGCGCGATTAATCCGGTTGTGCGCTGGTTTTCCTTTGTATAGCATCCAAATGGTTCTTTGAAGGAGGATTATCGTGCGTCTTCTGCTGCATTGGCTTATAAGCGCCATCGCGGTATGGATTGTGGCACACATTGTGCCGGGGATTTATGTTACCGGCATACGGGCAGCTTTGATCGCAGCGTTGGTCATCGGGTTGATCAATGCGACTCTGGGATTGCTGCTCAAGATCATTACCTTTCCACTGACGATACTGACGCTTGGACTGTTCTGGTTTGTGATCAACGCGCTCATGCTGGAACTGGCGGCTGGGTTCGTTAACGGATTTTACGTGCGAAATTTTATCGCGGCTCTGATTGGCGCGGTCATGTTGAGCCTGGTGAGTTCGGTGTTGCAGTGGATCCTCATGCCGCGTCGCGCCAACTAGGATTGGATCGAGCTGCTCCGGCTCGGACTCTCGACAACGCCGGCTCCGTTACAACGGCCGGCCGGCTAGAATGCCCTTCTCCCGCGAGCTTTATTGCCGGCTTAGTCCGGTGAAGATTTTCTGAACCTGCTGCTCGGTCTCATCGAGCGATCCGGAATTGTCAATTACGAAATCGGCTGCTTTGATTTTTTCTTCGTCGGGGATCTGCGCTGCCATGCGGCGAGTTACTTCGGCTCGGGCGGCTTCTTCAGAAATGCCGGTGCGTTGGGCGAAGCGCTGAACGCGTTGTTCGGGACGGCAGGTTACTACGATTAAATGGTCAAAACGGCTGGCGGTTCCCGCTTCCAGTATCAGAGCTGCTTCGACTATGACGATGGCGTTTGGATCGCGGCGTGAGATTTCTTCCATCCATTTGTTTTCGTGGTCGATAACGGCGGGATGGACGATTTGGTTAAGTTCATTAATACGTCCTGGGGTATTGCCGGTTGCAAATGCCGCTTCGGCGAGGCGCGGGCGGTTGATAGTTCGGTCTGGGTTCAGGATTCCGCGACCGAAATGGCGGACGACTTCTTCGTAGACCGGGCGGCCGGGCTGCATGAGGTCGTGAGCTACGGCGTCGGCCTGAATTAGATGGGCTCCGAGTTTGACGAATATTTTGCCTACGGCTGATTTGCCGGTTGCAATGCCGCCGGTGAGGCCTAGTTTCAGCAAGGGGTTTTCATGGTACAGCAAAGATCGTATTTGCCAAGGATCGGTGTTTACCAAGGATTAGTAACGGCGGCTCGCCGGGGCTGAAGCCGCATTCTGCTACCGCAACGAATTTGCGAATCTCAAAGCCAGGGATCGCGATTGTCTAAGCACGCACAGAAGTTGCTTCTCGATTTACAAAATTTCCCAATTGCAAAATCCCTACCGCACCCCGGTCCAAATCTGATAGAAAACTATGCCGATCATAAAGACGAGGTAGATGCGAAGCGCCCAGAAAAGAACCATCTCCGTCCGAGTCAGCGTCCGTCGAGGACAGTGATGATGCTCCTTAGCAGAAACGATCTGGTCAGGTTCGAGCGCAGCTATCACCGAGCTAACTTCTTCGCCGCTCACTTCGTCGCCACGTGAAGGCTTGAGTCCTCTTTCCATTTACCTGCCTCCAACCAGTGCCAGCGCATTGGGTGCAATTACACTAATGCCAAACAAGAGCCCCGCCCCGATCAGCACCGTCACCACCCCAAGCGCCAGCACATTCGCCCACCTCGGACTAACCAGTGTGCCCATAATTCCCCGATCGTTCACGAGCATATAAAGGAACAGTAGCGCCGGGGGCATGGCCAGCACGGCGATCACGTTCACCAGCAGAACGATGTACACGAGCGGAATTCCAGGAATCAACACCAGCCCCGCTGCCGCAATCGCTTCCACCAGCAGGACGAGATAGAAGGTTCTCCCTTGCTTGAACGGAAGATTCAAACTGTGCGGCCGGCGCGCGACTTCGCCGAAGGCATATGCAGACGAAGTCGAAATGGTGATAGCTGCAACCATGCCTGCCTCAAACATGCCCAGCGCGAATAGCGCCGCTCCCCAGTGTCCAACGAACGGCTGCAGCGCCTGCGCGAATTCAGCAGCTTCGTAGTTCGCCGCTGTCATGTGATGCAAAAATAGGGGAGCCGTAGCCAGCATCGTCGCCAGCGCCGCTATCGCCGCCAACATCGCTCCCAGAACCGTATCGATACGCCCGAAGCGAATGTCGCGCGTAGTGAGCCCCTTATCCGCTATCGCGCTTTGTTGAAAAAACAGCATCCACGGAGTGACGGTCGCGCCGACATTAGCAAGCAGAATCAGTACCGTTTCTTGTGTGAGCCCGCCCGGCAGCGGCCTCCACGTAACGAGCGCCCGACCGACAGCCTCCCAGTGCGGATGCGTCATCAGCGCCACTGGCACAAACAACAGATTAAATATCGCTGCGGCCAAAATAATACGCTCCCAAGTCCAATACCGATGCGTCATCAGCGCAATGGCAAGCACTAAGAGCGCACTAAACACCGCTACCGCCGGCCGCACTCCAAAAAATCCCAGGCCGGCGCGGATAGCAATGAACTCCGTCACCAGCGTCAGAAAATTACCCACCATCAAGTCGATCATCGAGAACCAGCCCCAGAACGGCCCAAAGCGATCAAAGATCAGTTCGGCGTGCCCTCGATGAGTGGCCGCGCCTAGACGCACGGTCATTTCCTGCACCACGCAAGCCATAAGAAAGGTGAGCACAACAAAAGGCAAGAAGAACCCGATGCCAAAGCGTGCCCCGGTTGCCGCGTATGACAGCATGCTGGGGCCGTCATTTTCCCCGAGCATCACAAGAATGCCAGGGCCAATCAGCAACCAGAACAACCGCAACCGTGGACGGATTCCGCGCCTTGCCCGAGTAGCCGAAACCCGCTCCCGGTCATGGGCGCGATCGATGTCTTCGTGCGTGATGACAACATCGCTGCCAGGCCGCGGCCGGTTATCCAGGACGTCGCGCAAAAGTACGGTTTCTCCTCGCCTCAGATGCTGAGTTTCGTTCGCTCATTGGATGCAGTTTGAAAAAGGAGAGCCACCTGGCCCTTGAAATTAGCACAAGTATACATCAGGGCATAAACCACGGTTAATTGATTATTGCCTGGCGGGAGGGCAAGGAGACGTTTCGATTTTTTGCAACTTGGTGTTTCGGCGCGCGGAAGCAGCGGCGTCCCGAAACGTAGGAGCCCCGTTCAAGCCGCACATGTATGTGGGTTCTGCACGAGCGCTGTTGAGCTCCGCCACTCGCGGTGAAACATACAACGGGTGAAAATCGGCCAAAAAAGAAAAGGCCGGGCAGTTGCACCCGGCACTTCTTACTGAGAAACTGTCGATCAGCTGAGTTGAGCTAGATCAGTTTCTCAATTAACCTCGATTCGTTTTTTCGATCGGCCTCGAAATGCCAAACCTCATAATCGGCATAAATCTTCACATTACCAGCGCAAGGCCTTCCAACTCCCGTTGCAGCACCGGTAGAGAACAACCTGCCATTTCCACCCGTCCGGCGGCGTCGATCGCATCCATCTGCGAAACGCCGTAACCCCGCCCCGCCAGAAAAACCTGCAGCAGTTCCGCTGCTTCGCGGGAATCCACCATTCCGCCCTGGATCAGGTCGTTTCTCAAGGCGGATAGTTCAGTCACCGTAAATCTCTCTTTCATCGCAATTCTCACCTTCGACCTCCCTACCGTTGCTCAATTAGACTCATCGGCAACCTGTTTCGTTACATGCAATCGAATCGCCGTAACTTTGGTACACCGTAGATACTGCTTTCCGGTGCCTAAAGTTCTTAGAACCCAAGATTTTGCAAAAGGTTGCGAGGATATTCGCCGCAAACCGTAGAAATCCACGACAGCGACAGGCATTGCCACATTGACACTAAATGTCGTTTCACGGTGGGAAGAAACCGAACTTTGTCGCGTGATTTGACCCTTTTCTGAGTCAGGCTGCATCAATTGTGGCTGCATCTACCAGCATAATCGGGATGTCGTCCTCAATCGGGTAAATCCGTCCACACTCGCCGCATTTCAGGCCGGTTTTCTGGCTTTGACCAGTCAAGACAACCGCCTTCCTGCAGACCGGACATACCAGCGCATCCAGGAGATCTTGCGGGATCATAGTGATCATTCTACCGTGAACTACGGATCTAACCGAACTGATGCTTCAGAGGCCCGGGATCAAGCGGGAGTACACCCAAAATAATTCGCGGTTCCGCTGGGACCGAACTCCAGCCCCCGCGCGGCGATGCGGTAGAATCAGTTTCACACGAGAGCTTCACTGCGACGAAATGACAGCCAGAATACTCGATGGAACGAAAATAGCCGCTGAAATTCGCGCTGAGGTTGCAGCCCAGGCCGAGGCACTGGCGCGATCCGGTATTCGTCCAGGGCTCGCAGTGGTGCTGGTCGGCCACAACCCCGCATCGGAGGTCTACGTTCGGGGCAAGGTAAAAAGTTCTGAAGAGGTCGGCCTCTACAGCGAACAGCACACGCCCGATGACAACGCGACCACCGAAGACCTACTCGCCCTCATCGCCGACCTCAACCGCCGCGATGAAATTGACGGCATTCTCGTGCAGCTGCCCCTGCCCTCGCATGTCGATACCAAGAAAATTCTGCTGGCGGTCGACCCCACCAAAGATGTAGACGGCTTCCATCCCATGAACGTGGGCTATCTTTCCACTCAGCGCCCCGGTCTCGTTCCCTGCACCCCGGCCGGCGTAATGGAAATCCTGCGGCGAAGTCAAATTCCAGTTGCCGGCCAGGAAGCCGTAGTCGTGGGACGCAGCGACATCGTAGGCAAGCCCGTAGCAATGCTCCTGCTGAATCAAAACGCCACCGTCACCATCTGCCACTCAAAAACGCGCGATCTGCCCGAAGTCTGCCGCCGTGCCGACATTCTGGTAGCTGCCATCGGCCGCGCGGGCATGGTCACTCGTGATTACGTAAAGCCTGGGGCCACCGTGATCGATGTCGGCATCAACAAGGTCACCGACCGAAGAGAATTAAACCGCTTCTTCGCCGGGAATAGAAAACGCGAAGAAACATTCCTGGCCAAAGGCTCAACCCTGGTAGGGGATGTCCACCCCGAGGTAGCCGAAATCGCTGGGGCAATTACGCCCGTCCCAGGAGGCGTAGGTCCACTAACCATAGCGATGTTAATGGCCAACACAGTAAAAGCCGCAACGTTTCGGCGCGGGCTTCGGCAACCTGAGTTGACCCGAGTGTAGCGAAAGTGCCATATCTGCAATTCACGATGGCGAGATCGCGATGAGCTAAATCGAGGTTTGAGAAGGGCACGACTTTAGTCGTGCCGATAAGATTGCCAATTGCAAGCGAAGGGCTCAGCCCGCGAATCCTGATGTAGGCTGTAACAGGTCCCATAAGTTGCCGTAGCGATCTTCAAAGACGGCGACCATGCCGTAGGGTTCCTCACTCGGCCCGCGCACAAATTTTATTTTCTTGGTAATCATTGCGTGATAATCACGCCAGAAATCGTCGGTGTGAAGAAATAAGAAGACTCGTCCGCCGGTCTGATTACCGATGCGACTTACCTGTTCGGGCGTGGCTGCCCGGGCCAGAAGCAGGGTGGTGCCTTGAGACCCCGGTGGGGCGATCACTACCCAGCGTTTTTCTTCGCTCAAGCGCGTGTCTTCGATCAATCGGAAGCTAAGCGTGCGCGTGAAGAAATCAAGGGCTTCATCGTAATCGCGGACGACGAGCGCGACATGGCCTAAGGTTTGTTTCATTGCCTCCTACTCTAACTCAAGAAAAACGCGGCGTTTTTCATTATGCGTCGGGCCGAGATAGCGCTTGGCTTGACGCGCGGGACTCCGTCTCCACACACTGACCGCACTCGCTGTCGAAAACCAATTACACTAATAATCACAACTCTGTTTTTGTGCTCCGAAGCTCGTTTTGGAGCTTGAAGGAAGGCCGTTATGTCATCGAATAGTTTTGGCGCCCGCGCAACTTTCAAAGTCGACAACAAGGAATATGAGCTTTATCGGCTTGATGCTCTCGACAAGCAAGGGATCTCTACGAGGCATTTGCCTTTCTCGCTGCGCATTTTGCTGGAGAATCTGCTGCGGACTGAAGATGGGCGAAACGTGACACCTGAGGAAATTCGCGCGCTGGCGGCGTGGAACAAAAATTCGAAGCCGGAGAAGGAAATCGCTTTCACGCCGAGCCGTGTGCTGCTGCAGGATTTTACTGGTGTTCCTGCGGTCGTCGATCTTGCCGCTATGCGCGATGCGATGAAGCGACTGGGCGGCGATGCCAAGCTCATTAATCCATTGCAGCCTGCGGAACTCGTTATTGATCACTCTGTGCAAGTGGATGAATTCGGGTCACCGGGCGCGTTTGATGTGAATGCGCTGCTTGAATTCCAGCGCAACAAGGAGCGCTACGCGTTTCTGCGCTGGGGGCAGACGGGCTTCCGCAATCTTGCTATTGTCCCGCCGGATACAGGTATTGTTCATCAGGTCAATCTGGAGTATTTGGCGCGGGTGGTTTTTGTGCATGAAGAAGGTGGGAAGCGGACTGCGTATCCTGACACCCTTGTTGGCACGGATTCACATACCACGATGGTTAACGGACTTGGCGTGCTTGGGTGGGGCGTGGGCGGAATTGAAGCTGAGGCCGCCATGCTGGGACAGCCAGTTTCCATGCTGATTCCGCTGGTGGTGGGCGTGAAGCTTACTGGACGCCTGCGCGAAGGCGCAACCGCAACTGATCTGGTGCTTACGATTACGGAGATGCTGCGGAAACACGGTGTGGTGGGTAAGTTCGTTGAGTATTTTGGTCCCGGCTTGCAGGATTTGCCGCTCGCCGATCGCGCGACTATCGCAAACATGGCTCCGGAGTATGGAGCTACGTGCGGCATTTTCCCGATTGACAAAGAGAGCCTGCGCTATTTGAAGCTGACTGGACGTAGCGACGAGCAGATCGCGCTGGTCGAGGCCTATGCGCGCGAGCAAGGACTGTTTCACGATGCCAAGACAGCGGAAGCGGAATACTCCGAACTGCTCGGCCTCGATCTTGCGACGGTTGAATCGAGTTTGGCCGGACCGAAGCGTCCGCAGGACCGGGTGGTGTTGTCGCAGGCGCGCGAGTCGTTTACCCAGGCTTTGCCTTCGCTGGTAAAGCCTAAAGCCAAGGTGGCTGCCGCAACTCCCTCCGATTCGGCCGTTGTGGGTAAGCAGGTAAATCGCTGGGAGCAAGAGGGCGGAAACCCAACCGCCGTCGGGGTGGAAGATCCGAACGTCCACGAGCACATTTCGGGAAATGGGAGCCGGGCGCTGCAGCATGGCAGTGTGGTAATTGCTGCCATCACCAGCTGCACCAACACTTCGAATCCGTCGGTTCTGATCGCGGCCGGCTTGCTCGCTAAGAAGGCTGTCGAGCGTGGGCTCGAAGTGCCAGCGACGGTCAAGACTTCGCTCGCTCCGGGATCGAAGGTGGTGCTTGATTATCTCCAAAAGGCTGAACTGATGCCTTATCTGGAGAAGCTGAAGTTTCACCTTGTTGGCTACGGCTGTACGACTTGCATTGGAAACTCAGGGCCGCTGCCGATTGAAGTTTCGAAACAGATCGAGGAAAAGAATCTGGTGGTCGCGTCCGTGCTTTCGGGCAATCGCAACTTTGAGGGACGCATTAACTCCGAAGTGCGTGCCAACTACCTGATGTCGCCGCCACTGGTTGTGGCATTCGCTTTGGCGGGACGCATTGACATCGATCTGCGCAAGGATCCAGTCGGCAAAGGCAAGGATGGCAAGCCTGTTTATCTGGCCGACATTTGGCCCTCGCGGCAGGAGATTGAAAAAGCGATGGCTAGCGCGATCACGTCCGATATGTTCCGCAAGAGCTATGGCGCGGTGTACTCGGGGGACGAGCGCTGGCGCGGGTTGCCGGTTCCGAAGGGCGAGACCTATGCGTGGGAAAAGGGTTCCACATATATACGGCAAGCGCCTTACTTCGATGACATGGCGCTCAAGCCATCCGCGGTCGAGGATATCAAAGGCGCGCGAGTGCTGGCGGTGCTTGGCGACAGCGTTACCACCGACCACATTTCGCCAGCGGGTTCGATCAAGAAGGATAGTCCTGCGGGAAAGTATTTGATTGCAAATGGCGTGCAGCCGGCGGATTTCAATTCTTATGGATCGCGTCGCGGCAATCACGAAGTTATGGTGCGCGGGACGTTTGCCAATGTGCGATTGCGAAATAAGATGGTGAACACTGAGGGCGGATTTACCCGCCACTTGCCGGATGGCGCGGAAATGTCAATCTTCGACGCGTCGGAAAAATATCACGCCGAAAAAGTGCCGCTTGTAATTCTTGCGGGGAAAGAGTACGGATCGGGATCTTCGCGCGACTGGGCGGCCAAGGGGCCGCTTCTGCTGGGGGTTCGCGCAGTGATTGCGGAAAGCTACGAACGTATTCATCGTTCGAATCTTGTGGGCATGGGAATTTTGCCGCTGCAGTTTCTGTCGGGCAAAAATGCCGAGGTGCTGAAATTGACGGGCGAGGAGATCTTCGAGATCGCGGGGATTCGTGAAGTGGTTGAGAATTTTTCGTCTGGGCAAAAGCTTACCGTCCGCGTGAAGAACGGTTCTGAGAACACCGAGTTCCAGGCTATCGTTCGGATTGATACTCCCCAGGAAGCTCTTTACTACGCCAATGGCGGCATACTGCAGTATGTGCTGCGGCAGTTGCTGGCGGGCAAGAGGAAAGCGGAAATGGTTACGGCTTAGCTGGCCAACTTCATTCGGCGCGACCGGGCATCTGTTCTCCACACGGGCAGGTTTGCTCGTCGCACGGGCGACGCGTACAACGTCAGTCTTCCCGCGTGCATTGTGGCGTGCGTGCTAATCTCAAGTTCCGATGCCCCTCGCAGCACAATACATTCCTGCAGCTTATAGCCTGACCGCGGTCGGGGTGTGGGGCGCAAGCGACTTTCTGGGAGGGGTCGGTGCGCGCCGCGCAAATGCTTTTCTGTTTACCGCCATCGTGCACGTGAGCGGCATGGTTTTGGTGGGAGCCATCGCCGTGATCACCCATGCGGCATTTCCGGGGATTGTTAGTTTCGAATGGTCGCTTCTCGCCGGGGCGCTTGGAGGGCTGGCGCTGGTTTTCTTCTATCGAGCATTGGCGCGTGGAAATATGGGACTGATCGCGCCAGTTGCTGCGGTTCTTAGCGCCGCGATTCCTACGCTTGTGACTGCTTTTGCCGAAGGAGTTCCGGGGACTCGCCATGTGATTGGTTTTGTTCTCGCGGGAATTGGAGTGTGGCTTATCTCGCGGAACGAAGCTGGTGTCGGCCGTCCCGAAGGTATTGGCGTGGCGGTGCTAGCGGGAATGGGATTCGCTGGGTTTTATCTTTGTACACACCAGGCCGGCCATGCCTCGGCAGTTTGGGTCGCCACCTGTTCACGACTTGCTGCATTTATGGTCACAGGCGGAATTGTTCTGTTTGGAAGACATCTGCGTCCAATGCCTGGGCCGGTGCTGGGCATCGCCTTGGTTGCGGGGATTCTTGACATCAGCGGTAGCGTGGCCTTCATCCGCGCGGAACAACTAGGACGGCTGGACGCTGCGGTCGTGCTCAGCTCCCTTTATCCGGTCGTCACCGTTTTGCTTGCCCGCGTATTTCTGCACGAACACTTCAGCCGCGGACGCACGATCGGCATGGTCGCAGCGTTGGCGGCGGTGCCGATGATTGCGGGATAGTAAGCTGGAATAGTCTCTTTCAGAAGACGGTTGGCAAACTGGAGTTCATCAGAAAACGTGACTTGTGCCTCTGGTCAAAGTTTCTAAACTGACGAAGGTTTTCAATCTCGCCGAGTCTGCCTTAGGCAGCCATCGATCGGGTGAAGTCCGTGCGGTTGACGATGTTTCGTTCGACATTCAGGCTGGCGAGACGCTGGGGTTGGTGGGCGAATCGGGATCTGGCAAAAGCACGCTTGGACGCGTGATTCTTCGCCTGATCGAGCCGACTTCGGGCGGCATACTTTTTGATGGCACTGATGTATTAAGAGCGAACGGCTCTGAAATGCGCGGCCTTCGGCGTGATATGCAGATCATCTTTCAGGATCCGTTCGGTGCGCTGGACCCACGCTATAGCGTGGAAGATGCCGTTGCTGAGCCGCTCGTTCTTCACCACGAGCTTTACCACGAGACTCTCGTTGAAAGCCAGAGTCGCGACGCTCGCCGTCAACGCGTGCGCGAACTGTTGCGCGCGGTGGGGATGGACGAATCTGCCATGTCGCGTTATCCACATGAATTTTCCGGCGGGCAGCGTCAGCGTATTGGGATTGCCCGCGCCCTGGCGTTGCGGCCGAGGTTTATTGTCGCGGATGAGCCGGTATCGGCTCTCGACGTTAGCGTTGGCGCGCAGATTGTGAATCTGCTGCAGCAGTTGCAGCGCGATTTTGGTCTCACTTATTTATTCATCTCGCATTCGATGCCGGTGGTTCGCTATCTCTCGACGCGCATCGCGGTGATGTATCAAGGCAAGATCGTTGAGAGTGGAGGCCCAGAACAGATCATTACCGCACCGAAACACCCTTACACGCAGAAACTGCTGGCGGCCACGCCGGAGATGGCGGTTTCGTAATAATCGATCTTTGTCATAATCCATCTTCGTGAGAATCCATCGCTAGCTGTTGTTAATGCGCCGGAGTGAAACTACAATTTCATCTCTGCAGGGGAGAGATTAAATGGCATCCAATCCTTCCGTACCTTCGCAGCCTTCACAGCCGCCACAACTCTCGCAGGTAAGTTCGCCGTCAACTTCGCAGTCTATGCAGGAATCAGCTCCTCTGTCTGAAGGGCAACGGCTGGCCTACACATTTTTTGCGCCCAGCAAGACCTTCACCGACCTGGGACGGAACGCCAGTTGGTGGGCGCCTTGGCTGATTATTGCCGTTGTTGGTTTGCTGTTTGTCTACGTTATCGATCAGAAAGTCGGATTCCAAAAGGTGTCGGAGAATTTGATTCAGCTGCGACCGAAACAGGCGGAACGCATCGACAACATGCCGGCCGATCAGCGCCAGCGGATTATGCAACAGCAGGCTATTATCACTAAGGGAATTTCTTATGCGGTTCCGGTAATCGCGCTCCTGGTGTATGCGGTGTTCGCCGGCGTTTTGTTTGCGACTCTAAAGTTCGCCGGGGGCTCTGACTTGAAATACAAAACCCTGTTTGCTTTGATTGTTTATACTCGCCTGCCGGAAGTACTGATGTCGCTGCTCGCCATGCTGTCGCTGCTTGCGGGG
Organism: uncultured Acidobacteriaceae bacterium; assembly: GCA_963758745.1. Lineage (GTDB taxonomy): Bacteria > Acidobacteriota > Terriglobia > Terriglobales > Acidobacteriaceae > Acidiflorens. Next base: position 12,317 of record CAVWWW010000014.1, read on the forward strand.
GTAAGCGGCGACGGATTCAATATTGAGAACCCGATAGCTACCAATCCCGGATATTTTATTGGGCCGGACGGATCTCCGGTGCTGCGCGCGCTGCTTACGCCGTTGGATGTCTTCACGATCTGGACTTTGATTCTGACGGGCATCGGCATCAGTTGCATCAGCAAGGTCAAACGCGGCACGGCGTTCGCGATCGTGTTTGGATGGTTCGCCTTTATCGTGTTGGCCAGAGTTGGCCTTGCCGCGGCGACTTCCTAACGCCCTACGGCACACACCATGCACACGGCAGACGTCGTCCTAATTGGCGGAGGGATTGTTGGGTCCAGCATTGCTTACCATCTAGTTGTCGCGGGCTGCAAGAATGTTCTGGTGCTGGAGCGCGAGACGGCGCAGGGCAAGGGATCTACGGGCAAGAGCATGGGCGGCGTGCGGGCGCAGTTTTCCACGCCGGTCAACATCCAGATGTCGCTGTATTCGATTCCCTTTTATGCGAGCTTCGAGGAACGTCTGGGTTTTCCTTGTGATTATCGTGCCCAGGGATATCTGTTTTGTGCGACCAACGATAAGCACATGGCTTACCTGCGGGCCAACTATGAAAAGCAAGTTGCAATGGGACTTAGGAACGTGGGGCTGGTCGGTGCGGACGAAATCTGTGGTCAGTTTCCGCAGTTGCGCAGCGATGACATTGTCGGCGGGAGCTTCTGTTCTACCGACGGTTTCGTTGATCCCTATAGCGCAATGATCGGATTTATGACTTGGGCTACCGAGCACGGCGCAACGCTGTGGAAGAATGCCAGCGTTAGTGGAATCACGCGTCACGATGGGGATTTCGAAGTTGTTACTACGCGCGACACTGTCTCGACGGGGAAGGTGGTTAACTGCGCTGGACCGTGGGCCGCTTCGATTGCGCGAATGGTCGGCATCGATCTGCCGGTTGAACCTTTGCGACGCATGCTCGTTCCGACGGAGCCTTTTGATCAGTTTCCGCACACGGCGCCGATGATCATTGACATGTCTACCGGGTTTCACTTTCGACCGGAGAGCCGCGGGTTTCTCTTGGCTTGGAACGATCCGGAAGAAACGCCTGGCTACAAAACGGATTTCGACCCCGGCTTTATTGAGAAGATCCTGACACGCGCGGCGGATCGGGTGCCGGTGTTTGAAAATGTTGCGGTCAATCCGAAGCGGGCGTGGGCTGGGCTCTATGAGATGACACCTGACCATCATCCGATTCTTGGGGAATCAACTGAGGTGCCGGGATTCTTCTTTGCTAACGGCTTCAGCGGGCATGGGGTGATGCACTCACCTGCCACGGGAAAGATTCTTAGCGATTTGATTCTGGCGGGGAAGACCGATCTGATAGACGTTTCCCTGCTGAATTTTTCGCGATTTGTGAAGGGGCGGATGATTCACGAGAGCGCGGTGTTGTGATTCGTATGAAATCAATAGCTCCGATGCCGCTGGAACTTAATTACTGGCTCACCACTGTGCAGATGTCGACGCCGACGGTGCAGCCGTTGCCGCCGCGGGTTGACGTTGCTGTCATCGGGGCTGGATTCACTGGGCTGTCTGCCGCGCTCTCACTTGCCAAACGCGGGGCGAAAGTGGTGGTGCTCGAATCGGAAACCGTTGGGTGGGGTGCGAGCTCCCGCAATGGCGGCATGGTGCTTAGCGGGCTGAAACTGGGTGTCAATAAGCTCATCTCGAGATATGGGCGCGAGCTTACGCGGCGTATGTATGCCGCTTCGCTGGAGACTATCGATACAGTCGAGCGTATTGTGAAAGAAGAAAATATTGCGTGCGACTTCGTCCGCACCGGGCACCTTGAAGTCGCGTGCAAAAAGGCACATTTTGACGACTACGCTCGCCAGGTAGAGGTAATTGATCGCGAATTCAATCACCGGTTGCGAGTGGTGGCGCGAGATGAACTCTGCGAAGAGATTGGCTCGGATATTTATTACGGCGGCATGGTCGATGGGGTTTCAGCCGGCCTTAATCCCGCACGCTACGTGGCTGGCCTGGGCGCGGCTGCCATGCGCGCGGGCGCCGAAATCAGCGAACGCACGCGGGTGCGGAATATTCAGCGGGAATCGCGTGATGGCGCCGCGGGTTTCAAGCTTGATACTTCTCGAGGCGCGATTTGGGCGCGGCATGTGCTGGTTGGAACCAGTGGATATACGGGCGCGGCTACTCCCGCGCTGCGAAAGAAAATCATTCCCATCGGATCATTCATTATCGCTACCGAAGTCCTTTCCGAGGCATTGGGGCATGAACTCAGCCCGCGAAACCGTCAGATCTATGACTCGAAGAATTATCTTTATTATTACCGGCTCACCCCTGACAACCGCATGCTGTTTGGTGGCCGCGCAGCATTCTTTCCCGAGACCGAACAGACGATTCGCAAGAGCGCCGAGATTTTGCGGCGTGGCATGGTTGAGGTCTATCCGCAACTGAGCGAGGCGAAGGTCGAATACGCGTGGGGTGGCACGCTTGATTTTTGTTTCGACATGATGCCCCACGCTGGTCAGGTTGACGGCATTTATTTCGCGGTCGGGTATGCTGGACACGGCGTTGCCATGGCCACCTGGCAAGGATGGAAGATGGCGGAGTGGATCACGGAGGGCAAGACGGAGAATCCGTTTACTGGCATTTCATTTCGGGGGGCACCGATGGGGTTGTACAACGGGAGGCCGTGGTTTCTTCCGTTGGCTGGGGCGTACTACAAAATTTTGGACTGGGTGGCGTAAAGCCATTGAAACATTGAGTCATTGAACATTGAGTCATTGAGCATTGAGCCATTGAACATTGAGCCATTCGCCCAAACGACTCAATGTTCAATTACGCAATGATTCAATTGTCCAAGTTTCAATGACCTTACTGGAGAGATTTTCATGTCTATTTTTGGCCTTATCGAATACGCGGACGCTAGCCCTCAGGTTCGCACCATATATGACGACATCATGGCTACTCGCAAGACTGATTGGATCAATAATTTCTGGAAGGCCATCGCGCATGATCCGGTTATGCTCAAGCGGACATGGGAAGATATCAAGCAGATTATGGCTCCGGGGGCGCTGGACCCGCTTACCAAGGAGATGATTTACGTTGCTGTTTCGGTCACGAACCAGTGCGAATACTGCATTGCTTCGCATACGGCTTCGGCAAAAAACAAAGGAATGAGCGACGCGCAGTTGAAAGAGTTGATGTCCGTGGTCGGTATGGCTAATGAAACGAATCGACTGGTCGCGGGATATCAGGTGGAAGTCGATGACCGCTTCAAACCTGAAAGCACGAAATGACATCCAACCCGGGCTCCGAATTGGATGACGACGCGGTTTTAGCGAAGCTCTATAATAATCAAACATTTCGCGGACGTGGCTCGAAAGGGGTAAGGCAATGGCCGAGATGACGGTGGCTCCGGTTGCGACCCACGGATTTTTCCTGGACGGAAAATGGCTGGAAGAGGGTGACGTTGTTGAGGTGCATGCGCCTTACGACGGATCGCTCATCGCGCATGTTCACCGGGGACGCCGGGTACACGCTGAAGCGGCGATTGCGGCCAGCGTTAAGGCTTTCGGAACCACGCGGCGGCTGCCGGCGTTCGAACGCCAGAGAGTGTTGAGGCAGATTGCGATTGGAATCCACGATCGCAAAGAAGAATTTTCCCGCATGATTGCGCTCGAAGCGGGAAAGCCGATCAAGAGCGCTCGCACCGAGGTGGATCGCGCCGTATTTACCTTCAACATTGCCGCGGAAGAGACGGTTCGGAATTACGGCGAGTATCTGCCGCTGGATTGGCAGCAATCGACGGCGGGGCGCTGGGGGATCGTCAAACGTTTTCCGCTGGGACCGGTTGCGGGAATTACGCCGTTTAATTTCCCTTTGAATCTGGTTGCGCACAAAGTGGCACCGGCAATTGCCGCCGGTTGCTCGATGGTGCTGAAGCCTGCGCCAGAGACGCCGCTAACATCGCTGCTACTGGCTGAGGTTATACAGCAGGCAGGATGGCCGGATGGGGGTTTTAACGCGGTTTTACTTTCCAACGAAGATTCCAGTTTGCTGGTTACGGATGAACGTATCAAGCTCATCAGCTTCACGGGCAGCGCAGCCGTCGGCTGGGCCATCAAGAACAATGCGGGAAAGAAAAAAGTTGTGCTGGAACTGGGCGGGAATTCGGGTGTGATCGTGCACAGCGATACCGATCTCGCTTATGCCGCGGAGCGCTGCGCCACGGGAGGCTTTGCCTATGCCGGGCAGTCCTGCATTTCGGTGCAGCGTATTCTGGTCGAGCACTCTGTATACGGAAAATTTACAGAGTTGTTTTTGGCTGCGGTCGGCAAGATGAAAGTTGGAGATCCGCTGGACGAATCAAGCGACCTTGGTCCGCTGATTCGTGAGAGCGACGCGATCCGCGCTGCCGACTGGGTGCAGGAAGCGGTACGAGGCGGAGCGCGTTTGCTGTGCGGCGGGATTCGAAAGGGCTCACTGTTGGAGCCTACGGTGCTCACCGGGACCAAGCCCAACATGAAGGTGAATTGCCAGGAAATTTTTGCGCCGGTAGTGACGGTTGAACCTTACAACGATTACGCTGCCGCGCTGAAGCAGATTAATAGTTCAGCCTACGGGTTGCAGGCTGGGCTTTTCACGCGTGACGCCAAACTTATTTTTCAGGCCTATGAGGAGCTGGAAGTGGGAGGATTGATTGCAGGAGATGTCCCAACGTTTCGCATCGATCACATGCCTTATGGCGGGATAAAGGACTCGGGTCTGGGGCGCGAGGGCTTGCGGGACGCGATCCATGAGATGACGGAACCAAAATTGCTCGTCATGAATTTGCGTTGAAGATTTAGCTGCCTCTGTTCTGCGCGGAATGGTGTTCGGCGGGGTTAAGGCGCGGAGGGCGGTGCTGCACAGGTGATTTGTTTCCCGGAATGAAACTCCAAATTGTTACAAAGAAAGCAGGACAGCTATTCCTTTTTTTCGATCAACTGTTATACTCCAATGTTTCAGTAACGATCGTCACAGCGGTTGGTGACTAAATCCTATGAATGCGGTCAGCCGGGAACGGCGCGAGCCAATTCCGCGATAAATAAAGACTTCATATTCAATGCAGATCTTTCCGCGCAGCAGCAATGCCATTGCCCGGGCCTCCCTGGTCGGGTTGGTTTTTGTTGTGGCGGCACTCTCATGGGTGATATTGGAGTTGGAACGAACCCCTTTCATCACTAATGAAGGAGTCAGGAAATCGCAGCCGGTTCCCTTCAGTCACAAGCATCACGTGACCGGCCTCGGCATCGACTGCCGCTACTGCCATACTTCGGTCGAGACATCGAGTTTCGCCGGGATCCCGCCAACCAAGACCTGCATCAACTGCCATGCCCAGATCTGGACGAACGCAGCTTATCTTGAGCCGGTGCGGGAGAGTTTCCGCTCAGGCCGATCGATTGAATGGACTCGCGTCAATCAATTGCCCAACTTTGTGTATTTCAATCACAGCATCCACATCAACAAGGGAGTGGGATGCAACACCTGCCATGGGCCCATCGACCAGATGCCGCTGACGTATCAGTACGCTTCGCTGCAGATGGAGTTTTGCCTCGACTGCCACCGTGCTCCGGAAAAATATATTCGCCCGCGCGAGCAGGTTTTTAATATGCGCTACGAACCGCCAATGAATGACCTGCTGGGCAAAAACGACGTCTTTTTCAACGGCAATAACTACAATGACCAGATCGCGCTGGGCAACGCGTTGAAGGATGCTTATAAGGTGCGCTCGGTCAAGGACATCACCAGTTGCAACACCTGCCATCGCTAGGGCGCGACTTGCGAAAGCTTGCAGTTGAGAACCGATTTTGAGAACTGATTTAACGATGAGCATCGATGAGCACAATGCGAAACCTGTCGGAATGAATGGCGGAGCTTCTGCCAGGAAAGCTTCTGGCCAAAAAGACGTTTGCCCGACGAAGCGCGGACGACTCGATCTCGCGACGGTGAGGGAGCAGATCGAGGATACGACCGGCCCCGAATATTGGCGCAGCCTCGAAGAACTGGCTGGCAGCGAAGAGTTTCAGGAGATGCTGCATCGCGAATTCCCGAAGGGCGCTTCGGAGCGGCTCGATGAGTTCTCGCGACGCGGCTTCCTCAAGACCATGGGCGCATCGCTCGCGCTGGCCGGCTTGACCGGCTGCACCAAGATGCCGAACGTGGAGATCGTGCCCTACGTCAGGCAGCCGGAGATCGTCGTTCCGGGCCGGCCGATGTTTTACGCGACTGCATTTACGCTCGGCGGTTATGCTTCGCCGATTCTGGTCGAGAGCCACATGTTCCGGCCGACGAAGGTGGAAGGCAATCCGCAGCATCCGGCGAGTCTCGGCGGCACGGATGTTTATGCGCAGGCTTCGATTCTCGATCTCTACGATCCTGACCGCGCAGAGGACATTACGTATCTCGGCGACGTGCGCTCGTGGAATGCGTTCATCGAAGCCCTGCACGGGCCGTTAAGCGCGGAAAAGAACATGGCGGGCGCGGGCGTACGTATTTTGACCCAGAGCGTCTCTTCGCCAACGCTAGCGGGGCAGATTCGCGATTACCTGGCAGCGAATCCGCAAGCGCAGTGGCACGTCTATGAGCCGGTCAACCGCGACAACGTGGTCGAAGGCGCGAAGCTCGCGTTCGGCGAAGTGGTTGAGACACGCTACGACTTTTCGAAGGCCGACGTGATCGTTTCGCTCGACGCGGACTTTCTCTACGCGGGGTTTCCTGGTTTCGCTCGCTACGCGCGCGATTTCGCGGCGCGGCGGAATCCCGATGCGAACATGAACAGGCTGTATGTAGTCGAGAGCACGCCTAGCTCTACGGGGATGAAGGCGGATCATCGGCGAGCGGTGAAGGCGAAGGATATAGAGAATTTCGCTCGCGTGTTTGCGGGTTCTATCGGATTGAACTCGGGCGGAAACGGTAGCAGCGAACCGAAGACGTTTCTACCGCCCCTTACGAAGGATTTGTTGGCGCGCAAAGGTTCGAGCATTGTGATCGTTGGGGATCACCAGCCACCTGCGGTTCACGCTTTGGCCCATGCCATTAACCAAGCGCTTGGCAATGTGGGACAAACCGTCTTCTATACAGCGCCAGTGGACGCCAACCCCGTGGACCGCAACGGGTCCCTGCGCTCGCTCGTCGAGGATATGCGCGGCAACAAGGTCGACGTGCTGCTGATTCTCGGCGGCAATCCGGCTTATGACGCTCCTGGCGATATCGACTTTGCTTCGGTTTTGAAATCGAATGCTGTCGGTCTGAAAGTTTATCTCGGCACGCATCGCAATGAGACCGCGGAATTTTGCCAGTGGCATATTCCCGAGGCGACTTATCTTGAATCGTGGGGCGACGCTCGCGCCTACGACGGGACGGTCAGCATCGTTCAGCCGCTGATCGAGCCGCTCTATCGCGGCCGAAGCGCGCACGAACTCATGGCGGTTCTTGCCGGCCAGGAGGGCAGTGGGCGCGACCTCGTGCAGGCGTATTGGCAGAAGCAGCACGCGGGCGCGGACTTCGATGGTTTCTGGCGCAAGTCGCTGCATGATGGCTGGATCGAAGGCACAGCCTACACGCCAAAGAATGTCACGCTGAAGGCGACAGGTTTCCCGGCATCGCAACCGCAATCGGCCGCTGCCTCGGGCTACGAGATCAATTTCCGCCGCGATCCTTCTATCTACGACGGCCGCTTCTCGAATAATGGCTGGTTGCAGGAGCTTCCTAAGCCGCTTACGAAGCTCACCTGGGACAATCCGGTTATGATCGGGCCGGCTATGGCGGAGCGACTCAAGCTTAATTTCAAAGATGTTGTCGAAGTTGACTTTAACGGTAAGAAAGTTAAGGGTGCGGTCTGGATTCAGGCCGGGCATCCCGATAACTCAATGACCGTCTTCCTTGGCTATGGCCGCGAGCGTGCTGGCCGCCTCGGCACTGGCAGGGGCTACAACATTTATCCGATGCGCACCAGCCAGACGCCTTGGTTTGCCGACGGCGCGAAACTTACCGCAACCGGCGAAACGTTCAACCTTGCGAGCACCCAGGGTTATCAGACGATGGAGACTCCGAACGGGAGCGAGCGTCCGCAGGTGCAGGAGCGCGATCTTGAGGAGTACAAGAGAGAGCCGGATTTCGCGAAAGAGGGCGAGCCGCCAAAAGACCTTACGCTCAATAAGCCCTGGCTTTTCGATTACGCCAAGGAGACCTACGCCTGGGGCATGGCGATCGACCTGAACTCGTGCGTCGGATGCAACAACTGCGTGGTCGCGTGCCAGGCGGAAAACAATATTGCCGTGGTCGGCAAAGAGCAGGTGCTCAAACGCGCGAGATGCACTGGATCCGCATCGACCGCTATTACAAGGGCGAGCCGAAGATCCGGACATGTACTTCCAGCCGGTGCCTTGCGTGCAATGCGAAGACGCGCCATGTGAAATGGTCTGCCCGGTGGCGGCGACGGACAGCGACCGAAGGGCTGAACAATATGGTCTACAACCGTTGCGTCGGCACCCGCTACTGCTCGAATAACTGTCCTTACAAGGTGCGCCGGTTCAACTTCCTGCTGTTCACGGATTGGGATACGGAAAGTTAGAAGCTGCAGCGCAATCCCGATGTCACGGTGCGCAGCCGCGGCGTCATGGAAAAGTGCTCGTACTGCGTGCAGCGCATCAACGACGCAAAGCATCAACGGCGGAACGCGCCGACTCGCACGATGAACGACGGCGAGATCGTCCCGCCTGCCCGCCGCGTGCCCGTCGCAAGCCATTATGTTCGGCGATCTCAACGATCCGAAGAGCCGGGTTACCGAATGGAAGCGCAGCCCCTGAATTATTCGCTGCTGGGGAACTCAATACGCGCCCGCGCACCACGTATCTGACGGAGATACGCAACCCGAATCCGGAGTTGGAAGAAGCAAAAGCGAGGTCGAGATCCTAGTTACGAATATGGTTTCGAAT
>CAVWWW010000015.1:0-134899 GCA_963758745.1 uncultured Acidobacteriaceae bacterium
ATCGCCATGTTCTGGCCATAAAAAATTACGTTGTCGTCGCGTTGCATCTCCTCGGCAATCGCCGTCGACATAGCTTCTCCGTACATCATCTCGGGCATACGATTCTCCTAAGCGTAGACGTACTTGGTTGCTTCCTCTGGCGCAGGCAGCGGGCTGGCAAGCGCAAACCGAACCGCTTCATCCATCTCCGCACGTGCGTCGTCCTCAATTCGCTTGAGTTTCTCTTCCGTGGCGACCGAGGTGCCCAGCAGGTGTCCGCGGAAGAGCGCCAGTGGATCCTTTTCCTTCGCCGCCTTGTACTCCTCCTTTTTGCCGTAGACCCCGATCGCCTCATGCTCTGGAAACTGCGTCGGCACCGGCGGCACGGTGATCGCGTTGCCGTGTGCGCTCAGCCGATAAAATTTCGATTCGATCAAAGTCGGTCCCACTCCCGCGCGCGCCCGCTGCGCGGCTTCGCCTACCACGTCATATACCGCCAGTGGATCTTTCCCATCCACGGTCACGCCGGGAATGCTGAATGCTTCCGCCTTTTTCGAGAGCGGATCTCCCGCCTGCGCGTTCGCATCTTCCAGCTTCACATGTGTGTAAGCCTGGTACTCGTTGTTTTCCAGAATAAAAACAACCGGAAGCTTCCAGACCGCCGCCATATTCAGCGTTTCAAAAAACGCTCCCTGCTTGCTTGCTCCATCGCCGAAAAAACAATAAACAATTTGGCCAGTTTTTTTCACCTGCGCGGTCAACGCCGCGCCCGCTGCGTGCGCAATGCTCTGGCCGACAATCCCCGAAGTGCCCGGAAAATGGCGTTCGGGATCGGCCAGGTGCATGGACCCGCCAAATCCCTTGCACAGCCCGTCTTTCCGTCCATAGAGTTCCGCCATCATCCTTCTCGACGGAGTACCGAGCACAATCGGCTGCCCGTGGCAACGATACGTGGGCATCACAAAATCCGTGGGATTCCGTGTCGCCAGCGCACCAACGATCGAAGCCTCTGCGCCATCGGCCAGATGCGTGTGCCCGCGCATCGCACCCGGATGCTCGAGAAATGTGCGCTTCACATGCTCCTCGAACTCGCGGATTCGCGCCATCTGCGTGTACATCCAGATCAGGCGATCGTTTCCAAGCCGGCTGCTCGCAGTCCGACCGTCCCCTACATTTTCTTTGTTCGCCATCGCATCACTCCTTTGTAGCCGCGGTATCGGCCGGCACGGAATCGCCCTCCTGGCCGATGTGGCACAACTTCCCGCCAACCGGAACCTGCGCGCTCTCTTCGGCAAGAATCTTCAACAATGTTCCCGCAATCGGCGACTCCAGTTCGTAGCTCACCTTCTCTGTTTCCAACTCCACGACGGCCTCGCCCGCGTGCACCGAATCCCCTTCCCGCTTCAGCCAGCGCAGCACACTGGCTTTCGTCGTCGGAATCCCGCCCGTCTTTGGAACCTTCAACGTCGTGACGATGGCACTGCCTCCTACCTCCTCAATGCACCTCGCGCTCCGCCCCGGTCCAATACGGTTTCCGCATGGTTTTGCGATCCAGTTTGCCCGCCGGAGTCTTCGGGATCTCCGCCCAAAATTCTACCGACTTTGGCGATTTCGCGCTCCCGAGCTTCGCTTTGCAGTGCGAAATCACGTAGCTCTCCGTCATCGTCTCACCCGGTCTGCAGACGATAATCGCCTTCACCGCCTCGCCCCATTTTTCATCGGGGACGCCAATCACGGCGCACTCCTGCACCTGCGGCAGCGCCATGATGCCGGCCTCAACCTCCGTGCAATAAACATTGAAGCCGCCGCTGATGATCATGTCCTTTTTGCGGTCCACAATGTACACATATCCATCTTCATCCATGTAGCCCACGTCTCCGGTGTGGTGCCAGCCGTAGCGCCGGATTTCCGCAGTCGCTTCCGGAAGGCTGAAATAACCGCCGCTGACCAGGGTTCCGCGCGCGACAATCTCTCCCGCTTCGCCCGCCGGCAGAATGCGACCCTCGTCATCCATGATGGCAACTCGCACCGCTGCGGTTGGCTGCCCGCAACTGCGCAAACGTTGCGGATGATCTCCCGCGGCAGCCGCTGCCACCGTGCGTGCGTCTAGAAATGTCAGAATCATGGGCGCTTCCGTCTGACCATACGACTGGCACATGCACGGCCCAAACACCTCAACTCCCTGCTTTAACTTGTCGGGCGATACTGGAGAACCAGCCAGCAGAAATACACGCAAACTCGAGTGGTCGAATTTTCGAACCTCCGGACGAGCGAGCAACGAGTAGAACGCCGTGGGAGGAAGAAACATGTGCGTAACGTGGTAATGTTCGATCGCCCAGAGAACCTGTCCCGCATCGAAGCCCGGCAGCACGACGTTCTTCCCACCCATTGCGAGTATCGAGAACGCAACCGGTGCCGCAGCGTGTGACAAGGGAGCAGTACAGAGGCACACCGGATTGGCAACGTCCGACTTCCAGTAGCGCATGGCCAACTCCGTCATCGTGCCCCAGGCGAGGTTTGTCACCCGCACCCCGCGAGCCGGGCCGGTAGTGCCGCCGGTGGGAACCAGTCCCATGATCTGGTCAAGGTTGCCGTATTCGTCGGCCCAATCAAGAATCGGGGGCGTCGCCCTGCCGATCCATAAATGCGAGCAAAGAGGTATCGATACCGAGCGGCGGTCCTTCCGATGCTGTTCCATCAATGCAAATGAAGTGGCGGATACTCTGAACGCGTTTACGAATCTCGTCAACCTGCTCTTGAAAGCCAATGCTATAGAATAACCAAGTTGTTTCTGAGTAGTTCAGAAACTCCACATTCGCGTCGGCGGCGTTGCGAAAGTTGATCGGAACCCACGCCGCCCCGGCCCGCAATATTCCCAACATGCAAAATAGAACCGCAGGATGATTCTGCGAGTAAATTGCCGCCCGCTCTTCACGCTTCAGCCCGCTCGCCTGCATGGCCCTCGCGATTCGTTCGCTGAAATCACGAACTTCGCTATAGGAATAGCTGCGATCACCATCCACGATCGCAGTGCGGTGCGGATAGAGATTCGCGCTCTTGTCGAAATAATCGATCGCCCGCATTGATTGCTACTTCATTTCTGCTATTGTCATTGACACAACGGGCATCTTGAGCAATCCAGCATATGCGAGGCGAAAACTCACCGCAGCAAGAAACTGCTTCAGCTCAACATCTTCGCCCTGGACAGCCCATGGTCTTCCACAACCGCAAGCACTGCCCGCGCGCCGAATGCTTCCGCTGCCGACGCAAACCCGACTTTGCGCGGTGCCTCACGAACCAAGTGGTGCGCAGCGAACGCCTGCAACAGTCCCGTTTGCCGGTAGCAGCACGTGCCAAACACGACACACTCCACGGACCCAGTGTTACCTCGCCCCGCGATTACGTCAATCGTTCGGTGCTCACGCGGATTCTCACGTGGCGGCGTCGCTCCCGTGACCGCGCTCGCCATTTCCGCCAGCTTTTTCTCCCGCTCCGAGGCTGGGAGCGGCCGAATCTGCTCCTCGAACATTTTCTCCGTCGCCGCCACGCCTTCCATAATCTGACGGTCGAGCAATCCGCCGAACGACCGTACATTAGCCACCTGAGGATGGTTCTTGTACCACACAGGATGCGGGAAATCCTCCCCACGCCAGAGCCATCTGAGTTTGAATCGACCCCGGCACGACCACGTCATAACGCGTCGCCCGCGGCCACGGCTTGTATTGGTTCTGCTCCAGGTAATAGGCGTCGGTCTGGATCACGGCAAAAATCGTTTGCGTCGAGCCGAACGTCGGATTTCCCTTGAACATCGTCAGCACTTCCAGCGTGTCAATGCATTGGTTATTCTCAAGGCAGACGCGAATAGCCGCATCGCTCACCGCCGACATAAACGCGGTTGCCGGAGCCACCAGCAGTCCTCGCTCAGCGAATTTCGGTCCCCAATCCTCTGCCACCTTCCGGATCCAAGTCTGCTCTCCGCTGATATCAAGATAGTGGCAGCCGGCCTTCAGCGCGGCTTCGATCACGCGCAGGCCGTTATAAATGAACGGTCCCGCGGTGTTGCAGACCACTTTTGCGCCGGTAAAAAGCCGCGTCAAATCTTCCACTGAGCCTTGCGTTTCCACGCACTCATAGTCTGCCGTTTCGATGCCCGGCACCTGTTTCATCACGTCGTTCAGACGGCTCAGACTGCGGCCTGCGGCCACGAAAGGCACGTTATACCCGCGAAGAAATTCCGCAATCAGGCGCCCGGAAAATCCATTGGCGCCATAAACGACTACGGGGCGCTTGCTGTCCATGATGATCTCGCCTCGATGGTTTCGCCTGGCCTAAGGATCGTTAGCCTGCTCGCGGGGTCTTGAAATGGGGAGGACTGCCTATGGCTTTCCAAGGCGCCGCGAAATCAGGTATCCTTTCGATACCGAGAGGCTATTTTAGGTAAAAGTACCTTTTTGGGTAGTAGGCACGTTTCGGTAACCTGCTTGGGACACGGAGTACGGGGTCGAACTCAATGGATCATCACAATTGCCCGGTAAAGTTGACTACTTCCATTATCGGAGGCAAATGGAAAGCTCCCCTGTTGTTCTATCTGGATCGGAGAACAAGGCGATTCTGTGAACTGCAGCGCCTTATCCCTGGCTTAACCAAGAAAATGCTCACGCAACATCTGCGCGAGTTGGAACGTGATGGCATCGTGCATCGCAAAGTCTACGCCGAAGTGCCGCCTCACGTGGAGTACTCGCTCACCCGCCACGGCGAGAGCCTGAAGCCGATTCTCAAGCTGATGTCGGCTTGGGGCAATCGCCATCGTGCCCGCTACGGCGCTCTGGCTGCTCGAAGCAGGAAACCGGTGACCACCGACCTGAACGAGAACTCGAACCCGGCCGCTCTGCAGGCCGGGCAGATTCGACTACTTGCTGCTACGGCTGAACCAATCCGCGAGGAGAAAGCTGCGCTATGAGTTCTCGCACTAAAGCGCTGCTCTCGTCTTACGACAACGTTTGGCTGCTTGATGGCGTGCGCACGCCCTTTATCGAATTCAACTCCGCTCTTGGCGTCGTGTCTCCCACCGACCTCGGAATCAAAGCCGCGCGTGCAATGTTTCACAAGAGCGAAATATCGCCGAAGAACGTGGACATCGTTGTCGCGGGCTGCGTGGCGCAAGCCTCATTTGACGCCTATGTGCTGCCGCGCCACATAGCGCTCTATTCCGGAGTTCCGCTCGAAGTCCCGGCTCTCCTCGTGCAGCGAGTGTGCGGTACCGGAATTGAGGCGATTTTGCAGGCTGCCGATTCCATCAAGCTCGCCAAAGCCGAGCTGGCGCTGGTCGTAGGCGCGGAATCCATGTCCCGCAATCCCATCGCCGCCTACACCCATCGCGGCGGTTTCCGCATGGGAGAAGTCGAATTCAAGGACTTTCTTTGGGAAGCGCTCCTCGATCCCTCGTGCAACCTAACCATGGGGGGCACCGCCGAGAAGCTTGCCAAACAATATGGCATTACTCGGGAAGAGGTCGATCAGTTCGCTGCGGAAAGTTTTGCCCGCGCCATCGCTGCGCAAAAACGATGCTTCCTGAGCGGGGAGCTTGCTCCGATAAGCAGCGAATCATTTGACCTGGAAGGCTACTCGCCGCGTGGAATCCGCTTGCCGCGCGGCAGTGAGAAGTTAACTGAAGACACCCACATTCGTCCGTCGCCTGCTCGAAGTTCTCGCCAAACTTAAGCCCGCATTCGGCGGCGTGCAAACCGGCGGGAACAGCTCCGGGATCGTCGATGGAGCCGCTGCAGCGCTCGTTGCCTCTGATGACTACCTGAAAAGCGCGGAATAAAGAACCGCTGGCGCGAGTCGTGGCGGGAGCAGTTGTCGGCGTTCCGCCCGAGATCATGGGCATCGCACCCGTGCCAGCAATTCAAAGCTACTCGAACTCGCTGGCCTAAAGTTGTCGCAGATTGATCGATTCGAGATCAATGAAGCTTTCGGAGCACAGGTCCTTGCTTGCCTACGCGAGCTTGGCCTCGATCGCGCCAAACTCAACGTTAACGGCGGAGCCATTGCCATCGGCCATCCCCTCGCAGCCACCGGCATCAGGCTCGCCATCACCCTGGCGCGAGAGCTGAAGCAGTCTGGCGGCCATTATGGTATAGCCTCAGCCTGCATCGGCGGCGGCCAGGGGATTGCATTGCTTATCGAAAATACCGCTCCGGCAAATTAAATATCCGGCCTGATTCGTGCTGTTCGCTCAGATGATGAGCGTCTAAGCCGTGCGCGTCATCTGCACAGGTTTCCCCACACCTCCTGTGCCACTTCGGCAACCAGTCGCAGTTTCGCTTCCTGATCTGCCATCGTCACTAGATTTCCTTCGATCGTTGAAGCGAAGCCGCACTGCGGACTCAGCGCCAGGCGCTCCAATGGAATATAGACAGAGGCAGCCGCGATCCGTTTATTCAATTCATCCTTGCTTTCCAACTGCGGCTTCTTCGAACTCACCAGACCGAGCACAACCGTACGATCTTCCGGCACTTGCCGCAGCGGTTCAAAACCGCCGGAACGCGCGTCGTCATACTCCAGCAAAAAGCGGTGAAAGTTTGTATTTCGGAATACCCGTGTAATCGGCCCGTAGTCGCCGGATGCATAAAATCTGCTCTGATTATTTCCTCGGCAAAGGTGCAGTCCAAAAATGATTCCCGGATAATCGCCAATCACGGCATTGTCCATCTCGATCGATAAGTCCAGTAGTCGGTCTGGATCGTTGCCGCGTTGCCGATAGCCTTCGCGCAAGTCAGGATCGAGCAAGGCAGTGTACTGCGGTGAGTCGATCTGGATGTAAGTGCAGCCCAGCCGAATCAACTCCGCAACTTCATCGCGCAAAATATCGACGAGGTCGGCGAGATATGCGTCGATGCTGGCATAAGCCGCAGCAGATTTCTTGTTGTCGTAATATGCCGCCGCCTGCTGGGCGCTGATGATGGTGGTCTTGGAAGGATGTTTTGTTCGGGCCCTCAGGTAGGTGAACTCTTCCGCGCACAGCGGGCGCTTCCGCCGGAGTTTACCGACCACGACGGGTCGAGGCAAAACCATCTTTTCCCCTTTTTCATCTTTAAAGGGAATTGCCCATCCGCCGTATTTGTCGAAACCTTCGACGGCATCGATAAGGTGTCCAAAAAATGCGTAACGCCTCATTTCGCCATCGGTAATCACTTCCATGCCGGCGCGGATTTGCAGTTCGATGCACTCATTAACGGCGCGATCTTCGATCTTCTTGAAGGCAATGTCAGCCAGCTTTCCAGACGCGTACGATTCTCGCGCTTCCTTCAAATAGGCTGGCCGCAACAGACTTCCGACGGTATCGCTGTGATACACAAGAACCTCCATGGGGCGTTCTCGACTAACCGGAACTCATGAATCCGTCCAACACTGCAACAGATCGGGCGTCACTGTAATCCAACGGCAGGCTTCTCACAAGCCCAAACTGCGCGGCCGACGCCATGTTTGACGTGCGCGGCCTGGGCGAGGTTACGGTCTTCAGGTTCACCGTTATCGTACACCCTTATTGTTCACCGGTTTTCGCAGTTTGCTTCTTCTCATTCAACGTCTGGTTCGCCCTGAAGATAACGTAACTGCGAATCGCCGCCGCATCTTGCTGCGAAACTTCCTTTCCAAAGCCCACCATTCCCTCGGACTTCAGCAATCCATCCCGCACAATAGCAAACCATTCATCGTTCTTCAGGAACGTCGGCTTCAGGAACGCCGAATAACGCAGATCCGGCAGCAATCCCCCGCTGACCGCGACGTCTCCGTGGCAGCCGGAACAAAAACGCTGGAAGACTGCTTCACCGTGTCGAATCTCATCTGTGCTCGCTGTCGATGGCGGAGGTTGCAATGGCGGCGTTTCCTGGGCCGGGAGTGGCGGCAGCTTCACCGTTCCTCCGATTTTGAACGCCAGCATGCGGCTGATGTTAGCGCACGTGTCCTGACTTGAACGAGACCTCGCCGGCAGCCAGCGGGAAGACTCCACCCCAGCCCGCGAGCACCGCGAGATATTGTTCTCCTTTGGTGGTATAAGTCGCAGGTCCTGCAATCACGCCCGTCTGGACGTCAAACGACCAGAGCTTCTCTCCAGTGTCTGCGCGATAGGCCTCAAATCGCCCTGCGGCTGTGCCTTCAAAGACCAGATTCCCCGCAGTCGCCAATGTGCCTCCATTCCACGGACCTGGACGCTCCACCGCCCATGCTTGCTTCTGTTGGATCGGATCCCAAGCCACCAGCTTTCCTTTGACGCTGTCGAGAATCGCTTTCTTGATCTTCTGATCCTGTGGCAGTCCGGCAGCAACCATATCGATTCCGAAATTCAGCGCCTCATTCTTGAACTCGAAATCGTCGGGCGATTTGAAATTGAATCCGACGTCATTCACCGGAATGTAGACGAGTCCGGTCAGCGGACTGTAGGACATCGGTTGCCAACTGTGCGCGCCCACTGGTCCGGGAACAATCGGTGTTGCGTCGCCACGAGGATAGCGTGCCGTTGGGCTTTCAATCGGACGGCCAGTCTTCAGATCCACTCCGGTCGCCCAATTAATGAACGTGAAGGGCTTGGCGGAAATCAGAGTCTCCGGTTTCGCGGTCGAGAACGTAGAAGAAGCCGTCCTTCGGAGCATGCAAAAGAACCTTTCGAGTTTTGCCATCGATCGGAATATCCGCGAGGATAATCTGCTCGGCTGAATCGTAGTCCCAATCGTCCGCCGGGACCTCCTGAAAGTGCCAGACATATTGCCCGGTTTCTGGCCTGAGGGCAACGATCGAGCAGGTGAAAAGATTCTCACCGCCTTTGGGACTGCGATATTTTTCGTTCCACGGTCCGCCATTCCCTACTCCGATGTACACAAGATCGAGCTCGGGATCATATACGATCGCGTCCCAGACCGTGCCGCCTCCGCCGATCTTCCACCACTCACCGCTCCACGTTTTGGCTGCCTGCTCAAGAATCGGCTGCTGCGAATGGCTTTGCCGGATCGCCCGGCACGGTGTAAAAGCGCCAGACCAATTTGCCCTTCTGCGCGTCATAGGCTGAAACATAGCCGCGTACGCCGAACTCCGCGCCTCCGTTGCCGATTAAAACCTTTCCCTTAACAATGCGCGGAGCGCCAGTGATTGTGTAACGCCACCGGGGATCGATCGTCAGCTGCTCCCAGGCAGGTTTGCCGGAAACTGCATCAAGCGCAATCAGTCGTCCATCGAGAGTTCCCAGGTAGACCTTGCCTTGCCAAATGGCCACTCCGCGATTCACAACGTCGCAACAAGCGTTCGCTCCCCATTGCTTCGGTACCTTCGGGTCGTAGGACCACAACCGTCGGCCACTGGCGGCGTTCACGGCGAACACCTTGCTCCACGCGCTCGTGAAGTACATCACGCCATCGACGACAAGCGGCGTGGCTTCCTGACCGCGGTTGGTGTCGAGGTCGAGATACCAGGCTAAGGCAAGGCGTGCGGCGTTTTGATCATTGATCTGCTTCAGTGGACTGAATCGCTGTTCGCTATAAGTTCGTCCATAGGTCAACCAGTTTCCCGGCTGATCATCGGCATGGACGATCCGCGTGTCGGTGATCTTTGCAGAAGCTCTGATCTGAGATGTCGTCTGGGGTGCGAGTGAGCGCCCACCTATCCACAAACTCAGAACGATGGCAACCCCGACTTTACCCCTTTGCATCTCTCTCCTTCGCAAATAGTGCCCGCGATTAGTACAAAGGTGGTCTGAACGCCCGAAGTCTACCACTGGAGATGATGCAACAGTATGTAGGCACTACGATGATACCGCCAGGCAGCAGCCGCTGTTGGCTCAAGACGGCACGCTATCGGCTTCAGAATTTTTGAGTTCGACGATCAGAATGCTGATTTCGCGTGGCCCGAGATTTTCAACGGTGTGCGGAGGAAGCGGCGGCATCCACTGGGCGCAAGGAACGGTCGGCGGTTCTCCCGCTTGGCGGCTATCGAACAGAACATTGCCGCTTTCATCCCGCCGAATGAAGTGACTCCAGCTCTGTACATATGCGAAACCGCCCCAGCGGTGGGTATGCAGTGGCACCAAGGTGCCCGCCGGGATCGTTGTCTGAAGCACGCGCACGCGGTGATCTTCGAGCAAGAGCGCGTGATGCTTCGGTGCGGCGACGAGCGCGTCGAGCGAAACCGACCACGGCCAGCTTTCTGAAACTTTCGAAACTCCCGAATTATCCACACTCATCTCTGGGGCATCGCCTTTAGGCGCCAGGCTGCTAACGAGGCGCATCACTTTCACTGAAACTGGGCCATGGTCGTCGCGAATGCGCGGGGCACAACTTCTTCCAACGGTTGCTTCCGCAACTCCTCGGACAGAACCTCGATTCCCCAGGGACCGGCGTAGCCGATTCCCTGCAGACAGCCGATGAAGCCCTTCACATCGAACTCTCCATCGCCACACAGACGGCGATGATTAATCGTATCTTCGTGCAGACTCCAGGACGCCTGGAATGTTCCATCATTCAATTCCACGCTGACTATGTATTCGCGCGGCACGCGAGCCACTTCCTCGTATGGAATTCCAAGCTTTGCAATGTGCCACATGTCGAAGGCGATTCCACCGTTGGGTTCGCCGGCGCTGCGCACCATCGTCAGCGTTTCAGACAGCGTCCGAATCATGGCGAAAGGCATGAGTTCAAAACCGATTTTTGTACCATGGCTCGCCGCCTGCCGGCACAGAATGGCAAACGATTCCACCAAACGGTCGATTGGACACTTCTCTTGAAAAAAATCACCGACCTTGACGTGGTAGGCACGAAGAACTTCGGCTGCCTCGAACAACATACACTTCCGGATGTCGGATTGTTTTTTCCGTTCTCCATCGAGGAACCAGTCGGTCAGAAATTCGAGTTCCACGTAACGAATGCCGTTATCATCGAGTATCCGGCGCATTTCGTGGAGCGTATATTTCTGCTGCACACGCTCGAGATCGGCATGCCAAAGGCCGAATCCGCGGAACCCGGCTCGGGCCACAGCTTCTACGCGATCCTTGAAATCGTAGGGACTGTATTCGCGGTCGGTGTGTGGATCTCCGCCTGAGATCGTCCAATACGAGGCCAACAAATCAACATTAGGCGTCATGCGCTCCTCTATCTGGTTGACAGTCTACAGTCGCGCTAACCGGCGATATGCGCCCGATTCAGGATTGACCGGTCGCAATCCATTTTTTGCTCACGAAGCTAACCCAAGGCTATCGCTGCGTCAACTGAGAACCGTTAATCGAGGCACAAACCACATATTGGCAGCGCAGGAGTATAAGTTCTTGACGCTTCTCTCACGTTTGTGTAAGCCTACGCGCCGACCGGTAAAGCGGTCGTCAAGGAAGGAGAATGCATGGTTGTGCGGTTAATAGAGAGCCTGGCTACTACTCCGAAGATGGCCGCTACTTTTTTCCGATGAATCGGTTCTCACCGCCATGCTTACGTTCGAAGCGGGACTCGCCCGGGCCGAGGCAAGTCTGGGCATCATACCGTCGACGGCTGTTGTTCCCATTGAAAACGCAGCACGTCGCGGAGTTATATGACGCGGTCGAGATCGCTGCCGCTAGCGCGCGTTCAGGAACAGCGACGATTCCCCTCGTGAAAGCACTCAGGGAGCAGGTCGGACGGATGAGCCCATCGGCTGCGGATTTTGTGCACTGGGGAGCAACGTCCCAGGATGTGGCCGACACGGCGATTGTTCTGCTCCTCAAACAAGCGAGAAGTATTCTTCAAGCCGACTTAGCGCGACTCGAGGGTGCTCTTTATCGACTTTCAGAACAGCACGCACATACGGTCATTTTAGGTCGAACTCGTTCTGCAAGTCGCCGTGCCTACTACTTTTGGCCTCAAGGTTGCGAGGGTGGCTCGGCGCTTTGCGTCGCGATCATACGCGTCTGGACGACGCCTTCGAGCAAGCGTTGATCCTGCAATTTGGCGGCGCCGGAGGAACGCTGTCTGCGCTTGGCGATCAGGGGATAGCAGCGGGACAAGCGCTGGCGAGGGAATTATCACTTGCTTATCCCGATGGTCCTTGGCAAACGCAGCGCGATCGTTTGGCCGCACTGATGTGTGCCTTAGGAATAATGGTCGGCTCCCTTGGGAAAATGGCCCGCGATATCTGTCTGCTTATGCAAAATGAAGTGGCTGAGGTGGCCGAGCCGGCGGCAAAAGGGCGCGGAGGTTCATCGGCGATGCCGCACAAACAAAACCCGGTCGGCTGCACGATGACGCTGGCAGGTGCATATCGTATGCCGGCATTGGTAAGCATGTTTCTTTCTTCTATGGTGCAGGAACATGAAAGAGCCGTCGGTGGCTGGCAGTCGGAATGGGCAACCATTAGTTCCATTGTTCAGGAGACAGGCTTGGCCTTAGCTTCGATGGCAGAAGTTGCCGAAGGGCTCACGGTGGATGCGGCACGCATGCGTGCGAATCTGGAGGCGACCCACGGAACAATCTTTGCCGAACGTGCGACCATGTTGCTGAGCGGAAAACTCGGACGGGAGTTAACTTCCTCACTCATAGAACGTGCTATAGCCGAGAGCATGGACACGGGCCGAAACTTTGGGGACGTGCTCGCCGCGGATGCGGGAGGTTATCGAAGCCCTGAATGCAGCCACTCTTCGGGATCTTCAATCGGCAGAAAGTTATCTGGGTGCAGCTGAGGGGTTTCGCTGTAGTCTTGTACGATCGCAAAAACAGAGAGAATCGGGCTCTGACAACCCGAAAGGGACGCGAAACATAAAATGCCCTTTGTCGACATTGGGGAAACCAAGATCTTCTATCGTCTCGAAGGCAACCCGGGCCCTCTGGTGCTCGTGCTGTCCCATTCGATCGGCACCGATCATGGCATGTGGGCGCCGCAAGTCAGCGATCTGGTTCAGCATTTTCAAATTCTCCGCTACGATACTCGCGGTCATGGCGCGTCCGATGCTCCAGCGGGAGATTACTCAATTGATCAGTTGGGAGCGGATGTTCTTGGTTTGACAGATGCATTAGGCATTCGCAAATTTGCGTTTTGCGGGCTTTCGCTTGGAGGCGCGATCGGGCAGTGGCTCGCAGTGAACGCTCCAGACCGCATTGAACGGTTGATCCTGGCAAACACCGCGCCAAAGTTCGGCTCGCGCGAACAATGGGAGACGAGGATTCGCATGGTGAGGGAGGGTGGCATGAGCGCAATCCTCGATCTGGCCATGCAGCGATTTTTTTCTCGCGAAACGATCGAACGTGCTGATCCTCATGCGCAATCAATCAAGTCTGTGCTCCTGGGGACAAGTCCCACTGGATATGTTGGATGTTGTGCCGCGTTGCGGGAATTCGATTCAAGCGCATCTCTCGGAAAAATTTCTGCACCCACGCTGGTTATTGCAGGACGAAGGGACGTTTCTACTCCGTGGGCGGGAAACGGAGAAATACTTGCCGGGAAAATTCCCGGCGCGTCAAGAGTGCTGCTGGATGCGGCTCATTTGTCCAATCTGGAGCTGCCGCACTCGTTTTCATCGGCGGTGGCAGAGTTTCTGCTTGCCGATTCCGGAGAGGGCGATCCGCTTAAGAAAGGCTTTGCCATTCGACGCGCTGTGTTAGGCAATGAACACGTGAACCGTGCCATGGCCAACACAAATGAACTGAACCGGGAGTTTCAAGACTTGATTACCCGCTATGCATGGGGAACGGTTTGGACTCGTCCAGGTCTCGATATAAGAACCCGCAGGCTTCTGGTATTGGCGATCACCGCCGCCTTAGGACGCCTCGAAGAATTCCGTTTGCATTTGAAAGCGGGCCTGAAAGTGGGGCTGGAACTGTCGGATGTGAAAGAGGTGCTTTTGCAGACGGCCATTTATGCTGGCGTTCCCGCGGCGAATACTGCTTTCCAGATAGCGAGGGAAGAGTCAGCGATAAAGTCGGAGGCAACGAGAAACGCTTGAGGTATGAAGTCGCTGATCAACCAATTCCAATTTCCGCTACACATCGAGCAACGACCGTTCTCAGCTCCATTCCTTCGGCAGGCCGACATAGTTCTCCGCCAGGCTCGATGCGGCGGCACGCGAGCTGGTCACGTAGTCAAGCTCTGCTAGTTGACGGCGCTGGTCAAAAGCATTGCCGTCGGGGAAGCGGTGGAGCATAGAGGTCATCCACCACGAGAAACGTTGCACCTTCCAGACACGGCGCAGACAGGTTTGTGAGTAACGATTGAGGAGATCCTGGCTGCCAGTTTTATAGAAATGTGTCATCGCTCGCGCCAGCACTTGTACATCGGCAACCGCCAGGTTGAGGCCTTTGGCGCCGGTTGGCGGAACGATGTGCGCTGAATCTCCAGCGAGAAATAATCTTCCATACTGCATCGGCTCAACTACGAAGCTGCGCATGCCGGTGACGCCTTTCTGCAGAACAGGCCCCTCGGTCAGCTTCCATCCCTTCGAGGCGAGGCGAAGCTGCAGTTCCTGCCAGACTCTTTCATCACTCCACTGCGCGATATCTTCGTCAGGTTTGCATTGCAGATAAAGACGTCCGATTTCCGGCGAGCGCATGCTGAGCAAGGCAAAACCATGATCGTGGTAACAGTAAACCAGCTCATCTGACGACGGGGGCGCTTCGGCCAATATGCCAAGCCAGCCGAACGGGTACTCTCGTTCATATTCGGTGAGCACCCCGCGGGGAATGCTGGGACGGCAAATGCCATGGAAGCCATCGCAACCGGCAATGAAATCGCAGACAAGCTCGCAGGCATCTCCATCTTTCCGGTAATGGATCTTCGGCTGCAGGGTGTCAAAGTCATATACGTTGACATCCTCAATCTCGAACACGACCTGGCCGCCGGCGGCGATACGCGCGTCATTGAGATCCTTGACAACTTCGGCTTGCGCATAGATCGTGATTCCTTTCCCTCCGGTCAGTTCGCGGAAGTCAATACGATGGCCGCGCCCCTGGAAGCGAAGTTCAATTCCGTAGTGGACGAGGCCTTCTTTCTTCAATCTTGCTCCCACGCCCATATCGGTGAGCAGATCCGCCGTGCCCTGCTCCAATACGCCGGCCCGGACGCGCTCTTCGACATAGTGGCGGCTGCGATTTTCGAGGACGACGGAATCGATGCCTTGCAAGTGGAGAAGATGGGACAACACAAGACCCGCGGGTCCTGCACCCACAATTCCGACTTGCGTGCGTAACTTCTGCAACCGAGACCTCCCGAGTCCCGAGGATGACCGAAGAGCGGACCTGGCTACTCTTCACTCACAGCTTCCGGTGTGAGTCCCGCTTCATGCGATACCCCTTCTACCGCGAAGCCTTGTCCCATGCGTGCGGTCTTGCGAAGTGAAAGCGCTACGACAAAGACAACTGCGCTTCCGGCCGCCGCCAGCCACATGGTTAGCGACAGCCCATATTTCTCAGCTAATATGCCAGCGAGACGCGGGGATAAGGTCCCGCCCACGGCCTCGCCGACCAGTGTAACGAGGCCGATTGAGGTTGCACGAAACTGGGCTGGCACGCTTTCCGTCGGAACCAGAACCATGATCAGGCTAGCCATTCCTTGTCCGGTGTTCGCGACAAAAACAATTGCGGCCAGCAGCAGCGGATACAGAAACAGCCCCCGTACCAGGAAAGTCAGAGGCACGACAGCCGACATGGCCGCCATCAAGAGCAACACCGGCTTTCGTCCCACCTGGTCGGAGAGAGCGGGCAAAAGAAATCCCAAAAAGAAGCTGCCCAATCCGGTTGCCCCGAGCAGAAATCCAGCCGTCGTAGCCGGTTGATGAACGACCTCTGTAATGTAAAGCGGCGCGAACACGCTCAACGCAAACAGCCACGACATAAAACCAATGGCGCCGATGCAGCACAACCAGATATTTCTGTGGCGCAGAAGTGAGACGTATTCCACCCAGGAAGGCGGCTGGTGTGCGCCGCCGAATTCAGGCTCGCGTACAAACTTCCAGATAAGCAGGGCGGCGAGCAATCCCGGAATGCCGGCGACGAAAAACGCCGCGCGCCAACCCCAATGGGCAGCCACTTGGGTCGTCAATACGGGAGCCGCGGCCAAACCGACCAGCGCTGCAGCGCTCACTACCAGGCCGATGTTTCGTCCACGCCGGTTTGCAGGTGAAGATTCCTCAATCAGCGCCGTCATGATCGACCAGGTTGGACCGCCCGCCAAGCCCATTAGAGCCCGTATCAACAGAAGCTGGTAATAACTGTGCGCGAGAGCCGACAGGCACGACAGAATCGAAAAGACAAACACGGCAGGAATCAGCATGGCCTTGCGGCCGAATCGATCTGAAAGCGCGCCGAACACGAAGGTGGATGCCGCCCAAGTGATGGCCATGGCGGACGCCAGCGTTCCGACCTGCCCATGCCTCAAGTGGAACTCTGGGGCGAAGTAAGGCGCCAGATACATCTGCGACATGCGGCCTAGAAAGACTATGCCCCATGTGAAAAATAGAATTGAAATTAGAGTATTCTCGTAGCGCCGCGAACCATCCATGCCGCTGCATGATAACAAACACGCGACGGACGCTGCTTAGGGTAGGCTTCCATGGTTCGACGACATGGTTTGACAAGATGGTTCGACAAGTGGCTGGGCCCGCGCAAGGAGGTCTCATGAAATCCACTTCAGCGCTGATCGTTTTCACCGTGGTTTCGGTCGTCTGTGTTCGACAGATGGTTGCCCAGGATGTCGCGAAAGAGCGAGTCATCGGGCAGTTGGAAGTGGTCGCAACATTCAATGGACCAATGCCGACGGGCGTTACGGTTGCAAATCATACTACGACGAGTAACGGTCGGATCTTTGTCAACTTTCCCAAATGGGGCGATCCCGTAGAGTACACCGTGGCCGAAGTTATAGATGGCAAAACGTTGCCGTATCCCAATGCCGACATCAACCACTATGTCGAGGGCGACAATCCTGCCGAGAAACTGATCTCAGTGCAGAGTGTGGTGGTTGATCCTACTGGCAGGCGGCTTTGGATTCTGGATACGGGAAGCATTGCGTTTGGGCCGGTTAAGCCGAACGGCGGCAAGCTGATTGCCGTTGATCTCAAGACCAACCAGATCGTCAAGAAGATCGTTTTTCCCGCCGATGTCGCTCTGCCGAAAACGTATCTCAACGACGTTCGATTCGACCTGCGCCGCGGGCGGGAAGGCATGGCATTCATCACAGATTCTGGAGCAAACGCCATTATCGTGGTGGATCTGGCTTCACAGGAGAGCTGGCGCCGCTTGAGCGATCACTACTCGACAAAACCGGATCAGCAGTTCGTTCCGGTGGTCGAGGGAGAAATCCTGCAAATGCGGTTGCCAGGCCAACCTCCGTCAAGGCTCGAAGTTGGAGCCGATGGCATTGCTATCAGCGCGGATGCCAAAACGCTTTACTACTGTCCGCTGATTGGGCGGCGTCTTTATAGTGTGGGCGTGGATGCGCTTTCCAACCGAAGCATGTCGGATACGCAGGTGGCTGCCACGGTGCAGGACTTGGGCGAAAAAGGAGGGGCTGGAGATGGGCTGGAATCCGATGGCGAGGGCAGAGTTTATATCAGCGACTATGAGCATGACGCGATTCATCGTCGAAGCGTCGACGGCACGATCGAGACGCTTGTGCACGACCCGCGCGTACTTTGGCCGGATACGCTATCTTTGGCGGACGATGGATATCTCTACTTCACTGCGAACCAGATCGAACGCCAGCCGGTTTTCAATAACGGTCGGGACCTGCGGCAGAAACCTTACGTCCTGTTTCGCGTAAAGGTCGACGGCACGCGGATTCAGCCTTGAGTCGCTTTTAGGATGGATTGCTCTTCAGGACGGATTGGCCCAGGAGTGCTCCAGCCCCTTTAACAACTGCCACACTGCCCGATTCAACGGCACGGGAACGCCAAGCTTTTCTCCGTATTCTGCAATTGCGCCGTTGATGAAATCCACCTCGGTGTGGTGCTGAGCCAAAACGTCGACCAACATGCTCGCATTTCTTTTTGTCGTAGCCCTGGCGCCTTCCGCAACCAGTTCGCGGGGATCGGCACTGAGGACAATTCCTAGAGCGCGGGCGACAGCTTCTCCCTCCTGCAACAAGGCCTCATACAATGCCGCCGTAGGAGCGAAGCGGGCTGCGGCCCCGTGGTGGAGGCGCGTTAAAGCGCCAACGGCATTCGCCGCGGAGTTGAAAATCAGCTTCGTCCATTGCGCGCCGCGAGCGTCACGCAATGCAACGAAATGCAGTCCCGCCCGATTCATAATCGCAGCAAGCTGTTCCACCAACGAGTAAGGCGTGCCGGAGGGCTCAAAGGAGCCGATCCACACATCGCCGTAGAATTCAATGTCAGCGTGTCCCGGACCTCGCATATGAACGGCAAGGCCAGTCGCGCCGCGGATCACGTGCCGCACCCGCTCAGCAATCATTTCTTCATTACCCAATCCGTTCTGCACTGAACACACGGCAGCAGAAGGACCGAAAACGTGCGCAGTCTGCTCCACTGCGGCTCGGGTGTGGATGCTCTTCGTTGCGAAGATTCCGAAATCGCAGGACGGAATCTCAGATGGCTCAGAAGTTGAATTAAGTCTGGCGGTAAATTCAGCCGCGCCGCTGATTTTCAATCCGCGCTCACGGATGGCGCGCATGTGTTCCTCAAAAACGTCGTAAGCGTAGACTTCGATATCCGGCAGGCGCGCCAAATGCCCGGCGATTACGCTGCCAAGCGCTCCGCAGCCCACAATGCAGATCTTCACTGCCATAAGGAATGATGCCAGTCGAGAGTGTTATCGCACGTTCACGGCGGTACGAAGGGTGTGACGATAACACACCTTGGCGTGCGTTTCAACCCAGTGAGTGCAACTCACGAGTTCAATCTTCGCCGAAGTTTTATGCGGCTTGGTGACAAAGTGATATAACATCGCAAACCTAATCCAAGCGGGGTCAGCGTGAGCACGGTCCGAGAAACGACATACGAGATCCTGCGTGACCTGGGCCTCAACGTTATTTTCGGAAACCCGGGATCGACAGAACTGCCGTTTCTGCACGACATGCCCTCGGATTTCAAGTATGTCCTCGGACTGCACGAGCGCGTGGCCGCGGGAATGGCGCTGGGATACTCACTCGGAAGCCGCAAGCCTGTATTCGCGAATCTTCATTCGATCGCCAGTACCGGCAACGGCCTTTCCGCGATCCAGGACGCATGGTATATGCATGCGCCGCTCGTGATTACGGCTGGGCAGCAAGACCGTCGCCAGCTTCTGGCGGAACCTTTTTTGGCGAGTCGCGCAGTTGAGACCGTGAGGCCTTACGTGAAGTGGGCCTATGAGCCGCTGCGAGCCGAAGACGTGCCAGGCGCAATTGCACGCGGAATTCATCTCGCGATGCAACCGCCGCGGGGACCGGTTTTCATCTCCATTCCCATGGATGACTGGACTCATGAGTGCCCGCCTGTGCCGGCGCGAAAAGTCAGCGAATTCGTTTTCGCCGATCCCGCGGCGCTCGACGTAGTAGTTCGCGCGCTCGATTCCAGCCAAAATCCGGCGCTGGTCGCTGGTCCGCAGATCGAAGAAGACGATGGCTGGCATGCGATGCTGGCGCTCGCGGAACATCTAAACGCCGGCGTTTATCAGGATCCAATCCCATCCCGCTGGACTTTTCCGCGCGGCCAGCGGTTATTTCGTGGAGGACTGCTGCCGGCTCAGCAGCCTCTCGCCGATCAGCTTGCCGGCCATGACGTAGTGGTCGTGCTTGGCGCCCGTGTTTTCTTGTACTACGCCCACGTGCCGGGGAATCCGGTCAATCCCGGAACCAGGCTCTTCCAGATTACGAATGATCCGCAGGCGGCAGCAGCGGCGTTAGCTGGTGACAGCATCGTGGGGAATGTCGCGCAAGCAATGGTCTACATTCGTAAACACGCAAAATCGAGGCATCGCCCTTCGGAGGAGGAAGAGCTCACAGTTTCGCCGGCGCCAGGCGGGCAGCATCCCATCACTACCCCGTATCTATTCAGCGTACTGAACAAGGTTATGCCGCGAAATGCCATTATCGCCGAAGAATGTCCGTCCTCCAAGGGAGACCTCGATCGCTATCTCGTTCTCGATGAGCCCGGATCATTCTACTCGGTGCCTAACGGAGTGCTGGGATTCGGCTTGCCTGCTGCAGTGGGACTGCAACTTGCGGTTCCTGAGCGGCGGGTCGTCTGCCCGATCGGCGACGGCTCCATGCAGTACTCGGTCCAAGCTCTCTGGAGTGCAGTTCAAAATCATGCGCCGGTCGTGGTTATCGTCATCCGGAACTCCGACTACTCGGCGTTGAAAGGATTTTGCGACTTTACGCAAGTCGGCCGCAACGTTCCCGGCATGGATATTCCCGGGATCGATATGGTGAAGATCGCGCAAGGCTACGGAATGTCTGCCCGGGAAGTGGATGAGCCTTCCGAACTGGAACCGGCGCTGCAAGCCGCCTTTGCGGCGAAAGCGCCATGCTTGATAAGCGTGAACGTAGCAAAGGCGGGACAAAAGACAATGGGGATGGATCAGTCTGTCAACCCGCCAAGGTACCGTTAAATCAGCCTCACGCTTGAATTCGACTGCTCGCTGAAGTAAGCTGAAACGCCGCAAGCGTAGAAGACTCCATGAATCAGCCTCTGCCACGCCGCGATTTTCTCAAAAACACCACTGGTTTGTTGACCGGCATCGTGATTGCGGGCGGCCCTCTCGGATTGATTGCTCCAAAACGGAGACGGGCGTGGGCGGTTGCCATGTCGGCGCTCACCACGGCCGAGGCGGCGACTCTCATGGCCATGGCGCGAACGATTGCTCCCCACGACAAACTCGACCATGCCGCCTATGCCCTTGTCATCAAGGCCGTGGATGAGGCTGCAGTTAAGGATGACAACGATCGCAAGACGATCAAAGAGGGAATTGCGGATCTGGGAGCAGGTTTCGCGACGCGTCCCGAAAGCGAACGCGTAGCCGCGCTTAAGAAAATCGAGTCCTCCGAATTTTTCCAAACCATGCGCTTGAAGACCTTGCAAGTGCTTTATACAACGCCAATGGCATACGCGTACTTCGGTTATGAAGGAGAAGCGTTCTCCAAGGGAGGCTACCTGGAGCGGGGCTTCAACGATCTGCACTGGCTGCCGGAAGTTCCACTAGAAGACAGCGGTCCTCTGCCGACGTAAGACGGTTGATTTCCTGCCATGGCAACTTTTGCTCTCAAGGACGACGGCGTGGTGGTCATCATCGGCTCAGGCGCCGGTGGCGGCACCCTTGCTCACGAACTGACTCGCCGCGGCATCAAAGTTGTTCTGCTCGAGGCGGGCAGCCGCCAATCGCTGGACAGCTTCTCTCAGATTCCAGGGGAGGCTTTCAATCAACTGACATGGCTTGATACCCGCACCCAGAGCGGCAATTGGGGCGTTGCGCGCGATTTTCCAAGCCTGCCGGTTTGGCACTGCAAGACTGTTGGAGGCACGACCGTACACTGGACGGCATCCTGTCCCCGGCTGCAGCCTTGGGAGTTGCGCGCGCGCACAACCTACGGCGCGGTCGCCGGCACTTCCTTAATTGACTGGCCGATCACGCCCGAAGAGCTCGACAGATATTACGCGGTTGCCGAGAGCCGCATGGGCGTCACGCGGCGCAACGACATCCCGGGTTTGCCCGCTTCGAACAACTTTAAAGTGATGTATGCCGCCGCGAAGAAACTCGGCTACAAGCGGGTCCACACCGGCCACTTAGCCATCAACTCACGCACGTTTGATGGGCGGGGATACTGCATCCAGCAGGGATTCTGTGTGCAAGGCTGCAAAATGGGAGCTAAGTGGAGCACGCTTTACA
The DNA here is from genome assembly GCA_963758745.1 of uncultured Acidobacteriaceae bacterium. Classification (GTDB taxonomy): domain Bacteria; phylum Acidobacteriota; class Terriglobia; order Terriglobales; family Acidobacteriaceae; genus Acidiflorens. The sequence goes on from CAVWWW010000015.1 coordinate 21,801, forward strand.
CCGAAATTCCCGACGCGGAGGAGACCGGCAATCTCGATCTGCGGATCGAATCTACAGCTACGCGCATCGAGCATGGGCCAAACGGCAGCGTCAATGCCGTGATTTACCGCGACAACAAGGGACACGAGCAGCGCCAGGCGGCTCGAGTAGTTTGCGTTGCCGGCAATGCCGTTGAGACAACGCGCCTGTTGCTGCTCTCCGAGTCTTCGAAGTTTCCGCATGGACTGGCGAATTCCTCCGGCCAGGTTGGGAGGAATTACTGTCACCAAATAACGGGGTTCGTCTGGGGAATCTTCGATAAGCCCATCTATTTCTGGCGCGGCGCGACGATCGCAGGAGTCATTGAAGATGAGGCGATCAACGATCCTCGGCGCGGCTTTGTCGGCGGATACCGTATGGAATTAGTCGCACTCGACTTGCCTACATTGCCGCTGGTTGGTTTGCCCTACGGCTGGGGACGGGATTTCGCTTCGATCATGGACAATTACCGTAATCTTGCAGGCATGTTCATCAATGGCGAAGATCTGCCGCGCTCCGACAATCGCATTACGCTCGATGCGAATGTCAAGGACGCTTACGGCTTGCCCGTTGCCCATATCCACGTTGATGAACATAGCAACGACCAGGCGCTACGGAGGCACGCGCAGGGTCAGATGTCACGGATGGACGAAGCGATTGGGGCGAAGCGCGTCGTAGTCGGGCCGACTCCACCCGCGACCCACAATACCGGTACTGCCCGCATGAGCGTCGATCAACGTGACGGGGTCACAAACGGTTGGGGTCAGGCCCACGACATCGCCAACTTGTTTATCTCGGATGGCAGCGTCTTAACTACGCCCGGCTCGGCGAATCCTACGTTGACGATTGTTGCCCTGGCGCTTCGCCAAGCCGAGTACATTACCCGGCAGATGAAGGCTGGCCTTGTTTGATCGAGACTGTTAATGGGCGGCCGCGCGTTCGGCTCCGAATCCCGTGTTCGCCCGCACCATTAATTCATCAAACTTGGCTTCAACCGCAGGTTCTTTACTGAGCAAGCTTGCAACTACGGCTGCCAGAAATCCGAGCGGCACGCTGACAATGCCGACGTTCTCATACGGAAACCACGGCTGTGCTTGTATCAAGTGGCGACCGCCAGTTGCGCTCGCCGCATCGACGCCCATAAAGTTTGGGCCTGCCAAAATTAGCGCGAGGCTGCCTAACAAGCCAACCGTGAGGCCTGCCACTGCTCCCGCGGTATTGAAGCGCCGCCAATAGATCGAAAGCGCAAGAACGGGAAAGTTCGCCGACGCCGCCACTACCATTCCAAAGGTTGCCAGAATCAGAACGTTCGATCCGGGTCCTAACCAGGTCGCGATTAGCATTGACGCTGCTCCGATCCCGAGCGCCGCAATCCGCGCGACCAGCACGCCCTCGTCCGCCGCGCGTTCCCTGCCGCGGTGAATGACGTTGGTCCAGAAATCATGAGCAAACGACGTCGACGCACTGATCATCAATCCGGCTACCACCGCCAGAATTGTTGCAAACGCCACGGCTGATACGAATGCCAGGACGAGATCGCCGCCAACCGCCTGAGCCAGCCGAGGCCCCGCCATGTTCGTCCCGCCGCGCGCAAGAATCGAATCGGGGCCGATTATTACGGCCGCAGCGAGTCCGATTACAGTAGCGAAAACGCAAAAGCCGCCAATAACAAACATTGCCCATACCACGCTATGACGGGCCGTTTTCGCGTCTGGAACTGTGTAGAACTTAACCAGCACGTGCGGCATTCCGGCCGTTCCAAACACGAACATCAAGCTGAGGGAAAGCAGGTCGACTGGTCCGTGGGGTAGATGGTAGTGCAAGCCAGGCTGAAGAAAATCACGAACCACCAGTTGTTCCTTTTGGTGATATGCAATCTGGCTGGCGGCTGAAAAAAAATCGATCAGATGAAAATGAAAACGTTCGAGTACGAGCACGGTAAGCGCCACTCCGCATGCTGAGAGCAGCATGGCCTTCACGATCTGCACCCACGTCGTTGCCAGCATGCCACCAAAGATCACATAGATCATCATCAGCGCGCCGACTCCAACTACCCCCATGTTGTAGGTAATGCCGGAATCGGCGAGCAACAGGTTCACCAGCGCACCGGCGCCGACCATCTGGGCGATCATGTAAAACGTAGCGATGGTCAGCGTGCTGAACGCCGCAAGCGCGCGAACGAGCCGCGGATTGAGCCGGTATGCCAGAACGTCTCCGATGGTGTATTTGCCAAGGTTGCGCAGAGGCTCAGCCATGAGCAATAGAATCGTGACGAAGGCAACAAACCCTCCAACTGCATACAGAATTCCATCCAAGCCTTGCAGTGCGATCAGGCCGATCAACCCGAGAAACGAGGCCGCGCTCATGAAATCGCCGGCGACGGCAAAGCCATTCTGCCACGCTGCAATTTTCCGGCCGGCCGCAAAATACGCACTCGCTCCGCTCGATCGCTTCGCCGCCCAGTAAGTAATTCCAAACGTGCCGGCGACGAAAACCAGGAAAACGGCTAAAGAAATGGACACTCACTCTCCCTTTTGCAGTTCGCTGGAGTGGGCAAGAATGTCAACCGTCAGAGCATCGAACTTGGCCGCCGCAACCAGGTAGAGTGCGGCGATCAGCCATCCCACTGCAAACTGAGAGAGTGCGAACAGATAGGCAATGGTCACCGTTCCAATCACTCGGGTCGATGCAAGTCCGGGTGCATATCCTACGAGAACGGCGAGAGCCAGATAATGCACGAGGAAGACGGCAAATGCCGGGATGATAAACGTTTTCTTGAGCGCAATAAGGTCCTTGAACGCCTTGCTTTTCGCAATCGCGTTCCAATCTTTCTTGTTCGCAGTTGGTATCGATTCATTCTTGGCCACATTGCTCATGGTCGCTCCAGCGCCAAAGCATTGTATCCGAGACGGGAGATGCTGCCAGGTCGAACCGAAAGAGACCTAGTCTTACTTGGTAATCTACAGTACCGTGAATTACGAGTGCTCGGGGCTGCGGCCAGGCTCGGGGAAATCGCTATCGGCGCCATCCTGCATGGGATCGGGATTACGGTGGCCGAGCTGGTCTTTCATGGAGTTGTTGCCGCTCTGGGTGCGATCATCGGGCTCCTGGGAACCTTTTCCGCGGTCGGCATCGTTGTGCAGATGATCGCTGACACTTTTCGGCATGACTGGCCTCTTGAGATAAATCCGTCAGTTATTACGCGGTAACTTTACGCTAAATATCTGCACCGGGCAATCATTGACATACAAGTTGTTGTAATAGTGACGATAGGTAAAATTAATAGTCGATTAACGTGATAATGAATCTAAAATAGAACATGGCTAGTAAATATAGGAAGCATTATCTGTTTGCCAGTGATTTTGATCAGACGCTGACTTTTAACGATACTGGTTACGTTCTGAGCGAGTTACTGGGCATTTCCGTTGAGGAATTCGAGCGCAAGGCCAAAGGTATGGCAAAGCTGAACCTGGTTCAGCAAGGCGCCGAACTTTCTTATTTGCTGCTGCATGATCCCGAGTTTCGTTCGCGCGTCCGGCGCGACGACCTGATTGAGGTGGGGAAGCGCATTCGCCTCAAAGATAATATCAAACAAATTTACGAGATTCTCGACCGGCGGATCGATGGATTCCACTTTGATTTTTACGTGCTCTCGGCGGCGCCGGTTGAAGTGATTCAGTCGGCGCTCGAAGGGATCGTTCCGCAGGACCATATTTTTGGCACAGAGTTTAAGTGGGAAGCTTCAGGCGACATTGACTGCCTGGTGCGGGCTACGGCAGGCTATGGCAAAGTCACGCGCCTCGATCAACTGGAAGAACAGCTGGGCGTGCCGGCGGATCATATCGTGTATGTGGGCGATGGCAGCTCAGATATTCATGTGATGCTGCATGTCAACCGGCGCGATGGTTTCACGATTGCTGTTTCGGAATCGAAGCTGGTGGCCCAGATTGCAAAGCGAACGGTGATGAGCGATAACGCGCTGGCGACGCTCGTGCCTATTCTCGAAGAGATCGCGGGATGGCGGCGTCCGCAGATTCGCGCGTTGTTTGAATCCTACGGATTTTTGATTCAAGGATGGGATCGCGTTCAAACTGACTGGGTCACGCTGCGGCCAAGCGGTGTGGTGATGGAGAAAGCGACTGCCGCGGACGTCGTCTAGCGACCGGGATAATTGTGGTTTCCCGGACCAGTTTCTCGGACAACTAATTTTGGCGGAACGGGTTCTTATGGCCTAGGAGTTTTGTGCTCAGCTCGCTGAATTCCAGCAGGTTATCGCTTTGCCAATCCGAGGTACTTTTATGAAGGGGACTTTTTTCTGTGCCATTCTTGCGATCTTGATTGCGTTTTGTCCCGCCCAGTTGACGCAGGCAGAGACGCCGCAGCAGCATGACTGGGTTCCCAGAGGGATTGAGGCGTTGCGGACGAATGCGTCGACGAAGACAGAGTTTACGCTTGACCACTCCATGCTGGTGTTGGCGTCGAAGATGGACCCGGACAACGCCGATCTGAAGCGCGTAATCGCGGGCGTGGATGGGGTCACGGTGCGCAGCTATCGCTATCCGGCAGCTTCGAGTTACGATCCGGCGGCTCTAGCTGTGGTGAAGGCGCAGTTTCACGAGGCGGGCTGGAAACAATTGATGAACAAAGAGGAGAAGGATGGAGGGTCGGGCGTGACCGATGTTTGGGTTCGAGTTGAGCATAATGCGGTGAGCAACATCTCGGTTCTTCAGGCCAAGTCGAACGAAGTGAATTTTGTTGTGGTCTTTGGATCCATTAATCCTCTTGATCTCTTCCGTCTGAGCGGGCATTTCGGGATTCCGAAAATTGATAGCGGAGTGACAGTGCCGAATACCAAGGGACGTCCGTAAGTATCGCCTATACAGCTGAGGTGGCCGGGCGAGGACGCCCGGCGCTCCATTTCGCCCAGCTTCCGACTTTTGAGGTTAGTGGCTTCTTGGAGTGGGGCCCGCGGTTAGCTTCCGTAATCTATCTCTGGCTTGCGTGGCTTCGTTCGTGCGCGGATAGCGCTGGATTACATGCCTCAATTCCTGTGTGCCCTCATCCACTTTTCCGAGTTCAATCAGAGCGAAACCCTTTTTCAGTTGCGCCCCGGCAGCTTTATTTCCGCTGGGAAAATTCTGTAGCACGAGATCGTAGTTCGAAATAGCTGATTTATAATCGCCGCTCTTGTACTGAATTTCGGCTAAATAGAAATATGCGTTTCCCGCCAGATCGGTGTTGGGATAGAACTTGATGTAGTCGTTAAATTCCTGCAAGGCCAGGTCATTATTCCCGCCGTTATAGTCTCGTAACGCATTGTTGTAGAGCACGTCGGGCGCGGGAGCCTGAGCGATCGCCTGTTGCTGCTGTTGCACTTGCGTCTGCTGCTGGGCCATGGATTGTTGCGCCGCCTGCATATCCTCGAATTGCTTGCTCAGTTTGGCGAGGCGGACTTTGAGTTCGTCCATAGTGTCGTTCAGAGCCTGAATCTGTCCGGAGATCTGATCGACCTGCCCGGCGCGATCCTGCTGCTGTTTGTTGATCGAGGCCTGCAGGCCATTGATGGCCGCGGTCACTTTGTTGGCGGCGTCGGTATTTTGCTCGAGGAGGTTCCTCATGACGCCCATGCGCTCGTCGAAGGACTGCTTCATCTGGGTCATTTGCTGCTGCAGGGCGGTAACCTGCGTTTGCAGTTCGACGATGTCTTTGTTGACGGCGTAAGCGGGAGCGACGCCGATAGTTAGGAGCGCGGTGGGCAATAGCACATGGGCAAGCGTAAGACGGTTGAATATCATAGTTAACCTATTGGATGTAAGACTCCGCTAAGCGCAGCGGCAATAATCCCGAAACATTGCCGTAAAGATAAGGGCGGCCGCAGCCGCCCTTGACCGTTTAGTGTTCGTAAACGAAGTGTGCACGGCGATTTTGCTGCCAGCAACTTTCGTTCGATTCGGTGCAGAATGGCTTCTCTTTTCCGTAGCTGATAGTTTTGATGCGATCGCCACCAACTCCGGCCTGGATCAGCGCATTCTTGACGGTGTCGGCACGATTCGTGCCTAGAGCCAGGTTGTATTCGGTTGAACCACGCTCGTCGCAATGTCCCTCGATTGTAATGTGGATGTTTGGATGCTGCTGCAGGAACTGGGCATCGCCCTGCAACGAACCTTGGTCGGAGGGGCGTACGTCGTACTTGTCGTAATCGAAGTAAATGTCCTTCACGTTCTGAGCGAAGAGCTCCTCTTCGGTGAGATTCGGAGTTGCCGGAGGCGGAGCTGGCGCGGCGTTGACTGTGACACGCGCAGTAGCGTCCTGCGTTCCGCCGCTACCTTTGGCGACCAGATGATAAGTAATCGAATCGGCCGGACTCACTTGCCGTGAGCCGCTTGGTTCAACCGGGCCAATTCCGTCGATGCTGACGTCGTTGGCATTGGTGGTCTGCCAGGTCAAAGTTGAGGTTTGACCTTGATTGATCGTGTTCGGGTTTGCCGAGAGCGAGGCGGTCGGAGGGTTCGGTGCAGGTGGCGGCGGTGGCGGCGGCGGAGCGACCTTCTTATGGCAAGCACTAATGAACATTAGCGTGGCGAAAACAAATAACAATGCGCTCCATTTTGTCATCGTGGTTCTTGGCGTTGTGGCGTGCTTCAAGGATTCCTCCAGTTTTCTGTGCGCCCGCGTTGTGGCGTGCAATTTGCAGATTCACGGCAGGGCGCACGTTCGGCCAGCCGCAAAACCGTTCTGCCTGACTACTGGTACTGAATCTAATGTGCGTCGTCAGCGCCTGATGGCGCCTTCATGACCGCAACTCCTGCGGCACGCCAGAGCGTGCCCTGATATGAATCTCAAACCATGCCTGATACGAATATCAAACTCCGTGCCCTCCAGCTCAAAGCACTACGGGATACGACCGTTAGACCGTTACCAACTTCAGCTCCATGACAAGGCTTTTGCAACTCACTTCCAACTCCAGTTGGGCTGCGTGTTGGCGCCTTTAAAAGTTAACTGTTTCACATTTGTGCCGTCGGCCAGCATCGACCATATCTGATCGCTGCCAGTACGGTGGGATTGAAATACGATGTGGCGTCCATCTGGCGACCAGCAAGGGAAGTCATTGCGTCCGCTATCATGCGTCAGCTGTACCCATTGCTTGCTGGCGATATCCATGAGGTAAATATCGTTGGAACCAGGCTCTCCCGGGCCATATTTGCGCATCCAGGAAAAAGTCAGAAACTGCCCGTTGGGCGACCAGTTGGGAGACACGGCGTATCCCTGATCGGTGACTCGCTGTACGTTGGTGCCGTCCGATTCCATGGTGTAGATCTGCGGCAGGCCGGTGCGTCCGCTTACGAAGGCGATCTGGCTACCGGTCTTGCGATTCCACGTCGGCGAAACGTCCGGTCCTTTATCGGTGGTGAGGCGGTGCGAATTTCCTCCCGACCCATCGATTATAAAAATGTTGGGATAGCCGTTTCGCGAAGATGAAAATGCGATCTTACCGTGGGGCGACCAAGAAGGCGAAAGATTCATGCCTCCGAAACGCGGGAAGCTGACCATACGGTTGAGATCGAAGGAATACATCATGATCTCCCAGCTGCCTTTGTTGATGGAGCTGAAGGCGAGGCGCGAGCCATCGGGCGAGATGCGCGGCGACAACGAGATGCTTCCCAGGTGCGTGAGTTGCTGTTGGTTGGCGCCATCGTAGTCCATCGTCCATATTTCTTTGTGGCCGCTGCGTTCGCTGACGAAATAGATTTTCGTTTCGGCGATGCCGGGTATGCCGCCGCCAAGGCGGAAGATAATTTCATCGGCGAATTTGTGTGCAATCACGCGGACTGCGTCGCTGGTCGCGTTATCGGCGTATTGCTTGCCGAGCACCTGCGGAGACGCCTGATTCTTGACGTCGTATAGCCACCCCTGCACCGTGACTTTGCCCGCACTTGCGCCCAGGTTGCCGAAGGCGAGCATGGATGTGTTTGGCGGCGGAGAATTCCACGCCGTGAAATTAACCTCGGAGGGTTGGCCGGGCTCTTGCAACGGGTAAAAGCTCTTTGAAACGAGATCGAAGATTCCGGCATTATCGAGATCGTTCCACAAAACGTCGTTGAAAGTTTTCAGCAGCGTGATGTTGTTGGGATCGCTGTTTGTGGGCTTAAAATCGGCTGCAGCGAGCCGCACTCGCTCTACGCCCAGGCCGGTGCCGGTACGAATCCAGTCCTGCGCGGAACTGGTGGCTGCGAGAAACAGTAAGGCAGCAGCGATCAAAAAATAATGATGAATTGGGCGAACCGAATTACTCAATTTGTACTCCCTATTTAGTCGTCGGTCGATGGTCGTTAGTCGTGACCAAACCGCGAAACGACTAACGACGCTTTTTTACCGCTTATAGTCAAACCAGAACTCTACCGATACCTTGCTCCCTGAATAACCGGCTGGCACCGGCCCGAAAGTATCAATTCGCTGCAACGCTCGAACCGCTGACTGGTCCAGCGATGGCACGCCGCTCGACTGCTCGATCTGCACGTTCGAAGGATGTCCATCGCGTGCGATATCGAAAGTAAGATAAACGCGTTTTGCATCGCTGATGCGTGGATCAACTTCATACTTCAACCAGTTTTCGGTAACCTTGCGTTGCACCGCCTGCACGTACCAGGCATACAAGCTGCCGAAATCTCCGCCGCTGCCGGTGAATCCGAAGCCGCCTTTCGCGTTGCCCGCGGTCATGGTGTAGGGGCCGTTCGCTGGACCTCCCTCGCCATAGGGAATCTGATTGGTCTCGGGTTGCTCAGGTTCGGGCTTACGTTTCGTCGCGGTTTGAACCGGAGCAGGTTTTATTTTCGTCTTTGCATTCTTGTCGGGGATCGGTATTGCTTCGGGTTCTTTCTCCGGAACCGCGGGCTGCGACTTCGACAGACCCTTCGATTCCGTTGCGACCACATTCGCCGTCTCGGTGGGATTTGCGGGTAAGGGAACTGAACTCACGAGCGTTGCTCCCATGGCCTCTCCACCTCCGCCGCTACCCCAGCCTGTTCCACGAATGCCGGCAATAAATGCTGCATAGAATACGACGAACCCGGCGAAGGCCAGATGCAAACCGAGTGACCACGCCAGCGGCCGCCGTAGTTGGCTGTGTTCGGAATAGATATCAGTGATTGCCACCATGGCTATCCCCATTGCTATGGAGGGGCTGCGTAACGATGCTCACGTTGCTGATGCCCGATTGTTTGATCGCGTCCATCACGGTGGCGAAGGCGCCAAAGGGGACATCTTCGTCAGAGCGTAGATAGATCGCCTGATGCTGCGGATCGCGAATCTTCTGTTTCAAAATCGCTGCGATCCTATTGATATTGATCGGATCGTTGCCCAGAAACACTCTTTGCGATTTGTCGATGCTGATGACGAGCCGTTCTTCGGTGATCTCTTTAACAGTGCGAGTATGGGGAACGTTGACTTCGATTCCTGACTGCAGCACGGGAGCGGTCACCATGAAAATGATAAGCAGCACGAGAACGACGTCTACCAACGGAGTGATGTTGATGTCAGAAAGCGCGGTCTGCGTTCGTCCGTTGGCAGTGGTGAAGGCCATCAGCGACGGACCTCGGTGACTTGCGGAGTTTGCTGGCGTTCCACCAGATTTAGCATCTCCAGCGTGAAGTCGTCATTGCGTGATGCCATTTCCCGAATGGAGCCGATTATAAGGTTATAGGCGATGACAGCGGGAATCGCAGCAGCAAGGCCGGCGGCGGTCGTAACGAGAGCTTCGGAGATTCCGGGGGCGACGGCGCGCAAGGTTGCGGCGCCCGCGGTGCCTAAGCCGTGGAAGGCGTCAATGATGCCCCAGATGGTCCCGAACAGACCTATGAACGGTGTGACTGCTCCGGTGATTGCCAGCCACGGAAGATTGCGCTCCAGGCGCGTGATTTCTTCTGAAGACGCGATTTGCATAGCGCGCTGAATGGCGACGAGGTTGTGAATGCCCCCGGTGGTTCCCATCTGGCGGCGAAATTCCTCTACGGCGCCCTCGAAGACTCCAACCAGCGGGCTGGGGCGGAACTGGTCGGCAACGGAGGCGATGTCCTGCATGCGCTGCGCTTTGCGGAAGGAGCGGACAAAACGCCCACTCTGGCCGCGGGCGCGGCTAATAAGCCGCCACTTGGAGAGAATCACCGCCCAGGAAAGTACGCTAAACGCGATGAGCAGGAGAAGTACGGTCTTGGCGACCGGACCGGTCTGAAGGACGAGATCAACGATTTCGCCGCCAATAAACAACAGGAGGACGGAAGAAAAATGCATCGGTTTCGGGTGAGCCCCTGGTTCGAATTATAGACCAGGGTAAGCGACTGCTTCGCCGGGGTACCGCATCGGTCAACGCGTGCTTTTTTTATTTCTCCTACAAATGCGCACGCGAAAAACTGAGTTTAATCTTTAGCATTACGGAAGCATTACGGAATCACAGCCTGGGCAACATTCGAATAGGCGCTTTCCTGACCTTTGGCGTTGATCGCGGCGGCAACGTAGTAGTAAGTTGCCCCGGCGACAACACTAGAGTCAGTGAAGGTAGTCGAAGAATTGAGAGCGGAGTTGATCTGCGAAAAGGGTCCGGCTTCGGCAGCACCCCGATATACGTTGTATCCTACCGGGCTTCCGGTTGCCGCATCCCAGGAAAGGTCCACGCTATGCGAAGTTTGTGCCACGCCCGTTCCAGTCACCTGTGTCACTGCCGGTGTGTTCCCGGCATTGCTGATGAACCCCGCTTTCGCCGATGCCGTGCCGGAGGCGGTGGGAGAGAATTGAATTGTGACCGCGAGACTTTTTCCGGCTGCAAGGGTTGCCGGTAGCGTCAGACCGTGGATCGTGAACTCCGAACTCGTCGATTGATCCGAAGAGATCGTCACAGCGGCGTTTGAAGCGGTGAGAGTAGCCGGCAAGGTCGCACTCGATCCCACAGTTACACTTCCGAAGCTAAGCGCCGTCGGGCTGATCGCCAGTTGTGCGCTCGCTTGAGTGGATCCACTTGTGCCGGTTAGCTGTACGACTGTGGGGCTATTCGCCACGTTGCTGACGAAGTTCGCTTTGCCCGAAATCGTGCCCGCGGCTTTGGGCGTGAACTTGATGGAAACGGCAACGCTTTTTCCGGCCGCTATGGTTAGCGGCACACTCATGCCGGTTACCATGAAATCCGAATTCGATAAGTCGTGCGCCGTCAAGGTGACGGCTGCATTTGAAGCAGTGAAGGTAAGCTGTTTGGTTAGACTTGATCCAACATTTACGTTTCCGAAGCTGAGAGTTGTCGGCGTGATCGACAATTGCGGAGCTTCTGCGGCGTCGACGCCGGTGCCGGACAACTGGGCAACGGTGGGGGATGCGGATATATTGCTGCTAAAGCTGGCCTTGCCGACTACGGTTCCAAGGCTGCTCGGAGTAAATTCAATTATGGCTTCGACGCTTTTTCCGGCGGCGATCGTCAGAGGCAGTGGGATTCCCTTTATCGCGAATTCCGAGTTTGACGACTGATGTGAAGATATAGTGACATCGGTGGTAGAAGCCGTGAGTTTAGCGTGCAATGAGGAGGGCATACCAACCTGCACGTTGCCGAAAGCGAGCGTGCTCGGAGAGACCTCCAGATAGGGGCTATTGCTGTTCGAACTGGTTCCCGCGATATTGAGCGCAAGATAGCCGTCGGCATCGGTTTGCGCCCATGTGGACAGAGGCGCCAAAGAAAATAGCAGCAAGGCGACTACAGCTCGGGGGAGGGTTCGCATGTGTGCATCTTCAACAAGGACCCGCTTTCGGGCAAACTCGGAAGTGCATGATTCAGGCTCCGCAATCGGCGCTGGGCGCGCTGTTTCTGGCGGCCGCTCTAGGCGCTCCGCGTGCTATGCTGCGCGTGATTTGCAGATCGTCAGTTCGAGACCGTCATAAGTTCCAGAATCATCCCAGGTTTCAGATCATCGTGAGTTTCAGATCATAGGACCCTCGTGCTGGGCGAACTCCGACTCGAAAATTACGCGGTGATTGACAATGTCGTGGTCGAATTTGCCGCAGGTCTGAATCTTTTGACCGGCGAAACCGGGGCGGGAAAGTCCATTCTGATTGACGCCCTCGGGTTGCTGCTCGGAGAAAAGGCATCACTGGATGTGATTCGGACCGGCGCGGAACGAGCTGTGGTGTCCGCTGTATTTGAGAGTGACGGAATGGGGGCGCGTGCCATCGAGCAGATCCTGGAGAGAAACGGTCTCGACGCGCAAAATGGCTCGCTAATTTTACGGCGCGAGATTGCTGCCGGAGGCAAAGGAAGAGTCTTCATCAACAATCAACCAGCGACTGTCGCTGTGCTGAAACAGATTGCCCCGCATCTGGCGGTGATTCATGCACAGAACGAATCCATTTTGCACTTCGATGCCGCGGCGCGACAGGGTCTACTCGATGCCTACGCGGGAGTTGAGTTGAAAGAGGTTTCTGCTGCGTTTTCAATGTGGAAGCAGATTCGTGAACGCATTGCCGTACTTGAACAGGACGAGCAGGATCGTGCGCGGCTGCTCGATCTGTGGACGTTTCAGTGCCGAGAGATTGAGGAAGCTCGGCTTCGGGCTGGCGATGGGCTGCAAGAAGATGGTCCGCAGGAAGATGAGCAACTGGAAGCCGAGAAACGCATTCTGGCCAACGCCGAGAAAATTTATGGCGCGGCCATGAATGCCTTCGATCTGCTCTACGAGGGGAGTGCTTCGACTTCGTCGAGTTTGCGCGCGGCGCAGAAAAACCTGGAAGAGCTGGCGCGCTACGAACCGAAGTTTCAAGAGGCGCTCGTGGCGCTGGAGTCGGCGCGCATCAGCGTCGAAGACGTTGGAGCGACATTGCGCGATTATGCGGGAGGAATCCATGCTTCGCCGGGGCGCCTTGCCGAGATTGAAGAGCGGTTGGCGCAACTGGATCGTCTGAAACGCAAGTATGGTCCAACGCTCGAACAGGTTATTGCTTTTGGCGAAGATGTTCGGCGGAAGCTCTCTGAAATCGAGAATCGAGATGAGGTGCTGATCGAGCTGCGGGCGAAGCTGGCTGCAAGTGGGGATGAGTATCGAAAGGCGGCACGAATTGTTTCGCGCAAGCGTCTGGAGGCGGGACGGAAATTAGAAAAGCTGGTTGAGACCGAGATCAACGATCTTGCGATGAGTGCCAGTTTTCGTATCGCGGTTGAAGAAAACGAGGATGAGGCTCATTGGACTTCGTCGGGAATTAACCAGGTTATCTATCGCATTTCGACGAATGCGGGAGAGACGATGCGTCCGCTGGAGCAGATTGCCTCGGGTGGAGAGCTTTCGCGCGTCATGCTGGCGTTGAAGGCGAGCGTCGAAGCTGGAACTAATTTGGCGGCCAATGCGAAGAAGAAACCGGGGGCGATGCAGCGCACGTTGGTGTTCGACGAGATCGACGCGGGCATTGGAGGGCGCGCTGCCGAGGCTGTGGGAAAGAAATTGAAGGCGCTCTCGAAAAATAACCAGGTGCTCTGCGTTACTCACTTGCCACAGATCGCAACTTTTGCCGATCATCACTATGTAATCGAGAAGCGGGAAAGTGCGGGGCGCGCTAAGACTACCGTTCGGCAGATTACTGGCGAAGAGCGTACTGAGGAAGTGGCTCGCATGCTTTCTGGAGCTAAATTGACTGAGACTTCTCGGAAACATGCGGAGCAGATGATTCGGGCTAACGGTTGACTCTCCCATTTTGGGTCGGCGTTGCTGTTGGTGAGGTATACCCCTCCCCCGGGGTATAGGTCTATTGGAATCAGGACTTTAGCCGGAATTTCCGCAAGGTCTTTGGGGAATAAGGAGTTGCGGGTAAAGTTTTATAACTTAACGAGTTAGCTCGTGCTCGCTTTTGTGCTTTCTCGTCCCAAGACGGGCATGGGAACATCCGGGCCGGGATTTCAACTCAATTGTCAGAGATCGAAATCGAAGGTACGGCAAACTTTGTTTGCGGTAAGTGGATTGTAACATTTTGTGTCAAGCTTCATATCTCAATATTGCATAGTTAGTCGTTCAGATATATTTCGTTTATAAGTTGAGTAATTAGGCCCTAACCTTCTCGTCCAGGTGGAAGTGTGAAGAAGTGGGTGATCACGATTGCGGTTGGCCTCGCGTTTGTTACGGTGGGCTTCACGGCGCATTGGTGGGCGCCGCGGCTGTGGGCTTTTCTCGAAGGCAACACGAGGCCGTCACTCAGATGAACCACCTGACGGGTTTGGTGTGGAGGATAGCGGGAACCGGCGCTGCTGTCTTTACCTTCGTCTATCGTTGTCGCGGGACAACAGGGAGCAACCTTCGGAGCCTGGCACAGGGGTTGCGGTTGACCACGCGCATGCCCGGCGTGATGCCATTCCGCCGGCGGGGATGTACACGCTGGCGGCGCGACCGTTAGTGGGCAGGGGCCAATGTCTGTTTCGGGAACGGTTGCCGGCCGGGACGTGGTCGCCAGCCAAACGATCATCTACCAACTGTCTGCTGCGGCGCTGTTTAGTCCGCTTCATCAACTCCCGCCGCCGCCAGAGGACTTTACCGGCCGCGAAGACGAATTGAATGAGTTGCGGGCGGCGATTGGCTCTGGCGGAGCGACCATCTCCGGCCTTACCGGTCAGGGCGGAGTGGGGAAGACGGTGCTAGCGCTGAAGCTGGCCGACGAGATTAAAACGCAGTTTCCTGATGCACAAATCTATCTGAATTTGCTGGGCGTGAGCGAGAAACCATTGACGCCCAGCGACGCGATGGCCTTTGTGATTCGCGCGTTCGAGCCGGAGGCGAGGCTGCCCGAGGAAGAACAGGCCGTAGGCGCAATCTATCGCTCAGTTCTGGTCGGGAAGCGTGTTCTTCTGCTGATGGATAACGCTAGAGATGCGGAGCAGGTGAGGCCGCTGATTCCACCAAGGGGATGTTTCTTTCTCGTCTCCTCGCGGCTTCACTTTGCACTGCCAGGGCTTCGCGCTAAGAATCTCGAAACGCTTCCCCCCAATAAGGCTGAGGAACTGCTTCTCAAGATTGCGCCGCGCATTGATGGAGAGGCTCCAGCCGTCGCTCGGCTTTGCGGATATCTTCCGCAGGCGCTGCGGTTGGCGGCTACGGCTCTGGCGGAGCGCGTCAACATGGCTCCATCGGACTACCGGCAGCGGCTGGGGGATGAGCAGAATCGTCCGAAGCTGCTCGCTGCGGGGGATGAGAGCGTGGAGGCCTCGATCAGCTTGAGCTATGGGCTACTTGATGCCCCGGCGAAAGGGCGTTGGCGGATGCTGGGAGTTTTCCCGGAAGCCTTCGACGGACCTGCTGCCTCGGCCGTTTGGGGTATTGAGAAGAGCTCGGCGGAAGACACGCTCGGAGTGCTGACCCAGTACTCGATGCTGGAGTGGAACGAGAAGAGCGGCCGTTATCGGCTGCACGACCTGATGCGCGACTTTGCGCGGCAAAAGCTAGCAGATGGGGAGCGATACGAGACCTCGCTTCGCCATGCCCAGCATTACCTGGAGGTGCTGCGCAGCGCCAACCAGCTCTACGAGAAGGGCGGGGACGCATTCATGTCCGGGCTTGCCTTGTTTGATCTTGAACGGGGAAACATCGAGGCCGGAGAGGCTTGTGCGGGGGAGAATGCCACGACTGATCACACAGCGGCGGAAATGTGCAGCAGTTATTCGAGTGCAGGCGTGCCTTACCTTTTTCTGCGACAGCCCACACGCGAGTGTATCCGTTGGCTGGAGGATGGGCTAGCTGCTGCGAGGCACTTAGGCGATCGGTCTGCAGAGGGCGTGCACCTGGGCAACCTCGGCATTGCTTACAGGAATTCGGGAGGATTGGGAAAAAACCCGCGCGCTGTCGAGTGCCACGAGCAGGCGCTACTCACTTTCCGGGAACTCGGTGATCGGCGACGAGAAGCCAGCGCGCTGGGCAACCTCGGCACTGCTTACTGGGCCTTGGGCGAGCACCGCCGCGCCATCCAGTACCACGAGCAGGCACTCAAGATTGGGCGCGAGATCGGCGATCGGCGGATCGAGGGCAGCGCGCTGGGCAACCTCGGCATTGCCTACAACTCGTTGGGCGAGTACCGCCGCGCCATCCAGTACCACGAGGAGGCACTCAAGATTGTGCGCGAGATCGGGGATCGGCGGAGCGAAGGTGCCGCGTTTTGCAACCTCGCCAATGCACACTACTCGCTAGGCGAGTACCACCGTACCGTCGAGTACCACGAGCAGCAGCTGCAGATTGCACGCGAGATTGGTGATCGGCGGGGCGAAGGCAGCGCGCTTTGGAACCTGAGCCTGGCGCTCGATAAACTCGGCAATCGCAAAGAAGCCGTCAAGCTCGCGGAAGACTCGCTGAAGATAAAAGGGGAGATCGAAGATCCGTTTGCCCCCGCGGTCGGAAAGAAGCTCGAGGAATGGCGCAAGTCGTGATTGCCCACAAAGGCGAATCTTGACTTAGCTAACGAGGTTAGCTAACATATTTCATGGAAACCATCACCATCCACAAAGCGAAAACCGAGCTTTCACGGCTGATTGAGCGGGCTTGCCGGGGCGAAGAGATTGTTATCGCTCGCGGGAAGAAGCCAGTGGTGCGCTTGGTCGCGATCGAGGACAAAACGAGGCCAACGCAAGCCTGGGGCTTGCGAACGGGAAGATCGAAGTCGGGACCCGAATTTTTTTGCCGCTGCCGCCGGAGGAGATGGAAGCTGGGGGCAGTGCGATTGCGCCTCTTACTGGACACCCATGCACTGATCTGGTGGTTGGATGACGATCGCGCGCTGCCTGCATCGGTCCGCCAGCCTGATTAGGGCCAAAGGAAAACACGATCGTGGTCAGCGCAGCGTCGGCGTGGGAAATCGCGACCAAGTTTCGGCTTGGGGAAGGCTCTCTGCCGCCTCCGGCATCTGACTCGAAGACTTCGGAGGAATATCTGGCGCGGGAACGGATTCGAAAGTCTTCCTGTCAGTGCGGCGCATGGATTCGAGCTGGGATTTCTGCCGGGCCCTCAGCAGGACCCGTTTGACCGCATGCTAATCGCTCAGGCGGAGGCGGAGAACCTGAACATAGTCGAGCAATGAGAAAATTTTCGATCAGTATGGCGTGCAGCCGGGTGTGGTGAAATCGGTTTTGCTCGTGCTCGCCCCCGTTCGCCCGACGCTTTTCGCCATCCACGTCCTAATCCTCACACTCTCAAAGGCTTACATTGACCAGCGGGTGCATCTTTCGATACCCTTAAGGCATCTTCAAGTATGGGAGAGTGTACCCTAGTAGGGTGGGGGCTGCGGCTTGTCTGAGACTGGTTCACAGAAGAAGAATTTGTTGTTGCTGAAGCCACGCGGATTCTGCGCCGGGGTGGTGCGGGCGATCGATATTGTTCGGATTGCGCTCGAGGCCTTTGGTCGTCCGATTTATGTGCGCAAGGAAATTGTCCACAACCGATTCGTAGTCGAGGAATTGCAACAAAAGGGTGCCATTTTCGTTGATAGCGTGGACGAGGTGCCGGAGGGGGAACGCGTCATCTATAGCGCCCATGGCGTTTCGCCGGAGGTGCGAGAGTCCAGTAAACGACGCAAGCTGCGGGTGATCGATGCGACCTGTCCGCTAGTCACGAAGGTCCACGTGGAGGCGGTGAAATTCGCGAAGGAAGGTTATTCACTGATTCTGATCGGACACCGCGATCATGACGAGGTAATCGGGACGCTCGGCGAGGCGCCAGCGGTGACACAGGTCGTTGGGTCTCCGGCTGAGGTTGCGGCGGTGACATTGCCCGACCCCAATCGCGTAGCGTACCTGACGCAGACGACGCTGAGTCTGGATGAGACGCGCGACATCATTGCCGCGCTGCGCGAGCGATTTCCGAATATCAAGGGGCCAGCGGCGCAGGATATTTGTTACGCGACCGAGAACAGACAAGTTGCCGTGAAGCACGTGGCCTCAGACGCCGATTTGTTGCTGGTGGTGGGCTCAGACAATAGTTCAAATTCGAAGCGGTTGGTGGAAGTTGCTCGAAGTTTAGGCACCGAGGCGCATCTGATTGATGATTATCGCAACATCCAGCCGGAATGGCTGAATAGTGTCAAGACGGTTGCCTTGACCGCCGGAGCATCGGCTCCCGAACATCTGGTGCAGGAAGTGGTGGAATACTTGGCGGGACAAGGCTTTGGCGACGTTCAGGAACTGGAAATCATGCCGGAAAATGTGCGTTTCGGATTGCCGCCAGAGATCGTGGCGACGATCGCATCGGCTCCGGCTGTGGCCGCGGAGTATTAAGAATGGACGAATCCTCCCCTTATAGTTCGAATGCTTATAGATCGAAGCCAGGGTCGGCGCAGAGTTCGAAATATAGTTCGCAACATGAGTTCGCAACATAGTTCTAAGCAACGATCGGCTCAAAGTTTGTCCCAAGGTGCGGCTTCCGTGCCGCAGATGCGGTTCGGAAAGATCGATGACCTGGGTAGCCGGGTTACCGTCGCCATCGATGCGGCGCGTAAATATCTTTTCTCGGAACAGCACGAAGAGGGCTACTGGTGTGGCGAGCTTGAGGCCGACACCACGCTTGAATCCGATTACATTCTGTTGCATACACTTGCTCGGCACTGGCAGCCAGGAACGCTTTGCCAAGGCAGCCCGCCACATTCTGAATCATCAGAACGAAGATGGCGGCTGGAGCATCTACGCCGCGGGGCCGTCGAATATCAGCGCGTCGGTGAAGGCTTATTTCGGACTTAAGTTGGCTGGATTTACGGCGGATCATCCGGCACTGGTTTGTGCCCGTAAGAAGATTCTTGGAAATGGGCGGCGTAACCGAAGTCAATACATTTACCAAGATTTATCTTTGCTTTTTTGGGCAGTACGATTACGATGCAGTTCCGGCAATTCCGCCGGAGATTGTGCTGTTTCCGAACTGGTTCTGGTTCAATATCTACGAGATTTCTTCGTGGTCGCGCGCCATTCTGGTGCCGCTTTCGATCTGCTATGCCAAGAAGCCGTTCAAGAAAATTTCCGACGAAATGGGAGTCGAAGAGCTTTTTGTCGGCGGGCGCGACAAATCGCGCATGCATTTGCGATGGGCTGACAAACTGGTTTCGTGGCGCAATGTCTTTCTGTTGCTCGACCGTTTGACGCATTGGTTCGAGCGGGTGCATATTCGTCCGCTGCGTTCGCTTGCTTTACAAAGAGCCGAGAAATGGATGCTGGAGCGGTTTGAGATGAGCGACGGGCTGGGAGCGATTTATCCCTCGATGATGAACGCTATTATTGCTCTGCGCTGCCTGGGCTATTCGGTGGATGACCCGCAATTCATTCGCGCGATGGATGAGTTTGAGAAACTTGGGAATTGAGGAGGCCGACACTTTCCGCATCCAGCCCTGCATGTCGCCGGTATGGGACACGGCCTATGCGCTGTTTGCGTTGGGCGAGTCCGGGATTCCGGCTTCTGATCCGCGACTGGTAAAGTGCGCGGACTGGATCCTACAGAAGCAGGTGCGCAAACCTGGCGACTGGAAGATTAAGAATCCGGAGGGCGAACCGGGCGGGTGGTATTTCGAATTCAATAATGAGTTTTATCCCGATGTCGACGATACTGCAATGGTCTGCCTGGCGCTGAGCCGCGTCGAACATCCGAATGGGCGTTATCAGCGTGAGTCAGTACAGCGAGCGATCGATTGGATCTTGTCGATGCAATGCAAGAATGGAGGGTGGGCATCGTTCGACAAAGACAATGATCGCATGGTTTTTCAGTACGTGCCCTTTGCCGATCACAATGCCATGCTCGATCCTCCAACGGTCGACATTACGGGACGAATTCTGGAATGTCTTGCGACTTATGGGTACGATCAGAACCATTCTGCGGTGAAACGCGCACTCAAGTTTATTCGCAAGCAGCAGGAGCCCGATGGAAGCTGGTTTGGACGCTGGGGCGTGAACTACATTTACGGAACGATGCAGGTGTTGCGCGGCTTGGAAGCGATGGGCATTCGATCGAAACGATCCCATGATTCAGCAGGCTGCGGAATGGATACGCTCGGTGCAGAATGCCGATGGCGGCTGGGGCGAGACGGTGGGGTCGTATGATGATCCGAATCTTCGCGGGCAAGGCGAGAGCACAGCTTCGCAGACGGCTTGGGCGATCATGGGATTGCTTGCAGTCGCTGATACGCGCAGCGAGTGCGTGGCGCGCGGGATGGCTTATTTACTGCGCATGCAGAAAAAAGATGGATCATGGGACGAGGCTTTCTTCACGGGAACCGGCTTTCCGCGCGTGTTTTATCTGATGTATCACCTGTACCGGCAATATTTCCCGCTGATCGCGCTGACGACCTATTCGAAGGTGATGGCGGAGAAGAGCAGCAGTTAGAAGTTGGGCGACCTCGACTTCGCCTTCCCACACTAAGTGCTAACTGCTAAATGCTAGCATTCGTCACCGGCGCGACAGGATTTCTAGGCAGTCACGTTGCTCAGGCTCTGGGGGAACAGGGAGCTGAGTTGCGGCTGTTGGTGCGGCCCACCAGCGATCTGCGCAATATTGAAGGCTTAAATGGCGATCGCGTTGTTGGCGACCTGCGCGACTCCGCTTCGGTCGAGAAAGCCGTCGCGGGCTGCGACGTGGTGTTTCACGTCGCCGCGGATTACCGGCTCTGGGTGCGGGATCCCGCCGAGATGTATCGGTCGAATGTGGAAGGGACGCGTTTCTTGCTCGAAGCGGCGCGGAAGCAAGGCGTCCGGCGCGTTGTTTACACATCAAGCGTAGCGACGATGGGATTCGACGCGGGCCATGGCTCGAGAAATGGGCGTGTCGCCGACGAAGAGAGTCCGGTAACGCTGGCGGATATGATTGGGCCTTACAAGCGTTCTAAGTTCATGGGCGAGCAAGTGGCTATCGAGGCCGCAAAATCTGGATTGGATGTGGTGATTGTGAATCCTACGACTCCGATCGGGGAGCGCGATATCAAGCCAACTCCGACAGGACGCATCGTAGTGGATTTTCTCAAGAAGAAATTTCCGGCGTATGTGGAAACCGGATTGAACCTGGTCGATGCGACTGAGTGCGCACGCGGGCATATTCAGGCGCTGGAGAAGGGAAGATCGGGCGAGCGCTACATTCTCGGCGGAGAGAATCTGACGCTGAAACAAATTCTGGACCGGCTGGCCGCGATTACTGGTTTGAAGTCGCCGACTGTTAAGCTGCCATACGCGTTCGCGCTTGCCACCGGTGTTGTGGACGAGATGGTGACAGGGCGATTGCTGGGCCGCGAGCCGCGAGCGACGATTGACGCAGTGCGCATGGGCCGCAAGATGATGTTTGTTACGTCTGCGAAGGCGGAATGCGAATTGGGATGGCGAACGGTTCCAGTCGATGCGGCATTGCGGCGGTCGGTGGAATGGTTTCGGGCGAACGGATACGCCAATGCCTGATGTAAGAATCGGCATCGTAGCTGCGCTGGAACGGGAGGTGCGTCCGCTGATCCGAAGCTGGAAGGTCAGGACGATCGAACAGAGCGGACGAAGGTATCGTCTTTTTGAAAACGCAAATGGCGATTGTGCACTGATTTGTGGCGGAATCGGAGCCGAAGCTGCGCGCCGCACGACCGAGGCGTTGATCCAGGAAGTTCATCCGGTGCGCGTGGTCTCAGCCGGTTTTGCCGGAGCCGTGAACGCGGTGTCGGATCGTTCGTTAAAGGTAGGGGACGTTCTTGAGCTGCGCACGGTGATCAATGCGACTGACGGCGTTCGCACCGAAATCGGATCAGGTGCGGGAATTCTGGTGACTTCCACGAATGTGGCTGGCAGGGAACAGAAAATTCGATTCGGCAAAACTTATGGCGCAAACGCAGTGGATATGGAAGCCGCGGCAGTGGCGCAAGGAGCCGAGGCGCGAGGAGTTGAGTTCACGGCTGTGAAGGCCATCTCTGACGGTGCCGATTTCGAGCTGCCCGATCTGAATCGCTTTGTCGCCTGCGACGGGACGTTTCGATCGATCGCATTTGCGTGCCATGTGGCATTGCGTCCATGGTTGTGGGCTACGACGATTGCGCTGGCCCGGAACAGCTCGAGGGCAAGCCATGCTCTTTGCGGCGCGCTTGAGAATTATCTTGATCACGAGATTTCTGCTGACCGAAGTTCAGCCGCGTCTTCGATGCCGAGTGACAATGAAACGGTTTGCGGACCGATGTGCGCTGGCGCACATACGCTTGGTGCGGTCAGGTCCGATACTCATGAACAGAGAAAACAATAGAATCTGATATGCCGATTGCCTCATCTACTCCGTCCTTTAAAGGGGACGTCCGCAGCAACCGAGACCACATTCCTTCCATCATGAGGGCCACGGTCTATCGTGGCGTAAATGACGTGCGCATGGAAGAAGTGCCGGTCCCTGAAATTGGGGCTGGGGAGATTCTGGTTCGCGTTCACACTTGCGGAATCTGCGGCACCGATCTTAAGAAGATTGCCACCGGTTCTCACTCTTCGCCTCGCATTTTTGGCCACGAAACCTCGGGTGTCGTCGCAAGAGTCGGGGAGGGCGTCAGCAAATTCCACATTGGCGATCGCGTCGTGGTGTTTCATCACATACCCTGCGGACAATGCTTTTACTGTCTTCACAAGACCTTCGCGCAGTGCGAAACCTACAAGAAAGTTGGGCTGCACTGCCGGTTTCGAACCGTCGGGCGGCGGATTTGCGGAATATGTCCGGGTAATGGATTGGATTGTCGAAAGAGGGTACGGTTCGCATTCCTGAAGGCATCAGTTTCGAGCAGGCATGTTTTGTCGAGCCAGTGAATACCTGCATCAAAGGTATTGAGACCCTTCGGCTGCACGCGGACGAGACTGTTCTGGTAATTGGGCAGGGTCCGATTGGGTTGATTTTAGCGAAGCTGGCGCAGAGGTCGGGCGCACGGGTGATTACTTCCGATTTGTATCCGGCGAGGCTTACAATGGCTAGTAGCTTCGGGCTAAATTTAACAATTGACGCGTCCAAGGCTGACGCTGTGCAAGCGGCGCGCGAAATGACCGATGGGCGCGGCGCCGACGCTACGATTTTGGCGGTCGGCGGGAACGGCCTGATTCGGCCTGCAATGGATGCGACGCGTCCGGGAGGCCGCGTGTTGCTGTTCGCGCAGACGGTGCGAGGCGAAGCCACGATCGATCCGGCGGCGGTTTGTGTCGATGAAAAGACTTTACTGGGATCCTATAGCGCGTCGGTCGAATTGCAGGAGCGAGTCGGTGCGGTTTGTCATGAACCGTGAAATGGATCTGGAACGGCTTATCAGCCACCGTTTCCCGCTTGAAAGCGGGGTGGAAGCGCTGAATCTGGCTGCCCATCCTCAACCGGACTCGATGAAAATAGTCATCCAACCGGGCAGTGCATGGGAAGGACATCAACTGTGAATGGCAAGATGACAGCTGCCGTTCTCTACGGCAAAGAAGACATCAAGATCGAACGAGTGCCGATTCCGCGCGTTGGCGAGGGCGAAGTTCTGGTCAAGGTCCACGTGGCGCTTACTTGCGGCACCGATTTGAAGGTGTATCAGCGCGGCTATCATGCGCGCATGATCGTACCGCCGGCGCTGTTCGGACATGAACTCGCCGGCACCGTCGAAGAAGTTGGCGAGGGAGTTCGCGGATTCAAGAAGGGCATGCGCGTGGTTGCGCTGAATTCGGCGCCTTGCGGCATGTGTTTCTATTGTTCGAAGCACCAGTTGAATCTTTGCGAAGATCTGTTGTTCAACAACGGCGCCTACGCTGAATACATTCGGATTCCGCGGCGCATTGTTGAGACGAACATGCTGATGGTGCCGTCGAACGTGAGCTTTGAAGATGCGGCGATGACCGAGCCGTTGGCCTGCGTTCTCCGCGGGCTGCATGAAACTGGCGTTGAAATTGGCGACACTGTCGCGGTTATTGGTGGCGGCCCGATTGGTCTCATGTTTGTCCAGGTCGCGAAAGCGATCGGATGCAATGTGATTGCGGTGGTGAAGCGGGATTCGCAGGTCGCGCTGGCGCGCAAAAAGGGCGCGCACGAAGTGGTGCAGATCACCAAGGTAAAAGATGCGGTCGAGGCGGTGCGCGAATTGAGTCCCGAAAGGCGAGGCGCGCGATGTGGCGATCGAAGCCGTTGGGCGCCCGGAAGCGTGGGAATGGGCGGTGCAGATGGTGCGCAAAGGCGGCACCGTCAACTTCTTTGGCGGGTGCGCCTCGGGGTCCAAGGTTCAGCTGGATACGAACCGTCTGCATTACTCGGAAATTACTTTGAAGGCGACTTTCCATCACACGCCTGACACGGTGCGTCGGGCCTTTGGTCTGATCGCGGAAAAGAAAGTGTGCGGCAATGACTACATCACCGGCGAAGCTCCACTGTCGCGTCTGCAAGATGTACTGCGCCACATGTTGAATCGCAATGGAGATATCAAGACCGCCATTATCCCGGGCCACTAGCATCATCCCGATTGGTTTGGCTGTCATCCTTCGCGAAGGACTGACCTGTTGGTTCGGACGCCGCAGGCATATGTCCTTCGCTTCGCTCAGGATGAGATAGCAATTATTATTGAAATTTGATGACTGCTGCGAGCCATCCTCCGACTGCGCCGCTCTCCTCTGCCTGGAGTGCGCTTCCGCCGGATTATGCCATTCCTGAGCAGGCGCCGTCGGAGGCTGAAGCACGCGAATATTGCCGGCGTTTGGCGCGCTCGCATTACGAAAATTTTTCGGTCGCGTCGTGGTTCTTGCCGTCGCATCTGCGTCAGCATTTCTTCAATGTCTACGCCTATTGCCGAATTTCGGACGATCTCGGGGACGAGGTGGGCGATCACTGGCGCCTCATTGCAGTTGCTCGATGAGTGGGAGAGCAGAGCTAACCGAGTGCTATGAAGGTCATCCGCGGCACCCGGTGTTTGTCGCGCTGGCGGAGACTGTGCGCAAGTTCGAAATTCCGAAGCATGAGTTTGCCGACTTGCTGACTGCTTTCCGGCAGGACCAAACTGTCACTCGCTACGAAACGTTCGACGATCTGCTCGGCTATTGTCATTATTCGGCGAATCCGGTTGGGCACCTGGTGCTGTACCTCTGTGGATACTGCGATATCGAGCGCCAGTTGCTCTCGGATTACACCTGCACCGCATTGCAGCTTGCGAATTTCTGGCAAGACGTAAGCTCTGATTTCGCCAGGGGAAGAATTTATCTTCCCCTCGAGGATCTGCGACGCTTCGGAGTGACCGAGGCAGTGATTCGCGACGCCGACAATGTTTCCGCATTCCGCGACATGCTCAAGTTTGAAGTGGAGCGGGCGCGCGAGTGGTTCTCACAAGGTTTGCCGCTCGTCGCAAAAGTCGATCGCAAGCTGGCAACCGATATTGAACTCTTCAGCCGTGGCGGCCAGGAGATTCTGAACGCAATTGAGCGCCAGGATTACGCAGTGCTGGGCCGGCGTCCCACGATTTCCAAGACACGCAAGCTAGCGCTGGTCGCGCGGGCTGCGCTGGGGAAGATGCGATGAGCACCGCCGTGAGGAATGCGCCTACGCAGTTCGCGCCTACGGCTTCGCAAGCTGGATGTGGCCTATTCGGTGTGCCGGAGCATTGCCCGCGCAGCCGCAAAGAATTTCTACTACGGATTTGCCGTTCTTCCACGGCGCAAGCGCAATGCGTTGAGCGCAGTGTATGCCTTTATGCGTCGGTGCGATGACATCGCTGACGACAACACGCAAAGTCTCGATGACCGGTGCAACAAGCTGGCGGAATGGTTGAATAAACTTCATCGTTCGCTGGCGGCGCAGCCTACGGATGATCCTGTGCTGCTTGCTTTGACCGACGCGCAGCGAAAATATCAGATCCCGGTCGGACTTCTTGACCAGTTAGCCTATGGCACAGCCGCAGATCTTGACCCCGGCCCGAGCGAATCAGCTACTGCCGCGCCATTAGTCGCACGCTATCGGACTTTCGAAGAGTTGCGCCAATACTGCTACGGAGTGGCGTCGGTGGTTGGCCTGGTTTGCATCAAAATTTTTGGATATCGCGATCCGGCGGCTGAATCGCTGGCCGAACGCTGCGGCCTGGCGTTCCAGCTTACAAACATCATTCGCGACGTCAAAGAAGATATTGGCATGGGACGGGTTTATTTTCCGCAAGAAGATCTGGCGCAGTTCGATCTGTCACCAGGTGATTTGGCCGCTGCCAATGCTTCGCGCCTACGTCCTTTGCTCGCGCTGGAGGCCGACCGCGCCCGCGACTGTTACCGTGCCGGAGAAGAGCTGATTCCGCTGGTGAGTGAGGATAGCCAGCCCGCGCTCTGGGTGCTGATTACAATCTATCGCCGGCTGCTCGAAAAAATTGCGGCGAACGGGTATGACGTCTTCAGCGAGCGCATCCGATTGACGGTTCCGGAGAAGCTCGCCGTCTTCGGAAAAGGGATGCTGAAGCGCCTCGTTTGATGCCACCCTCCTCACTGCTTTGATGCCAGATCAGCCCACAGTTGCGATAGCCGGAGGGGGTCTAGCGGGTCTTGCAGCGGGATGCGCATTGGCGGAAGCCGGGTTTCGCGTGTCGCTGTTTGAGCGCCGTCCTTACCTCGGAGGACGCGCTTCTTCTTATCAGCATCCTGGAACTGGCGAAGTTGTTGACAATTGCCAGCACGTCTTGCTCGGATGCTGCACGAACCTGGTCGATTTCTATCGCCGCGCCGGCGTCGAAGACAAGATTCGCTGGTATGAGAAGCTGACGTTCCTCGAGCCCGGAGGACATGCATCGGTAATCGCACCGTCGGCGCTGCCGGCTCCTTTGCATACTGCGCTGGCGTTTCTTCGCGCTGACTGTTTGAGTTTTCGAGACAAGGTTGCGATCAGCCGCGCCATGGCGGCGCTGGATCCGTCGGTGCCGGCGGACCTCGGTGAGAACGTTTCTCGCCTGGCTCAAACGCCATGGGCAGACCGAGCAAGCTATCGAGCGGTTCTGGAAGACGATTCTGGTCAGCGCGTTGAACGAGGATCTTGATCAAGTCTCCGTACCTTATGCGGCCCAGGTTGTGCGTGAGTCATTTTTGAAATCGGCTGCTGCAGGACGCATGGGAATTCCAACCGTGCCGCTCACGGATTTGTACAGCACAGCGGGAGAATACATTCGCTCGCGTGGAGGAGAGGTCCAGCTTCGCGCAGGCGTGGAGGCCTTTCGTGCGGAAGCGTCCGAGGTGGATGTCGTCACGAATGGGCTGGAACAGAAATTTGATTTTCTGGTTCTGGCCGTTCCTTTTGATGTTCTCGGGCGCATGTTGCCCGAAAGCCCGACGGCTGCGCCTTTAGCTGCCGCGCTGGCGCAGTTTTCGACATCACCGATCACCGGGATTCATCTCTGGTTCGACCGTAAAATCAGCGAGCTCGATCATGCCGTCCTGCTCGATCGCACCATCCAGTGGATGTTTCACAAATCTCGACTTATTAAAGATAGAAGCCGCGGCAATGAAATGCGGGAGGATGGTGCGGGCAGCTATATTGAGCTGGTGGTCAGTTGCTCACGGAGCCTGGTGGAAAAATCGAAGAATGAGATCGTCGAGATGGCGGTCAAAGAAGCGCGAGAATTCTTTCCCAGGGCGCGTGACGCCACGCTCCTGAAATCCACTGTGATCAAAGAAATCCACGCGACATATTCTCCTCGACCGGGAGTGGACCAATACCGTCCCAAGCCGGGGACCGCCTGGCCGCGCGTTTTTCTGGCTGGAGATTGGACCGCAACGGGCTGGCCCGCCACGATGGAAGGCGCGGTTCGAAGCGGCTACCTGGCGGCGGAGGCGCTGGCGCGTCCTATCGGCAAGAATGCAAGTTTCCTTGTTCCTGACCTGCCTGCTAGTGGTTTCATGAAGTTGTTTTGAGGGACATGTACGTTGATGAGCATTCCATTCATTAAGCAGCCGGCTTCATCCAGTAAAACAAAGAGGAAGTCAGCAACGGCGCGCGGCGAGCACGCTGCCGCTGCAGAGTTATCGGTCGTTTTATTCTCCACCCGCTATTTGTCTACTTGGTCTTCGAGTTATCGCTGCTGCGGATAAACTCGGCTACGTTGTCGTGGATCGCCTTCAGCGATGCCTCATGCGCGTAGACCATGTGTCCCGATTCGTAAAATTTGAATTCGATATTTTTTTGCAAATCAGCTGGAATCGGCAGGTGCTGCATTTCGTACACGCCCTCGTAGAACGGGGTCGCGAGATCGAAATATCCGGCGTTCAAAAGGATTTTGAGTTGCGGGTTGTACTTCATCGCGGTGGCGAGGTCTAGCATCACGTTGGTTGCTCCGGGCAAAGGGAACGGGACACCGGGAGGTTTGTGGGCGAAGCTCCACCATTTGAAAAGTTCGATTTCCGGTTTGTATTCCTTGTTCTCGCCGTACTTCAGATCTTTTCGCACGTAGTCGTTGAATGCGGAAACATAGGCTGAAGAGATGGCCGCCGACTGCGGATCGTATTCGGCCTCTTTGCTGAGCGGATCGAATGTGGGTCCGGAAAAGCGCGTGTCAAGGCGGCCGGTGGTGAGGTTGCTTTCATCCTGCAAGTTCTTTTCGAATTCTCCACCACTGATGCGCAGGTCGGCTTTCTCGATGTAAGAGACGGGCAGGCCGGTGTAGTCATGAAGCTTGGCGGCGATGGCGTGGCGTTGGTCCGCTGGAAGAGAAGATCCGGCTCCGAGCGCCAAAGCGTAATCGTTCATGGCGAAGTGCTCGACCTCGGTTAAGAGAGGTGCGAGATCGGGACGAGCGCCGGGCAGTTTGTCGTGATACCACGCGGAGGCGGCATAGGTAGGCAGATTGAGCTGATAGGCGACATCGACGCCGGGATTAAACTCCGGGAAATCGGAATCGAGAGAGAAGTTCAAGATTTGCGACAACAGGATCACGCCATTGAAATCGACGTCTTGTTCGGTTTCCAGAACATTACTGAGGACGGCGGATCGTGTCGTGCCGTAGCTTTCGCCGAACAGATATTTGGGCGAATTCCAGCGTCCATACTTGGAGAGGAATTGTGAAATGAAATCGGCGAAGGCCCAGGCGTCCTGATCGACGCCGTAGAATGCCTTCTCCTTATCCTTTCCGGCGATGCGGCTGAAGCCGGTGCCGGGGGCATCGACAAAGACGAGATCGGACACGTCGAGCAGGCTGAAGTCATTGTTGACCACGGAATAGGGCGCGGCGGGAGTGTGAGTGTCGTCGGCGGTGACGACGCGCTTCGGGCCGAATGCTCCCATGTGAAGCCACACAGTGGAAGAGCCGGGGCCGCCGTTATAAAGAAAGGTGACGGGACGTGGCGCGCCTTTGTTGTCCGATTTGAAATAGGCCACGTAGAACATGCTGGCTTCGGTGGGCTTGTTCTTGTCATCTTTGTCGGCGTTTTGCGGGACGTCGTCCCAGCCCTTGGGATGCACAACGAGGGTGCCGGCGAATGCGTCATAGCTAATAGCATTGCCGCCGATAGTGACCGAGCCCTTGCTGGCCTGCTGCTCAGGTTTGAATTGTTCGGGGTTCGGAGGTTCGGTGCGGGCCGGTTCGGGCTTGGCTATTGGCGTCTCTTGTTTTACCTGGGCTAGAACCATGGTGAGCGGAAGGACGAGCATTGCAATGGTGAGTGTGGTGAACTTCAGTCTGGCGAGCTTGAGTCTGGTGATCTTCCAAATGAAGATGGGTGCTTGCATCGAGCGTTTCTCCGTGGTCGCGTTCATAAAAGGCTGTAAGGTGGCGTTACTCCGTCTGCGGCGTTACTCCGTCTGACCGGTGACCTGGAACTTTCGGGTTTTCTTGTCTGGGAATAAGAACTCATAGCTTAAAGAGAATCCGGAGACAGTCTTGTCTTGGTCTTAGAGAAGCTTTGCTTTGTAATCGCTTTTCAAGCATGAAAGCCTGTCGCGAACTCCCCGCAACAGGCTTCATTGACTCTACGCTGCCTTCTTCTCGGCCCGTATCTTCGCCCATCGCGCGCGTAAAGCCGCCGCGATCTTCTTGCGGGAGGCGGCCGACATGGTCCGTTTTATAGGAGTCGGATTGGGTGTCTTATCAGCCGAAGTCTTGTTAGCCGAAGACTGCGTTTGTTTCCGCACACTCGCCCATCTAGCTCTTTGCGCCATCGCCATTTTGTGACGCGAAGCCGCCGATATAATTCGCTTCGATCGGCTTGTCTTCGGGGATGTGGCCGGAGACGCCGCGACACCATTCAAAGACTCTATCCCAGCAATTATTTCACTTAACTTCTCAACCTCTTGCTGTGCCAGGCTTCGCTTGTCGCGAAGTTCCTGCAGAGCATTCTGCAAATTTGACATTGTTGTCCCCCTCGGGATTTTGACAGCCGCTCAATTGTATAGCAGCAGAACTGTATCTGGGGATTGTCTACTGAAAGAGGTCAGCTATTACCCGCTTGGAATCTATCGCGATTCGAGCGAAAGTGGCCAAGCACACGCAGAGTGTGGATCTGTTCGTAGTTGTCTGGCAGTAAAGCACTGACCAAAAACTCTGAATCAGGCAGAGGTACATTCCAGGCCAGATTATAGCTGGCAGATTGTAGCTAGGAGAGGCCTTGTGTCACGTCGTTTTTAGAATCTCAAAGTTGACGTGCTTCAGCTTGTTCAGGACCGGCTCCGAGGGATTGAATATCTGGAATCGAATGTTGTGGTCCTCAGCCCATTTCTGCAAGAGCAGCAGCGTCCCCACTCCCCCGCCACCTATGGCATGCATGTCAGTAAGGTCCAAGACTACGACACGAGCATCTGACTGGGAGGTAACGGCGTTCCGTAATTTGAACGCAGCCTCGTGGCGGACAAATCGTCCTGCACATTCAACGATTGCCATTTCACCGCAGTGGTCGATGTGTACGCTTGGCATGATTCCTCCAAGTTAATTTGCCTGGTTGTGTATTTTGAAGCACGAGGCATGCCGTATCGTATTTTGTGCGAGATAGGATAGGTAACATAACACCGTTACTGGAACTTCTTGCATAGAGAGAGAACTTCTGACCTACAGAACCCTGCGCCCAAGATTTGACCGACGTTGCAGTTCGGAGGGAACCCTTTAAAGCACAGAGGCAATCAGCCCATTTTCACCACAACCGCCACATCGAATTTCGCATAATACTTCTTCACATCTTCTGTCCCGTATTTCTCGCGGAACCTCTCGATTACGGAGTTCACGGTTTTGCCATCTGTAACGGGAATGGCGCGGAACTCTGATTCTACGCCACGCGCATCAATCCGAATGGCCGGGTTCTTAAGCACGTTTTTGTACCACTGCGTGTCGGAGCCGTGGACGGGCAGCAGGAAGAGCTTGTCAGCCTCGAGCACGAACCAGACTGGAATCGAGATGGACTTCCCTGACTTTCGCCCGATCACGCTGATCTTGATCTCACGGTAGCGGGCGAGGCGATCTTTCAGGTTGTTACTTGCAGTTTTCATATATCCGTGGATAGAAAAGAGTCAGTCTTTCTTAGATTCTACTCGAAGGCGCCTGAATCGTTCTTGCCATGAGAACATGAGCACGCGATTTTCCTCAGCCCGATTTCTACTACAACTGTGGCCTGCCGCCGCTGATGTGCGACAGCCCTGCAATGCAGCACTGCAATGAGGAGCGCGGCGTCGATGCCGCGCTCTTCCCTCGCGAGAGCGCCTAATTCTGCGTAAGGGTCACATCGGATAGGTTACGGCAGTACTTTGACGTACCCTCGGACTGTTCCTACCATTAGGTAGTTTAGCCAGATATTCGAATAGTAACTCTCTAGGCTTGTTGGCGATACCCGGCTAAAACCAATCCCCCGGATAGGCAAAATCTTTTAGGCGATCTTTTTTTGGCGATCTTATCGCAAGCGGAGCGACCTACGAACTCGGTCAATATGGGAATCGGAGTTCCAGCATCGGTTAGCGCACAAGATCTGACGCAGCCGATAACCTTCCCCAGAATTAGGAAGTCGTCAAAGCTGAGCGAGACGAGGATAAGTCAAGCGAAGGAGATTGATGTCATGGGGACCTACCGAAGCAGAAGCGCGAGACCGGACACCAAGGGATTTACGCTAATCGCGTCCTTGCTGATGTTGCTGTTGCTGTCAGGAATTGCAATTGGCTTGATGATGATGGTCAACACCGAAGGCAAAGTGGGCGGCACGGATCTGCAGAACGACCGAGCCTTTCATGCCGCCGAGGGTGGCATCGAAAAAATGTCCGCAGACCTGAACTCGACCTTTCAGAACGCACAGGCTCCTACCGCTTCCCAAATCTGCGCGGTCGGCGGCGCCTCTTATCAGCCGTCGATGGTGGGAGTCACCTGGACGCAATATTCGGTGATGCCAGGGAGTTCGCAGAGTACGACTTGCCCAACAACTTTGACTGCAAACTGGGGGGAGATCTCGGGTAACGGACAGAACGCCGGCTTGTGGGCACAGATCATTCCGGTAA
Source organism: uncultured Acidobacteriaceae bacterium (assembly GCA_963758745.1). Classification (GTDB taxonomy): domain Bacteria; phylum Acidobacteriota; class Terriglobia; order Terriglobales; family Acidobacteriaceae; genus Acidiflorens. Next base: position 54,215 of record CAVWWW010000015.1, read on the forward strand.
ACATGCTGGTCACAGCCGACCTGGTCGGGGGCCAGGAAGTGAGCATGACACGGCAGGCGCAGGTGGCGCTGATCCCTGTATTTCAGTTCGGAGTGTTCTCGGACAGCGACCTCTCATTCTTCAGTGGTCCTAATTTTGACATGGTCGGCCCGGTACACACGAATGGTGACTTGTACCCGTTCGTCGGGCCTGGCAGCACACTGTCATTTCACAGCCAGCTGTCGGCATACGGCAATGTGATTCGGACGCAATTGGCGAATGGATACAGCGCGAGCGTGAACTATAACGGCACCGTAGATATTCCGACCAACCCCAGCGGGTGCAGCACATCTACGACGAATTGCACAGCGATGCCTGCGCCCTCTTCCAGCAGCTACGGAGATGGCAGCGTTACCGGTGCGGGCAGCAGTATGGCTCAGTCAGCATCAACCTACAATGCGAGCAATTGGAATACTTTTTCCAAGTCCACGACAAGTCTAATGCTAATCAACGGGAACTATGGAAGCACCTCGGTTCCCGGGACCGGCGCCAAGAAGCTTTCGATGCCCTTTGTGAATGGAACCACCTTCCCCTACGAAATTATTCGCAGGCCACAGCCGACGGACTCGAGCTCGTTGACCCAATCGCGCGAATACAACCTGGCGCAGATTCACGTCCTGTTGAGCGACAATCCGGCCGATTTGCCGGGTGGTAGTTCGGATGCGAATAATGTGCGTTTGGCGAATGTGGGCAGCTATCAATATGGCGTTCCGACATCCTATCCGTCGTCCCCAAGCCCGTGGAAGGTTACGGCTCCAACGGGGGGAAATTTTTATAGCACGTACTTCGCTACGGCGCTGAACGGTTATCGTCCGGATACCTCGACCTGCGCGGGCAGTCCATGTCCGGCAAATGCGTGCACGAGCGGAACCTATACCTACAGCTGTCTGCCAGCGGACTGGCCTCTCGCTCCAGACACGATGGCATCAGCGGTTGCGTCCGAAACCAATGTCTCCCCGGCGAATCAGCCTTTGATTTATAAAGATGCAACCGTAACCGACACGCCAACCACCTTTGCGCTTTGCCCGCCGACCGGCGGCACTTACTCGATCCCTAGCGCTAACATTCCTCCCAATTGCCCAACCACCACGGCACCCACCTCCCCATACCTTGCTACCATGACCGCGCCAACGCAAACCTGGAACTTGATCGACGGCTGGCTGCGGGTGGAATACCGGGACGCAAATGGCACCTGGCACCCGGTAACCACCGAATGGCTAAAACTGGGATTCGCGCGAGATTTAAATCCTCCGACGCAGAACACGGCGGGCAGCGGGGAGACGGGTGGATTTTCTAACGATATAAATCCGAATGCGATTTTGCTCTTGCAGCAACCGGCGGATCGTAACGGCGACGGCACGATCGCGACCACCGGGACTGCCCCGGTATGTACGGCTCACAACACCCATAATGTCTGCACCTCATGGACTAATCCGGTGCCTCCGGATGTACAGATCGATGCAGCGAGCAGCAGCTATTTCCTGGGCCTCAATATCAGCGCGGGAACACCGCTTACGACGACGACCTATACCACAACTGCAAAGGGACAAACCGCCACCAACCAAAGTGTCACGATGAACAATTGGTATCCCATCAACTTTTACGATGCCCGCGAAGGCGAGCCACGCGATGTGGATTCGGGAGCAAACAACAGCTGCACGACAATGGGCGTGATGAACGCGGTTGAAATCGATGTGGGCAACTTGCAGTTATGGCTGCAGGGAACGATCGGCTCGAGCGGCACCAATGTGGATTACGTCGCCCAGAACGGATACGTGCTGTATTTCTCCGATCGCCGGGGGATGTTGTACAACCAGAATGCCGGAGGCATACGGACTGGAGATGCGGGACTGGAAGACGTAATTAACTCATCCAGCCAGGCCGGCACGCCTGATGGCATACTGGAACCAATTCCGTCGGGCAGATCGCTTTCTCCCGAGGACGTGAATCAGAATGGGTTATTGGATAACTGGGGTACAGGGGACTTGGGATTAGGTCAGTGGAACGGCTCGTTAAGCCTGACCACCGGTCTGTTCACCAAGACCGCGGGAGGAAGCCAAAATGCCCAGATCTATGCCGCCACGCCTGACAATCCATACAGCCCGCGAATCAGCAGCTGCATGAGCACGGCGCGGAAGAATTGGGTCAGTGGCGCTCGCCACGTGTTGCGATTGGTGGATGGCTCGCTCGGCAATCTACCCCTAAGCCCCAGTGGAACTGCAACCGACCCTGGTGGTCTCACGGTGGCCTCGGAAAACCCGGTCTACATCATGGGTGATTACAACAGCAACTCGACGGACAGCACCTGGGCCTCGACCCCGACGGACGCAACCGGCCACGCGTCGGCCGCAGTGATCGCGGACGCCGTTACAGTACTTTCGAACAATTGGCTTGACGAATTGAGCATGGAGAATGACACCACCTTGCCCTCGAACCGCCCTGCCACGAACACTTACTATCGGCTTGCAATTGCATCGGGGAAGAATATTAATTTCCCGCAGCCGACCTGGGGCGCACAAGACTATGGCACCGACGGAGGCGTGCACAACTTCCTCCGCTACCTGGAAAACTGGGGCCCCGCAACCCTGAATTACAAGGGCTCGATCGTGAGTCTGTTCTATGCAACCTATAACACGGGAATATACAAGTGCTGTACTGACGTATACTCGCCGCCGTCGCGAAACTATGTTTTCGACTCGGACTTCACGCTGCCCCAGGGCCTGCCACCCGGAACCCCGATGTTCCGCGACGTGGAAACCTTGACTTACCGGCAGTTGTTTGCCACGCGACAGACAGGGCAATAGATCGGCTTAACTCGCAGGCCCCGGTCCGGCGGATCGGGGCCTGCGACCGCCTGAACGGGGCAAAACCCCGTCACCACGCCCGTGAGCGTTGATTCAAGGTTTACTAATTCCCATATCGTTCGCGCAAGAAATCGGCGATCGCTTCATATGCGGCCGTTAGCGTCTGTTCGTCGGGCAGAAAAACGATGCGAAAATGTTTCGTTCCGGGGCGCTGCCCGAAGCCCGATCCATGCACGACCGTCACGTGCTTTTGCCGAATAAGTTCGGTGACGAAAACGTCGTCGCCTTCTGGAATGTCGATGCTGGGGTAGGCGTAGAAGGCTCCACGAGGGGCCACACAGCTGACGCGAGGAGTTTCGCCGCACCACTTCATGGTCAGATCGCGGCGGGTGCGCAGCTTGCGCTTCACGTCGATCAGGTGATCCTGTGGGCCTTCGAGCGCGGCCTTAATCGCATATTGTTCGGGATGGTTGGCGCAAAGCCGAGCCCGCAACAGCTTGTTCACGCCTTCGAGGTAGGGATTAATGACAGAAGCTTCACCGCTGGCAATGCCCCATCCAATGCGCCATCCAGGGGCAAGATAATTTTTGGACAGGCCGCCGAAAGTAATTACTGGCACATCCGGCGCAACTGCCGCCATGGCCACGTGAGAATCTTTTTCCTTTTCTTCGTCTTCTTCGTCGATTATCAACTTCTCGTAAATTTCATCGGAAAAAATGATCAGGTTGTGTTGGCGAGCCAAGGCAGCAATCTTTTCGAGCGTTGCGCGGGTGCAGACGGAGCCCGTCGGATTGTTGGGATTGATCAACACCATGCCGCGCGTCCGTGGGGTGATTTTTTTCCTGATGTCGTCGAGATCGGGCTGCCAGCCGTCCTCTTCGTTCAGGTAATAAGTGTTGAGTCCGACTTCGAGCTTCGCGAGAACCGCCGAATAGAGCGGATAGTCGGGGCAAGGCGTCAGCAGGTTGTCGCCCGGATTGAGCAGCGCGCTCAGGCAGATGTCGACTGTTTCACTCACGCCTGAGGTGACGAAGACATCCTGGATATTAGTAATGTTCTTGCGCGCCGCCTCGCCGCGAATCGCATCGAGGGCTTCCTTGATGCCTGAAGATGGAGAATATCCATTCTTCCCGTCGCGCATCGCTTTGTAGACGGCTTCAATCATGTGCGCGGGAGTTCGAAAATCGAAGTTGAGTGGGTCGCCGATGTTAAGTGGCAGAATCTTGTGTCCCTGGCGCGCGACTTCGTCGGCGACGCAGGCCAGATCGCGAATGGCGTAGCGGACGTTCTCGAGACGGGCTGCGGGGGCGATTTCGCGGAGTTGGGTGATGGGCATCGATGATCTCACGAAAAAACTAGCTTTTGCCATTCCCGAAACGGTTCTAGTTACTCTGTAGCTGGGGGTATACCCCTCCCCAAGGGGTCTTTAAGAGTAAAAGACTTAGCGGGGAAGCCGCGCCAGGTCTTTGGATTTAAAGGACTTGCGGGTAAAGTCTTTATAAACCATAGACTTAGGTCTTTAAAGCGCTGAAAACGGCTTTGGGGCAGATTCGAGTCCCGTTTTGGAAACGGAAACGGCCTCTGAACTGCCCCAAGCAGAATGTTATCGTCGCGCGCAGCCGGGCCTTAAGTCAAGGGATTTCGGTCATTAGGTGGTGAGATGCGCTAGGCGCGGTTAATCCACTCTATCGATCTGCGCCTTCTGCAGCTTGTCGGAATAATCGACATAGACAGATTTCCACTCCGTATAAAAATCAATCGCTCCAATGCCGCCCTCGCGATGTCCGTTGCCGGTGGCCTTTGTGCCGCCGAAGGGTAGATGGACTTCCGCGCCAATCGTCGGCGCATTGATATAGGTGATGCCGGCTTCGAGATCGCGGATGGCAGCGAACGCCTTGTTCACGTCTTTTGTGTACAAGGAGGACGATAGCCCATACTCGATGTTGTTTGCAATTTCGATGGCATTTTCTAGATCGTCGCACGGAATGATCGAAACTACGGGGCCAAAGATTTCTTCTTGCGCGATGCGCATTTTGGGATCGACGTCGGTGAAAACGGTGGGCTCCAGGAACCATCCATGCTGGTATTCGCCTTTGTCGAGGCGATTGCCTCCGGTGACCAACTTCGCGCCTTCATTTTTTCCGATCTCGATATAGTTCAGATCGGTCTTGAGCTGGTTCTCGTTCACTGCAGGGCCCATCTCGACGGTCTCGTCGAGGCCGTTGCCGACTTTAATTTTCCTGGCGCGCGCTACGAACTGGTCGATGAAATTGCGATACACGCCCTTTTGCACGATGATGCGGCTGGTCGCGGTGCAACGCTGGCCGGTGGTGCCGAACGCGCCCCAGAGGCCGCCTTCGATGGCCAGGTCGAGGTTCGCGTCATCAAGCACTATCATTGGATTTTTTCCGCCGAGTTCCAGCGAACAGTGCTTGAAACTTTTAGCGGCTGTGGCGCCTACGATTCTGCCTACCGCTGAAGATCCGGTAAGCGATATTGCGCGAACTGCAGGATGCTCGGTCAATGGCGTGCCCACTTCGGTGCCGTAGCCCGCCACCACATTGATGACGCCTTTCGGGATGCCAGCGTCGGTTAGCGCTTGGACGAGATTGAAGGTGGAAAGCGGAGTATCCTGCGCGGGTTTGATTACGCAAGTGTTGCCGCAGACCACGGCTGGCAGCAGCTTCCATGACGAGATTGCCATGGGAAAATTCCACGGCGTAATCATGCCGCAAACGCCGATGGGCTGGCGAACGGCCATGGCGAATTTGTTGGGTAACTCCGACGGTACGGTTGGGCCAAACAGGCGGCGGCCTTCACCGGCGTTGTAGTAGGCGGCGTCAATCGCTTCTTGCACATCGCCGCGAGTTTCTTTCAACACCTTGCCCATTTCGCGCGTCATGTCGCGGGCGTGATCTTCTTTGCGTTCGATCAGGATCTCGGCGGCGCGAAAGACCATCTCAGCGCGGCGCGGTGCGGGCACCAGACGCCATTTGGAAAAGGCGCGCTTGGCTGCATCCACGGCCGCGTCTACATCCGCTTTATTGGACCGCTGGAAGGTGGCAACGACCTCGCGTGTGTCGGCGGGATTGCGATCTTCGAAGGTCTGTCCGCTGGCGGATTCGACCCACTCGCCGTCGATGAAATTCTTAAAAACCTTCGTCTGGGTCTTACCGCCTGCGATCTTACTGCCCGCGATCGAGGGGCTGGTCAGGGTATCGGTCGCCATAAGCCTCCTGGAAATATGCCGAACTTCTATGCTAACAACCGGGGTGCGGAGGGGCAAGGCGGGGGTGGCGAAACCTCGTTATAGCGCACACTGCGAAACCGCCAACCGCAAAGCGCGCATAGGTTGGCAAAGGAAATCCACCCAACACGCAGAAGCATGTTGGGTGGCGGTTTTACGGTCGGTTGGTAGCCGGTGAGACTCTACCTGCGGCTCGCCGGGGGGACGATTCCGTTCATGCGCAGGTATTCCACCATCTGGCCGTAGTGATTGAAGGAGTGCGCCACCACGTCCTCGGCAAGTTGAAGGCGAGTCTTCTGCAGTGGGCTGGGGAAGGCGGCCAGAGGTTCCAACAGATTCCGCTCGTTGATGGCTGCCATCGCGCGATGCAGTGAGGCAAACGAGCCTCTGACGTAGTCCATAATCTGGGCCTTCGATTGGACCTCGTCGGGGCCAGTCTCGGACTTCTGTTCGGGAGTGGGCGTCTGACCGAGAATGTACGCGGCCATACGATAGTTGTTGGCGGCCAGGTGCTTGATCTGCTGAGCGAAGGTGCGGACTCCGGTAAATTCTCCCTTGGTGGGCACGAAGCCGTATTTCTCTTCGGGCATCGCATCGGCGGCGGAAACCACCGCGGTTTCGGTTGTGGTTATCCAGAAATCGAGCGCTTGAGTTGCTGTTAGTCTCGTTTGCGCTAGAGCAAGGTGGCTGGTGACGGCGAGAAGCAGGCAGAAGAAAATGCGAAATGCAACTTTCATGATAGCTCCTTGAGAACTCAGTTAGAAACGCCTTAAGGTACGCGCGAGCACACAAAACTGGTAGCTCGACGCGCAGGGTGGGGCTGATTTTCAGGAGGCAGGAGGGCCGCGATCGGTCTCAGGGGAGCCGATCGAGGAGACGACGATTCCCGAGGCAGACGGGGCTAAGATGTTCCCCGCGCTGCGCAAGAGTGGAGCGGAAATCTCGAAAGCGCAAAACTCCGCAAACTGAAAGGGCACGAAACTTCTCATGCCGCACTTGCCAGAGGGCGATTTCAGGACGTGAAAATACGCCAGACTTCGCGCAGGTCCGCTGCCGGGTTTCTTCTGCGAGCAATCTTGTCGGGCCCGTGGATTAGCGCACGAGGCGAGTTCCTGGCCACCCCATCCGGCCACGCAACCTGAGCTGGATAGGGCTAGTGCCAGGATCAGTAGCGGTGAAGTGACGGTAGTCCGGCGCATGAGTTCTATGTTATAGACGTGACACGCGCCGAATCGTCATTAAGATTCCCGGCATTCTTTGGCAAGAAGTGATACCTGCGGCTGTTGAAAGTGTCCTTTTGGCGGTTGCCGCCTCCTCTCCGCAAAGTCACTTTCGTAACCCTATTACCCCCTCACTCAAGTTTAATACCTATACCAGCGACGATATGATGGTCACAGGCTGAGAGATATCCCCGTATTCTCAGAAATTCATAATGATGTTGGGACTAGCTCGTGTCGAATAAAGTCAAGCCGGGACTCTATGTAGCCTGGAAGACAGTGACATACCGCAGCGTGCTGGTAGCGCTGCTCGGTGTGGCATTGATCTTTGGCGCGGTGATGCGCGTGGCATTTCCAAAATTCACCGATTCGACGGTGAAGGCCGCAGAGCATATCTCCGCGAGCTTGCTCGAAAAAGTCGCGGGACTTGCACCTCCGCTTAAGGGACCATCGGCCGCGGTAGCGCAGCAGGCGCATTTCACCGCGCTAGATGGCACCATCAGGGTGAAGAAAGGGAACAGTAATAGCTGGATCCATGCCGACTACAACGTCCCGCTCGAAAAAGGCGACGTAGTGCAGACGGGCGCCGAGGGCATGGCCAAGATTGTTTTCAACGACGGCACTAACTACACGGTAAAACAGGACTCGCTGATTGTGATCGAAGAGAACTCGGCTAACGACCAGCAACAAACCAACGTATCGGTTGCGGTCACGACTGGCACCGTCGATCTGACTACGGCGACTTATGTGCAGGGGTCAAAGTCGCAGGTCATTGTCGCGGGCGCAAAGGCTTCGTTGGCCCCTGATTCTGCGGCCATGGTGCACAATGATCCCAAAGACGATCATCACGAAATTCTGGTCAAAAAAGGAAGCGGCGATATTGAACGTAATGGTGAAACGGTGCATTTGTCGAACTGGGAAAAGGTAAGCTTCCAGGCGTCGTCGAAAACCATGGAACGCGCCACAGAAATCGGCCCACCCGCGCCGATCACGCCCGGGAACATGATGCCGGTATTCATCAATCCAAACGAGAAGGCGAAGGAAGTGGAATTTGCCTGGACTCCGATGGCGAATGCCGCTGGATACCGGTTGCGTATATCCCACAATCCATATTTTTCGTCGCTATTACTTGACCGTAAGGTTGAAACGGCCAGCGTGGTTGTGACTGGCCTGCCTGTGGGAGCTTATTATTGGTCCATCCAGTCCTACGATGCCAGCGGCAAGCAGTCGGTGGAGAGCGAAAAAAATCGCTTTACCATCATTGTCAAGACGAAGGAAAAGAATGAATTGTCGCTGGCACTCGATCCTTTTATACAGCATGGCCACGTGATCGAAGTGACGGGCAAGACCGAAGAGGGAGCGCGGGTCATGGTGAACGGAAGGGAAGTGCCCATGGTGGGTGACGATGGTTCGTTCCACTACTTCACGCCGCCCTTGCCCGATGGCGAAAACCTGATCACGGTGACGGCCCAGAATTTGCAAGGCGGGGTCAACACCCGCCAGGAGAAAGTGGTGATTCAGTAAAGGTTTCGCGGTTAAGACACGATGTTCAGGGTAGGGGGGAATACGGTTGCCAATTTGACAACCAGTTCCGCTGAACATGCAAGTAGAATAGAGGAAACCAGCAAAACGCAAATTATACGGCGACCGACGAAAGCCCAGGTTCCAGGGGCGAGACGAAATACCGGGAGAGAGACGTATCGTCATGTCAAATAACGGATTCCATAACGGCTCATCACGTTCGCACAATCTGCGATCGTTGTTCAGCATGTTTTCGAGCGATCTCGCCATTGATCTCGGGACGGCCAATACTCTGGTATACGCGCGCGGCAAGGGCATCGTCGTTAACGAGCCGTCGATCGTGGCGATCAACAAAAACACCGGCGAAGTGGAAGCGGTGGGCAAAGAAGCCAAGGAGATGCTGGGCCGCACGCCCGGCAACATCGTTGCCATCAAGCCGATGAAAGATGGCGTCATCGCCGACTTCAAAGTCACTGAGAAGATGTTGAACTACTTCATTCAGAAGGCCCACAACCGCAAGATGCTGGTGCATCCGCGAATCGTCATCGGCGTGCCTTCGGAAATCACACAGGTGGAAAAGCGCGCCGTCATGGATTCCGCCTATCGCGCCAAAGCGAGCGAGGTTCATCTCGTCGAGCAGGCCATGGTCGCGGCGATTGGCGCAGGGCTGCCGATCACCGAGCCCAGCGGCAACATGGTGGTCGACATCGGCGGCGGGACGACCGACATCGCGGTAATCTCGCTGAGCGGCATCGTGTATTCGCGCTCCGTGCGCATGGCCGGCAATCAGATGGATGAGGCCATCATGAACTACCTCAAACGCAAATATAATCTATTGGTGGGCGAGCGTACTGCCGAACAGATCAAGATGGAAATAGGCTCTGCGTATCCGCTCGACAAGCCGTTGACCATGGAAATCAAGGGGCGCAACCTGATCGAAGGCGTGCCTAAAACAATCACCGTGGATGACAGCGAGATTCGCGAATCACTGAGTGAATGTGTTTCGACGATTATGAATGCAATCCGCGTCGCGCTTGAACGCACGCCACCGGAACTCTCAGCTGATATCAGCGACCGCGGTATCGTGCTTACGGGCGGCGGCGCGCTGATCAAGAACCTTGACAAGCGCATCCGCGAAGAAACGGGGCTGCCGGTCTCGATCGCCGACGATCCGCTATGCAGCGTGGTTCTCGGCACCGGCAAGATGCTCTCCGACTTCAAGCTGCTGCGCAAGATTTCGATCGAGTAGAGCTTCGGGCGACAAGTGGGGCAAATGCAGATCCCTCGGCCACTCGCTGCGCGCGGGCTCGGTATGGCAATCTACGGTTATTGACCGTCTCAGGGATAACGGGTTTGCTGAAACTGACAACTGAGAACTGCAGTTATGGATGTCCTCGGACGCTACCGCAATCTGATCGTACTGGTGGGTGTTTTATTCGCCCAGATTCTCGGCTTGGCCGTGCAGGTCAAGCGTACGTCGGATAGCGAATCCACGCGCCTGATTCGGATCTGGGCGGTGGATTCGGTGACGCCTCTGGAAAAGTTGCTGGTCTGGACGCAAACCACCAGCAGCAACATCTGGCACAACTATTTTTACCTGCGCGGAGTACGGGCTGAGAACCGCAGCCTGAAGGCGCAGATCGAGCAGATGAGTCTGGAACGTGTGCGGATGAGCCAGGATGCCGATCAGGCGCGCCGTCTGCAGGCACTTCTCGCGTTCAAAGAACAATTCATCTCCCAAACCAAAGCCGCGCAAGTGATCGGATCCAGTGGCAGCGAGTTATCGCGCTCAGTCTATATCGACAAGGGCGAACACGATGGCATAAAGCCCGACATGGCGGTGATCACTGCGGACGGCATTGTGGGCAAGGTTTTGCGCGTGTATGGCTCTACCTCGCAGGTGCTGTTGATCGATGACCAGACAAGCGGGGTCGGCGCGATTCTCGACAAAACGCGGCTGCAAGGCATTCTGCGCGGTTCGCCATCTGGCGAAGTGGTCCTCGAAAAAGTTATGAGCGACGAAACCGTGCCTGCCGGGGAACTGGTGCTGACGAGTGGTGGTGATGGCATTTTTCCAAAGGGCCTGTTGGTCGGTCGAGTAATGAAGGTTGCGCCGGGGGGTGAGCTCTTTCTCAACATTCGCGTGCGTCCCGCCGCCAATCTTAGTAAGTTAGAGGAAGTGCTCGTTGTAACGAAGATTGATGAGAAGCAGGCGCAGCCTGATCAAGGCGGCTCGGTCCGCGCCATCGATATCCTGGCGGAACGACTGCCTGGAGTTCCTGCCAAGACCGGCACTGCCGACACCTCCGCAGCACCATCGAATGCCGGTTCCGATGCCAAGCCGAAGCCGGCGACCCCGCCGGCGTCGGCCAGCAATGGCGGGCCGATAACGGGAGCCGCAACCGCAGATGCAAAGCCCATCCCGAAACCCGTAAAAGCCGCGGTCGATCCTAAGCCGCAACCCGTTTTGCAGGACAACCCGCAAGACAGCCCGCACTGACGTGGCTATTACTTACACATCAGGAGAGCAGGTTGAGGTTTACCGCTTCAGCCTTCCTGCGACGATTCTGATTCCGCTGACCGCTGTTTTCATTCAGGCATGGCTGCCGCTGCGTTTTCCTTTCTTTTCGAACTTCGATCTTCCATTGCTGGTCGTAATCGGTTTCGCCACGGCTCGGCGCAGTCCACTGGCAGGATTGATCACTGGTGGGTTAATCGGCATTTTTCAGGATGCGCTGACGCATCAGCCCATCGGGCTCTACGGAATCTCTAAGACCGTAGTGGGATTTGGCGCGTCTTCATTAGGGATCAAGCTGGACGTCGAAAATACCGGCGCTCGATTCCTCCTGACAATTTTCTTTTATGTGGTGCACGAGATCGTTTATTTCATGATAGCCCGCGGCCTGGTTGGACTGCACATGGCGTGGAGTTGGCGGCATGAACTGGTGTCAGGCGTGGCCAATGCTTTGCTTGGTGTTTTGGTGTTCATGCTGCTCGACCGCGTCAAACAACGAACGTAACACTGATTGATAACGCTGACGGGACAAAGTAACTATCACCGTTACTTGGTTGTTACACCGTCATGATCGTAGTATTCATAGGCTGACATAGGTTTCGTTCCACCCTTCTTCCAGATGCGGCTTTCGGCGGGCAGTTTGCCTAATACCCTTGCCATCTCCCTTACATGCTCGGCAACCGATCCGCAGCACGATCCGATGTAGTTGATTCCGATTTCTTTGGCTTGAAGAGCATACTCACCCATTTGTTTGCGAGTTAGTTGAAGCGGGTCAAGGGCGTAAGGAAACTCGGATAAGCTGGTGAAGTCGGGTTTATCTTTGGGCGTGTTATAAGCAACTGGCTGGCAAGCGAGATATCCGTCGACCGCTTTGCGCATTTGTTCCATCGGCCCGAGAATATGCTCCGGCGGCCGCAGGCAGTTCATGCCGACGATATCGGCTCCGGCATCGAAAAGCGTTTTGGCGGCCGTAGCGGCGTCCGCTCCCTCCGAGGTTTCGTCCTTATTTTCAAAACAAATAGTGACCATGACGGGAAGCCCCGTCTTCTTTGCCCGTTCCACGCAGAGCAGCGCTTCACCTAACCAGGAGAAGGTTTCGCCGATGATGAAGTCTATCCCTTCATCGCATTGAACTCGCAGCTGTTCGTCAAAAGTCTGACGGACGTAATCAGCGGCAGTGGAACTATTCGTTTCATACATCCAGGTCAAACTCAAATTGCCGGCGACCAGGCATTGCTCGCCCGCAACTTCCCTGGCCACGCGGACCGCATTGCGATTAATATCTTCGACGCGGTCTTCCAGTCCGACGGTGGCTAACTTATCGCGACTGGCATAGAAGGTCAGCGCTTGTAGAACTTCGGCTCCGGCTTCGCGAAACTCAATGTGGAGTTCACGGAGCGCGTCAGGATAGACAATCGCAACTTCTGGAGTAAATGGACCCGGACGCACCCATCCACGTTTTTCGAGTTCGAGTAAGTAGCCGCCATCGCCAAGGACGGGACCTCGCTTCAGGCGTTCGAGAATACCTTGTTTCGGCATAACTGCTCCTTTGTAAATACGATCACTTTGGAGTTAGGATGCGCTCAATTTGGCGGATGTGGTTAATATCATGCCCGGCTATCAGCCGAACGATATGCTCGATCGATTCCTGGCCGCGCTCGGCGTGCTGGCCGTAGTGCTTCCACTGATCCGGAGAAAGCGATTTAAGCAGAGCAAGATTTGCCTCGCGTACGGCGCCATGCAGTTCGATGGATTTGTGCGGGTCCCTCTTCTCATAATGTCCAGCGATGAGCCAGGCGTTCTGGTCGTAGGCCTGGATCGGTGTTCCCGGCGCTCCAAGAGTCGAGCGTAGGCGCCACGCGATAACGATTTCGGCATCAGCAAGGTGGGCCAAAATGTCGGCCACTGACCAAGCATCAGGCGCCGGCCGCTTGCGCAGTTTAGCGGTCGAAATATCTTTGATCAGGCGAGTAAGCATCTTGTTGGTGGACGACTGGATTGTTATTGGGTCCTGGTCTTGAGCGTTAGCCATGATGCGCTGCGTGTACTGTTGCGGAGTTTCGGGCATCTGCATTCTCCTTTCCAGATCAGACTGCGCAGCATTGACTGATGATGCATCTTTTCTGAATGCGCGCACCACGCCAAGCCGCGAGTTCCGACCTCAAGCTACGGCGTCCTTGAATTTTCCTTTTTTCAAATCGCGCAGAACCTGGTGGGCACAGTTGTGCCCCGGGGCCCCGGTGACGCCGCCGCCAGGATGAGCTCCAGCGCCACATAAATAAAGACCTGCAATCGGCGTGCGATACTGCGACCACCCAGCGACCGGGCGATTGAAAAATAATTGTTCGAGATTTAAGTCACCATGGAATATGTTGCCCTCGGTCAGTCCATAGGTGCGCTCGAGATCAAGCGGAGTGAGAGTTTGCCGCGCGATGACTGCGTTCGGAACGTTGGGTGCGTACTCGGCAATTTTCTTGACTACGCGATCGCCAAGCAGATCGCGGTTTTCATCCCACGTGCCATGGCGAAGTTTGTAGGGAACATACTGCACGAAGCAAGTCATAACATGCTTACCGACAGGCGCGAGGGACGGGTCAGCATTTGAGGCAATAACGCAATCGATCCAAAGCTGTTCGGGGATTTCTCCGAACTTGGCGATGTCGTAACAACGCTCGGCGAATTCGAGGGACGGAACTAATGTGAAAAGAGAACGTTGTTGCGCGTCGTAATTCGACGGCGTGCCATTGAAGCATGGCTCCTCGGATAAGACCATATTAACTTTTGCGCAAGGGCCATCCATCTTGATGCCGCGAATCGCGTGCACAAAATCGCCCGGCAAGTCGCGTTCGGGAATCATGCCAAGGAAGGTGCGTTTCGGGTCGGCGTTTGAAAGCACGACGCGCGCGCGAATTTCAGTTCCGTCTTGGAGCACTACCGCGCGCACCCTTCCATCACGCGAGTCGATGTGCTGGACCGGGCTGTTGGTCCGAATTTCTGCTCCGAAAGCTCTTGCCGCCGTGGCCATGGCCTCTGTGATTGAGCCCATGCCGCCCATAACATGTCCATAGAATCCTTGTTTCTCGTTGTCACCACCACTTAGTAAGTGAAACAATAAGCCGAGTGCGCTACCTGGTTGGTAAGGGCCTCCATGCTTGCCATAGACGTTATTAGCTAGAAATAAGGTCTTCACTTTTTCGGATTCGTAGTTACGATCGAGAAAGTCACCGAGGCTGCCGGTCAGAAATGTGACCATCTGCGAAATCTCAGCGTTTGAGATTCCGCGGAAGTGTTTACCTGCCCGGAACAAATCAGACCATCCATCGAATGATCGGGTGCTGAATTCGGGTGGAGGCTCGAGAAAGAATGGCTGGAGATAACGGGCTAGTTTTTTGAGGCGATCGTCGATCCGGACGAAAGTTTCGGCATCTTTCGACGAAATCTTCCGCAACTCTCCGATTGCTCGATCTCGATTCGACCACCAGGAGACGAGATGACCATCGGGAAACGGAACCTGAAGCGCGGGGTCGCATGGAACCATGCGCAGCCCGTGATCGGCGAGATGAAGGTCGCGAATCACTTCGGGTCGAAGCATGCTGGCGATGTACGAAGTTGTGGACGCCAGGCAACCCGGAGCAATCTCTTCGGTCACACAGCATCCGCCGACAAGGTCGCGCCGTTCGAGCATGAGAGTCGAATAGCCAGCCCGCGCAATATACGCGGCTGCGGTCAGGCCATTGTGACCAGCGCCAATAATGACGGCGTCATAAAATGAATTTAAGTCGGCAGACATGCGAATGACCGTTGGTCAAGCCGAACCAAAGCTGCAATTCACGAAACTATCGAAAGTCCACGTAAAAAGCGATTGAAAAATGGACGGAGAGTGCTGTATCGTCTGTTGACCGGCGGTCAATAGGGAACTGGGAGTTGGGCCATGGAAGGTATTGCAAGCAGTCTGGCGAAACCAACGCAACTGAGGCGAGACGGGAAGGCCCGTCCACGATCAGAAGCTAAACGTGGAAGAATTGTGGAGGTTGCGATCCGCCATTTTGCCGAGCGCGGCTATAGTGCGGCGCGCGTGGAAGATGTTGCGGCGCAGTTGGGGATTGCCAAGGGATCGGTATTCCAGCATTTCAAGAGTAAGGACGGGTTGTTCTTCGAGGCCTATAAGAAAGCGGTGCAGTCATTTCCAAAATATATGCAGGCTCCCGCAGGTGTGCAGGAGCGGGGAATGTTTGAAGTACTGCGATACTGGCTTGAACGCACGGAAGATATGGTGCGTGATAACTTGTCTTCATATCGAATCTATCTGGTGGGTAACTACGGGACGGACCTCGCTCTGCGGAGGGAGATCAACCGCTTTCTCGTAGCCGAAGATCCGTACGGATGGCGCGAGTTTGTGACCTTCGGCGTAAAACGAGGCGAGTTACGGACGGACTTGGATGTCGCCATGATCGGATCGATTCTGGAGTGGACCATGGACCGATTTCAGGATGCGCTACTTACAGAGGAGTTAGATCCAGGCTTATTCAGAAAGACAGGGACGGTGCCGGAGGAAAAAGAAAGGCGGATAGAACAGTTTGTTGAGTTACTGCGGCGGGCGATTGGATCGGATAAGGTACAAGTAACGGGAAAGAAAGCATGAGGAACGGACTGAGTGTCGATCAGATTATAGAAAGTTATGACGAAACGGCGCCCTTGACGGAAGCGTCGACGATTCCGGGCCCGTGGTATACCGACGCGCGCATTGCTGAACTGGAACGACAGAACGTTTTCTCTCGGACTTGGCAGGTGATAGGGCGTGTTGACCAGGTGGAGAAGCCTGGCCAGTTTGTGACGGCGACGGTTGCTGGCGAACCACTGGTGGCTGTTCGCGGGAACGACGACATCCTGCGTGCGTTTTATAACGTGTGCCGGCATCATGCGGCGGCGGTGGTGACGGAGCCTTGCGGGCAGGCGTCGATTTTACATTGTCCCTATCATGGATGGAATTACGGACTGGATGGATCGCTTAAGGGGATGCCGGAGTTCGATGGCGTGAAGAATTTTGAACGCAAAGACAATGGGCTGGTTCCGGTCAAGGTAGATACCTGGGAGAAATTCATATTTGTCAATCTCGATGCGGAGGCGACGCCCCTAACTGAATTTCTTGGCAATCTGCAAAAACGCGTTGCTTCCCTTGGACTAACTAAGTTGAATTACTTTACCAGCCAGACTTACGATATTCATTGTAACTGGAAGGTGTTTGTCGATAACTACCTTGATGGCGGATACCATGTGCCACATCTCCATAAGGGGCTTAACTCAGTACTGAATTACAAACAATACACCATTGAAAATGAAGGCCGCTATTGCCTGCAGTCCAGTCCCATGGTGAGTTCCGATGAAGACGCGGCCATGGGCACAACGCGAAAAGGCGATCGGGCGCGGTACTTCTGGCTGTATCCTAACTTTATGTTTAATTGCTATGAGGGATATCTGGATACGAACCTTGTAATACCGATTGACGTTGACCATTGCCGGGTAGTATTTGATTTCCATTTTAGCGACGTGAGCGAGGCGGGGCGTGCTTACAACGAGCAGAGCGTTGCCGTAGGAAATAAGGTGCAAGATGAAGATCTGGGGATTTGCGAAGCGGTTCAGCGCGGTCTGAAGTCTCGCGCTTATGGCGCAGGTCGGCTTTCTGTGCGACGCGAGGCCGGTGAGCAACTATTTCATCAGTTACTGGCTGCAGATTTGAAGAGCGGGCTGGGACAAGCAGTAGGAATGTGCGGTCGCTGAGAAGAACTCGATGCTCACGCCACAAGGGGCATCTTGTCTAACTATCGCTCAAACGATGTTTCTTCTAAGCATATTTGTCATTCGGCCATAAGTCACCGGCAACCCATCACTGATGATCGCGGGGAATCGTTTCCTCCCATGTCTTCTCTCTGATTTTCTGTCCATCTTTAATTAACTGGCGTGTGTATTTGTAATAAAAGTTCCGAGAGTCGCTAGTAATGACGTGATGCCCTTTCCAGGTTAGGGTGTGTGGCTTCAGTGCGATAACTATTTCGGCTTCGCTTTCCACCGAACTGGTTTCCGGATGGCTATCGTCGGCCAAGTAGGTTATCTTTTCCAAGTCGGTTTCTTTTCCCCGCGGATAACTTTCTTCCGATTTTCCGCTCCAAGTTACTTTCGTCTTAGCATTGACTTCGTCGCGCTCGGCTTTCCAATCGCCGGGCCAGAGCGATCCTTGAGCTTGTATGTCGCTGCGTTCCTCCGAAGGCTCGGGCGGTGCGAATTGTGGGGCAGCGTACATAGAGGGCGGGACGAGCGGCAAGGTCAGGCGTGATCCGGCGCTGCCGCCCAGTTGAAGAGCAGTTGTCATCGCATACGGAGTGGGCCAGACCATCGGCCAGAGCGCGTTCGAAATAGACAGGCGAATGCGATGGCCTATCGGGAAAGTCCAGGTCGCAAGGTGCATTTCGATGTCGATCGGATAAGTCTGGTTAGGTACCAGGTCTTTTGGGTCGGACGCATTTTCACGCTGCGCACCATTAAGTCCGGCGCCGGTGATCTCAGTTACGGTGCCGTCGGGAGCTACGTCAGAGAGTCGTGCGAACCAGTCGGCTTGCACTGCCGATGAGCTTGCTTCGAGCAGGGCGTGAGGCCGTCCCACCATTGTCAGAGATTGTTTCAGCGGAGCGGAATCGTAGGTGAGGCTAAAGGCATCGACCGGACGCTGATCCGTTAGCAGTTCTCCCCACCAGAATCCGGCCTCCACTCCGACACTCGGAACGTAGCGGAGATAATTTGTGCCAGGCGTCGCCGGTTGCGTCGAAAGCACGTGAGCATCGTAAAGATAGAGGGTTGTGTTCGCGACATTTCGAGGCGGCCAGCCAATTTCGCCGCGCCACTTTCCCGGCACGTTTTTCAGGTTTGGATCCGGTGGATGCCAATCCTGCTCGTAAATCGCGAGCGGCGGCTCTTCCATAATGCCGTTGTTCCGACCCTTTAGCCAGTAGTCCCACCAGCGCAGCGCTTGATCTCGCCACTCGATTTGCGAGCCGGGTTCAGCATCGTTGGGAAAAGTGTGATTCCAGGGCCCGATGATCGCTTTCAGCGGCGCCTTGACCTGCTCGAACATGCGAGGGATGGAATCGCGGTAGCCATCGAGTAAGCCTCCGATCAGGAAACAGGGAATTTTGATTTCGCTCAGCGGGCGCACGGGAGCGTGCCAGAACTCGCCGTCGCGTTGATGCTTGAAGTACATCAGCGACCACGGTGCGGATTCAAAGCGCGGACCGAGAATTTTCTCGTCCAGGGTATAGTCGGGCGCTCCCGTCATCGCCGGAGCCAGATCCATGTTAAGTTCGAACTCGTCGAAATGCATCATGCCATCGATGTAGTGGATGTCGTCGTGAAAAAGTTCCTCAGTGGCGTCGACCGCGAGAATCGCTTTGAGCGCAGGCGGATGCCGCATCGCCATCTGGATCGAGTTGAATCCTCCCCAGGAGATGCCAAACATTCCAACCTTGCCGGTCGACCAGGGTTGGGCCGCCAGCCAGGCGATGACTTGCTCGCCATCGAGTTGTTCCTGCTGCGAATATTCGCGGTCGGTGGGCGCGCCCTCGCTGGTGCCAAAGCCGCGGATATCGACGCGGACGCTGACGTATCCACGAGCAGCAAACCAGGAGTGAATCGGATAATCGCGCGCGGCCGTGGCGTCGTCTTTGCGATACGGCAAATATTCGAGAAGCGCGGGGAATTTTTCGCCGGGCTTCGCATTGTCAGGCATATACAGAGTCGCGGACAGGCGGACGCCGTCGGGCATGGGAATCCATTGCTGAACCATGCGGACGGTGTAGCGCACCGGCGTTGGCTGCGCGTAAAGGCTTGCGGGGAGTGCGATTATCGCCAGTAAGACCGGGACCAGCAAAATGCTGAGAGAGGATTTGAATAACATCGGCGCGAAAATCATAGCAGGACCGCCCGCTCTGAGGCGAAACGGTTTCCTCCGCCTTGACATAGCCTGACTATCTTTTTATTGTTTCTAACCGTCTTGCATGCTTCGAATTATCGATGAACATCGTCAAAGCTACTAACAAATACGAGGATTGGCTGGGGCTGCACATGCAGATTGTTAAAGCCGATCTGCGCTTCAAGCACCAGCAGATGGCGGCGGCGCTCTTCCCGTTTTTTCGAGGAACATTTTACCGCTGGCTGCAAGTCTGGCCGGAAGTGTGCCCGGAACTCGATCGCGTGCCACATCTTTTATCGGTTGGCGATTTGCACGTCGAAAACTTCGGCACATGGCGTGATACTGATGGCCGTCTCGTGTGGGGAGTGAATGATTTCGACGAAGCATGCGTATTCGCCTACACCCTGGACTTGGTGCGCCTGGCCACGAGCGCTCTGCTGGCAGCGCGTGAAGAGCGGCTGGCGATGAAGCCCAAGGAAGCGGCAGCCGCGATTTTGGCGGGTTACGAGCTGGGGATGACAGAGGGTGGGCGTCCGTTTGTGTTGGGTGAGAGCCACGACTGGTTGCGCTTGATTGCCGAGAGCAAGCTGCGCGATCCGGTCGTGTTCTGGGGGAAGATGGATCGTCTGCCGACAGCCAAGGGCGAAATACCGGAGAGCGCGCGCGAGGCGATTGAGCACCTGTTGCCGGAGCCTGGCATACGGTATCGATTGGCTCGGCGCAGAGCCGGGATGGGGAGTCTCGGACGGGTGCGGCTCGTGGCGATCGCAGAGTGGAAGGGCGGACGAATTGCCCGTGAGGCCAAGGCGCTGACCGGATCAGCCTTGCTGTGCCTGAATCCGAAGCGCGCGCCCACAGAGATTCTGTATGCGGCGATTCTGAGGCGAGCGGTACGTTCTCCTGATCCGTATGTGCAGATGCGGGGGCACTGGATTGTGCGTCGGCTTTCGCCGCATTGTTCGCGGATTGAACTGGATGCGCTCGGAACCAGCCGTGGCGAGTGCAGATTGCTCGAGGCAATGGGCCGAGAGACGGCAAATATTCATTTGGGAACCGAGGAAAAGCGGAAAGCAATCGTCAAAGATTTGCGCGGACGAAAAGGGAACTGGCTGGTGGAAGCGGCTGAAGCAATGGCCAAGGCAATGGAAAAAGATTGGCGAGTGTGGCGCGAGCGTCGGCAAAGTTAACTCTGCCGACGCCGTTATTGAAGGGACATTCCGCGTGAGGATTCTGCCGCCTCCGAAAGGCGAAATTCCAGTGCATGCGGTTTATTTTCAGCTCCGATGGTGATGAGCGCGTCCAGAATACACTCCAGCGCCTCCGGCGATCCTGACCAGACGCGAGAAAAGGACTCGCGATGAACGGCCAGTTCGCCAACCAGGCGGCCTAACGAGTCGGGGCCGAGATCGACATCCGTCATCATTGACTGCAGCTCGGACTGCAACTCAGACTGCAACTGGGATTGCAACTCGGACTCAGACTCGCTGCTCATCGTGAGCGGATGGAAATCCGCTGCCGAAAGGTGAAGGCTTGCCTGCGTCAGCCAATGGGCGACCAGCGTCTTAAGATGCTGCCTGCAACAGACACTCTTCATGCCGTTCTGCCCGGCGAGGGAGGGATGCCACGAGAGTATCTTGAGGCGATCAAGCCACCGGTTCTCGATTACGAGGAACCACCCTTTGTGGCGAAAAGTGTCGAGTCCGCAAACCGCGCATGCCGAGCGTTTTGTTTGGGCGTGGGCGTGCTCCATACCTGAGGAATTCAAACTTGGGTAACTGATATTCGGGCGATCCATAAGACTAAGAATTTCCTCGCTTTCAAGCGATGATTGTGGCGGCATTGAAGTAGCCGGGATGTGCACGATTGGTACAGGGAACGGTCAGCATCCCAAGCGTGGGATCGAACCGCAGCGTGAAGTGAACACAGCAGGTGTCACAGAGCCAGAAATGTTCCCGCCGACGCAACTTTCGGCGATTGCCTTCGAAGACAGCGCTCAATTCAGATGAGCAGGTTTCTGCCAGAAACAGTTTGCCTTCGCGTAGGGAGCGGAAGGGCACTTTACATGCCGGATTTGCACATTTGTGTAGCATAGGAAGGGTCCAGTCTTCTCTACGGTGGAGGTTTAGCCAGAGAGATGTTGCGGGAAGTGCACGCCATGGACCATTGCGTAGCCAAGAACATTGGAATTTATTTATCCGCAGTTTGCTGGAAGTTAGTGCAACGAAGGACTATTCGAGTTTTTTTGCACAGGACGGGAATGACGGAGTGCTGTCTCGGCTGACGAATATTCGTCATTGATCGCCCGGACATTGATGGCCGGACGTTGATCGCCGGACATCGATGGCGGACGTTGATCGACAGATATTACAGCTGAA
Source organism: uncultured Acidobacteriaceae bacterium (assembly GCA_963758745.1). Lineage (GTDB taxonomy): Bacteria > Acidobacteriota > Terriglobia > Terriglobales > Acidobacteriaceae > Acidiflorens. The sequence continues at coordinate 75,893 of CAVWWW010000015.1, forward strand.
TATTGACGCGGAAGATTGAGGGGCCAAACCCTTTCGCTAAGATGACGATCCGCCGGTTGGTTATCGTCTGAAGCCGCTTTCTAATAGGCCTGCCGGTCTAGCGCAAGAACCATGCGGAGGTGGCCACGCAAATGCCCGCACACGCCATCACCAGGCCGAAGATCCAGAAGGTGCGGCGTCCGGAGAGCAGGGTGATCGAGGTTATCACCAGCGCAATCTCCAGGAAGACCTCGCCTAAATCAAAGCGATCGGCTTTGCGGCGGGCAAGTTTGTTCTCATCTTCCGTCGCCCGCGCTTCTTTGTCGAGTTCCTTTTGCTCATCTTTGTAACGGTCTGCTTCGGCCCGGTATTTTTCCTGCAGTTTCGCGGTCGCTGCCGCATCCTTAGTGGCGACGAGGCTGGTCAGATCGGCAAACATTTCGTCGTTGTGCCGGCGAATATTCTTCGCCTGATAGTAGGCCCACTGATCCGTGACCTTGTTTTGCGAAATGATTTCCTCGGTATGAGTGCGATGGCCGAGCAGTGAGACAGTTGCTACCAGCACCGCCAGCACCGCCATGGTGAGAGTCACGGGCGCGAGATCAGGATTTTCTCTGGCCCGCTCGGCATTCTCCTTCAACTCGTTGAGTTCCTCGCTCATGTTATCGGCTTCCTGTCGATGGTTTGATTCGCTCGGCTTTGCTTGGCTTCGCTTAGCTTTAAAGATAATCGCTACAAACCAGTGGAATTGTACAACCTTCGGCTTTGAGGTCTGTGAAATCGATCCGTTTGGACGCTCCCCAACGGTCTCCAATGACCCTTTTGTCGCTGTTAACATCGCCCTCATGAAGAGCGCTTACGCCCATAAGCGATTTCTGTTTTTCGCCGTCGCAACATTGGTTGGAATGATCGCGGGCATGACCGCTTATTCCAAGAAAGGCGCGCGCCAGCCGGCGATTGTATCGTCTCAGGTGACTTCAATCACTCAGGTCACCCACGATGGATTTAGTAAGACCAATCTGTTGTCAGACGGTTCCTACCTTTATATGACGGAACTGCGAGCTGCGCATCATGTGATTGCAAAAATTAACCTGCAAGGGTTGGATCGTTCCATAGTTTCAAGCCCGTTCTCGAGCGTGCAAGGGTTTGACCTCTCCCCCGACCACACCAGCCTGTTGGCTTCTCCATTCCAAGGTGGATTCAGCGATAACCAGTTGTGGATTTTGCCCCTTAATGCCGGATCTCCTCAACGAGCTGGCAATCTCATCGGACGCGATGCTTCATGGTCCGGCGATGGGCGCCAAATTACATTCGGCAAAGGCAAGGTTCTGCACCTCGCCAGTGCAAACGGAGGTCAACCGCACAAGCTGTTCACTGCCAATGGATCGGTATTTGCGCCACGCTTTTCTCCAGACGGTCGACGCGTTCGCTTTACAGTCGGGGACGTGGCGCTAAACACCACCGTCCTTTGGGAGATTGGGCAACAAGGGGCCAATCCCCATCCTTTGCTCACGGATTGGGAACACGGCTCAGCTGCGTGCTGTGGAAGTTGGACTGCCGACGGCCGATACTACATTTTTCAGGTTACTCAGTACGCTCCGATGACGCTCACTACTCTTTGGGCTTTGCCCGACTCTGGATCGCCTGTCGACGGCAATTCTCTTCCCATTCGGTTGACGGACGGCCCCACGTCGTACAGCAGCCCCTCCCCGGGCAGCGATAACAAAACCATCTGGGCGATCGGTGTTCAACCAGCAGGTGAACTCGTGAGATATGAGCCAGGCGAAAAGAAATTTGTTGCATTGATGTCAGGAATTTCCGCAACTGACCTGGACTACTCGCCCGACGGGAAGTGGGTTACGTATGTGTCAATTCCTGAGGGCACACTCTGGCGATGCCGCGCCGATGGTACGGAAAAGCTTCAGCTCACATCAATGCCGGAGCGCGCGGCCTTACCCCACTGGTCGCCAGACGGAAAGCGTGTCGCTTACGTCAGCATGCATCCAGGAAGGCCGTGGAAGATCGCCGTAGTCGCAGAGGAGGGTGGCAGCTCTTATGAGATTCTGGATGAAAAGCGCAGTCAGGTCGACGCAAATTGGTCACCGGATGGCACTCGGATCATGTTCGGATATCTGCATGACGCCGAGAAGATCGACATTCGACTCGTGGACTGGAAGACGCACGAAATCGTAACCGTCCCCGGCTCAGACGCGTTATTCAGTCCCCGCTGGTCTCCCGATGGACGGTACATCGCCGCACTCTCGGCGGATTATACGAAGGTGATGCTCTACGACTTTGAATACCAAAAATGGACGACTTGGCTAAGCGAGCCCGCTGGCGCGGTAAGTTATCCGGTCTGGTCAGCAGATAGCAAATATCTCTATTTTAACGACCTGGTCACAGACGAAGAGGCCTTTCGAAGGGTGAAGGTAGGAGAACATGAGCCGGAACGCGTTTTTGTATTGCAGGGGATCGAACGATATTTCGGAACATTTGGACCCTGGAGCGGCCGCATGGCAGACGGTACATGGATGTTTATCCGCGATCGCAGCACGCAAGAGGTTTATCGATTGGACGTAAAACTGCCCTAACCCTGCTGAGAACCAAGTTATGTTGAAGTGCTTTATGCGGAATTGCCAGCTTGCGGCCCCCCCGGGGCAACAATAAGGTACGCGTTCATCCGCGCGCTAAGCTTGCTTGTAGTGGTCGCACTTCTCGCCCTGCCGCCACTAGCTGCGCAGCCACGCCGTGGCAATACCAAAGAAAGAAGAATACTCAATCGGGAGGAGCCGGAATATCCCGCGGCTTTGAAGCGGCTTAACATCGGCGGAATAGTGCGGGTAGAAGTGGCGATCGCGCCCAATGGCAAGGTGAGAACCACCACTCTGCTCGGCGGAAGTCCCTATCTTGGCCAGGCCGCCATGAAGGCGATAAAGGACTGGAAATACGCTCCGGCTGCATCGGACGAAACAGTAACTGTGATAATTGAGTTTGATCCCCACCGTTAACCATCGTTACCAATTCCACGAATTTCATAGCCCTTGCCGATTTCACATGCGTGATGATTCAGGCCGAGCTATTCGCCCATCACTTTAATGATCACTCTCTTGTCGCGCTGGCCATCGAACTCGGCATAGAAAATCTGCTGCCAGGGACCGAAGTCGAGCTTCCCATTCGTGACCGGCACGATGACTTCGTGATGGATGATGAGCGATTTGAGATGCGAGTCTCCGTTGTCTTCGCCGGTCTGATGATGCTTGTAGTCCTCACGAAATGGAGCCAGCGTCTCCAGCCACTGGTCGATGTCTTTGATCAGCCCGCTCTCGTTGTCATTGACATACACGCCCGCAGTTATATGCATGGCAGAGACAAGAATCATGCCATCTTTAATCCCGGACTTTTTCAGAGCGCTCTCCACCTGCGGCGTCAGATGTATGTAGGCTCGCTTCGTTTTCGTATGCATCGTGAGGTATTCGGTGTGGAATTTCATACTCCACATCTACCACGGCGAGGGCCGAGAGGAAAAGTTGCCAACGCCCTCTAAAAGCAGGCTGGCGGCGTAATTCGAGATTCATCGGCCGCTGCTGCGTTACACTAATAATTAATCGTTAAAATCATTAATCATTAAAATCATTAATCACTACCAACCCAGGAAAATTTAGAGAAGACAATTCAGAGAAAATCTAAGCCAAATGCCGAATCCGCCAGTCACGAGACCGCCGCTTTCAACCGAAGCAAAGAAAAGAGACGGCCTGGACTTCCGCGCATATCAGAACGTAAAAATCGGAATCCATCGCGAGCTGCTGAATTACATCGATTTCGACCAACTAGCGACACAGCCAGACGACCAAACCCGTCGCCAGGTGTACGCGGTGATTCAGCAACTGGCCTCAAACTTGAAAACTCCATTTCCTACCGGCGCTCCCAAGCAGCCCCCAACAGAACTGACTCCTCCGGAAAAAGATGGCCTGTCGCTCGAGGTCCTCAACGAGGTCTTCCGTCTCGGTCCGCTCGAGCCGCTGCTTCAGGATCCAACCATCAGCGACATCCTGGTGAACGGCGCCAAAGAAATCTACATCGAGCGCGCCGGCGTGCTCGAAGAATCCCCCGTCATTTTCAAGGACAACGCTCATCTGATGCGCATCATCGACCAGATCGTATCCGCAATCGGCCGTCATATCGATGGATCTACGCCCATGGTCGACGCCCGCCTGGCCGACGGATCCCGGGTGCACGTGATCATTCCTCCGGCCGCAATCGACGGCCCGCATCTTTCCATTCGCCGCTTCGGGCAAGTTCCGATTACCGAACAGGATCTTCTGGCCACGCAGACGCTCTCGCAACCTATGTTGGAGTTGCTGCGCGGAGCTGTCAAGGCTCGCCTCAACATCGTCATTTCCGGCGGCACCGGCGCAGGCAAGACGACACTGCTCAATGTGCTCTCCGGCTATATTTCAGAGAAAGAGCGCATCGTAACCATCGAGGACTCCGCTGAATTGCAGCTGAAACAACGCCATGTCGTGCGGCTCGAATGCCGACCCGCCAACGCCGAAGGCAAAGGCGCCATCATGCAGCGCCAACTGGTAATCAACAGCCTGCGTATGCGCCCCAATCGCATCATCGTGGGCGAGGTTCGCAGCGACGAAGCGCTCGATATGCTGCAAGCCATGAACACCGGCCATGACGGCTCCATGACGACGGTCCACGCCAACAGCCCGCGCGACGCGATTGCCCGGCTCGAAACGATGGTCATGATGGGCAACGTGAATCTGCCCGAAAAAGCGATAAGAAGGCAGATCGCCTCGGCCATAACGCTGGTGCTGCAGGTAGCACGTTTCAACGATGGCAGCCGCCGTGTAACCCACATTACCGAGATCACCGGAATGGAAGTCGACATCGTCAGCATGCAGGATGTCTTCCTCTTCGAGAAGCAGGGCACCTCGCCCGATGGCCGAGTCCTTGGGACATTCACCGCCACAGGCATTCGTCCGAGGTTCGAAGAAAAGTTAAGAGCCGCCGGCATTGCGCTACCGGCAAACTTCTTCGAGCCAGCGGTTAAGTACGGACGCAGTCAAAGGTAAGCAGGATCTCCTGCAACGAAACAGTAAGCATCGCCACACAGGGTCTGCGCGAAATTCGACTTCCTTCTCGAGGTTCCGCTAGCTTGACCCGCCAACCTCCGCATACACTGCTTCTTCACACTTTGTCCTGCAAACTCTGATGACTCCGGCGCAGTCCAGTTCGCCAGCTCTGCGTTTTCTCTTGCCCTCGGTCCGCGACATCGTTTTTATCTTTCTTTTCTGGTCGCTGCTGGCTGGCCCATTGTCAAATCGGCCGCTGGCAGACGCGGATATCGGATGGCATATTCGCACGGGCGAACTCATTCTGGCGACGCACTCGCTTCCCCGCACCGATCTTTTTTCCTCAACCATGCAAGGGCAGCCATGGTTCGCGTGGGAGTGGCTATACGACATACTTCTCGGAGTTCTTCATCAAACATGCGGGTTGAACGGAGTTGTTTGGCTAGGCGCGTTGCTGATCGCTACCGTTTTCACGCTGCTACTTGCCCAACTGTTGCAGCGCGGCACCGGTCTGCCGCTGGCGATTTTGCTGATGCTGCTGGCGGAATCATCCGCGACCATCCATATGTATGCCCGTCCGCACATTGTCAGCTGGCTTTTTTCGTTGCTTTGGTTTGTCGTGCTGGAACGATGGGAGACTTGGAGTCGACGCGGGGATGGACAACTACCGCGATGGATCCCCTGGTTTTTCCCCGCCTCGATGTTGCTCTGGGTGAACCTGCATGGCGGATGGCTATTCGGCCTGGCACTACTGGGGCTCTATGCCTTGGCGGCGTCCGTCGAGAGCATGCGCACGAAGGATCCGTTTGCCGCGATCGCCATTGGGCGGCGCGCTCGTTTAATGCTTCGGGCCTGGATGATCTCCGCGATAGCTACGCTGGTGAATCCATTTGGCTGGCGATTGCACCTACACATCTATCGTTATCTGAGCGATCACTACCTGATGAATCGGATCGACGAGTTTCGCTCGCCGGACTTTCACGGCTGGGCGCAGCGCTGTTTTGCAGCAATTCTTGCGCTCACCCTGATCGCCTTTGCGGGGAGTCATCTTTCGGGCATTCGTAAGAAACTGCCACTGAGCAACTTGCTGGTCGTTCTGATGGCGACCTATGCGGGCTTGTATTCAACGCGCAATCTTCCGCTTTCCTCGATGCTTCTGGTGCTTATCGTTGGGCCGATCCTCTGGGAAAATTTTACGTCCCTGGCGGATAACGCCGGCGCCTGGCAATTGATTCGCAATAGTACTGCGCGAATCTCAACTTTCTCTGATCGAATGGGCGCGATGGAAATGAATCTGCGAGGGCATCTTTGGCCGATTGTCGCAGCGGCACTTGCTTTTGCGATTTGTCTCCATGGTGGATGGCTTGGCTCGCATCGGGTGATCGACGCGCAATTCGATCCGCGAAGAGTTCCAGCCGCGGCGGTAACTTTTCTTCAGCAAGAGAACGTGGAGGAACCACCTAACACAGAGCCCGTTTTCTCGACCGATGCATGGGGAGGCTATCTCATCTACCGGCTGTACCCCGAGTCCAAGGTCGTCGTGGATGACCGTCACGATCTTTACGGTTCGGGACGGATTCGGCAGTACCTGGTCCTCACCCAGGGAGAGCCCGGTTGGCAGGAAGTACTGAAAGAGTGGCAGATTCGAACGGTATTGTTGCCTACTGACTCGACACTGGCCAACCTGCTACGGGAACTTCCCCAGGGTTGGAGGGTGACTTATGAGGATAAAGTTGCGGTCGTCTTTGAGAAGCGCGAGAAGCGTTAGACGTGGCCATTGCGCTACAGTAACAATAAACTTCGGCATCATTCTGTCCTGTCAGACGGCCACATAACGAATTCTGGTTGTCTTGGAAAGCCCTTCAGACGAAGCGCTAACTTATTCTCATCACTTCTGCAACCTGGGCTCTCCCGCGTCATCTGATGTAGTTGAGTTTGGCAGGCTGACTCGAAGCGCCTCTTTCGGCCGCGGGCAAGCACGCACCGACAGGCCCCGAGAGGGTGAATATGCGGATTGTGACAATGCGGCAATGTGCCCGGAGATGTACGGAGAGCTGTCGATGAAATCGCAGTGTTTGCCCTTCACGCAGATCCCGCATACCACACGCCTCTTCCTTGATTATCTTTCGTACACTCCATCCGTTCGCGAAATGTATCCACGCTCACCGAATTTTTCTGAGTGGGTAAAGGACGAAGCCCAGCGCGTAGTTTATGACCCCGCACGCCGCAGCAGGGTCAGTGAAATTCTGGAACGGCAGAATCGGGCCTGGGGCGCTTCTGAGCAGACGCTGGCTAACATTGAGCGGCTTCGGCGCGGCGCACTGGCGGCGGTTACTGGGCAACAAGTCGGCCTTTTTGGCGGGCCGCTATTTTCAATATTCAAGGCGCTCACCGCGGTCAAACTGGCGGAACAGGCGTCCGCGGATGGAGTCGAATGCGTTCCAGTGTTCTGGCTCGCCACCGAAGATCATGACCTGGCGGAAATCAACAATGTAGCGCTTGCGGCTGAGCCTGGACCTCCCGAAGTACTGGCGGTGGGAAGTCGTGCATTCGAAAGTAACGCAATCCCCGATGCTCCGGTGGGAACCGTCAGGTTCGGTGCTCAGATTGAGCCGGTGGTCGAGCGTGCCGCTGCGCTGCTGGGAGATTCTGAAATCACGAATTGGCTGCGACAGGCATACCGTCCAGGGGAAACCTTGGGCAGCGCGTTTGCGCGGCTGTTTGCGCAGATGTTTGGGAAGTGGGGAGTCATCCTGCTCGATCCCGCGGATAAAGACTTTCATAGTCTTGCCAAACCGCTGTTTCGCGCGGCGATCGAGCAAGCCGCCGAACTCGATGAGGCCTTGCTTGCGCGCGGAAAGGCGCTCGAGGCAGCGGGATACCATCAGCAGGTCAAAGTTACTTCGACGAGCACACTGCTTTTTGAGGTTAAAGATGGCGCGCGCACCGTAGTGAGGCGAAAAAATAATGGCGCCAGTGGCAGTGATTTTGCGGTAGGGGAAGAACATATTTCGCAAGCGGAGCTGCTTAAACAGATTGATGCTGCGCCAGAGAAGTTCAATCCCAACGTGTTGCTTCGTCCCGTGGTGCAGGACTTCTTGCTGCCGACGCTTGTTTATACCGGCGGAGCGGCAGAAGTCGCATACTTTGCGCAGGTCGCTGTCGTGTATGAGAAGTTGCTGGGGCGAGTGACTCCGATCCTGCCGCGATTTTCCGCAACTTTAGTGGAACCAAAAGCGGAACGCATCCTGACTCGTTATCAATTGGGACTGCCCGAACTGTTTTTGGGTCCGGAAAAAGTTCGAGAAGCAATTGCAGCTCGGTCACTTCCACCCGATCTGCAGGCCCGCTTTGAAGAAGCCTACGCAAGTATTGAACGGTCTATGACTGCTCTTCGCGAATCGATCGGCAGACTGGATTCAACGCTTATCGACGCAACTGAAGGTACGCGGACCAGTATTTCGCACCAGATTGACCGCCTACGAGCCCGAGTCGCCCGGGCGGAACAGCAGCGGAATGAAGTCATCACTCGTCACGCCGATGCCTTGAGCAACTCCCTATTTCCGAATAAGGCACTGCAAGAGCGCGAAGTCGCAGGTGTTAGCTTTGTGGCACGATACGGGATCGAATTGCTTTCAAATCTCTATCAGGCCATTGAGCCCGATTGCCACGACCATCAGGTCATTGAGGTGCAATAAGCGTCTCTTCTTGCGACTCCCTACTTCGAGTCGCCGAAAGCCAGATAAGTGCCAAGACCAATCATAACCGTGCCGGTCAGCGTGCGTTGACGCCGCCGGAATCGCGCCGAGCTGCGGATGCGCTGGCCCAGCGGTCCGGCGAAAAGAGTCACGATGACATCGGCCGAAGTGTTGAGCGCCACCGAAACCGTTCCCAACAGAACAAACTGTAGAAAGACATGTCCCTGTCCGCGGTTCACGAATTGGGGAATGAAGGAAAGAAAAAACAGAGCCGTTTTTGGATTCAGTACCTCGGTCATGATGCCTTGCCAGCAAGGATTCTTTTCGCGTCCCAAATTGGCAAGAGAAATACGCTCATCGTTTCTTGCGTCACGCATCATCCGGATCCCAAGAAGACAAAGATAAGCGGCGCCCAGATACTTCACCGCGGCAAACGCCACTGCAGACTTTGCAAGAATGAGGGAGATACCGGCGGCGGCCGCAAATACGTGCACCATCCCACCGAAGAATGTGCCCAGCGCAGAAAGCATGCCTTCGCGGCGTCCTCCACCCAGCGCGCGTGCAAGGACGTAGAGCATTCCCGGCCCGGGGGCGATTGCCAGCAGAACGGCAGCACCGAGAAAAATCGGAAAACGAGCAGAGTCTGATATCGGTTGGTGAAACATGGTTGGTAAAACATGGTTGGCTGATCGTAGCCGTACCGAGCGCACACGACTAGCTCTTCGTGGATTCTCCGCCGCGCAGGGCCGTCTGCAACTCTTCCAGCGATTCCACTCGCGGTACTCCTTTGTCGCGGTATGCGCCTGGAACGTCCATCAACATTGCTTGCATGCCTGTGCCGACGGCGCCGAGGTAGTCGACCGAATAGACGTCGCCGACATAGAGGCTTTCTTCCGGCGCGGCGTTCATGCTTTTCAGAGCGTGGTGAAATATTTCAGCCCGCGGCTTTTCGTATCCCACGAGGCCAGAGTCAGTGATGGTCCGGAAGCAGTCGGCGATCCCGCACCTCTGCAAAACGTCTTTGATTTTGCCATCGGCATTGGAGATGACGGCGACCTGATACCGGCTGCCGATTTCGCAAAGTCGTTCCGAAGTGCCGGTGCGGATGTTATCCCAGTTGGCGGAATTGCGAATGCTGGCGACCAGTTGATCGCGGATTCCGTCGTCTTCCAATCCAATCTCGGACAAAAGCTGGGAGTAGAACATCCACCAAAAACCGTGGTCGCTGCTGGCGGTCTTTGCGATCGTCCCAGTCATGATTCCGTCAAACTCATTTTTAGTTCGGCATTCCAGGTCCCGAAGGTGCTCTGCGTCGGGCACAATGCCGCGTTCGCTCAGAGGCGCGTGAATGCGCTCGCGATTTGGAAAAAGCAGAGTGTTTCCCACATCGAAGAAGATGAATTTGATTGAGCTCGGTTTCACGCTCGAGCAATCTCGCCGGTAGAAGTCTTGCGTCCGTTTTCTCAAGAGGGTAACCGAAATAAAGGTCGGCGTCCCAGAGTTGGCATTACTGGAAGATTACAGAATGAATTAAACTGAAAAATCGCCGATGTATTAAGCGGAAATTAGAAGTTTATGGCCCAATTGCGCGTTGTCGTGCTGTGGCATCAGCACCAGCCGTTCTATAAAGATCTGGTGACGGGGGAGTATCGTCTTCCCTGGACGCGGCTCCATGCCTTGAAGGATTACTACGGGATGGTGAAGCTGCTCGACGAGTTCCCGCAGGTGCATCAGACCTTCAACCTGGTGCCGTCTCTGATTACCCAGATTCAGGATTACGTTTCGGGCGAGGCTCAGGATCCGTTCTTGCAGGTCGCCAGCAAGCCGGCCAAAGACTTGACCGTAGGGGAGAGGCAGTTCGCGCTGCAATATCTTATTTCAAGCGAATCTCGTGAACGTGATCGGACGTTATCCGCGGTATCGCGAGTTGTGGGAAAAATTTCATGGAGCTGGGGATTCTCCGGAACGAGCGGAGAAGGTATTTCAGGCTCAAGATTTAACGGATTTGCAGGTGCTTTCACAAATTGGATGGTTCGATGAATTTTTTCTCGCCGAGACAGACGTAGCCGAACTCATTCGCAAAGGCCGCAACTTTACACTTGAGGATCAGCAGTTTGTGATGGCGCGGGAGCGCGAATTGCTGGCTCGGGTTTTGCCCGTGCACGCGGCGGCGGCAAAAAAAGGACTGATCGAGATTTCGACTTCGCCTTTCTATCATCCGATTCTTCCGTTGGTTTGTGACACGCAACATGGGAGCCGTCTCCTCGCCCGGTTTGCCCTTGCCCCAGAACCGTTATCGCCAGCCTGAGGACGCGCGTGAGCAATTGCAGCGCGGACTTGCTCTGCACGAAAAAGTATTCGGGCTTCGGCCGCAGGGCGTTTGGCCTTCCGAGGGCAGCGTTTCCGAAGAAGTATTGACGATTGCCCACGAACTCGGAGTGCAGTGGATGGCGACCGACGAAGGCGTGTTGGGGCGAAGCCTGGGAACAAGTTTCTCGCGCGACGGTTATGGCCACCTTGATTCAGATGGCGCCCATCGGCTGTACACGATCTATCGCTATGAGAATGCCGATACACGAATGAATATGATCTTTCGCGATCACACCCTCTCCGATTTGATCGGATTTGTTTATTCGAATATGCCGCCGCAGGATGCCGCCAATAATCTTATCCACAAAATTAAAGAATCAGCGAAGTCGGTGCTGGCCGGCGGTCAAGACGCTATGGTTCCAATCATTCTAGATGGCGAGAACGCCTGGGAGTATTACCCCAAGTCGGGGCGGGAATTTTTGCGGCGCTTTTATGACGCTTTGCAAAATGATCCGGGAATCGAAGCAGTGACGGTGACGGAGGCGATTGCGCGGCACAAGAATGTCGGTCATTTGAAGTCGCTGGTGCCAGGGTCGTGGATCAACGCGAATTTCAATGTTTGGATCGGCGCGCCGGAAGACAACAAGGCCTGGGATTATCTGTATCACGCACGCAATTTCTATGCGCAGGCCGCAGCCGGGCGCGACTGAGCAACAATGCGACCTCGCATTTGAAGAGATCATGATCGCCGAGGGCAGCGACTGGAACTGGTGGTACGGGCCGGAACATCACTCCGCAAATGATAGTGACTTCGACGAACTTTACCGCAAACACCTGTCGAATGTTTATCAGGCGTTGGGAGGGATTCCACCAGATTATCTGGCGCAGCCCATCGCTGGAGGGGTGGCGCGACCTATATTTACGCCACAGACAGCTTATATCCATCCCGAGATCTCAGGCGACATGGTTCGCTACTTTGAGTGGATGGGCGCCGCGCGTTACACGGCCGATCAGCGCTCGGGCGCCATGCATGGTAAGCAATTTTTAATGGACGAAGTGTTTGCTGGCATCGATGAGGAATACGTCTACGGACGGATGGATTTTGTTGGCAAGGTTCCCGGAAGAGGAATTTGAGGTAGTGGTGAATCTGGAGTCGTGGGCCAAGGATGCTTCGAAGCCCAGGCGCGAATTAAGGTTGGGCGCGGTTATGGAGGGTGGGCGACTTCAGGCCTGGGAAGTGACCGAGGGGAAAGATAAGACCTTGGAACATTCGACTGCTGCGAAAGAAGCCCGGATGGTGCTCGGTCGCAACTTTGAGTTCCGGGTTCCTTTAACGTGGCTGCTCGCTACTCCGCTTCAGATTGAAAAAGTGCTGGCGACTAAAGGCTCAGACCCGCTAACCGTTCGGCTGCGGTTGCGCTTCAGCTTGTGGCAAAACCATTTGCCCGTCGACGCCTTGCCAGTCGAGGGATGGATCGAACTTGAACTTGCTGGCCGAGGAGGATCTGATATCAGTAAGCTGATGAGAGTGCGGCAGTGGGCTTTTAGACAGGCTCCACTCATCGCAAGACCCGCGATGACGATGAGTGGCAGCCTCCGCGCCTTCGTGCCCACGCCATTTTCGCTACTGGCCACCGCTGGTGCTGGTTGTTGTCATCGTCATCGGACGATTTAACTCCATCACCAACTCCGTGCCTGCAGGGAGCATCGCAGAACGATGCTTCGACAGCCAGTGCGTGACAGTCACAGTCGCGCCCACTACCCGCCGATCAGCAAGCCTTTGCCGCCGCCAGCCAGTCCGCCGATCAGCATTCCTCCGCCGGTGCCCGCGCCAATCTCGGTCATGTCTCTGCCATCATGGCCAGCACCTTTGAATTGCCCTTCCTGGTTGACGTCGGTGCCATGACCTGCGTCAGTATCGACCAGCGAGGCGTTCAGCGTAAACCTGTCCCCGTTTGGAAGAATCAGGTTTTGGGGGAAGATGGCGATCGTCGGCTTGCCCGCAATGCGGCGCGGCTCGGTCGATTTCGTCACTCGTCCCTCGACCGTTGTGCCGATCGGAATCACGGTTTTGCCATCCATCACGAGCGGCTCAGCTGACCCTCGCCGAGAATGGATCTCCAGCCTTCGAACTGAAGGTCGCCAACGTGGTTTCGAGTTTCATCTTGACGGCCGTGCCTGTGGGCAGAGCGGTTTGTGCCCACGCAAAACTTGCGGTCAGGATCAGCGATGTCAGCGTAAGTATCTTTTTCATGTTGCCTCTTGCCTCCATAGTTCGTTTTCTAAGGTTTCAATCTCTTATTTCGTCTAAAGTCTTAAGGACCGAGTCCAGCGGAGCGCGGTCACGTTGGTGATCGCCGCGATAGATGTATCGCACCCATCGATCGCGATCGATGACGAGAGTCGCCGGATGCGCGATGTTGATTGCATCGGTGGCGAATGCGTGATGCAGTCCGTAGTCTCTGGTCACTGTCCGATCCTCATCGAGCAGAAACACACTTTCGATCGGATGCTTCTCAAAGAATTTTCCCGGCCTCCAGACACCATCGCGTTTTTCGGCGGCGATGAAGGCCAACTGGCCGCCTGCTGCCTTGATCTCTGGTATCCGCAACTCCAACTGAGTCATGCGCTTCACGCAGTTCGGTCACCATGTACCGCGCACAAACTCAAGAATCAATTTGCCCTGTGCAAGCAGCCCATCGAGAGTGAACGTGCCCTCACGATTGGCTGCCGCCAACGAAAAATACGGCGCGAGCGATCGGACTTCCAGAGTTTCGGTGCGGTCCTTCATGTGGGGTCACTTTATGCGAGGTAGAATTCGCAACAATAACGAATGCGGTACTGGGGCAGCTAGGTTGTCATTGCATTAGGCGATAATCCTGACGCACGATCGTACTTCCGACATTCGATGATAATCTTTGCTCTTAACGGAGCAGGGATGGGGAAGACTTATACCGGTGTCGGCGATCTCACCGGACGACGGTTGACCTTCAATTCGGATCTTCCCGGAAACATCACGGTAGGCGACGATTCAAGGAAAGCGCGTTCAGAGCGTTTCATATTAAGAAGGATGGTAAGCATTACATGACAAATATTGGAGCAATCATCGGTCGAGAGGTACTTGATTCGCGGGGCAATCCAACCGTTGAGGCGGAGGTCCAACTGGTGAGCGGGGCGATTGGGCGAGCCATCGTTCCTAGCGGCGCTTCCACTGGCGAGCATGAGGCGGTCGAACTTCGAGATGGAGATGCGCAGCGGTTTATGGGCAAAGGCGTGCTCAAGGCGGTGGAGAATGTTAATGGCGAGATCGCAGATGCATCTTGGCAATTTCGATGCCTCCGATCAGCGCGGAATTGATGCCACGATGATCAAACTCGACGGCACGCCGAACAAAGAACGCTTGGGCGCCAATGCCATTCTTGCGGTATCGATGGCGGCGGCTCGAGCATCGGCCGCGGAATACGGAATCCCGCTCTATCGCTATCTGGGCGGCGCTGCGGCCAACGTTTTGCCGGTGCCGATGATGAACATCCTCAATGGTGGCGCGCATGCCGATAACAATGTCGACTTTCAGGAGTTCATGGTGATGCCGGTCGGAGCGCCATCGTTTTCTGAAGCGCTGCGATGGGGCGTCGAAGTGTTTCACACGCTCAAGGGCGTGCTGAAAAAACGTGGATATAACACCGCGGTCGGCGATGAGGGCGGATTTGCTCCGTCGGTGAAGTCAAATGTCGAGGCCATTGAAGTTGTGCTCGAGGCGATTCAACAGGCGGGTTACAAGCCAGGTGAAGAGATCGCGATCGCGCTCGATCCTGCGGCGAGCGAGTTTTACCAGGATGGAAAATATGTCTTCAAAAAATCCGACAAGTCGTCGAAGAGTTCCGAAGACATGATTCGCTATTACGCAAAGTGGGTGAATGATTATCCTATCGTTTCGCTCGAAGATGGGCTCTCCGAAAATGATTGGGAAGGTTGGGCGCTGCTGACGAAAGAACTTAGGCGAAACAAGATCCAGCTCGTGGGAGATGACATCTTTGTCACGAACATTGAGATCTTCGCTGAGGGAATCGAGAAGGGAATTGCCAACTCGATCTTGATCAAACTTAACCAGATCGGGACTGTGAGCGAAACGCTCGATGCCATCGATCTCGCGCGTCGCAGTGGATACACATCCGTGATCTCCCATCGTTCCGGTGAAACGGAAGACACGTTCATCGCAGATTTCGCGGTTGCAACTGGCGTGGGACAGATCAAAACGGGTTCGGCTTCGCGCACCGACAGAATTGCGAAGTACAACCAACTGTTGCGAATTGAAGAGGAGTTGGGCGACTCGGCGCGATTTTTGGGAATGAAGGCATTAAACTATCGGCAGTAAGAGATTGTGTCTTGTCGGAAATCGCCACAGGCGGATTCATTGGTTTGTTACATGGCATCCCGCGAATACTGTGGATTTCTTCAAATCCCGTGGAGACTCAATTGGGGAACGCATGAAGAAATGGAGCTGGATTGCAATCGCTGCCATGGCGATTGCGACTACATCTGCTGTTCGCGCCCAGAAGACGATGGCGAAGGCACAATGGCCGACCATGGAAAAACTTCTGAATAGCGGCAAATCCGGGGAGCCACTGTCAGAAGCAGGGCTGTCCGCCCCTGAGCTTAAAGCGGTGCAGGCTGCGCTGGCCCGTGTGGCGAGGGGAAAAGCTTGTCGGGGCGCCAATATTGAAGATTGCGGTGCATTGAAGAGCGAAGTTCTCGGAAGGGTACGAATCACGACTGATGGACAAACAGCCATCATATTACGTAACACATCTGATTGCGGTACGGCGGGTTGCCCATTGTGGATTGTGCAGGTCACTCATGGTGGCGGAATGTTATTGGAAGACTTTGGCTGGGGCTACGCCATCTTGCCAACGCATGAGCGCAGCTATTTTGACCTGGTTACGGCAGAAGGCAATCACGAAGTGGACCTCACCATGTGGCGATTTAAAGGCGACCGCTACCAGCCCTTCCGGTGTGCATCCGTCGGAACGAATTCGGGCACCGAGCCGGAGGCAGAGGAGCAAACGTCAGAGCATCCCTGCCGGTCGTCTACTCCTTAATCTGTATTGAGTAGGACTGCAACATGGCTCCTGGATCGACTAGCTGTTGTTAAATCCCCTGGTTCCGGCAATTGACCAGATTGTAATGGCCACGCGTGACGCGGCAATCGTTGCATGCGGCTGGGGAAAACGCGAAATGGCGCTAAACATCCGACGAACAGCGACCCAGCACTAAACGACTGCTTCACCGAGTTCGTTTGTTGTCTTGGCAAGTGCGCTGCGCACCTCTTTCTCCCAATTACCCACCCCCGAATCGGAGAACGTTGGAAACAGAATGGGCCGCGAGGAACTGACGATACCACCTTCCAATCCGGTGGGCCCCCGGCGAAAGCCGCGAACAGCTTCGCCCGCGGCGGCACCTTGAGCACCGTATCCGAGTACCAGGAACAGAGCGTGAGGTAGAGCCATTCGAATCCGCTCGGTATCCTCGGAATGAGTGGCGGCAACGGTCACCCCCAAGGAGGACCACCCGGTCATCTTGCCCGCCAAGCGATCCTGCCACTTCGATAACGACGCCGCGACGACCGCGAAGAGCGGCCCAGCTGCCGTATCCACCGCCTGGTATATAGACGAATCGAGATTACTGTTACGAACCAGGACGAAGACTCCGCGTTCCGCCCTTTCTGCCTCGATCATGAATGGCGCGAGACTTTCTGGCCCGAGATATGGATTTATCGTGATCGCGTCGACGCTGCAACAACTATCTGGGGAGAGATAAGCTTGCGCATAGGCCATGGCCGTTTCGGCGATATCCCCACGCTTCGCATCAAGCAAAACCAACAAGCCTGCAGTACGCGCGTATCGGGTCACCCGTTCTAGCGCCTGCCACCCGCGCCAGCCGAGGCGTTCAAACAGGGACGCCTGCGGCTTGACGACAGCCACGTCTGCGGCGATCAGATCGATGACGCGGCAGCAAAATTCCTCGACAGCCTGTGCCGTGTCTGGATGTTGAGGCTGCATGCTACCGCGACGAAATAGCGAGGGGATGCGGTCGAGGTACGGATCTAATCCGACACACAGCGGGTGACCAAGCGCCCGTGTCCGCTCGATCACGCGATCACCGAAACCAGCCATTGTTGTCACTTTCCATCCAGCGCGGTTCGAATGAGCACTTCCGACGGGCTGCTTGGCTGCCGCTCCATCATTATCGCAAAATCGCGTTGTCACTTATTGAGTATCGGCCAATTCATGCTAACGCCCGTTCTCGACAGTTGGCTGGGCACGAGTGTTAAAGAGCTGAAATTCAGCGCGGCGCAACAGGACGCAAGCCCGAATGAAAGCGATGAAGCTGTTAACTAGTTCAGTCCGGCGCCTTTAGCTGCTGGAACGACGCTTTGACCTCTTCGCGCGAGGTATCGGACTGCCGATTGGCAGGTGCGATTCTTCGGCGTAAATGTCTTCAATTTCTGTCTCGGTGGGCAACTGAAGCGCACCTGTTCGTGGCCGGTCGTACTCAAGCAGGCGATTCACCATCTTTTCGAAGAACTCGTAGTAAATTGCATTCTCGGCCTGCTCACTCTTGATGAGTTTTCTGGCGTCAGCCCACACGTGGAGAATCCAGTAATGGAATTCGACCGAAACGTCCTCAATGTTGAGATACCCACCTTCCAGCAGATAACCCATGTGTTCGAAGAAATTCATTACGTCGTGGAGTTCTGGTGGCGGATTGTTCAGATCGAGTGGGACTAGGACGCCACCCGGGGCTCGCTTCGCACCGAGCGTCCGGCGGGTGCCTGCCATAGGCTCACGCTCGAACTGGTCCACGAGCGAAATAAGGTGCGCGATTCTCGATTCTCTACGGAAATCGTTCAGTTGTTGTTTGGCGTAGAGGGCGGTGACACCAGCGATGACAGCGAGTGAGACCGTCCCAATCGCAGTCCACGCTCCCCAATTGATTAAACAATAAAGGTGAGTTAGCACCGAGCCAGATTCTATCAAGAGGGTGCCTTGCGGCGCCGGGATAGTTTTGCGCGTAGGACGGAAATAGTGTGCGGGGTTGCGGTTGCGAGCGCCGACCGGCGGCGGAACTCAGTTGTTGGTGGCCGCATGGTCCGAAAACTAGGCTGGTTGGTTGGCGAAACATCGCCTTAGCGCAAAATGACCAGCCGCGCAAAGTTGCGCTAACGCCTTCCATGAGAAGGCCGGTCGGAGTCAAGAGGATTCGTTTTGTTTTTCGTTGGACAAGGTTTTTCTCCCGCCGAGTCGCCACTGACGCCTTCCTTCGATCCGCACTCTGGTGAGCGATATTTTCGCTCGGTGCAAGTTGGGCGTTCTCGTTTCAGCCGGTGCTGCCACCTGTTAGTTGACCTGCAGTTCCATCCAACGGATAGAACCCTGGGCCAGGCGTTAGACGCAGTCACCGGAACTCGGCTTTGGGCTTTTGACGTTTCCCTTCTAAGAATGTTTTTGCTTTAAGCTGCCGCCGGCATCGCTGTCCGGTGACTGTTGTGCAACGGTTCGTAAACTTCGCCGCTCACCCACAGGTGATGCAACAACACCGCCAGCTTTCTCGCGGTGGCAACGATCGCCCGTTTCTTCCCGCTCTTTCCACCGCGCTCGGCCAGTTTCAGACCCCAGCGCCGCAGATCGCAGTCCACACCGAACGGTCCTAGAATGTGCTGCGCCCCTTGTACCAACAGCGTGCGCAGATACGGATCGCCTTCTTTGCTGATGTGCATCTGCGGCTGGCTCTGTCCCGAGTTTCTGCGGCCTGGCTGCAGTCCCAAATAACAACCCACGTCGCGGCTCTTGCGGAAACGGTGCGGATCTTCCAGCGTCAGCAGGAAGGTCAGCGCGATCAGCGTGCCCACTCCTTTGATCTGTTTCAGCAGCGCTACCTGCGGATAACTCTGCTGTGCCAGTTGCTCGATGCGCTCGTTGTACTTGGCAATTTGCTCGCTCAGCGAGGCTAGCGCGGTCAGCAACGGTTCCAGTGCGGATTGCAGCTCGGGACTCAGCTTCTCTGCTTTCTCCGGATTCATGTTACGCACATTGCATCCGCGCAGCCGCTCGCCGTAACTCTTGGCCAGTCCGCGGGCGGTGTTGACCAGCGCGGTCCGCGCCCGCACCAATCCGGCTCGCGCCCGAATGATGGTCAGATCTGCCTGGGCCTTCGCGCTACGGTGCTTCACCGGACACAGCAACTGCGGATCAATCCTGGCCAGCCGCGCCAGCGTCTGCGCATCAAGGCGATCGTCTTCTTCCGGCTCTCTCCGATCAGCCGCACGTTGCGGGCATGCGCCACGATCACCTCGTGCCCACACGCGCTCAGCACCCGGCTCACCCACGGCGAGTGCATCCCGGTCTCCAGCGCGATGCGGTGCGGGATGCCTGGTTACAACAACTAACGTGCTCCCACAATAGCATTCAGTCGCTTGTTCCAGGTGAGCCTGAGTCACTGCTCATCTATCGTCAAGTGGATCTCTTTCATTTCCTTAATTTCCGCGATCACAATGGCATGCGTCCCCGTCCGCTCAAATACGGTCCCGCTAGCCCGCACGTATTTGCCGACGAATGGCATCAGTTTTTGCCGCTGATCCGTGTCGGGCATTTTGTCGGAGATGGGGAAATACAAGTGACCATCCTTGGTCAGAATAACGAGCGGCGAACCACCCCTCACGCATGCCCTCACACATTTGAGGCTTAGCTCAGTCGCAGTTCCATCCAGGTTCTGAATGGGACAGGCAACATCCCGAACCAAGCCCTCGATTGTTGCTTCCGAAGCATTAGCCCGGTCGCCTGCCATCGAAGTTCTCTGCGGAGAGTGGGACGCCGCCAGGACCGAGACTATCCCGCAGCCTGCAAGCAAGCAAACACTCAAGAATCGGCTCATCGGTTCTCCTTTTCATGGGGCATTGCAACACCCTGCAGCCCGTGTCGTCAAGCCGTAGGGTTTGCAATACCCCTGGTCAATTGGCGAAATATCGCGATAGCACCAGCTACGGCCCGTCCAGGTCAAAACGTGATAACGCCTGCTTGCGACAGCTATACTCGGCTGTGAACGGACAGGAGCGTTATGGACAAATCATTTCTGCTCGGGATGGTTGCAGCTATGGCCGTGGTAGCGCTCGCAACGATCTGTCTGGTGAAGAGGTGCATACAACCGCCAACTGCCGCTGGCAAAAAGAGGCTAACGATCTTTTTGCGCTTTCTTGTTGCACAATACGCCATTATCACCGCTCTTGTGTTGCTTTCAGTCGAACACGTGTTACAGCCCCGCTTATTGGGGGTTCTCGGGCTTGCGAATTTTGTCGCTAGTTTTCTGATAATGTGGGCGGCCCTGAAAAGAGCGCCTATTTCTGATCTAGACATCACGCAAGAGCAGCGAGTACATGCCGTAAAGAGTTCTAAACTCCTAATCGCAATTTACGTGTTCGCTTTGGTCAACGGACTCTTTCACATCAGGGAGTTTCCATTGATAGGCGTTGTCGTGGGGATCGCTGTGAACGTGCTCATTTTGACCGCTCTTATTACGAACCTACGCAGGAACCAAGCAAAATTGGATGACGGCAAGCAATGACTCAGCGATAAATCCCGATTTCACTCATTGACCCGGATTGTGTGTTACGCCCTGCGACAGCGCAATGCTGACAACATAGCAGGCCAAAGAGATGGCGACCCCTGTCAGAGGCACGCTGAAAAAATAAACCTTGCAGAGCACAACCCAACCAATGAGCATTGCCAGTCCGACCACAAGCAGGAACGGCGATTCGAAGAGGAAATTGCCGTGAGCCAAAGCGAGAAAACCAAAAACCAAGCCGAACAAAATAAGTCCCGCACTGTGGCTGGCATTGAAGCCTACCCAGCACCGCCACATGGTTGTTTCCTTCGTGATGACTGGTGGAATCCCGCTCATGCTGATTTGCAGCGCTGGGTCACGGGGCGTTAGCTTTGGTCCCCAAAACGTATAGACGAGGTGGATCCCTCCCAGCGTGAAGATGATGCTCGCACTAAGAATCATGAGAATTCTTGCCGCCACGATGCTCCCCCAATCCTTGAGTCCCCATCCCGACGAATGTAGCACCTTGGAATGTAGACTGGTGAAACATCCCAGTTACACTCATCGACAGGTCAAAACGTGTAATCGCCTGATTACATCAGGAGCACCTACCAGACATGGAGAAAGTGTTTTGGAGCCTTGAAGATTGCCCTTTCCCCTTGATGTTGTCTTTGCCGTAGCGGGATTCGAAGTTGATTGGCCCCAAACGAAATGGTAATGATCTCGTCTTCGGAGAAATCGACTTCGGAGACAACTTGAGCTATTAGGTCGCAGAGACGGTCTCTGTAGCCGTGCATCCCAAACTTCAGAACACCCCCTGCAGTTGAGATGATCTCAGGCCAAACTAAGCTGGTTAAAGCTCCCTTCCCGTCAAATCCTAGAATCAGGTAGTCAAGGACAAAGCCCACAGATGAAAGTCGGACACCGACGATTCGGTTGAATACGGCCCCACCCTGCTCGACGTTTTTCATTTTGATTACGTTACTTCTTTTCAACCCGAAAGGAAATGTGCAAGTGGCGTAACATCGCGTTATCACTTATTGACCATCGGTCAATTCACGCTATCGCCTGGTAACAGCAGTTGAGCGTATCATCTGTCCGATGATTCGCCGCGCGCGGGCGCTCAGGTTTTGCAGAAAATGAAGAATACCGCCGTCTTGCTTCTAAGTACTCCAATGCCGCTCGCTCGCAAAGGCGTGGTGGCGGAGATCTCCCAGTTCCTGATTGGGCACAACGGTAGCGTCTTGCACAGCGACGATCATCTCGACAGTGGGCGCGACTTGTTTCTATCAAGGCTGGAATGGGATCTGGACGGATTCGATATTCCGATCTCCGATTTCGAGCACTACTTCGAACCCGTGGCCGAACGTTTTCGGATCAAGTACAACCTGGCATTGACAAGCTACCGCCCCAAAATCGCCATCCTGGTTTCCGCCTATGACCACTGTCTTGCTGACCTCCTCTACCGGCACAGAACCGGCGACTTGGCGTGCGACATCATCATGATCATCAGCAACCACCCGACCGCCAAGCCGCTGGCCGACTTTCATCAGATCCCCTTCCGTCTGCTCACCAACCCAAAGGACAAGCGCGAGTCTGAGCGGGAGATGCTTGCGCTACTCGGACAGGACGTGGACCTTGTCGTGCTCGCGCGCTACATGCAGATCCTGGGGCCGGATTTCGTCGCCCAATACCTGTTACGTATGATCAATATTCACCATTCTTTTCTTCCCGCTTTCATAGGGGCGAAACCCTATCATCAAGCGTTCGAGCGCGGCGTGAAGTTGATCGGGACCACCAGCCATTACGTCACCGCCACCCTGGACGAAGGGCCGATCATCGAGCAAGACGTGGTGCGCGTTTCGCATCGCGACACGGTCGAGGATATGGTAGGCAAAGGTCGGGACCTGGAGAAGGTCGTGCTCTCGCGAGCCGTGCGTTGGCATCTGGAAAACCGCATCCTCGTCTACCAGAACAAGACAGTGGTGTTCGCTTAGAAACTGATCGAAGTGTAACTGTCGAAAAATCTCGATAGCACTAACAACCCCGTAGGTGGTGTTAACGCCTTCCATGAGAAGGCCGGTCGGAGTCAAGAGGATTCGTTTTGTTTTTCGTTGGACAAGGTTTTTCTCCCGCCGAGTCGCCACTGACGCCATCCTTCCATCCGCACTCTGGTGAGCGATATTTTCGCTCGGTGCAAGTTGGGCGTTCTCGTTTCAGCCGGTGCTGCCACCTGTTAGTCGACCTGCAGTTCCATCCAACGGATAGAACCCTGGGCCAGGCGTTAGACGCAGTCACCGGAACTCGGCTTTGGGCTTTTGACGTTTCCCTTCTAAGAATGTTTTTGCTTTAAGCTGCCGCCGGCATCGCTGTCCGGTGACTGTTGTGCAACGGTTCGTAAACTTCGCCGCTCACCCACAGGTGATGCAACAACACCGCCAGCTTTCTCGCGGTGGCAACGATCGCCCGTTTCTTCCCGCTCTTTCCACCGCGCTCGGCCAGTTTCAGACCCCAGCGCCGCAGATCGCAGTCCACACCGAACGGTCCTAGAATGTGCTGCGCCCCTTGTACCAACAGCGTGCGCAGATACGGATCGCCTTCTTTGCTGATGTGCATCTGCGGCTGGCTCTGTCCCGAGTTTCTGCGGCCTGGCTGCAGTCCCAAATAACAACCCACGTCGCGGCTCTTGCGGAAACGGTGCGGATCTTCCAGCGTCAGCAGGAAGGTCAGCGCGATCAGCGTGCCCACTCCTTTGATCTGTTTCAGCAGCGCTACCTGCGGATAACTCTGCTGTGCCAGTTGCTCGATGCGCTCGTTGTACTTGGCAATTTGCTCGCTCAGCGAGGCTAGCGCGGTCAGCAACGGTTCCAGTGCGGATTGCAGCTCGGGACTCAGCTTCTCTGCTTTCTCCGGATTCATGTTACGCACATTGCATCCGCGCAGCCGCTCGCCGTAACTCTTGGCCAGTCCGCGGGCGGTGTTGACCAGCGCGGTCCGCGCCCGCACCAATCCGGCTCGCGCCCGAATGATGGTCAGATCTGCCTGGGCCTTCGCGCTACGGTGCTTCACCGGACACAGCAACTGCGGATCAATCCTGGCCAGCCGCGCCAGCGTCTGCGCATCAAGGCGATCGTCTTTCTTCCGGCTCTCTCCGATCAGCCGCACGTTGCGGGCATGCGCCACGATCACCTCGTGCCCACACGCGCTCAGCACCCGGCTCACCCACGGCGAGTGCATCCCGGTCTCCAGCGCGATGCGGCTGCGCGGCATTCCGCCAAATACTTCGCGCATCGCCTTCGGAGTGGTGCTCAGTTTTTGCTCCAGCAGCACCCCACCTGCTTCGTCCAGCACACAGTACCAACTCGAGCGGTCGCCCAGGTCCAACCCCACGGTTAACTTCTGCTCCGAGATTTTTCTGCTCGCCTTCGCTGCTGCGGTGCTAACCTTCTTCATTACCGGTCTCCTTTTTTATCTGTGCCTTGAGCACGTCGATAACTTGGGAGCGTACAGCATCCCGTCTGGAGACCGGCCTTCTCATCCCATCTGTTTACAACAGTCAGCACCAGTGCTTAGTATTCAGTTCGATGAAGTCTCTCCTGACTTCGATTGTTTTGCCGGTACTGACGATCTTGGCGTGCGCGCAGACGACTCAGTCGACCGCGAGTGAGTGGTCTCCGAAGTCGAAAAGAGCGGCGGAAGACGCAGTAGCGAATAAGATCGAGATGATGCGTGCCGCAGCTAATCGCCCCGCGTTGAAACGCGTGAATCCTTCGATGATGGAGTTAGGACTTGTTTGCACCGCCGCGCTTACCGGTCGGACGGTTGGCGACCCATATTTTGCGGATCTCGACACGTATCAGACTGACGACCTCTCCGCCGAGAATAATGCCCTCAAGGAATTGACACTGGGGCTGCCTGCGAAGAAGTGGCCGAGATACTCGGTGATCGTTGAACTGAGTGCGAACAGCAAACCCCAACATCAGGTGTATACGGTCGGCGTTGCGCGTCGGCCAAGTGCGGCTCTGGAGTTCTTCGCCCCGCTTTTCTTCGACGTGCCATTCAAGGGTATGAACGAGTGGAAGAAGCAGGTTGCTCCAGATTGCAAAAAACCGCAACCCTGACACTTCAAGCTAGCCGATTGGCGAAAAATCGCGGTTACACTCATCGACAGGTCAAAACGTGAAATCGCGCGTTAATAACAATTGACAGTCAACTTCTGGTTTGCCCGTTGTTGGCCCTCGGTATTATGCTGCCTCAGCTGTCCAAGTTGAAATTCTGAACGAATCAAGGAGAAATCATGTTCAAAATCAGTGCGCTTGCTTTCGCAGTTCTTGTAGCTGGCATTTTATGCTCTGCACCTGTGGCGCAAGCTCAGGTTGCGGTTGGCGTAAACATCGGACCAGCTCCCATATGTCCTTACGGATACTTCGACTATGCCCCCTATGACTGTGCTCCTTACGGCTACTACGGGCCTGATTGGTTTGTGGGCGGCGTGTTTATTGGAGCAGGTCCGTGGTTTCACGGCCCTCACGGCTTTTACGGACATGTCGATAACCGGTTTGACCCTCATCACGGTTACGTTGGACCGTTGCCGGAGCGCGGGGCGGAGCGCTTCAACCACTTCCAGGCAAACGAGGCGCGAGATGGGCGAGGCAACGTCGGCCAAGCTGGCCATGAAGGGAAGGCTGAGCACGCGCTCCCCGGATATCGGGGTGGAGGCCATGCTGGTGCACATGGCGGCGGGCGCCACTAGAGCGCAATCCGGGGTTGCGCAATTCGGTTTGAACGATCCGGTCTGAGATTCGGACTAAGATCCGGTCTGAGATTCGGACTAAGGTTCGGTCTAGGCGAGAGACGAGATAAGGCGTCGCGTTGCGTCTTGTCTCGTTTGCACTCCGCGGCTATTGGGAGTGAACATTCTTGGCGGCTGCCGCATCGATGAGGGGCAAAGCGACGGCGCAAACTTGTGCCGTCGCCTGGTTGGACGGTTGACAATCCGCACTGCGGAAGCTCGCCAGTCTGCGGCCGATTTCTCGTTTCTGACCTGGGAATCAGCAATAGCGGGTCGTCGGCCGTCGGACATTGCGGCTCTCATCCGTTTGTCGACCTCTACGGCTGCACATCGCGTTCCGGAAACATAAAAACAAGCAGCACGATTCCAACGATGGTGAAATTGCGAAAGGCGATTTCCTCGCCGCTCCACGCGCGCGACTGCCACATCAGGAACCATTCCCCGCCAACTGAGATGAACGCCACCAGCCACATGAGGAGTGAGAGCGTCAGCGCGATCAGGGGTATTCGCTTGGCCGCTTCAAAGTCCACGACCGGACGACGCATGGCGCGTAATAGCGCCAGGCAGCCTGACCACAGCAAAATTGCAGTCACGATCTCCCACACAATAATAGCGATGTAAAACGAATAGGCGGCGGCTGATGACGTGAGGGCCCGCCACGTCCCCTGGCTCCCGGGAAAAGTTGTGTCCATCATGAGGACGTGGCGCACAACCTGATAATTCGAGTTGAAATCAGCCAGATTGTTGAACACGACGAGCGAGTAGAAAAAAGCGACTCCTGCGAGGAGCAACAGCTTCGCGGTGCGGGTGATCACTTTCTGTCTCCTTGGGTGGGAACCGGGGCAGGGTCGTCGGGATTCATGCTAACTTGGAGTCCCGAACGATTCAACGACGAAGCTCTCGCAAGTTTCACTCGGTGCGATACTTCCCAGCATGAACGAGAAGGAGGCAGGTATGATCATCCCTCGTGACACAGGCATTGCATCGTAACGCTCAACTAGCGTCGATGCGCTGGAATCTGGCACTCCCTGATTTCGGTTTGATCGCTCTAAGCGACTCGCTTCTTCTTCCCGTCAAGCGCCGGTAGAAGAAGTTTTAGAAGCGCTTCGTCAGAGAACGGGTTCTGACCTGAGATCAGCTCGCGATCTTGAAGCACGTAGCTCTTCCAAGGCTCGACCACACTTACGTCACCACCCGCCGTACGCAAGGCGAAGTCAGGGTAGAAGAGAACCTTACCACCAATCTCAAGCGGTTCCCGCTGCTGCTCTTCCGCTGTCGAAAAAATAGTCATCTTATATCCAGCATATATCCAGCCTTGAGCCTTTGCGTGCGCTCCAGCGGCATCGCCCGCCGTCAGCGCGGCGACCACCTCCCTCGAATTCGGAAGAGCCGAGAGAAGTGAAATCGGGCCATGGCAGAGCACTGCCGTAGGCTTTGATGTTTTATGAAAGTGTCTCATCACGGTGCCAGCGTCGGGATCATCGAGAAGATTCCATCATCGGTCCATGGCCGCCGGGGACGAAAACAGCGTCATATTGATCCAGGCCCGATGCGATGACGTCCGAGATACGAGTTGGATTTTTGAGCCCAGTCAGGCTATCGCGGAATTTTAGATAGTCCTGAAGCCTAGCCTCGTCCCCACCGAAGAACTGGGCGATAGCTGAATTGACGTCCATTTGCGGCGTGTTGCCTTTGGGGTTGGCGAAGGTGATTTCGTAGCCCTCCTTCATGAGGGCGCGAACCGGAACCGTGAGTTCGTTGAGGTAGTAGCCAGCTTTGGTATAAAACTTGCCATCTTTCAAGGGCAAGGCGTGACCGCTCGAGACTAGTACCAGGACTTTTCCTTTTGTTGCCATTTTGTTCTCCTTTCTGAAATCCATGAGACCATCTGGAATCAACCATGGGTCTGGCCGCACAGAATTATACCGGACGAGAATCTTTCGTCCTATCAGGTTCCCACATCATTGACTGAGAACTGGGTGGGGACAGATTTGCTGTTAGATTGAACCGGCCCGGAATAATATTGCGCGCACGCCGTATAGGACAACCGAAAGGTCGGTAGCGCGATCTTGCCGCTCGCGCTCGTTCACGTGAAATCGCGCGTTAACAATAATCGACAGTCAACTTCCGGTTTGCCGGGTACGAGTTGAAATCAGTCAGATTGTCGAACACGACGAGCGAGTAGAAAAAAGCAACTCGCACGTTGTTGACCTCGCGTTTCTGCTTTTTCCAGCGCCCGTTTTAGCGACTTGTTACTAGCGTAACTGGGCTGATTACGGATAGCTGTTTAAGCTGAGTGAGAAAGGGCATCTAACGAAATGCGAAAACAGCGTGGTTTTTCTCTTATCGAATTGCTGATTGTCGTTGCGATCATCCTAATCATCGCCGCGATTGCGATCCCAAACCTGTTGCGCGCACGTATTGCCGCGAACGAATCGTCTGCCGTAGCCTCAATTCGCACTATCAACACGGCCGAAATTTCATACAACTCCGCCTACCCCACGGTCGGCTTTTCAACAAATTTGTCGAACCTCGCGGGGACAAGTTGCACGCCTCCAAATTCGACAAGCGCCTGCCTGATTGATACACAATTAGCGTCGGGCACGAAGAGCGGCTATACCTTCAGCGCCGTAGGTTCGGGCGGTCCTCCCTCCGGTACATACGACGTAGCCGCTGCGCCTCTAACGCCGAACCAGACTGGCGTTCGTTACTTCTGCTCGTTCGCCGATGCCGTCGTTCGTTACAGCACTGCGGCATTGACGACTTCGACTTGTACATACTCGGTGAGCCCGCTGCAGTAGCATAGTCGGCTGTGCTTGGCGGTTTGCTTTGCTCCATCGCTCCATCGCCCATCGCCCATTGTTGACGACGTTCGGCAAATGAACGGCTCTGAGTGTTATTGCTGATTTCGCGAACGCTACGCTCAGTTTGCTTTGGCGGCTTCCGAGGCATGGAATGAAACTACTCGCCACGTTTGCGCATGGCGGATATACACCTTGGTGAACCGCCAGTCATCCGAAAGCTCCTGTCCGTTGAGTGTTCGAGTTCGTTGCAGGCGACCGGTTACAACGGCTGCATCTCCGTAGACACGAATGTTTAGGTCGGAAGTCGCGTAGCGGAGGAACTTCATACGTCCCGACCTCGCAAAGGCCAATACTTCTGTTTTGCTCATCGCGGGCATTTTCGGCACGTCAACTTCAAGATCGTCTGCCCATAAACTCTGCAAAACATCGGCGTCTGCATGCTCGTGGGCCTCATTCCACACTTTTTCGAGCCTTTCCAGTTCCTGTTTATCATGTTCACTCGATGACGGGGCCGGCACCTGTTTCGCTGCCGCAAGCATCGCAAGCGCAAACATGATGGTTATGCCGAGCGAGAGAAATTTCACGAGTGGACACCTCCGAAATCGAATCGCAAGAGCTTAGCACTAAAAGACGATTAGAGTAATATCCCACTAACGCCCACTGAACGGCGAATCCGGCCTCCGGCTGAAGCAACCACTGGTAGAATCGCTTAACGGAGAGGTTCTATGCCCTTTGTCGACACCCGCAGCCTCAACGTGATTGAGCGTTTGCCGGGGTGGTATGGACGGTATTTTCACTCGGAAAACATGACGTTTGCACACTACGATTTCAAGCGCGGTTCGACCATACACGAGCACTTCCATCCGCAGGAAGAAGTTTACGAGGTCATCGAGGGCGAACTCGAAGTGACAATCGAGGGCGTGGCCCAGATCGTGCAACCGGGCGTGGTCGCGGTGGTGCCGAGCAATGTTCGCCATTCGGTCAAGGCCTTCACCGATGGCAGAGCCATTATTGTCGATTATCCGTACAGACCTGAAATCGGGCGGACGCATTCATAGCGCCCATTGGGGCCGGTCTTCGCACGTTCTCAATAAGTATCGAACAGTTGACGTATTATCCCAATATCACCTAACCAAACGGTTACACGTGCTAACGCCTTCCATGAGAAGGCCGGTCGGAGTCAAGAGGATTCGTTTTGTTTTTCGTTGGACAAGGTTTTTCTCCCGCCGAGTCGCCACTGACGCCATCCTTCCATCCGCACTCTGGTGAGCGATATTTTCGCTCGGTGCAAGTTGGGCGTTCTCGTTTCAGCCGGTGCTGCCACCTGTTAGTCGACCTGCAGTTCCATCCAACGGATAGAACCCTGGGCCAGGCGTTAGACGCAGTCACCGGAACTCGGCTTTGGGCTTTTGACGTTTCCCTTCTAAGAATGTTTTTGCTTTAAGCTGCCGCCGGCATCGCTGTCCGGTGACTGTTGTGCAACGGTTCGTAAACTTCGCCGCTCACCCACAGGTGATGCAACAACACCGCCAGCTTTCTCGCGGTGGCAACGATCGCCCGTTTCTTCCCGCTCTTTCCACCGCGCTCGGCCAGTTTCAGACCCCAGCGCCGCAGATCGCAGTCCACACCGAACGGTCCTAGAATGTGCTGCGCCCCTTGTACCAACAGCGTGCGCAGATACGGATCGCCTTCTTTGCTGATGTGCATCTGCGGCTGGCTCTGTCCCGAGTTTCTGCGGCCTGGCTGCAGTCCCAAATAACAACCCACGTCGCGGCTCTTGCGGAAACGGTGCGGATCTTCCAGCGTCAGCAGGAAGGTCAGCGCGATCAGCGTGCCCACTCCTTTGATCTGTTTCAGCAGCGCTACCTGCGGATAACTCTGCTGTGCCAGTTGCTCGATGCGCTCGTTGTACTTGGCAATTTGCTCGCTCAGCGAGGCTAGCGCGGTCAGCAACGGTTCCAGTGCGGATTGCAGCTCGGGACTCAGCTTCTCTGCTTTCTCCGGATTCATGTTACGCACATTGCATCCGCGCAGCCGCTCGCCGTAACTCTTGGCCAGTCCGCGGGCGGTGTTGACCAGCGCGGTCCGCGCCCGCACCAATCCGGCTCGCGCCCGAATGATGGTCAGATCTGCCTGGGCCTTCGCGCTACGGTGCTTCACCGGACACAGCAACTGCGGATCAATCCTGGCCAGCCGCGCCAGCGTCTGCGCATCAAGGCGATCGTCTTTCTTCCGGCTCTCTCCGATCAGCCGCACGTTGCGGGCATGCGCCACGATCACCTCGTGCCCACACGCGCTCAGCACCCGGCTCACCCACGGCGAGTGCATCCCGGTCTCCAGCGCGATGCGGCTGCGCGGCATTCCGCCAAATACTTCGCGCATCGCCTTCGGAGTGGTGCTCAGTTTTTGCTCCAGCAGCACCCCACCTGCTTCGTCCAGCACACAGTACCAACTCGAGCGGTCGCCCAGGTCCAACCCCACGGTTAACTTCTGCTCCGAGATTTTTCTGCTCGCCTTCGCTGCTGCGGTGCTAACCTTCTTCATTACCGGTCTCCTTTTTTATCTGTGCCTTGAGCACGTCGATAACTTGGGAGCGTACAGCATCCCGTCTGGAGACCGGCCTTCTCATCCCATCTGTTCTCAATAGTCGGCTTCGAATTGCCTGGGATCCCGTCCGCAATCGCTAGTGCAGCTTCCGACAACCCGACTTACCCCGAAAACCTCACGACCGATCTGGCGTTACGGAGCTACGTCGCCCGCCTTTTCTGCGATCGGACGGGCGTAACGCACCAGCGAGAGAAGGAATTTTCCGGGCTCCTCGGTCATCGGCATGTGTCCCGAGTGCTCGAACCAGACGAGATGCTTTCCCGGCGCTTTCACCGTATCGAACCACGCGGCGGCGACCTCGGAATTCACGTTGCGGTCGTGGCGCCCTTCAAACAGGATCAGCGGAACTGACAGCTTATTGGTCTTGGTGAGATCGAGCGCAATCACTCCGGGGAGCAGATACGGGGTAGCGAACTTATTGCCATCCCAGATGTGGCTGATCTCCTGGTCGGTGTAATCGGGCGAAAGCTGGGCCAGATCGCTGTCGGCGGAATTGCCTTGGCGATAGGCCATCACCCCCCCGTAATGGCCAACCCATTTGCGCTCAAGCAAAAGGTCCTTGATCGGTATGGTTTGGCCGGGGGTGCCGTAAGGGGCGATGGACTCGAGTTCTCGCACTGCGTCTGCGTTGCCATCTCGACGAGCGGCGTCCATGGCGAAGCGCCAGCCACGACGTTCGCTCTCAGGACCGTCGATCAGCTGGCAAACGCCGATGTAGGCATACAGCCATTCCGGATGACGCTCAGCGAGTTGCAAGCCGAGAAAGCTGCCCCAGCTGTGGCCAAGGACGAACATCTTGTCCTTGCCGAACTCCTTCCGAGCCCACGCTGCCATTTCCTCGGTGTCGGCGATCATGCGCTCGGGAGTGAGGGTTGGCGCTACGGTGGCAGGATCGGTGAGCAGATACGTCTTGCCCGCGGCGCGCTGGTCCCACTGGACAACCGTGAAATATTCCTCCAAGCCGTGGGTAAACCACCAGCTCATCGGAATCGAAACGTATCCGGGGCCACCGTGGATATAGAGCAGCACCGGATTTCTGCGGTCGGCGCCGCGCATTGACACCCACTGATCAATCCCGCCGATCCGCACCTTTTCCAGCCGCTCGACTCCATTGGGCGCGACGATCTTGCGCGCATTTGCGATGATGGCGGTCGCCTCAGAGCGGCTCGCGGGTTTGGCTGGCTCTTGCGCCCGAACTGGAACGGCGGAGAGTACCACGAGAAATGCGAGAAGAATCGGGATCAGCCTCCCAAGGGCCTCGATCGCAGGATCATCACTTCTGCGCGTGCTTGACACGAGTCCCTCCTACCCCACTCCTGGCGAGTGGCTCTGTCAGCGGTCAAGACCAATTTTACAGTGCGACAATCGAAGGCAAGTAGGTGACAGGGGTGGAGGCTAATCGTAGTAGGCGAAATATCCCGATCTCACTGATGAGGGAGGTGCGAGCCTGACGCCCGTATTTACCCGTTTTCATAGCCAAACTTGGCGACAATTCCGGCGACTTCAAATTGGTCGCCGCTTTTGAGCTCCTGTTGGCCTTGTGTTACTTCGACATTGTTGACTTTAATCCGGATGCTCTTTGCTGCCCGCACGAGGAAGTATCCGTCTTCTCGCTGGTGAATCGAGGCGGCGACGCGGGGAGCAAACCATCGTTTCAGCCGAATGCTGGCCATCATGGATCTGCCAATCACGCTGAGCTTGCTGGAGAGACGATACTGCTGCCGGTCGGTTCGGCCGGCGACGATGGTAAGCATGCCTATTTGTCGCGATCTCACCGCCCTAGATTCGCAGGCTGTCACCAGTGCGATACCCGATGGCCGGACAGGCGCAGCGGCGGCGGCCATTTTGGCCATCATTTCTTTGAGCTTGTTGGTATCCAGCACCATGGTAGCCTCCAGCTGCGGGGGCGCGCCTTTTTCGACTTGAGCCTGACAGCCGCTGCTGCGATCTTGGGTCACAGACGAGGACGACGCATCACGCTTTCCGACCTCACTGTGAAATTCGATTCGGTGTTTGCCGATTACGATGACGTCCCCATCGCCAAGCACCGCTCTCGAGACGCTGCGATTGTTGAGGTAGGTGCCATTGAAGCTTTCGTTGTCTTCAAGAACATAGTGACTTTTTTCCCAGAAGATCCTGGCATGGTGGCCGGAGACGATGGGATTATCGATCTGGAGCAGGTTGTCCGGCTGGCGACCGATCGTAACCACGCCCCCGCTCAAGGCCACTTCGCGTAAGACGTGATCGGAGAATTTGAGCGACAACTTTGCCGTCTTGTCCTGCCAGCGGCAGGTTTCCTGCGCCAGATCTTGTGTTACCGGGACTAGGTTTTGCGTCATGGGGCTCCAAAAAATGCGTTTCCGTTCCTTCAAGAACAAGATGTGAGTGACTAATTCCAGACACTTCTGGACATTGATAGAACGACCATGAATCTGCCTCGAAACACGGCTACTTTCCTACGTGCCGAGGGTCGATTCCATACAATTTCGAGCCGCGCGGTCACGAACTTCTTTGCGAGGTATCTACAAAACAGTGTGCGGCAAATTAGAATGCAGCGAAATAGCCCAAACGAGTCAGCATGAGGCACCAAGGTAACCACTCATAGTCCCAGGCGCATCGAGACGAAGGACGGCGGGAAGGTTCAATTTGGCAGTGCCAAGGGAGAATTCGTCGTGGATGTGATCTGGTAGGTCGGCAAAAACTTTCGTTGAGAGTTGAGAGCTGAGAGTTGAGAGCTGAGAGTTGAGAGCTGGCTGAGCTAGAAACCCATAGTGTCATCTGCCGAAGGCCCATACGTCGAAGGCACCGGCTTGTCATTCAATCGCAGATACACACCGAGTTGGGCGCGATGATGCACCAGGTGATTGAGGAACATCTGTCGATACGCTAGAAAGCGCGTCCCGCTGAAGATGGGCTTGCCTTGAAAGCTCAACTTCCAATCTTCGGTCCAGGCTTCATCTGGCATTTTTTGCAAGGCGGCGCGCACCTTGGCAGCGCCTTCATCAAGAGCGCTGACCAGTTGCGCTGCAGATTCAAAGGGTAGCGGCTTATAGCTACCCTTCGAAAAATCGAGTTCAGGGGTGGTGAGTATCGACAGACCAACGCCAGCCAACTGCGCCACGTGCGGGGCGAGCCGGTTCAGCGGCATGGATTTTGCGTGCGGCGCAAAATCCTTCTTGTCCTCTGGAACTCGTTCCAGCATGGTGCGGGTCTTCTTTATTTCTTCATCGAATTCGGTCACGAGAAGTTCATTGATCGGCATCGGTTTCTCCGGGGAGATGATTATAAGGCTTTCCAAGAATCACCGGAGCGGAATCGTTCGCAAGGGTGCTCGCCAGGGGGATGGCGGTAGCAGGGTATAATTTGGCACAGACATGTCAGAAACTGAGATCATTTTCTCCGTCCAAGAGTCGCCCGAAGGCGGTTATGAAGCTCGCGCACTCGGCCACTCCATTTTCACGCAGGCTGACACCATGGAGGCCCTGAAAATCAACGTACGCGAGGCGGTGCGCTGTCACTTCGACGAGGGGAAGTCGCCGTCCGTAATTCGACTGCACACGGTGAAAGACGAGGTTATTTCGGCTTGAGACTGCCTCGTGATCTTTCCGGTCACGAACTCATCCGGCTGTTGCGGCGATACGGTTATGAACGCACCAGGCAGGTCGGCAGTCATATTCGATTGCAGTCCGGCATTCGCGGCCATCCTCACCAAGTAACGATTCCCGATCATCGCAGTTTGCGGCTCGGTACACTCAGCGCGATTCTTTCTGACGTTGCTACGTACTTGAATCTTGAACGATCGAAATTGGAACAGGAGCTTTTCGGGTCTTGATCCGAGCGGTGGTGCCCGAGTGAACCGCGCACCTACACCAACAACTACAAATCAGGAGCTAGACACAATTTTCCATGCCTCGTCCAAAACCTCTCGTTCTCATCATTCTCGACGGCTGGGGATATCGAGCCGAAACTAAAGCCAATGCCATCGCACTCGCGCGCAAGCCAACCTATGACCGGTTGCTGCGCGAATATCCGAACACACTGATTCACACCAGCGGACCGTTTGTTGGGTTGCCGGAAGGCCAGATGGGAAACAGCGAAGTCGGCCATCTGAATATCGGGGCTGGGCGTATCGTGCACATGGACATCACTCGTATCGACCTGATGATTCAGAATGGCGAATTTTTCTCTCATCCCGTGCTGGTCGGGGCAATGAAGAATGCGCGCAGCAGCGGCCGCAGGCTTCACCTGTTTGGATTGGTCTCCGACGGAGGCGTCCACTCGCGGCAGGAGCATCTCTACGCGCTCCTGAAAATGGCCAAGCAGCAGGGCGTGGATCGCGTTTTTGTACATGCCTTCATGGACGGCCGCGACACATTGCCCACCAACGGCGCAGGATATCTCGAACAGCTACAGCAAAAGATGCGTGAGTACAACTCCGGCAAGATCGCCACCGTCAATGGCCGCTACTATGCGATGGACCGCGACCGGCGCTGGGAGCGCATTTCCAAGGCGTATAGTGCGATGGTCGATGGCAAGGCCGAGGGCGGCACATTTGGTGATCCGGTTCAAGGCATGAAGGAGTCCTACAACAAAAATGTGACGGATGAATTCGTGGTGCCATTTGTGTGCACCGACAATTCCGGCCATAATTCCGGTCAACCGCTGGCCAAGATCAGCGACGACGATTCGTGCATATGTTTTA
This sequence comes from uncultured Acidobacteriaceae bacterium, assembly GCA_963758745.1. Classification (GTDB taxonomy): domain Bacteria; phylum Acidobacteriota; class Terriglobia; order Terriglobales; family Acidobacteriaceae; genus Acidiflorens. Next base: position 111,463 of record CAVWWW010000015.1, read on the forward strand.
ACTTCCGAGCGGATCGCGTCCGCGAGATCACGCGTGCTCTGTGCCGTAACAGCGGACTTAACGATAAGGCAGGGCGCGATTTGCCGGGCGCCGAGGATCTTGATGCGGTAATCCCGCGCGAACGCGTTCCGAAGAATTTGAGCTACGTCTGCATGACGCGATACGACAAGAACTTCGATCTGCCGGTGGTAATTCCGCCGGAGACAATGACGAATATTTTGGCGAATGTGATGGGTGCGATGAATATGCGCAACCTTCGCGTGGCTGAGACGGAGAAGTATGCGCACGTTACTTATTTTTTCAATGGCGGCGTGGAACAGCCTTATCCGGGAGAAGATCGTGTGATGATTCCTTCGCCAAAGGTTGCAACCTACGATCTGAAACCGGAGATGAGCGCGGCGGGAATTGCCGAGGCAGTTGTCAAAGCCACCAACGATGGCACGTTCGACGTCATCGTTGTCAACTTCGCCAATGCAGATATGGTCGGACATTCGGGCAAGATTGAGCCGACTATCAAGGCGGTCGAGACTGTCGATGCTTGTTTAGACGAGATTGAAAAGGCAGTCCGCGCCAAAGGCGGCGCCATGCTGATTACTGCCGACCACGGGAACGCGGAGATGATGATTGACCCGGCGACTGGGGGCCCGCACACAGCGCATACAACGAATCCCGTGCCGTTCATCGTGGTCGCGGAAGATGCGAAGCAGTTCACATTGAAGCCGAACGGCTCGCTCCGGGATATTTCGCCAACCATGCTCGCGATGTTGGGTATCAACGAACCGAAGGAAATGACGGGTTCGGATTTGCGGGTGAAGAATCGGGTGATCAGGTGATCGGGCCATCTCGCCATCTAAGGTCAAAACCATTGCGTCGTCTGCGGTGTGCTCGGCTTTCTGAAAAATATCGGTCTTGCTTTCAGATCACCCGATGACTCGATCATCCGATCACCCGATCCGCCTTCTTATCTGCGTTCGCCATCCCTTCGATCAATGGAATGCGCCGACATGGTTTGTCGAACGCTTGCGAGCGAATTTCCCGCAGCTCGATATAGTTCATCTTCCCGACTATAGCCGTGTCGATGAAGGAATCATCGATTCTGAAATTGTCGTTGCCTGGTCGATCCGCCCCGAGCAGATAGCGGCTGCGAAGAAGCTAAGATGGATTCACTCTCCGGCGGCGGCTGTGCACCAGTTGATGTTTCCTGAACTGGTCAATAGCGACATCATTCTCACCAATGCGCGTGAGGTCCACGGTCCCGTCGTAGCGGAACATGTTATTGCGCTCATTTTTTCGCTGGCAAAAAAAATTCCGGCTTCAGTGCTGTTGCAGCAAAAGCATGTTTGGGGTCAGCAGATCCTGTGGGATGAACTACCTCGTATAAGGGAAGTGGCGGGCGCAACCTTGGGTCTCGTCGGGCTCGGAAGCATCGGACGCGCAGCTGCCAGAAGCGCAAAGGCTCTCGGTATGCGCGTAGTTGCAGTGCGCGAGCATCCAGAGAAGGGAAGTGAGAGCGCCGACTCTGTATTCGGCCCGGCTCGGATGGACGATGTGTTTAAGGCTGCCGACTATATTGTGCTGGCCACGCCTGTTACTGATGAGACGAAGGCGATCGCGAATGCCGACCGCCTTGCGCTTATGAAAGCGGACGCATGCCTGATTAATGTCGGCCGCGGACCCTTGGTCGATGAGGCCGCACTCGTGGCTGCTCTCCGGGAAAAGAAGATTGGCGGTGCTGCACTCGATGTCTTTCCAAAAGAGCCGCTGGCAGCCGACTCCGTGCTCTGGGATGTTCCCAATCTGCTAATCACCCCACACACAGCGGCACTGACTGATAAGTTGTGGGAACGCCATTATGCGATCTTTTCTGAGAATCTGCGCCGTTATCTTGAAGACAAATCACTTCTGGCCGTCGTCGATAAGAAGAAAGGCTACTAGGAAACTTACATCACCCGGGTAGGCCGAAATTCACATACCAGAATACAAACGCCACAAGCGCGCACCCCGTCACTACTACATCTAAACGCACTCGACGGATCGTGACGTCTTGCATCGCTACTGCCAACGCGACGGTAAGCCAGGTGAATGGTTCGAAGTAATAGTAATAATAAGTAACCGGTCTGATGGCGATTGCCCATTGCATGACGTGCGCGAAATACAGGGCGGGCAACAATGGTTTTCTTTGCCACAGTAGAACCACTAATGCAGCGAGGCCTAGTATCCCGATGACCGGGTTGCCGACGAGATAAGAGAGGCTCGGCTGCGGATGCAACCTGAAAATCCATGTCCACCACATTTGGCTGATTTGTGGATCCCCTTTGGCATGCCTTTGGAAATCTAAGATAAACGCGTTCGCGGTCAGCAGGTAATGGGCGTTGCGATGCTCGCGCAGAATTAATGGGAGCCAGCTTGCGGCGTATGCCGCAATCGCGGTTGCCATCATCGCCGCGGCAGCTTTGAGAAACGGTCTGCAGCAAACCAGAGCGTAGGCAATGCAGACAAATAATCCGATGGCGCCGACCCATCGACAACCGATAGACAAGCCAAACATAGCGCCAGTCAAGCCAAACCAAACCGTCTTGTTTTTGTCTTTCTCCTGTACCGCAACCAAGAATGCCCAAACAGCTGCTGCCTCGAATGCCATTTCAAAAATTGACAGCATGGCAATGCGGCTCATCACGTACCAAAACACGTTGGCAACGACGAGCAACCATGCCACGCTCGACGAATGCCAGCTCCGGGTAAGTCGGAATGTCAAACCAAATAGCGACAAAGCGAGGAATGCGCCCGCGATGGCTGACGGCAAGCGCCATCCAAACGGAGCGTCGCCAAACTCCTTGATTGACAAGGCGATGAAATATTTCGCCAGGGGAGGATGCTCAGGGTTGGTAGAGGGAGTCCCGGCAATAAAGTTGCGCGCGCCGCCAACATACGCCGACTCGTCAAACATCATTGGAGCAGTAGATACGCGGAAGACGACTATGGCGAGGCTGACAGCAAACACCAGAGCGTATCTGTGCAGGGGTTTCATCGGACGTGACTGGGTTAAGGCTAAATGACCGGCAATTATTTTGCGGGGTGACGAAACGCGACTATGTGTCCAAAGTCACATCAGAGAAAAAGGGGGAATGAAGGACGCACGATTCTCCACGGCCTATCTGGTATCCACTCCAAAGCCCAGGATCGCGTGAACCTCGATGGGCTCGCTGCCGCGAAAGGCCGGGCGGAATTTCCAGCTGTGTATGGCGGCGAGTATCTTTGAAGTAGTTTCAGGATTGCCGTGCTCCAGGATCTCTGGATTCCTGAGATTTCCTGACTTGTCGATGATGCATGCGATCACCACGCGCGTAGGCCGAAGGCCGGAGGGAAGATCTTTCCGCATCGGTGCTGGATCGACCAGTCTCTCCGTGTAAGGATGCGCAGCGGATTCAGGATCCGAGTACTGCATCACCGCTGTGCCAAGAGACGTTTCAATATAGATGGAATAATTGCGATCGCCTTTCAGCACGCGATAGTAAGCGAAAACGCCACCGGAGCTAGGGGTTGCTTCGATACTATATTCCGGCGCGTCATGAGCGTTTGCGTGAGAGTGGCCGGGACCGGTCGACGGAGCGTCTCCGCCGCCTCCAAAACTAGGCAATGTGACAGTGGTCGTTCCGCCCTGTACCGATACGCCAGGCATGGCTGGAGCGCCGTTGGCCCCGTAGCCCGATCCGCCGGAACCCAGAACCGGAGAAATACCACCATGGGCGTTAGGATCGGCGCCTCGCCCCGCGCCTTCTTTGCCGCCGCCCGAACCTTCTCCCTGTAGTCCGCTGCCGGTGCCATTGCCTTTTCCAACGCTTGATCCGCCGCCGCTACCACCAAGCCCGGTTTTTCCGGTACCGCCGGGCGACATGGCGATAGCACCCGCCGTGGCGGAGTTTGGCAGCCCCACTGTCGTTCCTGGATTGCTGGAGATCACGACACCGTTCCCGGCAGCGTTTCCTCCGGCATTCGCGGGTGGAGCGACGGATGAGCCGACGTCGAGTGGTCCGCCGGCCCCGGCTCCCTTGTTGCCGCGTCCGCTCCCAGAAAGGGCTTTGCCGCCGCCTAAGCCCGGTGGCGGCGGTACAACGTCGGCAGATCCAACGAGCGAACCTCCGGCTTGAGAAGAGCGGCCGCTGCCGGTTCCTGCCTGTGCGCCGATGCTGGCCGGTGGTGGCACAACCTGAGGCGACAGGCCAGATCCGTTCGATCTCGCCAGAGACCCGCCGCCGGAAGCGCTAGGCGGCGGAGGAACCGGTTTAGACCGCATCTCGCCTGTCGCAGTGCTTCCCCAACTGTTTAAGTCGCGACTAACCTGCGATGGCGGCGGTGCCACGACCACGGGCGCCGGAAGCGTCATCTTCGATGTTTTCGATACATCGCGCTGTGGCGCCGAGGCCGGAGGCGCAACCACGTCGACAGTTTGTGTGAGCGGCACACGGGAACTGGCCAGATCGCGCTGCTCCTCTCTTGGAGCCGGAGCGACAACGTTAGGTGCAATTGGAGTAGCCGCCCGCATTTTATCGCGCGAGACATTCGGCGCGGGCGGGATGATTGTCGCGCTCAACGTTGGCGACGTGCGCGTATCAGCCCGGGAAACATCCGGCGCAGGTGGAATGACCTGTGTAGTGAGAGTGTTTGGAGTGCGGCTGGCCGAAGCATTCAATTCCGGCGAAGGCGCCACAGCGCTCATCGCAGGCAGAGTTGGCGCGACAATCGACGACCGCAGGCCTTCCGCAGGCGGCGGTCCGGGATTCGGTTTCAGCGCGAGCAAATTCGCGACCGCGGAATTGGAATGAGGCAGGTTGATTTTAGGCGCATCCGCCACCTGCTCGGCGGGCTTCTCGCCACGCACCACTCGGATCGTCTGCGTCCGATGGTGGGCTTGCTGGCCGCCTGAGCGTCCGCTCTTGCCGGATTGTGCCCCGCCACGGTCCTGTGTTTGTGGCAGTTCGCTGCCAGAGTAGTAGATTACGTCCCATTGCGGACGAACCACCTTGACGGGAGGCTGAAACTTTGCCAGTTCCTGCGGGACCACGATGAGAACGATCAGCAGGAGGCACTCCACCAACCAACCCGCCAGAATGCCGCGATAGGGAAAAATACCGACGGGGGCTTCTCCCGCCAAGGGCCTTGGCGCCCGCATCAGGGCGGGGTTCAAGGAGGACTTGAACTCTTGCCATCGAGACGACCATTCCACCAGTAGATGCGGCTCAGGCCACTGGTCAACAGCTTCTGGAACGGCTTCAACTATGGTCAAGTCACTCGGCATTCGATTACCCAATATTCAAGCAGCCTCAGTGTGAACCGGACGCTCGAGAAAAATATCTACCTGGTCGCCGACCGCGGTCAGAGACTCGCGGACAGTACCAGTAGGAACCTCAAGGACGGAAACAGCGTTGACGCGAACCGCGGCCACGCGCCACGGCTTCAAGCTCTCTTCAATGTGAATCACAATTCGTTCCCGGTCAAGGTATATGGCATCGATTGGGAAACGCATGGCGAAAGTATGGATCCCATGGGAGGGGCTGATCCACAATCCGCGCCCGCGAGGGAATCGCGATGACTCCGTCGCCATGAGACCGCGAAAACGGGACCAATGGCTTCGCGCAATTACCAGATCGGTCGCGAGATAGGTGGTTCGAGTACGGTTAAAAGCGTATCCCTTGGTACCGCGCGGAGGCATCACAACTCCTAATTCCGATTACTTATTCACCGTCTTCCGGCAGCGGGGGCGAATATGTGCAGCAACTGAATCACGGCCGGTCCGACGGTGACGAAAATCAGGGAGGGCATCACGAAAAGGACCAGGGGAATAATCATTTTAACAGTAGTCTTAGCGGCCTGTTCTTCGGCGCGCTGCCGGCGTTCGGTGCGCAGCGAGTCAGAATGAACACGCAAGGCCTGGGCAACACTGGTACCGAAGCGGTCGGTCTGAATGAGCGTTCCGACCAGCGAACGAATGTCGTCAACGCCAGTGCGCTCGGCGAGATTGCGAAGCGCTTCGACGCGAGGTTTTCCGGCTCTGGTTTCAAGATCGAAGAGATGAAATTCGCCGCTCAGTTCGGGATGAGCGGTGCGTAGATCCTCGCCCACTCGCATCATCGCCTGGTCTAGAGACAAGCCTGCTTCCACGCAGATCACGGTCAGATCGAGGCCATCGGGAAGGCCAAGGCGCAGCCGGCGCTGCCGTTCCTGCATCTTTTTTTTCAGGATGAATCGCGGGATAAAAAAGCCAAATCCAGTCACGCCCAATAGCAGCATGGGCGAACTAAAGCCGGTAAACAAAAAAACGGAAAGAAATCCAATCGCGCCAAAAAGCACGCGCAAACCACGATAGATAGTTACATGCTGGGGGCTGCGATATCCCGCCTGGATCAGCCATAGGCGGGTCTGCGAAACGTCTGTGGGCGAGAGCGGCAAGGCCCGGCTCAGCGGATCGAGGGCCTGCTGCATCCGTTCGCGGATGGCGGGCTTGGCCTCGGTTTTGGGCCGTTGCCAGCCAATTTCACGCAAGCGCGATCCCAACACCGACGAAGGCGCGACCGTGGCCGCTCCGAAGGCGAAGACGATCACCGCAATGGTGAGGAAAACGAAAATAGCGAGAGCCAGTGCCAGCGTCATATCTAAACCCTAAGTGAGAGGTTAGAGGTGAGATTGCAGAGGTTAAGACCAAGACCTAAAGTCTTTACCTCTGCAATCTCACCTCTGACCTCTAACCTGAATTTCATACTTGAATCCTGATAATTCTGCGAATAAAAAAGTAGCCCATCGTCTGCAGAGTGATGCCTCCAACAATCAAAGCGTGTCCGATTGGGTCCGTAAATAGTGGACGAATGAATCCCGGGTTGATGATTTGCATGATCACCACGATCACCGGGGGCAGCGCCATGAGTAGGACCATCGTAAGTCGCCCCTGAGCGGTGTGGACGCGAACCTGGCGCAGAATTTTAAAGCGCTCGCGGATGACATAAGAAAGGTTATCAAGAATCTCCGCCAGATTGCCGCCGGTTTCGCGTTGCAACATCACCGCGGTCACGAAGAATTTTACGTCGACCAATGGAACGCGGTCGGCCAGGTTGAGCAGGGCATCGCGGACGGGGAGGCCGAATTTCTGTTCTTCGTAGAGCTGCCGGAATTCTCCTGCGACCGGCTCGGCGACTTCGTTGGCAATCATTTCGAGCGCAGTAGTGAATGCGTGCCCGGCACGAACTGCGCGCGCCAGCGTGTCGATGGCCTCGGGAAACTTCTCCTCGAATTTAGCAAAGCGCTTGGTGCGCATATGCGAGGCATAGGCGTAAGGAATGAAGAAACCAACTAAAGCTCCAACCCAGCCGAATAAAAAATTGCCTCCGGCGATGGCAGCGATGAGGGCCAAAACCACAGCGGAAACCGCGCAAAGCATCAGAAAATTTCCGGCGCGAACATCTACGCTGCCCTGCTGCAGCATTTTTTGCAGAACCGTGACGCGCTCCGAGCGGCGCAGAAAAGTGTCGAAGGCCGGGATGCGGCTCATTACTTCGTCGCGAAGAAGAGCCAGGTCGGGCGCTGCTTGCTCGGCTGGTTTCTGAACAGCGGAGAGCCTATCCCGGAGCACTCGGGCCCGGGCATTCCGATCGTCGAGCAACGACATGCCAACAAACATCGCTACCGCAACCACGGCGAATACTGAAACGGCGATAACGATTGGTAGCATTCGCTAGACCTCCATCATGGATGTAAAGAGCGCTGGACTGAGGCGGCAACCCGCGGTCGCAAGCCGCTCAGCGAAATGCGGCGTCAGCCCGGTGGAGTGGAATGCGCCGCGTACTTTACCGCTCTCGTCAACGCCGGAGCGCTCGAAAACGAAAACGTCCTGCAGCGTGATCATGTCTTCGACCATTCCAGTAACTTCGGAAATTGTGATCACTTTACGTGAGCCATCGGAGAGGCGCGCCACCTGCACCAGGGCGTGAATCGCATTCGCGATTTGATGGCGAATTGCGCGCTCCGGAATATTCAGGTTCGCCATCGAAACCATATTTTCGATACGTGACAGGGCATCGCGAGGCGAGTTGGCATGGACGGTCGTGAGCGAGCCCTCGTGGCCGGTATTCATGGCTTGAAGCATGTCAAAGGCCTCCTCGCCACGCACCTCGCCCACCACGATGCGGTCGGGACGCATACGCAGACTGTTGATGACGAGCTGGCGCATCCGTACTGAACCTTTACCTTCAATGTTCGGGGGGACGAGTCTCAAGCCGCACGATATGTTCCTGCTTGAGCTGCAATTCGGCCGCATCTTCAATGGTTACGATGCGCTCCGAATTTGGGATGTAGCCCGAAAGAACATTGAGCACCGTTGTTTTTCCAGCGCCCGTTCCTCCAGAAATGATGATGTTCAATCGTCCCTTGACCATGGCCGAGAGCAGTTCGAGCATGGGCTCAGTCATGGTTTTGTTGTCGAGCATGTTGCGCGCGGTTAACGGGTCGCGGCCGAAGCGGCGTATCGAGAGGCACGCTCCATCGAGTGCCAGGGGCGGAATAATAGCGTTCACGCGCGAGCCATCCTGCAGCCGGGCATCGACCATCGGCGAAGACTCATCAACGCGCCGCCCGATCCGTGAGACGATGCGGTCGATGATCTGCATCAGGTGCTGATTGTCTTTGAATGACAAGCCGGTGATCTCAAGTTTGCCCGCGCGCTCGACGTAGACGCGATCGAAGCGATTTACCAGAATGTCGGAAATGGTCGGATCTTTCAGCAGGGGTTCGAGCGGGCCAAGACCAAAAATTTCGTCGAGGATTTCCCGCGATAACTGCTCGCGTTCGGCGAAGCTAAGAGGCACAGCCTCGCTGTTGACGGAGCTGCGGATCAGGATCAGCACTTCTTCGCGCGCTGAATTCCCAGTCGAGCGGCCAAGCTTTTCGAGATCCAGGCGATCGAGGATCTTGCGATGCAGGTCCGCCTTGACCTGCTGGTAATCGCCCCGCTCGAATGCTTGCAGATTGGCCATAATTCTATTGAATCATTAAGTCATTGAACCATTGAACGATTGAATCAACAAGTCAACACGCCCGAATGATTCAATGCCTCGATGATTCAGCGGCTCAATAGCCTACACCGTCTTAAACAATGACCAGGCAGCGCGCTTCACTTCCAGATCATCCTTTGTTAAGTACTCGGCCAACCCGGAAATCGAGCGGGCAATTTCGGTATTCCCTTGTTGCATCAACGGGACGCCGCGATCAATTGCGGTCGAGACCGCGAAGTACTGATTGGGTATGCGCCACAAAACCTGCGCGCCGATGGCGGCCTCGGTCTCCGCTTCATCAAAGCCCGCCACTTTCCGATAGCGGTTCAGGACCAGAGCAAAGCGGTCTCTTGAACCGCTTTCGCCCAGATACTGGGCCACCCGCCCGGCGCTCCAAAGTGAAGCGACATCGGCGTGCGCGATGAGAAGAACTTTCTCCGAAAGATTGCTGACCAGTCGAGTGGCGCTGTCGAGACGCGAAGAAGCATCGACCACGATGTAGTGAAACTGCCCTACCATCGTGTCAAACAAGCGCGCAAAATCGGACGCCGATGGCTCAATCGCTGTAGGGGTCTTGGAACCGGCCAGCACCTGCAAATCATGACCGTGACGAACCATGAAACTGTCGAGCAGCGAGGCATCCAGACGATGCAGGTTCGCGATGGCATCGGTGATGGTGAATGCCGGCTTGAGATTAAGATGCAAGGCGCAGTGGCCGAGCGGCGCCAGGTCGACGAGTGCCGTGTTGTGATGAATCGACTGCAGGGCGAGTGCGAGATTCACGGCCACCGTCGTTGCGCCGCTACCGCCTTTGGCATTCACGATCGTGAATACTTTCCCTCGTGAGCCTTCGCGGCCGCGCTTTCGGCGAGTCGCCGTCAGTCGCACGAAAGCGTCGAGCAGATCGGTTGTGGTGGTGGGGCGCTCAATATATTCGCGCACACCCGCGCGCATGGCATTCACGATCAGCTGCGGCTGCGTCATCGAGCCCACCGCAAACACAGCGGCGTCGGGCAGTTCCTGATGCAGCAACTCCACCGCTCGCAGCGCCGTAGGGATGCCATCATTTGCGATATCCACGAGAACCACGTCGGGAGCGAAAACCTGAGTCTTGCGCAGGATAGGATCGTTCGCCGCAAGCGGCATCGTCTCATTGCTGCAGACGGTGCGGGCTACACTGGTGCCATCTACCAGAACCTGCAGCACGGTGCGCTGGTCATTGTCCGTCGCGAATATCGCTACTGATAACTCCGGCACTCGTTCCCGCCCTCCCTTCCGCCGACTTCGGACACCACGTTCTTACTTGTTGAGGATGCCACTAGGGTTCTTATCAAACTTTTTCTTATCCAGATTCGGCAGCGGCATGGCCGGTCCCTTCGGCGTTTCAACACTCGGAGAAACCCGGCGCACCGTGCACAGAACCATCAATTCCGAATTGCTCTTCTGGTCGCTCCTGCTCCTGAAAAAGTTCCCGATGATCGGGAGATCGCCAAGCCACGGAACTTTATTGTCAACATTGGTGACCCGGTTATCCAGCAGCCCGGCGATGACGAAGCTTTGCCCGTCCTGCAGTTCGAATTCGGTGTCAGCTTTGCGCGTGCTGATAGCGGGTACCGTAGTGCCCGAAACCGTGACCGAGTCCGCATAATCGAGCGTGCTCACCTCGGGAAGCACGTGCAGGTGAATATTGCCGTTGGGCTGAATCACGGGCGTGAATCTCAGGCGCACACCAAACTCGCGAAATTGAATGGTGACGGTCGAGATTCCGCCGGCTCCGGGCTGCACCACCGGAAAGGGAAATTCTCCTCCGGCCAGAAAACTGGCTTCCTTGCCATTCACCGCGACCAGATTGGGCTCAGCCAGGATCTGCAGCAGGTTTTTCGACTGCAGGGCCTCAATCACCAACCCGAGATTAACTTGCGGATTGAAGAAAAATAAGTTGAGTGCGTTTGAGATCGTGCTGGTGGACGTGACCGTCCCGGTTCCATTCGCGTTGACGCCGGTACGTGAGCTGTCCGGGTGTGATAGCAGGAAACTGACCCGTGCCGGTTTGGCCGATGGTGTTTCCTGCTCCCGTGGAAAACAGATTGAAGCCAACCTGCGTCAGGGCGGTGCGGTCGACTTCAGCAAACTTCACTTCGAGAAGAACTTCTTGAGCGCCAACCGGACCGAAGGTCAGCACGTTCACAACATTCTTGGAATAGGCCGATGCCAATGCGCCAGCATGCTTGGCGACGTCTTCTGTGGTCACATGTCCAGAGAGAACGATCGCCGATCTCGAAGGAGTCACATTGATCTGCTCGTCCGGAAAAAGACGATGCATTTCTTCGGAAGCGGCCGTAATATCGACATCCACGCGAAGGTCGAAGCTGCGATTGCGCTCCAGTTCATCCCAGATCAGCAATGAGACTTCGCCGGGCGCAAGACCGTTGACAAGGACCTGGGTCGGAGTCACCACGATTGCATCGGCCACCGTCGGGTCGGTCACCGAGACACGCTTCAGTCGTTCGGTAGTGTTAATCAAAAGCGACTTACCCACCATTACACGCAGAGGAGCTGCCCCCGGCGTGACTGTCGCCTGCGCCGCAGTTGTTTGTGCGGGAGACGCGTTGCTCCGGACTCTGAGAAGCTGATGCCGGTTGGGAACGGGGATTGCCGTCTGGAGCCGCGCCTCGTGCAAACATCGTGGTCGCACCGAGAAGCAACGCCGCTGCGACAAGCGTAAAAGCTTTCATGAATTCGGACCTCTGCAAGGTTGCACGAGCAAATCCATCGAGGAGATAAGCGTACGCGAACTACTGCGGTGTTGGCGGCTCAAACTTGTTTTCTTCCCGTTTGTTGCCACGGATCATTTCTACCTGGTAAGGCGCTGGAGGAGGCGACGGGCCTTTGGCGATTACCTTGTGAGGTTTGCTGGGCTTGGGCGCGATTGCAACTTTCACTTCGCCAGGATAAAGCGAACTCGAGTGCGTGGCGCCGATGCCACCCTTTTTTGTATCCAGAGGATTGCGTAACGATAATTGAATCCGGCCTTCCTGCGAAACCAGCGCCAGCTTCTGCGCGTCGTCCGGAGAAACCAGCAGCGTGATCACCGGAGCAGCTTGTCCTTCCGCAGAGGCGCTTCGATCTAAACTCTTGCCGACGGCGATGACCGCGACGTTCTCCAGCACGGTAGTGGTCTGGCGGTCGTTCCCATTCTCTTCATTGCCGGTAGCCAGTACATCGACACGGGTTCCGGGTTGCACAAAGCCGGCTACCGATACCACATCATTCACCCGCACCGAAACCGCTCGCATACCCTGCGGAATCAGCGAGGGCAATCCGGCGCCCGCGTTTAGTGCAGCCAGCTTGCTCGGCAGAATAAACTCACCCTGGCTTAGCGGTAGCACAGCCCCGCGGCCGAGAACCTGGGTTGCTTTCGTATATGCTCCTGGAGGAACAGCCGTTGCCGGCAAATTGATTATGCGAACGTCGTGCGTGTCAAGCTTTGCCCCAACCTGAACATCGTCGGCAGCCACTACGACTGGGACGACGGCCGCATTGCCATTTGAGCCAATATTCCGCAGCTTGTTATAGACCGTGAAGCTGACAAGCAGGCCAACGGCAAGCGCCAGGCCCCCGATCATCAGCAAGCGACTTCGGTTCATTCTTCTCCTTCCCGGACAACAACAGACGTTGCCGCGAGGGACTCAATTTTCGCCAGTTAAACTTCTTTCACGACTGGCTGCGGCCTACGGCGCGGGGGTGCCGACCGAGCTAGCTACCTGCGAGAACACGTTGTTCGCATTGCCACCAATCAGACGGACGGTGCCGATCACGATCACCAGAATTACGGCGAGCATCACGGCGTATTCCGCAATATCTTGTCCTTCCTCATTTCGCCACAACATTTTAATCACACTCGTCATTACAGACTCCTTCCTAGGCTCTTTAAGCATATGCCAGCACTTCCCGATCTGAGGCGATCCGGAACCAAACCTCTTGCAGCCTAGTTTCGCAGATTCGGATGGCTCTGGGAAACATTTTTTCACTTAAGTAACCCATTGGGCATAGGCTTTGTGGATAATACGGCATTTTCGACCACTGGATGCCCCCGAACGCCCCGAATTAAGATAATTGCCTCGGAATCGCTGAATATGGTCTGCCAGCCGGGGTCCAGAAGGAGGCCCTGGGCCAGCGCCGACGAAGGCGGCAGCAGAACCGCTTCCACATTCCAGGAGTCAAGCACCTTTTGCCAACCGGTTCGTAGCCCCATGGCAGACCTAAATTGAGCCAGAAGGTCGTCGCCATAGAGGTCCGCCCGGCCGTCCACGAATACACGATATTCGGGATAAAGCTTCCATACCGCATAGCCTCCCCAATCGTAGTAAACGAAAACCCGCTTCGGATAATCGCCGTTCTGCAAAAATGCGACCGCTTTTTGCGGGAAATTCTTCGCCTCACTGGCGGGCTGGTTGCGCGCAAGATCAGCCAATTTCACCGACGCCAAGACTGCCGTCAGCACGACAACGGCTCCGTAAAAGATTGGCCGAAAAAAGACGGGCCGAAGGGAAGATGCCGGCGGCCGATCCGCAACCGCGGACGGTGACGAGCGCGCAACGGTCGAGTCGATGGCCGAAGCGATGATCGGCATCGCGAGCAAGACAAAAATCGGGATGTGCCGGACGGCATCAAGAGCGGCAAAAGCGGTAAGCAGCAAGGGCACGATGACACGTCCCCTCGGTTGCGACCGCGAACATGCGAGGGCGGTCAAAAGCATTAGCCATACCAGTAAGAGGGGTCGATAGAGCCAGTCATGAAAGTCCGGCGAGAACCATTCACCGATCAGCGACCGCATGCCAGGCGAGCGTAGAGTGTCGAGTGGGTAACGATAGAGTTCGGCGCCACTCGGATTCAGCGGCACCAGCGCCAAACCGGCTATGAGTAGCAGCAATATCCGCAAGAGAATCGGACGTGCCTGACGCCATGGTGTGCTTCCAAAGGCTGCCTCCAGAAATAGACCGACGGCATATGCCAGCAAGATTGCGAGACCCAGCGCGAACCCGGCGTGCAAATTAAGCCATAGCAGGAATAGGGGCGGTATCCAAAACAGAAGTCTGGGACGATCCTCGGCGCGTTCGACCAGCCAGAGAAGCAGGCTGACCAGAGTAAACGTAAACATCTGAGGCCTCACTCCCCAGGATGGTGCCGAGGCTAAAGCGCCGATGACGGTTGCTGCCGCCGCCCAGTGCCTTTTTCCCGGACAGCGGAAGTAGAGAAGGATGAAAGCCAGTGCTCGTAATGATCGCTGAAAATACAATGAGTCCCGTGAAGCCAAGGTGCTTCCAGAGTTCATAAAACACAACCTCTGTTAACCACTCGTGTGCATACCCACGGTTGCCCGGCGCGTGTGAAGGAAAAAGGGTCAAGTGGGGAATATGCCCGTTTCCACGATCCACTGCCCGGTGCGTAAATGCCACCACAGATCGGGATCGGTGGCGCTACGGGCGGTCATGGCCAGCAGACCGAGCGACAGGATGGCTATGAAGGCCACCTGCGTCTCGCCAAGCTTCTGAAAAATTCGTCGTATCTCAGTGCGATAAGTTCGGTGCATTTACTTGGGTGCGGTTACTTCGCTGCGATTATAAGTCGCACCACAGAATTACGGGCGGTACTCGCCGCTCTTGCGTGTTGTCCATGGACGCCACACAAACATGAGTAGAATAGGCATTTCCACTATCCAAAATGCCCATTGATGCGAAATTTCGAGGGTGGTTTTGGGCGATGGTTCTTTTCTGGATGTCGGTTGCCAATGTTATTGCTTTATGGGAATCGCGATTCGCGATGGAGAAAGGGTACTTCGACTTCGCAAACTTCTATACAGCTGGTACGCTGGTTCACCGGGGTGAAGGCGCTGAAATCTACGATCGCGACGCGCAATGGAGAGTACAGCAGGAATTTTCATCGGAAGTAACCACCCGCCGTGCACCCATGCGTTTTTTGCGGCCCCCGTTTGAGGCATTGCTCTTTTCGGTGTTTGCGATCTGGCCCTATCCGAAAGCCCTTCTCATATGGACGTGTTTCAAACTAACGCTCCTCTTCGCAATTCCTTTCGTGGTGGTGCGCGGTAGGCCATGGAGAGAGAGTTTTCCAATCTGGTTGACGCCCTTTCTCGTGCTGGGCACATTTAGCGGGTTTGCGGATATGCTGCTGGGTCAGGACGCGATCCTCCTCGCCTTCCTCTTCGCGCTCGCTTTCTGGCAGCTTGATACCGGCAAAGACGCTGCGGCGGGAATCACGCTTGGATTGGCAGTCTTCAAGTTTCAATTGGTTCTTCCCTTCGTCTTCGCGCTGTGGATTTCCGGTCGTAAGCGCACAATCCCAGGGTTTTCTATCTCTGCCTTCATCGTATTGGCCCTTTCCGCCGCCGTTGTGGGCTGGAGGGGATTGCTTCGGTACCCCGGATATTTGCTGGCCCTCAACCGGCAAACCGGAGTAGGAATTTTCCCCCAGCTCCAGATGACTTTACGGGGTCTGCTTACGCTTTTCGTCGGCCGCGCGCCGTACCCTGGTCGCATTCATTGGGTGCTGGTACCTATAGCGATCGGGGCAATCGCATACACCGGCATTCTCTGGCGGAAAGCTGGGAACGATTTTTTGTCGGAGGGTTTCGGGCTCGCGGCCATCGCTGGGATTGTCACCAGCTATTACGCTTACGGCTACGATTTGCTGCTGTTGATTGTCCCTCTTTTGGCAATCCGTACCCTGCCCTATGACTCTCGAAAAGGAGATCGTTTGACTCGATTTTTGGAAACGGCCGGGTTACTGCCTCTGCTCTTTACGCCCACGGAATGGTTTGTGAGAGAGCTTCACAACCAGTGTCTCATGGGACTGCCCTTGCTTGCCTTGGCCTTCGCCTTGGCTCGCCGGCTAAGCCTTGCGGTTGTACGGGCCGACCCGGAAAGAATAGTGTCAATGCCGGTCGGACGAGGATGACCGAAGTCTCGGGCTCGACCTCAGTCCAATCCAGCCGATGGCGCTGGCTGCTTCTGTCAATCCTCTGTGCCGCTGGCATGTGGACTTATACCGAGCGAGTGCTAATTCCGTATCAGGTCTCCGATGCCGCTGCGCATGCTCGCCCTCGCGGCAACCTTTCCGATCTCTATCCTCGTTGGCTCGGTGCCAGGGAATTGCTACTCCACGGGCGCGATCCCTACGGTCCGGAGGTCTCTCGTGAAATTCAATCCGGTTACTACGGACGTCCGCTTGATCCCGCCCGCCGCAATGACCCGCACGATGAGCAGCGCTTCGCCTATCCGCTGTATGTTGTCTTCTGGCTCGCGCCCACCATTGGATTACCTTTTCGAGTTGTTCAATTCGGCTTTTTCTGGATCATGTTAGTTCTCACCGCCGCCAGTACGCTTCTCTGGATCCGTGTCTTGCGCTGGGCTGTTCCGTGGTCGTGTCAGGCCAGCCTGCTGCTCCTGACTCTGGGCAGCGTGCCTGTGATGCAGGGTCTAAAACTCCAACAGATGAGTCTTCTAGTCGCCGCTCTGCTGGCCATCGCCATCACGCTTCTGATGGTGGACCATTCCGCTGCTGCAGGGATCCTTTTGGCGGCTGCCAGCATTAAACCGCAGCTCGTATTCTTGTTATTGTTTTGGTTGGCGCTCTGGACCTTGGCCGATTGGCGCCATCGCTATCGTTTGGCAGCTTCATATCTGCTTACAATGGGGATCTTGATCGCTGCCTCTGAGTGGTATCTGCCGCACTGGATTCCACGCTTCTGGAATGCGATTCTGAGTACCAAAGGTACACTGCGACGGTTTCCGCGATCGGCCTGATGGCAGGCCGTTCCTTGGGCCATATTCTTGAATTAATAACCTTTGCGATTTTTACGGCAGCCTGCTGGAAGCAACGCCGGCTAGCCGCCAACTCCGAAGCTTTTGTTTTCATGGTCGCATTCGCATTGGTCATTACTATCGACGTGGCGCCCACATTCGGCCTATACAATGAAGTGTTTTTGCTGCCAGGCATTTTGCTCCTGGTCAAGGACGGGCGTGCGATTTGGCGACGAAGCGCCGTCGATCGCCTTCTCTCCACGCTTGCCGCTATCTTGCTCTTTTGGCCGTGGCTTGCAAGCACGTCGCTTTCCGCGCTTTCCTTCATCTTGCCCCAACCGGCAGTCGAACGAGCCTGGGCGGTTCCGTTTTGGAGCGTGCTTTTCTTGCCCGTGGCCGTAACAGCCTTAATGGTGATCAGCGCTTACCATAGCTTTTTTCCCGCGCCAGCAAGGCCGCGCACGTCGTAGAATGCTGTGGGGCAGTGCAAAATGCTGGCATCTTTGCTAGCATGAGGGCCGCAGGAGAGTTCAGGGAACATGTCGACTTCTCTTCGCATTCGGGTATCTCCACTATCTTTCCGATCGCGATTTTCGTGCAGGGAAACGATCAGCAGACGCTGTCGCTGAATCACACTCCTTATACCGTGGGGCGCAAGGTGGATCGCGACCTGGTGATCGCCGATCCGCGCGTGTCGCGCGAGCATGCTTCGATTGTGGCCGAGAATGGCGAGTTTTTTGTTGTCGACCTGGGCAGCAAGCACGGCACCTTCGTCAACGGCGAAAAGAGTCGACCGTCACAAGATTGCAGCGCAACGACCGCCTGGAGTTTGGCGCGCGCGATATTGCGTATCTCATCTTTCATCCGCTGCATACAACTTCAAACACGGCGCGCGAGTTTCTCAGCCAGATCTCGGGCATTCAAATTGCGCCGGAGGCGAGCGATCTCGAAAAACTGACCTGTTCATGGATGCTGCGCGCAGGCTGAACACCATCGGCGTGCTCGATGAAATTCTGGTCACCCTGCTCGACGCCACGCTGAAGTTAACTCGCGCCGAACGCGGATACATCTTTCTTCGCGACAGCGAACGGCACGCTCACGCTCGCCGCCGGCCGCAACTCGAAGGGCGAACCTTTGCTCGACGACAAGACGATCTCTCGCTCCGTCCTGGATGGCGCGCTGACTTCCAACTCCGAATACCTGGTCACCGATACCAGCCAGATGCTCGACGTTAAAGGAGCGGCTGAGCATCGTTGCTTTCGATCTGCGAACGGTGATCTGTATGCCGTTGCGCAAACCCATGGTGCAGACGACCCGCGCCGAAAATCGCCGCCGGCGGCGAAGTTATGGGTGCGCTCTATGTGGATTCGCGTTTCGCTTCGCGCGACATCACAAGCGTAAGCCACGACATTCTGCGGGCGATCGCGACTGAAGCCGCGCAACTGGTCGAGAACGCGCGCCTCGTGCAGGCCGAAGAAGCCGGACGCCGTTACCAGCAGGAATGGTCGATTGCCGCGTCAATTCAGCAACGCTTGCTGGCAGTGACTTTGCCGGAAGTGCCGTTTGCCCGCGTCAATGGCCGGAACATGTCTTGTAAAGAAATCGGCGGCGATTTTTTCGAGGCGGTCAACACACCGCAGGGGCTGGCCGTGGTTCTTGCCGACGTCAGCGGCAAAGGAGTCTCTGCGGCGCTTCTCGCTTCGATTCTGCAGGGCATGTCTATTCGCAACTCATCTCGGGCATGCCTCTTGTGGAAATAGTTGACGCCGTCAACCGCTTCTTCACCTACAAACACATCGGCGAGAAGTACGCGACCATGATCATCACGCGTCTGCGCAACGATGGCGATCTGGAATACGTCAACTGCGGACATGTTCCGCCAGTGTGGATCTGCGGCGATGAGGTGCTTCGGCCAGCGCACGGCAATCTGCCGGTAGGTTTGCTGGCGGATGCGACTTACTCAAGCGATCGCTGCCAGTTGCGGCCGGGAGATCGGATGATCCTCGTCACCGACGGCGTCACCGAAGCCGAAAACGCCCGCGGAGACATGTTCGACAGCGAACGCCTGGAGCAAGTTGCGGGGAAGAGCAAATCGATGGAAGATGTGTTTTCCGCGGTAGCCGATTTCTGCGGAGGCACGCCGCTGAACGACGATTGCACGGTGGTAGAACTCTCCTACACCGGCTAAAGAGAAAAAAAAAAAAAAAAAAAAAAAAAAAAAAAAAAAAAAAAAAAAGTGATGATGATGACTGGTTTCTACAGCGGATCAAAACACCTCAACTAATGCTGCATGACCCGGTAGCGGAAGCGAGCCGGCGGTCCCGCGTAAGCAATGTCGCACCGAGTTTTTCTGCGAGCACGACATAGGCCGCGTCATACGCGGACTGATTTTGCCGAAGCAGCCAAATCCGCGGCAACAGCACAAAGTGAGGATAACGAGTGAGCCGAAGGTCCAGCAGATCTTCGATCGCCTCGCCTGCGCGGCTCGCCGAGATCGCGCCTTCCCGCACCAGCCGCCGCAGAATTTGCGCAACCTCCAGATCGATGAGGGACGGAGCGTGCAGAGATTCGTTTCGCGAGAAAATTCGATTGTCGATCCGCTGTCCAGCCGAAGTCCGCAGCAGCCAGTCAATTGCGGCGGATGCGTCGAGGACAATCACGGGCGATCACCATTGACCGTCATTGCTTGAGGCGGTCATTGCCTGGCATCATCGCCGGGCATCATCGCGTCGGCGTTCTTCTCGCACGAGGCGAGCGGAATTGAGCGGGATGGCAATGCGTCCGCGCTTGTGGAGGCGGGCGCGCAGCCCGCCTAGGTTGGCCGCTCGGCAATCTCCCTGATTTCCGCCAACAGATAATCCGACAATGACATCCCGGCGATGGCGGCGCGCGCTTTCAGCGTGCGATGGAGAGCTTCCGGCACGTTCCGTAGCTGAATCATCTTCGACATGTTACAAACATACTTTCATGTGGATCACATGTCAAGAGGGGTCGGCTCACGCCGATGGAGAGCGCGGCCTGGTCCCCCGAAGCGGAAAGCGGTTAAAGCGCTCTCGGATGAATCTCAACCGTTGACCAGGTTTTATCCGCCGCGTGGCACAGTTTCTCAATAGCGCAATCGGCGCACTTCGGATTGCGCGCCACGCAAAGCTTTCGTCCATGCCATATGACTTCATGTGAAAAATCCGTCCAACGATCCTGAGGAATGATCCGCATCAGATCTTCTTCGATTTTTCGTGCATCGTCATTTTTTGTGAGCTCAAGACGCCGCGAAATTCGCGTAACATGCGTGTCGACAACCACTCCGTCGTTTTTTTTGAACCAGGTTCCAAGCACGACATTCGCCGTCTTGCGCGCTACTCCAGGGAGGCTGAGCAACTCCTCCATTGTTTGCGGCACTTCACCATCAAAATTTGCGACGATTTTTTTCGCCGCGCCCACCAGCGACTTCGACTTGTTGCGAAAAAAGCCAGTCGAGCGAATGTCTGGCTCCAGTTGTTCCGGCTTCAAGGCCGCGAAATCCTGCACAGTAGGATATTTCTCAAATAGCACTGGAGTGACCATGTTCACGCGCACATCAGTGCACTGAGCCGAGAGAATTGTTGCCACCAGCAACTCCCACGCGCCACGATGCGTCAGTGCGCAAGTCATTCCGGGATACATTTCATCAAGTCCTGCAATGATCTGCCGCACGCGCTCAGGAGCAAGAGGATCGTATCGAGAGACAGGTTTTTTCTTCAGAACGGCAACTCCTGACGACTTCACAGGCTTAAGCGGAGTTGGACTTGCGGCAGGACGCGCAGTCGCTCCCTTTAATTTGGAGTGAGGCGATAATCCCGTTCTCTTCATTGGCGCAGCCGTCGTCTGGCGAGTTCCTTCTTGTCGTCCGCTGTGGCTGGGTTGACGCGGCATGTTTCCGCGAGGCATGGTTTTTCTCCAGTGAAGTGTGGTTCATGTTAACAAAGCCAGCTGAATTCTGTGCCTATATGTCGCCAAAGGTAACTACGCTGCAATTGACGGCTTGGCCGCAGCATGGGTACTCTGAGAACTAAAGGAAAAACTTGTGGCCGTGAAGAGCATCAAACTCGGACAAGTCTGGCGCCAGGACGCGACCGGCCAGGACCACCTTGTCACCAAGGTTTATAGCGAAGTTTTTAGCCAATACGCGATATTGCGTCCGGCCGAGGTGAGCGCGCCTGATTCGCCGACTGTAAAAGTGAAGATCGCAAAATCATCGGATGGCGTAACCTTGCCCGGTTTCAGCTTTACCCAGGAAGGGGCATTTTAGGATCTCGCGATCCGGTCGTCTGGTGATCGGGTGATCTGAAAACGAATCTTCTTGCGACCAATCTCTATGTTCCTGCGTTTCAAACCCAGGTCGGCGTCAGATCACCCGATCATCCGATCATCCGATCGCCCGATTTCATGACCGAGAAAATCCTCACCGTACTTTTTGTCTTCATCAATTCCCTCGTGGCTGCAACTGGCTACGTCGGCATTACGCTGCTCATGGCGATTGAGTCGGCGTGCATTCCTTTGCCATCCGAACTGATCATGCCCTTCGCGGGCTATCTAGTTTTCCTCGGCAAGATGAAACTGGCATGGGCGGCAACCGCTGGCGCGATAGGATGCAACCTGGGTTCGCTCGTAGCCTATGAGATTGGTTGTTACGGCGGGCGTCCGCTGGTCGAGCGCTATGGACGATGGATTCTGATGGGCCATAGGGAACTGGATTGGGCGGATCGATTTTTTCAGCGCTGGGGACATATGGCGGTATTCATTGCGCGTCTCCTGCCGGTTATCCGTACATTCATCGCACTGCCAGCGGGAATCGCTCGCATGCCGCGAGGCAAATTCCACATTTACACTTTTCTCGGATCGTGGCCGTGGTGTTTCGCGCTGGCGTACTTGGGGATGAAACTGGGCGAGAACTGGCGTTCGCTTGGCAAATACTTCCATAAATTCGATGCGGTGATCGGAGCATTCTTGCTGGCTGGAATTGTTTGGTTTCTGTGGTCGCACTGGCAGAATCGGCTTCGCACTGCCGAGTAGAATTTGTGTGGTGACGAGACTACGGCCCATTAAAGCCCAGCAAATTTCGGCACAGGATTGTGTTACTCTTGCCGAGCCAACTGCGATGCCACCAGCTTCCATTCGCCAGCGCATTTTCGTAAAACGTCAAGGTAAACGTAGCGCACCGCGGTCCGCTTTCCATTGACTTCGACTTCGTCCGATTCCGAACCATGCACGACTGCGGTGTCGCCGAACACGCGAATCGTCCGCCCAGTTGAAGTTATCGACGGATAGCGAATCGTCCCCGTTCGAAAACTATCCAGAACATCTTGTTTGGTGAACGCCTTGCCCGCCTCGTTGTACTGCACGTAGTCGTCGGCAAAGATCCGCGCCAACACGGTGAGATCTGCGGTCATCAACGCCTGGTCTCCGGCTTCGTGCAGCGCCAGGATTTGCCGCTCATCATTGCGCTGCAGATCGAGCCGCGAATTGAGCTGCGAATTGTTCTCGATCGAAGTCAGGTGCTCGCCTCCTGCCAGTCACTTTCTCCATCTTCCATAAATGTGTAATCTCACGCTAGGACCTGCATGGGATTTCTGATCTACCTTCTATTCCGTTGGGGCCTCATCGGCATCATCCTTGAGGGATTGGCGATTGTCCACTTCATCCGTCGACGGCCCGATACCTACTGGATCTTTATTATCCTGTTTCTCGGTCCGCTTGGTGCGATTATCTATCTTCTCGTCGAAGCGCTTCCCGACATTGGGCTGCTCGGCCAATCCTTCAAGGTCTTTCCGCGCCGCAGGCGCATTCACGAGTTGGAAGCGGCAATTCGCGACAATCCGTCGGCCGGAAATTTGGAAGAACTCGGCGGTCTTTACATGGACGACGGCGATCTCCGGTTGGCCCGCGCCGCGTTCGATAAGGCGATCACTGCTCGCGCCGATACGCTCGACCCGTTCTACCGGCGCGGTGTCTGCGCCATCTTGTTAGGGGACGCTGCAGCCGCGTTACCCGATCTGGAACGAGTGGTGGGGAAAGAGTCCGATTACGATTTCGGTCGCGCCGCTGGGTTACTCGCTCACGCTTACGCGCAAACCGGACAAAAAGAGAAAGCTGAAGCGCTGTTTCGGCAGGTAACGGTTACCTCGACGTTGTCGGAAACGTATTTGAATTTTGCGGAACTGCTGGCCTCCGAGGGTCGAAACGTCGAGGCGCGGGAGTGGGCGCAGAAAGTGCTCGACAAAAAAGCATCAATGCCTGGCTATCTGCGGCGGCGCGAACGGCCTTGGTTTCGGCGCGCGAAGGAGATGCTGAATCGGATGCCAGCTTAAAGGGTCGTTGCGTTTAGAGATTCCTCACACACGCGCCGGTCCAGTTTCGGCGTCATGACCCGTTCGGTTACCTCACCCATTATTTCGGGCAATAGCCAAGGGCCACAAGGTCGAAATCTTGTCGTACAGTTCCTCAAACACGGTGTCTGCAAGCAGCACAGGGTAAAAGCATTCGTCAAGATTGCCAGAGCAGAAACTTACTGCTGATCCCAAGTGCTATCCTTCCCTCGAT
>CAVWWW010000016.1:0-31844 GCA_963758745.1 uncultured Acidobacteriaceae bacterium
GGGGCCACACACGTAACAAGTTGGAGCAAGATCGGAAGGCCAAACGCTCTCCGAAACCAGCGTCGCGTCGATGCGGCCAGGCGCGCGCGGCCAATCTTTCGGCGTGATTCGCGTGAACGCATAGGTCAAAACCACGGAATCGCCTCGATTCGAGATGACGTGAAGCTCGTCCTTGTAGAAAGCCGCGGCCGGTTCACGCACTGAATACAACAATCGAAAACGCGCATTGCTGTCGGATGCGAGACGGGAGCGAATCATGGCCATCAGTGGAACGATGCCCGAGCCCCCAGCTATTAACTGTATCGGCTCAGATTGGTCGACGCGCCAAACGAACCACTGACCAGTCGGGCCCCTCAACTCAAGTTCATCGCCGATTGCGACTTCCTGAGTCAGATACGGTGAGACTTCGCCGTTATCGAGTCGCTCCACAGTGATTTCAATACGCCGATCCGAGGTTGGAACAGAGGCAATCGAGTACGAACGAATGGCCGAGTAGCCGTCGGGCGCAGTCAGGCGAAGGTCGATGTGTTGTCCGGCCACGTGACCTGGCCAATCAGGAACGACGAGCGTAATTGTCCGTGCGGTCGAGGTTTCATCGTGCAGTGCAACAACCTTTCCCGTACGCCAACTCACTGTTCCGAGTACCTCTGTTCCCGCCAAGGGTCTCCATACATGTGATAGCCAAGGCCTTCCCAGAATCCCGGTTTATCTTGCGGCATTAACGTCAATCCTTTTACCCACTTGGCGCTCTTCCACAAATAAAGATGAGGTACCAGGAGTCGGGCCGGACCTCCATGTTCAGCTGCTAGATCGCTGCCGTCGTATTTGAACGCGATCCAAGCCTGCTTGTTCATAACATCCTTCAGAGGGAGGTTGGTCGTGTAGTCCCCGTAGGAACGGAACATTGCGAAAGGAAAATCCGTCTTTACATTCGCAAGCAGTGTGTCGAGCGATACGCCTTCCCATGACGTGCCGAGTTTCGACCATCTTGTTACGCAGTGCAAATCAACCGTGACTGTCTCCGTGGGCAGATCCCGAAATGAGTTCCAATCCCAGCGCTGCAAGACGTTGCTGCCATCGTCGATCGTAAACTCCCAGCGGTCGTGCGAAATGCTTGGAGTTGGCCCGGCGGACAGGACAGGAAAATCACTGGTGAGGTATTGGCCGGGCGGGAGTTTGGCCTCCGCTGCGCTGCGTCGACCGGCGAAACCGCGTGAGATGATCGCCATAGCAACTCCTAGAGACCAAGTGATCTATTTTGATGCAGCCTTACGAGCAATCAACGTTCCAATCGATGTCAGCACAAAATAAAACGACTGACCACCTCTGGACTGTTCGCCAGACAAACGGTGTCGAAATAGCGTCGCCGTGATCGCATCTCAACGAGCACAGCACAAGAATCTGTTCTTATTCGCGCGCTGCCCGTTCCAAACGCGCGCGATGGAGAATTCGAATTTGCTTCCGTCCGGTCTCAATGATCCCGGCCTTTTTCAACTCACCCAAGGCGGCCGTAGCTGACTATGAACGGATTAAGTCGAACCAGCCCTGCTGTATGGATCGGTCAGAATGTCCGGCCTTCTCCTCAGAGCGAAGGGCCGATTGGTCCTATGCGGCCGCTTGCTCACTTTTCTTGAGGAATGCCAGTAGGTCGGCGTTAATCGTGTCGGCCTCAGTCGTGGGCATACCGTGCGGAAAGTCCTTGTAGGTTTTCAATGTGCTATTCCTCAGCAACTTTGCCGACAGCGGTCCGGCCGCGACATAAGGCACGATTTGGTCGTCCTCGCTATGCATCACCAGGACTGGCAAAGTGATCTTCTTCAGGTCTTCTGTGAAGTCCGTTTGGGAGAAGGCCACAATGCCGTCATAGTGCGCCTTGGTGCCTCCCATCATGCCTTGGCGCCACCAATTCCAAATCACTCCCTGAGAGGGTTTCGCACCGGGCCGGTTGTAACCATAGAACGGTCCAGCGGGCACATCGTAATAGAACTGGGCTCGGTTGGCGGCAAGTTGCGCCTGTAATCCGTCAAACACCGCCTTGGGCTGACCGGTCGGATTGGCCGCCGTCTTCAGCATCAGGGGCGGCACCGCGCTGATGATGGCCGCTTTTGCCACCCGGCTTTCGCCATGGCGAGCCAGGTAGTGCACCACTTCGCCGCCGCCAGTCGAATGACCGACATGAATCGCATCCTTGAGGTCGAGATGTGCGGTCAGCGCCGCCAGGTCGTCGGCATAATGATCCATATCATGGCCATCCCAGGTCTGGCTCGAACGCCCGTGACCCCGCCGGTCGTGAGCAATCACACGATAGCCACGTTGGCCGAAGAATAGCATCTGAGTGTCCCAATCATCGGCGGATAGTGGCCAGCCGTGGCTAAATACGATGGGCTGACCCTTGCCCCAGTCCTTGTAATAGATCTCCGTTCCGTCTTTCGTCGTAATCGTCGGCATGGGTATTCTCCTTTTTGTGCTTAAGTCGGCCAGAAAGTTGTGGACCGTTAGTTGTTCCGTTGTGATCTGACGCGTCTGCAAGTATTTTGTGCGCCAGCATTATCCAAGCCTCGGTCAAAGGCGCTAGAATCACAAGTCGTCTCGTCACACGAGAGTTGAGAGTTGTGGCTGCAATTCCGATTTCAGCATTTGAACCCTAAACTGGCTGAATGTAAATGGGCACAAACGACAAAGTGCGGGGCAAAACCGACATCGCCACAACCGGGGGATTGACGGAGATTGGTATCTTGCTTTATCCCGGCGTGCAGATGTCAGCGGTCCTGGGACTGACAGACCTTTTCAGTGTCGCCAATCGACTCAGTGCTGAACACGGAGGCACGAATTCCAGGGAGTTGCGCATCAGTCATTGGCAGTTGCGGGATAATGACAATTTTGAGCTTGGACGCGTTTACGATACCCACCAGCAGCGGCCTGAAAAACTAGTAGGTTTGATCCTGCCGCCAAATCTCGATACTGACCCCCAGGGAGGAGGGGCAATTCCCCAACTGCAAAGATGGTTGAAGCGCAGCATGCTTCAGGCTGCATCGTCTGCTCGGTTTGTGGGGGTGCTTTTCTTTTCGCCAAGACGGGATTGCTAAACGGGCGATCTGCCACTACACACTGGACGTTCTCTCAGACGCTTGCTGATCGGTTCCCCAAGATCCGAGTCGACACCGAAAAACTGATCATCGATGACGGCGACATTATTACAGCCGGTGGCCTGATGGCTTGGGTCGATTTGGGATTCCTACGCGATCACGACCACATCCTTCTCGTCTTGCGGCTCTCGGTCCGCAGAGATCTTTGCCACCGCCAATGACAGTGCCGGTCCCACGGGAGCTTCGTTTGCAATTCTGTTCCTGAGCAACGGCCTTAAGACCAACAGAGAGCAAAGCGAGGCGGCAGCACACAATACGGCGGAAATATAGAATGCCACCGCAAATGAGCCACCCAGGTACGCGGCAAGCGCCGCCGCTCCAAATCCGGCAAAAATGGAGGCCGCTCCCTTAGCTGTATACACCATGCCATAATTCGCTGAGGCGTTCTTGGAACCGAAAACATCTCCCGTTGTTGCGGAAAATAGGGAATAGATCTCACCCCAGAAAAGAAAGACAAATGAGAACAACACTAAGAACGCTATCGGTCTTCCTGCTATCCGGGTTACCAGGAACACGAGGACCGCTTCAACGGCAAAGGTGAGAAACATCGTGCGCTCTCGCCCCAGACGGTCCGAGACCGATCCCCACACGATTCTGGATAGAGCGTTACACAGTGACGTGAAGGTTGCGGTCAGCGGAACGATCGCCAGGCCCCAAACCTTCGCATTGCTCACATTGAGCGACTTGGCAATCTGGGAGAGGTTCCCGGTAGCGATCAGCCCGCCCGCGCAGGCGAAGAAAAACATTGCGTAGAGCAAATAGAATTCGGGTCTTCCCAAGGTCTGAGTCCAGGTAAAATTCACCTTAGACTGCGCTACCGCCTTGCGTACTTTTTTTGCGCCCCCGTCCCACCCGGCGGGAGCCCACCCAGCAGGGGGATGGCGAAGCACCAACGCCGCGGCGAACGCGATAATACCCTGGGTTATCCCCCAAACTGCCATGGCCCGGGCCCACCCCATGCTGTGAATCGTGTGGGCAATGGGCATGATCGCGAGGGCAGCTCCGCCGCCGAATCCGGCGGCAGTCAGCCCCGCGGCCAATCCACGCCGGTCCGGGAACCACTTCACCGCATTCGCGACGCACGAAATGTAAATGATTCCTGCGCCGGTTCCGGCGATAACTCCGTAATACAGGTACAAATCAAGAGGTGACTTGGCGACGGTCCCGCCCAGCACCCATCCAAGCCCAATGCAGATCGCGCCGAACGTCATCAGCTTCCGGATGCCAAACTTATCGACAAAATACCCAGCCACCGGCATCGGCCAGGTTTCAAACAAAATAAAAGCCGAGAATACCGCGGCTATCTTAGCGTAGGGCACTCCCGGGAACGTTAGTTTCATTCCTGGCGTGAACAGCGTAAAAGCATATTGATAGTTGGAAATGACGATCATCGCGATGACGCCGCACGCCAATTGGATCCATCGGTTGCCGGCAATGCTTCCGTACATTCGTTCGGCGGTGTCTCGTTGAGTGTTGCCACTTAGGGAGGTCAGGTTTGGGGCCATCGGGGTCCTCCTTGGAAGTTTTCGTTGTTGGTCTAGTCTCGCTAAGCACTCCACTCCGGAAAGCTTCCGGATAAATGAATAGCCCGCCCCGTTATAGGGGGCGGGCTGTGTTATTCGGTCTCGACATCCTTCTGGAGCGGGATGATTCCCGGCACCAGCCACTTGTCCCACATCTCGTCAATCTTGTTCTGGAAGTATTCGATATCTTCCTCGATGAAGTGTGCGAACCTTCCCTGCTTCAGCAAATAATCGCGGACGGGCAAACGTTTGAATCTTCCGTTCACGATGTCCTTGCTCTTGCCGTACATTTTCAGCTTCCCGTTTTCGATCTCATAGAGCGGAAAGATGCCCGTGTTCACTGCCAGTTCGCCCAGTTGGAAAGAAAGAACCGGATCGAAATCCCAGCCTTTTGGACAAGGGTTGAGGCAGTGAATGAACGTGGGCCCGCCGACGGAGAGCGCTTTGCGAACGCTGTTCATCGCTTGCAGAGGGTACGACGTGGAGATGGTCGATACATACTTCACTGTCGGATGGCCGACCATCATCAGTGGCGCCATGTTCTTCTTCCACCGATGATTCATGATGCGTTTCACTTTTCCTGGCGTGCTGAACGAGGTGTTCACGCCATAGGGCGATGTCCCGGATATCTGGATATCGGTATTGGCGTACGACTCGTTGTCATACATCAGGATCAGCAGGTTGTAATCGGGATGGCACATGGTGGCTGAGATTCCGTTCAACCCCATGTCCGCACCGCCGCCATCGCCGCAGCAAGCGATGACGTTGATTGGCTCATCTTTCATCGCTCCCTTGCGCATCTGAACGCGGAATGCCGCAGCCGCTCCCAGCGCAGCCGCTCCCGAACTTCCCAGTTGCGTGTGCATCCAGGGCACGCCCCAGGGGGTTGAATAGTAAGAGGTGTTCGCCACGTACATGCAACCGGTGCTGCCGAGAACAATGGTTCGCGGACCTGCGGCCTTCGCCATCAACTTCATAATTTGCGCAGACTCGCAGCCCTGGCAGGTGCGGTGGCCGGACGTGTAGTACTCCTCATGCGGAACCTTCTTTACTCCTTTGAAGGCCTCGAGGTTTTGCGTCGGTTTCTCATCTATGAAAGTGCTCGTGCTCATAATCGTTGTCCTTTCCGGCTCTTGGAACTTTTGTGGGGCGGCGAGGCCTTCGCCTCGCACGGGGACGGGGCAAAGCCCGTCCCCACACAACTCATTCATCCCCGCAGCCCAATCCATTGCGTCAGGGGTTGCGCCTTACCTTTGGCGGCTTCGAAGACGACATTCGTCATCGTTTCTACGTCAGGCACCGTGATTTCGCGGCCACCGAGTCCACCAATGAAGCAAATTACCGGCGGGCGGGTGCTGCTGCTCGAGTACATGGCGGAGCGAACTTCCGTCGCCACCACGCCACTCAAGTCCGGCGAACCGAACGAGAAGTCCCGATCGATGACACCTACGGCCTTGAAGCGCTCCAGGCATTTTGCAATCTCTGGACCGGCAAACGGCCGGAACCAGCGGAGGCGAACGAAACCAACCTTCTTCCCTTCTTCGCGCAGCTTGCGAATTGCGACCTTAACCGGCGTAGAGAGTGTCCCCATGCCCAGCAGCACGACCTCCGCATCTTCAGTCATATATTCTTCGAAGAACGGATTGCCATACTTGCGTCCGAACGTCTGCTCGAATTCGGCATAGACCTCGCGAATCACCTCGCAGGCAACCTCGGTGACTTTGTAATTCTGCCGCCGAATCTCGGTCACCCAATCTTCGTTAGCCTGCGGGGCCACCGAAATTACGTTGTCGGGATGAAGCAGCAGATCGCCGCGGTCATATCGAGGCAGGAACTTTTTGACCTGCTCCGCCGCCGGAATCTTTACCAGCGCTTGCGAGTGAGTAAGAAAGGCACCGTCGCAGCTGATTGCCAGAGGAACGAACATGCGGCGATCTTCCGCAATACGATAAGCAATCAGTGCCGTGTCCAGCGCTTCCTGCGCGCTATCAACCCAGGTCAACAGCCAGCCCAAGTCGCGGACAGCCAGCGCATCATTGTGTTCCACGCCAAAGGCACCAGGATCGTCAAGCGCCCGGTTGCCCACCATGCATACCATGGGGACGCGCAGAGCCGGACTGACGGTCAGCGCTTCCATGGCATACATCCAGCCCACGCCGCTCGAACCGCAAAACACGCGCGCCCCGCAAACCGACGCGTGTTTCACGATTTCAAATTGTGAATGCTCGCCTTCCGCCACGATATATTCGCAATCCATTTCGCCATCTGCTACCAACTGGCTGATGTACTGCATCACCGTGTCGTACGGCCGGATCGGGTAAGCCGTGACCACATCGACGTTCGCCAGCTTGCACGCAATTGCAATAGCTTCGGCGCCGGTGATCAAGGCTTCCTGCTCAGTTCTATCGAGTTTCTTTTTTTCCTCAACAGGTATTGTTAGTGTCGCCATTTCAATCTCCTTGTCTTTATCCTCGGGCTTGCGCCGGGCCACTAGCCTTTGCGGGCAACTTCCAGGGCTTCGGGGACCTGCTCTTGATACTGACCGCGATAACGGAATCCGTGGGATCGTTCTGCGATTGGTTCCGCTTTTTCAATCGTGGATTCCAGCCATTTCAAATAAGCGCCTTTATCTTTCCTGAACGCCACCCACTGGCTGTCGTTACCGTGGAACTCCGATTCGTTCACCATGTGGATGCAATCCTTCACCGGGCAAACCTCTTCGCAAATGCCGCACCCGCAGCACGATTCGAGGTTCACGTCGTAGAGACCGTCGGGCGCAACGTCGATTGATGCATCCGGACAGTTCAGGCTGCACAGCGTGCATTTCGTGCAAGTGGAGAAGTTCACCACTGGCCGCATGCTCCGCGTCGAATACTTCTTGAAGAGCTCGTTGCGAACCGGACGGAAGCCGCCGATTTGCCCTGTGACGGGATCTGCATAAGGCCCGCCTTGCGGCTGACCTTTGATCGACACTCCCTCCCGCATCTGATCCCAGCCCGGCAGGGTGAAGGTGTACGGCTCTTCCGGATTGCCCTGTCCCGCTTTCACCTCAACTGCAGCAAAGCGTTCGAAGGCGTTGCGAGCCGAGATCACCTTCAAAGTGTTTTTCAGTTTTTCGTTGATGAACTGCTCGACCGAAGCAAAGCTGAACAGTTGCGGCAGGGCTTTAGCAATGGCGCCAAGGACGCGGACGTCCGTGTGGTCATCCTTATATACCCACATGCCGGAGAAACTCGTAATGCCCTTGACCACTCCCAGCTTGTAACCTTCGTCGCGACGATGAATGTTCTTCAGCAGAACAGGTGCGGTATCGAGAGAGATGACGATTAGAGTAGCGCCCGGTTTCAAAGCATGATGAACAGGCTGCAAGCCGTACCACGCCCACGACTCCGCGCCCTTGCAAAGCGTGTCATCGAGAACCACGGTCAGGTCGACTTGCTTCGGCTCGTACTGAGCCATTCCGGCTTCGAGTGTCAACTCGTCATTGGCGACGATCGCGAAACTCTTTGCAGGAATCCCATTTCTTTCCGGCGCATCTCCATAACGGCCAAAGGAGATGCCCAGCTTGCCTTCGTTATGCGCAGCCAAAACAATATCGCGCGTTATGTTCTTGGCCAGGGTCTTCTGAAAGACCCCTCGGTAGATGACTTCGACGGCGAGTAGCTGGCCCATTTTGCAACCTCCATTTTTTACAGCTTTTCCAAAGTTTCTTCAGAACGTTTTCAGAACTATGTTTTCGATTTCCTGCAGGTGACGGCGCATGGCAGCCTCGGCCGCCACGGCATCGCCTCGCTTCAGCGCCGCAAGAATCCGGCGATGGCCGGCAAGTGATTTCTGCTGTCGCCCTTCCACCTGCAAAGAGCGCTCCCGCGTCTCGCGCAACGAATCCATCAGCACGTCCACCACTTTCAATACCACGCTGTTGCCGGAAGCGAGAGCGATCTTGTAGTGAAACTCGGAATCCTCATCGATTCCGAGTTCCCCCTTGCGCACCTTTGCTTTCTGCCGAATAAGAATGTCTGCCAAGTCAGCGATTTGATCGCGCGAGATGTGGATTGCGGCTCGTCCGGCCAACGATGGCTCGATCATTTTGCGCACGTCGAGCAGTTCCGCAACAGCTCGCCGCTTCTCAAAGAGCGCGTCAGCCAAGTGATTCGCACCCGCAACCTCGGGACTGCACACCACAGTGCCGATGCCTTGGCGAGGCTCAAGAAGACCCATCAGTTCAAGGCTGCGGATGGCGTCGCGCACCGAACCGCGACTGACCCCGAGCATTTTAACCAGCTCACGTTCGGCAGGGAGCAGGTCGCCGGGCTTCAAGTCTTCTTTAACGCGCCGCTCCAATTGCTTGGCCACAGCCTGATAAACTTTATTTCTTGGGATCGCTTCGAAATCGAACCGCGGAGATGATTCAGTGCTGATCATCGGAATGAAACCAATTGGTCTGATGACCGACCACAGGCTCATTCCAGCCCTGAATCCAAATCAGCGCAAGGACGCAAGTCACCTTTCAATGTGACGCGAACTCCATCCGCATCCTCCCGCAATTCCGGCACCTCGACGACGGAAGGGAAAGACCATCACTAAGCCTTATTGGCATTGCCGGTCGCGTGAAGGGAAAGAACCCGCGATGAATGGGTGAGACCTCGCTGATTTGTGGAATCAGTGCAGGTATCGCCGGTTCGCAACTACAAGATTCAAAAGGTAATGGCGGAGAGAGAGGGATTCGAACCCCCGATACCCGTTAAGGTATACACGCTTTCGAGGCGCGCGCCTTCAGCCACTCGGCCATCTCTCCGCGCCCATAAGTTTATTTTTATTTTATCAGGGAAGCGCTTGGTTTCGAATTTTCCCGTTCATCTCAGCATTGATCGGTATGCAACTGCTTGCATAAGTGTGCCACCCGGGTTGCAGCATCCAGGTGTTTTTGAATAAATGTGCAGGCAGCGCTGTCTCATCGAGATATCGGGCCTGAGTTCAAGTTATACTTCTCAAGTTATTTCGTATCGAATCTATCGACGGGATAACCAAGTCCGCAGAATGTACTCATTTACCGATGCTTAAAGGGTGAAATGATGCTACCCAATTTTTCGACGAAACCGAATCCGAGATTTTTGTCTGCCGCGTTAGTCGTGCTCATGTTCGTGCTGGGGCTATCCCTGATCGCGCAAGCCGGGACCACCTACTATGTATCGACCACCGGAAACGACAACAACCTTGGGACAGCTACCGCGCCATGGCTCACCATCCAGCACGCGGCCAACACGGTCAAGGCAGGCGCCATCGTCTATGTCTTGGGAGGGATCTATCACGAGTCGGTAAATTTTCCGACATCTGGAACGGCATTGGCGCCAATTATTTTTCAAAGTTATCCCGGAGAGGACGCGGTTATCGACGGGACGGGCGTGAGCTGCTGCTCATCGGTCGGCGAAGGCGGAAACGAGATACAAGGTCTAATCAACATCGTCAACCAAAGTTACATCACAATAAGCGGATTTGAGATCCGCAATTACACCACCAGCAATGAAGATTACACTCCTTCTGGGGCCTGGATCACGGGCTCGGGCACTGGAATCCAGATTCTAAACAATCGTGTGCACAACATCACGACCAAGACGGAAGCAAACGGCAATGCCTTCGGTATCTCGGTATATGGCACGTCGAAAATTCCCATCACCCAGTTAGTCATCAGTGGAAACGAAGTTTATGACCTGAGGACGGGGGAGAGCGAATCCGTGAACGTGGATGGAAACGTTACCCATTTCAAAATCACCAATAATCTCGTTCATGACAATGACAACATCGGCATCGATGCGATCGGCTACGAAGGCGTTGGTCCGGTCGGCTATGACGAGGCAATGTACGGGGAAATCAGCGGCAACACCATTTATAACATCAGCGGCATTACGAATCCTGGCGAAGGCTTTGAATACGATGCTGACGCGCTCTACTGTGATGGTTGCGCCTATGTCACGTTCGAGCGCAACGTGATCATCCAGTCCGACTATGGAATTGAGACCACGAGTGAAAATCAAGTATGCCAAGCCAATGGCACGGAATGGTCAGGCCCGAACAATACCGGAACTGCGGCTACTGGAAAGTTTCCGTGTTATGGCAGATATGCCATCGTGCGTAACAATATTTTTTATAAGTCCAATGCTTGTGGTAACTCCATCGGCGGTTATGCTGCCGCGTCCGCAACCGGTGGCAGTAGCAACGGAGGAGGCAGTAGCTATCACGATATTTTCGTGAATAACACGCTGTATGACAACGCTACCCATCCCGGCAACGCATCGGAAGGCGGCTCAACCGGAGAATTTCAGATTCAGTATCAGGTAGGCAGAGCTCAAGGGAATATCTACGAAAATAACATCGTCTACGCCGGCGCATATAACACCTGGATCTTCAATTACGTTCCCTTTTCGCCCGCCTATCCCGCTCCGCCGGCAACCCTCAATTGGAACCTTTATAACTCGGCCCTCGGTTACGTCGAAGGAACCTCAATTTGGTGGGGTGATGTAAATACCTACACGAGCTTTTTAGATTGGCAAACGTCAAGCGGGGAGGATCGAAATTCTCTGAACACTAATCCCATCTTCGTAGATCTGGAGGCCACACCGCCGAATTTTGAAACTGTTCCTTCTTCGCTGGCGGTGGGCACTGGCAGCACCAACCTTTTGTGCGACATCGGCTGGTGTGATCCCAATGGCAGTTCGCCAAAGTCCGTTTATGGCAGCACTGACTTCCTCGGCAATCCCCGGACGCACGGCTCGAAGATTGACATCGGCTCCTACGAGAACACCGGCGAGGCAATCCCCAACTCATTGGCTGTGCATTTGACTTCGGCGAGCTACGCTCTTCAGCGTGGCGAGACCACCATGTTAACCGTAACCGTCTCCGCCATCCCCGGAGGCGGTGGTGTGCCGAGCGGAACGGTGAAATTCTTGCGTGGGTCAACCTTGCTCTCAACACAAACGCTGCTACCAATCAGCGCCACGGAATCCGCGGCGAGTATTCCGCTCAGTGCGGCAAGGCTGCTGTTAGGGTCCAACTCCTTAACCGCAGTGTACTCGGGGAATTCGATTGCGCCCTGTTGTCCTGTGGCGGGAACGCCGGTTACGATCTACGGCAGCGCGACCTCGGCTCCCATCACCCTAACGCTGCAGCAGTAAGATGCGATGACAGGCGCGATGACCCGGAGCACGTAACCGGCTACCTGATTTCCACCGTAACTCCGGATGTTGCGTCTGTTCGTAGTACAATCTCCCGCAAGGTCGCAAAAAAGGAAAGCTCAGCTTCGTCCCGCCGATCGAAAATTCGACATAAGCGGGCGGACGCTGATGTTCGCGGTGGTCACCGATAGTCTGATCTCATACCGGTAATAGAGAATTTTATGGGGAACTCGCAATTGAATGGCCCTCTTCAAACCCCGTTTGACAGTGTCGAGAACGCGCAGCAATACGTGCGACTCTTGGTAGAGACCATCGCCGAAGCCAAAAGCGAGATCGAAGCCGACCTCGTTGCGGCCGAGCAAGCGAAGTTCGAACGCCGTTTACAAGCTCTGCGCATCGTGCAGTTCAAGCTCGATAAGTTGGAACAACACCTGAAGACCAGCAGTCGCCTGCTCAACGATCTGCGCACCCTGCGACGACTATTGTTGGACGAACGTCCCGAAGCCGCCCCGGCCCGGCTTGAGCCGGAGTTTGAAGAACCAGGGTTTTGAGGAACCAGGGTTTTGAGCTAAGAAAGCAATTCGCTTTTGCGCGAAATTGCCTCGTCCCGATTAAGCCCTCAACTTTTCGGCAAATTTCTTTTCCAGCTTAGCCAGCTTCGGCGAGATCACAAACATGCAATAAGGCTGCCGTGAATTTTCGTTGTAATAATTCTGATGGTAGCCTTCGGCTACGTGGAACTCCTCGGCTGGCTCAACGGCGGTGACGATCGGATCTGGAAAAACCTTTGCCGCCGTCATCTCCGCAATCACATCTTCCGCGATTCGCTGCTGTTCTTCGTCGGTGAAAAAAATCACAGAGCGATACTGCTCGCCCGAGTCATTTCCCTGCCGGTTCATCGTAGTCGGATCGTGCACCGAAAAAAATACGTCGAGCAGTTCGCGATAATTGATTTGGTCGGGATCAAAAGTGACACGCACGACTTCGACGTGCCCGGTGTCGCCGCCGCATACCTGGCGATAGGTCGCCTCATCGGCGCGACCGCCCATGTAACCAGACTCGACGTGGGTAACCCCAGTGAGACGCTGAAAAACTGCTTCAATACACCAGAAGCATCCGCCGCCGAAAATTGCTGTTTGCTCTTTAGCCATGCTGATTGGATGCGCTCCCGTGGTGGAGGTTCCACTCCTTATCGCAAATTCGACGTAGCCAAGCTGTGGACTGGCAGGTACAATTCCTCCCCAAGCCGTTCCGCGCTCCGAACCTATTCAAAGGAGACTTTATGAATCTCGATATCGGCGCCATGAAGCTAACCGTAGTCACCCTGCTGACAACCGTCGGTCTAAAGATTCTCGGCGCAATTGCCATCTGGATCATCGGCCGGTGGCTGATCGGCCTGTCGCTGCGGATGATCGGGAGTGCCTTGCGGAAGCAGAAGATCGATCCCACGCTGATCCGCTATATCCATTCGGCGGTTGCCGCCGTGCTCAATATCGTGCTGGTCATCGCTATTCTAGGGTTCTTCGGCGTCGAGACCACGAGCTTTGCGGCCCTGGTCGCCGCTGCGGGCGTTGCCATCGGCATGGCTTGGTCGGGCCTGCTCTCGAACTTTGCCGGTGGCGTTTTCCTCGTGATCCTGCAACCCTTCAAGGTCGGCGATTTCATTACCGCCGCCGGGGTCACGGGCACAGTCGAGGAGATCGGGCTATTCGCCACCACCTTCAATACACCCGATAACGTGAAAACCATTGTCGGCAACGGGAAGATTTTCGCCGACACGATTCAGAACTTTTCCGCCAACCCCTATCGCCGCGTGGAACTGACCGCGCAATTAGCGCACGATGTAGATCCTCAGGCGGCGGTCGCCTTGCTAAAACCAGCGCTGGCAAAGATCCCCAACGTGATTGCGGAGCCAGCACCCGACGTCGAAATCCTTACATTCAACCTGGCTGGCCCCGTTCTAGCCGTGCGCCCGTATTGCAACAATGAGCATTATTGGCAGGTGTATTTCGACACCAACCGCCTAATCCGCGATACCTTTGCGCATGCCGGTTTCCCCGTCCCGGAAAACCATTATGCTGTTCGAGGACCGGAAGGTTTAAGGCTCGCGCAGACGGCTTAGGGATCTTCTTAACACCGCTGTTACAGCTACACCGAAACCGTGAACGAAGTCTCCGTACGAGTAACCGGCCGATAGAGTGTGTCGCGCTCGACGGGAACGCGTCCTGCTTCCTCAATCAACCGCACCAGATCGTGCCGCCGCAGCCCTTGCGGAGTGGTCGCTCCCGCGTCGTGGTAAATCTTTTCCTCGACCACTGTCCCATCAATATCATCGGCTCCGAATCGAAGAGATATTTGCGCGATCTTAGGCGTCATCATCTGCCAGTAAGACTTGATGTGCGGGAAATTATCCAGCACCAGCCGGCTGACCGCAATTTGCTTAATATCATCCATTCCGGTGGTTGTGAAAAGATGCTGCAGCGGCGTGTTTGCGGGATGAAACGCCAGCGGAATAAAAGTCTGGAAGCCCCCAGTCTCATCCTGCAAGGCACGCAACTTCAGCAGATGATCGACCCGGTCTTCATCATTCTCGATGTGCCCGTAAAGCATGGTGGCATTCGATTTCAACCCGATCTGGTGCGCCAGCCGCGCCGTATCAAGCCATTGATTGCCATCAATTTTGTGATCGCAAATAATGTGACGCACCCGGTCGGCAAAAATTTCAGCCCCACCCCCCGGCAGTGAATCGACGCCCGCCTCTTTCATTTTTTCGAGCGTCTCCCGAATCGTCAGCTTAGCCCGCTTCGCCAGATAAGCCACTTCCACCATGGTGAAGGCCTTCATGTGAACCTGCGGAAAGCGCTCTTTCAACCCCGAAACCAGATCAAGAAAATATTGGAAGGGCAAATCGGGATGCAGTCCGCCAACAATGTGAAACTCCGTAATCGCCTCGGTATATCCGGAAGCCGCAGTAGAGAACGCCTCTTCAAGCGCCATGGTATAAGCGCCCGGAGCGTCCTTCTTGCGCCCAAAAGCGCACAGCCGGCAAGCCGCTACGCAGACATTAGTCGGATTGATATGCCGATTGACGTTGAAGTAAGCCGTATCGCCATGCATCCGCTCGCGAACCCAGTTAGCCAGCCAGCCGACAGCAAGGATGTCGCCGGTCGCATAAAGCGCAAGCGCATCGGTCTCATTCAGGCGTTCGCCGGCGAGGACTTTATCCTGGATAGGAAGCAGGCGCGGATCGTCAGTCTGAAAAGCGTGAGTTTGAAAAGCATGCGTCTGGAATGGGCGCGAAGCAGGCATCGCTTTAATAATAACCCAGCTCGGTGCCCCAGGTTCGCGCCCCTTTTTTGGGCGCTAACCTGGGCTCCTATGCCACGAGCCCGCGACGTTTCCAACAATCCGTCCAGTCTCGCGTCTCGACCTTCAGCATAGCCAAACCTGCGCGAGGATCACATCCTCCTGAAGCAACGTTACTTGATCACTCGATGTTCCTTCGGTATCTCCACCGTCTTTTCAATCGGCAAAGCCTCGATCGTATGTCCGTTGCCAGTCACCGTCGTCGCCTTGAACATCGAGTTGTATACGGCTTCTTCAGTAGCTTCAATCGCTGCCTCAAACAGCGGCGACATCGCCTCGTTGGTCATCACTTCGCAGCACTGTCCCTCGCTTCAAGCCAGAGGCGCTGAAGCCGAACCAGGCCGTCGTTGATCTGCTAAGCCGGGATCGCCAGCCAAAAACGTGCGACACCAGCTCAGATCGCGCTCGCATGGCTGCTAGCCCAAAGGCCATGGATTGTCCCCATCCCCGGCACCACCAAGCTCTCTCGCCTGGACGAAAACATCGGCTCGCTAGGCCATCAAACTAACATCCGAAGACCTGCGCGACATCGACACCGCAGCCTCGAAAATCACGGTGGAGGGTGATCGTTATCCCGAACACCTGCAGAAGATGACCGGCTTGTAATCGGCAGAGGTGTTGACCGAGGCAAGTTTCAGCAACGCCTCATCTGACGGTGCCCCAGGTTCGCGCCCGTTTTTTGGGCGCTAACCTGGGTCCCACTGTACTCCGCAGGGATGCGGGTGTAGGTTTTACTTATGCCCGCCGGCCTGCGACGCTTCCAACAATCCGGCCAGTCCCACTTCCTCACCTTCAGTTGTTCCTGCCGACAAGCCAATTTCGACTCCGGGGAAACCTACGATCTGCTGCTTCAATGCCTGCAGAACATGCGCCGCCGCTTCGCGTTGTGCATCTACGGATACGTCATCATGCCAGAGCATGTTCACCTACTGCTCAGCGAACCGAAACAGGCTTCGTTAGCTGATGCCATTCACTTCCTGAAGTTGTCTTTCGCCAAACAGCTGCGTAGCCGCAGAGGTGCTCTGGAATCAGGTTCGTTCTGGGAAAAGCGTTATTACGACCGGAACGTGCGCAATGCCCAGGAATTCACGATAAAGCTGCGCTATCTCCATCGTAACCCGGTGAAACGCGGGCTGGTGAAAGACCCTGCAGAGTGGAAGTGGAGCAGCTTTCGCCACTACGCTCTACGAGAAATCGGAACGGTCGAGATCGAATCGGAGTGGACAGCCAGAGATCGCGAAGCAAAAACCTGCGAGGAATCAGAGCGAGTGTTCCTCCACCCAGGTTAGCGTCCAAAGAACGGACGCGAACCTGGGGCACCGGCTGACCTGGGTGACGCCTGGGGGTACCCAGGCGACCGTGGCAAATTTCAACCATGCCTCACGATTAAATCCCCAGCAACAAAGAAGAAGAACACCACCGAAATCACACCGTTCATCGTAAAGAACGCCGCATTCAATTTGCTCAAATCGTCGGGACGAACCAGCGAATGTTCGTAGAGTAAAAGAACAGCTGCGGCAATCACTCCCACTATCGCGAGCTTGCCTAATCCAAAAGTGACGACCAGCGCAATCAGCAGTCCAAGCATCACGATGTGAAACAAACGAGCGACGATAAGAGCATTCCTGATTCCGAAATAACGCGGCAGCGAATGCAAACCTTGGTTGCAGTCAAATTCGTGATCCTGACAAGCGTAGATCACGTCGAATCCACCAACCCAAAATGTCACCGCAGCCGTAAGCAGCAAAATCCGCGGATCAAGCGAACCACGCACCGCGATCCACGCCGCTGCCGGAGCAATGCCGAGAGCGAATCCGAGAAAAAGATGCGACCAGCGCGTGAATCGCTTGCTGTAGGAATAAAGCAGAATCACCGCCAACGCCACCGGCGAAAGCATGAGCGTCAAGCGATTCAACTGAGAAGCGGCAAGAATAAAAATTCCGCAGGATACGAGAACAAACACACTCACAAACGAAGGCGTCAACTGCCCAATCGGCAACGCGCGAGTTGCCGTGCGAGGATTGGCTGCGTCGATCGTTGCGTCAGCGAGGCGATTGAAAGCCATAGCCGCAGAGCGCGCCGAAACCATGGCGACAACAATCCACGCCAATTGCCGCCACGCAGGCAAACCTCCAGCAGCCAGCATCGCGCCGCAGAGCGCAAATGGAAGCGCAAAAATCGAGTGCTCCCACTTGATCATCTCCAGCGTGATCTTCAGATTTCGCAGCAGCGCCATAAGGTCATTGTAGAACAGGCTTTCGGGAGCTCTTATGAAGTCAGGTCAGAAGTAAGAGGTCTGCAGAGGTTAAGACTTTTCGCAAAACTGACTCAATTTGAAAGGTTCACTTCTGCAATCTGACCTCTAACTCTGGCCTCTTCGGCTAGTCGCTGTCCGCTGTATCCTCTACCAGCGGCACGAATCTACAACCTTCAAGAATTCTTACCTCGGCTTCGCCGCCGACTTTACGAATCAAATGCAGTTCCTGGCTGGACGAAGGGCCGACTGGAACGATCATGCGTCCGCCTTCGCGCAATTGAACGAACAAACTTAGCGGCATCTGAGCTGTTGCCGCGGAAACAAGAATAGCGTCGAACGGAGCGTGCTCTGCCCAGCCCTGAGTGCCGTCTCCGACCTTGATCTTGACATTCGAGTAGTTCAACCGCCGCAAAGTGGCTTCAGCCGCGGTCGCCAGTTGAGCGTGGCGCTCGATGGAATAGACCTCGGCGCAGAGAAGCGCCAGCAATGCCGTTACATAACCGGATCCAGTGCCGATTTCGAGCACTCGATCCGTGGCTTGAAGAGCGAGGCGCTCTAGCATTGCAGCCACGATGTAAGGCTGCGAAATGGTTTGGCCTTCGCCGATCGGCAGCGGATGATCTTCGTAGGCATCCTGCCAAAAGCTATCCGGGACAAACTCGTGCCGCGGCACTTTACGCATAGCGTCGAGCACGCGAAGATCGCGGATTCCGCGTTCGGCAAGCTGCCTGCGGACCATTTCTTCGCGCTGTTGTTGCGGATCGTATTCGCCGGGAAAAGTCATTGCGGATTGGATGGGCAGCAGGAATGCCTATGTAGCAACTCAGTATGGGCCGATGATCCCGCCAATGTGGCGTGCGGCGGCGACTTCTGACTGCGATTTCTTTACATGCTTTTCCTGCGCTGCGATTATGTCGAGATATTTGTAGGCAGATCCGGTATTGAAGAGTACCACTTTGTCTTCGGCGCGGAAAAAGCCGCTCTTAAGCAGCTCTTGATAGGCAACCAGCGATGCGGCTCCTTCGGGCGCGGCGAAGACGCCTTCCACGCTCGCCCAGTGCCTCAGGGCAACCAGGATCTCCTCGTCGGTCGCTGCAACCGCAGTGCCGTTGCTTTTTTTCAGAATGTCGAGAATCAGATAATCGCCATACGCTTTTGGCACGCGCAGGCCGGCAGCGAACGTCGTTGCGCCCATGCACATCTCGGAAGCGCTCTTCCCCGCTTCCCATGCCCTGACGATCGGCGCGCAGCCAGCGGCCTGCACTGTGATCATTTTCGGCCGCTCACGACCAATCCAGCCGAGCTCCTCCATCTCATCAAATGCCTTCCACATGCCGATCAGGCCGACTCCTCCGCCGGTCGGATAAATGATGCCATGCGGAAGCCTCCAGCCAAGTTGTTCGGCAACCTCATATCCCATCGTCTTCTTGCCCTCGACGCGGAACGGCTCTTTCAGGGTCGAAACATCGAACCAGCCTTCGTTGTCTTTACGTTCCGCAACCATGCGCCCGCAATCGCTGATCAGCCCATCGACCAGCGTG
This sequence comes from uncultured Acidobacteriaceae bacterium, assembly GCA_963758745.1. Classification (GTDB taxonomy): domain Bacteria; phylum Acidobacteriota; class Terriglobia; order Terriglobales; family Acidobacteriaceae; genus Acidiflorens. The sequence goes on from CAVWWW010000016.1 coordinate 19,006, forward strand.
ACGTGCGCCCCGTAGTAATCGCATTCCATGCGATTCGCCATGGGCACATCTTTCGGCATAAAAATGTGAGCCTCAATGCCAGCCGCAGCCGCGTAAGCGGCGAGCGCTCCGCCAGCGTTTCCGGCCGAAGGAGCGGCCAGCTTCTTTAGTCCATAATGGCGAGCCACGGTCACAGCAGCCGACATGCCACGCGCTTTAAACGACCCCGTAGGATTCAGCCCTTCGTTTTTGATGAAAACGTTCGAATACTCGCGGCTGGGAAGCAGAGGTGTAAAGCCCTCGCCAAGCGTAACCGGCGCGGCATCTGGGAGAACTTCGGCGTAACGCCACATGCTGGCCACACGGCCAGACAAATCTTCGCGCCGAACCTTGCCTTTCAGGCTGGCGAGATCGTAGCGGACATAAAGTACACCGCCATCTCTTGGGCAGACATTCTGCGGACGGTCGGCTGAAAGATGCTCTCCACAACGCGTGCATTCGAGGTAGGCAATACGCATCGAGGGAAGGATAGCACTTTGGCTGTTGGCATCCCGCAGCTGTCCTCTTTCCGATGCGCCAGACAATCTTTATGTCGACACCCGTTTCAGCATCTCCTTCGCCTTCCGAAACCAAGGCCGCTCGCGCCTCCGCAGGTAACCCGGCATATTGGGTTTCTTGTCGAGCACTTTCTGTGCCCACTCGCGCGCTTCGGCATTGCGTCCCTCGGAGGCCAACAGTTCCGCGAAATTCAAATAAGTCTCCGACAACGTTGAGGTGACCGTTACCTGCCGAAACAGTGCTTCAGCCTTTTCTTTTTGCCCGGTCTGTGCGTAGGCGTGGGCCAGCAAGCCAGCGGCGCGACCGAAATCATAATCGGACTCTTTCCCTACCACTCGTTCCAAATCGGGCAATGCCGCTGCAGCGTCTCCTAACAAAATGGCGCAAACGCCGCGCCGGTAGAACGGATCGAGCGTATCCGCTCGGGCAGTGATCGCTTTATCGAATGCGGCGCGGGCAGACTGCAAATCGCCGTCGTCCATGTAGAGGCCGCCGAGTTCTTCATAATTTCCAGCTGACGGATTGTCGCGAATTGCCGCTTCCAACTCGTGAATGCGCTTGCGACGGGGAAAGACCTTGAAAGACTGGCCGAGCAGTCCAATGTCGGGAAGCGCTTCGACGAGAAGATAGATAATCGCGCCCAGCGGACCGAGAAACAGGATAATAAAGATCCAGTAGGTATCGGGCCGTCGACGGATGAAGTGGACGATCGCCAACGCTTCAAGGATGAGACCGATGGGGCCCCAACGGAATAGAAGGTAAATTAGAAGTCCCATGCTGGTATAAGTCCTAGCGTGAGATTACACATTTGTGGAAGATGGAGAAAGTGACTGGCGGGAGGCGAGCACCTTGGCTTCGATCGAGAACAATCCGCGGCTTGATTCGCAGCTCGATTCGCAGCTCGATCCGCAGCGCAACGATGAGCAGCAGATCCTCGCGCTACACGAAGCCGGAGACCGGGCGCTGATGACCGCGGATCTCACCGTGTTGGCGCGGATCTTTGCCGACGACTACGTGCAGTACAACGAGGCGGGCAAGGCGTTCACCAAAAAAGATGTGCTGGATAATTTTCGCACCGGGGCGATTCGTTATCCGTCGATTGTTTCAACCGCGCGGACGATTCGCGTATTCGGCGACACCGCGGTCGTGCATGGCTCGGAATCGGACGAAGTCGAGGTCAATGGAAAGCGGTCCGCGGTGCGATACGTTTACCTTGACGTTCTACGAAAATGCGCTGGCGAGTGGAAGCTGGTGGCATCGCAGTTGGCTCGGCAGGAGTAAACAAAATTCTCTGCCGAAATGTGCTCGGCTTGAACGGGGCACAGCCTCGTCACCACACAAATTCTACTCCGCAGTGCGCAGCCGATTCTGCCAGTGCGACCACAGAAACCAAACAATTCCCGCCAGCAAAAATGCCCCGATCACCGCATCGAATTTATGGAAGTATTTGCCAAGCGAACGCCAGTTCTCGCCGAGTTTCATCCCGAAGTACGCCAGCGCGAAGCACCACGGCCACGAGCCGAGAAAGGTGTAAATGTGGAATTTGCCGCGCGGCATGCGAGCGATTCCCGCTGGCAGTGCGATGAATGTACGGATGACCGGCAGCAGACGCGCAATGAATACGGCCATGTGTCCCCAGCGCTGAAAAAAGCGATCCGCCCAATCGAGTTCTCTATGGCCCATCAGAATCCAACGTCCGTACCGCTCGACCAGTGGGCGCCCGCCGTAACATCCAATTTCGTAGGCGACGAGCGAGCCCACATTGCATCCGATCGCGCCAGCCGTTGCGGCCCATGCCAGTTTCATCTTGCCGAGGAAAACCAGATAGCCGGCGAAGGGCATGATCAGTTCGGATGGCAGAGGAATGCACGCCGACTCAATCGCCATGAGCAGCGTAATGCCGACATAGCCAGTTGCCGCCACGAGGGAATTGATGAAGACGAAGAGTACGGTGAGGATCTTCTCGGTCATAGGATCGGGCGATCGGATGATCGGATGATCGAGTGATCTGACGACGGTTCAAAACGGTGGAACATAGAGGATGGTCGCAAGGGGTTTCGTTTTTCAGATCGCCCGATCATCAGATGACCGGATCGCCAGATTCTAGAATGCCCCTTCCTGGGTAAAGCTGAAACCGGGCAAGGTTACGCCATCCGTCGACTTGGTGACCTTCACCTTTATAGTCGGCGAGTCGGGCGCGGTCACCTCGGCCGGACGCAATATCGCGTATTGGCTAAAAACTTCGCTATAAACCTTGGTTACGAGGTGGTCCTGGCCGGTCGCGTCCTGGCGCCAGACTTGTCCGAGTTTGATGCTCTTCACGGCCACAAGTTTTTTCCTTTAGTTCTCAGAGTACCCATGCTGCGGCCAAGCCGTCAATTGCAACGCAGTTACCTTTGGTTGCATATAGCCACGACATCTCCGCGGCTTTGTTAACATGAACCACACTTCACGGGAAGACCAGGAGGAAAACCATGGCTCGCGGAAATATGCCGCGTCAACCCAGTCGCAGCGGGCGACAGGAAGGAACTCGCCGGACGACGGCTGCGCTAATGAAGAGAACGGGATTATCGACTCACTCCAAATCAAAGGCGCTAGCGCGTCCTGTCGCAAGTCCAGTTCCGCCCAAGGCCGGGAAGCTGCCGCGAGCTGCCGTTCTGAAGAAAAAACCCGCCTCTCGATTCGATCCTCTTGCTCCTGAGCGCGTGCGGCAGATCATCGCAGGACTTGACGAAATGTATCCCGGAGTAACTTGCGCACTGACGCATCGTAGCGCTTGGGAGTTGCTGGTGGCGACAATTCTTTCGGCGCAGTGCACCGATGTACGAGTGAACATGGTCACTCCAGTGCTATTTCAGAAATATCCTACTGTGCAGGATTTCGCTGCGCTTAAGCCGGAGCAGTTGGAGCCAGACATTCGCTCGACTGGCTTCTTTCGCAACAAGTCGAAGTCGCTGGTGGGCGCGGCGAAAAAAGTCGTCGCAGATTTTAATGGCGAAGTGCCGCAAACAATGGAGGAGTTGCTCAGCCTCCCTGGAGTGGCGCGCAAGACCGCGAATGTCGTGCTTGGAACCTGGTTCAAAAAGAATAAAGGCGTAGTTGTCGACACGCATGTTACGCGAATTTCGCGGCGTCTGGAACTCACAAAAAATGACGATGCTCGAAAAATCGAAGAAGATCTGATGCTGATCATTCCTCAGGATCGCTGGACCGATTTCTCTCACGAAGTCATATGGCATGGACGAAAGCTTTGTATGGCGCGCAATCCGAAGTGCGCCGATTGCGCTCTCGAGAAACTGTGCCACGCGGCGGATAAAACCTGGTCAACGGTTGAGATTCATCCGGGAGCGCTTTAGTCTGTTTTCGCTTTGCAGTGCTCGTTTAGGGTACCCCTCCCTACCCGGTATCTTGGAATCAAGACTTTAGCGACCTGAGGCTGGCAAAGTATTCAATCTTAAAGGGTTAAGTTTCAAAGTATTGACTCTATTCGACTTAGAGGGCGTTGATTCATTGGGAGTATTCCTATCGTTACAGCCAATTGGGCTTAGGTCAAGGAAAAACAGCCGATGGAGCGGATTACGTCGCATGCCCCCCGGCGCAAAAAAATTGGTCTTTGAATTTTGTGCTCCATGAGCGCGTCTGCCTAAAGCACGGAGGAAATCCCAACTGGGCAAGATTAAGTGGAATCCCATCCTAGCGCAACGAACGCGCTAGGATGGGGCACCCGGCTGACGGCACGGCTGAAGCCGCGCCCTTTCAAATCAGATTCAAACTGAGACATTTCGCGCCTCGCGCCGCCGATGCAATATTTGACTGTGTAGTATACTGTGGAATTAACTCCACATATGGAAATCGTTCAAATCGTGCTGGATAAAAAACTGCTGCACGCCGCCGACCAGGCCGCCAAGCGCACTAAGCGAAACCGGTCCGCTTTGGTGCGCGATGCGCTGCGCGAACATCTCCGCCGGCTGGAAGTGCGAGCGAGTGAAGAGCGCGACCGGCAAGGCTACTCGCGGCGTTTGCAGACCAATGCGCAAGCCGACGCGGAAGCGCGGGGTTGGGAATCGGAGGCGACGTGGCCGGAAGAATAGGCCGAGGTATATCCCGAGACATATCTCGAGGTGAAGTTCGGCTCTACCAGTTTGCAGCACCGGACAAGAAACGACCGGCCCTCGTGCTCACCCGCAACAGTGCCATCGCGTATTTGTCCACGGTCACGGTTGCGCCGGTCACTTCCACGATTCGCGGGGTGCCGTCGGAGGTCGTTCTGAATGAGGAGGACGGCATGAAGTCCCCATGCGCGGTGAACCTGCACAATGCAGTTACGGTGTCACAACAGCGCCTGGGCAAACGTATAGCCCAGCTTAGTTCCACGCGAATGAATGAAGTCTGTGCTGCTCTGCGGTTTTCTATGGGGTGCGATTCGGACTAGTTGGGAAACGTCCCAACTGTCGCCTCATCTACGCGTTTTTGAAAGGTACGCTCCACCGATGACATCATTAGATTTGACATGTGATTCACATGAAAGTATGTTTGTAACATGTCGAAGATGATTCAGCTTCGGAATGTGCCGGATGCTCTACATCGCACGCTGAAAGCGCGGGCGGCCATCGCAGGCATGTCATTGTCGGATTATCTCTTGATGGAAATCAGGGAGATCGCCGAACGCCCAACTTTGAACGAGCTGCGCACCCGGGTGCAAAAGCGCGGACGCATTTCCCTCTCGCTCGATACTGCCCGCCTCGTGCAAGAAGAACGCCTTCGCGATGATGGCCAGTGATGATAGCCGATGATTGTTCTCGACGCATCCGCCGCGATTGACTGGCTCCTGCAGACTTCGGCTGGGCAGCGGATCGACGAGCGAATCTTTTCGCGAAACGAATCTTCGTCTTTATCTTTGCATGCTCCGCACCTCATCGACCTGGAGGTGGCACAGGTTCTGCGGCGGCTGGTGCGGGAAGGCACAATCTCGGCGCATCGGGCCGGGCAGGCGATCGAGGATCTGCTGGATCTTCGGCTCACCCGTTATCCTCACTTTGTGCTGTTGCCCCGGATTTGGCAGCTGCGTCAGAATCTGTCCGCGTATGATGCGGCCTACCTCGTGCTTGCAGAAAAACTGGGTGCGACGCTGCTTACGCGGGACCGGCGGCTAGCTTCCGCGCCAGGTCATACAGCGTTAGTTGAAGTGTTTTGATTTCGGGGCGGCCATTTCGCATGCTTTGCGAAATGCTCTGCCAGCTGGGGTTACCGGCTCACAGCTCAGGGGCGCGGGATTCTGATCAAGCCAACTCCAAGGGTGATTACCGATATCGCTAGCACGATGGCTCCGATGTAGATCAGGAAGATTGTGCCGTTTGGTTGAGTCGCCGCTGGGGACAGCATAGAAAAGAAGAAACCCATAGAAATAAGGATCGCGGAGAGCGGAACTCCAATGCGAACCATCCAGACGAGTGGCGAGGGGAGAACGGCGGAGTCCGCCAGCACCTGGCAGACCAGGGAAAGAATCACGATGACTCCGGCATGAGCATGGCCGGCGCGGAAGAAATTCTGCCGAAGGGGGTTGTCCATATAGCCGCTGCTCTTGTCGATCAATGAGGTCAAAAGAAAGTAGCCACCATATTGAATGGTCGGGACCGTGATAAGGATGATCCCCGACAACAATCTGGCTTCGCGTGTCATGTAACTCTCCTTGCCAAGTTGAATTGCCAAGTTGAAGTGTTTTGATTGGCTGTAACACCCAGGTTAGCGCCGACAGAACGGGCGCGAACCTGGGGCACCATGTAATAAGAACGCCACGGCCTGATAAGAATCGGCTTTAGGCTAGCAGGAGAAATTGGCCGCCCGCCTAACCGTTATAGGAGAGCTCGACCACGGTGCAATCGTCGTTGAGCGGAGTGCCTCCGCAGAAATCGGCCACTGCGGCGAAGATGTCTTCCATGGACTTGCTCTTCCCTGCTACCGCTTCCAGACGTTCGCTATCGAACATATCTCCGCGGGCGTTTTCGGCTTCGGTCACGCCGTCGGTCACGAGGATCAGCCGGTCTCCGGCCTTCATCTGGCACCGGTCACTGGAATAGGTCGCATCTGCGAGCAGGCCTACGGGCAGGTTGCCGTGGGACGGCCTCAGGACTTCGTCGCCACAGATCCACACCGGGGGAACATGTCCGCAGTTAACATATTCCAGATCGCCATCGTTGCGCAGGCGCGTGATGATCATGGTCGCGTATTTCTCACCGATATGTTTGTAGGTGAAAAAGCGATTGACCGCGGCGACGATCTCGGTGAGGGGCATGCCTGAAATGAGTTGGGAGTAGACCATGCCCTGAAGAATGGAAGCGAGCAGCGCGGCGGAGACTCCTTTGCCGCTGACGTCGGCAAGAATTACGGCCAAACCTTGGGGCGTGCTCACGGCTTCGAAAAAATCGCCGCCGATTTCTTTACAGGAGATGTTACGGCCGTCTACCCGCGCAAAAGGAACCTCGGGCAGAGTTACCGCCAGCAGGCGTTGCTGAATCGAGGCTGCGATTCCCAGCTCCTGTTGGTAGCGGCGTCCGGCTTCTTCGGCTTGCACCAGGCGCGCGTTCTCGACCAACTGGGCGGCTTCAGTCGCGATCGCCCGCAAAATATCGTGGCTGACGCTGGTGATATCGCGCGATGCAAAGCGCGAGTCGACGTAGAGAGCGCCCATAACGTCTCCGCCGGCGGGCTGATCGGCGCGAGTGGTGACGACGGGCTTGCGCAACGGCATACAGATCACGGTTCGCAGATCGAAGGCAACGATGCTCAGCCGCTCCTTCACATCGAGCATCTGGCTGGTATCGGTGACGAGGTACTCGGAGTTCGACGTCAGTGCGCCTTCGAGCACCGATCGAGAAATGGTCTTATCGTCGAGCAGCGGCTCGCCTTTCGAGTTGCGGCCAGCGGCGAGCGTGAGCGTGCCTTCACCATCACGAAGAAAGATATAGCCGCGTTCGGCGCGCGTCAGCTTCAGTGTTGCATCGAGCAACGTCACCAGGATTTCATCGAGAACGCCGATCGTGTTCAGCTTGCGGGCGGCTTCCATGAACAGGGTGAGTTTCTCGAGATCGCTGGCCTCTGGCGCGATCTGGATGCCCGAGATCTGGCTGAGAAACTCGCGCGCCGTGTTTGAGGTTGAGTGCAGGGGATGGAAAATGAGATAGGCGATATCGCGCGCGCCAAATTCCAGGCGGTCGTTGCGCTGCAATTTATGACGATCCACCTTCTCGCCGTTGACGAAGGTGCCGTGTTTGCTGCCCAGGTCGACGACAAAAAACTCGCCGTTCTCGGCTACGATTGAAGCATGCTCACGCGATACGCGCGGATCGGCGATCACCAGATCGCGATCCACCTTGCGACCCACGGTGTAAGGAGTGTGATTCAGCGACAGCGTCTGCTGATCGTTTCCCTGCACGAAAATCGCGATGGGAAAGACGCTGGAGATACCCGAATGCGAAGACGAAGAAGCTGACATGTACCCTGAACTCTCCTGCGGCCACTCATGCTAGCAAAGATGCCAGCATTTTGACACGACCCCAGAGCATTCTACGACGTACGCGGCCTTGCTGGCGCGGGAAAAAAGCTATGATAGCCGCTGATAAGCATTAAGGCTGTTACCGCCACGGGCAAGAAAAGTACGCTCCAAAACGGAACCGCCCAGGCTCGCTCGACTGCCGGTTGGGGCACGATGAAGGAAAGCGCCGAGAGCGACGTGCTTGCAAACCAAGGCCAAAACAGCAAGATAGCTGCAAGCGTGAAAAAAAGGCGGTCGGCGGCGCTTCGTCGCCAAATCGCGCGCCGCTCCTTGACCAGGAGCAGTATGCCCGGCAGCAAAAACACCTGATTGTACGGGCCGAAGCTGGGGGCCACGTCAACCGTAACGACCAACGCGAATGCGACCATGAAGGCAAAAGCGCTGGAGTTGGCGGCCAGCCGACGCTCCCTCCAGCATGCGACCATAAAAACCAGAACGGCTAGCAGGTCGAACATACTTCCCCAAAAATGGCCTAGCAAGACCACAGTTGGCGAGGCTGTCGCGGTGTACCTCTGATATTCGAGAATCGCATTCCAGAAGCGTGGAATCCAGTGCGGCAGGTACCACTCAGAGGCCGCGATCAAGACCCCCATGGTAAGCAGATATGAAGCTGCCAAACGATACCGATGGCGCCAGTCAGCCAAGGTCCAGAGAGCTAACCAAAGCAATAACAGCAACACAAGCTGCGGTTTAATGCTGGCAGCCGCCAAAAGAACTCCGGCAGCGACGGCATGGTCCGCCATGAGAAGCGTGACCGCTATAGCCAGCAACCCGGCGACTAGAAGACTCATCTGTTGGAGTTTTAGACCTTGCATCACGGGCAGGCTGCCCAAAGTCAGCAGCAGCAGGCTGGCCTGAAACCACCACGAAACAGCCCAACCCAAGACGCGGATCCAGAGCAAGGTGCTGGCGGCGGCGAGAACCAACATGGTCCAGAAAAAGCCATTTTGAACAATGTGAAATGGTAGCCCAATGGTAGGCGCCAGCCAGAAGATGACATATAGCGGATAGGCGAACCTCTGCTCATCGTGTGGATCATTGCGGCGGGCGGGATCAAGCGGACGTCCGTAATAGCCAGCTTGAATTTCACGAGAGACTTCCAGGCCGTAGGGATCGCGCCCGTGGAGCAGCAATTCCCTGGCACCGAGCCAACGGGGATAGAGATCGGAAAGGTTGCCTCGAGGGCGATTATGCGCAGCGGCATCGGAGACCTGATATGGAATTAGCACTCGTTCGGTAAAAGTCCACATGCCAGCCGCACAGAGAATCGACAGAAGCAGCCACGTCAAGGAGCAAGATTCGACTGAGGTCGAGCCCGAGACTCCGGTCATCGTCATCGTCATCCCAGCCCATCCGGCATCGACACGATTCTTTCTGATTCGGCCCGCACAGCTTCACCTGCAAGGCGCAGTCTGCGCGCCAAAGCAACCGCCAGAACTAGCAACGGTATCGTCATGATGCATTGATTGTGCAGCTCTTTTGAAAACCAATATGTGGGCGTAAAGAGGAGAGGCAACAACCCGGCCGTTTCCAGGATTCGAGTCAAACGATCCTCCGTAGGATAATCGTACGGCCTGCTTCGTATTGCCAGGAGAGGCACGATTAACAGCAGCAGATCATAGCTGTAAGCGTAATAGCTGGTGACGATCCCGACGATAGCCGCGAGCCCGAAACCCTCCGCTAAGAAATGGTTCCCTGCCCTTCGCCAAAGGATTCCGGCGTATACAACGGCCGCGATCGCCGCTGGAGCCAGCACCCAATGAATGCGTCCAGGATATGGGGCGCGGCCAACGAAAAGAGTGAGCAGCCCGCGCAGATTCATTTGGAGTTGCGGGAAAATTCCCACACCCTTCGACCGGTTGATAGCCAGCAAATATCCGGGGTATTGAAGCAGCCCCCGCCCGCCCACAACGGCAGCGGAAAGGGCCAGAACGGCGACCGCGGATATTGCGAAACCGGGGAATGTCCGCTTGCGGCCGGAAATCCACAACGCAATGGCGAAGGGAAGCACCAATTGAAACTTGAAGAGTGCCAAGCCAAGCGTCACGCCCGCTCCAGTGTCTCGGCCGGTATCGAGCTGCCAGAAAGCGACCGCGAACAGAAAGGCCAGGAGTATTGCGTCCTGACCCAACAGCATATCCATAAATCCGCTAAAGGTGCCCAGCACGAGAAAGGGCGTCAACCAGATTGGAAAACTCTCTCTCCATGGCCTGCCGCGCACCACCACGAAAGGAATTGCAATGAGGAGCGTCAGTTTGAAACATGTCCATATCAGTAGGGCCTTCGGATATGGCCAGATCGCTAAAACCGAAAAAAGCAATGCCTCAAACGGGGGCCGCAAAAAACGCATGGGTGCGCGGCGGGTCGTTACTTCCGACGAAAATTCCTGCTGTACTCTCCATTGCGCGTCGCGATCGTAAATTTCAGCGCCTTCTCCCCTGTGAACCAGCGTGCCAGCGGTATAAAAGTTTGCGAAGTCGAAATAGCCTTTCTCCATCGCGAATCGCCACTCCCATAAAGCAAAGAGATTGCCTGCTGCCATCACGAGAAGCGCGATTGCCCAAAACCAGCTGCGAAATTTCGTTGCGCTCATGGTTCGAATGGGAAAGGCCATTCTACCCATCTTTGAGCTTCTGTTAATCACCGAGTCAAACGATCACTGCCGACCCGGCCAGCGAGACGCGAGTCAGTACATTAGCTTCAATCACTGCGGGATTGTGACTACGTATGAGCGCAAAAATAATTGCTCGCGCTCAGGCTGGCACCTCAGCTGGAGATGGAGTTGCAATCAACCTTAAATAGAGCCATAAAACAATCAGCGAAAACCAAAAAAAACGGTCCGTTTCGAACAACAGAAAAATATAGAGCGGGGCCAGGAAACATACGAAAATCAGCAACATGGTCTGCGCGTCTACGGTCTTTCTTTGCTTGCTGACTGTTCCGGCAAGTAAGAAAAGTAACATCGGAAACAACAGGGTAAGGTCATATACCAGCGCGTGAAAGCTTACGAGGACCGTCGTAACAGCGGCCAAGCTGGAGGTAAAGATGATCGTATCTCGTCCATTACGCACTCGACGGAGCGCGAGGAAGAACAGAAGCACAGATAATACGAAGGTGAGCAGCAGCACAGTTGCGGCGCCTGAGGCACTGATCCAAGGTAAATTAGCGATTAATCCGCGCAGGTTCGGTACAGCCGCCTGGCCAAAACCGCGGGCGCGCGTAGCTTCCAGGTGAAGAACAAAATTAATGTAATGGATTGGGCCGCGCCAGCCGATGATTGCCACGGATACGATGGCCAGAACTATAGCGACGGGTGCGAAGCCCACAAGAACACGCCAGCGTCGCATCGCCAGCAAAACGACTAACGGCACAACGAGCTGCGGCCGGAAAAGGCCGGCGGCGAGAAATGCACCAGCCGCGACGTCATAGCCCTTATCGAGGCAAATGACCGCCAGCACAAAGAGAAGCTCTAACAGAACTATATCCTGCCCCTGAATGATGCCGATTGCCACCGGAAAGAATGCGGCGGCAGCAAGGCCTAAAACGACTGAAGGTACAGCCGCGAGTTGAACGAAGTGATTTCTTAGAAGGATTATGCTGGCGGCCAGCATGATCAAGTTAAGCGCCGTCCAGAGCAGGTATGCCGGCCAGTACCCAACTAAGGTTAAGGGGACGAACAAAAGCGCTTCGAAGGGCGGATGATTAAAAGGCAACGGTCCCTGCCGTATCGGAACGTGCGCAAACCCGAGCTGGATTCGATATTGACTCGCCAGATTGTAAAGATCGGACGCATGGCCATCCCGAAGGAGGCGCGCACCGGTATAAAAGATCGTGAAATCCTGGTATCCATTACGCAGCGACGGTAGTAGACGACAGAACAGTGTAAGGTTGCAAAAAGCCATCGCCAACAAGAAGGCGGTGACGAGAAAATTGCGCGTTTTCACGGAAGGAGTCGTTAGCATTAGCATTGCAAATGCCTGATTCTATAATCACGTCGAGGATCCAGTCGAAGATCGCGGCCGGAATTCGAGTTTTTAGCGCACGCACAAGTTTTGGCGTCATCCTATCGCTCGGGCTGCTCGCGATGACCGCCCGCAACGCGATCGATCCAGATCTTTGGTGGCATTTGCGCACGGGGGAGTGGATCGTGGAAACGGGCCACATTCCCCATTCTGACCCTTTTTCTTTCACACGCGCCGGGCAACTGTGGGTATCGCACGAGTGGTTAACAGAGGTTACGTTTTATGAACTGTGGAAGCACCTTGGCTTCACGGGACTCATTGTATTTTCAGCGATCATTACGAGTATTGGCTTTATCCTTCTCTACTTCCGCTGTCCGGGAAAAAGGCACTGGGCGGCGGCAGCAACCGTCATCGGCGCTTTAGCCTCGGCACCATCCTGGGGAGTGAGGCCTCAGATGTTTACGTTTACTCTGGTCAGCCTGCTTCTCTGGCTGGTCGAACGCGCCGAGGATCGTCCCAGACTTCTGTTTTGGATACCGCCCCTATTCCTGCTATGGCTTAATTTGCACGCCGGGTTCGCGCTGGGTCTCGCAATCTTGCTGGCATATGCCGTCGGTCTATTTCTGGAGGCAGCCTTTGGAAGCACACCATGGCGTCAGGCACGTCCGATTCTCTTGCGGATATTGCTGCTACTCATAGCCGGTTTGGCGCTGGTGCCGCTGAATCCGAGTGGCGCCGAACTCTATCGTTACCCACTCGACACTCTACGCTCGCCTGGCATGCGGTCG
>CAVWWW010000017.1:0-126665 GCA_963758745.1 uncultured Acidobacteriaceae bacterium
GCAGCAAAACCAGGCGGAGTTGGAAAAACAGAATGCGGCACTCAAAGCGCAGAACGAAGCCCTGGAGAAACAGCAGGCGCAGTTGACCGAGCACCAGGCTAAAATCGCAGCAAATAAGGCGGCCGTTGACGCAGCCATCGCACGCTTCGGCCAACTGGACGATTACTATATCTTCGATGAGCTAACCGTTTATTTCGACAACGGCAAGACCAAAGTGGACCCGAAGTACAACCCGCAACTCCTGGCATTGGCAGAGAAGGCCAAAACCATTGACGGTTACATGATCGAGGTGAAAGGGTACGCCTCTTCCGTTGGCAGCGTTAGTCTAAACCAGCAGCTCAGCGGGACCATGCCGACGGAGTGACCAATATCCTGGTCCAGCAGGGACACATTCCCCTCACCAGAATGCTGGCCCCCGGTGCGATGGGAGAAAGCCACCAGGTCGGCAGCGACACGAGCGCGGAAGGCCAAGCGGAAAATCGCCGTGTAGTGGTCCGCGTGCTGCAAAACAAAGGAATCGCGGGAATTTAGGCGAACGATGAGGCGTCGCTCGCATGGAAGGTTGGCGCAGCGCGAAACGGCACGGGTAGGAGGACGGTCATGACTCAAGGGAATCCAGGTGGGTCCAGAGGTCGGAAGGTCGGCTTCGGCGGCGTGGTGCTCGTAGCGCTTATGTTGGCAGCCACGTTCGTCATGTCCGCTGATGAAAGAGGTGTAGAGGTTATTGACACAACTGCGATGGAAACCAGCACGCAGCTGGGCACCGTAATTAATGTGAAGGTTACGATCTATGACTTCTCTACTGACGAGGATCGAGCCATTCTCGTGGACGCGTTCAAGAAAGGCCAGAACGAGGGGTTGGTGAATGCGCTCACCAGAATGAAATCGGTAGGTCGCATTGCCATCACCGGAACACTCGGTTATGACCTCAGTTACATTCGCCTGATCCCCACGCCAACTGGCCGCAAGATTCGCTTCGTCACCAATCGCCTACTCCGATTCGGTGAACATTATTACAACACTCAAAGCACGGCATACAACTTGACCGCGGGCGAGATCGAGATAAACGACTCCGACAAGAACAAGAGTGCTGGTGTGCTTTATCCCGCAGCCCAGTTGATCATCAATAAAGACGGACAGTTAGAATTCCAGCTCCGCAAAAATCCCTGGAAGCTCGTCAACATCATTGACTGGAACAAGGCAGGCACGAATGAACAGCCTCGCTGAGATTCGATCGGGTTACATGCTGTGACGGAATCCAACTCGCTAGAGGAACCACACGATTTTTCGCTGGTATTGGGCGGACCTACCTACCAGTTCTTCGTCAAGTCGCATCTTGCCGGACAGGCCTTGGAAATGTTGTATCGCCGGGTGATTGTTCTCACCCTGCTTGCGTGGTTGCCGCTGTTGCTCATCGCCACCCTCGGCTCATCGGCAGACAATGCCGGCCGGCTTTCCTTCCTGCACGACGTTGAAGTGCATGTCCGATTCCTCATTGCAATTCCAGTCCTCGTCGGCGCCGAATTGATAGTTCACTCCCGGATGCGTCTTGTTGTACAGCGGTTCGTCGAGCGACGTATCGTCATGCCGCAGGATTTGCCCCGCTTCGATAGCGCGATGAAGTCAGCCGTAAGGCTCAGAAATTCCATCCCCCTCGAGCTGGGGCTCTTGCTAATTGTTTACACATTCGGACTGTGGCTCTGGAGCAACCGGGTAGCAATCGCCGAGCCGACTTGGTATGCCCTCCCGGGCGGACGCTGGCATCTCACACCCGCGGGGTTCTGGTACGTGTTCGTGAGCATTCCCATTTTACAGTTCCTCCTTCTGCGGTGGTACTACCGGCTCTTCATCTGGTTTCGTTTTCTGTGGCAGGTATCCAGAATCGATCTGAAATTGATTTCGACTCATCCCGATCGCTGTGCAGGTCTTGCCTTCCTGGGCAAGAGTTCCTATGCGTTCGGCCCGGTTCTCTTTGCACAGGGTGCGATGCTCGCAGGACTGGTTGCGGGTCGAGTCCTTTACCGAGGAGACAGCTTGATATCCTTCAAGTTAAGTTCGGCGGCTTCATCGTTTTCTTCGTAGTGGCCATCCTCGGTCCGCTCGTGATGTTTACTCCGGCGATGGCTCGCGCAAAACGAAAGGGATTGGCCGAGTATGGCCTCCTCGCTGAGCACTACGTCGAGAGGTTCGAACAAAAATGGGTGCGCGAAAAGAGCGCCGACGAGCTCCTGGGATCGCCCGATATCCAGTCGCTCGCCGATCTCGGCAATAGCTATGCTGTCGTGCGCGAGATGCACTCGATTCCATTCGGACTCGAGGACATCACTCGTCTGGCCGCCGCCACCGCGGCTCCTCTCCTGCCTCTCTTGCTTACTGTTTTCTCCCCGGAAGAACTCATCATGCGCGTCATAAAGGTAGTTTTTTAAGTCTCACGAGTCGCCAATTTCCGGGGCAAGCGTTAGCGAGCAGCTTCGGATAGGTATTCTGAATGAGGCACGAGTCTCGGGCGGCGTCTGCTGCCCGAGCGTGTGCAACCGCCTTAGTATCGTTCCGGTATGAACTTGTGGTTCTTGATTGATTTTTGATCGTTGTAACTGTGTTTGTCGGAACGCTTTGGTAATTTGACTCGCTCCCGGGGAACCTTCCGATACGGAATCATGCTCAGAAAGTGAGAGATGCAGTTCAGGCGTGCCTTGCGCTTATCGTCGGAGCGAACCAGATGCCACGGTGCATGTTCGGAATCGCTCGCCTCGAGCATCTTATTCGCGCCCGCGAGTATTCATACCAGCGGCCGAACGATTCCAAATCCATAGGACTAAGTTTCCATTGGCGAAGCGGGTCCTTTACCCGAGCCTCAAAGCGCCGTTGTTGCTCCTTCTTTCCCACTTCGAGCCAATATTTGATAAGGATAACCCCGGCATCCACCATGTACTTTTCAACTGTGGGGCAAAGTTTGAGGAATTCGCGGTACTGCTCGGTAGTGCAAAATCCCATCACATATTCGACGCCGGCCCGGTTCTACCAACTGCGGTCGAAGATCACTATCTCCCCCGCGGCTGGAAAATGCGGAATGTAGCGCTGCATGTACATCTGACTTTTCTCGCGATCCGACGGGGCTGGCAACGCAATCAAGCGGAACACGCGCGGGCTCACGCGTTCCGTCATTGCACGAATCGTACCGCCCTTGCCGGCGGCGTCGCGCCCCTCAAAGACTACGATGACGCGCAGTCCTTTATATTTTACCCAGTCCTGCAGCTTGCAGAGTTCTTGTTGCAGCCGCCGTAACTCTTTTTCGTACTGTTTCCGTTTCAGGGATTTGTCCTTTTGTGACGCGTCTTGTTTGGTCATCGAGTCTTACCTCTTCAACGCAAATAGGATTTCGCTTTGATTCAGAACTGTTCATCCATGCACGTCTCGCGGAACGTCTGACTCGTAATTCGCTCCTTGGCGTGGAGCCCGCTCCTTCACAACGTGCTGGAAAAGCTTTCTACGGGGTGGGTGACGGAGCGACCGTGGGCGTCCCGCTCACCCACTGCGAATCGTTCAAGTTCCAGCCGCCCCCCAGCGCTCGATACAAATTGACCAGGGCGACCTTGCGGCCGAGGTCATAGATGATTGCTGAAAGTTCCGCGGGATACATTTGGATCTCAGCGTCAATTATTTCCAGATAGTTGGCGAGCCCGCTGTCATACCGAATGGTAGACAGCTGGACCGATTCTCGATAAGCGGCCACTGAGGTTAACTGAGTTTCGTAGGCCTTCGCCAACTCTTGATGTGCCGAAAGCGACGATGAAACCTCACCGAACGCCTGGTAACGGTTTTCTCGAAAGCAAATGTTGACTGGTCGCGTTGCGCCAGGGCTGCTCGATATTCGTTCTTCAAGCGGCCAGCGGTGAAAAGGGGGCCGGCCAAATTGCCGGCGAGGCTCCACGCTTTGCCAGTTGCCGTGAGCTCCGAAAGTTGCGGGCTTACTCCACCAAGCATGCCCGTCAAGGAAATCGTCGGGAAAAAATTGGCCTTTGCTACTCCGACGTTAGCGTTGGCGGCGATCAAGTTTCCTCGGCCTCGCGCACATCAGGCCGGCGCTCCAACAGCTGTGAAGGTAATCCCGTGGGCACGTGGGCGGGTCGAACTGCTCCGCCAAAGTGCTGCCTCGGTCAATCGGGCCCGGGTTGCGCCCCAGGAGCAAATTCAGCGCTGCTTCCTGGGCTACAATCTGTCGCCGCAGTCCGGAATTGCGGCTGCGACGTTTGCGAGAGCCGCTTGTGCCCGAGCGACCTCTAAGCCGGAAGCGGCACCGCCTTCAAACTTGTGCTGAAAGATGTCCAGAGTGTCCTGAAACGTCTTTACGGTGCGGTGCGAAACTTCAAGATCGGCGTCGAGCGCGCGCAGTTGAAAGTATCCCTGCGCAACTTCAGCGAGCACCAGAAGACGAATGTCGCGTTTGGCTTCCTCGCTTGAAAAGTACACAGCGCGTTGTGCTTCATTCAATCTGCGGATGCGCCCAAACAGGTCCACTTCCCAGATCGTGTTCAAGTTGTAGGCATAATATGTATGGCTCGTAACGAGCGGAGCAGGGACTTTCTGGCCGTAAATGCTTGCGCCGTATCCGACCTGAGGAAAATATTCGGAACGAGTTACGCCGGCAAGTGCGCGCTCTTGCTCCACCCGGGCCAGCGCGGTCTGCAAGTCATAGTTGTTCTTCAGCGCTTCACGAATGAGGCCTTGGAGAACGGGATCCTTGAACAGGTCCCACCAAGCCAGGTCCGCCTCCGAACTTGTGGAAATTTGTCGCTCCGCGTAAAAGTCGGTCGGGGGCTTGAGCGATGGTCGGCTGTACTTAGGGCCCACGGTACAACCAGCCAAAAGCACGCCAGAGTTGCGGCTGCACAGGTTCTCCGCATCAGCCGTGCCCTCCTTCGAGCGCGGCGGGTTGACTTACCGCTGCTGCGTGAGGCTTTTTCTTGGCGATGCGCTCAACCACCACGAACAAAACAGGGACAGGAAGACTCCCAATACGGTGGCCGCCGTCATTCCCGTGATGACCGAGCTTCCCAAGACTTTTCCACCGATAGCGCCGGCACCCTTTGCCGTCCATAGCGGCACGCATCCCAGGATGAAGGCAAAGGAAGTCATCAGGATCGGGCGTAAGCGCAAGCGCGCGCCTTCGAGCGCGGCGTCCAACAATAGATTTCCCTTCGCGTATTCCGTATGGCGAAGTCGACGATCAGGATGGCGTTTTTGGCCGCGAGGCCGATCAGCATGATTAGTCCAATCTGCGCGAACACGTTGTTATCAAATTGCGCAGCAGCGTCCGCCGTAGGCCCCGAGCACTGCCACGGGAACCCAGAAGCACGCTGAAGGGCAGCGACCAACTCTCATACTGTGCGGCCAGAATCAGAAACACAAACAGAAAGGACATGCCGAAAACCATTGCCTGCCCACCTTCTGCCTTCTTTTCCTGGTACGACATGTCGCTCCACGCATAACCGAATCCGGCGGGCAGCACCTCGCGCGAAACCTGTTCCATCGCCGCCATTGCTTGCCCGGAACTGAATCCCGGAGCGGGTGAACCGTTGATCTGGATGCTTCTGTACAAATTGAACCGATTGGTATATTCGGGTCCCGACACGCGCCTTATCGAAACAAGGGAAGCCAACGGCGTCATCTGGCCCTGGGAATTCCGCACATAGAAATTATTGATTTTGTCGGCGCTCGTTCGATATTCAGGTTCCGCCTGCAAGTACACCTTCCACTGACGACCGAAGCGATTGAACTGGTTGACGTAGGCGCCACCCAGAAAAGCCTGCAGCGTCTGGTAAACCTCGCCGAACTGCAGCCCCTGCTTCAGCACGCGATCCTGGTCAACTTCCACGTAGAGCTGTGGCACGGAAGGCCGGAACGTGGTGACAAGTGAGGCCAGCTCAGGGCGCTGCCGCGCGGCTTCGTCAATTTATCGAGAGTGTCCCAAAGTTGTTCTACGGTTCCGCCGCTGCGGTCCTGCAACATGAATGTGAATCCACCAGCCGTGCCCAAGCCTGGAATCGCGGGAGGACCGAACGCGAACGCAATGGCCTCGGGGATTTCCTCGCGCATCTTCTTGTTGAGACTTCGCATCAGCCCGTTGGCTGAGAGTTCCTCTGTCACGCGCTCTTCCCATGGTTCCAGTTGAAGGAAGTAGAAACCGGTATACGATGCTGAGGTGTTGGACAGCAGGCTGAATCCGGAAATCCCGCTAAAACTCTTGACCCCGTGCGTGTGCGCAAGCATGTCATCAATCTTGCGCATTACGGCGTCCGTCCGTTGCAGGGAGGCCGATCTGGCAGTTGTATCTGCAAGAACGCATAGCCCTGGTCTTCTTCGGGGATAAAACTGGTTGGAAGACTTTTCCCCATTCCTCCGGCGACGAGAGTGATGCCTACCAGCAGAAGCAGCGACAGGACCCACTTTCGAATCAAAACATGGCTCCAGCTCACGTACCCGCCAGTCATTTTTCCGAACCACTTGTTAAACCAGTCGAAGAATTTTCCTAATGGACCTTTCGACTTCTTTCGCGGCCTCAACATAAGAGCTGAGAGTGCAGGCGAGAGCGTCAGCGCGTTGAATGCCGAGATGAGCACGGAAATCGCGATGGTGATGGCGAATTGTTGGTTCAGCAAACCCTTGATGCCCCCAAGTGCCGCCATCGGGATGAATACAGAAGAAAGCACCAAAGCGATACCAATTACGAACGGACACCTCGTCCATCGCTTTCAAGGTGGCTTCCTTCGGAGCCAGGCCATGTTCAATGTGATGCTCCACGGCTTCGACGACCACGATGGCGTCGTCCACCACAAGACCGATCGCGAGAATCAGACCAAATAGCGAGAGCGTGTTAATGGAAAAACCCAACATAGGAAAGATTGCGAACGTGCCGATCAGCGAGACGGGCACTGCAAGCAGCGGGATCAGTGTCGCGCGCCAGTTTTGCAGGAACAGGAACACCACGATGATGACGAGAAAGATCGCTTCCAGTAGAGTCGTGACAATCTCTTTCATTCCTTCTGTGATGGGGAGCGTCGTGTCCATGGCGACAGAGTATTCGAGGCCTTCCGGGAACCGGGTTTTTGGTTTCTCTTATTTTCAATGTTTTATAGGCCCAGCAATGTCGCCGTACGGAGAGCGAATTGCTCCCACCCAAGGTTTGAACGTTTCCATTGGACACACTTCCGCGCGGCAATTGGCCTTCATTGTGAGCCTGATCATGTGCCAGCGGCCAACTCAAACCTGCATATTTGACGAGGATGGCAAGTAAACCGAGTTTAAATGGCACCCGAAAAGTTTTGCTTTCATCATAAGTTTGAACAGAACACCTAAGCTTGGATAGAACAACCGGAGGAATATCGCTTTGAACGCAATGACCAGCCATCTGATCGCCCCGCACGGGGGAAACCTTGTCCAACTGCAAGTGCCGGCCGCGCGCGCCGCGGAGTTGAAAGCGCAGTCGAAAGACTGGCCGTCATGGGACCTGACCGCCAGACAGCTTTGCGATCTGGAACTCCTTATGAGCGGCGGATTCTCGCCACTGCGCGGCTTTATGAACCAAGCCGATTACGAACGCGTCTGCCACGAAATGCGTCTGTCGAACGGCACCCTTTGGCCGATGCCGATCACGCTCGATGTCACCGAAGACTTTGCCAAGAAGCTGACGCCGGGCACCAGCAAAATTGCCCTGCGCGACCCCGAAGGCGTGATGCTCGCCGCCCTCAGCGTGGAAGACGTTTGGCAGCCGGATCGCAAAGCTGAAGCCAAGTCCGTATTTGGCACGACCAGCGCCGCGCACCCCGGAGCCGATTATGCGATCAACAAATCGAATCCCTGGTACGTGGGCGGAACGATTGAAGAGCTACAGCCTCCCTCGCATTATGACTTCCGTTCCCTGCGCCTTACTCCTGCCGACCTGCGCGCCGAATTCGGCCGTCTAGGGTGGACGACCGTGGTTGGCTTCCAGACCCGCAATCCCATGCATCGCGCCCACGTCGAGCTGACCATGCGCGCCGCCAAGCAAGTTCAAGCGAATTTGCTCATCCATCCGTCGGTCGGAATGACCAAGCCCGGCGACGTCGATTATTTCGTGCGCACCCGTTGCTACCAATTGCTGCTGTCAAAGTATCCGAAGGGCACCGTTGAACTCGCCATGCTGCCGCTGGCCATGCGCATGGGCGGACCGCGCGAAGCCGTGTGGCACGGCTTGATTCGCAAGAATCACGGATGCACCCATTTCATCGTCGGCCGCGATCACGCGGGTCCGGGAAAAGACACCGATGGCAAAAATTTTTACGGCGCCTATGATGCCCAGGAGTTATTCAAAAAGCACGAAGAGGAAATGGGCGTCACCATGGTTCCCTTTCAGATGATGGTCTATCTAGAAAATGAAGACCGCTACGTTCCCTCCGATGAAGTTCCGAAGGGCGCCAAAGTTCTCGATATTTCAGGCACCGAATTGCGTCAGCGTCTTAACGAAGGTCGCGACATTCCGGCGTGGTTCACCTATCCCGAAGTCGTGCAGGAGTTGCGCCGCAGCTATCCGCCGCGGCACAAGCAAGGCGTCACTATTTTTTTCACCGGCCTTTCGGGATCGGGCAAATCAACCATCGCCAACGCCCTGATCACCAAATTTCTCGAAATGGGCGGACGCCCAGTCACGCTTCTCGATGGCGACCTGGTGCGCAAAAACCTTTCGAGCGAGCTCGGATTTTCGAAGGAGCATCGCGACATCAACATACGCCGCATAGGATACGTGGCCTCCGAGATCACCAAGAACGGCGGCATTGCAGTCTGCGCTCCTATCGCTCCTTATGAAGCAACGCGAAAAGCGGTACGGCAGATGATCGAGCCCTTTGGCGGATTTATCCTGGTCCACGCATCGACTCCGATCGAGGTATGCGAACAGCGCGACCGCAAGGGCCTTTATGCCAAGGCACGCGCCGGCATCGTCAAGGAGTTCACCGGCATCTCCGACCCCTATGAGGCGCCCACCGATGCGGAGGTCGTAATCGACACCGCGAAACTAAGCCCCGAAGAAGCAGCGCAAACCATCTTGTTGCACCTTGAGCGCGAAGGCTTTGTCGGCGCCAACGGCAACGGATAAAGAAGATTGCGACTCTCAGCTCTCAGCACTCTGATTGTCTAGCTCAGTCTCGCTTGCAGAGAGCTCAGAGCTGTGAAGTATTTTCATGCCCATAAAGTCGATAATTACCATGGACTTTATGAGATAATGCTTCAGAAGGACCGACAGTGCTCGAAGTTCTCCGAACGGCACAGGCTTTGCCTTACTGAGAGTCGAAGAACTGAGAGCTTTTTAAAAGTATGGAATCTTTACTGCTACTAAAAATTCTGATCGGCTTCATCGTGGGAACGCTGATCGGCCTTACCGGCCTGGGCGGCGGCGTATTGCTGTTGCCTATGCTTATCTTCGGCCTGCGCATTCCTCCGATCATTGCCGTCGGTTCAGACGCCCTGTTCAACTTTTTCACCAAAATTCCTGCTACCCTCATGCACCTGAAAAAAGGCACGGTGCGAAAAAAAATCGTTCTCGCCATGGCGGTTGGCAGCGTTCCCGGCTCTTACCTTGGCGTCACTTTCCTTCAGCATCTGCGCCATGTTTATGGGGCTGGAGTCAATGACTTCATCAAGTCAGCCGTGGGACTGCTGCTGGTTGTAATTCCGGCCTTGCTGATATTTCAAAGGCGGATTGAAGAACATCTTGCCGGGCGCGAGCCCACCATGAAATCTTTTGCCGGCATGAGTCTGATCGGCTTGATCGGAGGATTCCTGGTCGGCATCACTTCGGTCGGATCGGGCAGCATCATCATGATGTTGCTTCTTTTGTTTTACTCATTCACGCCTAAAATCATGGTTGGCACCGACATCGCCCACGCCGTCATTCTCACCGGAGTCACCGGCCTTCTGCACTGGCGGGCGGGCAACGTCGACGGACATCTCGTAGGAGCCCTGCTGATCGGCTCGATTCCCGGAGGAATTCTCGGCTCGCAACTGAGCACCCGCGTCCCCGTACTCTGGTTGCGAAGAATCCTGTGCGCAGTCCTGCTGATGACCGGCGCAAGAATGTTGTGGGCGTAAAGCTCGCAGGCGATTTCTCCGCCCTGTTACCGGCGCATATGTTTCAGTGTATATTTGCTCCGCTGCCATGCAACGCCCTCCAGATGTTCAATTGCTCGGTTTCCTCGAAGCTTACGACCGGCACATTTCTGATCTCGCCCTCGCGCTCCGGGAGGTGATTCTTGAGGAAGCACCCGATGCCTCCGAGTCGATCTACCAGGTGTACACGGTCGCCATTTGGTTCGGGTTCAGTGGGAAGATGAAGGATATGTTCTGTTACGTCGCGACCAACGCGGGGCACGTCAACCTGGGATTCCCCCGCGGAAGCAGTCTGCCCGACCCGAATCGTGTGCTCGAAGGCGAGGGCAAGACCATGCGCCACATCAAGCTCAGGAGCCAGCGCGATGTGGAGCGTCCCTTCGTGCGCCGTTACATCCAGACGGCGATGGAGCAAGTGGCGCAATTGGGTGCGAGCGGAACCGGCAAAAGCGTCGTCAAGAGCGCAGGCGGAGCCCAATCGAAGCGCCCAGCCAAGAAGCCCCGCAGGAAATAACCCACACTTACTCATTGAACGTGACACTCGGATCGTGATCGTGGCAGCTGCCCTTGCTTTTCTCGTTACCAGCAGTGCTGTCGATTAGGGAAGCCGATGATGCGAAACCACCTGGCGATCTGCGAATACCGTGAGTCCGAAGAATTTCACCCAATATTGTGCAGTTGCTCAGGAACCCCGTCCCGGTGACTGTGGCTGCCGATGCCGATGGGAAGCTGATTTTTCAGCGCACGGCAGTGGCAGAAGCTAACAGCGCCAGCCGAAACAATCTCAATGCGCGAGCCAAAAAGAAATTGTCCTGAGACGATTATGGGGTCGATCTAAGATCTAAGAATTACCCTCGATTCCGTTAACAGTGATTGTCTCTATCAGGCCGCTAACGACAATCAGCGATACAGCAGTCGGCACACTCACTGCGAATTAATGCCTTCACTCTTTCGTGAACGTCATCACGAATTGCCCGCACCGCTTCGAGCGATTGGCCTTTCGGGTCTGGCAGCGCCCAGTCCACAGTCTTCAATCCGGGCACGAATGGACAAGCATCACCGCAACCCATCGTCACGAGCACGGACGCTGTTCGGGCCAATTCAGGTGTTAGCTTCTGCGGCTTGGAAGAACCCAGGTCAATTCCAATCTCGCGCATCGTCTCCACGACTTCCGGATGGACATTTGCCGTGGGTTGCGTTCCGGCAGAAATTCCCCTGCACTGGCCCTGATCTGCATAGACATTGAATAGCGCTGCCGCCATCTGGGAACGTCCAGCGTTGTGAACACAGGCGAACAGGTAAATCTTGACGTGCGGATTGGAGCGGTGTGGCATGAGGATCTCCTCGGCGGTTTCTGGTAACGACGGAACAAGCCAGCGAAAGAGGAATGTGGCTGCGATGCCTCCCGTTAACTGTGCTGCAATGAACGCAGGTACGTCCGCTGGCCTTATGCCGGAGAAGGTGTCTGAGATAGCCCGAGCGAGCGTGACCGCGGGATTGGCAAACGATGTTGACGATGTGAACCAGTATGCTGCCGTGATGTATGCGCCTACGGCGAAAGGGACGGCATTGGCACGGAACCGCGAGCAACCCCATATCACTGCCATCAAGCCGAAAGTAGCGACAAACTCGCTGAAGACTTGAGCAGGCCCACTCCTCACGTGCTGGGACACCGAGAATGGCGGGAGCCCAAACATCAAATGAGCACTTGCGGCTCCGGTCAGGCCGCCGCAAAACTGTGCACCGATGTAGGCTGGCACTTCCAGCCATCGAATGCCGTGTTCCAGGGCATCAGCGAGGGTGACGGCGGGATTGAAATGCGCTCCGGAAATACCGCCGAATGCCAAAATCAGCGCTACAAGAATCGCCCCGGTTGCTAACGTGTTTGCGAGTAGGGCAAGAGCGATGTTGCCGCCCGCTAGCCGCTCGGCCATGATTCCTGACCCAACCACTGCGGCCACAAGAAAGGCCGTACCTACAAACTCAGCGGACGCCCGCTTGCGCAGAGGATACTGAAGAAGCATACCCAGATATGGTCGCACAAGATTTCAATTGGCGTAACATCGCAATGGCACCAACTATGGGTGGTTAATTGATGCGCCTGTTAATGTCAACTACGGCTACTGCCAAAAATCCTCAAGAAGCTATTCCAACGTGACTCGTAAGTTGCGATCAGCACGGAGTACCTGGTGGGACCAGACGAGTCTTGGTCTTAATTAGTTCAACGGCTTTTCGGATGGTTCGCCCCAGATCGAATGAGGTGTAGGCTGATGGCTTCCCCAGACCGTCCAGCGCAACGTCGCAACCGCAAGTAGTGCGATCAAGACCCAGCACAAAATATTCATTGCCGCCCGAAACCTGGCATTCATTGCGTTGGTAATTGTACGTCTGAACGGGTTTCGGGAGAATGACTGTTGCAAGATCGACGATTACACTATTCCAGTCCGAGTCACATCCGTCGTATGATGCATCACGAATCCATCCCAGGAGATAACAACATGGCACACAAACCTATTGTGAAGTTGCTCATCGTCGTGATCTTTGCCACATCGTCTATTATCGGCCGAGCCCAGACCGCAACTGCCGCTCCGCCTGCGATTTCTTCTCTCACTCCGTACGGCCCGCCGATCACGCTCGAAGCAGCCAAAAAGTTGGCAGCGGCTGCGCAAGCAGAAGCGGCGAGAAATCACTGGCTGATGACCATAGCCGTCGTCGATCCTGCGGGCAACCTGGTTTACTACGAACGCACCGACAATTCGCAATGGGCCAGCTCGAAAGTCGCCATCGACAAAGCTCGCTCAGCCGCAATCTATAAGCGTCCGACCAAGGCATTTCAGGACGCGCTTGCGAAGGGCGGTGTCAGTATGCGGGTTCTTGGCCTCGAAGGAGCGGTGCCAGTCGAAGGCGGCGTGCCGCTTGTTTCGGACGGCAAAATCGTCGGCGCGATTGGCGTCTCCGGTGACGTGAGCGAAAATGATGCGCAGTGCGCCAACGCTGCCGCGCAAACACTAAAGTAAACGACGCTACTAGCCGGTCGCCCTAGGTCTCGAAAACCGCGAAGAGCGAGGCAACGTCTTTCGTGCTGGCGCAAGACGGGACCGTCACTCCGCGTTACTTTCCGTATTCCAGCGGCAAGCTCTTCGAATAAGGCCATTATTAATTGACGTACAATCGCGGCTGGAGGTCTCGCCATGGGAAAAAATTTGCTTCCCGCAGACATCCGTGATGAGTATCAGGTTGAAGAGCGCCGTCACCGCAGCGAGCCAGGCGAAGAACTACTGCCGCAGTGAGTAATTCCCAGGGCTCGTGAACTCAACAATCCCCAAGTCTCGGAGCACCTGGAGCTGCTGGCGCATCTTCGCTCGTACATTTTTGTTGCGTGGGTGGATATGCTCCAGATAAGGCTGAAGCTTGTAAAGCTCCGAGAGTGAGAATCTGATCTTTCCCAACTTGCGTACCGCGGTAAGGACATCGAGCGTCCAGCCCCTAACCGACGGGGACACTTCGGCCAGCTTGCGGATACGAGAGAAGTCCTGGCGGACACGTTTTTCGGAGGAAGAATATCACGCGGTCCGCACAGGCTGGTCGCAGGATGGTTAACGTAATTGCTACGCTGGAGCAACGTCGCTCCCAGAAGCCCGATGAGCTTTATGACATGATCGAGCATTGCAGCCCCGATCCATTCTTAGAACTTTTTGCCCGCAGTTCCAGGAGGGGATGGGTACAGTGGGGCGACGAAATTCCACCAGGCAGCGCAAAATTCGCCAAGGAGAAAGTATCGCCGCGCCCAATGGAAGGTGGCATGATCCGTCCCTACCGGATGCCACAACTTCCACTCTTCGGAAATCCCAAGAGTGCCTAAAAAGCGCTTGACCTAAGCCCAACCGTTTGTCACTATAAAGGCCGCTCCCGTCGAACGAAAGCCCTACTAAGTCGAATGGAATGAAGACTTTGATACTTAACTATTTAAGATTCAATACTTTGCCAGCGTAATTATCCCTTTGACAAACCGGAACAAAAAGCGTAATATTGGGTCATGTTGAACCTAGCCGAAACGCCACAGTTCCAAGACGCTGGTAAGGCACGCGCATTCCTAGAGAAGTTGCGCTGGCCTAATGGTCCAGTCTGCCCGCATTGCGGATGCACGACCGCCTATAAGCTCACCGCAAAACCGACGAGCAATAAACCTGTTCGTCCGGGCGTTTACAAATGCAAGGAGTGCGAACAGCAATTCACGGTAACGGTCAATACGATCTTCGAGGATAGCCACATCCCCTTAAACAAATGGCTGTTGGCTATCCATCTTCTCTGTACGTCCAAAAAGGGGATGAGCGCCCACCAACTTCATCGCAATCTGGGCGTGACCTACAAGTCTGCGTGGTTTATGGCTCATCGGATTCGCTACATGATGAGCCAGCCATCATTTAAAGAAAAAATGTTCGGCGTAGTCGAAGCGGACGAAACCTATGTCGGCGGTAAAGGAACCAAGATCACTCGCGTTGAAGCATACGCGAAAAAGCAAAAAGTTTTCGCGCTGGTAAAGCGTGATGGCGACGTGCGCTCTTTTCATGTTGAGCGAGTACCGGGGATAATCTGCAAGCGATACTCTGGGAGAACGTGCATCCGTCTGCCACGATCATGACGGATAGCTTCTCTTCCTACGACAATCTCAAGGGACAGTTCAACACGCACTATCGAGTAAATCACAGCATCGGAGAGTACTCCTGCACTGAGCCAGGGAAACCTGTAATTCATACGAATACGATTGAGGGCGTGTTCTCTCTGCTCAAGCGGGGAATCATCGGAACGTACCATCAGGTGGGCAAGCACCACCTGCACCGATACCTCTCCGAATTTGATTTTCGTTTCAACGCTCGGAAGATCAGCGACACAGATCGCACGTTGCTGGCTCTAAGCCAAGCGGAAGGCAAGAGGCTACAACTACGGGAATCAGCAAACAGCCCTACTGGCCCATCGGAAAGAGGCAACTAGACCTCTTCCGGCCAGTAGCGCCAATGTCTCGATGGATGTGGCGCAAGCTAAAGCAAAAAGAAAAGGCCCACCGATAAAGCGGGCCTTTCATTATTCAATCTTTCGGTCGAAGGTGCTGCCACACCGAACCAACCTGTGAGACATCATAACACGGGGCGGTGATGGTATGCTTACCAGTTTTCTAGGTCTGAACTCCGAAATGGCCCGCAAACATATCGTAAGATTTCACGGTGATATTTTAGAGCATCCCAGATACAGCATCGAGGATGTGGCGCAATGCTTACGCATCCCACCCTCTACCCTTAGAGCTTGGACGCGTGGCCAATCCTACACAAACAAATACGGCAAGAAAATTTCATTCCTCCCAGTTTTGTATCCAGCAGACAAAAGGCTGGGCCTTTTGTCGTTCAACAATCTGGCCGAAGCCCACATCCTGCGCTGCACGCGGGAAAGAAACGTTCCGTTGAAGAATGTAAGACTCGCACTGGATTATGTTCGCAAGGCTTTGCCTAACGATGCTCATCCGCTTCTTAGTCGCGATTTTAGGACTTTCGGTAGGGACGTATTCATTCAACATCTAGGCAGGACAGTCAATGCGACCAAGCAAGGGCAGTATGCGATGCGCAGGTTATTGGGGCGCTATCTTCAACGGCTCAAGCGTGACAATGCCGGTAATGTTCTGGAATTGTATCCAATAAAAACTCGCCACCTATCCATCAATCCATTGATTTCTGGCGGCAAGCCAGTGGTCAAGGGTACGGGAATTAGCGTCATGGTTTTACGGGATCGAATCAGGGCTGGAGAGGATGAGACGGATGTAGCTGGCGATTACGGCCTAACCATTGGCGAAGTCAAGAGTGCAGTTAAAGAACTCGCAGCAGCCTAATGATCCGGTCTTTTTTCTTGACCGCCAATTGGGTGCCTATAAGTTGCCAGCGATTCTACGTGCCGCCGGTTTTATCGTTGTTACACATTTAGAACGATATGGGAGTCAGCGTGACACCGAACCTGATCCAAGCATTGCGATTGAATGCGGCAAGCAAAAAAATATTTTGATAACCGCCGATCCCGACTTTGAGCACACATATGGAGCCGAAATTCTTCTCGCAAGAATCGCAGTTTTATACCTAGTTAACAATCATGATGGTGCCGATAAATGGGGAGCGCGAGGCCGATATCCTCCGAGAATTAGGAAGGCGACGAAAGCCCTTCGTCGCCCACATTACCACCGAGGGCGTTGTGAACCAAGTGAAGCTCTATTATCGAAAGAAGACTAAGGTCATCAGAATTGTTAAGAAGATATTGCCTGAGGAAGCATGAAAAAAAGCAAAGTAAAACGAGAAGCGCTAAAAATCCCGCTCGATTTTAAGCAGACAGTGTTGGCGGCACTGGAGACCAAGCCGGAGCCACGAAAGAAGGCGAAGAAAAAACCGACAGATAGAATAAGGGACTGAGCTGGCATTCGCCTGCATTTGTTGTCAGAAGAAAAGAAAAAACGGAGCGGATCAACGGCAGCCTAGCGGTGAGCCATTTCCGGCTCTTGCTCCTTGGGCGCTATGCTGCCTTCTGAGGGCGAACGGCTCCATCTTTTAGACTAGCTTTGCGGCGACGTTTGTCTCTTAAACCCCAAATAAAAATAGTTCCGACCGCAACCCCAAACATCGCGAATGGAATAACAAAGCCCATTTGCTTATCCTTCCTCCAACAAAATTCCACCGACTAGGAGAGCCAGTCCAGCGATAGTAACGAGCATCAAAGCGACAATCGTTCCAAGCCCAAGTTCGCCTTGGTGAAAAGTTGCGTCCAGAGGCACGAACACTACGAGCAGAATTCCAATCTCTGGTAGAGATTCACCCGCCAATTCCGCAATGCTACGCAAATATGTGCTTTCCAGCATCTTCTGTCGCGGCGGGGAATCGCGACAGATGCCTCACGTAATGTCTCGAACCCAATGGGCATCACTTTTACACCAAAGTCACATTGACAAACAACAGCAATTTTGGACTGGACAATTAGCCCACATTAATATCCGATGTGGTTCACCGCACTTGAGTTGCCATTTGACCGGCAATGGATCTTATTGTGCTGAAAGAAACTTCGGCATGATAAGCCCTAGCAATTGCCGAAATCGTCGCACGAACCGTCAGTTTTACGGCATACAAGTTGCGGCTGGAAGCATGTATTTATTGCAGGGTTTGTGAAAGGGATAATTCCGTTTGCCAGCCTCTACACGCTAAAGTCTTGATTCCAATATACCGGTGAGGGAAGGGGTACCCGAAAGAAAGGTATAAACCGGAGGCTAACGTCCGGCAGCGGCAGCGTGACTCTTTTTCGCGCCCGAATCGCGCGCCGCGACGTTGAGTTCTTTTTCGAGCGAAGAGAATCTCTGAAACACTTCGTGCAGCCGCAGCGCCATGTTTCGAATAGCATCGGCTTGCCCCTGCACGGAGGATGGCAATCCAGGTTCCAGCATGAGAAGTTCGGTGTTGCCGAGCACGGTGGTGAGAACGTTATTAATGTTGGTTCGCATTTCGAGCATGTAGCGTCCAAGAGTAGCCTCGGCTTCGGCCGCGGCACTGGCTTCTTCGGCTTCGTGAGCGCGAGCTTCGGCATTAGCGCGGTGAAGAATTTCGCGTCCCACCAGCCCCGCAACCGCCGGCCATACGCCCGGCACCCGGCGCAACTCAAGCATGTCGCCATGGATGTTGTAGAAGTCGCGCGACGGATCGGAGTGAATCCAGATAGCGGGCTTACCTGCGGCCCGAAGGGACTGCTTCAGTTCGCGATTCAAACGCTTGCTGAGTTCTTTCAGTTTGCTCTCTTTAATAAAAGAAGCGTCGGCGATGGCAAGATCGTAATGGCTGCTCTGCAGGTCGCTGGAAAATCCGTCATCGAGCACGATAAATTCCGGACTATTCGCATTCGGAGGCGGATCCTGCGGCCAATGCGCGGTGATTTCCCGTGCAAACGCGGGGTCGCTGGCTAGGATCAGAACGGTCGGGCGAGGTTTTGTCATCGTTGCTCTATCGGAAGCTGCCCTATCGGAAGCAGGTCGGCAAAATTACTTTTTCATTCCCGCGCTCGAGCCCCCGAAACCCGCGGCAGCGCTCGCAGCCAGCGTATTTTTCGTTGCTCCATTCTGAATAGCATCGTCAACCGCTGCTCGCAGGTCGACCAGCATGCGCAAGGGCTGGCCTGAAGAATATTCGGCGTGAAACATCACCTTCCAGGACTGGCAAATCATGCGCAGACGTGCGATTGGTTCTGAAGCAGAAAATTGCGCGCGACGGCAGTCAATGGTCGCCACACCATTGCGCTCAAGTTCGCGCAAACCATCTTGAATCGCGTTCAAGTCATCATGCATCAGACGGAAAAATATCCGGCGAATCATGAAATTGAAACGGGCAAAAGCCACCATCGCCGCGGGCTCGAAGTAACGCCCCGCATTCTGCGTTTTGAGCTTGCGCCCCTGCTCGAGAGTGCCGCTGTGCAACAGTTCACTGAGTCGCCGGCTGCGTGCCGCAGACTGAATAATGCCTTCGAGTGAATTCAACCACTCTGGAACGGTCGCCGCTTGCGCTCCGAGCACGGACTCGAGCACCTCCGCTACGTATTCAAGTGCAACGTCGGCATCGGCAAGTCCAGTCGGCGCGCAAAGGGAAAAATACTGGACTAGCAGAAAGTCAGTCTTGTCCCGGTCGCTGGCTGACTTCGCCGTCTTGTGAATGTGATGCGAAAGAAGATTGCGCAGCACGGCTTCGTTAGCCAGAGGCGTTGTCTGCAGAAACTGGCGCAACTGGTGCACCTGGATTTCGGCATCGACCTG
This sequence comes from uncultured Acidobacteriaceae bacterium, assembly GCA_963758745.1. Taxonomy (GTDB): domain Bacteria; phylum Acidobacteriota; class Terriglobia; order Terriglobales; family Acidobacteriaceae; genus Acidiflorens. The sequence continues at coordinate 18,959 of CAVWWW010000017.1, forward strand.
CTGAAACCAGGTTTCCGCGTCCTTGAGCGATTCAGGCGAATGCGCCGGATCCTCTCCAACGGGACACGTTGGAACTTCAATGACAAACTCGCGCACCAGCGCAGAGTAAATGGGCTGCAGAGCCGAGAGGATGGTTCCCTGCTCTTCAGGCGAGCGCTGAGTCAAAGGTTGGGCAGATGGCGTCATGATTTCACAATCCAATTGGGAACGTGCTTTAAGAAACGGGCAGCAACCGCTGTCCGTTCCGGATGATATTGAACCGCGACCACCGAGGCTTCGGCGTGCAGCGAGCCATCGGTGCTTTCCACGAGAACCCGATCGGCAAACTCCAGCGGACGATCGACCATAAACAGGACCTCGCGCGGTGTGCCGAACTCGATCACCGTATTTTGGAAAAAAACGCAGTCATTGGCACTGTCGTCGTTATTGTTGTCATTGCCGTTGTGATTGTTGTCATGGTCATGGTGCTGGTCGTTGGCTTTCGACGTGACCGCGCTGCCGCCATTTTCATTGTGCTTCCTGCGGCTCAGTTTGATCGGAATCCTCACTGGTGTGGCTTGAGGAAAGAACTTCGCCAAGCGGCCGACAAGATCAGGTTCGAGAGCGCGGACTGTTGCCTGGTTCGGCACAAAAACCTCGATCCGGGAGTTAGGCAGCCGAGCCTCCTCTTCTTTCCGGTTAGAAAGAACTGCAAGGGAGACTCGTTCTGCTCATCGCCATACTGGTGTGCACGGGTTCCACCAAAAACTCGATGGGCATGCACCGATGAGTAAGTGCCAGCCGGACATGAGGTTGACGACGCCAAATCGGGTTAAGGTCTTTTAATCGTTGGGGAAGCTGATGAAGTGCGTCTCATAATGATACAAACGTCTCAATTCGCGCAGGAGCAAGCGTTACAAAGGTCCTCTTGCGACACCACGCCACAAGAATCAAGGAAGAAACGCCTTTTGAAATATCGCCGCTTAATAGCCTATCCGGTACAGCTCTGCCACAACCCCGGAAGCAATCAGGCAATAGATTCCGAAGAGATACCAGCGCCCGCCTTCAAGCCAGTGAGTGAGCCATTTCAAAGCCAGAAGCCCGGCAATGAACGCCAAGGCGGCTCCCAACAAGCTTGGGAACACTGCCGAAGCTAACTGCGCGGTATCGGCAATGCGCTCAGCTTTAATCAACCGCATAGCCTCGCGTCCGACGACAATGGGAGTGAGAAGGACTGCGAGCGCAAAGCTAAAAGCCTCGGCTTCGGACTTAGCTACACCCGCCAACATCGCAGTGGAAATAGTTGCGCCTGAACGTGAGAAGCCGCGAAACGGCAGGCACAAACCCTGTACGATGCCGATCAGGCTCGCCTGCCAAGTGTTGGTCTCATTTGTTTCAGCGGGTGTTTCAGCGAGTGGTTCAGCCCGGTCCCGTGCCCGGTTTCTTTTCTCCATAACTCCCGCGACCAGGATCAAGATTCCGGCCGCTGCCAGAGCGGGAGCGATCAGTTCCAAATGGCTGAACAAATCTTCAACCTGAGCGTGCGGTTGATTCCGGAAAAAAGTCTTTTCCATGATTTTGACGCAGGTTTCGCCGACAATCCCTGTGAGGACCGTCGCAAGAAAGAGCAGGCCAATAGACTTTTTGAACGCTTCGGCACTTTTGAAATATCGGTTTCGCCACTGCCGCCAGAAGTACGCAATCACGGCAAACATCGTGCCCGTATGCAGCGAGACCAGCAGCAGCGTCATGGCGGGCGACGCTGGGTCAAGCCCCATCAGCTTCTCGGCGACAATCACGTGAGCGGAACTGGAGACCGGTAATAATTCCGCCAGACCTTGGATAATGGCAAGGATGATGACATTCAAAAGCGACATGCGTGGATTCTATAGCAGGCCATATCATTGACGAACATCGATGACGAACATCGATGAACATCGGTTCCGAGATTTGGTCTGCCCGTGTGGCGACGGCCGGATGCTTTGTGATCAGGATTCGTCGATTACACGTTTCAATTGCCCGGTCAAATTCTTCGTTGCCTCGTGGAGTTCAATGAGAGTGCCACGTTGAAATTCAATGTCGGTTCTTTTTAAGTCGTCCTCCAGAGCCTGGCAACGCTGATAGGCGGCACGAATGCGCGCACCAACTAAAAGAGAGTGCAGACTGATCGAATCTTGTTTGCTCTCTTTGCGGATGACGTACTGCTGGGCAGCCCAAGCCGCAGTCCGTACTCGGTTTAAAGCATTTCGAAAATCTCCCAGAACATCGGGATCGATTTCACCGGAAAGCAATAACTTGTGTAATCCTTGAAGCTCCCCTATGCCTTTTTCCAGGTTCGCTCGGGCATTGGGATCGGCCTTCGTTCGCTGGCTTGCCGCTTGCGCTGACTTCTGCGAAGTTGCTGGACTTTTTTCTTTTTTCAGCTTCCGGGCAAGCGCTGTCTTAGGTCCCGCTTCGGTTCGAGCAGCAATCACAGCACTCCCGGTGGTTTATGGAAACGGGCGCGCGCTTCTAACGAGGTTAGCCATTCCTGGAGAGCAGTAACAGATTCCTTATTGACGTACAGGAATCGTAAGCCCACGACAAAGGAGTCACTCCACACGACTTCTGCCTTTGCATGAAAGGTTTGAGGCTCGACGCTTGGAAGTTCGAACTCGAAGATAACCACTCCTTTGAGTTTGATCGGGTCCGCCAGCTTGATCGCCAGCCCGCCTTCGCTCACGTTTTTCATACTGGCAACAATGAATTGTCCCGCAGGATTCCGCAGCCGGACGGGCAATTCAGCCTCATATCGGAAATACCTACGGTGTTCGCGTTCCATTTTCGAAACCGCAACATAGAAGACACTGCGGAGCCGAATCGGGTGAATCGGTTTACTGAGTACAAAGTTTGCGCCTAAGTCGATAGCAGCGCCGGCACTCGTCGAACCATTTAGCACCGCTAAAACTGGAGTCTGCTGGTTCGCCCGGCTCTTCCTTATCTGGACCAGTGCATCTTTGCCTCCGCGAACGTCATCGCAATCGATGACGAATCCATCCAAATGGCGGCGTGAACCGAGTTCCACGGCGCTCGCAGAGTCCTGTCGCAGCTGAATGGAGTATTCATGCCTGCTGAAACTTTCCTCAAAATGCCCAATAAGGACAGGGTCGCACGATAAGATCAAGCACTCCAGGCCCATTTTCAGATCTTAGCGGATTGAATAGTGATAATCGTAGTAACGGGAGTACATCGAACATTGGATGCTGAACCGGGGTCTTTATGAAGGGCATCCGTGGCTTATAAAAAAATCAGCTGCACAGGCTAAATGGCACCTGACTAATCGTTCCATCGTCTCCGTCGATGATATTCGCCTCCACTGAGCCCGCCGAGATCAATCACAACGGTGACAATCAGAATCACCAAATTAATGCCAGCTACAGGCTGTCGTGTATTCACCATCCACGCATACACCAACGTAGTCAGGGGCAACAGCAGAAACCCGAGTATAGGCAATATGAGACCGTGGTAGGCGCGTTCCAGGTAATTCGAGAAGAGGAACAACAACACGAGTGCGATCCGAGGAAAGGCGAGAAAGACAATTACCAAGAGACAACCCACGAAATTTCTCCTCGCGCACCTAGTGCGAACTCGAGACTGGAGTTGACACCGGCTTTTCCGGGTAAAGGCGGTCGAACTCCGGTTCATCGTGAAGCGGGATGAGATCCGGGTCGCGACGAGCCCACACCGAGTCTCTGAACCCTGCTTCCCATGCCTTGCGGAGCGCATCCAACGCCTCCGCCTTTCTCTTCAGACTGCAATACAGACAAGCTGCGTTGTAAAGAATCGACGCCTCATTGGCGCGCAAGGTAACGGCCAAGTTGAGTTCGCGTATGGCGTCATCCGGCCTTCCCAAATAGGCGTAATCGCCGCCCAGCAGGATGCGCGCGCGCGCGTCTTCGGGTACTTGCTTCAAATGATTTTCGAGGGCCGCTATCCTTCGCTGGCGCATATTGCGCTGGGCCTCTTCTTTGCCCATGGCGCGGAGGCAATTCACGATAGGGACATAAACGTTATAGTCCTCACCGCTAGCTTCAATAGCGGCTTCGGCAACATCCAGGGTCTCCTGGTAGCGCCCGGCGGCGAATAAAGCGCGGCACAGCAGATAATAGGCACCCTCGCAGTCGCGCTTGCGTTCGATGGCCTTTTTGACCATACGCACGGCTTCATCATGCAATTCGGCGGCATAAAGTACCCAAGCCTGGCTGACCTGCACTTCGGGCAGATCCCAGCGCAGGGCTACCGCCTTGCCAGAGGCTTCTCGCGCGCGTTCCACCCACACCTGGTCGCGGCTGTAGTTGCAGTAGAACATGGCGCAGGCGTTGGCGCTGGCGGCATAAGCAAGCGCGAAGTTGGAGTCGATGGCCACTGCGTTTTCGAACATCTGCAGCGCGAACTCAAGGTCCTGCCGTGTCTGGCGCCGCGCGTAACGCTTACCGCGCAGGTAGAGATCATAGGCCTGCAAGTTTTCCGTCGGCTTGACGGCCAAAGCCTCCAGTTCTTCCGGAGACAACGTTACGCGCAGGGCCTCCGCAATCTTGCGGGCTATTTCGTCCTGAACTTCGAAAACGTCTTTCATCTCGCGGTCGAAACGCTCCGACCAGAGCGGAAAGTCAGTGTGCGTGTCCACCAGTTGAACATTGATGCGTAACCGGGCGCCGGCGCGGCGTAAAGTGCCGGTAAGAACATAGGACGCACCAAGCTGCTGGCCGACCTGTGCAGGAGTCACCGTCTTGTCGCGGAAAACAAGAACGGTAGGCCGGGAAAATATGTTCAGTCCCCGAATCTTGGAAAGCTCGGTGATGACATCCTCGGTGATGCCGTCGCGCAAGTATTCGTCTTCCTTCGCGCCGCTGAGGTTTTCAAAATAGAGAACGGCCACCGATTTTCCGGTTTGCTTCTGGATCCCAGGATCGGATTCGCTCTTTTCCTTGGCGCGACGAGACTTCGATTCGAGGTCGCGCTTGAGGCGGCTGAGGTCGGTCTTGAGCTCTGTGGCCGTCTGGCACCGCAGATTTCGGTCCTTCTCCAGGGTCTTCTCCAGAATGCGCCCAAAATCGGCAGGCAGCAGGGCATTAAGCTCAGTGGCCGGCTTGGGATCGCGATTCAGGATGGCATCGAAGACGACCGCCGACGTATCTCCCTGAAACGGGAGCGTTCCAGTCGCCATCTGGTACAGCACCGTGCCGGTGGAAAAAATATCTGTGCGCGCATCCACCAGCTGGCCGCGAGCTTGCTCGGGCGACATATAGGACACCGTTCCCACAGCCGAACCTGGTGAAGTGAGTTCATGGAAAGCCTGGGTTTCTCCCTGCTCCGCCGAAGCTCCGTGGGCAATCTCGCCGTGATTAATCTTGGCCAGCCCGAAGTCGAGAATCTTCACCTGCCCACGCTCGGTTAGAAAGATATTCGCCGGCTTAATGTCCCGGTGCACGATCCCCTTCGCATGGGCCGATTCGAGAGCATCAGCGATCTGGATCGCAAAGGGCAGCAGCTTCGCCATCTCCATCGGCGGACCGGTTATCTTCTGCGCCAAAGTCTCTCCCTCCAGCAACTCCATGACAATGAAGTGCCGCCGGTCGTGCTGCTCAATCGCGTGGATGGTGCAGATATTCGGATGATTGAGAGAGGAAGCGGCGCGCGCTTCGCGCTGAAAACGCTCCAGCAACTGGCTGTCCTGAGCCATATCAGGAGGAAGAAACTTCAGCGCCACACGGCGTCCGAGCTGGGAGTCCTCGGCTTCGTACACGATACCCATGCCACCTGACCCAAGTTTGCGGAGAATCTTATAATGCAAAAGGGACTGGCCGATGAGGGAATCCTGATTCATACGGAACGTATGATGCTATCCGGCGGCGGAGGTGCGGTCAAGGAGACGGGAGGGCGCCGACTATTACGCGGATGCCCACGACTCCGAGCGGCCCGCAACTAAATTGGTCTTCCATCAGCTGTCGATACAACGTGATTCTGCCTGCGGTGAATCTAAATAATCACGGATGGGTGATTTCCGTTTCAGGGGCTAAGCAATTGACACGCTGGAGTCGCGCTTTTTAATATGACTCTTTTAATATGACTGCGGCCCCACACTGTTCCGGTGTGGCTCGGCGCAACAGTTGAACACGCTCGCTGTTGACAACAACTGCCTATGATTACTGTAAAAGAATTGACCAAGCGGTATGCTCGCACCACTGCTGTTGATCACATCTCATTTGAAGTAGCAAAAGGCCAGATCGTTGGATTTCTCGGCCCTAATGGCGCCGGTAAAACCACGACCATGCGCATCCTCACATGTTTTCTGCCGCCCTCTTCAGGCACGGCGACCGTGGCCGGTTTCGACGTGCTCGAACAGCCGCTTGAGGTCAAGAGGCGAATCGGCTATCTGCCCGAAACCCCGCCCCTTTATCCAGAGATGGAGACAGCGGAGTATCTGAGATTTGTTGGCAAGCTAAAAGGACTGAGGGGCGCAAATTTGCGGAAGCGCGTCGAGTACGTTTGCGACCGCTGCGCGATAGCCGATGTCAAGACCAAGCTTCTGGGAAAGTTATCCAAAGGCTACCGGCAAAGGGTTGGTCTGGCGCAAGCGATCATTCACAATCCCGACGTGCTGATTCTTGACGAGCCCACGGCTGGACTCGATCCCAAACAGATCAACGAGACGCGAGACCTGATCAAGGATTTGGCCGGGGAGCACACCATCATCCTCAGCACGCATATTCTTCCCGAAGTCGAGCAGACCTGCGAACAGGTGATCATCATCAACCAGGGAAAACTGGTAGCGACTGATTCGGTGCGCAATCTGCAGGCGCGGGCTCGCGGCGCCGAATCCGTCGTGGTCGAGGTTGCTGGACGCAACGGAAATCTGGAGGCTCCCATCGTGCAGCATAAGTTGGAGCAGGTCTCCGGCGTCAGCCGAGTGCAGTGCAAGGAGCAGGTTGACAGCCGCTTCGTATTTGAAGTGGAGAGCCAGAAAGGGCGCCTGGTCCGAGGCGACCTAGCGCGCGCTGTGGTCGAGTCTGGCTGGGATCTCAACGAGCTTCGGCCATCTGCCATGAGCCTGGAGGAAATTTTCCTTCAGCTCACCGGAGGCCAATCATCCTCTGACCAATCATCCCCTGACGACGAGAAAGTCTCGGCAAAGGAGTCTCAACAATGAGAAATGTATGGATCATTTGCCGAAAAGAATTGGGCAGCTACTTCGTTTCGCCGGTGGCCTATATTTTGCTACTCATGTTTGGCGTGATCTTTGGTTTCTTTTTCTGGAACGTGCTCGGTGTTTTTGTGATCGAAGGCATGGAGATGCAGATGCGCGGCGAGGCGTTCCCCCTGAATCTCAACGAGCAGGTCATCCGGCCGCTATTGTCGAACGTAGGCGTGGTCGGACTATTTTTCATTCCCATGATCACCATGCGGCTGTTCGCCGAAGAGAAGCGCACCGGCACGATCGAATTGCTCTCGACCTCTCCAATCCGCGACCTGGAAATTATCGTTGGCAAATGGCTGGCCGCGATGGTGCTCTATTCCTGCATGCTTCTATTTACCGCCGTGAACTTTGCATTTCTGTTCAGGTACGGCAATCCGGACTGGAAGCCGCTGGCGATAGGTTATCTGGGCCTGTTGCTGCAGGCAGGCGCGCTGCTGGCGATTGGCACCTTTATCTCTACCCTCACCAAGAATCAGATTATCGCCGGCGCGGCGACCTTCGGTGTGGAATTGCTGCTGTGGGTGATTGGCTGGGTCGGCGAATATGAAACTGCAAGCTGGGCGCGCGTGCTCTCCTACATGTCGATCATTACGCACTTCGAATCATTCGGCCGAGGCGTGCTCGACTCCAAGGACGCAGTTTTCTATCTTACGGCGATTTTTCTGGGGCTCTTCTTCACGGCGCGTTCCATGGAATCCCTGCGCTGGAGGTCATAATGGCAAGCCAATGGCTAAAGGCCAGACAAACCAGGTATGCGGCCTACGCAACCACTTACATTCTTGTCGTAATCGCGGTCGTCGTTGTCGCCAACATACTCGCGGATCGTTACAACAAGTCGTACGACGCGACCTCGAACAAACGTTATAGCCTTTCTGAGCAGACCGCCAAGATCGTTAAAGGCCTGAAGCAAGATGCAACCATCACCTACTTCAACCAGAGCACGCGATTTCGCGACGGGAAGGATTTGCTGGACGAATACGCGAACCTCTCGCCCAAGGTGCACGTGGAATATGTTGATCCCGACAAAAATCCCCAAGCGGCGAGAGAAGCGGGCGTCCGGGAATTTGGTACAGCGATTGTGCAGGTCGGGTTGAAAAAGGAAAAAGCCAAGAGCATGACGGAGGAGGGTATTAGTGGCGCCTTCATCCGCGACCTGAAGGGCAGCACGCGCACGGTTTGTTTTGCCGCCGGCAGCGGCGAGCATCAAGTCGACGATAGCCAGCGCGAAGGGCTTTCGCAATTTAAGGATCGCCTCGCCAAGGACGACTACGAAAGCAAGAGCATCGATCTCTTGCAGAATGCCGAAGTTCCCAGCGACTGCACGACTTTAGTCGTTGCCGGTCCGACGAAGAATTATCAGCAGCCCGAAGTGGATGCGATCAAGAAGTATGTGGAAGATGGCGGCCGCGCGTTACTCCTCCTCGACCCGCCGCTCAAACTTGGCCGCGAGGAAATCGCCGAAAACGATGCGCTTACCAATTTGCTGCAAAGTTGGGGCGTGACCATGGACAAGGACCTGATTCTCGATCTAAACCCGATTGGACAATTAGCCGGGCTGGGGCCGCAAGTGGCGCTGGTCACGAGCTACGGTTCTCAGCCGATTGTGAACGACATGAAAGGAACTGCTACTGGTTTTCCTCTATCCCGCTCGATCGAAATCAAGAGCACCGACAAAACCAGCGTACAGAAGCTGTTCGATTCGTCCGGCAGTAGCCTAGCGACGAACAATCTAAGTTCGTCTTCCGTCAACGTGAATGATCCCAAGAACAAGAAAGGGCCTCTGACCATCGCGGCTGCAGGCACCTACAACACGGGCAAGGAGAAATCCCAGGGACGTTTTGTCGTCATGGGAAGCTCCTCCTGGATTGCCAACCGCTTCCTCGATTTCAATGGGAACAGCGACCTCGCCCTGAACACCATTAACTGGCTCGCGTCCGATGAAGACTTGATCTCGATCCGGCCTAAAAAGGAGGACGACCGCCGCATTACCATGACACGCGCGCAGTTGAGTTGGGTTCGCGCTACGAGCCAATTCCTGCTACCTGGAATCGTTCTCGTCGTCGGCATTGGAGTGTGGTGGAAGAGGAGGTAAAGCAAATTTCTCGATCGCTTCGAGGAATGTCTCGGGAACACCATGAAAATTCGCAGCCTCATCGTCGCAATGTTGGTATTACTCGCGCTTGCCGGTACGCTCTACTGGTCCGAACACAAGAAGCCAGCTGATGAAGTCGCAAAGGCATCGGCCAACACATCGCCCGCAATCCTCAAATTGGACCAGGCATCGATCACTAGGCTTGAGATAAAGCCGAAGAACGCCGAGCCGATCGCGCTCGCGAAAGGCAATTCCGGCAGTTGGCGAATCGTCGAACCAAAACCTCTTGGCGCCGATCAAAGCAGCGTTTCGGGCGTGGTCTCTTCCTTGTCCTCGCTGAACTCCGAGCGCGTGGTTGAAGACAAAGCTTCCGATCTGAAGCAGTTTGGTCTCGATCCTCCTGCGGTCGAAGTAGACATCACCGAACAGAACCATACGAGGCAGCAGCTCCTGATCGGTGATAACACGCCCGCTGGAGGCGCGGTTTACGCGATGCTGGCAGGCGATCCCCGCGTCTTCACTATGGCCAGCTACAACAAGACCAGTATCGACAAGAGCTTGAATGACCTGCGCGACAAGCGCCTGCTGACGGTAAGTCCAGACAAGGTAAGCCGATTGGAACTGATCGAAAGAAATCAGGAAATTGAATTTGGCCGCAACAAGTTTGGGCCGAACTTTGGGCCAAATAATGACGAATGGCAAATCCTGAAGCCCAAACCTCTGCGCGCAGATAGTGTTCAAGTCGGTGAACTGGTTACCAAACTGACTGATGCCCGGATGGATCTCAGCGGGTCGGATAAGGACATGAAGGAAGCCGTGTTGGCATTTGCTCAAGCCACGCCGATCGCAACGGCGAAAGTAACTGATCCCTCCGGAACGCAAGAGCTTCAGGTTCGCAAGAGCAAGGACACATATTTTGCGAAGTCAAGCGCAGTCGATGGCATCTATAAAGTTGATGCAAGCCTCGGCAAGGCGCTCGACAAAAAGCTCGATGATTTCCGAAACAAGAAGCTGTTCGACTTCGGCTACAACGAGCCTGCCAAAATCGAGATGCACATTGGCTCCAAAGCGTATTTCCTGACGAAGGGCGGCGCCGATTGGTGGTCGGATGGTAAGAAGATGAATTCCGGCAGCGTGGAAACTTTAATCTCAGACCTGCGCGATTTATCCGCCAGCAAATTCGTCGATTCCAGTTTTGCTAAACCCACAATTGAGGTCCAAGTTTCCTCTGACGATGGCAAGCGCGTGGAGAAGGTTTCAATCGCGGAATCGGGCGACGGTTTCGTCGCCAAACGTGAGAATGACCCGACACTTTACTATCTGGACTCAAGCCCAGTCGAAGCGCTTCAAAAAGCCGCGGACGATATTAAACCGTAAACACGATTCGCGACGACTGTTCCGACATCGATTTTCACCACCGGCCGCAGAACGTTCGGTCAAAAACTCGCGATACCGCTCGCCCGTAACCTTTTCAACTGTTCGACCAGCGATCACATAGTTCGTTCCTGAGCATGGCCATTCCTCGCCAGGAGAAAAATCCAGCCGCTCTCCCCAGTTCTTCACATCGATGATCGCGAGCCGCATTCCGCCGACGAGAAAATGAAAGCCGCCCGCGCGGCGAACTCATTTACTGAAAGCTCTCCACCACCATCGCAATCCCCTGCCCCCCGCCAATGCAGGCCGTAGCCAGCCCATACTTCTTCTTCCGCCGCCGAAGCTCATACAACAGCGTAATCACAAGTCGCGTTCCGGTCGCCCCCAGCGGATGTCCCAGCGCAATCGCTCCGCCATTCACGTTCACTTTTTCGCGATCGAGTCCCAACTCTTTTTCCACTCCCAGATACTGCGCCGCGAAAGCCTCATTCACCTCGATCAAATCGATGTAATCCAGAGTCAGCCCCGCGCGCTGCAGCGCAACCTTTGTCGCGGGAACCGGACCGCGTCCCATCACTTTCGGATCGACGCCCGCTATCCCCCAATTAATAATCCGACCCAACGGGCTCAAATTTCTTTTCTGCGCCTGATCCAGTGACATCACGACCACCGCCGCAGCGCCATCGACAATTCCACTCGCATTCCCCGCAGTAACGGTTCCGTTCTTGCCGAAAGCCGCCCGCAACTTCGCCAGTCCCTCCATCGTCGTCTGCGGACGCCGGTGATCATCCTCGGTCAGCATCTCACCCGTAGCCTCGCCCTTCGAATTCCGCAAAGGCACGGGCCTCAACTCTTCCTGCAAACGCCCTGCCTTGTAAGCCTCATCAGCCTTCTGTTGCGAACGCAGCGCAAGCTCATCCTGCGCGTGCCGCGTGATTCCCTGCTGCTCGCCATACAACTCTGCCGTGTTGGCCATGTACATTCCACAATAAGAATCGAGCAGCGCCACCATCAGCGAATCTTCAAGCTTTCCGCCCGGGGCGAGAGTGAATCCATCGCGCCCACGAATCGAAAATGGCGCCTTCGACATCGATTCCATCCCGCCGGCGAGCACGATCTTTGCTTCTTCGGTTTGAATCATCTGCGCGGCGCTGATGATCGCCTGCATCCCCGACCCGCACAGCCGATTCACCGTCAGCGCCGGAGTCTCAATCGGCAATCCCGCGCGCAACGCCGCGTGCCGCGCTCCATAGAGCGCATCGCCCGAAGTCTGCTGCGCGTTACCGAATACAGCGTGATCGAAGTCTTTTGCCTCGACGCCCGCGCGCTCAATTGCCGCCTTCGATGCAACCGCGCCCAGTTCCTGCGCCGTGTAATCTTTGATCTTTCCGCAATAGCGTCCAAAGGGCGTGCGCGCCCCACTGACAATGGCAATATCTCCAGGTTTCAACATGATTTCCAACTTCTATAGAAGAGTGCGCTGGCCAATGGCCAACTTGAGAGTTTAACAGCAGGGGAGCACTTGTAATTTGTGATATCGCTCACTGAGAAAGGTTCACTGGCTGGATCTTCAATCACAAATCGCAAATTACAAATTACAAATCTCTCTCTACGCGACTGCCGCTGAAGCCGCGAACTGCGGTGCCTGGCTTACGGTGCTGCCCGCGCCCTGCGCCACTGCCGCTTCCAGCGCGTGATCGGCGCGGTTCGCCACTTCGGTCACTATATCCACTGGATCGAAATGCTGCCGCATAACCGCCTGCGCGACACCAGCGCTGAATTCGAGTACCTGACTCTTGCCCGGAAAACGGATTTCTGCCAGCAATCGGCGCAACTTCTCGACTGCCAGCAGCGCTTCCTTTTCTTCGGTGTCGCCGAGCACGAGCGCCACCGTCGTCGCCTCATAACGAAACGCTAGATCGTTCGTTCGGATATTCGCTGCCAGCATCTGCCCGACCTGCTCCATTACCGCCACCACCGCCTGCTCGCCATATTCTTTGATCAGCGCATTGCGCCGTCCAAACTCCATCAACAGCACTGTCACCGTCGTCCCCTGCTGCAAGCCGCGGCGGGTTTCCGCCTGCAGCAGATCAAGATAGGAAGCTCGCTTCAGCAAACCCGATTTCTCATCCGTTACCGAAAGATTTTTCACCAGGCGTCGCAGGCCGGCGTTGTTGAGCGCAATCAACACCTGATCGCTCAGAGTCCGTATGACTAGCACCTCGGATGCCTGCCACACTCGGCCGCTATTTTGCGTCAGTATCAGCACCCCGATCTGGTCGTTGCCTTCGGTCAGCGGCAGAGCTAACACCGATTCCATCTGCAACTCTTCGGCTGCGCTGTGTACGTCGATCAACTCCGGCGCGTTCCGCGCGTCGCCAATCATCACCGTGCCTCGCGCTACGGCTAGGTCCTGCAGCGCTTCGACCAGGCTAACCAGCGCCGCTGCGCTCACCACAACCAGACCTTCACCGTGATATTCCTGCACGCTTGAGGGTGGCAGGCCCGGCTTGCGCAAGGCGACGATGCATCGTGATGTTCTCCAATTCGCCCCGATTTCGCTCGCCGCAGTTTTCAAAACACTTTCGGCATTTCCCTGCTGATAAAGCTTGCGCGTAATCTCCGCGACCCTCGCCAGGCTGCTGACATCGACCGCGTCGCTTGCTCTCGCCGCTGCAACAGTCGCAGCTTGGTCGACAGTCGCCGCGGGTGGACTGGGCGCTGCCGGCGCGGGCGCTGGCGATGATTTTGCATAGTGCGGCTCGATGCCGGCCGCCATGTACAGGCGCTGCAACTCCTGGTTGCGCTCTTCCTCATGCGGAAACAATTCCTGTATGCGTTGCAAGCGCTCGATCGCCTTCGAACGCATTCCGTATTGCACAAGAATTTCGGCTTGCAGCATCAGGTCCTGCAGGGCGGCCGCGCCCAGCGTCGGCTCTGGAGCTTTGACTGTATGCTCTTCTTTTTTAGGTGGCGCGAAACGCGCTGCGATTGCCCGGAAGCGCTGATCGTCGATCTTTCCCCGCAAAGCCTCCAGACGTTTCTGATGTCCGGGCTCATACGGATCCACTTCCGCCGCGCGGTCCAGACATTCTCCAGCCTTCTGGTAATCGTGTTTCGTGCAATACAAATCAAATAGTTTCAGCAGTACGTGCGCGTAATCGGTCTCGCGGTTTGAGGCGTTGAACATCTCCGCCAGAAATTCCAGCATCTCGGTCGTCGGACGATGTGTCGCCAGCAACTCTTGCATCGTCGTAATGAACGATCGGCGTTCCCCTCGCCGTCGCTGGAAGGCTTCCAGCTTTCGCGCCAGCGTCACTGCCTCGTTATCCAATTCGGAGTCGATCATTTTTCCGATTAGATTCACAACCTGCTGCATGCGCGACGGGTTCTGCTCGAACATCTGCCAGATCAGCGGCTCGCTGTCCACCAACCGATTCGCTGCCACCAGCGCCTGCGCATACAGGTCACGCAACTCAACCGACGCTTCTCCGGAATGCACCAGAGGTTCGAAAATGAAAATCGCCGCCCCCGATTCACCTCGCGACAGCAGGCTCTTGCCATAGGCGAGCGCCATCTTCTGATCCGTCGGGTTTTCCGCATACGCTCGCTCGAACCAGGGGTTGGCATTCCCTCCCGCCGCTTCCGTTAGCTCCGCCAGTTGCAAGAATGCCTGGGATGCCATCGCGTGCTCGCCCAGGTCTGCCGACAATTCCGCTACCCGCAGACAGTTTTGCTGCGACGGCTCCAGGCTCGCAATGCGCCGCAAAACCAGGAACGCCTCTTCTTTTCGTCCCTGGCGCTGCAGATCCTCCAGCGCATTCTCGTAAGTTCCGATCGCCAGCTTTTTGTTCGATTGCTCCAGAAGTTGCCCGAAGCGCACCTTCTGTTCCCAGGTTGGATTGGTATATCGCGCCAGCTTTTTGTACGTGAGGCTGGCTCGCGTCGCGTCCGTCGCCGTCACCTGCCGCTCAAATAATTCTCCCAACAACTGCACCGCCTGAGCGCCCTTATTTAAGGATAGGCACAGGTCCGCGGCCATCTGCCGCACGTTGTCATTTTGCGGATCGCTTTCCAGGATTTGCAGGTATTCCGCCAGGGCGTCGGCCGTCTTGCCCTTTTGCAACAGCTTTTCCGCTTTTTCAATGCGGCGGGCTAGCTCGGCACGACTGGGGTTTTCCGGCATGGGTCGGTCTTTGGAATTGGACAGAGGCTTCCGCCTTGATTCTAGGTTTCACCCCCAGCACCAGCAACGCGCATCCCGCGCTCCACTATTACGAAAGTCATGGGGTAACCAAAGACTGGGTCTCCAATCCACAAAATCACCGATCTGGAGCGTCGGACGTCGGCATTTCCTTAGCCGCGCCATCCCCAAGCGCTCTCGATCAAGGCCCATTAGGCCGCCGAAACGAATTTTCCCCGCTCAACCGACTCTTCTGGTATACGAAAGCGGTCTCTGCTGGACCATCGAATGCTTGATCCACCGAAGAACGTAAAATTCGGCAATCACGAGGCCGCCACTTCCGAGTCCGGCCTGCAGCGTCAACTCACCGCCGGACAAATGACCATGGTCGCTGTCGGCGGCTCGATCGGAACGGGACTGCTCCTTGGTACCGCCGCCGCCATTGAATTGGCCGGTCCAGCCGTGATCCTCAGCTTCGTTCTCGCCGCCTTTATCAGTTGGACGGTCGCGCTTGCTCTCGGCGAACTCGCCAGCACTCATCCTGCCGCCGGCTCCTTTGGCGTCTACGGAGATCTCTATCTCAATCGCTATGCCGGATTTATCTCCCGCGCCGGATACTGGATCGCCATCGCCATGTCGATCGGCGCTGAGATGGTCGCCTCCGCCACGTATATGCAACTCTGGTTCCCGCGCGTTTCGGCCATCTTATGGGTTTTCATTTTTTCTCTGTTACTTCTCGCGACTAATTTTCTGAGCGTTCACAGGTACGGACGTTTCGAATTTTGGTTTGCCATGATCAAAGTCGCCATCATCGCCACCTTCATCACACTTGGCGCTCTCCTGCTGCTCACCGGCCGGGCCGCACCTCAATACACAAACCATGGCGGATTCTTTCCGCTCGGACCGATGGCGCCTCTGCTCGCTATAACTTTCGCCATATATACCTTCGGCGGCGTTGAATTCGTAGCAGTGACATCGGGTGAGTCCCGCTCCGCCAAGGCGATTGCGAGCGCGGTGCGCATGACATTTCTCACCCTGGCTTTCCTTTATCTCGGAGCCATCATTATTCTTGTCGGGATCATGCCGTGGAATCGCACGGGCGTAAGCGAGAGCCCTTTTGTCACCGTCTTCCGTTCCGTGAACGTCGTGGGCGCCGCTCATTTCATGAATTTCGTAGTACTCACAGCCGCTCTTTCGGGAGCGAATGCGGCCCTCTATATCTCCTCCCGCATGCTTTTCTCTCTGGCGCGCACCGGATGGGCCCCGCGTGCTTTAGGCCGGCTGAACTCAAAAGGGACACCAACGCTGGCAGTGCTTGCATCTTCTTACGGAATCGTCGTCGCCCTCGTGCTCGAACGCTGGGCTCCTGCGAAAGCGTTTGAGTATATTCTGCGGGGCGCTTTCTTCGGCATGATCCTCTCGTGGATCATCTCGCTCGCCGCCCACATCAACTTCCGCCGCCGACTCACTCCTGCCGAAGCCAGCGCAGTCCCAGCGCGCTCGCCGCTTGGGAAGTGGGGATCTGTAATCGGTCTCGCCGTGGTGCTCGCATCCGTTCTCAAAACCTGGTGGGACTCCCGTGTCAATTTGATCGCCGGATTAATTTTTCTGATCGCGCTTACAATTCTTTACTTTCTCCTCCGCCCGCACGCGTTACACGCCACAAGTGCCTCAGCGAATAAGTCTTAGATGAAGTTAGAATTTCGCAGAAGAAAGCAAAAAAAGTGAGGAGCGACTGGATGGCCCGTATCTAGGCAACCCGCGCCGGTCGTCTCTTATCTAAACGGATAAGCTGACCTCTGGGACCGGTTTGTTAAGGAGAAATTCTAAGTGCTAGAACGGCGTAGTTTGCAGGGCCGTGGCGGTCCCACGAAATCGAGGCTACTGGCGATTCTGTTGTCGGCCATTCTGTTACTCTTTGGCGCGGCCATCCTTGTGGCGCCATCGCTGGCCTTTGCAGCGCTTGGCGGCGACTTCAGTTCGGTCCAGGCCGACCAGGCCCATATGCAAGGCTCCTTGCGGACCACCCAAACCCAAGCCTACACAGTGCATGAAATTCAGGGTGCTACTGGAACCGTTGTGCGTGAGTACGTTTCTCCATCGGGAAAGGTATTCGGAGTGGCGTGGCAAGGCCCATGGCCGCCCGACATGAGCCAAATATTGGGTAACTCTTTTGAGCAGTTCCAACAAGCCGCCCAAGCCCAAGCAAGTTCACGCGCGGGACGGCGGCCGTTGAGAATTGATGAACCCGGCCTCGTCGTCCACGCCGGTGGACATATGCGATCGTTCGCAGGCCACGCTTACATTCCAGATTTGTTGCCTCAAGGCGTCACGGCGGAGTCAATTCGGTGACTGACATCAACTTCGGCACGAACTTTAGGGTCGCGAACTTCAGAAACATAATGATGACGAGAGTGAATAGGATTATGGCAGCCGTCGCCAGCGCAGCATTGCTGTTCGCGGCTGGATGCGGCGGCAGCAGCAGCCCAAGCTCTACCCAAACCACCACGACGCCTACACCTGCAGCATCCGGCGCCAACGTTCTAGCCATCTCCGTGAATGCCGGGCCAGCGGGAAACTATGCCAACGGCGCATTTGCCAGCGTGACCGTATGCACTCCCGGCACCACCACCTGCCAGACGATCGATGGAGTTCTAGTGGACACCGGATCGTCCGGACTGCGACTTCTTTCCTCGGTACTAACCATATCTTTGCCGCAACAGACAGCCAATGGCGATTCTGTGGCAGAGTGCCTTCCCTTTGTGAGCGGCTATACCTGGGGTCCGGTTCAGACCGCGGATGTTGAGCTCTCCGGAGAAACAGCGGATTCCGTGCCGGTTCAGGTAATCAACGGCTCAGCCTTCAACATACCGACTTCCTGCTCAGACCGTGGGGCCGCTGAAAACACTCTCAACGATCTCGGCGCAAATGGCATTTTAGGCGTGGGAAATTTTGTTCAGGATTGTGGTGATGCCTGCGTTTCGACCGGCGCTTCTAACCCATCCCTCTACTATGAGTGCCCGTCCTCCGGTTGCACCGTCATCGGTGAGCCCCTTTCGCAACAGGTGGCGAATCCGGTTGCTTCTTTTGACAAAGACAACAACGGCGTGATCATTGAACTCCCATCGGCTAGCGCTCCCGAGGCGACTTTGAACGGTTCGCTGATCTTCGGCATTGGAACGGAGTCGAACAATGCGCTGGGCGGAGCAACCGTCTATCCGGTAGATCAGTACGGAAACTTCATTACTATTTTCAAAAATATCACAAACAACGCCAGCTTCATCGACAGCGGATCGAACGGACTCTATTTCTTCGACTCCGCCCAAACCGGAATACCGGCTTGCACCGGTCCGAACGGTGCGAGCGACTTCTATTGTCCATCCTCGACGGAGAACCTATCGGCAACCACTGAGGGAGCGGGCGCAACCCCTTCCAGCACCGTCAATTTCAGCATAGCCAACGCGACCGATCTGTTCGACGACAACCCGACCGCTAACGTCTTCCCAGGTCTCGCCGGGCCAATCGGAGACCCCGTGTACGGCTTCGATTGGGGTTTACCCTTCTTCTACGGTCGCAATGTCTACACCGCTATCCAGGGCCAAAGCACGCCCGGCGGAACCGGACCCTACTGGGCCTATTAGAATCCCTTCTTGCAACAGCCCGCGATAGCGGCTTTTCTACAAGACCGCAAGATTAGAATAGCTGCATGGCCGACGACCTTTTGCGCTACCGCTCCGAATTCCCCATCCTGGAGCGCACAACCTACATGATCTCGAATTCCCTCGGCGCCATGCCCAAGGCCGTGTACGACGCGCTCCGAGCCTACGCCGATGTCTGGTCAACCCGCGGCGTCCGCGCCTGGGAAGAGCGCTGGTGGATGCTTGCGGCGGAAGTTGGCAATGAAATCGGCACTCTGATGAACGCGCAAAAAGACTCCGTCTCCCTTCATCAGAACGTCACCACTTGCCAGGCCGTTGTCGCCTCCTGCTTCGATTTCAGCGGCAAGCGCAACAAAGTCGTTTACAGCGACATGAACTTTCCCTCCGTCATGTATTTCTGGGAAGCGCAGCGCCAGTACGGAGCGCAGGTTCACATGGTGAAGACCGACGACGGCGTCACCGTTCCCACCGATCGCCTGCTCAACGCCATCGACGAACATACTTTGATCGTTCCCATCTCTCACGTTATTTTTCGCAGCTCTTACATCAATGACGCGAAAGCCATAATCGAAAAAGCACACAAAGTTGGAGCCCGCGTAATCCTCGACACCTTTCAGTCTCTGGGCACCGTCCCCATCGACATCCAGTCTCTAGGCGCCGACTTCGCCTGCGGAGGCGTGCTCAAGTGGCTGTGCGGCGGACCCGGCGGCGCCTATCTCTACGTCCGCCCCGACCTCGGCAAGAAATTGGAGCCGAAGCTCACTGGATGGTTCGCTCACAAGGACTCCCTCGCTTTCGCAACCGGCCCTATCCGCTACGCCGATCCTCCATTCCGTTTTATGAATGGAACCACGCACATTCCTGCGATCGAGGCGGCGCGTCCCGGCCTCAAAATAATCAGAGAAGTCGGCATTGAGAAAATTCGCGCAAAATCCAAACGCCAAACCGCGCGCCTGATCGAACTCGCCGATCAGCAGGGTTGGCCAGTCAATACTCCACGGGATCCCGGGCAGCGAGGCGGCACCGTCTCAATCGACATGCCAGAATCCCAACAGGTATGCCGTGAGCTGCTGGCCCGCGACATCCTCGTAGACTGGCGGCCTAACGCCGGAGTCCGCTTCTCTCCCCACTTCTACAACAGCGACGCCGAAGTAGATGCGGCCATGAACGCCGTAGCTGAGATCCTCAAAGCACGCGCCGTAACCGCATGAGCTCAACACAACGTGCCAGAGCCAAACGAAGGCGCGTGCCATAAAATGTCAGCGTCCGTCCCGCGGCGATCAGGAAGAGTTCGCGGCCATTCTTGCCTCGGCTGAAGATGTTCTAAGGGTCACGGCCTTCGGAAGTCGTCGCTCCAATTTGACCTGCTTAGCTTTTCTGTTAGATATTGGGACAGATGGACGCTGAACAGACCATTGCCGAAATCGAGTGGCTGGAGCGCATCCTCGCCGTGCCGGACGCCAGACCGTTGAGCGCAAGCGACCTCTCGGCTGCAAACAGAAGGCACGATGAGAAGCTAGCCAACAGCCCGTGGTTTCGCCTCTGGCATCGCTATGGCATCTGTTGTCGAGACGAGTCTCCATCGATCCAACTCGGTGAAACGGAGAGCTAACCCCCCGGCGAATGGACCTGAAGAATGGCGAAAAAGAAAGCTGCGATTCGTCTCATGCCGAAGCTCACCGAGCCTGAGCAAGACCTGCTGTCGCACATCCAGGACGGATACCAGCTTCAAACGGATTCGCTAGGCGGCAACCCAGTTCTGCGGCGGTTGAAAGATAATGAAGAAATACGCCCTCTGTCCGCGAATCGCAATACCATCAAGGCGATGGAACGGCGCGGACTCATCAGCCCAGGCAAAGGTCGCGACCCGCTCACTATCGCGTGGAGCCTGAACAAGAAATAAGACCGCTGCTATTCTGCCGACTTATCAGTTCCGCAGCAAAATCAAAGACCCGGGACCAGTCCGCGCCCAACCGAGTCGGAAGTTGGGTGGTGAGTCACTTGTTGGAACCGTGAACGAGGGTTGTATAATGACGATGGCCAAGAGCGAAAGTGAACGCTTCCAGAGCGGGGCGGAGAAATATGCTGCCTACCTTGAGACGCCCGAGGGGCGGTTGCGATCTGACTTAGCCTTTGCCAATCTGCAGGATTTTATTTGCATGGCGCGGCCTAAGGACCACCAGGTCACGAATAAATACTCGCTGTATGCGCTGGATCTTGGGTGCGGCACAGGCGCGACCGGTATTCGGCTCGGGCGTCTTGGCATGCAAGTTACGATCCTAGATTCATCTCCAGCGATGCTGGAGATCGCGAAACACGCTGTAGAGGAAGCGGGAGTTGCGAACAAAGTTGTGTTGCACAATGCAGACGCTGCGCAGTTTGCGGACTTGTTTGATGCTGCATCATTCGATTTGATTCTCTGCCACAACGTGCTCGAATATGTCGACGACCCGATTGCTGTGTTGCGGGCTGCGGCTAGAGGGTTGCGGGATTCGTCAGCCATATTGTCCGTCCTGGTGCGGAATCGGGCCGGCGAAGTATTCAAGGCCGCCATCCTAGCAGGCGATTTGACGGCTGCGGAGAATAACCTGACAGCTGAGTGGGGAGACGAGTCTTTGTACGGAGGCCGGGTGCGACTCTTTACTTCAGACAGCTTGCGCGCCATGCTGAAAGCGGCGTCGCTGGCTGTGATTGCCGAGCGGGGAGTACGCGTAATTGCGGACTACCTGCCGTCGCGGATTTCTCGCAACGCCGAGTATGAACGAATATTTGAACTGGAACGCAAACTGGGCAGGCGGCCAGAGTATGCCTCGGTCGCGCGGTACACGCAGCTGTTTGCGACCCGTTGTTAGTGACACCTTGTTAGTGACACGTTGTTAGTCAGACAAGCTTCGCGCGTTTGCCAGATGATTGATGGAGACGGTTGATAGAGGATGGTCCGCATGAATGATGTCGCCGGCAAATCATCATCTTCGTTTTCAGACCTCGCATCTGCCACCAGGGCGGGTGATGCCGGGATTTCGCTTGGGCTCGGGCTCACCAACGAGTGTAATCTTGCCTGCGCCTTCTGCTACCGGGATCCGACCCGCACGGATCGTCTTTCTCTGGATCAGGTGAAGTCCGTTATGGAACGATTGCCCGTGCGTTCTGTGAATCTGGGTACGGGCGAGAACGGAATGCATCCGGAGTTTAAAGCGATACTGCGTTATCTGCGCAAGAAACCCGTGAAGCTTACGATCACTTCGAACGGCCACAGCGTTGCAGTTTTGGAAGACGATGAGTTGCGCGCTTTTCATGACGTCGAATTTTCTCTCGATTATCCGACGCAAGCGGAACAGGATGCACAGACGGGGAAAAGGCAATTGGGAGTTGATTCACCAGCAGGCGGAGCGTTGTGCGCGGCTCGGCGTTCCTGTAACCATCGTCGCGGTCATGATGAAGGCGAACTACCTGCGCCTGGCGGAGATCGCGCGCGTCGCCAAACGGTTTGACGCTCCATTGCGCGTGAATGTGTACCAGGCGGTGCGATCTGACATTTATGCATTGTCCTATGAAGAATATTGGGAGGGATTCCGGCGTCTTTTTGCGGAAACGGACGTGATCGCCATTGGCGAACCGCTGGTTCGGGCTATGGCGGGACTGCCGCCGCTCCGGGGAGGATGCGGCGTAAGCACGGTGAGAGTTACGCCGCGCGCCACGACACAGCCTTGCGTTTATTGGCAAGGAGCGGGCGAGCCGCTGTCGGATTTGATCGTGACGGGGATTGACATTTTAGAATCTGCGCCATTCGAGCAAGCTCGGACGCTTCCTGACGCATGTCATCCTTGCGAGTTTCGAGACTCGTGCCATGGCGGATGTGCCGGACGTCGACGGTTGCAGAATGCGTTGCTGCAGCCTGACTATTATTGTCCGATCGTTCGCGGGGAGCGGCCGATGCTGACGGTGCGCATGGCGCCTTCTCGCGATCTGCCCAAAATGAGCAGTTCTTGCACTACGGTGGTGATTGCGCGGTGAGAGGCCGTGGCGCTATTAGGTCCTCGAGTCAGGGTGAGTAATGGGTGAAGACAAAGTCGCGAGCTTTGGCAGGCACATGGCAGGGGAAGCAGGGTTTGAGCTGCGCGTCGTCGATGGGTTTGCCGTCGTTGAATTGAGCGAACCCCCAGCCGCCGGTCGAGGCGTATTTTTTGGAGTCCTTAACCATAAATTGGACGTTAATTGGAGGGCCGGCGACGAACGACTGGGCACGGCCGAATACTTTATTGTTTTCCTCGGACGGGACATAGGTCCAGGCTAGGCGCGCGATGATGGTGCCGTCCGGGAACGGAAGTTTCCCTTCGCGGTAGGCCTCGATCGCTGTGTCGTTGCCCAGAATGGCTCGCAGATCCTTGTTGTTGCCTGCCTCGTGCGCCACAGAGATCAGCTTCCAGTCGCGGTATCCGGGCGGAATTTTGATTCCGAAGAGCGGGGGGGCGGCTTCACCGGCATGTCCAGATGCGCTGCGCAGTAAAGGTAACCACGCCAGCTACCGCTGCAATTGCAACCAGCAAAAAAGCGATCCATTTCATAATGCCTCGCTCTGAATTATTTCGCTTCCACCCAGGCATCTGATCCCGTCAGCTTAACGGCCAAGTCGGAAATGAAGATGTGCAGGGGCTTGCCGTCGGCGTTGCCGCGGTGCTCGGTCGAGATGAGCAGCGGACCTGCCTTTTTGTAGCCTGTCCATGTTGCGCTGACGAGGCTCGGTTTCTTGTCTCCGCCGTGGTGGAAGACGAGGTACTCGACGCGGTTGTCTTTGCCGATGTAGAGGTCCCAGGTGTCGCCGGGCGTGTAGCCGCCGACCGCCGGGGCATATTTCACTGAAACCAGCTCCGCCGATCCGCTGCCCGCCGGCAGTTTTTTCATGCCCTCATCAGTCACGGTTGCGCTGGTGTCCCAGTAAGCGTGGAGGGGGAATAGAAGCCAATAATTATCATTGGTGAACCCTGGATCGACTTCATTTTTCACATTGTCAGGCTGGCTGCTGAGTTCGGAGCGCAGGTAGGAAACCTTGACCGGCTTGCCATCTTTACCCTTCCCCTCGAAGGAGACCTTGCCAGTTTTGGGCTCCCACTCCCACTTGCGGGAAGCTTTGAAAAGACCGGTAATTTCTCCGTTCCAGGTATAACGGATTGCCTCGACTTGCCCCCACGAATCGAGACCATAGGTTTTAGCGATCTGGTCGAGAATGGGCGGGCGATTCTGCGCCCACGCGGTTGCAGCGAGGACCACCACTCCGAAAGCCAGAAGACGGATGATTGATGAACGGCTTAAATTTGTTTTTGAATTTGTCTTTGTCTTTGTCATGGAGTTTGCTCCTTCGTGAATTGAACAGATGTTGCGTTGGATGATGGGCGGAAGCTTCCGGATACACGAGTCGCATTCACCCAACTTTCGAGACTGCACTAACAAACAGCACCTAGTCGCTTGGGCCTGGAACCGCTGAGCCTGGGACTAGCGAGCTTGGGGCACCGAGCTTGGACTACCCGCGGGTCGTCTAATTCGGCACAAGACGACAATTACGGCGGCAATTACCACCGCTCCGTACTCCAGCAACATAATCCAGCCAGGTACCAGCCACGGACGACCAAGCGTGCGCAAGTGCCACACATAGTATGTTGGAATGATGCTGACTGTCCAGATGAGGATGGGTAGCGTTGACGCCGACCGCACGAACGGCAGCAGCCAGAGCAGATACCACGGATATACGACTGGCGCACACAGAAGCGATGCTGCCATCGGCCAGGCAAATGCGTCCGCGGACAATGCCGACGATTTTCTTCTCAGCCAGATTGCGGTAAGAAAGCCGATGAGCACCGCCAGGGCAGCCGCCAGTTGCGGAGACGCCACGCGCTCGAGCCCTGCAAACGCCGGATCGTTAAAGCGGAAACTCCGCGCAAAAGTGCCCAGCGAACCGAGCGGAATCCGCCCGTGGTTGAGAAATGGAAGATAGAGAAGTCCGACCATGATTGCCGCCAGCGCGCCGTCGCGTATACGAACTCGCCTCCAATAAAGTGGCAGAAGTACAATCGGGAGGAATTTCACTGCAACGGCCAAGCCAAATGTCAGGGCTGCAACTGTACGCCAGCGTCGCCCGAGCGCGGCGAAAGACACCAGCAGCAATAGCGCGCCGACGACGTCGATGTGACCACTGCCTGCCACTTCTACCGCCAGCAGCGGATTCCAGGCATAGCCGAGAACCCAGTGCAATCCTTGCACGCCGCCACGCAAAATATGGAGCAAAACCAGAACGATCGCGAAATCACAAACTACAAACGCCAATTTCAGAGCAAAGATCGACTCATGAATCGCGCTTACGCCACGGAAAAAAAGCTCGGCGCCTGGTGGATAGGGGCTGGGCAAGTACGCGTTGTTGAGCGTGCGGGTCTCTGCTGTGTGCAACGCGGCGAACGCTGGGTCGCTGGGAACGACAATATATGGGTTATAGCCGAGGCGCTGAATGCGGCCATCCCAGAGGTAGCGATGAATGTCATCATCTGAGCCTGGCTGCGTCAGCAGAAATGGAAGATGCCACAGAGCAGCCAACGCGAGCCCGATAAAGATGACGCGGCGCGGAAATTTCGGCGTCGAGAAGAACTCACGAACGGCGAAGAGGTACGCGATGCCGGCGATCGCCAGCGGAATGATGAAGGACGGTCCACCCATTCTGCCAAAGTTGCGTGAGCAGATCATCAACGCCACGAGCATGATTGCGCCGAACCCGTACAGCCTGTGGGATGGCGTGAACGTCACTATTACAATTCTCCCGCGCCGGTTCGCAGTTGTGCCACTGACTTATCCCGGTGTTTCAGCCAAACTTGTTTAAGCCAGATCGCCGTTCGTGGCGCTCTTTCGGGAGCGAGTTGCAGTTCGGCGGCAAGCCGAGTCAAGTCCTCCTCCACGTCGATGTCGTAGAAGGGACCGGTGAAGCCAACGGAAAGCTGCAATCCGCGAGCACGCGCCAGCAGGGCATCTAGCGCGCTCTTCGTGCCCATGCCATCGCCATCGAAAAGCGCTGGATGAGCAGCCTTGGCGCCTACGAGATAGTAGCCGCCGTCATGGGTCGGTCCGACGACCACGTCGTGTACGGTGAGCGCCTCGAACGCGCTTTCAAGAACCGATGCCGGGAGATGAGGACTGTCGCTGTTGAACGCAACCACGCGTTGGCTGCTTGGCGCTGTGAAATGTGCGAAGACTGACGTCAGGCCTGCGGCTAGGCCCTCGCCTTTTTGCGCCACGACAGTCACCGCTCGTTGATCTAGATCTTGATCTTGCGTCAAGCGCGTCAGGTCTTCCACATCTGAAGCAGGACACATAATGGCAACGTCGACGGCGCTCAGCGAGCGCGCTAGCGCCATTGTGTCGTGCAAAAGGCAGCTATAGAACTCGGTGACAGCTTCCACGGAAAGGCTCTCAGCTAGACGGGTCTTGACTTGGCCTGCCCTGGGTGCTTTTGCCATGATGACGAGCGTGCGGCCGCTGGCTGATGAAGTCATCTTTGGACGTTATGCGCTCGCGTCATGCAAGCAGCCAATTCCGCTTCTTGAACGGCTATTTTTGATCGTAGTGCAACACCTATGTTGGCTGCGAGCGTCAGAGCTTTCGATCCAAGCTGTGCTAATTCGATAGATCGTGCCTGAGATGATCCCCAGTTGGCAGCGTTCGAGGCTTGTCCATCAAGCTCGGATGCAACCGCATCCAAGTTGGCATAAACATCAAAGAGGTCGGCGCTGGAAATATTAGGCCTTGTGAGCAGCAGAACGAGTCTCACCTTTTCAATGTTGGAATTGCGTAGCGTTGCCGCGAGCTCTTGACGAAATAACTTTTTGGTCGCCGCATCCACAGTCCAGCCATTGATTTCCGCATCTAGCCCGGTGGCTACTTCATCAAAGCGGTTCATGACGTATGATGCGTCTTGAAGCAGGGGTTTGAGGTCGGCCGCACTCTCTTGCGAATAAGACGGCAACACACAAAGACACAAAAGGAACAGGACAGCAGAGGTTGTGCTCAGCTTCATGTTTTCTCCCTTAAAATCTCGCTGTCGTTCCTCGAACCATTGTCTTTCTACGGAGCAACCGCGGAGCTAACCTACCGATGGCGGACTCATGCCGACCGTCGCCCTTCGCCGCCGAAAATAATAACGCACTATCAATGACAGGATGAACCAGGCCGCTCCCACTGTGCCCTTCAGCGTCCCGCTGATCTTCGATTTTCCTATGCGCGGATAATAGCTCACCGGCACTTCAACGATGCGGAAACCCGCGAGCGTTCCTTTTAGAATTATTTCAACAGCCCAGCCGTAGGTATTTTCCTGGAGCTCAAGCCGACGGAGAACATCCGCACGCGCGGCACGGAACGGTCCCAGGTCGCTAATCCTCAGACCATACAAAAGCCTGATAAGGAAAGCTGCCAGGCGATTGCCAAACGCCTGATGCCACGGCAATGCTCCGCGAATGCTCTGCTTCCCCAGGCGCGAACCGATAGTGATATCGGCGCGGCCTTCAATGATTGGAGCTAACAGAAGTGGCAGTTCGGCGGGTCGATCGCTATAGTCGCCGTCCAAAAAAACGATTACATCGGGAGAACTCGCATTGGCCAGCCCGGTCAAACAGGCACGACCGTATCCGCGACGAGGTTCATGAAGGACGCGGGCTCCCATCTTTGCAGCGATGTCGGGAGTGCCGTCGGCTGAATTGCTATCTACAACCAAAACCTCGGTGACAATGTCGGCTGCAGATTGAAGATCAGCTAAGACACGGCCAATGGACTGCGCTTCGTTGTGCGTGGGAATGACGACCGAGACTCGCACTTGATCTTGGCTCGGGCTCAAGTCGTCACGCTTTGTTACCGCGCTCAAATCATCACGCTTAAGTTACCACCAGGGCGAGGATGGCGAGCGCCGCGCCAGCAAGGCGTCTACGCCCCACGCTCGGCCGGCTCTCCCCACCGACAGCGCCAGCGATGCGAGCACCGGAACCAGCAACTCCCAGATCCACGCCGTGCCCCACTCCGAGATCCAAAGGCTGCCCAGGTAGAGAAACGCTATAAAGGCGGCGGGGCGCGTCAGCAGACCAATGACGAGCAGGATCCCGAGACCGATCTCGGTAATAGCCTGCATCGGTGCAGCCATCGCGGCGTGACTCGCCGCCAAACCCATGACTGCCTTCCACGCGGCCGGCGAGTGACCCGACTTTATGTAATAGTCGATCAGGCCTGCATAGCCGCCTGGAGTGTAGAGACCTTTCCCCAGATTTTCGAAGAAGACCCACACAAACATTGCGCCGATGGTGAGACGAACTATTGCCAGCCCGTTTGCCGCGGGCCGATGGTTGGACAGATTTTGCGTCGGGTTGCCGTTCGTCATTGTCGTGAACCCCTGTCGTGAACCTCGTCCCCAATGAATGCCGTGCCAGTTTGCGACGGGAACAGAAAGTTCGGACATGATAAGCGGTTTTCCTTGTTCCTGCCAGTGGGTGCTCGAGCGTCACATAAGATACAGCAGGACGCAAAGCGTGCCGCAAAGTCAGCCCAGTAATGACCACGATGATATTGCGGTCCAGGAGGCGGTTTCGGGGATTCAACTTAGCTTGGCCCGAGTTCAGCGGAATCGTGCCGTGTCGCGGGCCTGGCGGGCTGCCAACTCCAGAAAATCATCCAGGGATTGGTCCGGCTCCCGGTGCAAGCCAGTCTTTTCTGTGATTCGGGTGGCAATTTTGTATGCGACCTGATCGCGAAGTACTAGGTCTATTTCGCTTCTGCGCTGCAAATAGGTTTCGATCAGAACCAGTTCTTCCGTGCCGATGAGGGCGACTTGCGGGTTGGACGCTGCCGCTTCCGTAGCTCGATTCCATTCGAGTCTGACCTCGTCGGCGCGCTTATCGTGCACCACGACTGTGCCGGCCACGTAGTCGCCGAGCCGCCGATTTTGGCGATTCAGCATCATGCAGACGATGCCAACACCGTACATGCCGGGCAATCCATCAATGGCTCGAAGCAAATTGCGCGCGATAGCCTCGTAGGCATTGATCGGCCGGCCAGATTCCTTAATCACCCTGATCTTCGCCACGCGCTTGCCGGGCGTCTGCCCCTTCCAGATAATTTCGAAAAAAGCGAAGTATCCCCAATAAACGCAAAATACGAAAAGGATGACGACGGCTGGAATCCAGCTTACCGGGATGTGAACCCATCGCAGATACGAACCGACTCCGGCCTTTTCGGCGAACACCAATGCGACTATGGCCATGACGCAGAGCAGGAATTGAAGTAAAGTGTCGATTGCCAGGCCGAGGAACCGGCTCCCGATTCCGGCCAGCGGTAACTCAAGGGAGATTTGTTCGGGAGTGTCGATCTGTAACTGATCGTTTTGCAATGCGTCGTTTTGTAACGCGTCGTTTGATGGACCTTGGGACTGCACTCGTGATCTCCACTCGTTGGTTGGAAAAACGCAAGCCGCACTGGAGCAGGCTGGAAGAACTGCTCGAGCGCGCCACCAGCAAGGGGTTCAAATCCCTTTCGCGCTACGAGTTGCAGGAGCTCAGCCTTTTGTATCGCCAAATCGCCGCCGATTTAGCGGCGCTTCGCGAAGACCGCGGCTCCATTCATTTCGCCCACTACCTGAACCAGTTACTGGCGCGCGCCCACAATACCATTTATTCCGCTGATCGGGCGAGTCCGGCCACGATGGTAGAGTACTTACGTTACACTTACCCGCGGATATTCCGTCAGAATCTCAGTTACTGCCTCGTGGCATTTTTAATCTTTCTCGCCTCGGCCATCGTTGGAGTGGGACTGACCTATCACGATCCGGATTTCAAAGTGAAGATCCTCGGGCCCCAGATGGTCGAGACAATCGAGCGTCATGAGATGTGGACCCATTCCATCGTGGGGATCAAGCCAGTCGCCTCCAGCACCATCATGACGAACAACATGGGCGTCGCCTTTATGAGTTTTGCGGCGGGCATTACCGGCGGCGTGGGCACAATCTACATGATGATCTTCAATGGCCTCCTGATTGGAGTTATCGGCACGGCATGCTGGTTCTCTGGAATGAGCCTGCAGTTGTGGAGTTTTGTCGCGCCCCACGGCGTGCTCGAGTTGCCCGCCATTTTTATTTCTGGTGGCGCGGGGTTGCGCCTGGCGTATGGCCTGCTCTTTCCAGGCTTTTTGCCACGACGCGAGTCGGTGGCTCGCGCCGGAACCGAGGCGGTCAAATTATTAATTGGCACCGTTCCGATCCTGATCATCGCCGGAGTTATCGAGGCTTTTGTCTCTCCCACAGGACTTGCGGTGCGTTTGAAGTTTGGCTTGGCGGCGGCGCTGTTCACACTGCTTGTGGCGTATTTGTTTTGGCAGCCGGCAATGCCGGCCAAGGATGAGCCAAGGAGAGCCGCGGCTAAAGCTGATTTCGCTGTTTGATCTCGAGGTAGGAATTCACTACCGTGGTCGAGAGTTTACCGGAAGTCGTTTCCATCGCCAGAGCGCCGCGCTCGCGCAGACGCGCCAGCAGCAATTCGCGCCGGTGAACCATCTCCTGCGCAGCCGCAATCTGATACATCTGATCGACGTCTTCGGGCCGTTCAGCCGCGAGTTCGTTCAAGTCGGGCTGGCCGATTACCACGAAGAGCACAAGGTGGCGAGGCATCAGCCGCGAAGCGGCCTCGATCACCTCGGGAGTCATCGCCGTCTCCGCCAGGTCGGTAATCCAAACCACCAGGCTGCGCCGCTTCTGGTCGTTGAGCAGACGGCTCGCGGCCTGCAGGTGATCGCCCTCCCATCGATCCTCTTGCACGAGCGCAAGCTGCCTCATCATCTGCATCAGGTGAGCAGCGCCGCGGGCTGCCGGAACCCGCTGCCGGATGCCGCGTCCATAGGCAAGTAGCCCGACGCGGTCACCGGAATATAAAGCAACCTGGGTCAAGGTCAGAGCTGCGTTCACCGCATAGTCTAGCTTGCTGAGACCCGCGACCCGAGTACGCATAAGCCGACCGGCGTCGAGCATAATCCAGATGGTTTGGCTGCGCTCAATTTCATAGAGACGAGTGACTAACTTTCCGCGACGAGCACTGGCGGTCCAGCAGATGTCGCGAAATTCGTCCCCCTCGCGATATTCGCGGAGACTTTCAAAGGCCCGGCCGGCGCCGCGAAATTGCGTGTAGCGTTTTTCCAATTCGATCTGCCGGCTGCGGATCAAATAGACCGAATGGTGCATGGCCTCTTCGAGGTTGGGATAGGTAATGACCGTCTGCGCCATGGGGATTCGCGCCCAGCGCTCGGCAATCCGCATCGGACTTTGATAGTGGATGTAAACATCGCCCAGATCGGCTCTCCCACGGGCCATAGGAAGGATCGAGTATTGCGCCTCCGCCTCACTTCGCGGACGCGCGGTAATCTCAACCTGCGCCGGTTCACGGCGCAGCTGTTGCGGAAGGTCGTCCATAATTCTGGCGCGTACAGTAGAGTTCGATGCATTGATCAGTATCAGTCTGACGTTCGACTCCACCGACAGAGCCGGCGGGCCGAGCCATGTCCGGCGGACCTTGAATTGGGCCGGCTTGGGCAGTCTACTCAAGTCGAGCAACCAGATCAGAAGGACAAGCACATCCCAAGCCAACATCGCCCACACAAAACGATGGTCGGCAAATGCAGGTACCAGCCAGATCAGACCAGCAAGCAAAAGAAAGAAGAAGCGATTCGCGAACGCAACACCAGCGCGCTTGAATGTGTGCGCCTGCGCCTCCACCGATGTCGGAATTAATTCGCCAGAGGTTTCTTCGTTTGGCACAGCTCCATGGTTTGGCACAGCTCCATAAGATGAGACGGGCGTTTCGCCCATTCGCGGGTCGGGAACACCCGGCGCTCCGGGCGCTCCATTCGGGGGATGAATCGCGCCCATACTCACTTCGGCACCTCGACCGCTCGCAACACATCTTGCAGCACCTGATCGGCGGTGATGCCTTCGAGGTCGGCTTCCGGCTTCAACACGATTCGATGGCGCAGAACGGGCAATGCCGCTTGCTTCACATCGTCGGGAATGACGTACTCGCGGCCATCCATCGCCGCAATCGCTTTCGAAAATACCATCAGGCTCACCGCGGCCCGCGGGCTTGCTCCCAGGGATAGCGCGGGCCAGGCGCGCGTGCGGCGCACAAGCTGCACCACGTAGGTGAAGAGCGACTCTTGCACCGTAATTGTTCTGACTTCTTGCCGCGCCTGCTTCAGCAACTCCGGCTCGGTCGGGATGAGTCCAGCACTCGCCAGGTCATGAGAATCAAATCCATTCTGGACGTTCGATAGCAGTTGCATTTCTTCGCTCGCCTCCGGGTAGGGCACGCGAATCTTCACTAAAAAACGATCGAGCTGGGCTTCGGGCAGAGGGTATGTGCCTTCGAAATCCACCGGGTTTTGCGTGGCAAATACGGTGAAGAACGGCGAAAGGTCGTGGCGCGCACCATCAATCGTAACCTGGCGCTCCTCCATGCACTCGAGCAGCGCGGCCTGGGTACGCGGCGGCATGCGGTTGACTTCATCCACCAGCAACAGGTGCGTGAATACCGGTCCGCGATGGAGATGGAAAGCGCTGTCGGCAAGGTTGAGCACATTGGTGCCGATGATGTCGGCAGGCATCAGATCGGAGGTGCATTGCACGCGCTGAAACTCGAGCCGCAGAAGATGCGAGAGAGTTTTTACGGCGAGCGTCTTCGCGATCCCAGGCACGCCTTCGAGCAGTGCGTGTCCCTGGCAGAGCAAAGCGATGAGACATTGCGTCTTGAGCTCTTCCTGGCCCACGACAACCTTGCTCATCTCAGCCCGGAAATGTTGCGTCAACCGCGGCACCGCTTCCATGCATTCTTCTCCTTAATTCTTGCCGCCAGATTTAATTCTTGCCCGAAAATAATTTCATTTTGCTTGCATAGTCATCCAGAGACCTTACCAGGCGCAAGGCGGCTCGCGGTTTCAGAGTGTTGTCGTAGGGAGCAGACTCGCAGTCGCGAAGCGTGGCGCCGAAATCGGCGTCCTCAAAATTCCAGCGCTCGCGGACAGCACGCTCCAATTCCTCGACTGGCGCATTGCCGGCCATACCCAAACGTCGCGTCAGCCAGTAGCGAAAACGGTGATAACTGATATCCACCACCACTGGCGCAGCATTGGCCTGCTTGTACAGAGCGCCGAGCGTGCGGACAAACTCCAAAGGTGAGAGCCGAATTTCGCCGGCCGGCATGCTGATCGGTCCGCTGCGCCGCGAATAGGTCAGAAGAATCGCCAGCGCAAACAGTGCGAACTGAAAAAAGATCCATTTCACCGGCGAGTTTTTGATCGAGGCCGTCAGCGAATGCCGATAGCCATGAAAATATTCATCCCACAAAATTCGCGTTTGCGAGCCGCCGAGGCAGGCGAGAAAAAACTCCAGGTTGCCAGCTTCTTTCAGCCCAGCGTTGGTGAGTGGGGTCGCGGAAGCCCACCAGATCACTTCGCCCTTGCCAAAGTTGTATTTAACCACCATCGTTTTGTCGCCGTCTCCATAAAGTGGAACGGCAAACGAATCACGCGTCCTCGAACCATACGCGCTCCAATAGGCTTGCGGGGCTAGCGTAATCTCCGGTGCCGCGCGGGTGATGGGAGAAGGAGAGAGCGCGATGAGCTTTTTCCAGGTCATGCCATGCACGGGGTCGGGAACAATTCCATTCTCCGGGAGAAAAAAACCCGCAAACACACCAGTAGCAATGATGTGGCCACCGCCTTCCACGAAGGCGCGAAGCCGGCTACGCTCTTCGGTGGTGGGCGAGCCAGACGGTTCCGCGAGAATGAGCGTTGTACGTTGTTCTTGCGACTGCGGTAGTTCGGTTGGCGACTGTTCCCATCGTTCCGTTTTGTAGCTGGACGCCTTTAATAAAAGATAGGCCGCCTTAGCCCCACCGGAACCGGCCGAATAAGTGGTCGGAATCTCCTCCGTAGATTCCGCACCCTTGGTGAGAATGAGAGCGCTTAGTACTAGAAGCAGAAAGACTCCGCCGGCAATGAGAAACAGCTTTCGGTCACCCGCGCTCAATTGGATTGGCAACCCAGTTTCTCCAGTTGCGCTAAGGCCTCGGAAAACGCGCGGGCATCGGCTTGTTGCTTGCCATACCAAATCAATTCGAAGGTTCGTGTCAGGGCGCCAAGCGTCGGGCGATGCTCGCTGGCGGCGGGCAAAAGTCGTAAATATTCGCGCGGAGTGCGCGCCACATCCGGCCGCCACAATTCCTGCGCTTCAAGGAAAGAAATTCCGCACCAGTAGGCGAGATGAATGGCCTCGCGCCAGTTTCCCTGCTCCGCCGCAAGCCGCGCCTCATTCATCCACAGCTTCCATCCTTTGCTGGATACCGGCAGAATATGCGGCACAATCTCATCCATCCCGGCATTGTTACGGATCGTGCGGTACATCCAATAAGCCACGGCGAGCATGGCCAATGCCATGAACCCATAAACCACCACATTGCCGATCGTTGGAATCGCGGAAGACCGAAAGATCCGGCCCAGCATTCTGATCAGCGCCTCCAAAATTCGTTGTTTGAGGCGGTCCAGCCATGTTGGTCCGTGAAGATCCTGAAATTCCGGGCCGGCAAGAATGCCGTTCAACAGAACTCGCTTTTTTGATTCATCCGACGGACGCCGCTGGAACGAGGCTGCCTCCGAACGCAGGGTTTGCAGATGGCCGGCGATCCTGTCCAGGATCTCGCGGCTTGGCTTTCTCTGCCAGCTATTCAGGTGCGTCGCGCAGCCATTCGGACGACACATCGAAGGTTCGTTGCTCGAGCTTGAATATGCCAGACCGCAGGAATGTCTCGCTGCAGCTTCGGTGCCTCGTCCGGTTGGGCCAACTGCTTGACGCTGGAAGCGAGGCGCGTCGAGCTGCGTGATGTATTCGGAGGCTGTGAGCCTGGCTGTCTGGGGCTCCGACTCACAGGGCGCTGCAAGCATTATGCAGTAAAACGTTATGCAGTAGAAACCAAGAGCAGGATCAGCAACCACCGGCGCGCCACCATTCGTCATCCCAGACCCTCTACCGCAGACGGCAGCGTCGGCGGTGCTGGCGTACCGCTTTGCGCGCTATCGAGGGTAGACATCATCAGTTCCAGGTCGAAAGCTTCTTTCCGCACTCTCTGATCGTAATAGACGAGCGAAAGTGCAATCGTGAGCAACGGGCCCACCAGGCATTGGCTGAGGAAGCGTGCATACAGGGAATGCGATCTGCGTCCAAATCGGAAGGACAGTCATGGGACGATGGCTGCGCGCGAACATGCCGATCGCAGCAAAAATGGGTACTTCCCAGAGAAGAATCACGATGTACATCAAAACAATAAACAAGAAGTAGATCATGAATATGCGGCCGCGGTTGCCCTTGGTCAATTCCGCGCTGCGTGAGGTCGCGTCGCGCAGCCCCTTGTCCTCCAGCACCGCAACCGGAATGGTCAGCGACCACATGAGCGCCAAAATAATTCCGGGAACAATCAGCAAAACGAGTCCGATGCCAATGCCGATTCCGACGCCGATCATGATCAGCGACAGGTAGAGAATCCTGCCTCTGATGCCGCAGAATGCCTCGGAAATACTGCTGCTGCCTCCCAGATGAACTTTCGAAACTGCCACCACGGTCGCGCCCTGCGATGCCGGCATACGCGCCCAAATAAAGGATCATGGTGGCGAGCAGCCACACGAAACCCGTTGCCGCGAACCCGGCTGTCCTTCCGCGGCCGATCGCGACCTGAATGAGTTGGAAGGCAAGCACCACAAGATGGGGTAGGGCAATGATTCCCGACGAACAGGGCAAAATGCTTTCGGTAGAGGAAGAAGCTGCGGTCGAGCAACTCGCCTAAGCTCATGGGGCGCAAAGTCGTCATAAATCGTCTCCTGCCCGCGTAAGTGCAAATCGGGAGGAGGATAACACAAATGGCGCGGTGTTTTACTATTTACTTAGTAATGGTTATAGGAGACTAGAATAGGGTTGCTGCTCTCGTTACTTGTTATGCACCGGCTTCAAAGTGTATTGCCCTCCCAAGCTCATACTTATCTTTCGGGTTAGGCCGGAGGAATCCACAACGTCGATTTCTCCTACGTTACCCTCTCGATCGAAACTGTACTTGAAGGTGTACGTATGCCCGTCGGGCAAGGTCTGGCGAACCACGCGGTCGGCGCCATCGAACTCATTAGTGAGGACAAGGTTGCCATTCTGCTTTTCACTTTGCTTGTCACTCTGCATCACCCTGATCATACGGTTCTTCGCATCGTAGGAGTAAGTCGTAACTTGACCATTCGCCTCTTCGACGCGTTGGAGGCGGCCGGCGGAATCGTACTCATAGTCCACATTCGCGCCGCCGCTACGGTCTCGGAAATGTTTAACTCGATTCTGCTGGTCATATTGAAAGTCCAATTCTCGATTCGCTTCGCGGCCGCAAGCGCAGTACGCCCGGATCAAGTTTCCAGCTGAATCGCGGGGCAGGTTCAACCGATCGCCGCGACCGTCTTCGATTGCCAGCACAGCCGCTTGCTCGGGGCGCTGCCGATGTTCGCCGTCGGGAAAGTAATAAGTTCGACCACTTACTTCGGCGAGCTTCCATCCGGGCCAGTTCCACGAGACTTTGGAACCGGAAAATTCGTTTGAGAAAGTGTCTGACTCTGAGTAAGTGGCGTCCCAATAACCGAATCCCCAGTTAGTGCGCTTATAGTGGACCCGGCCACCTTCGACAGTGATCAAGTCCATCCAGGTGAACGGCCAGGTATCGCCAACTGGAAAAATATTGAGGTTATGAGTGCCGCCGATTCCGAACGCTCGCGCCCGCGAATCTTGCGTTCGCAACACCCGCGTAAACTCGAGCGGGATGTTGCCGGGAGCATAGAACTCAGTTCGACGATCCATGAATAGACCATAGCGTAAGTCCACTTCCATGATCTCCACGTTCAACTGATGAGCTGCCACGCTGCAGCCGGTCAACGCGCCCGAGTCAGTTCGCGCCTTTTCGGGACCATAATAATGACGGATAGTGAAGCATGGGTCTCCGTACTGCAGGCGCCGTTCGGCTCTAACGGCGGTATCCGCGGTGAGGAAATCTTCGCCCATGTTATCGAGGTCCTCTACGTCATCAATCGAGTCGTAAAGCACGCTTGAATAGTTGTAACTGCCTTGCAGGTGATAGTGAAGGAAACCAATATCCTTCGTCAGCATTTTTCGCGCGCGCGCTGCCGCGAGTTCCGCATTCGCTGGCTGCTTCTCAAACACGGGGTCCATCCGTGCGGTCGAGATGATGGCGAACCTTTCTTCCTGCCTCCAGCTAAAGGCGTACCACCAGTTCATCTGCGAGATATACATGTCTTGATCGGTGACTCCAACAAAGACCGCATCGGAATCCGCGACCAGCCGCGGGTATGCTCGCTTGATATCCTCGATCAGTTCTTCTGCGATGAGTTGTTTACGAGTTTCGTCGAAGGTCCACGCCGGCAAGGAAACCGGCGCCAGAACTTGCAGCTCCAATCCATATTTCTTGCGGTAATAAGCGAGCAGATCGGTTGAGAGAAAACTTTGCGGCTTGCCCAACGGGACCAGATAAACTGCGCCGCTGCCGATCAAATCGCTGCTGGGAGCGGGCGTTGCAGGCGACACTTTTGGGTATTTTCGATTGCCTATTCTGTTTCGCATGCCTGCGCGCTGGAATGTCGGAGCAAAGAAGTTGTAAATTGAACCCGCAAATAACAGTAAAAAGAACAGAGCCGCGACCGCCCAAGTTGCGCTTAGCTTCAACAGGAGAGCATCAGGATTGTCGCGGCGTCCTCGCCCTTTCAATTCGGCACGGAGTTTCTCCGTCCACTGCAGCCTATCGCCAACAGGAAGGGCGCGCTTCGGAAGAATGCATAACTCTCGATCGGGTCCCGACAGCAGAAAGAGATCACGCGTTTCGTAATAGCGGCGGACAATCGGCCAGTACCACTCCGATGCCGATGCATCGACCTTGATGCCATACGGCGTTAATTCGACCGTAAAGGGGCCAAGCCGTTCCGGGTGTTCTTTGAGCGCATTCCGGACACGCCATCGCCATATGAATGTCCGGCTCGCCAATAGATATGCCGCTGCCAAACACAGCCCAATGCCCCAAGCCAGATTGTTGACGATGAAAAGAGAATAGGCTGCCGTCAGCAGTGCGCCCAGCACAATCGGGATAGTCATCCGGAACAGCGGTCCGGTTCGAGCCAGATGCGCCTTGAAGGCTCGCTGCGCATCAAGATATTCCTTTTCGAGAAGTGTATACGTCAGGATCATAGCTTCCCGCGACTAGCGTACTCCGTCGACCAGGAATAAATCAGATAACTCCCTGGAGAAGGAATAACCATAAGTCTCGCCGTCCCCAGTCATGCGCGCATTCACGATGGTCGTCACTCCGGCAACATCACTCGGAACCAGGATCGTCATCAGCTTCCGCTTCCCAGTCGCAAGCTCAAGCTGGTAGAGAGGCGCAGAAGCTTTGTCGTCGTGATAAACATAGGCCGATCGTCCGTCTGCGGCCCAGGCAACCCAGATGTCTTCCGGCAACCAGCCCGGAATCAGCCGCGGTTCTCCGCCGGCAAGCGGATACAGGCCGCCCCGCTCGCTCGGGTCGCGGGCAAAGAATGTTCGCCCCGTGCCGAGCACGGCGCCCGCAGAGGTGGGAATTCCCTCCATGGTCGCGCCATCGTGAGATGACTCCTCCGGGTGCGCCAGCTTTGCCAATCCAAAATCGAGAATCTTCACCCGCCCTTCGCGGGTGACGAAGATATTTTCCGGCTTCAGGTCGCGATGAATGATCCCTTTGTTGTGCGCCGCCGCCAGGCCGTGCGCGATTTGAGTGCCGGAGTCGACGGCCCGCCGCAAAGGCAGCGCCCCACCAGTCAACACCAGCCACAGTGATTGACCCTCAAGGCACTCTGACACCAGATAAGGCGCTCCATCATATGTGCCGATGTCGTGAATAGAAAGAATGTTGGGATGGTTCAGCGCCGCAATCGCCCGCGCTTCATTTTCAAATCGTCGCAGCCGTTCGGCGTCTCTGGCCAGGGAGTCCGGCAGGACTTTGATCGCAACATCACGGCCAAGCCGGCTATCTTTGGCCCGATAAACTTCGCCCATGCCGCCCGCGCCGAGCGGTGATTGAATTTCATAAGGGCCAAGTTTCGTGCGAGCAGCAAGAGGCATTTATGTGGGCCATTATAATGCTCTGCTCGAAGGCAAAATCGAGCCGGCATACGGTTGATAATTTTCCCATCTCCGCGAAAATAGCTGTCTTCGACGCGGCAACCCATAGATTACTGAGTTTGCTGCATTGACTTGACTTCCATCCCCGGCCTACCATCGCATCACACTCTCATCAGTTGCCCATCCATGATAGGGTCCACGATCTCACATTACCGGATTCTGGAGAAGATCGGCAGCGGCGGGATGGGTGTCGTTTATAAAGCGGAAGACACGGAGCTCGGACGCTTCGTGGCTCTCAAATTTCTTCCCGATCTGGTGGCCCGTCATCCCACGGTGCTGGAACGTTTCCGCCGCGAGGCCCGATCTGCTTCCGCCCTGAACCACCCGAACATCTGCACCATTTACGAAATCGCCGAGGCGCAAGGCCGTCGCTTCATTGCCATGGAATATCTCGATGGCCTTACGCTGAAAGATCGCATTGCCGAAGGGCGTTTGCCGCTCATCACTCTATTAAGGTTGGCTATCGAAGTTGCCGAAGGCCTGGATGCCGCTCACAGCCGCGGAATCGTCCATCGCGACATTAAACCGGCCAATATCTTCGTGACCGAACGCGGGCACGCCAAAATTCTCGACTTCGGCTTGGCTAAGTTGACTACTTCTGAGGAGACAGAACACGGCGACACTACTCTCGGCGTTCCCACAATTCCTGCAGAGCACCTCACCAGTCCGGGCACTTCATTCGGGACCATGGCCTACATGTCGCCAGAACAGGCGCTGGGCAAGCCATTGGATCATCGCAGCGATCTGTTCTCGTTCGGCATCGTGCTCTACGAGATGGCGACTGGGAAACTGCCCTTTCGCGGACAGACGTCGGCCGCCATGTCCGACGCTCTTTTGCATGGCACGCCGGAATGGCCGCTACAGTTCGGTGCCGGTACCTCTGCAAGGTTCGAGGAGGTTGTTCAAAA
The DNA here is from genome assembly GCA_963758745.1 of uncultured Acidobacteriaceae bacterium. Classification (GTDB taxonomy): domain Bacteria; phylum Acidobacteriota; class Terriglobia; order Terriglobales; family Acidobacteriaceae; genus Acidiflorens. The sequence continues at coordinate 58,684 of CAVWWW010000017.1, forward strand.
GGCGCTCGAAAAAGATCCGGACCGCCGATACCAATCCGCGAAAGAAATATCTGCCGATCTTCGGAGCGTGAAACACGCCGCCGAAATCCCTGGCGACAAAACTGAAACCTGGGCCCGCTCTTCGATCACATCCGGCGTCGCGCAATCAAGTGCGGCAGGCATAGGCAAGAAGAATTGGATTGCGAGGATTGCCATTCTCAGCGTCCTGGCTCTGCTTGCGGCCGGATATTTTCTCCGTCCATCTTCATCTCCGCCAACGGTGCTTGGGTCGGTACAAATCACGAACGACGGCTTCCCTAAGCGCTCTCTGGCCACGGATGGGGCGCGCCTGTATTTTTCCGAATATGTGGGTGGGCATTCGGTATTGCGGCAAGTTTCGACAGTTGGCGGTGACGCCGCTCCTGTCCCGAGCCCCTTAACCGCTGCCGATATTTACGATTTCTCGCCGCGCAACTCGCAGCTGCTGGTCAAAGGTTCGGCCGAAGGTTCGGTAACTGAATCACCGGTCTGGATTGTGCCCGTACCGGCTGGCTCCCCGCATCGCATCGACGAGATCATTGCACACGCCGCCGCGTGGACGCCCGACGGCCAGCACATTCTTTACTCCAGCGGGAGCAATCTTTATCTTTGCAATTCCGATGGCAGCGAATCGCGCGAGCTTGCGCAAACAAAGGGATGTCCCGTTCGATCTGCGATTCTCTCCGGATGGCACGCGCATACGTTTCTCCGTTCGTGACACAAGCCAACGCACCACTGCTCTTTGGGAAATCACCGCGCAGGGCCAGAACCTCCATCTCGTTTTGCCGAACTGGAAAAAAACGCCACAGGAGGCAGCCGGCAACTGGACGCCTGATGGCAGATACTTCCTTTTCCAATCGGCCGACAATAACTCCGAAAACATCTGGGCATTGCGCGAAGGGACGTCTTTCTTTCGCAAAGGTAAAAATCTGCCTGCGCAGCTGACCGTCGGACCGCTGTTATTCACCAATCCCACTCCCAGCACCGATGGCACGAAGCTGTTCGTCATTGGCCAGCAACGGCGCTTTGACCTGATTCGCATGGAAGGAAAAGGGCACTCCGGACAATCCTCCGTCTTGCTTCCGGGAGTTTCGGCTGGAGAAGTGGACATTGCCGATGATGGCCAGACGATGGTTTACGTCACTCATCCTGAAGGCATCTTGTGGCGCAGCAAGATCGACGGCACTGCCGGAACACAATTAACGTTCAATCCCATGCAGGTGCATATGCCGCGCTGGTCGCCTGACGGCAAGCAGATCGTCTTTATCGCATCGCTTCCCGGCCGTCCGTGGAATCTTTATCTGCTTCCGGCCGACGGCGGCACCCCTCAGCAACTGAAGAGTGATGATCACAACCAGGGCGATCCTACGTGGACTCCGGACGGACGTTCGATAGTTTTTGCTGGAATGCCATGGTTCGATTATTCGCTGGCGCCGGGACCGAACATTCACATCCTGAACCTGCAAAGCGGAGGAGTCAGCGATGTCCCAGGATCGGAAGGATTATTCAGTCCCAGATGCTCGCCTGATGGCCGTTATATTGCCGCGCTTTCCTCCGACTCAACCAAGCTTCTGCTCTACGACTTTGCCAAAAAGACATGGTCACCGCTCGCAACCTCGCGATTCGGGTATGAGAACTGGTCACACGATGGCAAGTACCTTTACGCCGAAGACTATTCCGACAAGGTCGACGACATCGTGCGCATCCAGGTCCCCGATGGAAAATTCGAGCGCCTGTTTAGCCTGAAAGAGATTCCGCGCGGCTTCGACGCTTGGGATTTTTGGGTGGGGCTTGCGCCGGACGGATCAATACTGCTGATGCGCGATCGCAGCACGCAGGAAATCTACAGCCTCGACGTCCGGTTTCCCTAGGATTCATCTGCGCGAGAGGCATGAATGGTGTACGCGAGAGGCAAATCTTGTGCTGCTCGGAATTATTTATTAGGATATCTCCATCGACGGAATTTGGTGGCTAGGGTTCCGATCCCCCAGATCGGTCCGAGCGCCACAGAGGACCGAGCGGTTCCGCACCCAAGGGCAAAAATCCCAGAGGGCAAAGTCGAAATAGACTTTGTGTCTCTTGGGAGCCCTTGATGTTTAATCTACAAAACCTTCCAGCTAAGCGGTCTACTGACAGCAAGCGCCGTAACCTCTTTGGCGCTTGTCTTACGCACATCCTGCATGACGGCTACACAGATCAGCTCTATGCGCTGCTGCCGGCTTGGCAGGCGCAGTTCGGCTTGTCCTACATGGGGCTCGCCGTGGTTCGGGCGCTCTACTACGGTACGATGGGCGGACTTCAGCTTCCAGCCAATCGCGCCACCAGCTGGTTGAAGCCGCGCTCGGCCCTCGCGCTCTCAACTTTCGTTGCGCCGCTCGGGTTTGTGGCCATGGCGCTGCCCACCGGGTTCGCGGGTCTCTGCGTCGGACTCGTTCTTGCCGGAGCCGGATCAAGCGTGCAACATCCACGCGCCTCGGATCTGGTGACCCGTAGCTATGGCTCAGAGTCGCGCGGGGCAGCTGGGGATTTACAATTTTGCCGGCGACCTGGGAAAAGCTACTCTTCCTGCAATCGTTGCTCTTCTGCTGCCGGTGTTGCCCTGGCGAACTGTCGTTGGGCTCATGGGCCTTCTCGGGATTCTCGTCGCATCCACGCTGCTTGCATTTCTACCGAATGAGACTGGCCTCGCTTCGATCCACCAGGAGATCGGGCGTAAGCGCGAAAGTCGTGGCGGTTTCGGCGTGCTGCTCTCGATCGGCATTCTGGATACGGCAACGCGCATGGGCTACCTTTTGTTCCTTCCGTTTCTCATCCACGCGCGTGGAGGATCGTCACCGACGGTCGGCCTCGGATTGGCGTTATTGTTCGTTGGTGGAGCGCTAGGTAAGGCGAGTTGCGGCTGGCTCGGTCAGCGCATTGGCGTGGTCTGGAGCGTAGTTGCAACTGAAATCGCGACAGCCGCGCTAATCGTAGCTACATGTTTCACGCCGATCGCCGCGATGCTCGGTATTGCTCCCGCTTCTCGGCATAGTGCTGAACGGTACATCGTCAGTCCTGTACGGCACAGTTCCTGAACTCGCTCCGAAAGGAGATACAGGCCGAGCGTTCGCGTTATTCTATACCGGAGTCATCGGCGCCGGGGGTCTCGCGCCAATCGCTTACGGGGCCATCGCCGACCATTCCAGCCAAATGATAGGCATTCTTTCGTCGGCCTGTACGGCGGCGGTCATCGTGCCGCTGGTCTTAAGCCTCCGTGCGGTTTTCTTGAGTTCGGAAGGCCGATCTCGCTGATGCTAAGATAAAATTTGGACCACTGGCGCTATCGTCTAGGGGTTAGGACGGAAGATTCTCAATCAAACGAGAAGTCACAAATTCCTATATTTTTCAATGACTTAGGGTAGGCTTGATTAGGTAAAATAAGGCAATATTTGGCAACCGCAGTGAAAAAATGGTGAAAATTCTATTCGCCTATCCTTCGCTTTTGAACTACGCCATTACGAATAACAATCGGGTGGGATTCGCGATAGAAAAGTATGACGCAGGCAGGACCTTGTATATCGATCCATTGATTTATTCTTGCGATCGGCGGAGAAGACTAGACTCAGGTGGAAGTATCAAAGCCGGACCGCCGAACAACTCTCAGATTCTGTTGCTGATTAAGCAACTCGAATGAGGTCACCCCGCATTCGTCTCGAAAGAATCGCACATCGATAACCGCATCGCCGATCGTTAAGTCGCTAACATGAATTTCCGGCAACCATGCGGGCAAGTGCGGATCGACGAATATAGTTTCATTTGGAGCATCCGGCTGAATGCCCAGCATTGCTTGCATGATCTGAAAGGGGGCGGATGCGGACCAGGCTTGGGGTGAGTTCGCTTTCGGGTAAAGACCGGGGAACGCGTGCTCACTGTCGCGTTGATGCCCGGCGAAGAGTTCCGGGAGCCTACAATATTCGAATAATGCGGCGGATTCGAAGATAGCCTTAGCCAAGCGACTCATGTCGTCATACAAGCCGCAGCGAGCCAGCGCCAGCACGAACATCGCATTTTCAACCGGCCACACTGACCCGCGGTGATACGAAAAAGGGTTGAACGCCGGGTGTTCCGACGAGAGCGTACGCACGCCCCATCCGGAGAACATATCGTCCTTCATCAGGCGCTTTACCACGGCTTTTTTCAATGAATCATCCACAATACCGTTAAGCAAACAGTGGCCAGGATCGGAGGCGATGGAACGAATTGGCTTGTTCTTTGAGTCGATACCCATCGCCAGATAACCTTCGTCCGGCATCCAAAAGAAGTCGTTGAAGCGCTTCTTGAATTCGATGGCTTCGGCTTTTAATCTTCTTGCCTCGGCAACTTCGCCAAAACGGTCGAGAATTTCCGCAAGTCCTATTTTAGAGTTGTAAATATATGATTGCATTTCGCAGGTGCCGAGGGGATCGACCACCTGCGATCCATCAGCGTGGACGATGGCGTCGCCGGAATCTTTCCATCCCTGATTTTTTTCGCCTTGTTTGGAGCGCGTCCGGTATTTATAAAACCCGCTTTCGTCGCGGCTGAACCTATCCGCCCATCGCAGTCCTCGTAGCGCAGGTTCGATCAGCGGCTCCACCAGATCCTTCTTGCCGGTCCAGCGCCAGAGGTCCGCGACCAGCGATGGGTAGAAAAAAGAACAGGTTGTGGTTCCGAAGTATCGCCCGTGAGGCGTGTAGTTGAGCACCGCCAACGGACTGGTATGGAGCTCGTGAATCATGCGCCCGGGCTGCTCATCTCGCCAATCGTCGATACTCTTGCCTAAGTGAATAGCAAGTTGCATGAGAGAACCGCGCATTATCTCTGTGCTCAGCGAGGCCGCCGCCCGGCCGGAAAAAAGAGTGTCTCGCCCGAAAAAGCCACAATACAAAGGCAGGCCGGCGGCAGGAATCCAGGTTGGTCCGATCGCATCTCTGCCATCCAGATCGAATAGTCTTAGATCCGACAAATCCCCGGCGGATTGATGAAGTGTCCGCAACACGATATTCGTCAAATCTCTCTCTTGAGTTGAGCTGTAAGAGGCAGAGGACATGAAAAATCGCTGCCGCCGGAGTTCGCCTTCAGTTCCCCACAAAGGAAGGTCTTTGCCCTCGAGTTGCGCTGTCCATCGCAGGGTTGCGCGCCATACTTCTTTTGGCTTCAGGATCAGGTGGAAGCGGATAGTATTTTTGCGATGTTTCGGCTGTGGCTGATCGTGCGCGATTCCGAGATAGACGCCGCGATGTAAAGAAGCCGTTCCGGAGTCGCCCTGATGGCGGTATCGATGCTTTGTTTTATAGTCGAAACTTAACAAGCGATCGGGAGTCTTCTCGTTCCACAAAACTGAAATATGCCCCTTTTGTTGCCGCGTCCCATGCGCCTCGGAAGGGTCGGCGAAATCGGCTGAAACCTGCAACTGAAGCACGAATCTGGTTTTGATTTGCGTATGATTCGTCAGTATCAGTGTTTCGAGTAAACCTTCCCCGACCGTGCGTTCAATGAGAAGTTCCACTGCCTGCTGGGCAGGATCGCATTTATTTCCTTTGTGCTCGCATTCGGGCGGAGCGAAAATATAGTAAGCAAGATCGCGGTGTTGCTCTATCGCCGAAAGCGCACTGAAGGTCGGCGCGTTCCCATTCACACTCCATTGATAGCAAGACAGCATCCGAGTCTGGTAGACCCAGAGCCCCTGATCTCCTTCAGCCCGCATCGATCCGTCAAGCGAGGTCGTGAGCACCGTACGTCCCTGGCTGATCGAGTGATGATGGTGACGGGGTTCGAGTTGAATGAGAGAGCAACCACCTTGATTTTTCGTGGCGTCCGTCGCAGAGGTCTTTTTGCTCATGCTTCTCGAGTCAAGTTAGCACACTCGGCTTGACTCCTGGATGGCGTAGGTTCAGAAACGCCATCAGGTGGTCTACTGGGCAGTCATGCTGCCTAAAACCTCTAGTTTCGTTTGTGATAGAAAATGGGGGGCGGTTCATCCGTCCAGCCGCGCTAACCAGGCTTGTAAAGAATTTTCGGGGCCGGTCGCAGTTCGTTTACTTCGCGAAATTCCTTGCGCGTAACCTCAAACTACCGCTTGCGCTAAGAATTTGCCGGTGAGGTTTGAGCGGAAGAATCACCGCCGTGAATCCAGCGTGATGGTTCCACGAGCTTTACGAGCTCTCCCGAGAGAAAATAGGAAACGACAGCTATGTCCCGGTCCCCTCGGTTGCGCACATCGGCGATTTGTTTGGCAGGTTGTATTCTTATTGTTCACGTTTCTCTTGCCCAGATTTTCACAAAACCACCGGGACCAGCCTCATCACAGAACATCCTGATCAAGATCAACGACGAAAACGATGTTGCCGTGCCGTCCGCCCTGGTATTTTTACAAGCTTCTCCCCACGCGGTTGCGTTGCGCTGCGTCACTGATTTTGCCGGCCACTGCCAGTTCTCCAACCTGCTCCGCCGGCGCTTACCAGCTCCGCGTCGAAAAACAAGGTTTTTATTCCTTGATGCTGCCTGCGGTCTAGACCAGCGCTGCGGCGAACATCGACGTTACTCTTTCCCACCAGCAAGAAGTGCGCGAGGTAGTCGATGTGGTCGAATCTCCCCCAGCCATCGATCCCGCACAGATCGCCGCTCAGCAAACCCTCAGCGGACTCGACGTCCTCAACATCCCTTATCCCGCCACGCATGACTATCGCAATGTGCTCAACTTCATCCCCGGCGTTGTACAGGACGTCTACGGACAACCTCACATCGCTGGCGCAGAAACCTATCAGACCTTAACCCTGCTCGATGGTTTCAACATCACCCAACCCGCCAACGGCCAACTGCTGGCCCGTATCAGTACAGATGCTTTTCGTTCCATTCAGGTCGAACCGTCACGCGAGCCAGCCGAATTCGGCAAGGGCTCAGGCGGGCTGTTCCAACTGAATACTGGAATTGGCGACGATCACTTCCACTTCTATGCCACCAATTTCGTGCCATCCTTTCAGGACAAGGGAGGATTGAAGTTCGACCAGATCCTGCCGCGCCTGACCTTTTCCGGTCCGCTGAAAAAAGGGAAAGTTTGGTTTTACGATGCAGTGGAGGGCGAATACGACAACATTGTTTACACCGAACTCCCCTCCAATGCCGACAATGATCACCTTTTGCGGCTAGGCAACCTGGCCAAACTCCAGGCCAACGTCACCAGCCGCGACATCGTCACGGGCAGCTTCCTGGTGAACCATCTCCACGATGACTATTACGGTCTCTCGCCGCTGAGTCCGCAGCTGTCGAACCCCAGCGACGTCGAATCCGCGTACATAGCCAGCGTGAAGGATCAGTACTATTTCCGGGGAGGCGAGCTGCTCGAAGCCGGATTGGCATTCGATCAGTACAACCTGAAGTACACTCCCTACGGAACGTTGCCCTACTTCATCACTCCCGAGACGTTCGGCGAGACAGCGAGCGGAAGCTATTATCTTTCCGCAACCACGCAGGCTCGGCGCTGGCAGGCTCTATCGAATCTGTTTCTCCCTCCGCTTCACTGGTATGGCCGTCACGATCTGAAACTCGGAGTGGACTTGGACCGTCTTATCTACGACGCTCAGTTTGCCCGCCAGTCCATCTCTTTTTTGCGCGAGGGCCAAACTCCTCCCACTGCTCCGAATACCTGCCTCACGCTTCCTCTACCATCGCCATGTTCCCTCTATTCCACTTTTTCTGGTGGTTCGCCTTCCTCCACGTACAACTTCGAGTCTAGTGCGTATATCGAAGACCGCTGGGAGATCACCAATCGTCTGCTTATCGAACCTGGAGTCCGCCTCGATTGGGACGAAGTCGTCCGCACCCCGCTCGTCTCCCCGCGGTTGGCAGGAACCTACGTCCTCGACGACTCGGGCAATACGAAACTTTCCGCGGGGATCGGTTTGATCTATGATCCTACCTTCCTGTTCCTCATCGCCCGTCCATTTGCCGGTCAACGCACTGACTATTTCTTCAACTCGTCCGGCTTGCCGGTCGATGCCAATGGGAACCCCACCGCTTCACCCACGCCCGTGCTGAGTACATTTTCCGTCGACCGAAACGCCCTTCTAGCTCCGCGCTTCATAAACTGGAGCCTGGGCCTCGAGAGAAAGCTACCCGCCGCCATCTATCTGAAAGCGGAATTCCTGGAAAAACGTGGATCTCGCGGCTTTGTCTACAACACGCCCAGCGGCTCCGGCGGCAACTTCGTTCTCGAAAATACGCGCGACGACCGCTACGACGCTCTCGAACTGACCCTCCGCCACAATTTCCGGGAAAGCTACATGCTGATGGGTTCCTACACCCGGTCTCGCCTCCGCTCCAATCAGGCTCTCGACTTCAACGTCGACAGTCCTCTACCCGGTCCACAACAGCCGGGGCCATACTCGTGGGACACACCCAATCGTTTCCTGTCCTGGGGATACGTGCCGTTCTTCAAACTGCCCATCATTCACCAAACCGAGATCGCCTATTCCCTCGAGACGCGCACTGGATTTCCTTTCAACGTCACCAACGGTCAGCAGCAACTGGTTGGGCCGCCCGGATCGCATCGTTTCCCCGAATATTTTTCACTCAACCTTCAACTCGAGAAGCGCTTTCATCTTTTAGGATATTTCTGGGAACTGCGCGGCGGTGTCGACAACATCACCGACCACAGCAATCCATTAGTGGTTAACAGCGACATCGAGTCGCCCCAATTCCTCACCTTTAGCGCCTTTGAGGGCCGCGCCTTCACTTCCCGCATCCGCGTGCTGGGCAGGAAGTAATTCTGGCTTATGTCGGCTCGCTGGACCTAACGCGGGTCATTGGATGGCGGCTGGCAAGCCACGCAATCTCGAGCCCCACGTTCACCAGCGGTGGGATTCTCCAGAGATTCTCATGGAAGGCGATTTCGCTCATTGACCTGGCGATGAGTGAAATCGCGATGTCTCGCAACTACCGTTCTCAACGGAGTTCCCTAATCGGATAACGAGCGGGTTGGTGGTTGCTTCAAGACTTCAAGCGACTCCACACCGACGAGGATGAAGTCGTTCCCAACCTCAACTACTGCACGCATCTGGGCACCGAGTGGCAATAATGTCCGTACCCTTCCACTCTTTCCCGCGCTGGGGTGTGGTGTCCCGTCGGGCTTTGTTGTCGCGACTCTGACGATTTCTCCTATCCAGCGTGCTGATTCAGAGGTCCCCATCGAGAAGGTGGAGACAGCGGACGCCTTGTCCGATATTTGCTCGACCGTCTTGCTGACGCCAATGGTGGCTTCGAGGACGACGAAGGGGTCGTATCCATCCTCCTTGATGCGGGAGACAACTGCAGAGATAGGCCCCGAGTCGAAAAGAGATTTGTTGATGGCCTCTCCAAGTTCCTTCATCCGTTCTTTGAGTTGCTGATCCACGTGGTACTCCGACAAGCCAGCGGCTCTTCGCTATTGTAAATGCCCGAGGCTGGGATATGCTCTGACCGTTTCGTAGCTCTAGCAAGCAACGGCGAACAACTGGAGTAAAAAGTGCCGAGAATGGGCGATTATACTAATGACGAATGAAAAAAGGCATCGGCGACACAATTCGAGAGAACGTATCCGAGGCAACTGGCGAAATCAGATTTTGCAACAGTTATCGACAGGAGTGTTCAGGGGCAGATAGGAAATCGTCCGATATAGTGCCTACTCAGCTTGTCTTGTCCGTCAAAGACAAGGATGATGATCAGTTTTTCCGCACAAGGGAAACGCCAAGCCCCGGTCTGGTAGCTGGACGATATGATGCGCTTACCGGGATTAGCAGCGATCTTGACCTGAGAGCCAACTGAGTAACGGACCCGGTGATTTCCCTATTCTTTCGTAGTACGTGATTCCTTCGCGCGATAGCCCGGCTCGAACGTCCTCAATACGTGCTCCTTGTGGCGTCAACTGATCTGAGCGCGATTCGAGCTGTTCGAGACGCCGATACCCATGAGGTGAGCAGAGGTAAACGAAATATGCGACTGCTGCGCACACAATTACCAAAACTCCTGTTCTCCAAGGATGTCGTTTGAGCCATCTCTTTGTGTCACGCCTCGTACTTTATCCTGAATGGCGGCCACGCTCCACGATAACTGTTGCAAACAGGCCTGATAGCGGCAGTTGACAATCTTTGTGCAAGCAGGTCAGCCATGGTTGGAAGATCGTCACGCCGCTACTGCAGCTTCGCGTACTCCGCTTTGGCTTCTTTCAGGATGGGGATGTCGGGGTCAGCGTCCTTCCACAGGGTGAGGAAATCTCTGTAAGCCGCAAGCGCCCGGACCCGCGCCGCATCGGCATCCGCTCCCTTGGAATTTCTACACTGTAAAGCATTCGCCCGAGCCACTCCGAGACGCGCCAACGCTCCCGTCCAGCAATTCCACACAATACCGCTGTGGTCGATGATCTTCTGAAACTCGGCGGCGGCTTCTCGGCCCCGTCCGGCGGCCAGGTCTGCCTCTCCGCGCGCATAAACATGATAGAGGCAGGAAAGATTGTTGCCGAACGGGACGGCGCCCAACTCAATCGGCGAAGCAGCTTGCAGGGCATTCATGGCGGCCGCTGGGTCCCTTTTGTCGAGCGCCAATTGCGCCTGAATCGCGGGCAGCCAAAGCGACTGCATCTGAGTGTCCAGCGGGAAGCGTTTCCCCAAGTCTTGCGCCAACGATTTGGCTCGCGCCGCATCGCCCGCCATCGCAAACGCAAGTGCGGCTTCAGTCTGCACCCCCGGACTCATCGGAGCGAGATTCAAAGCCTTTGCTGCTGTCTGTCGGGCTTCCCTGGCATTGCCGTAAGCCGCTTGTTCCAGAGCAGCATTCGCCTGCCATATTGCACCGGTTTCTTTGCTATCAGCCCGGATAGCCGAGTCTATAGCCCGTTGGGTCAGTTCCCGCGCCTTGCGCGCATGACCAGCATACGCCTCGGTATCGGATGCGAGAGTAAGTCCAAAGTGCTCATACGCGGGCTTGTCCGCAAACCACTGTTGCTGTTCCGCCATCGCCACGGAATCCGCCCTGAGAAAGGCAAGTGCGTAAAGAGTATTGTGGAATGCGAAATCATCCATCTTTCGCGCTTGTAAATCGAGGATGGTCTGCCGCGCGTCGTCGAATCGTTGCAAGGCCAGATTGTAGTTGGCAAGATTCTCGTATATACCCACATTATCCGGTGAAAGGCGCGCGGCTTGACGAGTGATCGCAGCAGCCTTCTCGTACTGCCCCCGTGCGTAATACACGATACCCAGGTTGGCGTACGCTCCTGTCTCATGGTAGTTCTCAATCTGCTCCTGATACGTCTGAGCGGCTTTATCCAGATTTCCGGTCACACTCGAATTGTAGTCGGCGGTAATCATCAGCTTTTCCCGTTCGCTGGCGTGCTCCCGCAGTTGGAATGCCTTGGAGTAGTACTCATTGGCCCGACCTAGCTCGCCAAGGCTGTAGTAGTTATTGCCCACTTCCCTATAACCCATGGCAAAATTCGGATCAAGTTCGATGGCACGTTGATCGTAAGGCAGGGCTGCAGCTGCGCCCTTGTCGCGATAAGCTTTTCTGCCCAGGCTGTACGCTTTCAGAGCTTCGAGCGACGATGTGGTGGCCTCTTCGAGCGGAACATCAAACCTCTGCAATGTAGCCAGCGATTCGCCCAGTTCGCCGCGTAGCCTGGAGGTCGCCTCGCCGAGCACGCCCAGCACCTTCCCCTTGGATGGCGCCGTGACCTGCTCCTGGGCCAGCGTGTCTCCATTCTGGCAGTTCACCGCCTTCAGTCCGAGCACATATTCGCTGCCCAGACTGGCAATTGATCCGGTAATGTAAGCCTTGCTGTCCGCCCGCTGACATAGCTCGCGCGTCACTTCGGGTGTGAGTGGCGTGTTCGCCGGGCGGGTCATCAGCTTGAGGGTTGCATAGATCCTGTCGTCGGCAAGAAGCTTCAAAAAGGGCGACTGGCGGAGGGAAATACTGAGTGCCGTCTTAAGCGTGTCGTCGAAGACCGGGTCTCCCGTGCGGTTTGCAAAATCAGCAAGAACGACGGCGTCTTCATCAATCAGGAGTTTGGGCCGATGCTGAGCACGGTAGTAAAGTCCGCCCGCAATAAGCAATGCGACCAGCAAGACAGGAATCGCAGTGTTCCAAAGCTTCGCGGCCAGAGCCGCAGGCGCTTTGTCTATGCCCACCCTGCCCAAGTTTGCTGGCGTGCGCCCGCTCTCGGAGTCCCGTTTCAGCCGCTGCAGGTCGGTGCGCATCTCTGAGGCGTGCTGATAGCGCAGGTTCCGGTCCTTCTCCATCGCCTTGTTAATTGTGTCTTCTAGCTTGGGCGGTACGCCGCGGTTCAGCCGCACCACCGCCACCGGGTCCCGGTTCATGATGGCTTCGCAAATGACCGCTGAGCTTTCTCCGTGAAATGGCAAATCACCTGTCGCCATTTCGTACAGCACCGCTCCAAACGAGAACAGATCAGACCGCGCATCCAGCTCCTTCGCCCTCACCTGCTCCGGCGACATATAAGCCACCGTTCCCAGCATGGTACCTGGACTGGTCAGGTGCTCCTCATCTACCGTAACCGTCTGCGTGTTAAGAGACGCAATTTTGTTCGAAGAACTGCCTGCCAGACTGACCTTGGCCAATCCGAAGTCAAGAATCTTTGCGTGGCCACGCTTGGTCACAAAGATGTTGGCAGGCTTGATGTCGCGGTGGACGATGCCTTCTGTATGGGCTGCGTCGAGCGCGTCCGCAATCTCGATGGCTAGCGACAAGATCAGCTCGGTGTCCATCGGTCGCCCAGCGATGCGGTACTTCAGGGTCATACCGTCTAGAAATTCCATGGCAATGAAGCGCTGACCTTCTCGTTCGTCAACCTCGAAGACCATGCAGATGTTAGGGTGATTCAGGGCAGACGCGGCCTGCGCTTCGCGCTCGAAGCGGGCTAGGGCTTGCGCATCTTTAGCAATCTCGTCAGGCAGGAACTTCAAGGCTACAAAGCGGTGCAGCTTTATATCCTCGGCCTTGTAGACCACACCCATGCCCCCGCCACCGAGTTTCTCGACGATACGGTAGTGCGAGATCGTTTGGCCGATCATTCGCGCAAAATTTTACGTCTCTCAAATGGGCGCGTCAATGAACGCGGTAGGGTGACTCGGCCTAGAAGGATGGCTGGTAAGAATGGCTCAAGATTCGCAATCGAGATTATTCGCAATGGGTCGGGCGGGAGAAGTATTCGAGTCTGAGCGCGAGACGCATCCAGATTTCCCCGCTTGGAATCACTGTGCGATTGCGTGCGCAGATATGTGATTTTTGGTTGGTACTACATCGTGACCGCCAGACTCCACACTATTGCAGCTTCGAGTACTCCGCTTTGGCTTCTTTCAGGATGGGGATGTCGGGGTCGGCGTCTTTCCAGAGGGTAAAGAAATCCTGATAGGCAGTTTTGGCTTTGACGGTGTCTCCGGAGACAGCGTATGCGCGGGCCAGGCCGAGATGGGCCAAAGCGCCAAGCGGGAAGTTGATGACAATGCCGCGGTGGTCTAGAAACTTCTGAAACTCGACGGCGGCAGCAGGACCATGATGTGCCATCAATTGAGCCTGGCCTCGAATGTAGGCGGGATACATTGTCCCCATCTGCAGTTGCGCTGGCTCACCCAGTTCGTACGGTGAAGCTGCCTCCAGAGAAACCAAAGCCTGGGTGAGATTGTTCTCATGCAGTTCGATCGCTGCCCGGATGGTGGGCAGCCAGTAGACTTTCAGCATGGTTTGCGACGGATAGCTCTTTTCCAGTTCTTCTGCGATCGTCTTCGCGCGCGCGGATTCGCCAACTTGCGCCAGGGTCAACGCAGCAAACATTTTGACATCCCGGCCCGGGGCCAAAGCTAAGGCCGCGACTACGGCTTCCTTCGCGGCGGCTAAGTTGCCAAACTCCGCCTCTCGCAAAGCAGCATTCACCTGCCACAAAGCGGCGGTCTCCTTGGAGTCATTACGTACAGCAGCATCTACCGCGCGCCGTGAGAGATCCTGGGCTTTCGCTAATCGCCCATAGTAGGCTTCGGTGTCAGACTGAAACGAGAGCAGGATGTCTTCACTCCCGGGCTTGCCCGCAGCCCAAGCCACCTGCCGCGCCATTTCTGCGGGATCGCCATCGAGGAAAGCAATCTGATAAATTCCCCAGTGCAGAAGATCACCTTCTAACTTGGCGGATTGCGCCTGCTTAATCTCCTTCTTGGCGTCATCTAAACGCTCGAAAGCGAGGTAGGTCTGCGCCAGATTGAAGTAGCCAGTCACGTCCGGCGCCAAGCGCATGCTCTCCTCGTTTGCGGCAAGAGACTTGTCGTATTGTCCAAGTTGGGCATAAATCACCGATAGATTGCCGGGCGGTACCGCGTCATTCGGATAGCTCTTCGCCCACAGTTCGTACACCTGGCTAGCCTGCTCCAGGTCTCCCGTGACAAGCTGGTAGTACATCGAAGAAATGCGGTACTTTTCCCTTTCGCTGACGCGGTCGCGCAGTTCATAGGCTTTCTTAATATTTTCCGCACCTAGACTGGCCTGCCCCAGATTCGTGTAGGTAAGTCCGAGGCTGGCGTAGGCCACGGCGAAATTAGGGTCGAGCTCAAGAGCTCGCCTGTAGAACGGAATGGCTTCGGCATTGCCCTTGGCACGGAATGTCGTGATGCCCATGCTGAAGGCTTTCAAGGCTTCGAGCGAGGGCGTCGTGGCTTCGACCGGCACATCGAACTTCTGAATGGTAGTCAGCGATTCTCCCAGCTTCCCCCGGAGACTGGAGGCTGCCTTTCCCAGCGCCTTCAGCACATCCTCCTTTGTGGCCGCCTCCTCTTGTTCTCTGGCCAAGGTGTCTCCGGTGCTGCATCCAACTGCGTCCACGGCTACAATGTACTGGCCACCCAATTTCGAGATCGATCCGATCAAGAATGCCTTGCTGCCGGTCCGAATACAGAGTTCCCGTGCCACGTCACTCGTGATGCGGTCATTCGAAGGCCGGCCCATAAGATGGAGCGTTTCCTCCACCCTGCGATCCGACAAGATGTTGAGGAATGGCGATTGTCCGAGCTGCACGGCCAGCGCCTGCTTCAGCGCGTCATCAAAGACGGGGTCGCCGGTAGAGTTTGTAAAGTCGGCGAGCACGACAGTGTCTTTCTCGGTCAGCGGAGCAGCCTTCGTCAGCGGCGTCGTGGACCGTGAGCGCAAGTAGAGGCCACCGGCGATCAGGGCAGCCACCAGCACGATGACGGCGGGGACAACTACTCTCCAGAGCTTCCTTCGCCCAACTTCAGGAACCTCGATGGCCCTTGCGGCAGCCGATGAAGATGATGCACTGACGGCAGGTGCCGACCCCGAGGCTGGCGGTGGTGTATTCGGAAGCCCAACCTCCTGCGCCGCCATCACCGTGCCCGAACTGGCTGGTACGCCTTGCCGCGATTCCGTTTCTCGTTTCAGCCGCTTCAAATCGGCCCGCATCTCGGACGCAACCTGATAGCGCAGTTCGCGGTCTTTCTCCATCGCTTTGTTGATGATGCGTTCCAGTTCGACTGGCACGTCGTGATTCAGCCGAACTACGGCCACCGGAGCGCGGTTCACGATGGCTTCACAAATCATCGCTGAGCTTTCTCCGTGAAACGGCAAATCACCTGTCGCCATCTCGTACAGCACTGCCCCGAAAGAGAACAGATCACTTCGCGCATCCAACTCTTTCGCCCGCACCTGCTCGGGCGACATGTAGGCCACTGTTCCCATCATTGTGCCCGGACTGGTGAGATGATCCGCGTCCACCGAACCTGTTTGCGTGTTAAGAGACCCAATTTTGCTAGATGCTGCAAGACTGACCTTCGCCAGGCCGAAGTCGAGAATCTTGGCGTGCCCGCGCTTGGTCACAAAGATGTTGGCAGGTTTGATGTCCCGGTGGACGATGCCTTCTACGTGGGCGGCGTCGAGCGCATCCGCAATCTCGATGGCGAGGGACAGAATCAACTCGGTCTCCATCGGTCGCCCGCCGATGCGATGCTTCAGCGTCAGCCCATCCAGAAACTCCATCGCGATGAACGACTGGCCCTCGTGCTTGCCGATGTCGTGGATGGTGCAGATGTTGGGATGGTTGAGAGCGGAAGCGGCGCGCGCTTCGCGTCGGAAGCGTTCTAATGCCTGCGGATCCTGGGACACGTCATCCGGCAAGAACTTGAGCGCAACGAAACGACCTAGCTCGGTGTCCTCGGCCTTGTAAACCACACCCATGCCGCCGCCGCCCAGTTTCTCGACGATGCGGTAGCGCGAAATGGTCTGGCCGATCATGAAGTCGTATGGTAGGCGTGACGCGAGGGCAAGTCAATGAAAGCCGTGGAGTTGTTGCTGGGCCTGAGAAGACTGTTGGTGAAAAATCGCCATGCTCATTGACTCAGGTTCTGAGCGTCCTGTTTTCGTCCACCAAGAACTCGAATCTACAAATAGCCTTAGAATTGAGACCAATGGGGAACGGGCATATGTTTGTTGCTTTCCGTGCCATTACATACTCGACTCTCTTCGTCGCCTTTTTGCTCATCTATCTTCCTACCCGTGTTCTGGCCTGGTCGGGCATTAGCCGCCCGTTGCTGATCGAATGGCCGCAGATCATAGGCACGATTATTGGGACTGCTGGCGCGTTGATCGCAGCATGGTGCATATTCACCTTCGTATGGGCTGGAAGCGGCACTCCCGCACCGTTCGACCCGCCGCGTCGTCTGGTGATTCGCGGACCCTATCGATTTGTGAGGAATCCAATGTACATGGGCGCGACAGTGGCCTTGGCTGGGGCTGCACTGTCCTACGAGTCAGTCAGCCTCTTCGTTTACGGTTGTGTTTTCCTTCTCGCCTGTCATCTTTTTGTGGTGTCGTACGAGGAACCCAAACTCCAACGCACCTTTGGAGCAGAATATGAAGGGTACAGCCGTTGCGTCAGGAGATGGTTTCCGCGTATATCGGGTCACAGAAGAACGAGCTAGACATTTAGCAAAACGAAAGGCAAACATTGTCGGTGATGCCAAAGCTCGAACAATCGCGAACAAGTGAACCGAACAACCGAACAGCAGGACTTCAGGTGCTTACTTCAGGTGCTTACCGTGGCTTAAGCCATAAGTGATTTGAAAGTCATCCTCATCGAGGAACACCCACACGTGCGAGGGCTCGGTATATGAACACAAACCATTTCTCGCCGCCAGCGTGAAAGAATTCAGGAGAGCTACGCCCTTACTTGCCAGCGGAGCATACGCAGGCGGCAAATGCCTTGGCTGTGTGATTTCCTAACGAACAAATGTACTGCGACCAGAACGGTTTGAGTTGGAGAGAGCGGTCGCCGACGTAGTAATTGCGAATGTATGCCTCGCTCGCGGTCGCCTTTGCGTCGCGATCACTTTCGAATTCCGCAATAAGTTCCTTCACGGTCGAAGGCGAGAATTGTGCTTCATGGTAGGTCTGAGCATAGTCGTATTCTCTGGACGATGCGGTGTCGATGCCGGTCTGGTTTGAAGCTGCAATCACCTCGTAATCCCGCAGCACTGCAGAGAATGGCTCGACACGGCCAGCGGTGAATGACCGGTTGTTACCATCAACCGGCGAGATGGACGGAACAATTTTGATCGCGACAATGTGATCAATGATGTGTGTTGCGCGCCCCCTCGAGCCTCCAAGAGTCTCAATTCATCCATGTGGGTGTGAGCAAAGATCCCAAGTCGGATGACGTCGGCATACTCAAGCAGCAAATCGGCCAGCCGGTCCGAGGATAGATACATTTCGGGTGCCGCATCCTGGCAAATGTTCTGAGCTTCGAAGATCAGGTCGCGACCAAGGTGGTGGAAGGGCTTCGGGTCGAAATATCTCCTACGGAGAGAAAGTCAATACAGCAGCCCGCAACCGCAAACGTTGATGCGTACAACGATTACCTGCAAGCACGTTTCTATGAGAATGAATACTTCGTACACTCGCGACTTGACACCATCGAGCAAGGCAAGCGACTGCTTTCGCACGCAATTTCTCTGGACAAGAATTTCGCCGACGCCTAGGCATTGCTCGCGCAGTTCTATGGGTATCAAGCTGCAAACTTCGCCAAACACGGCGCGGCAAACGTCAAGCGGGCGGTTGAAACAGCCCAGAACGCTCTGAGGATCAACCCCCAGTCGTCAGAAGGATTGATCGCTTTGGCGTTCGCTTACGGCGAGGGCGGTCAAGAGGGAGATGCGATCCGTACCGCACAGCAAGCGGTCGGCGTGGCACCAAACAGCGCAGTCGCTTGGCAGACGCTGGGGTATTCGTATTGCTACGCAGGTCTGAATGAACTTGCTGAGCAAGCGTGGGGTCGAGTTGTCACATTGAATCCTGCCCCGCAGGCCCACTGGATGCACGCTCGCATGCTGCTGTTCAGTGGCAAGGCGGCAGAAGCGGAAAAGGAAATGCGGCAACTGGTTGCGGCAAATCCGGATCAATTCAAAGCATTGGCGTACTTGGGAATGATGCTCTATTACGAAGGCAAACTCGATGAGGCCGAATCCGAGTTGGATCGGGCGGTTGCGCTCGGTCACGATTCCGAGGACGACTCGGCGCGTCTGCTGTCGGCATTCCTGTCCGCGTCACGTGGCGAGGGGAGAAGATCGATGCCCGCCTGCTCCAATACCGTCCCGAACAGATCATCGACGGCGACGGCGCTTACTGGCTGGGCGGAATCCATGCCCTGCTCGGCGATAGACAGGGTGCGCTCGATTGGTTCAAGCGGACGGTCGCACTCGGAAATACGAATTACCCTTGGTTTGAGCGGGACCAGAACTACGACACTCTGCGAGCCGACCCGGAGTACCAGACGATAATGGCTGGAGTTCGGCAACGCTGGGAGGCGTACAAAAAACAGTTCGATGGTGCGCGGGAGGGTCACAGTCCTTAGTCATCACTTTTCTGCACGTAATTCATACGAGAATCGCAGCCTCATCGCCTTCACAGCATGGTCGAGCCTCGTTCATGCCGCGATTATGGCACTGCAGGCATTCCAGAATGCGGGCGAACGCCGGCCTCCGCTGAGCGACATACCCGCACTGTTATCGTCGGCGAAGTCTGAGCCGTAATTTTCCAGCGACAACCCAGAAATTGTGTTGTGATGTCGGAACTCGCTGGGCCGGAAAGGGCGGAGGTTAGTCTTTGTAGTTCGTAATCCCGCACGGATAACTCTGCTCTAGCTTGCTGGCGCGAGCACGATCAGGGAGGGACACGAATATGCCGAGCAGATGAAAACAGCGGCGGCACAAACTGAGCTGCTCCGACAAAGCTTAATTGGCATCCCAAGTTCCGAGGCAGCTTAGCACTCTCGCAGCGAGCGGATGCCGATGCCGCCCTCGTCTTTGCGCTCGCCCCCCTACAAAGATTTCCTCACTCTCTGGAAAGATGCCGACCCCGACATCCGCATCCTGAAGCAAGCCAAAGCCGAGTACGCGAAGTTGCAATAGCTGTTCGGGTTATTATGTTCTTACCGGATAAGCGCACTCGCCCATGCCAAAGAGCACGATTAACTTCGACACGGTGCGCAAGATCGGCTTGGCGCTGCCCGGCGTGGAGGAGAGCACTGCCTATGGCTCCCCCGCGCTCAAAGTTCGGGGAAAACTGCTGGCATGCGCGCCTTCTCATCGTTCGGCTGAGCCGCAGTCGCTTGCCGTGCGCGTCGGTTTCGAAGATCGCGCCGAACTCCTTGCAGCGGCTCCCGATGTTTACTACGTGACCGACCACTATCTCAACTACAGCGCCGTGCTGGTTCGCCTTTCCCGCGTCACGCCAGATGTCCTGCGGGATTTGCTCGGCATGGCTCATAAGTTTGTGACCGGTGACGCGGCACTCCGCTTGCCATCTCGGAATAAACGCAAACGTATCTGATTGGCTGTCTTCAGCAATCCGAGAGACAGCGACTTATAATTTGCAACAAGCAGTGATCGTTGTGGGGTGAAACCATGACTATGACCGGCGCATCCACTAAGGGCGTT
This sequence comes from uncultured Acidobacteriaceae bacterium, assembly GCA_963758745.1. GTDB lineage: Bacteria > Acidobacteriota > Terriglobia > Terriglobales > Acidobacteriaceae > Acidiflorens. The sequence continues at coordinate 78,696 of CAVWWW010000017.1, forward strand.
AACGTCAAGCAGGCGGTGCCCTTTTTCGGCGTACCACGATGGAAGCCTCGCTGCGGTTCTATGTTGACGGGCCTGGCTTCAAAATGAAGCACAGGTGGATTCCGAATCGTGAGGAGGCGAAGCCAGACGGCAGGATTCGTGGGTGCCGGCTTGAGCTTGGCGAAGCCGCCATCATGCTTCAGGAGTTCTTGCCGGAACAGCAACCGAAGGAGACGCCGTACACCGGAGCATGGTTCTCTTTCATGTGCAAGGATGCGCTCTATCGCGAGTTCAAATCATGTTGAATTCAGACGCGGACAACGCCCATTCGTTGCAATCGCCTTTGGGTTGTGCCGCTCACTGATCCCGATGGCTACCGCATCGAGTTTGCAAGCCCCACCGATGCGCCGGAGGAAAGCGAGCTAGCAGAATGGCAGCCGAAACATAGGAGGAAACGATGAAGCGAAAATGGGCGATGAAGGTCGTGTTGGTGGTGGTGGGATTGTTGTTTACTGCGGGAGTTGTTCCGCTAACAATGTTTTTCTCGCGAGAGCCCGCGGTGACAATGATAATGAGCATCTATGTCACACTCGGAATTTTCTTGCTGCTAGCGGTGCGTGACCCAGCGGCGAACCGCAGTCTGATCGCCTTCGGCGGATGGGCAAATCTTGCGCATGCTGGGGTAATGGCCGCGCAGGAATACCGGAATGTGATCGAGCGCCGAGAACTCGCGGGAGTGGTTGTGTTTGCAGTCGTCGGCGTTGTGCTGGTCGCACTGGCTTCCGCGAAGCAGCCAGTCGAGCGACCTTCCCCCATCGGGCACGCTTGGGAACGCGGGGCATGCGGCAAAATCTAGGGGTGGAGAAATGAACCAACCATCACGCCAGTGCGTTTCGACCGGATCGCCTTTCGAACCAAAAGTTGGGATTTCTCGCGCCGTGCGCAGCGGGAGGATCATCGCGGTCACAGGCACCGCTCCGCTCGGTGATGACGGAAAAAACCGTCGTGAGAGGCGATCCTGCGGCTCAAGCGCGGAGATGTTTGGAAATTATCCAATCCGCGATTGAGGGACTCGGTGGCAAACTCACAGACGTGACCCGCACCAGAGTTTTGTTGACTCGCATAGAGGATTGGGAACAAGTCGCGGCAGTGCATGGCAAATTTGTCGGCGATATTCGTCCTGCGAACAGGATTATGCAAGTCTTGCGCTTTATCGACCCGGATTGGCTTGTCGAAATCGAGGCGGATGCCGTTGTAGAAAGTCAGCCATGAGACTCGGGGCCATCGTAATCATCGTCATCGCCACCACGGGCGTGCTGATGATGCGGTTTCGGAAGCGATGGCTGGCGAAGATCAACCTTGCCTTCACGAACCGAATTACCAGTCTTTTCGAGCGCTTCACCTCCCCGCTTAACGAACAGCAGATGACTGCCAAACAACGCGGTGCTCCACAATGCCGCTTCAGCAATCAAGAAGAACGGCAGTCTTGTCGCGAACCGCGGTAGCGCATATCCCGGCACCGATTACAGCAGAATTGAGGGCGATTTTCAACGGTCCTTGGTTCGTAAAAGCGTAGTTTATCAGCGCAAACCAGTCCACATTACTTTCGGTTCCGACGCCAGTACACCGGGCGGAGGGAGCAGATTCTCAGTTGCTGGGAACAGATGGGATGAGAAGGCCGGTCTCCAGACGGGATGCTGTACGCTCCCAAGTTATCGACGTGCTCAAGGCACAGATAAAAAAGGAGACCGGTAATGAAGAAGGTTAGCACCGCAGCAGCGAAGGCGAGCAGAAAAATCTCGGAGCAGAAGTTAACCGTGGGGTTGGACCTGGGCGACCGCTCGAGTTGGTACTGTGTGCTGGACGAAGCAGGTGGGGTGCTGCTGGAGCAAAAACTGAGCACCACTCCGAAGGCGATGCGCGAAGTATTTGGCGGAATGCCGCGCAGCCGCATCGCGCTGGAGACCGGGATGCACTCGCCGTGGGTGAGCCGGGTGCTGAGCGCGTGTGGGCACGAGGTGATCGTGGCGCATGCCCGCAACGTGCGGCTGATCGGAGAGAGCCGGAAGAAAGACGATCGCCTTGATGCGCAGACGCTGGCGCGGCTGGCCAGGATTGATCCGCAGTTGCTGTGTCCGGTGAAGCACCGTAGCGCGAAGGCCCAGGCAGATCTGACCATCATTCGGGCGCGAGCCGGATTGGTGCGGGCGCGGACCGCGCTGGTCAACACCGCCCGCGGACTGGCCAAGAGTTACGGCGAGCGGCTGCGCGGATGCAATGTGCGTAACATGAATCCGGAGAAAGCAGAGAAGCTGAGTCCCGAGCTGCAATCCGCACTGGAACCGTTGCTGACCGCGCTAGCCTCGCTGAGCGAGCAAATTGCCAAGTACAACGAGCGCATCGAGCAACTGGCACAGCAGAGTTATCCGCAGGTAGCGCTGCTGAAACAGATCAAAGGAGTGGGCACGCTGATCGCGCTGACCTTCCTGCTGACGCTGGAAGATCCGCACCGTTTCCGCAAGAGCCGCGACGTGGGTTGTTATTTGGGACTGCAGCCAGGCCGCAGAAACTCGGGACAGAGCCAGCCGCAGATGCACATCAGCAAAGAAGGCGATCCGTATCTGCGCACGCTGTTGGTACAAGGGGCGCAGCACATTCTAGGACCGTTCGGTGTGGACTGCGATCTGCGGCGCTGGGGTCTGAAACTGGCCGAGCGCGGTGGAAAGAGCGGGAAGAAACGGGCGATCGTTGCCACCGCGAGAAAGCTGGCGGTGTTGTTGCATCACCTGTGGGTGAGCGGCGAAGTTTACGAACCGTTGCACAACAGTCACCGGACAGCGATGCCGGCGGCAGCTTAAAGCAAAAACATTCTTAGAAGGGAAACGTCAAAAGCCCAAAGCCGAGTTCCGGTGACTGCGTCTAACGCCTGGCCCAGGGTTCTATCCGTTGGATGGAACTGCAGGTCGACTAACAGGTGGCAGCACCGGCTGAAACGAGAACGCCCAACTTGCACCGAGCGAAAATATCGCTCACCAGAGTGCGGATGGAAGGATGGCGTCAGTGGCGACTCGGCGGGAGAAAAACCTTGTCCAACGAAAAACAAAACGAATCCTCTTGACTCCGACCGGCCTTCTCATGGAAGGCGTTAACTTGTAACCGTTCGGTTACGGGTGCACGACTGTAAAAATCGAGGATTTTTCAACACCCTCGGATTCCCTACACGTTCAGCAGCGACTCGTCGAACCAGATATCCGATCTGACCGGTTCTGATCTTTCCATCATTACAATTTCATTACAGTGGAGTGGCTGCGACGGCCATCACTCAATTGAAACTTTTCATCCTCCGCCTGCAAACTTGGCGTGCCTATCAGCAGAATTTTTGAACACCTAGACGCAACTATAGCGGAAGCAACACCACTCTACGAACTGCTTGAGCGTACTAACGCTCAAGCGTGACCTACCCGCGTCAACCCCCTCGCAAAACCTGAAAGCCATTGCCAAAGATCGTGTTTACTGAAATAGGATTTTTTTCCGACCTTTAGACGGGCTACAACTCCGCCAACACCCGATGCACCAGGGAAACCGCCACGGCCCCTTCACCCACTGCTGAGGCCACGCGCTTCACGCTATTCGCGCGCACATCTCCGACGGCAAAGACGCCGGGTAGGCTGGTTTCGAACATCAGAGGACCCCTCGCCAGCGGCCATTTAGGTGCCCCGTTGGCGAAGTCCGAATCGTGCCCGGTCACGATGAAGCCTTTGCCGTCGAGCGCCAGACAACCTTTCAGCCAATTCGTGCGCGGCGACGCGCCGGCCATGATGAACACGTGCCGGATTTTGTGGGTCGAGATTTCTCCGCTGTTTTTATCCTGCCAGATCACGTGCTCCAGTTGCGTGTCGCCCTCAAGGCCCACAATCTCCGTGCAGTAGTGCACATCAATCGCGGGGTTTTCCTCGATGCGCTGAACCAGATAGCGCGACATAGTGTCCGCGAGCTTCGATGATCGGACCAGGATGTGGACGTGGTGTGCCGTTTGCGACAAAAACACCGCCGCCTGCCCCGCCGAGTTTCCGCCGCCCACAACGATCACATCTTCGTTTCCGCAGAGCTGTGATTCGATAAAGGTCGCGCCATAGTAGATTCCCTGGCCTTCGAACTTGATCAAGTTCGCGATGTTCGGCTTGTTATAGTGCGCTCCGCTAGCGATGATTACCGCACGCGAACGAATGCGGCGGCCGTCGTCCAACTCGACCTCGTAAGGATGGAGTTCGCAGTGCAGGCGCGCCACGCTGCGCGAAATCATCATGTGTGCGCCAAATTTTTCCGCCTGGGTCATCGCGCGGGCCGAGAGTCCTGTCCCGAGAATCCCATGGGAAAGCCGAGATAGTTTTCGATCCTGGAGCTCGACCCCGCTTGCCCGCCGGGCGCCTCAGTTTCAATGACGAGCACGTCGAGTCCCTCGGAAGCCCCGTAGACTGCCGCTGCCAGGCCCGACGGACCCGCGCCCACAATGACCAAATCCCGCACCTGCATGGGCGAAAGACTGAGGTTGAGTCCCAGACAGTCGGCGACTTGTTGCGTGGTGGGATTGCGCAACACCGATTGCCCGTTGCACACGACTACAGGAATGTCCCCCACCTTGACTTCGAACCGGTCGAGCAGATCTTGGTAAGTTTTATCCGTGTCCAGATCGACAAAGGTGTAGGGATGTCCATTGCGGCTAAGAAACTCGCGCAGGCGCAAAGTTTTCGCCGAATGCCGCGAGCCCATCAGGATTACGTTCCCCATTCCATGCGAGATCAGAAGCAGCCGTCGCAGGATAAACGCGCGCATGAGAATCTCGTTTAACTCCGCGTCCTTCCCTACCAGCAGGCGAAATTCTTCGGGAGCGATTTCCAGGACCTCGCCGGGCGATTTGATGCGCCCACGCGCCAGGGCGCGGTGGCCCGAGATCATGGTCATTTCGCCGGTAAATGAGCCGGTCTCGTGCGTCACCACAAGGCGTTCGCCGTCTACGCCCGGCAGCACGATGTCCATGGTGGCAGAGAGGAGCACGAAAAAAGGTACGATGTCATCGCCCGCCTCAAACAGAATCTCACCCGTTTTGACCACGCGCGTTTTGCCCAGGGGACGAATGCGTTCGATCTGGGCCTTTGTGAGGATGGGGAAGGCTTGCGACAGGTCCACGGCTATGCTGGGAGGCGGAAATGAAGACATGCGTATCACCTGTTCGTGAGAACGGATTTTAGCGAAAGATATAGTAGGATGATACGGCATTCGAGTCTACGAACTCTCTGCGAGCATACTCACGTCGGCTCAAGCGTGACCTCTACGTTAACCCACGGGGCCCACTTTTTGAGTTCCGGTGGAGGTGTTGGGTCAGAGGACTGCGCTTGAGCGAAAGTGGCAAAAAACATCGCGAGCATGACGGTCATTGCAATAGCAATGCATTTCACAGGTTGTCCATATGCAATGATTTACGGCTTGGATCACTGTCACTGACAGCGATTTCACTCAGAAACCGGATTGTGTGTGTAACCGCGATATTTCGCCAACTACAAAGACGATTCGCTCATAACCTGCTATAGCGCACCTTGGTTTTTTTCTTCATAATCTGTGGAATGGCCCTTGTTGTCTTCCTACCGGGTGTCAATGTTGGCGGACACAGACCCTTTTGCCCAAGCGTCCTCGCACGAGAACTGAGCGACTATGATGTCCTAAACGTGGGTGCGGCGGGCAGCTTTGTTGTTTCGTAAACCCGGATCGCGAGCCAAATTCCGTGCTGCATTGGTTCGCAAGCTGCCGTTCGAAGCGGAAATTGTGCTGTGCGAGGGGCGATCTCACGCGACTGGAGACGGAAAATCCATTTGGAACGCAGCCATCCCCCCTCGGACGTTGTCCGGTTCGTGAGTATTCTGCCGAGAGCCGGAGGCGTCCGGGCTTCGCTTCCTGTCACGTTTCCCGCAGCCGGGAAGTGGTTGGTGCGGGTGATTGCGTCTGAAGGGCAGTTCGTGTTCGGAGTGTACCGTCGCGACATGAAGACAATCGGCTATCTCGGCCAAATTGACAAACTGTACCGCGTGCCAGCCACGACTCGGAATTGGAACACAACAGTTGCGATCTTACAAATTCTGAAAAGTCTCCCAAGCGGACGCGGCGAATCTTATGGTTGAAATAAGCACTCAGAATTCGGTCAATGCGTGCTATTGATTCCATGACAATGTCGGCTCCCACGCCCGAGTAAAGTTGGTGGTGCTAAAGCCAACCAACAGGCTCGGAGAAAGGAGCCGAACGATGATCATTATAGGCGTAGATTTTCACCCCGAGTTTCAGCGAATAGCTTTGGTGGATACCGACACCGGAGAGTTCCAGGAAAAACGATTAGCACATCGTGAAGAGGCAGAGAAGTTCTACCGTGCTATGGCAGGCCAGCAGGTACGTGTAGGGATGGAGGCCAGTGGGCATGCACGCTGGTTCGAACGACTTGTGTCCGAGTTGCAGTTTGAGTTGTGGATTGGAGACGCGGCCGAGATCCGCACCAAGCGCGTACGCAAGCAGAAGACGGATCGGCAGTACGCGCAACTGATTCTGCGTTTGCTGGTTGAGGATCGCTTCCCGCAGATCTGGGTGCCGAGCCGGGCGAGGCGTGATCGGCGGCAACTGCTGTGGCATCGGCACCGCATGGTGCCGGCGCGCACACGGATCATGAACCAACTGCAAGCCGTGGCTCTCCACGAGGGTGTGCGCTGCAAGAAGCGGTTATGGCGGGAACGCGGACGCCAGCAACTGGCATTCCTTCCCATTAGCTCCGTGGACCAGCCGGCGACGAAGCGATCTGTTGCAGTTGATGGATCGACTGAACCCAACGATCACGGAACTGAGCCAGGCGATCGAGCAAGAAGTCGAGAACTGCCCCGCGGCGAAGCGACTGATGACGCATCCCGGAGTCGGGGCTCTGACCGCACTGGCCTTTGTGCAGATCATCGGCAAAGCCGAGACGCTTTCAGTGCGGCAAGCAGGTGGCGAGCTACCTCGGGTTGGTGCCATTGGAAGAGTCGAGCGGAAACCGGCGACGGCTGGGACATATCACCAAACAGGGGAATTCGATGTTGCGCTTTTTGCTGGTAGAAGCAGTACAGGTCACGGTGCGCAGCGTGCCCGAGTGGCGCAGCAAGTATCTCGACCTCATGATGCGGCGCGGACGCAAGACGGCCAAGGTAGCCATGGCCCGCCGACTGGCGGTTCGTCTGTACTGGATGATGCGCCAGGGCTGTGACTATCAGCAGTGGAACAAGTTCGGTTCGCACGCGGGACAGCCCGGAAATCGCGATGGTGTGCGTTAGAACACCGAGCTATTGATTAGGCATCCCGCTCCTCGATAACGAGGAGTCCGAAGTAGTAATCGTGATCGCAGTTGCGACCGAAGAGATGCATGGGTCGGACCGAGAGTTCCTGACCTGAATGTCCCCTGCTTATCTCTGTAGAAGCACGACTCATTTTTGATACTTGGTAGCGCTTTCCTGGCGTGGGTTGGCGCGAAGAAATGCGTTTCCAGAAGCCCTGGAACCGGGCGTTTAATGCGCCGCAGAGCTGGTTGTCGCTGGCGAGGATGAACTTGCCGATCAGCGTCAGATCAATGGTGCAGGAGTCCGGCCCTCTTTCGACAAAATGCAGGTGATTGGCCGTGGGGGTGGCGTCGCCTTCGGCCTGGCCGAAGTGCTCGACTCTGTCGACGCCGTGCCACGTCGCATTGCCTCTGAGATGGAGCGCGTTGCCATTCTTCGCCGGCGCGATAACGACCTGGTCTTCGCCGCCAGTCCACGTCCCATTCCATGCGGAGATGGGGGTATTCAACTCGTATTTGACTAGGCGCAGTTCAGAGGAGCGGAACAAGTGGGGCCAGCGCCGTGGCGGTCGGCGGAATAGCCGCAGGTCCACGGACCATCGGTCGTATAGATCAGGACCGGCGAGCCAGGATCGACGCGCAGGGAAATGCAGCCATTAGAGGAAGCACAAGCCATCCAGGTTGTAGCCGCCGTCCTTGTGACCACTTCAGCGATTTGAGGATTGTGCTGCGGATTGTTATCAAAGTCGCGGAAGGGGCAAGCGCCGGTGGGGTGGGTCTGGGCGGTTACGGTGAGGCTAGATAAGAGGAACAGGATTAACGAGCTGCTTTTCATGGGGACCTCCGACGATCATCTTCCAGCAGAGCAATCCATCTGCCGACGCAGCGGCGCTATGCAATGAATGGAGAATAGCGTGGTTAAGCCATTGTTTGTGTGATTGTCTATGGGGCCGCCCAGCGTTCGTGGCGTGATGCGGGTCGTGACTGGTTCGTGGCTGGATTGACACATCGAGTTGGTGACTTCGCCGAGCACGCCCGCACGCGCTTTGCATGGACCTGAAACCAGAGTGAGCTAGAATGTCTATTTTCGAAAAGACTTCGGTGCGTCTGGTTCTCCGGATGGCACGGTGATGCCTGATGGGACGAGTCCGTGGCAATCGGCGTGGGCGCTCGTCACGGCAGCGTCGCGAGTTACATCGATGCACACATAAGCCGACTTCTCTCGAAACGTGGCTTTCACCAAGGCCTGTCCGAGTCTCACAGACTTCACCGATCCCAAAGAAGTGTCAAAGAACGCAATAGGGGACTTCTCGTGGTTCCCCGTGATTACCGCGAACTCGACTTCCTCTCGGGGGACCGGCACGGGAGAGTTTACCCCCTGGTAATAGGCAAGCGGAATCAACACCACATTGGGAAAATTACCAAAATCGAGATGCGCAGTCCCGGTTTTTCGCACGTAGCGCCAATTCGTCCACGCAAGGATAAACTCATCAGGATTCCGTTTCGGGGCTGGGACTTTTATCTCTAACCGGAGGATCTGGGCAACGCAATCCTCAAAGACAAGACCCAGTTCCAGTTGCAGATTCCCGAAGCCGGGCGGAGCAACCTCAATATATGCTTTTCCATCGCGATCATGCCGAAGAGGCACATCCGACACCGGAGCCAAAACACCGTCAGCCCCGGCCTGCCACGAAATTGACGTCTGTCGCACGCTATGCGCATCGATCTCGACCGCAAGCCTGCTGCTTTGGGCAAAAATCATTTCCGGTGGGAAACTGATCTTGGCTCGTTGTGGTTCGCCGGGCGAGAGTCCGTGCAGATTCTCGTCAGTGCATTCTTGCCTATGCCCCGTTTCGTCTTGTGCCAAGAGTGATTGCGCTGCCGCTGGACGAGAAGCAAACAATACGCACACCAAGCAAACCCTGAACCATAATATATGGAGGCGATGGAGGCGCATTCGAACCAATATTACAGCCGAGCTAACACCGTCCGCAGTTGCGAAAATTACGCTCTGTAATTGCAGCGTCTTAAAAGACGGAAATAGAAAGCTCAAACTGGAGAAGTTGCCTCCCTGACGTCCTCGCGATTGATCCCTCAGGGAGGAGGTTGCGACCGCTTGTATCGCGCACTCCACATTCGCTTTGTACAAGAACGTGTCCTCCCCGGCCAGGGCGGCGGCATCTTCAACGACGGTAAGGCCACGATCAGCTTCAGCTCCATCGTAGGCAACGCCGCTTACTCGGAGCAGGGCAACACCGGAGGCGGAATCTTCCAAACTGGCGGCTCGTTGACGCTGAAAAGCACGCTCCTAGCCAACAATTCCACGGGGGGAAGCTGTTCAGGCACCGCAACTTCCGACGGCTACAACCTCTCCGACGACAGCAGTTGCACCTTCCTGACCGCGACCGGCGACCAGAACGACATCACCAACGCTGCAACTTACCTCGGGCCCCTGCAGAATAACGGCGGACCCACAACCACCATTGCGCTGCTCAGAGGCAGCCCGGGTAGCACCGCTATCGACGCCGTTCCTCTCAGCGCCTGCACCGACGCCTCCGGGAACCCTGTCATCACCGACCAGCGCGGCGTTTACCGTCCGCAGGGTTCTGGCTGCGACGTCGGAGCTTACGAACTGAAGCAGGTTCCGACCGCGAGTGTCTGCCCCAACGGACAATCTACGGCCTCCTCGCCGTGCTCCGCGCCGATCACGCTGCAGTACTACGTTCCCTCTGGCACGACTCTTAATGCCACCAATCCGGTGCACGTTGTAACCCAAGGCACAGCAGGGCTCGACTTCAACCTGGCCAGCAACGGCGACACTTGCACCGCCAGTTTGGCGGGTCCCGCTTATTGCAGCGTGCCAGTCACTTTCGCTCCCATCGCGCCCGGGGTACGTTTCGGTGCATCTACGCTCTTCGACAACAATGGCGACCTCGTGTCAAGCTATCTGGTCTCGGGCATCGGCGATGCTCCGCCGGTCGCATTTACGCCAAGCCCGCAGGCTGCACTCTCTATCACCGTGCCCACCGGGTCGAGTACGCTGGGCAGCCCGGATGGGCTCGCGGCGGACGCGGCCGGCGACATCTTCATTTCCGACTCCCAGAACAATCGCATCGTGGAGGTTCCGGGCGGGACTGGCACTCCGGTCGTCGTGCCTGCCACCGGACTGAGCAGCCCTGGTGGGGTTGCGGTCGATGGCGCCGGCGATGTCTTCATCGCTGATACCCAAAACAAACAATTGGTGGAGGTTCCGGCTAGTGGCGGCCCGCAGATCGTTGTGGCCAGCGGATTCCTCACACCGGTCGCCGTGGCCGTGGATGGAGCGGGAGATCTTTTCGTGGTCGATCTCGGCGCCAACCAGGTGGTGGAGATCCCATTCAACAATGGCCCCCGGACCGTGGTGAGCACCGGGAGCTACACGCTCAGTTCTCCACAAGGAATCGCCCTGGATGCCGCCGGTGACATCTTCATCGCCGACACCGGCAACACACGAGTGCTGGAGGTTCCGGCTGTTGGTTCCGCGAGCATTGTGTCCACCAGTGGACTGGCTTTGCCCACCAGCGTGGCCGTGGATGCGGCCGGAGATGTCTTTATCGGGGATGCGAGCAGTAACCACCGCGTGGTCGAGGTTCCGGCCGGGGGCGGCTCGCAGATCACGGTGACGAGCAGTGGATTCACCCTGCCCGCCGCAGTGGCGGTGGATGGAGCGGGCAACGTCTACATCTCGGATTACGAGGGCGACCAGATTGTGAAGGTGAGCCGTTCGCTGCCGCCGGCACTGACTTTCGCCACGACGCTCGCCGGCCAAACCAACAGCCCGCAGCCGGTCACGATGCAAAACATCGGCAACGAGAATCTGACCGGTTCTCTGGCGTTGACCCAGGGAGGAAATTTCACCCAGGAACGTAAGCCCCGATTGTGCCAGCGAATTTCCTTTGGCTGCGGGCACGACCTGCAGCGAGAGTTTCAGCTTCACGCCGCAAACTGGCGGCTCTCTCACGGGTACAGCGGTGTTTACCGACAACACGCTGAATTATTCCCTGACGTGCAACAGACCATCAACCTCAGCGGTACCGCCACAGTGGCCGTGCCGAGCGTAGTTGCCGAACTGGCGGCCACGGCGGAGAGGGCCATCACGAGTGCGGGTTTGACCTACACGACGAGCAGCGCCTCCAGCAGCACGGTGCTGATCGGTGATGTCATCAGCCAAAACCCGACGGCCGGGACTGTAGTCAGCGGCGGAACGAGCGTGGGCCTGGTCCTCTCAACCGGCGTGCTTGTACCGAGCGTCTTGGAGGATAATGGCCATCACGACTGCGGGGATAAAGGTGGGAACCGTCACTACTGCCTCCAGCAACACCGTGCCTTCAGGAGATGTCATTAGCCAGAGTCTGTTAGCCAATGAGCCAGTCAATGGTGGAACCTCCGTGAAGTTGGTCATCTCCACCGGCGCGGCGCAATACTTGCTGACCATGGCGGCGAGTCCGGCAAGCGGAGGCACAGTCTCACCCGCAACCGGAAATCAGAACGCTAATGCCGTGGTGCCGATTTCCGCGACACCGAAGCCGGGCTACGTCTTCTCAAACTGGAGCGGCGCTGTGTCCGGCAGCACCAATCCAACGACAGTTACCATGAGCGGGCCGGAGAGCGTAACCGCGAACTTCGTTCCGGTACTCAGCCTGTCGCAGAACGTTCTGAGCTTTGGCGATGTGAACCTGGGCAGCACCAAGTACCTGAACGTGACGGTGAAGAATATCAGCGCGTTTTCGTTCAAGATCACGAATATCACGTTTAATTACGGCAAAGGCACCGGCTCGAATTTCGGCTACACCACCGAGTGCGGAGGAACGCTGGCGCCAGGCAGGAGTTGCGTCATCGCCGTCGATCTGTTCGCGCATGATGTGGGCACCGGTGCGGCGACGCTGAACATTCTCTACAATCTGCCAGCAGCCCGGCGATGGTGAGCCTGTCGGGCACGGTGATTGATCCGAAGGCCAAACTGAACGAGTCCAGCATCAACTTTGAGGCTGTCCTTCCGTGAACGTATCCAATGCCCTTCGCTCTAACTTCGGTATTGCGTAAGGACATCGTGTCGTTGACGGAGCGGAGCCCCGTCAACAGACAAGCATCGTTCGCTCCAAAAGATTAGAAATGGTGTCAGGAATTCTAGCCCGCGACCGCGGTCCGTTCTGCCTGGCAGTGGTGGCGCAATGCGACATTCATGAATACGTTTCCGCTTGCCGTCTTGAAGCACATTACGAGGGCCTCGGTATCTTCACTACCTTTGCTGCCTTGTTCCGAAGTGAGGAGAGTTGGCGGGTGAACGCGAAAATGAAAACCCTGATCGTTAAGCGTGGTAACGGAGTTGCCAATCACTTGATTCGCCAGTTCGCAGACCGCTTCGCGCACCAATGCCTCATCGGTCTCGGACACCTCGATCCCGGCGAGACGGCTTGCTAGCTCCAACGCCGCTCCTAAATCTACATCAAAGATGATTCGCCCTTCGATCTCTCCGGTAAGAATTACCTCGGCGGCAATCCCTCTCCGGCGGTACGCGTCCTCTTCCATGGTCAGATTCTCAATGGAGATAGGCGACTGCAACCCCTGAGCCAGAACGGCGTCGGCTGAATTAAGAAAAGGCTGAATCAGATCCATCCGCATAACTAGGCCCCAGCTCCCGCGGTTCGCATGGTTGCGCTATCGTCGCGCATCACGTACTTGATGACTTCGTAGAGGACTTCTGGCTTCACAGGCTTCTGCACGAAGTGACGAGCGCCGCGCTGCAAGGCGGCTACGATATTTTCCTGGTAACCAACCGACGAGACCATAACAATGCGCGCGGTGGGATGATCGCGAACGATTTTTTCCGCCGCCTCGATGCCTTCCATCTGCGGCATGGTGATATCCATCAGGACGATGTCGGGTGTCAGCCGGGCGTATTCGCTAATCGCAGTAACTCCATCGCCAGCTTCGCCGATTACCTGCCCGCCGAATGTTTCGACCATCCGGGCAAGATTTTTGCGGGCGAATACGGAGTCATCTACGATCAGATAGCGCACCGGTTCTCCGTCTTCGCTCCGTTTAACGGGAGCAAATTTCTCCATGGTACCCCTCCCTAACTTTCACTTAATCACGTCTACCTACACTTCCGGTAGATAACTCTAGTTACTTCCGGCACTGGCCACCCGCTTCACGTCGGGTGTTTCTGGTCGGCGGTCGCCTGCACACTGGGCCAGCAAAAGATTGGGAAGGTCCTGGAGGTCCGCAACCCGCATCACGTGGCCCCGTTCGACAGCGGCCTTGGGCATGCCATAAACCACGCATGTTTCCTGGCTTTGTGCCACCGTGAATCCCCCCGCCGCCCGAATTTCTCCGATACCGGACGCCCCATCTTCGCCCATGCCGGTCATTAAAACTGCGGTGGCTTGCGGACCAAACTCATCCGCTACGCTGTGGAATAAAACGTCCACCGAGGGACGATGGCCGTTCACCGGCGCCTCTTCCGTCAGCAGCACCACATTGCCAAGGGGTAATTTCTTTACTTTCATGTGGCGGTTTCCGGGACATATCAATGCTCGCCCGGCCACCAGCAAATCGCCCGATTGCGCTTCCTTCACTCGAATTGGGCAGGTTTCATCAAGACGCTTGGCAAAGAGTTCGGTAAATCCATCCGGCATGTGCTGGACCGCCAGAATACTGCCGGAAAAGTCCTCGGGCAGGTGGGAAAACAGGTACTGCAGGGCGTTCGGACCGCCTGTCGACACACCAATGGCAACGATGCGTGTCGGCGCTACCGGCCGCAATTTGCCCGGCAATATGGCGTTGTTTTCTTCTGGCAGAAACTGCGTCTGTACCCCGGCGCTCTGCGCGGCGGCGCGAATCTTCTTGATCAGCTCATTGGCGATTTCGGGCATGCGCGCCGAAACATCCTGCGGCTTGGCCACGAAATCGAAGGCGCCGAGTGCCAGCGCCTTAAGCGTAATTGCGGCGCCAGCCGTGCTGTGCGAACTGACCACAATCACCGGCAGCCGCCAGCGGCGCGTGATTTCTTTCAGCGTATCGATTCCGTTGAGCCCGGGCATTTCGAGATCGAGCGTTACGACCTGAGGCTGAAGTTCCTCAATTTTCTTCAGGCCAAAATTGCCGTCCATCGCCGTTCCCACAACCTCGATGTAAGCGTCTTGCTCGAGGATCTTCGGAATGAGCTTGCGCATCAGAGCCGAATCGTCAACCACCAACACTCGTACCGGTCTCTTCATCCCTGGGTCCCCGCCGTTCCTCGCGTCCGCACACCAGCCGTCTCAATACCGCCACCAGCTACCACATTCGCCGATACGAAACTCGAAAGGAGAGCCGTCATCTTCGATCCAATTGCATCCGTGCGCCCATGTGTGAAGCGCTCCGTCAGGGCGATCATGTTGAGAATGAGGACGACCCTGCCATCTCCGAGAATTGAAGCCCCGCTCACCAGGTCGGTTGTGATCGACTGATCATCAAGCGCTTTAATTACGAGTTCTTCTTCGCCCTCGATACCATCGACCAGCAGGCCGAACTTCCGATCCCCGCTGCTGATCACGAGGACGAAGACCTTGCGCCGCGCCGCATCTGAATCGCCTGGCGGCTTTGCGCCGAGACGCAGCAGTGGTAGGACGTCGTTGCGCAGTTGCAGCACGTCATAGTGCTCTACCTGATGGATATCTCCTTCAAATGTCCGCGTAATTTCCGCTACGGCATTTAGCGGCAACGCATAAAGCCGCTCCTCTACTCGGAACAGCAATGCCCGAATAATGGCCAACGTCAGAGGCAGGCGCATTCGGAAAGTTGTGCCTCGTCCAAGCGCAGTCTCGATCTGCACCGTCCCCTTCAGGCGTGCCAGCACGCTTTGTACAACATCTAGTCCCACGCCACGGCCCGAGAGTTCGGTAATTTCCTTGGCCGTAGAAAACCCTGGCTGGAAAATAAAATCCAACGTCTCTGTTTCGCTAAGGCGAGACGCCTGCTCTCCGTTCAGCAATCCCTGAGAAATTGCGCGCTGACGCACTTTCTCCACATCGATACCGGCACCGTCATCGGTGATCTCGATGACCACCTGGTTGCCCTGATGATAGGCGCCGAGCCGCAGTGTTCCTTGCGCACGTTTGCCGGCGCGTACCCGCTCTTCGGCTGTCTCGATGCCATGGCCAATGGCATTTCGCACCAGGTGGGTCAGCGGTTCCGCGATCGCATCCAGAATGCTTTTGTCGAGATCGGTTTGCCCGCCGCGCACAACCAACTCAACTTCTTTACCGCAGTGCAGGGCGACGTCCCGGACCGTGCGCGGAAAGCGGCGGAACAACTGCTCGACTGGCACCATGCGAATCTTCATGACGGCGTGCTGCAAATCATTTAAGACCCGCCCCTGAAATGCCATGGCATCGGAAAACTTTCCGCGCATTGCATCCTTTGGGAAGCGTTGGCCAAATTCCATGAGCGCCTGTTGCAACATCGATTTTGCCAGAATCAGTTCACCAACCAGGTTGAGAACGCTGTCGATTCTTTCCGCATCCACGCGCAGCAGGGTATCGGGGCCGCTCGGCACGCCCGCTGTCGCTGGCAGTTCTGGCGGCGGGTCGATTACGGCCGCATGGGCCGCAGCCGGCGTTGCGGACCTACCTTCGTGTTCGTGAACTGCATTCTTTTTATCGTCTTTATCGTCGGCTTGGGAATCACTGTCACCAGAATCGCTAGTCAAAGCGGGTAGGCTCGGGTGCGAAAGCTCTGGTATGGATAAGGGTATTACCCGGACACTCAGAGCGACCGTCGGAATGCTGCATTTGATCTGAATCTGCTCTGCCGACTTTTCTGAGGCCAAGGCTGCCTCGACGGTAATCATGAGGTCGAGACTGCCTTCGGCTGGATAGAGCGCCAGCACCTCGCCCAATTCCGCAAGTGCCAGTTGGATCATCTGACGGGCGACGATGGGCATGCCGCACTGCGGATCCAGCTCCACGACAACGTGATGAAGACGCTTTCCGTCCGCAAAGGCACGCGCTAGAGCCAGTTGTTCGTATTCCGACCAGGGGATTGTTTTCTCCGTGAGCTTCTTTTTCTTGGTCGATGTTTTCAGCGATCCGTCAGCCGCTGGATGCGCCAGGAGCGCAATATCCTCCCGCAAAGACTGTATGTTTGGAAGCTTCGTTCCCTTCTGATAGGTCTCCAACAATGCCGCAAACACGTCGGCGGCGCGCAATGCAATCTCTGGAACCAATGCCGCGGAGGCTGTGTTCTCGAGGGTTAGCACGTCCTCGAACTCGTGCGCCAGTTCGCTTAGTTCCCGGAATCCACAGGCGGCCGCATCGCCTTTCAGCGTATGTACGGTGCGGCGCAGGCTGCGGGCGGTCTCGGCGTCGCCCGGCATTTTCTCCAGCCGCATTGCTTCGTCATTCAGCGTCTGGACCAGTTCGCCCGCGCTCTCGAAGAATAGCTGGCGAAGTTCGTTCATCCTGTCGTCGGGGGGACCGCTCACGCTTTCACCTCGACCCGCTGATATGCAGTTCCGCTGTTGTGATGCACCATCTGAAATTTCTCAGTCAACCCAAGAAGGCTTTCGGCGTGGCCGACAAACAAATACCCTCGCGGATTCAGGCAGCGATAAAACTTTTCGATCAGCCGCTTCTGTTCGGGCTCGTCGAAATACATCATTACGTTGCGGCAGAAAATGATGTCGTTGCGCTGCGGCAGGTATTCGGTCTTCAAATTGTGAAAGTCGAAGTGCACCATTTCTTTGACATTCTTCTTCACCGAATAGCGGTCACCCACTTTGTCGAAATAACGCAAGCGGTAGCCGTAGTCGACGGCCAACATCTGGTGCTCACCGTAGGATCCTTCCTGCGCCGCGCGCAGAACTGAATAGTTGAGGTCGCTCGCGAGTATCTCGACTCGCCAGGGCGCGGGAACGAGAGGTTTGGGGACCGGAGTCTCGAGGGAGTGCGGATTGCGCAAGTAATAATAAGACAGCGCATCCGCCACCAGTATGGCGAGGGTGTAGGGTTCCTGCCCGGTCGAACAACCAGCGCTCCAGATCCGCAACGTAAACTCCCGCCGCTCCTCTTTGCGCTGCAGAATGTCGTCCATCACATTCCGTTGAAAGAACTCCATCTGCGCCTTGTGCCGGAAGAAGCTGGTCTCATTGACGGTGAGATTCTCGAGCAGGCGTGACAATTCCTGCTTTCCCTGCTGGCTGATGAGCAGGCGGTAGTAGCTGTAGAAGTTGTCGAGATGGCAGTCCTTCAAGCGGCGCTGGAGGCGGTCCTGTAGGAATGAGGTGCGCCGATCGTCGAAATACATGCCGCACTCCTGATAGACAAGCGTCTGCAGGAGTTTTAATTCCGTGTCGGTAAGTACGGGTATCTCACTGGTGTTCATGTGGGCTCGGTTCTTCGCTTATTTTCCTGCCGAGGCGCTCTTTGTTGTTGTTCCTGTCACGGTTCTTGTACTACCGGGAGCGGCCATCTTTTCTGCCAGCTTTCCTTCTGTCGCTTCGCTTCCCGGATCACGCGGCGCTAACACCTTGCTGATATCCAACAGAATGATCAGTCGCCCCTGATATTTGCCCAATCCGGTCACACAATCCAGGCCGCCTTCCTGCATCATGGCGGGCGCTCCTTCGATGTCGCTTTCCGGAATTTTCAAGACCTCGGATGCCGAGTCGACAATCATGCCTGCCAGACGGCCCCGGTTTTCCACCACCAGAATGCGGCTGCGACGGTCGAGTCCGGCGGATGCCTGCCCGAACCGCTTGCGCAGGTCCACCACCGAGACAATTTTCCCGCGCAGGTTGATTACGCCTTCCAGATAATCCGGTGCGTCCGGAACGGCGGTGATTTCTGGCACGCGGACAATCTCATGCAGCGCGGTGATCGGTATGCCATAGGTCTCGCGCCCGACACGGAAGCCCACGATATGTATCTCCCGGCTCATCGATGCAATTTCCTTAGTGAGACCCCGCCGCTGCGGTCCGGGAAGCGTTCCCGAAAGTTGGCGAGTTCTCCTGCGTCTTTTCGTTCCGCAATGCGAACCGATTCATGGAGTCGAGCAAGTCTCTTGACATCTTTGACATCTGATCGGAGGATGCGGCCAGTTCTGTCGAGCTTGAGGTGGAAGACTGCACCAACTCGCGCATGCGTTCCATCGCCTGCACAACCGCCTGTGCGCCGGATGCCTGTTCTTCCACCGCCGAATTGATCTCGTGCGTGATTTCGTTCAACCGCGTCGTGGCGCGCGCAATCTGTGACGAGCCATGCGACTGCTCATTGGTGGCGGCGCCGATCTCCTGCGCGAACTTGTAGACCTCGGTCACGACATTTGAAATCTTTCGCAGCGCGCCATTCAGATCCTGCCCAAGATTCAGTCCTTCGTTCACAATGGTCGTACTCTTCTCCATGTTATCGACAGCTTTCCTCGCTTCCTTCTGAATACTCTCGATGAGTTCCGAAATTTCCTTGGTGGACTGAGCCGATTTCTCTGCCAGCTTCCGCACTTCGTCGGCTACGACCGCGAATCCAAGCCCGTGCTCGCCCGCACGCGCCGCTTCGATGGCGGCGTTCAGCGCCAGAAGATTCGTTTGCTCTGCCAGGTCGTCGATCACTTCGACGATTTTGCCGATGTCATCGGCTCTGCCGCCGAGCGCGTCGATGATTTCGCCAGAAGAGCGGATCGTGGTATTGATCCGGTTGAGCCCGTCGGTCGCCTTTTCCATGGTGCCAATGCCGCTGTGCACTTCCTCGCGCGAACGGTTGGAGATATCGAGCAGAACTTTCGCAGTATCCGCCACCCGCTGGATCGAGGTCACCATCTCGTCAATGGAGGCCGATGTCTCGCTAACGCTTGACGCCTGCGTCTGCGTGCTCTTGACCATGTTCTGCACGTTTACGCTCATCTCATGCATCGTGCTGGTTACCTCGTCGATGGCCGAAGAGGTCTGCAGGCTGTTTCTCGCCGATTCATCGGAGGCGCTTGCCACCTGGCTTGAGGCGCTTGCCACCTGGGAGGCGGCATCGCGCACATTACGAACCAACCCGCGCAGGCCTTCCACCATGCGCGTAAATGCATTTGCCAGAGTGTCATTGGCCGAGCGGGGATGGACTTCAACCGACAGGTTTCCTCCGGCAATCGCTTCGGAGACGGATGCCATTTCCTTCAGATACTTGACCATCGACTCGAACGTGCGGGCCAACTGGCCGATCTCATCCTTACCGTGAACGTCGATGTTGTGCTCGAGATCTCCGGACTGGCCGATCTGGTCTGCCACATGAATCAGCCGGTTGAGGGGACCCGTGATTCCGGTCGCGGTACGGTACGCAATAACGATGCCGAGCCCTATGGCAAACAGGGAACTGATGACGGCAACCAGAATTGTCCATGTCGCTGCCAGTTCATCGGAATGGCGCCTCTGATCGAGTAGTTGACGGTTCTCGCGGTCGACATCGTCCAAGACTTCGCTCGAACGCGAAACCCAGGAGTTTGGATCCTTTTGCAGATAGAAAATCTGCAGTTCTGCCACGGTGGCATTGCCGCTGTCCACGGCGCGTCGCTTTTCTACCAGCCCGTTTGCGAATTCGTTGCCCCAGCCCTGCTCCAGCCCCTGTACTTTTTCGAGACTGGCACGCTGTTGCGCAGAATTTGAAAGTTCCTGGGCATGGCGCAGCGCCTCGCTCAACTGGTGTTCGCCGTCAGTCATTTTCTCAACGTCCCGCGTATCTCCGCTGAGCAGGTAATTCTGCAAGTGAAGGCGGTTCTGCATCATTTGGAAGCGGACCGACGAAGTTGCCTCCGTCATGTCGATCGAGCGCTGCGCGGCCGCTTTAGTCTCGTGCTCGCGTTGCACCGCGATCAGATTGATGGCAAGAAGCACCAGCACTGTCGCCAGAATGACGCCAAAGTTCAAATAAAGTTTTTTGCCAATGTTCATATCTCAACATTCCCTCAGCCCGCGCTTGGATCGTCCGCAGTCTCTACCGGGTCGGATCAAAACGAAATTCCACCGTCCCCGTTGTTTCCCCCGGAGCCGGTTCAAACCGCCACTGCTTGATCGCATCCATAGCGGCGTTTGCCAGCAGCGGATGCCCGCCCATCAGTTTCGCCTCCTTGATTGATCCGTTAGAGGAGACCGTAACCAGGATCTTCACTGAGCCCGTGATGCTCATCCGCTTCGCCAGTTCCGGATAAGTCGGCACCGCCTTGCTCTTTATTCTGCGATTGAGTTCTTGCTGTCCCCACGCCATGGGAGTGATGACCGTAGCCCATACGCCAAACAGGAGCAGACCCACCCAGATCGCAGTATTCAGCCACCTGAAAGACACGGTCCTACCCCTGCTGTCGTGCATATGTGCCTTATATTCCTGCAGGGAAGGCGTTAGCGGATACCAAAAGATCCATCTGAGCATTACTTTCGTGATCTTAGGCAAATGTGTGAAGTTGCGAGCCAATCAAGGTTCAGCGTTACTAATCGTGAGTCGCAGCGGAAAGTCGTCGATCGAATCGGCCCCATTCGCGTGGCGAAATGAGACTCCAGTATCACTTTGGTGCCGTTTCACAACTCGACACTCCATGCCATATTCGCTTGACTCAATTTGAGAACGCAGGATACGGTTTATTTGTAATTCAAGTGTTTTCAATCGCTTAGCTCGGAGACGGTGGCTCACTGACAAGTCACAGCGGAAACTCGGGACCGGTCGACGCGTCTCAGTCTGACGTTGCCTTCCAGAAACTTCTTCTCGATCTTTCGCGGGCCGCTTATCAAAGCAATGATGCAAGCCGTCTGATTCAAGCTTTCTGTATTTTGACGCGTGCCTTTTTTCATGCCAGCGGGGCCTATTTTTGGAGTAGAAGCTCTGACGGAGAACTTGTCGGAGCCGAAGCCGATGGCGATCAGGCGCAATCGTTTCGCGGTATGCGATTGCGCGCCGGCGATCCCTCTACCGAACCATCGATTGCAGTCGAGGTCGTGCAACGCCGGGTTCCGATTCTGGTTAAGTACGTCGACGCCGGCCGTTTCCCTTGGCTAGTTGAACGCCGAGCGCATTCAGCATTGGCTGCACCGCTTATCGTCTCAGGACAAGCGGTGGGAGCCATCGCATTTCTGCAGAGCGTGCCCAATAGCACTTTCAGCGAAGATGCCATCGCCAAGATCGCTATCCTTGCGGCCCAACTCAGCACTGCGCTCGATGCTATTCGATTGAAACAACTTTCTCGAGAAGAACACCGCCGCGCCAGCATTCTCGTCGAGGTTGCAACTGCCCTCCATGGTTTGCCCGATACAGCGTCGGTTATGGAGGGCATCGCCGACCGTCTCCGCGTGCTGCTGCGCTCAACCGCGGTTCTTGTCTTCGTTCAACAGGAACACTTGTTCCAGTTGCAGGCCGTCTCAACGGAAGCACCGAGGCTTGCGCTATTGATTCGTTCGCGCTTTCAGCAAAACGATCTTCGGTCTCCGCTTGAGATCGCCAGTCGCGCCGTCGCCGCCGGCGAGCGCATTACTGTGAGCATCGACGGCATCTCTCATTTCGGAGAAGATTTGCCGCCCGGCGTCTTGATTGCCGCCCCCTTTCGCACCTCGTGCGCACACGGCGCGATTCTGGTTTACCCCCGTCACACCACCCCGTTCACCGAAGAGGACAAAACACTGGTTTCAGCGCTGGCCGGTTTCGGTGCGGTCGCAGTTGCCAACGCCGAGCTGTATGGAATGGCGCGTGCGCAAGCCCAGGAATTGCACGACATACTCGAGATCTCTTTCGAACTCGGCTCCGCCGGAAAACTCGAGGAATTCATGCAGACCTCGGTGGTTCGCGCCGCCAGTTTCCTCGGCTTCGAGCGTTGCTTCATCGGCTTGCTAGAGGAGGATATTTTCCACATTCGTTGGGGGGTGAAGAATGGCGTCGCTCATCCCCTTGATATTCCACTGCACGAGGGCGTCGCGAGCCGCACCCTGAAAACGAAAAATGCATTCGTAGCCGAAAATGCCGCCGAGACGCCCGGTGCGAACCTGGATTTTGTTGCTACCTACAATATTCGCCAATTGCTGGCTGTACCCTTGCTCGGTTCAAACGGCGCTGTGTTGGGGATGTTCGGGGTGCTCGATCGAATTGCCGCCGGCCCGATCAATGACGAAGACGTCCGGCGCGCCCGCGCTCTAGCCGCGCAAGTTGCGATCGCCCTCGAATTAACTCGCAATCTACACCAGTCTGAAGTGCATCGCCGCCGTGCCGAGGCGCTGGTGGTGATCGCCCTCGAACTAAACGCCGTTCTGCAATTACCTCAGTTCATGCGCAGCTTCGCGCAGCGCGCCGGAAGCCTGCCTGGCGGCCGCTCGGTTGCCCTCTGTCTTTTTCAAATTGCGGAAGCAGAAACGGTTTTGATGTCCGGCGCATCCGAGGTTGACGATAAGCCACTTCTGCGCCGCTTCAATCAGGCACTGAGTGCGGCCTTGCCTAAATACCCGACCGACATCGCTTTCGCCTCGGCGAGTGACATGCTGGGACCGACTCTTGCCTTCGAACTTGGATGGACCGATTGCACCCTGGTCCGGCTCGCGGGCTCATCCGGAGAACTCGTTGGAGTTCTTTGTCTCGCCGACCGCGGCGCGCCTCCCTCCACCGAGGATCACCAACTGCTCCGTGCCATTGCCGGCCACGCCAGCATCGCCATAGAAAATGCCTGCCTGTTCACGCGCATGGAGGAGGCCAATCGTCACTGGATGGAAGTCTTCGATGCCATCAGCGACTTTATCGTCGTCCACGATGAGCAGCACAACATTCTTCGAGTCAACCAATCGCTTGCCGATTTTGTTGGCATCGCCCCTAACCAGTTGGTCGGCATCAACATGCGGGCGCTTGATGTTCTATCCGCCGGGGCTTCCCCGCATTCCTGCCCCTTCTGCCGCAGCGGGGAGGGCCTCGACGAATACGTGCACCCCGGCCTTGAGCGCACTTACCTGATTTCAACCTCGCGCATTCATGCCGCTAGCCAGGGGTCCGCATCGCGCGGATTTGGCGATATAGGCCGGACTGAAACTGGAATGAGCAATGCCCAGTTGCAAACCGTCCATGTGCTCAAGGACATCACTGACCGACGCGAAGCCGAGCGCCGATATCGCGAACTGTTCAACAATGTTCAAGAGGGAATTTTCTTTTCCACGCCCGAGGGCCGCTTCGTCGAAGTCAATGACGCCCTGGTTCGCATTCTCGGCTATAGCAGCCGCGACGAAGTGCTTCAGCTCGACATCCCGACCCAGGTCTACTTTTCTCCGCAACGGCGCGAGGAACTGGCGGAAAAAACCAAACGTGAAGGTGGAATATGCAGTGTGGAAGAAGTACTACGGCGAAAAGATGGGTCGCCTGTTCACGTCTTTCTGAACTGCTTTGCATTGCTCGACGCGGCCGGCAACATCGTGCAAAACCGTGGCCTGATGCTCGATATCACCAGCCTGCGGCAGTCCCAGACCGAGCTGCAAAAAGAGCGTGATTTCTCCAGCAAAATACTCAGTTATACCCAGAGCCTGATTCTGGTCACCGATACCGAAGGCATCATCAGTTATGCCAACCGGCGCTGGAGCGGCTTGGGTTTTCAGCAGAACCAGATACTTGGCCATCCCTTTCCAGATCTTTGCGCCACTTCGCGGCGCGGAGCCCTCCGCGAGGCGCTGGCCGCGGTTGCCCGCGGCCAACAGGTCGATAACTTCGATCTGCCTCTGGTTCGTGGCGATGGCGTGAGCGGTCAATTCTCCGTCAATCTCAGCCCGATCAGCGGAGAAGACGGCCACGTCAGCAGCATCGTCGTGGTTATGACCGATGTTACCGACTCTGCCATATTGCGCTCCAAGCTGATGCATGCGGAGAAAATGGCGGCGGTCGGAAAGCTGGTCTCCGGCGTTGCCCACGAGGTCAACAATCCCTTGACTGCGATTCTCGGGTTCACTGATCTATTGATGGAGAATCCAGAACTCCCCGAAAGCGCGCGCCGCGACCTGCGGGTAATTCTGCAGGAAGCGCAGCGGACCAAGCAGATCGTGCAGAATCTGCTCAGCTTTGCCCGCCAGATGCCGCCGCAACGACAGCCATTACAGCTGAATTCCATCCTGCAACGCACTGTGCATTTGCGTTCTTACGATTTCATCAGTCACGGCATTCAAGTGATCGAACGTCTCGACGAGTCCCTGCCGCAGGTCATCGGAGACTCGCACCAGTTGCAGCAGGTATTTCTCAATATCCTGAACAACGCTTACGACGCGGTTCGTGAGGGTTCGCGGTCGCCGCGCATAGAAATCGTGAGCGCCCGCACCGAAACGTCCGTCGAGGTCTCTTTTCGCGATAACGGCATGGGCATTATCGATCCTGAACGTATTTTTGACCCTTTCTTTACTACAAAGGACGTCGGCAAGGGCACTGGATTAGGCCTCAGCATCTGCTATGGCATCGTCCGTGAACATGGCGGCGAGATTGTAGCTCATAACAATCCGGACTCGGAGGGAGCGACCTTTATTGTTCGCCTGCCCATTGCCTCTGAGCCGGCTTCGTTCGGAGCTGTTGCAGGAGTTCATCCCCTATGACCGAGTCCCGAAGTGAATCCGCTTCCGCGCGCGTGCTTCTGATTGAAGACGAACCGGCAGTAATGTCCCTGGTGCGTGCCGTTCTCGAAGGGCACGGCTACACGGTTGTACCTACTGAATCCGGCGCCGAGGCACTGCGCCTGCTTGAGGCTGAAACCTTTCACGGCGTCGTCTCTGACATGCGAACCCCCGGAGGCGTCGATGGCGCGCAGGTGTATGCATGGATCGCTGATCATCGTCCCGAACTTGCCTCCCGTCTCGTATTTATCACGGGCGACATCGCCAGCGAGGAAACCGCTGCCACGCTGCGCCGCACCGGCGCGCCGTGCGTGGAAAAACCATTTCGTGTTCATGAATTCATTTCCGTGGTCGAAAGGACCATGGGCAAGGCAGCCGCATGAATCAGAATCTAACAACTCAGAATCTGGCGCAGAACTCGACCAAGGATAATTTCTGCATCCGCTTGTTGATCGTCGATGACGAGCAAACCATTCGCCGTCTCTGCATGACCGTCGGCGAGTCGCTCGGCTTTGCTTGCCTCGAAGCCGAGAACGGCGAAGCTGCCCTGGCCTTGCTCGAGGAACAGCCGGTCCACATGGTCCTCACCGACATGGTCATGCCTCGCATGACTGGAATCGAATTTCTCGAGCAGGCCAAACGCACGCACCCGCGCATCGAAATCGCGGTGATGACCGGCCACGGGTCGGTAGAGACGGCAGTTCAGGCGATGAAGCTTGGCGCTTACGATTACATATCGAAGCCCTTTGCCCCACTTGATGAACTACGCCTCTTTCTGCGCCGCATGGCTGACAAAGTCCGGCTGGTGGAGGAAAATCTTTATCTCCGCGAACGCTCAGAAACCGAGACATCTCTTCACGGCATTATCGGAAATTCTACCGGCATCCAGAATGTGCTGCGCCTCATCTCGCGACTTAAAGACACGCGGACGCCGGTTCTGATCTCCGGCGAAAGCGGAACCGGCAAAGAACTGGTAGCCCGCGCCCTGCACTTCCGCGGAACCATGGCCAGTCGCCCATTCGTCGCCGTAGACTGCGGATCGCTCGTCCCAACGCTGATAGAAAGCGAACTCTTCGGCTACGAAAAAGGAGCCTTCACCGGGGCGCTTCGCTCGAAACAAGGCTTGCTCCAATCCGCCGATACCGGGACCATTTTTTTAGATGAGGTTGGAGAACTGCCTCTGGAAATGCAGGCTAAGCTTTTGCGCTTTCTCCAGGAGAAAGAAGTTCGCCCTGTCGGCAGCAATCAAAAAGTCAAGGTTGACGTGCGCATCATGGCTGCAACCAACCGCGATCTCGATGCCGAATACCAGAAGGGCACGTTTCGCAAGGATCTCTATTTCCGTCTCAACGTTGTTACTATTTCGCTGCCCCCACTGCGCGAGCGTCGTTCCGATATTCCTATCCTGGCGGCGTGGTTCCTCGATCGCTTGGCTCCCGGACGCGGCGTCCAGGTTTCGAATAGCGCTATGAAAGCCTTGCTCGCCTATAGTTGGCCGGGCAACGTTCGCGAACTGGAAAATTGCCTGGAGCGAGCGGTGGCGCTGGGCGATCAGCACGTCATCGAGGTGAACGATCTGCCGCCCGCAATCGCATACCCCGAAGCGCAGACCGAGGCTCCGCCTACAGCCGAATTTCCCGGCACAGATCTCGAAGATATCGAGCGAGCCACCATTAAGCGCGTTTTTTCAAAAGTTAAAGGAGATAAAGCCCTGGCGGGCAAAATGCTCGGCATAAGCCGAGCCACTCTTTATCGCAAACTAAAACGTTACAACATCGGAACCCGCGAAGATCCTCCCCAATCGACCACGCTGCAGTAGTGGCTGACATCGAGACTCTGGTCGCCGCCCAAAGAACACAGCCACGCCGGCCGGTTTCGAGCTGAGCCAAAAATTACCAAAATATTGCATTGGTCATTCCCGTTACGCGAGAAGATAAAAGCGAGCCGGTTGCGACTGCTGGCTCGTAACCATATATTCATTAACCGCGGATATATTTGAACGTTCCTCCCTACGAGGCACGCCTTCCGCGAGCGGTTGTGCGGATAAAGTCAACAACCTGCGGGGCTCAGAACTGAGGCGACGAAGCGCTCCCATGGGTTTAAAAAAAGGACAAGTTTGCATGGGTGGTGCTCATCAGAATTGTGTCTTTGCATTCGCTTCCTCGCTCATAAGGCTCTTCAGGCATAGCTGCTCATTTTTTTCCCTCCTGTTTGTAATAGTTTTGACCCCAATTTGTTGGGCTGGCGCCGGAGGTAGCGTTTCGGGCACGGTTAAGGATGTCAGCAATGCCGTAGTTCCTAACGCCAGCGTTAATGCAACCAATGTCGCAACCGGCGTTGAATATCGTGTCGCAACTAACGGCCAGGGGTTCTACTCTTTCGCCCAGCTTCCCATCGGACGCTACAACATTACGATCGAAAAGCCGGGGTTCAAGCTGCAGAAACATACCGGTATCACCATTGACGCCAATAGCGCGTTGACCGTCGACGCGATGCTCGCTGTGGGTGAAAGGTCGGATGTAGTTACTGTCGCCGAGAACCAGATTCAGGTTGAAACGAAAAGTACTCAGATGGGCGAGGTGATCACCGCTGCGCGAATGACTACGGTGCCACTCAATGGCCGGAGCTTTACGGATTTGCTTTCCCTTCAGCCCGGGGTCGCTCCAGCCACTTCAATCACTTCGGAAACAGTGCAGGACGTGGGTGCAACCGCGCTCTCGCCCTCTGGCGATCTGAATCCCGGCACCATCTCGATCAATGGCCAGCGCGAGTTCGCCAACAGCTTTCTGGTCAATGGTAGCGATGTCGAGGAAGACGTTAATATGGGGGCAGCTATTGTCCCCAACCTGGATTCTATTGAAGAATTTCGCATCCTCACCAATAACTTCGACGCCGAATACGGCGAATTCAGCGGAGGACAGATCAACGTTGTAACGAAGTCCGGCACCAATGCGTTTCATGGCGACGCGTTCGAGTTCCTGCGCAACACGGACCTTGATGCGCGCAACTACTTTTCTCCGACGCGCGGCAAATTCAATCAAAATCAATTTGGCGGGACCTTTGGCGGGCCTATTCGCAAGAACAAGACTTTTTTCTTCGGAGACTATCAGGGAACTCGGTCGACCCAGGGAGTGGATACCGGTAGTATCGCGGTTCCGACTTTTACAGAACGCGATGGCATCTTCGCCACCGACCCTCTAACAAACATGAGCCCGCTCACTGGAACTGTAACTGGACCTTACTTCGCATCGATACTTACCCAAAAGCTTGGCTACTTAGTTACTCCGGGAGAAGCTTACTCCGCTGTTTTTCCCAATGGCATTATTCCCAAAAGTGCCTGGTCCGCGCCCGCGACCAATCTGCTGCAATATATCCCGGCACCAAACAGTGCTGAAAATACTTTCTCCACGTCGGCCTATAACATAACGTTGCGCGATGACAAAGGCGCCTACCGCCTTGACGCTAACACGGGATGGGGCATGCTTTCTGCCTATTATTTTCTCGATGACTGGTCGCAGAATAACCCGTACCCGGTCGCTCAAGGCGGAGCGAACGTGCCCGGCTTCAATGCGCTCAATACAGGCCGCGCGCAGTTGCTCGGCCTCGGCACTACGAAGACGTTCACCCCAACAGCCGTGAATGAATTTCGCTTCAGCTACCTTCGCGACATGAACGACCTCGGCCAACCCGCTGGAGGCGTCGGCGTGAGTCTCGCTACCCAAGGTTTCGAGGTAGGTCCAGGGACTCCGGGAATCGTGCCGCTGTCTCCTGGAACCGAAGGCGTCGAGAGTGTCGGCTTTAACAGCTTTACAATTGGAACCAACACTAATCAGCTCAAACAGGTTGGCAACACCTTCCAGTGGCTTGATAACTTTTCAAAAGTGATTGGGACCCACACCATCAAAATGGGGGGCGAGTTTCATTACGATCAGATCAATGTTCATGCCGTCGCTCAGTTCAATGGCAGCTTTCTTTTTTTTGGAAGCGAAACTGGATCCGACTTCGCAGATTTCCTGTTAGGAGCTCCAAGCCAATATAACCAGAGCCAGCTTCAGCCTTTCTACGGCCGGAACAAATACGCAGGCCTGTACGGGCAGGACAGCTGGCGTGTGACACCCAGTTTCACCCTAAACTATGGCGTGCGTTGGGATCGAATCGAGCCGTGGTATGAGAAGTACAATCAAATCGCGACTTTCGAACCCGGTAAACAATCTGTCGTTTTTCCGGGAGCTCCGGCTGGCATCCTTTATCCTACCGATCCAGGAGTGCCGCGCACGCTGGCGCCTCCGGGCGATCGCGACTTTGCTCCTCGCGTTGGCTTCGCTTACTCGCCGCGCGCCTTGGGCGACGGCTTGTTCGCAAAAATACTTGGCGGTCCGGCCAAAACCAGCATAAGGATGAGTTATGGCATGTTTTACACCGCCATTGAGGCGGTCACGTTAAGTGTCATGAGTGCCAATGCTCCTTACGGCACGACTTACACGAGTTCAGCGCCCCCCTTATTCGCCACACCCTTTATTACGGCCGCGAGCGGCCAGAATCTTGGCCAACGTTTTCCAGAAACGCTGGCGCCCTTGGATTCAAGCGCAAATCATCCGGATTCCGACATCAACTGGGCGCAGTTTGAGCCGATTACTGGCCTGCCGAACTACCTCACAACCAATCGGATTCCGTACACCGAAGAGTACATGCTTTCGTTGGAGCGTGGGTTTGGAACTAACACGGTTCTTAGCTTGAATTACGTTGGCACCCAGGGACATCGGCTGTTGGTGCTTGATGAGGCTAACCCCGGCAATCCAGCGCTCTGTTTGTTCTTGAGTAATCCCGCGAACCTCGCACCGGCACAAACTCCTTGCGGTCCTTTCGGCGAAAGTGTCGCGTACACCGCCTTTTCGGGCAAGGTATACGACGGTACGCGAGCGCCACTGGGATCCTATTTCGGCAGTAACGCGAATCAGGCGACTATTGGCAACTCTAATTACAACGCCTTGCAGATCACCTTACGTAACAGCAGTAAACGACTAAGTGTACTGGCCGGATACACCTATAGCAAATCAGAAGATCAGTCTTCGAACCTTGGCGAGGAAGTCAATCCGATCGATCCCTCGCTTAGCAGGGCTTTGTCCGCTTTCGATGTGAAGCATAACTTCGTCGTGAGCTACAGCTATAAACTTCCAATCGAGTTACTCTTTCATAATTCGAGTCGCTGGGCTGATGGATGGGAGTTATCAGGAATTACACATTTTACTTCTGGTTTGCCTGTGACATTTGTCAATTATGGTGACAACTCACTGCTTGGCGCAGAACCAAATGGTGTCAATAACTACGGTGTCGATGAACCAGATTACACGGGGGGAGCTCTCGATTTGAATCGCAATCCGCGTAACGGACGCTCATATTTCGATACCGCACAATTCAGCGAGAATGCGCTGGGGACGCCCGGTACCGCCAAGCGGCGCTTCTTTTACGGGCCGGGGATGGACAATTACGACATAGCTCTTCTTAAAAATGTGCATTTGACGGAATCGCAGTCTCTGCAGTTTCGGCTCGAAGCTTTTAATATCTTCAACCACGCTCAGTTTTTCGGAGCGCAATCCGTCGATGGCAATATTGGCAGTTCCACCTTCGGACAAGTCATTAGTGCGAATTCGCCCCGCTTGGTCCAGTTCGGCGCAAAATTCTTTTTTTAGCGTGCGCCGTTTCCCGCCTCAAACTTTCCCCTTTCGCTGGTTGAGCCGCAGGCCAGTAATGATCGAGTCGACGATGGTTGCGACTGATGGGCTGACATTCACTATAAGTGCCTCACCGGGGTCTGGTTCTTCGAGGGTCGCAAATTGACTTTTCAAGAGAGATTCCGGCATGAAGTGCCCAACACGAGCTTTTAACCTCCGGTCGACCTCATCGTAGTCTCCTTTGAGGTATACGAAGAGGACACACTTCCCGCCCGGATCAGCTTGGCGCAAGGCGTTCCGGTAAGACTTCCGCAAGCCGGAACAGGCGAGCACCACACAGTGCTGCTTTGCGATCCAGTTCTGAATGGCGGAGTTTAGCGCCTCCAGCCAAGGCACACGATCCTCATCCGTGAGGGCTTCGCCTCTGCGCATCTTTTCAATATTGGCGGCCGGATGCCAATTGTCGGCGTCCTCGAACTCCCAGTTCAGTTTTCGGGCGAGCGTTTGTCCAACAACGGTCTTGCCTGAACCTGAGACGCCCATGACGACAATGACCATTGATTGCAACTTTCGATTGCAAACTTTCCACCAAATCCTGGCCCCGGTCCGCGTATTGTCAACCGGCCGAACAGCACGTCAGCTTAGAGAATCCGAATTTTCGAATACCTGATAGCAAACCCTACAGTGCTGAAGAGAATCTTATGCGGTCGACAGGTAAACCTTAAACGGCCAATCTTCAAGGACGCAAAGCATTGCACTGAGAGTTTGCAACGAACAAAAATCACGAAAGAAAATCACGAAAGAAAATCAATGAGCAAAAATACGCGAGAAGCATCGCCTAAAGAGCCGGAGCGGCCAGCATCGGGTGAGCCGCCTGAGGTCGCATCAACCAGTCGGCCAGCCGGATTTACCCGGCGATCGTTCATTGCACGGCTGAGCGCCACCGGAGTCGCTGCCGCTTCCACGATACCGCTTCTTCGGGATATTTCTGCGGCGCAGGTCGAGACCTCACCCGCTCCTCCCGGGGCAACTGGAGAAGCTCCGCCGGAAGCGATGGTCCTGAATATCAACGGCCGCGACTACAAACTTAAGCTTGAGCCGCGAGTAACCCTGCTCGATACCTTGCGCGAGAACCTCCAATTATTTGGGACAAAAAAAGGGTGCGATCACGGACAGTGCGGAGCGTGCACCGTGCATGTGAACGGTCGCCGAGTGAACTCCTGCCTGACATTCGCCATTATGCATCAAGGCGACAAGATAACGACCGTCGAAGGTTTGGCTAAGAATGGCCAATTGCATCCCGTGCAAGCCGCTTTTCTCGAACATGATGGCTTTCAATGCGGTTATTGCACGTCCGGGCAGATTATGTCCGCAGCGGCATTATTGAATGAGGTGTGTGGCCCGGATGACGCTTCCGTTCGTGAGTGTATGAGCGGCAACATCTGCCGCTGTGGCGCTTACCCGAACATCGTTGCCGCGGTGCAGGCGGCTCGCAAGCGAGCATAAGTGAAGTTGACTCAAGGAGCATGAATCCATGCAGGCATTCCACTATAAGAAGGTTGATGACATCCGGAACGCGATCAATACGAGTTCTGCGCCCAACGCCAAATTCGTCGCTGGCGGGACCACCCTTATTGACCTGATGAAGCTCAACGTCGAACGTCCAACCACGCTGATCGATATCAATTCTCTTGCGCTTACGAAGATTGAGAAGCTTCCAGCTGGCGGAGTGAAGATCGGAGCAATGGTTCGCAACAGCGATCTGGCGCATGATGCGACCGTGCAGCAGGAATATCCGGTGCTGTCGCAAGCCTTGCTCTCTGGCGCTTCTCCGCAGCTTCGCAACATGGCAACTACAGGTGGAAATCTGCTGCAGCGTACCCGTTGCTATTATTTCCGCGACACCGTTTATCCTTGTAACAAGAGAAATCCGGGAACCGGCTGTGCTGCGATGGATGGCTACAACCGCATTCACGCCATTCTGGGTACCAGCGAACATTGCATCGCCACTCATCCTTCTGACATGGCCGTGGCGATGGCCGCGCTCGAAGCCACCATTCATATCACGGGGCCAAAAGGAGAGCGCTCGGTTCCGATCGGCGAGTTCCATCTCTTGCCCGGTTCTACACCCAACCGTGAAACTGTGCTAACCGCCGGCGAGTTGATCACGCATGTTACTTTACCTCCGCTTGCCGCTGGCGCTCGCTCCTACTATATCAAACGGCGCGATCGAGCCTCCTACGAATTTGCGCTCGCTTCCGCGGCGGTCGTGGTGCAGATGCAAGGCAACCGCATGCAGCGCGTGAGAATCGCAATGGGCGGAGTGGGTACTAAACCCTGGCGATCACCCGAAGCCGAAAAGGTGCTCGAAGGTAAAGAAGCAAATGAGCAGAATTTCCGGACTGCAGCGGAGACCGCTCTTCAAGGGGCGAAACCGCTTCACGACAACGCGTTTAAAGTCGAACTTGCCAAGCGCACACTCACGCGCGCGTTGAAGGTAGTGACACAGACCGCATAGCGTTAGCGGGACGACTTGCAACAGCAAACGTTCGGAGCGCAGGAGAAAAAACGATGAGCACTTCAGTGATTGGACAGCCGGTAACGCGAATCGACGGTAGCCTCAAAGTCACTGGCCGAGCCGCATACGGGGTCGAACATGCGATCCCAAATGTGGCTTATGGCGTGGCTGTGGCCAGCACGATTGCTAACGGGAAAATCGTGCGCATCGAAACCGCCGAAGCGGAAACAATGCCTGGTGTTCTTACCATTCTGCATCACGGAAATATCGAAACACTCTATCGCCCCGCTGGGGCACTCGAGGAACAGAGCCATCCCGGCGAGAGCAGGCCGCCGTTCGATGACGAGAACATTTATTACTACGGACAATTCGTTGCTCTGGTTGTCGCTGAAACGTTTGAGCAAGCGCAGGACGCCGCCGCTCATGTGCGCGTGAATTACGACGCAAAGCGGCCGGCGGTTAGGTTGGATGGTGCTCCGCCGCAACCACTGGATGAGACCCATGAAGTGGAGAAAGCGAAATATGCGCGCGGAGATTCTGATTCAGCATGGCAACAAGCTGAAGTGAAACTTGAGGCAACTTATGTTACGCCGGTAGAGACTCACAATCCGATGGAAATGCACGGCACAATTGCCGTCTGGGAAAAAGACAAACTTACTCTATACGAAACCTCGCAGGGGGTGGTGAACCATCACAATGTGGCTTCGCAGGTGTTGGGAATGCCGTTGGAGTCGATCCGCGTCGTCTCTCTTTTTATTGGCTCGGGATTCGGATGCAAGCTTTTTCCCTGGCCACACTCCTGGATGGCAGCTGCGGCTGCGAAAAAAGTGAATCGGCCCGTCAAGGTTGTCGTGCCGCGTGCCTTAATGTTCACAACGGTTGGACATCGTCCCGCGATTCAGCAAGAAATTAAAATCATCGCTACCAACGATGGCAAGTTGACGTCATTCACGAATGACATTCTGCAGCATACGTCGATGGTGGATGAGTATCTGGAAGACTGCGTCGAGCCTACCGCGATGCTCTACAGTTGTCCGAATGTTGCCGCGGCGCAACGGCAAGTTGCGTTGAATGTAGGCACGCCAACGCCAATGCGTGGCCCGGGACGAACTCCGGCCCTGTTTGCCATCGAATCGGCACTCGATGAACTGGCCGTCAAGCTTAATATCGATCCGCTCGAAGTGCGCCTGCGAAACTATGCCGAGCAGGATGAGAAGGTTGGGAAACCATGGTCCAGCAAGCATCTGCGCGAGGCGTATCAAACAGGTGCTGAACATTTTCGGTGGAGCAAGCGCGATCCGAAAGTAGGTTCGATGCGCAACGGCGATGAGATTCTTGGGTGGGGAATGGCGACATGCACATGGCCGGGCAATCAACGCGGCGCTGAGGTCAGGGTACGTTTGCTCGCAGATGGAACCGCACGCGCATCTTGCGCCACGCAAGATATTGGAACCGGAACTTACACGGTGTTCGCCGAAGTAGTCTCTGACAAAACGGGCATACCGGTCCAGAAGATCGAAGTAATTCTGGGCGACAGCTCCCTGCCGCCAGGGCCAACATCCGGCGGCTCGTCGGCCACTGCGAGTGTGATTCCAGCAATTGTCAAAGCGACCGAGAATGCGATTGAGGCACTGTTGAAGGCAGCCTCTAAGACCCAGAAGTCGCCCTTTGAGAATGCCGATCCGAAAACTCTAAAAATGACTGGCGCGCGTATTCATGCTCATGACAAGTCGCCCCAAAGTGGTGTTGGCTTTCAGGAGATCCTCACGATGGCCAAGCTGGCAGGTTTGGATGGACACGCAAAAACCGATGGCACTCCTGAGCAAAAGAAGTATTCGATTCAGTCATTCGGTGCGCATTTCTGCGAAGTCTCATATGATCCCGAGATTGTACGGCTGCGCGTAACTCGCTGGCTTACGGTCATCGATGGCGGCCGCATGATCAATGAGAAAACCGCGCGTAATCAGATTCAGGGCTCCGTTACCATGGGAATCGGGATGGGTATGCTCGAACATACCGTGTATGACCAGCGCACAGGTCATCCTGTGAACAACAACTACGCCGACTATCTCGTTCCAGTGAACACTGACGTGCCTGACATTGATGTTATTTTTCTGGACTATCCCGATACCATTCTGAATGAGTACGGCGCGAGGGGAATTGGAGAGATCGGCCTCACTGGTTGCGCTTCTGCGTTGACTTCAGCAACTTTTCACGCAACCGGCGTGCGTGTACGTGAACTGCCGATCAGAATCGAACAACTTCTGCGCGGCTGAGGACAGAATCAGAGTTTGAGTTGACATTGAACAAACCGCACGATCGGTTGGCTAAGTTAAGGTTTCTTGTAAACCGCTCCACCCTTCATCACGAACTCGACCTTCTCCATCGCAAAAATGTCCGCGAGCGGGTCTCCGGGTACGGCCACGATATCCGCCAGCTTTCCTGGTTCGATGGTTCCCAATTCCTTTTGCGTACCCATCAATTCTGCTGCCATTGATGTCGCCGCGCGGATGGCCTGTGCTGGAGTCATCCCAAACTTCACCATCGACGAGAATTCTTTTGCTGGATTAATCTTCCAATCAAACCCTCCAGCATCGGTCCCAAATGCAATCTTCACTCCGGCCTGCAATGCCCGCCGAAACGTCTCTTCATGAATGGAAATCATTTTTAACCACACCGGGGACCCAGTCGCGGCGCGTCCCTGTGCCACATATTCGCCAACGTAAATTGTCGGCACATAAAAGATCCCGTGCGCTACCATCGCCTTCAAATCCGCATCTGCGATGTAGTTGCCGTGCTCGATTGAATCCACTCCGGCTTCAACCGAATTATGCACCCCATTCAATGCCATCGCATGCGACGCGACTTTGTGCCGCTCGCGATGCGCTTCGTCCACTATGGCTCGCAATTCTTCGAGCGTGAAGGTTGGAATATCATCAAGCACGCCATCATCCCGCACCCGATATGACCGGTCGCTATAGACTTTGATCCAGTCGGCTCCGTAACTGATTTGCTCTCGCACCGCTTTCCGCGCATTGTCGGCGCCGTCGACCAACTGCACCCCGTGCGGCACTGGAACATCCGGTGCATAACCTTGTAGCGGATACGCTCCGGTTACGTCCAACGCGCGGGTTGCCACTTGCATCCGCGGCCCAGGAATAATTCCATTGTTGATCGCTTTCTTGACGTCTGCATCCGCATAACCAGCGCCCTCGGTCTCGACATCACGAATCGATGTGAATCCATATTCCAGCGCCCGCCGCGCATTCACCGTCGCTAGAATTGTCCGGTATTCGGGTGACTGTTTTAGAAGTTGCTCGTCGTAATCTGCGGCCGTGATGTCTCCCTGCAGCAGGATGTGCGTGTGCGTATCCATCAGCCCAGGGATGCACGTGGAATGCGAAAGATCGATAACATCCGCGTCCGCCGGAACCGCAGCCGCGATTTCTTTGATCTTGCCATCCGCCACTACAATCACCACATTTTTTCGCAGCGAATCTCCGCGTCCGTCAAAAAGATTACCGCACTGCAACGCCACAGGTTTTGCGCCGGGCGTCTGCCCGAGCGTCAAACAACATCCCACCGTCAGAAAGACAGAAAGAACAATTGCAATTCGCATCATGATTTCTCCACACCAATCACTATTTGTTTTCTTTGGTATTGTCCTTGGACTCCTCTACAGGTTCGACTGCTCCCGGCATCACCTTCAGCGGAGCTGACCGCTGATCATCAAGTTCGGGATGCGGCAACGGCTTGCGCGGCAACATCTGGTCGCGCATGGCCGTGTTGTAGACGAAGATAGCCTCAACAGTTGCCGCTTGCGCCAGATCCGCAGGTTGCAGTCGTTCGTAGGTGTCCATATTCGAATGATGAGTGCGCGAACCGTAGTCAAGCCTGTCCTGAATGAATTGGAAGCCGGGGATTCCAACCGCATCGAATGATTCGTGATCGGTGCCTCCCGTGTTGCGGACGCTGATGGTCGTCACACCGAGATCCTTCAGAGGCTCCATCCATTGCGAAAAAATCGGCGCCTCAGAGGCATTCTCCTGCAGATAAATCCCCAGGATTTTTCCCGTGCCGTTGTCCACGTTGAAATACCCTGAAATCTTCGCCTGCTCAGGCTTGATGACGACAGGACCGCCGGCCTTGCGCATCCACTCCGGCAACTCCAGTTGATCGGGAGCGGTTGAGAGGGGCACGTATCCGAAATGTTGCTTTACATAACCGACTGAACCCAGCAGTCCCTGCTCTTCGCCGGTCCAAAGCGCGATGCGGATGGTGCGTCGCGGCTTGACCTGCAACGCCTTCAGAATCCGCATGACTTCCATCGCAACGACCGTCCCGGCGCCGTTGTCGGTTGCTCCTGTTGCCGATGCCCACGAATCGAGATGGCCGCCCACCATGACCACCTCATCTTTGAGCTTGGGATCAGTGCCAGGAATTTCGGCGATGGTATCGAAACCATGCTCATGATCGCCGAAGTACTTAACATCCACATTCATCTCAATGTTGACCGGCACGTTAGCCTTGAGCAGTCTATAAACGCGTCCGTAGTTTTCTATGGCTGCCACTACTACCGGAACAGGATTCGTGTGCTCGCGCCGGTAAGCCGTCCGCGCCAGCCCGCCATCGTCGAAAATTGTGCCGCCTGACCCGCCATTATCGCGGCCGTCGCGGCTGGGAAGAATCACCGCGAGCGCATGCTCGGAGACAAGAAATGGCACTGTCTTGTCGAGCAATGCCCGACGCTTGAGATAGTCGCTATATCTCTCAGACAAAGGCTTCGGCTTTTCCAGAGGAAACTCGGCAGTGCTGGCGAGATCCTTTTCATCCATGCGTGTGAATAACGGCTTATCTACCGGATGCACCTCGCGCATCTCACCGAGAAGAACGATCTTTCCAGCCAGTTTGCCCTTGTACTTCTCGAGGTCTTTCTCGTCAGCTACATGAACCCAAATCGCTTGTCCCGTGACAGCGCCATTAGTTGAGGGCGACCATGGCGCGGCCTGGGCGATGAATACTGCCGTGTCCGGTGACGTCATTCGAATCCAGGTATTAAGCTGCTGCCATCCGATGCCGAACTCTCCCCAGTCTTCGAGATGGGCATTGCTGCACCCCATCGCCGCTAGTTGATCGCGAGTCCATTCGTTGGCACGATGCAAATTTGGCGAACCGGTAAGACGGGGACCAATGCCATCCGTCAGAGCGGAGGCAAATTCCATTACGTGGGAATGAGTCAGGCCCTCATCGCGAATGCGCTGGTACATGGTGAAATCGATGGTTTCTTTCGCAGGCTGCGGCTGCTCATAAGAGGGCTGGTCGGCGTCGGATGCCGCCGGTTTTTTCTTCTCCGTGGCAGAGATGGACAGCGGAAGAACAACGCACAGAAACAGGGCAAGTTTGAAATTGAAAGAGTTGTTGAATTGCATCAATCGGTCTCCGTCGAAAAAAAGTTCCAGAGCAGAGTAGCAGAAATGGACTGAAATGCGTTCAGGTTTGAAGAGAAACGCGTGAAGGGAAACGCGTGAAGGCAAACGATTATGCGTCCGATGATATCTTATGGAGTATCGCTGGCAATCCTATTTATGGAAGCTCTGAAAAGACTTTTTGAGCAGCACTTTCACCTGCCTGTCGACCGCGCCGAGCCCTTACAGGGGCAACTCGGCGGTTCGGGACGCAAGATTGTTCGGCTGACCGGCGAAAAATTGAGCGCGATCGGCATTCTGTATGACGTGCGCGAAGAGAATGTGGCTTTCCTGGAATTTTCCAGGCACTTTAGGCGCCATGGTCTGCCGGTTCCAGAAATTTATGCTGAGGATTTAGATCACGGCGCGTACCTTGAAGAAGACCTTGGCGATACCACGCTCTTCGAGTTTCTCTCGAGCCATCGTGAGGGCGCAACTATCGCACCCGAGGCCTTTGCGGCGTACCAGAAAGTGGTGGCCCTCCTGCCGCGTTTTCAAGTCGAAGCGGGGCGCGATTTGAACTACAAAGTATGCTATCCGCGCGGCAGCTTTGATCGCCAATCCATCATGTGGGACTTGAATTATTTCAAATACTACTTTCTAAGGCTTGCCGGCATTGCCTTCAGTGAGCAGGCTCTGGAACAGGATTTCAGCCGATTGACGAAATTCCTTTTGAGCGCCGACCGCGATTATTTTCTTTATCGCGATTTCCAATCCCGCAACATCATGTTGCGCAAGGTCCTGAATGAAGACCAGCCCTTTTTCGTGGATTATCAAGGCGGTCGCAAAGGCGCGCTGCAATATGATGTCGCTTCGCTCTTATACGATGCCAAGGCCGACTTACCTCCTGAACTGCGGCAGAGGCTGCTCGATCATTATCTCGACTGCCTCGCAGGTTTTCTCGATCTCAACCGCTCCGCAGTCATGGAGCATTACTATGCCTATGTTTACGTGCGAATCATGCAGGCGCTGGGAGCCTACGGTTTTCGCGGCTTTTATGAGCGCAAAGAGCATTTTTTGCAAAGTGTGCCGTATGCACTAAAGAACCTGCGGTGGCTTCTTCACAATGTGGAATTGCCAATCGCGTTGCCAATGCTGATGCAGGCATTCAAAACCATGGTGGCTTCAGACCGGTTGCAAGGTCTGAGTTCTGCAGCGGAACAAACGGAAAAGTTGACGGTGCGGATTTTTAGTTTTTCCTTTCACCGAGGCTTGCCCCAGGACGAGACTGGAAACGGTGGTGGATTCATTTTCGATGGCCGCAGTCTCCCGAATCCCGGTCGCGAAGAGCGGTTCAAAAGTCTTACCGGCAAAGACGCTGCTGTGATCGACTATCTCGATGCGCAGGAGAGCGTCCACCAATTTCTTGCCAGCGCCAGCTCCCTGGTGGATTCCAGTGTCAGCACTTATTCACGCCGTGGCTTCAAACACCTGATGGTGTCCTTCGGATGTACTGGAGGTCAGCATCGCTCTGTATATCTGGCCGAGCAATTGGCGAAGCATCTGCGCGGCCGAGCTGGCGTGGAGGTGATCGTGCATCATCGCGAGCAGCAGCAACTGAACTGAATCAAGGCAATGGACGAAGACCAATGAAAGCGATGATTCTCGCCGCCGGCCTCGGCACACGCTTGCGTCCGCTCACTGACGATCGTCCAAAAGCTCTCGTCGAAATTAATGGCCGCACCCTGCTCGAGATTACTCTCTCCCGCCTGCGCGCTTTTGGAGTTCGCGAGGTGATCATCAACGTGCATCACTTTGCCGACATGATTGTCGAGTATCTGAAAGCGAACCACAACTTTGGTATGCATATTGAAGTCTCGCGTGAAGATGAATTGCTCGATACTGGCGGTGGGCTGAAGAAGGCTGCTCACTTCTTTGTAGAGGATTCCAGCCGCTCTGAACAACCCTTCGTTGTCCACAATGTCGATGTCTTGAGCACAATTGATTTGGGCCGCATGGTGCGAATTCACACAGACAACAACGCGGTCGCCACGCTTGCCGTGCAGAATCGCAAAACATCCCGTTACCTTTTATTTGATGATCAATTTCGGCTGTGCGGTCGCCGCTCAGGCCATGACGCAGCCGCACCGGTTGGAGTTGACGACAAAACTCGAGCACTCGCTTTTTGCGGAATCCATATCATTTCTCCGCGTTTGCTTGCGATGATGAGTGAAAACGGTTCGTTTTCCATCATCATTTCCTATCTGCGTATGGCGGCGCAGGGAGAAAGAATCCTCGCATTCCAGGCTGACGAATATTATTGGAGAGACCTGGGCAAGCCGGAAAATCTCCTCCAGGCCGCCGAGGATTCAAAGCGACACGCCGTCCTTCTCTAGCGCGATCGCTAAGAACTCGGCATCGTTTTGAACTGATACTCTCAGAAGAACAAATAACATCAGACTTCCGGAGACCGCAATCATTGCCGCCCATCGTCAACGCACAACAAATCACCAAAGCCTTCGGAGCAAACCCGCTCTTTCAGAACGTCTCATTCACCATTTCCGATGGCGATCGCATCGGTCTGATCGGCCCGAACGGGTCTGGCAAAACCACGCTCCTTCGAATTCTGGCGGGGGAGGTTCGTCCTGATAGTGGGGAGATCTCGTTCCGCAAGCGAACTCGTCTCGCCTGTGTCGAGCAAGATTCGCGATTCAAACCAGAGGCGACGGTGCGCTCCGTGATCGAAGCTGCGCTCGACGCTGGTGGCGCCTCCGGGACCGAGCGCGGAGCGCGTTTTGCCGAGACCCTTGGCCGAGCCGGTTTCGAAGATCTCGACATGCAAGCCTCCGCGCTATCCGGCGGCTGGCAGAAGCGTCTCGCGATCGTCGAAGCTCTGGTGCAGCATCCCGACATCCTGCTGCTGGATGAACCCACCAACCATCTCGATCTTCCTGGAATAACCTGGCTCGAAAACCTACTGGAGCAAGCTGTTTTCGCGAGCGTCATCGTAAGCCACGATCGCTATTTTCTTGAGAATGTCACCACTGACATGGTCGAACTCAATCGCATTTATCCCGACGGCTCTCTGCGCGTGCGCGGCAACTACAGCACATTTCTAGAGAAGAAAGAAGAATTCCTGCACGCGCAGTCCAAGCGTCACGAAGCCCTGGAAAATCTCGTGCACGGAGAAATCGAATGGCTTCGCCGTGGCGCGAAAGCACGGACGAGGAAGTCCAAAGCTCGCATCAGCAAAGCCGGTGAACTCATGGGAGAGCTGGCTGACCTTAATTTGCGAACCCGGAGCACGACAGCTCAAATCGATTTCTCAGCCACCGATCGTAAGACGAAGCGCTTAATTGAACTGCAAAACGTAACCTGCAGCATCGGATCGCGTCCCTTGTTTGCAGGCCTCAACTTCATTCTGACTGCTGGCATGCGCGTGGGGCTCGTAGGCGCGAATGGCAGCGGCAAGACAACCCTGCTCCGCCTGTTACAGGGAGATCTCGCTCCGACTGCTGGCGAGATTCGCCGCGCTGATTGGCTGCGCATCGTCTATTTCGATCAGACCCGCCGACTTGATCCAGACGTTACTCTACGCCGAACACTTGCACCTGACGGAGATTCGGTCGTCTATCGAGATTGCGTGATTCATGTTGCCGGATGGGCGGCGCGATTTCTGTTTACCGGCGAACAACTCAGCCAGCCCGTCGGACGGCTTTCCGGCGGAGAACGCGCGCGCGTCTTGATCGCTCAACTGATGCTCCAGCCTGCCGATATTCTCCT
This sequence comes from uncultured Acidobacteriaceae bacterium, assembly GCA_963758745.1. Classification (GTDB taxonomy): domain Bacteria; phylum Acidobacteriota; class Terriglobia; order Terriglobales; family Acidobacteriaceae; genus Acidiflorens. The sequence continues at coordinate 121,000 of CAVWWW010000017.1, forward strand.
GCTCGACGAGCCCACTAACGACCTCGATATTCCGACGCTCGACATCCTGGAAGAAAGCCTGATCGATTTTCCCGGCTCGCTCGTGCTCGTGACGCATGATCGCTACATGCTCGACCGTGTCTCCAGCATCGTTCTTGGTCTGAACGAAAAAGGCGGAGTGGAGACCTTCGCCGATTACGCGCAATGGGAGGCTTGGCAGATGCAATCCTCAAAGTCCGACGCGACGCCCACTGAGGCGTTGTCGAAGATCCCATCCGATGCTTCACGCGCAACATCAACGAAAAAGAAACTGTCCTATCTGGAAGCGCGCGAGTACGCGACCATCGAGCAACGAGTAGAGGAAGCCGAGAAATTGCTACAAGCAAAGCGCGCAGAGCTCGAGGATCCAGCTAACGCGATGGATGCTCCACGTCTTGTAAACGCCCAATCCGCGCTGGACACGGCGCAACAGGCCCTCGACGCTCTCTATGAGCGCTGGGCAGAGTTGGAAAAGAAAATCGTATGAGCTCGGAGACTCATAGCGCAAACCGAGCTTTGGAATTATTCGAAAAGATTCGGCAGTTGCCCTAAGTGAGACGCGGGCGACGAGCTGCTCCGTGACTCCGGATACTCAAACACTCCGCGCCCCGACTTACGCCCGAGCCGCCCGGCTTTCACATATTGCACCAGCAGCGGACACGGCCGAAATTTTTCGCCCAGCGATTTATGCAGGTATTCGAGGATATGCAGCCGAGTGTCGAGCCCGACCAGATCCACAAGTTCAAACGGCCCCATAGGATGGTTCAGCCCGAGTTTGAGAGCTTTATCGATGTCTTCGGCGCTGGCAATGCCTTCCTGCAACATGTAGAACGCTTCATTACCGATCATGGCATTGATGCGACTGGTGACGAAACCGGGCGATTCTCTGATTACGACGACTTCCTTGCGCATGCGTTTCCCAACTTCGACGACAGCGGTTAGCGTCTCGTCATCAGTTTCAAGCGCACGCACAATTTCGAGCAACTTCATTTTGTGCACCGGATTAAAAAAATTCATGCCAACGCACTTTTTCGCACGATACGTCACACTCGCGATCTCGGTCACGCTAAGCGAGGAAGTGTTCGAAGCAAGAATAGTGGTCGGGCGGCAGATCTTGTCGAGCATAGTAAAGATCTCGATCTTCGATTCCATCTCCTCAGGGACTGCTTCAATGACCAAATCGGCATCGCGAGCGGCTTGATCGACTGAACCGGCATACTCGATCCGAGAAAACGCTGCGTCGGCATCGGTCGCGTCGACCTTGCCGAGTTCCACAGCTTTGTCGAGATTAGCTCGGATTTCCGTCTCTGCATTGCGCAGAGCATTTGGCAGAAGATCTTCGAGAATGGTGCGATAGCCGCCGAGCGCGGCAGCATGCGCGATACCCCGGCCCATGATTCCGGCGCCGATCACGGCCACCGTTCGGACTTCACTCACTCTTTGGTTTCCTTGCCTGCCTTCTCCAGGCGCTGAACCACGCTCTCGTAGCTTGGCTCTGACTTGCGGATATACTCGGCGAGACGAGCGGCCTCTTCCTTGGTCATCGCCGGAATGCTGGCGCTGATGCGGCGCAGTGTGGTGGCGATGTCGTCGATGTAATTCATATGGCGGATTAGTTCTCCGGTTGCGGGCATGAGGACTCCTTACTTTTTTTCTGGCGCGCCGGCCGATCAAACGTCAGCAGCGCACCAGGGAACATTCTTCATTGTTCAACATGCAGGCGGATTTGGCAAAGCGGTCGAATATCGGCGATCACTAAGTTCGAGAACGAACAAAGAAGACGGCTAAGAAATAAGTAAGCGCTCTATTGAAGGTTATGGTAATGCCGAAATCCAGCGTGTCCATCTTTACCCATGTAGCGTTCAAGGACGGCGGGATCGGTCCGGCGCAAGTCGACGATTACCAGGCCATCGATCACGTCGGAAAATCTGCGGTCGAGATTGAAGCCAACTAATTTTCCACCCACCCTGGTGTATTGCTTGAGCAGGATTGGCAGCCCCTTGCCGTCCTCCTCCACATCCGAGATCGGCTCGGCGAGTTCGTCCAGATCGCGCAACACGCTGCAAAGAAGACCACAATCCCAGCGCCGCAGCATCGCAGCGCGAAACGGGGTACGAGCGTGGATGAGTTCGGCAAACTCGCGGCCGTCTTCATCATTAACTTGGCGCTGCTCAAAGTAGCGCACAATCATCTCGCGCGACAAGCTGCTGTACTCGTTGCTGATGCTGACGGCTCCGAAAAGCACCGGAAACTCAGGGTGTGCAGCCACAAAACGCGCGATGCCCTTCCATAGCAGAAGCAGCGGCGCATACTGCCGCTGATATTCGAGGCGCACAAACGAGCGACCCAGTTCGAGAGCGGACCCCATCTTCAAAAAAAGTTTTTCGTCGTACCGAAAAACAGTATTGGTGTAGAGACCTTTTATACCGTGAGCACGAATGATTTCATCCGTGTTGCCGGCGCGGTAGGCTCCAGCCAATTCCTTTTTCTCCTTGTTCCAAAGCAGAAGGTGCCAGTAATGCGCATCGAAGCGATCGACGTCCGTGGCGCGCCCAGTGCCTTCGCCGGCAGCCCGAAACGTGATCTCACGCAGGCGCCCTAATTCGTCGAGTGCATGGGGAAGTTCGGAAGCCCGAGCGGCATATACAGCGAACTCCGCGTTTTCGATGAGCAGCCGGTCGGTCGGCAGAGCGGCAATGTCGCGGATCACGAACTGCGATGGAACCTCGGCAGCAATCGGCTGCTGCGGTCTCCGTGGAAGCGCGGACCGCACCCTCGTGGGGAGTGAGATATGTTTCTTGCCTCGATACGACAACAGATAAGTTCGCAGCCGAAGATACTCAGTGGCCTGCTCATCAGTGCCGAAGTTGGCGATCAGCTCAAACGGAATCGCGCCGCCAATACTCATTTTGACGTTGGTTCCCCGCTGCTGCAGAAACTCTTGCAGCAGGAAAACCGTCCGCAGCCGCGGATTGATCAACCCCAGCAACTGAAACGCCACACTGTTATGGCCGTGGAAATATACAGGTAGCACGCTCGCGCCGGCCTTGCATGCCAGGCGGGCCGCCACGGTGTTCCACGCAGGATCGGTGACTTGCCCCTGGCGGACATCCCACTGCGACACTTCGCCTGCGGGAAACACGGCCAGCGCTCCTCCCTGGCGCAGCCATTCGAGCGCCTGCTTCAGCGGCTTCACATTTCTCTCTGTCGAAGAAGGAGCGCGGAATGGATCTACAAAAATGCAATGTTCTTGGAGTTCGGGGATGCCATCGAGAAGCGAGTTGGTCAGTATCTTAACGTCAGGGCGTACGCGAGATAGCAGCGCCCCTAACACCGCTCCGTCGAGCACACCAAAAGGATGATTCGCGACCGCCATGAGAGCGCCTTTGACTGGAATATGCTCGACGTCGGCGGGCTGGATTTCGAGCTGTATTTTCATTTCGGCCAGCAGTGCTTCCAATCGAAAACCCTGCGGCACCGTGCGTACGCGCTGATACAGTTCGCGAATCTGGTCCATTGGAATGAATTTCCCGGCGAATCTGGGTAGGCCGGCAAGAAGCGGTGGCTCAGTCAGCACAGCTCGCTCGGCGTCCCCGCCGATGGGCAACTTAGGCATAGGTGATTTTTGCCTTGCCCGCTTTGCTCCTTCATGAACGGAAGGTTAACCGATTGTTAATTAGTACCTATTTGGTAACCTCGCGGTAACATTCAACTGAAGAAATTAGCCTTCGAGTTTGAATCGCGTCTCGGCGAGTCGATAGAGGCGTCGCCAGACTAGCCGGTTGGTGGTGACGACGACGGCGGCTAAGGCGATCGTGCTGGCCAGGAGAAGGTCGAAATTTTTGGAATCGGTAGCTGCGGAGATCATGGCGCCGACACCAACGGTCGAATAAGTCTGTCCTTTAAAATGGAAGTATTCCGCAACAATGCTGGCATTCCACGCGCCACCGGAAGCCGTGATCATCCCCGTAACGAGAAACGGAAAGATTCCCGGCAGGATCAATTTGCGCCAACGCTCCCAGCCACTGATGCCGAAAACACCGGCAGCTTCTTTCAGGTCCGTGGGAATTGCGATGGCGCCCGCAATTACATTGAACAGGATGTACCACTGCGTGCCGAGCAGCAGCAGGACGATCGATCCCACTCCCAATCCTCCGCCAAGACGAATCAGAACCAGCAGCACCACAGGAAACAAAGCTGTCGCCGGAACCGAAGCGGCAATCTGCGCAAGTGGCTGTGCGATGCGAGCCAGGCGCGGATTGAATCCGATGGCGACACCGACCGGGATGGTCCATAGAGCACCGAGCACGAGCGTGAGGTTCACACGCAGAAAGGTGGCACCCAAGCCGATGCCGATTTGCCGGAATTCCGAACCCTGTATACCCGTCAAAATCATGACAACGCGAATAACCGCATACCCGATCGCGCCAAGAACCGCGATTCCAATGATTTGCCAGAGCCACAAAACTGCGTGGTTCTCTTCCATCGATTCGGCAGCAACCTCTTGTTTACGGGAGAAAAAGTGAACCATCTGTTCGCGAAGAGGACGAATTGCACGCTTCCGAAACAGCGCCACACCACGCGAGCGCTGTAAGAAGTCAAGCACCCAGGAAGTTGGGATCGTCGTGCTCTCAACCTGCTCCATTTTAAATTTTTCTGCCCAAGCAATTACAGGACGCCAGACAAATTGGTCAATCAGCACAATCACGGCCACCATAGTGATAATGCCAAGCAGAATCGATCGAGTGTCGCCGTTATCCGCCGCCGCTTGCAGATAAGAACCCAGTCCGGGCAGGCGGAAGTCGCCGAATTGCTCGCAGGCCATCAGGAAAAACCATGCTCCGGCTACTGACATCATCGAATTCCAGACAAGGCCGATGGTGGCAAAAGGCAACTCGATCTGTATGAATCTTTGCCACCAGTTGAAACGATAGATTGCGGCCGCTTCCCGCATCTCGCGCGGAATGCTTTTCAGCGAAGCATAAAAACTGAAAGCCATATTCCAGACTTGCCCAGTAAAAATGAGCAACACCGCTCCCAACTCAACGCCCAATTGACGTCCGGGAAAGAGCGCAGCCATGGCCAGCATGACGCCGGGAAGAAAACTCAATACCGGGATTGATTGCAGAACATCGAGTAGCGGAATCATGAACCGCTCCGCTCGTGGACGGTATGCAGCGATGTAGCCGTAGGTAACGGCGAACAGCAGGCTCAGCAGATAGGCAAGCGCAATGCGCAACAGCGAATATCCCGCATAGACCGGTAGCGCGCCCAGGCTGCGGCTGATTGCAACATGCGGCGTAAACGGTCCCAGCCAGTTCCGCCCGACCTGCAGGATGCCATAGAAAAGCGCCAGTCCTCCCGAGAACATGATGAGGTCGGGAAGACCCGCGCCCGGACTCGGCAACACTGACCAAATCCGAACCAGCGGTCGGAAGCCGATTCGTGTCGGACGCTTCACGACTGCACCGGAGTTGTCGTCGGCGGATGCGGCTCTGAGACCGGTTCGGCAAGAATCAGCCGATGTGATTCGCGATCGTAGTCGAAAATCTCTGCATAGCGGCCCCAATTCATAGCGGTTTCGAATTGGCGCTCTACTTCATCCTGGCTGAAGTGCTCATCGAGAATGTCATAGAAAAATTCCTCCG
>CAVWWW010000018.1:0-165503 GCA_963758745.1 uncultured Acidobacteriaceae bacterium
AGATCGAGTGATCCGTCTTGGCATGGAGGATGCTATCGATCTGCTGCAGGATCACAACATGTTTGAGCGCAGCCCCACGGAAAAGAATCTTGCGACTCAGAATGTCGGCCTCCGCGAACCGTGTGCCCTCGGGAGTAATTTGGACATCGCCCTCCTTCAGCGTGGCGAAGCCAAGCAGCACGGCAGCCTCAACGATCGGAAGCAGGTCTTCTGCATCCATGATCAGGACTTCGGCGAGACGGTATACATCTTCTTTTCCGCCGCGGTCATTAAGCAACTCAAGCAGGCCGGCGATGCCTCCTACGCGTGCATGAGGCAGCATCTGGTATTTCTGGCGAACTGGCTTTTCGAGCCGACCCGGAACCGGGGAGTGCCAGAGCCAGCTGCGGCTGGGTCATGATTTTGTAGATATAGTCCACAAACTCAACAAAGCCAGGCGATTTTCGATCACGCGGATGCGGCAGTTCGACAGGAAAATCGGCTCGCACCCACGCTGGATTTCTTCCCAGCACGATGACACGATCCGCCAGCAATACCGCTTCTTCGATGTTGTGCGTGACAATGAAAATAGCGCTCGTCGGCATCTTCTTGCTCAGCCAAAGTTCGAGCAATTCGCCCCGCAGATTTTCCGCAGTAAGGACATCGAGAGCCGAAAAAGGTTCGTCCATGAATAGGACTTCAGGCTCGACTACCAGGGCACGCGCAAAACCCACGCGCTGTTTCATTCCGCCGGAAAGTTCTTTCGGATAGGCGCTTTCAAAACCATCGAGGCCGACAGTATCGAGAATACGAAGTGCGCGTTTATGTCGTTCAAGGGCTGGCACGCCGCGAGCTTCGAGTGGCGCTTCGACATTGTCGAGAACAGTCAGCCACGGGAACAGCGCGAAGCTCTGAAAGACAATAGCTACCCCGGCGTTCTGCGACTTAATCGCCTTTCCGTGCCAGAGAACTTCGCCCGAGGATGGCTTGCTGAGTCCGGTCAGAATGCGCAACAGCGTCGATTTGCCGCAGCCCGAGGGACCAAGCAGAGCAATAATTTTGCCCGGCTCTACGTCGAGATCGACGGGCGCGATAACTTCAATGCGATTCCCATCGGGCTGCAGATAGAATTTTTCGACGGCCTGGGCTCGGATGATGGGCTCGGTCACGAAAACGTGCTCCAAATAATTTGATCAATGGGCTTCGCAAGCGAGAATACACTACTCAGGCCGCCCACTCTTCATCTGCAGTCGCAGGAAGCGGTTCGGGAAGCCGGTCGCTGACTTCGACGAGCGTGGCAAGTCTTTTCGACAAATCCGGGCGCAGCGCCTCGGCGCCACAACGCCAGCGCCAGTTCCCTTCTCCGCGGCTGGGCACATTCATGCGCGCGTCGCTGCCCAGCCCAAGCACATCCTGCAGCGGCACCACGCAAAGGCTGGCGACAGAATCGTGGGCGGCGCGAATCATCGACCAATTGACGCCGTCGTCGGATCGACCGAGGTACGCTTCCGCCTGCTGGCGTTCATGTTTGGTCGCGCCTGATTCCCACCACCCAAGTAGCGTGTCGTTATCGTGCGTGCCGGTATAAACCACTTTCTCCTTGGTGAAGCTATGCGGCAGATAGATGTGCGCACCCACGTCACCGAAGCCGAATTGCAGCACGGCCATGCCCGGTATCTTGAGGCGCTCGCGAAGCTCATCCACATCAGGCGTTATCAATCCGAGATCCTCTGCGAAAAACGGCAGCCCTCCCAGGGCCTCACGCAGCTTGATGAATAAGTCGTCCTGGGGACCATCGACCCAGCGCCCATGAACCGCAGTCGGTTCGTCTGCAGGAATCTCCCAGAACTGTGAGAAGCCACGGAAATGGTCGAGGCGAACGTAGTCAAAATTCTTCGTGGCCCACCGCATGCGCTCGATCCACCAGGCGTAGCCTCGTTCTCGCATCACATCCCAGCGGTAAAGTGGATTGCCCCAGCGCTGCCCGTTTTTGCTGAAAAAATCAGGAGGCACGCCCGCAACCACTTCAGGATCGAGTTCGGAGTTCAAACGAAAGAGCTCGGGATGAGTCCACACATCTGCGCTATCAAAATTTACGAAGATCGCAATGTCGCCCGCGACCCGAATGCGTTTCCTCGCGCAATACGAACGCAGTGACTGCCACTGTTCGAAGAAAAAAAACTGCACCGCGCGCCGTACATCTAGCTCTTCAAGCATCTCCTTGTGTGTCTTCTCCATCGCGTCCGGCTCGCGATGCACCAATTGGCGGGGCCAACTGTTCCAGCTCCCGAGCTTGAAACGCGCGCGGAGAGCGTCAAAAAGAACAAAGTCGTCTATCCACCACTGATTTTTCTGGCAGAAACTCTCATATCGAGAGCGAATGTTTCCCGCGGCGGTACGCACAAAGTTTCGAGCCGCCGTAAATAATAGGGGCAACTTCTGATGAAAAACTGCTGAGTAATCGACGGGCTCGACTGTGTCACCGAGAGCCGCAACCTGAGAGCGCTTGATCCAGCCGCGATCGGCAAGCCGGTCCAGGCTGATCAGCAAAGGATTGCCGGCAAACGCCGAGGTGGAAGAATAAGGCGAGTTTCCATAACCGAGCGGACCGAGCGGCAACACTTGCCACAAACCCTGGCGCGCCGAGGCAAGAAAATCCGCAAACTCGTAAGCTGCGGGACCAAAATCGCCGATGCCGCCACGCGAAGGCAGTGACGTAGGATGAAGCAAGAAATCATTCCGACTGGCGCTGGGAAGGAATGAATCTTCATTGAGAACTGACAACAGGAAGCTGAGAATGATCTACGAACCTTCTTGCCCGCTTTGCCGCGTCAGGTTCTTCATTTCTTCCTCATTGACCTTCAGCCGCTTCGACTTTTCCATGTCCTTACGCAGGTTCGTGACGAATAGTGCGAACAGATCGTTCTGCTTGGCTTCGACAAGCGACTGGCGAATTGCATCCTTCTTCTCGGCGAATTCCTGCTCGGTCGGTGCCTGCTTTTCCAAAAGCTGTGCCACGATTCCGTTGCTGCCCGCAGTAATCGGTCCGCTTATATCGCCCGGCTTCAGTGCAAAGATTGCACTGGCACTCGACATTGAACCGATATCTGGCACCTGCCCGTCAGGCGCAACCAGATCGCTGGTCTTGACGTTTGCCCCCAGTTCTTTGGCGGCTTTTTTCAAGTCGTGATCAGCCTTCGCGCGATCAGAAAGTTCCTGGGTCTTCTGTTGCAGCAAAACTCCAGCACGTTCATTCCTGAACTGGTTCTCGACCTTCGAACGAATTTCTTCGAACGTCGGCGTAGCCGGCGGCTTTATTGCCAGCAACTGAAAAACTACGTAGCCTTGCGGGATCTGCACTTCATCGGGCGGAGCTTTGTCAGTCTCATTGAAAACCGCATCCATAAACTGCGGACTGCTCCCAAGGCCGGGCAGGGTGTCTGTCCGGCTGAAAAAATCGGTCGTAACTGGAGCGTCACCCTTGGCAGCTGCGGCTTTATCGAGTCCGTCGGTTCGCGCCAGGCTGAGCAGCGCATTCGCAGCCGTTTCGGTTGCTTGCGTGGCCTTCTGTTGCTTCACCTTCTCTTCGATCTCGCTCTTCACTTCGGCCAGTGTTTTGAGATGGGCTTCCTGCTTATCTTCGACGCGGATGATATGAAAACCGTAGCTGCTCTTGACCAAATCGCTCGTCTGTCCCTTGCCGAGCGAGAATGCAGCCTTCTCAAATTCAGGGACGGTGCGGCCACGGCCAATCCAGCCGAGCTCCCCGCCGCTCTTAGCGCTGCCCGGATCATCAGAATATTTTTCCGCGAGCTTGCCGAAGTCTCCGCCGGCTTTGAGCTGCTTTAAAACGTCTTCTGCCTTCGCGCGCGCCTCGGCAACGCCCTTTTCATCTTCTTTTTGTCCGGGCGCAGGCAAGGGAGTCTTAATCAAAATGTGGCTGACCTTTACCTGTTCAGGCACGCGAAATTCCTCGCGATGCTGATCGTAGTATGACTGCAAATCCTGGTCGCTAACCGTGGTCGCAGCCGCCATCTTTGCGTTGTCAATCACCACGTACTTTATCTGCCGCTTTTCCGGGATGGAGTTGACATACTGCGCCTTGTTGCGTTCGTAAAAAGCCTTTAGCTCCTCGTCGGTAGGATGCAGCTCCTTGAGGATGTCGGCTTGCGTGATGACTGCGTATTCAAACTTCACTTTCGTGTTGCGCTTATTAAATTCGGCGCGCACATCGGCGTCACTCACAAAGGCACTGCTGGAAACCAGAGCACGCAATTTGCGGATCAGAATAAATTCCTTTTCCTGCTCTTCAAACTGCGGAACCGTCATGTCATTTTGCTGGAGCAGGTTTTCGTATTCTTCCTGTCCGATAAACTTGCCATCGGGAAAGAGCCTGGATGCGAGCGCCCCATGCTGAAGTTCATCGCGCAATTCATCGTCGTTGACTCGCAGACCCATGCGCCGCGCCTCGGCTACCAGCGCCTTCTGGTTGATCAGTTGCTCGGCAGCCTGGGCGGCGAAATAAGGGAGCAGCATGCTCGCCTGCGGTCCGCCGCGCGGAAATTGCTGCCGGACCATGGCCCTGGCCTCACGCTGAACCTCAAGCGTAGTCACGGTCTGGTCGCCAATCGTAGCCAAAGCGCCAGCCGGAGGCGCGCCAATACCAAGGCTGGAGCCGATACCGCCAGGAATCAGCGTGATCGCCATCGAAGCACAGATCAGAACCAGAAGTGCGCCAAGTACGATCTTTACCGTCGGCCCTGCATTTTGAAGCTGTCGAATCATAAGTTAGAAAACTCCGTCTGCAAAAACGCAGCTTGCCCTATATCTGGAAGTTCTTCCACGCCGTAAGGGGGAATTTACGATTATAAACTAGCGATCCGCGAAGAGGACGACGCCTGCGAAGCGCCATTAATAACGCCAACGCTACCTCGAGGCTCGGTCGAAACATCAAGCCCCGTTATCGCTGCGGAGATAACGGGGCGGGGGAAGGGTAAACGTGGCTCGCGAGATCGCATATCGTACGATCCGCCGCAGTGCTGGAATTCTATACGGCAGAATCGTTCTGTCAATGAAAAACCAGTCATTAAAACGATTACTGGCGACGAATTCAACCTCGAAGCGACAAGCGCGGAGTGACTCGGGGATAGACTCGCCGTCCGATCACCCTATTTATCCGGGTAACGGAACGAATATCCGCTCGCTTCATTTCCCGACATGAATCGCGTGTTGTACTCAAGCAGGTAGTTGAGGTGCTCGGAATCAGAAGGAAAACTTTTCCCAGGATACGGATACGTCTCCATATCGCGAAACGGCAGCGGGTCAACTGTGTCGCCGCGGTAAGCATAGAAATCCATATCTTTTTCGTATCCGTTGGCGACAAAGAAATAGTCTCGTACCCAACCATGCCGCAATGGTGCCAATGTCGCGGGGTCGAAATCGAGAGCAACTTCATCGCCCGATCCAAAAACAACGAACTTGTCATCGCTCGATTCGAGCAGCGTCCGCACATCGCCGTAGCGAGTGTAAGCGCCCGTCGGACGCGTATACGGGCCAGTGGCGCTAGTTTTCTCATAAATGTATTTCACGTTGCCTGGCGGCAGGTCTTCGATCTTCAGCGGAAAGCCGTGAAAATTCAGATTGGCCCGCGCGAGGGGAACTGACGTCAGTTGGAACGGCTGGCTTTGGGAAGTCCTGCTTACCAGGATGTTGTCCCAATAGATCTGCAGATTCGTAGTGATGCGAATGCGCCGTGTGCCCGGCGGAAGTTTGCCGGTGAGATCGGCGGTCATAGTGCGCGCGCCGCCTGCCGGAAATCCCATGTCATCGACGACCCGCACCCATCTCCCTTTGCCATCCCTCTGCGATTTGTCCGTTGATTCATTTTCCAATTCACCCTTTGCCGCGACAAATGCTTCCACATACGGCGGAAACGGCCGCAGGCCCGCCTGATCAGCCGCGTACATGCTGGTCGCCGAATAGTATTCGATCTCGCCATGCATCAGCAGCCACAACGGGCCACCGCGATACGCCTCGCCAAGATCAAGCTCCAGGCTATGCGGCTCAGTGAATCCCATAAACGAAAGCACCTTGAAGTCGCCAAAATAGCGACGCGCAAGCAAATCAGGAAGCACGTCGTGCCCGTGCTCATCCCACGCGCCGGCAGGCGGACGCGCATCATTAACGCTACTGAACACAACCTTGAACGGAGGGTAAGGCGGATTGCTGGCGAAATATTCATTCGGATAAACGTCGATATCGGCAGGATGATCGACGGCGAGCAGCTTCACCTGATCGAGATAGACCGATTCTTCGAGCGGCTCCATAAAACGAAAACTCAGCATTGGGTGCCCCATCCTTCCCCGTTTCTGGGAAGGGTGGGAATCATGTTTTTCGCGAAGCGAAGCACGATCAAGCTTGATGGCTTCCGTAGGACGCGGAATGTCGCGCTCGATTTTATTCTCGTGTGCCGCGATCCAATGTCCAACCACACCCGCCCCAAGCATATCGCCGACAAGTGCGTAGTGCGTGCCATCCCACGCAAAGAGCGTAGGACAAGAACTGCCGCGCCGATCAAGTTCGGTAATGTTCTGCACCTTGTTGGCTGCGACCCCAATTTCATCCTGCAAAACGCCGGTAGGCCAAAGCAGGCGGACAACATCGGCTTCTTTTGCCTGCCCAAGCCCAATGGTCAGGTAAGGAGAGTTCTGCCCAAGATATCCCGACGACCCATACACTTCGAATTTCTGACGAATGCCATCCGAGAAAACTTCCACCTTAGTACCGATAGCGCTCTTGTTATCGTTCAATCCCTTGAGCGCAAGCCGCAGCGAGTTGTTCTTGTTCCCGCCCTCATTGCGGAGCAGCACAGCGGGCCCGTGATTCTGCGTAATCAAGAGATCGGCAGCGCCGTCATTGTCATAGTCCCCAACGATGATGGCGCGCGGCTCTTCGAGCTGAATTTTGTCGAGACCGGTTTCGGCGCTGACATCTCTGAAGCCGTCGGGACCGAAATTGCGAAAGAGGCGGACTTCCCCTTTGCCGCTTAGTGTTTCGCCGACGGCGACAAGGTCGACCCAACCGTCATTGTCGTAATCGATCGCGGCGACACCGTAGGCGCGCGCCCAATCCACTTTTGGCAGATGTGCTTGCTCGAAACTCTTTCCTTGGTTGTTCCGCCAGAGCGTGATCCCCGGTTCCCCTTCATGAGTGAAGGCGAGATCCATCCATCCATCATGATTAAAGTCGAGGACAGCGACACCTGTCGTTGGAGTTGGGAATGCGATCGGGGCCCGCACTGGGAATCTACCTTCGCGCGGGTTTTCGAAAATAATAGGAGAAAAAAATCCAACTCTTCCAACCCCTCCGCCGTTGACGGCGGAAGTAACCACCAGATCAACCGCGCGATCGTTGTTGTAATCCGTTCCGATCGCGTTTGCACTGTACCCAATTCCAGCGAGCCCCGTCGCCTCGGTAACGTCAGTGAAGGTGCCGTTGCCGTTGTTTCGCCACATGCGATCTTCGCCAAGCGTTTCGGCGATGTGCGTTGCGGAGTGATGCGCCGCATCCGTCTCGGCTCCTTCTACCGCAACATACAAGTCCAGATCGCCATCGTGGTCGTAGTCAATAAACGTCAAACCCAGCGCAGAGCTGGCATTTTTGATCCCTGCTGCTTCGGTCACATCCTTAAATGTGCCGTTCTTCTCGTTGTGTAGAAGAATCAACTTCCCGGCGACGAGAGCAATATCGGTAAATCCATCGTTGTCATAGTCGCCTGCGGTGCAGCTGGTAGCGCGTACAGCGGGGTCAAGACCGGCTTGCCTGGTCACGTCCTCAAACTTACCATTGCCCAGATTACGGTATAACGCCATCCCGCCTTGCGGGCCATTGTCGGTGAGCAAAATATCGAGCTTGCCGTCTCCATCGTAGTCAAGAAAACATGCGCCCGGGCCGGGACTCAGATCCTTGATTATGTTAATGGCGCGCTTAGGCTTGGAGACAATTCCTGCTTGCGCGATCACATCCACAAACTTGACTGGAATCTGTGTCGGCACCTTCTCCACCGCCAGCGGTGATTCTTCCGCCCTTGAATACTTCCCCTGCTCCCCATATGCGAGACTGATCGGCGCGCCCAGCTTGTTCTGCGTGATGTACTGAAATTTCTTCATAGCGTCGTGCGCTGGATCAGCCTGCCCCGATTGCTGATACGCCCGCGCCAGCCCGAATTGGGCCGAGGCATGGTGTGGATCGAGCTTCAACGCGTGCTCAAAAGCAGCGATCGCCTCCGAAAATTGTTTAAGTTGTGCGTAGGTCGCTCCGAGAAAATACCATGTGTCGGCGTCGTTCGGATCAATCTCAGTCACGCGCCGAAACGCGTCCACTGCAGCGTTCGCATCGGCCGAGTTCTTGTAATAGAGGCCGAGGTTGTACCAGCCGTGGGCGTCTTTCGGATTTTCTTTCACCGCCTTATCCAGCAGCGCCTTCGCTTCATCAAGACGCTGCAGGTTGAGCAGCGCCACTCCACGATTCACCGTCGTCACATTTAGCGCCGGATCGTCTGCGGCCGCTTCTTCAAACGCCTTCAGAGCTTTTTCAAAAAGCTGCTGATTCATGTAAGCGACACCGATGTTGTTGAGGCGTGCGGCTTCACTTGGATCGCGAGCCGGCCCATTTGCCGCCATTAACGCAATAAGCAGCGTAGAAAGAACAGCGAGGATCAGCGGCTTGGTCATGGAGTTCGGAGAGATTCTACCTGGGAGGATGCAGTCGGCTGCGGCCGAGATCTCACAGATTAAGCTGCAGTGCCTCTCTTGCCACGTTTATTTTTTCTCATACGCGCGCGCGGCGATCTGGCCTTTCGTTTCTTGCACGGTGATGGTCTGGCCGGTAGCGATGTTGGAGAACTTATCCACCTGCCCGCTGGGCCAGTCGATTTCGATCACGTCGGCTTTGGTTTTCGATCCCATGCCAAAGGTAAGTACCAGTTCGCTTTGCGAAAGGTAGCTGGAACCCGACTTCATGGTGAGCCATTGCTTATCGTTTCCCGCACTTAAACGGACCACAGCGCCGATGCCGTCACGATTCGATTTCGTTCCGACGAGTTTTATGCGCAGACTTTGGTTTTTGCCGCTCTGATTGAGATAAAGATGCGGTGAGCCGCCGTTGGTCATAATGAGGATGTCGAGCGCGCCGTCATTATTGATGTCGGCGTAAGCTGCGCCACGCGCAACTTTCGGAGCCGCAAAGGCGCTTCCGACTTTGTTTGTAACTTCTTCGAACTTGCCGTTTCCGAGGTTGCGAAACAGGTGCGGCGGCTCGGCATAGCTGACACGTTTCTGCACGCTCTCGATCTGGTCTTCGATGTGGCCGTCGGCGACGAAGATATCCTGCCAGCCATCGTTATCATAGTCGAAGAAAAAGCATCCAAAGCCGAGTGTAACCAGCGTGGCGCGGCCGACCTCCGCGCGCGGCGCTTCATCGACAAAGAGACCGTTGCCCTCGTTGTGATAGAGCGAGAGCATCTGATTGGAAAAATTAGTGATGATCAGGCTGGCGCTGCCGGAGCGGTCGTAATCAGCCGCGTCGACGCCCATTCCAGCGCGGGCGACACCATCTTCGCTGAATGCGATCCCCGCGGGAATCGCGCGCTCTTCAAAGGTGCCGTTCTTTTTGTTCAGATAAAGTTTGTTGGGTTGCGTATCATTCGCGATCAGGATGTCGGGCCATCCATCGTTGTTGTAGTCCAGAATGCCGACGCCCAGGCCTTTTGATGATGGGTCATAAAGTCCAGCCTTTTGCGTTGCATCTTCGAATTTGCCGTTGCCGAGGTTGTGCCATAGGCGGGCTGACGTTCCTTTGTATGACTCAGGCGTGCAGTAGGATTTGTGCGAGCCATCGAGCGTGCAATACAGATCGGTCTGCTCGGACCACTGCACGTAATTCGCTACGACGAGATCGAGTTTGCCGTCGCGATCGTAATCAACCCAGGCCGCGCTGGTCGAGAACTCATTCGGCCCCCACAGCCCAGCTGCCTTGGTGACATCGGTGAAAGTGCCATTTCGGTTGTTGTGGAAGAGATGGCTCTGGCCGACAGCGGTAATGAAAATATCGTCGAAGCCGTCGTTGTCATAATCGCCGATGGCAACGCCGAGCCCAAAAAGAGAAATTCCAAGGCCAGACTTTCGCGTCACATCTGTGAAGGTGCCATCGTGATTGTTGTGGTAGAGCTTCAACGTGGTCGCGCCGCTTTTGCTGTGCCCAGGCCAATCCTGGCCATTGATGAGCAGGATGTCGGGATATCCGTCGTTGTCGTAATCGATGAACGCGCAGCCGGGGCCCATCGTTTCCGGAAGCCATTTCTTGCCGAAGGCTCCAGTGTTGTGCGTGAAGTGGATGCCGGCTTGGGTGGTGATGTCGCGGAAGGTGATGTGATCCTGGGCGGACGCCACACTTGCTGTGATCAAGCTAGACAACACACTGCGAATGGCGACGTGAAGACGCGGAGAAACGACGCGAACTTTCCTAAGCAAGGCCGCATCACCATTGAGCCCCAATTGCGTGATTCGCGGCGACTTTTGCTACGCGGTTCCTGTTCCCGCTCGCAGAAATTTTCGTTATCGACTTTTCAAGAATCGGTAGCGGCACTGACGTGTGTTCGTGGATGCTCTGGCGTTCATTGTTATCTTCTGCGATTGATCTGGCGATAAGGACCAGTGATGGCCTGCGACGCTTCATCCGCCTTGAAGCGCAGATAGAGAAGTTGGTGTTCTTTTGCCATTTTTTCGTCGTCCAAACCGTTATAGCAGAGCATGAGATTGTAGTGCGCCTGCAAATCCTCCGGATCGATGGCGAGCACGCGCTGCAAAGTGTTTACAGCCTCGGAATATTTGCGCTCGAGAAAAAGCAGACGGCCAAGATTGTTCAATGCGACGCGGTCGCGAGGATATTGCTCAAGGACCTTAGCCAGATGTTGAGCCGCTCCATCGTAATCGCCTTCTTGCCGCAAAACACTCGCATAGAAAAACTGCGCGCGAGCGAGATCAGGAGCCAGCGCGAGAGCTTTTTCGAGAACGGTGCGCGCATGAAAGATATCACCTTCTTGCAGCGCGGCGCGTCCGATATTCACCCACCCGTCAGGATTCTGCGGATCGGCTTCGGTTACTTTTTCGAAGGCAGCTTGCGCCGCTTTTAAATCGCCCTGCAGCAACAAGCCAATGCCGTAATCGTTCCATCGCTGCCAATCTTCTTTCGTTAGCTGAGTCTTGGGCTGCGGCGCTGGAGCGCTGTTGCGGAGCACATCGAGAGTAACTTCGTCTTGCGCAACGGCGACGATCGGAAGATCGGGAATTTTCTCCTCCTTCGCGGAAACGCCAAGTAGCGATTGGGTAAAGACAAATTTTCGATCGTCGAAATCTGGTGCAACTTTCTCTATTTCTTGTTTCCCGTCGGGCTCGCCCGCAAACGCAAACTGAGTCTCCCACCACGCAAACTTGCGATAGCAGAGCCGCGCGGTGAGAGTAATCTTTCTGCCTGTCTTCTCCGGAATCTTCATCCGGAAATGAACCGTATCTGCGGCGCCGGGTGGGATCAGACGCACATAAACGACGGCCCGCGTCGCCCAGGCATTGCGTTTGTTGATCGGATTGCCGTGCGCGTCTACCTGGAGCGAGCGGTAGAAATGCGCGCCTTTTTCGACTGGTCCGCGGCCCCCATCCGTGACCATGCCGCTCCAGAAAATTGTCTGGCCTTGGTCATCTACGCCTTTGAGTTCGAGCCACGTATCGTAGGCATCGACAGTACCGCCGGGGAAAAAATGACCGACGCGCTTGGTACGCACCACCACATCCACGCGGACGGTGTCTCCACGACGAACAGATGGGTGCACGCGACTGAGAGGCGCGGTTACGGCCACAGCCTCGGCGTTTGAATGTGGCGCTCGGCGTGACTTTTGTTTCCGCTTCTTCTCCCACCGCAAAAGTGGTCGCGAGTTCATGTTCCGCGGCTGCTCCTGATTTCGGCGATGCCGGCTTCAGCGGAGCGCTTGCCGGCGAGAGCGCAAAGATATCGACACTCAGCGCTCCGCTCGTCAGAAAATTCTCTGTGGCCTTCAACTGCGCCGCATCTTCGTTGGCAGTGGGCAGCGCTGTATTAGCGGCGGGGAAACGATGCGAGTGCACTTTGCCGGCAACGTTGCCCATATCGTTGGATGTTTCGAGCGGCATGTGGCAATCGGCACACTGCTGCGGCTTCGGCGGATAGTAGAACGAGCGCGCGCCTTCGCCCGAAACTCCGCTCGCCTGCCAGTTGTCGTATTCGTTGAATCCGCGAAACCAGCGGTAACTATTCACCGGCACGTCGAGATGAACTTTGTGACACGAGGAACAGAACTCTGCCGTCTGCTGGCGCATAAACGGCTTGAGGAAGACGCGCCGATGCGGCTCTGGATTCAACTTGATCAGGAAGTCGTGAAGCGTGCGGACCACCGGATTCTTGCTCGCTGCGAGTTCATGCAGCTTGGGATATTCAAGGTAGAAATCGGCTTGGCCCATGGTGCTTTTCACGTCGGCGATGGAGTGGCACATCATGCAGCCGAGTCCGGCCTGGGCTTCGGGAGAGTGGACGATCTGTTTGATCGGCGTATCCATTTTGCCGGCGTAGAGCACGGCCGGATCATGGCATCCGCCGCACCATTTCGAAGGTTTGGTGCCAACGGTATCCTGCATATACTCGACCGCCTTGCGATACCACTGATTGTTGAACGATGAAAAATGGTGGGCCGAGCTGTTCCACTGATTATAGATATCTTCGTGACAGCGCTTGCAGGAATCGGACTCCATGAAGAATTGGCTGGGAATTTTTTCTCCGCCATAGACCTGAGCGGAACTTGGGAAGAACGGACCGGTGGGCCCGTCGCCCTCGTCATTCATGGTGAGTGGCGGCAGCGGCGGATTTTGTATGCGTCCGCGCTGCGCCCAGCGAGTATCGCGAAAGTAGTGCGCAGCTGGCGCCAGCGCCACCAGAACGGCCACAACGACCGTAACTCGAACTGCAACATGACGTGGCAACCATCCGCGATCACCCAATTTTGCGGCGGCGATCAGGCCGGCTCCGAAAAAACTTAATCCGATGTGGACGTAGACGAGCGTCCATTGTGTGCGCAGGGCTCCGGTGTAAATCAGCACCAGTCCAGGGATGGCGCCGAGGAATAAGAAAATAATTCCGATGCGGAGCAGCGGACCGCCTCTACGCCACGAGCGCGCGATCCACAACAAGAGCCAGATTGAAGCCACAACGCCAGCGAGCGCGTGGAACAACACCACTGCGGCATACAAAACATTGGCCTGCGGGAACGCGTATAGATAGATCGCGGACGCGACCAGAAAGCCGATCAGCAGCGAGAGCGCTCGATTCATAAATCGTTTGGCGACAGAAGACAGAATTTCGGAGGGCGAGTACCGCCCGATCCCACAGGCTGCGACATATTATCGGCGGGCGGACCCGCTGTCTCTAATCAAAACAGATTAGGGGGCGCTTGCGTCGCCAACCGCTTGCGCGTTTCTATCGCATTGCTCAGTTCCCTCTGCTCTGCTACTTTGAGTAGTTTCCGTTCGGATGTTGCCGACCTTTGGAGTGAGACGCAATGCCTTCCATCAAATTCCGTGGTGTCGACTTCATCGACTTCGACACGTTGCTCAACGATGACGAACGCCTGGTACGCGATACCGCCCGCAAGTTCATCGAAGATAATCTCGTTCCCATTATCGAGGAATGCAATCGCGCCGGCCGCTTCCCGCGTGAACTGGTTAAGCCGATGGCCGAATTGGGATTCTTTGGCGCATCGTTGAATGGCTATGGGTGCGCCGGAATGTCGAACGTTGAATACGGTTTGGTCACGCAGGAGCTCGAACGTGGCGACTCGGGCGTACGCTCATTTGTTAGTGTCCAATCTGCGCTGGTGATGTATCCGATTTATACCTTCGGATCTGACGAGCAGAAGAACACGTGGCTCCCTGCCATGCAGAAGGGCGAAAAGCTTGGCTGCTTCGGATTGACCGAACCTGACTTCGGATCAAATCCTGGAGGCATGCGGACGCGCGCGAAGAAGGTCGGCAAAGAGTATGTGCTGAACGGCGAGAAAATGTGGATCACCTCGGGAACAATCGCCGACGTGGCGGTGATCTGGGCCAAGGTCGAGGATGAAGACAATAAAGTTCGCGGATTTCTGGTGGAGACGGATCGGCCTGGGTTTAAGGCAAGTGACATTCATGGCAAGTGGTCGCTGCGCGCTTCGGTGACATCGGGCTTGTCGCTGCAGGATGTGCGCATTCCGGAGGCAAACCTTTTGCCCGGATCTGGTGGATTGAAGTCTCCGCTGATGTGCCTGAACCAGGCTCGGTATGGAATCGCATGGGGCGCAGTGGGCGCTGCGATGGCTTGCTACGACTGTGCTTTGCAGTATTCATTATTGCGAAAACAGTTCCGCGATCAGCCTATCGCCTCGCATCAACTCGTGCAGGAAAAACTCGCCTGGATGATCAACGAGATCACCAAGGCGCAGTTACTCGTGCTTCAGGTAGGTCGATTGAAGGACGCCGGAAAAGTGCAGCATCAGCACATCTCGATGGCCAAGAGAAACAATGTCTGGATCGCGCTGGAGTGCGCGCGTCTCTCGCGAGATATTCTCGGCGCAAATGGCGTGGCCGACGATTATCCCATCATGCGGCACCTGATGAATTTGGAATCGGTCAAGACGTATGAGGGCACGCACGATATTCACACACTGATTATCGGGGCGAGCGTAACGGGGATTGACGCGTTCTGAGCGGAGTTTCGCTAACCGTGAAAAAGCGCGATGATCTGAAGGACGTAATCCGGGAAGAGAGCAGCCGCGGCAGGAAGCGTCCGCTCGATACGGATGCGATCAACGAACAGGCCGAACGGAGAGATGCAGTAATGCGCATCCTTCGGAGCGGTACGCGCGACGATTTGCGGGCACTTTTGAAAGCCTGGGGTTATTCCGCGGAAGAAATTGAAATGAGACTTACCGAACTCGACGCTGCAGTCCGGCAGCAATCTTCCTAGTTTCTGAGTCGGCCTTGGCACGTTCTTCGGGAGTCATTTTGGAGGCGCGTTCATCGATTTCAGCTGCGATCCGGTCGGCCAACTCCTCGAACTGCTCTTCCTTTGGACGCTTTAGTTTGGCTACTCCCATGGAGGTTCCCTTTGCTTGGCCTTGATTTTACCACTCCATTGTCGCTTGCGGATTACGATGATGCAAGGCTGCCTTTAGTAACCTCGATATTGGCTGCTGGATGCGGCTTAACAGACTGTTCTACGACAAATCTCACTCAAGCGTAGAGTTCCGCCAATAACTCATACGCTCGGCGCATGTGGGGAATCACTATGCTTCCGCCAATTACCAGGGCCACATTGATCGCTTCCTGCTGCTCTGAGCGAGTTGCGCCCAGGCGATAGGACTGAATCACGTGATAATCGACGCAGTCGTCACATCGCAGACACGCGGACGCAACCAGTCCCATCAACTCTTTATACTTCGCGGGCAACGCACCTTCCAGGTAGGTATTGTGGTCCAGGTTGTAGAAGCGCTTTACCAGAAGATTGTCGGCTTTATCGACATTTTGGTTAAGGCGCGTGCGGGTGTCCAGGAAATGCCGGGCGATTTTGCTTTTTTCCGCAACCTGCTTTTCGGAGTAGAGATAGGCTGGTTCTTTCCGTGGCTTTGTCGTGGGTTGCGTAGGCGTAGTTTTCGTCGGTCATGATGGCAAGATTAGCAGAGTGTTTGCAATTTCCGGTGTTGCGTCCTGAGTTTACCGCGTCTTGAGAATTCTGCATCACCCACGCATTCGCTGTGATGCAGAATTCGCCGGCACGGGGACGCTCGCGCCGCGCATCCACACCCCACTAACTTGCGCTTCCCTCTGCGCTCCGAAGGGGATATATTCCTAGGTCGCAATTCTGTCGCAGGAGGCACCCATGGCAACCCAAACCCGTCCCAATCCGCATGCCAAAAATTTTGGAGAAAATATCGAAAGCGATCTGGCGCTGGAATTCTTGCGCGTTGTCGAAAATGCCGCCATCGAGTCGGCGAGAACCATGGGCCAGGGCGATCGTCCGCTGAGCGACCAGATGGCGACCGAATCGATGCGCAAGACCATGGACACGGTGCCCATGCACGGCACGATTGTGATCGGCGAGGGCGAACGCGACGACGCGCCGATGCTTTATATCGGAGAGCAAGTTGGTGGACCGTATCCTGATGGCCGCAACGTTCCGCACGTTGACATTGCGGTCGATCCGCTCGAGGGCACGAATCTCTGCGCCACTGGCGCTCCCGGAGTCGATCACCGTTCTTGCTGCTTCGGAAAAAGGCGGCCTGTTGCACGCTCCCGACTGCTATATGGACAAAATCGTGGTCGGGACCATCCTGCAAGAACGCGGTGGACCTCGACGCCCCCGTGGCCGTCAATCTGAAAAATATCGCGCGGCGGATGCAACGCGGTGTGGACGATCTGGTGGTGGTCGTGCTTGACCGTCCGCGGCATGAAAAGCTGATCTCCGAAATTCGGAAGGCAGGCGCGCGCATCAAGCTGATTGGCGACGGTGACCTTTCGGCGGGTATTGCAGCGGCAGTCATGGGCACTGGTGTACATGCGGTCATGGGATCGGGCGGCGCTCCGGAGGGCGTAATCACGGCGGCGGCGATCCGCTGCCTTAACGGATACATGCTGGGACGGCTGGTCGTGGACAAGCCCGAGTTGGAAGAACGCATTGCGAAGATGGGAATCAAGGACAAGAAAGAGAATCTATGAAGCCGAAGATCTGGCTCCTGGAAAACAGATGATCTTCGGCGCTACTGGAGTCACTGAAGGCGCGCTGCTGAAGGGCGTCCGTTTCTTTGCCGAAGGGACGCGAACCTCCTCCGTAATTCTGACTTTGAAAACTGGGCGAGTGCGATTTATTGAGAGCATTCACTTGGACAAAGGCCCGGATGTTAAGGTTCGTTTTTCTTGAGCGGTTTTCAATTATCGGATAGAAATCCGGAGTTCGGGCGGTCCACATCGCGAACTGGACCAGCGCGATAGTATTCGACGATGGCCAAAACCGCGAAGACCGCCGCGAGTGACGCAATTCCCCCCACACTGTCGCGGCCCGGCGCGATTCGATTCTGGTTCGCGGTCTTGCTTACCGGCGTTGGAACGGGATTGGGCGCTGCGGCGCTGACTCGCCTTCTGGAGTTGACGCAGCGACTTGTCTGGCATGGCTCGGGCACGAACATTCTGGAAGCGGCTGAACATGCCAGCGTGCCGCGGCACATTCTCGTTCTTCTCGGCGCTGGCGTGCTTACCGGCGCGGGGCAGCTGATCCTGAAAGAGTTATCAAGCGGTAACGGCATTGATACAACCGCTGCAATCTGGCTCTACGCGGGACGTATGCCGGCGTTGCGCACGCTCGGTAGTGCGGTACTCTCGATTTTTGCGGTTGGGATGGGTGCGTCGATGGGTCGCGAGGGCGCACCGAAACAAGCTGGCGCAGTGTTCGCCAATCTGTTTTCGGACCGAGCGTATTTGTCGGACGAACAGCGGCGGCTGCTAGTGGCTTGTGGCGCGGGCGCAGGGATGGGCGCGGCTTATGGCGTCCCGCTGGGAGGCGCGCTTTTTGCGCTGGAGGTGATGCGCGGGGCGCTGGCGTTGCGTTATGTGCTGCCCGCGCTTTTTACCTCCATGATTGCTACCGCAGTTTCCTGGCTGGCGCTGCCGAACGCGGTTACGTACGACATTCCTTCCTATCCAAGTTCGGCGTCGGTGATTGTTTGGGCGCTCCTCGTTAGCCCAATTGCGGGAGTCGCTTCGGTGGGCTACGTTCGGCTGATTCGATGGGCTGATCGCAACAAGCCGAAGGGGCTTCAACGTTTAGTTGCTCCAGTAATTGTTCTGGGATTGCTTGGAGTCGTCTCGATCTGGTTTCCACAAATATTGGGTAATGGAAAAGACCTTTCTCAGTTGTTGTTTACGAATCAGGTCGCGCCTCTGTTACTGCTCGGCGTTGCTGGTGCTGAAGCCGGCGGCTACAGCTTTCTGCATGCGCGGGGGCGTACCGGGCGGCTTGTTCACTCCATCTTTGACGGCGGGAGCTTTGCTCGGCGCCACATTGGGACATGCATGGAGCTGGGTGTGGCCGGGCGTTCCGCCAGGACTCTTCGCGATTCTTGGGTCGGGAGCGGTAATTGGAGCGACGACTCAGGGTCCGATTTCCGCGGTCGTCCTGATGCTTGAGTTAACCGGGCGTGACCGGTCTTTCATGTTGCCTCTGCTGTTGATCGTGGGAGGAGCAACGTTGACTCGCGAGATCGATTGATCCGCGCTCGATTTATGACGCCAAGTTGAGCGATGAACAGGTGGCGGAGCGGATGAAGCTTCGTGAGGAGCTTTCGAGTCGATCGCACTTGTAGAGCTTCGGCGTGGTTTAGAAAGACTCGACTCGGACCTCTGCGGCTCCGGATTCTGATAAACTTCGGTCCCATCATGCGTCGCGCGATTTTTGCTGTCGGCTGGATGCCTTCTTGCTTTTGTTAGGAATGCCGGTCGGTGCTCAACTTCAGTCCTTGCATCCGAGCGGGGATTCGAAAGCCGCAGGAGCGTTTGCCCGACGGCGTTTATCGCGTTGGTGGCAATGTCAAGCCTCCTCGTCTCAAATACGATCCGGAGCCCGAATTCTCGGAACAGGCCCGCCATGTCGGATATGAAGGAGTTTGCGTTCTGAAGCTGGTTGTCGATGCCGAGGGCATGCCTCAAAACATAACGGTCGTTCGGCCTGTCGGGATGGGTCTCGACGATAAGGCAATCGCAGCAGTTCGGCAGTGGACGATTCTCGCCCGCGCTGAAAGATCGGCGAGCCGGTTGCCGTCCAAATTGATGTTGAAGTGAGCTTTCATCTCCACTCGCAGAAGAAGCCGTCATTGTTCGACAAGGCCAACTCCGGCAATGCCAAAGCGCAACTTGAAATTGCTCAAATTCTGCTGTCAGATCCGTATCTGGTTAACGATGACTCCAAGAGGATTCTCCTACCTGGAGAAAGCGGCCAAGCAGAATCTCCCCCCAGCGCAGTTCGCGATGGGGGAGTATTTTTCTTCTCGCAAAAATGACTTGGTGACTGCCTATGTGTGGTACTCGCTCGCTCGCAAAAGTCGCTATAAAGACAGCGACGAAAAGCTGAGGGAACTGGCGGCGAAAATGACTCCGGAGCAGCTGGGCGAGGCGCGGCAGCGCGTGGACCGAAGCATGGAGAGTTAGGAACTGACACGAAATCCTCGATCGTTGCAGGTTCTTGAGAATTGCCCTCCTGCTACAATCGCTAGCCTTATGATTCAAGGGAACTTCCCGCCCCACAGAAACGTACTTCCGGTGTGCTGTTAGAAGACGGTCGCGGCCTTAGCGTGGCGGGAGTATAGGACCTTCAGCTTCGTTGAACGGATGACATTAAAGTGATAGTCTTAGGAATGCAGCGCTGCCAGTCGGTCGGTCTGGACGGATAAGCGACGGTCGGCGGTCGAGCACATGGCTCACGGAGTTCGGTTTGGATGACGCCCAGGTTGTCGGATTGCTGGTCCGTCGCTGCATTTCCGGCGATGCCGCGGCCTGGGAGGAGATTGTTCAGCGGTATCATCGGCGAATTTATAACGTCTGCTACCGATTTGCCGGGGATGCCGAGAATGCTCAGGACCTCACCCAAGAGGTCTTTATCAAGATGTACCGCACCCTGAATACCTATGACGCGGGCAAGGGTGCGTTTATGACCTGGGTCACCACCATTACCCGCAATCTTCTGGTCGATCATTTTCGGAAAATCCAAGGGCGAGCGGATTACCGATTCGCTTGATTCTGTGCCCTCTGAACATGAAGATGCGCAGCCGCTTAGCGAGCAGATTGCGGACCGAGGCGCTGCTCCGGACGCGGCCGTGCAGTCGCGAGAGACGCGGGAAATGGTGCACTTTGCTTTGCAGAAACTGTCTCCGGAGCTGCGGGAGGCAGTGATTTTACGGGATTTACAGGATATGGACTATCGGGAAATTGCTACGGCTCTGAGGGTTCCGGAGGGGACCGTCAAGTCAAGAATTAACCGGGGACGAGCGGAACTTGCGCGCCTCCTACAACGTACATATAAACAGGTGATCTGATGCCAGGTGAAACAAAAGACGGCACGCCTAACCCACTCGGCCAAGACCGGGCTGGTCGCGGAACGCAGATGGAGTGCGCGGAATTCGAGGCGCTTCTCAGCGATGCCATAGATAGTGATAGTGATGGTGGTGATGGTGATGGTGATGGCGCCGGTGAGAGTCACGGCCAATTGAGCCCGGGTCTTGCGCAGTTCAGGACTCGAGAATAAGGATCGGGAGAGGTTTGAGGCTCATCGACGGGCCTGCGCAATTTGCGGTCCGATGTTTGCCGAGGTGCAGGCCGGGCGGCAATGGCTGCGCTCGCTCGAGCCGGTCGAGCCCCCAACGTATCTGGTGCACAATATTCTCGCAGCCACGAGCGGAGTCCTAAGCACGCGCTCTTTCTCTGCGACGGCGCCGGCTCGCGACGGTCGAACCACTCCTTTCCGTGAGCGAATGCGCGAGCGGTGGGATTCGTTCTTCACTCCCATCGTAGCTTTTGTTCGCCAGCCGCGATTTGCGATGTCGTTTGGGATGATCTTCTTTTCATTCTCGCTCGCACTGAATGCCGCGGGCGTCAAGGCGTCGGATGTGGCGAAGGTTGGCCTGCGGCCGTCGGCTCTGCGTCATGCTTATATTGACGCGCAGATCAAAGTTGTGAAGTATTACGATAATATTCGCTTCGTGTATGACATCGAATCGAGACTGCGCGAACTGAAGCGTGCGAATGCTCCGGCCGAACCCGCGCCCAAAGAACAGAAAGACAAAAGTAAGAACAACACCAGTGGACAACCAGACCGTCCTGACTCTGATCACGCTCTGCCAGATGAAAGACAGGACCGTAACTATTCCGAGGATTACGATCAGCCGGTTTTGGCCGCGCTGCGGAACGGGGCTCCCATCACGCCGGTTTTGCGTGACACGGTGGAAGATGCTCCTGCTGCTGCGCTGGCCATCAAAGATCGGAGGTTCGTATGAATTGCGCCAATCATGCTGATGCGTCGGCAGTCGCCTATTGCCGCACTTGCGGAAAGCCACTATGCGCGAATTGCACGCGTCCTGTGCGAGGCGTGATTTACTGCGAAGATTGCCTCGGAGCAAAAATGGAGGCGGGAGGCACGGTGCCGGCGGCTGGATTTGTTCCGGGCGGGTCTCCTGCGGCGGCGTTCTCAGCCGCTACACCGGGGCGCGTTCCTCCACCGCCAGCAACCAGCAGCGGGCCGAATCCCGCCGTGGCGGGAATTCTTGCCGGCATCTTTCCCTTCGGCGTGGGCGCGGTTTATACCGGGCAATATGCCAAGGGATTGGCGCATCTTGCCATTTTTGTTTTGCTGATTGCCGGGGCCAATGCCGCCGACAGCGACCACTCCACGGCTCTCGGTGTCTTCTGTGGGTTGGGTATAGCGTTCTTCGTCATTTACCAGATTTTTGACGCAGTGCGTTCGGCAAAGGCGATCCAGGCATCGCAGCCGATACCCGACCCTTTCGACCTGGCAGCCACTTTCAGCGGCGGGGCCAGGATTGAGAGCAGCAAGATCCCACTGGGCGCGATCGTGCTGATCTTGATCGGCTTTCTATTTCTGCTGAACACGATGGGCTTGACGGAATATGGCTTGGATCGCTTCTGGCCAGTCATTCTGATCGTGCTCGGTGGTTGGATGTTTGTGCGGAATTGGGGTCTGGCGGGACCCGCGGCAAGGGCGGCTTCGCTGAAAGAGAAGATTGGTGGCTCTCCGCTTGCAGCCCACGCGGCGGCGAGGGTGGGCTGCCCATGCGGGCGCTGCCGCACCCGGCGGCTTATGGGACCGGCGATGGTCTTGACGATTGGCGTCCTGTTTTTGCTGGATCATAGCCTGCACGTGGCCCGGTTTGGCCAGACTTGGCCCGTTATTCTGCTCGTAGTTGGCGCAGTGAAGCTGATACAAGGCAGCGCGTCGACTGAAGGACATATTGCGTCGTGGGGTCCAAGCACCGATTCTCCGCCAACCCCGATTCCTCCCGTGCCGCCAGTTCCGCCTGCTTCAGTCGTGCCGCCGCCTGGCGAGGTGAATCGTGGCTAGCCCCGTCGGTTATTCGACTCCGCCGCCAGTTCCGCCGCCTCCGCGGCGTTCGATTGCCGGGCCGGTCGTGCTGATATTCCTCGGCGTGCTGTTTCTTATGGGCACGATGGGGATGCTCGAAATCCATCACCTCGGATTGCTCTTCGCCCGCTATTGGCCAGCGCTCCTGATTCTGTGGGGCGTCATCAAGCTGATCGAACATGAGCAGGCCAAGCGCTACGGACAACCTGCGCGTGGCATTGGAGTGGGTGGGGTTTTTCTAATCCTGTTTCTGATCTCGGCTGGACTGATCGCTACCCAACTCTCCCGTGTGAATTGGACCAATCTTCGTGAGCACACGCACTTTGGCGATGACGACGATTTTGACGAACTCTTCAGCGGCTCGAGCTTCGACTATAGCGGCGAACTAAGCAACGCTTTGCCGCCGGGCATTACCAGCATGCGCATTAACGATGATCGGGGCACGATCACGGTCAACGTTTCTGAGGACAAAAAGCTCAGAGTTTCGTGGCGAAAAAAAGTCCACGCCGATAACCAGCAACAAGCCGACGGTTACAACACTAAAACCGATCCCACGATTGTGCCGGCTGATAAGGTTCTAGTACTGAACGCCAACACGCAGGGGGCAGGCGATAAGGGCGTATCGACCGATATGGATATTTACGTGCCCGCCAACATATCTCTCTCAATCACGTCGAATCATGGCGATATAACGATCGCAGGAATGGATGGCAGCATTGATGTCAATCATCATGGCGGCGAAGTCAACGTCAGCGACCAGACTGGGACCGTATCACTGAATCTGCAGGGAAGTTCTGCCCGGCTGGAACATGTAAAGGGCGATGTGACCATCCAGGGCAACGCGAATGAAATCGATATCGAGGATGTGGATGGAGCGGTTCATCTGAACGGAGAATTTCACGAGAGCACGCGGCTGGTTCGCATCAGCAAGACCGTAAGTTTCCATTCATCGCGCACGGATTTGGAGTTTTCCCGGCTGGATGGCAGGCTGGATCTGGATTCGGGCGATCTGCGGGCCGATTCACTCGCTGGACCCATGCGGCTGACCACTCGATCGAAGGACATTGTGCTGGAGGGACTGTCCGGCGATCTGCGATTGGAAGATGCGAATGGAACCGTTTCGGTCGGAGTTCACAAGCCCGGCAACATGCAGATTGATAATCGCAAGGGCGATGTGCAGGTGACGATTCCTCCGAATACGGCGGTCAAGATTGAAGCGCGCACGCACGAAGGAGATATAGAGAGCGACTTCGACGAGATCAAGGTCGAGAACAACGCACACCAGTCGACGGCCAACGGCGCGATTGGAGAAAACGGTCCAAGGCTGGTGATGAACGCGGAAAAAGGATCGATTGAGATCCGCAAAGGAACGGTAGCAGTGGTGGCTCCGGCTCCGCCTGAGCCTCCGGCCGCACCCCCGAAGCCGGGCCGACATCCGAAAGCGCTGCCTGCGCCGAAGGAAAAGCCGGTGGAGAGCGAGAACTAGCCGGGCGCGGTCTCGGCCTGTCGCTTGTTTAGGCTTGGATCATCTTTAGGGTTGTCAGCGTCTTTCAAAACCGCGAGTAGCCGTCACTGCGCCATGCCCATCCCCTTAAGCATCTCACCATAGCGCGGATCGGATCGCAACGAGTCCGCCATATGGTTGATCTTGAGATATTGAATGGCATCCGACTTTTCCTTCAAGCCTTTCTCCAACCATGCAAAGGCCTGATCCTTGTCGCCCGCTTTGGCGTAGACGAACCCGATAAATGCCGGATCTTCGTACCGTCGCTTGCTCAGTTCCACTTCTTGTTTCGCCCATTCGCGCAAGGCCGCCTCGATTCCCGACTGGCCGTAAACCTTGCCGACCTCCTTGAAGATAGCCTCATACTCGGCCTGATGCGAGAGGTTGAACTCGGTCTGCGACTCCTGAATCCACAAGTCGTACTTTCCCGTTAAGAGATATGCGCCCGCAAGGTCACCATGCACGGATGCGAAGCTGGGATCCATCTCGACTACTTTCTTGAATTGCTCGATGCGCCAGGTCATACTCGCCGCCCTCAACATATTCCTGTCCCAGGTTGTCGTTGTATTTAAGATTGAGCGGATCGAGGCGGATTGCGTTCCTGATTTCGGCGAGCGCTTCTTGACGCCTGCCCTGCGATGATAAATAAATCCAGTACAACTTGTGAGTGTTGGCGGAGTTTGGGCTCAGTTCCAGCGCGCGCTTGAACTCTCGCTCGGCTGCGCTCCACTCCCACTGCGTGGAATAACCGTCGGCCAGGACGGCATGCGCCTCCGTCAGCGAATCGTCAATAGTCAGCGCTTTCTGCGCGGCCGCGCGCGCTTTGGGTTCGCCTCGCTCGATGGAACGGGAGCATAGTCCAGGGACTACGTCGTAATAATCTGCGAGCCCCGCATACGCCAGGGCGTAGTTCGGATCCTTTTCGATAGCTTGATTGAAATAATCCCGCGACTTGTCGAGGGTTTCGGGCGTGCGCTTCTCCCAATAGAAGCGGCCCTTGCAGATAGAGCTGGTAGGCCTCGGGATCGCTGGTGCCGCCTTTGACCACCGGCTTCGCCGCCTTCACCTGCCAGCCGCTCGCGCAGTTTCGAAGAAATCGCGCTCGTGATGTCGTCCTGAACCGCTAGAACATCGGAAAGCTTGCGGTCGTATTGCTCGCCCCACAAATTGTGATTGGTGCGGGCGTCAATAAGTTCCGCGCTGATGATGAGCTGATCTCCGCGCTGCACAATGCGGCCGGTGACCACGCCCTCGATTTTCAGATCGCGCGCAACCTGCTGCGGATCAATATCTTTCCCCTTGTAGTGAAAAACCGAAGAGCGCGACATTACCGCGAGATTGGGAATTTGCGAAAGGCTGTTGATCAGACCCTCGGTGAGCCCGTCGCTGAGATATTCGCTGTTGGGATCGTTACTGGCATTGACGAAGGGCAACACCGCGATGGACGAAATCTCCTGCTGCCCGCTTTGGCTGCGATACACGAAAAATGCCCGACGAGCGGCCAAGCATCAGAGTATCACAGCCGCCGCAATGCAGCCCACCACCCAGTCGACCGCGTGGGATGCGCCTCGAGCCGGAGGCGGTCGTCTCCTGAAACCGGGCGACCAGATACTGCATGCCGCTGCGCGCCGCCAGAAATGTGACTTTGCACACTTCCCGAAAGCGGCGTCTGCGGCGTTGCGGAAGAGCACTTGTTCCGGTGCAGCTGCGAGCGTGCTGCGGCTGGGTCGGTGTCCGCGCTTCAACCGCTGCAAGTCGGCTCTCATCTCGGCCGCAACCTGGTAGCGGAGATTGCGATCCTTTCCAAGCGCCTTGTTTATAATGTCTTCGAGCCTGGGCGGCAGATCGGGATTCAGGCGTATCGCGGGCGCGGGAGCGCGGTTAAGAATCGCCTCGAAAATTGTGGCTGAGCTTTCTCCACGGAACGGCAGCGTTCCCGTCGCCATCTCGTAGAGAACGGCGCCGAACGAAAAAAGATCCGTTCGCGCATCGAGGTCTTTGCTCTTGGCTTGTTCGGGCGACATGTAGGAAATCGTTCCTACCGTTGTCCCCGGACTCGTCAGTTGCTGTTCTTCCATCGGGCTTGTCATCGTGTTCATACCGGGTGAACTACTGCCGGCCGCGACTTTTGCGAGTCCGAAATCCAGAATCTTGGCGTGACCTCGTTCAGTGACAAAAATATTGGCGGGTTTGATATCGCGATGAACAATTCCTTTCACGTGGGCGGCGTCGAGCGCATCGGCAATCTCGATTGCCAAAGAGAGAATCGTCTCGATTTCCATCGGACGGCCGGCGATTCGGTGCTTGAGCGTCATCCCATCCAGAAACTCCATCGCAATGTAGGACTGCTCGCCGCTCTTGCCGATGTCGTAAATGGTGCAGATGTTGGGGTGGTTCAGCGCCGATGCTGCGCGGGCTTCACGTCGGAAGCGTTCCAATGCCTGCGGGTCGCGGGAGACGTCATCCGGCAGGAACTTGAGCGCTACGAAGCGACCGAGCTCGGTATCCTCGGCCTTATAGACGACACCCATTCCGCCGCCGCCGAGTTTGTCGACGATGCGGTAGCGCGAGATGGTTTGGCCGATCACTGGAGCAAGAATCGTACGTGGATGAAACGGGCGAGTCAATCAAGGCAACGGCTCGGCGACGGCCAAGGACGTCCGAGAGCTATCCCTGCCCTTCATGCGCTATAATTTCGCCCACTGATGAACCTCGCTCCAGCAACCAAACTTGGTCCTTACGAAATTGTTTCCCTCTTAGGCTCTGGCGGCATGGGCGAGGTTTATCGCGCCCGCGATTCTCGGCTTCGGCGCGAAGTGGCGATCAAGGTTTTGCCGCAGGGGCTTTCGCTTGACGCCGACCGCATGCGCCGGTTTGAACAGGAGGCGCTCGCCACTGCTGCGCTGAATCATCCCAACATTCTGGCGGTATTCGATATTGGCACAAGCGAGGGCTCGCCTTACGTCGTCTCTGAATTGCTTGAGGGCGAGACTGTGCGTGAACGCCTGCGCAGCGGATCGCTCGCTACTCGCAAGGCTCTCGATTATGCTTCGCAAATTGCGCACGGGTTGGCTGCCGCGCACGAAAAAGGAATCATTCATCGCGATCTTAAGCCAGAAAATCTGTTCATAACTAAAGATGGCAGGGTCAAGATCCTTGACTTCGGCCTGGCTAAGTTGACACAGATCGATCCGGCGTCATCGTCTAACCCTTCAATGCGTACCGCCACTCACGGCACGGAGGCGGGCATGGTGATGGGGACGCCTGGATATATGTCACCTGAGCAGGTGCGCGGATTGCCGCTTGATCCGCGGTCTGACATTTTCAGTTTTGGCGCAATTCTCTACGAGATGCTCTCCGGCAAACGCGCGTTTCATGGCGACACTCCCGCCGATACGATGAGTTCGATTCTCAAGGAAGATCCTCCGGATTTGAGCGAGACCAATCGCAATATTTCGCCGGCGCTGGAGCGCATCGTGCACCACTGCCTGGAGAAAAATCCCGAGGCGCGCTTCCATTCCGCAAGCGATATCGCTTTTGATCTGGAACATCTGTCTGGAATTTCGGGCAGTGCGGCTCGATCGGCATCCAGCGGAAGCGGGGCGGCGGTTGGCATGGGCGTCGGCAGCATTCCATCGCGTCGCAAGCTTCTGATCGTGGCGGCGGCTGGGCTGGCTTTAGCTTGCCTCGTGTATGGGCTTGGCTGGTGGACTGGCAAAGCCGGCTCGCGCGCGTCACAGCCCGAGTATCAGCAGATCACGTTTCGCACCGGTTCCATCGGCAATGCGCGCTTTACGCCGGATGGCAGCATCGTTTACAGCGCTTCGTGGGAGGGTGGCGAGAACCAGCTTTATATGTCGCGCACCGATGATCCAGGCTCGCGTGAATTGGGAATCAAAGATGCGGAGCTGCTATCGATTTCGAAGAGCGGAGAAATGGCGATCCGGCTCAACACTATCAGTCATGGTGGCTATGCGCGCACTGGAACGCTGGCCCGTGTTCCGCTAAGCGGGGGAACACCGCGTGAGGTGCTGGACAACGTTCAGGACGCCGACTTCTCGGCGAATGGCGAAACCATGGCGGTTGTGCGTTACGTCCCGGAAAATAATCATTGGCGGCTGGAGTATCCGATTGGCAAAGTGCTGCTTGACGGCATCAACTGGATCAGTCATCCCAAGATTTCGCCGGACGGCAAGTGGGTCGCTTTCGCTGACCATGAAAACCCGACCGGGGATGACGAGGGTTCGCTCGCAGTGATTGGCGCAGATGGTAAAGAGCCGGAGAAAAAACTTTCTTCCGGCTGGACTTCACTGCAAGGAATTCTCTGGTCTCCAGCGGGCGATGAGGTGTGGTTTACCTCCACTAACACCGGGAGCGCGTCGAACCCTCGCGCCGTGACCCTTTCGGGTAAGCTACGGGCGATCACGAATGTGCCTGGAGGCTTGTGGGTGGAAGACATGCGTAACGGCACAGTGTTGACAGTGGCGAATCACGAGCGTCTCGGAATCCGTGGGATGGAGCCGGGCGGCAAAGAGGAACATGAACTGGGCTGGTTCGGATGGTCGGATTTGCGCGACATCAGCCGTGACGGACAAAAAGATTCTTTTCGAAGAGGAAGGCGACGGCGGTGGTCCAAATTACACCGTCTACCTGCGCGATACCGATGGATCGCCACCGGCGCGCATTGGCGAAGGCGTCGCGGGAGCGATCTCGCCCGATGGAAAATGGGTGATCACGAAGCCGGCAAAGGGTGGAGCACTGAACCTGGTGCCGACAGGAGCGGGTGAAGCCCGAAAGCTGACGCATGATGACGTCAGTTACGCTGCTGTTACATTTTTTCCCGATGGTAAGCGCTTGCTGGCGCTCGGGATTGAGCCGGGACATGGCGGGCGAGATTACATCATCGACGTGAACAGCGGAGACTCGAAACCGGTCACCCCCGAGGGCGTTGGCGGCATTGAACTGTCGCCCGACGGAAAGAAGCGTGGCAGTGCGCGCGCCCGACGGGAAGCGCGGGATGTGGACGCTGGGGGAGGTGGGCTTCAGCCGGAAAATCTTCATCCGCTAGCCGCGATTGGTCCGCGAGATGCCATCATTGGCTGGACGCCGGACGGCCAGTCACTGTATGTGGTTCCCGACCGACGCGGCGCGGCCGCGCTGAGAACCGCGAAAGTGAATCGTTTCAATATACAAAGCGGAAAGATGGAGCCGTGGAAAACCTTTGGCGAAGAAACGGGCGCGGGAGTCACGGTGGTTGCTCCGCCCGATCTTTCGAGCGATGGAACGGCATACGCCTACCTTTACGTTCGAATTCTGTCCGAGGCGTACGTCGTCAAAGGATTGAATTAGCACGCCGCTTCAGCTTTTCATGCTGACGGGTTCGTTTCGATATCCTTTGCAGGCTCTGGCGATTTTGGATTCATGGCTGCTTTGAAGCCGCGAATACTCTCGCCAATTCCCTTGCCCAGCTCAGGCAGTTTCTTCGGACCAAAGATCAACAAAGCCAAACCGAAAATCAATAGCAAGTGCATCGGTTGAAACAATCCTTCAAACATACAATTCTCCAATTGCTTAGACCCAAGTAAGTTTGAGCGCGCTGCAGTATTGACAGTTGAATCATCGAAGAGGCCCGCATCCGACGTAGCCTCTTCGATGATGAAATGCGGGTTGAAACTGTGCTTCTAGTCTGGTGGCAGACCGCCTCCCACCGCCAGTTCAACTGATGACGCATTCGCGATCGCATCGGCAAAAGAGTATGCCGGACCGGTTGAAGATGTCAGAAAAGGCGTCAGCGCAACCACGGCGGAATGAGATCCGTTGTACACGCTGATAGATTCCATCCACCAATTCGTAATTGCGATTGTTCGCCGGATTTTCGTTGGCGATGACTCGTCCCAAAGTCCGGTGTTCAGACTCGACTCCCAGAATGGAGGCCGCGACCTCCGCATAATAAGCCAACTTCCAGGATGGATACGTGGCGTTGTTTCCTGCCACGGCAGTCATTCTGGCGAACTCCACAATCGCGTTCAAATAGGCGCCGATGAAAGCATTCTCCAGGGCTTCCAGCGTGTCAATGAATGGACCCAGGGTGTCGAAGACTCCAGATGGAAAGTAAAACGTCTGAATCAGGATCTTTGCCGGGTGCGGAAATTCCTAATATTGCGCGGAACAGATTGGCATGAGCGATCTCCTCGGCGAGGGCAGCTCGCAGATAATCAACATTGCCAAGGTTGCCAGCCGAAGTAACGTGGGTGGCTGTGCCGCCAGGGCCGGCCAGATTCGGGTCCTGGATGACCGGACCTACCAGGCCATTGTAATAAAAGGTTGTTGCCAGGTCTTCCGCGATCAGTGCGGCGGTAAAAATCTCAGTCGGAGTATCTTTTGTGACCGGGTCCTGGACGCTGCCAGAGCCCGAGCTTTGAGCCAACAGTGTCGTGGCGCTTCCGGCAATGAGTGTAGTTGCCGCCACGCCCATACCCGCCATACCTGAAGCTTTCAGGAATTTGCGGCGGTCCAGGCTCTTTTTGACGATTTCCAGTGCGTTATCGATTTCCATGGGGAGTCTCCTTGAAGAATGAAAAGCTGGGTCAGCCGTGTCTTTGGCGCCAAGACAAGCCAACCACTGTGAGGAGTACGCAGAAACAATGTGAACGGATTGGTTCGGCCTCGAAATTAAATACGAAGGCGCCGGAATTACTTATGTTTGAGGGGTTAGGGCAAAATCCAGAGGGGCAAAACGAGTCATGTAAGATTCGAACAGGGTCGAGTCAGATTCGAACTACGGCTCGAACAAATACCCAAACTATGCGCTCCATTTTGCAAAAGCGCTCGCTGCGATTTGTGTTTGCGGCCAATGTGATCTCCATGCTCGGCAGCGGGATGAATTCCGCCGCCGTGGCCTGGACGATTTTGCAGCGCACGCACTCGGAAATGGCTTTGGGCACGTTTGCCGCCCTGCAGACGATCCCCGCCATGCTGATGCTTCCCTTCACCGGGGTCATTATTGATCGCGAAGACCGCCGTCGGTTGGTGATGTGGCTGGACGCTTCGCGCGCCGTCGTGATTCTTGCCGTGATGGTGCTGGCCTTTCTGCACCGCGTGCAGGTGTGGGAACTTTACCTGATGAATACGCTGGTCGCGGCCGGATTCTGGATGTTCTGGCCGACGATTACCGCTTTGATCCAGGAACTGACTCCCGAGGGCGCGTTCGTCCAATCCAATACTTTTCTTCTGGCTGGGATCCAGGGTGGATGGTTGATCGCCGGCGCGATTGTCGGATTTGTTTATGAACATATAGGCCTTGGCGGCGTCCTGCTCATCGATGTGAGCACGTATGTCGTTTCTTTTTCCTGCTACTTCGCGGTGCGCCAGGGGCGGCACGTGGTGCCGCGGGTTGTCGAGCTGCGGCACGATCTTGAAGCGGCCGAGACCGCGGTGGGACGTTTTCTGCGCGAAATGCGCGAGGGGCTCGTCTTTCTGCGCGAGCATCGCAGCGTGGTTTTTCTGGGGACGAGTTGGGCCTTGTTCCTGGGCGCGATGGGAACAGGAGTGGTGGTCACAGCTCCGCTCAGCGATCTCGTCTTTCATGCTGGCGCGGTTGGCTACGGATGGCTGAACGGGGGCTGGGGAGTGGGAGCGTTTTTAGCGCCCTTTATGCTCCCGCACTGATTGCTCGCATGGGGTCGCGCTGGTCGATTGCGCTTTCCATGCTGCTGCTGACTTTCACCATGGCCCTGTCGCCGTTTTCGCCCTGGCTGGCGTTGGCCGTCCTGCTTTATGGGCTGATGGGATCGGCACGCGGCGTCAGCGGCGTGGCTATGAATACCAGCCTTATGGAGCAGGTGCCGCCGCATTTCATGGGACGCGTCCAGAATACGTTTTATTTCTTTGGCACGTTTCTGCAGGTGACTCTTGGACTGACGGTTGGCTGGATCGCATCGCGCATCAGCCTGACGGCGGGCTATGGCATGATCGCCGCCGTTTATGCGGTCGCATTTGGCAGCGCCTGCTGGCCCGTTCGTGCGGCAAAGGCCGTGGCCGTTGGCCGCGGAGTAGGGGTTTCGTGTAGTGCGTTCAATCCTTCCGTGCCGTCGCATTGAAAACGCGAAGTTTAAGTGGCTTGCCGTCGACACTCAATATTTCGAATCACTAGCAAGAAGCGGCAGACTCGAGTTCGCTACCCGATATGCTGTTATTCTTTCTGTTCTTCGAAGAAGGAAATCTATTCATGTTTGAAGATCTGAAGGGCCGGACGGCGATCGTTTTTGGAGTTGCCAACAAACGCTCAATTGCTTGGGCAATTGCCCAAGGACTCCACTCAGCAGGCGCTAACCTCGCTATCACTTATCAGAACGAACGAATGGAGATGGAGGCAAAAGATCTCATTCTTTCTTTGCCGGGCGCGGAAGCCTTCATGTGCGACGTCTCAAAGGACGAAGAGATTACGCAGCTTTTCGAAAAACTGAAAGCTCGTTATGGAAAGCTCCACGCCTTGGTGCACAGCGTAGCTTTCGCTCCCCCAGATGAACTGAAGGGCGATTTCGTAAACACGTCTCGGGAGGGGTTTCGCGTGGCGCACGACGTCAGCGTGTATTCGCTGATCGCGGTCTGCCGCGCTGCGGCTCCGCTGATGGTCGATGGCGGCAGCGTGATCACGATGACATACTACGGCGCGGAGAAGGTCGTTCCGCACTACAACGTCATGGGCGTCGCCAAGGCTGCGCTGGAATGCACGGTGCGCTATCTTGCGCAGGATCTCGGGCAGCACAAAGATTCGCGTCAATGCGATCTCGGCAGGGCCAGTCAAGACATTGGCTGCGCGCGGCATCTCAGGCTTTGGAGACATGCTGCATTCGCATGCCGAACGCGCGCCTTTACAACGCAATGTGGATGTCGCCGAAGTCGGCAGCGCCGGCGTCTTCCTCGCCTCCGATGCCAGCTCCGGAATCACGGGAGAGACTATCTATGTCGATTGCGGCTATAACATCATGGGGTTTTGAAACACGCGGTTAAGATACGACCCCGGTTACCAGACTGGTCCCTCCCTATGTTGACAATCTTAGTGCAATCATAGTGTTGACAATTTTGGTATTGACAATTTTTTGACAAAAATCTTCGGAGAGTTCGATGTAACCTGAGGCTCTATGAAGTACCAGCGGATTCTCCATCTCTGCGCGTTGCTGACTTTGTCGATGACCCCATGTTTTGCGCATCACATGGCGGTCGTCGTCAATAAGGACAACGCGGTTCAGAACGTCACCTCTGCGCACCTGGCAAAAATTTTTAAAGGCGAGGTAAAGAAGTGGCCCGACGGCAGAAATGTCGTGCTGGTGTTGCATGGCGCGCCGGATGAGATGGTCACACTGGAGCATCTCAACAAGATGACAGAAGCCGAAGTGAGAACCGTACTGGCCTCGGAGAAGGATTCGATTCGATATGTGCGGTCTGATGCCGGGGTGATTGATGCTGTGGCTTCGACGCCAGGGGCGATCGGTTTCGTCGAAGAGCGATCGATCACCGATCGGGTAAGCGTGATCAGGGTCGATGGCAAGCTGCCCATGGAGTCCGGATATTTGCCGCACTAGCGGCGAAACGGTTCCAGACGCGACCCGTACGTCAAATTCGCACTGGCTCAGTGCGCTAAAGGATTGAAACTCATCTGCCGATACCCTTGGGAGGTGCATATTCCTCGCTTCGATTTCGTTGGGCAGCAGATTTCGCCTTTTTCCGAGACGCATGGAGCGCACGATCGGGAGGTCGCGCTATGAAGCAAAGGCTTGATCTTCACCAGCCCAAGCCCCCTGCACCGAAGTTCTGGCGGTCTTTATTCAAGGAACGCGAAATCATTCCGGCTCCCAGTGAGCCGATTCATTGCGACGTGCCTGTGTTGCGTTGCGCTGAGATCGCTGCGATGTACACGGGTCAACGCGTGGCTGGCGATTTCTATGAATTCCTGCGGGGATCGCCGTCCCGCATGCTCTTCGCGTTGCTCGACATCGCCGGGCGGCGTGCCGACACGCGTGAAATCCTGACCGCCGTACAGGAAAAGCTTCATACGCTTGGGCCTCAACTTTTTGCCGAGGCAGACCTCAACGAGACCACCGCCATGGTCGAACTGTGCCACGAAATGAACCGTGTGATTATGCGCGGCGGCCTGCGCAGTTGTCCGGCGTTTATTGGTTGTTATAACGAAGATCTGGGAACGGTGTGCTACGCCAATGCCGGGCATACTCCCGGCCTGCTTCGCGACCACACGGGTATTACGCTGCTCGAGGCGACCGGCTTGCCGCTGGGCTTGTTTTCGCATACGACGCAGAGCGCGGCGACTCGCCGCCTTGTGCCGGGCGCAGCCCTCGTTGCGGTCTCGCGCGGGCTCATTGAAGCAGATCGCGTGGACGTAGACAATCAGGTCGCGGAATTCGGATTGGATGGTGTGAAGCAGAGCTTTCAGGACGCAACCTTGCACAGCGCGCACGAACTGTGCCTCTGCATACTGCAGGCGGCTCGGCAGTTCGCGCTGACGGTTCCGACACAAAACGATCTAACCGCCCTCGCGCTGGTGCGCGTTGCGGCTCCCGAGGCGACCTGAAAGGCACGAGTCGTGGACAAAGCCGGAAAAACCGCAGCGCTACAGGGATTTCCCTGGACCTGCCATGTACCACCCCTCGGCGAGGAATTGATCGACCGATCGCTCCTGAATGCCTTCCTGCACGCGCAGTTCATCGTTGAGAAAGTGGTAGCGTAATCTTTTCCCCGTCGCATTCGAGATCAATGCTGTCGATGCGAATACGATTGCCATCCCGATCGGCGCAGATCAGGCCCACTTCGAGATCATCACTGCTAATTTTCCTGACGGTTCCGTCAGTTTTCACAGACGTCATCCTTCTTTGATGAAAAAACCGAATGTTTGGATCACAAAGATGCGAGCAATGATCGATAAAGATCGCCCAGTAATGATCGACTAGTAATGATCGACTAGTAACGAGCGACCAGCAACCACCAGCAGCAACGAGCGTAGCAATCGGTGTTGAGACGGAAACAGAACTTTTAACCTCGCGCCGCTGTTATACTTGGTTCAAGGCGAACCCCCTCAAAGGAAACTCCGTATGGCTGAGAAACCTAGCGCTACCCTACCCGGGACTGTCGAAAAAATCATAGAATCTCCTTTCCCCGGCGAACCAGAAAAAGCTGAAATCTCAGTTGATGGGGCGGATTATCTGTATCGGGAGATTCGCATCGAGAATACGCTGGTCGACGAAAATGGAGAACCGGTTCGGTTGAAGGTAGGCGCCCCGGTCGAGGTTAAAGTGCAGGCTGAACCCACTGCGACAACTACCGACGGTGCTTGAGAAGCTGAACTATTTTTTCGCGCACATTTCCCGCCGCCCTGCAGTACATTGCTATGGTTAAAAGTTGAAACGTCAGCTCCCCCAAACTGGACGCTGATCTTCCAGGTCGCTGCCGTGCTTCACTTAATGCTGCTTCTTTATTTTCCGGCGAATGTCAGGCCAAAATTCTTTTATCACGATGCGTAACCGTGTCATAACCGACCTGCGAACCCCACACGCTGGCGGTATTTTTGAAGGTGCGGTCACTGGCGATAAATTCCGGTCGGGGACGGTACGCGGGGTGGGGATGATAGCTATAGGTTGAAATCGCGGATGCCACCGCGGCGCCAACGATTTCGGAAAAATTGAACTGATGGTGTCCCGAGTCGGTGCGCGTGACCAAGATCCGGCTGACGGCATACTCAGTGCGGTGAAAGAAACCGCCTTTGCCTAACTGGAAATAGCGCGGATCCTGATGGAGCATGGAGGGAAAAATCGCGCCGACAAAAAAGTTCTCAATCGTGCCGTCGGCTGCATAGGCGCCATAACGCTTGCCGTAGGCTTCCCAGCCTTGTCCGAAGCCCGGTTCGCAATTCTCGGCCTGGCAAATTGAGGAGAGCGCACCGTACCAGACAAGTTGAATGGGATCGAACGAACCTCGCGCCACGACTTTGAATTTTTCTCCTGCTGTCAGTGGCGCAACGTTGCCGGAATTCTCGACGGTGAGAAAGTTGGGCAGGGCAAAAAAGAGCCGGTCTTTCGATGTGCCAGATGTGGATGCATCGGAAGACGTGCCGCTGTTTTTGTCCTGTGTCTTGTTCTGAGTTTGATCGGTGGTCTGCGCTGGCTGGCCGGCTGACGGTTTGGCAGGAGGCGCACTCTGGTCGGTCTGACCTGTGGTCGCAGGCGCTGAAGTGGGTTGGCTGGCAGCCGCGATTTCTGGGCTTGCCGTGCTCTGCGCAACCGAAATAGCTGCAGTGGAGATGAATAGGGCCAGACAAACAAATGCGAAAGGTATGAGCTTCAAGATAATTGTGGCTCCAAATTCGTTGGATTGTAGTGCGCCCCAGTCCTAAACTGGAAGTTTCTAAACTGGCTGGACTGCACCCTCGGCAATCCAACGGATCTAACGCTTGGTCCACTGGATTCTGCGCTCGTTTTCCCCCACTCGCTCCAGGGTGATTTCCACCGTCTGATCGCGCTGCAATCGAGGGAACTTCTCTCCCCACTCTATCAGTAGAACGCAGTTTGGCGCGAGCAGGTCATCGAGAGCGAGCGTTTCCAGCTCGCGCTCCGTATCAATGCGATACAGGTCAATGTGGTATAACGTGACGCTAGGACCGTGGTATTCGTGCACGAGCGTGAAGGTGGGGCTGGTCACATCCTCGGCGCGAGCCGCCTTAAAGCCTTCCGCAATGCCCTTCACCAGCGTTGTTTTTCCTGCGCCGAGATCGCCGCGCAGCAGCACAATTTGCGGAGGAGATAGTTCGACCGCAAGACTTCTGCCGTATGCGATCGTCTCCTCGGCGGAGTGTGTGGTGGTATGTCTCGTCATTCCCGAGGATTGTAAAGCCAGTGGTAGTGGCCGGTGGTAGTAAAGCCGGTAAAACATTCCAAGTTTTAACTTCAGTGCGCAGGGTGGTTCGTACTTGTTGCCCGCTGACCACTGCCCACCGGCCACTAACTTCAGAATCCTGGCGGCGTCTCGAGTTGCTCGGAAACCGGATCGAGGAAACTTCGATCCACAGCCGTATCGAGCGCTCTCCGCAGTTTGCGATGATCATCATCGGCCAGGGCAATAAAACGGAACGGTTGCAGACAGGCGCTGTCGAACTTGCTGGTTGGTTTCAACATTTCCGCCATGCCGTGGATCGCGCCAGATCGGGTATGAAAGGCGATCTCGACGAAATCTCCGGTGGAGAGTTGCTGCTGCAATTGCAGCAATCCGCCATTAATGGAAATGGATTGTAGTTTTGCGCGCGCCCGTTGGCCGTCCTCGGCCATTACCGCAGCCGTAACAGATCCACGAAGTAATATTCTGGGCGAACGCCGGTTGGCATTGCTTTGGGGGAAGTGACTCATAGCCGAACTGAACTATGCCATGCCGCCACACGCTGCGGCAGATTACGAAAGACGCCGATAGAGAAGGCGTATGCTTAAGGAAAAAGGCCAATCTCCGTTCCGCCCGTTGCCAGGTTTGCGATAATAACTGGAGTAACTTTTCGGGCT
This sequence comes from uncultured Acidobacteriaceae bacterium, assembly GCA_963758745.1. Classification (GTDB taxonomy): domain Bacteria; phylum Acidobacteriota; class Terriglobia; order Terriglobales; family Acidobacteriaceae; genus Acidiflorens. Next base: position 37,294 of record CAVWWW010000018.1, read on the forward strand.
GGTTGAGGAAGGCGTAATTTTATATAGAACGCTGATAAGACAAGGGTTGCGCGTGTGAGGCACTAAAAATGGGTAGAGCAAAGGGATGGTCCCGGTATGCACTGGCAGCAATTTGCGCCGTGGCAGCGCTGCTGACTGGTTGCGCCCGGGATCCGAACGTCCGGAAGCAGAAATATTTGGAGAGCGGAGAGCGTTACTTTGACAAAGGTCAGTACCGCGAAGCTGCGATTCAGTTCGAAAATGCCATTCAGGTCGATTCACGTTTCACCGATGCCCACTACAAGCTGGCGCTTACGGCGCTGAAGCTGCAACAGTGGCCGAGGCGCCTACGAGGAACTCACGACCACCGTTCAATTACAGCCCGACCAATATGCTGCGCACCTTGATTTGGCCAACCTGCTCATCCTCGGCGGTCATTTGAATGAGGCCAAGGAGCATCTCGACCTGCTCAGGCAAAAACAACCAAACAATCCTGACGTCTATATCGCACTATCGAATTACGACGCTGGCACCAATAACACCACCGCCGCTTTAGCGGACATGCAAAAGGCGCTGCAGCTCGATCCCGCGCGTTCTGACTCTTATTTGAACCTGGCGATGCTCCAAATGCGCGGCCAGCAGTGGGATGCCGCAGAGCGAAGTTTCAAGAAAGCGGTTGAACTCAATCCCAAGTCAACGAATGCGCTGGTTGCGCTCGGAAACTTCTACCAGACTCGAGGACGATTTCCCGAGGCCGAGCAACTTTTTCATCAGGCGATTCAAAATTCACCAGACGATACAACTCCCCGGCTTTCTCTGGCCGGCCTGTACATAGCCGAGAACAAGCTCGGGGAGGCTGAAGAGTTCCTCCGCCAATCGAAGAAGGATTTCCCCAATAACTCGCTTGGCTACCGTCTACTGGGTGACTATTACTACTCCAATAACCAGCTCGACAAAGCCACAACCGAATATGCCGCGCTGTACCACGATCATCCGAAAGATTTGGTCGTCAAGAAGAATTACATACAGCTGTTGATCCTGAAAGACCGGCTCGATGAAGCCCGCAAACTGAATGACGAACTTCTAAAGGCAAAGTCCGATGATCCGGACGTCAAAATTTACAAGGCCGAGATCGATATCCGCAGCGGCCACGCTAGTGAGGCAGTCGATACCCTTCAGCCAGTACTAAAGAATGATCCGGATAATGCAGTGGCGCATTACCAACAGGGGCTGGCGTACGACCAACTGGGCAATGCGAATCGGGCGGAAGCAGAGTGGCGCGAAGCGGTTCGGCTCCGTCCTGACATTGTAGAAGCGCACCGGGCCTTGGCGGGCGTGGCAATCCATAAGAGTGATGCCTCAGCTTTGGTGCAGGAAGCGGATCAGATTATCGCGTTGCAACCGGCGGCACCTGATGGATACCTGCTGCACGGAATGGCTGACATTGATCGCAAACAGTACGCGACGGCCGACGATTATATCCATCGTGCTCTCGAAAAAGAACCCGATTATCCCGCCGCCTACGTGCAGTTGGGCAATCTGCACATGGCACAAAACCAATATGCCGAAGCGCAGAAAGCTTATCAGCAGGCGCTTGACCAGAATCCGAATTCGCCCGAAGCTTTGGGCGGAGTACTTAACGTAGACCTGGTGCAGAAACAGCCCGACCGCGCCATCGCCACGGCCAAGGCGCAACTGGACAAATATCCGAAGAACGTTGCCTTTCACATTATGCTGGCGCAGCTTCTGATGGAGCAGAAAAAAGATCTGGCAGGGGCAGAGCAGGAATTACACCTTGCCTCTGACCTGGACAAAAAGAACGGCGAAGCGCTAGTCAAGCTCGGAATGGTGCAGAGCGCGCGTGGCAACATCGATCAGGCGCTGCAAACCTATCTCGACGCGTCGAAGGCGAATCCCAGGGAGATAGCTTTCTATCTGCTCGCGGGTAACATCTACGAGAACAAGCAGGATTGGGATCATGCCAAGCAGCAATACCAGAAGGTACTTGAGATTCAGCCGCAGAATCCGCTGGCCTCCAATAACCTGGCCTACGTGATGCTGCAGCAGGGCGGCAACGTGGATGTTGCCTTTGCCATGGCGCAGACGGCGCGGCGCCAGCTTCCCGATAACCCGAATTCCGCTGATACGCTGGGCTGGGCTTTCTATCACAAACATGTTTACACCTCCGCGATTAGCCTTTTCAAGGAAGCAGTAAAAAAAGAGCCGGAGAACGCCCTCTTCAACTATCACCTCGGACTCGCCTACGCCAAGAGCGGGCAGGCCAGCGCTGGCGCGGCAGCAACTCGATCGCGTGGTGAAAATTAAGCCGGATTTCCCGAAGATCGAGGAGCTGCGACAAGCGCTGGCGGAGGCTAAGGGATAAGATATATCTCCGAGGAAAAAATCGTTGCCGGCCAAAAGGGCAAGGAGTGCTCCTATGGAAGTCCAGGACTTTGATGAATTCGTCAGGCGCGAGCGGGAAGCAGCCGCCGAAACCGTGGATTGGGACGACGAGCGCAAGGAATGGCTTGATTATCTCGATAAGCTTTACAAGAAGGTCGAGTCTCTATTGGACAAATACCTTTCTTCTGGACAGATACAGCGTGAACGTCGACCCGTAAACTTGAATGAAGAGCACATCGGAACGTATGTTGCCGACCAACTGGTCCTGAAGATCGGGCCCAAAAACGTGGTTTTTGAGCCAATCGGAACGCTGCTCGTGGGATCCAAGGGTCGTGTTGACCTCGTAGGACCGGCGGGCAAAGCCCAACTCCTTTTGGTCGATAGCAAGGCATCTGGACCTGCGTCGCTGATTCATGTGACGGTCGGAGTTGGGAAGAAACCACCTGCGCCTCCCCCTAAACCAACGCGCGAGATCAAATGGGAGTGGAAAATTGTCACTCGCCCGCCGGAAAGGAGGTTCATTGAAATCACGCAGCAAACCCTCTTCCAGTTAATTATGGAAGTGGCCAATGGATAGCGATACCATTGTAGAAATTGCCGAGTATCATAACGACGTGGTGGCGTCTCTGCGACACTTGAGCAAGTATTCTCCGAGCTTCAACAGCACCCGATATTTCGGGCGTCCTCTTGGCGAGGTCCTTGCCGCCCGCATCGAAGAGACTGATCTGAGATCAGCATTCTTTGTCCTAACCGCTCTGGAGGCCGCTTTTCGTATCGATTACTTGTACCGGTGCGAAAAGAAGATGAAGGATGATCTCTCCAGAGCATCCCGCGGAATCTATAGGGATCGAGAGGGAAATGCGAGTTTGGACAATGACATCTTTGAGACCTGGAAGGAAAAGTCATCTGCACCGGGGCCACGACTGATCGGAGAATCACGCGGTGCATTCAAATTCCGGCACTGGCTTGCCCATGGCCGCTACTGGGAGCCGAAACTTGGAAGGAAATACGATTTCAATTTCATATATTCCTTAGCTGATGATGTATTAAGCGCCTTTCCTCTTTTGAAATTCGATTGAGGCGGCCCCCATCCCGCTGGCAACCGATGAGCCGCCCAGTCCATCCGCCAACGCTCTACCCCGGCAGTTCTTCCTGCATCCACCTGCTAGCAGCTTCGAGCTTCGGCTCGGTAGCAAGATCCAGCACCAGCTTTTCCAGGATCAACCGCTTGCCGGGAGGATTCGAGCGCAACGCCAAATCAGCCTTCGCGACCAGCCGAATCGCGCGCGTCAATTCGCGTTTCGATTTGTAACGGCGCGCCTGCCGGATGATATCGTCTGCGGCAAACGGCGGAACGCGAAAGCCCTGCCACAGCGCCGCCCACAGCATGCGCTGGTCGCGAACGTTACGCTCCAGGATGACGAGCATCTGGCGAAACGTCTTGGCCAGCATGTAGAGATGGCCAATGGCGGCCTCTTCGCCATCGCCGGTCGAAAGCAGGCAATCCAAAACTTCCAGCGCGCGCACGCGGTCCTTCGATGAAATGGCGTCGGTCAATTCATAGAGCGATCGCTGCTTTGCGGCGAGTACCATGGTCTCTACATCGCCGAGCGTGATTTTTTTCTTTTCGCCGACGTAGAGAATCAGTTTCTCCAGTTCATTCGAGACCATCATCATGTCGCCGCCCAGCGCATCGACCAGTTCACGCGCGCCGTCAGCGTCCATCTTGACTTCGCGAGTGGCGCAATACTCGCCGATCCAGCGGACGGCTTCGCCCTCTTCCACGCGAGACAGTTCGACAATGCCGCAAAATGGACCCAACTCCTCGCGGATCTTCTGATAACGATCTTTGTCCGTCATCTCCATGCGGCGGGCATCGGCAGGAATGCTGATGTGGTCGGCTACAAAAACGAGGAGCGCATCGGGATTCGGATTTTTGCAATAGGCTTCAATAGCTCCAATCTTTTCGTCATTCGACCCTCGGCCAAACAACGTCTTCACGCCGCGCACGAAAAACACCTGAAACGGAGCCATCAGCGAGGGCGTGCGCGCGCGATCCAGAACCTCGTTCAGTGAAGTTTCAGCAAGGTCGAATTCGAAAATGCCAAAGTCGCGCGTGTCCGGCGCGACCAGATGGTCAAGGATGGCATCGCGGCACCGCTTGCGAAAAAACGCTTCGTCGCCAACCAGCACATAGGCCGGCTTGAACTTTCGCGACACAAGCTCGGAGAAGAAACGATCGGCCTGGCTGAACGCCCGCATTAACATTTCTCCGGCATCAGAATTCCGCGTCCCGTATGTATTGAATCCACGCCATCAATAGGCCTCCAGAATGTTGGCCACCAGTGTACGCGCGAAATCCCGCGACAGGCGATCGATGGCAGGAGAATCTTCCTGAAAAAAACTCGGCAGATCGCTCGATATTTCATATTGATCATGAAAAAGATACGAAGGATTATCAAACAGAACTTTGCCTTGGCGGTCGGTTAGCGTCACCTGCAGGCTCACGGTCACAAGCGCGCTGACCGCGCGCCCGGTTGTCGAATCGTAAACCAGGGGGGCCGCCGTCGCCGACAAAACTGTTGCCTTCAGCATCGCATCCGCGTCAGCGTGCGCGTTATGGATAACACGGTACTGCGTGCGGACGTTGAATTCGCGCACCACTGCATCGGTCAGCAACTGTTCGATGCGAAACGTCTGGCTATGGCTAACGAAGCCGGGGATCGCGATGGTATGGATGTTTTGCGGCAGATCGGAGGTTTTGCCGGCAGTGTGATAGCCGCAGCCGGTTGCGACGAGGGCCATAGCCAGCGCCGCCACTCCTCCCCATCGCATCATTGAATCTGGCCCTTCGGTCGGGAGGCGGTGAGGGTCTCAGCACATTCAACCGCGGTCAGAGCGGCAACGCGCAGGTTGTCGGTTGTTGCCCAAAGCCACACACCGTTCTTATGATTCGCATCTCCCGTGATCGCGACCAGAATGTCACCTTGACCCGCGGCGCTTACATTGGTCGGAGCATCTTCCCCGCTTTGAGCCACCACTACGTGTTCTCCCGCCAAGGCGCGCGAAAAATCTGCGATCGATACCGGCTTCTCCATCTCCATGTAGACCGAAAAGCCATGCCCGTGAAAGACAGGCGCCTGCAGTACTTGCAGCGCCGGCTCGGCTGCGCCATGCGATATGTGCTGATAGTGCTTCCGTATTCGTTGCGCGGCAGTTTCGATTTTCAGTTCAGATCTCTCTCCGTAGCGTGACACCATGTTGAAGGCTACCTGGACGCCGAAGACATTCTTCGGCAACTCCTGGAAAGAGAGCAGATTCACCGTCTGCTCGTGCAGTTCGTCCATGCCTTTCTGGCCATTCTCCGACGCGGGTTCAAACACAGTTGCGATCATGCGCTGTATTGGAGCAACTTTCTGGCTGCGCAGAGCGAGCAATGCCAGAACGGTTGCCGCCGGATGGGCAATTACCACCGGCGCAGGTTGCAACTCCGGAGCCACGGGTTGGCCCGTCTGGCGCTCGATCCAGGGCGAGCGGATCGATGCTCCCGGTTCATCTTCCAGCGCATACGAAAGGTCTACGATGGTGTCGCCCTGGTCGCGCGCAACCTTCCAGTTATTCCGCGTCGAGCGCGGGTCGGAGGCAAAGAAGGCGAAGTCCACGCGCTCGAACTGGTCGGTGCGGATGCTCTGAATGAAATTCATCTCGTCGCCAACCGCTTCCAGCTGCCCAAGCGATTCGTCATCATCCAGCAGGCGAACGTCGATGGCCGGGAAATTCCGTTCGCGAAGAATTTCGGCAATCTCCTTGCCCTTGAGCGAGGCCGCGCCCACAATTGCCACCCGATACAGGCTCACGCCGCCACGCAGATCTGCCTGAGAAACGGCAGACTTCGAAACCGGTTTTGAAGCTGAAGTCATGGAGTGTGAGATGCCTCATGGTACACCGGAGGTGCAGGCGGCGAAGTCTTGCGATGGAAGATCCACTGCAAGCGCCACAGCACGCCGGAAGCCATGTACAGAATCGCAATGACAAAAAGAGCCGGCCGGGAAAAGAACCAGATCGAGGCGATCGCGACGGCAATGACGACAATCAGCCGGAAAGGATGGCGCGAGCGAAAATCAATATCCTTAAAGCTATAAAAGCGCCACGTGCTGACCATTAGATATCCGACCACCACGACCATCAGCAACCAGCTCACCGCCGTCGCCCACGAAGTCAGCGGATCACCCGCAGAGTAATGCACGACCGCCGCAATCACACCTGCTCCCGCTGGAATCGGCATCCCGACAAAATATTTCTTTCCCGGGCGTCCCGGATTTGACGGCTGCGGATTCTTCGCAATGTTGAAGCGCGCCAGCCGGCTCGCGCCCGCGATGAGGAAAGCGAAGCACGCGATCGAGCCGAGATCCCGGATCTTCAACCGCAGCTCAGGCGCAATCGTGTCCGGCAACAGGTGGAAGCCCCACATCCAGGCAAGGAGCGCCGGAGCAACGCCGAAGGTGATCACATCGGCCAGCGAATCGAGCTCCCGGCCGAAATCGCTCGTGGTGCGCGTCATGCGTGCGATGCGGCCGTCCAGTCCGTCAAACAATACGGCGAAACCAATCGCCTTGGCGGCAAAGTCCATGTGCCATGCGTCGCTCGTAGCGGCATGCACGGTTTGCAGAATTGCATAGAACCCCGCCGCAATATTCGCTGTGGTAAAAAGCGAGGGCAAAATATACATGCCCTTGCGCATTCTTCCGCGCGGACGATCGGATTCACGACGATGATGGGTTACCTCTTCCATGTTCGGCAGCTCTGTTCCTGACCCTGTCGAGTTATCCAACTCATCATTTCGATCAGCCTCTCTCGCCCGCTCGACCCGCATGGACTGCTTGTTCGATCGGCGTCACCGGCAATACCGCCAGCAGCGTCGCTCCTCCCTTGACGCGGTCGCCGACTTTCACCCGTATGGCAGCATCGCGATCAAACAGCACATCCACGCGAGAGCCGAACTTGATAAGGCCCACCCTCTGCCCGCACGCCAGGTGATCTCCTATCTTAAAGTTGAAAACGATACGGCGCGCGATCAGGCCGGCGATCTGCTTGAAGATTACGGTGCCGCCTTCCCCTTCGACGGTCACGATGTTTTGCTCGTTCTGCTCCGCTGAATTTGCTCCCATCGCGTTCAGAAACTTCCCACGCTGGTAGCGCACGTCGCGGATCACTCCCGCAATCGGCGAGCGGTTGACGTGGACGTCGAAAACGCTAAGAAAAATGCTGATGCGATGGCGCGAAATTCCGTCGGACGTCGCGACCGAGACATCCGTCACCTTTCCATCCCCGGGAGAAACAACCGCTCCAGGAATCGCCGGAATTTCGCGTTCAGGATCGCGAAAAAACCACAGAAAAAAGGCACCCAGCAGCAGCACAGGCACAGCGGAGGGCCAGGACGCGAGCAACCCGACAATCACCGATGCCAGCAGGCATCCCGCACCATAGAAGTAGCCGTCACGCACCATAGGAAATCAAGATGATTATAGAGCGAGGCTGCGAGATTCTACATTAACTGCAATGAAAAAAGGCGCTTAGAAGCGCCTGGGTAATGCCAGGCCAGAAGATAAGCACAAAACAGACCTACGGTCGTACTTGGGGTTAATGCTCCAGCCCGAGTCAGGAGGGAAATCGCCGGAGAATGGTTTTATTGAGGAAAAAATATCCACACGCAAGTCATCCGCTAAGACTTTGCAGGAATTGATAGCCTCATCGTGTATTTTTTGTTCTCGTGCAACCCCTTCTGCATTGTATGTGTAATCGCATCCAGCATGTCCCCAGCAATCGGAGTTCTGGCCGACTTTATGTATAAGCGGCAAGGCATGCAAGCCATAACGGATGTACGAAAGTAGTATATTTCTTCCGTCTGTCGAAAAATTGGCCTGTGCCTTCTTGTCCCATAATTTTTCGTCAATAGCTAAGGGATGGTATTCCACTCCCTTGTCTATCTGCCTCGTCACCGACGTTATGGTTATACCGTTTTCCGTCTGTTTTGGTTTGTAATTGGTAAAATCCGGCATTGCTTGCATGCTGCCGGGAAGGAAACGGACAATACCATTGTTGCGGGCATCATGAGGCGGTCCTTTTATGATGGGTTCTTCATGCCTTCTGACATGCATTTTATTCTCTTCACGCACCCAATACACCTCATCGTATATTCCGGGACTGGAATCAGTTATCGTTAGATAAAAATACCCTTTTTGCTGAGAAGGGTCTTCGGGCACGAATGGTATGCCAATGTTGTAGGACATGCTGCCTTGGCAACATGGCGTGAAGTAAGGCAGGAAGGATTGGTCTTTCACTTGTTGCGCAGTCTTATCCAACTCCGCTTTAACGGCCTTTTTTATAAAAGCGGATAAGTCCGCTTTCCCTGCGTAATAAGGGGTGAATATGTAGAGTTCGGGAGCGCGTCCGTCTAAAATATAAAACAAATCGTTTGTCAGAAATTCCAAGTCGTGATCTATGTTATAGGCTGCACCTGCTTGATGCAGTTTTCGCGCGCAGTCGTATAGCTGGCCGACACCATTCTCCTGCTCGACGGCAAAAGCGGTTTCAGTATTTGAAACTATGAAGAATAGTAAAATTAGAGTGACGAATATTCTTTTCATACATCCCGTCACGAAGTTTTTCTACTCTCTGGGCCAAATTAGGAGTTTTGTTATGGTCGAAAACCGAACTCATCCTCGAGCATTCGGGACGCATGATAGATTCGTGCCTTACTGCTTGGTCACGGTTTGAGGTGCGCAGGGACTTCCATGGGCTTGCTCTTGGTAATGATGCGGGAGGGATAAAATCTCCCACCTTTTATCAGCGTCCCGCGATTGTATGCAATTTGTGTGCAGCGTCAATAAAAATCGCGTTTTAACTGGCCATTTGCGCACTACGCTGCATACTCTGCATCTGGTCTTTGAGGCGAAGCTTCAGCTTCTTCAGCCGCACTTCCTCTAGTTTTTCGTCGTCGGTAAGGTATCGCTTTTGGGTGAGGGATTCCAGCCTTTGGGAGTATTGCGAGTGCTCCTGAACCAGTCGCTGGAACTGATCGTGACCGGTCAGGAGTTGCTCTCTTGGAGTCAGCATCCTTGCCAGACCTCCTGAAAATGTTTTGTTACCGCCAGGTTAAAAATTAGCACAGGTGGCGAAGGGGTTCAATGGGATTTCCGCGATAGATTTCCACCGAATCGTAATCTTGGCCGTACAGCAACTGCACAATAAGTGGTGCAAAATGATGAATTTGCAAGCACTGTCAGCCCTCCAGACTGAGTTCGTACAGAATCGCATCCTCCGCAGGATCTTTGTAGTACATGCGGCGGCGGCCGACATCTCGAAAGGCGTGTTTTTCGTAGAGGCGCCGCGCCGGCAGATTCGACTCGCGGACTTCCAGCAGAATCACCACGCAGCCTCATTCTTCGCCCGTTGAATCAACGCTCGCAGCAAAGCATCCGCGATGCCGCCTGCGAAGCAACCCCGCATCTACCACAATATTCTCAATCTCCCATTCCTTTGCGAGCGTGTTCGCACAAATAAACCCCGAATCCAGCCGCGTCCTCAGCCGGCGCTCCGCCACGTCCTCTGCGACGAGGACAACGCCATTGCCCACCATTTTGGCAAACTGCTCAGGCGTCCAACTCGGCGCCGTCGCCGCTCGCCCGCCAACTTCAAGCATCGCTCGCACGTCGCTAAACGTAGCGCATCTTATGGCGATGGGCATCAAACTCATGCTTTCGGCTTTGAAAAAATCTCAGCATCCGAATGCCGTATGTAGTTGGCTTCCAATTCTTCAGCAGGAACCGCTTCTCCAAGCCGCAAGTGTTCCCATCCCAGCCGGGCGATGACGCCGCTGTTGGGATACTCAATCTGCTCAACCCGCATACCGTAGCGCTTCCCGCAGTCCGAAGGTAGTCAGCGAGCGCCGCGTCTGGCGTGACGACGGTCTTCCTCGTCGCCTCGGCTACGCTCAGTTCGGCAACAAAGTCTTTCCTGCTCAACAGCCGTTCGCTGACTTTACGAATTTTCATGCGGACTTGAGCCTCGCGTTCGCTTGTCTCAAGTTCGCAAGGCTCGAGTTCGTATTCGCCGGAATATACGTCACCCCGTCCCGCATCCAACGCTGCCAGGACGCGTACACAACCTTCACCATACGAACTGCTGCTCCACGCAATCGCCTCCAGCAATGAAATTGCAGCAATCGGCTTTTGCAGCACCTCACCCAGCGCTTTGACAGCAGCCAAACCCACGCGCAGTCCGGTAAAAGATCCCGGGCCAGTAACGACAGCAAAAGCGTCGAGATCGCTCTTGCTATGGCCATACTTTTTCAGCAGCGCCGCAATCTGCGGCACCAATTGCGCCGAAAATGTGCCGCCAGTGAGCGGAACAACTTCGCAAATGTCGATGCCGCTCTCATCCGCTGACACACGCGCCAGCGACAGACTTCCATTTCGTCCGGACGTATCAACGGCGAGAAGAAGAGGCATTTGGTTAATTTGTAATCGGATAATTTGTAATTGTGATTAGACCTTTGATCCTAAATACAAAATTAGCAGATTGCGAAATCCAAATGACACAATTCACTCCCCGCTCTCCACCAATTCAAGCAGCACGCCGCCTGTACTCTGCGGATGCACAAACACATAGCGATGGCCGCCAGCACCGATCTTGATCTCATTCGATACCAGGCGCACGCCATCATTCTTCAACTTTGCCACCACCGACACCAGATCCTGAACCCGCATACAAATGTGGTGCAGCCCCTCGCCGCGCTTGGCGATGTATTTGGCAATCGTCGAGTCGTCCGAAGTCGCCTCCAGCAGTTCAAGCCGGCTCTCGCCGACCGGCACCATCACCAGCCGAACTTTTTCCTGTTCGACAATTTCTTCCGGAGAAACCGTCAATCCCAACTTCTCATAGATGGACTTCGCCGCGGCCAGCGACTTCACCGCGATGCCAAGATGATCGATGCTGAATTCCATAATTCCCGCCTGTAGTAGATAAGGTTTCGCCAATGAAGTTCGCCAACGAAGTTCGCGAACGAAGTTGGCCGATGGAGCGCCGGGCGTCCCCGCCCCGCCACCACAAAGACCGCAAAACTAAAACGCCCCATCATGTACGTTCAGCGCGCGCACAATCTCCTCCACCAGCGAGTACGGATCGCGCTTGTGCTCCGCGACCTCCGCTGCGTATCGTTCAAGGCTCCTGCCCTCCGTCGCCATGTGAGTTCGCGCTTTTTCAAGCATGGCGTCACGCAGCATCTCAACCAGCCGCTCCTGCCAGTTCTCTACGTTCTTTTTAAGAACAAGGTTCTCTTTCTTCAGATACGCCTCATAGTTTGCGATCGCCTCCGCCAACTCCGCAGTTCCTACCCCTTCGCTCGCGACCGTTTTCACGATGGGCGGCGTCCAGTGATCATGGCGCGTGACCAGCGATTGCAGGGCGCGAATCTCGCGCTCCACGCGCTCAGCGCCCTCGCGATCACTCTTATTGATCACGAAGATGTCGGCGATCTCCATGATCCCAGCTTTAATCGTCTGCACATCGTCGCCCATGCCGGGCACCAGAATAACGACGGTGACATCGGCCAGCCGCACAATGTCGACTTCGTCCTGCCCCACCCCGACCGTTTCGATCATAACCAAATCGCGCCCCGAGGCATCGAGCACCGTAACCGCATCGGCCGTTGCCCGCGCCAGCCCTCCGAGCGATCCGCGCGTCGCCATGCTGCGTATGAAAATTCCCGGGTCGCTATAGTGATCCTGCATGCGGATGCGGTCGCCCAGAATCGCACCGCCCGTATAAGGACTGGTAGGATCAACCGCAATAATGCCGACCGTCTGATTTTCTTTGCGATAGTGTTTGGCAAGCTGATCGACCAGCGTGCTCTTGCCCGCTCCAGGAGGCCCAGTCAGGCCGAAAACCCGCGCCTTGCCAGTGTGCGGAAAGAGCGCCTTCAGCAGATCCGACCAGCCTGCACTGCGGTTCTCGACCGTCGAAATGGCCTGAGCCAAAGCACGGGCGTCCCCGGAACGGAGACGGTCGACAAGAGTTGTACTCGAAGGAGTCAAACAGGATAGTGTAGCAACCATTCGACGAAAACCGTCGATCGTGCGGATATCAGGTAGTGGCTCAAACTGAGCCACTACCGGATATCAGCGTCCGATCGCGGTCGGATGCTTGGGCTGGTACAACCCAATCTTTCCGCCTCCAGGAAGAGTGATTGCGGTAATGCTGCCCCAGCGTTCTTCTTTTATCGGTCCACACTTCACTTTCTTTTCCTTGAGTGATTCGATAGTCGCCTTAAGGTCGTCGCACATGAAGTAGAGTTCGTGCCGGTCGTTCTCATCCGCAGGATGAAACGCGGCCTCGGCGGGAGGGAGCGTGAAGATCAGCCACCCATGTCCGGCGTCCACCGCAGAAAATTTGAGAACATCGCGAAAGAAGGCGCGATCGCTTTCCGGGTCTTTGCTATAGACGATTACATGCGCTCCGTTGATCATCGCCGCTCCTTGCTCCTGGAGTACACGGCAAGCATCGCCCTAAGTCATTGAGAGAAAAATACCTTACACCTAAGTCCTTATTCCTCAAAGACCTGGCAAAAGCAATCGCTAAGTCCTTGATTCCAAAAGACTGGCCAGAGGGGGTCATCGAATCCGACCCTGAATCGAGTCATTCCGCAATTGGCAGAAAGCAGACGAAACTAGTCTTTCAGCAACTGCCGAGCAATCACCAGCCGCTGAATTTCGCTGGTTCCTTCGCCGATCGTGCACAGTTTCACGTCGCGATAAAACTTCTCCGCCGGATAATCCTTGATGAACCCATATCCGCCGTGAATCTGCACACCTTCATTCGCGCACCTCACCGCAACTTCGCTGGCATATAGCTTCGCCATCGACGATTCGAGCGTCGTCTTCATGCCCGCATCTTTCATCGCCGCAGCGCGCAAGGTCAGAAGTTTTGCCGCTTCGATTTCGGTTGCCATGTCAGCCAGTTTCCACTGGATTGCCTGAAATTCAGAGACTGCCTTGCCAAATTGCTTCCGCTCCTTCGAATACTTGAGCGCAGCTCCGTATGCGCCCTCAGCCATCCCGAGCGAGAGCGCCGCGATGGAGATGCGTCCGCCATCGAGAACGCGCATGGCATCGATAAATCCGTTGCCTTCGCCGCCGACCAGGTTTTCGGCAGGCACGAAGCAGTCTTCGAAGATCAGTTCCGCCGTGTCGCTGGCTCGCAGGCCGAGCTTGTTTTCTTTTTTTCCGGCGCGGAATCCCTTGAAATCCTTCTCGATTATGAAGGCCGACAGTCCATGCGTGTGAGCCGTGCGATCAGTTACCGCCAGCACCACCAGCACATCGGCATAGTGGCCATTGGTGATGAAGGTCTTGGTGCCGTTGAGCACCCAGCCGCCCTTCGCCCGAGTCGCGGACATACGCGCACTGCCTGCGTCCGAACCGGCCGACGGCTCGGTCAGTCCCCAGGCTCCGATGAACTCGGCAGTCGCAAGTTTTGGTACATATTTTTTCTTCTGCGTTTCGTTTCCTGCGAGAAAAATGTGATTGGAGCACAATGATGTATGCGCTGCGACGATGATGCCAACAGAGCCATCCACGCGAGAGAGTTCTTCGATCGCGGTCGCGTACTCCACGTATCCCATGCCTGAGCCGCCGTATTCTTGCGGGAAAATTGCGCCCATAAGGCCGAGCTTGCCGAGCTCTTTGATCGTCGCCAGCGGAAATTCGCAAGCTTCGTCCCAGCGCATGACGTGCGGCGCGATCTCGCGCTCGGCAAAATCGCGCACCATCTTTTTCAGGTGCAGTTGCTCGTCGTTTAACTGAAAGTCCAAAAATCCTCCGTCGCATGCTTGCTCGCCTCGCCTGACATTCGGCGAAGCCAGGGATCCATATTTCGTTCGGAAAATTGTAACTGGATGCCGTGCGCAAAATTTAGCCCCCAATTTCATTTAAGCATGTAAGCCGGCAATCAACGAAACTGTCATACCGACCGGTTGGTACCGGACACGGCGCCAATTAGCATCATTGCCTCACCATAGGAGCATCGCATGGGATAAAGAGAAAAGTTCCGGAAGTAACCAGCGGTCCTTCTGCGGTTAATAGGCACAAAAAAAGCCGGAGCTCGAAAGCTCCGGCTGTCCAGTTGGTTGTGTGCCCGGATTAAAACCTATGTTCGACTACGACAGCAATCTTCGCGAACTGGGATGCATTTGCCTCGCCAGGAGTTGGCGCTGATTACGCGCTCCGTCGCGGCCGCACCGTTAAGTCCCGCACCTGAGCAAGGATGCTCGACATCTGCATCCCATTGAGCTGCGAGAGATATGGCATAACATCGGCGACGAACTGATCTTCCATCAACTCGCGCACTTCTTCCTGCCGATTCCGCTCTCCGCCGGAGAGCAAATCGGGCACGCTGACTTCAAGCGCCCGCGCCAGACGCTCGAGTGATGACAACGTCGGAGTCGCCTTCTCGTTTTCGATTTTCGAAACGTACGTCCGCGGCACTGACATGCGCAGCGCGAGTTGTCGCTGACTCAAACCGCTGCGCAAGCGCAGCGAGCGGATTGAGTAGGCCAGCTTCAGATGACCGCGTCCGCTGGTATTGATGTTGATGGGTAGCGCTTCAGGCGCCGGAGACATTGCGGCGATCTCCGCCTCGTCCTCATCCAATGACAGACGGCAACGGCGGCAAAGACTGTTAGATGTGCGGAATTGCACTAAGCAGCAGTGGTCGCATCGTACAACTTCCCGTGAGTCCACGGGCGCTAAGGTGGTGGCCATTCAGGTTTTGCGAGTGCCAGAGCGGGGCTACTCTCAAAGCCAAACAACTAGTGCGTAATCTGCTGTATTGCACCTGTGGATGTCAAGACGAAAGTGCGCCACAAAAATCTCGTTATGAAATCGAATTATAATCAGCCAGCAGAAATCATCAGCAAATCAGGGACAAAATCGTGAATCAACGCGAATCCGCATGGTGTTTACTAACTGAGTTCACGCAATCGGAAAGTCTTCGCAAGCACGCTCTCGCCGTCGAGGCATGCATGCGGGCTTATGCTCGAAAAACCGCCGGCGATGAGGAATTGTGGGGTACGGTCGGCCTTCTTCACGACTTCGATTACGAGAAATATCCGAGCCTCGAAGATCATCCTTACAAGGGCGCCGAGATTCTGAAAGAACGTGGCTACTCCGAGGAAGTGCGGCGCGCCATCTTGTCGCATGCCGAATATACCGGCGTCGCGCGCATATCGCCGATGGAAAAAACTCTTTTCGCATGCGACGAACTTGCTGGGTTCATTACCGCGTGCGCACTCGTGAAGCCGGGAAAATCGCTGGCTGAAGTTGAAGCCAAGTCGGTACGAAAGAAAATGAAAGACAAGGCATTCGCCCGGAGCGTACACCGCGAAGATATTATCCAAGGCGCTGCCGATCTCGAACTGGATCTCGAAGAGCACATTGCCTTCTGCATCGAGGCCATGAAAGGGATTGCAGGGGAGTTGGGTTTGGACGGATCGGCGGCCAAGTCTGCCAGAGCGGGAAATGGTGGGGGCTGAAGTTAGCCGTAGTCCTTTGGTGAGCGGCAATGCGAGCGAAAAGCAGATTCTTCGCTTCGCGAAGCGATGACAGTTCGTTTTTTACGGTATGAAAACTTTGTGGTTCCTAACGCTACCTTAGGACTGCGGCCAGCTTGCCGCTGGAATCAAACCGCGATGCGCGCGAAATCCTGATACATAACGCGGTCTTTTTCCATCGTCGCGCAGACACTCACGGATTGCCGCATGCGCCTGTTGCAGAGGCTTCGAGGTTTTCAGCGGAGCGAGGAAATCAATCGCTTGCGCCGCAGCCATCGCTTCGATGGCCAGAGTGTTGCGTGTGTTCTCCACAACTCTCTTTAGCTTGTTAGCTGCGGTCATGCCCATGGATACGAAATCTTCCTTATTACCCGAGGTGGTAATTGAATCAACCGATGCTGGATGCGCCAGCACTTTGTTCTCGCTCACCAGCGCGGCCGCAGTGACTTGCGGCATCATGAAGCCCGAATTCATTCCCGCGCCTGGCGCGAGAAACGGCGGCAAACCCTCGCTGAGCGCTGGGTTCACCATGCGCTCCAGTCGGCGCTCGCTGATGCCCGCCAGCGCGCTCAAAGCAATCGCGAGAAAATCAAGCGCGAAAGCGAGCGGCTCGCCATGGAAATTTCCGCCTGAGAGCACGTCGCCCTCGCCATCGATCAGCTTCAGATTTTTTACGAACACCAGCGGGTTATCGACTGCGGAGTTCGTTTCCGTCTCGAACACCGCGCGGCAATGGGCAAGCGTATCCCGCACCGCGCCATGCACCTGCGGAATGCAGCGTAGAGAGTAAGCATCCTGTATGCGGCCACAATCGCGATGCGATTCGCGAATCTCGCTTTGTTCGAGCAGACGGCGCAGATTCGCGGCGGTCTTGATTTGTCCGGCATGAGGCCGAGCCCTTTGAATGCGGTCGTCGAATGCGACATTGGTTCCCTTGAGCGCGTCGCAAGCCATTGCTCCAATGACATCGGCGGTATCGACTAGCGTTTCGGCCGCAAGCAGCACAAGAGTTCCGATGGCCAACATCGCCTGCGTGCCATTGATCAACGACACCGCTTCTTTCGCTTCGAGAAGCAGCGGTTTGATCTGTGCGCGTTTCAGCGCTTCGGCGCTCACCATCCGCGCGCCTTTTTCGTCGAAGCATTCGCCTTCGCCAATCAAGGCTAACGCCAGATGCGCCAGTGGCGCGAGATCGCCGCTTGCCCCTACGCTTCCCTGCGATGGAACCATCGGCGTCACACCGCGATTCAGCATCTCGCAAATCGCGTCGATAGTGACAGCGCGAACGCCGGAGTTGCCTTTCGATAATGAGTTGGCGCGCAGCAGCATCATGGCGCGCGTGTCGGGAATTGACAGCGGTTCACCTATTCCGACGGCGTGTGAGCGCACCAGATTCACTTGCAGTTCGCGGACCTGATCGCCGACGATGTGGACGTCGCTCAGCTTGCCGACTCCAGTCGTTATAGCGTAGGAAATTTTATTGCTGGCAACAAGCGTATCAACAACGGCACGAGCACGGTTGACAGCCTCGCGCGCGTCCGGGGCGAGAAGTACAGGTTGGCGAATATCTGTACGCGCTACTTCGCGCACGTCCTCCAGAGTTAAATCGTTTCCATTGATATGCAGAGCTTTCAAAGCAGTCCCTGATTTTGAATTGCGGTTACAACTTTTTATTTGCCCAGCAACGAAACTTTGAACGGATATAACGTCGCAGTCATTAACCCCTTCGTTACGGCAGGATCATTGTTCATGTTCATGATTGCCGGGCGGAATCTTCAGATTCGGCGCGGAAAACAGCAAACCCCATCGTAGCCTCGTCGGTATTCAACGTGCGGCCAACTAGAATGATGACACCTTGTACGTGGAGGCTCTGAAGATATGCGAAGTGCTCCGACACTATGGCTTGTTCCGCGCTAGTCGGACCTGTCCGGAGCAAGTCTCCGTGCACCAAATGAAGTTTGTAGAGGAACTCATGCATCAAATTTTTCCTATCTACCCACCGCCGCGCGAAAGACATTCATATATTTCTCAGGCAGCGCACGAGGCTTCATGTTCGAGTCAGCGACAATGTGAATGGTTTCGCCTTCGGCCAGGAACTCGCCTGTGTCCGCGTTTCGCAGTTCGTATCCGAAATGAATGATTTTCTCCCGCACCTGCTTCATGAACGTGCGCACGACAACTTCGTCATCATAGTGCACGGGAGCTTTGTAGCGGCAGCGGACATCGACCACCGCAATGAAACAGTCGTCCTCGCGCTCCATATCTTTATAGCTGAAAGCCAAACTGGCGAAGCAGTTCGACCCTCCCCACCTCAAACCAGATCAAATGATTGGCGTGATGGACGACGCCCATCTGGTCAGTCTCGGCGTAACGCACGCGGATGCGGGTTTCATTGACCGTCGGTTCACTGACCGTCGGTTCACTGATCGTCGATTCATTGGTCGTCGATTCGTGGACGGTTGGCGTCTTCCTGTCTTTTAAATTGACGGGTATCGATGCTTTAGAGTTGCTCACCGACCCGTCCACTGTGGTTTGCGCCTTTCAAGGAACGATTCGACCCCTTCGCGGAAATCGGCGGTTTCGCGGATGCCGGCGTTTTCGCGGATGGCAGTTTCGATTTGCAAATCAAGTTCTGCGCGAGCGTGATCGGTCAGCAATCGCTTGGTGCGAAGAAGTGACAGCGGACTGTTCTCGGCAAGTTGCGCCGCGAGTTGGTGGGCGCGATCGAGAAGCTTTTCCGGCGAAACAATTTCCTTGATCAGACCTAATCTCAGGGCTTCTGCTGCATCGAAGAGGCGACCTGTGAGCAAAAGATCGCGCGCGATTTTTTCTCCCACCTGCCGCAGAAGAAACGTTGCGACTATGGCGGGCACGAATCCGATTCGCACTTCCGTGTAACCAAAATTGGCTTCGGGAACGGCAAGTGTGAAGTCGCACAGCAGGGCGAGACCTGTACCGCCGGCGATAGCCGCTCCGTTAACTGCAGCAATCGTCGGTTTCGGAAATTCATAAAGCGATCGGAACAAGCTCACCATGGTTCGCGAGTCTTCGAGATTCCGCTCCGACGTGCGGCCGATGAGTGCTTTCAGGTTTTCGAGGTCCATGCCAGAGCAGAAAGCCTTGCCCGCTCCGGTGAGGATCAGGATGCGAGCCGAAGAGTTGTTCACTTCATCGAGAGCGCGGAGGAGATCGTCAATCAGTTCATAGCTGACGGCGTTACGCTTGGCGGGACGATTGAGGGTAATGGTGGCGAAATGGGAGTCGAAGTCGAGTTGGAGCGTTTTATATTCCACTTTTTCAGTCTGCTGCTAACGAACTTTTGTAACGCGCGCCGATCTCGGCCGTCGCTTTCAACAATGTGTCGAGCGATCTAAGCGTCGGCAATTGCGCGCCAATCTTGCCCAGAGTTTCGATCACCGTCTCCGTTGCAATGTTGCCCACCAAATCATCTTGCGCGAAGGGGCATCCGCCGAGTCCGCCTATCACTGAATCGAAGCGGCGACAACCGGCTTCGTATGCCGCGCTGATTTTAGCAGCGGCTTCGTCGGGACGGCTGTGCAGATGAACTCCGATTTCAAGATAGTCGTAGTTCGCCATGACGGCTGAGACAACCTCGCGAATCTTTTCTGGCGTCGCTAGGCCAACAGTATCGGCGAGCGAGATCATGCGAATCTCCTGCAGCTCGAGCAACCCAACGGCTTCGACAACTTCGTTCACGCTCCAAGGGTCGCCGTAGGGATTGCCGAAGGCCAGCGAGATGTAAACAACAGTGTCGAGCCCGGCTTCATCGGCTTCCTTTTCGATTTTTTCCAGTTCCTCTATGGCATCTTCCAGCGTCTGGCGTTGATTGTTCTGCAGAAATGTCGGCGAGATGGAATACGGAAAACCCATGGTGCGCACAGCTCCGGCCGCGATTGCGCGCTGCGCGCCTTTTTCGTTGACAACGATGCCGATGATCTCCACATCGTCAGGCGGGTTCAATTCCTTCAGAACCTCCTCGGAATCGGCCATCTGCGGGACGGCGTTCGGAGAAACGAAACTGACGGCGTCGATATGTTTGAATCCTGCGCTGATGAGTGCCTGAAGATAGTTGGTCTTAAGATCCGCCGGAATCTGGCCCCTCAGGCCTTGCCAGGCATCGCGCGGGCATTCGATCAACTTGATTGTGTCTGGCATCCTCGACCTTCTGCTTACTTAAATCCTCGCGAGGCTTTAATATCGTAAACTACCGATACCAACCCGAAGAGCAATCCAAACAGCCCCAGCAAGAACAGAAGGTCGCTTGGGGTCGGATGATGAACATGCAAAGAGCTTAGGTCCCACGCGCCAGTGCCCCTGCCGATCCTGATTTCGCTGCTTCTGTGAGTCAGTTCAAAAACAACGTGCGAATAGTTCTGCCAAATCAGCGCACTCGCGAGGCAGGCAGCACCGATAAGACTAAAAAGTTTTGTTTGTTTGCTCATTGATTCGCCCTCGATACCCTAATTATGTTTGCAGGACTCCCACTTTAAACTCCGGCACATCCGAATTCAGTGATGCTGCTTCTAAAGCTTGCGTGATTGCCTGCCGCGTTTCCATCGGATCGATGATCTTATCAATCCAGAGACGGGCTGCGCCGTAGCGAGGGTCGGTTTGCTCTTCGTATGTTTTTTTCGTCGAGTCGAACAATTCTTTTCTTTCTTCATCGCTCAACTTTTTGCCGCTGCGTTCCAGTTGCTTCACTTTGATTTCTACCAGAGTGCCTGCGGCCGCATCTCCGCTCATTACCGCGTATTTTGCTGTGGGCCACGCAAAGATGAAGCGCGGATCGTAGGCCTTGCCACACATGGCATAGTGTCCAGCACCGAAAGAACCGCCTACGATTACGGCAATTTTTGGCACGACCGAGTTCGACACAGCGTTTACCATCTTTGCTCCCGCCTTAATGATGCCGCTCCACTCGGCGTCCCGTCCCACCATGAATCCGTTGACGTCGTGAAAAAAAACAAGCGGAATCAGGCTCTGATTGCAGTCCATGATGAAGCGGGCCGCTTTTTCTGCTGACTCGGTATAGATTACGCCGCCGAATTCGACGCGCTTGTGGCCTTCATGGTCAATTTGATGCGCGTGCAATTTCTGATTCGCCACAATGCCAACCGCAAAGCCTCCAATACGCGCGTAGCCGCAAATCAGAGTTTTGCCGTACTCAGGCTTGTACTCGTCGAAGCGGCTCTCGTCCAGGATGCGGGCGAGAATCTCTTTCATGTCGTAAGGACGCGCGGGCGAGGCGTCGTAGACTCCATAAATCTCCTCGGACGGCATCGCTGGGTCCACGGGCTGTTTGCGGTCCCAGAGCGACTGGCGTCGATAACCCCACTTCTCGATGAGCGAGCGGATGCGAGCGAGGCAGGCTTCGTCATTTGGTTCGCGGTAATCGACTGTACCGCTAATGGCGGAGTGCATTGCGGCTCCGCCCAGTTCTTCGGCAGAAACTTTCTGTCCGATGGCAGCTTGCACGAGCGCGGGGCCGGCTAGAAACAAACCGCTGCCGTCGGTCATAAGAACGTGATCGCACATGACAGGAAGGTATCCACCGCCCGCCACACACATGCCCATGATGGCGGCGATCTGCGGGATGCCCATTGCCGACATGACCGCATTATTGCGGAAGACGCGGCCGAAATCGTCAGTGTCAGGGAAGACATCTTCTTGCAGCGGGAGGAAGACGCCGGCGGAATCAACGAGGTAAATCGTCGGAATGCGATTTTCGATGGCGATGTTTTGCGCACGAATTACTTTTTTCGCGGTCATGGGAAAGAACGCGCCGGCTTTTACCGTCGCATCGTTCACGATCAGCATGACCATCCGCGTTTCGATGCGAGCGAGGCCGGTGATTACGCCAGCAGCGGGCGCGCTACCCCATTCTTCGTACATTTTGTGCGCTGCGTAAAGGCCGAGTTCAAAAAAAGAGCCGGGATCCGCCAGGAGTTGAATGCGCTCGCGAGCGGTCAGGCGTGACTTGGCGTGCTGGCTTTCGATCGCTTTTTCACCTCCGCCTTCGCAGATTTTTTCTTCCTCGTTACGTACCTGAGCGACGATGTCAGCCAGCGCTCGCATGTTGGATTCGAAACGGAGGGAGCTGGCGTCGAGCTTTTGTCGAGAGAATGTTATTGACGGAAAGAGCCGTGGAATCGATACGTTCGCTCATGAGGCCTGACTTCGAAACTACTATACCAGTGGCACGAAGAGCCGAGCATCTCGCTCAGAACAAGGAATAAACGCAGGCCGCATTCCATACGATCCTAAGGCTACAATCTGAGCCGATACCAATCTCGAAAATGTTGCGCAGGTTCATATCCCGACCGGAGTCGCAGATCTCGTTGGTGTTTACTGTAGCGTGGCGCATTTTGTATTCCGCCGCGGCGGCAGCATTTGTTCCGTTGCTGCGTTCCAATCCCCCCGGCCTTCACAGCAATGCTCTGACCGAGAACCTGCCGGCTCCGCGCGGTCTGTATTATTACTTGCTGGGCATCTGGCAGCGATACGATACGCTCTGGTATTTGCGCATTGCCCAGCATGGGTACGACCGACCGATGGCGGTGATTTTTTATCCCTTGTATCCGGCGGCAATCCGGGTAGTAAGTGGAATCATGCCGGCGATGGCAGCAGCGTTCCTGATTTCAACGGTCGCGGATTTCTATTTTTTCTGGGGACTACTGAAATTGGGCGAAGGTGCTCTTTCGGACCTCGGTAGATTCCGCATGTTGTGCATCTTGTGTGTGTGGCCAACCAGTTTCATTCTCTTTGGAGGCTATGCGGAGGCGTTGACTCTAGCTCTCGTCATCTGGGCAGTCGTGTTGGGACGCGAGGCGCGTTGGGAAGCGGCGACCGTTTGCGGGCTTCTGGCGGGAATAGCTAGGCCTTCGGGTGTCTTGATTGTCATGCCGCTTGCGATCATGGCGCTGCGCAGCCAAAAACGCGATCGCTTATTGTGGCGCTGACTCCTCCCTCGGAATAGTTGGCTATTGGAGTTGGCTACGATGGTCAGGACGTCTTTCCGTGGTAGAGACATACCGGCGCATCAAGGTATGGCGATGGCTCCTCCGAATAAAAGTTATGGCCGAGACTCTAAGATTGATCGTGTACGGGCACGATATCCTACTGGCGATTAAGCTGGGCTTGGACGTCATCGTAGCCATTGTCAGTCTGCGGCGCGATTTGGTGAGTCTTCGGATCGAGGACAAAGCATTCGCGCTGGCTGTTATCTTGCAGATGCTAATGTATTCCGGTCGCCCGCTGCTCGGAGCAGCGCGATACCTGCTCGTAGTGTATCCAGCATTTTGGCTTTCGGAGTTTAGGCCGAGCGATGGAATACGACGCAGTTCGGCGTCTATTTTGCCGCACTGTTGGTTCTTAACCTGGCGTGGATGTGGGCGTTTGTGAATTGGGCGTTCGTTGTATGAGGCCTATCCCGGTTAGTTGAGAGCAGCGGTCTCGGTTAGAGCTAATACAGAGGGGCGACCTTAGGTGGTGACCATGGGGATGAGCAAAGACTAGATCGTTTGCACGCCCTGCGGCTTCACATGCCCGCGAATGAACTTCACGATGTCGTCCATAGGAGTGCCTGGCTGGAAGATGGCGGCAACACCGATTTTCTTGAGGCCCTCGATGTCCTGGTCGGGGATGATACCGCCGACTAGCACCAGAACGTCGTCCATTTTGTTTTGCTTCAGCAGATCCATCACGCGCGGAACGATGGCATTGTGCGCCCCAGAGAGTATCGAAAGACCGATGACTTGCACATCTTCCTGGAGCGAGGCGTTAACCACCATCTCCGGCGTCTGGCGCAGACCGGTATAGATGACCTCCATGCCAGCATCGCGGAGCGCGCGAGCTATCACCTTGGCACCGCGGTCATGACCGTCGAGACCGGGCTTCGCTACCAGGACGCGGATTTTGCGGTCGGTGGCCACCGATTCATTTAAGCACAGGGAGCGTACAGGAGCACAGAGGAAAAGGCGCATCTGCGCTTTATCGACAAACCGGGAGACCTTTGCACGAAGGTTCCATGATCACTCGATTTCCCGGTCTCTAAAGAAATTGTAGAGTTCACGGAATAAAGGCGCGAATATCACGAAGAATAGGATCCCGTTAAAACCTACATTTAGCCAGTCAAGCAGATACCAGTCACGCCTTCCGATTAGTATTCCCGCTTCGACTCCGACCATCAAGACGGACAATGGGGCAAAGATCGCATATCGTGGCTTAAGTATTGTCCTTCGGGCTGCCTCCCTGCGAGCGTGGTCCAGCAACTCGAACATGTTCCGATTGTATGTCGTTCGTCAAGCAATCCGCTACTACGGCTTTACCCCTAGCTGCCAGAACAAAAACGAATAAATGTCGGTGCTCTCTTCGATCTGCTTTGTCACCGGCTTTCCTTGTCCATGGCCGGCTTTGGTTTCAATGCGAAGTAGAATCGGCTTGTCTTTGCTGGAGCCATTTTTCGCCTCGGCTTGCATGAGCGCAGCCATTTTTTTGGCGTGCAATGGATCAACGCGGGTGTCCGTATCGCCGGTCACGAAGAGAATGGCGGGATACTCCTGACCGGGCTTGACATGATGATAGGGCGAGTAAGCATACAACCACTCGAATTGCTTGGGATCATCGGAAGCGCCGTATTCGGGGATCCAAAGTTTAGCGATCTGAAAATTCTGATAACGCAGCATATCCAGCAGCGGGACGGCACAGATTACAGCACGGAATAGGTCGGGGCGTTGGGTGATCATGGCACCGATCAGCAGGCCACCATTCGACCCGCCTTGAATGGCAAGATGATTTTTGTCGGTGTACTTCTCTGCGATCAGAAATTCGCTGGCAGCGATGAAATCATCAAATACATTCTGCTTCTTCTCAAGCATGCCGGCGCGATGCCAGTCTTCGCCGAACTCGGACCCGCCGCGCAAGTTGGCAACGACGTAAATGCCGCCGTGCTCGAGCCAGAGATAAACGCCACGATTGAAGGCCGGCTTTAACGAGATGTTGAATCCGCCGTAGCCCGTCAGCAGTGTGGGATTCGTGCCGTTTTTCTCAATTCCCTTTTTGCTGACCACAAACATCGGACCTCTGGTGCCATCTTTCGATGTGTACCAAACCTGCTGAACGTCGTACGCGGAAGGTTCGATTGCAGGCGCGCCGACCTTGGCCCAGAGTTTGCTTTTCGGGTCGGTCAAATCGACACGATAGACTGAGGGCGGAACTGTAAAGGATTGGAAAGCGAAAAAGATTTCGTTGCGGTCATAGCGCCCGGAGGCACTAAAAACATCACCGATGGCGGGGAGCGGAATATCGGCGAGCTTCTTGCCGTCGATTTTGAACAACTTCATTTCGGACGCCGCATTGTGTTCGTACTGGGCCAGAAGCTTGCCGCCGGTGACGCTCGCGTCCTGCAGCACTGCGTCCGATTCCGGGATCAGTTCCTTCCAGTTTTCGCGCCTGGCATTGGTCGCGTCCACGACAAATACACGAGAATGGGGCGCGTCTTCGTTGGTCGTGATGTAGAGCTTGCCCTTATAAAAGTCACCGCTGTAAAGAAAATTCTTGCCGGTAGTGATTTCCTGCGGAGGCTCTTTTGACTGCCGATCCTGCAAATACATCTCCGTCTTCGTCCAGCCTTCACCCACATCAATCAGTAACCAGCGATCATCTTCAGAAAGGGTAACTTCCGGAACGTCCTGGGGATTGCGGCCCTCGCCGAATATCAGCGGATCTTTGGTGGGATGGCTTCCGATCTGGTGGTAGAAAACCTTAACATGGTAAACCTCTTCTCCCTCGGGAACCTCGCCTTTCCTGGGATGGCGGGTGTAATAGAAACCGGAACTGTCTTTCAGCCAAGCGACGCTGGCGAAGCGGGTTCGATCGATGGTGTCTGGCAACAGTTTGCCTGTCGCACTTTCTACGATGCGAAGTGTGCTCTCCTCCGATCCGCTCGCAGAGGTGCCATATGCGACGTACTTACCATCTTGGGAACAAAACCACCAGTCGAGTGCAACCGTGCCGTCGCTGGACATCTTGTTGACATCGACGAGTTCGCGATCATTACCATTCAACCCCTCGCGTATATACAAAATTGGCTGGTTCTGATTCCCTTCGCGACGCGTATAAAAATAATATTTACCACCCATGTGCGGCGGTCCAATGGTGCCAATTTCCAGCAACTGAGAAAGACGCGCATTGATTTTCTCGCGCCCGGGGAGCGGGTCAAGTATGCTGCGGGTATAAGCGAGTTCCTGGTCGACGTAAAGTTTGGTGTCCGGATCGCTTGCGTTTTCGAGATAGCGGTAAGGATCGACAATCTTGTGGCCCTGGATTGTCTCCTCAACCGGTTCAACTTTAGCCTTGGGAGGTCCAGATGGAACGGAAAGAGCAGAGGAGTTTGCGGTAGAAGAATCACCTGCGAAGGCCAGAGCAGCGATACCGAAAAAAAGCATCATAAGAGCAATCAGCAAACGTGGACCTCCCAACATAAACACCTCACTTCTATGGTGGACGAAACACTGGGTTGACGAAACACCGAGAAGAAGGTTAGCAGAACAGTATCTTGCGAACGCCTCTGACCTGTAAGTTCGAGCGCGAGGTCTTCTGATATCGGAATGTTTCACATTTAATAGACTACAAGTATTGCCATTGGGAATGTGACGGTTGATGAAACTGTTTGAGGTTTGTTCTTGACTATCCTGGTAACGGGCGGCGCTGGCTACATTGGGAGTCATGCAGCACGAGCATTGCGAAGGTCGGGCTATGAGGTCGTGCTTTACGACAATCTCTCGACCGGGTTTCGCCGCCTGGCACAGGGCTTCGAACTGGTGGAGGGCGACATCGCCGACGAGGCCCGGCTTCGGCCTGCGCTCGCGCGAGTTGACGCCGTGATGCACTTTGCCGCTCATGCCTACGTTGGGGAGTCGGTGGAGAATCCTCGCAAGTATTTCGGTAATAACGTCGTTGCGGCAATTAGCCTTCTAAATTCCGCTCTGGACGCCAGCATCCGCCATTTTATATTTTCTTCAACTTGCGCCGTTTACGGTAAGCCCGAGCAAATTCCAATCCCTGAGAGGACGCCTCGCGAGCCGGTCAATCCTTATGGAACTTCGAAGCTTTTCTTTGAGAAGGCACTTGAGGCGTATAGCCGCGCCTACGGGTTCCGCTCCATCAGCCTACGCTATTTCAACGTTGCCGGAGCGGACGAAAGCGGCGAGATTGGAGAACTCCATGACCCGGAAACCCATCTGGTTCCGCTGGCGCTTGCCGCGACCTTGAAGACGGGTCCCGCGTTGCAAGTTCATGGCTCCGACTATGCGACGCCGGATGGGACCTGCGTTCGCGATTACATCCATGTGAGCGATCTCGCGGATGCGCACTTGCGAGCGCTGCAATATCTTGAAACAGGCGCGGACGAGAAAAATGGCAATGCGCTGGCCATCAATCTGGGAACAGGCCGCGGACATTCGGTGCTCGAAGTAATCCAGGCAGCGGAAAGCGCGACTGGACGCCCGGTTCGGCGAAAGCTGCGAGCGCGACGTGCGGGCGATCCTCCGACGCTTGTAGCGGATCCGGCGAAAGCTCAAGCGGTTCTCGGGTGGACCGCAAAACGTAATCTAGACGACATTATGTCCAGTGCCTGGAACTGGATGCGAAGAAGCTCCAGCTGAGCTAAGCGGAAGATAGTCAGCGGAATAGGATCACACAAGCGCCTGACGATAAATCGCAGCCAGTTGTTCTGCCTGATGCGATAGCGTAAATCTTTCTACGATAGTCTGGCGTGCAGCGGTTCCTAAGCGGCTGCGCAGCTCTGGCGACCCCAGTAGGGCAGAAAGTCCCTGCACAAGTTCTTCGAGCCCATCGGCAGGAATCAGCCAGCCGTTCTTGCCATGCTCGATGATTTCATCAATCCCCTGCCCGCGACATCCGATTACCGGTTTTCCGCAAGACATCGCCTCGAGATACACGCATCCGAGACCTTCATTTGTGCTGGCTAGCGCAAATACTGAGCAGCGCCGCATCGACTCGGCCACTTCTGCGCGGCTTTGCCGGGCGATGAATTGGACTTGGCCTTCAATGTCCAGGTCGTGAACCAGACCTTCAAGTCGAGCGCGATCTGGACCTTCTCCGACGATGCGGCATTGAACTTTGGGAAATGACGGTCTGACCTTTGCGAGCGCTCGCAACACAAGTTCGTGGCCTTTGCTCTCCAGCAGCATTCCAACGCTTAAGATCTCCAAATCCGAGCCCGCTGCGTCAAACTGATTCGGCGAAAAGAGATTTGGATTTACGCCGTTATGCACAATACTGCTGCAGATTTCTGCTGGCATTCCCGCCTTCAGGATTTCTTGCACGTTGCGGCTGATACAGACAACGTTTCGCGCGGCGCTATAGACTGCCACCGACACGTTCCTTCGCCAAGCCGCCAGAGCTCCACCGAGATGGCAGTTGTTAAACACGTCCCGCCCGTGGACGGTCACCACAAACGGAATTTTCAAACGCCTGGAAAGCAGCATCGCCGCATGTCCGCAAGGCAGGGCAGCATGGGCATGAATAACATCAATCGGCTTCAGGCGGTGCAACAGCCGTACCCGCTTTAGAAGTCGCGCGTAGAGCAGCTTGCCAGCGCTCGAAAGACCGAGAGCTCCGGGAAGCTGCGGGTATCGCACCCATTCTGCTGCGCCTTGCGAAATCATACGTTTTCGATGATGGTGAATTGCCGAAACAGCAATTACGCTGGACTCTACGCCAAACTCGCTGAACTTTTCGATGGGCTCTGCAACGAAACAACCCGTCACTTCATTTTGATCGGAAGGGAAAAACGGGGTCAGTGTGAGAACGTGTAGTGTCGACGCGGCCTGGACCATCACTTTTGCTTCCTGTGAGACGATACCAATTCCTGAGCCAGAACCACCAGGCGTTCCACGTGCTTGCTCCAGCTGAAGTCATGAGCGCGCCGCAATCCGTTGCTTGACAGTTTTCGCGCCAGCTCGGGCGATACGTAAACCTGCATGACTCGTTCCGCCAAGGCATCGGAAGAAAAACGCGAGAAATAAACTCCCGCGTCTTTGCAGATTTCGCGATGAACGGGCACGTCAGAGGCCACAACCGGCAAGCCACTCGACATAGCCTCGATCAGCGGATGAGCAAAGGATTCGGCGTAAGCTGGCGTCACATAAACGTGACAGGCGCGATATAGATGATGCAGCGAATGATACGGAATCGTACCCAGTTCCACGATGCTATCGCTGCTCCGCAGGCTGTTCACCAATGACGAAGCCGCTTCTGCTCGATACGAGCCTGGGTTCTCATTCGAGCTCAATCGGCAGGTAAGAAACAGTTTCACTTTCTTACCGGCGAGACGGTCGACCAGAATTGGAAGCGCTCGAAATAGAGTTTCAAAATTGCGGTAGTAGTTGTAGTGGCTCACAAAAAGCAACCGAAAAGCATCTTTGGCTTTGTCAAGCTGATCCTGTGCTGCCGCCGGCAACGGAGTGGCGTCACTCGTGAAAGCATCGAAATCAAATCCATGATGAACGGTCAGCACTTTTCTTCCCGTCCACCGGGCAAGTTCCTGTGCGAACGCTTCGGACGGAGCGATAGTCATGTCAGCGACGCTTATGGATCGCCTAGCCAACCAGCCCTTGACTAAGGTGTCCGCCCGTATCGCGTAGTCTTTTCGAGCACGGAGGTCGCGCACAAAATCGTCCGAAGTATAGAGCGCGTTACGAGACAGGAGTATGTGCGGGACGGGACAATGCCATAACGCAAAGTTGCCCGCAGATATCAAAACCTCTGCGCCGCTGCTACGGATCAGTTTCGGCAATGCTGTTTGTTCTCGAATGAAGCGCAAAAGAGCTCCCGAATTACTTGAGATCTCGACGAAGGAAACATTAGGAAGGCTTCCTAGTTGTGCGCGAACGGCGGGACTCAACAGGACCGTGGTTTTCGCATCAACCCTGCGCGAAAGGTGAGGAATAACGTTGCGCAGATAGGTAATGCCTCCACCGGCACTGGCGGCGAGGCCATTGATAAATACTCTGATCATCGGCTAGGCACGGGCCAGAGGATCCAAGACCGGTTGACGTACGGCAGACGGATTGAACAGAGCTGGGTTAACGAAAACTGAAAACCGCCACATGCAGAAATGCAAGAAATCAAGAAAATAAATAGATATGTGCCGAATCTCATTCCCTGTATCATCGGCTGCCGGTCGCGGCTGCAGCCAGAGCAGCGGCGCATGCTTCCGGCGAGTATGGTTGAATTCGTTCCAAACTGCGCAGGCTCATCCGTCGCTTGAGTTCAGGCTGCCGCAAGATAGAATCGATCGCAAATTTCAGTTTCTCGGGATCTCGAGGAGGGACGACATAACCATTCCACCCGTCTTCCACCAGGTCTGAAGAACATCCGGCGACGCTGGTGACTATAATCGGGAGCCCGCACGCCATTGCTTCATTCACAACCAAACCCCAAGGGTCGGTGTGAGTTGGTAAGACAAGAAGTTCGGCGAGCGCGTACAGGCCCGCCAGATCCTCGCGCTGCGCAAACCCCGGAAAGCAAATTGTCCAAGGGCTGATCGCTTTCGCCCGCTGCATCAATTCATCTCTCGAAATCCCATCGCCCGCAAACACTAAACCAACCTCCGATTTCACCCCGCTCTCCAGGCTGGCATATGCTTGGAGAAGATCGAAAACGCCCTTTTCCGGAACCAGACGGCCTACGAAAAGAATATACCGCGGTGGCAATTTCAGTTTTTGCCGAACTAGGGTTGCGTTCGCATGCGCGATTTCGGCCTCGGAGGCAAACAGCCTGTTATCGACGGCGTTAGGCGCACTCCATATATGTTCCGCTGGAGATCCAAGGCTCGCCAGATATTCGTAAGACGCTTTCCCAGGAACGACAAAACGATCGCAATGTCTCAGGAAATTGACCTTCAGAGACTCGACCCAGTTTCGTTTTCTCCGCGCATCATATTTATTGCTTTCCGACCACAATACAAAGGCGACTCGGCGGCACCGCGCCCACAGTAGCGCCTCCCACGAAGCGAGATAGTTGTATCCACCACAAATGATGACTTGCGGATTTATCGTATTCAATGCTGTCAACAATCCCCAATTGCCGAGGAAATTGCTTTTTCCCAGGCGCCATCGCCAAGAGGCCAGAATCTGATATGAAAAGTGGATTTCTTCTTTGTAGACACGCCACTGGCGGAGACGCTTATCCGTCTCGGCCAAAAAAATTACGTGCAGATCCAACTGCGGGTGGCTCGCTAGAGCGTTAAGCACCGGGATACGATAGGGCGCGATGATTTCGGTCAGAATCACGACGCGCGTGCTCACTGTCGACATGAATTGTGCGAACCGCACAAGGTTGTTACGATCTCTTCCATGAAGTTATCGGTCGTCATGCCAGTCTATAATGAGCGCCCGACGCTGCGCATAATGGTGGAAAGAGTTCTCTCCGTGCCGATGGAGATTGAGCTTCTTTGTGTGGACGATGGGTCGCGCGACGGATCGCGCGAAATACTGGCGGAACTCGAGAAACAATATCCGCACGTTCGAGTTTTCCTTCAACCACACAATATGGGAAAAGGAGCGGCGCTGCGCCGTGGCATTCAAGAGGCGACCGGGGATTTTGTCATCATCCAGGATGCGGACCTCGAATATGATCCTGCGGAGTTTCCTCAACTCCTTGAACCCCTGCTCGCTGGCAAGGCAGATGTGGTCTACGGCTCACGTTTCATCGGCAGCGGCGCGCACCGGGTTCTTTATTTCTGGCACTCTGTCGGTAACTGGCTATTGACTCTGCTTTCCAATTGCCTCACCAACATCAACCTGTCTGACATGGAAACCTGCTATAAGATGTTTCGGCGTGAGGTAATTCAGTCGATCCCAATAGAAGAGAACCGCTTTGGATTCGAACCCGAAATCACCGTGAAGATAGCGCGTCGAAATCTGCGAATCTATGAAGTTGGAATCAGTTATTCTGGCCGAACTTACGACGAAGGGAAAAAAATCGGATGGAAGGATGGATTCCGCGCCTTGTATTGTCTGTTCAAGTATTCTCTGAAAGAAGTAAGCGTCGAGCCTGTCGCCGCCAAATCGCTTCCCGAGGCAGGACAATCCACTATCCCGCAACAGCGCCTTTAGGACACCGCTGCGATCTCGGATAAAATCAATCCTCGGCGCGTTGCTGACTTTGCCCGGTGCGCGGCCGTAAGCCAGTGAACGTTAGCCAGTAGACATAAGCCAGTCCATGATGGCCGATGATTCCACTTTGTCCGAAGAAACATCCCCACTAGTCGCAGCCGGCGTATTGAAGTTTGAAAAGGCATGCCAGTTGGTCGTGCTGCTGTTCGGAGCACGGTGTGCCTATGCCGGGCGTAACCTGCCCGCCGGGCCTGACGGCCTTGCTTACCTGGACGTTGCCCGTTCCTATGCCCGCCTCGATTGGCATACAGCCGTGAATGGATATTGGGGACCACTATATGAATGGCTTCTAGCGATTGGATTACGGATTTTTCATCCAGGGATACGGTCCGAATTTGCTCTGGCCCGCGCACTCAACTTCGCACTTTTCGCCGCCGCTCTGTACACCTTCAGCAGATTTTGGCGCGCTGTAGCCGAATGGAGGATGCGGATCGGCGATGACAACATCCCGGCGATTGATCCTTTCGTGTGGATCGCGCTGGGATACCTATTATTCGTTGACGCTTTTGTCTGGGCTGTGGATGTCATAAATCCCGACATCCTGGTTGCTGCGATTGTCTTTGCGATTGGCGCTCTCCTGTTCAAGCTCAACGACCCATCTGGACAGGTGCAATACGGCATCGGCGCATATGCATGGCTTGGCCTGTTACTGGCGCTTGGCTACTACGCGAAGGCCATTCTCTTATATTTTGCGGTTTTCATTCTGGGAGCTGCATTAATTCAGGGTTTTCGGTCGAGACGCCTATGGCAGCCGATGATTGGGGCCTTGGTTTTTGTGATCCTGGTGTCGCCGTTTGTGATCATTTTGTCGCGCGATCTTGGCCACGTCACCACCGGAGATAGCGGCAAGCTAAACTATGCCTGGTTCGTAGACGGACCTGAAACAATAACCTGGGAGAAGGATTCGCCTGGCGCAGCTCTTCCGTTTTATCCGGGACCTATTATTTTTGGCTCACCTCGTGTTTTCCACGATCCATCCATCGCCGAAGTCACTTATGCTCCCTGGTACGACGCGGCACGGTTCGATCAGCGCAGCTATCCGTTCTTCAACCTGCGCGATCAACTACGGCAGCTTGCTATAAATCTTCGTTATCCACGGGAAGCATTGTTAGGAGTAGGAACTGCGCTCACCCTTCCTTTGCTGATCCTTGTTTGGTATGCACCCATCGCGTCGCTGCGCCACTTTGTTGCAACCTGGTTTTGCACGTTGCCCGCAGCAGCTGTGTTTGGGATGTATTTGCTGGTCCACCTAGTGGGGCGATTCGTACTCGGCTTTTCCCTGTTGCTTTGGGCCGCCGTTTGGGCGTCGGTCGTCATCCTCCCAGGATATCAACTTCTGGCAAGACGAGCAGTACTGACTGGCATCATCGTTCTTGCAGTTTATACGATGCCCGGTTTGTTCCACTACGTTATTTCCCGGCGCACTGAATCTGTCAAGCGCGACATGATCATTGCGGAGGCATTGCCAGGCTACGGTATCGAACCCGGTGACGCGGTCGCCAGTATCGGCGATGGGCAAGAGGCATATTGGGCGCATTTCGCACACGTCCCAGTGGTCGCCGAAGTTTGGAGTATTGATTCCGCGCAATTCTGGTCCGCACCGCCCGCCATTCAGCAGGCAGCTCTTCATTCGATGGCTGATGCGGGTGCGAAAGCGGCGATTTGGCGCGCCAATTCCGATCGACCTTGCCCTGACGGATGGCAATTACTGCCTGAAAACTCCGGATGCATAATCAGGCTGCAGTAATCTTTTTACAAGAAGTGCCTTGAACTCCTCAGCCAGGAAAGTCAAAGCGGGATGTTCCCATGCTTCTTTGGCGGATTTTTATCGCGCTTTGTCTCGAGCATCTCAAGCGCCTGGATGAGCTTTTTGCGCGTTTCTCGCGGTTGGATAGCTGCATCGACAAATCCCCGGTCCGCCGCCACGTAGGGGTTCGCCAACCGTTCGCGAAACTCTTCGATTTTCTGCTGACGCACCAATTCGCGATTTGCAGCACCGTCCAACTCGCGCTTGTAAACAATGTCCACGGCGCCTTCCGGCCCCATCACTGCAATCTCGGCGCTCGGCCATGCGTAATTTACGTCCGTGCGGATGTGCTTTGACGCCATAACGCAATACGCGCCACCGTAAGCTTTGCGCGTGATAACCGTCACTTTCGGCACGGTGGCCTCCGCAAAAGCGTACAGCAACTTGGCTCCGTGCCGGATGATTCCGCCGTACTCCTGCTGCGTGCCGGGCAGAAAGCCGGGAACATCTTCGAACGTCACCAGTGGGATGTTGAAGCAGTCACAGAAGCGCACGAAGCGCGCACCTTTCACGGATGCATTGATGTCAAGCGTACCGGCGAGCATCGCGGGCTGGTTGGCTACGATCCCGACTGGCTTCCCGTTGAAGCGCGCAAATCCCACCACAATATTTTTGGCATAATGCTCGTGAATTTCGAAAAAATAGCCGTCATCTACGATGGTGTGAATCACGTCTTTCATGTCATACGGCATGTTCGATTGATCGGGGATCAGCGTGTCGAGTTTTTCGTCCACGCGATCGATAGGATCGCTGCAAGGCTTGCGCGGCGGGTCTTCCAGGTTATTCGAGGGAACAAAACTCAGCAGCTCGCGAACCATCGACAGGCACTCGGCATCGTCTCGACACATGAAGTGCGCTACTCCTGAGGTTTCGTTGTGCGTGTGAGCGCCGCCCAGCTGATCTTTGGTGACCTCTTCGTGCGTCACCAGTTTGATCACGTCGGGCCCAGTGATAAACATGTACGAAGTCTGATCCACCATCAGGATGAAGTCGGTGATGGCAGGCGAGTATACCGCCCCGCCGGCGCAAGGGCCCATGATGGCCGAGATCTGCGGCACCACCCCGCTGTAAAGCGTGTTACGGAGGAAAATGTCAGCGTAGCCGGCGAGCGACATCACGCCTTCCTGAATGCGCGCGCCACCCGAATCGTTAAGCCCTATCATGGGTGCACCCATCTTAGCCGCCAGATCCATTACTTTGACGATTTTCCCGGCATTGGCCTCGGAGAGCGATCCGCCAAACACAGTAAAATCCTGCGCGAAGACAAACACCAATCGTCCTTCGACTCGACCGTATCCGGTGATGAAACCGTCGCCATAGTACTTCTGGTGCGCCATCCCGAAGTCGTTGCAGCGATGCGTTACCAGCTTGTCGGTCTCTTCGAAAGTGCCTTCGTCAAGCAAAAACTCGATCCGTTCTCGAGCCGACATCTTGCCCTCTTTGTGCTGACGTTCTCGACGCTTGGCGCCCCCGCCTTCTTGCGCCATCTGATCCCGTTTTTTCAGTTCGGCAATCTTCTCTTCAAGTTTCATACGGGGCCATTATAGGCCAGGAAACAGGAAACAAAGTGGAGTGCCGGGCGTCCTAGCCCGGCCACAATGCCGCCGCGAATTGTTTCACAAAAGCGTTAGCCGAAGTGTGTTAGACCCGTTGCTCCACTTATTCCCGCGTGGCAGCGGAGTCAAAAAGATCCAAAAATTGAATTTTCTTTTCTGGCGGCAAGAATGATGCTTCAAAGGAATTGCGCGCCAGTTCACGCAGGTGTTCGTCGGTGAAGCCGAATGCCTCCTGCACAAGACCGTATTCCTCAACCAACGATGTGCGAAACATGGCCGGATCGTCGCTGTTAAGGGTCAGCATCAGCCCTTCATCGAAATAACGGCGCACCGGATGTTGCGCAAGTTCGGCGCAGCAACCAGTCCGCAGATTGCTGGTTACGCAGACCTCAATGGGAACTTGGCGCTCGGCTAGTTCTTCGATCAACTCCGCATCCTGCGCGGCACTAAGGCCGTGACCAATGCGTTCCGCCTTCAGGTTGAGTGCACCCCATATGGAATCTGGCCCGGCGTTTTCGCCGGCATGGGCAGTGAGGTGAAGACCATTCTCCGCGGCACGCGCGAAAACTTCTGTGAACCATTCTGCTGGCCCGGCGCGCTCGTCACCGCCGATACCAAACGCAGCCACATTGCGTTCGCGGAACTGTATCGCGCGATCAACAACACTCTGTGCTTTTTCCGCGCCGAATTGCCGGATGGCATCGAATATCCAAAGCAGCGAAATGCCAAATTCTTTTTCCCCGCGTTGGCGACCACGCTCAAGACCCTCAAAAATCGCGGAGAAATCTTGGTTTCGCCAGAGACACACTCCGACCGAAACAATCACCTCGGCATGATGGATGTTCTGCGCTTTCAACCGACTCATCAGTCGATAGACGATCAACTCGTAGTCTTCCGGAGTGCGCAGATGTCCCGTTACATGTTTGAAAGCAGTTAGGAAGCCGGCGAAATCTTTATAGTTGTAAAGCTGCTCGACTTCCGGGAGAGTGGCTCCATCCATCCCATGGCGCTGGCGCAGTTCCACCAGTGTGGAGGGCGAGATTGAGCCTTCAAGATGCAGATGCAGTTCAGCTTTCGGCAGCGAGAGGATAACGCTGGAGGGTTCCGAAGGCATAGAGCGATTTTAAAGGATTGTTGGTCTGGTGAATGAATCACACGATGTTTTTTGCTTTGCTGAACTCGCTGTGGTGCCGGCTGTAGAAGATATAAATTACCAGCCCCAGTGCCAGCCAGATGACGAAGCGAAGCCACGTAATTAGCGTAAGCCCCAACATCAATCCGCCGCACAGAATGACTGAAATGAGCGGGAACCACGGCACAAAAGGCACCCGGAACGCGCGCTTGCGATCAGGCTGATTGCGTCGAAGTAAAATCACGCCTAGCGAAACCAGCACGAAAGCGAAGAGCGTCCCGATATTGGCAAGGTCGGCCGCATCGCCAATGTCGACAAGTCCGGCAGGGATTCCAACCGCAAAACATGCGATCCACGTGGACCAATGCGGCGTCTTATATTTCGGATGCACCGCGGAAAATAACTTTGGCAAGAGACCGTCGCGGGACATGGCATACCAGATCCGCGCCTGGCCATATTGAAACACCAGCAACGAAGAGATCATTCCCATCAACGCGCCAATCACGATCACCGAGCGGAAGAACGGATGCACACCCAAATACTTCATCGCATAGGCAACGGGCGCGTCGGCAGCTTCTCCGGAAACGAAGGTCGTGTATTTCATCATGCCGAGCAGCACTACGGCGACGCCGACATACAGTAGCGTACACACGATCAGAGACATGATGATGCCGAAGGGCAAATCTTTTTGCGGGTTGCGCGACTCTTCTGCCGCGGTTGAGACAGAGTCAAATCCGATATAGGTGAAGAAAACGATCGCGCCTCCGGTCACAATTCCGGCAAAGCCGGATGGCGCGAAAGGCTTCCAATTTGCCGGTTTCACCAGCATCCCGCCGACCACCAGAAACGTCAGGATCGCGCAAATTTTAATCGCGACCATGATGTTGTTGGTCTCGGCGGATTCTTTCACTCCTCGCACAAGCAACAGGGTCAGGATGAAAACAATGAGAAAGCCGGGAAGATTGAAATAGGCGCCCGTCCACTGTCCTGAAGCCCAGACCGGACTCGCCCATTTGTCAGGCAAGTTGAGACCAAATGCCGCCAGTTGTGCTTTCGAATAACCGGCAAAACCGACGGCCACAGCGACATTACTAACCACGTATTCGAGAATCAGATCCCAGCCGATAATCCAGGCAAAAATTTCGCCGAGTGTT
The DNA here is from genome assembly GCA_963758745.1 of uncultured Acidobacteriaceae bacterium. Classification (GTDB taxonomy): domain Bacteria; phylum Acidobacteriota; class Terriglobia; order Terriglobales; family Acidobacteriaceae; genus Acidiflorens. The sequence goes on from CAVWWW010000018.1 coordinate 75,154, forward strand.
GCATAAGAATAGGTGTAGGCGCTGCCGGCAATTGGAATCATGGATGCCAATTCGGCATAGCACAATCCGGCAAAACTACAGGCAATTGCCACCAGAAAAAATGAAATGGCAATGGATGGCCCGGCCGGCGGACGGCCATGCATGAGCGCTCCAGCCGTGCTGCCGGTCCGTATGAAATTCACGATCAGATCGAGCGCTTGCGCATGGAGAATCGAAGGAGCCTGGAAATACTCTCCAGCTGCCGCCGTTCCCGTCAGCACAAAGATTCCAGAACCGATGATCGCGCCAATACCGAGTGCCGTCAGTGACCATGGCCCCAAAGTCTTACTGAGCCGGTGCGCCGGGTTCTCCGACTCCGAAATCAGCTTGTCGATGGACTTGCAACAGAAGGCCTGAGTGTTGGAAGTTCGAATTACCCCGACCGCCGGCTCAGTGGATGATTGCGACAAGACCTGGTTATCTCCTAACGACCGCGCCGGGCATGAACACGCTGGTCCATGCCCGGGCAATGCCAGTGGTTTAGCCGAGCCTTACCGCTTCGCCTGACCGCGTGCCAGCTTTTTAACCTTGCGCTTTTTCGATCCCCGGGCGTAATCGCGGGGCTTCTTCGGCTTTTCCGCTTTTATTTTCTTGCGGGAGGCTCGCTTGCTCTTCTTGCGTTCTTCTTTAGTTAGCTTCTGTGTATTTGCCATTAGTGCGTTTCAGGTCCTCTCAGAATTTCGTGCTGTTTGCGGAAAGCTTCGTTCTACACTCTCGTTAATCTCTCGCAGCTTTATGCGTTCTCCAACTGCGCATACTTTTCCACCAGTTTCTTCAAACCGAAGCGAGGGAATTGTACCGTAATCTTGGCGTCTTCCCCATCCCCCTCGCGTTGATACACCGTTCCTTCGCCATATTTCGGATGCTTGACCTTTTGCCCGGGGCGGAAACCCCGCCTGCCAGTGGGTTCGTCCGGCAACATTTTCGGGACTTTGAACTTCTTCCCGCGCGACGCAAAAAATTCAGCAATATTATCGATCGAGTTGTAATTCCGCAGCGGTGTCGGCGGCTTTGCCTTGACCTGCGATGCCTTGACCCGCGCCGGATTCCAGGTTGCGCTCTGATCTTCGTCCTCGTAAGAGTAGTGTGGCGATCAGCCCGCCGCATGTGTGACGAGGACACTCTTGTCCGCGAACCGCTGGCATCCAAATCCAAAGAAGAGGCGGAGGAAACCCGCCGTCGCGATCCGCCGAGCTCTTCCACCAGTTGCAGCGGCACCTCCTCCAAGAATCGAGACGGCACGCTCGCCTCGGGCATGTCCGTCCCATAGCGTCTGACGATACACAGCGCGCGAAAGAATCAGCGTATCCATAGCCCGCGTCATGCCGACGTAGCAAAGCCGCCGTTCTTCTTCAATCGAATCCGGTTCCAGCATGGTGCGCGAGTGCGGAAAAAGGCCTTCTTCCATTCCAGCCAGCACAACCAGGGGAAACTCCAGGCCTTTGGCCGCGTGCAGTGTCATCAGCGTGATTTGTGCGTGCTCGTCGTATTGATCGGCATCGCTAACCAGCGCCGCGTGATCCAGAAACTCGTCAAGAGTCTCGCCGCGATCTCGCGAGTCCATGGCCGCATTCACTAGTTCGTGCAGATTCTCGATGCGCGAGAACGATTCAGGCGTATCTTCCTCTTCGAGTTGCTTAATATATCCGGTGCGGTCAATCAGGAACTTGAGAATCTCCGCAGTATTGGCAGCCGCGCCAGGAGCGCGAAAACCTTCAACCGCCTCATCGGTGGAGCGACGGGCGTCCTCGTCCGTCCCCTGGTTATCCGCAGAGTCGCCAACTCCGAAATCGAAACTAAAGTTGTCAGGATTGAAGTCGGTATCCCCATTAGGTGGCGTGGTGACGAGGCTCTGTCCCGTCCGAGCCGAGCGCATCTCGGCAGCGCCGCCGTCGGGAGCCACAGCAGCCGTCTCCTCCACGCGCTCGACAAACGTCCCAGCCAACATGGCGCGCCCATCCTCAATCAGATCCCGGAAACTCTTCAACGCACCCAGGGCCCGAGCCGGCAACAACTGCCGCTTGCTAGCCTCGCCAACCGCGCCCCACATCGACAATCCAGTCTCAAGCGCCAGCCGCTCAATCGTTTCAATCGTCGTCTTGCCAATCCCGCGGACCGGAGTATTGATTACGCGTAGCAGCGAAACCGAATCATCGGGATTCTGGATCACCTTCAGATACGAGATCATGTCTTTGATCTCAGCGCGCTCGTAGAATGAGAAGCCGCCCACGACGTGATATTTCAATTGATAGCGCCGCATCGCCTCTTCGAACAGCCGCGACTGCGAGTTCGTTCGATAGAGCACCGCCGCGCGAGCCATCTCACCATTTTCTGCGGACTGCCGTATATATTTATTGACTGTGTCAGCTGCGAACAGGGCCTCGTTCTCGCCATCCGGAGCCTCGTAGTATCCGACTTTCGCCCCGCCCTGCCGCGCCGTCCAAAGGTTTTTTCCTTTGCGCCGGAGGTTGTTCGCAACCACAGCCGATGCGGCGCCCAGAATGTTCTGCGTCGAACGATAGTTCTGCTCCAGCCGTACGATTTTTGCCTCCGGAAAGTCGCGCTCAAACTCAAGAATGTTGCGAATGTCGGCGCCGCGCCATGAATAGATCGACTGATCTTCATCACCTACCGCGCATACGTTGTGCCGTTCGCCAGCCAGCAACCGCATCAATTCGTACTGCGGACGATTCGTATCCTGGTATTCATCGACGAGAAGATATTGAAAGCGGCGGTTGTAATATTCACGAACCGCTGCTACGGATTTGAGCAGGCGCGTGGCTTCGAGTAGCAAATCGTCGAAGTCCATTGCATTCGCTTTGAGCAGTTCCTTGCGATACTCCTCGAAGATATGCGCGATTTTCTCCATCTTAGGATCGGCCGATTGCAGATAGATCTCCTGTGGATCAAGCATGTGATTCTTTGCCCAGGAAATCCTTGACATCACAGCGCGAGGCGTAAGTTGTTTGTCGTCGAGACCCAGGCGACGCATGATGCCCTTGACTACTTGTTGCTGATCGCTCTCATCGTAGATGACGAAATTTTTCGTAAGACCGATGGGTGGCTGCCCCGGCACCGTAGATGGGATTCGCAAGGCCTCGATGTCGCGTCGCAATACGCGCACACAGAACGAGTGGAATGTAGAAATCACAGGCTTGGCGATGCTGAGCCCACCGACAAGCCGTTCAACGCGCTCGACCATTTCAGCCGCGGCTTTGTTGGTGAAAGTCACGGCGAGAATCGACTCCGGCATCACGCCCATCTTTTCGATCAGGTAAGCGATGCGAAACGTGATGACGCGAGTCTTCCCGCTGCCCGCCCCCGCTAAAATGAGGACTGGCCCTTCGGTAGCCTCGACCGCCTCGCGTTGTTGCGGATTTAGATCGTCCAAAAACGACAAAAGAGAATTTGCTCCCACAAAAATCGGTAATTGAATTCTACACATATTACCGAAGACGTTACCCTTCGTGAGCAAATGGGGATGCAAGCGGTGCAGTGTAACGAAGCGCGACTCGGGAGTATTCTTTCCTCCGTGGACAAAAAGGAAATCAACTCCCCAAAGTTGACTGCAAATTTTCTGATCTGGATCTGTGGCGTAGGAGGGTTGTTACTGGCGTATCTTCTGGCCCATTTCGTCTGGCGCGTTATCTGAAGCCGGATCGTGTCGGCGCGGACACTATGAGAAAGGACGCAGCCTACTGGATTCAAAAATTGAGCCTTCAGCCCCACCCTGAAGGCGGCTACTACCGTCCAGACCTACAGCGCCGATTTAGTGTTGGCGAAGGAATCTCTGCCCCACGAATTCTCGGGTCCGCGACCGGCCTCCACCGCTATCTATTTTTTGCTTGACGGCCAGAATTTTCCGCCTTCCATCGTTTGCGATCCGATGAGTTGTGGCACTTTTACGTTGGATCGCCACTGGTTGTTCATGTAATCGAAGCCAATGGCCGGCATTCCAAGATAGAACTGGGCAATGACCCGGAAAAGGGCGAAGCACTACAAGCCGTTGTTGAGGCCGGATGCTGGTTCGCAGCGTTAGTAAAGGATGGAAAATCTTTTGCCCTCGTCGGCTGTACGGTGGCTCCCGGATTCAATTTCGAGGACTTTGAGATAGCAAAGTGTGACGAGTTGTCGGGTCGTTATCCGGACCATCGCGATATGATTAAGAAACTGACAAGAATTTAAACCACAACCGCGAATTCAGGGGCCAGCAGCGAATGTGCTCCAGGTCTCGCGTTTTCGAGACCTGGAGCGTTCCCTCGGCACGGTAGAGGCACGGAGAATTACTTGAGACTCTTCACAAAACCAGCTACAGCCGTTGCGTCGGCAGCGGAAAGGGAGGCCATAGGTTTCTTGTGCGGCGCTTTCCTGGCGTCGTCGCCCTTGGTGAGCAAGTCCGAAATCTGGTCAGCGCTTAGGCTGGTGCCCTGTAGCTTGGGACCGACCTTGCCTTGCCCCTCAGCGCCGTGACATGCGGCGCATTTGGCCTTGAAAATGGCGCCACCGTCCTGCCCGAGAGCAGGCAGAGGGATGGATGCAAATAATGCGATGGAAAGAAGCAAAATAGGCGTTTGCGTAATTCTCACAGCGCCTCCTCGTTGGAAATAGAGATGGTATTGCCAATACAGCAATACGGACGGATTGTAGTCCCCTGTCCGTACGGTGTCGAACCATTCTCGCGGATAGTTAGGCGGAGGTTCTGGTATGGCGGTTGCCTCAGGAGGACCTCATGGCCCGATTTTTGCCCTTTGTCTCGGTAACATGAGTGTTAAAATCAGCTGATTTCCCGTCAACAGCCCGCTCTTTTGACTGTCCGGCCGGCTGAGCAAAACCGGTGCGGCTAATGAGAAGCGCTGTTGCATCAAAGTGATGGCGGGTTAGGAGTATCGATGTCATTGGGACCGTTGGTTCCACGGAACGACCAACCCAGCAACGGATCGCGGGAACTGCAACCGGCTGGTCCGGGGGAAGTTCTCCGTCCGATTGGATCCGCAATTTACGGCGCATTGCCACCGCAGGACTCGTCATTTTCACTGCGCGAGTACATGCGTATCCTCATCAAGCGCAAATGGTTGGTAGCTTCGATTATCATCGGCGTGTTCGCGGCGGTCTTGATCGCCAGCCTCCGGCAAACTCCTGTCTACGAAGCCGGGTGCCGCATCGTCGTGAATAAAGCCGACTCGAACCTTGTCACATTCAAGGATTCGCAGCCGATCCTTGATTATTACGACCCGAGTGACTTGGACACGGAAACCCGCATCCTGCAAAGCGACTTTATGGCGCTGCTGGTAATCCGGCAATTGAACCTGGATAAGCGTCCCGAGTTCGGCGGCCATGCCGATCAGAAGCAGGTCAACCTGGCTCCAGACCCGCTGCAAAGCGACTCGAACCGCGTGTCCGGCTTGCTCGGCGCCTTTCGTAGCCATCTGCACGTCACGCTTATTCCAAATACCAGGATCATCGAGATTCATTACAGCAGCACCGATCCCCAGTTGGCCGCCAGCGTGGTGAATACCCTTGCGGCCACTTATGTCGAGCAGAATTTCAAGACCAAATTCGAATCGACGATGCAAGCCTCCGACTGGCTTTCCAAACAGCTGGTAGACCTGCAGATGAAAGTGGAGACCTCTCAGGAAAAACTCGTTCGCTACCAGAGAGAACACGAGATTATCGGCCCGGACGAAAAGACGAACATTATCACCGAAAAGTTAGACGAGCTTAACAAACAAGTGACGGCGGCGGAAACTGATCGCATGCAGAAGGAAGCGGTCTATCGCCAGACGCAGTCGAATGATCCCGACGAGGTCGCAGCTTCGATCGTTGCCGATACCTCATCAGGCGGAGCCGCCGCCTCCGCCCTCATCGACAAGTTGCGGGAACAGCAGGTGAATCTCAAGATCCAGATTGCCGAACTCAGCACCCAATTCGGACCTTCGTATCCGAAGGTTCTTCAACTGACGAACCAGGCGAAGGAGATCGATGTCCAACTGCAATCGGAAATGAATAAAGCCGTCGACCATCTCAAAGGTCAGTATCTGGCGGCCTTGCAGCGCGAGAATATGCTGCGGCAATCTTTTGAGAAGCAAAAACAGGAAGCGAACAAGCTTAACGAGAGCGCCATCGAATACAGCATTCTTAAGCGCGATGTGGATAGCAATCGCGCTCTCTACGAGGGATTGCTGGAAAAATTGAAAGAAGCTGGTGTCACTGCCGGGTTGCGTTCCAATAATTTCCGCATCATCGATCCGGCGCGGGTTCCTACCGCTCCGAGCGAACCTAATATTCCGCGCAACCTCACTTTCGCGCTTGCACTGGGCGTGATTTCGGGAGTGGGTTTAGCCTTTCTGATCGAGAACATGGACAATACCGTCCGTACTCCCGAACAGGCGCAAGCTATCTCAGGTCTTCCGTCGCTCGGCATGATCCCGCTAGGCTCCAAATCGGCCAACTTGGGAACTGCTGGCAAGCGCTTAGCCTTGACCGCATCAAAGGAAGTGGTAGAAACGGTAACTCAGATTCGGCCGCAGTCCCAGATGGCCGAATCGTATCGCGCACTACGGACCTCGCTTCTGCTGTCGAACCTGGGAGCGCCGCCGAAGATCATCATGGTGACCAGTTCGCGTCCCCAGGAGGGAAAAACTACAACCAGCATCAACACCGCCATCGTGCTGGCGCAAAAGGGAGTTCGGGTACTCCTGATCGATGCCGACTTGCGGCGTCCCAGTGTCCACAAGACGCTTGGCATGGGTCCACGCAGCGGCCTGAGCAACGTGCTGACGGGAAGCGCGACCATCCAGCAAACAATTACGACGTCTCCGATTCTGCCCAACCTTTTCATCATGCCGGCGGGAACGCCGCCTCCGAATCCAGCCGAGTTGCTGGCCTCAGCGAATATGAGGGACTTGCTGGAGGAGTTACGCGAACTCTACGATCACATCGTAATCGACACTCCCCCGACGCTTTCGGTAACCGACGCAGTGGTGCTCTCCCCGCGTGCCGATGCCACCATCCTCGTGATTCGTTCTGGACAGACTACAAAGCAAGCACTGATTCGCGCACGAGATATATTGAGGCAGGTTAATGCTCACGTAGCCGGCGTCCTTCTCAACGCCGTAGATCTCACATCTCCTGATTATTATTATTACTACGAGTATCAAGGGAAATACGGCCACTACTATCAGGAGGATCCGCCTGAGGGCGGGAAGGACGCGGAATCGAAAGCAGTTTGAGTCCCGTTTCGCGTTGGTAATCGGGTCGATCTTGAATTCAAGTAAATGACAATTCCATTGTCAGGCTCCCGAAGTTGGCAGTTTGTCGCGAGTGTGGTTTTCTGTGCCTGCGTATATCTTTTCCTGGCCGGTAAAGACTTTGTTGCGAGTGTATTTGCGGCGCGTCCAGAGTTGTCGGCGCTGGAGCACGCGGTGCGCATGTCTCCGGGTAATGCCGACTATCGTCATCGCCTCGGTCGCTACCTGGAATTTGTTGCCGGCAATCCCCACTCTGCCATCGAAAGTCTTCGATCAGCGGTCGCGCTTGATCCGCACGACGCTAATTACTGGTTCGATCTGGCTTCCGCATATCAGGTAACCGGTGACACCACCAGTCAACGCGCTGCATTGGATCATGCATTGCGAGCCGAGCCGACCGCTCCCGATGTGGCATGGGAGGCGGCCAACTTTTTTCTCATCGATGGCGACATCGATCGTGCCTTACGGGAATTTCGTGTCGTCATCGCGAACGAAGATTCGCTTCGAGATGCGGCGCTGAGCGCATCTTGGCGCGCGCGTCCTGACACGGAGGCGCTACTGCGCGATGTGGTGCCCGATCGCCCTGATACCCTGATTACTTTCGCCGAACTGTTGATGAGCAAACATGAGACCGACGGCTCCCTCAAGGTCTGGGAACGCATCGCCGAGTCGCATCAGAAGGTTCAACGAAGGTATTTGTACGATTACGTGAAATATCTGATCGAAATGCATCGTCCCGATTCAGCGATGAAAGTGTGGACGGAGAATGCTGACACACAGGGGCTTTCTGCCTACCTTCCTACGGAAGACAATCTGGTGGTGAATGGCGATTTCAGCCTCGACATCTTGAATGGAGGATTCGACTGGACTTACGTTGATCGGGTTGGGGTTCGGCCAGTGCTTGATCCTACCGATTTTCGCCAGGGTCATCGCTCACTTTCGATCACGTTCGAAGGCCCCGGGATCAACGATGCGGGGATTCAGCAAATCATTCCGGTTCATCCCGCGACTGCTTATGATTTCTCGGCATACTATAAGTCTGCGGAATTTGAAGGCGCCGGCGGCCCTCAGATTGTCCTGCGAGATGCGTACTCGGGTGCACCACTCTATACCAGCGATCCGCTCACCGATGCCGACTTTTGGAAAACGGCCCACTCCAAAGTGATAACCAGCGACACCACCACGCTGCTGGTGTTGAACATCGAGCGCTTTCCCGCCGGTTCTCCAATCCGCGGCAAGCTTTGGCTTGGCGATTTCGAGCTTGCGCCCGAAGCCGCTTCCGACAATTCGTTGGACAAAGACAAACCGCCCGACAATTCCGATTCCGCGTCCAAGGTCGACCCGTGAGTTCCGCCTTGGCTACGCAACCCGAACCCACGCCCGTCACTAAAGTTTCGTACCCGAGCCTCACCAATAACGTGCTGCTGGCGGGCGCCTGCGGTGTGCTGTTGCTTGGCCCATTAGCCTTCGGAGCGGTCGAGCCTTGGTCCATTTTTGGGTTAGAAGCATGTTCGATGGTGCTGCTGGTGCTCTGGGCGTTTCGCCAATGGTCTACCCGTGAACTCCAGTTCTCCGACAACCCTTTATATCGCCCCATGGCAGCATTTTTTGCGTTGTTGCTGGTGCAGTGGGTCGTGGAACCACAGCGTACCGTCAGGCTACCTTCGCGCACCTGTTGCTCTACGCGGCCTTCGGGATGCTCGTATTTGTCGTGACTCAGACTCTGCGCCGCTCATCGCAGTTCGAAATGCTTGCCAACTCTTTCACGGTATATGGAGCCGTCGTGGCTTCTTTTGCGGTGCTGCAGGGGTTGGCTCCGAATGGAAAACTTTATTGGCTTTTGCATTCGCAGCAGGGCGGGGAGATTTACGGGCCATACGTCAATCACAATCATTACGCCGGTCTCATGGAAATGCTTACACCCTTTCCGCTCGTCCTGGCGGCTTCGCGCTTTACAAACGGAAGCCGCAAGATCGTTGTGGCAGGAGTCGCAGCGCTGATGGCGGGAAGTATATTTCTTTCTGGCTCGCGTGGAGGTATGGTCGCCTTCGTGGCGCAGGTGGTGGTGCTGGGCGTGGTTCTGTTGGTCAGGCGCGAAGCGGGTTGGAAACCCACTCTCATGCTGGGCGGATTTCTGGCAATGGTGATTATCGTTCTGCTCTGGATGGGCAGCAACGATCTCACCCAGCGGCTGATCAGCATTCACAGCGAAGCGCGTGAAGAGATAAGTGGAGGACTTCGCCTCACCATCGATCGAGACTGCCTGCGCATGTTCCTTAAAAAGCCGCTCCTCGGTTGGGGCCTCGGCACTTTTCCGATTGTCTATCCGGAGTTTCGTAGCTTCTACACCACATTCTTTGTAAATCAGGCGCACAACGACTACCTGCAGTTGCTGGTTGAAACCGGCTTGGCCGGATTTTCGATTGCGATCTGGTTTTTAGTGCTGCTCTTCCGCCACGCGGTGCGCAAACTTAAGAATTGGACGGAAACGGCAACTGGAACGTTGACGGTGGCGGCTCTGCTTGGCTGCGTGGGTATCCTGGTGCACAGCTTCCTTGACTTCAATCTGCAGATTCCCGCAAATGCTGCGCTTTTTTACGTTCTCTGCGGAATGGCAGCCTCCGCACCGCTGCAGGAATCTCAGCGTCGGCGAGTGTCGCGGCGGCACAGTCTAATTGTGCGCCCTAACTCGGGATCTGCTTCCTGAGTCGATCGGCGAGCCTGATACATAACGCGATAATCGTGAGCGTTGGGTTGGAGTGCCCGCTGGTAGAAAATACCGCACTGCTACCGATATAAAGATTTGACACACCATGCACCCGGCAGTTCTGATCCACTACTCCGTGACTCGGCGAATCATGCATGCGCGCAGTCCCGATGTGGTGGTATTGATCTGTAACGTGATTCGTCCATTCTGAAGAATCTTCCAGAACCCAAGGCTCGAGCGCGATTTCTCCCACGCCAACACTGCGGAATTGCCGACACAATGTTTGTGCGAACTGTCTGATCGTATGCAATGTCAGGTCGGTTAGTCTCCAGCGTACGTCGACGCGTGACATGCCGAGTGCGTCCGTTGTATCAGCGAGGAAGATACGGCTCTCCGGATTTGGTTCCTGCTCGGAAGTCACAGCAATCCGTATGCGGGCTGCCGGCGCAAACGTTCGTCCTTTAACGGCGAAATAGTACGCTGGAATGACCACCGATGATGGGTGGCGCATGGCACGGAATAATTTGGGCAGCAAATCTAGAGATAGTTGTCGCTGCCGTAGCGCGAGATAGACATCTTTCACATCCTGCAGGGTCGAGTCTTCCTGCACAAACGTAGTGCCCATGGAAACATTGAGCGTCTGATGCTCGCGTTGCCATTTTGGGGTGGCCGTGCATCGCACTGAATACTTCACTCCGCGCTTGTGAAAAACATTAAACAGGCGCTGCGTTTTCACTGAATCCGGCGAATTCAGCCAGCCAATAAACGCACTGGGATGATCCTGAAAGAATCGCCCGACCAAATCGCGCTCGTTACCAAGGCCGCTCGGCGTTTGCTTGTTGTTGGTCAGAAGTAATCGGGCCGTTTCGATGCCGCCGACGCACAAAACAAACGCTCGTGCTCGCAACGTTGCCCTTTGTCCCTTCAGCGAGCGCGCTTGAATGGCCGCAACGCGGTTCCTGCTCTCCTCAAGTAGAATTTCGGTGACGTTGGCATGCAGCAAGAGAGTGCAGGTCTTTGAGTTCCGAATCGCGGGCAGATAGTGCTCCCGCAAGTTCGGTTTTGGGCTCCATTTGGAGAAGTGGTACCACAGCTTCTCGCCATCGAGAAAAGGCAGTTGAGCGCGCAAGTAGGCAAAAAGATCGGTGTCGAAATTCAATTGATCCAATAGCAGGAATTGACACGCGCGTTCATAGTATTGTTTTAATTCGTCGAAAGAAATCGGCCAGCCGCTGTTGGGAACCCATTCACGCCTCTCGAAGTCGGAACGCATTAAGGGAAGCGCCTGACCTCCCCACTTTGTAGTGGCGCCGCCAAAAATGCGAAATCGGCCCTCGGTAGAACCGGGATGCGGCAGACCGCTAACGGAGACGTCATAAAGCGCCTGGGTCGCCGGTTCATGTTCGTAACCTCCGCTTTCGACCAAAACAACATTTACGTTCGTGCGCATGAACTCAGCGGCAATCGCCAGGCCAGCCGCGCCCGAGCCGATAACACATAGATCGGACCTCAGAGTCTAAGGTTCCAGTGATGGTCTCACAATCAATGATCATCCAAGGATTACGCAGGGCCGCTTGCGGTTTGGTTCTTTTGCGCAATCGGCTGGGCGCTCGCAACCAGTAGCTCGTTTACAAATGCGATGAAACGGTGCATCACCACATCGTCATAAGGTTCCGCCTCCGCCTGCTTGACGTTGGCCGCAATGTGGTAGGGCTCTGTACTCGAAAACAGAACAATCCCAGATTGGTTGCTCAACAGAGCAAATTGGAGAACAAGCGAGCCAAGCGCCTTCGGTTCGGCAAGGTCAATGTTCATAAGCAAAGAGTGCTCTCGCACTATCTGTGTGTGTTTACCCGCCGCCTGGCGCAGAATCTTGAGGGGGACGAAAATGCTGTGAGTAATCAGAAAGCGGCCGTCATGATGAGACAACCTCCCGACATTCTGGTCGGTCACATTGTCGTTGAACTGCAGGATCTCATAATCCGCAGGCAACAGATTCGAGTTTCGTTGAAACTTCTCGAACTCGGAACCAACGCCTAAGTGCCGGATCTTACCTTTCTTGACCTCCCGTAGCAACACTTCCAACAGAGGTTCACTGCTTGCGTCGGCGATGCTGCCCTCGTGTAGAAGGAAAATATCGACGTAATCGGTTCCCAATTCCCGCAGGCTTGTCTCCAAACTTCGGAGGGCTGCCTTAGGGGTGAAGGCACCGGCTTTCACCAATGCAGAGCCACGATTCTTTGCTCTGTTCAGCAACCCAGGGAACGGGCGCAGAACTTTTTTCAGCCCGTTTATGAGGCGGACGTTGCCTGCTAATCCCGAGGGCGGTTCAATGCCAAACTTTGTCGTGATCGTAACCGCGCCACGTTTTTGGCAAAGAAAATCACGAAAAATTCCCTCAGCTCGTCCAAAACCGTACGCTCGTGCCGTATCAAAATGTGTGATTCCCAGCGAAAAAGCATGCTCCAGCACAGCCACTGCTTCCCGTCGGTTGCGCTGGACGGTGAGGCGAACGCTGCCAAACCCAAGTCGAGATGTTTCAACCTTCGTGTGGGGGAGGCTGACCTTCTTCATTCATATTCCGCTTGCACCTTGAGAACTCAGGAAAGTTGCTCGTTCATTGGTCAGGTGCGCTTTGTCGAGGAGTATATCTCGAAAGCCTACAAGCGGAAGTCAGCCCGAAAAACGAACCCTTCCGAGCCGAAGCCTGGACGGGTCAATCTCATGCGAAGAATGCGGCGGAATCCCGGATCACGAGCGCCTAGCGCTGGTATGCGAGCTCTGCCTCGGGCCTTTCTGCGTTTCGCGCTCCCGCTTCGTGGTCGATGTCGAGAACGATCCGGCCGTTGACCTTCCCCTTCTTGAGCCGATCGAAAACATCATTGATCGATCCGAGGGGCTGGGTTTCGATGGTGGCCTTCACTTTGCCATCGGCGGCGAATGCGAGTGCTTCCTCCAGGTCTTTGCGCGTGCCTACAATCGAGCCGCGCACGGTTTGACCATTCAGTACCAGGTCGAAGATCGAGATCGGGAATTCGCCTGGCGGCAAGCCATTCAGAACACACGTTCCGCCGCGGCGGAGCATGCCAATCGCCTGTTTGAAAGCGGGAAGCGACACAGCCGTTACCAGCACTCCGTGCGCGCCACCGATCTGTTTCTGAATTGCCTGGACCGGATCTTCCTGCTTCGCATCGACGGTGATTTCGGCGCCGAGGCTTCGGGCTAGCTTCATTTTTTCCGGTCCAATGTCGATGGCCGCAACATGCAGCCCCATCGCTTTGGCATATTGAACGGCCAGGTGACCGAGTCCGCCCACGCCGGAGATTACGACCCACTCGCCGGGGCGAGCTTGCGTTTGTTTTAAGCCTTTGTAGGTAGTGACGCCAGCACAGAGAATCGGCCCGACTTCGATAAACGATAGTTTCTCCGGAATACGGCCCAGGTAATCGGCCTGACCCAACGCATACTCGGCGAAGCTGCCGTTCACGGTGTAACCCGACATATTCTGCTTGAGGCAGAGTGTCTCCCATCCGGTCAGGCAGAATTCACAATATCCGCAGGCATCGTGCAGCCATGCGATCCCGACGCGATCGCCTTCCTTCAAATGCTTTACGCCCGCGCCCAGCGCCGTAACGATGCCTGCGCCTTCATGACCGGGGATAAACGGCAACGTTGGTTTGATGGGCCAATCCCCATCGACCGCGTGCAGGTCGGTGTGGCAGACACCGGTGGCAACGATCTTGACGAGCGCCTCTCCCGGGCCTGGAGTTGGAATGGGCACTTCACGAACGGTGAGCGGTTGACCAAATCTATCGACGACCGCCGCTTTCATTGTCTTTGGCATGAAAATCTCTCCTGGGAGCGCCTTTATGCACCTTCGGGCTCCGCAATATGCGACTGCAATCGTCGTCGATTCCGATTTCGCAGTATGTGATCTAGCGCACATGGGAGCGTGAGTGAGGTGGGGCAATGGATGCCGCAAACCACGCAATTTCTTTTCGAATTGCGCCGCGTTTGGGCTGCTTCATGGCCCCTGGTTTTGGGAGTACCTAGTTCCTACTGGGATTACTAAGGTAATCTGGGCTTCTTTTGAGGTATTTTCCGTGATATAACGCCGATAGCTGCTCGTTAAACTGTGGGCTGGGAATTCCGCGTTTCGGCTTTAAGTTGAAGCGCTGGGCGAGGGCAGAGGAGGAGTCGTGACCGAAGCGCGTACCGGAAAAAGGTTTCCGCTGCATTTGCCGATCAAGATTCATAAGGAAGATACCGAGGGTGAAACCAGCGGCACGACTGGTAATCTGAGTGCCGCAGGCGTCTACATTCGCGCCGACGCGGCACTCGAGGTCGGTTCACCAGTAGAATTTGAGATCACTTTGCCGCCAGAGGTAACGGGTGGCAAGGAAGACGTGGTAATTCAGTGCCGCGGCCGCGTAGTGCGGACCGATGAGCCCAATGGCAATGCCGCATCCAAAGAAAATCGAGGCGTCGCTTGTGTAATCGATTCTTACGAATTCGTTCGCAACAGTTAGCGTCAAGTTAGAGGCGCAAAGTTAAACCCTGGAGCGTTCCATGCTGAAACTCATTTTGGCCGACAATCAGGCGATTTTCCGAGCTGGCATCGCCAAGGTACTGGCCGTAGAAGACGAAATGCGCATTGTGGCCCAGGCGCAAACTGCCGAGCAGATGTTCATGGCGCTCGACAAGTTCCGCGCCGCTGTGCTGATCATTGCCGGAGGCTTTCACTCCGACTTTAGCTCGGTGCTCTCGGCCGCCAACAAGAACAAGACTCGCGTGGTCGTCCTTGCTGATACTGGCGAGAGCGCGCAGCGCTACATGGCCGCGGGCGCGCATGGCGTTGTGTATCGCAACGTGACCAGTCCTGCGCTGGTGGATTGCGTGCGTAAAATTGCACGCGGCGAAAACTGGGTACAGGACATGGCGGTACCGAGCGAGTTGACCGAGAACGATATGGTCGGTCTGCGCGTCCGTGACCGGCTTACGGCCAAGGAACTGCGCATTGTCGCGCTCATTGTGCAGGGCTACAAAAACAAAGAGATCGCCACGCAATTGGGTACGACTGAGCAGGTGATCAAGAATTATCTTCGCAACGTATATGACAAAATAGGCGTGTCGGATCGTCTCGAACTGGCGCTATTCACGATTCACCACCGCATATTGAATGAAGCTGCGGCGGCGACGGCAGCAGCTGCCGTTCCCCAATCTACGCAGAGCGCGGGAATCGGAAACTAGAATACATTCACTGTGAAGTTTGAAGGCCACCTGCGGGTGGCCTCTTTTGCGCCAGCCTTCGGCCGCGGAGGTTCCCGCTCTCGACCCATTCTCTGCCAAGGCAAGGTCACCTGATTGGCAACGACCGCGAATCCCTTACCGGCTTCTCCTGCGCACACCACCTCGATGGTAGCGTTGCCACACTTCAGTAATCTGCTGAGTCCCCACGCCGGTTACCAAAGGACAGGCGCAGGAGACACGTTTACCCCCTGCCTAATCTCCCATAAGGTGAAGCTTCCAACCCGAGCGCCGTCCCCCAGCTTGGGCCCCTTTGGAGTCATGATGCCAATGGAAGTAAGCAAACTAGAACTCGGCCTATTGCCTGATAAGAAGTGGGACTGGCGGACCTTCGTCGCGAGTTACGGAATGCTCAGTTGCCTGGTTCTGTTTTTGCTCTTATTCGGGATCATTTTCCCCGACACGCTGCTTATAAATTCGAATTATCACGTGACGGAACTGGTACCCCGCCCGCCATTGCGGCCAGAACGACGACCCAAGCTGAAGGTGAAGGCATTGCGTGCCAAGTTACTGCCGGCGGTTCCGGTGTTACGGGTCCCGAAACTGGTCGTCCCGCACGAAGTCCGGGCAAAAAAAGAACACCCTCAGGAGATTGAGCCACCCAAGGTCGCAATGGCCAATTTCTCTGCCGTGACGTTCAAGGAAACGAGCGGTGCGCGCCCGGTGCTGATTCATACCGGCGGGTTCGAAGGCAGTTCCGTGGCTCCGACGGTAAATGCGCCGAGCGCGAAGGTGCAGACAGGCGGATTCGGTGATCCGAACGGGCTGAAGCCGAGCGATAAGGGCAAGGCGAATGGCAAGTTGATCGCGTCCGCCGCCGGTTCGTTTGACATGCCGCTTGGGCCGGGACAAGGCAATGGATCGGGTGGCGCGAATGGAAAAAAAGGAACGGTTGCAAGCGCGGACTTTGGCAGCGGTATAGCCACGGGGGGACACGGTGACGGACGCATCGGCGGTCGCGGAAGCATCGCGCTGCAAAGCTCAGGGTTCGGCGCGCAAGAAGTTGCGCAGAACACGGCGCACATTCAACCACTGACTGGCCCATCGAGCAACGCAGTCGAGATCACTTATAAGCCGAATCCGGTTTACACGACGGAAGCAAGAAATCTGCAACTGGAAGGCGAAGTACTGTTGGAAGTGGAGTTCGCAGCAAACGGACAGTTACACGTAAGTCGCGTGGTTCGCGGCCTCGGTAATGGACTGGATGAAGCAGCCGTCGCCGCCGCCAACAAGATGCGGTTCAAACCAGCTACGCGAGACGGGCAGGCAATAGATTCGACAGCGATCGTGCACGTGGTATTTCAATTGGCGTATTGAACTGGAGACAAGAGTTATGTGGAGAGTTATGACGATGGTTACAAGCAATGTCAACTGGATGATGGCGGCCCTGTTGGCGATGACAATGACTGCAGTTGCCCAGGATTCAACCACGGCTGCGAAAAGCACGCAGCCGGTTGCGGCCGTACAGCCGAGCCAGGCGCAGACCCAGTCAACTCTGGCGCCTCCAACGACAATGGATCAGGTGGTGGACCGCGTGATCGTGCGCGAAAAAAGTCTCGTCACATTCCTGTCTTCGCGCACGCCGATCGTGGAGACCTACCTGCAAAACCTCACCCAGGATAAGGTACTGGGGCCGGTTCCGCAAAACGATCGTTATTTTCTCGGGCGCATGGACTTGTCGGACTCGGTTGACCGGAACGACTTTTTACGCGACGAAAATAAAAACGAAAGTATGGAAAAACGCCTCATGGGCGGGCTTACCAAGAAATTCAAGTTTCAGTATCAGCCCCTCGGCTTCTCGTGGATGATCTTCGCCGACCGAAACGACTTCGACCGGCAGCACTACGATTTCCGCTACGTCCACCGCGAGTTTCTCGGAGACGTGCGCTGCATCGTATTCGATGTTATGCCAAAGAAAAGTGCGGGGCACGGGCGCTTCCTCGGCCGTATCTGGGTTGAGGATGAGGACTTCAGTATCGTGCGGCTGAACGGAACCTATTCCCATCCCTCACGTAACAGTTACTACTTCCATATGGACAGCTGGCGCTTGAATCTAACTCCCGGTTATTGGGTGCCCGCCTATATCTACAGCGAAGAGGGTGATTTCACGGCCGGAGCCAAAGAACAAGATCGCGTTCAAAGCACAGACCCGCTTATGGGGATATAACCTCAAGATAGGGGCTCAGAACGACGAACTTACAAACATCCGCGTTGACAGCGTAAAGGATGACACGCCCGCGGAACAGGACGCAACGCCTCTGGCCGCTGAGCGCCAGTGGCAGCAACAGGCTGAAGACAATGTCATCGAACGCTTGCAGCGTGCCGGGTTGCTGGCGCCGGAAGGCGACGTGGATAAGATCCTGCAAACCGTTGTTAATAACATTGAAATCACGAATAACATCGAATTGCCGCGGCCAGTCCGCACGCGTGTACTCACTACCTCGCCTCTCGAAACATTCAGCGTCGGCAACACGATTGTGTTGAGTCGCGGCTTCATCGATGTGCTTCCCGATGAAGGCAGTCTGGCTATGGTACTTTCACACGAACTCGCACACATTGTTCTGGGACATAACCTGGGCAGTAAGTACGCGTTCAATGACCGGATGCTCTTCTCGGACGAGGGGACTTATCAGAACTTCGGCTTCAAACATATCCCTGAAGAAGAAGCCACAGCCGACAAGAAAGCCATCGAACTGCTGAAAAACTCACCCTATGCGCAAAAACTAGATTCTGCGGGGCTGTTCATCAAAGCTCTGCAAGCACGCGCTCCGCAATTGAGCGCTCTGTTGCAGGCGCACCTCGGCAATAACATCGCGGAGAATGGCACGGTGACGCGGATGGCGGCTCTTGCCTCCTCGGCTCCGGCACTCGACTGGAACAAACTGGACCAGATCGCTGCGCTGCCCCTGGGTGGACGCGTAAAGCTAAGCCCATGGGACGACCGAGTCGAAATCGTGAAAGCACAACCAGTAACGATTACTTCGGCGCGCGACAAAATGCCGTTTGAGGTGACCCCATTTTATCCGCGGCTTGTGCGCTATAACTCAATCAATAACTCCGCAGTGACCACTGCGGCGGCATCAACGCCGGCGGCAACCACCGCTAAGCCCAGCCCCGATCCGACTAACTAAGTCAGGGCAAGGCTAAGTCAGTTCAAAACTAGGTCGGCTCTAAGTTGATAGAAGCTCAGGCCAGGAACGGAATAACTTCCGGAATCCCGGCCTGTGTCTTTTTTCCTGCAGCATACAGATAACGAGCAGTTTAAAAGTGTTCCCTAAGCTGGCCGAAATGTTCTACCACCAGCAGTCGTTGTGATCGAGGCGCCGTCGCAAGCTCCTCGTGTTCGAGAATCCACGTACTGCCGTGCGGTACAAAAACCGCGTGCAATCCCGCGGCCAGAGCCGGGTTGATGTCGGATTTGGGACTGTTGCCAATCATCCACGTCGTGTCGGTAGGGAGCGCGTATTTGGCGATGGCGGAGCGATAAGTCGATTCGTCCTTCTCGGCTACGATCTCAATCGCGGAGAAATATTCCTTCAATCCCGAGCGCTCGACTTTGCCGGCTTGCTCGGCCGGATTTCCTTTGGTCATCAGGATGAGATGATGACGAGTGCCGAGATACTGAAGGGTTTCGGGTACGCCTGGAAGAATCTCGATGGGATGATCGGCGATCTGGTGCGCAAAGCTGTGAATGCGTTCGTGTAACTCAGGCTTTATCGGATCAACCGTCAGCTTCTCGAAAGTGTCAATCAGCGAGTGTGCGAAGCTGTGCAGACCGTAGCCATGCGTGACGATGGATTCGCGCTCCACATCATTCAGCACCAGACGTACTGCCTCGGGTGAATGCTCGCGATGGTCGAGGAACGAGATGAAGTTTGCGATCGCCCGTTCGAAATAAACGTTGTTTTCCCAGAGCGTATCATCGGCATCGATGAGTAGAGTCTGGGCGCCATCCTCTAAAGGCATTCGTTCATGATAATGGCTCCGGAACGCATTCGCGTCTTTGATAGACTTGTCACCCTATGAAGATTGGTCGTACCAAAACTTTCATTTCTCATTCTTCGGTTGGGGGGATTTTTCTATTTGTCATTCTCGTTATGTCCCTTTTTAGTGCAGCACAAGCAAAGAAAACTCGAACTATGATTGGGTCCGCGGCGAAAGACAGCGCGCCCGCCAGTTTGAAAGTTGCGCCTGACATTGCGCAGCGCCTGGCCAAGTTTCGGCGCGTTCAAATGCCGTTTCGGACCGCCGGTTTGAGGGCCCGCGAGCAGCAAATGGTTCGCAAACTAGTCGAAGCCTGCGGCTATCTGGAAAGTATCTATTGGCGGCAAAGTGACCCGGACGCCCTTACTCTGTATCAGTCCCTCGCCACGAGCCGCAACCCGCGCGACATCGACCTGCGACGCTATTTGTGGATTAACGCTTCACGCTTCGATCTGATCGATCAGGATAAACCGTTTGTCGGCACCGAGCCGATGCCACCGGGGCGCGGGTTCTATCCTGCGAATCTGACGCGAGATCAGCTGGAGGAATACGTTAAGGAACATCCGGATCAGAAGCGGGCGATCTACGATCAATTCACAATTGTGCGCTGGGAACGGGGCAAGCTTGAGGCTGTTCCCTATCACATCGCGTTCCGCGCTTTTCTGGAGCCGGCGGCTAAGGCTCTGCGATCAGCGGCGGCGCTCAGCAATGATCCGGCTTTTGCGAAGTTCCTTCGGCTGCGCGCGGACGCTTTACTTAGCGACGACTATTTTCCCAGCGACCTCGCGTGGCTCGATTTGAAGAATCCGAAATTCGACATCATCTTTGCGCCCTATGAAACCTACTCGGATGGACTGCTCGGCGTGAAAGGTTCCTACGGCGCGGCGGTGATGGTGCGCAATGAGCGCGAGAGCAAGAAACTGGACCTTTTTCAATTATACGTGCCGCAAATTCAGGACGCGTTACCGCTAGCGGCGGAAGATCGGCCATCGAAGCATGGACTGCAGACACCGATGGAGGTAACGGATACTCCGTTTCGTGCGGGAGACTTGAATCATGGGTATCAGGCTGTAGCAGATAATTTGCCGAACGATCCGCGGGTGCATGAGCAGAAGGGCAGCAAGAAGCTTTTCTTTAAGAATTTTATGGATGCGCGGGTGGAGTATGTCGTGTTGCCGGTCGCGCGCAAACTGATGGAACCGGAGCAGGCCGCAAAGGTTTCGGGCGAGGGGTATCTGCAGTTCACCATCATGCATGAGATCTGTCACGGGCTAGGTCCGGCATTCGCGCGACCGGCTTCGGGCAAAACCGATATTCGGGCCGCGATCGGCCCGGCTTACAGCGGTCTTGAAGAAGCGAAGGCCGATGTGACCGGGATGTTTGCTTTGAAGTGGCTGGTCGATCACGACGCGCTTCCGAAGGAAAAGCTGGAGGAATATTACGCTTCTATGTCGGCGGAATTTTTCGCACCGTGCGCTTTGGGACGGCCGAGGCGCACGGGCAAGCGGAGATGATGGAGTTTAATTATCTTTCCGAGCGCGGCGCAGTTAGCCGCAATACCAACGGCAAGTACGTGGTCGACTACGAGAAGATGCCAGACGCCGTCGCCGATCTCGCTAAAGAACTGCTGGAGATCGAAGCCACCGGAGACCGCGTTCGCGCAGAGAATTGGTTTAAAAAGTACGACACCATGCCAGAAGAGTTGAAGGTATCACTGCGGGCGCCTTCGGATCTGCCTATAGATATAGATCCGGTGTTTTCGTTTCCGGAACGGGTGAAGTAGTAGCTGGATATAGGACGGGCATATGGCCGTTGCGGTTCTTGTACTGCTCGCGTTCCTAATCTATGGAAATCCGATCTTGGTCGTTTGGATCTTCATCAAACGCCTCATTCATAAACAAGCTGACGAACCGAGGTGGAGAGCTTTCGTGCTTTGGTTTGGATTGTTCTTGGCGGCAACAGCTGTCATCGCATTCTGGGCCGCAGCTCTACACGGTCCAATCGAAACAAATCGAGACGACGTAACCTTCCGGAGAGTGCTTAGACTAAGTATCCTCATGGCAGCGATCGCTTTGCTTACGGCTATTATTGGCAAAGGCAATGGGAGAATAGGGATTGCGGTGTCGGCTCTGATCACTCCGCTTAGTTGGCTGTGGGCTCTGCTGATACAGTGAAAAACGCTGTGGCCATGATCGCCATATTTCAACACCTGCGCGACGTCTTTCTCTTCAAAGATCCTTACACCCACTCCACTCGTGGCGTCTGCCGAATAATTCCTGCTTTATACCCCATGTCGAGCAGTCGGCGCACCGCTTCTCTGCCATCGTCTCCGTAGTCGAGGGTGCGCTCGTTGACGTACATGCCGACGAATTTATCGGCCAGCTGCGTATCGAGATCACGGGCAAACTGCATAGCGTAACTCAGCGCTTCTTCGCGGTGATCGATAGCGTACTGAATGCTCTCGCGCAAGGCCTGGGTAACGCTTGCCATCATTTCCGGACCCAGGGAGCGGCGGATAGCGTTTCCCCCCAGGGGCAACGGCAGTCCCGTAACCTTGCGCCACCACTTACCGAGGTCAAGAATGCGGTGCAATCCAGATCTGTCGTAAGTGAGTTGGCCTTCGTGGATGATGAGTCCGGCCTCGTATTTGCCTTCGAGTATCTGTGGAATGATTTCATCGAAAGGAACAACCTCCACCTCGATGCCGGGCGCGAACAGCTCCAGCGCCAGATAGGCAGTGGTGAGCTTGCCAGGTATCGCAACTTTCTTGTGCCGGATTTCATCCGGCGTGAAGGCTCGCATCGAGACAAGCATAGGCCCATAACCATCGCCAACGCTGCCGCCGCATGACATCAGCGTGTAATTCTCCTGAATGTAAGGAAACGCGTGGAACGAAATCGCAGTCACGTCATAGACGCCGTCCTGTGCCTGACGATTCAGCGTCTCGATATCGCAGAGCGTGTGGCTGAACTTCAGTCCTGGCACGCGAACTTTATTCGTGGCCAATCCATAAAACATGAAGGCGTCGTCAGAGTCGGGGCTATGGGCTACAGTAATTTCACGAACAGGAGAAGATACTTGAGTCATAAGATTGCGTCGCCCCGTTTATAAAGATCTACAGTGAGGAAGCTTCCGATTCAAGCCTTCTCTTTTACGCTTGGCGCGGATCGCCGTTGCTGCCAGCGAGCAGCGACGGCGGCAGACATCAGCACTTTGATGACTTCCGCGAAAACGAACCAGTAGAGGCCGTACTTGATCGCCAGCGAAACCGAATGCGTGAGACCAGCGAGCCAACTCAGCCCGCCGGCGAATAACACCAACTCGCCGGCTACGGAGGACAGCGCAGCCCAAGCGAAACGGCTCGAGCTTTTTTCCGGTCTGTGCTCATATATCCAGCCCGCGGTGAAAGCAACGAGCGGATACGCCATCAGGAAGCCGCCGGTTGGGCCAAGGATATGAGTTATGCCGCTGCCAAGAATTGCGGGACTGAACACCGGCATTCCGCACACGCCTTCTACGAGGTAGAGCGCCAGCGCTGCGAAACCGCGACGCGACCCGAGCAGCAAGCCTACGGTGAGAACACCGAAATTTTGCAGCGTTAGCGGGACCGGTGTGAATGGCAGCGGCACGGTCACGCGCGCGCACAAGGCGACGAAGAGGCTGGCGCCGACCACAATGGCAGCCTGCTTAGCCCATTCCTTGCGCCAATCAATCTCCCGGCCGACGGCTTGGGACTGCGAGCCCTGAGACTCCGAGCCGAAGACTTGAATTCCTGATCTCAGCATGACTTTCCTTTCCGGTGCGCCCACAAATTCTGCGGATAAAACCGTCAGATCAGGGTTCAGGCGGCGACACGTGGTCGAGACCCTCGATCTCGGTTCGGCTGGCCGCTGAGCGCTTCATCTGCGTGCGGACCCGCATATAGAGCGTAAGAGCGACCAAGACCACCACCGCGGCACTGACTCCCAGTATGAGGAACCACCAGAGCATCCGCACAACGCATTCAAGAATAGCAGATGGGCGGTCAAGAGGAACGTGTGCGCCATCACAGGCGAAAGCTCACGCGACGAATCAGGCTATCAGCCCTTTTTCGCGGGCTTCGCCAACGCTTTGCGGCGAGCTTCGATATCTTTCGAAATGCGGTTCAGCCGGCGGCGGGCCAACTTCGATCCGGTGGCAATTTTCTCGATGTTGGCGAAGACTTCGGGATTGTTGAATTTGTCGCGAAATTCTTTTAGGAACGGACGGATTTTAGCAAAAACAAAAAACATCTCGCCACTGCAGCCGGGTTCCAGAAAAAGATCTTCGCTTAGCGCGCCTCGCACCACGAATGAAGCAGCCATATCCCAATAGCCGCCGACCTGCCGAATCCAGGAGTTTTCCTGGCTGGGAAATGCACTGGCGACCTTTATTAGCTCTTCGGCGCTTTGTGGCCAAAAGTCCACGACGAACCAGTTTCTTGCCTTGCGCATTTCCGCTTCACGACGCAGGTCATACAGTTTCATAATCAGCTCTGCATCTTGCGCGGTCGCTCTCTTTGCCATATTTTTCGCCTCGTTAGTTTGGAACCAGATGTGACTCGAAACCGCCAGATGTGACTCGAAACCGCTCGAAGCTTTATCAGGCTTGCGAAACGTCAGCCGTCGCGCCTTCGAGAGCGCGTTCGTAATCGCATTCTTTATTCGGACATGCAATCACCATTCCGTCTTTGCGGATACGTTCCACCAGATACTCATTCCCGCAGTCCGGACATTTCTCAGGAACGGGCTTCGCCGCCGAAGTGAATTTGCACTTCGGATAATTTCCGCAGCCATAGAAAGTATTGCCTTTGCGCGCGCGCTTTTCAACCAGTTCGCCATCTTTGCATTCCGGGCACTTCACGCCGATGAAGTTCTGCTTCACATATTTGCATTCGGGATATCCGCTGCAGGAAGTGAACTCGCCAAATCGGCCGTGGCGAAGAATCAAGTTGCGTTTGCACAGAGGACAAGTCTCATCCAGCGGAATGTCGGGAACTTTCTTGCCTTGATCGAGCCGCCGCGTCGTCTTGCAATCGGGATAGCCGGTGCAGGCCATGAACTGCCCGAAGCGGCCGCGCTTCAGCACCATGACACGGCCGCAGTTTTCGCAATATTCCTCCTGCGCCGTCTCCTGTATATCGGCCGAATCAAGGTCCGGCAAATTGATTGGATTTTCCTTCGTGAATTTGCAGGTGTCGGGATTCTCCTTGTCGTAGGTACTGCAGGCATAAAAGGAGCCATGCTTGCCCCACTTGATGACGAGCGGCGAGCCGCAGAGTTCACATTTTTCGTCGGTGGGTTTCTCCATGCGCTTGATGTTTTCCATGTGCTTCTCCGCGTATCGGAGATCCTTGGAAAACTTTTTATAAAAGTCGGTCAGCGCGCCCGTTCCTGTCTGCTTGCCTTCTTCAATCTCATCGAGATCTTCTTCGAGCCGCGCCGTGTATTGGAAGTCGAAGATGTCTTTGAAATTTTCCACCAGCAGATCGGTGACAACCAGCCCAATCTCTGTGGGCACGAACTTGCCGCCGATTTTCTGCACGTACATACGCTCCTGGATGGTGCTCAGAATCGTGGCGTATGTTGAAGGCCGGCCAATGCCACGTTCCTCCAGTTCCTTCACTAAAGAAGCTTCGTTAAAGCGTGGCGGCGGTTCGGTGAAATGCTGCTCAGGCAACAGCGATTTTAGTGTCAGTTTTTGCCCCGCTTCGAGCGGCGGCAGCTTGTGCTTCAACTCTTCGTCTTCTTCGTCCTTGCTGTCTTTGGCCTCTTCGTAAACTTTGAGGAAGCCATCGAACTTCATGACCGATCCGGTAACACGGAACCAGAACACATCGCTGCCAGACTTGGCGTCGATGTCGACCGAGGTCTGGTCGAACACGGCAGGAGTCATCTGCGAGGCAACGAAGCGCTGCCAGATCAGCTTGTAAACCTTGAATTCATCTTCCTGCAGATATTGCTTAACTTGGTCGGGATGGCGTGCCGCCGAAGTCGGGCGAATCGCCTCATGCGCAGCTTGCGCCTCTTTCTTCTCTTTATATGTATTGGGAGAATCGGGCAGGTACGGCGCGCCGTACGATTCCGAGATATATTCGCGCACTTCCGTGATTGCCTCCGGCGCGACCCGGGTCGAATCGGTTCGCATGTAGGTGATCAGGCCGACCAACCCCTCGTCGCCAAGTTCGATGCCTTCGTAAAGACGCTGCGCGATCATCATGGTGCGCTTTACGCTAAAGCGCAGCTTGCGCGAAGAGTCCTGTTGCAGCTTGCTGGTCGTGAATGGTGGAGTCGCGTTGCGGCGGCGCTCCTTCTTTTCTGCCGAGCGCACGACCCAATCGGCCTTTTCCAGCGCCAGGCGTATTTTTTCCGCCTCCTCGCCATTCGTGATTTCGATCTTCTCTTCGCCCTTGCCAAGGAAACGGGCGTCGAAGGCCGGAGGCTTCGCGGCGGCCAAGTTAGCATCAATCGTCCAATATTCTTTTTTCTCGAATGCCTTGATCTCGCGTTCACGATCGACAATCAAGCGCAGCGCGACGGTCTGCACGCGCCCAGCGGAAAGGCCGCGACGAACTTTGTCCCACAATAAAGGAGAGACCTGATAACCAACGAGTCGATCCAGCACGCGGCGAGTTTGCTGCGCATCGACCAAATGGCGATCAATGTCGCGGGGATGCTCAAACGCGGCCTTGACCGCACGTTGTGTGATTTCGTTGAAAGTCACGCGGCGGATGCGCGCGTCATCCCCGATATCGTCTATCTTTTCTTTCGCGCCTTTGGCTTCTTTACCGTCGTTGGCGGTTTTAACGCTCTTTTTCTTTCCTTTTTTCTTATTGGGCTCCTCGCCAAGTTCTTCGGCAAGATGGGCGGCAATGGCTTCGCCCTCACGATCCGGATCGGGCGCGAGGTAGATGTGGTCGGCCGAAAGCGCCAGCTTCTTCAGCTTGGCGAGAACCTTTTCTTTTCCGGGAATGACGACGTATTCGGTATCGAACTTGTCTTCGACATCGACACCCAGGCTGCTCTTGGGCAGATCTTTCACGTGGCCGTAAGAAGCATCGACCGTGAATCCTTTGCCTAGATACTTCTGGATCGTTTTCGCCTTAGCCGGCGATTCGACAATGACTAAACCTTTTGACAATAGTTCCTCAGTATCGCGGTAATGGAATTGAAGCTAGCACGAATTGGCAGAACGCAACAACTGCGTGCTCTTTCGTCCTAGCCGCTTGGCTGTTAGATTGCCAACGTGAGCGGCGGGATTCAAAGCCGCCTCGCTTGCCAAGTAGAACCGCACAAGCTGACGCTTTGGGAATTGCTGTAACCATTACAATCCATTGGTGCAAATTCTGATCTCCGCAGGTGAAGCGTCGGGAGAAATGTATGGCGCGCAATTGATCGAAGCCATGCGGAAGTGCGCGGTCATTCCTCCTCATGCGCTAACCGGCCTCGGCCCTGTCCCGGCGGAGCAAAGCCCCGCCACCACGCAGGCCCCGCAGCTTGATTTTTTCGGCGCTGGCGGAGATCGCATGCGCACCTCTGGATGTGAAATTATTGTTGACGCCAAAGATCTAGCGGTTGTTGGTATCACTGAGATTTTTAGTCATCTGCCTAAGATCCTCGGCCTCTATCGAAAATTAATTCGTGCGGCGGACGAAAGGCGTCCGGCACTCGCCATCCTCATTGACTCGCCGGCCTTTAATTGGCGCGTGGCGCGGCAGATGCGGAGACGCGGCACTCCAGTCATCTACTACGTCTGTCCGCAGTTCTGGGCGTGGCGACAAGGCCGCGTCAAGCTATTGCGCAAGTATGTCGACAAGGCGCTGGTGATTTTTCCCTTCGAAGAAAAGTTCTATCGCGATCGCGGTGTGGACGCAACGTTCGTAGGTCATCCTCTGGCCGATCTTCCGCCACCTGAGATAACTCGCGACGCGTACAGGACCGCGAATCACGTTGAAACCTCCAAGCCCTGGATCACGCTGATGCCGGGCAGCCGTCAGAAAGAGGTACGCCTGAATCTGCCGACCATGCTTGAGGCAGCCGACCGCATGGGCAGTGCGTACGAATTGCTGCTTCCCGTTGCGCGTACGCTCGACGTACCGTTTTTTCGCGAATTGATCGCATCGTCGGGGACTAGCGTCGGGAATATTCATCTGGTTCCTGACGCGCTGCCCGCTTTGTTTCACTCGCGCGCTGCCATCATTGCCAGCGGTACAGCTACGGTTGAAGCCGCCATTATGGGCACACCTTTTGTCATGGTGTATCGCGTTTCCGCGCTGACCTACGCGCTCGGCAAGCCGCGGGTAAAGGTTCCTTACTTTGCCATGGTCAACCTGATTGCCGGGGAGCAGGTCGTCCCGGAGCTAGTGCAGCACACCTTCACTGCGCAAAATATCGTCACCGAGATCAACAAGATTATTCCTGACGGCCCGCCGCGAACCCGCATGGTGCAACAATTGGCAGCCGTAAAGGCGCGGCTCAAGCAGGGCCGCGGCAAGGCTCATCTTCATCCGTCGGATGCGGCGGCCGAGATCATTTTGAAAATGATCGGTTAGGCCCGAGTTCTGTCCAGCGAACTTTTCTAGACAGTCATTGCATTTCCGCTTCACACTCAGCCACAGAGTCGCATCCCCCGGGGGACGGGTTTTGCGTGCGAATACTGCGAATCCCGTTCTTAAGATGGATGGGAACCAGAGCTGCCGGAGCGACCCACCAGAGCTTTCGGATGACTTTGTCGCCGGGTAGCCAGGAATGAGACTTTTTTAACTCGTAGGCCATTAGCAATTCCAAGGCGTAGATACCCCCGTACTTTACTACCAGATGCTGATTTGCAGGAACGCTACTGACCCAGGGAGCGCCAGCGGCATACTCGTGGTCGAGGACCAGCTTGTGGGTTGTGAAACGCAGACTCTCAGCTCCGGCCAGCGACCCCATGACCGCGATGAACTTCTTGTCGATGACCTTGACTCTCTTTGGGACGGGTGCATCTGGAAGCGAGACCGCGATAATCGGAGCAGTCGCCGACCCCGCGGGCACGTTGATTTCGACTCGGTCTTTGACCGGAGTTTCGCTGCCCGGTGGGGCTTCGGCGAGGGCCGGGGCTCTGGTGATGAAGCTACTAACGATCAAGTGCGCGACTACGAACCAGCGTGTTTGCAGATGAAATCCCCTTTGTCATCGCGAAACGCATTCGCCAGGAAAAATGCTTGACGTCCGCGCGATTCGAGACGCACGCCGGAGTTGAGTGCAACCTTCACGCCACGCTTGTTTCTATTTGGGAAACTTGTTTTGAACGAGTTTGCGCCTGCTCTCCCGTATCGGAACGAGCCGCGCTGGCGCCATGCGCAAGAAATTTGATCGGATAGCCTTTGATTTTCCCCTCGAAATCGCGGCCCTAAAAACTGCACCGTCCAAGCCCTAACCAGATGGCCGCGAGCTCATGGCTTGCAGGGGTCACGGCTCCGAATAATAGCCACCGTTTGACCGAACATTTTTCTCTCGCCCTTGTCGGCACTACATCTTTTGCGGGAAAATTAACATCATAGGAACTGTAGCGCTCCCCATGAGACATTACTGGAAGTTCTACCACTTTCGACCAGCGCGTCGGGCGGTCGTTTCAACTTTCGCCTTTTGGCTTTGCCTGGCCACGGTCCAGCTCGCGTTGGCGGCAGAAAAAACCCGTCTGCGCGTCGATGACTACCAGATCGACGTTCAACTCCTGCCCGAGAATCATAAGCTTACGGCGCGCGCATCGGTGAAGGTGACCGCGCTCGAAGATATTAATGTGGCTGTGTTCCAGTTGAACAATGATTTGCGCATTACCAAGCTCACCGATGCGGCAAACAAACCGCTCAGTCCGGAACGAAATACGTCGGATTCGACGGTGCGCTTTGTCCTCAACAGCGGTCTCTCCAAAGACGCCAGCACCACTTTCAACTTCGAATATGAAGGCACGCTGGAAAGTGCCGATGACAGCCCGGTTCCGGGGTTGAAGCTCGCCTATGTCGGCCCGGAAACCAGTTACCTGCTCTATTCGGGACTGTGGTTTCCGGTAGCAGGATACGGCGTCAACCGTTTCACTTCGACCATTAACGTTACCGTCCCGTCACACATGGTGGCGATTGGCAGTGGGAAGGAACCGCCGGCTCTGGCCAAGTCAGCAGCCAAAAAGCCCGCTACCGAGATGGCAAACTCGATGGCCAACTCGAAGACTTTTACTTTTGTTTGGGACAAGCCGAGTTTCCCGGGCACGATCATTGCCGGCACATTCCAACAATTCAAAAGCGATGAAGCGGGCGTCAATATCGACGTTTACCTCAAGCCAAATAAACAGAATCTTGGCGCGGAATACGCATCCACTGCGATCAAGGCATTTACTTACTTCATTACGCAATATGGGGTCGCGCCCTCGCCGCGGCTGAAAATCGTTGAAATTCCCGATGACACTGTTCCCTCTGCTTGGGCCCCGGAGATCGCGGCACTATCCAGTCGCGCCATCACCGATAAGATCAACTACCGGTTGCTCTCCAACACGATTGCCCATCAGTGGTGGGGCGTCTCGGTAAGTCCGGCGTCGAAAGACGACTGGTGGATCAGCGACGGCTTCGCGCGCTACTCCGAAACCTGCTACGTGGAGAGCGCAGCGGGTGAAGCTGGACTTGAGGAGATGATCAAAGACATGTCGGTGGGCGCGCTTGCCTATGACAGCGTGCCGCTCTCCAGCGCCGACAAGCTGGATTATTTTTCTCCTGAATTCCAATCCCTGGTGACTGACAAAGGCGCCATGATCCTGCATATGCTCCGCTGGGTTGTAGGCGAGAAGAAATTTTTGGAAATTATGCGCGATTTCGCCAGCAAGTATGCCGGCAAGTCTGCCAGCACCGATGATTTCCGCGTGCTTACCGAGAAGATTTATGGCCAGAAACTGACCTGGTTCTATTCGCAGTGGATGGATTCCACCAGCGCGCCTGAATTCAAGGCCAAATATACGGTCTACCGGTTGGGCAACAACAAAGGCTTTCGCATAGTCGGCGCCATCAGCCAGGATCTTGACCTGTTCCGCATGCCGGTAGATTTGAAGATCGATACCGACGGAAGAACGGAGGAAAAACGCATTGACGTGGTAGGCACTGATTCTCCGTTTTCAGTCGAGACCTTCGGACGCCCGCGGCGGATCTCCATCGACCCGGACCATCGTGTTTTGTCGAATTCCAGAGATATAAAGCTGCGTTCCTCCATCTTGCGGGGACAGGGCCTGATCCAGCAAAACGACCTCGCCGGCGCTCTGACCGAGTTCAACAAGGCGCTTGAAGTCAACAAGAACAGTTCGCTCGCGCACTACCGAATCGCCGAGGTGTTTTTCTTGCAGAAGAATTACCAGGCATCGGCAAACGCCTACCGCTCATCTCTGAATGGCGACGGCGAGCCGCGATGGACCGAAGTTTGGAGCCACTTACAACTGGGCAAGATTTTCGACGTGACCGGACAGCGCGAACGCGCCATCAATGAATATCGGCAGGCCATTCAAACGAATGACAACACGCAGGGCGCGCTCGAGGAATCCCGCCGTTATATGCAGACCCCTTATGAGCGGGAAAAAGGGAGCTAAAGCTATACGTTGAATCTGATATCCCAAGGTTCCTGCATCGCCCACCATACCCTGAAACAAACCTGGCAACCGCGACCACAGATAACGATACGTATCAGAACATGCGTTAGGCATGTCAAGTCGCTGCGCAATGCAGGCGCCTTCAGGCGCTGGTTGCCAGTCTCGAGATAAAGTCGGCCCGTACCGCCAGGCGAATAGTGATATAGGCGAGGAGGGAACGATTCAGAATATAGATCAGTTCCCCAACAATGTCAAGTAAACCTATCGAATTGAATTTATTTTAGTGATACCTTACTGATGACAATACGCTTACTTGGTCGCGCAGGTCCGATCATGGTTTCATACCATCAAATCCTTTGCGTCGCTGCTCGCTGTAGCGATGCAAGGCATCCTCAATAATCGGATATGCCTCGCTGGCCGGCTGAATCTTATCCACCTCGACCGATTTGCCCTCCAGTTGCTTATAGTCCTGAAAGAAGCGGCGCAGCATGATCAACCGATGCGGCGGCATCTCCGCCGCCTCGCGGTAGGCGTTGAACTCCGGATCTTCGGTCGCGATGGCGATGATCTTATGATCCTTTTTCCCGGAATCCATCATGGTCATGAGCCCGATCGCGCGGGCATGGATTATAGTGAGCGGCACAACTGGTTCCTGGCAAAGCACGAGCACATCGAGGGGATCATCATCTTCGGCTAAAGTTTGCGGAATGAAGCCGTAGTTCGCGGGATAATAAACTGCCGAATATAAAATACGGTCGAGCTTGATCAGGCCGCTAGCCTTATCCAGTTCATACTTCACGCTTGAACCAAACGGAATTTCTATGACGGTGCTGAATTCCTGAGGAAGCTGGCTGCCAGGAGTTACGTCGTGCCAGGGATGGATCATGGAATCATGCCTGCCTTTTTGCGCTCGTCGATAACCACTGACAAGATTGTAACTTCAATGGGAGGGGCCCTGTTGATAGCGCAGGAGGGGGAGGTACTCCTTGCGACGCAGATTCTTAAGCAATCACTAACTCGAACTCGGCCCCCATTTGCCCTCTGCCGTTGGACTCCGCTCGACCCATGTGAACTTTCACGCCTGCATCCTCGTATCCTTCTCTAGCGACAAGGCGCCATGCAGGGAAGGCCAGCAAGCCGACCACCGAGCGGAGCGATGATGAGGAGACTTCGATTCATTCTATGTGCCGGACTCTTGACTAGCTCACTGACAATTTTTGCGAAAGGTCAGGTAACACCAAGCTCGCCCGCGCTTGTTCTCCCCACTGACGCCGATATTCGCAATATTCTTGCCGAACGAGTCAGCACGTTGGCCGGCCAAGAAGATGGCATCGGAATCGTCGTCGGCGTTATCGCACCTGAGGGCAGCAGGGTTATTTCGTGCGGCCATCTTAATCAAGGCGATCCGCGTCCCTTAAATGGGGACACGATATTTGAGATTGGCTCGGTCAGCAAAGTATTCACTGCCCTGTTGCTGGCTGACATGGTTCAAAAAGGTGAGGTCTCACTCGCGGACCCGGTGGCGAAATATCTGCCTCCAGGTATCAGGATTCCGGAAAGGAACGGCAGTCCAATTACGCTTTTGGATCTCGCCACTCATACCTCGGGTCTGCCTTTCATGCCTAATGACGCGTCGATTTACAATGCGTCGGCTCGATGTTGCGTCCATTCACGACAATTCATCTGCAAAAGAATCCAATCAAAAACTCTACAATTTTCTCTCCCATTACGAACTGTCGCGCGCTCCCGGCGCGCAGTGGGATTATTCCAACATCGGTTACTGGCTGTTGGGTCAGGCTCTCGTATCTCAGGCCCACACAGATTACGAGACGCTGTTACAGACCCGCATCATTGCTCCGCTGAAGTTGACGAGCACCGCCGTCACTCCATCCGCGTCGATGAAGGCAAGGTTGGCGGTCGGCCACAATGCCGTTCTCCAGCCAGCGCCGCCGTTCTCCTCTGTCCCGATCTACGCGGCCATGCCGGCGGCTGGCGGTCTTGTCTCGACAGTCAACGATATGTTGACGTTTCTCTCGGTTTGCATGGGCTACGAGCGTTCTCCGCTGGCATTGAGTATGGCCGCCATGCTGAAAAATCAGCGGCCGATCAATGAAGGAAGTCAGCAAGCCCTGGGATGGGTAGTGATGGCAAACGGTAAAGGTAAGAATAATGACCAGCTGATCATGCACGACGGCTTCACCTGGGGATATGCAAGTTATGTCGCCTGGGATCCGAAGAACCGAGTTGGGGTTTTCGTGCTTTCAAATCAGCTAACAAGCGTAGGAGACATCGGGCATCACCTACTGCGCCCGAATGTGCCTTTAGAACCTCCAACCGTCACCAAGCACACTGAGATCAAGCTTGATTCCAGCATCCTTGATACCTACGTGGGTGAATACGAAGTGCAAGACGAAGGATTTTTCAGAATAGCTCGAGATCATGATCTCCTGAACAATCACTTCCTGACCATCCAGGTGCCCCCTGGCTGGGGACTGCCGAAGTTCCGCCTTCGCCCCGAAAGCCGGCGGGACTTTTTTGTTGCGGACCTCCCTATGCGAGTGACCTTTCAGACCGGCCCCAACGGACGGGTGAATAAACTGCTCGTCTACCCGCCACGCGGGCAACACGCCCTATCCGCAAAAAGAGTAACCTCGCCTGGTGATAGCCAGCCTAGGTAACGCCATACGCGTCTTGACCGCCAACAGGGCAGCGCGTACAGTTTCTCGTAAGGTGGAGTCATGTCTAACCAAAGATCCAGCGAAACCAGCAAATACCTTAAATTCGGTTCCGTGACGGTGCTGATTCTAATATCCCTCGGCTATCTGGCTTATACCGGCGTGCAGGACAGCAAGAGCTATTACGTCACCATCAAAGAATTGAATGGCATGGGGAACGACGCTTACTCCAAGCGTCTGCGCGTCGCTGGCAATGTGGTGCCCGGCTCGATCAAACGTTCCGGAACTCGCGTGGACTTCATGTTGAAGGAAAACGATCTGACGCTGCCTGTTTCATACACTGGGACAGAGGCTCCTCCGGACACTTTCAAAGATGACTCGCAAGCCTTGGCTGATGGCAATTTCGGCCACGATGGCGTTTTTCATGCCAAGCAACTACAGGCAAAGTGTGCATCGAAGTATGCGCCACAACCGGGTCAACCCGGAGCCACTCCGGCAGCCACGCCTGCCAAGAGCATGTCGCAGAACCAAAATTCGCAGGACAGCTCCGGAGCGAGCGGGATGGCGAATTAACGCTCATCCATGAAGGAATTGCTGATGGGGAAGCGGAAGAGCGAGGGCAGCCCTCATATAAATCTTTGGCCCCCCTCAATGTGGTTCAAGTCAAATCCTAATAGATTGCCGTGGAAGAGGGATATGACCGCGGAGGAAGCGGCGCAGGCCATCGAACGCTTCTTGGACGGGCGGAGCGACTCAATAGAATGGTGTGATTTCGCGGAGACAGGGCAACAAGATCCGCGTGTCGAACGTTACAGGATGCGCTGCGACGAGCTAAGTCCGCTAGTAAACAGACCAGGCGAGATGGATGAAGCAGCAGTTGTGGAGTTGAGGTCGATTATTGCAGAATTGCGATCTACCACTACGTAAGTCGACCAGAGTGCGCCATTCCTTTGACTGAAACCGCCCCCGCACCCGTCATCACTGTCTCGAACCTGATCAAACAGTTTGGCCGCTTTGCCGCCCTGCGTGGCGTGTCTGCAGAATTTTCTGGCGGAAAGCTCTACGCCATCCTCGGCGACAACGGCGCCGGCAAAACCACATTGCTGCGCACCCTCGCAGGCCTCAACCGGCCATCGAGCGGGCAGATAACGATCCTCGGCGCAAGCAAGTTTCATGACATCTGCCAGCAGGTCGGTTACATGGCGCATCCATCGCTTCTTTATGACGAAATCAGCGGGATGGAGAATCTCGAATATTTTGCCCGGCTCTATGGAATCAGGGACAGCAAGCGTTGCGCGGAGGTAATTCGCGCGGTCGGTCTCGATCCCGATCTCGGACGGCCGGTCGGGCAATATTCACAAGGTATGCGGCAGCGCATGTCTTTGGCTCGCGCCCTGCTGAACGATCCGAAAATTCTGCTGCTCGATGAGCCCTTCTCGAATGTCGACCTTCATTCAGCAAACGAAATGGTTCGTCTTCTCGCTGGGGCACGCGACAACGGAAAGACGATCTTCATAGTCACGCATCAGGCGTCATTGCTCGAAAACGCGGCCGACGAATTTGTCTGGATGGAGTTCGGCAAGATTGTCGAACGCACACGCGGGCTTACCAGGGGCCTGACCGGGGACCTAAAAAGATGAGTGCGCCCACCGCCATCACCCGCGTCACGCTGCTCAAAGACCTGCGCCTCGAGTTGAGATCGAAAGACGCGATCAACTCCATGCTGTTTTTTTCTCTGCTGGTGGTGGTCGTATTCAGTTTTTCATTCGATCCGAGCGCCGAAGAATCGCGGCAGATCGCCGGCGGTCTGATCTGGGTGGCATTTCTATTCGCGGCGGTCGTGGCACTGAACCAGACCTGGGCGCGAGAAATTCGGAATCAGGTACTCGACGCCTATCGGGTATCGCCCGCTCCGGCAAACTCGTTATTCATCGCGAAGACGCTGGGCAATTTCATTTTTGTCACCGTACTGGAAGCGCTCATGACGCCGCTATTCATCGTATTCTATCGGCTTCGGTCGATCGGTCCCGCGTGGCAGTTGTTGTTGGTTGCAGTCGTCGGCACTTGGGCGCTTGTAGTCAACGGTACTTTCTTCGCCGCCATGTCTTTGCGGACGCGCAGCCGCGAGATCATGCTTCCCTTGCTCCTGTTCCCAATCTCAATTCCGGCTCTGCTCGCCATGGTGCAAGCCACCACCTCTATACTCAGTGGCGAGGGCGCGCGTTTTTGGATCGTATTGCTTGTCAGCTATGATCTGGTGTTTACTACGGTGTGTCTGCTGTTGTTTGAAACCATCTTGAATGCAGAATGAAAAGAGTCATTGAATCATAGAGGCATTGACTGATCGAGACATTAAAAACCATCGAGATTTTCAATGATTCAATGACTAAATGATTCAATGACTAAAT
Source organism: uncultured Acidobacteriaceae bacterium (assembly GCA_963758745.1). Taxonomy (GTDB): domain Bacteria; phylum Acidobacteriota; class Terriglobia; order Terriglobales; family Acidobacteriaceae; genus Acidiflorens. Next base: position 111,143 of record CAVWWW010000018.1, read on the forward strand.
AGTTTAATGAAGAAACTCTTTCCCATCCTCGGTGTCCTTACCGCGATCCTCCTGATCTACGCGCTTTATCAGGCGCTGGTCGTAGCGCCGACCGAGCAGACCATGGGCAATGTGCAACGAATCTTTTATTATCACGTGCCTTCAGCCTGGACTGCGTTCATCCTCCTCTTCATTAATTTTGGAGCTTCAATTTTCTATCTGATCACGCGCCGCTCGACTGCCGACATCGTCGCACTGGTCTCTGCCGAAGTCGGCGTCGTCTTCTTAACCGTGAATCTTGTCACCGGCCCAATCTGGGCGCGTCCGGTATGGGGTATCTGGTGGACATGGGACATGCGCCTCACCTCGACGCTGGTTTTGTGGCTCATCTATGTGAGCTATCTTTTTCTGCGTCGCTTTTCCTCCAGCGGAGAGACACCCTTGCTGGCGGCTGCTCTTGCCGTGCTCGGCGCGCTCTGCGTTCCTTTCGTGTATTTCTCCATCTGGTTTTTCCGCACCCAGCACCCGCAACCGGTCATGGGCGGAGGCGGATCGATTGACCCGCGCATGATGCACGCGCTGCTCATCAACTGGCTGGCCTTTTCCTGTTTTGCTTTTTTAGTCTGCTGGTCGCGTTATCGATTGGAGAAACTGCAGCGCGAGGTCGATGCGGCCCATGCCATGGAATCGCTACTGGATCCCCGCGAGAGTTTGAGGTGAGTTTGAAATGACGATGAGTGGAAACCCGTATCTCTTTGCAGCCTACGCGGTGACCTGGATTATCCACATCACATATCTGAGCACGATCGTCCGCCGTTATTCGCGTTTGAAGCGCGAGATAGCGGCATTGAAAGGCTCAGGTGTCGGGACATCCCACCTGTGAAGAGCTCGATGTGAACAGAGCCCTGAGACCTTTTTCTTTACAACCATTTGCCTCTCTTTCAGCTTCTCACTATCCGGCCCACGCAGTCTGCTCGGCTTGACAGCGTATCTGTTGAATGTAAAAGTATTTGTTTGATCAATCCTAATTCTGGTGACAGGTAAGCAGCCGCGTTTTAAATAGCGTCGAGCCGCAGCGGTGTTGCTGTGCCGTTCTTGTTCCCTCTCCATGCAATTGGGAAATCGGAGGAGCTTCGTGAATTGGAATTACCCTGTTTCGGTAGGAGGTTCAGTGCGAAGTTTGGGCTCAAGAAAAAAAACGGCAAATTGGATAAGGGTTGTTGTTCTCGCAGCAGGAGTGCTCGCGACAACAGGCACCGCGTTTTATTTCGAAACCGCAGTGAACGCAGCCAGCGCAGATCCCGCGACCAATCATAAGGCTTTATTCTCGACGTCGTTTTCGCTGCCGCTATTCTTCGAGCCGAACCAGGGACAAACCGATCCTCAAGTAAAATTTCTCTCGCGCGGCAGGGGTTACGGACTCTTCTTGACTGCGGACGAAGCGGTGCTGGAACTTCAGCCAGCCGCTGCCGGCGGTCAGCACTCAGATCAACGCTCTCATAACAGCTCCAACTCGGTCATTCGGATGCGCCTCGACGGCACTAACTCTTCCGCACGCGTTTCCGGCGTATCTCCGTTGCCGGGCAAGAGCAATTATTTTATCGGCGATGATCCATCCAAATGGCGGCAAAACATTCCGCAGTTTGCGCGCGTGCAATATGAATCGGTTTATCCCGGCGTCGATTTGGTTTACTACGGCAATCAGGGGCAGCTGGAGTACGACTTCCGTGTCTCCCCAGGAGCTGACCCGAACCAGATCGTGCTGGATTTCAAGGGCGCATCCGCGCGCATAGTTTCGGGAAATGCCTCGGCGGATTCCAGTGACTCTGGCGAGCTGATTCTCTCAACCGCGAACGGCGACGTCCGTTTTCACGCGCCGCGCATCTATCAGCCCGCAATGCCTGCGGTCGGAAGTACACCCGGCCATTCCGAGAAAGAGATCGCCGGAGGTTTCCGCCAACTTGCCAAGAATAAAATCGGATTTCTCATTGGAGATTACGACCACAGCCGTGACCTCGTCATCGACCCAATCCTTACCTATTCGACCTACATTGGCGGTACCGGCGGCAACGAGAACTTCGTTCAGGTCGCAGTCGACTCCAACCTTCTGATGTATGTCGCGGGATCGACCACGTCGCCAAACTTTCCCATCAATCCTGGCCCCACCCCGCCCATGACGCCAGACCAGCTTTCGGGCCCACAGAACATCTTCATCGCAGTCATCAACCCGACCTTGCAGCCCCCGCAGTACACCGGAACCCCTTCGCCGCAACTTGTCTACGCAACCTATCTTGGCGGTTCGGGATCCGACACCCTCGGTGGACTCGCCGTCGATTCCAACTCCGGGATCTACGTTGCCGGCACGACAACTTCGAGCAACTTCCCGACCACGTCCAACGCGTTCCAAACGAACACAGAGGTAACCGCGGATTTCCCTGGAACCCACGGATTTCTGAGCAAGATTGCCTTCACCGGCACCGCTGGCAGTCTGGCTTACAGCCTCACCTATTCCACTTTCCTCGCCGGGAATGGCTACGATATAGTCGCCGGAGTCGCGGTTGACATCAATCAAAACGCATACCTCACCGGCAGCACTACGTCCACCAACGCCATCGGCAACGGCTTTCCCGCCAACGCCAACGGCTATCAGTTGGCATCGAACTCTCCGGGAAACCCTCAGTTCTTCGCCAGCAAGATCAACACCAACGGCGGCGGCCAGCAGAGCATGCTTTATTCCACTTTTTTTGGAGGCGGCAATCCTGTCGTCGCCATCGCCGGCATCTGCACCCCGTCGAACCTTGTGCTTCCGTGCGGCGGCGTTACGGTCGACCCTGCGGGGAACATGTACATTACCAGCACCACCAACATGCTTCCCGTGCAGGGAACGAACGGCGGGGTGGCATTTCCGCTTCTCAACGCGCAGCAGCCCTGCCTCAATCAGGGCAGCACTGCCACTAACTGCACCTCGAACAGCCCCACCACTATCACTGACGCTTTCGTCGCCAAGTTCAATCCGAACTTTGACGGCACCTCCAGCCTGCTCTATGCGACCTATCTAGGCGGAGTTGGAAGCGAAACGGGCAATGCCATCGCCGTGGACGCCTCTGGCAACGCTTACGTCACCGGCTCCACGAACTCGCCAACCAATTCCGCGACCGCCGGGTACTGGGTGAGTCCTGGAACCTCCTTTCAAACCGAAGGCTATCGTGGGACAAACGGTAACCCCAATGCCTTTATGGCCGAGATCGGCAATCAGAATGGAGTGTACCCGCTTACCTACTTAACCTATCTGGGGGGTCCCGGGCCCGACATGGGCAATGCCATCCAAGTCAATTCCGTTGCCACGGCTTTCGTGGCGGGCTCGACCTCAGGAGGTTTTGCCACAACTAACCCCATCCAGCCAAACCTGCCGATCAGCTCGTACAACGGTGCCTACGGAGGCGACGGAGACGCTTTCGTTGCGGCAATTTCAACCACGTCAGGGCAGACGGACACCAGCACGGGTACAGTTACGGGTGACTTCGTAACTTTTCTAGGCGGCAGCGGCCCGGACCAGGGCACCGGGATCGCCCTCGATATTTATGGCGCCACCTACGTGGCCGGCACCACTGGATCGGCGGATTTTCCTGTTAGTGCGAGTCCAGCAAGTGCATTGCAGGGAACCTTCAACGCAACCACGACGGATGCCTTCGTAAGCAAACTTGGCGCTAAAAGCAACCTGACGGTGACGACTGCGTCCTCCAGTCCAACTCCAAGTCCTGCCGCCGCGGGAATTCAAATCTCATTTACCTTCAACATCACCAACACTGGACCTGACCCCGCCAACTCAGTCAACTTTGACGCGACAGTGCAGCCCAATACCGGTTTGGCAGCGCTTTCGTCGCCTCCGCAGGGCACAGTCACGGCGGGTACCGGATCCTGCTCCACCGCCGAGGGCCAAAACGAGGTCGTGCCTTGCACCATTTCCACGCTGGGTGTCAGCACTACTCCAGCCTCGGTTCAAATCAACGTCACCACGAATGACACAACTACCCCTGTCGTCACCCAGGTGTCGGTATCAGGCGTCGCTAGTGCGAATGGCAGCAGCATTACGGCAAATTCGCCGGCGCAGACAGTGAATGTGGTCGATTTTACGATCAGTGCCACTACACCCACCCCAATCGTCACGGCAGGTCAAGCTGCGACCATTCCAGTTACGTTTTGTCCTTCAGTTCCGAGCATGGGCTTCAGCGCCACCATCACCCCAACCGACACCATCACGCCTTCGATGGACACGGCAAGCACCCCGACCTTCGCCCCCACCCCCGTCATTCTGACCGGCAGCGCCTGCGCCAGCACCACGCTGACTATTCCTACCGTTGTGCGTCCCGTGACCGTGGGCAGCATCTTGCGTGGCGGCTCGTTCTACGCTTCATGGCTTCCCATTGCCGGAGTAAGCCTGATGGGACTCGGGCTCGGCGCCGGTCGCAAACGTCGTCGCTGGTTGATCGGAATGATGCTGAGTATCATTGCGGTCGTGATCATTTTGCTGCCAGGATGCGGCTCGCCGAGCACTCCGAACACGACCCCGGCTGGCACGCAGGCCGGGATCTACAACATCAGCATTGTTGGCACGGTCGCAGCCGGTGAGTCGCATAGCGCTACTGTGCAATTGCAAGTCGACTAAAACCCGCGCACTGGCAAAGAGATCGCTTAGCCAAACCACCGCGTTGTTTCGACCTGGCAATCAAGATTGAAAGCCTTCGCTCCGGCGAGGGCTTTTGTTCCCAATAAACAATTCTGCGCTAAGTCATTGTAAATGCGAGATATCCTGTTCTTGACAATATTTCATATTGCGATATCATTATTGCGATTTGGCATATATGACATTGGGAGAAAAAATTCGCTATCTTCGCGAGGTCGAAGGCTCCCTCCGCGGTTTGAATCGCCCGCTTACCCAGCAGGAGTTGATGAAAGGCATCCAATCCGAAACAGGGAAAAAGATCAGCCAGTCGTACCTCTCGCAGATTGAACGTGGCAAGCGCCCGCACATGACGCAATCTTCGCGCACCTTGTTGGCGCGATTTTTCAAGGTGCATCCCGGTTTTCTGGTGGATGACCCCGAAGGCTATCACACGGAATTGGTCAGCGACCTGCGCACGACCGAAGGTCAACTCGATGTCTGGCTGTTGCAAGGCTCCGAACGCTTCGCCAGCGACCCGGAGGTGAGCAACGTGCTGATCAAGGTTGCACGCGACAAAGACACTCGGCGTTGTCTCTTGCTGCTCGGCGAAATCCTGAACACGCCCGGGCTTGCCGACCGCCTGTTCGAAGCGCTGCGTCCCGAACTTGCCCGTGCCACCGGCATGGCACCCAGGAGGCGAAACACATGAACTGGAACGTGACCTGGTCTGATTTTTACCTGACCTGTTTCGCCATTGGCTTTCTGCTGAGCGCGATTTCGTTTCTCGTCGGCGGACTGCACGGGCACTTGCATCTGCCGCACTTTCCGCACGTGGGCGGCCATGTTGGCTCTGGCCACGTACCAGTAGCTCATGGAAGCGCGGGCAAGGGCGCCGCTGCCCATGCGGGAGACCAGACGCCATCACCATTCAACTTCGTTAGCCTGACCGCGTTTCTCGCCTGGTTCGGAGGCACCGGTTTTCTGATCACGCGCTTCTCCAGTATCTGGTTCGCGCTCGGCTTGCTGATTGCTCTGGGAGCGGGACTCTTAGGCGCCACGATCGTGTTCTTGTTTTTTTCGCGGGTGCTCATCTCGCGCGAAGAGAACATGGACGCCGCCGACTACGAGATGGTTGGAGTGCTGGGACGAATCTCGATGCCGATTCGCGAAAACGGCACTGGCGAAATCATCTACTCGCAGGCCGGCACCCGGCGTACTTGCGGCGCCCGCAGCGAGAATTGTCAGGCGATCGAAAAAGGCGCGGAAATTGTTGTGTCCCGCTACGAAAAAGGGATTGCGTACGTCAAGCGCTGGGAGGAAATCAGTGGCGAGTAATCGCGTGGTGAGTAACCCCGCGGTGGGTAACCCCGCAGTACGTAACGAAGACACATTATGAATCGTCGCATCTTCCAATTCGTAATCATTCTTCTGTGGCTCGCGTTGCCGCTCACCGCCTATCTCTATCGGCAATCGTGGAACCAGCTTCCCGCTCACGTGGCGACGCACTTCGACGCCACCGGCCGCGCCAATGGATGGATGTTACGCTCCCAGGCTCTCGGGTTCGCTGTCGGATTTATGGCACTTCTGCTGATCGTCTTCACCCCGTTGATGCTCTACAGGTCGCGAAGTCGCGTGGATGCGTTTTCCTGGGCGATGCTGGCTTTTTGTTACCTCGTCATTGGAACGATGGTCGAAGTAAATCGTGGCCTCATCGCTTACAACCTGCACGGCGCAGCGATACCCATGGGAGCGACACTCATCGCGGTTCCCGTCGCTGCGATTTTGTTGATCGCGATTTACGTAGCATCGAGGCGCGAACCGGCCCTTCCCCACGTTACAAATACTCCGACTGATCTAGTGGCTGAAGAAACGCACGCTGGCCGGCCGCTGGTCCTATTATTCCTGCCAGCCGTTTTCGGGCCGCTGATCGCCGCCATCGTGGCGCCAGTAACGGCCGTACGCATCGCCATGAGCGTCGTCGTCCTCATGAGCCTCGCAATCATCGCCGCCGCATGGAGCGGTTTTCGGTATCGTTTTTTTCTTCACGGTTTCGAAATTAGCGCACTAGGTTTTCGCCTCCGCTCAGTACCGCAAAACCAGATTCAAAGCTACGCACCAGAACACTGGAGCATGTGGCAGGGCTACGGCATTCGCGGAGTTGGTAACAGTCGCGCCTATGTGTGGTGTAACAAAGTTGTCCACATCAGAACTTCGAACGGCGACGTTTTTCTGGGACACAACGATCCGCAGCGCATCATGCACGATCTCGACCAGGTGATGAGTTCAGGTTCAGGGCACGGCGCGATTTCGGGCGTTGAAAAAGGCGCGACTTCAGGCGTTGCAGGCGCGACCGCAGGTGGCAAGGGCACGACTTCAGTCGTGCCGAAAGACTTTCAAGCTAAACAGCGGCTCTAGCCGCTGAGAGCAACGACTTTTCAGGAGGCACTATGTTCGACACGAGAACGGAAATAATTCTGGTCTCTGCGGGACTGATGGTTTTAGTCATCTTGTTCCTCATGAGCATGCTGGCGCGCTTATACCGCAAAGCTGGGCCGCATGAAGCGCTGATCGTTTACGGCTTTCGCGGAACGCGCGTGGTTCAAGGCCACGGCACGGTCATCTTTCCGATGGTCGAAAATGCCAAAGGTCTTTCACTCGAATTGATGTCGTTTGACGTCGCCCCGCAACAGGATCTCTACACCAAGCAGGGCGTAGCTGTCACTGTCGAGGCCGTCGCGCAAATCAAGGTGAAGTCCGACAAAGAATCGATCCTCACCGCAGCCGAGCAGTTTTTGACTAAGAGCGATCAGGAGCGCGAAAGCCTGATCCGCCTGGTCATGGAAGGCCATCTGCGCGGCATCATCGGACAACTCACCGTGGAAGAGATTGTCAAGCAACCAGAAATGGTCGGCGATCGCATGCGCGGCACCTGCGCCGATGACATGAACAAAATGGGCCTCGAAGTAATTTCATTCACCATCAAAGAGGTCCGCGACAAGAACGAATACATCACCAACATGGGCAAGCCCGACGTAGCGCGCATCAAGCGTGACGCCGACGTGGCTACTGCCGAAGCCGAGCGCGACACCGCCATCAAGCGCGCCATGGCAACTCGCGAAGCCGCAGTTGCAAAGGCGCAAGCCGATCAGGAACGCGTGCTCGCAGAGACGCTTTCTCAGGCGAAGCAGGCCGAATCGCAGCGCGATCTCGAGGTCAAAAAAGCGCAATACCTTGAGGTAAGTAAGAAGCAACAAGCGCAGGCCGATAAGGCGTATGACATTCAATCTAATGTCATGCAGCAACAGGTCATCACCGAAAGCGTCCGCGTACAGCAAGTCGAAAAAGAAGGACAGGTCAAAGTCCAGGACGCCGAAATTAGCCGCCGCGAAAAAGAATTGATTGCAACGGTACTTAAAGGCGCCGAGATCGAGCGTCAACGCATCGAAACCCTCGCTGCCGCCGAAAAGCAGCGCCTGATCGCGGAAGCCGAGGGACACGCATCAGCGATTCGCGCGCAAGGCGAAGCTGAGGCCGAAATCATCTTCAAGAAAGGCGAGGCCGAAGCGAAAGCCATGAACGTAAAAGCCGAGGCGTATCAGGAATACAACCAGGCCGCCGTAGTCGACAAACTGATTACTGGCCTCCCGGAAATAGTAAAAGCTCTGGCCGCGCCGCTGGCGAATGTGGACAAGATCACCATCGTCTCCACCGGCAACGGCGATGCCGCTGGGTTGAACAAGATCACCGGAGACATCACAAAAATGGCCGCACAGGTACCAGCTCTGTTTGAAACCCTCAGCGGCATGCCGTTAGGAGAATTATTAGGAAAAGTAAGGCAAATAGGCGACAAAGCATCGAAGCCGAACGATTCCGGCAATGGCGCAAAGTAAACCGAGGATGAAAGTGACCGAGGCAAAAGTGAAGTACCGAGGGTGAGAATGAACCGAGGGTGCCCCATCCTAACCTCGCGCTTTTGCGAGGTTAGGGTGGGATTCCACCCGAGCCGAATTCTTGGGATCTTGTGTCCAGCTTAAGAGAATCTTGAAGGAGATTAACCCGTGCACGAAGAACTTCATCACGCCAGATCACTGAGCCTATCCGTCGCCCTGGGTGGCGCCATGGGCGCCGCTATCGGCGCAGCGATTGGCCACTTGGGCCTGTGGGTCGCTGCCGGAATCGCAGCTTATATCGCAATTTCTTTGGTGGGTGGAGCCTGGAACAAAAAATCGAGCGATTAACGAATAACTTACACGAGGTATTTTATGGCATTACTGGAACGCGTTGCAACCTTAGTCCGAGCAAACCTCAACGATCTTATCGACAAAGCTGAGGAACCCGAAAAGATGATCAAACAGGTCATCCTCGACATGAACAACCAGCTCCTGCAAGTCAAAACGCAAGTCGCAATCGGCATTGCTGACCAGCATCTGCTGGAAAAAAAGAAGCTGGAGAATGACGAGAAGATCCAGGAATGGATGCGCAAGGCCGAGTTGGCCGTTGACAAGAAGCAAGACGATCTGGCCCGCGCCGCCCTGCTCCGTGTCGAGAGTTATCGCGATCTGAGTTCGAACTTCGCGCAACAACTCGAAGACCAGAAAGCCCAGGTCGAGAATCTGAAATCGGCACTGCGCAATCTCGATCAGAAGCTGGCCGAGGCTAATGCCAAAGCCGATCTCCTGATCGCGCAGCACCGCCGCGCCCGTGCAGCACATCGAGCCACCGATGCCCAGTCTGGTATGAGCGCAAATTCCAGGTCAGGCACCTTCGATCGCATGAAGGAAAAAGTGGCTCGCGAAGAAGCTATCAGCGGAGCCAAAGCCCAACTCCTCGCCGAGGATGTGGAAGACCGCCTCGCCGCGCTGGAAAAGGAAGATCGCATCGAACAGTTATTAACTGAGCTGAAAACAAAGCGAGGAGCGTAACGCGTTGCCTCGACCGCTTTCGCAAGTTAGAATCGTAACGGCATTGCCGCGTGAATAAGGTCTTCCATTTCGACTCTCCCTCCGCCCCATATGTGGCGGACGCCGCGGTTCTCTGTTGCTTCGATCACCGTATCGGCACTGTCATACGAAAGTTTCTGAAGAAGCAAGGCATAGAGCGTGCGGACATGATCGTCGTTGCCGGAGGGGCCAAGACCCTGGCCTCACCGCGCAACGACTTCGAACAGGATTTCATTCTCGAACAGGTTCGCATGTCGATCCGCCTGCACCAGACCAAGCGCGTGCTCGTGATGAGCCATTCCGACTGCGCGACTTATGGCGGCCTGGCGCATTTTAAAGGCGACCACGAAGCCGAAGCCACGCATCATCACGGCGAACTTCTCCGCGCTACCCAACTCCTCACCTCGAACTTTCCCGGCATTTCGGTCGAGCCATACTTCGTGAAATTCGACGGAATCTGGGAAGTAAAAGACGCGGAAGCACCTCAAATCCGCGCCGCAACAAAAGCCGTCGAATACCGTATCCAGAGAGCGCTTAGCCACAACTATGTTTTGTCTACAGCTACTAAATACGCCAACTTATTCTTGTGTCTTATCATGCCAAATGGCGTACTATAAATAGCCAAGAGGCCATCATGACTTCTGCCGGTATAGCCGAGGCGCTCGGAGGCAAAAAAACTCTCGGCCGCTCCATCAGAAATTTCGCTCAACTCGCGGAGTTGATCCGAAAGGGTTTGCCCTCCAGCTCTCTCATCGTCCTCGGAGAAAAGCTTGATCTCAAAAATGCGGCGATTTCGCAGAAACTCGGCATTCCACAGCGCACTTTGACACGGCGTCTCAGTCGGCACTCGCGTCTCACCGCCGCCGAATCCGACCGCACTGTGCGATGGCGCGGGTGTATGCCACTGCCGTTGAGATGATCGGAAATGCTGCCAAAGCTTCGGCTTGGCTGCGAACCCCCAACCGCGCTCTGGGCGGCAGGATGCCAATCGATCAATTGGATACCGATCTCGGAACCAGAGAAGTGGAAAACATTCTCGGACGGATCGCCTACGGCGTCTATAGCTGATGCACCTTTGGCGGATTTGCCGTAAACTTCATGCCGCTGGCGCGTTCTCAGGCGAGGGCGCCCGGCTTTACGGCGGCCGCTGGAACAGTGAAGGCGTGCGGGTTGTCTACACCTCGCCCTCTCTTGCCTTGGCGGCGATTGAGACTTTCGTCCATCTTGAACCCAATCTGCGACCTGATGATTTAGTCTCGATCAGGGCCGAACTTCCGGACGATATCCCGACTGAACATCTAGATCCGAAGTCTCTGCCGAGAAAATGGTACGAGACTAGAGATGAATCGCTAAGGGCATTCGGCGATCGCTGGATTCGCGCGCGAACGACAATCGCGCTTCATGTACCTTCTGCAGCCATTCGTGGCGAATGGAATGTGTTGCTGAATCCTGCACACTCCAATTTCCGTAAGCCTAAGATTGAAAAGCCGCGGCCTTTTGAGTTTGATTTGCGGATGTTCCATTAGTACCCTCATAGCGCCTACCGCAGCGGGCGCTGCGAAACAGGCTCGTTTCCTGCTACAAATAATGTCTTATGAAAGTTCTCTTCATCGGTGGAACCGGAATCATCAGCATCGCGTGCACAGCGCTGGCCGCCCAGCGGGGCATCGACGTCACGCTGCTAAGCCGCGGCCAGCATCTCGCCGAGCTTCCGCTCGGGGTCAAGACACTGACAGCCGACGCAAACGATCCCACAATATTTCAGAAATTGCAGCACAAGACTTTCGATGCCGTTGTCGATTGGATCGCTTTCACACCAGCCGACATCGAACGCGATCTCAAATTATTTCGCGGCCGCACCCGCCAGTTCATATTCATCAGTTCCGCAAGCGTGTATCAAAAGCCAGCCACGCAATACTTGATCACCGAGTCGACGCCGCTAGTCAATCCCTACTGGGATTATTCGCGCAAGAAGATCGCCTGCGAAGAACGGCTCATGCAGGCTTATCGCGAAGAGGGATTCCCGATTACCATCATTCGCCCGTCGTTAACTTACGGACACACGCTGATTCCGCTCGTGCTCAACAGCTGGCAACACTCCTACACGGCCGTCGACCGCATGATCCGCGGACAAAAGATGGTTGTGCCCGGAGACGGATCTTCTCTCTGGGTCATAACCCACAACACCGATTTTGCGAAAGGATTGGTCGGTTTGCTCGGTCACTTGCAAGCCATCGGGCACGCTTTTCACATCACGTCGGATGAAGTTCTCACTTGGGATCAGCTATTTCGCATTGTGGGCGCTGCCGTCGGAGTCGAACCTCAACTGGTGCATATCCCATCCGACTTCATCGCGGCCTGCGTCCCGGAGAAAAAAGGCACGCTATTAGGCGATAAATCCGTGAGCGTAGTTTTCGATAACTCAAAGATCAAGCGCTTCGTTCCTGGCTTTGGCGCCACCACAACTTTTGCCGAAGGCGTCCAGCAATCGCTCGCATGGTTCAACGCCGATCCATCGCGCAAGAAAATCGATCAAACAACCAATGCCATGACGGACAAGCTGATCGGCGCATACGAGAAAGGAATGAACGAAGCAGTTAGAAGTTTCGCTTGATTCGGTGTCGTAGCCAGTTTAGCTCTTCGCCCAATCCTCCCACTCCAAACCCTTGACCCGCCTAAACTCTTTCTCGTTCGCGGTGACCAGAGTCAAACTCTGCCGAACCGCCTGCGCTGCAATCAAAATGTCGTAAGCTCCAATGGATTTTCCTGCGCTTTCCAGCGCCGCTCGCACGCGGCCTGCAACCTTTGCATCTTCGCCTTCGAAAGCCAGCAACCTCAACGGACCTCCGAAGAATGTTTCTACCACGCGCGCATTGGCCTCTGCGCGGGCACTCTTAGCGACTCCATACCAAAGCTCAAAGGCCACGATGGACGAAACAAAAATCTCTGCGTCGGCAACTAAAGCGCTTTGAAATCTGATCCTGACCGATGGCACTTTATCGTTTATCAGCGCAATACAAGCATTAGTATCGAGCAGATACTTCACTTGAAGATCTCGCGGCGAGGCGTAATCGGCTGGTTCCGATCCTTGTTCTTATCGAAAAAGAATACCTCTCTAACGCGGTCCAGTTCCGCAAACCACTCCGCAGGGTCAGCGATGAGCGGTTCGAGAAGCACTCCCTCCGCCATTCGGCGTATGCGCACCTGATTGCCCTCAAAGCGAAATTCTCGAGGCAAACGTACCGCCTGGCTACGTCCATTGCGGAACAGCTTAGCGATTCCGGTTTCGGCCATAAAACTCCTGTCTCTTCTCTCAATTTAGTCTATACCAAGTGTCGCTACCGGAGATAGATATCACAGGTATATACCACGACCAAAAAAAAAAGAACTGTGGCTTAACAAGATTGTTCGAAGGTTGGTGGACGTGTATTACGCGCTGGCCTTGTCAACCAGCGGCAATGCCTTGTCGACCGGCGTGGAGTTCTCCAACTCCAGTTGCTCCTGTCCGCTGAGCGCGGAAACTTTCCCACGATAACTCTTGAGGTGCCGCTGTGCCGTCTCAAACGCCTCCTGCGCCTTGTTCAGATTCTTGCCGACATTTTCAAACTGGTTCTGGAAAAAGTCGAACGACTTCTGCGCCTTGGCAAGCTCGGCGCGGCTCTTCTCAAAGCGCGTGGCAACCTCATACCATTTATGAACGAGTGAAATTGTGTGCAGGGTCATCAGCAGCGTGTTAGGCGAAACGGGAAAAACGTGTTGCTCATTCATCCAGTCGCCCAGTTCGCGGTTGCGGATCACTTCCATATACAGCGTCTCGCTTGGCAGGTACATGAGCGCAATTTCCGTCGTGCCGTGCTCCGGCTGAATATACTGCTGAATGCGCTTCGCTTCCGCCTTCATCACCCGCACCAGCGCGATTCGCGCCAGTTCGATCTCAGCCTTGTCATTGCTCTCAAACAGCGCAATCACCTGTTCGCGCGGAAACTTGGCGTCAATCGGAAGTTTTCGATCAGGGAAGTAAATGACGGCATCCGCGCGTCCTCCGCCCTCGCCCGGTGACGATTGCAGCGCGAACATGTGCGCCGGCAAAAAGTCTGCCAGCAAACGCTCTAGGCTCGCTTCGCCGAACTGGCCACGCAAATGAGGAAGCTTGAGCAGATTATTCAAATCATTAATGGAGTGGCCGAGCGCGCCCACTTCGCGTAACTGCTCTTCCGCATTCTTCAAGTGCTGTTGAACCTTTTCGAACTGCGCAAATCCTTCTTTAATATTCTGATCAAGCTTTTGCTGCACCTGATCGGTGATGGCCATCAGCCTCGAGTCCACGCGATCGCGAATTGATTCCAGGCTCTGCGCCGTCTGCTGATTCAGGCTTTGAAATTCAACTTTGAGCTGCTGCGTGGTGAGCAGAAGAGAACTTGTCATCTCGCTGCGGCCGTCGCTCAGGCAACGGTTCTGCTCTTCCCTGCCCGCCGCCAGTTGCTGCTCGACCGAGCTGCGAATCTCTGAAAACCCCTGCTGGATGCGGTCTGTGACCTGCTGCCGGAGATCACCTTTGGTCTGCTCTAAACGGGTGGCCATGTCGGCAGTGCTGATACTGATCTTTTGGCCAAGGTCCGTAGTGAACCTTTCGAGCTGACCCGCAACTTCCGCTTTTACATCTACTTGCGCGGCAGCCGAAACGCGCCGCAGCAGCGCAGCCGAGAACCCAAGCAGGACAAGGGTTCCCACCAGAACGGTAACCAGTAGGATGATCTCCATAGTAAGTGGTCGATACAAATTCTAGAGGCTAGCGTGGGAGATGGAAAGCGGAACTTTGCCGGCGATCCCCGAGCCGCAACGCCAACCACAAAATTATGCTCCGGGCGCTGGCTCTGGCACTCGCAATCCTGGCGGTGATTCCTCACATGCGCGCGGCGCAGATCACCCCGCCACCCACTAATTGTGGCGACATGGGCAACAAGTTTTCCCACCCCCACTCGAACTCGGTGGCGGTGGCGTCCTCAGGTGAGGACACCGCTGCCGAGAACGAACTTTTGCAGATGGCAAACCAGAGTCGCGAAATCGCCAGCGTCTCCACGCTGCGCATGGACGAGAGCCTGCGTGACGCGGCCCGAGCCCACGCCCGTCTCATGGTTCGCAGCCAGCAACTTGAGCATCAGCTACCCGGCGAACCGGCCCTCCTCGAAAGAATTGCGCTGGTCAGCCCCTTGAGAATGGATCGCGCGGGCGAGAACATCGCCTACGCCACCTGCACTTTGGGAGCGAACGAAGTTCTGATGCGCTCGCCTCCGCACCGTGACAACCTTCTCGATCGCGGATTCAATGTCGCGGGGATAGCCGCTATTTGGAGCAAAGGCAAGTTATACGTTGCGCAGGATTTCGGGCACGAAGTGCCGTCCTATTCCGCGCAAGAGAGCGGCAGATTAGTTGGAGAAGCCATCGGTCAAATGCGCCAGCGGTCGGGCCTTCCCGAACTCGTCCAGTTCGCGCCGCCAAAACTCGATGCGGCTGCCTGCGCCTTAGCCACACAGGACCATCCGAACGCTCATCTGATAGCGGCTACCTACGACAATCGAAAAATCATCACCTACACGCAGAGCCGTCCCGAAGTTCTGCCGCAGGGCGCGATGCGATTGCTGCGCGATCCAAACCTCAGCCAATTCGCAGTAGGCTCCTGCTACGCGCGCAATCCGGCATATCCAACAGGGATGTACTGGGTCGCAATTCTCCTCTACTAATTCGTACCAGTGGCGCGGGCGCCGTCGGCCGCGTGCTGCGATCGAAATAAAAGTTGAGAGGTCTCACACAATCTCTGTGCTAACCTGCCTGCGTCCGGCCCACCGGTATGCAACCCGCGCCACAAATCCGCATCGGCACCGCCGGTTGGTCCTACAAAGACTGGGACGGAATTCTTTATCCGCCGGAAGTGACGCGCAAGAAAATTCATCCCGTCGAGTTTCTGGCGCGATTCTTTGACCTCATCGAAATCAACACTTCGTTTTACGGTCACATCCGGCCCGAAATCGGACGCCTCTGGTCGAAGAAGGCCGCCGCGGTCAATCCAAACTTCGTTTTCACCGCCAAGCTGCATCAGTCTTTCACGCATTCTCCGCTCGCCGTAATGGAGCCGACTTCGGCCGCGAGCATCCGCCAGAACGACAAAGATGAAAGGCTTGCGCGGGAGGGCCTGGATTCGCTCGCTTCCGAAGGCAAGCTGGGCGCGCTGCTCATTCAGTTTCCCGTATCGTTCAAGAACACCAGCCTGAATCGCGAATACCTGGAACAGCTACTGCGCCAGTTCATCGAGTACCCGCGAGTGGTCGAAGTGCGCCACGAGAGTTGGAACAATCCGGAAACGCTCGCCGAGTTCATGCGCCAGAACGTAGGTTTCTGCAACATCGACCAGCCAGTGCTCGGCCATTCTCTCGCACCGACCGAGCATGTCACCTCGGCCGTCGGATATGTTCGTCTCCACGGTCGCAACTATGAGCAATGGTTCGACAGCGACAGCCGCAACGACCGTTACAATTATCTCTATAAGCCAGCCGAACTTCAAAAATGGAAGGAAAAAATCGAAGTCATCTCGCGCCAGGCTGAGTCAACTTACGTGATCGCGAATAATCACTTTCAGGCCAAGGCCGCCGTCAATGCACTGGAATTACGCCATCTGCTGGAAGGGAAAAGAGTCCGTGCCCCGGAGACTCTGGTGAAGCATTACCCAGAACTGAGAGAAGTCGCCGAGACCGAAGATGCCAGCGGGAATTATTCTTTGCTCGCTTAAGCAGCGATCATCCTCTCGTCTGCCAACATCTAATCAGTTCCAGTGCGATATCCTTTCTGAAAGCAGATTGGGAACAAGCAAATTGACAACCAGCAGCTCGACAACCGGCAACTCCAGAACAACGACTGACACCGTACCGATCGGAAGCGCGACCGGCTCGAAAAACTGGCTGGGCCGTCACATCGCCACACTGCGGCAGCGTGAAGGGCAGATATTTCTCGTGTTGTCGCTGGTTATCGGCGCATTAACCGGCATGGCCGTCGTCGCATTCATCCTCCTAACCGAAAACTTGGGGATGCGTCTCTACCCAGTAAATGGAGCCCCTTGGCGGCGATTGCTCTTCCCAGTCGTCGGTTCGTTCGGCATCGGATATCTGCTCTATCGCTATTTTCCGAACGCGCGCGGCAGCGGAGTTCCACAAACCAAAGCGGCGCTTTTTGCGCGTGAAGGCCGTATCACACTCCGCACCGTCCTCGGCAAATTTTTCTGCACATCCGTCACCCTAGCCAGCGGAATCCCTCTCGGCCGCGAAGGACCTTCGGTTCAAGTAGGTGCGGGCATTGGCTCGGTATTAGGACGCCTGCTCGGACTGCGCACCGAGCAGATGAAAAGACTCATACCGGTAGGAGCAGCCGCAGCTATCGCGGCTGCATTCAACACTCCCCTAGCCGCAGTCCTGTTTTCACTCGAAGAGATCACCGGCGATCTCTACGCGCCCGTGATGGGCGCGGTAGTGCTGGCATCCGCCACCGCCTGGATGGTCTTGCGAGTTTTCCTCGGCGATCATCCGCTTTTCAAGGTTCCGCAATATCAACTGGTTCATCCCGCGGAGTTCGCAATCTATGCCGTGCTCGGCGTCGCTGGCGGAGTAGTGTCGGCGGCCTTCACCAAAATGCTGCTCGGCATTCGGGCGCGTTTCCTGCGTCTCCCGCTAAAAACAGTATGGTTCCAACCCGTGGCAGGCGGTTTGCTCGTAGGCATGATGGGCTGGTTTGTCCCGCAGGTTCTAGGTGTAGGTTACGGATACGTCGGTGACGCTCTGAATAACAAAATGGCGTTCCAGTTGATGGCGGCACTGGTGGTTCTGAAACTGATAGCCGTCACGACCAGTTATGCCACGGGCAACGCTGGCGGCATATTCGGACCTTCGTTATTTATCGGCGCCATGCTGGGCGGTACGGTCGGAACCATCGCTCATCATTTTTTCCCCGGCTACACGGCTTTGCCCGGAGCTTACGCGCTGGTAGGAATGGGAGCCGTCTTCGCCGGCGTGGTGCGTACGCCAATGACATCCGTCCTGATGATCTTCGAGATGACGCAGGACTATTCCGTAATTGTCCCTCTAATGATCGCGAATCTCGTCAGCCTCTTTATCTCATCGCGATTGCAGGAGGAGCCGATCTACGAAGGACTGGCTATGCAAGATGGCATTCACCTGCCCACAGCTGAAACGCGCCAGCGTTACGGTCAGCGCCAGGTATTCACCGTGATGAAGCCTGCCAGCGAATCGCTGCCCGGCGACATGACCGTGCGTGAGGCACTGGACAAAGTGCGATCGAGCGGAGTCCGCACTTGGCTCGTCTCCGACAAACGCGGTGTAATCGGGGTCGTGAACCTTGCGATGCTGGAAAAAGATCTGACCGATAACGCCGACAAGCAGCTCTGCGAAATCGTCGATCCCATAGATTTCCCCCATGTCCACTCCGATCATGGGCTCGATCTGGCTCTTGAGCGCATGGGCACAAATCAGGTTGACATCCTGCCGGTGGTGAATCGCGGCGACATCCACAGGCTTGAAGGCATCGCCACACTCCGCGATTTGCTCGATGCCTACGGCGTGAACCAAGCCTGAACCGAGCCTGACGCGAGAATCCAATCTGCATCGATCTTCATCTATCCAGCATGAGTCTCGATAGCCTTTTCACAGAATATGTTCCATTGCATTCGCAGCAACCGCTTGCCGGGCCTTGCCCGCAGGTTCGGAAGATGGGCCGCTTCACCCCACCGCTTCCGAACCCTCCGACGCTTCTCTGCTCGACTCCTATTCGCGCGCAGTAACAACCGCTGTCGAAAGAGTCAGCCCGTCGGTAGTAAATGTAGAAGTGCATCAAGCCGCGCGTCCGGATCTGACCGATAAACAAGATCCGCGACGCAACCGTTCAAATTCGCAAGCGCCCCGTGAGCGTCGTGGCGGCGGCTCCGGTTTTGTCTTCACGCCCGACGGCTTGATTCTCACCAACAGCCACGTCGTGCACGATGCAACCCGTATCGAAGTAACGCTCGCGGACGGTCGCCACACTCCCGCCCACACCATCGGCGACGATCCCGCCACCGACCTCGCCGTGATTCGAATCGATGCGTCGGGATTACAGGCCGTTCCGCTGGGCGACTCGCAGCAACTGAGGCCGGGCCAGATGGCGATCGCCATCGGCAATCCCTACGGATTTCAATCCACAGTCACGGCAGGCGTGATCAGCGCCCTCGGCCGATCGCTGCGCTCCTATTCCGGACGCCTCATCGAAGACGTGATCCAAACCGACGCCGCCTTGAACCCGGGAAATTCCGGCGGCCCGCTCGTCGATTCGCGAGGCCACGTAATCGGCGTCAATACAGCGACGATCTTGCCGGCTCAGGGAATCTGTTTCGCCATCGGCATCAACACCGCAAAATTCGTCGCCAGCCGCCTGCTCCGCGATGGACGAATCCGTCGCAGCTACATCGGAGTCTCGGCTCAGACAGTTCCCATTCATCGCAGAGTTGTTCGCTTTTACGGCTTGGCCCGCGAAACCGGTGTAGTAGTGGTGGGCGTCGAAGACCGAAGTCCCGCGCGAACTGCCGGGTTGCGCGAAGGCGATGTGATCGTGGCGCTCGACGAAAAACCAGTCGCTGGCGTGGACGACCTACATCGGTTGTTGACGGATGCTCAGGTAGGTGCGCAATGTGCATTAACTGTCATTCGCCACACCGAGCGCCTCACTCTACGAATCATTCCCGAAGAAGCGAAGTAATCATGGAGAGGCGGGCGTCCTCGCCCGTCCCCCGCTGTCCAGCTTCCCCATCCAACGGGGATACTCCCCATCGCATTGCACACATTCGTTTTCGTGTGTTAGTTTCGACTCGGAGAGTTCCGCTTGCAACGCACGGTTCCGGCTGGGCTGGACCGCAAGGAAACGGAAGTTTACCTGCGGCTCGATTCGTCGCGCCTTCCCCAGCATATCGCCATCATCATGGACGGAAATGGCCGCTGGGCCAGGCGTCGGCATATGCCGCGCGTAGCCGGCCATCGCGCCGGTGTCACCGCCGTGCGTTCAACACTTGAAACTGCGGCCCGCATCGGCATTCCTTCCTTGACCCTCTACGCCTTTTCCGAAGAAAACTGGAAGAAACGTCCGAAAACTGAAGTTGATTTCCTGATGCGTCTTTTGTGCCGCTATCTCAAAGCGGAACTGAAAACCTTCAACCGCACAATGTTCGTTTGAATTACATTGGCCGTCAGCACGAACTACCCGAACTGGTGCAGCGAGAAATGGCCGAAGCCCGCTGCGCTACCTCGAAGAACACTGGAATGCTCTTGACGCTGGCGCTGAACTACAGTGCGCGCAGCGAAATCGTCGACGCCTTCCGCTCCATGGCAGAGGCTGCATCCCAAAACGGCGGCCTCGATCACATGCAAGTCGATGAGCAACTGATTAGTGAACATCTCTACACGCGCGGGTTACCCGACCCCGACTTGGTAATTCGCACCAGCGGTGAGATGCGCCTCAGCAATTTCTTGCTGTGGCAACTCGCTTATGCGGAAATCTACGTCACCCAAACTTTGTGGCCTGACTTCCGAGGCGTCCAGCTACTCGAGGGCATAGAAGATTATCAGAAGCGCGACCGCCGCTATGGCGGTCTGGGGCCGGACGGCCATACTGCGCAGAATGGGTTGCACCGCTCCCACGCCGAGGCAAAGCATTGATGCGGAGAAGCTCGCGTAGCGATGGCAGCCCTCGGCCGTCCGATCCGAACGTCAACCAATTCAGTTCCAATTCCAATGCAATGACAATCCGATGATCCAGCGCATCGTCACAGCCGTAGTCTTGATTCCGCTGGTTCTGCTGCTGGTGCTGAAAGCGCCGCTATACCTACTCGCAATCTTCGCCGGGGCCGTAACTCTTCTCGCAATAGCCGAATTCTTAAAGTTGGCAACGCACTATGCAGTCGAGCCCCTTAGCTTTCGCGACTTACACCTTCGTAGCGCTCTTCTTTCTGTATGTCATCATTGCTTCCACTAATCGCACGCCATTGGTTGAGGCTACCGCCATCCTTTATGGGACGGCTTTGGCTGCGGCCCTTGCGCCCTTCTTATTTCTCACGATAGCCATGCAGCGCCCCGACTTAACCAGCGGCTATCCCGCCGCAGCCGCTTCCGCGTTCGCCTTTGGGTACATCGCGATACCAATGGCATTGCTCGTCGAAATCCGGCAGCAGCCGGCGGGCGCAATCTGGACCATCTACACCCTGCTAGCCGTGTGGGCCGGAGATGTCTTCGCCTACTTCGTCGGCAAGTCACTCGGCCGGCATCGCATGTCCCCGGAAGTCAGTCCTAAGAAAACCTGGGAGGGAGCCTTGGCCTCGGTCTTAGCCAGCGTAATCGTCGGCACATTGTGGATTCAGCACGCCCCGGGAATCAGCATGACCCTCTTGCGGATCGGCCTGATCGACCGCCGCGATGGCATGTTCGGCCTGGAGCAACCTCCACTCTGGCCCATCGTTCTTCTCTCGGTCGTAGTCAACATCGCAGCGCAGTTGGGGGATCTGGTTGAGTCCCTGGTCAAGCGCGGCGCCGGAGTCAAAGATTCCGGCACCATCCTACCCGGGCACGGAGGCATGCTCGATCGCATCGACGCCATGCTCTTCGCCGTGCCCGTGGTATGGGCGTGGGGCGCCTGGCGGCTGATGCAGTAGTCAGCAACTGAAGTCCGCCGCTGAAGTCGGCAGATGGCGATGTGCTAATCCGCCGCCAGAGGGACCTTCACCGTAACCGTCGTTCCCGACGGATTGGACTCGATCCGCAGCGTCCCGCCAAATTGCCGAACTCTTTCCTGCATACCCCGCACTCCGACCCCAATTTGCGCGACACTCATGTGCTGCAATCTCTCCGCGGGAATTCCCTTCCCCTTGTCCGCTATTTCGACCTCAACTGCGTCGTGCGAACGCGTCAGGCAAATTCTCGCGGAAGGGCTGCCCGAATGGCGATGCACGTTGGTCAAACTTTCCTGCACCACCCGAAAAAGAACCAGCTCCAACTCCTTCGAAAGCCTGCTCGAATCTTCGGGCAGTGCCAGTTCGATGACGATTCCGCTGCGCTGCGAAAAACCCTCCACATACCATTGCAACGCCGACCCAAGCCCAGCCTCATCGAGCAGCGGCGGATGAAGAAGATACGACAAGGTGCGAATTTCTTTCGACAAATCGTCCGACAGTTTCCGGCTCTGAACCACTAAATCAACTATCTTCGGATCCCGATCCTTGGCAATCCCCAGCAGTTCAGAAAAATTCAGATCGAGAGCGACGAGCGTTTGTCCCGCATGATCATGCAGTTCCCGAGCCATGTGTCGCCGTTCTTCATCGCGCGTTTGCAACAGGCGGCCGGTCAGTTCCCGCAGGCTTATTTCGAAGCGTTTCCGATCTGCAATCTCCGCTTCAAGGGCCACAGTACGTTCCGCTACTTTTTTCTCCAACTCCTCATTCGCGGTTCGTAACGCCTCCTCCGCAGTTTTCAGCGGAGTAAGGTCAGTAACAAATGCCGCGATCTCAGGCTCACCTTCTGCAGGCTCAATCGCAGATGCTCCGATCAGGATAGGCACGCGGCGTCCATCTTTCGCGATATAAGCCTTCTCATACACATCGCAGCGCCCAGATTCGCGCAACTGCTCGACCGCCCGGGCATCAGCCGATGCGAACTCCGGCGGGGTTAAATCGTCCCAACGCATTTTTCCCGCGCTCACATCAGCTTCCGAATAACCCAGCGTCCTCAAGAAGCGCCGGATTCACGTAATTCATCTGCCCCCGCAAATCGCCGATAACCGTGCCGAACGGATTTGCCTCTGCCAGGCGACGGAATCTTTCCGCCGCTTCCGCAATTTCCAGCTTGTGAACCTCGCTCTGCAGCAGATCGGCAATTCGAGCCCCCAGCAACTGAAAAAAGGTTTGGTAGCTCCCGTCAAACGGCAGCCGCGGGCTAATGCCCAAAACAAGAACAGCCTGAATCGACGATCCCGCCATGCGCAGCGGCAACACCAGCGCCCGCGAAACAGGCTCCGGCCACGGCTCAAAAACTAGCTCGCCGAAACGCTGACGAAGGTTCTCGGCGAGCTGAAAGTTCTGCGAATTTACCACCTCGTTTAACGGCCAGTGATCTGGATCAGCCAGAGCCCCGGTCGAAGCCGTACTAACGGCATGCAGAATCTTGCCCTGCGTCATCAAATACAGCGCCGCAAATGGCAGGTCGGCCGGATCGTCCTCAAGCTTTCTCGCAATGTTTTGCGCGAGACTTTGCAACCGGGCAGGTTCGTGAAATCTGTTTTGCGAAACCGACTCGGCCGTAACCCGGAGTAAGGTGCGCAGGCGCCGTTCGCTCAGCACCTGCTCGGTGGTTTCACTGCAAACCACCAGCGTGCCGCAAACCGCCCCGTCTTTGTCCCGCACCGGACTGTAGCTGTACGTCCAGAAAACTTCTTCCAGTTTTCCATTTCGATTGATGGGGACCAGCTGATTTATATTCCAGGTGGATTGCCCTTCCCCCATCACCGCTTCGATCTGCGGACCAATAATCGGCCATATTTCTGGCCAGCAATCGACGACCACGCTGGCCAAGAGCTGAGGGATGCTTGTCGGCCCGAATACTTGGCCGATACCCGTCGTTGTAAAACTGGATCAAATCCGGTCCCCACCACAGAAACATGGGGTGTCTCGACGCCAGCAAAAGGTTCACCGTCGTCACGAGCGTATCGGACCACGTCTCAACTGCGCCGACCGGCGTGCTTGCCCAATCAAAGCGGCGCACAAGCTCCGCCATTTCTCCGAAGCCAATAATCCGCGACGACACGCGCTTGTCGGATAGGATCTGCAAGCCGTTTCGACTGCGGTTCTTAGACACCGAAGACGTGGTTAGGTCAGGACGGGCCATAAATTCATTTTCGGACTGGCAAGAATCTGAAAAGCCGATGGCTCGGGTGCTCGGGTGCAGCCTAAGTATACCAACCGCCGCCAAACTTAATGCTGAGCGACGAGAGCCCTGCTCCACTCGTATCCCGGTGCCGTGCGAATCGGCCACCATCCCGTACAATAAAGACTGCTCCCAAGCATGAAACGCATCGCCATCCTCGGGTCAACGGGATCGATCGGACGCAGCACTTTAAGCGTGGTCGAGAGCTATCCCGACCGATTTCGAATCTCGACCCTGGCGGCTGGCAATAATTCCGAACTCGCCTTCGAGCAAGCTGTGCGATGGAAACCACGTGTCCTCTCCTTGGCCAAAGAACACGATGCGGAAGCAATTCGCGCCAAACTTCGCAGCCAAGGTCTCTCCGAGATCGAAGTCGTGCACGGTTCCGCCGGAACCGTTCAGGTCGCGACCCACTCCGAAGTTGATTTTGTGGTCAGTGCGATCGTCGGTGTCGCTGGCTTAGAGGCCACCTATGAGGCAGTACGATCGGGGAAGTCTGTTGGGCTCGCCAATAAGGAATGCCTGGTGGTCGCAGGCGAACTGATCACCGCCGAGGCCCGCAAGCAAGGCAAGCCGCTCCTGCCGATTGACAGCGAGCATAACGCCATCCACCAGTGCTTGCGGGGTGGACGAGCCGACAATAGCGAAGTCGAACGCATCTGGTTGACTGCCTCCGGCGGCCCGTTTCTGAAGACGCCGAAGTCGGAATTTGCCTCGATTACAGTGCAACAGGCGCTCAATCATCCCACTTGGAAGATGGGCAAGCGCATTACCATCGACTCTGCAACATTGATGAACAAAGGTTTCGAGGTGATTGAGGCGTGCCGCTTGTTCAATGTTCCGCCCGATCGCGTGCAAGTCATTGTCCATCCGCAATCTACGATCCACTCCCTGGTGGAGTTCGTGGATGGCAGCATACTTGCTCAAATCTCCGTCACTGATATGCGCCTCCCCATTCTGTATGCCCTGAGCTATCCCGATCGCATCCCCTCAGACCTGCGATTTTCGGTAAGTGACCTGCAACACCTGGATTTTTGCGCGCCGGATATGGCCAAATTCCCTTGCCTTCGTTTAGCATACGAAGCTGCTTCCAGCGGAGGCGCAAAGACGATCGCTCTAAACGCCGCCGACGAGGTCGCCGTCGCCGCCTTTCTGGAGGAAAAAATCGGTTTCGAGGAAATCCCGAAAATTGTTGAAAAAGTCATGATTGCAACGCCGGCCTCACATTTAGAATCTATATATAGAGTTCTTGCTCTGGACACTGAGGCCCGCCGCCTGGCAAGAGAAATTGTGCAGCAAAGTGACCAAAAGTTATCGCCCATCAGAGCCATTTTCTGACGGGTTTTTTGGAGTAACCTAGCCTAATATGCCCCAGCTATTGTCCATCCTCCACACCATTTTCGTCATGGCGATTGTTCTTGGATTCATGATCCTCATCCATGAGTTCGGCCACTATGCTGCCGCCAAGTATTTCGGTGTTCGGGTGGAAGTGTTTTCGATTGGCTTCGGCAAGCGCCTGATCGGCTTCAAGAGAGGCGAAACCGACTATCGAATTGCCGCCATTCCGCTCGGCGGCTACGTCAAGATGTCAGGCGAAAACCCCATGGACAGCCGCTCTGACGATCCTGGCGAGTTCCTCAATCACCCCCGCTGGCAACGTTTCATCATCGCCTTGGCCGGGCCCGCGATGAACATCATGCTGGCCGTAGCGCTGCTTACCGGCGTTTACATGATGCATTACGAATATCCCGCCGAGCTCGATGAACCTGCCGTCATCGGATGGGTGAATCCAGACTCACCCGCGGAAAGGGGTGGAATCAAGGTTGGGGACAAGATCGTTCAAGTCGAGGACATCCACAATCCGACTTGGGAACAAGTTACTATCAAAGAGGCGCTCAGTCCGAATCAGCCTTTGCAATATGAAATCGAGCGTGACGGCAAGATTACAGAAAAAACCCTCGTTCCCGAGCCGGAGGGCCGCAATCAACTTGGAACGATGGGTTGGGTACCCAAAGAATCAAACGTTATTTTGACCCTGGTTGAGCCGGGAATGCCCGCCGAAAAGGCCGGAATTAAGGTCGGAGATCAGATCCTGACCGCCAACGGTGAGCCGATTCCTGTCGTGCAAGCGCTCATCCAGATGCTGAAGCGCACCAAGGATCAGCCTTTGGATCTCGTGGTCCTGCGCAATGGCAAGAAATTGCATTTCACGGTGTTGCCGACATTTGACCAGGGAGTCGCTGGACAAGAACCTGCTTACCGCATTGGCATCGGTAGCGCGTCGGCCAAGAAAGTTGTGCACCTTAATTTCACCAACGCCTTGAAACGCTCTCTCTCCGAGAACAAGAACAGCTCCTTCCTGATTCTCGAATTGCTGCAGAAAATGGTGCAACGCAAAGTCTCCATGCGCCAGGTCGATGGCCCGATCGGCATCGGAAGCGCAGTCGGAGAAGCTGCCCGCGAAAAGGGATGGACTCCTCTTCTAGGCATCACCGCCGCCATCAGCCTGAATTTGGGCATCATGAATCTGCTGCCAATCCCCATCCTCGACGGCGGAGTGATCCTGCTTCTCTTCATCGAAAGCCTGATGCAGAAAGAGATCAGCCTGCCCATCAAAGAACGCATCTATCAAGCCGCCTTCGTCTTCTTAGTCTTGTTCGCAGTCATGGTCATCTATAACGATCTGGTCAAAACCTTGCCGGGTCTGACAAGAATGCCATAACCAAAGTGTGTGGCGCGGGCGCCTCGCCCGCGTGCATGCAGCGAAGTTCCCGTCCACGGTCAAGAACAAAATCGGCAAGAAAAGTGTTTCACGTGGAACATTTGTGCAGGGGTTTTTGTAGGTACGAATTTATAAGCTACTCGACTTGAAATGAAACGGCGCAGACGACTTAGCCGGAAGGGGAGGGTCGTGAGCCTAAGGGCTTGCGACGGAGATTTCAGCCGCACTGTCGATCAACCAGGTGGAGGCGCTCGGTCCTTGCCCTCGCTGAGAACGCGCAGGCCGCTCAAGAAGCGGGTGACGATGTATTTGGACGCCGATGTGCTGGCTTGGCTTAAAAGCAGGGGTCCGCGATACCAGAGAGAGATCAATTGGATGTTGCGGAGGGTGATGGAGGAAGAGCAAGGCCCACGGTAGGAGAGAGTAGATTTGTTGAGCTAAGCGGGCGCGGCGCCCGCTCCACACACAGGACATACTGCCAGCTGATAAAATAGAAGCTTATTATGGCTGAAATTCAGCGCAGAAAAACCTTCACCGCAAACATCGCCGGCGTCCGAGTAGGCAGCGATGCACCAGTAATGGTGCAGTCGATGACCAACACCGACACCGCCGACATCCCCGGCACCATAAAGCAGGTAGCCGCATTGGCGCGAGCCGGCAGCGAGGTGGTCCGAGTCACTGTTAATAATGACGATGCCGCCAGAGCCATTCCCTCCATCGTCGAAGGATTGGAGAAGCAAGGCCTGCGCGTACCCATAGTCGGAGACTTCCATTACAACGGCCATCAGCTCCTAACCAAATATCAAGGCTGTGCCGAGGGCCTCGCCAAGTACCGCATCAATCCCGGCAATTCGAGCATAGGCCGCAAGGGCGAAGACAACTTCCGCACCATGATCGAGGTCGCCGCGAAATACCAGAAGCCCGTCCGCATAGGCGTGAACTGGGGCTCGCTCGATCAAGCGTTGCTGACCAAAATGATGGACGAAAACTCGCGCCTCCCCGAACCAAAAGAGGCCCGCGAAGTCACGATGGAAGCGATCGTAGTAAGCGCACTAACTTCCGCAAAATTGGCCGAGCAGTGCGGACTCCGCCCCGACCAGATCATCCTAAGCGCAAAGGTCAGCGGAGTGCAGGATCTGATCGACGTCTATCGCATCCTTGCCTCCCGCTGCCAATACCCGCTGCATCTTGGACTAACCGAAGCCGGCATGGGAGCCAAAGGCATCGTAGCCTCGAGCGCAGCCATGGCCGTTCTGCTGCAGGAAGGCATAGGCGACACGATTCGTGTCTCTCTAACCCCCGCTCCCGGAGGCGACCGCACCGAAGAAGTCCGCGTAGCGCAGCAAATCCTGCAGTCGCTAGGCATTCGGAGCTTCACTCCGCAAGTTACCGCCTGCCCCGGCTGCGGCCGCACCACCAGCACCTTCTTCCAGGAGATGGCCGAGCAGATCCAAACTTATCTGCGCGAGCAAATGCCCGTCTGGAAAGAAACCCACACCGGCGTGGAAGAAATGAAAGTAGCCGTCATGGGGTGCGTGGTAAACGGTCCCGGAGAATCGAAGCACGCCAGTTTAGGAATTTCTCTACCCGGAACGTTTGAAGAGCCGAAGGCTCCCGTCTACGTTGACGGACGCCTCTTCACCACGCTAAAAGGCGACAAGATCGTAGCGGAGTTCATCAAGATTCTCGACGACTACGTCGACTCCCACTACGCTACGCGCGAAAAAGAAGAAGTCGGCGCAAGTAGCTAGATTTCTCTCGCTGGCTGGCTAAGGGTTCGAGCATCGGTTGTGTTTGGGGTGGGAGACGGGAATTGAACCCGCAACCGTCGGAGCCACAGTCCGATGCTCTACCGATTGAGCTACTCCCACCGCAGTGAGAGCATTATAAACCAACCCATTCACGAGAAAACGTGTCGAGTCGGCTGGCAGCGTCTGCGAGATCGGCTCCGTGGATGTTATAGGAAGTGGCGATAAGGCGGGTCAATGTGCAATAGAGTTTAACCGT
This sequence comes from uncultured Acidobacteriaceae bacterium, assembly GCA_963758745.1. Lineage (GTDB taxonomy): Bacteria > Acidobacteriota > Terriglobia > Terriglobales > Acidobacteriaceae > Acidiflorens. Next base: position 139,451 of record CAVWWW010000018.1, read on the forward strand.
CAACAAGCTCTTGGCGACGGTACCAACCCACGCGGCTTTCATTGACTTGCGTAAGCACTCGCCATAGGATGTTTCGCACATGGTCGGCCAAACCATTTCTCATTACCGCATTATTGAGAAGCTGGGCGGCGGCGGCATGGGCGTCGTTTACAAGGCCGAAGACCTGACTCTGCACCGGTTTGTGGCGCTGAAGTTTCTGCCCGATGAAGTGGCCCGAGACTCCCAGGCATTGGCCCGTTTTCAGCGAGAGGCTCAGGCGGCCTCAGCCTTGAATCATCCCAATATCTGCACAATTTACGAGATCGGCCAGCAGGAAACTCAGTCCTTCATCGCCATGGAGTTTCTGGACGGGAGCACGCTGAAGCACCGGATTACGAATCGTCCACTCGAAGTCAGCCTGCTGGTCATGCTTGCCATCGAGATTGCCGACGCTCTCGATGCAGCTCACTCCAGAGGGATCGTTCACCGGGACGTCAAACCGGCAAACATATTCGTAACCGAACGGAGTCATGCCAAGGTTCTAGATTTTGGATTAGCAAAGGTCATAGCGGAGCGCGCCCGGGTCACGGGATCATCCGGACCTACTGCCGGGCCCACGCTCGCAGTCAGTCCCGAGCAACTGACCTCGCCCGGCTCTGCTGTAGGCACGGTCGCATACATGAGCCCGGAACAGGCGCTCGGCGAAGAATTGGATGCGCGCACAGATGTGTTCTCCTTCGGCGTGGTGCTGTATGAGATGGGTACGGGCCGGCTCCCGTTTGAGGGAAGCACGTCAGCGGCGACTTTCAATGCAATTCTTAACAAAGCGCCAATCGCAGCGCTGCGCCTGAATCCCAAGCTTCCCCCGGAACTGGAGCGCATCATCAACAAAGCTTTAGAAAAGGATCGCGACTTGCGTTATCAGAGCGCCGCCGAAGTGCGATCCGATCTCAAGCGTCTGCAGCGCGACTGGCATCCATCTTCGCAGCAGGGGGCCGCAGCGGCCGAGTCCACTGTATCCGAGACGCCCGGCACGCGGCTGGAGAGCGTCCAAGGGCCTGCCGCGAAGCGCGCAAACCTGCCCTTGTTGGCCGGCGCAGCTCTAATCACGCTACTGACTACTGCAATTGTCAGTTTCCTGATTGGCGAGCGAACCTCCACACCATCGGTGCCGACATTTCGTGAACTCAGTTTCCGCCGTGGGGCCCTGATGGCAGCCAAATTCGCGCCGGACCCGCGATCGGCCGTCTACAGCGCCGCTTGGGAGGGCAATCCCGAATCCGTCTTCATCAGTTCTCCTAATTCAACCGAGTCGCGCGATCTCAGCCTTCCAGAAACCGAAGTGTTGGCCGTCTCGCCTGCGGGACAGATCGCAGTGTTGCGCCATTTCACTGTAAGTCCCAATCATTTCACGCATCGTGGCACGCTGGCCCAGGTTTCGATTGGCGCAGACGCCCCACGCGACCTGCTGGATACTGTTGAAGCGGCGGATTGGGCGCCGGGTGGAGACGCGCTAGCCGTGGTCCATGTCGTGAATGGCCAAAGCCGGGTCGAGTATCCGATTGGCAAAGTGTTATACCAAACCACCGGTTGGATCAGCAATTTGCGCTTTTCTCCCGCAGGGGACCGCCTTGCCTTTATTGACCATAATCTGCTGGGCGATGACGGCGGTACCATCAGCGTCGTTGACCTGAAAGGCAAGAAGACCGACTTAACCGAACGTTGGGCGAGCGCCATGGGGGCTGCCTGGTCGCCCTCAGGGGACGAGGTCTGGTTCACCGCTACCGCTACCGGGTTCAGCCGTTCCCTGCGTGGCGTCAGGTTGTCGGGCAAGGTCCGCGAACTGCTCAGCGCTCCCGGAACGCTGACTCTGCATGACGTCAGTGCCGGCGGCCGGGCGTTGATTTCCCGTGACGCCTTGCGCGCGGGCGCAGTCGGACTGGCTCCCGGGGAAACCAAGGAACGCGATTTGAGCTGGCAGGATTGGACGATTCCAGTCGACATCTCCGAAGACGGGAAGCTCATGCTGTTCGTTGAAGCAGGGGAGGCGGGAGGTGGCGAATATGCGGTGTTTAGCCGCGATACCAATGGCACCTCCGCGGTTCGTCTGGGTCAGGGCACGGCGAATTCGCTGTCGCCCGACGGCAAGTGGACACTAGTCTTGCGGCAAAATGTGTCCCCTCCTGATTTCGTACTTCTTCCCACGGGAGTGGGACAGCAACAAGCGGTTTCGACCGGCAATGTGATTCCGTCTGGTGGTCAGTTCTTCCCCGATTCCAAACGGCTGCTGTTTAATGGTCATGAGCCGGGACATGCCTCTCGAATGTACGTTGTGAGTGTGGACGGTGGTCAGCCCCGTCCCATCTCTCCTGAAGGATTTGCTTTGGAGAACTATTCCCACTCTGTTTCACCCGATGGCAAACGAGCTGCCGCGATTACCGCCAACGGTCTTGCTCTGATTCCCATGGATGGCGGCTCACCCCAACCTGTGCCTGGTTCCTTGCCCGACGAATTACCCCTGCGCTGGGCAAAAGGTGGAAACGCCTTGTTTGTCGGCCAGCGCGGCGAAACAGCTTGTTCGGTATCGATCCTGGATATCCAGACCGGCGCTAGAACGGCATGGAAGACGGTCCGGCCGTCTGACGTGGCTGGGGTGGTCGGCGTCGCATGCCCCCGAATCGCCGCGGACGAAGAACATTATGTCTTCGGCTACAGGCGCATCCTCTCTGATTTGTTTCTTGTGGAACACTTAAAGTAGACGAAAAGCTGGGTTCGACGACAATTCCGCGGCGATGTGACGGATCCGAAATGGAACCTATCGGGGCTTATGACGCAAGGGGGCGTCTTGTCATTCGCTGGCTCACTTGACTGTGTGAGCTGCCGCGCGCAGGCGTCCGCGCGAGGGTCGTCAATCGAGATGCCAATCGCCCGCCCGCGTTCTTCGTTCGTCTATGGCCTTCCCACGCCCATGTACTGGAAGCCCATGGCACGCAGCCGGGAAGAGTCGAGCAGATTCTTGGTATCGATGATGACAGGCCGCTTCACCAAATGACGAATCTTCGCGAAGTCCAGCGTCCGGAACTCAGGCCAACCAGTGGCGACAATCAGGGCATCGACACCCTCGGCGACTCCATAGGCTGATTCGCAGTACTTTACCGTGCCATTCAATTGCAGCCGCGCGTCCGGAATCGCCACCGGATCATAAGCGCGAACGCGAGCTCCGCCGGCGAGCAAGCCTTGTGCTAGTTGGACGGAAGCTGATCCGGCTATCGAGTTCGTGTTCGGCTTGAACGCCAGTCCCAGAATTCCGACATCTTTATTCTGGACGGTATCGATCGCTGCGGCGACTTTCTGCAACAGCCGGGAGGCTAGGTCAACGTTCACCTCGCGCGCGGCATCAAGAACTTTCAGGTCGATGTGTTTGTCTCGCGCCAGGCCGGTCAGCGACTCCATATCACTCTCAGCGAAAATCCCTCCCATGCCAGCGCCGGGCTGCAAGCAGCGTGGAGCGATCTTCTTATCCAGCCCCAAGGCGAGCGAAAGGCTGACCGCGTCAGCGTTTACGTGCTCGCACAAGCTGGCAATTTCATTGATAAATGAAATTTTTGTTGCCACAAATGCCGTCGTCGCTTCGCGCGCCAACTCCGCCGTCTCAAAATTCGTAACCAGTACCGGAACTCCGCGCATTACAAGAGGATGAAAAATCTGCTTCAGCGAAGAAACCGCCTCGCTCGAAGCCGTGCCGAGAATAATGCGGTCGGGCCAATTGAAGTCTTCGACCGCGCATCCGTTGGTGAAGAACATCGGTTGGCACACCAGGAGGCTCTTCAATCCCTTTGCTTTCAGTGCCTTTTCTACCAGCCTCGTCGAGCCCACGCGACCTGGCGTTACGATCGAGAGTACCTGGAAGCGGCCACCCGCGCCCGCCAGGCGGACTGCAACTTCCTCTAATCCCTGAGGAGAATCTTCCGCGAGAAAAATCACTTGCGCCTTTCGCGCCAATTCTTCCGGGTCGGCGGAATAGACCAGACGTCCGGAACGCACATTGCGCCGTATCACTTCCTGAAGATTTTTTTCAAAGAAGGGAATGTTGCCTTTGGCGACTTCCAGCAAGCGTGTGCTGTCGGCATGACAACACCAGACCGGTGTGCCGAAATCCGCGAGACAAGCGGAGATGACCGTTGCGAGGTAGCCGGATCCATAGACCCCAATTTGCATAATCTCTCTTCTGACCGAAGTTACGATCAAACCCGCAGCCTGGGATCCGGCTGATGTCGAGCCCGTTCCATCTATGGTAATCCGGCCCGCGGAGTTGGCAACGGCCGAAAAGGTCATGTACCAGTGGACAGCGAAACTGGCTGCTAATTGCGGGTTTTGGAGGTCTATTGCGGACTGATTGCAAGTGCTGTCCCGCGGGGTTACCCTGCGGTTACCGGCCAGATTACAATTTGGATGAAAATTGGCCGCGTCCCAACGCCACGGGCGCCAGATCTTCCCAGTGCCGTCCTTTTCGCGAACAAACATGAGTTGCTCTACCTGCACTTGGCGTTTGCCCGAAAACCGTGCCCAGCGCTCTCGCGCAACCGCGAGCGCCACACGCGCCTGCTCATCCCTTTCCGTCTTTACTATGGTGATATGCGGAGTATAGGGCCAACTTTCCTCGCAATGGAGTCCCCTTGCCGCAGAGCTGATCATGCAGTTCGCGCATCCGATAGGCATCGTGCTTTACCTCAATGAACACAGTCGGAGTCTTGGGCAGGAAAGTTTCCACGTTTCCTAACTCAACCATGAAGGGAACAACGTGGCTGCACGACTCCTCGAGAAATTCCAGCGCCGCCGATTCGGTTCCGATCAACTCTCGCGGTGGAAGTATGGTGAGATGAGCGGCCATGTGGGACGTTGTCGGATGTAGTTCTCGGCGTAGTTGTTCGACAAACTCGCCGACCGAATTACGAATGTATGTCACCAACGCGTAGCGTGAACTGGGCATGACTTCCGAGCAGATTATAGTCCGATCGCGGCATTCAAGGGAGTCCACATTTTGGCCATGAACCTCATACGGTAGGGATATCACCGTTAAGATTGCGCGACTCCACTGATACTCGTGCGGGGTGACGCGAATCGAGGCTATCTCAACATCGGCCACAGGTTGCAGTAGTCACAAATCTCGACGAGCGTGAGGCAGGAACCACGGGAGGTTCCTGCAAACCCGCAAGCGTGTGATTACTGCAACCAAATTCTTAATCCTACACCGATACACACACCAAGTGCGTACAACATGATAGGGTCTACAGGAGGATGGGGGACAGGTAACGGTGTGGATTGGAACAGCTACCTCAGCTATACGAATAACCAGAGCGTTCCGGTCCAACCGGAACTTATGCAACTACAGTCTACGGGCGAGGTTGTGTGCAGCGTCGCTGGCCTGTTGTTCGAAGTTTCCCAGGGTGACTACACTGCCAGCAGTCCAGACTGCGGCGGAAATAGCAATGAGGTCATCATTGTATACGCGCCTCCTCAGTCGCAAACATGTAATGGAACGACAACTTATACGGCGCCCTCAAGTGTGAGTGGCTCCGGTGCCACCAATGTCAGCGACATCACCGTTACTACGAGCACCAACGCCACCCTTCTCTTAGACCTGCTCGGGGGTCCGAGCGCTAACTCACTTTGCACTAACAAAGCCGGGAGCTCGCAATGGTGCTATAATCAGTCTTACAAAACGGCAGTCCCTAGCAAGTACACCGGTACAAGCGGGAATATCAACTGGGCTTACCAGATATTCTGTGGAGCGAAGCAGAACCCAGACATTTATGGAACTGCCGCGCAGTCATTCACGTGTAACTAGCCTACCAGCCTGCAAGATGATGCGGAATGCGAAGCTCTGTTTTGCGCTGTGCACCGTAGCTGTCATTGCCTACGCGCAACTCGAAACTGGAAATTCCCAGCGCAGCGTATACGACTGTCGCGTCGACAATCTTCCTACAGCGTGGTCCTTTGTGGACCCTCCGGGGACGATCTACGCTCATCACGCGCAGTTCGGTAAATTGGGGCAAACTTCGATAGATATGCGCTTTCGCAACGGTGGGGTCGTCCCTATTCAATCTCTGGCATTTGTAGTGGAGTACGCAGATGCCAACCACCGGATAATCGATCGAGTGCCCATTGTCGCTGGCGCTGATGCCGGGGTGGGGGAACGGCCACCAAATGTTTTATCGCCTGCGAACATTTGGAAGAGTGCTTTGGGGCCAAGTGACTCGGCACTTATTACGATTGTCGCGAATGGTATCAGGACCGGCGACTGTCCAGTTCGGGCAGAGGTTACGTTCGCACGCCTTCACTTAAATGATGGCACTGTTCAGACGCTCTCGTCACCTGGATGGCAATTGGATCCAATTCCCATGATAATTCCGCCCGTCTCCAGAACTACCAAACCACTACCGGTGCAACCGCCGGCATCGTTACTTGCGAAATTGCGAATCAGTGCGCGCGGTGACGTTGTTGGGGTTGTGCCGGACGAACCGGCAGACCCAAATCTTGTGAACTGGATTAGGCCTTTTATGGAGCAAAATTGGAAATTTCATCCAGGCCTCCTAAACGGGAGACCCGTGGATTCAGAGCTTCCTGTCCTATTCCTCATTTATTCAAAAGGCATGACAGAATTTCCCGATATTAAACCCGTGTTAGAACCCATAACCGCGATTCGGTTTGTTTGGGGCCGCGATTTGTCTGCGCGGGCCAGCACTGACGACGAGTTGGAAGTGATGTACGGAATTCTACCGGAGGGTAGCAGGCTGGGTCTTTCGCTCGACGAATTCGCCTCAACAAAGTAGCTTGTTGACGTGAAGTAATTCTAAGCGAAGATGCGCAGCTTCTCAACGCCCGTTCGCAGCGAATCGGTAGAACGGCGTGCGCGCGTCCTCCGAAACACAGCTGAAGGCAGAAAATACACCCCACTCCGATTTGTCATGACAATTAGCACGTTCTTGCCTGGATTTGCTACATCTGTCCTGAAACTCCGGATACTTGCTCTTTTTCCTTGCCGACTCGAAGAATGTCTTGCAACGGCAGTCCTAACCTACTTCTTGCTGAACAATGTCGATTGTACTACTCCGAGCTACCTGTTCGTATTTGCTTAGAGCCGCATATTTTACTACCTTCGAATAGGTCGACGCCGCTGAAAGTAGTTCCTCCAAGAATGCAATTGCCTCGGAGTCGTCTGCGTCTTTCACAGTACCCTCAATAAACTCGAGCCAGCAGTTTGGAACCTCCGCTTCATCACCGGCATACCGCAACAGTTGCTTCGCTTCCTCGTACGTTACGGCTAGAGTGTTCGCCAGAATTAAAGCTGCTCCGCCGCGCGTATCGCCCTCGCGCGTCTCGACAAGTTTTTTCATCGCGACCTCACTCTGCCTGCGGCCAAGGCTTGAGTTAGAAAGCCGATTACGTCACGCCTAGCCGTGAAAAAGCGAAAAGGGGGACACGGGCATTCTTGTCCCGTGACCCCCTCGGTCGAATCAAGTATCTATCAACCTGCAGTAATTATCCAGAGATATTTCAGCTAAGAACTATATCGAGCACGCGCGCGCGTCCCCCTAACCGGGCGTGAACTTGTAGCAATCGCCGTCGCCCACCATAATCGAGTAGACGTGGCAACTGGGCACTTCTGTTTCGACCTCATTCGCTTCTAGTTACAGTCGTCGCAGGCCAGACGAGATTTGCCGAAAGGCGCCTTGGGATCAATCCCGAGGGACAGTAAGGTAATAGGATGCCAAAGAAATCATTGGTTCAGCAGGCGAACCAAGGGAAGCTGATCGCCTGGTACAAATGGGAATTCTTGCGGAGAAACTGCGATTACCGGAACGACTACAAGTCGTTCATGGGGGAATTCGGCAGTTGGTTTTGCCAGCACGGGTTCTGGTACGACCAGACTATGGTTTGGGATCGAACTGAGTTTCGTTTCTTTGCGGAATTTATTGCTCCGAAGGCGAAAGTTATTTGTGAGAGCTGGCAGATTCGGGACCCAATTTCGCCGGATTGGAACTTCGCAAAGTCAGGATCATGCTTTTACAACATCGAGTCGGAGATTTTGTTACCTACAACCTTCGGCGCAACATAAACTCTGATTTTCGAACAATTTTGCCAAAGAACCTGAATTATGCACTTCTCGCGCAACCGGCGATGTATAATTTGTCTCCCCCAGAACAGCTAATAGGAAAATTGTGCGCATCGACGCACATCGGGAGACCCAAGTAGAAATCCCGGTCGAGACCTTTTGGAAGGTTCACGGCGATGTCTGTTTTCGATTTGAAGAAAATATTGAGACAGAAACGCGAGCGCCGCACTCTTTCTGAAATGCTGATGAGTGCATCGGGTCACACCCTGTCGAATACTCCGCGGATCCGAAAAGAGCGGATTGAGACGGGAACAATATTTGTGTTACTCGCTCTTGTCGTTTGTTGCATTCGCCTACCCAGGAATTGCGTTTGGAAAGTCTACTTCTTCTTTGACGCTCACCTCTTCGCTAAATCCGGCCAATTATGGGACTTCGGTGACCTTTACGGCTACGGTGACACCGTCAGCGGCGACTGGAACCGTGACCTTCAAAATGGAAGCACGACGCTCGGAACGGGAACCATCAGCAATGGGCAGGCAACGTTCAGCAGTTCGAAGCTGGCGCTGGGGTCACAATCGATCACCGCCTCATATGGCGGCAACACAAACTACGCCAGCAGCACTTCCACGGTATTGACCGAGACGGTAAACCAAGCGAACACGGCAATCACGCTGTCTTCATCTGCGAACCCATCGACATATGGTTCATCGGTGAAGTTCACGGCCACGGTGACACCCTCGGCGGCGACTGGAACCGTGACCTTCAAGGATGGAAGCACGACGCTCGGAACGGGAACGATCAGCGGAGGGAAAGTAACATTCAGCAGCTCGACGCTGGCACTGGGATCGCATTCGATCACGGCTTCATATGGCGGCGCCACGGACTACAGCGGCAGCACATCGTCGGTGCTGACGCAGACGGTAAACCAGGTAAGCACTAGCGTCACTCTCGCTTCATCTGCGAACCCATCGGCGTTTGATTCGTCGGTGAAGTTCACGGCCACCGTGACGCCCACGGCGGCGGCGGGGACCGTTACATTCGCGGATGGAGGCACGACGCTCGGAACAGGCACGATCAGCGGGGGCAAAACAACATTCAGTATCGCAACGCTGGCGGCAGGATCGCACTCGATCACCGCTTCGTATGGCGGCGGCACGGACTATCGCGGTAGCATATCCTCAACGCTGACCCAGACGGTGAATAAAGCGAACACGACCGTCACGCTGGCTTCGTCTGCGAACCCATCGGGATATGCGTCCTCGGTGACATTTACGGCTAAAGTAACACCGTCAGCAGCAACGGGGACGGTGACATTCACTGACGGAAGCACAACCCTCGGAACCGGTACGATCAGCAACGGCGAAGCAACCTATAGCACTTCTACGCTGGCAGTGGGATCGCACTCGATCACGGCCGCGTACAGTGGAGACCCAAACGACAACAGCAGTACCTCCTCGACACTGACGCAGACGGTAAAAAAAGCGACTACGTCGACGGCGCTGTCCTCTTCCAGCAATCCTTCGACGTACGGGAGTCCGGTGACGTTCACGGTGACCGTCACTCCGTCAACCGCGACCGGGACGGTAACGTTCAAGAACGGGAGCACGACGCTCGGGACGGCGACGATCAGCGACGGGAACGCCACCTACAGCACATCTGCGCTGGCGGTGGGCTCGCACTCGATCACGGCCGCCTACGGCGGAGATACAAACGACAACAGCAGTACCTCCTCGACGCTAAGCCAGACGGTAAATAAAGTAAACACGACCGTCACTGCTAATTTCGTCGGCGAACCCATCGGGATATGGGTCCTCGGTGAAGTTCACGGCCACGGTGACACCGGCAACAGCGACTGGGACGGTAACGTTCGCCGATGGGACCACAACTCTCGGAACGGCGACGATCAGCAACGGGAGCGCTGCATATAGCACTTCGACGCTGGCGGGTGGCACACACTCGATCACCGCCTCCTATGGTGGAGACACAAACGACAACAGCAGCACATCCTCGACCCTGACGCAAACGGTAAACAAAGCAAACACGACCGTCACTCTAATTTCATCGCTGAACCCATCGGGATATGGATCCTCGGTGATGTTCACGGCCACAGTGACGCCCACAACGGCCACGGGAACCGTGACGTTCACGGATGGGAGCACAACCCTCGGAACGGCGACGATCAGCAATGGGAACGCCACATACAGCAGTTCGACGCTCGCGGGGGATGGCACGCACTCGATCACCGCCTCCTACGGCGGAGACACAAACGACAACAGCAGTACATCCTCGACCCTGACGCAAACGGTAAACAAAGCAAACACGACCGTCACTCTGATTTCATCTGTGAATCCATCAGGATATGGGTCCCCGGTGATGTTCACGGCCATGGTGACACCGGCGACAGCGACTGGAACGGTAACCTTCATCGATGGGAGCACGACGCTCGGAACGGCCGCGGTCAACAATGGGAGCGCCACGTACAACACTTCGACGCTCGCCGTAGGATCGCAATCGATCACAGCTTCCTATAGCGGCGACACGAACGACGCAGGCAGCACCTCGACGGTGCTGACTCAAACGGTAGCTTCAGTCCCGCAAGTAGTCGCCACTCCACTCCCTGCGGGAACGGCAGGTGCATCTTATTCGGCCACGTTGACGGCCACCTCAGGTACCACACCTTACAGCTGGTCGATAAGCTCCGGGAGTTTGCCCGGTGGACTATCGCTGAACGCCAGTACAGGAGCGATTACCGGCACGCCCACCACAGCGGGCACGAGTAATTTCACAGCACAGGTGACCGATGCCAACAACCTGACTGCAACCCAGCCGCTTAGCATTGTGGTCGCTGCTGTCATTACAGCTCTCAGCCCGGCATTTGCTCCGGTCGGCACCAATGTAACGATCAGTGGTCTAGGATTCGGAACTGCGCCGGGAACTGTTGCTTTTAATGCGGTCGGCGCCACGATCACGAATTGGGGTGCAACGTCGATTGTCGCCGTAGTGCCAACGGGAGCGGGCACGGGCAACGTCGTGGCAACGGCGGGCGGGGTATCGAGCAACGGAGTCAGCTTTACGACCACGACCGGAGCCATCCAGGCAAACCTCAATACCAGCCGCTACCAGCACAGCGCGACGATCTTGAACAATGGGCAGATATTAGTGGCTGGCGGCGTTAGTTGCCCAACTTCAGGCTCGTGCACTTACTTAAACAGCGCAGAGCTGTACAATCCGGCGTCCAGCACGTTTACCAATACCGGGACAATGGCCAACACCCGCTCGGCTCCGGCTGTCCTATTGAGCTCTGGCAAAGTGCTGGTTGCGGGCGGCTACACCTGTGACGCTTCAGGAAATTGTTCATCCCTGATCAGCGCCGAAATTTACGACCTGAACGCCGGCACCTTCAGCAGCGCGGGAACAATGACCGTAGCCAGGAGTGGCCACACGATGACCCTGCTGAGCGATGGAACCGTGCTGATTGCGGGCGGCGAAAACTGCGCCTCGGCTGCTTCGTGCACTGCTTTATCGAGCGCCGAGATTTACGATCCGGCGGCAGGGACTTTTACGGCCACATCGAATGGCATGAACGCTGCGCGCTTCGGCGCAGCTGCAGTTCTGCTGAATACCGGGTCGGTACTGATTGCCGGTGGCTTTGACGGGACGAATCTGCCGGCGGCAGCGGAGATCTATAGTCCTGCGAACGGCGGATTCGCAGGGACGGATCCAAGCCTTAACGTGCCTCGTTTTGATGCATCTGCAACTCTTCTGAATAACGGCACAGTGCTGGTGACCGGTGGTTCGACTTGTAGCCCGCCGGGCTGCCCCACGAATGCTGCGGAGATCTATGATCCCGTTGCGAACACATTCACTGTCGTCTCCGGCGGCATGGTCGTTCCTCGCTTCAATCACAGCGCCACGCTACTCAGTAATGGCCAAGTGGTCGTCGCGGGAGGCTACAGTTCCTGCTCATCTTCTTGCAGCGCCGAGGCCAGCACTGAATTATTCGATCCGGTCGCAGGCGTCGTTCACGTCGGGTCCATCAGTCGTAAGCGCCCTCGCGGGCCATACTGGGACTCTGACTCCAGACGGAAATGCACTGTTGATTGGCGGTATCAATGCGGGAGTAACTCTCGCCAGCGATGAACTGTACCAACCCACGAGTTGGACGCCGCCCGGTCTGGCATCCATCACGGTCGCACCCGCCAATGCGTCCCTCATGCCCGGACAATCTGAGACCCTGGTCGCTACGGGCACGTTCAATGACAGCAGCACTCAGACTCTGCAGTCGGTCATTTGGAGTTCATCGAATCCTTCGGTAGCGACTGTCAGCAATTCCCCCGGCAGCGCCGGCGTTGTGAATGCCCTGGCTGCAGGCACAATTACGTCTGACGGCAACCGATGGAGCCGTGAGCGGTTCTTCGTCATTGAATGTGTTCATCCAGGCGGTTACCACACTCGCGCTAACTTCGTCGGCAAATCCGTCCACCTACGGTTCGCCAGTAATGCTCACGGCCACGGTGGCGCCGGCGACCGCAATTGGCACGGTAACGTTTATGGACGGAACCACAACCCTCGGTACCGGTACGCTTAGCGGCGGAACCGCAACTTTCAGCACATCCGCGCTGGCGGTGGGATCGCAATCGATCACCGCATCCTACGGCGGCGACACAAACGACACCAGCAGCACCTCGACGACCCTGACGCAGATGGTAAATCAAACCAACACGATGGTCGCGTTAATGTCGTCGCCAAACCCGTCCGTGTACGGTTCGCCAGTGACGTTCACGGCCACAGTGACGCCACCAACGGCAACCGGCACGGTGACATTCACGGATGGAAGCACAACCCTCGGAACCGGTACCCTCGCCGGCGGAATCGCAACTTACAGCACATCCGCCCTGGCCGTCGGTTCACAGTCGATCGCGGCTTCCTACGGCGGGGACACAAACGATGGCAACAGCGCGTCATCGGTATTTACGGAAACAATAAACGCGACCCTCCAGGTAGCTACCACATCCCTGTCAGCCGGAATGCTCGATGCATCTTACTCTGCCGCCTTGGCGGCAACCGGAGGTACAGCGCCTTACACATGGTCGATAAGCTCCGGCAGTCTGCCCGAGGGGTTATCGTTGGACTCCAGTACGGGCGCGATTACCGGCGCACCGACGCAGGAAAGCACGAGCAATTTCACGGTGGATGTAACTGACGCAAATAACTTAAGCGCAACTCAGCCGCTGAGCATCGTCATAACACCCAGTCTGACGTATTCCGCCAGAACCGACAATTGTGTCAATGGAACCCAGACCGGTTGCGTTTCCGGCACAACTTCGGGAGAAGCCGGAGCAACTTTGATTTATCAGGAACGGTTAGGCGATCCGTATCCCGCCGGATTCGCGCCCACGACGATTTCTTCCGGCTCGTGTCCTTCCGGCTGGACGCCGTCGACCTATCCCGCATATTGTCCTGCTCCGATGAATTCGACCGCCACAGATCCTGATTTCGGCGCCTACCTCGTCATGGCGACCGACGAGGACACCAACAAAGGAGATGCCATAAGGCCGTATACAGCGGCGTGGATCATGGGATCCGACGGCGATTGGGATGCCTTCTCTTGGGACGAGACGTTGTTGCTGGCCAAAAATTCCGGCGACGGCGAGGTCATCCTCAACATCAATCCGGCTGCAATCCACGCTCAGACCTGCGCCACCGCGCCCGGTTGCGTGAACATGAGTGGAATCCACGATGCTGCCAGCGGAGGTGGGACCTCAACCACCCTGGCCCACGGCGGCTCTTGGACATGGAGCCGTGTCGCCGCCGAGCCCCATGTTCTTTACGAGATGGCAAACATTCCCACGCAGGTCAATCAGGTGACCGTTACTAGCTCAATTGCAACACCCGGCACCGGTACCCTGACTCGCGTCGTCTACGCCGACTTCGTCAATGGCACCGGCTCCTACGGCGGCGTGATGAATACCGCTGCGCCGGGAAACAATACAACCTACACAGCGTCGTGGACCGGCAGCTTCCAGGTGGCGGACGACGGATCGGTTTCCTACGCGTTGACCGGTGGATATAACTGGCAGGGGTCATGGGTAGTCACCGTCCCTGACACTTTCATCCTGCCGACCGTAGGCAATACCAGCAAATACGGATTTCAAGCCACGACCGCAGGCACAACCGGCACTGCCGAGCCAACTTGGTGCACAACCTTAAACTGCACCGTAACGGACGGTGGCGTGGTCTGGACCAATATCGGCACGCTCGCGGGACAAGGTCCCGGTTTCGACCTGCTTGTCTATCGTCCTCCAAGCACGTCAGCCCCAGGTTACACTCGAATCAACACGCGCCTCGGCAAGATTTATCGCGGTACGGGAAACACCGCTCCAGCAGGTTTCATCACCACTAACGACCAAGTGGTTTGCACGCGCGCAGGCACCTATCCGCAAACTTGCCCCTTACCCGATCGGTTCGCCTTGCACGAAGTCGGGCAGGCGATCAACGGCCGCTATGTAGAGATCTCTCCGACAGGTGGTGGAGGCTCAAATGCTGCTGGCAGCTGGAACTCCGGTTCACTGAGCTGCCAGACGTCAAACGGCGTTTGGTCGGGGGCATGGTCACCCACCACCGCTTATTACTATCTAAATGTGGTGACCTACAGCGGCTACTACTGGAACGCCACAAAAGCGAATGGAATCAGCGGGACACTGAGCACCGGCACCAAGAACCAAGCGCCGCCTTCGTCCGGCTGGCCAACCGGTAACACCTATTGGAGCGGCACCGAGGCTTATTGCAACGAATATGTCTTCGACACCACCAGCACGTTGGTCGCTCCTGATACCGATTGGCTGCACGGCTCAGGCCATGGTGCGTCGGGTTATGTCAACAAATATTGGGACGCCTTCTACCACTCGATGATGTATTCGAATCCGGTAATTGATGGCGTCTTGAATACCGACACGCCCATGTTAAAAACCGCTCTGCCCTGTGACGATCATGGCAGTTATCGCAATGCCGGGACCAACTGATTCCACGCCCATGTTCACAGCCACGACCGATGTTCCAGCGTGGACACGCGCTATGACGTCTCGAATGGCGCTTGCTACGATGAAATCTGCGCTTTCAACTCGGGGGGCAGTGGGTTAACCTACCGCTTCGGCACACGTCTACAACACTGGCTCCAGCCCTTACTTCGCCATTCAGAACAACATCGGGGTAATCTCGCCGTTCGGCGACCTGATCGCCTTTGGTACGGACATGATGGGGGCGCGCGGCTCAAGCGCTGCGCCGAACGCGGCCTGCAACAACTTCCGCGGCCAGTATCAGACCTGCGGCAAGCGGCACGGTCACCTATCAAGACTCTGTGTACCCGCTAACAAACAACAACGACCACAACATTTTTCAGGCAACTAGCTGCGGAGCAGACACAGCGGGAGCAACCTGCACCGAAGGCGCAACCCTGCCCGATTGGGATACCGCCTGCGGTACCCTGAACTCGATCTGCACGGATGGCGGCGTGACCTGGACCAATCTAGGGCCAAACACTTGCCGCGGCGATATCGTTATCCTGGATACTCTGTCGTCGCACCCGGCGCCCTGACCAGGCGGCGATGAGACTCACCTGTAGGCGACTTATTTCAAATTGGGCGGAACGGATTCGGACAATCTTCTTTGCAAAAAAAACTCTTTGAGTTGTGTGAATTCTTCCCTTACACGTACTCTCGCTCTTGCCGTCGAATCGCCCGATACCTTTCAAAGACTTTCTCTTCGCTTTCCAGCCCCAGTGCGGAACGGACCGAACTCCCTCGAAAGGTGTGGGCAAGCATCTTCCATCCCTTAGTCAGGACAAATCCCGGGTCGTGCTTGATGACCGCCGGGATGTGGTTAATCTTCATCCAGCGCTCAGCCTTCCACCGCAAGAATTCCACCTCGTCAGCCGGCAGGTGTTCGGTGCGGACCACCGCTGTTGTGCCGTCGTATTCCTCTAGCCGCTCACTCATGATCAACCCTTGATCGCGGAACTCTTTCGTCATCGGCGTTCGCGGATACGGTGTGGGGTGCTGAATATAGGGCCAGTCTACGTATCGCCGCGCAAATTCGAGGTTGGCCTCGATCGATTCGCGCGTATCTCCAGGACTGCCAACAATCAATCCGCCGACCACATACATCTGGTTGCGATGCAGGTAATCGATCGCTTTGAGCGTGGCGTTTCCGGTATTGTGGCCGTTCGTGCGCTCGGTATTCTTGGCGGAAGCGCGCAAAAATTCGAGGTCGCCCTCCAAAATATTCTCGATCCCGAGGAATACGTAGCGGAATCCGGCTCGCCGCATCAGCGGCGCAAGCGTTTCGCCGTGATTCGCGATAGCGGAGGTCATGGCCTGCACAAAATAATCAAGCTTGTTCAACCCGGCGGCAATGATGGCTTGGCATAGCGCCTCAAAGCGTTTCACATTCAGCGTAATGTTGTCGTCAACCAAAAAAAGGGTGCGAGCTCCGTGGTCGCGGGCGTCGCAAATGTCGGCCAGCACTCGGTCGAAGGAATAGGTATGAAAGTTGCGCCCTCGCATCTCGATAATCGAGCAGAAACTGCAATCGTAGGTGCAGCCGCGCGAAGTTTCGATAACATCAATCTGCCGCCCCAGCAGCGTGTATCCCTTCAGCACGCGCGCATCGCGATTCGGCAGCCGAATTTCGCTGTCTTCAAGCCGATGCGGCGGCCGGTCGGGATTATGTACCCAACCTTCGCCATTTTGTGATCCGCGCCGATAAGAAAGCCCGCGGATCCCTTCGACCCCAGACCCCGACTCGAGCGCGCGCAACAGTTCGCGAAATGTGACCTCCCCTTCGCTGCGCACCAGATAATCGACTCCCATTTCTTCGTAAGCTTCCGCGGCAAGGCTGGGGTCGTAGCCGCCCACCACGATCTTCACACCCGGCCTGAGAGAGCGCACCAACTCGATAATGCGTCCAGCAGTCCGCCGCTGAAACGTCATAACGGAAAGTCCGACAACGTCGGGATCAAGTTCACGTACAAGTCGGGTCACCGTCTCCCGAACCTGCCGTTGAACCAGGATCAGATCAGCCACAGCGACACGGTGCTGCGGATCGACATTTCCCGCGATTGAGGTAAGCGCGCCATTCGGCATACGGATGGCGTGCGGTGGCATGTGTTCGAACGAATCCGGCATGGAAAGTAAAAGGATATTCATGAGCACCTTTTTCCTTTCTGCTTCGATGCGGTCCCACAAAACGAGGCTAAAAAAAAGCCGAAGGGCTGGCCGCAATTGTAACGTAGCGGGAGGGTGAAATGCCTGGAGGAGAATGAAGAAAAAGGGCTAGCGCAAAAGAGCGGCATCGCCTGACCAAGGCACAGGCCAGGCCCTGAATTACCCTAATTTTCAGGAAGGCTCCCATCCAGAACATGGAGATTTCTGCATCGGCGGCCTGCCCTTGGAACAACCAAAACCGACTACGCCACATCGGAAAAAAGGCCAAAGCGATTTTGATAGCTGGGCAGGAAAGTCAAATCGCACCATCTCGGCCGACAATTCGAAGTGATGAAGAGGTGATAAAAAATGACTTCTCTCCGTTCCGTGCGTTCCCTTGGTTGGATGTTACTGGTCCTCGCGATACTGGCCATGCCCGGCCGTTCCTTTGCGCAGGGCATCGCTCGTATCAATCACGATTGCACCGCCGGTTTTGCCCGTGTATACCCAACCGGTCTGTCCCGGCGAAGGTTATCTTTGGACGCCCGGCTATTGGGCTTGGGACGCGGATTATAGCGACTATTACTGGGTTCCGGGGACCTGGGTTGAGGCACCCGAAGTTGGCTTCCTCTGGACTCCCGGATACTGGGGCTGGAACGACGGCGTGTTCGTCTGGAACGCTGGTTACTGGGGACCGAATGTCGGATTCTACGGCGGCGTAGACTACGGATTCGGCTACATCGGCACCGGCTTCGCTGGCGGATACTGGCAAGGCAACAACTTCTACTACAACACCTCGGTCATGAACGTGAACCGCACGATCATCCATAACACCTACACGAAGACGGTCACCAATAACATGAGCACAAACCGGGTTAGCTACAACGGTGGCACAGGCGGCCTCAGGGCCCGGCCGACTGCCGAACAGGAAAAGTACGCCCATGAACGGCACATCCCGATGACCACCGCGCAAACCGAGCATCAAAGAACCGCCTCTAGCGATCGCAGCCTGCGAGCTTCGGTTAATCATGGCAGGCCTCCCGTAGCGGCAACCGCGAAACCGGCAGATTTCAAGACCGGCGTAGTGGCGGCTCGAGCTGGTGGTCCAAGCTACACAAAGACGGCGGCGAATCGTATAAATGCGAGAAATGGAACCGCGGGTACGGCGGCAGCCAATTCGTCTAAGGAGGCTGCAACAGAGCACGCGACGTCAGCGCGTCACGAAACCAATCGTACTGCTGTGGCCCATGAAGGTGTGGCGAAAACCGAGCCCAAAGCCAAGCCCAACGCGTCGGCCAAGCCGGTAAAGTCTGAGCACGCCGCTGCGCGACCTGCGGAACCAAAGCCGGAACCCAAAACCGCTGCACATGAAAATGCAGCTCGGACGGAACCGAAGGCCGAGCCGATGGCAAAGTCTGAGCACGCCACTGCGCGATCCGCGGAACCGAAGTCGACGGCCGCACCACGCGAAAATCGGGCAAAGGCTGAACCCAGGACTGAACCAAAGGCTTTACCCAAGGCCGAAACAAAGACCGCCAAAGAGCCCAAGCCGGCAAAGTCCGAACATGCGAGCGCCCGACCTGGGGAGGCCAGGCCGACTGCTGCGCCTCATGAAAGTATGGCGAAGTCGGAAGCCAAGGCGCCGAAGCCGACGGGACCGAACATGCGAAAGCGGAGAGAGAGAGTAGGCCTGCTCCAGCCGTGCTGCCGCTGCGCCGAAGGCCGAACATCAGAGCGCGCCGAAACCGGAGAGCAAGCCAGCGCCCCCGAAAGAGGAAAAGAGGCCTCCGCGGTAGGCGTGACGTCATGCGACTGGATGAACTAAACAACACATGAGCGCGGACGTTTCTGTCCGCGCTCCGAAAGCTTTCCCACTTAGAAGTCGCTCACTATTGTGGAGGATGGTCGGCTGGGGGTGGATCGACCACTTTATCTGCGCCTGCATTCGGAGGGATGGCCGCCGGAGGCGCTGACCCTCCATTTGGGGCTCGAGAATCCGTCGGAGGCTGGTAGTTGGCGCCTTCGACCTTACTTTCGGCATTTGCTGGTTGCATGGCGACGATCAGGAATTCTTGTGCCTTCTTTTCGTCGCCCACTCTTAGAAACAAGTTCGATCGGGAGGCGGAGCAGGCTGCATGTTCCGTGCGCTCGCCGCTTTGCCAACGGTGAACAGCATGGCCAAAGCAAGTAATGGCGCCCAATAAGCGTGCGCATTTATTTTCACCTTGATTCCCATACCAAGTCCCTCCTAAAAAATCGACATAAACGTCCTGTCGATAGAGGCGCAACCTCGATGCCAACCCAGTCAACTCGGTCCGCCGCAGTCACTTGCGAAAAGTTTTCTGAAATTAAAAAACCTTACGCAAGCAAAACCTACCGTTTGCCGGAAAATTCGCTGTACAGGATTGACCTCAGGCGAAGAAGGAGTTTGGCCTGGTCGATGCGACCGCGATACTCGCTCGCGATCCTTTTTCGATGATTCAAACCTCGATCGGAGCTGATTGACCTTCGGGTTTGAAGATCGCACCTTGGTTGGTGCGGCTGTTCATCACAACTCGAATCGGTTCCACAAACTGCAGGTGCCGAACACAGCCTTGCTCTTTAATCGCCGGCTGTTCTCTCAACCACTGCCAATCCACTGAGCCCTCGCTGGCATCCGGGTTCACCGTGAAATAGCCGATCCGAAAAGCAGTGAGATTCTGGAAAAAATGGCTGCCTTGCGAGGGGGTGACGCGAAAATCCCGAAATCCCGCCTCAACGATCACACGCGCGCCGGAGATTTCGTCCCATTCCACCGGAATGCCGAGCCAGGGTTCGGTCGATCCCCAACGCCCAACTCCGATCAGCAAATAAGGCCTGTTCTCCGCCTGCAGCGCACGATTGAACTGAGCAACCGCTTTGGCCACTTCCTGGCTGCGGCTGCGTTCGAAGCGCTGCGAATCTACGACAATAACGTCACGAAGATTATCGATCTGGCCGTTCCCTAGAACTTTGCTGCTGATGCAGATCAGTCGCTCGTGTTGCAGTTCGCCCAGCTCCAAGTTCTCGTGATCGCGCCCGAGCGTCAGTGGCCGGATCTGCAGGAAACCGAACTCTGCTACGCTGTCCCTAACCTGGCCTTGCCCCTGGTTTTGCGGCAGCCGCACAGCAAACTCAATCTCAACCGGAACGCCCAACCCATCTTCCCCTGCCCGAAGCAGAACATCGAGTATGTCAGCCAGCGGAAAAGTATCGAGCTTGAGCATGGGTGCAAAACTCACGATGCGAGAGCCCGCCCGGCTCATCCCATCGTAGACGGCATTGTTATCGCTTGAGTAGGTTGATGCCACGGCCTGCAATGTGCCATCGCTCTCCGCGACATCGAGGCCGAACCGCCTCTCATGCCAATGCCCCGGACGCCCGTCTGATGCTCCATTTAATTCTAGAGCCCAAAATTCCGACTGTGAGTTGGCTACCATGTCCTCTATCGAGGAAAACTGCACAAGGTTGCGCGGATATCGCGGGCAAAAAGTCAAACACCTGCCGCCATCCACCACGGCTCGGCCAAGGCCGAGAGCTACCGCTGCGATGCCATCTTCAAAGATCATCGGAGGCACGGGATAAAAATTGCGCGAGCGTACGACTCCGGAAAAATCGGGATAGAAGCGCTGCCCATGCGTCGTGCCCACCACCTGCTGCAGTATCACCGCCATCTTCTCTTCTTCCAGGCGATAGGGTGTCGCACGCACGTAGTCCTTGGCGTGACGACTGAAGGTTGAAGCGTAGACGCGCCGGATTGCCTCGCTTAGCGCCGTCAGCCTGGCCTGCGGGGTTTCTTCCCGGTTGCCCAGCAGAAAGGTCTTATAAACTCCGGTGAAAGGCTGATATTGCGAGTCCTCCAGCAGGCTGGAGGAGCGCACAGCCAGTGGATGTTTGACCTGCGCTAGAAACGATTTCAAATCTTTGTTGAGCGCGCTCGGGAGCGGGGCGGCTAGGAATTTCCGGTGAATCTCGGCGTCATCGTCGCAATGCAATGCGAAGTCCATGAGGTTATTCTCGGCGACGAATTGATCGAACATATCCGTCGCCAGAACGACCGCTGCAGGTACGGAGATGCGCACCGCAGGAAAAAAGCGGGTCAAACGGCTCTTGCGCAAAAGGTGGCGTGCAAAGGCCAAGCCGCGGGCTTTGCCGCCCAGCGATCCGGAACCAATGCGCAGAAAACTTGCTTCCGAACGCTTGAACGTCTCCGCTTTGAAGTCACCAATCAGAACTTCGCTTTGTTCGCGACGATACTCGTGGATCGACTCAATGAGGTCGCGGCGTAGATGCTCTGGACTGGCAAAATCAGAGACCTTTCTTGGCCGCAGCTTGGCCGCCAATGCAAACTCTGTGCGCGCCATCAGCCAATGGGAGAAGTGATTGCTCTGTGCATGAAAGACGATGCTTTCCGCCGGAACCGTTTGTAATTTTTCTTCCAGTTCATTCAAATCTTTCGCCCGTCCGACTTCGCTCGAAGTCGGAAGACGAAATGCAAAATCGCCAAAACCGAAGTGGTCGGTCAATATCCCGCGCAAATCCTTCAGCAACGTCGGTGAACGCTTGCGGAGAAATGAATAGCCTTCGGCGTGCGCCCGCGGTCGGAACTCAGTGCGGCTGGTTTGCAGCACCACCGGCACATCAGGCACAACGCTTTTTACCATGCGCGCCAGCTCAAAGCCGGCGTCGGAATTCAGGTTGCCTTCCCAGGGAAACTCCACATCCGACACCAGTCCGAACAGATAATTCTGATAATCCTGCACAAGCTTTGCCGCATCTTCGAAATTTGAACTCAAAAGAATTTTCGGCCGCGCCTGCATGCGCACCAATTTATGCGCCACATTGAGGCCTTCTTGGATTACCCGCCGCGACTGCTTGATGAGCTCGGTGTAGATCACGGGTAGAAAAGATGAGTAGTAGCGAATGTTATCTTCTACGACGAGCAACACCGGCACACCCATAGCCTGCGTGTCATGCAGCACGTTGCGTTTATCTTCGATGAATTTGACGATCGCGATCAGAATGCGTGCGTTGCCCTGCCACAGAAAAATTCGGTCGATGTCGGTGATCGGATTGCGCGCCACAAAATTCTTGATCTCGCGATAGTCGTACGCTAGCACTACGACCGGAACATCCAGTCCGGCTTGCTTTACTTCGCTCGCCAATTGAGCCGCGTTCATCTCGCCAACCGCCAGGTTCGTCACAATCAGATTAAACTGCTGCGAACGCGCCAGTTCTGCCGCTTGCGCGCAGGAAGAAACGTGCGTGATTCCAGGGACGTGTTCTGGGCTGAGATCGAGCGATTGGTCGATAAGCAGTTCGTTGAGGCGTCCGTCTTCGCGAAGGATGAAAGAATCGTAGAGACTTGAGACCAGAAGAATATTGTGCACTTTGAAGGGCATCAGATTTTCGAAGCCTTCAAAACGTTCTTCTGCGTCCGCGATAATGGGCTCGGCGATGCGCTGGAAGCTCATGGCAAATATCTGGTCGCGGTTCGCCAAGCAATAGAGGGATCGGGAGAGCCTGAGAGACACCTGGCCCGACGCCGTAGAACTGATATGCAGTTACACTGTCACACGAGACCTTGGTCCAGCATCGCGTTCGCGACCTTAAGGAACCCCCCAATATTAGCGCCATTGACGAGGTTGCCCGGCGTGCCATACTTCTCCGCGGTTTCATAGCAGTTTTGATGGATGGCGATCATAATCTTATGCAGCCGGTCATCCACCTCCTCGCGTGTCCAACTCAGCCGAGCGCTATTCTGCGCCATTTCCAGGCCAGACGTAGCCACCCCGCCGGCATTCGCGGCTTTCGCCGGCCCGTAAAGGACTTTCGCGTCAAGGAAAGCCTTGGTGGCTTCGAATGTGCTCGGCATGTTTGCGCCCTCGCCAACCAGCTTGATGCCATTCTTAATGAGATTCGCCGCATCTTTTGCGGTGATTTCATTTTGCGTCGCGCTGGGGAAGGCACAATCCGCCTTCACATTCCACAGCGGGTTATGCTCCAGTTTGACATCGGTAGGCATGAAGATCGCTTTTTTGAACGTGTCCGAGTACTCGCGGATGCGTCCTCTCTTTACATTCTTTAGCTCTATGATCCACGCCAATTTTTCGCGATCGATGCCATCGGAATCGAAAATCACACCGTTTGAGTCGGACACCGTAACCGGCTTCGCGCCGAATTCCAGCAGCTTCTCGATTGTGTATTGTGAAACGTTGCCGCTGCCGGAGACAAGGCACAGTTTGCCTTCCAGCGTGTCGTTGCGGCTCTTCAGCATTTCCTGTGCAAAATAAACGCAGCCATACCCGGTCGCTTCAGGCCGAATCAGCGAACCGCCCCAGTTCAGGCCCTTGCCCGTCAGAACGCCGGTGAATTCGTTCCGCAGGCGTTTGTATTGGCCGAACAGGAAACCGATTTCGCGTCCACCCACTCCAATGTCGCCGGCGGGAACGTCCGTATTGGGGCCGATATGACGCTGCAGTTCTGTCATGAAGCTCTGGCAGAAGCGCATAACTTCATTATCACTCCTGCCTTTCGGATCGAAATCGCTCCCTCCCTTGCCGCCGCCCATGGGTAGCGTAGTTAGTGAATTCTTAAAGACCTGTTCGAAGGCAAGAAATTTTAGAATGCCGAGGTTCACCGAAGCATGGAAGCGCAGCCCACCTTTGTAGGGGCCAATGGCGCTATTCATCTCAATGCGGAAACCGCGATTGACTTGCACATTGCCTAGATCGTCAAACCAGGGCACGCGAAACATGACCACACGTTCCGGTTCGACAATTCTTTCTAAGATGCGAGCGGCTTGATATTCAGGATGCTTGGCAAGTACCAAACGCAACGAATCAAACACCTCCCGCACCGCTTGATGGAACTCAGGTTCGGCAGGGTTCTTCGACTCTACATGGGACATTACTCCTTCGATATAATCCGTCGAAGTCTTAGTTCCCGGTGGCGTCATGACGTTCGCGATCATATTTCATTCCTCCATGGATGCATCCATTACAAAGATACATCCACTGCAAATGCATGATTTCCGAAAATCAGTCCAAAGAAAGTACTCCTGACTGCAGAATGACATTAACGGCACGAATTATACGCTCCGTCAAAATGTGACATCGTTTTGAGCAGCGGCACCACGGGAACATCATGACTGAAAACAATGCCTGGTAACTTCACACCCTTATCTCGGTGGGGAGTAAACCTGGTTTAGATCCTCGTTCCGGCGCGGTGGCAACATCGCACCCACAAGCACCCCCGGAATAATCGTCAGAAGAAATGTGAGGTGATACCACACGGGAAATTTGCTCCAAAGGGAGATGTGCACGGGCAAGAACATCGCCAGCACCACGCTCCCGACGATCAACGGCGCCCAGCGGCCCGTCGGGGATATCCAACGCGTTACGGCTCCGGCCGCCAGCGAGGTCACGATCGCCATCAAAAGGCGCGCCCATTTCATCTCCAGCGTGAACTGGAGCGTGTGTTCGGCAGCGGTGTAGTTCGGCAGGCTCAGGCGAAGCACGCGGTTGATCACTGTGACCACGACAACCCACGTGAGGAGTCCCGCGAGGCAGGCAAGAATGGAACGCTTCATCACAACCTCCTTTTAATATAAGTATAATAGTACAATTAGACTAATGAAAGCAGAACTATATATTTTGGGCGTTCTCCACCGTGGCGACTTTCACCCCTATGAGATCAAGCGGCGTCTGACCCAGGCCATGATCGAGTGCTTTACCGATGTCGAGGTCGGCACTCTCTACTACGCCGTGCGCCAGCTTGCCGAAAGAGGCCTGTTAACCGCGGTCGCCCACCAGCGCGTAGCGCGCGGCGGCATGCGTACGGTGTACCGCATCACTCCGCGCGGACGCGAGCGCTTTCGTGAACTACTGCACGCCCAATTTGCCGCCGAAGGCGACCTGCGCCAGACTCTTTACGGCCCCATGCTCTTCTTGCATCTCGCCGACCTCAAACTGGTCGCCGAGGCTCTGCCCGCACAAATTGACAGGCAGAATGCCCGCCTGGCGGAGATCCGGAGATTGCGCCGGCAATGGGTAACGACGCTGCCCACCGGTAGCCGCCACCTGATGCAGCACATGGCGGAGCAAGCCCGCCTGGATCTACACTGGCTCCGCGCGGTACTTGACCATGTGAAGCCGGACGCGTTCGCGATACCCCCGACCCTGCTCGCCTCGCGGCCAAGACTTAGTCTCAAGCATCGAAGCCTGCCAATCGCATTCAAGTTCAGAAAAAACCCGGTTTCCCGGAATGGCCGGGAGAAAAAATCATGATTCGCGGTGGAACGGCATTGGAAAGTACTTTAGAATCAATTCTGCTAGTCATGTCGGGGCGTAGCGCAGCCTGGTAGCGCACCTGCCTTGGGCGCAGAATGATTTACTCCAACCGTTCCATTCTTTTTTTTGATTTCTATTGTTTCCAACAATTTGGGGAATCTGCTTTTCGTTCAAAGTTAAGCCAAATGGTTTGAATCCCGCTCATATTGGCACGGTTTGTGCACGGTCGCTTTTTTCCAGTCGAGGCGCACATGCAACAGGGCCGACGAAAAAGCAGAGCGCGCCGAATCAGTTCAGGACGAAGGTTTCCAAGGACCTCTAGGGCGCCGAGCCGTTCGCGGAGTTTCTCGTTCGCTTCCTGCCAGTCCTCGGTGAAGGTTGATCCCCGGATGCGCTTCCCGCTGATCGAAGTAGCACATCCACAGAATTCTTGTATTGGGTCGCTGGTA
>CAVWWW010000019.1:0-26208 GCA_963758745.1 uncultured Acidobacteriaceae bacterium
GAGGATGGAGAGGGAGTTACTTTGGACCGGACTTCAACTTTGCCATAACGCGCTCGATAATTTGGGCGGAAACATTTTGAGGCAAGTCGAAGGAATTACTCTCACTAACGATTTTGATCGCTTTAGACGTGGAGTCAAACTGCGCTCACATCCCGCCAATGCCGCCGATGCTGTTCGAGTTCCATGCGGAGTTCCGGCGAGACCCGGTTCTCAAGATAATCCGCATACTCCGCGGAAAACTCTTCGCATGTCATCATCGATCAATTCTCAGGTGGCGTTCTTTAAAAGCAAGGCGCTAGCAAGTCTCGCAACATCAATCGTCCTCGAAGCAAGCGGATCTTCACCGCGGAGACGGTCAGCCCCAATTGCCGCGCCACTTCCGGGCCGGAAAGCTGCTGAACATCACGGAGCATGACCACCACCCGATACTTCGTGGAAAGCTGCAAAATCCCTTGCTCAACGATATGCTGGATCTCCACTTTAGAGTAATACTGCTCGGGGTCGTCGTGCCAAGTCCTAACCTGCCGAGGGCCAAAGTAACCATCCTCGCCAAGTTCAACCGCATCCAGGCTCTCCGTGTCCTTTCGATGTCGCAGGCGCTGGAGCGCTGCGTTTCTTGCAATACTCACCAGCCAGGTGGAAAATTTCGAGCGCCATTGAAATCCGCGGATGTATTTGAATGCGCTTAAGAAAGTATCTTGCATCGCATCCTCGGCCTCGTCCCGGTCCCTGAGAATGGCCACCAAGACGCGATAAATCAACTGACTGTGACGGCGGACCAGTTCTTCGAATGCCTCACAGTCGCCGTCTTGGGCGCTGACAACGAAATCGGCATCAGGGTCTTCCACAGGCTGCGAGGAATGAGTGGCTCTGCATTCCGTCGCGTCCACCACCCTAGTATCCAGGTTGCTCATCGCTCATCTCCAATCTTCGACTGGCCCGGGTTTCATTTCGGGGAAGTCCACGACGGTGCGGGCTACATGGTTCACGTAATTCATAAGGATGTTCAACGCGACATTCGCGACGGTCTCGACAATTTCGCCATCCGTCAGCCCGGAGGTGCGTGCATGTTCCAGGTCGGAGTCGCTGACTTCGCCGCGCTGCACGACGATGTCTCGCGCCAGCCTCAGGATGGCTCCAGTCTTGGCGGTCGTCCCAATCGATCGAGCCGCGTCGGCGATTTCCTTTTCAGTCAGCCCGGCTCTGCCGCCCATGAACACGTGCGCGCTCAAGCAGTAACGGCACAAGTTACTTTCCGCCACGGCGAGGCCGATTTGCTCGCGGATCTTGCCGTCGAAACTCCCGCCGGCGAGCGCAGCGTCAAAGTGGAGATAGCCCTCGAGTGCCGCGGGCGCATTGCCGAGCACACGGAAAGCGTTGGGCACAATGCCCAATCTGGCTTGCACGGCATCGAAGAGTTCTTTGGTCTTGCCGGTGACGAGCGCCGGGTCGAGTTGAATGATGCGGTTCACTTTCCCTCTTTAGTTGACTGGTTTGGCGTTTTCACGCCGCGCAATTTGAACAACGCAATCACTTGTTAATCACGTTTCGTGCCAAGCGGTCTATTTCGGCTAACCCATTGAAAAAAAGGAGTTTCTTGGCCAATCCGAATGGATTACAACACTACGAACTATCGTAAATTACGATTTGTCGTTTGGTTGGCCACGAAAAGTCGTAGTAAACTCGGATTTGGATCAGTGTGAAGCCCTTACTGCCAAAAGACGAAGTAGAGCGATTGGAGGCGTTGCGGCGATATCGCATCCTCGATACCCCGCCCGACGGAGCGTTCGATCACATCGCAGAATTAGCCGCAGGTCTGTTCCGAGTGCCGATAGCGCTGGTTAGTCTAGTGGACCACGACCGCATCTGGTTCAAATCGCACCGCGGCATCGAAGATGGGGAGGTCGGGCGCGAGGCAGGTTTGTGCGCGTCAGCGATTCTTCGCCGGAGGTGTATCACGCTCGCGATGCTGCACACGACCCGCGTGCACAAGACAACCCGCTGGTGGCTGGACCCTGTCATATCCGTTTTTATGCGGCCGCACCGTTACGTACCCATGACGGTTTCAATCTAGGTACCCTCAGCGTCATCGATCGAGTGCCCCGTGACCTGGCGCCGGACGAGGCAGAGATGCTCAAGAAGCTGGCGGCGCTGGTCATGGATCAGATGGAATTACGATTGGCGGCGCGCAAGGTTGCCGAACAGGTGGAGCTCAGCATGGGTGAGCAACTGCGCCATGCCAACGAGGCGCTGGAGCAGAGCGAGCACCGCTTCCGTGATCTTTTCGACGAGGCCCCGATCGCCTACGTTCATGAGGGTCTGGATTCGCGCATTATTCAGGCTAACCACACTGCGATGAGGATCCTTGGCCTCAAGCCTGAAGAGGTCGCGGGGACGTTCGGCAAGTCTCTCGTGCCCGAGACCCCTGACGCCCAACGCCACCTGCGCGATGCGCTCGAATCTGTCGGACACGGCACTGACACCGATGGCGTCGTTCTTGAACTGCGTCGCAAGGACAACGGCAAGCCGGTGTGGGTCCAGTGGTGGTCCAGGCCGGCTGCTGGCGGTAATTACACACGCACGATGTTCATTGACATCACGGACCGCGTGTTGATGGAGCAGGAGCAGGTTCGACTCCAAGATCAGAACGCCTACCTGTGGGAAGAGATCCGCAGTGTACATAACTTCGGGGACCTTATCGGAGAGAGTCCTGGTCTTAGAAAGGTGAAGCAGCAGATTCAGCTCGTCGCGCCGACTGATGTCTCGGTGCTGGTTACGGGAGAAAGCGGCACGGGTAAGGAACTCGTTGCCCGTGCGGTTCACGACCACAGCGCGCGGAAGAGTCGAGCGCTCATAAAGCTGAATTGCAGTGCAGTGCCCGAGGGCTTGTTCGAAAGCGAATTCTTCGGTCACGTGAAAGGTGCATTCACCGGCGCGCTCAAAGACAAGCCGGGCCGCTTCGAACTGGCCGACGGCGGCACACTGTTCCTCGACGAAATCGGCGAAGTGCCCCTTGCGATGCAAGCAAAGTTGTTGCGCGTTTTGCAGGAGCAAGAACTGGAGCGCGTTGGCGATACGCGCACGCGCAAGATCAATGTCCGCATTATCGCCGCGACCAATCGCGATTTGAAGAAAGAGGTCGAAGCTGGACGCTTCCGGCAGGATCTTTTTTATCGCTTGAGCGTTTTCCCGATTGAAGTGCCCCCTTTGCGCGCACGCCGCGACGACATCCCGCCGTTGGTGGGATACTTCCTGGAACAAAGCGCCCGGCGGTTGAATCGTCCCGCACCGAGAATCTCGCAGGCTGCGATGAGCCAGCTCACCGCCCAGGACTGGCCTGGTAACGTGCGGGAACTTCAAAACACCGTTGAACGCGCAACCATTCTCTCGCGAGGAGGCCCTCTGCATTTCGATATGGCCGGTCCGAATGTATCTGGCGCTCCTCCCGCGCATACTCACGTGGCTTCGAAGCCGGTACTGATGACGCGCGACGAATTGAAGCGCCAGGAACGCAACGGCATCGCTGCCGCGCTGAAGCAAACTGGCGGCAGGATCTTCGGACCAGGAGGTGCCGCAGAATTGCTCGGCATGAAGCCAACAACTTTGGCTTCGCGCATCAAGGTTCTGAAGCTCAATCGAAAGACTGGGTCATGAGAATTTCGTTTTTCGCTCGGCTCGCGGCGAGCGAAGTGTCATTTTCTCGAGAAATTTGAATCACATTTCCAGAAGTCCAGATGCGCGCTTCACTTGATTTCATAACAATGTCGGCTCCCTCGACCCGAGTAGACTGTGGTTGCTTGACGACCAAAGGCTCGGGAGGAAGGAGCCGAACATGCTGATTATAGGCGTGGATTATCACCCGAGCGACCAGTACATCGCATTTGCAGATGCAGAAACCGGGGAGTGCGGCGAACGGCGATTGAACCACGGTGATGGAGAGGCGGAGAGATTTTATCGAGATCTCGCGTTGCGTGGAATCAGCGTGCGCGTGGGGATGGAGGCCACCGGTTACTCACGCTGGTTTGAGCGGTTGCTGGCGGAACTGGGTATCGAGGTGTGGATTGGCGACGCAGCGAAGATCGAGACGAAGCGAGTCCGCAAGCAGAAGACCGACCGTCAGGATGCCCAGCTTCTGTTGAAGCTGCTGCTGGAAAATAACTTTCCTCGCGTCTGGGTACCGAGCCCGGAGAATCGAGATCTACGGCAACTGCTGTGGCACCGGCACCGTCTGGTGCAGATGCGGACGCGAATCATGAACCAGCTGCAGGCGCTGGCGATGAACGAAGGGAATCGACGGAAGAAGAAGCTGTGGAGTGAACCAGGGCGAGCACAGCTGGAAAAGCTTCCGTTGGCAACCTGGGCCAGCCGGCGCCGGCACGATTTGTTGGAGCTGCTGGACCGGATGAACCCGACCATCGAGGGGTTAACCGCGGCTGTCGAGCAGGAAGCCAGGAAACAGCCCGAGGTGCTACGGCTGATGACGCATCCTGGCGTGGGACCACTTACGGCGCTGGCCTTCGTGACGATCATTGGAACTCCGGATCGGTTTCCGTGTGGCAAGCAGATCGGCAGCTATGTGGGGCTGATCCCTTCGGAGGACTCCAGTGCCGGCCGGCAACGGCTGGGACACATCAGCAAGCAAGGCAACTCACTGCTGCGCTTTTTGCTGGTGGAAGCAGCGCAAGCAGCCGTGCGTTACGACCCGGACTGGCGGCGTCGGTATGTGCACCTGGCAATGCGTCGCGAACGTCGCATCGCCAAGGTGGCCATGGCCAGAAGACTCGCGGTTCGGTTGTACTGGATGTGGCGGAATGGTTGGGAGTATGCGCAGTCGGTAGAGTTCGGTTCGCACGCGGGACAGCTCGTAACCGGACATGGCGTGAACTAGAGCGCCGTGCACTTGATTGGGCATCCCGCTCCCTGCGAAGGGAGTTCGAAGAAGTAATCATGGTCGAAGTTTTGATCGGAGAGATGTTTGGGTCGGACTGAAGCCGACCGATCGATTACGAGCGAGCCGTGGTCGTCGATGCATAGGCCCACGAAAACGAAACAGGACACCCTTCGAAGTGAACGGAGAAGTGCGCTCAGAAAAGCTTTGACAGAGCCGACATTGTTAGAGATGTCCGGTTAGCGCTGCCAGCTCAACCGGTCGATGCAACACCATCTAATCGTTTGATCCGTCAACACCTCCCCTGGAAAACCGACCTGTTTGGCCGACGGGGCCCAAACCTAACCGGGGCAACGTTCCGGCTGATCTAGCCTAGTCGGAGCTTTATCTTTTGTTTTCAGTGAATGCGGGTCTGAGCTGAGTGTTGCATCGGCCGATTGAGACCACCGCGTTTATCGGGACCTATCGGACCTGACCCAGGGTGCGAGGCCAAGTGCTATTACCCTCGGCACGACTTCGATAGGATTGCCGCGGGTGGGGCAATCCTTAGCACCGTCACCCGCGGCTTTCAGGTTTTTCCTTAATTGCCCTCGCTACCGCGCCGGAAGCTCGGGGTGAGCGATGACGGGGCAGTTGATGATCGCTCCTGAAGGATGCAGACCGCCGACAAAAGCGTTTGTCGGCGAAGAAGCATCGCCGGTAGCGCTGGTCAAATACCCGTCGGCAATCAATTGCTTTTGCTCAGCCATCGACAGAATTCGATGAACTTTACCTTCTTGAATGGCTTTCGGAGTCCACAGGCTGATATGCGCGTCCCATAACGGACTGTAATTGTTTGACTCTGAGCTGTCCTGGTTGTTCGGACCGAGCGGGAAGACGTTGATCGGATCGATTCCGCCGTTGGAAAGCGACGCGACGAAGCCCTGTTCTTGCCCGGAATCAAGTTTGCTAATTCCGTTCACGTTTGGAGAAAAGCCGAGCAAAGCAGAATCATCCGTCGGTTCCGACTTCCCGAAAGTAGGAAGCATGGCGAGCCGCGGAGCGAATACGCCCTTTTCCAGCACCGCGGGTAGACTAGCCGAAACATCGGTGACCAAGTGGTAGAAATACTGCTTGCCGCCTTGAGCGCCATCGAGTACCGAGAGCGTGACCGTCCGATGTTTTAGGTCGATATCCTTCAGGCGGTCGTGGGATCCGGTCTTGTTGTGCACGATTTGAGCGTTGATTACGATGCCGCTAGGCAACACAACTATCGAAGACCATTGTGCATCAGCCACGGCGCCTGGATCAGCAACAGCCGGCGGAAACGGGTCAGGCGAGCCGGGAACAACTTTGTAAACCGGGGAGAAATCAACATTACCCTTGAACGTGATCAAACCGTCCTTGATCGTGGCCGTCTGCGCACCTGGGCTTCCCGCCGCTTTGCGCAGTTTCGGTGCGTAGTTAATGCCGAGGGCCTTGGCAAATTCAAAATCCGAAGCATCCGTCAAAATGTAATAGACCGATTCGCCTTTTGGGTCGAGACCGCGAAAAAGCGGAAGAGTTACCGTAGCCTTTCGGTATGTGAAATCCACAGCAAGAGCGCTTTGGACGAAAACATGATCACTTTCTTTGAATTTCGAGGGCGCCTCCGGATTGTACGCGGGACGATGACTCTCCCGGGCTTCAAAGACACTCAACTCGTGAGCTTCCGATTGCGACTGAGCGGTTGCAATCATTGGTGCACAGAGCGCGAGCAACAGCAACATCGATTTCCACCTCATATATTGTCTCCTCTAAGTTTGAACGATTTCCTGACTTTAAATTCATGTCAGTTTTTACAGGCCATAGGAGTCACATCGGCGCGCGAAGGATACATCGATACAAAAAAACTCATCACTCACACCATCTATGTTCGCCGTAGGAACTGAACTTAGCGATTGGCAAAGCGGAGACTTCCACTTCATCCGCGAGTACATGAGGCCTATTCCGAGGCAGGCAACTATTTTCGCCCCGGCGTTTAGCTGAGGGCGGACGCAGTTTCAGATTCGTCTTGCCGGACTCGGGTGAACTGACGGATTTTCACGTTTCCATTCGGCGTCTTGGCAACGATTTGCAGCTCGTCCCGACTTGTCATGAGAGGATTCTTCAAAAGCTTACGCGCCCGCCTCTTCGATACGACCGTCGCGTTTCGCAAGGGACCGCGCTATGCAATCCGGCGCGTTTCAGAAATCCCGGATCGTCTAAAAGACCGCCCTTTATACGTAATGGGGAAACCGAAGCCGTGGTCGGTGGCACTTCTGTGCCCGTGCGGATGCAAGGAGACTATTCATATCAGTTTGTTAGAGAACGACTCTCCTTCCTGGTCTCTTCAAATCGGCCGGCGAAACAAACCAAGTCTTGAACCTTCCATCTGGCGAAGGGAAGGGTGTCGCTCGCATTTTTTCCTTTCGAAAGGCCAAGTTATTTGGTGTCGGCGTCCTCCCATCGCGCTATGTCCGACGGAAGACATGAAATCTGCCTCTCGCGATGGAGAATAAAGTGACCGATTTCGTGGGCGACGGTGAAGCGCTTTCGCCCCTCCTCACGCCACAGTTGCCATGATTTTTGAAGAGCGACGTTCTTCATGATTTCTGTTGTATGAATCAAATCTTCTACGAAATTGTTCCGCAGCTCCTTTTTGTCTTCCATTCTTGAAGCGAACAACGCGATTCGCTCTTTCAGCACCTGTGGCCTCACTGAGTCGCCAGTTCGTTCAATGTACCGCGCCGTGACTTCCGTCAGCCAAGCATCGTCCTGAATCAGGTCAGCGAATTGGCGATGCAAATCAGCGTAGGTCTTCTCGCTGCGGCCTCTCCGTTGCTTGGCACGGCAGAACAACATGGAAGCATATAGCGCAAGTGCATTTCGTCGTGATGCAGACTGAATGTCAAAGAACGGAGTCGCCGTCAATTCAAGCGTCTCAAGACACGAACCTTCAAGAGCGGCCAATCGCTCTTCCAGCGACTCATCCAATTCCGCATCTGGTCGGACGAAGGCGAAGTATCCGTTTTCGGCACCCTGTATCCTTGTAGCCCGGTACGCAGGCTCTTTTCCTTTTTCATAGACCCAGATGTGAGGATGACCACCCTTGCGGTTCGGCGGATTGGCGAACCTGTCCAAATAGAATTTTGGAATGATGTGGGAGGCAGTTCCGCTTGCCAGTCCCTTTGCCATCCGCTTACCTCCCCGGTGACGCGCTCGCGCGAGTGGCCCATCCAGCGTTCAGAACCCCTCTGCATCTCCGCCGAGATCATTTTAACGGAAGTGATTCATCCGGCGCTACCAGGGGCGCAGAATGGACGCAAGAAACAGTTTCGACTTACCAAAGAAGGGTCGTCCGCTAAGCTTATGTGATTCAGGATCTTATCCGTGAATCCGCCAACGAGCGCTATTCGAATGGAATTAAATGACAAGCTATAGCTTGTCATTTATGTTCCCAGCGACAATCTATAACTTGACATTTAATCTGTATATGTCAAGTTATGGCTTGAGAGAGGACCTTATGAGGCGTGAATTCCGACAGTTACGACTTTCGCAACTAGACCGAAACCTTGAACTGGCGCGTAGCCTACCCCCTCGGCCCTCTGGAGGATGGATCGCTTCGCTGCGCGAGGCGCTTGGCCTTAGCCAGCGTGAGGTCGGCAAGAAAATGCGGGCATCGGGACAGGCCATCCAACAGTTCGAGCAGGCCGAAGCCGAAGACCGCATCACGCTCCGCGCCCTTCGGCGCGTTGCGGGAACCATGGGTTGCGACATGGTCTACGTGCTCGTGCCCAGGGTCGGTTCGTTTGCCGAACTCGCTGAACAGCCCACTCGCGAGCGAACCGCTCATGATGTCAAAAGCGTCGTCCATACCATGGCGCTCGAAGACCAGAAACCCGAAAACGCCACCCAACTGATCGAGGATGAAGCGCAGCGGCGCTTGAATCGAAACAAGAAACGATGAACTTCATCCTCGCTCACAAGTACGCGGACGGGAACACTCCGATTCGGCCGGAAGAAGCTGAACAGCTCATCCCGCGCATCAGCACCATGGGCGAACTCAACGAATATGAGGCGCTTAACATATTGCAGGCCCGTGCTTGGGCGTTCGATGACCGAACGATGAGATCCCTCGATCCTTTGGATGAACTCTCCGTCCGAGAGGTGCATCGCCGGATGTTCGAGAACGTTTGGAAATGGGCCGGCAGGTACCGCCAGACAGAACGAAACATCGGATGCGACCCGAGAGAGATCGTCCAGCGAATTCCCCAACTCCTCGCCAATACGCGACACTGGTTAGACCATAGGACTTTCCCGGCTGACGAAGCTCTCCTTCGTTTTCACCACGAACTGACGAGAATTCATCCGTTCGCCAATGGAAACGGCCGCCACGCCCGAATGCTTGCCGATATCGTGGCCGTAAAATGCGGCCAGGCGGAATTCACATGGGGAGCCGGAAAAGATTTGGTCGCCGAAGGCAATGCCCGCAGCCGCTATCTGGCGGCACTCCGCGCCCTCGACGCAAACGAAAGCGATGTGAAGCCGCTTCTCAATTTTGCCCGCTCCTAACCTGACCACAACCGACACGACTTTGGATTGAGGATTATTTCTCACCCAATTATGAATGCCCCGAAGCTCCGTGTTACCAGCCCCACCACGCCTTCGAGAAACAGTGCCGCTCAAGCCAACTGAGTGTGCATAGTTAGAGTGTCTCATTCTAGGGGTTCACTCCAGATGTTCGCGCTCCTGGCGATTCGCTGGTCATCGCAATCTCCACATCAATCGGCGCTCAAAACGGGCTCCTTGTTAAGGATAGACTCGCACTCGAACGTGCCCGCAATCTGGATTTGGTCATCTTTGATAAGACTGGAACCCTCACACGCACTTAGATGTGTCTTCCGCCGATAACTTCCGAGTGGCCGACGACCAGGACGTTATCGTCTTGAGTTGAGAATCAAGATTCGGAGTGCACCTTTCCAGCGTTCTTCTTTCGGCGATTGCCTCTTGATCCACCGGTGGCCTTGTGTTGCGATGACCTCATGCTACTAGCGCACCAGCCGGCGGCGCCCAGGCGCGATGCCGGCAAGGAGTAATATGCGGTCAGCTCCCGGATCGCCGATGCTCGGAAACTTCTTGAGCGCCTTGCGCACCTGGGCGATCGGGCCGACAAGGGGCGCCTGCAGATCGCCCCCAAATTCATCCTGCACGCGCGCGGCAATTTCTTTCAGTCGCAATGCTCTGAGCTCCGGGACCATTCCTCCCGGTCTTAAGGCAGTCGCGAGATTTGCAGGAAGCGCGGCGAGGAGTTGATGCGGCTCTACCCCGATCTCCCGGTTCAGCGACTTCCAGCGTTTTGCACACGCGGCATCGCTCGCCGGATACTCGCAGTGCCACCACACCAGGAAGAGATATGCGTCGGTCGGCCAGCAAGGCTCTGCCGACCGTAAAAGGGCTCCAGTTGCCTGAGTAAATCGGGAATCGGCAAGCACGCTTTTCTCATAGTCGCCCGCTACTATAGCCGGGACCGCGGACGAACAAGCTAGCAGGATTCTTGGGAAGCAGGCATCCGGGCGTTGCCCCGTTATATCTCCGGGTAAT
This sequence comes from uncultured Acidobacteriaceae bacterium, assembly GCA_963758745.1. Classification (GTDB taxonomy): domain Bacteria; phylum Acidobacteriota; class Terriglobia; order Terriglobales; family Acidobacteriaceae; genus Acidiflorens. The sequence continues at coordinate 10,490 of CAVWWW010000019.1, forward strand.
CCCTTTATGTAAGGCAATCGATGTACTACAGTTCGCCCCAACGATATGCCTTGGTTTCGAATTACACTCGCGGCGGTGGCCAGCGGCATAGTTTCGTCGATGACGGACTGGCTGTTCATGGGCGACTGGCTTTACAAGCGCTATGACCAGCATCCGGAGATCTGGCGGCATTCCCGCGGCCAGGGAGAAGCGAAAGCCATCGTCTGGGCGAGTCTGCTCCCCTTTCTCACATGCGGTGTGTTTGCCTTGGTCTGTGCCCGCTTGCATCTCTACTCATACGGCGTCACCATAAAACTGGCTCTGGGTATTTGGCTCATTGCAGTCTTGCCGCTGACGGTCGCGAACGCCCTCTTCATAAAACTGACTCCCGCCATCGCCGCGGCACACGCTCTGGGCTGGCTATTCAAACTCGCGCTGGCCGGGCTCGCTGTAGCGTTAATTCTCGGCAGGTGAACGAAGGCTATGGCTTCGCGGACCTGGCGACAGCTTTGAAGTGTTCGCGCTGCAATTTGTTAACTCATTCACAGGTTTTTGAACGAACAGTGATCTGATTCAGTGACAACCTGACTTGAGGTTTTATTCATCGCCTAGTTCATGTTTCCTTTGAAGCATATTTAGGTTTCGCCACGAGATTCGTAACGGCAAGTCGGCTCAAAACCAGCTCCCGCTCACCCGTGAATTCATCTTGAGTGCTGGAGGGGAGTAGCCGGAAGGGGTGCCGCAACCGACCAATGGCCATCGCGTAGTTGCCAGCGCCCATCTCGATGTTCCACAATTCCAGTAAAAAAACCTGCCTCCTCGACGCGCAGGCCACTTGTGTTCACCCGCACCTCGTGGTAAGTAGCGGCTACCCCCGCCAGATCCGGCATGAGCGGATCAACTCGCAAATCGTTGCCCCAGACGAGCTCGATCTGCTTGATGTCGAGAGCGAGATTATGAATTCCCTTGGTCGCCGCTGCGCTATCCGGAAACACCATCCTCCCGTTGGCCGCCATAAAGAACGAGGGGCTATCGGCGAACTGTTTGCGCCACGCTCCGGGACCATCCAGAGTGATATCGCGGGCGATGGCCTGCATAAAGGCCCGCACGCCATCTTCAACGATGGCGGCGCGCGCCGGAGTAAGCGATTGCGACTCGCTGGATAAAGCGGGTTGCCGTTCACACCCCGCGAGAGTCACACTTGCAAGGAGAAGAGTGCATAACCAGGTTCGCATGAGTAATCCTTTTAGTCCCGAAGCCGCGAATGAATCCATGATAATCAAGGCAAAGATTGTAAGAGTCGCTTCATTGGCGAGCTCGGCCTTCCGTCATGTCAATCGAAGGGCAAAACGGTTAGTCCGATTCGCCATTTCTAGTGTCCGGAGCTCTTGGATTTACCCGCGCTCTCTAAGTCGCAGGTTGTAAATCAAGCCGAACGGATCCTTGACGTAGCATCTCGGAAAATCGGGCTCATCCTTAACAATTTCACAACCATTCTTTAGGAGTTGGCCTTTGGCTTCTTCGACGCTGTCAACTGTAACTTCCAGAACCGGCCCCAATGCCGGACCTCGTTCGATGAATAAATTGATACGCTCGCTATGAAGACTGATTAAGTTCGGCATCTCGTCGGTGATCTCGAATCGCAGATGCTCGACGTAGAAAAGTGCAGCCTTCTTTGGATCTTGCGCTTGAATCAGAATATCCGTACCAAAGTTGTTTGCCATGTCAGTTTTGTCGTGCTGTCAAAGCTATCCAATGCATGCTGCCGAAGTAAAAGGGAATCGAACAAGGCTAGTACGAATCGTAATCGCCTTTGTGAGACTTTCTCCCAACTGACGGCAGTTGGGGTTGATTTTTAGGGCGCATTTTCGAACCCCTGTACGCCAGCGCTTCAGTCCTGAGCGCTGGCTTTATAATTACCGCCCTAAGCAAGATCCGCATGCCTTAGTTTCTATTTCCTCGTGAGCTTTACTCGCGCAAAAGACGTTAGCTTGCCGTCGTGTTCGTTATTAATAAGCCAGCTCCAGGTATCTGTACGTCTACTGTAGATGAACGTTGTATGGACGCCGCTATCCTTATCTTTGTCCTTGAAGACAAACTCGATTTCGTCCTTGCCCCGTTTGCCTTGGGCAATAGGGGCCGAGAGACCACCGCCTCCGGTCGAGTCGAGCCACAGGCATTTGTATTCGTTCGATGATTCGTCCCATTCAACAAACACGATCGCTTCATACGCGGGCTGACCTTGGGGATTCTTCTCGCGGGATGTTTCGTGGAGTCGCAGGTATTCATGGCTCAGCACCCATTCGGACTCGATATCGTGCGTGGTCTCGTGTCCAGCAATGGTCCCCTGAAGGGTCCAACTGCCGGTCAGACGATCAAGTAAGGGATCTGCCCGCATCGGCTGTTGTGCTGGAGATGAAAATGAAGCCATGATAAGCAAAGCTAAGATTGCAAGACTTGTCTTCATTGTGTGACCTCCGAGCCTCGCGTTGTGGGATTATTTTCGAATGCCTTGCCGGCGGAAAAATTGCTACTTCGAATTGTCCACTGGCTGTGGGACTGCCTCGGGCCGGTCAAGAAAAAAGGTTGTGACTCCTTCAAACGATTCCTTTCCGACGTTTACCGCACGGTGAACTCGATCGCTCGGTTCCGACCAATCTACTTCGCCAACACTGATTTCCCACGCCTGAGTTTCTCCTCCATCGCGGAACTCAATTTCGAGCAGGTCCCCGTTCAACACCACGGTCACTCGATGAAAGGGATCACGATGCCAAGGTGTCGCCTCCCCGGGCGCAAGTCGTATTCGACAGACCTGGTAATTTCCGCGATGATGCAGTACCTGCGGATTCGTCGCCAGTTTCATGATTGACTCCTGAAGCTCGAAGCAGACTCTCTTGCCTCCCTCAACGTCTTTGTCGCGGCACAAGAATTACCGGCGCCGCAACGGGACGAGCCGTTGCATGCTGCTCCGGTTTTCTGAATCCCCTGAAAGGAAACAGCAAGCCCGGACGCCTAATGCGTTAGGCGATAACATGGTACTCGGTTTGAACCAAGCCGCTTGGATAGTACCGAGTCGTTATATGGTCGAGCCGAATGTCACGCGTTAGGGTGCCGAAAAAGAGGAACTCCGTATCCAATGAGCACAGGCACGCGAGTGATGATGAGACGTTGAATGGCTCCTGCGCGCAGGAACCCTTGAATCGTCATCCCACCGTCGATGTACAGGTGGTGGATACCACGAGCAGCGAGTTGCGAGACAATCTCATCCGGTGGCCCGCCCATTTGTTCAACAATGCCCCCGCGGGCTGCGGACAAATCGACCGGGCGACTGCTCAAGACTACTACCCGCTTGTCACCATAAGGCCAAGCTGCATAAGCCAGAACTGTCTCGAACGTCTTGCGGCCTATCACGATCGCGTCGACGCTGGCGACAAACTCGTTGTAGCCGTGGGGTTCGCCTCCGCCCTCCGGAAGAAAGTCTAGATCGCCGTTCGGTCGCGCAATAAAGCCGTCTACGCTGGTGCCGATAAAAACAGATGCCGTCATCGCAAGCTCCTCACGTGTGGCCAGCCTACAATCTAACCGCCCCTTCCCGATTCCTTTAGATTCAACCGGGATAGAGCGTAAACTGGAGACGTTCCCATGAAGCGTCCAAGCCCAGCACAACAATCGTAAACGGTTATTCAGTAATGTCAAGTGGAACCTAAACAGATATTCAGTTATTCTTACCCACGTAACGTGCAACGAGGCCCTAATAAAGATGTCGCCACGCCCCCGCGAAACTTCCGATGCAGAAATCCTCGCCGCCACCGCTCGTGTGATGAAGTCGCGCAGCCCGGTTGAACTCACGCTCGCCGACGTCGCCAAAGAGGCCGGTGTCGTTCCTGCTACGATAATCCAGCGCTTCGGCACCAAGCGCCAGTTGCTTCTCGCCAACTGCAAGGCGTGGACGGCGGATGTCGCTGGACAATTTGCCGCGGCCCGCGCGAAATACGGCTCGCCGCTCAAGACACTCATTGAACTGTTGGTGGAATCGAGTAGCTTCGCCGCCACGCCCGAGTCCATGGCCAACTTTCTCGCCTATCTTCAAATCGACCTTTCCGACCCCGAATTCCGCGCGGTCCTCTTGACGCAGTTCGTAACCATGCGCGACGAGACCAAAAAGCTGTTGGATGACGCCGTCGCCGCCCGCGAGTTGAAGCCCTGCGACACTGCCGAACTTGCCCGCCTCGCCCAGCAAGTCAACGGCGGCGCCACGCTCGATTGGGGCGTCTATCGCAAAGGTCCCCTTGCCACCTGGATTCGCCGTTCTCTCGAAGCCCTGCTCCGTCCCTATCGGCTTTCGCGCAATCCCAAGGATGGACAAAGGAAGCGAAGACCGTAGGAAGAGGGCCAACCGGATTGTGTCTGGATGACGGGCAAACCAGGAATTACCTGCCTGCGGATCGGAGTGGGAGTAGAATTCTCGACATCCTTAGCAAATGAAAATCACAAATTCGGATGGTTGCAGGGTTTGTGGAAGTGATTGACAGAGAAGAAACTTTGGTTGCGGAGGCTTGATTTGAACTGACGATCCCTTGTGGCAGAGCCCGTGCTCACTAGGCAGGCGGCCTCCTAGCCACTCGATTGAGCGCTTGCTTTGCAAGTATGCAGGTTAAATCATACAAGTTCCGCATCTGGTGTCGTTTACGCGGACTCGCGCGGTGCAACCACCCTCTTGAATTGGACTGAGGTTGGACCGAATTGCTGACGTGAGCCCCTAGAGCCCTAGAGTGGCACAGTTTTTTTAGACACATTCTGGGCCTAGAGGCTGCGCTGAACGGTTCCCGCATTACTTCCCGTATTAACTCCGGATTGCTGTTTATTACCCCCAATTGGTGCTGGAATAGGGCAGAAACCGTCGAGAACTATTCGTATTTCAGCGCCACCATGGGATCGACGCGCATGGCGCGGCGCGCGGGAACGTAGCTCGCAACGAGTGCGACGGCGACAAGAGCGGCGATGGCCAAGGCAAGCGTCAAGGGATCGTTGCGCGTAAGTCCGAATAGGAGGCCTTTGACCAACCGGGTGATCCAGATGGAGCCGAGGAGTCCGGCAGCGACGCCAGCGATGAGAACAATCGCTGCGTCAAGCATGACGAGACGCAGGATCGAGCTGCGCTGCGCGCCGAGGGCCATGCGAATGCCGATTTCGTGCGTGCGTTGCGTGACTACGTAGGCCATGACGCCGTAAAGACCGATGGCGGTGAGCAGGAGCGCGAGGCCGCCAAAGAAGCCGGAGAGGACGGCCATCAGATGCTCCTGAATCACGGAGTCGTCGGCCTGCTGTTTCAGTGTGCTGAATTGCAAAGAAGCCGATTTGTTGATGCTGGCCATGGCGTCGCGCACGGCGGGAATCAGCGCGCCGGGTGTCATTGCCGTGCGAATCTCAAACGTGGTGTCTTCCCTTATGCTATGAATCTGGGCAAGAGGGACGTACGCTGTTGAAAGAAAGTCCTGATCCAGCGAATCGCGTTTTGCGTTCTGCACCACGCCGATAATTTCGAGTGGTTTGTCTCCGATTTCCGGCCCTCCAAGCTGGATATGCTTGCCGATAGGATCTTGTCCGCGAAAGTAGGTGTTGGCCAGCAATTGATTGATGACGACAACGGGCGTGGAGTTTGCGGAATCGCGAGCCGCAAACACACGACCTTCGAGCAGCGGCGTGCGCATCGTGGAGAAGTATCCAGGCGTGACCCAGTTCAAATAGACAAGCGGCTCAACGCCGTTCGGCGGCTGATAGCCTGGCACTGAAACCTCGGAGTTCCACTCATCGCCCGAGTAGAGCGGATATAACAGGCACTGGCTGGCGGAAACGACCCCGGGAAGCGCCTGCAATTTCGCAAGCATTTGGCCGTAGAGCGGCGCGAGAGCGGGCTCGGGCAATCCAGCACTATGAACATTCGTGTCGATCAATAGGACATTGTTGCGGTCGAAGCCCGGATTAACGGTCATTAAATTGGCGAATGTGCGGATGAAGAGACCCGCGCCAATTAGCAAAATCAGGGAAAGAGCGACTTGCGCGGCGACAATCCAGCGCGCTAGAGCCGATTGCGCGCGGCCGCCGGCACTTTGCGATTGGCCTTCTTTCATCGCGGAAATCGCTCGAGACGCGTGTGGCGCGGAAGGCAGGCAAAATCCCAAAGAGCACTCCGCAAAGCACGGCGATGGCGATGGTGAAGGCCAAGACGCGGCCGTCCATTTTCAGATCGAGAAAGACTTGGTTCTGATCCGTGGAAACGAAACGAACGAGCAGCGCGCTGCCCCATCGGGCGAAGAAAACTCCGAGAATCGCACCGGCGCCGGAGAGCACGATGCTTTCGGTGAGAACCTGGCGAATCAAACGGGCTCGCGAGGCTCCCAAAGACAGACGCAGAGCAATTTCCTTCTGGCGCGCCGCGGAGCGAGCGAGAAGAAGGCTGGCGATGTTCGCGCAGGCGATGAGCAGAACCAGTCCAACGACGAACATCAGGATTTGCAGCGGCTGACTGTATTGGTCGCGTACGCCATCGACACTGCTGCTCCCAGTGGATGCGGGAGTTAGGGCGAACGTGTTCCTTCGAAAAAAGTCCTGCGCGTTGGCGCTGGAATCCTGGGGGACAACGGCGCCAAAAAGCGGGGCCGACAGGACTTTCATGCGAGCTTGAGCCTGCGCGATGTTTGCGCCGGGTTTGAGGCGGCCCATCATCGAGAGGAACCAGGCGTTGCGATCGTCGAGAGACCTTCCGAAAATCGCTGCCGCGCAGATCGGAATCGCCACACCGAATGGCGTACCAACATCCGTACCAGTGAAGCCGCGCTGTGCAATGCCGATGATGGGAAATTCATGGCCATTCACGCGAATGAAGCTGCCAATCACGGATTGCGCACCGGCGTAATGGTCCTGCCAGAAACCATAACTGAGCACGGCGACGCCGGGACAGCTGCGGATGTCATCGGAAGCAGCGAGCAAGCGTCCTGCGGCTGGGCGCACACCGAGAACGTTGAAGTAATCTCCGCTGGCGTAAATGCCGTTGATATCGTTTTCTTCGCCGCCGTTGGCGAGGTCGAAAGTTCTCGGCGACCAGGCAAAAACGCCGGAGAAAACGTCCTGATGATCGCGCACCTGCTCCCAAATCGGATTCGTTACGGTGGTGTTCGCATTTTGATCCATGCGAGGTTTCAACCCGATTTGCACGAGCTGTTCAGGATTCTGCACAGGCAACATGCGGAGCATGACGGCGTCGATCAAGCTGAAAATGGCTGTGTTGGCGCCGATGCCCAGCGCGAGAGAAAGCAGTGCAATGCCGGTGATGAGCGGAGTTTTGCGGAGAATGCGAAAGGCGAAACGAACGTCCTGGAGGATGCCCGAGAAAAAATTGCCGGCGTCCTTTCCGGGCGCGATGGGTTCGCGATCAAAGCTTCTTTCTAGACGTCTGAGGCTTCGGACTAGCAAATCCTCCCCTTCGAGTTCATCAAGTGCGGTGCGGAATGCTGAGTCCTGCGATTGGCCGCTGGCGATGAGTTCCTGATAACGATCATCGAGGTGCTGCGCGAGTTCCTCAGCGATTTCCGACTCCCGCGTCGGAGTAAGTTCCAGCGGTGCAAGCCGCCTGAGAATTTCGGGTTCCCAATCAAGCATTTTCAACTTCCGTGATACGGTTGATGGCCTCGACGAAAATTTGCCAGCCGCGTCGCTGCGAGGCCAGAACCTTTTGTCCCTGCCGAGTCAATCGGTAGTAGCGTCGGCGGCGCTGCCCGCTCTTTTCAACCCACCGGCCCTGAATCCAACCACGGGTTTCCAGGCGATAGAGCAAAGGGTAGAGCGAAGCCACATAGAAGCGCACCGCGCCTTCTGAGCGTTGCTCGATGAGCTTTGAGATTTCGTAGCCGTGCCGGGGTCTGGCTTCTATCAACGCGAGAATCAGCAACTCCGCGCTGCCTCTCTTCCATTCACCGTCATAAGTAGCGCGTTCCATATATGGATACGCCATATATTAAGGACAGGAAGATCGCGAAAGTCAAGCAACTTTTGGCATCGTTACTTGTTCTCCCGCGCGGGCAAGCCGGAAACAATCCCAATTAGTTGGAAAACGCGCTATTCGACGAACAGCTCCAAGCATTTGATCTCGCGCCGAGGGCTCGCATCCGTCACCCGAATTTCCTGAAAAACTGCGTTGTTGGACCGAGTGGACCGAAAATCAAAGCTAAAGCTGTTCAGGAAACTGTTGGAAGTAGCTTACGCGGCGCAGGTTGCGCGTGAAGGGCGGGCAGGTCAGTTTGCGCGAGCACCTGCAAACAGAGCAGGTGCTCATTTGTAGATTTTCGCGAACGGAATCTATTAGAATCATGCAGTTACTGTGGGCGTGTAGCTCAGCTGGGAGAGCACCTGCTTTGCAAGCAGGGGGTCGCAGGTTCGAACCCTGTCACGTCCACCATAAATCTCCCCAATGTTTACGAGGCTTGATGAAGAATGGAGCAGAAACGAAAGCGTTTAGGGTACGTAAGGTCCGTACGTAAAATGCCCCAGTTCATCCCCGTTTTTTCGATGCTCTCCCTTTGTGAGACATCGCTTTTTTACGAGCAGCCTTCAACTTCGTGTTGAATGCGCGTTCGACTTTTGCCATAGCCCTCTTGGACACTTCGGAGACGGGCTTCGTGTAGATGTTCTCAGTGATTTGAATGTTGGCGTGCCTGAGGATCGACTGACGAGTCTTCCCGTCTACCCCCATTCTATACAGACTCGTTGCTAATCCTCGACGAAACCCGTGCCATCCACACCACGGGATATTTTCCTTCTTGAGGGCGGGGCGAATCACACGACTCGCAAGATTACGCAAATCGAGCGGTCGCCCCATCTTTGCGCCAGTAAAAATGAACACATCGTTGGAACCGTTGCGATGTGCGTTTAGGTACTTTGCCAAAACTGGGATGACGGGTACAGGTGCCTTGGACGCCCGTGTTTTGGTTTCTTCGATTACGTGCGTTGGCCGCCACGCGGATCGCTGTACGTGTAGTTCATCCCCCTTCAAATCCTCCCATCGAAGCCCTTGTATTTCCGATTTCCTCAAGCCGCTGAATGCAGCCAAGGCCACAACTGTTGCGGCAGGTTCATCCAACGCGTTAATCATTGCGACTACGTCATCGAGAGTAGCGAAACGTGTAGGTTTGGGGATGTGTTGGGTTCGCGGAATGGCGACATCCGAGAAGGGATTCTTGCTTTCTGGATTGAACGCGCCCTGCTGCGCTGCGTAATCGAAGATAGCAACACCAAGCCATTTCAAATGCTTCAACAGCCCAGCGGATACTTGGGGATTCTTTCGGGCAACGCTATCGAGCATTTGCTGTGCAACTGGCAGTTTTATATCGCACATGCGTCGATTCTCGAATAGTGGCTTGAGGTGCCGCTTATAGAAATCTCTGTATCCTGCAAGCGTGGAGGGTCGCAGAACGCCCAGTTTGCCAGGGAAATATACCTTCGCGATGAAATCGTTCACGGGCTGCATCGTGCCCGTTGTTATCGACGCGGTTTCTCCAAGCAACTCACGAATCCGACTTCCAAACTCCTTCTCAACCTGTTTCGCCGATGCAAACTGTTTTGCTGGGGCCAACTTTTCATATTTGTCTTTCCAACGCTTCTGACCGCCAACGACAACGGGAGTCATGAATCGGAACCACCACGAATTGTTTTTGATGTAGAGTTTTCCCTTTTGCACGGCTTAGGCTCCTCGGTGTTTAGCGTAGTCTCGACGTCGTCTGGCGTTCAGTTTCTTTTTGACCCGTTTGTGGCGCTCGGCTTTATATTCTTTGCGCCGCGTCGCAGAACACGAAACCGAACAGCATTCGCTTTGTGAATGATTAGCAATGAAGTGGCGCTCGCAGTGCCTGCAAATTTTGGCTCGCCACGAATCCGTAAACAAAAACAAGACCGCTTTTTTATAGGTCAACCCACGTTGATACTCGTCGACGCTCTGGCTTTTTACGTGGGACTTACCCTGCTCGTCCGCTGTGGTGGTAATCAGTTCGCCGTCTAGAAGATCGTTGGAAGACAAAATCTGAAGGACTTCATTTTGAGGAAAGCCGTTTTCCCAGACTTTCCGCGATTGTTCTTGTATGGATTTCCATACGAGCCACATCAGGATGAAATCTGGGTGTTTTCGACGGAACTTACCAGTTTCGGACTCGCGTAAATCTAGAAATGCCGCGAATGCTTTGGCGGCCTTGAGATTCTCCTGCTGCTGTGTCCAACTCGGTTCGCTTCGCGGCACCGATCCTCTTTCGTAGACACTTGGAATATAGCAATAGACGGCGATAACGTCAAGCGCTAATGTGTGCCTGTAGCCGAATAGAACCAAACGAAGGGGAAGAACAATGAATACAAATCGCAACGCTCAACCAACCACAACCCAAGCACCTCGAATTTTGACAGTCAAGCAAGTCGGCGAACTCCTCCAAATACCCGCGTCGTCTGTCTACGAGAAGACTCGGCGTCGTCGTGGAGACACGCCCCCGCTGCCTTGCCGCCGTGTCGGAAAATACCTTCGATTTTTCGAGGCTGAAATACTGGCGTGGCTGACCGCCTTGCCACAGAACAATCTCGTGCAACGAAAGCGACACGCGGCATGAAAAAAGTCCGCCGACATTGCTAGGCTTTTTTGAACGACCGTCTGACCGCCAGCACTTCGGCGGCACGCGGTGAAGTAGGGAGAACGAAATGAAAACGAACGAAGACACAGCAGCAGGCAGGGACTCACTCGCTCCTCTTTGCTGAGACAGATTATCTCGCTATACGTTCGCCGACATCGTCTGTCGGTCGGCAAAAGGTAAAGGCAGCAAAAAGGTACGCCCGCATGCCAGCAATGTGGAAGTCGCGGGATTCGAACCCAGAATCCACGAGCACTACCTGTGGACTGATGAAGGAACAGTACAATGACCACCGCTATTGCACGAGACGTTCAACCGCGACACAGCAAGTCACCAGCAACCCCAAAATCGATTCCTTATGACTTGCAGGAAATCAAAAGGCAAGTCGGACTCACACCGTTCACGCAGCGCATTCCCCTTGATTCTGACGGCTTCGCTGCGTGCCCATTCCACAACGGAGACAGTAGCAGGAGTTTCCACGTCGTCCAGAAGGAAAACGGTGCTTTCATCGGCACCTGCTTCTCGACATGCGGCAAGAGTTTCGACGCTATAGAGTTCGTCAAAAAATACGATGACGTGCAGACGGGCGAAGCCATTCGCAAACTGGTCAGCGTGATTAGCGAGAATGGACCCGCACCAGCCACGATCTTTCACAAACCCAAGCCAGCCATCCCGATGTCTGCGGAGAAATGGAATACCGCACGGAACGTTACGGACGCCGACGTTGCGAAACTCGCTGCCAGCCGTCCGAATAGTGCTACACCATCAACAGCAACACTCAACGCCATGGGTTTCCGCATCGGAGAGAAATTCGGACAGACGTTCCTGATGGCACCGTATCGGTTAGGAGATACATTCTATACCATCAAAGCACGGAACCTGGAGACAAAAGAGTTCATTCAGGAAAACTCGGTCTCCCAAAAAGGTCTGTTCAATATCGATGCTGTGACGCCTGAATGCGATGTTTACATCGTCGAATCTGAATTGGACGCTGCGGTGCTCCATGAACATGGGTACATCGCCGTCTCTGTAATCAATGCAAAACAATCCCAGATTGAACCCGAAGTCTTGAAGCATCTGACCAAGGCTCATCGCATATTCATCGTGGGTGACCAAGACACGGCGGGGCAAATCTGCATGGACAATATTAGCCGCCTGTTGCCGCCTGAAAAGATTTACCGCATGTCTTTCCCTGATGCAAAAGACATGGGTGAACTGGCGGTGGCATTCAAGAAAAATGACGTCATCCTCGGGGATTTCAAGGATCAGTGGAATGAACTGAGAAAGGATTCGCTGGCGTCCTGGGTGACTCACAACATCCCATACATTTCGCAACTTCCAAGCGAACCGCAAAAGTGGATTGTGGACAAACTGATGCCGTTCGGTTGCTACCTGCTGATGACTGGCAAGTTTGGCGGTACGAAATCATTGACGGCTCTAATGCTGGCAAAGGGCATTGAAACTGGTAGCGAAGTGTTGGGACGCAAGGTGACGGCGAAGACGAAGGTGCTTTATGTTGACCGTGAAAATCCTCGGGACACAATCGGTATTCGACGCAAGAGACTGGGCATCCCTGATGACGTGATTCGTTATTGGGGTGATTGGATTGATGGCATGGAGACACCAAATCTTGATGACCCACGTTTGGCTGAATTTGCCATTAGGGAACAGGGTGTCATCATCTTCGACTCGTTAACCGATTGGTTGGAAGGCGAATCAGAGAATGATGCCAGCAAAATGACGGAAGTGTCCCGAAAGTTCCGCCGATTGGCTCGCTTAGGTGCAGGGGTAATCGTACTCCACCACGACAACAAGAACGGCGCAGGCTATCGGGGCAGCACGGCGATACCAGCAGGCTCAGACATGGCACTCAAGATGGAGAAGAATGAAACGACGGATGTAATCGAAATTCGTACCGAACGTTTCCGTATGTGTGGTGCATGGGAGATGGACATTCAGTACGATTTCACGGCTGACCCATGGACGTGCAAAGTGGTCTACGACCGTCCGAAGCAGGAAAACCGCAAGAAGAAAGTTGCCGACGACCTAGAAATAGTGGCGGGCACTTTGGCGACATTCCATCAAGAAAATGATGGAAAGCCGATGAGTCAAACCCAACTGGTAAAGTCTCTCCAAGCCAGCGGCATCAGCAAGGCGAAGACGCATGACCTGTTGGCTGCGGGAGTCAGGGATAAACAATGGGAATTCAAGGCGGGTGCACGTAACGCCATCCTGTACTCCCTGATTGGTTGGGAACCTGAGACTGCGACGATGTAAATCAGTCAAAAATGACCGTGCCGACCTGTTATTTTTCGGCACGGTCGTCGGATCGGTCAAAATCGTCGGCAACCTGAAATTTTCGGCACGGTCGAAATGCTTTAGAAAGTAATAGTTTCCCGTTTTCCGATAGGTTAATTTTTCACATTCGGACTGGTCACCTTTCCAGTTTTCCACACCCGTAGGGTGGAAACAGGAAAAGACCCGAGTTCAGAAAACAAGAACAGACCTTAATCTTCAACAGTAATAAGCGACAGATGGCGGGCGTCGGGCAGGTTTCGTAACGGGGAGTGGGCGATTATCACTTTTTGTTGACGGCGATTGACGGCGATTCGTGAGTGCGACAGGCGTAGGATTTGCGAGCCAATCATCACTTTTAGAATGGGATTCTTGGTTCGCTTGGGGTCACTCGGGATTTTTGCAGCGGTAGATGGGGCGAATAGCATCAAGCAACACGATCTTTTCACAGTTTTTCACGCTTTAGACGGCAAGGATGGAAAAAATGAGCCTAAAAATACTCATATCTAATGCAGGTAAGCGGTTACGGAGACTTTTCTATTCACCTTTTCCTGAAAGAATGGAGGAACTATCCGTTCAACCCGTGAAGAAATCCAACGCGGGTCGGAAGGCTCTCAAACTTGACGTGGCCGCGATGTCGTCCATGCGGTGTGCGGGCAAGTCCGACGCTGAAATCGGCCGAAAATTCAGATGCTCTTCACACACGGTCGCATCGCGACTCCGCGATTACACGCCACCAATCCCACCGCCCACTATTCCTATGCCCGCTCTTCAGCAGGCTCTAGCGCCGCCTCAGACCAAGCCAGCGCTGCCTGCCGAGACAGTGGCGGCTCCGACGCCCCTCGCGTCGCCTGCGCCCGCCCAGCAGCCCCCTGTGCTCATCCCACAGGTAATAGCGCCGCCGTCAGACAATGCGGATGAACTTCTACGTCGCCACCCGTGGCTCGCAGAGGGGTCTGCTTGGAGGGAATGTTTTTTCTTGGTGAATGCCATCAACCCGCTGAATCTGGAATTTTGCACCAACAATTCGCAACACGGCGTTGCCGTTGAGCGATGGCACGAATTTTATCGTGGGCAGGAGGTATTTCAGAATGCCAGCAGAATTTGGGTCGTGCTCGATCCAGCGGACGACAATGCGGCGTTCCTGCATTCATTGGTCGATGACATTTGGATTCGTGAACGGTGCGCGGTTACCGTGGGCAACCTGCTCGACACCGCCAAGTACAAAACGGACGCCAACGTCGGATACAAAATGAGTGTGGAGAACTTCGAGGTAGCCTGCGGGTTCAGACCGCTGCCCCAGCCGAACCATGTAGAGATTATTAGGACCTTGCTACAAAAACCGACGCCGCCCGAGGCACCACAGAGCCAGTGGGCCGGCTATGGAGCAGCGGAATCATGGCGGATCGGCGGCAATGCCTTTAACCCTCCGAGTGAATGGCGGATTAAGGTGCCAGACGGCAGCGGCAATGGTAACGATGGCTCGGGGTTCGCTTTCTGAGTAATTTCGAGCCCGAAATGTAATGTTGCATTTTCCTACTCGAAAATAAGTCTGGCTGTTTCAACCCTGTGGAGGGGTCAAAACTGCCAAAATGCCACAATACAACTGTATTGAACGCGCTAGAAGACCTGGGAGAACGCCTTCTGGATGGCAGCCGAGGCGTCGGCATCGCTCGGGTTCACGTAAGCCAGCGTCGAGTTGAACGAGCGGTGTCCGAGTGCCTGCCGGATCAGGAAAGCGTTGGCACCACCGTGAACGAGTCGCATTGCAGCCGTGTGTTTGAGCGTATGGGGATTCTGTAGCGTCTCAGGGAGCCCTGCCGCCTTGGCAATCTTCTTGAACAGGCGATAGGCGGACACGCGGTCGAGCCGCGTGGACTTCTGAGAGTTGAAGACGAAATTATCGGCGTCGGGCTCACGCACTGCCAGCCAAGACTTCAAGACAGCCGCTTCGTTGAACAGCGCATTGCCCTTAACTCGCAGCAGCGATTGTGTCGAATCCAGCGAGCCCTTCAGTCGGGCGATGTGAATCTGCTCATTTTTGAAATCGATATCGGATATCTGAAGGTTACAAACTTCGCTGATCCGTGCGCCGTGGGCCACGGCAAACAGAAACATCGCATGCTCGCGTGGACCGTATCCCTTAGCTGCATGAAGAAAACGCTCAAGTTGTTCGTCGCTCATGTAAGAGATGCGAGTCCTGACGCGCTTGGCTCTTGCCTTCGGTATCGTGACCACGTTGCGTGCGATTGATGGCGTCATTGGATTTAATCTCCTGAACGACACTCTACGAAAGTAATGTGGCATTATCGATGGTACTTCAGTACCGAATTTCGCTCTGTGATCCGCCCCATCGGCGCGTGCGAATCGGCGGTGGGACAGACGAGTTCGGCGCGGCTCGTCGGTGTATATGTGAGTCACGGAGCTTGGAAAAAAAAGTGGGGGTCCCTTTGGAATCGGGGTCGCGGATCAAAAACCCCAAGGTAACCAGCCCGCCAGCCGGGCTTGGCAACACTACCAGCCTCAGCTTTTCGACGTTGTTCTTCGATGTCCACTGGCGCCTTTGCATTGCATTTGGCTTCAATTATGTGACCACTTGCTTGATTAACGGGCCTACCGGACAAGTAAAGTCCTACTTCATATGTCCGGTAATCCGACTAATCAGGAGTTAGTCGGGTCAAACCCTGCGCTAGACAACTCGAATTTTGCACGCTAATGTGGCCGTGAATTGAGACTAGGACTTACGAAGAAAACATCCCAGCTACTATTCATCGGGCTACTATG
>CAVWWW010000020.1:0-26347 GCA_963758745.1 uncultured Acidobacteriaceae bacterium
TGTGGGCGAATGCGATCGACGGAGTATTTGAGAGCGATTTGTGGAGGGCGATTCGGGCGATCTTCCGGTCATGGAGAGTCTCCGAATCAGTTTTCAGAATTTACAAAGATTGGATGAAACTTTAAGACTAAGACTGTAGAGAAGAGCGTCTGTGCCAGAAGTACGCCCGCCCTTCCACCAAACCACTCTAGTTGCTATCCCCGCCGGCACGTTTCCAGGAAATCAAGTCGCCGATGGTTGTACTGTTGGAGGAAGAAGAGGCCGCCGGGTGCTTATAGGACTCTACCTCCTGGCGTGATGCTTCTTCGCCGACCGCCCGTATGCTCAGGCCGACTTTTTTCTCTTCCTGATTCATCTTGATAATCTTGAAGTCGAATTCGGCGCCGGGTTCGAGATGCATCGGTTGACCGTTGCCATCGACGGCTTCGGAATTGTGACACAAGCCTTCGATGCCTTCGGCGATCTCGACAAATGCACCAAAGTTCGCCACGCGCAGGACCTTGCCGTGCACAATGTCGCCGACGCGATGCTGCGCGAAGAAGGAATCCCACACATCGGGCTGCATCTGCTTTACCCCTAATGAGAGACGCCGCTTGTCGGGTTCAATCGCCAGGATCACTGCCTTGACCTTGTCCCCCTTCTTTAAGACTTCGGAAGGATGCTTCACTCGTGTCGTCCAACTCAGGTTGCTGACGTGCACCAAGCCGTCGATTCCGTCTTCGATTTCAATGAATGCGCCAAACTCCGTCAGATTGCGAACACGGCCTTCAACCGTGGCTCCCACGGGATATTTGTCATGCAGAGTATCCCAGGGATTCGACGCGAGTTGCCGCATGCCCAGCGAAATGCGTCTCTCGGTAGGATTGACGCTTAGCACCACACAATCGACCTCGTCGCCTACGTTGACCAGTTTCGACGGGTGCTTCATGCGCTTCGACCATGTCATTTCGCTAACATGCACCAGACCTTCAATGCCCTGCTCCAGTTCCACAAAGGCGCCGTAATCAGTAACACTGATCACACGCCCGTGGACATGTGCACCGACAGGGTAACGGTGTTCGGCATCGAGCCATGGATCGGGAGTGAGCTGCTTGAAGCCTAGCGAAACGCGCTGTTTGTCCTTATCGTACTTCAAGACCTTGACCTGAATCTGATCGCCGACGTTGACCAGATCGCGAGGATGCGTCAGGCGTCCCCATGACATGTCGGTGATGTGCAACAGGCCGTCGATTCCACCCATGTCGACGAAGGCGCCATACTCGGTCAGATTCTTCACGATGCCAGTGAGGACGCTGCCTTCTTCGAGATGCTCAAGCGTCTTGCCGCGCTTTTCGTTCTGCTCTTCTTCGAGAAGCTGCTTCCGCGAAACGACGATGTTGCCACGTTTCTTGTTGAGCTTGATGATGGCGACTTCCATGGTCTGGCCCTTCATACCGTCCAGATTACGGATTGGACGCAGGTCGACTTGCGATCCGGGCAGGAAGGCACGTGCGCCATGAATATCGACGGTCAAACCACCCTTGATACGTTCGACAACGACGCCTTTGATTGGCTTCTTCTCGTTATATGCGCGCTCAATATCATCCCACGAGCGAAGCCTCTGTGCCTTCAGGTGGGAAAGGTTGACGTAGCCCTCTTCGGTTTCGCCTTTCTCACGCATCACGTCGATCTCGTCGCCGGGCGAGAACTTTGGCTTGCCCTCGTGGTCGAGAATTTCCGCGATTGGCACCATGCCTTCGGATTTCGCTCCGATATCGACGACCACGTGAGTCGCGGTCAGTTTCACCACGGTGCCCTTGATTACGTGGTCTTCGCCAACGGCCTCTTCGGTTTCGGTCTCGAAACTTTGCAGCGCTGCCGCAAAATCATCGTTGCCAGCCGTGGTATTCTCTGCCGCGGAATTTTCTTGAGCAGAAGGCTTACCAGAATCTTCAGAAGCGTGAAGGGCGGGAATGGCTGACTCCACAGTGGAAGGTTGTGCGTGCTCGGGAGCGTCTATTACGGCCGAGCCGCCGTTATGGGCGTTGTGTGCATTTGTCATGGTTTCAAGACTGGAATCAAGGTTGCGGACGGTGCTGTCGTCGAACAAGTTCATAGCCTCTGTGTCGACGCGTTGCTGCGCGACTCATGCTGGACGTGGTATAGCGGACGGCTGGCGTGGTCTTTAGGTTGCGTTGAGGTCGACCTGGCGGACGGCCCGGGACAATTCCAGCTGGTACGAAACCGCGTCCAATAGGGACTCATCGACTATAGCAACCGCGTTGGAATAGTGTCAAACGAGATTCCGGCCGACGGAGGAAAAATTCATGAATGCGTCACAAGGACCCTCGGCGCGCCGCTGCAGGTTCGGGCAGGTAACCGGTTACCACGCTGCGTTCGGGTGAACTGGGCAGGAAAGGATTCGCCTCGTGCTCGCCGCTTCTGCTAACCTCCCACGGTGGACCATCTTTGGACTCCGTGGCGCTACGCGTTTGTTACTGGCGCAGATCTCATCTCCGGCTGTATTTTTTGTGACGCCCCGAAACAGAACGACAAAGATGCCCGCATCGTTCACCGAGGAACGCATTGCTACATCATTCTGAATACCTCTCCCTATACGAACGGACACGTCATGGTCGTGCCCTACGCACATCTGGACGAACTCCAGAAGCTGCCAGTCGAGGCGGCCAACGAGATGATGGCTTTGACGCAGAAGATGGAGACGGTTCTGCGCTCTCTCTATATACCGGACGGCATCAATCTCGGCATGAACATAGGCAAAGCGGCAGGCGCCGGCGTGGCGGGGCACATTCATATGCACATTTTGCCGCGCTGGCTCGCGGATGCGAATTTTGTGAGCGTTATTGGGGAGACGCGGGTCTTGCCGGAGACACTGGATGTGACTTGGGAGAGGATCAGGAAAGCATTTGTGATTGGTAATTTGTAATTGGTGATTTGAAAGCCCGTGACGGCGGGGAACTCAAGGCCGTGACTGGCTCCTAGGCTCGAAATTCGAATTCTGCCGGTTCTTTCTCAGAATAGTTCAGAAGAAAGCTCGCATGCGTCCGAGCGCCCTTGAAAATCGCAATAATGCTCAGAATCGCCCGAACATCTTCTGGGTCGTTTGCCTGCATGATGGCAATGATGCCGGTCTCGGCCAGCTCCTGAATCGCCCGGCGGTAATCTTCCTCCAGCCACCCGGGCAGCGGAGGATTTTTAGCGTGTCCACGAGCTAGCTCGATTGTTGCGACTATGCCATAGGTGTTCCAGTCGACTACACCACGTAGACAATAAATTCTCACGAGATGGGGGACGGCGGCGTATGACGCTTCTCCAACGTCTCCCTGGTGATGAAGATTTTCCCAGAGCTCGTGCCACACGGCTTCGGTGTCGTTCCCAGTTTCGAGTGCCATAAGTGGCGGGCGCGGATCGAACTTCGTTCGATACCCTCCCTTGAGGTCGATCCACCGGTTGTCGTCCAGACTGAGCATAAGTGAGAGCGAGACTATGTTTTCAAATGGCAAATTACAAATTACAAATCACCAATTAAAAATTTCTCTTTATTTCAACTCCCGCCCAAAAAAATCGTCGGCCGCGCCGTACGCTCGAATCCAACTCTTCCACAGCAGAAACCCATGAATCTCGTCGGGAAAGACGAGTTCCTCGACGTGTACGTTTTGTGCGCGCAAACGCTGCAATGAGATCGACCGTCTGCGAGAACGGGACATTGCGATCGTCGTCTCCCTGAATGAGCAAAACCGGCGACTTCCAGGTTGCAATGGCGGCATTGGGCGATGACTGGAAAGCCAGCTTGACGGCAGCATCATGATCGGGGGCATCCGCTGGAATTTCTTCTTTGAAGTCCGACCAGTCATGCACGCCGTGCAGATCGACACCAGCGGCAAACATGTCGGAGTTATGCGCGAGCCCCATCGCGGTTAGGTATCCGCCGTAGGATCCGCCCCACAGGCCAATTCTCTTGCCATCCACATTGGGCAAGGTTTGCAGATATTTTCCTGCTGCAACAATATCTTTGTACTCGGCACCGCCACGCGGTCCTCCGTCTTTTGGTTCGCGAAAGTGACGGCCGTACATAATGCCAGTTCGATAGTTGACCGACAGCACTACATAGCCGCGGCTGGCCAGATACTGATTCATCGCATACGCGTTGTGGTAGTAGTCCATGTAATGGAAACCGAGCATCATTTGGCGAATTGATCCGCCGTGAATGAAGATCAGCGCTGGGCTTGAGGTGGACGGGCGAGAAGCCCGTCTCTCCACGTTTGGTTCGAATAATTGACCGTGGATCTCCCATCCGTCTGCGGCTTTGAAAATAACTTGTTTTGGCGTGACGAGTTGGGACGGTGGCGGAAAGTCAGCTGGCAGCGCGCTTTTGGCGATCATTTCGCGTCCTTGAGCGCTTCCTTGCGATGTGACGATATATGGCATGGCGGGGCTCGTAGCGGTCGAGCCGAGGCACACTATTTTGCCTGCAACTTCGAGCGGAGCCCACTCGATGGTCTCGCCACGCGTAACTGACCGCGGCGTTCCGCCTTCGACGCTGACGCGCCACAGATGACGGCGGTCGACATCCTGCGGATCCGCGTCAGCCTGGTTGGAGGAATAGATGACAGAAGTCTTATCTTCACTCAACGCCACATCTTCGGTTTCAAATTTTCCTGGCGTCAGTAGCGTGGCGGAACCGCCGGCGGTTGACACCGAATAAAGGTGGTTCCATCCGTCTCGTTCGGAAGAAAACACAATGCGATTCTTCGCAGCGAATTCGAACGATCCATCTTCGGTTAGCTCCGGAAGCGAGTCGTCCAAGGCTGGGCCGCTCTTCCAAATCTCGTGCGACGAATCGCTAGCCACGTCGTACACACGAATTGACCAGGGATGTGGCAATTGGGGAATCAAAGGCTGCTTCATTTGCTTGCCGACGAGTCGCACGAAGGCGATCTGGCTGCCATCTGGCGACCAACGCGGATACATATCTCGATCCGCACTCGGCGAAACGTAGTGCAGCGTATTGTGGCCAAATTCGTAGATGACGATAAAGCTGTGATCTCCCCTATCGCTGACAAACGCGATCCTGTTTCCGTCCGGTGACCATTTCGGCTGCGAGTTCTTGCCGCGCACAAAGAAGAGAGCTTTTGCCTTAATGTTTACGTCGCTCTTACCGGAAATCGGCGCAATCCATATCTGTTTTTTCGCCGACCATATAGCGTATTCTCCATTTGGAGATATCTGGATGTCCTCACACCCTTCTTGGTCACATCCCATTTCGCCCAGAAGTCGTGGTTGCCCGTTGTCGACATCCGCAGCCCAGACTTGCTGTAAGCGTTTTTCAATATTGCTTGTTGGGTCAGCGATTTCACCCTCACTGTTAGCCTCACTGCCACGCGCGTAGACAATGGTCCGTCCGTCGGGCGTGAGCTTTAGCGCGGCAATTGGCATGCCGTCATCGCCGGTGTAATGGGTTACCTGACGTGCCTCGAAGTTTGGAGCGTCCGCGATCCAAACATTGTGCTCGCCCTTGAATGCAAATACCCAGGCGATGCGCCCAGTATGCTCGGCGGCTACCAGGTTCGTCGGAAACGGGGAACTCATGATTTGTTCGAGCGAGAAATCCTGAGGTAAGCTCCCTGTGAAACTTTGTGCGGCATAGAGCGGATAGGAAACGAGTAGCAGAAGGCAGACCCGAGACCAGGCAGAAAAAGTTGGAATTCCCATGCGCCGCAGACTACGTGAAATAGGCGGCGGATGACAACTGTAAATGGGACTGTCGTCGCGGTGTGCCTTCCCCTGGTGTAGAATTTGAAAGTCAATCCCCACGTTGCCAGCCTTGGCAATGGATTCCATCGGGACGTAGCGCAGCCTGGTAGCGCACTTGCTTGGGGTGCAAGGGGTCGCGAGTTCAAATCTCGCCGTCCCGACCAATTTAACTGCTGCCCACAGCCTACAGGTCCTTCGCTTTGCTCAGGATTTCGCCAGCGGGCTGCCGCTTCGCTCACGCCCGCTAATCGGCTCAACTTGGGGTGCAAGGGGTCGCGAGTTCAAATCTCGCCGTCCCGACCAATTTAACTGCTGCCCACAGCCTACAGGTCCTTCGCTTTGCTCAGGATTTCGCCAGCGGGCTGCCGCTTCGCTCACGCCCGCTAATCGGCTCAACTTGGGGTGCAAGGGGTCGCGAGTTCAAATCTCGCCGTCCCGATTAAATTAACCGCCGCCTACAGGTCCTTACGCTTTGCTCAGGATTTCGCCAGCGGGCTCCGCTTCGCTCACGCCCGCTAATCGGCTCAACTTGGGGTGCAAGGGGTCGCGAGTTCCCGACCAATTTTGAATGTCGTGCCCATTCCTCAGTGATCTTAGGCCTTGCATTTTTCCTAGGTTTGGGGCAACGTTTTCACTTCGAAAGGAGTGCCTGCGACCATGATCAACGTTCTCATCCACCACGAAGTCGCCGACTATTTGGCCTGGAAAGCGGTGTTCGATTCCGCTTTCGATTGGCGGCGCAAACATGGCGAGCGCAGTTGCCGAATTTTCCGCAGCGCTGGAAACGTGAATGATCTCACGCTCTTCTTCGAATGGGAGAGTATGGAAACGGCACGCAGTTTTATCGCCTCGGACGAACTCAAGGCAAAGATGGCCAGTGCGGGCGTTAAACAGCCAACTCGAGTTGACTTCCTAACCGAGGTGCACACTTTGCGGCGAAGCGCCGCCGATTGAAGTGAGCGGTGAGTCGCTGTTGGCTAATGTCTTTACCGATACGCTACGATTTAGGTGCCAATAATGGATGCGAACCGATTTACAGCGCTTTGCATCCAACAGGTTGAAAATCAGACCGGAAACAGAAATCAAAAATTCTGGCAGTTTCCTCCTTTTTCTGGTTTGCACAATTCGTATTTCGAGGAGAACTTATGGCCAAGAAACCAAGCTCCAGCAACTCGCACAAAGTATCTGCCCAACCTCGCTACCACCAGTCAGCCCGCGAACTCCAGGCTTTTGGCACAGTAACCGCAACTCTCCCGTTGCAATTGGATGAACCGGTGCGTCTGGAAATGACCGAACAACTCAATCAACTACTAGCCGACACCATGACCCTGCGCGATCTCTACAAGAAGTCGCACTGGCAGGTAGCCGGAGCCACTTTCTATCAACTCCATCTTCTGTTCGATAAGCATTGGGAAGAGCAGAGCGAACTCGTCGACACGATTGCGGAGCGGATTCAGCTTTTGGGCGGAATCAGCATTGCAATGGCGGCGGATGTCGCCGAAACGACGCGGATTCCGCGGCCTCCCAAGGGACGCGAAGAAGTTCCCGTCCAGATTTCACGCTTGCTGGATGCACACCAAGTCATTCTCAGTCACTGCCGCGAACTTGCCGAGCGCTCCGACAAACTTGGCGACGCCGGCACCAACGATATGGTGGTTAGCGATGTATTGCGGACTGGCGAACTGCAGGTCTGGTTTCTCAGCGAGCATCTCGTTGAAGCGCCACTTGTCGAAGCCGAGGATATGCGGGAATCGGCGTAAGATAAAACTTGAGCAGCACGAAACCGCGCGGGCGTTATCGCCCGCGTTTTTCTTTTGGTGGATGGTCTGGCAAAGTTGACGGCTTAGCGTCGTGCGGAAAGGATGTGTAGTATCTGTTGCAGTTCGTTCCTGAAGTGCGCCACACTGGTTGCAGAATTGATCGGAAACGGAAGCGTAGTCTGGTTGCGGTCCGATTTGATTTCTTCTCGCAACTGGACTCGCGCCCCTGCGATCGTGAAACCATCTTCGTAAAGCAATTTCTTGATATGCACGACCGATTCCACGTCGCGCTTGCGGTACATGCGCTGGCCGGTGCTGCTCTTGATGGGCTTCAATTGCGGAAATTCAGTTTCCCAGAATCGCAGTACATAAGCGGGCAGACGGCATAAACTCGCGACTTCGCCGATACGGAAGTAAAGCTTGTCCGGAATAACGATCTCGGCGTTACGCGTCTTTTTCGCCGCTTTCTTCTGCAGGCTCATGGTGGGGCTTCGCCACTCCTGTATAGGCGTTTCTAGCACGACCTGCGGCTTGGGACAACCCCTTAGTGTCTTCAAAAAGTATAGTTGCCAATTGCGCACGGGCCGCTCGGCCCGCCGAAGGCCGAGGACCAAAGGCTAACGATCAGTGACCGACAACGGAAAAGCCTCTCAAGAGGTGCTTCCCTTGAGAGGCTCTGGGGGATTTCAGAAACGAGCGTCGGACCAGATTAATGTTTCTTTTTCTTGGCGGCTTTCTTCTTAGTTGCCATGAAGTATCTCCTCCGTTTGGAACGATTTGTTCTCCCAAGGTTCGACAGGGCACCTTGATGCCCGGGCTACTCAACGACTAGTATGAGCAGCTTTCCTACCACAAGATATTGCCATGTGAATGTGATTTGTCAATGAAAATCTCTTGATGCAACGCGATTTGGTGAAACACGTGCTGACCCCGGCCGACAAGTGTTGATCTAAAAATCTCGCTGCTATCGCGTGGGGATAAGTCGAAAGAGTGACGCCGCAATGCGTGTGCGATAATTTCAGAGGAAAATTTATGCCAGAGCACAAAGTCTTTTGCGCAAAATTGAAACAGGAATTGCCCGGGCTTCCCGAGCCACCGTTTGACAGTGACTTGGGAAAAAAGATCTATGAGAACGTGTCACAACAGGCATGGGGACAGTGGATGGAACACTGCAAGATGCTGCTGAACGAATATCGCCTGAACCCCGCTCGCAAGCAGGATCAGGAGGTCATCGTGCAGCAGATGGAGCAGTTTTTCTTCGGGGAGGGATCCGCCCGTCCAGCCGAATACGTTCCGCCGACGCACTAAGATGGCTGCGATCGGATCGCGTGACAATAGACATTTTGCGAAACTTAGTCCGGCTTTTGATATGGGTTACTGAAGGAGAACATTATTCACTTGACACAAATTAGGCGAAATGGCAGTTTGGGATTGCCGTGACAGGGCACGAGGATATATGTCAAGCGTTAGAAATGTACCGCAATGGTACGGTTAGCACGTTTTCAACAACTTATCCACAAACTGATGCTATTCTCTTGTTGACATGCAACGCCGCTTTGACGAAGCAAAAGCCACCCAAATTGCGTGCATGTTTTTGCGGCTTCGCGGTGGCCGTATGCACTACATCAAACTCATAAAATTGCTTTACCTGTTGGATCGGGAGGCATTAGATCGCTGGGGTATTCCGGTTACGACTGATCGTTATGCATCCATGCATCACGGCCCTATCGTTAGCAATATTTTCGCCCTTATAACCGACGATAAACCCACCCCAGTATGGGGAAGATATATCTCCGCGCCTCTGGGGGATCATGAGGTTGAACTGAAAAGCGATTGCACCCAAATTTCGACTGATCGTCTTTCGCTCGCGGAAGAGAAACTCGTTCAGGAAATTTTCGAGCAATTCGGGCATCGTGAACGATGGGACTTGATTGAAAATCACATGCATAAACTTCCCGAATGGAGAGACCCTGAGGGTAGTTCCTTTCCTATACACATTCGGCAAATACTGGTGGCGTTGGGCCACAGCGACGATGATATTCGTGCAACCCTGCGCGAATTGCGTACCGAGACTGTCGCGCAACAAATCCTCTCTCCAGCTATATAGATGATCACTTGCGGTAACACCTTCCTCATTGAAGATGAGGATGGATATGACTGCCATTTGTGTGTCGTGATTACCCCTCCCACTTATGGCGAAGTCGTCATTGTGAGTATCACCACAGAGCGTGCCAGATCAGAAATGCTAGTTACGACTCCAGAAAGGCGATCACCCATTTCTTGAGCACTCTTCTGTGATCTCCTATGCCTATTCCAGGGTCACAACCGTGGAAGAAATTGAGACAGCCGTGAAAGGCGGAACGGCGATGCCTCGCGCTGACGCATCGGCCAAACTGGTGCAGAGAGCCCAGGACGGCTTGATTGAATCGGACCGCACGCCGAACTGGGTTAAACAACGATACAGAGAAATCATGGGCTGCTAGGTCCTGTCACAGCTTTGCCACGTTCTGCCACAATTCTAGAAGAATTACTCACTAGTTAATACCACATATGGGGTGTCCGCAGTTTATCCATAGGCCGCAGCCCCGTAATCTCTTGATCTTGTAGGGATTTTCAGCTAATACAAGGGGAAGCGCCAATGGGGGCGGCAGGTTCGGACCAAGGCTCTGCAAAAGCCAAGACTGCGGGTTCAAATCCCGTCGCCTCCACTAGCTCTTCGCGTAACCAAAGGCCGGGTAGCCAAGCCTGGTAAGGCAGCGTGCTTGCATCACGCGACCGCCAGTTCGAATCTGGTCCCGGCCTCCACTACCGATGCCTTCGAACCGCATCGGCCTTTGACAACGGAGGGTTAACCCTAATTGGTAAGGGAGCGCACTTATAATGCGCCGTGCCTTCGGGTACTTGCGGGATCGTCCCCCGCACCCTCCGCCACCAAACTTTATAAGAACCTTTAGCCCTGCGATTAATCGCAGTTTTTTTTTCCGACCAGACGGAAGACTTTAATCTCTGGACTCAAGATAGTCAATACGACCCACAACTGGTAGTGATCACAGGTTCAGATACCCAAGAGTTTCGGTCTTGCTCAAGTCTCTGGCACTTCCTACACTTCATACACCTCAAACACTTCCTAGTCAAGTATAAAGTGTTGCACGTGTTGGAAGTGTAGGACCTTCATGCGAAAGCACAAACCTTCTGGTACGGTTACGCACACGATATTCCTGCCGGACCAGGTGCATAAACAGGTCGCGTCGGTAGCTGGATATGGGGAAGCTGACGATCTGATTATTGAATGCGTCACTGAAGCAATGAAACCGCGCTGGGAAAAATGGCTGAAGCAACAGGCGAAAGAACTGGGGTATGATTTGAAGAAATGAAAACCGACAAAGGACAATTCGACGAAGTTCTCCGCCGGATGCTAGAGACGCCGCCGCAAAAAACGTCCGAAATAAAGGGCAGAGGAAAGGCCCCGCGCAAGGCTAAGCCTTCGGGTCGGAAACGAGTTCCGCGAAACGGAGCGGCGCGAAACCACAGAGCCTCCGCACGGTCTCTATGAAAATGTCCGCGTCATTGCGACGGTTGAATCTGTACTCAAACTCCGACAGATAGCGATGCAGGTGCTTCCCTGAGAGCTTGTGATATTGGCCTATGATCCCGCGCTTAAAAAGTGAAAAGGCCGATTCGATTGAGTTCGTGTAAGCATCCCCGCGCACATACTCGCCCTTTATGTGATTGACGCTTTCATGGCGATCTGTGAACTCAGGGGCAAGAGCAGTGGGATAGGAGCCGTGCTGGTCGGTCATCACGCGCTCTACATCTGGCGAAACCGTCGCTCGGATGAATCCGCCAATCGTTTCTATTTTGGCGTCTGGGACGTGCTGCAATCGTAGTTTACCGCCGCGCTCAACCGCTCCCATGACCACCTTCTTTTGCTTCTTTGCGAACTTGATGTCTTTGCCGTGACGCAAGCGAACAACTCCGCCCACGTAGGTCTCGTCAATTTCAACCGTTCCGCCTAGAGGTTCTGGGCTGACTTCTTTCATGGATTCCCGAATCCTATGGTTCAAGTACCACGCTGTCTTGTACCCTCCGATCCCCAGGTCGCGCTGCAATTGTTTCGCGCTGATTCCCTTTTTCGCGTTCAGGATTAGGCCGATAGCATGGAACCAAGTTATCAACGGAAGATGCGAGTCTGCGAATAGCGTCCCGGCGGTTGGCGAGAACTGCTGATGACAATCGCCGTTAAGACAAAGGTAAAACCACGGGCGCTTGTTCTTGGATTCAGCCGTGCGAGTGACCCGCTTCACGTTCTTATCGCCACACGTAGGGCAGCGCACGACGCCATCGGGCCAGCGCATCTTTTCGACGTACTCAAGGCACTGTTCCTCAGTAGAGAACTTTATGAAGATTTCGCTGATGCTTATAGGCTTGGGATGAATTCGCTTTGGCATGGTCTAGATGTACGCCAAAACGCTATTTGTGTCAAGTGAATAATGTTCCTGAAGGATTACCCCGGCGACGTTTCGAGTTCCTAATTCATCACCTAGTAACACTCCTCCGCGACAATAGAAGCCGTGGCGGCGCAGGTTTATGACACGCTGATCCTTTCGGATTTACACCTTGGTGCGGACATGAGCCGCGCACGCGAGGCTTTGCGCGTGCTGCGCGAAAATCACTATCGCCGACTGATCTTGCTCGGCGATATCTTTGCTGACCTCAATTTTGGACGCCTCAAGAAAGAGCACTGGAAGTTCCTTGGCTACATTCGCAAGCTTTCCAACCCCAAGCGCAACGTCGAGGTGGTTTGGGTCGAAGGCAATCATGACCACGGCCTCACCGAAATCATGTCCCATCTGGTGGGCGTACGCGTATATCAGGAATATCAATGGGAATATCGAGGCTTGCGACACATCGCGGCGCACGGTCATCAGTTTGATGGCTTCGCGGTAAACAATGTACAGGTCAGCTATTGGATCGGGACGCTTCTCTACCTGCAACTGCAGAAGTGGGACTCCCAAAATAAGACCCTCACCCGCTTTCTCGACCGTCTCAACACGCGCTGGCTTCGATTGTCATCAAAGGTCGCCGAGGGAGCCATCGCGCACGCCCGTCACCATGACGCGACGCGTATTTTCTGCGGCCACACTCATGTTGCCTTGCATAAGCACGAGAACGGAATCGATTACTACAATTGCGGGGCCTGGGTCGATGCGCGTCCTACCTTCATCACCATTGGCGAAGATGGAGTGCAAATCCATGAATATATCGAACAGCCTGACGACTTCCGCCCCACTGAAGAACAGAAACCGACTGATTCGGAAACCAAATCTGAAGGCGACGCAGACCTGCTTGAAGAGGGCGAATACCAGGATGTTCGTCGCTAGCTGGAGCATCGCTGTGGCACAGATGTTTCCGCAGCACTCGGTAATAATTGCGACACAAGGAATTCGACACAAGTCAGGTGACTATTGCGAAAACTGACCATTGTTTTTCATCACGCCGGAGGAGGACATCAAAGCGCAGCGGAAGCTCTCAAAACCACCCTCTCGGCGCAAGAACATCCTTGGCAGGTTACGCTTCTCGACATTCAGGAATTGTTCGATCCACTTGACCTGATTCGTCGTGCCACTGGCATTCGCATTCAGGATACCTACAACCTGATATTGCGCAAAGGGTGGACGCGCTTCTCGCCACAGCTACTCGTGGTATTGAAGGCAACCATCCGCCTCTACCACGCTCCGATTGTGAAGTTACTGCGAAATTATTGGTCGCAACATCCCGCGGATCTGGTCGTCTCAGTGATTCCGCACTTCAATCGCGAGATTGCTGAGAGTCTTCGCAACCGTGAGAGGAGGACGCCGTTCGTCACTCTAATCACAGATCTGGCGGATTATCCGCCACACTTCTGGATCGAGCGCGAGTCGGAATACATAATCGTGGGCACGGAGCGCGCGCGGCAACAGGCCTTAGCGATCGGACACGCTGACGATCGTATCTTCCGCACATCGGGAATGATTCTGAAGCCGAGGTTCTACGAGAAGACCAGCGTGGATCGCGACGAGGAAAGGAAACGGCTTGGCTTGGAGCAGGATTGCCCCACAGGCATCATGCTGTTTGGAGGTCACGGGTCCCAGGTGATGATCGACATCACGCGGAAGTTGAATGAATCCAGCAGTGGTGTCCAGTTAATTCTGATTTGCGGACACAACGCGAAACTTGCTGCGGAGCTCAAAAGCCTACAGACCGAAAAGCCAATGCTTGTGGTGGGATTTGCGAAGAACGTCGAATACTACATGGCCTTGGCCGATTTCTTTATCGGAAAGCCTGGTCCTGGCTCGATCAGTGAAGCGCTGCAGTTTCAACTTCCCGTAATCGTGGAATGCAATTCCAAAACGCTGCCGCAAGAACGCTATAACGCGGAGTGGGTAACTGAGAATGGTTACGGTATTGTCGTGCCTAGTTTCAAAAGAATTGGGCCTGCTGTTGAGCGCTTGCTGCAAAGGGCGACTTTCGAGGAATTTCACCGGAAGGTCCGCGAATATAGCAATCGAGCGCTGGTTGAAGTTCCCATTATCTTGGAGCAATGTGCGGAAAATAGCATAGCTTCGACTGCTTCGGAAGCCACGGTCTAGGAAGTGTCGTACTCAGAAGTCGCCGGTGATTTCAAAACGCCACGAAAGGATAGTTTCCGGCTGTGATTGAAACCAATGGTTCGATGCGGGTCGAGAATCTCTAATTTAACTCGGCTGTGCTAGAAGTGTAAAGCAAGGCCGGTTGAGAAGCGCACGCCATTCTGACCTTCGCCATAAAAACGAGTATTAATCCAGTCGAGCTCACCCCGAAGCGTTACCGGACCGAAGATTCGATAATCCAGCCCTCCGCCGAGACCATTCGCGAACGAAGTGTCTGAATCGGAAATTCCATTGCTTCGGCTGACATGTCCTACGCCAACCAAGAATTCTCCGAAGGGACGGAAGCGCTGAACTTGCACTGAAACCCTTGGGCCGAACAGAACATTATGCGCAGCGATGTCGGCGTTGACACCGTTGTAATTGTGGCTGCCATAATGTCCGTCGACATCGACCACTAAGCCAATCCACGGCAGAAACTTGCCTTCGAGCGTCGCATCCCATCCATTCAAATTTGTGGTGTCATTGGAGGCGATTGAAGTGCGGTCGTAGGAATAACCGAAGAAAACATTTCCTTTGGTCGGAATTTGTGCCCAGGCTGCGCCCACCGCGGTTGCCAATAACAGGATAGTTATCGATAGTCTTCGCATCATCGTTCCCTGCGTGCGCGTCTGCGCTGCGTTTTAACCATCTGTGAAGCAACATAGATGCGAACTCGGCACAAAACTTTGCCTGTTATCAGGGCAAGATTCGGTTAGTGGAACAATGAAGCGAAGAAGGAGCCAATTTTCTTGAAGAACCCGCGAGACGATCGATTCGCCGGCGGCGGAAGTGGAGCGGCCAGTGCGAAGGCTGACTGCGCACGAGAATCCAGCGGCGCCTCACGAACATCAGCGATCGGAGCAGGCGTTGCACCTGCATGGAATACGAAAGGGGCCGTTATCTGTATGTGAAGTTCGTTCGATGCTTCGGATGCTACGGGAGCGCCCATTCCTGATGGCGCGTTTTCGCGGCGCGGCGTTTCTCCGGTTTGCGCCAGGTTTGGTGGCTTGCTTTCGATGGGCAGATTGCGGTTGGCGCGCATTGGGATGTCGCGCGACGGTGGACATCCGCACTCGAGCGGAACTGCTGCATCGACGCGATCGAGGTGGCCAGAACGAAAGACCAGTTGGTCGGTTGTTTTTACATGGTAGGTGCGATCGCCCAGCAGTTCGGTGACTACGGCTGAAGCCGTGTTGCCTGGAAGCGAGCGCACGCAGGTGTTGCCTTGACTATCCGCACTGATGGCATAGTCGAATTCTCCTGGTCCCGCGAGCAGGATGCGGAAGTCTGGAGTCAGAACGGAATCCGACGAGGCATCGAGAACGAGGTGGGCTTCAAGCGCGCCTGTGTTCATGCTGAGCAGCACATTGTGATGGTTCTGCGACGGAGTGGCTGATAGGGTCGTTCCAGGACAGACACGCACTTCACCGCCGCTTGACAGGTTGAGAACGGCGGTTTCTGAACCAGCGGTAACGGAAGAACTCATTCCTGAGCCGTTTCCGGCGATGGCGAGCGGTCCAGCGGCGCGCACAGAGGCAACAACTGGCGGTGGCGCGGAAGTCAGGCTGGCAACAATTGGCGCATGAAAGGGTGAACTGCTCGCTTGGTGGGGGTCTTTACCGAGGTGCACAACCAAGCGGTTTCCCGCAGAATCCCAACTGTAGGCGCGAGGCGCCTCCAAATCTACAACGACTCGAGCGATCGGTGGATTCTGCTTAAACTGGTCAGCTCGCAATGCGCTGATCTGATCGGCTTGCACGCTGATTCGCTTGGGCGCATCAAGTCGCGCGTTTGGCAGATCGATCACCAAGCGCGGAGGGTCGCTGATTGCCTGGATCGCGGGAACTAATGGCTTGGTCGAAAGAATCTCTACTGCTGGTCCATCTTTCTCCTGCACAATCCGTAGACTCATAATTGCTGCGCTCGTAGCTGGAGCGGACTCGGAATCGGTCTTTGCATTTGCCTTTGCGGTTGACTGGGAGCGAAGGCCAAATGCGGGAGTTGACACGGCGAGTATCAGGCACAAAACGGAACGCAGACCGAAGCGGTAAAGCGGCTGACAGGAGCCTTGTTCACGGAAAACTGGAGTCTGGAAGTCTTTCACCGAAAGCACCGAGTGTTGTAGCAACCATACCACTCAGCGCTTCTGGAAAAAAAGACGCTGAAAAATGTTAGTAGTACCTTTGTCTCAGTCGGCAAGACCGTTTATTACTGAGGCCGCGACCGCACAATCGTGCTGTTTGGTTTCCTTTAAGTCCGTTTAGCTGGGAAGTTTCACTGCGATTTATGCTGAAGGGAACACCGATCATGTATCGGCCAGAAATTCGTACTCATCGATGATCGCGGCGACTGCTAAATTGCCAGTGGCATTGCCGCTTTCAACACGCACTACGTGGCCTTTGCAGCGCACTCGTATGCTTTCGGTCAGCGTGATTTCCGGTGGCAGAGTGAGGGTGAAATCGATGGGGGAATCATTCTGGATGTTGGAATCGATATAAAAACAGATGCCACGCGCGCTGACGTCGCGGGTTTGCGCGGCTCGCTCTTGCTCGCCGTAGCGAACGCTGACTGGCAATCGGAGCGCGAACCTTCGCGTGACCCTTTTATCGTTTTCCAGCTGCGCTTCTGCCATCGAACCTCCTCAAAGGCTGCTTTCAGAGTTTCCGGTTCAAAGATCGGCCAATATCGCCTGTAAGCATGGCAATTAGCGGCTAACCTGTCAAGAAGCAGCTTAAAAGCGAGACTTTTACGGTTGCAGAGATTTGCGAAGTGAGCTTGCCTGTGGCTTAATCGCTACCATTTTAACGGCTACAATCAATTCGTGGTCTTTGTTCTCGACAACTACGATTCTTTTACTTACAACCTTGTCCAGTATGTTGGTGAATTGGGCTCGCAGGTTGAAGTTCGGCGCAATAACGAGGTGACTCTGGGCGAGATTGAGGCGATGCATCCGGAACGAATAGTGATTTCTCCGGGACCTTGCACTCCGCAGGAAGCGGGAATCAGCATCGACGTGATTCGTCATTTCGCGGGGAAGGTTCCGCTGTTTGGCGTTTGCCTGGGACATCAGGCGATTGGCGCGGCTTTTGGCGGGCAAGTTGTTCGCGCTAAAAACCTTATGCATGGCAAGACCAGTCAGGTTGAGCACGATGGGAAGACCGTTTTTCTTGGTTTGCCTTCACCTATGACTGCTACTCGTTACCATTCGCTGATCGTTGCTGAAGACGGATTGCCTGCAAACCTCGAGGTCAGCGCATGGACTCGCGATCGCGATGGAACTCGCGTGATTATGGGCTTGCGACACAAGAATTTTTCTGTTGAAGGAGTTCAGTTTCATCCTGAGAGCGTGTTGACGGATGAAGGGAAAAAATTAGTGGCTAATTTCCTTCGGCAAAATCAGTCAGCGTCGTTCCGATAGTCGTCTGCCGATTTGAGTCGCCACCCGGTGGCCCCCTTAAACGCCTTTTAGATTATTTTGAGACCCCCACGCCCCTATATTCTTGATCTATTGGAATCAGTGGTTTAGGGGCAAAATCCTCAAAAATAAGGACTTAATTCACCCTGCTGGGGGTTAACTTGAAAACTTCCGATGCCAAGTCTCAAGAATGCCGCGGTCGATTCCCACTTTCTATTCTTGCGTGGAAAACGGGTTAAGGATGTGATGGCCGTCACAAGATAATTGTGACGAAAAATTACACGGTTGGGAGACTGGTCAGCAAGATCCTAAGATTCGTGCGGCCGAATCCCACCTTATGGAGCGTTCGCAGTTATTGCACTTTATCCGGCTCACGAACTGATGATGACGGGCGTCCAACCCTTACCTACCAACTGGAAGAACTGCTCCCGAGCAGACTCGATCTGAACTGGGGCTTGATCAGAGCGGGAAGCAAACCGGAGGAGCCATGCAACTTATGGATGA
Organism: uncultured Acidobacteriaceae bacterium; assembly: GCA_963758745.1. GTDB lineage: Bacteria > Acidobacteriota > Terriglobia > Terriglobales > Acidobacteriaceae > Acidiflorens. The sequence goes on from CAVWWW010000020.1 coordinate 18,102, forward strand.
TGCCCGTTATGCGATTCGGCAATTTGGTCGTGCTCCCGGTTTTACGGCCACAGCCGTATTGACGCTTGCGCTGGGGATTGGCGCCACTACGGCGATCTTCACGCTGGTGCATGCCGTGTTGTTGAAATCGTTGCCGGTGGCGAAGCCGAGTGAACTGGTGCGGGTCGGCGATGTTGAGCATTGCTGCGTGAGAGGCGGGCTGCAGGACAATTGGTCGCTTTTCTCCTACGACAAATACAAAACTCTCCGCGACAGTACGCAGGGGTTCGAAGAACTGGCGGCTTTTCAGGCGGGGCGCGGTTTGCTAGGCGTTCGGCGCGGTGGGTACAACCAGCCGGCGGAATCGATGCGAGGCCAGTACGTTTCGGGAAACTACTTCTCGATGTTTGGGATCAGCGCTTATGCGGGGCGGGTGTTTACCCAGGACGACGATCGAAAAGGAGCGGAGCCGGTCGCAGTGATGAGTTATGCGACGTGGGAGGAGAAGTATGGCCATGATCCGTCGGTGATTGGGGCAAGTTTCATGTTGAATGGACTGCCGTTTACCGTGATTGGAGTTGGGCCGCCGGGATTCTACGGCGACCGGATGGACCGTCCGCCAGCCTTCTGGGTGCCGCTGAACGATGAACCGATGATTGACGGCGCGGCGAACTTCCTGCAGTTTCCGGAGGCGGATTGGCTGGACCTGATTGGACGACTCGCGCCGGGAGCGGATCCGAAGAGGATCGAGGCCCAGATGCAGGTGGAGCTGAAGCAGTGGCTGCTGGGGCCGTATGCGAAGTTGCAGCCGGGCGAACGGGATATAGTTCCGAAACAAACTCTGCATCTGTCTGCGGGCGGGGCGGGGGTGCAGATGATGCGCGATGAATATCAGTCGGGCTTGCGCCTGCTGATGTGGGTTTCCGGTTTCGTGCTTATGATCGCCTGCGCAAATGTAGCGAACCTGATGCTGGTGCGAGCCGCGAGCCGCAGGCAGCACACTTCCGTGCAGGCCGCCCTGGGTGCGCCGAGGTCGCGACAGATCGCGCAAGTGTTGACGGAAAGTACGGTTCTCGCATTGCTCGGCGGTGTGGTGGGGGTGGGGCTCGCATTCGCGTGCACGCGACTTATTCTGCGACTTGCATTTCAGAACAGCCATGTTGCCATTAGCGCGACGCCTTCCCTGCCGGTGCTGGGCTTTACGTTTGGAGTTTGTTTGTTCACGGGAATCCTGTTTGGAGTTGCGCCGGCGTGGATGACGGCGCATGCCGATCCAGCCGATGCTCTGCGCGGGGCGCACCGTTCGACAGCGCGGGCGACTGGATGGACGCAAAAGACGCTGGTGGTGAGCCAGGCAGTGTTGTCGCTGGTGCTGCTGTGTGCGGCGGGATTGCTGACTGAGAGCTTGCGCAACATGCAGCGCCAGAATTTTGGATTCGAGGTGGCGAACAGGTACATACTGCATTTTGATCCGCAAATGGCGGGATACAAGGCAGAGCAACTGCCGGCGTTCTATCGGCAGCTGCGTGAGAACCTGGCGGCGATTCCGGGGGTGAAGCTGGTGAGCTTCGCGCTTTACACTCCGATGGAGAGAGACAACTGGGATGAGACTGTTTACATCGAGGGGCAGGCCCCGCCGCCGCCGGGGAGCAATCAAAATGTGGCGTCGTGGGTGCGGGTTGATGACGGCTACTTCGAGAGCATCGGCACAAAGATTGTGAAGGGTCGCGGATTTACGGAGCAGGACACGGCGAGTACACGGAACGTCGCGGTGGTGAGTCAAATATTCGCGAAGAAGTTTTTCAAGGACGAAGATCCGATCGGGAAACATTTTGGCGATCTGGACCAAAAGTACGCTGGCGCGTTTGAGATCGTCGGGGTTACGGAGGATACGCAGTATCGCGATCCAACGCAAAAGATTCCGCCCAGGTTCTTCCTGGCCAGCGCGCAACGGATGGCCTATGAAGACACGCGGTTCAAGGCGTTTGAGGACAGCTCTCACTATTTAGATGCTGCAGTGTTGCTGACGCAAGGAAATGTGGCGGGACTGGAAGCGCAGGCACGGCGGGCTCTGGGCGAGGTGAATCCCAATCTTGCAGTGATTGATTTCTCAAGCTTCGCCGCGCAGGTGGATGGGAATTTCGCGCAGAACGCGATGCTGGCGAAGCTGACGTCGTTATTTGGATTGCTGGCCCTGGCGCTCGCATCGGTCGGCCTTTATGGTGTAACTGCATATTCGGTGGAGCGGCGAACGAGCGAGATTGGGATTCGGATGGCGCTGGGCGCGGACCGGCTGAAAGTTCTGAAACTGGTGCTGCGGGGCGCGTTTGTGCAGATTGGGATCGGACTGGCGATCGGGATTCCGGCGACCATTCTGGCGGGATATGCGATGAGCACTCAATTGTTTGGAGTGAAGCCGTATGCTCCTGACATTTTGCTGGTGACGACGGTTGTGCTTAGTCTGGCGGCGCTGATTGCGGCGATGCTGCCCGCTCGCCGAGCGGCTACATTGGAGCCGATTCGTGCGCTGCGAACGGAGTGATTCGGCGGTCGGGACTTACGGCGCGACTGACCCGCGATTGATGCAGCGGATGAAAGGGCGGACAGGAGTGTCCGCCCTAGGTGGTGCTTCTGGCCATTTCTACTGCGCGGAGAACGGCTCTGGCTTTGTTTTCGGATTCTTCGAACTCACTCTGCGGATCGGAGTCGGCTACGATTCCGGCTCCGGCTTGCAGGTAGGCTTTCTTGCCTTTCATCAATAGAGTTCGGATGGCTATGCAGGAGTCGAGGTTGCCGGCGAAATCGGCGTAGAGGACCGAGCCACCGTAGACTCCACGGCGGGTGGGCTCTAGTTCTTCGATGATCTGCATGGCTCTTACTTTGGGCGCGCCACTCAGAGTTCCGGCGGGGAAACAGGCGGCGAAGGCGTCCATGGCGTTTAGTTCTGGACGGAGTTGGCCTTCCAGTGCTGAGACAAGGTGCATGACGTGGGAGTAGCGCTCTACATACATCAGGTTGCGAACTTTAACTGTGCCGTAGTCGCTTACACGGCCCAGATCGTTGCGGCCGAGGTCGACTAGCATAACGTGCTCGGCTCGCTCTTTTTCGTCAGACAACATTTTCTTTTCTAAGACGGCGTCTTCGGCTTCGTCGCAGCCGCGGGGATGGGTTCCGGCTATGGGGCGGTATTCGAGCTTTCGGCCGCCGCTTGCGGCTCGCACTAGCATTTCGGGAGACGAGCCCAGGACATGGATGGGTTCGGATTTCTTCTGAGTATTTTTTTGGATTTCTCCGAAGCGCAGGAAATACATGTAGGGCGACGGGTTCACGGTGCGTAGAGCGCGGTAGAGGTCTAGGGGAGGGACATCGGGCTCGAAGTCCCAGCGCTGCGAGAGGACTACCTGGAAGATGTCGCCGGCGGCTATGTACTCCTTGGCTTGCTTGACGCTTTCGAGAAACCTTGACTTCTTTGTGCGCGGGATTACTTTTAGTTTCGACGTCGCTAGCTTTGATTTGGCTTTTGCTTTGTTCCAGTGAGAGGGCTTCCATCCGGCGGCTAATTTTTTCTCGATGCGCTCGATGTCTTTTACGGCTCGGTTGTAGGCGGCTTTGGGCGGCTCGCGGCTGACATCGGCTGACGCGACTATGTGGATCTGGTGGCGCAGGTGGTCGAAGGCGAGGACGCGGTCGAAGAACATCAGGATGCAGTCGGGGACGTCGAGGTCATCGGTGGCATGGCTTCCGATGTTTTCGAGGCGGCGGACAATGTCGTAGGCGCAATAACCTACGGCGCCAGCGGTGAATGGCGGCAGGCCTTCGATTGCGGCGGGGCGATGCTGTTGCAGGAGTTCTTTGATTACTTCGAAAACATTTCCGGTGCGGTGTTCGAGTTGGCGGCCTCGCTCGATTTTGATTTCGGCTCCGCGGGATTCTAAGCGAAGGAATGGACGCACGCCTAGAAAGGTGTAGCGTCCGATTTTTTCTCCCCCTTCGACTGACTCGAGCAGGAAGGCGTCGGGCTCGCCTTCGGCTACGGCTAGAAAGGCGGAGACTGGGGTGAGGAGATCGGCGGAGATTGATTTCACTACAGGAACGAGTGTGGCCTCGCGCGAGAGGCGGGCGAATTGTTTGTAGTCGGGACGCATCGTTTCTAATCTTGCTGCAGTTGTATCTGCGACAAGTCTGCAGCTGTGTGGGACGACAGCGATTAGGATCGCACGAATTTGTATGCGGAGCGAGGGGACCGGAGCAACGCCGGTCGCGATCGTATGATGACGCTGATTTTTGCAGACTGATGTTTTCTTACAAGCTTGCCGATGAATGGCTTCGAAGGTTCTGCGGGTGTGAATACTCTGTAAATACGCGTTCCCTTTTCGGCACTCCCTTGGCTTGCCTAGCCTCGCGAGCAGCCATATACTTTGCGAGGCTTGGCCGCTGACCTGAGCCAGGCGGGCAGGCAGAATTTTGTGGAGACTTTTATGAAGACGATGGACCTGGAGCAGGAAACTAATCCATGGCAGGCGCAGGCGGCCCGCTTCGATCTGGCCGCGAAGAAGCTGAATCTTGACGAGGGGCTGTGGAACATTTTGCGGACTCCCAGCCGCGAAATTATTGTCCATATTCCGGTGATGATGGATGACGGGCACCTCGAAGTGTTTACCGGATTCCGGGTGCAGCATTCGATTGCGCGAGGGCCGGCCAAGGGCGGCTCGGTATGCGCCGGATGTGAATCTGGATGAGGTCCGGGCGCTGGCCAGCTGGATGACGTGGAAGTGCGCGGTGGTGAACATCCCTTTTGGCGGCGCCAAGGGCGGAATCATTTGCGATCCGCACAGGATGTCACAAGGGCGAGTTGGAGCGGATGACGCGACGGTACACGGCTGAGTTATTCGATTTTATTGGGCCGGAGAAGGATGTTCCTGCTCCTGATGTCAATACCAACGAGCAGACGATGGCGTGGATCATGGATACGTATTCCATGCATGCGCGGCAGACGGTTACGGCTGTGGTCACGGGGAAGCCGATCAATATTGGCGGATCGCGAGGACGGCGCGAGGCTACCGGGCGCGGGGTGATGCTGGTTTGCGAGCAGGCGATCAAGAAGCTGCGCCTGAATCGCGAGGCTACACGAATTATTGTGCAGGGTTATGGGAACGTCGGATCGAATGCGGCGCGGCTCATGGCGGCGGCTGGATATAAAGTTATCGGAGTTATTGAGGTTGGGGGCGGGCTTTACAACAAGAATGGCATAGACGCTGAAGCCTTATGGGAGTTCCGGCAGCGCAATGGAACGATTCATGGCTTTCCTGGCGCGGAGTTGTACGATCCGGCGGAGTTGTTGCTGATGGATTGCGACATTCTGATTCCGGCGGCAACGGAAAATCAGATTACGAGCCAGAATGCGGATCGGGTGAAATGCAGGATTCTGGCGGAGGGCGCGAATGGTCCTACCACAGCGGCTGCCGACGCCATTCTTGCCGAGAAAAAAGTTTTTGTGATTCCAGACATTCTGGCTAACGCGGGGGGAGTTACTACTTCTTACTTTGAGTGGGTGCAGGATCGGCAGGGTTATTTCTGGAAGGAATCGGTGGTGAACGAGCATTTGTCGGAGATTATGATCGCGGCGTTCGACGATGTGGTGCGGTACGCCGAGACACATGGGGTAAATAATCGGATTGCGGCTTACATGCTGGCGATTGATCGCGTGGCTTACACGATTCGGCAGCGCGGGATTTATGCGTAGAGCTGGGTGGCCGGCGAGGACGCCCGGCGGTCCATGGTGCAATTCGTGACTGGAGGGTGCGATGAACTTCTTTTGCAGAAGAATTAATCTGTGGATGGTTGCTTTCTGCGTGACGCTTGCGGTTGCGATCTCTCCGGTTTTGGCGAGGGCCCAGTCAACTTCAAGCGGCGCCAGTTCGAAGACATCACAACCCGCTGATCCCACCAGTCCAACCTCGACTGCTCCGGCACCGCCGCCCTCGTCGGGCAATGCGGCTGCGGCTAATACTGCGACGAAGTCTAGTGGCGCTCCTTCCGCCCAGGAGATTGCTGCCGCTAAAGCGAGCGGCAAAGTCTGGGTGAACACCGACACCGGCGTATACCACAAGAGCGGGCGCTGGTATGGCAAGACGAAGTCGGGGAAGTTCATGACAGAAGCGGAAGCGAAGGCAGCGGGGTACAAGGCGGCGCGCTAGGGCAACTAGCGAGTCCTTTCGTCCGTTGCCTTGGCCTCGGATGTGGAGGATAATCACAATGTACGCCCGTCGCGGCCTCGGCTCAGTCATCGCGTGAATCTCCCTAACTACATCACGCTTACACGCATCGCTGCGATTCCACTTCTGATATGGATTCTTTGCACTCCGCGGTTTTTTGCCGAGCAAAACGGCGAGCGGGAGATTCTGGCTTCCACGGTTTTTATTCTGGCTTCGATCACCGACGGAATTGACGGCTATCTTGCGCGCAAACGCGGGCAGATCACCACGATGGGAATGCTGCTTGATCCGCTAGCAGATAAGTTGCTGGTGGCTGCGGCTTTCATCACGCTGGTGCAGTTCAATCCGGCGCTGGTTCCGGCATGGATGGCTACGGTTGTTATCGGGCGCGAATTTCTGGTCAGCGGATTACGCTCGATTGCGGCGTCCGAAGGTTTTACGATTCAAGCCAGCGAACTGGGCAAATTTAAGATGCTGGTGCAGATTATTTCTGTCGTCGCGGTGATTCTTGCCCGGCATTGGCACGAGTGGCCATTGTTTGGCATTTATATTTTCCCGGTGTACTGGATTGCGTGGCTGGCCATATGGTTCATGGTTCTGCTCTCGCTGGTTTCCGCGCTCGACTACTTCGTCGCATTCTGGTCGCGAATCGACCGCAAATCAGAGAAGCGGCGACGCCGGTCCTTCGTCCTTGCCCGGCGGAGAAAACGCGATGCCCAAACTGTTTGAAAAGCCGTCTCAAGCGTCGTCGGAAATTGTGCCTGCGCGGGAATGGCCGTCGCGGGAAATTTCGGCGGATCAACGCCGCATTCTGCTGCGCGTGGGGCACGAGGCAATTCATTCGTATCTGGAAGGGCGACACTGGCCCGATGCGGGGGCGCTTCCGACGGAGTTGCTGGAGCCACGCGGCGTTTTTACCACGCTTTATGTACCAGGAGATGTCGCCGGTGAGTTCGAGCTTCGCGGGTGCGTCGGTTATGCGACGCCCGTGGCTCCTTTGTATCGGGCTGTAGCTGAGACGGCGCGGGCCGCCGCTTTTGAAGATTCCCGTTTTCCGCCGGTGACGAAAGACGAAGCTCCCGGATTGAAGATCTCGTTGAGTGTGCTCTCGCGCTTGTTTCCGATTCATCCTGAGGCGGTGGAAATAGGACGCCATGGATTGCTGATTTCCGAGGAGGGGCGCCGGGGATTGTTGTTGCCGCAGGTGGCCGTGGAACATGGGTGGGGCCCAGAGATGTTTCTGGAGCAAACCTGCCGCAAGGCTGGGTTGCCATCGGATTGCTGGCGGAGGTCGGCGACCGTTGAGGGTTTTACGGCTGAGGTTTTCGGGGATGGGGATGTGGGATGCTAATTCGCATGCCAAGTGGCAGAGGTGAATCGGCACTCCGACTAGTATTCGGTTCGATGTAAGGTGAGCGCTGGTCCTTAAAGTATTGGCCATTTGATTGCTCGGGAAAATAGTGTGAGGGGCGCCATGGAACTTGCGGTTGTGATCGTCTTAGTAATCGTCGCCGGGGCGATGATTCCGGGGAATCCGGAGATACGTTTCTTCCACTGAAGTGGGCGGATCGAGATTCGTCGCAAAGGGTTCGTCTACCGGAGGATTTGGTTACCTTAAGATTCGGTGGGTTTCGACCTCTTGGTTCCGTTCGGGCCGGGCGAGGACGCCCGGCGCTCCATTTGCTAGCCCTTATCTATCTTCACCAAGAAGCCCGGTTAACACATTCTGCTGTCACTTCCACGCGAGCAATGCGAGCGGGCTTCGGGAAACCGGCGAAAAACTGATCTCAGGCGCTGAAGCGCCAATTCATTTCCAACGGTCTAGCGGCACGACTGGAAGTCGAGCCCTTCCCGAAACCGAGCAAAAGGAAGTTTTTCCGAAAGCTGTGAACTCGTGCCTTGCCCGAAAAATCGGCGCGGGTCGCAGTTTTTCGGCAGGTTGCTAGACACCTGCGTGCACATTTGCTGGCACACTACCTGTACCAAAAGAAAAAGGGAGATTGGCTCTCCCTTTTTGACAAAAATGTTGCACTTGCGTATTGCTGAGGGCGT
>CAVWWW010000021.1:0-42017 GCA_963758745.1 uncultured Acidobacteriaceae bacterium
GTTGCTCGAGGGCTGCGAGGTGGTCGGAACTGCGATCAGATCTCCCGCGGCGCGCAAGCGCATACAGGTGGCGCATCCGGGGATTCCCGTCCATGGAGATGCCAACGAACTGATAAAGTCGGACCATGTGGATGCGATTGCGGTGATCACTCCGGTCTGGACGCACTATGAACTGGCGAAGTCCGCGCTGCAAAACGGGAAACATGTTTTTGTCGAGAAGCCATTCACAAGCAACGCCGTGCAGGCCGAAGAATTGATCAAATCTGGGGGAGCAGAAAAGGCTCCAGATTATGGTGGACCATACTTTCCTGTTCACCGGCGCGGTCCGCAGAATCCAGAAGACTGCTGGCCGAAGATACGCTCGGAAAACTTTATTATTACGATTCGACGCGGGTCAACCTGGGCCTTTTTCAGCATGACTGCCAATGTGATCTGGGATCTGGCGCCGCACGATCTATCGATCATGAACCACCTGCTCCACAAAGACGCGGAGGCAAATTCCCAACACCGGCCAGGCGCACCTGAATGGCCATGAAGATATTGCCTTTATCACCGCGGATTTCCCGGACAAGATGATCGCGCACGTGAACGTCAACTGGATATCGCCGGTTAAAGTTCGGACCACCCTGATTGGCGGCGAAAAGAAGATGCTCGTCGGGAATGACCTTGAGGCGGATGAGAAGCTGAAGATTTACGACAAAGGCGTGGACGTCAAGAGTCAGGAAGGCGTCTACAACCTGCTTGTCAGCTACCGGTCGGGCGACATGTGGGCGCCGCAGGTTGAACAGGTCGAGGCGTCAAGTCGAACTGGGATACTTCGTTGACTGCATAAAAAAAGGCGAAGCGCCTTTCAACGACGGCCGCGCTGGACTGAAGGTCGTCCGCATGTTGAAGCGGCCAGCCTGTCGCTCGCCAAGCGCGGCGAGCTGGTGTATGTGAATCGGGCTGCGGAAAAGGCCCACACCTCAGGTGCCAACCGCTAGCCCATTTTTAATCTTCTACGGCACAGTTCAAATGCGTGCTCTCCCCTTTGGTGGAAAACAGCAAACATGAGCAGCGAACCTTCAATGATGGTGTCACCGATGATGACCAGTAATCCGGTCGAATTGGCGCGGGAGTGGCAATCGGATACGCGCTGGACGGACGTTATACGTCCTTATGCCGCCGAAGACGTGGTTCGCCTGCAAGGCTCGATTCGTATCGAGCACACACTGGCGCGCCTTGGGGCGGAAAGGCTCTGGAAGCTCGTTCACTCGGAGCCCTACGTGCCAGCGCTTGGCGCGATGACTGGCAACCAGGCGGTGCAACAGGTGAAGGCGGGGTTGAAAGCCATTTATGTGAGTGGCTGGCAGGCGGCGGCGGATGCAAATGAAGCCGGCCAGATGTACCCCGACCTGAATCTGTATCCATCGGATTCGGTGCCGAAACTGGCGGCGCGGCTCAACCAGGCTCTGGTTCGCGCCGATCAGATTGACCACGAGCAGGGGAAGAAAGAGATTCATTGGTTTGCTCCTCTCGTCGCCGATGGCGATACCGGGTTTGGCGGAACGCTGAATTCGTTCGAGCTGATGAAGGCGATGATCGAAGCGGGCGTGGCTTGCGTCCATTTCGAGGATCAGTCGTCGTCGGCCAAGAAGTGCGGACATCTGGGCGGCAAGGTTCTGGTGCCGACGAAAGAGGCGGTGCAGCGTCTGATCGCGGCGCGCCTGGCAGCGGATGTCATGGGAGTGCGGACGCTCATCATGGCGCGCACCGATGCCGAGAGCGCCGGGCTTTTGACGAGCGACGCGGATCCTTGCGATCACGAGTTCTTGACCGGAGAGCGCAACGACGAAGGGCTGTTTGCGATCCGCAGGGGTCTCGAATCAGCCATCGCGCGGGCTCGTGCCTACGCTCCCTACGCCGATCTTTTGTGGTGCGAGACGTCGACTCCCGATCTCGCGGATGCGCGTCAGTTTGCGGAAGCCGTGCTGGCCGACTATCCGAACAAGTTGCTGGCTTACAACTGCTCGCCCTCGTTTAACTGGAGAAAGCACCTGGACGTGGAAGGGATTGCGAAGTTCCAGAGGGGACTGGGAGCGATGGGATACAAGTTCCAGTTTGTAACGCTGGCCGGTTTTCACGCACTGAATCTCTCCATGTTCGATCTGGCGCGCGGTTATAGAGATCACGGCATGGCGGCATACTCCCGGCTTCAGGAAAAGGAGTTTGGCCGCGAACGCGATTTCGGTTATGAAGCGGTCAAACATCAGCGCTTCGCGGGCACCGGTTATTTTGACGCGGTGCAGCGGACCATCGTCGGCAGAACGGCTTCGACACTTGCCCTTGGCGGATCGACCGAAACGGCGCAGTTCAGCATGGAAATCCCGACCCCCAACTTTGCGGCCGCAGCGGACGCCGGGCACAGCAGGGCGAATGGCAACGGGAAGGCGAACCCGACGTCGGTTAAGACAAAAGCCGTGCCTCGTTTTCGGCGCCCCTGAACGGAAGTTTCGTCGTGGGTCGTTAGTGGCTAGTCATAATGAGTCGCTCGGCACTCGCCGCCCGCAATCAACGGCCGTTTTCAAGTAAATCCGAACCATTTTCAAGTAAATCCGAACCCCAGTCAGACCAACAGGAGTCACGCAAAAAATGGATACATTTTTGAGCATTGCCCCGGATGTAAAGCTCGGGCAGGGAGTCAAACTGTCGAAGTTCATCAATCTGTACGGTTGCGAGATTGGCGACGAGACAAAAATCGGGGCGTTCGTCGAGATTCAGAAGAACGCTTCGGTCGGCAAGCGCTGCAAGATCTCAAGCCACACCTTCATCTGCGAAGGGGTGACGATTGAGGACAACGTGTTCGTCGGACACGGCGTGATGTTCATCAACGATCTCTATCCGCGTGCAACCACCGCCTCAGGCGGCCTGCAGACTGAAGCTGACTGGCGCGTGGAACGGACGGTAGTGAAGAAGGGAGCGTCGATCGGCTCGGGCGCGACCATCCTGGCCAACACCTGCATTGGAGAGAACGCCATTGTGGGAGCGGGCGCCGTGGTCACCAAGGATGTTCCGGCCAACACGATCGTGGCCGGGGTGCCAGCAAAAATTATACGTTCAATTGAAACGGGGGTAGCACAGTGAGTCATTCGCCAGCAAATAATCCGCAAAATATTCCTTTTCTTGATCTGGTTACGCCGCACGTCGAGCTCGAAGCGGAGCTAACAGCGGTTTTTCAGAAGGTAATTCGCACCGCCGGCTTCATCGGCGGCCCCATGGTGGAGAATTTTGAAAAGGAGTTTGCCGCCTTTTGCCATACCGAGCGTTCGGTTGCGGTCAATAGCGGTACGGACGCGCTTCGTTTTGCTCTGATGGCCGCGGGAGTTAAAAGCGGCGATGTGGCGCTGACGGTACCGAACACCTTCATCGCCACGACCGAGGCCATTTCACAAGCAGGAGCGCTGCCCGAATTTGTCGACATCGACGAACGCACCTACAACATGGATGCGGCGAAGCTGCGCGAATATCTGGAGACGCGCTGCACGGTCAACGAGGCGGGCAAGCTGATCAGCAAGAGGAGCAAGCGTCCGGTCACGGCCATTGTGCCGGTACACCTCTATGGGCAGATGGCGGACATGGATGCGATCCTCGAATTGGCCGAGCAATATCGGCTGATCGTGGTCGAAGACGCCTGCCAGGCGCACGGAGCCGAATATTTTTCGCGCAAACAGAACCGCTGGTTTCAGGTGGGCTCGATGGGACGCGCGGGCGCTTTTAGTTTCTATCCCGGAAAAAATCTTGGAGCCTGCGGCGAAGGCGGCGCCATCACGACGAATGACGCGAAGCTGGCGGATCGCTGCAAAATGATTCGAGATCACGGGCAGGCGAAAAAGTATTACCACGATATCGAGGGATACAATGGCCGCCTCGATGCCATCCAGACCGGGATTTTGAGCGTGAAATTGAAGCATCTGGCGGGTTGGAACGGCAAGCGGAGGGAAAAGGCGGCGGAGTATAACCATCTGTTTGCCGCGTCCGAAAAAGAAGTGCGGACGCCGTACGAGCCCTCCTGGTCGCGCGCCGTGTATCACCTGTATGTGTTACGGACCGAAGATCGCGAAGGCATGATGGCACACCTTGGGAAAGCGGGCATTGGCACCGGGATTCACTATCCGATTCCGTTGCACCGCCAGCGCGCCTATGAATCGCTCGGCTACAAAGTGGGAGACTTCCCGGTAACGGAGAAGGTTGCGTCCCGGATTGTTTCTCTGCCCATGTTCCCGAATCTTACCGACGAGCAACAGCGACGAGTGGCGAGCGAAGTCGGGCGCTTCCTGCAAGCAGCGCTGGCTGCCGCGCGATAACTGTCCACCCTTTTGCATGAATCGAAAAGAACAATCCCCGCTTTCTTGTTTGCAATAGAACTCCCAGGTTGCAGTTTTAAGATTTCAGGCTGCGGCTTCTCCAGCCGGCGCTCCGCGCCAAGACGCCGCAGCCGATAAGGACCACAACGATGTCAAACTCTAGCGTGGCTATCCCGGAAGCCCCCATACTGTTTTCACCGGCCATCCATAAGAAAATCTGGATTGACTTGGACAACTCTCCGCACGTGCCCTTCTTTCGCCCGATTATTGAGGAGTTAAGAAAGAAAGGTTACGAGGTATTTCTCACCGCCCGCGACGCCTACCAGGTTCGCGAACTGCTCGAGTTTTACGGCGTCGAGGGCAAGGTCATCGGAAAGCACTATGGCAAGCACAAAATTCTGAAGGCCCTCGGAACGTTCTGGCGCGCGGCGGTGCTGACGGCAATGGTGCGCAAGGAGAAACCCGATATTTCGATCTGTCATGGCTCACGGGGCTGCCTGATCACATCGAAGCTATTGAAAATTCCGAACCTGACATTGACCGACTACGAGTTCACGGCGGCCGTGCCCTCCATGAGGCCGACCTGGGTCATGGTGCCGAGCGTCGTCTCCTACGACAACCACGGCAACGGCGATGGCCCGATCGTGATGAAATATCCGGGCATTAAAGAGGACGTCTATCTCTCGCGCTTTACCCCGGACCGGAATTTAAAAGCGCGCCTCGGAATTCCACCCGATGCGTTGCTGGTAACGGTGCGTCCCCCAGCCACCGAGGCCCACTATCACAATCCCGAAGCGGAGGTCTTGTTGAAGGCGGCGCTCGAGCGCTTTGTTGCGGATCGCGAGGCGCGCATCATTCTACTGCCGAGAAATAAACGGCAGGATGCGGAACTGCGGGAGGCGTGGCCGGATGCAATCGCCTGCGGCAAGATTCTGATTCCTGACCATGTCGAAGATGGAATGAACCTGATCTGGAACTCCGATCTGGTGATCAGCGGAGGCGGCACGATGAACCGGGAGGCGGCGGCGATGCGGGTGCCGGTGTATAGCATCTTTCGGGGGAAAATTGGCGCGGTGGATCATTATCTCGCTGACCAGGGCCGCCTGGTGCTGCTCGAAAGCGTGGAGGATGTCAAAACTAAAATCGTCGCCGTGCGCCGGCAGAAAACGTTGAAAGCGCTGACCGAGAACTATATTCCGGCAATGGAGACGATCGTCGAGCATATCGAAACCATTCTTGCCAGCATGCCGGAGTGAGCGAAAGAGACAGTGACCATACCAGCTACCCGATCGACGATGAAAGCGGACGTGGAGGAGACAACGCGGAAGCTTCTGGCCTACTGCCGGCAGAGTGACTGGGCCGGGTACGATCCGTACGACGCCTTGAACAGCCGGCTCTTTAAGGCAGTGCCGCTCCTGAACTCGAGAATCCCGCGGCTCGCGCTAACTCAGATATTGAAGCGCAGCCCGATCAATATTCGCCATCTCGCGCTCGTTCCAAAGACCCAGAATCCGAAAGCGATCTCGTTGTTTCTGCGCGCCCTGCGTCAGCTCCCCGACTCGATGATGGTTGCGGGCGAAGGCAGCCGCAAAGATTTGATCCGCTACATGATCGACCGGCTGGTTGCCTTGCGCTCGCCGGAAGTGGCGTTCTGGGCGTGGGGGTACAGCTTTCCGTGGCAGGGCCGCAGCATTCTGGTGCCGGCAGGCGCGCCGAATCTGGTCTGCACAACCTTTGTGGCGAACGCGCTGCTCGATGCTGTGGCTGATGAGCGCGATGGGAGTTCTCGAAGCGAAAGTCGTAGCACCGAGACTAGTCTCACCGAGAATTCTCTAACCCGGAATTGTCTAAACCAGAATTGTTTAACCGAGAAGTGTTTGACCATGGCCGTGGGAGCAGCGGAATACATATTGAGCGAGCTCTATTGGGCGGAGGGTGACAAGGCCGGCTTCAGTTATCCGATGCCAGGGCTGCGCGGGGAGACGCACAACGCCAATTTGCTGGCTGCGGCGTTGTTCTGCCGCGTATACAAGCTTACGGGCGAGAAGAAATTCCTGGAGCCGGCGTTGCGAGTAGCGCGCCAGGCGGTGGGAAAGCAACATGCGGACGGTTCGTGGCTCTACGGCGAACATCCCTCGCAGCGCTGGATCGACAATTTTCACACCGGCTATAACCTCGAAGCATTGCATTCAATCGGGCAGTCTCTTGCAAGCGAAGAGTTTGACGCCGACATTCGACGCGGTTTCGAGTTTTATCGCACTCATTTTTTTCGCGAGGATGCGGCTCCCAAGTACTTTCATGACCGGGCCTATCCGATCGATATCCACTGCGTGGCACAAAGCATCTTGACGCTCGTCGAATTCCGCGATCTCGATTCGGGAAATGTCGAGCTGGCCGATTCAGTTTTCAACTGGGGGATGAAGCATATGTGGGATGAGCGCGGCTTTTTCTATTACCGCGTGCTTCGCTTCTGCACCATCCGCACGTCTTATATGCGCTGGTCGCAAGCCTGGATGCTGCTCGCTTTATCCTCCTTGATGACAGAATCTGTCGTCAAAGTGAAACAACCAGCAGCGGAGACCCCGAAGACACTGGCTGGCGTGATGGCCAGCGCATAATGATTCGCGCGAACGGTCACTGCATGATGGTCAAGCTATGAAGATCAAGGTATGAAGATCAAGGTATGAAGATCAAGATATGAAGATCAAGGCATGAAGATCCTTCCGAAATACGTTGTCATTACACCGGCGCGCAATGAGGCGCAGTTCATTGAGCTGACGCTTCAATCGGTCGTGGCGCAAACCGTTCATCCGGCAAAATGGGTGATTGTCAGTGACGGCTCGACCGACGGTACCGACAGTATCGTGAGCAATTATGCCGCCAAATATCCCTGGATCGAATTGTTGCGCATGCCGGAAAGGAAGGAGCGGCATTTTGCCGGCAAGGTCCTCGCCTTCAACGCTGGCTATGCCCGGCTGAAAGACGTGCCCTACGATGTCATCTGCGGCCTGGATGCCGATATTTCGTTCGAGGAAAATTACTTCGAATTTCTGCTCGGCAAGCTGACCGACGATCCAGCGCTCGGCCTAGCGGGAACGCCGTTTCTCGATTCGCAAAAGGAAACTTACGACTATCGCTTTGTGAGCATCGAGCATGTTTCGGGAGCATGCCAGGTTTTCCGTCGCGACTGCTTCGAGGAAATCGGCGGATATGTACCGGTAAAAGGCGGTGGCATTGATCATATTGCAGTGATCACGGCGCGCATGAAAGGCTGGAAGACGAGAACATTTCCTGAAAAGGCGTGTACTCACCATCGCGATATGGGAACGGCCCAGCGGGGCAGTGTGATGGCGAGATTCCGATTCGGAATGCAGGACTACGCGCTCGGCGGGCATCCGCTGTGGGAGGTTTTTCGAACGTTTTACCAGATGACAAACCGGCCCTTCCTGCTGGGGGGGCTGATGGTCGGATGCGGATACTTCTGGGCGATGGTTACCCGCCGGCCGCGGCCGATATCGGATGAATTGATCATTTTTCGCCGGCGCGAGCAGATGCGGCGCTTGAAAAAATTCTTTATCCGCGATGGTAAAGCCACTGCGCAGCTGGCAGCCCGTGCCGGGAAGGCGTGAACGAAAATGGCGCCGCTGCCAACGCAACCCTGCGCAAAAATGCGTCCTTTACCTGCTGCATCTTTGGATTCCGGCTGGGATTCCAGCCCGAAAGATGCGATCTTCCTGGAAGCAATCGAACCGGGCCGACTGATCGTGAATGCCGATGATTGGGGACGCGATGAGGCGACCACCGATCGCACTTTCGAGTGCACGGCGATGCGAGCGGTTTCCTCGGTCAGCGCCATGGTGTTCATGGCGGACTCCGAGCGGGCTGCGTCGATCGCCCGTGAATCGGGAATCGATGCCGGCCTGCACCTCAATTTCACCGAGCCGTTTTCGGTTACGAATTGTCCCGCGGCGCTACTCCACCGCCAAGGCGAATTGAAGAAGCGCCTGGGACGGCATCCGCTGGCACGGGTTTTGTATTACCCTGGCCTCGCCGGTTCGTTCGAGTATGTGGTCGCCGCTCAAATCGACGAATACCGCCGGCTTTACGGGGCAGCTCCGCGACGAATTGATGGCCATCATCACCTCCATCTCTGCACGAATGTGGTGCTCGGGGAATTGCTGCCAGCGGGCATAGTTGTGCGGCGAAACTTCTCTTTTCTGCCGGGAGAGAAGAGCGTGCTGAATCGTCTCTATCGCAAGGCAATTGACCGTCGGGTGGCTGGCCGCCATCGGATCGTTGACTTTCTCTTCAATCTGGTTCCTCTGCAACCAAAAGCCCGTTTGCAGCGCATATTTGGTTTGGCCCGCAATGCAGTCGTGGAACTGGAGACTCATCCCATCAATCCCGAAGAGTACCGTTTCCTTACCTCGGGCGAAATCTTCGACAAGCTGGGTGATCTGCAAGTTTCGCGGAATTTCACCGCGGATTTAGATGCGGCTTGTTCGAGGACAGCGGCTTGCCGCTAGAAGGCCAAAGCTAAAGCTAAAAAGTGATCAGCGAAGCCCAACACGTCAGCATTTGCGTCTGCACCTACAAGCGGCCGGAACTTCTCGAACGCCTGTTGCAGTCGGTGGCGGCGCAGGAGACAGGTGGGATGTTCACTTTCTCGCTGGTGGTCGCCGACAACGACCAGTCGCGATCGAGTGAAGCGTTGGTTGAGGCTTTTCGAAGATCGCATTCGGTTTCGATTCGATATTGTGTCGAGCCGCGGCAGAGTATTGCGCTGGCGCGCAACAAAGCGATCGAGAATGCCGAGGGTGACTTTGTCGCCTTTCTCGACGACGATGAATTCCCGGAGAAAAACTGGCTGCTCAACCTGTTTCGCGTCTGCGACCAGTATCAGGTGGATGGTGTGCTCGGACCGGTGCGCCGGTATTTTGACCAGGCGCCACCCGGGTGGATTGTCAAAGGCGACTTTTATGAACGTCCCATCCATCCGACCGGCATGCCCGTGCGGTGGAGCATGGGGCGCACCGGCAACGTATTGCTGCGGAAACGAATTTTCACGCCGGGTGAACCCCCGTTCCGTCCGGAATTTCGCCACGGAGAAGATCAGGATTTCTTCCGCCGGATGATCGACAAGGGATGCCGCTTCATCTGGTGCAGCGACGCCATCGCCTACGAGGTGGTTCCTCCGGTGCGCTGGAAACGCACATTCATGTTGAAGAAGGCGCTGCTGCGCGGGGCGACGGCCGCCTTGCATCCAACGCTAGGCGCGGCCGATATTTTGAAGTCGATGATTGCGGTTCCCGTCTACACCATGGCTTTGCCGTTCGCGATGATCCTCGGACAACACCGCTTTATGACGCTCCTGGTAAAGCTCTGCGATCACCTGGGTAAATTGCTGGCGCTCATTGGAATCAATCCCATCCGCGAGCAGTATGTCACCGAATGACATTGTCGAATTCTTCGCACTTCTAGATTTTCGTGGTTTGATCTTCGGTTTTTTTGATTTTCATTTTTTAAGACCTTGATTCTTTAGGATCTTTATTTATTAAGATCGACAAATTTTGGGCGCCGGGCTCAACCGGGCCCACATGCGGAGAGGTCGCCGTTCTGGTAAGGCAGCGGTCAGCTTGCTGACCGTGGTGGGAAACCATCCGGGGGTTCGAGTCCCTTCCCTCTCCGCCAATTCAAGATTGGGGCATTGCGCCTGAATTACAAGACCAACGTTCAGGGTTTGCTGCAAAATACAAAACTGACGCGATCCGCGCGTAAGGAGAACGGCAGTACATGAATTCATTGTTCAACCTGTGCGGTAAACAAATTGAGGTTCAAGGAAAGGCGTTGCGGGTAGGACGCCTGGACGCCGAAAAATACCAGTTTCTCGACGACCCGGAAGAGATGCTCGAGGGGCTGCGAAAATCTCGCCGGCGGGTCGACCTTTTCACCTTCATGCAGAGGCTTCCGGAGAGCACGCCAAAATATAAATACCCGATGGAGATGGACAATCTGGCGGCGATTCCGATCTCCACCTTCGACCAGTGGTGGAACCATCAGATTGGTTTCAAGGCGCGGAATAAGGCCAAGCAGGCGGAGAAAAAAGGCGTCACCGTGCGGGAAGTCCCCTTCGATGCCCTTCTGGTGAAGGGCATCTGGGAGATCTACAACGAGTGCCCCATCCGCCAGGGAAAGCCGTTCGGGCACTATGGAAAAAGCCTGGAGACGGTGCATAAGGAGGAAGCGACCTATCTCGACAGCAGTATCTTTTTGGGTGCGTTTTTGGGTGAGGAGATGATTGGCTTCGTGAAAATGGTGCACGATGAAACCTGCACCCAGGCAGGTTTGATGAACATTGTTTCGATGGTCAAGCACCGCGACCGCGCCCCCACCAATGCGCTCGTCGCTCACGCCGTCCGAATTTGCGCCGAGCGAAAGATTTCCTACTTGGTGTATTCGAATTTTGCCTATGGAAAAAAAGAAAAAGACAGTCTCAGCGATTTCAAAGAACGCAACGGTTTTCAGAAGATGGATTTGCCCCGCTACTATGTGCCACTGACTCCAGTCGGACGGCTGGCTCTCCGTCTCGGATTGCACAGGAAGCTTACCGACCATGTTCCCGAACCGGTGCTGGCGAAATTGCGCGAATACCGTAATGCCTGGTACAGCCGCAAGCTGCAATCCGTAAGTGAAGCTTCCTAAGGAACGTAAGAAAGCATGCCCGGAATCGTAGGAATTATCACGAAGCGGCCGCGCGCCTGGGCCGAAGCTAAACTCGAGCCGATGTTGGCTTCGCTTCGGCATGAGGCTTCGTATGTAACCGGAACCTGGAGTCATGAGGATTCCGGAACCTACATCGGTTGGGCGGCGCGAAAAGGATCTTTCTGCGATCGGATGCCGCTCGAAAATGAGGCGGGCGATGTATCTCTATTTTTTGCCGGAGAGGAATATCCCGATCCGGCCATACTTAGGGAGCTCAGAGAACGCGGGCATGCGCTGAACCATCATGGCTCGAAAGATCACGGCTCTCACCACCGCGGCTCTAACAACCAAGGCACGGACTATCTCGTTCATCTCTATGAAGAAGGCAGCCCCGATTTTCCAGCCACGCTGAATGGACGGTTTCATGGATTTGTCCACGATCGCCGACGCGGCGTGGCCGTGCTGTTTAACGATCGCTTCTCAATGAACCGCGTCTACTGGCACCAATCGAAGGACACGTTTTATTTTGCGCCGGAAGCAAAGGCCATTTTGTCGGCCTGCCCGGAACTGAAAAAGCTCAACCTTCGCAGCCTGGGTGAATTTGTCTCCTGCGGCTGCGTGCTTGAAAACCGCACTTTATTTGAAGGCATTCAAATCCTTCCGGCGGGATCGGCCTGGCGGTTCGTGCACGGCGAGCTGCAGCGCGGAAGCTACTTCGAACCCCAAGAATGGGAGGCGCAGGAACGGCTCAGTCCGGAGGCGTTTTACCAGGAGTTGCGGGACGTGTTTGCCCGCAACCTCGAACGTTACTTCGGAGGCGAAGAGAAAATCGGAATGTCCCTCACCGGCGGGCTGGATACCCGCATGATCATGGCTTGGCGGAAGTTTGCGCCGCGTTCGTTGCCTTGTTATTCGTTTGGCGGTTCCTACCGCGACTGCGAAGATGTGGTCCTGGCGCGCAGGCTCGCTTCAATGTGCGGGCAGACCCATGAAGTCATCCCGGTGGGGCGAGAGTTTCTGGCAGGTTTTTCTGATTACGCGGAACGAACCGTATATCTGACCGACGGCGCCGTCGATGTCACTCGTGCTCCGGATTTATTCGTCAACGAGCGCGCCAAAAAAATCGCTGCAGTGCGAATGACCGGAAATTATGGCAGCGAAGTGCTGCGCTGGGTGCCGGCCTTTAAGCCAGGAGAACCGACTCCCGGCCTTTATCATCAGGACTTTCTGCCGCAATTTCAAAGCGCGCGCGACACCTATAAGACGATCGCGACTGGACATCCGGTTTCTTTCGCCGTCTTTCGCCAGGCTCCCTGGCATCACTACGGCTTGCTTGGACTCGAACAAACGCAGTTGACGGTGCGAAGCCCATTTCTCGACAACGATTTCGTGCGCACGGCATTTCGCGCGCCGAAGGCCGAGTTATCGCGCAACGGCCCGGCGAACACCGATATTTGCCTTCGCCTGATCGCGGAGGGAAACCGGGAGCTCGGCCGCCTGCGGTCAGATCGCGGCCTGGGCGTTGGCCAGAACACGCTTGCCGGACGTTTGCAGCATCAATACCTCGAATTTACTTTCAAAGCGGAGTATGCATACGATTACGGCATGCCGCAGTGGGTCGCCCGGGTCGATCACGTTTTCTCGCCGCTGCATCTCGAGCGGCTTTTTCTCGGCAGGCACAAGTTCTATCATTTTCGCGTCTGGTACCGGGACGCCCTTGCCGATTACGTTCGTGAGATGCTGCTCGATTCGCGCACATTGACCCGGCCGTATCTCGAAGGTAAAGGGGTCGAACAAATCGTGGCCGGCCATCTGAAGGGAAATCGCAACTACACCAGCGCGATCCATAAAGTGCTTACGCTCGAACTGATTCACCGCCTGTTTCTGGACTGAAGATGATTTGCTCCCGCTCCAACTTTAGAGCGACCGCAGGGAGAGGTTAGTGCCGGCTGGAATCGCAGCCCTGGTATTTGCGCTTGGGATTGCCGGTCTTTTCTTCCTCGATCGCGACCCAAAGGCCAGAACCTCGAAGGCGTTGTGGATCGCCATCCTCTGGCTTTGCATCGCGGGTTCGCGCAACGTGGGCCAATGGATCGGCACGATGCAGGGCACCCCGATCAACGATACGACGTCGGATAGCTCCATGTACACTGAGGGCAGTCCGCTCGACCGCTCGGTATATAGCGGATTGCTTCTCGCGGGCCTGATTGTGCTGGTGAGAAGAAGAGAAAAAGTTCTCGGAATGCTGAAGGCTAATTGGCCGCTGGTTGCATTTGCTATCTATTGCGCCCTTAGTATCAGCTGGTCGGACTACCCTGACGTCGCCTTCAAACGCTGGATAAAGTCGCTCGGCGATTTTGTCATGGTCATGGTGATCCTGAGCGATCGCGACCGCTATGCCGCCATCAAGCGCGTACTAGCATGGACGGCGTTTCTTCTGATTCCGCTTTCAGTGCTGTTCATCAAGTTTTATCCCGACGTCGGCCGAGGCTATCACCCATGGACGTGGACACCTTACTACACTGGGGTTACGACCAATAAGAACGAATTAGGGCGTATTTGTCTGGTCCTCGGATTGGGCATCGTCTGGCGGCTTGTGACCGCCTGGCGCAGCGAGCATGGCGCAGCCAGAAACCGGCACCTGCTTGCCTTCGGGACTTGCCTCGGAATGGTCTTGTGGCTGCTTTGGATGGCCGGTTCGATGACCTCGACGTCATGCTTTCTCATGGCGGGCGCGCTCATGCTGGCAACTAGCCTTGGCATGGTTGCGCGGAGGCCATGGATCGTCCATGCGACGGTGTTTGCGATTCTGGCGGTATCCGTTGGTACGCTCTTTCTCGATCTCGGCTCAGGCATCCTGTATACGATGGGGCGGGACCCAACGCTCACCGGTCGCACCGAAATTTGGAGGCTAGTGCTTGGCATGGCCGGGAATCCGTTAGTCGGCACCGGTTTTGAGAGCTTTTGGCTCGGTAAGCGGCTGGACAAGATGTGGAGTCTGTATTGGTGGCATCCACGGGAGTCGCATAACGGGTACTTGGAGATGTATCTGAGTCTGGGGTGGCTAGGGCTTCTGATGTTTGCCATCGTGGTGGTCACTGGCTACCGGACGGTTACGAACGCGGTTCGCCGGAACGCCGAGGAAGGAAGTTTGCGCTTAGCCTGTTTTGTGGTTGCGATTGCTTACAACTTCGCCGAGTCCGCCTTTGGAACGTTGAATGTTGTCTGGATCTTCTTTCTGCTGGCCACAATGTCGGTTCCGGGAGGATGGATTAAAAGGAATGCCCGGAAAGCAGCCGCCGCCGGCCCGATTGCTTCTCCGGCTGACGTCCTGTACCTGGAGAAGGTTCCAACGTGACCAACGTGAGTGGTGATGATAAAGAATGAAAATCGCTTACCTGATACTGGCCCACGCCAATCCGAAACTCATCGAGCGGGCGATAGGAAGGCTTTCCTATGACGATTGTGGTTTCTTCGTTCATATCGACCGGAAAAGCCGGATGGAGGAGTTCTCGCGAATTCAGGGTCGGAATGTCTTTTTCACAGAACCACGCTTGCCCGTCTTTTGGGGAGACTTTTCGCAGGTGGAGGCAATCCTGCTGCTGCTGCGGCAAGGTCTGCAACAAGCAGGCAGCTACGATCGCTTCGTCCTGCTGAGCGGAAGCGACTACCCGCTAAGAAGCGGCAAATATATAAATGCTTTCTTCCAAGAGCATCATGGACAAGAATTCATAAGCGGCGTGAAAGTGCCCAATGAAGCGGCCGGCAAGCCTTTATCGCGAATCAACAAGTTCGTGGTTCCGACGCGGCAGCCGCTGCGCCGATTGGTCGTACGGGCGCTCGGCAAACTGGGGCTGGCCGATCGTGACTACCGGAAACACCTCGGGAATCTGGAGCCCTACGCGGGCAGTGAATGGTGGGCCCTCACCCGCGAGGCGTGCCAATACGTGCTGCAATTTGTCGATCGCCATCCGGAGGTAACCGATTTTTTCAGGAACGTTTGCGCCGCCGACGAAGCGTTCTTTCAAACCATCCTGGCGAATTCGGAGTTTCATTCGCGGATGCGGAGGAACTTGGTTTATGACGATTGGTCGGCCCGCGCTTCCAGCCCGGCGATGATCCGTGAGGACCATATCAGGTTTTTCGAATCCCATGAAAAGGTAGAGCTTGACGATGTCTACGGCCGCGGGGAGGCGTTGTTCGCAAGAAAATTTTGCGACGACCAGATCGAATTAGCGCAAAAAGTTGACCACATGATATCGCAGAAAGAGGAGGTTTTATTCGCATAGACGGGCTCTGCAGCACCGGTGGCGCGGTCGGTCACTACCTGCGATGGGAGGGCGAATGCACTTCCGTGTCTTGCGTGTCATTGCCGATGACTTAAACTGCAAAAAAGGCACCGAGCCTGTAATTCCAGCTCCGGGAGTACGACACGATGGTGAAGTGGCCTCCAGCAACGGCGGGCATTTTTCATCGCGACCTGAGAGTAATTCACGGCGCCGAAAAGAGCCAGGACGCGCAAAATGCGAAAAAAATTTCCCCCGTTTTTTCTGCTCATTCCCATCATTTTTGCCGTTTCACTTCAGGGTTACGCCCAACTTTGGTCGGGGATCGTTAATCCGACTCGTGCCATCGATTGGTCTACCGCGGGTATTGCCGGCGGCATTCCTTCCGGGGCATGGACGCAAGCAGGAGCAACACTGTCGGCCGGTTCAGGGGACCAGACGTCGGCCATTCAAGCCGCACTCAACGCTTGCGGAACCAATCACTACGTTCTGCTGGCAGCGGGGACGTTCCTCTTAAATGGGGGCTTGACAGTTCCGAGCAATTGCGCGTTGCGGGGATCGGGCGCAAGTCAGACCATACTTAACGCGAAATCTTCCAACGCGAACGATATTATGCTGGGAACAAACTGGCCGACCTTCAGCAACACAGTTTCAATTACTGGCGGCCCGGCACAAGGTTCGACAAGCATTACGGTGGCCAGCGCCTCGGGCATCAGCGTGGGCAGCTACGTGGTGATCTCGCAGTTGAATGATGGAGTGATCGTTAATCAGAATGGCAGTGAAGGCCCATGCACATGGTGTGATGGCGGACAGACCTCCGATGGCAGCCGGGTGCAAGGCCAGATCTCGCAAGTAACGTCGGTGTCCGGCGCGACCATTGGCATCAGTCCCGGGTTGTTCGTTGCCTATACCCGAACGCCTACGGCCTTTCCGCTCAGTGGCATGGTGCAACATGCAGGAGTGGAAAATCTTCAGATTTACGCCAACGACACGCATACCTCGAATCCATCGAACATCGAGATCGAGAGCTGCGCCTATTGCTGGGTCAGCGGCGTCGAGTCCAATTACACCGACGGCGATCATATTGACATTGATTTTTCGTATCACTTCATGGTCGTAAACAGCTACTTTTCTGGAACTTGGGGAAATGGCCCCGGTCAATTCGATCACGGACTCGCGATTCGAACCAAGTCCACCGGCGGAGTGATCCAGAATAATATTTTCGAACGCACCGGCATTCTTGAACCGCAGCGGGGTGCGGCGGGAAATGTGCTTGCCTTCAACTATATGACGGGTATGTATAGCAATAGCTCGCCAAACTTTTTATCGGGCAACATCGAGACCCATGGAGCGCACGTGCAGTACAACCTGCTGGAGGGCAACGTCGTCAGCAAGATCGATTTGGAAAACATCTGGGGCTCGAACGCCGATAACACTCTGTTTAGAAATTGGGTGACGGGCGCAGACGTTGCTTGTAATCCGTATAACGCCATGGCGCCGCCGAGACAAACGGTGGTCTGCACCCCGATGGGGGCGCAGGGCAGCGCTGGCGTGAATGGATGGTGGGAAATTCAATTCGTCACAGCTATAAACTCATCCTTCTCGTCTACATATCAGAATTTCGTAGGCGATGTAATTGGATCGGCGGCCATGGCAGCCTTGAACCAGTACAATAATCCCTCCGATCCTATGGGACACACTGCCGTGACGAATGCTCCATCGGTTCGGTCTTACGATACGGTCGCCTACGGGTTCGCCTTCGGATTCGGCGAGGCATCGGACACCGGCGGAGTGCCGATTGCGAACGGCGTGGGTTGCGATGGCTCTTACTCCTATCCCTGCGAATCGACCCTGCCCGCAAGCACCGCGTTCTATTACCAGGAATTTAACAACATCAGCGGATCAGCAGCCTGCTCCGGCAGTTGTGGGACCTCTCTACCTCCATCCTTTTATTTGAGCGGTAAGCCTTCCTGGTGGGGATCGTTGCCCTGGCCGGCAATCGGTCCAGACATAACCGGGGGCACCGGGCCGGGAGGCCACACCTCGCTCACGGCCAGCAATCCGGCTCAGAACTGCTATCTGAACGTCATGGGCGGCGTCGTGGGTGGGCGTAGTCCGTTGACATTCAATCCGAGCGATTGCTACGCGTCTTCAACGAGCCAGATTGCGCCTCCGACTCAACTTAAGGCTGTGGTGCACTGAAGAAACCCGCACGCTGGCAGAATCTGGAAAGCCGGTCTCGAGCGAATTGTTTGGATCGAGCTACCGCCGTGCGAAACGGCTGCCATGGGTTCTGCGGTTCGGATGATTACAAATTACAAATCAAAAGCTTCCAGATGACGCTCTTTTTTGCCTAAGAGAAAACTAGATATCCAAGCTCAATATCTGGGCTCCTCCTGCGATTCGAACTCTGTGCAGCGCCAACCATAATTTCGATGCCGTTTCTCGTAGGGAGCGCGTTTGAGACCGTTTGATGCCAGCGGAAGGTTCCGTCCGGCCGTCGACCACCGCGAGATGCGGCAGGTTGCGGTTCGCGGAGCGGGTTTTACGCTCCTCTCCGGCGGCTTAGGCTTTGGAGTGCAGATCGTTTCGACAGTCGTGCTGGCTCGCATGCTGCTGCCGTCCGATTTTGGACTGGTAGCGATGGTGACCACCTTCAACCTGCTGCTCACAAACTTTGGGATGAATGGATTTACTGAAGCCATCCAGCAACGGGAAGAGATTGACAACTCGCTCGTAAGCAACCTGTTCTGGATCAACTTGGGTTTCGGCATTTTGCTGACGCTGGGCTTCGCCGCGTCTGGCTCGCTAATGGCCCGTTTCTATGGCGATCCGAAAGTGGTCCATGTCGCGATCGCCATATCGCCCACGATTCTTCTCAGCAGCATCTCGGTGCAGCACCTGGCGCTGCTCAAGCGGGCGATGCGTTTCTCGGTGGTTTCGTTCAACGACGTTTTGGCGCGTACGGTGGCGGTTCTGTTGTCGATAGGTCTCGCTTGGGCCGGTTTTGGCTACTGGGCGCTGGTGGCGGGAGCGCTGGCAGCGCCGCTGACGGTAGCAATCGCAGCATGGATACAGTGCCGCTGGATTCCGATTCTACCCCGGCGTGCCCCCGGAACCGGTTCGATGGTGCGGTACGCCTGCAACGTATATGGGCGATTCAGCTTCAACTATTTCGCAAGAAATACCGACAATCTTCTGGTGGGATGGCGATTTGGTCCGAGCGCTTTGGGCTTTTATAAGAAGGCCTACGACCTGTTCCTGCTGTCTGCCTGCCAGCTGACCGCACCGCTGACCTCGGTTGCCGTATCCGCTCTCAGCCGCCTGCAGAGCGACTCCGAACAGTTCCGCCGCTACTTTCTCCGGAGCGTGGCGGTAATAGCTCTCGTCGGAATGGGCATCGGCGCGGACCTTACACTGATCGGGAAAGACCTGATTCTTCTGGTATTGGGTTCCCAGTGGGCGACTGCGGGCCGGATCTTCATGTTCTTCGGACCCGGGGTGGGCATCATGCTGATCTACAACACCCACGGTTGGCTTCATCTCTCGATTGGAACGGCGCATCGCTGGTTCCGTTGGGTGGTGGTGGAGTTTGCGGTTACTGCCGGGCTATTTGTGCTCGGGTTGCACTGGGGACCTGAGGGCATTGCGGCGGCCTGGACCATCTCGTTCTGGATCCTCACAATTCCCGCTTTCTGGTATGCGGGCAGACCGATTGGCTTTGGCGTAGCCCCGGTAGTTACCGAAGTATGGAGATACGTTCTGGCGGCGTTGCTTGCGGGTGTCGGATCGGCCATGATTCTCAGAAGCTTGCCTGTCTTTGCAGGAGTGGCGGGTCCGCTAGGAGCTCTTGTTCGCATCATGGCCGACTCGGCTATTTTTGGCATGATTTATTTGAGCGCGGTGGCCGTCCTTCATGGCAGCTTTAAGCCGCTCTGGCAGTTCAAAGGACTGCTGCTTGAGATGCTGCCGTGGCGCAAGCACGTAGGGCTTACTTCCGCCGTCGCTATGAACGTGGCGGAGGCGAAGGCTGCGACGAGTTAAGAATGATCAGGGAGAGTGAATCCGTGGCGCCGAAATCGCGATCGCAGGCCACCGGCGTGGCTCTAAAGGCCTACAATCGCATCGAAACCGCGATTGGTGTGCCCATGCCAAGCGAATTACCGGCGATGACTGCGGGAGAAATGAGCGGGCTGGGCCGGTATTACAGATGCCCCGCGCGCTACCTCCACATCGGGCAAAGTGGCGTGCTCTCAGAAAAGAGCGGATATTTTCGATTTGGGCAGGACACCCTTTACGGCAAATACAACGGGCATGAACCGGCGGAAGTGCCTGCGGAGCCGCTTTGGGATGCTCTGGCAGATGTCCAAATCGAAAATGGGACCACCTACCTGCCGTTCGACCTGGCTCAGGTCGTCGAGAGTCTTCGCGGAGAAATATACGCGAATGACTGGCGCGACGGGCATGGAGATTCAGGTCTGGCAAGCCTCTACTATTTAATCCGCCCATTTCTGCCCGTGGCCATACGGAAGCACCTCCAGAAAATACGTTTGCGAGGATGGGAAAACATTCCATTTCCGCATTGGCCGGTCGATCGGACGGTTGACAGTCTGATGGAGCGAGTATTGCTGCTGGCGATGCGGGCGCAGAAGCTGCAGCAGATTCCGTTTATCTGGTTCTGGCCCCAGGGAGCATCCAGTTGCGCCTTGATGACGCATGATGTCGAGACAGCGCTCGGGGTGGACCTTTGCCCCATGCTGATGGACGTTAACGATTCTTTTGGCATCAAGGCTTCTTTCCAGGTGATTCCGGAGGAACGCTACCACGTGACGCCAACGTTCCTGCAGTCGCTATGGGATCGCGGTTTCGAAGTTGTGGTCCACGACCTCAATCATGATGGACGTTTGTTTCGCGACCGCGCCGGGTTCGCAGAACGTGCCGCCAAGATCAATGCCTATGGCAAGCAGTTTCGCGCGGCCGGATTTCGAGCAGGAGTGCTCTACCGCAACCAGTCCTGGTTTGACCTTCTCGATTTCGAATACGATATGTCGGTCCCGAACGTGGCGCATCTCGATCCGCAACGCGGCGGCTGCTGCACGGTGATGCCATACTTTATCGGGAAGGTTCTGGAACTACCGGTGACCACGACGCAGGACTACACGTTGTTCCATATCCTGAATGACTACTCAACCACGCTCTGGGAGCGCCAGATTGAGTTGATCATGGAAAAACATGGCCTGATCAGCGTGGTCATCCACCCCGACTACCTGACCAGCGCGCGGGCCCAAAAAACGTATCGCGGATTGCTGGCCCATCTGGCGCAACTGAGAGGCGAAAAAAATCTTTGGGTTACCACGCCCGGTGAAGTGAATAGGTGGTGGCGACAGCGCTCGGAAATGGCGATTGTCGAAAAGGATGGGCAGTTGCGAATCGAAGGCCCTGGCAAAGAGCGGGCGATGATCGCTTACGCCAGCGAAAAGGAGGGGCGGCTGGCGATTGCGCTTGATGCTGCTCCCTCGCCGGACTCTCGCCTATCCGTCGATCAGGCGTCTGGCGATTAGCGCTGCACTTATGACCCTAGAACTTTGACTTTGGCGTCCGGCTCCCCCTCCGCGCCTGGAAGAAACATTAACCATGCAATCGAAAGCTTTGGAGGAAGCGGTGACGACTGTTACAGAAATGAGCGGCGAATCGGTACGCGTATTAAAGAAACCTAGCAGAAGTACCGTCGATTGTGACGTACTGGTTATTGGGGCTGGCCCCTATGGGCTTTCCGCAGCCAGCTATTTGCGGGCGGCGGGAATCGAGACCCGGGTCTTTGGAACTCCGATGGAGTTCTGGGCGAAGCAGATGCCAGCGGGAATGTGCCTGCGTTCGAACTGGGGCGCGAGCCACATCGCGGACCCGAAGCAGTCGCTTACGCTCGATGCTTTCCGCGAGTCTCAAGGAAGTCCCATCGGCAAGCCAATTCCGCTCGACCGGTTCGTGGAGTATGGGCTCTGGTATCAGAAGAAATCGCTGCCTGATCTCGACCCACGCCAGGTGACCAGTGTGGCGTCCGATAGCCACGGTTTCGAGGTCACATTAAATGATGATAGCCGGTTCATCGCTCAGCGCGTGGTGTTGGCGACCGGCATAGCGGCCTTTGACTATCGGCCACCGGAGTTTCAGGGAATCAGTCGAGATCTGGCCTCGCACACTACCGCGCATCAAGACCTGACGAGATTCAAAGGCCAGCATGTCGCCATTGTGGGCGGCGGCCAAAGCGCTCTCGAGTCGGCGGCCCTGTTGCGCGAGGCGGGAGCCGATGCCGAGGTCTTTGTTCGAGCAGCGGCGTTAAATTGGGTCGGCCTCCATAGCGGGTTGCACCACCTGGGGCTGCTATCGGCGATGCTCTATTCGAAACGCGACGTAGGACCGGCAGGAATCAGCCGTCTGGTGGCTGCGCCACACCTGTTTCGCCGGCTGCCCCGGAAACTCCAGGATAAAGTCGCGTATCGTGCGATTCGTCCGGCGGGTGCAGGTTGGCTGCAGCCGCGTTTGCAGGACATTCCGATAAGGCTGGCTGCAAAATTGGCCGCCGCCACCGAGCGCGGACAGAAACTAGAGTTAAAGTTTGATGACGGATCGGAACGGACGGTCGATCACTGCCTGCTTGCCACCGGATTTCGGGTCGACGTCTCCCGGAATTCCATTCTTGCACCGGCGCTTGTGAAGCAGATCGAGCGGGCGAACGGTTATCCGGTGCTTCGCGCCGGACTTGAAAGCTCGGTTGCCGGTCTGCACTTCCTCGGCAAACCCGCCTCCTGGAGCTTCGGACCACTCTTGTGCTTTGTCTCGGGCACCGAGTTTGCGGCGAAAGAGTTGCTGCGTGGAATACGGGCGAACCGGCGAAGTGGTGCGAATCGTGGGTAATTCCGGGTCGGCTGCGATCGCGGTTCTGGAAAAGAAAAAGAGATTCACACCGAAGGCGCAGGCCGCCGCGGGCGCCGTCATACTAGGCGGCGATTATCAGGGTCTTGGCATTGTCCGCAGTCTGGGGCGACATGGCGTTCCCACCTGCATCGTCGATGATGAGCATTCCATTGCGCGCTTCTCCCGCTATGCCGGCCGGTCGATCCGATTTCCTGATCTGAAGGATGAACGCGACACGGTCGATCGCCTGCTCGATCTCGGCCAGCGCTACGGTCTTGAAGGATGGCTTTTGTATCCCACGCGGGAGGAGTTAGTGGCGGCCATTTCGAGAAATCGGCAAGAACTGGGAGAGGTCTTTCGCGTGCCGACGGCAGACTGGGAGACCGTCCGCTGGGCATGGGACAAGCGAAATACCTACCAGATGGCCGAGCGAGTGGGTATACCCATCCCGTGGACGCGCTATCCGATGAGCGTCGACGACCTCTCCGAATTCGATAGTCTGACTCCGCCCTTTGCCATTAAACCAGCCATCAAGGAACACTTCATTTATGCCACCCGAGTCAAGGCCTGGTGCGCGAACAATCACGTGGAGCTGCGGCAGTTAGTGCAGAAGGCTCTCGATCTCGTCGGTCCGGGCGAAGTGATGGTGCAGGAGGTGATTCCCGGCGGCGGCAGCCAGCAGTACTCCTATTGCGCGTTTTTCCGCGACGGCAGCGCCGTGGGCAGCATGGTGGCGCGCCGGCGCCGCCAGCATCCGTTGCAGTTCGGGCGAGCGAGCACTTATGTCCAGACGGTCGATGTTCCACTGCTCGAAGAAATGTCCGAGCGCTTCCTGCGGGAGATCAACTACTACGGGCTGGTGGAGGTCGAATACAAGCTCGATCCCCGTGACTCGAGTTACAAGCTGCTCGACGTCAACGCTCGAACCTGGGGTTATCACAGTTTAGGGGCCAGTGCCGGGGTCGATTTCAGTTACATGCTTTATGCCGATCAGTTAGGGCTTCCGCTATCCACCTGCAAGGCACGGCCGGACATCGGCTGGGTGCGGATGACTACCGATATTCCCACCGTGGTGCTGGAGTTTCTGGCTGGGGACCTGGGTCTGGCGGAGTACCTGCGCTCTCTTCAAAGCTGTCGCACCGAGGCGGTCTTCAGTTGTGATGACCCGCTGCCAGGAATGATGGAGACGCTCTTAACCCCATATCTGGCATGCAAGCGAGGATTTTGACTCGTACGAGGGGATTCTGCACGAGGGGACTCTGGAACGATCCTGAACACCACCTGGTAATTAATTAATAAGAGAAAAACATTTGACGCATCCAGCCAATTCCGACCTCCTCATTCACGAACTGTTCCTGGAACAGGCGTCGCGCGCGCCTGAGCGGCCAGCCGTTATCTCGTCCGGGAGAACGCTCTCG
The DNA here is from genome assembly GCA_963758745.1 of uncultured Acidobacteriaceae bacterium. Taxonomy (GTDB): domain Bacteria; phylum Acidobacteriota; class Terriglobia; order Terriglobales; family Acidobacteriaceae; genus Acidiflorens. The sequence goes on from CAVWWW010000021.1 coordinate 23,665, forward strand.
TACGCAGATCTGCTGGTGCTTTCCAGCAGTTTGGGACATCGCTTACGCTCGATCGGAGTTCGACCAAACACCCTGGTTGCGGTTGTCATGGAAAAGGGTTGGGAGCAGATCGTTGCCGTGATGGGCACGCTTATCGCGGGTGCAGCCTATCTGCCAATCGATGCGAACGTCCCCGCAGACCGGTTGCATTTTTTGCTGGAGAATGGGGAAGTTCAAGTTGTGTTGACACAGTCCTGGCTGGACGAAAAGATCACATGGCCCTCCGAGGTGAGGCGTTGGTGCATTGACGTTGACGGCGAAGGCCTGCGAGAGAACAAGCATGAGTCACTTCCTCGGGTGCAGACTCCGGAAGACGCAGCTTACGTTCTCTACACTTCTGGATCTACCGGGAAGCCAAAGGGCGTGATGATCGCCCACCGCGGGTTGGTCAACTGCATTGTCGAAACGAATCGCGAATTTAATGTCGGTCCCAACGATCGCGTGCTGGCAGTAACCGCTTTGCACCACGACATGTCGGTCTATGACATTTTTGGGTTGCTGGCCGCAGGTGGCGCCATTGTCATACCCGATCGCGATGGGACACGGTCTCCCGACCATTGGGTCGATCTGATCGCGCGTCACCACGTCAGCGTGTGGAATTCGGTTCCGGCGTTTATGGAAATGCTGCTCGTTCATGCCGCAGCGGAAAAGCTAGTGATGCGAGATCGTTTGCGTCTCGCATTTCTCGGAGGCGATTGGATTGCATTGAGCGCGCCTGCGCGCATCCGGGCCCACTTTGGCGATGTGCAGGTTGTCAGTGTCGGCGGCCCCACGGAGACCACCGTCTGGAATATCTGGTATCCCGTCGATCGAGTGCAGGCAAACTGGAACAGCATTCCTTACGGTCACGCGATTCGGAACACCCGCTATTTCGTTCTCGATGAAAACTTTGATGACTGCGCCGCGGGAGAGCCGGGCGAACTCTGCTGTTCGGGCGTAGGACTTCTGAAGGGCTACTGGCGCAACGACGAACAAACCCGGGCACGTACTGCCATTCATCCACGAACCGGAGAGCGCATTTACCGTACCGGCGATCGCGGTCGTTTCATGCCGGACGGCGAAATCGAGTTTCTGGGCAGAATTGATCGGCAGGTCAAGATTAATGGGCAGAGAATCGAACTGGGCGAAATCGAAGCAACCTTGCTTCGGCACCGAGGGGTAAAACAGGCCGTCGTGGATGCGATCGAGGTCGACGGCCAGAAGAAACTCGCTGCTTACGTAGTTCCGGAAAATGTCCGGGAATACGTTTTGAAAGATGCCCAGGCACTGCATCCGAACGACCTGCGGGCTGCTCTCGAAAAATTTCTTCCCGCTCACATGATTCCTTCTTCATTTTTGCTGCTGGAAGCGCTGCCGTTGAATGCGAACGGCAAAGTCGATCGCAGCTTGCTCCCCGCGCCGGTCTCGGCTCACGCGCCCATGCCGACGAGTCCGGCAAATGGACGCGGGGACGTAATCGGAACGGAGGAGATCATCGCATCGATCTGGAAAAAGCTGCTTGGAGTTGAACAGATTGGGCCGACCGACAACTTCTTTGACCTTGGCGGCGATTCCATTCTTCTGGTGGAAGCGCACGCCGAATTGCAAAAAACTTTGAAGCGCAAGTTTTCGGTGACCGATTTGTTTCAATTTCCATCCCTGCGCGCGTTGACCACGCACTTTGAAGGACAAGGGTCTCAGGGATCAAGTGCAGACATGGCCGAAAGAATCCGCAAACAACGCCATGCGATGGCGAAGCAGCGCGATATGAAAGAACGCGATCTCAGAGAAAAAGAAAAAGAGACAAACAAAATGGGACAACTGCGATGAGCGATCACGATAGCGAAGACCTGAGCAACGCGCTCGCCATCGTGGGCATGTCGGGACGTTTCCCGGGCGCGCGCACGGTTGCCGAGTTCTGGCGAAACCAGCTCGCGGGTGTGGAATCGATTGCGCAGTTTCGCGCCGAAGAGCTCGAGGTCATCGATGCCGCCGCCGTCGGCTCCGATCCTAGCTATGTACGCACGCGGCCGATTCTCGATGATGTGGATATGTTCGACGCGGCTTTTTTTAACGTCTATCCGAAAGAAGCGGAGTTGATGGACCCGCAGCAGCGCATTTTTCTTGAATGCTGCTGGGAGGCGATTGAAGACGCAGGCTACGATCCTTCGAACTGCCCGGCTATGACGGGCGTCTACGCCGGATGCAGTCCGAGCACGTATTTCCTGCGCCACCTCTGCCGCGACCGACGCTTTATCGAAGATTATGTCAGCGGATATCAAGTGGCGAATTATCCGGTGACGCTGGGCAGCAATGTCGATTTTCTGGCAACTCGCGTCTCCTACAAATTGAATTTGAAAGGGGCCGCCTTCACCCTGGTGGCCGGTTGCTCGACCTCGCTCATCGCCGTCTGCCAGGCGGCGCAAGCGCTGCAGACGTATCAGTGCGATATGGCTCTGGCGGGCGGAGTCTCAATTTCATTCCCGCAAAAACGCGGGTACCGCTATCAGGAAGGCGGAATGGTTTCGCCCGACGGCCATTGCCGCGCCTTCGATGAGAACGCGAATGGCACGGTGTTTGGCGGTGGCGCTGGAGTCGTGGTCCTGAAGCGGTTCGAAGACGCGGTGGCCGATGGCGACTCTATTTATGCGGTGATTCGCGGCTTTGCCACCAATAACGACGGCTCGGACAAGGTCGGATACACGGCGCCGAGCGTCGAAGGTCAAGCCAACGTGATTGCCATGGCGCAGGCGCTGGCTGGAGTTTCTCCGGAGACAATCGGCTATGTCGAAGCCCACGGAACCGGCACGCCGCTCGGTGATCCGATTGAAATTGCCGCGCTCACCAAGGCATTTCGTATCCACACCCAGGCAACCCAGTTCTGCGCCCTGGGGACGGCAAAGACCAATGTCGGACATCTCGATATCGCGGCCGGAATTACGGGGCTGATTCATGCCGCGCACGTGGTCCGCGATGGGGTTTTTCCTCCGACGCTGCACTTTCAAAGACCGAATCCGAAGCTCGATCTCGAAAACAGCCCCTTTTTTCTTAATGCTAAAAGCAAGGAGTGGAAGCCGTCGCAAGGTCCGCGCCGCGCCGGTGTGAGCGCCTTTGGAGTTGGCGGAACGAATGCACACGTAATTCTTGAGCAGGCTCCGGTCCGCGAGGCTTCCTCCTCGACTCCTGCTTCGGGGTTGCAGCTTCTGGTATTGTCGGCGCGTTCGGAGGCGGCGCTGGAGAATGCCAGCTCGAACTTGGCCGAATATCTCACCGCGCATCCGGGTCTGAATCTTGCGGATGTTGCCTGGACGCTGCAAATAGGACGCCGCCCTTTCCCGTGCCGCCGTGCCATCGTCGCTCGGGATGTGCCGGAGGCAATCGCGAGCCTTGCGCAGCGCGACCGCAAGCGTTCACCCACGCGACTGAAGCCGCTCGACAACCCGACCGCATCGTTCCTCTTTCCGGGCCAGGGCGCGCAGCATCCGAACATGGGCCGCGAGCTCTATGCGAGCGAGCGCGTCTTCCGCGAGAATGTCGATCGTTGCGCCGAGATTCTCCATGCTTTGCTCGGCGAAGATTTGCGCTCGTTGCTTTATCCGAAAGTGGCTACCTCGGGCGTATCGGACGAGGTGAAGCGGCGCGTGACCGATACGGCAATCGCGCAGCCAGCGATTTTTACCATCGAATACGCGCTGGCACGGCTTTGGATGAGTTGGGGCATTCGCCCGGCGGCTATGCTTGGCCACAGTGTTGGCGAGTTCGCCGCCGCTTGCCTGGCGGGAGTGTTTCCCCTCGAAGATGCCCTGAAGCTGGTGGCGGCGCGCGGGAAAATGATGCAACAACTGCGGGCCGGCGGGATGCTGTCGGTACGCCTGCCGGAAGCGAATTTGCAAACGCGGCTGAACGGGAAACTTTCACTCGCCGCGGTCAATTCGCCGTCTCTCTGCGTTGTGGCCGGTCCATTCGAGGCGCTCGAAGAGTTCGAGAAAAAGCTGGGAGCGGATGGTGTCGTCTGCCGTCGTCTTGTGACCTCGCACGCTTTTCACTCCGCGATGATGGATCCGATGGTCGAGCCTTTCGCCAAGCTGGTCGCTGAGGCACGACCGGAAACTCCGCAGATTCCATATATTTCCAGCGTTACTGGAGCCTGGATTACCGAGAAAGAAACAACGGATCCTGCATACTGGGCGCGACAGGTACGCCAGCCCGTGCAGTTTGCGCCCGCTCTGGCAGAGTTACGCAAAAAGCCGAACAGCATCCTTCTCGAAGTCGGTCCCGGCAACGTGCTCGCCACGCTTGCCCGGCAGCAGGCGGGGGCATCCGCCGAGCAGCCGGTCATCTCTTCGCTCTCTGACACGCTAACGGGCGAAGGCGACGGGGCGAGCCTGATGAATGCGCTCGGCGCACTCTGGATCGCCGGCATGCAGCCAGATTGGCGCGGCGTGCAGAGCAGTCGTCTTCAGGAGCACGATCAAGAAGGAGCGAAGCGGCAGCGCATTTCGCTTCCGACTTACCCTTTCGAGCGCAAACGCTATTGGCTCGAAGCTCCGAGGCTCGAAGAATCCACGGCGATGCTGCCGACGCTTCAATTTTCTGAAAATCCAGCTGAAGCTTCGGCTTCGAAGGAAGACGAACAGGTGAACTTTGACTCGCAAAGCTCTAATTCTCACGTTTCTAATCCGCAAGTTACTTCGCAGGTGCAGGCAGTCTCTGCCACGCCAGTTTCGAGGCAGTCGAAAATCATAAAAGTTCTCAGCGAGATCTTCGAGGAACTTTCCGGCGTGGATATTTCCGAAGCCGATGGCTCGACCAGCTTCCTTGAAATGGGTTTCGATTCGCTCTTTCTGACCCAGGTTACGCAGTCGCTGCAGGGAAAATTTGGCGTGAAGATTACCTTCCGTCAGCTGCTTGGCGATCTCGCGACCATGAACGCGCTGTCGGAGTATCTCGACAGCAAGTTGCCGGCGGACGTCCTGGCGGACGCGGCGCCGCAGGAAAGCGCTCCCGTTGCAACGGCCGCGTCAGCAGTCTCGTCGTTGGTGATGGCTGCGAGCGCGACCGCAAGTCCAATGAGCTTTGCTCCAACTAGTGGAAATGGGGATGGCGCCATGTCTGAATCTCCTGTTGAACGCTTGATGCGAGAACAACTTCAAGCGATGAATCAACTCTTTGCCAAGCAGTTGGAAGCAGTCGGTAGTGTCCGGGCGACGCCGGGTGCGAGTGCAGCGGCTGCGTCTGCCACGACGGCACCGGCGAAGGTTGTGCCTCAGCCCGCGGCTGCATCGTCTACTTCGTCACCTTCTCCGGCCGCCGCTCCGACTGTGGCTTTAGCTTCTGCGCCATCCTCCGCCATATCCTCCGCCACAAAAACGGCCACAGCAAGTGCGAAAGAAGAATTCAAGCCCTTCGGCCCCTACAAGCCACCGCAAAAAGGTCACTCGGGCGATGTAACGCCGCAACAGCAAGAGGGTCTCAAAAAGCTGATCGAATCATATTCGCGGCGCACCGCAAAGTCGAAGTCCAGCACTGAGAAAAATCGTGCTGTCCTGGCTGACCCGCGCGTGGTTTCCGGTTTCCGCTCGCTGTGGAAGGAGGTTGTTTATCCCATCGTGACCGAGCGCTCTCAAGGCTCACGCTTGTGGGACATCGACGGCAACGAATATATCGACATCCTCAATGGATTTGGTCCGATCATGCTGGGGCATCGCCCGGATTTCGTTGAGCAGGCGATTGCCAAACAGCTTCAGGAGGGCTTTGAAATCGGACCGCAGACGCCGCTGGCGGGCGAGGTGGCGCAGCTTTTCTGCCAAATGACGGGCAACGAGCGCATGAGTTTCTGTAACACGGGATCAGAAGCAGTAATGGCTGCATTGCGGGTTTCGCGCACTGTTACCGGCCGCAATAAAGTTGTGATGTTTGCCGGAGCTTACCACGGCATGTTTGATGAAGTACTGGTCAAGAGCGTGAAAAGCAAGCAGGGCGCTCCGCACTCCGCCCCGGTTGCGCCTGGAATTCCGCGCGAGAATCTTTCGAATATGGTGGTGCTCGATTACGGAACGCCGGAATCGCTCGAATGGATTCGCCAGAACGCCAAAGATCTGGCTGCGGTGCTAGTCGAACCGGTGCAGAGCCGCCATCCGCACCTGCAGCCGCGCGAATTTTTGCAGGAGATTCGCCAGATCACCGAGCAGGCGGGGACGGCGCTTATCTTCGACGAAGTGGTCACTGGTTTCCGAGCCCACCTCGGCGGCTGTCAGGCGCTCTTTGGCATTCGCGCCGATCTGGCCACCTACGGCAAGGTGGTTGCGGGAGGCATGCCGATTGGCATCATCGCCGGTAAAGCTGGGTTTATGGATGCGCTCGACGGCGGATCGTGGCATTTCGGGGATGATTCCTATCCTGAAGTAGGCGTCACTTTTTTTGCCGGCACCTTTGTTCGGCACCCTCTGACCCTGGCCGCGATGAAGGCGGTGATGCATCACTTCCAAGAGCAGGGTCCCGGACTACAGGAGCGCTTGACTGAGCGCACGGCGAAGCTTGTAAGAACCATCAATGATTTCTTCGAAGAGCAGCAGGTACCGACGCGTATCGAGACCTTTGCCAGCTTCTTCTACTTCGCGCTGCCGACGGAAGAACGCTTTGCCAGCATCTTCTATTACTTCCTGCGCATGAAGGGAATCCACATTCTGGAAGGCTTCCCGTGTTTTATCTCGACCGCGCACAGCGATGCCGACCTGGAAAAAATCGGGGTGGCATTCAAGGAGAGCGTATTTGAGATGCAGGCCGCCGGCTTCTTCGCCAAGCCGGCTGGCGCGCAAACGGCAACGGTGAGCCTGGCTGGGGCGGCAGAGGCCGTTTCTGCACTCGCTCAGGAGTTTCCTGTCACTGAACCGCAGCTGGAAGTGTGGCTCTCGGATCAGCTGAGCGACGACGCTTCCTGCGCCTTCAACGAATCGTTCACGCTGCACATGCGCGGACGAGTCAACCAATCCGCACTCAAGGACGCGGTTCAGCATCTTGTCAATCGACATGACGCTTTGCGCGCGGTTTTCGTTCACGAAGGCCAGGTGCAGAAGTGCGCCGCGAAACTCGATCTTGATATCCCGACCGTCGATCTCACGGCGCTTAGCGCGGCAGAACGCGATTCGCGCTGGAAACAACTGATTCGTGATGATGCGCATACGCCATTCCGCCTGATCGAAGGGCCTATGGTTCGGGCGCAACTGGTGAAGATGGAGTCGGAATACATGCGCCTGGTTTTCACCGCCCACCACATTGTCTGCGATGGCTGGTCGACCAATGTTCTGCTCGACGAGCTTCCCGAAATCTATAACGCGCTCAATCGCGGCGAGTCTTCGGCTTTGGCTTCGTTGCTGCCCGCGCCCATGAGTTTTGCGACGTACTCAAAGTCGCAGCGGGAATTTCTGGATGGTCCGGAAGGTACGCAGGTGGAGCAGTTTTGGCTGGGGCAGTTCAAACAGCCCGCGCCACTGCTTGATCTGCCAACGGACCGGCCGCGCCCGGCAGTAAAAGAATTCAAAGGCGCCACCTACCGGACAAGAATCAGACCCGATGCCTATAACGCCATCAAAAAGCTGGGGGCGAAGCAGAAGTGCACGCTGTTTGTCACCATGCTCTCCGGTTTCCAGATCCTGCTGAGTCGCTTGAGCGGCCAGGACGATATCGTTGTGGGCATTCCTACGGCTGGGCAGTCACTAGTCGAAGACCAGGTTCTCGTCGGACACTGCGTGAACTTCATCCCGCTTCGCGGGAAACCGACAGCCGATTCGACCGCGGCGCAGTTCCTTGCGCAGATGAAGGAGATGGTGCTGGCGGGGTACGATCATCAGAACTATACCTATGGTCGCCTCGTCCGGAAGCTGCAGATACCGCGCGATCCCAGCCGGTTGCCGTTAACCGAAGTGCAATTCAACCTGGAGCGGGTTGGCGGCGACATGGCGTTCGACGGATTTCAGGCCGAGGCCGATCCGAATCCGAAGAGCTTCGTCAATTTCGATCTCTTCCTGAACGTGGTCGAATCGAAAGACGGCCTAACTCTCGATTGCGATTACAACACCGGGCTCTTCGACGAATCGACCATTGCCCGCTGGATGAATCATTACGAAACACTGCTGCTCGGCATGGTCGAAAATGCCGAGCAACCCGTATCCCGCCTGCCTCTGCTCAACCCTGCCGAACAGCACCGGCTGGCCATTGACTGGAATCAGACGGCGATCGATTATCCGCGCCATCTTTGTGTTCATCAGCTGTTCGAACAACAAGCTAAGAAAACGCCAGACGCCATCGCAGCTGTATTCGAAAGCGAACGGTTGACCTATCGAGAATTAGACTGCCGTGCCAATCAACTGTCTAATTATTTGCGCAGCACCGGCGTAAAGCCCGGGGTAATGGTCGGCGTGTTTGTAGAGCGGTCGCTCGATATGATTGTGGCTCTGCTCGGCGTCATGAAATCAGGCGGCGCCTATGTTCCTATGGATCCCACTTATCCGGCGGAGCGCATCTCCTTTGTGCTGAATGACGCGGGCGTTCCGGTTCTCTTGACCCAGGAGCGTCTGTTCCGGACGGTTAACATCGGCGCCGCCCGCCCCGTTTTTTTGGATACGGAATGGGCAAGCATCGCGCGGCACTCAAGCGATGCTCCGCCCATCGCGCCAGCGGCAAACGATCTGGCCTATGTCATCTACACCTCAGGTTCAACGGGTAAGCCAAAAGGGGTTGAAATTCCCCATCGCGCGGTTGTCAATCTTCTGCTTTCGATGAGCAAGAAACCAGGATTGAAGGCGAGCGACACCCTGCTCGCCGTGACCACGCTCTCGTTCGACATCGCGGGCCTCGAATTATTCCTGCCACTCGCAGTCGGCGCAAAGCTGGTGATTGCGAGTCGCGAAGCGGCTGCTGATGGCAATCTGTTGCTCAGCCGGATCGTAGCTTCTGGAGCCACAGTCATGCAGGCCACGCCCGTGACCTGGAAGCTTCTGATCGAAGCGGGCTGGGAAGGCAAACCGGCGCTCAAGGTACTGTGCGGAGGCGAAGCTTTTCCGCGCGATCTCGTCAATGAATTGGTTCGCCGGGCGCAGTCGGTCTGGAACATGTATGGACCCACCGAAACGACAATCTGGTCTTCAACCATGGAGGTCAGGACGGGCGACGGGGCGGTGCCCGTCGGTCCGCCCATCGACAACACGCAATTCTACGTGCTCGATCGGTTTCAACAACTGGTTCCCATTGGAGTTGCGGGTGAACTCCACATCGGCGGCGACGGGCTGGCCCGCGGATACTTTCACCGTCCGGAGTTAACTGCGGAAAAGTTCGTCTCCGACCCCTTCCGGACCAACATCAACGCCCGGATGTACAAGACCGGCGACCTGGTTCGCTGCGTGGCCGACGGCACCCTCGAGTTCCTGGGACGACTGGATCACCAGGTCAAGCTGCGTGGCTTCCGCATCGAACTCGGAGAAATCGAAACCGCCCTGACTCGTTATCCCGGAGTGCGGGAGGCGGTGGTGATTGTGCGCGAAGATATTCCGGGCGATAAACGGCTCGTCGCCTACGTCACCAGCGATCAGCAAGCCATTACCGTCGCCACCGTGCGCGAGGTGCTGACCGGCAAACTGCCCAACTACATGTTGCCATCGGCTGTCGTGCGGCTGGACGCGATGCCGCTGACGCCAAATGGAAAAATCGACCGCAAAGCGCTGCCTGCTCCGGACACGGGGCGCGCCGCTCGCCAGAAAGACTATGTTGCAGCGCGCACCGAGCAGGAGAAAACGCTGGCTGCGATTTGGGCGGAGGTGCTGCACCTGGAGCGAGTCGGCATTCAGGACAACCTATTTGAGCTGGGCGCGGACTCACTGCACATTTTCCAAATCGTGGCCCGCGCCGGCAAGATCGGGATGAAGATTCCACCCGCGCTCATCCTGAAATACCGCACAATTGCGGCGGTGCTGGCGCAGGTCGAAACCGGACCCGGTACGGGTTCCCCAACCAAAGCAACCCCGAGCATCGTCGCAGTTTCCCGCGATCGGTACCGGATCAAGACAGTCCTCAAAGTTCCGGAAAAGGAAACGGTGAAGTGAGTATTTTGGAAAACCCTAAACCAGTTTCGCACGCCGTCAATTCCGCGTCGCTGCATCCCGAGACAGAAGAAGTCTTTGTTCTGCCGGCTTCACTTGGACAAGAACGCTTCTGGGCGCTCGACCGCATGAACCCAGGCAATCCCACCTGGAGTGTGCCGGTACGCTTCCGCCTGCAGGGAGCGCTTGATCCCGCGCTTCTGGAGCGGGCTTTCAACCAGATTATTAGGCGGCACGAAGTCTTGCGCACGACCTTCACGGTAGTCGATAAGCGCCCCGCGCAGGTCATCAAGTCTACGCTCCAAATCAAGGTGCCGGTCGTTGACCTGCGCCACTCCCCAAAACCAGAACGCGATGCCGAGATTGATCGTCTCTCCTTCAACGAAGCCCGGTGGCGCTTTAACCTGGCGGTTGGTCCGCTGTTCCGGGTGACGCTGTTGCGAGTCGAAGACAACGAGCACGTCATGCTGGTCACGCCGCACCATTCGGTGATCGATTACCTCTCGATCGGCTTGATCGCGAATGAACTGGGCGCGGTCTACGAAGCCTATACGCAGGGTGTAGAACCGGTTCTTCCTGAACTTTCGATTCAGTATGGAGACTATGCGGTCTGGCAGCGGGAGCAGTCCGAATCTGCGGCAGTACAGCAAGAACTGGATTACTGGAAAAAGCAACTGAAAGATTTGCCGCTGCTCGACGTTCCGACTGACAAACCGCGGCCGGCGGCTCCCACTTTCGAGGCGACCATCACATCTTTATTGTTGCCGGTGACTCTGACCGATGCCGTGCGACAAATCGGAAACAGCGAGAGCGCCACGTTCTTCAATGCAGTATTAGCTGCTCTCAGCGTTCTGATGTACCAATACACGGGGCAAACCGACTTTGGCGCGGCGACGCAAGTTGCGGGGCGCAACAGCGTGGAGCTCGAATCGGTCATTGGACCGTTTATTAACACCGTGGTTCTGCGCCTCGATCTTTCGGGCGATCCAACCTTCCCACAATTGTTGCGAAGAGCGCAGGAGGCCGGCCTGCAGTCGATCGCAAATCAGAATGTCCGCTTCGAACAGGTGCTTAAAGAACTGCGGCCGGACGATTATCCGAGTCACCATACGCTATTCCGCCTCAACTTTATATGCCAGCGCGATCCAGTCAGAGCCCAGGAGTTTGCCGGGATAAAGTTGACCGTGATTCCGTCCAAGTCGCAAGGCGCGCTGTACGACCTGCATGTATTTCTCGTGCATCGCAATGAGGGATGGCGACTGGCCTGCGAATACAACACCGACCTTTACGAAGCGGCTACGATTACGCGGCTTCTCACCGACTTCAAGGGCTTGCTGGAAAATATCGCGCAAGATCCTAATCGCTCCATTTCCGCGTTTCCAGTTTCTGAAGGGGCGTTGCTGTCGCGTCAGAAACGCGCGCAAGAGAGCGCTGCCCAACATTCGAACTCGCGCAGCGCGTCGGCATCATCGCTTCCGCGCTCTTTGGGAGCGGCCGCCGCAGCGGTTGCGCCAGCGGTAGCCAAGGGTGAAGAGGAGGATCTTTCTTCGGCCCCCGCAATCGCTTGCATGTCTGAACCGGTTACGACCCGGGCGGAATCCTTCGGATTACTGGCAAGCGTCGCGCAGCGCCGTTTCTTTGCACTGGAAGAGATTGTCCCCGGAAACCCAGCCCTTCACATGCGCGCTTGCGTCCGGCTGACGGGCAAGACGTCGCTTTTCGATCTGGAAGAGAGTCTGCGCCTGCTGGTCGAGAGGCATGAATCACTGCGCACCACCTTCCAGAAAGAGGGTGAGGAGCTGATTCAGATCATCCAGCCCACCCGGGCGGTCGACCTGCCCGTCACTTCGCTTGAAGACGTCGCGGCCTCCGGCCAGGAAGCGAAGTTATGGGAAGCGATTCGCGCCGAAGCGAGTGCTCCGTTCGATCTCGCCACGGGCCCGCTACTTCGCGCTCGTCTGTTCCGGCTAGCGCCCGGAGAGCAGGTGCTGATGCTCACCACGCACCACATCATCGTGGATGGTTTTTCGCAGAATGTTATCCAGCGCGATCTCTGGACTATCTACGAAGCTATCTCCAGCGGCGAAGCCCCGCCGTTGACCCAACTGGCCATTCAGTATGGCGATTTCGCGCACTGGCAGGAGGAGTGGCTCAAGTCCGACGCGGCGAGTGAAGAACTGGAGTTCTGGAAAACGCAACTCAAACCGCCATTGCCGGTGTTGAACTTTCCCACCGATCGGCCGCCGAAAAATCGTCCTGCGTCGCGCGGGGCCATGGAAACCCTTTTGCTGCCCGCGGATCTGACGCAATCTCTGAAGGAGTTGGGACACTCGGAAGGCGCCACCGCATTCACGGTCTTTCTGACAGGTTACGCTGCTTTACTGTGCCGCTATGCGGGGCAAGAAGAGATCATGGTCGGATCACCCGTGGCGAATCGCAAGCCCGAAACCGAAGGGCTTATCGGGCCATTCGCCACCCCTATCACGCTACGCTTCAATCTCACTGGTAATCCGACGCTGAAAGAGCTGCTGGCTCGCGTTCGCGACGTCTCCTTCGATGCCCTGAATCATGCCGAGCTGCCCTTTGAAGTTCTGATGGATCACCTGGACGTGCGCTCCGTCAATGGCCGGAATCCGCTTTCGCAGTGTTACTTTTTCTACCAGCAGGCTTTCCTACGTCCGCGAGAGCTCGCTGGCCTGACAATTACGCCCCTGCCCGATTTTGGGTTAGGCACGCATTTTGAATTGCAGATGGGTTTGCTCGACCGCCGGGAAGGTTTGCGCGCCCAACTCGAATACAATCCTGATCTTTTCGACGCAACCACAATTCGGCAGGTGCTCGAGGACTACAAGGGGGTTCTCGAGCTTATGCGCGATGTACCTGAAGCCCGCCTGCACGAACTGAAAGTCTCACGCCGCGCACCACTTGCGCATTCATCCTCATCTGAGCCTTCCCGCATCGAAGTTGAGCCCCGGCGCGCCGCTAATCCGACAGAGAGAAAGCTGCAGAAAATTTGGGAGAGCGTGCTCGGAACCAGCCCGATTGGACTGAATCAGAACTATTTTGATCTTGGCGGCACATCGATTCTGGCGGTGCGGCTGTTCGCGCAGATCGGCAGGGAATTTCAGCGTAAGTTGCCGCTTTCCGTTCTCTTCGAGGCTCAGACCATCGCGCAGTTGGCGAAGGTCCTTGAGACGGAAGTCGCTTCGTCGAACTGGTCGCCGCTGGTAGCGATTCAGCCGCACGGTTCCCGCCCTCCATTTTTCTGCATTCATGGGGGCGGCGGGAATGTTCTCATCTATCGCGACCTTTCGCGTCATTTGGGCCCCGATCAACCGTTCTACGGCTTGCAGGCCGCCGGTCTCGACGGCGAACGTCCGCCTCTGACCACAATTGAGGATATGGCGTCTCTCTACGTGAAGGAGATTCGTAACTTCCAACCGCGTGGCCCGTATTTTTTAGGCGGCTATTGTATGGGAGGCACCGTTGCCTACGAGATGGCGCAGCAGCTGAGAGAGCAGGGAGAGGAAGTCGCTGTTCTCGCCTTATTCGACACCCTGAACTGGTGCAACATTCCAGCCGACAACGCCTGGCGAAAAGCGCGGCAGACCGCGCAAAGAATCAAGTTTCACAGCCAGAATTTCCTACTCTTGAACGCTGCGGAAATGAAGCAATTTTTTGCGGAGAAAATCAAAGTTTTGCGCAGTCGCTCAACTATCTGGAAGGGGATGATGCTCGGCAGATTCCGGAGAAAATCGGGTAACAAGCCGGAATCCGTGGTGCTGGCGGAGATGTGGAAGATCAACGATCGCGCCTGCATCGTCTATCAGGCGAAGCCTTACGACGGTGTCGTAACCGACTTCCGTCCGATGCAGCAATACACGAAATACCGGCCCGCAGAAGGCGACTGGAACCGCCTGGTGCGCGGGGGCTACGAGGTTCTGACGCTGCCTGTCTATCCCGCAGGAATGCTGCTGGAGCCCTTCGTAAAACATCTCGCCGATGCGCTGAACATGACGATATCCCGCAGCGTGCGATAGCACCGTATCGACGCTTTCGCCCGCACAGGCGATTTCTTCAAACCCGAAAGACTTCACTCCTCATGGTCCAAAGGAGACTACCAGCCAATGTCAGCATCCGCAGCCACCACCGCAACGACGCAGTTCATCGATCCGAATGACAGGTTCCGCCCGGACTTTAACCGCCTACCGTTTCAGTTTTTTCACCGGTTGGCGGACCACCCGCTGTTTATGCTGCCGCGGTTGCTCGAACTTGCCCGCGCCACGCGTCGTGATCGTCCCCGCGATTTGTATTACGATGCGGGTCCCGACATCCGTCCCGAGCAGCGCTGGGATCAGATGGGCGAGAAGCCATTTGTAGTAGAAGAAGCGCTCCATCGCATTGAAACCTGCGGCGCCTGGGTCACCCTCCATCAGGCACAGAAAGATCCCGAGTACGGCGCGCTCTTCTACGAATGCATGCGCGAGTTTGAAGGGCTGACCGGGGTCAACTTTAAGAAGGTGATGCGGATGGAAGACGCGCTGATCTTTGTCACTTCGCCGCGTCGCGTCACGCCCTATCACATCGATCGCGAGTGCAATTTCCTCTTGCAGATTCGTGGCGAGAAAAACCTTTACGTATTCGATCGCAACGATCAGGAAGTATTGCCCGTTACCGAACTCGAGCGCTATTGGGCCGTCGATAACAATGCCGGCGTGTACAAGCCGCAATTTCAAAACCGTGCAACCACCTATCGCCTCAAACCCGGCAATGGCGTTCACATCCCGGTCAACAACCCGCATTGGGTGCAGAACGACGACAATGTGTCCATCTCGCTGAGCGTCAATTTCACCTGGAACGATTGGGAGCGCGCTAACGTTCACCGCGCCAATTTCCTGCTCCGGAAGCTCGGGATGTCGCCTCGTCCTCCGCATCAGTCCGCTCTCGTCGACACGGCGAAAAACGTGATTATCGCAACCACCTATATGCCCGCCTTTAAGATGGCGCGCGGCGGTGTCCGTTTTATGCGTCGTCTTCGCGGTGACCGCGGCGACGGATTCCGGCCGAAGAAAGATAAACCCGCGACGATATGACTCGGATCCGATAGGACACAACGTGACACATTCAGCCACTTCGCGTCCCTACAAGGGGTTCCAAAATTCCATCTCCAACGAGGGAGCGAAGCAGCGCTCACGCCGGGAGATCCTCGCCGCTCTTGAAGATGGCTCTCTAGCTTCGAAAGCGCGCAAGAAGGAACTCGTCAAGGCTCTTCTCGAAGCTGGGCCGTTATCTTTTCTCGCTACTCTGGCAAAACCCATTCCCGGTGCCCGGCGTTTCCTGAGCCGGTGTTTACCTTCGTCGTTTAAATACCGCGGTGTCTATTTTTCTTTTGAGGACGCTCGCGCCCATGCGCCTAAGGATGTTCCGCTGGGATACGATCACCACGAAATTGCCAGCGGATACAAGGATCAGAGATTCCTTTCCAGCGATTATCCGGCCGCATTCTGGCTTCGCCAGGCTCTGCAGGATGGAGCGACAGTCTTCGATCTCGGCGGCAGCGTCGGGATTTCCTTCTATACCTGGGAAAATTATTTTTCTTATCCCGGCGACTTGCGATGGGTCGTCTGCGACGTACCTGCGGTCATTCAAGCGGGAGAAAAAATTGCCCGCGAGCGAAATGAAAAGCGACTGCACTTTACCTCGCAACTGGAACACGCCGACAGCTGCAATTGCCTGCTGGCATCTGGTTCCCTGCAATACATCGAGTCTTCGCTCGCAGATTCTTTGAAGCGTCTGGCGCACCAGCCGCGACACTTGATTATCAATCGCATTCCCCTGCACAGTACGAAGGAGTGCATCACGCTGCAAAATATTCGCTGGGCAGTCTCTCCGTACCGCGTATTTCATCGCGATGCTTTCATTGCGGGGTACGAATCTCTTGGCTACAGCTTAGTCGATGCCTGGACGGTCGCCGATCACAATTGTTGGATCCCATTCTATCCAGAGTTTTCTGTCTCTGCGTATTCCGGCCTGTATTTCCGCAAGCTGGGAGAGAGCGCAAACGATCGGTGACAGCGTGTTGAGGCCCCTCCCGGTGTCTCGGCCTTGTCCTCACGCTCCCATCCTCCGTCTCCGATCATGACATTTCGATTCGGCCCATACGAACTGCTGCCCAGGCGAACCGCGAACCGGTTACTGCCGGTGGCGTGTGTCTTGATTCTGTGTGGAATTCTCATGGCTGGCCTTTCGCCCTTCACGCCGCATCTTCCAAATCAAGTGCACTGGCTGGATCATGGGAACGGTCTCCACTTCGGCAAGTACGCAACCATCCTAAGCGCCAACCCGCTTCGTGTAGACGGACCGCTGGACGGCCCATGCAGTGTTGAATTGTGGCTGCAACCGGCTTTGCTCGATGATTCCAATACCGTGCTGGCATTTACCACGCCACAAAATCATCGGCAGTTCAGGATCCGGCAGAATAACGACGCCCTGATGCTGATGCGGCAGTGGGTCAGTGCGGATGGCCAGATAGTAAAGAAACTCATCTATATAAACGGTGTTTTCCGCGAGGATACGCCGGTGCTCATCACCGTGACTGCGGGTGCGCCAGGGACGACCATCTACCTCAATGGAATCCCTGCGGTTACCTCGCAGGATTTTGGACTAACTCGCCGTGATTTGAATGGTCGAATCGTGGTTGGCAATTCTCCAGTCGAGAATGACAGTTGGTCAGGCGTTCTGCGGGGAATCGGGATCTACAATCGCGAATTAAAGGCAGACGAGGTAAGGCGGGATTATGAGCAATGGAATAGTTCCGGCCAGCCCGGGGACCTGGAAGCAAAGAAGGCAGTGGCGATCTATCCCTTCGCCGAACACATTGGGGAAGTGATTCATAGCCAGTTATCTTCCGGAGTCGATCTCGAAATCCCCAAATATTATCTGGTTCTTTATCCGCATTTTCTGCAACCCTTCTGGCAGCACTGGGGATGCAACTGGGCTTTCTGGAAAGACGGCATCATCAATATTGCCCGCTTCATTCCGCTCGGCTTTTTCTATTGCGCATATTTTTCTCTGCACCGGCCCGTCAGCCGCGCGATTCTGCTGACCATAATTTTCGGATGCGCGATCAGCTTTATGATTGAAGCCACGCAATATTACTTACCTACGCGGGATTCCGATTCCATGGATTTCATCAATAACACGCTAGGCACAATCCTCGGGGCATTCTGTGTCCGTCCTCGATTCATGCAGAATGTGCTGCGGCTTTTCGGAATCGTTTCCCTGGAGAAGAACATGGACCGCGCGCCCAGCGACGTTGCAATGGAGGCATCGTGACGTTATTCATACTGCTTCCTTGCATAGCATACGGGCTGCTCTATGCCATACTGCGCCGAACAGGATTGGAGTGGCGTCGAGCCGCGCTGACTGCCGCCGTATTTTGTGGAACCTGCGTCGCTCTATTTACCGAAGCGCTCAGCGTTCCAAAACTTCTTTCCCGCGGTCCGCTCGCCTTGTGTTGGCTCGTTGTTTGCGTGGTCGCGTTCTGGTATCTCAGAACGCTGAAAAAAAAGGAGACCAGACTCTCGTCGTTGCCGCCGGACAACTCTGACGCGTTGGCGCAATCGCTCGACCAGTTGCCCGACAAAGATGGGCCCAACAAAACTCTGCTAGTAGCGGCCGGCCTCATTGTGGTGCTGGTCGCGATCACTGCGCTCGTTTCCGCGCCAAATGTCTGGGATGCGATGGAATACCATCTGCCGCGCGCCACCATGTGGATGAGCAACCACAGCGTCCATTTCTATCCCACCCCCGACTATGCGCAGCTGATCTTTGGCCCGTGGGCGGAATTTGCCATGATGCAAACGGAACTGCTCTCGGGTAGCGACCGCTTCGTCAACCTGGTTGAGTTCCTCAGTTTTCTATTCAGCGCGATCGGAGTTTCACTGATTGCCAAAATGCTGGGTGGGGGACCGGTGGACAAGCCCTGGGGTGATCATTTGCATCACAATTCCGGAAGGTATTCTCGAAGCGTCCGGTCCAATGAACACTTACGGCGTGTCCTTTTGGATCATGACCACGGTTTTATTTTTGATGTTGTGGAACGAAGATCCGAGTTGGCTCAATACGATTTGTGTTGGCCTTGCTGCAGGGCTCGCCATCTTCACCAAAGGCACCACCTATGTCATTCTTCCGTTTCTGGTTCTCGCGTGCTGGTGGATGGGTTCGCCCGGGGCTCGACTC
>CAVWWW010000022.1:0-26253 GCA_963758745.1 uncultured Acidobacteriaceae bacterium
GGATCGAACGCAGGGATAACTCCGCTAGCCGGTCAGCGGCCTGCCGAACTTCCATTCGTTCCCGTGGTAAATGATTGTAGTCACCTGATTTGGAAACCAGGTTTATAGCCGAGTACACAATGAGTTATGGGCCGAGGAAGTTTCCGTTTCGCCTTTCTGAGCGCATCCGACGTACAACCCAAATACCGATGAACCAAAAATGCGGCCAGCACGAGAATTTCCGCCGCAGCGCCGAACGATACCACTGGAAGGCTCATCCCTCGTGCCGCACGCGCAGGAAATAAAATCGTACCTACGTAGAAGCCTGCTCGGTACACAGGAGCAAGTAATCGCCAAATTGCGGTGTCGACGAGGCCACCCTGCGGAGAATGCATATCTATCGCCATCAGCACGCCCCAAGAAGCTAAGCCCAGCAGGAAAGACAATCCAAAGTCATTTTTCGTGAGCCACAGGACGGCTCGAACCAGAGGGCGCATGCCGGGATCATGACACAACTACCAACTGTTGCAAAATCCCGATTACACCCACGACCTCAAAACATCCTACCGTACCGCCACCGTGCTCGGCGCCACATCCTCCACCTTGGCCTCGCGCAAAAACTTCGCCGCCTCTTCCGGCGGCGTGGGATTAATGTAGAACCCCGTCCCCCATTCAAATCCCGCCGTCTTCGTGAGTTTGGGCATGAATTCGATGTGCCAGTGGTAGTACTCGTTCGTCGGATCCTGTGCGGGCGAAGAATGCACGACCAGATTGTAGGGAGGATTGTCGAGTACGCGGTCCGCCTTCATCAGCAGCAGCTTGAGCGCCTTGGCCAAATTTTCAAACATCTGCGACGAAGAATTTTCAAAAGCTGACTCATGCCGCTTGGGAAGAATCCACGTTTCAAACGGAAACCGCGGAGCATACGGCGCAAGCGTTATAAAATCCGCGTTCTCAGCCACCACGCGTATGCCACTCTCGATCTCCTGCCGTATGGCATCACAGAAAACGCAACGCTCTTTGTACATGTAATACTGCTTCGCGCCCTGCAGTTCCTCTACTACATAAATTGGCAGAATCGGCAATGCGATTAACTGCGAATGCGAGTGCTCCAGCGAAGCACCTGCCGCTTCGCCGTGATTCTTGAAAAGCAAAATGTACTTGAAGCGCCGGTCTTTCTTCAGATCAAGGATTCGATCGCGAAAAGCCCAGAGCACATCTTCGATCTTTTTCGCCGGAAGCGAGGCCAGCGTGGAATTATGGTCCGGCGTCTCAACCACAACTTCGTGCGCGCCGATGCCATTCATCTTGTCGAACATTCCCTCAGCTTGTTTGCTCAAATTGCCTTCGATGCCGAGCGCCGGGAACTTGTTGGGAACCACGCGCACTGTCCAGCCCGTGCCATCCTTTTGCGGATTGTTGCCATTTGTGCTCGGACGATACGCCAGAATCTCCGGAGGAGTCTTGCTTTCATTGCCGTAACAAAAGGGACAGAATCCCCCTTTGATCTTCACCGCCTCGCGCACAAAATCGGTCGGCCGTTTGGCGCGATCTGTCGAAATAATCACCCACCGGCCCACAATGGGGTCTTTTCTCAGCTCAGGCACGTACTAATCCTCTCAGTAGGAGTCCGCAAGCCCTGCTTCGCGAATCAACGATTGTACGACACAGAAAACGCATTCTGAAAAAGCTCAAATGAGGGCTGGGAATATCCGTGCTCATAGTACACGGCGAGCACGTCAAAGCGCCACTCCAACCGATCCAGTGAAGAGCGCGCGGGATGGGGGCCCCATTGGCACGAAGCGGGCATCTGGCGTAGAAAGTCGCGGGCAACTAAAGATAACTCCCGTTGTTTTTCGCGATCAACGCCCGCTTCGGCGGGCTTGAAGTCACGCTTCGTACGAGTTTTCACTTCGATGACGCACAGCACATCCCGATCCCATCCGACCAGATCCAGCTCTCCACGGTAATGCGGGGATCGGTAATTGCGCGCAATGATCGTGTAACCGCGCCGACGTAGATAGAAATACGCGTCTTCCTCTCCGCGTCGCCCAGTACGATGACCTTCAGGAATATCCTCTAACGGGAGCGTGATCGCGGTCAGCCAGTCCAGCGCGCGTATTGTGGCTTGCGTCAGGTGTCCTGAGAACATCGAGTACCTGTCTCAGACTAGCGCGGACAGGCTGCGCATTATGTGATGAGCATCACCGCATGTTTGTTACAAATCGACTGCCGGACTCAATCTCTAGTTGCTGAATCTTTGAGGCGGAAAAAACACCGGGTAATGCAGACCGTCCAGTAAGCGTTTTGAGACTACGATTTCACCAGGTGACCTCGGCTCGTCGAACAATGTGACAGATAAAATCAACAGACGCGATTGCGGCGCCTATTTCGGAATGACGGTGACCGCGTCTCCAACGCGGATCGTACCTTGAGTAAGAATCTGAGCTCGCAATCCGCCGCGATGCATCAGTCCCTTGATCACTGGTTTGCCAGTCAGTCGCTGCAAGTGATCGCAAGGCTCGCACAGGCGGATGCCACGAATGCGAACCTCGCCAATAGCAAACTCCTTGCCCACAAGGTGGTTCAGCGGCACATCGCGAGTCACGATGTTGCGCCGGGCGTCGCCGACAGAAAGGTCGACCTGATAATCCCGCCGCAGCGCCTCAACCGCCTCCGCTTCGATCAATGTGAGTTCGAAATCAGGCTTGGGCTTGTAAAACGTGCCGAGTTTCAACGCGTATCGATCCCCCTCAAGCCCAGACCCTGGAATTGCGACCGCTTGACTCACATTTTGTGGCGGACCCGCGGCCACGGAAGCGATGTAGATCGATTCCACGGTTCCATTCATCATATCGACTCCGCGCGACTACTAGCGATTGCCACTTTCTACAATAGCAATCGATTCTTCCAAAACATCCATAGCGACGTCAGCTTCGTCCGCGGTAACGATGAGCGGTGGTGCAATGCGAATCGTGCTCGGACCGCATCCGAGAAATAGAACGCCGCGTTCAAATGCTTGCTCTACGATGGAATCGCGATCATTGGCGCCGTATTCGCGGGTAGCCTGATCTTTCACGATTTCGACGCCAATCATCAGACCGCGTCCACGCACGTCGCCAACAATCTTATGCTTCTTGGGCCAGCCAGCCATGCGATTAAGCATGTGGTCGCCAACCACCTGCGAATTCTTTAGTAATCCTTCTTTCTCGATCACATCGAGCGTGGCCAGTGCTGCAGCGATGCAGACCGGATTGCCTCCGAACGTCGAAGCATGCGAGCCCGGGACCCAGTCCATGAGGTCAGCCTTGCTCAAAGTGACGCCAAGCGGCATGCCGGAAGCGATGCCTTTAGCGATGCAAATGATGTCAGGCTGCACGCCAGTATGCTCCACCGCCCACCACTTGCCGGTGCGGCCCACACCGCTCTGCACTTCGTCCAAAACGAGCAGGATTCCATACTTGTCGCAAATGCGGCGCAACTCCTGCATGAAGATCGTTGGTGCAACAACGTATCCACCTTCGCCCTGGATCGGCTCGACAAAAATAGCGGCAACTTCTTCCGGCGCAAGGATAGTCTTGAATAACTTGTCTTCAATGTAGCGTGCACATCCGAGGGCAAATTTCTCGGCATCTTGCGGACCAGCCTCACAGCCCCGATACACATCGGGATAGCGCACATGCGTAACTCCGGGCACAAGCGGAGAGAAACGCCGCTTCTGCTGCGGTTTCGAAGCGGTCAACGACAATGCACCCATGGTTCGTCCATGGAAAGCGCCGAAGAACGCAATCGCCTGTTGCCGCCTGGTGTGATAGCGAGCAAGCTTCAAAGCGCATTCGATGGCCTCGGCTCCAGAATTGCCGTAATAAATCTTGTGCGGTCCGGGCATGGGCGCAATCTTCGAAAGCCTCTCTGCCAGCGTCACCAGGCCTTCATAGTAAAAATCAGTGCCCGACATGTGGATCAGTTCGGCCGCCTGCTTTTGAATCGCGGCAACCACCTCCGGATGGCAATGGCCGGTAGAAACCACGGCGATACCCGCCGAAAAATCGAGAAACTCGTTGCCATCCACATCCTCGACCACGACGCCGCGCCCGCGCTTGGCAACCAGCGGATAGGAGCGCGTGTAAGAAGGCGAAATGTATTTCTCGTCGCCTGCGAGAACGCGCCGAGCGTTGGGCCCGGGAAGCACAGTCTTGAGCTTGGGGCCGACAGTCAATGTTTTGGTGGTCATGGAGTCCTCCAGGTAGTTCTTAATTCCTGTATCTCATTGGTTGTTAGCCTAAGTTCGAGCAACTGCACCTGATAGCTGCTGCTGCAGGAAGCTGGAACTAAGGCCAAGCAGCTCGAGCGATTAGCAAAGCAAGAATGGGAACGAAGAACTAGTCGCTGCCAAAAAGATTGGCGCGCGCGTGTGAAGGCAAAACGGAAAGATATCGGCGAGGACAAGCGCGTCCCTCTATCCAGCAGGTACGAAGGAGCGAAATGTAGCCGTTAGAGCGCATAGCAGCAACAACAGTATATCCCGAGCATGATTGCGGCGTAACCCCCAAAAGCACAATCCCAGGTCATGCCCGAAGGTCATCGATCTTTGATCTATTACCAAGGAGTATCGGCTGATCAAACCAGACAGCAAGCCGCTAAGTCGGAGTCGGTGCAGCATCGAAAACAAAGCGATCGCCCAGCAGGAAATTCAAGAGTGAACAAATCACGATCGCAAGGCAATTCGACAAGACATAGTTGAACTTCAGTTTGCCCACCAGAAGCCGCATTACCACGAGATTCCCGACAATTGAAACTGCGCCGTTGCTCGCGTTGAACTTCGCCAGCCTAGTCAAGGAGTGAGCCACCCGCGCAGCCGGCCTGTCTGCCCAGGTGAAGCGTTCGTGCCACAGGAAGTTGTGGATCACCGCGATCTCGACCGCCAGCCCGGTAGCCAGCAGATAATCTAGTTTCAGCCAGGACCGAAAAACGGCCAGCGCCGCCAATTGCACGACGATGCCGATTCCGCCAACCGTATTGAACTTGATCCAGCGAATGAAGGTACGCTTTTTGGGGGAAATGGTAACCGGCAGCTGAGAACTCTCGAGCATCAGCGAATTCTCTCTTCGCCGTAAAGCCGAATCGTATTCTTCAGGGTGACAACAACTAGCATCAGGACCATTCCAGCTAATCCGATGGCACCGCCAATATCAAAAAGCCGGTAGCGACCGTGAATCACCCATGCCCACTTAAACAGCGCGAGGTTGCCAACAATCAGCAGAACGCGCAACTCGGTCGGGCCGAAGTGCCACATGGAAAGATGGAATTCGCCGAGCGTATACGTCGCCAGATACGATTGGACCGACAGTAGTAGAAATGCAACCAACAATCCAATTGCGATTACGGGATGCATATAGCCGGAAAGCGCCAGCCCGCCCATCATCGCCACGGCGCCGATGGAATCAATCATATGGTCCACATAAAATCCATAGCGCGGCCTCTGCTGTTGCCGGACGCGCGCCAAAGTGCCGTCGAGGCTGTCACCGAACCAGTTCAATGCGAGACATACAATTCCGGCAAGCAACATGCGGCGATCTCGGCCAGCAAACGCATAGCAGACGCCAGTCGCGATCTGGGCGACAAACCCAAGCAGAGTCAAATGGTCGGAGTTAATCCACAGCGGCACGCGCTGGGCCATCCAGATAAGAGCCCGCTTTTCGGCTGCAGCGAGGAAGCTTCCGTGAACACGTTCCGCCTGCTGGAAATCGGCGCCACGGTCGGCAGGGAGTGTCTTGGGATTCATCTGCTCCGCGAGTCTACCAAGGAAGTAGCTCCAGGCGAATTGCCATTCCCGATTCCAGCCTTACGATAACTCTCGCACCGACGCTTGAATGCGTTAATCTGCAAACGATGCGTCTGTTACGTTTCTTCCGCCCATCGCATCAGCACACCGCTTTTTCTGCGACGCTGTTGCTGATGACGGCCATCACGCTTTCGCGCGTGATCGGGTACATCCGCGAGGCCTACATTGCCTACGCCTTCGGTGCCGGACAGCAGACCGACGCCTATGTAGCCGCGTTCACGCTGCCCGATTGGCTTAACTACATAGTCGCCGGCGGCACCGCGTCGATCACATTCATCTCCATCTATACCCGCTTTATGGCGGAGAAGCGCGAGCAGGACGCGCAGAAAACTTTTTCGATCATCATTACCGTGATGACCACGGTTCTTGTAGCCGGTACGATTGTGGCCGAGGTCTTCACGCCGCAGTTCGCCGGCTGGATGTTTCACGGCTTCACGGCCGAGCAAATGCAGCTCTGCGTTCATCTCACGCGCATCCTTCTACCCGCGCAAGTCTTCTTTTATGTGGGAGGAGTCGTTTCAGCGGTGCTGCTGTCGCATCGTTTGTTTCTGCTGCCAGCTTTCGGTCCGTTGATTTACAACGTATTCATTATCGTCGGCGGAGTCATCGCCGGCCGCCAGATGGGGATATCGTCACTGGCCTTCGGCGCCCTTGCCGGAAGTATCGCCGGGCCGTTCCTGATCAATGCCATTGGCGCAGCCAAAATCGGCACCGGATACCGCCCTTCATTCGATCTGAAAAACCCAGCCTTCCGCGAATGGGTGCATCTCTCCATCCCGCTCATGCTTGGCGTTTCACTCGTCACGGCCGATGACTGGATCCTCCGCTACTTTGCCTCAAGCGGCATCGGCGACATCGCGCGGCTGAACTATGCCAAGCGCCTCTTCGCCGTTCCCATCGCCATTCTCGGACAAGCTGCCGGCCAGGCCTCGCTGCCGTTCTTCTCGCGCCTCTTCGGCGAAAAAAAGTTCAGTGAATTTGCCGCCACCGTGAATGCGTCGGTCTATCGCATTACCTCCGCATCCCTGCTGCTGACCGGCCTGATGATGGCCATTGCCGTCCCGCTCATCGATCTCGTCTATCGCCGCGGACACTTCACCTTCGCCGATTCCGAATCCACTGCCATCTACTTTTTCTGGTTTTCGCTTTCGCTGGCTTTGTGGTCGAGTCAAGCGCTGTACGCCCGCGCTTTTTATGCCTCAGGCAATACGCTAACTCCAATGATTGCGAGCAGTCTCATCACGCTCGCGTCCCTACCCATTTATTCGTTGCTATTTCGGACTCTCTCGGTTACCGGACTGGCAATCGCCTCCGATATCGGCATCAGTGCCAACGCCATCGCAATCGCAGTGCTTCTTCACATTCGAGGCATGGTACCGCTCGGTGGCATGAACTGGAAAGAGTTAGGAAAAGCCGCGCTCATTGGCGTCGTCTCCGGCGGATTGAGCTATGAAGTGACTCGCGGAATCGCGCTCAATGGCAGCCGACGCGCCGATCTTCTCGCGCTGGCGCTGGGCTCTTTAACCTGGGCCGCAGCCGTCGCCGCAGGATTGTGGTTGTTGCGCTCGCAACTACCAGCCGACCTTAGAAGAAGGAAGCCCATTGCCTTGCCGGGCCTGGCCGAAGGTCAAGCCGTGGAAACCATGGCTACCGGCAAAGAACCATAACCTCAAACACCACAACAAAGCGTCACCTCCGAGCAGAACTCAACGCCACAAATGCGTTGAACTCCCTAAGACCTGCAAATCACCCCAAAACCAAAAGGGCATTCCCGAAACAGGAACGCCCTTCTGGTAGAACTCTCTGATGGCGGCGGTCAATTCCAGAAAATCCGGAAAGACTTAAGCTCGGGCCGCGACCGCTTCTTGCGACGAAACATTCTTCGTAATTTCTTCCGACTTCGGTTCTGCCTTCGCTCCGGCGGATCCGGCTTTACGAATGTCGATACCGCCCTTGAAGAACGCGCCATCTTCAATCGAGATACGCGCCGCGACAACGTCGCCGGTGAGCGAACCGTCGCTGCGGATATCCACTCGGTCGCTGGCAGTCAGGTTGCCACGCACTTTGCCGAGAACGACGATTTCGCGCGCATTGATGTTGGCCGCGACCACGCCATTCCGACCGATGGTCACGCGGTTGCCGGATAGGTTGATCGATCCTTCGACCCGGCCATCAATATATAAAGACTCGGAGCCGGTAACTTCACCTTTGATCACCAGAGACTTGCCGATCGTCGCTTGGTCCGAAGTGGTGGTCGTAACTGGACGCGGCGCAGGAGCAGGCTCGCTCGTCGGGCTAACGTTCATGCTCGGAGCAGCCATCGGTGCCGAGGAGGTGCTCGGACGCTCCGGCTCAGCCGGCCGACCGGGTGTCGCAGGTTGATTCGTGGGCTTCCACATTGTGTCGAAATCCTTTCCTTATATTAGGGGATTCTGAAACACCACCGCATTTCGGGGGCCAAAACGAATTGTACTCCCCAGTAATCCCAAGGGGTTGTGGAAATCCATAGTTTCCAACGTTTTTTCTTAGTTCCTGCCGTGGTTCCCCCACACCGCCTCCGTCGGCCCGCCGAACCGAATTGGAGTAATCGCTTCCCGTTTCGGGGCATTTCTTCCCTTCCCCATCGCGATTGCTTCCCTCGCGATAATATAATCCTGCCGATTACGGAAACCCGCTATCCGTATCGCAGAGGTTCTTGAATGAGCACAATTGAAACCGCTCCCAGTCGGCCCGAAGCCGGTGAGTATGCTCCCTACTACGAGCGCTACATTTCACTCGTACAGACCACTGCCGAGACCCCAGACATTCTTGCCGCGCTCAATCACCAGCGCCGCCAGACCTTGCTGCTGCTCTCTGGACGAACCGAGGCCGACGGCGATCTTCGCTACGCGCCAGAAAAGTGGAGCGTGAAAGAAGTTCTTGGACACATGAACGACACCGAGCGGATCATGAGCTATCGTGCCCTCCGCATAGCGCGCCGCGACGCTACTCCGATAGAGGGCTTCGAGCAGGACGATTACGTCCGCAACGGGCCCTTTCAGCGGCGTCCGCTGGCCGACTTGATCGAGGACTACATAGCCGTGCGCCGCGCCACATTGTCGCTATTTTGTAATCTGGAGGACGCCGCATGGACCCGCCGCGGCATCGCGAATAAGAACGAGGTGACCGTGCGAGCCCTGGCCTATATCATCGCCGGACACGAACTGCATCATCGGGGGATTCTCGAGGAAAAATATCTAAAGTAGAAGTTTGTAATTTTGTAATCGTTAATTTCGCAATCTAACCGACGCGAGGCTTAGCTCGGAGCGATTTTGCAATTTACCAAATCCCCGGAATTACAAAATTACAAAATGTCTCTCTCTGATTCCGCCATCCTCCGCCACATCGCGCGCCAGCCCAAAAAGACAGCGAGCCATAAACAACTCCTGCGCGAATTGGGCGCGAAAGGAGAGGCACGCCGTGAACTGACCGATCGCCTGCTTGCACTGGTCAGCAAAGGTGAACTGCTGCAGGTCGACTCCGAGCGCTACGCAATTCCGCAGGCCACCAAGGGACGCAATATGCTAGTCGGGCGTCTGACCATGCATCGCGATGGCTTCGGCTTCGTAATCCCCGAAACCATGTCGCTCGACGACAGTCTGAAGGCCCGCCTGGCTGGCGATGTATTCATTCCCCCGCATGCCACCGGATCTTCCATGCATGGCGATCGCGTACTGGTCGAAGTCACAGCCGTCCGGCCCGATGGGCGAGCCGAAGGTCGCATCATCCGCTCCCTGGCGCGAGCGCATCCGACCGTTGTCGGCATCTTCCACTACGGACGCCGGCACAATTATGTCAAGCCCATCGACGAAAAAGTGACGCAGGAGATCGTAATACCTCCGGGGATGGAGCATCCAGAATCCTCCAAGACTGGGAAGGTTGCCCAAAAATCCCGCGACCGGGTAATAGGCGAAGAAGCTGCAGTCCACACCGACCGGCAGGACCTGGAGGGCATAGTAGTAGACGTAGAAATCACCGATTGGCCCAGCGCAACACAAAATCCGCGCGGACGAGTGATCGAAATTCTCGGCGAAGAAGACGATTTCGGAGTCGATGTTGAGATCATGATCCGAAAGTTTCACCTGCCACATCGCTTCCCGCCAGAGGTGATCGAAGAGGCGCAGGCGATCGAAAATATCATTCCCCAACGCGAATTGCGTCATCGCCGCGACTACCGCGACCTTCCCATCGTCACCATAGATGGTGAAACCGCGCGCGATTTCGACGACGCCGTGTACGTCCGCGAACTTGAAAATGGCAACTACGAACTGCAAGTGCATATAGCCGACGTAGCGCAATACGTAACGCCTAACTCGCCGCTCGATCAGGAAGCCCGTCTGCGCGGCACCAGCGTTTATTTTCCCGACCGCGCCGTCCCCATGCTGCCGCTGGAACTTTCGACCGACATCTGCAGCCTGCGTCCCGAGGTCGATCGTCTGGTGCTTTCCTGCACCATGGAGATCGACCATCAAGGTGAGATAGTCGCCTATGAAATCAACGAAGGCGTGATCCGCTCCGCCAACCGCATGACCTACACCGCCGTAAATGCAGTCATCGAAGCGGACGTAACCGCGCGCCAGGAGTATGCCGCTCAGGTCGAACACTTCGAGCGCATGCAGGACTTGGCGATGATCCTGAACCGAAAACGCAAACGTCGCGGGTCGATCGATTTCGATCTTTCCGAGCCAGTAATCGAATTCGACGAATTCGGAATGATGAAGAGCATCACCCGGTCCGAGCGCAACATCGCCCATCGCCTGATCGAAGAATTTATGCTCTCGGCGAACGAGTGCGTAGCGCACTACCTCGAAAATAAACGCATAGCCTCGCTCTATCGCATTCACGAGAAGCCTGACGCCAAACGCGTCTATGACTTCGAGGTAATCGCGGCGACCTTCGGTTACTCACTGGGAGTGGGCGCATTGCCCATCCAGCGAGTGCAACTGAAAGCCGACCGCCGAGATGCCCGTGGCACCGGCAAGCGAGTCCGGGAAATCGAAGTGCCAAAAGAAGTCCACATCACCCCGCGCATGTATCAAAAGCTGACCGAGAAAATAGCAGGCAAGCCCGAAGAAAGAATCCTAAGTTTCCTGATGCTGCGTTCGCTGAAGCAAGCCCGCTACTCCGAAGAAAATCGCGGACACTTCGCCTTGGCCGCAACCACCTACACCCATTTCACCTCGCCCATCCGCCGCTATCCCGACCTGATCGTGCACCGCATCCTGAAGCAGGTGCTGCGAGACTCCGCAGAAAGAATGGATGGAGCAGTGCCGGTGGGCACGTCGCAATCTTTATCTTTGAAAACTGGTCATCATCCTGAGCGCAGCGCAACGAAGAGCGAAGCGAATCGATCCGCGCAGTCGAAGGACCCCTACGATCTCGCCGCGCCGCCATCCCGGTGGTCCAAGCGCCGCGATCGCGAAGGCCATCAACATGCACTGGAACCTCTAAGCAGCCCAATCCCGCAAGAAGAAGTTCACACCATAGCGGAAGAATCGAGTCAATCCGAGCGCCGCGCCGACGAAGCCGAACGCGGCCTGATGGAATGGAAAAAAATGAAATTTATGGAGGGCCGCATCGGCGAAGAATTCGACGGCCTGATCATCAGCGTAACCAAGTTCGGATTCTTCGTGGAGCTAACCGACCTTTTCGTAGAGGGCTTGGTCCCCTTAAACACGCTGGATAGCTGGGATAAGAATGACCGCTACGTCTACCACGAAGATACGCGACAGATCATCGCCCAGCGCTCCCGCAAAACCTACAGCTTGGGCGATCGCGTGCGGGTGCTGGTCGATCGCATCGATCCGGTAGAAAAAAAGATTCAGTTCGCAGTATTAGAAGAGCAACCAAAGCAGTCAGCAAAAGGCCGTCGGAAGTAAAACGTATCTGTGGTGGCGGGATTCTCCGTTCAGTCGATGCAGTTCGGCCAGTTCCAAGCGCCGACAAAGTGCCATTGCGAATGTCTCACCAGCTTTTCCGGCCAAATCCTATATACAATTGATAGGCAGCGGGAGCGCGCCAATCATGCCGACGCAAAACGAACCCAAGCCGGATCAAAATCCAAACGAAGCCGCAGAGCACGTCGCCAGCGCCCATAAAATTCTGAAGGAGCTCCAGGCGAAGGCCGGAAGCCACCCCGAACTAGGCGAGGCCATCACCAAACTCGAAATGGCCCTCAGCACGCTGGCGATAAAAACCGGCGGGCTCCTGTAACACCGAGCCGTCTCCTCCAACCTGTTAGAATTTCCCGTCACTATTCTTGGCGCCTGCCTGGGAAGTACGTCCCATGTCCACAAGCGAGAATTCTAGCAATCCCAATCCCACTCTCCGCACCCGCGTAGTGCGCGAACCGCAGCGCGCCATCTATGACCGCGACACCATAAACGCAATCCTCGACGAAGCCTTTCTCTGCCATGTAGGCTTCACAGTCGAAGCCCAGCCCTACGTCATCCCCACGTCCTATGGCCGCGATGGAGACGTTCTCTACATCCACGGCTCAGCTGCCAGCCGCATGTTGCGCAATCTCGATCAGGACGTTCCCGTCTGCGTAACGGTCACTCTGCTCGACGGATTGGTTCTCGCCCGCTCCATCTTCAATCATTCGATGAACTACCGTTCGGTGGTAATTCTAGGCAAGGCAACGAAGGTCGATGACCCGGCAGAGAAACTCGCCGCCCTGCGAGCCATAAGTGAGCACATCATCCCCGATCGCTGGGAAGATTCACGCCAGCCGAGCGAAAAGGAGCTGAAGGTCACGTCAGTCCTGCGTCTTCCGATCGATGAATTTTCGGCGAAAGTCCGCGTAGGCCCGCCAGTAGACGACGAAGAAGATTACGCGTTCCCAACCTGGGCAGGAGTGATTCCACTCCAGATGACGGTAGGTGGGGCGATTCGCGACGAACGTTGTGCGCAAGATCTGCCCGTCTACTTGAAGAACTATTCGCGCAGGCCGCGACGGTAAGAGAGATTTGTCATCTCGACCCCAGAGCTTGTCGAAGAGGAAGACCTGTGCATTCTTCGCGCACGCAAAATGCATAGGTCCTTCGCTGCGCTCAGGGTGACAATGCGGATGATGGTCGATGGCGTTTACGGCAACAGCAGCAACTTCCCCGTAGTCTTCCGACTCTCAAGATCGCGGTGCGCCCGCTGCGCCTCCGCCAGCGGATATGTGTGTTCAATTCGCAATTTAAGCTTGCCCTCACGAATCATGCCAAAGACCGCGCCAGCTCGCTTCTGCAACTCCTCT
Organism: uncultured Acidobacteriaceae bacterium; assembly: GCA_963758745.1. Lineage (GTDB taxonomy): Bacteria > Acidobacteriota > Terriglobia > Terriglobales > Acidobacteriaceae > Acidiflorens. The sequence continues at coordinate 13,110 of CAVWWW010000022.1, forward strand.
GAAGTTGAAATGTAATTCCCCAGCGATGGTCGCGTAAGAAAGAGCGATCCCTTTTGCGTCAGCACCAGGGGATCAATCGGAGCCACCACCCCGCTAGAACTCCCGAACAGTGCCATCATCCCGCGCGGACGCAGCACATTCAATCCCTTCTCGAATGTAGTCTTGCCCACCGAGTCATAGACCACATCCACGCCTTTGCCGCCGGTAATCCGTTTAGTCTCCGACTCGAAATCTACCTTGGTATAAAGAATGATCTCATCCGCTCCCGCCCCTCTCGCCAGCGCTGCCTTCTCGTCAGTCGAAACCGTGGCGATCACCCGCGCTCCAATATTGTGCGCCATCTGCACCAGCAACGACCCTACGCCGCCAGCGGCGGCATGAATCAAAGCTGTCTCGCCTTTCTTGAGCGGATAAGTATCGTGCGAAAGATAATGCGCCGTCATTCCCTGCAGCATGGCTGCCGCAGCCTCTCGCTCTCCCACTCCCGATGGAATCTTCACCAACCGGTCCGCCGGAACGACCGCGTATTCGGCATAGCTTCCCAGTACGGATGAGTAAGCGACCCGATCGCCAACCGCCACATTGCGCACGTCAGCCCCAACCGCTGAAACCTCGCCTGCGGCCTCCTGTCCCAAAACCAGCGGCAGAGGAGCCTTGTAGCGTCCTTCGCGGTTATAAACATCAATAAAGTTCACGCCTGCCGCTGCGATCTTCACCACCGCTTCGTTCGCCTTAGGCTGTGGAACCGCCAAGTCCACGAACTCCATCACCTCGGGGCCGCCCGTTTGTTTGATTTGTATAGCTTTCATATGTGTCCTTTTCGATGAACCGAAACGGCGAAAGACTCGTTGCCGTCGCGGACAGGCTGGAGTAATATCGCCATCCAGTTCCTAAAGTAACCAGGCCTATGTTCTTCTGCGGAATTGACCCAACGAATTTCGCGATAGTACCATCTCATTCTAAGATAGTGTTTTAACATTGCGGATTAGGTTGCGATAAGTTTTTGAAAATATGAGTTTTTTTTCGCGAGGCTATCTAGCCGTCCTGCTCTCCGCCCCGCTGGCGGCCACCTTGGCCTGCCAGAGCGCGCAGAAAACCTTCGTGCCTCCAGTTCAAGCTCAGGCTCCAAGCCTGGTGGCGGCAAGCAGTCAGCCCGATCCGCAGAAAGCGAAGCAGACAGCAGTAGAGCCCCAGTCCCAACCTCAACTTCCACAGACGCTGGAAGTCGATCCCATAGCCGACCTCATCGCGAAAGTTGAAAAAGAATACCAGGCCGGGCAGGATAACTACCACTCCGGTCACCTGGAGGCGGCAAAACAAAATTTCGACTCCGCCTTCAACCTGCTTCTGGGCAGCGGATTTGACCCCCGCGGCGACGACCGCCTCGAACAAGAACTGGACCGCCTTCTGGATGGCGTCAACGGCCTGGAACTGGCAGCCCTGCAGCAGGGAGACGGCTTCGCTGAGCAAAAATCCGAACCGGCGCCCATCGACGAAGCCAACGAACTGAATCCCCAGGTGGACGCCAACGTCAAGGCCAAAGCGGAGGCCGAAATTCGATCCACGCACTCTGGCCTCCCGCTGGTAATGACCGATCAGGTCGCTGGCTTCATCACCTACTTTTCAAACCGGGGTCGAGGTACCTTCGAACGCGCCCTCGCCCGCTCCGGCCGCTACGAAGACATGATTCGCAGCATCCTCAAGGAAGAAGGCGTGCCACTGGAGCTGATTTATCTGGCGCAAGCCGAGTCTGGATTTCATCCTCTAGCTGTCTCGAGAGCCGGAGCAAGAGGCATGTGGCAATTCATGGGCAGCCGAGCCCAAGGCTATGGGCTCGAGCGCAGCTGGTGGGTCGATGATCGCCAGGATCCAGAAAAAGCGACGAGGGCAGCCGCGCGTCATCTGAAGGACCTCTACAACGAATTCGGAGACTGGTACCTCGCCATGGCCGCCTACAACTCCGGCCCAGGCACGGTTCAGAGCGCGGTAAAGCGCACCGGTTACGCCGATTTCTGGGAGCTCTACCGGCGCAACGTCCTTCCCAAGGAGACGAGAAATTACGTCCCGATTATCCTGGCCGTGACCATCATGGCTAAAAATCCGGCTCAATATGGGTTGGATTCAGTCATAAAAGATAAGCCCGTTCCCTACGACACCGTAAAAATCAACTATCCCATCGATCTACGGCTCGCTGCGGAATGCGTAGACGCAACCACCGAACAGTTGCTCGACCTGAATCCCAGCCTCCTGAGAATGACAACGCCGCGGTCGACGGAAAAAGACAGCCAGTTCGAGTTGCACCTCCCCGCCGGAACGGCCGATAAGTTTCAACTCGCTGTGGCATCGATTCCCGTCGATAAGCGAGTCTGGTGGCGTTATCACAAAGTACAGGGACCAGAAACGCTGGCCTCAATCGCCCGAACCTACCGCACCACTCCCAAAGCCATCGCCGAAGCAAACGGTCTGAATGAGGGATTGAACCATGAACTGGACAAAGCGGCGGTCGCACCCGAAACTCGCCTGATCATCCCGATTGCGACCGGCAAAGAAGCCGATACCAGCACCTACGCGCGTGCCATTACTCGCTACAAAATAAGACGAGGAGATACGGTCGAATCGGTAGCCGATAATTTCGGAGTTTCCCCCAAAATGGTTCGCGGTTGGAACCATCTCAAAGGGGAGAGCTTAGCCGGAAGAAAAGTCCTCTATCTTCACTTGCCCATCACGGCGACAGCTGAAGTCAAAACGGCAACCCGGCGTGCGGGGCCACGCGCCGTCGGAACCCATCACCAACTGACTCAAACCGCCGCGGCAAAAGCAGCCATAGTCAAGCGTCACAAGGTGAAACAAGGCGAAACCCTTTATTCAATCGCCAACTCGTATAAAACAACCGTCACCGCCCTGAAGCACGACAACCAAAATATTGCAGCCCTGCGTCCCGGGATGATCCTTATCATCCGCCCCTTGCGTTAGTGCGTCTACTTTGTCTGACCACCTTATTCATCCAATCCAAACATGCAAACGCCTGCCTGCAAAAGGCATCTCTGTTGCACAATGGCCTTCTTGGTCAGTGCGCCCCTGATGCAAATCGCTGCACAGTTCCCCAAAAACAATCCCCCAAAAGACGATCATCCAGATTCATCATTTTCAAGGATCAATTTTCAAGGATAGATAGGAAAATCCCAGCTATAATGATGCCTCCACGGGCTGGACCGTGTCGGCATGACCTTCCCCGCCGTGCGGCGGTTGAACACAATATAGAGTGATATCACTCGCAGGGGTAGGTTTCGTGCAATCTGCATCTCGGCCTCGATCGTCAAAGCATAATATTCCCTCGATCGCATGGATTATTGCTCTCTGCATCTCTGCCTCGATCTCTTCACGCGCGCAAATTCCTTACATAAACGCAGGTCCAGATTCCGCGTTTGCACAAATCGACTTCACGAACATGTATCTCGACCAACAGAACAAGCATCTGAAGGACGTCGAGCACCGAAACGCTCAAGACAAAGAGTTGATCGATTCTGGTGCAGTATCGGCGCTCGACCTGAATGCTCCTAATAAGGCCATTGAGGAATATAACCGCGGCACTTCATTGATGCGAGCGCAGAACTCGAAAGAAGCAATCAAGCACCTGCAAAAAGCGATCGCGGACTATCGCAATTTTGTCGCAGCCTACCTCGGTCTCGGACTCGCTTACCTCGATCAGGATGATGTTGTTCAAGCCAAGAGCGAATTCGAAACTGCGGCGAAGATCGATGAGAAGTTTCCCGGATCTTTCCTGAATCTCGGCCTTCTCGCGTTATCGACGAAAGACTTCGCGACCGCGGAAATACAACTCCAGAAAGCCGTGTCTATTCACTCCAACGCCAGAGCTCTATCCGCGTTGGCATATGCGCAAAACGGAGCCCATGAATACCCGCAAGCCCTCGAAACCGCCAGGCGAGTGCATGCCATGGAGCACAAGGGAATGGCGAATGTGCATTATGTGGCTGCGTCCGCAGCGATGTCGATCAACGATTTCGAGAGCATGGAGCACGAGCTTCGCTTCTTTCTGGATGAAGACCCGACCAATGCATATGCTCCAGTAGCGCGCCAGAATCTGGCTGCTCTGGCGCGTAATAAAGAAGTGCGAGCAGCAGCCGCAAATGCCGCGCCGCAAGCAACCACCGTTTCCACTCCTCAGAAATTAGAGACATTTCCCAATAGCGACAGGTTGAAAGCGGAACTGAGCGCACTGGGCGACGAATCCGAGACCTCGTGCGACGACTGCAACAAGATAGCCGAAGCGGAACCAGCAGAGGGTGCTCTCGGAGGAGCAACTTCAGTTCCTCCAAATTTTTCGTATGGCGGAAGCGCATGGACCATTCGTAAAAGCGTAGACGAGGTCGCGCTCTTCCTTGCTGTCAGCAGTCATGGACATATGGTGAACGACTTGGAGTTGTCCGACATCAATATCCGCGACGACGATAAGCCGCCAGCGAGTGTGCTCCAATTTACTCCGCAATCGAAGCTTCCTCTGCGTCTTGCTTTGCTTGTGGACACGAGCGGTTCCGTTCATGATCGGTTCTCGTTCGAAAAGCGGGCTGCGAGTCAATTCGTTGAAAAGGTGCTGAAGCCAGGCTCTGATCTCGGGTTTATCACCGGATTCGCCACCGAAAGCACGGTCACGCAAGACTTCACTGCCGACACAACCGACTTGGGAAAGGGAATCGAAAAGCTGACAAACGGAGGAGGCACAGCGCTTTTTGATGCCGTCTCCTCAGCATGTTGGAAGCTGGCAAAATATCCTGATCACGAGCGGGTCGCCAGAGTTCTGGTGATATTGAGCGATGGCGAAGATAACTCCAGTCACACTAGCCTGAAACAGACGATTCAGGTTGCGGAAAGAACTGGGGTAACGATTTACGCCATCAGCACGCGAGAAGAAATTCGCGACAAAACCGATGCCGACAAAATATTAGAAACGCTCGCTGAACAAAGCGGTGGAGAGGCAATGTTTCCGGGCGATTTGCTAACTTTGGGCAAGTCATTCGATAAGTTGCGCGATGTCATTCGCAGCCGCTACTTCATCGCTTATACTCCTGCAGATTTTCAACCGAATGGAAGCTATCGCACGATCAAAGTTGTAGCCGAAAAAAATGGCAAGCGGCTGCAGATACGGTCGCGCAAGGGCTATCACGCTCGCCTGGAAGCCGTCCACAACTGAAGCGCGGATTCCCGATTTGAAAAATTCGCAATCTCTGCTGCTGAGAATCTCCTCTGAGCGCTGTGCGAATTTTTTTTTGATCGCGGGGATTGATCCAGTGACCCCCACCCCCCCTTTTCTCATACCATTGGAATCATCGAGTTAGGAGTGCGCTTTTGCTGATAATTCAATTTAAAGGAGTTATTGCCACATAATACAAAAACAAGGACTTATCTTCCCTTAGGGCGCTGAAAATGAATTTGGACGGCTTACCACGATCCGTTTTGGGAACGGCGCGCCTCTTTTATGCCACAAGTCAGTAGATATTGTTGCATCGGTCGGGCTGGAGGGATGTGGTGGCCGTCACAATGTGGATGTGAGCCGCTATTCGGCAAAGACAACTGGATGCAAGGTCGTTAGTGGACTCGGCACGGTGGATACGAGGAAGTGCTTGACGACTCGATCGGATGGTCACGTCACCCTGAAACTGGGGATGAACGGCACGGTGCCGTCCTATTGGGCTGGCACGAGCGAGCCTTTGCCGTCGCCGGCTATCCCTTCATTTCCGAGCTTCGGTAGATCGATCTTGGCTGGTAAATGATTTTCCCTGATTTTTGGGCAGCACCGCAACGAGCTAGTCGATTTCTTTCATTGTGGATTTCAGATTGTCCCGCACGAAGCCACGTTGGCGGGCTATTGGAATCATCACCCCATCAGAAGGCCGCCGTTTACGTTCAGCACGTGGCCGGTGATGTAGCTGGCTTCTTCTGAGGCCAGGAAGCTTACTGCGTGGGCTACGTCTTCGGGTTTGCCCACCCGGCCTAGCGGGATCTGCTTTACTGCGGTTTGCTTGAATTCTTCGCTTAGGGCGGCGGTCATGTTGGTCTCGATGAATCCCGGAGCGACGGCGTTGCAGGTGATGTTGCGGGAGGCTAGCTCGCGGGCTATGGCCATGGTCAGGCCGATGAGGCCAGCTTTGGAGGCGGCGTAGTTGGCTTGTCCGGCTTGGCCCATCTGGCCGAAGACGCTCGTGATGTTGATGATTCGTCCCCAGCGCTGCTTGAGCATCGTCGGGATGACCTGCTGGGCGCAGAGATAGGCGGAGGTCAGGTTAGTGTTGAGGACAGCGTCCCAGTCGGCGCGCTTCATTCGCATAACCAACTGGTCGCGCGTGATGCCGGCGTTGTTTACCAGGATGTCGATCTTGCCGAACTGAGCGATGGCCTGCTTGATGGCCGATTTGAGCTGGTCTTCGTCGGAGACGTCCATGGCAAAAGCAGAGGCTTGGCCTCCGGTTTTGGTGATCTCGGCCACCAGTTCTTCTAACTTTTGCTGATTGCGCGCGGCTGCGGCTACGGTAGCGCCTGCTTGCGCTAGCGCTTTCGCGCAGGCATGGCCTATGCCTTGCGAGGCTCCGGTGACTAGCGCTACTCGGCCTTTTAGGGTCATTCGTTCTCCTTGCGTTCTGTTGCGTTCCGCTTCCGTTCTGCTAGGAATCGGGCTTCGCTCGGTTTGCGCGTGAACCCTGGAACTGAAGTTGGGAACGAGGATTATAAACTCCACAGAAGGTTGCAGGTAAGAAAGGTGCTTGGTTGCGGGTCTTGCTATCGTGTTCGGGTTGCCGAGCATTGGAGAAACTGCGCCCCTAGAATTTGTTCGATTTTGTCTATGAGGATGCGCTTCGAGTAGGGCTTTGGCAGGAAATAGGTGCGCGACTCGGGAGCTTCGGCTTCGTATTCCGGATTGGCATAACCGGAGGTTAAGAGGATGGTAAGGTCCGAGGAATGCTGGCGCAGATCCTGACCTAGTTGCTCTCCAGATCGGCCGGGAAGAACCATGTCCGTTATTACGAGATCGATTCGGCTGGTGTGGGATTTGAAGCCGTTATTGCGGTCCTGGAAAATTGTTATCGCTTCTTGCGCGTTCGTGGCGGGCAGAACTTCAAAACCGCCGCTTTGCAGAATGCGACTGGTTGCGTCCAACACAAAGGGCTCGTCCTCAACCAGCAGGATGGTGCGGCGACGGGGTTGCTGGTTCGCGCACACTGACGGTTGAAGAGCCACACTCTCACCCCGATCCCAGTTCCTGGCCAAGGTGCAGCAATTCCATCGCCTCGTTATGGGCGGAGCGCGGACGTGCGTAGCACTAATGTCCCTCGTTCAGAGGTAGCGGCCGTGATTCACCTGGCGCAGTGAGAATCGTCTGATTAGGATCGAGAACGATCTTGCGCGTATTGCTTGGCGCGATCAGGCGAAACGCTGTGTCATGGCCGTCTGCCAGTACTTCGCCTAAGAAAACAAGCGTGTTTGCGCTGGTTGATGCGTATACCGGAATGGCGGTGACGAGATCATCGGGCGCGTCCTTTTGAACGATCACTCCGGTTGCGGTGGTAACGCCGGCTTTGTCGGTGATACGAATTTCCCGGCTTTCGAGCTCTGGAATGGAGGTACCTTCGATCCAACCGTTCAGAAACCAATCCAATTTGGGACGTTTTTCGTACCAAAGTGGGCGCGGCAGGTCTTCTTCAAAAGCTTGCACTAATTGTTGCGTGCTGATGGCTTTTCCGGCATAGCGTTCTCTAATCTTGCGCAGGGCGCGAAAGAACGGCTCGTCTGAATTCGGCGCTCTCTCGCGCGGTTTGCGCGAACGGGATGGTTCGGAATCGCGCGAAGTTGCTGAGTTGTGTAAGGCTGAGTCGTGCAACATCGAGCGCAGCATGTGAAACAGCCATGTGCCACGTTCGTAGCTGATGGCCTCGTAGCCATTGGGAAAATGCGACGATTCCAGGCGCAGTCCCAAAGTTACTGGTCCGGCATCGCGCAACGGCTCTCCATCTTTATTTTCGCTCAGAAGGTCGCGGCGATACTTTTCCAGAACCGCTCTGAATTGCGCGGGATTCTGTTCCTCCAGGATTAACAGCGACGAATAGTTTGCCAGGCCTTCGGAGAGCCATTGATCACGATAACCTTTCCAAAGAACCAGGTCGCCCCACCACTGGTGCGCCGTTTCGTGCACAAGGACCTGGCTGTCGATGGCACGAGCGACCGGGTCCAGATGTAAATCGGTTTGCTCCTGCGGACTGAGGAAGGCGAAGCTCGACAGAAACACGAGTCCAGGCCAACCCTGGCTCTGATTTCCCGGCATCTGCGTCAGCGCCAGCGAACTGAACGGATAGGGTCCGAACCACTGGGAAAAATCTTCTATTGCCTTCGCGGCCTTGTCAGCCACGGCTTGCAGATCGTGCGCTGGCGACGGCGGGGGCGGAGTTATTATCAAGGGCGCTGATGATCGCGGTCGCGATCGCGTCATGCTCTGAAACGGCGGCTCCTCGATCACCTCACTTGGCCTTGGGAATGATTTTTCTACTCCTTTCGTTCCGTAGGCCTCGACCAGAATTTTGCCTGCTTTCGCGTTTGCTCGAATGTATTTACCGAGATTGAAGCCGGCTACGGGTATCTGCCGCTCGGAGATCCAGCGCGAAACCTTCTCTCCGGGCTGATACTCATTTGTTTCCCCTTCCTGATCCGCGTTGGAAGCGATCTTTTTTCCGGTCGCGACCAGCGTCCAACTTGCGGGATAGTGGAACTCGAGTTCGAACTGCGCCGGGCTAAATCCGAAATTCGGATACCAGATACCGCGCTCGCCAACGTAGAGCAATCCATTCCCCGCCTCAGACAAGACCTCGCCTGCATAGGTGAAGCGCAGCTTCAAATCTTTCGCGGGTGGCAGGGGAGCGGGGAGAACGACCGCAACCAGATCGTTTCCTTTCCGTTGCAGCTGCGTTCCTTCGATCGCCGGATTCTGGACGAAGTCTAGCGGTCCCGCGTCGGCCTCAACTGATTCAACCTTCAGATAACGCGACAGCTCAAAAATTAGCGTTCTCTCGCCCCCGTTGCGAATTCGCAAATTCACTTCCGCTGATGCCTGCAACATGGTTGGAGGTTCGACGGACGCGCGAATGCGAAAATTCGTGATTGAGAGATCGGCTGGTGGAGATGCAGCGACACTGTCAGCACCGGGAGGTGCAAATGATGTCCATGAATCGAAGAACAAGGTGCCATCTTTCATCCGCGGCTGCCCCGCTGACAGTGGCTCAGCGTTCGCCGCGTCCCATATGACCTCGAAAGCGCCCAAGTTTGTGCCCAGCAGATGCGCGTGCAGTAAAGGGGGAAATTTCTGATCGCCAGACTGGACGGAAGAATACGCCGGTCGTTCCGCGACCTCGACAGGGAGGAAATGACTGAAGTCCAAGAGCAGACGCAACGCGTCAAAGTCGGCCAAGGTTCGAGCTGCGTCACGCCATTTTGTTACAAACTCCTCGCCGTCCGGCGCGGCCGCAAGAAACGGTTGCAAAGCCGTGGCCGTATCGTCATTGAAGCGCAAATACGCGGACGTGAACTGTTCTTCGAGAATTGCCATTCCGGTGAAGAGCGCCAAGGAGCCGCGCTCTTCGCGATTCGGGGGACGCAGCCGTATTTCGCCTTCACCCTCAAACGCGGCGCCCGTAATTCGTCCGCAGATATCTTCGGTAAAGGCTATCGTGCCATCGTCCAAATCAATATTGAGACTAGGCCGATCGATTGAGGCGTCGCGAATGCGGTATACCCGTCGCGGATCGAGAGTGACAGAACGAATTCGCGCGTAGAGGTCGCTGGTGGTCTGCGGACATTGGGGATCGGCGGCGGCCGCGACCGAGCAAGCCGTCGCGGCCAGCAACCACCATGTCAGCACGATCATGCGGCGATTCATGAGTTTCAGCTCTCGGCTCGCAGTTCTCAGCTCTCAAAAACCTAGCGGTCACCTGGTTCGCACTGACAACCTTACGACCGGAACCTGGAAACTTCTTGCGACGGACGCGGTCTCCAGTTCAAGCACCTTTGTCACCTTACCGCCTGCATAATGCGGTTGCTAGAATCAGCGCAGTGCGCGGGCTAACTCTTATTACTCTGATGCTTCTGGCGGCGCTTCCCGCGCCTGCCGATGTCATTCATCTTAAGAATGGACGCACCATCTGGGCCGACCAGGTCCGCGAGACCAAGGGTCGCGTCGAGTATGATCTTGGCGAAGATACGTATGCTATCCCGAAATCTTCCGTCGAGCGCATCGAGTCTGGTGGGGTCGCTCCGGCTCGCGCCGGATCCGGAGGATCCACCACCGTTCCCGATATCACTGCGCCTGCGCCGTCGTTCAGCCACGAGGCCGACGTAGTCGGAAAGGTGATTCGTGACGGCAAGGTTGATATCGACGCACTCTCCAACATCGCGCAAACTGCCAGTCCTGAGATTACGGCCACGGCCTACTTTCTTGCGGGAAAACATGAATCCGATCATGGCAACTTTTCGCAGGCGAAGGGCTATTACCAGGCTGCGCTTCGTTTTCAGCCGGATAATTCGACCCTGCTCATCTATTACGCCGCCACCCTGATGCGCACGGGCCACGCCGCGGAAGCTTTGCCCTACGCGCAACATGCCGCCAGTGTTGACCCTACATCGCCCGACGCCATAGCGATGCTGGGCTTTGTTCAATTTGCCAGTGATCATACGCCCGACGCCATTCGATCGTGGAAGAAGTCGCTGGCGCTACGTCCTGATGCGACCGTCAGTCAATATCTTGCTCGCGCGGAACGCGAATCAAGTGCCGAATCCGATTTCTCACAACGCGAGAGCAGCCACTTCAACCTCCACTTCGAAGGTAAAGATACTTCCGAGGCCTTTCGACGCGATCTGCTCGCCACCCTGGACTCGGATTACGACGACCTGGTGCGCGATCTCGGCTATTCGCCTCAGAACACTATTGCGGTCACGCTTTATACGCAGCAGGCGTTCTTCGACGTGACGCGCGCGCCCGCGTGGAGCGGCGCCCTCAATGACGGCAAACTGCGCATCCCGATCAGCGGAGTCCAGAGCGTTACTCCCGAACTGGCCCGCGTCCTGAAACATGAACTGACGCACTCGTTCGTGTCGCAGATGTCGAGCAATCGCTGCCCGACCTGGCTGAACGAAGGCATTGCACAGGTCGAGGAGGGTAAGTCCTCAGCGCAGTACGGACGCCAGCTCGCACAATTATTCGCGAGCGGGAATGAAATCCCTTTCAACGTGCTCGAAGGCAGTTTTATGGGCTTTGGCGGGCCGGAGGCAATGGTTGCTTATGCCGAGTCTCTAGCCGCTGCCGAACAGATACGCGACGATTACGGGATGAGCGAAATCTCGCGCATTCGGGACTGCTATCGCAAGGCAGCTCGACGGAAGCGGCTTTGCGCGTCACTATTCACTCCGATTACCGCCAACTTCGGGACGAAATGGCTCGCGGGCTGAAAGAACGTTACGGCGAATAGCCCACGCTTTCCGCTCATTGCCCCGCCTCAAGCTTTGTGTTAATTTCGCCGCTCATGAGTGGGTTGCTCTCAAAACTCGGATTCGGCTCGACAAGCGATGAAGCACCTCAGATTGTGCAGGGGGACGCTCCGGAGCTGCAGGGCGCGAAGATGGCAGTGGCTTATTTTTCCTCCCGGGCTGGAGGCGATCTCCATGATTTTCTGCGGGTCGGCCCGTATCGTTTTCTTTTCGGATTGCTCGACGTAGCTGGGAAGCGTGAAACCTGCCTGCCGGTAATCCAAGCTGCGCAGGCGTCTTTTCGCGCATCGGGTGAAGAACTCTTCTCCAGCGACGAATTGAATGAGACGGAAGCGATGGTCGAATTGTCGCGCCGGCTGAATTTGGAGATCATGCGGGCTGCCGGCGGAGTGCGCAGTTGCCCGGCCTTTGCCGGTTGTTATAACGAAGAGTTGGGAACGGTTTGCTATGTGAATGCCGGGCACACTCCCGCACTGCTGCGCGACGACTCCAGCATCGTCGAACTGCCCGCGACCGGGCTGCCGCTCGGCCTTTTTTCTCTGGCTCCGACTGACGCTCGCATTGTTGGCCTCGGGCCTACGGGTTCGATGGCGGTGGTGTCGCGTGGCGTGGTGGAGGCGGAATCGAAACACGCCGAATTTGGACTGGACGGCGTGAAGAGCGTTATGCAAGCGGGAGCTTCGTCGGCGAAAGATCTTTCTCAGAACATTCTGCAAAGCGTGCAGGACTTCATGCACATGGCTCCCAAACACAACGATGTAACCGCACTGGCGCTGACTCGTGGGAACTAGCCAGATATAGCTAGCCAGCCGGATTATTAGCTTGACTTAGTTTGGGAATGCGCTAAACTCCGCCAGTCAGCGTAGGCCACTACGCTTCGTGTAGCGCCTCGCTGAACCGGGCTCCGTCAAATCTCAACAATTTGGAAAAAACTGCCCGGGGGAATTCTTCTTCGAAAGGAAACGACAATGCTTAAACACACGGCTCTATTTGGGGCAGCTGTAATTCTAGCTTTGGGTATTCTAGGTATGAACGCTCCAGATAAACCCGCTGCCATGGCCGGATCCTGGCACGTGGACCCTCGCTATTCCGACGCAAAACTTGTCACCGACGCGACGACGGATTACGGGAAAACGAAAATCGACGTAGCTCTCGGCTTCGCCAGGCTCAACGGACGAGTAAAAATCGACGACGACCTATCACAGTCCAGTATTGACTTGAGGTTCTATCCGGCGATGGCTATGGAGCCTGCCATTAATGAAGATGGAAAATTCCTGACCCATTGGCTGGAGAACACTTCCAATCACACGCTGGTGTGTTTCCACTCCAAGCGGATCGTGCGGACATCTGATGGGCGGCTGCAGGCGACGGGCGAACTGTCCTGACCCGGGTGGACCGCAATGTCGAGGCGGCTCCGGGTGAAGCGTATGCCGGTCCCGTGTACGGGCCTCCGATGATTCACCGAGTTTCGCACGAGGCCACCTTCGTTTTCGACATCCCGGCCACCGGCGGACAGAAAGAAAGCTTTATCCAGGCGTCCGGCTCCACCAAAATGTTCCGTGAAGATTTTCCCCAATTGTTGAGGACTGTAGTGAGTACCTAT
>CAVWWW010000023.1:0-1225941 GCA_963758745.1 uncultured Acidobacteriaceae bacterium
GAATCCGTGGAGTGGTCTCTGATTCTAAAGGAGTTAGGCGTAAAGTATTTAAGAATGTGTTAGTTGGCGAAGTCCGGCAGACTCGGAGCGACGGGTCTCGTACGCATGAACTAGCCCCCGGGAGGCCGAATTGCGGGTGAGAAAAAGTCGCCTGGTGCCGGCGGTCGTGGTGCTCACCCTTCGAAAAGCGTGAAGGGTGAGGCAGCCAGAGTTATGTTGATATCCGCGAAAACTAGGGTGGGCCAGCCCCCCACCCACTGCCTAGAAAAACGAAAGCCCCGGTAGTCATCCGGGGCTTGGCAAATGCCAGTTGGTACGCCGCCTATCTTTTTTAGTATAGCAAATGCAACGACTAAGTCGAGATAACTATTGGATTGGTCGTTATTGGTCGAGGGGACTGCGGAGGAAGACGGACTCGCACCGTAGTGGCTGACGAGACCACTCGACCGTGTGAAAGGCGGCGTCCGGTACCCACTGGCAACATCCTCCAAACGCAGCCTAACTTGGGAACAGTATCCTCATCCGCGTCGAAGAACAATCCCTCGAAAGTATCCATTCGCCTGGAATGAGAAATGGCTCGCGGCAAATTTCGTTGTGCTATAGTGGCTGTGTTTGATGGATAGCGTACCGACTGGCAATTTTGCCGAGCCCCGCCTGACTAGCGGGGCTTTTGGTTTCTAGATCAACTCTCACGGACCTTTTCCGCTAGCGAGGATGCACTCGCCGCGCAAAGGCCCTGCTCAAGCGGAGCTTGAACGGGCCACCCGTCCGCGAAAACTAGGGTGGGCCAGCCCCCTAATTTAGCTGCCGGCTCCGCGTAACCTGCAACCTGCGATGGGAGTGTAGAATGCTTCCACACGTACCTTTGCGCCATGGCAGACAAGTTCGAGCAGAAACTCGCGGAAGATTTTCAGCAATTTGTCACCACCGACCACGACGACGTACGGGTGAAGATCTTTCTTTGCGGCGAGGCGTTGGACTCTTCCCGAACCATCGAGGATCAAACGGCCTCTAACCTGCGCGCGTATATAAAAGTCGGCATCGAGAAAGAAGTCAAGGGATGCACCGTCACCCTCGCCGAACACAAGAAACTGGTGGACGCCTACAACCTCGCCACAGGGGAATCTCCCAAGCACGTGAACCTCACAGACTTCGAACTAGAGCTCGCCCATTGGGCGGACCTAATCGTTATACTTCCCAGTAGCCCAGGCTCAATTGCGGAACTGGGAATGTTCGCCGTGCTGCCGAAGTTCACCCCCAAGATGCTTATCTTGTTTGACCCAAAGTACGGACGCGGCAGCTATATCTGGAATGGTCCGATCAAAGCTGCTAGGCCGCGAGGTTCCACGGTTGTGGAGACGGACTACAAAGATTTAGATCAGGTACTAAGGACTGTGGTTGAGCGGGTGCAGGAAAAGAAATCCATAAAGCGATCCAACAAGCTGTTAGCTGAGTAGTCCTATGAATCGTGGAGACGTATATTTTCTCGTCCTATTCGTAGTGAACGTCTTCCAGCCGGTCACCAAGGCCGACCTGTTCAAGGAGTTCGCAAGAACTGCACCGTCCTCCGAGGGAGGCCTGGACGTCCAGGCGTCGGAAGCGCTCAAAGAACTAATCAAGAGGGGGCTGGTTGTCGAAACGAGCGGAACCCTCTCTTGCACTATTTTAGGCAACCAGAGGACCGCAAAACTGGGCCTAAGAAAGGCCCGCGACAAAAATCGCCTCTTTTTTTTAAAAACTGCCCTTCGACGCGATTACAATTTAGGCCGATGAGTGGCGGCGGGCTATGTCTCATGTAGGCTTGGTTGGTGCATCGCCAACCGCAGCGCGGTGTATGGTCTGGGATATAAGGTCGGCCCGTTCGCTCAGCCGCAAAACAAAAGGCCGCGGCTGAGCGAACGTGCCTGCGCTCGAGCAGGGGAGGTGGGAAGATTCACCTCCAACTGGTGAGTTCATTTGCTGACGCCACTCATCTCTTACAATTCTCCCGACGCCCTGAAGAAGGCCATTCAGAAATCGTACCTGCGGTACACCTTCGATGAGCGACTCTTTGACGAACTCGCTGGGCGCGGCCTTCCGCCTCTGACGTCGCCGACCGTTTTTGCTTTTATTCTTGGAGTTAGCCCGAAGTTGATCACAGCGATGGGTCGGAATCCAAGTCGGTACTACCGATCCTTTTCAATTGCGAAAAAGAGCGGTGGCGAACGGACGATACTGGCACCAAGGACGTTCCTGAAAGCAGTCCAGTATTATATCCTCCGCTTCATCCTAGAGCAGCAGCCGCTCTCGCCCTTTGCCACTGGCTTCGTGCGAGGCAAGGGTATCGTTCATAACGCCAAACTCTACGCTGGGCTTCCTTTTCTCCTAAATGTCGACCTTAGGAATTTTTTCGGCTCGGTCACCCTCGGCCAGGTCCGGAATCAATTCCTTACCATCGGATTCCCAGTGGCGGTTGCTGACGCGCTCGCGCAGTTATGTACGTTTGGCGGGTCACTTCCGCAGGGCGCGCCCACCTCCCCGGGCCCTGTCGAACCTCGTGTTCTCCTCAGCAGATCAGGAGATAGTCAAACTTGCCTTAGAGAATAGACTCACCTACTCACGCTATGCCGACGACCTTACGTTTTCAGGCCTGCGTCCGATTCCCCGCTCGTTCACAATAGAACTGAGCCGCATCCTCGAGGCGCGAGGCTTTGCGTTGAACCCGCGCAAGACGCGTTTTGCGGGGCCGAGTCAGGCCAAGTATGTTACCGGCCTGGTCGTTAACGTCCGCCCCCAGGTCGATCGCCGGACGAGAAGAAAGTTAAGAGCGATGTTCCACCAAGCGCGCGTCGACCCAGTTCGCTTCGCTGATCGCTCTAACGAAATGTTAGGGTGGGCAAGCTACGTTCAGAGTTTCGATTTTGCGCGAGGCCAGCGCTACATTTCCGTCGCCAAGTCCCTCCAGCAGCGATAACGAACGTCGGGGCGGGTGGGGAGAGGAAGTCAACATCCCCGCCCTATCGCAGAAAACGCGACAAGGGCGGGGCGCCCTCGGGAGTTGTAATTTGAGTAACTCGGGGACAGACGGGAAGTTCACGTCATTTCGGCGAGCTGTCCAGCCTTCCCGATTTGAAACCGACCAAGACTGTTGTGACTCGCATCCTTGCGACGATCCCCGCGGCTCGCGAAACTCCCGACAGGGCCCGTGGTGCAAACGGTAGCACAGCTCTCTGTCAAAGCGCGGATGCGGGTTCGAATCCCGCCGGGTCCATTCTCCCATCTGTGGAGAAGATCTATAACGGGGAGAGAATGCAGAGATAATCTCCCCGAGTAACTTGACATTGTCTCCACCACCACGAATACTGAAGTTGACAGAGAGCTGCACCACGTTCTTAATGGCCCCGGATATCCGGGGCCGTTTGCTTTATCACCAGTCAGACAAAGCTATCCCCTTCGAATCCAGTCCCGGAATCTTAACTGCCGAATCCGCTCTTGCAGGAATCGCCGCTCTGGTTCCTGTTGGGTCAGGGCCAGCGCCTTTTCATAAGACGCCCGAGGCTCAGCTGTCCTGCCGAGGCTGCGATACACTGGACAACTGGTTGCAAACGACACTAAAGTATCGCGCGAAGACAACTACGATTAGAACGCCGGCGGCGTAAAACCTCTTGGTGTCAGCGGTGGGAATACCCACTTCTCGAAAGACGCGAGAAGTGGGGCACCCCCAGTTATTTCTGTTTCAACGTTATACTCGCGCAGACGTTGGCCACCTGTCAGGCGCGTAAAACCTCTTGGTGTCGGCGGTGGGAATACCCACTTCTCGAAAGACGCGAGAAGTGGGGCACCCCCAGTTATTTCTGTTTCAGCGTTATACTTGCGGACGTTGGCCACCCGCCAGGGAGACACTAGGACAAAACTGGGACGTTTGCCTGATTTTTTCTGCGGAAGCCGCGGAACGTTCTGTCTGTCCCCGAGTTTCGCTAGTATCATTTGATCTTCGTCGGGAGTTGATTAATTACTGCCGCGCTTGCTTTGCTCACGACTTCGTCCTGGGAATCGGCGCCTCCTGAACAACCGATTGCGCCGATAATATCGCCCTGGTCGATCACCCCTCGGTCAATCAATGGAATGCCGCCTCGTGACGCAATGATTCCAACGAACGCGAGCGGATAGTTGAGATGCATAAGGTTGATGCCGTCCTCGAAGACCTTGGTTGGACGCCGGAAGGTCACGGGCTGCTCGCGGCTTGTGTGGCGCGATCGGAATGGAGGCGAGCGTCGCGCCGTCCATTGGTTGGAAGGCAACTACGATTAGAACGCCGGCGGCGTAAAACCTCTTGGTGTCGGCGGTGGGAATGCCCACTTCTCGAAAGACGCGAGAAGTGGGGCACCCCCAGTTGTTTCTGTTTCAGCGTGTACTCGCGCAGACGTTGGCCACCTACCTAAGATTAGAACGCCGGCGGCGTAAAACCTCTTGGTGTCGGCGGTGGGAATGCCCACTTCTCGAAAGACGCGAGAAGTGGGGCACCCCCAGTTGTTTCTGTTTCAGCGTGTACTCGCGCAGACGTTGGCCACCTACCTAAGATCAGAACGCCGGCGGCGTAAAACCTCTTGGTGTCGGCGGTGGGAATACCCACTTCTCGAAAGCCGCGAGAAGTGGGGCACCCCCAGTTGTTTCTGTTTCAGCGTGTACTCGCGCGCAGACGTTGGCCACCTACCTAAGATTAGAACGCTGGCGGCGTAAAACCTCTTGGTGTCGGCGGTGGGAATACCCACTTCTCGAAAGGCGCGAGAAGTGGGGCACCCCCAGTTGTTTCTGTTTCAGCGTTACACTCCACGGCGACGTTGGCCACCCGTCCACCCACAGTTGTTTCTGTTTCAACGTTATACTCGCGGAGACGTTGGGGACCTGCCTGCGAACCCCCGGGCGAAAATCCTGTCAAGAGGGGAAATCTTCAACTTTGGTCTTAACTAACTCCATCCACGGCAGATATATTTCCTGGGAACATGTCCGGTCTACCCATCCCAATCTGAAATGATAGATGTAGAGAGAAAAATAAAGAAGATCGGCGCGGCGGATCTCCTGCGTCTCGAAAGGCGCGAGACTTGGGGCATCCAGCCGCGTTTTTATTTGGTGGCTATTTTGCGGCAAAGGGATGGGACTTATGGCGAGTTATCCAATTGAGATCCGGCGATGCCGGCATGTTAAGACTAATGGCACGCAGTCCGGATCGCCGGCGCTCAAGAGTAAGGAACTCTGTTACTACCACGAACAGAACCAGCCGCGGGAAGTGGAGCTTTACCTGGACGGCGAACGATATTCGGATGGCTCGATCGTGCTGCCGGTGTTCGAGGACGCGCATTCGATTCAAAGCGTGATCCGGCAAGTGGTGCAACTGATGCTCTCGCGCAGAATCGAGCGCAAAGACGCGGGAGTGCTGCTCTATGCTCTGCAGATCGCGGCCTGCAACCTGAAGACGATGCAGGCGGAAAAAGCCAAGCCGACGCAGGTAGTCATGGAGCCGGACAAGGCGGCAGAGACGCCGCTCGGCATGACTCCGTGGTCAGCCACGGGAAAGGGACACGATCCCGATGATGCGGCGCAAGCCGAAGCGGAACATTGGCTGGCCTTTCCGCCATCGGCTGAGGAGTGCTATAGAGCGATGAGCTACGACGAAAAAGATGCGATGACTAAGGGCCTGCAACAGAAGGGGCTGATTAGCCCGGACGCCATCGAGGAGAAAATTCTGCGGAAGGGTCCGGATCCAGTGCCGCTGGCGATGCAATTGCTGCGGGAGGCACACAAGCGCAGGATGCGAGCGTGATGGCTTGAGGGGGGAATACGGGACTGCCTCCGAGGTCCCACATCCTGTCTTACCTTCAAACCTGCCAGCCGGGATGTGACGATTGAGTTTTTGCCGGCGAAGTAGAGCGTAAGCCCTTCATGCCCGCTACGGCTTCACTGCGTGTAGGTTCGGTCGCAGAAAAATCCACAATCCAAGGTGCCTGCAGGGATCGTATACAATTCCGCAGGAGGTTGACATGCATGACACAAAGGAGCGGTTGTCTCTATTCTGGATTTTCGCGCTTTTGAACTACCTGTATGCGGACGTTCTTGCCCTGTTCGATATTGTTGGCTCGCAAGATCCAGCCCCACATCTCCCACAATGGGCTCTGCTGGGGGCAGCGGTCTTGATGGAAATACCCATCGCCATGATTCTGGCGTCTCGACTGCTTCCGTTTAGGGCGAACCGGCTGGCGAATATCATCGCGGGTGCCATTGAGAGTTTAGCCGTCATTTCGATGCAATTCGTTTACCCTTTGGCCAGCGGTGCCTGGCACGAGCATATGTTTGCATCGTACATTTTCTTCGGAACGATCGAAACGGTATGCACCTCGGTCATCATCTGGAAGGCGTGGAATTGGTCAGGGGTTGAGACTGTCCGCACGTCGTAAGTGGTCGCTCAAATAATGAGGTCAATGTGAAAAGAGAACGCCTGACACAGATCGTCCTGGTGATCGTGGGGCTGTTCAATCTGGCCCAAATTTATTTTCTATATACGGATCTGCGGCATTCCAGCTGGCTTTTGGAGCGGAAGAGCGAGATTCATCCGATGTTTCTGAGCTTTTTTATTCCGGTCGGGGTCTTTCTACTCATAGCCGCAAGGAGACCGTCTGAGTATCGCTCGATGATTGCTCTAGCAGCTTGGTGGCACATCTCCCATGGCGCTGTGATGGCTATTCAAACCGTGGAAGGGTGGATGCACGGCGTCCACCGGAACTTTGCTGATGTGATCGTATTCCTTGTGATCGGAGTTGTCCTGTTAGTGCTTCTGCCAGCAAAACGGGAGGCAGTGGCGCCGGGAGTTGCGTGAACGAGCGCAGAAACCCACACGCTGCGCGAATAACGTTTCTTCTCGTATTTTTTTCACGGTTTTTTCCGAGGGGATGCGGGGACCGACGGGGGGGCACTATATTTATTTTTTCGCGATGTGGGGGGAAGTGGGGACGGGGGAAAATGGAGACAGACGGGATGTTCACCGGGTTTTAGTGAATCGGAGTTAGTGAACGTCCCGTCTGTCCCCGAGTTTCCCCTCAGTTTCCCCTCAAGTTGTATGGGTCTGTGGTGCCCACTCGCCGAAAACCGCGGCGAGTGGGGCAGCCTCGATCGTGGTGGTGCGAGGAGGCGAAAATTAGAATGTGTGGGCCAGCCCCCTAGAAACTGATGGCTTTTTTGTGAACATCGAATCCGATATAGTGAAGGCTGTTCATGGGGTTCTCCGAGTGAGCTTTCTGAGCTGGCGCTTTCCTCGCCAGTCTCAGCATCGTAGCCGCTTCGAGAACCCTTCTTCATTTCACTTATGCATTCATACAGACGGGAGGTTCACGTCATTTTCGGCGTGCTGTCCAACCTTCCCGATTTGAAAACCGGCCAAAACTATTGTGACTCGCATCCTTGCAACGATCCACGCGGCTCGCGAAACTCCCGACAGGGCCCGTGGTGCAACGGCAGCACAGCTCTCTGTCAAAGCGCGGATGCGGGTTCGAATCCCGCCGGGTCCATTCTCCCATCTGTGGAGAAGATCTAAACCGGGGAGAGAACGCAGAGATAATCTCCCCAAGTAACTTGACATTGTGTCCACCACCGCGAATACTGAAGTTGACAGAGAGCTGCACCACGTTCTTGATGACCCCGGATACTCGGGGTCATTTGCGTTATCACCAGCCAGACAAACCTATCCCCTTCGATCAAGTCCCGAGTCTTAAGTGCCGAATCCGTTCTTGCAGGAATTGCCACTCTGGTTCCTGTTGGGTCAGGGCCAGCGCGTCTCATAAGGCGCCCGAGCCTCAGCTGTCCTGCCGTGCCTGCTACATTGGACAACTGGTCGCAAACGATGCCAAAATGTCGCGCAATACCTTGGTCTAAATTGTTTCTCCTTTCCTCGTCAGGCTTAATCGGCAGCAGGTAGAATACGAAACCAGAATCAACGGATGAGCATTGTATTGAAAGGAGCCGTCAATGAGCAGCGTACAAATCGATCAAAAGAGCTATGAGATGCCCCCGCGAGAGGGGATCAGCATCGCGCATTTTCTCACCGTCGCCGACGTCGAGCGATCGGCTCGCTACTATGAAAAGGTCTTCGGCGCTCGCATTCTGACTATGGGTGACGGCAACGCGCCTCCGTACCTTCAGCTTGCGAATATCTGGATGATTCTGAATGTTGGGGGCGGGCCGACTCCGGATAAGCCGACGGTAACGCTCAGCGTCCCCGACCCGAATCACATCAACAGCTTTATGAATTTCCGGGTTGCGGATATTCAAGCGTGCTACAAATTATGGAAAAGTCGAGGGGCGGAGTTCATCACGGAACCGATACCCAAGTACGGCGAGATACGCTGCTACATACGCGATCCTGACGGCTATATCATCGAAGTCGGACAGAGCACCGACCTCAAATACGGTTAGCCCTCGGTTAACGCTCGGCGCGGACGGGATGCGGATTGAGGGAAATGCGGGGACAGTGCGCCCGCATTTCCCACAAATTTCCCCACATTTCCCGGCCCAGCCAAGCGCGGGTGTCACACTTGATCTTTAAGAGAAGATCTTTAAGAGAAACGGGAGGAGTCCAATCATGCGTTCTGATATTGTGCCCGGAGGCATTTTCCCCGATTACGAACTGCCCGATCATACGGACAAAATGCGCAAGCTCAGCGAGCTGCAAGGCGACGACCCGCTGATCCTCACGCTTGCGCGCGGACATTACTGCCCGAAAGAGCATCAGCAGCATTTGGAACTCGCTGCGTTTTACCCGAAGATCGCAGTGGCGTACACGCAGATCGCCACCATCGCTACGGACGAACACCATACTCTGCAGGAATTCCGCGCATCAGTCGGAGCCCAGTGGACATTCCTTTCGGACCCCGAGCGAACAGTTCAAAAGGATCTCGACATTCAGGAATACACCGATCCTGACAATGACCCGATGATCCCGCATACGCTGGTGCTCAAGCCGGGCCTCGTGATTTACAGCATCTATAACGGCTACTGGTTCTGGGGGCGTCCATCGGTCATCGATCTTTGGCGCGACCTTCGCATTGTTACGAGTGAAATTCGCCCAGACTGGGATCTGAGCAAACCTGGGCTCCGCGAGGCATGGAATGCGGGTGATTTCTCGAGTTTCCACGGGTGGAACAAGCACGCCAGTGTGGAAGCGGCCTCGATGGTACGGAAGAAATAAGCGCCGTTAACTTCGAGCAGGGGCGTGCAGAAGAGTGGGAGCAACGCAACCGTTCATGGACTTGTCATTTGTCATTTGTAATTGATCGCCTGAATCTTCTTGTTGGTCCCTTCATCCAAAAAAGCGTGCGTGCAGTAGGTGGCGTCTACTCGAAGAGCTGGGATTTGATGGATGTTTGAAAGCATTCTCTGCCAAGTCACGGAATATGATCCTGACGTTCTTGAGTCCCTGATTGGGCTCGCGGTCGAAATCGCTCGCGAAGGTCGCGAGGGAAGGCGCATCGGCACGCTATTTACACTTGGGGATGAGAATGCCGTGCTTGCGAGATCCAGACCGTTGATTTTGGATCCGTTGTCTGGGCATCCCGAGTCCTCACGCCGCGTCGCCAACCTCAATCTTCGAGGAACTATCAAAGAATTGGCGCAACTCGACGGTGCATTCGTGGTGAGCCGCGAGGGAATTTTCCTTTCCGCGTGCCGCTATCTCGATGCTGTAGCCGCGCAAGTAGACGTGCCGCTCGGACTCGGCAGCCGTCACATTGCCGCCGCCAACATGAGCGCCGTCACCAAGGCGGTGGGCGTTGTGGTTTCCGAGAGTTCTCTGGTGCGCCTTTTCTGTCATGGACAGCTGGTTGGTGAAATCATTCCCGAGATCTGGATGATGAATCATGCCCAACTCGGGGGTGCCGTTAAGCGGGAGCAGATCGGCGAAATGACGATTCTGACACCTAGTCTGCGGCAAACCCCGATCGCGAAGTTGCCATGACTGAATTTACGGAACAGAGAGCATGACAAGAGTGAACAATGAGCAGACTGTCCGAGAAAGTGGCCCTCTCGGCCGCGTCACGGATATCGCACCGCTGGCGGTGTTCCTGGCGTCCGACGAATCAGCCTGGGTCACGGGGGAGGTCATTCGCGCCGCAGGCGGTTTGGTTGTAGCCACGTGAGCGCAATATGCCAACCTCGCAATAACAACGCAGTCAGAGCAATAAAGAGAGGAGAATCCTATGCAATTCAAAGTGACTATTTCACTGCTTATCACAACCTGAAGCTGACCCGAGATGACAAAGGTGTGCTGGTTGCTGAGTTCCACAGCAACGGCGGGCCATTCATTATGTCCGCGCCGGCTCACACGGAACTTGTAGAGGCCTTTTACCGAATTTCGCAAGATCGGGCGAACAAGATAGTGATCCTCACGGGCGCAGGTGGGGAGTTCATAACTGATGTTGATTGGTCATCTTTTGGCGACGTTGCCGATCCCGGCGTTTGGAGCCAGGTTCACGACGAAGGCGTTCAGGCTTTGGAAAATATAGCCAACATACGGGTTCCGGTCATCGCAGCGATCGAGGGACGCGCCCATGTGCACTCAGACTACGCGCTGCTTGGGAGTGTAATTGTGGCGGCGGAGGGTGCGACCTTCCAGGATGTAGCCCACTTCTCCGCGGGCGTTGCGCCCGGTGACGGAATTTTTACCACGTGGAGTTATCGCGCCGGAGCGGGACGAGCGGAGGCGTTCCTGCTGAACCCACAACCGCTGCCAGCGCAAACCGCGCACGAATGGGGAGTGGTTGCCGAGGTTGTGCCGAACGGTAAGGCGCTCGGCCGCGCGGGAGAATTGGCCGAGTTGTACTTGAAGGCTCCCGAGGTGACCCGCCGAAACACACGCATCCACTTCATTCAACCGTTGAAGGAGCGCATCGCGCGAGAAGTGGGCTACGGATTGTCGCTCGAAGGAGCTTCATCGGCCGACCTCGTCAAATCGATGCGAGCCAAGAGTGAATCTGTCACTCGGAAAGGAAAAGTCGCATGACGCGCACCGAAAGCGCCTCTTCGGCTCTTCTCGGCGACGGCGTCAGCGCACAATGTTGTCGAGACAAGAGGAGCCCAGATTTCCGCTGCATGAGGTGAACTGTAACCGCCTTGGCATTGGGCTGAGACTCTTAGGACATCAATCACTCAGCCCAGCCATTGCCGATTGGCGGGAAATGACGCTTCCAGACCGAACTTACTCTCGATCCATCTACGAAGCGTTTTCAAACTTGCATGCTCCATTTCAGCTCTCGTTACCTTGACCGCTGACCGAGCCACTCATCTATTTTTGGCCAGGTGCGCTTGTGGGCGCCACTTCCTGCCATGATTCCGATGTGACCACCGGGAACACTGAAAAGCTCTTTATCTTTACTGCTTACTCTAGACAGAATTGCCTTTGATTGGCACGGCGGCGTGATGTGGTCGCCTTCCGCGATCACCGTGAGCAGATTGGCTCGCACCCTGCTCAAATCTACCTGCTCACCTCGAATTACTAACTCGCCCCGCATCAATCGATCATTTCGGTAAAGATCAACGATAAGCTGCCGGAACACTCCGCCAGCCAGTGGGATGTTATCGGTGACCCAGGTGTTCATCGCTTGCCATGCTTCGATGACCTGAGGATTATCGATGTTATCCCAAAGCTTCAAGTAGTTGACGATGTAATTCTCTACGGGTTTCAGTGCCTTGGCGCCATAGTCAATCATCTCGCCGGGCATGTTGCCGAAGGCCGCGAGCACTTTGTCCACATCGAAGTAGCGTTCATCGGTCCAGCGGGCGAAAGTGAGATTTTTTTTGTCGGAAAAGTCCAGCGGAGCGGTTAACAGAATCAGGTTGCGTAAACCGTCGTCAGGGCGCAGAGCGGCATAAATCGTGGTGAGTATGGCGCCAATGCACCAGCCGAGCATGCTGAATTCTTCCACTCCAGCGATCACCTTCATCTTGCGGATGGCGCGCGGCATGTAATCGAGGGTGTAATCATCGAACTTAAGATTCTTGTCCTCCGGCCCTGGGGCTCCCCAATCGAGCAGATAGAGGTCATAGCCGCTTTGGACCATAAATTCGACAAAGCTGTGGCCTGGCCGAAGATCAAGAATGTAGGGACGATTCATGAGCGCGAAAACAAGCAGCAGCGGGACGGGATGACGCTGTTCTTTGGGTACTACGGGAATAAAGCGATACAGTTTTGCTTTGTTCAGCGCCCAGATCAATTCTTTGGGACTTTGAGCAATGGCGGCTCGCGTCGTCAGTGCGGTGTTGAATGCGGTCAGTTTTCCCACCAGGTCCGTAAACGGGTCGGTCACAACGGCGGCGTTTGTCATGGCTACTTCGCCCCCTTGTTTTTCTTTCTGTCGCGTATTGCTGTTTTACGCCTTGGTTTGCTTGCGGCAGCTACGGACCTGGTGAGTAAGAGCTCAATACGATCGAGCTTGGCGTCCATGTCATCGAGCCGCATTTCAATGTTCGTGGCACGCTCTGCCAACCCCACAAAGTCAGCCCGCGAGGGCATACTTAACTGTTCCAGCACGTGGAGCATGGCGTTCTCAACGGCTGTCCGAAACGGGGAAGACGCCGACAGGTAAGTGTCGAGTACGACCCCGGTCGTTTGGGCGTAGGCATCTGTATTTACGGTTTCCACCATCGCCTTCGCCCAGGCATCGAGATAACTATCACGCAGGCCGCGGAACGCCTCCATTGGGTCATGCGGTTTTCCGTTTGTTGCTTTTTCATCGCTCACTGGCAGCCCCTTTCTCGCCGGCGGCGAAGCAAAAGACGCCCGCCAACCGGGACTTGCTGTAAACAAACCGTGGCCGAAGGCTTCGGTCTGCCTGCCAAATCAGAGTATAACAACACGAATTACGCGGCGCTCTTGAACGGTCCAGAAACGATGTCAAGCAGTGTCTTCTGCGTCTGAATCAATAGATCAACCCCACTTTGGAATGCGTCGGCTGCAGGGTTGCTCGGGAGCCGGAACTGTTTCTTAGCGGTTTCGCAAGCAGCCTTGTGCTGTTCCGAATAATAATCAAGTGCCTTTTTTTGCGACGCAACAGAATATTCCACCGAGTGCTTGAAGAGTGCAGTCACACCCTCAGCTACCTTGGTGGCTGAGCCGACACGCTCTTTGGCGAGGCCGGCCACAACATGACTCTGTTCCACAACCAAGTCGATCGCACCTTTCTGGGTTTCTACAAAGCGTTCGAACGACTGCCCAACCAGATCGAACAGGAACGAGGCTGGATTTTCCGGAATGTAGGAAAAAGCCTTTCTGCAGGCTTCAATTAGCTCGGCATTCTGTTCCGAGGCGGTATCGAGCGACTTTTTCTGCAGTTCCGCCAGACGCTCCACGTTCCTGGTGTATAGGGGGATGAAAGTCTCAACTACTTCGTTTTTGGCTGCTCCGGCGCCATTTGCGCTTTTGGTTGACTTTTTGGGGGTGCTCATGTTCTGCTCCTTCTAGGGCAATTTAATGTTGCGATTTGTGCTGCATTGCAGCATGGCTTAATCATTGATCCTCCAGAGCCGGATGTCAAGCAAAAAATGAAACCAAAAATGAATCGTAAAGCGGTGATTATTAAGAGATACGGAAACCGCCGTCTCTATGACACCAGGAACAGCCGATACATCAACCAAGACGAAGTGGCGCAGATGGTCCGGGAGGGTCAGGAGGTTCAGGTGGTGGACGCCGCCACCGGTGAGGATCTGACTCGTCTGGTGCTGACCCAGATCATCGTACAAAACGCGAAAGAATCTGATTCAGCTTTTCCGCTGGACATATTACGGCAGATGGTTGTCGCGTGCGGAAAGGTAACCGAAGGAACCACCTTGAAATACATGAAGGCCGTAGCCGACATGTATCAGAACGCCTATCAGGCTATGGCTCCGCAGATCAATCCTTTCAAATTTATCGGTGTGCCGGCGAAGCCGTTTTCGCCTGCTTTCACAATGCCATCGAGTTCCATCGAAGAGGAAGGCGCAGACGAACTTCACCGGGGAAAGGACGGAAAGGTCGAAATCGGCGATCTGAAACAGCGCATAGAAGAGCTGGAGTCCATGGTTTCGGGACTTGGGACGAGCAGAAGGGGGGCAAACGCAAAACAAAGGCACGCACAAGGGCGCGCAAAAAAAGTTCAGCTCGTTGAAATCGTGCCCGCGCCCGGGGCACCGCATCCCCTGCAGCTATAGAACCATGATCTTGTCGAAAGGATCATCCGACTGCAAGTTAGGCCGCAGAGTGGCAGCATTGTGCCATTGTTCTCCACCATAGCGGTCTTCTCTCAGGAGCTCTTGCAGTTCGGCTACAAGGGTTTGCAACCCCTGTCGATCATTTGCCCGGTGGTTAATGTCCTGGCAAATCCGGCGGATTTGCGCATTGGTGCGAGCTTCCAATTTGCTCATTTTTCACCCCCGTTGAGCTGGAAGGAATGGAAATGGCAACCTACTACGCGATATGAGAATAGTAATCGTCCGCGCGCTTTTGCGGAAACTCAAAATGTAGATTCGTACTATCGTGAAAACGCCGCGTCATGGTTCCCTTCGCCTGCGTGTTTTTAGCTGCAGCGCAGCAAGGAGATCTTCGGAGAAACCAGTAACTTCGCCGTTGGCTCGGACAATCGTTACGAGAAGCGTAAGGTTGCGGCAGAATGACGCTTCATGGCAGCCTATTCACTTTTCGCAGGCCGTCTAACGCAGCAACCTTATATGCTTCTGCCAGCGTTGGATAATTCAGAACGATGTCACGGAAGTACTCGATGGTAGCTCCAAAAGATAGCGCCGTTTGTCCAATGTGGACGATCTCCGCGGCATTTTCTCCGATTATGTGAACTCCCAAAATCTTGAGCGTGTCCGGTTCGAATAACAGCTTCAGAAATCCCTGATCACCAAGAATCCGGCCCTTGGCTAACTCGTCATAGCGCGCAATGCCCACCTTATACGCAGTTTTTTCCTGTTTAAGATCCTCTTCCGTTTTGCCAACCATCGACATTTCAGGGATGGCATAAATAGCATAGGGAAAAAGATGTGATTTGCTGACGGCGGGAAAACCGAACATGTTGCAACTCGCGAGCCTTCCTTGTTCCATCGAGATACTGCCGTAATAGAGATCTTCTGCAGGAAAGCCAATTACGTCGCCGGCCGCGTAGATATTCGGTACCGCCGTTTGAAACTGGTCATTCACCCGAGTTTGCCGTCTTCAATTGTCTTGAGGCCGACTGATGCCAGGTTGAGCCCATCCGTATTTCCAAGTCGTCCCAGGGTATAGAGAAGCGATTCTCCGCGGATACTGGCGCCATTCTCACATTTGGCGATGACACACTTTTCTTTCGGGTCAACGGCGCACTCGATCACCTTCTCACCCAAGCGAAAGTTCACACCCAGTTGCTGTAACTGCGAACAGAAATTGTCAACGATCTCCCGATCGAAAGAACTTAAGAGGACTATGCGCTCATCTACAAGCGTAACCTTCACCCCAATGCTGCCAGTAAGGAGGCATATTCGATCCCGATCAATCCTCCTCCCACGACGATGAGGTCACTTGGAAGCTCGCGCAGCGAGAGTAGATGATCGGAGCTGAAAATCCGCTTGCCGTCTTGTCTAATCCGATCATTGCTCGCGGGGCGGGCGCCGACGGCAATGAGGAAATTGTCGGAGGTAACAAGGGTTGAACCCTTTGCGCCCTGAACCTGGATGGTGTGAGCGTCGACAAATGTCGCATCGCCTTCCAGCCTATCGACGAGGTTACGCGCGAGTTCGGACTTCAGGGCCTGGGCTTCGCTCTTCATTACTTCATCGATACGAAAGGTCAAGTCCACCATTTCGACGTGAAATCTGATGCCATCGCTGCTGGCATAAAAGGTCCGCTGACGGAGGGAACTAAGAACGGCTTCGCGCAGAGTCTTGCTGGCGATCGTTCCGCCGCGCGCCGCCACATCGCCCACCTGCGTTGTACGATCAACAATGCCGACTTTTTTCTTCAGCCTGGCCGCCCAAAGAGCTCCTTTTTGTCCGGCCGGCCCGCTTCCAATCACCACGAGATTGTAGTCATGCTCTTGCGTTGGCATGGTACCTTTCGTCAAACGTTCAGATGCGCGATCATGCGCACACTACATATGGTAACCGCCATTCACGTTCAATTCTTGTCCGGTGATGTAGTCCGCCTCAGCAGCCAGGAATCCGGCCGCTTTCGCTACTTCCTCGACCGAGGCGAAGCGTCCCAATGGAATTTTCGCCTTGATCTGGGCTGCGATCTCTTCGGGAATGGCCTCGACCATTTCTGTCGAGGTGAACCCGGGAGCGATGGCATTGGCGGTGATGTTGAACTTAGCCATCTCCAGCGCGAGGGTCTTAGTGAAGGCAATGATGCCGCCTTTGCTGGCGGAATAATTGGCCTGGCCGAATGCGCCCATCTGTCCGACGACAGAGGCGATGTTGATTATCCGTCCGAACCTCTGGTTGATCATGGCTGGTAAGGCCGCACTGGTGCAATAGAACGTGCCATTTAGGTTAACGTTGATCACCTCAGCCCAGTCATCATCGGTCATCTTGCGCATAGAGCGATCGCGCGTAATGCCAGCATTATTGACGAGGATGTCGAGACGCTGCCATTTGTCGAGCACTTCCTTCACGATGCGAGCGGCCTCGCCTTTCTTCGAGACGTCACCTTTAATGGTGATGCACTCCACGCCAAATTCGCGAATCTCGGCGCATGCGCTCTCCGCATGGGTGGAATCAGATCGATAATCGAGCGCAACGTTCGCGCCGCGGTGGGCGAGCTCGAGAGCAATTGCACGTCCAATGCCTCGTCCGGCGCCCGTAACCAGCGCCACTTTTCCTCTTAGTGAACCTGCTCCGTTGTGTCCATTGTGTCCGTTACTTCGGTTGTCTCCATTTTTGCTTTCCATCGACGTAATCCTTTCCTGAGAGTTGCAAAGCACGATTGCCGGGTCTACCCGCATTACCACATAGCCGCCGACCGCTCCTGCGCCAAAGCCGGGCGCGAAGACGCGCATCGGCCGATCGATTCGTTTCTCCCGCACGGCATCGTGAATGGCCAGAAGAATACTTGCGGAGGAGGTATTACCGACGCGTTCGATGTTGAAGTAGAGACGCTCGGCGGCCACACCAGCGGCCTCTGCCAGCGTCAAAACCATGTTCTTGTTGGCCTGGTGCGGGACAACAAGATCTAGCGCATCCATCATCGTACCTTCGCCACCATCAGGGTGCGGGAGGGTTTTGAGTTCGCCGATCATTTGCACCAGATAGCGCTTCGCCAGTGATTTCACTTCCGGACCGTAGACGGTGATGTTGTTATCAAACTCGGGATTGGGCCAGATGATGGAATTCACTTCAGACCATGGTCCGCTGGCGTAGGTTTGAAATACCTCGATGTCGGAGGCTACTCCGGCGGGCGCGGGAGCGACTACCATAGCCGCAGCTCCGTCAGCAAAAATCATCCGTGAGGTTCGCACCGTTCCGATCTTGTCTGAAAATTTTTCCGCGCATACGAGGATTATGGGCCGCTTGATCTCCTGCAGCAGGCGTATTGCCTCGGCGAGGCCGTACGACATACCGGCACATGCCGCTATGATGTCCATCGACGCATGAGTCTGAAGCAGTCCTAATTCTCCAGAGAGCCATGTAGCCACCGACGGAATGAGCCTGGTGCTGGTGCAACTGCAGAATAAGACAGCTCCGATCTCTGCGGGCTTGCGCCCCGATTTTGTTAGGGCCGCGCGCACTGCCAACAGAGACATTTGTTCCAAACTTAACTCGCTGTAGCAACGGGACTCAATGCCCGTCTTGCTGGAAATATCCTGTTCGGTCATGTGGGACCAGCAATAAGCGTGATTTCGGATGAGATCTTTATTGGTGCACATCACCTCGCCTTCGTAGACGGCAATCGCCTCGAGACGGGGGAGAACCGAAAAGCTGTCGCGCACGATCACAGGCGGATATGGTTTTTCGGGCGGGCTTAAGGCCAAGGTCTCGGGCATCGACTGCCGAGGACGGTGCACTGCGTGGCCATTCAGTTTTACCCGGCGAATGAACTGTGTCACGTCGGTGTTCCGAGGGTAGAAGGCTACGACATAATCTTCATCTCGCAGTTTGCCTACCTCCACGCTGGCGCTCGTCGCCGGGTCCCACCGGTATTGGTTCTGAAGGATCATCGCTTGCCGCATGAGGCCTTCGAGCTCCGGCACAGTGTGGATGCAGTCGACTACGTCGTCATAGTCATAACCGTGATAATCCGGCTCATGAGTCAGGAGCCGATAGGTGAGATTCTTGGGGTCGGACAAGATCTCATCCACGGTAGGTTTGATAGCTCTGAACTCTCCGCCAGCACCCTGCTTGTTTCGGAACACATCCAGCAATATGCGGAAGATCTTGTCTTCTACGCCTTCATCGCACATCGGCGGCAGGCTTGAGTAACCCGCTTCGATAGCAGCGGTCAACTCAGTCGCGTTCCGCGGCTTGTAGACGGGCAGAAAGATATCGCTTCGATGCCGGGGCAGATCTCCCCATCGCGTGGGGCGTTTCTTATACATGGTCAAGACGAAGCGCTGCGCCCAGAAGAGGTTCAACGTCAAGTCCCGGCAGAGTTCGTAGCGGCTCTTGTAAATTCCCGCTTGCAGACGAGTCGCAATATCCATTTCGCCGGGCGCTTTCTCTCCGAAGTCTCGCCTGATGACAGCGTTAAACTGATTCAGCGTTTCGAAAACAGAGAAATCCAGTTCCGGAAAAAAGTTGCACGGGAAAACCATGCGACCATATCGATTAATGACAAAAGGCTTGAGTAACATAAACTTCTTCCTTCTTACCTCGTTGAGGGTCGGCAGTTATTCGAATTCAACCAGGACCTGGTTGAGTTTGACTGCTTCCCCGGGCACTACTTTTACTGACTTTACCTTTCCCGCAATTGGAGCCGTGACGCTGGTTTCCATCTTCATGGCTTCCAGGACCACCAGCAAACTGTCCACCTGCAATTCCTGGCCGGCTTGCACCGAGACTCGTACGACGATTCCAGCTACCGGGCTGCGGCAGACTTTCGATTCATCGCCTTCTGTTTCCGAGGCAGAATGCGGTCGAGGAGCGGTTGGCATCCGCGTGGACTGAATGGTTGCCGCTCCCGCCGGAAGATGGCCGTGCACTCCCAGGTGATCTTCCCCGCCTTCGACCTCGACCTCGACTTCGTAGGCCTTGCCGGCGATCACGAGCTGTATCTTCAAGGTTCGCGCCTCCGTTGGGAGAAGTTGTGCGAAGCCTGAATGACCGCGCGTCCCTGCTGCGCCCACGGATTTGCGATCGCATCGGCAGCCGGAAGCAGTTTCACTGAGCGGACATGAACTTTTCTGCCTAGCAGAGCTGTGACCGTTTCTGTGATAGTGGCCAAAGTTTCGGGCGTAATCTCCTCGTGTGCGTGCGTCTGAGCTGCGACTGACGGCACTGCCATTTCAGCCAGCCGCTCCGTCTTCATGGACTCCGCAACCGCAGTTCGCGCCTCAGCGGTTTGTTCCAGAGTTCTAATATGCGCGGACAGCGAATCTATTTGCCGCTGCAGCTCCGCAGATTTTTGTTCGAGCACGCGCCGCGAGCGGATAAAGACCGCTATCGATCCAGCAATCACGAGCGCCGCAATCAGCCAGTACATGTGTGCCATCCAATTCCTAAAGCGGAATCAAGCCATGCTTCTTCGGCGGACGAAGCTCTCGTTTCGAACTCACCGCTGCGAGGGCATGGGCCAGATATTTCGTGGTCTCGGCGGGCTCGATCACGTCATCCACAAGCCGCCGGCCAGCCGCTACGTACGGGTTGGCAAAGGTGCTGCGGTAGAGCTCGATGAGTTCTTTGCGCCTATGCTCCTTGTCTTCCGCGCCGTCGATCTCATGGCGAAAGACGATCTCCGCCGCGCCTTCGGCGCCCATCACTGCAATTTCAGCCGTAGGCCACGCTACCACTCGATCTGCTCCCAGCTCTTTGCTGCACATCGCGATATAAGCGCCGCCATAAGCTTTGCGCAATACAACTGTTATTTTTGGAACCGTGGCAGCTGAGTAAGCAAAAAGCATTTTTGCCCCATGCCGAATGATCCCGCCATACTCCTGCTCGATCCCGGGTAAGAATCCGGGCGTATCTACAAAAGTCACCAGCGGCGTGTTGAAGGCATTGCAGAAGCGGACGAAGCGTGCCACCTTGTCTGACGCATCAATGTCCAGAACGCCCGCCAGTACGCTGGGTTGGCTCGATACGATACCCACTGCGCGACCCTGAATACGTCCGAAGCCAATCACCACATTCGCAGCAAACCCGGGCTGGATTTCAAAAAAGTCCTGATAGTCCAAGACGCGGGAGATTACCGTGCGCACGTCGTAGGCGATTTTCGCGTCTACGGGAACCATGTGATTCAGCTCGGGATCGGTCTCCCGCGGAAGGTTGTATGCCAGCCGAGGAGCTTCTTCCAGATTATTCGAAGGCAAGAAGCTCAACAGTCGCCGGCAAAGATCCAAAGCGCCTGCATCATCTTCGGCGATCAGGTGAACCACGCCCGACCGATTCATCTGCGCGGCGGGTCCACCTAACTGTTCGGAAGTCACGACTTCGCCCGTCACTTGCTTGATCACCGAAGGCCCGGTGATGAACATCCGTCCTTTTTTTGTTTGAATAATGAAGTCCGTCAGGGCTGGACTGTAAGCTGCGCCGCCTGCACAGGGACCGCAGATAATAGAAATCTGCGGAACCGTACCGGAGAGCAGAGTGTTGTTGTAAAACACGCTGGCGTATCCGGCGAGGCTGTCGATTCCTTCCTGAACCCGTGCTCCACCGGAATCATTAATGAAGACAAACGGGGTGCCGGTCTTCAGCGAAAGCTGCATCATCTCTGTGATCTTGGCGCAATGCACCTCGCCGGCTGCGCCGCCGGCCACCGTGAAATCCTGGCTGGCAAGATGAATCAACCGGCCATCCACGGTCGCGCATCCTGTAACCACTCCGTCGGCCGGAAGATCTTTGTCCGCCATGCCAAAGTAAGTGGAACGGTGTTTCGCGAAAGCCCCGATCTCCTGAAAACTTTCCTGGTCGACGAATTTTTCCACGCGCTCACGCGCCGTCAGCAGGCCGTTCGCATGATGCTTGTCGATCCGCTGCTTTCCGCCGCCTGACTCAATCTTGGCGCGCTGACGGCGAAGATCGGCGATCTTGCTGTCGATCGTCGGTTTCTGATCGGTAATTAGTTCTAACGTGGGAGTGAATGTAGTAACCGAATTTGCAGCCATTGATTCTCCAGATCGTCGTGGATTGGGGGTCTCGCCGTTTGCCAGATCTGAACAGCCAGTTTGGTGTCAGTTCTGTGTAAATGAGACAGTCCCATTATCAGCGGCACTTGTCCGAGCCACTGTGACGTGCGATACAGACTGTTGTGACTTGGCATCAGTACGGAGCGACCTATGTTGCCGGGCAGTTGTCGTACGGTGGAGAAATGTCCTCCGCAAAGCTACGGGCGTATTTCTTTTAAAGCCGCTAACACATCGGCGAGAACCTCGCGTAGAGGCTTAAGTGGCGCCGGAGCGAACTGCCTTGCGGCCTGGTTGCCGTGCCAGTTTGGGACTTCGTAACGAAGGGGATGAAAGGTTCACCTTGACGCCAGCAGAGACTGGAGGGACAATGCACCCATCCGCTGTGCTCAAGAAAACTTCCCCTTTGAAGTTGTGCATCGAGACTGAATAGCAAGATCGTTCGACGTAGTTATAGCGCCAAAGCAAACTAGCCTCGCTTTTGCGGCTTGGGGCCCCAGTCCGCGTTTCAGTTAGCCCGGGATTTGATGATAGGAATGGCCTTTCAACGTTCAACGTTCCTTGCCTGCCTGGCTTTGCTGGCAGTGCTGCCTGCATTTTCGCAGTCGGTGACGGTTACGCCGACAAGCGTGTCATTCGGGAGCCAAGCGGAAGGAACTGCAAGTTCAGTTCACACCGTCACGCTCAAGAACGGGCAGAGTTCGGCGATCAAGATAAGCAGCATCAGCACGAATCTGGCGGACTATAGCGAAACCAACACCTGTCCGGTCAGTCCGGCAACTTTGGCAGCGGCTGCCAGTTGTACGATTTCGATCACGCTCAAGCCGAGCGCACAAGGGACTCGATCGGGCAATCTTTCGATCGTCGATAACGGGGTTTCCAGTCCGCAAGTGGTAACCCTCTCGGGCACGGGGACAGCTCCCGTGCTCAAATCGATTGCGGTAACACCCGCAACCAGTTCAGTGGCAGCGGGCAATAAACAACAATTTACGGCAACGGGAACGTACAGCGACGGTTCAACCCAGAATTTAACGACGACTGCCAGTTGGAGTTCGTCCGCGACGTCGGTGGCAACCGTCAGCAGTGCGGGGTTGGCGACCAGCGTGGCGACGGGAACAGCGACTATTACAGCCACTTCCGGAACATTCATGGCTCTGCGACGTTGACTGTGACCGCCGCAGTGTTGACTTCGATTTCGGTGACCCCGGCCACGGCGTCGGTGGCGGCGGGTTATACCGAGCAGTTTACGGCGACGGGAACATATAGCAACGGCACCACCAAGAACCTGAGCAGCACGGCCACGTGGACGTCTTCAGCGGCGTCGGTAGCGACCGTCAGCAGTTCGGGGCTGGCGACCAGCGTGGCGACGGGAACGGCGACCATTACAGCTACTTCCGGAACCATTCACGGCTCTGCGACGTTGACTGTGACAGCCGCAGTGTTGACTTCGATTTCGGTGACCCCGGCCACGGCGTCGGTGGCGGCGGGTTATACCGAGCAATTTACAGCCACCGGAACCTATAGCAACGGCTCAACCCAAAATCTGACCACGACTGCCAGTTGGACTTCGTCGGCGCCACGGTTGCGACCATCAGCATACGGGACTGGCGACAAGTGTGGCAGCGGGAACCGCCTCCATCACGGCTACTTCGGGCAAGATCACGGCTCGGCCAGCTTGACCGTGACCGCTGCCGTGTTGACTTCAATTTCTGTGAGCCCTTCCACAGCTTCCGTTGCGGCGGGCAAAACCGAGCAATTTACGGCGACCGGGACGTACAACAACGGCACGACCCAGAATCTGACGAACGCTACATGGACCTCCTCGGCGACCTCGGTTGCGACAGTCAGCAGCGCGGGGCTCGCCACCAGCATCGCGAAAGGAACCGCTACTATCACGGCCACGTCGGGTACAATCACGGCTCGGCCACGTTAACCGTCACCGCGGCGGTGCTAACTTCGATTTCGGTTACTCCCGCCAAAGCCTCGGTGGCCGCCGGTTACACCGAGCAGTTCACGGCAACGGGAACGTATAGCAACGGGACTACCCAGAACCTGAGCGGCACTGCCACGTGGACATCCTCGGCAACGTCCGTGGCAACCGTCAACAGCAGTGGCTTGGCTACAAACGTGGCGCCGGGGACTGCCACCATCACAGCAACCTCAGGAACACAATCACGGTTCTGCGGCGTTTACGGTAACAGCCGCGGTATTGACTTCGATTTCCGTGACTCCTGCCACCGCTTCAGTGGCTGCCGGTTACACCGAGCAGTTCACCGCAACGGGAACGTACAGCAACGGCACGACCCAGAACCTGACCAGCACCGCCACGTGGACGTCGTCCGCGACTTCCGTGGCAACGGTGAGTAGCGCGGGGCTTGGCCACAAGCGTGGCGGCAGGAACGGCCACGATCACGGCCACTTCCGGGACGATCATGGTTCTGCCACGTTAACGGTGACGGCGGCAGTGCTGACTTCGATTTCCGTGACTCCCGGCCACCGCCTCGGTGGCGGCGGGCTACACTGAGCAATTCACCGCCACGGGAACTTATAGCAACGGCACCACACAGAATCTGACGAGCACGTGCGAGTTGGAGTTCATCGAACACATCCGTCGCAACCGTGAGCACGCGGGCTTGGCGACAAGCGTGGCGCAAGGAACCGCGACAATTACGGCCACTTCGGGGACGATCAGCGGCTCGGCAACATTGACGGTGACAGCGGCGGTGCTGACTTCGATTTCCGTTACCCCGGCGACCGCGTCGGTGGCGGCGGGCTACACCGAGCAGTTCACGGCAACGGGAACTTACAGCAACGGCACTACACAGAACTTGACCAGCACCGCCACGTGGGCTTCTTCGGCAACCTCGGTGGCAACGGTCAGCAGCGCTGGGCTGGCTACGAGCGTGGCGCAGGGAACTGCGACCATCACAGCCACATCGGGAACGATCAGCGGTTCTGCCACGTTGACGGTCACCGCCGCGGTGTTGACTTCGATTTCCGTTACTCCCGGCCACGGCCTCGGTGGCGGCGGGTTATACCGAACAGTTCACGGCAACTGGAACCTACAGCAACGGCACCACACAGAACTTGACCAGCAAGTGCCACTTGGACTTCGTCGGCGACCTCTGTGGCCACAGTAAGCAGCGGGGGCTGGCCACGAGCGTAGCGCAAGGAACGGCCACGATTACGGCCACTTCAGGGACGATCAGCGGCTCCGCCACGTTGACGGTGACGGCGCGCAGTGTTGACTTCGATTTCTGTGACTCCCGGCACGGCTTCGGTCGCGGCTGGTGATACCCAGCAGTTCACGGCAACGGGAACATACAGCAACGGCACAACACAGAACCTGGAGCACCGCCACGTGGACTTCATCGACTACTTCAGTGGCAACCGTCATCAGCGGCGGGCTGGCCACGGCTGTGGTGCAGGGAACAGCACGATCACGGCGACATCGGGCACCATCAGCGGTTCGGCGGCGTTGACTGTCACGGCGCCGACATTAACGTCGATTTCGATCACGTCCAGCGAACGCGTCGATCCCCAACGGGACGAGCGCAGCAATTCACGGCGACCGGGACCTACAGCGACGGCAGCACCAGAATCTGACCAGCAGCGTGACCTGGAGTTCGTCTGCGACATCGATGGCTACGATTGCCGCGGGTGGTTTAGCGACAGGCGTGAGTGTGGGCACGGCAACGATCACCGCGACTTCAGGCTCAGTCACAGCCTCAACCACGCTAGCAGTGGGGCAGCCGGTTTTGGTTTCGATTGCCGTGACTCCGGCGAATGCGTCATTCGCCCTGGGCACGACTCTGCCTTTGACGGCGACCGGGACTTACAGCGACGGCAGCACGCTGGATATGACCACCATCCGTAACCTGGAGCAGCGCGAATCGGGTGTTGCCACGGTGAGCAATCAGGGGGTCGCCAGCAGCGTGGCCCTGGGCAGCACCAGCGTGAC
The DNA here is from genome assembly GCA_963758745.1 of uncultured Acidobacteriaceae bacterium. GTDB lineage: Bacteria > Acidobacteriota > Terriglobia > Terriglobales > Acidobacteriaceae > Acidiflorens. The sequence continues at coordinate 25,267 of CAVWWW010000023.1, forward strand.
CGCCACTTCGGGCGCGATCACCGGCTCGACCACGGTGACAGTGACGGCAGCAGTTCTGGTTTCGATTGCAGTGACGCCGGCGATTCCCACGCTGCCGCTGGGTACGACGCAGCAGTTCACCGCCACCGGCACCTATACCGACGGCAGCACGCAAAACATCACCGACACGGTGCAGTGGAGTTCGGGCACGCCGGCAGTAGCGACGATCAGCGATGCGGGAACGACGATAGGACTGGCCACGACCATGACGGAAGGCACGGCGACGATCACGGCCACTTCGGGTACGGTGAGCGGATCGACCACGCTGACGGTGACCGCGGCGGCGCTGGTTTCGATTGCGGTCACGCCTGCGACGCCGTCGATTGCGCTGGGCACGACACAGCAATTCACGGCCACTGGAACCTACACCGACGGCAGCACGCAGAATCTGACCAGCACGGTGACGTGGTCTTCCGACACGCCAGCGACGGCGACGATCAACAACGGGCCGCGATGGCGCTAGCCACGGGCGTTGGGCAACGGCCACGATCTCGGCGACCTCCGGCACGATCAGCGGATCGACGCTGCTGACGGTGACGGCGGCGGCGCTGGTCTCGATTGCCATCAATCCGCCGACGGCCACGATCTCACTGGGCACGACGCAGCAGTTCACGGCCACCGGAACCTTCACCGACGGCAGCACGCAGAACCTGACGCAGAGCGGGCAGTGGAGTTCGACGGTAGCCACGGTGGCGACGATCAGCAACACGGCAGGCACGGCTGGGTTGGCCACCACGCTGGGCACGGGGACGACGACGATTGGCATCAGTTCGGGCTCGGTGAGCGCGACCGCCACGCTGGTGGTGAATCCGGCGGCGCTGGTTTCGATTGCGATCAATCCGCAGAATCGCCACCATTGCTCTGGGCACGACGCAGCAGTTCAGCGCGACCGGCACTTACACGGACGGCAGCACGCAAGATCTGACCACGGTGGTGACGTGGAGTCTCGTCGGAAGCGACGATAGCGATCATCAGCAACGCCGTGGGCAGCTATGGGCTGGCCACCAGCGCCGGACAAGGCACGAGCACCATCTCGGCTGCCTCGAGCACGATCTCATTCCACAACGTTGACCGTAGGCAGGCGAGCGTGGTCTCGATTTCCGTCAGCCCGGCATCGATCTCGATTGCTTCGGGATATAACCAGCAATTCTCAGCCACGGCAACGTTCACTGACGGCTCAACGCAGGACATCACGCAGTCGGCGACCTGGACTTCGTCGGTTCCCGCCGTCGCGGCGATAAATTCGCCAGGATATGCGACCAGTATCTCTCCCGGCAATACAACCATCTCGGCAAGTTCGGGTTCGGTAAGCGGTTCCGCTAATCTGTTGGTTAACCCGGCGGTGCCGGTTTCGCTGGCGGTGACTCCGTCGACATCCTCGCTAATAGTGGGCGCGCAACAACAATTCATCGCCATTTAACTAATAGCGATGGGACCACGGCGAATGTGACCAGCACGGTGACATGGAGCTCTTCTAATCCTGCCGTAGCTACGGTGACCAGCGGCGGCCTTGCTGTTGGAGTCGCGAACGGTTCCAGCTTGATCGAGGCAACTTGGGGCTCGAACAGTCTTAATAGCACAGGCTCGTTAAGTGTCATGCCGCCAAGACCCCACCGGCCGGGCCATTCACCGTTCCACTCAATCCAACTTGCACCATCTACGTTTCTCCAGCAGGCGGAGGGAGCGGGAGTTCATTTGCTAGCCCGACTACCATAACGACCGCGATTAATACGGAAACGCCTGGCTCGGTGGTTTGTTTTGAGGCGGGGACCTACAGTATCAGCTCGACGCTTGAGATTAACGCGAGCGGAACTGCAGCGGCCCCTATCATCTGGGTGGATTACACCTGGCTTACGAGCGGAGAGATTCCTGGGTCGCAAGGCTCCACAATCAGCTGGACGGGCGGGACAGGGTCAAACCAAGGCACTGGACGTTTCATGATTTTATTTGACGTTCCGTACAGGGCGTTTCTCGGACTCAATTTGAACGGCAACAATTACGCCAATGCAGGGATGGTTTGCCTCTCAGGCGGGCATCACTACGAGTACTACGGGAATCAGGTCACTGGGGTGATCTACTCGGGTCTCGAAAGCTCCTCATGCGGTGACTACTACACTTACCTCAATAACTGGGTATGGCTCAATGGGGAAAACCCCAATGGAGTTAGTGACGCTCGACTCCAATGCAGGCTCAGGGATCACTGTGAACCAGGCCATCGCGCTACCTGGAGACACCTATTCCGGGCTGCACAATGTCTTCGCCAATAACATTGTCACGGGTCAATTCGATCCAACTTCGGGACACACCGATGGGGTTGGAATTTCACTCGATCTCGTCAAAACTCAGACTTTGGGCGCAACGTTGGTAGTGAACAATGTTGTCTATGGCAACGGCGGCAGATGCATCGAGATCAACAGCGGCTACTTTTACCCCAATGATGTTTTCAAGAACGTCATCGTTGCTAATAATACCTGTTACATGAATGATCTCGACCTCAACTTGGACCACGCAAGTAGTTCAGTTCGAAAACAACGAGTCAACGAACGTCTATTACATCAATAATATCGCGGTGGCGTGGCCGGGCTGGAACGGAACTGTGGGTAATTGGTATGAAAACGGCACGACGGGCACGGTCTGGGCAGGAGGAAATATTTGGTATAACGGGACAGAAGGGGTTTCGCAAAGTCTGATAAACACCGATCCTCTCTTTGTCAATCCGCCGGTTTACGACCCCAGCGCAGGACTGCAATATGCTGACGGTCCTCCTCCGGCAGCTTTAGGCAATGGCCTGCAGGTTCAGGCGGGCAGTCCCGCAGTGGGGGCCGGAATTGACCCCACGACTGTTCCCGGCATCGCGGGCACGCAGATTGGAGCCGACATGACGCCCTACGTCTACTCCGACATTACTGGCAACAGTCGAGCTCTCGGGTCTGCCTTTACTTTGGGAGCTTACAATGCGGTAGGTTCTGCTCCGTAAAACCCAGCCAGTTAGACAACGTAACCACCTTAAGAACAGCCGCAAATACTTCGAGGTGGCCGCTGACAAGATAATGTCTGCCGAGCAGCTTGTCGCCTGGAAGCCGTACTGATGGGTTCTCTGCGACAAGAAGTTCACGGAGCAAGAATTCGGAGAGGCTAAACGGGAACGAACATCATTCCCCGGTTGTACAAGGGCAGCTCGGGCCAAAGTACGGCGCGATTCTGGCAAACGGGCATCATGCGCTTGTACTCTCGAACATTTTGGAAGCGAACTCCCGAGAGAGGTATCGGCCACTCGCGGCGCGATACTTTAATGCAGAGGCTCAATACTGCTGTGCAAGCCTTTCCTATCAAGTAGAGGATCCCTATGACCGCTCCCACCGCTCACCCAGAACGGCGCAGTTCGCGCGTGCCTGTCAAAGTTCCGATTCGCGTCACCAGCATGGAGCCGCGTGCCCAGTTCTCCGAGGTCTGCGAGACGCTGGTGGTCAGTGCGCATGGTTGTGCGCTTCGTTCTCGCCTTGAAACTGGAGACTGGGAGCATGCTGCGCCTGCACAATCGAGGCGGCCGCGAGGCCACGGCCCGCGTAGTTTTTTGCCAGCCGATGGAGTCCGATGAACCAGGATTCCGACTGGGTGCACAGCTGCAGCGGCCGGAGAACTTTTGGGGATTGAAGACCTATCCCGATGATTGGCGGCTTGATGATTGGCGGCTACTGGAAATGGCCGGGTCCGCCGCACAACAGTCCGCACAACAGCCTGCACAACAGCCTCGTCAAAAGGCAAAATCGGCCGTCGTGCAGCCGCAAGCCTCCTTCCCAGGCTTCGCGAGAAATTCTCGATACGATTGAGGAGCACCTCTCGGAAGACCATCTCCTAGGCATACTCGCTCCGCTGGTTCGGCCGTTGCAGGCGGAAGTCACCGAACTCCGGGAGAAGATCGCTGCGAATGCCAAGCGTAACCGCTTTGAGGTATCACTCGGAAATATTCCTCCTGAGTTGGAACAGAAGCTATGGGAGCGCCTGCAGGAAGACCTTGCGGGGCGTGTTCTGCAGCAGACGCAAGAACAGTCGGCGGAGATATTCGTATTAACCAAAAGTGTCATGGAAGAAAAAATCGCCACGGCGCTTGACTGAATTTCGACACCGTCTTGCCGGTGAGCTACACAGTGTCGAACAACGCGCGCAGGTCTTGTCAAGGGACCTCACGACTACGACACAGCAGCAGGTCGTTACAGGGGTCGAGAAACTGCAGCGGAAGGCAGTGGAAGAAGAATCAAATCTCGATGCACGATCCGAAAAGTTGCTGGTTTCGTTGGAGGGACAACTCGCGAACTCACAGGATGCCCACCGCCGCGAGATCGATCAAATTCAGGCCGATACTACCGCGAAAGCGTCCCGACTTCAGTTGGAAGTGTCCGACCTTAGCCGGAGGGTTGCAGTCATAAACGAATCCGTTCGCCGCCTTGAGTCAGATCTTGACGCGCACCTCGAAAAGGTTGCGAGTAGGAATTGTCTCTGAGGCGCAAACTCAACTCGAGAACGCTGTCGCTTTTAGCGTCAAAGACTTGCAGGCGCGGATCTCAAACGAAGTAGAAAGCGAGCTGAACGAGACATGCGGCCACCTGAGAACAATCCAGGGCCGGATCGAAAGCTCCTTTTCTGGTTCTCTGAAAGCCCAGGGCGAGACAGCCTTGCAGTCAATCGCGGAACAATTTGAGGAAGTGGCACGGAACTCAACGGAAAAGTGGCGGCTTGCGCTCGCCAGAGATTTGAGTTCGGTGGCCAATACTCTCGGGCAACAACTTCGCCAGGAAGTGGAACCCGAGGGAAACTAATTTCAGGTATGACAACGGGTAGTGCGATGGATTTGAATAATGGAGGTTGAAAGCTGTCGAATGTCAGACAGCGATAAATGCCGAAATTGCAGTTTGAGTTCATGCCATCGCAAGCTCCCAAGCATCGCTACAAAACATTGCCAAGCTTACCGCTAACGACTGCCGAAGCGGTAGACGATGCTGGTGACAACACGAAGATTGTTTTGAAACTGCATCACTGCGCTAGGATTCGCAAACGTAGTACGTAAATAATCGCCTCCGATGCGGATGGCCAGCGGTCCGGTAATGGTGTGTTCGACTCCACCGCCGATGGCATAGGAAAACCGCATGATGGTTCCGCCAAGATAGTAGCTTCCTTGTACCGGCACGGCGCTGTTGACCAAACTTACCCCGGCTAAGGGATGAACAAAGACGCGAGTGCTTCCGTATTCCACGGGATAGAACACGGGACCGGCGAGACAGCTCAACACGTTGCCACTATGTCCCGTATCCAGTACATTGCCAGCGCGGGCATAGCTCGAATCGACCATCATTCCCAAGCGCGCGTTGAAGTCGAGAAAGCCGTTGGCGTCCACTCCGCTCAGCCCGACGCGTTGGCGTGCTGGGGTGTCCAGGACTATGTAGGTATAACCGGTACTCACCTCAAAAATCGGACTGGCAGCGGCCACTGGCGGCGCATTGGTTGCGAAGTGTTGTCCCTGCGCGGGTACTACCATCAAGAAAATATAGATGGCGAATTTTTTCATGACATTTACTCCTGCTGTGGTTTGGATCAACTAAGAAGTTGCACTCGTTGGGCCAACCGCGCAGCTTCTTATTCGCCTAAAGCTCTGCAGGCAATGCAAAGAAACTAAAGGCTGACCGAGACATTCGACGTCTTAGCGCGCAGCGGGGAGGTGCCATTTTGGCAACGGGAAGATTCTCAGAACCGGAATGGGCTGCGAACGATGGGGTAACTTTGCGTGTGCCCAAAGTTTGGAGTGGATCTTTTGAACAATACCCTAGCTATCCTAATTACAATATTTTGAGAAGTGTCTAAGGACAGTAACCGACAGTGAACCGCCCGGTCGGAGGCAGGATTGGGCAGGCGTCTGGCGTAAACTATAAGCGGCGAAAGGATGTTTCAGACAAGTTTTGGGATTGAAGTTTAAGAGTTGTCCCCTGTGAGCTAGCACTGCGAATTACGGATCCCATGCAAACGGCAATCGACATTTTTACGCAGATTTTCTCGACCCTCTGGGCACACAAACTACGTTCATTTCTCACCATGTTCGGTATCGCATGGGGAGTTGGTTCCCTGCTGCTGCTGGTCGGCCTCGGCGAAGGCTTCAGAACCGGCAACCAACGCAGCCTCTCGGAGTACGGGGAAAACATCATGATGATCTTCCCCGGTCGCGCTCCGGCGGTTCCGGGCAGTATGAACTCCGCCCGCCAATACCGGCTCACCTACCAGGATTACCTCGACATCGGTAGGGAATCTCGACACATTCGCGCCGTCACTCCGGTGCTCGCCAGCAACGACGTTCACGCCGTCAGCGAGTTCGCCAGCGCCAGTGGCCAACTCAATGGCGCCGAACCGCAGTACAGCGGAATCCGTTTTCTGCCGCTGAAACAGGGACGCTGGCTCAATGAGCTCGACGAAGCTCAAAAACGCAATGTCGTCGTCCTCGGCGACGAGATGACGCACAGCCTTTTTCCCGGACGCCCCGCCATCGGCTCGTTCATTCTGCTTAATGGCCATCGCTTCGAAGTCGTGGGCACGCTGAAGCGGGTTGGCCGCGGCGACGAAAACCTAACCAACACCCGAGCCTATATTCCTTTTCAAGTCATGCGTAGCGATTTCCCGCTTAAGGGCGATGAAGCTTACGACGCAATTTCATTCATCTACTATCAGCCTCGCGTCGCCGACGAACACTTGATCGCACAAGATGAAGCTCGCCGCGTCCTCGGCCGCAATCACCATTTCGATTATCACGATGATGACGCGTTCGAAGGCCTTGACACGGTGAAACAAGCGCAAATGATGGGCACCATCTTCGATGCCATGAACGAATTCCTCGGCACCGTTGGGCTGGTGACGCTCGCTCTGGGCGCCATCGGCGTCATCAACATTATGCTCATCGCGGTCACCGAGCGCACGCGCGAGATTGGATTGCGCAAAGCTCTTGGCGCAACTAACCGCAGCATCCTGCTGCAATTTTTCGCGGAAGGCGTCCTGCTTACCTTGATCAGTGGGCTAATCGGCATGGGTTTGGCCGGCGGTTTCATGGCGATACTGGGCAATTACAATGGTCCGGGCGGCTTCGATCCTCCCCGTCTGGTGCCAAAAACCGCGATCTTCGCCATTGCCTGCCTGACTCTGGCGGGCGTGGCCGCTGGACTTTACCCCGCCCGGAAAGCTGCTCGATTGGAACCCGTCGAAGCCTTGAGACAGGAGTAAGAATTGGTAATTTGCAATTGTGTTCTGAAAGCTTGAAACTGCAGATTACAAATCCCAAATTACCAATTACCGATTTCAATGCTGCGCGATCTGCTCCAGGAATCCTACGACGCCATGCGACATAACCGGCGCCGCACCGCGCTTACCATGCTGGGCATGGCCTGGGGCATCGCTACCGTCGTCATGCTGCTTGCCTATGGGGATGGCTTCGGGCGCGCCATCGCTAACATCATGGCCAACTTCGGGACCAAACTTATGATTGTTGTTCCCGGCCGCTCCACGATGCAGGCCGGTGGCCAGAAGGCCGGCGTGGATCTGCACCTCACCCTCGACGACCTCGACTTACTCTCCGCGAACATCCCGCAGATTACCCACATGACCCCCAATTGCTTCCTCGATGCGACGGTGCAGTACGATACTCGCTCTTACACCATGACCGTCAATGGCGAGTATCCCAACACCTTCGGCATCCGCGCGCTCACTCTCGAGCAGGGGCGCTTCTACAATCTTGAAGACCAAATCCAGCGTGCTCGCGTCGCGGTCATCGGCTCCGAAACCAAAGAAAAGCTTCTTTCCGGACGCAACGCCCTGGGCGAATTTATCCGCCTCAATGGCATCAGCTTTCAGGTCATCGGCGTACTGAAACCGCAGATGCAGCAGGGAGACGACAATATCAATCGCCGTATCTACGTTCCCTTCACCACCATGGGCGACCTCAAGGACACGCACTATCTTGACTCCATCTGGTTCAATTACGAGAGTGACGACTATGAGCGTATCGAACAATCCGTGCGCTACACCATGGCCGCACAACACAGGTTCAATCCCGCCGACCATCGCGCGCTTTATGTCTTTAATCTGATGGAGCAGGTCCACCATTTCACGGTCATTGCCATCGGCCTCAAGATTTTGCTCGGCTTCATCGGGACCCTGACCCTGGGAATCGGTGGCGTCGGGTTGATGAATATCATGCTCGTTTCGGTCACCCAGCGCACCCGCGAAATTGGCGTCGAAAAAGCGCTGGGCGCACGCCGTCGCCACATTTTTTTTCAGTTTCTAGCCGAGGCACTCACCATTACTTTCATCGGTGGAGTTTTCGGTATCATGTCTCGCTTACGCCGTTGCGTTCTCGGTAGGCAGACTCACCCTCTACAGCGCCATGGCCAAGCATGCCGAAGCGGGAGACATCCGGCTCATGATCAATCCCCTAACCCTGCTTGTCGCCGTCCTTATCCTCGGCGCCGTTGGGCTGGTCAGCGGAATGGTTCCCGCCATTCGCGCCTCGCGACTCGACCCGATCGAAGCTCTACGTTACGAATAGATTGCGGAGCTCGAATTCGCAGCGGCGCGGATGCGCTGCCTACAGTCCTATAAATCTACCTGTCGATTCCGGTGGTTTATAGAGATTGCCCGGCCCGCCGCTTGGGTGGCGGCTGTGTGGGGTCGTGGGGTAAGGCCGGGCAATTCAGTGCTTCCCTCAATTGCAGATGTCTATTTTGTACCGCAGACTGCCTGAATTGGCGTGTGACGACGATCACTGTTCGCAGTGATTCAGTTACCTTGCGCGGTGATGGACATCACCGCCAAGGCGGACATGGCTGGCTAAGGTAAAAGGGAAAGTTACCTCAACAGCAGATCAGGAGAACGTCATGGCCTACGTAATCACCGACAACTGCATCAAAGACGAGCTTTGCGTGGAAGTCTGCCCCACCGACTGTATCCATCCCAAAAAAGATGAGCCTCAATTCGAAGCAGCGACTCAGCTCTATGTAGACCCCGAAGGTTGTATCGATTGCGGCGCTTGCATTCCGGCTTGCACTTCGGATTCGATTTTCGTAGCGGAAGAGCTGCCAGAAGACAAAAAAGAATTCGCGGAAAAAAACGCGGCATATTACAAATAGTAATCTCGAATATTCCGCACTCGAAGACGCTGGTCCAAGGCCCCCTGGATCGGGATAAGGCTTAAGCTTCCGACTTCTCCGGTCGAGGGCATCGCGTTTCTCGAGTGCTTCGAGAATTGGGCCTTCCGTCCGCCGACTTTATTTTCCCATGTTATGGTCTAGATCTAACGCCAGAGGATAACCAATCAGAAAAGTGATGGGCAATTTTCCGGTTGATTGCTCGTCTATTTCCCATTGGTACTTCGGTGCGTCTAGCTTTTCCACAATTTCTCGCAGTTCTTGCGGCCGATAGGTTCGAAGGCAAGAGACCACCCCATCGAATAACAAGAGAAACGGAATGATCGGGACCAGATACGTCCAAAGCAATCGCGACCAACGGAAAGGACGGATCCAGGGAGTACCGGCCCATAGAATAACGACCCAGACAAACATAAAACCTATGGTTAAAGGAGCGCGTCTGGTTATTTCGAATATTCCGACACCTTCTCTCGCTTCGACAGCATTTTGCAAGACGGCGCGAGCCTGATCCGGCGAAAAATGGTGGAACGAGGTGAACATGGTCCGCGGCCCCTTTAGCTCAGGAGGAACGCTCATCGCATTAACCGACTCCTGGTAGAAGAACGACGTGATTTTCAGAATCCTTTCCCAGGTTTTGAACGGCACCCACATTTGGATATTTATCCGTCAGCCGTATCTGAAGATTCCCTGGCTTTCCGCGAAGTTTTCGGGAAAGGTGGCTCCACGGACCGCCTGCGCCAGAACACATATCGAGAATCGCCTGGCTATTGGTTGCGTCGATCAACCCCTGCAGAAGCGGAGCGATCGGCGCATAGCCCCGGAAAAGATTTAGCCCAAACTGAAGCGCATCTGTGACTTGATCGCGCAACAGCGATGGAAGCCACGGCTGATCATGAATCTCGATAAACTGTATGCGGCGCATAGCAACCTTACCCGGATGAGAGCTCGTGAACATTCTCGTTCATTTCTGCGAATTCACCAACCGGGTTAAACTTATCGAACCTCATGATTATGAACACGTCGTTACAAAAAAAGTTTGCCGCGTCGCTTGCGATGAACTTTGAATGCAGCACGATCAGCAACCAGCGGACGGCAATCAACCACCCATGATCAAAGCTCCCCGAGGAACCCGCGATCTTCTTCCACCCGACACGGCGCTCTGGAACTTTGTTGAAGCGGCGGTCCGGGACGTCTTCCGCGCCTACAACTTCCACGAAATCCGTACGCCTGTCTTCGAATCGACCGAGTTGTTCGCACGCGGCGTCGGCGAAGAAACCGACATCGTCAGTAAAGAAATGTTTACCTGGAGCGACGGCGAGCGATTCAATGAAAAGAAACTTATTGATGAATGGTTGAGGGTCAATCTGTCCGACGATCCGCACCGTGTCCAGGCTGGCCGCGTTAATGTGGGGGCCTATTCACCTATCTTAGCGAAACTGAAAGATCTAGGGGTCCAACTGCAAGTTTGGCGCGGCGTTCAGGTTCCGCCCAACCACCTGAGCGGCCGCGTCGAGTTTGTGGCCTTTGGGCCCAAGATCTCCTCCGATTCGATTGAAGCGCTAAAAAAAGCACGCAGCATTGCCAAGAGCGAGTACTCACACGAATTCGGCACTCATGCGATCCTACTCCGACTCGTGGTTCCCGACGAGGTCGCCAAAACGTTCTCCTCGGCTGCGACCGAAGACGTGGAGATTGAGGGTTTCGCGGGGAACTACTTTTCAAGTTCGCAATCCCTGACGCTCCGCCCCGAAAACACCGCCGGCATCGTCCGCGCCTACATCGAGCACAAACTCTGGGATCGGGGCCTGAACAAATTCTTCTCCATCGGCCCGATGTTTCGCCGCGAGCGTCCGCAGAAGGGGCGCTATCGGCAGTTCTACCAAATCGACGCTGAAGTCATCGGACCTCCCTCATCCGGCAGCCAATCTCCCGCGAGAGACGCGGAAATTCTCGAACTCCTCGCGATGCTGCTCGATCGTGTGGGCATCACAAACTGGACGCTGCAATTGAACTCTGTCGGTTGTCCGGCTGATCGTGGAAGATTCAACGAGGCTCTCAGGGCGGCTCTCGCACCTGTTATCGATAAGATGTGCGTCGATTGCCAGCGTCGTGCTGTAACCAATCCACTGCGTGTTTTCGACTGCAAGGTTCCGGAAGATCAACCGATCATTGCGACTCTACCCACCATCAACCAGTTTCTCGACGAAGCGTGCCGCGAGCACTACGAAGAAGTAAAACAAATTCTGAACGCGGTGCAAATCCCATATATCGAGAATCCCCGCCTGGTGCGCGGTTTGGATTATTACCAGAAGACAGCATTTGAATTTACCCATGGCTCACTGGGCGCGCAGAATGCGATTCTTGGCGGCGGACGCTACGACGGATTATCGGAAGCGCTCGGCGGCCCGCCGGCTCCGGGTATTGGCTTTGCTATTGGAGAAGATCGTCTGGTGCTTTCGCTGAGCGCATCGGCGGAATCTGTTATTCGGAGACCCGACGTCTACGTCGCTCCACTGGGCGCCGGAATGAATCGCGAGGCTGCCCGCGTGGCGCGCGACTTACGCCAGCACGATCTGGTTGTGGACCTTGGCGACGAATCTTTTCGCTTAAAGAAATCTTTTGAGGTGGCGGACAAAATGAAGGCGCGTTACATTCTCATCGTGGGCGAGAACGAAGTGGCAGCGAATGCCTTCGCACTCAAACATCTCGCCTCGGGTGAACAAGTCACCGTGCCACGCGCCGAACTGCCGCGGCAAATTTCGCAGACAAAATGACGCGGTCAATTCGTTCGGCGCATCAAGTAAAGTAGTCGTGAGTATGCCCCATGGCTATACCCTTTGATATGCAGCCTCATTTGGCCGGCGAGCTGATCGGCCTCAGGCCGCTTCGGCTTGAGGATTTTAACGATCTTTACAGTGTGGCTTCAGACCCGCTCATTTGGGAACAACATCCGAGTAAGGACCGTTATAAAGAGGAAGTTTTCAAGAATTTCTTTCGTGATGCCTTGAACTCTGGCGGAGCTTTGATTGCCGTCGATTCGAAGGAGGGCCGAGTCATCGGGTCGTCGCGCTATCACAGATACGACGGCGAAAAAAGCGAGATCGAAATCGGCTTTACATTCCTGGCCAGGTCTCATTGGGGTGGAGTATACAACCGCGAAATGAAACGGCTCATGCTACAACACGCTTTCAAATTCGTGAACACGGTTGTCTTCCTTGTTGGTCCGCAGAATTTCCGCTCCCAGCGGGCCGTCGAAAAAATAGGAGGCGTACGAGCAGGTTCCAGAATTGATGCTGCCGGTCGAGACAGCTACGTCTTCCAGATTACGGCTGCGACTTACGATCCTGCGACTTATCCTGCGACTTGAGGTTCGAGAAAAACTCCGTTGCTAAACAGGCGCAGAAAAAACGACACGGTGGCAACTCAAAATCTCGTGTCGCTACTAAACTCTAGTTGTTGAAGTAAACCTGCGAGTCTATCGCACAAGGGGATTGCGGCCATGGGCAGACGAGCTTTGTTTATTGTTTGTTTTGTTGCGGCAGTTTTGATCGCCGAAAGTAGCGCCCCCGGACAGGCTACCCCCACTGGGACCGTGGTGCTAAAGAACGTGCGCGTAATCGATGGGCTTGGAGGCATTCCGCTCGAGGGTGCCGCAATCGTGATCGACGGCGGAAAGATCCAAGCGGTCGGTCCTGTGGGCAAAATGCACTGGCCGGCTGGAGCGCAAGTAATCGATTACCAGGGAAAAACCGTTATTCCCGGCTTGATTTCCGATCATTCTCATGTCGGACAAGTGGACGGCACGAAAAACGGCACACAGAACTACAATCGCCCGAACATACTGCGCCAATTGCGACAATACGAAGTCTATGGCGTCACTACCATCATGGCGCTTGGGTTGAACGGGGATCTATTTTATCCGCTTCGAGCCGAACTGCACGACGGCAAAATAGACGGCGCCGATCTGTTTGGCGCAGACCGCGGTCTGGGAATACCCAATGGCGCGCCTCCCGCCCCGCCAATCAGTTTGCCCGAGACCCAACTCTATCGCGTCAGTACGCCACAACAGGCGGTGCAGGCAGTAGACGAAATGGCGGTTCGCCATCCCGATCTGATCAAGCTTTGGCTGGACGATTTTCACGGCAGCCTGCGCGTCAAAATGCAGCCCGACGTCTACAAGGCCATTATTGACGAAGCTCACAAAAAAGGGATCCGCGTCGCGGCCCACATCTACTACCTTGCCGACGCTAAGGACGTAGTCAATGCCGGCGTCGATATCATTGCTCACGGAGTACGCGATCAAGCTGTGGACGCGGAATTCATCCGATCCATGAAGGAGCGCGCCGTATGGTACATACCGACGATCGATCTCGATGAGTCGAGTTACCTTTTCGCAGAATACCCTGCCTGGATTAGCCAGCCTTTCGTTCAGCACGCTCTGCAGCCCGCGTTGCGTGCTCAAATTGACGATCCCGCGTGGAGGGCAAAGATTCTCTCCAATCAGAAACAGGTTGAGACCGCCAAGGCATCTGTGGCCATAAACAAGCGTAATCTCAAGACCCTGTATGATGCCGGGGTCAAAATCGGGTTTGGAACGGACTCCGGAGCAGTGCCGCTGCGAGTTCCCGGTTTTGCCGAGCACCGAGAGCTGGAACTGTTTGTCGAGTCTGGCCTGACCCCGGTCCAGGCAATCGATGTCGCGACCCACAATGCCGCCGCATTACTGCGCCTCAGCGACCGGGGAATAATCGCGCCGGGCATGCTGGCGGACTTAGTGGTGGTCGATGGAAACCCGGATGCTGATATCAAGGATGTCCACAAGATTGCAGCCGTGTGGCATCGAGGCAAGCTGGTAAGCGTTCGACCCGATACTTTTACTCCCTGAAAGTGTGTTGGCTAGCCGCTGTTTCGATTTCGGTTGAATATTATTTCGAGGAATCGAGGCACTCCCTACAGTTGCGCCCTACGCTGCGGATTACTTTAACCGCACTTTCGGGAACGTCACATCACACTGAATCGTGATGCATGCCATTGGAGAACAAGATCGAAAGTGGGTAACTTGGGATGAGTCGAATGCATCCGGTTGTCGGAAGGCGTGCTACAAACCTTGCTACAAGTCTTGCACTTCGGACAACTCAAAACGTCGGGGTTGCCTGATCCGAATCCGGTAATCTCATCAAGCCGCCGGAAGCTACGACCTCGAATCGTTCGGCTGATTAAAAGGGGGTAACGCTATGGCAGCCAGCCCAAAATTCGCTCCGCCAGTGGAACTCATTCTCGAGGAGAAGATTTCGATTGCCTGTGAGCCGAAACCAGTAGTCGAGCCGCCACATGTTCGGAGCCTGCTGGCCAAGACCTTCGAGGGACATGAAGAATTTCTTGGCTGGACTCCAGACTAGTCGGATGAAGGTCGAAAGGAGTTACTCTCCGCAATAGAGCCTGCATTGGGAGTTTTTCCGCCATAATCGCTGCAAGTCCTGGACCGCGGACGCCATCGCTTTCCATCCGTCACGCGAACGTTTGCCCACGCCATTTATAATTTTCGATTCGGTTCATTGCCATATTTTTAGCTGCATCATTTCAATAGGACAAGGCGAAAACGTGCTTGATTTTTTAGGCGATCTCAAACGAACTCATATGTGCGGGGCGCTTCGGCTTTCCGATGCGGGCAAGAAAGTTGTGCTCATGGGATGGTGCAACCGCCGTCGCGATCTTGGGCAGATCATCTTTGTCGACCTTCGGGACCGCACTGGCATAACACAAGTGGTTTTCAATCACGAACTCAATGCTGCCGTGCATCAGAAGGCGGAGGCGCTACGCAACGAATTCGTGATCGCCGCTATAGGAACTGTCAAGCGCCGCGATGCGGACACGATCAATCCCAACATTCCGACCGGCGAAGTTGAACTGGTGGTGGAGGAACTGCGAATTCTGAACGTGTCGAAGCCGCTGCCCTTTCTGCCGTCGGACACGGTGCTGGCGAACGAAGAGATGCGATTGAAATATCGCTACATCGATCTGCGGCGCGATGCGATGCAGTTCAACATTGAACTGCGGCATAAAGTGGCTCTTGCTATTCGCGACAATCTTGCGGCGCAGGGATTTTTTGAAATCGAAACCCCGTTCATGACGCGCTCGACCCCAGAAGGGGCGCGTGATTATCTGGTTCCCAGCCGCGTGCAGCCGGGGATGTTTTACGCCTTGCCGCAATCGCCGCAGCTGTTCAAGCAGATATTGATGATCTCGGGCTTCGACAAATATTTTCAAATTGTGCGCTGCTTCCGCGACGAAGATCTGCGCGCGGATCGCCAGCCCGAATTCACACAGATCGATCTTGAGATGAGCTATCCGCAACCGGAGCAGGTCTGGGGGGTGGTCGAAGGCTTTCTGACTGCGGCTTTCAAGGCGGCGGGCCACGATATCAAGACGCCTTTCCCGCGCATGGATTTCGACGACGCAATCCGTCAGTATGGCATCGACAAGCCCGATCTGCGGCTGCCGGCGTTTACCGATGTGGGCGATTGTTTTGCGGCCGCCGATCTCGAAGCGCTTGCGATCAACAAAGAACTGCCGGTCATCGCTATACGGATTCCGCAAGTCGGCGAACTTTCGCGCAAGGAGCGCGACGACATCAAGCCGCTGTTTGTCGCGAAAGGCGGAGCACGCGTCTTTGAAGATTTCAAGCGCATCGAGACGAGGTTCGCTGAGGCGGGCGCAAAAGTGCGCGCGAAGACGAAGGCGGCCGCGGATGATCTGCTTGTTCTGGTCGTCGGTTCATCGCAGTCAGAAGCCCATGGAGATGCTCATCCGGCGCGCAAACGCAAAGTCACACCAGCGGAAATGGCGATTTATGCTTCCGCTGGATTGCTGCGCGTGGCACTGGCACAGAAATATTCCGATCGGCACAAACTTTTCCAAAAGGCTGATTATCGCTTCTTGTGGGTGACAAATTTCCCAATGTTCGAATGGGATGAAGGGGAGAAGCGCTGGAATGCCGCGCACCATCCCTTCACTTCGCCGCACGATGAAGATATGGAAAAGCTCGAGACTGATCCGGCGATGGTTCGTGCGCTTGCCTATGATGTCGTGCTCAATGGGACAGAGCTGGGATCGGGATCGATCCGTATTCATCGGCAGGATGTGCAGAGCAGAATCTTTCACGCGCTGGGCATGACAGACGAAGAAGCGCGCCTGCGCTTCGGCTTCTTTCTCGAGGCGCTTGAATACGGAACGCCTCCGCACGGCGGCATCGCGCTTGGGCTCGATCGCATTGTGATGATTCTTGCGGGAGCGGATAGTTTGCGCGAGGTAATTCCCTTCCCCAAGACTGCCGCCGCCAAGGATCTGATGATGGAAGCGCCGACACCGGTGGCGGCCGCACAGTTACGAGAACTGGGGATTGGAGTGGTGAAGAAGTGAGATTGGCGGTTTGCGAATTTCACTTACGCTTGCTGCATCAAGGCTATAAAGCTTTCTTTTGTAATTCCCTAAATCCAAGGAATGTTTTCGTTCGTATATATGGTGACGATCGGCTCGCCGCTCGCATCGATTTCGGGGCCTAAGATCCAGCTAGGAACGGCCTTGAAGGCTTATACTTGCGGCTGAAACTTTGCCGGTTCAAATTAGGAGGAGTATGAAAAAACTGATGGTGATGTGTTTCGCATTAGCTTTCCTCACGTTCGGAGTGGCTTCAGCTCAAGACAACATGCAGAATGACAACATGAAATCTGATATGGCCAAGACGAGCGATATTAAAGGCAAGATCAGCGAAGACGGAAAAATGTTTGTCAGCGACAAGGACAAAAAAAGCTGGACTATAGTTAATCCAGAAGCGGTAAAGGGCCACGAGGGGCACCACGTCATCCTGACAGCGCACGTTTACCCGGACAAGAATGAGGTCCACGTTATGTCGCTCAAGATGGTGAAGTAAGTGTGGGGAAAAACATCTTAGAGAATTAGCTGCTAAAGCAGGCGCTGCTGGTAATCTCACTTCGTGAGCTTCCCGGCAGCGGTCTGCGAATATCCAGTCGAAGGTGGAGCGATGCAAGATCGAACAGAAAGAATCTAAAACCTGAAAAACAGCAAATTTTGGTCTTTATGTACTTCCGGGCAGACCTGAATGAGGTTAGCGCAGGTTCTTTCCTACCCAGTCTTCAATTCTTGCCAGCGCCTTGTTCAAGTTCTCTAGTGAATTGGCTACGCTGAAGCGGAGGTAGCCTTCTCCGTATTCGCCGAAGGCGGTGCCGGAGAGGCAGGCCACTCCGGCTTGGTCGAGGAGAGCGTCGGCTAGTTTCTTCGACGGCCAGCCGGTCTTTGTAATGTTCGGAAATGCGTAGAAGGCGCCTTTGGGCAGGCGGCAGGAGAATCCTTTAATTTTGTTCAGTCCGGCTACGAAGGCGTCGCGGCGGCGTTTAAATTCGGCGTTCATTTTGTCTACCGAGGACTGATCGCCTTGCAGGGCTTCGATGCCGGCGATTTGGGTGAAGCTGGCGGTGCAGGAGGTGGCGTTGGTCTGGAGGCGCGAGATTTGCCTGGCTAAATCTTCACGCATCACGCCGTAGCCCATGCGCCATCCTGTCATAGCGTAGGTTTTTGAGAAGCCGTCGAGGAGGATGGTGCGGTCTTTGAAGCCGGGGACGCTCATGATGGAGAAGTCTTCGACCTCATGCTCAGCATCGGGATAGATGAGGCGGCTGTAGATTTCGTCCGAGAGGATCATGACGTTGCGGTCGCCGATGGCCTCGGCAATTTCCTGGATGTCTTTTTTGGTGAGCACGCCGCCGGTCGGATTGTGGGGCGAGTTGAGGATGATTAACTTCGTGCGGTGGGTGATCAGGGAGGCCAGTTCTTTTACGTCGAGCGAAAAATCTCGCGCCTCGCGGAGGGGGATGGGTATGGCAGTCCCGCTGACGTAGTGGATCATGGACTCATAGATGGGAAATCCCGGATTCGGATAAATGACTTCATCTCCAGCATCAATTAACGCAAGAATAGTGAAGAAAATAATCGGCTTGCCGCCTGGGACAACCACTACTTCGTCGCTGGTCACTGGGACGTTGCGGGTGCGGCTGACATAGTCGGCTATGGTCTGGCGAAGATCGGGCAGGCCAGCAGCGGGGCCGTAGTGAGTCCATCCTTTGTGGAGGGCGTCGACGGCGGCCTCGATGACGTTGGCGGGCGTGTCGAAATCGGGCTCCCCGATTTCCAAGTGAATGATTTCTTTGCCTTGTTTTTCCAGAGCGCGGGCGCGGTTGAGGACTTCGAAGGCGGTTTCGGTGCCTAGACGCGACATTCGGGTGGCGAGACGCAGTTCGAGTTGAGTTGTAGGGGGCGGCATAAAGGCAGTGGAATTATAGCGCGTCGAGAAAGGTCAGAGGTGAGAGGTCAGATTGCAGAGGTAAAAAAGCTCTAGACGACAACCTTGTGCAAAACTTTGATTTATCTTTGTTTTCTACCTCTGCAATCGAACTCTGACCTCTTCAATTACTCCGAGATGGTGCTCTCTTCACTCTGCGCCCGAAGAACGCGATCGACGGAATAGGGCGCTCGCGACGTGGGCTCGTGATAATGGCGCACTTGCATTTCTCCCAAAAGCCCGACGGCCAGCAGATTCAGGCCGGCCAGCAACAGGACGGCGGAGAACATCATGAGCGGACCGTGCTGAGTCATGACATCGGTGTGGTATGCGATTTTGTCGAAAATGAGCCAACTGGAGATTCCGCAACCGGTAAGAATGCTGAACATTCCTAACGTGCCGAAGAAGTGCAAGGGACGCGAAAGATATTTAAGCAAGAAGCGGATGGTGATGAGATCGAAGAAGACGCGGAAAGTGCGCGAGATTCCGTAATGCGAAGCGCCACGTTCGCGATTTATGTTCTTGATGGGCACTTCGATGATGGACGCGCCGTACCATGACGCGAGGGCCGGGATGAAGCGATGGAGTTCGCCGTAGAGCGGAACTTGACCGAGAATTTCGCGGCGGTAGGCTTTGAAGGTAGTACCAAAATCGTGGATGTCAACGCCACTCAATTTGGCCATCACCCAGTTGGCGCAGCGCGAAGGAATACGGCGCAGCCAGAAATTATCGACGCGATTTTTGCGCCAGCCACTAACGATGTCGTAGCCCTCGGCAATTTTTTCAAGAAACAAGGGAATGTCAGCGGGATCGTGCTGCAGATCGCCATCCATAGCGATGATGTATTCGCCCCGAGCATGGTCAAATCCGGCAGCAAGGCCTGCGGTCTGACCAAAATTGCGGCGGAGCTTGACTACGGTCACGCGGCTATCGACGGCGGCGATCTCGCGAAGCAGCGCGAAGGTGCCGTCGATTGAGCCGTCATCGACGAGCACCATCTCAAAGCTCTCGCCGCTCGCTTCCATCACCGACTTGAGGCGCGCGTAGAGGTCGGTGACGTTCTCCTGTTCGTTGTGGAGAGGAACTACGATCGAGTATTTGAGCACAGTATCTTTGATTATACGGCAGCGACGCCCTCTTCGAATTGACTCGTCGGGCACCGGAGTAGTTAACGGCCGTCAGAGAATCTTATTGCACTACTTTTTAAGATGCGTAATTTGCGCTGAAAGATCTACTGCCGCGAACAGATTGGATGATCATGGATGGAATAATCATGGATTGGATAATCATGGGTGGGATGATTATGGGTTGGATGCCGCAGCAGCCTTCGTATCGCGGGAATATTGTTCGAGACAAGTTTTCAACCACAGATCGAGAAAGTCGAGAAGTTCAGCGGGCGGTTTGAGCCAATACTGCGCGGCAGTCTGACGCCACTCGGGGCGGACGAGCACACTGATGCCGCGCCCGTCTTCCTGTATTGCCTCAAAAGCCGATTCATCGGTGGCGTCATCACCGAGATAGGCAACGGGCGTGTCAGAACTGATCTCATTGAGCACCATACGGACCGCGTCGCCCTTATTGGCATAGCGCGATCGAATTTCCAATCCGCCGTCAAATTCCAACAAGTCGAGCCCGTTGCGCTCCGCAATCGGCCGCCATCCCAGCAAGACGCGGGAGCGAAGATCCTCCACGTCAGTGTCGCTCAGTCCGCGCCAATGAACGGCGACGCCGCCGGTCTTGAATTCCGCAGCGTGGCGGAGTTGCTGATAAGTGAGCCAGCGATCAGCATCGGACAATCCGTCGAGCGTTCGCTCATCAAGGCTCTGCATTTCCGAACTTCCATTTGTTCTCAAGCGTTGCAACCCATGGCTTCCCCAAACTTCGGGACGCGGGTGGAGATTGAGCAGCGGAGAAACTTCGGCCGCCTCGCGTCCGGAGATGACAACCAATCGAGTTCGGCAGCTGCGCACGATCTGCTGTAGCAGGATGACGACGCCGGGGTATGGGTACGCCTGATTACGCTGGAGCTTGAAAGGTGCCAGGGTTCCGTCATAATCGAGCAACATCAGGGCCTCGGATGCGCGAGCTACGTTGTCCAGAAACGGCTCCAACTGCGACTTTACTTCCGGCCTCAACACGATGCTCCTTCGTTACTTCCTAACGTTATATCTCTCATCATCCGGTCATGCTGACACCGACGCACTAGCCCGAAACTTTCGATGAGTATCTTTCGGGGCGTCGAGGCGGACATCACACAGCTCGGTGATGAGATCGCCAGCCCAGCGGTAAATATTGTGCTCTTTGATGTCTTTGCGCATGCGATGTATGCGCAATTGCTTATCTTCCGGCTCCATTTCCAGAGCAGCGCGGATTGCCTCGGCCGTCTGCTCGATGTCGTATGGGTTCACCAGCAGTGCATCGCGCAATTCGCGAGCGGCGCCGGTGAACTTGCTGAGTATCAACACTCCCTGATCATCCGAACGCGCGGCAAGAAATTCCTTGGCAACAAGATTCATTCCATCGTGAAGTGAGGTCACCAGGCAGAGATCGGCGGCGCGGTAATAAGGCGAGATCTCCTCATGACTGTGCTGGCGCTTGAGAAGCATGATCGGCTTCCAGTTCCCACTCTGAAATCTCCAATTGATGCGATCCGCCTCGGCTTCCACTTCGGCGAACAGGTCGTGGTAGCGTTTGATATGGGTACGGCTGGGGGCCCCGATCTGGACAAAAGTAAATTTGCCCTGATAGTTGGGATATTTTTCGAGGAACCGCTCAATCGCCAGGAAGCGCTCGAGAATGCCCTTTGTGTAGTCCACGCGATCGACGCCAATCCCCATGAATGCGGCCTCAACCCCCAGGTTGCGCAGCAAAGCTGACCGATCACGATGCTCGCCGCCATCGTGGTTGATGTGACCTTGCGCAGCCTCGTCATCGGTGAGGGCAACGCTGATTGGAAATGGCCGGACGAGGGTTCGGTGTTCCTGGCGAAGCGCGGAAAAGTGTTCCCAATCAATGCGTGATTCGACAACCCGGTCGACACTTTCCAAAAAATTGTTGCAGTGCGACTGAATGTGAAATCCGACCAAATCGGCTCCAAGCAACCCATCGATGAGTTGACGCTGCCAGGGACAAATGGCGAAGGCTTCCGGATTCGGCCACGGAATATGCCAGAAGATCGCGACACGCGCGTCGGGCCGCTTGTCCTTGATCATCCGCGGCAACAAGGCGAAGTGATAGTCCTGGACGAGCACCACCGGCTTTTCAACATTCTTAATTTCTTCCAGCACCGCGGCCATAAATTTCTGGTTAACCTTCTGGTAATACTCCCAGTCGCTAACCCGAAAAAGCGGGCGCGTATGCGCAATGTGGCAGAGCGGCCAGAGACCCTCATTGGCGAAGCCGTAGTAATAACCTTCTTCTTCATCTTTGGTTAACCACACGCGACGCAAAGTATAGCGAGGGTCATCGGGTGGAACGCGCAGCCGATCGGCGGCGTCCACAACCTCAGAATCGCCGCTACCGCTTCCGTGCGCAATCCATGTGCCGTCGCAGGCGGTGAGCACAGGTTCAAGTGCGGTTACCAGGCCGCTGGGCGGAACGACGATCTCCAGAACCTTTCCGTTCCGCTGATGCATATAAGGTTCACGATTCGACACGACGATCAGATGACCACCTTCCAAACGGGTGCGAAGTTGTACTGAGAGACGATCAGCCGTCCACATGGATTCGCCCGCCTCTCGGAGTCGCGCCTCATTTTCGGCCGCGTTGCGGGCATGGTTGAGGCTTGCCGCCATGGTGGCGACCTCACGCGCCAGCGGGCGGAACATTTCCAAGTCTGGCACTTCCTGGCGGAATGAAATTTTGCCCGTACGAAGCGCGCGCATCCATTGCGCGGCCTGCGCCATGGGGCGGCTGACACTCCACCGGACGATCAGGAGGGTAATCAAGGCGATGAGAAAAACCTGCGCCAGCACATGGAAAAATGATTGGCGCCACACCAGAAGGTTCTGGGCGCGGATATAACTTGCATCGTGCACTATGGCGAGGCCCCCCACAACCGCCTCCTGGGGGCGAATCGGCAATGCAAGAATGTGCACCGACGCGTTGCCCAGCCTGCCGAAGGAGTTCTCTTCCCGGCCTTCGGTGATGGCCTGAGTGACTTGCAGAGGCTTCGCGGTTAGCGTCGTGCGGAGTTCGGGAGTGATCGCTATGAGCGAGCCTTGTCGATCGTATATGGCGATTCCGAGGAGGTGTTCGCGATTTCCGAAACGTTGCACCAGTTGCTGCAGTTCTAATTGTGAACCGGCATTCGTATTCCAGGAGCGCTCGACGTTGCCGACAAGACTTTCACCCAGCACGTCGGCGAGGCGCTCGAGATCGACTCGCAGAGCGCGTTTTTGACGCAAGACCTCATAGTATGAAAAGCCACAGGACACCAGTGTTATGCCGACGATGAGCGAAATAATGAGGCGAAGACTCAACAATCGCATGCATAGTCCTTCTGTCCCAGAATTTGGACGCCGGAATAGCTCAACCGGTTGTCGCTGAAAGGCTTACAATACCCAATCTAACCCAGTTTGAACAAAGGCAAAAACTCGAAAACGAGAAACCGTCTCCATAATACGCGGTGCGATGGCAGTTCTGTGCTTGCGGCGCCACCATTTTCGATCACTTGCTTACGTTTGGATTATCGCGTTCGGCAGGAGACTGAACTTGCTCTGTCTCAGTATCGACTGCCCCAAAAGAAGTACGGGCGACGTCAATAGCTATTCTGGCAAAAGTGAAGCAGAACGCGATTCCCTTATTGCAGTCTCCCTACGAGGAGAAAAATCGCATGCGATGGTCGGAGAAGCAACAAAAATAGATGCAAGTCCGCTACCAATGTAACCGTGCACATCTAAGTTCCTGATAAAGCAGCGTGTTGAATGCCGGCAAAGGATTTGCACAAGGCAAGGATGACTTGAAAGAAGAAAATTGTTCCTTGCATTAGCAAGCGCGACCGAGTCGCAATATCGACACGGCTGAGGCAATAACTGGTAGCCCCGGAGGGAATCGAACCCCCATAGTCAGTTTAGGAAACTGAAGTCCTATCCGTTGAACGACGGGGCCACGAAAGGCTGGAGAAATCAGGTTAGCAGGTTGCGAAACGGGTTGCCAAACGCCAATCCTCAAACCTCACTTCGGGTGGTCGATGTCGATAACGATCCGTGAATACGATCCGCCGCCGACGAAATGGACGATTTCGAGTCGATCTCCGTCATGCAGCGCCGTCTGAGGCCATCGATCGCGGGGCACGATCTCGCGGTTCAGTTCAATCGCGACCCGGTCCGGCTTCATACCGAGTCCTTCGACGAGCGCGCCCAGAGTCTGGGCCGACGACATCTGGCTCTCGCCATTGATAGTGAGGTTCATGGAAATATTCTCGCGCGTTTAATTCGCCGCGCGCAGCTGGAACTTTCGCGTGGCGGTTCGTCCGCCAAAGCTTGCCTGCACGAGTACGGACGAATTCGTGAGCGATGCTTCATCAACCTCAAGTTGCATTTCGGCGTCGCCCTTCGCATCCGTAATAACCTGCGCGTAATAAGGCGCGGCATCCGGTCGCGCGAGGCGAAGAGTCAGGCGAGCGCCTTCAACGGTGGCACCTCCCTCGGTGACTCGAATAAGCATGGTCAAAGCACCGCCAGAGTGCACGCTGCCGGCATTGATCCACTGGAGATCAAGCTCTCTGACCGCGGCCAGCGTTTCCGGTGCATCGCGCTTGTCGAACAGAGTGTCGAGCCTGCCTTCGCGAATCGCATCGAGCATCTCGCGGTGCAGTTCACGCAGCATCTTCTCTCTATCCTGATCGCTATTCGTGACGCTGCCTGCGCCTTCCGCTGCGCTCGGGCCATAGGGAACCGCGCGCTTTCCAATGCAGCGACCTTTGACGAACACTTGCGTCTGCAGCAATTGTTCGGCCTCGCGCGCCTCGCTCTGCACGTGGTAGACAGTATCTTCATGTCGAATGTCGGTGTTGAAACCAAAAATCATGCGATCAGGCTTTCTTCGGTCATTAATCCCGTGTGATTTTTCCTTCGGTCTCACGCACTTAACTTGACACTTCAGCCAGCCAAAACTAATCTGGAATGTTTACTGTTGTGCGTGACGCAAATTATATATAGCTCTTCCTATGCCAGCCAATTATTTCGCTCGGTACTTGCCGCTTCTGATGCACTTTGCCGTCGCCATTGGCCTTGCCAGCGCGATTGTGATCCTTTCCCAACTGGTGGGCCAGCATAAACCAAGCGCTGCCAAGATGTCGCCCTACGAGTGCGGGGTGCAGCCCATCGGCGACGCTCAGGGGCGATTTTCCGTCAAATTCTATTTGGTTGCCATGCTTTTTATCCTGTTCGATGTTGAAGCAGTCTTTCTTTATCCCTGGGCGGTGATATTGCGCGAACTGAAGATGTTCGGTTTCTGGGAGATGATGATCTACATAGCGATCGTGCTCGTCGGTCTCGTCTACGTGTGGAAAAAGGGCGTCCTGGAGTGGGGACGCGGAGCTGTGACGGGAGGCGACTTCTAATGCCGCTTGCTCCGCCGATTACTGACATAGAGCAGTTGAAGTCGCATCCAGCCCTGGGTTTGCTGATGGCGTGGAACGCCTCTGCGGTGCAGTCGGTGCGATTCGATCGCGATGAGCTTACGGTCTGGATCGCGAGAGAAGCAATCTGCGAAGCGGCCACGGTATTGCGCGATTCGCCGGAGTGCCCATTCAACTATCTAGCCGATCTGACCTGCGTGGACTGGTATCCCACAGAGCCACGATTTGAGGTGGTCTACCATCTGCTTTCGATTCCACGTAAAGAACGCGTGCGTTTGAAGGTTCGGCTCGACGGTTCGAGTCCGGCAATCGAATCGGTCACATCGGTGTGGCCGTCGGCCAACCACTACGAGCGCGAGGTATTCGACTTGTTTGGAGTGCGCTTCGCCGGACATCCCAACCTGAAACGCATCATGATGCCTGATGACTGGGAAGGCTATCCTCTGCGGAAGGATTACCCAGTGGAAGGCTACCGGTAAGCCATGGCACAAGTTTTTCCCGCTCCTGTCGCTGAGCCCGGCCAAGACCAAACCATGGTCCTGAACATGGGGCCGCAACATCCCTCGACGCATGGGGTACTGCGGTTGGTTCTTGAGATTGACGGCGAAACCATCGTGCGAATGAAGCCGGAGATTGGCTATCTGCACACGGGAATCGAGAAGACCTGCGAGGCCAAGTTCTACCAGCAGGTCGTGCCGCTGACCGATCGCATCGATTATCTCTGCCCCATGACCAACAATCTCGCCTACTGCCTGGCGGTGGAGAAATTGCTGGGGCTGGAGATTCCTCCAAAGGCGCAATGGATGCGGGTTCTGATGAACGAGTTGACGCGCATCAATTCGCACCTGGTGTGGCTGGGAACACACGCGATGGATCTGGGCGCGATGACGGTCTTCTTATATTGCTTCCGCGAACGCGAAGATGTTCTGCGTTTTTTCGAAATGATCAGCGGACAGCGGATGATGACCTCGTATTTCCGCATTGGCGGATTGGCGCTGGAACCGCCGCTCGGATTTTTCGAGAAAGTTAAGAAGTTCGCCGACCGCTTTCCCGGGAACGTCGATGAATACGAAGGCTTGCTGACGGGAAACCCGATCTTCATGATGCGCACCAAAGGGGTCGCCCATCTGAGTGCCGAAGACGCGATTGCCATGGGCGCGTGCGGCCCGACCTTGCGCGGCAGCGGTGTCGATATGGATCTTCGCCGCGACGCCCCTTACACGGGCTACGAGAATTTCAAATTTAACGTTCCGGTTCGCACCGAAGGCGATGTGTTCGCGCGATACGTTTGCCGCGTGCAGGAGTTGCGCGAATCGATTGGGATGGTGCAGCAGGCGCTGGCTGGAATGCCCGAAGGTCCAATCAAAGCCGACTCGCCGAAGGTGGTGCTGCCCGATCGGGAGAAGATGAAAACCCAGATGGAAGCCCTCATCTATCATTTCAAAATCATTACCGAGGGTTTTACGGTTCCGGCGGGCGAGGTGTATCAGGCGATTGAGTCGCCGCGGGGCGAAATGGGATATTACATCGTCAGCGACGGCACGGCCAAACCGTATCGCGTGCACATGCGCGGGCCTTCTTTCGCAAATTTGCAGGCATTGGCCAAAATGTGTGAAGGCCAACTGATTGCCGACGTCGTGGCGGCGATTGGAAGCATTGATGTGGTGTTAGGGGATATCGACCGGTAAAACATTTGTAATTGGCGATTTGTAATTTGTAATTGAAACGCCTATGACGCCGGATGAATTGCGCACGCGGACAAAGTCATTTGCGCTGCGAGTGGTGAAGTTATATCGCTCATTGCCGCGTTCGGCCGATGCGCAGGTAATGGGTCGGCAGCTTTTGAGGTGCGGAACTTCTGTAGCAGCGAACTATCGTGCGTCTTGCCGTGCAAGATCAAGAGCTGAGTTCGCTGCAAGAATCGGCATAGTGACAGAAGAGGCGGATGAGAGCGGATTCTGGTTGGAAATGTTGGCCGAGGCAGAAATCGTTCGGATGGACTTATTGAAAGAACTATTGCAAGAGTCAAATGAGTTGACAGCTATCTTTACGGCGACTCAGCGGTCAGTTCGGAAGTTGATTGAGAAGTAAAATTACAAATTACAAATCGACAAGCACAAATTTATGAAGTTTTCGGCCGAGTTCGAGACGCGGTTTGCCGAGATGCTGACGCATTATCCGACGCGAAGGTCGGCGCTGGTGCCGACTCTGCTTTACGCGCAGGATGAGACCGGTTTTCTGAGCGATGGAGTGATCGCGGAACTGGCTCAGCGACTGGATCTCACGGAACTAGAAGTGCGCAACGTGATCAGCTACTACTCATTGCTGACCACCAAGCCGCGTGGCAAATACAACGTGCAGGTGTGTACCAATATCGCGTGCATGCTGCGCGGCGGCGAAGAGCTTCTTGACCACTGCAAGAAGAAGCTTGGCATTGGGCAGAAAGGCACGACGGCGGATGGGCTGTTCTCACTCGAAGAAGTGGAATGTATTGGCGGATGCAGCTGGGCTCCGGCGGTGCAGGTGAACTACGACTTTCATGAGAACCTGACGAACGCGAAGATGGATCAGGTGCTCGACGAGTATAGGAAGAAGGGAACGCAGTAGAAAATTGAATCATTGGATTGACTCAATCTCTCAATGAACAGATGGATAAATGGCGACTTTAGTTTCCCATCCCGACGAGGTTCGCGTAATTACGAAGCGCTTTGACCAGGGCGCTACGAATATCGAACGATACTTCAACTGGACGGCTATAAAGCCGCGCAAAAGGCACTCGGCATGGAGCCAGATGCCATTATTAATGAAGTGAAGAATTCGGGGTTGCGCGGACGAGGCGGGGCGGGCTTCAGCACGGGGATGAAGTGGTCGTTTGTTCCCAAGCAATCGGCGAAGCCGAAATATGTACTCTGCAATGGCGACGAGAGCGAGCCTGGCACATGCAAAGACCGGCTGATTTTCGAACACGATCCGCACGCTGATAATCGAAGGTGTCATGATCGCGGCTATCGCCGTAGGTTCTCATACTGGATACATCTACGTGCGGGGCGAGTATCGCCACATGTTGGAGGTCGATGCAGAAGGCGATCAAAGATGCCTATGCCAAGGGCTTTCTGGGCAAGAAAATCTTTGGGAGCGCATACGATCTGGATATTTATTGGCACAGTGGAGCGGGCGCTTACGAAGTTGGCGAAGAGTCGGCATTGATGGAATCGCTCGAAGGCAAGCGCGGCATTCCACGCATTCGGCCTCCCTTCCCCGCTGTGGTCGGGTTGTGGGGTGGTCCTACGGTCATTAACAATGCGGAAACACTCGCTGCCGTGCCGCCTATTATTTTGGGCGGGGCGGAATGGTACGCGAAACTTGGCAGTCCGAAGAATGGCGGAACACGGTTGTTTTGCCTGTCAGGGAATATCAATAAGCCCGGCGTCTATGAACTGCCGATGGGTTACAACCTGAAAAAGATGATCTACGAGGTTGGCGGTGGAATTCCTAATGGGCGCAACCTGAAAGCCGTAGTTCCGGGCGGATCATCGACTCCAGTGCTGTTGCCGGAGGAGATCGATGTCCCCATGGACTTCGATTCGGTGGCAAAAGCGGGATCGATGCTCGGCTCCGGTGGCGTGGTGATCCTTGACGACACGGCTTGCATCGTGAAGTTTGCGTTACGCACCATGAAATTCTATCGGCATGAGAGCTGCGGATGGTGTATTCCGTGCCGCGAGGGTACGGACTGGCTGGAGAAAACCTTGATTCGCTTCCATGCGGGCGCGGGCACAAAGAAAGACATCGACAACATGTACTATCTGTCGGAAAACATGCTGGGAAAAACATTTTGTCCGCTCGGGGACGCGGCGGCGATGCCCACTATGGCATTTGTGAAAAAATTCAGAAAAGAATTTGAAGATCATCTGGATGGGAAGCCGTGCCCGTTTGAGCGAGCGCACGCGATAGAGCAACAACCGGTGTTGGTATAAGAATCCCAAAAATGGCTGACGTAACTCTCACTGTCGACGGAAAGAAGATCACGGCTCCCGGCGGATCGCTGTTGATCGAGGCCTGCAAGAACGTGGGTATTGAAGTGCCCTCTTTTTGTTATTACCCCGGGCTCTCGTTGCAGGGCGCGTGCCGCATGTGTCTGGTCAAGATCGAGAAAATGCCGAAGCTTCAGACCGCCTGCACCACGGCCGTAACCGAGGGCATGATCGTCTCGACCGACAGCGATGACGTGCGCCAGGCGCGCAAAGCGATGGTTGAGATGCTGCTCGGCAACCATCCGCTGGATTGCCCGGTGTGCGATGCGGGCGGCGAGTGTGAATTGCAGGACATGACGTTCTCCTACGGCGCCGCCGAGTCGAAGTTCATGGAGGCGAAGAACCACAGGGATGAGCAGCAATGGTCTCCTGTAGTTTATTTCGACCGGCCGCGCTGCATTCTTTGTTATCGCTGCGTGCGTGTTTGCGGCGAAGGCATGGATGTGTGGGCGCTCGGCGTGCAAAATCGCGCCGTCGGTTCGATCATCGCGCCGAACATCAGTGCGCCGGATCAGGACGCTCATCTCGACTGCGAAGAGTGCGGGATGTGCATCGATATATGCCCCGTAGGCGCGCTTACTTCGGGGGCGTATCGCTACAAGACCCGCCCGTGGGAGATGAAGCACGTGGGCACGATCTGCACCCATTGCGGCGACGGGTGCAAAACGACGCTCGGAGTGCGCCGTTCAGAAACCGGCATGGAGATCGTGCGCGGAGACAATCGCGATAAGAGTGGAATGAACGGCGATTTCCTGTGCATCAAAGGGCGCTATGCCTTCGACTTTGCGCATAACGAGGAGCGGCTTACGCAGCCGCTGATTCGCAAAAACGGCAAGCTTACGCCCGCAACGTGGGAAGAGGCATTTGAACTGATCGGCAAGAAATTTCTCGAGGTTCGCGATCAAAACGGCGGAAGCGCGATCGGTGTGATCGGGTCAAATCGCACCACTAACGAAGAAAATTATCTGCTGTCGAAATTTGCCCGCTCCGTGCTCAAGACCAACAATGTCGATCATCATCGGACGGCCGATTATCCTGCGCTCGCGGCGGCGCTGCACGGAAAGCCGGGAAAAACGGCTTCGATGCGCGATGTGCTAAATGCGCCGGCTATTCTGCTGATTGGCAATGACCCGACGAATCAGCATCCATTTCTCGCCTGGCAGATTCGCACGAATGTTCGTCTGCGGCGGGCGAAGCTTTATGTCATCAACTCATTGCCGATTAAACTGCGGCGTCAGGCTACGGCATTTGGCATGATTCCGGCTGGTGCAGAGGCGAAGGCGGTCGCGTTTCTCGCAGGCGACGATTCCCTGCTGGATTCTTTGGTCAACTCAGAAACGGTCAATTCCAATTCAGAATTGGTTAACCCAGAATCGGCGGGAGGCTCAACGCGAGAGGCCTGGACTGGGCTTCGAGACAAAATCCGTGGCGAACAGAACCTGGTCATCGCCTTCGGTTCTGAACTGCGCGGAGGCGACATTGGGAAGCTGGTGAATTTCGCATCCTCATTGACCCGAGCTAAGCTGATCTGTCTTGGCGATTACTCGAATTCACGGGGCGCGAGCGAGATGGGGATTTATCCCGATCTTCTGCCGGGATACGAGCCAATCGCAATCTCCGATCGATTCCGAAAGGAATGGGGAAATTTGCCGACTGAAAAGGGCCTGTCCCTGCCGGAGATGATGGAGGCGGCAAAGGCCGACAAGCTGAAAGCTCTGTACGTGGTCGGATCGAATCCGGTGGGAAGGCTGGGTATTGATCCCTTTGCGCTTTCCAAAACTTTCCTTGTGGTGCAGGACATGTTTCTGACCGAAACTGCGAACATTGCAAGCGTGGTTTTGCCTGCCGCTAACGCTTACGAGAAGGCTGGAACTTACACGAATACTTGCGGCGATCTGCAACTTGTAAAGAAGGCCGGCGAAGTGGCGGAGACTAAGCCGGATTTCGAGATGATCGTTCGGATCGCTGACGCAATGGGCAGCGACGTAAGCGGGTTGGTGCCGTTCGGTGGCGGAACGGAAGCGGACATGGGGCAGAGCCGTGGCGCGCAATCGGGCGAGGCCGATCGTCATGCGGTGTGGCTTGAAGCGCACAACCTGGAACCAAAGATGACGCCCTTTGATCCCATGGCGATTCTGGATGAGATCCAGCGCGTGGTTGCGGGATACGATGTTTCACGGGTCGAACTGCTGGCGGGAAACGATCAGCACCTGGAGATTTCCGAAAGTGGTGCAGGCCTGATTCAGCCGCCGGAGCTGATTGTTCCGGCCAACAACGATTTATTCAGTTCGGGCACGCTGGGAAGATATTCAAAGACTCTGAATTCGGTAATAGAAAATAAGTCCGCAGTGCCGGAAGTTGCGGCAGACTAAAGTCATGGCCAAATAAAGATCAAGTAAAGTCTTACGATCCATAACACGCGAGCTCGGGCGCCCGCGTCACACGAAACACGAAAGACATTTCGTTGACCATAACTGCTTTCATAATCATTTCGCTTATCAAGTCCCTTGCCATCATTTTTATTTTGCTGACGGCAGTGGCGTACAGTGTCTGGCTCGAGCGCAAGGTTTCGGCGCACATACAGAACCGCTGGGGTCCAACGCGGGTCGGCCCCTTCGGGCTGTTGCAACCTCTGGCAGACGGCGTCAAATTCATTTTCAAAGAAGACTTGACCGAGCCTCACGTTTATAAGCCGCTCTACATCGCCTCGCCGATTATTGCGGTCGTGTTCGCTATTACTTCGATCTCGGTGATCCCGTTCGGCAATGCCATCTCGATTGGGCCGATCGGCAAATATGGTCCATGGGGCACGTACCTGCAAATCACCGATCTCGATATCGGTCTTCTTGTTGTGCTCGGCATTACATCGATGGGCGTTTACGGCGTGGCGCTTGCCGGGTGGTCCTCAAACAATAAGTATTCGCTGCTCGGTGGGCTGCGCGCCAGCGCCCAGATGATCAGCTATGAAGTGTCGCTTGGCCTGGCGCTTGTGGGAGTAATTATCGTCTCGGGAAGCCTGAGCCTGCGCGATATCGTCAATGCGCAGGGCGGCCACTTCTGGGGTTTTATTCCGCGCTGGAACATTTTCTCCGGGCAGATCGTGGCGTTTTTCATCTATATGACCTCAGCTTACGCGGAGACCAACCGCACCCCGTTCGACCTTCCCGAAGCCGAGTCGGAGCTAGTGGCTGGATACCACACTGAGTACAGCGCGATGAAGTTTGCCATGTTTTTCATGGCGGAATACGCCAACATGGTGACGGTTGCGTGCCTGGCGACGCTGCTGTTTCTCGGCGGATGGCATGGTCCGATTTTTGGTCCGACGATTCTGCAGGAGATAATGCCGGTCGTCTGGTTCTGCCTTAAAGTTTTCTTTTTCATGTTTCTGTACGTTTGGGTTCGTTGGACTTTACCTCGCTTTCGCTACGACCAGCTTATGGCGTTTGGGTGGAAGGTTCTGCTGCCGTTGGCGATTGCCAATATCGTGGTGACGGCGCTGATTGTGGCTTGGAGAGCTTAAAGCGGTTCTCGGTTCTCAGTTCCCGGTTAAGAACTGGGTCGACTGAAAACTGAGAACTGGGAAGTTGCATATATGTTTCACCTGATTCTTTTCTTATTTTTCGGTGCAATTTGCGTGGCAGGGGCAGTAAACCTGCTGGTGCAGAGCCATCCCATTAACAGTGCGTTGTCGCTGATCGTGGTGATGGGCGCTTTGGCCGTTGAATATCTTTTATTAGGCGCAGAATTTGTAGCCGCGGTACAAGTCATCGTTTATGCCGGCGCGATCATGGTTTTGTTTTTGATCACTATCATGCTGCTGAATGCAGGAAAAGAAGAACGCAGCAAAGGGAGCCGGGTCGCGATTTTGTTTGGCGTTCCCGGAGTGGTAATTGGCGGCGCGCTGATTGCCTGGACGATTCTTTACCGGTCGAATGCGAATGCGGTGCCAATCGGCGCATTGAAGGGCGATCCGACGGTCATTGCCCAGCTTCTGTTTCACGATTTTCTATTACCCTTTGAAGTCACGTCGGTGCTGATCCTGATCGCCATCATGGGCGCAGTGGTGCTTGCCAGCCGGCCCGAGGCCGTGGCGCGTGGCCCTAGAAAGGAGGGATGATGGTTCCACTTTCCTGCTATCTGGTGTTGAGCGGAATCCTGTTCGTATGCGGAGTGCTTGGATTCCTGATCAAACGCAACATCATCACGATTTTCATGTCGATTGAGCTGATGCTCAATGGCGTGAACCTTTCGTTCGTCGCGTTTGCCGCGCAATGGCACTCGCTCAGCGGGCAAGTCTTCGTCTTTTTTGTGATGGTCGTCGCTGCCGCTGAAGCCACAGTTGGCCTGGCGATCATTATTGCGGTCTATCGCACGCGTGAAACTTTGAATGTCGATCAGGTGAACCTGCTCAAGCTATGACGCAGAATCCTTATCTCTGGCTCGTCCCGTTGCTTCCGCTCGCCGGGGCGGCGATCAATGGCTTCTTTGGCCGAGGATTATCGAAAAAGGCGATCAGCGCAATCGCGCTCGTCTTCTGTGGCGCAGCCTTTGTCATGGCGTTAATGATCGCGGCGGGCTTTTCTTCGGCGTCCGCGCCTTATTACTGCGATCTGGCGCACTGGCTTCGCTCCGGCAGCTTTCAAGTCGACTTCAGCTTCTATGTCGATCAGTTATCGCTGGTCATGTTGCTCGTGGTCACGGGCGTTGGCTTGCTTATTCACATCTATTCGGTCGGTTACATGTGGGACGACGACGGTTACTACCGCTTCATGTCCTACCTGAACCTGTTCATGTTCTTCATGTTGACGCTGGTGCTGGCGAAAAACTACCTGGTCATGTTTATTGGCTGGGAGGGCGTGGGCCTGGCGTCATATCTGCTGATTGGGTTCTGGTTCACGAAAGATTCGGCGGCATCGGCCGGTAAAAAGGCTTTTATCGTGAACCGCATCGGCGACTTCGGTTTCCTGATTGCGCTTTTCCTGATGATCAAGCATTTTGGATCGCTGGATTTCACGCGCGTTTTCGCGGGAGTTCAATCGATGCCGACGGAGAGTGCGGGCGCCGGACTGCTGACTGCAATCGGTCTCTTATTGATGGTCGGTGCAACCGGCAAGTCGGCGCAGATTCCTCTTTATGTCTGGCTGCCTGACGCGATGGAAGGTCCTACTCCAGTTTCCGCGCTGATTCATGCGGCGACCATGGTCACTGCAGGCGTGTATATGGTGGCGCGGTCGTCCGCGATTTTTGATCGCGCGCCGATTGCCATGATGGTAGTGGCGATCATTGGAACGCTGACCGCTCTGTTCGCAGCAACCATTGGCATCGCCCAGACCGACATCAAAAAGGTGTTGGCCTACTCCACGGTCTCACAGCTTGGATACATGTTCATGGCTTGCGGGGTGGGAGCATTTTCTGCAGGCATCTTCCATCTGATGACGCACGCTTTCTTCAAGGGGCTCCTTTTCCTGGCGGCCGGTTCAGTCATTCACGGCATTGGCGGCGAGCAGGACATGCGCAAGATGGGCGGGCTGCGGCATTACATGCCTTGGACATTCCTGACGATGACGATCGCCACATTTACCATCGCCGGATTCCCACCGCTCGCAGCCTACTTCTCTAAAGACGAAATTCTCTGGAAGGCTTATTCGAGTCCCAACGGAAGTTGGGTCTACTGGTTGCTCGGAGTCATTACGGCTTTTCTCACCTCGTTCTACATGTTCCGGCTGTGGTTCCTGACTTTCTTTGGCGATTATCGAGGAGGTCCGGGGGCGCATGACGTCAAACAGGAATCGGCCGACGCGCATGCCATGCAGGATAAGCACGCCCATGATAGTCACGGTCACGATGGCCACGACCATGGCACACCTCACGAGAGTCCGTGGGTGATGCTGGGTCCGCTCGTCATCCTTGCAATCCTGTCATTTGTTGGCGGGTGGGTTGGTATTGGAGGGCGTTTCGAGCACTTCCTGGCCCCTGTGTTCCAGAGCGGACTCCCCGCGGAACTGGCGCATCAGACAGCAGGCGAAGCGGCGGGCAGAGGAACAGAAATGCTCCTGATGCTGATCTCAGTCGCTGCAGCTGTTCTCGGATTCGTACTCGCTTGGGCTTTGTATTTTCGCCAACCGCAACTGCCAGCACGCATTGCGGAGGGCTTGGGCAGTCTCTATCGCGCGGTCGTCAACAAATATTACATCGATGAACTGTATGCCGCGTTGTTCGTCAAGCCGCTCATCGATGGCTCGACCACAATTCTCTGGCACGGCGTCGATCAGGGAATAATCGACGCGGCAGTCAATGATTCCGCTACGGCCGCTCGCCATGTATCTGATGAAGCGCGCCAGATGCAATCGGGCAACCTGCGCTCCTACGCAGGCTGGATCGCCGCTGGCGGGGCAATAGTTATTGCGTACATGGTTTGGATGGGAGTAACGCACTGAACGAAATTACGTAATTTCGATAAAACATGGAAAGTCTCAGTCCCATCATTCTTTCGCTGGTTACGTTCATTCCCGCCGCGGGCGGGTTGCTCCTGTTCTTCATTCCTCGCCGTGACCTCGACATCAAACGCTTTGCGCTGGTCGTCTCTTTGCTGACATTTGTCGCCTCGCTGCATTTGCCGGTACATCTCCATCGCGATCCCAACCTCTTCAAATTTGAGATCGACAAAGTCTGGATCACGACCCCGAACATTCACTACCACATGGGTATTGACGGCGTTTCCGTCTGGCTGGTCGTGCTGACTACATTCCTCACTCCTCTGTGTGTACTCATTTCGTGGGCCTCAATTCACGAGCGAGTAAAGGAATTCTTTATTCTGCTATTGATTTTGGAATCGGCTCTGATCGGCGTTTTTACTTCGCTCGATCTTTTCTTGTTCTACTTTTTCTACGAAGCAACCTTGATTCCGATGGCGTTGCTGATTGGCATGTACGGCCACGGGCGCAAGGTCTACGCCGCCGTCAAGTTTTTTCTGTTCACCATGATCGGATCGATGTTTATGCTGGCGGCGATTCTGTGGCTGTACGCCAAGACTGGCAGCTTCGATTTTGTCGTGATCCAGAATGCCATTCGCAGTGGCGCCGTGCCGGGTTTCGAACACGCTTCGCTGTGGCTCTTCCTCGGATTCTTCATTGCCTTTGCGGTCAAGGTTCCCATCTTCCCTCTTCACACATGGCTGCCCGATGCGCACGTGGAGGCGCCGACCGCCGGATCAGTGCTGCTTGCGGGCGTGCTGCTGAAGATGGGAACCTACGGCCTGCTGCGTTTCAATGTCGGGCTTTTTCCCGAGCAGGCGCACCGCAATGCACCGTGGATTATGGTGCTTGCGTTGATCGGCATTATCTACGGCGCGCTCGTCTCGCTGGTGCAGCCGAATATGAAGAAGTTGATCGCCTATTCCTCGGTTAGCCACCTTGGATTTGTCGTCCTCGGCATCTTCAGTTTCACTGCTGCCGGCCTAAACGGAGCGGTTTTCGTCATGTTAGCCCACGGAGTCGCTACCGGCGGCCTGTTTATGCTGGCGGGCATCCTTTATGAACGGCGCCACACCTACGAAATTTCAGAATTTGGCGGCCTCGCCACACCCATGCCGAAGTATGCCACGTTCTTTCTGGTCACTGTGCTGGCGTCGGTTGGGCTTCCGTTACTCAACGGCTTTATCGGCGAGTTCCTGGTGCTAAGCGGAGCGTTCCAGGCTCGGCCCATCTACGGGATTCTCGGTGCGACCGGTGTCATCTGGAGCGCATGTTATCTGCTCTGGATGTATCAACGCGTCTTCTTCGGCCAGGTAAAACACGAAATTAATAACACGCTTAACGACCTTAATGGCCGCGAGAAGGCCGCGCTATGGCCGATTGTGGTTGCGGCGCTGGTGATGGGTGTAGCTCCCTTGCTGTGGTTGAGTGCGATTGATCCGGCGGTGCAAGCGGTTCTGGCTCCCGTCACGCAAATGGCCAGCAAGGTGGTGGGCCAATAATGACGACGATCGCTTTCTTCCATTGGTTCCCCGCATTGCTGGCGCAGGCGCAGGCGTCTCAGTTGCCGCAGGCCGCAGACTATATGCGAATTCTGCCGGAGCTGGTGCTCTCGATCTTTGGCATGTTGGTGATGGTCGTCGATCCGCTTCTCGATCAAGACAAAAGTCACCAAACCCTAGGGACGATCGCTCTTCTCGGAACTCTTGCCGCGATGGCGTCGACATTCTGGATGGCGCGATATCCAGGAACCGCGTTCTGGAATATGGTGCGAGTCGAGGGCTTCAGCGTTTTTTTTCACTTCGTCGTCATCGCAATTGCGGCGGTTGCGATTCTCAGTTCTTTCGAATATTTGCAGGTGCAGCGCATCCGCGCCGGGGAATATTACGGCCTGATTTTGTTTGGCACGGTTGGCATGTGCCTGATGTCGTCGGCCATCGAGCTCGTACTTATTTTTATTGCGCTCGAAATTTCTTCGATCTCAACCTATATTCTGGCCGGTTTCCGGCGGCGTGAAGCCTCGAGCAGCGAAGCATCGTTGAAGTACTTTCTGCTGGGATCATTCGCGACTGCATTTTTCCTTTACGGCGTCGCGCTGATGTTCGGTGCCACCGGATCCACAGATATTGACGTAATAAGCCAGGCATTGCGCTCAAACAATGTACCCGTGCTCGCTTATGTTGCCACGGCGCTCATGTTCGTCGGCCTCGGTTTCAAAGTCTCATCCGCACCGTTCCACATATGGGCTCCTGATGTTTATGAAGGCGCGCCGGCTCCGGTCGTAGGGCTGATGTCAACCGGTCCGAAAGCGGCGGCTTTCGCGGTGTTGCTGCGCGTGATGTTCGAAGCGAATGCCCCGGGACGCTTCTGGCTGATTTGGGTTTCGGCCGTACTTTCTATGACGCTGGGGAATGTCGGCGCCCTGGTGCAGACGAACGTCAAGCGCCTGCTCGCCTATTCTTCGATTGCACACGCTGGATATCTGCTGGTTGCGTTCGCGGCATACCCGGAACTGGGAGCGTCGGCTGCCATGTTTTACACCGCCGCCTATGCGGCGATGAATGTTGGCGCGTTTGCTGTCGTCACCCACTTCGCAAATGCGGGCGAAAAATACGTTACGCTCGAAGACTACGCGGGCCTTGGCGGGAAGTCGCCTTTGTTAGCGGCTACGTTCACATTTTTTCTGATGTCATTGATTGGTATTCCGATCACGGGTGGATTTTTTGCGAAGTTCTATGTGTTGACAGCCGCGCTCAACTCGAACCTTGTCGGCTTGGCCATCATTCTGGTGCTGAATAGCGCAGTGGGTGCTTATTACTATCTGCGGATTATCGTCATGATGTATATGCGCGAGCCAGAAGGCGAGGTCCCGGTCACTTCGGTGCCCACCGCAACGGCGCTCGCGATCGCACTTTGCGCAGTGGCGACGCTTTATCTCGGAGTGGTGCCGGGGCACGTTCTTGATTACACAACCTATTCCGCTCGCCAACTCATGAGCGATAGCGCGATGCCGATGGCAACGGCACCTTCCGCCG
The DNA here is from genome assembly GCA_963758745.1 of uncultured Acidobacteriaceae bacterium. Classification (GTDB taxonomy): domain Bacteria; phylum Acidobacteriota; class Terriglobia; order Terriglobales; family Acidobacteriaceae; genus Acidiflorens. Next base: position 63,962 of record CAVWWW010000023.1, read on the forward strand.
CGACCAAGCCGAGCTACTGATGCGACTTGCAATTAAGAATAGCTGGCGCAGTGCCAGCGACAGAATTCGCAAAGCATCAAGATATTTGTGGGTGGCCGACAACCCTTGCCAGTGGCTCGGTTTAGAGTTTCGCAAACCATGGCGAGCATTGGAAAAAGCCCCGCCAAGCCCGATTGACAATCCTTACCCAAGTCGGCATTATTAGCTACACTATAGTTGTGCCCGGAGTTCTCCCCTCTGGGCCGGAGGTTCTATGGTTGAGTTGTTTCGCAGTCTATGCGCGGACGAACAGGGACAGGATATTGCTGAATATGCGGTCATGCTCGCCGTGATTTTAGTATTAGTAATCGGGACCGTGCGTCTGATCGGTGGAAACGCCAATAATGCGTTCTCCAATGTCGCCAGTGATTTGGGTACCCCCCCATAATCGCCGTCGCAAGTTGGTTTGGGATCAGTATTGCAAGCGTTGAACCGAATTTTTCGAGCAGGATTTTCTATGACACGATTTACTATCTTTCGATTGTTTAGCCGCTATTGGTTTTCCTTTGCGGCATCTGAGCAGAATCGGAGCAAATCGCCAGGGTAGTAGAGAAAGCTCAAAGATTCCGCTGAGGCCGCGATAGAATCGCGGCTTTTGTTTTTTAGCGGAAAAGGAAAGGTCATCGTCATGATTGTGAACATGTCGGAGAGCGCCACCGAGCAACAGATCGAACACATCATTCAACGCATACGGGAGGCTGGATTCCAGCCGCACGTTACGCGCGGCACCGAACGCACAATCGTTGCCGCCGTTGGCAGCGGCGGACGACGGCATGAGATCGAGGCTCTTTCAGTCGCGCCCGGCGTGGATAACGTGGTGCCGATCGCGCAGCCCTTCAAGCTTGTCAGTCGTCAAACGCGGCCGCAGTTGTCGATTGTTGACGTTGGTGGCGTAAGAATCGGCGGTCCCGGAGTGGTGGTGATCGCGGGTCCATGTTCGGTCGAATCGCGCGAACAGTTGATGCAGACCGCCGAGGGGGTGAAGCGGCCGGCGCCACAATGCTGCGCGGCGGAGCCTACAAACCGCGTACTTCACCTTACGAATTTCAGGGCTTGGGAATCGAAGCGCTCAAGATATTGCGTGAAGCTCGCGAACTCACCGGCCTTCCGGTTGTGACTGAGGTGATGAGTACGGAAGATGTCGACTTGATTTGTGAGTACGCCGACATGCTTCAGGTCGGCGCGCGCAATATGCAAAACTTCGCGCTTCTGCGAAGGCTTGCGACCGTAAAAAAACCTATTCTGCTGAAGCGCGGTCCTTCGGCCACGGTGAAAGAGTGGCTGCTGGCGGCGGAATACCTGCTCTCTGGAGGAAACGATCAAGTCGTCCTTTGCGAGCGTGGGATCAAGACTTTCGAAACCGGCACTCGAAACACGTTCGATCTCGCCTCCGTTGCTCTCGCTAAAGAACTGTCACACTTGCCGGTGTTAGCCGATCCGTCGCACGGCACCGGCAAACAAAGCCTGATTGGAGCGGTCTCGAGAGCGGCCATTGCGGTCGGAGCGGATGGCATCATCGTCGAGGTGCATCCCTGCCCGGAGCGCGCTCTTTCCGACGGCCCGCAGTCTCTCGACATCGCGCAATTCGAAAATGTGATGCGTGGACTGAGCGCGCCCTTGCGTCCGCTGTTCGCAACAAGCGCCAGCGTGTCATAGAAATCAGCGAGCACGTTGCTCCTTCAGGTCCCGCCGACTAAGTTATTGAGCACGCACTCGTTTTCAGTAAGCAACCCAGTAATAACTCATGAAATCCGATCTGCGAGTAGCAGCGTACTTACTACGAAGGCGTAAATTCACAGAGAAAGGATTTCCAGAATGAAACGCAAGATTGGGGTTGTTGTGTCGCTCGTGGGGCTGGTCATCGTGGCTGTCGCCGGGACGAAGGATCCTATGGTGGGCGGGCAACAGATGTATCCCACCAAGAACATCATCGAGAATGCGGTCAATTCGGCCGATCACACCACGCTGGTGGCGGCTGTAAAAGCTGCCGGACTGGTGGAAACATTAGAGGGACCTGGACCATTCACAGTATTCGCTCCGACCAATGAAGCCTTCAACAAACTGCCGGCAGGAACAGTCGACACGTTGTTAAAGCCCGAGAACAAGGCGACGCTGACCAGGGTGTTACATATCACGTGGTAGCAGGCCGATTGTCATCCAACGACCTTCTCAGAATGATTAAAGAAGGCAATGGCATTGCGGAATTGACAACAGTCGAAGGTGGCAAGCTGTGGGTTACACTGCACGACGGCAAGAACATTGGGTTAAAGGACGAAAAAGGGGACACGGCAATGGTCACTATTGCCAATGTATTTCAGTCGAATGGCGTGATCCACGTGATTGATTCGGTCCTGATGCCGAACTAACTCGAATCGTTATTAGCTTGAGCTGTCAGTTTTCAAAAGCACTTTTTCCAAACTTCGGCCTCGCTCGTGGCGGGGCCTTTTCTCGTTGGAACTATTTCGCAGGCACCTGCGCTAGCACAATCTTCAGCACCTCGTCTGCGAGCTCGGAGGCTGTCATTGTCGTTATCGAGATTGATAAGGACCACAACTCCAGCACCACTCTCCGGAACAATCTTGAATGAGGTGCTGGTTCCCTGCTGCGCTCCGTTATGGCCGACGACGAAGACGCGAACTCGTTTTTTGTGCTCCAACCAAGGGCATAAGAATCTTCCTTGCCGTCGCTGGGTTTTAACGGCGTCCACATCAGCTCGCGGGTCGCACGATTAACAATGCGATCATTGAACATGGCGACCTCGAATTGAGCCATGTCATCGGCGGACGAGAGCCAGCCGCCGCCGGGAATCTTATAACTCGAATCGAGGAATTCGGCGTTCGTGATCGCTCCAGAACTGTCTTTGCTATAGAAGCGCGTGCGGAACGGAACGATTGCGAAGCGATCGTCGGCCACCGTGTGACTCATGCCAGCAGGCGTGAGCACGTTTTTGCGGACGTAGTCCACATAGTTGTCGCCCGAAGCCCCTTCAATGACACAACCTACCAATGTGAATCCTTGAGTGGAGTAGTGAAACTCAGTTCCGGGTTTGGCGACGAGCGGATCATTCTTGAAAAAATCGATTCCACCTTGGATCGGATTCTGGAAGTGCTTCGTGTTATTGGTTTCGAGATCTGCTTGCGGATCCGACTTGTAATGACGAATCCCTGCTAAATGCCCCAGCAATTCGCGGGTCTGTGATGGGTGTGTCTTTTTCGGGAAACGCGGGACAGTATTTTTGAATGGGAGCATCAAGGTCAAGCTTGCCCTGCTGCCAGAGCAACAGCGCCGCCACGGCAGTAAGCGACTTCGAAATCGAGCCTAGCCGATAAAGAGTGCGTGAAGTTGCAGGAACAAAGTTCTCAAGGTCGGCGCTGCCAAAACCCGCCGACCATTCTTCGACATCATTTTCGACCACGGCAACAGAAACTCCAGGAACACCATTGGCGGCCATAAAACGAGAGACCGCGGCCTCGATCTGGGTCCGTTTCTGAGGAGGTAACTGCCTGGATTTCGCAACTGTAGAGTTTGCAGCAAGAACGCAGTCGATAAGCAAAACTACGATTATCGTTTTGAATGCAAAATTCATAAGCCGCACGGGAAGAGTTCGAGTCATCGGTGAAGGGCTTCAAATTGCGTCAACCAGCATTACATAGCTGACGAATAGCGAAGCAAATCATTTGTGCCGGGGCAGAATTGCTGTCCCATTTGTAGGGCTGAAGCGCCGCGTTTTGCGAGTAGTGGAAGAATGTGTTACAAGCAACGAGATGACTGGGAATGGAATGCAGCGTCGCAATTTCATCTTTTGGGAAGTGGATGTGCAGGCCGATTTCATGCTGCCAGACGGAAAACTCTACGTTCCCGGAGCCGAGAAACTTCTGCCCAACATTCGCAAGCTTACAGACGCGGCACGGCGAGGCGAGGTATTTCTGGTTTCGCATGGCTGTTTTCATTCGGCGAATGATCCCGAGTTCAAGCAGTTCCCTCCACACTGCGTAAAAGGCACGCCTGGCGCGGAGTTTGTCCCGGAAGCGCTAACCAACGATTTTGTTCGCGTAACAAATGATGCCATCGCCAAGCTGCCCGAAGATCTTTTCAAGCATCAGCAGATCATTCTGGAGAAGCAGACGCTTGATATTTTTGAGAGTCATCACGCGGATGCACTGTTGAAGCGTCTGCCAAGCGATGCGGAATTTGTAGTGTTTGGAGTTGTCACGGAGTATTGCGTCGGTCTCGCCGCAAAAGGTCTGCTGCAACGTGGGCGGCGGGTGGCGTTTGTCCGCGACGCGATTGAAACCCTTGCTCCAGCGAGCGGGAACGAAACACTTAAAGAGTTGCAGGATCTGGGCGCGAAACTGGTGACGACAGAAACAATCCTCGAAAAAGTAGCGCAATCGTCACTCTGACTGTTGCTAAACAAACGACTGCCCTTTATAAAAGCATTCCGGCAATCGAAGCCGACATGAGGTTAGCCATGGTTCCGGCCAGCATGGCGCGAATGCCAAGCTTCGCCAAATCCGCTTTTTTGTTGGGAGCCAGCGCGCCGATTCCGCCCATCTGAATTCCGATGGAGCTGAAGTTGGCAAAGCCACACAGCGCGAAAGTCGCGATGGTGAATGAGCGCGGATCAAGGACGGCTTTTTGTGGGCCAAGCATGGAGAACGCCACCAGTTCATTCAGCACCATGCGTACGCCCAGAAGATTGCCAATCAGACGGCAGTCATGCCAGGGAACTCCAATCACCCACGCGATGGGCGCAAACAAGGCGCCGAGTATGGCCTCGAGGCTCGAGGGAAACCATGCGATGTGGTTGTGAATCCCACCCATAATTCCATCTAACAAAGCGATTAACGCCAGAAACGAAATCAGCATGGCGGCGATGTTCAGCGCCATGTGCAAACCGTCGGTGGTGCCGCGCGCAATGGCTCCCAGCAGATTTTCATTTTTCTCCACCTCTACTTCTTCTTCACTCATCACGACGCGGCCCGCGGTTTTGGGCACTTCGGTCTCGGGCACCAGCATCTTGGCCATCACGAGCGTGCCAGGAGCGGTCATGATAACGGCGCTCAGCAGGTGTTTTGGCTCGATCCCGAAGGCGATGTAAGCCGCCATGATGCTCCCGGAAACGTGCGCCATGCCACTCGTCATCACCGTCATTAACTCCGAATATGTGAGGTCGGGTAGAAAAGGCCGAATCGTCTGCGGCGCCTCGGTCTGGCCCATGAAAATGCTGGCGGCCACATTCAATGACTCCGCGCCGCTCACCCCCATCAGCCGGATCATCAGCCACGCGGCGGCCTTGATCACCAACTGCATGACGCCGAGGTAATAGAGCACCGCGAAGAGCGCGCAGATGAAGATCACCGTCGGCAAAACCTGAAATGCAAAATAAAAACCGAAGTGCGAACCCTGTTTACCGAGATCTCCAAAGACAAACTGCGACCCAGCGAAGGCGTAGCTAAGAAGCCGATTTACCGCGTCTCCGGCCTTTCGAAAAAGCGTTCGGCCAAGTTCAATTTTCAACACGAAAATGGCGAACACGATTTGCAGACCCAAGCCCCAGACAACGGTTTTTTTATTGATCGCACGCCGGTTGGTGGAGAAAGCATAGGCGAGACCCAACATCGTGATCAGTCCGAGAATGCCGGTGAAACGTCCCATCTTTTTCCCCTTAAATCGGTATCCCCTTAGATCAGTGGTCCCCTTTATAGATCGCACGATGAACCAAGGGTGTTTTATGTGCGGGAGGCGTGTTACTGATGTGATAGCTCTCTTCGAGCAACGTTTTCGCGCGCGACGGCCTGTGCGTCGGAGTGGCAATGAATCGTACAGAGAGGCTCGCCCGGTGCGACTCGATCGCCGATTTTTTTGTGAACAACGATACCCACGGCGGGGTCGACCGAATCCTCTTTGCGTTCGCGCCCGCCGCCGAGGATGACGCATGCAGTTCCGACGTTTTCGCAATCGATCGATGCCACATATCCGCCCTGAACGCTGGGCACATCAACGCGATGCTCTGCGTCGGCAGTCGCGCCGGATCGTCGATCACACTGATATCTCCTCCCTGCAACTCAACCATCTGGCGGAATCTCTCGAACGCTTTGCCGGACGCGATGATTTGCTCGGAGAGCAGTTTGCCTTCCGCAACCGTCTTCGACGCGCCGCCCAAGAAAAAACATCCATGCCGCCAGATGGAGGCAGAGTTCGCGCAAATCCTCCGGTCCACCGCCGTGCAGGACCTCGATGCACTCCTGGACTTCGAGCGCATTGCCTACCATATGGCCGAGTGGCTGGCTCATGTCGGTGATGAGCGCAACCATCTGCTTGCCCATGCGCTCGCCAGTTTCTACCATGAGTTCCGCGAGGAAAACTGCATCTTCCTCGTTTTTTCATGAATGCGCCAGAGCCGGTCTTCACGTCAAGCACGAGCGCGTCAGTGCCTTCCGCCAGTTTCTTGCTCATGATCGATGCGCAAATGAGATATGGACTCTCGACGGTAGCGGTGACGTCGCGCAACGCATACAGTTTTCGGTCAGCCGGCGCGATTTTTTCAGTTTGACCAATCATGCAGCAGCCACAAGCCTTCAGAACGCGATGAAACTCTGGTACCGCCAGACCTACGCGAAATCCGGGAATGGATTCGAGTTTATCGAGCGTGCCTCCCGTATGGCCAAGTCCGCGGCCACTGATCATGGGGACAAAGAGACCGCCGGCCGCTACAAGCGGAGCTAATATAAGCGAAGTTTTATCTCCCACGCCGCCGGTCGAATGCTTGTCCACTTTTTTCGCAGGCAGAAAACTTAGATCGAGAACTTCGCCGGAATGCAGCATGGCATGCGTGAGGGCCGCAGTCTCTTCGCGCGTCATTCCTCGTAGCACAACCGCCATGAGCCACGCTGCCATCTGGTAATCGGGAATGCTTCCGTCGGTGCAGCCAGTGACGAGGTATCCAATTTCAGCGTCGGACAATGCTCCGCCATCGCGCTTCTTGCGGATGAGATCGATGACGCGGAATTGCGAAACGCTCGGCTCACTCACTTGAGGCGGAAACCCTCCGGAAGAAGATCGGTGATAAGACTTTGCTTCGGTCCTTTTTCTCCCTGGTAAAAGACGATTGCTCGCGGCCCGAATTCATAAATCACTTGGCGGCACGCGCCACAAGGCGAGCACGGAACTCCATGATCGTTCGTCACGGCGACGGCTTCGATTTCGAGTTTTGGCCCACCCTTAGCGATAGCGGAAAAAATCGCGGTACGCTCGGCACAGTTAGTCATTCCGTACGATGAGTTCTCGACGTTGCATCCCACGAAGACTTGACCTTTCGAGGTGAGAACAGCTGCGCCTACTCTGAAGTTCGAGAAAGGCGCATAGGCATTTTTCATAACTTTGCGCGCTGCACGGAGCAGGCGTTCGCGCATGAAGGGTGGCAGTTTTGTCTTTTGCATAGCCAAATCGATTTGCTGAAGATTATGTGGTGCGCAATTGTAACGCCTGACCAGCCTCGGCGGCAGAGATTTTCCGGGTCTTGGTGAAGATGCGCGATCGCACTTCGCAAACTTGCGACAATGCTAGTCAGGTTGCTATTGCATTGACATCTTGCCCGGCGTGGGTGTCGGTGCAGTTAATAAATCCACAAATAATTTATAGAATTTGTCCGTGTTCAAATCGAATTGTACTTCCACCAATGGAAGATCGCGCTTGGGCTTGTCGATATCTGTCCATACGAGCGTATTGCCGTAGTCGGGACCGCGATTGAGGTCTATGTCCATATAGCGGTTCTCTTTCTTTGTGATCAGGCTCGGGTCAAGCCATGCGACCGCCGCAAGCTCGTCCCATAAGTAGTTATAGGATCCATGTAAGTGAGCATATTTGCCAATATATTGCGCCGCTGGCGAGTTACTGGACTTTGATCTGGTCGATGAGTTGGGTTGTCATTCTCGTCTTTACCGAGATATCAACAGGAGTGCAAATAATCTTTGTCCACGGCGCGCGCAGAACAATGTGCGCCGCTTCTGGATCAAACCAAAGATTGAATTCATGGCGGGGCGTGTCGATGAACTCTGGATCGTCAGTCTGCGGATTCAGACTGGCGCCCATGAAAACTAACTCTTTCGCCAGGCTGGGAAATTCCGGATCGATGGAAATGGCGAGCGCCAGATTCGTCATAGGGCCGCCCTCATAGATCGTCACCTGGCGCGGATACTTCCGAACGATACGCACCAGAAAGTGGGCCGCGTCTTCGTCGGCGGCTTTGGTGGTGGGTTTTCCTTCCGGCATCGGTCCAAGTTCTCGGGGCGCATGATACACGCGCGGAGTCCAAGCCCCGAGCCACGGCACGGTGCCATAGCGTTGTTCCCATGATTCCATCTCTTCTTTTGTTCTGAGCAACGGATACTCTGCGCCCCGAAGAACTGGGATGTCGGTTCGTCCGATAAGTTCGAGCATGCGCAGCGTATGCGCAATTTCTTCGGTGAGCCAGGCGTCGCCAGTCACAACTGTAATGCCCAGCACTTCCGTTTGCGGCGACTGGATGAGCAATAGCATTGATTGCTGGTCCGTGCCAGCCGGTCCTGCCGCGTCCTGATCGATTATGATCTTGCGCTTTTCCTCGCTTTGGCAAAGTAAACACGTGATTAAGATTAAAATTGTGCCTGCGATAAGAATTCGAAGTCGTTCCGGATTCATTCCTGTTCCCCTATTTGCACATTGCTGAGAATGGCAATTGAAAGCGTGCCATTGTAAAACCTGTTCGCGAGTCTCTGCACCTTTGGTCGGAATTGCTATCGGGATTACCGAATTGCAGAATAGATTGACCGCGCGGCGCGTGTGGAGTGTAGGCAAAGAACGAGGCCTGCAGATTTCTGGCCGCTCAGCCTCGCACGCGAGAACGCTTTGAACTAAAACCTGAGCTTCAGCGCGAACTGAATCAGGCGCGGGTTGTTCACGGTGTTGTTGATCACTCCGAAGCTGGAGGATGTGCCGATGTCTTGCTCTCCAGTATCTGAAATGCCGTCCAGGAAGTACTGCGGATGGTTGAAGAGGTTGAAGAACTCGGCGCGGAATTGCACGTTCATTGTTTCGCGGAAGGGGATGTCCTTGATCAAGGAGAAATCCGTATTGACGAAGCGTGGACCGTAGACCGGCGCACGAACGCCTGTGCCGAGCTCTCCGAAGGGAGCGGACACGAAGGCGCACTGGTTGAACCAGTTTGAAATCGTGTGGATTTGTGTTGGGGCGGTACATCCTGGAAACCATGTCTGACAACCGGGGTTTGGATTAGCGGAAACGATACCAGCCTTATTGGGGTCTCCCATCTGGTCGGGACGCGAAATCGTTAGTCCGTTGTAAGAGAAGTTCACTTCCGACGGGTTGGTGCTATCGACCACGTACAGCGGGAATCCAGAGGTAGCCCTTTCGATCAGATTGACCTGCCAGTGGCCCGCGACCGCGTCGGTGACTCCATTCCAGCTGCCTCCGAAATGCTTGCCCTTGCCGAAGGGAAGATCGTAAATGACGCTGGCGGTAAAACTATTGTTTAAGTTCAGTGAGGACAGACCCCAATCCAGCTTCTTTGCCCCGGCCAGTGGCCAATAGATCGCGCCGGGGTTGGTGCCCAGGCCATCGGGCAGGCCGGAATCGAAATTGCGGGAATAGGTGTAGCCGAGCAGGGCGTAGAGTCCATGGCTCGTCTTCGTCTCAGCCTTGATCTGAAGGGAGTCGTAACGGGCTTGACCGATGCTGTTGTTGCTGGAGACGGGCTGGCCATATGGGGCAAAGGGGTAGGGGGCGAAGGGGTAGGCAGCACCAGGATTACAACCGAGAGTATAACCTGAGACGGGACCGGCGCCGTCGGCGCAGGCGGCGGGGTCCTCGAGGTTTTCGTTCACTTGGCTTACAAGGATATGAGCACTGCGGGTACCGGCGTAGCCCAGGGTCAGGACGACATTTGCCGGCAGCTGACGCTCGACGTTCAGGTTGAACTGCTGGATTACACCTTGTTTGAAGTTGCGGTTCATGGACTGAATGGTGCCACTGTAAGCAGTCGGATTCACAGGCGCGTTATAGATAGCACCGTTGCCAGTTGCCATGGTGGAAGCCGGACAGGTTGGCGTGCATTGAAGAAGGAAGCCAAACGACAGGCCGCAAGTCGGGTCGCCGAAAGGGCGCAAACACCCGAAAAGGGAGTCACATTCGGATAGAACGAGGGGTCGACTTCCGCATAATAGGGCGGGTTCTGCCATAATCCCTGTCCGCCCTGATCCCAAGAGGAGTCGTGATAGATGGAATAACCGGAGCGAATAACCGTCTTGTCGCCTCCGAAGGGCTTCCATGCCAGCCCGATCCGTGGTTCTAATGCGGTCTTATCGAATTGGATGCCGACGCGGCCATTGGTAGTAACGCAAGTCGTGCACCCGGCAATTCCTGGGCTTCCGGCAGGAACATACCACGTGAGATTCTGTACATCGAAATTCGCCTGCCGGTTGTCGACTTCGGATTCCGGCGTGACGAAAGCCCAAGCGAGGCCGAGGTTCAACGTCAGATTGCTGGTCACGCGCCAATCATCCTGAGCGAACGGGCGAATCAGTTTAAAGCGGCGGCCGACGGTAGCGCCCAGGAAGGTTTGATCGTGGGCGGAAAAAACGCCCATGGCACCCAATAGCAAGTCGCCGATATTGTCCCCAGTCCCCAAGCCAAGGTTCACGATATAGCCATCCTGAAATGCGTTGTTTCTTATATTCATTTCATTGGCCCGATATGTCAGACCCACACGAATGTCGTGCTTGCCGCGAATAAAATCGACCGTGTCGCCTACTGAATAAACGTTCGTCCCGCCTTGATAAGGCGCATATCCGCGATCACCTAGCGAAAAATAGCTCGTCATCTGGAACGAGGTCAGGCCGCAGCTTTCGCAGTCATTCGTCGCCTGGTTCAGGCTTGGCGGATAGCCGGTAATGCTGTCGCATTTGGCGCCTAAGTTGGCACCCGGAATACCGAGGGTCGCAGCTTCGCAGCTTCCAGTCCCAAAGGAAAGGATGTGGTTGAAGATTCGATTGAAGCCGGCATTCAACTGGTTGATGGTGTTTGGGGAAAAGACATGGGTCTCGGAGACCGCCAGATTGCGTCCGTGATTGGCGATGTATTGGTTGCTGCCGAAGGCGTTAGCTTCGGACCAAGTGGGCGAGCCGCCGGGGACGTAGTTGGTGGCCTGATCATAGCTGAAGCGGGCAAAAGCCGAATCTTTGCTGGAAAAATTGTGATCGAGGCGGACGTCCCAGGTTCCTTCGTTCAGTTTGCGCACCGGCAGGTTACATAGTTAAAACCGGAATTGTTAGAAACGTTAGGTGCAGGGTAGAGCGCAGCCACCGCCGCGCCTTGCGGGTTGATCATAGCCGCAGGAATCACACTGCAATCCGCACCTAGCGGTTGAGTTCCGGTTGCGCTGACCGGTTCCGGATTGCTGGTGCCGGGGAAACATTGGAAGTGTGTGTCCGCACCCGTCTCGTAGGGGTTTGGGAGCACAACACCAAACGGGTTGGAACTCTCGTCGTAGTTACCATTCGCATCGGGCGTCACCATGGCGGCCGTTGGAACAAAGCCGGTAAACGGCACACCCTTGCGCTGCATCTTTGCCTGATAGTCCACAAAGAAGAACGTTTTATTCTTTTGGATGGGGCCGCCGAGCGATCCGCCAAACTGGTTGAGATTGAATTTCGTTGCCGCATTGACGAAAGGAGTCTGGGCGTCAAGCGAAGTATTACGGAAAAATTCGAAGAGCGTGCCGTGAAATTGATTCGAACCGGACTTCGTCGTGACCAGGACGGTTGGACCCGCTCGCTCGCCGTATTCGGCCGAGTAGTTGTAGGTCAGAACCTTGAATTCCTGGATGTCATCGATGTCAGAGAAAATCGCAATGCCGCCCTCGTCAAGTTGGTTGTTGTCGTTGCCATCGAGCAGCCAATCGGTGCTCTGCTCGCGGGAGCCGCCGACAGAAAGCGAAAATGAGCCTCGCGTCGCAGCTTCACTGCTGGCGGCGCTGGTGAAGAAGCTGGTGGGGCTGGTGTTGGCGGTCGTGCCGGGAGTGAGGGTTGCCAGCTGCACGAAATTGCGTCCGTTTAACGGCAGGTCAGCGACTTGCTCGGAGGTGATGACCTGGCCGAGGGTTGGATTCGCAGTCTCTACGGCTACTTCGGTCCCGCTGACCTCAATGCTGGTCGAAACTGACGCGGGCTTGAGGGAGAAATCGATTTCCAGCTGCTCGGCGACTTGAAGGCGAATATCTTTCTGCTCGGTAGTTTGGAAACCTTGGGATTCCACGCGAATGGTGTAAAACGCCGCCGGCAGCAACGGAACCAGATAATGGCCAGAGTCATCGGTCTTCGCCTGACGAGTTAAGCCTGTGCCTTGCGAGGTGATGGTTACGGTTGCTCCGGAGATGACTGAACCGGTCTTATCGGCAACCGTTCCCGAAAGACTGCCATTGGCCTGGCCGAAAAGAAGTGGGCAAAGGGAGCAAAACGAAAACAAAACCGCTATAAGCAGCGCTTTTCTTTTCAACATCGTTCCCACCTTAAGAGTGGATTTGGACTCGACTTCTTCGCGGCTCAACGCGGAGCGTCCCTTTTTCCAGCGATGGGCCATATAAATAGATTGGAAAAGCAAAGTCAAGAGTTTTCGTGGCTAACGGCATGGCACGAAGACTAAATTGGAAATTCAATTTTCCATAACGCCTATGCTTTCGCGGATTCTCACGATGCGAGTGCCGGAAAGTTTACGAGAATCTTGAAGGCTGCATCATTATGGGAGCGGTTTCAAAGGACCTTAACCGTTAGCTCTCGCCACGAGCAAAATGCCCAGACCGTAAAAGGCGAACATAAAGGCCAAATACATTTTTGCTTTGCCGGGCGCGCCGTCAAATTCCTTCCATGCCAGGACGCCCCAGAGAGCGGCAACCATGGGCGCGGATTGCCCGATAGCGTAGGAAATTGCTACACCCGTGTAGCTGGCGGCGACTAGATTGAAAACCATTCCGGTGCCCCAGATGAATCCGCCCAGCAATCCGAGCGCGTGACCTGACGGCGGGGCGCTGAAATAGCCTGCGAAGCTGACGGGCTCTCCTACCAGTGGCTTTCTCATGAAATAAATATTCCAGATCAGGCATGAGAGCAATGCGCCTAGCGTCAGAAAGACCGCGGCAGCGTAGGGGCCCAGCGTCCCGTGCACTACGCCGTTGACTTCGTGCGGCATCGCTCGGGTCATGAACGGAGCCCACAAACCCATCAGAACTCCGGATACTATGCAGGTGATGATGCTCTTTCTTGACGTCGAGCGACTGGCAGCGGCAAGGCTACTGTAAGCTCTGCCGTCCAGCACCACCGCGATGACGGCGCATATCACGCCTGCCGCTAACAGTCCGGCGTTGCCCTTCGGATGCTGCGCGTAGCTTGTGATGACGCCGACCACGAGCGCGATTCCAATCGAAACTGGGAACGCAACCGCTAGTCCGGCCATGTCAATCGCTGCCACCAGCAGCAGGTTGGCAAGATTGAAGATAGCGCCGCCGACCATTGCGAGAATGATGTCGCTGGTATTCGCAGCGTGGATATTGCTGACCAGGGACGGTCCCGAGCTGCCAGTGCTGCCCATCGTTTGTCCGAGGATGAGCGAGATGAGGAAAATGCCAATCGCATAGTCCCAATAAAATAATTCGAAGCGGTAGTTCTTTACGCCTTTGTAAGTGTTGGCCCATGAGCCCCAGCAGATGGCGCTCGTGATCATCATGAAAAGCGCAATACCGATCGTATGCGGCGTGTACATCGGTCTCCTTGTCAGGCCTCCTTGTCGCGGCTCCCTGGAAGAATGCGCCGAACCTTAGGCGCAACCTTAGAATGCGAATGCTTCCGTGGCTTCAAGAACTTTGAAACAGCGGTACCTGCGGAGCGATTTCGCAACGCGAACGCTATTTGCCGCGGATTCTCGAAACCAGCAATTGCAAAAACCGGTCGGCGTCGACCTCGACGCACAGGTTGGCATTCGGCTCAACCTTGTCCACACCTTCAATAACGTAGCGGTCACCGTGGAGCACGTTGTGCTCGACTGTGCCATGCCGATTGGCGACCGTCTCGCCGCGCGTGAACTCGCCTCTGGTTTCGACATCCACATGCATCGGTGAAGCTTTAACCAGCGACGCATCGATCGCCACTCCGACTGCGAGTGGATCGTACATGGGCGCGCCATCGAAACCGTATTTCAGCGACAAATCAACCAGGAAGTGCAAGACCTGGTAGATGAAATCATTAATCGGACCGTGAGTTTGTCCCAGTTGCGCCAGATATTTCGACGTAAACAACGTCTTATCGCCGACGTCGAGACCGACCATCGTCAGTGGCCAACCGGCCTGGAAGACAACCTGCGCGGCTTCGGGGTCGTTATAAATGTTTGCTTCGGCAGAAGCGTTTACATTGCCGCCACTGATCGAGCCGCCCATGAGAATAACTTCTTTCACAAGCGGGACGATGGAAGGATCTTTCTCTACCGCGAGAGCAATGTTGGTCAGCGGCCCAACCGGGACCAAAGTGATTTCGTGCGGAGCAGCATGCACCATCTCAATGATCAGGTCGGGGCCGAAACGCGGATCGACCTTACATTTGCTCGCTGGCAATTCGATATTGGCGAGACCGTTTTTGCCGTGCCAGAACTCGGCCGTGATCAACTTCTGGAACAGGGGGTGCTGCGCCCCGGCGGCAACGGGAATATCGCAACGGTTGGCCAGCGACACCATGCGCAGCGCGTTTTCGAGTCCCTGCTTAGCGACGACATTGCCTGGAACCACGGTGACGGCGCGAACATCCAATTCGGGAGAGTTGAGCGCCAGCATCAGGGCGATAGCGTCGTCAGTACCAGGATCGGTATCAAAGATAATTTTCTTCGCGGTGCTGGATGCAGGTATTGCCATAACAATCGCTAAGAACGGGATGATTAACAACTTTCCGTAAGATCGAAAACGATGAAATCTACGAATCAAAACAACCTCCAGATAGCAAATTGCAGAATGAAAGAAGCGCGCCGTAGCGTAGCCGCGCAACGCTCCAGGTGTCAAGGCGAAAGCCAGAATACATCTTTCGCGAAGTCTGCCGTACAATCGAACCGCAACGGTAGTTTCGTAGCAGCATATTTCGCAGCATATTCCGGGACATAGATGGCGGTCGATCACCACGAATTTCGGAGCGCCACACAGCGAGAGTTAAGCAACTCGGATACCACGATTGCGGTTCTTTCTGGCCGTCCCCTGCTGCCGAACCGTGGCATTCCGCTAGATCTGGATCGGGTCCGCGAGGTGCGGGTCAACACGAGTGCCGTTGAGCGCCGCGCTCAATCGGAAGTAGCGCGACGAACCGTAAAAAAAGATTGGCAAGCGGCATGGCTTTTGCGAGCAATTACCTGCATGGATCTAACCACGCTTTCTGGCGACGACACCGACGGGCGCGTGCGCCGTTTGTGCGCGAAGGGCCGCCATCCGATTCAGCCGGAACTGGAACAGAAGCTAGGAGTCGAGAATCTGCAGATCAAGGTTGCGGCGATTTGCGTTTACCACACGTTTGTGGAAACTGCCCTGCACGCGCTTGAAGGCAGCGGAGTGCATGTCGCGGCCGTATCCACCGGCTTCCCTGCCGGACTATCGCCATTAACGGAACGGGTGGCGGAGATTCGGCGATCGGTCGAAGCCGGCGCTCATGAGATCGACGTTGTCATCACCCGTGGCCACGTTTTCGGCGGACGCTGGCAGGCGCTCTACGACGAAATTGCAGCGTTCAAACAAGCTTGTGGGTCGGCGCACATGAAGGTGATCCTTGGTACGGGTGATCTGATGACGCTGCGCAACGTTGCGCGTGCAAGCATCGTGGCCATGATGGCTGGGGCTGACTTCATCAAGACTTCGACGGGCAAGGAAACTGTAAATGCGACTCTGCCAGTCGGTTTGGTTATGACACGCGCCATCCGCGAATACGCTCAGCAAACCGGAATGGCCGTAGGATTCAAGGCGGCGGGCGGAATGCGCACGGCGAAGCAGTCGCTCGATTGGCTGGCGATGATCAAAGAGGAGTTGGGCCCGTCGTGGCTGCGGGCGGAGATGTTCCGTTTCGGCGCCAGCAGTTTGCTGGGCGACATCGAGCGGCAACTGGAGCACCATGCCACGGGACGATACTCGGCGGAGTATCGGCATCCGATTGCGTGAATGGAGGGACGGGCGTCTCGCCTGTCTAGTATTGTGGGGGGCGGGCGAGGACGCCCGGCTCTCCATTGGACAACAGTAGGAATCGAGCCAACGCCAACGAGCGAACGCCAATGAGCATTGCTGAAAAATTCGTGAGCATGGAATACGGACCGGCCCCGGAAGATTCAAGAGAGGCAACCGCGTGGCTGGAGCGTCACGGATTCCGCTTCCAACATTTCATCGGCGGCGAATGGCAGGCGCCTGCTGCCGGAGAGTACTTCGATACCGTCGATCCTTCGAATGGAGAGAAACTTGCCTCGATTGCCCAGGGATCGGCCGCTGATGTCGATGCCGCAGTCAAAGCCGCGCGGGCAACGTCTTCCGAATGGCAAGCTCTCGCTCCGCACTCGCGCGCTCGCTATTTGTATGCCATCGCGCGGCTGGTGCAGAAGCATTCGAGGCTGCTCGCAGTTCTCGAAACCATGGACAATGGCAAGCCCATCCGCGAAAGCCGCGACATTGATATTCCGCTGGTCGCGCGACACTTCTATTACCACGGCGGTTGGGCGCAGCTTTTGCAACAGGAGTTCCCCGAATATGTAGCTTGTGGCGTAGTCGGTCAAATTATTCCGTGGAACTTTCCGCTGCTGATGCTCGCGTGGAAAATTGCGCCAGCACTCGCAACCGGAAACACCGTGGTTTTGAAGCCTGCTGAATTCACGCCTCTCACCGCTCTCGCGTTCGCAGGAATCTGCCAGGAAGCTGGCTTGCCTGCTGGCGTCGTCAACATTATTACTGGGGACGGCTCAACCGGCGAGGCGCTGGTGAAGCATCCAGACGTGGACAAGATCGCCTTCACCGGTTCGACCGAAGTAGGACGCGCCATTCGCGCTGCCACCGCAACAAGTCACAAGCGCCTTTCGCTTGAGCTTGGCGGGAAATCTCCATTCATCGTCTTCGAAGACGCGGACCTCGATAGCACCGTAGAAGGGCTGGTGGATGGGATCTGGTTCAACCAGGGGCAGGTCTGTTGCGCGGGCTCGCGGCTGCTGATGCAAGAGAGCATAGCCGAAAGTTTGATTTTGAAGATTCAGGATCGCATGAGCACCCTCCGCATCGGTGCTCCTCTCGACAAAGCGATTGACATTGGCGCCATCGTCGCTAAGGTGCAACTCGACCGCATCCGCAAATTAGTGGATCAGGGCGTGGCCGATGGCGCAACCTGCTGGCAGCCGCAACTCGCGCTGCCTACACGAGGTTTCTACTATCCACCGACGCTGTTGAGCAATGTTCACCCGACGTCGATAGTGGCGCAACAGGAGATCTTTGGACCGGTGCTGGCGGCAATGACCTTCCGCACGCCCGCAGAAGCGGTGGAGTTGGCCAACAACACGGTTTACGGTCTGGCGGCCTGCGTCTGGAGCGAGAGCATCAACGTTGCACTGCACGTTGCGTCGCAGCTAAAGGCAGGTGTGGTCTGGGTAAACTGCACGAACCTGTTCGACGCCTCTTGCGGATTTGGCGGCTATCGCGAGAGCGGATATGGGCGCGAAGGCGGCCGCGAAGGGCTGCTCGAATATTTGGAGCCGGCGTGGTTCAAAAATGCGCCGATGCTCTCAGGCGAGGCACACGCTTCGGGAATGGAGAGACGGGCGTCCCCGCCCGTCCACGATGAGGATGACGGCAAGGAAGAGACTGCGCAGAGCCACGCGCCTTCCAAACAAGATGCTCCCGCGATCGACCGAACCATCAAGCTCTACATCGGCGGCAAGCAGATGCGTCCCGACTCTGGCTACAGCATGGAAGTGCGCGCGCGCGATGGACGTTTGATCGGTGAAGCTCCGCTCGGCAATCGCAAAGACATTCGCAATGCCGTCGAGGCGGCACGCAAAGCGACAACCTGGGCGAAGGCCACTGCGCACAATCGGGCGCAGGTCCTTTATTACTGCGCAGAGAATCTATCGCAGCGGCGTGACGAAATTGCGCACCGGCTCTCCGCTGTAGTTGGTGAAAAGCAGGCTGCCGCCGAAGTTGACCTGGGCATCGAGCGCATCTTTTCTTACGCCGCGTGGGCGGACAAATTTGACGGGGCGGTGCATAACCCTCCATTTCGCAATGTCGCCATTGCGATGAACGAGGCGATTGGAACGATTGCCGTTATTTGTCCGCGAGAAGCGCCGTTGCTTGGTTTTATCTCTCTCGTGATGCCCACGCTGGCGATGGGAAACACAATCGTCGCGGTACCTTCGGAAACCTATCCGTTGATCGCGAGTGATCTTTATCAACTTTTCGACACCAGCGACCTGCCGGGCGGGGCGGTGAATATTGTGACCGGGTATGCGGCACAGCTTCTGAAAACGCTCGCCGAGCACGACGACGTTGATGCCATCTGGTGCTTTGGCGATGAAGCCAATGCCGCGGCCGCTAAGGCGATGTCGGTCGGTAATCTGAAGCAGGTGTGGACGAACGAAGGCCGCGCCATCGACTGGTTTGACCCGAAACTCGCCGAGGGGCGCTGGTTTTTAGAGCACGCCACGCAGGTGAAGAACATTTGGGTTCCTTACGGCGAATAGGGTTATTGAATCATTGCGGCATTTAGACATTGAATCATTCAAAGCTCAGCTACCGCGATTTGTTCATGACTCTATGGCTCAATGACTCAATGACTCAATGACTAAATGATTCAATGTCTCAATGAACCCCGTCCGCTCTCCGCGAGTAAAAATCTGCTGCATCGCCAGCGTTGATGAAGCGTCTCTGGCAATCGAGTGTGGAGCGTCCGCGATCGGACTTGTCTCCCGTATGCCAAGCGGGCCGGGCGTGATCGAAGACGAACGCATCGCGGAGATCGCCGCGACCGTTCCGCCTGCCATTGGGACATTTCTGCTGACTTCGCGGCAAAGCGTTTCAGACATCATCGAGCAACAGCGCTTCTGCCGGACGAACACGATTCAGATTTGCGACCATCTCACTCGCGGGACGCATCGCGATCTGAAAAATGCTTTGCCGGGGATTTCGATCGTGCAGGTCGTGCACGTGACCGGTCCCAAATCTGTCGAAGAGGCCGCGCGCGCCGCGGAGCACGTCGATGCAATCCTGCTCGACTCCGGCAACCAGAAGCTTGCGGTCAAAGAATTGGGCGGAACGGGCCGAACTCACGATTGGGCTCTGAGTCGCGCCATCCGTGAACGCATCCAGGTTCCACTGTTTCTCGCTGGCGGACTCACTCCAGAAAATGTGGGACGGGCAATTGACGAGGTGGGCCCATTTGCGCTTGATGTGTGCTCGGGTGTGCGGACTGAAGGCAGGTTGGATGCGGCGAAACTCAGGCGCTTCTTCTCAGCCGTGCGCAAGGCTGGCGAATGGAGGGCAGCTTCGAGCTAGCGGCGTCCGGTCATGAAAAGACTCAAACGATTCGGCGTGGCAAATCTCCGGTCGCGTCTCGCGTTGACTTTTGCGAGGGCTACAGGCAAACTCTCCATTCGCCCGTGTAACGCATTCGGGCGGCCACTTCGAGATCGGCGGCAAGGTTGCATAGCGGGACGAGCGCCGAGCTCGAAGCGTCGTTCACTCATACCAGGCTAATATCTGGGGCTATTATGACCGCAGACCGCGTCTCCTATACGCTCGACTCGACGCTTGAGACAGTGAACAACGCCGAAGAGACCGCAACGCGCATGGCGACCGAGGCCGGTTTTGACGAAGAGGAGATCATGAAGATCTCTATGGCGGTACGCGAAGGCGCGGTTAACGCAGTTTTGCACGGTAATGCTTACGACCCGAGCAAGAAGGTTACGCTCGCATTTGAACGTACAGAAAATGAGCTGGTGATCGTCATACGCGATCAGGGGAAGGGATTGGATCCCGACAAAATTCCTGATCCGTTGGCACCCGATAATTTGATGAAGACATCGGGGAGAGGCATTTTCCTGATACGCTCGTTCATGGATGTGGTGGAGATTCACCCCTCCCAGAGCGGCACCGAACTTAAAATGATTAAGCACGTCCACGGCAACCCCGCGGACTCCAAGGAGGCTCCCCAGTGAGCATGAAGTCCAGTACACGTCAGGTGGATGGCATCACAATCGTCGACCTCAGCGGCCGAATCACCCTCGGCGAAGGCAGCGTCGTTCTGCGCGATACGGTGCGCGACCTGCTTTCGAAGGGGCAGAAAAAAATTCTGCTGAATCTCGGCGACGTGAACTATATCGACAGCTCAGGCATCGGCGAACTTGTCAGCGCCTTCACAACCGCGAAAAACCAGGGTGGTGAACTGAAGCTGCTCAACCTCACCAAGAAAGTTCACGACCTGCTTCAGATCACAAAGCTCTACACCGTTTTCGATGTAAAAGATGACGAGGCAGTGGCGGTAAAATCTTTCGGCAAGTAGGCGCACCCAACTTTTAGCTGCAATAACTGTGGAGGCCGGGGCTCGAGCCCCGGCGCCGCGTTCCTTTCCGGGAAATGGCGCGCACAAATTTCGGCCCTGCCAGCACCAGACCTCCCTACGACACCTACAATTAATGACGTGAGGACGCACTTGTCAGCGCCTCTATCATTATGCGCATCATGCGTTTTCTTACCTTGAGCCTCCTGCTTGTAATTCCCTTTTTGGTTAATGCCGCCAATTCAAACAGCAAAATTTCCAAAACTGATTGCGTCTCATTCGCTGAAGCGACCAAACACGTCGGCACCAGCCAATGCATTCGCGGAACCGTAGTTCACATCGAGGACGGTCGCAACGGCGGCAAACTGCTTAACTTCTGCAAAGACTCTAAGACATGTTCATTCGCAGTGGTTGTGTACCCATCAGATCTCAAAAAACTGGGCGACATCCGGCAGCTCGAAGGCCGCCAGATTGAAATCAAGGGGACGGTTCAGAACCGCGACGGACGCGCCGAAATAGTCTTGCGCCGCACCAATCAACTGCAGGGCGAGGCTGCTTTCCTTTTATTCCCCAAGGTGCCAACCGATTATGATGTCGAGCGCCAGGGCCGCAACAGCGCGGGGAAATACAGCCGTCCGAAAGAGGCCAAAAAGTCGGACGCGAAGCAAGGCGATCCGATGTCGATCGAAGATCCGGGTGAACCGCAGTAGGGCCAGGACGAACGACGACCCAGTATTTCGAGGCCAAACTTCGTCAGCCCGAACCCGCGCCAAGCCGGCGATCCCAGACGGCTATCCTTGGGTTTGCCGCTCAAAATAAAATGCAATGCCGAGCGCCAGAATCAATGCTGCGATCCCATACAATGTCGAGCCCGTCAAGCCCTCAGGTTCCAGGACAATCGCCTTGCGCGCCATGGCAATAAGAGCGACTTCCAGGACAACGCGCACATGAATGACGTCTTTTTTCAGGTACGCGCGGAGCGTTTCCAGTAGTTCCACTCCGATCAGCACGAGCAGGAAATATCCGAAAATATCAAGCAAACCTTGAACCGGAATAAGAAACCGCGGTGGCACCCAGATTTCATGGACGATCAGTGAACCTAAGTGCACTGTGGAAAGTACTACGACCACCACCAGCATTCCAGCCAGTACCATGACCGTGAATCTCTGGATTTTCGCAAGCAGCGTCTCTAACACCATATTTCCGTCCGATTGCCCCCGGCCTTTCGCCGGGAAGTATATCGCGAGATTTCCCCGGGGTTACTTCATAAGTTGACTTCAACAGGTTAACTTCAACAGGTTAACTTCATAGGTTAACTTTATAGGTTAACTTTATAGGTTAACTTCCGAGGGTTAGTTTGGTAATCCAACCCTCACGGAACCAGCCGGTGGAGCTTTCACACCATCCCTTTGCGCAGCTCTTCCAGCGGATACTTCGTCCCCCGCCACACGATGCCATTGTTCCAAAGAGCGTGGAACATGGAACGCAGAAGTATATATATGAAGAGGCTCGTGCTGACGGGATGCAGAAAGAAATAATATGGTGGAATTGCCGATCGGATCGACATTCCGCAATAAATTGCAAACAGCGAACCGAGCGCAATAGCGTATGGAATTCGTGCCCATCCGTGCGCCAGCCAGATACCAAGAAATGGCCCAAGATTTAGAAATGCAATACCCACAATTGTGATCACAGTTCGCCACCACTGGAAAGAAAGCACGGCAAAAAAGTTCTTGGTGAGGTTGTTGACCACACCAAAAGCATTTTTTGCCCAGCGAAGCGAAATCAGGTCGTGGCCAAAAACATTGCGTTGCACGAAGCCGGCATTCTTAATCACTTTGCCCAGCTTCATGTCGTCGATGACCTCCATGCGCAAGGCGCGATAGGTGCCGACCGCATCATAGACCGGTCGACGGACCATATTGAATGCGCCGACACCCATGTGATCTCGTGCTCTGGCATCGGCAACCTTCCAGGGCCGATGTCCGAAAACAAAGAGCACCTGGAAAAAAGCGAGCATCATTCTTTCGCCGGCGTTATTCATGATCATTTGCGGGAAAAGAACAACGTGGTCGGCGCGCTCTTCTTCGGCATAAGCTATGGCGCGCCGCAGCGAATCAGGCTTAAAGAGCACGTCGGCGTCGGTGAAGAGCAACCAGTCCCCGGTCGCATGATTGCCAGCAGTCCACATGGCGTGCGTCTTGCCTAGCCAACCGCCCGGAAGTTCTGAAATGTGAATTGTCTTCAACCGTGTAGCGTGGACACTCCTGTCCGGCAAAGCAGGCGCTGTAACGTTCGCGTGGTCGGGCAAATCCTTTGCACTAGCCGCAACCTCATCCATGATCGGCCCGGTACGGTCTGTCGAGCGATCATCGACAGCGATAATTTCGTAATTCGAATATTCGAGCGCTAACAGCCGCACCAGCGTCTGCCGAATATTTTCTTCCTCGTTGCGCGCCGGAACGATAATGCTGATTCGCGGCTCGTTATTCGCCTCAGCCGGATTTGACGTTGCAGCTCTGCGATCCCATTCCGGCCCCGCGATACACGCGATATGCGGCATACCGATTGCCGCCTCCACGATCCGTGAAAACCACACGAGTGCGAGAATGCTGCCAGCAATCCAGTGAAAAATCTGCCAATGCATGCTGCTTAGGAAGATACTCCTGGCAGTTGCGATGTTGTTGACCGTTTGCTGAGCCGGAGCTCTGGCGCAAATCGCATGCCGTAAAAAAGAATCGCCGCAGAAATAATCATCGCAATCACCGGCAATACAAACGCCGCTTGCAGCGAACGCCGGTCGGCCACCCATCCCATCATCGTTGGCGAAGGCACATCGCCGAGGATGTGGATGACGAAAATATTGACCGCTATGGCGGTGGCACGAATATGCGCGCCCACCGAGTTAATCACCGCGGCATTCAGGGGCGAAGTATTCAGCAGCAGAAAAAACGCCGCCAGCGCAATCGCTGGAACCATTACACGGCCCTTGACAAAAAGAGCGACGATCATCACCGGAACGCCGAGCGCCATGCTCGCCGCTGAGACCAGATAGTAAGAGCTTTTCATCCGCCGCAGCAGATAGTCGCCGAGCCAACCGCCGATAAGGGCGGCAAGAATTCCGTCGATGACGATGATGATCCCGAAGATAAAATTGGCATTGGCTAAAGAATAGTGCCGCTCGCTGTAGAGAAACTGCGGCATCCACACCTGAATGCCTCCGAGCGAAAACGTCATCGCCGCCATTCCCAGAGTCGCCGTCAGGAATGCCGGATTGCTGGCTAGCGAAGCTACGGTTGCGCGATCCCGCGTTTCCTTGACGGAATCAAATTGCCCGCGCTTCGGCTCTTTGAGAAACAGCACCGCAATCGCCAGCAGAAATCCAGGCGCGGCCGCAATGTAGAACGGAAACCGCCAGCCGTAGTGCGGACCCAGATTTCCGCCCAGCAAATAACCGGCAGCCGACCCTACGGGAAGCGCCAGATAAAACACTCCGAGAATGCGTCCTCGCCTTTCCTCCGCGAAAAGATCCGCAACAAACGTCGGCGCAATCGTGACAAAGGTCGCTTCGCCAATTCCGACCAGCGTGTGACGGATAAGCAGCTCGGTATAGGTGTGGGTGAATGCGGTGAGCAAAGTGAGGCCGCTCCAGAAAATCGCACCTAGTCCAATGATGAGCTTGCGCGAATAGCGGTCCGCCAGCGGTCCGATAAACGGAGCCGCAATCATATAGAAGCCGAGGAACGCGCTGGTGAGATATCCGATCTGGGTCTTGCTTACATGAAATTCATCTTGTACCAGGGGTTGAACCGCAAACAACACATTGCGATCCACATAATTGAGCAGGTTGAGCGCTGTGAGCGTGAGAAGCGCGGTGCGGGCGTGGAGCTTGGTTTGCGTCACAGGTCGAGCGAATATAGCATGTCATCGGGCGTCAGTTGAGGTGGTTGTTCGCCCGTCGGCGGTCGATCGGCTTCGAAGAAGGGCCTAGATCGATCTCTTCTTACTCTTTTTTCCCCGCCCGTTATCTCGCGGCCATCGCGCAATTACAAGCGTCGAAATCCCCCCACGCGGGCGAAATTCGCCTTTCACCTCCACCCAAACCGGCTTCGCCCAGCGGACAACATCCTGCAAAACCTGGTTCACAACATTTTCCTGGAAGATGCCGAGACTCCGATAGGCTTGGAGATATTCCTTTAACGATTTCAGCTCCAGACACAGCCGATCGGGTTCGTAACGGATTGCGATGTTGCCAAAGTCAGGCAACCCCGTCTTCGGGCAGACAGATGTGAATTCGGGGTCGTCTATAACGATCTCGTAGCCCGGAAACTGGTTTGGCCAGGTTTCAATTTCCGGAAAATCATGGTCGAGCCCGGCACTGGCGTGCTCGGCAGTGTAGCGAGGAGAATCAGAACGTGGAGACTTGGGCATCTGCACATTGTACCCAGCCGAGGGTGGCGACGGCTCGAATCTAAGTCGCTATCCATGGCGGTGTGCAGCTTCACCCGTTAGTCTCTGGTAACTACCGGATGCACTGTATCGAGAGCAGGATTGCGCTCTCATAGAATCGCCGAGTTCTAAATTGCAGCCATCGAAAGAGGAGGAAAACCTTGTGATTCGACGATTGGGAAAGTCAGCAGTCGCAACCATTGTGGCAGCTGCGTTTTTTTTATTTGCAGCAGCACCACTCGTACACGCCGATGAGAAGGACAAATGCCGACATGCAATCGAAAGGGCAGAGGCCAGGCTCGACAAAGCGATCCACGATCATGGCGAACACAGTCACGAAGCGGATGATCGGCGGCGCGACCTGAATGCCGAACGCGAAAAGTGCTGGAATGCATATCATCAGTGGTGGAATGGGAAAGACAATCGCTGGGAGACCGAGCATAATTGGGAAAGTCCGCATTGATTCTGTTCGCAGCCTCTATTGCTGATCGAGCGAGCGTCCCGTGACTCGCCAAGTCTGGGACGCTTTCCTTTTATCTCCATTGCGCCGCCGTTTCTATTTCGCGATAAGAACATCCCGTGATCTCTGCGCTTGAACTGACGACTCGTCGTGCCAAGTGTCCGTTGAGTAGCTGAGGCGAACCGACTGGCACGTGCATCTAATCAAGCAAGTCCGAAGTGAGCATTTGCGCGCCCTCCGAAGCTCCGGATGATATACATTAAAGTTGCTTTTTTCCGCACATGCCATCGAACGGAAACAGTTCGGGTCGCCAGCCGCGACGCTGGTGGGTAACGGCGCTCGCGATTCTGGCAGCGGTAATTGTGCTGGCCGCTTTTGTCTCCCATCGCGATGACGCGCTGCAGGTACGAACTGCTGTAGTCGAGCAGACCTCGATCCGCAGCGTGGTTTCCACTAACGGAAAAATTGAGCCGGTTAACAATTTTGAGGCGCACGCTCCTATGGCAGCAAGTGTGCGCCGGGTGTTAGTCAAAGAAGGCGACTCCGTCAAGAAGGGTCAGTTACTGGTCGTTCTTGATGACGCCGACGCTCGCGCCCAAGCCGCGCGAGCCGAGGCACAGTTGCGCGCGGCGCAAGCCGAACTGAGCGCCTCCGAGCGAGGAGGCAGTCAGGAAGAAGTGTTTAGCCTCGAGGCACAATTGGTGAAAGCTGCCAACGATCGCGATACAGCGCAACGAAATTTGGACGCTTTGAAAAAACTTCAGCAGGAAGGCGCAGCCACTGCTGGAGAAGTACGCGACGCGCAGAATGCGCTGGCCACCGCCAATGCTCAACTCACTTTTCTACAGCAAAAACAGACGAAAAGATATTCGAATGCAGATTTGGCGCACGTCGAAGCACAACGTGCCGAGGCGCAGGCTGCATATGATGCGGCGAAGGATGTCCTGGCAAAGTTGAATGTTCGTGCGCCGTTTAATGGCATCGTCTACTCGTTGCCGGTAAAACAAGGCGGCTTTGTCAGCAGCGGAGACCTTTTACTGCAGGTGGCCGATCTGCGGAAGGTTGTGGTGCGGGCTTTTGTCGATGAGCCGGATGTGGGCAGATTAGTTCCCGGCGATCCAATGGAGATTACGTGGGACGCTGTCCCGGGCCGCGTGTGGCGAACGACGGTTACCGCAGTACCATCGACTGTGAAGTTGCGTGGTGCACGCAACGTCGGCGAAACCACAAGCATCGTAGATAACAAGGATTTAAAACTTTTGCCGAATATAAACGTAGGCGTCACGATTGTGGCGGCCGAGCGCGATCACGTTCTCGTTGTGCCACGAGAGGCGGTTCGAATGGACGATTCCAAACCCTACGTTTTACAAGTTGTCGGCCATGAGCTTAAGCGCCGGGATGTGGAAACTTCCCTCTCCAATCTCACTCAGGTTGAAGTAACTCACGGCCTTTCTGCTAACGACGTAGTCGCGATCAGTTCGTGGAGCGGTAAACCGATTGGCGACGGAACTCAGGTTAAGTTTTAAGGGAACTCAGCTCAAAGTATGGTTACTCGTATCACTCAACTTTCGCTCGTCTTCGTGATGGTCGTCGGATCAATTTTCGCGCAAGCAGTGTTCATGGTAACAATGTTCGGCGGATCAGCTGCCGCCAGTGTCGCCGACTCCGCTAAAGACATGCTCGCGGCTGGGCGGATTGATGACGCGATTACGGAATTAAATGGTCGTCTTTCTTCGACGCCCAAGGATGCGGAGTCGTCCAACCTGCTTTGCCGCGCCTATTTCGAGCTCGAAGATTGGGATCGCGCCGAGCCTTCATGCAAAAAAGCGACCTCCCTCGATCCTGACAACGGCCGTTTCCATTTATGGCTAGGGCGCGTCTATGGCGAAAAAGCCGATCACTCCAACTTCATTGCGGCTGCGAGTTTGGCGGGAAAAGTTCGAGGAGAGTTTGAGCGTGCCGTGCTGCTGAATCCCAGCGACCTTGACGCTCGCCTTGATTTGGCGGAGTTTTACCTGGAAGCGCCAGGCGTTATCGGTGGCAGCGAGCAGCGAGCACGAGAAGAAGCACGGTCGATCGCCACCGTGAACCCTGCGCGCGAACATTGGGTTTACGCTCGCATTGCGGAAAAGAAAAAGGACTTCGCCACCGCCGAGCAGGAATATCACCAGTACATCGATCTCAGCAAAGGTGATGCAGAAGCATGGCTGAATCTGGCTCTTTTTCTTCGACGGCAAAAACGGTTCGACGAAATGGATGAGGCCATCGTAAAGCTGAGCCAGGCGCCGATGCTCACACCTGACGTTCTGGTTGAGGGTGCTCAAATTTTGTATCGTGCCGGCCGACGCTATCCTTTCGCTATAGAGTTACTGCACCGCTATCTGGCTACCGGCCCGGTGGAGGCTGCTCCAGCTTTTAAGGCTCATTATCTGCTAGGTATGCTGCTTGAAAAAGAAGGCGACAAAGCCGGTGCGGCGCAGGAGTACCGCGCTTCTCTTTCCTTGGCCCGAAACTTCGGCATCGCCCAGCAAGCGCTTAACCGGGTTGCCCACTAAGCGTGACGAGTCTTTTCCGGCGTCTCGTAAATTTGAAACTAACTCCAAAAGCTACTGCCCGAGTGCCAGCCTGACGCACTACAATTTGTCCGTCGCGGACAAGTTGCGATCAAGAGCATGTATGTACTCTGGAGTGGGCTGACCACGCCGGACTGGCCACTCCTGATGGGATCATGGTGAACAGATGAATGTTCGATTGCCGCACTGGTGGCGCTCCACCAGGCTGTTCCCTTTGTTTGCGGCTCTGTTGATGATCGTTGCGCGCAGTCAGGCTGAACCGCTGCCTATGGAGCGCGCGGTTCGCCTTGCGCTTGCGCATAGCACGAACTCGGCCATTTCCAGCGCTGAAGTGCAGCGGGCCTTTGCTTCCTATCGCGAGTTCCGTGACGCCTTCTTCCCCCAGTTAATCGCCGGCTCGGGCTTAGGCTACACCTATGGATATCCGCTCTCCATTGAGGGCAGTCCACCGTCGCTGTTCGACGCGGTCGCACAGAGTACAGTATTCAGCGCGTCGCAGCGAAAGTTTCTCGGAGCAGCGAAAATTGACTGGCACAATTCCGAGTTACAGGACAAAGACCAGCGCAATGCAATCATCCAGGATGTCGTCTTGACCTTTGCCGAACTGGCAAAGTGGGAGGCGCGAATCAGCCGATTGCAGGCCGATGAGAGCCAGGCGAAGCAGATGGAACAAGCGGTAGCCGAACGCTTGCAAGAGGGTGTCGATAGCAAGGTCGACCTGAACAAAGCCAAACTTACATCGGCGCGGGTGCGGCTCCATCAGGCTGAGGCGCGCGGCAACGCCGACGTTCTCCGGCGCCATCTTTCAACGCTAACCGGTTTGCCGGTTTCCTCCATTGAAATCGCACCCGAAACTATTCCGTCTTTGCCGGCAATCGCCCCGCAAGACGATCTTCCAGCCCTGGCAGTTGCCTCCAGTCCCGCCGTCAAGTTAGCCGAACAGCGTTCCTTGGCGGAATCGATGCGGGCTGCGGGAGAGCATCGATCCTGGTTGCCGTCAATCGATTTTTCCGCCCAATACGCGCGGTTTTCCACCTTTAATAACTACACCATCTACTTTCCAAAAGGCACGTTTCAGGTAAACAACGCTACCATCGGCTTTGGCTTCCGCATCCCGCTCTTCAACGCCAGCCAGCGCGCTCGATCCGAGGCCGCTGATGCCGAGGCCCTCAAAGCGAAAAAACAGGCCGAGGCATCTCGCAATCAGGTTGCTGAGGAAACGTTGAAACTGCAACGGTCAGCCGAACAACTCGAGGCTGCCCGCGAAGTCGCAGAGTTGGAATATCAATTGGCTCAGTCCAATCTTGAAGCGGTACAAACTCGGATCGAGGCGAAAACGGGCACCCTGCATGAATTAGCGGATGCGCGAGTGCAAGTAGCCGAACGCTTTTTGTCTTTTCAGGACGCCGATTTCGAGTACCAGCGCGCCCGCCTCAACCTGCTTCGTGCCACCGGTGATTTGGAGAAATGGGCCCTCCCGAACTCCCCTTCCAATTAGGGCATCAAACGCAGAGAACGGGCTGGGGGTCGATACCCGCGTCTTAATGCTCAAAAGCGACGTTCGGCCAGAGTGCCTTGCGGTTTGAGGGCTGCTAAGGCACACTGGGACAATGGTTTCGCGGTTTTCTCCGGGCATAAAAACGTACCTGAATAGTAGCGGTGATTGAAGGTGGGCAGACGGCTCAGAGTGCTAAAATAGAGACTTAAACTATGCCATTAAAAACGCTGTTTTTGAATCCGCCGTCATTTGAAAATTTCGATGGGGGCGCCGGTTCGCGCTGGCCTGCTACGCGTGAAATCGAATCGTACTGGTACCCAGTCTGGCTCGCCTATCCGACCGGGATGATCGAGGGCGCGCGCCTGCTTGACGCCCCTCCACACCACATCACTGCGGAAGAGACGATCCGCACCTGCCAGGATTATGAACTGCTCGTCTTGTTTACTAGCACTCCCGGTTTTGCCGGCGACGTCCGTATCGCTGAGGCCATAAAAGATAGTAATCCCAACATAAAGGTCGCATTCGTCGGACCGCACGTCAGCGTGTTGCCCGAGAAAGCTCTGATGGAGTCAAAAGTCATCGACGTGGTGTGCCGCAAGGAGTTCGACTACTCCATCGTCGAGTACGCTGAGGGCAAGCCGATTGAAGAAATTCTCGGCATTTCGTATCGCAAGAATGGTCACGTAATGCATAATTCCGACCGTCCGACCATCGAAAACTTGGACGCTCTTCCGCACGTCACCGACGTTTACCGGCGTGACTTGGATGTGCGCCGATACAATGTGCCTTTTCTGCTGCACCCCTACGTAGCGCTTTACACCACGCGAGGATGCCCTGCGCAGTGCACCTTCTGCCTATGGCCGCAGACGCTCAGCGGACACCCATGGCGCAAGCGCTCGACCGACGACGTGGCGCGCGAAATGGCCAAGGCAAAAGATTACTGGCCGTACGTAAAAGAATTTTTCTTCGACGACGATACCTTCAACCTGCAAGCGGCGCGCACTGAAGAGTTGTGCCGCAAGCTGAAGCCGTTGGGCCTCACCTGGTCTTGCACCTCCCGTGTAACCACGAGCTATGAAACCCTGAAGGCCATGAAAGAAGCGGGATGCCGGCTGCTCATCGTTGGCTACGAATCGGGCGATCAGCAGATTTTAAAGAACATCAAGAAGGGCG
Organism: uncultured Acidobacteriaceae bacterium; assembly: GCA_963758745.1. Lineage (GTDB taxonomy): Bacteria > Acidobacteriota > Terriglobia > Terriglobales > Acidobacteriaceae > Acidiflorens. The sequence goes on from CAVWWW010000023.1 coordinate 94,751, forward strand.
CTACCGTGGAGCGCGCCCGCCAATTCACCAAGGATTGCCACAAACTCGGACTTGTAGTCCACGGAGATTTCATCCTCGGTTTGCCCGGAGAAACACGCGAGACCATCAAGAACACGATTAATTTCGCAAAAGAACTCGACGTCGAAACCATTCAGGTTTCGGTGGCCCATGCTTATCCAGGAACGGAATTGCACGAAGCCGCCTTGAAAAATGGCTTCATGACGAGCGAAAGCAAAATGGTCGATGACGCCGGACACCAGATGGTGCAGATCGAGTATCCGGGACTGCCCGCAGCAGAAATTCTTCAGTCAGTCCATGAGTTCTACGATGCCTACTATTTCCGTCCCAAAGCCGCGTACCGCATCTTGAGGAAGGCGGTATTCAACAACTCCGAACGGAAGCGCCTATACAAAGAAGCGCGGACATTCCTGAAACTGCGCGCGCAACGCAACAAGTGGGCGAAGGACAACCGCAAGGAAGACGCCCCTGCCCCAGAACCGGCCAAAGCCTGACGGTGCGATTGAGTCATTGAGTCATTTGAGACATTGAATCATTAAAGGCCGAAAGCCCTCAGGTTTCAAAATGACTCAATGATTCAATGTCTCAATGATTCAATGATGCTCTCATGCCTCAGTTGACCTTTCGCAAATACCTCGTTCTTGCGGGAATCACCCTGTTCAGTACAACGGGCGATTCGCTGCTGGCTCACGGCATGAAGGAACTCGGTGGCGTTTCGTTACACAACCTTTCCGGACTTATATTCGCAATCCTCAATCCATGGGTGACGGCTGGAATTTTGTTGCTGCTCGCGTTCTTCGCCTGCTATATGTCCGCGCTTTCATGGGCTGACCTCACGTATGTGCTGCCGGCCACCTCGCTCGGCTATGTGCTGGTGGCCTTGGTCGCTCACTTCGGTTTTCATGAAGAAATCTCAGCGACCCGGTGGCTTGGCATCGCGCTGATCACCGCAGGAGTGGGCTCCGTAGCCGCGGGGCCGCCTGTCACCGCCGGCCGTGAATCAGGCAAGTCGCTGGAGGTCACTCGGAATGCCATGTCGCAAGGGGTGAAGTCGTGAAAGAGCTCAATGCCTGGGCTGCGATTGCGCTTATCACTCTCGCCTCGACCACGGGAGACGTGCTGCTTTCTTATTCCATGAAGCGAGTTGGCGATGTCGGCGAACTCTGGAGACGCCGCGGCCCCTGGTCAGTCACTGGCCATGTGCTTGGGACGCCGACGTTTGCCCTTGGTCTGATGGCGATGGCAGTAGCGTTTTACAGCCTGCTCTTCGGTCTCTCCTGGGGAAACCTCAGCCTCGTGGTGCCCGCATCGGCATCGCTTACTTTTGTGGCGAACGCGGTAGCCGCTCGCATTTTCCTGCACGAAAAAGTGGGACGCCGTCGTTGGATTGCGGCGCTACTGGTAGCCGCCGGTGTGGTGCTGATGGCAGTTTGATCACACTAGCCAAATAAATCCACGGCGACCACTAGCGGATCTGCTTCTCCGCTTCCATCGCGCTCGGCCGAGGAAGATTGCCTCAGGCATGATTGATTCTGTTCCGAATTCTCTCGCAAACTTTCCCCGGATAGTGATAACGCGGTCCCTAGAGCAGCGAACCCTTTACTCAACGTTGCCGCTTGCAATTTTCCCTCCTCAAGCCGCAATCGAAATGATTTCGCGTCTGTTTCCCGGCGGACCGACTTGAGCTGGTTCATGGCGGCCTGCAATTTCGCCAGTTGCCGGACCAGATCCGCCAACATGTCTTTCCCACTAGCGCTGAGCTGCACGAACTCGATACCTGTTCCAGACCCGTCACGAATCGCCCGCACCTCGCCCACAGCGCGGAATGAACTGGCGTTCACGCGCAGAAGAATTTCAGCCCGCACGCCGCAATCGATCGGGAACGGAGTATCGACGCGGCATCCATGAAGGCTTAAATCGAGCACCTTCCCCGGAAGAAAGATGCCGTCGGATGGCAAGCGGCTAATTTTCGCATCGCCACCGCAGGTGAATCGCGCGCTGCGGCGACGATCTTTCTCTGGGCCATCCCCATCTGGACCATCGCTATTGGGACTAAGCCTCCCTGCGCGGTCTTTAAAGACGTCCGCATCGCCAGTTACAGGCATGTGTATAAGATCGTATGTCGAGAGAGAATGCTTGAGGTCAGCGTTCCCATTCGTACCGCCGCGAAACTGGGAATTAACCTTCGTAGAGCAAAATGGGCCGCCAGCCAAGAAGCGGTGACTCTTCCTTAGCTATCGGCCCATTCGATCCGGACTGGGATCGGAGGTGATACTTTTATCGTAGACCCCACAGGAGGATTGTCAAGGGTCAATTTTCAGTTTTCCAGCGGTGTTCAGTTTGGGGAACATCGCGTCAAAAGTCAGATAAGACTGCCGCGAACAGTCCCGCAGTTATTGACACCGTAGTCGCTATGGTGCTATTTTTATTGGTTTTAGGAGCGAATTTCTTTCGCAGATTCAGCCAACTGCAGCAATCAAGAGGATTTCGATCAGTAAGGATTCGACCGACAATTCAACCATCAGAAAATGGACCAAACACTCCGACAACTAGGCGAATTACTGCTCGGATCCGTGCCCACGGTCATGCTTCTGACGCTGCTTTATGTCCTTTATACGTTTCTGGTTCATCGACCGCTGACGGCGGTTTTGGCCGAGCGCCGCGCCCGCACCGAGGGTGCGATGGAAAAAGCGCGGGCCGATATTGCTGCTGCTGAAGGTCGCACCGCCGATTATGAACAACGGCTGCGGGAGGCACGACATAAGATTTTTAGAGGCCAGGAAGCTCGCCGCCAGCAAGCTCTTCGCGCCCGCAGTGAGGCCGTCGACGAAGCTCGCCGACGAGGACATGAACAAGTCAAGCAAGCGCAGGCCGACTTAGAAGAGGATAAGCAACAAGCCATGGCGAAGCTGCAGTCGGACGCGGCCAGGCTCGCCAACGAGATCGTTCGCGTAGTGCTTCGCCCCGTGGGATCGCCCAACGAGGTTGGCAGCCAGTGAATATTACGGGGGCGAAAACGATAAGGGCGAGCAGGATCTCACGCTTTCAGCCAATCCTTATACTGACGGTTCTGATACTGACGCTTCTGGCATTGCTCTCGCAGATTCCAGTGCCATCCGCCTTCGCCCAGCAACAGCCGCCAAAGCAGACATCCCAGCCAACTTCTGAGCCAAAGAAAGCCATTAACCAAGCTGATTCGCCACACACAAGTTTTGGCAGAGAGCTCGCTGAGGAGACCAACGAGGCCACCGGAGCGGAGAAAGAAGCAAACGCAAATCTTAAGTATTCGGGGACGGTGCGGCTGCTGGCGCGCGTGACCGGTTTGAATATCCGTCAGGCGCATTGGCTGGCGCTCGGCATCAACTTCGCCATCATTGTAGCGGTCATAGTCTGGGCCGGGCGCAAGTACTTGCCCGGCATATTTCGCAACCGCACAGAAGCTATTCAGCAGGCCCTGGCAGAGGCGCGCGCCGCCAGCGAGGATGCGAATCGCAGGTTAGCCGACATCGAGGCGCGTCTGCGCCAAATGGATGTCGAAATCGAAAAGATGCAGTCTGCCGCGGAAAAAGAGGCTGACGCAGAGGCGGAACGCATCCGGAAAGCTGCCGAAGAGGATATGCGGAAAGTGGTGCTAGCCGCGGAGCACGAAATCGCCGCTGCCGCCAAGCAAGCTCGACACGAATTAAGCGCGCACACTGCCGACCTCGCGATCTCGCTGGCTCGTAAACAGATTAATGTCGATTCGAATACCGACCAGGTATTGGTGCGTACTTTCGCCTCGCACTTAACTCCCAATGACTCTTCGCATACGAATGACAACGGCGGAAAGGACGGTCGCTAGGGATGGCTTCCGTCGTAGGAACCTACGCGCGCGCCTTCGCCGATGTTGTAATGAAGAAGAGCAATCTGCTTGATCCTCCGCGGATACTGCAGGAGCTACGCGGCATAGAGGCGCTGTTCAAGGAAAGCGATCCGTTTCGCCGCGTCATGGAAAATCCGTCGATTCCGGAAGACCGAAAGCTCGCAGTGCTCGATGCCATCAGCATGCGGCTTGTCACGACGAGGCAGGTGCGCAACTTCGTAGCCGTCCTGACAGATCACAGAAGACTGCCATTGTTCAGTGAAATTCTGAACCAGCTGGAACGGGAATTGGACGAGCGCCAGGGATTGGTCGAGGCGGAGGTAAGCAGCGCGCGGCAGCTGAGCGATCCGGAGAAGCGGATGCTCGAAGCAGAAATCGTGAAGTTGACCGGGAAAAAAGTTCGCGCCCGCTATCAAGAGAACTCTTCGCTATTAGGCGGCGCAGTGGTACAGGTAGGCACCACCATATACGATGGATCTGTGAAGGGGCAGTTGGACCGGATAAAGGAGCAGTTGGTGGAAGGCTGACTGCCGCGACTTATAGAAACTGATTCTTATGGCACAAATCAAAGCAGACGAAATCACCCAATTAATTCGCGAGCAAATCGAGAACTACGAATCGAAGATCACGGTCGACGAAGTTGGCACTATCATCAGCCTCGGTGACGGCATCGCCCGCGTCTACGGCCTCGACAAGGTAATGGCGGGAGAACTACTCAGCTTTCCGCACGGCATCGCCGGCATTGCCATGAACCTCGAAGAAGATCAGGTGGGCGTGGTTGTGCTTGGCGATTACACCGAGATCAGGGAAGGCGATGAAGTCAAGCGCACGGGCCGCATCATGAGCGTGCCGGTAGGCGACGCTCTGATCGGTCGCGTCGTCAATTCGCTCGGCCAGCCCATCGACGATAAGGGCCCGATCGCTACCGACAAGTTTATTCCCTTGGAACGCCTTGCTCCCGGCGTAATCGATCGCCAGCCAGTGCGCGAACCGATGGCCACAGGGTTGAAGGCGATCGATTCGATGATTCCGATCGGACGCGGACAGCGCGAACTGATCATCGGCGATCGGCAAACGGGAAAAACTGCCGTTGTCCTCGACACTATTATCAACAACAAGGGCAACAACCTGATTTGCATCTACAACGCCATCGGCCAGAAGCGTTCGTCGATTGCGCAGGTGGTGAAGATTCTCGAAGACGCTGGCGCAATGGAATACACCATCGTGGTCGCGGCTTCGGCTTCCGAGCCGGCGCCAATGCAGTACATCTCGCCATATGCGGCGTGCGCGATGGGTGAATTTTTCCGCGACAACGGCCGCCACGCTCTGTGCATTTACGACGATCTTTCAAAACACGCCGCTTCTTATCGTGAAATCTCGCTATTGCTGCGTCGCCCTCCCGGGCGCGAAGCTTATCCGGGCGATGTTTTTTATCTCCACTCGCGCCTGCTGGAGCGCGCCGCCAAGCTTAGCGACAAATTGGGAGGAGGTTCTCTGACGGCGTTGCCCGTCATTGAAACGCAGGCTGGCGACGTGTCGGCTTACATTCCGACCAACGTCATCTCGATTACCGATGGCCAGATTTATCTCGAGACCGACCTGTTCAATCAGGGCGTGCGGCCGGCGGTAAACGTTGGACTTTCTGTGAGCCGGGTCGGAGGCAGCGCGCAGATCAAAGCCATGCGCCAGGTTGCTGGAACGTTAAAGCTCGAACTGGCCCAATACCGCGAACTGGCGGCGTTCGCGCAATTCGGCAGCGACCTCGACAAGGCCACCCAGCAACAGCTGAATCGTGGTCAGCGGCTGGTTGAATTGTTGAAGCAAGCTCAGTTCTCACCGCTGCCTTTTTCGAAACAGATCTTGATCATCTTCGCTGGCACCAGCGGCGCGCTCGACGATATGCCGGTAAATCAGATTCGCGATTTCGAACAGGCGCTCTACAAGTATGTCGATACGACCAACCCCGGCCTGCTCAGCACGATCATGAAAGAAAAAACGCTGGACGACAAACTGAAGGAAGAGATGTCCAGGTTAATCAAAGAAGCAAAGCAGCAGTTTATCGATTCGCGGCAAGAATCGGGTAAAACTGAGCGGCCGTCAGGCAATAGCGAACAACAGGGGGGTAAGAATGGCCCGGGCAGCGACGGAACGCGACCAGCGAAAAAGGAGTCGACCGCGACAAAAGAATCGACAGCCGACACGGACAAACAAGTAGCGGTGAAGCACTAGACCGTGGCAAACATTCTCGACATACGGCGCCGTATCCGCAGCGTGGTGAACACGCGGCAGATTACCAAGGCGATGAAGGCGGTGTCCGCGGCCAAGCTGCGCCGTGCGCAGGAAGCTGCTTTAGCGGCCCGTCCCTATTCACAGATGCTCACAAATGTTCTCAAGTCGCTCATCTCGCGAGCCGACATTTACGATCCGATTACGGGGCTGCCGCTTCATGCGCTGCTCGCCGAACGGCCCGAAAAAACTATTTTGCTGATCGTCGTCACCGGAGACAAGGGTCTGGCCGGCGCTTTCAATACCAACATTTTGAAGATGGCGATGAAGTTTATTGAATCGAAACCCGATCAGAATATCGACATCGAATGCATCGGGCGCAAGGGCCGCGACTTCATGCGGCGGCGCTATCCGATCGCTCGGGAGAGAAAATCTCCGGATCCCGACGGGGGCTATCCTGGTCAGCCAGAAAGTGGAGAGACTCTACCGCGCGCCGGCCGCGTGCAGGTTGTCGGAGAACACATCGGAGTTCTGGGCAAGGTGGAGCATCATTTCGCAACAACCCTCGGTGAGGACGTGGTCGGCCGCTACACGCGCATGGAGATCGACGGCGTCTACATTCTTTTTAACGAGTTCAAATCGGTGATGGCGCAACGCCTCGTGGCCGAACGGCTTCTGCCGATCAAAGAGATCGGCGAGATCGACGTTCAAATGGCGGAGGAACCGTCTCCGCAGGAACGCACGCAACGATTTGAAGCGGCGAAGTCGGAGGGCGTCGGTATGCGTCGCCCCGACACTCACGAAGTCGATGAACAGGCTGCCGGCTTTGGAACCTCGTCGGTCGACTACATCTACGAGCAGCCGCCACGGCAACTGTTCGAGGGAATTTTGCCGAAATATGTCGGTATTCAGATTTTTCACGCGCTGCTCGAATCCGTGGCCGCCGAACACGCAGCGCGCATGACGGCAATGGATGCGGCCACTAACAATGCCAGCGACATGATCGACTCGCTGACGCTGATCATGAACCGCGCGCGGCAGGCAAAGATCACTAAAGAAATTATCGAAATCGTAAGCGGAGCAGCAGCGCAGTAGCGACGAATTACAGCCCTTAGGGCTGCGCAATACTTGAGAACTTATCTATGGCAGAAAATGTTGGCAACGTAATTCAGATCGCGGGTCCGGCGGTTGACGTGCAGTTTGTCGAAGCGACGATGCCCCCAATCTATCAGGCGCTTCGTGTGGTCAGCGACGGCTTCAACGTGCCTTCTCCGGTCAACGTCATTCTTGAAGTGCAACAGCATCGTGGCGAAGGCCGCGTGCGCTGCGTGGCGATGGAAGCGACGGAGGGAATGGTGCGTGGGATGAAGGCGATCGACCAGGGCGGGCCGATCTCTGCTCCCGTCGGTCATGGAACGCTGGGGCGCGTGATGAATGTGATCGGCGAGCCGGTCGACAATCTTGGTCCTATTGCTTGTGATAAGAGAATGCCGATTCATCGTCCTGCTCCGGCGTTTGATGAACAGTCAACCACAGCCGAGATGTTCGAGACCGGCGTTAAAGTAATTGACCTGATTCAGCCATTCTTGAAGGGCGGAAAGATTGGCTTGTTCGGGGGCGCCGGTGTCGGCAAGACCGTCGTCATCATGGAGCTGATTAATAACGTCGCCAAGCAGCATGGCGGATTCTCCGTGTTTGCGGGCGTTGGAGAGCGGACCCGCGAAGGCAACGACCTGTGGCTGGAGATGAGCGAATCCGGTGTTATCAAGCCAGGCAAACCAGATGAGTCGAAAGCTGCCTTGATCTACGGACAGATGACCGAGCCCCCAGGGGCGCGTCTTCGCGTCGCGCTCACGGCGCTTACCGTGGCTGAGTATTTCCGCGACGAAGAAGGCAGCGACACGCTTCTTTTCATCGACAATATTTTCCGCTTCACTCAGGCTGGGTCGGAAGTGTCTGCGCTCTTAGGGCGCATGCCCTCGGCTGTCGGGTATCAACCGAATCTGGCGACTGAGATGGGCGAGTTGCAGGAGAGAATTACTTCCACTAAGAAGGGGTCGGTAACATCGGTGCAAGCTATCTATGTGCCGGCAGACGACTTGACTGATCCCGCTCCGGCAACAACCTTTGCTCACCTCGATGCGACCACGGTGCTCTCGCGCGCGCTTACTGAGATCGGAATCTATCCGGCGGTGGATCCGCTTGGATCCACTTCTCGAATTCTTGATGCTCGTATCGTGGGCCAGGACCATTACGACGTAGCACAAATGGTGAAGAAGACTCTGCAGACTTACAAAGACCTGCAGGACATCATCGCCATTCTTGGTATTGACGAACTCAGTGAAGATCAGAAGCTTACTGTGGCTCGCGCTCGCAAGATTCAGAAGTTTCTTTCCCAACCCTTCTTTGTCGCTGAGCAGTTCACCGGCACTCCCGGACGCTATGTAAAGATCGCCGACACGGTCAAAGGCTTCCGCGGCATCGTTGAAGGTAAGTACGACGAGATTCCAGAGCAGGCGTTCTATATGAAGGGAACGATCGACGAAGTTCTGGAGACTGCGGAGAAGATGAAAAGCGACGCGAAGTAAGACAGTCGCTTGTCGTTCGCGAATGGCGACAACGAACTGGCTACTCAATTAGCAATTGACAAATGACTTGACACCAACACTCTAGACATGCCAGAAACTTTTCAACTCGAAATTGTTACTCCTGTCAGGCTTCTGGTGAGCGAGACAGCGGAAGAGGCGCAGATTCCCGGGTTGAGCGGGTATCTGGGTATTCTTCCCGGGCACGCTCCTTTGATCACCGAACTCGCTGTCGGTGTTATTACTTATAAGTCGAACGGCGGTACGCACACTTTGTCGGTCGCCTGGGGTTTTGCCGAGGTGCTGCCGGACAAAGTGACGATCCTCGCGGAAACAGCGGAACGTCCGCAGGAAATCGATGTGGAGCGGGCGGAAAAAGCGAAAGAACGCGCCGAAGAGCGATTGAAGAGCAACGATCCTGATGTCGACTACACGCGCGCGGAAGACGCTCGGCAGCGCGCCGAAACACGGTTGAATGTAGCGAAGGAAAAGTAACCCCTAGAAAGAAACCCGTGCAAGCGAAGCTTGGACGGGCCACGTCTTACTCTTGCAATTTACTGTTGCAATCTACTTTTGCAAGTCAGTCAGCGCCGCTAACACTTCTGCACTGTGCTGATTTGGATTTACCTCGGTGTAAACTTTCACAATTTTCCCGTCTGGATTGATGATGAAGGTGTGGCGCGCCGCTATCTTCGCTGCGCCGTAGTTTGTAAGTGAATCATAAGCGCTTGACACTTTGTCATCGGTGTCGGCCAGCAATTTGAAGTTCAGGCCTTCCTTGGCGCAGAACTGCTTGTGCGAGTCGGCGCTATCGACGCTTACTCCGAGGATGACGGCATTTTTCTGCTGATACTGCGCCAAGTCGCGTTGAAAGTTGTGCGCCTCGATTGTGCAGCCCGTGGTGAAGTCTTTGGGATAAAAGTACAAAACTACCCATTTTCCGCGATAGTCTTTTAAACTGACCGGCGTCCCTTCCTGCGAGCTCAGCGTGAACTCAGGAGCCGTGCTTCCGACCGAAGGAGCCGAATTAGCAAAGCTCACCAGCGATGTTAGCGCGAGAAGAATGACGCAAATGGCAATCGTTCTTAGAGTGCTCACCATACAAAGTCCCCCTTGTTCAGACACTGATTAGAACATGGCGCCGCCCTGACGTTCAAATGCTCAACTTAGAAAATAGAACCTGCGTTATTTATTGCATCCCTGGGATCGGAAGACCACGCCGAAGCAGATCAAACAACCATCACACCCTATACCGCCGGAATGAGTCGGCTTGAATTCTTTGTCATTTCTTTAGCCATCGCGTCTTTTCCGATCGGAATTCTGACAACAATAATCGTGCCCCCTGTGCTGGAGGAAAGCTCCATTGAGCCTCCCAATTGATGCACGCGTTCTCTCATACCCGCGAGCCCGACGCCGACCTGCGCATTTTCATCGCGGACGCGAGCAAGGCGATCTTCGGAAATTCCGCATCCGTAGTCTTTAACTTCTAACCAGACATTCAGCTCCGTGACTCGCAGCGTAATGTCGACCTTTTCGCTGCCGGAATGACGATGGACGTTCGTCAACGCTTCCTGCAAAACGCGGAACAGAGCGATTTCCGTCTCTTGCGGCAAGCGTTCATATTGCGACGGAACATCGACGTTCGTTTGAATGCCGCTTCGCTTTGAAAAGCCCTCGACGAACCAGTGCAACGCAGAAAGAAGTCCGACTTCATCCAACAGAGGCGGATGCAGCAAATGAGAAATGGTCCGTGTTTCCGCAATGGCGCGGTCCAATAGTTCTGACGAGGAATGGAGAACAGCAGACAGATTTTCCCGCGATCCATTCGTAGATGCGGCGCCACTCCCGAGAACATCAATGTTCATTTTCAGCGCCGCCAGATACTGTCCAAGGCTGTCGTGAAGCTCGCGGGCGATTCTTCGACGCTCGTCATCCTGTATGCTGAGAATGCGGCCACTGAGCCGCCGGGCCGCCTCTTCAGCCTGTTTTCGGGCAGTGATGTCGGTACAGATTTCGAGCCAGCCGGCAAACTGCTGGTTCTTGTCCCGCAGGGTTGTCCATCGCGCCCCAACAACTAATCGATTGCCATTTCTTGTCCGTTGCCGCAGTTCACCCTGCCAGCGATCCAGGAGAACTAACTCCTCCAGAGGTAGCGGAAACTCGGTCTGCAGCAACTCATGAGGCGACCTGCCGATCGCATCATCCTTCGCCCAGCCATACAGGCGCTCTGCGCCCGCATTCCAATATGAAATTTTACTGTCGGCCGTTCTAACAAAAATGGCGTCATTCGCCAAATCGAGCAATTTGGCTTGTTCCGCAACTTGACGTGTACGATCCTCGAGTTGCGCCGTACGCTGGTTTACTCTTTTTTCGAGTTCATCGTGCGCCTGCTGTAATTCAGCACCTCTTTGCTGAATCTGCCCTAACATCTCATTGAACGCATCGATCACAGTGGCAACTTCGTCCTGTGTATCGACTGTTTCCGCGCGCAAAGAATAATTCTGTTCGTGCGACACCAGATTCGCCGTCTCCGCCAATTTCACCATCGGGTTGGAGATGCTGGCCTGCGACGAGCGTGAAACGAGGAAGGCGGCGAAAAGTGAACAGAGCAGAACAGCGGCAACGATCCCCAAGTAACGTTCGACCCGACTCCGCAGTTCGTTGGTGTCCGAGATCAGATAGACATAGCCCGCGGTGTGGCCCTGGAAGACAATTGGTTCAGCAACCGAAAATTCATCATCCTTAAATTCGAATGAGTAGCCCGGTTTATTGATCGACGGCGTCGGGGCACCTGCAACGCCACTCCGCCCGTATTCGGCGAAGAGAGAACCGCTCGCCGTGTAGATAGCGGCATGTAGGACGTGAGGCGAAGTGCGCAACGCGGATAGCGTGGTTTGGGCCGATTCCGTGTCATTGAAAGCCAGCGCCGATACCGAGTTTAACCCGACAATCTTCGCCTCGGTTGACAGCTGCCGCAACATGTCCTTTTTGAAAGTGTGAAAGTCGTAAAAAAACAAGGCCGAACTGGCCAGAAGAAGCGCAGCCCCGCTGGCTACCATGTTCATCAGCGTTAGCTTGCGCGAGATCGAAAAGCTCCGGCTTCCTGACATTCACTCTCTTTTCTACAATAATCGGAATTTAGAGCTTATCCGGGACGCGTCAAATCTTTGTTGCAGACCATTCAGACGACAACAGACAATGCCCGCTATCATATAGTCGAAGCGGGGTTACTTTTTGAGCAATCAGGTAAACCCTGTATAGCAGCTCAAGAGAGATTGTTGACATCATATAAACGCCTCGTTTCAGGCGGAGCCTCGCGGTCGGGAGATGGGAACTTGGGGTCGGGTGCCAAACGAGTGTTGTGCGTCGACGATGACGCAGCCATTCTCAGGCTCCGAAAAGTGCTCCTCGGCGCTGCGGGATATTCAGTCATCACGGCGGCTTCCGGTCCAGAAGCCCTTGAGATGCTGGCCAAGGGGACCGATGTCGATCTCGTGCTCCTGGACTATTTGATGCCCGGGATGAACGGCGATGTTCTCGCAGAAAACCTGCGACAACGATATCCGAATTTGCGACTTATCGCAGTCTCCGCAGTTGGCCAGTTGCCTGCAACTTTATTGAATGCGGTGGACAGTCACGTTCAGAAGGGTCAAGATCCTGAGATTCTTCTATCCATGATCTCGGCTGTTCTTGCCCAATCTACTGGGCAGCACGATGGGGAGTTGAATTCCGCAAAAACTGTTCTCTGCGTTGAAGACGAAAAGTTGCAACTCCAACTTCGGAAGGTCCTGTTTGAATCGGCCGGCTTTCATGTGCTACAGGCGCAGTCCGCCAGCGCAGCGATGGAGGTGTTCCGATCGCATCACATCGATGCTGTTGTGATGGACTACTGGTTGTCGGATAGGAACGGCACGGCGGTTGCAGAAGAAATGAAACGTCAGCGGCCGAGGATTCCCATCGTGATGTTGTCAGGTTTCGCTTCTCTGCCAGGCGAGGGTATGGTGGTGGACGCTTGGCTACGGAAAGCCGAGGCGGAACCAGAGGATGTAGTCAACGAAGTCAGACGGCTGATTACTCTCCGCTCCGATGTACAGCAATCTGCAATTTCTTAAATGAAAGCGCAAAACGACCCGAGGTTCGTCGATGCGGCAGGCTGTGCTCTATGCCATGACCTTCTGGCTTTTGTTTGGCCGGCAAATCTCTAACCCAAGCTTCTACCGATACTCAAGAGACTAACAATCCCGTAAAGGAGTTGACGCTGCAGCAGTTGGGAGACGTCGAGGTAACAACTGTCTCCAAAGCACCGGAGCGGGTGTGGAATACTTCCTCTGCGATTTACGTGATCACGCAGGAGGATATCCAGCACTCAGGGGTAACGACCATTCCAGACGCGTTGCGCCTCGCGCCAGGAGTAGAAGTCGCTCGCATCGACAGTAGCAAGTGGTCCATTGGCATTCGAGGTTTTGGCAGCAGGCTTACACGCGATGTGCTCGTACTCATCGATGGCCGAACTGTCTACACCACCTTACTCGCGGGCACCTATTGGGAGGTACAAAATGTGCTGCTTGAGGACGTTGATCGCATTGAAATTATTCGCGGGCCGGGCGGCACGATCTGGGGGCCAAACGCCGTTAATGGCGTCATCAATATCATAACGAAGAACAGTAAGAATACGCAAGGGGAGCTAGTCAGCACGGGTGGAGGCGATTTCGAACAGGGCTTTTTCAATGCTCGGTATGGGGGCGGCGATAACAAAAACCTGAACTATCGCATATATGCCCTCGGCTTCGACAGGGGTCCCGAATATCATCCTGACGGTCTGAACTATGACCGATGGCGAGCGGCACAAGGAGGTTTTCGCACAGATTGGGCGAATGATCGCGATAAATTGACGTTCCAAGGCGATATTTATGACGAAGGAGCGGGAGAGATTGTTACGGCCACCAGTTATACGCCTCCTTACCAGCAAGTCCTCGACGGCACTGCTCACCTCTCAGGAGGTAATGTTCTGGCGCGATGGCAGAGGGTTTTTGCAGAAGGCGAGGATCTGCAGCTTCAGGTTTATTATGATCGCACTAATCGACGCGAACCTAACTTTATCGATAACCGCAACACCTACGATGTTGATTTCCTGGACCGGTTTCGTTTACCTGCTCGACAGCAGATTTCCTGGGGGCTGGGGGCGCGCCTTAGCCGCGGGTACAATCCGGAAGTGGTTTCTGGTCTTGTGTTTCTTCCGATTCGGCGAACGGACAAGCTCTTCACCGCTTTCCTACAGGATGAAATCGAGGTTGTAGAAAACCGCCTCAACCTCACCGTGGGCACGAAATTTCTGCGCACGAATTTCACCGGACTGCAGTTAGAACCAAGCGGCCGCTTACTTTGGACGCCAACTGACAAACAATCGCTCTGGGGTTCTTTTACCCACGCAGTGCGAACTCCATCGGACGCCGAACGAAACTTCTATCTTTCTGGATATATAGCCACACAAGACGGTCTACCGTTTTTTGCCAGATTTAACGCCAATCCGGATTTCAGATCGGAACAACTGAATGGTTATGAAGCGGGCTATCGACGTTTGCTTGAAAAAACTATTTATGTCGATCTAGCGGCATTCTACAACCACTACAGCGATCTTTTCAGCGAAGACATTACCGGGTCGCCCTATATCGAGACCAATCCCGCTCCAACCCATTTACTTCTTCCAGCAGAGTTCGGCAATGGGCTTCTTGGTACTACTCGAGGAATAGAAATTGCTCCGGAGTGGAAACCATTGAGTTTCTGGCGTTTGGCAACGTCTTATTCGTTTCTACAGATGCAATTGCGAAAATCTACGAATTCGCAGGACGTGGGCACTGCGCCGAGCATTGAAGGGTCCAGCCCCGGCATCAAGTTGGCGCCCAATCCGATTTCGATTTTGCCAAACATTTCAATCTCGATCTTACCTATCGCTTCATCAGCGCACTGAAGGCGGAGAACGTTGCCGCATACTCCACCGCGGATGCTCGCTTCGCATGGCACTTTAAGGAGCATATTGAATTATCGGTTACTGGGGCAAAATCTCTTTCAGCCGCATCATCCTGAGTCCGCAGGCGATCCCGGACCGTTGGTCGGAATCAAGAGGAATGTTTACGGGCAAATCACGTGGAAACGGTAAATAACGTTCTCACCAGGTCATCGCCTTCGCAATTCCTACCGCGTTCCTTGCGTGGCAAAAACTGGAGCGCGCCCGTTTCACAATTTTTGTTTGCGCTCGTCTCGGTATTCTCGATAGCGTTAGTGCTTTCGGAATTCTCTTCTGCGCAGGTACATCCCACCGAATCCCAGGTAAAGGCCGCCTATCTCTACAATTTTGGCAAATTTGTGAGATGGCAGGATCAGTCTCCCAACGCCGCTTCGATCAAGATCTGTGTCCTCGGCAAAGATCCGTTTGGGAACGTTCTCGACTCAACCGTAGCAGGCGAGAGCATTGACGGCAGGAAGATTATCGTTAACAGGATTGTCAAAGTTCAGGACGCCGCGACCTGCAACATTTTGTATATCAGTTCGTCCGAAGAGAACCGCCTCAGTTTCATTCTTTCTTCTGTCCGAAATTTTGCTCCGCTCACGGTCAGCGACATACCAAATTTTGTGGAGCGGGGCGGAATCATTCAATTCGTCCAGCAGCAAGGCAGAATTCGATTTGAAGTCAACCTGCTTGCCGCCCAGCAATCGCACGTATCGCTGAGTTCAGAACTGCTCAAAGTGGCGGTAAGGGTGATCGACCAGGCCGCGCCATAAGTCAACCATGATCGCAAGGAACACAAAGTCGATTCTGACGAAACTCACGATGATGAACGTACTGGTGAGTGGCACCGCCTTGCTACTCGCCTGCGCTGCATTCTTCGCTTATGACCAGGTCACCTTCCGGCAAGGTCTGGTGCGCACCCTGTCGGCCCAGGCCCAACTCATCGGTTCCAATAGCATATCGGCTTTGCTGTTTAACGATCCGCAGTCGGCGTCCAATACTCTCGCAGCGCTGAAGGGCTCTCCTAATATTGCCTCTGCTGGTATTTTGATGCCCGACGGCCGCATGTTTGCCCAGTACACGCGCGAGGGAGCGAATGACATTCTGAATATCCCGCGCCTCCGCGAGAACCAGATGCAGGAATATTGGTTCCGAAGCTCGCATGCGATCCTGGTCCGCAAAATTCTTTCCGACGGAAAACTGGTTGGTTTCGTTTACCTTCGAGCCGACCTGCATGAAATTGATGAGCGGCTATGGCGATATGCTCTCATTTCTGCCATGGTGCTGCTTGTTTCCCTCCTGTTCGCATTGTTGATCTCATCAAGATTTCGTAAATCGATTGCCGAACCCATCGTTGCATTGGCGGAAACGGCGCGCAAAGTATCTCAGGATAAGGACTACAGAGTAAGAGTCGCGGCGGGTACCGAGCGCGACGAGTTAGCCACTTTGATCGATTCATTCAATGAAATGTTGAGAGAGATTCAACAGCGGGATGACGCGCTTCAAAAGGCTCACGATGAACTGGAGCAGCGCGTCTCCGAGCGTACCCGCGAACTGGTTTCGGCTAATCAGGAACTCGAGGCCTTTTCTTATTCCGTGTCCCATGATCTCCGCGGTCCGCTCGACGCGCTCAACGGATTCAGTTACGTCCTCGTCAAGAATTATTCCGACAGGCTTGATGCGAACGGGAAAGAGTCCTTGCAAAGCATTCGTACCGCCGCCATGCGCATGTCTGAACTCATCGACGATCTGTTGAATCTGTCGCGCATTACAAGCAGCGCCATTCATCGCGAAAAGGTCGAACCTGAGCGCATTTGCACGCTTCATCATGGAAGAATTGTGCCGGACCGCACCCGACAGGAAAGTAGACTTCGTTGTTCCGCCGACCGCGGAGGCATACGGAGATGCGCGTCTGCTGCGTATCGTGATGGACAATTTGCTGCGCAACGCCTGGAAGTACACCTCGCATCATGACTATGCCCGAATCGAATTCGGACGTGAAATCCAGAACGGTCGAGTCGTCTACTTTGTGAAAGACGACGGCAGCGGTTTCGATTCCCGCTCGGCGGATCGTCTGTTTCAGCCTTTTCAGCGTCTGCATTCCACTGCCGAATTTCCCGGCAATGGAATCGGTCTCGCAACCGTGCGTCGAATCGTTCAAAGGCACGGAGGCAATGTGTGGGCCGACGCATCCGTAGAAAAGGGCGCCACTTTCTATTTCACTCTGGGACCGATGCGCAACGATTCCACAGTAATGACGGCTAGCCCTGCTGCTGAATCAAAAAACCGCTAATTCGATATCCAGATGAAAGAAAAGCGGACCCGGGAAGAGTCGGGTCCGCATTGGGGAAGGCTGACACTTAAAGTCGCCAAATTACTTTACTGGCGGGCAAGGTGTACCTGAAGCTGAGTTCGCAGCATTGGCTCCAGTTGAGGGCGCCGAAGAAGAACCCGCTGTCGAGCCATTCGTGGATCCAGAATTCATGGAACCACAATTCGTGGAACCAGCGTTCGGAGAACCAGTATTTGGGGAACCGAATTGCGAGCCAGACGCCGAACCCGCGCTCGACGCACCAGTGTTCGCAGCGCTTGTGCTTGGTGTGGAAGAATTTCCAGCCGAGCCCGTCGCACCCGGCATGGTTCCGCAGGGAGACGTAGTGGAGGATGATCCTGGCGTATTCGGGTTAATTGTCGATGGTTTGGTCGTATTGCCCGGGGTCGGAGGGTTGGGAGACGTTGCTCCCGGAACCGTTGCAGGATTAGTCGGCGTCGCCGTGGTCGCCGGAGGCGTTGCGGTGCTACCTGAAGGCGTTGCAGTGCCGGAAGTCTTCGCTCCCGTACTGCCGGCGTTCCCGGCATTTCCCGTGCCGGCGGCAGGCGCTGTCCCACCCGCAGGCGCTGCTCCGCCAGCAGGCGCGCTCTGCGCCACTACCCAAACTGCGCAAGCTAGAAACATCGTAAGAAAAGTAAGTTTTGTTGCAGACATCGGAAAGCCCCCTGCTCTGAATTTGTCTTGATTCCTGCGCCATGCCGACGCTCGGCAAATCGAGGAACCCGTCTCTCGTTCAGTTTCAGTCCGCGCCGTAGCTGCACCTATCGGGCGGATGCCTTAGATCGCTTGCAACAATATGGTATCGAGGGAGGCTAATTCTTTGGAGCTGCTTCGAGCGCAATTCCGGGTTGAAGGTAAATAGCTATCCCGCCCCCAGCATCGGCGGAACTATGCAAGGCATTGGGTTTTTTACGCCGCTTCTCCGGAGGGAGACTCAGCATTCACCGTGTCAGGGTTGCCATGCGCGGGCCGACCGATCTCCTGTCGCAACGTCGGTCTCCTCTTCGACGGCAAATTCGACGGCAAATTCGACGGCAAAGCCGGGAGTTCAACCGAATCCTTGGCTTCGATTTTTTATTGGGACTCATGAACCTCTCCAATACCTTTCGATGTTCTCCGCGCAGGAGGTGTTGTGAACGCCGTTATGCCGCAGACTTCAACAGCCGAGCGACAGCAGACAAATCGCGCACAAATGCCTGCATCTGTTCTCGCCTCGAATCGTGATCCGCCGCCCGTAGAATCGAAGATGGATGCACCGTCGCCATGACGTGCGGTGCAAGGGTAGACTGCACCGGCTGGCCCCGTTGACGGCTTACGCTGAAATTTCTCCCTAGAAGCGATTGCGCAGCAGTTGCACCCAGGCACACAAGCACCTGCGGCTTTATCACATCAAGTTCGGCCTCAAGCCAGGGCCGGCAAGCCGCTATTTCGGACGCGCCGGGCTTCTTGTGAATCCGCCGTTTTCCCCGTTCGTCTGCAGCCCACTTAAAATGCTTAACCGCGTTGGTGACGTAAACTTTGGATCTATCGATCCCGGCCTCGAGCATAGCTTCATCCAGCAACTTCCCCGCAGGACCTACAAAGGGATGCCCGGCGAGATCTTCGCGATCTCCGGGTTGCTCGCCCACGAACACTAGAGTCGCACTTGAAGGGCCCTCCCCAAAGACGGTTTGAGTCGCATGTTTGTAGAGATCACACGCTGTACATTTCCTCGCGGCCTCTCGGAGAAGAGGAAGAGACGTTGCGCCTCTCGGAACGGGGCCTTCTCTAGTTTTTGGCAAGGATCTTGTTGGCAAAGATGCAAACGGAAGAATGGCATCGTCTTCCTCTTCTTCTCTTTAACTTTGCGCAAACTTCTCATCACTGGTTATTAGACCAATTCGCAGGAATCTCTATCGCGGCTCAGAGTCGAGGGAATCTTACCCGAGCCAATCTTACGAAGATTTCTTTTTCGGGACCTTCGCGCCTTTTTTTCTTGCTTCGGAAAGTCCGATTGCAATCGCCTGCTTGCGACTCTTCACCGTGCCTCCCTTTCCACCTTTACCCGACTTCAGAGTTCCCTTCTTCTTCCGATGCATGGCGCTTTCGACACTTTTGCCTGCGGCTTTTCCCAATTTCCGTCCTGACTTCTTGCGCGAACTCTTCTTATTAGCCATTAGCAATCTCCTGCGTTTTAGAGTTGGAAGACGGGTCGGAGGTTGTGCGGCCCCCAGAACTCACGCGCTAGATACATCGTCGAATGGGAAGGTCAATTTGAGCGACGGCCCGTCACCGTAAGGATGTTGGAATCGAAGCGCGTTACGGTTGTGCTACTGACTTCTCGCTTGCCGCCCAACTACTCATAATCGGGGCGAGAGGGACAGAATTCGCAGGAGGTTTCGCGAGGCGGTCATCGCCTTCCTCAGCGCTCTTATGAACAGTCAGCTCAGGAGATACCAACGAGGACGGCTCAACCGACTGAGATGCACCGGGCGGCGGTTGCTCGCCTTTCAAGTTTGGCAAAACCGGCAGTGGCGCTGGCTTTTGCGCTTGAGACCATACGATGAGTGGGGACCCCAGCACCGCCGAGGGGAGCACAGGAGTGGCGCTTTTTTGGCCATTCTGAGCAGTCAGCAGCGGTGCAAGCAGCGGTGTAAGCAACAACGAAATGAATACCAACAGCAGACTTGTACCTCGTCCATTTCTTGGCCTTCCAAACAGCGCGGTTAGATTGGGAACCAGCATTAACTGATCGCCTGCGACTGGAACTGTAGGGTGGGGATGTGGGTCGGATCCATACAGCGTATTGCTTAACCGGGACGACAATCCACTTAGCTCCCGTTCAAGTTCGTTCCGACCCGTCACAGTGGCAACTGCCTTCATACGTTACACCTGATACCGCTCTACAGTTTCAATAGGATTCGAAGTAACTAAGGCGCCGCCTATTATCGGAAAGCACGCAACTGGTTCTCTGGAGGTAAGATTCATGCTTTACTGGACGATAACGTTCCTGGTGGTAGCTCTGATTGCTGCGGTTTTGGGTTTTACTGGCGTCGCTGTTGCCGCGGCTGGTATCGCGAAGCTGTTGTTCTTTGTTTTTCTTGTTTTGTTCGTGATTTCACTTGTCACTCACCTCGGCCGACGCGGCAGTCGCGTTTAGTTACAACGACGTGGGCCATTACCGATGGGGAGTCGTTTGGCCGAAATTCGGATCCGCGACTCTCTACCGTTTGCTTGCAGTCTGCTTGCAGTCAAGGAGAGAAAACTTATGAGAGTAGCTAGATTCCTGAGCACGTCGGGTCTGTCCTTGGTACTCGGAGTCGCTGGGTTCATTTCACTGCAAAGTTCTTTGTATGCGCAAGACCAGCGCGACGACACCAAACCGCAAGAAAAACAAGAGTCGCGACCGGATAATGCAAAGCCGGCTCAACCAGACAATGCAAAGCAGGCTCAACTGGATGCCGCCAAGCCGGCGCAAGATGACATGAAAAGAAACGACGACGCAAAGCGCACCCAAGCCGAACCGCAGCCTCGCCAAGATTCAGCTAAACCGGCTGAACAAAGCGAAGACAAGGCAGTACGAACGCAAGACAGGCCGGCGGCGCAGCAGGAAGCTAATCGACCTGGGCAGCAGGCGGATCGCGGCATGAAGACAAACGACCATGCTCAACCCGCAGCGGGTGGAAACCGTATTCCGGACGATAAGTTTCGCGCCAACTTTGGACGGCAGCACACGTTTGTTGTTCAACGCCCGGTCGTAGTGGAAGGCCAACCACATTTTCAATACGGCGGATACTCATTCATACTGGTTGACGCATGGCCCGTTGGCTGGGCCTACACCGATCAGTGTTACATCGACTACATCGATGGTGAGTATTTTCTCTTTGATCTAGCTCACCCTGGCGTCCGCATAGCACTTGAGGTGGTTTGATCTTTGAAAGTTTGATCTTTGGAGACTCTAAAATATTTTTCGGAACCCGCGCCGGCATGATGGCGGCGCGGGATATTTTTTCTCCGAGGAAATCCGGATCTATGACATGATTTCACTCGGAACGAGAGTTCGGAACACCACCGATGGTAAATCTGATTCTTCGATACGATCTATTAAAGCTGTAGATTTTCCCCAACCCCGCAATCTCTTGCGGCAACTAACTTTGCAGCGACAAATTCTTTAAGACGCGAAATCAGCGCTTCTTAGGAGGAGTAATCATGGCAGAGGATACAGAAAAGAAAGGTCAGCAAAGCGGTCAGAGCGGCCAAGGTCAAAAGAGCGGCCAATCTGGACAGCAGGGACAATACGGCGGCCAGAGCGGTCAGGGCCAGCAAAGCGGGCAATCTGGACAACAGGGCCAGCAGGGCGGACAAACCGGCCAGCACGGCGGGCAAACCGGTCAGCATGGCGGTCAGGGCCAGCATGGTGGTCAGACTGGTCAACAGAGCGGCCAGCCAAAAAAGAGCGGTCAGTCCGAGAACGAAGAAGACGATCAGAATCGCGACCGTCAGCGTCGTGCGTCGTAGTTTGTTTTATTAGGTAATTACAAAAGTCCCGGCTCATTGCCGGGACTTTCATTTTTGCGGACCTTCTTTTTTTGCGCACCAGAAAACAACGCTCCGCATGGGCGCACATGCGCGACTGGCGAGCACCATCTGAAGGGTATTACCCTGGTTGCGGCGCAGGGATGAGAAATCGATCTCTAAGCCACAGGGGTTTCCGCTGTGGTTGACTGGGGCGGCATTTGGATCTGGATGATATTGTTCTTGATGGCATAGACAACTAAATCGCGGATGGAATGCAAACTTAGCTTCCGCATTATGTTGCTGCGATGTGTTTCGACGGTCTTCGTACTCAGGTTTAGAAGCGATGCCACTTCCTTCGAGCTCTTTCCTTCCGCCAGCAGTTGCGTAACCTCTCGTTCTCGCGCAGTCAGGATGGGCAGACTGGGAGGTTCATTCCGCGATATGGCGTGCCCCTTGTCCAGGAAACCGCGCAACACCAGGTCGTTCACGCGCGGGGTAAAGAACATTCGCTTGCTCTGCAATGCCTCAACCGCAGAAACCAGGTCGCGGGCCGCGTCTGATTTGAGCACGAATCCGCGCGCGCCAGCGTCGAGCGCCTCGCGAATAACCTGATCCGAATCGGTGATCGTCAAAACAATGATTTTGAAGTGCGGATCATGCTGCAGCAGCTGCCGTGTCGTGTCCAGCCCATTGAGATGCGGCATGCCAATGTCAACAATCACCACATCAGGGTTTAGCTGCTTAGCCATCTCGATGGCCTCGCGACCATCGGATGCTTCACCACACACCTCCCATCCCTCATGCTTCTGGAGCAATGCACACAAACCCCGACGTACAATCTCATGGTCATCGGCCAACAGAATACGCAGTTTCATTAGATACTCCTCGATACCAACCCTTGTCTAAGCCTGCGTTGGAGCGGCAGGCTGTGGATTTCGCGCCAGGGCCGTAAATACGCGATGCTGGCTCACCGCCTCGACTGCTTCCAACAGATCCCGCGCAAGGTTCGATTTCACTACATATCCTCTTGCCCCCACAGCGAGAGCCTCGCGCATCATTTGAGGAGAGTCGTGTTGCGTAACGAACAATACTTCAGGGTTGGGATCCTTCTGCTTGATTAGGCGGCAAGCTTCAATTCCGTTCATTCTCGGCATGGTGACATCGAGCACCACCACATCAGGTTGGGCCGCGGAAACCTTTTCCAATGCCTCGATTCCATCCGAGGCTTCACCTACTACTTCCCACTCCGATCGCCCTTCTAAAAGAGTTCTCAAGCCTTGTCTTACAACGGGATGGTCATCCACCAGAAGAATGCGCACCGCCATAATCGTTCCCAACTCCCCGTTGCAGTCTTGTCCGGCTCTTTGGCTCGAAGACTCGAAGTCCAAGTGTACCCGCAGCGCGCAAAGAATCCTACGCGATTCTGACTATCAGGTACTCTCAGTAAACTACCATGGTCTTCCCGATGGCCGAATACAGGGAATACTGTATGACCCAATTCACCAAAAAGTTAGGGTTTATTAATGCGAGTTTACACCTGCTAGTTTACTCGTGGAAAATAAGTCTGTTCGTGCAAAAGCGTGTCCACCGCCTCAACGATGGAACCCACGTCGGATTTCAAGCAAACGCCACGAATACCGACCTTTCGCGCTTCTTCTGCAAGCTGTTTCGAAAGATGGATCGTGACCATCAGGATAGGTATATTAGGAAATAGTTGGGAGATCTGCCGGGCAACGTCGATTCCATTCAGATCTGGCATCTGAAAATCCAGCAGAATCATATCCGGCGGATCAGCCTTCACCCTCTGCAGCGTTTCTAATCCGGTGGGAACCTCGCCACAAACTCGCCAGGTGCTCTGCAGTTCGAGAAGACCACGCAGATAATGTCGCACCGCCGGGTTATCATCTGCCACTAAGATTCGAACCACGGACCCCCCATCTATGTGGCCACGATAAAAGCTCGCTGCGAAGCACCACAATACGGTAAACTCCCGAGCACCAAGAGCTGAAATCGACACAAACACCCGGCCAACGGGCGTTCAGTTTGAGACGGCGGGCTTGTGCACGAAATTTGACGATCCAAGCCGTAGTGTTGGTGAACTCTTGATCTCCGGATTTTCAGGCTCGGAACTACCTAGTTGCAGATTCAAATTTCAACTCAGGTAATCCGAATGCAAGGGATTCTTGTACAAGTGCGACGGCGACGACCAGCATAGGCCTATGCGGCTATGCTGTCGACGGCGTCATTGTTCTTCGCTGACCGCGCGATTCTCCGTTTCGGAAACAACACGTCCCGCATCTTCATCTTGGCCTTGTGGAGTTGGGACTTCGAATTTCCGATCGAGCATTGCAACAGTCCAGCGATCTCATGGTGCTGGTAGCCTTCGACTTCATGCAGATCGAAAATTTGGCGGCAACCCGCCGGCAACTCCTCGACAGCCCTTCGTAGCGCGATACGATCAATAGCGCCACTCAGGCTAGGATCAGCCTTTCCCACATCGCGCTTCAGCGAAGAAGAGTCCTTCGAGACGGGCTCGTCCAGAGAAACCAAAGGAGGCGATTTTCGGCGACGCAATTTCATCAGCACAGTGTTAACCGCGATCCTGTACAACCAGGTCGAGAAGGCGGAGTCGCCACGAAAGGAGTTAACACTGCGGAACACTTGCAAGAAGGCTTCCTGGGTCAAATCTTCGGCATCCGCTACATCTCTCGTCATTTGCAGGCAAACCGAATACACGCGTTTCTTGTGCAACTGGTAAAGGGTCGCGAACGCCTCTTGGTCGCCCTGTTGGGCGCGCTGAATAAGACTGCTCTCGGAATCATCTCGCTTTTTTTCCTCTTTGACGGAAATCGCATTCACTGGAGGCACATTGATTGGTGTCGCGGATATCACGCAAGTCGCCACTGTAGTCTCCTTCGCTGCTGTTATCGGACTCCGATAATTCGGAGCATCGTTCATCCGAAAACAGACTAGCGAAGGCCCGTGTCCGGTCCCATCAGGGCGCTCCTGTAATCGATTACGAAACTTGCTGTACTTTCGGGAATTAGGGTGCCCGAAATACTAATTCGAGAGATTTAGGGTTTGCTTGCAAGCCATGTGCCAATACAGATCGTTAGGATCGAAATCTTCGATGCCGGAACGACCGCAAATTACTTCATTCAACGCTAACGATTGCGTTAATCGAGAGGGTACACTCAATACAAGTGGAATCCCACCTCGATACTGATTTGCACATTAACAGGCTTGCCGTCTTTCATTGCAGGCTGGAAGCGCCACTGTTTCACCGCTTGAACGGCTTTCGCGTCCAGTCCAAATCCCAATCCCCGGACAACCCGTATATTGCGAGGGATATCCCTTGTCATCCACGATCAACCAGAGAATGCATGTTCCCTGGGTCTTTGCGGCGCGGGCTTCCTCGGTGTATTCCGGATCGGGCGTTGAAACTGCTTGGGGAGCAGAGATGCCGCCGCCCACCTTGAAAACGCCTCCGCCGATGCCGCCGCCGCTACCGGCACCTACGCCAGGTCCATGACCGACGCCGACTCCAGTTCCCGATCCCGATCCGATCCCGCCGCCTGAGCCAATTCCATTCGAAGGAGGCGCGGAAGGAAGTGGTACGGCAGCCGGATCTCCCAGGGTAGGCATGCGATTTTCTGCCAAATGCAGTTGTGGTGGAACCACAACCGTAGGCTCAACAGCTAGCTTGGGCTGCTCGTTGTGAACTACGATCTGCGGAGGGGTGATTTGTTGCATGGCGAGCTTCGGCAATCGTGCTTTGGGTGCCGGCAAAGGCGCATGCTCACCGCCGCCCCCACCGCCGCTCGCGATCTTCGTCGCTACCGGCAAGGCATAGGAATCCGGCGAGGGCGCAATAAGGGTTACTGTTTCTCGTGGCTCGACTTGGGGCGCGACTTTCGGCGCGAATGTCAGCGCCAAAATTACTGCTAATAAGACACCGTGAATCACCACGGAGCCGATCAGTCCATTTGACCGGTAATTGTTGTAATGACCCCAGATTGCATCGGGACCAAGCGGTGCCGCTTCGTGCCTTTTGGAACTTTTATTTCTCGGTCACGTCGCGCTGAAACGTCGCTGTCCCCAACGGTTGACGGTAAAGAACCTCAAGCACTTGAGATGAAGTTAGCGGGCGCAATGCAGGATCTGTGGTGGGGTATAGAGAACTTTGCTGCTCAGCCATTGGTTTTCCCAACTTTCGCTCTGCGTTCTCGAACGGTGTGGCGCACACGCACGTTCTATTTTTGACCCACTAATAGATGCGCTGGAACTTAGGCGAGGTTTACGTGTCAGGTTTGCCGGATGCGAGCTACAGGAATTGCAGTACTCTCTCTAGGCGTTTTTACGAGAGAAATGTTAGTGATAATTCCGGATGGCAAAGCAGGAAGTGCATAGTGCCAGTGTTTCGCAAAGAAATTGTTTCGCAAACAAATGCTCGAGACACAATTTAGGCGTGGTCCAACACCGCAGTCGGTTCGCGCAACACCAGCGAAGGAATGACGAGTTCGACAAGGGTTCCGGGTTTCGCATTGGTTAGACGTAATTCTCCGCCAAATTCTCTGGCGCGCTGTTTCATTCCACCAATCCCGACACCAATACTTTCCGGCCGTAATTCTGCCACTCGTTTATTGATTCCCTTGCCATCATCCAGCACCGACACGGTTATCATGCCATCCCTTTGACTCAACTTGATCCAAACCTTGCGAGCTTCAGAATGCCGGAACACGTTGGTGAGCGCTTCCTGGACGATGCGAAAAACCGCCGTCTCCACTTCCATTGCAAGCCGCGGAAAATCCGGCGGTTGGACCTCGAGGAAAGTTTCGATGCCACTCCGCTTTGACAGCCCTTCTGAGTACCATGCGAGCGCGGACAGCAAACCTACTTCGTCCAGCAATGGCGGATGCAGAAGGTGCGACATGGTGCGGACTTGCTGGATTGCGCGATCAATAATACTGGCCGCCTGTGCCCATCCTTCTTGCGATTGCGCCTGCGGCGGAGATGACTTTTCCAGAGCCATCTTGTCTAATACCATTTTGGCCACAGCCAGCTCTTGTCCCAAGCCATCGTGGAGATCGCGAGCTATGCGGCGCCGCTCTTGGTCCTGCGCCGTCATAAGGCGGACAGATAGGCGTCGCAATTCGTCAGTACGGCGATCAACCATCTTCTCGAGTTCAATCGCGTTGTCACGAATCGATTGCTCAAGCAGCTTGCTGTCATGAATGTCAGAGCAGGTTCCATACCACTTGACGATCTTCCCATCGGCATCGCGAATGGGAACAGCACGGGAGCGAAACCAGCGGTAGTCGCCATCTTTCGACCGCACACGATATTCACATTCGTAGTGCCCACCCTCCTGCACGGACTTCATCCAATCCGATTTACTGCGATCGACATCGTCAGGATGCAAGAAGTCGAGCCAACTGACTGCCTGGTCCAGAGGCCGCAGACGTACCTGTATATTCGTGAAATCGCTCACTTACATATTCGTAGTGTCCGTCTCCTTGACTGCTGAAGATAACATCGGGCGCGGTGCTTACAATCGCATCTAACTCCTGATGCTTGCCCGCGAGTTCGACATTTAGACGTAGTAACAACTCAGCTTTCGCCGCTAACTCCTCGGTACGTTCAGAGACACGATGCTCCAGATCGCGATTCAATGCTTCGAGCTGCGTCGTTTTGCGATGTAACTCGGCGAACACTCTTACCTTCGCACGCAGCAATTCCTGAATAACTGGGACGGAGATATAATCAACCGCCCCATGCTCGTATCCTTTGAGCCGATCCAGATCAGTTAAATGCACTGCCGAAATAAAGATGATCGCGGTTCGCTGAAATCGCGGATGCTGCCGAATCATGGTGGCCAATTCGAAACCATCCAGCTCGGGCATGCTCACATCCATGAGCACGACTGCTACGTCGGTCTTCAGGAGAATTTCGAGCGCCTGCTTCGCAGAAGTCGCTTTGATCAGATTCTCACCCAGTTGCGCCAGCATGACCTCATAGCTAAGTAACTTGGCCGGCTGGTCGTCAACCATGAGAATATTGACCTTGTCGTCCGCGCTCATCCCGCTCTCCGTTCAGCCCTCAAGAACCGCATGCCCGCCGTCATTTCTTATCTGTGTAGCCACATACGCAGCGACGAAAGTAATTGCTCAGTATTGACTGGTTTGGCGAGATACTCGGAGGCGCCAGCCTCCAGACATTTCTCGCGATCCCCTTTCATTGCTTTTGCCGTCAAGGCAATGATAGGCAGGCGCTGGAACGAAACATTCTGGCGAATGACTCGCATCGTCTCGTAACCATCCATCTCCGGCATCATGATGTCCATAAGGACAATCGCCACATCCGGAGTCGATTCGAGCTTCGCGATTGCCTCACGCCCAGTTCCCGCCGTGATGACGGTCATGCCTCGTCGTTCGATGACGCTGCTAAGCGCGAAAATATTGCGCACGTCGTCGTCGACCACCATCACCTTTTTGCCAACCAAAGCATCATCGGAGTGATGTAACCGGTCAAGCATTTTCTGCTTTTCTATGGGAAGATCGCTGACCACGCGGTGCAGGAACAATGCAGTCTCATCCAGCAACCGCTCGGGAGACTCTACTCCCTTAACCACGACACTGCGTGCCAACGCGTGTAAACGCGCATCCTCTTCTGGAGAAAGTTCCTTGCCGGTGAACACGACTACCGGCAAATCGCTCAGAGCTGGGGTGTCGCAGAAGCGCTCCAACACGTCGAAACCCGATATATCGGGCAAACGCAGATCAAGAACAACGCAATCAAACGACTGCTGATTCACAATCTCCACAGCTTCCTCACCGCTTGAAACAACCGTTACGTCGATGTCGTCATAGCCCAGCAACTCCTTGATGCTAAGTTGCTCCGCTGGATTGTCTTCGACAACTAACAAGCGTTTTCGACGCGGAGCAGCATACTCCTTAATACGCGATAATGCCGATTCCAGCCCTTCAGGAGTAGTCGGCTTAGTAACAAAGGCGAATGCACCGCGAGCGAGACCATGATGACGATCCTCATCCAGTGTCAACATCTGAACCGGGATATGCCGTGTCGACGGGTCTTGCTTTAAGTGGTTTAGCACCGTCCACCCAAGCATGTCGGGCAGAAAGACGTCCAGTGACACCGCGGTTGGATGATACTGGCGAGCCAGCGCCAGAGCTTCCGCGCCACGCATCGCGACCAACACTTTAAATCCCTTATCCCGGGAAAGATCACACAACACGCGTGCATAGTGTGGATCATCTTCGACAATCAGCAAAATAGCATCGTCGGATTGCAGATTCTCACGATCGTCTGGAATCTTTTCAATCGTATGTTCCGGAACCCCAACCGACAACTGTGCCGGCGAAGCGGACGATGGCGACCTTCGCTCCAGCATTGCTGAACTGGAGGGCCCTACATAGGTCTGAGGCAAGTAAAGTATGAAAGTGCTTCCTCGCCCGGGAGCGCTGCGCAACTGTATCTCCCCACCAAGCAAGCTAGCCAACTCGCGGCTGATTGCCAGGCCGAGTCCTGTGCCTCCGTACTTACGGCTGGTGCCGGCATCCGCCTGTTGGAAAGCCTCGAAGATAATTCGCTGCTTATCATAAGGAATACCGATGCCGCTGTCGGTCACCTCAAAAGCCACAACTGTTGCCGCCTTTGTTAATATCGGATGGTCCTCGCTCCAGCCGCTCTTAGCCACTGAAACCGACAATCGCACCCCACCCAGTTCCGTGAACTTGAAGGCATTGGACAGCAGGTTTTTCAATACTTGCTGCAATCGTTTCGAATCGGTAACTACGCTACGGGCAAGATTCGGATCAGTTACCACCTCGAATGTAAGACGCCGGTTCTCAGCTTCATGCCGGAACGGACGTTCTACCGTATCCAGCAAGCTCGCGAAGAAGACTTCTTCCGCCTCCACCGACACGGTTCCAGACTCGATTTTCGACAAATCCAGAATGTCCGTGATTAGGTTGAGTAAGTCCGTTCCAGCGCCATGGATGGTGCGAGAGAACTCAACCTGCTTTGGAGTCAGATTGCCATCCGGATTGTCACTGAGTTGTTGCCCCAGAACGAGAATGCTGTTTAGGGGCGTTCGTAACTCGTGCGACATGTTAGCCAGGAATTCGGACTTGTACTTAGAAGTCAACGCCAACTCTTTGGCCTTCTCTTCCAAGGCGCGACGAGCCTGCTCAATTTCCTGATTCTTGCGTTCCACTTCAACGTTTTGCTCGGCGAGCTGCTGCGCCTTCTGCGCCAACTGCTCGTTGGTCTGCTGTAACTCTTTTTGCTGCATTTGAAGCTCAGTCGCCAACTGCTGCGACTGCTTCAACAAACCTTCAGTCTGCATCGTGGCCTCGATGCTATTAAGCACAATGCCGATACTCGCTGTAAGCTGCTCAAGAAATGCCAAATGAGATGTTGTGAAGCTACTAAGCGATGCCAATTCGATTACTGCCTTGACGCGATCCTCGAAAAGCACTGGTAGTACGATAACGTTTCGAGGAACAGCCTCAAATAGGCCGGACCGGATTGCAATCGTATTGGGCGGCAGATCAGAAATCAGCATCCGTTGCTTTTCTGCCGCACACTGTCCAACAAGGCCTTCCCCAAGCTTCAATCGGCGCAGATGCCCGTCCTCGCCGTCGCCAGCAAACGCCGAAAGCAAAACCATTTCCGCCGATTCTTCTGATCCCATCTGATAAATGACGCCCTGTTGAGCGCTCACCAACGGCGCCAGCTCCGACAAAAGCATGCGGCCCACCGTCGCCAGATCGCGCTGCCCTTGCAACATTCCAGTGAATCGCGCCAAATTTGTTTTAAGCCAGTCCTGTTCTTTGTTGCGATCAGTGGTTAGACGCAGGTTGTCGATCATGGTGTTGATGTTATCTTTCAATTCCGCCACTTCGCCGCTCGCTTCCACCTGGATCGACCGTGTAAGATCGCCCTTAGTAACTGCCGTCGCTACTTCCGCGATCGCTCGGACCTGGTTAGTCAAGTTATCGGCCAGCAGATTGACGTTACCGGTAAGATCCTTCCACGTACCGGCCGCGCCAGGAACGTTGGCCTGACCGCCGAGCCGGCCTTCAACACCGACTTCTCGTGCGACGGTTGTAACTTGATCGGCGAAAGTTGCCAGCGTATCAGTCATGTTATTGATCGTTTCAGCAAGTGCCGCAACTTCGCCCTTTGCATTTACAGTCAGCTTCTGAGTTAGTTCACCGTTAGCGACAGCAGTTACAACCTTTACAATGCCGCGCACCTGCTCGGTGAGGTTTGCAGCCATCACGTTGACGTTATCGGTAAGGTCCTTCCAGGTTCCAGCTACCCCCGGAACCTGCGCTTGGCCGCCAAGTTTACCTTCCGTTCCCACTTCGCGGGCCACACGAGTTACTTCCGCGGCGAAAGCGTTTAGCTGATCGACCATCGTGTTGATCGTGTTTTTTAATTCGAGAATTTCGCCCTTCACGTCCACCGTGATCTTGCGCGACAAGTCACCGCGGGCGACAGCCGTAGTGACCTCAGCAATGTTTCGCACCTGGCCGGTGAGATTGCCCGCCATGGCATTCACGGAATCAGTAAGATCCTTCCACGTTCCGGCCACGCCCGATACGTTTGCCTGACCGCCCAAACGGCCTTCGCTGCCCACCTCGCGCGCCACGCGGGTTACTTCAGCTGCAAACGAACGCAATTGCTCAACCATCGTGTTTAGCGTTTCCTTCAGCTGCAGGATTTCGCCACGCACATCGACCGTAATTTTCTTTGAAAGATCGCCGTTCGCAATTGCCGTCGCGACTTCGGCAATATTACGCACCTGGCCCGTAAGGTTGCTGGCCATGAAGTTGACGTTGTCGGTCAAATCCTTCCACGTTCCGGCCACGCCCGGCACTTGAGCCTGACCTCCGAGCTTTCCGTCGGTACCGACTTCGCGGGCCACGCGCGTTACTTCGCCGGCAAACGCGTTCAACTGGTCCACCATCGTGTTGATGGTGTTCTTCAGCTCGAGAATTTCGCCCTTCACATCTACCGTGATCTTACGAGACAAATCGCCGCGCGCCACGGCCGTAGTTACTTCGGCGATGTTACGCACCTGGCCAGTCAGGTTGCCGGCCATCGAGTTAACAGAGTCTGTAAGATCCTTCCACGTTCCGGCTACTCCGGGCACGTTGGCCTGACCACCAAGACGCCCTTCGCTGCCGACCTCGCGTGCCACGCGCGTTACCTCACCGGCGAAGGCGTTGAGCTGATCCACCATCGTGTTGATGGTTTCTTTTAGCAGCAGGATTTCGCCGCTCACGTTTACTGTGATTTTCTTTGAGAGGTCGCCGCTGGCGATGGCCGTCGAGACTTCGGCGATGTTTCGCACCTGACCGGTCAAGTTGCTGGCCATCGAGTTAACAGAATCCGTGAGATCCTTCCACGTTCCACCAACGCCCGGAACCTGCGCCTGTCCACCAAGTTTGCCGTCAGTACCGACTTCTCGAGCTACGCGCGTCACCTCCGAAGCAAACGATCGCAACTGATCCACCATCGTGTTGATGGTGTCTTTCAATTCGAGAATCTCGCCGCGCACGTCCACCGTAATCTTGCGCGACAGATCGCCGCGCGCCACAGCCATCGATACCTCGGCGATGTTACGGACTTGCCCGGTGAGGTTGCTGGCCATGAAGTTCACGTTATCGGTGAGATCTTTCCAGGTGCCCGCCACGCCCGGAACCTGCGCCTGTCCGCCCAACTTGCCTTCTGTACCCACTTCGCGTGCCACGCGCGTTACTTCGCCGGCGAATGCGTTGAGCTGATCGACCATCGTGTTGATCGTGTTCTTCAGTTCGAGAATTTCGCCCTTCACGTCGACTGTGATTTTGCGTGACAAATCGCCGCGAGCAACAGCTGTCGTCACTTCTGCGATGTTGCGAACCTGGCCAGTAAGGTTGCCGGCCATCGAGTTGACGGAATCCGTAAGATCCTTCCACGTGCCTGCCACTCCGGGCACGTTAGCCTGACCGCCCAATCTGCCTTCGGTGCCGACTTCGCGCGCCACGCGCGTGACTTCACCGGCGAAGCGGTTGAGCTGATCGACCATCGTATTCAGCGTTTCTTTGAGCTGCAGAATTTCGCCGCGGACGTCCACCGTGATCTTCCGCGATAGATCGCCATTCGCAATGGCCGTGGCGACCTCGGCAATATTTCGTACCTGGCCGGTAAGGTTGCTGGCCATGAAGTTCACGTTATCGGTGAGATCTTTCCACGTGCCACCTACGCCCGGCACCTGTGCCTGGCCGCCAAGTTTGCCTTCGGTTCCAACCTCGCGCGCCACGCGCGTTACTTCGCCGGCGAACGCGTTGAGCTGATCAACCATCGTGTTGATGGTGTCTTTGAGTTCGAGAATTTCGCCTTTCACGTCAACTGTAATCTTGCGCGACAAATCGCCGCGAGCCACGGCTGTGGTCACTTCTGCAATGTTGCGTACCTGCGCCGTCAAGTTTCCGGCCATGGCGTTAACGGAATCGGTAAGATCCTTCCACGTGCCGGCCACGCCTACTACAACGGCCTGACCGCCGAGTTTGCCATCCGTACCGACTTCACGAGCCACACGCGTTACTTCCGACGCAAACGAGCGCAACTGATCCACCATCGTGTTGATGGCTTCTTTTAGTTGGAGAATCTCACCGCGCACATCAACGGTAATTTTGCGGGAGAGATCGCCGCTGGCGACAGCCGTAGCAACTTCCGCGATATTGCGCACTTGACCAGTAAGATTGCTGGCCATCGAGTTGACAGAGTCCGTCAAATCCTTCCAGGTTCCGGCCACGCCCGGCACTAAAGCCTGACCGCCCAGCTTGCCGTCAGTTCCGACCTCGCGCGCCACGCGCGTTACCTCGGCCGTGAAAACGCCGAGTTGCTGAATCATGGTATTGACAATATTGGCGGAGCGCAGAAACTCGCCTTCGAGCGGCCGCCCGTCGACGTCTAATCGCACGGTTTGTGTCAGATTTCCCTGGGCTACTGCCGCAATCGCGCGCGTCACCTCGGCGGTCGGTCGCAACAAATCCTCTACTAGCGTATTGACCGAGACTTCAATGTCGCCCCACGCGCCTCTCGCTTCATGGAAACGCAAGCGCTCCCTCGTCCGGCCTTCTTTGCCCACCACCTGCCCGACTCGCTTGAGTTCCTGCGCCATCTGCTGGTTCGCAGCAACAATAGAATTAAAGGTGTCGGCAATCTTCCCCTCTAGCCCTGTCCAAGACCCCGGAAGCCTGACGGAAAAGTCCCCGTCCCGCATAGTTTGCAGACTCGCCAAAATAACGCTTAGGTCCGCCGAGGCAGGCTCCCCTATAAGAACTGAGTTCCCATTTTTCTTCTCAACAGTATCGGGTTCACCGTTGGCAACCGCAGTCGTGCTTCCTCGGTTGTTTCTTTTCATCATATTCTCCGGCGTGGCGGGAGTTGGATCGGTACGCATTTAGTAATTTCGCATCGACTATCGGGGGACGAATGACGATGCGTCTCAGTCAGATTATGACAATCGCTCAGACACTTCAAAGTTTTGAACAATCGAATTGGCAGGGAAATCCCCACGCCACGTCTCTATGTAACATGAAACCCCTAGATGGACTCTAGGGTTTTTACTGTAGAAGACAACCGCGTAATTGATTGGTAACGCCCGTTATGCCGCGACAATTTCCTGCGCTATTCCGACCGTGGATGCTTCATGTGCTCCCACCCGCCGCAAGACGTCTGCTGCCCAGGTCGTTTTTTCGATTCCCTGGCAAGCAACGTAAACGAGGACCCCCATTTGGCGAATCTGGTTTTCGCATCGCTCCGCGTCGCCTTGGGAGAAACCTAACCCAACAAGCGTGTTGGTGTGGTCGCCCAGGCCTCGAGAATCCTTTCGCGTTAGTAACGCGTCAAGAAACGACTGGGAACGAATGAAAAAACCAACGGTCGGGATTACAACCGCGCCGAGCTTCATAAGCCAACCGACCATTCCGGTTGCGATAGCAGTTGCCTCCCGTCCAGCGCCGTGAATCTTCGCTCCGCGCACTACCGCGGCTATCGGGTGCTCGGACGAGAGCATTACACAGATGTCCTTCTTATCAAACCCCGACTGATTCAACGACTGGACAACTTGCCGAAGCGCTACGTTATCCGTGTACATTCCGTAGGCGGCTGGTGCATACGCGGGCATGATGGAAACTCCTGAGATGGCCGAGATGCCGGATGTGGCGTCACTGAAAATTTCCCAGTCGATCCGAAACCGGAGGCATCTTAAAAGTGTGCCTACGTTATCAAAACTAAAAGGGTGACGACACTCGGGTAGATCATGTAGTGGGCTTCTCCAAGATGCGAGGCTCCCAGTGAAGTCGATTTTGGTGGTCTTTTAGCTAGAGGATTGAATGGCTGATGGTGTGAATCAGCGCCTACCCATCGACGGAACATGCGGACTGATCACATTCCAGAACGTGGCATTCGAAGGCGTTACGCGTTAGCCGTTCTGGCTGCGATTATTGCTCTTTTTCTTCGACAAATACTCTCGCCACTTCTCGGCCACAGCAATCCCTACCATACCCTTTGGGCGGCTGTAGTCTTTTCCGCCTGGTATTGCGGGCTCGGCCCCTCCATCATTACCACGCTACTTGGGATGTTGGGTGTCTGGTACTGGTTCCTGTCACCTTTCCACTCTTTTCAGCTTCAGCAGCCCAAGGTTGAAATCTCTGGGATGCTTGGCTTCCTATTCTTCTCCGGCCTGATTATCGCCCTGGGTGAAGCCAATCGTACCTCTCTCGCCAAAAGCAAACGGGCTGAAGAGCAATTAAAAAAAGCCCACGAAGAGCTCGAGCGGAAGGTCGAAGAACGAACCACAGACTTGGAGACTGCCAATGAAAGCCTGCGCGAACTATCGTGTCGCCTGCAGCAAGTTCGCGACGAGGAGAGACGACAACTTGCGCGCGAGTTGCATGACAGTGTGGGGCAAATGCTCGCAGCGCTCAACATGAACCTTTCGGTCATCCAGTCGCAAACTCGGAAGCTCGATTCGGCAGGTATTCGTGCCGTATCCGAAAATGCCACGCTGGTGCAGCAAATTAGCCAGGAGATTCGCACGATTTCGCATTTGCTGCATCCGCCGCTGCTCGATGCAGCCGGTCTAGCGTCCGCTCTTCGATGGTATGTCGACGGTTTTGCCGAGCGCAGCAAAATCAAGGTTGATGTGGATATTCCCGATCAGTTTCAGCGGCTCTCGGATCAAACGGAAATCGCAATCTTCCGCATGGTTCAGGAGTGCCTCACAAACATCCATCGTCATTCTGGCGCGATGTCCGCTACGATTCGAGTGCGGCAGGAAGATCACCGCCTGCTGGTTGAAGTTCAAGACAAGGGAAAGGGCATATCGTCCGAAAAACAGCGGGAGCTTACCGGATCCGGTCGTACCGGCGTCGGCTTTCGGGGGATGCGAGAACGCCTGCGGCAGCTGGGTGGAACCCTGCAGATACAATCGGACGGAACGGGCACCGCAGTAATTGCCACTCTTCCCGTGTCAGAAGCAAGAAACGGCGCGGGCCAAGAAGCCGCACGTTAATTTGGACATACGACGCTAAACGGCATTAACCGTTTGTGAGTCCTGTGCACCGCCTACCAGAATCGAAGCAGAAAATGTTAACTTATTGCAAATAAATCCCAACAACGCGTTTAGAGCGACCCTTTGGTGTTTTCATGTTTCGCCGGAATTGTTGCCTCGCGTGGAGCTTCCACCGTAACCTCCACATCCGCTCCGGCTTTCAGGCGAACCTTTTCGCCATTCTCGTCCGTTAGAGTGTTTTCGATTCGAATTTCACGATAAAGGTGGTCAGCCCCGTCAACTGCTATCTGTGCCTTCTCCGGATGCTCCGGCGAGACAGGTTTGATAATCTTTTCGACGGTTCCAGGGAGGGTGGTACTCGCCTTTTCGCTCATAGGTGACCTCAATTGATGTAACGGGAATTCTGGTCAGGAAATTATACTATTCCACCCGTTGTCTGAGGCCAACCGTTTTTATTTATCGCCCACGTTAGAATGACGCCCCAACGCAAAACAAGTTTGCGCTGAGGCGTCGTGATCTCTAAATGCTTCTAACGGCGCGACTATCCCTGGGTTCCTGTAGATGGCATGCTGGTTACAGACTGGCGAAATCTGCCCGTGGCAGATGCTGCCGAGTCAAATACTTTGTTCTTCACATCGTTAGCTTTTTCTCTAACCGATTCTCGAGTCTCACTGCCCGGCGCTGGCGCCAGCAAGATTCCCAATCCGGCTCCGATTCCAACCCCTAGTAGAAAACCGCCCACGTGCGACGGCCAATTGCTCTTCCCCCGAATCGCATCGGCAGCGGCCGCCAGACGATCAACCGCGTCTTCGTATTTATCGGCAACAGTGTCAGAAACGTCACCGTATTTGCTCGAGACGCTATCGGATAAATCGCTGACGCTATCCTTCACCCTGTTCCCAATCGCTTTTCGAATTTTTGGCTCGGTAAATAGGAGGCTCAATTTTGCCGCCAGCCTCACCCAATCCTTTATGGTGTTTTGAGCTTGTGAGTTCCGCATCATCATTCCCCTTTCCATTGTTGACGAGCTTTAACTTTAGGTGATCAACCCGGAAAGAACTATCGGTAAATTCGTGTAGAGCGTATCCGGGTTGCGGGTATCAACGATCCAGCCGATCAACCATCCAGCCCATTGATGATCCAGCCCATCGATGCACTAAGTGATTCCAATCGCGCGAGAACTTTAGCTTCTAGCGTATAGCATCTCACCTCGTGTGCCAACCAGCAGCTGCTAGCGGTTTTTCACTTGGGACGTTGTGAGTGCCAGGACGTCGGCAAGACCGGTGCGACGTCGCAATCGCCTTCGCCCAGAGATGGCTGCAACGAATCTCGTGACGCGCTCTACACGCCATAACTGTTCAGCCTAAGTAAAAAACCTTATCAAAGATTGAAGGCCTCGCGGTTACTTTAGCTGCTAGTTGGCGGAACAGCGATGCGGCACAGGTTTTTGCCGTTTCTTCTGTCTTAGACCCTCCGAAGCGGAACGGCGGCAGGATGGGTCACGCATCCTGTCCGCCATACGCTCAACCCGCAGAAACTCTATCCGGAAAGCCGCCGCTAACGTGGAGGCCTGGGCCGACTGGCAGATTGTATTCTCTGCTGCATTTCCTGCTGCTGTTGTTGATGCCGTTGCTGGAGTTGTTGAGTCTGCTGCTGGTGCTGTTGCTCAACCTGCTGCTTCTTGGCTTGGTCGTTTTGTTTTGTTAGTGCCTGATCTTCCTTCTCCTGCTGCTTTGCGAGTTTCTGGCGTTCCTTTTGCTGCTGCGCGTATTGCTTGTTTTGTTGCTTCTGGTATTTTTTGTCCAGCTTCGCGTCGCCCGTATTCGGAGCAGCCGGGCGTTCCGCCGGAGGAAGATCACGAACATGGCCCGGAGTTGTGGGTCGAGCCACGTTATTGTCGGCCCTATTTTCCACGCCAGCCCGGTTTCCACCACGATTGGCCGGGGGATTGTAGGCGCCACCCGCCTCTCGAGTCTCAACAACGCCGGTCTTAAAATCTCCCGGCCTCGCAGTGGCTGCAATCGGCGGCTTTCCCTTATTTTCCGAGGCGCGTAGTTGCGGGTTTGCGTGAGCTTCCTGGATGTGCTGTGTTTGAGCTGCTACTGGTGGAATATGGCGCTCATGTGCTGCCGCTTCTTCTTGCGCCGTCGGACGAGCATTTACTCCACCGTTCCCGCCATTGAAGCTCACATGATTATTGTTATGGATCTCCACTTTTGTGTCGTAAACGTTGTGAATCTCTGTCACGTTTACGTTCAGCACCGCGCGGTTGTAGAAAAAGTGTCCGTTATCCCAGCGTCCACCGTCAAAGCCGACTCCGAAATAGCCAAAACCATAATTGATTCCGCCATAAAACCCGACGGTCGGACCCCAGTAGCCGTCATAGAAAACAAATCTGTCGACATTCCAGGCCCAATATGGCGGCGTCCACAGAAAACCGACTTCGGGCGCCAATATCCATGTACCCGGAACCCAATAATAATCGTCAAACCCGTCATCCCATGCCCAGTATCCTGGCGTCCAAAGATATCCGTCGCCAGGACAGACGGGTTGTTCATAAATTGGTATCGGAGGTGGGGCGATCGTGACCATCACGCCGATTTCCGCCATCAATGGCGTGGAAATCAATGGCGCGGAAATGCACAGCACGGCGAGTACGAAGAACAACCCACGAACAAAACGAATAGGCATAGCGGTCCCTCTGGCGCGCCCCTCGTTTGCCCGGTACTGCTCTCCGGCTGCGGGTTGCGTGGACGAGCCGAGATTCTTGTACCCTTCGAATTATTGATTGTCGCTTATTGATTGTCGTTTTTTTTCTGGTTCTGTGACACTTGTTGTCGAGCTTCCTTTTCTGCCGCCTCCTGGCTGATCTCATTCACTGCGCGCAGGAAGGGCGCTGCAGGTGAAGGAACAGCAATGGCACCTGACAATATTTTATTAGCGGGTACATCGCTACCATAGATGGCCTTGGTTGCGTTGTCGTCTGTCTCTATCACCGCTCCTTCCAGCGTCTGCCCTGCAAACGCACCTTTCGAACGAGCGTAAGTCAAGATTTCAGTGTCCATTTTCCAGTCCGTTCCGACTGTAGCGTGGCGCCCCACGGGTCCCGCCGCGGCAGATCCTGCAAGAGACATTCGCACCTTGTTGGAAAGTAATTCTTGCAGACCCTTATCATTCATCACGACCATTACCAGGTCAACACCCTCTGCGCCAATCTGAGGCCCGAAGGTCCCGCCGCTGATCGTGATGAAGGCGGGTGCGCTCCATCCGCCGGCTCGCTTACTTGCAGTGCGACACACCGCCACCCCATGCCCGTACTTGCCCCCGATGATCACGCCAGCTTTAATCACATCCGGAAATACGACAATACATTTGGCATTCTTTACGACTTCTTCCGGAATACCCTTGTCCGGAGCCGAGGCAATCTGTTTTAGAACTTGAGCTGAGCTACGCAGGCGCTCAGTTGCGTCGTCGCGGACCGAACTCGCCCAGGCAGCGCTTCCGGCTATTGCCCCGAGAATAGCTAACACGATAATGGAACGCCGTTTCATTGAATGCTCCTTCTAAACCGGCTTAGCAAGCGACCATTCGCAGGGGATGAACCTAAGCGACCGCTCGAGACAACTGCTCATCACAGCCCGGATGTCCGCACTGGCACGCAATTTCGGTGCTATCCGCCGCGTCCTCGCAGGACTGGCTGCAATATTTCCCTTTTTGATCAGCGATACATTGGCAAGCTGGATGCGCACATTTCGTTTGTTTCTCAGATGTCATGACTTCCTCCAATCAATCTTCACACCGCACTACGGCGACCGCTCACGAGGTCAACGATAAAAACGATGACAGCGACTAGCAACAAGAGGTGGATGAGGCTTCCTGCGATGTGGAAGCCGATGCCCAAGAGCCACAGAACAATCAGAATTGCCACAATACCCCAAGCCAACCGCATTGAGATGCCTCCGACACACTGGTGTCGAACAAAGATACTTTCGAAGCGGACCGCTAGCGAATCCTTTGAGATTGGTAGTAATCCCTAAAAAACGCTGTATGCCACTCCAGCCACTAAGCTCGACGCTTTTCTTCTTCGTCGCGATCGCGGGGAGGATCATCAATCCGCTCAGGTGGCTTTGAACCAGTGTCGGGATCAGGATCGGTGGGGAGCTGAATTCCTCGCTCGGGATCCTTAGTGGGGTCGGGCATGGTGGGGAGGTGTGGGCCGCCATCCGGATCATTTCTCGATGGGTTGGGCATAGTTGGCAATTCGCCCGGCCCCGACCGCGCGTTCAAAGAGCCGGTTGCGGAGTCAAATTGTCCTGTTGATCCAAGGCCGGTTGACATTGGTCTATCCTCAAAAGTGATTTCTTGAATTTCTCGGAACCTTTTTTCGTACCTGAGCGTAAATGTCATCGACGGTCGTTATCGACCGTAGATCGGGTTGTTTAATCGCCCTGGTGATGGGACTTTCCAAAGGGTCGCCAAAGCCTTCGCGGCGTCATCGAGTGCGCGCTTCCGCAAGGAAGCTGCATCAATGTGTAACGGTACCGCGCTGCGCGACCTCTTTGTGTCTTGCTTGAAATCAGACAACATAGCCAAAGACTGCTCATAAACATCCTTCAAGTGGGCAGTGTTATTCAAGTCCTGAGCAACGGTTTGATTTTTCATGGTTTGTCTAACGCTTCCTCGGATTTTATTAAAGCGATATCGTGATCCGCGGACAATACAGTTAATCATCGAAGAAGCAGTACTTGATTTTGTCCCAAATTGGCTACCAACTCAGGAAACGCCCTAAAAAAGTAAAGGCGACCCGATGTCGAATGGGCCGCCCTTAGTGAATTTAGGTGGAGTTTTCAGGCGACCCGTTTCGAACCGCGGACGGATTTGGTCGGCCGCTTTTCCGTCCTTTCACTCTCCTCTTCTCCCGATGAGAGTTCTAAATTAAGTTCTTCCCCAATCTCGTTCAACTTTGTATCGGCCGCCTTTTCTTCCTCCAGCGTCTGGGCAAGCAGTTCGGCCGCCTCTTCTTCTCCGAGCCGGGTTGCGTAAGCATGCACACATCCGTAACCGGCGATTTCGTAGTGTTCGACCCGTTGCGCATCGGCAATGATAGCTGCGTCCATGAGGCTGTCTTCCATGTCCTCGCCCATGGTTTCTGTCCCCTCCTTGATCAGCCCTTCCATCGCCTTGCACTTCTTGCCCGAGGCCTTTTTGCCCATCTGCTCGCAGATGGTTTCAATACGTTCTGCCTGTACTTTGGTTTCCTCCAGGTGATTCTCGATGGCGGTTTTTAGCTCCTCCGAAGTGGCTGCCTTTGCCATTTTCGGAAGGGCTTTGATCAGTTGCTGTTCGGCGTTATACAGATCTTGGAGTTGTTCCAAGTACAAATCGCGCAGGGATTCCACTTTCATTTGAAGCCTCCTAAAAATTTTTACTTCGCAGAAATTCATTGGATTGCAAATCCGATGGGAACGCTGGCTCTAAAGTGCTCGGATGGTTTTTGAGGCGAGGAGCAGAGGCCGATAAACCGACCTCTGCTCGATAGGTGGGCACTCTTGAGGAGTCGATTCCATGGACCACAGTATCCCCGCTTTGCCGAAGTCCGAGAATCCTGTCGACCGTGTACTTGAAACAACCATTTCCTGTAGGACTTTTTGAGGTGTCCTGTTCAGCGATCCATACGCCGGAAGTGCTAATCAAGAACGTTAAGCGCCACTACAGCAACCAATTGCGACACCTACTGCTCAAAATGGATGGACCGCAACCGTCCCACTCTCTAGGCTTCGAAATGCGTGCTCTTTCATATCTCGCGCGCAATCGTCTTATGCAGGATTTTTCACCTCAAGCGTGCTACGTCAAGAAGCCTGGTCTGGCAATAGTCACATCTGGGGGAGGACATGAATAGCGACACTATTAGCGCGACCAACCGTAAAAACATCGATCTGGTGCGGCGCGCACAGCGAGGCGATGCGGATGCCTTCGCCGCTTTGTTTCACGCGCACAAAATGCGTATTTACTCTTTATGCTTGCGAATGACCAACAATCCAACGGAAGCCGAAGATCTGGCGCAGGACGCGTTTCTCCAGGTATTTCGCAAATTAGGAACCTTCCGCGGAGATTCCGCTCTGTCGACTTGGCTCTATCGTATCGCAGTGAATACGGTCTTAATGCATTTCCGCCGAAAGTCGCCCTGCCGCGTTTCGTTGGACGAGCCCTACAATAATTCTGACGGCGCTAAACCGGCCACGCGGGAATATGGTATCAGGGATGGTCGTTTAGAGACGTCGGTCGCCCGCCTGGCACTCACCCGCGCAATCAGCGATCTTCCGGAAGGTTATCGGGTAATCTTCCTTTTGCACGAAGTTGACGGGTACCAGCACCGCGAGATCGCGAAATTGCTGGGATGTTCGGTGGGCACGTCGAAATCGCAGCTCCACAAAGCGAAATTGCGCATAAGAGAATTGTTAACCACTACGTCCGAGGGCCGGCGCGTCGCAAGGCGGGTTATGGCGGAAGAGGTTGATGTGGCGCCAGAAACGCGGTTTGAACCCATGGAAGGGTGGAAGTCTTCGATGCCCGCTGTCAACACTATGCCAGATATGTTGCAGTCGAACGCGTGACTACGGGGTAGCGCATGGTGATCTAAGGTTCTGACGGGATGGTTTTATCCCCTCGGAAGCGACTAGAGTTTGAAAGCATAAATCCTGGTGCTCAGATTGGGCACAGAAGAGGTTGAATATGAACACACCGAAACATCTTTCGGCCCTGATCACCTTGGCTCTAATTTGTGCGAGCTTTGCCTGGGCCGCCGACAAAGATCAATCCGACATCGATAAGCGTATCGACAAGTCTGCCAACGTTCTTTCGGAAGTGATGGCTACTCCCGACCATGCCATTCCAGATAAGGTACTGGATCATGCCAAGTGCATCGCTGTGATACCGTCGTTGGTGAAGATTGCCGTCGGCTTTGGTGGCGAGCACGGCAAGGGTGTTGCATCCTGCCGTACCGAACATGGATGGAGCGCTCCGGCTCCGATCGATATTTCTGGCGGAAGTTGGGGCCTTCAACTTGGCGGCCAAGCTATAGACTTGGTGCTGGTTTTTATGGGTGATCACGGAATGGAACACCTGCTGTCCGATCACTTCAAATTGGGAGGAGATGCTTCCGCGGCCGCAGGGCCCGTAGGACGCGACGCTGCTGCCGATACGGACGTTAGGATGGAGGATAAAATCCTCACTTATTCTCGCGCGCGTGGTCTGTTTGCCGGCATCGACCTTTCAGGAAGCGTAGTGAAGCAGGATAAAGATGAAACTCGAATACTGTACGGTAAGATGGCTCCGTTCGACGAAATCTTAAAGGGTAGAATTGCTCCGCCACCGTCGAGCGAACCTCTTCTGTCCGAGTTAAGGAAAGTCTCTGACCAAGCCAGGGGAAGGACCCAGGCGGAAGTCCGATAGGGTCTTCTCCGCAGGGATCAACGTAGCATCAAAAGGCCAAGCTAAGCTTGGCCTTTTTTTTCGATCGCGATCAACGCACACCACAACTAAAGGTCGATGTTTCGGATAGATACACAACGAAATCAGGCCAGATACAGGCTTGAACTGATTTTGCAATCGCTGACGCCCCGATACTCTCCCTCTTGTCGTGAAGAAGTAAACCGGGATTCGGACGCTACACCACGCGTCACCGGCAAAACACTGAAAAGGGGAGAGATCTCATGTACACAGTTCTGCTGATCATCTTGGTTTTGCTTCTCATTGGTGCGTTACCAACGTGGCCGTATAGCACAGGCTGGGGTTATTATCCAAGCGGCGGTCTCGGATTGATCCTTGTGATCGTGCTCGTCCTTGTCTTGATGGGCAGAGTCTAGCGGACGTGCGGGCACAGTTCCGCGCCAAAATTGAAGACTATCGTTTGTCGGGCCCTGGCGCCTCGGATATGGGAGAGAACTGCATCACAAAGTAAAGTTAGATTCCATCGACTGAATGCACCACTAGGCTCAATTTCTCCAAAGGTTCAGGCCTTCAGTGTATGGTTCGGTGCTGCTGCCCCTCATACGCTGACAGCAAGGTGGTT
Organism: uncultured Acidobacteriaceae bacterium; assembly: GCA_963758745.1. GTDB lineage: Bacteria > Acidobacteriota > Terriglobia > Terriglobales > Acidobacteriaceae > Acidiflorens. The sequence goes on from CAVWWW010000023.1 coordinate 138,945, forward strand.
CTATGAGCGCTTGTCCGTTGCGAGAAAGCAAGGACGTTCGAATCCTGGTGGTGGACGATAATGCCGCGGTCCGACGCCACCTGCGCGGAGTGCTCGAACAACACGATAGTTGGCGTGTCTGCGATGAGGCACAAAACGGACTGGAAGCCGTAGACCGGGTCCGACAAATCCAGCCCGATGTGATCGTGCTGGACTTCCAAATGCCAGAAATGAATGGTCTTGACGCCGCCCGCATCATTTCCAGGCTCTCCCCCGAAACTCCGATCTTAATGGTTACCCTCTATCTTTCCAGGCAACTCGCCGAGGAGGCGCGCAAGGCCGGCATCCGCGGCACCTGCGCCAAAACCGATATGGGCTCGGTTGTTACGGCCATAGGGGCCCTGTTGCGGAGGGAAACGTTTTTTCCTAACTGAGAGCCCATCAGGCAGTTGTCTGTTCCGCCCATTCCGACAAGGGCATCGTTACCAGAATCATCGTACCCGGTTCACAGGCCTGGATGATAAGCTGTCCGCCAAGTTCCCGCACTCGTTCCCGCATACCTGCTAATCCGACTCCGGAATTCGTCCCCGCCGTCCGAAAAACATCTAACAACTCAGGAGAGATTCCTTTTCCGTAGTCCCTGACCTGGAGCGCGACTTTACCTGGAAGAAACTTGAGTTCGATGTCGGCTCTTGCACTGTTAGCATGGCGATGGATGTTCGTCAGACTTTCCTGCAGCACTCTGAAAAGCCCAAGTGCGAGTGGTTTCGGCAGGCGGCTCACATCATCAGGCAGGTCAACCTTGATTTCTATGCCGCTTCGTTGTGCGAATCCTTCCAGATACCATTTTGCCGCCGAGGACAATCCTGCTTCATCCAGAAGCGGCGGATGCAGTAAATGCGAGATGGTGCGGGTTTCGTTTATCGCCTGGTCCAGAAGTTGAAGTGCTTCCTCAAGATGCGCATCTTTGCCTCGCGCGCCATAGAGTTCGAGGTTCATTTTCACTCCGACTAAATACTGTCCCAGGCTGTCGTGGAGTTCGCGCGAAAATTTCCGCCGTTCCGCATCTTGCAATTGCAGCAACCGCCCCGTCAGGCGACGTAGTGATTCCTCGCTGTCAAGCGCGTTCCGTTCTGCCCGCTCACGCGCCTCGAGCTCTGCCGACAAGAATCGATAATGCACAGCAAACAGTTCCAGAGCGACGATGAAGGCGATGCTCAGGATAACGATCATCACCACGAACAGGCGATGCGAAGTTTTTTCCCGAATCAGCAGCAGGCGTTGTTCTTCGTCGCGCATTTGCTGCATGATTGACGTCATTTCAGAGGAAACCGGGACGCTTTGGCGCGCCAGATTGGCTTGCGCCTGACTGTTCTGTGGCGATTGCTTTTCTGCCTGGATCGATTCGCGGAGAATCGCTATTCTCCGTGCCATCGTAGCTTCAAGACGGGAGCAAAGTTCTTGATGCCTCGGGTTGTCCCCGGTTAGCTCGCGCAAGTGCCGTAGAGTCTGTGGAATCTCCGCGGCCGCCGCATCAAATTCACTTAAAAATTCTGCGCCCTGCGTGTTCAGGTAGCCCATCCGCGCGCGCCCAGCCCGCAATGTCGCCCAGTCTATGTCTCCAAGCGCACTCCGGACTTCATAGCTGTGAATGACCCATTTTTCGCTTTCCCGCAAACGCGTGATGGAGAAATATCCGGCTAACGCGCTCAGCAACATGAGTAGAACAGCCGATGCAAACGCTGCTTGAGCTTTCTGTCGTGGGGGCATGGTCTCGGAAAATACCGTTTGCGCGAGCTCGCCTGTTTAACTGGCGTCGCGCCTAAACGCTAGCCTCTGTCTTGACGCTGGCGCTTTTCAAACTCGGCCATTAGCCGTAACAACTTCTCCGAGTCCTTCTCTATCGTCGCATAGCGGCGCAGTTCGTGCCACAGCATTTCCAATTCTTCCGCCGCGAAATATATTCTCGTGCGCGCAGAGGCGATGGGTCTCCGGCAGTTCCCTGTCTTCTTCCCTTCCTGCGAAGACAAGACCGCAATCATTATGTCGCCTCTTTTTGCAGCGGAATTGTAGGGATCGGGTCTGAACACTTGACCTCCGAAACACTCAGCACGCGCAGGCTCCGCAGCGCATCGTCCAGTGCTCGTCGTTCCTCGTCTGAACCGGAATCGTCTCGGCGGAGTTCTTCCATCCGTAATTGGATTGCCTTTTCAGCAACATCAATTCTCTGCCGCAATTCATCAGGTCCTAATTCCAGCAGAGCCATTCGATACAAATCCTGCCAAGTCTCGTTCACATTCATGCTTCACCGAATACTTTCTCGACCTCCACGAGAGTACAGTCCCCACTAAAAAAGGGTGGGAATATCGCTTGGCGAGGACTAAAGAAAGCACGGCGAGGATTAACGAAGAAAGGACGCAAAGAGAAGCTATAAACTATTGTTAAAGTATCTAACAGAAATTATAAAAAGATCTTTACAAGAACTGTAATAATATCTTATAAGACTTGAAACATGATAGTTTGTATACGGAGATAGTATGGCTAAAGCATCTGGGAACAAATCTGAAAAAAATCCGGCGAAATATGATCGTGTGAATCTCCATGATATTCGCCGAACTCGCCGCGGAAAACACCACGATTTGGTGGGAGGGATCTTTGAGGATCTGGAATCTTTGCCTGCTGGCTCAGCCATCAAGATTCCGCTTGACCAGGTTGATGGGATTACGCTGGCGAATCTCAGATCCGCCGTCCACCGCGCTTCGACTGCAAGAGGCTTGGGAATAGAAACGTTGTCCGACGAAGAAAACTTTTATCTCTGGAAAGCAAGGACAACGAACAAATCCGCAGATTAGCTGCGGCCTTCGTAGTTCCTTGCGTCGAAGGGCGGAAAGACGAAGGGAATGGAAACTGCACAGTACCCGCAGGTCCCTTATTCGTCAGTCTACCGAGTTTGCTGTATTCAACAGTAGGCTATTGTGAAATTACACTTTTAACGGCGTCGGTTTGTCTTATTTCGCATTTGCTCTGGTGCAGTCCAGTGGTCGATTTCTCGGAATAATAGGGCTGAGCAACATCAGCATTGTGCACTGAGCTTAGGGATGTACCCCAGCCGTAAAGGCACTCGATATGAAGTACCAGTTGTAGTTCTCTCACGGAGGTGAGCCAATGAAGCTGCGTATTTTGATAGCTGATGACCACGAAGTCGTACGACAGGGACTGTGCAATCTTCTACAAACGCACGCAGGGTGGGAGATCTGCGGAGAAGCCAGAGACGGACGTGAAGCCGTTGAAATGGCAAAAAAACTGAAGCCCGATGTCGTCATTCTCGACATTGGCATGCCAAATCTCAACGGTTTGGCCGCGACCCGCCAACTCTCGCAACAGAACCCCGAGCAGAAGATCATTGTTTTAACGATCACAGACTCCGATCAGGTCATACGCGAAGCTCTTGACGCCGGGGCGCGTGGATTCGTTTTGAAATCGGACGCCGCCCGTGATCTGGTGTCAGCTGTGGAAGCGCTCCAGCGCGACCGTATGTTCTTTACCCCACGGGTCAACGATATGGTCCTGGCTGGGTTTCTCGACAAAAGCGACGGCTCGTCGATCAGTGAATCTGCGAAGTCGCCGAAACTGACCCCGCGCGAGCGTGAAGTGATTCAGCTTCTGGCCGAGGGCAAGAGCTCGAAAGAGGTCGCTTGTCTCCTGAACCTCAGCACCAAAACCGCGGAGACTCATCGCAGCAACATCATGCGCAAGCTCGACTTTCACTCGATCCGGGACTTGGTTGTGTATGCCGTAAAGAACGATATTATCCAAGTCCAGGTATCGTCGCCGCCGGCTACTACGACGGCGAGTACCGCAGCCTAGCATCGCTGTCCCGCTCGTCGAGCAAGAATTTAAACCTTGTCATCAAACAAATAGGGAGCCATTCGGCTCCCTCGAATTCCCATTCTTTTGATGGTCCCCTAGCTGGCTTTTCGACGCTCGTCGACCCACTCTCTGTTAACTTCGGAATCGAGCGTCGCCCCGTCGTTCCATTCCTCCACTTGCTTCTGCGCCGCCTCGCGCGCGATTCCATATCTTTCTTGTATCTTTCCGATCAGTTGATCCTGCTGCCCGTCGATGATGTCAAGATCGTCATCCGTCAATTTACCCCATCGTTCCTTCACCGAACCCGTCAACTGTTTCCACTTGCCTTTGATCTGGTCCGAATTCATCGCGTCTCCTCTCTTCCACACCACCAGGATTATGTTCCAATCTAATGAAAACCGCCCGAGCCAATTGGCGGAGGCTCAGTGCAGTTGCATCGCCGCCGCGCTCGTAATCGCAGCCACGATCACCATTACAATGGCGAGCACGATTGCCACGCCGCTAGTGAGCAATACAATCTCGCTTAGAATGTCAGGGCTCATTAGTTCATCTCTGCGCATAATCTCCACCCTCTTCGCACATACTTAGAAGCACCAGACGACGAAAAAGAATGACGGTACCAGCAAAATGACACGCACGTACAGAAATTACCCTATGCAAACAGCTAGGGATTTTATGAAGGCGCTTGCTCCTTCAAGGCTGGCTACTTCTTGAAGAGATTCTCAAACGCTTGTCGCGCGTCATTGGGACGCTGACTGCCTTTGCTGGATGTTTCTTTTTCCACCATCACACGTATCGAAAACGATTGGCAGTCGTTGAGCTTGTCTTTCGGCGAGATTCTAGCCGGTATTGGCTGATTGCATTCGAACCGGCACGATGGATCAAAATGCTCGCACTGTTTACATGCATGCAGCGCGAATCCGCACTTCGGGCACTTCCCCACCGGATCCGTGAGGCTCGACAGCAACGCGCCGCATTCCGCGCAGCGCGAAACCGTGCGGGTTCCCGGGCATATTAATCGGGCGCGGACCAAACGTATTTTCTCTTTTTGTGACGGCCGGCTTCTCGAACTCTTTCTTCGGGCCGCCACTCGTATCCTGATATCCGCGTTGTCTATACTTCCGGTCCGACAAAAAGCCCTCCTGCAAGACGCCTCATTGTCCGCTTTTGCCATCCGTCGTACAAGACTTTCTTTCTTGCTTGTCTTCATTAAACGGCAACCCTAAGGCTACAAGACTCAACTAATTTGTTTGGCAAGGCCGTGGTTGCCGCGAATTGTGTTTCACATACGGGGGTGCTACCATCCCCCTTGTAAAGACAAAAGTATCGAGCAAGAATCGAGGAGGTAGTTATGGCAGATCGTGACGGCAACGGTTTCTTGTGGTTTCTGGCTGGTCTAGGAGTCGGCGCAGTAGTGGGCGTGCTCTATGCCCCAAGCTCCGGTGATGAAATTCGCAACATAATTCGCTCCAAGGCGGAACAGGGCGGTGAGAAGGCGCGCCAGACTGCTCAGCGCGCTCGCGAACAGGCTGGCGAATGGGTGGATCGCGGTGGCGACGTTATCAACCAGCAGAAAGAGCGGTTCCGCTCCGCCTACGAGGCTGGACGTCAAGCCTATAACGAGACCACCTCGGCAACCGCCGATCAGCCCAAGAATATATAGGACGATGCGGGGGAATCAGCAGGAGCATCTTCAGCAGGAGTACCTATGGATGACACTCTCCTCAAAATTTTCATTGCAGTAACAACTTTCGCTGTGGTGATCCAGGCAGGCATTCTCATCGGCCTCTACTTGGCTGTCCGCAAGAGCACGGCGAAGATGGAAGCGATTGCCACCGAAGTGACCAGCAAGGCGCTCCCCACAATCGACTCAGTTCAGAGCTTGCTCGCAGAACTGCGCCCCATGATCGTGGAGTTGCGCCCCAAAATCGAAGTCCTGACAACTAATGTGTCGGAGTCCAGCACGGTCGTACGTAATCAATTGGCTCGCATCGACGCCACGCTAACCGATGCCCTCGACCGCACCCGATTGCAGGTCATCCGCGCCGATGAACTGCTCAATCGCACCATGGACAAAGTCGAAGATACAACGGAATTCGTCCACAAAACCGTCGTCTCTCCACTGCGTCATGTGAACGGACTGGTGGCCGCGATCAGCACCGGAGTCGAAGTCTTCATGGGCCAGAAAAAACGTCACCCGAAAAACGGCGCCGGCGTCCCGCAAGACGAAATGTTTATCTAATTGGAGCGCCGGGCGTTTCCGCCCGGCCCCACTGCTCTATTCGTCGCCCCCACCCTGCACCCGCTCGCTCCTCACATCAGGAACGATGATCGAATGCACATCCTGCTCCGCCGCGAGCTTCTGAAAGCTCGTGATGTCGCTGTTTCGAACCCGATCCCAATTCGCCAGAAATTCGTCGGTCTGCTTCTTCAGCCGATCAAATTCCTGGTAGTCAGCCGCGGTCGGAGCGGTGTCGGCAAATCCTGCGATCGCCATGGAAAGAAATGCCAGCTTCGCGTCGATCCCAGGCGCATAAGCAAGTGAGTCTTCGCTTGCACTGATTTTGAAATTAATCAACGGACCGCGAACCGCAATCAGCTTCGCATCCAGCGAAGTCGCGCCATCGACGAGAACCTTGGACGAATCGCCCGGCCCCAGCCGCTTCTTGAGACCGTCCAACTGCTCGGAAACGTCCTGAATCTGATTGACCGCGTCATACACCCGATTCAACTGGTCGTGCACGTCCATCTCCAGCTTGAACTGCTTCTCCAGATCGCTCTGCGAAGTGGTCACTCGCGGATCAATCTTCACCTCAACCGGCGCGGTCTCAGTTTTGCCGTTCGCCGTCAACCGGACCTGATAATTTCCCGGCACCGCCAGCGGCCCGTGCGCACCCTCCTCATACTCCCACAGAAAATATCCTGAAACGCGATTCGCCTCCTCGTAATGCAAATCCCATACGAATCGATTCAGACCCTGTTCCGGCTTGATTTCCTTTTCCGGTTTCTTGTCATCAGGATCGCGCGGCTCAACAAGTGGCACAACTTTCAAACTGGAATACTTTCGAATTACACTGCCCGCCGAGTCCAGAATTTCAATTTTCACTTCTTCTTTTTCTTTCGGCGCCTGCTTCAAATAAAAGTAAACGATCGCGCCATTCGGGGGATTTTTTCCCATAAAGAACGAACGCGCCGGAGCCTCTCCCGTGTGCACGCGATAGGCCGTCGCGGGCTTGTAAAGATGCATGTCTTCCTGGGCCACCGAATCGGCAAACTGCCGCAGCGGAGAGACATCATCAAGAATCCAGAACGAACGCCCATGTGTCGCCAATACTAAGTCGTCATTCTTGATTACGAGATCATGCACCGGCACGATCGGCAGATTGATTTGCAGCGATCGCCAGTGCGCCCCATCGTCGAAGGAAACATAGACTCCTCGCTCCGTCCCCGCATAGAGCAACCCTTTCCTCTTCGGATCTTCCCGAACCGCGCGCACAAAAGTACCGTCCGGGATTCCGGTTGTAATCCGGCTCCAGCTCGCGCCGTAATTGTTCGTTTTGTAAATGTAAGGTGCTAGATCGTCATTCTGATGGCGATCGACCGCCACGTACGCTGTACCGGCGTCGTGTGGAGAAGCCTCAATCAAACTGATGCGGCTCCATTCCGCGAGATCCTTAGGCGTTACGTTTGTCCAGCTCTTCCCTTCATCGCGCGTGACCTGAATCAGACCGTCGTCGGTACCAGCCCATATCAGCCCTTTAGCCACCGTCGACGCAGCAATCGAAAACACAGTGTCATAGTATTCCGTGCCCGTATCATCAACCGTTACCGGACCACCCGAAGGCTGCTGCTTCGATTTGTCATTGCGCGTCAGGTCGTCGCTAATCGCTTCCCAGTGCATCCCACCGTCGCTGGTTTTAAAAACACGCTCGCCGCCGTAGTAAATCGTGTTGGGGTCAAACGGAGACGTAACAATCGGCGCCGTCCACTGAAAGCGATGATCAAGCGGCGCCGCGCCGCGCGCATCCGATAGCTCCGGCCACACGGCAATGCTCTGCACCTGGTTCGTGCGCCGGTCAAAGCGAGTGATGTTGCCCTCATAATCGCCGGCAAAAACAATGTTCGGATCGGTCGGATTCGGCGCAATATATCCCGCTTCCCCGCCCCCCACCGGATACCAGTTGTCGCGTCCAATCACCCCATCGTCGCTGCGGCTGGCAATCGCCACGCTCGAATTATCCTGCTGCGAACCGTACACGTAATAAGGCGTCCGCGTATCCGTGATCACGTGATAAAACTGCGCTGTCGGTTGATTATCCTCGCGCGTCCACGATTTCCCGCCATCGAGGCTGACAGTAACTCCGCCGTCATTCGACGCAATCATTCGCTTCGTGTTCTTCGGATCGATCCACAACCCATGATTGTCGCCATGCGGCACTTTCACTTTGTTAAAAGTGTGCCCACCATCGGTCGACTTAAAAAACTCAACATCAGCCACGTAAAGCGTGTTCGAATCCTGCGGATCGGCAAACACATGCATGTAATACCACGCCCGCTGAAAGAGGGAATGATTGCCGTTTACGTAATCCCAAGTGTCGCCGCCATCCTCAGAGCGGTAAAGTCCGCCACCCACTTTCGCCTCGATCAGCGCATATACCCGCTCCGAGTTCGCCGCCACCGCCATGCCGATCCGGCCGTATGGTCCCTTGGGAAGACCATGTTCTGTAATTTCTTTCCATGTCGACCCGCTGTCAGACGACCGATAAATGCCACTCCCAGGCCCGCCGCTCGAGAGCGACCACGGCGTCCGTCGCGCCTCCCACAACGATGCAAATAAAATATTCGGGTTCTGCGGATCGAAAGCCACATCGATCGCTCCGGTATTCTCATCTTTATAAAGAACCTTGTCCCAGGTCTTGCCGCCATCGGTCGTGCGGAAAACTCCGCGCTCCGCATTCGGTCCATACGGATGACCAAGCGCAGCCACAAAAACAATATCCGCATTGTGCGGATTCACAATCACCTTGCCAATCGAGCGCGTATCCTTCAGCCCAACGCTCTTCCACGACTTCCCCGCATCCACCGACTTCCACACGCCATCGCCGTGCGAAATATTTCCCCGAATGCACGCCTCGCCGGTTCCCACATAAACCACATTCGGATCCGACACCGCGACCGCCAGGCTCCCAATCGCCGGAGCTCCATCCTTATCAAAAATCGGCGACCATGTGTTAGCGCCGTCGGTCGACTTCCACACCCCGCCGCCAGTCGCACCGAAATAATAAGTAGTCGGATCGCCCGGAATTCCCGATGCCGTGAGCGACCGTCCGCCGCGAAAAGGACCGATCGAACGGTATTTCATCCCCTTGAATAATGGATCACCTTCGTTCTTCTCATCCTTGTTCTCTTTCGCCGATGGCGCAGACGTATCAGCAACAGTCTTGGTTGTCGGCGCCGACGCTGGCTTGCGGTGCCCCTCATTTTGTTGGGAGAACATCAGACTCGCCGAAAACAGCAGGCAGAAAACAGGCACGACCACGCGCACACGCATTCTTTGAGACGTGAATTTGTTCATATGACCCCGGTAAGAAGATTTAGATGTCGCCAATGTTAATGCCAAGACAGCCAAACATACAAACCGAGCGGCAGTGAGTCAGTGTGATTTCCACAGCCCTTTCCGCCGATCCTGATCCCGTGGCACGATGAGCGTCGAAGAAATGTGAGAACTTAAGCGCCGTCGCCACAAAGAGGATCCGCCGATTCTCACTTTACGCTGTCGCCTGATTACAGAAATCGCTAACGCTATGTCCTTTTTTGGTCCAAAATAGCAGCGTTATGCCCCTATGGTTCGAGCTGTCGTTTCTGGCCCTGTTCGGTATTGCGTTGTTGGTGGCCGCCACATGGCCGGGACCTTGGCGAGTTGCGCGATCTTCCGACAGTTCCAATTGGCCACGGTAGAGGAAGTAACCGTCCAAGCACATTATGGTCGCTCCTCGACGACATACCGCACTGAAGTTGCCTACTCGTACCAAGTCGGCGGCGAGTATTACAGCGGTCGGTACACAACGGATTCGTTTTCGGAGGAGGACGCTAACGCCGTTGCTAATAAGTACCCCAGGGGCTCCACAATGCAGGTTCATGTGAATCCAGCAAAACCCGAGGTGTCTGACTTGATTCCGTAAAATAGGGTTGGCGAAAAATCGCCATTACACTCATTGACTCAGTGCGTCCTCTGAGACACGCTCTGCGGTACGCCCAAAGCTGCCGCAATCTTCTCCCAGAAGTCGCTGTGAAAATCAGACCGACCACTGCCTAACCGAGTAAGGACATTCAATCATTGAGGCATTGACTCACTTAGTCCTGCATCATCGAAAACCGGAAAACTCCCGCTCCGCGACCCGGGCTCTTAATCCTTCAATGATTCAATGTCTCAATGCTTCAATGTCTCAATAACGCTCCCCGAACCCGCCTAGTCAATACAAACCGCAACGAAACCTTGCGTGATTTCCACCTCATCCGCCTAAAATGTGTCAAACATTTATTAACGTTATTGTTTCAAACAAAATCTGCCCATAATGCAGGAACAGTTCACATCCAGCGACGTGATCTCCCTGACCGGCATCACCGCGCGCCAGTTGCAATGGTGGGACGAGCGCGGCATCGTGAAGTCCGGGCGGCGGGGGCACCGCCGCATTTACAACTGGGACGACCTTGTCACAGTGGCCGTTATCTGCCAGTTGCGCCGACGCGGCTTTTCGCTCCAGCGAATGCGCAGGGTAATTGGTTTCCTGCGAAAGGAATTCGGCACCAGTATCGCTGCGACGGTCAGCTCTTCCTCCGAGTATCACCTTCTTACCGATGGCACTAATCTTTTTTTGCGAACCTCGGCACGCCAGGTTGTGGACCTCCTGAAGAATGCCCGTCAGCCGATGTTCGATATATGCCTGAGCGATGAAGTGCGCCGCGTTCGAGCAGAGATTCAGTCACGCAAAAAGACTGCAGCTTCAGAACGGTTGCTGGTGGAGCGACGGGCGTCTCGCCCGTCCATCCGGAAACGAAAAGCATAACCGGAAAGCGAGGGGGGAGCATGATGATCGGTGAGTTGAGCATTATCAATGAATGGATTCCCGAGCAGATGGAACCCGGCACCGTGTTCGTGCTGGAGAACGCTGGCGAGGTAGGAGAAAGAGAAGATCCTTATTGGGCAGTTCTCTCCTGCCCGTCTTGCGGCACCCTGGGATTGATTACTCGTAAGCAGATGGCCGGCCTCCTGCCCACAATCTGCGGCTCCTCCGCATGCTCAGCGCAGTTCTTCATTAAAGATGAAGAGATAACACCAAGGAAGCCTTTCTAACTCGTCGAGAGCGACGCACGTTTTCTGCGCTCTAACCTGGGTCCTCTATATCGAAGTCCTCGGCGTTGAAAACTTCACCGGGACCTGCTCCACAATCTCGATATCAAATCCTTCCAGCGCTGCCACCCGACGCGGATGATTGGTCAACAATCGAATCCGCTTCAATTTCAGATCGGAAAGAATTTGCGCTCCCAAACCAATCTCACGGTGAATCTTGCGCTCGCTTTCTGGCAATGACGGCAAATGCCGTTCGCGATGGAATGTTAGAAACGATTGTTCCCCGATTCTTTCCGCCGAGAATCCTCTTGACGTCTGATGCAGATAGATCAAGGCGCCCCGATCTTCCGCAGCGATAATCTCAAGCGATGCTTCGAGTGTCGGATGGCAATCGCAGCCGGTAGCGCCGAAAACGTCGCCCAACAGGCAATGTGCATGCATACGAACCAGCACCGGCGTTGAAGAGTCGCTGATGTCGCCACGAATCAGCGCCAGGTGCGATCCGCCGCCATCCACTTCGCTCTCATAGGCAATCAGGCGAAATTCGCCGTGTTGGGTAGCCACCATCGCCTCGCCCACCCGATGTACATAGCGCTCATGCTGCATCCTGTAACGGATCAACTCCGCCACCGTCAACATCTTCATTTCATGCATGCGGCAGAATTCGATAAGATCGGGCACGCGCGCCATCGTCCCATCGTCTCTCATAATCTCGCAAATGATCCCGGCTGGAACCATACCTGCAAGACGCGCCAGATCCACTGCAGCTTCGGTCTGACCCGCGCGTACCAGCACCCCTCCTTTGCGCGCGCGCAATGGAAACATGTGTCCGGGCCTTACCAGATCCGACGGCCGTGTCGCCGGATCGATTGCCACTTCGATAGTGCGTGCGCGATCATGAGCTGAGATCCCCGTAGTCACGCCGTCGCGCGCATCGATCGCCTCGCAAAATGCAGTCCCGTATTGCGAAGTGTTTTCGCTGGTCATCGGCCCAATACGCAACTGATCAAGCCGTTCCCCGGTCATGGCCAGGCAGATCAGCCCTCGTCCGTGCTTCGCCATAAAATTGATCGCTTCCGGTGTGACCTTTTCCGCCGCCAGCGTCAGATCCCCTTCATTTTCCCGATCCTCGTCGTCAACTACGACGATCATTCTCCCCGCCCGGATCTCTTCAAGAGCAGACGAAACGTCGGTAAATGGCAAGTTAGGGTTCATAAGGTGTGTTTCTCGCACCGCGATCCTAGCATGAGGATCGAGACAAATAAAAAGGGCCGCCAGCAGGCGACCCTTTGATTATGCCCTGGCTCTCGGGAGTCACAGGGTAGATTCGATTTCAAAGCCCCAAGCCTCAAGCAATGGTTCAGGAATGTACTTGGAGTTCTTGTTGCGGCGCGCCCATTCTCTCAGGCGGGTAGATCGCAAGTACTGGTCAGGGGAAAGCTTATACTCGTGCACAACCTGCTCGAACTCCGTGATTGTGGGAGTAACCGGGCCAATCGGCTCGGGCTTGCCCCAGTTCGGATTTCCGCGTCTCTTTGCCATGAAAAATATACCCTCTTAAATGACCGATACCTATTTTCTTAGATTCCAAGAAGCGTGGGAGCGATTCACTCGCAGGTATCAATCTCGAACCCCATCAATAACGAGGCTACAGCGTTTCCCAAAAGCCCAATGGAAGCTATTGATAATAATAGAGTTTTCTGCGATAGTCAATAGAAAAGTTCTGCCCGCTGGGTGTAGTCCTATAACCCTTGTGAATACAATTAGTTGCATGTCTAACGATTTAAGGAGCCCGGAAAAATGACCAAGGTAACCCGCAACCCTCGCCCTGGCGTTGACCACAGCGCCTCATAGACTTAGAGTGCAGACGGGGACAGTTTATAAATCGGTAGTCTCACTCGGACCATGAATCTTAAGTCTCTTCTGGTATGTTCTGACGAAAAGACCGTGCGCGTCCTGCGCCGCGTTCTCAGTGACTTGGAGATTGAGGTTGAACATTGTTCTGGCGGCGATGACGCCATCCGCCTGATCACTCGCCAGCGCTTCGAGGCGATAATTGTTGATGGAAGCAACACCGAGGAAGCCGGCAACGTATTTCGTGGCGCCAAAGCCTCCCCGGTGAACCGGCGAGCTCTGGGTATCGTGCTCGTAGAATCGACAGTCGGACTGAAGGGCGGCTTTGAAATGGGGGCCCATTTCGTCCTTCATAAACCTCTGGCTGTGGAGCGGGCAAAATCGAGTTTTCGAGCGGTTCGCGCCTTGATGAAGCGCGAACGGCGCCAGCAGTTGCGCATCGCCGTTCAGGTTCCGGTGGATTGTTTCGGTTCATCCAGCCGGTTCAAAGCCAGAACCATTGACATCAGCGAAGGCGGAATGGCGATCCAGTTTTCCGGCGCACAAGCCGAAGGAAAACTCACTCCGCTTCTCGATCGACTTGCCAGGCTTGGATGACCACCTTGAACTTGAAGGTGAGCTGGCATGGGAAGGCAAGAGCGATCATGCGGGGGTCCGCTTTAAGGATGCGACCGAAGACCAGCTCAAAACGGTTCGCAAGTGGATGGACAACCACCTTTCTGAACCAGAAAAAGATGAAGATCCGCCTGTGCTGGCCCGCCTCAGCGAGCTTAGCGCTGGAGGTTGCTATCTCAAGACAAGTTCACCCTTCCCGAGAGGAACACGCGTGGTTCTGTCGCTCGCCGCGGCCAATCCTGAAGCGCGCGCTGGCGGCATTGTCCTGGTCGCGCATCCGGAATTTGGAATGGGAGTTGAATTCCTCCAGCCACGCCCGCGCAACATGATCAGGTTCAGCGTCTGGTCAAGTCCCTGCGCGCGAGCAAGGATAAAGACAATTTCAGGTTGAACCCGATGGACTGGAAACGCCAGCACCCGACGGCAGCCTGAACATGTATCAAGCGTTCGCAAACGAGCCAAGCACCTCCGGAATTTCTGTCACCGCCAAACAGGACGCACTCGTCGAGCTCTTCCGCCACAAGTACCAGGTTCCAGTGGAAAAGTTCCTGGAGCATATGCGCGAACAGCAGCATTCCGTGGCAGCGCAATCTGCCGCTAAAGCCCCCAGCTAAATTTCGTCCCCGCTACTTAAGTTTCGCGATCACCCGAAAATCTTCCAGCATCGTGCGTGCGTCACTTCTAGCCTTTAATGCTAATCTCGTCATGTGGGTACCCCACCCCTATGTGCCGGTATACTAGAATCATTGACTTAGCGCCGGGCCCTGGCAAAGTCTTCAAAAGAAGGTGGTTAGAAGTAAAGTCTTGATTCTTCATGAGTTCTGCCCAAGTCGGTGGAGTTTGAACCTTTTCTGCCGGATAAGTCACGGCTTGCGCGGCTGTAAGTGGTAGTGGGTGCGCCACGCTTTTTTATTAATTTTCTGCTCTCTTCTTCAATTATAAGACAGCTTGTCAACATCAATCAGGTTTCGGTGGGTGGTGTAATTTGAACAGGATCCCCAAGACATTACGGGTGACCCCCGCGGACGGAGCCAGGGTTGTCCGATCACGTTTGGAGACTAGAGGAACTATTGGGGCTTGTCTAGAGGTAAGCCAAGACGAATTTTCATCGCTGGTAGCGAAACCTGCAATTTGGCAGCGAGGCTTTGTGGATCGCGTATTCCTGCACTAATTAACGAACGTATCAGTGCAAATGGCATCAGAATGTCTGCGGCCATCCTGTTCGCTGCTGTTTCGTCTTTGTTGCTTAACCCGCTACGATACATGGCGTCATCGACCAGGTCGCCGCTTTCTAACTTCTGCCGGTGCAATATGAAATGCGCGATCTCGTGCGCCACGGTAAATCGCTGTCGTACAGTAGAGTGGGCGCTGTTAACCACGATACTAAACCCGCTGCTGCCACCGTTTATCGGGTCCCTAAAAATCTTACCCGACACTGAGCCCGGCAAATCCATCGCCCACACATTAAGACCCAGATCATTCGCGATAGCTACGATGTCAACCGGGGCTTGAATTTGGTGCTTAGCGATGATCTGACCGGGTGTTTCAACTGCATTGTCAACTACGACTGGCATCGTTGCCCTCCTCACCGGGGTACTTTTCAATGGGCGTAACTTGTTGAGCCACTGATTCTAGGGGGGTTTCGGGTCGCTCCTCTTGTACTACAGGTTTAGATGCCGTTGCAACTAACTTCGGATCAGGGGCCGTAACTACTTGATTTCTAATAGCGTCCATCAAATCGGCTTGTTCCCCCAAACGTCGAAGCACTTTTAGTATATCGGCTGCTGGTGGATACTCCTTCAGAACCGTTTGCATCGCTTCATCGACCTTTTTCGTCGCCATGTCCTTTACCGAGTCCCTAATCCCAAAATATCCCCAGATCGCTAAACCAGCGATTCCTAACGTCACCACGGCTAGCATGACGGCAAGCGCGGTGAGAATTATCGTGATGGCGCTTTCATAAGGCATGTGCGGGCCAGTTTGTGGAGCGTGATATAGATGTGGAAACACGCGATGGATACAATACACCTCAGATCGAAGGCGGGCAATTAGAAGTCCGTTTTGAAGCAGACTCGATTTCAAACTGCACTACCCAGGTTTTTCACACGTCCGGAGTCAGTTCACTTACGGTTCCTCGCTGCAACAGGTATGCTCCTGGGCCTTGCTGTCCGCGAATCGAGCGGCAGAATTCGGCCACGATGAATCCGGCATTGACGGCTTCGCAAAAGGCCCAACGAGTGGCCTCGCGCCACTCCTGTGCCAGGGCCATGTCGGTACGTTCAATCTCCAAAATGTCGCCCGGGATTTCGATGCTTATGCGTTGGCGGGCGAGCGATTCTGCGAGATCGGCGCGTCCTGGTTTTCCGCTGGGATCGAAGCGCACCAGCGGCGCCAGCAGCCGCAGGGCGTCGAGGGTTTCCGCGCGCGTATTTTTGCCGGTCATATTTTTGCCGGCCATATTTTCGCCGGTCATATTTTCGCCGGCCATATTTTTGCCGGTCAAGCGATCCCGCACTCTACGCGAATTGAGCAGCCATCGCACCCAGAGACGGTCGGTTCCGTTCCGATGCAACATGCTGGAAGTTTCCGGGCCGTAGAAATCGACTTTATAGGTGTCCGAAACGACGCCCAGCTTGGCAAAATTGAAGTGCGCGTTTCGACTTTGCAGCGGATCGTAAGTCCAGGTCATTTCTTGAACGCCCATGGCCAAAGCCCGTTCTCGTTGGGCTTGCTTGAGTCGCGAACCGAGATCCAGATGCCGATAGCCGTCGAGCACGCCCAGCATGTGCGAATGAATGGTTATTTTTTCGTGCTCGCGGCCGATAAATCCGAAGGCGAAACCGACCATTTTTTCATGATGATGATTGTCTTGATTTTTATCTTTATCTTATTTCTATTTTTATCTTTATCTTTATCTTTTTCAAAGGCGCCAATGAAAATGTTGCCAGCGGCCTTGCAGGCGATGGCCAGCGTCAGAGGTAAAGTATCCTCATCCGTCATACGCCAGACTTCTTTTTCGACCTCCTTCAACTGGCGAAGGTCGTCGATGCTTTCGAGATCGCGAATCGTAACTTGCTGTACGGTGCTGCGGGATGTCATGCGTGGGCCTTGGCGAATTTTGCGTCCTGCCGCATAGAATCTCCTTCGGAGAACTTGCAGCTGAAGGACACAACCGTGTACAGCGCCGGTTGCATGCTTGTCAATCACAATCAGCTTACGGACCGCTGTCCATTCTACGCATCTAAATCTACGTGCTAATCTCGAACCGGAGATGAACCACTGTGAAACCGATTTTCACGCTAGCATATTTGATCATCCTAATGCTTACGGGAAACTCTCTGCTGTCGGCGGCCGATCGCGGCACGCTGATACGCGAGGCTGTCATTTATCTTTCACCCGACACCAATTCCAACAAGCTGGCGCAAGCAGAGCGCGGACGGGAGCTGATTCTTCTGGATAAGAGCCACGATTGGGCGCACGTCGAAGCTCTGCTCGGCGTCGCAGGCCAGCGACCCGGCCTTCGTTTTGGAGGAAGATCAGGGCAAAACCATCAGCGGCTGGGTGCTCGATAATGGCATTGTCTGGGCGTCAACTCCAAACGGCGATCGCATTTTGTTCGGAGCCGCAGCGGATTCGGAAGATGAAGCCAGCCGGCGCCATGGCCGCCGCGGCGCCGCGCAGGATGCCCAGCGTCTCTATCGCCGCGTCTATGATATTTTCCCGAGTTCTCCTCTTGCCGCCGAAGGCCTTTACCGCGCCGCTGACATTCAATGGCAGATCGACAAGGCGGATATGCAAACCCGCCCCTCGGCGCGCGAGCAGGAAGCCTATCTTCGCGAGGGCATCAACGAGGAATCCATGAAGCTGGTGATGAGAAAATTTCCCGACTCAAAGTGGGCGCAGCTCGCGGCGTTTCATCTCATCGACAACAAGCTCTGCGGAGACTGGCAGGGTTCGCCGAAATGCCCCGACAAGGAAGCCGAGTTGTACGAAAAGTATGTGAAAGAACACCCGGAATCTCCTGCCGCTCCCGAGGCGCTGTATGATGCCGCCTGGCGACGAGCCGCCCTGATCGAGATCTATAAGACGGAAGAACAGTCGAAGAAGTCGGAGCAATCCAAGAACCTGGCAATCTCGTTGGCGCAGCAGTTGATTTCAAAATATCCGCAAAGCGATTGGTCGTCGCGGGGGCAAACCTTGCTTTTCCTGGTGCAGCAAGGAGTACCCACCTACGGAAACGCGATTCAGTAGTTTGTTGTTGCAGCATCCCTGTCAACGCACTTGCTGCAATCGCTCGGCCGCTTGTAAAACGCCCTCCAAGCACCCGCTCCAAACACCCATAAATGTTGCGCGGTACTTCTTACAGTCGTGCCTGGCGGTTTGAAATTCGTTTCAAATACGGATGCGAACTTCTCTGGCTTCTCATTCTGGAGCGCATCTTTAAATATTAGATTTCTTTAACATTTCTGTGCAAAAGCATTGGCCATTTGAGTGCCTGCTGGAGGCTGCCACTCCAAGCACGTGACAAAGCGGAGTGAGGTGTGAGGTAAGAATTTGGACGAAACAGAAGTGCAGACCGACATGGCCCGACGAAATGCGAAATTAGCCATAGATCACAAGCCACAATCAGTTCGGCGATCACTTCGACGATAACAAAACTAAAGTTTGCCATCTCGATGCCGATCAAAGGATCAGTGTGCCGGTAACTCTGGACCAAAGCGAATCGGTGTGCCTTGTCCGACTGGAGGGCGAGATCAACATCGCTTTGGCGGCGGAGCTGAAAAAACTGCTGCTCCAAACATTGGCTTCCGGTAAAGATTTGCACCTCGACATCGAACGGGCAACCGAACTGGATGTTACCGCCCTACAGCTCGTTTGGGCGGCAAGGCGCGATGCCAGAGGAGCAGGCTTGAAATTCACTTTGGTGGGCCAAGTCCCTGCGGTTATTGCATCGTCTTGGAAGGAAGCAGGGTTTGAGAAGTTTCCGCTGGGTTCGGATCTCGACTAGATCGAGGCGATTGATCAGGGGTGTGTTTCTTGTCAAACGAGCAAATGGCCGACAAGTTTAAGCAGAGCTTCGTTGAGGAAGCACGCGAAATCCTCGTCGAACTGGAGGCCACGCTCCTCGAATTGAACGAAAATGCCGGCGACATGGAACTGGTTGGACGAGCCTTCCGTGGCTTGCACACGATCAAGGGATCGGGCGCCATGTTCGGTTTTGACAAGCTGGCTGCGTTCGTTCATAAGCTGGAAAACGCCTTCGATGAAATTCGCAATGGACGCCTGCAAGTTACTCCTGAACTGATCAATCTCTCTTTGGCGGCACTCGATCAGATCAAGGCCATGCTGGACAAAATGGGGAACCAGGACGAGGCTGGCCTGGCTGCCTGTAACGAGATACTTGCCAGATTGCGCGAGCTGACCGGGACGCCGGGCGGCGGCCAAAGCGAGAAGGCATTATCACCGACGGCGGCCCCGGCTCCCGCAACCCCACCAACGTCGAGTCGCCGTTAAGGGCGCGCAGAAGTGGCATATTCGCTTTGCCCCGGGGGCGGAGATGATGCGTTGCGGCGCCGATCCGGTTTTGTTGTTACGCGAACTCAGGCAGATGGGAAGGCTCGCG
This sequence comes from uncultured Acidobacteriaceae bacterium, assembly GCA_963758745.1. GTDB lineage: Bacteria > Acidobacteriota > Terriglobia > Terriglobales > Acidobacteriaceae > Acidiflorens. Next base: position 158,237 of record CAVWWW010000023.1, read on the forward strand.
GTCACGGCAAGCATGGCTGCCGTTCCGCCGCTTCGCGAATTGGATCCGGAGCGCTCTTACGTGAGCTGGGATATGGTTCTTACCACCTCGGCGGACCGCGAAGCGATCAGTGATGTCTTCATCTTCGTAATCGATAGTTGCGAGCTAACAATTGAGCCGGCAACGATCGAGCGGACGACGATCGAGCGGAAAACGTCCGAGCCGGAGTCGAACAACTGCGCGCCCGAGAACAGGCAGGCAATCCGCTGCTCAATACGGCCTCGGAGCCGCTTCCGGTTGCGGCCCTGGAGTCGGCTTCCGGCGGGACTGGTGGCGAGCCGCAGCCGGTCAAGCCAAAATATCCGAGTTATGGACGCCGTGTGAGCGGATACTCCGGACAATGCGTCAAGCATTCGCGTTCCCGCGGCCAAGCTCGATCAGTTCGTCAATCTGGTGGGCGAGTTAGTTACCGTGCAAGCCCGGCTGCTTGAGATCGCTACCCGGCGTGAAGATCCGGAGGTGGGAGCGGTATCGGAAGAGATTGAGCGCCTGACGGCAGCTCTGCGCGAGAGCTCCATCAGCATCCGCATGCTCCCCATTCGGGCTACCTTCGAACGCTTCCGCCGGCTCGTCCACGACCTGGCGCGAGACCTGCACAAGGACGTCGAACTGGCCATCGAAGGCGCCGATACCGAACTCGACAAGAGCGTGATCGACCAGTTAAACGATCCTTTGATGCACCTCATCCGCAATAGCATGGATCACGGCATCGAGTCGCCCGAGGTCCGCCTCAAGGCCGGCAAGCGACCGGCGGCTACCATTCAGCTTTCGGCGCGCTACTCCGGGGCAAGCGTATTGATTGGGGTCTCCGACAATGGCGGCGGCATCAATGTCCATGCCGTCCGCGAACGAGCCATCGAAAAGGGCCTGGTTGCCGCCGACGCGCAGTTGACTGAATCGGAGATATTCAATCTCATACTGGCGCCCGGCTTCTCGACGGCGCGGCAAGTCACGGATGTCTCTGGCCGGGGTGTCGGCATGGATGTGGTGAAGCGCAAGGTCGAGGCCTTGCGCGGCACCATCGAAATCGCGAGCCAACCTGCCGCCGGAACCAGTGTCAGCCTGCGCCTCCCCCTGACCCTGGCCATCATCGACGGCCTCCTCGTCCGGGTCGGCGATGCTTTTTTTGTGCTGCCGCTTGCGACCACTCTGGAATGCATCGAGTTGACCCGCGAGGACATTGAGAAAGCAAACGGCAAGCATGTCGCCAACGTGCGCGGCAAGATCATCCCTTATATCCGGCTACGGGAATACTTCAACATTCAAATCGAACGCCCGGATCGAGAGCAGATCATGGTCGCCGAAACCGAAGACGGGTTGTTTGGCTTCGTCGTGGACGAGGTTCTCGGGGACCATCAAACGGTGATCAAGAACCTCGGGCGATTTTACCGGCACGTGCAACTGGTATCCGGCGCAACCATCCTCGGCAATGGCACGGTAGCTCTGATTCTTGATCCGAATCGATTGGTACGGGACGCACTGCGGAACATCTCGGTGGGGGCACATGCCGAGGCTCGCGCTGCGCAACTGCGGTCCCAGTTAGTGGCTGTGTAGAGGATGTTTAGCCCTTGAACTTGTCTGGAGGTTTCGTCAGCGCTGGAGAGAACTGCTGGCGCTATTTAACAACGGTTAAAAGGACTGCGTTTCGAAGATTCGGGACTAGGCGGGAATGAATTCAATCGAAAAAGGAGCTAGAAGTTATGCCGACTAAAGCGGTACAGGAAAGCCAAAAGCTGCATGGTTCGGGTGGGCGCAAAGGCGGGAACGGACAAAGTGACCGCGAAGTGGTAAGCGGCGCGCGAAAGTCGGAGGAGGGAAAGATGCTGCTGGTCTCGCAGGAGATCCTGCGCCTGGTCGACGCGTCGCGGGATGGCCGCCTCGCCGAGCGCGGCCGGGTGGAGCAGTTTGACGGCGTCTACCGCGAAATGGTGCAAGGCATCAACGAAATGCTCGATGCCATCCTGCTGCCGATCGGGGAAGGCAACCGCATTCTCGCCCAGATCTCGAACGGAAAGATCGACGAGCTGATTGCCCAGACTTATAAGGGCGACCACGAGAAGATGAAACAAGCGGTAAATAATGTCGCCATTGTGGTGCAGGGCCTAGAGAAGGAAATGGCTCGCCTGACCGAGGCTTCGAAAGAAGGTCAACTCTCCGACCGCGGCAAACCCGAGCATTTCCAGGGAGCATACTCCGAGATCGTGCGCGGCGTAAACACCATGCTCGACTCCATTCTCTTGCCGATCGGGGAGGGCAATCGGATTCTTGCGCAAATCTCAAACGGCAAGATCGACGAACTGATTGCCCAGACCTACAAAGGCGATCACGAGAAGATGAAACAGGCGGTCAACAACATCGCCATCGTGGTGCAGAAACTACAGGCGGAAATGGCGCGGCTGACCGAGGCTTCGAAAGAAGGCCAGCTTTCCGACCGGGGCAAGCCAGAGCAATTCCAGGGAGCGTACGCCGAGATCGTGCGTGGCGTAAACACCATGCTCGACGCTATCCTTTTGCCCATCGGCGAGGGCAATCGGATTCTTGCGCAGATCTCAAACGGCAAAATCGACGAACTGATTGCCCAGACCTACAAAGGCGATCACGAAAAGATGAAGCAGGCGATCAACAACATCGCCGTCGTGGTGCAGAAACTGCGAAGTCGAAATGGCCGCCTGACCGATGCTTCGAAAGAAGGTCAACTCTCCGACCGCGGCAAACCCGAGCATTTCCAGGGAGCATACTCCGAGATCGTGCGCGGCGTGAACACCATGCTTGATGCCATCCTGCTGCCGATCGGCGAGGGCAACCGCATTCTCGCGCAAATTTCAAACGGCAAAATCGACGAACTGATTGCCCAGACCTACAAAGGCGATCACGAAAAGATGAAGCAGGCGGTCAATAACATTGCAGTCGTCCTGCAGAGCCTGCAGAAGGAACTGGCTCGTCTGACCGATGCTTCGAACGCCGGACAGCTGTCGGAGCGCGGAAAGTACGATCAGTTTCACGGCGCCTATGCCGACATCGTGCGCGGCGTGAACACCATTCTCGACGCGGTGATTACCCCCCTCAACTTCTCCGCCGGGTATGTCGATCGCATCAGCAAGGGCGATATCCCGTCGCAGATCACGGACACCTACCATGGCGATTTCAACGCCATCAAGGAAAACCTGAACAGCCTCATCGTTGCCATGAACGAAATCGCCACTGCCGCGGATGAGATGGCGGGTGGCAACCTGACCGTAACCCTGCGCGAACGCTCTCCTCAAGACAAACTCATGCAGGCGCTCGGCGCGATGGTCAGCGGCATCACCCGCGTCGTCTCCGATATCCGCGGCATTGCCGGCGAAGTGGCTTCGGCGAGCCAGGCCATCAGCTCGACTTCGGTCGAGTTGTCGAAGGGTGCGAGCTCACAGGCGGCCTCGGCCGAGCAAGCCTCTTCGTCGATGGAGGAGATGGTTTCGAACATCAAGCAGAATGCCGACAGCGCGCAACAGACCGACAAGATCGCCAACAAGTCCGCCGCCGACGCCCAGGAAAGCGGCAAGTCCGTGGTCGAAGCGGTCGGAGCCATGAAGGAGATTGCGACCAAAGTTTCCATCATCGAGGAGATTGCGCGCCAGACAAACCTTCTGGCTTTGAACGCAGCCATTGAAGCGGCGCGCGCCGGGGAACACGGCAAGGGCTTTGCAGTGGTGGCGGCGGAGGTTCGCAAACTCGCCGAGCGTAGTCAGAAAGCCGCCGGCGAGATCAATCAACTTTCGGGCACGACCGTGAAAGTTTCGGAAAAAGCCGGCGAAATGCTGGGCAAACTGGTGCCTGATATCCAGCGGACGGCGGAACTGGTGCAGGAAATCGCGGCCGCCAGCAAGGAGCAGGATACCGGCGCCGAACAGATCAACCAGGCGCTGGTGCAATTGGAGAAGGTCATTCAGCAGAATGCTTCCGCCTCCGAGGAAATGGCGGCCACGACCGAGGAGTTGACGGCTCAGTCCGATCAGCTGGTGAGCGCCCTTGCCTTCTTCCGCACCGGCGAGGACGGCGGCAGCACGACGATGAGAACCGCGATCGCGAAACCAGCCCGTCACGCCGAAGCTGCGGCACCCCGGGCTTCGAAGGCGACCGGACACGCTGTCGCCGCTGGCACCAAGGTGGCGGCGAAAGCCGGGGTCAGTCTCAAACTCAAGGATCGGGATAAAGGCGATGACCTGGACAAAGAATTCGAACGTTTTTGACCGGCACACTTTCCTGCGCGGACGGCTCGCCGGTCCGCGAGTGCCTGCTGAATACGAAAGGAGCCGATTATGAGCGTTAGCGAAATTACGGAAACGCGGCAGTATCTCACCTTCAAGCTGGGGAACGAGGTGTTTGCGACCGATGTTGCCAAGGTCAGAGAGGTCCTCGATTTCACGACCATCACTGAAATTCCCCGAACCCCCGACTTCATGAGCGGGGTCATCAACCTTCGCGGCAGCGTGGTTCCGGTCGTCGATTTGAGGCTGTGTCTCGAGATGTCGAAAACTGTGAAGACAAGGAACACGTGCATCGTGGTGGTAGAAGTTCTGCTGGATAACGAATCTACTGTGATTGGCGCGCTGGCCGATTCGGTGGAGGAGGTCATCGATCTGGAGCCGGAGCAGATTCAACCTCCGCCGCGAATCGGAACTCATATTCGAACCGATTTTATTAAGGGCATGGGAAAACGCGAGGCGCAGTTCGTCATGATTCTGGACATTGATCGCGTCTTCTCGGCTGAGGAATTGGCCGCGGTACGGGTTCCGGAAACGGCGAAGTCGGTGGCGGAGGCAACGAGTTGAGTGAAGGCAGGACGGCCACGGTTTATGCCATGAGCAGGCACGAAGACACTATCTCTAACTCCGATTTTGGCCGGCTGCGGAGCCTGATTTATGCCCAGTCGGGCATCACCCTGACGCCGGAAAAGAAAACCATGCTCGAACTTCGTATCAAGCGGCGGGTGCGGAGCCTGGATCTGTCTTCTTTCGCCGATTATTGCAACTACCTGTTTGGGCCGCGCGGCCACAAAGATGAACTGGTGCATTTACTCGATGTCGTCTCCACCAACAAGACCGATTTTTTCCGGGAGCCGGAACACTTTGACTTCCTGATTCAGAAAGCGGTTCCAGACCTGACGGCGCGCAACCCGAATGGACGATTCCTCATGGTCTGGAGCGCCGGTTGCTCAACCGGCGAGGAGCCTTACACTCTGGCGATGGTTCTGAATGAATATGGACTGGCGCATCCTGGCTTTCGCTTTCGGGTGCTTGCCACCGATCTCTCGACGACAGTACTCGAGAAAGCGGAACGGGGAATTTTTAACACCGAAGTGGTTCGGCCTGTGTCCGCAGAGCTAAAACGGAAGTATTTCATGCGCAGCCGCGACCGCAATTCCGATTTGACGCGGGTCGTTCCGGAGTTGAGAAAGCTGGTCGAGTTCAGGCGTCTGAACTTCATGGACGCCGACTTCGGCCTCTCGCAAAAGGCCGACATTATCTTCTGTCGCAATGTAATCATTTATTTCGATCAGCAGACTCAGGAAAAGATCATACAAAAACTGACGCATCAACTTTTGCCGGGAGGATATCTTTTCGTCGGCCACTCCGAGACGCTGCACGATATGGATCTCCCGCTGACGCCGGTCGCCCCGGCACTTTATCGGAAGACTGGGCAGCAATGGGAAGATCGATGTTGAAAATTGACAGCGAGGTGGCCGACGTTTTCCTGCACCCTGGGGAGTCGTACCTTGCTCGAGAACCAGCGATCATCCAAACCATTCTCGGATCCTGCGTGGGCGTCACATTCTGGAGCAAGAGGCTCGGAGTCGGCGCACTAACCCATTCCCAGTTACCGAAAGACCCGACAAAGTCATCGGCCCGACTTGAGCCTGGTACCCTGCCACCGCTACGTGGATTCTTCTATCCGTGACATCGCCCGGCAATTTGATGCGCTCGGCGCAGTACGCCGCGAACTGGAGGTCAAGCTGTTTGGCGGAGGCGACGTGCTCCTTGTCAGCGAGGCAGCGCTCGCACGTCCGACTATCGGGAAACTGAATTGTGACGCAGCGCTGGAGGTTCTGCTGGCCGAAGGGTTTCATGTGGCGGCTTCGAGCCTCGGGGGCAAATCAGGTTTGAAACTCCGCTTTGACACGAGGACGGGTGAAGTGCACATCCGGCGACTCAACTAAGCGTGGAACAAACGATTTGGCCAGCCGAAAAAGCATTCGATCGAAAACGCGGGGCTTGAGTTTATGAGCAAAGCGAAAATTCGCGTCCTGATTGTGGACGACTCGGCCGTGGTTCGCCAGATATTGAGCGAAGTACTTTCCAGCGATCCCGAGATCGAGGTCATTGCTACCGCTTCCGATCCCTTTGTGGCGGCAGAACGTATTTCGGAGCAGGTACCGGATGTGATCACGCTCGACATCGAGATGCCGCGCATGGATGGGCTGACCTTCCTGCAGAAAATCATGAGCCAACATCCGATCCCGGTCGTTATCTGTTCGAGCCTGGCTGAGGAGGGAACGCAAAGCACACTCAAGGCGCTCGAGTACGGCGCGGTCGACATTATCACGAAGCCCCGCGTAGGCAGCAAACAGTTTCTGGAAGATTCGCGGACGATGCTCTGCCAGGTGGTAAAAGCAGCGGCTGGAGCGCGCCTACAAAATCTCCGCCAAAGTCGAGTGGTCGAGCCGAAGCTTACAGCCGACGCCATTCTCTCTCCCGCCAACCATGCCATGGCCGAAACCACGGAAAAAGTGGTGGCGATTGGCGCTTCGACGGGCGGGACGGAGGCGCTCAAGACCTTGCTCGAAACTCTTCCAGTCGACGCTCCCGGCATCGTCATCGTGCAACACATGCCCGAGCTCTTCACCCGCGCCTTCGCTAACCGTTTGGATGGCCTGTGCAGCATTACGGTTAAGGAGGCGGAATCGAACGATACCGTTCTGCGCGGGCGGGCGCTAATTGCACCGGGAAATCATCACATGCTGCTTAAGAGAAGCGGAGCGCGGTACTTCGTCGAAATCAGAGAAGGACCACTAGTCTGCCGGCATCGACCATCGGTCGACGTACTATTTCGCTCCGCCGCGCGGTACGCGGGGCAAAACGCGGTGGGAGTGATCCTGACCGGCATGGGAGATGATGGCGCCCGCGGAATGCTGGAGATGAAACAGGCTGGAGCAACAACCATCGCCCAGAATGAAGCTACTTGCGTTGTCTACGGTATGCCGAATGAAGCCGTCAAGCGAGGCGCGGTCGATAGAGTGCTTCCCTTGGGGGCGGTGGCCGAGGCAATGCTGACGAGCGCCCGATGAAACAAACGACGCGTAAAGGCAACCCAAGCATGCAGCGTTTCAGTCGCAAAGTGGTTCAATCGCGAATCAATGAAACCGGTCTTCAAGGAACGAAGGGCACGACCGGCGGGACAAGCGGTGATGACTGTTGAAACCTTGCCCGATATTGTCACGACTCTAGAGAACGCAAAGGGCGAGCTCGAAGGAATGGCCCGCCTGGTTGATCCTGAGACCGTTTCCCTGGCGAAGGCCTTTGAAGGCTTGGCTGCGCAGAGTGACATGATCTTGAATCTCGCGGCAGCCATTGTCCGCTGCGTCCAGGGCGACAGCGTCACCTCAGTTCTCCCGAAAGTGCAAGCTCTTGGCGCTGCAGCCGCACATTTCATCGCGGAGAGGCTGCAGGTGGCGACCGGTATCCTGCAGACCGTGAGCACAGAAGCAGACTTGCTACATCAACTGTCAGGCGTCGCCAGCAGTCAGGAGGCGATTGCTCTTGAAATCAAAGTATTGAGTGTGCTGACAAATATAGAGGTGGCTCGTCTCGGCGCAGTTGGCACGGGTTTCCAGTACCTGGCGCGCGAGTTGGCCCAGTTTTCGAGATCCGTGATAGACGACACGCAAGTACTTGCCAGCCACACTGATAGCCGCAGGGCTGCGATCGATGAGACCGGCCGCGCGCTTTCGGCTGAACTTCCGCGCCTGCGACAGGAATTGGAGCGCATCGAAGCCGACTTGGGCAAAGCGTTGGTGGCGGTTGATTCCAGCCTGACTCAACTGTCGAAAACGCCCCTGCGATTCAAGAGCAGCGTCGAGGATATTGCCCGGGAAATTGCGGGGGTTGTGGCTGCGCTGCAATCGCAGGACATCACTCGCCAAATGAACGAACATGTGCAGGCGGCATTTAGTCTAATGTCCGCGCGAAACCGCGATGCCACTGACTCAGAGAATCTCGCTGAGGAACGTCCTCAGACCTACGCTGGCCTGTCGATCCAGATTTACCAACTTCGATCCATCAGCCAAACGGTTAGCCACTGGATAACGCAGATCAGAACATGCCTCGGCGGTATCCTGAGAATAAGCGCGTCGGAACTGGTCGGAATCGCTCCCGAAGTGCACAAGCAGGAACGCCATGTATCGGCGCAGCTTGCGCGCATCGAATTGCTGGAAAGCGAGAGCGAGGCTTACAGCAACAGAATACAACGTAATCTCACGGGCCTCTCCCATTTGATGGAGTTGGTGCGTGAGCAATTGGATAGATCAAGATCCATTCGAGACCGCCTGCGTTTGCTGGCCTTTAACTCGATCATTGAAGCCAGCCACCTGGGCACGCAGGCCCACGTGATATTGGAAATATCGAAAAGTATCAAGCAGGTTTCGGTGGCATGGAGCCAGATCACGGATCAGTCCGGGAAAACACTGAAAGAGATCCTGAAGCTGGTGGAAAAGACAAACGAAGTGACAAAAATCTTTTCCCAAGAGGGCAGAGAGAAATTGCGCGAGGCACAGGATCAGGCTAGAGCAGGCCTTGGCAATTTGCGCGACGCAGCGGAGTTCGCCACTCTGCAAGCGCGCGAGATGAAGGTCCCCACTGCGAAGATGCAGGAAAAAATCACCGAAATCGGTTGCAAGGCGGATCGCCTCGATTCCTGCTTTAAGAGTTGCCATCAGGTGCTGGCCCGAATTGAAAGCCTGAAGCACCAGTTGGAAATCGATGACCCGGATGTAAACCAGCGTTTCGACGCAACCGAGGTCGAGAAGCTGTTCGCGTCGTCTTACACGAAGGAACTGGAACGTGACGTTCTTCGTGCAGCATTGCGCGGGAAGGCGTTGCCGAAGGCTCAACCAACGCTCGTGGGCAATAGTGTTGAATTGTTTTAATTCTCGTCTTGCGTGGCATTAAGAATCGGAATCGTGTTTCGAATGATTACAGATAATTTTCACATTACGAACATGAGGGCCGCCGATGAAGCGAATTCTAACTGTTGATGATTCAACCAGCGTTCGCCAGATGGTCGGCTTCACCCTGCGCAAAGCAGGCTACGAGGTCATCGAAGCGGTCGATGGCAAAGACGGACTCGCCAAAGCGAGCGGCGAAAAGTTCGATCTGATCATTACCGACCTGAATATGCCTAATATGGACGGCATTCAAATGATTGCAGCCATCCGTAAGTTAGCTGGATATTCGTTCATCCCCATCCTCATGCTCACTACTGAGTCTCAGGCGGAGAAAAAGGATGCAGGACGCAAGGTTGGGGCGACCGGCTGGATTGTGAAACCTTTTGACGCCGACCAATTGATGGCCGTAGCGCAGAAGCTGGTCAAATAGGAGTTTGATAGTCACTATCAACAATCCGGAGCTCCGCATCGTCCATCTTATTTAGGAGAAGGCGAGCCAGACATGGTGAAGAGTTTATAAATTAAGATCGGTCAATCCCGGATGATCATCTGGGCGGCGGCCGGATTTCCAATGATACTTTCGCTCTGATTCTTTGATCGGCAAATCGTTGATGCTCGCCAGACGCACACGCATCAAACCGTTTTCTCCGAATTCCCAATTCTCGTTGCCATAGGATCGAAACCAATTTCCAGAATCATCGTGCCATTCGTATGCAAACCGCACGGCGATGCGGTTGTCCCCGCAGGCCCAAAGCTCTTTGATCAACCGATAGTCTAATTCCTTCGCCCACTTACGCTTTAAGAAAGCAACGATCTCCTGGCGTCCGTTGATGAATTCCGAACGATTTCTCCACCGGGAATCGGAAGAATAGGCTAGCGAAACTCTCTCTGGTTCGCGAGAATTCCACGCATCTTCGGCAAGCCGAACCTTCTGGATCGCGGTTTCGCGGGTAAATGGCGGCAATGGAGGACGCATTTCCGGGTCGTTCACGGGAGTTCCCTCAATGAGAATTGGATCGCTGTTTCATCGATAATAGTACTTAGGCTAAGGGTAGCGGACATTTATGAGAAATAGTTTTACTGATGGTGATTTGCGATGAGCCGTAAGGCGTGCGTAGTCGGCGCCGGTCCCAACGGGTTGTCAGCAGCCATCGTTATGGCCCAAGCTGGATTACAAGTCGAAGTCCTCGAAGCCCAGTCCACTGCGGGCGGAGCTGCGCGCACACTGGAGCTAACTCTACCGGGCTTTCGCCACGATTTCGGTTCCGCCGTCTATCCTTTCGGCGCCGGTTCGCCGTTTTTTTCGTCGCTGCCGCTGATTGACTATGGTTTGCAGTGGATCCACTCGCCGGCTGCTTTGGCTCACCCACTCGACGATGGCACGGCCGTGATGTTGGAGCGTGACCTCGATGCGACTACTGGGTCTCTTGGAGTCGATGGCCGGGCCTGGGACAATTTAACCCGTCCGTTCGCAGAGCGGTGGTCTGAGTTTGGGCCGGAGGTGTTGCATCCCATTCCTTTCATCCCAAAGCATCCGTGGCTCATGGCGCGTTTTGGAACGATCGCGATTCGTTCAGCGCGAGCTGTTGCGAGCCGGTTTCGAAGCGAACGAGCGCGGGCGCTTTTCGCGGGCTTGGCGGCTCACTCATTCCTCAGCCTGGACGAGCCATTGAGCGCTGCCTTTGCCATTTGTTGGCTGCGTTATCGCATGCCGTCGGCTGGCCTATTCCTCGCGGGGGCGCCCAGTCACTTACAAACGCATTGTGTAGTTATCTCTCGACTCTCGGAGGCGTGGTAAAAACTTCGTCGCCCGTTGAGAGCCTTGTCGAACTGAAGAAGTATGACCTGATTCTCTGTGACCTCACACCGCGGCAGCTAATTAGGATCGGTGGTCAAAGCTTGTCGGCTGGCTACAAGGCATCAACTGCAAAAGTATCGTTACGGAGAAGGAGTCTTCAAAGTGGATTACGCCTTGAGTGCTCCATTGCCCTGGAAAGCTCCGGAATGTTTGCGAGCAGCGACGGTCCATCTCGGCGGAACTTTTGAAGAAATCGCCGCTTCGGAGAAAACAATACGATCGGGGAAGAATGCCGATCGTCCATTCGTCCTACTCGCCCAGCCAAGTCTTTTCGACAGCACGCGCGCTCCGGCAGGCAAACACACGGCGTGGGCATATTGTCATGTGCCGAATGGGTCCGATGTAAATGTGCTTGAGAAACTGGAAAATCAAATTGATCGTTTTGCTCCTGGCTTCCGTGACTGTATTTTGGCGAGACGCGTTTTTTGTCCGGCTGACCTTGAAAGGATGGACGCAAACCTCATCGGTGGCGATATCGCAGGTGGAATCGTCGATATTCGTCAGTTTCTGTTTCGACCGACCTGGCGACATTATGCAACTTCAGCGCGGGACATTTACATTTGCTCCGCGTCCACTCCCCCCGGTGGAGGAGTGCATGGAATGTGCGGCTTTCACGCAGCGCGAATGGCGTTGTCAAAATTGAAAGGCAGTTAGTTTTTAAGATGTGTGCTGCTTGATCGTCAGTTACTCGTGCGGACCAACCGTGGGGTACTCGACGGCACGAATACTGCCATCTGACTCGCGCTCAATCGCAGGCGCATAAAGTCCCAGGTATTCACGTCGCCACCACAATCCTCGTGTCCGTTTTTCGGAGATAGTCGTGAACCAATATTGCCAGAGCACCGCGCGCACTTCGCGCGGCGGTTCGTGCGGAAACGGATTCTTCTCAAACAAAGCGAGGACGTCGCGATCATTAGTAAGCAATCGAATTTCGGTGTTGGTCACAATGGGATAATCCCGCCATGATCCGAGGGAAGCAAACCAGAGATTCCAATCGAACCGTGGCTGATAGGGCGCGTAAATTCCAGGTGGCTTGTTCACTCCCTGAGGCTTATAGCGGAAGGGATATGCGATCCAGGTTTTTCCATCCGCGGAACCCTGAAACTCGATCTCGTATCGGCCTCGAGTCATAATGCCAAAAAGTCCATATCGATTGGCAATTCGAAAAGGTTCGAGCGCCGTCAATGGCTCGGTTGGCACCGGTATTGCGGCGAACATCCAAATCAGCTCTACCGTTGTGGCATAGAAAATCCAGCTGAGCATTACGGCAGTTACAGACAGTTTAAATATTTCAAGCTGTTTACGAATTCCGCCTTTCTCTGGTTGCGGCCTGATTGGGTCGGTTTCTGGCCGTTCCGTCAGCATCTTCCCTGGGGCGCTGGGCTCATCCACTGTCGCATTGGCCTTCGTCCCGGCTCTGGCATTCGGAGTGAAGAATTGTTTCCATCGCTGCGGAGACAAACGTAGCAGAAAGCTGTCATCCAACAAGAGGAATCCTAGAACCAGCACGAGATAGTTCAGAAACGTGTAATTCGCGGTGAGAATCACCCCGACTTGCCATGGGGTCACAATGAAGAAACAAACAATTCGCCAGCGTCTTGGCAGAAGAAACATCCAAACCAAAACTAGTTCCAATGCGAGTGTCGCAAAAACAGCGGAAGCATGGAACCAATGCGGCAGATGTTGTATGTACCAGCCGATCCACGTGGGAAGCGGACCGTTTTGATAGTACTCGTCCATGGCTGTAAAGTTGCGCCATTCAGGGTCTCCGCCAATGATCTTCGCGACACCTGACTCGAAGTAGATTCGAAACCATTCCCATTGCAGGAGAAACAAACTGGCCCGTGATGGCGGCGAGGCTGCTCCCAAGCCTGGAAGGAATCCACGTGGGGCAAAAAATAAAGAAATAAATCCAGCTTCGAGCAACATCCCGTCCGATTGATACCCAGAAAAATCCTGCGCCGCGCTGACAAAGGAAAGAAAGCACACAAAACAAATCACCAACATGCCACGCGGCCAAACATTGATGAGTAATAGCAGTGATGCAGCAAGGCCCGCCCAGCACAGAGCCATCAGCATAGGCGGACCGCTCGACAGCCAAAGCAAACTGGGGACAAACCACAATCCGCGACTGTAGCCAACCGAAGCAGCTACTGCCCGAAGATAGGTGTTGGCCGGAAGAATGCCTTCGGGGCCAATGAGTCCACGAATTTGAAAGAGTAGCGAGAAGAAGGCGGAGAAATAAATACCCCCCAGCGCCCGCAAGAATAGGCAGCGCGGAATGAGACGGTCTGGGCGCACCATGCCTCGAGTCAAACAGCCAGCGAATTGCGAGTGGAATCGGCATATTCCGCCTTGGCCTATTTTCACAACTAAGTCTGACTGGCGTCAGTGAACCTGGAGAGATTTGAAACGTGTTAGCGTGATTTCGCATCGAGTACGCGTTTGAGCAGGCTCTGAACGTCTTCGGCCGAGAGCGTGTCCAGTTGCGCCAGCAGCGCCTCCCGACTCGCATTCCCATCCGCCGCCGGCCGGACACCCGCCGCTCCAGCACCGGCGTCTGCACCTGCTTCCCCGCCGCCAGCGCCTTCTCCACCTCACTCGCCAGCCCCACGATCGTCGCCTCTTCGAACATCGTCCGCACTCCTAACTCCACCCCAAACTCCCGCCGTATCCGCGCCATCACCTGCAGCACCAGCAGCGAATGCCCGCCAATCTCAAAGAAATTCTGATCCACTCCTACCTCTTTCACCTTCAACACCTCCGCCCACATCCCTTCCAGCTTCTTCTCCACTTCCGTCTGCGCCTTCGCTATCTCGCCCTGCTCCCGCAATTCAAATCCAGCCACTCCGTTCAGCCCCCGACGATTCACCTTCCCGCTCGTCAGCAGCGGCATCTCCTCCACCCGCACAAATCCCGCCGGCACCATGTGTTCCGGCAGCTTCGTCCGCACATGCCGCCGCAACTCCCGCGCACTCGGCGCTTCTCCCTCGCCTCCCACCACGTACGCCACCAACCGCTGCTCCGCTCCTTCTCCGCTCAACTCCACTACCGCTTCTTCCACCCATGCGTGCGTCCCCAGCACCGTCTCGATCTCTCCCAACTCGATGCGCATCCCCCGCACCTTCACCTCACTGTCCATCCGTCCCAGATACTCGATCTCGCCACTACTTCGCCATCGCCCCAGATCCCCCGTCCGGTACAGCTTCTCCGATAACTCCGGCGCTATCGGATTCTTCACAAATCGCTCCGCCGTCAACTCTGGCTGCCGCCAATATCCCAACGCCAGCCCATCCCCGCCCACATAAATCTCGCCACGCACTCCCACCGGCACCGGGTTCATATATCGATCCAACACATACACCTGGCTGTTGCTGATCGGCCTCCCGATCGGCACCGACGCCGATCCTTCCGGCTTATTCTCGTCCGCTTCCTCTTCCTCTTCTTTCCACGCCTCGTGCCAGGTCACGTCCGCCGCCACTTCCGACGAGCCATATATATTCAGCAAGCTTCGCCTGCGGATGCGCTTTCTTAAACCGCCGCGCCAATTCCCACGTCAGTACTTCTCCGCTGCACGTCCAAAGTTTCAAGTCCGGCACCCGTTCCCCCAGGTTCGGTGCATGCTCCAGCACCGCCCGCAACAGCGACGGCACCAGCACCATCCGCGTTACACGATGCTCCGCCAGCGTGCGCAACAATTCCTCCGGATCCACCACTGTCTCCTGTGCCACAATCACACTCGGCACTCCCGCCAGCAACGGACCGAAAATCTCCCACACCGAATCCACAAACCCAATGTTCGTCTTCTGGCAGCAAACTTCTCCCGCTTCAAACGGATACCTCTCCCACATCCACCGCATCCGATTCATCGCCCCACGATGCGTCCCTTCCACCCCTTTCGGCCGCCCGCTCGACCCCGACGTGTATAAAACGTAAGCACGGTCATCGAGTTCAATGTCACTCGTTGGATAGTCCGCGCCCGCCTGCGCGATTTCGCTCCAGTCCCTATCGAGAGTCACAGGTCGTGACGCCGCATGCGCGGAGCGCCACCCAACAATTTCTCTTGCGTGATCAGCATTATGGGATCGGAGTCCTCAAGTAGAAATGCGAGACGATCAGTTGGGTGAGATGGATCGAACGGAACATAAGCTGCGCCCGTCTTCAGAATGCCCAGCAGGCAGACCGTCGTATCGAGCGATCGGTCGATGCAGCAGGCAACTCTGGTTCCTTTTTTCGCTCCTAGCTTTTGGATGTAGTTTGCGAGACGGTTGCTGCGTTCTTCAAGCTCACGATAGGTGAGTCTTCTCCCGCCTTCGATCAGCGCGACGCTGTCCGGCGTCCGCTGATACTGTTCTTTGAAGTAAGCTGGGATGCCTCCGCGTCGTTGCGTTGGGAATACTGGTGACTCGGTACGATTCCACTCTACGACCACCTGATTTCGCTCCGAGCTCCGAAAGCATTGGCAATTGCGAAACGCGAAGTTGCGGGTCACGGGCCGCACCTTCAATCAGCCTCATCCAGTGCTCCGACATGCGAGCGATCGTTGTGCGGTCGAATAAATCTGTACTGTAGTGAAAACGAGCCAGAATAGATTCCGATCGTTCATCAAGTTCCAGATACAGATCGTATTTCGTCGCGTCCCGTATCGACATCCATCTGAGTTAAATGCCAAGCCGAATCCACAGTCGCGCATCGGCGGCTCGAGTGAAAACATCACCTGAAACAGTGGATTACGGCTGAGGTCTCGAGTGACGCTGGAGTTCCTGGATCAGCAGCCCGAAAGGGACGCTCTCGTGCTCGAGCGCGTCAAGCGTCAAATTGCGTATGCTGCGAAGCAGATCATGAAAACTGGGATCATCGGAAAGATTAGCTCTCAAGACTACGGTGTTCAGAAAATAGCCGAGCAAAGCTTTAGTCTCAGGCCGATCACGGCCTGCAGTGACACTCCCGATTGCAAGGTCGCCCTGGCCAGAATAGCGGCAGAGCAATGCTGCAAAGCCCGCGAGCAGCGTATGAAAAAGCGTGACTCCTTGCGATCTGCTCAGCGACCTCACTGCATCGGTAAGGCTGGAACTAAGGATGAACGGATACATGCTGCCGCGAAATGTCTGAAGCAGCGGTCGTGGACGGTCTGTCGGCAGATTCAGTACTGGCAGGTCGCTAAGTTGCCGCCGCCAGTACGAGAAGTGATCAGCAAAAGATTCGCGATGATGCGATTTCCGCTGCCAGCAACTGTAGTCGGGATACTGAATATCGATTCGTGGTAACGGTGACGGGAAGCCCAGCCACCCGTGCCTGATAGAGCGCCGCGAGCTCCGGTAAAAACACGCGGTAGATTGCAACGCCATCGAAGATAATGTGGCTGAGAACAAGAAAAAGACGATACTGCTCATCCTCCAGCCGTATCAGCCTGACCCTAAATAGCGGCGCCTGCGCCAAATCAAGCGGCTTTCGAGCATCCTCGGTCGCGATGCTTAATGCAGTTGACTCTCGTTGCTCGGCGGGAAAATGCCTCAGGTCGATGATGGGCAAGGAAATAGAAAGCTCGGGTTTGATCTCCTGCCAGGGTTCGCCGTCTGTGACTTTAAAGCAGGTCCTCCAGGCCTCATGACGGCGCAAGATTTCATTAAAGCTTCGTTCCAGAGCAAAAACATTTAAATCGCCAGAGTAATGAATCGTTACTGGCTCGTTATAAAGAGGAGTTTCCGGAAGCAGTTGGGCATGAAGCCACACTTGTTCTTGCGAAAAAGAAAGGGGCACGGCTTCGTTACGGTCGCGAGGCGGTATGGCATCGGTCGGAACCCGCGATGGCAACTCGACCCCGGAGCCATTTGTTGAGAAGATGCTGCCGCGCCTCAGAATACTGCGAAGA
Source organism: uncultured Acidobacteriaceae bacterium (assembly GCA_963758745.1). Lineage (GTDB taxonomy): Bacteria > Acidobacteriota > Terriglobia > Terriglobales > Acidobacteriaceae > Acidiflorens. Next base: position 175,205 of record CAVWWW010000023.1, read on the forward strand.
CATTCTATCCTCACGACTCAGGCGGCATCGTCGTTCTTGGCTGGTTCGGAGCCGTGACTGGACCGTTCGGCTGACGGCTCAAACCGCACTGGCAGAGCAGTCAATCCCCGAAGTCCGAGGTTATCTCGCCATCGCAGAGGAGTCGCATTGTCAAGCGCCAGGTTGGGCAAACGCCGCAGCAGGGTTGTGAAGGCAATCTGGCCTTCGAGCCGCGCCAAGTGGGCGCCAAAACAAAAGTGCGCGGCCCATCCGAACGCAACGTGGCGATTATCTTTGCGCTCGATATCGAGACGATCGGGTTCAGGGAAACGCTCGGGATCGCGATTCGCGGCGCCCATCACCGCGATTACAGCCTGGCGTTTACGAATTTGTTTTCCCCCAAGTTCGACATCCTCGGGAGCAAGACGCGCGGTATGCTGGCTCGGGCTTTCGTATCGCAGCAGCTCTTCGACGGCAGCAGGAATAAGCGAACCATCTGCGCGAAGGCGCTCGACGACCTCCGGATTGCGCAACAACGTGAGCATGCCATTGCCAATCAGATTGGTGGTAGTTTCCTGTCCGCCGACCATCGTGACAATGAGGTTGGCGATGATTTCATCTTCCGTCAACTTCGCACCGTCAACATTAGCGGCCATCATCGCGCTGACCAATCCGTCCTGCGGATTGAGCCGTTGCTCCTGCATCGCGGCGCGGAAATACGAACTCATATCTTTCACGCTGCGCAGGATTTTCGGGAAACGATCTGGATTATGCTGGAAATTTCCAAGCATCTCGGCAAAATCCGCGGACCATTGTTTAAGTTGATCGTGATCAGCGATCGGCACGCCCAGCAATTCTGCCGTCACGATCGCCGGCGCCGGACTCGCGAACTCGGCGATAAGATCCATCGCTGCCTTTGGAGCGACACGATCCAGCAGATCATCCATGATCTCCTGAATATGCGAACGCAAGCGTTCCACTCTGCGTACTGTGAACGCCGCTGAGGCCAATGCGCGCAAGCGAGTATGGTCAGGAGGATCGAGAAAAAGCATCTGCCGCACCATCACTTCCGCAATTGGATTCAACGCAGCCAGACCCATCGTGCTCAACTGTTCCGGAGTGGGCGTGCGATTGGCGGAAAAATGATGGAGGACATGAATAACATCGTTGTAACGAGTGACGACCCAGGCGTGCAGGAAAGGATCCCAATGCACAGGCGCTTCGTTTCGTAGTCTGTGATAGAGAGGATAAGGGTCAGCCAAAACCTCAGGGTCGAGGAGATGGTAGAGGCTGAGAGCTTTGTTTGCGGGTTTTCCCGACGCACCAACCGCCGGCATTGTCGTGGTTGACATGTCTACAGTTCCCCTGGTGACGCAAGAAGCCGCTGCGCTTCGTCCTCGCTAATGGCCTCTAACCGACATCAGGCGCGGTTTAACTCCGCGTGAGTAACATGGTCATCCCGGACACTACGCGATAGCATTCGGGCCGCACTTGCTTGCATCGTACAAGTTCCGTCAGCGAGAGTTCTACGGAGATCGTCTACGGGGAAGTTTGAAGAAGATTTCGGACAATGGGTTAGCGCGCCTTTCAACCACCCAAAGCTGAATTCATTGCAGTTCCGGCTCCTCGGGCAGAACCCCGGCTCCATTGTTCGATTGTTTCGCATCGAGTACGCGTTTGAGCAGGCTCTGAACATCTTCGGCCGAGAGCGTGTCCAGTTGCGCCAGCAGCGCCTCCCGACTCGCATTCCCATCCGCCGCCGGCCGCACCCGCCGCTCCAGCACCGGCGTCTGCACCTGCTTCCCCGCCGCCACCGCCTTCTCCACCTCACTCGCCAGCCCCACGATCGTCGCCTCTTCGAACATCGTCCGCACTCCTAACTCCACCCCAAACTCCCGCCGTATCCGCGCCATCACCTGCAGCACCAGCAGCGAATGCCCGCCAATCTCAAAGAAATTCTGATCCACTCCTACCTCTTTCACCTTCAACACCTCCGCCCACATCCCTTCCAGCTTCTTCTCCACTTCCGTCTGCGCCTTCGCTATCTCGCCCTGCTCCCGCAATTCAAATCCAGCCACTCCGTTCAGCCCCCGACGGTTCACCTTCCCGCTCGTCAGCAGCGGCATCTCCTCCACCCGCACAAATCCCGCCGGCACCATGTGTTCCGGCAGCTTCGTCCGCACATGCCGCCGCAACTCCCGCGCACTCGGCGCTTCTCCCTCGCCTCCAACCACGTACGCCACCAACCGCTGCTCCGCTCCTTCTCCGCTCAACTCCACTACCGCTTCTTCCACCCATGCGTGCGTCCCCAGCACCGTCTCGATCTCTCCCAACTCGATGCGCATCCCCCGCACCTTCACCTCACTGTCCATCCGTCCCAGATACTCGATCTCGCCGCTACTTCGCCATCGCCCCAGATCCCCCGTCCGGTACAGCTTCTCCGATAACTCCGGCGCTATCGGATTCTTCACAAATCGCTCCGCCGTCAACTCTGGCTGACGCCAATATCCCAACGCCAGCCCATCCCCGCCCACATAAATCTCGCCCCGCACTCCCACCGGCACCGGGTTCATATATCGATCCAACACATACACCTGGCTGTTGCTGATCGGCCTCCCGATCGGCACCGACGCCGATCCTTCCGGCTTATTCTCGTCCGCTTCCTCTTCCTCTTCTTTCCACGCCTCGTGCCAGGTCACGTCCGCCGCCACTTCCGACGAGCCATATATATTCAGCAAGCTTCGCCTGCGGATGCGCCTTCTTAAACCGCCGCGCCAATTCCCACGTCAGTACTTCTCCGCTGCACGTCCAAAGTTTCAAGTCCGGAACCCGTTCCCCCAGGTTCGGTGCGTGCTCCAGCACCGCCCGCAACAGCGACGGCACCAGCACCATCCGCGTCACACGATGCTCCGCCAGCGTGCGCAACAATTCCTCCGGATCCACCACCGTCTCCTGCGCCACAATCACACTCGGCACCCCAGCCAGCAGCGGACCGAAAATCTCCCACACCGAATCCACAAACCCAACGTTCGTCTTCTGGCAGCAAACTTCTCCCGCTTCAAACGGATACCGCTCCCACATCCACCGCATCCGATTCATCGCCCCACGATGCGTCCCTTCCACCCCTTTCGGCCGCCCGCTCGACCCCGACGTGTACAAAACATAAGCAAGTTGCACTCCCGACAAATCCAAATCGGGGTTGAGATGAGATTCGTTCTTGATTATCTCCGCATCGGAATCATGCAGGATCAGCTTGCAAATATTCTCCGGCAGTCTGTCTGCGATCGACTTTGTGCAAATGACGCACTCGGCTCCAGTATCTTCGATCATGGATGCGAGTCGCTGAACTGGATAAGAATGATCAAGCGGAACGTAAGCAGCTCCCGTTTTGAGCACGGCAAGCAGCGCAATCGTCATTTCCGGCGATCGCTCAACGGAGACACCTACCACGCTGCCCCGGCGCATTCCTTTCTTAATCAGGTAGTTCGATAGCCGGTTCGCATCCTCATTGATTTGTCGATAACTCCACTTTTTCCCCTCGAACAGCAGTGCGGTCAAGTCAGGGGTGCGCGCGGCTTGGCGCTCGAAGGCGGTGTGAATGAGCTCGCACGGATAATCGACCTTCGTACTATTCCATCGCACAAGCGTTTGTTCCCGCTCGTCGTTATCCATTAGCGGGATGCGGCCCAGAGGTTCGTCCGGATTCTTGAGCACGGCATGAATCAGATTGCGGAAATGCGTCAGGTCTCTTAGTATCGTCGTCTTTTCAAAAAGGTCCGTTTTGTATTCGAATCGGAAGTGGAATCTGTCATCTTCATAAGCTTCAACCGTAAGATCGAATTTTGCGATGCCGGTCTCGAACTCCAATTCCTTCATCTCAAGACCCGCAATTTCGAATATCTGCTTGGGAATATTCTGGAAGGTAAACATCACTTGAAACAGCGGAGTGAGATTCATCGAGCGCTGTGGAACAAGTTCTTCGACTAATTTCTCGAATGGAACATCCTGCTGAGAATAGGCGTCCAAAGCAAAACTGCGGACTTGCCGAACCAGATCGCGAAAAGTCATGTTTTCGCTGAAGTCGGCGCGAAAGACCAGAGTATTCACGAAAAAGCCGATCAAATTTTCAATCTCGATCTGGCTGCGAGCGGCGGTTGGAGTGCCGACAAGAATACTGTCTTGTCCGGTATAGCGCCAGAGCAATGCCTGGAAGGCGGCCATCGACACCATAAACAGCGTTGCACCCTCAGACTGCGCAAATTCCTTCAGTCCTGCCAGCACCTGGCTGTCAAAGATGAGTTCCTCAGTCGCTCCGTGCCAGCCTTGTGTCTCCGAACGAGCATGATCGGTTGGGAGATCAAGAATAGTGGGCGCACCCGTTAGTTTGGCTTTCCAGTATTTGACTTGCTTTGCGAGCACGTCGCCCGAAATATATTTGCGCTGCCACCCTGCGTATTCCGCATATTGGACGGGCAGCTCCGGAAGTTCGGTCTTCCTGCCAGTTACAAAATCCTCGTAATAATTTAGCTAACTCGCGGAAGAGAATCGAGATCGACCATCCATCCGTAATAATGTGGTGCAGCACCAGCACCATCAGGTATTCGTCTCGGTCAAGATGCACCAGAAAGGTGCGAAACAACGGGCCCCGGGTCAGATCAAATGGCTTCTTGCCCTCATCGCTGGCGATTCTCAGAGCCTCGCGCTTTCGATCGCCCGTGAGATGGCCGGTGAGGTTAATGATCGGAACCTGTACATCGACATCCGCCAGCACAATCTGCCTCGCTCCGCCGTCCACGCTCGTAAAAATAGTGCGTAATGATTCATGCCGCTGAATTACGGCACGTATGGCCGAGGTCAGCGCATTTACATTCAGCGGGCCCGAGATACGGAAAGCCCGCACCAGGTTATAGGCCGCCGTCCCAGGTTCCAGTTGATCAAGAAACCAAAGCCTCTCTTGGGCAAAGGAAGCTGGAAGTCCTGTAAGGGTCATCTCCGCTCCTTGGAACTAGAACTGCTTTGTCTTCTGCTTGGGGGAAGGTCAGAATCACTAGCGTCGATTGGATGTTTATGTGCAACAAAAGGTTTAGGTCTGTCTTGGAGGTTCGGGACCTGCAATTCTGTTTGCCGTAGCAGCGCTAATTGGACAAGTATGGTCATGGTGGCACAAATCAAACGAGTTATTCCGAAGGGGCTCCGCTATTGCCAAAAACGAGCAAACTCGCCAAAATCCAACAAAAGGGGTGCGGTGGGCATCTCATTGCCGGAAACGTGCCACTCGAGTGAAAAGATTTACACCTCGGTTCCCCGGTGCGCGGTTTCCGCCGGAACGAAGATATCCCTCTCGCCACTGGTTTTGTCTTTGCCGAAGTGCCGGTGAATTACCCGTTTCATTTCTTTACGATACTGCAGGCGGAATCGTATACTTCCAGTACCGCACTGGATGAGCCATTTCAAGAATTAGGATATACAAAAAATCTCCCGAAATATACCTCTCGCGGTACCATATCTCGCATCTAGCAATGACAGTGATTGACTCGCGGAGACTCTGACGATCGATGGCAGCCTGGCTCACGAACCCGGCGGACGAGTTTGCGCAGCAGAAAAAGCTGCTGGCGGAATTGCTGCTGCAATCGAGCCAGACGGAGTCCTATCCCGCCTCTTTAGCTCAGAAAAGACTGTGGTTTCTCGACCAACTGGAGCCCAAAACCGCCGCCTACAACGTACATCTTGGACTGTGGCTGCGCGGAGCACTCGACATCGATGCGCTTCGCGTCAGTTTGCAGGAATTGATGAACCGCCACGCGAGCCTGCGCACGGGCTTCCGGCTGGAGGAGGGCGAACTGCTCCAGATCGTCATTCCCAACGTGACTGTGAATCTTGAGGTTACGGATATTTCTGATTCCACCGAGCCTTATGCAGCGGCTTATCAACTTGCGGAAGCGGAAGTCGAAACCATTTTCGATCTTGCTAATGCGCCCTTGTTTCGTGCCCGCCTAATCCGCGTTACAGCGAATGATCATGTTCTTTTGTGCACGATGCCTCACATCATTACCGATTCATGGTCTACGCAGATATTGGCAAAGGAATTGTCAACTCTGTACAGTGCCCTTTCGAATCAGCAGCCGTCGCCGCTTCCTGAACTGCCTATCAGCTATGGCGACTATTCCGAGTGGCAGAGTGAATGGTTCAAGACTGCGACGGTTCAGCAACAGCTAGCCTTCTGGAAAGACAAGCTTCAAGATGCGCCGCCTGTCCTCGAATTACGAATGCAGCGCCCCCGATCTTCCGAACAAACATTCAAAGGGTCGAGTCAGACGCTACAGTTGAGCGATGAAATCGTTGCCGGTATCAAGATGCTGGCAGTGCGCCTGGAAGCGACTCCGTTCATGTTATTTCTTGCCGCCTTCAAAATTCTGCTATATCGCGCGAGCGGTCAGCCCGATCTGTTGATAGGAGCTCCGATTGCGGGTAGAAATCTGGTGGAAACTGAAGGTCTGGTCGGTTTTTTCGTAAACACCCTGGTTCTGCGCGACTATCTGGGTTCCGATCCGACTTTTCAGGAGTTAGTTGCACAAATTCGCGAAACCACGCTTCAGGCATTCGCCAACGCGGACGTCCCTTTTGAAAAAGTAGTTGAGATTCTTCAGCCCGAACGTAATCTCAGCTATAACCCGATTTTTCAGGTTATGTTCTCGGTGATCAAGTCTGCCCTTCAGTCGCACGCGTTCGCCGACTTGACTGCCTTCCCATATGTAGTTACTCCCACTACATCGATCTTAGATCTTAGTATGACCATCATCGAAGGTGTCGATGGTCATTGGTGGGCCCAAATCGACCACAACACCGAGCTGTTCAGTTCTGAAGATATAAGTCGATTGCTGTCGAGTTATACGACGCTTCTTCAAGCTATTATCGCCAGTCCTGAAAGACAAATCGGGGATTTTAAAATCGCCGATTTTCCGGCTGTTAAGTCAGAAAACGATCGAATGGCGGGCGAAGGGAAAAAGGAAAATCGGCCGTTAGCGGCGGAGGTGAACTCTACTCGTCACAAAATCTCCCGACCATCGACCGCTCGCAGTCAGAAATTTGGGCGACCGAACGAACCGCTTCAGTCGGACGAACAGCAATTGCTTGACATCTGGAAGAACGTGCTCCGATTGCCGAGACTCGGAATCGACGATAATTTTTTCGAAATCGGCGGTCACTCGCTTCTCGCAGCCCAACTCATCGCACAAATACGGACTACAACGGGCCGCAAAATTGCGGTCTCTGCCGTCTTTCGGGCGCCCACCATTCGGAGCTTTGCGAAATTACTAAGAGAAGACGCTCTCGCTAAGCCCGATCCAATCGTCATGAAGCTTGGTGGAGGAAGTGCGAAAACCGTACCATTTTTTGCGGTTGCGGCCCCGGGGGTAGATACATTCGGATTTGCGCAACTAGCTCGTCACCTTCCAGCCCAGCAATCAGTATTTAAGTTGCAGGCTTCCGCTCCAGTAGTGATAGGGCGTCCCATGACGGAAGAAGAGCTGAAAGCACTGGGGGTGCAATACATCGATGCTATGAGATCTGAACAGCCTCATGGTCCCTACTGCCTGGGCGCGATGTGCGAAGGTGTATTGATCGCACAACAGATGATTCTCCAACTGGAATCAGCCGGTGAAGAGATTGCACTATTCACAATTTTCGACACCTGGGTTCTGGAAAATTCCCAGATACGTCCCCTTTGGGCGCTCGACTATTACTGGCAGCGTTTTCGTGATTTTCGAATTTTGTCGCGCACCGAAATGGTCGCAGCCGCGCGCCGAGTAGCCAAACGGATGACTTCACGAAGCAAAGTCACGCGCGGGAGTGGCTGGAACCGCGCATATTGGCCGGGCGAGAACTTTAAGAACCCTCAATTTCAAGCTCCAGTCCTTCTATTTAAGCGGCCGCGTCAACCCTACTTCTATATTCGCGATCCGCAAATGGGGTGGGGTGCCCGCTCGATGGGTGGCGTAACAACCTGTGAAGTCAAATGCGGACACGTCGAAATGCTCCGAGAGCCGCACGTTCGCTCGATCGGCCAAACTCTTGGGAACAGATTGAAAAGAATCGCCCAAGCAGACCGATTAAAGCCGACCGGTTAAATCAAGTATCCGACGCGAATGAGCATTCATCCCGAAATTGCGGATCAGTCAAAGGTAATTGGAAACCCGGTCATACCCGTTACAAAATGTGAACCGGCGCACGACCCGGTGCACATAGGCGATCGTCCGGTCAAAACCATCCATCCGCCGAGTTTCTCTCTGAGAACGGTCCTTGCGGGATTACGCACGTTAACCCAGTATTCTGATCTGCTCTACACATTAAGTTTGTTTCGCCTCCACGTACGTTACAAGCAATCCGCTCTCGGCTGGACATGGGCTGCTCTTCAACCTCTTGCGCTCATGGGGATTTACACAATCATCTTCACTCGAGTTACCACCATTGCGACGGGCGGAATTCCGTATCCCGTATTCGTCTTCTCCGCGTTGCTGCCCTGGATATTTTTTTCCAGCACGATCTCCAATGCGGTGAACGGCCTGGTTCTTTACCCAAACCTCCTCACCAAGATGTACTTTCCCAGAGAGATCATTCCGTTGTCGTACCTGGTAGCGAGCCTCGCCGATTTTTGCATCGCCTCGCTCATTCTGGGTGGATTGATGCTCCACTACAAGGTTACATTGACTTTGCATTTGCTCTACGCGATACCGATCGTCATCATCCTCGCGAGCTTTGCCGCAGCCATAGCCCTAATCTTCTCGACCGTGCAGGTCCGTTTTCGAGACGTCGGGCTCGCTATGCCCTTTCTGCTGCAGGTGTGGATGTTCACGGTTCCGGTCGTGTACTCGCTGCGCTCTGTTCCGGTTCGATGGAGAAGCCTTTATTTGTTGGATCCAGTTGCCGGCTTGATTGAGAGTTTCCGTCAGGTAGTGATCTTCGGCAGGCCGCCCGATTTTCGCACTCTAGCCCTCAGCGGAGTTATCGCAATCGCCAGTGTGCCCTTGGCCTATGCTTATTTCAAATTTTCGGAAGCGACAATGGCGGACTTGATTTGAGGCAATATAACTGAAATGTACGATCTGACCTTTGACCGAGTCTCGAAAAAATATAATCTCCGCACCAACGGCGACTCGCCAAAACGCTGGTACGCGCGCCGATTTGCAAAAAAATCAGGGCAAATGTGGGCGCTGAGCAATGTCAGCTTTCAAGTCAAGGAAGGTGAGGCGCTCGGGATTGTCGGGCACAATGGCGCCGGCAAAACTACGATACTCAAAATTCTTTCCGGCATCACCTCGCCCACAACCGGCGAAATCACCATACGCGGCCGGCTCGCAGCGCTGGTTGAAGTGAGTTCGGGATTTCATCCTGAACTCACTGGTTTGGAGAATGTCTATCTCCACGGAGCAATGCTCGGAATGCGGAGAGCAGAAATCCGTCGCAAGCTCGACAGCATTATCGACTTTGCAGGGGTTGGCAGATACATCGACGTCCCGGTAAAACGTTACTCCTCCGGAATGTATGTACGCTTGGGTTTTGCAATCGCCGCTCATCTCGATCCCGATATCTTGCTGCTCGACGAAGTTCTTGCCGTCGGCGATGCTGCATTCCAGAGGAAATGCCTGGAGCGAATCGCAGAGCTGCGAAAAGCCGGCCGCACCGTTGTCTTTATCTCTCACGATCTCGCCGCCGTGTATCGCTTGTGCGACCGTGCTCTCTTGCTAAGCCATGGCTCGATTCTGGCAGACGGGCCAGCAAGGCAAGTGATCGACCAATACCAGCAGCTCACGTTCGCTGGCGAAAGCTCAATCCGCAATGATGATGAGGAGGATGGCGACTCAGCAACACCCGCCAGGTGCAGCGGCATTTCATTCCACTCACCAGATTCACAAGATGGAATCCGAACCGGCTACCCACTCGTCGCGCGACTCGACTACCGAGCTTCGAGAAGTGTCCCAGACGCGATCTTTAAAATTTCAATTTATTGGCCAAGTGGATACTTATGCGCCCAACTTACGACCGAGTCAACGCGCGGAGGCATTCATCTTCAGCCGGGAAGGGGCGTGGTGGACTTCCAGTGCCCCAAGCTGCCAGTGGTCCCAGGTCTGTACCGTGTCGATCTGGCAATCGAAGCCAACGGCCAGGAAATTGACGTGCGGCAACGTTGTGCAACACTGCGTGTAGAGCCCGGCGAAATCGTAAACGGCGACTTCTACATCGAGAACACGTGGAAGATTACCGCGATGCCGTCTGCGGCGGGACCTGAATTACCTGCCGATTGATTGTTATTACGTACTTTCTAGAAATGAGGCAACGGCTTGCGGTTCATGGCCGCAGTCACGAGGCTGCTGGCAAACGCAAGGTCTGTGTCCAATGGAGTGGTGAACGTCATTCCGTCCCTCCAGCTAGCCGGCGCCTCGGGATGCACCCCGGAGAGAATCACAAATCCGTCCCCCATATAGCCCTCGGCTAGAGCTGTTTCGCCGTTGGGATACTTGCCGATGACGTCTCCCCATCCTGAAAGCTCGGGACCGTCTTGCCAGTAAATGTCCAACTCAGGTCGGTTAGGAAACGAAATCTCCACCGCCGTCTTACCAATACCCCGGCCGGAATTTGGATAAACTGAGAACCACACTCCGGAAGTCAGATTCAGTCCGTTGTAGTATGCGGAAAATCCTCCGAAAAACCCGCCCGCGCAAATCCCAAGATAGTTCAAACCCTTGGCCACAGCATTGTGAACGTTAGAGGTCGCGGCCGCCGAGAGATTTTCGCCTATGGTAATCGAATTCCCGCCAGGCACAATCATTAACTTGTACGCCGTCAGTTCAGATTCGCTCATGCCATCGAGCTGGCTGGAATCTGCGGTTTTATAAGCAAGCCCCAGGGATTTGACGACGGTCTCAACGGCGGTCACGTCGTTTGCGATCGTACCCGTTCCGTTGAAAATAAGTACCGGAGTTGCGGCTACCGCTGTTTCGGTAACATCCGCCTTTGCGGGATCAATCGTACTGGAAACCGTGACAGAAGTTGACGCGCCGACGGGCGCCGCAGATTTACTTGGAACCACAATCTTCGAACTGGTAGACCCGGAACTGGTAGAGCTGGAACGATCAAGGTAATTTGATCCCAAATAGCTCACACTCGACACTCCGCCGTAGTAATTAACGATACTTTCACCCGTAGTATCGCTGACGAGAATCAGGTCCGGATGCCCGTCCCCGTTCATGTCTTGCATGCCCGCCGCCGTCCACCCGCGGAAAGCGCTGCCATCCAGATCCTGCGTTTCGGTGACCGTGGTGCCGCTCGCTCCTCCCAGGGACGCAACCCTGACTTGGCGCGTAGAGCTATTTTGCAGGATGAGGTCGGGATGCCCGTTACCGTTCAGGTCAGCGGCTCCAACCACGTTCCATCCAATGGCAGAAAGCGGGCTGATCGGCTCGCTTCGCAAAAAAGTCATTCCTTGAGGTCCGCCGAAAAGATGTACCGCAACATGCCCGCTGGTTTCATTCTCGGTGATTACGCCGAGCGTCCCGTCGCGAGCCACATCAGCCACTGCCCGGGCAGTCCAGCCTGCCCCCAACGTGGTCAACGAGTCCGATGCGAGAAAAGTCTGGTGGGCCGTCCCGCCGTAGATATCAACCGCGACTCCGCGATTTGAGCTGTTAAAATACACCAGCTTCGTGGCGCCATCGACTTCCATTACGCCAATTAACGACCAGCCCGGGCCACGCGGCGACTCAAGCTTGGTCGCACTCTGCACCTCGGTTCCCTGCCAGACGCCGGAGACGATTTGTCCCGTGACCAGGTCCATGCGATAAAGATGTTGGGTAGAAACCGTTGAAGAGTCTTGGCCCAGGGCGAAAACTCCGAGGACAGCGACGATCAGAATGCATCGCGCGATTCGGGCGGGGGAAGGATGTAGGAAGGACAAACCGAAACTCCTTAGTTCGCATGCCGCAATTCGCATGCCGCGTGGAATTTCGCCTAAGGATAGACGCCAGAACTGCTACATCCCATCGCGCCTACCTGATTTAGGCTGAATTGTCGTGATTCTACTCAGATATTTGCGAGCCGAACAAACACGTTAGTGCATGAGCGAGAACTGTCCTTTTTTTATATTGACGAGCGCGAATCCGCTGTTAACGGGCCTTCCCAAGCCGCAGTTTGAGCGGCAGGCTTCTGTGAGAAAATGTCTGCTGAAGCACGGGTTATGAAGCACGGTTAATCGAGCAATGATCGCGCCATCCCTGCAAAAACGTTGCGCCTCTCCGTAACAGTATCGGCGCTTCCAACACAAGGCCGCGTCAATCCGATTCCAATTTTGCGGAGAGAAATTTCTGTCCACGCCCATTGAAGATTACGCCATGATCGGCGACTGCCACACCGCCGCTCTCGTTTCAAAACAAGGTTCCATCGACTGGCTTTGTCTTCCCGACTTTGATTCGGGGGCCTGTTTCGCGGCGCTGCTCGGAACCGCTGAACATGGCCATTGGTCGATCTCCCCCGCGGACCCCATCCGCAGCATTCGCCGCAATTACAGGGACGGAAGTCTCATTCTGGAGACCGAGTTTGAGACCGACACCGGATCGGCAAAGCTCATCGACTGCATGTTGCCCGGCCACGAAAGGCCCGAGCTTCTGCGCGTGGTCGTTGGCAAAAGAGGTCAGGTTCGGATGAACATGGAATTGGTCATTCGATTCGATTACGGGTCGATCCTTCCCTGGGTTCATCATATCGATGGCGGAATTCTCGCCATCGCCGGCCCGGACATGGTCAGAATCCGCGCCGATGTGCCGCTTCGCGGCGAAGACATGAAAACTAAGGCAGACTTTGCCGTGGCTGAAGGACAAAAACAATCGTTTAATCTGACCTGGTATCCCTCCAACCTGCACGAGCCCGAGGCGCTTGATATTGACGGAGCATTTCAGCAGACAGAGAAATGGTGGCGCGAGTGGTCTGACCGTTGCAGTTTTCAAGGTGAATGGCGCGACGCTGTGCGGCGCTCGCTGATCACCCTGAAAGGCCTGACATTTTTCCCGACGGGCGGAATAGTGGCTGCGCCAACCACTTCACTGCCCGAACAACCCGGTGGCGTGCGCAATTGGGACTATCGTTTTTGCTGGGTGCGAGATGCCTCCCTCACTCTCCAGGCTCTGCTCAATGCCGGATATCTGGATGAGGCGCATGAGTGGCGCGAATGGCTGATGCGCGCCGTCGCCGGCAGTCCGTCGGAACTTAACATTCTGTATGGCATTCGCGGCGAGCGCAGGCTGACAGAGTTGGAACTGCGGTGGCTTCCCGGGTATGAAAAATCTGCTCCAGTCCGAATCGGAAATGCCGCTTACAAGCAATATCAGTTGGATATTTTTGGAGAAGTAGTCAATACCCTGTATCAGGCGAGCGAAGCCGGATTGCCGACTCCACAGCACCGGCGCGGTGAGATAGCGCTGGCGATGCTCGATTTCCTCGAGACAGGATGGCAGCAGCCCGACGAAGGCATCTGGGAGGTGCGCGGTCCCAGGCGGCATTTCGTCCATTCCAAGGTGATGGCGTGGGTCGCCGTCGATCGCCTGATCAGGTCGACAAAAGCAGGCCGTTTCAAGATAGATGTCGCTCGATGGGAAAAACTTCGCGATGCTATTCATGAGCAGGTTTGCCGGGAGGGTTTCGATGCTGACATGAATTCCTTCGTGCAGTATTACGGTGGCAAACACCTCGATGCCAGCCTCCTGATGATGTCGCTGGTCGGCTTTCTCCCCCCGGATGATTCTCGTGTTATCGGTACCGTTAAAGCGATCGAAACGCATCTCGTCAAAGATGGCTTTGTGCAGCGCTACACGCAAGATACTGCCGTGGACGGGTTGCCTCACGGCGAGGCAACATTTCTACCTTGTTCATTCTGGCTGGCGGATAATTTGCAGTTGCAGGGTCGTCACGCAGAGGCAGTCCAAATGTTCGAACGGCTGTTGGACATTCGGAACGACGTCGGTCTTCTATCCGAAGAATACGATCCCATCGAAAAACGCCTGCTAGGAAATTTCCCTCAAGCCTTCTCTCACGTGGGTCTTGTAAATACAGCTTTCAATCTGACTCGCCGATCGACCAATCCCAGGGGTGACAGTGCGGATCCGCGCTGAATTCCCAGGTCGTCAAACTCCGTCGTGCATTTTTGCGGGGGCGGAAAGAGTATCATCCGGAACTGACGAATCTAATCAAAATGGAGTTGAGCAATGCACGAGTCCGTTGACTGGCCACGGCTGCTGCCGCCGCGCCGTCGGCATCGCCGCCGCTTCTTTATTCTCCTGGCCATCCTGCTAGCAATCATCTTCGGCAGTCGGACGGGCCTGTCCTATTACGTGGACATCCTCTGGTTCGAGTCACTCGGCTACGTGGACGTTTTCCGTAAAATCTTAACTCTGCAGTGGGGAATCTTCGCAGCCTTCGCAGCGGCTACCTTCTTGATCATCTTCGGCTCATTCCTCGCTTTGAAGCGGTCGCACCTGCCCGATCTGCCGAATGGTCACACCATTCTCGTCGGCGGCCGACCCGTCCAGTTGCCGGTTGGGCCCGTTCTGAATGTAATCGCGCTAGTCGTCTCCATCATCATTTCCGCAATAACCGGAGCCGCCATGATAGGAGAATGGCCGACCCTGGCGCTTTACTGGTACGCGCCCCGCACATCGCCAATTGCGGATCCGATTTTTGGCAAGCCGTTGAACTTTTTCCTGTTCGCGTTGCCGGCATGGGACCTGATCGCTGGATGGCTGCTGACGATGGCCGTAATCGTTTGCGCAATGGCCGTTTTCTTCATCTTCATTACCGGCGGAGCCCGCGCCCTCTCCGGCCGTCTCAGCCGTTCCGTCACCTTACCCTGGCGTGGCCTCTCGATCGCCTTTGCGTTTCTTTTGCTGGTCATTGCGATGCGTGTCTACATCGCTCGGTTCGAGCTATTGCTTGACGATCACACCATTTTCGGAGGAGTAACCTACACCGATGCCCACGTCTCGCTCACGGGAATGCTCATCGTCTGCGCGGCACTTGTTCTAGGCGCGGCGATTGCAGCAGTCAATGCTATGCGAGTGCCACTAGGGCGATGGTTGATCGCCGCCATCCTTCCAGCGGCGGTCTGTTACATCGCTCTTCAAGGAATAACGTGGTATGTCAGCAGTTTCATCGTGAAACCAAACGAACTGGTTCGCGAACAACCCTACATCGCACATAACGTCGAGCTGACGCGGCAAGCTTACGGGCTAAACCAAGTCGTTCAACGTGAATTTCCCGCCGAGACAACAGTCGAGGCAGCGGACCCGGCCAACAATCAGCCAACCCTTCAAAATATCCGTTTGTGGGACTGGCACGCACTTCAGGACACGCTGCGTCAGATTCAGGAAATCCGCACCTACTACGACTTTCCGGACGTCGACATCGATCGCTATAACCTGGATGGCACAATCCGCGAAGTAATGTTGGCCGCCCGTGAACTAAACGTAGATAAACTCCCCGAGAGCAGCCGCAACTGGATTAACGAGAAACTTATCTACACCCACGGCTACGGCCTTACCATGAACCCAGTCAATGGATTCACGCCAGAAGGTCTGCCAACTCTGATTTTGAAGGATATGCCAGTCCAGAGCACAGTGCGGGGCCTGAACGTGACCCGCCCGGAAATCTATTTCGGTGAGTTAACCAACACCGACGTCTACGTAAAGACTCGCCAGCAAGAGTTTAACTACCCGCAAGGACAAACCAACAACCTCAATTCCTACGAAGGCACGGGTGGCATCGTCCTCGGCAGTTTCTTACGCCGCATCATCATCGCCTTCGACCGCGATGACCTGGCAAAGCTACCCTTCAGCGATGATGTGAATGCCAACAGCCGCCTCCTGATGCGTCGCAACCTGCGTGATCGAGTGTCGGAATTAGCTCCCTTCCTCACCTTCGATCCCGATCCCTATATCGTGCTTGGCGATGATGGCCGTCTGTCGTGGATCATGGACGCGTTCACCGTTTCAGACAGCTACCCATATTCGACTCATTATCGGCTAGGCAATGACTCAATCAATTACATGCGCAACAGCGTGAAAGTCGTCATTGACGCCTACGATGGCACCACGACCTTCTACGTTTTCGACAACGACGATCCAATCATTGCCGCCTATCGCCGCATCTTCCCCAGTCTGTTCAAAGATGCGTCCGCCATGCCGCCGGGGTTGCGCAAGCACGTCCGCTACCCCGAGTTGCTCCTCAAACTCCAAGCGGAAGTTTACGGCCTCTATCACATGACGAATACAGAGGCGTTCTACAACCGCGAAGATCTTTGGACGGTCGCCACCGAAGTAGGCATGAGCGAAGGCGGCGGACAAACCACACAGACGATGGAGCCTAACTTCGTCCTGATGAAACTGCCGGGCGAAACTGGCATGGAATTTGTGGAGATTCTTCCCTTCACGCCAGCGAATCGAAATAATCTGATCGGCTGGATTGCCGGCCGCAGTGATGGCGCGCAATACGGTACGTCGGTTGTCTACAACTTTCCCAAGACAAAGCTGGTCGACGGCCCATTACAAATCGAAGCCCGAATCGATCAAAACGCGCAGCTCTCCGGGCAATTAACGCTATGGAATCAGCAAGGCTCGCACGTGAGACGCGGCGCCCTGCTGGTGATTCCAACCGGTCGCGCGCTCTTGTATGCGGAACCGATTTATCTTCAAGCCGAGCGAAGCCCGATGCCAGAATTGCGCCTCGTGGTCCTCGCGTTGCAAGATCGCCTGGCCTACGGACCAACCTTCGAATCGGCCATGGCCGCACTTTTTGGCGGAGCCGTTTCCTCAATGACAACGACAACAACTGCCCCGTCAACGAACGCGGCGGCAGCCGTCGAGCCAGCGCGCGCCGCAACATCCTCCGCCACGTCAGCAGGCGACCTCAACGCCCTTATCGCGGAGGCCGCCAAAGATCTTGCCGACTACCAACGCCTGACAGCGGAAGGCAAACTAGGCGAGGCTGGACAGAAACTGGAAGAACTGAAGCGCGCTCTCGACAAGCTGAATGCGCGGCAGAGGTAAAGATGACCCCGCGCGAAGAGTAAACACCCATGCCTGACTTCCACCGCTCGCGAATAGCCATTTTGCTTGCATTTGTTCTGGCCCCCGGAATCTGGTCGCCGCGTTCCTTCGCACAGCAGGCAAAGGCGTTACATCCGAAATACGGGGTCCAGTTTTTCCAATTGCGGGTAGAAAATCAGGATCTTCGCCTCGCTTATCGTGATGTCCAGCCCACCGGTGCCCCTAACGGAAAGACCCTGCTACTGTTGCACGGAAAGAACTTTTCCGGCTTTTACTGGGAGCCGACCATCGAGTTTATGGCGCAGCAAGGCTATCGAGTGATTGCACCCGATCAGTTGGGCTTCGGTGCATCGTCACGGCCCGACATCCATTACAGCTTCCACCAGATGGCTCAGAATACGAAAGACCTCCTCGACCACCTCGGCATTAACAAGGTTGATGTAATCGCGCATTCGATGGGGGGAATGTTAGGCATCCGTTTCACGCTACTTTTCCCCGAGACAGTCGAGAAACTGGTGCTCGAGAATCCGATCGGCCTCGAAGACTATCGCAAATTAGTCCCCTACATTTCGCTGCAACAGCAGTATGCGGCGGAGTTAAACCAGACCTACGAAAAAATGATCGATTACCAGAAGACTTATTACCCCGGAGCATGGCAGCCAGACTATGAAATCTACGTGCAGGACCAGGCGAGCGTGCTCGACACTGGCGAGTATCCGCGCGATGCATGGTCCTCGGCGCTCACCTACGAGATGATTTACGAGCAACCTGTAGTCTATGAATTGGACGAAATCAGCCGGCCAACCCTGCTGGTCATCGGACAAGCCGATCGCACCGTTGTCGGAAAGAATCGTTTGCTGCCGGCCTTGCGATCCGTTGCCGGACAATACCCCGAACTCGGCCGCAAAGCAACCGCGGCCATCAAAGGCTCAACGCTGGTCGAGATTCCCGATTGCGGCCACATCCCACACATCCAGAAGCCAGAACAGTTTCGCAGCGCAGTCGTGAAATTCCTGGCCGGCTCATCTTAGTTGCGATGATCTTAGTTGCGATGATCTTAGTTGCGATGATTCAGCGCGAGTAAACTTCGCACCCTACTGGAACTCAAGCATGACGATCTCCGGATTCGAGCCCAATCGCAACGGCGGTCCCCACGTTCCGGCTCCGCTCGACGTGAAAACCTGCATCTTACCGATCCGGCTCAGCCCGTACACAAACTGCCGGTAGATTCTCCGCGCGATCCAGCTCCAAGGTATGAACTGCCCCAGATGGGTATGTCCCGACAGCTGCAGTGAAACCCCCGCAGCCTCTGCAATCTCCGGATGGTCTGGCGCATGGGTCAATAAAATGCTCGCGCGATCCCGATCCAGGCTCACTCCGCGCAGCACCGACGCCAGGTGTCCATGCTGCGCCGCATTTCGATAGGGCACACCAACAATCTGCAAACCGTCGACATCCACCTTCTCGTTGCTAAGCACGCGAACCCCAGCCGCCGAGATGGCGCTCAAATACCTGCTGTCATCGCCAAACTGCTCATGGTTCCCCGCGACAAAATACACGCCAAATGGTGCTGTTAGCTTGTTCAATGGCTGCGCTGCCCGTCCGGCGTCAATGGCCGTGCCATCATAAAGGTCTCCGGCAATAAAAATTGCATCCGGCTCTTCTCGCGAAATCTTTGCAACCATGCGCCGCAGAAAATTACCGTTTCTCACGTGCCCCAGGTGCACATCGCTAATTAGTGCCGCTCTTCGTCCGCGCCACGCTTCCGGGAGGTTTGCCAGCCGGACTGTTGTTCGCGTGATGCGCGTCCAGTTTGCATTGAAAAGGCCATAAAATCCCGCTAGCATCGCTGCACCAAAAAACAATTCAACCATTCTATGGAAGTTCACCGGCAGCCCAGCCAACCTCACGACTGCAAAAATAATCCAACACGAAACCGCTGCCAGAAAAAGAAAGCTGACCAAACCGATCCAAACAGCAGCAACTTTATAAAACGCGCGCACAGCGGGATTGGTATAGCGAAAGGCGAGGAGTGAGGCTAAAACAAAGCTCACCGACCAACAACCGAAGATGAGCTTGACCCACAGCGCTCGACGAGGGTCACTTTGCGTGCTCGAAAATTCCCACGTCTCATAGAGAAACAAATGCGTCAAAAAAAGAACGGACTGAATAGTTACAATGAAACGGATTAAGCGTCTTCGTACGCGCATAGTGGATTTGATTCCCCAACCCGGCGTTCGGATGATTTACCTGATCTCGCGCGGATTTGCGGCCAGCAAAATGCGATTAACCGTGAAGCGTCGTCCCGCCGAGCCTTTTGGCAGCACCAGTAGGTTAGTGATTGAGATCCTCGCGCTATTGTTGACCGGCATAGCCGTATTGCCGGGGCAAAATCCGAAGCAGTCCGCTGTGCCAGCTTCCGCTCCACGGAGTTCGACAACGAGTTCACCCGCCGCACCGAGTAATTTACCGCCGGTCCAACTCGACGGCTCAGCCGCGCTCCATTACTTGAACCAGGTCATCAGTTGGTACCGTCACTCCACTACCGGCATTCAATCCGTCGGATTACCCAGCGATGCCATTTATCAGGACAACGCGCAAAATCTCGGAGCTCAGGTCGTGCGGCTGGCATTTCAGTCCGCGAAAGCCGAGGCCGCCATCATTGCCGCTCAACAGAAGGCTGGCGGCGCCAACTCGGCCTCGGGCGAAACCACTCAGCAGCAAAGCCTGGCTCAATTGCAGGCAAAAACGTCTTCTCAGATCGATCAACTGAAATCGCAGATTGAAAATCTAAACACACAAATCTCGAAGGCTCCCGCAGCGCGGCGCGCCAGCCTCGTTTCCCAACGAGATGCCCTTCAAAGCGAGTTAGAACTACAAAAGGCTCTGCTCGATACCATCCAAAAAATGGCGACGTTTGTCGAGACGAACAGCGAGGTCGCCGGAGGACTCGAGGGCGGCATCAATCAGCTGGCCCGGTCGATTCCCGAAGTTCTCGGCTCGAGCGCGAGCTCGAGCCCGCAAAAAACGGCCGCGACGTCCACGCCGGCCAAACCCTCGCTAGCCAACTCCGGCGGCCTGATCAGCGAAGCGATGACGCTCTATGACTACATGAGCGCCATGCATCAGATCGACGGAATCAGCAAGGAAACCTCCTACACGAGCGGCGTAGCAGATCATCTCCGCACGCCGCTTCGAGATGCAATGCGCGCCACCATTCAGCAGAGTCAAAAACTCGCAGGCCAGCAGCCCGCCACTGATCCTCGGCAACTCCAGGCGGAACAGCATCAATTCCAGGAATTGACGGATCGCTTCAAACAGCTTTCCGCCGCGCTTTTGCCACTCAGCCAGGAAATCATCGTACTCAACGATGCCAAGACAAATTTCGAGGAGTGGCACAACTCAATTTCCCGCGAATCCAAGTACGTTCTTCGCTCCGTTCTCGTTCGAGTGGTCGGAATTCTCCTGGCTCTGGGTCTCATTCTGGTTCTCTCCGAGATCTGGCGCCGCATCACCTTCCGCTATATTGGCGACCCACGCCGCCGTCGACAGTTTCTAGTCATGCGCCGCGTGGTAATCGGTTTTCTGATTTTCATAGTCCTGGTCCTCGGCTTCGTCAGCGAGTTCAGTTCTCTGGCAACATTTGCGGGCTTCATTACCGCCGGCATCGCGGTCGGATTGCAAGCCGTCCTGCTTTCAGTTGCCGCGTATTTCTTCATCATTGGCCGATACGGAATTCGCGTCGGCGACAGAATCAGCGTTGCTGGCGTCACCGGCGACGTCGTCGATATCGGACTCGTCAGGTTCTACCTGATGGAACTCGCCGGCACTGGTTTGGATTTTTATCCGACTGGGCGCATCGTGGTGATCTCAAACGCTGTTCTTTTCCAGACCGGCACACCGCTCTTCAAGCAGATTCCGGGAACCGAGTACGCATGGCATGAAGTTGTGGTCATGATTGCACCTGACGGAAATCATAAGGATGCGCAGGAGAAACTCGTAGCTACGGTGAATGCCGTCTATGCTCAATATCGGGAAGAGATCGAACGCCAGCATGCCGACATCGAGCGCCGCGTCGATATCCAGGTAGCTTCGCCCCGTCCGGAGGCGCGTCTTCAGTTCGCCGATGCCGGCCTCGAACTTCTCGTCCGCTATCCCGTAGAGATCAGAAAAGCGCCAGACATTGATGAAGAGATGACCAGAAAAGTTCTGGCGCTGATCGAAAGCGACGCGGCGTTAAAAGCCTCCGTCTCAGGTACGCCAAAAATCCGCTCCGCGGTAAAGGGATGAACCAGAGCAGATGACCATCACTACAGTCTCGCGCATTCACTGAGATTTTTGTTCTGCGATCCATTTATCCGTACGCGCCTCCAGCAAATCAAGGGGAAGCGTTCCGCCGTCGAGCATCTCATCGTGAAATTTGCGCAGATCGAACTCAGGTCCCAATTCCTTCTGCGCGCGTTCCCGCAATTCGCGAAATTTCAGCTGGCCGAGCTTATAGCTGAGAGCCTGCGCCGGCCAGGAGATATAGCGATCTGTCTCCGACTGTATGGTTGGCTCGTCGACAGCTCCAGACTTGCGAAAGAACTCCACCACCTGATCGCGAGTCCATCCCTTGGAGTGAATGCCAGTATCGACAACCAGACGCACTGCGCGAAAAAGCTCTGAAGACAGACGCCCGTAATCCGAAACCGGATCTTGATAGAAGCCAACCTCTTTGCCGAGCTGCTCCGCATATAGGGCCCAGCCTTCTGTATATGCATTAAAGCTTAGGCCATGCAGGCGGAATTTAGGCAGGCCCGTCAGCTGCTGCTGGATGGACAACTGCATATGGTGTCCCGGAATCCCTTCGTGATATGCAATCGCCTCGTCGTCGATCAGTGAGCGCTCCGCAAAATTCGACGTAGCAACCACAACCCGCCCGGGCCGTTTACCATCCGGCGTACCCGTCACATAATGCGTCGCGGCGGCGGATTGAAAAGCCGGTATGGCTTCAACCGTAACCGGCGATTTTGGAAGCAGAGTGAACAACTGCGGAAGCTTCGGTTCCATCTGCGCAATATAGCGGCGGAAGTCATCCAGAATCTGTTCCGCCGAGGTCGGTATGTACTTGGGATTCGTTTTGAGGGAAGCTCGAAATGATGCGAGATCGGCGAATCCCTCCTTCTTGGCGATCGCCGTCATCTCCGCTTGAATGCGGTCAATCTCGCGCAGGCCGAGTTCGTGTATTTCGTCGGGCGTCATGCGCGTGGTTGTGCGTGCGTAGATGTCATTTCGATAACGCTTCTCCCCATCCGGCAGCGAAGTAATCGAGAGCGTGGTCCGTCCCTCGGGAGCGTATTCCGTGCTCGGGAACGCAGCAAACGTCTTGTACGCAGGGACGACATCAACGTTGATAGCTTCGGTGATCTGCTCGGTCAAACGCTTCTGATCTTCGGGGGAAATGCTTGCAGGGAATTTTTTTGTCGGAATCAGAAAAGGGTCGGCATCAATAATCCCTGGCACTGAACCGGAATCTTCTCGATAAGGAATCGCACCGGCATCAGCTTGTCCTTCATGCCAGCTCGGAGCACTTCCGTCATCTGGTTGAGTACACGAGGAATCTGGTGAAGCCGGGCAACATAGTCTTCGTAATGTTTGACGGAGTCGAACGGAACCGACAGCGGTAGATCCGCGAGGCTGGTATGGATGCCACTCTGCTGATTGATCGGCATCTCATATTCCTTCAGGTCAAAATCGGCGATCCGCTGTTGCACACACGAATCAGCAGGTCATGCGAGAGTTGGTCCTGATCGGAAAAGCCGGTACTGGGGATTGCCTCAAGCCGAGCCAGAAAGGCCTCATCCGTTTTGTGGCGTTGAACAATGGCGGCAAGTGAATACTCGGCGAGCTTATCGTTGTAGCGATAATCGCCAAAAGCGGTGGCCCGTTCAGGAAAGTTGCGTAAATCGGTCTCGTACTGCTCTTCGAAAAGTGCATTCTGGGCCGCCAGACGATCGGCAACCGGCTTAAGATTCTGAGCTTTGAGTTCGCGTGAAAAGATGGAGGCTGTGAGAGCGACGACAAAAAACAGGATTCCTGGGAAGCGCATACCAAGCAGCGTACCAGAGGAACGCCAATTTCGTGAAGGATCGCAATGCGACGAAGCCTAAGTTATTCGACCCATTCAAACGAACGCGTCACCGCCTTTTTCCAGAAGCGATAAAGCCGCTCACGAGATTTCTCATCCATCTTCGGTTCCCATTTCTGATCAGCTCCCCAATTAGCGACCAGTTCGTCAGTGTCCCGGAAAAATCCAACCGCCAATCCCGCCGCATAGGCTGCGCCAAGCGCAGTGGTCTCTTTCACCCTCGAACGCACCACCGGCCTGTTCAGAATGTCAGACTGGAATTGCATAAGCATCTCGTTCTCTACCATTCCGCCATCCACCCGCAACACGTCCAGCTTGATGCCCGAATCTTTCGCCATTGCCTCCACTACCTCACGCACCTGAAATGCTGTGGCTTCGAGCGCCGCGCGGGCGATATGGCCCTTGTTAACGAAGCGCGTCAAGCCTGCAATCACGCCGCGGGCATCATCCCTCCAATAGGGCGCGTACAAACCAGAGAACGCGGGAACGAAATAAACCCCACCATTGTCATCGACGGTGCGGGCGAGCGCCTCAATGTCTGAACTCTGCTCGATGAGTCCCATATTGTCGCGCAGCCACTGCACCAGCGCACCGGTTACAGCGATGCTCCCTTCGAGTGCATAACGAACTGGCTGGCTTCCCAGCTTGTAAGCGACCGTCGTCAGCAGCCCAGATTTCGAGGACACCACTTTCTCTCCCGTGTTCATCAGCAGGAAGCATCCCGTACCGTAGGTGTTCTTGGCCTCTCCCGGCTTAAAGCAGGTTTGCCCGACCAGTGCAGCCTGCTGATCGCCAAGGTCGCCCGCAATGGCAACGCCCGCGATGGCCGGACGCTTCGCTACGCCATACACTTCGCTGCTCGAAACAATCTTCGGCAACATCCGTATCGGAATTCCGAAATCATCCAGAATCTCTTCGTCCCACTGCAGCGTGTGAATGTTCATCAACTGCGTGCGGCTGGCATTGGTCACGTCGGTCACATGAACGCCGCCATCGGGTCCGCCGGTGAGATGCCAAATCAAAAAGCTGTCGATATTGCCGAATAAGAAATTGCCGGCTTCGGCCTGTGCGCGTGCTCCAGCAACATTTTCCAATATCCAGCGAATCTTGAGGCCGCTGAAATAGGTGGAAAGCGGAAGGCCGGTTTTCGCGCGATACCGATTATGTCCGCCGCGCGAGGCAAACTCAGTTACGGCCGAAGCAACTCGCGTATCCTGCCAGACAATCGCGTTATAAAGAGGCTTTCCGGTTTCCGCATTCCAGACCACGGTGGTTTCGCGCTGATTGGTAATCCCAATGGCAGCCAGATCTTCGGCTTGCAGTCGGCCAGCGTCCATCGCTTTCTCGACGACATCGGTCGTGCAGCGCAAAATTTCTTCCGGAGAGTGCTCGACCCATCCCGGATTTGGATAGATCTGCTCGTGCTCCTTTTGAGCAACGCTCACAATGCTTCCGGAGCGATCGAACACAATGAAGCGACTGCTGGTTGTGCCCTGGTCGATAGCGCCAATGTAGTTTGCCATCTTTCGAATTTCCTCGGCGAATCCAACTCTAGCCCTCGAGGAACTACAGTGTTTCCCCGATTTCGCTACAATGCAAACGTACGTTACCGTACACTGGTTCGTTGTTTGAGAATTTTGAAAGTTGTGATTGGTTATGTTGAATAAATCGGCGCGTTCAGCGGAGCCGAACCGGGCGCTCGTGGAATGTGCGATTGCTGAAGTGTTGCAAATCGCCCAGCGTCAGGGCCTCACCCCAGCCGATTTTGTTCGATTGCTAGATTCTGGGATGCCGATATCAGATCTGCTGAGTACCATAAATGCGTTGAGCAAGCCTTCCCCCAATACCATCCAGCGCTTTTCTTGAAATGAGTCGCGGCCGGCTGGGCCGGTGCATTGGCAGTGTCGGGGTCCGCGGTTTTTCTTACTTCCCCGCAATTTGCAGATACTGAACTCGGGCACGACAGGTCGCAGGCAGGTTAAACGAGCACTGATCTATCCCATCGGCCTTGGCCTCGCTGGAGAATCGAGACGGCCGAGGACGGTACCCGTTACGCGTGCGGATCTTGTATCCCTTCGAGTGGTCGCCCGTGAGTTTCACCGCGATCGCGCGCCAACCAGTGTTGGGATTCGCCTTAGGGTAGTAGCTTAGTGAATAAAGATGCGCTAAATCATCCCGGACGGAAGCAAAGGCTCGCGTTTCGTCTCTCCAGTTCTTGGCAAAGTAAGCCTTACCACCAGTGGCTGCAGTCATGCGATCAAACACCGCGGTGGACAGTGGTTCCAATTTCGCCTCCTGGGTGCTGATCATATATATGACAACGCCAGTGGACTGGGCGAATTCTGCCACATCCTCAGGTGGTACTACGCTTGAGTTGTCCGGGCCGTTGGAAAACACCACGACGACTTTCCTGCCCTTGTACTGAGCCGCATCCTTCAGCGTCAGCAACAGCGTGTTGTAGAGAGCCGCTTCATCTCCCGCCACCGTCGAGCGCACAGCCCGCAAGACTTGCGTCCGATCGGGGGTAAGAGTGGCAGCCCGGGAGAGGTCCCGGCTATAGGAATAGAATGCAATCTTGTCTGCGGTTCCGAGAGAACGAACAAACTCGGTGATCGCATCTTGCGCGAAAACAAAGCCGCGATACATGTAATTGCTCGTATCAAACAAAACGAATACATTGGCGCCTGCGATCAAAGGATCGAGAGCGTGACGTGGGTCCGCGGACGTGGGGCCCTTGCTCAAATCGCCAGATGCTTCCAAAGACCCACCAGGATCAACAGATTCAATCGGATTAAGAGCCGGTTCATCGCCTTCCGCGAAGGTGGCGATTTTTTCAGCAATCCCATCCTCCACAACGGAAAAATCATTGGGGCGAAGACCGGTAACGTACTTTCCGTTCTTGTCAGTCACCGCGACGTTGAGCTGGACCAGGTTGACGACAACGTGAAAATCAGGGCTCTCTTGAGCGTCGACTCCAGTTCCATAGCCGATTCCGTAGACGAAGAATAGACCCGAAAACAGCCAAAGAGACAGAAAGGATTTCCGTACCATGATTCTTCAGTTCCTACTCTGCGAACCCATCTGCTGGGATCGCCGCATTCCACCAGCACGTTGACCGCGCGCGCCTAAGGCCGAGGCGCGCCCACACTCGTGAGCGACACTATCTTGCCGTTCCGAAAATCTTCGCCCGTTTCGCGCATGGCGCGAAGCAGCGCCCGCCAGTCTTCCAAATCGGTCGCGAAAATCTTCTCAACCATGGATCGCGTTAGCTGGGGCACTAGACGGTTTAACGTTACCGCCGAAAGCCCGTTTTCGTCCGCAAGCCGCGCCCAGTAGAGATTCGGCGAATCCCAGGACTCCGCCAGAAGACGGCTGGAGTATCCCATGAACGTGGGCAGGGGTCCAACGTTGAGCAGTTCATTACCGTAGGTTTGAGCCAGGATCGGATGCGGCACCCCAAAATCGTGCGATAACTGCCTCCAGTTGACCTGATCCGGATGCTCACGAGAGAGAGTTTGCAGTTCCTGCGTCGCAGGCCCCCAGGAACCGGTCTCTCCCGGGTACCTTCGCTGAAACTCTGCCGTCAGATAGAACGTGTCCGCAGGCGTGACCCGCGGAAGTATTTCCTGCGCGCGGCCGCCGCGTAGAGCTTGCTCGACTTGCATTGACCGCTGGGGATTCATCCGATCCGACAGGATGTTCATTACCTTGCTGCCCAGGTCCACATCCTTAGCGGAAGCAGTCAAGAGTTCCTCTCCCGCTCGTTGATAGAGCGCGATGGCATGAAGTTCAGTCTGGGTGACATCCCACCAGCGCGGCAAAATCGCATTGGTCAACAGAACCGGCGTCAATTCCTTCCAGATCAGCGCTTGGACACTCTCCGGCGAAATAAAATCCTGTTCGAGATCGGCGAGAACATAGGGTAGATCAGCCAGAGAACCAACGAAATGCGCGCCGCCTCCAGCGGGAGAACCTTGGCCAAGCAGCCGGGGAGCCCGCCAAACTGTTTTTACGCCGCCCAGCGTTTCTGCGGCAAAGTCGTGCGAGCGGACGAGGAGCGGATTATTGTGCAGAGCCTGGGCGCCGGGCGGCTCATAATAGGCGTAGTTCAAACCAACCAGAGTGTCCCTCAAGAAAGAAGCGAGCTGACCGCGAGCCTCTTCCAGTTGTGCGGACGACGGCGCGGGAGACTTGATTACTTTCCCAACGTCGGTTCGCATCTCCACGTCGGTGTGATGGTTGTTATAGATTCCGGCCGCCCATTCCGATCTCTCACTGTTCGTGAAAATCGGCCGCGGCATTTCGAATTCGCGCACTTCCCCGGCTTCGCGCATCACCAGCTCGTCCGGGGACTTCCCTCGACCTTTGTCACTCAGGGCATCCCCCAACGCGAGCAGGGTGTCAAGAGAGACCAGCCGCTGGCCATCCATTACAGAACGGATTCTGCGGGCGATCTCCTGATGGACCCTCAACCCCTCCGCGGTAGTCTGCCGAGGCCCTGCCAGCAACTCGATGATTTCATCCTGAGAAACTCTCGGCTCGCCGTTGGTAAATCGAAAAAGTTCTCCGAGAGATCCCCGCCCGGCGTTATATAACTGCGCCGCTGATCGAATTCTGGCGAATGGCTTGATCATCTGCTGCCAGGAATCGTTCAGCCGCGGGGTCGAGATCTGGCCTTGCCGCGCCAGGATCTGCCAGAGCCCGACATTTGCCTGAAACATACCAAGGGCATCACCACGCAAGGAAGTAGGAACCTTGTTCAGCGCTCGAGCGGTTTCAAGAAAGAGGACAATGGAGGTGTCATTTAGCTGTTGAAACTCGGAGAGAATCCGATACTGATCGCTAAACTCGTCGAAATTTTGGGCCAAAAGGCGAACGGTCGCAGGAGCGAGACGATGTTCGGGAGATCGTCTGCTTTCGAGCGCGCTAAGCGCCAGGTAGATCTGGAGCGGCGAGTTATCGTCCATGACTCGTGACAGCGAGAACATTGTTTCCACAAGCTGATCTGGACTGCTTAGGTGGCCAGTACGTCTGCCCCACTCACGCGCCCTGTGGGAAATAATCTCTTTCCACACGTCGAGATTTCCGGGAACCAATGGTTCGCCGGTGGGCTCCCACTGCAGCCGGGTCACCAGGAGCAACAACTCCGGAGCTGGTCTGAACACACCCGTAGTGGCGTTAGCCGAAAGACCGGAGCCCGAAGAGCTTCGTAGAAAACTCGCAGTCGCCGCGGATCGGTGAAATAGGCCTGTCGGCTTCCATTGACCCGTGAAAGCACATCAAAATAAGCGGTCAGCCAACCCTTGCCGCCGGCCAGCAATCGCTGCACGAAAGCTGCAGGAGAGGCTGGGCTGGCCCCGACCAAGTCGGTCCACGCAGCTTCCGCTCCCAACCCTCCCGGAACTACTACCCGTCCATCACGGATGCAGATGTGGCTGCCATAAAAATCGAGGACCGCGGCATACGGCAGCAGTTTCTTAATCCCGATCGATCGCTGCAAAACCTTATCCGTGTCGGGATCGAGCTTGGACAGTGCCCAATATAGGCGGGCTACATTCGGTTCGCTCAAAATTGTGTCGACCAAATCCTTTCGGACCACCCTGGAATTTTTCCCGCTTGCCTTGGTCCAGTCGCTTGCCGCGAACAATACGGGCACCGGAGAAGCAGCGTACGGGTATGCGAAAGGCTTGCCGCCTTGGAGAGTCTGCTCCAGATGCCGGTAAAGGAAACCCAGAATCGATCGTAATGAAAGCCCTCTCGGAATCCGCCGTCTGCAGGGATGTTTCAGGATCTCCACAATTTGGCCGGGTCCGATATCCGAGGATGACCAACAGCGGTTTCACGTCGTCGCAATTCGAAGCGTGAATCATTCCGTCGCTTGCCGCCAAAGGGACAACTCCCTGGCTTGGGAGACATATCTGCCCAGCAGGATGAGAAATTCAGTCTTTCTGGAGTTGTTATAACCTTGCAAAAACACATTCCTGCTCAGCAAGGGCAACACCTCTTCCGGCGCAATCTTTTGACTGATGCCTCCCATCCGCAGAAACGACCGCAGCGGACCGGGGATTATGATCCGCGGCGAGTCCGTGACCAATCCCCCTGGAGAAGCACTTGTAGGCACCTCGGACGGGTTCGAAACAGCTGAACTAACCAAATCCTGGGCGCTAGCAGATAAGCAATGGCAAGAGAAAACTGAAGCCACTACAAGAAGGGAGAGGCAAACGGAGGATTTCACGGCTGGATTCCTCTTGGAGCCGACAAACCTGCAACCCTGGCATACGTCCCGGTGAGCAGAAGTTGTCGATCATCCGCGAAACCAAGTCGTGCCTAATCTGAGTTGGTGATTTCCGGCCCCTGATGCAAATTCTAATGCGGGCCACAATAAACTATGTTTGTCGATTATCCAAGCGATTTTCGGAGGTGCAGATATTTCTTTTACCTTTTTGGGCCTGAGTGTCGCATAGCGCACGAATCATGCCCTCAGACGGTGAATACGTCTCTAACAGATTAGGATCGGCTAAGATTTAGATTCGGCACTAATCCGCGGTCGATGTGCAAATACTTGCAAACATCATGCCGTACCCACTCTAAAACTACCGTGCCATCATTGCGAAAGGTTTCGGCTTGCCTTGCCAGCGGGAAGGGCCAATAATTCTATACGGACCGCTAGCGAAACATTATCCCCCGTCCTTTAGAGTCGCAAATGGAGGTAGAGACAGAGTTTGACGGCGATCATTCATCCTGTTACTGAACATATTTCGGCGCTGCGGCATAACTGTCCGCAATCCGTCGCTCTGAGCTATGGCGATCAACAGCAGACCTATGAGGAACTCAACTACCAGGCAGATAAGTTTGCCGGATATTTGTCCCAGCATGGCACCGTTCCGGGCGACACGGTCGCTATCTGCATGGAACGGTCGTTCGACTGGATCGTGGCTGCTCTCGCGATCATGCGAACTGGTGCCGCTTATGTGCCCCTGGATCCCGTCTGGCCGGATTCGCGTTTGCGCTTTGCGGTGAACGACTCGGGCGCCACTATACTCGTCGCGGGCGCGTCACTTCTTGATCGGCTTCGGGTTCAGGCACACGGCTTGGATCCCTGCCGTGACGCTGCGGCCATCGCGAACGCTCCTGCCACAGCATGCGCATCTGTCCAACCCGAGAGCCTTGCCTACGTGATCTACACCTCGGGGACAACCGGCCTCCCAAAGGGAGTAGAGATTACACATGCGAATCTATCTCACCTCATCCGCTGGCACCAGGAGGCCTTTAAGGTTACGCCGCAAGATCGCGCGAGTCATCTCGCAGGCCTTGGATTCGACGCGGCGGTTTGGGAGATCTGGCCACATCTCGCGGCGGGTGCGACCTTGTGCCTTGCCAGTGATGAAGTGCGCTCATCGCCGGAGTTATTGCGGCAATGGATAATTCGGGAGCGTGTGACCATTGCCTTCGTTCCAACCGTCCATGCCGCGCCCCTGATGGCAATGGAATGGCCGGCAAGTTCGGCACTGCGTGTTCTGCTCACCGGCGGAGATGCGCTGCGGCGTTCGCCGGAGGTCCAGCTCCCCTTCAAAGTTGTCAACAACTATGGACCCACGGAATGCACGGTGGTTGCCACATCTTGCGTGCTTAAAACTGGTGTTTTTAAAACTGGGTCCGAAGGGGCGCCACCGATTGGCCGCCCGATCACGGGCTCCAGCGTCTATCTACTCGACGAACACGGTAACCAGGTTCCAGATGGCACCAGCGGCGAGATTTACGTCGGCGGCGATGGCGTTGGACGTGGTTATCGCAATCTTCCTCAATCCACCGAGCGTAGCTTTCTGCCTGATCCTTTCGCAGGGATAGCAGGCGCGCGCATGTATCGCACCGGCGATCGCGGAGTTCGACGGCCGAACGGGGAAATCGAATTTCGCGGACGGCTCGACCGCCAGACAAAGATACGTGGACAGCGAGTCGAACTCGACGAGATTGTCAGCGTTCTGACCAAGCATCCGAGCATCGATTTTGCCACAGCGATCGTTACCCTTTCGGAATTGGGAGAAAAACAGATTGTGGCGTACGTACTCCCGAAAGAGAATGCGCCGGTCCTTACCGTCGATGAACTACAGAGCCATTTGCTTAGCAGTTTGCCGGACTACATGATCCCAGCCATCTTTGTGCGCTTGCACGCGCTCCCGGTATCGGCAAATGGAAAACTGGATCTAACCAACCTTCCCGTGCCAACCGACACAAACCGCTTGGAAAGAAGAGTAGCGAAAACACGGGCTACGCCCATGGAGAAAGAACTTCTGGCCATGGCGCGACAGCTGCTCAAAAACGATGCTCTTCGGGCAGAAGATAACTTTTTCTTAGCCGGAGGTCATTCCCTTTTAGGTATGCAACTATTACTGCGGCTGCGGCGCGCATTCGGTGTGGAATTGTCGGTGCGGCAGCTCTTTGAAGCGCCCACCGTTGAACGCCTGGCTTTATTGGGCGAAACGGTTTTGCGGGAGCAACGTCTGGTTGCGATTTGGACAGACTTGCTCGGGCGCAATCACACAGGCCTAGACGACAACTTTTTCGATGTGGGCGGCCGACGGGAACTGGTTTTTGTTCTACAGCAGCGCATTGCCGCAGAGCTTGATCAGAATGTTTCGGTTGACGAACTTCTGAAGAATCCGACAATTCGTCAACAGGCGCAGCTCACGCAGGGAAGCGTGGCTAAGCCGGTGTTACAACCTGGCGAATTTAAACTTGAACCTGATGTGGTCCCCAAGTGTACCTCCTGAGTCCACTAGATTTAGACTTGGTCACTTTCATGCGGCAACAGAATCTTTAGAGCCACTACCCACCCACGTGGCGGATTTTAAGAAATCTGTCGGGGATCTGACGGAGATCTAACGGAGTAAGTTAAGCGATGCAGGCTTCTCCTATAACTGGGACCGAAGAGTCAAACAACGAGAACCTGAGTCTCCTCCGACTCATCAATCCAGAGGTGTTAGCCGACCCACATGTGCTTTTTCGCGCTCTGCGTCAACACAACCCCGTGCACTGGGACCCTTACATGCACGCCTGGGTGGTAACCACGTACCCTGAAGTGGTTACAGTTCTAAAGAATTATTCGGCTGACCGCACTCCCCAACCGGCTTATCTCGATGAGCTTGGGCTCTCGTTAATGAAGCCATTCTCCGAAGTCATGCTACAGCAGATGATGTTTATGGATGGCGCCCAACACTCGCGTCTGCGTGGCATCTGCGCCGCCGCATTCACTCCGCGCCGGGTAGAGGAGTTGCGCACCGTGATCGAGACCATAACCGATGAACTCATTGACAAGGTCATTGCTTCCGGGCGTATGGATCTGATTGCCGATTTTGCCAATCTCTTGCCTGCGATTGTTACCGCAAGGCTGCTTGGCGTGCCGGTAGAAGATCATGAGCAGCTCCACGACTGGGTCATCGATCTGGCGGAAGTGCTGGGAAATTTTCAGCACCATCCGGATCGCGTAGCTGAGATTGTGCATAGCCTCGAAGATTTGAAGAGCTACGTCGCCGCCAGAATGGAAGAGCAGCGCCAGTGCCCAACTGGCGGACTGATTTCTTCGCTTATGACCGCAGAGTTTGACGGCCAGCGTCTCTCCGATGAAGAGGTGATCGCAAACACCATCATCACTTTAATCGGTGGCCATGAAACTACCACCAACCTGATCGCGAGCGGATTTCTAACCTTGCTTAACAATCCTGAGTCTCTCCACCAACTAAGTGATCATCCTGAAATCGTTGGTTCCGCAGTGGAGGAACTGCTCCGCTATGAGTCGCCGGTGCAACACACAGCCCGAATTGCGCCCGCTGAGATGCAGCTTGGTGGAAAGACCATCAAAAAGGGTTCAAGGGTTGTGGCCGTCTTAGCTGCTGCCAACCGCGATCCAAATCGTTTCCCTGATCCGGACCGTCTGAATCTCCTCCGACCAGACAATCGGCACCTGGCCTTCGGTTGGGCGGCGCATTTTTGTTTCGGCGCACCGTTGGCCCGCATGGAAGGTCAAATCGCGTTCACCAAGCTAGTGAGTCGGCTTTCGAGGCCGGCTTTGATTGACAAAACATTGGACTGGCGCGCTAATGCTGGGCTGCGCGGCTTGACCAAACTGCACGTCAGCTTCGACGCAGGAGTCCCCGGACCGGCGGTTATGGAACGCAAGAATTAGAACAAAAAATATCGTTGCGCAAGCGGCAACACACTCGCTGGATCGCATGCAATCGGCTGTCCTTCCACGCGCACTTCGTAAGTTTCAGGATCGACTTCAATCTTGGGAGTGGCGTTATTGTGCACCATGTCTTTTTTCCCAATCGCACGGCAGTTGCGGACGGGCTTCACGATTTTCTTCAAGCTAAGTGTTTGCGGCAATCCAGCCGAGACCGCGGCTTGCGACATAAATGTGATCGCACTGGCAGCCGTGGCCGCGCCGAAGCTACCGAACATCGGCCGATAAAGCACTGGCTGAGGCGTAGGAATGGACGCGTTTGGATCGCCCATAGCGCTCCACGCGATAAACCCGCCTTTGAGCACAATCTCGGGCTTCACTCCGAAGAAAGAGGGCTTCCAAAGAACGATATCAGCAAGCTTGCCTGGCTCGATGGAACCAATTTCCGACGCCATGCCGTGCGTGATTGCAGGATTGATCGTGTATTTGGCAACGTAGCGTTTCGCGCGCTGGTTGTCGTTGCGAGAGGAATCTCCGGTAAGCGTGCCGCGTTGCGTTTTCATTTTGTGCGCGGTTTGCCAGGTGCGAATAACCACCTCGCCCACGCGGCCCATGGCTTGTGAGTCGCTTGAGATCATGCTGATCACGCCCATGTCGTGCAGAATATCTTCCGCGGCAATAGTCTCTGGACGGATGCGGCTTTCGGCGAATGCAACGTCCTCCGGCACCTGCGGATTCAGATGATGACACACCATGAGCATGTCAAGATGTTCGGCGATGGTGTTAACCGTGAACGGCCGTGTGGGGTTCGTTGACGAAGGAAGAATATTGGGGAAAGACGCAATCCGTATAATGTCGGGAGCGTGCCCCCCGCCAGCGCCTTCGGTGTGGTAAGTGTGGATGACGCGACCACCGATGGCAGCGACCGTAGCTTCCAGAAACCCGGCTTCATTGATCGTATCGGTGTGAATGGCAACCTGAACATCATAGTCATCGGCCACCTTGAGGCAGGCATCGATGGCCGCCGGAGTCGTGCCCCAATCCTCATGAAGTTTAAGACCGCAGGCGCCGGCTTCGATCTGTTCGGCAAGAGGCGCTTTCGCGGCGGCATTGCCTTTGCCTAGAAAGCCAAAATTCATGGGCCACGCCTCGGCAGCTTGCAGCATTCGAGCCAGATTCCACGCCCCGGGAGTGCAAGTGGTCGCGGCCGTCCCTGTGGCAGGGCCAGTTCCGCCGCCAATCATGGTAGTGATCCCGCTCGAAATAGCGGCATACACCTGCTGCGGAGAAATGAAATGGATATGACTGTCAACGCCGCCAGGAGTAACAATCAGATTCTCACCAGCGATCACCTCCGTGGCCGCACAGACGACGAGATCGGAGTCGACACCTTCCATTGTGTCGGGATTGCCGGCCTTGCCAACCTTAACGACACGCCCGTTCTTAATGCCGATGTCGCCTTTAACGATCCCCCAATGATCAAGGATCACGGCGTTGGTAATAACCAGGTCAAGCGCGCCAGGTTGCGCTTCTCGAATAGCGGTGCTGCTCTGGCCCATGCCGTCGCGTATCACCTTTCCGCCGCCGAAAGTGATCTCGTCTCCGTAGTGCGTGAAGTCCTTTTCGATCTCGATGATCAGTTCAGTGTCGGCGAGGCGAATGCGATCGCCCTTCGTGGGGCCATAAAGGTCGGCGTAAGTGCGGCGAGGGATGGAGAGGCTCATCGCTTCTTTCCCTCTTCCTGTTTCTTTCCAACTTCCTCAGATAAGAAGCCCGCATGTTGCGCTCGCTCTAAAGCTTTGGCGCGCAACCGCGAATCCCGAAGATCGCCCTCAACCAGATTGTTGAAGCCATGAATCATGCGACCGCCGCCGAAATCAGTAAGTTCCACTTCTTTTTCTTCACCGGGCTCAAAACGAACTGCGGTTCCGGAAGCGATGTTGAGACGCATGCCATAAGCGGCTCCGCGATCGAAGGATAGCGAGGCATTTGTCTCGAAAAAATGGTAATGGCTGCCAACCTGGATGGGGCGGTCACCAGTGTTTTTCACGACCACCCGCGAGGTCCGTCTTCCCTTGTTCGCCTCGATGGGTCCGGCGGCGAGATCCAACAGGTACTCTCCGGGTTTCACAGTTCCCCCTCGGGCTGCTCATGGATCGGATTGGCAGAATCCTCGTGCAAGAGCGTGCTCATTTGATCGGATCATGCAGCGTAACCAGTTTTGTACCGTCTGGAAACGTGGCCTCGACTTGGACCTCGTGAATCATCTCAGCGATGCCCTCCATGACCTGATCGCGACTCAGTATTTTCCCGCCAAAGCTCATGATCTCAGCCACCGTCTTGCCGTCACGAGCTGCTTCCATAACTTCGGCCGCGAGAATGGCAACGGCTTCCACATAGTTGAGTCGTAGGCCGCGGACTTGGCGTTTGCGAGCCAGGTCGGCCGCAACCACGATTAGCAGCTTCTCTTGTTCTTGCGGGGTCAAGTGCACGAATGTCTCCCAAATCGATTGGTTGCTCCGTTCGATTTCCAGCGGCATTTTAGTTTACTTTTTTTTAGTTTACTTTGCGTGGCGGAATCGCGTTGCGCCCATATATCTGAAGCTTTGCTTCGCGCCAGATGTTCTGAAGTCCAGGCAAAATATCGCGCCCGCAGCGGGCAAGGCATCTGACGACTAGACCGTGGGCCACAAGAGAACTGACTCCCCAAAGGATCTCGCCGGGACGGGTCAAACCGCTGGTCAAATCGCGCAACTGATCCTCATGGGCGCGCCAGGCGCTTGTTTCCACACCTACGCGGCAAATATAAAACGTTGCAACGTAACGAAAAGATCCGAACCTCGCCAGGGCAGAAATGTTCTGCCTGGCAGGCCTCAGGCAAAAACTCTCCCCAGCGATCTTGCGGCCGAGAGCGGTTACTCGAGTCCTCATCTCGAGCTGTTCATACGCGAATGACTCGCCGCGCACTGCCCTGCCCGGAGAAAGAATCTCCCACCAGAACATCCCAGCGCCCTCACGAAGGTCGATAGATGTTCGCTGAACAAAATTTGCGCCAGCAAAAGGGATGATTGCGTCAGGCAGGTATTCGAGCAAAGCGCCTTCCCCAACAATCACCTCGTTGCACTGGGTTGTTGGAGAAGAGCCCGGCCGGTGACGATAGATGCGCGTAGCGCCGGTCGTAGTCATTTGTACGCCTGTATTGATTCCAAGATTTACCTTTAGCGTGAGATGGTCTCCGCCGAATAACCCGCCCGATACGTTGTGGAGATGAACCAGTGCCGTGCCATCTTCCAGCGTGAAAGCACGCACAACCTTCAGCGGAGGCTCCTGTAAACTCGCTGCCAGAAATGTAGCGCCCGCGCCAGAATCACACGCAAAATCCAGACACATTGTGGCGCGAACGCGGCTTTGCCCAAAAACATTCGGGCCGATATCGCTGACCACTTTCTCGGCTGTCTGAGCCATATCGATTCAAGTTTTAACTAATAAACAAACGCGTTCGCAGTGCGGTATGCTCCATGGCGCCCCAATCCAGCAACGGCGTAAAGCAGTTCACCGTATCGATAGTGAACATCGCACTGCGCTCCGAAGTTTCCGCCATCGCCGGCTTTAAATTCCAAAGAATGCGCATGGCTTCGTTCTGTCCCATTGGCAATAAGCGCTGGCAGGCGGAGACCAAGCTTGCCGTCATCTGGTGAAGATACGCGAGAATGGCGCTGCTTTCGTCGAAGTCAAATGTTGCACTCACCAAGCCGAACGCTGCAGCATGATGTATCAGACTCATCGATTTGAGTGAGGCCTGCCGCGCTTCTCGAAGAACAGGAAAATCGTCAAGCCCGAGAGCTGCCTGGAGAAAATTCCGTCCTAGCGCAGCGCTTGCGTGCCCGGCTTTCTCGCGCTGCCTTCAACGCGCTTAAACAATCGTTGATCTCAAGCCATCCCGCAGCGGAGAATTTTCTGTCCAGCCCGGCCAAGCTGGAACGCCTCTCGGCAGGCCACAGCTTCGAGCATTCCTGTCTCCTGCAAATAACCGTGCAGGAAACTGGGCAAATCGCTGGCCTTCAAAATCTCCGCTGAGACCAGGGTTTCCAATCCAAAAGAGTGGGCGAGCGTGCCGATGGGCAATGCGCTGTCGGCAAGATGAAGCAGCCGCAAAAAGGCCAGATCCTTCGCCGGCGAGCGATAAGTTTGGTTCCGATCAGGCTCCATGCCCGCACTTCTCATCTTTATGTTTGCGAATGATCAAGACCGTGCACGTGATCATGCGCGTGATCGTGTGACGATCATGCAAATGATCATGCGAATCGTGCTCGTGGCTATGAGAGTGTCCGGTATAAGGCGAGTGAGCGTCGATCAATCCACGCCGCGAGTCGGCGGGCTGATTCAGTTTCCCCTCCAGCCACTCGATCACGGTCTCGAGTCCGACGCCTTCACGAAGATTGGTAAACACAAAGGGTCGATCGCTGCGCATTTTTCGCGAATCGCGGTCCATCACTTCGAGAGAAGCGCCCACGTAGGGTGCGAGATCAATTTTGTTGATCACCAGCAAGTCGGAACGTGTGATGCCCGGGCCGCCCTTGCGCGGGATCTTGTCTCCCTCGGCGACGTCAATAACATAAATCCAGACATCGACCAGCTCAGGGCTAAAGGCAGCCGCCAGGTTGTCTCCGCCGCTTTCCACAAAAATCAGCTCGAGCCCCGGGAGACTATCCTCAAACTCCGCGATTGCTTGCAGATTCATGGAAGCGTCTTCACGGATCGCCGCGTGAGGGCATGCTCCCGTCTCCACGCCTTTTATCCGTTCCGCCGGAAGCGTACCCTGCCGAAGAAGAAATTCCGCGTCCTCTTTCGTGTAAATATCGTTGGTGACCACCGCAAGGCTGAGTTTCGGAAAGAGCTTCTTACTAAGACGATCTACAAGAGCGGTTTTACCAGACCCCACAGGCCCGGCTATGCCCACCCGAAATGCTCTTCCATGAAATCTTCCCGCCCATAGCACCGCCGTTAAGATTTAAGGTCTCCGTTGACCAGGCTGAGCTCGATTACGCCGAGGCTTTTGCCATCGTCAAGGATCACCCCTTGTATCCGCGCGATCATCTGCGTGTCAAGCCGTTTTCGGTGAAATCCTTCAATGAAATCTTCAAGAAACGCGACATCGTGATCATGCGTTCTCTGTAAGCACGCGCGCTTCCGGAATACACTATATTCAGCTGAACAAGGTTGCAGAGCGGATAACCCGGCAGGTCGGGTTACTTTGAGACAAGACTTGCGCCACAAAGGAGCCCAGCCATGACGCGCTTCCGGGTTTGCCTGATGTTTGTGCTGCTGAGCACTGCGGGCTT
Organism: uncultured Acidobacteriaceae bacterium; assembly: GCA_963758745.1. Taxonomy (GTDB): domain Bacteria; phylum Acidobacteriota; class Terriglobia; order Terriglobales; family Acidobacteriaceae; genus Acidiflorens. Next base: position 213,920 of record CAVWWW010000023.1, read on the forward strand.
ACTGTTGATCTCAAATGGTTGCGGTGGAACAGCTCCAGCTCAACCGCCGCATCAACCCGTTTCCCTCATTCAGCATGTCGTGGTGATCTTCCAGGAAAATCGCACGCCCGACAATCTTTTCCAGGATCCGGTACTGATTGCACGCGGCGCTGATATTGCCAGCTCCGGAATCAATTCCACAGGCCAGACCATTCCGCTGAGCCCGGAAGATCTGGCGAACAATTACGACCTCAGCCATAGCCATAGCGCGTTCGTCCGCATGTACGACGGCGGCAAGATGGACGGTGCCAACCTGGTTGCGGTCATTTGCTCAAAGAATGCGACTAACTGTCCCCTGCCCAACGCGCAATTTATGTATGTGAATCCAGCGGACGTTCAGCCTTACTTTCAGCTCGCCGAGCAATACACATTCGGCGACCGTATGTTCCAGACCAACCAGGGACCTAGCTTTCCCGCACATCAATTCATCCTCTCCGGTACCTCCGCGCCTACAGCCACCAGCAACTTGTTCGCTGCCGAGAATCCGCTTGGCGGCGCAGGGTGCATCGCCCCGGACGCCGCGACAGTTGCGTTAATCGATCCATCGGGAGCCGAATCGTCAAAGCAATACCCGTGTTTTGAACATCCCACACTCACCGATCTGCTCGACGCCAAAGGCATCTCCTGGCGCTATTATGCTCCCTCGGCGGGCTCCATCTGGACCGCTCCAGACGCGATCAACCACATGTGTCAGCCGCAAACGCAGAACGGCCAGCTAGCTTGCACAGGCAGCGCCTGGGCGAACGTAATCATTCCCCAGACACAGGTCTTGACGGACATTGCAGACAACCAATTGGCTGCGGTGAGTTGGGTTATACCCGGTGGCGCATGAATCCGATCACGCGTCCATCAATAACGGTTCAGGGCCATCATGGGTCGCATCAATCGTGAATGCCATCGGCAACAGTTCGTATTGGTCTAATACTGCAATCATCATCAGCTGGGACGACTGGGGTGGCTGGTACGATCACGTTGCCCCTCCGCAAACGCTGGCGAACTGCACACAATGGGGATGCGGATATATCTACGGTTTCCGCGTGCCACTGATCGTGGTTTCTCCTTACGCCAAGGCGGCCTACATTTCCCACACACAACATGATTTCGGCAGCATCCTGCGGTTTATCGAAAAAACCTTCAGCCTGCCATCGCTAGGTTATGCGGACGCCTATGCTGACGATCTCTCCGACTGCTTCAATTTCACCCAGACCCCGCTGCAGTTCCAGGCCATCCCGCGCCGGTAAGTGCGGAACAGTTTCTGAATGACCACACGCCGCCGACCGATCCTGACGACGACTGACTGCTCCCAACATTCATGCCGCGACCTCTCCTCAAGCCGCAGAAATCACCTCGTAAGGCCGCATCATTGCTCGTGACCTTGGATTAACTTGAGGTTAAAAGTTAACCTTGAGCTGGAGTTTTTGCCAACGTTTCCGCCTGGTTGGATCGTCGGCAGGTTCCGAATCTACGGGTCGCAAATTGCTCAAAACTATCGCCGAACTTTCGTAACTCTACATCGATACTCTTAATTCCTATACTGGTTCCGATACCTGCTCCTGGATCTTCAATGCGTCGAACGATTTTAGCCTTTCATCCTCGTGCTGTTGAGCACCATGGCCTGTGCCCAGAGCACCTCGCCAGACGCCCTCTACGAGCGCGGAATGGACGCCATCACCGGCATTGGCGACTCAGAAAACGAGCCGCTGGGAGTCGATTACTTTCGTCGCTCCGCCGAACTCGGCTACGGACCCGGCGAGATTGCATTAGCCTATTATTACGAAACTGGGACCGTCCTCGCGAACAATCAAACCCAAGCCATCGAGCTCTACCGCAAAGCTGCGCAACAAGGCGATCCGCTGGCCGGCTGGCTGGTCGGGCGGCACTATTTCCTGGGTAACGGCGTTGCACGTGATCTCGACGTTGCCCAGAAGTGGCTGAAGCTCTCCGCCGATCAGGGCAACGCTTACGGCGCCTATTATTACGGGCGTTTGCTGGCGGACAAAGACTTCGCGAAGGCTCCAAAATATTATAAAATTGCCGCCGACCAGGGCCTTCCTCAAGCGCAATATTTCTATGCCAAAGCTTTAAAAGATGGACGCGGCATCCCTCAAGATCGTTTCACCGCCTACATCTGGTACACCATCGCCGCCGACGCCGGATACGCCGCCGCAGCTGCCGACCTGACCGAGCTTGATAACAGCGGCAACATCACCATGAATCAGGTCATGGAAGCGAAGGCAAAAGCCCACGAGATGGAACAATTTGTAATCCGCGCCGTAACCGCAAAAGGTTGCTCCGGATGGCAAGGAGAGTTCGACGAATTTCCCACTCCTCCTCCGCCGAAACTGCAACGCTTCTGCCACTAAGAGATTACGCCTACACCATCTCCGTTCCCCACAGATCATGCAGGTGCACGATCCCCAGCAACCGGTCACCATCCACGACAACCAGCGAGGTAATCTTCATCTCTTCCATCCGCGCCAAAGCAGTCGCAGCGAACTCCCGCGGCCCAATCGTCTTCGGATTCCGCGTCATGCAATCTTGCGCCGTAAGGTCGAGTCCATCTTTACCGCGCTGTTCCAGCAGTCGCCGCAAATCGCCGTCGCTGATCACGCCCAGCAAACGGTCGTCCTCGACCACCGTCGTAAGCCCGAGCTTCTTGCGTGACATCTCATAAATCACGTCCGGCATCTTCGTCTGCGCCCTCACCCGCGGAACCGACTCTCCCGAGTGCATCAACGATTCCACCCGTGCCAGCCGTTTGCCCAGTTTTCCACCCGGATGCAGATTGGCAAAATCTTCTTCCTTAAATCCGCGCCGCTCCGAAAGCGCCACCGCCAAAGCATCGCCCAAAGCGAGCATGGTAGTAGTTGAAGCAGTAGGAGCAAGCCCCAGCGAACAAGCTTCTTTCGAAATCGAACAGTCAAGCACCACATCCGAGGCCGATGCAAGCGTAGAAGAAGAAGCTCGTGTGGAGCGGGTGCCCTCGCCCGCTAGGTTTTCTGCAACGTCCTCGCAAGTCAAAGCAATCAGCGGAACCTGCAACCGCTTAATCGTAGCCAGCAACTGAAGAATCTCTTCGGTCTCTCCGCTTGCGGAAAGCGCCAGCACAACATCGCCCCGCACAATCATCCCCAGATCGCCATGCAACGCCTCCACCGGATGCAGGTAAAGCGCAGGCGATCCAGTCGAACTCAACGTAGCCGCAATCTTGCGAGCGATCAAACCGCTCTTCCCCATCCCGGTAACAACTACCCGCCCCGCGCAGTTGAACAACAATTCAACTGCGCGTTCGAAATCGGCGCCCATCGGCCCCGCTAGCCGATCCGCCAGCGCCCGCAACGCCTCCGCCTCGATGCGCACCACATTTTCACCAACACGCTTCATGAAGGGGAAATGTTAGCAGAAGGAGTGGAACATCGGGTCATCGGGTGATCGGGCCATCACTTGATCTCAAGCGCTCAAGCTGCCTCGGGCCGGCTTCCTGAATCGCCGTCCCGACTGCTAAAGTACAGCACGAGGGTAGGTCCTTTTCAATCGCAATACTCTCATAGAGTCATGATCCAAGTGAAACGAAAATCGTAACAGACAAAGTAGAACTGGCCGTTGCCGACGGAACAACGATGGCCGCCTACGTGGCGCGTCCAGAGCAATCAGGGTCGAATCCCGGCCTGCTCCTGTTCCAGGAAGCATTCGGCGTCAATCACCACATCCGCAACGTAAGCGATCGCTTTGCCGCGGAGGGCTATGTAGTAATCGCACCCGAACTTTTTCATCGCACAGCTCCTCCGGGCTTTGAAGGCAGCTACACCGATTTCCCTGCCGTCATGCCGCACCTCCAGGCTATAACACCCAAGACGGCGGAGATGGACGTGCGCTCGTCCTATGAGTGGCTGCGTTCGAATGCGCAAGTGAAAGCAGACGAGATCTCGAGCGTAGGTTTCTGCATGGGTGGGCGCATTTCGTTTTTAGCCAATGGCACGCTTCGTCTACGCGCCGCAGTTTCGTTTTACGGAGGAGGCATCGCACCCGGATTGCTCGATCTGGCGCCGAAGCTGCAAGCTCCATCTTTACTGATCTGGGGTGGATTGGACAAACACATCACCCCCGAGCACCGGAGAGCGGTGACCGATGCCCTGAGCATGCACCACAAATCTTATGTGAATGTCGAATTCTCTCAAGCCGATCACGGATTTTTCTGTGACGAACGCGCAACCTATGAGCCGCGCTCAGCCCGCCAAGCCTGGGCACTGACGCTGGAGTTCCTCCGCCAGTGAAGCAGTTCGCAGTGTTTGCCGTTGCTCCGTTCGCGCTGCTAGCGATCTCCGTGCTGCTAATGGGTGCGGCGAATAGGCGTCACGAATGCCATCCGGCGATGCTCGATTGCAAAACGACAATTCGACTCAAAAAACCATCCCAATACTCCACCCACCTTCTACAGGGACATCGTCCCGCTGCTCGAGAGTAAGTGCCAAGGTTGTCATCGTACCGGAGAGCCCGCGCCCATGGCGCTAGTAACCTACAGCCAGACTAGGCCGTGGGCCGGCCAAATGGCGGCAGCCGTGACAATGAAAATGATGCCGCCATGGTTTGCCGATCCCCTCTACGGGCACTTTGCCAATGACCCGTCGCTAACCGACAAGCAGATCGCGACCATCGCAGCCTGGGAAAAATCCGGAGCGCCAGCCGGGAACCCGCATGATGCGCCTCTGCCGCCCAAGTGGGGTGAAGGATGGAATATTCCGCAGCCGGATGTTGTCATGACGATGCCGCAACCAGTCCCAATACCAGCCCAAGGCGAAGTCGAGTACACGTATGAGATTGTTCCCACGCACTTCACCGAGGACAAGTGGATCCAAATGGTCGAGGTGCGTCCGTCGAGCCCAGCCCACGTGCACCATGCCGTCGTATACATCCGTCCTCCCGATTCGCCATGGCTGCGCCACGCGCCGGTGGGCGCGCCGTTCACCGCATCCACGCTGACCGATCCCAAAGAACGGCGTGAGGCTCACGAGACGACCAGCGATCTCCTGCTGGTATTCGCGCCCGGAAGCGCTCCCGACCACTGGGCCGACGGAATGGCAAAATTCGTTCCCGCCGGATCAGATCTCGTTTTTCAGATGCACTACACAACCAACGGTGAAGCCGCAAGCGACCAGGCAAGCATAGGCCTCGTATTCGCAAAGAGTCCGCCAAAACAAAGAGTCATCACGCTGCAATTGAATAATCACGCTCTCCTGATTCCGCCCGAGGTCGACGATTTTCGCGTGGAAGTGCAAGGGACTCTCCCCAACGACGCCACCCTTCTCAGTTTATTTCCGCACATGCATCTGCGGGGAAAACGCTTCGAATACGACATCGTGCACGATGACGGAAGCATCGAAACTCTGCTGCGAGTGAATTATCACTTCCATTGGCAGTTGAGTTACAAGCTAGCCGAGCCCCGAGAATTGAAGGCAGGAACCAAACTCCGCGCCGTGGCGTGGTACGACAATTCGCGTAATAATCCACACAATCCCGATCCCGAGAAAACGGTGATCTGGGGCGACCAGACCTCAGACGAGATGATGGTCGGCTTCTTCGACGTGGCCATTCCTGCGGCCATGGATAAGTGGCACTATTTCATCCGCCATGCTGAAGCCGTAGTGAAGTGGAAGGTGAGTCATCAAACTGACGTCGCCAGGAATTTCTTCTCGACAATCGCGCTGCCCCAACGACATCACACAGGTCTGTTACCGCGGTCACCGACCACGCCACGCGCGCGGCATAGCATGTTAGCTGCACTCTGCCGAGCGCTTCTTTGCTTCGGAGGCCACCATGCAGCATCGAGTGCCGATCGCGATCTTACTTGCTGTTGTGGCTATTTTTGCTTCCGCACAAGTCGGTACCAGCGAGAAGCGCCGATCCGTCCGGTGGACGGAGCCGGCATCTTTCGAAATTACTGCGCAGCGTGCCATGGACTCGATGGGCGGGGAAACGGCCCCACCGCCGTGGCCCTTAAGCGATCACCTCCCGATCTGACGAGACTTTCCCAACGAAATGGCGGCACATTTCCTTCCATTCATGTGCGTAACACAGTAATGTTTGGTACCGACGATCTGCTGCCCGCCCACGGCTCGAAGGTGATGCCGGTTTGGGGACAGATTTTCCACGAGATCGAGTTTGATCAGGACTTAGGCAACGTCAGGCTGGAAAACATAATCGGCTATCTACAGTCTATTCAGCGGAAATAACCCGGCGAGCGACGAGCCGTAGTTTCCCCTACGACGATGAACCATCGACGGAGCAGAGCCCCGTTATTTGCACATCCCTACATGCGAGTTCATAGCGATCGTGGCTCGTAGGCTGGAGGCGACCGCGCGCAGACTCCAGCGTGACGCACGCTGCTTGCCAGAGCCTCTTTAGCTGGACTATATTTGCCCCGTTTTCGACTTAAACTCAAAGGAGAGAGAAATGCGCAAGCTTCTGCTGTTTACACTATCTTTATTAGTGTCAGGCTCCGTAGCCATGGCGCAGAACAAGATTGAAACCAAGTGGCATTGCTCGAAACCGACGGGGCAACAACTCGAAGTCGGTGACGTACCTGACCACGTCTATTGGATCGGGCAGGGCACCTGCGAAGCCACCTCAAGCTCAGGCGATCTGAAGGACAAGTCCGGTAACTTCACGGAATTCCACGATCAGTGGAAGGCGTTTTTCAACTTCCACGGATACTTCAACGAGACGCGGAAGATGGAGACAAGATTTACTACACCTACGAAGGAACCGGCTCACCGGACCCAAGCAAACCGATCGCAAATAAGTGGAAGGTCTTCAGAGGCAGCTGGAAAGCTAAGGGTATCAAGGGTTCCGGGACGTGCTCTGGAAAAATGAATGAAGATGGCTCCGATGACATCACGTGCACTGGAACCTATTCAATCGGCATGGGCAAAATGGATAAGATGAGCAAATAGGCCGGAAGGCAAAGTCTGAGCGGGGCTGCGGCTGCGGGTTCGCATCCGCAGCTGGCACTCAGGGTCTCTTTGCACGCCAGCAACAAACGCAAACAAACCACCGGCAGTGACGACTAATCAGAAGTGATCATCCGCCGCGTGTCCCGGATGCTCCAGCGCCCGCGCCTGAATCGCGCGATCCCACGGCCCGCCCTGCCAGTTATCTTTGTGGCGTTCTGTGTTGATCCACGGCGGCAGCGTCATCAAAAGCCGCCTTCCAAGCGCATAAACATAAGCTTCATAAAGTTCCCGAAAATGAAGCAATTTCTCCGCCGCATCGGCTTTGTTATTCAGCATGACACCTCGCGATGCCAGTTCCGTCCTAAGCAGTTCGCGGTCCGCAGCCGTGAGCCGGTCAGCATCATGTGGACTGTATTCCGCCTTAACAATCTGCGCCAGATCGACAGCCGCATGACGAGCCATGGCAAAAGTGAGCTTCGCCTGGTCCTGGTGAATGCCATCCACGCCCGTCATGATCAGCGAAGTCACATCGAGCATAGCCGTTAGCGTGCTTAGCCACGATTGATTGGGGTGCTGCGACCGGAAGAACACCAGCACCGGATAAGAAATGTGACTGGATAAAAGCTCGGCTGACCAGCGCTCCCAGTCGCGAAAAATTCCGTCGAGAACTTTCTGGTCCGGACAACACCCCAACCGCGCCAGAAATTCGGCCGCGCTCGGAGGCGAGCCCGCGCGCGAATCAAGCATCGAAATTTCGATCTCTCGCGCGGCAAATGAATTGTAGATGACCGGCAGGTAGCCGATCACAACCCCGAGGAACGCGAAACCCATGCCCGCTTCCATCACGGCAAAAGCGCGAGCTGCGCCATTATTAGGAGTGATGTCCCCATAGCCCAGCGTGAAAAAAGTTTCGCCGCTCAGATACAGCACCTTTCCAAACGTGATTCTTTCATTGCCTAAAGAGAGATGCTCGCCGAGCCCGTACTGGACACAGGCGAATCCAAAAATCAGCCCCAGCGCCCAAAAAAACATTAGCACGATCAGAGAGAGCGGCCCGTAGTAAGCAAGGAAGGTTTCTCGAAGATTCGCGGACTTGATATGCAGACCGACGCGAGTCCAAAAACGCCAAGTCTTTCTATAGAACAAGGAGGCGATGCGGAAGTGACGCCTGATCCGCCGCGGCAAAACCACGGTCTCAAACGCATCCATAAGGATGGCAATAATGAGAACGAAGCCGACAATCGATGCCCACCAATGTGCAGACATAGATGAGAATTAGAATGAGTTGCGTATAGTAGCAGATTCAGAAATTCATCGGCACATGCGCCACCATCGCAAAGCGACCACCCAGAGCACGAAGAGGGGTACCGCTAAAAGGCACCCACGCATCAGCAGAATCGGCAATAGTTCGGCAGCGATGCGATAGAGATAAAGCCCGGCGATGGCTGCTGACAGAGCGGCCGTCCATACAATCGAGTTTTGAGCGGTCGAGGTTTGAATAATAAAGGTTTGAGCGCCTCCGATTTTGGCTTCGACTCCGCGACCAGCGCGGCCCTCCTGCCACTCGCAAATCGATCGATCGACGAGGACAAGCATAGGAAGCAGCGCCAGCGTCAGATCTTGCATGTGGAGGTGGTAGCTGACCAGAAGTGTGGTGAGAATAGCTAACGAATACACCATGCTCTCATCCCCGTTAGCTTTGCTGCTGCGTACAGTTTTATCGCCTAGCGCGCCCTTACGTAGCACAAACCAGCTCGCCACCACTCCTACGACTGCCGAACTCATGAAAATCACGAGCAGAATCAATCCCGCATCAAGCCAGCGATCGAGCCACCATTGCAGAAATCCACGCAGGTTGGGCATAAACCAGGGGATAAATCCCCAAGGCGTGATTAGCTCCTGGCGCCGGAGCATCGCCGTGTAATCATGAAAAATCGCCGGGCCCACAAGTGCCAGAGAAATCCCGCCAACCGCCACCCCTCCCGTTACAAAGCCCGCGAGCCCACGCCATTTGCCGCGAAGCAGAAAAACAAAAAATACGATCATCAGCGCCAGATGAAACTTGAAACATGCGAGCGCAAGCAGCAATCCAGCCAGAAAAGTCCATCCACCATCCAAAGAGCGCAGAGACAGGACGACCAATAACAGAAATATAATCGAATCCTGTCCCTCCCCAAGCACATACATCGCCGGATAAAAAGCGAATAAGTACAAAACCAGCGGCGTCCCAGTCGTTAAATTTAGATTTCGACCATACGGCGCAAGCAGCCAGGCGATCAGAAATAGAAGGCCAAGATTGGCAAGCGCCCAGGCAATAAGCGCCATCCGATAAGAAAGCCCCGAGACTGGCCAGTAAAGAAGCAACTCGTAAGCCAGATGATTAAAAGGCAACAGGCCGCTGCCCCTGGTTTCAGGATAAAGTCTGACCTGCGTTTTTTCCTGCGCGTCGAACTGGTAGAGTTCTTTTCCATGGCCCGATCTCACCATGTCGACGCCAGTCATAAAAATTCGCAGATCGGTCACTGCTGGACCATGCGAAAAGTACCAGACCACTTGGCGCCCGCTCACTGCGATTGAAATCAGGCAGAAAAGTACCAGCCCCCACCTAAAGATAGGGCGAAGCGAACGAGCAGCAGATGTTGATGGCATGCGTAGCGTATGAAGTCGGCTGAGGTGACTTTATTTTGATAACACGTTATGAGGTGTGCCGGTCCAGGAAAGAAGATTTCGGAGTCACGCTAGTTACCACAATAATCATGCAGGCGATTCGAAACCATAAGTCGATTTGCCTTAAGGCGTGGCATGCGCCGCATCCACTGCTTTCTTCACCGCCTGCAATTCTTTCAGCACGCCGCGAAGGTTGCGGGTATCGAGCGCATTCGCGCCGTCGCTCTTCGCTTCTTTGGGATTGTCGTGCACTTCCACGAACACTCCATCCACGCCCGCCGCTACTGCCGCCCGCGAAAGCACCGGAATAAACTCGGGCAGGCCTCCGCTAACCGCAGGCTGATCCTCATCACCATGCGAAGCCGAAGGCAACTGCACCGAATGCGTCGCATCAAAAACCACCGGCGCAAACCTGCGCATGATGGCGAGCGAGCGCATGTCAACCACCAGATTGTTGTAGCCAAAACTCGATCCCCGCTCGGTCACGAACACCTGGCTGTTCCCTGCCTCACGGCATTTTTCAACGGCGTGTTTCATGTCCCACGGAGAAACAAACTGTCCCTTCTTGATGTTTACCGGACGCCCGCTCAAAGCCGCCGCCACAATCAGGTCCGTCTGCCGGCAGAGAAATGCCGGGATCTGCAAGACGTCCACAACTTCCGCAACCGCAGCGACGTCCGCAACTTGGTGAACATCAGTGAGCACCGGAATATGCACCTCATCTTTAACCTTCCTGAGAATGCGCAACCCTTCATTCAATCCCGGCCCGCGAAAGCTGCGAATCGAAGTGCGGTTCGCCTTGTCATAGGACGCTTTAAAGATAAAAGGAAAATTGAGCGAGCGAACCACGCCCTTGATGATCTCGGCCATGCGAAGAGCATGATCCTCGCTCTCAATGACGCAAGGTCCGGCAATAAGAAACAGATCGCCAGACCCGACGCGAACATTGTCGATTTGGAAGGATAAGGTCACAGGTATCGGGAGATCGGGTCATCGGGTGTCCGGCCATCAAAATGCGCTTTTCGATCAGCCGATGGTTAGATGACCAGATCAGCCGATTTATCTCCGTCCCACTTTTTCCGGCCGCAGAAACAACTCAACTTCCGCCGCGTTTTTCTGCACTTTCCTTTTCTGCCCGTGTTCGTACGAAGCCCCTACAAACGCCTTAAACAGCGGATGCGGCTCCAGCGGCTTGGATTTAAACTCGGGATGAAACTGGCATCCGATAAAGAAAGGATGCCCAGGAATCTCGATGATCTCTACATAAGTCCCATCCGGAGTGGAACCAGAAATACCAAGTCCCGCTGCGACCATAGGTTCTTCGTATTCGCGATTGAACTCATAACGGTGCCGATGCCGCTCGCTGATCTCGGTCTGTCCATAAACTTTATAAGCCAGCGTTCCCGGTTCAAGCTTGCAAGGCCACGCGCCAAGACGCATCGTGCCGCCCAGTTCCTCCACACCGCGCAACTCGCGAAGCTTGTAAATCACCCGATGCGGGGTAGCCGGATCGAACTCGCTCGAATTAGCGTCCGCCAATCCGCAGACATTGCGCGCATATTCAATGCAAGCCGTCTGCATTCCCAGGCAAATTCCAAAGTAAGGAACCTGCTTCTCGCGCGCATATTGGATCGCCCTTAACATGCCGTCAATACCGCGCTTGCCGAATCCGCCGGGAACAAGCAACCCGTCATACTCCTCAAGCTGCGCTTCATAACTCTTATCAGCCTTGTCAGCGGCCTCCAGGCCTTCAGCCTCAATCCAATTGACTTCCAGCTTCAGGTTGTGCGCCAGCGCGCCATGCACCAGAGCCTCTTTCAGCGACTTATAGCTATCCTCATACTCGACATACTTTCCGACGATGCCGATCCGCACCACATCTTTCGGGTTGTAGACGCGGTGCACCAGATCATTCCACTTCGATAGATCGCGTTCTTTTGCTTCAAGCTTCAACCGCCGCAGCACCAGCGTGTCTACTTCTTCATGCGCAAATACCACCGGCACTTCATAGATCGAAGCAACGTCCTTAGCCGTGATTACCGCCTCCTCTTCGACATTGCAGAACAAAGCAATCTTCGATTTGATTTCTTTCGAAAGAAAGCGATCGGTTCGGCAAAGCAGAATATCTGGCTGAATTCCAACACTCAGCAATTCCTTAACCGAGTGCTGCGTAGGCTTGGTCTTCAACTCCTGCGCCGCCGCAATAAACGGCACCAGCGTGACATGCACAAATAAAGTGTTATCGCGCCCTAGTTCCTGGCGCATCTGCCGAATCGCTTCGATGAACGGCAGCGACTCAATATCGCCAACCGTCCCGCCGATCTCGATCAGCGCTACATCCACATCCTGCGCCACCTTCTTCGCCGCCGCCTTGATTTCGTTGGTGACGTGCGGAATCACCTGCACCGTCTTGCCCAGATAATCGCCGCGCCGCTCCTTGGCGATAATTTGTTCGTAGAGACGGCCCGTCGTCCAATTATTGTCGCGAGAAAGTTTGGCGTGCGTGAAGCGTTCATAGTGCCCAAGATCCAGATCGGTTTCGGCCCCGTCATCAGTGACAAAAACTTCGCCATGCTGAAATGGCGACATCGTCCCCGGATCCACATTCAGGTACGGGTCAAACTTCATCAGATTAACTTTGAGGCCGCGGCTCTCGAGCAGGCATCCGATGGACGCCGCCGCCAGACCTTTTCCCAATGATGAGACCACACCGCCAGTTACAAAGATGTACTTGGCTGACATCGCTTCCTCGCTCTAATTTTGATTGGAAAAATGTGCGGGCTGGGGTGCACGATCAATTATACAGAAGTTTCTCTGGAAGGGAATGCAGAAAATACAGCGCTCAGCCGTCAACCGTCGGCCCCTAAGCATGGACGCTAAGGCCATCGCCGCGCCCCATGCAAAATGCGCGCGATTTCGACAACGTCTTTGCGAACGCGATAAACAGCGAGAAAGGGTATGCCAGAAAGGACAAGCTCGCGGGTTCCTGGCTTCCGACCAAGACGGCCGACATTGGGGAACTGCGATAGCGAGCCCGCCGCTTCGCATATGCGCAAGGCGAGCTGGCGTGCCTGTTCCGGTCCGTGATGTTCTTGGGTGTAGTCGCAAATGCTGGTGAGATCGCGCGCAGCCGCATCCGTCCACCGGACGCGCATCAGCCAGGATACCGTCGATCAATCAGTTTTCTGACATCTTCTTGGTCGATCAATTCGCCACGGTCGGCGGCTGCCAGCCCACTCTCCACCTCGCGCAGGAACCACTCATCGTAATCGACCAGTTTCTCGATCGCTTCCTGCACAAGCGACTGTGCATCTCTTCCCCGCTCCGTGGCAAGGCGCGTCAGTTTAGCTTGCAAATCGGGACTGATTTTCACTTCCATAGAACTTAAGGCTAGAGATTAGGAAACCTCATGTCAACGAAAGAAACAGCTTCGTCTCGGCCAATCATTCTAATCAGATGACTTTCCAGACCACTCAGAAAAGGCCGATAATGTTTGCGGCATGAAATCATTCCCAGGCAGGACGCGACTTCTCGCGGCTATAATCGCGGCGCTGATCTTCTTTTGCATGTCCTGTGTCTTCGCTGCCGCCCAGTCCCAAGCCCGCCGCCTGATCCTGAAAGATGGCACTTACCAGGCAGTTACCAAGTATGAGATTCACGGCGACCGCGTCCGCTACTTCAGCGCCGAACGCGGCGAGTGGGAAGAAGTTCCCAACTCGATGATCGACTGGGACGCAACCGAGAAATTCGAACAAGGTCGCAACCAAGGCAACTTCGCTCCCGAGGCGGTCGAACTCGACAAACAAATCGAGGCTGAACGTAAAGCCGAACAAGAACACTCACCCGAGGTGGCGCCCGGTCTGCATCTGCCCGATGAAGGCGGCGTCTTCCTGCTCGACACCTACGACAATCATCCGGAGCTCGCCGAATTGCAACAATCGGGCGGCGAAGTAGATAAGAACACCAAGTCAAATGTGCTGCGGACGGCAATCAATCCGCTGGCCGGATCAAAGCAAACCATTGAGCTTCCCGACGCTCACGCAAAAATTCAGTCCCACACGACCGTGCCGTCCCTCTACATCAACGTCGATAGGAACAACAATATCGATGATGGCGCGCCCGCAACTGCGCGAGTTTCCGGCGAGCCCACGCCGCCTGGTAACGGTAATACTAATAACGACCGGTTCAAAATTATTCGCCTCGACGTGAAAGCCGGCAAACGCATGGTGGGAGCGGTCAAGGTTGCGGTCAACGGAAAGACGAAGGCAGATGAGCGTTTCGTTGCATCCACCGTCACCACCATGACCGGAGGTTGGGTGAAGTTGACTCCCACCGAACCTCTGGCGCCCGGCGAATACGCTATCGCCGAGATGTTAGGCAAAGATGGAATGAATCTTTACGTTTGGGACTTCGGCGTAAACCCAGCTGCCCCCGCGAATGCGCTTACCTGGAAACCAATCCATCTTGTAGCGCAACCCCAGAAAGATCAGCCACCCGACCTGCAAAAGCGAGACAATCAATAGAGCACACGTCAATCAACAGGCTAAAGCCAGTTGAGACGGAATTTTTCCTGCACATCATCGTCCCGATTTCAAACTCTGCCGCGAAATTGGATAATTCTTCGCCGATCGCGCTTTGACGGTCTTCCCGCCGGCAGCTCTTCAAACTGCTTCGCCGCCTTCCGCTCCGCCGCTGCCTTGATGCGCAGTTCCCGGCTGGCGACGGTCTCTGAATAAAGCGTTTGCGCAACCGGAGCTGCCCCCCGCATGTCGCTGAGAAGCAACACTTCCACCTGAAAGTCACCGCCATCGTTAGTGATGCCGAGCACATCTCCAATCCGCACCTCCCGCGCAGCCTTCGCAGGCTGGCCATTGGATTGAATCCTGCCCAGCTCACAGGCTCGCGCAGCCAACGACCGCGTCTTAAAGAATCGGGCGGCCCAAAGCCACTTGTCCATTCGCACAGATGTCATGATTTATTTTCGCAATCTATAAGGCTGCAGTCGACTCAGGAGATTTCAGCTACGCTATTTTGCGCGGCAAAGGTTCGGAGTAATTAAAGGCGAGCCAGAGTCGTGAACGAAGATGTTGCAACGGAAACGTGAAACGAACAAGATTGTTGGCGGCGAAGCTACGTCTCCATCAGCCCTTGCGAAGCAATCCCGATATTGTCGCGCGTAGAGTTCTTCACCACATACATCATCTCGTCCGCCTGTCGGATAATGTCATGCGGCGTTCGCGCGTCATGCGGAAATGTAGCCAGCCCCATGCTTGCGCGAACGCTCAGATTCAATCCCTGCTCGATGCAGAAGACTCCCGCACGCAAAGAATCCTGCAGGCGTTTCGCCACCACAACTGCCTGATTCTTGCTCGTCTGTGGCAGCAGAATCACGAATTCATCTCCGCCATAGCGAAACGCGAAATCAATCAACCGCAGCTGTGCCTTGACTAAATATCCGACTTCGGCCAGCAGCCGGCTTCCAACCAGATGTCCATGGGTGTCGTTGACCTGCTTGAAGTGGTCAAGATCGATGAAGATCACGCTGAACTGATACCCGAATCGCGCCGAGCGATACACTTCGGTCTCCAGCGTTTTGTGCAGATGCCTCGCGTTGAACAGACCCGTGCAATCGTCGGTGATAGTCAGTTCCTGGATTTTTTCCACCGCCTTGGCATTCTCAATCGAAATAGCGGCGTAGTCGCACAAAGCCTGGAGGAAGAACATCTCCTGTTCACTCATCTCCACGTCAGCATTAACCAGTTGAATCACGCCCAGGACGCGGTGTTTCGAACGCAACGGCACGCAGATCACTGATCGGGTCTGCAACCGTGTGATCTCGTCCAGCCGCGACGAAAATCGCGGATCAGTCTGCACGTCGGGCACGATCAGTGCCTGCCCATGCTTCGCCACCCAGCCAACAATTCCCTCCCCTACCTTCAACCGCGCCTTCGACAGCACTTCAGCCGCCGCTCCGACCGCAATGGCAAAGTAAAGTTCGTCCTTTTCCTCATCCACCATCAACAGCGACCACGTATCCGGACGGAAATACTCCGCCATCTTCTCCATGATCGTCTGCAGAATCGAATCAAGGTTGAGCGACGATGTCAGCGCCTTGGCGACATCGTGAAATATGGTCAGCTCGTGCGACAGGCGAATTGGGGATGTGCCCGCTGCCTCTGGCATGCACTCCTCGGGTCGAGTGTGATAGGAAATTATAGGTTTCGCCGCGCCGCTGCGGCAACGAACGTAGGTAACCAGTACCAGTCACGCCAACCCATCTGGAGGTCCGAAATCCCGTGCCCGGCAGACGAACTCCCCACGAAGGTCCGCAAACCGTCAATCGATTCAAGGTAAGCCCTCGCATGGTTCCTGGTGTTCGGCGAAATTACTTCCTGCGAATCGCCAGTTACCTTCTGTGATCTTTCGCTATGATCTGGCTTCTCGACAGAGTAAAATTTCGTTCGCCACCCAACGAGAGCGAGAAACCGCGTTGCCTTCCTTTGGCGAGAAACTGAAACAGGAGCGCGAGAAGCGCAAGATCACGCTGGAGCAGATTTCTGTCACCACCAAAATCGGCACCCGAATGCTTCAAGCCCTGGAAGAAGATAAATTTAATCAGCTTCCCGGAGGCATCTTCAATAAAGGCTTCGTCCGCGCCTACTCCCGCGCCGTTGGCCTCGACGAAGATCAAACCGTTGCCGACTACCTCCAGGCTTCCGGCGACGCCCCTCCGGTTTCTACAGAGATCGCACCCCGCGAAGACCATGCCCAGGAAAATGCTGAGCGAGTCGCCCGGCTGGAAGCAAGCAACGAAACCCGACGCCAACTCCCCTGGGGCCTGTTCGCGGTCGGCTTACTACTTATCGCGCTCGTCGCTCTCTTTCTGGAACCGTCGCCGTCAGGAAACACTAGAGAGCCACTTCGGCAGTCTCCAATGGCAGCAAAGTCGCCTGTGCCAGCGCCGCCGGCATCGAGTACGCTATCAACAACCACGCCATCAGCGGCAGATGCAGGCAAAGCTCCGTCCAACTCTGAACCGCCGGCTCCAACTCAGAACTCAACCGCGCCAAATACATCTTCGGCAGCCTCTCAAAGCGAGTTCCAGGTCTGGATTCACACTCGCGAGCAATCCTGGATTTCAACCACCATCGACGGTCATCAAGACGTAACCGAAACTTTGGATGCCGGCAGCGAGCGCACCTTCCGCGGCCACAAAGAAATCATCATCAAGCTCGGAAATTCTGGCGGCGTCGATCTGCGCTTCGACGGTAAGAAGATCGACATCGGCGGAGAATCCGGCGAGGTCAAGACCGTTACTTTCGGCCCCCAGGGAATCGTAGCCAACTCTCCATAATCCTTCCGATACCTTAGATTTATTTCTTTCTTTTCTTCCGTTTGCCGCCGACGCTTCCCCCTTCGAGGCCAGCCAGCCGCCGTTCAATGTCAGGTCCCTTCGTCATTGCCAATCCCGTTGCGCTGCGGAGGCAAACTCTGATACCGTTTTTAAGAGCATTAGGTCAAGCCACGGTAAAGCGCCATGGTGTAATCAGCCTCCCGTATCGGCCGTAAAGACTCGAAGTTCACCTTGAGGAGATATCAGCTTGCCAGCAGAATTGCGCGGAAAAAATCGTTTTCTTTTTACCTCGGAGTCCGTCACCGAGGGCCATCCCGACAAAATCGCCGACCAGATTTCCGATGCCATTTTGGATGCTTGCCTGCGTGAAGATCCCGGCAGCCGCGTCGCGTGTGAAACCCTGACCTGCACCGGCTTGGTCGTAATTGCCGGCGAAATCACCACCAAAGCCTACGTCGACTTCCAGAACCTGGTCCGTGGAGTCGTCCAGTCGATCGGCTATGACAATGCCGTCTACGGCTTCGACTCCAATACCTGCGCCGTAATTTCCAGCATCAATAAACAGTCCGGCGATATCGCCATGGGTGTAGATACCGGGGGCGCCGGCGATCAGGGAATGATGTTCGGCTACGCCTGCAACGAGACTCCCGAACTGATGCCCCTTCCGATTTCCCTCGCCCACAAGCTCACTTTGAAGCTTTCTGAGGTGCGCAAAAATGGCACCTGTCCCTATCTTCGCCCCGACGGAAAATCGCAGGTCACCGTCGAATACGACGCGGAGAAGAAAGTAAAGCGCGTCGATGCCGTCGTCATCTCCACCCAGCATTCCGAAAGCGTTGGCAACGATGAACTGCGCGCCGCCATTCTGAAGCACGTAATCCAGGCCGTAATTCCACCCCAACTGCTGGACGAAGATACCAAGTACCACATCAATCCCACCGGACGCTTCGTAATCGGTGGTCCCATGGGCGATTCCGGCCTTACCGGACGCAAGATCATCGTCGATACCTACGGCGGCATGGGCCGTCACGGCGGCGGCGCATTCAGCGGCAAGGATCCGACCAAGGTTGACCGTTCAGCCGCCTACATGGCGCGTTACATCGCGAAAAATATCGTGGCCGCCGGCTTGGCCGACCGTTGCGAAGTCCAGCTCGCCTACGCCATCGGAGTCGCCGATCCCGTCAGCGTCCTGGTGGATACTTTCGGCACAGAGGAGATTGATGCGAGTCTGATTCCAGATCTGGTGCGCGCCAACTTCAAGCTCAAGCCGCGCGAGATCATCGAGACTCTCGAACTTGCGCCGTCCAATCTATCGCAAAACAGCAGCCTACGGCCATTTCGGCCGCAACGATCCCGATTTCACCTGGGAAGCAACCGACAAAGCCTCAAAACTGGCCAGCGACGCAGGCTTAAAGAGAGAGACGACGGGAGCCAGGAAATAAAGTCAGAGGGTCAAGGTCAGAAGTCAGAAGTAAAGACCCCAAGCCTATAAAGCAGCAACTAACTAAAGCAGGAGCAGACAAAGGAACGAGTGAGACGTCAGATTTTCACCTCTGCAATCTGACTTCTAACCTCTGACCTTTCATCCGGGGAGAATATGGCGAGCACAACAACTTCGATCAGCAGCGACGTTAAAGGATTTGAACTGGCCGATCTGGGCAAGAAACGCATCGAGTGGGCCAATCAATCGATGAAGGTTCTGCAGATCATCCGCAAGGAGTTCATCAAGAATCAACCATTAAGGGGTATTCGCGTCTCTGCCTGCCTGCACGTCACCGCTGAAACCGCAAACTTAATGATCGCCTTGCGCGACGGCGGCGCCGATATAGCTCTCTGCGCCTCGAACCCGCTCTCCACCCAGGACGACATCGCCGCCAGCCTGGTCCGCGACTACAGCATTCCCGTCTTCGCTATCAAAGGCGAGGACAACGACTCCTACTATTCCCACATCATGGCGGCGGTCGATCACAGGCCGCAGATCACCATGGACGATGGCGCCGATCTTGTCACGATCCTCCACACCAAGCGCAAGTCCGAACTGCCCGGAGTGATCGGCGGCACCGAAGAGACCACCACCGGCGTCATCCGCTTGCGCGCGATGGCAAAGGAAGGCGTGCTCGGCTATCCCATCGTCGCCGTCAACGATGCCGACACTAAGCATCTCTTCGACAATCGCTACGGCACTGGCCAATCGACCATCGATGGCATCATCCGCGCCACAAATTTCCTGCTCGCTGGTTCAAAATTCGTGGTCGCAGGCTACGGCTGGTGCGGACGCGGCCTTGCCTCGCGCGCTCGCGGCGCCGGAGCCGAAGTGATCATCACCGAAGTTGATCCCACCAAGGCGCTCGAAGCCGTGATGGACGGCTTCCGCGTCATGAGCATGGAAGAAGCCGCCAAAATCGGCGACGTCTTCTGCACCGTGACCGGCAACAAGAACGTCCTCGCCAGGCCGCACTTCGAACTAATGAAAGACGGAGCCATCATCTCCAACTCCGGCCACTTCAACGTAGAAATCGACATCCCATCGCTCGAAAAGTTATCGTCCTCAAAGCGCACCACCCGCAGCTTCGTCGACGAATACACTATGAAAGATGGCCGCCGCATCAATCTTCTGGGCGAAGGCCGCCTCATCAACCTGGCCGCCGCCGAAGGCCATCCCGCCTCGGTAATGGATATGAGCTTCGCCGACCAGGCGCTCTCCTGCGAGTACATGGTCAAAAATCACGCATCGCTCGAAAAAAAGGTTTACACGGTTCCGGCTGATCTCGACAAACGCGTAGCCAAGCTGAAGCTCGAATCGCTGGGCATCAAAATCGATCGCCTAACCTCCGAGCAAGAGGAATATCTGGCCAGCTGGTCAGAAGGAACCTAGAAAGCTCCGATTCGGATTCTGACATTCGAGAACATAGTTACAGGGCGGCGCAAGCCGCCCTTATGTCTTATCGGGGTTCGCTTCGGTAGCTCGCATCAGGCGCAATTTTCGAAGACGCCCCCTTTTTAAGGCTGCCCACTCAAGTTTGCTTCCCTTCCGCCGATAAAACCACACAAGAGGATTCCCGTGCCCGTTAACTCCAAGGTCTTGCTGGTCGAGGACAGCAAATTCCTCCGCGTGGCCAACGAGCACATTTTGTCCAAAGCTGGCTACGTAGTAAGCACCGCCAGCGATGGCGAAGAAGCCCTGCGAGTCGCCAGCGAGAAGCTCCCTGACATTATTCTGCTCGACATGATGATTCCGAAAATCAGCGGGCCCGATGTCCTCAGAGCCCTGAAAAATGATCCAGCCACCACCGACATTCCCGTCATCGTCTTAACCAGTCTCTCCCAGAGAAACGAAGAGAAACTGATTAGCGAAGGCGCCGCCGCCTACATCGAAAAGTCCGCTCTCGAACTCGACAAAACTTCTAATCGGCTGGCTAAGAAGATTGAAACTGTGCTCGCTCGATGCCGCTCGGAAAAGAAACATTCAGCCCTCGCTGCGGGAACTCCGATCGTCAGGTAGCTGTACCGCCTGCGAATCGAAGCTGAGAATTTCCGCACGCCGCGCTAGAATCAAGGCATGTACCACTACAATCCCTCGACCGCCCTTGACGAACTCACCGAAGACGCGACCCTCCCCAATCCCGTCCACGTGCGCGACATGATGCTCCGCCACAAACTAACCGCCGACCAGTCGCTCGAACTGAACCGTATCTTCGTCGAGTATCAGAAATCCTTCGGCCAGGCGCAAAAGCTGGGCAAAGAAATCTTGAAGCGCCTGGCAGCCCAGCCACATCCCGCATAACCATCCTCCGCGCCCGCGCCCTCTCAAGAAAGCTCGGCCCCCATAAAAAGACATATCCCTGATCCGAGAATTCCTCATCTGATAGCGGCCGTATCAATTTCGCAAAGGGAGTCTCCGCCCATGCCAGACAAGAGAAAATCCGGCCAGCCATCCGAAATTCAGAAACAGCACGCTCGCAAGAAAGAGAACAATCCGTTCAGCGAAGATGAGAAGCACGGCCCCAATGCTCACCGCCGTTCTCCTGGAAACGCGCAGGAATATCAAGGCGACCCGTCCGTCCAGCGCCATAGCCCCGGAGTCGAGGAAGAGGACGAAAACACGGCCGAGGGCCAGGAAACAGCCTGAGTTCGCACGAAGAGGATATGGCGCAAATAACGGCGAAAGCGAGTATCGCCCAGCCGGGCCACACTAACCGCGGGCCCGGGCCGAAATCGGCTCAAGCCTTGCCATGAATCTTGGCCCACCACCAGCGCACGCCAACAAACAGAAAGCGCCAGTCATGAAAAAATTCAGGAGGCTTGCCCTCAAAAGCGTGGCCGATAAATTGAAAAATCCATCCAACGATAAACAGCGCCGCCGCGAAGAGCCACAGGCGATGCCAGAAGATGCCGGCAATAAAGAATGGAAAAGATAACAGGATGGTCGGAATGCCCAGCGTGTGGCAAATCCGGTTAACCGGATGCTGATGGCTTGAGCCGTATTGCGAAATCCATTGCTCGCTGCTGCGACCGCCTAACACGCCGAGATAATATCACGAATCCCCAGACACGCCCCCAGGCGCGTCCAGAACCCTCAAAGCCTCTCTTTCTCCGAAAATTGCATCTGATAGCCGCGGCCCATCCAGCGATATTCAACCCGCAAGAAGCAGGAGCAAGGAGCTATCTCATGACGGAAGTCACAGAATCGACGCCAGAGGAAAGCGGACAAAATCCGCAAAGCCGTAAGAAAGCGAACCAGTCTGTGAAAGGCAAACAAAAACCCAGTGCAGCAGCCAAGCGGCACGCCCCCGCCAGCGGACAACAGGAGCAGCGCGACACAACGATCGGCAGGCGTCCTTCAGGTGCTAACGAGGAAATCCAGGATTAAATCGCGACCAGATTGAATCGCGACCAAAAAAAGAAACGGCTGGCATCGAAGCCAGCCGCCGTCAATTCTCAGCAACCGTCAGTTAGCGACCGCCGCGGAACCCGCCACCATGGAAGCCCCGCCATGGAACCCGCCGCCACTGCGTGCAACCGTCCCATGTCCAACATAACCATGTCCAGCATAGCCATGTGCAACGTAGCCGCGTCCGGCATATCCATGGCCCACAAAGCCGCGAGCTGGGTAAGACGGATGTCCCCAGCCGTGATACCACGGTCCAGCGCCAATAAAGACGCCGCCCGCAAACCAGCTAGGACCATAGTAGCCGTAAGGCGCGCAAGCATACGGATAGTCTGGGTAGTATCCGTAAGCGCAAACCGGAGGGCCAGCCACATATCCTGGGCCAACGCCCACTCCGATGCCAACCCCAACGTTCACCGCAGCCATCGCCGGACTCGCGAAAGCAAGTGGCAAAGCCAGCAACGCGATCAGCACTGCATATCTCATGCTCTTCATAATGACCCCCTTTTTCTTCCCGCCAGGCAATTCATCCTCGATTCACCAGGCACCGTATTTCAGCTTTTCTTGCTTCTGAAATACCTACACATTTGAACGCGGATCGCGCCAAAAAGTTTCGCAAAACCAACTGGCTAATTTCAGCCATCCTGCTTGAAATCAACCACTTAAATCGGGTCTGATAAAGCAGCACCTAAACCACTGACGCGGCTGGATTTCGGCAGCAAATAATCGAGCCCTCCGAGGGCGAAATTATTCGAAAGCTGCCGAGTAGCCGTTTTGGTATACACTTTCGCAGATTTTTCTTTGCATCTGCCGTCGATAGCCAAGGGGCATCGCCATGGCCACGACTATCAACCCCGCCACTTCCACGAAGATTCACGGGCACATCGCCTGGTTCAAAGAACTGTCTCCCTCAGAGCGAAGCACCTTCATAGCAACCTTCGGAGGCTGGGCCCTGGACGGCATGGACGTGATGGTCTACAGCTTCGTAATCCCGGTCTTGATCGCCGCGTGGCATATCAGCAAAGCTGAAGCAGGCATGCTGGGAACAGCCGGCCTTGCTCATATCAGCCATAGGCGGCTGGCTGGCCGGATTACTGGCGGATCGCTTCGGTCGAACCCAAGTCTTGCAATTGACCATCCTCTGGTTCGCGCTCTTCACCTTCCTGAGCGGATTCACCAACAACTTCTGGCAATTGCTCTTCACCCGCGGGTGCCAGGGCCTGGGTTTCGGCGGCGAATGGGCGGTAGGTTCGGTGTTAATGGGCGAAACTATCCGCGCTGAACATCGCGGCAAAGCCGTAGGCACAGTGCAAGGCGGATGGGCCATCGGCTGGGGCATCGCCGCAATATTTTCAGTAGCGTTATTCTCCTGGCTTCCGGCGAACCTGGCCTGGCGAGCCATGTTCTGGATCGGCATCCTGCCCGCGCTCCTGGTCTTCTACATCAGGCGTCACGTTCCCGAACCGGCCGTCTACACTCAAACGCGCCAAAAGCTCGAAGCCGCGGATGACAAGCCAAATTTTCTGCGAGATCTTCTCGCCCGCAATCCTGAAGATTACCCTCCTGACCTCGGCGCTGGGAGTCGGCGTCCAGGGAGGCTACTACGCAATCACAACCTGGCTACCAACATATTTAAAAACCGTGCGCCATCTCTCAGTCTTAAACACCGGTGCGTACATGATCGTCATCATCGCCGGCTCATTCTGCGGATACCTCACCGGCGCCTATCTGGCCGATGCCATAGGACGGAGAAGATCCCTGATCCTTTTCGCCGTCTGCTGTGCCCTCACCGTCACCGCCTATACCTATCTGCCCATCAGCAACGGAATCCTGATGCTCTCGCTAGGCTTCCCTCTGGGCTTCTTCACCTCCGGCTCGTTCAGCCCAGTAGGCGCGTTCTTTACCGAACTCTTTCCCAGCCGTCTGCGCGGATCAGGCCAAGGTTTCTCCTACAACCTCGGCCGCGGAATCGGCGCCATCTTTCCCACTCTGGTAGGTTTTCTAAGCGTGCGCCTCTCATTAGGCAAAGCCATCGCGATATTCGCCGTGTCAGCTTACATGGTAATGATCTTGGCAGTTCTGCTTCCTTCCCGAAACCAAGGGCAAAGAACTGCGCGCCGATGCATAGCAAAAGAGATGAAAGATAGAAAAGATGAAAGATAAAAAATCTCCATCTCGATAGGATAGAAACCGTCAGATGGGAACCTCTAGATAGGAACTCTCGCCAATGGCACGATGAACTGAATTCCCTCAATCAGCTTGCCCTGCAGCCGTTCGTCATTGGTGATGAAAAGATCCACGTTCGCACTCGCGGCGCACGCCAACTGAATAGCATCAGGAGCCCGAAGCGATCTTTCCAATCGCAGCCCCGCATAGACCTTCGCCGCTTTCACATCGAACGAGATCACGGTCGACGCAGCAGAAATCGCCTGCTCATATTTTCTGCAAAGTTCAGCGTCATTGCGTTCGGTCGGTTTCACCAGTATCTCGCCCAGCGTAAGCGTCGAAGTCAGCAACTGATCGCCTCGCTCAAGCATCTTTGACCGGAGCTTACTGACCGCCTTCGAAAGCGCCCCGTAATCCTCGAACAAATAAATAAAGAGATTGGTATCCCAGAAAACGCGACTCACTCCCAACCCTCGCGCAAGCGCCGCACATAGCCATCCGCATGCTCGTCGGCCCAAAGTTCTTTTCCAGATCCACGCAGAGCCAGCAAAGGATCATTCCCAACCGCTCGCTCCGCGGCTTTCGCACACCAGCCGCGATACCATGCCAGCAGTCCTCGGAACCAATTTTCCGGCAAATCCTCCGCTTTGGGCGAAATCTTCCCGCCCTCTCGTCGAGGATCGTACGAGTCGCCATGGCGAAACAAACGGCGCCGTCCCGGAGCCGTTTCAAACAGCATCCTGTATCGTCCGGGGTTAGGCGGACGGTTCGCGACACAATGCTGCACCACATGCACGTAAAAACCAGGCCGCAGCGGCCCCAGCGATCTGAGCTCCTTCGCAGATCCTGCGAACTTCATAATCTCTTCAATCGAAAAATCTCGACAATCAGGATGCCTCTGGTGAAGCATCAGCGTCGCAACCCAAACCTCGTCAGCCACTTTAATGGCAGGCTTAACAATCGTCTTGGAAATCGCGGTTGTCATAAGAACTCCGACATTGTGTGTCCTTCTACAACTAAGTAATTACATCTTAACCTGGTAATGTGGAATTATCAAACAACTTGGCACGTATCTCCCTCTGAGTCTTATGAGATCAAAAACATAGGGAGGGGTCCGGCCAGAAGAATTTGGCTAAACAGAGAGCCCAATTACAGTACAACCCATCGTTTACAATCGATGATTCTCCTAGAGTTGATTTTCTAAAAACGATTCTCTCTCGATTGGAAACAAAACCATGCACCGCTGGTCCCAATTCTTTATTCCAACTTTGCGCGAGGCTCCCGCCGATGCCGAGGTCGCAAGTCACAAGTTGCTCGTCCGCGCCGGATACATCCGTCAATTAGCCGCCGGAATCTACTCGTTCTTGTTCCTCGGCAATCGCTCCACGCAAAAAATCATGCGCATCATTCGCGAAGAGATGGACAAAATCGGCCAGGAATTTTACCTGCCTACGCTGCATCCCCGAGAATTATGGGAGGAAAGCGGGCGCTGGGCGGTAATGGGCGACAATATGTTTCGCCTGAAAGATCGCAAAGGCGCCGACTATTGTCTGGGCATCACGCACGAAGAGGTCATGACCGACATCGCGCGCAAGGAGTTGAGAAGCTACAAGCAACTGCCGCAAATCTGGTACCAGATTCAAACGAAGTTTCGCGACGAGCCACGCCCGAAGGCAGGGCTGTTGCGAGTGCGCCAGTTCATCATGAAAGATTCGTACTCCTTCGACATCGATGCCGCAGGCCTCGACGTTTCCTATCTCAAGCATTACGACGCTTATTGCCGTGCCTTCGATCGCTGTGGCCTGAAATACATGGTGATCGAGGCGCACTCTGGCGCGATGGGCGGATCGCAGTCGCAAGAGTTCATGGTGCGTACGCCCGCAGGCGAAGATCAGATCGTAAGTTGCGAGAAGTGCAGCTATGCCGCAAATATGGAAAAGGCAACCTCGAAACTCGCTCCCGTCGAAGACCTGAAGCCCGAAGGCGATGGTCGACCGCTCGAAGTGCGTACTCCAGGCCAGAAGACAATCGAAGATGTAGCGCGCTTTCTAGGAGTATCGTCGAAAAACAAGATCAAGACTCTCGCCATGATGGTCATCGAAGAAGATAAGAAGACACGCAAGAAAAGTCAGCGAGCCGTAGTGCTCCTCCTGCGCGGCGATCACCAGATGAACGAAGCCAAGCTCTCGACAGTAGTTAGTGGCGAAGAGACGCGTCCCATGCAGGATGACGAAATTCGCGAACTGTTTCACTCGCCTGCCGGGTACCTCGGTCCGCTAGGCATCGATTGGGCGAAGGACCTAAACGATTCCACTAAGCCGATCCTGCTGGTCGATAAAGCGCTCGAAGGCCGCGGTAACCTCATCGGAGGCGCTAACAAAGAGGATTATCACGTCAAGCATCTGACGCCTGGCAAGAATTTTCATCCCACAGCCTACGTAGATCTGCGCAGCGTCACGGCAGGCGAAGATTGTCCAAACTGCGGCGCTGCCCTGCGTATCGACACCGCCGTCGAGATCGGACACATCTTCAAGCTCGGCTACAAATATTCGGAATCGATGGGCGCGCGAGTCCTCGACCGCAACGGAAAAGAAGTCGCTCCAATTATGGGAAGCTATGGAATAGGTATCGAGCGCATCCTCACCGCAGCCGTCGAACAAAATAACGACGAAAATGGATTCTGGCTGCCATCTTCGATCGCTCCTTTTGAAGTTGTCGTCGTCTCGACCAACTCGAAAGACGAGCACATTCGCGCTGCCTCGGAGGATGTGGCAGGAAAACTCGAAGCCGCGGGCTTCGATGTTTTACTCGATGATCGCGACGAACGGCCAGGGGTCAAATTCAAGGACGCCGATCTGATCGGCATCCCCTTTAGAATCAATGTCGGAAAGAAAGTTACCGAAGATACTGTTGAGGTCGTTAGGCGCTCGACTCTGGAGAAGCAGGACGTTAAAATTTCTGCCATAACCGAGTATTTCCAGGGATTGCGTAAGTGACGATGGCGTAATTGACGATTGCCCAAGTGACCGCGCTTTAGTTCCGTCACAGCAGCAGTCCGAGCACAGGGAAGTCTCGGATCGCAACTTCGCAACTAGCGATTCTGGCAACTGCTATTTATGGGAACTCTGAAGTTAGTCTTCGGTTTCGCCATCTTCGCAGCATTGATTTTGTTCGGTATGAAGATCATTCCGCCCTTCTTCTCGAACTACGAACTGGAAGATGCGATCAAGACCGAAGCGACACAATCGACCTACAGCACGCGCACCGAGGACGACATTCGCGAGTCCATCATTAAACAGGCCCAAGGTTACGATATCCAACTGACGCCCAAGCAAGTCCACGTATCGCGAATGGGAGGCTTCGGCCAAGGCACTCTGGCCATCGACGCCGAATATAGCGTTCCAATCGATTTGCCTGGTTATTCGACCACGATCGAATTCCATCCTTCTTCAAAAAACAAGGGTATTTATTAGCGACCGCAATCAGGGATTTCCACTCTTTCTCAGATTGATGCCGTACTCAAGGTAGGCTTTCATGCAGCACAGGAAATGCATCCAGCCCTGAGTTTGCTCCATGCATCTTGCAATTCCTTTTTCGTCTGGCGGCCATTCCGACTCCGATATTTTGACCAATGTTCCATTATCGCCAAGCGAGGTCAATGCCATTGCGACGAGAGCTTCGATTCCGCTTGCCGACCAGAAAAACGATACGAACCTGTCGGGATCGGTGCGCTCTACTTTTGCGTCAAGGCCTCCGCCTTTATCAAATTTCCAATGAACCGTCTTTCCACTTTGCATTCGGCCCCTGCCCGACGAAATGAAATAGTGTGACATTTCCTCTGGCTCGACGATGGCCTCGAATACTTGGTGGATAGGTTTGGCAATTTCCAATTGAGTTTTGACCTGGAGAGCTTTCTTGTTCATCGATTGCTCCTTATCCGAATGTGGGCGAGAGGCGAGTATCTAGTCACGATGCTTTCTCCGACACTCTCATTTGCTTTTCCAGCTGAGTGAGTACAACTGGCCACGCTTCCTCATGCCGTTTTTTGGTTGCCTCATCGGGAAATCCAGCATGCGTGAGACGGAGTTTTGTTCCGCCGGCTTGAGGCGTGAATTCGACGGTGACCACGGTTTCAGCTCCATAAGTGCCTGGCAATCCAGTCATCCAAGTCATTTCCACTAAACAATCGCGCTCCAGCCTGAGAAACCTGCCGTAATGGGGATGTCGCTGCCCTTCATAATGAGTTTCGAAGAAGAAAACTGCATTGACCTCAGCCTTCATCAAAATCACGCCAGGAGCGGCAAACCAGCGGTCGAATTGTTCTGTCCAGGCACGATATAACACGTTCGCCGGTAAACCCATATCGCGCTCCACGCTGAAACGAAGCGGTCTGGCAGAAAGATCGGGAATAGCGATAGCCACAGCCATATTGCGAACCGCCTTCCATAACCTGCTTTTGGTGGTGATCATCATTCGATTGCGTTTCTCCCTTGTCAACAAGAAACGCCAACAAGAAACCTCACGAAGAAACCGGGGAAATCAGCCCTGAACTTCGGCGTTGCCTACGGATCTCACTTCGAAAGCCTTAGCACACCCGTCTATTCCTTGACACGCATCCAAATGATTGTGAAGCGATGTGGTGGTTTAGAATCAATAACAAATGCAATAAATCTCCAAACCCGGTTTCGGACTGCAAAATGCTTCCTTGATGACGCACCGCCCTGCCGATGGCCATTAAAGTGAAAATCCCGACAACTCGAAGCAGCGGCAAAGGCAAAAAAAAGCGCATACTGGCGCGCGATCCGGTGGTGCGAATCGCCCTCCTCGGCTTCCTTTCAGTGTCGCTGGTGGTTGTCGGTTTTTTTGTTTATCTGGTATGTGAAGTACGACCGCATCATTGAGCAGCGCTTTCGCTCTCCGGTCTTTGCCAGTTCGGCCAAGATTTTTGCCGCTCCGCGGTTGGTAAAGGTCGGATCGAAATCAACTGTCTCCGAAATTGCCGCTCAATTGCGCCACGCGGGTTATGCCGAGAAGGAAGGCGAATCGCCGCTCGGCAGTTATAGCGTGCATGGCGGAACCATCGAAGTATCGCCTGGACCTGAGTCTTATCACAGCCCCGAACCAGCCACTATCACCATCGTGAGCGGGACAGTTTCGTCCATCAACAGCCGATCTGCGGGCGAACTGGCGGCTTATGAACTCGAGCCCCAGATGCTGACTTCGCTCTTCGACGCTGAACAGCGCTCGAAGCGCCAACTGGTGAAGTACGACGAAATCCCAAAGATCATGGTGGAGGCGGTAACCTCGATTGAAGACCGCCGATTCTTTCAGCATAACGGCGTAAATTTCATGCGCCTGGTGGAAGCGGCATGGATCGACTTTACTCATCAGCGCCATCAGCAGGGTGGTTCGACGATTACGATGCAGCTTTCGCGGGCTTTTTTTCTGAGTCCGGAGAAAACTTTGAAGCGCAAGCTGATCGAAATGCTGATCGCGGTTGAGCTTGAACAGAAATTCTCCAAACAACAAATTTTCGAGTTCTATGCCAACCGAGTCGACTTAGGGCAGCGCGGTTCGTTCACCATCTCAGGATTAGCGGAGGGCTCTCGATCCTATTTCAACAAAGACCTTAAAGACATTAATTTGCCGGAAGCTGCGCTGCTTGCGGGATTGATCCAGGCGCCGAGCTATCTGTCACCATATCGCCATCCCGAGCGAGCGCTCGAGCGGCGCAATACCGTGATCGAGGCCATGGTCGATACCCACGACATAACGCGCGAGCAGGCTGATAAGGCAAAGGCGGTGCCATTGAAACTTGCTCCGCCGAATGTTGAGGCCAGCGACGCTCCCTACTTCGTGGATATGGTGCGCGACACTATAGTCAACAAACTCAATGAACACGAGGTCAACGAACAGCAGTATCGCATCTACACGACGCTCGATCCTGAACTGCAGCGAGCGGCGGCGCAGGCCGTTGAAACAGGCATCAAGCTGGTGGACGAGCAGGTCACGAAACTGCGGACGCACAAAGTCAAAGTGGGCAAGAACAAGTATGAAACAACGGTTACGCCTGGTCCGACGCCCCAGGTGGCGCTGATCGCGATGGATCCCCACACCGGCGAGATCAAGGCGTTGGTCGGCGGCCGAAATTACGGAATGAGCCAGCTAAACCACGCCCTGGCAAAGCGGCCAACCGGCTCGATCTTTAAGCCGTTCGTGTATGCGGCCGCCATGAACACGGCGCTCGATGGCTCGACTAACATCATTACACCGGCGTCAACAGTCACCGATCAGCCCTCGACTTTCTCCTATGGCGACCAGATCTATGAGCCGCGCAACTACAAAGAGGAGTATCACGGCGACGTCACGCTTCGTTATGCGCTGGCGCTGTCTTTGAACAACGCTACCGTGAAGGTGGCGGAAGAAGTTGGCTATGACAAGGTGGCGGATCTGGCCAAATCCGCGGGCATCGTGTCCGTCAAGGCGACTCCGGCCATGGCACTCGGCGCCTACGATGCCACGCCGGTGGACATGACTGCGGCATACACAAGTTTCGCCAATGGCGGATTGCGGCTTTCACCGATCTTCGTCAGCTCGGTGCGCAACTCGAAGGGCGATGTCGTGATGAACTTCAACTCCGAAAAGAAGCAGGTTCTCGATCCGCGTATCGCCTTTGTCATGACAGACATGCTGCAGGGTGTGATGAATTTCGGTACGGCGTACGCGGTGCGATTGCGTGGATTCACGGCTCCGGCGGCGGGCAAGACCGGCACGTCGCACGACGGCTGGTTTGCGGGCTATACCAGCAATCTCCTGTGCATCGTCTGGGTGGGATACGACGACTATAGCGACATCCGGCTAAGCGGCGCACAAACTGCGGCTCCGCTCTGGGCGGAATTCATGAAGAAAGCCATTGCATTGCCACAGTATTCAGACGTGAAGCCCTTCAACCAGCCAGAAGGTGTAGTCGATGTCCAGCTCGACAAAATCACCAACCGCCTGGCAACGCCCTCCTGTCCCAACGATTACACGATTGCCTTCATCGCCGGCACCGAGCCTCGCGATACCTGCGACCAGAGCGGAGGGTCGCAGCAAGGGTTCTTCTCCCGCATATTCGGCGGAAACTCCGAAAAAGCCCTCCCTCCACCCACTACGAATGGGAACCTGCCAGCCGCAGCCGATGGCCAACCCGATGAAGAGGCTAAGAAGAAGAAAAGTCTCTTCGGCAAGATTGTGGGTGTGTTTAAAGGTGATAATAGCTCTACCAAGAATGACCAAAATACCCCGGCGCCAGCAAAAAATAGTGATGCCGGTGCGCCGCCGCAATAGTATTATGTTCTGAAGCTTTATCCTGTCCGGCCGGGGGTGTATATGTTTTCCTGGATCCGCTTCAGCTTTCTGTTGTCCCTCTTCGCCGCACTCCTTGCTCTTCCGTTGCAAGCCCAGAATTCCGAGCAACTGGAAGTTGGTCCGCCGCCGTTGCACCGTGTCGAGCCTCCCGCCCCTGGGGCCTCGCCGGAGGAACTGGAAAAGCGCGGCGATGAACTTCGCACCGAGAAGAATTTTCTCGACGCGCTGGACTTTTACGAAGCCGCATTGAATCGCGAACCAACTAACACTTCGCTTGTTCAGAAAAATTGGGGTTTGCCAGCTGATGATGCAGCGCTACAAAGAAGCCAAGAAGAGCTTCGAACGCGCCATCCGCGCTGATCGTAGAGACGCCGTCGCCTACAACAACCTCGGGGTGGTTTATTATGTTGCGCGAAACTACAACGCAGCCATCAAGAACTATAACAAAGCCATCCTATACGACGATGGCGCAGCTTCGTACTACAGTAACCTTGGCGCAGCTTACTTCGGCAAGAAACAGTTTGATAAGGCCATCCGTAACTATGGCAAGGCGGTCGATCTCGATCCGGATATTTTCGAGCGTACATCGCATGCCGGAGTGATGGCCCAACTTCCTGCTCCGGAAGATCGGGCTTACTACGACTACGTTCTCGCCAAACTCTATGCCAGAAGCGGCCTGTCGGACCGCTCGTTGCATTATCTGAAGAAAGCGATGGAAGAGGGTTACAAAGATATCAAGAACGTCTACAAAGACAATGAGTTCAGCACCCTTCGCAAAGATCCGCGCTTCACTGAGCTCATGGCCTCCAAGACGCTGTCGATTTCCGATTGAAGCGATTCGAGCCCGAGCGCGCGTCTGTCCCGAGCCGATTGCGTAGAAAAACCGTAAATCGGAGCCCACGGCGAAACTTTCAATATGAGTCTGGGTTTCCAGACTCAATGCTCCTGAAAACAACAGGGTGAGTAGGGAGAAAAACGCCCGCCGGTTGCTAACCCGAGCACGCCCCAAGCAAGCAACCGGCGGGTGAACTCAATTTTCGGGCCGTAAATTTCGGGCCCTCTATCGCGACGTCACTTCGGGCCGTCAATTTCGTTAGACGCCGTCAATTCCACCTAGCTTCTCTCAGACAAATAATTGTCCACAACCTGCTTCCATTTGCCTTGCGCTTTCAAAATGAATTCGACTGCATCCCGGCCCGCGCCGTCGCCGCCGGCATGTGCGGTAATCCAGTGAGCCGCGGCCTTTACCTCAGGCCGGGCATTCTTCACCGCGATCCCCAGTCCGCATCGGCGCATGACCGGAAGGTCAATCACGTCATCCCCAACGA
This sequence comes from uncultured Acidobacteriaceae bacterium, assembly GCA_963758745.1. GTDB lineage: Bacteria > Acidobacteriota > Terriglobia > Terriglobales > Acidobacteriaceae > Acidiflorens. The sequence goes on from CAVWWW010000023.1 coordinate 246,662, forward strand.
AAGCGGCCTCCGCAGGCGTTATCCCATCCTTTTCCAGGATTTGCGCGAAAACCGACGTCTTATCTTGGATCCCCTGGTAGACGTGATCAATCTTCAGATCCCGCGCTCGAAGGGCCACCGTTTCAGAAACGCGCTTGGTAATAATCCCAATCTTGATTCCCGCGAGACGCGCCAACGAAATACCAGTCCCGTCGTGCGCGTGGAAACCTTTAGCTTCGATCAGACTGGCACTTTGAAAACCAAACCCGCCTTGTCCGTGTTGGACTGACTTTTCAAGAACAGTTTGCTGGGTTCCGGGTTGCTGGACTGCGGGCGCGGGGAAGATCCAGATTTTGCCGTCGGTGAGGACGCCATCAACATCGAAGAGAATAAGTTTGATCTTGCGGGCGCGTGCGGTCGCCGAAGGTTTGGTCATCGCGGAATTCTAGCAGGGTTGTCGCAAAGCAATTCAAGGACGCGCAAGCCATAGAACAGGAAAATGACGGCCGAGTTTCTCGAAGTCACGATCGGCGGTAACGAGTGTGGCGCGATGCTGCAAGGCTAGAGCGGCGGCGATGCAGTCCACATAAGGGATCTTGTGGAGAGCCTTCAGTTCGCCAGCTTTAAGGGCCTGCGGAAGATCCACAGGGACGATCTGAATCGGCAGCCGGGAGACGCCGGTGAGGGTTTGGCGAGCGCGCTCTTCGCTGCGTTTCCGCCAGAGCAGATAGAAAACCTCACCGAGATTCATCACTGAGATGAACACAGTAACTTGCTCGCGCGCGGCCGAATGAAGCAACTGATCAACCTTATTAAGACCGGGCCCAGACTCGAAAAACGCAAGCAGCGCATTGGCGTCTAGGACATAGAGACCGGTCATTTCTCCATCCGGTGCTCACGCTCTCTCGCTTCAACGAGGGAGTCTTCGCCCTTGCAGGAGCCACGGAGCCGGCGGATCAATTCCTCGAATTCCGCGAGCTTATTTTTCCCTTCTTCCGCGGTCATCTTGCCTTGATAACGCACATCAAATCCGTGTTCCTTCAGGATTTTCACAGCCTGATGCGAGTTCGTGGGATCGTTTGGAGGTACTCCAGCGGCTTCAAGGATTAAGGGTCTTGCAGGGAGTTCTCGCCCCTCCACAATGACGGTCCACTTTGCCGGACGAGTCGCATGTAGCCTCCTGGCGGCTGCAGTGATGTCTTCCCTGGTAAGAGCAGAAACTCTCGGGCTAGGCATGGTTAGTCATCCTCCTTAGTGCTCGGGTCGCGATCTAAATCGCCTGAGTCACACATTTGCCGCAGGCTGCCGCAATAGGCTGCCGGCGGCGGATGTTTTCCAACTTGGGGCTCCGCCGGAATTATTCATCATCATATTCATCATCATCGAATTGTCAAGCATTAAGATACAGGGCGAATGTTTTACGAAACCAGCAATTCCCGCTAAAATAAAATCCATGCTCCCCGCAGTCTCCCCATCCCTTGCCTGGGCTCACCCGCTGGTGCAGGAGTGGTTCACCGCGCGCTTCTCGACTCCGACCGAACCGCAGGAGCAAGGCTGGCCCCACATTTTAGCCGGACACACGACGCTAATCTCGGCACCTACTGGATCAGGTAAGACGCTCGCAGCTTTCCTCGCCTGCATCAACCGCCTCGTCTGCAAGGCTCTCGCTGGCGAGCTGTACGATCGCACTGAAGTTCTCTACGTCTCTCCGCTCAAAGCGCTGGGCAATGACATCCAGAAAAATCTCGAGACCCCGCTGGGAGAAATTTTGCAAATGGCGGGAGAGCGCGGCCTGCTTATGCCCGAGATCCGTACCGCCGTTCGCACGGGCGACACCCTGATGAAGGATCGGCGCTTGATGCTGAAGCGGCCGCCGCACATTCTCGTCACCACGCCGGAATCTCTCTACATACTTCTGACGGCGGAGAAGAGCCGCGCCATCCTGCGTGATGTCGAAACTGTAATTGTCGACGAAATTCATGCCGTGGCTGACGACAAACGTGGGGTGCACCTTTCACTTTCTCTGGAGCGACTGGAGGCACTGACTTATCGTCCGCCCGTGCGCATCGGGCTCTCTGCAACCCAGAAGCCAATTGAAGAGGTTGCGCATTTTCTGGCGGGCAGCTCTGATCCTCATAACGTGCGTCCTGATCCCGTCATCGTCAACATCGGACATAAGCGCACGCTCGATCTCGGAGTCGAAGTTCCAGCTACTGAACTTGGCCCAGTTGCTTCGAACGAGATGTGGGATGAGATCTACGAACGCATCGTGCAACTGGTGAATACGCATCGTTCGACGCTGGTCTTCGTAAATACCCGTCGGCTGGCCGAGCGTATCGCGCACCACCTCGGAGAGCGCCTCGGCGAAGAAAACGTGGCCGCGCATCATGGGAGTTTGTCGCGCAAGCTGCGTCTGGAGGCGGAGCGAAAGCTGAAAGAAGGCCAGGTGAAAGTGCTGGTCGCCACCGCTTCGCTCGAATTAGGCATCGATGTCGGAACGGTGGATCTGGTGTGTCACATCAGTTCGCCGCGTTCGATCGCCGTTGCCTTGCAGCGCGTCGGCCGCTCCGGCCACTGGCGAGGGGCTGTTCCCAAAGGACGATTTTTTGTCACCACGCGTGATGATCTCGCCGAATGCGCCGTGCTGGTGCGCGCGATTCGCCGCGGCGAACTTGATCGGCTGATTTTTCCTCAAGCCTCGCTTGATGTAATGGCGCAGCAGATCGTCGCTTGCTGCGCAGCTTCCAGCAGCACTGCAGCGAAAGATAAATCAGATTCTCAGCCTGACGAAAAATCCGAATTGAGCGGCGGGTGGGATGAAGACGAATTATTCGCGCTTGTGAAGCGCGCCTACCCCTATCGCAATCTCTCGCGCGCAACCTTCGATGAAGTTCTCGTGATGCTGTCGGAAGGAATCGCTTCGCAACGAGGCCGTCGCGGCGCCTATCTGCATCATGACCGCATCAACCACAAACTGCGAGCGCGCCGGGGAGCGCGGCTGGCTGCCATCACCAGCGGCGGCGCGATTCCCGATAACGCCTTATTCTCCGTGGTCGCCGAACCGGACGGCGCCAACGTCGGCACGGTCGATGAAGATTTTGCCGTTGAGAGTTTGGCGGGAGACATCATGCTGCTCGGCAATACTTCATGGCGAATCCGGCGAGTGGAGTCGAAGACATCGCGCGTGCTGGTTGAAGATGCGCACGGCTCGCCGCCGAACGTTCCATTCTGGCGCGGCGAAGCTCCCTCCCGAACTGAAGAACTTTCGCTACAACTTGGCGAATTACGTAAAGAAATCAGCGACCGCTTGCCGGGCGTGATTCCCATCGAAGGGTGGCGCAACCTTCCCGCCGTTGCCGACGTAGTGAACTGGCTGGGGCAAGAATGCGGACTCGATTTTTCCGGCGCCGAGCAATTGATTCAATACACGATTGAAGGGCGTGCTGTGCTAGGTGATGTCCCTACGCAGACAACGATCATCGCCGAAAGATTTTTTGACGAAGGCGGTGGGATGCAGTTAATCATTCACGCGCCCTTTGGTGGACGCATCAACAAGGCGTGGGGGCTGGCGTTGCGCAAACGCTTCTGCCGCGGCTTCAACTTTGAACTGCAAGCCGCGGCCACAGACAACGGATTGAACATCGCGCTAGCCGAGCAGCACAGTTTTCCACTGGCCGACGTGTTTCACTTTTTGCATTCAGAAACAATGGCCCCGCTCCTAGAACAGGCAGCGCTTGCCTCTCCCATATTTGGCACACGCTGGCGATGGGATGCGACCCGTGCCCTGGCTCTATTGCGCTTCCAAAACGGCAGGAAAGTGCCTCCGCAGCTTCAGCGCATGCGATCTGATGATCTTCTGGCATCCGTATTTCCTGATGTCGCGGCGTGCCAGGAAAACATCGAAGGCGATATCAAGATTCCCGATCATCCTCTGGTGCGCGAGGTAATGAAGGACGTGCTCACCGAAGCACTGGATATCGACGGACTCTCTGAAGTGTTGCGTGGAATTGAGGCGGGACGGATTCGTTGCCTCGCGGTCGATAGCCCCGTGCCTTCGCAATTTTCGCACGAGATTCTCAATGCCAATCCGTACGCCTACCTTGATGACGCTCCGCTCGAAGAGCGTCGCGCTCGAGCGGTCGAGATGCGGCGAGTCTTGCCGGCTTCTGTTCTGGAGGAGGTCGGCGCACTCGATCCTGCAGCCATCGCGCAGGTGCAGCAGGAGGCATGGCCGGATGTTCGCGATGCCGATGAGTTGCATGACGTCCTGCACACGCTGGTGATGATGCCAGCCCAGGGTAGCTCTCAGCAATCAACTTTCAGCTCTCAAGAACAACCCACACCAGGACTCAATGCTCGGTGGACCGACTTCTTCGATCGGTTGCAGCGCGAGAATCGCGCCTTCGCAGCAGAGGTTGCGGGCAGGCAATATTGGATCGCCGCAGAACGCGTCGAATGGTTTCAGGCAATCCATGCAAAAGCACAGATTACTCCATCTCGCGCCTCGAGCCAGGGCGTCGGTGACCTTGACCTCGGAGAAATGGCAAGCCGCGTTTCTAAGGTGACGCGCGACGAAGTGACGCGCGATGAAGCAACGCTCACTGCGGTCCAGGGATGGATCGCGCATCTCGGTCCAACTACAGCGCCGGAAATTGGCGATTTGCTTGCACTACGCGCTTCAGAGATCGAGAAAGCTTTGCTCCGGATCGAGGCGAGCGGAGCGATTCTGCGCGGCAACTTTCGAACCGGCGGTTCTCGACCTGCAGCATCTGCGGAAGCCAAAGCCGACACCGAATGGTGCGAGCGCCGCCTTCTGGCTCGCATTCATCGCCTGACGGTCGCAACTTTGCGCAAGCAGATTGCGCCAGTCACAGCATCGCAATTCATGAACTGGCTTCTGCGTTGGCAACACATCGCTCCCGGCACACAGGTGCGGGGTGAGCATGGAACGCTGGAGGTCCTTCGCCAACTTCAAGGCTTTGAAATCCCGGCAAGCTCCTGGGAGCGGTTTGTGCTCGCAAGCCGAATCTCAGACTACGACCCCGCGTACCTCGATCAGTTGTGCCTGACCGGCGCGGTCGGCTGGGGTCGTCTGTCGCCGCATCCTGCGACCCTTGAAGTTGCTGGCAAAGGTACCGGCATTGATGAACCCAGACGCCGCGTGATCCCCACGCGGGTTGCGCCAATTGCATTCTTCGTGCGTGAGGATGCTGACTGGCTTCGCCCGCATCACCCCGGGGCAGATGACTCCACGACTTCATTTTTGAGTCCGGTTGCTCAAGCCTTGCTCGAACTCATGAAGCATCGGGGCGCGCTTTTTTTCGCGGACATGGTGCGGGCGACGGGTCGACTCAAAGCCGAAGTCGAAACCGGATTGTGGGAACTGGTCGCAGCCGGCCTTGTGACCGCGGACGCCTTCGAGAACCTGCGCGCGTTGGTGACTCCAAAAAACTCATTTGGCGGCGGTTTGGCAAAAGTTCGCCGGCCGCGGCACGCGCCGGGGCGCTGGTCGCTATTGCATACCGAAGGCGCCGACCGCGATCGCAACGTCGAGTCCTGCTGCTGGATGTTGTTGCGGCGTTATGGCGTCGTCTTCCGCGATCTGCTGGCCCGTGAAACCAATCTGCCGCGATGGCGTGAGCTGCAGATTGGCTATCGCCGGCTGGAAGATCGTGGTGAAGTGCGTGGCGGCCGATTCGTCGACGGGTTTGTTGGAGAGCAATTCGCGCTTCCGGTAGCCGTCGAATCATTACGTGCCCAGCGCAAATTGCCGCAAAGCTCCGAGCGCGTCATTATCACGGCTGCAGATCCGCTTAACCTGGTGGGGATCATAGTTCCGGGCGAGGTTCCCGGCGAGCGCATTCCCTCGATCTCCGGGAAGAGCGTTACGTTTCGCGACGGCGTGTGGGAACCCGAACCGGCGCTGGTCGCTGCTGCATTCTAAAGCTTCACCTCGTCGCGCCGCCGCCAGATGATCCTGAAACGTATTTGATCGACGATCGTTTTTATTCGTCTATTGCTGGACCATGTATGGATGGACCATGGGCGAGAACTCCCAGCAGCCGCAAGATCTCTTCGCGCTCGGCTGAATCGTGGAGAAGGAAGCGCACGCCCATGCCGAAGCCGGGATGCGTACTCAGAACCTCGCCCCTGATCTTGAATTTCGTGTCGGTTGTGCGGAGGAGAATCTCTACCCCAGCTTCACCAGAAAGCGGACTCGGCATTTCCACATAGCAACCGCCCTCGCTGATATCAGACAAAGTACAACGATTGGGGATGCCGGTACCGGCGGAGTAGACTTCCGCTCCTAATTTGCATGCGAAACGTCGTTCTCCACGACGGTTGCCCGCGTTGGACACGAGGGCGGCACTTTTCGAGGTCGGTGCTTTCTCACGGCGTGAAGCTGCGGGCGGCTCCCCTGAAGATTTGTCGGCAACAACTTCATCCGGTACGCCGGTTGCAGAACGAGTGCTATTTTGTTCGAGCCAGCTCTGCATCAGGCGGCGGGAAGTCTGGGGCACATCTGAAAATCGAATTCCGGTGCGTCCGCTGGCGTCCTGCCATGCCACCTCTCCCGCCAAACGGATTAGTTTTGGCTGGCCTGGGAGCGCGAACTCGAAATAGACCTTGCATGCGGTCGGAATGCGGGTGGACGTATGAATCGAAGTTCCGCCTTCACTGAGGTTAGCCAAAACGGTCTTCGTTTCCGGCGCTCCGGGATACTCGACGCTGGCGGCTGAACCAACCGGGGTTCGAGGAGCGCGGCGCCGTTCCCGCCGCATCAGGCTGCGCGCTGCGCGCAAACTTATGCGCGTCCGCTCGGAAGAAAGTGGTCGATACAAAACAAAACTGGCGCCCAGCACAAATACAAGACGGGCATTGAACTCGCTGTCGACCACCGCGATCAGCAGGCTGTCTCGATTCTTTGCCGACCGGCGCAAACGCGCCAGAAATTCCTCCGATGCCTCATCGGCACGATAATCGAGAACGATGGCATCGAAGTGCTGGTTGTCAAGAAATTCCAATCCGCGGGAAATTGAGGAGGTGTGTTCCGCCGCCATCCCCATCTCCGACAAGATCAGCTCGCTCAGGCTGGTGGAATCCTGATCGGGACACACCACAAGCGCACGAAGATCCATAGTGACAGCATGGTAAGAGAGCCCTGTTCCGGCGACAAGTTACCAGTGTCACGGTGGCGCATGCTGCTTCGCAACCGACCATTGATTACACGATCGTAATCTGCGCGCAGTTACGTTACTAAAAGCCATTGTACGAAAGGCCGGTGTACCCCGGTACTTTGACGCGCCACCAGACTGTTCCTAACATCAGGTTAGTCAGACTTAAGTGTCGAAGCAGGAATCCTCGACGGATTTCTGGAGATGCCGGGGCTGACCACTCCCCGACAGACAAATGTTCTTAGCGATCTATTCACGGGACGCGGAAGCGCGGGTACGGTCAATGTCTATGAGAAAGCTGGAAATGAAAAAGCATTATCGCGGCCATCGATCCAGCGGTTTTAGCTTGATTGAAATGATGATTGTGGTCGCTATCACCATCGTGCTTTCGGTGGTTTCTGTCGTCAGCCTGGTGCCGATAATGAATACCCAGCATGTCACCAACGCCTATAACACCACGTTGGCGGCGATGCGGCAGGCGCGTGACAACGCGGTATCGCAGCGCACATCGTACGAAGTTACTTTCACTCAGACCACCACCACTCCGGTTCAAACCACGATTTCAGTATTACCGACAACAACCGGATTTACGGGTGATCAGAGTACAGTGACTTACCAATATCCCATCGGGGTTGTATTTCTGACGCCCCCAACAAATTCAGGGACAGCCCCAGACGGCTACGGATCCGGCTCGAACGCCGTTGACTTTGGCTATACCTCGAACGGGAACGTCGGAGGTGCGGCAGCCTACACAATTTACTTCTGCCCCGATGGTTCGGCCCAAACCTCAAGCGCTTGTTCAGGCGCGGGTAGCTGGGATGGAGGCGTGGTCTATTTAGCGCGCAGCGGAGATGTGGGGAGTTACCGCGCTGTCTCGCTGTGGGGCGGCACGGGTCGCATTCACGGTTGGCGACTCTATAGCAACGGTACGGGAGGTTATCAATGGGTACGTCAATAATCGGCAGCTCCCGCAGGTTTCCGCTGCGGAACCGGGCGCAACGCGGTTTTTCGCTGATGGAAGTCGTGATTTCAATGGCCGTGCTGACGGTCGGCCTGGTCAGCCTGCTGGGTGTTTTCGGACTGGCCATGGCTTCGACGCTGACGTCGCAAGAGGACATGATCGCGAAGCAACTCGCGAACGAGGCTTACGAAAGCGTGGTGACCGCGCGCAACACCTCGCAGATCACATTTGATGACATTCAAAACGTAAACTCTGCTACCTGCCCTGTCACGGGTGCCTCGAGCTGCGGCATCTTTGTGGGGACTTCGAGCACCCCTACATTTGGACCGATCTATAACGCGGGAGCGGATGGAATTTTTGGCACCGCGGATGACACGGTTGCAGGCGAGGAAACTTTAACCGACCCTGGCCCCGATGGGATCTATGGCACTGCGGACGATCTGCAGATTCCTCTGGTTGGTTATAAGCGGGCGATTCAGATCACAACCGCGTTTGACGCCAACGGCAACCCGATGACTTCACTGCGAGGCGTGACGATCACCGTCCAGTACACGACCTCACAAACCAAATTGCCGAAAACCTACGTTTTGAATTCGTACATTTCACAGTTCCAGTAAGAGGGAGTCATGAGCAATCGCTCAAAAAAACGCCAGCGTGGATTCAGCCTGCTCGAGATGGTGGTTGCAACGGCACTCGGAACGATTGTGCTGGGTGCAGCCGTGCAGATGTACATCCAGGGAGTTTCCGCGACCTGGACGGTCTCGCAACGAGCGGAAATGCAGCAGGACTTTCGCGCCGCTTCCAATATTCTGACGACAGATTTAAGCCTGGCTGGCGCAGGCCTCGGTCAGCAGGCGGCCATCGCGCTGCCTACCACAGCTAACACGCCCGTCCTTGGCTGCGATCAGAGTAAAACCTGCTATATCAACGGTGCTTCGGTGAAGTATCCCATTACAGCCGGTACTCCTACTCTTTATGGCTTGATCCCAGGCTACGACGAAGGTCCCGTGATCAATGGCTTATCCACCGACATTGTGACGGTGGTCTATACCGACACCAGCTTCTATCTGAACTGCTACACCGCGACCGCCAAATCTAGCGGAGTGATCACCTTCGGGCCGCCCTCGGGCTTCACAACCTGGGCGGCGACTGGCTGCTTGCCAAGCGGAACCACCTTGACTGCGCCCCAGGCGGTTAACGATTCCGTTGTGGGGCTAACGCCTGGAGATCTGGTGTGGATGAATTTGGGCGGCGTTAATGTTGTGGCCGAAGTTACTGGCGCGGTTACGCAGACGGGCACAAATACCTATACCGTCCCATTCAGCAACAACGACGTTCTGAAAATGAATCAAACTGCTTCCGGATACTATCTGAACGGCGCAACCGCGAGCGCTACCGGAACTTCACCCATACGAATTCTGGTGAACACTTATTACCTCGACAACACTTACACACCGACGCGCCTGATGGAACAGGTCAGTGGGCACACTCCAATGCCCATAGCTGAGAACGTTGCCTACCTCAAGTTTAGTTATAACCTCTATAACGACTCCACCAATTCGCCGGCGGTCAATTGCACCAACCCTGGCGTTACCGCCGATGGCTGCGGCGGTGCTTCGGCGACACTTCTTCCCAGCGCGATCACAAAGATCAACATCCTGAATATGGCGATGGATAGCACCGTGAAAAGCGCTCAGTTTGGGCTCGCGAAGGGGTATCAAACAATGAATTTGCAGACATCGGTGTGTCCAAGAAATCTGACCTACGCCAATAACTATCCCCAGTAGAAACTGAAAAATGGCCCATCGGATTAAGACGATGCGAAGCACCGTGCTCAGTATTTCCAAAGGAGTTTCAGTATGAAGAACGCGAAACTATACTCCAAAGGATTCACGTTGATTGCATCCTTGCTGATGCTCTTACTGCTGTCGGGGATCGCCATCGGTCTCATGCTGATGGTTAACACCGAAGGCAAGGTGGGCTCAACCGATCTGCAGAATAATGGTTCTTTCCATGCTGCCGAAGGCGGTATCGAGAAGATGGCAGCGGACCTGAATTCGGTCTTTCAGAATGCGCAGGCTCCCACCGCCGCAGAAATCTGTGCCTTGAGCGGACCGCCCTTGGGCTCGACATCCAACGAGCCAGCCATCGCCGGGGTCACCTGGACCCAGTACCAGGTTATACCCGGCAGCGCGCAATCGACGGCTTGCCCTACACAGGCGGCATTCCTGCAGATGGAGAAGAACAACTGGAACCAGATTATCTCCGGGCCCGAACAGGGTTTGTGGGCGCAGATCGTGCCGGTGAATATGCTGGCCACGGCGCAGATGCCGGGCGGCCAGGAAGTCAGCATGAGCCGAACCGCACAAGTGGCGTTGATCCCGGTGTTTCAGTTTGGAGTGTTTTGCGACGGCGACTGCGGTTTTTTCGATAGCCCCAATCTCACTTTTGCCGGACGCGTCCACACCAACTCCGATCTATATCTCGGCGTGAACAGTTGCTGCACATTGACCTTTAACAACAAACTCGAAGCCTACGGAAACATTGTCACCGAAGTGCTTCCGAACGGGCTCTCAACCAGTACTTACAGTGACACGGGCAACGTTTATATTCCTACAACTGTCGGAGGCTGCATCCCCAACACTTCGACGAATTGCGTGCTTAAGCCTGCGAACGGAAACAGCCAATATGGGGATGGAAGCGTAACCGGCGCCGGAAGCAGCGGGCCGCAGAGCGGATCAGCCTATAACGCCAGCAACTGGAATCCGTTTTCCAAAAACAGCAGCAACTACATGCTCATCAATGGGAACTATGGAAGTACCACGACCGTCGGCACCGGCGCCAAGAAATTGTCGATGCCCTTCGTCAATGGGACGACCTTCCCGTACCAGATTATTCGGCGGCCCATGTCCACCGATTCCGTGGCGTTGAGCCAATCGCGCGAATATAACATGGCCCAGATTCACGTCTTGCTGAGCGACGATCCGGCAGACCTGCCGGGCGGAGCTTCCGATGTAAACAACATCCGTCTAGCGAACGTGACGGCGAATGCATCGGGCAACGGCGCCAGCTATCCCTATGGCATTGCGACTTCAACCGGCACCACAACCGGGACCGCAACTCCTCTACCAAGTCCCCCGGCCGGACTCAGCTACACAACTTATTTCGCGACCGCCACGAATGCCATCCCGACCAGCACCTGCACTGGGTCTTACAATAAAAGCAATACCCCCACAATTTCGATTAATTGCCTCCCTGATTGGCCTTACCCGCCCGCGCCATGGAGCCCTGCGGACATGACGAATGTGGGAGCGGGAACCGATGCCAGCGGCTGTATCCTTCTTTGCCCAAGCAGCCAGACCAACGCCTGGAGCCTCACTAACACCAGCGGCACAATCAGCGCCCCGTTTATTTCAAGCTTGATCAGCGCCAGCATTGGAGGTATGGCAGGTGGCAGTGCCCTCAACACCGTAACCACTCCGGGGACCTATGCAGTGAGCAGCAGCGCGAACACGCCGCCCACGTTCCTCCCTTGCCCGCCTACATATGCCATAGCCGCCACCACCCCAGGAAACTGTCCGATATCCACGACCGCTGCTCCTTCATCTCCGTTTTACCTCTTGAACAGCCCGGGCGGTAATAATAGCTTCGCTAAGTCGGCCCCTCAGGTAGCTGTACAAAGCTCAACAGGCGCAAGCGCAACCTGGAACCTGATTGACGGCTGGTTGCGCGTCGAATATGTGGACGCCAGTGGCGTCTGGCACCCCGTGACCGCCGAATGGCTGCAACTGGGGTTTGCCCGAGACGTACAGCCGCCTACATCTCCGGGCCCTTCGACCAACGTTGGCAGTAATCCAATCAATCCCAACGCAATTCTACTTCTGCAGGAGCCCGCCGATCGCTACAATTCACTCACCGGCAGCTTACCCCACCACAGCGATAACCAGCTCTACACATACGGGATTCACCACCGCAGCCACTGCGGCCTGCAACACTACCGGGACGGTTTCTGGTTCCACGGCATGCACCGCATGGTCAGTCAACCCCCCGCAACTTGTCGTGGATTCGACGAGCAACTCGTGGCTGTTTGGTCTTGCGAGCTCGACCTCGCCGTCATCGCCATCCAGTTCCAAGCTTTCGTTACAAAGCCCATCCCGCTTCAATTGGTATCCCATCAACTCTTATGACGCCCGCGAAGGCGAGCCTCGGGACACCCTATGGTCCTCAACTTATCCGAGTGATAACAGTTGCACCGCCAACGGAATTATGAACGCCGTCGAAATCGACGTGGGCAATCTGAATCGATGGCTGAGCGGAGCGATCGGCACCAGCGGCACCAGCGTCGATTACGTCCAGCAGAATGGGTACGTTCTCTATTTCTCCGACCGCCGTGGCATGCTGCCTAACCCCACCATGTACGGCAACACCTTCACGAAGAGTGGAGACTCAGGCCTTGAAGATGTAATCAATTCCAGCAGCGCCGCTGGCACACCTGACGGAGCGCTGGAGACAATTCCTTCCGGCCGCACCATTTCTCCCGAAGACGTCAATCAGGACGGGCTACTCGACAACTTTGGCTCGCAAAACCTGGGACTCGGCTTCTACGGCACAGGGACCAGCCCGGTCGGCGAGCCCGTCACCACAACTTGCAGCAACGCGTTGATGCCGTGCGTCTTGACAACAGGGACAGCCAACCCAGCCCCAGGCACCAACATCTGGTATCAAATTACCAACAACGATGCCAAGCCGAATCCCGATCCGTATGGCAGCTCGGCATATAACAGCCGTATTACGAGTTGCGCCAACGCGCGCAAGAACTGGGTTAGCGGAGCGCGTCACGTTTTGAAGCTGGTGGATGGTTCGCTCGGTAACGTGCCGAATAGCCCAGTGGGAACTTCGACCGATCCCGGAGGCTTTACCGTGGCATCGGAAAATCCCGTCTATATCCAGGGAAATTACAACACCAGCAGCGCCGACACTTTCTGGCCGAGCGGAGTGCAAGCCGGAGTTGCAGACCCAGCCGGACATTCCTCAGCGGCCGTCATAGCTGACGCGGTCACGCTTCTCTCTTCTAGTTGGGTAGACCAGTACAGTACCATGGGCAACACCAACAACGGCGGCAACAACTCGCCGACCTTGGCGCAGGGCAACCGGGCGGCTTCTACCACCTATTACCGCGTGGCCATTGCCGGTGGTAAGAACATGGCCTTCCCGTTCCCGTCATGGGAGAACAGCACCGATTACGGCTTCGGCACCGACGGTGGAGTCCACAACTTCCTACGCTTCCTGGAAGACTGGCAGACTACTGGCGCCACACTGAATTATGGTGGATCAATGGTGAGCCTCTATTACGCAACCTACAATACTGGTTTATTCAAGTGTTGCGAATACTCGGTATATCAACCGCCGACTCGTAACTATATTTTCGATTCGGATTTCACTCTGCCCCAAGGCTTGCCGCCCGGCACACCCATGTTCCGCGATGTGGAAACCTTGACTTACCGCCAGCTATTTGCCACCCGGCAGACTGGGCAATAGATCCGACTTAACGAATTACACTGGCCCCGGTCCGTCGGACCGGGGCTTTTTTATTCTCAGCGCGCTTTCGCTTAGCAATAAACTTGTGAGACACGTTACACAACGATTTCAGGTAGTTCTGCAAGCGTAGCAATCTGCGCGTCTGGCGTCTCTGGAATTCGCTCCGGAGGTTGGCCGAAGCGGTTGCACCACAGAACGTGGAGGCCAAACGCCTTGGCAGAATACGCGTCCCATCCGTTAGAAGAAAGAAAGCAAACCTGATCAGCAGTAACGTTGAGCCGCGTACACGCTAATCGGTAGACAGAAGGATGGGGCTTAAATACCTTCACTTCCTCCACCGAAAGGATAGCGTCGAATAAATCCATAATACCTGCATTAGTCGCAGCAGCGGCCAGCATGCCCGGCGAGCCGTTAGATAGGATCGCAAGCTTCATGCCAGCCCTCTTCAAACGCTTCAGTACGTCAGGCACTTCTGGATAGACGCTAAGATTCAGGTAGAGATCCATGAGTCGAGCGCGTAGCTCCGCGTCTTCGATTTGCAGGCTCGCAAGCGCAAAGTCTAGCGCGTCGCCTGTGATCTGCCAGAAGTCCGCGTGGCATCCGGCGAGCGAGCGCAGCCATGTGTATTGCAATTGTTTCGTTCGCCACAATTCCGCCAGCGGCTGCCACTTCGCTCCTATAGAATCCTGCGCGGTGCGCGCGGCACTGTTGACGTCGAAGAGTGTGCCGTAAGCGTCGAAGATGCAGGCGCTAATGCCGTGAAGCTTTATCGTCATGCCGAGGCCTGAAATGCTGGGCCATGAAAATGGAACCGCGAAATCACCGCGGCTTACGAGGCGGCGCAGTGGATTCACTTCCCTTTCGCGCGGCCATCTCAGGTGGCGGTGCGTTCATAGCGAGATCGGAAGACCAGCAATCGGCCAGTATCTTCCACGTGCCGGCGGGCTGCCGCGCCAGCACAATCAGGTATTTGCCGCGTTCTTCGCGGCGCTTGCCCATGGCTACAGGCACGAGCATCTTGCACCGGCCAATATCGAGAGCGATATCGCCAAGCAGTTCAAGTCGCAGCGAATCCATCTCTACATCGCCCAATCCTGCTTCGAGCAGCGAAATGAGAAACTCTCGTATCGCCGGTAGGCTGCGAACCGGAGGAACGCTGGAACGAATCAGAGTCGCATCTGCAGCGTAGAGTTCGAGTAGATCGTCGATATGTTTGGTATTGCAGGCCTGCGCCCAATCCTGAACAACCTGGCGCGCGCCCGCTTCGGCGCGGCCCCCGGTAGAAATGCCCGCCGAGCCAGGGGCGCGGCCCTTCGGAGTAGCGGAGGCCTCGCCTGAAGCCGCCGCCGCCTCCGTTCCCTTTACCGGACCAGGAACAAGGTGATGATAGTGATGATGATAGTGATGCTGCGCGATGCTTGCTCGAAATTGGGCCGCGTCACCTTCGAGTTCAGATTGGTTCGGAGTTCCGCACCAGACACAAAAGCGGGCGCCGGCAGGCAACGAACCTCCGCAGGCCGGGCAAGCAGCGCCCGGTTGATCCGGTTGACCGTCCGCCGCCAGTTCCTCCGCCGCAGCAGCATTGCCCGACAGTCGATGGATAGCTTCGACCGCCGCGGCCACCGCCGCGGCATTCGGCTTCGGCCAGCGAAAGTTCCCAGGCAATTTCTGGAAAAACTCGTCGATCTCCTTGCTTTCTGTCACCTGGTCCTTCTCCGGGTCATCGTCCCGATCGGACGGTCTTGAATTATCTATGCTCACATCAACCTCGATTGAAGATATTGTAGGAGAATTTTTAGGCTAACGGACACTGAATCTTACCAGCGCTTCGTAATCGGTGGGAACGCCATTGCAGAGCGCGGGGCGATAACGCCAGAACCGGACTGCCTGCATCACAACCTCGTCCTCCGATGCACCACCACTATCCACCACAAAGGCACTGTGCACACGGCCGTCGATACCGACAATAAAACTGACACGGACATGCAAATCATCATCCTGAGCCTGCAGCAATGGATCCGGAGTAAGCAACGCCTCCGGTGGATGAATATCTCCGCATTTCGGGACCGCTAAAGCCTGTGACACCGGCGCGAACTCGGATATATGGGCGGGAATGCGACTAAGGGGCCGCGGTATTCGGGACGGAGCTATCCCCGAAACGCTCATTACTGCCGTCCATAGAAACATGCAGCCCAAGCCGGTCAGTGATAGCATCGCAGCGATTGCATAAGCCATCCTTCTGTTTGGTCTCAGCCATAGACACTTCATCGAGGTAGCCCAGGCAATTGATGTTCCAGCCGCCCGTTAGAGCTACCACGTTTAGTCTCAGTCATTTGACTTCAGGTTGCTTTCCGCGGCCGTTCACCGTCGATGCAATCCGTTGCAATTCAGCCGAAAAGAATCGTAACCCAGACGTAAAGCAAGCCCGGCATATTTCCGATTCTTCTGAGGATGTGGAACAATGAACATGTGGACTGAACCCTGCACGCGATCATGACCGGCACGCTGAATAGTCTTCAACTCGCTCTCTTATCGGCGGCCATCCTTGGATTCCGCCATGGTTTTGACTACGACCACATCGCAGCCATCTCTGACATCACAAGCGTGCAGACCAATCGATGGCTTGGGATGCGCCTTGGTCTGCTCTACGCGCTAGGGCACGCAGCCACCGTTGCCGTCCTCGGCAGCACCGTAATCGTTTTTCAACTTTCTTTGCCGCATGGCTTCGATCGGATCGCCGAACGTTTAGTGGGGCTGACCTTGTTGATTCTTGGCGTTTACGTCTTGGGATCGCTTTTTACCGGCACCCCCGCACCGCGCAGCCGTTTTCACCTTATGGCCGGAGCAGTTCGTTGGATCCATTGGCGAATCAAACGTTACTGGCACAATCACGAGGTCGCGCGACCAGTCGACAAGACTTGGAATTACACTTCGAAGTCCGTACTCATGATTGGTGTGGTGCATGGCCTCGGGGCTGAGACGCCAACCCAGCTCATGATCTTCCTTCTCGCAGCAAACCTTGGCGGAATCGGCAAAGGTTTCATAGGACTGGGAATGTTCATTGTGGGGTTGCTGGCAATGAATACGGTAATGACAGCATCCGCAGTAGGTCTTTTCGGATTCAGTTCGCGCCTGCCACGCTTCCAGTTCGTAATAACCGCGCTAACTGCGGTCTACAGCTTGGCAGTTGGTGCTTTCTTCCTGTTTGGTTCTTCGGGACTACTACCGCAGCTAGGATAAGCCTTGGCCTGTTGGTAGATAGCAAAGAACAGTTATCCCGGGTCATCAATCTAGAAACCGCGTAGTTGCGCCCCTGGTAATTTCGTTATCCTACTGCGTCTTTCCGTGATTACAACTTGCGCTGAATAATTTCTTTTCGTAACCGATGAGTTAGTAATACAATTGCGGACTGAAGTTACCCGAGGGGGGATTGATGACGAATATTGCCAAGGCAATCGACCGGCTCCGCGAGGAACGCCGGGATGCTCAGAACCAAGTCCAAAAGCTTGGGGAAGCTATTTCGGTTCTCGAAAAGCTTACTCGAACTGCGGGCACAACAGGAAGCGCGGGGGGGCCGAATCGCGGCAAGCGCACACTTTCCGCCGCAGGGCGCCGGAGAATCTCTCTGGCTCAGAAGGCGCGTTGGGCTAAGATACGGCAGATTAAGAAAGCAGCGTAAATAGCGGGCGGGCCCCAGGTACGCGAATCTGCTCGCGAAACTGAAGCCCGCCAATTTTTGCCACAGCACGACCCGCCACGCCACCCCTGGTTGCTTTCGATCATTCTTCGACATTTCGATCAAGCGGAGAAGTGCGGTATTAACTTCTATCCATGTCCGCCCGTTAACTCGCGCACGATACTCCCAACAAATGCTTTGGCATCGCCGAACAACATTAAATTGTTATCGAGATAGTAAAGCGGGTTATCGATCCCTGCGAAGCCCGGATTCATGCTCCGCTTGATCACCATCACGGTATGCGCCTTGTCAACGTCGAGAATAGGCATACCATGGATAGGACTCGAAGCATCAGATCTAGCGGCAGGATTGGTTACATCATTGGCCCCAATTACCAGCGCAACGTCGGTCTGCGGAAAGTCTCCATTAATCTCTTCCATCTCAATCAGGCGATCATAAGGAATATCCGCTTCGGCTAATAACACATTCATGTGGCCCGGCATGCGTCCGGCAACAGGGTGAATGGCAAAACGCACATCCACGCCACGTTTGGTCAGCGCATCATAGAGCTCACGCACCTTGTGCTGTGCCTGAGCCACTGCCATTCCGTATCCCGGAACAACAATCACTCGGTTCGCCCCCGAAAGGATAGCCGCTGCCTCCTCCGGAGTGGCGCTGCGCACCGGTCTCGTTTCTTCCCCCGCAGCAGCTGAAGCTTGTACTTGCCCAAATGCCCCGAATAACACGTTGGTGAACGACCGGTTCATCGCCTTCGACATGATGATGGAGAGGATGAGGCCTGACGATCCGTCAAGCGCACCCGCGATGATCAGCAGCTTGCTGTCCAGCACAAAGCCCATCGCCGCCGCTGACAGCCCCGCATAACCATTCAATAGCGAGATGACGGTCGGCATATCTGCGCCGCCGATCGGGATAATCAACAAAACGCCAAACATCAGCGCGATCAGAATCATGAAAGGAAAAATCGATCGCGCCTCCGGATGCAAAACCAGAGATACCGCGATTACTAGGGCACCCGCCAGAAGAACAAAGTTAACAAGGTTCTGTCCCTTATAGGTGAGTGGCCGCTGCGGCAAGATCTCCTGCAGCTTGCCGGCAGCCATCAGGCTTCCTGTGAAAGTCAACCCACCGAGGATAACCTCCAGCGACAGCACCGACATCATGAAGCGCGAGATATCTGGCGAGCGCAGATAAAACTCAGCCGACCCGACCAGCGTGACGCACAGAGCGCCAAACGCGTGACTGAGCGCGGTCCGCTGCGGAACCGCCGTCATCGCCACTTTTCCAAGTGGGATGCCAACAATAGTTCCTAGCACCAAAGCAATGGCAATTAACCGGTAATCAACAATCCCATGGTGCAGCAGAGTGCCGCAGATCGCCAGCAGCATCCCCGCTTCGCCCGCCCATATGCCATGCCGGGCCGTGGTCGGCGAGCTCATCCACTTCAGTGAAAGGATGAACAGCACGCTCGCGATCAGGTACAACAGTTCGATGACGACCTGCCCGCCTGCAAGTTCGCCTGTCACGACTTAGCCGCCGGTTTCGCCGCAGCTTGGGACGACGAGCGGCTCGATTTGAACATCTTCAACATTCGATCGGTGATCAGAAAACCGCCAACGATGTTACTGGTGGCAGCGATCACCGCAATAAATCCGAATACGGCGGAAAGTGTGCTCTTGTGCTCCCCGACCAGCACGATCGCACCGACCACCGCGATTGCATCCAACGCATTGGTCAAAGACATTAAAGGCGTATGTAGCAGGGGCGAAACGCGCCGTATAACTTCAAATCCAATGAATCCAGCCAGCACAAAAATGAAAAGTGCATTGATGAGGTTCGAACTACTGTTCATCTTTCCTCCCTATTAGTGAAGCGCCAGGCGTTTCCGCCCAACCCTCGCGGGCAATCCCCTTCAACCCGGCCAGACGCACTCGGTCCTCTATCTCATTGTGTCAACGCCGGCAACTTGAAGAACTCCCGCACGCGGGCGTTCACTATCTCTCCGTCGCGCGTCAGCAGAGTCTCGCGAACAATCTCGTCTTCAAGGTTCAGATTGAGCTTTTGATCTTTGATCAGGTAAGTCAAGAAGTTGGTGATGTTGCGGGCGAACATCATGCTGGCATGATAAGGCACGCCAGCAGCCAGGTTGATCGCGCCGATAATGGTCACACCATGTTTCACGACCGTATTCCCAGCCTCGGTGATCTCACAATTGCCGCCACGTTCAGACGCCAGATCGACGATCACGGAGCCGGGGGCCATTCCCTTCACCATTTCTTCGGTCACCAGGACCGGTGATTTCTTCCCCGGAATCACCGCAGCGGTGATCACTACATCGCTTTCCTGAACGACTTTTCCAAGCAACTCGCGTTGACGGCGGTAGAAATCTTCATCCTGCGCGCGAGCGTAGCCGCGAGCATCCTGGGCATCTTTCGCCTCGATCGGAAGCTCGACAAACCGTCCGCCTAAACTTTGCACCTGCTCCTTCGCCGCAGGTCTCAAATCATAAGCCGAAATCACAGCGCCCAGGCGGCGCGCGGTTGCAATCGCCTGTAACCCGGCAACGCCTGCGCCAATCACAAACACGCGCGCTGGAGTTATCGTACCGGCCGCGGTGGTGAGCATTGGAAAGATACGCGGATGCGTCTCTGCCGCAAGCAGCACCGCCTTATATCCGCAGGCTGTTCCCATGGATGACAGCGCGTCCATACTTTGCGCGCGCGTCGTGCGTGGCATCAGCTCGATCGAAAAGGAAGTAACACCCGTGTTCGCGACCTCCTGCACCACTTCTTGAGAACCAAATGGACGCAAGAATCCGGCAAGAATCTGGCCACGCCGAAAAAATGGCAGGTCCTCTTTCCCTGTTATGTCATTGGAACCGTAGCAGAGAACCTGCACGATAATGTCAGCAGCAGCGAACACTGAAGCGCGATCGGCAATAATCTTCGCGCCCTTGTCGGAATATTGTGAATCGGGATAGCCGGCATCCATCCCCGCCCCTGACTGTATGTGGACTTCGAAACCAGCTTTAGTTAGCGTCGGAAGAACTGCGGGCACAATCGCAACTCGCCGGTCTCCGGGATAAATCTCTTTCGGCACACCAATGATCACGAGATCCTGCCTCTATATTCTTCTCTGTAATCGTGATAGAAAGATTCGAAGCTGTATCGCTCTCATCAATCTGAAGCGTACTGCGGCACAACTTTCAGGGAACCGAGGATTCTAGCCGAGGCGACGAAGGCAAGCAAATGTCTTCCTCTGAAAGATCGATTCTTCAAAGGCGGATCTCCAACTCAAGCTCGCCATCGTTATCATTTTTCGATAGGGCAAGCGCGCTGCAGTCCTGAACAATCCAATCGGCGCCCGCCTCTTCGAGGTCGCTCCGCATCATGGTCGTGAGAAATGCGATCACTCGCGCGCCAGCCGCCTTTCCAGCGCGCACTCCCGCCGCCGCATCTTCGACCACAATGCACTCGGATGCGGCAAACCCCAGCTTCCCCGCCGCCTTCAAATACGGCTCTGGATCTGGTTTCCCGATTCTAACGTCGCTCGAGGTGACCAATGTTTTAGGAATGGGCAGTCCCGCGGCTCGCAAACGTACCTCTGCCAATGGGCGCGTGCATGAGGTAGCGATGGCCCATCTTCCCGCAGGCAGAGCGTCCAGTATCTCCCGGGCTCCTGGCAACAGGACCACACCATCGAGATCCTCCATCTCCCTGCGTTCCACTTCACGATCTTCGCGGTCAATGTCTGCGTTGGGCAAAAGGTCGCGAATAGTAGTTCGGCTTGGCCGTCCGTGCGCCATGCGGATCACCGCCTCCGGCTCAAGTCCACGTTCAATCGCCCACCCGCGCCACACCCGCGCCACCGCGGGCGTCGAATCGATAAGAACACCGTCTAGATCAAACAGCAGGGCGCTGCAGCGGGTCACTGTCATTTCATCTAATTTACCTTGTTGGCGATCCCGGACCGAAGAAGGAGTTTCTGTTGCCATATCTCCGCCCGGACCTACTTTTTCAGCGCTTTCGCTATCTCGCGCGCGGCATTGGCGCCCGAGCCGCCGGTAAGGCCCGTTCCGGGATGCGTTCCACTGCCGCATAAATACAAGCGTTCTATGGGAGTCTGGTACCGAGCCCAGTCGAGCAGCGGACGCATGGTGAAGAACTGATCCAGTGCAAGTTCGCCGTGGAAGATGTGGCCTCCGGTGAGCCCATAGGTTTCTTCAAGATCTTTGGGCGTTATGATCTGGTGGCGCAGAATGAGATGCGGCAAATTCGGCGCGTACTGCGCGATCGTCTTTACAACCGCTTCGCCTAAAGCAGTGCGCTGACTCTCCCAGTCGCCATTTTTCAATCTGTAGGGCGCGTACTGCATGTAGATTGACATCACGTGCTGTCCCGCGGGAGCGAGCGAGGGATCCGAAAGCGATGGAAATGTAATTTCAATATACGGATTACGCGAAAAGCTGCCGTACTTCGATTCGTCGAAAGCCCGCTCCAGGTAATCGATCTCGGGGCTGATTTGAATACGGCTGTGTAGCAGGTTGCCATTGCCCTTCGCCTTGATGGCTTGAAATTCCGGCAACCCAGACAATGCAAGATTGATCTTTGCGACCGTGCCCATGCACCGGTAGTTCTTGATTTTCTGCACGAAGTCTGGAGAGAGATGGGATGGATCAACAAGACGCATCAGTGTGCGTTTGGGGTCGGCATTCGATACCACCGCCCGCGCGGAAATCTCCTCACCAGAACTGAGCATCACCCCGGTCGCGACTCCGTCCCTTATCCGAATCTCGGCAATCTCGGCGCCGGTACGAATTTCCGCGCCCGCATGTTTGGCGGCAGCGGCCATCGCCCCAGTCACAGCGCCCATGCCGCCCACCGGGAATCGAATGCTTCCGGCGGGAGACGGATCGGCAGCGGCGCGCAAAAGCAATACCAGTCCGCTTCCAGCCGACCATGGTCCTAGAAATGTCCCGAAGACTCCGCGAGCAGCGATCGAAGCGCGCAGCGGTTCGCTGTCGAAGAACTCGGCGACCAGATCAGCAGCGGCCATCGGTCCCCAGCGCAGCACGCGATACAAATCCTTCTTTCCCAGATTCCGTATCGACCTGCCCGTCTTCAGCATTCCCCATAAATCGCTGCTGCTGGGACTATCGATATTCGGAGGCGTAAGTAGCAGCGCTTCGCTGATGACTTTGCCGATCTTTCCGAGCGCGACGCCGAAGTCCACGTAAGCAGCAGCATCTTTCTGCGACCATCCCGAGATTTCCTGTGCGGCTTTTTTCGTGTCCGAATAGAGAACGAGCGCCCGGCTGTCGAGCAACAGTGAAACGGTGCTCACCTCGGGAGTCGTCAGCTTCAGCCCGTGTTTCTCCAACTGCATATCCCGCACAATGTCGGCACGGAGTGGCCCGGTGTTATGTGCCAGCGTGGAGCAGCGAAAGCCCGGAAAAAATTCCTCCGTTACGGCTGCGCCGCCCACTTGGGCGCGCCGTTCGAGCAGAAGCGGCTTGAATCCGGCTTTGGCAAGATAGAAGGCGGCTACGAGTCCGTTGTGGCCGCCGCCGACGATGATCACATCGCGCGTTTCGGCCGCGCCTTTTTCTGCGGACATCAGGCAGCCCCGTCTTTCAGAATTTCCAGCGCCGCCAGTCGTCCGGGCGCACCCATGATCCCGCCGCCAGGATGGGTGGCTGATCCACACATGTATAAGTTCTTGATCGGCGAGCGGAATTGCGCCCATCCCGCAACCGGACGCAGAAAGAATAGTTGTTCGAGCGAAAGCTCGCCTTGAAAGATGTTGCCTTCGCTCAGTCCCCACTCGCGCTCCAGATCGAGAGGCGTGATCACCTGTCTATGCAGAATGATGTTTTTAATATTTGGCGCATACTCGGCAATGGTGTTAACGACGTTGTCGCCAAACTTCTCTTTTTCCGTATCCCAGTCGAGGCCCGGCGCGAGTTTGTATGGAGCATATTGCACAAAGCACGAAAGAATGTGTTTGCCCGGCGGGGCCAGCGACGTATCGGTGAGCGTCGGAATCACCATGTCGATGTAGGGATGCGAAGACCAACGTCCATATTTCGCTTCGTCGTAAGCTTTTTCCATGTATTCGACGCTCGGCGAAATCGACATTGCGCCGCGCAGGTGGGCACCCACTCCCGGCATGCATTTGAAATTCGGCAAGGCATCGAGCGCCATGTTCACTTTGCCTGACGACCCGCGGAACTTGTAGCGCTTCACCCCATCCATGAACTCGTCGGGCAGATTGCCGGGTTCGATCATCTTCGTAAACGTGAGCCTCGGATCGACGCTTGAAGAAACAACGTCGGCATAAATCTCGTCGCCGTTCGTAAGTACAACGCCGCTGGCGCGCCCATTCTTGACGTCGTTCTTGATGATGATCTGCGCAATCGCAGCCTGAGTTCGAATTTCGGCTCCCGCCTCGCGGGCAGCGTCGGCAATCGCGTTCGAAATAGCACCCGTGCCTCCACGCGCAAATCCCCAGGCACGAAAAGCTCCATCGATCTCGCCCATATAGTGATGCAGTAGGACATACGCGGTGCCGGGCGAGCGCACTCCTAAAAATGTTCCAATAATTCCCGAAGCCGACATGGTCGCCTTAAGCACGTCGGTCTCGAACCACTGATCGAGAAAGTCGATGGCGCTCATCGTCATGAGCTGGACTTGGTTGTACTTATCCTCGCTCGACATGCCCTGGAAGCGTCGCCCGATAAAGAGCAGCTTCATCAATTCTCTGGGATTAAGCGTGGCCGGGTCGGGCGGAATCATCCCGAGGATCGGCTTTACGAAGCGGCACATCGCCTGCATGGCTTTGCCGAATTCATCGTAGGCTTCAGCGTCGACGCGTGAATGGCGGGCAATCTCGCGATGCGTTTTGCCGTGATCGTTCACGCGCCACAGGTGATCGCCATTCGGCATAGGAGTAAACGTTCCATCAAGCGGTAGAATCTCAAGTCCATGGCGCGGAAGATCGAGATCGCGAATAATCTCGGGCCGCAGCAGCGATACGACATAGGAACAAACAGAAAACTTGAAGCCCGGAAATACTTCTTCCGTGCACGCCGCGCCTCCAAGAATGTGGCGGCGTTCCAGCACCAAAACTTTTTTCCCCGCCTTAGCCAGGTAGGCCGCGTTGGTGAGACCGTTATGCCCTCCACCAATCACGATTACGTCATACTTCGCGCTGCTCGAAGCCATAAATAAATGATCCAGATTGACCGGGGAATTTCGCCGAAAGTGACTCGCCATTCTATCGAGAAACACCAGTTTTGTCTGCACTTACGATGGATTGCTGACTCATGGTCAATCTTTTTCAGCGCTTGCCGCGACAGCGGCTTAGTGCATATAATCCGCTTCGTAGATACTTAGATTTCCTCCGTGAAACCTTGTGCCCTCTGTGGTTTAAACAAGCACTCAAACACAGGGCCGCAAGCGCTCATGGGGAAAAAACGCAGGAATCCTCACCGAGGTCGCATTGCCCATCGGAACTGCATTTCACGAAAGAACCTTCGCCCTCTGCCAGAGTCTGAATTATCGCGAGTGGTCGGGATACTACACGGTTAGCGTGTACGAAATGCACCACGAGCACGAGTACAACGCCATCCGCAACGCCTGCGCGCTGATTGATATTTCGCCGCTCTACAAATATCTCATCACCGGCAAGGACGCGACCAACCTCGTGAACCGCGTGATCACCCGCGACATAAACAAAGTCGCGGTCGGCCAAGTCATTTATGCCTGCTGGTGCGATGAAGATGGCGAGGTTATTGACGACGGCACCATAACCCGTCTCGAAGAAAATAAATATCGCTGGACCGCCGCCGATCCTAGCCTCCGCTGGTTTCGCCAGAACGGCGTAAACATGGACGTTCAGATCGAGGACATCTCCGAGCAAACTGCAGCCCTCGCGCTGCAGGGCCCGGCCTCGGCGAAACTCTTGAAGACGGTGGCGGACGCCGACATCACGAACCTGAAATACTTTCGCAAAACAAGCGGAAAGATTGCCGGCGTACCCGTGGACATTTCTCGCACCGGATACACGGGTGACCTCGGCTATGAAATATGGATACCGTGGGATCAAGCCGTCAAGGTTTGGGACGCGCTGATGGACAAGGGCAAGCAATTCGACATTCATGCCGCCGGAATGCTGGCCCTCGATGTGTCGCGGGTCGAGGCAGGACTGCTGTTGATCGAGGTCGATTACATCAGCTCCAAAAAGGCGCTGATTCCCTCGCAGAAATATTCGCCGTTTGAATTGGGCTTCGGGAAGATGGTCCATCTCGATAAAGAGAATTTCATCGGCAAGCGCGCGCTGGCCCGAGATCACAAACAAGGGGTAGCGCGACAACTCGTCGGACTTGAAGTGGATTGGGTGGAAGTAGAGGAACAGTTCGATAAGTTCGGACTGTCTCCAGCAGCCCCAAGCCAGGCATCGCGCATAGCCGTGCCTGTCTACGCAGGCGACAAGCATGTGGGCAAGGCAACAACGACCGCGTTCTCTCCGTTGCTGAAAAAGTTAATTGCTCTCGCCAGCGTGGCCACTGACTATTCGAAGCCCGGCACCAGGCTACAAATGGAATTGACGATCGAAGCCCAGCGTATGAAGACAACGGCGACGGTCGTGTCGTTACCGTTTTTTAATCCAAAGCGCAAGACGGCAGTCCCGGTGTAGGGCGTTGTTACTATGGAGGGACACTCGCGTGGTATCGTCGCTGGCGCTAATTCGGGTGGTGGCCAAGACCGCGGCTCTTGCGATGTTCTGTGCGATTCCTTTGCTTGTTCGCGCGTTGGGTGGGTGCGTCCATCCTAAGTTCAGGGTAGTTGTCGCCGCAGAAACCTTTCCAAGTTCTGTCCGGGCCGCAATGCAGGCGAGGGCGGATGAGGTAGCATCCCTTGTGGATCGTATAATTCCTGGCCTGCCGTCCGGCTATTCGCAGAATGGGATCATCTGTTTCATAGCACCTCACGACTTTCGCAACGCTCCAATAACGTTGCCGCCACAACCTTTAAAGCCAGGCGAACCTCGGTCTATCGATCCGCATAGAATACGGATTGCGCTGTCCGGAATACTGCCTAATGACGAACAACGTTTTGTGTTCCAGTTATCCCACGAACTGGCACATGTCAAAATGGATGCCCGATACGACAGCTA
Source organism: uncultured Acidobacteriaceae bacterium (assembly GCA_963758745.1). Classification (GTDB taxonomy): domain Bacteria; phylum Acidobacteriota; class Terriglobia; order Terriglobales; family Acidobacteriaceae; genus Acidiflorens. The sequence continues at coordinate 273,189 of CAVWWW010000023.1, forward strand.
CCTGACAGAGGTGTTTGCGGTAGCCGTCTCGCTCGAGGTACTGAAGCGCTTTCGCTTCGGTTGCTACCGACAGAGTCTTGAGAACGATGCGCTGGCCAACGTACCGCCGGAAGTAAGGCAGCAGGTCGAAGCCCAACATTGGCCAGCGGTTGCCCGCTATTGGCAAGGAGAGATTCGGGAAAACGTCTAAAGGCGGGCACGTGGGACTGGGATTTCATGATCTTGGGCGCAATGATCCTTGGAGCCTCCTGGGCACCGCCGTGGCCTGATCTGCGGGGCTTGTCGATCGTAGCCCGGGAGTGCATCCCGGCTGCCCCCGGGGTCGAGTTCTATAATTGTCAACCTGACATCAACGGGCTTAGAAGAATTCGGCCCGCTTTGACGGCGCTCGGTTATTCGGCGGTGCCGACTGCACCTATCGTGCAGCAGCGGCAGGATCCCCGTTAGTCGCCTTGCTGTACTCGACGTTTCCCCGCCCAATACAGTCCAACCCCGATCAAAAGTAGCGCTCCGCAACCCCCAACAATTTTGAATACGGCCAGCGGTTTGTTTGGTTCGTCCGGCGGCGGCAACACAGAAAGAGCGATGGTGAATAAGGTAGTAACGAAGCCCACGACCGCAAGCACGTAAGCCACGGGCCTTCCCCCCGGCACTCGGATTACTTCTTCGCCAGCCGGTTCGCTTTGCAGCTTGTACATCGACGCGAATAAATATAAGTACGGAATGAAATACGTAATCACGCCCATGCTCACCAGCACGTCATAAGCGCCTTTGACCGAAGTCCCGGCCTGCCCTAAGAAAATGAAGATCGCTCCAATCACTGCCTGAACCACCAGCGCGATCCAAGGCGTGCCCCAGCGGCGATGAAGGGTTCCGAATGCCGCAGGCAAATAGCGATCGATGCCGGCCACGAAGGGTAAGCGGGCAACGGCGGCAAGATACGCGCCTGAGGAACCTATGTTACTCAGCGCGATCAAGAACGCAGCAACCGGTAAAAAAAAGGGTAGCCCGACGCGATCCGCTGTCTTCGCGATCGCCTGCACCAGCCCTTGCAGCGGGCTGATCTCCGACGACGGAAGCGCCAGCAGCACACAGACGGTTCCGATGATGTAGCAGAACGCAACCGTCAGCCCTCCAGCGAACAAAGCCAGCGGAATCGTGCGGCGCGCGTTCTTGATCTCTTCCGCCATGAAAGAAGCGGTTTCGCATCCACCGAACGCGAAGGTCAGCACCGACCAGAAGATGATGTCGTTCAGCCGCACGCTCGGTGTCATTGTGTGCATCGAGAAGGTCGTCGCCGATCCGAAGCGGTGATAAGCCAGCAAGCCCATTCCGATGACGATCACCACGGGAATCCACATGGCGAGTGCGCCCACGTTATGCAACCATTTGCCGACATCCAATCCAATGACGTTCAGCCACGTCGCCGCTGCAAGAGTAACCAGTGCAAAGACAATGTAGAAAGAAGGACTCGCTGAAAGATGCGACCACTGCGCCTGCCGCATGAAAAGAACATTGCTGGCCGCGAAGTAGAGCACCGCAGGAAAGTAGGGAAGGTTGCTCGTCCAGTAAGTCCATGCCGCCATGAAGCCGGAGAAGTCCCCGAACGCTCGCTTCGACCATACATACAGACCGCCTTCATTCGGATAGCGCGAAGACAGTTCGATCACCGATAGCGCGAGCGGCGTGTAGAAGACAAGCCACGCGCCGATCCAAATGACGATCGAACTGGGCCCAGCCGCCGCAGCCGTCGCGATCCAGCGCAAACTGACGCCAGTGACCACGTAAAACAAAAGCAGGTCGCGAAATCCCATGACGCGCTTGGGACGGTGGGGATCAACGGCTTCGGCGATAGAGATGGCAGAAGCAGGAAGCAAACCGTGCTCTGGTCGATTTTCGGGTCCCGGATTACTCACGCAAGAGTTTCGGTTTGCTAATCTTCGGTTCGCTAATCTGTGGTTAGCGGTAACAATTATCAGAGAGTCGCAGGTTGGGCAAGATGAATTTCAGATCGTTGTTACGGTTGTTCCACTTCCAATACAAATACCCCGGCATGCCGAACAGCACAATCGTCGTGCCCCAGAGCGCTCGATTGGCCGCACCTAGTCGTCATCCCATTCCTAATTCGTCGGATGCTTCGAGCGGCGTTCCGCAGCGGCGACAGATGACGGACGAGCAATCACCGCAGGTCAGCGGATCCATCACCTCTGCGGCGCAGACCGGGCAATAAAAAACTCCCGGGTCTTTCCCCGCCTCTGGCGCAGCTTTTGGAAGGTTCTCCATAACATTGATCACTGATCGCTGATTACTGATCGCTGAACGTTGATCGTCGAGCACGGAACTCTAACACATTTTCCTGAAGTAAAGTTACTCGGAAGGCTTCCGCAGGATCAAGTCGCCTTCGATCGGCGGTAGTGAGAATGGAAACTGCCAAATTTTGTCTTTCATCCAGAGGCTCAGCACAAAATCTTCGCGCTCCTTCCACGGGCCGATCCACTTGTTGCTGGTCGCGAAGAAGACCCAGCCATGCGCTTCCGGATTGCCGGGACTCAACGTTACCGCGTTTGGGTCAAGGTTCTGCGTGCTCAGGAACTCGATAAACTCGGCCGCTTCCTTTTGATACTCTCGCAAAAGAGCAGTTTTCTCGTCGGCAATCTTCGGGTCCTTCTTGATCTGCCGCTCGGTTTCGAAGATTTTTGAATCAATATCGTTCTGCAGTCTGTTCGCGAGATCGCGGGGATCCTCGTACACTTCAACAAAGTCATGATGGCGAACAAAATCGATTCGCACGTCCGCTGGAAAATCAAATTTATTCTGGCCAGAGTAAGTCACACTCACATAAACGCCGAGAAGATGATAAAAGCGGCGGCGACTCTGGCTGAGTTCCTGCGAATCTACTAGAACCGTGATGGTAACGTCGCTGCCAGTCATCGTCCAGCGGTATCGTCCATCATCGCCGCGTTCGAACCTGCACGCAGGCGCGCCAGCGGTCCAGCGTACGACAGGCAACTGTTTTTTCGCGTGACCAAAAATCGGCAGCAAGATTACGCAACCTGCCAATGCTGCCTTTGCCCATATCAAACGCGAACTAGCCATGAATGCAAAGTGTATAGCTTTTGAGCGCTCAATTGTTTTGATGGCTGTTGCATCCATGGTTTCAAGAAAGTATGACTCAAAGAAATTATGACTCAAAGAAACTATGACATTGGAGGTCCTGGTTTTTATGCGGCCGGCATCAGCCTACGCGTCCGCTGTCTGAGAGAAAGGAACCACGAAGCTGCTATACTATTTTTCGCTGGCCGGGAAAAGCGACTGACACCAGAACTGACACGGAAACAAAGGTGCTCTGGCGATGCTCCAGGAATTTCCAGTAAGCCATTTATCGGCTGGCAGATGCAAAACGGTGAGGGCGCGTAGCTCAGTTGGTAGAGCAACGCCCTTTTAAGGCGTGGGTCGCAGGTTCGATTCCTGCCGCGCTCACCAAACTTTTCGAGCCATTTGAGGGTACCAGACCCGCAAGCCCAGACCGCAAATCAGTGTTGGCCGTGTAAATTATCACTCCTCCGGCCTTCACTTATCGGCTCTAAGCCTTGCCATCAGACATTCCAGCGAAGTGTCGAAGCAGATTCGCACCACTCCGTTACGAAAGTACTCGGCGACCGCCCGCATCGTCGAAAAGAACGTCGTTCGCACCTATCACCACCACACCATCAAGCGGTGCAATAGGAAGCGACATCGAGGAAATTGTCCGGCTCGCCCTCACCTCATTGGCGAGTCGAAAACCGTATCCCGCTTTACGGCAACAAATCATGGTTTTCAATGACTCTGCCCAACACTTTGCAGATCCGCGCGTAACACTATCGTCACTTCCGTAACCAGGTAACCAATTGCGCAACGGTTCTCTTTCGGTTTTACTAAAAGCAAGACTGCCGCTGGACACATTTCCGCGTTAACTCGAAGGAGCTACTTTGGTTGAGGATCCCAAATGGGAGCTGGCTTTGCTCGCGACTGTGCAGAGCTTCTACCAGCGCCTGCTGAGTGACCAGCTCGCCGGAGAGCTGCCTGCGCCTGCAGAACTTGCTCCCGACATGATCAGCCACGCTGAGGATGTGCTTTCAATCCTCAATAAAATGCACCTCTGGGTTCAGCTCCTCGACATGGCCATCACTCCCGCCATGCTGCGACTTGGAGTCTCCGACCTCGATCCTGAGGTTGCCGAAGCGCTGCTGCGCTACTTCGCCCGTCATCGCGACGATTCCGCCGCCAATCGTGACAAAACCGACTTGGTCGCGACTTTCTTATTTCGCCACCCTCGAGTGGCCGGCCAGTGGGAACGTCACGGTTATGGCCTGGACGGGTCCATTCCTCTGTCGCCGTTTGAAATTGCGCTGCTCGAAATCCTCTCGGAGTCCGATGTTCCCGTGCTCTCCGACAACGACGTGCAACAGTTGCGTGAATTCGGACCTCTACTCGAGCAGGCAAATCGGTTCCAGGACTTCAGCTCTCTCATGGACTCCGGCATCATCCAGCGTGTGCGAGAGTTGAAGGCGTCTCTTGGCGAATCCATTTATCATCCCGGCGTCCTGGCGACTCTTGCGCCCTACAATGCCGCATTTGGCGATCGCTTCACTACGCTGTTCAACGCCGCCACGCAAGAAATCAAGGATTTTGCTGATCGCCTCGAAGAACTCGGAGGAAGCATCCTCAGCACAATCGATGGCGTCGAGGTCACCGTCGATCACGTTCACGCTCTCAACAAAGACGCCTTGCTGAAGGTCGACTACACTGCAGCGCTGGAAAAATTCCGCCGCGTCTCGCGGCTGAAAAAAGAACTGGAACGCAGGCCGCCAATCCGCCGCACCAGTTCTGACCTAACGCCTTCCCTCCACATCGCGGAAGCTGCCGGCGCAGCCGCCGCTCCAGCCCCGGCCATCAAATATGTCCCTGCTGCAATTACCCCGCAGGCGTTGTCCTTGGAAGAAGCCAAGCTGCGGAGAGTGGAAGAATCGATTCGCGTCTTTGTGCGCGTTGCTGCTCCCCAATTCCGCCAGGTCGTGCCGATGCGCTATTTCAACCTCACCCTTAATCCCGCGGAGGTCGAAGTCTACACCGCCGACTATCTTGAACAATCGGGCCCGCGCGCCGACGCTGCCCGAATGCTGTTGCGCGTCGTCGCGGTGAATGCTCGCATCTCTACCGAAATTGAGGAGCTGAAACGATCGCGGAATTCACACTCTTTATGGAAGCTGCATGCCGATTCTCTAGTAGTTCTTGTCGATCTCGCCAAACGCCTCGCCGAAGCCGTAACCCAGCTGGCAGTGTCCATCGGCCGCCAGGGACGCCGCAAATCAGCACGCCACAAAACGGCCCGCCGCAAATCAGTGTTGAACCGCTTCAGATTTCACTCGAAAAACTGCGCGAGCGCACCGCAGAGGCCGCAAAGCTCATCACCCAGACAGCGCCTTACGCCGCAGCCGGAGTTCAAGCCTAGTTTCGCGCGATGGAGCGCCGGGCGTCCTCGCCCGGCCTCCCTCAAGCTTCAGTGAATATCGAACTGCTCCTGGTGCAGCGCCGGATCCGACTTCACGATAATCGTTTTCTTGGTGAGCTCTTCCATCTCGGTAAGCAGCTTCGCGTTGTTCGCCTTCAACGCCTTCGCTACCTCCGGATTCACGCGCAGCATCACATCGCTGTGCTCTAAATGATTGGAGATCTTCCGCATCTCAACGTAGACCTCGTTACAGATGGTATTCACAGCTTTCACGAAGCCCGTAGCCTGGCAATATGGACACGGCGATCCAATCGTTCGCTCCAGCGACTGCTTCACCCGTTTGCGAGTGATTGCGACCAAACCGAAATCATTGAACTGCAGCACCTTCGACGGCGCTCGATCGTAGCGCAACGCCTCTTCGAGCGCCTGCATTACTTTCTGGCGGTTGCGGCGCTCGTCCATGTCGATGAAGTCGATGATGATAATGCCGCCCAGATCGCGAAGCCGCACCTGGCGCACGATTTCCTTGATCGCATCCACGTTCGTTTTCACGATCGTATCTTCCAGACGCGCTGTTTTGCCCACGTATTTGCCCGTATTCACGTCGATTGCGACCAGCGCCTCGGTCTGATTGATCACGATGTACCCACCGCTCTTCAGCCAGACTTTTGACTTCAATGCCTTGTTGATTTCCTCGTTCAGCCCAAACTGATCATAAAGCGGAGTCTCTTTCGTATAGAGCTTGACGCGCTTCACCAAGCCAGGCTGAAAGCGATTGGCAAACCGCACGATGCGCTCATATTCCTGCTCCGTGTCGACCCATATCACCGAGAAATCCGAGCTCACCTGATCGCGCAAAACTCGTTCCACCACGTTCAGATCGTGATAAATCAGCGCCGGAGCCTTGCTGCTATCGGAGCGCTGTTTTATTTCGCTCCACAGATTCTTCAGAAAGCGGATATCGGCTCGTAATTCCTCATCCGACGCCCCAGCCGCCGCCGTGCGCACAATGAAACCGCCGCCGCCGTTTTCGCGTTCGCTCTGGATGATCCGCTTCAGCCGTTGCCGCTCTTCTTCGGACGCGATCTTGCGTGATACCCCGGTATGATTCACCGTCGGCATAAAAACCAGAAATCTTCCCGGTAGTGCGATGTGGCTGGTGATTCGTGCGCCCTTCTTTGCGATCGGTTCCTTCGCAATCTGGATCAGCACTTCCTGACCCTCTTTCAGCAGTTCGCTGATTTGCGGCACGACGGTGTTTTCGCGACTGCGAAAACGGCGTCCACCGCGCCGTCCGCGCCCTCGATCGAATCCCCGCTCAGGTCCGCGTCGCTGCGTTCTCTGCAATAATCTTGCCTCCGGCGCAGGGCCGCGCACCTCCGCGCTCGCATCCACCGTGCCGTCGCCAATCGCTTCCGCCTCCAGCAGCGCCTCCGCTTCCGCTTGCGCCTCCTCCAGTTCCAGTTCTTCGGCTTCCCGCTCTTCGGCTTCAACCTCGGCTTCCAGCACGGCTTCAGGAACTGTTTCGCTAATTGCAGCCGACTCGGTACCCGCAACCAGCGCCGGAGCAATCGGCTCCCTGGCGGATTCGGATAGCTCTCCATTCGACATCCGCGTCTCTTCTTCCACTTCCTCAAAACCCTCGTCATCCCCAGGTTCTTCGCCGTAGGAAACAAGATCGAGTTCTTCCTCTTCGATCTCCTGCTCCTCAACGTCTCCGTGGGCCATCGCCTGCTTGGCACTGTGCGTACCTAGTGGCGCCGCCGTAAGGTCTCCGTGGCGGGATCCGTGGGAAATAGATCGGTGCGAAATAATCGACGGTGCCGAGTAGGGTGCTGCCGCTCGCGTATCACTCCTCAATTCCGCTATTTCCGGCGGCGCGCTGAAAACCGTTTCTTGCACCTCCTCATAAGTTTCGACCTTAGGCGCGAGCTCATGTTGTTCCTGAACTGACTCCACGACTTCGGTCGCAAAAATAGGCTCGTCTTCAGGAAAGGTCGACAAAATCGATGCCGGCGTGGCTTCCGTCCGACTATTCTCGGCGGGCACCGGTGAAGCTGCCATCGGACTTTCAGTCGAAGTTTTCGCTTGGACTTTGAGTGGCACTTTGACTCTGCCGCTGATACTTCGAGATCGATTCGCCAGGAAGCACAATCGGCTGATATCCCGGAGGCGGACCATAATCGTAATCACGGCCGGTACGACCTGCCGGCGTCGACTTCTGGAATCGCGAGTCCGAACCTCCGCGTCCCGCACGATCGCCACGATTGAAACGGTCGCTGCGTGCTTCAGTCCGAGGTTCGTTTCCCGACTCGTTGTGTGATTCACCCGCAACCCACTGCGGACCTCGTTTCGAAGTTCGTTTCGACCTTCGCTTCGAGGTTCGACTCCGACTCACCGCGATCTGCGATTGAGCTGTGCCGCGTCCAATTTCTCCACGACGTCCCCGGCGGCGCCGGCGCCCGCGAAAATCTCGTGGCAGCGCTTACGCATACCCGTCTCTGCTGAGGAAACCGATTCTGCTTCTTTACTGTCGAGCGCCGTACTTCCCGGCTCGCCATTCTGCCCATCGTTAATCTGAGCGCCATCCCCGCCGGCGTGCGGCCGCGCCTCCGTTACCGGACGATTCGCCGGAATCGCTTCATCCAGGTCCTCATCCTGCTGTTCCAGATCCATGAAATCGGAGACGTACAGAAAGGCGTCCCGTTCCAGCCCAATGTCGACAAATGCCGATTGCATGCCGGGCAGCACGCGGGTGACTCGGCCCTTGTAAATCGAGCCTGCTAAGGTGTATTCGTTTTCTCTTTCGAGGTAAATCTCCGCTAGTTGATCGTCTTCCGTGATCCCGACTTTAGTTTCGTGGGGGGTGGTCGATACATACAATTCCTTGTTCATTTCTACTCCGGTTTTCTAGCCGGAACAGAAGCGCAAGGCGGACCGAGGGATCGATAGCGTTCAGCGCCGCTCCACGGGACCGCCAGCCAGCGTAGTTTTCGCTGGCTGGGGTGCGGGGTGGGAGCGAGCGAGGTCCTGGAATTCCTCCCGGGACCTACACTGCAGTGAATTGTGAATGATCGTCTGCACTGATCGCGTTAAGCCTTCCGTCAGGTCTGTGGCACATCCTTCGCATTAATGCGGAAGGGGCCGTTCCCCGCCTGACCGGCTTCAATCCTGTCCGGCTTTGACTTCTGCCGGCATTCTGCCCTCCTTTTTCGCGAGGGCCTTCGTAATCTTGTTTCGTCCTAAATTTTCTTGTGAATCCTAATCTGGCGGCGCCGTCCTCGCATTGAGAGAAGCGGTTGAGAATAGCGCCCCAACTTCTGCCGAACCGTCCCTAATTCACGAAACGGCGCATCCGGACGTTCATCACCATCCCCAGCGCCAAAAACATGAAAAGAACGGAAGACCCACCATAACTCATGAGCGGCAGAGGTATTCCCGTGACCGGCATAAAGCCAACCACCATGCCGACGTTGACCAGAACGTGAAAGCTAAGCACAGCCACCACACCCATCACCAGAAATGCCCCAGCGCGATCTGGCGCCGTTTGAGCATTTTGGGTCAACCGCATCAGCACTATGAAGTATAACAGCAGTAACCCCAGAGCACCTACAAACCCGTGTTCCTCGGCAAACGCGGCAAAAATAAAGTCGGTTTGCGGTACTGGAAGAAACGCCAGATGGGTCTGCGATCCCTGGCTGCTTCCCCATATCCCGCCCGAGCCGACGGCAATCAACGACTGATTCACCTGATACCCGGAACCCTGCCGATCCTCATCCGGATTTCTAAAGCTGGTCAGACGCTCCTTTTGATACGGTTTCAACACTTTAATCCAAGCCACCGGAAGCAGCAGGCCCGCGATGGCCAGTACGATCGCCGCCTGCCTCCATCGCAATCCACCCAGAAACAGGCACATAATCGCAACCGGCAGATAGGTCAGCGCCGTCCCCAGATCGGGTTGCGCCAGCACCATCAGCATCGGGACCCCCACGATCGCGCCTGCCTTCATAAAGTCGGACCACGATAGGTCGCTATTAGGCAAATCGGCAAAGTACTTCGCTACCGTCAGAATCAGGATCAACTTCACCCACTCTGACGGCTGGAAATGACCTCCACCCGGCATCTTGATCCAGCGCCGGGCGCCCAGAAATTTCTGCCCAAACAGAAGCACACCAATCAGAGAGGTCAGCGATGCAATATAGATCCAGTGGATTTTCTCAAGCAATGCTTGATAGTTGAAGAGGCTGACCAGAAACATCGCGCCTACGCCCGCGAGGATCCAGTAGATTTGCTTGATATGGGCTCCGGCAAACTTCGTGTGCTCGGTGGCGCTGCGAATCTGCACCACTCCCAAGGCACAGATCAACAGCATGAAGCCCATCAGGAGCCAGTCGAAATCTCGAAAGGAAACGTAACGCGACATTAATTCAGCACTTACCTAAACAGATCCGCACAGAACGCACTGAGAAAAGTCGCTCGCACCAGCTGTTACTGGCACGGATTACTCGGGCAACTCGGACTGACCGGTGAAGGATTCCGCGTCCAGATCCATATAGCAGCGCCGCCCGCAGCAGCCAATCCGCCATATACCACTGGTGTCGAACTCATCACACCGCCGCCCGCCGCCGTTGCCGCGCCTGCTCCGTGACGACGCTTTTTCTTCTTTTGATCTTCGCTTGGTGTCATCGCGGGTGGTTTTCTCGCCCTGCGTCAGCGGTCGTCGTTCCTTTGTCGTCCTGCACCGTAAGGTCGCCCTTGTTGGCCGCGATTTGCACGCGTCCGTCAACATCGGTCACCTGAAACTCAGTCCAGGACTCGCTCGCCGGTTTCACCGTTACATCCCCCGCTCGCGCAGCCAACCCACGGGATGTGGTTACCCGAACTGCTCCATGCTCAATTTCCACTGCTGGTCCTTCGAACTTCACCAGCGATTCTGCCAGCACCATCACGCTTGAGCCATTCGTTTGAATACTAGAGGTTGAGTTCGGCTGGGTCTGCAACATGTCTCCCGAGAACATCGCCACCGTTTTCGGCACTTCACTGCCATTCACCCAAGCCATGCCATTCGTGTACAGCATGGCAGACGGCGTCTCCCCCGCCAGCATGACCTGTGCGGGAAATAGGATCGCCATCAAACCGCAAGCGATAGACCGACAAGCCGAGGGTCGAAAAGCCGATTGGGACATGGGGGTAACGCACTCCTGTATTCTCAGGATTTTAGTTATCGTAAGCCAGCAAAGGGTTGTCGGTCAATGCGGTTCTTATGGTAGGACGATCTCAAGTCACCAGCTCGCTACAGAGTCGACCACAGGTTCTCCCAAAAGAAACTCCCCACCTACCCCCATGGCCTTCACATCCATCCACCGGTTTGCTTCATGATGGCCGGAAATCTTAACTTTCAGGTAATTTTCCGTCAGCGCCTCGGTGAAATTCGCTTCGGGAGCCGACCGCAGCGTAATCGCTTCGACCACCGTTCCCAGCAGCGACCGCATAAATGCCGCTCGCTTCTTGGATGCTGTCTCTCGTAATATGCGGTTACGTTCGCGAGCGATTACCACCGGAACCTGCCCCGGCCGCTCCGCGGCCGGCGTCCCGGGACGAGCTGAATAGGTGAAAACGTGCAGATAAGTAAACGGAAGCTCCTCAACCATCCGCAGCGTCTCCTCAAACTCGCGCTTCCGTTTCGCCCGGAAACCCCACCATTACATCGGCGCCAATCGCCGCCTTCGGCATGGCCGCTCGAATCTTTAAAACCTTCTCCTCGATAATGCCACGGACGGTATCTGCGATGCATGCGCCGTAACACCGCATCGCTCCCGGACTGCATCGGCACATGTGCATGCTTCGCGATGCGCCCGGATTCCGCCACCAGCCCGATCAATTCATCGCTCCAATCCATAGGCTCGACCGAACTGATACGCAATTTCTGAAGCGATGTTTGTTCGAGAATGTCTCGAATCAAAGATTCCAGCCGAGGGCCGCCTCGAGGTTTTGGCTGAGAACCGAGAGCTGAGACCTGAGAACTTTCTTCCAAATCTCTTCCCCACCGCCCCAAATTAATCCCCGAAATAACAACCTCCCGATAGCCAGCGTCCACCAGCGTCCGAACTTCCTCAATGACCCGCTCCCTCGGCAACGAACGGCTCTGTCCTCGAACGTATGGAATGACACAAAACGAACAGCGGTTGTCGCAACCATCCTGCACCTTGAGGTTGGGACGCGTTCTCTCGTTTGCCGCCTCAAACACCGGAGCCGCCATCAGTTCCGTATGCGCAAAAATATCCCCGACAAAAACATTGTTAATATCGCCGGGCCGATCCGAGCACCCAGACCCTTGAGAAAGCGCAAGCAGCGAAACGAAGCCGGAAGAAGAAGAGGAAGAGAGAGTGGGTTTCCCTCATCTGGAGAAAGCCCGGGCACAGCTGTCCCCGGAAAAGAACCAGTAGGGTGCCCCTCTCTATCGCGTTCTTTGCGATAGGGTGGGCCCCCTCGCCCGGAACGTATTTCAGGCGAAGCAACTGCGGCCGCGTAGCGGTAGCAATCTCCGCAGCCCGATGCTTATGCGAGTTTCCCACAACCCATGTCACCCCCGGCAGCGCCGCCAATTCTTCCGGTGCGCGTTGCGCGTAACAACCGGTCACCAGAATGCGGCAATCCGGATTCACCCGCCGCAGACGCCGTATCGATGCCCGCGCATCTTTATCCGCGCCCTCGGTCACCGTGCAGGTATTGAGCACAACAATCTCCGCGTCGCGAGCCGCGCCAGCACGATCCAGTCCGCGCTCCAGAAATTGTCGTTCCAGTGCTGCGCCATCCGCCTGCGTAGCGCGACAACCAAAATTCTCTATGTAGAAGCGAGCCACGCTCCTATACTAATGAGGACGAACAAACAAGTGGATGCCTTGGCTGCGTATCTCGCGAGCGCCACATGATGGAGAGACAGCGATATCGGGAGATAGAGATGAAGACTGCACCGCCCATTTCGCGGATCGCCCCATCGATTTAGCTTCTGAAGAGGTCCGTATGAAGCGTCGAATCCTTCTCGTTGACGACGATCTCGCCGTGCTGCTGACCCTCAAGGCGGTTCTCGAACTTAACGGATTTGAGGTCGAAACCGCCAGCAGTTCTGCCGAAGCTTTTGCGCGCATGGAATCCGGCGTCTATCACATGGTCATCAGCGACCTGCGCATGGAGACCGAAGAAGCCGGCCTCGAAGTCATCCGCACCGCTCGGCGGCAAACTTACGATCCCGCGACAGCCCTGCTCACCGCCTATCCTCCGTCCCGGGAATGGGAGCAGAAGACGGGCGACGGAAAACATGCCCACGAAAAACCAGGTTCTAATTGCAGTTCCAGCTCCCACTCCAAGCCGACGGGACGACTGGACCGGGCAACATTCAGATTCGTTGCTGATCAAACCGCTCGGAACCGGCGATCTTCTGCGTCAGGTGGAAGCCCTTCTCGTGCGCCATGCCGACAGGCAACTTCGCTCCCGCAACTCAGCCGCCAATGCGCAAAACGCCCTTTGACGCGCCGGATGTGACCAATCCCGCTGTCTACGCTCTTTCAGACTTCAGAAAATAATCAGGCGCTCGCGACCTGCCGCCCCTGCTGAAAACATTCGCGGCAAAGTACCGGCCGTCCCTGCGTCGGGCGGAATGGCACTGTCGTGTCCTTTCCGCATTGCGAACACTTCGTACGCGTTTCTGTCTTCGCATACGAATGTCCTCGAGACGATGCTCCGTGCGACGCAGCTCCCACCACCGACACTCGCTTGCCTTTGCAGTTCTTGCAACGTTTGGGTTCGTTCTTGAACTGCTTATCGTGGAAGAACAGCTGTTCACCCGCTGTGAACACGAATTCCGTGCCACAATCGATGCACTTCAAAACCTTATCCTGGTATTCCATTTGGAGAGGCGCTCCCATTTCGCGTCCCTGCTCTGCACGGGAGACCCGAATAGGGAAGGATCCGGTTCACAACGTGGGCAGGAGAGTTACATCCCCCTCATGCATGCTTACCCCTTGGACTCGGCCCGCCATGCAGTGTGCACCGCATGGTTACTTCTTGACAGTTAAAACGACTTCCGGGGAAATTTCAGAAGTTTTGCTTAAAACTTTCTTTCCGTTCCAAACAAATTCTGTGCATCCACGCTGCTGCTTAAAGTTTCTTGATCAAGATTTTTTGATAAAGCAACGGGCCGTCCGGCTCTCGAACGACCCATCCTCGGTTAGTCTTGTTCTTTGCGTGCTTTTTTGCGGCTGCGCTTGCGAGCCAGTGCTTCTTTTACTCGCTTCCTCTCGCCGGGCTTCAGGTAAAACGAGTGACGCTTCACCTCTTTAATAATGTCCTCGGTTTGTACCTTCCGCTTGAACCGCCGCAACGCGTTTTCGAGGGATTCACCCTCTTGAAGTCGAACTTCCGCCAACGGACTACACCCCCCCGCTCGCCCTAAGTGGACTCGTTAGTTATGGCAAGCATTACCCTCCTAAGTCAAGTGGAATGTGCAGAAATCTTCATCTAGTGCTTAGAAATTCAATCGCATCGACATTTGCATCTGTCTCGGCGCAAATGAAGTTGTAGGTTTCATTAAACTTGTAGGTTGCTGATAATAAGCTGGATAATAAGTTCCTCCCGCATTCTGGGAGTATTTGACGAATTGTCCCGCCAAATTGTAATAACCGTTGTCGCTTATCAGATAGCTCGGATTATCCCGATTGAACAAGTTGAATGATTCTCCAGTCAACTCCAGTCGATACCGTCCTCCTAAATTCATCTTTCTCGCCATCCTCATATCCAGGGTGGCATAATCCGGACCAATAAATGCATTCCGTCCATATCCCGACAACCGGTCATTACTGGTGTTTCCGTCCTGATTCGGATCGCCCTCCACCATCGCGTTGGCCGGGCGCCCGCTGCCATACGTCATGATTCCCGAAAACTTCCAGTGATCGAACATACCAGCCAGAAATTTCTGTCCCGCTGCAAACGGATTCGGTTCTTCGATCGCTGAAATCGACAGCCGTTGCCGCTGATCCGTCACACTCGATGCTCTCTCACTCTTCGTCGAGTACGAGTTCTGCACCGTCGACGGCTGCCCTGCCACCAGGGCATCCTGCCCGTTATCGATGGCGTGCGCAAATGTGTACGCCAAACGAAAATACATTCCGCCCGCCGTTCGCTTGTGCAACGACACCGTCGCTCCGTTATAGACGCTCGAAGCCGCGCTCTCAAACTGGTCGATCGCCCCCAGTTGCGATATCGGTCGCACCAGCGGATTGATACAAGGCGGATATGGACACCCGATACTGTAAGTCGTCTGCCATGTCGCAAAGGACCACACGTTATAAAACTGATTTGGAACTAAATTTTCGGCTGAGTCATAAATCGGATAACTGTAGTAAGTCGGCGCCGGTAAATTCACGTCTCGTGATCGGATCATATCTACCCCATGTACAAGCAGGTAAGACAATGTTCCCGAAACTCCTCCAGGCAGCTCACGCTCCAGACTTAGACTGGCTTGCTGCACCCGTGGCGTTTTAAAGTCAGGAGCAAACGCCGCAATCTCGCTGGTAGCATAGGGCAGCCAGACCGCCGGCAGCAGACACGTGACCGGACCCTGCGAGCATTGCACCGCCGCATTGGGATAAGACGGAAAAACCTGGTGCTGGTAAGAATCCGTGTTATCCAGCGAAAGAAAGTTATCGCTCAATCCGTTGTTGTTGATCACCGCCGACTGATAGATTTGCGGAATGCGCGTGTAGAAGATTCCAAATCCTGCCCGCACCATCACCGGCCGCTCCGTGCCAAACGCATACCCAATTCCTGCCCGCGGCGCAAAATTCGTCCCATTCAATGGCATCTTTCCGGCCGGCGCCCACAGCGGATTGCTCTCCATTCCGATCTTCGAAAACGTCTGCAAGTCGTAGCGCGCACCCAGGCTCAGCGTGAAATGCGGCGTCACCCTCGCTGTATCTTGCAGAAACGCAGCATAGTCGTTGCTATTCGGATGCGACACCGGATTCCCGAAGCTCTGCACGTAATATCGCGGCACGTTGTGCGCCCACGCCCGCAGCGGAGTCAACTCCACGCCATCGTGCTGGGGTTCGAAGCTATACTGGATTTACCTCAATGTCGTCGTACAAATACTCACCGTCATACAAAGACGGGAAGTAATTGTAGTCCCACGTCATCATCCCGTCGGCCCCGAACTTCCACTGGTTACGGCCGCGGTTAAGACTCAGCGTTTCTGCCGCATGCAATCGGTGTTCCCGGGTTTGCCGCGGCAATGTCGAGGACTGGCCAATATCTTCCATCCAGCTGTAGATGCTCGTCCGCGCACCCATCATATTCGGAAACGATTCCTCCCGGTCACGTGAAAATTGCACCCGCAGATGGCTCGTGAGCCGCGGAGAAATGCTGCTCACGAAAGCTAGCGATGCGCTGTCAGTCGCCACGTCCTCGTTTCCATTTGAACTCATCGCATAATTTGTAATCGGGCTGCCCGGATTAAAAAAGGCGTTATTCGTCCCATAAGATCGGGCCGCGCTCAGTCGCAATGAGACCGTCTGATGCCGGGCCAGCACCCGGTCCAATTTCACCAACCCCGTGCCTCCCAGCAACTGCGCCGGGAACGTTCCACCGTTGGTAGAAAGCTGCGCCGCCGACGCAAATACCAGCGCCTGATCGCATGCAGCCCCGCCGATCGCAGGATCACAGACCTCGTAATCTCCGGGAGCCGGATACGTGCCCACCTGCGGCACCACCGTGGTCTGCCCATTAAGAAACTGCACCACCGCGGGCACAAAAAAAATATGCTGATCATAACTCGCGAAAAAAAATGTCTTGCTGCGTTGGATCGGCCCTCCGATCGTCCCTCCAAACTGATGCTGGTCGTCATTGGGATTGAATCCCACAAACGGCGGCGCCGCTCCTCCCAAGTGAACTGTCGCGCAGAAAATAGAACGTGCCGCCGTGCCAGTGATTCGTACCTGACTTCGTCACCACATTCACCACCGCGCCACCGGCTCGTCCCGATTCCGACCCATAACCGCTCGACGCAACCCGAAACTCCTGCACCGCCTCGTTCGAAAACTGGTAAGGCGCTCGATACCGCCCCGATGCCTGGGCATAGAACCCGTTGTTGTCGTCGTCTCCATCAATCAGGAAACTATCGTTATATCCCCGAATCCCGCCGTAAGCGAGATCGCCATTCGATCCTCCCCTCAATCCTCGCGGATCCTGCGTCACACCCGGCATCAGCAATAACAAGTCGGTGAACCTGCGCCCATTCAGCGGTAGATCGGTGATAGCCCGCGCATCCACCAGCGCCGATGTCGAACTCGTATCCATCTCCACCATCTGCGGCGCATCCGAAACCGTGATCGTCTCCTTCGGTCCCGCCACTTTCAGCTTGAACGTCAACTGCGCCGCCGCCCCTATCTCAACTCGAATGACAGGAGAAATCTCAGGCGACATCCCTTCCGCCTCTGCGCGCGCCGAATACTGCCCCGCCGGCAGCAGATCCACCGAAAATCGTCCCGCCGAATCTGTAGCCGAGTGATAACGAATCCCCGTTTCGATTCGAATGGCAACGATATCCGCGCCGGTAATAACCGCTCCCTGAGCGTCCAGCACAACACCGCGCAGCGCTCCCGTCGAAGCATCCTGCGCCACCACCGAAGCGCCAAGAATCAGCTGCAAAAGAAACATCCCACAGACGACCTCGCGAAGCAGATTGCAAGTCGCCGCCAGAAAACGGTCGCCCCAACCGCTTTTCCCCATACCCATCCCCACATGTCCGAGACTTTGGAATCGGAGGGGATTCCAGAAACCCAGGTCATCTATATACAGAAGTCAGGATCAAGAGGATGTGACGCGCGAACAGGAAAAATGTTCAGTTTATGGTTGGTCGTTGATCGATGGTCGATGGTCGTTGGTCGACAAAAGCATTCGGGGATAGACGTCACCGTGGCTATGCTAGTAGAACCACTAACGACTGGGCGTCACCAAATTTGTGTCAACCCCCCATTTTTACGATTTTCCCCGTAAGCCATTGCCGTGGTGAGGAAAATAAATTGAAATGTTTCCATGCAAGTCTCTATTTTTGAGGATTTGCCCCTAACCCTCTGATTCCAATCGAAAATATAGGGGGAGGGGGTCCCTCAATGCGCTGGCGCCGTGGTCGGAGGAGCTGCCGCCGGTGTCGTACCAAAATTTACTTTAGGCACCGCCCGCGAGGCTTCCGTGGCCTCGAAATACGCCGGATTCTGTTTATATCCCGTAAATCCCGCGTAGAAGCTGTTTGGAAATTGCAATATATAAGTGTTGTATTCCTGCAGCGCATCGTTGTAGCGCTTGCGTTCGACGGCGATACGGTTCTCAGTTCCCGCCAGCTCATCCTGCAGGCGCAGGAAATTTTCATTCGACTTCAGCTGCGGATAGTTCTCCACCACCACCAGCAACCGCCCCAGCGCGTTATCCAACTGCCCGTTGGCAGCGATCTTATCGGATGGCGTCTGCGCCGAAAGCAAAGCCGACCGCGCCTTGGCGATGTCTCCAAAGACGGTCACTTCTTGCTGCGCGTAACCCTTAACCGTCTCGACCAGATTAGGAATCAAATCCGCGCGCCGCTGCAAAACGATGTCAACCTGCGACCAGGCCGCTTTAACCGCCTGATCTTTTGCGACGAGATTATTTTTCACTCCGACGTACTGGCTGAAAACAACAAGTACGATTACGACAATCACTGCCAGCACAATCAAGCCCTTGCTCATGTCATTCTCCTGACCACAGAATTCTCAGCCGCTTGAACACAAAATTCTTATCCAATGGAGCCCCGAAACACAAATTTCTCAGAATGGAGCGCCGGGCGTCCTCGCCCGGCCATATCAAATTTTGCCAGGCGAAACCCGTCCCATTTGCAAACGCGCCATTTGCAAACTCGTCTACGATACCGAATCCAGCATTTCATCCACCGCAGCCGTCACTTGCTCGACCAGCTTGAGATACCGTGCAAATACCTTGTCAACATCCGCAGCTTTCCGATCTTTCTTCCGTTCGCGAATATCCAGCAACTCGCCAAATACAGATGTATCGATCCCCAACTTCGCGCCAAGCGCAGCAACCGCTTGCCTCTTCGATTCCGCGCCCGCATCGCCCAGCGCAATCAGCGCATGGCGAAACAGCGTCCCGAACGAGGGCAGAGATCGCAGCAGGAGCTCCCATTTCGCGTCATCCTTACCCGACACCATCAGCAGTTGCTGTCGCAGCAGGATTGTCTTCTCGCGCAATTCGTACTCCACCTGCGCCCGATGCAAGCGCATCGGAATCTCCAGCGGTTTCAGAAGATCTTCGCCCCACAGGACGCGATAATGCCGACGCATATCCAAAAACTCAATCGAGAAAACATCTGCCGACCGCAGCATTTCTTCCGCACTCATCAGCAACGGAGCATGATGCTTCTGCTTCGCCCACCACTCCACCGCCTGAGCCAGCGCCTCAATGGCGGCGAAAGAAGTCTCTTCAAGCACGCACAAAAGATTCAAGTCGGAATGCTCAGGGATGTAATCTCCCGCTGCCGCCGATCCATAAAGAATCACCGACAGCAGATTCGTTCCCGCCGCTGCTCGCATTCATTCAACAAACTCGTTGGTCAGTTTCTCTGGAACCATAATGCGTCTCTTATCCTCTCTAAGTGCCGCGCAAATTCCTAGGACAAGTTTGTCCGAGCGAAGCGAAGGACCTATGCATTCCGCCGCCAGCACGAAAATTAAGATGGACCCTGGAACGTGCGCGTCGAAAACTCGTCAACAACTATCACCAACTTCCGCCCGCTCCGCCGCCGCCCGTGCTTCCACCCCCAAATCCACCGAACCCACCACCAAATCCGCCTCCACCGCTGCCTCCACCAAATCCACCAAAACCTCCGCCGCCTCGGCCGCTACCCATGTTGTTTAACAACATGCCCCAAAACAGCCCTGACCAGAATCCTGACCCTCCACCACGCCCGCCGCCGCGAAATATTGCTCGCAGAATTGCAATCACCACAAAAACCAGCACGATCACGACGAAGATGACGACTCCAGAGTTTGGCGCAGGTTCACGATGAAAAGTCTGCGCAGGCTGATTGTCCAGCGTCACGCCCGCATCCTGGACGATTACCGAAGCCACGCGCGTGGTGATCAGCGTCAAAGCTGCCGCATAATTCCCGCTGCGCAAGTCAGGCACCATTTCCCGGCCAAATCCACCCACCTTGCCATCGGGAAGAATCCCTTCCAGCCCATACCCAACCGAAGTCCAATATTTATGATCGTCCGTCGCCACCAGGATCAGAACTCCGCGATCGCTTCCCTTCTTCCCAATCCCCCACTTCTGATACAGCGCTACTGCATAGCTCACTGCGTCCTGGCCATCAAGCGACTTCACCGTCACCACGGCGATCTGCGCATGCGCCTTCTGATCGACCTGCTGGCAAAGATCGTTCAATCGCGCCTGTGTTGCGGAATCGAGAACGCCGGCAAAATCGTTGACGTAGTTGCTGGGGTGCAAAGAAGCGATAGGCTCAGCGTCAACCCACGCTGCTGCCGCCAGCACAATCCACAGGATTGCCCAGATGTCATTTTAATCAGCCATTTCATTCGGGAAAATTGTACAGGAGCACCTGTGCGAGCAGTGGAAGCTGACGAGAGAAGCACAATCTATTTGCGAGAAGGAGTTCTAAATGACTCGAAATCTCATCCCCAGATGCGAATATCGCGATAGAAAATGCAGTGCGCCTCCAGATACCAGGCAACAAGGAAAAGAATAAACATAATCGCCGAAGCCCAGCAGAACATTTGAACCGGAAGTGTAGAAATCAGACGCGGGTGATGGGCGGGATTAGTCACCGCCTCGCGAAAAATTAATCCGCTCGCCAGAGCGATTCCCGCAGCCGGAACCAGCAGGCCGAGCGAATCGAAAATTCTCTGGTCAAGAGTGCTGGCCGGAACCAGGAACGCGGCATGAAACACACCGTACAAAGAAAGAATGCAGAGGACGAGGACAATCGGCCTGGCGATCTCCGCAAGCATGCCGCGAACCTCACCGCGTTCCGTCGCCATAAGGATGCGTTGCCTAAGGATCTTCGATATTGGATATCCGTCGTCGCCAAAACTAGGGCATGAAACGGCCTAAGAACTGAAACGACCTCTATATTTTACTTACTTTCTGTCTGCGCCGCAGCCGTCTCATCCTGCTGATCTTCCGCCTTTTTCCAACTCGAATCAGGATTGTAATCCTTCATCGTCTTGCGCCGATGTCTCGGTCTTCTTGCCGAGATCCTTTTCGTACACGACTCCGTCGGACGCGACGATAAACGTCATTACCCCAGATGACCTGTATTCCGCCGGATAGGCAACGACGGCGAAATCCGTCATCTTGCCGTTTACACTATAGCTCTTCGCACCCCCAGGAGCCTTTTTTCCCTGCCGCGCAAGAATGTGGAAATAGTAGCCGCGGAACGGAGTTGGAGTACCTTCGTTCTTCGCATAACCCTCGGTAACCGCCGCCGCTACCAGCGGTCCGATCGGACTCTGAGGGCCGCCATCTGCGACCTTCCAGTAAAGGCCATTGTGCTGCCCTTCATCGCTGTAGATTTTCCCGGCGTACTCGCCATTGTGATCCTTGGCGTATTCCTTTTCCGCCACTACGAGTTCCTGGCAAACGCGAATCGCCGACAATTCGTTGCGCGCCCACTCGCCGATACAGGATTTCTTTCTTGCCCGCCTCGGTGTCGAAGTACCACGAGTCGCCTTTATTCACCAGCGGTATCGGAGTCGGCCAATTCTCTGCGCCGATATAAAGAATCGTGGTTCCGTCCGGCTCTTTGACCAGCCGGTGCATCTCCTCGTATCTCTTCACGAAATTGGCCCGATTCTCCCGATCCTCTGCCTCGTCTCCGGACGAAACAATTTGCTTTGCCGTCAGGTCCCAGGATTTCAATCATCATCTTGTCATCATTGTTCTGTGCTGCTCTGACTAGAGCATTGCTTGCATCTTCCGCCGACGAAAAAGTCTTTTGCCCCGCTTGCTGCGCCCTGGCGGCAACGGGCAAACACGCGGCCAAAAGAACTGCAACCGCGCCTAGCTTAGCGCCTGCCTTAAGAAGATTGGCCCCATGAAATTTGGTGAAATTCAATCTGGTTTGCATCTGGCTCATCTCCATCTATGAATTTGTCAATGTAACGGTTAGTTTTCGGCCAACCAACTCACGAGAACTGGTCACCGGCGTCCGCCGCCCCCATGTCCTCCGCCGCCATGAAATCCTCCCCCGCCGAAGCTGGCCCTTCCACGGGAAGAAAATCCTCGAGCCTCGCCGCCGCGGTCGATGTGGCTGAATGCGCCCGAACGGACACCACTTTCACCCCGCGGTGCAGCGAACCCGCGAGCCGCCCCGCGATCTCCGTTGAACGGTCTGGCTTCGCCACGAAATCCGCCACCGCCGCCGCGATAGAAGTTCGCCCGGTTATAAAACGTACGGCTGTGCGAGAAATATCGGCCGTGATTGTACAGTGCATAGTGGTTGTGCCAGTCGAATCCCCAATGGCCCCAACCCCAGCCAAAGCCGCCAAACCAGCCGATGCCAAAGCCAATTCCAAATGACAGGTACGGTCCGCCAAACCAAATACCAGGATAGGGATACCATCCCGGCCACGCTACGATTGGATATCCATAAACCAGCCACGGATTGTACGCGGGCACGTAAACCACGTCGGGTTGCGCTGGCTCAATCTCAATATCCGGACCTTCGTTCTTTACAACCTGCTGCGGCGTGTTCTTTAGATTGCCCGCCTGTTCCGCTTTATGGCGCATCACCTGAACCGCGTCCATCACATCTTGTTGCTGATTGTAATAAGCGTCGCCCAGAGATGACGTCCAGGAGAGATTCTTGTCCATATTTCCAAGGACGGAAGGAAATGCACACAGCGCTTTTACGCTCGGGTCCCAAGGCTGTTGGTTCACAGCATCGCCCAAGGCTTGACCCTTCAAATCGGGATGCGCTTGCACCCATCGGTCAGCCTCCACAACCTCGTCAGGAAAGGTCGATGCCGCTAAAATCTGCGCGACCAGCGAATCTGGATACAGCGCGATCGGCGCAACCAGTCGCTGCAACTGTTCCGGAGTCTGCTGCGCGTAGGGAGGCGGCGCCTGGCCGTTGGGTGGTTGCGCTTGAGCTTCCTCCTGTGGAGGAGGAGCGTCCTGCGCTGACAAATTCAGCGGCCACATAGCAAACAACAAAGCGAACGACAACAACAAACCGAAAAACTGCCTGTCCAATCGAGGCCTAATAGAAACCACTTCACATCCGTAGGTCTTCATAATCTTTTCGAACCTCCATAGCAATTTCATAGCTTGAGGCTTCTAAACATTAAGGATGCGCGAAACAACGTTCGGGCTGCAATATCCTTTGTCAAGTTTTGTTGCAGCGCGATGCGCGCGTAGCATGCGCTCATGCAGTGCGCCCAAGGTTTGCGAAACCGACCGTTCCGCATCCTTGCCTCCCAAGCGGTAATGAACCCTCATGGATATAAACCCGGCTGTGCGAACTTAGTCGCGCTGTGGGTCGCGCCCGGGGTCAGGTCGAGAAGCGCGCCTCCCCTTGGAATTCTTGTTCTTTTCCACGCGTATCATCCACGCGGTGCGCAATGCGCCGGTCAGCACATCCTTATTCGCTTTCGCGAGCCGAATGTGTGTCGCTCCCATTCGTCCCCAACCACCGTGTACCGGCAAAAAAACTTCCGGCAACTCTCGAACGAATTCCGCCTGCTGCTCCGGCGTGAGCATCAAATTGCCATAGCCCTCTTTCTCGGAAGCCAGCGTAGCGAAGATCCTGCCTCCAACCCGGAAGTCGGCCGCTCCCATATGCGACCCTTCTTCCACACCTTCAAAGCTGAGAGCAATCTTGCGGAAATCTGATGGTCTCATTGGCGCGCGCTACACATCCAAACACAAATCGATCTCATAGCTCTACTTCAACGCTCTCGTCGCATCCAACGATCTCGCTCAGCGATCTCATCCAACGGAATCCTCTGGCCTCTAGACGGCTAGCGGCTTTGCCCCCTCGCCGGCGTGGAAATCCTTGCAATGCCGGGCAAATGCACGCTGCAATTTGTCTTGATAATCCGCTTTGTCGGGCCGATGGTGATCGAACGCTGCCAGAAACTTGCTTTCGCCGGGGCAGCACGTACACTCAGCCTCGACCGGAATGTCTCCCAGCCATCGTGTCACGCGCAAAAACGGCTTTTTCATGCCCCCTTAGTTTCTCGCACACCGAGCCGGGTTGCCCGACGTATCAACGTTAACTTGTACCGCGCGAAATCGCTGACTTCCGCAATCGCTCCATGATATGTTGACGACATTTGAAGGAATTGACGATTGCCCGGATTGCGTCGCAAGCCCGTGATCTCAAGACTATGATCGATGCTCAAGAATATGATCTCAAAACTATGATTCGTTCCTATCGAGGCGTCACGCCGCAGTTCCCAGAAACCTGTTACATCGACGACTCCGCTCAGTTGATCGGCGACGTTATCATTGGCGAACACTCCAGTGTCTGGATGAATGCCGTCCTTCGCGGCGATGTTCACGAGATTCGCGTCGGCCACTACTCCAACATTCAGGACAACTGCGTTCTTCATGGCATGAAGGAACAATACGGCGTTTACCTGGGCGATTACGTCACCATAGGCCACAGCGCCATTTTGCACGGATGCACCATAGATGCCCGCTGCCTGATCGGTATGGGCTCCATCATTCTTAATGGCGCGGTCATCGGATCCGGCTCGATCATCGCTGCCGGCACATTAATCCCCGAGAAAACGATCGTAGAGCCCTATTCTCTCTGGATGGGTTCTCCGGGAAAGTTCCGCCGTAAGCTGGACGAATCCGACCAGGCCACAATCCTCCGCTACTCCGAAAATTACGTCGGCTACAAAAAGTCCTATTTGATGGAGAGAAAAAGTTCTTAGCGGCACCGAGCGGAACATTCGAGCGATCGACTGCGTATATTAATCTCGAATATGCGAGTCCGAATTGCTCTAATCGCAGTTTTCGCCTGGACAATTTCCGCTAAGCATCTCAAGTTTCGCCACTGACCTCGCCTTAGTTCACGCAAAGATTTATCCCTCGCCAACGGACCCGCCCATCGCAGATGGCACAATCCTTGTGCACAACGGCCGCATAACTGCCCTCGGTCCAACCGCCAAAATCAAATTGCCAAAATTGGCCAGAGCGGTCACTGTTCTCGACTGTCAAGGCCGAGTCGTGACCGCAGGATTTTGGAACAGTCACGTTCACATCTTTACTCCCGGTTTGCTTCATGCGGAGAAACGCTCCAGCGATGAGCTTTCGTCGCAACTCGAAAAGATGCTGACCATGTGGGGATTCACGACCGTCTTCGACATCGCGTCGGTCCTCGACAACACGAACAACATTCGGCGGAGAATCGAAAAGGGAGAAGTGCGCGGGCCAAGAATTCTAACGGTCGGAGAACCTTTCTATCCGAAGGGCGGAACTCCCATCTACGTGCAGAAGTATTTAACAGAAAACCAAATACCTTGGCCGGAGGTGCAATCCATACCGCAGGCATTGGAACGAGTTCGTCAGCAGATCAAAGACGGCGCCGATGGAATCAAAATCTTTACCGGCTCGATCACCGCTCACGGCGTCTTGCCAATGCCAATGGACATGGCAAAAGCGATCGTCAGTGAGGCGCATCGTGCCGGCAAGCCGGTTTTTGCGCATCCCTCTAATGCCGAAGGGTTGGAGGTTGCGATTCAGAGTGGTGTCGATGTGCTCGCTCACGTGGCGCCCATGAGCGGTGACTGGACGTCGACCTTTGCAGAGCAGCTAAAGTCCGCACATCTGGCGCTGATTCCAACCCTTACCCTCTTTGACGTGGAAGCCAAGAAAGCCAAAGTCTCCAAAGAAGAGAATGAGATGTGGATCAAGCAGTCTGTCCAGGAACTGAAGGCCTACTCAGATGCTGGGGGACAGATACTGTTCGGTACAGATGTGGGCTACATCGATCAATTCGACACCAGCGAGGAGTTCACGCTCATGGCGCGCGCCGGAATGAATATGCACCAGATTCTGGCGTCGCTAACCACCAATCCCACCGAGCGCTTCGGCTATTCCCATCGCGGCGGCCGAATCGCCAAGGGAATGGACGCTGACTTAGTTGTGCTGGATAGCGATCCAGCGAATGACATTACAGCTTTCTCAAGAGTGCGTCAGGTGATCAAGGGTGGGAAGCTAATTTATTCTTCCGTAGCCGGCGCGAAATAAGTCACCAGCCTGCCACGCGGTGCCTGAAGCTATCCCCGGCTCCCAGACCGTTCATCACCGCCCCGCCGGCCAATGTTGCTTGCGCTAAATTGTCCCGGCGTCTCCGGTGTAGTAGATATGCCGTCGTGATCTCAGTTCCAAACAACGCCGCCATAGCCGCGACCTGAATGGCAGTCGTATGTACAAACGGACGCGCCAGTGGATTGTATTCGTCTCCGCCTCCATCAATATTCTTACGAGTGAAAAAACTGTCGGCGGTCTTCGCCGCTCCGTCAAGGCTGACGAGGGCAATCCTGGACCGCGTCCAGAAACGCGATTTGCTCAAATCGCCATGCGATATGTACGGATGCAGCATAAATACGTTGCCTGGTTCCTGACCCCGCGAAGTGCCAGTCATTACTATCGCCAACAATACCAAAATACAAATTTTCATAGAAATAGGGTGGGAAAGCTAAACCGCTGTCCAAGACCATCGGAATCAGATTGAGATTCTTGATGGGCAGTTAGGAATCAGGAAACTGCGGTAACTACAGCTGGTATTTGTAAATCACGCATCGCGTCGGATAACGATGCGTCTAAGTCCGCTTTTGGACGGGTAAGCAGCCTCGGGAGAAGCCAGGTTTGTTAGCGGAAACCATGTTTCTTGGCGGTAAGTTGAGTCCCTTCGCGCAGCGCGGAACCGATATTGTGCCTATTCCGACTTATTGAACATCCATCACTATGCTGGGTGACTCAGCGTCACAGCATCCTTGGTTGAAATGACGTACCGTCCACGGCAATGAAAATCCATTTCAGAAATGTTGCAAACGCTCGAAATCGGTGTACAATTCCAGCCGATTTGCAACATCACAAATGATTGAAGGCGACACAGATCTAATGATGACTCGTCCAAGCACGTGCTCACAGGCCCCTAGGCAAGAGGCTTTCACGCTTGCCCACTTCAATGAAAGGCTCCCGGTTACGGAGAACGACATAGCTTATGAATTTGAAGAGCTGGCTTTGTAGTTCAGTTTTAGCTGTCGTATTTGTAGCACCGGTATTCGCTGGAACTAACGAAGGCCCGGAAACGAAAGCCAATTCCGCGGCAACTACCGCCACCGCATCGAGCGCCGCCGAACCGGCAGCAGCTTCAGCAAACCCGGCGCCAACCCCGAGCCCGTCTCCGAACCCCTCCCCGAGTCTTTCTCCGAACGCATCCGTTGCGGCAGGAGCCGGTAACATGACGGCTTTGCTCAACACGCTTGTGACAAAGGGAGTGCTCGCTCCTGCCGAGGCTAACGCGATCCGGAGTGCAGTCCCGGAAACCCAATTTCGGCTGCTGGTGGAAGCGCTCAATCGGAAAGGAATATTAAATTCCGCCGATTTGTCCGCAGCCGCAGGCCCCGCTCCGCAATCCTCATCCTCATCTTCTATTGTTGCCTCGGTTCCAACTGCCGTTCCGGAGACCGCTGTCTCTTCGTCGCGCGAAAGCGCTGAAGGCGAGCCGCGAGGCCCACAACAGCCGCAAAACCAACCGCAGCCAGGGCCGCAACAGGCTGCCCCAACCGCTCCGCCGCCGTCGGTGGTGCCAGCGATTGCCCCCGTTCGCGTGCTTCCTGTCGACCCTCCGGTGAAAGATGGCTTGGTACCAGCTTTTCGGATGGGTCCTGTCAAAATGACGCCCTATGGCTTCATCAAGGCGACGGCAGCGCACGATTCCAGCGCTCCGAACGGCGATGACTTCCCATTTATTGGCCTATTTACGGCCTCATCTACCGATACGAACACCGGGCCAACGGCTGATCCCGAATTCCATATCAAGGCGCGATCTACTCGTTTTGGCGCAAATTTCGAGTGGCCTGACGCATCCCCGAGGCTGATTTTCACAGGCCGTATCGAAGCCGACTTTGAAGGCAACTTCAGCGTCGTCGATAATCGCAACGTCTCGTCGATTCGCAGCAGCGAGCCGCAACTGCGCCTGGCATATGTGCGCATGGATTTTGCCGCCAGCCACGACACTGACATCTTTTTCGAAGGCGGACAGGATTGGACGCTCTTCGGATCAAGCGCTCTGCCCAACATTCTGGAAACCACCTTCCTCGCCGCTTATTATGGCGACGTCTATGAACGTTCTCCGCAAATGATGGTTGGCCTCGTTCAGCGGCTGGCCGGTTCTTTTAAAATTGCTCCCACATTCGCCATCATGATGCCGAGCTCAGCTCAGGTTGAGAAGAGCTCCAATACGGTGGCTGGCCTCGCCGGCCAACTAGGACAGGCCGAGCGTGAGGGCGCCGACTCGGACCGGCCCGAATATGAAGGCCGGCTGGCGTTGCAATGGCAACTCGACAAAGCGCCGGGGGTTGCCCCTGCGCAAGTCCTGTGGAGCGGCTTCTATGCCCGGCGTACGTCGATCGTTACCAGTGGCGACTACGGTTCGACCTTGTTGCCAAGCTCTTGCTTGGCGGGTACGCCGCCCGCGGAGACCGCCCTGTGTTCTTCATACGTAGCCGCATTCCCCAATGGCTACACTGGCTCCAGCAAGATGTATGGCAACCAGATCGCCGTCCAATTACCTACCCGGTGGGCGACGGTCGTAGCAAGCGGCTATCGCGGTGGCGATCTGCGCTTCATGTTCGGTGGCCAAGCCAATTCGTTCGTCACTGACTTGACGGGCTTATTTAATCCGATCAAGTTCGACACCGTCGACGGTCTCGGCAACGCTGCGGTGGCTTGCACCGTGCCTGTAGCCACGGGGGGCAGTTGTCCGGCTGGCGATGCGGTGGTTGCGCCCGAACGGCCGTATCGAAGCTTTGGCGGCTTCATCAACCTCGGCCTTCCACTCTCGCGGTGGTTTAATGCCAATCCGAAAGGCCACAATGCTGGCTGGCAGGTCTTTCTCCATGTGGGTAAAGATCAGATGGTCCACCGCGACCTCATTAACCCGAATTTCACAGGACAGAACGCGCTCTTGATGGGCAAGATATTTGCGGGCACCTTATATTACAAAGTCAATCCCTGGTGCACGTTCGGCTTCGAGCAATCGGTGTACGGAACACGCCTGAAACCGGGCGAGGACTACACCATCGCCGGACAACTCAGCAACCTCTGGCAAGATCATCGGACCGAGTTTGGCCCGGTGTTTACGTTCTAAGATAACGGTTACAGGAAGAACGGGGACAGATTCGTTCCGAGCTGTGGTGAGATACGAACGAAGCTGTCCCCGCCCTCGTTTGAAAAGATTGGAAAGGCGTTATGGGGACGCGTCGTCGACTCGGGTTCGTCTCGGCATTCTTCTTGCTCGGCGCATTCTTGGGCAGCGCCAGGTTTGCTGGGGCCGGGACTGAGGACTATCCCCTACGCCTCAAAGTTTTGAGTTCGGAGACTTATCCGCTCAAGACGGGGACACCGGTTCCCACGAATTGCGATCTGCAGAATTTCGACGCTTATTGCAACGAGAGTAGAAATCCGACCTCGCAGAGCATTCTTGTGGTTGAGGACGACCAGGGAAAATCATACCGCGTAGAATGCACGATGGATTCGCGATGGTCGAAGTGTACCCCCTTGACTATCGGAGAAACATTTGAGGCCCGGAAAGATAAACGCGGCATCACGATCGTTTATCACAATGCCAAAGGCAAATCGGAAAAGCAACTGTACAAGGTGGTCGCTAGTATAGCTTCACCGGAACCGCCGGCCGCACCGGAGCCGAAATCAGGCATCGCTCAGGAGCCTCCGCCACCCACGTCGCCCCCGCAAGCGTCACCGGTTCCTGTACCAGAACCGACTGCCCCTGCAGCACCTGCGCAAAGTGCACCGGCACCCAAGCGCATACCGGGAAACAACGAGGCGAGGGAGAATTTCCCCGGAAAAGTAAAATGCAATTTCACTTCGACACCACCAGGTGCGGACATTACTGTCGATGGCAAATATGTCGGTAACACGCCCTCCGAGATCGGTCTAAGCACGGGAAAGCACGTCGTCACAATTTCTATGCAGGGATTCGCTAATTGGAAGCGCGAACTCTGGGTAGCTCCCGATTCAGTCTTGAATGTGACGGCTCAGTTGCAGAAGACCGCGCCCTGAGCCTGCTGCAGAACAAATCTGAGTCTCCGGCGGCTTGACCGATGTATGATGTCGCGCGAAAGTCCGGTTGTGCGAGCACCTACGTGCTGTATGGGCGCCGCAGTGGGTGTGAATAAGAACGGCTCCCGTTAATCATTTCACTTTCTGCAAAGGAGAAAAACTGTGGCCAACGCAAATGTTACATCCGACGCCGGCACTCTTGGAATAAGCCGTTGGTGGCGTGTCGTCGGCGGAGTTTCGATGAACCTGGCACTGGGCTCGCTCTATGGTTGGAGCGTGTTTGTAGCCCCCCTGGAAAAAGAATTCCACTGGAAGCGCGCTGAAACCTCCAACGTGTTCATCATCGCGGTGGTGGTCTTCGCGCTGACGTTCATTGTGGCTGGCCGACTGCAGGATAGACTTGGCCCTTTCAAGATTTCCCTAATTGGCGCCATTCTGGTGAGCCTGGGATTTTTTCTGTGCTCTTATGCCGACAGCCTCACTAAGTTTTTCATCTTCTTCGGCGTCCTCGGAGGATTGGGCAACGGTTTTGGCTACGCGACGCCGATTCCCGTCATGTCCAAATGGTTCCCGGACAAGCGCGGTCTTGCGGTCGGATTGGCGGTGGGTGGATACGGTGGTGGTTCAGCCATATTCGGTCCGCTGGCGGCCAGCTATCTGATTCCTCACTATGGCTGGCGCACTACTTTCCAAGTTTTGGGCGTGATCTTCTTTGTGATGACAGTGTTTGGCGCCTTCCTGCTGAAGAATCCACCGGCTGGCTACAAACCTGCTGGCTGGGTACCTGCTCCAGCTTCCAAAGTTACGGCTAGCACCTACGACTTCACTCCTGGCGAAGTGCTCGCCACGCCTTCGTTCTACTTGCTTTGGGTGGCGTACGCTTTTGGCTGCGCGGCCGGTCTTATGGTCATTAGCCAATTGGTGCCCTTTGCTAAGAGCGTGGGCATACCCAGCACCACCCTGGCTTCCTTTGGCCTGGTAGTGGGAGCAACCGGAAACGCCATGGGAAGGATCCTGTCGGGTTGGATGTCGGACCACTTGGGCCGTATCAATGTCTTGCGTCTGATGATCGGCATCTCCATGGTTGCTATGCCCATTCTGTATTACGTGGGCAGCAATGTATTGGGTCTTTTCGTGATGCTGTTCATCGTTTACTGGTGCTACGGCACCCAGCTTTCGGTCAATGCAGCAACAGCAGCCGATTTCTGGGGCACGAAGAACGTCGGGATCAACTACGGCATGTTATTTACTGCCTGGGGTGTTGCTGGCCTCCTCGGTGGCCGCATCGGCGGTATGCTGTACGACAAGTATCACAACTACCAAATGGCGTTTTACACGGCGGCGGTTCTGGCAGCGGTTGCTCTGATCTGCGAACTGGTTGCCAGACGGCCAGTGGCACCGGGAGGACGGCTGGCAGGAGCAAAGGCGGTGACGGCCGCCTAGTTGTCGCTTGCGGCGATTCGGGTGTTCCATGATGAACGGGCACGGCGCAAGAACCTTCGTACGCCGCGCCAGCAGTTATGACAAGAGATTGGCTGCCAACAGACCAAGCTGCTGGCGAGTAGATTATGTAAGACCAAATTCAGCAATATAGCAATATAAGGGGACCAATATGGCGGAAATACTTCAGAAACCACAAATCGTGAGCGAGACCACCGAGGCTCAGATCGCAGTCCATTGGCGGGAGGAGGAATATTATTATCCCTCCGCGAAATTTGTTGGTCAGGCGAATCTGACTGATCCCAGCGTTATCGAACGCTTCAGTGAGAAGAATTTTCCCGAATGCTTCCGCGAGTATGCCGATCTGTTGAGCTGGGATCAGTACTGGCACACCACGCTTGACACCAGCGATCCACCTTTCTGGAAGTGGTTCGTCGGCGGCAAGATCAACGCCTCCTACAACTGTGTCGACCGCCACCTAGCCAGGTACAAAAACAAAGCTGCGTTGATTTTTGTACCGGAACCGGAATCCGAAGCGCCCGTATCCGTCACTTATCGCGAGCTCTACGTGAGAGTGAATGAATTCGCCGCGCTGCTGCGCGATTTCTGCGGCCTGAAGGCCGGGGATCGCGTCACCATTCATATGCCCATGGTCCCCGAGTTGCCCATCACCATGCTGGCATGTGCCCGCCTCGGCGTAATCCACTCGGTTGTGTTTGGAGGTTTCAGCGGCGAGGCTTGCGGCATGCGAGCCGCCGATTCCGGCAGCCGCGTGCTCATCACCATGGATGGTTACTATCGCAACGGAAAAATGATCGACCACAAAGCCGGTGCCGACATCGCGCTGAGTGCCGCCAAGCACGAGGGCCAGACGGTGGACAAAGTCCTCGTCTGGAGGCGCCACGCTGGCAAGGATGCCTCTGCCACGCCGTTTGTGAAAGGCCGCGACTTCTTAGTTGACGAAGTGCTGCCGAAATACGCCGGCCAAATCGTGCCTCCCGTCCCCATGGATGCGGAAGCTCCGCTGTTTCTTATGTACACCAGCGGCAGCACCGGTAAGCCCAAAGGCTGCCAGCATCGCACCGGAGGTTATCTCTCCTATGTTGCTGGCACCTCCAAATACATTCAGGACATTCATCCCGAGGATGTGTACTGGTGCATGGCTGACATCGGCTGGATCACCGGCCATTCCTACATCGTTTACGGTCCCCTCGCCTTGGCCGCGACCAGCGTTCTCTACGAAGGCGTCCCTACTTACCCCGACCCCGGCCGGGTATGGAGAATCGCCGAGCGCCTCGATGTCAACATCTTCCATACCTCTCCAACCGCCATTCGCATGTTGCGTAAGTCGGGTCATGACGAACCCACCAAATACAGCTACCATTTCAAGCACATGACTTCCGTCGGAGAGCCCATCGAACCAGAGGTCTGGCGCTGGTACTACGAAACCGTTGGCAAGCGCGAGGCGGTCATCGTCGACACCTGGTGGCAGACGGAGAACGGCGGCTTCCTGTGCAGCACAAAACCGGCGTTGGATCCGATGAAGCCGGGAAGCGCCGGCCCCGGGATGCCCGGAATCTACCCCGTAATTTACGACGAGAACAACGAACAGGTAGCCGCTGGATCAGGCAAGGCAGGCAACATCTGCATACGGAATCCCTGGCCCGGCATCATGCAAACCATCTGGGGTGACCGCGACCGTTTCGTCAGCCAGTACTACCGGAAATATTGCAAGAATCCCAACAGCAAAGATTGGCATGATTGGCCATATTTTGCGGCTGACGGAGCGGTACTCGCCGCCGATGGCTATTTCCGCATCCTCGGCCGCGTCGACGACGTGATTAACGTGGCCGGGCACCGTCTAGGCACCAAAGAAATCGAGTCGGCCTGCCTGACCGTTCCCGAGGTAGCAGAAGCTGCGGTGGTGCCTGTCGTGGACGAAATTAAAGGTCGCGTTCCCGAAGTCTATATCGTCTTGCAACCAGGGATCGAGTCCAGTCCTGCGATCGTTGAAAAGGTCAACAAGGTCATTGAAACCATGATTGGCAAGATTGCCCGGCCGCGAAGGATCCTTATCGTTCCAGATATGCCAAAAACACGGTCTGGCAAGCTCATGCGCCGTGTTCTAGCGGCTCTGTCCAACAACCTGAGTACAGGGGATATCTCTACCTTGGCCAATCCCGACGCCGTGGAAAAGGTCCGGGAAATGGCTCAAGGCAAAGAGCCGGTTGCGCTAACAGATGGTCCCGAGGACCTGAAGAAATTTGGAAGCGTGGATTAAAAGACGTTGACTAAAAGAATGACTAAAAGGGTTGATTAAAGAAGAATGGTGCTGTCCAATCTCGGGAGAATAGACGTTCAAACATAGACGCTCAAGCATAGTGGAGAGCCGGGCGTCCCCGCCCGGCCCCGCAACTGCTCACTTCTTGTCTTCATCCTTCTTATCGTCTTTCTTTTGGTCTTTGCCCTCATCCTTGGGCTTAATCGAAAGCAACTCAACCTCGAAAATCAGGGTCGCATCAGGCCCAATCTCCGCTCCAGCCCCTCGCTCGCCATAAGCCAGGCTCGAAGGTATGAATAACTGCCACTTCGATCCGACTGGCATCAACTGCAGCGCTTCGGTCCATCCTTTAATCACCTGACTGACGCCAAATGTCGCTGGCTGCCCGCGCTTGTAAGAACTGTCAAATTCCTTGCCATCGATGAGCGTGCCCTTATAGTTGCACACCACCGTGTCGGTAGCCGCGGGCTTTGGCCCTGTGCCGGCCGTCAAAATTTTGTATTCTAGACCGCTGGGCAATGTAACAACACCTTCTTTACCCTTGTTCGCCGCCAGAAAAGCTTCGCCTTCCTTTTTGTTCGTAGCCGCAGCCTCGGTTGCTTTTTCCTGCTGCTGTTTGCGAACCTCGTTCTGCACTTCGGTGAGCACCGCCTTCGCTTCGTCTTCCGTTAGACGCGTCTTGGCGCCAGCCAGCGCGTCCTTTAATCCCTGGGATACGAGAGCCGGATCAACTTCCACCGATTGCTTTTTCAGGTTATTCCCAAGCCCCTGCCCAATATTCATTCCCAGGGCATAGCTGAACTTTTGTTTTCGCGTTGTAAGCGCCGGAGCAGTCGTCTTCGCCGCCGTTCCCGTTTTCTTTGCCGGAGTCTTCGGAGTTGTGGCCGATGGGGCCGAAGGAGTCGTTGCCGGCGGAGTGCTTGCTGGAGGCTGTTGGGCATAGCCATCCCCAGCCAGCATGGTCGACGCGGCCAATAGTATCGCTGTAATCAAAGATCTTTGCATTCACCTATTGTCCCATAATTTTGCGTCAAAGCAGGGTTCCCGCGTACCCCATAATGCACTCGGTGGCAAAATGAATTTTCGTGTTCACCGGCAATCTTTTCGACGAGAGAGCGCTATAATCCCCAGCATGAAAACCGCAGCCTTGTTGTTTTCGCTTGCAGTGTTAGTGGTCTCGTTAACAACGGCCAGCGCCGCCAAGATTTTGGTTCAACTGAAGGACGCTCAAGGTAAAGTCGTAGGCAGCGCCATTCTGTGGGAAGCCGGCTCTGGAATCGAGATGGAAGTAAATGTCGAGAATCTGCCGCCCGGCGAACATGCCATCCACTTTCACCAGAATGCGAAGTGCGATGCACCTGACTTCAAATCAGCCGGACCGCATTTCAATCCCGACAACAAAAAGCATGGACTGGAAAATCCGGAAGGCCATCATGCCGGGGACGGCCCCAACTTCACCGTCGGCGCAAATGGCAAAGCGCATTTCAAGAGAGAAGATAAAGATGTAAATCTCGGTGCTGACCGCCATTCCCTGTTTAGCAATGGAGGCACAGCGCTAATCATCCACGCCAAGGCCGACGATCAGAAAACCGATCCCGCAGGCAACGCTGGCGACCGTATAGCCTGCGGAGTGATAACAAAGTAAAAGCTATCTCATAAATCGGTTTTGGGAAGGGCACGGCTTTAGCCGTGCCGTCCAAAGGCAATAGGTACGCGGGCTTTAGCCCCTGAGGTGGCTGGCAGCTCCTTCCTCCGACCGCAACACGATCGCCAGTGCTTCCGGGAGATGGGCTTTTATTGCCCCGCCGGAACATGCCCCGCCGGAACCGAGTTCGTCGGAACGTAAATCGCCGGAACACTCATCTTGTTCACCATCTCATTCAGCGCCACCAGGTCCTTGGACATCAACTCGTGGCACTGCGCCAGCAGCGGTTGCGCCTCTTTTTGCAGCTCGTCGAAAACCTCATACTGCTGCTGGGTAGGAGCAGCATCCGCCGAGTCAACACTGAATAATAGAGTGTGCAACCGCTCGTCAATAAGCACCGGATAATTCAGATTAGACTCTGAACTCTTCGCGTTCACCTGCAGCAACTGCGACTCCAGATCGTAACTTTTCTTGTCGAAATCCTTGGTGGCCGTGACCAGCGAAGCATAATGAGCGTCATCACCAAACCGCTTGCCCAGCGCGCGAGTCTGCACTCGCACCTCGCGGATCGCCCCAACCTCCTCATGGATCTCCGAAATTTCAGCTACAATTTTCCGTCCCAGTTCAGCCTGCTTCTGCACGTCTTCGTTCGACACCTTCACCCTCTGATCCAGCTTCAGCTCAAGAGGTTCCGTATATGCCTTCCCCTCAACCGTCAGCCGCACCTGATACGCACCCGGTGGCGCCATCACACCCTGATTGCGGAACTCCGCTCCCGGTTCTCCCGCTAGCGGCGTCGCTCCCTCCAGGCGCAAATTCCAGGCAAAGCGATTCAAGCCCACATCGGTTGGAATCTTCTCATTAGGAGGCGTCTGATCGGGCCATTCCGGGGGCGTCTCTGCCACCTTGCTTTCTTCATTGGAAAATCGCCGCACAACCTTGCTCGACGCATCGAGAAACTCAAGCGCCACCACTCCCTTAGGCGCAGTTGGCAAATAGTAATAAATAATCGCTCCAGCAGGAGGATTCTCGCCCACCGGTTGTCGACGCTCATAGAACTCAGGCCAGCGCAACCGATAAGTCAGCCGGGGCTTGTAAAGCACAGATTGGGTCGGCGTTCCATTCGCATTCACGGAACGCAGCGGCGTAATGTCATCCAGAATCCAGAAAGACCGCCCATGTGTAGCCACCACCACATCGTCATTCTTAATGATCAGGTCGTGTATGGGAGTGTTGGGCAAATTCAACTGCAGCGATTGCCAGTTCGCTCCGCCATCGAATGAAACGAATATCCCAGTCTCAGTCCCAGCGAAGAGCAGGTTCTTCCGCACCGGGTCTTCACGCACCGCATGGGTATAAGCTCCATCGGGAATGCCGTTAGTGATCTTCGTCCAGGTCTTGCCAAAATCGGTAGTCTTGAAAATATAAGGCTTAAGATCATCAATCTTATGCGTGTCCACCGCGGCATAAGCCGTGCCCGCATCGTACGGCGAGGCCTCAATCAGGCTCACCAGGCTCCACTCCGGAATTGCCTTAGGCGTCACGTTAGCCCAATTCTTGCCTCCGTCGCGCGAAAGTTGAATCAAGCCATCATCAGTCCCCGCCCACAGCAAATCTTTCTGCACCGGCGATTCCGCAATCGTAAATACTGTGTCGTAGTACTCGACCGATGTATTGTCCTTGGTCAGCGGGCCGCCGGAAGAAACCTGCTTGCTCTTATCATTGCGCGTCAAATCAGGACTGATCGCCGTCCAGCTTTTGCCTTCGTCGGTTGTCTTAAAGACGCGCTCGCCGCTCGTATAAATAACATTCGGATCATGCGGCGAAATTACAATCGGCTGCGTCCATCCCAGCCGGTATTTCAGATCGCCCACGCCATGGCCTGAAGTATCCTCGGGCCAAACCGTAATGTCCTGCTCCTGATCGCTGCGGCGATCAAGGCGCGTGATCACGCCGCTGCCCGACCCCGCATAAATAATGTTCGAGTCTCGCGGATCAGGCGCAATGTATCCGCTCTCCCCGCCGCCCGCGTCGAACCAGTGTTGACGCCCGATATAGCCATCGTCGGTGCGGGTAGCGATGCCAATTGTGGTGTTGTCCTGCTGCGCGCCATACACCTTGTAGAGAAAATCGTTATCTGCCGCAACGTGATAAAACTGCGCCGTGGGCTGGTTATACTCGGTCGACCAGGTCTTGCCGTCATCCACCGAGATCGAGGCGCCGCCATCGTTCGAGTTGATCATGCGATTCGGATTCTGTGGATCGATCCAGAATCCATGATGATCGCCATGCGGAGCTGGCAATAGGCTCAGTGTCTTGCCCCCATCGGTCGAACGAAACGCGCCCGTATTCAACATGTATACGGTATCCGCGCTCTTAGGATCGGCAAAAATATGCGAGAAGTACCACGCCCGCTGCGTGAGCCGCTGGTCATCATTCACGCGCGACCAGTTCTCGCCGCCATCATCAGAGCGATACAATCCGCTCTCTTTCGACTCGATCAGCGCGTAGACGCGATTCGAATCAGCCCCGGAAACGCTGACCCCGATGCGCCCGAGAATGCCTGCTGGCAGGCCGTTGCCCTCGAGATGTTTCCAGGTATTTCCGCCGTCGGTCGAGCGATACAACCCACTGCCCGGGCCGCCGCTCTCAAATCCCCAAGGCAAACGCTGGATCTGATAAAGCGCGGCAAACATCACGTTGGGATTATGCGGATCGACCGCCAGATCAATCCCGCCCGACTTGTCATCCTTATAAAGAATTTTCTCCCAGTTCTTTCCGCCGTCGGTTGTGCGAAAAATGCCGCGCTCAGTGTTCGGTCCGAATGCGTGGCCAAGCGCCGCAATCAGCACATGGTCCGAATTGCGCGGATCAATCCAAACGCGAGCGATGTGCTGCGTGTCCTTCAATCCTATGTGCTGCCACGTCTTGCCGCCGTCGGTCGTCTTATACATGCCATCGCCATAAGAAATATTTCCGCGCAGGCAAGATTCGCCCGTTCCCACATAGATCACATTCGGATTCGACTCCGAAACCGCAATCGCCCCAATCGACGAGATCATGCTGTTGTCGGAAATGGGCTCCCAGTTAATGCCGCCATCCGTGGTCTTCCACACACCTCCAGCGACGCTGCCGAAATAATAGGTAAATGGATTTCCCGGTATGCCAGCCACCGCCAGCACGCGCCCGCCACGATAAGGCCCGATGTCGCGCCACTTCATTCCCTTGAACTGACCTTCGTTGTAAGACTGCCCCGACGCGCAAACCGCCAACGTCACAACCAAAACACACCACCGGACCAGACTGAAGAATTTCATCGAAACCCCCGAACACGATTTGAATAGACGGACTTCAATAGACGCATCGACACAATAGACGAGACGACAAGATATAGGAGACCGATAATAATAACTCATCCCGATCACTGCGGAACTTTTCTAACAGATTTTCGAGCGTTGTGCATGCAGTCACACTTCGCCATCGAGTCCCACCGCTGCCACGTTTTAATCCGAATAAAGAAATTCCAACGCCTCAGGAAACCGGGCCGCCCAGGCTGACTCGCCATGTGTCGCGCCTTCGTCGATGCGGACCCTCAGCCGTCGGTCATCCAACCCCGCCTCTCGCAGAATGGATTCCAGCTTGCGAACATCTTCGATAACCTTCGCGTCTCTTACCGCGTCCCCTGCTTCATACGTCCCCATCCCGAGGTACACGCGCGCAGGCCAATTGCGAACTGCCCGGCACTCATCGAGAATCTTCCCTTTGGCCACGAACAGCGACGGGCTCTCGATCAATAGTCTTCCAAACGCGCAGGGCGCAGCCAATTGCGTATGCAAAGTTATCAAACCGCCAAGAGAGGAACCGCCCAATCCCATGTGTTCTGCCCCTTTCAGTACCGGATAACGCTCTTCAATCAGCGGCATTACCTCACGCTGCAAAAATTCCGGATAACATTTTCCCCTCGGGTTTACAACTTTCGGATCTCTTGATCTGTAAGGAATGTATTCGCGAGCGCGGCTCTTCGTATTGTCGATGCCAACAATAATGAGCGGCCGAATTTTTTGTGCAGCGATCAGCCGCGTTGCCGTCTCTCCCACCTGCCAGTGAACACCGGCAAACGCAGTCGCCGGGTCAAACAGATTCTGTCCATCATTCAAATAGAGAACGGGATAGGGTGCCTTACCCCAACCGTCATACCCAGGAGGCAGCCAAACCCGCAACAGGCGCGTATTTCCGAAAACCTCGCTCCGGATCTCATGCAACCACAAGCTCCCCGAGGCGATTGGCACCGAAATCGCAGGGGTTGTCCCTGTTTTAAATTTCCGACTTCGAGGTAGGGGCATGGACTATGGACTGAATCGGCTTCGTGTCGGTACTTATAACAGGTACGCTGAGCTGGCTCGCGGCCACTGGCAACCCCCTACTGACGACGGCATTTCCACCAGATGACCGCCGACAAAATCGTCGTCGTAGCAATGACCGCCAGCGAACTCAAACACAAAATGCAATAAACGCCCAGCACCCGAGCTTCGATGTAAGTCAGGTATAAGGCAAACGCCAACCCCGCCGCCGCGCCCGAGAAAAGAAGCGCCGGAGTCTCGTGCCGCTCGCGATACACCGTCGCCAAACCCGCCAAGGCGGCGTACCCCAGCATTCCAATCAGCGCAACCGGTATTCCGAATATCGAAGAATATGCGCTGCGATTCACGATGTCGCAGTTCAATATTTCTCCAATGTCGCAGTACGCCGTTTTAGAGGTCGCATAATGATGCTGCAGCGACATCGATGACACCACCACCCCGCAAACCGCGAGAATGGCAACCACACTCATCAGTCGCTCAGTCGATGCAGTCACGGCAACGCGCACCCGGTTCGATCACTCAGCTCCTGCAAGGTAAAAACTCGCTCCACTCGTTCGCCCATTGGTGGAAACTGCCAGGTGGGATAAAGATGAATACCCGCATCCTTGCAAACCTGCGCCACCCCATGCAAATCGCCTTTAATGCCGCACTCCACATAAGGCACGTACTCGAACGAAGCCCCAAACTTTTCTTTTTCCTCCTGGCAATGCGGACACCACCACGCGCCATACATTTTCACGCCCCGATCAGCCAGGCACCGCGCGAACGCATCATGCTTGTGCTCGCCTCGTCTATTCAGATACAAAACCGCCCCGAATACTCCCACGATGATTAAGGCATAGACCGCATTGCGTCTCCAATTCCGCTTTGGAGGCTTGATCCCAAGTTTTTCATTACGCCGTTGTCTTCGCTCTTGCGACATGGATTTTTTATATCACGAGCAGAAACCAGACCCAGCCTCTGCAGAAAAGCCCTTTACACTACAACGCGCATAGCCGATGGCAACACGTCGATCGTCCGGCACTCCAACCTAAGTACCTCGCCGTCAATCATCACATCTACTGGTCCATCGAGTTGAAACTCGACGCAACGGACCGCGCGTCTCTCTGCCAGCGGATGCCGGGTGTGCGTGCCATCATACAGCGTCGACAAATTCCGAATCAGTCCCAATCGCCCAATCGGCCCCCAGCGCACATACTCAATCAAGCCATCATCGGTAACAGCATCAGGAGCGATCATCATAGTGCCGCCCGTAAATTTGCTGTTATTGAATGTCAAAAACAAGCAACGCCGGGAGTCAAACTCAGATTGTCCCGGAAACCGCACCGGAAAGGGACGCCGTTCAAGCCGCGCCAGGCAAAGAAAAATCGACAACAGATACCCAAACTGCCCCAGTCCCTGAAATCGCCGATGCCGCAACGCCGCCACGTCCGCCGCAAACCCCACACTCAACAGATTCGTGTAGTAGATCGCTCCCTCTTTATGAGTAACCCGCAAAACATCACACGCACGCGAACGCCGTGCTTCGATTGCTCGCATTGAGTGCGCCAAAGCGGACTCACCCGACCCATCTACGAAATCGCGCAAAAAAGAGTTTCCCGTGCCCAGCGGAAGAAATCCAAGCGTAGGAATTTGATCTTCCTGGCTAAGCGCTGAGGTCTGAGCGCTGCTCTCCGGAAACAATCCATTGACAATCTCGAACGAGGTCCCATCCCCACCCACGGCCAAAAACTTACGACAGCCGCGCCCGTACGCCTCGCGAGCGATCCGTGTGGCGTCTCCAGCGGCAGTCGTTTGCGCTGTCTCCAGTCCAATTCCCGCCGCTCGCAGCCGATCGAGCGCCGCGCCCACACGCTCTCCGCATCGCCCGCCCCCCGCCGCCGGATTGACGATCGCCAGAAAAGTATTGTTCACGATCAATTCTCATTGGCCGGACTTAAGGATATATGCGAAGGATATACGCGAAGAGCCGATTGCTTTCCTTACACCCGAGACATGGAACCGAGAACTTATCTAGATCTCAACCATTTGCTCGCGCGTCGCACCTTCCGCAATCTGCGCCGCCAGCTCTCCGCGCTTGATTTTCAGTGTCGCCGTCCGCGGAAAATCTTTTTCCCAAAGCAAGTACGCCCCCACACGCTTGAAGTCCGCGAGCCGCCGATTTCGCGCCACAACCTCCTCGCGCAAACGATCATCAATCTGCTGGCCCTGCTCCAGTCTCAAAACCAGCACTAGGACCTCGTTGCCCAGCGTCTTTTGCGGCCACAAAAAAATTGCCGCGAACACACAAAACTCCTTCACCGGCAGGCCATCAAACACCAATTCAATATCCTCGGGATAAACATTCTTTCCCCCGGCCGTCACAATCATGTTTTTCTTACGCCCGCAAAGCTGCAGATGCCCGTCCCCATCAAAACGTCCCTGATCGCCGGTCAGCAGCCAGCCATCGACAATCGTTTGCGCCGTCAGTTCCGGATCATCCAGATAATGCGACATAAGCGCCCGGCTCTGCACCGCTACTTCCCCCACCCCCTCGCCATCCGGATTCAAAACCCGCACCTCCGTCCCCGGCAGCGGCTTGCCAACCGTGTCGGCGCGAAATGGTTTCAGATCGTTAAGGGTCACCGCCGTACAAGCCTCCGTCAATCCGTACCCGCAAGCTACCGGAATTCCCAGATCATAAAAAAATTGCAGCGTGGAAGCATCGGTAAACGCTCCGCCAACGATCAATGCGCGCAGCTCCCCGCCAAACGCTTTGTGCACATGCGGCAACAGGCGTCGACTCAGCGCCACGCGCGGTTGCCTTCGCGTCATCATTTTGTTCAGCCTGATCAACCGGTTCAGCACCCACCGCTTCGACGGCTTCAGTTCATCAAACTTGGCGCGCAGTCCGCGTTCCAGATTTTTAAGAACCATCGGAACCAGGCTGACGTAACTGATTCGATACCGAACAAACGCATCCCGCACAAACTCCGGACGCAGCGTCCGCAAATGCACCACGCAAGCCCCGCACACAAATGGCCCGATAAATCCGACCATGAAATCGATCGCGTGATTGGTCGGTAAAATGCTCAAATATCGTACCCCTGGCCAAAACGGATACCACGCGGTCAGCGAAGCGCACTGCTCGAGATAACTGTCGTGCGTAAGCACGCACCCTTTCAAACGCCCTCCCGTCCCTGAAGAATAAACAATGCAAGCCGTGTCTTCGCGCTGCCGGGCCACAAATTTCGGATCGCCTTTCCGCTTGAACTCTTCCCAGCGATAAGCGCCATGTAAATCCGCGCCCGCCGGCGCTTCCGTGACCAGCACAACCTCAACCCCAAGTTGCGCGAACTCCGGCAACTGCGTGATCGCCCGCCACAAGTGATATTCCACGACCAGAAAACGAGCCTTCGAATGCGCCAGCAGTTGCAAATGTTCCAGCGCAGTCAATTTGTAATCCAGCGGCACCAGCACGCCGCCGCAAAACAAAATTGCGTACGCGGAAATCAGCCATTTCGACTGATTTGTCATGATGATCGCCGCCCGATCTCCTACCTTAAAATCGGCGTCTTCCAGCGCGCGGCAAAGTGGCCGCGCCATTTCCTTAAAATCAGAATAGGTAAGCCGTAATTTTTCGCGGTCGCGATCGGCTTCGATCAGGCAGGTTTCATTCGGCCAGCGCTCCAGCGCATCCCTAAGCGCTGCACCCAGGCTGGCATATTGACGGAGATCAAGCATTCAATGTTTCTGAAGAATCTCTTTATTGCTTTGCAAGCCTTGAAAGTGCTTGCAAGCTTTGAAAGGGCCCGGCTTTAGCCGGGCCGCAATGACGTCCAAAAACAGCGGGCTTTAGCCCCTGAGTGACTCGCCGTTTCCTCTGAGCCCTACAGCCGCACCTGGATCCGGTTCGCCAGCGTCCGAAAATCCGATACTCCCTGCAGTTCGTAATCCGGCAACTCGATGCGAAAGTGATGCTCAAGCCGCGTCAGCAAATCCAGTGCCTGCAGGCTGTCAATTCCCAACGTCTTAAAAAAGTCGTCGTCAGGAGTAAGCTTCTCCCGTGGAACCTTAAAGTGCAAAGCCGCAAGGTTCAAAATTTCGTCAAGGGTATGGTCGATCGTAGGCGCTGCCATTTATGGATTTCCTTAAAATTACAAATCACTATCACTATTACAAACTCAGGGTAAGTATGGCTGCGCGTCCGTGCTCTCCACGAACTTCCGCAGCCCCTCCTCGACCGCGGGACGCGAATAAAGCTCGCAGAAGATATCAATCTCCTGCTTCAAATCTGCATACGGAATCGGTTTCACAAACTGCTTGGCCGCCGCAGCCGTCCCGCGATCAAATTTTCCCATCTGGCTGGCCGTTGCCCGCGCAACACGCAGTGCCTCGCCCTCGGCAGCAATCTGGCTGACTAGGCCAATCTGCTGCGCCTTCATCACATTGAAGCTGCGCCCGGTAAGAAGCAAATCGCGCACCACCGCATTCCCCAAATCCCGCTTCAGCCGCGGAATTCCACCAAACCCTGGAATAAGCCCCAGCCGCAGCTCCGGAAAGCAAAATCGCGCCGTTCGGTCCGCAATAATAATGTCGCAAACCAAAGCCAGCTCAAACCCGCCGCCAAACGTCACCCCATGCACCGCCGCAATTGTAGTCAGCGGCAGAGCGTCAAGCGAATTCATGACCGCGTGAATGCGCTCCAGAAACTCCCTCACACTGCGCAACGCCGCCGCCTTTTCCATCTCGCATCCGCGCTGATACAACTCGCGCAAATCCGCCCCCGCACAAAAACCCGCTTTCTGCGTGGAATAAACGATCAACGCATGCGCTTTCTTTGCCAGCACCGGCAAAGCTGCCGCAAATTTTTCCAATTCATCCAGCGTAACCGACCCGATCTCATTACAAGGGTCGCGATGCAACGCCAGTTCAATCGCGCCATTCACGATTTGCCACGAAAGTGTCTGGCCCTCGAACTCAATCATGCCGTCTTCGCCGCCGGATTCTTCAAGGCTTGTGTTTTCGAGGCCTCGTACATCGCATCAATTTCCCTTCGAAACCGCTCCGCGATCAAGTCGCGCTTCAGCTTCCCGTTGGCCGTCAGCAGGCCGCTTTCAATCGTGAATGCTTCTTCCACATGATGGAAGGCTCGCACCTGCTTGTAATGAGGCAAATCACGATTCACAAACTCCAGCGCCGCCTGCGTTTTTTCCCCG
Organism: uncultured Acidobacteriaceae bacterium; assembly: GCA_963758745.1. Classification (GTDB taxonomy): domain Bacteria; phylum Acidobacteriota; class Terriglobia; order Terriglobales; family Acidobacteriaceae; genus Acidiflorens. The sequence continues at coordinate 317,989 of CAVWWW010000023.1, forward strand.
CTGACTTTACCCGTTATTAGCGCCGCCAAATATCCACGGCCGTTGCCCACAATCACCACCTGAGTCACGCCCGGCAATTGTTGAATAATCTCATCTTCGATGGGCTCGGGCGCAATGTTATGTCCCGATCCAAGAATAATTAGATTCTTGATGCGGCCAACAATCTTCCAGTTACCGTTCGCGTCGACTTCGCCTTGATCGCCCGTATGAAACCAGCCGTCACGCAGCACCTTCGCCGTCTCTTCAGGACGATTCCAGTATCCGGGAAAAATATTCGGCCCTCGCACCACGATCTCCGCATTCTCGGCGACTTTCATTTCCACTCCCGCAATCGCCGGCCCCACGCGTCCCGGAATCACCGTCCCATCCGGATCATCCATAGTGCAAATCGCCGTCGTCTCCGTGAGCCCGTAAACTTGCAACACTGGAATACCAAGCATCATAAAAAACAGCTGCGTCTCGACACTTAGCGGCGCCGAACCACAAATCAAGGCGCGCAGTTTATCGCCGATCATCTTCTTTCGAATCGTCGGAAATACAAGTCGGTTCGCGAGTGCAAGCCAGACCCCATCCCCAGAACGCGATTTCCCTTCGTGCCGCCGCACCCATGCGCCCTTAGCCTTGGTGTGTAGCTTCAACGGAAGGCCGCCCGTTTTCCAAAGCTGCTCGTCGACCGCTTTACGCATCCGCTCCAGTAGTTGAGGTACATTCAGAAAGTAATCCGGCGCAGCAAGCCGCATCTCTGCCGCAATCTTCCCCAGATCCGTGTTCAACGAAAGCTTGCTGCCTCGAAGAAGGCAGGTCAGCATCATGATCCATGAGCCCGCAAAACACAGCGGGAGATAATGAAAGACGCCGTCCTGCTCGGCATCCCGCCCCGCACTCCGCTCAGAAGAAGTGCGCCTCTGCATAAGCTGATCGAGTCGCCCCGAAGTGCATCCCAGCATGTATCCGACGTTCCCCGCATTCAGCATCACCCCCTTGGCTTCGCCCGACGTGCCCGAGGTGTAGATGATCGTCACCACATCTTCTTCCGCAACCATAGGCGCAGAATTCTCCAACGCTTCGCTCCCGAACGATTCGCTCTCGATCCTTACGCTCCCGATTCCAAAGCCGTCTGGAAAGACATCAGCTAAGCAGAAGCACAGCGGCGCCCCGGGCCACGCATCCCGGATTGCGTCAACCAGAGACTGCTCGCCACAAGCGAGCACCGACGGCTGGCAATCCTTCATCATCGCCACCAGTTCCGCCGGTTCTTGCCGCGCATACAGCGGCACAACCGTCAAGCCCTCCGCCATAGCAGCTAAATCCATCGCCACCCATTGCATCGAGTTGTGCGCCAACAGTGCGAAGCGGTCACCCTTCCTTAACCGCAGGCGACGCAAGTAGGTTCGAGCCACAAACACCTGAGCGAGTAACTGTCGAGCCGTAAGAGAAGCTGTTTGGCCATCGCACAATTCCTGCAGCACGACAGCATCGCCCGTGCGCTGCAAGCTCGAAAAGATTTCTTCAGGAAAAGACATTCGGCTAGTCTTGTCAAAAACTACGCAGCGTTTGAGAGGCCGAACAGGTCGAAGCCGCTAACCTGATAATGGTCGGCACGATCAGCGAAGCGTGCCAGCAACGATCGCGCTTTATCGGATACCACTGGCGTTTCATAGTTCTCGCCCGCAAATGAGCGTACGCTCTCCATCGATTCAAACCACAACATCGTCATAAATTCGACCTCTTCGCCTCGAGTAATCCGCAACAATTGATATCCACGATATCCGCGCGATCGCAGTTCCTGGCTGAGACGAGGAAAAAGATCCTTCCGAAGATAGTCATCATAACTTTGAGCATGACCTGCCTTCGTCCAACCACGCCACACGCGGCACACCATTCCTCTTGTCCTCTTGTTCTGCCAGACTAACTGTAGGCCGTCACCAACCCGCGCAACCCTTCGTTCATCGGCGGCAAATAGTCTTCCCAACTCCATTCCCCGCGGCGCGTAGGAAACTCCGGATACCGCCGCTGCACCTCTTCTTCGAAATAAACGCCCATGCGAGCCATCAATTTCAAATTTTTCACTACTGTCCGCGCAATCCCGTCCGCAATTCGCTCCCCATCCAGATCCAGAATTTCCAGCGCCCCGAGCGTCCGCGCCTCCAGATCCCTGTCATCAACATTCATCAGCAACTCCTGATGCCCGCGCTCATTCATCAAATTTCTGATGCGCTCGTCCATCGTGATTCCCGCCGACGCCACCAGCGCCGGCATCGAAGTCACAATCCCGTGATAGCGTGAAGAAACCATCATCCGGCAAGCCCGCAGAATACTCACTAACTGATACATGTTGTAATCGTCCGAAGTGAGCACTGGAACCCCGCCCAGCTTTTCCGAGATACGCCGGCAGGGTCGTGCATCCATGCGTTCGGTCGCAGCCATAATCACGAACACATTCTTCTTCTGACGAAATGCCGCCACTGCCTTGGCGATCGAACTCAAGTAATGTTCGTAAGCGCGGTCAGCCTCATGCCCCGAATTGTGAAAATAAGGCCCGCGATAATGGCTCTCCTTATAAGCGCCCGTAAGGCTGTGCAGCGCGGCCTTTGCCACCGAGGCCTTCACCGGCCATTCAAACGGATTGATTGGACAGACAACCAGCACTGGCGTCTTTCCATCCCAACCAACGTCGCGCAACACCTTTTGTCCATACTCGGCGCCCAGCGGCTCAAACGTCCACGCCGTGTCTGTGCCCAACTCGGTCGGCACTCCCAGTTCGCGCAAGATTTTCCGCGACTCGTCATTGCGAGTGATCACCAGCGAATTCTTGCAATAGCGGCCACACATCTTGGCGATCAGCGGATCCATCTTCCCAGCCTCGGCGCCGTAACCAACCGATAATTTGTTCTCCGCTGCCGCGATGCCCAGCGATCCGATCATCATGGTGGCCAGGGCATTCGCAAATTTCGACTTGAACATCGAACCTTCGCAAGCCACCACGCCATGATGCTTCGGCACTTCGTTCGCCAGAAATGGAGGAAAAATATCCGGCAGGCGCACCTGCGTTGTGCCTTCGAAATATCCCCGCGACCGGTCGAAATTAAAAGTCATCATGCTGAGGTCGACATTTTCCGGTCCGAGAATTCGCCGTATCTGCCGCATCATCTCTTCCACGCGCACGTCCGATCCCGTATTGCGCGTCCCGTTATAACCCGCAAAAAGCAGTTTCAGCTTCTCGCCCGGCTGCCATGGCTCCCGTTTGCCCATCATCCATTGGATTTTCTTCCCTTCGATGATGCCTGACATCCAGGCTTCCAGAGCGAAGTCCATCACGACGCAACCCTCCCCGCCTTCGTGCTTTCCGGCCAAGGTTGATAAGGATATTCAAAGTTGTGCTCGCGGCTGAACTTGAGCAAAGGCAAACTGTAACGCGAAAACGGCACCGGCTTGCGCCCAATCTCCGTCGTGACCCGCGTGTTATCGAACACAGTGTTCCACGTCAAGTAAGGTAGGAAGACTTTCATCAATGCTGCCCCATGTCCGGTCGGTCCTTTGCGGTTCGCCAGAGCATTCACCGTGGACCTGAACGGCCCTTCAAGGATGGGCAGAAACACCGGCCCGCGCCGGTTCTGCGCCGTTGCCAGCGCTTTGGTCAATTCCTGAAATGTCTGCGAATCGTTGCCCGAAGAAAGGTGATAGATATCGTGCTCGGGATTCGCCTTCATATGCAAAGTAGAAATCGCATCCGCCACAAAGTCCACATTCACGATGTCAATCTGATCTCGGGGACGAAATGGTAGCACCGGCAATCCCGCCAGAAACACGAACGACCGTACCATATCGAACTGCGTAGTCCGCGGATACCGGCTGTCTCCCAACACGATACTCGGACGAAAAATCGTCAGCGGCACCTCCGGCAGTAGTTCCCGCACCATGTGTTCGCAGAATTTTTTTGTCCGCGCATAGGGATCGTAATCCGAACGGTCCCAGTCGATCGCCTCGTCTTCCAACACAATTTCATGGCTTCGCTTTCCCGCCACCGCCACCGTGCTCACATTTGAAAACCGCCGCAGCCCGTGGTAATACTGCGCCTGCCGCGCCATCTGCAGCACTTCCAGCGTCCCGCGCAGATTCACATTCAAACAACTTTTTTCGGATTTCCGATTCAGTGAAGCCGCGCAGTGAATGACCGAGTCCGTCCCATGCACCACCCGATCGTAATCGCTGGCTTCGAGTCCAAGCCGCGGCAAAGTAATATCACCGCGAAAAATCCGTATCCTGGCCTGCATCACGTATTCGTAAAATCTCGAAAACGGCATGTGCAGCTGCAAGGCATTCCAAAGCCGCACCTCTGCCTCCCGCTGATCGCGACCGCGCACCAGCACACTCAAGCCAACATCATGCTGATCGAGCAGATTGGCAGCCACGTGCGCGCCAATGTATCCGGTCGCGCCGGTCAGGAATATTGCCACGTTGCTCCGTCCGTCCCAGTTCTCAAACCACCGCCCTTTTCGTGCGTCTGAGCCGCCGGGGGATGCAACTCTCGCGGCGCGCGCGCTTCGAGCGGACGGCCCTCAATCAGCGGATAAGTCCACCGCCGCAATGCTGGAATATGTATGTCGATCCAATACTCCCACCAGTCGAGGCCGGCCGTGTCATAGCCAAAAATTTCTTTCTCTTCCGGGGTCAGCGCCTGCGATAACTTCTCCACATTGTCCGCGACAAAATCGTGCTCGTTATGCAGAATGAACGGCTCGAATAGCTCCACTAATTTTTCCACGCGTTCCAGATTGCGCTCCGTTTTAGCCAGGGGCTTTTTCATCGCCGAAGGCAGCGGAGACATCACCCGCTGAATCGTCTGGATAATCATTTTCTGCGCCGGCGCCGACATCCGGTTATAGCGCTCTTTCGAAACCGGAATCGCATCCATCCGCAACCGCAGCCAATACTCCAGTCCTTCCTGCGCTCGATAATGCCGCCGGTGGCCAAGCGAAGTCAACTCAATCGACCGCCCCATATCGCACGGATTCGTGACCGAAGTAGCCAATTGGTACAGCGGATCATGCCGCCGCTCCACCAGCGCAGCGCCAATCAGCGTCATCCCCGCGCACACCGCATCCACCGGAATAATATCCAGCCGCTTACGCTCATTCGAAGGCAGTTGCCGGAACGACGTTCCCAGCAAATATGACAGCGAAGCCGAAGTATTGATTCCTTCATTCCATCCCCGAAACGGCTTCGACACCGAAGTCTCGACAATGGACGGACGTACGATCGCAATCGGCAGCTCCGCGCCATGTTTAGCGATCTGGTTGGCGATCTGGTTAGCGATCAATGACTCCGCCAGGCTTTTAGTGAACGTATAAGTATTCGGCCACCCCAGTTCATTGGCGCGGCGAGTGGCTTCTTCCGTCAGATAATTTTTCAACCAGCGAACCCGGTTCTTGCGGATCTGATTTTCCAGCGCCTGCCCGCTCAGCCCTTTGGCAGCGTGCTCTTTCCCCAGCGCTTGCTTTTTCAGTTCCTCGCTGACCTCCGGCCCCTCGACTTTTACTTTCGCAGTCTCCACCAGTTGATGCAGTCGTTGCCATTCTTTTTCCGCGTCAAAATCCTTCAAGTGCAATGGAGTGTAATTAGGTCGCACGCGCTCGCCCACCCGCCCATCGCGTTGCCCAGCCACATAGCAGGTAGAAAGATGCAGTAAAGCCGCATGGCTGGATTGGCGAATGAATTCGATCAGGTAACAGGTTGAATCCACATTCACGGCTAAAGCGTCCCGCAGATCGGGATTGAAATCCGTCAATCCGGAGCTGTTGATAATCAGATCAAGGTCCTGACACAACCGCGCACCGACCTCAAGGTCCAACCCGAGCCCTGGTTGCGAAACATCCCCCTCCACCACTTCGATCTTTTTTGCCAGCAGCGCGCTCAGTCGATCACCATACTTCTCAAACAATGGATCGAAAACGGGTGAGCCTTCGATCATTTTCTCAAAGCGCGCCTGCCCCGGACTAGACTTCTGCCGCCGGATCAGCAAATACAACTTCTCGATCTCAGGCAGATCCATCAGCGTGTTCGCCAGCCACACTTTGCCGATAAATCCTGTGACGCCGATCAGCATTATGCGTTTGCCGCCCAGCGCTTTGCGCACCGAAAATGGCGCGGGGTAACGTTTTTCGTCAAAGTACACAATCGGACGCACCCGCGGCGTCTCGACCCGCACCGCCGGAACAATCGCCGCCGCCAGCGCCTTTGGTCCGCGCAATCCAAGCGCGCGCACCCATCGCGCCGGAGCTCTGCTGCCCATCCGGTCCCGCTTCGCGGATTCGCGCAAAAAGTCCTCGCGGCCGAATCACCGGACTCAGCAACCTTCCCGTCGCAACTCCATCGCGAAAATCAAGCCGATTCGCAATGATCCATTTCACCCCTAGATGTCGCGCCAGCGGCCGCATAACATGCTCCAGTCCCTGGCTCACCAGAACCACATCGACGCCCGTGGCTTGCAACGCCTTCAGATGCCGCACTCCCTCTTCTTTGAGCAACGGCTTCAGTTTGTATTTGAATTCTTCTTCACCCAGCAGATCGAGACGGTCACGCGTAATCCCGCGCAACACCGCGTGAACAATGCGTGTCGCAGCCACCCGGTTCGCGGCGTACAAAAATGGTCGCATCAGCGCCATCAAGAGCACTAGCGAGCGGCGAACCGCGCGCGCGATGAAGGTCTGACTGTTCCAGGTAAAAAATGCGATCGGACGAACCGTAGTCAACTCCAGCAGACTTCCCTCAACCCGCCAATAAACCGGCGAAGATGGCCGCAAACGCCCCGACGGCAAATCGTCGGCGCCGGGACAATATCGTCAACAGGCAGAGGACTTTCGCTGGCCGAAGTGATCGGATCTGTCGCGCCCAGACTAGAGGCGCTCGCATCAGACGCGGTCCCGGTATTTGCCTCATCGAGATTTTTTACAGGTTCCAAGAATCAGTATTCCCTCGTAACCTATTGAGACAATTTCTCTCGGCCCACAGTACCCCTCAGGGAACTCAGCCGAATCACCTATTTTACCCTCTCTCCCGCAAAGCACGAAGTATAACCTCAGGTCAACCTAAGCCGGAATTTTACCCTTGTCGTTCCGTCCAGCATACGTCCCAATACCTGCCAAACTTGCGCCCATTTTCGCTAAATACGCCTACAACCTTGAATTTGAAATGCCGATGCAGCGCCTCACTCGCCGCGTTCGGCAGCGTATATCCCGCCACAAACCGATGAATATCCTCGCCCCTCAGCGCCTCAAACAACGCGGCGTACAGCCGCCTGCCAATTCCCTTCCCAACCGCCTCCAGCGCGCAATAGATCGTTGTCTCTACCGTCGTCTCATACGCGGCCTTTGGACGGAACCGCGTCGTTCCCGCGTATCCCATTAACACGCCATTCTCTTCCGCAACTCATAGCCGATGTCGTCCCGTCACTCCAAATTGCGCGAACCAAGGTTCTCGCCGTTCGATCGTGTAAGCCTCCACATCGAACGTTACTGGAGTATTCAGCACGTAGTAGTTGTAGATTTCCGTGATTCTCGCCAGATCTCCACGTTCCGCAGGCCGAATCAAAATTTCGCTCATCGCTGTCCTCCGCTCGAGCCAACCGATACCTCACGGATAGTGCGGACACTCCTGTCCGCAAACTCTCAGCAGAAGTTACGAATCCGAGGTTATCGCAAATTAAGCGACGCAAGAATTGGTAGGATGATTCACCACGCCAGGGGCGCTGAGGTCAATGACATTCTTCAACATAAACATGCTCACTCTGTTCGGATTTTCGCTGTAACTGCGATGTTGGTAACCTACGCCCTTGAGAGCCGCAGCACCTGGTTCATCCTCGCCTTCGCGGCATCCTGCGCGCTCGGCTCAGCCTACGGTTTTCTACAAGGCGCGTGGCCCTTTGGACTGGTGGAGGCCATCTGGTCGCTTGTAGCCGTACGCCGCTGGTATCGAGCGAGGCAATCGAAATGAGGCTCAGAGCTTATTCAGCCCATCCAGCGCCGCGACTTTATAAGCCTCCGCCAGCGTCGGATAATTGAATACGGTGTCCCGAAAATATTCGATCGTCGCTCCCATCGTGAGCACCGCTTGCCCAATGTGCACGATCTCAGCCGCCCGGTCGCCGATAATGTGAACACCCAGCAATTTCAAAGTATCCGGATCAAACAGAATCTTCAGCAGTCCCTGATCGTCGCCCAGCATCTGCCCCTTCGCCAATTCTGAGTACCGCGCCAACCCGCTCTCATAAGGAGTTTTGTTACGCGTCAGCTCCTCCTCAGTCGCGCCGACCATCGAAATTTCAGGAATGGTGTAAATCCCATACGGGATTAGATTCGGCAGCAACTGGCTGGGCTTGCCGAACATATGACACCCCGCCAGCCGTCCCTGCTCCATCGAAGTGCTGGCCAGCGCGGGAAAACCAATCACATCGCCCGCCGCATAAATGTGCGGGACGGCAGTCTGAAAATGCTCATTCACCGCTAGTTTGCCGCGCCCGTCCGCCGAGAGGCCCGCAGCCTCGATTTTCAGCTTATCGCTGTTGGCCTTCCGTCCAATCGTGTATAGGAGCGCCTGTCCGCGAACTTTTTTCCCGCTCTCCAAAGTCGCAAAAACCTTATCCCGCTCCTCATCGAAACCGACCGAAACCACTTTCTCCCCAACCCGAAAAACTGTCCCCAACTGCCGCAACTGGAAGCACAAGCTCTCGATAATCTCGCGATCCACAAAATCCAAAAGCGTCGGACGCTGGTCCAGCAGCGTCACCTTAACTCCCAGCGCCGTAAACATCGACGCATATTCCAGCCCGATAATTCCCGCGCCCACCACAATCAACTCTCGCGGTATCTCCTCCAGGCAATGCACCTGATCGGAATCGAAGATGCGCTGCCCATCCACCGGAATTCCGTCAATGTGCGCCGGCCGCGTCCCACATGCGATCAGTATCTTCTCGCCCCGAACCTGTTGCACCCCATCGTCGCTCACGATCTCAATCGTATGCGGATCGGCAAAGTGCGCGTCTCCTTCCAGCGCAGTTACATAATTACGGCGCAGTTGCGCCTTGATCACGTCCACTTCCCGCGTCATCACCGTCGTCGACCGCAGCACCAGATCCGACATCATGATCCGGTCTTTCACCACATACCCGCGCCCATAAAACGACCGCTGCCGCAACCCGCTCAGGTAGAGAACAGCCTCGCGCAGCACCTTGCTCGGAATCGTCCCGGTGTGAACGCAGACTCCGCCCATGGTCAGCCGCCGGTCGATAATCGCGACCTTCTTGCGCATCTTAGCCGCGCAAATCGCGCCCTTCTGTCCCGCCGGACCGCTTCCGATCACCACCAGATCGTATTCATTACTCTGCATAGAAAGACACACGTCCGCAGCAAGAAATTAGCATCTTCGAAGATCAGAGGGAAGGTATCTTTGGTGCCGAATTCAAAATTAAGAAACTTGTAACAATTGGTCGATGTATCCAAAATGTGGCGCGGGCGCCCTCGCCCGCGCGCGTGTCGTCGACACGAAAAAGCGCTGGAGGATCAGAATACCCTCCAGCGCACATTAACAGCGGCAGTAAATGTTATTTGTCGTCCGCCTCAACCGCGCTCTTGTTTTCTGTACTCTTTAAGCTGACCGTGTCTTGTGGGACCGCACCGGTCCCCGAACCCTGCGCGGGGGTTTGCGGCTTGGTTTCCGTCTTGGTTTCTGTTGGACGAGCAGCCTGTTGTGTAATTTGGTTGGACGCGATAGCGGGGGAGTTACTAATTGGATTGATCATACTGACGCAGATCGGCACTTACAAAATAAAGTCTTACTCGCTCAAGAATAAACACCACAATCTTTAGTAAGACTTACCCGCAAAGCGCCCACGCCGCCGCTATTGGGTTCGAATTATGTGATTGCGTATATGAACGGACGGCGTGCGCTACTCTTCCAAAAGTAAGCAAGTATGATCACGCTGGCGACCGCTGCGTAAGCGCACCACACCGAAGTGAAGGCATAGCGTTTTGCCGCCATGACCACCAGCAAAATCACCAGGTTTACCCCGCCAAAAATAACCATAGTCCTTATCTTGGATACCAGCAGCGAACCGCACGTTACTACCACATACAGCAACGCAACCACTGTATTGTTGGTCGCCTGATTAATATAGACAATACTATTCTCTCGAACATATACCTGGGTTGGAAATGCTGTCAGAGCCCACAGGATGTAGAGCGCCGTTGCTCCGCCGAGCACCACAAACGGCCGCATCCGCCGGCGGCTCTTTACGTTAGGCTCAAACAGCAGGACGCTGAGCGGCAGCAGAAAAGGCAACAGGCCCTGCGCATACAACATGAATGCGGCACCCATGTCGTGCGCTACCGTAGGCGAAAGAATCCCGTCCAGCCCCAGCCACACGAATCCCTCAATGAACTGGTGAATGGCAAACAGCGTAGGCAGGCTTGCAAAAAGCAGTTCGCGCCGGTGCTTCACTTTCGTCAGAGTGACCACGCCGACAGCGCCCAGAACTCCGCTGCCAATAAAGTTCGCTGTGGCTGAAAAGCACACGATGCGCCTCCCTCTGGCTAATCCCTTGCGAGAATTACACCGATCCCCGCGAAACGCAAAGCATTTCGTAAACTGCGTAGACGTCTTAGCGGAACCGTAACCTCAGCGTCCGTCCGTCAACTTCGTAGCCATAAAAGACTTCACCACGATCTGATTGGGTTGCATCCCCACCGGAATGATCGTCAGCAGAGAATATTCGGAAGGTTCAAATTTCTTGTTGGGCTGCCGTTTCTGAATAACTGCAAGGTCTCCCGAGCCAGAATCGAGTACCAGCAGATAATTCTGATTCTGCGAAAGTGCCAACCCATCAGGATGCGTTCCCACCGGCAGATAAGCGACCACCTTGCCGAGATCGATATCGTAAACCGCAATATTATTCGATCCGAAGTTAGAGATATATAACCGCGAGTTATCCAGCGATATCACGCCGCGCGTAGGCTGATCCCCAACCAGATAACTTCCCGATACTTCATTCCCCTTAGTCTCAATGATCGAAATAGTGCCCGCGTCGAAATTGAAAGCAACCAGTTCCCCGCCATCGGGTTTCAAAGCCAGGCTGACCGGCGCTTTCCCAACGTCGAGCAGCGCCAGTAACTTGTCGTTCTGATTGTACTCTGGGTTGCATTTTGGGTTACATGCTTGAGCGCGATGCTGGCAACCTGTCCCGATCCCGAACACGAAACAAACGCCTTGCTGGAATCGGGCAGAATGGCAATATCCTCAGGATGAATGCAGATATTAATCGCCGAGCGCACAGCTAGCCGCGCCGTATCGATAATCGAGACTGAATTATCAGCGCGGTTAGAGACAACAACCGTAGATCCGTCGGGAGACACCCGCGCAAAGCCCGGATTCGCCCCCACATGCAGCGTAGCCGCAACCGCCCGCCGGTCAAGATCAATTACAGAAACATTGTTAGACCCCGAATTGGCAACATAAGCGCGGTGACCATCGGGAGAAACATCAATAAAGTAAGGCCGCCCAAAAACGCCGATAGTTGCCACAACCTTTTTCTGCTCGGCATCAATCACGCTGACGTTAGATGAGCCGGAATTCACCACATAAATCTCATTGCGTCGAGGGTTGGCCGCGATCCCAGTTGGCTCATCCCCCACCTGCAGAGTTCGAACCGGAACAAAACTTCGCAGATCAACCACCGTAACCGTATTGCTCTTGCCATTCGAAATGTAAGCGTATTCGCGATAGAGCGGGCTGTAACCAGGAAGAGTGCGCTGATGAAAGTAATACCACCCGCCGGCAAGGACAAGCGGAACGACGAATGCAAGCAGTAGAACTTTTCTCAAGGACGATTCGGCCTCGCTAAAGAAAAAGATTATCAGATGTGCGAACGTCAATACAGACGGAATTGCACTTGGACATTAATTCGCATTGGGCAGGGCTTGCCTTCTCTGGATCGCTGGCTCAAATCTCCACTTCGCGAGACGGCCTTAATCGCTTTTGATCGAGGCCCGGCGATCGGGCCGTTTATGACTTTAATATCCGCCGTCTGGCACACTCGTCTGGTCACGATGACCTGAAGCGTAACGAAACCCGCCATCATTTTCTTTCGAGGCTTTATCGTCGGGTACGCGGGTGCCGGCTGAGCAAAATTGGGTGTGGCGGCAGACACAATCCGCGGCGCGGTTTCGGCACAGTGCACCTCTCCCCGTTAAGGGTATTCGGGCGCCGAATTCTCCTGGCAGAACATGCGCGACAGGCTGAGCCAAGCCAAGCATCACAAGAATCGCGCCAGCGAATATCCGATTTCTTCGCATAGAGTCAATTTTTTGAAACTGTCGCGCCTGAGGTGAACATTGGCGTGGCGCCAGCAAGTTGAACGTTCTGTCCCACCACCGCCGCAATCTGCCCCACCTGCGCCATCAGCGTATCGAACTGATCGGGAAACAGCGACTGCATGCCATCTGAAAGCGCCCGGTCCGGATCATGATGCACTTCCACAATCAATCCATCCGCTCCAACCGCAACCGCAGCGCGCGATAGCGGCGTAACTTTGTTGCGCTTACCCGTACCGTGGCTGGGATCAACAATAATAGGCAGATGGCTCAGCCGCTGCACCGCCGGCACAATGCTGAGATCGAGCGTGTTGCGGGTATGGTCGGCAAAAGTCCGCACCCCGCGCTCGCAGAGAACGATCTTGTAATTCCCCTCGCTCATAATGTATTCCGCAGCCATAAGAAATTCTTCCAGCGTAGCCGAAATCCCGCGCTTCAACAGCACCGGCTTGTGAGCCCGTCCAGCCCGCTTGAGCAAAGAAAAATTCTGCATATTGCGCGCCCCAATCTGAATGACGTCGGCATAATGATCGACCAGATCGAGCGATTCATAGTCGACCGCTTCAGTCACCACCAGCAGCCCAAATCGCTCCCGTACTTCAGCCATGATCTTCAAACCCTCTTCGCCCATCCCCTGAAATGAATAAGGAGAGGTGCGAGGTTTGTATGCTCCTCCGCGAAAGAACTGGGCTCCCGCGCGCGCCACACGCTCAGCAATCGTGAATGCCTGCTCGCGGCTCTCGATCCCGCAAGGCCCCGCAATAATCGCCAGCTCTCGCCCTCCAATAGTGGCCGAGGAATTCGGAAACCGGACCACCGTATTGTCAGGCTTAGTGTCGCGGCTAACCAGCTTATAAGGCTTGGAGACGCGGATTACCTCCTGCACGCCCGCCATTTCTTCCAGCGTCCCAGACTCGACCTCGCCCTTATTTCCGGTGATGCCAATGGCCGTGCGTTGCGCTCCCGGCATCGAGTGTGCCCGGTATCCCAGCGCTTCAATCTTCTGGCAGACGGCGCGAATCTGCTCCTCCGTAGCCTGCGCCTGCATCACGACTAGCATAGATACCTCGGCCCTTAAGTCTAGCCTCAGCGGTGAAACAGGGCAAACGATAGATGCTAGACACAGAAGTACTCTAGAGAATTACTCTAGAATTTCGTTATGGCTGTATTTTCCCCAGTCCGAGTTCCAACCATCGGAAAAAGATCCTCTGAAGTGGCCGCCGCCAAAGACCAGGCCTTCGACCACCTCCCGCCGCATCGGCATCCACACCTCAATCGCCGGCGGAGTGGAGAATGCCGCCGAGCGAGCCTACCGCCTCGGTTGCAACACCTTCCAAATTTTCTCGACGAGCCCTCGGCAGTGGCAGCCGTATTCCTTGGGACAATCGCAATGCCTGACCATGAACCGTTTGCGTCAGAAATATGATCTAAAGCCGCTGGTGATCCACTCCAACTATCTGATCAATCTGGCTGGCACAAATCCGCATTTTCTAAAAAAATCCATCGAGGCGTTTCGAGGAGAACTCGAACGCGCATTGGCCTTGTGCGCCGAATATCTCGTGCTGCACCCAGGGTCGTTTCGCGGCGCCAGCCGAGAGCAAGGCCTGGAGCGGACAGCCAATTCCATCGCCGAGGCAAGCCAGGGATTGGATCTGGCCAAAGGCGGACTCACGATTCTCATAGAAAACACCGCCGGCGCTGAGTTCTCGCTGGGCGGCACATTCGAACAGGTGGCGGAGTTGTTGGAGCTTTTGAGAAAGCGCGTTCCGGTGGCCGCCTGCATCGATACCTGTCATACCCATGTTGCCGGATACGACATCGTCAGCAACGAAGGCAGGCAACTCACGCTGCAGCATCTCGAGCAAACCGTGGGCTTCAAGAACGTCCGCGTCTGGCATTGCAATGACGCGAAAGCAGAACGCGGCTCGGGATTAGATCGTCATGAACATATTGGTCAAGGCAAATTGAGATTGGAAGTATTTCCGTGCGCTATTAAACGATCGTCGCCTGAAGCATGCAGCCTTCATCGCGGAAACACCAATTGATGATCCAGGAGACGATCTGCGCAACGTAGAAGCACTAAAAAAGTTGGCCGCAAAAACCGGCCGGCGTGCCCCATCCTAAGGTCGTGTCCTTCGACGTCAGGGTGGGATTCCACAGCCACAGCCCGTTTGTGATTATCCTGCACTAGGGTGACCCATCCTAACGTCGTGTCCTTCGACGTTAGGGTGGGATTCCACAACTACATCCCGTCTGGGATTTCTCATAACTCGACCCCGTCACCTCGGAGCGATCTCCAGAACTTGCACCGCTCGCTTGGTCTGAAAGCGATTCGACGGAGTGCATGTCGAATACCCCGCCAGTCTGGTTGCGTCCGACTGCGGATCGTCGCGCGTTACGCGATAACTACGTATGTAGAAACAAGTAGCATCCTCTTCTCCAAACCTCGACCGAAAAGACCGAAAAGTTAGATCGGAAAACGATTGTCTTGCTGCATCGCGATCCCACTCTCGCTCAACTTCTGGAGCCCAAGATTCAGACGACGAAGATTTAGACGACAAAGATCAGACCACGAAGAGACTTGCGCCATCGGGACTCGGTTCCAACAATGGAAGCACCGCCTGGGCTTGAGGAGAAGCCAGTTTGGCAGAAGATGCATGCGCTGCGATTGGCGCGACGCACATTAATAGCAGCGACAGCAGAATAACAAGGCGGGGGATACGCATAAGACCCTCCTCTTGCGCAAAATTGTAAGCCATGCTCCTACCCGTGTACAGCCCGTGTATAGATAGATCGTTGATCGGATTATGCCGCACCTCGCCCATATTCCCACTCCACCCGTTGTAAAATCGTGGATTACCCATTACGGCAATCTCCTTCTATGGCACAGGAAGATAAAACTATGTCCGCCGCGCGCGACGAACGGAACGAAGCCCGTCACGAAGACCGCTACGACGCGCAGCGCATCGAGCAAAAATGGTTCCAGCGCTGGCAAAGCGATCCTTCTCTCTATGCCGCCGACGCCCATCCAACCAAACCCAAGTTCTACGTCCTGGAGATGCTTCCCTACCCCTCCGGCGCCCTGCATATGGGGCACGTCCGCAACTATGCCATAGGCGATGCTCTGGCTCGTTACATGTGGATGAAAGGCTACAACGTCTTACATCCTATGGGCTGGGACTCCTTCGGCCTGCCCGCGGAAAATGCCGCCATCAAGAACAACACTCCGCCCCGGGAGTGGACCCTGATGAACATCGCTGCCATGAAGGCGCAGATGAATCGTCTCGGTTATGCCTACGACTGGAGCACCGAAGTTACAACTTGCTTGCCCGACTATTACCGCTGGAATCAATGGTTCTTTCTCAAGCTCTACGAAGCCGGACTGGCTTATCGCAAAAAAAGCAAGGTGAACTGGTGTCCGCAATGCGCCACCGTGCTGGCAAACGAGCAGGTAGTAGGTGGAATGTGCTGGCGTCATGAAGATACTCCGGTCGAGCAGCGCGAGTTAGAGCAGTGGTTTCTGCGCATCACGAAATACGCCGATGAGTTACTCCGCGACTTAGAGAAACTGCAAGGCTGGCCAGAAAAAGTCCGCATCATGCAACAGAACTGGATTGGTCGCAGCGAAGGCACGCTCGTTGATTTCGATCTCGGCGGAACCGTAGGTCCAGCCGGTTCAACCATCACTGTCTTCACCACCCGCGTGGACACCATCTATGGCGCGACTTCGGTCCAGCTAGCGCCCGAGCATCCAATCGTTCGCGACATGGTAGTTCGCAATGCTGAACTGCGCGCGCAAGTCGAGGGACTGATCGCCGAACAGCGCCGCGCAAAAGAAGTTGGAGACATCGGCAACATAGAAAAACATGGTGTCTTTACTGGCCGCTACGCAAAAAATCCATTCAACGGCGAAGCCGTTCCCGTCTGGGTCGCAAATTACATTCTGATGGACTACGGCACCGGCGCCATCATGAGTGTGCCAGCGCACGACGAGCGCGACTACGAATTCGCTGAGAAATACAACCTCGAAATTCGCCTTGTAGTTCTGCCCGCAAGCACCGACCCGGAAGAAACTATGACCGCGCCCCCGCTTCCTTTCAGCACCGAAGAGGGGATTTTGGTCAACTCCGGCGAGTTCAGCGGCCTCACGTATCAGGAAGCAATAAAGAAGATGTCGGCATTGGCCGCAGAAAAAGGGTTCGGCAAGCCGACCGTCACCTACCGAATAAAAGACTGGGGTGTCTCGCGCCAACGCTATTGGGGCACGCCGATTCCGATGGTCTATTGCGACAAAGACGGAATCGTTCCCGTAGCCGAAAAAGATCTGCCAGTGCTTTTGCCTGACAACGTCCCCATCACTCTGGCCGGCGGATCGCCGCTATTGAACGTGCCCGAGTTCCTGAACACGACCTGTCCAAAATGTGGAGGCCCCGCAAAGCGCGAGACTGACACCATGGACACCTTCGTCGATTCGTCATGGTATTTTTACCGCTACGCCGACGCCAGGAACGGCAAAGCTCCATTCGACAGCGCAAAAATCGCCTACTGGTTTCCCATCGATCAATACATAGGCGGCGTGGAGCATGCCATTCTCCACCTGATCTATTCGCGCTTCTGGACAAAATTCATGCGCGACATGGGCCTCGTAAAAAACGACGAACCCATAACCAGGCTCTTCACCCAGGGAATGGTGATTAGAAACGGCGCAAAAATGTCGAAGAGCCTGGGAAACGCAGTCTCGCCAGATGAAATGGTCGAGCGCTACGGAGCCGATGCCACCAGAATGTATAGCTTATTCGCCGCGCCACCAGATCGCGACCTCGACTGGCAGGAAACTGGGATCGAAGGCGTTCAGCGCTTTCTGGCCCGCGTCTACCGTTTCTACGCCAGAAACGCCACAAGTACAAACTCGACAAACAATGGAGCGACGGGCGTCTCGCCCGTCCACCCGACGCTAGAGGTGTCTAATAATAATAAAGACAAGCCCGAGCAACCTCCCCTGCAACCCGCCGCTCGGTCCATCCAGCGCAAGCTGCACCAGACAATCAAACGCGTCAGCGACGACTTCGAGGGCCGCTGGCATTTCAACACCTGCATCGCCGCCATAATGGAGTTCGTAAATGAAATTTACGCCGCCGAAGAAACCCGCGCTGCCGGCGGCATTCCAGAGTCATTGATCGCCGAAATCCAACGCACCATCGCGTTGCTCCTCGCCCCCATGGCGCCCTATCTGGCGCACGAGTTGTGGGAAATGTCCGGCGAGACCAGCAACCTGCTCAAAGCTCCCTGGCCCAAGTACGATCCCGCCCTCGCGGCCGAGGACGAGATCGAAATTCCCGTCCAGGTCAATGGCAAACTCCGCAGCGT
Organism: uncultured Acidobacteriaceae bacterium; assembly: GCA_963758745.1. Taxonomy (GTDB): domain Bacteria; phylum Acidobacteriota; class Terriglobia; order Terriglobales; family Acidobacteriaceae; genus Acidiflorens. Next base: position 335,718 of record CAVWWW010000023.1, read on the forward strand.
CATAGTAGTCCCAGCCGCGGTAACCGAAGATCAAGTCCAGCAAGCCGCGCTCGCCGATGCAAAAGTGCATGCCGCGATAGCAGGCAAGCAGATCGTGAAGATCATCGTAGTACCCGGCAAACTAGTGAATATCGTAGTGAAATAAGCCGCCTGGCAAGCCGCTTCAAAGCGCAGCCCCAAAAAATAAAACGGACGCGCATCACCATCGTCATGCGCGTCCGCCATATTTCAGGTTCAGTTCTGCGAGGTCTTTATTACTCGCCGCCGAAAAATTACTCGCCGCCGAAAACTACAGCCTGTTTCCGGCTGCCAAAATCAATTTCGTCGATTTTGTTGTTGTTGAAAATCACCGCATCATGCGTCATAGTCGCCGGCAAATCCTTCAGCTTGCCCTGGGCAGTAGCCACGGTCTTTCCATGCTGCAGGATGTCGACTTTGACCGAATTTCCGGCCTCAGCCTTCCATTCCGCTTTGTAGTCGCCCGCTTTAAGGTCCGTCGAGCCGACCGTAGCCGCCGATGGCAGTGTGAAACTAGCTTGATTTTTGTTGGCGGCAAATGTGACAGTGGTAAACGCGAACATAAGCGCGGCCAGTGCGGTCAATTGTGCTAAGACTTTCATAATCTCAATCCTCTCAAATTAGGTTGGTGTATCGGATGCCGACCGGCTTTCAAGAACGTACCGCTGCACGAACGACCGCCTCAAACAGCGCTTCTCGGCGAATTTTCTCCTCACCTATATAGACGCCCGGCGCAACCACAGGTTGCACAATAATCGGTAGAGTTTTGCAACGGCAATTAACCCTTTTGCATAATCTGACACTAGCCCTTTAGCGTCGCCGCCCTTTACACTTCTGAAACAAATTGAGACACTCAAAAGTGGAAATCCAATCGATCGTAGTCCTCGACTTCGGCGCCCAGTATTCGCAGTTAATCGCGCGCCGCATCCGCGAACAAAAAGTTTTCTCGGTAGTCCTTCCCTTCAACGCCACCATACAAGAGATCCGCAGCTATTCACCCGTGGGAATCATTCTGTCCGGCGGCCCATCGTCGGTCTACGACAAAGACGCGCCCTTAGCCGATAAGAAAGTCTTCGATCTAGGCGTCCCCGTCCTCGGCATCTGCTACGGACTGCAATTCATGGTCTACGCTCTGGGCGGCAAAGTAAGCCCCGCCGCAAAGCGCGAATACGGACACGCACAAGTGGAGATCCAGCATTCCGCCTCGCAACTGTTTCAAGGATTACCCAACGAACTGGCCGTCTGGATGTCACACGGCGATGAAGCCGAAGGCTTGCCCCCAGGCTTCCGCCAGACCGCCAAAACAACAAACGCGGTAGCCGCGATCGAGAACGCAGAAAAAAAGATCTACGCCGTCCAGTTCCATCCCGAAGTCCATCACACACCGCAAGGCACCGACATCCTGCGCAACTTCGCGCTAAACATCTGCGGAGCGAAACCCACCTGGACGCCGCAGCATTTCATCGACGCCACCATAGCCCAGGTAAAACAGCAGGTAGGCAGCGGTCGAGCCATCTGCGCCCTCTCCGGCGGAGTAGATTCCTCCGTAGCAGCAGTTTTAGTCGACCGAGCGATGCGCGAAGCGGACGGAGAATCGCGTCTGACCTGCGTCTTCGTCAACAACGGAGTCCTGCGAAAGAACGAGTTCGAAAAAGTTCAGCAAAATCTACGCGACAACCTAGGCCTTCGCGTAGTAGCAGTAGACGCCACCGATCGCTTCATGAAGAAATTAGCCGGAGTAATCGATCCCGAGAAAAAAAGAAAAATCATAGGCAACGAGTTCATTGAAGTCTTCGAAGAAGAGGCGCATCGCATCCTGCGCAACTTTTCCGAAACTCATTCCACGAAGGCCAGCGCCTCAACCACCGAGGGCAACGCTTTAATCGGCGGCGCCTCAACCACCGAGAGCAGCGCTTCAATCGGCAGCACCTCAACCGCGAAGCGCAGCCGCTCGACCGGGAAGGGCACGACTTCAGTCGTGCCGCCAGACGCCCTCACCGCCGCGGCTTTAGCCGCTGAGGGATCGCCCGCGGACTTGGAGAATTTCTGGCTCGTCCAAGGCACGCTCTATCCCGACGTAATCGAATCGCGCAGCGTTCGCGGCCCCTCGCAGGTCATCAAATCCCACCACAACGTAGGCGGCCTTCCCGCAAAGATGAAACTCAAACTAATCGAGCCGCTGAAAGACCTATTCAAAGATGAAGTAAGAAGAATCGGCCGCGACTTAGGAATGCCCGAAGAAATTCTGCAACGCCAACCATTCCCCGGCCCCGGCCTAGCCGTTCGCATCTTGGGAGAAGTAACTAAAGAACGAGCCGACCTGCTCCGCGAATGCGATGACATCGTAGTCGGCGAGATCAAGAAAGCCGGCCTCTACCAGAAAATCTGGCAATCCTTCGCCGTCCTCCTGCCCGTAATGTCCGTAGGAGTCATGGGCGACCAGCGCACCTACGCCTACACCTGCGCCGTCCGAGCCGTCCACTCCGAAGACGGAATGACCGCCGACTGGGTCCCCCTCCCCTACGAAGTCCTAAAAACAATTTCCAATCGAATCGTAAACGAAGTCCGAGGCGTGAACCGCGTAGTCTACGACATCACCTCGAAACCTCCGGGGACGATTGAGTGGGAGTAGTGTGGCGACGGGCGACCTCGCCCGTCCGTTCCAGCTCTGTCACGCCGCGATTAGGATACCCCCTCCCCTACCGGTATATTAGAATCAAGACTTTAGCGACGCTAGGCAGCAAAGTCTTCAGCCGAAACGAGTTATAGGTAAAGTCTTGATTTGCAATGAGTTAGCTAATAACCCACGTTTCTGGCTTGCGAACCTCGACTTAGTGGCCGGGGGGGCTGCGCGGTTGAAATCAGTTATGGCGATAGCTCTATTATAAGTGAGGCTGTCAAGGATTCGATCCACAAGTCGGGTAAGTGTAGCGGTGGCGACGAGCCCCTCATCTTAGAGAGCCCAATGAGAGAGGCAGCCGGCCTAAGGCCTCTGTAGGGCGACCTGTGTCAACTCAACCGGCACAGCAGGATAGCCCATCTGCTCTAGGAGCAGTACAGCACTCATCCTTGTAAAACTAGGATGATTGCCGGGACCGATCATTACTTTTGCGATGGGCAAAAGAGGAGTCCTCCGTTTTACCCAGCTAGGAGTGGTCATGACGATGTACCGGGCTAACATTGTCTCCTTTTGGGTAAAGCGCACTTGGCTGAACTCGGAAACCTTGAGTTCGTGGACTAGCCTGAACTCATTTTCGGCCTTCCATTTGGCATCCTTCGCGATTGGAGCCAGCCTGTAAACCCATTCATCCCATGCTGTAAAGAACTCCTGCGCCCACTTATCCGGCTCTTGCAGCCGCTCGCCGTGGAGCCCCTCTAGAAAAAAACGTAGGGTCGCCTCGACGACTTCTTTCGACATCTTTTCATGAACGGCTCGGTCATAAACTACTTTATAAAGCCAGCTGCTCGGTTCCCGCCAGAAACCACGAGCATAGAAGCCTATGGCGTAACCGTACGGCTTTCCATATCGATCCCACTGTGTCAAGTCGTCCTCTTCACCGCTGAAGCACGTTACAAAGAACTTGCTGGCCCCGTGCGTAGGCGTGGTCGGGTCTTCCTTGACGTATTCCATGACTTTGTGCAGGAAATTCCGAGCTATCTCGTCATCTTTCTTTTCCTCGATGAGTTTCTGCAACGACAGCTTATATAGGTCCGTTGCATACTTCGTCTCGTTTCTATCATTCAGGGACGCCACTTGGGTGGCATAGATGGATGACGACTGAACAATCCCGAGGAAACCCCGCACCGTTCGTGTAGTGCCACACGATATCGTCGGGCTTGTAATCAAAAATGCCCATCTCTTGGGCCTTCGCCGAGACGTAAGCCCGATATTTTTCATTTTCTTCTGGCGTCACGGGCATGGCCGTATTCTATTTGAACTGTGGCTGGGCAACCAACTACGATATCCCCATGCCCGTCGAAATCGAATCTCCCGCATCTTCTTACACTCGCATCCGCGCGCCACGCGGCACCACGCTCTCCTGCAAAGGTTGGCAGCAGGAAGCGGCGATGCGCATGCTGATGAACAATCTCGACGAAGACGTTGCCGAGCGCCCACAAGATTTAGTCGTCTACGGAGGAACCGGCAAAGCCGCTCGCAACTGGGATTGCTATCACGCCATCGTCCGCGCACTGAAGAATCTGGAGAATGACGAGACGCTGCTCGTGCAATCCGGCAAGCCAGTGGGCGTTTTCAAAACCCACGAATATGCGCCCCGAGTGCTGATCGCCAATTCAAATCTGGTCGGCCATTTTTCCAACTGGGAAAAGTTCAACGAACTCGAGCGCGCCGGATTAATGATGTATGGCCAAATGACCGCCGGATCGTGGATCTACATCGGCTCGCAAGGAATCGTGCAAGGCACCTACGAAACCTTCAACGCTGCCGGCGAAAAACATTTTGCCGGTGATCTAACTGGCAAGCTGATCGTCTCCGGCGGGATGGGCGGAATGGGCGGAGCGCAGCCACTAGCCGCAACCATGACTGGCGCGGCTTTTTTAGGGATCGATGTCGATCCCGAACGCATCAAGAAGCGCCTGAAAACCGGCTACTGCGATTTTCTCGTCACCACGCTCGATGAAGCGCTCCGCATTCTAAAAAATGCTGTGCGCAAAAAAGAAAATGTTTCCGTGGGATTAGTCGGCAACTGCGCCGACATTATTCCAGAGTTAGCCGAACGCGGAGTCGTTCCCGACATCCTTACCGATCAAACCTCAGCTCACGATCCGCTGAACGGATATGTGCCCAATGGCATGAAGCTGGAAGCAGCGCGAGAGCTGCGCGAGCGCGATCCGAAGGCTTATCAGGAACGCTCACTCGATGCCATGGCGAGGCACGTTGAAGGCATGTTGCGCCTGCAAAAAATGGGTTCAGTCACCTTCGACTACGGCAACAACATTCGTACCTTCGCCTTCCAGCGCGGCGTAAAGAATGCCTATGATTTTCCGGGATTCGTTCCCGCGTACATTCGTCCTCTGTTCTGCGAAGGTCGCGGCCCGTTCCGCTGGGCCGCGCTCTCAGGCGAACCTTCAGACATCGCCGTAACCGATGATCTGGTGCTCGAACTCTTCCCTGAAAATCGCAGCCTGCGCCGCTGGATTGAACTCGCGCGCAAGCGAATAAAGTTTCAAGGATTACCAGCCCGCATCTGTTGGCTAGGATACGGAGAGCGCGCCCGCTTCGGCCTCGCCATCAATGATCTGGTAAAAAAAGGCACAATCAAAGCCCCAATAGTGATCGGACGCGATCACCTCGATTGCGGCTCCGTAGCATCTCCCTTCCGCGAAACCGAAAGCATGAAAGATGGCTCAGACGCCGTCGCCGACTGGCCGCTGCTCAACGCAATGGTGAACACAGCCGCAGGAGCATCGTGGGTTTCGATTCACAACGGAGGAGGAGTTGGCATCGGCTATTCGCTCCACGCTGGGCAAGTCACAGTCGCCGATGGAACCGACATGATGGCCAAGCGAATCGAGCGCGTTCTGACCACCGATCCGGGAACCGGCGTGATTCGCCATGTTGACGCGGGATATGACGCGGCCAAGGATTTCGCGGCGAAGAACGGCGTAAAAGTGCCGATGGAAGATTAACTGACTCGTCTGATCGAGTCGAATGATTGAGCCGACTGATCAAGTCATAAAGATATCGGCGAATGAAATTTTACGATGCGATCAGGACGCAGCGTAAGCGCCGCGTTTTCCTGTAAGATTTCCACCGACGCATGCCATCTTTCTACCAGCGATTCCAGGAATCCGCTCGAAAGTTTCCCGACAACATCGCCCTTGAGATTCAGCGGCAACAGACCGTTGAGCGGGTCACGTTTGCGCAACTGACTCAAATGTCGGAGGGCGTCGCGAACTGGCTCTCAACGCAGGTTTCTCGCGATGCGCGAGTAGCGATTCTCGCCGCCAACCATCCCCGTTGGGTTGCGGCATATTTGGGGATCATCGCCGCAGGCCGAACCGCGGTTCCGCTCGACACGGCTTTTCATGCCGACCAAGTGAAGAAACTGCTGATCGACAGCGGCGCCTCTCTTTTGTTTTGCGATACAAAGCACCTTCCAATAGCAACCGCAGCGATCAAGGGACTAACCATAAATCTAGTGATGACTTCGGCCACAGCCGAACAAAATCATACTCAACCTAACTTGGACGGAACGATCACTGCCGATCTTGATTCCATCTTTGCCGCCGGTGCTGCAGGCTTTCAGCCGATCTGATCCTGCTGACGGGCGATCTGGCAGCGCTGCTTTATACCTCGGGAACCACGGCCGATCCCAAAGGCGTTATGCTCACTCACGCCAACCTGGTCGGCGAAGCAAATTCGGTATTCGGAGTAGTCAAGATCGGGCCTGCGGATGCACTCCTGGGAATTCTCCCGATGTTTCACGTTCTGGCGCAGATGGCGAATCTCTTTTTGCCGCTCTTCAATGGTGCGCGCGTCGTGTATCTTGAGACGCTCAACACCACAGAACTGTTACGCGCCCTGCAGGAACGCGAAATCACTGCTTTTTGTGTCGTTCCGCAGTTTTTCTACCTGATTCACGAGCGCATCTTTAAAGAGCTGAAGAAACGCGGACAACTCACGCTCTCGCTGGTGCGCGCATTGATGGCGCTCAACCGCACCCTGCGACGAGTCGGAATCAACGCCGGCAAACTTTTCTTCGGAAAAATTCATGCCACCTTCGGCCATCGCATGCGTTATCTGGTAACCGGAGGTTCGCGCTTCGATCCCGCCATAGCCCGCGACTTTTACTCCTTCGGCGTAGATGTCTTGAACGCCTATGGACTGACTGAAACTTCCGGCGGAGCTTTCCTGAATCCTCCAGGAAACATCGTATTCGGCTCAGTAGGACGCGCTCTTCCTGGAGTCGAAGCCAAAATCGTAGATCCACAACCGATCGAAGAAGGCGCTCCACCAACGGGTGAGATTGCAATCAAGGGTGCAATCGTGATGAAGGGATATTGGAATCGTCCCGAGGCCACGGCCGAAGTACTGCGCGATGGCTGGCTATACACCGGCGATCTCGGATATTTCGATTCCGGTGGCAATCTATTCATTACCGGACGGAGCAAAGAGGTCATTGTCCTCGCCAATGGCAAAAATGTTTACCCCGAGGAGATCGAGGCGCATTACCTGCAGGCACAGTACATAAAAGAAATTTGCGTGATGGCGCTCGAGGGACGAGCGGGAGATCCGACATCAGAACATCTGCACGCTGTCGTAGTTCCTAACTTTGAACTGTTGCGCGAGCGCAAGATCGTCAACGCAAGAGAGGCGATCCGCTTCGAAATCGAAGCGCTCTCGCACAAGATCGCTTCAACAAAACGTCTGGGCAGCTACGACGTTTGGCAGGAGGATCTGCCCCGCACGACCACACGCAAACTAAAGCGCTTTGAGATTGAAAAGAAAGTCAGGGAGCTTAAGCAGGGTGATACTGCCAATGCGGAAGTTGCAACCGAAAAAGAAACACCACTAAGCGCAGATGAACAATCATGGTTGCAGCGGGGAGATGTAAAGCGCGCCCTGGCCATTGTGCGCGAGTCATCGCGCAACCATCTGGCTGCGATTCATCCCACCCATAATCTGGAACTCGATCTTGGACTCGACTCCATGCAGCGCATTGAATTGCTGACTGCCCTTGAGCAGCAACTCGGCGGTGAAGTGCCCGAGTCGCGACTGGGAGAAATTTACTCGGTTCGCGATTTGGTCGACGCCGTGCTGGCGAGCGCACAACGCGGCGAAGGCCACGCGGGAGCCGTGATGCCGCCGTGGTCTACCATCTTGAGCGAACCAGTTACCGATCCTGAGGTTCTCGCTCTGGCGCGTCACAATATCTTCGCCGAATTGTTCTTCTTCATGCTTGGACGGCTAATTTATCTTTTCGCGCTTGACCGCTTTCACCTAAAAATTCGCGGACTAGACAATCTTCCCGAAAAAGGCCCTTATCTGCTCTGTTCAAATCACCAAAGCTATCTCGATCCGCTGGTGCTGACGGGTGCGCTACCGTATCGTTTGTTTCGCGACACTTTTGCTCTCGGCACCAGCGACATTTTTGGTAAAGGATTCATGCGGCGGCTGGCGCGATGGCTTCGCGTCGTGGTCCTTGATCCGGACGCAAATCTTGTGCCGGCGATGCGCGCCGGTGCCTACGGCCTGAGCCAAGGGCACATTCTGGTTCTTTATCCTGAAGGCGAGCGAACCAACGATGGCAACCCTAGAATATTCCGCAAGGGCGCCGCGATTTTGGCGGTCCATGAGCAGGCTCCGATTATCCCGATTGCCATCGAAGGCTTTTACGAAGCCTGGCCGCGGCACAAGAGGTTTCCCAAATTTGCGGAATTACAAATGATAATTGGCAAGCCAATCCAACCACCTCCGCTGAGTGAAGCATCCGAGGCGGCCTATGAACGTCTCACGTCAGAATTGAAGTCCAGAGTATTGGCGATGTGGCAGGATTTGAGAAGAAAAGAATTACGCGGAAAAGAAAACCGCGAATCTGAAACGCAAACCAAATCAAATTCGGATACGAACCATTCAGCTCCAACTGTAACGGCGGCGCCATAATGTTGCCGCGCACCTGGCAAACCTGCCCTTGAACTATGCTCCGGCGCCGCGAGCTTGCCCGCTTACTATTTTCGTGAAGGCTTCTACAACGCCGGCATGGAACCTCTCGCCAGATCCCGCCACAATTTCCTGCTGGGCCTGGTCCGGCGACAAGGATTTTCCATCGCCGCCGCTAATCAGCTTCTGATACGCGTCCGCGACGGCCAGTATGTGAGCTTCCATAGGAACGTTGACGGCGCGCGCGCCTTCGCTCCGCAAAATCTGCTCCGCCACAATAATTGGAATCACCTTGCGCAGCGAATTTCCCGCGGCCTGAGCGGAGGCATCTGTTTTACGCCGTTTGTGGAAGCTTGCCACTACTTCCTCGCGGTTCATATCAGCAGCCTTATAAAGGATATCGTTTGTTATCCCGAGATTGCTCAGTCCGCGCAATAACACCGCGGACCGCAGCAATTCCGTGCGCTCCGAACCCAAGCCCATGGTTTCTGCGATCCTGGTCGCCGCTTCCACCACCCGCTGGTTCTCGCCGGTTCCAAGCTTCTCATTCGTCATGAAATGTTGCAGAACCAGCAGCAGTCCGCTGAAACTGTCCCGTATGTCGGTGGTCATTGCCTGCTTGCGCTCGTACAGCGTGCCCATGACGTAACCGATAACCACCAGGATGCCCGCCCAAATCGCGAAATTGCACAACCGCTCATACGGCATCGTAAGCACGCGGTGCGCCGGAATCATGTTGTTCACGAAGTCAAGCAAAACAACTACGATAACGCACGAGAATGCAGTGAGCGTCGCGTGCCGACGTCCAAAGTAATATGCCGAAAACAAAGTTGGCAGGAAATAGAAGCAGAGCGCCATGGGCAGCGACTCGGCAAAGAATTGCACCGTCGCCGCAATCAGCAACAGCGACAACAGCAGAAGACTTTCCTTGGCGATTTTACTCATACTTCTCTCTGTGGTTTCGTCAGAGCCGTCGCGGCTCGCGTGAACGAGAACCGCCCTCTTGCCATATTGGGCCAACCCAGCACGCGCGCAAAGTTACAGAAGTAATGGTCCTTTTTCTGAAGTGGTAAGAGTTTTTAAAGTGACAAAAAACAAATCGCTCCAGCCATCTAGTATCGGAGATACCCGATTCCCACCCGCATGTGGTGTAGCAGGCCGTCGGGAACCACAAGCGCAACCGTGAGTCCAAGCATCGCATGCACCAGCGCCACAGGATAGATGCTGCGGAAGCGGCGAAACATTTCGCAAAAGAAAATCGACCCGATCAGCGTAGCCGTAGTTAGGATAGGACTGGGCAGATGGACAGCCGCAAACAGAGCGGATGCCATCCAGATCGCAGCTGAACTTCCCAGCAGCTCTTCGAAGCGGTTAAAGAAAAAAGATAACAGGATAAATTCCTGCACGGTCGACCAGAGCACATAACCCCAGGTCGACTGCAAATTCGGGAACCAGCTCGGATTGGCCGGAATCTCGCCGCCCACCCAATTCACAAAAAGCAGCAAAGAAACCGCGGTTGCAACCCCAATCCCGAGCACGATACCGGCGTCCGCCATCTTCGGCCATTTCAATCCGAGGTGCTTCAATGACGTCCGCCCAGTCGCCGCGTCCATCAGAACGAAAACAAGAATCGCGATTGCCGTGATCGCGGCCCAGCGGTTGCGAAGCCCGGTAGTCGGCGCCCAGAGCGCGAACTCCAGCAACAGAAATACCACGACAATCTCGCTCCAGACGAAAACCCTGCGAAAGCCGGTCGAAACCCGCCGATTGCTGACCCTCAAACCGAGAGGAATTGCAGCATCTTTCTTGGAAAAGGTCCTGGACCCGACAGCCATCTTCCCCATCATCTCCTGTGTCGAAAAAAGCCGCGAAACGTCTCTCCCCATATGTTGGGATGCAGATTTTACCGCTCCCATCCATCTTCGTTCAGCTATCGGTGTTCAGCTATCGGTAGATAGGTCATAGACAGGTCATCAAAACCAGAACGACCAGATCGCATCCACGCTGGCGTGGGTAATTGCCGAGGCCGGGACTCGACGCCGTTCGCGCCATGCGCGGCCATAGAAGATTCCGGCGATGCTGGCCAAGATAACGTATCGCCAGTTGAAGTGCGCCGATCGTTTGTTGAAATGCGACAACCCAAACAAGACCGCCGTAATTGCCAGTGCCATTCGCCTTCCTACACGCCGCTCCAGCAGATTCTGCACCCATGCCCGAAAGAAGAGTTCCTCCGGCACCGCGATAAAAATGAAGATGTAGATCCACGACAAAATCATCGAGAATCGCAAAGCGTGGACATGCGGATGAAGAAATCCCAGCGCCAATCCTAACCCTAAAACCAACGGCGCAAAGAAGACCAGTTCCCGAAGGCCGGTCTTCCAGTCGCTCCAATGAAAATGAAAATCAAATCCAGTCCCGCGAAGTTGCCGAATGCCAAGAAATCCGTACAACCCAGCGTCGACCAGCAGCAGCTTCCCGAGTCCGGCCAACCCCGCCGGCCAAGCCCGTTCCAGCCAACGCAAATCCACCGCCAGCCCCAGCCCCAGCAGAATGATCGCGTCCCGCCAATTTCCCAGTTGTTCCGGATCAGCCTCCGCAGCCTGCCCCAGCAGCCAAGCCATAACCACCGGCAAAGCCGCATAAAGAGCAAACCATCCCCAGGAAAACATCTGATGCGAGTAAGCGATAGAAGCGTAAGGCGCGGCAAGAAGCACCGGCAAAAAAGTTCGCAAAGCCCAAGGCCAACCAGAGCAAATCCGCGCGGCGCGTTCACCAGCCAATCCAAACCAAACCGCCGGAGCCAGCTCCAGCCCAAGCACCGCAACCGCCGCCGGTGTAACGTTCTGCATGAAGATTATTTTAGTTCGAGAACGAGAGGGCGGACAGAGCTTGTGCTATGGCTCGCTAGAGAAGCCATCACCTGTAGGCGTGAATTTCGCTATTCCCAAAACTCATCGTTATGATGCCGGACAATCTGTCGACGAGATCATCGAAGCTCTCGTCAACGAAATGCTTGGGTGGAGGCCAGACGATCGGTTGAATTCTTGGACCGGGCCAGAATTCAATGAGCGCTTCATCCCAAGCAGGAATGAAATGAACTAGAGGCAACTTCCGCCCACGCTGGTGAAGTTTAGCCCACCTCTTCGCAATAACCTGAATAGCCAGGCGACCTGCAACGAAATTAAACGTGTAGAACTCAAGATTATGGGCCGAGTCGTTGGAGGATTTCACATAGCGAAGATTCCACCGGCCACTCCACCGAGCAGACCCCTGGAAGTCCCCCATCCACATTTGAACGCTAGATGGTATCTCCAAGTCGTCCTTAAATCGATGGCGGATGAACGGGCTGAAGAACGGCTCCTCATTCGGAGCCATGTGATTCGCAAGAATGGCGCACTTAAAAGAAAATACAGCAAGGGAAACAAGTCCGCTGGGCAAGAGACAAACAGGCGAACCGTCTCGGACAATTCCCGACAGCGCCCGGCTGGCACCGTCCTCTACCCCACTCATCCAACCCTCGTTGCAAGACTTACAGACGAGTTTCGTCTTTTGATCCATCGTTGGCTGAGACCATTCACGTCGCTCCCCTGTCTGTTTGTCGTAATACCGGAAGTTGAAACCAGAGGTATGAGGGGCCAACAACCTTCCGATCCAAGCGCTCCAGATATGTTCACCAGTGAGTCTGGCTTCCCGCGAACAAAAGACGCACCTTCCCATCTGGAAAGCGTAGCAGAACCCGTAAGATGTGAGATGAGAGTCTTCGTTTAGAAGGAGAGTAATGTGCCCCATTTATCGAAGTTCCGCAAGGGCTGGGAAAATGAGAGACTGGCTTCCTATCTACTTTCTCGGTTTAGCTTCGTAGCGCAACCAACATCCAGCGCAGACGATCTCGGGTCAGACTTCTTCTGCACACTTTTCGAGACCCATGAAGTGTCTGGTGAGGATGCTCTTCTACCTCGAATCTCATTTGCCATACAGGTGAAGAGTTCGGCCTCAGAAGTCAAAGCGGACAATAAAATAGAATACTTGATGGGGCTTGAACTGCCCTTCTTCGTCGGCGTGGTGACCCAGAGTCCACCCGAAATGAAAATCTATTCGGCTGAGTTGCTTCCTCTGTTGTTTTCCGAGGTCGGCACACCTACACACCTGGCCCTCCTTCCGGTCACGGAATTTGATCCGAATAACTACTATGAGGGCATGGGAAGTCAGGACGCGCGCTTGCGATGCCCTCTGGTTACCACGATTGGCGTTAATGACGACCGCTCAACAGTCGCATCAAAAGCCACCAAGATGCTTGACATATGCGTCCGAGCCCACAGTAACATCGCGACGAGAGTGAATGAGGAACACATCTATAACCTCGATGGGACCGGCTTGCACAAGATTGTCGCCGGGGCTGGCTCAGCCCTTCATTTCAGGATAAATTTCATCAAGCGTCTGGGAGAGGTGCTCTACAACCTGTTCTTCATTGTTGGCGCTGCGCCTCCAGATGAGATGCTGACTGCAGAGTTCAGAGCGTTCGAGTCACTCTACCTTGAACTGCGGAAACTTTACCCAGGCCCTATGCCAGAGTTTGTCTCGATCCCATACGACGCCGTGAAGGCAAAAATGGCCGGCTACAGCGTTTAACAAACCGAATCACTCGACATCGCGAGCGTGCCGACGGGCGGAAGCTGTGATGGAAGAACATAGACAAAAAAGCAGCGACACACTGGCCCATATCCCCATTTCCTGTGAAACACCGCAATCCCATTTTTGGAAATCTATTCATCACAAACAGCCGGGTCATCCATCACTGACTTTCCAATCCATCCGATGCGAAAATATCTGACCCAAGTGCCTTGAAGGGCGCGCACAAGTTCGAGACTAGAGCGACAATAAGTTGTTTATCATGAATACTTTACAACTTAGCCATTTGCTATCAATACTTTGCGATGTCGGAGCAGACCGAATATCCAATTCCTCGGATTAACTCCCACGCGCTCAAGACTTTGCCTATAACTCGATTCAACTCAATACTTTGAAAAGAAATTGTCGCTAAGTAAATGATTTCAATATACCGAGACAGGGAGGGGTGGAGGGGAGGAGGGGAGGGCCACAATGCTATTCACTTAGCCCGAGGATGCGTCTGGTCGTAGACGTTCATCACGTGCTTGACCGAAAGTTGCGTGTAGCGCTGCGTGGTCGCCAGCCGCTCATGTCCGAGCAGTTCCTGAATGGCGCGCAAATCCGCTCCCTCTTCCAGCATGTGGGTGCCGAAGGCGTGGCGTAGCGTGTGAGGATGGACTTCGGGCGACAGTCCCTTGGCAACGGCAATTCGTTTTATGATGCGCCCCACGCTGCGAGTGGTAAGCCGGCCTCCACGCTGGTTCACGAGCAACGCGGACGTGGGCGTGCCTTTCGCCGCGATTGTTTTTGCGGACGAATTTTTCGGAGCATTCCTCAATGTTGATGTCGCCAAGAGTTGTTGCCGCCAGGGAAGGTAAACAGAAAGTGCCGCGAGTGCCGATCCTCCGAACGGAACGTAGCGTTCTTTTTTTCCTTTTCCGCGAATCAGGATGGCTTCGTTGCTCAGGCTGATGTCATCGAGATTGATGCCGACGAGCTCGGAGTTGCGAATGCCGCATCCATAAAGGAGTTCAAACATCAGGCGATCGCGCTCGGGGAATGACGCAACCTCAGGCATTTTTCCATCGAGCATCGAATTCATCTCTTCGATGGTCGGAACGCGAGGCAATTTTTTCGGCAAGCGTGGCGTGGAAACGAGTTTAGCCGGATTCTGCTCGACCTCGCCCTCCTGCGCCAACCACCGGTAAAACGATCGCACCGCCGCCAGCGCGCGCGCGACGGAAGTTTTGCTCAGCCCTTTGTCGTAGAGATGCGAAAGGAAACCGCGAATCGCGATGTGGTCGATTGCCTTCCAGTCATCCATTTTCCGATCAAGCGATCCGACATATGCGGCAAACACGTCGAGATCTCCCGTGTAAGCCTTGATGGTGTGCGACGAGGCATTCCGTTCGCGCAAATGCCGCAAGAAATTGTCGAGGGCGCGTTCGACAATGGTGCGTTTGTTAGCGGCTGCATGCATGAGGAAGATTTTGTAATGTCGCAATTGTGAAATTTCGTAATTTGAAAACCATGGCCCGCGGCGCTCGATACAACCACTAGATTGCAAGATTACCAAATTGCAAAATTACAGAACCTTCTTAGCTCTTGCCCGCGGATGATGCTTCACATAAACGTTCTTCAGCCGGTCGAGCGCGACGTGGGTATAAATCTGCGTGGTCGAAATGTCGGAGTGGCCAAGGATCGTCTGCACTGTGCGCAAGTCAGCTCCGTTTTCCACCATATGGGTCGCACAGGAGTGACGCAGCATGTGCGGACTGGCATGTCGCCCGGAAGCGAGGCTCGCCCTTCCAACCAGTTGCCAGACTCGTTGCCGCGTCAGGCGGCGTCCGTTCACGCCCAGAAACAAGAGCGGCGAATTTCTATTCTTCGCGACCGTTTCTCTGCCATTTTTCAGATATTGCTGCAACGCTTGCTGGGCAGGCACTCCGAGCGGAACCATGCGCTCCTTGTCGCCTTTGCCGCGCACCAGGATGTATCCCATTTCAAGCTTCAGGTCTTCAAGGCGAGCGTCTGCAACTTCAGACACTCGCACGCCAGCTGCGTAAAGAAGCTCCAGCATGGCGCGATCGCGCAGCGCAAGCGCCTGCGAACGTGCCGTTTCATTTCGCGGATGCGTTCCCGCCAGCATAGTTCCGAGATTAGTTCCGAGATTGGTTCCGAGATTAGTTGCCAGCATGGCTCCGACTTCGCCGCGGCTCAGCGCCTTAGGCAATACCCTCCACTGTTTCGGCAGATCGATGTTCAGAGTTGGATCTTTGTCGATCTTTCCATCCAGCAGCAGATGGCGATACAGATGGCGGATTGCGGAGAGCTTCCGTCCCACTGAACGGCCGTCCAGTTCATTGGAGAATAGTTCCTGGATGTACTCGCGCACATCGTCGCGCCGCGCTCCGTCCAAAGCTATGTCGCGATTTTCCAGAAACTCCGCAAACTTTACCAAGTCACTGGTGTAAGCCGCAATCGTCAACTTCGCCGAACCGCGCTCCACGCGCAAATAATCCAGGAAGGCGGAAAGAGTGCGGGCGTTGGCGTCCGAAGCCATGAGACGAGTATGAGTCACAGAGCAGAATCGAAACAGTAACGATCAGGATGCGGAGCACGCTCTTAGCAGATCCACAGCATAAAGCGCGCCCGCAGGAGTTTCTTCGTGCTTGAAGTAGGCAAAGACGTCGCGACCGGCCGCTAGATGCTCTTGAATACGAGACACCATCACCACGCGCTCTTCGCTGGTATATTCCGGCTTGCGATAACGATAGTAGGCGTAATCGGCAGTGACCACGTCGGGAGTGACGCGGTCTTCCGTTTCGGCCACGCAGAGGGCGACATTGCGCTCGCGCAAGATGTTCCATGTCGCATCGCTGTGCCATGATTCGTTGCGGAATTCGAATGCCGCGCGCACACTTCGCGGCAAGCATTTCAGAAATTCGGAAAGCACGGCATTATCTGCTTTGAAATTCGGCGGCAACTGAAAGAGCAGCGGACCGAGGCGTCCGGCATGTTCCAATCCTTCCAGCGTACCGAGAAAGCGGGTCAAGAATTCTTCCGCACTTTTCAATCGCTTGATGTGCGTAAGGACCTGGTGCGCCTTAATGGTGAAACGGAAATGCTCGGGCGCGTCGGCAATCCAGTTATGGACGGTCGTCTCTTTCACCAGCTGGCGGAAGGTGTAATTGACTTCGACGGCGTTCAGCTTCGAGGCGTAAAAACTCAGGAACTTCTTCTGCGCAAGTTTTTCTGGATAAAAAGCAGGCTTCCATGTTGGATAAGCCCATCCGGAAGTGCCTACGTAAAGGTTCGCCATAATTGCTTCGTTCTTGCTGCCTTGCGGTGCGCACGATTGCCAGGAATTCCGGCCAGTTACCGCTTGCGCTTTCTTGCGGCCGCGGACTTCTCCTTCTTCCCGGTTTTCTGCCTTATACTCGCTTTCGATTTGGCTTCGATGTTATTTTTCTTTTTTGCTTTCGAGGGCTCTTCGACCCGCACGGCAATGCTGCTGCGGTCGAGTTCCTTCTCTGTTTCCGACGCAGTCGCCAATCCCTCAACCTGCGGCAGCTTTTGCTTGAGTTTCTGCACAGGTTCAAAGAGGTCGCCCATTTTTTCCATGCGCGCCAGAACGTCTTTAGCCTCGAAAACCAATTTCGATGCATCTTTTTTCTTCAGCGCTTGCTCGACTTCTTCCCAGGTAACTGGCGTCGACACTGTCGGATGCTCGCGTGCGCGCAAGGCGTAGACCGAGATCGTCGTCTTGTGTTCGTCGTTCTGGCTCCAGTCGACGAAGACTTTGTTTGTGCGCAAAGCTTTCTTCATATCGGAGACAACCAGATCCGGATGCTGCTGCTCCAGCAGACGCGCCATGGCATGCGCAAACGGCTTGGTCTGTTCGTAGCTGGTCTTTGTGTTTAGCGGTACGTAAATCTGCAAGCCTTTCGACCCGGAGGTTTTTGGAAAGCTCTGTAGGCCAAAGTGATCGAAAATCTCGCGCACCCATAGGCCAACCTGTGCGCACTGGATAATGTTTGCCGGAGGGCCGGGATCAAGATCGAAGACGATCATGGTCGGCGTCGCAATGTCGGGAGCAACAGAGAGCGATGGGTGAAGTTCAATCGATGCCAGATTGGCAATCCAAACAAGTGTCGGCAGATCGTTGGCGAGAATAAAATAGATGGTGCGATGATTGCCCTCGCTCCAGACGGGAGCGGTCTTAACCCAGTCTGGCCGATGCTTGGGCGCATTTTTTTCGAAAAAGTATTCCTGATCAACGCCTCCCGGATAGCGCTTCATAGTTAACGGACGTCCAGTGAGATGTGGCAACAGGACAGGCGCGATGCGAGCGTAGTAATCGACCACTTGCCCTTTAGTGAACCCGGTAGCGGGATAAAGGACCTTATCGAGATTGGTGAGAGTAAGTTTGCGGCCTTCAACTTCGACGATGGTGGGCGCGGGCATGGGATTGCGGCCTATGGTGCAAAACGGCTTTCAGTATAGTTGCTCACACGCTTGAAAGGGATGGTTGCTTTGGTCTAGTGTGTCTGGTTGGCGCGAACGGCGCGGTACAGAACTCTGTCGCGTTCGAGCAGGCTTTTGGATGCAAGGCTGGACAGCCGATGGTCCTCGAAAACGCTTGCCGCGTTTGGTAGCGACTTTTCCGCCCAAATTCCATCCGAACAAGAGAAGCAGCGTTTGACAATCTTCCCTGCCTCCACGTAACTTCGAATTTCTTAATAATTATCTCGTGGAGGCAGGATGAAATCCCGCATAAATTCTGTACGTTTCTCTATACAAACAATTGTCATCTGTTGTCGTGCTGTGCTCGCTTGCTCTGGCGCAGGATCTTGCTTCGTTCGAGAAGCGGACTACGGTGAAGAAGCTTGCCAACGGCCTCACCGTAATCATCTGCGAGCGGCCTGAGGCTCCGGTATTTTCGTTCTTCACGCATGTGGATGCTGGCTCGGTGCAGGATCCCATGAAAAAGACTGGCTTGGCGCACATGTTCGAGCACATGGCTTTCAAAGGAACAGACACGATTGGCACGCGCGATTACTCTGACGAGAAAGTGGCGCTGGCCAAAGTTGAAACGGCTTATGCGGCTTACATTGCCGAGCGCGATGAACGGGTCGATCGCGACGATAAGAAGCTCAAGCAACTTGAGCAAAACTGGAAAGATGCGATTGCCGCGGCCGATAAATTCTCCGCTCCTTACAACAATGAATTCGGCAAGATTGTGGAAAGCGAGGGCGGCGAGGGATTGAACGCTTTCACCGATTACGACGAAACCGGCTACCACTACTCGTTCCCGGTCAATCGGCTGGAATTGTGGGCTTATCTGGAGTCGGAGCGTTTTATCCATCCTGTGATGCGGCAGTTCTATAAGGAACGCAATGTTGTGATCGAAGAGCGGCGCATGCGGGTCGACAGCAACCCTATTGGCCGATTGCTGGAGCAATTCACGGAGGAGGCGTTCGCGGCTCATCCGTATCATCGGCCAACGATTGGCTGGATATCGGATCTGAATTCTTTTTCAGCAACCGACGCGCAGAATTTTTTCGACAAATATTACGTGCCTTCGAATATGGTCGTAACTGCTGTTGGCGATTTAAAAGCATCGGAAGCGATGCCGATTATCGAGAAATATTTCTCGCGCATTCCGGCACGCCCCAAGCCGGATACGGCGACAACCGCTGAGCCTCCGCAGAATTCCGAGCGCACCGTCGTGCTCCATGAGCAATCACAGCCACTTTATCTTGAGGGATATCATCGTCCCGATTACCGCAGTCCGGATGATCAGGTTTACGACGCCATCGCCGATCTGATGTCAAATGGACGAACCTCACGGCTGTATCGAGCGCTGGTGCGTGACAAGCAGATCGCTTCGGACTCGGCGGGTTTCACCGGGCTTCCCGGGAACGAAGTATCCGCAGTTGTTTGCCTTTTACGCGTTTCCGATTCCCGGCCACACGCCGCAAGAAGTCGCGACTGCGATTCATGTCGAGATTGAGCGGCTTAAGAAGGAAGACATATCGGATGAAGAATTGAAGATGATCAAGACGCGAGCCAAGGCCAATCTGATCCGCTCGCTTGGATCGAATGAGGGACTAGCTTTCGCGCTGGGAACCAATCAGTCGCGCTATGACGACTGGCGGGAGTTGTTTCGCTCGGTGGATCGGATCGAGAAAGTTACGAAGGCGGATATACGGCGCGTGGCGAATCAAACGTTTGTGCCTGGAAACCGAACGGTCGGGATTATCGAGTTCGCAGGCGCGCCTCCGGGAAACGCGGCTGCTCCGCAAGGGGGTGGACAGTGAAGCGCGCGGTTAGGGTCCCTTCGCCTCTCGGCGTTGTCGTACTTCTGGCTTGTTTTGTCAGCGGAAGTTTACAAGCATGGGCACAAGCACCGGAATCTTCACAGCAGTCGGAACAGCAAAAGTGGCAGCAGATACCGATTCCGAAGTTACCCGCCTTTCATCCCGCCCAGCCAAAACGCTTCGAGCTGCCGAACGGGATGGTGATTTTTCTGCAGGAAGATCATGAGTTGCCGACCGTTGATGGGACGGCGCGCATTCGCGGCGGCGAGTACTCGGTTCCAGCGAACAAGGCGGGATTCACTGACATCTATGGCGAAGTGTGGCGCACGGGGGGCACGAAGACGGAGACCGGCGATCAACTTGACGACTATCTTGAGCAGCGCGCCGCAAAGGTCGAGACCGGCGGTGGCGGGGACTCGACCACTGTGAGCTTCTCGTGTCTGAAGGAAGATTTCGATGACGTCTTTCGCGTCTTCGAAGACCTGCTGAAGAATCCGGAGTTTCGCGCCGAAAAAATCGTGATTGCGCAGAAGGAAATGTACGACGGCATCTCGCGGCGCAATGACGATCCTTCGCAAATTGCCGGACGGGAAGCAGCAAAGCTGGCGTATGGCGCGGATAGTCCTTACGCGCGCCTACCGGAGTATGCGACGGTGGCGGCAGTTACGCGACAGGACCTGATCGATTGGCATGGCAAGTACGTGCACCCGAACAACATTATCCTGGGCGTGGTCGGCGATTTCGATTCGGCGAAGATGGAAGCTCGACTGCGCGATGCGTTTGGGTCTTGGCCCAAGGGCCCGAAGGCGACCGAGCCGGAAATTAAACCTGATCCCGCGAAGCCCGGATATTACGAGGTCAACAAGACCGATGTAAACCAAAGCAACATTCAGATGGTCACGCTCGGGATTACGCGCAACAATCCCGATTACTATGCGACTTCGGTTTTCAATGAAGCCTTCGGAGGAGGATTTTCTTCCCGCTTGTTTGGCGACATTCGAACCACCAAAGGACTTGCCTATGCGGTAGGCGGCGGAATTGGCGCGGGTTGGGATCATCCTGGGATGCTGCGGCTGATGGTGAGCACAAAGAGCAATACGACGATCGAATCCATTCAGGCGATGGATGACGAGATCGCTGAGCTTCCCAAGCGTCCGATCAGTGACGATGAAATCAAGCGCGCTAAGGACGCAATTCTGAATTCGTTCGTCTTCCGATTTGATTCCCCCGATAAGGTTTTGCAGGAGAAGATGGCCTATGAGTTTTACGGCTATCCTCTGGATTTTCTGGAAACCTTCCAAAAAGAAATCGAGAAAGTCACGAAAGAAGATGTGGCGCGAGTGGCAGCGAAGTATCTCCACCGCGACCAGCTCGCGGTGCTGGTAGTGGGCAAGGTCAGCGACTTCGACAAGCCATTGTCGTCGCTCGGGCCGGTGACCAAACTCGACATCACGATTCCGGCGTCACCGCCGGGGCTGATGCCGGAGCAGGGGGAACATCCGTAAAATCTGTTATATGGAAACTGGTGAACTGACGTTGAGAACTCAGTCCACTGACCTTACGTCGTCAGGCAGGGCCAGTTGGAAGGCGCAATCTGCATCCGCTTTGCAGGATAGAGTTCCCCGTCTCAAAATCTTTACAGGGGCGTCATCCGGGAATTTCTGGTTATAGCGCAGACTCTGAAGGCGCCCACTTAGCGACTTCAAACTCTCGTCCCCATCGATAAATGCCACACTCTGCGCTGTCGGAGAGGAATCTTGGTTACGCCCCAGCAATACAAAAAAATCGGCTTTCCCGCTGGTACGCGCCGCGTTACCCAAATCGATCGTGCGTTTCTTCTGTAAGTCGTCCCGATATTTTTCGATCACGGCATCTACCTTAGTATCTCCGCCCGCGAGCGCTGCCAATCGGCTACGTGTCTCGAGTTCCGGGCGCCGAGCAGTGAGTGCCAACGCGTATGCGCGCTGAGCGTCATCTTTATTGCCTTCTTGTCTCGAAGATTTGACCTAGATGGTCACCCTCCTCCCCGCGTTGTCCCAACTCCCACGCCGCCGACACAAATTTTTCCGCCAAGTCCAATTTGACGTCGGCGAAGGCGACCCTGCCCAGCGTATCCCAATAGCTCCCGAGCGATGAAACCAGCGCCAGGTCTAGCTGTCTCAAGTGATCAGGCGACACATTTCTCAATCGCGACGAAATTGCCGCGATGGAGACCAACTCCCGGGAGTATCAACGCCGCAAGCCAAATCAAGATGAGTCGTTATTGAGGCCAATCATAGGCAATCCCATCCACAGTGAGGGCCCGCAAAATCGTTGATCGCCTGTCGAACGCCGCCATTACTTTGTCGTCCTGACCAAGATCAGGTAAGCCCGCCGAGCCTCACTTGGGCCTCTGCATCGTCGGGCGCAAGCGATGCCGCTTTTTCCAGCGGCGCCACAGCTTCCGCGAACATGCGTGTTTCCAGATCCGTCATTCTCGAACCGATAGCTCCGATGCAACTGCTCGAAGACGAACGCTTCTTTTGAATAGTCAGCCTGGACTTCTGCAGCGGAAACCGCGCCTAACATGAACACTAGAACTATCAGCTTGCCTCTCACGGCACTCACTCTATCAGGTTATAGCTGGCGCGAGAGAGTAATCTTAGACGATTTGACCTCCCAGTTATTTTCGTCTATCATAGGCGAACAAATAGCGAATATCGCCGGACAGCGCCTATGGCTTCCCTTCCCTTATTTCGTGAACACTCTGATTCGCCGAAACTGGTCGGCATAGCACGAATCGCCGCGGCTGGAGAGTCGCTGCGCGAAGGCCATAACGTGGAATATTTCACGCTCGGGACTCGTTCGCTTCTTAGTCGTGTGGTGACGGCGCGCAATCTGCCTTTCTCGTGGGCGATCAATCCTTATCGCGGTTGCGAGTTTGCCTGCAAGTATTGTTACGCTCGTTATACGCACGAGTTCATGGAACTCCGCGATGGGGTGGAGTTCGAACGCAAGATTTTTATCAAGCAACATGCTGCGTCGCTGCTTCGTTCGGAACTGAAGCAGGTCAAGCGTGGCGAGGGGATCGCGATCGGCACGGCGACTGATCCCTATCAGCCAGCGGAACGGCGCTTCGAGGTGACGCGTGCAATTCTCGAAGAATTGGCATTGCATTCTGGCCTCGAGATTGGCATTGTGACCAAGTCGAACATGGTTACGCGTGACGCTGAGATCCTGCGGCGCATCGGCGAGCGTAATCAATTTTTGTGAACGTCACCGTCACCACAGTGGACGTTGAACTGGCACGGAAACTCGAGCCGCGTGCGCCGCGTCCCGACCTGCGGCTGGAGGCGGTCCGTCAGTTGAATCTTGCCGGGGTGGATGCAGGGGTGATCTGCGCGCCCGTGCTGCCAGACATAACAGATCGACCGCGGGACCTTGATGCGCTTGTGAAGGCTGCTCTGATGCCGGCGCAAAGTATATTTATGCCAATCCGCTTTTTCTGAAACCTTGTTCTGCGGCGATTTTCATGCCGTTTCTTGCGGAGTGCTTCCCTGCCCTCGTCGATAATTACAAGAAACGTTACGAGGGCCGGGCATTTCTCCCGAAAGGTTACGCGGAGCGGCTGTCGAAGTTGATAGCGTCTCTGCGCCGCAAGCACGGATTTGGAGACAAGCACGCGCGTGCAAGTCAAAGAGCGCATGTCGAGGCAGAGCAAATGGAGATGTTTTAAGGCGCATGAATTTCAGTGTCGAAAGGCTCGGCATCGCCGCCGCACCTGACAGCGAAGCGTAAGACCCTCCACAAGCATGGCCAGCCTATAATGTTTGCTCTGCCATGGCCCCGCCTCAGTCCACCGTTCCACCGCGATCCCGATTCGAGGGAAGGGCACGCCACTTCTGGCTTCGGGTAAGCGAAGGGATGGCTGTGAACCAGCTCTGGTCGCAGCTTGAAAGGGATGCGCGTTCCAGCTATCGGTTCTATTCGTCGGGGCTGGAAAATCTGGAGGCTGAATCGTCTCTGTTCCGGCGCGCCTGGCAAATTGCCAAGGCATTATTCTGGGCGATTCTGGAGAAGTTGACGCCGGCGCGCCGAGTACTTGTGCTTCTCGGTCTGATTCTACTGCTGCTCCCGGCTGGCGAATATCAAATAGCGACCGGTCCGGACATGTCGAGATACACGTGCTGGACATGCACGTATGGGGCGGACTGTTGATATTCAGCGTGTTACTGCTGGAGCTTGCGGATCGACTGGTGATGAAGCGCGACCTGGAGATCGCGAAAGATATTCAGGCGTGGTTGCTGCCCGGTGCGCCACTGCAGATTCCGGGATATCAGATTGCTTACACGACGCGGCCAGCGAATACGGTCGCGGGGGATTATTACGACGTCATATTGCGGCCCGGACCTACGCTCGCCGAGGATCGGATTCTGTTTGTGGTGGCCGATGTTGCCGGAAAAAGTATTCCGGCGGCCATGCTGATGGCAACCTTCCAGGCGAGTTTGCGAACATTATCAAGCAGCGGAATCCCTCTCGCGGATCTCGTGGCAGGGGTGAATCGCTATGCGTGTTCCAACAGCCAGGGCGGAGTTCGTTTCACCACCGCTTTCTTTGCCGAACTGGATCCCGCTACCGGCGACGTGACCTATGTCAATGCTGGACATAACGTCCCGATTCTTCGGAAGTCTTCGGGCACGGTTGAGAGACTGGAAGCGGGAGGCATTCCCGTGGGGATCCTTTCGGCTGCGCCTTATCAGGTCGGCACCACTCGCATTGATCCCGGCGACTGGCTGGTGATATTTACCGATGGTGTCATCGAAGCATTCAACGCCAAGAATGATGAGTATGGCGAGGAGGCGCTGCTGCGATTGGTCAGTCGCGGGGCAGCATTGACTCCAGCCGAACAACTGCGCAATCTGCTGGCGGAGTTGGATCGTTTCGTCGGAAACACTCCGCAGCACGACGATATTACCTGCCTGCTGCTGAAACGAACGTGATTGTCTTAAACTTCGTCTCTTAGTGTGATGGCAGGCCGACGAGAGCGAGCATTTGTTCCGCCGCGATTTGATCCTGATTTAGATTTGGAGAAATTTTCCGGGCTTCTGCCGCGGCAGATTCAGCCTCCCCAATACGACCGGCCTGACGCAGACTCCGGGCAAGAAGAAGGAAATTCATTGCGCTGGGATCGAGTTTCGCAGCCTGCGAAAAGCTGGCAACCGCTGCGTCCCA
Source organism: uncultured Acidobacteriaceae bacterium (assembly GCA_963758745.1). GTDB lineage: Bacteria > Acidobacteriota > Terriglobia > Terriglobales > Acidobacteriaceae > Acidiflorens. Next base: position 360,501 of record CAVWWW010000023.1, read on the forward strand.
GTTCGCACTACGCAACGACAATGTGCCAGAGCCAACCAGAGCCATTTCATTTTCCGGGCTCAGGCGCAGCGCATTCTGGAAACTCTCTGCAGCTTGATCGAAATGCCTCAACTCCAGGTGAGCTTGGCCGAGTTCGCTCCACGTAACAGCGAGTAGTTGAGGGTCATTGGAAGTGTGCAGGACCGAATCGCAATCTTCGATCGCTTCCTGAGCATGTCCGACGCGCATTTCGTACAAAGCAAGAACAAGGACTTGCTTGCCAGGATAACGATGCAAAGCCTCTGCCGCTCGGAACTCGGCGACCGCCTCATCGGATCGTCCTTCTTTGGCTAGAGCCAGAGCTAGATTGTCGTGGGCCATGTAATTGCGTCGAGTAACGCTCAACGTATAGCGCCAAAGAGTTTCATCGGTCCGCCAATACCCGAGTTGATGATAGGTGAGACATCCGAGAACAAAGAGAAGGACAGCGGCAGCTGCACCGGGCCACAGGAGCGAGAATTGACGCCTCGAAACCATCGAGGCTATGGCCCAGACGATCGCGATGTACAAGCCGATCTGCGGAATGTACGCGAAACGGTCGGCCATCGCCTGCTCCCCAACCGTGATAATCCCGATCATAGGAACCAGCGTTCCCAGAAACCAAAACCAGCCGACAAGCAAATAACGGTGGTTGCGCAAGCGCAGCACAACCGCGGACATCAAAAGCAGGAGTGCGGCCGCCGCAACAACTTGCCAAACCGGCAATGAATTTCCGGGATGCGGATACATCGGAGCCAGTCGCGCTGGCCAAAATATTTCTCCCAGATAACGAACGTACGAAACCAATGCGTTATCAAACCGCGCTGCCAAAGAGACTTCCTGCGCGGACCGCACGGCAGCGCCAGAGCGCTGCGCAATCACAGTCACGATGGAATCCGCGGCGGCAAGAATGAGGAGTGGCCATTTTTCGCGCAGCAGAAAACCGAATGAGCGCGAAGGCATGGCTGACAAGCCGTTGACTGTCGATTGAGCTTCCAGTCGCTCCAACGGCCAGTAATCCCAAAGCAACAAGACAAAGGGCAGGGTCACAATCTGCGGTTTCGCCATCAAGCCGAGCGCAAATAAAACAGTGACTGACCAATAGATAGACCGTCGACCGGTGCGCGCGTAGCAGTCGTAAGCATGCAAGGCAAGAAGGAAGAACAACACGCTGAGCACGTTCTTGCGTTCCGCAACCCAGGCTACCGATTCAACATTGATCGGATGAAGGGCGAACAATGCCCCTACGATCAAACTGGGCCACGTGAGACTGGTTACACGCCACAATAACAAGAAGAGCAGCGCCGTGTTGGCGGCGTGCAACAAAAGATTGATGTAGTGATGTCCGGCAGGATTGAGCTTAAAAATCTGGCAGTCTAAAGCATGCGACAGCCAAGTCACGGGGTGCCAATACCCAGCATGAAAGGTCGTGAACGACCACTTCAGCGTGTTCCAAGTCAGCCCGCTTCGAACCTGGGCATTTTTCAAGATATAAACTGAATCATCAAAGTCGGTGAATTGATTGCGGACGACGGGATTATAAAAAACAAGCGTGGCCGCGACCAACAATAGACAGAAAATGACGACGCGTTTCTCGCTGGATACTGTCATGCAAGTTGATGTGGTGATGCGTCGGAAGTAGCTCCCTCGACGCAATCCTGGAATTCTCCTGCGAATGTTCTGCTGCCAAAGATAATTTTAATCGTGTTGTATGGCGACCGACGGTTCGATGTGACTTTTTGCCATTCCGAAGTAACAGTCTTGCGAGTCGGAACTAGCGCGACATGATTTCCCGATACATCTGATGAAAGGCGTAGACTCCCTTTTCTTGCTTAACGCTGTAGCGTCCGCTGACATAACTGTGGGAGTGAAGATTTTTCTGCACGCTCTCGCAGATGCGGACATCTTCGACCTGAATCTCGTTGCTGAAGGCCAGCGCCTTGCGGGCGGCCTCGCTGCCCAGATCTTTTTTCGGCAAATACCATTCAAAGATTGCCAGCGTGCGCCCGGGGCCGAGCGGTAGGATGATGTTGAGCGAGACGTTATCGGGGTAACAGTTCAGCATCCAGTTCGGAAAAACCCAGAAGTAATCGGCGGTGAGGTCATCGCCCGCTTGCTGGTAACGGCGCGGAGTAGAGTCTCCGATTCGGGCGCCGCGGATCGGAGTCCATTGGCGAATGTGGCTGGGGTAGTTTTCGACCGTATAGGCGCTGTAGTTAATTTCTCGATTAAGCCCTGGATGCACGCTTGGAACGTGGTAGCCCTCAAGATAGTTATCGATATAAGTCTTCCAGTTGCATTTCATCTTGTAGGTTCGACGTTCGGAAAATTGCATACCGCTGAAATCGAACCTCTCCGCTTGAATTGGCAGGTCGCCCAGACAATCGCGGAGGGGCCTGGCTTCGGGATCGAGATTCACGAAGATGAGGTTGAACCAGTGTTCCAGCCGCACCGGAGCGAGGCCAAAGTTCCTGGGATCAAAATCTTCGACGTCTTCGAATTCGGGAGTGACTAATAGCGCTCCGTCCAGGCGGTATGTCCATCCATGGTAGTTACAGCGAAACAGTTTGCGGTTTCCGCAGCCGGTTGCGGGATTTCCGGCGCGATGACGGCAGACATTGTAAAAGCAGCGCAGAACTCCGTCGTCGCCGCGGGCAATGAGAAGCGGCTCTCCGATGAGATCGAAGGTAAAGTAATCTCCGGGGTTTGGGACCTGATGAACGTGGCCGACGACCTGCCACGTCGATGCAAAGATCCGTGTCTTTTCATCTTCAAAGGTTTCGGGACTGAAATATAGGGGTGCGGGCAGTGTCGAAGCGCGCGCAATGTCGCAATCAGAATTTAATTTCAAGTTCGCCATGAGCTTTCCGGCGATGCCATTCTAACGCCGAAAAGCTAAGGCTCGCTGATTGCTAAGGGGTTCCGTAAAGCTGACGATACACATTTGCATTTCGCAGGATGGCTTGCACGTATTCGCGAGTCTCAGTAAATGGGATCGACTCTACAAATTCCTGCGGATCACGATAATGGCCTTGTCCCAGCCAATCACCTACGCGGTCGCTGCCGGCATTGTAGGCGGCGAGCGCATATTCAAATTGTCCGTTGTACTTATCGACCATGTCCTTGAAATAACGCGTGCCCAGTTCAAGGTTGACGGATGGCGTGAACAGTTTCGGGGCACTGTATCCCTTGAGCTTGACTTGTTTGGCTACGGTCTTACCAGTTTTCGGCAGAAGTTGCATCAGGCCTACGGCGTTCGCTCGGGAGAGCGCTTGCGCGTTGAACTCGGACTCCTGCCTTATCAGGGATGCCACCAGATAGGGATCGAGGCCGTTTTGCACTGAATATTTGCGCAAGTCTGCCCAATAAGCTTTGGGAAAAAGCGCTTCCCAATAAGGACGAGGTAGATCGGGAAGGTCGACGGCGAAATAATTTGGCATCGACCGTTTCATGATCTCGATGCCGCGGTCGTAGCGCCCCCCATCCTGATAGACGCGCGCCATTTCCGGCGGAGCCCAGGTCCCGCTCTCCTCGGCTGCAGCGGCCTGTAACTCGCGCACGGCCATATCGGCCAGGCCTCCATTTGAGAGCAGGCGCGCTCGCTCTACGCGCAGGTTGTCGTCTGGAGGATCTACCTCGACCACCTTTCCGGTGGAGGCAAGTGGCGGGACGTGATCGAGCAATGCATAGTGCGGCAGAGCTTCACTGGGCAACCAATTTTTTTCCGCCTGCAAGGCCTTCAGCCGCTGCCGCCCGAACTCTGCGTAATAGTAATTGCGAAAGCGGTCGGAGAGCTTCTCATAAAATGCCCTTGCCATCGCCGGATTGCCATCTTCTTCAGCGATACGCCCACGCCAGTAGAGCGCGGCCGGAACTTCGGCGGAATCGGGATAGAGGGCGATTTGATTTTCGAAACCTTGCCGCGCGTCATCGCTTCGGCCTTGACGGAAGCTCAGCCACGATGCTTTCCAATGCGCGTAGGGTGCACGCGCTCCGTTCGGGAAACGTTGTTGCAATTCACGGAAGTAGTCGATGGCGCGGTCGTAATCACGCTTCAGCAGATACATATTGCCGGCCGAAAGCAGCGCTTGTTCGAGCCATGGGCTGGTGGGACCGAATTGCCGCAATTCGTTCAGAGTACGCTGCACAGCGTCTTCATCGCTCGTGGAACGCTCGGTTTCACTCAGCAGATAGAGGCGCTCGGCTTCGGCGTCGGCGGTCTGTACGCCCATCGAGGTCAGAATCTGGCGCGCGTCGTGGCTGCGATCGCTTTTTTCGAGTGCTTCGGCGAGCGCCAATTTCACTTCCGGGCGTTCCGCCGGAGCTACTTCTTCTACTAGATCTTTGTAATCATGAGCCGCGTCACTATAGTGCTTCTCCTTGAAAAGCAAATCGGCACGAGCGCGCCGCTCGGCGACGGTGCCGGAAACGCCGAGTTTACGCAGTTCTCTTCCGGCGGCATCGGCCTCGCCGCTATTGGGAAGATTGAAATAAATGTTGCGGAAAAGGCTTATGGCCTTCTGATTATCGCCTGCCTCTTCGTAAGCTCGCCCAATGGTGAGCTCCACATCGCTGCGAACCGGTGCGCGATCTTTTTCGAGAAACGCAGCCGCATCTTGGGGACGGCCGTCCTCGATCAGCGCGGTCGCATAGATCAGATGCGCGTCACGAATCAGGAGCGAGTCGGGAAAGTTCCTGCTGAAATCTGCGAGCGTTGCCAGTGTCTCGGCATTGCGCCCAGTGTTCAGGTAAGCAACGCTCTAGATAATAGGCTACGTAGTCTCCGAGTTCGCCGGCGCCAGCTTTGGCCCGATTCAGCGGCTCGATTGCTCTGGCGTAATCATGATCGAGGGTGTGAGCATAGCCAAGAACTAGCCATGCCAGTGCTCCGGCATCTTCTTTGGCATGACGGCGGGCGTAAGCCTCGACTCCGGCATAGGCCGTCGGAGTGCGGTCTTGCAATAACTGCTGCGCCATGGGACGCAGACTGGCGGAAGCAACAAAAGCTTGTCGCACGCGGCGCACCCGCGGAGAGATTGTCTTACGTTTTTTCTTAGTGCGGGTGGAGGCGACAGTCTTTGATCGCGCTGGAGTGCGCTTGGTTATGGCGCTTTTCGTTGCCGTGCTTTTTTGTTGTGAGCCCGGGGATTGCGCGCTTTTGTCATCTCGCTTGGATGAGGTGGACTGGGCAACCGCGGACGATAAGAAGCCGAGCCAGAACAAAAGAATAATTACGGCGGATACCGCGACTGCTAAGCGACGCACTCAACCCTACCTAGTGCCGAAAGTTGGCACCCATGATCGAAAGATCGTCTTCTGCGAGACTTCTTATTATTTCATGCTGAAAGTAATCGCCGGAAGCTGCAACGGTCATCCCGTAACGTTTCTGGTACGTGATTCGGCTCTTCTCTATCACTTCTTTCAGGCGGTCATAAAGGTCTTTATTATTGCGACCCTCGGCGACCTTCGCCTGATTGTAGAGTTTGATCTCATCCACCAGAAGACGGGCGAAACGCTGGGCCTTGCGATGAACGTCCTGGTCTTCTGGCGATAGCGCGGCGGTTGACGGCAACACGGATGTTGACGCGGTCTCTGCATGACCCAGGGCGATTGTCCCGGGGAGCGCCGGATCCGCCACGGCTGCGGATTGAAATCCGGAGTGGGCGCTTTGAGCAGACATCCTGTCGGCGACAACAGTCTCAGCAGAACTGGCGGCCATTGCCGGAGTTTCCATTGCTTCGCTAGCGGTCGAAGCCGGGGATTCGCCCGCGGACGCTGCGGCGGCCATGGCGTGGTGCGGTGAAGATGAGGCGAAGGGATCGCTGTAAGCTGATACTGCATGCGCCGCAGCCGTTTGCTGCGCTTCAACCGCCGCTGCATTGTGTCCTTCTGATTGCGCGGTTGAGGGCTCCTTCTGCGCCTGCTTGCGAAGCGAGTTCACTTCGAGCCACGCGCCGGTCGAGAGCACCAGCAACTCCAGCGACCCGACATCAAGCAAACCGGCCGCATTGGTTCCACTATCGGCATAGACAAGCGCGGCAACTTTGTCTTTCAAGATCAAGGGAAGAATCTGGACTTGCCCAATAGCTGGCATTCCCACCAAATGCAGGAAACTTGGATCCAGATCGTCAGCCCTGGCGCTCGTCAATGCGCGGTCGCGGATGGCGCAGACGATAGCCGGAGTGGTTTCCTCGAGAGCAAAGTCCTTCACCGCCTCGGAATTGGCGAAGCCGCGCGCTTGCCATCCCGTGGCACGGGCGCCCTTGACGACAAAAAGGGCGACGCGGGTGGCATAGCGTGAGCTGGTATCGAGCAATGCGCGCAGAATGTCGCGCTGTGAGGCACCCAACTGAATTTCGGCCACGGCGCGCGCCAGAGCCGCAGAATCGGGCGCGGAAGTAGCATGCTCGGCGTGCGCTGGTTCCGCGGACGTGGTTGCGTCGAGCGCCGGAGCGGCAGCGATCTCATCCATCACCCGGCGAACAATCTCAATGCGTAGTTGAGCCACCTGGGTGTCCAGGACCTGGCCCACCACCCGTTCCACAATTGGTTCAATCCAACCGCGCTCGTTCATCCGTGCTCCGAGGCAGAACTGTTTATGGGGAGCGAAGGGCGTAACCCTTCTAACCACCGATTATAGGTCCTACCGGAGGCTCTCTCATTACACCGTAGTGCTTGCCCTACCGGTGTCGAATGCAATCGGCCGCTCAAACGGAAAACCTTTCCAGCAAGAGCGCGTCTAAACTGCGGTCCCATAAAACGCAGCCAACAAGTACAATAGCAGTGGGGACTTCATCGCGTTGTTAGAAAAATCTGCATCAAGTTACGAATGAGTACCATCCAACCCAACATAGAGCAACCGGTCAGCGAAGAAATGCAGCTGGTCCGGCGCGCGAAACGCGGCGACGATCAGGCGTTTGAAGAATTGGTACGGCGCTATGATCGCAATGTTTTCCGCATAGCTCAGCACATAACGCAGAATCGCGAGGACGCTGAAGACGTCGTGCAGGAGGCGTTCCTCAAGGCGTATGGGAATCTTGCCAAGTTCCAGGAGCAATCGAAGTTTTATACCTGGCTGGTGCGCATTGCGGTAAATGAAGCGCTGATGAAGTTACGTCGGAGGAAACCGGAACGCACGGTTTCCCTGGACGAAGACGTAAAAACTGAAGATGACTCGCTGCCCCGCGAGGTTGCGGATTGGAGTCCCAATCCAGAGCAGATGTACAACCAGGCGGAGTTGCGAGACATTTTAACTCGCACGATTCAGGGATTGCCGGCGGGATTTCGGACTGTTTTCGTGCTGCGTGATGTAGAAGGGCTTTCGACTGAGGAGACGGCCGACGCGTTGGAGTTGAGCATCCCGGCCGTGAAGTCCCGGTTGTTGCGCGCGCGCTTGCAACTGCGCGAGCGGCTCAACCGGTTCTTTCAGAAAAAGGCGAGTGGAGATGGCGACCAGTGAAGTGTTCTGAATTTCTAAACGAATTGACCAATTACCTCGATGGCGTGCTGGACGCCCGGACCAAGACCGAACTGGACGATCATTTGGCGTGGTGCCATAACTGCTACGTTGTCTGCGACACCACCCGCAAAACCATAGAAATCTATCGCGACTCGGAACTCTATGAACTGCCGGATGATCTGCGCACGCGCCTAAGGTCGGCGATCATGTCCAAATGCTCCGAACACAAAAAGTCCAACCCGCCAACTAGTTGACGGTTCAAGAATAGTTCACCGGCGCCACTATTTAGTCATTCTCTCAGCCGTTCTCGGTCAACAATTTCACTTAAATTTCACTTGGCCTGCCGCATTACTGCGAAAGGCGAGCCACTTCCGTGCAGGTCAGGGCGAGAACCTTTTTTCTCTACAGGAATCTAAGTAGCCAGAGCTGGTCCTGACTTTAGGCGAATGGGATTAGCCATCGTTTTCTTTTTATTTAGTGTGGGAGGCTTCCGATGTTTTCAAAACTAATGGAGAGTATGTTTGGTTGTCGGCACGCCCGCTACAGTTTCCCGATAACCGTTCGAGCCGGCTCGCGCCGCAACGCTACGGCCCAAAAGACGGGTACTTATGTCGCGTGTTTGGATTGTGGAAAAGAATTCCCCTACGACTGGCAGGAAATGAAGATTGTAGGATCGCAGTCAAAAGAAGCCGCACGCTCCCTGGTTTCGAAAGAAGCCGCGTAGTAGCACACGCTGATCCCCCGCAGCGTTGAACGGTGATAGCGACCAAAACTGAACATTCCTCGTTAACCCTCTCCGGTCCTTGCTCAGCGCCTTCCGATTCTGCAATGTTGCAATCTGAACTTTTCCGACTCGGGTATTATCTTCCTTCCCGCCCCGCGATCGTCATCGTTGCGTTCCTGACAGCCATGACAAGTCGCCGCGGAGAAATCCCGGATACTCCCTTTTTTTTCATACAATCTTCACAAATCGCTGTGTTAGATTTGCCCCTCAGGCCAAAACACAATTTCCTGGAGGAAAATGAATTGGGCAAGGACATGGTCCCCAAGAAGATCTTCTTCACCAAAGGTGTGGGGAAACACAAAGAGCGCCTCACTTCATTCGAACTGGCGTTACGGGACGCCGGTATCGCAGCGCAAAACCTGGTGCGTGTCTCGTCCATCTTTCCGCCCAACTGCAAATTAGTCCCGCGCTCGCAGGGACTCACCTATCTGTCGCCTGGAGAAGTGGTGTTCGCGGTAGTCGCTGAAAACTCCACCCACGAACCGCACCGGTTATTAGCCTCTTCTATTGGGGTAGCCATCCCCGCCGATCGCAACACCTACGGATATTTGAGCGAACACCACTCCTTTGGCGAGACGGAAGACTCGGCCGGAGACTACGCAGAAGAACTTGCCGCAGAAATGCTTGCAACTACGCTGAACGTGGAGTTTGATTCCGACCGGTCATGGGACGAGAAAAAGGAAATCTACCGTATCTCGAACAAGATCGTGCGGACGGCCAATGTGACGCAATCGGCGGTCGGCGATAAACGCGGCCTGTGGACCACGGTCATCGCCTCAGCCGTGCTAATCTTCGACTGATTAGCCAGGACCCGATTAATCTCAGCCTTTCTTTATTGTTTGATTTGAGCTAGCGTCTTTTTCCCCGCTGGCTTCTTCTTCAGCCGCTCCAAAACCGCCGCGACAATTAGTGGCAAACCTACAGTAGCGTCCACAAATACTTCGCCAAATCTCCCACCCTCCGCTGGAGGCACAAACTTTCCCCACGAAACCGCCTCGCTGTAGGGACTTCCCGAAAGCCCGCCCCAATAGACTGGTTCGGGGCAGATGCGAAGCCCGTAGTGATAGCGTTTCAATGGCAAGTCTTCCCCGCCCCGGCGATGGCGTAATTCGATGAACGGTCCAAACTGCTGCGACCAGTTGCGCGGTACTCCTCCGCCGATGGTGAAGATTCCCAGCCGCTTCTGCCGAAGAAGAGTTACCGCAAAATACTCCAGGTCTTCGAACGGATCAAAGCGGAATCTTGGTTTCCCTTTCTTATCGCGCTCACGGTTTGTCAGTGCGTAATCGAGGCCGAGTTCAGAATCAGAAAATGCTGGAACAAATACTGGAACATTTTTTTCATATGCCGACTTCAGGATGCCACGCTGCCCCTTCGCGTTCTTAGCGAGGTGCGCTCCAATGGCGCGATTCAATTTGTAAGAGCACATCACCTCGTCAGCATTCCAGCCGCCGAACACCGCTGCCATTACGCGTTCCACATCGTCGAGATTCTGCTCGGGCTCGAGCGTGTCATAGACGCGGTTATATCCAGCCTCGTAAAGCTCCTCGTCGCTGAGATCAGGATTATGCCGGAAGTGGGCGCGACCGGTCGCTTCGACTAAGCCATGCGCCATCAGCGCGCCAGTCGAAACAATCGCATTCACGATGCCACGATCGATCAATTCGGCAATCACCAGTCCCTGCTTGGCGACGGTCATCGCGCCCGCCAGTGTCATAACAATGAAAGCATTTTTGTCGCGCGCCATGGCCTCGAGCACATCGGCGGCTTCGCCCAGTTGGCGGCCGGTGAAGGCAGTCTTCGACATCGCACGCACCAGGTCGTCGATGGATCGAATCTTTCCGAGATCGAGCGGCTCGAGCGGAGTCAGCCGATCCGATACGGGATCGTGCAGCTGGCGGTCAATCCCTGCGCCTTCTTCATGATTGCCATGCGGATGATTGCCTTCAGGTTGCCTATCGCGCTTCGCGACATTTTTCTTCAAGGATGAACCTCCAGCGCAAAAAAATCATTTCCGAAGAAACAATTTACTAGAACTGAGCGGAACGCGGGCGACTTCGTTCACATTGTCGTAACATTCACGCCAGCGGCAGGCACTCTGATATGCTAAGGCGCGAACATACATGCGTCATGACACGGTTTGCCGCGGCGATACCAGTCGGAGAACAGGTGCGAGACAAATTCACCGTTGGCCTGATCCAGATGTCGTGCGGGCCCGAGCCCGCCCATAATCTGGCGAACGCCCTCGAGCGCGTTTCAGAGGCAAAGCGACAAGGTGCGGATGTAGTCTGCCTGCCAGAACTATTCCAGACCCAATACTTCTGCCAGCGCGAAGATGCTGCCCTCTTTGATCTCGCAGAGCCCATCCCCGGAGCGGCAACCGAGAAGCTCGGCGCCGCAGCTTTGAAAAATAGAGTTGTACTGATCGCGTCGCTCTTCGAGAAACGCGCACCCGGCCTCTATCACAACACGGCAGCAATTTTCGATTCGGATGGCGTATTACGCGGCACCTATCGCAAGATGCACATTCCTGACGACCCGCTCTACTACGAAAAGTTCTATTTCACACCCGGCGATCTCGGCTTCAAAGCCTTCGACACTTCCGCTGGAAAACTTGGCGCGCTGGTTTGCTGGGATCAGTGGTATCCGGAAGGTGCGCGGCTCACGGCGTTGCAAGGAGCAAGCATTCTGTTTTATCCGACGGCAATAGGATGGCATCCCGCGGAGAAGGCTGAATTCGGAGAGGCACAACACGACGCCTGGCGCACCATTCAGCGGGCGCACGCCATTGCAAACGGTGTTTATGTCGCAGTGGTCAATCGCGTCGGCTTCGAAACCGGCGACATCCGCGGCAATTCCGCGCCCGGTAAAGGCCTGGAGTTTTGGGGACGGTCATTTTTCTGCGATCCCTTCGGACGCGTGGTCGCCGAAGCTTCCAACGACAAAGAAGAGATTTTACTTGGCGAAGTGGATCTGCATCATCTGGAAGACGTACGCCGCAACTGGCCTTTTCTGCGCGACCGCCGCATCGACAGCTACGCTGCAATCACCAGCCGCATGATTGATGGAAAATGATTTGACGAAAATGGCGAGATCATCGATGACGGGAAAAACCGCGGCTCGTGCCAAACTCTTACCCGCCGCACAGGGCTACCGCATGCCGGCCGAGTGGGAGCCGCACGAGTCCACGTGGCTCGCATGGCCTCATTTGCGCGGCGACTGGCCCAGGAAGTTCGAGTCGATTCCGTGGGTCTTCGCCGAGATTATTCGCAATCTGGCGCGTCATGAGCGCGTGGACTTGATCGTCAACGACACGGCCTCGGAAAAGCGCGCTCGCGCGGTGCTGGAAAAAGCCGATGCTTTTTCCGAGAACGTCAGCTTCCATCACTGGCGCACCGATCGCATCTGGACGCGTGATTCCGGCTGCATCTTCCTCACGCCATCACCGGATCATCTGCATGACGCGCGAGGCTCGGCTCTACTTGCGCTGCATTTTCAATTCAACGCTTGGGCCAAATATTCGAATTACAAACGTGACGAAAAAGTTGGAGAGCGCATGGCACGAACCGCTGGCGCACGCGTCGTGCAGCCGTTCGTTGCTGACCGCTCCAATCGGAAGCATCGCGTCGTGCTCGAAGGCGGATCGATTGACGTCAATGGCTGTGGCACTCTGATCACAACTGAGGAATGCCTGTTATCCACCACCCAGCAGCGCAATCCGCCGATGGACCGCATCGCGTATGAGCAGATGTTCGCCGACTATCTTGGCGCGCATTCCGTGATCTGGCTTGATAGCGGCGTCGCAGGGGATGACACCCATGGCCACGTCGATGACATCACACGCTTCGTCGCTTCCAATATGGTCGTCACGATGATTGAGCAAAATGCGCAGAACGAAAATTATGCGGCCTTGCACGCTAACCTCGGCCGCCTTAAAAACGCACGCACTGCTGACGGAGATAGGCTAGAAATCGTGGAAATTCCCATGCCCGGCCCGCTTGTCTTCGAAGGACGACAGTTGCCTGCCAGCTACGCCAATTTTTATATTGCAAACGCCGCGGTGCTGGTGCCCGTCTTCAACGATCCTAACGACCGCATCGCGCTCAACACGCTCGCGCAACTCTTCCCTACTCGAGAAATTGTGCCGATCTATTCCGGTGATCTGATTTGGGGCTTTGGCGCGCTGCACTGTATGACCCAGCAGCAACCGGAAAGATAAGTTTGCCGGCGGATACGCGCTTGCGCGGGACTGGACGGGCGAGAGCCTGCCCTGAGCTTGCCGAAGGGACGCCCGTCGCTCCATTGTCTTCTATCTTCTGCTGCTAACTTCACCAGTCATCTCTTTCATCATTTTTACACTTTTAGCCGTGAATGCAGAGATCATCGCGGTTGGGTCTGAGCTGCTCACTCCTTATCGCCAGGACACGAACTCGCTCTACCTCACCGAAAAGTTGAATGAACTGGGGGTAGAAGTCCGCTACAAGGGCGTTGTGGGCGACGATGCGGAAGGGCTGACCGCAGCCGCGAAACTGGCCATGCGCCGCTCGGACATCATCATTTTCACCGGTGGCCTCGGCCCCACCGAAGATGACCTCACGCGCGAATCGGTGGCCGACGCGCTCGGACTGAAACTGCAGCGCGATTCTGCGATCCTCGCGAAACTTGAAGAGCGCTTCGCCAAGCGCGGCATGAAGATGGCTGCGAACAATGCCAAGCAAGCGGATGTCATTTCCAGCGCAGCCGCTTTGCTGAACCCGCTCGGCACGGCTCCGGGGCAGTGGATCGCGGGAAAGTATGATGGCCTCGACCGCATTCTTATGCTGCTTCCTGGCCCTCCTTACGAACTGAGGGCACTTTTTGAGGGTGAGTGCATGTCGCGGTTGCGCGCGCGAATTCCCGTGCGGCATATCGCCACGCGCACCCTCAAACTCGCGATGATGCCTGAATCGCAGGTGGATGCGCGTGTCGCGCCGATCTATAAGACTTTTACCGACGTTGAGACTACGATTCTCGCGGGCGGCGGCGAGATCCAGTTGCACCTTCGCTGCCGCAAGGATTCGCAAGCAGATGCCGATTCGCGTGTCGAAGATCTCGCGGAAAAAATCCAGGACGAACTAGGTGATGCTGTCTTTTCTTCCAAAGGGGAGACGATCGAGCAGATCGTCAGCTATCTGCTGCAGATGCGCAACATGACGTTAGCCACTGCCGAATCTTGCACCGGTGGGTTGCTGGCGGAGCGCATTACTTCGCTCGGTGGCAGTTCGCGCTACTTTTTGGGCGGAGCGGTCGTGTACTCGAACGAATTGAAGACGCAATTTGCCAACGTTCCCAAAGCGCTGATTGATCAGCACGGGGCGGTCAGTCGCGAGGTGGCCGCGTCAATGGCCGAAGGCATCCGCAAGCGTTGTCTGTCGAGCTACGGGGGTGGAATCACTGGAGTCGCCGGCCCTGGCGGCGGAAGTGAGCAGAAGCCGGTTGGCTTGGTCTACATCGCGCTGGCGGGAGAAGAGGGAACGCAGGTGGTCGAACGTAATTTTCCCGGCGACCGCAAACGCATCCGCCAGTTCGCAACCCAGCAGGCATTGGAGATGATCCGTAGAGCATTGTTATAAGGCGCCAATGTAAGAGATGCGAATATTCGTCGGCATCGATCTCGATTCTGAAATTCGTGCCCGCATCTCGCGCTTCATCGAGGGCGTCGAAGGTTTCGCGCCCGAAGCTCGCTGGGTGCGCCCAGAGTCACTCCACATTACCTTAAAGTTTATCGGGGAAAAAACATCGGCGCAGGTGGAGGCTATCACCGAACGTTTGCGGCAGATTAAAGTCAGCGCTTTTGATATTCGCTGCCTCGGATACGGATTTTTCCCGACGGCAAAAGCTGCACGTGTATTCTGGATCGGAATCGAAGCCAAGTCGCAACTTGCTGAACTAGCCGCGAAGGTTGACCTGGCTCTCGCGGAGCTCGGGATTCCGCGCGAAGATCGGCCCTATAGTCCGCACCTGACGCTCGCGCGCAACAGTGCCAGATCGGGCTCCCCAAAGTGGCGCAAAGGCGATGGGTCTAATACTGCGTTCGCTGTGCTTGAGAAACGACTCGTTGCGATGGGCCCGCTTGATTTCGGCACAATGAAGGCTAACGAGTTTATTCTCTATCAGAGCCAACTTTCATCGGGAGGATCGAAGTATACGAAACTGCAACGGTTTTCGCTTCAGCCAACATGAATCCCTACCTCATCACCGCCGTCATAAGCTATCTGTTGGGCGCGATCCCATTCGGCTACCTGTTGGTAAGACTTTTCAAGGGTGAGGATGTGCGATCGAGCGGCAGCGGCAACATTGGCGCGACTAATGTGGCGCGCAAGTCTCCTGCGCTCGGCGTTGCGACCTTGCTTCTTGACGCCGTTAAAGGTCTGGCGGCGGTTCTTCTAGCACGAGCGCTGTTCAGTGGATCCCATCAGCCTCTTATCATGACTACGGCCGCTTTCTTCGCAGTACTCGGTCATCTTTTTCCGGTCTGGCTTAAGTTTCGTGGCGGAAAGGGTGTCGCTACCAGCCTCGGAAGTTTTATACTGCTCACGCCAAAATCCATTTTGTGCATGCTGATCCTATTTTTATTCATCACCGTCGCCTTCCGCTACGTCTCGCTTGGATCAATTGCCGCGGCAACTGGCTTTTCCGCTGGTGGCGTGGGCTCTCCACGAATATACAGACTCGCGGCAGATCATCTATATCGGCGCAGTTTCGGCGCTGGTGATCTGGAAGCACCGGCAAAATATCGGTCGCCTCGCCGCCGGAACCGAGTCACGGTTAGGGAGCGACGAAGTCAGAAACGATACGAGCAAGCCAAAGATGAGCCGCATCGCCGTCATCGGAGCAGGCGCGTGGGGCACCGGCCTGGCAATCGTCCTCGGGCGCAAGGGCACTCATAACATTCGGCTCTGGGCCAACGAACCGGATGTTGTCGAAAGCATTACGATCCGGCGAGTCAACGAGCGATTTCTGCCAGGATTCGTCCTGCCGGAGTCAATCGAAGCGACCAACGATCTCAATGCCGCGCTGCATGCAGCGGAGATCGTCGTCAGCGTGATGCCTTCGCAGCATTGTCGAGCTTTGTTTGACCGGATGGCGCCGGCTCTCGGCCCAGAAACACTTTTCGTCAGCTGTACCAAAGGACTCGAAGACGGCACTCTGCTGCGCATGACGGAAGTGATTAGCGATATTTTGCGAACGCAAATTCACGCCTCTCCTCGCCGCGTTGAGCGGGCCTTCGTTCGCCAAAGAGGTTGCGCGCGGAGATCCTGACTGCCGTCACGGTGGCGTCAGTCGACAGCGAAGTGCCACGCATTGTGCAGCAGGCATTCAACGATTCGCGCTTTCGCGTCTATACCAATGACGACGTGATCGGCGTCGAGTTAGGCGGCGCGTTGAAGAACATCATTGCGATCGCCGCCGGTGTCTGCGATGGACTCGGCCTCGGTCACAATTCTGTCGCTGCGCTGATTACGCGTGGTCTGGCCGAGATGGCTCGCCTGGTTGTGGCGTGCGGCGGGCGTCTCGAGACTATGTCTGGCCTCGCCGGACTGGGCGATCTGGTCCTCACCTGCACCGGGGATCTCTCGCGCAACCGCGGCGTCGGAGTTGAACTCGGCAGGAACCGCAAACTGCCGGACATTATTGCCGGCATGCACGGAGCAGTGGCCGAAGGAATATTCACCACCAGGGCTGCGGTCGGTTTGGCGCGCAAGAAAAAAATTGAGATGCCAATCACCGAACAGATGTTCGATATTCTGCAAAATGGCAAATCGCCACAACGGGCCATTGAAGAGCTGATGACGCGCGCAGCGAGATCTGAAATCTATTAACCATGTAAGGCTTGCTTCGACTCATTTTCATTGGTATTTTCATTGAGCCTCATCGATTACATAGGCTTTGAGAAAGCAATCCAAAGCTCATTATGAGACGTACTTAAGGAGGATGAAGATCGCGTGTCGAGCGGTGACAGCAACGCGATGACCTCCGATCTGGCGCTGGTAACGGCGATCCGGTCAGGCGATCAGGGTGCGATGGCGGCACTCTATGATCGTTATTCCTCCATCGTATATTCGGTGGCGCTGAGGGTGCTCCAGGATACGGGCGCTGCCGAGGATGTGTTGCAGGAGATCTTCATGCAGCTCTGGCGCAGTCCCGGAGCATTCGACGCAAATCGCGGCAACATGGCGGCATGGCTTGCTGTGATCGCGCGCCATCGGGCTATCGATGCGCTGCGTCGGCGTCGCCCCGAAAACAATATCGAAGACCTGGTCGTCTCGGTTGAGCCGGACCTTGCGAGCGATGCCGATCGCACGCGCACCATGGACAAGGTTCGTGGGGCGCTTCAGACAATGCCCCAGACACAACGATCTGCACTCGAGATGGCGTATTTCGAGGGATTGACCCACGTTGAGATTGCCGACAAAACCGGTGAACCGCTCGGCACAATTAAGACCAGGATTCGCGCAGGACTACTTTCGTTGCGAAAAGTGTTGGCTGCATGAGCGTGCACGAACAATTCGCGGATGATCTGGCACTCTACGCGCTAGGATCGCTTAGTGGCGAAGAACTTCGCTCGCTCGAAGCGCATCTGGAAGGCTGCGCCTCCTGTCGTCGCGAATTGGAGTTGCTGCGCGGTGACAGCAGCCTGCTCGCGCTGACGACCGCCGGACCCAAACCTCCCGCGCGTGCGCGACAACGGCTGTTGTCGGCTATTGCCAAAGAACCACGCATACAGGCGGGTAGTGAGACCGTCAGCGCGTCCGCGGTACGCCAGCGTTCATGGCTTCCTGTCCTGGGATGGGTAGTTGCGGTGGCACTCGCGATCGTCTGCATCGGCTTGCTGCGGCAAAATTCAACCTTGCACGAGGACGTGGCCTCATTGCGAGCGCAATTCGCCGATCAGGCAAGTAAGCTTGAACAAGCCAACGCAGTCGTGGCGACCTTGCTCGACCCCGACGCCTTGAAAGTGGAGCTGGTTGCCGCTGGCAACAAACCTCAGCCGAGAGGTAAAGCCATCTATGAGCGCCGCACCCACAACCTGATTTTCATCGCCAGTGACTTGCCGGCTCTGCCTGCGGAGAAAATTTATGAACTATGGTTGTTCCCTGCGAACGGCGGTGCGCCCATCGCCGCCGGCTTGTTCAAGCCGGATGCTCATGGCAGCGCGACTGTCGTGAATCCTCCGCTGCCAGAAGGCGTAGCGGCCAAGAACTTTGCCGTGACGCTCGAACCCGAGAGCGGCTCCCATGAATCTCCTCGCGGAACGCCTGTGATCGTCGGCGTCGGAGAGTAGGAATAACGATTTTAACGCTGGGCGCGGTCTATTTAATGTACCGTCGCTTTCCCGGTCAGCTCAATCTCTGCCGCCGAACGAGCGACATATATTTCGAAATCTCCTGGCGCGACCGTCCATGCGTGCTTTCCAACGTCATAATATGAGAATGCTCTCCGGTCGAGATTGATCGTCACCGACTTCGTCTCACCGGGACTTAGATTTACTTTCGCAAAACCCTTCAATTCTTTAACCGGCCGAGGGACCGGAGCATGACGGTCGCCAACGAAAACCTCTGCGACATCCGCGCCGGAGCGCGCACCACTATTAGTCACATCGAATGTAACGCTAACTTGATCCGATGACGGCGATGAAATCGACAGGTTCTTATACGCGAAGGTTGTGTAAGAGAGCCCATAACCAAACGGAAACAGAGGCTTCGTCGCGGACTTATCGAAGTGCCGATAACCTATAAAAATTCCCTCGCTGTATTCAACCTTCTTACTGCTGGCTTTCGGATAGTAACTATCGTGCGCTGCATTATCTTCCCACCGCCGTTCGATCGAAATCGGCAGCCGTCCCGACGGGTTGAATTCTCCAAAAAGTAGTTGTGCCAACGCGGTGCCGCCTTCCTCACCGGGGTACCATGCCTCGAAAAGTGCAGGAACGTGATCAATCCAGGGCATCATATCGACTCCGCCGCCCGAAGTTATGACGACAATCGTCTTCTTGTTCGCCGCGGCAATTTGATTGATCAATTCGTTCTGAGCCGGGGGCAAACGAAACATCCGGTCCGCGCTCTCACCTTCGCTATCAGCGTCGAAACCCGCGGCAACGATTACCTCATCGGCACGGGCTGCCAGCGCTTTTGCCTCGTCTGTAACCAGCGTCTCCGGACGCACAATTCCAAAGTTAACCGTCGTCTTACCCCATCCACCGCTGACGCGATAGTCCAGTTCCACTTGATG
This sequence comes from uncultured Acidobacteriaceae bacterium, assembly GCA_963758745.1. Taxonomy (GTDB): domain Bacteria; phylum Acidobacteriota; class Terriglobia; order Terriglobales; family Acidobacteriaceae; genus Acidiflorens. The sequence continues at coordinate 379,034 of CAVWWW010000023.1, forward strand.
TGGGCCCGGTGTGAAAGTGAGCGGAGCTTCGGCGACGAAGGCGTACCATTGTGTCCAATCATCGATCACAAGCTTCTTGTCGATATAGAGTCGATAACCGCCGTTTTCGCCAGGTCCCTGAACGAACGCAAGATATTCTCCTGGAACAGTTGGTGTGAAGAATCCAGTCCACCGAATCGACATAGGAAGCTCTGCGTGTTCAACCGCATGGGCCGGGACGTAATGGACGTGTTCGAAGTTACGAACCATCGCTGGCGGGCCACTTAGACCCGAGTTATTGAAAAACTCCGCTTTCAAGCCCTTTTCGCCGCCGGTAGCCTCCGATGTAAATTCCGTATGCTTTGACATTTCCTCAAGGGTGGGTATCCCCGGCGAATAGTAGACCTTCACGCCTCCACCGAGGTAACCCTGGATACCCTCCAGAAAGCTCACCGGCGTAAATGGGACGGCTTCGGCACTGCCTCCGCCAGCGGGTATGGCAGGATAGGCATCGGGACCGATGACTGCAATAGATTTGATACTCCCCTTATCAAGCGGAAGAACATTGCCGTCGTTTTTGAGGAGAACCATGCCCGAGCGAGCAGCTTCCAGAGTGACCTGCTTGCCAGCAACGTTCAGAAGCGGCGTCGACAGGTCGATTTGCTCATGATCGAGCCAGCCAAATTCAATTGCGGTTCGCAGAATGCGCCGGACTTTGTCATCGATGGTTGCCGTGCTAACCGTACCGGCTTTGATGGCAGGCAACAAAGTCGCACGGTTCATAAACTTTCCTGAAGGCATCTCCAGATCGAGCCCGCCATTCGCAGCGGCAACGCCGTCATAAGTGGAATCCCAATCCGACATCACAATCCCAGTGAATCCCCACTCCTTTTTGGCGATGTCACTATTCAGTAACCATTCTGCGTCATGTGAAGACCGTTAGTCAGGTTGTAGGAATCCATGATGGATCCGACATGAGCCTCCTTAACAGCGGCCTCAAATACCGGAAGATAGATTTCGCGCATAGTGCGCTCATCAATAATGGTATCTGTGTTATGCCGGTCAAATTCCGAGTTATTACCCATAAAGTGCTTGATGGTCGCACTTACTCCCTGGCTTTGCATGCCCTTGATATAAGCGACGGCTGCGCGCCCGGATAGAAAGGGATCTTCACCAAAATATTCGAAGTTCCGTCCATTGAGCGGAGCACGATAAATATTCACGCCAGGTCCCAGCATGAAATGCACTCCGCGGGCACGGGCGTCGCGGCCGATTGTCTCCCCGATACGTTTCGCCAATTCCGGATCCCACGCTGCTGCCAGGCCAATACCGCCAAAAACAGTTGACGGACCGTAATTTCGCACGCCCACCGGCCCGTCAGCCATCCTCAACCGCGGCAATCCAATCTTCTCATTAGAACGAACGTAAAAGCTGTCTACTCCACCGATCAAGTCAACCTTTTCTTCGAGGGTCAGTTTTCCAAGCAGCGAATCAACCCGTGCTTCAACATCCGATGCGGACGTCTGCGCGTAGGAAAGGAACGAGAAGAAAAGATAAGACGAGAAAGAAAAGCCCGAGAAAAAGACGGTGAGGCATGCGTACCATTGTCACCTCCATCTTAGTGGCCGACTTAGAATCGACCAATCGTATTGACCGTACTTATGGAATGTCACGCTCGCCGATAACTCCCAGTGCAAGCGTGGCTAACTCGATGTCCTCACGCGATGACAAGCCGCTAACTGCAACGGCGCCGGCAACAACTCCGTCCTTCCAGATTGGAATGCCGCCGCCCCATCCCACGAATCTGTGATCTCCGTAGTATGCGATGTCATGTCCTTTTTCAGGGTGCCGCACCTTTTCGCCGATTTCTTTCGTCGTTTTTCGTTCCCGGGCAGCGGTCCACGCCTTGTTCGCAGCAACCTTGATCGATGAAATCGGCGCGCCATCCATACGGGCAAAAGCAATAAGCTCACCGTGCGAATCAGCCACGGCTACCACAACTGACTTCTGTAGGGCTTCAGCTTTGTCGACAATCAAATCGACGATCTTTTTGGCGTCGGAGTAATCAATGACAGGAACGTTCCTCATTGCGGGCCAGAAAATGTACCTGTATGCGTCGAAACAAATACGCTTAACAGAGCACTATGCCGCTGGACGGCGAGCACTTAGAAGAAAACCGGGCTGAGCAAACACTGCCCAGTCCGGTTCTATCTTTGACTTAGAAAACCAACTTTAGAGCAAACTGAATCAGGCGTTCGGGCGAGGCTTCGCCAGCCCCGACTGTGGAAGTTACCTCACCGAATCCGGCCGCCCCTAAACCGGTTGCGGGCGGTGCGAAATACGGGTGGTTGAACAAATTGAAGAACTCCGTCCGGAACTCAAGACCCATTCTCTCGGTAATTGGGGTCCGTTTAAAGATGGCGAAGTCGAAGTTGTTGATTCCAGGCGTCCGAAGCACGGGATCTGTGCGAGATTCGTCGCCAAAGCCCCAATCGACCGGCTGAGTAAAGCAGGCCGTGTTAAACCACATTGCCACGTTGCCGCCTCCTGCCTTTTTGTCGCATCCAGGTACCACGTCAGGACGCACATTTGACACGCCGAGGTTGGCGCTCTCCAAGGGAGTAGAGCCTGCATAGGTGATCTTCAACGGAAAGCCACGCTGGAATGTCGTGATACCGTCGATTCCCCACCCGGAAACTGCTTTGTCGGCGCCGCCGTTGAAGTTAGCTGCCCACATCTTGCCATGACCGAAGGGAAGATCCAGAACATAACTGATTACAAGACGTTGCGAAACGTCTTGCGAGGAGAGCGATTTTTCCCCCTTCAAATTGTTCCAGTCTTGCACCTGCCCAACGCCTCCAGTATTGCCTTCGAGCCAACTGGTTAAAGTATCCGTATTGCTCAGGAGCTTCGCGTTGGTGTAGGCAACCAACAGCGTTCCGCCACCTTGGAACCGGCGAGTGACAGTCGCCTGCAGTGAGTTATATGAGCTGAAGCAGCAACCATATCCTGCCAACTGTACGGCAAGGTATTCGGGGTAAGGTCTATCAAGTTGACCGGCGGTAATGGTGGGAGCGCCGATGGTGGCATTCGGGCTGGTTCCCGCCATCGGATTTGGAATGGTCGCGGCGATGGTCGGCGTGCAGGTGGTGCCAGTCGGCGCAATCCCAGGGCATTGCGATGCGGCCTGGGCGACAAACGAATCGGGTATTTCGTTGCGCTGGGTTTGATATTGTTGCAGGTGAACGCCGTGCGAGCCAGCGTAGGCCACGTCAGCAAAGAAGCCGGCGGGCAACTGGCGCTGGATGTCTAAATTGTACTGCTCAACATATCCCCACTTTGGATTACCAGTGCCGCTGGTCCCGAAATAGGGCGCCAGGTTCGGCGAGGCGTTCCCAGCGACAAAATTCGACACGGTACCGGGAACAGTTGTGGGCGTGGGAGTGGTTGGAAGGACGGCGGGCGGAAAGGGGCCGCGTCCGGGCGGCAGCAAGATCCCCTGTGCACCGAATGGGCCGCTGGTGTCAGCGCAGCTGAAATTCCCAAAACCAACTCCCGTAAGCGAGCAATTGGTTCCGTTCAGCGTGCTAAAGGGAGTTAGGTACGAATTGTTCGTCGCAGTGAATGGAGTGCTGGCGAGATCCACGACGTCGTTGTCTGGATTCAGACCAAACGATACGTAATTCGGGATGTAGAAGGTTCCATAGCCGGCACGAATAACGGTTTTGCTATCCAGGGCATAGGCAATGCCGAGCCGTGGCGAAAAGGCATCCTTATCCATGGGGATGTTGTTGTCGCTCCCATTGCGCCCAGTACCAACGAGAAAGGCGTCACCCGGGCACGGAGATCCTGGGCTTCCGCCGCAACCGGTGACGGTAGCGTTTGTGGCTGTTGGATCCCAATAACTAAGACGGTTGAACCGCTCCGACCAGGTCCCTTGCAGCTCATAGCGGACTCCAACGTTCAGCGTGAGGTTGCTCGTTAAACGAAAAGTGTCATCGACGTAGAAACCACGGTACCACTGTCTTCCTGCGGTCTGCGCCGGCACCTGAGCGACCCCCTCAGTTTGGTTCACGAAGCTTCCTTCATTCTTGGACAAACCGAGAAGGAAGTCAGCGAATGCAGCGTTTGGATTGGCGGTTCCGGCAACTTGCGATGTCCAGTTTCCGCCGAAGGCGAACGCACCGCTGGCGATGTTGGTCTGGTAGTAGTTGTCCAACCCCAATTCGAACTGTGCGCCCGCCACGATCGTGTGCTTGCCGCGAATCATGGTGACAGCAGGACTCAGGTTGTACTGAGTGTTATGGTCGCCGATAGCGCTGTTGCCCTGCGACTTGCCGACATCGTTGTTGAATGGGAAAGCTGGAGTGGGCGGAGTCCGTATGGCGGCCGGCGGATTGTTGTAGGCGGCGGACCAACCCAGTTTCGTCAGATCATAGTCTGAAAGAATCGGTTGGCGACCATACACAAACCGGCTACCCGATAGATTTATGTCGAAAATGGTCGTGGGCGAGAAGGAGTGGTTCACGTCAAATGCTAACAACTTGCTGTGGTACTTCTCGGCGCAGCGGTCGAAGCACAGACCGGTTCCGAGCGGATTCGTGGCTAAATCAGTCAGACCATAATAACTAAACCGGCCGTATAGACGCGTAGTGCTTGAAATGTTCTGATCAACACGCGTCACGAATTCATTGGTGTTACCGCCCGACTCTGCCGCACTAGTGAAGTTATTCACCAGATTGGAATTGGTGGGGTTCGGGAAGTATTTCGTCCACATCGTGGTTGTTGCTTGGTCAAACTCCGTGCTCGGAATTTGATTGTTGGGATAGGGAGAGCGCGTTCCCGTCGCCTGGTTGACAGTATAGGGGTCGTAAATCTGCCCTGACGGGACGCTACAAACGCCACCGCTGAAGGCACCCCCAGCTCCACCAGCGGCGGTCGATGCGGTGCATAGCGCCGAAAAATCTCCTGTTAACTCCGCTGGAGTCGGGATCGTAGTTGTGAAGGGAGATCCCGTGCGCTGGCGGTACTGCTCCCAACTGGTGTAGAAGAAGGTTTTATTCTTGATCACAGGACCGCCGACTTCGAATCCATACTGGTTCTGTACCCACGGCGGAGGGGTGTTAGACAGACCCGATGATAGCTCAGCTTGTTTGTTGAAGTACTCATTGGTGTTCAGCACCTTGTTGCGAAAGTATTCGTAGACGGAACCGTGCCAGTTGTTGGTGCCGGATTTTGTGCTCAGGTTCACAATGCCGCCGGAAAACTTGCCCCATTCAGCACCTAAGTTGCTGTACTGAACTTTATACTCACCAATGGAATCCTGGGTGGGAATGATAATTGGCAGGTTGATATAGCCGATATTTAGCGGTTGACCGTCGAGGTATTCTGCGCCCTGGTTTGCGAACGAACCTCCAATTTGGTAATTGCCCCAACTGAATGGGTTTTGTCCAACTGAGTGAACCACCAGACCCACCCTGCGCCACCGCCGCCGGGGAAACCGTAATCAAATTGAAAATATTGCGTCCATTCAAAGGCAGTTCGTTAGCCTTGCGCTGCTCCACCACTTGACCAAGCGACGAAGTTTCAGCCTGCAGCAAAGGAGTCTCGGCCGTCACTTCAACAGTCTCGGTCTGCTGACCAATCGGCAAAGTGGCGTCCACGTGAGTATCCTGCTGCACCTGCACAACGACATTGGTTCGCGCGAAATGCTTAAAGCCGGCCTTCTCCACATCCAACCGATAAGCACCAGGGATCACGTTCACAAACTGGTAATCGCCCTGGCCGCCCGTCGCCTGAGTGTGCTTCTCCTGCGTTCCCGTGTTCGTGAGCGTGACTTGCGCGCCGGTTACCGCCGCGCCACTGAGAATCTACTACGGTGCCATCGACTGTCCCATACGTGTTTTGCCCGTAGAGAGAAAGTGAAGTCGCGAGGACTAGAACCACAGAGAACAGCAGCGTCTGCAACTTGGAAGACGTCATACCGGCCCACCTTCAAAAAATGGAATATATATCCTAGATTTTGGATAACTCTAAAGCATTAGGTGGACACCTACACCACTTCCCACGATTCTTTAAGAGTTATTCCCCATCAATAGTTACGGGGAGATTAACGGAGTTGTACCAAGCTGGAACAAGATGAACATAAAAGAAGACCGTCTCGGTCGCGCTTACCGCTACTCTCAGTCTGTCCGCCAAACGTCCGAGGCAATTATCCCCGAAATCGCTGATATCATGCGTCCGGCCAACTGCTCCGGCCTTCGAGACACAAGCTATCTTATATATGTATGCGCTTGGTGTGATCCTCCGTTCAGTCCTGAGAGTCACGCGCTGATTGCTCCTCGCCGCACGCCAGAATGAGCCGGCTCACTATTATTTGCACTCAAGCTAAGTCGAAGCGCCGTAAAAAGCCGCGGCCCGTTCACTTGAGGTAAAGATGCTGGGAGCGCTGGCCACAACGCAGTCATTCTCAAGGCTCTGGCTGCCTATCGCGCTCGGAAAGATTCCCCGGCTAATTACTGAGGCGGCTGAGGAGGGGGCGTCACAGATGCGCCAGGCTGTTGTTTGCGAAGCATCTCCAAAATCTGCTCGGGAGTCTTCGGTCCCGCATTGGGCTGATTCGCGTCCGCGGGTTGCTGATCCGCCGCAGCTGTGTCGGGCTGCGCGGGTTGAGTTTGGTCATCGGCATTATCTTCGGCGGCATCCTGATCGTCATCTTTACTGTCATCCGCCTGCGCGGCAACTCCATTTCCGGGCTGTGGTAACTGCGGGTTAAAGGTACGCGGTCCAGGAAACCGATTTGGAGACATTGCCGTTGGCGCGTTCTGATATACAGTCGCTGCGGTTTGGGTTTGGGTCTGGCGGCTGGCCACTCTCCGATTCCTTTGGGGTGAGGATCACGCTCGCGACTGCGGTAGGATCCGCGTTCGAACCAAGCATCACGTAATTGAATGATGAACCATTGAGCAACGCCACAATAACGTCGCGTGGCGAACCCGGACCGAGATGTGTTACCACATGCTCGTTGGCTCCATTTGAGCCTGGAGGGATTTCGATTGAGGCGCCAATAAGCTTGCGCACATCGCGCAGGATCTCCCCGAGCGTCGAATTCTGAGCTGCAATTGTCAGAAGGCCGCTTTGAAAAGTGACTTTGGCTGGCGTTGGCGGGATCTGATCCATGGGCATCTGACTGAGTGGACCGCTTGGCATCGGAGGAAGCACGACGGGTGGCGGGGCTTTATGGGACACAACTTTAGCCGGCGCCTTAAGGGACCTGTGGTTCGCAGCGTCGGACCTGGCCGTTGTCTTGTGAGATGACGCAGCAGGCGGTTTTTTGGCCGGCGTCGGGTTGCTGCTCGGCCCCGCGGGAGGGGTGGCAGTCTGGGCCAAAAGGACCTGAGCCGCCAACACGACCGCCAAGACAAACCACCTGCGCGTGCATGGCATTACAATACCTGTTTCCGCGAGCGGCTTTCTTTTCCGCAGCCGATGCGCCCTTGCATAAATCTTACCATCGCTTGTAGAACGCTGTGCTGGCTAAATGTTGCAGATTGATTACGAATGAACGTTCCGCGCTGGACCCATCTAAACCATATTTAATCGCAACAACTGCGCGTAAAATGCCAGCGGAGGATTTTCCATTGGGCATTACTGCGAAATTGATTCTGTGGAATCGACTGCGATGGCAACGCTGGTTGTGCCTATTAATGCTGATGCTTCCTGTATACGCCTACGGCCAGACTTGCCAGGACGCAACGGACATGGATGCTCCAGTGCGAAGTGCGCTTGAGGCAGCAGCGATGCGCTACTTCGACATGACCGCGCGCGGCGATGTGGCTGCTCTGAAACAAAATTCGATTCCCGCGGTTGCAGCGAGCTTTGGCGGTATTGAAGATGCGGTTAAGGAAAATCATGACGCGTTCACGGGCGCAAAAGCTACGGTTCGGCCACCGTTCTTGCTCGCGGCCGACGGTCCGGCAGCGCTACCGCGGGCGGAATTTCTGTGCGGAGTATTTGGCAAATCGGGTCAGACCAAAGATAGCGCGGTGTTTGTCCTAAATAATCTACCACCGGGAAAATACGGCATTACGATTGTCGACGTTAATGGCGCTAAGGGTGCAAAAACGCTGACCTTTGTTTTGCAACAACTGGGTAGCGATTGGAAATTGGCTGGATTTTACGCCAGAAGCGCGCAAACAATGGGACACGATGCGGCGTGGTTCACGCAACGAGCCCGCGATTTCGAGTCGAAAGGCCAGCATCACAATGCCTGGCTGTATTATCGCGAGGCGATTGCCTTAGCCTCGCCGGTCGACTTTATGAGCACGCAGGCTACCGACAAACTTTATGAGGATAGCCAAGCGGCACAACCGTCCGATGTTCCGGTGAATGGAAACACGGTAGATATGAGCGCGGGTGGCAAAGTCTATCACTTAACCGAATTCTTTCCGTTGGCGGTTGGAGATGACCTTGACGTAGTCGTGAAGTATAGGGCCGCAGACATATCAGATACGGCGCGAACGTTCCAGGAAAATGCGGCGGTAATCAAGGCGCTGGTGACGAGATATCCGGAACTGCGCGATGCGTTTGGCGGAGTCGTGGCGCGAGCTGTCGATCCCTCAGGAAGGGATTACGGCACGCTCCTGCCGATGAAGGAGATCAAATAACGGGCGAAACACGCCGTTTATCCGGATTTACTCCTTCCGGCAATTTTTCGCACCCGGTACCTCAGTAATTTGAGCAAGGAATTCTCGGTCGCTACAGTGGGAGCATGGTGGTTCCATTAGGCCTGCGCGCTGGCCGGGGTTGGGAGCGCTCCGTTTCAATGGGATTGCTCGCGATTTGATGGCGATGTATCCCCGGGATGAACAACTCAACTTTGAGGCTGGGCTGTGGCTGCAATCTCAGGGCGATTTCGAAGCAGCAATCCGATTCACGAAGCAAGCTCTGGAAATCGATCCCAAGTTCGCTGGCGCTTTGAACACTTTGGGATATGACTTGGCCTACATGCATGAATACGATGAGGCAATTCCGTACCTGAAGCGGTATGTAGAGGCGGAACCGACGGATGCCAACCCCCACGATTCCCTGGCCGAAATTCTGCAAAAGGCGGGTCGCCTGGAAGAATCCCTGGCCGAGTACCGCGAGGCCTTGAAGATAGATCCGAAGTTCTATTCTTCACAGAAGGCGATTGGCGACGATTATGCCCTTTTAGGAGATTAGGAACGCGCAAGGCAAGAATATGCTAAAGCACTTCCATTGGCATTGACACCGCAGGACCGGTTGCAGTGTCAGATTCAATTCGCCATCACTTATGCCCGAGGAAACAACCCAAAGCGAGCCCGCACCGAACTCGCGATCGTGTTGGAGCAGGCAACGAAACTGCAATTGAATGACTACCAGAGTTCCATCCATCGGTACCAAGCTCTTTTAGCGGAATCGCCCGGCAAGGCCTCTCAACAGCTTGATCAAGCCGAAGCAGTTTTGCAGAAAACCGGGCACGTCTCGGGCTGGAGACGCAATGCCCTGCTCGCGAATATGTTACGTACGCGAGCACGATTGGCGTCGGAAGACGGGGAACTTGACGTGGCCCGCGCTGCCGTCTCGCACTTGCAAAAAATGCTCCAGAGCAATCGAAGCAACGCGGTCGAGCGCGCATACCATGGAGCGAATGGTGAGCTACTGGCCGCGGAGTCGAAGGCTGCCGCAGCCATCGAAGAACTGTCCGAGGATTCCGAGTATCCCTTTTCCGAGTGGAAGCTGGCGAACTTGCAGGCATCATCGGGAAACGAGCGGGAGGCGGCGAAGATTAGAGCCCGTCTGAAAGCAGATTATGGCACCACACTTGAAGACTGGCTAGTCTTTCGAGGGTTACGGTAATGATGTTAGAGAAAAGCCGAGCGCTCGGGATGCTGGAAAAAGCTGTGCTCATATCGTTATGTATTTTGTCGCCTTGCGATATCGCGGCGGCGCGCGACGTGGCGATAGTGACTGGCAAGGATAGCCAGTTCACAATGGTCAAAGCCTCTGACCTCGCAAAAATGATCAAGACCACCCACAAACGGCCAGATGGTTTTGACCTCATGGTAATTCTCACTGACCCATCCTCACCAGAGATGCAAATCGTGGCTCAGAAGCTTTTATCGCTGACGACTGACGAGTTTAAGAAATTGATCGACACAGCCAACAAAAGCAGGGTAACCTTTCACGTCGTTTCGGGCGATGACGACGCCCTAAAGGCACTGCAATCCAATCCGGCAGCAATCGGCCTGGTGAATGTTTACTCCATTAACAGCAACGTCGAGGTGTTGAAGATTGACGGCAAGCTTCCGCTCGAGCCCGGCTACATTCTGCACAGCCAGTAGACGCTGCGAAATCCTCTCATGTGTCACCTCCGCGGTTGCTGTCACATCCCGCGGTTGCCTTCCGCAACCAGCGGGATTAGTATTTTTTCAAGCTCGCTTCAGGTCAACAGATCTGTCTCACTAAATATCGTTCTAAGGAGGATTTATGGGAATTGCGGTTTCTCCGATCCAGATTGATTCGCACGCCAGCGACTTCATCTCCAAGCCACGCAAAATGCTGATCGACGGCAAGTGGGTGAATGCCGCCTCGGGCAAGACCTTCCCGACCTATAACCCTGCCACCGGCGAAGTGCTGGCGCAAGTCGCCGAAGGCGACCGGCAGGACATTGACGCCGCCGTTAAGGCCGCCCGCAAGGCGTTCGATAGCGGGCCATGGTCACGCATGACAGCCTCCGAACGGGGCAAGCTGATATGGAAACTCGCCGAACTGCTCGAAGAACACGTCGAGGAATTCGCGACGCTCGAAACCCTTGATAACGGCAAGCCGCTCACCGTGGCGCGCGCCGCGGATGTACCTCTTGCCGCCGAAATGTTCCGCTATATGGCGGGATGGGCGACCAAGCTCGAAGGCACAACTATTCCGCTCTCGGTTCCCTACACACCCGGCGCAAACTATCACGCCTACACCCTCCGCGAACCGGTGGGCGTCGTGGGTCAGATTATCCCGTGGAATTTCCCCCTGCTGATGGCAGCCTGGAAGCTGGGGCCTGCGCTCGCTTCGGGTTGCACCGTAGTGTTGAAACCCGCCGAGCAGACTCCGCTCTCTGCCCTGCGTTTAGGCGAGCTCATCATGGAGGCCGGATTCCCCAATGGCGTGGTCAACGTCGTCCCCGGATACGGCGAAACTGCGGGCGCGGCTCTGGCGGCGCACGATCAGGTCGACAAAATCGCTTTTACCGGATCAACTGAAGTAGGCAAGCTGATCGTGCACGCCGCTACCGGAAATCTGAAAAAGGTTTCGCTCGAACTCGGCGGCAAATCGCCAAACGTGGTGTTCAAGGATGCGGATTTGGACGCCGCGGTCGCGGAATCCGCGAGCGCCATTTTCTTCAATCAGGGAGAATGCTGCTGTGCCGGTTCGCGTTTGTTTGTGGAGCGGCCCGTGTTCGATCGCGTGGTGGAAGGCGTGGCAGCAAAGGCCAAGAAGATCAAAGTCGGATCGGGCCTGGAGCCGGAAACGTCGATGGGGCCATTAGTCTCCGAGGAACAGTTGCAGCGAGTGTGCAACTACTTAGAGATTGGCTTGAAGGAAGGGGCAACCGCGATGGCTGGCGGAAAGAAATTCGGCGACAAAGGATATTTTGTCGAGCCCACTGTACTGGTAAATACGAAAGACAACATGAGAGTCGTGCAGGAAGAAATCTTCGGACCCGTCGTGACGGCGATTCCATTCGACAATCCGGAAGAGCTGCTGCCCCGGGCTAACGATTCGGTCTACGGCTTGGCGGCAGGAATTTGGACGAAGGATATTTCAAAGGCGCACCGTCTGGCGGCCGCACTGCGAGCTGGGACCGTCTGGATCAACTGCTATAACATCTTCGACGCGGCTCTGCCTTTCGGCGGATACAAGCAATCCGGCTGGGGACGCGAGATGGGTAAAGACGTTCTCGCTCTCTACACGCAGACGAAGTCGGTGTGCGTGCGAATCTAAGTCCCAACTGTACATACATTCGGAGGCGGCCCACGGGCCGCCTTCTTTTTTGCGAAAAATGTTTTGCGCGGTGGAAGTTGGAGGCGCGGGTGAGAATCGAACTCACGATAGAGGTTTTGCAGACCTCGGCCTTACCACTTGGCTACCGCGCCCGATGGCATGTCTTGATGAAAGTCCGCGCGAAGGCGGAGCTGCAAGAAATCTGGAGCGGGAGACGGGATTTGAACCCGCGACTTCGACCTTGGCAAGGTCGCACTCTACCACTGAGTTACTCCCGCCCGACGCCTAATTCTACAGCAGTTGGATATTGAGTGACAATTCGCGACTCTCGCGAGAGCCATATTTAGTCGTGGTATGCTCCGTGTCCAAGCCAACCCCTACGCCGAAAGTTGAATCGAAATTCCATACGTGTAATGTATTGAGAACACCGAAGGTCGAACCACCAATGACCAACTAAAACAAAGAGGAAAATTTAATGAATGGATTAAAGTTTTTTGTTTTAGCCACTGCTGCCGCGATCTGTTTCATGGTAACTGCTCCAACAGCCCAAGCTCAGGTTAGCGTAAATATCGGCGTTGCACCTGATTGTCCGTATGGCTACTATGACGTCCCGCCCTACGACTGCGCCCCTTATGGGTACTATGGTCCGGAATGGTTTGTAGGTGGAGTCTTTATCGGCGCTGGCCCATGGTTTCATGGCCCTGCCGATTTCCACGGCCACGTAAATAATCGTTTTCATCCGGAGCATGGCTATCATGGCCCGATGCCGGCACGCGGCGAGAAGCCTGCACACCCGGTTGACAAGGTTGCCCACTTCAAAGGAAATGAAGTACGTGATGGACGCGGCCATGTAGTTGGAAAACGTTAACTCCAACCGAAGCCTTTTTATATCAAGCGACTTAAGGCCTTTGCCCGCATCTCGTCGATGCCCACCGATGAGTGCGGACACAGGTCTTTTCAACGGTATCTTTCCCTGGCGACCAACACCACCACTCCTGCTGCAACCAGAAGAAATGAGATCACCGCTAGCGATCGAGTCAGACGCTTGTTGTGCGATTGCCTTTGGATCAGCGGCAGATTCACTAAGGCGCTGGTGATCGATGCACAGACCGTGGCCACGCCAGCCACGTCCGGAGCCAGTTTGCCGTGAATTGCCATTGTCGCCGCTGCAGCAGTCGTGCTCGCGCTGCTCACGGCGCCACCGAGCAGACTCAGTGCAAGAAAGCCAAACTTACCGAGGAACTTCGCTCCAACGGTTCCAACTATTTCCATGCTCACGAATAATCCGCCGAAACTGAGCACACGGCGCAAAGAAACCGGTGAGTCGAGCTGCAGGCTTCGAACCGGTTCTGTACTGCGCTCGCGGTTCCTCCAGGCAAAAATCAGTGCTCCTGCGGTCATTGCCAGCAGCGGCCATATTGCAATCGACACGGATGCAGGCGAGAAGATCGCTAAAATCAGAAGATTGCGCACAAACATTGCGACTGATGTGAGCAGAACGAGAGCAACTACTGTACTGCTCGCCTCCGACTCGCTACTCAAGACGGTACGCGATAATTCCGCAACCGTAGCCGTGCTGTTTACCAATCCGCCGAGCACCGCTGTGTAATACAAACCTCGATTGCTGAACAACCTCAATAACACGTAATTAGCGAAGCCGAGCCCAGCCACGATGATGACGATCAGCCATGATTGCCTTGGGTTCAGCAAATGCCAGCTGTCGATGAATCGATTGGGCAAAAGCGGATAGATTACAAAGCCAATCAGACCCAGCAGTACGGCTCCACGAATTTCTGGTAGCTTTAGATCACCCGCGAACCGCTGCAACTCGGTCTTCCACGCCAGCAACATAATCATCAGAATCGCTGACGTGGTGGGAGTGAACAGGTGGCCCTCGCCGACCAACCCACCCAGAATAAAAGTAACGATCAGCGCCACTGATGTAGTTATCTCCAACGAACGATCGACGAGCAGGGTTCGTCCGTTCATGAAGGCAACCAGGACAACCACTCCCACCAAGCAGACAGTGGCCATTTGCAGGGAAATGAGAACGGAAAGACAGCCGAGGAGAGCAGTGATAGAAAACGTACGAACTCCGACGTCCTTTTGCGACCACGCACGTTCCAATCCAACCAGCAGACCAATGCCAAGAGCGATCGCAATTTTGATAGCAACCTCAAACGGCGGGAAGATCATTCGAAGAATAGTACACCGCTGCTATGCGGCATCAATCAGCAAAACCCTTAGTCCAAATCAGGGTGCAGAGGTCGAACTGAAGGCGCCGACCATTGCGGATCGTCCTCTGGCGCAACGATCTGGCCGTCGCGCATGTGAACGATGCGATCACCATAGCTGGCGGCCTCGGGGTTATGCGTAATCATGAGCACGGTCTGCCCTAGATTTTTGTTCGATTGGCGAAGCATATTGAGAACAACGCTGGAGCTCTTCGAGTCCAGATTGCCGGTCGGCTCGTCGGCGAGCACGATCGCTGGCCGGTTGATGAGAGCTCGCGCGAGTGCAACCCTCTGTTGCTCGCCGCCGGAAAGCTCATTCGGCCGATGGTCGAGCCGTTGCGCGATTCCGAGCATATCGGTGACCTGCTTAAGAAATTCGGGATCAGGCATCCCCTTCCCCGCAATGTCAACGGCGATTTCGATGTTCGAGCGTGCGCTGAGCGTAGGCAACAGATTAAATTTCTGAAAAACGAATCCAATCTTGCTCTTGCGGAGCCGAGTGCGAGCGCCGTCAGAAAGCGCGGCAAAATCGACGCCGTCAATGGTGACGCTTCCGGAATCGGGGCGCGTCAGCCCGCCAAGTAAATAGAAGAGGGTCGACTTGCCGCTTCCCGACGGGCCGACGACCGTAACGAACTCGCCCTTTTCCACGCTGAAAGAAACGCCGCGAAGAGCTGGTACATTAACCTTTCCAATTCGATAAGTTTTGCGGACATCCTGCGCTTCGATGAAGGCCGACATGCAGTGAAAACGATATCACAAGGAAAGACAACGGCATCCCCGGCAACGGCGTTCACTCAAGCGACAGTAGCGTGCTCCGCCGGATGACGTTCGCGAAGTTCAACTGCGCGCTTCGGTCCACGCTTGCGCACCAATAACAGTCGAATGCGTTCCAGCAATTCAGCCGGCTCGTACGTTCCCTTTGGAAGAAAAAGATCGGCGAGTGTTTCGCGCTCGTAGATCTTGGTTCGGCCCGAGATCAGCACAGCCGGAGTTTGCGGAGAGACATTCTTAATTTTTTCGATCAGTTGTGAGCCATCCACGCCTGGCATGATTAAGTCGGTAAGCACGAGGTCGACACCGCCGCGGCGAAACGCTTCGAGTGCCTGTTGGCCGTTGTTAAAAGCGAGCACGCGATAGCCCCGCGTCTCGAGCATGATTTTGCGGATGGAAAGTGCCTGTTCATTATCGTCCACACAAAGAATTGTTTTTTTTGGCTTCATTGTTTTGACCGGGAGATTGTCGTCGCTAAATTTTTTTGAATCCGAAATTTATTTTTTTTAGAATCGGGAGCGAGGTGAATGCTAAACAGAATCGTGCCGGGGGTAAAGTAGCGCGCTCGCCAATGGCACTGTTGTGGTAAGGAGACTCTTGCAGGCGAGCCGAGGAGCACAAGCGTCGCAGTGTTTCGATGCGTTAGACTTCCATCATCACTTCACCGCGAAGGACTTCTACACAATTTCCACCGACACGCACATTGACCACATGGTTATCGTGTCCAGAATTTCGTTTAGTCGCGCGCACAAAAATGCGACTGGGGCGGTGCACTTCGAGCCCTTGTTCAATCAAAACCCGATCATCGCTTGCAGCGACGCCATGCGCCACCATCCAAGCCGAGCAGCATCCAGCGGCGGAACCGGTGGCCGGGTCGTCGCCGTTATAGAAAATCATGCGGGCGTGAAGGCGAGCCTTCGGATCGACAGTCTCCCGGCACACAAAGTAAAGGAACTTTCCCGCGCTGCGCGCAAGATATTGGCTGCAGCGGGCAACATCGATGCGGAGATTCTGTAGGGTGTTCAGCGAACGCAGTGGAACGATCGTAAACGGAATGCCGGTAGAGACGGTTTGGATGGGCGCACTGTCGTCGAAGTCAGTCGTGCTCAGACCGGTCAACTGCGCGATGTCCGCCACGCTGTGCATCGCGCCGAACTCCGGATTCTTTTGCGTCATTTCACCAAAGACAGGCTGCGATGGCTCTTCACTAAAACGTACGGGCACGGTTCCGACATTCAGATCGAGCAGCACTTCGGCAGCGTTTGTCTGGCCCTGAATAACGAAGGCAGTGCCAAGTGTGGGATGCCCGGCAAAAGGCAGTTCTTCCTGCACGGTAAAAATACGAACGCGGATTCCGCAGTTCTTTTCAACAGTTGCGTCCCCCGGGAGAATGAACGTTGTCTCTGAGAGATTAGTTTCGCGCGCCAGCGCTTGCATTTGGTCAGTCGTGAGGCCGCGCCCATCAAGAACGACCGCCAGCGCATTGCCCGTGAGCGCGCGGTCCGTGAATACATCGACTTGTACCATCGCGAGAGTGATTTTCGAAGCAACCATTTCAAATCAGATTCATCAGCTTCGCGTTTGGCCGAAAATAATTTTCGTCGCAGCGCTATATCGGAATTCCGGCGACCTAGCATCTCTACCGCAACCGGCCTTTTGCACGGGCTTGACGCCGTGGCTTTATGCTGGATATTCTATTCCCTACTAATTCACTAGAATTTAAATGCGCTGGGCCATTCACCAAATCCAATCCAGTTCCGAGGAACGACATGACGTTACGCATCAATTCTGACGCTCCGAACTTCACCGCTGAAACAACGCAGGGCACAATCAATTTTCACGAATGGATCGGCAACGGCTGGGCCATCTTGTTTTCGCACCCCAAAGATTTCACGCCCGTATGCACGACCGAATTGGGCTACATGGCCGGGCTACAGCCGGAGTTCGCTAAACGCAACACCAAGATTATTGGCCTAAGCGTAGATCCAGTGACGAGTCACGGAAAATGGGCGGCGGATATCGAAGAAACGCAAGGTCACAAGGTGACCTATCCGATGATTGGCGATCCGGAACTGAAGATCGCAAAACTTTATGACATGCTGCCAGCGGAATCTGGAGCGTCAAGCGAGGGACGCACCGCCGCCGATAACGCTACGGTGCGTACCGTTTTCCTGATAGGTCCGGATAAAAAGATCAAATTGATGCTGATTTACCCCATGAGCAGCGGACGCAATTTCGATGAGGTATTGCGCGCGCTGGATTCGATTCAACTCTCCGCGAAACACAGCGTCGCCACTCCAGTAAACTGGAAGCCGGGAGACGACGTGATTATTCTGACCTCGGTTTCGGAAGAGCAAGCCAAGCAGAAGTATCCGGCTGGTTGGAAGACATTGAAACCCTATCTGCGAGTGGTGGCGCAGCCGAAGTAATTTGGGCTCCGAGCCATCTTCGATCAGCACCAAGTCACCCGGTACTGATTTAATACAGTATGGAAGCGCATCCAGTCCGGTGACTGGCTCGGTCTTCAAAACCGGCGAGTCCCACTCCGTGGGATTGATGGGTTCGACCCCCATTCGCTTCCGCCAGAGCCTATACCAATTTATCCTCGATTACTCGAACGACTGCTTCTCGAACTATTGCTTCTCGAACTCGAGCGCGCAGGCACGCCCCTCGATGCGTTTGCCGGTTCCTGACCTATCCTTGAAATGTGCCTCGATACTGTAGCTGTACTCGGTACCCCGTGGCGTATCTCGCCCAGGCACATATTCCTTCGATCCCGTGCGACCCGTTGCATAAAGTTTTGCCGTGCCGTCGGCGCCAATCTTCCCCTCGATGACGAGGGAGCTTGGCTGATTCTCAGAGCCGTGCGCTCCACGGAGGTTGCCGCTCTTCACCTCGCTCACGAACCGGAACGAATAGCCCAGCGCATCCCTCGCCGCTTCGCAAGAGACGGTCGTAAGCCATTTGCCGTCGAAGCTTTCTTCTGCAAGCAAGAGGTTCGGCGAAAGTAACAGGGCGAGACCTACAAGAAATACATTCGCGCTTAGCATTGCGGCCGTCCGTAAGTTCATAACAATTCCTCAAACTCAGATGGTGAATTATATTCGACCATTTATGGATGATGAGATCCCTCGACAACCTTCGCCAACGTCACCGCGATTTAGTGACTGTGGATTTCTTTTCATCGGGAATTCATCTTCGATTTACCTGACTGTAACTATGCCGAGGCTACCTTTGTGTGCGTACTTTCGTGGGCATTATCCCTAGAAGGGAATCCAAAGGTTACCTGGTTTTTCAGACGCACCAGTAGCACCCGATCTCGGCATTTGTGTGATTAAAGTCAAAGAAAATGAGCCCTTTGCGCCGAAAACCATGAGTCCTAACTTTGAAAGCCAGCCGACGTGGAAGAATCTCCTCATAGTTTTGTTCTGGGCTCTGTGCTTCGCTCAATCTCCCATGCTCCTCTATGCGCAAGGTGCGCCGGAACTTTGCCCGCGTCCCTTGCCAGGCAGCGTTGTCACAGAGCCAGAGGATGTGCGCAGCCGCAACGGCGTACTGAAAGTTGAATTAACGGCCCATAACGCAAAGCAGAGTGACGGATCCACCCGTTATTGCTACATCGATGAAAACGGCGCAGAATCGCCCACTCTGCGGGTCAATCCTGGCGATCTTGTCGTTCTAACTTTAAAAAATGATTTGACGGCTCTCGGACCCGATGCATTAATCACGGCCCACCAACACCAGCATGTGATATCGCGAAGAATGGAAACTCCTGTGCCAGCGATTCGATGACCCGGGAATCCACCAATCTTCACTTCCATGGTTTGACCATCCCTCCCATCTGCCACCAGGACGATGTCCTGCACACGTCGATTCAGCCCGGCGACGCGCCTTTCGAGTATCGATTCCGCATCCCGGAAACGAGTCCCCGGGGCTGTATTGGTACCACCCTCATATTCATGGTTTCACGAAAGAGCAGGTCCTCGGCGGTGCATCGGGCGCCATCATCGTCGAAGGAATCGAGCGCGCGGACAAAGCGGTTGCGGGATTGCCGGAACGAGTTTTGATTATTCGGGATCAGGATCTGCTGAACCCGAACGCCCCGCCATCGAAATCGGAGCCCATTCTTCCCAAGATGCTGTTTGATCGCGACGGTGATGCAGCCAATACCGGCACCGGATTCGGCAAGCCCGCAAAGGATCTCTCGATCAATTTTGTTCCCGTACCTTATCCCGATTATCGGCCGGCAATCATCGAGATGAAGCCGGACGAGCAGCAACTCTGGCGCGTGGTGAATGCCTCGGGAATCACCTACCTCAACCTGGAAGTTTTATTCGGCCACACCCCGCAGCCACTTGGCCTTGTCGCAATGGACGGAGTCCCCCTGAACGAAAACGGTCTGCCGGTCGGACTTTATCGACTGGCAAACTCATCTCGGCGTACCACCGGGCGCGCGCGTGGAATTCATAGTGAAGGGGCCTCCCGCGGGCGTTTCGGCACTTCTGGTCACGAGAACTGTGGATACAGGACCTAGTGGCGAGAACGACCCCAATCGTGCGATCGCCACGATTGCGGCTTCCAAGGATGCGGCAGAGCCATCCTCCGAACTCGCGACCTCGCCCGGGTCGCTTCCTCCTTCGCAGCGGCCATGGCTCGGAAGTGTGTTGCCCGCGCGGACCCGAAGGCTGTACTTCTCCGAGAAGCTTCTCGACCCCAACGACCCCAACAGCGCGACTGAATTTTACGTCACCGTAGACGGCCAAACGCCTGCGCAGTTCGATCCCAAATCAGGCATCCCGAACATCGTTGTGAAGCAGGGAACAGTGGAAGATTGGATCATTGAAAACCGGTCAAGCGAACTGCATGCGTTCCATATTCATCAGCTGCATTTTCTTCTGCTCAATTATCGCGGCATGCCCGTGAACGAGCCGTTTCTTCGAGATACCGTCAACGTTCCTTATTACGACGGCAAAGCTCTCGAATATCCCAGCGTCCGTTTGCGGATGGACTTTCGCGACCCAAATACAGTCGGCGACTTTGTATACCATTGCCACCTTTTAGAACATGAAGATGGAGGAATGATGGGGCTGATTCGCGTAGAACCATGAAGCGGGTGATGGAACAGTTCCCGAGCGAACTGGTCCTCACTCAAGACCAATCAACTGAGCACGAAACTCGAAAACCACAGATTCTACGTTGCGCCGAGGTTACTGAATAAAACGGCTTTCTATTCTGCGTCCACCTTAACCACAACCTTAGACCCGAGGAATGAGGAGAAGAGGAAAATGAAATTCACTTCAATCGCAGCTAAAGGGGTGCATTATTTGCGCATGGGACTGGCAGGGCTCGCAATGTTCCAGTTCGCAATCTGCGCACCCTTCGCCAACGCCGCTTCTGAACCGCAACAATCACGCGATTCGGTAACCACCTCGCCGATCAAGCACGTGATCGTGATCATTGGAGAAAATCGCAGCTTTGACCACGTCTTCGCGACTTACGTCTCCCAGTCTGGAGAGTTTGTCTGGAATTTGCTTTCCGAAGGCATCGTCAACAGCGACGGCACTCCCGGTCCCAATTTCTCTGCAATATCGACAGCACAATGCGGTTGACCAACAGCCCGATGGTTTCCTTTTGAGCCCGCCCTCCGAAGCATCCGCTCCGAACTTCCCCAACAGCGTTCTTCCGGCGCCGCTGATCGGTGGGCCGAATAAAAAGCTTTCCTACGTTCCGAACAACAGTCTAACGATGGCGAGAGCTTCGGAGAATGGTTTGCCCTCCAACTATTACCAATATCTGATTGAGGGCGGCACCACCAAGCCGAACAAAACCCCGGACACGCGCATCACCAATGTCAATTCCTTGCCGCCGGGTCCATTCCAACTGACGAACGGAAAGACGTTCACGTACCATAGCTACGCGGCGAGTCCGGTCCATCGCTTCTACCAGATGTGGCAGCAACTGGACTGCAATCTGGAACACGCCACATACCAGAATCCATCCGGCTGCGATGCCTTGCTGTTCCCCTGGGTAGAGGTCACAGTGGGTGCCGGCACCAATGGTGCGGCGCAGGCTTCCAACTTCAGCATTGAATACTCACCCAGCGCGAACAACAACTGGCGAGGGTTCAACCAGCATGGGCTTTTACAACGTTCAGAACGGCGACGCTCCTTACTTCAAGAGCCTGGCCGACAAATATGCTATGAGCGACAACTTTCATCAATCGGTCAATGGCGGCACAGGTGCAAATCACATCATGCTCGGTCACGGGGACGCGATCTGGTTCAGCGATGGGCACGGGCATCCTGCTGTTCCACCGGAAAATAAGAAGGTGTTCACGGCTCCCTATCAGGGTGGGCCGAATCCAGACGCCGGCGTGGTCAATGAAATTGAGAATCCCAATCCTGCGGCGGGAACCAACAACTGGTGGATAGAGGATGGTTACGGCAATACCAACAACGCCGGTTATCCACCACCCTATACGGCCTCGCCGGTTTCCGGCGGCGGATCGTACAGCGACTGTTCGGATCCTGCGCAACCGGGCGTCGGTCCAGTCGTAACCTATCTCAACTCGATCGGTATCGACCCCCATTGCCAGAAGGGCCACTATTACCTGCTGAATAATTACAACCCGGGCTGGTTCGGCAACGGAAAAAATGCGTATATTGATCAGAATCCCGCCAACACCCCGTTTACTATCCCACCCTCATCGACTCCGAGCATCGGCGATTCACTGCTTGCTGCCGGCATTTCCTGGAAGTACTACGGCGATCAGTGGAATAACTATGTGCCGGACCCCTATCAGATCAACTACGGTGCAATGGGATCAAACACCGACGAATACTGCAACATTTGCAACCCGTTCCAGTACGACACCTCCGTCATGGCCAATGCGAGTATCCGCACGGCGCACATCCAGGACACCGCGAACCTTTACAAGGATATTAAGAACGGCACCCTGCCGGCGGTTTCCTTTGTCAAGCCCAGCGGTCTTGTGGACGGACACCCATCGTCCTCGAAGCTGGAACTCTTCGAAGGCTTCAGCAAGAAGATTATTAATCTGGTAAAAAACAACCCCACTCTGTGGAAGGACACGGCGATCTTCATCACCTTCGACGAAGGCGGCGGTTATTATGACTCCGGCTACGTCCAGCCGTTGGACTTCTTCGGTGATGGCACGCGTATTCCGTTACTCGTGGTGTCTCCGTATGCGCGCTCCGGGCACATTTCGCATCGCTATTCGGACCACGTTTCCATCGTCAAATTCATCGATAGAAATTGGGATTTGCCGCCGATCACGCACCGTAGCCGGGACAATTTCCCAAACCCAATCGCGGAACCGGATAACCCGTACGTTCCGCTTAACTCACCGGCGCTGGATGATCTGTTTGACTTGTTCAGTTTTTCCAAATGAACGTTCAGAAAGAATTGTCAGCCGAACCGGCCAGGGAAGAATTCCTGGCCGGTTTGCTTGTTGGAAGATGTAAGGTCCAATCGAATCCGCGGCTGTTTCGTCGCCCGAGCCAGTCCGGCCCAACGTCGCAAGCAGCCTCAACGCATCTCCAGCTTGAGAGATTTGCGCGATCTGCCTGAAAAATCACGAGACGTTATTCGGCCGGGTCGTAGTTCAGGTTTTGCCCGAGCCATCGCTCGATCTCTACCACGCTCATCCCCTTGCGTTCGCTGTAGTCGGCGACTTGGTCGCGATCGATTTTGCCCAGACTGAAATATCGCGATTCAGGGTGGGCGAAGTAGAGCCCGCTCACGCTCGATCCCGGCCACATCGCGAACGACTCAGTGATCAGCATTCCCGTGTTTGCCTGCACATCGAGCAATCGCCAAAGGGTGCCTTTTTCCGTGTGATCCGGACACGCCGGGTAGCCCGCGGCTGGCCTGATTCCCCGGTACTTCTCTGCGATGATATCCGCGGTGCTCAACCCCTCCCGACAACCGTATCCCCACTCATCGCGTACTCGCTTATGCAGGCATTCGGCGAAAGCCTCAGCCAAGCGATCGGCCAGGGCCTCCGCCATGATCGCGTTGTAATCATCGTTCTCGGCCCTGAACCGGTCGCATAGTTCCTTCAAGCCGATTCCGCTGGTTACAGCAAACGCGCCAATACGATCTGCTAGTCCCGCTTCCTTCGGCGCGATGAAGTCGGCCAGAGACCGGCACGGCTCGCTGCCCTCCTTATTGGATTGCTGACGAAGGAAGTGGAAGCGTTCGAGCACTTTTTTGCGTGTAGCGTCTGTGTAGATTTCGACATCGTCGCCCATGGCGTTGGCGGGAAAGAAGCCGTATACTCCGCGCGCTGTAATCAAATTCTTTTCGATCATGCTATCGAGCAGAGCGTTGGCATCGGTGAAGATTTGCCGCGCCTGTAGACCCTGCGTCTCGTGCTCGAGAATGCGAGGATAAACACCTTTCAACCCCCAAGTGTGGAAAAACGGCGTCCAGTCTATGAACTCGCGCAATGTGGCGAGCGGAAAGTTGCTCAGCACGCGCACTCCGGTAAATGACGGTACTGGCAGGTCTTCCGCACGCCACTCGATAGGAGTCCGTCTTTTTCGTGCGTTCTCAAGCGAAACGACCGTGAGCCGCGGCGCGGAGTGGGCCTTGCGGAGCGCCTCATAATCGGCGCGATGCCGCTCCACGAATGCCGGCTTGCCCTCGTCACTCAGAAGACTGGTGGTCACGGGCACCGCCCGGCTGGCATCCAGCACGTGGACCACTGGCTCGCTGTAGTGTGGTGCAATCTTGACTGCAGTATGCGCCCGGCTAGTGGTTGCCCCACCGATGAGCAAGGGCAACTTGAAGCCCTGGCGCTCCATTTCACGGGCCACGTGTACCATCTCATCGAGAGACGGAGTGATCAGCCCGCTGAGTCCGATCATGTCCGCCTTTTCCGCCTTGGCGCGTTCGAGGATTTTTTCGCACGGGACCATCACCCCCATGTCGATCACCTCATAGTTATTGCAGGCGAGCACAACGCCGAGGATGTTCTTGCCAATGTCGTGAACGTCGCCTTTGACCGTCGCCAGTACGATTTTTCCCTGCGCCTTGACTACCTGTCCGGACGCAGCCATCGCGACCTTCTCGGCTTCCATGTAGGGAGTGAGATGCGCAACGGCCTTCTTCATCACGCGCGCAGACTTGACGACTTGGGGCAAGAACATCTTGCCCGCGCCGAATAGATCTCCGACTACACTCATGCCAGCCATCAGCGGTCCTTCGATCACTAATAAAGGGCGGCCGAATTTGAGACGAGCCTCCTCGGCGTCGGCTTCAATGTATGTGTCGATTCCCTTGACCAGCGCGTGAGAAAGACGTTCCTCAACTGTGCCATTGCGCCATTCTTCGGCCTTCTTTTCATTTACCGCCTTGCCGACACCTTTTAACTTTTCGCCGTAATCCACCAGTCTCTCGGTCGCATCGGGACGGCGGTTTAGCAACACGTCCTCGACCAAGTCCTTCAGCTCGGCCTCAATCTCCTCGTAGACCTCGAGCATTCCGGCATTCACGATGCCCATGTCCATACCCGCAGAGATGGCGTGATAAAGAAATGCGGAATGCATGGCCTCGCGCACCTTGTTATTCCCACGAAAACTGAACGAGATGTTTGAAACGCCGCCGCTCACCTTGGCGTGCGGCAGGTTCGCTTTAATCCAACGCGTGGCATTGATGAAATCAACCGCGTAGTTGTTGTGCTCCTCCATTCCGGTGGCGACGGTCAGAATATTGGGATCGAAGATTATGTCCTCAGGAGGAAAGCCGACCTCGTCGACTAGTATGCGGTAGGCGCGCTTACATACACGGATCTTGTCGTCGTAAGTCGCGGCCTGCCCCTGTTCGTCGAACGCCATCACCACCGCCGCAGCGCCATATTTCAGAACCTTAGCGGCGTTTTGGCGAAACTTCTCTTCGCCTTCTTTCAGCGAGATCGAATTGACGATTCCCTTGCCCTGCAGGCACTTCAGCCCGGCCTCGATGACCTCCCATTTCGAGGAGTCCACCATGAAAGGCACCTTGGCGACCTCGGGCTCGCTCCCCAGCAATTGTAGGAAGCGTGTCATCGCCGTGACACCGTCAATCATGCCCTCGTCCATGCAGATGTCGAGGACATTTGCCCCGTTCTCGACTTGCTGGCGAGCGACGCTTACGGCATCTTCATATTTGCCGTCTTTGATCAGCTTCGCGAACCTCGGCGAACCGGCGACATTGGTCCGCTCTCCGATCACGATGTAGACTCCAGGCTGCTGGGTGAACGGCTGCGAACCCGAGAGACGAAGAGGTTTCGTCTCCGTGGCCTCGGCCACGCTTGCTGCATCCGACACGCTCACGCCCGACTCTCGATCCCGCTCGTGTGGACGTAGGATCTTTCAATGAGCGGCGTCCCCCACTTTCGCGGAGATTGGCCTTCGAGCGCCTTTGCGATAGCCGCTATGTGCTCGGGAGTATTTCCACAGCAGCCGCCGGCGATGTTGATCAGCCCCGCGCGGGCGAAATCGCTAAGATAGCGGGCCATGTCTTGCGGACCCAGATCGAAGCCAGTTTCCGACAGCGGATTCGGCAGGCCGGCATTGGGGTAACACGAGATCGCCACCTCCGCCTTTTCTGAGAGCTCCTCCAGAAACGGATACATCAGATCGGGACCAAGTGAGCAGTTGAGTCCAACCGACAACGGTTTCGCGTGCCGCACTGCGTTCCAGAACGCCTCAGTCGTCTGCGCCGAGATCATCGTCTCGCCGCCGCGCCCCACCGCCGCCGAAATCATAACCGGCAGTTCATTGCCATCCTCATCAAATACCTCACGGATGGCGACAAGTGCTGCTTTGCCGTTGAGAGAGTCAAAAATTGTTTCGACCAGGAGCAGGTCTACGCCGCCCGCGATGAGACCACGCACCTGTTGAGTGTAGGCTGCCTTTACCTGATCGAAAGTGACCACTCGAAAGCCCGGATCGTCGGCATCGGGCGAGTTCGACAGGGACACGGTCAGCGGACCAATCGCTCCCGCCACGAACCGCCGACGTGAGGTTGCAGTGCCGACACGATCGGCCCATTCGCGGCACTGACGCGCCGATTGCTCATTGATATCCCATGCCAGGCTGCCGAGAAATGGATCGTCGACAATCTTTTGGTAAAACGCGGGATCCTTTCGGCCTCCGTGCTCCCGTGGATCCTCCACAAAGAATTCGCTCTGCGTGATACTGGTTGCTCCGAAGGTGTTTGTCTCGATAATGTCCGCCCCCGCCTCCAGAAACCGGCGATGGATGTCGCCGATCATTTCTGGCTTAGTCAGCGAGAACAGGTCACCATTGTTCAGAAGACTCTTCTTCGAGTCCTTGAATCGCTCACCCCGGATGTCCGCTTCCGTCATGCCGTAGGAGCGGATAGTCGTGCCCATTCCTCCATCGATGATTACAATTCGATCGTCAAGGATCTTTTCCAGAGGATGTTGGTGCGCTTTCGTCATATCCTTTTGATGATTTCACGCAGTCTTCGCTTCAGTCCTAACTTTGCAACATTTTCCGCAAAATACGCCTTGCTTAGTAATTATAGCGACTGGCAAGGTGTCCAAGGAGTGAACCGTCAGACCCCGACAAAATCTGGCCGTATAATGCGGAGACTTATGCATTCCCCTGCCATGGTCGCGCTGCTCGCGCTCCAGGTGTGTGGGATGGCCTCTTCTATTCAAGGGCGTGCTCAGACCGCGGACGTGAAGCTCGGTCATCTGGCGGATCGCTTTGTGGACCAGCAGCTCACATACGATCCAACCCTGTCTTACTCGATTGGCCTCCCTACGAATGACAATGGCCGCTTCGCCGATCGCACGCCCCGAGCTTTAGCGGCGCTCGACGAGCAAGAACGCGAGGATCTGTGCGAACTTCATGAGATCGGTGTTCACAGCGTATCTCCCAATGCACGTGCAACCTATGCGAATTTGCGGGAACAATTGGAAGCGAATCTACAGTTGCGGGTCTGCAAGACTGAACTATGGAGCGTGAATCATTTCGACGGGTGGCAATCGAGCTTTGCTGAAGTTGCGGAAAGGCAGCCTGTTTCCTCGGCTGAGCAGAAGAGACAAGCGCTCCAGCGATGGGCCAGCCTGCCTCGGTACGTGCAGGTTGAGATCGCGAACCTGAAAGTTGGCCTCGCGCAAGGATATTCTGCGCCGCAGTCGGTAGTGCGCAGGGTCGTCAAACAGATGGACGATATGGCGGCTACGGATCCTGAGAAGTCGCCCTTTTTTTCTCCGGCCCAGCGCAGCGGAGATAGCGCCTTCCGGGCCGCCTTCCGAAAGCTCATCCTTGAGCAGATTAATCCTGCGCTACGGGCCTATCGCGATTACTTGCAAACAGAATATCTGCCCAAGGCGCGAGAAGGTATTGCTGTATCGGATCTGCCGAACGGCGCCGATTGCTACCAAGCCTTTTTGCGTGCGAACACCACTTTGGCGCGAACACCAAAAGAAGTATTCGACCTCGGCCAAAGAACCGTGAATGCGAACATGCTCGATGTGCTGAAGATTGGCGAGAGACAGTTTCACACTTCCGATCTCGCTACTATCCTTGCCGCGATAAGGAGCGACCCTGCTGAACACTTCCGGTCGCGGGACGATATGCTGGCGTTTTCGCGTGATTTTTTAGAGAGGGCCAAAAGAAAGACGGCGGCTTCACTCATTAGCCAGATGCCAAAGCAGGACGTCGTTATCCGGCCGCTATCTTCCTTCGAAGAGTCCGCCGGTGTTGGGTCACGCTTCCAGCAGGAACCCGATCCCGCTAAGCCCGCGGTGTTCCTGATCAATCTCGGCAATTGGAAGACGCAGACTCGGGCTGAAGCCGAGATTGTTACGGTCCACGAAACGACTCCAGGGCATTACCTGCAAAAGGCGCTTGCACAGGAGCTTCAACCACCAACGAAATTGTCCAGGTTTGTCGACTATGCAGCCTACGCCGAGGGGTGGGCGCGTTATGCGGAGGCGATGGGCGAAGAGGCGGGAATTTACGACACCGAGGACGCCGCGATTGTGCGTCGATTATGGCCAGCTCGAGGCATGGTCGTCGATCCGGGTCTCCACACCTTTCACTGGACGCGACAACAGGCGATCGACTACATCGTGGCCTCCGGACACTTTACGGCAGAAGAGGCCAACGATTACGTGGACCGGATTGCCGTCATGCCTGGGCAGCTGACCTCCTATGACTCCGGAGGACTTGAAATTATGGCGTTGCGATCGGAAGCAGAGGCCAAGCTGGGAATTAGCTTCGACCTGCGGCGCTTCAACCGTGCACTTCTCGAAGAAGGAGCAGTTCCCCTTAGCGAGTTGCGAGCCCACGTCGAGCTTTGGATAGCCAGGGAGCGAGAAAATCGCTTCCATGGGAATAAGACGGGAACTCCTTCCGAATGAGCACTGTGTAGCGGGCTGATCGGTCTAAGACTTGTGGCGGGAACCAAGTCACGGGTTACAAGAAAGTAGACCCCTGCGTGCCGCTGGTCTCAACCTTGGGGTTAGTCGAGCCGGACTACCCCTTTTAGCGGCGACTGCCCTTGAAAAATTTCACCTACAACTTCCTTGGAATTCGTCGTAAACTTCGCTGAATATTCGTGTGTGGGCGCGATGAACGATATATTTCGATTACTCCTGGCATCCCGTAAAATCCGGCTTGGTCCGCTTGAGCAGAGTCTTCTGTCCGCCATATGGCAGCAGCCGGAGGGTATGACGATCCGTGAGCTCCGGCACCGCACTGGGATAGGGCGAGCCTATATAACCATCGTGACAACCCTCAATCGCCTGCGGAAGAAAGGATTGGTAGACCGGATCGCCCTCGACGGAGCGAAGGTGGTGACCTTCCGATATGTGCCTCGATATACGGTGGCGGAAGCAAAGCGAGACCTCGCGAGCAATGCCATCCGTCAGCTCCTGGGTGATATGGCCGGACCACTTCTGCTTTCGCACATGGTAGAGGAGATCAGCAAACACGATGCCGAGCTGCTTGATGAGTTAGGGCGCCTTGTGGATGAGAAGCGTCGTAACAGTCCAAAGTAAACTCGACCTGCATTGTCGGTCGGTAACTGAGGGTGTATGATCGATGCCGTTTCTGAGAGCAACACCGATGTTTGCCCTGCACGGAATCGCCGTTTCGCTCAACTGCTTTGTACTGCTCTACTGTCTGCTGTCGCTCTTGGTTGCGATAGTGTGGCGCCCCTTGAAACCTTTGCATGTGGCGCAACGGAGCGTGGCCGCGATACTCTTCGAATTGCGAATTCTCCCGCTCGTAGCCTCGGCAATCGTCACAGTCGGTTTGATCGTGCCGTCTTTTGAGCTGCTGGAACCGCTGAATGAGCGCCTGGGAGCGATGCCGCTCGCGCTCGGTGTTTGCGCTCTCCTCTTGATCGCCTATGGCGCTTTTCGCGCAATCGCAGCCCAAACCAGGACTACACGAGTAGTGACTCGCTGGTTTCAGGATGCGCACCCTCTCAAAACCGATACCAGCTGCGCAGTTACTTTTCAATCTGGACGGGAGAGTCCTCCGCTCATTGTAGTGGGCGTCCGCAATCCGAGAGTGTTGGTTTCAGAATCCACCATCGCTCTGTTAAGTCCAGACGAATTAAACATGGCACTGAAACATGAACTTGAACACATGAAATCCTGCGATAACTTGAAAAGGCTCATCCTGGCTTTTTGCCCTTTTCCCGGCATGTCGAAGCTGGAGAGTGCTTGGGCTCAAGCCGCGGAGCTCGCCGCCGATGATGCGGCCGTCGCGACTCAGTCTGACGCCCTTAATCTGGCTGCGGCCTTGGTCAAGCTTTCTCGCTTGGTTGTAGTCAAATCTACTCCAGTCTGCGCCATGGGCTTCGTAGCAGGTTCCGTCAGCCAGCGCGTCACGCGCCTTCTTGCCTGGGATGAAGCGAGTAAAGCTCGCCGCGTCCGAATTCGCACTTGGTTCTTAATTCCTTTAGCGATTGCTGTTTCCTTGTTGATGACCATTGCCCACGGCCCAGTGCTGGCACGTACTCATGCCGTAACTGAGTGGATTGTCCGGTAACTCCTCCGCCCGCGTCAATCGTATTTCTTTTTTACCGTTGCATTGAGGTCGCCATCGCCGGCAGTATGGGGCTTCAGTAACATGCGATCTTCCTGCGAGTTCCGGTCTCGGAAAACATCCTTCTTATATCCTGTCGAAGATTCCAACTCGAAAAACTCCTCGATGCGGACGCTGGTGGATTTCGAGCTGCACACCACCAGACCGGATAATGCCCGACAAGCTGAGTTACGATGAAACTATTAATGCTTGACAACCTGAGTTACAATAGAACTTACAATAACAATCGGCTGAGTTACTCGTGCATGGGCGCAAAAGCCGGCAGTATCCATATTTACGTGGACGAAAGCAATCTAATCACTCCAATGCATAACCCAAAATATGATCGCTGTAAGTCGATTGTTATCAAGATTTTAATATCAAGATTATATACTTCACAAAAGTGTGGGAGGGTGCTTAAATGTACCCTAAGCCGAAGCCGCATTTTCCTTTCCATTACCCCCGGCTTCCGGAAAGGCCGAAACGGGTGACCCTAATTGGAGCATTCAAGTGCCCCGGCGGAGTTGTTTTGCTTGCCGACCGACAGGAAACCATCTCGGATTATGCAAAGTGGGATGTCGGCAAAATCGCTCATTTGGAGATCGAAGGGAAGTACCGTTTCTTCATGTCGGGAGCTGGCGATCCTGACACTATCGACATGATTAAAGAACGGGTAATTGATGACTGGCTAAAGGTCCCGTCAAGAGTTAATTTGAGCGCAGCGGAACTCAAAGCACTGATCGTTCGCGTAGTTGCTACCACGACGAAGAAGTGTATTTTCCCTTACCCGAGGAGAGACCGCCCGAACGTCGTTTTGATTTGGGCGATTCAGCAGATTGCGAAGCCGGGCGTTGACTCTATCGAGTTGTTCCGCACCGCCGGGCTCGCGGTTAATGAGATAACTAAGTTCCGCTTTGACGGCAGTCCGATTTTCCTAACGCAATATCTCTCCGATATGTATTTAGATCGCGTAATGATCGGACTCGAAGATGCGGAGGCTCTCGCAGCTTACTTTCTATGGGAGGCAAAAGAATACGATCCCTCGGTTGGCAAGCACAGCGACATTTTTACACTTCGAGAAGATGGGACTATTGGAAGATTAGATCGCTCAGATGAGGCGTATTGGGAGACCCATTTTTTTCAGTTCAAGAAAGCGCTGGCATTATTGCCGTTGCTCTCATGTTCTGCTAGCACGACATCGCATGTGTACCCTTTAAAATTGGAATTAAAGAATCTAGCAACAGCGATCACTACACTTAGATCCGAGCAGCAAAAAATGCGACAACAGACAAAGAAAACAAAGAGCAGGTTAGAAGTTAAACTCGCTAAAAACATGGGGAAAAACATGGACCAATATCTTAGACAGCGGCGGTCAACTTCTCGAAAGTCAAAGGGTCAGCCGTAACCATATGACGCAAAGTATCCAAGAACAAATTCGCGTCCTTCCGACGATTGAAGCGAAAACTCATTTCGTCGAGGTGGGCCGCAAGATGCTTCGCGGAGATTCGATGCCATGTTCCGATGATGCCACGCTTCAAGAGCGAGAAAGCGGATTCGACTGTGTTGGTATGAATGTCGCCGTCAACGTAGACTCCAGCGCTGTGCTTGATCCCCTTATGCTTCTCTGTGGTGACTGCTGCTTGCTTCATTGCGAATGGGTAGGACGTGAAGTCGTCGGTCATAATTACGTCCACATCCTCAGAGATGTTATTGCGGATGAATGCAGCCAATGTTCCCGCTTTAACGTCTTTTGCATGGAAGAATCTAACTTCGCCTCCGCGCTGCCGAAGTCCGATTACAATTTGTTTTTCCGCCCCGCGTCCGCGAACTCCAGCGCCACGCTTACGACCGCCGACATAGGTTTCATCCATTTCAACGGTGCCACCCATCATTGGCCGATCTACTTCTTTCATAGCCGCTCGAATCCGATGACAGAGGTACCATGCGGTTTTGTAGCTAACTCCGAGGGTGCGCTTGATCTGATTCGCGCTCATTCCCTTGCGAGCTTCGCAGAGCAGCAACGTAGCAAGGAACCATTTTTGCAAGGGGAGATGGGAGTCGTTGAAGATCGTGCTGGCTGTCACAGTAAACTGGTAGTCACACCCCTTGCAGTAGAAAAGTTGTTTTGCTGTCGCCAGTTCAACGACAGGCATCTTGCAGCGTGGGCATTCAACGCCAGCAGGCCAGCGAAGGCGGACAAGCAATTCGCGGCATCGTTCGTCGGTGTCGAACAGGTTTATAACGTCAACTAGAGTCACAGGGAACCTCCGATGGACGCAAAAGAGAAACGGCAGGAGTTAAAACGGGTCCCGACTAGGAAGTTGCTAGCGAGCATCAAAAGGGACTTACGGAAGGCAATGCACGCGTCTCGATCTGCCGCTAAACCCAAGAAAGGATGACAATTAGCTTCCATGTAGAGCATTATGCCCCACGCCGCTAACTTTTGTCAAGTAAATAATCGTGTTTAATATTTAAGCCCTTTAAAATCAAAGATCTAAGTTATTGATGTTAAAGGATCGAGTGATTTAAAAGGCGTACGGGCCCCCGGTGCTAAAGAGACTATCAGTTTCAAAACGGGAAATTGTGTCGCGGATTGGCGCGCTTAACTTACTCTTCGCCGATATCTTCATTCCAAACGTCAGGATTCTCGCGAATGTATTCGCCCAGCAATGAAATGCACTCCGAAGAATCGAGATCAAAAATTCGCACTGCAAGCGAGCGCAGCCATTCCATTCCACCCTGAAAATTTCGGCTCTCGCCAACGATCACCGTGCCAAAACCAAACTGCCGAATCAGTCCGCTGCAATACCAGCAAGGAGCGAGCGTAGTAACCATAATGAGCTTGCGATAGCTGCGCTGCCGCCCCGCATTGCGAAATGCATCCGTCTCTCCATGCATGGAAGGATCGCCATTCTGCACCCGACGATTGTGGCCAGAGCCGATCAGCTTTCCGTCGGCATCAAAAATCGCGGCTCCAATCGGAATGCCGCCTTCGGCAAGCCCTTTGCGGGCTTCAGCCAGCGCTACTGCAAGCATCGCAGCATGATCAAGATCGGGCATAGCTCGTCATTATATGTGGGCAAAAGTATATGTGCGCAAAACACAATCTGAGTTTTCAATCGAGGTGAATACCGCAGATAACAGAACGCCTCCATAAGTGTGAAGAGGTGATCAGGAAGCGGGTCTTCGCTTGCCACAGAAGCAAGCGTGAAAAAGTTATTTGCAGTTCTTCTCCTGAGCTCTCTAGCCTTATCTGAAAACGTAAGCAACCATCTGGTTAGCGTTCAACACTCAATCATTCATTGGTCAGTACCTTTGAAAGTCCAGGAAATACAAAGCAGTGGAATCTGCATCAGCCGTGATTGTTCTGTCGTCGCCACCGCCGCGCACACTGAAATGTTGCTCGGTCAAGCGCGTCTTGGAATTGAAGGCGCTCGCACCGAAAAAGTCTTATCCGCTGCGAATGAAAGTGACAGTGACACAGACAAAGCCGAAGTTCCGATAAGGGTTTCGGGTTTGGGAAAAGATACGCTTTCCTATAACTTGGCGAACGACATTGCGTTCATCTATACGCGAAGTGCGGTTCATCGCAAGTCGGGAATACCGCACTTCTATAAATCTTACGTCGGGCAAAAAGTCCGAATCGCGGGCTTCTACAAGAACCGGTTCACAACAGCCGTTGCGCACATCATTGGAGTAAACGTTCCTCTGCGCTTGGGACAAGGGCAATTGAACGAGAACCTTATTGTCGACGTCCGCATGGAGCCCGGATCGAGCGGCAGCGCGGTGCTTGATGAGCAGGGAAACCTTTTAGGAATGATCACTCTCTGCGGCGCAATCAAAGCCAGCAGCGGAGACGTGACCGCTTCAGTCGCCCTCACCACCCGTACGATCGCCAAAGCATTGGTGAAGCTCGATCCACTCACAGCGGCTGTGATCTTCAATGACCTGTCAGAAAATGGTTTACCGGAAAATGACATACCAGACGAGAAGCCGGATTCGGCACAACTTTCTTCGGCGAATTATCAGGAAAGCGAATTGCCGGATGATGCTTCTCCGCTGATACCAGAACTATCAGCGATTACAGCCGACGTCCCGGATGCAGTTGCGGTAGCAACTTTGCGTGCCAAAGCAGCAGCTGCCGGCAAGGCGATGGTCAACATTGTGGCCAAGCAGTGTCTGTCTCAAGGAAAACACAAACCCCTATGCCATGAATTGGCTGTTGTGGATGGCGAACAAACGTTTCGAAGGATATCGAGTAAGGGAAAGCTCGGTAAATCAACCCGGTCTTTCCCCGATCAGACCCGAGGTGTTTGGACCCAGTCTGACTGGACCGAAACTCTAGGCGAAATCGCAGATAATCCGTGGGTATTTCGAGGGCACGCAAACGAAAAATATATCTTCAGCTATAAGTCCTCCGCCGACGACGATCGTTGTTATTGGGAAGAGTATTCGCGTGGAACCCCCATTTTCGGAAGAAATCCAGTCTGGAAAGGGTCAGTTGCCTGCCTGGAATGGGTTGTAACTGACAAGCAGTTCAATGTAGTTGCCGCATTTACGGAAATGTATCCTCCCGAGCCATGCACGACTCAATCAGTTCAGACTGCTATGTTCTACGATTGGATGGAGCTCGAAGGAATCAATTCGCCAATGCTCTTTCCCGTAAGAGAAAGCGTTTCGGCGAAAGTCTCGGGACAGAAAAAATCGTTGAGCGCCGATGTTTCCTGGACTGCTTACAAAGCGTTCAGGGTTGAGCACAAACTACAGTATTGAATGAAAGGGGCACGAGAAGCTATCAGGAACCACTCGACACGTCAAGGTACGCTAGCGTACAGTGTTGGCTGTATTGCCCCTTCGGGGCTTGAGGGCGACACTAGCTCCAGCATATGAGCTCGAAATCAGGACAGTCTGAAAAACATTTTGATCGTCGACGATAATGCCACTATCCGATGCAGCCTTCGGGCATATCTTGAGCGGTGTGCCGATTGGACAGTTTGCGGCGAAGCCGAGAATGGCCGAGAAGGTATCAAACAAGCATTATTACTTATTCCCGATCTGATATTGATGGACCTTTCCATGCCTGTGATGAACGGATTTCAGGCCGCTCGTGAACTTCAGCGATTGCTTCCCAACGTGCCAATCTTAATGCTTACCACCTTCAATAGTCAGTTTGTTGAGGCAGAGGCGCTGGCATCGGGCATAAAGGCGGTGCGATCGAAAGCGGTGGGCCTCGAATCGCTATACCAGACCATGCACACGCTGCTCGCGGCAGCATAGTTGCTTTTGCAGCATAGTTGCCTTTCATGACTATTTCTGGGATGAATCGCAAATTCGGCCGTCCAGCTTGGTCGCTCAAGATCGAGCATTTACGCCACGCCCGCAAACTCAATCAAGCAGAGTTTGGCGCTCAGTTAGGTCTTTCCGCCATGGCAGTTTCTCGTTGGGAGCGTGGAGTCGCCGAGCCGCACGGAGAAGTCTACGTCCGCCTGGGAAATCTAGCCGGAGATCCGCTCTGTTGGTTCTTCTGGAAGCTTGCTGGTCTTCGATTGTCGGATGTGACGAGAGTATTACCTGAAGTCAACCGTCGTCTGGCCGAGTCTAAAATCCCTGATCTGAACTTTGTTCGAGCTGGTAACAGCACAGCTCAGTCATTGAAGCATGCCAACTTGGTGGCTGTACCATTCCTGCCCGTCAAAGCCGCAACCGCTGGCCATTATGGTGACAATATCGATTTGGCTGAGGTTTCGCCCGACTCGATGTTGGCGGCTCCCGCGTCATGGTGTCCAAATCCCGACTCTACGTTGTGTCTGCGAGTGAAGGGAGGTTCGATGTCTCCGCTGATCCTTGATGGCTACATCATCGCTGTCGACACATCGCAAGTCGAAAACGATAGCCTTGTGGGTCAGATTGTCGTCGCTTCCCACAAGGAGAAAGGACTGCTCGTTTCGCGTTTGATCCGATTTGATCACACTGACGCTCTGGTTTCTGATCATCGCGAATACGAGTCCGTCCCGGTCACCGCCGGTTCGGAATGGCGCATTGTGGGCAAGGTTTTGTGGTGGACGGGCAGAGCCAGATAGCGTCATTCCAATTCAGGCAACCCTTGATTTCGGCGTTTTTATTTGGAGATGTTGGACAGAAGCATGTTCGATAACGGAATTTACTTCTGCGCCGATCAGGAACGCAAGTCCCGTTACGTAAAACCAGATCAACAGAATGATCACCGCTCCAACCGAACCGTAGCTCTTACTGTAAGAAGTGATGAAGTGGAGATAAAGCCGAAGCGCTCCTGAGGCCATAAGCCAGAGCGAAACGCTGATGACCGACCCGGGCGTAATCCAGTGCCACCGGCGGCTTTTTAGATCAGGACCAAAGTAATAGACTAGGGCGCAAGCCATTAACACGAAACCGATCGACATGATCCATTGCAGCGGTTTCCAGGCTGCGATAATAATTGCACTTAATCCAATTTCACGTCCGAGAAACTCCGCCACAAATCCGCCGGCAAGCACCATAACCGACGCAATAATAACCAGCATCGACATGACCAGCGTGAGAGCCAGGGAGATCAACCGCACCTTGATCCACGATCTTGTTTCCCGCACCTGATAGGCGAAATTGAGCGTGGACATGAGTTGCGTGGTACCGCTGGAGCCCGCATACAGGGCGAGCAGCAACCCGAACGTGAGTTTCCCTCCGTTGCTACGCTGGATCACCTCGGTCACTGTCTGGCGCAGAAGGTCGTAAGCTATTGAGGGAAGAATCTCTTGAAAATAGCGAAATAAGTCATATTGCAACTTGGCGCCTTCGGAAACCGAGAGCCCGAACAGCGCCATGAGAAAAAGCAATAGCGGGAATACAGCAATCAGAAAGTTGTACGCGAGTTCGTAGGCGCGGTTATAAATATCGTCATCGTTGCTCGCGCCCCAGACCCGTCTTATCAGTTCCATCCAATTCAATCCGCCGAAATCCCAAACGGATTCGTGTTGGTCATCGGGCTTCGCCACGAAACGATCATCCGTGCCAGCAATCACTTAGAACCTCGTGTGCAACTTTCCTTCGGTAGAGACGCCGCCCGCTTCATCCCGAGCGACGCTCACCGACCAGCGCTTGTTGATCTGGTAGGTGCCTTCCACGATCTCGCTGCCGGGTTGCGAAACGTCCGTCGAGAAGGTGAAGAGAAAGTTCTTCGTCACACGTTGCTGGACGGCGACACGAGCGGAGGCATTCTGATTGCTGCCTCCAATCAGCGGATCAATCTCGAGGCTGGACAATCCAGCAAGTTTCTGAATACCTCCGGTGACCTGACTGGTCGCCTGCGACGCGATGATGGAATCTGTGCTTTGACTGGCGGCCGATTCCGATGTGGTCTGTCCGGTCGCGAGCAGGTTAATAATGTCAGCGGTCGCCAACGGCGGGTCGGAGACGTAGGACGTAGTTAGCTTGTCGAACGGCCCGCGCAACTTCAATGTGAGATTGTATTGCTCAACCGTAGAGGTAACGGAAACGTCAAGCACGGGCGACGTCTGGTTTGGATCGTCAAAGGTGATGATGCCTCGCTGCAGTTGATACCGCGTGTTCCGATAAAAAAGCTCTCCGGAAGTAAGGTCGGTACGGCCCGTGATGACGGGGTCGGAAGCGGTACCACTTACCTGAAGGTTGACGCGGCCCGCGATACTGATTTGCGAACTGCTGGCGCTGAGATCCTCCTGCGATACCAAAGCGACGGATAATCGTATGTTGTCAGCAAAGCTGGGTTGGGCTGTAATCACGGTATTACTGCTGAATTGATCGGCGAACTTGGATAGATCAAAGTCCGGAGTGAAAGAAAGCGAATCGATCAAAACTCGTCCGTTAAGGACTGACGATTCTCTTGTACCGGTGAGTGCCAGATTGCCGTCAAGCGAGCTTCTCAGACCCCGCGGATAGCGGAGACGAACGGATTTTGCATTTAAAGCGAGGTTGAACTGCACGCTGGGCCTATAGGCGATCGAACCGCCTGCGGAAATTTTCCCGCCGCCAACCTGGCCAGACAAGCCGGAGAGATGAATGCGTTCATTGTCGATGTCGAATGTTCCGTTCAGCTTTTCGACGCCGAGTGGCGCTCCAGCCTGGAACATGGCGACATCCTTCAGATGAACCTGGCCGCTCATAGCCGGATTGGTTGCTGTTCCAGAGGCATGAATGTCAAGAGAGATAAAGCCGGAACTGTTTGTGTCGGGCAAAAATAATTTGGCGACGCTGACATCCACCGTTCCCTTTGCCGTTAACGATGGTGCGGAGTTACCGCCCAAAGGAATACTGCCTTGTAGGTGCAAAGAAGTACCAGTGCCGCGGATTTCCGTCGGCTGAATCGTGATCACAGAGCGGGCATAGTCGATATGAATCGGTCCCGCAGCGCCGATCTGCAGCGATGAATAAGTTGCGTTTAGCACCGGAATTGTGAGATGCGCCTCCAGTTGCGAGCGATTTTTCAACGGACCTTTCAGTGACGCGTGAAACTCAGTTTGGCCTTTAAAGCCCTCGGGAACATTTGAAAAGTAAGTATCGAGAAGCACATCGAGCGGGACCGAAGTTGTATCGACCGTTGCTTCCGCGTAGTAATCGCCAGTCAAGTTAACCTGACCGTGAGCTTGAACCGAGGAATCCAGCACTTGCGAATTTAAATTGAAGCTAGCTTTGTGGTCCGCGATTTCCAGTTGCGCTTCGATGCCAGAGAGCGATTTGTCCCGTAGCGTCAACTTAGGAAGTTGAACGACAGCGTTTAGCTGAGGATTCTCTAGAGTGCCAGCGCCCGTGATTGAAGAGCTGACAGTCCCGGAGAGTGGTAGGTTCTTTGCTTGCACAAAATTTAGTTTTTGCAATACCACTGCAGGAGCATCAAAACGAACGCTGTAAGCCTTCGTTTTTGGAGTGAAGGTTAGATCGGCGTTCGCCGCTCCAGCTGCCAAAATGATACTCAACGACGACTCGATCGAGCCACCATCGGCACGAAATTTTATGGCAACATTTTGGATGGACTCTCCATAAAGCTTGCCGTTCGCAATCTGCACTGCGCCAGAACCTTGCGGATTCAGTTCGGAGCCGTTAAAAGAAATCTGGGTCGAAAGGTCCCCACTAGCGGGATAGTTTACATTAGCAAGGCGTTCGAGATCCGCAATCGACATCTTCTGAACTGAAAGATGAGCGGTGACCGGATTCGAAGGAAGGTAAGACCAATCTCGCAGCGAAACCGTTGCACCGACGAGCGCACGCCCGCGTTGAGCACTGACCAGCATGCCGTTTGAGATCGTGACCTGTGACGGTTTTGCTGCCAGATTTACGCGAGCACTGCTCCAATCACTGCCTTGCACTTTAAGATTCTGGGCCGTCAGTTCACCGGCGATCTCCGGCTTTTTGAGAGATCCGCGAACTGTTGCATTCAGGGTTGCGGAGCCGGAGATTGCCGGGGGTGCTACAAGATTTGGTCGGAACGCAACTGCCATTGCGGCAATTTGGCGCAGATCGCTAATGGCGATCTGAATTTGAAGATTGGAACGATTACTGATTTCGCCGTGCGCGGTCAATACCGCAGAGGGAATATGCAGCATCGATGACCTTAAGCCGATCGCGTTGCGTGGCCCGTCGTAAGTTATATGGAGGACGCCATCAACGGGCACGTTGTCAGACGAGGCCTCGATGCCGCTTTTTGTGTTTCTGACCCCCGCGTGCAAGGTGAGATCGGAGGTCGCCCGAAGGTTCTGAATGCCGCCAGTCCACGCGGCCTCGGACTTTCCATCGAGAATTCCGTAAAGAGCAACCCGCCGCAGTTCAGGACGACGCATGGCCTGCTGCGCCGCCTGCAAGGAAATGCCGCGAAACGAAGCTCGCGCGTGCATGGATGGAGTCGTGTCGAGATGTTGACCATCGAGACTGGCTCTAATAACTCCACCCAAAGATTCAACTTCGATCCGGTTGACATGCAGGGAACCACCTGCCAATTGGTATTCTCCACGTAGTTTGCGAGCTGTAATCCGCCCCGTCGAAATATCTGCGAATAAGGCATTGCTCGAAACCTCACCGTCAATAGCCAATACACGCATCAATGGCTGGTCGTCCGTTAGAGGGCAGTGAATCTTTCCATTTGCCACGATCTCACCAGCTTGCTTTGTAGCTGGCGCGAACTCGGCAAAATCCTGAGCGTGGATGCGCAGATCGTAATCGCCGTCGACATTCGGATGGGCGTAGTTCGACACCTTTAGTCGCAGTGTCGCGGTGGACGATCCGACTGTCAGTAGCGCAGGCTCGAGCGACAGTACAGTGGGCGTAGCGGTAAAACTCGCATTCAAGCTATGTGCAAGCGGAGCGTAATGCGCATATTGCACGCGGCCGCCGTGATAGGAGATAACTCCATTGTATCGACTGCCAAGAAAATCATAATGAATGTTGGTCGCGAGATTGTAGAGATCGGCTTCAATCGGAGTTTGTTGATCATTGTAATCAATCTCGCCATTCGTCAGGAGGACGTGACGCACAGCTAGATCAAAGATGCTGGTATGACTGCCTGTCGAACTCGGAGGCGATTGCGGGATATTGTTCTTACCGTCGCGGTATACGTAAATGTGCACTACAGGATGTTCGATTTCCAGGTCAGCAAGATTTATCTTGCGCCGCAGAACGGATTGAATTGTGAAGCCAACGGTCAGCTCGTCAACCTGCAAAAACGGCGGGCGGGCAATTTCACTTCCGTGAATGGTAATGCAATACAGGTGAGCCGTAAGCGTTGACAATCTAAAATCAAGTGCGCGAATGTCGGTTCTGCCGCCAGTTGCCTGTTCGACTCCTTCGGTAATTTTACGAATGACAAATTGCTGGAAGGTTTTGGTTCTCAGAACGAAATTAAGGGAGAATGCGATGACCACGATAAAGATCGCGAGCCCAGCGAACATCATGCCGAATTTATTTGCTCGCTTCATTTACTTCTCCTAGAAGGACTGGCCTATTGTTATGAAATATTGAGTGGGATTAAGTCCGGGAACCGGATTCAGGTTGCGCCCAAGATCGACACGGACCGGTCCGATAGGCGTTGAATATCGAAGTCCGACACCAACAGTGTTGCTGTAATTATTGAAGAAGTTGTTCATGTTGATCGCGCTGTAAACGTTCCCGCCATCATAGAAGACAACCCCTCCCAAATCTTTCATGACTTTGAGGGGGAAGCGAACCTCGGAATTTAAGATGAATAATTGTCTTCCTCCGACCGGCACAGTGATGTTGACGCATCCCGTTTGGTTTTGCAGAACATTACAGAAGGGAACGATCCGTTGCGGTCCGGCCTCATCGAGCGGGAAACCTCGCAGCGAGGTGCCTCCGCCTGAGAAAAAAAGCTGGCTTGTCGGCACGAAACTCCCAGTGAATGATTTCGCCATGCCGATGCGAATGCTGTTGGCGAAAACAATAGAATGCACTGACTTATAGGTCGCGAACTGGGCGAAAAGTTTGCCAAAATTGACAGTGGAACCAAGCGCCGATGGGGTTATCCCACAATTTATTGTTGTGTAAATACCGCGATGAGCGTCCAGTGGTTTATCACGCGTGTCGCGTATTAATGTGCCGGAAAAAGTTGAAAGCCTGACATTGCGGTCTTGTGGAAGTACTAACTCGGGGACGAGTAGATCCGACAGCAGCGTTTTGTTGAAGTCATAACGAAGCTGCAGGCGGGTATTCTTCTTGCGACTTAACACTCGCTCTAGTTGGAACGATAGGTCGCCAAGTTCCGCCGTAAAAAGTGGGTTCTCGCTGGTTCGTTCGAGGGAAAAGCTGCTCAACGAACTCCACTGCGAACCGAAGAAGTGCGGCTGCGTGTAAGTAGCAATGAGGCGTTGATCCAGGCGTGACAGCAGAATCGAAGCGCTGGCCGTTTCGGCGAGGCCGCGCATGTTGTGCCGATCGAATTCGATCGATCCAAGTGGGCTGGCGTAAGTGGCTTCGCTGGGCGCAATCTGATTGCTTCCCAAACCAATGGGAGGCAAGCCGGGCACAGCGACCGTTCCGGTTGGAATACTGCCTCCCCGTCGAGAGACTTCAAATCCAAAACCGTAGATAATCTCATTTTGCTTGGCCTCGTGGACTTTGACCAAGGCGGCTTCTTCGGTCTGATCGGTGATTGGCTTCTCGGGACCTACGCTTGTCCAATCGAAAATATTCAGGTCGTAAAGACGACTTTCCGCCTCTAGGAGTTGCTCTTTTCGCATCGGCGACTCGTTAGGGATGTTGGCGGTCTTTTTAAGCAAAGAATCACGCGTCTTTTTTTGACCGAGATATAAGACATTATCCACGCGGACGATCTGATGTTCGTTGATTGCGTAAGTCACACTAACACGATCGCGATCGCTGGAGTTGCGACTTACTGTTGCCTTTACTTCGGCGTTAAGATACCCACGATCTAAGTAGGTTGCAGAGATTCGATTGCGGTCTTCTGATAACCGACGAGGGGAAAACGCTGCCCCCGGGCGAAGGCCAAAACCATGGCCTTGAGTCAGTTGATCCTGGGGGATCGCATTATTTCCGGTGACCGCAACCTTATCGACTATTGTCTGGGGTCCTTCTTCGATTTCGAAGGTGACACCCAGCTTCGAACCTCGGTTCGCTAAGTGTGACGTGACCTTCGCCGATTCATATCCGCGGTCACTATACAAAGACTCGATGTTAGAAACACTCTGCCTTAGGAGCTTCGGGCTGACGCTGCCATGGGACCAAAGGTGCGATCTCTTCACCACGACTTGCGCCATCAGAGCATTGGTCTTGATCTGATTGTTTCCATGAAATGCGATGCGGTCGACTTTGCGTTTTTGGCCGCGGTCAATATCGTATACGACAAGAATCTGATCAGCCTGACGTGTGAAGGTGGTATTCACTTTCACATCGGGATAGCCTTTTCGTTGAAAATAGTCGATCAAGTTCTCCTGGCCCTCACTAACCAGGTCTTGATCAATGGTTCCCTCAGAATAGATGGGAATCAGCTTCTTCATCTCCCGCTTCGACAGATAAGGAATGACTGAGAGTTTCGCGCCTTGTGTGCGAATGTTAACGACTGCTCCTAGCTCGACTTTAAAAGATATGTCGACACGATCGTTCTCCGAATGGAAGCGCGGGGGATTCTGCTTCACTGAACTGGCAAGGCGATGCTGTTTTGCCAGCGTTGATTTAATCAATGCGGTTGCAGCTTTCAGCCGTTCTTCCGTATAAGGCTTGCCGCGCTTGAGTAGGCCTCCGGTGAGGCGCGCGCGCAGAGAAGTGAGTGCATGAAGCAGGTGTGCGGTCTCTGCGGAATCTGTGCCTTCAATTTCGACGTTCTCCAAGCGCGCCCGTTTGCCAAGATTCACGTCGAAGTCGACACTCACTAGCGTGTGTTGGTCGTCGATCCGGGAATTCGTGTGAATGGAAGCCTGAAAATAACCATTGCGTGCGAAAAATTCCTGCAGGGCGTGCTCGGCAATCGGAATGCGGGCTGGATCATAAGGGTCTTCGTCAGACAAATCCGAAATTTCCAATAGGCGAATGTAGGAAAAGTGCTTAGTCGCTCCTGGAAAATCGACGATCCCGATGTAGTATGTGGGTTCGAGCAAAAAGTTTAGGCGCAGTCCGGCCGCGTCGGGTACAACTTGCACATTGACCTTTGGAAACCCTCCCGTCTTCTGCAGCGCTGCAATGCTGGCTTCTACTTTCGACTCTGAGTATGGCTCTTTGGCCTTCTGAGTGACGACAGCA
The DNA here is from genome assembly GCA_963758745.1 of uncultured Acidobacteriaceae bacterium. GTDB lineage: Bacteria > Acidobacteriota > Terriglobia > Terriglobales > Acidobacteriaceae > Acidiflorens. The sequence continues at coordinate 422,865 of CAVWWW010000023.1, forward strand.
CGAAGAGGTTCAAGATTGCGGTGAGGATTCCCGATGAGATCGACAGCGTCTACATTCTGTCCCTCATAAACAGATTGCGGGCCCAAGACATTTTGCTGAGCGTAGCCGAAAAAGGAAGCCATGAAAACAAACACCACACAAAGGCGCATAAGGGCCGGCGAATCCGATTTCAAGAAGCATTGAGCCGAAAATGGACGAAATAGACAAATTGCCAAATTAGCTGACCGCAAGCAGGTCTTGGATGCTTACCTCTTGTGAGATGTTGGCTAAATCGAGGTCCGAAGCGAAAAAACGGACCGCCGCATCCACAATGGAGGAACACAGGCTAGGATCCGATATCAGCAAGCAGATTCAGGGCAGAGCTGTTTTCACGTTCGACCTGCTTTAGTGTGCAGTCCTGTGGAGCTTTGTCCGGACGCCAACGCAAGAACTTGGTTCCATGCCGAAAGCGTCCTCCCGTGAAGTGATCAAACTGCACCTCGACGACAAGTCGCGGCATTAATGGTTTCCACTCAGATGAACGTTTCGTACTCCATCGACTCGGTCCTCCTGGTGCGCGACCGTCAAAGCCCGGCGACTTGATCATTGGCTCGAGTTGTTTAGTAAGGGCTGGCCGATCGGCAGCACGAATCGAGGAGGTGAATCCGACATGGTCGAGTTGGCCTTCGTCATTGTAAAGACCGAGGAGCAAGGAACCGACGACAGGCTTTTTTTCGAGATAACGAAACCCGCCCACGACACAGTCGGCGGTGCGCTGTTTTTTTATCTTCCGCATACCAGTCCTCAGGCCGGACTGATAGGGCAGGTCGAAGCGTTTCGCCATCACTCCGTCGAGAGCTACGCCCAGCTGAAACCACTGGCGCGCAACAGCCAAGTCATCAGTGGTTGGTGAGAGTCGGAGCGTCTTGCCTGCCTTGAAGTACAGTTTTGCGAACCGTTCGAGCGCCCTGCGGCGGCGTACGAGTGGCTCTTTCACGAGCGACACGCCGTGTTCATCGACGAGGAGATCAAAACAAATAAAGAGACTCGGAGACGACTCGCTCAGCTTCTTAATACGACTCGCGGCTGGGTGGATTCGCATCAGCAATTGATCGAACGATAAGCTGGCGTCGACAGGAATCACAATTTCCCCGTCGAGGACGAATTGTTTCGCAGACAGCTCAACCAGTGCCTGTACGAGTTCAGGGAAATATCTGGTCAAGGACTTTCCAGATTTTGACAGCAAATCGACCCGCCGCGAGTCACGAAAGGCGAGGCAGCGAAAGCCATCCCATTTGGGCTCGTATTGCCATCCTGGACCCGTCGGCAATTGTGAAGCGGGCAAAGCTTCCATTGGCCGGTATTTCTTGCTTAATGGCAGTGACATAACGTTATTGAACTGCTCGCGAATAGGATGCATCTTGCTGCGTATGGGATGAGAAAAGTTGGCGACTCAGGCGGGATCAGTTGCTACAAGACTGTCTTCAGAGTATCAGGCGGGGATGTAACGGGGATACAATTAGCATCCGCAGTTGAACTGCCATGATCCCTAGCGTTTCGGGTCCCGAATCTGCCGGCGTTTTGCTCGAAGCCCAATTTCGAAAGCTTTTCGGCACAAACCCACTAACTTTTCGCGCGCCAGGACGTGTAAATCTCATTGGCGAGCACACGGATTACAATGGCGGCTTTGTTATGCCAATGGCGATTGGGTTTTACACGTGGGTTGGTGCTGGCAAGCGAGACGATCGAATCCTGGAAGTTTATTCGGAACACTTCAACGAAAAGATTGCATTATCGCTTGATGCGCTGTCTGGGCCGCCTCGAAAGCATTGGAGCGATTTCGTGCGCGGAGTCGCTGCCGTGCTGCAGGAAGCAGGATACGGACTCTCTGGCGCCAATCTCGTCATTCATGGCGAGGTTCCACTCGGGGCTGGCCTTAGTTCCTCCGCTTCTTTGGAGGTCTCACTCGCGCTGGCTCTTACTTCTGTTGCCGGAATCGATGTGCCTCGTTTGAATCTCGTGAAACTCTGTCAGGCTGCGGAACACAAATACGTGGGCACGCGCTGCGGTATCATGGATCAGTTTGTCACGGTTTTTGGCGCTGCTGGGCACGCACTAATGCTCGACTGCCGTTCTCTTGAGTACCAGTTGCTTCCAATCCCACCGGATATTCGCCTTGTCGTCTGTAACAGCATGGTTCGGCACGAACTCGCATCCGGAGAATACAATCGCCGCCGCGCCGATTGCGAAGAGGGAGTAAGGCTGCTGCAGCCGTTTCTTCCCGGAATCCGTGCGCTACGAGACGTTTCCACAGATGAACTTGAAAAATACAGAGACGTTTTGCCAAATAAAGTCTATCGTCGTTGTCGCCATGTAGTCACCGAAAATCAAAGAGTGGTCGCAGCCGCAGCAGCTCTCAAGTCGCGGCACTCCGAAGAATTTGGCCGCTTGATGTATAGCTCACATGCCAGCCTGCGTGACGACTATGAAGTGAGTTGCAAAGAACTCGATTTGCTTGTCGATCTGGCTTCATCAAGCCAGGGCGTCTACGGCGCACGCATGACAGGCGGCGGTTTTGGCGGATGCACGGTGAACCTGGTGCGGTCGGAGAGCGCCGTCGGATTCCAAACACGGATTGCGCGCAGATATGCGGACGCAACAGGTATTATTCCGGAAATATACATCTGCGAGTCTGCTCAAGGGGCTGAGGCGTCGCCAAGGAACGTCCAAATTTAAAGTCTTTTGCGCGTTCGGTAGTTTTGCCCTCTTCGATCGCCGCGACCTGCGACTTGCCGGTGGCCCCCCACCCCCTATTTTTGACTCGGTCTTTTAGCATCAGTAACTTACGGTCGTAACTCCTCGCAGATCTTTGAGTTTAAACGAGTTAAATTTCAAAATCTTGATAATACTTGACTTACAGCAACTTGATTGTGAGTTATGCTTTAGAGTCAGTAAGTTGATTTTGGTAGTTCGCGCAAAATACGAATTTTACTTCGCTTCAATGCCAAATGGCACATCTAACTCAGTCGATTGAGGTGTAAGTTCTATTGTAACTCATGTTGTCAAGTTTTTATTCTCTGGGGGAAAGGGCTTTGCAGTTTGCCGAAGAATTTTCGGACGCGTCACGGGGGGTTGAGTGGGTCGGGCCTAGCTGGATTGAAAATGCTGGCGTAGCTTGTCGGGCTGCATCCTCGTCCCAACGCCTGAGCTCGCTGCGTTCGTGGAATCCCACCCTTCGCAAAGGGCGCGAAGGATGGGGCACCCCTTGTGTTGCTGGTGCTGGCAAATCTAAGGTCGCTGCGTTCGTGGCATCCCACCCTTCGCAAAATGCGCGAAGGATGGGGCACCCATCTGTTGCTACACAATCGGAAAATCTAGAACAGGAGCCGCAGCGTCATTTGAATTTGGCGGGGAGCGCTTATGGTTTTGTTTACTATGCCGAGTCCCGAGGGTGGGTTATAGAGCGGCTGACCTTCTATCGGAAAATTATTGTAGAACTCATTCTGCGAAACATCGTCGATAGGAACGTCGAAGCTGGTGGTATTGGTCAAATTGAAAATGTCGAGTGTGTATTCCACTTTATAGCGCTCAGTGAGTTCGGTTAATTTTACAAAGGAGATATTAGCTTGCCTCTGCCAGGACTGGCGGAAGATGTTGCGCTGTCCGTTGGCGAAGTTGGTCTCGAAGGTATCGCCAGCTGGGATGGCGCCATTGAGATCCCCCGGATTTAGCAGGGGCAGAGTGAAGCAGGACGCCTTGAGCGCCGTGTCGCCATTTCCGAAAGCTCCAGAACCGCCGGTTACGGCATTTTTTGCAGTGCAGCCGGGGGCAAGCGGGACGATCGGGTTGGTGATGCCGTCGAAGACGCTGTAGTAGATGCTGCCCACCGCGCCGGTGTAGTCGATGATGCTATATGGTTGCCCGCTCTGAATCACGGCGGTGCCTCGAACCGACCAGCCATCCGCCAATTTGCCTTTCAAAGAAGACGCGCCATAGAACTTCGGCAGTTGGTAGGAGTAGCTGATATTAATAACGTGAGTGCGGTCGAAATCGGACGATCCGTAACCTGAACGCAGATTCAGCGGGTTGTTGCCGTTATAGAAGAGTCCCATGCCGCTTTGTTCGTCGGTCGCATGAGAATAGGTGTAGGAGAAGCCGAACTGCAATCCGTGACTCATTCGCTTTTCGATGTGAGTCTGCAGCGCGTTGTAAGCCGAGATTCCGGCAGCGGTGTAACTCTCGGACTCGGCTGAGTAACCGATGTACGGGACGCGCAGATCGACGTTACCGCCTTCGAATGTAGCCAGGAAAGGTCCCTGGTTGTTGGGCAGGTTGATGGGATTGCAGAGGACTTGAGGAGGCACGGGATCGGGACTGCAGTTGGACGGCCCCGTCACCGTGTAACCATAGGTATATTGCTGGGGGTTTTGGGAATTGGGGTGAGCGGGGTTGATGGGCGTAGCGATTACCGGCTGATTGAAGGGGATGGGAATCACTTCGTGGCGACCGAGGTTGCCGACGTATCCGATTTCGATGGCGAGATCGTGGCGCGGCTGCCATTGAATGTCGAGGGCGTCGTTGATGGTGTACGGCAGCTTATTGGCGCGGTTGTAAGTGGCAAAGGAGAAGAGCTCGGCGCCATTGATGATGGCTGCTTCGTTGGGCAGGTACCGATCGATGCTTGCGGGATTGCCGGTTCGGGCAGGGCCTAGGATCGGTCCCCACGGATTGGTAAATGGGTCGTTCGTGACCGAGTAAGGCGTGGAGGGCGCTGGGCACGTAGGAATGTATCCCAAGTAATAGCTTGAGGGAGCGCAGGCGGTCGCGGTGACAAAAGGAGGCGTCTGGGCGACGCCGAACGGTCCGCCATCGATTACGCCCTCAGCGTAGCCTGGCGAGAGGTAGGAGAAGAGTTCACCGCGATCGTAGTAGATGCCGGTTCCGGCGCGGATTACGACTTTGTCGTTGAAATATTTCGGACTCCAGGCGACACCGAAGCGGGGCGCAAATCCCCATTGACGGCCGGTCAGGGTGGTGTTGCTGACACCCTTGGTCGGAAAAAGTTTGTTGTTGCCGGCGATGATGATGCCGTTCATGCCAGTGCCGGCGGGATCAATGGTATCAGTCGCGTTGTCATAGACGTAACGCGACGGATCGAAATTGAAAATGCGTCCGTACTTTTCGGTGAGGCCGCCATCCCAGTCCCAGCGCAGGCCGCCGGTCAGAGTGAGGTTGGAACGGAGTTGGAATTTGTCCTGGATATAGGCGCCAGTCTGGCCCGCGCGATAGTAGCGGTCGGCGTTGCCTTGCAGGAACTTGGTGGTGGTGAAGTCGTCGTTGGTGTCTACGTATCCCTGAATGAATTGGGAAAAGTCGGCGGAGGAGATGATGCCTTGATTGGTTCTGCGGTCGCGGGCATTGAGTTGAGTGTAAGCGTAGCTGCCACCGAAGTTGAATGTGTGTTTGCCACGAATCCAGATGGCGTTGGCGGACGGCATGATGCGATTCTGAAAGACTCCAGTGAAAGCTCCCTGAGAGGCGGAGCCCTGGCCGATTACCAGAGGTTGCTGGTTGGTGATGGGGCAGGGATTGGCTGCATTGCAGGTGGGGCCGACGCCTGTATTCGCTGTGCCATTGATTCCGAAGGGATCGACGATACTGATGCCCGGAAAAAAAGAAGAGCCGAATGTATTCAGCGGCGCCGTGCCAGTTTGAGCGGCGAAGGACTGCGGGGTAAAGGGCTGTCCGATGGTGCTGTAGACCTTTTCTCGAAGGATGCCGAGGACCTCGGTGATGCTCAGGTTTGGCCTGAGCGACTGGGTATTGGTGAGCGATGCGACCTGGCTGCCCGCATCGAGATTTTGCGGGAAGCCGGCTATGTTTGAGTAGGCGTAGGGAGCGACGGTCGGGTCGTGTTGGTAATAGTATTTTGCCGACACGGTGTCTTTGGTGCTTTTGTTCCAGTCGAGATTGGCGACGGCTTGATCGGATTTGAATAGGGACATGCCGGGAACGAAAGCATTTTCTGGGAACGTTGCGTCAGCGGTCTGGCCGTCCCACGAGGGGATCAGGTATTGGCCGTTGGGTAGTTTGTATTGGAAGAGAGCGACTGCGGTGGGGCTGACATCACCGTTACCGGTAAGGCTTGTTCCCCAATAGGTGTTTGCCAACTGGGCCAAACCCTGCGGCGTGCGGTTTGTGTCGGTGAGACCCTGCGGTACGATCAAGCGCGAGATGCCGATATCCTGATCGGTATCGTGAATGTGCTGATAGCTAACGAAACCGAATAATTTGTTCTTGATGATTGGAGCGCCGACCATTCCACCGATGGTCTCGCGATGGAGTTCAGGATTCTTGTCGTAGGAGGGAATGTTCGGGTCTTCGTTGTCGAAGAATGGGGCGGCGTTGAGCCAGTTGGTGCCGCGATGCCAGTAGGCTTGGCCATGAATGGCATTGGTGCCGGAGATGGTGCTGATGTCGATGTGCGCGCCGCTGGTTGCTCCCTGTTGGGCGTCGTACATGGAGGTGTTAACGCGGACCTCCTGAATGGTCTCGGGCGCTGGCGTGGGCAAAGCCTGGCCTACGGCGAGATAGACCGAGGCCGTGCTCTGGACTGGCGCGGCGGTCGTGCTGTTGGGATTGGCGACACCAGTATTGTTGACGATGCGTGCCGAAGCCACCTGGCTGGTGCTCTTACCGTTGAATAAATTGCTGGCGTCGACACCGTTGAGCAGGAAGCTGTTGCTGGTGTCGCGCTGGCCATTCGCCCAGATGGGCTGATTGCCCAGGCCGCTGTTTACGCCGGTGCCGCCGGGAAGTTCGGCGTTCACGCCGGGAGAAAGAATGGCTAGTCCGGTGAAACTGCCGGTGGGCAGCGGTACGTCCTGGATCTGCTGGTCGTCCATGACGTAGCCATTAGTGGTGTCGACGGCGTTCATCAGTGGTTCGGCCTGAACCTCGACGACGGTGCCGACCTGGCCGACCGGGAGCACTGCGTTGACCGTCGCAGTGCGATCGGCTTGCACCGTTATCGAAGGGATCTTCTGGGTTTCGAAGCCATCATGTGTGAAGGTAAGCGTGTAGGTACCGATGGGTAAGTTCACGAAATCGTAGATGCCATTTGTATTCGTTTTCTTGGTGCGGGTGAGTTTGGTCTGATCGGCGACGATGGTCACATCGGTCTCTGGAAGAACAGCACCGCTTCTGTCTGAGACTGTGCCAGTGACTCCGCCGAGCGTCTGCTGGCCCTGGGCGAAAGGTGAAGAGGCAAATGGAACCCACAGGCATGAGACGATGAAAAGAGCGACGGGAAAAATTTTCTTTGTTATTGGATTTGGAATAGGAGCTAGCATTCGCATCAGCATTAGCATTGCTTGCCTCGATAGATTCTGGGGACACTCTTGCTGCACTGCTCGGCAGCAGTCGAACGAATACTTTCGGTTTCACTAATCTTCTTAACGAATGTTCTTAACTAGTCTTCGCGGCTGGGCTGGTTCGCGCGCGCTTTTGCACGTAAAAAATTGACGAGAGAAATTTACGCGAGTGGAGCGCGGAATGAAAGCGATGTGTGTAGTGAAAATATCTTTGGCACTGATTAGATATTTTTATAGGAACCGTGGCTGATCGAATTAGCTCCGACGAGAGCGGCGTCTTTAATTCGTGTCTCGGTTGCGGCGGCGAATTGCGAACCACAGCAATCCGGCAGCCAAATAGGCGAGGTAGATGAAGGGTAGTTTTCCATAGGGACCCTCGGGCACGGGATACAGGTTTCCAACCAGTGCGAGGAGCATGGCGGTTCCAGCCAGCCAGGGAACGATCTGGCCTCCGAGGCGATAAAGGCCGTGGCGTCGCAGATAGCTTGGTAACGCAACGCAAATCAATGCATAGGCGACTATGAAGCCATAGGTGGCAAGCGAGCCAAGCCAGCCATAGACATCCAGGCCGCTGGCGCCGCGCGCGGCCAGGATGGCGACGGGGAGAAGCGCGGCAAGTCCGGTAATGATGACGGTGCGGCTTGGGGTTTGATTGGTGGCATGAGTGGTGCGGAGCGAGCCGTGGGCAAGGCCATTGTGCGCCATCAGCAGCAAGACGCGCGCTGCGGCGGTAATACAGGCGAGAGCTCCGGCAAACATGCTGACAAGCACTCCCATATCGATCAGGAGACCGAGCACAGGAACACCGGCGACTCGGGCAACGACATGCATTGCGTCCTGGCTCGCACCCAGTTCCTGGCCAGCGGCGTGGAAACCAAGAACCTCGGCATAGGCGCAGATGGTGAAGAAAACGCCAGCGAGAATGGCGCTTTGGATGACGGCACGCGGAATTGTCTTTAGCGGGTTGCGGGCCTCGGCTCCGAGTGTTGTGGCGCTCTCGAATCCAACAAAACTGAAGAGCGCAAGCACCAATCCGAGTCGCAGGCCGCTGCCGGTCATGGCGTGGAGATGGAGCTGTTCGCTATCCCAGCGCCAACCGTGGCGCACGAGGAGAAGGACGACGACGATGACGATCACGGTGACGGACGCAGCTTCGATCCACAGCATGAGGCGCGCGGAAATTTTGACGTCGCGATAGGCGATCCATATAGATACGCCGGTGACCAGCGTGGCTAATGCGACCGCGGAGTAGCCGTGGCCGGTGGCATCGCGGAGCAGCAGATTGGCATAGTGGTAGAAGCCGCCGATGACGCTTGATCCGGTTGCGACATACGCGAGCAACAGACTCCAGGCAACGGTCGCGCTCAGCCATGGCGGCAGGGTCATGGAGGCATAGGTGTACAACGAACCTGGCGAGGCGGAGTGGCGAGCATAGCGACTGATGCATAACCCGACCAAGAGTATGGCGGCGGTCGCCAATACGTATGCCAGCCATGTGCCATTACCAGCGAGCGCGAAAACGAGCGGGATGGTGGCTGCGGGTGTAGTGGTAGGAGCCATCGTGGAGACTGACTGCGCCAAAGTCTCCAGGGGGGAAAGAATCTCGCGACGCAAACCGTAGTCCGTCGATACGGATTTTGCTGCAGCAGTTTGGCCCACGCGTTGCGACTGTTCCTCTCGTTGCATTGGGGTCGGATTGTACAACACGCGGCCGGCGGCCAACGGAAAGTGAATCTGATTTAGAAGAGGTGTATTATCTTGCAACGTTTCACGTGCTTTCATTTGATACGGCAGCCGTGAACAATGAGGTTGCGATGAAATTTGATAGAGAGTTGTTACAGAGTCTTCCGAAAGTGCTTTTGCATGAACACCTGGACGGTGTGTTGCGACCGCAAACTGTGATTGAGTTGGCGAGAGATGTGTCCTACATGCATCTCCCGACCGCGGATGCCGCTGCCCTCGCCGACTGGTTTCATCGTGGCGCCAATCAGGGAAGCCTGGCCAAATATCTCGAGGGTTTCGCGCACACCATTGCCGTCATGCAAACTGAGGAGGCATTGGAGCGCGTGGCTTATGAGCAAGCCGAGGACCTGAGCAAGGATGGCGTAGTTTACTTTGAAACTCGTTTTGCGCCGATATTTCACACGCGCAAGGGATTGACGCATCAGCAGGTGGTATCGGCGGTGTTGAAGGGACTGGAGCGGGGCCGGAAGGACTTTGGCATCGTCTCGGGCCTGATCATTTGCGCTATGCGCAACATGGATGTGTCGCTCGAAATGGCGGAACTGGCCGTCGACTTTCGCGAGCGCGGCGTTGTCGGCTTCGATCTTGCAGGAGAGGAAGGCGGCTATCCTCCCAAGAAGCATGTGGACGCTTTTCACTACATTCAGCGGGAAAATTTCAATATCACGATTCATGCGGGAGAAGGCTATGGCAAGGAATCAATCTGGCAGGCGATACAGTATTGCGGAGCGCACCGCATTGGACACGGAACGCGGTTGATCGATGACATCGCCGTCGTCGGCGGCAAGGCCGTGAAATTAGGCGACCTTGCGCAGTATGTGCTGGACAAAAGAATCCCGCTGGAAATTTGCCTGCTTAGCAATGTACATACGGGCGCGACGCCGAGTCTGGCGGAACATCCTTTCAAGATTCTCTATCAGGAGAGATTTCGGGTCACCCTCAATACCGACAACCGACTGATGAGCAGCACAAGCATGACGCAGGAGTTCGAGGCGGCGGCCGATACATTTGATTTGTCTCTGGAAGATTTTGAAAAGATTACTATCAACGCCATGAAGAGTTCTTTTTTGCCTTATTACGAACGGTGCGATTTCATCTATTCGATCATCAAGCCGGGTTACGCGAAGATTCGTAAGTCCTATAACCCACCTGCTTACTCCATGCCATAAACTCCATCTTAGTTGGTAACTAATTGTGGAGTAACAGATACGAGTTCGTGTAAGTCGATGTTTTTGAAAGGGACACGATTTTGATCGACCGCTATTTCCAACTCGCCGAGAACCAGACGTCAGTGAAGCAGGAGATGCTCGGCGGAATCACAACTTTTGTCACGATGGCTTACATCATCGTGGTCAATCCTCAGATTCTCGCGCTAGCTGGAATGCCCGCGGACGGCGTGGTATTTGCGACGTGTATCTCAGCTGCGGCCGCCACCCTCGTAATGGGGCTCTATGCCAACTATCCTATTGCGCTGGCGCCAGGGATGTCGCTGAACGCGTATTTTACTTACTCAGTTTGCATGAGCATGCATATTCCATGGCAGACTGCGCTGGCGGTAGTTTTTTGTTCGGGCGTTCTCTTTCTTTTGCTTACTGTAACCCGTGTCCGCGAACAAATTGTGAATGGCATGCCAGATTGCCTGAAACATGCTACAGCAGCCGGCATCGGAATGTTCATCGCATTTGTGGGACTGCGGAACGCAAACCTGGTGGTAGCTAATCCGGCCACGTTCGTGGGTCTCGGCAAGTTCTCTGACCGGGAGGTGCAGACAGCATGTTTTGGTTTGTGCCTGATGTTTGTGCTGATCGCGAGAAGGGTACATGGAGCAATTCTGCTGGGCATCTTCGGCACGGCTCTTCTCGGACTTCTGCGCGGTATCAGCAGTTGGCCCAGGGCGATCTTTGCGATCCCGCATCCGTCCTCTACGTTTCTAAAGCTAGATTTTCGCGGGGCCAGCCACCTGGGATTGCTTGAAGTCCTGTTTGCGCTTTTGTTTGTCGATCTTTTCGACAACGTTGGCACGCTGGTGGCGGTTTGCGAGCAAGGCGGCTTTATTAAGGACGGCAAAATTCCGCGGGTGGGGCGAGTATTGACTGCGGATGCGGTGGGAACGATATTTGGCTCACTGACGGGAACGTCGACTGTGACCAGTTACGTTGAAAGTGCCGCCGGGGTCGCTGCGGGGGCCCGCACTGGTTTGAGTAACATTGCTGTCGCGGCGCTCTTTCTGCTGGCTACATTTTGCTCGCCGCTGGCGACTGCGATTCCAGGTTATGCGACCGCTCCGGCTCTTGTTCTGGTGGGCGTTTTGATGTCGCAATCGATTTCGCAAATTCGATGGCAGGAGTTCAGCGAGGCGGTGCCGGCGTTCATCACTGTTTTGGCTACACCTCTCACATTCAGCATTGCAACCGGGCTTAGCCTCGGCCTTATTTCGTATACGGTGGTAAAGGTTGCGGCAGGTAAGATTCGCGAGATTAATACGCTGGTTTGGATTCTTACGGTGTTGTTTATTTTGCGGTATGTGTATTTGGCCGTGGCTTGACTGGCCGAGTAACTTGAGCAGCGATCCGGATCAAATCGGGAAGAAATAGATATTCGAGGCAATTTTCCCTTTCGCATTCGACTTACGCAAGGGTGTAAGGGAGATAAACTAAAACTTCTCCTTTGGTAGCTCGCCGCGGGCGATGACTTTTCGGTCCTTCAAGGACTGGAAAGGCCCCACGGTCGATACAAGCGGCCGTGAGGCCGGAAAGGAGAAGCTGCTGCAGCGGACCTTAGAAAGTTCTGGCTTCGGATCTCGGTACGAGTCGATTATCGATTCGTACTGGCGACCTTGGCCGCGGTAGGCGTTGGTTGTTGCGCTTCTTCTGTTGAAGTAGCGCATCACCCGGGAAGACATGTTTTGCTACCCTTCCCGGACTTGATTCTATTTTACACCTTTCGTCAATTCGACCTTTCGTTTCTTTCTCGAAGCGGCGGGTAACTTTTGGACGAGGCTCCAGCACTGGCGGGCGATCATCCAGTCTTCTTGCGCGTGGATGACCATGGCTCGTACGGTTGAATCGGAGGCGGAGACGTCCTCGTCAGACGGAGATTCGGAATTCTTTCGCGAATCCAGCTTCAGGCCGAGAAAGGCAAAATGATCACACACGGCGGCACGAAGTTCAGGTGAATTTTCGCCTACTCCTGCAGTGAATACCAAAGCATCGACTCCGCCGAGAACGGCAATCATGGCTCCGATTCCCGATTGCAGGCGATGAACGTACATGTCAAATGCTAATTGTGAACGCGCGTGACCATTCTTGCAGGCGGCAAGAATCTCGCGCATATCGCCGGAGATGCCTGAGATGCCTAGCAGTCCAGACTTCTGGTTCAACACATCATCGAGTTTTGGCGCGGAAAACTGGCGCTGGCGTATCAGGTAGGTGAGAATTCCTGGATCGACGGAGCCGGAGCGGGTACCCATCATTAAACCTTCGAGGGGTGTGAAACCCATGGTGGTATCGACACTTTGACCGTTGAGAATTGCGGCCAGGGAGCAACCGTTGCCCAAGTGACAAGTGACGAGTTTCAAGGCCTTCAGGTCTTCGCCTAATAGCTGGGCGGCGCGTTCGGCACAGTATTGGTGATTGATGCCGTGAAATCCGTAGCGGCGAATTCCCTGCTTGAACCATCCGTAAGGGCCGGGGTAGGTCGCAGCGGATAAAGGCATAGTGCGATGAAAGCCAGTGTCGAAGACGGCGATCTGCAGCACGTGGCCTAGCAACCTGGCAACGATCTCCATGCCTTCGAATTCGGCGCGATTGTGGAGTGGGGCAAAAACGGAGGAGCTCTTGATTGAGGCCTTTACTTTAGCGTTAATGATAGAAGGCTCGAAATACCGTGGGCCGCCGTGAACGACTCGATGGCCTACGACATCGATCTCGGAGCGGCTAGAAATCGCCTGCGTCTTGCCGCTCCACAAACTATTGAGGAGACGCTCGATGGCTTCTGCACGGGAGCGAAAAGGGATCCGGTCTTTTTGGGAAACGCCAGCGGAGTTCTTAATCGAATACTCAGCTTTGTGATCCGACCACTCGATCTTCCCTTCCCAGGCACAGGTTGGCGGGTCGTTTGGCAGTTGACCGGACAATGAATTTCCCAACTTGTAGAGACAACTCTTCTGGCTGCTGGAACCGGAGTTGAGAACGAGCACGTTCATCAGTACGGCCAGGTCCAATCTCGGATTTCGGGCAAGTCGTCTCCGCGCTCTTGAATGTATTGCTTGTGCGCGACGAGTTTATTGCGCAGCATCTGCTTGAAGTGGGCCCCGACCTTTTGCAGTTTGGGAACACGGTCGACGACATCGCCGGCGAGATGGAAGCGATCGAGATCGTTGAGAACGGTCATGTCAAATGGGGTGGTGGTCGTACCCTCTTCTTTGTAGCCGCGCACGTGAAGATTGTCATGATTGTGCCGCCGATAGGTGAGGCGGTGAATTAACCATGGATAACCGTGATAGGCGAAGATGACCGGCTTATCGACGGCGAAGAGCGAGTCGAAGTCGACATCCGAGAGGCCGTGCGGATGCTCGCTGGAAGGTTGAATGGTCATGAGATCGACGACGTTTACGACGCGAATCTTTATTTCGGGAAAGTGCTGCCGCAAGAGATCGACCGCGGCCAGTGTTTCGAGGGTGGGAATGTCACCCGCGCATGCCATCACGACATCGGGTTCAGCGCCGTCGTCGCTGCTGGCCCAATCCCAGATGCCGATGCCAGTGGTGCAATGCTCGATGGCCGATTCCATGTCGAGATATTGCAGCGCGGGTTGCTTGCCGGCGACGATGACATTCACATAGTGGCGGCTTCGCAAACAATGATCAGCGACGGAGAGAAGACAGTTGGCGTCGGGAGGAAGATAGACGCGAACGATGTCGGCCTTTTTGTTGATCACATGATCGATGAAGCCGGGGTCCTGATGGGTGAATCCGTTGTGATCCTGGCGCCAGACGTGGGAAGTTAGCAAGTAGTTGAGCGATGCGATGGGACGACGCCACTCAATGTTGCGGGTAACCTTCAACCACTTCGCGTGCTGGTTGAACATGGAATCAATAATGTGGATGAACGCCTCGTAACAGGAAAAGAAGCCATGGCGGCCGGTGAGCAAATAACCTTCGAGCCAGCCTTGACACATATGCTCGCTCAGCATTTCGACCACGCGGCCGTGCTGCGAAAGATGTTCGTCAACGGGCAGGATGGGCTCCATCCATTCCTTGTCTGTCACCTCGTAGAGAGCCTCGAGCCGGTTCGATGCCGTCTCATCGGGACCGAAGACACGGAAGTTTTTGGAATCGAGGTTGCACTTCATGACATCGCGTAAAAATCCGCCGAGAACACGCGTAGCTTCGGAGTTTCCGGTACCAGGCTTGTGTACATCGACCGCATAGTCGCGAAAGTCGGGCATGACCAGATCGCGCAGCAGCAAGCCGCCGTTGGCATGCGGATTCGCTCCCATCCTGCGATCGCCCCTGGGGGCCAATTGGGCGAGTTCAGCAATAAATTTGCCGTTTTCGTCAAATAACTCCTCAGGCTTATAACTTTTCATCCAGTCTTCGAGAATTTTCAGGTGAGCCGGTTTCGATTGCAGATCAGCCACCGGAACCTGATGCGCTCGCCATGTGCCCTCGATGGGCTTGCCGTCTACAACTCTTGGCCCGGTCCATCCCTTGGGGCTGCGGAAAATTATCATTGGCCAAGTTGGCCAGGTTGGGTAGCTTGACCCTCCGCCGCCGCTTCGGGCGCTGTCCTGGATCTGTTTGATTTCGGGGATTATCGTGTCGAGAGTTCCGGCCATCAGCTGATGCATGGCTTCGGGTTCATGCCCCTCGACGAAGTAGGGCTTCCAACCGTAGCCGGTGAAGAGCCGGATGAGTTCCTCGTCGTCCATGCGGGCGAGCACGGTCGGGTTTGCGATCTTGTAGCCGTTTAGATGAAGAATGGGCAACACGGCGCCGTCGCGTACGGGATCGAGAAATTTGTTCACGTGCCAACTGGTGGCTAACGGTCCGGTTTCCGCCTCGCCGTCTCCTACCACGCAACAGGTGATCAGGTCTGGAGTGTCGAAGACGGCTCCGCAGGCGTGCATGATGGAATAACCAAGTTCTCCGCCTTCGTGAATGGAGCCAGGCGTTTCGGGAGCGGCGTGGCTTGGGATTCCTCCGGGAAAAGAAAACTGCTTGAACAGCTTCTGCAGGCCCTCTTCATTCTGCGTGATGTTCGGATAGAACTCGCTGTAGCTGCCCTCGAGGTAGGTGTTGGCGACCATTCCGGGACCGCCGTGGCCGGGACCGCAAATGTAGATTGCATTCAGATCGTACTTTTTGATCATGCGATTGAAATGAGCGTAGATGAAGTTCAAGCCTGGGGTCGTCCCGAAGTGCCCGAGCAGACGCGGTTTGATGTGCTCAATTTTCAGCGGCTCGCGGAGAAGGGGATTGGCAAGCAGATAAATCTGGCCCACGGAAAGATAGTTGGCGGCGCGCCAATAGGCGTCGACCTTGCGCAGTTCTTCAGAGGTGAGTGGCTGGGATGAGAGGGACCGGTTGGAGATGCCATGCTGCGTGGGGGTTGCTGAGGCTGGGGGAGTCATCGAATTCTGCCTTTCCATCTCTGGATGATTTCTATTCTAAATGGGACGGGCGGAGCGCGAGAGACGACTCAAAGAAACTTAGGTAGCAGGCAGGTTTCCAAGTGGTGCACGATCTTATCCCGGGTTTAATTTTGATCCCGGTTTTTGTTCTCCCAGTGCCGATTGTCACGGTCACCGGTGCCCACCATCACTTCGCTATACGGACGGAAATAGTAGGGTAGAGATGGCAGCGTGTTCCTGAAATGCAGAGGAGGCGCTTATGTCGGCAGCCACGCAGACGGACAGTCAGTCGAAAATTATCAATTTCAAGCAAATTTTAGTTGCGACGGATTTCTCCGCCACTTCACAGCGAGCGGTCGACTATGCCGCAGCAATGGCACGACATTTCAATGCCAGGATCGCCGTTGTACATGCCATTCCGCCAGACCCGTGGGAGCCGATTCCGATTTACCCGTTGCCGCTGGAGCTTGACCGCGATCGACTTGATGCAGAACAGCAATTCAAGCGGCTTGAGGACAAAATTAGCGATCTCAATCACGAGCTGGTGCTGGAACAAGGAGCGGTATGGGATGTTCTGGCTGCGGCGATTGAGCGTGAAAGTATTGATCTCCTGGTGCTGGGTACGCGCGGACGCGGCGGCCTGAAGAAACTGGTGCTCGGCCCGGTTGCGGAGGAAGTTTTGTGCAGAGCTCAGTGTCCAGTGCTTACCATCGGTCCGAATATTCCGTTCGCAGGCGCAATTGATTTCAAGCGGATCCTATTCGCGACTGACTTCGGGCCCACGTCCGAGGAGGCGTGGCCTTACGCCCTATCGTTGGCGGAGGACTATGGGGCGAAGCTCGTACTTCTGCACATGGTGCCACCGATGCCGGCGCCCGATCTCGGCTCGACGGTTTACGGTCCGGGACCGTTCCTGGAGGACACGCTGGTCAAGTGGCAAAAAACGTTACGAGACGAGAGCGCGAAGAGATTGAGGGCGCTGCTTCCACCGAACAGCACAATGGCGATCGAGGCAGAATACGTGGTTGGGATGGATTTCCTTCCCGAGGGAATTCTGGATGTGGCGGCTGCGCACAAGATTGAATTAATCGTAATGGGTGCGAACCAGACGCGCTTTCCGCAGGTCGCGGCGCATATTCCTTTGTCGTTGACTCATGAAGTTATATGCTACGCCAAATGCCCGGTATTAACAGTTTGCAATGCAGTCGTGGTCGGGAGGAGGCGAGAACGTGTCACATCAAGACAAAGACATTCTTGAAATCCTGCGGTTCGAGTTGAAATTTTTGGAAGAGGGCGGCTATAAGCGATCGCCATCGTCATGGCGTGCACCCTACATTTTTGAAGATTCTCCGAGCTGCCTGAACTACAAGGATCGAGAGCGCTCCCATCCCTGCAGCGAATGCCGGCTTATACAGCTTGTGCCTCCGGAATTAAGAGGAAGAGACGTACCATGCCGGTTCATTCCGCTGAATGACAAAGGTCAGACGGTCGACTCACTCTATCGCAGTGGCACACAACTGGAGATGGAAGAGGCGTTGCATTCATGGCTATGCCGGGAGATCGGCCGAATCGAGACTGAGAGAAACCGGGCTCGCGCCATCTCATTTTAGTTGGAAAAGTTCGGTTCCGAGGTTCCGAGGAAAAGGGACAACAGTTGGTTTGAAGGGTCAGGAATTAACCATTTTTTCGAGTGCCGCTTTGTTGCGAATGATCAGGGTCGCGCCTTTTAGCTGCAGGAGTTGTTTCCGCTTGAAATGGGAGAACAAGCGGCTGACCGTTTCCCGGGTTGTTCCGATCATTTCCGCGATTTCCTCGTGCGTAAGGGTCAGCTTTAACTGTAACGGATCTCCATTGCTGGCAGTGTTCGACCATCCAAGCAAAAGCTTTGCGAACCTTTCTGATGGGGAGTTAGTGAGACCGAGGGTGCGAATCTCCTCGTAGGCACTGTAGTAATTGCGGCTCACCTGCTCCGCGACCCGGACGGCCACTTCTCCATATTCACGCATGAAATGCAGCAATGCGTCGCGGGTGATGAAGTTGGCCTGCCCGGGCTCGATCATTTCGGCAGTTACTTCATAAGGGCGATTGGAAATCGTGGCGCTGAGTCCCAAAACGTCTCCCGCCTCGGAAATTTTGGTGATGACGGTTCTGCCTTCGGACGACGAGGTTGAGAGCTTCACTCTGCCATTGCATAGTACAAAGACCCCGCGCGGCTGCTGGCCCTCAATAAAAAGCATGGCGGATTTAGGGTAGATTGCGGTCGAGCGGATTTCATTGAGGCGCTGAACGGCGGTGAGGGGCAGGTTGCAAAACAGGTGCTCTTCCCGCATCGGGCAGGCGAGGCAGTTGTCGAGGATATTGAGCCCGTAGGGTGCGCGCATTCTGAACCGGCTTTTGCGGGAATTGTATCACCGATTCATGGGGTGATCAGAGTCACGAAAGACCGTGACTGCAAACATCGTTTTCGATGCCTAGATGAGCCCAAAATTGAGTTGCACGGAAGTCTAAGGAAGCTGTGCAGATTGGAGGTTTCCATGAGCACCGCGACCGAAATCAGAGAGTCGGAGGTTAAACAACCTCTCGCGGTCCGCGAGCGAATCCCAACCGTATCTCCATCACAGCGATTGCCACGAATCCAGTCAAAGCGACTATTTAGCAGCGTTCTGCTGGAAACGAGCGGCATCGAACATCGCCGTCGCGGGGTAGCCGCGGTTCTTTCATTTGCTTTTCAATGCTTTGTTTTGGGACTTTTGATCATTGTGC
The DNA here is from genome assembly GCA_963758745.1 of uncultured Acidobacteriaceae bacterium. Taxonomy (GTDB): domain Bacteria; phylum Acidobacteriota; class Terriglobia; order Terriglobales; family Acidobacteriaceae; genus Acidiflorens. The sequence goes on from CAVWWW010000023.1 coordinate 441,356, forward strand.
CTTTGATGTTCACCGACGCTTTACCAGAGCAACAATTGCTGACTTATCTGATGGCGCCCCCACCGCCACCACCACCGCCGCCGGCAGCGTCCTCCGCCGCCGCAGCCAGAGTCATACGGCGCGTGGAGAGTGACGTCGCGAATGGACGTCTGCGCATGCCGGGCAAGATCCCGCAGAACATTCAGATGATTCGAGAAGACGAGGCGCCGCCGGATCTCTCAGGCGGAGGCGTCCCTGGCGGAGTTCCCGGTGGAATTCCTGGTGGACAAGTCGGTGGAGTGATCGGAGGAATTCTAAGTTCGAAGTCGACCGCTTCAGCGATACCGAAATTGGCAGTTCCCCCGCCGCCGAAACGTATTCGAATTTCTCAGGGTGTCACGGAGGGTCGGCTCATTCTGAGGATTAAACCCCCGTATCCGCCGCTGGCGAGAGCGGCACGGGTGCAGGGACGGGTGGTGTTGAGCGCAATCATTTCGAAGACCGGGGAGATCGAGAACCTGGCCTTGATTAGCGGGCATCCCATGCTGGTACCGGCGGCCATTAAAGCTGTCCAGGAATGGCGCTATCGTCCATTCCTGTTGAATGGCGAACCGGTGGAAGTAGAAACCACGATCAACGTAGACTTCGAGCTTTCAAATTGAAGTCTGGATGTCGACTTTGAGATGCGAGAACACGAACGAAGGAGATCACGCTATGGAAGAATTATCGAAATTTCGAGTGGTCGCGTGGTGGGCGTCGGGCCGGACTGGCATTGTAAAGTCCAGCTCCGCTCCTAATGCAATTCACTTTACTGCGCCTCCCGCTTTTGGCGGGTTGGAAGGCAGATGGACACCCGAGGACCTGCTGCTCGGAGCGATCGCCAGCTGCTATACAACAACATTTCGAGCAGTGGCAGAAAACTCCAAGTTCGAATACACGGACCTGCAGATAGAGGTCGAAGGCGGCATACGCAAGAGCGATACAGGTTACAGCTTTGGCGAAGTGGTGATTCGCGCCCGCCTGATGATTCCGCAGGAAGCAGAAGAAGCGAGAGCCCTGAAGCTATTGCACAAGGCGGAGAACCTCTGTCTGGTGGCTCGAGCTCTGTCAGTCGAGCGCATATTCGAACCGACTGTGAAGGTGAGCGAACCAAGGCCGGAAGTCGACGTAAGTGTTATGAGATCGTAAAAAGAGGAAGGTCACGTAGGAAGCAGCTTAGCGCCACGGAAAGAGCGACGATGCCGAAGATTGTGCAGCTTTCACTCTGAGGCAGGGGAGGCGCAGCGTGATCTGGAACGGCGGGGAAAAGTAACCGCTGAAGTTCGGTTACTCTCCCCGCTCAAAAATGTGGTGGAGGTGCCTTATGAAGACTGTAGAAGCAGGTAAGCGGATTGCACTCAAAAACATCTTGTTTGCTACGGATTTTTCGCCATGCTCGGAGGCGGCATTGCCCTATGCTTTATCGGTTGCACGCCGATATGGCGCGACATTGCATGCGGCGTACGTTGCGCCTCGAGATGCCGATCTCTTATTAATGTCGCAGGAAAGCTGGCCGGCAGCAGTTGAACTCCAACAAAATAGGATCGAAGAATATCTTGAGCATCTCGAGAAACAGTTGCACGGGCTGCCTCATGATTTCGTGACTCCCAAGGGGAATGTGGCGGAGGCATTGGCATTTGTCATTGAAGATCGCGATATCGATCTGCTCGTGCTCGGCACACATGGCCGGTCGGGGTTATCTAAACTGTTCCTCGGTTCGGTCGCAGAGGAAATTTTTCGTAGCGCGATCTGTCCGGTGTTGAGCATCGGGCCGTATGTGCCAAGACAACCTAAGGGAGAAATCCGGCTTTACCATATTTTGTACGCCACCGATTTTGGCGAGGACTCTCTGGCGGCGTTACCCTATGCCCTCTCTTTTGCGGAAGAGGATGAGGCGAACCTCACGTTGCTGCATGTAGTGGAGCAGCCGGAAGCGGGAATCGCGGACCTTGAAGAAGTGAAGTCGTCGTTGATGTTTCGTTTGAAAGGACTGGTACCGCGGGAGGCTGAGCCATGGTGTCGCGTGGAATATCTGGTCGAGTTCGGGCAACAGTTCGCACCGCCAGCAGAGCGGATCGTTGAAATCACTCGAGCTCAGGCGGCGGACTTGATCGTGCTAGGGGCGCGACCGGCACGTGGCAAACTCCGACTAGGGTCGCATTCGGCCAGCACTACGGCTCGGGTGCTAACTCAGGCGGCGAGTCCGGTTCTTACCGTGCGGGCGAATGCGGAGTGAGAAGAGCAGTTCAGCGTTTTGTCGCGGTTGGAACTGAGAGGACTCTTGCGCGGATTTGTGTCTGTCATTGCTACAGAATTAAAGATGATCATAAGCTCCTGGCGATAGTCTATCCTTGAGCGAGCTGTTCCCAGCAGAACTTAAGGAATAGGTGAAACTATGTCACTAATTGAGTCTGGCGTCGTATCACAACCGCAGACCGCGGAACTATCACAAGCGCAAACTGCGGAACCACTCAGGGCGCCAGAAAAATATGGCTTGGACGCAATGTTTGCTCCAAGTTCCATTGCCATTGTTGGCGCCACCAGTCGCGCCGGCACGGTTGGTCGAACAGTGCTTGAAAATATGCTGCATGGGGGTTTCAAAGGCAAAATATTCGCGGTTAATTCCAAGAGCCCTGAAGTGCTCGGGCTCAAAGCCTATGCTAGCGTTCGCGAGCTTCCAGAGCCGGTCGACCTGGTTGTGATTGCCACTCCGGCAATAACGGTGCCGCAAATCATTGGGGACTGCGTGGACGCCGACACAAAAGCTGCGGTTGTGATTTCTGCTGGATTCAAGGAAATTGGCGCGAAAGGCGTGGAACTGGAACGGCAGATTCAAGAGCAGTTAAATCGCGGTTCCATGCGCTTGATTGGACCGAACTGCCTGGGCATTATGACTCCCGCAATCGGGCTGAATGCGACTTTCGCCAAGGATGCGCCTAAGGCGGGCAGCGTCGCATTCTTGAGCCAAAGCGGGGCGCTCTTAACTGCGATCCTTGATTGGAGCCGCAAAGAACAAGTGGGATTCAGCGCGATTGCCTCCACTGGTTCGATGCTGGACGTTGGCTGGGGAGATTTGATCTATCACTTTGGGGACGATCCGCAAACCAAGACCATTCTGCTCTACATGGAATCGGTGGGAGATGCGCGAAGATTTTTGTCAGCCGCCCGTGAAGTTGCGCTGACAAAGCCGATCATTTTGATAAAACCTGGACGGTCCGCAGAGGCGTCGCGCGCCGCGGCCTCGCATACAGGCGCGCTTACTGGCAACGACGAGGTGCTGGACGCAGCCGTGCGCCGCTGCGGACTTTTGCGAGTGCGCAATATCTCGGACCTATTCTACATGGCCGAAGCGTTGGGCAAGCAACCGCGCCCCCAGGGTCCGCGGCTTACAATTCTGACGAATGCGGGCGGACCCGCGGTCCTGGCGACAGATTCGCTGATCGGCAATGGCGGAGAACTGGCCGAACTTTCTCCGGAAAGCAAGCGGCGGCTGGACGAGTTCCTTCCGCCGCATTGGAGTCATAACAATCCTATTGATATTCTCGGCGATGCTGATGCCGAGCGTTATGCCCGGGCCATTGAAATCGCTTCGCAAGATCCAAACAGCGATGGGCTTCTGGTCATCCTGGCACCGCAGGGAATGACAGATCCTCTAGAAATCGCGGAAAGTTTGACGCCTTATGCGAAACAGTTTGGAAAGCCTGTCCTCGCCAGCTGGATGGGAGCGGATAGCGTTGCTGCCGGCGAAGCTGCGCTGAATGCTGCAGGAATTCCGACTTTTCCTTACGCCGATACCGCCGCGCGAGCGTTCACTTCGATGTGGCAGTACACATACAACCTGCGCGGACTTTACGAAACTCCTACGCTGACCGATCAAGCTGATGTGGATGGCAAGTCCCGCAATCAGGTCGAGCAGATCATTCAAAATGCCCGGGAGCAAGGGCGCGTTTTGCTCAGTGAAGTGGAGTCGAAGCGCTTGTTATCGCTTTACGGCATCCCGACGGTTGAAACCCGCATTGCGACAAGCGAAGACGAAGCGGCCACGATTGCCGCCGAGCTGGGCTTTCCGGTGGTGCTGAAGGTCTTTTCTGAAACCATCACGCACAAGACGGATGTTGGGGGAGTCAAGCTGAACCTGCAGGATGAGGAGGCGGTGCGCTCCGCGTATCGCGCAATAAAATCTTCGATCGCGGAAAAAATTGGGCTGAAACGCATTCCCGGCGTAACTGTGCAGCCGATGGTGAAGCTCGAGGGCTACGAGCTTATTCTCGGCAGCAGCGTGGATCCACAGTTTGGGCCAGTCATTCTTTTCGGTTCCGGCGGTCAACTAGTCGAAGTGTATCGCGATCGCGCCCTTGCGCTTCCACCGCTGAACAGCACGCTTGCGCAAAGGTTGATGGAGCAGACTCGAATCTTCACCGCACTTAAGGGAGTCCGCGGACGCAGGCCGATCGATATGATTGCGCTGGAAAAACTTTTGATCCGCTTCAGCCAGCTTGTAGTCGAGCAGCCATGGATTGCGGAAATCGACATTAATCCGCTGCTGGCTTCACCGGAGCGTCTGCTTGCTCTGGATGCGCGAATCGTCTTGCACGAATCGAGCGTGACCTTCGACCAACTGCCGAAGCCTGCAATCCGCCCCTATCCGATTCAGTATGTCTCGCCGTGGACGATGAAAAATGGAAAGGAAATTGTCATTCGTCCGATCCGGCCGGAAGACGAGTCGCTGATGGTTAAGTTTCACGAGACACTCTCCGATCGCAGTGTTTATTTCCGCTACTTTTCTTCGCTCAGCCTGAGCAGGCGAGTGGCGCATGAGCGGTTGCTACGAATCTGTTTCGGCGATTATGACCGTGAAATGGTGCTGGTCGCCGAGCGCACTGATCCTGAGACGGGAGAGCGCGCGATCATAGCAGTCGGGCGTTTGAATAAACTTCATTCCCGGAATGAAGCCGAGGTTGCGGTGCTGGTTTCAGACCAGTATCAAAAACTCGGATTAGGACGTGAATTGCTTCGCAGAATCATCCAGGTTGCGCGGGATGAAAAGCTTAACCAGCTCTCCGCGGAAATGTTGCCTGAGAACATAGCGATGCAGGTTATTTTCAAGAGCTCCGGCTTCGAAATTCGGACGGATAAGGATTTAACCACAATGCAGGCGCTTCTGAACCTCTAAAAGTCTCTAGCTATTGCGTTTCTTGATTGTGATCTGCGTCACAACTCCTTGTGAGCAGCGTTCCCGACAAGCTCGCCTTCTTCGATCATCCTCTATATGACCAATACCTAACCGGTCGGGGTGCACGGGGAAGCCCAGAAGGAAATGCCATGAAGCGTAAGTTCAAGACCATGGACGGCAACGAAGCGGTTGCGAATGTCGCCTACCGGCTGAATGAAATCATCGCTATCTATCCCATCACACCATCTTCAAACATGGGCGAATGGGCCGATCAATGGGCATCAGAGGGTGTGCCGAACGTCTGGGGCAGCGTGCCGCATGTGATCGAAATGCAAAGCGAAGGCGGTGCCGCTGGAGCCGTTCATGGGGCGCTACAGACGGGAGCTCTCTCAACTACGTTTACTGCGTCGCAAGGGCTGTTGCTTATGATCCCGAATATGAACAAGATCGCGGGCGAACTTACGCCCACGGCGTTTCATGTGAGTGCGCGGACAGTGGCAGCTCATGCACTGTCAATTTTCGGCGATCACTCGGATGTAATGTTTTGCAGGACTACGGGATTTGCAATGCTCTCCTCGAACTCGGTTCAGGAGGCAATGGATCTAGCACTCGTTGCGCACGCCGCGACACTGGAAACGCGTATTCCGTTTCTGCACTTCTTTGACGGCTTCCGAACCTCGCATGAGGTCAACAAAATCGAGATGCTCACGGAAGATGACATGCGCGCCCTGATCAATATGGACCGCGTGATCGAGCATCGGCAGCGAGCGCTTTCGCCGGACCATCCGGTGTTGCGTGGAACGGCCCAAAATCCTGATGTTTACTTTCAGGCGCGCGAAGCCAGCAATCCTTTCTACGAGGCTTGCCCCAATAGCGTGCAAGCGGTGATGGATAAGTTCTCGCAGGTCGTTGGGCGTTCGTATCATTTGTTCGATTATGTGGGCGCGCCCGATGCCGAGCGTGTAATCGTCATGATGGGGTCGGGAGCGGAGACCGCGCACGAGACGGTAGATTATCTGAACCAAACTGGCGAGAAAGTTGGATTGCTGAAAGTCAGGCTTTACCGGCCGTTTTCAGTAAAACGATTCATCGAGGCGCTTCCTGCAACTGTTAAGAAGATTGCCGTGCTCGATCGGACCAAAGAAGCGGGAGCAGCGCGAGAACCGCTTTATCTTGATGTCGTCAACGGAGTTCAGGAAGGAATCAAGCTGGGTCACGGAACGCTTAAGGTTGCGCCGGAAATTATCGGGGGACGATACGGTCTGTCATCGAAGGAGTTTACGCCGGCGATGGTGAAAGCTGTTTACGACAATCTGGCCAAGCCGAGTTCACAGATCAAAGATCATTTCACGGTTGGAATTAACGACGATGTAAGCCACACGAGCCTGGATTACGATTCCAATTTTTCCATCGAACCTGAGAATGTGGTGCGAGCGATGTTCTACGGGCTTGGCGCGGACGGTACGGTTGGAGCGAACAAGAACTCGATCAAGATCATTGGCGAAAACACTGCAAATTACGGGCAAGGATATTTTGTCTATGACTCCAAGAAGTCGGGAGCGATGACGGTTTCGCACCTGCGTTTCGGGCCGCAGCCGATCCGTTCGAGTTACCTGATTTCCAAGGCGAATTTTGTGGCGTGCCATCAGTGGATTTTTCTTGAGCGCTACGACATGCTGAGCAGTCTGGTGCCGGGCGGAGTTTTCCTGCTGAATAGTCCTTTCAACAAAGATGAAGTCTGGGATCGTCTGCCGCGCGAAGTGCAAACGCAATTGATCACGAAGAAGGCGCGACTTTTCATCATCGATGCCTATCAGGTGGCACGCGAAACCGGGATGGGTTCGCGCATGAACACGATTTTGCAGACGTGTTTCTTCGCCATTTCCAAGGTTCTGCCACGGGAAGAGGCGATTGAAGCGATTCGCGATTCGATCCGCTATACCTATGGCAAAAAGGGCGATGAGGTGGTGCAGCAAAATCTGCGAGCCGTGGACGAAACGCTCGCGCATCTTTTTGACGTCAGCGTGCCGGATAAAGTAACGAGCCACACCGAAATGCCGGCTGCGTTCTCTTCAGACGCGCCCGAGTTTGAGCGCGATGTGCTCGGCGTAATTTACGCCGGCCACGGTGATGAGATTCCCGTGAGCGCCTTTCCGGTCGATGGAACCTTCCCCACCGGCACCGCCAAATGGGAAAAGCGCAACATCGCGCTCGAAATTCCTGCGTGGGATACGAAGACCTGCATACAGTGCGGCAAGTGCGCAATGGTCTGCCCGCATGCTGTGCTCCGCATCAAGGTTTATGACTCAAAAGAGCTAGAGGGCGCGCCGGCCACTTTCAAAGCTATTGAGGTTCGCGACAAGGAATGGAAGGGACTGCAATACACCATTCAAGTTGCGCCCGAAGATTGCACGGGATGCGGCATCTGCGTTGATATCTGTCCGGCAAAAAACAAGAGCGAGACGCGCCTGAAGGCGATCAACATGGTGGCGCAGCCGCCGCTACGGGAACCTGAGCGTGAGAACTGGAATTTCTTCCTTAAGATTCCTGAACTTGATCGACGCAAAATCAAGAGCACCACGATCCGGCAGCAACAGATACAGGAACCCTTGTTTGAGTTTTCGGGAGCCTGCTCTGGATGCGGCGAGACTCCTTATCTGAAACTGGTTTCGCAGCTCTTCGGCGATCGTTCGGTGATTGCAAACGCGACCGGCTGCTCGTCGATTTATGGCGGAAACCTGCCGACCACACCGTGGGCGAAGAATGGCGATGGGCGAGGACCGGCCTGGTCGAATTCGCTGTTTGAAGATAACGCGGAGTTTGGCTTGGGATTCAGGTTATCGATCGACAAGCAGGCCGAATTCGCGCGAGAGCTGGTGCATCGGCTTGCGACAATAATCGGCGAAGACTTCGCATCTGCACTTGTCAATTCGCCGCAGAAAGACGAAGCCGATATCTACGCTCAGCGGGAGCGTGTTGCACTGCTGAAGAAGGCCCTGGAACCGCTGAACTCCCCCGACGCCAAACAACTCTTGTCCCTCGGCGACATGCTAGTCAAGAAAAGCGTGTGGATCGTTGGCGGCGATGGCTGGGCATACGACATCGGGTATGGGGGCCTGGATCATGTTCTCGCCAGCGGAAGGAATGTGAACGTGCTGGTGCTTGACACCGAAGTCTATTCGAATACCGGAGGCCAGGCGTCGAAATCCACACCTCGAGGCGCAGTAGCTAAGTTCGCGGCGGGCGGCAAAGCTGCGCCAAAGAAAGATCTTGGACTCATGGCGATGAGTTACGGCAATGTCTACGTGGCCAGCGTTGCCATGGGCGCGAAGGACGAACACACACTCAAAGCGTTTCTGGAGGCCGAAGCTTACAACGGGCCGAGCCTTATCATCGCTTACTCTCACTGCATTGCGCATGGCATCAACATGACAACGGCGATGTCGGACCAGAAAGTTGCGGTCGACTCGGGCCAGTGGTTGCTCTATCGCTACCATCCTGAGCGCAGCGCGGCAGGTGAGAATCCGTTGATTCTCGACTCCCGCACGCCAACGCGCAAAGTTAAGGATTATCTGCAACAGCAGACACGCTTCAAGATGCTGCTCAAGAGCAAACCCGAAGACGCCAAGCGATTGTGGGATGAGGCGCAGCAGGATGCGGAGACTCGCTTTCACCTGTATGAGTATCTCGCGCAAAGAAAAACGGAGCCGGTCTCGGCGCCAGCAGCGCCGGCGGAGGCGAGACAAGACCCGCCGGCACCGGTGGAAACAGCAAAATAGACGATCACACTGGATAACGTCTTACACATCTGAACAACGTCTGCACTACTGGGAGAACGTCATGGATCTGAGCACGAAGTATCTTGGCATGCAGTTGCGCACGCCGCTGGTGGCCTCCGCGTCGCCGCTGTCGCAGGAGATCGGCGGAATTCGTGCCCTGGAAGATGCCGGGGCTTCGGCGGTCGTTCTTTACTCGCTCTTCGAAGAACAGCTTCGTCAAGAGCGACTTGAGCTGGAACGCGATCTCAACGCGGGAACGGAAAGCTTTGCCGAAGCGCTGACTTACTTTCCCCGTTCCAGCGAATTCCATACAGGCTCCGAGGGCTATCTCAATCACATCAGCAAAGCCAAAGATGCGGTGGACATTCCTATAATCGCGAGCCTCAACGGCGCGACCCTGGGGGGTTGGACCACGTATGCCAAGCAGATCGAGCAGGCCGGAGCGGATGCCATCGAATGTAATATCTATTTCATTCCGACCAATACCGAAATTCTCGGCTCCGAGGTCGAAGAGACGTTTGCCGATATTCTCCGCGAAGTAAAAACTTCGGTTCAGATTCCGGTGGCCGCGAAGCTCAGTCCATTTTTCAGTAACCTTGCGAATATGGCGAAGCGGCTGGACCAAATCGGCACGGATGGCTTGGTGCTATTTAACCGTTTCTACCAACCCGATATTGACCTGGAAGAATTAGAAATTAAACCTAACGTACTTCTTAGCAGTCCGCAAGAGTTGAGACTGCCGCTGACCTGGATCGGTATTCTTTATGGCCGGATACGGGCGAACATGGCGGCGACCAGTGGCGTGCATCGCGCCGAAGACGTACTCAAGCTTCTCATGGTTGGCGCCGACGTGACGATGCTATGCTCGGCTCTGCTGCGCAATGGAATCGGGCATCTTACTCATGTTGAACGAGGCGTCCGACGGTGGATGGAAGAGCACGAGTATGAATCGGTGCAACAGATGCAAGGCAGCATGAGCCAGCTCCGCTGCCCTGATCCGACAGCGTTCGAGCGGGCCCAGTATATGCGCGCGGTGAAGGGACTGGAGCATGTACTTCTAACCCGGTAAGCGCCCCGTCATTGCTCGAAAAACAGAAGTGAGGGATTCGGGTAATAGTGTGAAAAGTTAAGCTTCTCTTGTCCCGTCAAAATCAGTCCGGTCAAGATCAGTCTGCTTAAAATCAATCCCCTCAAAATGCGCCTCGATCTCTTCGAGAGTCTTCCCTTTCGTTTCCGGCAGGAATACGGCTGCCGTGATGAAATAAATCACGGTGCAGGCGGCAAATCCAAAAAACATGACGGAGTAGCCGTGCCTCCCCACCGTCGGCAGAAATATCGCGGCAATGGTGGTCGACACTGCCTGGTTGATCAGGAGCGCGATACTCATACCATTGGAACGGATACGGGTCGGCATCAACTCCGAAAGCGCCAGCCAGACACATACTCCCGGGCCAATCGCGAAGAAAGCCATGAATACGAAAAGGCTGATCGCGACCAACCATCCATTGTGAGTGCCCGGTACTGGAGTAATGAGGGCGTTGTCGATTCTGAGCGGGGCGGTTCGCGCAGCGTCGAGATTGCTGAAAGGATTCGAGAAAAAAGCAACCACTCTATTTTCGGGCACGCAGCTTTCGCGAGTAATCTCGATGGGCTTAGCCGCCTCGTCATCGGAACGCGCAACCTTAGTGGCGGCACGGAAATCTCCGTAGGAGTAGATAATGACTAAAGACGTGGGACGACGACTGATCGCTTCGCCTGCGTCTCCACTCGCAGCGAGCAGTTTGTTCGCCGTCTTCTTGTCGTAGAGCAATGTTAGTTTCTGATCGGCATCAACGTCGGCGTCAACGTTGGCGCCAACCATGGACTGCACCGCGGCCCGAGAATCAACCCGCAACTTTTCCGTGCGGCGGAACAGCAGACCTGTGCAGAGAAGGGAGACGATGATGCCGGCGGTGCCCACCGACAAGAGAAATTTTCGTCCCTTGCGATCGACCAGCAAGACGCCACCAATCGTCATGAGGAAATTTACGATGGTGAAAATAACGTATCCCCAATGAGCCTGAACGTCGGAGAGGCCGCTCTGCAAGAGGATATTGGTGTTGTAACCGATGATTGAGTTGACGCCTGTAGCCTGATTGCAAGCCAGAATCACACAGGCCAGTACAAACGGAACCACGTATTTTCGACGCAGAAGCGATTCTTTGAATCGGGCTCGGTTTCCAGTCTGAGCTTTCTCAGCGGCGGCGGCTTGTTCCATTTCAGCAAGCTCAATATCCGCTTGCTTCGTGGTGCGAGAGCGTAGAAGAGCGGTGTAGGCGACATCTCGTTTTCCTCGCCGAAACAACCAGCGCGGAGACTCTGACACCATCACGCTGCCAATCACAAACAGAATTCCGGGCGGAAGCGAAACCCAGAAAATGCTGCGCCAGGCAGTGTCTTTGAAAGCAAAGAGCCGCGCCGGATCGCCCAGCCTGGCAACCTGTTCGACGCGAAAGCTGAAGTACATGCCAATTACCGCCGCAGCCACGATTCCAAGTGTGAGCAGCCATTGGAAAATGCCTGTGCCTTTGCCGCGATTGGTCGCCGCCAGGCACTCGGCCAGATAGAGAGGAACAACGACACCGATCAGACCCGCGCTGATTCCCTGAAGCAGGCGGCCAAGTACCAATGCGTTATAGCCGTGCGAAAGCGCAATCATTGGGATGCTGCAGACAAACAGAAACCCGCTGAGCATCATCAGAGGCTTGCGTCCCATCCAATCGGCAAGAATTCCAGCAAAAAGGGTTGAAAGTACGCTGCCGAGGAGGACGGCGGCGACGACGATGGAAAGCTGGCCAGCATTCAGACCGGAAACAGCCTCGAGATAGGGCAAAGCGCCGGCGATGATGCCGACATCGACGCCATACAGAAGGCCGCCAAGCCCAGCGACCAGCAGGAGGAAGCGGTTGTAGGCAGCTTTCTCGTCGCTTACCACTTTTTCGTCGATTATCAGTGGGGTAGCCCCTCGAATTTGCACGGAAACAGTCAGGTTACAGGATGAAACTCCGGGTCTTCCACTCCGAGCAAATGGTACGCCTCGTCCATCGTCCGAACCACTTGCAACTCCGGGCGATTTTTTTCGCAAAGTATCTGAAACATGCGCGCCAACCCGTAAATGAAAGTTTGCGGAATCACCAGTACCCGCATAAATCCACCCGGGAACGCGGGTGCAGAGGCCGCTACTTGCCTTATGGCATCACTGGAAACCTCAAACTCAGTCACATGGGAGAAGTCAAGAATGCCGCGGCAGGGTGGATGCGATTCCATATACATTGCCGCTTTTGCGTGCAGGTCCAAAAGAAGCGCGCCTGTCATGGGGCCTTCTAGAGTGGCGCGCAAGATGTTGTTTTTTACATCGAAATCCACAATAACGTTCACAGTGAACCTCGCCGCCACATTCTAGCAGCCATTTCAACCGCGCCCCTGTTTTGAAGTGGAAGAGGACGAAAGTTTAGCTCTGGCGTAAACACAACGCTCGTCGCGACGGAGATCAGGCGTGAATTATTATGGTATGCATCCTGCTCAGGAAATGGCCGGGGGCTGAATGACATGCAGGCCGCACTCAGTTTTATTCGAGCCTGACCAGCGACCCGCACGAGGATCCTCGCCGGGCCGAATGGCACGCGTGCAGTGGGTGCAACCGATGCTCGGATAATTCTGGTCGTGCAGCGAGTTATAGGGCACGTCGTGTTCCCGCAGGTATTGCCACACTTGTTTTGAGGTCCAGTCGGCGATTGGATTTACCTTCACCAACCCGAACTTCTCATCCCACTCGACTTTGCGAGCGCTCTTACGAAAGGAGGTTTGATCGCGACGAATGCTTGTGATCCACGCACGCAGTTCACTCAGCTTGCGGCGGAGCGGCTCGACCTTGCGCAGGTTGCAGCATCGGTCAGGATCGCGTGTCCACAGCTCAGCTCCGTAAATGCGCTTCTGTTCCTCGGGAGAATGCAGTGAAAAACATCTCTCGACTCTTATTCCGTATTTTCGCTCGATTCTGTCGATCAAACTGTAGGTTTCAGGAAAAAGGAATTCGGTATCAATGGTGAAGAGACGAAAGTCTTTTCGCAGACGCGAAGCCATATCAATCAGCACCATGCCCTCGGCGCCAAAGGCCGAAGAAATGGCCACATCATCCGCAAATGTCTCAAATGCCCAGGATAGAATGCGCGGAGAGCTCCAGCTCTCGGCGGTATGTTCAAGATGAGCGATCTTATCTCTCACGCATTGACCTCCTTTTCGGCTCTCACAACAAAAGGCAGTTGCGCGGGCAAACTGTCGTTTGCCTGCATGGCGTCTGGAAAAAGGCCCGAGATCGCAGCGGCAGGATCCGCCAGTCGCACTACCTCGCCTACGACCAGAAGCGTGGGAGAGGCGAGTTGCGGCGCGCGATGCAGGTCGAAGATTGTCGTGCGATGGGTCCGCTGAAACTTGGTGGTTGCGCGGGAGATGACGGCGCACGGCGTTTGCGCGGCTAAACCAGCGGCTAACAGTTTCCTCACGATTTTTGCGTAATTTTGTCCGGGCATATAAATGGCCAGGGTCGCTCCACTCGTGACCAGCTTGCTCCAGTCGGAGTCATCTTTTTCGGCAGTGTCTTTACCGGATCCTTTACCAGACGCACGATGGGCTGTGATCAGTACAAGCGCGTCTGACGCTCGACGATGCGTCAGAGGTATCTGAGCGGTGGCTGCCGCGCCAAATGCCGACGTCACGCCGGGAACGATCTCGAAAGGAATGTTACTTTTGCGGAGGAATTCGATTTCTTCGCCGGCGCGTCCAAAAATCAACGGGTCGCCACCTTTGAGGCGGACTACGTGCAGCCCCGACGCAGCCAGAGCCACCATCAGACAATTGATCTCGCCTTGCAGAATTTTCTTTTTTCCACAGCGCTTGCCTACGTTGTGAATTTGAGCGGAGGGCGAAACGAGCTTCATGATTTCGGGTGAGACCAAGTCATCGTGCAGAACAGCTTCGGCACTTTGCAGCAGACCAAGGGCTTTGATGGTGAGCAGGTCGGGATCACCTGGACCGGCACCGACGAGAAAGACTTTTCCTGTCATGCGACGACCTCACTTCTTGTGGCGGACGCCGCAGTGGCTGGTGGCAATCGCTGGATTCTAGCCATCGCTGCTTCGAATGCTTCCCTGCTGGCAAGTGAGTGCAGCAGGTCTAATTTGGTTTCTTTATCGAGATCGCTTGCAAGGATCAGACGTCTGGTTTCGCCGAGCTGTTCTACCCACGCCGCGTAGCCAGGGCCGAATTGCACTTCCAGTTGCTGCCGAAGTTTCTGCGCCAGCGATGGACTCTGGCCATTAGTTGAAATTGCGATCTGCAGATCACCGCGGCGCACCACGGCGGGATAGAAGAAGTCACAATATTCAGGAACGTCGACGACGTTGCACAACACTCCGCGCTGTTCTGCTTCCCGATAGACGAGCTGGTTCAGGTGCTTTGAGGCGGTCGCTACTATTGCTAGAAACTTACCGTTGAGATCGTTCGTCGAGAAAGCACGCAGATCGAGGTCAATCTTTCCAGCCGCGGCCCAGTCGCGGACTTGGCTGGTGGCCTCGATGGCAACCACGTGGATGCGCGCTCCGCTATCGATCAGGCCACCGATCTTGGGCTCGCCAACTTTGCCGGCGCCGACAACAAGACATTGTTTGCCGGCCAGTTTTAGAAACATTGGGAATAAGCTAGTCACCGTCGGCTCCAGCTGCTTGTGCAACAACTCCCTTGGCTACGAGCGGCGGCAGGTCGCGAGGGACCGCATTCACGTGCTCACCGGCCAATAATTCTCGCAACTCCGTGTCTGTGTGCCGAACGAAGAACTGGCGCAGGTTTTCGCCCGCGTTGCGCGCGGCGAGGTAATGCCGCAACAACCTTTCGATTGCGGAGGGAACGTCAGTCGCAAGGCAACGATAGCCAATTGGCCTTGCGGTCGCCTGATGAAGGCCGAGCGCGCCGCCGAGGCAGAAGTAATAGGCATCGACGAGACGGCCATCGACTTTCATCTTCTTGCCATCGATGCCGATGTCGGCGATCCAGTGTTGTCCGCAACTGTTGGGACATCCCGTAACATGCAACTTGAGATGTTGATCAAAACCGGGCAAACGCTCTTCCAGTTCCTCGACCAACCAGCGTGAAAAACTTTTTGTCTCTGTGATTGCGAGTTTGCAAAACTCGGTGCCGCTGCAGGCGACGGTGCCGCGGAAAAATGGCGAGCCTCCAACCTTCAATCCGACGGCGTCGAGTTCTTTTGCCAAATTGTCAGCACTAAGCAGCGGAACATTCACGATGAGCAAGTTCTGCATGTTGGTTGTGCGCAACTCGCCGGATGCGAAGCGGTCGGCCACATCAGCGGCGGCGCGCATTTGTTCCGCAGTGATTCGCCCGCGAAGGACGGCCGCACCGACGTAGCAGTAACCTGGCTGCTTCTGCCGATGAATACCAACGTGATCGCGATAAACGTCAGCGGGAGGCGTTTCTTCGACTGCGGGGTCAAACTGAAATCCGATCCGGCGCTGCAGTTCGTGCAAGAAACTTTCTGCCGTCCAGCCATGCCGGAGAAAGAGAAATTTAAGGCGCGCGCGTTCGCGATGTTCGCGCAAGACATCGGAATCGCGAAACAACTCGGCAATCCCCTTTACCGCTGGCAGGACTTGATTCCAGCGGACAAATGCGTTCAGGCGCTCGCCGAGATAAGGCTGGGTAGAAAGTCCGCCAGCGACCCGCAGAGAAAAACCAACTTCGGGCGTGCCGTGCACGAGGCGAGTGGTCGCGGTCAGTCCAATATCGTTTATCTCGGGATAGGGGCACCAGACGCGGCAACCTGTGATCGAGATCTTGAACTTGCGGGGGAGGTTGTAGAAGTCACTATTGCCGGCGAGCATTCGCGAGACTTCGAGCGCCAGCGGCGAAGCGTCACAAATCTCGTCGGCGTCGACTCCCGCAACGGGGCAGCCGGTAACATTTCTCGTGACATCGCCGCAGGCGCTCTGCGTGTTCAATCCGACTTGCGCTAGCGCTTCGAGCAGATCGGGTAGGGCTTCGATTGTGACCCAGTGCAATTGAATGTTCTGGCGAACGGTGATGTCGGCAATTCCGTGGGCATAACGGTGTGTGAGGTCGGCGATGGTTCGCAGTTGATGCGAGGTGAGCAGGCCGTTGGGGATACGGATTCTCACCATGAAGCATGGCAGCGCTTTGCCTTCGCCGTTTTGGCCGCCAGTTACGCCTGCGCCGTCCCCCTGGGTGTAGACGCCCCACCAACGGAAATACGTTCCAATCCATTCAGGGGGAATGGAGGAGAAGCCTTCGCGCGCAAAACGGCGAATTTCTTCTAATCCTTCCCATGGGTTCTTGGAGCGTTTGAGGCGCTCGACTCTCTGTACCTTGGTTTCTTTTATGGTGTCTGCCATTGTCTTCGCCTGTTTTGTCCCCAAAAAGCAAAAACCCACCGCCAGAATTAACTGGCGATGGGTTATAAGTGCCGTAATTGTTATGACTTACTTAAATCGGCATCCTCCCCGCGCCAGTGCGCACAGACGTACAACAACAACAGCAACAAGTGCCGGTGCACAACGCGAGAAGAGATTTACCCGACATACTAGTCGTTATCGTAACTGGGAACTGTGGTTTGGTCAACTGACTTCTTGGAAATTTGTATCAATTGTTTCTATGTTACTCATCACAATTTTCGCTTGTCATTTTTGTTCGGGCAGGCTTTTCGGATTCGCGTTTGGGTCAATTCTTAGTCTTGTCCCGGCTGATCCAAATAATGTCTGGCGGGCAGGTCGCGCAACCACTGCACCGCGGTTTCTGGCGTAATGTCCCGCTGCGGCATAGCCAGCATTTCGTATCCCACCATGAATTTTTTTATTGTCGCCGAACGCAGCAGCGGTGGGTAGAAATGAGCATGCAAGTGAAACTCGGGATAATCTCCGCCATCGGTCGGCCGCTGATGAAAACCCATGGTGTAAGGGAATGACGTGCGAAATAGATTGTCATATCGAGCGGTGGCTTTCCCAAGTATTTCGGCCAATGCAGTTCGTTCATCGTCATTCAACTCATCGAGGGCCCCCACGGCTCTGCGGCTAACCAGCATGGTTTCAAAAGGCCAGACCGCCCAGAATGGCACGAGCAGCGCAAAATGGTCATTGGCACACACTAACCGTTCCTCTTTCTTGAGCTCAAGAGCCAGGTAATCGTGCAGCAGCGTTGTACCGTGTTGCTTTCTGTACTTCCGGAATGCAGTTAATTCCTTCTCCAGTTCGTTGGGTAGAGTTTCGTTGGCCCAGATTTGGCCGTGGGGATGTGCATTGCTGCATCCCATGATCGCTCCGCGATTTTCGAAGATCTGCACGGATCGGATCCGCGGGTCGCTGCCGAGCGCAGAGAATTCGCTCACCCAAGTGTCGACCACGGTTCGTAACTCGGACACACTCATGCGAGCCAGGGTGAGATCGTGACGTGGAGAAAAACAGACAACACGGCATCGTCCAGCTTCGCTTTTTGCAACGAGCAGTCCGCCTTCGTCGATTTCCCCAGCGGGTGTGTCCAGCTTGATAGCCGCAAAATCATTGTCGAAAACAAAGGTCTCAGTGTAGGGGGGATTGCGTGCGCCTCCTGCGCGGGCATTGCTCGGGCAAAGATAGCAATGCGGATCGTAAGTTGGGACAGCTTCCGCCAGGGCGCTTTCGACCTGTCCTTGCCATGGTCTCTCGGTGCGGTGCGGCGACACGAGAACCCACTCTTCGGTGAGCGGATTGAAGCGACGATGGGGTTGCGATCTGAGTTCAGCGAAGTTCAACGCTTTTCGTATCCGTCCGGATGGCCGCTATGCCATTGCCACGCGCTTGCGACTATGGATTCTAAATCGGGGAAACGCGGCTGCCATGCAAGTTCACGTCTGATTTTTTCCGAGCTGGCGATTAAAACTGCAGGATCGCCTGGGCGCCGCGGCGATTCAATCACCGGAATTGGATGCCCCGTAACCTGTCGCGCTACTTCAACCACCTCTCGCACGCTAAAACCTTGGCCGTTGCCCAGGTTGTAAATTAGCGGACTGGAATTCTCGAGGGCGTGCAATGCCAGCAGGTGGGCGCGCGCCAGATCGCTTACATGTATGTAATCGCGAACGCAGGTGCCATCGGGGGTTGGATAGTCCGTACCGAAAATGTTTACATGCTCTGCACGACCGAGGGCGACTTGAAGAATACGGGGAACAATGTGTGTTTCGGGTTGATGCGCTTCCCCTTTGTCAGGACTCGCCGCTCCAGCCGCGTTGAAATAGCGGAGGCTGGCATAGCGCAATCCGTGAACCTGGTGGAACCAGGCCAACATTCGCTCGACCAGCAGCTTGGATTCGCCATAGGCGTTTGTCGGATGGAGCGGATCGTCTTCCTCAATCGGAGTTCGCTCGGGGTTGCCGAACAAGGCAGCGGTCGAGGAAAAGACGAAACGCCTGACTCCTGCGGCGAGCATTGCTTCAAGAAGGGTTAGGGCGTTGGCAGTATTGTTGCGGAAAAATTGTTCAGGGACCTTCATGGACTCGCCGGCTTCGATGAGCGCCGCAAAATGCATGACGGCATCGAACGCTTGCGATTGAAACAGTTGGTCGAGACGAGCGCGATCGGCAAGGTCAGCAACGATCAGTTGCGCATTTCTCGGAACCGCCGGGCGATGACCGCGGCTTAAGTTATCGAAAACGACAACTTCGTGTCCAGCTTGCAACAGCTCTTCGGCAACAACGCTGCCGATGTAGCCCGCTCCCCCTGTAACCAGAACCTTCATTCAAATGGCGCTCTATTCTAGTGTCTTTTTGAGGAAGAAGCCAATTCCCAGAACAAAAGCTGAGTCGCGGAGCAAAAGAAAACGCCCCGGAGTGGAAGCCGGGACGTTTTCTTAAGTTTCAGAAAAATGATGAGAAAAGACGCTAATGTGAGACTGCGGCAAAGAGCGGGGCATGTAACAACGACTGGAACTTCTGATCGTCGGTCTTGAAGTGCAGCCGCAGGTTCGCGCTATCGGAATCGACTGTGGTGGCGTCAATGGCAGTCTTCTCGATCGCGCTGGCGTTCATCTTCTTGTAGAGCATCACGCCCTTTAAGAGTGTCGAAAGTGTAGCCGCCGTCATCGAGTCGGCGGTGAGCACGTTCAGATCAAAATTCACTCCGGTGGCGAAGTTCATAGTGTAACTGGAGGCCAAAATTCGTTTCTTGAGGCTGTCATAGTCACCGACCTTCGCAGCATCGCCCATTACCGAAATCATCATGGCTTGTGTCCCTTTCTGGTCGAGGATGCTCCACAAGGGCGCACCATCCACAGAAGCCATCTGGTCAGTCATCTCCGGATTGGAGTCGAGGGAAGCACGCTTGCCGTCCTGGGTATCAAGCGCGCTGTGCAAGGAATCGGAATTGCCAAAGGCTAGTGTATTGTCATCGAGGAAGGTCATTACCAGACCGTCATCCATCGGATAGATGGAAGCCGTGCCATATTTCACGGCCGCAATTTTCTTGAGCTTCAGCTTCTTAAGGACAGCCTTAGCGGAAAATGAGCCCTGGGCGATACCAATGGTTTGAATGCCCTTCTTGTCGGTGCGAAAAGAGGCAAAGTCGAGTTGATCGAGATCGTGGTCGGAATCGATGCCGATGCCCTTCAGCGCGGTCTCAAGTTCCTTCAGGTTGTCCGGCAGCACCTGCTGTTTAAGCGCCTGTGCGGTGGGCGAATCCTTGAGGGCGCGGTAATCGACGCCGATCAACTGCTGAAGTTCAGAAGGCACCATGGATCGAGCCGAACTGGCGATCGGCATGGCAAAGCCGGCCGTGGCGCACAGAAGTAGAGCCATAAACCAGAAATTCTTCATAGCTGTCCTCAAAAATGTATTCCTACGGGATCTGCGGTTTTAGATGCATGCGGCAAGCCTGACGTTAACAGTTTACGGATGTTCCTAAAAATGATAATCCTATTTTAATCCTTAGTTATGCAAGCAGGTGGTAACTAAAGTGCGTCCTCCCGAGCTTCTAGAACGCTCTAATTAGGTCGGTTTGCGCGTATAGTTCCGCTACTCGTTTGCGCGTCTCATTTACGAAGCCTTCGTCGTTCGGCGAATCTTTTTTCAGCGAATCGAGATTGATCTCGACGTTCGCCAGCGCGCCTTGCAACGCGGCTCTTGCCAGCGCTATCGCAGTCGTCAAATCGGAGTTCATATTTGGGTTGGTGATGGGCTTGAGCTTGTCGACGATTTCCACCACCTGTGCGGCTTTTTCGGCTACGCCAAGGGGCACGCTGGTGGCTTGTTTGAGGGCAGAGGCAATCACGGCGTCGCCATTAGACGATTCCTTTGCCGACTTGTAGGCTTTCATTACGAGATTGAATGACTCGGCGTCGGCGTCAATCGCGTACTTCAGTTCTTCGCGAATCTGGCTGAGACGGGCGATCGCTGCGCCGAGCTGGCTTTCAAACTGCAAATAAGCTTTCTTGCCGCGAGACATGGACGCAACCATGGTTGCGAGTCCCGCAGCCATTGCGCCGCTTGCCGCGGCAGCACTGCCTCCGCCGGGAGTCGCAGTGGGCGCGGCCAATTGTTCTATGAAGGGCTCGACGCCCGAACGCAGGCCACCAATGGCCATCTTTCCCTCGATGATTGCGGCGAGCCGATTTTCAAGAATAAGCGAAGAATCGAAATTTTCCACTTGCAGAAACCATTCCGCCGCCTGTTCGAGCGCCTTCTTTGGAATCAGCCCAACGATCTCGCTGGAAACCGGGATAACGCCATAGCGCGCGGCTTCGAGTTTCACGAATTCAAAGACGCGATGGATGGGAGTCTGTTCGAAGTCGGTCAGGTTCATTGAAACCTGAGCCACGCCGCGCACCAGAAATCCGGCTCCTTTAACGAAGCGCAAGCCGCCGCTTGAAAAGCGGACAGCCTTGGCAATTTTTTTGGCGATGCTGACGTCGGGTGTGTTCAGGAAGACGTTGTAGGCGATGAGCGCCTTGCGCGCCCCGACGACCGTCGCGCCCGCGGTCGGATGCACAGAACATTCGCCGAAATCCGGCTTGCGCGCGGGATTGGTCGCAATCTCGGCGCGGATGCCTTCGAACTGGCCGCGGCGAATATTTTCCAGGTTCTGGCGTTCGGGCGTGGCCGCCGCCGCTTCATAAAGATAAACCGGAATCTGAAAGCGCTTCGCGATCTCGGCTCCGACATGACGCGCAATGGCAACGCAATCTTCAATGGTAACGCCGTCAATCGGGATGAAAGGCACGACATCGGCTGCGCCCATGCGCGGGTGCGCTCCCTGATGCCTGGTGAGATCGATCAACTCCGCGGCCTTCCCTACTCCGCGAATGGCGGCTTCCTGAATCGCATCACGGTCGCCGACCAGAGTGATGACGCAACGGTTGTGGTCGGAATCCATTTCGCGGTCGAGGAGATAGACGCCGGTAATCTTCATGGCTTGGACGATGGCATCAACCTTGGCTCGATCGCGGCCTTCGGAGAAATTGGGAACGCATTCGACAAGCGTGCTGGGCATGACGAGAAGAATAATGGGCCGTGGTTACGTCGAGCAACTCCGGGATTTGAGGCAGTGGTGCAGCTCGGAATCCAGCAGTGCGCGAGAGAGACCATAGCTATAGGATTCCGTGTGGAGACGGGGGACCATGACCACAGAATCAGGAATCGAAACTGCACCACTGCAGGATTTGACAGGACGTTGCGCAACAGGCAAACTGCGACAATTGAAAGGACGGGTCATGCTGCGTCGAATTCTGATTCTCCTTCTGCTACTCTCGTCATCGTTATTGTCATTGCCTGCTTTCGCGCAAACTGCTGGTACCTCGCAGGAACGCCACTTTAACTTCCACTACGCATTCACTGTAAAGAATGTCAGCCCGGGCGAGCGCATACGTGTCTGGATTCCACTGGCTCAGTCCGACGCCTGGCAGACGGTGAAGGTTATTTCTAAAAGCGGCGACTTGCCGCTCAAACAAGTTCGTCAAGTGGAGTACGGCAACGAAGTTTTGAGCGGCGAGGCTTTGAAGGCGGATAAAAGCGAATACAAGTTTTCTGTGGAATACGACATTGTCCGGCGGGAACACGTGGTGCTGGTGAATGGAAACCCAGTTTCAAATGTGCCGCCTGCCAAAGTGCCTAGAGTCGAGTTGGCGCGCTTTCTGGAGGCGGATCGGCTCGTGCCTGTAACAGGAGTTCCGGCACAACTCGCCGCGCAGGAGACAAAAGGCGCAACTACCCCGCTCGAAAAAGCGAAGGACATTTACGAATACGTTTTTCGCACCATGAAGTACGACAAGACCGGCAGCGGATGGGGACACGGCGACACGCTTTGGGCCTGCGATTCGAAGCACGGCAACTGCACCGATTTCCACTCTGTTTTTATTTCGATGGCGCGGTCAGAGAAGATTCCAGCGCGCTTTCAAATTGGCTTTCCTCTTCCAGCCGATAAAAACAGCGCTGAAATTCCGGGATACCACTGCTGGGCTGAGTTCTATATTGATGGGATCGGCTGGATCCCAGTCGACATCTCGGAGGCCTGGAAACATCCAGAAAAGCATGATTACTTTTTTGGCGCGCATGATGTGAATCGGGTGCAGTTCAGCCAGGGACGCGATCTGAAACTCAAGCCGGAGCAGGATGGTCCACCGCTGAACTATTTTGTTTATCCATACGTCGAAATCGACGGCAAGGAATACCCGAATGTTTCGATAGCGTTCTCGTTCGCGGACGTCGGCTCGACTCCAATGAAAGTGAGTGCCTTGCGCTAGAAAAGTTTGTCGCGTGTGAACAACTTCGAGCAGTGCTAGAATCCGGGTTGTTTGCGGCATTCAGAACATCAACCTCAGGAGGGCACCATGCCGAAGTATGTGATCGAGCGAGAGATTCCCAACGCAGGCAAATTGAGCCAGGACGAACTTCGGGCCGTCGCGCAGAAATCCTGCGGAGTTCTACAGAAGCTTGGCCCGCAAATTCAGTGGCTCGAAAGTTTCGTCACCGATGACAAGATCTACTGCATCTACATTGCGCCCAATGAAGAAATGATCCGCGAACACGCCCGCCAGGGAGGTTTTCCAGCGAATCGAGTTTCCGCAATTCGGTCGGTGATTGGCCCAACCACCGCAGAAGTCTGAGCTCCGGGGAACCGGTCCAACTCACGCAGGCCAAATGCCAACCCCGTCAGTACTAATTCCAACAATCGGCGTCTTTGATTCGGGCGTGGGCGGCCTCACCGTGCTACGGGCGCTTCTAGAACGCATTCCAGATGCCAACTATCTCTACTTCGGCGACACTGCGCGCCTACCGTATGGATCGAAGTCCGCGGCGACGGTGGCGCACTATGCGGTTGGGGCGGTGCGCTACTTGCAGGAGCAGGGAGCGGAACTTCTTGTGATCGCCTGCAATACAGCTACGGCGCTGGCGTTGGACGAGATCAAAGCCGCGGCGGGAGTGGAAGTGATTGGCGTGATCGAACCAGGAGCGGAGGCGGCAGCTTCGGTGAGCAAAAAGCGGAAGGTGGTAGTGATCGGCACCGAAGCCACCGTGAGCAGCCATGCTTACCGGCGCGCGCTCGAGGCTCGAAAAATCGCTGTGCGAGAAAAGGCTTGCCCGCTATTCGTGCCTCTGGTCGAAGAAGGATGGGTCGAGCATTCGGTGACGGAACAGGTGGCGAGGATTTACCTCTCGGAAGCTTTTTCGAACGAGCCCCACAATGCTGACGTGCTGGTGCTTGGCTGCACGCACTATCCGCTAATCAAGCCAGTGCTGCGGAGAGTAGCGCCGGAGCAGGTCGCCATCGTGGACTCGGCCGAATCGACTGCGCAAGAGGTGGTGCGTCGATTAGAGTGCTTGACCACAGCTAAGATGGGGCCGCATCTCGCCAGTACGACCGGGGTGGAAAGCGTTCCCCATCTTAAGTTCTTCGCGACGGATTCCGCGGAAAAATTCCGCGCCATGGGAACGCGCTTCCTCGGGCTTTCGGTGGAAGATGTGTTGCATGTGGATTTGAAAGAGTAGGACTTCGACCCTTTGCACTAGAGCTCGTCTTTGTATCGTATTGGAGCGACGGCGAATTCGGCAGTCTTCAGGCAAAAGAAAACGGCCGCTTGCGCGGCTGTCCTACCGATTATGATTTCGGAGTTCAGTACAAGTGGAAATTGACTTCTATATTGACCGCAACGGCTACCGGCTTACCGTCTTTTCTGGCTGGCTCGAATCGCCATTTTCTTACTGCTTCGATAGCTTTTTCATCCAAGCCTAAGCCGAGCGCCCGCACAACCTGTATGTCGCGCGGATTTCCGTCCGACCCGACCACCAGCCGCAATACCACCACCCCCATCTGCTTGACCTTGCGAGCTTCCTCAGAATACTCAGGTTCGGGAGCGTAAATTTCTTTGGGAGCGGAAACGCCTCCGCCCACTCGAAATACCCCACCTCCAGTGCCACCACCGTAGCCTGGGCCGAAGCCGGGACCTTCGCCAGAACCGACGCCGCCGCCACTGCCAGAACCAATGCCACCGCCAGTCCCCGTTCCATTAGAAGGCACGGAAGGCAAATGCGACATCGGATCACCAAGGTCGGGAACGTTCGGCTGCTGCAGGTGAATGTCAGGAGGAACCACGATCGTCGGAGCCATGGGCAGCTTTGGATCAGTGTTTCGCACCACCGCCAACGGCGGAGTGAACTGCTGCATAGACTGCTTGGGTAAGCGCCCCGGCGATGCCTGCAGTTTGTCACGATCACCGCCACCACCGCCGCCACCACTCTGAGTCCTCGAAGCCGGCAGAACTGGAAGATCATCAGGCATGATCAGTTCGACCGCTTGTTTCGGCTTGACGACGTCAACGATCCTGCGTCCTAAATAGGTGGCAAGAATGATGAGGCCAACGGCGAGCAGGTGGAGAGCGGTTGAACCAGCGGCACCGCGTCCCTTGTAGTTATAAAAACCCCAGATGTCGCGCACTGGGACCGGCTTCGAAGTCAGGACCAACGGGGGAAGCTTTTTAGGGAAGAAGAACTCATCAATGTTGCGGACCAGGGATCTCCAAAGAGGCTCATCGAGAGTCTGGTTGTGCAAAAGAAGATGCAACTCCGGCTCTGAATTAGGTCCTTGCGGGTTCAGTGGCGTTTCAAAACCTGACATATTTTTTCGGGCAGGAGCTCCACGTCGCGATAGGAGGAGTCTGCGTCTTTAGATGCTTAGGCAATCCCCAGAGGTCGCTCGCATGGCGACAAAGCCCGTCGCTTTGATGCTTAACAGCATTTTAGATGCGCGCTCCACTTCGATCTACCGAAAATTGTACACGCTTTTTTGTGGTGCGAAGCAGTACTTTTCAAATTCATTCCAGTTCAGCAAATCCATTCGGGGGCGTCTTTTCGCGTTGCCTATATAATTAAAGGATTCAAGCAGTTGGGAGAATCTTGCGCGTGACGATGGATCTGAAATCCACCATCAACCTGCCCAAAACCGGCTTCCCGATGAAGGCTGGGCTGCCCCAGAAGGAGCCAAAGATACTGGCTCGGTGGGAGGAGCAGCGAATCTACGATCGCATCCGGGAAGTGCGAAAGGGCGCGCCCACTTATGTGCTGCACGACGGGCCTCCGTACGCCAACGGACCGATTCATCTTGGGACGGCGATGAATAAATGCCTCAAGGACTTCATCGTCAAGTCGAAGAACATGGCCGGATTCGATTCGCCGTATGTTCCGGGATGGGATTGCCACGGGCTGCCGATCGAAATCAAGGTGGACCAGATGCTCGGGGGAAAGAAGCTGCAGATGAAGGCGGTCGATGCGCGCGCGGAATGCCGCAAGTACGCCGAAAAATTTCTCGATCTGCAGCGCTCGCAGTTCAAACGCATTGGCGTCTTCGGCCGATGGGACCGGCCGTATTCGACCATGACGCCGCAATATGAAGGCGCCGTGCTCGACATTCTTTATCGGTTTCTTGAAAACAACTTCGTCTATAAGGGATTGCGTTCGGTCTACTGGTGCGTGTTCGACGAAACGGCTCTGGCCGAGGCTGAAGTTGAGTATGAGAACCACACCAGCCCGACGGTTTGGGTGAAGTATTCGTTCGCGGGCGATCCGGCATCGATTGATCCGGGGCTTCTCGATGCGACGCGGAGAGGCAAGAAAGTTTTTACCATCATCTGGACGACGACTCCGTGGACGTTGCCGGCGTCGATGGCAGTGGCGTTTCATCCCGACGAAGAATATGTAGCACTGGAATCCCGCGCCGAAAATAACAACGATGTGTTTATTGTTGGCGCGCGGCTGGCAGAAGTTGTGAAAGAAAAAACGGGACTGCAGTCGGCACGCGAGATCGCGCGCTTTCCGGGGCGCAAGATGGAATATGCCGACTTTCGGCATCCCTTTCTAGATCGCAAGATTGTTGGGGTGCTGGCTGATTACGTCACCATGGACCAAGGCACGGGCGTGGTGCATACGGCTCCGGCGCACGGCGCCGAGGACTTCATCACCGGGCAAAAATATAAGATCGATCCCACCTGCAACGTGGATAAATCCGGCATCATGCGACACGGCCTGCCGGAGTACGAAGGAAAACGCGTCTTCGATGCCAATGCGCCGATTGTCGAACTGTTGAAGGCGCGCGGCGTGCTGATGCACTCGGAAAAAATGGACCATTCGTATCCCCATTGCTGGCGTTGTCACAATCCTGTGATTTTTCGCGCGACCGAGCAATGGTTCATCGGCATGGAGACTCCGATGAAAGGTGGGGCTTCTACAGGAGCAGGCCCGAGCGAGACCATGCGTAGCCGGACGCTGGCGGAAATTGCCAAAGTGAAGTGGGACCCGGCGTGGGGGGAAGAGCGCATTTCGAACATGATTGCGACCCGGCCGGACTGGTGCATCTCGCGGCAGCGGGTATGGGGCGTGCCGATTGCGGTGTTTCTCTGCGAGAACTGCGGCAAGCCGGTGAATGATCCGCATATCAATCGGAAAGTGGTGCAGTTCGTTTCGCAGCATGGCGCCGATGCCTGGTACACCCCCGAGGCGGACGCGATTCTCTCGTCGGGGCACGAGTGCGCGCACTGCGGCAGCGCCACATTCAGAAAAGAGAATGACATTCTCGACGTGTGGTTCGAGTCGGGATCGAGCCATGCCGCTGTCCTTGGCCGCGAGCCTAACCTGCCATGGCCCGCCGATCTTTATCTCGAAGGTGGCGATCAGCATCGCGGGTGGTTCCACTCATCACTGCTTTGCGCCATCGGCTATGAGGGCAGCGCTCCTTATCGCATGGTCGCAACCAGCGGATGGACACTCGATGAGCAGGGGCGCGCCATGTCGAAATCGCTTGGCAACACGGTCGATCCGGTCGAGATTGCCGATACGCTGGGCGGCGAGATTGTGCGCATGTGGGTAGCATCGGTCGACTTCCGCGAGGATGTTGCGTGCTCGCCACAAATCATGCAGCGAGTCGCCGGGATCTATCGCGACATTCGTAATACTTTTCGTTTCATTCTTGGGAATCTCGATGGCTTTGATCCTGAAAAAGATGCGGTAGCATTCGACAAGATGCAGCCGATCGATCAATACATGCTGCGCCAGGCGGTGGATGTGTCGGCGGACATGCAGCGCTCGTATGAAGATTTCGCGTTTCATAAGATCTATCACCGCATTAACAATTTCTGCGGAGTGGAGCTTAGCGCCTTCTATTTTGACGTGTTGAAAGATCGGCTTTACACGTCGGCTCGCAAGTCGGTATCGCGGCGCGCGGCGCAGACGTCGGTCTGGCGTATCGGCGAAGCGCTGGTACGGCTGCTGGCTCCGATCATGAGTTTTACTTGCGAAGAAGTTTGGCAGTATTTGCCGCCGGTCGCCGGCAGACTGGAGAGTGTCCATCTGACAACGTTCCCGGAAGCAGAAGACCTGCTCGGGTCGGAAGCGGCTGCAATCGACCCCGATCCCAGGCTGGGGGAAGACTGGAAGATGGTTCGTGCTGTTCGGGAGACGGTTCTGAAAGCGCTCGAAGAGGCGCGCAACCAGAAGTTGATTGGAGCTAATCTTCAGGCGCAAGTGACTTTGACGGCGGCGGATCCGGTGTTCTCAGTGCTCGAGCGTTTCGGAAATGACCTGCGCTACTTCTTTATTGTCTCTGCCGTCGAAATAAAAAAAGAAGCTGGAAACGGCGATGCACCAGTTTTGGTGCAAGTGAGCAAGGCTCCGGGATTGAAGTGCGAACGCTGCTGGAATTTCTCGACGCACGTTGGCGAGGACAAGGAGTATCCCACGGTGTGCGAGCGCTGCAGCGCGGTGCTCCGAGAAATTGATGAGGGTGACAGTGACCTGGGCAATAGCGATAAGCTATAGATTAATTTTCTGTAAACTAAATTCGTAAGGATAAACGGCCTAACACAAGAATTTTTTCGGTCATGCGTAAATATCATTTTCTGATCGCGTTGTCGGTTGTAGTGCTCGATCGGGTCACCAAGTGGACGATCTCGCGCCGGCTTTCCTTGCACGACAGCATTCCGGTGATCCCGGGATTTTTTCGTATCATCCATGCCGAGAACCCTGGAGCCGCATTTGGCATTTTTGCGGATTCTCCTTCGGAGTGGAAGATCGGCGTACTGATTTCGTTTTCCATTATCGCGCTGTTGATTGTCTCCGCTCTGCTCTGGAAAAACAGCCATAGCCTCACCTCAACCGGGATCGGGCTGTCGTTGATTCTGGGAGGCGCGGTTGGCAACCTGTGGGACCGCCTGGTCAGCCGGCACGTGGTGGATTTTCTGCTCTTTTATGTTGGCCCGCACCAGTGGCCGGCCTTTAACGTCGCCGACAGTGCGATTGTGGTGGGAGCGGGCCTCCTGGTGTTTGAGATCGTCTTCACCAATTCGCCCAGTCACCAGTCGGCGTAGGTTTTAAGGTCAGGACCGTTTCGTCGATCCATCTTGACGTTGCCCGTCTATCATTTTTAGATCGTCTTTAGGTCCTCCAGGACTTTCTAGAGCGTTTACTTTTTTAGCGTGGTTTTGATTCCCGAAATGGCTTGGCAGTAAATTGGCTCTTCGGACGCAAGAAACTCAGGTCTCGAGCGTTCTCAAAGGCGGAGCTGTGGCGTCTGACGGGCAGTTTGGCTGAAACCAGCGCGCGGTGGTTCACTGGCAAAATTTGTCAATCCTCATCGCTGAAAGTGTCATACTGTGACAATCCGGGACGACCGAATAGGTGACTATCCCGTACGATGCTATTGAAAATGCTGGAATTTGATCCATTAGGACATCTGACTTCGGTCACTTGGGGCTCTGGCCCCTGGAGTGCGATAGTTACAAGCGAGTTGGTCATCCAACGAATAGCTAAAAACGGAGACGAGGACAATTAAAATGCGGAAACAAAAGGGCTTTTCACTGATCGAACTACTGATCGTGGTGGCGATCATCCTGATCATCGCCGCGATTGCCATCCCGAACTTGTTGCGCGCACGCATTGCGGCGAATGAATCTTCCGCAGTGGCATCAATTCGGACCATCAACACCGCTGAAATTTCTTATAACTCGGCCTACCCGACGGTTGGCTTTTCCGGCCTGTCGAATCTGGCTGGCACGAGCTGCACGCCGCCTTCATCGACTAGCGCTTGCTTGATCGACACAACTTTGGCGGCGGGCACCAAGAGCGGCTATACGTTCGAAGCGCACGGCCTCGGGTTCCAACCCGGCGGGCAGTTATTATGCTTCCGGATCGCCGATCACTGCGAACCAGACGGGCAATCGTTCCTTCTGCTCAGTTGCGGATGCGGTTGTGCGTTACAGCACAGCTGCTCTGACGAGCTGCGCCGGAACCGAAACCCCGCTGCAGTAAGTTTGAGTTTGGCAAAGTACCTGGGGGAGGGTACAAGCCGGAAGAAGCAGAGGAGAAATCCTCTGCTTTTTTATTTTTTCTCTCTTCTAATCCTCCATTCCAAATCATCTTCTATTCCAAATCGGCGGCGACTGACAAAAGCTGGCAGAAGCACATTAAGCTTGTCAATTTGTGTCATTAGATTTATAAGACTCGCGGTCAAGTTACCTGCTGGTCCGCGATCTGCAAAATTAATTTCCCGTTAATAAACAGAGGGTTGAAAACGGGAAGTTACCCCCGGTCATAGTCAGAGACGACCGGCCCCTTACCTGCATGAGTACTTGAGAAGTTTGATCCGGTAGCAAGGAGCCATAAAAAGTGCTATTGCAAGAGAAAGAGAGAGCAAATAAGAACGAAAAGGGTTTTTCCTTGATCGAGTTGTTGATTGTGGTGGCGATCATCCTAATCATCGCAGCGATTGCGATTCCCAACTTACTGCGGGCGCGCATCGCGGCGAACGAATCATCGGCGGTAGCCTCAATTCGCACTATTAATACGGCCGAGATTTCCTACAACTCGGCGTACCCCACGGTAGGCTTTTCCAACCTGGCTAATCTGGCGGGCACGAGCTGCACGCCGCCTACATCGACGGGGGCATGTCTCATCGACACGACGTTGGCCTCCGGCACGAAGAGTGGCTACTCGTTTCAAGCAGCGCCCTCCGGTTCCAATCCGGCTGGCAGCTATGAGGTGGTCGCGGCACCGTTGACCGCGAATCAGACTGGGGTGCGCTACTTCTGTTCGTTCGCGGATGCCGTCGTCCGCTTCAGCACGGCATCGATAACGACCTCGACCTGCACGGAGTCGGTTAGTCCGCTGCAATAGGATTCGCGTTTAGTTTGGCAAAGTGCCTGGGGGAGGGTACAAGCCAGAAGAAGCAGAGGAGAAATCCTCTGCTTTCTTTTTTAGCTTCTAATGATGGCAATTGATTGTTAGTCCCTACTTCCATCGAGTGACACAAATTGTCATTTTTTGTTCGACCGAATGACGAAACCGGCATGCCAGCCTGCGAGACCATCAATGGTGGCCGATTTCCTAATGATTCTAGGGGCGATGCCGATGAGACAGAACCGGCACACAACGTGCAAGAGTTTCAATGAACTGTTGATCGGATACGCCGTCCCGGGCTTTAACCCGGATCAGGATATTGCGATGCGAAGGACCAAAGGCTTCTCGCTTATTGAACTGCTACTGGTGGTCGCGATCATTCTGATTCTTGTGGCAATTGCGGTACCCAGTTTCCTGCGCTCACGAATGGCGGCCAATGAATCGGCTGCGGCGGCGTCGATCCGCACCTTGAATTCGGCGCAGATTTCCTACAATTCAGCTTACCCGACGGTGGGTTTCGCCGCGACGCTGAGCGCTCTCGGCGGGGACAGCGCAAATTGCACGCCACCAAGTTCGACCAGTGCCTGTCTGATCGATGACGCGTTGGCTGCGGGATCAAAGAGCAGCTATAGCTTCACCCTATCCAACGTAACCGGCACACCTAATTCCACCTACAATGTTTTCGCTTCCCCAAGCACCTTTAATTATTCGGGGATGCGCTATTTCTGTTCTTATGCTGATGCAGTTGTGCGGGTTAGTATGTCGGCGATTTCGACTTGCGATAACACGGTCTCTCCGCAAAATTAGCGCTGTGGAGGAAACACTTCGCGTCTTTTTCTTAGCTATCGATTTACTTTCGTAACTGTCGGCATTGGCCGAGGGCCACAGGCCGCGGCAGATTGCTTATAATTCTCTCAGCGAGAGTTTCCACATCAAATTCTTTTCAAGGGGCTAGGCAGTGCGCGCATAGCCATGGCTGCAATTGAAATTCTCGACCTAGAAAAAAGTTATTCCGTGGGATTTTGGCGTAAACGGCCAAAACTCGCACTGCGTCCGCTACGCCTGACCATCGAAGAGGGAGAGGTGTTTGGTTTTCTCGGTCCTAACGGAGCGGGTAAAACTACCACGCTCAAGCTCTTGATGGGTTTGGTGTTCCCAACGGCTGGAACGGCACGGATTCTGGGGTTGGACATGGACGATCCGCGAGTGAAATCAGAGATTGGATTTCTCCCCGAGCAGCCTTACTTCTACGATCATCTGAGCGCGAGAGAACTGCTGAACTATTACGGGCAGCTTTCGGGAGTTCCGGCCAAAGAACGCTCTTCGCGAGTTGAGGAGATGCTGGCGCGGGTGGGATTAACGGATTCTGCCGGGGTACAGTTGCGGAAGTTCTCGAAGGGAATGTTGCAGAGAGTGGGACTGGCGCAGGCGATCCTTCACGATCCAAAGCTTGTGTTTCTGGATGAGCCGATGTCGGGACTTGACCCATCTGGCAGGCGAGAAGTTCGGGATTTGATTCAACAGTTGCGAAATGAAGGCAAGACGGTGTTTTTCTCGACGCACATTCTTTCAGATGCGGAAGCGCTCTGCGATAGGGTGGGGATCATCCATCAAGGCGAGTTACGCGGGGTAGGTTCGGTGGCGGAATTGACTTCGCAGACGCATGGCAAAATCGAGATCATTTTTTATTCGCAAAGAATACCCGCCGGGCTTACAAACCTTGGCGCCGATGCGCGAATCAGCGGTGACATGGTAAATGCGGTATTGCCAGAAGCACACCAGGACGCGGCGTTGGAGATACTGCGCAGTGAGCGCCTCAAACTGATTTCATTGGTACCGGTGCGCAATTCGCTGGAGGAATATTACATACAAAAACTACGGCCACTGAAGGACGAGCGAGAAGAGCGGAAAGGCGTGGCGGTATGAACTCCAGGATCGGCTTCATCGCCTTCAACACATTTCGCGAAGCGGTGCGCGACCGGATTTTGTATAACCTGATTGCATTTGCGCTCATGCTTTCCGGGGCAGCGATCCTGGTGGGAGAAATTTCGATCGATATTGAGCGCCTGGTGGTCGTAAATCTGGGTCTGACGGCGGTGTCTTTGTTTGGAGTAGTGATCGCGATCTTTATCGGCATTGGGCTCGTCTCGAAAGAAATCGACAAGCGCACGCTTTACACCGTGCTGTCGAGACCGGTTCGTCGATGGGAGTTCGTGGTGGGCAAGTTCTTTGGCCTCACAGGGACGCTGGTGGTCAATACATTTTTTATGGCACTCGGAGTGTTTCTGGCGCTGCTTTACGTGGCCCATAGATTTCAAAAAATGGATTTTTGGGTACTGGTTGCACTCTACTTCATCGTGCTGCAATTTTTCATCGTGTGCGCGTTGGCGCTCTTTTTTTCCACCTTTTCAACTCCGTTGATGTCGGCTGTTTTCACCTTCGCACTTTTTGTAATTGGCAGCCTGGCGGAGGATTTGCGAGGTTTTGCCAGAGTCACAAAAGGTGTTGCGGGCTGGATCGCAACCGGCATCGCCTATGCCGTACCGAATTTTTCCGCGCTGAATATCATCAGCGCCGTAGCGCATGGCGACCCGGTAGCCGGCCGCCTGATTCTGTATAGCACGATTTATGCTCTCCTCTATTCAGCAATCGCGATCTCGGGAGCGGTGCTGATCTTTCAGCACCGAAATTTGAAATGAGTGCAAGCGGGCGCGTGAATCTGGTAGCGATCGTTGTGCTGTCATTTTCTTTGGCCGGCGCCATGGCGATACTCCAACGCATTGACCACATGCGACGGCAAACGGAAGCGCAGGAAGCGCTCTATATACGTTCTCCGAAGGTGCTGCGCCGTATGAGCCTCGGTTACACCGGCCTGCTCGCGGATATTTACTGGACGCGCGCGGTGCAATATTTCGGGGAACAACATTACAGCGGCACAGGTGATTTTCGTTTGCTGGCGCCGCTGCTCGAAGTCACGACGGAACTGGATCCAAGGCTTTTTCCAGCCTACGAGTTTGGAGCCAACTTTCTGGCCCCGAAACCGCCGAGTGGCGCAGGATTGCCGGGAGCCGCTCTTTCGCTGCTGAAGTATGGTGTCGAGCACAATCCCAACCAGTGGCGGCTTTACTACAACCTTGGATTTCTTTATTACACGGAGTTCAAGGACTACTCCAAAGCTGCGGACACCTTTGCGCAGGGCGCGAAGCTTCCGGTGACCAATGTGTACATGCCCATTCTGGCGGCACGAATGGCGCAACATGCCGGCGAATTCGACACCGCGCGTATGTTGTGGCGGATGACGTACGACAACACCAAAGAACCAAGGATCAAGCAGAACGCGGTCGAACATTTGCTTGCCCTGCAGGTGGACGAGCAAGTAACGCAGTTGGAGCAGGTAGTCGACAGGTATCGTCAGCAGACTGGGCGCTTCCCCGCCAGCATAGGCGATCTGGAGAGCGCGGGATTCATCCGTGGGACGCCAACCGACCCAACCGGACACCCATATAAGCTGATGGCGGACGGAAGAATCGAAGTGGAAGATCCAAAGACCATTTATTTCATTACCAAAGGCCTTCCGCCCGGCATGTCGCCGCCGCAGCCACCACACGAGCCGCAGGTGGATTCGAAATCCACTTCGAAGTAGCACGCTTCGGGTGGGAGCGCTGAATCAATCTTGGCGGCAAGCGCCACTCGATTCTGAACCCACTGATTTTGTTAGCATGCAGGCGTGTCTTCAAGGTTCTCTAGCCAAGGTTTCTCCCGCCAATTCTGGAGAACAGTGCGCAACTGGTGGCGCAGCCATGCGGAAGAGCGAGGCGCTGGCGCCACGACTTCGCTGCTGCTTCGTAAATTGTGGGAATTCGCGCTGGAATCGACCCCCGAACGTCGCCGCCAGCGCTACGGTGACATGGAGTACGACTGGGAACAGCGCGTCAATACAACTGGGGGCAGCGTTGGATGGCGCGATCGGCTGTTGGGGCTGTTTCTTTCTCCGTATCAACCGACAGAGCCTGCTCTGTTTCAATCGATGATGGCTTGTCTGCAGATCGAGTTCAATGAATTCACATTTGTTGATCTTGGTTCGGGAAAAGGACGCACGCTTTTGATGGCATCGGAATATGCGTTTCGGAGGATTGTCGGCGTGGAGATTCTGCCTGCTCTGCACAAGGTCGCCCAGGAGAACCTGGCGCGGTACAAGAGCGAGTCGCGGAAATGCTTTACGGTGGAGAGTGTGTGCGGAGACGCAATCGAATTTTGCTTTCCCGCCGAACCGACAGTGCTCTATCTCTTCAATCCCTTGCAGGAGTCAGGCCTGAAGCGAGTGATGGCTAGACTCGACGTCAGCCTGAGTGCTCATCCGCGCACAGTCTATGTGCTGTATCACAACCCATTGCTGGAGCATTTGATCGCTGGGAGCGGCAAATTAAGGAAGATGGCCGGCACACCGCAGTATTCCATTTACGCGTTTCGCGCGTCGCAAAGCCCGGCTAGTGGCTGAAGCGATTTGCGTCGTAACTGAAATCAACCAAGGCGTCGCGGTAATCGATCTTGATGTCAAGCCAACGGAGCATCACGAAGCCAAAAAACCCGGAAATCTCTGTCCCCTCGCTCTCGCTCATCCGGGTCATGTCGAAAGCGGTCATGTCCTGGTTTTCCTGACGGAGATGTCCGAACTGCAGCACAGCTTTGTTTGCACTGAAGACATTCTTGACCGATCCGTTGAGGCCCTTGACGATCATATCGGGATCTCCGTGTACTTTCGTAACCTCCCGGGCTGCCGCTGGCGAAATGAAATTCGTAACCGAGCCGGTGTCCAGCAGAAAGAGCATGCCTGGTACATCGCCGACTTTGGTCGGAACAAGCAAGTCATGCCCAAAGCGAAAGACGCGAGTGTAAGACTGCATCTCCGGTGCGATGTAAACGATCCTGCGGCCCCGATGTGGGCTTGGTTACGGTTTTCTTGGCATTGACATCCGTACTGGACGCGGTCGTATCGGAGTTCTCGGCGTCGTCAGAATCCTCGTCCTCATCTTTCAAGGCAACTTGCTGTTCGATCTCTCCGGGTCGCTTCGGCAACTGGCTGAGCTTAAGCTGTTCTTGCGGGAAGTCGATTTCTACCAGGAAGTCCTCGAAAACATCAGCCCCAATCAACCCATCTTCGCCCGCCACGGAGCGCTCTTCCATGACTTGCACTGGACAATCCTGGAATTCGAATCCCCCAATCCGGATCGATTTAGCAATCCCGACAAAGCTGCCCTTATTACCCCTGTCTCCGACGCCCCAGATCTTGGCCTCAACGAGTTTCGTAATCCCTGCCCGCTCCGCTGTGCGGCGCTTCACCACGATCCCGCTCGCGCCGGTATCGAGCATGATATCCGTATGCGTTCCATTCAGGTCGACCGACAATCCGTAGCCCCGCAAGTGCGTGGGATCGATCAGCAGACGAACCAGCGGGGTCGTTGTGCTCGCAACCTTGCTCACCAGCCGGCAGGGACGGCTTGTTTGCTTAGCGCGCTCCTTCAGGTACGACAAGTAACGTTCCAGATTGCCGCGTTGTTCCGGATCCTTGTTGCTTGAATCGGAGAGATAACTCTCGTAATACTTGATCCGCTCCCGGCGCGGAAGAGTCGCAATCCAGAGCTTTTGAATATCTTCATCGTTGGGATCAATTTCGTGAGCTTTATCAATCATCGTCTTCGCAGATTTGTTCATCTGAATTGCCTATCGCACTCGCGCGATTCCCATATAGGCGCGAGCTGCCTGATGCCCAGAGTTGATTACCTGCACCCACTCTTTTTCGGCGTCCGGAATTTTTCCCTGCCGAAAATACACTTCGCCTAGAGCTACTCGCACCGACCAACCATCCGCGACTTGCAAGCCCTTCTGGACGACGTCATAGGCTTGCGCAACATCTTTCTTTTTCAGATAGCAGCGGGTTAGACCAGCATAGGCGTCGGGCGACTTCGGTTTTTCCTGCAGGTATTGCTGGTACTTTGTGATCGCTGCCTCGAAGTTCCCTTTGCGGTCAAGCAGCATAGCCTCGCCGAGAACAGTGTGAGGCGCATCCAAGTCTGGGATGGAGGGCGCAGCTGTCGGACTCGGCCGCACAGGTGCTGACGCGTTCTGTTTTGCGGCGTCGGGAGTGTCTCCGCTAGATTGGGTTTGGGGCGGCATGGCCTGGGGCGAGGCAGCGGCGAGAAATACTATAGCCGCCGAAAGTGCAGCGGAACAAAGTAGGCTGCGAACTTCGTGCCGAAGCACCATAGAGTGTGCAAGTCTGCCATGACCTCAGGGCCAACTCAAGCACTAACTAACCATAGGTCACGGAACATTCACATGGGTTTAACCGCAAGGGTTAGCTTGCGGCATTAGGATTGGAGGGGGGAAACGAGAAATTTGAAAAGCTTCTTCTGCTGCCTGGTTCTGCTGACGGTGGTGGTCGCTATCCCGTCGCGAGCCGAAGATATCCGTCAACTTGCCCGCGCGGTCGACGATCATTACAACCACCTGCACACGTTGCAAGCCGACTTCACCGAAATCTATCGGGGCGAGGGAGCGGAGCGGGTGGAATCGGGCACATTATGGCTGAAAAAGCCGCGCAAGATGCGGTGGGAATACCGTTCTCCCAGAGAGAAGCTGTTTATCAGCGACGGCCAAGCTGTGTGGTTTTACCTTCCAGCAGAAAAACAGGTAAGAAAGACGTCACTGAAGAAGTTGGACGACTTACGATCGCCGATAGCTTTCTTGCTTGGTAAAACTAAGCTGGAGAATGAGTTACAAGGACTTTCGAAAGCTGTTGATCAATCGCCCTTGGAAGCTGGTAATACCGTGTTGCGGGGGGTTCCAGCGGCGATGGGCGACCAGTTGAGCGAGGTGCAACTGGAGATCAATCCGGCTGCTCAGATTGTCCGCATAGTATTACAGGAGCTGGACGGAGCAACCACGGAGTTCCGGTTTGCAAGCTGGAAAGAAAATCTGCCGATAAGTGACAGCCACTTTCAGTTTACCCCTCCCCCGGGAGTAGAAACGGTCGACGGAGAATTAGGACAATAAATAGGGTATTGGATGAGGTTACTTGCGTACCACGCGCGCAAGTAGCACGCCACAAACGCTTGGGCAACAGAATGTTACACTTAGCTTCGGACCTGTAGCAGAGGCGGAAGAACAGTAAAGCGGTCGCGAATGGCACAATTTCTGGTTAAAGTCGCCGACGAACAAGGCCATCTGCGGCAGCAGGTGGAGCACGGCTATTCCGAGGCCGAGGTCCACGACCGTTTCACGCAACAGGGCTATCTAGTCTATTGGGTCAAGCCCCGGACGGTGCTCAACCGCGGTAAAGGCGGCCAGCGCGGCAAGCTGCGACAGGCCGCATTCCTGATCTTCAACCAGCAATTTTTGACGCTGATTAAAGCGGGCTTACCGATTCTTACAGCGCTCGACCTCCTGATCAAGCGGCAGCGAGATAAGTCCCTGCTGCAGCTGCTAGAAAATGTGCGGGAGCGCGTCAAAGGTGGCGAATTGCTGTCGGACTCTTTTGCGGCCCAGCACGTATTTCCCAAAATGTACACAACCACGCTCTTGGCTGGCGAGAAGAGCGGAAGCATGGAAGAGGTGCTGGGCCGCTACATCACCTATCAGCGGATGGTGCAAACCTTCCGCAAGAAGCTAGCCGTCTCGCTTGTGTATCCGGCGCTATTAGTTTCGGTAGTAACGGTAATGCTTGTCTTCCTGATCACCTACGTCGTGCCAAAGTTCGCCGATCTCTTCAATAACCTGGGAGCGGATCTACCGGCAATCACAGTTTTCATGCTCACCCTCGGTCTGAATGCCCAGAAGTACGGGTGGATCGTATTGCTGGTGTTGGTCGCGACGGGTGTTCTGCTGTGGCGATGGAAGCAGAGCGATCGCGGCGCCGAGCGTATTGACCGGTTTCTTCTGTCGCTGCCCATGATCGGCGAAATTCGGCTGAAGTACCAAGTCGCGAATTTTTCACGAATTCTGGCAACGTTGCTGCAAGGTGGATTGCCTCTGGTACCCGCCATGGAGACCGCTGCAGAATCGCTGAGCAGCCGGCAGATGTTGAACGGCGTCAATGCTGCCGCGGAGCGGGTGAAGGAAGGACAGAGCCTGGCAAGTAGTCTGGAACAACAAAAGTTGTTTCCTGACCTGGCTGTCGAAATGCTTGAGGTGGGTGAATCGACGGGCGCCCTTCCGGCAATGCTCGCCTCGGTCGCGGAATTTTACGAAGAAGACGTGCAGACCGCTCTGAGCGCAGCCATGGCGCTGATTGAGCCGATGATTTTGATCATCATGGCAGTGTTTGTTGGAGGAATATTGATCTCTCTTTATATGCCGATCTTTACTTTGGGAGCAAATATTCATTAGCAGGCTACTTTGGGCGACGGCATCAATGCACGGGATGCACAAACCGAGACGGATTAGAGGCTGTAAACTGGAATGGGCATGGCGGATAAGAAAACAGCAGTGGTAAGCGGCACAAACGGTGGAAAAACGGGTCCGACATCGGCGACGATCACCGGTGAACTGGAACACGCGCGCGATATCGCCCGGCGCTATCGGTGTGAATTCATCGATCTGAGCGATTTCCAGTTGCATCACGATCTTTTCGAGAAGATTCCGGTGCACCTGATGTTCCGCTATA
Organism: uncultured Acidobacteriaceae bacterium; assembly: GCA_963758745.1. GTDB lineage: Bacteria > Acidobacteriota > Terriglobia > Terriglobales > Acidobacteriaceae > Acidiflorens. Next base: position 480,733 of record CAVWWW010000023.1, read on the forward strand.
AGTTCGTGCCCCTCGAAGAAACCGCGGATGGACGCCTCGCTATCGCTATCGCCGATCCCAGCCAGCTGATGATGATCGACGAGATCAGTCTTCTGCTCGGCAAGCGGATCGTCACCAAAGTTTCGACGCTGAAGCAAATCTCCGACATCCTGCAGAAGACCGAGCAATCCAAGCGCGTTTTGGAAGACGCCAGCGAAGGCTTCACGCTGGACGTGATTCGCGAAGACGAAGCGGGCAACGACGAAACCATCTCCATCGACAAGCTGACGGCGACAGCGGGCACGGACATGAGCCCGATCATTCGCCTGGTCGATACCACGATCTTCACAGCATTGCAGCGCAGGGCAAGCGACATTCACATCGAAACGCGAGACGACTCGGTGGTCATCAAGTTTCGAATCGACGGCGTGCTAACGAATGCCATGCCGCCCATTGGCAAAGAACATCATTCGACCATCATTTCGCGTATCAAGGTCATGAGCGAGCTCGATATTTCAGAGCGCCGCGTGCCCCAGGACGGCCGTTTCCGCGTGAAATATAACGGACGCGCCATCGACTTCCGCGTTTCGATCATGCCCTCGATCCACGGCGAAGACGCCGTGCTCCGCGTGCTCGACAAAGAGTCGATGAGCGAAAAGTTCAAAAAGCTCACGCTCGAGGTAGTCGGATTCGACGAAGACGACCTGCGCCGCTTCCGCCGCTACATCAAAGAGCCGTACGGCATGGTGCTGGTCACTGGCCCAACCGGCAGCGGCAAAACGACGACGCTTTACGCGGCCGTCAACGAGATCAAGACGGACGAAGACAAGATCATTACCATTGAAGATCCGGTCGAATATCAATTGCGCGGCATCACGCAGATTCCGGTCAACGAGAAAAAGGGACTGACCTTCGCTCGGGGACTGCGATCTATTTTGCGTCACGACCCGGACAAGATCATGGTAGGCGAAATTCGCGATAACGAAACCGCCCAGATCGCCATTCAATCGGCGCTCACTGGCCATCTTGTCTTCACGACGGTGCACGCCAACAACGTAGTTGACGTATTGGGACGCTTCCTGAACATGGGGGTTGAGCCTTACAATTTTGTTTCGGCGCTGAACTGCATTCTGGCGCAGCGGCTGGTGAGAATCATCTGCGACTCCTGCCGCACCGCGGTGCATTATCCGGATGCGGTGCTTGAAGCGAGCGGCCTCGATCCGAAAACCTGGTCGCAGGTTCCATTGTATGAGGGCCAGGGCTGCATCGAGTGCGCTGGAACCGGATTCCGCGGACGGACCGCAATTCATGAGCTTCTGGATTTGACCGACCGTATCCGCGAGATGATTCTGGAGCGGAAACCGACCTCCGAAATACGGCGCGCCGCGCGCGAAGACGGCATGCGCTTCCTGCGCGAATCGGCACTCGACAAGGTGCGCGGCGGATTCACCACCCTGAAGGAGATCAACAAAGTCACCTTTATCGAGACCATGCGCTGAGCCTAGTTGCCTAAAGAGCCATTGCCGGTCCACTCTCCGGCGCTGGCACCGCCAGAGGTAACTGTTCTCGCCATGAAAGTAGGGAATATCATCATATTGCAGCTATGACCTCCAGTTCAAAACACGTTCGCCGTCCGCCACTCGCCTGCGAAATCGCTGCCGATCGCGTGCTGGCTGGCCGCGCTGCCGACACTGGACGCATGGTGGAGATGGCAGCGGCCCGCGAACTGGCGCCGGGCACGGTGGTTCCCGATTTGATGGAAGCCAACCTGCGCGATGGATCGGCCATCCGCAAGGCGATTGAAACCGCTCTTGGCGCGGTTGGCGGACGGTCCCACGACGTGATCGCGATTTTGCCCGACACCTCGGTTCGCGTCGTTCTGTTGGATTTCGAAACCCTGCCTGCAAATCGATTGGAGGCCGAAGCGGTGGTTCGGTTCCGTCTGAAAAAGTCTCTGCCTTTCGATCCGGCCGATGCGCGAGTGTCGTATCACGCACAAACGACCCAAAAAGGGGTGCGTGCCGTGGCCGCTGTAGTGTTGAACACGGTTCTGCAGGAATATGAGTCGGCGTTTCGCGACGCCGGTTATAGCCCCGGAATGGTGATGCCGTCGATGCTGGCCGCGCTCGGCGCCGCCGATGCGGATCACCCCACGCTTGTGGTCAAGGTCGATGCGCGCACAATCAGCATAGCGATTCTCGATCGGGAGCAACTGCTTCTTTTCCGGACGCTTGAAAATGTGCGCGGCGTGACCCTCAGCGGCGACCAACTGGCGGAGGAGGTATATCCCTCGGTGGTGTTTTTCCAGGACACTTATAACCTGAATATTGAGAAGGTGTATGTAGCTGGGCTTCCGGAAGCGGGCGTTGCCGCGGCGTCGCTGAAAAATCAGTCAGGTGCGCAAGTTGAGGAGCTAGTGGCTACATCCCAGATTGGGAAAACCACAGGTACGGTTCCGCGCTGGCGCATGGCTGGTGTGGTGGGAGCGCTGATTTCATAAAACGGCTCTCAGGTCTCAGTTCTCAGCTATCAGGCAAAACCTAAATAGCTGACAGCTGAAACCTGGCAGCTGACAACTAATTATGCGTTTGGATATAAATCTCGCAACTACTCCGTACGAGGATGCCCGTGAATTCTGGGTACGCTGGGGAGTGGGCGTGGGAGTTCTGGCGGTGTTGACGCTGGTTCTGTTGGCCTTGGCCGTGCAAGGCTGGATCGAAGCGGGGAGAGACCGGCACGACATCGCGCGGGTTCAAGACCAGATTCTGGAACGCGACAAAGAGCGGGCGCAGGCTCAGGGCTTCCTTGACATGGCAGCCAATCGCAGCACGCGGGATCAATCGCAATTCTTAAATGGATTGATTCAGCGCAAGGCATTTTCGTGGACACGAGTGTTCGAAGATATGGAACTGGTCATGCCCACAAACCTTCACGTGGTTTCGTTGCAGCCCAAATTAAACGAGCAAAATCAAATGGAACTGGAGATGAGGGTGGTGGGCGACAATCGGAGCGCTGCCGTGGAACTTGTCCATCGCATGGAAGGATCGAAACATTTTCAGGGAGCGCAACTGGTGCAGGAGTCTCAAAGTGGCGAGGGATCGACTGTCATCGCTCTGGTAGACACAATATACGTTCCTGACCCGATGGACCCGAACGGAAAATAATGCCCGACTTAAGAGCTTCGCGTCGCAAGTTAAAAATTGCCATCGGCGCCATGCTGGCTGCCGATGTGATTGCGGTGGCAGTTCTTTTTTCACCGCTGGTGGGTTCGGCGGATTCGCGCCGACAACAACTGAACCTATTGCGCGCGGAGTTGACAAAGAAAAATCACGAGGTGGCACCGCTGCGCGGCATGGATAAGAAAATCCTACTGGCGAAGAGCCAGATTACAGGATTTTACCAGGACCGCTTCGCTGAGAGGGATTCCGACCTGCTCGCTGAACTTGGAAAGATGGCGACAGCAAATGGGGTCCGCATGCAAACCGCGAGATACAAGGAAGAGGACCCGGAAATCTCCGGTATCGTTCCGGTCGAAATCCAGGGAAGCTTCTCCGGAGATTATCTTCAAATGGTGAGATTCATCAATGCGCTGGAAAGGTCGAAGCTGTTTTTCGAAGTGGATGGCGTGGAGCTGGCAGGTGAGAGTACCGGGGCGGTGAAGCTGCAGATCACTATGCACAGCTACCTGCGGTCAGGTGTGTGATTGAAGCTGGGAGCTGAAAATCGGAAGCAGGTTATCGCACTCGCCGTGTTGGGTGGGCTCGCGCTGCTGATGGTTGCGTACGAGTTCTGGCCTTCGTCCTCGACAGCGGTGTCGACGACGTCGCTGACGGCCTCGGCGACGGCCAAGCCCACGACGCGGAGAACGGCTTCTGGAAAAATCGTGCCCATAACCGAGCCGCGCCTCGATCCAACGCTGGACCTCACTCTGCTCAGCCACAGCGAAGAGATCAAATACGGGGGCAATGGAAGAAACATTTTTGTCGCAGGGTCGGTGGCAAAAATTGAAAAGCCCAAGAGACCGGGTGTCACAGATCATCCTGTAGTAGCCATCAAAGGACCTCCGCCTCCGCCTCCGCCTCCGCCCATCACGCTCAAGTTTTTTGGTTTTGCTAACAAGCCAGGAGAGACAAAGAAAGTGTTTCTGTCTCAGGGAGAAGATATTTTTATAGCGGGTGAGGGCGACATCGTCGATCGTCGCTATCGTGTACTGCACATCTCACCTACAGCGGTTGACGTAGAGGATGTGATCAACAACAATCGCCAAAGTCTGCCGTTAACGCAGGGATGAGGCCGGTTGGTAATTGGTAATTTGTAATTGGTAATTTGCAGGCGAATTTATGGGGACTCTCGGTTTGAGATCGAGGAAATCACAAATTAAAAATCGAAGATTACCCGCTTGCCAGCGCGGTTACATGCTGATCACGCTCATGCTTTTCGTTGCGCTGATTACGATTGCTCTTCTTGCAGTTCTTCCCGACATGAAACAGCAGATTGTGCGCGATCGTGAAGAGGAATTGACGCATCGAGGCACGGCCTATATGCGGGCAATTCAACACTTTTACAAGAAATTTGGGCGTTATCCCAACCGCGTCGAAGATCTGGAAAACACCAACAATCTTCGTTTCCTGCGCAGGCGCTATACAGATCCGATGAACGTAGACCCAAAAACGGGCAAAGAGAGGGATTTCAAATTCCTCCATCAGCAGGACCTCACCTTAAACAGCGGACAGCCGCTCGGGCCGACGGCTGGCCAGATCGGGTCCGGGAACTCAAGCGGATTCGGCAGTTCGCAAGGCGCATTCGGTGGATCGCAGGGCGGATTCGGCAGCTCACAGGGCGGATTTGGCAGCTCACAGGGAGGGTTCGGGGGGTCGCAAGGCGGTTTTGGCGCTCAATCGAACGGATCCCAGCAGCCGAGCACAGCAAGCACACAGGGTTCCTCGACCGGTGATTCTGGCAATTCTTCCTCCAGTAGTTCTTCCTCGGGAAGTTCGGCTTCTGGATCTTCTAGCTCTGGATCCGCCTCCGGCCTCAATGGGCCTACATTCGGGGGAGGGCCTATCCTTGGCGTGGCCAGCTTGAGCAAAAATAAGACGATTAGGGTCTTCTTCGATAAGAGCCATTACAACGACTGGTGGTTCGTGTACACGCCGGCGCTTGACCGAGGCGGGCTCTTGACAGGACCGGTGAATCCAAACATGCAAGCAGCGGGGGGACTGACTCCGGGACAAATACCTGGCCTAACACCGGGACAAGCGCAGGGACTGGGACAAGCGTTAGGTTTAGGCCAAGGGCAAGGCCTGGGACAAGGTTTCGGGACAACGCCGAACGGGGGAAATTCCTTAAACTCCGGAAGCAGCGGCACCAGCCAATCTTCCTCTGGTTCTTCCGGCCAAACGCCACAGCCGCCGCAATAAATCCCTAACAGAAAAAGCCCGGCAGTTAGCGGGGCTTTCGTCCGTCAAAAGCCAAAATCTTAAACGTTAAACGACGATCCGCAACCGCAGGTGCTCTTCACATTTGGATTATCGAACTTGAACCCTGCACCCTCGAGGGTCTCGATGTAATCGACGTGCGCGCCGCCCAGATACATCAACGACGTAGCATCCACATAAACTTTCAGGCCGTCAAAATCGAACACTTTATCCATCATCCCGGCGCCGTTCTCGAACGCCATGGAATATTGAAAACCGGAGCAACCGCCACCGACTACTGACAACCGTAATCCTGATGGAACCGGCGTTTGTGTCGCCATGATCTCTTTAACCTTGGCAATCGCGCTTGCGGTCAAAACGGGTGCCGCGGTCTTAGGCTGCGCGCTTGGTTGAACTTCCGGTGTGGTGGTAGTTGCCATCTGTTTATCTCCTTGTAACGCTTCATTATAACAAAAGTCGTGGCGGACTCGGCAAGGCTTTTCGGAGCCGAGGATTAGCTCAACCTAGCGTTTAGATGCCTCCCTGAGGCAAGAAGTCGCGACCCCCTTGCCAATGGGTCTATAATCCCCGTAGCAGGGCCCGTACCCGAACGCCAGCGGTACCATGAGGTTTCGCTGGGACGAAACAAGAAGCACTTCGGGAATTGGCTCGATTTCAGCTCCGAGGTGGCACATGTCTCCTATGGCCGGGCTGCTTGTGGCGTGGGGTATTCTTACTGGAATACTCATTTTGCTTTTAATCTATCGCAGCACTCTCACCATGCACGAGGACGATTCTATCTTCCTCAATGACACCGAATCGCAGATGCAAAAAGACCAGGTGGAAGTGCTGGCCAAGATGAAAAAGATCACGCCGATTCTCAAGGTGCTTGGCGCCTTGTCTGGGCTGATGATCCTGGTCATTGCCGGGATGTTCATCTACCAGGGGCTGAGCAACGCCACCACTTTGCAATAGCTAGCAAGCTGGCGGAGTCGCGAGCATTCTTTCCAGTGCCGCCTCGGAGAGGACCTCGCAAGCGCACGGGCGGAGTGTTTCCATTGGTGCGCAAGTATCTTCCTTTCGGCCGGATTGCTCGCCCAATATGAGTGCGCAACACCGCATCGCAATCGTCGGAGGCGGTCCAGCAGGTGCTCTCGCCGGTACGCTACTGGCCGCCGCCGGCAAAGAGGTTATTCTCATTGACGAAAAGCTGGCCTGGGAGAAACCCTGCGGCGGAGGCCTAACGCACAAAGCTTTGCAGCGGTATCCATTTCTTGCGGACGCTCGAAGCGGAAGCAATATAGTTGGCCGTTGCGAGTTGATCAGTCCGTCGGGAAAGACTGTCCGCTTCAATATGCAACACCCGGTCGCGATTTTTTCGCGCCTGGTATTGAATGGATTGCTGCTTGAGCGAGCCCAGCAGGCGGGCGTCAAAGTGCACCGTGCGCGGGTCGGGCAGATCGCGCGAGAAGCAGGCGGTTGGAAGCTGGCCACGCCTGAGGGCAGTTACTCAGCCTCTTATCTGATACTCGCCGCCGGTGCACGAAATCTGTTTCGCTCTGAGTTTCTCTCACCTATTTCTCCGAGCGATCTGATGGTCACTGCCGGCTACTTTATCCCCGGCGGCAGTTCTCTACTGCAGATTCAATTTCTAAAAGGAATCACCGGCTACATATGGGTTTTCCCGCGCGCGGATCATGTTTCTGCAGGCATTGCAGGAAAAATGGGCGAAACCTCGACAGCGGAACTGAGACGCAAGTTGGAAGATTGGCTGGAAAAAAAAGGCTTTCAGTTGGATGGCGCTCGGTTCTACTCGCATATTCTTCCATCCTTTCGCGCGGAAACGCTTGAGACGCTCGAGGTTTGCGGTGAGGGTTGGGCGACGATCGGCGACAATGCGGGCCTGGTCGATCCGATTACGGGAGAAGGTCTCTACTACGCGCTGCGCTCCGCGGAGTTGTGCGCGATGGCCGTTGCCAAGGGACAACCAGCTGACTATCGGGCGCTATTGCAAGAGGACGTGCTTGCAGAGTTGAAGCTGGCTGCAAGAGTGTCGCATCGCTTCTACAGGGGCGAGATTCTCGGAGATACCGTTCTCGAGCGCATCGTTCACCTGACCGCGCAGAGCGCCAGCTTTCGTGAGCTAATAAGCGATCTTTTTGCCGGCATTCAAGGTTATCAAGATTTGCGCACGCGGCTGTACCGAATCTTGCCATCGGTTATGGCCGAGAGCTTAGCCGGAACGGTACGTGGCCCATGGAGCTCCCAAACCTCGGATTCCGTCAGCGACCCTTCAGTGCAATAGCAACCGCTAAATTTCAACCGCGGCGATGCCGCTTGCCACGTTACCTCTGCACTGAATTTCAGGCCGCCTTTGCCTTCATTTGCGTGATGTCGGCGAGCAAAACCTGCTCGTGGCCTTCCGGGTTGACCTTTTCGTAGACCTTCCGGATCACGCCCGCAGGATCCACCACAAAAGTCGTACGTTCCCAGAACTTCATTCCCTTCCACTCCGCCTGGCCGAGGCCTAGAGTCTTCATCAGGCTGGAATCGGTATCGGAGAGCAGGTCGATGGTAAAAGCGAACTTGTGGGAAAAGTTCCTGTGAGAGGTGACATCGTCGGCGCTAACACCAACGACTTTGATTCCAGCAGCGTCGAAATCAGCCTTCGTCGCGGTCATGGCTTTACCTTGTACGGTGCAGCCCGGAGTGTCATCTTTTGGATAGAAATAAACCACGAGCCAGTGTCCCGCAAAGTCGGAGAGTTTCATGACTTTGCCATCCTGGTTGGGAAGCGAGAAACTCGGAAAAGGATTGCCGGCGGATAGCATCTGGGAGTCCTTTCGTAAAAGATAAGACGATTGTACCGGAGTTCGAGCAACACGCTCTTAGCCGTTGGCAAGGGGTGACAATCGGTCCCGGCCAACGGTTAAGAGCAGATGTTATTCGACATCACGCAGCTTGCATCTTCTTCATGCGCTCTTTCATCTCCGCATCGGAAACGTCTTCCTTGTGTGTTGCAATGCCCCAGAGATGTCCGAACGGGTCCTGGATGAATCCGGAGCGATCGCCGTAGAACTGGTCCGCGACCGGTTTTAGAACTTTCGCTCCAGCTGCGGCCGCTTTGTCGACGACCTTATCGCAATCGGGAAGGTACACATACAGGCTCACCGGTGAACCGCCAATGCTTTCTGCGCTGCGATTCCCCATCTGCGGATTTTCGTCGGCCAGCATAATCCGCGAGTCGCCAATTTGCAGCTCCGCATGCCCGACCGTGCCGTTAGGGCCGTCCATGCGCACGACAACTTTGGCGTCGAAAACATTTTTGTAATAATCAATCGCTTTCGCTGCGCCTTTGATGATGAGGTACGGCGTAACGGTGTTGTATCCCTTGGGAATGTAGTTGACTTTGCTCATGATTCTTCTCCTCTGGTATTCCGATCAAAGATCGGGTTGAGGGTTTGAAGGTTTTAGGCGTGCAAGTCACCCCCGTGCGGGCGACCATAAGCTAATGAGAACACAAGTCCCGGTTGGACTCAAGCGGGGAACACGTACGGTCTCCGATAGGCTAGCCCGCTGGGGCAGAGCGCCGCCTCGGGACAAATCATTTGCATGTTTATTAAGATTTATCCTGCAAGAAGGCCTTCAATGCCCGAACTGCCCGACATCACGGTCTATATAGAAGCGCTGGAGAAACGCATCCACGGCGAGCGCCTGGAACACGTCCGGATCGTGAGCCCATTTCTGTTGCGTACGGCTACCCCAGCTTTAACCGAAGCGGAGGACAAGACCGTCGTAAAGTTGCGCCGATTAGGCAAGCGTATTTGCATCGGTTTGGAGAACGACATTTGGCTGGTGCTGCACCTGATGATCGCCGGCCGGCTGCACTGGAAAAAACGTGGTGCGAAAGTTTCGTTGCCGCGCGGTCTTGCTGCCTTTGATTTTGCGAATGGAACGCTGCTCTGGACCGAGGCAGGTTCGCAGAAGCGAGCGTCGCTGCACATAGTAGCTGGAGAAGAGTCGCTAACCGCGCTTGATCCCGGCGGCATTGAGGTTCTCGAATCCAGCCTCGACGAGTTTGCCGCAGTCCTTATTTCTGCGAATCACACTCTGAAGCGCGCTCTGACGGATCCAAGGTTATTTAGCGGCATCGGTAATGCCTATTCAGACGAAATTCTTTTCGAAGCCCGCCTCTCGCCGCTCGCATTGACACAAAAGCTGAAGCCCGAAGAGATCGGACGATTGTTCGTGGCCACGCGCAACAGCTTAAGCAAATGGATTGATCGCTTGCGGCAAGAGTCAGGAAACGACTTTCCGGAGAAGGTGACAGCATTTCGCCCGGGCATGGCAGTTCACGGACGATACAAAGAATCATGTCCGCGCTGCCAGGCGAAAATCCAGCGCATACGCTACGCGTCGAACGAAACCAACTACTGCCCGCACTGCCAAACAGCCGGGAAGTTGCTAGCCGACCGGTCGTTATCGCGATTGCTGCGGCAAGACTGGCCCAAAACGCCCGAAGAATTTGAATCACTGACTCGGGAACGCAAGTAGCCAGAAGTTGCGAGAATGCTCAGCCATCCTTGCGGTACAGGAGGTCACGCATCGCTCGTCGCCGCGCTGCGTTCGCTTCCGTCAGGCTCCTGCGTTCATCGGCGTCCATGCTTCGCTTTGTCGTCGAGCCTTCATTTGCGGGTTCGCTGCACACCGGGCACCGGTTGGCAAAGCCCGGTTTTCCCGGCTTGAGTTCGAACTCTTCCGAGCAGACGACGCAGACTTTGATAGGAAACGCCATGCGAGTCTTATGATAACTCCGCGCGCAATCGGTGACGGAGACTAAGTCTTCCGTGCTCCGAGGACCAAGGCGATGACGCCTCCAGCGAGCAAGACAGCGCCTACTGCGGGGGGCAATTTCTCGCTGTGCTGGGTTTGCACCCCGATTTTAGTGTCGCCAATCTTCACGCCGTGGTTCTCATTTTGGGGCACCGGAACGACAAAAGCCAACACTCCGAGCACCACCAATATCACCCCGATTACGGTAATGCTTTTCATGTTTGGCTCCCGACGCGACGGAATTTTTCATTAGACTCGCAGACGAGAGTACGCCGAGTCGCCCATAAGGCTATAAGGTTAACGCTGTATAAGGAATTAGCTCTCTAACTCTTTCTGGATCGCCTTCCACTTGAGATCAACCAGCGCTCGCGTCTTCGCATCCATCGCGATCTCATCCGGCCAAGGGCGCGCAAATCCCTCCGTTGACCACTTACGGGTCGCGTCAATGCCCATCTTTGATCCGTAGTTGGCGAGGCGTGCGGCATGGTCGAGTGAGTCTACGGGGCCGAGTGTGAACTGGATATCGCGCTCCGGATCGATATTGTTCAGCACCTTCAGCGTGACATCAGCAACGTCCTGCACGTCCACGTCTTCATCGACCACGATGATGCACTTGGTGAACATCGCCTGGCCGAGCGACCAGATTGCGTTCATTACTTTGCGAGCCTGCCCGGGATAAGACTTGCGAATGGAAAGGATCATCAGGTTGTGAAACACGCCTTCGATCGGCAGGTTTACATCCACCAACTCAGGTATGGTCAGCTTCATAAGAGGTAAGAAAATGCGCTCGACGGCCTTGCCCATCCAGGCATCCTCTTGGGGCGGCTTGCCGACAACGGTGGTCGCGTAGATTGGGTCTTTGCGGTGAGTCAGGCAGGTTACATGGAATACCGGATATTCGTCTTCGAGCGAATAGAAGCCGGTGTGATCACCGAACGGGCCTTCGGTGCGGAGTTCGTCAAGATTCACGTAGCCTTCGAGAACAATTTCGGCATTGGCGGGAACCTCCAGACTTACGGTCTCACACTTGACCAACTCGACCGGCTTCTGCCGAAGAAACCCGGCAATGATAAATTCTTCGACATCGGGCGGGGCGGGAATGATCGCTGAGAACGTCAGCGCGGGGTCGGTGCCGATAGCTACGGCTACCTCCATCCTGCCCGATGGGCGGTCGCACGTGGCCAGCAGTGCGCCTCCCGATGACCTTGCCATGATGTCCACCGCTGCCGATGCCGGGCTCAGCCCGGCTGAACGGGCGAACGCGGCCGTCGCTCCATCGTTCTGAACATTCCGCCTTATGTGGTCGCGGTAATGTTCTGCTGCTACTTTTTGACGCTGCCAGTGCATCCCGGTCGTGCGCTCGTCATAGATTTGCATGCGGTACATGCCGACATTGCGCTTCCCTGTCTTTGGATCGCGCGTGATCACGCAGGGCAGCGTGATGAAGCGTCCAGCATCTTTTGGCCAGCATTGGAGGATAGAAAAATCGAGCAACGAGAAATTGTCGCGCTTGATGACCTCTTTGCAGGGCCCGGTGGCGACGGTCTTAGGGAAGAACTTGCCCATCTCTGCGAGCATGGGCAGCATTTTCACTTTGTCAAGGAAACCTTGCGGAGACTTCACATCCATGAAGCCGCGTACACGCTCAGCAATGTCATCGAGGGAGTCGACCTCGAGCGCGAGCCGCATACGACGTGCCGAACCGAACTGGTTGATAAGAAGCTGCGAGCCGGGATAGCCCTTCACGTTCTCGAACAGCAGAGCTTTCCCGCCTACAATTCCCTGGTCGTCGCGACTCTTCGAAACGCGGTCGGCAATTTCCGTAATCTCCAAGATTGGGTCCGCTTCGGTACGAACGCGCTTCAGTTCGCCGGCTCGGTCGAGCGCTTTGATCCAGTCCCGTAGATCGTCGTAGGCCAAAATTCCTCCCACAATGACGCGAAGGTAGAAATGACAGACGATTATATGATGGCGCGGGCGGAAAGCTTGCCTTAGATGTCAGAAGGGTGGCACGACCGATCACGAAGGGAATCCCGTGTGACTCTTCCACATTTCGCGCTCTGCGACTAGGATATGGAAATCAAATTCAGTACGGATTCTGAATTCCAGTGAGGGATGGAGAGAATGATCCGTTTCAAAGTGAACGGAAAACCTAGGACATTTGACGGCGATCCCGACATGCCTCTGCTTTGGTATTTGCGCGACGTAGCCGAGCTTACGGGAACGAAATTCGGCTGTGGCATGGGGTTATGCGGCGCATGCACGGTGCACCAAAATGGAGCAGCCATCCGCTCGTGCAGCACGGCCATGAAAGAAGTCAGCGGAGCCGACATTATTACGATTGAAGGCATCGCACCCTTGCATCCCGTGCAGAGGGCGTGGATGGAGATTCGAGTGCCGCAATGCGGCTACTGCCAGACGGGCCAGATCATGCAGGCGATCGCGCTTCTAAAAGAGAACAAGAATCCGAGCGACCAGGATATCGATGTCGCCATGTCGGGCAACATATGCCGCTGCGGGACTTATCAGCGAATTCGGGCAGCGATCCATCAGGCCGCGAAACCTCAGGCAGTGAAGGAGACGGCATGAAGCTCATCGAAAACGCCAGCTTTCCTTTGAGCCGGAGAGGATTCCTGCACGGTGCTCTGGTGAGCGGCGTTTTCGTGTTGAGCGCGCGCTTCATTCCCGAGCCGCTGTGGGCCGCGGAAGATGAACCTTCAGCCGCTCGGTCTGAACCAAGTGTATGGATGTCGATCGCTCCGGATGGCACTGTTACTATAGTGGCCCATCGCTCGGAGATGGGATGCGGCAGCCGGACTGCCTTGCCGCTAATCGTGGCCGACGAACTCGATGCGGATTGGTCCAAGGTGAAAATTGAACAAGCCATCGGTGATCCAAAATATGGAGAGCAAGATACGGACGGATCACACTCGGTTCGCAGCAACTTCGATTTGATGCGCCAGGTTGGCGCGACCGCACGCGTGATGTTGACGAGTGCGGCGGCGGCGCAATGGAATGTTGCTCCGCAAGAGTGCACAACCGAGCCGCACTTCGTGATACATCGAGCGAGCGGCCGTAGAGTGGGTTACGGAGAGGTCGCAGTCGCAGCGGCAAAGCTGCCAATTCCCAAAAAGGAGGACGTCCCGCTCAAACCGCGTTCCGAATGGCGATACATCGGCAAAGAAAGCAATTCGCTGTTCGATCTTCCCGACATCGTAACCGGAAAAGCTGTCTTCGGTATCGACGCAACCATGCCGGGCATGGTTTACGCATCGGTTGAGCATCCGCCGGCGCTTGGACAGAAGATCAAAAGCTACGACGACAAAACTGCGCTGAAAGTGCCTGGGGTTCAGAAAACACTGACCATCGAAGCTTTCAAGCCGCCGCACCAGTTCCAGCCGCTCGGCGGCGTCGCAGTAATTGCCGACAATACATGGGCCGCGTTCAAGGGGCGCAAGAGCCTGAAAATCGAATGGGACAACAGTCCGCACGCCGTCTACAACTCGGCGTCGTTCCGGAAGACGCTCGAAGCCACTTCGAGGCAGCCGGGAAAAGTCGTTCGTAACGTCGGCGATGTCGATGCCGTTTTTGCGAAAAGCGGCGAGTCCAGAATAAAGATTATCGAGGCGGAATACTACGCTCCGCATTTGGCGCACGCCTCCATGGAGCCGCCGGTCGCTGTCGCGGAGTATCGCGATGGAAAGGTTGTTGCGTGGGCTCCGACGCAGAATCCGCAAGCCGTGCAGGAGACGATTGCCGGCGTGCTCGGCATCAAGAAAGAAGATGTAACTTGCCACGTCACGCTGCTGGGCGGGGGGTTTGGGCGTAAGTCGAAACCTGATCAGGTTGCAGAAGCTGCGGTGCTCTCAAAACAAGTAGGCAAGCCAGTGAAAGTTGTCTGGAGCCGCGAAGATGATATTCACTTCGATTTTTTTCATTCCGTAGCCGCCATGTATATGAAGGCTGCGATTGGTCCCGATGGAAAGCCAACGGCGTGGCTGCAGCGAACTGTATATCCGCCGATCAATTCAACTTTCGACGTGACCGCGACTTATGCCGACGACGAGATGGGCCTGGGATGGAACAATCTCCCCTTCGATATTCCGAATCATCGCGCGGAAAACGGCCCCGCCGATTACCACGTTCGCATCGGCTGGCTGCGCAGCGTGGCGAACATCTATCACGCGTTTGCGATTCATTCCTTCGCCGACGAACTTGCGCAATCGGCGAATAAAGATTCGGTGGAGTATCTGCTGGATCTGATCGGGCCGCCGCGCATCGTAGCACTCGATCTCAAGGGAGATGAAGCGGAAGATAACAAGAACTATCCGCTTGATACCGCGCGCTTGAGGCGCGTGGTTGAAATCGCTGCGGAGAAATCCGGTTGGGGCAAGCGCCCGATGGGCAAGGGGCGCGGTATGGGCATCGCTGCTCACCGCGCTTTCCTCACCTATGTTGCGACCGTGGTGGAGGTGGAAGTCGGCAGCAAGGGACAAGTACGTATTCCGGGAGTGTGGACGGCGGTTGATGCCGGCACGGTCGTCAGTCCCGATAACATCCGCAACCAGTTCGAGGGAGCGGCGGTATTCGGAACCAGCCTCGCATTATTCGGCGAGATTACCGCGACCAACGGAGTTATCGACCAAAGTAATTTCAACAACTATCAACTGACGCGCATGAACCGCGCTCCGCGACATATTGAGGTATCTATAGTGCAGAGCGAAGCGCCACCGGCCGGTGTGGGCGAACCCGGCGTGCCACCTTTTACACCTGCTTTGTGCAACGCGATATTTGCGGCCACCGGCAAGCGCGTGCGCGAGCTTCCGCTGTCGAAGACAAAACTCGTGTAACAGGCGGGAGGAAGACGGCACGAACCTCTGCCGGGATCGCTGCGGCACGTCATATTAGGTCATATCTAGGCATGTGTTGAGGCAAGCCTAAAATTTCGTTGTTTCGAAACGCCTTGAGACGTTGACGCAGGAGGATCGAAAAAGGGCAATGAGAGCGTTAAAGCTATTGGCAGTCCTTCTGCTTTTCATAGCAAGTTTCGCAACCGCGGAGGATATCACGGTTGCCGCGGCGGCCGACATGAGCGCGGCTCTTCCGGAACTGGTTGCCGCATACACAAAGAAAACAGGAGAAACTGTGAAACTCTCATTTGGCGCTTCCGGTAATCTCACCAACCAGATTCGAAACGGCGCGCCGTTTGACATTTTTTTCTCTGCCGACGAGCAATATCCCGAACAGTTGATCAGCGAAGGATTGGCGTCGAAAGATACGCTTTATCGCTATGCTGTCGGCCGCCTGGTCCTGTGGGTGCCTAACGAGTCGCGGCTGGATTTGTCCACATTAGGCATCAAGGCTTTGCTTGATCCATCAGTCAAGAAAATTTCGATTGCGAATCCTGCGACCGCGCCATACGGACGGGCGGCCGAGGCTACGCTACGGCATTACGGAATTTATGATCAGGTTTCCAGCCGCCTGGTTGTCGGAGAAAACATATCGCAGGCGGCGCAGTTCGTAGAATCGGGCAACGCCCAGGCAGGGCTGGTCGCGCTCTCCCATGCGCTGGCGCCACAAATGAAAAATAAAGGACGCTATTGGCTGGTTCCGCTTGATGCCTACCCCACACTGAATCAGGCAGCTGTCGTTCTTTCAAAATCCAACCACAAAGAGACAGCTCGAAAGTTTCTCGACTTCTTACGCAGCCCCGAGGGCGCGTACCTGCTCTCCAATTACGGCTTCAGCCTGCCTGTGGGGAAAAAGTAGGATGAACTGGCAGGCGTTCTGGCTAACAGTACGTCTTGCGGCCATCGTATCGACGCTCCTGATCGCGATCGGAATGCCCATTGCCTACTGGCTGACTTACTCGGGTCGGCGGTGGAAATTTCTGGTCGAAGCGGCCGTTTCACTTCCCATCGTCCTGCCGCCCACGGTGCTCGGCTTCTACGTGCTCGTGGCACTCGGTTCACGCAGCCCCCTTGGCCGCTGGTGGGAGTTACACACCGGTCACACCCTTGCCTTCACCTTTGAAGGATTGGTCATCGGATCATTGTTATATAGTCTGCCATTCGCCGTGCAACCGCTGGCATCTTCGTTCGGAGCGGTTCAGCCCGCGCTCCTGGGCGCTTCCGCATCGCTAGGCGATTCGCCGCTGCAAACTTTCCGACGCATCATTCTTCCGCTCTCAAAAGCCGGAGTGGTCACAGGATTTTCTCTCAGCTTCGCGCACACGCTGGGAGAGTTTGGGGTTGTGCTGATGGTAGGGGGCAACATCCCGGGTGTGACGCGTACCATCTCTATTGATATTTATGACCAGGTAGAGGCCGCGAATTATTCTAGCGCGAACCGGACTGCACTCGTGCTGTTGATCATCTCTTTCGTCGTTCTGTCGCTCGTATACGGAGTAAACCGGCGTCCGTGGACGGTGGGGCCTTGGCGGTAAAGATTATCATTCCGGCAGGACAGGCTGCGTCAGCGATTCCGGCCGTCCCAATTTCTGCCGATCTTGAGGTGCGCATTCGCAAGCGCTTCCCGAGTCCTGCCGGCAGCTTCAACCTTAATGTTCACTTTCGCGCACTGGCCGGTTTCACAATTCTCTTCGGCGCCTCAGGCGCGGGAAAAACGACGATGCTCGACTGCATTGCCGGGCTCGCTGATCCGGATGAAGGACGCATTACAATTGGCGGCGAAGTTCTTTACGACTCCGATAAGAGTAGGGATGTCCCGGCGTGGAAACGCCGCATCGGATATGTACATCAAGATCTCGCGCTCTTCCCTCACTTGACGGCCGAGCAGAACGTCGCCTATGGTCTGCGAGCGCTCAGCAGGAGCGAGCGCCGTAAACGCAGCACTGAGATTCTAGCGGACTTTCGGATCGATCATCTACGCGATCGCAGGCCGGCCCAAATCTCCGGTGGCGAACGCCAACGCGTTGCTCTGGCTCGCGCGCTGGTGACTGAGCCACGAGCTTTGCTGCTCGACGAGCCGCTTGCCGCGCTTGATCGTCCGACGAAGTTGTCTCTCGTCGACGACTTGCGTAAGTGGAACCAGGACCACCGGGTACCAATTCTCTTCGTGACTCATAGCGGTGAAGAGGTATATGCCCTCGGAGACGAAGTCATCATGTTGGTTGCTGGACGAATCGTCGCACAAGGGCAACCGCATGAGGTCATGCACGCTCCGCGAGTCGAAACCGTAGCGCACCTCTCAGGATTCGAAAACATTTTCGATGTGACAGTCGTCGCGTTAAATGAGGGCCGCGGCACCATGACTTGCCGGCTGGCAAACACTGAAGTTGAATTGGAAACGCCGCTGGTTCGGGCAGAAATCGGCTCCCGTCTGCGTGTCGGCATTCGCGCCGGAGACCTGCTGCTCGCAACCGAACATCCGCGCGGACTGAGCGCCCGCAACATCCTGCCCGGAACCATTCGGCGCCTTGCGCAGAGAGACGTGATCGTCGCAGCCCTCGTGAATTGCAACGGTGCAGAGCTCGAAGTTCACCTGACGTTAGCTGCGCGGAACGACCTTCGACTGAACTCCGGTCAAAATGTGTGGGTCGTCGTCAAAACCCACTCCTGCCACTTGTTGTCAGTATGAAAAATGTGGGCATGATGAGATGACGTCTTTCCCTAAGCGGCACTATTGATCTCCGGCTGCAGGGGATAAGGCTTCACCGAATTACGATGATCGCGATCCACTGCCCATTCCGCTCCTCGTGATACCCAATCGCTCCGTTAAGCCGTTGCGCGATATCTTCAGGCAATAGGTCGCGATGATAGCCAAAGAATCTTTCCTTGATCTGCTGCCAAGCATCCCAATTCTCGAAGAGGGCATGCGCCGGCTGATATTTCGTCGAGAAAACCAGAGCAACGTCGAAATGGTCGCGAACTATGGCTGCTGCGCCGACCTGCCGGGCAGAAAAGTCTTCGACGCGCAGCACGCGAATAGGCCGACTAACATAGCCGATCCAAGGCCGCGTAAGTTCGTCCGACGCCGGCCATGCCGTGAGAACGCGCGCGCCCGAGTATCGCGTTGCCAGAAAGCGCTCGGCCTCAACATGCAGCAAGATGTAATCGCGATAGGCAAGATTGTCTTCGAGAGAAAATCCATACGGCGGATTACTGAACAATCCCGCAACAAACGCAATTGCAACCGCGGCCACTATCAGTTTCCAATATCGCACGCGCCGCCAGAGCGTCGAAACCAGCGCTAAAACCACCAACGAGACAACCGGCAACATATAGCGAGCGAGTACTGCTCCGCCCACGGAAGACATGAAAACCAGATAAGCGAGCAACACAAAGAGAAATGCCGCCTGTATCCAGAACGAGATTCGAAGACGGGCGACTCCGGCATCTTTCCGCGCCGGACGCAGCATGGCCAGCAAGCCTGCCAGCGTAAGCAAATAAAGTCCGAAGTATCCGAAAAGCTGCCAGAGCCTCATCCCCAAGGCAAACGGGAAGCGCAACGGGCTGAGCGTAGCGGCCACGTTGTAGCGGTAAAATTCCGGATTGCCCAGGAGAAAACCGGTCTTCCAGTAATGATAGGCATACCAAAGGACCAACGGTGCGAGTGGAAGTAGTAAACTCAAAGGCTTTGTCCGCCTTCCCCTTGGCGGAAGAAACTCTTGGCATCGTATTTCTTGACAACCCTCCTTCCCACGCGAGCGAATAGAACGGTGCTGAATAAAACCCGCGACCAGTTCCCAGCAAAAGAGTAATAGCGGAGCGAGGATCGCAGTTTCCTTTGCGAGTGCCGCTAGCGAGAACCACAGGACCTGGCTCCGCTGCCGGTCGTCAATATAAGCAGCCAGCGCCCAGAATGTGAAACCCGCGGCGGGCAAGTCAACTTGCGCCATCGAACTCTGCGCGAAAAACACGGGATAGATGGCAACCAGGGCAATTGTTGCCCACGCCACCGGCAGGTTGGCAGCAATCCGCGAAAGTCGAAATAGGCCAAGAAGCGTAAACGCACTCAACCCAAGCATTGCCGTGCGCGTGACCAGCGTCGAGTATCCAAAAATGCGCCAGCCAAGCGCCAGCCATGCCATCACCAGCGGAGGATGCGCATTCGACGGAGTGGACCGAGGAATGAGTGTGCCCGTCAAAAACAAATCGCGCGCGGCAGGAATATAATAGCCAGCCTCATCCCAGAAATAAGGCAGGCGCAGGAGCGGCGCGTGCAACAACATCAATCCAGCGAAAAACAGCGCGAATAGCAGAAACTGCTGTGTCCACGGGGAGCTCGCCGGTTGAGATTTTATTTGGAAATCGGGATGCGCCGCCGACCGCGCCAGCATCAATGGACAGGTCCAACCGGAGCCCGCGGATCAAGATTGATCTCGCCGAACGCCGTCTCATAGTTTGTCACGTTCTGCTGCAATAGCGCCATGAGCGCCTTGGCCTGTTGCGGGCTGAGATAAATTCCCTGAAAGTTTCGCAATTCCACCTGCGTCTCGGAACTCTGCTGCATCGTCCCGAAAACCAGGAAGAAGTCCCACACGTTCACACGAATCTGCACGCTATTTGAGTAGGTTTCGCGGTAATCGGCCGTTTGCACGAACTTGACGTTCGGTGGGTTCGTTGTATTCATGTCGAGAGTGTAACGCGTGACGGGAGTGCAGGCAAAATCGTCGCGCGCCGCAGTTTTGGTGGAAATGCAGAACTGCGGCCCTCGCAAATTAACTCTCCTTTAACACAGGCGCAACATTGCAGAAACACACGTTCTCTATCGTCAGCTGGAATATCAAAGCAAAGTTCCTGCTAAGCGCAGCTGCGAAGGCTGGTTTGTTGATCATGGATCCCTCGGAAACGACAGACAAGCCACGGCAGTCCGATCTCATCTACGTTGTGGAAGATGATCCTGACGTATGTCAACTCATCGAATACAATTTGCGAACTGCCGGATATGAGGTCTCAACATTTTTGTCCGGTGCGCCCGTAGTTCCACAGGCCGCCATGGCGCAGCCGGCGCTGTTTCTTCTCGACATCATGCTCCCGGGAATGAACGGCTACGATCTCTGCCGTCAGATCCGGCAGCACGAACGGCTGGGGAAAACGCCGATTATTTTTCTTTCGGCAAGAACGCAAGAACCGGACCGATTACAAGCCTTCGACGCCGGCGGCGATGGATACATTACCAAGCCCTTCAGTCCCCGCGAGCTGCTCGCGCGTGTGCGCAACGTTCTCCGCGCCAAACCGGACGCGCCTGGCCAGGAAATCATTCAGTTCGGCGATCTGGAAATTGATATTGCGTCCATGACCGTACGTGTGCAAGGCAACGCGGTTCTTACGACCGTGCGCGAGTTTCGGCTTCTTGAATATCTCGCCCGCCATCGAGGACGCGTATTTACACGTGACCAACTGCTCGATGCGGTGTGGAAAGAAGGTTCGTTTGTAACCCCGCGGTCCATTGACGTCTTCGTCCGTCGTTTGCGCGAGAAGATCGAGCGCGACCCACGGCATCCTCGCTACTTGAAGACGATGCGCGGAATCGGCTACCGGTTCGAAGGCGGACGGTAACCTCGCGCGCGTTGCGTCCCCATGTTGCTTGACGCCATCAATCAGTGCCTTCCTGCTATGCTAGAAATCGTCGCCGGGTAAAAGAGCATGAAAATCAAATCATTAATGCTGTTTCCAGCGCTGCTATTCGCGTCTTACGCCTCAGCCCAAAGCACCTCTCATTTTGACGGCCAGACCTGGTGGAATCACATCAAAGTGATCGCCGACGATAAACTCGAAGGCCGTGACACTGGCAGTCGCGGGGAGCGCGAAGCCCAGAAATACGCCGTTGAGCAACTCAAAGCCGCGGGCGCCGAACCCGCCGGCGTGAACGGCTTTTACCAGCCCGTCAAATTTGTCTCCCGACAAATTGTCGAAAAGGATTGTAGCCTCACCCTCATCCGCGACGGTAAACGCGAGCCGCTGAAGCTTGGCGAAGATGCCATCATCAGCACGCGCGTTATGCCCGTGCGCGGAGTGGAAGCGCCGCTGGTTTTCGCAGGCTATGGGCTCAAAGTGCCAGAGAAAAATTATGACGACTTTGCCGGCCTCGACGTTCGCGGCAAAATCATCGTCATCTTCTCGGGATCGCCCTCCGAGATTCCGGGAGCTCTTGCTTCGCATTACCAGACGGCAGCCGAGCGTTGGAAGGTCCTTCGCGCTGCGGGCGCCATCGGCATCGTTTCGTCTAATCAATCCCAACTCGATGGATATCCCGTGGTCGCGCATCGCGCTCAATCGCGCCCATCCATCGATGGACCTCGACTATCCGGAATTCAATGAGACTGAAGGCGCAAAGATCGCCATTACCGTCAATCCTCCGAGCGCGGAGAAATTTTTTGCCGGGTCAGGCCATTCTTTTGACGGAAATCGTAGCGCTCGGCAAAGATCGCAAGCTTCTGCCGCATTTTCCGCTCGCTGTTTCTCTGGCAGCGAAAACGAGAGTGGACGTCACTAAAATCGAATCGGCCAACTTAGTTGCGAAAATTCCGGGCAGCGATCGCGCTCTGAAAGATGAATATGTAGTGCTTTCAGCCCATCTCGATCACATCGGAATCGGCGAACCGATCAATGGCGACCGCATCTACAACGGAGCCATGGACAATGGTTCCGGTAGCGCCCTTGTGCTCGACATGGCTGCGAGCTTCAAGAGGTATCCGGAGAAATTGCGCCGCTCGATCTTTTAGTGCTGGTAACAGGAGAAGAAAAAGGTCTGCTGGGTTCGAAGTACTTTGCCGCTCACCCAAGCGTCCCACCAAAATCGATCGTCGCCGACGTCAATGTCGACATGTTTCTGCCTATCGTGCCCCTCAAACTCCTGACTGTCCTGGGTCTCGATGACTGCGATCTCGGTGATCGTGTTCGCGAGATCGCGGAATCATTCGGCGTAAAGGTTCAGCCCGATCCTGAGCCGCTGCGTAATCTTTTCGTCCGCAGCGATCAGTACAATTTCATTCGCCACGGTGTACCCTCGATTATCATGAGCGTCGCGCCGCAACCCGGCTCGCCGGAAGTCAAGACTTTCAAAGACTGGCTCACCCAGCGTTATCACGCGCCTTCCGACGACGTCGACCAGCCTGTGGATCTGGCCGCTGCCGCGAAATACGAAGAGATCGTCAGAGCCTTGCTGATCAATGTCGCCAATGATCAACATCGCCCAGAGTGGAAGCCAGATAGTTTCTTTCGCCGTTACGCGGAATCGGCGAAGCTTCAAAAGTGAACTTCACTAGAGAGGCGGTAAGCTTAACCGTCTGTCCACTCGAAATTATCCACCAGACTCCACGCTTGATAAGCACGTACTCTCGCTCCATCAATGATGGCGCGCGCGAGTTCGGCGAGAAAACTCCGTCGATCCATTCGAATGTGCTCCCTTAAACGAGATGAGTGAACCCAACTCGCTACCCCAAGGCGTTTCGAGTGTTGTGCGAAGCGCACCTTCTTGGGATAATTATCAAGCTCTGGCCACGTAATGACGTTGCAGGGTGAGTCTCGCCCCAACGACGCTATCACTGCCCAATGACATTTCTCTCGAAAGTTTTTGCGCCCACCAAGAACCGGCGTCTGAACGAGCTCGTCGGATTTCTACTGTGCGTCTCCGCACTCCTTCTTTTTCTGGCGCTCGCTTCGTATTCGCCGCTGGATCCCTCGCTCAACAGCGCATCGATCCTGACCCGATCGCACGCCGCACGCAACTGGATCGGCATCTTTGGTGCCTATCTCTCTGACATTGTTCTGCAATTCTGGGGCGTCGGATCATTCCTGCTGCCTGTTTTTATGGCGATGCTCGGGGCGCGCTGGTTCCGTTCGCGAACCTTGCAAACGCCCATTGCTAAAACTCTAGGCGCAATCTGGCTCCTAATGTTCGTGCCAGCGCTGCTCGCCATTCTGCCTGGACACGTGCGCTGGATGGGGTCGATTCCCATCGAAGGCTTAGCTGGCCGCCTTCTCGGCGACGTCCTAATCCGCTACCTTAATGTTGCTGGAGCATACATTGTCTGCACGACTGTTCTCGCCGTCGCTCTTTACCTTACGACAGCCTTCTCATTCTCAGCAATCGAACTGTGGGCGCCTACGCGCTTCGCATTCATTGTCGCGCTCAGAGATCGATTTAAAGATTGGCAGGACGAACGTGAGCGCAGGCGTCAACAGAAGGAACTGGAAAAGCGGCGCGCCGAAAAACCAACGGTTACGGCGCAACTCGTTCCTGCTCGACCATCAGCAATGCATTCGGAGATACCGCGTCCGGAACGACCGCATCATTCGCACGAAATCGGAAATGAAATCCCAGGCGTGCAATCGCCGACGCCAGCGTCCGGTCCGCGCACAGGCATCGAGCGGATGATGGCTGAAGGTGAAGACGGCATTGCCGCTGCGTCTCCGCAAACCGCCGAAAGTTCCGCCGATATCGAAGTCACCGAGCGCGGCGACAACGAGCATAAAGCGAAAACGACTCTGCCTAAAATTGCAGGTAGTTACAAATTGCCACCATCGAGCCTGCTGCATCGTCCTGACGAGCAGCAATCGGTTGACGAAGATGAACTCAAACTTACGGCGCAAGTTCTGACTGCTAAGTATGCGGAGTTCGAAGTCCACGGCCAAGTTACTCAGATTAATCCTGGTCCTGTGGTTACGACATTCGAGTTCAAGCCTGAAGCTGGCATCAAGTACAGTCGCATCATTGGGCTGACCGACGATCTCTGTCTCGCCTTGCGAGCTGAAAGCATCCTTGTCGAACGCATGCCTGGAAAGAGCACGGTTGGAATTCAGGTGCCGAATCGCGAGCGCGAGATCATATGGCTGCGCGAGAACATTGAATCGCAGGAATTTCTCGGCACAAAGTCGAAGCTCACGCTCGCTATGGGCAAAGACATCAATGGGCGCATCGCCGCTGCCGATCTGGCTGGAATGCCTCATCTGCTCATTGCGGGTTCAACTGGAACGGGCAAGAGCGTGGCGATTAATGCCATGATCATGTCGATTTTATATAAGTCGACTCCGGATGAAGTAAGACTTGTATTAGTCGATCCCAAGCGTCTCGAGTTAGGCAATTACGAAGGTGTTCCGCATCTTTATACGCCGATTATTACTGAGCCTAAACTCGCTGCCAATGCGCTGCGGAATGCGGTCCGCGAGATGGAACGACGGCTCAAGCTGCTTGCTGCAAAAGGCGTCCGCAACATCGATAGTTACAACCGACTGTTCGATGACACTCGGAGTTTGTTCAGCGAACAATCTTCGGATGAAGGTCCGATTCCGAAGATCGTCATCATCATCGACGAGTTGGCTGACTTGATGATGCTTGATGGCAACAATGTGGAAGAGTCGATTACTCGACTGGCGCAGATGGCTCGCGCGGTTGGCATTCATCTGGTGCTGGCAACGCAGCGTCCTTCGGTCGATGTGATTACGGGATTGATCAAGGCAAACTTCCCTGCTCGCGTTTCATTCCGCGTTGCGACGAAGGTTGATTCGCGCACTATTCTTGACGCGAACGGCGCGGAATCGCTGCTGGGCAAGGGCGACATGCTTTATCTGCCTTCTGGTTCGGCGCGTGTGCATCGTCTTCATGCGCCTTATGTGACGGAAAAAGAAATCGCTGCGGTCGTCGAATTCTGGAAGGCGCAGGGACAAGCGCAATATCAGGAAAAATTTCTTGAGACTCCGAAAGAAGATCGCGAAGGATCATCTGGCGATGGCGACGATTCGGGAGAGGTTTCGGCTGACGACAATGATCCTCTGTTTAACGATGCGGTTCGGCTGGTGATTGAATTTGGCAAAGCTTCGACGTCGCTCTTGCAGCGTCGCTTGCGCATTGGCTATGGTCGCGCTGCTCACCTTATCGACCTCATGGAGCGCGATGGCATTGTTGGCGCTGCCGATGGGCCGAAACCTCGCGAAGTGCTGAAGCGTCCTGACTGGATTTCGGAAATCGAAGAATCGATGCGCTAGGCGGCCCCGGTCTCATTCGGGATGAATTTTCTGCGACCCCCTCCCCCCTATTTTGGCGATCTATTGGAATCAAGGGGTTGCGGGCAAAATCCTCATAAATAAGGAGTTATGTGGGCAATATTTTCAATTAAATATTAGATTGTCGTTTTTCTAATCGTCTCGCCGTTGTCTTCTTAAGTCCAGGAACTTTACAAAGGTAGCTGGTGAGAGCCAGCGGAAAGGACAAAAGCAAGAACAGCCACAAGAACAAAAGCAAGAGCAGAAGCAAGAGCAGCGGGCAGGGGTGTCCGCTCTACACTTGCGGACTGTTAGAATTTCCCTCTCATGATCTTTCGCAGCGATAACCGCACTCCGGAGCAGATTCGTCCCGTCAACATTATTCCTGACTTCATCTCTACGGCCGAAGGATCGGCGCTGATTGAAATGGGTAACACGCGGGTCATCTGCACGGCCTCGGTTGAGGAATCGGTGCCTGTATTTTTGCGCAACTCCGGGAAGGGATGGATTTCCAGTGAATACGGAATGCTTCCGCGATCGACTTTGACGCGGACGGCGCGGGAATCAGCCAAGGGAAAACAGAGCGGGCGGACGCAGGAGATTCAGCGGCTGATTGGACGGTCGCTGCGCGCGGTCGCTGATCTGAAACATCTTGGGGAGCGAACGATTTTGATCGACTGCGACGTGATCCAGGCGGATGGAGGGACGCGGACGGCCTCGATCACGGGAGCGTTTGTTGCGCTGGGATTGGCTTTGCAACGGCTGATCGATGCGGGAACTTTGTCGGCGGCGCCGATCAGAGATTTTGTGGCGGCGATCAGCGTCGGAATTGTGGATGGTGAAATTCTTCTCGATCTCAATTACGAGGAAGATTCGCGGGCCGATGTGGACATGAACTTTGTGATGACGGCGGGCAATAAGATCGTCGAACTGCAGGCTACGGCTGAGCACCAGGTTTTTGATGATGCTCAGCTGGCGAAGATGATGTCACTGGCGAAGCAGGGGATTCAGTCGCTGATTGCCAGACAGCAGTCATTGCTGGGAACGCTGGCTTTGCGGCAGTAATATTTGCGGTGACCGGACTTCGGCCCGCCTAAACGGGCGCAGCGTCGTTACCATGAGGGCGCACTTTGTAGCGGAATGCAGATCCCTCGCTTCGCTCGGGATGACAAACTGCGAATGATGCGGGTTTGGCGAATGCTGGGAGTGTCTGAAACGTGGAGACGCTGCCCGAATGCTTATTCTCCGGGCAACAGCCGTAGTTTAGAATTAGCTGTCGTGCTGCACTGATAAGGAGGATTTATGAAACTTACACCCGGCAAACTAGCGGGAATGAAAGCAGTATCGAATGAACGCGGCGTGATTGCTGCAGCCGCCATGGATCAGCGTGGATCGTTGCAGAAATCCCTGGCCAAAGAAAAAGGCTCGGCGGTTTCTGATTCGATGATGGAAGAATTCAAGGTGCTGGTTAGCGAGGTGCTGACGCCACACGCCAGCGCCATACTGCTTGACCCGGAGTGGGGATTGCCGGCATCGAAGCGGCGCGCTCGGAATGCCGGGTTGCTGCTGGCTTATGAGAAGACGGGATATGACAAGACAGGGCCGGGACGGCTGGGCGATCTGCTTGATCATTGGTCGGTGCAACGGTTGAAAGAGGCAGGTGCGGATTGCATCAAGATTCTGCTTTATTACACGCCATTTGATCCCAAGGACGTCAATGACAAGAAGCACGCGTGGGTGGAGCGGTTGGGCGATGAGTGCCGCGCCAATGACATTCCGTTCTTTCTGGAGTTTGTCACTTACGAAGAAGGCGTGGATGAGAAGGGATTTGATTTCTCCAAGAAGAAACCCAAAGCGGTTATCGAGGCTATGCGCGAGTTCACCAAGGACCGGTATGGGGTCGATGTGATGAAGGTCGAAATTCCAGTCAACATGAAATATGTGGAGGGAACGAAGTCGTTCAAAGGCGAGAAGTCTTACTCGAAGCAGGACGCCATGAAGATTTTCAACGATGCGGCTGCGGTTGCCACCAAGCCGTTCATTTATCTTTCGGCGGGGGTGAGCAATGCGGAGTTTACCGAATCGCTGGAGTTGGCGGCGGAGTCGGGGGTGAAATTCAATGGCGTGCTGTGTGGGCGAGCGACGTGGAAAGAAGGCATTCCGATTTACGCCAAGTATGGAGCGCAGGCTTTCAGGAAATGGCTGGAAGATGAGGGCGTAAAGAATATTAATAATGTGAATGAGCGGCTGAAGGCGGCGACATCGTGGTACTCCATTTATGGCGTGGAACCGGCGCTGGCCCACGTTTAGTTAAAAAGTTCCGGATAAACAGGCGGGTCTTAAAAAGACCCGCCTTTATTGTATGTTGCGAGTCATGTGCTAAATGTCGGCCTCAGAACACAAAACCGCGCTGATCACAGGAGCGTCGTTTGGCATCGGAATGGAACTTGCGCGCGTCTTTGCTCGCGAGGGCTACAACCTGGTTTTGGTTGCGCGGAGCGCGGACAAGCTGCGGCAACTGGCTGCGGAACTGGAAAAATCACACGGCACACGTTCGCTGATCCTGGCAACTGACCTGACTAGACTACACGAGCGGATATTCAGGTCGATGTGCTGGTGAATAATGCGGGGTTTGGACAGTATGGATTGTTTGCCGAGAACGATCTGGAAGAATGTCTGCAGCAGATTCAACTGAACGTCACTGCGCTTACTCATCTGACGCGGCTGTATCTTCCGGGGATGATGGAGCGAGCGAAAATTGAGAAAAAGATCGGACGCATCCTGAATGTGGCGTCTACCGCGGCGTTTCAGCCGGGTCCTCTGATGGCGGTTTACTTCGCTACCAAGGCTTACGTGTTGCATTTTTCTGAGGCGTTGTCCAATGAGTTACAAGGCTCGGGGGTTACGGCAACCTGCTTGTGCCCGGGGGCGACGGCCACGGAGTTTCACAAACGCGCTAAGGCTACTGGCATGCGGATGTTGAAGATGGGCTCGATGGATGCGCGCACGGTGGCGGAAGATGGTTATCGTGGATTGACGGCTGGAAAGTCGGTGGTGATTTCGGGGTTCAAAAATTGGCTGGTGTCGCAATCGGTGCGGTTTTCGCCGCGACGATTGGTGACGGCGATTGCGCGAAAGATTCAGGAAGAAAAATGAAGGGCAGAGGTGGACGGGCGAGGACGCCCGTCGCTCCACTGTTTAGAGTTTTCTCAGTTTCTAATGTTTGCCGTAGTTTTTTGCGGCGCGTTCAATACCGGCGGCTCCGGCAGCCAAATCGTCGACATTCATGGCGGGGCGAACGGTTAGCTTCGCGTTGAAAGCGAGGAACCAGGGCTCGGCGATAGCTGGTAATTGCGAGGGTTCTTTCATGTCGAAAAAGATGTAGCCGCTGCGCTGCCCATTCTCCTCGGAGAAATATGCTGCTTCGGGTTTGAGCTCGGCAAGGATGCTTTCAATGGTTTTGCCCAAGGTTCCGGCCTTGACCGCTGCGTTGCCGCTCTCTACAGGGATAGATACTCTCAACAACATTCGCATAGTGCCCTCCTTTAGTTAGACTGCCTTAACCGTGTCGAATCGCGCTCTGGGGATGCTCTTTAGCAAGACAAGTTCCGGTCTTACACCGGTTGTTTTACTTTCGTGTTGCGAGCCGCAACCGCGGCTTGAACGCGACTGTGATTGCGTCCGTAACCGAAGTAAATGAACATACCGATGGCGAGCCAGATAATAAGGCGCAGCCAGGTGCTGAGCGGCAGGCTCACCATCATCAGACCGGCGACCAGGATTCCCATGATTGGCACGAATGGAACCCATGGGGTTTTGAAGGGACGAGCCAGGTCTGGACGACGCACGCGCAGGATCCAGACGCCGGCACAGACAATCACAAACGCCAGCAGCGTGCCGATGCTGACCAGTTCGCCGAGAATTCCTATGGGTATGAGGGAGGCGAAAATCGCGACGAAGATTCCTACAGTAATACTTGAGATCCAGGGAGTGCGGAAACGTGGGTGGACGGCGCCCGCCCACTGCGGCAGGAGTCCATCGCGCGACATGGAAAAGAAGACGCGAGATTGGCCGAGCAACATCACTAGCATTACGCTGCCCAGACCGGCAATGGCACCGAGTTTCACCAGAACGCTGCCCCAGCGCACACCGGCGCGATCGATGCCAACAGCGACGGGATCGGGAACGTTCAAAGTGGTGTAGGAGACGATTCCGGTAAGCAGTCCAGAAACCAAAATGTAGAGGATGGTGCAAATCACGAGCGAACCCAAAATGCCGATCGGCATATCACGCTGCGGATGTTTCGCTTCCTGCGCGGCGGTCGAGACGGCATCGAATCCGATGTAGGCGAAGAAAATTACGCCGGCGCCGCGAGCGATTCCGGACCAGCCGTATTGTCCGAACACCCCAGTATTTGGCGGGATGAAGGGATGCCAGTTCTGGGTCGCGATGTCGGGATGCTTTAGCAGGAAGGCGCCTGCTATCGCAATAAAAGTGAGAACGATGGCGACTTTGATGATGACGATGGCTGAGTTGAAGTTCGCCGACTCCTTAATGCCGATGACAAGGACCACGGTTACGGCGGCGATGCCTAGAAACGCGATCAAGTTGAAGGAACCTTGGACGTGCATTAGCGTGGCCGGATCGACGCCGCGAAGTTTCAGGGTCGGAAGGATCGTGGCTAGGCGCTCCCATCGGTTGTTGTACATCACCATGTCGGTGCCGGGAGTGGCGGTTAGCGACGGCGGCAAGTGAATTCCATAGTCCTGAAGAAAGCTGTTTACGTAACCGCTCCAACCGGAGGCGACGGTTGCCGCGCCAAACGCGTATTCGAGGATGAGGTCCCATCCGATGATCCAAGCAAAAATTTCGCCCAGCGTTGCGTAGCCGTAGGTGTAGGCTGAGCCGGCGATGGGAATCAGGGCGGCGAACTCGGAGTAGCAGAGTCCGGCAAAGGCGCAGGCGATACCGGCAAGAATGAAAGAAAGTACGATGGCGGGTCCGGCGTATTGCGCAGCGGCTGCTCCAGTCAAGACAAAAATTCCTGCGCCGATGATGGCGCCGATGCCCAGCGTAATGAGGTTGGTCGCACCCAGCGCGCGCTTAAGCGAATGCTCTCCGGCTTCGTGGGTTTCATCCAGGATCATTTCAAGTGGCTTGGTCGCGAGCAGATTGGCCATGAGTTTGGATCTCTCCTTTAGACCTTAGCTAGACCTCGGCGTTCGCGGTTCGCGGGCGCCAGATGTAGTAAACCGGAATGCCCAGCAACACGATGAATAATCCCGGCCAGGTGTATTGCGGTTTGTAGCGTAACAGGACAATGTCGATAAACAAAGCCATCACGATATAAATCGCGGGCAGAATCGGGTAGCCGACGGCTTTGTAGGGGCGCTCAGCTTCAGGATGAGTGCGGCGCAACACGAAAAGCCCGAGGATGGTGAGGACGTAAAAGACGAGGACTGCGAAGATTATGTAGTCCAGAAGCTGGCCGTAACTGCCGGAGATGCAGAGGACGCAAGTCCAAACCATTTGCACCATGAGCGAAATTGCAGGCGTTTTGTAAGTGGGATTCAGGCGGGCAACGCTGCGAAAGAATAGGCCGTCTTTCGCCATGGCATAGTAGACGCGAGCTCCGGAGAGAATCAGGCCGTTGCAGCAACCGAAGCCGGAGATCATGATGGCTACGGCCATCAGGCCTCCGCCGGCTGCGCCGAACATCTGCGTCATGACTGCAGTAGCTACGCGGTCTTCGCGGGCATACTGGATGCCGCGTTCGAGCAAGGTTGCGCCGGTTGGGCTGCCAACGAGGGGCAGAGCGCCTAGATAAATAAAGTTGCACGCAATGTAAAGCGCGATCACGACGCCGGTGCCTAACGCCAACGACAGTGGAAGATTGCGGCTCGGATTCTTTACTTCTCCGGCGGTGAAGGTGACGTTGTTCCAGGCATCGGCGGAAAAGAGCGAGCCGACCTGGGCGATGGCGAGCACGGTTAGCGTTGAAACCAATACTCCGCCGCCTACGTCGTGCAGAGTCCCGAGGCTGGAGTTGGTCCAAAAGTTCGCGCCGAAGTTTGCTGCCACGGCTTGCGCGTTGCGGCCTAGAAAAATTCCGAAGAGAACCAGGCCGAGCAGGGCCGCAACTTTCGCGGTGGTAAAGATGTTTTGGATGAAAGCGCCTGTCTTCACTCCGAAAATGTTGATGATTGAGAGAACTATTACTACGAGGATGGCGACGAGATTCTGGGTGTTCAGGCCAACATCCATGCCGCCTAGAATCATGGGGCCGACGGCAAACTTCGGCACTTTCCAGAGGTGGACGATCCAGTTGGTGGAGGAGACCGCCGGCCAGAATATTCCTAAAAACTTGCCGAAAGCTACGCCTACAGCGGCGATGGTGCCTGTCTGGATTACGAGGAAGAGCGTCCAGCCGTAGAGAAATCCCCACAGTGGGCCCAGCGATTCCCGCAGATAGACATACTGGCCGCCCGCTCTGGGCATCATGGCGGCTAGCTCGCCGTAGGTTAGCGCGCCGACGATCGTGAGAAAGCCGGTGATGACCCAGGCGCCAATCAGGAGGGCGGGCGAGCTGGTTTCGCGCGAAATTTCGGCGGACACAATAAAGATGCCGGAGCCGATCATGGAGCCCATCACCAGCATGGTGGCGCTGGTTAGGCCAAGACCTTTGACTAGCTCTTTGTCCTGATGGGTGTGGCGCTCCCAATCGGTGAGAGTTGACGCGGGAACTGGGGGTGATGCGTTCGTGGTCACGGACCCCCTTGCACCGATAAAGTTGAGGTGGCCGGGCGAGGACGCCCGGCGCTCCATTGTCTGAGTTTTATTGGTCTTAGTTTCATTGCGTTTCTTCTTGCTTCGCTATTTTTCTTCGCTCTTTTTTCTTGGCTCTGGTGGGTTCCACTTTACCCCAGAATTCTCAAGAATTCCTCTGCTGATTTGCGTGGTTCCAGTAACAAGTCGGATATTACCGCGACGGAGTCGGCGCCGGCATCGATTAAGGAACGGACGTTGGCGCGGGTGATGCCGCCGATGGCTACGAGCGGCTTGCGCGTCAGTTCCCTTGCTTGGCGGAGGCCTTCTAGGCCGACTACAGGGTCAGGGTTCGCTTTGCTGCTGGTGGAAAAGATTGGGCCGATGGCCAGATAGTCGGCTGTCGTTTTATCGGCTTCGGCTAGCTGCTCGGCGTTGTGAGTTGACACTCCTAGCCAGCGGGTGGGACCAATGATTCGGCGCGCTGATTCGGGAGAGAGATCATCTTGGCCGATGTGGAGGCCGTCATACTCGGCGGCCAGGCAGAGGTCGGCGCGGTCGTTCATGAAGAGTTTGACGGTTGCTGTTCCCACGCGCGCTTTGAGTTCGAGGGAATCGTCTAAGATCTGGCGGGCATCTCCGGATTTATTGCGGTATTGGATGAGCGTGCAGCTGGCGGAGACTAATTCTGCGGCGGCAGCAAGCATACTATTCCTGTCGGCGAAGCAACTTGAGTCGAGAATGGCGTAGAGGCGGGGAAGTTGCAGCATAGCAGCCCTGACAATGCTATCGCGACAGCTCGCAAATCCAGTTTACTTCCCAGCTCTTGCCGCCATCGGGCGAGTAAGACTGCTCCATGCGCGATGACTTCGGAGAGATGTCGAGCCACACGTAGCGAACCAAAATCGTGCGGCCTTTGAGGTTCTCCTGATGGTAGAACTCGCCGCGTTTTCCAGTGAAGCCGCCAACCACAGGCGGAGCGTCGAGAGTTCCGTTATCGAGATCGACCAGATAAATGCTCCACTGGTGCGACGTGGGATTGTAAAGGCGCAGCGTCTGGGCCTTGATGCGCAGCTTCTTATCCGCAGTCGATACATCGAACTCTTCGAAGTTGGCGTTACTGTCAAGAAGCTTGTGATGGTTGGAAATGCCGTCGTACTCGACCCACACATTGGAGTTGTTCAAGCGATCGGGCAGGCGGCGAACGTGAGCCTTCCAGTCGCCGATGAGGAAGTCAAAGTCGTGAGAGCCGTCGGTCCGGGGAAGGTTTGCGGGATTCTCATTTGTTTGAGCGCGGAGTGGAACGGAGACCGTGGTGGCAAGAGCCAAGAACAAAAACATTGCGAGCCGGCTGAATTTTTTCATGACTCATCATCATCCTTTCCTGAGGGCATGTATCCGCACCCGGCATTCAACAGCGCATCTGGCGAACCGGTCGAATATGTCGGATGCGTTACGCTTCTTTACTTCCCTTTCGCCAAAAATCTCTCAATAAACCCCGTATCGAAATTGCCCGCGCGAAATTCTAGATCGGCTAAAATTCGGCGGTGCAGCGGGATCGTGGTGTGAATGCCTTCGATGATGAACATGCCTAAAGCGCGGCTCATGCGGGAGATGGCTTCACTGCGGTCTTTGCCACGCACGACTAGCTTCGCGATCAGTGAATCATAATATGGAGGAATTGTGCCTTCGGCGTAGGCGGCGGTGTCTATGCGGACGCCTGTGCCGCCCGGAGGATTGAAGGTAGTGATCTTGCCGGCTGATGGGGTGAATTTTTCTGGATGCTCGGCGTTGATGCGGCATTCGATGGCATGTCCACGATGGACTATGGGGCCGTGCAGAACGTCGGATAACTTTTCCCCTGCGGCGATCATTAACTGGCTCTTAACCAAGTCGACATCGGTGACCATTTCTGTGACCGGGTGCTCGACCTGGATGCGCGTGTTCATCTCGATGAAGTAGAGGCGGCTATCTTTGTCCATCAAGAACTCTATAGTGCCGGCATTGTGATAGCCTACGGCGCTGAGCGTTTTGCTTAGTATTTCGCCGATTTCTTTACGCAACTCGGGCGTTACTCGTACTGAGGGTGACTCTTCTAACAGTTTCTGATGACGGCGCTGGATTGAGCACTCGCGCTCTCCTAAGCTGATTACGTTGCCGTGCTCGTCGCCCAGCACCTGAAACTCAATGTGGCGTGGATGCTCTACATATTTTTCCAAGTAGAGATCGCCGTTGCCGAAGGCGGCTGCGGCCTCGGACTGCGCTTGACGATAGAGAGCGGGCAATTCTTTTTCATCGCGCACGATGCGCATGCCGCGGCCACCGCCTCCAGCTGTGGCTTTAAGAATGACAGGAAAGCCTACTGTGCGCGCCCACTCTTGGGCTTCTTCGGCGGAGGGAATCACGCCGTCGGAGCCGGGGAGAATTGGGACGCCATGCTGTTTCATGGCGGCGCGGGCTTTTTCTTTTTCTCCCATGAGGCGGATGACATCGGGAGTTGGGCCGATGAATTTGATGTGGCAGGCTTCGCATACGGCGGCGAAGTTGGCATTTTCGGAGAGCAGTCCGTAGCCGGGATGAATGGCGTCGACGTTCGCGATCTCAGCGGCGCTGATTACGGCAGGGATGTTGAGATAACTCTGGGCAAGTTGCGGCGGGCCGATGCAAATCGCTTCATCGGCAAAACGGACGTGCAGTGAATTTCGGTCGGCCTCGCTGTAGATTGCGACCGAGCGGACGCCGAGTTCCTTGCAGGCGCAGATGACGCGCAACGCAATTTCTCCTCGGTTCGCAACTAATATTTTTTTAAACATGAGGCGAAAGCTCTCGGCCGTCAGTTCTCAGCTCTCGGGTAATCACGCTATCCGCGCAGCAATGGATTTTCCTTAGAGCTGAGAGCTGGGAACTGAGAGCTATTTTGGCCGGACGACAAACAATTCCTGGCCATACTCGATGGGCTGGCCGTTTGCGACCAGCTTTTTGACTAACTCTCCCGTGACGTCGCATTCGATTTCATTCATCAGCTTCATCGCTTCCACAATGCAAAGGACCTGGCCGACCTCCAGCGGATCGCCTACTTTGACAAAGGGCGGAGAACCGGGCGAGGGCGATTCGTAGAAGGTGCCGACGATTGGAGATTTCACAATGTGCAGGCCGGGCTCAGTTTCGGGAGATTCAGGTGCGCGAGCGCCCGCCGACATATCGACTCGGCCAATGGCGGAAGACGTGGCTGGACTGGGCGGCGGCGTAGAAGGAACCGTCAGATAGCGCGCGTCCGGCGCGGCCATGGGCGGCGGCTCGGCGGTGCGCTTGATTTTCACCTTGACATCGCCCCGCTCCAACTCAAACTCGGCAATGTCCTTCTCGATTAAGAACTCGATGAGTTCTTTCAGCTCTTTTTGATTCATGTATGAGGCGGGTTCCGCGTTTCGTTAGGGTGCCTAGGGAAAATCTAATTCTAAATAATAACGAGCTCTTTATCTGTCGGCGTCAGCACTTCGCAACCCGAAGAGGTGATCACTACCACGTCTTCGATCCGGACACCCCATTTTCCAGGAACATAGGCTCCGGGCTCTATTGTAATGACCATGCCGGCTTCGAGTTGCTGGTTTTGTCCGGCTGCCAAACGGGGCGCTTCGTGAATTTCCAATCCTAAACCATGTCCGGTCGAATGGGTGAAGAACCGGTCGAGCTTTCGTTTGCGAAGCACGCCACGGGCGGCGCTATCGACGTCTGCGGCCGTGACTCCCGGACGAACTGCCGCGATGGCCGCTTCCTGCGCTTCGAGAACGGCCTCATATAATTGTCGCGCCTTTTTTGACGGACGTCCGACGTGTACAGTTCTAGTGCGATCCGAGCAATAACCGACGAGTATAACACCAAAATCACAGACCGCGAACCCGCGCCTGGGAATGCGCGCGGTTGAGGCCCGGCCATGCACAATTGCGGAACGCGTTCCCGAGGCTATGATGGTCGGGAACGACATGCCTTCAGCGCCGGCGCAGCGAGCCTTGTATTCCATTGCCGCAGCCACTTCAACCTCAGTGATGCCGGGGCGAATGGTCTGGCATGCGATTTGGAAAAGACTGGCGCCAAGCTTAATCGCCTGCCGGATGCGTTCAATCTCGGGGGCGTCCTTTATCATGCGGGCGCGCTCCAACAAGGGTGGCGCCGGTCGCAAGCGTGTTTTCCCTTTCAGCGATGCGGCTACACGGTCGCGCATGCCGACGGTGATTGACTCTGGCTCGATCCCTACGGGCTTCAAGGATGAACTTCGTCGATGCGCGGCTAGCCATTCTGCAGCCGCTAACAGCGGCGCTTTGCGCGCGATGACAACTTTGACACCCTCTACTTCTACTTCATCCTTGGCCTGGGCAATGTAGCGACCGTCGGTGAAAAGAACGGCTCCGCGATCCGCAACCAGCAAAGTAGCGGCGCCGCCAGTAAAACCGCATAGGTAGTGGATGTTCGGGAGATGGGTCACAAGCAGCGAGTCCAAATCGTGCCTTTTTATTGCAGCGCGAAGACGATTCAGACGGCCAGCGTGATCCATGGGATCAGTGTAGCAAGGACAGTCTGAGGGCTTGGGCTCAGGAGAGACAAGTCAGACCTGAAA
Organism: uncultured Acidobacteriaceae bacterium; assembly: GCA_963758745.1. Taxonomy (GTDB): domain Bacteria; phylum Acidobacteriota; class Terriglobia; order Terriglobales; family Acidobacteriaceae; genus Acidiflorens. The sequence continues at coordinate 517,290 of CAVWWW010000023.1, forward strand.
AGCGAAGCCGCCGGATATCTGGGCAGGTTCTCCGAGATAGCCGGCGGCTTTGGCTTTTCTAACTTCGCGCCTACGTCTGAATGATGCGCGGAGTGATGAAGAAGATCAGTTCCTGGGTTTGCGTGGTTACCGACTGGTGCTTGAACAGGTTGCCCAGGTACGGAATGTCGCCGAGCAAAGGCACCTGCGAAATGCTCAACGTATTCTGGCTCTGGATAACGCCACCGATGACTACGGTGCCACCGTCGGTTACGAGCACCTGAGTGGTCGCCTGCTGCGTGATCAGTTCGGGGTTGCCTTCAGAGTCTTCCTGACCAAAGTTAGGCAAGGTGTTTTCGACATCCACATTGAGGAAGATGGTTCCTTCCGACGTAATCTGCGGAGTGACTGTCAACCGCAGGAATGCATCGACGTAGGTGGCGGTCGCCGGACTGCCGATTGAGGCGGCGGTCATGATTGGAATCTTGAAACCCTGTTTCACCACCGCTTGAATGTTGTTTTGGGTGATGATTCGCGGACGGGAGAGCACTTTCAGCAAGCCGCGCGATTCAGCCATGGTAAGAATGGCATCGATCCGCATGTTGCCGGTAGCGTTCACAAGCTGCAGACCACTGGTCGGTCCAACCGCGCCCAGGTTCGAAAACAAAGGAACCTGAGTTCCAGAGCTTGGGGTGCCAACGACGGGGTAGAGCGGAGTCACCTGGGAACCAACCGTGATGGGTGAAACTCCAACGTTGTTGACGCCGCCCAAACCGGTTGTGCCATTGCCCCATCCCACGCCAAGCTGCACGCCGATGTCGCGAGCGAAGCTGCGAGTAGCGGCCACTACGCGAGCCTCAATTTCGACTTCCTGCGTCTTGCGATCCATCTGCTGGATGATGCGGTCGATCTGTGGAATAACCGCCGGAATGTCAGAGACGATCAGCGCGTTGGTGCGTTCGTCGGCAACCACATCGCCACGTTGACTAAGGAACTTCTTAACAGGCAGTAATACGTCCTTGGCATGAGCATAGCTCAGGAAGCGGGTGATGCTGACCTTGTCGACTGCGAGCGCTTCGGCATCGATCTGTGCACGTCGGGCCTCGGCTTCGTGCCTCAGGGTTTCCACCGTAGCGATGCGCAGTACATTGCCGTCCAGCTGGCGAGACAGGTCGTTGTTTTTTAGAACGATATCGAGCGCCTGATCCCAAGGCACGTCATCGAGCACGATTGTGAGAGTTCCATGAACCATGGGATCGAGGACCACATTCAAACCGCTGATCTCGTGAATCAGGCGGAAGAAATCTTTCAGGTCCACATCCTTAAGATTGACCGAGATGGGCTCGCCCGTGTACTTGGCGCCGCTGACCGCCGGGGCCTTCTGTTGCATCTGGGACTTCTGCTCGGCGGCGAGGTTCACAGCAGGCGTGATGGGCTGTACGTTTCCGGGAGCTGGCGCCGAGCCCGGGGTTTGTCCTCCAGTTTGACCGAGAGCCGCGTTAACGTTAGTGGCAACCAGTTCTGAAGCCGTCTTGTCAGAAAAGCGGTCGGCTGCTTGCTCTGCCTTCGCGGCGGGCTGGACAACAGCCGGAGTTGCCTTATCGTTAGTACTGCTGTTGGCCGGTTTCACAGAGTATGTGGGCTCGACGAAGGCCACATTGGCCGGCTTCCCTGAGGTATTTTCAGATGCAGCCGACGGCGACAACCGGAGCCGACGCGCTGGCCAGTTGCGGCGTGGCGCTTGACACCGGCGTCAGCCGTATCGTTTTGGCGGCGGGCCATTACGGTGCCGTGGATGGTGAGAATGAAGCTGCCATCCGGGTTCGCCACCATCTGATGCGGGCGGCTGTCGGCAAGATCGTTAGTGAGATCGATGACCACATGGGTGTGGGGCGGGACTTGGCCGTCCATCCCGATGCGGACTTCTTTCACGCCGTCCTGGCCAATGCTGATGAGGCTCTGCGCCGTGGCCATCACGGTGTTGGGAAAGTCGACGACGATGCGTGCCGGAGAATCGAGAGTCGTCACCTTGGGCGCCAGCGTGCCCTTGGCCCGGAACTCGACACTCAATCCGTCATGGCTGTGCGTGACCTCGAGGCGCTGCAATGCAGCGGTCGACGCCACCCCCTTGCCCGTCATGTCAGCCGCGGCTGCGCTTAGCGTTAACGTCAGCAGCGGAACTAAGAGACCCAGCAGTTGCTTTCGCATTTCCCTATTCTCCCCATGCGAGGCTGTTTCGCCTCCATGTGTTTCTTCGAAGTCTTTTACTTTCCAGCCCTATACCGCTGGAGTTGTAATCTTTTTCACCACTTCCCGTGTAAAGGTCTTGCCCAACCGGTCCTGCACTGTTTCCTGGAAAACGATGGAGTCACCCGTGATTTTGACTACATACCCGTTGAACACCGGATCGTTTTCCCTAAGAAAATAAGCTTTGTTCAGACTGTTGCTGACGACGGCGATGAAGCCGCCGTCGGAGTGCACGACGCCGCGCAGATTGATGGCGCCGATTTCCAGACATTTCTTGCCCGTGCTGCAACCCGAGCCACCCGCGTGGCTGACCACTGGACTGACGAAAGGATCACGCCGTCCATTGGCGCTGTATTTGCTGTCAGGAGCGGTACCGTTCGCCGCACGCTCAGCATCGGCAGCGCCGGCGGCGTCATTGGAGGCGACGTCGTTGCCGGCGGCAGCTGCCTCCTCTACTGCATTTGGAACGGCGACAACTGCGCCCGGCACGGCAACAACTCCGACCACCTGTCTTCGCTCGTGCCTGCGTCGCATTTCGGACGAAGCAGTCTTTACTGGCGCAACGTGCGCGGGCGCCACCGACTTCGACGGAACATGGGCGGCATTCGGTGTCGCGGCGCTCGATGCTTTAGTGCCCAAGGCCTGATTGGAGGCAGCCGCGGCATTGTTGCTCACGCCATTCATCGTGCTGCGCGTGTTCTGGATAATCCTGGGACTTTGGGCCGAGGCCAAGCCCGCAGCCAGTCCGCAAGCAAGAATTGTCGCCGTAATATTGATCGCTGGCTTCATCGTGTCCCCCTATTTCTTCGCCGGTGGCGCCGGCTGACCCGCCGTTGCCGGCGTCAGATCATGACTGAAATACGTTGTGGTCAGGCAGGTTGCCACTACACTTTCGTTAGGCGCGTACTGATACGTACGCTTTGCCTTGGCCTCGGCCGGCTTGCGCACGGAAGCGACGGCCAAGTTCGCAACATTGACGATGCGCTCTACTTTGGTCAGGCGGTCGAAGAAACCGAGCATCGAGTAATACGGTCCATCGAACTCGATTTCAAACGGCACCTCGGTATAGAACTCTTTCGTGACATAGGGTTTTGAAGTGTAACGCCGGATCTCCACTCCCGATTTGCGCGCTTCTTCGCTCACCATGCGCATGAAGTTGTCGACTTCCTTGTCATCGGGAACGATTTTGCGCTCGATGTCGAGCTGCTGTTTCAAGCTCGCCAGCTGGCGCTCGATATCGGCCAGCTTCGGCTTATAGGCTTCGAGTTCCGCGTTTTCGCGCAGTTTGGCCTGCAGCTTGACGCGGGCCGCATCGTTCTGATCGCGCTGCGACTTGAAGACCGTGTAGTAGAGGGCGCCCGTGCCTACCGCTGCTACCAGCACCAGAACTCCCAGCAGCTTTATGCCTGTAAATTCGCCAAGATTCATAGTCGGTTCCGCCTTTACGACTTCGCCTTTTCGCAGGTTAAGGTGAATTGAAACGCCTGCATGTCTTTTACGTTTTCGTCCTGATAGCTTTCCTTGATTTCGACGTTGCGGAAATAACCGGTCTTCTGCAGATTGGAGATCAAGTTGGCCACGGCATCGCTGCTCAGCGCCATGCCGTCAATGGCAACGTTTGAGCCCTGATCCTGCATGCTGTTCAACCAGACCGCCTCGGTGTTGTTAACCGTGTCGCCAATCATGGCGAGCAGGTTGACGGGGCCGGTTTGGTTTGCCCGCAGCTGGTCGATCACGTCGACCCGGCGCTTGTAGGCGTCGGCTTGTTTTTGACGCTCAAGATAGCGCACCTTGATGTCGGCCAGTTCGCGATTCTTCTGCTCCGCCAGCCGGGCCTGCACTTCGATTGCTTTCTGTTCCCGGTCCAGCTGGTACCAATAACCGAAATTGAGAGCGCCTGCGATCAGCAACACGGCAGCCACCTGCACCATGCGGACCGCCGAGGTTGCCAAACTCAAAGCTTGGCATGCTGATGGCAGCGCTTTTCTTAGCTTTCGCTTTCGCGGAACCGAGCAAATTGATTCGGATCATAGTTTTTCAAAGCTCCTCAGGGCCAAGCCTACCGCCACCGCAAGCTGGCCGGCATTCTGTTCGACCAGCTCGGCTCCAGCGCCTGCCGCCGGAGCCACCACTTTCTGAAACGGATTGAACAATTCGACAGGCATCGAGAACTCCTGGCGCAGGGCCTCCACCAGTCCCGGAACCTTGGCGGAACCGCCGGCCAGATAAATCTTCTCGATATGCTCGCCCGACGCGCTGGCGCGGAAGAAGTCGAATGTCTTCTGAATTTCGAGGACGATGATTTCCGTGACCTGCTGCAGAATCGGGGTCTTCGAATCGTCGTCGGTTGAGCCTTCTTTTTGCCCGAGCTTTAAAGCTTCGGCATCGTCGAAGCTGAGATCCAGTTCCTTCTGCAGCGAATCGGTGTACTGATGCCCGCCGACTGAAACATCGCGCGGGAAGAGCGGGGTCGTCCCCTTGACGATGTTGATGTTCATCACGCTCGCGCCCAGGTTGAGCAGCGCAACCACCTGCGTGGCAGCGGGCTCATAGTTGTATTCGTAACAATTCTGCAGAGCGAGGGCATCGATATCCACAATAGCCGGAGTTTTGCCGGCCATCGAGAGTACGTTGGTGTAGTTAAGAATTTTGTCTTTCTTGACAGCCACCAGCAGCACGTCCATCTGCGGGCTGGTCGCGTCGTCGGAAAGAATCTGATAATCGAGATTCACGTCGGCCAGATCGAAGGGAATGTGCTGGGCTGCCTCTTTCTGAATGGTGTCGGCGAGTTCCTGATCGCTCATTGAGGGCAGCGAGATTTTCTTGACGATTACCGAGTGCCCGCTGACGGCCGTGGCCACAGCTTTCGACTTGATCTGATTCTCGGTAAACAACTTCGCAATTGCAGCGGAAACTGTACCGGAGTCCACGATCATGGAGTCGACCACGATATCCGGAGCGATCGGTTCCAGACCGAGGTGCGCGACTTCGATTCCAGTGCGTGTCTTCCTGAGCTCGACTGCCTTGATGCTCGAGGAACCCACATCCAGCCCCACTATCGTCTTCGATCCCATTCCTAACATGTGCCCGCCCTTCTTTGACCGAGTCGTTTACTTGCAATACAGAGTTCGTTATAGGGTTCCGGCAGCTTTACCGGTTGCCCTGGTCTTCTTTTTGCCCTGCGGTTCCATTTCCATCGACTTCTCTTCCATCCACTGATCGAGCTTCGATTTCTTGAAGCGCCAGCGATTGCCCAACTTGAACGCCGGAATCTTTTGCTCGTTCACATACTTGTACAAAGTGTCCGGACTCACTCCCAGATACTGCGAAGCCTGGCGAATGTTCATCACTTCTCGCGAGTCGGCCATAGCCTTTTCCCTTCTCCCGCAAATTTCATCTCTCAATCGCGCCGATTTGTTTCCGGCAACGCTGAGGAAATTGGGGAGAATCAAGCACTCGTTCAAACGCATTCGAGTGTATTTTGGTGTGCTGAGCATATCTCAACCGGAAGTAAGGGCGTCTCCACGGGAATTACCCGGTTTTGTGGGGTTTTATAGGGTTTTTGTGGAATCGGAGAAAAATGTACTTGCACCCTGTATCTACATATTGTGGTTTGCCGTAATTAGCTGTCTATATGTATGGTTTTTGGGGGAGCCGGCGGTACAGGTCACTCGACTTTGGGTAACTAAGGTACTAGAGACGGTACGGAAGTACTTGGACAGACGCGCAAGGCGCTGAAAACTAAGCCATCAAATGCAGGTCTGTGAACGCTGAATGATCGTTGGCTAAAGCAACTTTTCGCTTGCGTTCTAAAACGACTGTAAGCCTCGCGCTGAAGATCGCTGCGCCGTCACTGCGGTTCGTCAATGACGGTCATTTTGGTATCGGTTCGGAACTTCTTGTAGTCGCGATAGGCCTGATCGACATCTTCGTCATAACTCTTGAATAAAGCAATTCGAGCATCGAGGTGAAGTAGAACGTGTTTCGGCAGCCAGACTTCATCGTTGACCTGAGTCAGTTCAACCACAACATGCGTGCCTTTATGAATCCTGGCGAGAACAAAGCCAACGGATATGGTGTCGATGGCTGTGATATCGAGTCTTACCCATTGTTCTTCTTTTTTGTCGATCCAAACACGGCCCTTGAACTTGGTGAGGATCTGCGCTTCGCGGTTCTTCGGTTGGTAGCCGGGACGCGGTTCGCCCTCGAGCACCCAGGTATCGCGCCCACCCAATCGCTCGGAGCCTATCAGCCGGAAGTTGAAGGCGTCAGCCACCTCGAGCACAAACTTGCGATCCTCCTCACGCTCCTTTTCTTCCTTCTGCAGTCGTTTTCGGCGATCGTCCTCCGATTCATTTTTCCGCTTGTCGATGGTCGTCTGGATCTTCTCGTCTTCTTTCCTGGTCTCATCAGCCGACAACGGCTTGTCATCTTTGGCGGTGAGCCGTTCGACCGGCTCGCCGTAAATCTCAAGAATCTCCGAGGTCCGGGATTCAACTTTCTTGACTGCGCCATGGCCGTCGAGGTGATGACGCTCTTCACGCTCAGTGTAGGTGTAATCACGTTGCTGCTTATCGTTTGCGATGTCTTTCTCTTCCGCCTGGCGTAACAATTCGCGAATCTGGTCCATGGGAACGACGCCGGAGGCATCGGGCTTCAGATCGACGGGGGTAGCAGAAGTCGAAGCGGTGGGTGAAGTCGACGGTAAATCCTGAGCAAAAGAGGAGTTTGCCAACATCACAATGACATAAATCGCTGCGACAAAAGCACACATGGTCGATATACGAGTCGGCGACACCAGCAGTTCCTGAAAGATCGGCTTTGCGAAACCTTGCGTACGGTCTGGTTAAGCTCTTTTTCCGGTTAAGGCTTTTTCTCCGCCCGGTCCAAACACCCGGCTCGGAACGACCGGCCATCCAACCGATGCAGGCGCTTGGCCTGGGCGCGAGTAATCAGCGGGTAATGAGAAATCGTAAGCAGATACTCAGCCACAAACCATACTGGAAGTTCCGAGGTCATCCACTCAAGAGAATCGAACCTTCGCATATGGACGGGGCGGGAAAAAGCCCGCAAAGTGCGTTCGCCACGCAGATTGAAATAAGTATCAAAATAGCTGAGCGCCAGTTCGCGCAGTGAACGATAAACCGGCTCGCGATAGCGGCAGCCAGTGAAGTTCGATTTAGCTAAAGCGCCCCAGTACCCGTCAGTGGGACTGCGATAAACGGCGATCACGTGATCAGTATCGTGCTCAGCCTCGAGATCAAGAATGAGCGGAGGATAACCAATGACGCGTAGAGCGGCGGCGGCAAAAAGCGCTCCTTCATAGCAATGCGAAGTGTTCTCGCGCAGCACACGGCGTGGAGACCATGCACTGTCCGCGAGATGATAGGGCATGTCGTCAAGTACGCGCTGAATGCCATGCGGAGTTTTGAGTCCGCGAAGTTTGCGAAGTTCGGCAGGGGTCAAGCCCCAGGACTTGGAAGTGTTCGACATCCCGGAATTCCGCGTCGAGAAGAAGACTGGCTAGTCGCAAGCCACTCGATTCGCAGGGTCTTTTGAAAGGTAGCAGCATCGGACAATTAGGGGAATAACTGATTGGAGCATATAAGAGAACGTCCCGGACGCGCCTATTTTGCGATCATTCGGAGGTTCAGCTGTGCCCGGTCAGTGATGGTCTTCGGGAGGCGATTATAGCCTTGGCCTTCGATCAGACTCTGCCCTTCATCCAGACACCAATCGAGAAAGTCGTAGACATTAGCCGCGCGTTCGGGGACCGCGGTGGTGACCGGAAGATATGCCCAGACAAAGCTGGTTAAAGGGTATGAATTCTGGCCCGGAGGATCGAGCAGCGGAATTTCTGAATTCTTGAAGACCGCTTCCTGCATCGCTACCGCCGCCGCGTTAACGCTTGCCGGCGAAACTTTAACCAACGTTCCGGCGGCATTCTGTACCTGTCCGTAGGGCAACTCATACTGCGTTGCGATGCTCCAAGTGACATATCCGATTGTGCCCGGGGTTGAGATCACCGTATCGGCCACTTTTTGGCTTAGCTCCTCCATAACCTCAGACGGTCGGTGGGGTCGTGAATTTCTCATCCAAATGCGGAATTCCGGGCAGGTCTTTGCCAGGAATTCTGTGAAGATATATCTTGAGCCGGTTCCATCCGGCCTTTGCAGCAGCATGATTGGAAGATTGGGAAGGCGAACACCTGGATTCAGCTTTGCGATGCGTTGATCATTCCAATTCGAGATATTCCCCATGTACATCTGCGCCAGTAATTCACCGGTGAACTTGAGTGCGGTACGTACGGGCAAGTTGTAAACCGGAACGATGGTGATGAGCGCAATCGGAATCTGCGCGAGACTTCCCCCCTCCGGATTGTTTTTTTGCTTGCTGGTGAGCGGTACCTCGCCAATAGCGAAGTCCTCCTGAAGCAGGTTCAGTTGCTTGATGCCATCACCTGAACTGGTGGCCACATAACGAATATTGATCGCGGCGTGGCGCCGATTGAATTCTTTTCCCCACACCCCAATAAGATGGCTCGCAAGATTTGTGCCGGAACCAACGAGCACTGCATTGGTTTGAGCTTCCAGTGGACATTTCCTCAACATCCAACTGCAAGCCAGTAGCAGCACTGCCTTAACGCAAGCTTTTTTTGAGGATCTCTTCACCTGGCCGTTCTCCACTTCAGAAGTATCCGATGTATATCGCGCACCCTTCTTTATCGGCGGAATCGAGTCGTATCGTTAATCAGCGGCCGGATAGCCACTGTTCAAGCGGGCAAACCTAATCAAGCGGATTAGGTTTGACATTCGCTGTGCCGGGAGTGTTCAATGGCAAGGCTTAATGGCCGTGTTTTGGATCTCAGGCCGGCGTTTGATTCAATATCTCAATCAAAAAAGGACCCTATGAGCAAACCTTCGATGTGGTGTGTAGTTGGTGTGCTTTTATTGACGAGCTGCGCTTGGGCGCAAGACAAGTCAGGAAGCGAAACCGAAAAAGCGGTTCTTGCTCTGGAACACCAATGGCTACAGTCTCAAAAGACAAATAATGTCGATCTGGTGGTGCCGCTGCTGGCCGACAAATTTGTGGAGACGAGTAGCGACGGCAAAGTCACTGACAGAAAAGAGACGCTGGCGATGGCGAAGGAAACAAAATTTGCCAACGTGGAATATGAGGACATGAAGGTGATGGCTTTCGGCAATACCGCAGTTGCAATCGGAGTCTTCGAAGCGAAAGGCACCGACGACAAGGGAAAAGCTCTCGACGAGCACGACCGTTTTACCGACACGTGGGTAAAGATGCCAAGCGGTAAGTGGCAGTGCGTGGCGAGTCATTCCTCACCGATAAAAATGTGAGTCCGTATCAGCCGGACTTCTAGTGGTCGAGCCTTTATGGCCGCCCCGTCCTGGCGGCCATTTCTATTCTTGAAACAACTGCGCCAGCTCCCGAGGATTCTCGACCAGCACATCCGGAGTTACCTCCTTTAGCGAAAGCGGAGCGAATCCATAGGTCACGCCACAAGTCCACAATTCGGCATTGCGACCGGTTAAAACATCAACCGAGGAATCTCCAATCATGAGCGCCTCATTCGCTGCCACGCCCGTCTCTTCCAGGATGGTCTTCACTCCGAGCGGATCGGGCTTTTTCGTCGTAAAACTATTGCCGCCATATATGCGTACAAAGTAATCTCCCAGGCCTAGGGCTTGCAGGATATCGCGGGAAGGACGAACTGGCTTATTGGACAGCACGGCCATCCGGCGATGCGCTCCATTTGCCGGCTGTGCCAATCCGGCGAGTATTTCCGGAATGCCCTCGTACACCGTGGTGTGGTCGAGCTTGTGCAGCCGGTAGTAACTGAGGAAGTATTGCAGAGCTTCACGTAACAACGCCTCGTCTTTCGTGCCCCCAATGTTCGTATCCCCCAGGTTCGTGTCCGCGAGTGCTCTGCGCACCAGCGCCGGAGCACCGTCTCCGACATAACTCGCAATGACGTCGCCTTCCAACTCTGGACGACCGATATTTCGCAACATTGCGTTCACGGAATGAATCAAATCGAGGCGAGAGTCAATCAGCGTTCCGTCAAGATCAAAGATCAGGAGGCGGAGGCGATGAGGATCAAACTGGCGCAGGTATCGAATCATAAACTATAGAATCACGGACAGTTCAGAATAGCGCAGGTCTCAACGGCGCAGCTCAATGGTGGTTTTCGTTTTCAAGCCTGAGGCCCGGAAAACCAGAAGGTTACTGAATACAAGTGAAACCTGAGGGCGAATCACCGCCCGCTGATTTACAATAATCTCCGCTCTCACCGACGGCGAACGGTAAACGATGGCAACGACCAAAGTCGATCCTAAACTGACCGAAAACAGCAGGGCCAAGAGCGTCAAAACCTATCAGGGCCTGACAAGTCAGCAACTGATCGACGCCTACCGAATCATGTTCGCGTCGCGGCGCGTTGACGACCGCGAGATCATGCTCAAGCGCCAGCAAAAGGTCTTTTTTCAGATCTCGGGCGCCGGCCATGAGGCGATGGGCGTGGGCGCGGCGCTGGCATTGAAGGCTGGTTATGATTGGTTCTATCCTTATTATCGCGACCGCGCGCTTTGCCTTGCCTTGGGCGCGACAACCTATGAAATGCTGCTCGGCGCTGTGGGAGCGGCGGACGATCCCAGTTCCGGGGGTCGCCAGATGCCGTCGCACTGGGCTTATAAGCGGCTCAATGTAGTTACACAATCGTCAGCCACGGGAACGCAGATTCTGCAGGCTGTTGGATGCGCCGAAGCTGGCCGCTATTTCGCCAAACATCCGAAGGCAGCCGAAAAGGCTGAGGGCGATTACCGCCAATTTAAGGATGTGCAATTCCACGGCGACGAGGTCACGTATGTTTCGCTCGGCGACGGCACCACCAGCGAGGGCGAATTTTGGGAAGCGCTGAACTCGGCCTGCAACCTGCGCTTGCCCGTAATTTTTTGCGTGCAGGATAACGAGTACGCGATCTCGGTGCCGGTTGAGGTGCAGACCGCAGGTGGAAATATTTCCCGCCTCGTCTCCGGCTTCCCGAATTTTCACTTTGAGGAAATTGACGGCACCGATCCTGTGGTTACCTACGCGGCGTTCAAACGCGCGGCCGCGCATTGCCGCGCTGGGCATGGTCCGGCGTTTGTTCATGCCCATGTGATTCGACCGTATTCGCACTCCCTTTCCGATGACGAGCGCCTCTACCGTCCCGACGCAGAGCGCCAGGCCGATGCCGCGCGCGATCCGGTTACACGCATGCAGATGTTTCTGCTGCGCGAGGGAATCCTCGACGAAAAAGGGATTAACAAGATCGAGAAGGAAGTAGAAGAGCAGATTCAGGGCGATGCCGACCGCGCGCTGGCGGCCGCGATTCCTCAGCCGGAAACCATCTACAACTACGTTTACTCACCCAATCTCGATCCCACTTCGGCTCAATTCGATACTCAGCCGGCGATGGCCGCGCCAGATACCGCCGCCGATGGCAAGCGCCTGGCAGCGCCTGGCAAAACCATGGCGGACCTCATCAATACGACGCTGCGCGATGAGATGCGCCGCGATGAACGCGTGGTGATATTCGGCGAAGACGTGGCCGACTGCAGCCGGGAGGCTTACGTCAGGACGAAACAAGTTAAAGGCAAAGGCGGAGTGTTCAAACTTACCTCCGGGTTGCAGATGGAATTCGGCTCTGACCGCGTTTTCAATTCGCCGCTCGCCGAAGCCAGTATTGTGGGCCGCGCGACCGGCATGGGGACACGGGGATTGAAGCCGGTGGTCGAAATTCAGTTCTTCGACTACATCTGGCCGGCGATGATGCAGTTGCGCGATGAACTCCCGACCGTGCGCTGGCGCTCGAATAATGCGTTCTCGGCGCCCGTGGTGGTGCGCGTCGCGATTGGCGGGTACCTGACGGGCGGCGCGATTTATCACTCGCAGTGCGGCGAGAGCATCTTTACTCATACTCCGGGACTGCGTGTGGTTTTTCCTTCAAACGCACTCGACGCCGCGGGCTTGCTGCGCACTGCCATCCGCTGCGACGATCCGGTTCTATTCCTTGAACACAAACGTCTTTATCGCGAAACTTATGGACGCGCGCCTTATCCTGGGCCCGACTATATGATTCCGTTCGGAAAGGCCAAAGTTGTTCAGCCCGGAACCGATTTAACCGTTATCACTTATGGCGCAGTCGTTCCGCGGGCGCTGCAAGCAGCGCAAAAATTGGAGCGGGAGCATCAAGTCAGTGCGGAGCTGATTGACCTGCGCTGCTTGAGTCCGTTCGATTGGGATGCGATTGCCGCATCAGTCAAGAAAACTAACCGGGCGCTGATTGCCTACGAAGATTCGCTAAGCTGGGGATATGGCGCGGAGATAGCGGCCCGCATCGCCGATCAGTTATTCCATCATCTCGATGCCCCAGTGAAACGAGTAGCGGCTACGGACACTTTTGTCGCCTATCAGCCGATTCTTGAGGATGTGATTTTGCCGCAGGCCAGTGACTTGTTTCGCGCGATGAAGGAGTTGGCAGAATTCTAGATCGGCAAACTGCCGGCGGCTATGGTCGACCCTTTGCTGTTTTTCGCGCACTTCCCGTTCTCCCACCAAACGTCAACCCCCAAGGCCCGCCGTCAAAACATAGAAGAGCGAATGCAAGTGAAGCCAGCGCCAGCGGAAACTCGTATCCGCCATTGCCGGTAAGCCCGTTTTTGAAATGCACCTTCCAGATGGCAATGCCCATCTCGATCATGAATGCCAGCGCGAAGAAGCGCGTAAATAATCCAAGGATGATTGCGATCCCACCGAAGAATTCAGTTCCGGCAGAGAGATAGGCCAGCGAGCGAGGAAGTCCGAGCGAACCTACCATTTCCATGTGGTGGTGGAATCCTCCAAAGACCTTGTGATAGCCATGGGCGATCATGATTGTGCCCAGAACAAGACGCATTACAAGCAGCGCAAGGGGTTGCAGTCGATTCAGGATGTCCACGTTCGCCTCCGAGAAAAACCCTCCAGAGTATGAACGGATAAGGTAGCAGAAAGGCGGAGGGAATTTTTTGGAGTTATTGCCAGGTTGAATACGCGGTGCCGTCGCTGCCAAGCTGGTTGGAACCGCTGTGGACGCCGACAATCCCGCCGGCATCGGTTTGATAGAGCGACATGATCGTGCCATCGCCCTCTTCGACTATCCAGGTGTTGCTGCCGGTAATGTCTTCCGGAATTTCTTTGATGTAGCCTGCCGATTTCAGATCATCCAGTGACTGCGGCGCTTTTTGCTTGTCCTGGGTGTACTGGTAGATCATCCAGTTGAGCGTGTGCAGGTTCTTGCGCAGATTTTCTTCCCGAGCTTCGGTGAGGCTGTGGCTGTAGATGGGCATCGCGATGCCGAGCAGGATCAGGATGATGCTGATCACCACCATCATTTCGATGAGGGTGAATCCGCGCTCGCGTTTTGCTTTCCTGTTCGTGGTTGTGATTGTTGTTGTCACTGTCACTGCCGTTGCTAGTGCGTCCAGCTCGAATAGGGGGTGCCGTCGCTCGAAATCTCATCGGAACCGCTATGAACTCCCACAATGCCGGTCTGGTTCGGATCCCAGGCGTCTTGCGGGTCTTCCTGGTCCACCTTCCAAGTGTCGGCTTTGCCGGTAATGTCCTCGGGAATAAACTTGATGTAACCGGGCACCAGATCGTCAAGCGACTGCGGTGCGTGTTTCTTATCGAGCGAATACTCCTGAATGACTTTGTTGAGCGTTGCCAGATTGTTATGAAGCTTCGCTTCTTTGGCGCGGAGGATGGAATTGTTGTACATCGGCAACGCGATGGCCAGGAGAATCAGGATCAGGCTGATTACCACCACCATCTCAATCATGGTGAAACCGTGATTGAGAACTCCGGGGTTACTGCCTTTTGAACTGCGCGCTTTGGACCTGAACATCATCTACCAATCCTTGTACTTGGTGCCGTCCAGAGCGACCCCGTCAGACTTCGTGTAAACATCGAAAACGTTTTGCCCGCCCCAGGAGCTTGAATCCTTGTCATCCTGCGAGGAACGCAAGCCCCACTCCTCTTTGGTCATCGGATCGATGGGAATCTTGCGGAGAAACTTCAGTTTCTTGCCGCCAACATCCACGCCGTTCACCAGGGTGTCGAGGTCCGGAGGCCAGCCGTCGCTCCCCAGCTTGATCTGGAACGCGCCTTTATCGGACGCGTCTTTATAGCGATCAATGGCATCGCGTAGCATCCAGAGGTCGTAGCGCAATTCGTGCTCGCGCTCACGGTTAACCGCGTTCTTCGCGATGGGAACCGCCATGCCCACGAGAATCGACAGGATGATCGTGGCAACGATCAACTCGATGAGAGTGAATCCGCGCTGCCGGTGGGCGGCTGAGAGCTTAGCCTTCCGCAAATTTGTTGACTGCCCCATAAATTCGTTCTTGGCTCCGGCCCTCAATCTCTATTTTAAAGCCAAATCTGCGGCGATTTGAGAACCGAAACCGAGAACTTCTACTGAATCGTGACTGCCGCCTGCGCTCCATTCATCGCAATCGGCTGCATTGACGGATCCCGCGCTCCGCCGCGTGTAATGGTCAAAGCGGACTGGCCCGGCGTTTTCGCCATGAAGGTAATGGTCGCCACTGCGCCCTGTCCCGAAACGCCTCCGGCGCCGGGAGGCCGCGTTGCCGTGATCTGCAGCGTGCCTGTAAGAGGGTCGTCACGATGGACGAGAGCCACCGCCTGCCCATCCTGCGACAGGAATCCGCCGTTCGAAACGTTGACCACCTGCAACTGATTCGGATCGTAGTTGAGCTGCACCGGAACGGAGTACACATTTTGTCCGCCGGAGAGCATCACATTCACCGTAAAGGTCGTGCCTTTAATCTGGTTCAATACCGGTGGATCAAACATAAACGCACCGCCGGCGCTAACTTGAGTTGGAGGCACCTGAGCTTGAGAGATCTGGTTGGGCGGAGCTTGCGGCTGCGGCGTCCCGGACTGCGGCTGGGCCGGGGTCGCGGCCGGGGCAGTTGGTTTGCTGGGGGAATGTCTCAGCGTGATCGCGTTGGCGGTACCAATGTCGAGCATGTCGCCGCCGGGCACGGCTTCAATCCCGCGGATAATGTGCGGGATGAGGACAAATATGACTTCGTTGGTCGAGTGGTCCGACGTATCCTGCGCGAAAAGATACTTCAGGAGGGGGATGTTGGCTAATCCCGGAATTCCCGTCAAAGATTTTGTCCTGGAATCTTCCATCATGCCGCCCAGAACGCTGACCTCGCCATCTTTAAGGCGTATATCGTGTTCAATCTTGCGCTGGCCGATTACCGGTTGGCTGATGCCACCGATACTCACGTAGGAATCCACTTCCGACACATCCATCGACAACTTCAGGGATATTTCACGCCCGGCATGCACCCGTGGAGTGATGTCGATGTTCACGCCTACATCGAGATATTGAAACTGAGTGTTCACCAGAGGGTTGATGCCGACTCCGCCGATACCCGGCTGGAACGAGCCAGTGGCAACCGGTACGCGTTCGCCGATCTTCAGGGTCGCTTTCTGCCCGTCCAAAGCGCGGATCTGCGGATCCTGAATGACCTTGGTGTCGTTATCGGCCATCAATGCCGAAGCCGATGCTTGCGGAATTGTGACCTGGAAGTCCGTCGCGTTCAGATTGGCGAGCGTATTCAGGCTCAAGCCGTTGTTTGTCGAGGAAGTAGTCGTGGTCGTGGTGGTAGTAGTGGTGGTTGGGGTGACGGTGTTGATGTTCGGCTGCAGCGCGACCGAAACACTGGTCGGAGGATTGATGCCGATGGTGTGCGACTTGTCGCGGCTCACCTGCATGACTGCAATCTCGATCATGACCTCCGGTCTCGCCTTGTCAAGGTCATCCACCAGTTTCTGCGCCAGCGCCATCTGGTCCGGCGTACCGCGCACCACAATCGCTCCCTGCGAGGGCAACTGCTGAATTCGGCTCACTTCGAGGATGGTGCGCATCGCGTTTACGACGTCCTGCAATTCGGTCGGCTGAGAAAGGTTCGAAAGATAGAAAGTTTTGATGACGTTTTGTTCCAGCTCTTTCCGTTTTGCAGGCGTGTCGGCCGCGACAAAAATGGTGTTTGGCGTCACCGGACGCCAAAATGTTTTGGTTTCAAAGGAAATGATCTCGAGGGCTTCTTCCAGAGTGACGTTGTTCAATTCGACGTGGACCTGGCGCGGCGTGTAGTCGGGATCGAAAAGAACGTTGATGCCAGCCAATTTGCCCACCGTTTCATAGATCACATTGGATTTCTCCGTCACTTTCAGAGTGATCGGCACGTTGGAGATCGGCGCCAATTCCACCGGCCCTTGCGCCGACTGCAATCTCTTGCGCAGTGGGGTCAAAGCGGCTTGCGGCTGCGGATTCTGCGCCTCCTGAACCATCTGCTGTGTGTGCTTCAGTTCCTGCAAGGCGATGAACGATGAGGGATCAACCTCGATTGCCTTCTGGAACTCCACGATCGCCTGGTCAAGCTTGCCGGCATCGCGCAGAATCTGCCCGCGATGCACGTGCGCGGCCCCCGCATAGAAACGAGTCCGCTCGAATGCGGTGCGATATCGCAGGTCTTTTGGCTTTAAGTTGTAGGCTTGTTTGAAATATTCGAAGGCCTGCTCGTAGTTCTGCCGCGCCTCGGCGTCAGCGCCCTTTGCATAGAGCGCTTTGGCCGAATCCTTGGCAACCACCGGGAGTATGGAGCAAAGCAGGACTAGAACAAACAGAGCCAGACCAATCAGGCGTCTCATCAAGCAATCCTCATGAAAATCTCTCTCGCCGGGCGGTTTCGCCAGCCAAGATGCATACCAATGCCCGGAAAAAGCCTAAGATTCGGGCATCCTTTTAGGGGATGTAGCGAAAGTATGCATCGAATTATAGCATCGTAGCAAGTTACCTCAAGTAATTGGCAGGTAGACGGTTATACCATTAGTACCTGCACGCCGAAGCGGGGGGGGAATGAGGTTCGGGCAGAGTTTGCAACTTTCCGGTCGGATTCCGATTTTCTGGCAACCGGAGAGTGGCAACTGCTATCTTTTCAGCAATGGCAAAACAGACCACCCACCAGACCCAGCCCAATCGGGAGAAGCATCCCCGCCGCCAGCCGACCGCCTCCGGCGAAAAGGATGCCGCCGTTAACAGGAACGCAAGTCACAACTACTTCTTGCTTGAAAAATTCGAGGCTGGGGTGGTTCTAACGGGAACCGAGGCTAAGTCGGTTCGAACCGGCAAAACCAATCTCAAGGACGCCTATGGCCTTATTAAGGATGGCGAACTTTGGCTGCTCAACTGTCATATCAGTCCCTATGATTACGGAAACTATTCCAATCATGCCGCCCTGCGCACGCGAAAACTTTTGGTTCACAAAGAAGAAATTCGCAAACTCATCGGCAAGACGCAGCACAAGGGACTCACGCTGATTCCCACTCGTATGTATTTCAAGAATGGCAAAATCAAGGTGGAATTGGCTTTGGCTAAGGGCAAGCAGCAGTGGGATAAGCGTGAAACCGAGCGACGGCGGACTGCGGACAAGGAGGCGCGAGAGGCTATCTCGCGCGGAAGAAAACAAGCTGCAAATTAGCAAAAAAATGAGCAGGCCGAAGCGCGCGTAGAGCAATCATTGCCAACCAGATGGGGCAGGATGTCATCCTAGACAGCCGAACGAGGCTGATCACAATGGGACTGCTCAGATACAGGCATATTCCGACATTCTTGCTGCTGGCCGCGCTCGCGGGCTGCACGCAAAAGGAAAGCCCGCAGCAACTTCAACAACAAACTGCGCAAGCTACAGCGCAAGCTAAGAGCGATGTTAAAGCGGTGGCAGAGGGGATTCGCGAAGGCTTGAACCGCGACAAAGCACTCGATCTGAATACTGCCACGAAGGATCAGTTGGTGAGTTTGCCAGGCGTAACCACGGCAGAAGCCGATCGCGTGATTTCGGGACGTCCTTATAACGATCCCGACGAACTGGTGGCGCGGCGCATCATGTCAAAGACTGAATATGACCGAATTGCAGATCGTGTGACTGCTAAGAGATGACTTTTGCGAGATAGTGCCTAGCCATTACCTAAAGAGTGCCGGCAGAACGTTCGCCACAAAATCCACCAGAAAATGCCCGAACATATTGGACACCAGATGACGACGCCATTCATAAAAGGCGGTCAAGATTGCCCCGAGAACGAGCGCAATCAGGATGTTTGACGCGCCTCCCGTCCAGTGGGCGGCGGAAAAGATTGCCAGCGGAATGACCCAGGCAATGCGACCAAAACCGAGTGCCTGCAATCTCTCGATTGCATACCCCCGATAGAATAATTCTTCGACCACGCCGGCGCGCAAAACCACGATGAAGACCACCCACAAAGGCAGCTTGGCAAAACCCTGAGACGCGGCGCCATGTCCGTACCTGGTCAGCGCTATGAGGCCAACGGCAGGAATCATGCAGGCTATGGCAATCGACACGCCCCAAAGCAGCGACTTCCACAGCGGAGAAGTCGCAATGCCAATCGACCTCTGCGGCAAGCTCTCGCGACGGCGAACGAGCCAGATCAGAGCGCCCGCAGCCGCGAACATCGACGCTTCTCGGGCGAGCACGATCGCAATACCCGGATCAGGCGTTATGGCGCGAAAACCTTGCCGAATGATGACCATTGAAAATAAAGAAACGCACAAGCCGATCCAAGTCACCGCTTTTTTCTGTACCGGCGTCTCGACAACCGCAGCTTCGCTCATCCTCATTAGTTACGCAGGAAATCGAAGGGAAGTTCCCTAACGTCGGAGGGCACGCGAGTTGCGGGTAAACTTCGTCTCAGGTTCCGACGATGTCAAGAGCGTCGACGACGTCCTCAGTTGCGCGTTTCCCCTCTCACCGTGGATACTGAAATAGTCAACCATGAAAATAAACCTGTCGTCTTCCGCCCCCTCTGAATTGGAAACTGAATGCCTGGTCGCCGTGGTTCTCGATTCAGGAGAAAAAGACAAGCCAGCAATCATTGAATCAACCGATAGCGGCGTCAGCATAGCCGCGAAAGAATTAATTGCGAGTGGTGAGGTCACGGGCAAAGCGTTCGAAATCGCGCTGCTGCACCATCCCGCAGGGTTGAAAGCAAAACGCCTGTTGCTGCTCGGCGGCGGCAAAACCAAGAATTTTTCAGCCGCAGAATTACGCAAGCTCGCCGGCGCCGCCGTTCGCACTTTGAAAGCGAAAAGCATCCGCAGCTTCGCTTTCGCTCTTCCTGAGGGCGGCGCCGAGAACGGTATGGCAGCGACCGAAAGCGTGCGCGCGATCGTCGAGGGCGCAATCGTAGGCGATTTCGACCCCGGGTACTATAAAAGCGATCGCAAAGAGAAGGAGAAGGATCACAAGATCGACGCCGTTACCATCGTGGCCAAAGCCGATCACAGCTCAGAAGCGGCCGTACAAGTCGGACGCATCGTGGGCGAGTCGCAAAACTTCGCACGCGATTTAATCAATGAACCTTCCAATCGCATGACGCCAACCATTCTCGCCGAGCGCGCCAAAAAAATGGCATCGGAAGTGGGCTTAATCTGCGAAGCCCACGGAGCCGACAAAATTAAAGCTTTAAAAATGGGAGCATTTTGGGGAGTGGCGCAGGGCTCAGACGAACCACCCTCACTCATCGTTCTGCGCTATGATCCGGTGGGCGCGGCGGATAAGGTTCATCTTGGCCTGGTTGGCAAAGGCGTCACCTTTGATACCGGTGGAATCTCGATCAAGCCCGCCGATGGCATGGAAAAAATGAAATACGACATGGCCGGAGCCGCGACCATGATCGGCGTGATGCGCGCCATCGCTCTGTTAAAGCCGAAGGTAAAAGTAACCGCGATCATCTGCGCAACAGAAAACATGCCTTCGGGCAAAGCACAAAAGCCGGGAGACGTGCAGATTGCCATGTCCGGCAAGTCAATTGAGATTATCAATACCGACGCCGAAGGCCGACTCATTCTGGCCGACGGCCTCAGCTATGCCCGCCAACTTGGCTGCACGCATCTGGTGGACGCGGCGACGCTGACCGGGGCAGTTGTGGTTGCGCTTGGCTACGTGAATGCCGGAATCTTCGCCAGCACTGACGAGATATATCAGCGCTTCGCAACCGCCACTGAACACGCGGGCGAGAAGATGTGGCGCCTGCCGCTCGACGAGGAATACAAAGAGACGCTCAAATCGAATATTGCCGACATGGTCAATGCAGGCAGCCGTTATGGCGGCGCGATTTTCGCGGCCATGTTTCTGAAAGAATTTGCCGAGGACACGCCCTGGATCCATCTCGACATAGCCGGTACTGCGTGGATGGAGGAAAATAAACCCTGGATCGCCAAAGGGCCTTCAGGAATTGCGCTGCGCAGTCTAGTCGAGTTCGTCAAGGGATGGAGCGCCTAGAAAATGTCGCCGTTATCGTCCGGCTCTCGGGGGACACACAATCGGGATCACCTCGCGGCGGTTTCTCCGGTAGACACGAAAATCGCCTTCATCGATTGTGAACAGCGGATGTCGGTCGTACAATTCGCTCATTCGAATAAGACACAAATCCGCCAGATCGGGAGTACGATCACGGTAACGCTCCGCAAGTTCCAGAATCTCATCCATGTTTTCTCGAAGGTTGAATGCCACTTGCAGGAACCCCTCCTGCACAAGTCCTAAAACCGTTCTCGCCGATTGCACTTGGAAGGCCGTCTCGGCTAGTACCGCTTCACATGTAAGCAATGGTTCAGAGGTATGCCTACCGATCTGATCAGCCCAGTCATGATGCCGATCAGAGCGGTTCAGGAACGCCACCACAAAACCGGTATCCGCAATGCCCTTCATTTTCTGGAGAAGCCTTTGCGCGAGGAGAGATCGGCAGGACCATCGATCGACCCCGAAAAGCGCATGAACGACTGGCTTCCGGTTTCCCGCTTGGCACGTTCCAGTTGCTCGCGCACCAAGCGGCCGACAGGCGTTCCTGTCTTACGGGAGATCCTCTTCAGCCATGCAGATAATTCTTCCGTAATACGAATTGAGAGAGTGTGATTCATTTCTGCATAAGTGTAATACATCTGTGTCCGAATTGTCTATCTGAAGTAGGGGGGGGTGCCGCCCAGTCCAGAATTTTGCGGGGCGTAAATCTGGTAAGGTTGGTAAGCCTTGGCTCCGAAAAAACGGGCAGATCGCATCCTCTCAATATCACCGCGTCGGTAAAGTGAGGCTCGCAAAGCCGGGTCCGAAAAGTTGAAGTTGAACATTCATGTCTAACCAGAAGCGACTGTGGAGTAGCAGTTCGAGCATTGTCCTAGGAATTCTGATATTGCTCGCAGCAGCGGAGTTCTTCGTGCGTGGCCCTCTACGCACATTGGAGTTGGGCACATTTACTGACTTCTCAGGAATGTATGTCGCTTCCCGGGAATGGATAGCAGGGACGAACCCCTACCAGGCGAACACGTTCATGCGAACGTGGGTTGAGGCTGGAGGCGAACCGTTCGTAAATCGCGGCAGCGAAGCCAATCGGCGGCCTGCTTATCCCCCCTCAGCGCTGCCGCTTCTTGCCGCGGTCTCCTTCTTTCGCTGGCTGTTTGCGCGCGACCTGTTTCTTTTCGTGGATGTGGCGCTGTTTCCGCTATTGTTGTGGTCGGCAACTGCGTTTAGAACGACTGCATTGGAGCGATAGCCGGGCGCTTCTCTCGTGTGCTTTTGCTCTTGCTTTGGCACCATGGCATGCGGCCATTGCGTGGCAGAGCCTAAGTGGCCCGGTCATCGAACTCGCCGCCATTGGGACTGTTCTCGAGTCCGAAGTTGCCGGAGGTTTGATCACTGGTGTGGCGCTCTGCTTAAAGCCGCAGATGGCTGTATGGTTTTTGCTATTTGACTTGACGAAAAAACGTTGGAACCGCATCGGATGGGCGTTCGCTCCGTTCGTTGCGTTGACTCTTCTTGCAATCATTCGAATGCCAGCAGGGTGGTTCGGTTCGTATCTGGAAAACCTGCGCTACTTCTTTGCCATCGGAGGCGTAAATGACTTTACGTTTCGCAATTCCACCCGCTTTGAGCTGTTGAATCTTCAAGTCATCTTCTATTACGTTACGAGGCTCTATCGGTTGGCCAACATCCTTTCATGGTTGAGCGCTGCCGTCCTGATTTTGCTTTGGTGGCGGCGTAAATGGCAGTCAGACTCCGCTCAGCTGGCGACCATCGTTCTTATCGGTTTGCTTCCTGTCTATCAGCGAATTTATAACGCAGGGGTGGTTGTCCTGCTGTTGCCTTACGCTCTCGCCCACTGGTCGAAGATAAGAAGCAAACTTCTGATCGCGGCTTGCGGCGTCTTTTTGTTTCCGGGGCCCGCCATTCTTCTGGTGCTGTACGAGCGACACGTGATAAGCGAAACTGTCTGGAACCAAAGTTGGTGGTTTAATCTGTTCGTTGGACCGCACTCTACGTGGGCGATATTGGCGATAATAGCGATATTGCTGCTGTGGCACGAAAACAGCCGGGTGAGCGAACGCGGAACGATTGCTCCCGCGCGGCCCTCCCCGCCAAACTAGCTTAGGCGACGCCAACTTCCCCGGTTGCGACGCAAATGGCACTGACGTGTCTTGGTGCAAGAGCGCGTGCTCCAAAAGTATTGGGCGGGTCATCAAACAACTGTGGATTTGCCCTCCAAAATTCGAAGTCTGCCCACATCGCCGGGCGTCTACCTATATAAGAACGCCGAAGGGGGGGTCATCTACGTCGGCAAAGCGAAGAATCTGCGTTCGCGCGTATCTTCCTATTTCCACGAAGGGCGATGGGAAGACGCAAAAACCGGCACGCTGGTGCGCGAAGCGATTGACGTCGACTACATCGTGGTTGCCAATAATAAAGAGGCTCTCGCGCTTGAGAATCACCTCATCAAACAAAAAAAACCGCGCTTCAATATTCTGCTGCGCGATGATAAGACTTATCCCTATGTAAAGCTTACTCTAGGCGAGCGCTATCCCAGAGTGTATGTAACGCGCCGCTTGCGTAAGGACGGCAGCGTCTATTACGGCCCGTACTTCCCTGCCAATCTAGCCTACCGAATCGTTGACCTGATCCATCGTCACTTCCTGATTCCGTCCTGCAAGGTAGACCTCAGCCGCAATCATCCCCGTCCGTGCCTGCAGTATTACATCAAGCGCTGCCTTGGGCCTTGCGTAAAGGAATTGACCACTCCGGAGATTTACATGGAAGCGGTGCGCGACGTTAAACTTTTTCTCGAAGGGCGTCAAACCGATTTGGTCAAATCTCTGCGTGAGCGCATGGCCGAGGCGGCTGAAACGCAGGAGTTTGAGCGTGCAGCCCGCTATCGCGACCTGATCTCGACCGTCGAGCAACTGCAGGAGAAACAGCGCATCGCGGCCGTTGAAGGCGACGATGCCGATGTCTTTGGTTATCACTGCGAAAATCAGATGCTGGCGGTGAACCTATTCCACATGCGAGGAGGCAAGGTGCTCGACCGCAGGGAATTTTTCTGGGAGGACTTACCCGATTTCGCCCCCTGCCAATCCGAAGACGACGCCACCATGAACTACGCGGGGACGGCTGGTGGAAACCCCGAAACCTCAATATCAGTAGCTAGCCCGTTGTTTCACCCTGGAGAATTTTTCTCCGCCCTGGTTAAACAGCTTTACCTCGGGCAGCCCTACGTGCCCAGAAACATCTACGTGCCCGTGGACTTCGAAGATCGCGAAGAACTGGAAGAAGCGCTAAGCGAACAACTGGCGGCGGGGGGCGGACGATCGACCAGAGTCCACATAACCGTTCCCTTGCGAGGAGAGAAGCGCGAACTGATCGATCTGGCGGGCACGAACGCCAAGCAGTCCTACGATCAGCGTTTTCGAATTCTGAAACCAAATGCGAGAGCCATTCAGGAAGCCTTCCAGGACACACTGGCGCTACCAGAGCTTCCGAAACGTATCGAATGCTTCGATATTTCTCACATTCAAGGAGCGGAAACTGTCGCATCAATGGTTGTTTGGGAAGATGGCAAGATGAAGAAATCTGACTATCGCAAATTCATTATTAAGACAGTCGAAGGGGTGGACGATTTCGCTTCCATGCGAGAAGTAGTTACGCGCCGATACAAGCGCGTGTCCGAAGAAAAAGGGCCTATGCCCAGTCTGGTGCTGATCGACGGCGGCCTGGGGCAACTGCACGCGGCGGCACAGGCACTCGAAGCAATAGAAATCATCAACCAGCCGCTGGCCGCTATTGCCAAGCGAGAAGAAATCATCTATGTGCATGGGCAGGAAGACGATCCGATTATTCTCGATCATCATTCGCCGGTGTTGCATCTGGTGCAGATGATCCGCGACGAAGCCCATCGCTTCGCCGTCACCTTCCACCGCAAGCGGCGCCAGATACGAGATCGGGCAACAGAGTTACGAGAGATCCCCGGCGTAGGAGAGTCCACCACCCGCCGTCTGCTGGAGCATTTTGGCAGCCTGCAGGCAGTGAGACAGGCAGACGTCGCTGCCCTCTCGGCGGTCGTAACCAAGGCGCAAGCGGAGGCCATCCTCGAGTATTTTCGGAGAGCAGCGGTTAGCGCCTAGCTGCAGTTCTGTGCTCACAGACAATCGGTGGGGTTCGCGCTACAATTCAAGCCATAGCTCGTAATTGCAATCGAGCGGGAGGCTCCCATGCCCGTGTACGATTATGTCTGCAACGACTGTCACAAAACCTTCGAATTAATTCTCACCCTGAAACAACACGACGTGGATGCGAAATGCCCCAAGTGCGGCAGCAAGAACGTGGAGCAGGAAGCGACCGCGTTCTACGCCGTGACTGGGAAGAAGAGTTAGGCGAAGATTTAGTCCGAAAAACAACCAAGCTGCCCTGTGTTTGGGAAGTTAAAGGCTTTTTGTGGCTTAATCATGCATATTTCGGTCGCGGCTTTACGGCATCCAAAATAAATGGTTTTACAAGTCGCGCCGAGTATTTCCGGGATTTAAGGGTACTCGCCGGGGTGCGTGAGGCGCAATTTTCTTGGTCTAAGAATCGGACGTTGTCAGCATGAAGATTTGCTAACTTAGATTGGTCGGGCGCATTGCCTAAATCCCTCAGCTTCGAGGAACTTCAATGAAATTTGGCGTCATAGTCTTTCCCGGATCAAACTGCGATCATGATGCGTTCTGGACGGCGGCACAGGTAGCGAAGCAAGAAGCTACGCTCTTATGGCACGAGTCACACGATCTTGAAAATAGCGATGTAATCATTGTGCCGGGAGGCTTCGCATACGGCGATTACTTGCGCACAGGGGCGATTGCCAAGTTCTCGCCCGTGATGGAATCGGTTCGCAAGTTCGCCGAAGGCGGCGGAGTGGTGCTTGGAATCTGTAATGGTTTCCAGATCTTGTGCGAATCCGGACTGCTGCCTGGCGCTCTGATGCGCAACGTCGGCCTGAAATACGTGTGCAAGCCGGTATGCATTAGAGTCGAAAATAATGCGACGCCGTTCACAAATGGTTGCAGTCAAGGCGAAGTTCTGACGATCCCAATTGGCCACATGGAGGGAAATTATTTTTGTGATGATGCGACCCTCGCCCAATTGAAGCGAGATAACCGCATTGTCTTCCGCTACTCGAATGAGCGGGGCGAAATCACGGCGGAAGCCAATCCCAACGGGTCGCTGGAAAACATAGCCGGAATTTGCAGCCCAGGAGGCAATGTTCTGGGCATGATGCCGCATCCAGAGCGCGCCGCCGAGATGGAAATTGGCGGCACTGACGGACTCAAGATTTTTGAATCGCTGGTGGGGGCAATGTCAGCGAAGTGAATTGGCCCCAAGGCAAAATTGAGAGACGCGGCTGCGACTACTGTGCCGCAATTAATAAGACCAATTAGTATGCCCATCGCAGCAGGGTCGCTCCAGATGTAAATCCTGCGCCGACTGAAGCCAACAGCACCAAACTTCCCTTTTTAAGTTTGCCTTCCTGGCGGGCCGATTCCATCGCCAGCGGAATCGTTCCGGCAGTAGTGTTCCCATACTGTTCGATATTGATAATCACGGCTTCAGGACGCATTTTCAATCGATCCGCAGTCGCGGTAATGATGCGCTTGTTTGCCTGATGGGGAATAAATGCATCGATCTCACAGCCCTTCACGTTGTTGCGTTTAAGAATCTCCTCGCAGAGCGCCGCCATCTTGCGCACCGCGAATTTAAAGACCGCTCCTCCGTCCTGATGAACGAAGTGCATCTTCTTGTCGACAGTCTCGTGAGTCGATGGGTTCAGGCTCCCGCCTCCCGGCATGTATAAGCGAGCATCCGCCGGATCCGTCCACTTCGTGCAAAAAATCAATGAGCCCAACCGAATCGTCTTCGGCAGGCTCCAGCAAAACCGCACCCGCGCCATCGCCGAAGATCACGCAGGTTGCCCGGTCCGTGTAGTCGATGATCGAGGACATGACGTCAGCTCCGATTATCAACACTTTTTTGTGCGATCCGGTGGCGACGAACTGCGCTCCAGCCTGCAACGCGTACACAAACGCCGAACAGGCGCCGGAGAGATCGAATCCCCAGAGATTTTTTGCTCCAAGTTTATGTTGCACGAGACAAGCGGTCGAGGGAAAGAACATGTCAGGCGTAACCGTTCCCACGATGATCGCATCGAGATCAGAGGCGTCAATGCCGCGCTCGGCGAGTGCTTTCTTTGCCGCCTCAACCGCGAGATCACTCGTCGCAACTCCCTTATCCACGATATGACGTTCGTGAATACCGACGCGCTCCATGATCCACTGGTCGTTGGTATCCACCATTCTCTCGAGATCGGCGTTGGTGAGAAGGCGAGGTGGAACGTAGGTGCCTAGAGCGCTAATCTTAACGCGCTGGAGTTGGCTCAATGAGTTCTCTCCGGATGCATGGTGAAGGAATAAGTGAATCAGTTATTTTGAACGATGAGAGCGAGAATGTCTAACCGTAAGGCGCCAAAACTCAAGGATCAGGTATTGTGCCTCACGAACGCGCTCGAACGGAAGGGATTTAATCTTAATTCTTCCTGAGAGCGAAAACCCGGAATCGCAGACTTTTCCAGGGTACTGCGTCTAGGGTAGCCGCGCAGCCAACTCGCCGAGCACTGGCAATTCAAAGCGTTCGCCCTGCCACGCTTTGACCGAGAGAACAACCCATAGAAAGAGCATGGCCAGTGAAGCCAGAATCCCAAACAAGAGAAAAACCATGGCCGCCGCAAGATTCGAAAGAAACAGAGCGATGATCGTCAAAACGAAAAAGATCGTCCACAGCAAGATACTTTGCCAGGCATGAAAGCGAACGAAACGATGGCTGCGAAATGCGGGGAGAAACAAGATCGCTGTGGCGGGGAGCAATGTAAGATACGCGACAGCCGCAACAGCTCGGTCAGACGAAGGAAGCGGCGTCAGCGACCAACCGCACCCGGGACAAAATGCGTCACCACCCGGGATCAGCTGCACCGCAGTGGGGACATTTCGTTGAGTCTAGCGCTGATCCAGGGCCGGTTCGGCCGGCGCAGCGGGCGAACTGTCATCCGAACTAGACAATTCTGCGTCCATTGGCTTTCCTTCGGCATTCTTCGCACACACCATAGATCTGGAAGGTGTGGCGGGTCG
Source organism: uncultured Acidobacteriaceae bacterium (assembly GCA_963758745.1). Classification (GTDB taxonomy): domain Bacteria; phylum Acidobacteriota; class Terriglobia; order Terriglobales; family Acidobacteriaceae; genus Acidiflorens. The sequence goes on from CAVWWW010000023.1 coordinate 545,146, forward strand.
TGAGGTAGTGGTGCTTGCTACCAATTTCCCGCTCGATCTCTCCGACCTTCTCGGAAAAAAATTCGACGGATGCGCCGCAGTCGGTGCACACCATATGGTGATGACTGCGGCGATTGTACTGATGTTCATAACGCGCGATGCCGTCATGAAACGCGACTTCACTAGCCAGGCCGCAACCGGCCAAAAGCTTCAGCGTCCGATAGACCGTGGTGAAACCGATACGCGGATCGGTTTTTTTTACCAACCGGTGCAATTCGTCGACGGAAAGATGTTCGCGAGTTTCAAGGAAAGTTCGCAGAATCGCGTTCCGCTGCCCGGTTTGTTTCAAGCCAACACGACGAAGATGCTGAAGAAAAATTCCTTCCGCTTCGCGCATGCTTTCCCGCGAGATTGTCGGCTGGTCGTCGATTCGCTTCTGCAGCATGGCGTTCAACGCGAGATGAGTAGCGTGCGTGGCCCGGAAGACCGAACTTATGATACTGGGGAAGGCGAGATTACGCCAAGTGGAAAGGGCAAGAATGTGAGAAGAGGCGAAAGAGCGCCAGGCACGAAGTTTGACGAAGATCTGCATCTCGAAGTTCTTCGTCTACTTCGTGCCTGGCGGTTAAGATTTTACGGATTTAATATTAGTAAGCCGGAGTTTCGGTGCGCTAAAGTCGCCAAATCAAGCGTGATAAACTTGTTCGTTCTGACGCGCCTCATACCAAAGCGCCAGCTCGACCCGGTTCCACAATCCCAATTTGTCATAGATTAAGCGCAAATAATTTTTTACTACATGTTCGGTGGTTCCTAGCGAATCGGCAATCTCGCGGTTTTTGCAGCCTTCCGCTACCCGCTGGATGATTACGCGTTCGCGTTCGCTTGGCGCCCGCCGTTCTGCTGTCTCTCCATACATAATTGTCTCCTATAAAGTAAAGTTGCGAGTTTGACTCGCTTGATCCCACCCTTGATTCCGAAACGCAGGAACAGCCGGTTAAAATGAGCTTTGACGGTTCGCTCGGCAATATTCAACTGCCGGGCAATTTCGGAATTGTCACACCCCTGAAGAAGTAGATCTATAATCTGCCTTTCCCGAGGTCCCACTTGATTGAATTGTTCTTCCATAAAATGACTGGTCCAAAACGCGCCCCGGTCGCGGCAAGTGGCGCTAAACCAGGTCCTGGACGCATTCAAATCAAGCTTCTTCGGCGTCTCATTTTGCATTCACCTCGCCAAAAACGCCTCTTCAGTGTTAAATACCTGTGAAAAGTGGCATTTGCTGCCTTTTTTCTACAAAAAAGCGAAGAATCAGGTAATTCCTGGACCACTCTACAGGGGAAACGATCACTTTCTAGGGTGAAACACTTAGTACAAACTTCCAATTTACCGGCGCCACAAGCGCATATTTACACGGATGTCGGCTTCAAATTGCGCCAAGATCCTCCCATATAATTGCAGGGTGGACTTCAAACTAGTAAGCACATACAAGCCGCAGGGTGATCAGGCCAGGGCCATCGACGCCCTCACCCGCGGAGTTTTCGACCGCGAGCAACACCAGGTTCTGCTGGGGGTCACGGGTTCAGGCAAGACCTTCACCGCCGCCAAAGTGATTGAAGCCGCCAATCGTCCCGCCCTGGTAATGGCTCACAACAAGACTTTGGCGGCTCAGCTCTACCACGAGTTCAAAAGCTTTTTCCCGCACAACGCGGTCGAATATTTCGTCTCCTACTATGACTTTTATCAGCCCGAGGCTTACGTGCCTGCGGCTGATCTTTATATCGAAAAGGAATCCACAATAAACGACGAGTTGGACAAGTTGCGGCTCTCGGCTACGCGATCTTTATTTGAGCGGCGCGATGTTCTGATCGTTGCTTCCGTAAGTTGCATTTACGGCTTAGGGTCTCCCGAAGCCTACTACGGAATGCTTTTGTTTCTGGAGAAGGGACAGAAGATCAAGCGATCGGAGATTACGCGAAAGCTGGTCGACATTCTTTATGAGCGCACGGAAGGTGATTTTCGCCGCGGCACTTTTCGCGTGCGCGGAGATGTCATCGAAATCTATCCCACATATGACGACAATGCCTATCGCATCGAGATGTTTGGCGACGAAGTTGAATCGCTTTCGCAAATCGATCCTTTGTTTGGGACGGTCAGGCAACGTTACATGCGGCTGCCGATTTATCCGAAGACTCACTACGTAATGAAGGAAGAGACTCGCGTGTCGGCGGTCGCGTCGATTAAAGCCGAACTGGCCCGGTGGGAAGTGGAGCTTGAGAAGCAAGGACGGATGGTCGAATCGCAGCGCATTCATCAACGCGTTATGTATGACCTCGAAATGATCAAGGCCATGGGCTATTGCCATGGTATCGAAAATTATTCGCGTCATTTTACCGGACGTCTGCCCGGTGAGCCGCCACCGACGCTGCTCGATTATTTTCCTCGCGACTTTTTGATGTTCATCGACGAATCGCATCAGACGGTCCCGCAGCTTCACGGCATGTATCACGGCGATCGCTCACGCAAGCAGACGCTGGTTGAGTACGGATTTCGCATGCCGTCGGCGCTGGATAATCGTCCGCTAACCTTCGAGGAGTTCGAGCACCGCACCAATCAGATGGTTTATGTTTCGGCCACGCCGGGCCCGTATGAACTGACTAAGTCGGCTGGTGTGGTGGTTGAGCAGATCATTCGGCCCACCGGGCTTATTGATCCGCCGGTTGAGATTCGTCCGGTAAAGGGACAAATCGATGATTTGCTGCATATGATTCGCGATCGAGTCGCCCGCAACGAGCGCGTGCTGGTGACGACTTTGACGAAACGCATGGCTGAAGACCTGGCCGAGTATTACAGCGAGGTGGGAGTTAAGTGCCGTTATATGCACTCCGAGATCGAAACTTTGGAGCGGGTTAAGATTTTGCGTGACCTGCGCAAGGGGGAGTTCGACGTATTGATCGGAATCAATCTGCTGCGCGAGGGACTGGATTTGCCCGAAGTTTCGTTGGTGGCGATCCTTGATGCAGATAAAGAAGGATTCTTGCGCTCCGCCGGTTCCCTCATTCAAACGATTGGCCGCTGCGCCCGCAATTTGAACGGGCAAGCCATTCTCTATGCGGATCGCATGACTGACTCGATGAAAAAGGCGCTCGACGAAACTAATCGGCGGCGCGCCATCCAGCAGGCTTATAACGAAGAAAACGGAATCACGCCAGAATCAATTATTCGTCCCCTCGATATGACGCTGGCCGCGATCGTCGGCGCCGACTATGCTGATTTGACCTCTTCGGATGTCGATGGTATCCCAGATCTGAAATCGCAGGAAGAGCTGGATGCGTATATCGCCAAGTTAGAAAGTGATATGCGCGAGGCGGCCAAACGATTTGAATTTGAGAAGGCAGCTAAGCTGCGAGATACGATCAAGGAGCTGCGGACAAAGGAGTTTTTGTTCGCTTAGGGTTCTGATTGCGACGGGCGAATCGTCCGTGATTGCGAATCTTTTAGCCGATCGGCAATGAAGCGCATTCTTCTTTCCTGGAGCAGCGGCAAAGACAGCGCATGGAGCCTGCATATTCTGCGTCAGCGTGGAGAATATGAGGTAGCGGGGCTGCTGACCACTTTCAACGAAGCTGCGGACCGCGTCGCCATGCATGCGGTGAGACGCGAACTGGTCGAGCAGCAAGCCGCCGCCGCGGGACTTCCGCTCTGGGCAATTCCGTTGCCTTGGCCATGCTCCAACGAACAGTATGAAGCGCTGATGGCGCAAGCTTGTGCCAAAGCAATTTCCGAAGGAATCGAAGGGGTCGCATTTGGCGATTTGTTCCTGGAGGATGTACGCGCATATCGGGAAAAACAAATGGCAGGGACCGGACTGCGCCAGATATTCCCGGTGTGGGGGTTGCCGACGCAGTCTTTGGCGGAAGAGATGATTGCGGGAGGCGTTCGAGCAAAATTGACTTGTGTGGATACAACGAAACTTGAGCAATCCTTCGTAGGCCGTGAGTTCGACTGGTCGCTTCTTTCGGCGCTGCCGGATGGAGTCGATCCCTGCGGTGAGCGCGGGGAGTTTCATTCATTTGTCTATGCTGGGCCGATGTTCGACTCCACTGTTCCGGTTTCAGTCGGCGTGACTGTGGTTCAGGACAAATTCGCTTTTGCCGACCTGATTTCCGGCTGAAAGTCGTGCTCGCACACCAGTCACGCCACGTCGCGGCAACGTTCAGACTCGCCGCGACTCCTCTATTATCAGGATTCGCTAGGCAGCCCGTACGGTGGCAGGACGATAGCCGCACTCAGCCGCTTGCTTCATCGCGCGCAGCCCTTCTTCCTGCGTTAGCAATGGAGTTGTTTGAACACTTTTGCAGGTTCCGCCTCCGGCAAATGCTATGCCTATGGCTGCTGCGCTTACATGATCCGGCATTTCCGTAATCGCGACAACGTCGTATTGCCCGAACGAAAGCCATCCGCTAACTACTTTTCCGCCTAGCTTCTCGATGGCGGATCGAACCGCTTCGATGCGATTCTGGGGATGTGAAATGATCGCATTCCAGCCCTCGGGAGAATACGCGACCTGATGCATGAACAGTGGCATACAATCTCCTTTCATTTGTGACGGCGGGAATCATCGTCCAAGTTCGCGGGTAAGTCAAGCGTATTGCCTCGGCTCGAAGAGCGCTTTGACAGACCTGTTCTGCTACGACCTAATGGTGCAGTTACTTCCGTCATCTCGTGCTGGGCGCGCGTTCAGCGCATGATACCTACGGTACCTGGAATCCCGACCTCATGAATATCGATGACTTGCTCCGCATCGCCACGGAGCGCCGCGCTTCCGATTTGCATTTAAAGGTCGGAAACTATCCTCATCTGCGCATTGATGGCGATCTCATTCCGCTGACCGACCAGTCGCGCGTGACGGCTGAAGACATGTTGAATATGGCCTTCAGCATGATGTCGGCGCGGCAAAAACAGAAATTCAAAGAAACCACCGAAATCGACATGGCCTACGGTGTTGCGGGTCTGGGCCGATTCCGTGTCAACGTATTTCAGCAGCGCGGCAACGTGGGGCTCGTGCTGCGCGTTATCCCAACCAAGATTCGCGCGCTCGACGAGCTATTTTTGCCGAAGGTGGTGGAGCAGATCTGCGATATGCCGCGCGGGCTCGTGCTGGTAACGGGAGTAACGGGGTCCGGCAAATCGACGACTCTGGCAGCAATGGTCGATCGCATCAACTCGACCCGCGCCGAGCACATCATCACGATCGAAGACCCAATCGAATTTCTGCATCGCGACAAAAAGGGCTACGTAAACCAGCGCGAAGTGGAGGTCGATACGCCATCGTTCTCGGCGGCGTTGCGCTCTTCTCTGCGTCAGGATCCCGATGTGATTCTAGTCGGCGAAATGCGCGATCTGGAAACGATCGGCACGGCGCTGCATGCAGCCGAAACCGGCCACATGGTTTTCTCTACCCTGCATACGCTGGATGCCGTCGAAAGCATCAACCGAATCATCGCTATCTTTCCGCCGCCGGAACAGAAACAGATCCGTTTGCAGTTGGCGGCAGTATTGCGCGCGATTGTAAGCCAGCGCCTGGTGCGCCGTTCGGATGCCGAGGGACGAGTGCCCGCGGTGGAAGTGATGGTAAGTACCTCTTACATCCGTGAATGCATTCTGGTGCCGGAGAAAACTCGCGCCATCCGTGAAGCGATTTCGGCTGGAACTTCGCAGTACGGGATGCAGACCTTCGATCAGTCGCTCTGGGATTTGTTCCAGGCAGGGCTGGTGAATTATGACACCGCTCTCGAGAGCGCATCGAATGCGGATGAGTTCAAGCTCCGCATGCAGGGTATTGCATCCACGGCGGACATTTCGCGCCAGTCGATGCAATCCGCGGGCTTTGGACGGTAAGTCGAGATTGGGTTTGTCCTGCTGAACGTTGTTGCTTTGAACGTGGTTCCTCCTAAACCTTGGGCGCGCTTCGGCGCGCCCGTTTTTTTTCGCAGCGAATCCATCGCCCGGCGTGGAATGAAATAACATATTCCCGACGAAAAGTCGGCAAGTAATGCCGTCCTTCCCTGGAGAACAAGCTGGTATCCTCCTGGGAGAATCGGACGAAACTTAGCTCCGCAACCGGAGGAATTGGAGATGAGAAATTTTATTGAAGTCTCGTGTGTGATAGCTCTGCTATTTTTTCCGTCCGGATTCGGTCCAGTTCGGCCAGAGGTGCCAGATAATCTCAAGGCTCCCGCCAATGAAGAAGTGATTCTCGTGGGTCACGCAACTGGTGTGCAGATCTACGTGTGTCAAGCCGGGGAGCGGTCAAAAAGCTGCCTGGGTGCTGAAAGCTCCGGAAGCGGAGTTAACAGACGCAAGCGGCAAGAAGATTGTGCACCATTTCGCCGGACCTTCCTGGAAGCACATTGACGGAAGCGAGGTAACGGGCACGATGGTGGCCAAGCACGATCCGCCGAAACCGGACGCCATTCCGTGGCTTCTGGTCTCGGTAACAAGCCATACAGGAGAAGGAATATTAGCTCGCGTTACCACTATTCAGCGAATTAACACCGATGGCGGATTGCCACCCGAGGCGAGTGGGTGCACCGTTTCCACGAACGGCCGGGAGTCGAAGAGTGACTATTCAGCAGACTATTATTTCTACGCCGTCCGGAAGTGATGGTGCCGCAATCTTACGGTGCGGCAACCGAGCCTATGTCTCATCGCCAGCTAGTGGTGAAGTCTTCTCTATGCAGTGACGTTAAGACCACCCGCAATTCCATACACGCTATCTAACAACGAAGTTGTCGGGTCCGAGACATTCGAGGGCGATCCGCTACTCGGCTCCAATGTGCTCAGTAACCCGTGCACTAACTGTTCACACTGGGATGCCAAACTTGCTTCGAGTGTACGCGACGGCGAAGAGGCGCTATTCAGATCGGTCTGAACTGTGGCAAATGCAGATTGAGCGGTTGATAAGTCTTCCGAACTCAGCGCGCTCCCGAGCGCCGACAGATCGGTAGAGAGTTGAGAACTGTTCGAAGGAGTACTCCCGTTGGCATTGGTGACATTTTGATTGAGTTGCTGCAAGGTCTGGAACGCTGACTGGGCCCCACTCAGGTCTCCTGCTGCAAGACTATCTTGCAGGGACTGCAATGTCTGTTGCAATTGATTGGAACTGCTTGAGGTCAAAACGGACTGAGCGAGCCCTGCGGCCGAAATGGGAGTGATTGACATTTTCTTCCTTCCCGGGAGCAACTTCCTTCCTGGGAGCAACGTGCCCACTCCCACTTGTCTAACCTATCGGCACACAGTTGCAGCACTTTAGAGGTACCCACAAAACACAAGAATCGCCGACAAAGATTGTGCAAACTCGTGACACTTCGGTGACATATGCAAAACACAAGCCGAAATAGCATTCGGTCGCCAGCTGATAGAGGGAGTAGTTGCGTATCAGATGCGATATCACTTTCTGCTCGGCTCGCACATCGACTCGCACATCGGCTCACATCGGCTCGCACATCCGAAGGAGGTTCTGTATGCAGCGTCACAGAGTTACTTTCACGCTTTGCCTCGGCTTCGCAGTAATGTTGCTTTCGAGCGCGGCTTTGGCGCAGTACCAACTCACAAATCTCGATTCGAATCAGGTAGGTTGGGCAAAATTCATAGACCCATTTCAAGTAAACGGTTGGGGCGTCGCCCGCAGCTCGACCGGCCCATTCTGGGTGAGCGATGAGGGTTCAGGCTGGTCAACACTCTATACGGGCGCAGGAGTCAAGGAAGGCTTGGAGGTCTTGATTCCCTCGGCAAGCGGAGCCGGCCCTGGTCAACCGACCGGAATTGTAATCAACGAGTCGCCAGACGCTTCGGAATTTCAGGTGATGGGGCCGACCACCGATGTCGGCTGCCAAGTTCATGTTTGCGACTTTGGATGGCACCATCAGCGGCTGGGCCCCGGGCGCCAATCCCAACGATGCGATCATCGCCGTGAACAACTCGAAAGCGGGCGCGGCCTACACCGGCCTTGCCATTACCAATCGGCCCACAGGAAATCTTCTCTACGCGGCCAATCTTACCAACAACGTGGTCGAGGTGTACGACGGAAACTTCAACATAGTTAACACCTTTACCGATCCTACGCTGGGGCCTACTTATGGACCGTTCGGCATCCAGGACATCAACGGATTGGTCTATGTTGCGTTTGCCCTTGTTTCGACAGCCCCAAGCGGCCAGATCGACATCTTCCAGGAAGATGGAACCTTTGTAAAAGTACTTGCGCAGGGACCGCCACTTAACCAACCCTGGGGCTTCGCGGTTGCGCCGCCGAACTTTGGAAAGCTGAGTAACACTCTGCTGGTCTCCAACAACACGAACTTCGGCACCATCAATGGCTTTAATTTCGAAACTGGAAAGTTTGTGGGTACCATCAGGGACTCGAGCGGTAAGGATATCGAAATCAACCAGCTCTGGGGAATCGAGTTCGGTGGAGGAGCAACAAACAATGGTCGCGCGAACCAGCTTTTCTTTACCGCCGGTCCAGCAAATAATTTGGCTGGGACATTTGGAGTGATTGGGTTGAACTAGCATGCTCGAAAAGGCCAGCACAAAGCGAAAGAAGAAATTGCGCAGGCCGCCGGGAAACAGGCGGCCTATGCGCGTTGCACGCCATTGAATAAGGCACGTGTCTGCGAAATAAGGCCGGTGTCAGGCGAGAGCAAAAGCTTATCCGAGATCTTCGCATTCAGTCCCAATCGACCGGAAGCAGCTCACGGTGTTGAACCACATTAAAAGTGTCCCCTTGAAACCATAGTAGAAGTGTCCCCTTTTAGAGTTCTTCGCGAGGAGGAACCGAGATTGGGGAGAACGGGATTGAGCAGGAAAGAAGTGAGTCGAGTGGAAGTAATGGGAAGGGTGAAGGCGCGCAGTTTGCGCTTGCGCGAAGCGGCCGAGATGCTGGATTTGAGTTATCGGCAGACCAAGCGGGTGTGGGCACGGTACCGAGCGGGCGGAGCCAAGGCGCTGCGGGATGGCAACTGTGGGCGGGGCTCGAACCGGGCCTACGCGGCATAGTTCCGAGCAACGGTGCTGCAACGAGTGCAGCCCCGCTATGCGGATTTCGGGCCGACGTTGGCGGCGGAGCACCTGGCGAGCGATGACGGCTTGGCCGTGCCCGCCGAGACGCTGCGGTGGCGGCGGAAAAGAGGCGGGGTTGTGGCAGAGGCAACGGCGGCGGAAACCGTACCGGCAGCGGCGGGAAGCCAAGGCGCACTTCGGCGAGCTTGTGCAGCTCGACGGCAGCTTTCACGAGTGGCTCGAAGAACGCGGGCCACGCGGCTGCCTGAGGCACATGGTGGATGATGCGACGACCGAAGCGCTGGAATGTTTCTCGGAAGAGGAAACGATCTGGGCGGCGGTGGGCGTGTTGCGGCGCTGGATCGAACACTACGGCGTGCCGCGGGCCTTGTATACGGACTGGAAGAACGTGTACGTGCGACCGCCCAATGCCGAGGAGCGAGCGAGCGGCGAACCGGCGTTCACGCAGTTTGGGCGGATGTGCGCGAAGCTCGGCATCGGCATCATCGCCGCCAGTTCGCCGCAAGCCAAAGGGCGCGTGGAACTGGCGCACGGCACGCATCAGGATCGGCTGGTCGAAGAAACTGCGCCTGGCCGGGATCCGGAACTACGACCAAGCCAACGCCTTTCTGGAGAAGCGCTATCTCGCTGAACACAATCACCGTTACGCGCACGCGGCGGCGGCCGAATCCGATTATCATCGCCGCCGTCCAACGGCACGACAACTGGACGAGGTCTTCTGGCTGGAGGAGGAACGCGTCGTGAGTGAAGACTGGGTGGTGCGCTATCACAACCGACTGCTGCAACTGGAACGGCAAAGCCGGCACTGGGCCCCGGCCAAGAGCCGCGTGCTGGTGCGGGAAAATGAGGCTGGAGAAATTGCCATTCACTATCGCGATCAGCGTGTGGGCTTCCGCGAGTGAAAGGCCTCTACCGCGCTGGGCGAGAGAAGGGGCGCTGCCCCTTCCCCCGCGCCCCCTTCCCCGATTCGACACCGGCCCGCACCTCCGACTCATCCCTGGAAACAAGGCTGGCTGAAAATGCGCACTCCAACTTACTCTTTAGCTTGGCAATGAGGGGACATTTCTATTGTGGTATGACACCGGAAGCAGCTCACGGTTGCAAAGCCTCAAACCGTCAATTAAGCTGATGCTCTCTACCGCTTTATCCAGAAAGCCGGGATGGCGGAACTGGCAGACGCAGCGGACTCAAAATCCGCCGACCTTCGGGTCTTGGGGGTTCGACTCCCCCTCCCGGCACCAACACCTAAAGGCCCACAGAATAAGCAGCTAGCTGGTGCTGGCTCCCGCATGAGATGCCCTCTGGAACAGACGCAGCGGATTTCGCGTCATATATGGTCACGACTGAAAATCTATCACATTGAAATCCATAGGTTTATGGACACCTACTGAGTAGGTGTGGCTTGCACGTCAGTTACACATGTTCAGATTCGCACCACCTTACAGGGGATGAAGATGGTGGGACAACGCATCAACCTTGGCGGCGAGGGTCAGGTTCTGCAAGCGTCCAAACCACAGCCTGTGGTGCTCAAGCTATTTAGCAGGTAAAAAATTGGCGACCAAGACAAGGCTTGAGCCGGGTTGTAGACGGGGAAGGGATGGTCCAGATCGCAAACCGGACAATAAGGCTTCGCACGGCATCAGCGGCGGAAAAATCCGCAAGCCTCAAAGGACTCTAGAGTTCGACTCTATCGGCGTGCATCATGTTTTGCTCGGACTTTGAGTTGTCGTCACCAACATCGATATGTGTCATCAGTTCCTAGTGTGGAATGAGGTGTTGCAACTGCATCCACTGCGCCCCGAAGACCGCGAAACTCGAGTTACGCCCACAAGCAAGACATCGGCGCAGCAACTAGACGGTCGCCGAAGGGGACCGGCCTTCCGCCATCGTAGAGAACCACTCCCAGCTTGAAGTTATCGCCGCAGGCCTCGGCCAACTTTCGGAGTCCCTTGAAGTCGCCAGCATTCACGGTAGCGCTCGCCTTGACTTCGATGCCGACCAATGCGCCACTTCCCGCTTCAATCACAAGGTCAACCTCGTCCTGGTCTTTGTCCCGGTAGTGGTATAAAACGCAGCTCTCACCAAACCAAGACGCCTGTTTCAACACCTCAGAGAAAACAAACGTTTCCAGCAATGGTCCGAAGATTGAACGGTCTTTCGCAACCCGCTCCGCACTAGCTCCTAAGAGTGCGCCGAGCAGACCGGAATCAAGGAAGTGCAGCTTGGGCGTCTTTACCAGGCGCTTCAGCTGGTTCCGAAACCACGGCTCCACCCGACGAACGAGAAACAACTGTTCCAGGATGGCGACGTATTTCCTTGTGGTCTTGTCGTCAAACCCCACTTGGCCGCCTATCTGTGTGAAATTGGTGAGCTGGCCAGAATGGTGTGCAAGAACCTGTAGCAGACGCGGCATTTGGTCGAGTTTTTCCACGTCGGCAACCTCGCGTACATCCCGCTGCACGATGGCTCTTACATAATCACGTGCCCATGTCTGGCGTCGCTTTGGATCTTCGCGTCGCAGCATTTCGGGGTAGCCGCCAGTCAGCACGGCTTGTACTAGGTCTTTGCCGATCACTGGCTCCGCAGGTTTGCCAAGTTTGCTATCGAACGCCGCTTTGAGGAACCCAGGCTTCTTGCCTCGGATTTCAGCTCGCGAGAGGGGCAGAAGGCTCACGATCTCCATGCGGCCAGCTAAACTCTCCGAGACTTGGGGCAGAGTAAGAATATTGGCTGAACCGGTCAGTAAGAACCGACCGGCGCGGCGATCTTCATCCACTGACTTCTTGATGGCCCGGAGAAGGTCGGGCACTCGCTGTACTTCGTCAATGGTCGTTCGATCAAGAGCGCGCACCAACCCAGTGGGATCGCTGCGTGCCGCAGCCAACACCGTGTCGTCATCCATGGTGATGAATTCGCGTTTGCCCCCGACTAAATCGCGGACCAGCGTGGTCTTGCCGCACTGGCGCGGCCCCGTAACCATCACGACCGGCGTATCCTTGAGCGCTGTGGCCACCAGTTCGGCGGAAAAGCGAGGAAAGAGCGCGTGATCGGTATCGTCCATGCCGGGTGAGGGCTCCGTCTAGTTCGGATTGGTGGTTCGTCTATTTCGGATTATAGGCTCGTCTGATCCGGAATGTAACGATGGACAGTACCGGGGCTCATTTCGGCGACTGCAGCGCCAATTCGATAGCCGATGGCACCGTAGCCATTTAGTCGCCGGGCGTACATTCGCGCCAGCATCAGCACCTGAGAATCGACATAGTCGTAGACGCGAACGACACGCTTAGCGTCGTGAAGCCGATGGAGACGCCCAACATACTGTTGCAACGTTCCCTTCCAGGAAATCGGCATCGCCAAGAACAAGGTGTCCAGACGAGCATCATCAAAGCCCTCGCCAATGTAACTGCCAGTTGCCAGGATGACTCTTGACTCGCTCTCCGGAACAGCCGCAATCGCCTCCGCAATCGTGCGGCGCTGTTTCTTGCCCATGCCGCCTTTTAGCACAAACACGTTACTCACTTTGCCAGAGAGCGCCGTCTCAAAGTACTTCAAGTGATTGGTCCTGCCTGTGAGAAGCAGCGGTGAGCGCCGGTCACCGACTGCGCGCAGCAGATCGTCAAGGATCATTTCATTGCGAGCACGGTCATCTGCAAGTGCAGCGTACACCTCCTGAATCGTTGTATCGATCCGCTCGGGCGGCATGCAAAACTCAGTCAACCGAGGAACCACTTCATGTTCGAACGGAGTGACTGCGGTCATCGAACGTGCGCTGAGCTTATGTCGTATCGGACCGCACTGCATGTAGATGATCGGGTGGTGTCCATCTTTGCGCTCAGGCGTTGCCGTCAGGCCGAGGACGTACCTCGCCTTTACTTGCTTCATCACCTGCTCAAAGGTGAATGCCGACAGATGGTGGCACTCATCAACAATGACTTGCCCGTACTCGGCGACGAAGTCTTTGACTCCCTCTCTGCCGTGGGTGCTTTGGATGATGGCGATATCCAGGGTGCCACTGCGTTCGCTTTTCCCGCCTCCAATCTGGCCGATTGATTTGTCCGTAAGATTGAGGAACATCGCCAATCTCGCGTGCCACTGATCTAACAATTGTTGGCGGTGAACCAGTACGAGAGTATTCACCCTTCGCGCCGCGATCAGCCATGCGGCCACTGCGGTCTTGCCAAAAGCAGTAGGAGCGCAGAGGATCCCCTCGTCGTGTTCAGCAATCATGGAAACTGCGTCCTCCTGCGACGGGCGCAATTGGCTGCAGAACTCCACGTCAATTGCACGTCCCGCGCACCGCTCGTCACGGATGTCTGGCTTGATGCGATGCGCTTCAAACAGTTCGATTACCTCGGCCAGACACCCACGCGGCAAAGCAATGTGGTTGGCGAGGTCCTCGCCGCACGCAATTACTCGCGGCTTGTTGAATGTGGGAAGCCGCATTGCTTGGGCCTTGTAAAATTCAGGATTCTGAAATGCGGCCAAACGAAGCAGACGGTTCAGCATCGCCGAGGGCAGCCCATTCTTCTCGATATACAGAAGGTTTGCGCGAACGATTTGAACCGCGAGTGGAAACGGTCCTGGTATTGGGCGGTCTATTCTCTTTTGTGACGGCGGCAGCGCCCAGGGATCTTGCTCGGCGTCGTCCATAATGCTGATCCTGACACCGATGAGATCTCCTCGTTTTTGAGCCTCCCGCACGACTGCCTCGACAGCGTCCGCCGACATTCTTTCCACGCTCCCCAGAAATGCCCACTGGTCTGGGTACGGATGGAATTCTGAATCAACAAAGACACTGTTTCCTTCCGCGCGCGGAATCTTTTGCAGAGGTAGAGCGATCAGGTTGCCAAGACCTCCCTTAGGCATCGTGTCCTGATTAGGAAAGAATCGGTCGTAGGACTCCAGACCCAGTTGGTGCCGGAACTCCATGGTTCGAGTGAGAATTGCGCATCCTAGTTTTCGCGCGATGGTCGCGGGAATCGCTCGATTGAAGAATATCCAAACATGGCCGCCGTTCCCTGAGCGAGAACGTTCCAAAACCGCTGGCACATTCATCTCACGACAACCCACAAGGAAAGCAGCGGCGTCCTTCTGCCAGGTCTTCTTATCGAAATCAACCGCCAGGAGCCAGCAGGTCTCGTCCGGCAAAAGCGGATAGATTCCGACCGTATGATCCCCGACAAGATGGCCTCGCACAACGTCTTGCGTTAGCGGCCTGAACTTTCTAGTCTGGCGATCAACCTTCTTGCGGTCCTTGTCTTTGGCCCGCAGATACGATTTCCAATCGCGATCTGCCCTCGGCATGTATCCGGATCGCCCGTCGGCGCTCTCCCAGCGAATGGCATACACATCGTCACGTCCACGGAAGAGACTGCGAAACAGCTCTATTCGCTGTTGCGCTGTACCCACTGCGGATCTGCGAACGTCTGGCGCTGTGCTTATGATCTGAGGACTCCGGCTGATGGGGCGAGGCTCAGGAATTCGTATACCGTGCTCGATCAAAAGGCCGCGCAGCTGACCATTTTCGGCACGCAGGCGTCGCACCTCCGCCACGGATGCCTCAAGGTTCGGAAACTCGTTGTCAGTTTTGCTCAAGTCAAAGACCTGCCGGCACTCCGACACTTGACCCCAAAATGATCGCACATCGCCGGCTTCCGCTTGCGCTGGCTTTCGCGTGTAGAGCCAAAGTGGGATGGCTCCTGGTCGTGGTAACCAAAAGCTCTAGCTCGGGATTGCCACATAAACGAGGTTCCTCGAATCGCTTGGCAGCGACGAGGAGAAATCTGCAGACAGGTGCACTGCGTGAAATTGCAAAATTGACAAGAATGCATAGGCAGACGAAGAAGGGAACTCTTGGCGCCGCTCTGACCAGTCAGATAAAAAAACGCCCGAAAGAGCGCGTCCCGCGAGCTTCTTCTTTGCGACATGACCGGTGGAAAACCTTCAAAACCGACACATTTGCTTACACACTTTTACGTCTTGTACAACACAAACTATTTATTATCATAACTATACAGCGATACGCAGCGGACTCAAAATCCGCCGGGCTTCGGCCCTTGGGGGTTCGACTCCCCCTCCCGGCACCAGCCACTTTCTTGCGGTAATCAACGATCTACGCAGCCTTGCCTTTCAAACTCTTAATTATGGCCGATTGAGGTAATTTCCTAAGTGTGCCTAATTTTTGCCCACCAAGAATGCCCTAGTCCCAGTCACAGCGAACACTCTCTGGATTGCATCGGTCGGCCTGTGGGTGTGCGCTGAGTTATCGTGATGGAAGAACGTCCAGCAATGCGGGCGAGCGCAAAAACGTCTCCGTGGGCTTCTACGGAATATTCATGATCCACGCCTCCAAGGGCTTCAACAGATACCGATCAGGAATCCCTTCGCAACCCATTAGCATCCAGATTCAAGATGAAGCAGCCATGCGATGAAGCACTGATCTTGGCTGGAAGTCCCTCCGCAGCTTGTGTCAAGAGAGTACGTCCTTGTGTGCCTGTGGCCACGATTCTCGGTTCCAGCATGACATTCATCGATAGTACGGTCGTCAATGTAGCTTTGCCTGCGCTGCAATCTGACCTTAACGCCACCGTCGCCGATGTGCAATAGGTCGTTGAATCCTATGGGCTATTTCTCTCTGCCCTGATCCTGGTCGGCGGCGCGCTAGGAGATTCACTCGGCCGTCGGGCCATGTTCGTGCTCGGTGTCTCTGCTTTCGCGGTCGCGTCCGCGGGCTGCGGTTTTTCGTCGAGCATCAGAAGTCTGGTGGTATGGCGCTCGGTACAGGGCATTGCTGCCGCATTCCTGGTGCCGGGAAGTCTCGACATCATCAGCTCACCTTTCGATGAAGAATCTCGCGGTCGAGCGATCGGGACTTGGGCGGGATTCACAACGATGACTACTGCTCTTGGCCCCGTTTTAGGAGGATGGTTAATCGAGCATGCTTCTTGGCATTGGATATTCTTCATCAATGTTCCTCTGGCTGCTCTCGTACTTGTTATCTCGTTCTGGCACGTGCCTGAATCCCGCAGTTCCGGTACAAGAAGATTGGATTGGTTGGGCGTTAGGGGCCGTCGTGTATGGATTTCTGGAATCGGCAATCTTTGGTTGGATACATCCTCGCGTGGCGGGAGTTTGGTTTTTGGTTTGGGTCCCTGATTCTTTTTGTGTTTATCGAGAACGCTGTAAGGATACCGATGGTCTCCGCTGAAGCTGTTTAAATCCGCAAGCTTAAGCGGCGCGAATCTATTGACCTTATGTCTTTACGCCGCGTTGGGTATTTTCTTTTTCCTATTTCCCTTGAATCTGATCCAGATACAGAAATACTCGGCGACCGCGACGGGCGCGGCAGCTCTACCTATGATTTTGCTGATGTTCTTGCTATCGCGCTGGTCGGGAGGGCTCTTAACGCGCTACGGTGCAAAGATCCCGCTGATGGTGGGGCCGCTAATTGCGGCGGCAGGATTTTTTCTTTTTACGGTGCCGGATGTAGGTGCCCGGTACTGGAGTGGGTTTTTTCCGGGCTTTATGGTTCTCGGGTTAGGCATGGCGATCAGTGTCGCACCGCTGACAACCGTCGTCATGAACTCCGTCGAACAGGAACGTGTTGGTACGGCATCGGGGATTAACAACGCCGTGGCCCGGATCGCAGGCGTATTGGCCGTCGCGATCTTGCGTGTCGTCATGGTTGCAGCCTTTGCTCACGCGCTGCGAAATTCACTTTCTGATCTAAACCTGAGCGCCAACATCGTTCACGAACTTGAATCAAATGTGGCCAGACTGGGTAGCCTCGATGCCCCCAGGGGTACGGATCCGCAGACTGCAACCACGATTCATTCTGTGGTGGCGGAAGCATTTCTTTTTGCCTTTCGGCGAATTATGCTGCTTTGCGCCGGCTTCGCCATAGCAGGCGCCGCAATTGCATGGCGCAAAATTCCGTCTCAATAAGGGTGAGAGAGCGCCGGCTTTCGACCACACCGCCACTGCCAAATACGTAGACGATAAGTAAGGAAAGCGATTCCCTTCCCGGACGAAGCTTTGGTGGTTGTGATTACGACCACCGACTACCATGTCAAGGTGCGAGTGCAATCACTGACAAGCCGATCATCAATTATTTTCTCGAATCCGCCGTTTCCGCAAAAGCACAGTAAGTTTGCGGGAAAGCTCGGCCCGTTGCGCCGGGATTCTTAACTCATGTGCTTACCCTACGCGCCATCAACCGTCATATGATCGTGCCAACAAGATATCTCCACGGGGCCCGCCCGATGAACAGATTGATTGCAAACACCGTAAAGTGCACCATTATCGGACTGTGGTCCCTCGCCATCTCAGCGATGGCACAGAATCCTCTTACAAAGCCAGCGCTTAGTCCCTCGCATGCGATGCCCGCCTCGTGGAACGACATCGGACGGCAAGTGGGAGAGCAGTTTTTGCGAGTGACCGATTCGAATGGTTCGATACATCCTGCGATCGCATCGGGCGCCGATGTCAATCAGGGTGGCAAACAGTGGATCGGAACGTGGGCGGCATCACCCCAGTCGCCCATACCTGAGTCTGTCCAGACCTTCCGGAACCAGACTTTGCGCCTGATCGTGCATACGATCGCTGGCGGGACGAAAGTCAGGATCAAGATCTCGAACATCTTTGGTGACCATCCACTGCAGGTCGGCAGCGCACACGTAGCCCGACGAACTTCCGCTGCGGATATCGATCCGACATCCGACCGAGCTGTTACATTTAACGGACAAGCGTCCACCCCAGTCCCAGCACGGTCGATATTGGTGAGCGATCCGGTCGAACTGGATGTGCCTGCACTGTCGGATCTGGCGATCAGCCTCTTTCTTCCCGAGCCCACGCAGGCGACGACCTTACACATTCTGGCAATGCAAACGAGCTACGTCGCCGACGTCGGGAACTCCACTGCGGCAGTGAAATTCCCAGTCTCCAAGACGATCCACTCTTGGCTATTCCTAACCGGAGTGGATGTCGCGGCTTCGCCTCGTGGAGTAGCCATCGTGGCATTTGGTTCTTCGCTCACCGACGGCGACGGAACTACACGGGACATCAATGCACGCTGGCCTGACGTGCTCGCGGAGCGATTGCAGAAAGCAAAAGGAGCCGAACGGAAAATGGAAATTGGAGTGCTGAATCAGGGCATCATCGGCAATCGCCTGTTGAGTGACAGCCCGGTGCAGGCGGCTGGCGGCCAATTCGGAGCAGCTCTGGGCCAAGCTGGCCTGGCACGTTTCGAACGCGACGTGCTGTCTCAAGCCGGCGTCAAGTATGTCATCGTGGGTCTCGGCATCAATGACATCGCGTTTCCAGGCTCGTTAACGCCAGCAACAGAAAGTACAGGTGCTGAAAGCGTGATCGCCGGTTATCACCAGCTCATCGCGCACGCTCATCAAAAGGGAATTCGAGTGATCGGGACGACCAACCCAGCGTTCGAAAACTCGTTCTTAGCTTTGGCGCCCCCGACCCCTACGATCACTTTTTTCACGCTCGAAAAAGAAAGCGTACGCCAGAAGGTCAACGACTGGATTCGCACCAGCGGCGAATTTGATGGCGTAGTCGATCTCGACCAGGTCTTGCGGGACCCGAGCCACCCCACGCGACTACTCCCGAGTTACGACAGCGGCGACCACCTGCATCCCAACAACGCAGGGTGCCTCGCCGAGGGAAATGCGTTTTCCCTAGCATTGTTCGAAGGCCATTGAATCGGGCTCGGCGTTCGGGATAATCAATGGCGATCACCTCCAAGGTCACTTTTGGCCTGGGATCACTTTTGACCCGCGTCGCTGACAGACAGAATGCTGGGGGATTAATTCGGCGCGAGCATTAACCGATCCTGGGCATTCATCTCTACTGCCTTACGCGAATAGAGCAACGGAAAATATTCGCCTTTGTCCCACAGCGGAAGCAGATCCGAGTAATGTGACGATCCGGGCTGTCCGCTTTGTCCCGGAGTATTTACGGCCAACGAACGGTCCCAATCGGCCGTGTCAAGGATTTCTCGATAGCTCGCGCCACCCTCCTGATCAAACTTCTTACCTGCCCAGGTGGCATTCACGGTGTCGCCATCGCCCGGACGCGACAATGGTCCTAAATCAAGCAACGTCGCAACATCAGGCAAACGGTCCAGCGAGTGCAGGAACCGAATTGTATGCAACCGACCCCATGACCACTTCTGCGGATCGGTGCCCAGCAGCTGTTCAGTTTGCTTCCACGCGGCTTCGAGAGTTTGCAGCAAAACTTGGTTTCTGCCTGCGACTGCATCGGCTCCGAAAACCTGTGGCGACGGTTCCGAAAGAACCTCGAATAGATTCTCTAATGACCAGTCGTCTTCAAGCGATTCAACCCCTTCCTTCTCGGCGACTACCTTGCGCAATTCCCTCAGCCAAACTTCATAAAGCGCAGCAACTCCGGACTTTCTACTCAGCGTCGCATCCCATCCGTATATCATTTGCGTCGCCGCTGTCGGGTTCGGCGACGACTGTTTCAGCAGGTTCACTAACTGACGCGCCGGCAGTGACACTACATCAGTCTGTAGCTTCTCCATATCGTCCAGAGTTATCTTCTTCCCGCTGTCCCGAATACCAGAGATCACCTCCTCGATACGATGCACGCGATAAGGAGAAGCCCATTCGAAGCCGACGTTATACGGATAATTCTTCGGGATCATCTTGTGATTTGCAGTTGCGACAAACCCGCCCGCGCGGATTGAAACTGTGGGGAAGTTCCGAGTTCGGCACATATCCTGACCACTCATAGTCCGCCGCACCCGGGACCGGCAACAGCCCGGTCCAATTTTTTCGCAGTGGCGCCAAACCAGTGGAGTGCTCCCCGATGTTGCCCGCAATGTCGGCATAGACAATGTTCTCCGACGGCACCTTCCAGCGCTTCATGGCGCTCTTCGAATTCCTTCCAGTTCGTCGCCCGGTCGACAGCAAGAGATGCGAGATAGCCCGCCGTACCGGGCTCGGCTCCAACCCATCGAAGTGCCAGGGCGCGCTTGCCGTCTTCCCAAAGGACAGGGCCATGACGGGTAAACTTCAAGTCGACTTCGACCGGCGGCTTTCCTTTGACTGCAATGCTTTCGTGCTCCACCTGCATCCTTGCCCATCCATTCGCCGTCTTGTACTGAAGCGGATCTTGCGGATTCAGATCTTCGATGTACAGATCCTGCTGATCGAGGCCGAAGATCGTGAATCCCCACGCAATGTGCTGATTGTGGCCCACAGCGATTCCCGGCAAGCCCGGCTCGCCCGCGCCGATCACATCCCAACCGGGTGCCACCAGATGGATGATGTAGCGCAGCGAGGGCAACGCCATCACGCGATGAGGATCATTGGCCAAAATCGGCTTGCCCGTGGACGTGAGTCTTCCCGAGATCGTCCAGTCATTGCTGCCTTGCGCGCCATCCGACGGAAACTCGATCCTCGCATCGCTTCCGATTAGGTTCTTGAGAAGTGACGGACTCAGCCCGCTGAAATCCACACCCGCTGCGGGGTCAAGTCGTTACCTTCGGATCAAGGCTTAGAACGGCGCTGGCCTTCTCCACGCCTAGCTTCGCGATCAGCTCCGCATCACGAAGCTCGCTGAACGCATTTCCAGTCATGGCAAATGCCGCCATTCGATTGAGACAATCCTGCGGCTTCCAGGGCTCCGGCACGAAGCCGGCCAACTGAAACTCGATCGGCAAGCCCGGGCCACTCTTTGCGGTCAGTGAGCGTATCTCGGCGTTGATCCCGTCGGTGAAAGCGCTCAGGATTGCCTCAGTATCCGGCGAGTAGCTCTCATACTCGGCCTTCATGTCGCCGCGGTAACGAAGCAGCCTTGCATTGATGTCGCGCTGCACCGCCGATGGGCCAAGCACCTCGGCCAAACGGCCCTGACCTGCGCGCTTCCACATCTCCATTTGGAAGAGCCGGTCTTGGGCCACGACAAAGCCTTGCGCAAAGAAGAGGTCGTGCTGATTCTTTGCGTAAATGTGGGCAACGCCCCAGCGATCTCGAAGGACATTGACTGGCTCTTTGAGCCCGGGCACGACGAGATTGCCGTGAATCGGCGAAAGCACATCGTGTGCCCTGGCATCTATCGACTCAGGCGCCTCTCGTGCCACAGACACAACTACAAAGAAGGAACTGAGCAGGAAAACACCGATTCGTCTATGCATAAGCACCGTATTGTAGTGCGGGATCAGATCGAGCACTACTTGACCAAAGCTGAGAAGGCGGCTTGTAGGCAGCGATCAGAATGACCGGTAGTGGGCTGTTCAAAAGAGCCCACTAGCGAATAACTAGAGAGCCAAATGTTTGGGATGTTGTGGCGCTTGCGTCCGCGGGACATGCCGCCCCTTTTTCAGCCCATTCTTGGATTTTCGCTAAAAACTCATGCTGCGGTGTGGGGACTGGAGTGCGGCCGTCGCCAGGGGTCCAACCCCAGAGCACGAGCGGCGTGTGCATATGCTCCACAATCTGCGCAGGCGTACGATGACCGTTCCTCTGAGGATCTTTGAACAGTTCACAGAGTTGATGGTCAGTCAGCCCCTCCCAGATCATCGGCATCGCAGGAGACGGCAGATGCCAATCGGGCGCTCCCGGAGGCATGTGCAAGCCCGGGAGATTGTGGTCCTGATGACAGGTGCTGCATTTCACAGCGTTAACGCCGTCCCCGTCTGGTCCACGACGGACTTGCATGGTGTGCCGATGACTATCGTCTCCCTGTCGAGGGAAATCTCCCGTTGAGTGGCAATTCATGCAGCGAGGGTGACGGAGCACCGGGACAATTGCTTCGAAAGCAGCGGCCGCGCCGGCATCATCGCGCGGCTTCCTTGATGAACGAGTTGTGCTCTGGCATGTTCCACTTCTTGCGCGGCAACCCATGGGATTAGCGAGGATAGGAAGCAATAGGTTGCGGCGACAGCGAGAAGGGAGGAAATGGATCTTCGATTCTTCATACTTATGCCCTCTCGGCACTCTGGGCACTCTCAAGCAGCGCAGCTTTCACTCGCTCCGGAGTGAATGGCAGAGTCCCGGAGACGCGCACCCGTGGCATCGAAGATAGCGTTTCCGATCGCAGCGGGAGTAACTGTGATGGCGGTTTCCCCCGCACCAGTTGCGGGCACATTGGCAGGCGTCACTAAGACGGTCTCGACGGTGGGCATCTCGTAGTCAAGATGCAAGCTGTTATAGGTCTCCCAATCGACAGAGGTCACACGCTGGCTGTCCCACGTAACTTCTTCCACCAAAGCGCGGCTCATGCCTTGCAGGATGCCGCCTTCGGTCTGATTTCGCAGACCATCAGGGTTCGAGACCGGACCGCAGTCCAACGCAATTACGAAGCGCTTCGGCCGGACGGTTCCGGTTTGCAGATCTACGTCGACCTCGGCAACCAGCGCAGCATAGCCGTTGTCTCCTTCGTACGCGACACAGGCGATACCACGTCCGCTTACCGTTTGTGTCCGAGAGATGTCCGCTTTCGGCGAAGGGCGAGCCTGCCAACTCGCCGCATTGGCCGCAGCCTTGAGGACGCCGATGACTCGTGAGTTCTGCAAATGCTGCAGCCTGAAAGCCACAGGGTCGGCCTTTGCGTGCGCGCAGAGTTCGTCCATGAAGCATTCGTTGGCGAACGTATTCTGAATTCGCAGCGGTGATCGGAGTGGTCCGGTGAAGAACGGCGAACGCACAGTATGCGTCAGCGCCCGTTCACTCCGGATGGTTCCGTCGCCACCACAGCTGCCATCGATGCACCCTGCGAAGTACGAAGGAACTGTGTTGCTCCGGTTGCGAAACTTGCCGGTAAGGCGGCTTGGCGGAGCGAGGCTCAGGCAACTCGGGTTCATATCCCAGCAGCATGCCGGTGATGACGTTCCCTGGTTGATCGTAGCCCGGCCGATTGCCCAGCGAAGCTACCCAGTCTTCCCGATCCCAGGCGACGATGCGTCCATCGCGTGCCAGCCCGGCGCGATGTTCCACCGCACATGCGGAACCGAAATTCTCCCACATCATTTCGTCCTGCCGTGAGAACTGCAGCCGGACTGGTCTTCCCACCGCTTGAGAGAGTATGGCCGCATCAAAGGAGACGGCATCGGCACCATTTAATCCATAGCAGCCCGAGCCGCGCACATAGATCACACGCACTTTATCAATCGGCCTATTCAGAAGCTTTGCAACGATGCTCCTGGTTGGATAAGCCGATTGTGTTGCCGACCATACGGTTACACTCTCCGGCTTAACGTCGGCCACCGCGCACGACGCGCCAACGGATCCGTGCATTTGGTACGGATATGTGTACCTGGCCCGGATGACGCTGCTCGCGGCAGCGAGACGGGCCTCGATGTCCTGGGAGTCAACGCTAAGAACGTCGTGGGAAGGCTGTTTCTGGAGATACTCGAAGAAGCCGTTCTGCGGCGGAAGCTCCGGCCCTGGATTCCACTGAACCGCCAACTTCCTGGCCGCCAATCCTGCCTGGTACTGAGTCTCGGCCACAACGCCAACAAAATTCTTACGGACGACGACCTTCACGAGACCTGGAATACTCCGCACCGATTGTTCGTCTACATGGGCAACCGTTGCTCCCATCTCCGGGGGCCGCACCACTCGCCCGTGCAGCATCCCGGGGATTCGAACGTTGTGAACGAACTCGAACTGACCAGTCATCAGGGCGGTTCTGTCGAGTGAAGGAATTGGTTTACCCAGCACCGTCCAATCTGGAGCAGATCGACGCTTCGCTGTCGCGCTTAGCGGGAGATTGAAACGCTTGTTTCCAATCAGCTCCTCGTACCGGACATGACGCGCCCGTGTTGCTCGTGATGACGCCATCTGCCACGGTGAGCTGCTCGACCGGCTCTCCTAATTTCACAGCAGCGAGACCCAGCAGCGCTTCGCGAGCGGTGGCTGCGGCAAGTGCGAGATTTTCTGAGTTAAAGTTCGTCGGAGTCGACTGACTTCCAGACGTGGTTCCCTGATCCGGACAAACAGATGTATCGCACTGGATCAGCTTGACGCGACCAATCGGAACGCACAGCTCCTCCGCGACCAGCTGGGATTGAGCCGTAAGAATTCCCTGACCGAAATCGCATTTCCCTGTATATGCGGTGATGATCCCATCGGCGCCGACGGCTAACCACGAATCGAGCTTTTCCGGATCAATGTGGGAGGGATGCGTGCGCGAACGGCCCTTGACCCTGCTGCGGACAGCAGACTCGAACGAGCCCAGCGCTGAAACTGACGATCAGCGCACCAAACCTTTCAGAAACTCACGGCGGGACTGAGTCATGTTCGTCTTGCCTCGGCATACTTTCGAATTGCCCGCAACATGCGAGTGTGCGTGAAACAGCGACACAAGATGCCCCCCAGAGCATCGCGAATCTCCTGATCAGAGGCATCCGGTTTTACGTCGAGTACGGCCTTCGCCGTCAGGATCACGCCGCTGAGGCAAAAACCACATTGCGCTGCCCCTTCCTCAATAAAGGCTTGTTGAATTGGGTGAGGTTTTTCAGGCGTGCCCAGACCCTCCAGCGTCGTGACTTCGTCTTGACCGACTGCGCTTACCGGCATGACACAAGACCGCACGACCTGGCCGCGCATGATAACGGTGCAGGCTCCGCACTGAGCCATGCCACATCCGAATCGAGGTCCACGCAACCCAAGCTCGTCGTTCAGAACAAACAACAGAGGCGTTTCCGGATCAACCGCCACGATGTGCTGCTGACCATTCACATTCAGCGTGATCTTCTTCATCGGATGGGTTTCAGATCCTTAGCGGTTGACCTTACAGGCTCAGGAAATAACGTCAGAATGGGGACGGCAAGAGGACAGTCGTGCCCCGTCGCTTTTGCCACCGCTCAACCATGAACGACATTGCTGTCGAACCGCATTAATAGGGGTTGAGATGAAAACGGAGCGTAATGTCGGTAAGTGTTAATTCGAATGGTACGACGTTTTAGATGCGAGCGGAATCTCTTTGGACGAGCCATAGCCACGCTCGTGGGCTTCATCGGAGACCACATACATCTTCAATTCGTTCCATTTCCATCGACTGGAGACAGTCGGCTTGCCGCAGGCACAATACAAAGTCCATTCTTCGGAGCTGATGGCGGCAACAGGAATCAGGTATGAGCCATTTCGGTATGGGCTGAATCCCACCAGATATCGAGTGAGGCACTTTGGACACTCAACGCAATGGCGAAAACGGGGCGTCATGGCAGGTATCGATCAAATAGCACAACTAGTCAGCGTTGGACTTCGGAGAATCTCATTTCGCGGGAAAGGCGGGCGGGCGGAGACTTCCCCGCCCTTTGCCGGTACTTGAGATTCCTATAGTTGCCGCGTTTTCTGGCTATCCTTTTCTCGTTTTCTCGCTATTTTGGATCTTTCGCCCCAAACAACATTCGGCTGAATCCTGTTAGTTGGGGCCGAAAGCCAGATGGAGGAATCACCTTTCCAGAGTTACCGGTACGGTTTGCGATTGAAGAGTTTGCAGATCCATTGCCGTCGTCATACGCGGGAACCGCGAGGAAACCAACTTGGCCACCGCTCGCGTCGATTGCCGTTCCGACAATTTCACCCCGGTCGTTGATACCTTGGGCTAAGAACAGATACAAGGATGAGTCGCCTTGAACGAGGCCATTCAGATCCATAATCATCCCGTTTTCGTACAGAAACGCTCTCCCGCCGTATGGTTCGGTTCCCCCGTCTGAGATACCAACGATTTGGCCTTTTTCATTGATGTCGTAAGCGGCGCTAGAATTGTCATCCCCAATAAATGGCAAGGCTCGCATTTTCCGGCTTTCTTGAGTCCACAAAAAAGCCTGAGCATTGCCCTCAGTGTTGTTGGCGAAACCAATCACTTGGCCGCTGATTGTTTAGAGAGACTGGAGTATTCCAAGCCTCAGCCCCAAGGTTGCCTAAATCAATGGGATGGCCATTATCCCAAAGCAGTGCATGTTTGGCGCTCTCGCCCCCCACTGCATTCGAGCATAGACCCGAAATCCCGATAACCTGTCCCAGATCATTGATAGCGGTTGCGGCCGAATCCGGATCGCCCGGATACGGAGGCAGTTTCGTCATCTCCGTCAGTTTCGGCCCCCATATCGCAGCTTCAAACTGCAGAAATTGCTTATACGGAGGCTGATGGTTGCAGGTCGGATCGTACACTCCATTCTCCGCCCACCCCACAACCTGGCCACGATTGTTTACTCCAGCGGCATAGCTGTTGTATCCGCCCGGGAAAGGAGGCAGTGCGGTCATCACCCCATCTCGCCACGCGAAGCCGTTGCATATGTAACCATCGGGACCGAAGAAAAAAGCCGAGCAGCTCCAAGCCTCACCCAAAGGATTCATCTCAGCCGTTTCGGCGATGCCAACAATTTCACCGCGAGTACTGTGGTTCGGCCAAGATATGTTGCTGTTGGGCCCGCCAAGCGTCCCCAGGTCAAACGGAGCTCCAATCCACAGTTCAGCGTTCACCTGCGTGTTGCCCGTTAGATTGTCGCCGCCGGAAATCCATCCCAGGTTGTTGATGCCAACCGGCTCCGCATACCCTCCGAGCGGTGTTCCGAGATTGAAAACATAATATTGGGGCTGCTGGCTTTTCTGCTGCGCTTCCGCAAATCGAACCGGGGCTACGGAAAACAGTAAATAGGCCGATCACGGTGATGTACATCAAGATCCTGGACTGCATATTTCCTCCATGCGGGGTCTGCTTCTGAAATCGAAGCTGAACTGCTGGGTCTGCGTTCCGAAGAAACACAAACGTCGTTTTGCAATCGCGACCTTATCGGAATGGATTCGGAAATATTGGACGATTGCGGACGTCGCTCTCGAAAACTGGACGTTTGCGGACACTACTCTCGCTATTGATTCAAATGAGACAAAGCCGATAACTAGCCGAGCAAAAGCGCGGTTGCTTCAGTATTCTCCGCCGTGGCCGGATTAGAGGCGTCGAGAGTGCAGTCCGAAAACGTCCATATTTGGGCTCAGACCGCGCTATCATCGATCTGAGAAAAATGGAACTCGATTGGCAGGTTTGTTCGCGAGCCCGTGTGACGCGCGATGCGCGCTTCGACGGCAAGTTCTTCATCGGTGTTTTCACCAGCGGCGTCTATTGCCGCTCGATCTGTCCGGCACCTCCAGCGAAAGAGAAGAATGTCCGTTACTTTCCAACCGCTGCCGCGGCGGCGGAGGCGGGCTTCCGGCCGTGTTTGCGTTGCCGGCCGGAATGCTCGCCCGGAACTCCGGCCTGGTTGGGTACTCCAAACACAGTTTCGCGCGCTTTACGCCTGATTAGCGAGAGCGGACTGGAGGAGGGCGGAATAGAAGCGTTGGCGGAGCGCCTGGGAGTCGGCTCGCGTCACCTTCGCCGGCTGTTTCTCAAACATCTCGGTGCGACGCCGAGCGCTGTTGCTAAGACGCGCCAATTGCACTTTGCGAAGAAGCT
Organism: uncultured Acidobacteriaceae bacterium; assembly: GCA_963758745.1. Taxonomy (GTDB): domain Bacteria; phylum Acidobacteriota; class Terriglobia; order Terriglobales; family Acidobacteriaceae; genus Acidiflorens. The sequence continues at coordinate 572,641 of CAVWWW010000023.1, forward strand.
CATCGACGAGACGAGTTTGCACATGAGCGACGTTGCCCTCGCATCCGGTTTCGGCTGCGTTCGAAGGTTCAATGCTGGCATCCGCAAGGTCTATCATCGAACTCCGACTCAGATCCGGCGCCTGGCGCGACAGAGGCCGCTGCAGTCGGAGAATCAATATGTCTTCCGGCTGCGCTTCCGCCCACCCTATGACTGGCAAGGAATGTTGGCCTTTCTGATGCCACGAGTTACGCCCGGCGTGGAAGTGGTGGTGAATGGCACTTATCGTCGCACAATTTCTTTGGACGGCAACGGCAATGAAGGATGCTTTGAGGTATCGCTGGATGAGGGCAGCAACATGCTCGCGGTGCGTCTTCAGTTTGGCGACCCACGCTCGCTTTTCTTTATTACCGAGCGAATCCGCACTATGTTCGATCTGAATGCAGATTGGGCGGCCATCGTGCAGAGTCTTAGAAGCGACCCCGTGTTAGTAACCCAGGTTGATTCTGTTCCCGGGCTCCGGGTACCGGGTTGCTGGAACGGTTTTGAACTCGCCACACGCGCGATTCTCGGTCAACAGATCACCGTCAAGGGTGCGACTGCGCAGGCGGGCAAAATGGTGAGCAGTTTTGGTAAGCCATTTGCCGCTGGCAACGGCCTTACTCATCTGTTCCCCACACCTGAGGTTCTGACCGACGCGAAGCTTACCCGGATCGGATTGACTGCAGCTAGAGCCGAGACAATCCGGGCTCTCGCTCGTGCTGTGTGCGATGGACGGATTATTTTCGAAGGTGTCATCGACTCCGACGCTTTCTTGAATCAATTGTGCAAGATTCCAGGCATCGGGAAATGGACGGCACAGTACGTGGCTATGCGAGCACTTGGGGAACCCGACGCGTTTCCCTCTGGCGATTTGGGACTTTTGCGTGCCATGTCTCTTGGAAGTTCGCGTGAACTAGAACAACATGCCGAAGCGTGGAGGCCATGGCGTGCGTACGCAGCAATGTATTTATGGAGACTGGCGAGCCAGCGTACATTCCGCGGGAATAAACTGATTCCCTCAAGCACCCAAGAGGCAGCCCTCAAGAGCACTGCTTCAAACCAATCCCTTTCAATGGTTGTATAAATTCTTCATTTTCTATACTCGCCGTCGAACGAACTTGGCCGCCTTCAAATCTTGCCCGCTCGGCTCGTTGGCCGCTCGACCAGACCTACCGAAACTCTGCGTTCCTTGCACTCAAATACCTAGGTGCTGATCGAGAGCGATACAGCATGAACCCGATGGTTGAAGATCAAACTGACTTATAGAATTTTTTTGTTGGGTCGCGCAAACCTCAAAAAAACAAGAGGTGGTTGCCGATTGTACGTTCAGGATTTTGAAACCTGCAAGTTAAAATCCGGTTCACTCTTCGATCATGAGAATCGCACAAGTCGCGCCACTTTACGAAAGCGTCCCCCCCCAACTGTATGGAGGAACTGAGCGCGTCGTCTCATGGCTCACGGAGGAATTGGTGCGGCTCGGTCATGACGTCACTTTGTTTGCGAGTGGCGATTCCCTCACCACTGCCCGTCTGGTCCCGGCGTGCAAAAAAGCTTTGCGCCTGGATCCGAATTGCGTAGACCAGTTAGCACATCACGTGATACTGATGGACCAGGTATTTAGCGCTAAAGAGGATTTTGACATAATTCATTTTCACATTGATTATTTGCACTTCCCGTTCAGCCGCCATCAGCAGATCGCGCATATAACGACGCTTCATGGAAGACTTGACCTGCCGGATTTGGAGTTTGTTTATCGGCGCTTCCGGGACATGCCAGTTATTTCAATTTCCGATGGTCAGCGCGACCCACTACCTTGGGCAAACTGGCAGGGTACGGTTCATCACGGTTTGCCGCGAGACTCTTTTTCGCTTGGCAGCGGAAAGGGCGGCTATGTCGCATTCCTGGGACGAACCTCGCCTGAGAAGGGATTGGACCAGGCGATCGCGATTGCAAAACGAGCAGAGATGCCATTGAAGATCGCAGCCAAGATCGATCGGGTTGATATCGCATACTTTGAGACCGTCATCAAGCCGCTGCTAGACCATCCTCTAGTTGAATTCATCGGCGAAATCGGCGACCAAGAAAAAAACGCATTTCTCGGCAATGCAGCTGGGCTTCTGTTTCCCTTAAACTGGCGCGAACCCTTCGGCTTGGTGATGATTGAGGCTATGGCCTGCGGCACGCCGGTCATTGCTTACCCGCGCGGCTCTGTCCCTGAGGTTATGCGTGATAGAGTGACGGGGTTCATAGTGCCTGACCAGGACGGGGCTGTAAGAGCAGTAAAAAAACTCGGACAAATCAACAGAGCAAAATGTCGACGGCACTTTGAACAACATTTTGACGCCGAGCGCATGGCGAAGGATTATCTGACCATTTATCAAAGGCTGGTTCGACGCAAATCTTCACCGGCCACCGATCCCGACGGAGTTTTCAGTTGGACGAACATAGTTTCACCCAACAGTATTACATAGCGGCGAAGTCGTCGCCCGTAGATGAGCGCGCTCAAGTTCTGAAATATGGCACTCTGTTCTCCGTATTTGATCACCTGGGAGACATCCAAACATCTGGACTAGGCGAGCAGGGACTTTTCTTTCACGGCACGCGGCATCTTTCCGAGCTGATTCTTCGCCTCTGGAATGCGCGACCTTTGCCGTTGAGTTCCACCATCGATACGGGTAACTTTCTCTTCGTTGCCGATCTCACCAATCTCGACGTATCTCACCGCGGCGCAGTAGCCATTCCGCGCGGTACGCTCCACCTGAAGCGCTCTAAATTCCTGTGGCACGACGTCTGCTATGAAGAGTTTGCATTCGTCAATTATGGCCTTGCACCCCTCTCCTTCCCATTCACCCTGAAATTTGCCGCTGACTTCGCAGACATCTTTGAAGTGCGAGGCTTGCACCGGAAAAAGAAGGGACATCGATTGGAAGACAAAATTGACAAAGACGTTGTTCTCATCTCCTATAAAGGTCTGGACCGCAAAATTCGTCAAACCCGGATTCGATGCAATCCTGTCCCGAAAACAATCTCGGCCTCGGAAATACAGTTCGAAGTACATCTCCAGCCAGAACAGAAGGCACTTTTTCATCTGGCGATTTCCTGCGATTCTCATGTCGTTCACGATTCGATTGAATATAGCGCTGCCATCGTTTCTGCCAGAAGCGAACTAAAAGCAACTTCGGAATCTTTCCCTAAGATTTACAGTTCAAATTCTCGTTTCAGCGATTGGATTAGGCGTTCGACCGCCGATGTTCAAATGATGATCGTCGGCAACCCCGAAGTGAATTATCCCTATGCGGGCGTGCCGTGGTTCAGTACGGTCTTCGGTCGGGATGGGATCATTACGGCTCTGCAGATGCTTTGGCTCGCGCCTAGGATTGCCAAGGGCGTTCTCCAATATCTGGCAGAAACGCAGGCGAGAGATTTCGACCTGGCAAATGAGGCTGAGCCCGGCAAGATTTTGCATGAAATGCGTCGCGGAGAGATGGCGACTCTGGGTGAGGTCCCTTTCGCACGCTACTACGGAAGTGTGGACGCGACTCCGCTCTTCATTGTGCTGGCCGGCGCATATTACGAGAGAACAGGTGATCGCGACTTCCTCAAGCAATTGTGGCCACACATCGAGCTCGCCCTCCAATGGATCGACAAATTCGGAGACATGGATGGCGATGGCTTCGTGGAGTACGCAAAACGTTCCAGCAGCGGTTTGGTTCAACAAGGGTGGAAAGATTCGAATGATTCGGTTTTTCACGCTGATGGAACGTTGGCGGAGCCGCCAATCGCTTTATGCGAGGTGCAAGGTTACGTTTTTGCGGCAAAACTGGCTGCGGCTCGAATCAGTGACATGTTAGGTGACCGAGAGAAAGGTAGGATCCTTAAATCTGAGGCGGAAAAACTTCGCTTGCGTTTTGAAGAAGCATTTTGGTGCGACGACCTCTCCACCTACGCCTTGGCGCTCGATAGGCAGAAAAATCCGTGCCGGGTAAAAACATCAAACGCGGGGCACTGCTTGTACGCGGGGATCGCGAGCCCTGACAGGGCTCGTATGGTAGCGGAAACGCTGTTGCAATCGGATTCCTTTAGTGGCTGGGGAATCCGGACTGTCGCTGCCGGACAAACCCGCTACAATCCACTCTCTTATCATAACGGTTCCATCTGGCCGCATGACAACTCAATCATTGCGAGCGGTCTCGCGAAATACGAATGTAAAGACAGGGCAGGCCGGGTCCTGCTCGGGTTGCTCGACGCGAGCCGCTGGGCAGATCTCGGCCGTCTTCCGGAATTGTTCTGCGGACTCGATCGCTCTCGCGGTCAAGGCCCCACGCTTTATCCAGTTGCCTGCTCACCCCAGGCCTGGGCCGCGGGAGCAGCATTTTTGTTGGTTCAGGCGTGTTTGGGAGTCTCCATTCAGGAAGCTGGCAGCCGGGTGTTGTTTGACCGTCCTTTTTTACCTAAGGGCATCCCGCAGCTCTGGATCAAGGGTCTTCGTACGAGCAAAGGCTCGGTGGATGTATTTCTCGAACGTCAAAATGATACCGTGCGAGTTGAAGCCACGGAACAACAAGGCGAGATCGAAGTAGTCACCGAACTGTCCGCCGCTATATCGGCATAGCTCTCTGCCGGCTGAACTCGGAGAACCTCCCTCAGCAAGGTCGGTTGTGTTCTAGCCATTTATGCTGTAGCGATTTATGCTGTAGCGACCTTAGCTGCACGCCGTCCCTCATTGAGGCTCTCAGACGCACATGAAAATTAAATCTCGAGCATTAGCCGCCGTCATCACACTGCTTTTCACCGTCATTCTGTTGAAGCAACTGCCTGTGGCCGAAACTTCGCCCCAAAGTAGCACAATGCTATCTAATCGCATTGAAGCCATCACGCACCGTGCCGAGTTCGCGCATTCCAGCTTCGGCATTGAGTTTTATTCGCTCTCGACCGCCAAGGTGATTTATCAGCTCAACCCCAATCAGTTGATGGTTCCCGGTTCCACGACGAAATTGCTCACCGAAGGCGCTGTTCTCAGCCTGCTGGGCGCAGATTATCGCTTTGACACTCGCATTTATCGCACCGGCCCTATAAAGCGAAATGGCACGCTGGAAGGCGACATTGTCGTAGTAGCGAGTGGCGACCCGAATCTCTCCGGACGCATTCAACCGGACGGCACGCTGGCTTACGAAGAGCCGGATCACTCCTATGGAGGTCCCGACAGCAAGGGATTAGGCGACCCACTGCTCGTGATTCGGCAGGTCGCGGCGCAAATCGCGCAAAAAGGAATCAAAGCTGTGAAAGGGCGCGTGCTGGTGGACGCGACACTTTTTCGTGAAGGCAGCCGCGAACTCGGCACCAACGTCGTAATTTCACCGATTGTCGTTAACGACAACGTCATCGATGTAATCGCCGAGCCGGGAGATAAGGAAGGCGCACCCGTCAATCTGCAAATATCTCCGCAAACCTCTTATGTGCGTTTTATCAACCAGGCGACGACCGGAACGGCCGACTCGAAGGCCGACCTGAACTACACTGCGGAAAAGCTAAATTTGGATGGCACCCGCACGGTCACCGTTACCGGCAATCTTCCCCTAGGAAAGCCTTACGGCATGGCCGCTTATGCGGTTCCCGAGCCGAGCCAATTTGCTGCGACCGTCCTAACTGAGGCATTGCGCGAAAAAGGAGTATCAATCCAACTCGTCCTCAGCGGCCCTGCTCCCGATTTCAAGGCCGAGGCTGCCAACTATAAGCCTGAAAACCTCCTCGCCGAGCACATTTCTCCGCCCCTAAAAGAAGACGTCAAAATTACGCTCAAACTCAGTCAGAATCTGCATGCGAGCATGGGGCCGTTCCTGCTGGGGGCGCTGGTCGCGCACAAGCAGAACCAAATTGATCAGGCAGGCTTCGATGCCGAGCACGACTTCCTGAAGAACGCGGGAGAGGATTTGACCGGCGCATCGCAAAGCGACGGCGCCGGCGGCAATGCATTTTTCACTGCGGATTTCATGGTGCGCTATCTGGAGTTCATGTCGAAGCAGAAACAGTTTGACGATTTCTACAAGGATCTGCCAGTTCTCGGCCGCGATGGAACGCTGTCGAAGATCCAGGTGAACTCGCCCGCGGTCGGACACGTGCATGCCAAAACCGGAACGTACCTGGTTTATGACGCGCTGAATAAAAATCTGATGGTCACCGGTAAAGGCCTCGCCGGATACGTTGATACAGCGAGCGGTGACCGCCTGGCATTCGCGGCTTACGCCAATAATGTTGCGGTGGGGATGGAGGATCGAGAGGCGACACAAAAGATTGTCGGCGAAGCTTTGGGAGAGATTGCAGCTGCAGCATATGACGCGCCCTCCAGTGATCAGGTTGCGGCGAACAATTCCGCCGACTACGACGTCATCATCAAGAATGGAAAAATCATTGATGGATCGGGCAATCCATGGGTTTCAGGCGATATTGCAATCCGGAGCGATCGCATCGCGGTTATCGGCCATCTCGATCCGGACGCCCATGCAAAGCGAGTCATCGATGCCGCTGGCCTCGTGATTTCGCCGGGTTTCATCGATATGCTTGGGCAGTCCGAGTACGCTCTGCTCATCGACAATCGATCGCTCAGCAAACTTTCCCAAGGCATTACCACGGAGATCACGGGCGAAGGCGGCTCGATTGCACCGCAAGACAAATTAACGCTTGCCGCACTGCAACCCGACCTTGAGCAGGAATACCACCTCAAAGTCGATTGGACGACGCTCGCCGGGTATTTCCAGCGGCTACAAAAAAACGGCACGCCGCTGAACATCGGTACATACGTCGGCGCCGCGCAGGTGAGAGAGGCCGTCATCGGCGAAGAGGATCGCGCGCCCACGCCTGAAGAGCTGGAGCAAATGAAATCATTGGTCGCCGAGGCCATGCAGCAAGGCGCATTCGGGCTCTCGACGGCTCTGATCTATCCACCCGGCCATTACGCCAAGACCGAAGAGTTGATCGAACTCGCGAAGGTCGCCGCGCAATACGGTGGCATCTATGGCACACACATGCGCAGTGAAGGCCAAACCGAAATAGCAGCCATCAATGAGGCGCTGCGCATCGGCCGCGAAGCCCACCTGCCGGTCGAAATCTTCCACTTGAAAGTCGTGGGCAAAGCGCGCTGGGGATCTATGCCAAAGATCATTGCCATGATCCAGTCAGCGCGCGACGCCGGCCAGGATGTCTCGGCCAACATGTATCCCTACGTTGCCGGAGGAACGGCACTCGCATCCAGCCTTCCACCGTGGGTAGCAGATGGCGGCACGGAAAAGCTTTTGCAACGCCTCCACGATCCGGCCACGAGGGAAAAAATTAAAAAGGAAATGGCAACCGAGCACCCGAACTGGGAAAACCTCTACCTGGGCAGCGGAGGCGCAAGTGGCGTACTAGTCTCGGGAATCGTCAATCCCGACCTGAAGAAATTCGACGGTAAGACACTGGCTCAAATTGCCGCGGTGGAAAAGAAAGCTCCGCTCGATGCGCTCTTCGATTTCGTAATCTATGACAAGGCTCGCACCGGCGCAATCTATTTCATCGCCAACGAAGACGACCTCAAATTCGGATTAAAACAGCCCTGGACCAGTCTCTGCCTCGATGCTGGTGAGCTTTCGCTGGATGGCCCGCTCTTCGAGCCGCATACCCACCCACGGGCCTTCGGAGCCATGCCTCGCTTTCTTGGACATTACGTCCGCGATGAGCATCTCCTTCCACTCGAACAAGGCATACGCAAAATGACCTCGCTGCCGGCCCAGCGCGAGCGCCTAGTCGATCGCGGACTGCTCAAACCGGGGTTTTTCGCCGATATTACGATCTTCGATCCGGCAACCATTGGTGATCGCGCTACCTATCAGAATCCCGCGCAACTCTCAGAGGGAGTCAAGTATGTCTTCGTCAACGGTCAAATCGAATACGAAGATGGAAACCTGACCGGGACAAAGGCCGGGTCCGTCCTGCGAGGACCCGGGTGGACCAGGAACTGAGGCCCCACGCCTTTTGACCTTTTTCGGCTCGCCAGGGCCAAATCGCCATCTGAAGCAGCACGAAAGTATAGTCTCGATTGACTTCCCTTCGCCCCGCTCCTACCATAACGGCTGGTTCTGGTTGTTGAAAGCAGCTCTCGGAAAAACCACTTGTTTACGCCACATTCCAATTTGAGCGACGATGTGAATTGCAACATCATCAGATCGGAAATCGAAGGCGGGGTGTTTCTGGACCAGCTACAACTGCATAGCGTGCTCCTGATTCAAACTCAACACCGCTGCTATACGGCAGTCATGCTTGGAGGAAGCCAAGCCTTAATTTCTGGCCATCCCCAATATTGTCCAGAGCCGACCTTGGTTGCCATTGCGGGATCTACCTGGGGAGGCTCCATGCTGAAGCGGCATTTTGTCGGCCGCGGCATGCACCTGGAGTTTTGCCATCCAGAATATTCCAACCCAATTGTCACCTCTCGCGTAGAGCAGATTCGGGAATGTGACAACCGGACGTCTTTATTTGATCAGTCACAGCTGACCGGCGCGAAAGATGTTCCTGGCCCAATCATGTGGCATGACCGTTATCAACAGCGGCCTAACCCATAGTAATCTCACCACTTCAAGGGTGAAACCACGCGTATCGAGTACCGCAGCGCTCGTCGGCTATCTATTCAGCCTTTGAAGCAACAGCCTTTGAAGCAACAAGAACCGAATGCGAAAGAAATCGTAGTACTTACCGACGTTGCGTCGCTCCTCATGAAGCGACTGTGGTCGCGAGTTCTATCTAACCTTGGCCAATGGGAACTGTTTCGCGATTTGGTTTCCATTCTCTTCAAGCCAAGCTGCTGCCTGCCGTTCTGCTTCCGCGATCTCCGTCGCAGTCATCTCGTGCTCCAGCTTGTTTCTGGCGTTCCGGCTGATGTCTAGAATCTGAGTCGACTTTTCCGCCAACAGGAACAATTTATACGCCTGCATCCGATCGCGAGGTACGCCACGGCCTTCAACATACATTTGCCCGAAAAGCAGCTGCGCAGAGGCGAGTCCGTTTTCCGCCAGGATACGAAGCCAATCAAAACTCTCATCACGACGAGCGGTACTGGAATGCTTCAAGGAAACAATATTTGGACCTTGAAACCATTCCCTTTTAACTGCAAGGGTCAGCTCTAATCGGCTGGAGACACCCAGCTTTCCAAATATGCTGAAGAGATAATTTTTTACGGTATGCTCGCTTAAAGAAAGTCGACGCGCAATTTCTCGATTTCTTACGCCATCTACAGCGAGCGCCACCACTTCCCTCTCTCGCTTAGTTAGCGTTGCCACGGCATGGGGGTCAACCGCCGACATCGATGTGCCAGCCAGGGCTTTGAGCACAAATCGCAACACTTCAGTGCTGGCCCATACCTGCCCATTGGATACCGTATGAATACATTTGCGCAACGATTCGACTGATCCGTCCCTGATGAAAACGCCGCTGGAATGGGCGCGAAAAGCGTCTACCACGGACGAGCCGTGAAGCCGATCCAGAAGCATTACAACCGATAGGTCCGGCTTAATCATTTGCAATTGCCGCGCGAGCTTGAATCCGCCAATCGGTTGCTCCTCTATATCTTCCCCGATCAAAACAATGTCGGGAGACGCCTCGCGCACAACTTGGGACGCCTCCGCGGCACGCGTGACTGCCGCAACAACATGAATTCTTGGATCTTGAGCAATGGCGTCCGCAAGAAGTTGACAAGCCATTCTGGTGCGATCAGCCAATAGAACCCGGATCTCTGTCGAGTCAGGTGGTCTGGGGTACATTTGAAATCACTTATTGGGCGAGCCTTGTGAAGCGAGGCCTCATTGTATCACTAACCCTACCGTAACTGGCTAAGGCCGAAAAACACCACGAATCCCTGTAAATTTCGATCGCAAGGCACGTAGTCCATAGGGGTTAGCACCTGCGCTTGACTGTGGGAATTCCGATTTCGCCCCACCGGACTGCGGTCCCTGAGAAACTTTTCCTAGATTCTCCAGAATATTTGCCCTCTTTTGAATAAGGCTCAGGTCTCAAAGATTCCTGACCTCTTGAAAGCGGCTTTAAATAGTTTTACGTTAACCGCTCAACCTGTGGGTTCCGGAGTGATTCTCCAATGGGACTCAAAGGGCGAAGCTATGAGTAGCGTACCTCAGATATCGCAAGAAGTTTTATGGACACAGACTGTCCCTGTTCACTTATCAACCGACGAAGCTCATTGGTATGCCCTCAAAACCCGCTCGAGGCACGAGAAAGTTGTGGCCCATCAGCTTCAGAATCAGTATATTACGACCTTTTTGCCGCTAATTCCGCAGGTCCACCGCTGGAGCGATCGCAAAAAGATGGTGCAGGTGCCTCTATTTCCGGGGTATGCGTTTGTACGAGTCGTTCCTTCAGCCGAGCAATATGTTCGTATACTTCGTGTCCACGGCGTAAGCAACTTTGTCGGCGTCCGCGGTCAGGCCACCCCAATACCAGAGAAACAAATCGTCGACATCCAGCTCTTACTTACAAGCAACGCTGCTTACTCTATTTGCCCGTTTCTCAAGGTCGGACAAAAGGTGCGAATTCGCGGCGGATGCTTGGATGGAGTTGAAGGTCTTCTGATAGCTCGGAACGGTGATCGGAACTTACTTATTTCCGTAGAGCCAATGCAGCGATCGTTAGCGGTCAATATCGAGGGATATGACGTCGAGCCTATTTAGATCGCCGATTTTGGAAACACTGACCTAGGCATTTATTTCCTGCTTCATCCCGAAGTGGTTTCGGCATGAAAGCCCTAAATATTTTTTCGGAACACGAGTTTATGTCTGGCTCCCATGCCATGGGGACCGTCGTTGAACGCCGGACAGCAGTTAGATATCAACTGCGGGCGCCGGTAATCTTCAAATCAATCGACGACGAGATCGCAATGCCCGGAGCTGGCTTTGTCAAAGATATCAGCACCGCGGGTGTCTTTGTGACCTGTCCCCGGCCGCTGCCCGCCGGAACTTCCATCGAAATTGAGATACTTCTGCCTCCCTTCGAAACACACGATGCCACATACGATAGTAAGTTGGTTGTGAGATACATCGGCTCCGTAGTTCGCACAGAAACGGACGGTTTTGCCGTTGCCGCAAAAGTTAGTTTGCACAGATATAACCTGCGCGGGCAGTTAGCAATTTCTGACGAGGAACCCTAATAAGTTACTGGGAGACTTTTATGGCAAGCTCGAACAGGATGCCGAGGGTCTTTAAGTCAGTCGACACTCTTTGCCAACAGACAATATCAAGATGTTCCCTGATAGCGAAAGAACAAGGACGATTCTGGTAGGCGCTAAATGATCCATCAGTTTTTTGGACTTTCTGAACAACCTTTCGGCGTCACACCCGACCCTCGTTACCTGTATCTTGCACAAGGCCACCGCGAAGCTCTAGCTTCGTTGTTTTACGGGATTGAGTCCAACCGGGGATTTTTGGCGCTTATCGCGAAACCCGGTATGGGTAAGACGACATTACTGTTTCATTTGTTGGAGAAGTTTCGATACTCGGCCCGCACCGCGTTTATCTTCCAGACACAGTGCAATTCACGCGACCTACTGCGGTTCTTGCTTGCCGAACTTGGCATCGCCAGCCAAGACGAGGACCTGGTACGAATGCACGAACAATTCAATCGTTATCTCCTGGAGGAATCATCGGCAGGTCATCGCGTTATCGTTGTAATTGATGAAGCTCAGAATCTGGAACCCTCCGTCATGGAGACGGTAAGGCTGCTCTCGAACTTTGAAACGCAGCGCGGCAAGCTCCTGCAGATCATCCTTGCCGGGCAACCCGAACTCGCAACCACACTATCTCGATCTTCCCTCAGTCAACTGAGACAGCGCATTTCGAGTTTCAACGGACTTGATCCGCTTGCTCCACAAGATGTCGCGCATTTCATCGACCATCGTTTGCAAGTCGCTCGCTACCAGGGTCCGCCTCTTTTTAGCGATAAAGCCAAAATAATGATCGCGAATCTGAGTGAAGGCATTCCGCGTAATATTAATAGCCTTTGCTTCGGCGCGCTGAGTTTGGCTTGCGCCTTGCACCGAAGAACCATCGACGCAGACGTCGTGCGTGAAGTTTTCGCTGATCTCGATTTACAAAAGCTGATTCCTCACGCCAAGAACCTCGCGGTATCACATGTCACTGCGTCGCCATCCCATTTGGTGAGTCCGCCGCCGTCCCACTTGGTGAATCCGCCGCCATCCCATTTGGTGGACCCAAGGATCGCGTCATTGTCGCTGCGCAAGCTGGACCCCCCAGGAACAACTTCAGCCCGCTCGAGCCTTTCTGAAGCGACGTTGAAGCCCGCGGCAGTCGCCCCTCCACAGGGTGTTGCCACCGTTTTGGATCGAATCAGCAACGACGACAAAAAAGACGAGGTTGCCGCTGCTTCTGCGAATAATCAGGAGCCGGCGCCCATATCTAGAAAGTCACAGTACTCGTTATTATCGAGGGTAGTAGGGCTTGCAGTTCTGCTCTGCATGGTTGGTGGCTGGCCGAAAAGAGTTACTGCCCCAGTACTCGCATTCGCAAACCTCTCAAGCCTGGCCAACTCCCAAAGCATATCTTCCCCGAGCAACGTCAAAATCCCGCACGCCGAAGTAATCGAAGTTGTGCCCGCAAAGATACAACCTAACTCGATCCAGGATTCGACGGACGATCCCGCCGAGTTATGGAATCGTGTTAAGGAGGGAAGTACCAGTGCGGAAATCAAACTTGCCGCCCTGTATATGGAAGGAAGCGGAGTCGATCAAGACTGCGAACAAGCACATCTCCTCCTGCTCGCGGCCTCAAGAAAGGGTAATAAAATTGCCAGTGGGCTTCTAGGTGGTAAATACGCGGAACAATGCCAATAGCGTCGCAAAGACGGCGTGTAAAGATGAGCCACGTCCATGAGTAAGAATTTTGAATTGCTGCAAATCCTAAGCAAGGAACGGGAACTCTTCGATACTGCTGCCGATCTATCGCCCCTCCCGGTGCTGTCTGCGCTTCCAGATCTCTCGCAGCTTCCTCCGCCCGATACCTCATCGCCGCTTCGACGGGAAAATAAAGAGAAAGCCCCTGAACACCCGCTATTACTGGAGATGGAGGAGAAACAACGCGACGAGATAATGAAATTCGTGCAGCGGGTTTTCTTGATGCCAGGAAAACAGGCTCCACGAACCGTCGTGTTCGCTGGAACCGAGCCCGCAAATGGGTGTAGCTGGATTTGCTGCTGCGCGGCTGAGATCCTTGCCTCTCAAATCAGAGGTTCGATTTGCGTGGTGGACGCAAACTTGCGATCGCCGGGCCTTCACCAATATTTCGGCGTGAAAAATCACCACGGACTCTGTGACGCTTTAGAGGCACCGGGATCGATTCGCGAGTTCTTAATCCGCTCGGTCGATCAAACTTGTGGCTTCTTAGCTGCGGTGCTATTTCAACCGGATCCCTCAGCCTGGTGAGTTCGGATGCAATGCGGGTTCGAATAGAGGAACTGCGCCAATGCTTCGAATGTATTCTGATTGACGCTCCTGCACTAAGCCTTGCAAACGACGGGATGGTACTGGGGCGGGCCGCCGATGGAGTCGTTCTCGTCCTTAAAGCAGATTCTTCGCGTCGCGATGTGGCGCGGAAGATGGTTCAAGATTTGCAGAATGCAGGCGTACATAGACTCGGAGCAATTTTGAATCAGCGAACATTTCCAATACCGCAGGCAATTTATAGCAAGCTGTAATACAGCGTGACACATAATTTGTTTCTCGTCTATCGCGCATGACTCGGCAGGACCTGTAGAAGACATGATTTTGAATCCTAGCTACGTGTCACGATGATTTTCGGACAGGATTGTTATGGAACAAACGAACCAATTGTCGTTGACTGAACACAATCCCATAAGTCCCATGCCGCCTGTCACGGTTCGTGACCTCCTGGCGATCGGGTTTCGCCACAAACATCTGTTGGTTGGCACCTTCTTTGCGGTTGCCTTATTGGGGTAGTCGCATCGCTCATATTCCCTTTAAGTTACCAATCGGAAATGAAGGTGTTACTGGAAAGGAATCGCGTAGACCCTGTGGTAAGTGCAACAACGACTCAGCCTTTTCAGATAAAAGCTATCTCTGAGGACGAAATCAATTCCGAAGTAGAGTTGATGAATAGCCAGGATTTAATGGAACAGTTAGTTACTGCCTCGCATTTGGACCAGGGCGAGGTTTTCTCTATTTCAGGATTCTTCCGCCGCCATGACCCGACATTCAAGAAGGCGAAGGCCGTCCTGCAACTGAGCAAGAATTTGGAGATCGGCCCCTCCAAGAAGGCAGATGTCATAACCGTCTCGTACGCGAGTGGGAATCCGCAGCTATCATATGACGTTATGAAGAATCTGGAGAAGTTGTATCTAGAGAAGCACGCACAGGTGCATCATTCCTCCGGGACGCTGCAGTTTTTCGAGCAGCAGAAGCAGAGGTTATGGACGCAAGTCAAAGAAGCCAATGTCAAACTCGCGGCTTTCCCAAACGCGAGTGGTGCAGTATCCGGCGAGATGGAGAGAGATGTTCTGCTGCAAAAGCTTGGCGACCTCAAGATGGCGCAGCAGAACGCGGCAGCAGAAATTGAACAAACAGAGGAGCGCATCGCCATGCTCCGGAAAGAAATCGCGCAAACGCCCGCACGCACGACGACCCAGCTGCGCAATTCAGACAATCCGACGCTTATGCAGCAACTCAAGGGTACATTGATGGAACTCGAGTTGAAGCGCAGTGCGTTGTTGGCGACGTACCAGCCGACCTATCGCTCCGTCCAGGAACTAGACCGCCAGATCGCCATAGCCCGCGAAAACATCTCCGCTGCCGAGAAAGAGCCCTTGCGGGACACCACCACCGACAACGACGCAGCGTACCAATGGATGAGGCTGGAACTTGCAAAAGATGAAACTGAGCTGCGGGGCCTCAAAGGCGCAGTGGCCGCTAGGGCAGTGTCGATTAATCAGTTTGAAACAAACGCGCGCACGATGAATACCGCCGGTATCGAACAGCAAGAGATGATTCGCCAAGCCAAGGATTTAGAGGAGAGCTATCAACTCTACGTGAGAAAGGCCGAAGAAGCACAAATAGACGATGCTCTCAGTCGCCATAATATCCTGAACGTGTCAATAGCAGAGCCGCCAACGTTCCCGGTGCTGCCTCAGAATTCGCGGGTTGTATATCTGGCCATGGCTCTGGCCTTTGCGTTTGTTGCGGCCACGGGGTCTGTGGTCGTCGCCGCGTACACAGACAAGCGCTTGCATACGCCCTATGACGTGCAACATTATCTAAACATCCCAGTCTATGCGGCGTTGCCAGCTGCCCCGTCGCAGCCAACTATACTCGCCAAATAGCGCCGCGCCGCCCCCACGCTTCGACCTAAGCGATTGTGCGCATCCCAAGTCAGTCTACCTTGTCGATCGATTCTCCATTTCGGATTACCGGCCTTGACTCTAGACGCAGAAGTGCGGAGAGCATGTCCGCTCTTCGTAGCAGGTCCAGGGGAACCAGAGACACCGTCGTTGCCTGGCTCCTCCGGCTATACGCAGCGCCATTTGCGTTCTTAATGTCCGCAAAGGTCGAGAAGCTGCTGTTTGCGGTCGCCTTAATAGACGTTCCTTTTCAGATCGGCGGCCCTATGTGGAAAGATCAGGCTGTTACCGATCTCGGGTCCCCGGGCAGCCTGGACTTAACAATCACAACACTTGCGCTTTTTGGGTTGTACGCTGGCTGCTTTCTGCGCGCAACTCTCGACCCTGGCGTCAGTTCACCACGCCGCTGGCACATATATATGCCGCTGACGGTCTATTTCATTATTTTGGGATTGTCGGCAACATTCTCGCAACGCCCCGGTCTGTCGCTGGTCGAACTGTATGTGTTTGGGCAGATGTTCTTGTTGCTTTTGTACATTGCTAATCGAACAAGAACTCACAAAGATGTTCGGTTTGTTGTTATTTTCCTGTTGATCGGTATTGCTCTGCATGGAGTAGTGACAGTCATACTAAGTCGAATCGGCCACACCGTCCATGTAACCGGGTTCACAGCCGAAGTTACTGCCGGATTCCAGGGGTTCAACAGGGTCGGGTTACCGGGATCGCCAAACTTGGCTGCGTCTTGTGCTGCCACTCTTCTGAGTCTCGCCCTAGGCACACTATTGACCAATGAGCGCGGGTGGGTACGAAAAGTAGCTTTGATTAGTTTGGTGTCAGGTTGCGTGAGTTTGGTGCTGACCTTGTCACGTGGGGGATGGCTCGAATTTGCTTGCAGTGCGCTGATCTTCGGATATTTCAGTTTTCGCCGCGGGTGGATTTCGCCGAAGCTTACCCTCCTCGCACTTGGCTCCGCGATTATCATCTGTCTACCGCTCTACAGCCGCATTCAATTCCGCCTCTCTGCCGACGACGAAGGTTCGGCGGAATCGCGAATACCCCTGGATGAGATTGCCTTCCGGATGATCAGCGAACATCCGATCATAGGTATCGGTGCAAATAATTTTCCCGTCCAGATGTCCAACTACGTGACCACCTACAATGTGGGCGACTTTCTCGCGACCGTACATAACAATTACCTTCTGATCTGGTCAGAAACGGGCGCTCTAGGCCTGGCCGCATACCTTTGGGCTTTGTTCGCGATAATCCGGCTGGCATGGCGATGTTCGAAATCTGAGGACCGTTTTTTGGCCCCGATCGCACTGGCCTTTGTAGGTGCGAGTGTCGGTTTAATGCTGCACATGATGGTGGACAAGTTCGCTGAAGGCATGGACGCGTACTGGGCTTTCGCCGGCTTGGTCATTGCTATGCAAAGCATAAAGAGTGAACGGCCCAGTTTGCGCGTTGCGCAGTTTGTGAGTTAACGCCCCTTCTGATTTGACCCCGAGTTCATCCCACAATATTTAGTTGGCAAAATCCGTGGCGTCTATTGCAAGCTCGCAGTACCCTTCAGCGTCCCCCCTTCCGATTCACGCTGTGGAAAAACAAGGGATCGGAGCACGCTCGATTTACTTTTGCTGCAAGCGGATCACCGATGTCACTTTGTCAGCTTGCCTGATTGTGGTTCTCTTTCCGCTAATACTGCTAGTTGCTGCCTTAATCAAGCTTGACTCTAAAGGACCAGTGCTATTCACGCAGAAACGAATTGGAGTCAAGAGAAGAATCAAAGGAGGGCGAGTCATATGGGTGATACACACCTTCCCGTTTTACAAGTTTCGGTCAATGATTGTGAACGCCGACCCATCCTGTCACCAAGCTTACGTTAAGCGCTTTCGTGAAGGCCGCATCGCTAAAGGCGGGGATCGCACACGATTTAAGCTAGTGAATGACTCTCGCGTGACGCGTTTGGGACGCATACTGCGCAAGACTAGCCTAGATGAACTGCCTCAACTGGTTAATGTACTGAAAGGTGAGATGAGCTTGGTTGGCCCACGTCCCGCTCTCGATTATGAGGGTTCTCTCTACGAGGATGATCACCTTGAGCGTTTTTGTGCCGTTCCTGGAATAACAGGCTTGTGGCAGGCGACTGGGCGCTCCCAGGTCCCGTTCAACGAAATGGTTCAAATGGACATTGACTATGTCCGCCGCTGCAGTCTATGGCTTGACCTCAAGATCCTCGCGCTTACGATCCCCGCAGTTGTCTCGTGCCGCGGAGCAGCATAGCGGCGAGAGTTCATCAGCTAGAATGGGTTCTTGCTAGGGCAACATTTAAACACGCCGGGACAAGTAAGCTCCAGTGAGAATCCAAAACACTGCAGCCATTAGCGTCAAGTATGCGGACCGTTTTTCTCTCTTTTAATTTTCCGGAGTACTGCTCGCGCTTGGCCAGCGCCCTGGTGCGTGACGTTGAGGTCCTGTTGATGTTGCCAGAGAAAGATGTTGAGCCCTACGCCAGCCTTATCCACCCAAAGATCGATTTTCGGCCGTTCCCGGCACCCCGATTACGTCGGCCGCTACAGCAAATCAAGTTGGCGAAGGCACTATGCCGGCAAATACGCGATTTTCGTCCGGACGTCATCCACCTGCAACAAGGACATCTGTGGTTTAACTGGGCGCTTCGTTTTTTGCCCGGTTGCGCTTTCATTTTGACGATTCATGACTATCGCACGCACCCTGGGGACCTGCCGTCGAGGGTGACCCCACAGTGGATATTGAACCGGGGCGTCCGCCATGCCGACAAACTGATCGTCCATGCCCGTCAGATCAAAGAACTGTTAGTCGCCAACGATGCCATCTCCGAGAGCCGCGTCCACGTGATTCCCCATATCAAGCTTGGCGATGAGCCCGCCGCAAAGTCGAACAATCATTACTCTCCGACAGTACTTTTCCTCGGCCGCATTTGGAAATATAAAGGACTGGAATACTTGATCCGCGCGGAACCACTCATCACTGCGCAGGTTCCTGACGCAAGAATCGTTATTGCAGGGCAAGGCGAAACTTTCTCTCGTTACCGCAGGATGATGGTGCACCCTGAACGATTCATGGTTTACAACGAGTATGTTTCGGATAGTCGTGTTGCTCAGCTGATCGAAGAATCAGCAGTAGTTGTTCTACCCTATATTGAAGCGTCACAAAGTGGCGTTCTTCCACTTGCCTACACACATCGCAAACCCGTCGTCGCTACCGACGTCGGCGGACTTCCCGAGATGGTGGACGAGGGGCAAACGGGATTCTGTGTTCCTCCTCGCGACGAACGGGCACTTGCAGCCGCCATCGTTCGGATCCTGAAAGACCGACATCTTGGCGAGACACTTGGCGCCAATGGGAATCGTAAAGTAAACGCTGAGTGTTCTCCCGCGCGCGTAGCTAGTCAGACCCTGTCAGTCTATCGCCAGGCCTTGCACCAGTCTGAAATTGTGAGTCATGAACCGGTGAGCGTTTAGGCTCACGAAGGAGGTAAGCTGTGGCTGCAACCGAAACTGCTAATTTAGGCACACCACCGCAAAATGTAACTCCGATAAACTCTAGAACGACTGCAGGCCGCGTGCTCATGTTGGTAGAGAACAACTCCTACCCGAAGGATCCGAGAGTCCGGCGAGAAGCCGAAGTGCTAAAAAACGCCGGCTACAAGGTTGCCGTCATTAGCTTTGCCGAAAAAAACCAAAGGTGGCGCGAAATGGTTAACGGCGTACATGTTTATCGCTACCCGGCCCCGCCTGCAGCAAACGGACTTGCGGGTTATTTGTACGAGTACGGTTATTCGATGTTGTCGATGTTCTTGCTTTCATTGTGGGTATGGGTAGAGCAGGGTTTCGACATAATTACATGCTGCCAATCCTCCGGACACCATGGTTTTCATTGCGGCGTTCTATAAGTTGTTCGGAAAGCGCTTTATTTTCGATCATCATGATCTGACTCCCGAGATGTACTATGCACGTTTTCCCGGAGGCGTGAATCGATTGGTTTATCGCGCCTTGCTGTTCTGCGAAAAGCTTTCTTGTCGCCTAGCCGATCGGGTCATAGCAACCAATGCATCGTATAAGTCAGTCGAGATGAGCCGCGACGGTGTGCCTGAACAGTGCATCACGATCGTCCGCAACGGACCGGTACTCAAAAGCACGCATTGGGCAAATCCCGACTTGAAACTTAGAAACCGCGCTAGCACGATTATCGCTTATGCCGGAATCATCGCTGTACAAGACGGGGTCGACTTTTTATTACGTGCTATTCGTCATTTAGTTTATGACCTTCGTCAGACAGATCTCCTGTGCGTAATCATCGGTGATGGGGACGCTCTGCCAAGTGTGAAGCGACTTGCGCAAGACCTAAACATCGCCGATTATCTCTACTTCACAGGCTGGGTTGAAGACCCAGTTACTTATGCCAGCTACATTGCCACTGCTGACATCTGCGTGGACCCGAGTCCTTCGAATCCCTACAACGATCGCTGCACTATGATCAAGATGATGGAGTATATGGCTGCGTCGAAGCCAATTGTGGTTTTTGACTTACCGGAGCATCGATTCACAGCACAGTCGAGCGCAATCTATGCACGGGCGAATGACGAATCAGAATTCGCGAAAGCAATCGCTGAGCTTATGGTGGATGCGCCACGCAGACAGTCAATGGGCGCTGCCGGGCGTCACAGGGTTGAACATCAGCTTGCTTGGGAATATTCCGCTCCCAAGCTCCTGGACGCCTATAGTAGCCTGTTTCCCTGGGTTGAACCTAGTCAATCGCGCTATTATGAATCCTCGCAAGCTAGTTAGTATTTAGCCCCCCCACGACAAGTAATCCGACAAAATACACCGCCAATTCGTTGATCGCCATAAATGAATTCGAGGTCATCCTCACTGCCCAACACAAACCGCGAAATAAAGGGAGATTATCATGATGAAAGTTGGCTTAGTTGGACTGGGATATTGGGGCCCGAATCTAGCTCGCGTTCTGCATAACAACGAGCATTGTGAGTTCGTGGCTTGTTGTGATCTTGATGCTGCAAGGCTCGAGCGAACTATTCGGCAATATCCAGCAGTCAGAGGATACCGCGATTTCAACGGTATGCTGAGTTCGGATATTGATGGAATATTTATCGCCACGAATATCCATACTCATTATGAATTGGCGAAACGAGCGCTTATCCACGGTAAACATGTGTTTGTGGAGAAACCACTTGCAGATTGCAGCGTGAAAGCAGCTGAGCTAGTAAAGATAGCTAACTTTTCTGGCCGAACTTTAATGATCGGTCACACTTTCATTTACAGTCCTCCGGTCATTAAGATAAAGGAACTCATTGACTCCGGAAGCTTGGGAGATGTGCGGTACATCAGCGTTTCCAGAGTTAATTTGGGTCTTTACCAGCACGATGTCGATGTAGTCTGGGATTTGGCTGTGCATGACCTCTCGATTTTGCTTTATTGGCTCCGGGAATCGCCCGTGGAAGCCTGGTCCTTTGGTCGCTCCTGTGTCAACCACAAGCGGGATGTAGCATTCCTTTGGTACAGGTTTCCCTCCGGCGTCGTTGCATCCTGTGAGGTCAGTTGGCTGGCGCCACAGAAAATGCGCCGGACTTGCGTAGTGGGTTCCGAAAAGATGGTGGTCTATGACGACACAGCACCAAGCGAGAAAATCAAAATTTTCGAGCACGGTGTGGTGCTACACCCGCCCAATGATTTCGGCGAATTCCAGCTCAGTTACCGTACGGGAAATGTAATATCACCTAATTTGGCGAATGTAGAGCCTTTGGCAGTCGAAATCGAGCATTTCCTCAACTGCGCGGAAACCGGACAGAGGCCAACTACCGACGGCGCGTTCGGGGCTGAAGTCGTTAAAGCCATCGAATTAGCAATTGAAGGCGAACAGGTCGAAGGACCCACCGCTGAACGTGTCGCCTCAGGTTACTAACGTGACGACTGCCGCAACACCTTCGACAACTTATTTTGTGCATCCTAATGCGCTTGTTGAGAGCGATGATATTGGCTCGTGCACGCGTGTTTGGGCTTTCGCTCATGTCATGCAGGGGGCGCGCGTCGGCCGCGATTGCAATATCTGCAGCTCCGCATTTATTGAGACCGGAGCGGTTATAGGGAACAATGTGACGGTGAAGAATGGAGTTGCGGTGTGGCAGGGAGTAACAGTCGAAGACAACGTATTTTTGGGACCAAATTGCGTACTTACGAACGATCCGAATCCCCGTGCGTATATCAAGAAGGCGGGAGTAAGCCTGCAAAGAACATTGATTCGCGCCAACGCTACTATAGGCGCCAATGCGACAATCCTTTGCGGAATCACGATCGGGCAGTACGCTTTTGTTGGTGCCGGCGCGGTCATAATTAAACCGGTTCCTGACTTCGCATTGATGGTGGGTAATCCAGCGCGGCAAATCGGCTGGATGTGTATTTGTGCTAGGCGTCTCAGCGCTGCGATCTCTGCCGACGAAGGCACTGGGTTGACCTGTAGTTATTGCGAGACAAATTTCGAACGAACTCGCTATGGTCTACTGATCCAGAGCGAGGGAACGGCGTAATCTACATGACTCCTTATGGGAAGGTGAAGGTTCCCTTCGTCGACTTGAAAGCGCAGTTGGCATCGATTCACGAAGAAATCGTCGAGAGTATAGATCGCGTTCTGCGTTCGGCTCATTTTATCGGCGGCACTTGGGTCGAAACATTTGAAGAGCAGTTTGCGCGTTCAGTAGGTGCAAGATTTGCAGTGGGCGTGAGCTCAGGCACGGCCGCTCTCGAGCTTTCGCTCAAGTGTCTACGAATCGGCCAAGGCGACGAGGTTATAGTACCTGCTAACACATTCTTCGCCACTGCAGAAGCCGTAAGCAATGTAGGCGCAACGCCCGTGTTCGCTGATGTGGATAACGAAACATTTCATTTGAGTGTAAATTCCGTTGAACGAGTGAGAACGCCAAGAACTCGGGCGATCATTGCGGTTCATCTCTATGGTCGAGCAATGGATCTGACCGCGCTGCAGGAATTAGCTGACGCGAATCAATTGGCAATTATTGAAGACGCCGCACAAGCGCATGGGGTTCGACGCGGCGGAATCTCTGTTGGTGGCTCCGACCGGTTGACTTGCTTCAGCTTCTACCCCGGTAAGAATCTCGGCGCGTACGGAGACGCAGGGGCAGTGACCTGCAACGACTCTCATCAAGCTAAGCAATTGCGACTGCTGAGGGACCACGGCAGCCCAGCAAAATACGTGCATTCAATGGTAGGCACAAACTCCCGCCTGGATGGAATTCAGGCTGCCGTGCTCTCGGTAAAGCTGCCGCATTTGGCAGAATGGAATTCGTGGAGAGTAACCCACGCCAAGAGGTACTTGGAAAAGCTACGGGGAGCCTCCCTCCGGATCACACCTATACCGGCCGACGGCGAACACAATTTTCATCTTTTTGTTGTCAGGGTTGCCAATAGGGACGATTTGAAGCAACGTCTGCAACAGCAAGGCATTGAGGCCGGTATTCACTACCCGGTTCCTTTGCACCTGACCGAGGCCTATCAGCAAATGGGGTACCCGGGACAAGGAAGCTTACCAGTGGCCGAAGCGCTCGCGGGGGAGGTCTTGTCGCTGCCGATGTATCCAGAGCTCGCCGAGAGCCAGATTGATTACGTGACGGAAGCGATCCTTGAGAGTCTTTCGGATTTATCAACAGTGGGCGCTGAGGTATGCGGGTAAGTACGGCAATAACGCTTGGCATTACAACTAAATCAACCGCGCATCCTTCTCAAAAACACGGTCGGTTTTGGGCTTTCAGAACTGATCGAGAGGGCGAGCACAGCGTACCTCAGCATCTGCGTCGGTCGGAGGCTCGGGGTCGGGGCGCTCGGCGTCTACTCGGTTGCCATGGTCTACTACGGCTTGCTTTTCCTAGCCGCAGAGCTCGGATGGACTACCTACCTGACCCGGGAGATCGCCAAGGACCGCAACCTAACCAGCAAATTGGTTGTTCACGCCGCGATCATGAGCGCTCTGTTGGGCATGATTTTAGCGGTCGGCGTAAGTCTTGCCCTCCCTTTGCTGGGTTTTTCGCCAGATGTGCAACGTGCCTTGAGCGTGATTGTGTGGGCCGTCCTGCCGGCGAGTTGGAAGGCGATTCTCGAATCTGTCTTTATCGCTTATCACCGGGCGGAGTTTCTCACCTACTCTGCATTGATTGCGGCAATCATATACTTGGTTGCGGCGCTCTATTTGTTGTGGCACGGCTTTGGAATGGTAAGTATAATTTCAGCATTCACCGTCACACAGTTTATCCTTGCCAGTTTGTATCTTGTATCAACCAATAGATATATAGCCACGCTGCGTTGGGAATTTGCGCCCACATTTGCATTTAAGATGTTGCGCGATGTGAGGCCATTCGCCGGGTCTTCGTTTATCCAAGGATTTCTGTCGCGCCCGGAGATCATTTTACTCTCGCTCACGAAGAACGATGCTGAAATAGGTTTTTACAGTGCAGCCTTGAAAATTGTTGATCTCTGGCAACTCATTCCGCGAAGTTTCATGACTACAGTTTTCCCACTTTTGAGTAATTACTACCACGCAGGAGACGAAAGGATTCATGTAGTCCGGCAAAAATCGATTAAATACCTCCTTGCGATTTCATTTCCCGTCACTGCAGGCTTGTTCATCATGGCACCCACCGTCCTGCACTGGTTCTATGGCAAAGGGTTCGAGGCATCGGGCCTAGTTCTGCGTGTGCTCGTCTGGACCATCCCATTGGGATCACTTGTGGGCGGTACTCTGGCGCGTGTTATCGGCCAGAGGGGAACATGGCGCCACTTTCAAGAGCCAGCTTGTGACTCTAATTGTGCGCCTCGCGGTCGGGTATTTTCTGATTCGATCGTTCGCTTCGCTTGGTGCCGCCATTTCCACCAGTCTTTCCATGTTAGCCCTTGACTTACTTCTGGAATATCAGGTTTGCCGCGACGGAAGTCGTCTTACGTTTGTGCGCCTCGCTTGGAGACCCGCTCTGGCCGCAGCAAGCATGGGTGTCATAACTCTTCTACTTCGGGACCATTTTCCACTATGGGCAGTTGTAGGTATCAGTGCAGTGGCTTATAGCCTAATGATTCTTCTGTTAAAGACGTTTTCCGAAGATGATTTCTCGCACCTGCGAAAACTTTGGAGTATTGGGGGTCCCTAACAACAACTGAATAGTTGATTGGAGCATCAAGATGACTACGAACGCTACTTCTCAAGCTCGCTTCTCTCAGCCGCTTCCACCGCAAGTGTTTTCTAGTGAGATGTGTGTTTATGAGGCTGTTCAACACTGGGCCTGTCGGAATCCCGATGATATCGCGGTCGTGAGCGACGCGATGAAACTAACCTACGGAGAGCTGGAAGACCAGGCTAATCAGTTTTCTCATCGCCTGCGAGCCTTGGGTGTCCGCCCCGAGGTGCGAGTAGGTGTATACATGCCCCGTTCTCCACTCAATGTAGTTGCTCTTCTCGCTGTGATGAAAGCTGGCGGCGGATATATTCCTCTGGATCTGAACTATCCGAGTGATAGAATTTCTTTTATTCTGAAAGACGCAGAAGTCCCGGTAATTATCACCACTACACAACTGGCCCAGAGTTTGTCTCAGGGCGATTGGCAATTGCTAGTGCTGGACCGCGGCACTCAAGATAAGACTCAGAACTTCACAGGGGCGCCGACTACCAACGTGTGCCCAGAAAATCTGGCGTACGTAATATACACGTCCGGCTCGACTGGAACGCCGAAGGGTGTTGAGGTAACCCACAACAGCTTGATGAACCTTGTACGCTGGCATCAGAAAGCTTTTGCCGTGACGCATGAGGATCGGGCAACTCAATTGGCGAGCGTTGGATTCGATGCTTCCGTGTGGGAGATCTGGCCACATCTCGCTGCGGGGGCGACAGTCTACATCACACCTGAAGATATAAGAAGTTCGCCTGAGACATTGCGCGACTGGTTGGTGGCGCAGAAGATCACCATTAGTTTCGTCCCGACCGCCTTAGCTGAACGGCTGATTTTGCTCGAATGGCCGACAGACGCAAAACTAAGGTTGCTACTCACAGGAGCCGACACGCTTCATCATTATCCGCGACCCGGGCTTCCTTTTCAGTTAATCAACAACTATGGACCGACCGAAACAACGGTGGTCGCAACCTCCGGCCCGATTCTGCCAAAGAGCCATTCCGACGCAAGACCGCCGATCGGGCGCCCAATCGACAACACGCAAATCTACATTTGTGACGAGTCGCTCAAGCAAGTGCCCGCAGGTGAAGTAGGTGAGGTCTACATTGGCGGTGCCAGTGTGGCTCGCGGCTACGTGAACAGCCCGGAACTCACGGCAAAAAAGTTTGTGAGGGACCCGTTCAGCGATGAGTCTAACGGGCGTTTGTTTCGCACCGGAGATTTGGCTCGCTCTCTTCCTGACGGCCAACTTTCATACCTTAGGAGAGCAGATGACTTGATCAAAATTCGAGGCTATCGTATTGAACCCAATGAGATCATCACGATCCTAAATACACACCCCGCACTGCAGGCCAGTACCGTCGTGGCTCGAGAAGATGGCAGAGGCAGCTTGCGCCTGCTCGCCTACGTAGTCACGAAAGGCCATCTTCGACCAACCTCCGCCGAACTCCGCAGCTTGCTCCGTAAACATTTGCCTGATTATATGTTGCCCGCGGCGTTCATTTGCTTGCCGGCTTTCCCCCTCACTCCAAACGGGAAAACGGATTACGACCTTTTACCTCTCCCTGACAACACAAATACCCTGACAGACGGAGCGGCTGTCACACCGCGCACACAACTCGAGGAGAAGTTGTCTGGAATTGTGGCCAGTCTTTTAAACACAGACCGTGTCGGTGTCGATGACAATTTTTTCTTGATCGGTGGTCACTCTCTTCTCGGAACACAGCTTATCGCTCGCATCCAAGAAAGTTTTGGAGTCGAGCTTCCCTTGCGTAGCATTTTTGATTTTCCAACACCGGCTCTATTGGCTAAGGAGACCGAACGTCTGATTGTCGCCAAAATTGATCTTATGGGTGAAGGCGAAATCCAACGTGCTTTGCAGTACACCAGCTCTGTAACGGATTCTTTGTGACTTCAGTTGCTGCGGGTCAAGCGGGGCTTGCCTTAAGTCTCTATCATCTGCTCGACCCCGAGGTGCTCGCGGATCCATACCCTCTGTACCATCGTTTGCGGTCCGAAGACCCCGTACACTGGGATCCATTTCTTCACGCTTGGGTAGTTACTCGCTACTCAGATGTGGTTCGAGTCCTTCATGATTTCTCTGCCGATCGCACTCCCACACCGGAACAGCTCAGCGCTATGGGACTTTCGAGTTTGGCTCCCATTGCCACTGTGATGGTTAAGCAGATGCTGTTCCTGGATGCCCCGGCACATACGCGTTTGCGCTCACTGGCATCGAGCGCTTTCACTCCCGGCCGGGTCGAGATCCTGCGATCGCACATCCAAGCTATTGCGGACCGACTGATCGACACTGTTTTCGATGCCGGCCAAATGGATGTGATTGCAGATTTTGCAGCAGAGCTGCCTGCTATCGTCACTGCCGAAATGCTTGGTGTTCCACTCAGCGATCGTCTTCAATTGAAAAACTGGTCAGCAGATTTCGCTGAAATGTTAGGAAACTTTCAGCATAATCCAGATCGCTTCCCGCGAGTGCTCCGCAGTCTCGATCAGATGGGCGGGTACTTTCGCGATGTAATCCGAGAACTGAGGGTGCGTCCACGTGAAGGACTAGTTAACTCACTGTTAACCGCAAACATCAATGGAGACCGGTTGACAGATGAGGAGGTAATTGCGAACACCATTGTTACCATGGTTGGCGGACAAGAGACTACTACGAATCTTATCGGCAATGGCCTGCTGACATTGTTGCGTAATCCAACCGAGATGCAGAGACTTCGTGACGATCTCTCTTTAATTCCGTCGGCGGTGGAAGAATTGCTGCGCTACGAAAGTCCCAGTCAGCACACCGCTCGTTTGGCGCCCGGCGACACTGACCTGGGCGGCTGTAAAGTCCGCAAGCGTCAGGCCGTGATTGCAGTTATGGGAGCGGCCAATCGTGACCCAGAACGCTTTCCCGATCCAGACCGACTGGACCTCACGCGCAAAGACAACCGGCATGTGGCGTTTGGATGGGCTGCTCACTTCTGCGTCGGCGCGGCGCTGGCCCGCATTGAGGGCCAAATTTCTTTTGCCACCATACTTCGTCGCCTGCCGAATCTCGCGCTTGGGCCTGGGCCACTGAGCTGGAGGCCTAACCTAGGATTACGAGGCCTGACAGCACTGCCGGTCACATTCTAAGCGCAAGGAAATTTCCCATGCCAGAAAGCATGAAATCATCGGACGCCAAGCGGATGCTGTTAGAAAAATGTGTGCGAGGCGAATTCGTACCTGCACCAATACCGTTCGCGCGAACACAGCAGAGAAAAGCTGAACTGCCCCTTTCTCTTTCGCAGGAACAAGTGTGGCTTCGAGCGCAAGCGAGCGGCGGCATACCTCCTTTTTACAATGAAACCATCACCATTCATCGAACCGGACCGCTAAGCATAGTCACACTACAAAGAAGCCTCCTTGAAATCATACGGCGTCACGAGGCATGGCGAACTACCTTCGTGATGCAAAATGGACAAACCAATCAAGTTATACATTCGGTACCCGAGGAGTTCCCGCTGTCGGTTGTCGACCTGAGTCACAAACCATCAACCGAGGGTATTAGAGAAGCCTTGCGACTCGCCACGGAGCAAGCTCGCGACCCATTTGATTTAGAGCGCGGCCCGCTCGTACGCGCTTTGCTCGTCTCTTTGGCCGACCGGCAACACCGTCTATTTGTTAACATGCACCAAATCATTACTGACGGAATTTCCGTGTATGAGGTGCTGCCGACCGAACTGACAACGCTTTACGAGTCGTATGCGACGGGTACAGTAGCGCAGTTGCCGGATCTACCCATGCAGTCTGCAGATTTTGCCATCTGGCAGCGAGATTGGCTGAAGGGTGAAATTCAGGAACGCCAGCTCAACTACTGGCGTAAACAGCTGGGAAACGGCGTTTCCGTACTTTCCTGGCCAGAGGACCGCCCGCCATTGCGGACCCAAACCTATCAGGGTGCACTGAAGCCGTTCACGATAGCCAGGGAGGTCCTTGATACGCTGAATGAGGTCAGGAGAGATGCAGCAGTATCACTGTTTGCAGTTCTTGTGGCGGCCCTGGCGGCCTTGCTCCATGCATACTCGAACCAGGATGAAATCACCGTGGGAACCCTCGCTCCCTGCGGACGCCATCGATTGGAATTTCGGAAACTTCTGGGATATTTCCTTAATCCGGTTGCACTCAGGCTGAAGATTTCAAATGAGACAAGCTTTCGCGAACTCATGATACAAGCTCAAGAGGTGATCGCCGATGCCATATCCCACGACGACGTACCGTTCGAGTCTGTGCTGAAAGAGCTGGGGCTCAGCTCGGAACGGAACCATCGCCCACCATTTCAAATCGCGATCTCCTTAGCTCCGTCACTTGTGCCATTGCCGCCCGGTTGGGACATGACCCCAATGGACGTCGAGAGTGGGGGGTCCCGCTGGGGTTTATACCTTGAGTTGTCAGGAAGGCCCGAGTGCTTGATGGGCCGTGCACAATACAATCCCGATCTGTTCAAGCTAGATACGCTGACGGCAATGCTCGACGATTTCCAGGCGGTACTGAAAGACGCCGGTTCAAGCCCTAATCAAAGATTATCGGATTTACTGGTCACAGTTAGGATGGCAACGGAATATCTATGATTACGAAAGAATGTGTAGCTACTGCGGACCGGGTGACTCTCCCGTCCGACCTCGTCCTTGAAGCCCGACAAACTTTCCCGGAACTGCAGGTTCAGGACGCCTTCGTGGTGCCGACATGGTTCTACCGCCAGAATTCATGGATCGAAGACAGCTGGAATTCCGAAAACGTCGTCTACAACTACCCTCTCGTACTGCAAATCGCAGGGCCTTTTGATCTGGGAATCCTACGGCAAAGTCTCAATGAAGTTCGTCGGCGTCATCACGTGTTGAGGTCTGTTTTCCGCATTATGAAGGGCCGGGTTATTCAAATTGTCCTGCCTTCAGAGCCAGTCGACCTCACGGTGGTAGACCTAACTAACCAGATTGAATCTGAGCGTGATGCGATACTTTTTCGACTGATGTCAGACGAGGCGCATCGGCCATTTGAGCTGACCCGCGAGGCTTTACTCAGGGCGACTTTGTTTCGGCTTGCTCCAGATAACGAGGTTTTGCTCCTGAACACTCACCACCTAGTCTGCGACGACTGGTCGACGGGAATCCTGATTCGAGAGCTATTTGCAATTTACGACTCCCTTACAACAGGAGCGAGCGAACGCGTGCCCGAACTGACGTTTTCATATGGCGATTTCATCAGGTGGCGAAAAGGGCTCCCGGATAATGCTGCACGGCAATCTTCATACAAGGCTAAACTCTCGGCCCGTAACGATTTCTACCACTTACCCACTGATTTTCCACGGGCCGCGCATCCACAACGCAATGGAGCGACCTTAAAGTTTTCTCTATCCCGGGATCTTGAAAAGAATCTAAGGTTATTGAGTCAAAATCACCAAGTTACTGTCTTCATGGTAATGCTCGCGGGTTTCCACTGCCTGTTGCATGCGTATTCCGGGGATGTGGATGTGGCGGTTGGAACGTGCGCGGCTAACCGTCCTTTGCCGGCAGTAGAGACATTGATAGGACGGTTTGCCAACGACTTAGTGGTGCGTGCCGATTTGTCCGGCAATCCCACCTTTAGTCAAGTGCTTGTCCGCGTACGTGATGTAGCCTTAGAGGGGCTTGCCTATCGCGACTTGCCTTTTGGTTCCGTGCTAGAGGAGTTAATTCCGGTCCCTGATCCGAACACTACTCCTTTGTTCCAGACAATGTTCATCCTACAAAATGTGCCTAAGGAAAAACCCAAGGCTGGCGACTTGAACGTTCAACGGAGGTTCCTTGATACCCAGATGGCGAAGTACGATCTGACTGTCTGGCCGAAGCTGGAAGATGCACCTGAGGTCGCTTTTGAGTACGATCGGGATCTCTTCACCCGGGAAACCATTAAACAAATGGCTAGGGATTACGAAACCATTTTGACGATGATGGCGATGGATACGACTAAGCGACTTTCTGACATACAGATCACTTCGACTCAGGCGCAGTACCCGGCGAACGACCACCCACGACCCACAATTGCTCCGAAGGACAGCTCTGTAGGATTGCCAACCCTCGGGTCAGGCGACGATGATTTAGTGCCGGAACTCACCGCCATCTGGCGAGAGATACTGGGCCTCGAGAAGATCGGAGTAAACGAGGACTTTTTTCAGTTGGGAGGCGACTCACTCCGCGCCACACAACTGCTCAGTCGAATCGACAACAAATTTGGCAAGAAATTTCCATTGGGCTTGTTACTCCGGGCGCGTACGCTTCGAGAGCAAGCGCATGCGATCAAGCAACAAGAAGTCATGGTTAACGGCGAGAAAATGGAGCGGGAGATCCCGCAGCGAGCGCCGGTTCTAGACGCTGCCGGTCAAGAATACGGCGTCTTGGCACAGTCGACGGAAGCCATCGATAGTCCTACCGCTAAGAAGTCCCTCCTCAGAAGAGGTTTCAACCGGATTCTTCACACACTCTGCCGTGTGCTTCCAGGTGCGACCACCCTGCGTCCGGCCCTACACCGTATGCGCGGCGTACGCATCGGCAAGGATGTATGGATCGGCGATGATGTGTATCTCGAGAATGAATATCCCGAGTATGTCGAAATTCAGGACGGTGCGAACATCGGGCTGCGAACGACAATCGTTGCTCACACGCACGGTGCTGGAAAAGTCGTTATTGGCAAGAATGCCTTCGTGGGCGCCGGATCGGTGATCGTGACTGCGGCTAAACGTAAGCTAGTCGTTGGAGAAGGTTCAGTCATCATGGCTTCCTCAGTGGTTAACAACAACGTCGCCCCCTACACTTTATATGGAGCGGCCAGTGCGAAACCTCTTGCCAAGATTCGAAAACCCTTTACGGAAAATACCAGTTACGAGGAATTTATTGAAACGCTCTGCCCGCTCTAAAGCAAGCTTCCACACTTGTGGACAGTACTTTTGTATCTGACTGCTTTTAATCAGGCGGGTTTCAAAAGAGAAAGCGGCCAAGAAAGCCAGTCGATCTCGTTTTCACCCTTCCGACCGCCGAATAAGGATCAACAGGAAAACCAACGACATGCGGATTGGCGTTATAGCATCCATGAAGAAAGGGCTAGAGCACTTCGTGTATCGCGAGTTGACGTCTTTTGCCGCAGCCGGGCTTGCGATCAGTATTTTTCCAACCAAACTTCGCCCCGGGCTCTACAATGCGCGACCGGAATGGAAGCTTCTTCGCTGGAAGGCATGGATTGTAATCTTGCTGCAACCTTATTTCGCCTTTCGGGGACGGATTAAGTACTTGCGTCTATTTTGGGAAGCAGTATCCATCGGAGCGGTGGCCGATTTTACTCTCGCATGCTACTTCTCCAGTCACATGGCGGATGTGGACGTGATCTACGCGACATTTGCAGATCGTAAACTTTTTGTAGGTTACTTCTGTAAGAAACTCTTAGACAAACCATTAATTGTCACAATCCATGCCTATGAGCTCTACCAGAACCCAAACTCGAGGTTATTTACACGAGCCTTGGCCTGCTGTGATCAGATCATCACGGTTACTGAGTACAACCGAGACTATCTGGCGTGTCGCTATGGCATTCAAGGCGCCGAGGTTGTTCGCTGCGGTGT
The DNA here is from genome assembly GCA_963758745.1 of uncultured Acidobacteriaceae bacterium. Lineage (GTDB taxonomy): Bacteria > Acidobacteriota > Terriglobia > Terriglobales > Acidobacteriaceae > Acidiflorens. Next base: position 604,917 of record CAVWWW010000023.1, read on the forward strand.
AGACACAGATGAGTATCGCCCAGAACACAAATTTGTCATTCTCATCGTCGGTTTTTTTGTTGAGCGCAAAGGACATGAAATCTTGTTCAATGCAATAAAGCAGCTAGAACAGGATGACATAGAGGTGTGGGTAGTCGGAGACGAAGGTGCCGAGACATCCACAGTGGATGTGACTGCCATGGCGAAGCGCCTGGAAGTCGAAGACAAGGTTGCGTTCTTTGGCAAGCTCAGCGGAAACGCACTTAAAGCCGTCTATCGTGCCTGTGACGTCTTCTGTTTGCCTTGCCGTACGGATAGCCAAGGTGTGGCGGAGGGATTTCCCGTCGCACTAATGGAGGCCATGGCATTTGGCAAACCTGTGATCACGACAAGGCACGTGGAGATACCCAAGATCATTAAGGAGATAGTGGTGAACGAGAACGACGTGGCAGGGTTGGCGAACGCAATACGGCAAGTGTACTTATCCGAGTCGCTGCGCGAACGGCTCGGCACAAACAACCGAAAGATAGCGGAACAGGTATTCTCAACCCGCAACGCGAGCAAGGCGATAGAACTCGTCCGATGCGTGGCCGAAGAAAAGAGAGCTGAGCAACTAAGTATGCCAGCGGCTATCCTAAGAGAGGCGAGCGCACAAGACGCGTCGAGAGTATAGCCCATATGTGTGGAATTTGTGGAATTTACCAATATCGCTCTGGCGAACCTGTGCAAGAAGAGATTTTGCGCGGGATGATGCACAGCATTCGTCACCGCGGCCCCGATGGCGAGGGTCTTTACCTTGAGCCGACCCTGGGACTGGGTATGCGGCGATTAAGCATTATTGATGTGGCAGGCGGAGGACAACCGATTTATAACGAAGACGGCAGTATCGTGCTCGTTTTCAATGGCGAGATCTACAATTACCGCGAGTTAGCCTATGATCTTCGAGGCCGTCAGCACAAATTCAGCACCGCGAGTGACACCGAAGTTATCGTCCATCTCTATGAGGAGTTCGGGGATGATTGCGTACAAAAATTGCGCGGCATGTTTGCATTCGCCATATGGGATACACGAAAGCAGCGATTATTGTTGGCGCGTGATCGGCTCGGAATAAAGCCACTCTATTATGCCGACAGGGGACGGCTTGTCTTTGCTTCCGAGATCAAATGCCTGTTCCACGATCCACACGTGGAGCCACGGCCGAATCTGGAAGCATTAAGTAATTTCCTGTCTCTGAAGTACGTGCCGTCTCCGCAAACAATGTTCTCCGGCGTTGGCTCGCTTCCTCCTGGCCATTTGATGAGCTGCGATGCCAAAGGCTTGAATATTCGTCCCTACTGGGATCTGTCGTTCGCTGGTTGCCAGAATGGTCATTTTCGCGACGAGGAGTACGAAGAACAACTGTCGGCGCTGTTGCGTGACTGCGTCCAGTCTCAGTTAGTCAGCGATGTGCCGTTCGGGGCTTTTCTGAGTGGCGGTCTCGATTCCAGCACCGTTGTGGCTCTGATGTCGCAGCACTTACGTCAGCCTATAAAAACTTACTCGGTCGGATTTGGCTCCGAAGGCGATCAAGTGAGCGAATTAGCATACGCACGCCTTGTCGCCGAGCATTGCGGTACGGATCATCATGAAGTCATCGTGCATGCACAGGACCTCATCGATCTCGCCGAAAAGATCGTCTGGCACATGGATCAGCCGAGCTCAGAAGACGCCGCACTGCCCAATTACATGCTGGCTAGAGCCGCGGCCAAAGACGTAAAGATGGTGTTGACGGGGGAGGGGGGAGATGAGTTATTTGCCGGTTATGTACGCTACGCCGGCGAAAAGTTCTCTTCTTTGTTTCGTTTTGTGCCACAACCGGCTAAGTCGCTCGCTCTGGCAGCTAGCGCGCGGGTTCCGGGCCTGCGCCGGCCTAAGGTAGCGCTTCACGCTTGGTGCGAGCCGCGAGAAGTGTCACGACTGGCAAATTGGTTTCCGCTGTTCAACCTGGAAATGAAATCCAAGCTAATGTCGGAGGAATTAAAGAGCGGCTTGGATACTGCTTCCCACGAGCAGGTTTTCGCTGATCAACTGAAGCGCTGTGACGCGTCTGATCGGTTGGGCCGAATGCTGTACGTCGATACAAAGCTATACTTGCCCGATGCACTCCTGTCTCGCGGTGACAAGGCTAGTATGGCTGCCTCGCTAGAAGCCCGCGTTCCCCTGTTGGATCACAAGCTCGTAGAATTTGCGGCATCTTTGCCTTCTCGATTGAAACTAAAAGGACTCGCCCGCAAGTACTTGTTGAAGCAAGTCGCGCGGCCCCTTTTGCCGGCCAGTATCGTTAGTCGTAAGAAAAAAGGGTTTCCCACACCAATATCATCATGGTTCCGGAACGAAGCTCGGACATTCCTGCGCGATACTCTGTCCTATTCGTCGGTAGCCCAGCGTGGCCTATTTAATCCAACGTACGTGCAGCAATTGCTTGATGATCACGATTGCCATCGTGCTGATCATGGCGGGCTGTTTTGGTCATTAATCCACGTGGAACTCTGGTACCGGATGTTTATCGACCGCCCACCCTTTTACGGACAGATCCATCAAACGTCAGAAAAATGTTGCGAGCCTGTTGGCCGCTATTGATGGTGTATCGATGATCAGTGCCTGAGGTCGAAAGGATTTATCCAAGCTATGGCAACTCAAGATCTCATCCAGGAGCATTGTCTGGCGACTTCCGCTGCGAGACACACGAGCCTCGACGCGGAGGATGTGACGCGACTTCAACTGTCATTTGCGCAGGAGCAACTCTGGGAGTTGATTCGGCGGGACCCAAATCCGTCGGCTCACAACATTCCCGTGGTGCTTCGTCTGCACGGGCACTTGCAGGTTGAGGCTTTGCAGAAAGGCCTAGAAGAGATTGTGCAACGACATCAGGTGCTGCGTGCTCGCTTTCGGATGCGCGAGGGCAAGCCGGAACAGTGGATCGTGCCGACTCAGAGAATACCATTGCTGGTTTTCGATTTCAGTCTGAACTCAGACCCGGAAGCAGAAGCCCGGCGCAGAATTCATCAAGACTTGCAGCGGCCATTCGACACTGCACACGATGCACTCCTGCGCGGGAGCGTGCTTAAGCTCGCTGAAGATGATCATGTCGTGGCGTTAACAGCACACCATATCGTATTCGATGAGTGGTCTAGGGTTGTGTTGCTGCGTGAACTCGCTGGTTTGTATGGGGCAACTCTGGCGGGTGAGCGGGCCAAACTCCCGTCATCTAGTGCTGCTACCCAGCAACGTAGTTTTCCGAGCTTGCCGAAATTGACGATTCAGTATGCCGATTTTGCACGACAGTGGCTGTACGGCATGGAGTTGGAGCGCCAGGTGTCTTATTGGAAGCAACAGCTGGCTGGAGCGCCCACCGGTGTTGAACTTCCAAGCGACCGGCCTCGCCCGGAGGTTCAGAGGTTGTGCGGCGCGCGCCAAACGGATTTGATTCAGCGTGCATTGGTCGACCGTCTACAAGACATCAGTCGCCAGCATGGAGCGACGCTCTTCATGACTTTGCTGGCAGCATTTGAGGTCTTACTGTTCCGTTATAGCGGTCAAGAAGACTTGGTGGTTGGCACACCTGCTAGCGGACGGAGCCATCCGCAGAGCGAAAAGTTGATTGGCCTATTTGGTGATAGCTTGGTGCTCCGCGCAGACCTTTCCGGAGACCCCACATTTGCGGAGTTATTGTTGCGAGTCAAACAAACGGTGACTGGGGCGTATGCGCACCGGGAGACGCCGTTTGCATGTTTGGTAGAGGGACTCAGGTCAGACGGGGAGAAGAGCCGAAATCCACTGATTCAGGCTATGTTCGCTCTGCAACGGTCGGATGAGGCTTACGAATTTTCCGGGCTAACGGTCGGCGGCTTTGACCTGGGGAATACGACGGAGAAGTGTGACCTTACGCTCAAGGTAAAGGAAGAGGCAAATGGATTACTAGCAACATGCAGCTACAGTCCTGAGTTATTTAATGCTGTAACTATCCAGCGCATGCTGCGAAATTGGCAGACACTGCTGGATGCCGTTGCAGGTGATCCACAACAGCGCATTACAAAATTGGAGTTAGTTACTCCCGAGGAACGCCAGCTAATCTTGAAGGACTGGAATCAGACAGCGGCGGAATATCCGAATGTTTGTATCCACGAACTATTTGAACAACAAGTAGAACGCACGCCATCCGCTACAGCCCTTGTCTATGAAGGCGAGCGGGTCAGCTACAGGGAACTGAACAGACGGTCAAATCAGCTCGCATCCCACCTACACAAGATGGGTGTCGGACCTGATGTAATCGTAGGTGTCTTGATGGACCGCTCAATCGAGATGGTCGTGGCGCTGTTCGCGATCCTGAAGGCGGGAGGCGCATACGTGCCGCTAGATCCACTCTATCCGGCGGAACGGCTGAAATTGATGATCAGTGATGCTGACGCGAAGATCATCTTAACTGCACAAGAGTTTGCGACCCTTGTGCCGGCGAACGTACGCACACTGCTGCTGGATGCGAATTACGAATGGCTCTCATCGGAGAGTGACATGAATATCAGCAGCGGCGTGCGCCCCCACAATCTGGTGTATATCTTGCATACATCGGGGTCGACAGGGCGTCCAAAAGGTGCCATGTTGCACCATGCCGGGATCGCGAACTGCATGTTCTGGATGCAAGAACGTTACCAGCTAGATGAAACTGATGCATTTCTGTTCAAGACCTCTCTGAACTTCGACCCTCATGTGTGGGAAATCTTTTGGCCGTTGATGGTGGGAGCCACTACAGTGATTCTCCGACCTGCAGGACACTTAGATAACCCATACCTTATACAAACGATCATGCAGGCCAGAGTTACAAGTGCTTACTTTGTGCCATCTATGCTGGACGTCTTCTTGGAAGCACCAGACTTGAGCCAGGTATCGACCCTCCGACGGGTGATCTGTGGCGGCGAGAAGCTCACTCAGAAAGCGATTACGAGCTTTTTCGAAAAACTGCCTGGCGTTGAACTGCACCACTCTTACGGGCCAACGGAAACATCGATTGCCGCGACAGAGTGGACATGTGAGCGCGACTATCCTGGTGGCGTGATACCCATGGGACGTCCGCTTGGGAATACAAAGTTGTACATCTTGGATCGATTGATGCAGCCAGTACCGTTAGGGGTGCCCGGGGAGTTATACATCGGCGGAGCAGGTGTGGGATTGGGCTATGCGGGCCGGCCTGACCTGACGGCGGAAAAATTTCTCTCGGATCCATTCGGCGCAAGCGGTGAACGACTCTATCGCACCGGCGATCGTGTACGTTACTTGGATGATGGAAACCTGGAGTTCCTAGGGCGACTAGATGACCAACTGAAGATTCGAGGAATCCGGATTGAACCAGCCGAGATCGAGACTCAGATTAGGCTTTGCTCGGGCGTACGCCAAGCGACTGTGCTCGCTCGCGAGGACAGGCCAGGAGACAAACGCTTGGTTGCCTATATCGTGCTTGCTGAGGGTCAAGTTATGCAACCGCCGGAGCTGCGACGGCAGCTCCAGCAAAAGCTTCCCGAGTACATGATTCCCACTTCCTTTTTATTTCTGCATTCGCTGCCACTGACGCCTACCGGGAAGGTCGATCGAAAAGCACTACCTGCGCCTGAACCAACACAACGTGATAGCAAGGGCTTCTCGCCGCGCACGCCAACCGAAGAAGTGATTGCCGGCATCTGGGCTGAGGTGTTGAAACTGCAAGAAGTGGGAACAGAGAATCGCTTTCTCGAGGTTGGCGGACGTTCGATCAATGCCGTGCAAGTCGTGTTGCGCATTCGACAGGTATTCCAGGTAGAGCTATCCGTGCAGTCGCTGTTCGAGAATCCGACTCTCACAGAGCTCGCTCACAACGTGGACGCGTTGCGCCGGGAGAGCTCCCTGAGCTTCGAACGACAGGCGTTGACGGCCGATGGCGAACTGGCCGGCTGCGGCCTGTCGACGGCACCGGGTGCGACGCCGCCAGCCGACGCTCCTGCGGTTCGGGCGTCTGCTGCCCAGTTGCGAGAAGAAGCCGCGGCAGAACGTATCAAGAGTTTGCATAAATCCGGATTCCGCCGTTTTCTGAATCGAGTTCTCCATCTGTTGTGTCGAGTGCTACCCGGGGCCACGAATCTGCGACCCCTTCTACATCGACTTCGGGGAGTGCACATTGAGGGTCATGTGTTCATTGGAGACGATGTTTACATCGAGAACGAATATCCCGAACGCGTAGAGATCCATGACGGTGCGACCCTCGGGTTGCGAAGTACAATTCTAGCGCATGGACCTTTCGGTCTGGCGCGGATCATTATCGGCAAGAATGCATTTGTTGGTTCCAGTTCGACTCTGGTTGCACCGAGCAATCTCACGCTGACCATCGGGGAAGGTTCGGTGCTGATGGCGGGCTCTGTGGTAACCGGCGACGTCTCACCACTTACGGTGTGTGGCGTCGAGCAAGCAAAACCTTTAGCCAGGGTAACCAAACCACTCACAAACACAACGACAAGCTACGAAGAATTTGTCACTTCGTTACGACCCCTCAATCACTAAAAACTCCTATACGTACCACGATTGCGCATGAACTCCGCTGTCATAATAGTCCATCACAACAAGCCAAGCCCGAACGATATTCGCCTGAAAAACCTCGCGGAATTCCTCGGACTTACATGCATGACTCTGGACGCCTCAAACTTGCATGCAGAGCTTGATCGAGCGACCGACTCCAGCCTTTGCATTCTGATGAGTGCCAGGACGGCCTTTGAATGGTGGCGGAATGAGCCTCTGAATCACGAGGCCGCCATTGAGCGCTTGCGTCGAAAAACAAGATCACTATTTGTATACGGCTGTGCGCCCAGTCCCGATACCAGTTCCATCTTAGCCACCCTAACGGATGGCGTAATTTCGGATGTGCAACGGTTCGATCAAGCAAGCTTTAGCTACGATGTGACATCTTCCCATCCTAAGTTGACGCGAGAGTTTTCTGGTCTCTCGTTCGGTCCGATCCGCAATCAGGCTGATTTCGGATTCGTATGCTCCTCCGCTTCTGCTAACCTCTCTTCCTTGGTTTCTATTTGCGGGCTTCCATTTTGGGCCTTATCAGTGACAGGCGGATGCAGCACATTTCTCTTAGCATCTTATGAAGTTGTAGATATTAAGGAGAAGATTAATAATAGTCTGGATGTAGTCACATACTTCTCTCGCCTCCTACCGGCAGCGATGTTTCTGAAATGGGCATTGCCGAACCGCTGCTGGCATAACCGGCATCGATTTGCCAATTTCATTATCGACGACCCGCTATTGAAAGAGTCGTACGGGTATCTGAACTACGAAGACCTGTTGCGTAGAATGGACCGGAATGATTTTGCTACTACGATCGCATTCATTCCATGGAACTATAGGAGGACTCAAAGCGAGATCGCTCAGCTTTTTCGTGACCGCCCAGACAGATTAGCCTTGTGTATTCACGGCTGCGATCACAGCGACGCTGAGTTTGCCACACAAGATCTGGCAGACCTTAATCGAAGAGTGCATTTAGCCTCAAGTAGAATGAATTCGCATCGAGCTAGCACTGGTCTAGCGCACTCCCTCGTTATGGTATTCCCGCAGGGCAAATTTTCGCCCGAGTCATTGAAAGTTTTGAAAAGTAACAACTACCTTGCAGCTGTGAATTCGGATGCGACGCCCAGCAGCTTGACTATGGGACAAGACCTTACTATCAGTGATTTCTTGGAGCCCGCCATTGTCCGATATGGAGGCTTCCCGCTTTACTTGCGTCGGTATCCGGGTTCTTTGGAGCGGTTTGCATTTGATCTATTTTTTGAAAAGCCACTGCTGTTAGTCGAACACCAGAACTATTTTAAGGATACATGCAGAAATCTGATCGATTTTGTCGCTCGACTGAACTCTTTCGGATTGGAATGGCAAGATCTGAACAAGATCTTACAAACGAGCTACCTAGAACGGGAGATATCCTATCAGACAACCGAGTGCAGGATTTACACGAATTTGCAAGTAATTGAGAATCGAAGTAACTCTGATCGGTCTTTTATAGTAACGAAACGTCATGCCGACGATGTTCCGATCGATGACATCCTCGTCAACGGCCAGCCGGTCAATTTCAATGTCGTCGACAACACTATAGAGTTCACAATAACAGTTCCTAAGCACGCGTCGGCTAATGTGGACATTTTATACAGAGATATCTTGCCTTGTGACAAGCGGCGACGCTCCTTTAGCGCGGCAGGGCGGGTATGGACGCGTCGCATGTTATCTGAATTCAGAGATAACTATCTTTGCAAGTCTGACTTCATGCTGGCCACCGCTCGGGCCGTGCACCAGCGATTGCTTCGCGATCGCACTCAGCGTCGCGATTTAAGTGCACAGAACAACGGTGGGTGAGGCGCTCTGGTTGCGCGGCTCTTTTGCTCAGCGAGAGTGCAACCGATCCATTAAGGGAGCGATCCGATTGCGCCGAGAAAGACAAATGTGAGGCGATTGCTATGAAAACCAGCGCGATCATGGGAGATGTGCGGGGATCGATCGAAACGGTTTGCCGCTGCTTTACGTCAGATGGACACGGGGGGTTACGCATTGTCTCAGCGGATTGACAGAACCATCAAAATCGACGCAAGCTTGAACTTCAATAAATCAAGCTTTAGCCCTGAGCATGTTGCGGATGTGGCTCGACAATTGGACTGGACGCTCGAGGCAAGGAGCGTGATGGTCTTCCCTGTGGGCGCGGCCTCGCCAATCAGACGAGTTGAGATAGAGATTAACGATACGAGGACTCTGCCTGCGACCGTTAACGCCATTGCGACCGCGGTGGAATCGCGGGGCTTTGCTTTGAGTGTAGCCTACGAATCGCTTATGCCCGAGAACGAGGTCTGGGTTACCATTCCTGGAAATGATGAGCCTTGCATAATATGTTGCCCTTCAAAGCTCCTAGCTGAACAGTCCCTTCTATCTGCTCCTTATCAGCGTACGAGACAACAATCTGGTAGTACGTCTCGCTTTATGATTGGATAATGCCATATGTATCAAGCTATGACGACCCCCAAGGCGATACAACATACAGTCGATGCGGACCAACCGCGGCCAATCTTTATTCTGGGCATTTCTGTAAGAAGCGGGACAACCTATCTGCAAGACCTACTTAGAGTGCACCCGGATTGCGATGTCGATGGCCTCGAACTTGAAGAAGACCACTTCCTTGCATATGCCGACGTGCTAGTCGAATATGTCAGGCGAGTTACTACATACTGGAAAGCGGGCCCTGAGCAACTGCAGAAGGAACGCGATCTCGTTTTGCAGTGCATAGGTGACGGCTTGATTTCATACCTTCGGCTGCAGGTATGGAACAGGAGACAGCTAGCCGGCGAAGAGGACGACAAGCCCCTGCGTGCACTTGTCACCAAGACTCCGAGTATTAACAACCTAGAATTGTTTTTCAAGATCTTCCCTAACGCAGACCTGCTAATATTGCTTCGTGATGGCCGATCAGTCGCTGAATCGTCCGTAAAAACCTTTTATCGCAGCTTCGTAGAGGAGACGCGTAGGTGGGCGGACGGTTGCGGGCAAATCAAGCAGTTTGTCGAAACCGAATCCAATCACCGTGGCAGGTTTTTGGTGGTCCGCTATGAGGATCTATATTCCGGGACGGAAGTAGAGTTGCGCAGAATCATGGAGTTTCTGCGTTTGGATCCGGCACTTTATGATTTCAGTGCCGCTATGAATCTTCCTGTCAGGGGCTCATCCACGCTTCGTCACAATGGCGCAGCCTGGTCGCAAACGTCAGTCGCCCCTGGCGTCCATTGGAATCCCGTGCCAAAAACTGCGGAATTCCGTCCTTTGGATCGTTGGTGTCATTGGAGCCGTGCGCGCCATGAACGATTCAACTGGATTGCCGGATCGTGGCTCGAATATTTCGGCTATGAATTAAAATCCTACAGCGGCAATCGCTGGTTCTGGACCATATGGAACGTAGTGCTCGATACAGTGCCCTTTGAAAAGCTCGCGCACCTGTGGGAGAAGATGCGGAGAGAGGTTCAGTTCGCCTGCACCACATCTGGTCAGGCATTGCCAATCCGGCCGTTGTTGGTTAAATTCTGGTGTAGCCTCAAACCATATATCAATAAAAGCAATGCAGAATTGGCCGATCACAGGTGAGCCATTGCAGAGCCTATTCGGAGAGCGACTTTCGTCAGAGGGAAGACAGGCAAAGATGCGGCGACTGGTTTGGCCCACATAATCAGCCGCCGCAAACTGTTCTGCGCAACATGCAACAGGAAAAAGGATCTTCGGTACGCTTGTGAGGGAGTCGCATTCATTAGGGTTGGAGACTCTAGGCCTTTGGCGAAGAGGAAGGGATAGGCGATGAAACTGGAAACTTTGCAGACTCCTCACAGAACGTTTTGGCGATGGTTGAAGGATCAGATCCAGGAGGTACCAGAAGAGGATGGGTTTTGCGAGTATGATTGCCGCAATTCTTGTACTCAAAAAGAATGGGCGACCTGCGAACGGCGAATAGAGGCTTCCGCAAGGAGAACATCCGCTCAGAGCCAACTCCGTGCCTGGTCTGGGTTATGGTCGAGGAAACAACCTGCCGATCCGCGCGAAAAGCGTCTATGACAATGCTGAAGCTATGTCTCCGAAAAGGCGATGCTGAATTCGCGCACACCCTGTAAATAGATATTTTTCAGCTTTCTAGAAATCTCGGAGATGGTTCGACATGCAGGACGTGAGAGTGCAATCGGTCCTGAAAGGAGGGGGCTCCTTCTTGCTTCCGTTCCTCCGCACAACACACCGCGACGGAGGCACGAGTGAGGCTGCACACTGTTACGCACTTTTTCTTCGTCATTACAGCTACCTCCGGCGGATTTCTCCTGCCATCCCAAAGGTAGTGGCTGAATTCGGTCCAGGCAGCTCTCTCGGAACCGGCTTGGCAGCTCTACTGGCCGGAGCCGAGAAATACATTGCTCTCGACCTGCAGGCGCACCGCACCTGCATCCACGATCTCAAGGTCTTAGATGATTTGATTGATTTTTTCAGCCGCCGCACGCCCGCTCCTATCGATGGTCGTCATGCGCAGACGTTCCCTATGCCCTGTGACTATCATTTTCCACCCGAGCTTGAGTCCACGCTGGCAACGAGCTTGGCGCCTCAACGCCTGCAGCGCCTGCGTGCTGATCTGGCCGAGCAACGCGGCGATATGATTCAATACATTGCGCCTTGGACTGACCCTAAATGTCTTGCTCCATGCACCGTGGATTGGCTTTTTTCTCATTCGGTGCTAGAGCACGTTGATGATCTCGCAAGTGCCTACGCGGCCATGGAACGCTGGCTCCGTCCCACTTGCCTCACTACACATCTGATCGACTTCTTCTCGCACGGACTTACCAAGGAATGGAATGGCCACTGGGCATTAGGCGGTAGGCTGTGGCATGTCATACGCGGCAAGCGCCCATACTTGCTCAATCGAACTTGGCGCTCGCAGCATCTTGCCCTCTTCCGCGCGCACGGATTCACCATTCTAGAGGAGGTTATCGAACGTCGCAGTGATGGTCTTGTGCCGCACTCGTTTGCTCCAGAGTTTCGTAACATACCAGATGAAGACGCACGAACTCGAATGATGTTTGTTCTCGCTCGCAAGGAGCAAACAATTGTCGACCAGATAGAGCGTCCGGGCGCCGGGGAAGATTTAGCCTATGCGTAACAAATCAATTATCATTTCCCAGCGGAATGCAGGCTAAGGCACAAACCATAATGCGACGTGCTGCTGTTGACGCAATAACCAACGTGGTACAGCTGAATCTGCCGACACCCGACTGTCCTCCAGACTTCTGCTTTCCTCATCTTTTTGAGCAACAGGTGATGAGAACGCCTCAACGAGTGGCCGTCTCTTTCGAGGGACAGCAACTAACCTATTTCGAGCTTAACGCGAAAGCCAATCAATTAGCTCATTTGTTGCTCAGGTTAGGAATAGGTCCGGAAGTTTTGGTAGGGTTCTCTGCAGAGCGCTCACTTAGCATGATGGTGGGATTGTTAGGCATATTAAAAGCAGGCGGGGCATATGTCCCGTTGGATCCTGGCTACCCAAAGGAACGTCTTTCTTTGATGCTCCATGATTCCCAACTTAAGCTGCTTGTGACTGAAAGCAAGCTGGTCGGCAGCCTACCTGCACACTCCGCTGACGTAGTTATGTTGGATGCAGATAGGGACGCAATTGAAAGTGAAAGCGCGGAAAATCCTGTTACAAAGCTAAAGTTAGATAACTTAGCTTACGTTCTGTATACTTCCGGTTCAACGGGAAAACCCAAAGGTGTTCTGATTGAACATCGAAGTCTCGTCAATTTTCTTGACAGTATGCGACAGGAACCAGGACTAACGGCAGATGATGTACTGGTGTCCGTTACAACGCCATCTTTTGACATCGCTGGCCTAGAGTTGTATCTGCCCCTTACAGTAGGCGCTCGTGTCGTGATCGCGAGCCGACAGGTCGCTTGCGACGGTGAGCAGTTGTCCAAGACTTTAGAACAGAATGCTGCCACAGTCATGCAGGCAACACCCGTTACCTGGAGACTTCTGATCGATGCCGGATGGCAAGGCGGCAAGCTAAAAGTTATCTGCGGCGGGGAGGCGTTACCGCGAGACTTAGCGAATCAACTTATTGAAAGAAGTCCTTCTGTCTGGAACATGTACGGTCCTACGGAGACTACAATTTGGTCGTCGGTGTACCGTGTGCGTTCTGAGAGTAGCGCAGTTGTGCCCATAGGCAAACCAATAGCGAATACCCAACTCTACGTATTGGACTCAGGTCTGAAGCTTGTCCCGGGCAGCGCGGCCGGCGAGCTTTACATTGGTGGCAATGGACTGGCACGGGGATATCTGAACCGGCCGGAATTGACAGCAGAGCGATTTATCCCAAATCCATTTTGTGTGGATACGCGCCTTTATAGGACTGGCGACTTGGCCCGTTGTTTGCCTGATGGAGATATCGAGTTTTTGGGACGTGCGGACCATCAGGTGAAGATCCGCGGATTTCGGATTGAGACGGGAGAAATTGAGCATGTGCTCGAGGAACAGCCAGGAGTACGACAAGCGATAGTCATGGCGAAAGAGGATGCGACCGGGAATACACGACTCGTCGCGTACTTCGTACCCGAGCTCGGAGCGGAGCCAACGCCGAAGGATCTGAAAAACCTACTCCAGCAAAGATTACCCTCGTATATGGTACCAGCAGCATTTGTAAGACTAGAAGCAATGCCACTAACGGCCAATGCCAAGGTTGATAGGCGATCGTTGCCATCTCCTCTGTCAGAGGATTTCCCTGCACAAGAAAGCTTTGTGGCGCCACGAGACAACATCGAATCGCAACTGGCAAGAGTCTGGGAAAGAACATTTGATCGAAGGTCAATTGGGGTTCGCGACGACTTTTTTGATCTCGGTGGGCACTCGCTGTTGGCAGTTAGGATGATGGAGCAGGTCGAGAAGGATTTCCACAAGAGACTTCCCATTACCACTCTACTCGAAGCTCCGACAATCGAGCAGATGGCGCAACTACTGCAGCAAGAAGAGTGGTCGCCTTTATGGTCTTCGCTGGTTGTGCTCCGAGCGGGAGCATCCAAGCCACCTTTCTTCTGCGTTCATGGCATCGGCGGCGAGGTATTGAATTACCGCGACCTGGCTCGGCATTTGACTCCCGATCAGCCGTTATATGGCTTACAGGCGCAAGGTCTCGATGGAAAACATCCCTGTCATGACCGGGTTGAGGACATGGCGGAGCACTACATCAACGAGATTCGTAGCGTCCAGCCCGCTGGGCCATACTATCTAGGTGGACTCTCATTCGGCGGAGTAGTGGCATTCGAAATGGCGCGGCAACTACACGCGCAACACCAGCAGGTTGGGCTTGTCGCTCTTTTTGACGCATGGCCGACTAATTACAAACCCAAAGTGCCGCGGAGGACAAAATTCTTATTGCTTCCGACACATTTGAAAGTATTGCATCTTTTCCGCAAGGTAAGAAACCAGCTTATAGTATTGAAGCAAAAAACATCTCTCATGTTTTTGCCAAGAGCGCTCAAAAAAGTGCGGAAGGCTTGCAGCAAGGCGGCTACCCGGTATGTGCCGGCTAGCTATGGCGGCCGGGTGGTACTGTTTCGCGCGGTTGAACAGGCCCTGAATCGCTCCGATGACCCCTTCCTGGGCTGGGACAAACTCTCGCTGGCCGGTGTAGAGGTCCGCGAAATCGTGGGCGATCACGTGAGCATGATCGCTGAGCCTAATGTCGCTAATCTGGCAATAGAACTCGAGGCCTGTTTGGAACAGTCGAGGGACGCCCATATCAAGAAGTGCTATAACACAGAAACCATCATGCCTCCCTCAACCTACTAAGACAAATAATATTCGCGGCGCGTATTTGCAAAAGGTTGGACAGAGCGTAAAGAACTATGATTGCTCCACAAATATTGTCAAAGGGAACTGTCGATAACGCCTCGTCTGCGCACATGACAACTGAAATCGCATATGAACCGGCGATAACCTTCTGGGAAAAGGCTGCCACAACGAAGTGGGGAAGCTATCTTACTCAAGTCGAGAAGGCGGTGATTCTTAAAGCACAACAATTATGTGGTTTACCAGCTACAGCGCTGGAAATCGGCTGCGAGGGAGGCCGTTGGTCGAAGATGTTGTCAGAGGCAGGTTGGAAAATTATCTGCACGGATATCAATCGTGAGACCTTAGAGCTTTGCAGGATGAGAATCCCTGATGCGACATGTATCCAGGTAGCTCCCGGCGAATCCACACTCCCATGTGATTCGGCTAGTATTAAGCTGCTCCTCTGCATGGAAGTGGATCCAGTGCTGCCCGGAAGCGACTGGTTCGTCGAGGAAGCCCTCCGCGTGTTAGAACCCGGCGGGATACTCGTCGGCAACTGCCTCAATCGTCTTTCGCTCCGCGGACTTTTTGTTCATCACCTAGTACCCTCCGACAATGGGTATGATCCATACAAGTTCGCGTACATTGATTGGCGCGCAAAGATGCGCGCTGTAGGGTTTCATTTTTTCTACGAGGAGGGTTGCGGCTGGTTCCCGTTTACGCGCCTCAGCAATTCTCGCTTGATCCCGTTGTTTACCACACTAGAGCGCGTAATAGGCTTACGCAAAATTGCAAGCGTTAGCCCGAATGTCGTTTTTATAGTCCAGAAAAGTGTTCAGCTGCCAAATCCTTAGAGAAGCGTGACTAGTAATGTCAAGCCTAGTAATGTCAAGCATTGAGACAGGATCCTAGAGGTTCGGGCCATCGGGCGTGGGGCTGATCCTCCTTCCTGGTAGTAAATCGCTAGATAAGCCGCGATGACCTTTATCGGAGGTTCAGCCCTCTATCCCGTGAGCTTCGGCAGGATTAATTATACGTAAAAGCCCCTAAGTCGAAACTGCTATCTTCCGCGCGCGCATTGCCGGAGATGTCACTATATATATATTTCTTCAAATCGATGATGATGGCCGAGGGAACGTCGGGCAACGTAGTAGGGTCGACGCCTTTACCAATCGCAGGACTGGTTGCCGATAGGTGAAAAGCACTCCCAATCGTCTGAGGATTTGGAGCGGTAGCAAACTGCCCGGTTTCGGTAGCATTCACGGCCAATGGATTAAACAGTGGCCAGTCGTCGAAAAATTCAGATGGCTCAGTAGGTGTGAAGTCGACTCCCCCAACGCAAAGCATATTCGCATACCACTTGCCAAGGATGGCGGTGTTGTCGTTGAAATATGCATGGAGGGTGGGCTTCCAGCTATATGAGATGTTGTTTACATACCAATTTTTTTGCGCGGAGTTGTCCCCAATTTCTCCCGCGTGAGAAACGATAAATACCTCAGCCGTATTCATTGCATTCTTGTAGCACGTGTTATTTATCGTCCAAACGTTGCTGACGATGAAGTTTATGATGCAGTCGCCGCTATTCTCATAAGCTAGGTTGTTAAGGATGAGAGTGGGAGGAGTGTTCGCATTACTTACCCCCTTGGCGCCGCTAGCGCTCCTATCCATGATGATCGCGTTCCCATCGGTGTTGTCAACGGTATCTGACTCTCCGGCTATCACATTGTTGGCAATGATGTTATGGAAGCCTTCATAGTCGTCATAAAATTCCGTCTCATTGTAAGTAATTGCGCTAGTTCCTCCCTGTAGATATCCATTGTGCCAAATTACGTTGTGATCGGTCGTGATGTAATCGCAGTTCATACACGCCACACCTGAGCCACCGGTATTTTCTATGAAGTTATTACTAAACACCAGGTGATGCGCGTAACGGGCAAAGAATCCATTGCTCGCCTTATTCTGCCCATTCAAGTTTAAGCCGCTAATCTGCACGTAAGAGTGCCCGTTAGGGAAACCAGCGCTAGAATCCAGGTCGACCATGATCGTGCCCGGACCGGTGCCCCCAGTCCAAACAAGATTGACCGCTCCATTGCCGTAGCTTTGGTACGTGATATACAGGGCGGAAGTGCCGTCGTGGGGGGGCTGAAAACTTGAGCTCAAGTTGTAGGTACCAGCTTCAATGCAAACCACTGATCCTGGTTTCGTGGCCTGCGCGGCGCCGTTCAGCGTCAGGGGCGAACTAGCCGTAGTGCCCGAATTCGAAGCCTTGCCTGATGCTGAAGCAAAGATCGTGCAGTTTGTGGCCAAAGTGGCGAAGGAATTTATTGTGAAGCAAAATGATGTCAGTAGGGCAAGTACAACTAAGGTCAAAAACCGCTTCATGGGGAAGTCCTCTGCGAATTTAGAATACGACGCACTAACGGGACAAACCTTCCCGTGGTCCCAACACTATGCCAACCTGTTTGGGGCTAATGCTTGGAGTGCGCTCGTTAAAAACAGATTAGCCGTTTTAGCACGAAGGGCGATAGATGCCACTAGTGCATGCGTCTAAATCCCGCAATACGTGGGTCTAAACGCCACATTTGGAATGATTTCTGGAGACTTTGGTACAATCCACTTGGGCATCCAGCGTTTCGCCTGTTCAGCCGCAGTCGGCTTAAGCAAGGGCACTATGGAGGGCGTTAATCCCGTTGTTTTACCAGATATAGCGGGATGATATAAAGTTGCCCTTCCAGAATCGCCCCACTTTGGCTGTGGAAAAAGAATTCGCACGCACTGTTTGCAAAACGAATACACGCACCACCAATTGACACGGCCGGCCGGCGAGCCGTGGGTTTCGATTCGCGCTGAAGTTCAAGTCGAATCTTCTCGATCTGCAGTGACGGCAACGAATGTTCGTTCACTGGAATCCTTCTGCATCTGGCGGACATTTCGTCAGCAGATTCATGGAGGGAACAAAATGAGAAGATTTCTTGTTCTTGCCGTGCCCGTATTCATGTTCGGCGCGTTGACAACCAACTCCTTCGCCAACTTGGCCAAAGATTGCACGCTCTTTGCCTCTGCATCAGGCAATGACGCAAATTCTGGCACTACGGCTGGCTCGCCAAAGACGCTGAAAGGGGCCGCGACTGTCGCCACTGCTGGCGCAGTAGTTTGTCTTGAAGGTGGAACATACAACATGACTTCAACTTTCAGCCCACCCCGCAGCGGTACACCTGCCGGGCACATAAAGTATGAAGGCTATAACGATTCTCCGGCGATCATGAACTGGGTCGGTAGCGATTTTGGCGGGAATTGGATCATTAACGGTGACAGCTCTTGTGCAAATGGAAGCTTCTGTGGATTGTCGTATATCGACCTCGCCAATATAACGCTGAACGGGAACAATCGCGCCCGGGTAGGCGTCGGGTTTCGTCATGGGCACCACATCACGGTTAAAAGCATGGTCATCGAGAATACAGGCGAGGGGATCAGTACAATAGCCTCGGACTATATAATCCTGGACGACAATCAGGTTTGGCATACAGGTTATGATCCAAACCTGACTTTCGATACCAGCGGTATTAGCCTCAACGCGAACTGTTTTTATGATTCATATCCCGGACTGCACAACATCGTGAGCAATAACATCGTATCGGGGACTTATGATGCTGGTATGGAGACGCCAGGAGTTGCCACGGATGGCAATGGCCTAACCTACGACCTCAGTTGCCGCGGAGTGGGTGGGCTTGCAAACGCGAACTCTCCTGCAGCGCTCTTCCTCAACAATGTTGTATATATGAACGGCGGGAGATGCTTTGAGGGAAACTCCTCTACCAATGTGATTCTAGCCAATAATACATGCTACAAAAATATGCTGGAAACGATTCCGAATTACACAAAGGCTCAGGGCGAAATAGGAACGAGCGCGGTCAATGGCTATTGGATCGTGAACAACATTGTGGTGGGCTGGCCAGGTCACGCATCGGATGGGAGTAGCGATGGAAGCTATCAGAATGTAAACTCTGTAAACGTGCACTACATGAATGATAGCTACTTCAATTTAGGGTTGGGCAATTTGGGAGGTGGGTCAGCCTCGAAAATGTACAACGAAGACCCATTGTTCGTAAATCCCATTAACGTTGACAATGGCCTCGACGGGCAGCATGCGAACGCTTCTTCTCCAACTACCGTAACGGACCAATTTAACTTACAGGCATCCAGCCCTGCTATCAAGCAAGCCATTGACCCAGCCGGCATTGCCGGCCTACCGCAAGCCATGGCTGCCGATTTGCGTGCTCACGTTTATCAGGACTTCAACGGGGAATCGCGTGCCCAGGGCGGTGGTTTTGCCTTAGGGGCCTATGAACGCCAATCGGTGGTTCCTTCGTCGCCAACAACTCACTAAGGCGTCGGCTTTGGCTTAAGATAGGGTTTGAAGTGTACGAAGTACCTAAGTTCAGCTCGGTAAAAAAACACACACAAACGATCATGACTAACACACGTCCATTGCCCAATATTGCACTATTGCACTCCGCACTTTGAATGACGCGCCTTTTTGAAGCTTGTGGAAATACCGCTATTTCCGTTTTCTTGTTTTTGTGAATATTCTGTAGTAGGAAGGTCAAAGATGAGGCATTCAAAACTAGCAACCGAACTCTTTCTTACCATCACGGTCACACTCACGCTCTGTGCGGCGCAAGCGAGTCCAAATGGTGCCGCGAAGCCTTTCGTACCAAGCGCCAGCTCAGAGCGGTCGCCTGCCGATAATTCAGCATCCCCGCAGCTTTCGGAGCGGTATCCACGGTATGAACTGCGTGCCGATGATGTGTTAGACATCTCCTTCGAATTCTCCCCCGAATTTAATCAAACCGTAACAGTTCAGCCAGACGGATATGTCACCCTACGCGGGGTGGGAGATGTGCACGTCGCTGGGCTGACGGTTCCTAAGCTCACCGAAACTCTTCGCAGCGCGTATCTAAGGATCTTGGCCGACCCGGTGATTGCGGTCGTGCTTAAGGACTTTGAGAAGCCTTATTTTATCGTCAACGGCCAGGTAGAGAAACCTGGCAAATATGATTTGCGCGGCGACACGACGCTGACGCAAGCGATCGCGATGGCTGGTGGATTTAACAGTGCCGCAAAACATTCACAGGTCGTGCTTTTCCGTCCCGCTTCCACGGGCATGTACGAAGCGAAGCTGATTAACGTGAAGAAGATGTTGAACGGCCGGGATCTGACTGAGGACATACACCTGAAGCCCGGCGATATGCTGTGGGTGCCACAGAATACCCTCTCAAAGGTGCGGCAATTTGTACCCAATCCCGGCGTTGGATTCGGCGCCACGTTCTAGTGGAAATTGTATCTGACAAGAAAGCGGAACTCTGTTTTGAGAAGGGGCCGCCGGGTGCGTTGCGCGAAAGAAATAGAGTTTACTTACTAAGGTTACTACCTTCGGCCTCTTGACAGAGCAGAAGAAGTTTTGTTCAACTTCGTGTTTCTGTAAGTACATTTTCAGTTCAGCACTGGCGAGCGGCTGCTCTGGGCTCGAGCTCGAATCAATATTTCTCTCGGGCAGCTAGCGCTGATGGCACTCCGACCAAGCGGTTTTTGCAACGGTTCTGTAGTCACAATTTAGCTCAAGGGGCCAGTCTATGCGACATAGAGGGACCTCAATGATTGCGCCGTCGCAGTACTTCACCCGTACGCCACAGCGGGTTGTTCTATGACCAGCGGTGCCTCTTCCCGCCTGTCGCATGTTCTTATTTTTTCATTCTTGGTCGCATCCCTGCCTGTAGCGATGGCTCAGGTCAACGTGCAAGGACAGTGGAGTACGTTGGCCAATACCGTGCCTATCAATCCCGTCCATGCGGCCCTGCTCAGCAACGGCGAACTACTGGTACTAGCCGGTTCCGGAAACTGCCCGCCGACGCAGTCAGGTTGTCCCTCGGGTCCGCCCTATAGCCCAGCGAATAGCTCTGGGGCATTGCTGTTGAATCCGGTGACCGGACAAACCATCACCCAATTTTCTCTTTCGTGGGACATGTTCTGCAACGGCATGGTCCAGCTTCAAGATGGGCGTGTGCTGATCGACGGTGGCACAATCCAATATAGCCCCTTCTATGGACAGCCCCAGGCGGCGATTTTCGATCCTGCCACCAATACCTTTACCAACACCCCGAACATGGCGTACGGCCGTTGGTATCCCACGCTGGTGACTCTGGGCGATGGGAGTGTGATGGCGTTTTCCGGCTTGACTGAAACCGGCGTGACCAATGCAACCGTCGAATTCTACACCATTGGCTCAGGCTGGAGCACGCCCTACGGCGCGCCTTGGACTCCCGATCTCTATCCTCGCTTGCACCTTCTGCCTGACGGCAATGTGGTCTACTCTGGTAGTCAGATTCAATCGAAAATCTTTAACCCATCAACTACGACCTGGACCACAACCTTCGTAAATACGAATTACGATGAACAGCGCACCTACGGCACATCGGTCTTGTTGCCACTGACGCCCGCGAACAACTACGACCCCATGGTGATCATAATGGGCGGTGGGAACCCTGCCACCAACACTACCGAGATTATCGACATGGGCGCTTCGTCGCCAGCTTGGCAATACGGACCTAACATGAGCGAGGCGCGCATCGAGATGAATGCGGTGCTACTGCCCAATGGAGAAGTTCTGGCCCTCGGCGGTTCGGTAAATGATGAGGATACGGGCAGCCTGAGTTTAAATGCGGATTTGTTCAATCTAAGCACCGTTAATCTCAGTGCTAACCCTCCCAACGTGGGAACCGTCTCCTCCGCTGGAGCCAACGCGACGCAGCGCTTATATCATTCGGTGGCTTTGCTGCTGCCGAACGCAACCGTGTGGATCGCGGGTGGCAATCCCGAACCGGGCACATATAACAACACGATGGAGATTTATCAGCCTCCATACTTGTTCAACGCGAATGGCACTTTGGCCACACAGCCTTCCATCACTAGCGCTCCGCCATCCATCTCCTGGGGTTCGCAGTTTACGGTCCAAACACCAAATGCAGCAAATATTTCCTCGGTCGTTCTAATACGTAATGGAACTGCAACGCACGCTTTCGGCATGGACCAACGCGAAGTAGGACTAGCCTTTACCGCAGGAAACGGAACGCTGACGGTCACGGCTCCTCCCAACGGCAACATTGCACCGCCGGGCTATTACATGCTGTTCATTCTCAACAGCTCTGGTGTGCCTTCAGTGGCTAGTTTCGTCAACCTTGGATATCCAGTGCCGGGAGCGCCGAATCTGACGGCAACGGCGGGCAGTGGGCAAGTCGCACTGAGCTGGACTGCGTCGACAGGTGCAACCAGTTACAACCTGCAGCGCTCGACAACGACCGGCGGTCCCTACACCACGATTGCCAGTGTCACAACGACGACCTACACAGACACAGCGGTGACGAACGGGACGACATACTACTACGTCGTGGCGGCCACGAACCCGGCAGGACAGAGTGCGAACTCCAGCCAGGTAAGTGCAACTCCGCAGACCGCAGTGCCGGCAGCGCCAACTAATCTGACGGTGACGGCGGGCAGTGGGCAGGTCGGATTGAGTTGGAGTGCTTCGATTGGTGCGGCCAGTTACAACCTGCAGCGCTCGACAACGACCGGCGGTCCCTACACAACAATTGCCAGTCCGACCACGACGAGCTACACCGACACAGGGGTGACGAACGGGACTACCTACTACTACGTCGTGGCTGCGGCCAACACGAGCGGGCAGAGTGCGAATTCCACCCAGGTAAGTGCAACCCCGAGCGCCACGCTGATCAATTACAGCGCCGGATTCACGTCGACCGGATTGCAGTTGAATGGCAGTGCGAAGCTGTATGGAACGCGGCTGCGATTGACCGACGGGGGGCAAAATGAGGCCAGCAGCGCCTTCTACAGCACGCCGGTGAATGTGCAGAGCTTCACCACCAGCTTCAGTTTCCAGATGACGAGTGCGACGGCAGATGGGATGACGTTTGTGATTAAGAATAGTGCGGCGGCGACGGTGGGCGCGATTGGAGGGGATCTGGGCTATGGCGGCATCGGGAACAGTGTGGCGGTGAAATTCGACATTTACAACGATGCCGGGGAGGGGACGGATTCAACGGGGATGTACACCAATGGAACAGGACCGACGGTGCCGGCAGTAAACATGACGGGTTCGGGAGTAACTCTGCTCAGCGGCGATGTCATGAATGTGCAGTTGAGTTACAACGGGACGACGCTGACGCTGACGATTACAGATGCGACCACGTTGGCCAGTTTCACGACCGGCTGGGCGGTAAATATCCCGACGACGATAGGGGCGAATACGGCGCTGGTGGGGTTCACAGGAGGCACGGGAGGATTGACCGCGATTCAGGACGTTCTGAGCTGGACCTACAGTACGGGGTTGCCCACGAATGCGCCCGGGGCACCTACCAATCTAACCGCGACGGCGGGTAGCGGGCAGGTCGGATTGAGCTGGAGTGCGTCCACTGGTGCGACCAGTTACAATCTGCAGCGCTCGACAACGAGCGGCGGTCCCTACACGACACTTGCTAGTCCGACGACGACGAGCTACACAGACACAGGGTTGACAAACGGAACGACATACTACTACGTGGTGGCGGCAGTGAACACGGGAGGGCAGAGTGCAAACTCCAGTCAGGTAAGTGCCACCCCGCAGTCTGCGGTGCCGGCAGCGCCAACGAATCTGACGGCGACGGCGGGCAATGGGCAGGTCGGATTGACCTGGAGTGCCTCGACTGGTGCGACCAGTTACAACCTGCAGCGCTCGACGACGAGCGGGGGTCCGTACACCACGATTGCCAGTCCGACGACGACGAGCTACACCGACACAGGGGTGACAAACGGAACAACATACTATTACGTGGTGGCTGCGGTGAACACGGCAGGGCAGAGTGCGAACTCCAGCCAGGTAAGTGCCAACCCGCAGTCTGCGGTGCCGACAGCGCCGACTAATCTGACGGCGACAGCGGGCAGTGGACAGATCGGACTGACCTGGAGTGCGTCAACTGGCGCAACCAGTTACAAGGTGCAACGCTCGACGACTAGCGGGGGTCCGTACACCACGATTGCGAGTCCGACCACGACGAGCTATACCGACACAGGGGTGACAAACGGAACGACATACTACTACGTGGTGGCCGCGGTGAACACGGCAGGGCAGAGTGCGAACTCCAGCCAGGTAAGTGCCACCCCGCAGTCTGCGGTGCCGGCAGCGCCGACCAATCTGACGGCAACCGCGGGCAGTGGCCAGGTCGGATTGAGCTGGAGTGCGTCAACTGGTGCGACCAGTTACAAGGTGCAGCGCTCGACGACGAGCGGCGGCCCGTACACAACAATTGCCAGTCCGACCACGACGAGCTACACCGACACCGGGGTGACGAACGGGACTACCTACTACTACGTTGTGGCTGCGGCCAACACGGCCGGGCAGAGTGCGAATTCCACTCAGGTGAGCGCGACCCCAAACGCAATGGTGATCAACTACAGCAGCGGGTTCACCTCTACTGGGTTGCGGTTGAGTGGCAGCGCGAAGCTGAACGGGACTCGGCTGCGATTGACCGATGGGGGGCAAAATGAGGCGAGCAGCGCTTTCTACACCACGCCGGTAAATGTGCAAAGCTTCACCACCAACTTCAGTTTCCAGATGACGAGCGCAACCGCAGATGGGATGACGTTTGTGATTAAGAATAGTACTTCGGCTGCGGTCGGCGGGAGTGGAGGAGATCTGGGGTATGACGGGATCGGGAAAAGTGTAGCGGTGAAGTTCGACATTTACAGCAACGCAGGGGAGGGGACGGATTCGACGGGGATGTACACCGATGGAGCAGAACCGACTGTGCCGGCAGTAAACATGACGAGTTCAGGAGTAACTCTCCTCAGCGGTGATGTCATGAATGTGCAGTTGAGTTACATCGGGACGACGCTGACGCTGACGATCACGGATGCAACCACATTGAAAAGCTTCACGACCAGCTGGACGATAAACATCCCGACGACGGTAGGCGGAAATACGGCGCTGGTGGGGTTCACGGGAGGCACGGGAGGGTTGACTGCGATCCAAGACGTTCTGAGCTGGACCTACAATTAGGGAGAATTACGATGACGAGCAAAACTTTCTCGTTCAATATTGTGCGTCTCTCATGGCTGTTGCTGATGACCATGTTGCTGATGGCCATGATGCAGGAAGTTGGCGTTTACGCCAGCATCGCCGGCGGCGGGGGCAAACAATCCACATCCGCTCCGGGCTCTACGCAGCAAAATGCCGGCGATATCAAGGGAACATTCTCAGGCACATTCTATTCGAAGCATTCAAGGGTTGCGCCCTTCACCATGACCGTGGTCATTAATCCAGACGTGAACGGTCACCTCATCGGCAGCTCCACCTTCAACTCGGAGTGCCTGAAAGACGCGCACCTGAAAGTCACAGTTACCGGTTCCACGGTCGTTCTCGCAGGCAGCGACAAAGATGGGAATAACATAACGGTGCGGGGCACACTCGACAGCACAGGCACGCTGATGCAATCTACCTACATTCTGAACGGTAGCGCTACGGGTAGGTGCGAAACGGACCAAGGAACCGGGACCCTGGGAAAGCAATAAGCTGTTTACCTCCCGTTCCAGCCAAGTCATACCCCCTACGAAGATTCCCTGACATGCAAATCGTGATACCAGAGAACCAAGATTATTGCTTCATAGCAGTAAGCGAAGAAAACGATTGTTCGAGGGAACTTTGATGCATATTACTGTTGTAGGGTGCGGAAATGCTGGGTTGGTAGCTGGGGCGTGTTTCGCCGATCTGGGCCACGAAGTCATTCTGGTCGACAATGACGAGCAGAAGGTTGCCGCTCTCAACCGAGGCGATGTTCCCATCCGTGAAAAGTTTCTGCCCGAACTGCTGGATCGCCACCGGGACAAACGGCTAACGTTTTCCGGTGATTTGCAAAATGCTGTAATGGCCAGCGAGGTTGTGTTTATCGCGGTCGGTACACCAAACACTGAAAACGGGCATGCCGACCTTTCGTCCATAGAAGCGGTGGCCAGCAGCATTCCCAGCGCAATTAATGGTTATAAAGTCATTGTCGAAAAGAGCACAGTCCCCGTCTACACCAACCAATGGATTCGCAAGATCATTCTGCGCAACGCAGGTCCCTCCGATCTTTTCGACGTAGCCTCGAATCCTGAGTTCTTGCGGGAAGGAACCGCCGTGACCGATTTCTTATTTCCTGACCGAATTGTAGTGGGTGCTGATAACGAGCGTTGTATGTCGGTTCTGCGCGCCGTCTACGCTCCCTTAACGGACGGGAGGTATTACAAATTGCAGAGTTCGATTCCGCAGCCGGATGGGGCAAAGATTCCTCCGCCCTTGATTGTCACCAGCAGCAACAGTGCTGAACTCATCAAGCATGCCTCGAATGCATTTCTGGCTATGAAAATCTCCTTCATCAATGCCGTCGCATCGATCTGCGAGTCGGTTGACGCCGATGTGGAGCAGGTCTGCCAGGGAATGGGAAGCGACACACGCATTGGGCCGCGCTTCCTGAATCCCGGAATCGGTTATGGAGGTTCTTCTTTTGCAAAGGACATAAAGGCATTTCGAGAAGCCGCGCGCGAATGCGGCTACGACTTCCGACTGCTGGATGAAGTCATAAACATCAACGACGAGCAGCGTAATCGATTCCTGCGAAAGGTGCGTAGCGCGTTGTGGACCCTTCGCGGCAAGCGCCTGGCAGTGCTCGGGTTGTCTTTTAAGGGAGGCACGGACGACATTCGCGAATCACCTGCCATCCTGGTGGTTGAGGCGTTACTAAAAGAAGGTTGCCGCATCTCGGTTTACGATCCCGCTGCCCACGGGCGTGCTCGCGAAGTACTGAAATCTGAAGTGTTGAGATCCAAAGTAGAGTTCGCCGAAGATCCCTACGAGGCATCGGACGGAGCCGACGCATTGCTGATCCTGACTGAATGGGACGAGTTCGGTGCGCTGGACCTGCCTCGGCTGCACAAACAACTGAAGTATCCGCTAGTGATTGACGGACGTAATTTGTACGATCCACAGGCTATGGCTAAGCTCGGATTCACCTACCACAGTATTGGTCGTCCAGCAGTCATACGAGAGGTCCGCTCACCGCAAACCGACGCCGTGCTGTTTTCGCAAGCAAGTTAATAATCAACGCTTGCGCGCGTACTCTGACGCTATCGAAAAAAGCAAGCTCCCACCGCTTACCCACCTGGAAAGAACGATCCTCCGCTTCGCCAGGTTCACATACCAAGCAAAGATAGAAAAGTGGCTTTGAAAAAATCATCAGACTGCAATGTGGCAGTGATTGGGGCAGGTCCCTATGGGCTTTCCGCAACAGCCTACTTGCGCGCGGCCGGCCTTGAAACCAGGACCTTCGGCGAACCCATGGCATTCTGGGAGAGACAAATGCCCGGAGGCATGTGTTTGCGCTCGAATTGGGGCGCTTCGCACATTGCCGACCCTGGGCATTGTCTGACCCTTGACGGATATTGTCGACACAGCGGCAAGAGCATAACGAAACCGATTCCGCTTGAGCACTTCATCGACTATGGTTGCTGGTATCAAGAACAGATAGTGCGAGATCTTGACCGACGCAATGTAGTCAAGCTCGACCTCGACATCGGCGGCGCGTTCAAGTTGAGGACGGAAGATGGTGAGGAATTCATATCTCGGCGAGTCCTGATAGCGGCGGGAATTAGTGCCTTTGCGAATCTGGCTTCAGAGTTCGCCGGCATTCCTTCTGCCATGGCTTCACATTCGAGCGAGCATAACGACCTAAGCAGATTCAAGGGCCAGCAAGTGGTCGTGATCGGCGCGGACAGAGCGCCCTGGAATCTGCTGCGCTGCTCAAGGAAATTGGCTCTTCCGTGGAGGTGATTGCGCGCAGCAAGGCCCTTAACTGGGTCGGGTTACATGCGAGGTTGCATCATCTCGGCATACTTTCCAGATTGCTTTATTCAACTCGGGACGTTGGCCCCTTGGGAATCAGTCGCCTTGTAGCAGCTCCGCACCTTTTCCGAAGATTTCCCCGGAGATTCCAGGATCGCGCCGCATACCGCGCGATCCGGCCAGCCGGGGCGGGGTGGCTGAAACGCCGCCTGGAAGGGATTAGTATTACGCTTGGCCGCAAGGTAATATCGGCTGCCCTCGATGGCAGCTTCCTGCTACTCAAACTCGATGACGGGACTGAGCGCCGGGTCGATCACGCCATTGCTCGCAACCGGGTTTCGTGTAGACATTTCCAGGTATCCCATTCCTTTCTCCATCCTTAATCAAGCAAGTAAAGATGGTGAACGGATTCCCCGTACTCAAGCGAGGTTTGGAATCTTCGATTCCGGGACTACACTTCCTCGGCAAGCCCGCGTCATGGAGCTTTGAACCGCTCCTCGGTTTTGTCTCAGGAACAGAATTTGCCTCGAATGAATTGGTACATTCCATAACTCGAGGAACAAAGACTCAACTAAACTTCATTGACTTCAGACAGCCGTCTGAAAGTCCCGCATATTGCAACCGATGAGTCATACAGCATGAGCTATACAGCATGAGTCATACAGTAGGAGCGGTTGTGATCGGCGGCGACTATCAGGGCCTGGGAATCGTTCGCAGCCTCGGTCGCCGGGGCGTGCCAGTGTGCGTCATAGATGACGAACGTTCAATCTCTCAGTATTCGCGTTACTCGACGAAATTCGTAAAGCTCCCGAATCTCCGTGATGAAGGGGCCGTGATAGACGCCCTGTTGGACCTCGGGAAGCGGCTGAACATGGATGGTTGGGTTCTCTATCCAACCCGGGAGGAGATCGTCGTCGCATTAGCTCGGCACCGTTCCAAGCTACAAGAGGTGTTTCGAGTTCCTACCCCCGACTGGGAATGTGTGAAATGGGCTTGGGACAAGAGAAACACGTATCGACGCGCACAGGAACTGGACATTTCGATACCCCACACTTACTATCCCCAGAATATTGACCAATTACGCCAGCTCGACCCCCATAAACCTCCGTTTGCGATCAAACCAGCAATCAAGGAACACTTCTTCTATGCCGCCAAAGCCAAGGCCTGGCGGGCAAACAGCCACTCAGAGCTAAAAACTCTGTTTCAAAAGGCGTCTCGCATCGTATGCAGCGAAGAGATCATGGTGCAGGAGCTGATCCCCGGCAATGGTAGTCAGCAGTTCTCTTACTGCGCATTTTTCCGCGAGGGTGAGCCTGTGGCGAAAATGGTTGTACAGCGCCGGCGTCAGCACCCGCTTCAGTTTGGAAGAGCCAGCACCTATGTCGAAACGTTGGAGGTCCCGATTCTGGAGGAACTTTCCGAGCGATTCTTGCGTTCGATCGACTACTACGGTTTGGTGGAACTTGAGTACAAGCTTGATCCGCGAGATTCTCGATACAAACTCCTTGACGTTAATGCTAGAACGTGGGGTTATCACAGTATCGGTGCTCGGGCGGGTGTGGATTTCAGCTATATGCTTTATGCCGATCAGATTGGTCTGCCCACATCCGTTTGTAAAGGCCGCCCAGGGGTTTGCTGGGTACGCACGACGACAGATTTTCCTGCAGCGTTGTTGGAAATTTTCAGTGGGCACATCAATCTGAAGAGTTATCTACGCTCGTTACGAACCTGCAACGTGGAGGCAGTCTTCAGCTTCAAAGACCCGCTTCCCGGGTTAGCCGAAGTGGCGCTCATTCCCTACTTGGCAATTAAAAAAGGGTTCTGAACAATACTCCGCAAACCTGGATTTTTTAGCGGGAATTATTAGGCGCTTCGACCGAAACCTTTTCCACAATTAATCTTCCTCCATGGTTAGCTGCAAGCAGTAGCTGAAAGATCGATTGTGGAATCTGCTGGCAGAACGTCGTATCGCAGCTTCGCAGACGAGGCGCAGCGATGGGCAAAGCGTTCGGCGGATATTCAGCGTTTTGCCAAGTCCAATTCCAATCCCCGACATAAATATCTCATCGTCCGGTATGAGGACCTCTATACGAACACCGAGGATGAACTGCGCAGAATCATGACTTTCCTGCGCATAGACCCTGTGCTCTATGATTTTGAGGCCGCCACCGATTTGCCGGTTAGAGGCACTTCCACCCCGTGCTGTGAAGAAGGGGGATGGCAGGAATCGTGCCTGATGCCTGGGATGCATTGCAATCCCGTGCCGAAAACACGGGATTTGCGCTCGCTGGAACGGTGGAGTAACTGGGGCCGTGCGAAGCACGAACGATTTAACTGGATTGCCGGTAAGCATCTCGCCCCCTTCGGCTACGAGATGAAATTCGAACGCGGCAACCGCTGGTTCTGGACCACGTGGAATATCGTATTGGATGTCTTACTACCCATAGAAAGGGCGTTACAGCTCTTCCGCAGGATGTGGCGCGAACTGGACTCCAACGACTCTAAAGATGAGCGGCCCTTACTGTCGAAGTTCTGGTCCGTTATCGGACGTTCTGAAGCTCAAGAAGATAGTCTTTAACAACACATCTTTCCCTCAGAAAGAAGTGAATTTACCAATTGAATCGCATCAGATGCCAGTTGAGCTCCTGATCGATTCGACCTCTTAACAAGCAAATCTACATTTCCTTGTCAGCCGCTGCCGATTCAAAACGTCCGGAGACAGTTCTGCAATCAATACTCCTCCCAGAGCCCATGCGGCCAGACCTCTTCTCATCTCGTCAGTTCCTTCTCCAATACCCTCTGAAATCCTCCTAACAGCTCGTAAAAAATGATGAGATACAAGTGTGCCTGCCTTCTGTGTTGCCTCTTCGGAGTTTGTCGGGAGCTGGTTTCTGGGCGGAAGAAAGCACTCGGCAACAACGCGAGGTTCCTGCCGATGATTTTAATGGCTAGATTTCGTATTGCGTTTTCGCCTTCCACAGCAGGTAAAGTCCCCAAGCGGAGAGCGTGCAACTATCGCGAATCATTCCCGAGAGCATCATCCGTTCGAACTGCTCTATCGGCATACAGTGCGCCGTAAGGTCGTGCTCCTCAGGATCAGGTTCCTTCTCTGTCGGCGTTAAGCCGCTGGCCAGAAAGACATGCTGCTTCTGGTTGGCAAAGCCGTAAGCGACCCAGAGCGTACCCAGGAACGTCATCTGCTTAGCGTCGAGACCAAGCTCCTCTTTGAGTTCGGCGCGGGCCAGTTCCTCAGGGTTTTCGATCTTCATCTCCCAGCCACCCTGCGGGAGTTCCAACGCGCGTTCCTGGATCGTATAGCGGAACTGCTCAACGAGCCATACCCGGTCACCCTCGATTGGCAGGATGATGGCGCAGTCTTCCTTGTCCACCACACCATAGATGCCGAACTTGCCATTGGAGCGAAGAATTTCGTCTTCTCGCACACGCAACCACGGGTTGCGATAAACTTCGCGGCTGGCTAGCGTCTTTATAGAAGGGGGAACGCGGCCCGATGAGTTCATAGACTCTTCTGGATTGCAACCGACGATCGGCGCGAAGGATATTCGCGCGGCAGCGAACTCTTCCGCTCCTTTCTAAATCCCGGTCACTTGAACAGCAGATTCCACCGTTCCAGGGGATGTCGCTCCGTGTGAGGTGCAGCTCCCGGAACTCCATCCGGACAATGGTTGTTCTGAAGCCGCAGGGTCAGATCAATACTATAAGGAGTGTGGTCAGTTTGGCTGCAGCGACGTTATCTATATAGGAACTGCTACTTCCCGACGGAGTTCAATGCACCTTCGACGTCAACCCGGTTGGCGGCTTCAGTCCCGCTCGTTGATACGCACCCAAATCCTGTCCTGAGTGCGGACGAGCTACCCCGAAATGTCGGTGTAGACGTAAGTTTCCATGTCGGTGATCGTCTGGGCGGGAAGGTTCGTGCATGAAAGCTCGGGATCAGTTCCTGCACCGAGAGCAGGGCTGCCGCTCTGCAAGCTCATTCCTTTGCCCAGCTCTGCTGGGGTGGGCGCATTGGCGTATTGACCGCCAGCCGTGCTCGATAAAACCGGTGGTTTCAGGAACAGAGGATTCGCATTCAACTGGGTCTGCGAGATACCCTCGATGCCCTGATACCAGAGGTTCGTAGCCGTCGCCGACGCCGATGAAGTGGTATTGGCCCATATAGTTCCTATCGGGGAGGTCTCTTCAAGCCAATTCGGAGGAGTCGTTGCCCATCCTGACGGCAACGGGCCGGTGTAATTCCATGCCTGGGAGAGGTTATTGACGTAGCACACGTCCGTCGAATAGATATCACTGTAATTGGGAGGGGCATAGTTACGCGTCAGATCGAGACCGCTGAAGGCGACCGTGTTGTTGACGACTGCGACATGCGACCAGGGGTTCGGAAAACTTGGATTGTTCGCTCCCGAGTTGATTTCGATACCTATACCACCATTCATCACGATCACGTTGTTAGCAACCAGGCACCCGCCAGCTTGAGCGCTCTTAGATAAATCGAGTATGATGCCGTTCCCATCCGTGTGAACGCTCGTTGGGTCGACCTGGCCAGTGACCACATTTCCAACTATGGCGCAATGCAGGCCGGTATAGTTGTCGTAC
Source organism: uncultured Acidobacteriaceae bacterium (assembly GCA_963758745.1). Taxonomy (GTDB): domain Bacteria; phylum Acidobacteriota; class Terriglobia; order Terriglobales; family Acidobacteriaceae; genus Acidiflorens. The sequence continues at coordinate 636,826 of CAVWWW010000023.1, forward strand.
TGGGTTTGTTGGTTGAGCGAGATTCCGCTTCCAGCGTTCGATGCGACCGTGACCACGCCATTCGGATTTTCACCGTTTTGCCAGATTTGATTGTTCAGAACGAATTCGTAATCGAAGTTGGAGCAGGCAAAGGCAGTGTAGATGAAGCCGGTGGCTGTCGAGTTCTCGATGGTCAGGTGATGGCCAGGAGAGCCGCAATAAATCGCTTCATTCCCGTACTTGTTGCCTTGGAAGTTGATCCCATTGATAACGTAGTAAGCTGACGAAAATTCGAGAATCCAGCGTCCTCTACCGGTGTTATTGCCGCTGCCTCCTCCATTCGTTCCACCCGTCCAGGCAAAGGTTACAGGTGAGTCGCCATAGGCAACCCAGGTCACCGGGCTTGCCGACGTGCCGCTCCCCGAAATGCTATAGCTAGCCGCGAAGTTGTAGGGTCCTCCAGCGCCCATAAAACATATCACTGATCCTGGCGACGTAGCTGCGGCTATCCTTGAGATAGGAGCAGGAGCGCTCGAGGAGGAACCGCTCCCTGTGCCGGTCGCGGAAACGTAGAACGTGCAATTGTTAATGACTCCATAGCAAAGGTTCGGAAATGCCAATAACCCGAACAGGCAAGTAAGCGTGGTAAGTCGAAGTATCTTCCTCATGGCTTGCTCCCAAAGTGCTCGCTAGGGCGTTCCTCGAAGCGCCTTCTATGCTTACAAATTCGTTCTCGGAACGTAACAAGCAAGTGATCTTTCGTAGACGGCGTTACCTTGGCCACAGCGCTCGATCGCACCCCGACTGTACCGCAGGACACGATAAAGGTGATAATTTCGCATGAATTCACTGTCGGAGAGATGAAAGCGCCACTGCAACTAACCGAGCTATCCGGCGGCATCGTGACGACAGTATTTGAGGTTCTGCCGCTGATGGTGTCCAATAGATATTTCTGAGTTAAAAGTAACCTTATAGATTGCGGAAGTGTATCGACCTTGAAGTTATCACTGCCAGCGCTAACACTTATTAAGTCAAGGCAAGAAAACAGAAAACGAACGGCAGCCAAGCAAATCCATTGGTAAGGCGAAGGCCGGGGGATACTGCGCCGTTGCATATGATAGTGATTTTTAGACTCCTTGTACTATGACAAAACACAGCTCCGAATAACTAGATCACCAAGGTACATATTTGGGAACGACCAACCAGCCACGAGAGGAATTAAAAAAGAGGAATTCAAGAACCAGGAATTGAAGAAACAACCTTGCCGCATGGGTAACAATGCAACCGCCCCTATCTTCACAAATGTTATCCGACCGCGTCGATTATGTAATCGGCAAGCACACTTTGCAATTCGGCTTCGATTTTAACCACACATGGGATGCGGACACCGATGACGGCGGCGCCGATCCCAATGAGGCGATCGACTTCGGGTCCCCGCTCGGCCTCTATGAATTTCCTAACCTCGAGTATTTTGCGCTCGGCGAATACATCAATTTCAACCAAGCTGCGGGAAATCCGACTTTTTCTTTTGCCGTGCCCTACTACGGTTTCTACGCGCAGGACACGTTCCGCGCGTTTCCGAAGTTAACCCTTGAGATGGGCTTGCGCGAGGACATCCAGGTCTAGCCCCAGCCCGCGCCGCGCAGAACAATTGCAACTCTTTATTCGTCCACGTGCAGCACAGCCTGTCACAAGGCTTCTCCGTGCAATTTGGCTACACCTACGCCAAGAGCATCATGCTCGATGGCATGGACTTCAACAATCACTTCGACTTCAGCAATACCCACGCTCCTTCGCTTCTCGACGAGCGCCATCACCTACGGCCTGCCACGCGCCTTGCAGTTTTCCGCGCGGTTCAACTTTTAGCCGCTGAGGTCCGATCGACTCTCAAAGCAAAGGCTGTGTCACATCTCCCTGTGACGAAGCTAACGGAAACATTGATTTCGGCGTGGCAAAATCGATCTCTGGAATAATGACCTCAAGTAAGAGAAAATGAGAGTTGCGCTTGTAAAAGAGATCTTCTCGCAGAAGACCAACCGCGATCATGCTCTTGAATCAGGCGTCATGGTCGAGCGTAAGAACGTTTAGCGTAAGTTTGAAATAACGGATCGTTAAATAGCGCGTCGTTATAGAGGAGATATTCATTATGGCGAGCAGCACAATAGAAGTTGAAACTTCTACCCCCAGCCATCGGCACCCCAAGCTCGAGCGCTGGGTGGCAGAGATGGCGCAGATGTGCAAACCCGACCGCATCTACTGGTGCGATGGCTCGCCCGAAGAATATCAAACCATGGTCCGCTACCTGATCATGAGCGGCATCGGCATCCCGCTAAATCCCGAGAAGCGCCCCAACAGCCTGCTCGTGCGCTCCGACCCCGCAGACGTGGCCCGCGTGGAGGATCAGACCTTCATTTGCTCGCGTAATAAAGAAGATGCCGGTCCCACCAACAACTGGGAAGACCCCGACAAGATGAAGAAGAAATTAGCAGGCTTGTTCGAGGGCTCCATGCGCGGCCACACCATGTTCGTCATTCCCTACAGCCTCGGGCCGATCGGCTCGCCGATGGCCAAAATCGGAGTTGAAATCACCGACTCGACCTACGTCGTCGTCAGCATGCATATCATGTCCCGCGTCGGAGCCCGTGTCTTCGAGACCCTCGGCGAAGACGGCGAGTTCGTTCGCGGACTCCACTCCGTCGGCGATCCGCTGGAACCAAATCAGGCCGACTCGACCTGGCGCTGCAATCCCGAAAATAAATTCATCTGCCATTTCCCCGAAACGCGCGAGATCTGGTCTTATGGTTCAGGTTACGGCGGCAACGCATTGCTCGCAAAAAAGTGCCACGCCCTGCGCATCGCATCAGTGCAAGCTCGCGATCAAGGTTGGATGGCCGAGCACATGCTCATCCTCAAACTGATCAGCCCCACCGGTCAGGCCAAATATATGACCGGAGCCTTCCCTTCCGCCTGTGGCAAAACCAATCTCTCGATGCTTATCCCCACTATCCCAGGTTGGAAAGTCGAGACCGTCGGCGATGACATCGCGTGGATGAAGTTCGGCGCCGACGGCCGCCTCTACGCCATCAATCCCGAATATGGCTTCTTTGGCGTCGCTCCCGGCACCAGCATGCAGTCGAACTTCAACGCCATGCTGAGCATCACCAAGAACGCAATCTTCACCAATTGCGCCATGACCATGGACGGCGACGTCTGGTGGGAGGGAATGACGGATGAGCCGCCGGCGCAATTGGTCGACTGGCTGCGGCGTCGTTGGACCCCGCAATCCGGCCGCAAGGCCGCGCATCCGAACGCGCGCTTTACCGCCCACGCCAGTCAGTGCCCCTGCATCGCTCCCGAGTGGGAGACTCCGAACGGCGTACCCATCGACGCAATCCTCTTCGGTGGACGCCGCGCCGGAATCGTTCCGCTAGTCACCGAGGCCTTCAATTGGCAGCACGGCACGTTCCTCGGCGCGACCGCCAGCAGCGAGACCACCGCCGCCACCACGGGCAAAGTCGGCAAACTCCGTCGCGATCCTATGGCCATGCTTCCCTTCTGCGGCTACCACATGGGAGATTACTTCGCCCACTGGCTCAAGATGGGAGCCACCGCCGACGCAAAAAAGCTGCCCAAAATTTTCTACGTCAACTGGTTCCGCCAGGACCAGAACGGCAAGTTCCTGTGGCCCGGTTATGGCGAAAACAGCCGCGTCCTGAAATGGATCTTCGAGCGCTGCGACGGCAAGGTCCATGCCAATAACACGCCCATCGGGAGAGTTCCCGAGGTAGAAGATCTTGACACCGCCGGCCTCGACATCAAAGGCTCTCACGTAGACGAACTGCTAAGCGTCAATATCGATGGCTGGCTAGCCGAAGTCCCCTCCATCAAAGAGCACTTCGCCCAGTTCGGCAATCGCCTGCCAAAGGAATTGAATGACGAAGTCAAGTCTTTAGAAGAGCGTCTGCAAGCAGCAAAACGCTAACTGCCCAGTCCGGGTGCCCCGCTCCTGTCGCGTTTCGTGCGACGGAGCGGGGACTTTGACTCTGCCAATTCTGTGGTCATCGAAGTGGTTCCCGTCTCCGACCGAATCCTCGCAGTGATTGACACGATCTCTTGCCCGATCTATAGTTCTGGCCGCTACCTAAGACTTAAGACTAAAGGAGGAATATGCGTCGAATCGTTTTAACGGCACTTGGTTTCGCTCTGCTGTTATCCGCAGTCCCATTGTTCTCGCAGATGAATGCAAGCGTAGAGAAGACACTCGAAAGCAAGGAAAAAATGGGCTGGCAGGCGTGGAAAGACCACGATGCAAAGCCGGTGGAACCGATGACCCCGGACGACGCTCTAAGTGTCGCCGATGGAGGGGTATTCAAGGGCAAGGAGCAGCTGCTGAAAAGCATTACTGACGCGAGATGCGCGGTCAACAGCTACTCGCTCTCCGATTTCTCCTATATGTGGCTCGATAAAGACACGGTCGTCATGACCTACACGGCAATGCAGGACGCAACCTGCGATGGCAAAAAGCAATCGGGGAAGGTTTTCGCCACCTCGATCTGGCAGAAGAAAGCCGGCAAATGGATGTCGCCCTTCCACCAGGAAACCGCAGCTGGCAGCATGTAGCCGACGACGAAAATTCCCACCCAAGTTCAAGAGCCGGGTGCCCCGCTCTTGTCGCGTTTTGTGCGACAGGGCGGGGATTTTGACTTCCAACTCGGAGACCCCTCCCTACCCGGTATATTGGAATCAAGACTTTAGCGAACAGAGGCTGCCAAAGTATTCAATCTTAAATGGTTAACTATCAAAGTCTTGATTCTATTGGACTTAAAATGCAAGACTACATAGGGAGCGTTTTATCTTTACAGGCGTTTTCGATTCGGTCAAGTCAAAAATCTGGGGTAGGCCACTTCTCACAAGGGGTAGGCCACTTCTCACAAAGCGTGAGAAGTGGCGCACCCCCAGTTATTATAGGTTGGAAGAAGTGGCCCACCCGCCCACTCGCCATAACTGCCACTTCCCGATTCGCGGACCACCATCGGAAGCCCTTTTTCTGGGTTGGGAATTTCAATAGTCAAACTTAATGCTATTCGCGATCTTGATTCCCGTCTTCGCGCTTGCCGCATTGCCAGCCGCAAAAATCAGCATGAACAGCAGCGAACCTCTTGAATTGTGGAGGGGCTTCGGATCTGCCACCGCCTCGAATTCTTTTCGAAGTCGAGCCATAAAAAAGTCGATAATCTCACGATGGTCCACGGACTTAAGATCCTCTTCGACAGGTGCTTCAGTGAATAGAGGTCGAAGCTTCCTGCTCGAATAGAAGGACTTCTCCCAATCCGCTGTACCAAAAACCTTTGTCAAACGCTCCGCCAAGGCACCTTGTGGCTTGCGATTCCGCATCAGCATCCGGTTCACCGCGGAATACGGGAACAGTATCCACAGGTCCACAGCACGGGTCTTGGCCAGTGCTGAGATGACTTTCCATTCGACGGATGCGCCGAACGGGTCGAGGAAGACAACAGCCCGCTCGCGTTGGGTATTCAAGTTTGAACACCACTTCAGGAGCGCGCTATTGGCATCTTCATTGATGACATTGACTTTCTTATGGGGAAACTCTGCTGCTACAGCTTTCAGCTCTTTGCATTTCTTCGCGTTCTTTTCGATAAAAACAAATTTATCGAAAGAAGGCTCGACCTCAAGCGCCCGTCTTACACTTCCCTTTCTAAATTTCTCTTCGGCTTTCGCCATTTCGGGAAAGAAGTCGGCAATTCCGCCGAGAGCGGGTCTTCGGATCACTCCGGTCCCAGCGAATGCGTCGACGTAGCTGGTTTTATAAAACCGAGCTTTGGGGTTCTTTCTAAAAATCTTCGTGTACGCCGAGAGATACTTGCTCAGCACTTCCAGCTTCTGCTGGGTCCATGGCCCGCCGAACATGGTTTGTTGGGTCACGTGAGCTACTGACCAGTGTATACGGCTCTTAGTAAATTGGCGTATTTTTTGCGCTTCAGGTTGGCGAATAAATAGCGAATATATATAATCTGGTCATTCGAGATGTCTTCCGACAGGAGGGGCCCTACTGATAAACCGGTGCTTGCGACAACAGCTTTACTTCAGGCGGTCAATTGCTAGTATGGAAGCCAACCAACCAACACAAGGGGCACGATGAGCGATAATTCCAAAATCGAATGGACGGACGCGACGTGGAACCCGCTCAGGGGCTGCATCAAAGTAAGCCCAGGATGCAAGCATTGCTACGCCGAAACCTTTGCCGAACGCTTTCGTGGAGTTAAGGGACACCCTTACGAACAGGGCTTCGACCTACGCTTAGTGCCCGAGAAGCTTCCTGAGCCGTTCCGATGGTCGGGACCTCGCACCGTCTTCGTAAACAGCATGAGCGATCTGTTTCAGCCGGAAGTACCGGACGCTTACATCGAGGAAGTGGTTCGGGTTATGGTCGAGGCGAACTGGCATACTTATCAAGTGCTCACCAAGCGCTCCGAACGGCTGCGGGATCTCCTCTTAACGAAACTGCGCTTTGCTGCCGCAGAGCGACATATTTGGTGGGGCGTTAGCGTTGAAGACAAGAAATACGGTCTGCCACGCATCCAACACCTCCAGCATGCGCCTGCCGCAGTCAGGTTTTTGTCGATTGAGCCCTTACTGGAAGACCTAGGCAGTTTTGACATCTCCGGTTTGGATTGGGCCATCGTAGGAGGAGAGAGTGGGAACGGCGCCCGGCCGATCGAGGAGAGGTGGGTCGATAGCATCCTAACGCTGTGTCGGAATGAGAGTATTGCATTCTTCTTCAAGCAGTGGGGCGGCGTTCGCAAATCGATAGCCGGACGAAGGCTCCACGGAAGAACCTATGACGAAATGCCGGAACGCACATCCCTGCCTATACCCGAGAAGCCAGTGAGAATGGCAATGTTGAAGGCTCAAGAATTCAAAGCCTTGCGTTGGCAGAAAACAGTAGGAATCTCATTTACTCACGCTGACGGGCAGGCGGCCTACTCAAGTCCAGCTTTGGCCTAAGTGGGGATGTTCATACGTCGCAGACTCCGCGGGTGGCCCATTCTAAATTTCGCGCTCTTTGCGGAATCTAGAGGCTGGACGTTGGAGGCTGATCCATTATCAGACAGGCTGGCGGGTTGGCCACTTCTCTGAACCTCGACCCATAATAACCGGGGTGCGCCACTTCTCACGCTTTTTGAGAAGTGGCCGGTCCATACCGTCAGCAGAGGAGGTTTTTGTCGTTACGCGGCTGGCGGCCGAATCTTCATCTTCAGCACCTGCCACGCATTCACGGCGACCGGTCCGGCTTCGCCGAGGGAGTATGCGCGGAAACTGCTCCAGCGCCACCGTTCCGGCGACTCCACCAATCCCCGCGTTACCGGATTGCGATGCATGTAGCGCAGCTTCTCAATGCGTTTCCGTTCCGTCCAAACATTAAAGTCGTAGAATCGCTTTTGCCAAATGTGTTGCGGAGCATGGTCAAAAAGGCGGCCTTGAGCGGGGTTCCGGTTTCGCCTTTTTCCTGCCAGGACGCGGCACGCGAAGCCGATTTTGAGCGCCTGCATCACGGTCGAAGGGCTCTTCTCCTGCGGTTCGCTAAGGAGCAGATGAATATGTTCCGGCATCACCACGTAGCCCACGACGACGAAGGCATACCGTCGGCGCACCTGCTCCAGCACGGTCAGAAACAGGTCGCGACGCGATGCCGTGCCCAGAAACGCTTGTCGCCGATAACAGCTACAGGTGATGAAATGCAGGTCTCCGGAGCCATAAAAGCGTTTTAGGTTGCGCCGCATCGGAGAAGGATAGAAGACAGGTAGTGTGGCGGCGGTGACGGCGCGCACGGTGCAGTTGTGAGAAAAAAACCCTATCTGTCGGCAGCGCGGCGGCCCACTTCTCAAAAAGCATGAGAAGTGGCGCACCCCAGTTATTACAGGTTGGAACAAGTGGCCCACCCGTCGACCCAATAAGCGGCTGAGGTGTAGAATGCCAGCGACTCTATGGAGGAGCATACATTGACCAAAACAACGGCGTTCGCTGTGATCACCCTGCTCTGCTGTCTCACTCTAACCATTAACCCTAAAGCCCAGGCTGCCGGCGACGTCGCCCAGCAGATCAAACAACTGCAAGAGGACAACACAAAAGCGCAACTGAAGAACGATGTGTCATGGATGCGGGAGCATCTGGCCGACGGATACGTGCAAGGAAACAGTTGGGGGGCTTGGCAGACGAAAGACGAAGTCCTGAAGGGTATGGAGGACAAGGCGGTTAAGTGGAAGAGCAACGAGATCAGCGACGTGCATGTGGCGACCTTCGGTTCAAACGTCGCGGTTTCACATTATAAGATGACCTACGACGCGGAGATGAACGGAACGCATCGGGCGCGAACCATCCTCTGCAGCGACACCTGGATCGATGAGTCTGGTACATGGAAAACTGCTGCGTCCCATTGTTCGTTAGTGAAGGGCATGTAACACCGCATAGCTTGGTGCCCCACCCTTCGGTCTTTGAAGGGTGGGATTCCACGTCCCCGCCATCTTGGGATTTCGTTTTGAAGGCCTCGCTAGCTCTCGCGTTCGGCGACAACGGCGAACTTCACGCCGAGGGCGTGCAGGACAGAATTGATGGTTTCGAAGCGCGGGTGGGCGGATGGCCCATCCTTATACCTGCGCTCTTTACAGGGACAGGGTAGGGAACTTGACCTCCCATCTTCAGTTCGTGAGATCGGTTCGTGTGAGATCAGTTCGTGAGATCAAAATCCCCGCCCCTTCGACTTCGCTCAGGGCAGGCCCTGTCGCAAAGGACGCGACAAGAGCGGGGCACCCTTGGGGATTAGAAGAAGGGCTGGGGCTGGGCCAGCGCCACCCGCCATTTTTTCTACAGCCTGGGCCCATTTTTGATATAGTGTCCCACTGTCATGCCTCGTCCCGCGACGAACGAAGCGAACCTTCCCGGCCCAATTGCCGCGCCCTCCTTATCTTTATCGCTTACCAGAAATCAGATTCGCGGCTTCTGGGCCTCTTGGGGAGGATGGACGCTCGACGGCATGGACTCCTTTGTTTATGCGCTCGTCCTCGTACCTTCCCTGCGCGAACTGCTGCCGCGCTCTGGCATTGCCGCAACCAAAGGCAACATCGGCTTGTACGGAGGTTTGCTCTTCGCCCTGTTTCTGATCGGTTGGGGAATGGCGTTTCTTTGGGGTCCTGTAGGAGACAAATTCGGCCGCGTCCGCACGCTGATGCTGACCATCGTCTGGTATTCGGTCTTCACTTTTCTGAGCGCGTTCGCGACCGGCGTGTGGCAACTGGCCATTCTTCGTTTGCTCGCCGGCATCGGCATCGGCGGAGAATGGGCCATGGGCGGCACTTTCGTGGCCGAGGAGTGGCCCGAGCATCGCCGCCAGTTCGGCGCCGGCCTGATGCACACCGGTTATTACGTCGGCATATTTCTCGCCGCCCTGGCCAACTACGGCATCGGCAGCCATTATGGCTGGCGCGCCATGTTTATCGTTGGCGGCGTTCCAGCCCTGCTGCTGGCCTGGATTCGCCACGGAGTAACGGAACCAGTCGCGTGGAAAAAGAAAGAAAGCATTGTACGGTCGTGGGAAGTCTGGCGTCCGCTGGCTGCGCTTTTTTCGCCCGCTTGGCGCCAGCGCACGATTGTAAATTCGCTACTCATGCTGGCTTCCATCTGCGGCCTATGGGCAGGAACGGTCTACGTTCCGGCGGCGATCACAGCCGTAGCCGAGGCAGGCGGGCGGCACGGCCCACAAGTCGCGCAATTAGCTTCATGGGGAATCATGATGGTCTCGTTCGCCACAATTCTCGGCTGCCTCGCAATGCCGTGGCTTGCCGAAAAAGCGGGGCGACGCGGAGCCTTGGCCGTTTTCTTCGCCCTCATGATGGTCTTCATCGCCCTCACTTTCGGCAAGGTTTTCTATCTCGGAGCGAGCGCCCTCCCTTGGCTTTTCGTCTGTCTCTTTTTTCTGGGTTTGGGAGGAGCCAACTTTGCTGTCTACACGCTCTGGCTTCCCGAGCAATATCCCACCGAATGCCGTGCCAGCGCCTTCGCCTTTTCGACCTCGTTCGCGCGTTTCGGCGGAGCCGGAATCACGTTCCTGGTGGGAGCTGGCGTGCGTCACTTCGGGTCGCTGGGGACTCCGGTTGCGCTGACTTCCGTTGCCTTCGCTCTCGGCCTGATTTTAATTCCGTTCGGCGCTGAAACGCGCGGCAAACGCTTGCCCTCATAGCCTGCTGGCCTTCTAAAGCCACAAGTGACGTTGTCGGCGCCAACGCTTGGGAAGTTGCGCTAAGCTACGCCTCGCTTTAACTGTGGAGGTGCCTTGGCAGCGGATGACGAGCGCTCCGACCCTTGCACTGCGCGGCGGGCGATTGGCTTCAGCCATAGCAAAGCCATGAACGCAGCCACCAGATCGCAGATGATCATCGCCCAGAATACCTTCGTCCACGATCCAGTCTTGGCAAACAGCCAAGCCGCGCCCGGACCGGCAAAGCCCGCAGCGACTCCTTTAGCCGTATAGACGACGCCATAGTTGGTGGTAGCCCACTTCTTTCCGTACAAGTCCCCGGTAAGTGATGGAAATAATGAAAAAATGTTGCCCCACGCAAAAAAGCACAACCCCGACAAAGCCACGAACCAAACGGGACGGTCGATTAACTGAAGCAAAGCGTAAACCGCAAGCGCCTCTAGAACAAAAGCGATGAAAATCGAATTCTCGCGTCCGATATGGTCCGATACCCATCCCCAGAATGGACGCGTAAAACCGTTCAGAACACGATCAACGGTAATGGCCAGCACCAACGCAGTCATACCGAAGGCGACCACGATCTTATCAACATGGTAGGAAGAGGCCATGGGATTGAGTTGGGCAGTAACCACCAAACCGCCAAAAGCGAGCATCGTCATCATCAAATAAATGAGATAGAAAGAAGGCTGGCACATCATCTGCCACGGCGTCATGTCGAGGGCCGAGGTGTTGACTTTGGCTTTAATCTTCACTTCTTTCGCTTCCCAGTTTGGAGGCGTCCACCCTAATGGCGGCCTGGCCAAAAAGAGTGAAGAAGCCAGCACCACCACTCCCTGGATAATTCCCCAAACGATGAAAGTATGCTGGTAACCCGAAACCTTGAGCATATTTGCAATCGGCGCAATCGTCGTCGCCGTGCCGACACCGAAAGCCCCGGCGGTCAGGCCAACACAGAGCCCGCGATGGTCCGGAAACCACTTCAGCGCATTCCCGATGGCTCCGCCATAAACGATTCCGGCGCCGATCCCGCCCACTCCATACCAGAAGTAAAGGCCATGTATCGTCTCCGCATAGCCTGATCCGATCCAGCCAAGTCCGACCATGAACGAACCAAGGCCCAGCATCAATCGGGGTCCGATTAGATCGACGAGAAATCCTTCGAAAGGGACGAGCCAAGTCTCCAGGGCAACGAATAAAGTGAATGTCCACTGCACCGCAACCAGCGAAACATGGAGATGGGCCTGAATAGGCTTGGTGAAAAGAGTCCAGGCATACTGCAAATTCGCGATGGCCATCATCGCGACGATGCCAGCCGATAACTGGATCCAACGATTGGGGATTCGGGACGGATGAATCAGGGAAGCCGGAGTTGCAGCCACTTGTATTACCTCCACGACGGCCGTTAGACGTTAACAGCGCACTGCAAGAACAACTGGGTTCCGCAGAGTAGTGCCAATCCACCGAAGTGGCAGTGAACGCGAGGATCTCTTGGCTCCCCGCGAGGCGTAATATATACTGGTCCACTGATCGAACCAGTTGCCCGCAGAAATCTAACATGCTCATTTTGCGCTGTCAAGCATAGGCGAGTAAAGCAGACTGGGCCTTTAGGCGTTAACGGGACCTTAGGAAAAGGTGCGACACTTCCAATGCCGACAGATATAAGCCTGCGAGCACAAATTGACACAAACGTTGCCCACCTCCAAGCCCTGATCCGGAGAGGACGTGCGGTTCGCGAGAGTCTCGCGTGCGACCCCGGCAACGCATCGACGATCGCCGCAACCCGTGTTTGGCAGGAGGATTGCGGCGTAACCATCAACCAACTTTCTGGAGGCAGCAAGTCCCATTGGCTGGCGCGATCCTTTAGCCAAGCCTTCCTGATGCGTTCAGCCGAAGGCCAAGCCGTTGAAGAAGCAGCACCGGTGGAGATTATCACTCGACTTCTCGGCGTACTGGAGCGAGCCGTCGCTTCGCTCTCGGGAATGGAAAATAGCGGAAACAGTTCGGGCACATCTTTAGCGTCCCCGGATGCGCCCGCCCCTCGCCGCTTCGAGTTCGTCCATAATCCAGAACTCCGACCGATTGTCGAGCAGGCATATACAGATAGTCGACGCGCTCTCGAGCAAGGTGACTACACTCTGGCCTTGCAAACTTCGTGCGGAATCCTCGAAGCCATCGTAACCGATGCCTTGGAGCATAAAGGCCTGACCACGCCCGCTGCCCTCCCCGCGGGAAATATTGCTGATTGGTCATTCAGCATGCGGCTTTCAATCGCCGAGCGCGCTGGCCTGATTCGAAATGGATGTGCCCGTCTACCAGCAGTCGCGCGAACATATCGAGATCAGGACGGTGAAAACGCTTCGACTCCGAAAATTTCAGAACGCGAAGCGAGGCAAGCCGGCCAGGTGCTTCATGTCGTGATGCGCGATCTTGATCCGGGTCGGTGAGAGTCATAACACCGAGTTTGGTTTTATCCGGATCGATCTTGCAGGTCGTCAACCTTGCAGATCGTCCATCTTCCAGATCGTCAATCTTCCAGATCCTGGCGAAACACTGGCTGCGTGGGATCCAGACTACCGTCGATAACCGCCACCAGCATTTCTCGATACGCGTTCTCCGCTTCCGGCAGCGAAGTATAACCCCGCTCCCGCTGTAGAGCTCCAGCCGTTGAATAAAGAAGCGTGAAGTATCGACCTGAAGAATATTGAAGTTCGAGCAGCTTATTAGGCATGTCAGGATCTCCCTCCTGACCGAGCACGTCCATCAACGCGACCGTCCACTGTCTGCCTTTCGGGTCGCTAACGGTTTCGCGCTCAAGGAACTGCCACTCGTCCATGCTCCACAATGGCATATTTATTCCAGCAACTGATCGAGGGCGCTTGCAACCTGCGCGCCGGTGAATGGTTTAGGGACCAGCAAGACTTTTCGAGCGTTCCGGGAACGAAGGCTGGCGTTTGCCGCTTCCGGTGTATCGCTGATGATGACCACGGGAAGTTCGGCATGATTCGGATGACTCCGCACGGCGTCGAACAGCGCCTCGCTCATGTCGTACGAAGAACAATCGAGCACGACCGCATCGGCGCGTTGCTCCAGCACCGAGTCATTGACACCAGGGTTATAGCCTTCGGCGAACACTTCATAACCATGGTCGCGCAGCGCAAAGGTCAAAAGCTCCGCGATTTCAGGCGTATCGTCAATAAGCAGAATGCGGCGCAAGCGTTCGCTACTTCTTGCCAGGTCCGGTGCCCGGCAGCCGCGACTTCTTGGCGGCGCATGGCTCCAGATCCATGACCCATATGCGTCCACCCGCCGTGTAGTAAGCGCGATGATCGTTTTCAATCATCGCACCCCAGGCCTCCAGCGTCCGCATCGCGAACGTAATTCCTTCGAAGTTGTTGCGCGCATGGTCGAGCACTTCATTCGTGTGCCAGTTGTCAGTGAGGATCGCGTCGCCTCCATGCACGCGCAGCACGGTGTAGTAGCGGTCAAAGGCCGCTTCCGGACGCACATCACGCGTCGATCCGCGCTTCTTGCCCTCGCTGACGATGTAGCTCTCCTGCGGCTCAGGAACTGACCCGCAGCTTCCGGCGGAGTATTCGGTTTAGCGCTCATACAGTCTCCGCCACTGTCGCCGCCTCTTCAGCAGCCGCCATGTTAACCAGATTTTTAGCGTCCGCAGCCTTGAGCAGAGCTTCCGGCAGTTGCACGCCCATCATGGTCCATTGTTGATTGGCAAATTTCTGCAGATTAGCAATATGCTCGGCGTGGAGATGGCCGAAGCGTCCTTGCAATTTCAGGTACTCAGACACCGGGCGCATGCTGGCTGGGCGGAAGCTGTAATCGTACTCACGCTTCTCGGGATTCCACTCCCACATCGGATAGAGCCCGCATTCGACAACCAGCCGTCCAAGATCGATCGAACGCGGTGTCTCATAAACGAACCCCTTCTGGCATGGCGTGTAGACCATCAGATATGCAGCACCTTTGTGGTTGAGCCCCTTGCGCACCTTATTCATCAGGTCGATGGGATAACCCACGCTGGCGGTCGCCACGTAACAGTGCGGATGTCCAGCCGCCATCATGCGCGCAAGATCTTTAGGAAATAATTTCTTCGCCTCCGGAACCAGAGGCCCAGGAGGTGAGAAGGTCGTCATGCCGCCATAAGGCGTGCGCGATGACGCCTGAATGCCAGTGTTTGCGTACTGCTCGTTGTCGTAGCAAATGATCAGGCAATCGTGATTGCGATAAAGCGCGCCAGAGATTGACGCAAGCCCAATGTCAGAAGCGCTGCCGTCGCCCGCTTCGCAGATGATGTTTGGGAATGCGCCCTTCCACTTGCCTTTGCGGATCATTGCCTCATAAGCAGCGGCGACGCCAGCCGTGAAACTGCCCGCGCTTCCAATCTGCGTGTGCGCCCACGGCACGTTGTAAGGCGTGCACAGATACGAACTGTTAGCGACATACATGCAGCCGGTCGGTCCGACAAGGATCGTGTTGTCACCCGCAGCCTTGCTCGTCATCCGGTATTGGATGGAGGGCCCGCAGCCCGCGCAAGTGCGATGGCCGGGAACGAACGGCTCACTCTGCGGTAATTCCGGGTTGTAGAAACGCGCCCCCTGATTCGGACTATCAAGAATCGGCAGCAATTGCCGCTGTACTTCTATCGTCGCCATACCAGTTTCTCCTCGGCCGGGCGAGGACGCCCGGCGCTCCACTGAAATCTCTTACTCTCTTACTCCTCAAATCCGACCCAATGCGTGCGCTTTTCGATCTTGCCGCGTTTCTGCGCTTCCATCATCTTCTCAGTCATCCAATAAAATTCCTTGAGCACAATGGCTTCGCCGCCCATTCCTGCCATGAATGACAGGACGAGCGGACGCCGATCACTTTCGTAAAGAGCCGCGCAAACTTCGGCATAAAGCGAGCCGCCGCTGCTGACGCTGCCGAGGCCCATGTTGGTTTCAATCACGCCGACCACTTTGAACTTGCTGAGCACCTCGTTCACGCGATCCGTCGGATACGGTCGAATTGTCCGCAACCGCGCCATGCCGACTTTAAGTCCCTTATCGCGCATGTGCTGAATCGCAAAGCGAGCGGTGACCGCATGAGCGCCTTGCAGGAAGAAGACAACTTCGGCGTCATCGGTCATAAACTCTTCAACCCAAGGGTCATAACGCCGACCGAAAATTTTCGCGAACTCTTCGTGAACTTCCTCAATCACAGCCATCGACCCTTCCATCGCGCGAGCCCGCTCTAATTGCAGCGGCGGACCCTGCTCCGGCATAATCTGCGGCCCGTGCGACACCGGATGCCGCGGGTCGAGCGGATAAGGATGCTTGTAAGGCGGCAGAAATTCCTTCACCTGTCCAGTGTCGGGCAATTCGACATCGCCCGTAATGTGGGAGACAAAGAATCCATCCTGACAAACCATCTGCGGCAAAAGCACTCGCGGATCTTCACCGATTCGATAGGCGATCAAATGGTTATCGAACGCCTCCTGAGCATCGCACGACCAGCCCATCAGCCATCCCATATCGCGAGTCGAGAGCGCGTCGGTGTGCTCCGAGCCGAAATCTCCCGGCGGATCAAGCGTACGGTCGGCAATCATCATCTGCACCGGCATGCGACTGCCCGAGATCGGCGAGTAGAGTTCGTATGCAAACTGCACGCCTACGCCCGAACTGCCGGTGAAGACGCGCGCGCCGCAAGAGGAAGCGCCGTGCGAGATACTCAATTGCGAGTGCTCGCTATCGGCCACGATGTACTCCGCATCAAGCTCGCCATTGGCCACCATCTGGGCTAGCGCCATCATGGTCGCCGTATATGGACGAATCGGGTAAGCCGCAATCACATCGACATCGGCGTACTTTGCTGCCTGCGCCGACGCGACGCAACCGTTGATCCGAACCTTCTTCTTCGCCGCCGTGGCTGTTGCCATATTTGCTCCGATGCTAGATATTCTTTGCCGGTCGATCGCCCAAATGCCTGAGTTCTTCCGCCTGCCGTCCATGCAGGCCTGGCGAGATGGCAAAAGCCGTATCCATGCGCACCACGCCGGTATCGAAGTCAAGTTCCGGCACGCCCTCTAAACATCCTGTCGGACATTCCTCGATGCAAACGCGGCAGCCTTTACAGTAATCGACCAGAATCTTATAAAGCCCGTTCGATCGCGAAGGGCGCGCTATGCAAGGCTCCGGGCAGACGAGATAACAGTTGTCGCAGGCATTGCAGGTGCCGCAACTGAAACAGCGCCCAGCCTCCTCGACTGCCTGTTCTTCGGAGAATGCCTGAATCACCTCCTGCTGCGTCTTACGGCGGCTGGTAGGCGGAAGCATCTCCTGTTGCACCCGTGGAAAGTGCGGGAAATACGTCATATTCATGCGATTCAAATCGAAGATGACATCGACCGGAATCGTCCGCGGCTCCAACTGTTCGCCGCGCATGACCTTGTCGAGATTGAAGGCAACGCGCTTTCCGTCGCCGACGGCATTCACCACCATCAGCGGCTGACCCGAACCGAGTTGTACGATATCGCCGGCAGCAAAAAAGTTCGTATTGCCCAGACGCCCAAAGCGGTCAACCCTAATCGTGCCACGCTCGGTCTTGAATTCATCCGGCAGCCACTTCAGAGAAGCCCTTTGCCCAACCGCGATAATCACGTTATCGACGGCGAAGCGCAAGGGAGCAACTTCCTTATTAACGGTGATGGGCGATGCGTTAATCGCGCCGGAAAACCGCGCAGGATGTAGTTGCAAAGCTTCGATCTTTCCATTGCCGAGCACCGCCGTTACCGCCCGCTCATGCATGAGTTCGACACCTTCTTCAAGCATGTCGTGCAGATCTTCGGGCGAAGCTGGCATCTCCTGCTTATTGCCCTCCACCGTGATCATGGTTACTTCGACAGCGCCCTGCCGCAAAGCTTCGCGAGCGCAGTCAATGGCTGTGTTACCGCCGCCAATGACCGCTACCCGGGCGCCGATCTTGACCTTCGAAGTTCCCATCCCAATGTCGCGCAGGAACGGAAGCCCGTAAATCACGCCTTCTTTATTCTCGCCCTCGGCGCGCACGCTATTCGGATCAATAAGCCCGACGGCCAGTACGACGGCGTCGTAATTCTTTTTCAGATCGTCCCAGGTGACGTCTTTCCCGACCTCCACGCCGGTCTTGATCGTGATCCCAAGTTCGACCAGCCGCTCAATCTCGCGATCCAGCACATGCTGCGGAAGTACCCAGTCCGGAATGCCGCCGCGATTCAGGCCGCCAGCTTTCGGCGACTTCTCAAGAATCGTGACTTTGTACCCCAGTCGCGCCAGTTGATATGCGGCGCTGTGCCCAGCAGGGCCCGATCCAACGACGGCGACTTTTTTGCCATTCGGCTTTCCAGCCTTGACCACATCCTTCGGCAACGCCTGCCCAAGATCGCCAAGGAAACGTTCCACCGCGCGAATCGAAATCGCTTCGTCGTACTTTCCACGATTGCAAGCCTGTTCGCATGGGTGATAGCAAACGCGGCCGGTCACCGAAGGGAACGGCATGTCTTCTTTGATAAGTGCGTAAGCGTCGAGATACTTGCCCCGCTTCACCAGGTCGAGATAGCCCTGGATCTTTTCGTTTGTTCCGCAGGCATTGTTGCAGGGTGGCAACTTGTCCCGGTAAACCGGCCGAATCGAACGCCAATTGCCGGTCGGAAAAAGATCCTGACCTTTTTCTTGCGTGGGAGCCGGCGTGATGCCTGCGAATGGAACCTTCAACCAATCGGGGATATGAGTGTCTTTAGTCGACATGAATTCCTTTCCTACACCGCGACCGGTGTCAGCGGCATGATGTGCAGATGGTCAAGTGCCATTTCGAAAGCTTTCTGATTCGCAATCATCGGCTTGATCGTCTCCATCTTAACGATGCCGGTGGATTTAACCACCGCCGCAATCAGCGGAGCAGCAATGTCAGGAGCAACCTGTTTGTTGCGCTCGGCCGCGCCCTCAGTCGAAAGCCGGTCAAGACCAAGCTCGCCCAGCCGATAGTAGAGCCACTTGTGATCTGCCAGGTGAGCCGCATCCACACAGACAAGTTGTGACAGCCGCTCTGCGCCGGGCACGAAGCGAATCATGTAATCCGGCGTGTAATGCGTGTTGATAACAAGCGTTCCGCCGGGCGGCATGCCGCGCATGTAATCCCACCCTTTCACCATCGTCCCCTCGACCAGCACAATGATGTTGGGATGCTCATTTTCATAGGTGAGTTCATTCTCGAGGACCTCATCGCTCACGCGACAATATTTGCGAGTTGGACAGTTGGTGCGATCAGGATTGTCCACATAGTTTTCCATCGCCTGCGCATACTTGCCCTCGAGGCGGGCGGAAGCGGAGATGGAATTGACAATATCGCGGCCTTCTTTATCCATGATAATGCCGCGAGTCCAGACAGTAAGTTCCGTATAAGCCATGGTTTAACCTCGATCTTAGTAAGTCATTCGTACTTGAAGCATTCCAACTTATTACTCGAGCATCAATTGTTTACATCAAAAATTTCAACTAACTAACGCTGAGCAGCCCACGTCCAGATTCGAGCACAGTCAGAAAATCGCTGCGTAGCACGACAAAATGCGCGCCACGAGCTCCATTCTGAAAGTCCGCGATGGCGGATAACGTCGCCTTCTTGCACAAGCTTTCAATGTCGGCGCCGGTATGCCCATCGGTCCGCTCAGCGAACTCCTCGAAATTTACATCGGAAGCGACCGGCACTCGCTGGCAGCAAAGCCGCATGATTGCCGCACGCTCGGCGGCATCGGGCTTGGCGAACGGGAGTATATAGTCAAAGCGCCCGCTTCGCAAAAGCGCTGTGTCGATCCGCTCTGGACGATTGGTCGCTCCCAGCAAAATCACCCCTTTTACGTCGCGCAGGTTATCGATCTCACGCAAGAGCTGGCTCAGAATCCTTTGATAGACATCCGTGCCAAACTGATCAGCGCCCAATTTCGGAGCAAGCGCATCAAGGGTATCGAAAAACAGGATGCACGGGGCCGCGCGCCTCGCCTTCTTGAATACCTCGCGCAAGGCTCGCTCCGATTCGCCCAGCCACTTCGAGTAAAGCTGTGGTCCATCAATCGCGATAAGCGGAATCTGTTTCTCCCCAGAGAGCGCCCGAGCCATGGCAGTTTTGCCCGTGCCCGATGGCCCGCTGAGCAGAATGCCACGCGGCGGAGCCAATCCCACCCGCTCATAAAGCTCATCGCGCATATGAGAATGCTCGACCACGGCATCGAGCATCCGTTTCACCTCAGCGAGACCTCCCAGCGAAGCAAATGTCGTTGCGCTTTTTTCAATGAAAAATTCGCGAGTGGCACTGGGTTCGACTTCTTTCAAGCCGGCAAGAAAATCGTCGTGCGTAACTTGCAGCGATCCGAGTTCAGCGGTGTCGGCGCCATTGGTTTCGAGCGGCATGGCAGAAAGAAAGCGGCGCAAAGCAATCATGCCGACTTCCTGCCCCAGGGCTTCGAGATCGGCTCCGACGAAGCCGTGCGAGTGCTCGGCGATCTCCTGCAGATTGACATCACTCGCCAGCGGCATGGCGCGCGTGTGAATCCTGAGAATCTGCAACCGGGCTTGAGTATTCGGAACGCCAATCTCGATTTCACGATCAAACCGGCCAGGACGACGCAAGGCCGGATCGAGCACCTCGGGAATATTAGTAGCGCCGATGACGATGACTTGACCACGCGCAACAAAGCCATCCATCAAGCTGAGAAGCTGTGCCACGACGCGCTTTTCGACCTCGCCCGCTACTTCAGTACGCTTCGGGGCGACAGCATCGATCTCGTCGATAAACAGAATTGCTGGTGCACGCCGCGCCGCTTCCTCAAACACCTCGCGAAGCTTAGCCTCGCTCTCGCCGTAAAACTTCCGCATGATCTCCGGGCCGTTAAGATGAATAAAATGCACACGGCTTTCAGCGGCGACGGCCCGTGCCAGCAGCGTTTTGCCCGTACCTGGAGGTCCATACAACAGCACGCCTTTCGGCGCAAGAACTCCGAGCCGTTCGAAGATGTGCGAATACTTCAGCGGCAGCTCAACGATTTCGCGCACCCGCGCCACTTCGCGCTCCAACCCACCAATATCTTCGTACGACACCGATGGAGCCCGGGCCGCAGTCTGCTCGCCATCCACTACTCGAAGATCGGTGCGTTTTCCGATTACGACCGGTCCAGACGGAATTGTGCGCACAACCTGAAAGTTCACCGCCTTGGCAAAAGTCGGAACACGCACTACGCCACCGGCCATCACCGGAACGCCTTCAAGATCCTCGAGCATTCGGTCGGGCGCAATGGTCGCGGGCGCGGCGCCCACCCACAACGGTGAAAGCCGCACAGCGACGGCCTGCGCGTACTCAACCGGCGCAACCGTCACCTGCTCCTGCAATCCCGCGTTGCAGTTGCTGCGGCAGGTGCCATCGATCTGGATCATTCCTTCGAAGCCTTCATCGGAAATCTCGGCGCGCGCCACCGCGGTTGCGCCACCGGTGATCTTCAGCACATCACCCGGTCGCGCGCCCATGCGATTCAGGTCGGCTGGCGCCAGTCGTGCAATGGCGTGCCCGATGTCCTCGACTCGCGCCTCGGAAACGCGCAGCGTCAGCGTCGCCGTCTGCGAAGATTGAGAGATTTCGTTCATGGCGTGGTCTACAATCCGCTCAAAACTTATTCAGCACAATTTCTTCGACATCTTCAATATGCCGGCGCATCGCCGCTTTTGCCGCCTCAGCGTCGTGGCGTTTAATGGCACTCAGTATTCGCCGGTGTCCCGTGAGCGATTTTTGCGAACGCCCTTCCACCTGCAACGAGCGTTCACGGGTATCGCGGAGCAGGTCCATAATGGTGTCGATCACCTTGAGCACGACGGAGTTACCGGAAGCCAAAGCAACGCTGTAGTGGAATTCGGCGTCCTCAGCAATGGCCGAATCTCCCTTACTTTGCCTTTCTTCTTGCCGCCTCAAAATCTCTTCCATCTCCGAGATTTCTTCCGGAGACGCATGCGTGGCCGCCCGCGCAGCCAACGGCGGTTCAAGCATTTTGCGAAAATCCAAAAGCTCACCGACAAGTTCCCGGCGATGCTTCAAGGCATTGGCAAAAGGATTGACCAATGCCTCGGCGGAGAGTTCGCGGACGATTGTCCCGGCCCCCTGACGCGGTTCCACCAAGCCCATCAGCTCGAGACCTCGAATGGCGTCGCGAATGGAACTGCGACTTACCTGAAGCATCTCGGCTAGCTCGCGTTCGGAGGGCAATTTGTCGCCGGGCTTGAGTTTTTTCAGAATCAGGCGTTCAATCTGTTTGGCGACTTCTTCGTAGACCTTGTTCCGTCGTATAACTTCGAAATCGGATTTGATTGGAGTCGGCATAGGCAGGTGGTCCGCTAAGTGGACCAGACAACGATGGCAGTATACTCCGATTATCCAACACCTAGCAAATTTTTTATTGGCAAATCGATTCTGCCAGGAGGAGCCGGCCAGGCGCCCGGAGGCTCGAGAACAGGCGGCTGGAGAGATGCTTATGCTGCCCCAGCGGATGTCAATTGTTGCAGACATCTGTTACCGACATCCGAACACCGTTCTTCAATTTATTTTTGCGGTTGCCTCTGCAGCATTCTTCGCCAATAGTTTCGTGCATTCATACACAGTTCGAGTGCAGGTCATTGGCAGACCTACACGTTCCCCCAATTCCACAACTGCGCCGACGAGCGCCTCAAGTTCGATCGGTCGACCAGCTTCGAGATCCTGCAGCATTGAAGTTTTGTGCTCGCCAACTTTTTCTGCGCCTGCAATGCGCTGATCGATTGACACTGGCAACACCATGCCCAACTTGTTCGAGACCGCCTCCACTTCCTGCATGATGTTTCGAATCACCCAGCAAACTCCTGGGTCACGCACCATTTGAACCAACGTCGCCCGAGTCAGCGCACTCAGCGGATTGAAGGAAGCGTTGCCGAGAACCTTGACCCAGATCTCGTGTCGCAGGCGGGTTGTAACCGGGCAGCGCAAGCCTGACGCGATCAGCGCCTCGGCAATTCGCCGGCAGCGATCGGAGCGCGAACCGTCTGGTTCGCCGAGAGAGATGCGATTGCCCTCGATGTGTTGAATTACGCCGGGCGCGGTAACTTCGGTCGAAAAATAGACAATCGATCCGACGACGCGCTGCGCGTCGATTGCAGAAGAAATCACCCCGCCAGGGTCTACGCGCTCAAGATGCAAACCTTCCCAATCGCCGCCAAAACCCTGGAAGTACCACCACGGAATTCCGTTCTGCGTGCTCACGACCGTAGTGTCCGGACCTAACACCGGCCTCAAATGAGGGGCCAGTTGCGGCAGCCCATGCGCTTTTACGCCAAGAAAGACGACGTCCACGGGCCCAACTTCTTCAAGAGAACCAGCGATAGCAGGTCGAGCGACGAAATCTCCCTCGGAGCTTTTTACCTGCACGCCGCGCTCTTGCATAGCCCGAAGATGCGGTCCACGCGCGAACAGCGTCACATCGAAGCCCGCTTGCGCCATGCGCGCTCCAATGTAGGCTCCGATCGCGCCCGCGCCCGCAATCAGGAATCTCATCTTTGTTCATCCATGCGGCTCATCCATACAGGACTCACCCATGCGGGGCTCATCCATGCGGCCTATCCTGCGGGTCATCCGCGTTGGTCATCGGTGAGCGTTGCGGCGACTACACGACGGCGAATTTTCCCTGTCGATGTGGTGGGAATATTCTCCACCAGGTAAATCTTCGCCGGACATTTATATTCCGCCAGAAACTCTCGGCAGTGCTTGATCAGTAGCGATTCCGTAGCTGATTGGCCTTCGCTCAAAACCACCGCCGCGGCGACTTCCTCACCCAGAATCGGGTGCGCGCAGCCAAAGGTCACGGCCGCAGCAACGGCGGGATGGCGCAGCAGAACCTCATCGATTTCGTGAGGCGCAATATTTTCCCCGCCGCGAATAATGATGTCCTTCATCCGCCCGGTCAAATGCAAATAACAATCTTCGTCGAGAAATCCTTCATCGCCGGTGCGAAACCATCCTTCAACAAAGGCGCGAGCATTGGCTTCAGGATTATTTTCATATCCCCGAAATACGTTGGCGCCCTGAATCGCAACTTCGCCGCGCTGGTTTGTGCCCAGATGATTGCCCTCCGGGTCCATGATGGCGATGCGCAGACCCGCGCCCACGCCCACTGAGCCAGCCTTCCTATGTCGCGGCGGCAGGGGATTCGAGGTCATCTGGTGCGCCGCCTCAGTCATTCCATAAGCTTCGACAAACGGAACTCCAAACTGTCCCTCGATTTTGTGGATAAGCTGAGGTGAGAGCGGCGCACTGCAGGAACGAATAAATCGCAGAGAATCGGCTTCCACCGGTTTCTGCTGACTTCGAGCCAGAAGAATCTGGTGCATCGTGGGCACGCCCGAATACCAGGTCACGCGATTTTCGCGAATCGTCCGCCAGAAAGAAAGCGCGTTGAACTTGCCGGGAACAACTACTGTGCCACCAGAAAGCAAGGTTGACATGGTTGAGCCAATCAATCCATGAACGTGGAACAGCGGCATGATGCAAAGCGAAACGTCCTCTTCAGAAAGAGCGTAGGTGTTTGCGATATTGGCCGATGAAACTGCTAGGTTGAAATGCCGCAAAGGCACACGTTTGGGCCGACCCGTGCTTCCACTCGTATGCAGGATCAGCGCAATGTCGTCAGCCTTAGGTTCGGTTGCGGACACCCCTGTAGTCCCGCCAACAAGATGAACGTTGCCCTGTTCGCTCATCTCCACGGGGAAAATTGGGATCTTGCGGTCGAGCGCAGCCGTGCGAGCGTATTCCGCTCCCGCCGGCGGACAAAGCAAAACGCGAGCGTCAGTGTCGCCGAGGAAAAAAAGAAATTCCTCGTAGGGGTACGCCGGATTCAAAGGCGCCGCCGTTCCGGCGATCGACGCAGCAAGAAAACTGACAATCGCCGGTAATCCGTTTGGCAAAGCAATCGCCACAGCATCGCCGCGCCGAATGCCCGCCGACGCCAAAGCGTTCGCCATAGCAAGCACCTGCTCCCGAAGCGAATCGTAGGTCACGCGAATGCCAAACTCGGGAATGACAATTGCCGTGTGACTGTCTGCGAAATGCAAAACGTCGAGAAGCGTGTCTACGGACTTCAATGTCATTCGTGCCGCCTTTGGCGCGGGCTCTTGGATAACTTGCCGTTCCTGGTCTGTCATTTCATAAACCTCAGGATCGAGGCCCGCATGTAAAGCCTCAGAATCCTATGCAGCAAGAAAGCTTGTCTTCAAACCGAGTAGCCCTCTCCGCTCAACGCCCTTTCGAACTCCTTGAGAAAAAACTGGACGTTATCCCGGGTGGCCAACGGACCCATCACGCCAATCCGAAAGACCTTGCCGGCAAGCGGACCGAAGCCGCCGGCGATTTCGATTCCGGGTCCGTCCAAAAGGCGTCTTCGCACCTTCGCCTCATCAATTCCTTCCGGGACACGCACCGTGTTAAGCGTAGTGATTCGGTGCTCTTCAGGAACATGAAAGCGCAAGCCCATCGCCTCGACACCCGCGACAAATAACTCATGGCACTGGCGATGGCGCTCCCACCGATTCTCGATTCCTTCCTCGGCAATTGCCGCAAGCGCCTCGCGCAGCGCATAAAACATGGAAACAGGCGCGGTGTGATGGTAGCGATGCGATACGGTCGAGTAATCATGAATCAGTTTCAGGTCTAGATACCAGCTGCGCACTGGAGACCTTCGAGCGCGCAGCCAGCCCATGGCTCGCTTCGAAATCGCCATCGGCGACAATCCCGGAGGGCAACTGAGCCCCTTTTGCGTGCAACTGTATGCAATGTCGATACCGGTTCGATCAAACTCGACCGGCACTCCCCCAAGCGAAGTAACGCAATCCGCGATCACGAGAGCGCCAACGTCATGTGCCGCACCACAGATGGCTTCTCCCCGTTGTAACGCACCCGTCGAGGTTTCGGCGTGAACATAGGCCACTACCTTGGGTTTCTCGCGTTGGATGAATTCCCTCACTTCAGCGTCCGTAAAGGTCTCACCCCAGGGTTTCTCAAAGCGCACCACATTCGCATCGTGACGCTTCCCCATTTCTGTAAGTCGATCGGAGAAATATCCATTCGCGAATACGGCGAACTTCGTCTTCGGCTCGACAAAATTGGCCACCGCCGCTTCCATGCCCGCGCTGCCCGTGCCGGAAATAACCAATGTCGCGCCCTCGTTGGTTTGGAAAGCGCTCCTGAGCAATTCCTGGACGTCTCCCATCACCCGGATGAAAAAGGGGTCTAAATGTCCGACGATCGGCTTTGCGAGCGCTCTATAAACCCTCGGATCGACCATGGTCGGCCCGGGCCCGAATAAATATCTGCGAGGCGGCTGCAGGCTGGGGAGATGAAGTGTGGAAGTTCCGTGTTCAATGGCGCTCATAGCCCTCGTTTCTTTTCCGCGACTCGATATTACGTTACAGGGCGGACAATCTCCAGACCCAGCGCCCGTTCGTGATGTCCGGGCGCACTGCAAGTTGTGATAGTGAGCACGAGAGAGAGGTACTGTAGTCAAATTAATTCTATTGATGTGTTTGATTAGTTTGTCTTATTGTAGATTTTTACTCGGTCTCCTGACCGAGGTCCCGAAGCACTCTTCTCGAAGCTGTTATCTGACTTTGATGAAAAAGTAGACGGTCATCACGATGCCCACGCCAATCACAACCCCACGCACCTTCCGCGGATCTGCCTTCTGCGCATAGTGCGCGCCAAACCAGCCTCCAACCAAAGAACCCACAATCATCACCGCGCAGGCTGGCCACAAAACGGCGCGAGAGACAATAAACGTAACCACCGCGGCTGCGTTAATAGCGGCCGCGAGTAGCGTCCGGATTGCCCCCATCGCATGAATGTCTCGCATCCCCAACATCGCCAGCATTCCGAGCGTCATGAACCCGATTCCGGCGCCAAAATAGCCACCGTAGATTGACACCAGCAATTCCGCAATGGACCCGGCCACAATCGCCTGCCAGGACGTGTTTTGCAGATCGTCGCCGGCTTCAGATTTGCCCACGAGTCCGCGGATTGAATTGCCGAAGGCGAACAGCAAGGTGCCTCCCAGCAGCAACCACGGGACCAAGCGAAGAAACGTATGCTGCGGCGTTTTTAATAAGAGCAATGCTCCGGCCCAACCCCCAATAACGCTGGTCACTAATAGCGGCACTAATACGCGGAGCGGCGTGTTCAGCCGCTTTAGATAAGCAAGAGCACTGGCGGCTAACCCAGGCCACAGCGCTACCGTATTGGTCGCATTGGCCAGTACTGGTGGAATTCGAACGAACAACAATGCCGGGAACGAAATAAAACTCCCACCGCCAGCCAGCGCGTTCAGTGTGCCGGCGATCGCTGCGGCTAAGAGCAAGAAGAGTGCCTGGCTGAAATGTAAATCCATAGGAAACCACAGGAACGAAATCCAGAAACAAACTCACCTGGCCAACACGGCGCGATTACCGGCACCAAATCCTATCAAACAACAGTTTTCTTTCCGCAATTTTCGCGACCCTGTCTGCCGAACCCTGCTGGTTACTTTTTAATATTTTGCGAGTAACCGAAAATTTGGCGAGAATCGGTAACTGACGGTCGATCGGAATATCTTTTCCTTGACATTCAATATTTTCATGTGATAAACCCGCGTGTCATATTACAACTGGTCCGCTTTGCAGACCGGAGGCGCAATCCGTCAGCAACCCGTAGGGCTGTTCACTCAGCCCGAACAAACCGGCAAGCGTAGCCACAGGTGTGCGCTTGGCCTAAGCAAAGGCCCGTTTCGCAAATCTTCCCGGGAGAGAAACACATGCGCTCGCTAACAACATTTTTCGTGCTTCTGGTTTCCATGACCTCGGTTTCGCTGGTCCACGCTCAAAGCACACCAACTGCGAGCAAGGGCAACGGGTCGAATGGGGCAAGCGCCAGCAAGGAAGAGGTCGAAGAGCTGCGGGGCGAGGTCGCGGCGCAGCGCAAGACCATCGAGGAACTGAAGGCGCTGGTCGAGAAGCTGGTCGATGCGAAGTCCATTGCGAACGGAGATAGTGCGACCGCGACTGCAGCAGCCAAGTCCAAGTACGACTCCAACTCCAATTCCAACGTCGTGCCCGTGGCAGCCGCTGCGACGCCAAACGCACCGCAAACGGTCGAGGATCCCGGCGACAGCGGTGTTCACTTGAGGAACGCAGTTCTTCTGCAGCCCGACCCAGCCGCTGTCGCAGCGATTGTGGATCAGGCTGCCCCGGCAGCTCCGCCGAAGCGGGATGCACCGCTTAATGCGGGATGGAACGGCGAGCATTTCTTCATCAGAAGCTCAGATGGACAGTTCAGCATCAGCCCCTACGGTTATGTAGATACGGATTATCGCGCCTATCAAGGCGACGGAGCGCCGTCTGACACGTTTCTCGTGCGCCGGGCACGCTTTGGGTTCCAAGGCAACTTTGGATCGCACTTTGATTTCGCGCTACTCACCGATGCCGCAGCGACTAGCGGGTCCGTGGTCCGCGACGTTTACCTCAACATTAGAGTTCGGCCGGAATTTCAATTTCAGGCAGGGCAGTTCAAAGTGCCCTTCGGGCAGGAAGCGGGAACCGGCGCTACGAATCTCGATTTCATCGAGCGCGGATTCCAGGCGATGTTATATCCCTCGTCTGCCTCGGCGTATCGCAGCCCTGGCGCCACGATCCACGGAGATATCGACGGTGGCGTGGTCCAGTACTATCTCGGAGCGTTTAACGGC
Source organism: uncultured Acidobacteriaceae bacterium (assembly GCA_963758745.1). GTDB lineage: Bacteria > Acidobacteriota > Terriglobia > Terriglobales > Acidobacteriaceae > Acidiflorens. The sequence goes on from CAVWWW010000023.1 coordinate 664,881, forward strand.
CGCGGATACGCTACCGCCAATGCCAGCAACGAGTCTGAAGTCATTGGTCGACTCCGCTTTTACCCATGGCGCAGAACCACGAGTCGCTGGTTCAAGGATTTTGCTTTTGGCGGTTCGGTTGACCATGCCCGTTCGGTGGGCATTAACCGTGATATGAGCTTTACCGGAACGCTTCCTGATGCCGCGTATACGTTCTTCCCGCAATTCGCAATTAACGGAAATATCTGGCGCTACAACGGCGAGTTCACTTACATCAAAGGGCCATTCGCCCTGCGTGGTGAATACGATCAACTCATGATGGATCGAGACGGTACGGGTTCTGAGCAGGTGGGAGGCTTGGGATTTATCAGTCTTCCAAATATCGTCGCCAAAGCTTATGACGTCAGCGCAACTTACATCTTGACGCATGAAAAGCAGCCGGAGAACGGTACGCCGCGGGTCAAGCGCCCAACCTTTGGCCCCGACACTCCAGGCGGCCAAGGGCGTGGATGGGGAGCGTGGGAAGTCGCTGCCCGCATCACCGGCCTCCATGCCAATGAGCCAGGTGCAAACCTCCTGAGCTATTACACGCCGGGCTTTGTGCCGAGCTTTGACTACCACACCACCGAGTACACATTTGGGCTTAACTATTATCCGAATTATTGGGTCAAGTACATGGTCAACCTCGCGATTGACCAGTTGAAGGATCCGAGCACAATCGGCGCGCTCCCGCAGAACTACTACGTGGTCATGCAGCGATTACAGTTCAGGTTCTAGAGGCACACAAGTGGATTGCTTTCGTAAATTTCGGGTGACGAATTGCCCGCTAAGCAAACTCGGTTTTCTAAGTTCAGACGGAACGGCGCGGCTGCTGGTCGCGACGCTTCTGGTAGCCAGGGAGGATATGCGATGAGGTCCAGGATTCTGTTCACTTTTCTTCTCGCCGCGATGTTTGTGATCTCAAGCGGCTGTGGAGGTGCGCCCAACTGTCCAACTTGCGGCACCACCAGCAATGGCGCCTATGGCGTGATCGACGTCATCCCCGTGCCCGAGCATAATCCCACCGGTGAACCGGGCGGGCCGTTCAACTCATTCGACATCAGTTGGGTCGATTCCACCCACCATCTCGATTACGTTTCCGACCGCGTCGGTTTAACCGTCGATGTTTTCGATACGACGAATGACATTGCGGTGAATTTGATCCAAGGCTCCAATTCCGTGGGTGACGCTGGAAACGGCGCGAGCATGTGTCCCCAGACTGCTGCTGGCAACGACATCATCCCTCCCGTGATTGACGTAATCGGGAACTTCACTCGCTTCGCATGCCGGACTGACCTTTCCTGGGCGGGAGGGCCTACATTCCACCTGGTCTCGGGCTTTGGCGCGAACCATCACTTCGGAGGATTCCCCGGCGCGCAATGCTGCGCTTCCCGCGGCAACGGCGTGAATCCGATGTCTGGTCCAGACGGGCTCGAAGTGAGCGCGGATGGCAATACTTTGTTCGTTGGCAACGGCAGTTCCACAGTTGTGGTTTTCGATTTGAGCACGATGAACCTAAGCACGAACCCACCCACTCCGCCTACCATCCTTGCCATCATACCGACGGGCGTCTCTGCCGACTACGATGGCCCGCTGGGTATCGGTCCCTGCGTTTCCTCATGGAATGGCGAGGCTGGTTCTGCGGTTGACTGCGGAGACGATCGGTCTGATGAAATGTCATACGACAATACCCACCACGTTCTCGCGGTCATCAACGGTGATCCGGGATTTCCTCTGATCACGTTCATCGATATGTCGCACGTGGTGGCGAAGAATCCGTCCGACACCCTTCAGCAGCAACACTGTTTGCCGATCGACTCCACGCTGGCCTACGGACCTTACTCCTCAACCTACAACGCCGCCACCTATCCGTATCAGGGAACAGCGACTGAGGCAGGCGCACCCGACCCCACGTTAGATCCTGGGACGACGGGCACTTCGTTCAATCCTCCGAGTTGTATCCTTGGACAAATCTACTACGATGGCGCAGGTGGTATTGCATCGGCCGGATCGAACCCGGTTTCAGGCTTCGGACTAAACTCGGCGGTTCCGGTCGACGTAATTGCCGCCGCTTTAGCTGCCCCCGCGGCCGCCAACGGGGCAGCTCCGTTCCCCTGTCCCGATCCGTCCAATCCGCACGTGTTCAGCGGCGTCTCGGGATCGGCTGCGGACGGCCCAGCCGGATTGCCGGGCTTCGGCAGCACGCCGACCGGCGCGTCATACGTCATTCCATGCCATCACGGCCCGCTACTCGATCAGACGTTAGGAACTTTTTGTAATCAGACCGCCCCGGGAAGCAACTGTGCCGGCGCCATCGCACCGGCGGGCCTTGGCGGCATGATCTGGAATGAAACCACCGGCCACGTGCTGCTGGCGAACGAGAATTCCATTGCGATCACTAATATTGGAAACATCGATGAAATCGACCCGAGACTGGGCGACACAAGTTGCGGTGGAGTCTCGTGCGGTCCGTATGTCGTGAACAGTTATGTCATGCCGAATTGCATGCCCACCGGTGTCACCCAGGGGCCAGGCAACAATTTTCTGGTGGGATGCGCAGACCATGACGGCGAAGCATTCCCTCCCAATGAGTACATAATCACTGACAACGCGGCGGGAGCCACCATCACATGCACCGGGGCAGCTTCTACCAGCTCTAACTGCGTCGAGATTACTACCGTCGGTGGCGTCGACGAGACTTGGTACAACCCCGGCGATAACCGATACTATCTGGCGGCTAGAGATATGCCCAACGGACCGGTGATGGGCGTCATCGACGCTGCAAGCAATCTGTGGCTGGAGAACGTGACGACTGGTTCCAACTCGCATAGCGTTGCTGCCGATTCGAGCAACAATCATGTCTTCGTTCCCTTGCAAGCAGGTAGCCAATGCACCACGCAAAGCAGCAACGGCTGCGTTGGCGTGTATGCGCGGCAGTAGGCGCAACAGTATAGGCGCGCAACCGTATAGGTAAGAGCGAAGCTGGGTTCATTGCACTCTTAACCGGACGGTCGTGGTATAGTGCGCCGTAGGTGGAAGAGCGTCTGGTTAGTCGTGGGTGAGTGATTATGAAGACTTTTCGGAAAGCATCGCTTCAGGTTTGTATTGTCGTATTTTTAATGGGTGGTTTCGCCAACGCAAGCGAGCAGCCCGCGTCGAAACCTACCGACGTTCCAGCCACCGTAATCGCCCACTTGGCCTTGCCGCAGGCAACCGGAAACCAGATGTTACTTCAGAAAGAAAATGGGAAGCAGTATCTGTACGTTCAACAGGCCGGGAAACAAGGCTTCATGATTGTGGATGTGAGCGCACCCGAGAGACCCAATCTCCTAAAACGAACCGCCGAATCGAATCAGTCAACCAGCGGTAATCTCCAGATCGTCAGTCCCGATGTGGCCATTGCCGAAGCTCCGGAGAAAACTCCGACGACGATAACCAGCAGCAATCACCCAACCGAAACAGTTCGCGTGCTCGATTTGAGCAACCCGCGCAATCCGAAGACGCTGGAGACGTTCAACAAAGTCACCAGCGTATTGCCTGACGGCGGGCATGGCCTCATCTACCTCACCAACAATGATGGTCTATGGGTTCTGCGCTACACGCGCCCTGCACTGCTTGAGCCCGCCAAGAAAAAGCCGCCGTGCGATTCTGAATCCGAGATCCAGGCCATGCCTCCAGACTGCCAATAGGCCTTGAATTCGATCAACTACCTGGTAACCGGGCGGTCTGAACAATCCTTATCGAGCATCTTAATTGACGTGATGGTCAACGTAACCGGCGCAGGCGACCCCATTCTCGCAATCGCGTCCGAACTCGTGCTCATCGATGCCGATTTCGTCCCGGTTACCTCAACTCGTTGTCCCAGGTAATTCTTGAGTCTTATTTTGTGGGTCGCTTGCAGCTCGAAAGTTTCGGCGGGATCCTGCTTCATCAATATATAATCCCCGCTGGATCGACTTACGCAACCTCGCAAAGTTACCGGCCCTTTGAAATCTTTCGAATTATCCTGGCTCGCCGACACGCCGTCCTGTGCCACAAGAAAACTGCCAGAAAGCAACAACACGACAAACAGCGTCTTCATATTCCTCATATGCAACGCCTCCTCTTAGTCACACTTCTAGTCACACCTCGACAACCCACTTCGACACCAATGAGATGGCAACGCTATGGTTCCGGTTGCAATGAATGTGAAGGCTGCTTACTTGACGCGGGTTTCCTGGTAGTGCACTTCTTTCCACTGTCCGTCGCGTTTCATCCACAGTTCACTGATATATACGCGTGAATAGCGTATTTGCGCCTTTGGTGGAAACTGCATCGTGCTTTCGTAGATGACCAGGGCCGCGTTCGGATTCAGTGGAATCACCTTGAATCCCCACAGCGTGTAGTTGTAAACATTCTCGTCGGTCAGTTCGTTGACCGATTGCAACTTGGTCCGCTCGCCCTTGCCATCAACTTCGACGCCCTCATAATCGTCGGCCAGCAGTTCGGCATAAGCCTTCTTGTCCTTGCTCTTAAGTGCCTCCCATTCGGCTTTGACTTTCGCTTCGAACATATCTTTAAGTTCCGAGTCGCCGGCAACTCTACCCTGCTTCCCGCCAGCGTTCGGCTTAGGCATCGTCGCTTGTTGGGCAAAGCAGGGAAAAACCAGACACACTATACAGACGAAGGCAAACCAAAGCCGCATAGTTTCTCCAGAGGGAAATGCAGCAAAAATTTTATCAGGTGGGCATTGGGATCGGCCGCAATCCCCGAACCATTTGCAATTCTTTTATTGCCGCTCTTTAGTTATTGCAGCGGTTATCGCAGCGGCTATTGTAGCGGTTATTGCAGCTCTTTGACCTTGTCTCTCAACGCAGCAAGCAATTGCGGCGGAAGTTCGGCGTAGCCTTCTTGATTAGCATATTGCTGGCCGTCCGTGTATATCCAATCGAGCAGATCGCGTAACGCCGCAGACCGAGGCGAATCGGTCGCCTTCGTCCTTAGGTAGATCCAAGAAAAACTCGTAATCGGAAAAGAATCAGCTCCAGCAGTATTAATCAATGAGGCGGAGAAGCGTTTCCAGTTCGGGGCTTCCGCCGCGCGGCATGCCGCTGCCATCCCATCAGTGGAAGCCTTCACGAACTTGCCGGCGGAGTTCAGCACCGCAGCATGAGGAATGCTTCCCTTCTCCGCATATTGATACTCAACATACCCAATGGCGCCAGGAGTGTTCTTCACCTTGTCAGCCATGTCGGCGCTGCGCTCTGCCGGAACGCCTACCGGCCACTTCGGCGAGGTCGTGACGCCAATCTGCCCGCGAAACTTGGAACTCGCCCTGGAAAGAAAATCAGTGAAGACGTAGTTCGACCCCTTTCCTCCCGGGCGATTGACGACCTGGATAGGAAGGTTCGGAAGACTGATATCCGGGTTGAGCTTCGCAATTTGTGGCGCGTTCCACATCTTTAAATTGCCGAGAAAAATTTCGGCCAGCACTTCGCCCGACAGTCGGAGATCCTGAATCACGTCGGGAAGGTTATAAATGGGGACGATCGCTATGACCATGATGGGCATCTCGATCAAACCGCCCTCTTTTCGCTCCTGTTCTGAAAGCTGAGCTTCGCCGGCTGCGAAATCGCCCGCACCATGAGAGATTTGTGCGATCCCCTCGCTCGTACCGACCGTGAGATATCGCATCTTGATGTTGGGCTTGCGCTTGCCGTACTCCTGTGTCCACCGGCTGAAAAGCGGCGTCGGAACGCTCGATCCAGATCCCACCAGAACCAGCGTGCTTTGAGCGTTGGCGAGACCATCCAGCGCCAAGGCCCCAAGTGCGAACATGCAGATACAAAGCGCAAGCCAGTGGCCGATTCGCATAGCGGTACTTTGCAAAGGTTTTTCCGATGCCGTCATCGCGCTCTCCCTGTCAAGGTCGCACCATAAGCTAAGCCATTCTGGGCAGCAATTCACTTTGCCTCTGTAAAGTACCATCGCTTTGACGGAAACCGGCGGTGGCATTCACGACCGCCTATTGTCAGACTGGGAACGCCCCATGCGCCCCAGAAAAACCGTTCTCAGCCATGGCGGTTTTACAGGCAAATCCGTAGTGCTAAGATGCAAAACGAATAAACATATATGTTGCACAGCGCAATGTTGCGGGATGAAGTTGAATCTTTGGCGCGTGAATTGTTGTCTGCTTACGAGACCGGGGAGATGGTCGCGATTCGTCCTTCGGCGCGCCCCGGTTTTGACCTCAACATGGCATATTCGGTTGAAACCGCCCTCAAACAACTTCGTGAAGCGAGCGGACACAAAGCTGTCGGCCGCAAGGTCGGTTATGCGAATAAAGCCGTGTGGCGTCTGCTCAAACTTGAAACCCTGGTTTGGGCCCACATGTATGAGGACACCGTTCATTACGCTAACGGGAATTCCGCCACACTCGCGCTCGCTCACCCCCATTCCCTGAAGATCGAGCCCGAAATCGTTTTCGGCTTGAAGCAGGCGATTCCGACTGCGGGACCCGAGAACCTCGACGCCAGCGCGGCCCTTGCATTCGCGGACTGGCTGGCAATTGGCTTCGAGATTATTGATTGTCCCTTTCCAGAGTGGAAGTTTCAGCCCAGCGACTTTGTTGCCTCCTTCGGGCTCCATGCTGCCCTGGTTATCGGAGACAGGACACCGGTACAAAGCGCCGACATCCCCACCCTCGTAGAACAACTGGCCCGATTCAAGGTCCGCATCTCAAAAAACGATGAGTTTGTGGAAGAAGGATCTGGTAGGAACTCATTGAAGAATCCGGCCTTGTGCCTGGCCGAATTAAGCTCAGCAATCGCACGCCGTTTTCCCGAGGCGCCGTTAGGGGCCGGAGAAATCGTCAGCTCAGGTACACTCACCGCCGGACATCTAACTGGTAGCGGCGACCTCTGGACCGTAGAAGTGGAGGGATTGTCGTTAAGGCAGCCCTCACTGACGCTGCGCCTGACGTAGATCAGTCCAAAGCAAGAACCAGCTCTCAGTGAAAGTCGGACCTAACCTCTTACTCAAATAAAAAGGACACCGCTGGGTGCGGTGTCCCTACCTACCAGCAACTTGATTTACTTATTCTCGGCGCCGAACTCTTTGCGCTGTATCACCGGACGGGCCGCTTTCGCCGATGCTACGGCGGGTAACGCCGCCGCTGCTCCATAACGCTCAAGCAGCACCGGCACCATCGCGCCCTCCGCTTCTTTTACAAAGGTGAGTTTGCTCTCGCCGAGCAGATCGACCCGGACGAAATCTCCCATCTTCACCTGTCCAGTGGCCACCAGGTTCGCCAGCGGAAACACAAGATGACGTTCAATCGCCCGTTTCAAATGCCGCGCCCCGTATTTCGGATCGGTACCCTCGGCCAGCAGGAAGCTCTTGACCTGCGGCGTGCAGTTAAACACAAACTGGTGCGCGCCCGCTGCCATCAGCACCCGTTGCTGTACCATCCCCAGTTCGATTTCAAGGATTTGCTCCAGATGCTCTGACCGCAAGGTCTTGAAGACGACAACTTTGTCGATCCGGTTCATGAACTCTGGCGCAAACTTGCGTCGCGCCGCATCCACAGCCGATCGATTAATCTTTTCGTCGAGCGAGTTATCGACTTGCACCGGTCGAGGCGCGAAACCCAGCCCGCCATCCACCAACCCATTCATCTCGGCGGCGCCAAGGTTCGAGGTCATGATAATGATGCAATTCGAAAGATCCACGCGCCGGTTATCCCCGAGCGTAAGCGTAGCCTTGTCCAGAATCCCCAGCAGCAACTGCCACAGCGAGTCGGAAGCCTTTTCGATTTCGTCAAACAGCAGGATCGACAGTTTCAATTTTTCCGTGTGCCATTGGTTAAGCGCTTCCTGCGTCAGCAACGGATGGGTCTCGCGATGTCCCAGATATCCCGGAGGCGAACCAATCAGCTTCGCAATCTCGTGCGAATGCTGAAACTCGGCGCAATCGATCTTGATGCAGGCCCGCGCGTCCCCGAACAATGACTCGGCTACCGCTTCAACCACCCGCGTCTTGCCCGAACCGGTCGGCCCCAGAAACAGCAGGTTGCCTACGGGGCGGCCCGGCGCGTTCAGCCCGGCTAGAAACATCTGATAGATCTCAGCGACCTTTTCAATCGCTTGATCCTGTCCCACAATCTTGCGGCGAAGTGCGCCCTCAAAGTCGCGGGCGTCGTTGCTGCGGCGGCTGGGGTCAAGTACGGTAGCAAGGTTGGTTCTCATTGGTTCGGGCCCTTGTTTCCTTTCCGGGAACTGCAAGTTTTCTGCAAAGATGCTCATTTTTGTTACTTGCCTCTTACTTGGGGGAAAGGTCCGTTTGCCTGACACACACCATCCTTGTGCAAGCCTCTAGCCATCCTTCGAGCGAGGCGTAGTCCCTCGACTTCTCATCGCTTTAGATGCACCTAGCGGCATTCCGTCAGCCCGGTAACGTTACTCGCGGTTTCCTCTACAGCAATACTTTGCAGACTCCGGGACTTTCCTTTTCGCCGTTCCGGTCTGTAGGCCCATGTCCGCTAAGCACTAACCCCTCGGCCCGACGTAACTGGCAGCCTCGGTTGCACCCACGCACAATGGAAACACCTTTCCCCTCTGGAGAAAATCCTTGTCCCAATCCCCAACTATCAGATTCCTCACAGCCAAAGTATCCATCACGAGCCTTGCCGCCTTCCTGATCCGCTTGATCGAAGCAGCTTCGGACTGTTGTCTCCGCCCGCAGCCGCGATCCAGAATCCGCCTGCACCCCAGTTGGTGCACGTGAAGGCGAATGCCGCCAGGAAGCCTGAGCCTGCGGTTGAGCTCCCCATCATCCCGCCCGGCTGTACATCTTTATCGGGCACAACGCGGAGACAGTGTCCCCTCCGTTGCCCGCAAATACCTGAAGCGGACCAAATACCTCACTTCATTGGAACTGGGCGATGCAATCCGCGAAGCCAACCACAACCGTCAGGGGATCTTTCTCAAAGCCGGAGAGCCCATCATTATCCCCGGAATGCTCGAAGCCGCCATTGTAGAGAAAGCGGTGCCAGTTGCAAGGGATTTCGAGGTCCGCGCCATCTACCTTACCGGGGTCATGGCGGGCAGCGAGCACGGCGAACGCATCATCCGCCACTGGCGCGAGGTTGGCGGCAACGCCGTGGTATTCGATATCAAGGATAGTGACGGTATAGTCAATATCGCCTTCGATCACCCCTTGGCAACCGGGCAGCGTCACTACATTTCCGATCTCCCCAAGCTCATTCACTTCCTGCATTCCCAAAACATGCATGCCATAGCGCGCATCGCAATCTTCCGCGACGAACACCTCGTCACCACCCATCCCGAGCTGGCCGTAAAGTCGCTTCGCACCGGCCAGCCGTGGCGTGAAAATGGCAAACTGGTCTGGACCGATCCCTCGAACCCCACGGTTCAGGACTATGACATAGCCTTAGCCAAATTCGTGGCCCAAACCGGAGTCGATGAGGTCCAGTTCGATTACGTCCGCTTCCCCGCTGAAGGCGATCAGAAAGATGCCGCCTTCAAATTTCAGACCGATCATCCTGATCACCCAAAAATGACGCAGCGTTCAGAAGTGATCGCCAATTTCCTGGATCGCGCCTATGCCCAGATCCACCCCACCGGCGTCCTTCTCTCCCTGGATGTCTTCGGAGTCATGGCCTGGCAGCGCCCCGTAGATCTATCGCACACCGGCCAGGACATCGTAGCCATGGCTAAACACTGCGACGTGCTCTCGCCCATGATCTATCCCTCCCATTTCTTCGGCATGGATGGCATAGCCCACCCCGGCGATGCGCCCGAGCATTTCATAGGCGAATCCATGGACCGATTTAAGCTGATTACGAAAAACAGCGGAGTGGTCATTCGTCCCTGGCTGCAAGCCTTCGCCTGGCGCACAAAAACCTATTCGCCCCAATATGTTGAGGTTCAGATCGAAGTAGCAAAACAAAAGGGCGGCGTAGGATTTCTCTTCTGGAACGCCAATAACGATTACTCGAAGCCCTACACAGCCATGCCGGAAATGCGTGAGGCAAAAAATAAAGACCGCTACTTCCGCGGAGACGAAATAGGAACAAAGCCAAGTCCCGCCGCAACTCCAATCGCAGCAGTCACGCCCTGAGGCCGAAAACACCATTTTTTCGGCGGAATATTTCTGTTTTGTGCGGACGAATCCAGGAACAAGTCAAAGGGGAAACGCAAGCAGGCTCTGGTCTATCTATGGTCCGTAACGACGGCAGCAGAGGTCGCACAAACTGACGCCAGCACGCCCCGGTCGCACCTCGGACAAGACGGCAACTTAACGGTCCAGGCTTCTCGTTCACGCACCTGTGCGGAGAAAAACGTAGCGTCAAAATGCATCAGCTTGAACCCATCTGGGACATTTGATTTGGGGTGGCAGCGCCGACAACGTATCGAACAAATCTCTCACGGCAAAATCCGCGTCAGTCGATAATCGCGCCATGTCTAACCCTACGCCGCGATTCCAAGCTAAAGTAAGGGCCGATCGTTCATACCTGTGTGCGCCAGAGTACAGTGTGAAGTTTGGAAGAAAATATCAGGAGCGAGTGCCAGAAACAGCCGCCGAAGTATTCGGTACATCTGTCGTCACCACAGCGTGGCCGTTCGTTGGTTGGGTGGGTTGCGCAGGATGATCCACAGCGGGCTTTGCCTGATTAAGATTCACGCCTTCAATCACCCGATGACTCAGGCAGTAGAGCGCAAGTTCGAGCCGGTCAGCCACTCCCAGCTTGTCGTAGACCTTGCGCAGATAATTCTTAACCACCTGCTCGGTAGTGCCCACCCGTAGCGCAATCTCTTTATTCTTCATGCCCTGTGTAACGCAGGAGACAATGAGCGACTCTTTCGGTGTCAGCGAAACCTTGGGACGCGACCCCGTCGGCCGCAAACCTTGTGTGCGATAGGCCCGCATCACCCATCCAATTGCGCGGCTCTCAAGCCATGGTTCACCTTGCACCACTTTGCGCAAGCAGTCGACCAGCATTTCCGGCTCGACTTCGCGCCAGACAATTCCATGCGCGCCGCGCCGGAACAGTTCGAGCGTCATTTCCTCATCGGGGTCTTTCAGTACCACTACCAGACGGCAAGTCGCACTCTGCCGGAGAAGATCGGAAACTGCTTCCGCTGGACTCGCCGCCAGCGCTGCCTCGAAGATCAAAATATCAGCGGAAAATCTTTGGATGGCGGCAAGCGTCTGATCGAGGCTTTCGGCTTGGCCGACAACCCGTATATCGTCTTCGAGCGCAAAAATCTTGCGAAGTCCAGCGCGAAAGATGGCCTGCGTATCCGCCACAATCACGCGGATCGTGCCTTTGCCGTCCTCAGGCTGCATACCCACGCCCGGTTCAACGCCGACCGATGTGCTGCTCATCCGTCCTCTTTTCGCGCCCCACCAGACGCGCCTACAAGTCGCGCTACATCCGCGGCCCCTGCAACACTCAACGCAACCTACTTCCGTTCAAAACGGTATTCGTCGATCACCACACCGACCCCGCGTCGGCTACCATCGGCAAAACTGCGCACCACTCGTCCGCGGCAGTCCACTTGCACATCGGCTTCCGCGCCCACAACATCAGCCGGAAGAGAAATCGTAAAATCCACCGCCGACCCGATAGGCACATCGGCATCCATCCGAAACAGAACACCGTTAGCGGAAATGTTTTCGGTCTCAATCGTTTTTCCCGCGAGCCCGGATCCCTCCGGCAATTCACACTGGTTAACTGCCGACTTGAACGCCACCGGCAGTTTGATGGGAAAACGCGGCGCCCCTTGCACATCCGCATAACCCACTCGATGTTTGCTCAAATCCTCGACACTTCCCTTGGCAGCATCAGACACTTGCGACGACCTTCCTTCCGGTTCGTGCCGTGCACCGCTCCAGTTGAGAAAGTGCACATTTCAGGGCGAGATTACACCCCAGCACCTGCAATGCAAAGTTACGGAAGTCATGGAACAAGGGCGCGAAGTGCCGCTAGTACAGGGACTTAGGGGCATAGCGCAAGGTTCGGTCAAAGCAGAACTGGGACGCGAAAGCGACTTGCAGTCGAAACGATTGGGATTGCGAGCAATGGCCGTCTCGCCCGTCTTGGCCGGCGCGGTGCCGGCAAAATCCCGCAGCTCTTGCAGGAGCTAATTTACTTTTGCCGCCGCGCCTGCCACTCCTCGGCTGTGATTTCCCATATTTCAGCCACCAATCGACCGCAAACGAAATCTCGCTCTTCCGTTCCGACGATGCGCATTCCCTGGCGTTCAGAAATGCGGCGAGATGCCTCATTGGCAACCGCCTTCGGAACTCGCAGGACCGGAAATTTCAGAACGTCGAACCAATAGTCGGTCACCACATCGCAAGCTTCACTCATAAGGCGCTGCCCTTGCCATGGCAGCCCGAGCCAGAACCCACGATTGTGGCCTTCCGCTCGCATCAGGTTGATCGAGCCGATCACACGAAGAGGATCGCTCTTCAGCCTCAAGGTCCAGTGCCATTGCTCGTTTCGTTCGACCGCGGGAAGAGCGATATCGCGACAATACGTTAGAGCGCCATCAGGTGGATAGGGCCAAGGCACTCGCCCAGCCAGAAATTGCACGAGCTCCCAGTGCGGGAAAAGAATCTGAATCTGTTCAGCGTCAGACGAGCTTCGAGTGGACGCAACCACAGCCGTTCTGTTTCCAGTACAGGCGTCAGGACACGTTCGCTCTGCTCGCTCACACCAGTCAAAACTTCGTCGCTTCCGTAAAGTTAAATTCCCTGACCTTCATCGCCGGCACCACCATGTCGAACGATTCCTCTCCGCTGGCGCGGACAGGCTCACTCATCGCCTCGACATCCGACAGCATCGAAATCAGGCTTTCGTTAAAGCGAAAATTGCGTACCCCACCCTTCATCTTGCCATTCTCAACCAGAAACGTCCCATCGCGAGTCATGCCGGTCACAATCTTCTCGTAAGGATCCACTTCACGTATGTACCATAGCCGCGTGACCAGCACGCCGCGCTCGGTTGAGGCGATCATCCGCTCGACACTTTCGGGGCGTTGGGGTGAAGCGAAAACAATATTCATCGGCATCTCGCCCACTTCATTCGGCAGAGGAAATCCATGCCCAGTCGCCTCGATCGGCCCGACCTTCCCTGCATACTCCGATTTCTTCATCTTCTCCGACCGTAGCCCGCGCATAAACCACACGCTTAACCACTCCGCTCTCGACCAGGAGACGCGCTTGCGCCGCATACCCTCGCCATCAAATGGTGATCCAGCTTGTAGCGAATGCGAAATGCGTCATCCCTGATATTGATATTCTCCCCGAAAAGCTTCGTGCCGATCCGGTCATTCAAAAAAGATCGTTGATCGAGAATCGCCACGCCGCTGTAATCCCAAAACATAAAGCCCACAATATCGAGAACCGCCGCCGGCTCAAGAATCACCGTGTACTTCCCCGGCGCAATCTCCCGCGGATGCGCCGACGCAACCGCCTTTTTCGCAGCCGTCTCTGCCAGCCGCGCCGGATACGAGATTGACTTACATCCGGCGAATTCGCTTTTTGCCAACCCGAAGAATCTTCGCCCAGCATCGTAATGGACACTTCCGCCAAGAGTCTGCCGATGCCAGTTCCCCAGTCCCCGCGAATTGAAAATTCCCTCGCAGGAATCCGACGATGAGTAAATCCCGCCGTAGTGAGCGAGTGACGATTGGCAACGGAAACGATGCCCTGAACCACCGAGGCGCGCTCAGCGGGAGTTATCACAGCAGTCCGATCAAACCACCGTGCGCCGCGGACACTCTTGTCCGCGAATTCGTCCCCAAAATTAGCCTCGTCCGACGTAGGCATAGGGAGCAAATCCGGGTCGGGTACCTGCACTAGCGCAAGATTCTCGGAGGCGACAACTGCCCGGCGCAAACTCTCATCGTCAAATTGATTCGCCGTGGCGCGAGCCGTCCGCCCGCCAAAATTCGTGCCGGATCGAAACCACGATGCATTCTCTTCCTCGACATTCTGATGAATTTTGTTGTTCGCAAATCGAGTCAGCGCAAAACGCGAGGCGCTGAAAATGGCTTCAACTTCGTCAGCCGACGACAAGCGGCGAATCCGGTCGAAAACATCGGCAGCTTGTTCTTCGTAAGCATGGCGACAATTGGTAATTTAGGAATTTAATGCGCAGGGCAAAAACTCTCCCGAGTTTCAGCGCACCAAAAGGCCTTCCCCAGGCTTTCAGAGCCTCCTGTGGTAACCAGATTCTACGGTTGCGAAATTATAGAATCCTAGCTTCCTATGAATACGCCGAGCCAACGCGAATATTCCGAAACCGCGCCGGGCTGGCCCCATGTCCCGTGCCCACAACCTGCTGTGGCTGCCCCTTACCGCAATTTGGCGTTCCCCACAAAGTCCATTCATCGCGCGAACAAATCGCATCCATCGAATTCCAAAACTCGGTCGTGATCCCGGAGTAAGAAGGATTTTTCAGCATCCGCATCCGCTTGCCCTTCTTAATCTCCCAGCCGATCTCGCATCCGAACTGAAAGTTATAGCGCTTTTCATCAATCGACCATGACTTATTGGTCTCCATATAGATGCCATCATCGGTCGAACCAATAAGCTGTTCCAGGCTAAGCGGCGTCTCTCCCGGCAAAATGCTGACATTGGTCATGCGAATCATAGGCAGCCGATTCCACCCTTCCGCCCGCAGCGTTCCTCCCAGATCGCGCAGCGCCGATCGTATGTGCAGTCTCACGCGAACTCAAATATCCGGTAAAGCGCCCATTCGTGACAATCGGAGTACACTGCGCTGCCACGCCTTCATCGTCGTAGGCAAAGGTCCCGAGCCCCGGCCCATGCTCCTGCCGCGCGTCAGCCACGACATTAACCAGTTCGCTGCCATAGCGCAGACTTCCCAGCTTTTCGAGCGTGAGAAACGATGTGCCCGCAAAATTAGCTTCCATCCCCAGCACGCGATCCAGTTCGATCGGATGCCCGATCGATTCGTGAATCTGCAATCCCAATTGCGATCCATCCAGAATAATTGTGGAGGCGCCCTCGGGACATTGATCCGCATGATGCAGCGCAACAGCCTCTTCCGCCACGCGTCGCGCATTCTCCACTAATTTCATTTCTTCGATCAGTTCATATCCGCGATTCTGCCATTGCCCGCCAAACGAATTCGGATAAGACCGCTTCTGAATCTCCGAGCCAGCAAATGCAAACGCCGTATACCCCGCCCCAGTCGAATATTTTGTCTGATGGATGTCCGACGCCTTCAGAAGAAAGAAACCACGACTCCTCGCGCTGGAAGTTCATCCCCGTTTCGGCGAGAGTGACGCCGGCGACCGCCCGCAGCTCCGAATCAATCTTGAGCAACAGCTCGAGATTCTGCTCCACCGACGTCGAGAAAGGATCGATTCTGTAAGGCGTGGTCCAATCCGCCACAGCCGCCGGCTCAGGAGCGAGTCGCACATCCTCCCGCTTCACGCGCGCCGAAGTCTGGGCAATTTCGACCGCCCGCGCAGCCGCCGCCTCTACCGCGCCGCGGCCCAGATCCGCGGCAGCAGCAAATCCCCAGGCGCCGTCCGCGATCACACGTATTCCGATACCGAGTGACTCAGACTCCGAAGCATGCCCCACCCGCCCACTCTTGGTAGTCAGCGAGCGGTTGCGAATCGCGACGACACGCGCATCCGCATAAGTCACTCCGCGCACCGTCGCGGCGTCCAGAGCCATGCGAGCTACAACCTTCATTGCAGTCTGCCTCGGAGACTTAACCTATCACGATCAATTGGATTTGAATTGTTGAGGATTTTAATTAGTTGAAGATTTGAATTGCGAGAAGATCAATGCATGCCCGGGGCGGCAACCGCCAGCGGCGCTCGCTTGCGCGCCACATCGACGAGAAAACGGCCACCCAACAGATGATCCCCGACCGTGTTCGGGCCGTCTTCGTCAACGCCGCCGGGCTCGCTCCACAATCCACCGATATCCACTTTGCCCGATCCCGCCGCCAGCTTTGTCGGCTGTCGTCGCTGCTTGTCCACGTAAGCCTTGATCACTTGCGTAGCCAATCGCGCCGCCAGCTTTCCGTGCTCGCCGCCCTCGAACAGCACGCACACAATGATGTCAGGATCCCGCCGCGGCGTGAATCCGACAAACCATCCGTTCTGATTGAAATCGGCATTGTTCTGATGCTTCGCCCGCAAGGCCAGCGAAACAATTTGTGCCGACCCGGTCTTGCCCGCAATATCAATTCCGGCAATGTGTGCCGACGGAGCCGTACCCTCCGGCAACAGCACCCGGCTCATGGCGTCGGTGATCGTGTTCCAACCCGTAGGGTCGATGGGGATGTCCTTCACTTCCGAATAATGCGTGGTCTCAACAAAATCCGGCGGCAGATTCGTGGGATTGATTACATGCGGCACCACCATCCGCCCATCCATCGAAATAGCCCCAATCGCGCGCATCAGTTGCACAGGTGTCAGCGCCACTGCTCCTTGCCCGATGCCCACGGAAATCGTCTCTCCCGCGAACCATTTCTGCTTGAAGTTGCGGATCTTCCACTCTTCCGAAGGCATCACGCCGCTCACTTCATTTGGCAGATCGATTCCCGTCTTTTGCCCCAATCCCAAGGCGGTCGCGTATTTTGCAATGCGATCGATCCCGAGCTTTTCCGCCAGCGTGTAAAAAAATACATCGCAGGACTGATAGATCGCCTTCGGCAGATCAACGGCCCATGGCCGCCTTTCACCCAGCATCCGAAGCGCCTTCCATAAAACGTCGCGCCGCCGGTGCAGATGACATGCAAGAGTCTGGGCAATCCCCTCCTGCCAGCCCGCCGTAGCCATGATGATCTTGAACGTCGAGCCCGGTGCCAGTTGCGCCTGGATTGCTCTGTTCAGCAACGGCTTGTCAGGGTCGTTGATCAGCTTGTTCCATTCCTCGCGCGAAATCCTCATCCTGAAATCGTTGGGATCAAAACTTGGCCGGCTAACCATCGCCAGAATTTCGCCATTGTGCGGATCCATCGCAACAATGGCGCCGTTCTTTCCTTCAATCGCCTCTTCCGCCGCGATCTGCAGATCCAAGTCCACCGTCAGCTTCAATTGTTTGCCCGGTTCTGCGGGAGTTTCATCCAGTCGGCTCATCTCCCGTCCGTGACTATTAACGATCGTGCGCCGCGATCCGTTCTTACCCATCAGGATGCTGTTGTACTGTTTCTCGACCCCACTCACTCCGACCACGTCACCCGGGTTATAAAGCTCGAACTGCGGCTGATTTAGCATGTCCTCGGTAACTTCTCCCACGTAGCCGATAAGGTGCGCCAGGAAACCATTCCGCGGATACAGCCGCCTGTGCGCCATAATCGTTTCCAGCTCCGGCAGTTCGTTTTTGTGCGCCTCAATGAACGCCAATTCATCCGGAGTGATGTCTTCCTTCAGAAAAATCGGCTGATACTGTGGCATCGATGCGAAGTGCTTCACGCGTTGCCGCACCTCATCCGCATTCAAATGCAGCCCCTTCGCGATCGCATCCGCGTCGGCGTTCAGATCGCGCGAAGAGTCGCGCAACAACAAAGCAGAAAATGAAGGGTAGTTATCGACAATAATGCGCCCTTCGCGATCCAGAATCTTGCCACGCGGAGCCAGAATCGGCACATTACGAACCCTGTTTTTTTCCGCCAGCAAAGCGTATTCATCGCTATGCATAACCTGCAAGCGCCACAGTCCATATGCCAGAAGCAGAAAAATAAACAGCACGCCGTACTGCACAATGGTGAGCCGGAGTGCGGAAACTTTTTCTTCGTAGCCAAATATCATTATTCAGACCATGCCGGCAATTACGCACTTCTGGCAATGATTCAAAACCACTAATTGCGCTAGGCCCAGGAAGTTACTGGTAGTTAACGCTATTGTAACCCGCTCAACATCTCGACGAAAATGTTGAAGTTGGCACGAAAGTTTGCGACTCGAATACACGCACCTCTGGTCATGGCGAAATCGGATACGATCACTGGGTCATGTCCAACCGTGGATTGAACTTGTCACGACGGCGCGTAACAATACAGGTTAAGACATACATTACATACCTCAGCCTAAGGAATTGAATGCGGATTCGCAGTTTCATCATCGCTTATGCTCTCGTATTGGCCATTCTGCTCTTCGCCGACCGGCGTCCCAGTTCTTCTCAGCAAGATCGCTACTCGCACGTTGTGGATCTGACCGTTTCGCAAAACACACCCAGTGCAACAGAATTCACAACCCGTATCGTCGCTCCTGGCGCGGTTATTCCGGGAACTTGGTCAGCCGGCCAGATTCCTCCGGAGCGCCTCATCGCTCCGCTCGTAGTTATCGATTTGCCATTAACTCCCGGAGGGAGCGGGAAAATTTCTCTAAACGATATCGCAAACTGGGAAGCGCAGCATGGCATGATTCCCCAGGGAGCGGTGGTCGCGCTCCGCCGCGCTGCCACTATCAATCCCATCGACCATTTGGGAGAACGATAATTCGATCAAGTCTTAGCAAGTTCTTCAACGATTCGTTCAATCAACGATCGTTCAATAAAAGCTTTGTTGATGAAGAATCCGCCAGCCATGGGTGCGTCCTTGACGCCATTGCCCATCGATCGCGACGCAGCCGAGTTCCTGTCTGACGCTCGCTACACGATCGGCTTTGCTGTCGAGACACCGATAGAACTCGACTCCGACCGCACTCTTGCGAGGCAGCTTGCACTGCACGGCAGCTACATTCTCGAAGGAACCGCGCCCTTCACTTCATTGCCCGCGACCGGCTCACTCATTATCGTTGCTCCTGCAAAAGACAAGAAGCCCGGCGTGTGCTCCCGTCCGCGTCCTGGCAATGGTGCGATAGTTTTTTGCACCACATTTCACCGCCAACATCATCTACCCACGCGGAGGAATTCATGTCTGATCCCCGCTATCCAATCGGAAAGTTTTCCTACGCCGGTTCACCTACAGCAGAAAAGCAGCAGCAAAATCTGACCGACATCGAGCAGCACTCCCGCCAGTTTGCGCGCCGCCCTGCGCGGACTCTCCGACAAGCAACTTGAGACTCCCTATCGCGATGGCGGCTGGACCTTGCGCCAACTCGCCCACCATGTCCCCGACAGCCACATGAACTCGTATATTCGCTGCAAACTGGCGCTCACCGAAGACGAGCCCACCATAAAGCCCTACATGGAAAATCTCTGGGCCGAGTTGCCTGAGGCGAGACACGCCCCGATTGAGATGTCGCTGGCTTTACTCGATTCCCTGCACCAGCGCTGGATGCTGATGCTGCGCAAACTCAATGAAGCAGACTGGAAGCGTACCTTCCGGCATCCGGAGCTGGGTCCGATGTCGCTGGAAAAAAACATCGCGCTCTACGCCTGGCACGGCCGTCATCACGTAGCGCACGCCACGAGTTTGCGCGAAAAAATGGGTTGGTAGTCCGCGATCAGTTGTTTGACTGCACCTTGAATGTTGCGTGCTGAATACTGGGATTTTTCTAGGGCAATCCGCTCTTCCACGCCAGATAACTTGCCGCCTCGCGCATCACAGCCGCAAAACGATCCCCTAAACGCCGCGGACGCGATTCTGGCCTTGGAGCCAATTGAACCTGCACGCCTTCATGCTCAAGCAGCGCGCGAATGCGAAATACGTGATAAGCGTCGCTGACGGCAATACAACTGTGCATTCCATTCGCGCGCATGATGTTGGCCACGCGCTCTGCCGATTGCGCCGTGTCAGATCCCTGTGTCTCCGCAATCAGGGCCAGCTCCGGAATGCCGCGTCGCAAAAGATAATCTTTGCCCACCCCACCCTCGCTGTACTCCGGATCCTGCGCCGCTCCTCCCGTAGTAATCACGACCGGCGCCATTCCTTTCTCAAACAACTCGTAACCGTGATCCAATCGCGCCCGGTAAACCGGCGAGGGATGCCCGGCATATTCAGCAGCTCCGAAAACAACAATCACATCCGCTTTTTCAGATGGTGCCTCGGCAGCGGCGCGCACGATGCGCGAGCCCGTAACACCAAGAAATAAGAGCAGTGCTCCCACCGCCGCCAGCAACAAAAACAGCCAGAGACGAGTCCAGAAGGATTTTCTTGAGTGAGAAGAATGGTAAGAAGGCTTATGATCTTCGGACATAGATCAGATTTCAAAGTTTCAAATGTTCAAAGCAACAATCGCAATGCCACCTTGAAACCTTGAAACTCTGAAACGTTAAAACCTGCTTTATGACAAGGCTTCCACAATATCCTTAGTAGGAATCGCACCCTCGCGCAGAATCTGCCAGGTGCCATCTTGTCTGAAGTGCACGATGGAGGATGAAATATTCCGCGGCGACGGCCCACCGTCGACGATCAACGAGATGCGGTCCTCAAGTTGGCCGCGCACCTCTTCAGCAGTAGTACATTCCAGCGAACCGCTCAAGTTGGCGGAGGTGGCCGTAATCGGAATCTTCGCCGCCCGCACCACCGCCAGCGGAATTTCAGCCGCTGGCACGCGCAGCGCCACGTTCCCCGTGTTGGCGGTAACTTTCAACGGCAGATGCGATGCCGCAGGCACGATCATGGTAAGCGGCCCGGGCCAGAAACGACGAGCCAAAAGATGGAAATCGTCAGGCAACGGACGAGCAAATTCATCTGCCTGATCGACATTTTCAATCAGCAATGAGAGTGGCTTATGCCGTAAGCGCGATTTGATCTCATAGACTCGCTCCACCGCGCGAAGATTAAATGGATCGGCCGCCAGACCATAAAATGTGTCGGTCGGCATTCCCAGCACCTGTCCCGCCTGAATCTGCTCAGCGGCATACTTGATCAGCGAAGCTTCCGGCGTTACGGCATGAATTTTCAGGATTTCCGCGCGCACTCTGCTCCCTTCCTAATGGACAACTTAAGCATTAAGCGTTGTGATCGTAAACAATGAAATGTACCATACCACGAGCCTCGGCCGAAGCCGGAGCGTCTAAAGTAAGTTGTTAAAACGGTGCATCCATATCTTGGTCCAGGCCGGACTTACCAATGAAGGAAGCCGCGAAGGCCGCGCCACGCAGCACGCAGGAGAGCCGCTTGCGCCTGGTCTCCAGCAGCTCCAATCAAAAGCTCAAAGAATTGCGCCAGGCCTTCCGCCGCGCCCAACTGACCACCCATGGAGAATGTGCTATCGAAGGCATCAAGCTTTTCCACGAAGCATTGCGCAGCCGTCTCCACCTGAGCAGCGTATTCTTCAGCGAATCATCGCGTCCTCTAGCTAAAAAATTTCTTCCGCAGATCAACTCCCGAACCGAGACCTTAGTGTTGCCGAATGCGCTCTTCAATTCGATTGTCCCCAGCGATGCGCCCCAGGGCGTGGCGGCCTTGCTCAAACTGAGGACTTTTTCATTCTCCGAGGTCCTGGATCGCGCAAACGACGGCCCACTAATCGTAGCCGCTGGCCTGCAAGACCCCGGCAACCTGGGCACAATTTTTCGCTCCGCTGAGGCTTTCGGCGTCGCCGGAATCTTTCTAACCGAAGGAACAGTGAGCCCTTACAACGCAAAAGTTCTGCGCGGCTCCGCAGGCTCGATCTTTCGTCTGCCTTTCATGCAAATCTCTTCCGCGGAACTGATTCCGCTGCTGCGCAAGCGCAGCATCCGCTTGCTCGCAACCTCATCCCACGAAGGAACTCCGCTACCCGAGACTTCGTGGCGTTTACCGCTGGCAATCTTCATCGGCAACGAAGGCGCGGGCCTTCCCCAGGAAATCGTCAGCCAAATGGACGAAACACTAGTAATCCCGCAAGCGGCGCAAGTCGAATCGTTAAACGCCGGAGTAGCCGCCAGCATCGTACTCTACGAAGCGGCAAGAGGTCGCAAGTGATTTTGTAATTTTGCGATCGGCTAATTTGATAATTTGAAAGCCCTCGGATCATCCGGTTTCAAATTACCAAATTACAAATTACGCAATTACCCAATGTCCTTTGTGGTGAAATGATGCTGTGAGCCTGTTCCAATCCATCCCGCCGCAAGACTCCGGCCCGCAAAGCACGCGGCCGCTAGCCGACCGTATGCGCCCGCGCACACTCGATGAATTTGTCGGACAAGAGCACCTCGTCGGCAATGGCAAACCCTTGCGAGTGCAAATCGAGCGCGACGATCCCACCTCGATGATCTTCTGGGGCCCTCCCGGCACCGGCAAAACCACTCTGGCCAAAATCATCGCCCGCATCACGAAAGCCGATTTCATCGAATTTTCCGCGGTTCTGGCCGGCATCAAGGAAATCAAGCAAGTGATGAGCGATGCTGACCGCGCCCGCCAATACGGCACTCGAACCATCGTCTTCGTCGATGAAATTCATCGCTTCAATAAAGCCCAGCAGGACGCTTTCCTGCCCCACGTCGAAAAAGGCAGCATCCGGCTGATCGGCGCGACCACTGAAAATCCGTCATTCGAAATCAATGGAGCGCTGCTCTCGCGTTGCCGTGTATACGTGCTAAAGCCCTTAACCGAAGATCAGATCGTCGACCTCCTGCATCGCGCCCTGACCGATACCGAGCGCGGCCTGGGCCAACTGCATCTCGAAGCCTCCGACGATGCCCTGCGCAAGATTGCTGCCTACTCAAGTGGGGATGCTCGCAGTGCCTACAACGTTCTCGAAGTCGCCGCAGCCTTATCTGAAGAGCAGACGTCGAAGGAACAAAAGTCCGAAGAACAGAAACCCTTAGAAAAAAGGTCGAAAGAAGGCGCCACAAGAATCACCGAAGCAACCATCCAGGAAGCCCTACAGAAGCGCGTCCTGCTCCACGACAAAAGTGGCGAAGAGCATTACAACATCATCTCCGCCCTGCACAAATCGGTTCGCAACAGCGACCCTGACGCCGCCCTCTACTGGCTCGCCCGCATGCTCGAAGCCGGAGAAGATCCGCTGTACATCGCACGTCGCGTCGTCCGCATGGCCGTCGAAGACATCGGATTAGCCGAACCGAATGCCCTCGCTCTTTGCATGGCCGCGCGGGATGCTGTCGATTTCATCGGAATGCCCGAAGGCAATCTGGCTCTCGCGCAAGCCGTCGTTTATCTTTCAATAGCCACAAAATCGAACGCGCTATACACCGCCTACAGCGCAGTTCAACAGGATGTGGAGCAAACCGCCGCGGAGCCCGTGCCCTTGCACCTGCGTAACGCTCCCACCAGCCTGATGAAAGGCCTTGGCTACGGCAGGAACTATCAGTACGCGCATGACACCGAATCAAAAGTTGCCGACATGCAGTGCCTGCCCGACAGCCTTCGCGATCGCGTCTACTATCGCCCAACGAGCGAAGGCGTGGAAAAACGTATTCGCGAGCGCCTCGAAGAAATCAAACGGCTGAAGCAGCCCGCGCCAAATCGAACCACTGATTTGCCCTCCGCTGATTTACCCTCAGAGGATCCGCCATCAAAGCGACCCACCGGCCGCACAAAAAGAGAATCTGAATCCTGATTTCTGCAATCTTAATAAGCAAGCTTGTAATCATCTCGGCAGGGGGATTTTCACGTGGCGACCGCTCCGCGAACAGAATTCGATCTCTCCAATCTGCCTTCTCCTGAGCCCTCCGCGCTTAGGATCGCTGAGTTAGTGCGCCTGCAAAAATTCGCCCAAAGAATTACCTCCACGCTTGACATCGAAGAACTCATTCCGCGGATCGTGGATGAAGTCGCCGACTCTCTCGGCTGCGTCGAGATCAACCTATATCTGCGCGATCCTGAACATTCCGAATTTGTACTGGCTGGCGTTCGCGGATGCAGCCTGTATGGCAAGGGCCATCGCATCAAGAAGGGAACCGGAATGGTGGGACATGTAATCGCCACTCGCAAAATCCACTACGCTCCGGACGTCACGCGCGATCCATATTATGTGGCCTGCGAGCCCGACACTCGCTCGGAGGTCGCGATCCCACTTCATGTCGACGGCGACTTGGTCGGTGTTTTCACCGCATCTCACCGCGAACTCGATGCTTTCTGCCCCGACCAGCTCCATCTGTTTGAAATGTTATGCGGTCACGTTGCCGTCGCGGTACAGAACGCGCGGCGCTTCGGCGATGAGCGCGAACAACGCGAGCGCATGACTCGCGAAGCCGAAGAGGCGCGCTCGATCCAGCAGGCGCTGATGCCGCGCAGTTCTCCTCTGATCCCAGGCTTCCGCGTGTCCGGTCTCTCGATTCCCGCCGGCTCCATCGGCGGCGATTGGTATGACTTCATTCCCCTGAAAGATGGGCGCTGGGGATTTGTTCTAGCCGACGTCTCCGGCAAAGGTACAGCGGCGGCGCTTCTCATGTCCGCCACACGCGGCATGCTGCGCTCGCTCGCGCAAACCGGCTCAGGTCCCGCCGAGGTCCTGATGCGTCTGAATAATATGATGATCGAGGATTTTCCCAGGGGCCGCTTCGTTACCATGGTCTACGCCGAACTCGACCCGGCAAGCCGTGTTTTGCGGATTGCAAACGCCGGCCACCTCTCGCCTCTGCTGATCGATCCTCACGGCCACTCCTGGATCAATCACGAGCACGGTTTGCCGCTAGGAATTTCCGCGAGCAAATTTTCCGAGACCGAAGTCACGCTAGGCAATAATTCGCGCCTCGCTTTTTACTCCGATGGAATCACCGAGGCTGAAGTTGATACCGGCGAAGAATACGGCGCCGAGCGGCTTCTCGCCCAGATGCAGTCTCCCGAAATCACTGTGGAGAGCCTACTGGCAGACGTGCGAAACTTTGCCAATGGAGCAGGTTTGCGCGATGATGCCACGGTGATCCTGCTGAGCACGCGCGAAAAGAATAAATCAGAATCCCAGAATTGATTTGTAATCGCTACCCGAATCTCGCCCGATGCTCCTTCAAAACGCACCGGTCCATCACCACAAAAATTCCAGCCTTTCGCGCCCTCTCCGCCGCGCGCTGATTAACCACGCCCTCTTGCAGCCATATAGCCGGAATCTTCAACTGAATAGCCTGTTCTACAATCTCATCGACAAACTCCGGCCGCCGGAACACATCGACCAGATCGATCTTTTCTGCGACTTCGGATGGAATTTCAAGCAGCGAAGAATAAGCCTTTTCCCCGAGCGCCTCCGTAATCTGCGGGTTCACCGGAATAATCTTGTATCCGGCCGCCTGCATATAAGCGGAAACACCGTGACTGGCACGCATCGGACTGTCTGACAATCCCACCACAGCAATCATCTTCGCCCGCGACAGCAGTTCGTAAATCGGATCGGATTGCTTCACCGGCAATTTCTCTCAGCCTTTTTTTTCCAGCTTCTGCTTATACATTCGCAGCGCAACTTTGCGAATCGTGTCTGCAACTTCTTTATTGCCCGAAAGGTTTTTAAGGTCTCGCGCTAACAGATTCTTCATCAGAGTCAAAGAAAGATCCAAAGGCGTTCGCGGATTGTGAACGAGGTTACGCGTGATGTTGTAATTCTTAGCGAACCGCCGCTTCATCGGAATCGCCCGCAGCACCGATTCCAACACATTTTTCTGCAGCGCGAATGCTTCCACTTCGCCATCGGTAATCTTTGGAGATTCGAGCACGGCGACCGCCACAAGCTTCGTCGAATCGCGAATCAGGATCGACCGATCTTCTTTATTCCCGCGCATCGCGAGCGAAATCCGGCCTCGGATGTCGAGCTTGGAAATTTTCTGCAGCGTGCTGTCGCGCCTGTCGGGCACCGCCGTCGCCGCCTTCTTTGGTTTAACAGCAACTGCCGTCGCTCCTGGCTTTCCCGCTGCACCCACCGCCAACTTCGGCCGAATGCTCTGCACCGTGCCAGCCCCTGCGCTATCGCTAGAATGAGCGCTCTGCGGCTCAACTTCGGGCGCCATCTCCCCGTTCGATGGTGACGAGGCAACTGGCGGGTCGTCCGATGAGTCGAGCAACGATGCCCGGTTTTCCCCAGACAACCCGGCTTCCTCGTGCGCCAACCCTATCGGCTGGAATGGTTTATCTTTTTCCGCTTCCAATTCCGCCGCATTCTCTGCCAGATATTTTGTGACTGTGTGTTCGATCTCGACGTCCGGCGCATCCGTTTCAAACGACTCTTCTGCCGCGCTTTCTTCCGCCGCTTCTTCCACCGGCGTACTGTCTACACCCACCAGTTTGTTTCCGATTTCGGCAAGCTCAATTGGCCGCAGCCGCGGATTCGACTGTAACGCCTCCAACAGCCGCCGCGAGTTCATAACTCGCGCACTCTTCAATAAATCTTCCACTACCGGGCGCGATCCCGACGACGCTAATTCGTCAAGCGATTCCTCTTCCACCGACGGATTCTCCGCTAACGCCGGCAGTAAAGAAATTCGTAGGTTTTCGTGAGAAACCAAATAGCTCAAAACCTCGGCACTCGTCTTTGGATCGGCAGCTACAGCCCTGCTCGCCTTTTCATCCCAGCCGGCCAGCGTGAGCCGGGCCTGCTCGCCAAACAGCTTGTTGTGGAGCGCCAGATAAACCAGAATTTCGATCGTCTCCTCCGGCGGCACCGCAAGAGCTCCGCGCGCCGCGAACTGCATCATGTTCGACGCAATCTGCGAGCTGCGGATGAGATCAAGCATTCGAGGCATAGTTCATCTCCGAGAATTAGCTGCGGCCTTTTTCCTTCCCAACTCCCGCGCTATTCCTTGCACAAATCCGGACTTCTCTGCCACTGCCATTTCCAACTGTGCGACTGCAATTTCAAGTTCGCGCGTGATACGGTTCGGATCCCTGCGCTGATACTCGTCGCTTAAGGCGCGATAGTACCAAAGCGTTCCCCCCTTTTTTCCCGTAAACCGCGCCCAGATCGCCTCGCCGTCCTGCCTGTAATCCGCCAGAATGGTGCGGACGTTATGCAACTTGTCGCAAGCCGAAACCAGACGCGTCTCGGCATCGGCGTGCATCACCTCGCGCAGATAATCTTTCTTGCGTTCGATCCACTCCGCCTTAGGTTCGCCGAAAGAATCCGTACAACCCTCGACAACCCGAGCCACCCGCGGACCAAATCGCTTGCGAATCTCGCGCAGCCGCGGCATTCCGCCACAATCCTCAACCACATCATGCAGCAATGCCGCGATTGCCAAGTCTTCGTCGCCACCCGCTTCAAGCACCAACGAAGCAACCGCCATCAGGTGCGAAAGGTAAGGCACCGCCGTTTGTTTTCGCGTCTGCCCAGCGTGTTTTTCCGCCGCATATCGAAAAGCACGCTGCAGCCTGGCCCCAAGAGTTGGAGGTCGCAGCGACACCTCCTTCCTTAATCTCGTCATGTCGCGCCTTCCCTGTTCCTATGTGATAAAGGTTGTTGCCCAAGCCATCCCAATAGTAGATGCCTACGCTTTCTTCTCGCCTCGCCGCATCCGCAGATAAGCCTGCATTAGCGGCCGCAGATCGCCATCCAGCACGCGATCCACATCTCCAATCTCCAATTTCGTACGATGATCCTTGATCATGCGATAAGGTTGCAGCACATACGACCGTATCTGCGACCCGAAATCAATATCCAGTTTCGAATCCTCGATCTTCTTCGTGACCTCTCGTTTCTTCTCCAGTTCGAATTCATAGAGTTTCGATCGCAGCATGCTCATCGCCTTGTCTTTGTTCTTATGCTGCGATCGTTCGTTCTGGCAGGCAGCCACGATGCCCGTTGGAATATGCGTGATCCGCACCGCCGAATCAGTCGTGTTCACATGCTGCCCCCCCTTGCCGCTGGATCGGTAAGTGTCAATCCGTATGTCCTCCGGCTTGATGTTGACTTCAATGCTGTCATCAATCTCGGGAGAGACATACACGCTGGCAAACGAGGTGTGCCGCCGCTTGGCCTGATCAAAAGGCGAAATCCGTACCAGCCGATGCACTCCTATTTCGCTGGTCAAGTAACCAAACGCATACTGACCAAGCACCGAAAATGTTGCCGATTTGATGCCCGCTTCTTCTCCCGGCTGGTAGTCATACATCTCAGTCTTGAACCCCTGCCGCTCCGCCCAACGCAAATACATGCGCAGCAGCATCTCCGCCCAATCCTGCGACTCCGTCCCGCCGGCCCCGGGGTGAATGGTGACGATCGCATTCAACCCATCGTTCTCACCCGAGAGCAAAGTCTCCGTCTCGACCCGATCCACAAGTTCACGCAACGATTCCAAATCACGTTGCAGATCAGCCGCAACATTCTCGCCCTCGCCAGCCAGATCGAAATAGGTGGCGATATCGTCACTCCGCCGCGCGAGATCGCCTTCCAGCGATAACATGCTTTCCAGGCGCTTTCGCTCGCGCATCACTTGCTGAGATTTTTCAGGATTCGACCAAAGATTCGGGTCCGACGCCTGCTTTTCTATTTCCGCAAACTGCAGGCGCAGCTTGTCTGCGTCAAAGATACTCCCGCAGGTCGTGAACCTTGGTCTTTAAAGAAGTGTATTGTTGTTCCAGTTCATCCAACATTTTTATCGCTCGCAATCGGAAATACAAAGCGCGCTATCAGCGCCCCTGCAGAAATTATCGCACACAGATATGCGAACCAATCGCCATGCCGCGTGTAGAACGTGGTTCCCGTAATCAGCGCATAAGGCGCCACCAGAACGTCGCGAATCTTGCGGGGAATCGCCGCCACCATCCGCCCAAAAGGGTCGATCGAAGCCGTCATGCCAGTATTCGTATCCGATAACAGAAACCGGTCATTCTCGATAGCCCGCATTTCAGTCTGCTGTAAATGCTGCGCCCATGCCCCGCTGTCCCCATACCAGCCATCGTTCGAAATATTCACCAATACATCTGCACCCTGCAGCGGCCCCTGTCGAACTTCATCTGGAAAGATCGATTCATAGCAGATAAAGATTCCAAACCGCTGGCCCGCGGCATCCAGAGGCGCATGCGACGCTCCGCGCTGAAACTCTCCCACCTCTTTGGTTAGCCCTCCGGCAAATCCAAAGACCTGGGGAAACGGTAGATATTCGCCGAAAGGCACAAGATGCACCTTGTCATATCGTGCAACCCACTGCCCTTGCGGACTGACAAGTGCAGCGGAGTTGAAAATCTGCGAGGTCTCGCCACCACCATGCGTTGCAGGATTGATTCCAATCGCCCCAGCCAGCACCCAACTCCCCGACTGCCGCGCCAGTCCGCTCACCGCATCGCGAAACAAAGGATCGTTCGTATAAAACGGCGAGGGTGATTCCGGCCACACAATCGGATCGTAATGCGGCCGCTCTTTATCACTGCCTCCAGCATTAGCGGGATTAAAGGGCGGATGTAAACTAATCGCGGTCAAGTCGCGCAGCGTATCCTCAAAATAGTCCCGAGTCCACGCCTCCCCCGCCTGAATCGGAATATTCGGCTGCACCAATAGCGCAGCGCGGTCCGTCGCGACCCCGGGCGGCGCCAGCAATTGTCCAGCCTGCAGGATCAAAGCAGCCACGCAAGCCGCCAATAGCAGCCACTTCCGGCGTTCCCTCGCAGCGAGAAATGCCGCCGCAAATACGCTATTGACGAGCACGATCTCAAACGAAAGCCCGTAGACGCCGGTGAGTGTAGCAAGCCGTGTAAGCGCGAAGTTCCCAGTCTGCGAATATCCTAGAAGCTCCCACGGAAATCCCGTGATCCGTGTGCGCGCAAGTTCCACCGCGACCCATAGAAACGGCACTGCCACCAGCCCGCGCCTGATCGATGCTCCCGATGCCAGCGAAATTCCCGCCCCGCCACTCCGTGATCTAGCCACGAGAGATCCAGCCACCAAAGGTCCAGCCACCAAAGCCAACAGCAATCCGAACATTCCGTGGTACAACCCTAGATACATGCAGACCAAAACCAGCGCGAGCAAGGCGACCGGCTTCGGCAGCCCGCCATAGCGGTGCATCGTGTCAAAGATCCAATAGCAAGTTCCAGCGAACCAGACCATACCGCACACATAACCCAGGACGAATCCCTGCCAGGGCGTGGCCGGAAGCAATCGCGCCTGACCCTCGAGTTGAAGCTGCAAGGTTTCCGGAGCGTGCGCCCGCAAGATCGCAACAATCAGCGGTGCCACCGCAACCCAGGCCAGCCAATAAAGCCCGGGCAGCGGAAAGATCAAAATCTGCAACACCGCCGACCCAAGCGCCAGCCCCCAAGCTCTTCCGTGGATTTTGAGCACGCATCAGAATAGCAAACAGAATTTCATCCATCGCAGGCATGGCAACATAATCCAACGCCGAATTCCGCGCCGATCAGATAACATATCGTGATCATGAATTTCGTCTTTCTGCTGATCAAGATTCTGGAGTTCATGTTTGTCGCCGGCTGGATCGGCTCTGCCATAGTGCTCGTGTTAACCGGTATCGAAGACGTAGGAACCCTATTGGACAGGGAGGACGAGGCCAGCCGCTAGGCTCCTGCTGCATGTCGTCCACTTCAAACGCACCAACCGGCAACAACCGGGTTCGTATTGTAGTAGCGACCTCGGTGATGCTCACCTTCATTTCCTACTGGCGAGCCGCTGCCGTCATCCTCAATGACCTGGGTTCTTCCGCCTTCTACGCCGGCGGCATCGCCGAACAGGCCATCGGCAAAAGTGCCCCCTGGTTCGTCCTGGCCGTCATGCTCTTCGCGTTCGCCGTCCGCGCGGTCTACGTCGAGAGCTGTTCGATGTTCGTTCGCGGCGGCGTCTATCGCGTAGTCAAAGAAGCCCTGGGCGGCACGCTGGCCAAGCTAAGTGTCTCCGCGCTGATGTTCGATTACATCCTCACCGGCCCAGTCTCCGGCGTTTCCGCGGGACAATACATCGCCGGCCTCATCAACGACGTGATTTCTGTTGCCGACGCTCACGGCTGGATCCCAATTGCCATTCATCGCATGTTCCACGGCACACCGCAGGTGGGCGTGAATGGCACCGCCGTGGTTTTCGCGGTTGCGGTCACCCTCTATTTCTGGTGGGAGAACATTAAAGGCATCGAAGAGTCCAGCGAAAAAGCTCTCTGGGTTATGCAGATCACCACCGTCATGGTGGTGATGCTGATCGGCTGGTCCCTGTTCACCTTGCTGAAAGTCGGTGGCCACCTTCCACCCTTTCCCACCCTGGCCAATATTCACTACAGTGACGAATCGCTGGGCTTCTGGAAACACAGCAAGCTGCCTCACATGTTCGGAGTTCTCGGCTTGATTATCGGTTTCGGCCACTCCGTGCTCGCCATGAGCGGCGAAGAATCGCTAGCCCAGGTCTATCGTGAGCTGGCCCATCCGAAGCTGAAGAACCTGAAGCGCACCGCAATCGTCATCGGCGTTTACAGCTTCGTCTTCACCGGCCTCGTCTCTTTGTTAGCCGTCATGCTGATCCCCGACGATGTGCGCATGAAGGTGTACAGCGATAACCTCATCGCCGGACTAGCCATGAACATGGTCGGCCCGCAAATATTGCGTTTAGCCTTCCGAGCCTTCGTAGTGGTAGTCGGATTCCTCATTCTCTCGGGCGCCGTAAACACGGCCATAGTAGGTTCCAATGGTGTCCTGAACCGTGTCTCCGAGGATGGCGTGCTCGCCGACTGGTTTCGGCGTCCGCACAAGAAATACGGCACCACCTCTCGCATCATCAATCTGATTGTCGGCCTCCAGCTTTTCACCATCATTGTCAGCTGGGGCAACATCTATACCCTCGGCGAAGCTTACGCCTTCGGCGTCGTCTGGAGCTTCGTCTTCAAAACTATCTCCATGCTCGTTCTGCGCTACCGTTACAAAGGCGAGCGCAATTGGAAAGTGCCGCTCAACCTTCACCTTTTTGGCATCGAGATCCCTATTGGCCTGGCTTCGGTAGGAATGGTTCTCCTCTCTACCGCGATCGTGAATCTCTTCACCAAATCGGTAGCCACTGTAAGCGGAATTATTTTTTCCGTAGTCTTCTTCGGAATTTTCACCTTCTCCGAACGTGTCAACCGCCGTAAACATGCCGACCACGCGGCGCAGATGAAAGAACAGTTCCAACTGCAACAGGCAGAAAGTGTAGGACGTGAAACCGTCGGGATTCGCTCCGGCAACATCCTCGTCCCGGTCCGCGATTACAACACGCTGAACCATCTCAAATGGGTTCTTCAGCGCACCGATACCCACGAACAGGATGTCGTCGTAATGACCGCTCGTATCAGCCAGTTCGGCACTGCCGCATACGGCCTCTCCGCCGATCAGGTCTTCAGCGATTACGAACAGACTCTGTTCACCCGCGCTGTGTCAGTAGCTGAAAGTTTTGGCAAGAAAATCTCGCTTCTGGTAGTGCCGGCCCGCGACCCTTGGTCGGCCGTAGCCCAGACTGCCCACAACCTTGAATCTTCGAGCGTCGTCGCCGGGCTCTCCAGCAAAATGACCGCCGCCGAGCAGGCATTCGCTCTTGGCAGCGCCTGGGAAGCCATACCGGAACCGAAACAACAGTTCCTGCTCCAGATCGTTCAGCCCGACGGCAAAGTCGATACCTTCCGCATCGGTCCGCATACTCCGACAATGAAGAACGAAGACGTCGTCCTGCTGCATCGCTTGTGGCTGAACGTAACCCGCGAACCGGGTTTGGAAAATGTGCACCACCACGACATTCTGACCGAAGCTCTGACCCGTTTCGCCCGCGATTTTAGTGCTCTCGATCACGAACAAATCGTGAAGGAATTGCAGCGCCGCGGTGCCGAAGGTGGCCCATTACCAACCCGTCGCATAGCCGACCAAATCCCTACCGTCCAACCAGAACCAAATCGATCCGATCGAGATCAGGATCACTAAGCAGAAAATTCCAAGACAAAGAGTTCCACAACCCACGAAAATTGATTCTGAATAACTATTGCTTCCCAACAATAAGTCCACCGCTTCCGCCAGATGTCGCCGACTACGGTGTCGAACTTTTCTTGCGAAAAACCCATCGATGACGCCCAGAGCAAGATCACGCTTACTGTCAGAATGGCGAAAAATACTTGAAGCTTAAGAGTTATAGCAAACACCGCAACCGCCGCCGCAAATCCCCAATACCAGGATTCCGACTTAAATCCCGCTCCCCAGCTGGCTTTGTGACCGGCCGATGCGACGCGTGCCCGAAGCGATGGCAACAGACGCGGCACAGCCTTGAGATACTGCTTGTATCGTTCGCCTTGGCTCGCGAGTAACTCGTCCTCTTCTCGCCTGATCAACCGGTAACAGAAGATCACCATCAAAGCCACAGCCACAGCGAAGCCAATGCGGCTCATCATGAATCCCAACGCAACGGCCATGAGTACGTTAGCCATATACAACGGATTACGCACATGGCGGTATGGCCCATCCGCCACAAGCGACTGTGTCTTCACTTCGGCCGCGTACACCACATCCGCCTGCAGATAGGCGGAAGCCCAGGTTCGTACAAAAGCAGCGCAGATCAGTATGCAAGCCGCGAACGCAAAAAGTAATTGGGCAACGCTATCTTCATTCATCCTAATTTTGGGCCCCAGCCAGCTGGATATTGCAGCAACTGAGTTCTGGCGATCCAGGAAGTAAAGCGGAAAACTGAAGGCAAAAATCAGTCCAAAAATGAGCGCCCGGTTTGTGAACTCCCAATTCGTGGCTTTCATCTTGTGGCCTTCGGTGAATCGACGTCCTGATTTACTTCCTATTATCCAGTCACCTTCGGCGAATCCTCGTCCGCCGGCTTCTGATCGTCCGCATGAATAACTCCGTCTTCCTCGGCATAAAAAGACCGGTGTTCGCTGTCCATGTGCTTGGGCGTCATAGTCAGCACAAAACCATCTTTGTGCACTCGAAAGCTGGCCGTATAATCCCCGCGGTCAGTGCTTTGCGCCATGCGCTTAGTGAGCGATCCCGTACCCGCCAACTCCGCCAGCGACTGCGCATATTTCCCATGCCGTTTTTTGTATATGTTCTCCGCCCGCAGCACCACGCGCATATATCCGAGCGCCTGCGCCTCCGAATCCGATCGCGCCGGATCGCCCTTAAACTGCGGCTTATAGGCTGGAGGAGCCTGAGCCGGCACAGACCCCACTCCCATCAAAACCACCATCAGAAGCGCCGAACAATACCGCCGCATCCGCCTTTCGTTCATCCCAAAACCCTCCTCTGATGCCCAATTTGGGGGTTACTCACGTAATTTGTCGCGATCACCAGACGTTCCAATTCCCCACCACTTCAGGCAAGCTTGAACAGGATGCAATCCTAACAGGGAAACTTAGATGAAAGCTGCCGTCGCCAGAAAGCCCCTCATACGTGTCGCCGTCGTGGAAAGCGATCCTCTGCGATTTGTAGGATTCCGTGCCCTCTTCGATAGCGAAGCCGATTTGGAGTTGGTCTCTGCCTCGCTCTCCGACCTCGGTCAGCTGCCGAACATCGACCTCGTCCTGCTAGGTAATCGCGGAGGCCAGAATTTATACGACATCATGGCCAGCATGAAAGCTGTTCGTCCCGACCTGCGCATCATCGTGACCGGCTCCGGCATGGACGACGAAAGCGTCCTCAAAGCCATAGCCGCAGGTGCCAAAGGCTACGTAGACGAAGCCGCCTCGCCAGCCGAATTCATCCAGGCTCTCCGCATCGTGCATCAAGGCTCAGTCTGGGCTCCGCGTCGCGTCCTCTCCACCTTCATCGAACGCGTCAGCGCATCTCCCGGCCGCATCTTCCCCGCTGGCCGTATCACCTTCACCGACCGCGAAAAAGAAGTTCTTGAGATGCTCGTAGCCGGCCGCTCGAACAAAGAAATCGGCTCCGCCCTGGGCATAGAAGAGCGCACCGTAAAAGCTCACGTAGCCAAACTGATGCGCAAAGTGGGAGTGCAAAACCGCATCGCGTTATCCGTCCATGCGATCACGCATTCGCTGGTAACGGCGAAATAGGGCTAGATATACCGCGCGAAAAAAAAGGTTCGCACTTGACTCCGCAGGGCGTTGCCGCTCACCGGGTAACCTGAAATTTGGCAACGTCCCTGCTTCCAGACTGTCCCCACAAACATTTGATGCGGCATGTCGTTCCACTTCTGGCAGGTAAGCTATAAGAACTACGCCGATATTTCCTCTTACCAACCGGACTGATTCAAACCGCCTCTAGTTACCAAAGGCCAGTGACCCTGGTAATCTTGTCCGCTTCCGCCACCTGCCTCATACTCACCTCACCTACCACAGAACCTGGGAGACGGGGTTGGAAACGGAGATTAGGGTCGCCGATTTCAGCCCCGCATTTTTTGCCTTCCCCGCGGCTCGATTATTCCTTTCATCGAAATTGTCATCCTGAGCGCAGAAATTCTCACACCAGCCTGCTAAACCCTGACTCACCCTGATCACCCCCGGTATCCCTCAGTCCTCGCCTTGCATCGAATAGAATCATAGACAATAGACTTATCTCCAAGAGAGGCGTGATGCGCAATCTCCTCGTTCTGCTGCTGCTCGCTTGTTTCCTGACATCTTTCCAAACCATTCTTTCGGCCAACACCGACGAAGACGCCAAGGCCGCGGAAGCCGATACGAAAGCCTCCGGACGCGTCCAGGCTGCCGCCACCGTTCTCGATGAGATCCAGGCAGCCCCGGACCAGCGCATTCCCGAAGAAGTGCTCGCTTCCGCCGACTGTGTAGCCGTCGTCCCGTCGCTCCTCAACGGAGGCTTCGTCTTCGGCGGCCGTTACGGCCGAGGCGTAGCCAGTTGCCGCACTCCAAAAGGTTGGAGCGCCCCAGCTTTCTTCACTATCGGCGGCGGCAGTTTCGGCCTGCAGATCGGCGGCCAGGCCACCGATCTCATTATGCTGATCATGAACAAAGGCGGCATGGATAACCTGCTCTCCAGCCAATTCAAACTGGGAGCTGACGCCAGCGCAGCCGCCGGGCCCATCGGACGCCACGCCGCTGCCGATACCGATTGGAAGATGCGCGCCGAAGTGTTGACCTACTCCCGCTCCCGCGGCCTCTTCGCTGGACTCGAACTCTCAGGCGCCGTCATCAAGCAAGACAAAAACAGCACCCGCGAATTCTACGGACACATGGTGCCCTTCAAAACCGCGCTCAAGGGAGAAATCGAACCTCCCAACACCGCCTATCCTTTTTTGAGCTCCCTGGCCAAGTGGGCTACGGAAGCGTCAAAGTAGTAAAACCAGTTCCCAGTTCACAGTTCTCAGTCTTTGATTAACCAAGCAACGATCAACCAACGCAACGCAGTTGCTGAGAACTGAGAACCGGGAACTGAGAACTGCCTTTGCGAGAACGACTCGAATACGCTCTAGTCTGGCCCTGGGTAAAACTCCTCGGTTTGCTTCCCCGTCCCGTCGCTCGAGCCATCGGTATCACACTAGGTTTAATGGTCTACGCCGTGCACGGGCGCCTTCGTCGCGTAGGCCTCCGCAATCTCGCTCTCGCCTTCCCGGATATGTCGCAGCGCGATCGTCGCCGCTTGCTTCGCGGCGAATTCATCTCCCTCGGACGCCAGCTAGCGGAAGTCTGCCTCTTCCCCCGCTATACGCGCGACAATGTTGAAAACATCATCGTCTATGATGGCTTTGAAAATTTCGAGCAAGCCTACGTCAGAGGCAAAGGCGTTCTCTTTCTAACCGGACACCTCGGAGCATGGGAGCTCTCCGCTTTCGCCCACTCGCTCCATGGCCATCCCCTGTCGATCGTCATGCGGTCGCTCGACAATCCCTACATAGACAAGCTTCTCCAAAGCTATCGCACCATGCACGGTAATCGCACCGTAGACAAGGACGATTTTGTCCGCGGCCTGCTCTCAGCCATGCGCAAGGGTGAAACCGTCGGCATTCTGATGGACACCAATATGACCCCGCCGCAAGGCGTCTTTGTAGATTTCTTCGGCATCCCAGCCTGTACCGCCAGCGGCCTGGCCCGCATAGCCCTGCGCACCGACGCAGCCGTAGTCCCAGGTTTCACCGTGTGGGATAAGAAGCGACGAAAATACATTCTGCGCTTCGATCCAGCCGTAGAGTTGATCCGGAACAATAACGAAGACAACGAGGCCGACATAATAGCCAACACTGCAAAATTCACCAAAATAATCGAAGCCTTCATCCGCCAATATCCCGACCAGTGGCTCTGGGCCCACCGCCGCTGGAAAACCCGCCCCCCCGGCGAGCCACCGCTGTACTAAGTATGGAGCGACGGGCGTGCTCGCCCGTCCAGCCGAGCGCAGCTCGGCAGCCACAGCGCGCAGACCAGAAACCTATAAACGAGCCACATCCGCGTTGTACACATCCTCGTCCGAAAGCGACAATAGACAACCATGAAGCTAACCCTTCGCGAACTAGCCGAGAAGCTCGGTTGCCGTCTCATAGGAGACAATTCCACTCGTGTAACCAACGTGTCCAGTCTGCGATCCGCGACCAGCGATAGCCTTGTATTCGTGGAGGACGATCAGCACATGGACGCCGCCCTCCGATCGTCTGCCGCAGCCGTAATCGCTGGTGAATTTGCCGCCGCCAACACGGCCAAGCCAATCCTGATCTCCACACACCCGCGCTTAACCTTTACCAGGGCCGCAAAGCTCCTAAGCGATCCCGACAAGAATCCCGTAATCCATCCCTCGGTGATCATCTCGGCGACGGCCAAAATCGGAAAAAACCTCGGCATCGGTCCCGGCGCAGTTCTAGGAGAGAGTGTCACAATAGGCGATGAAACCACAATAGGCCCCGGTTCATTCATAGGCGACAAAGCAGCAATAGGTAGCCATTGCCGCATCGACGCTAACGTCACCATCTACGCAGGCACAACTCTAGGCGACCGAGTAGTCGTGCAGGCAGGAGCCGTTCTAGGCAGCGAAGGCTTCGGCTACGTCCGCGATCCCGAAACCGGACGCTACGAGCAATCGCCCCAAATCGGACGCCTGATAATCGAAGACGATGTAGAAATAGGCGCAAACTCAACCATAGACCGAGGCGCACTGGATGAAACCCGAATCCGCAAAGGAACGAAGATCGACAACCTTGTTCACATAGGCCACAACGTCCATATAGGCGAGAACGTAATCATAGCCGCCCAAACCGGCCTCTCCGGCAGCGTGACCATAGAAGACAATGTAATCATGGGCGGCCAGGTAGGCATCGGTGATCACGCGAGAGTAGAAAAAGGCGCGATGCTCGGAGGCCAATGCGGCATCCTGCCAAAGAAAATCCTGCGCGGAAAAGGCATCGTCTTCTGGGGAACCCCAGCCCGCCCGGTCAGGGAGTATCTTAAAGAGTTGGCATTCCTCTCACGATCGGCAAAGAAGGAGCGCTGAGTTCCGGACCAAGCCCATCTAAAGCAGAGCTGAGAGCTGAGAATTCCCCATGCCCGTAATCGTCATCGGCGGCCACTCCCGCAGCGTAGGCAAAACCAGCGTAGTAGCCGGCCTGATCTCCGCCCTCCCCGCCTTCCACTGGACCGCTCTGAAAATCACGCAATACGGACACGGCGTCTGCAGCGCCAACGGCGAGCCCTGCGACTGCGTCACCGCCGATCATTCCCTGGCAGTATCGGAAGAAAAAGATCGCAGCGGAGACTCCGACACATCCCGTTTCCTGTTAGCCGGCGCTGACCACTCCTGGTGGGTCCGCACGCAGCAGGGCCATCTAGCCGAAGCCATGCCCCGCATCCGCAAAATTCTCTCCGCGACGCAAAACGCGATCATAGAATCGAACAGCATCCTGCGCTTCCTGAAGCCTGATCTCTATCTAACCGTTCTGGA
Source organism: uncultured Acidobacteriaceae bacterium (assembly GCA_963758745.1). Taxonomy (GTDB): domain Bacteria; phylum Acidobacteriota; class Terriglobia; order Terriglobales; family Acidobacteriaceae; genus Acidiflorens. The sequence continues at coordinate 703,507 of CAVWWW010000023.1, forward strand.
CCCGCAAACCGCCGACTTCAAACCCTCCGCGCAAAGTTTCCTCGACCGCGCCGATGCTGTCCTTTTGCACGCAGCCGCTCAACCAACAAAACCAGCTTGGGAACGAGTCTCCCTGAAACCAGTCATCGATCGCCCTACCTTTGCCATCCTTCCCCCAAATTACCTGACGCCAGAGGTCATAGAGTTCGTCCGCGCGCGCCTGACGTAAGTGGCTAAACTGAGCCACCGTGGCCGAAATGAGCCACTCTGGTTTTGCAACTTTTCACCGCGTCCTGAGTTCAAATTAAATAGAGACAGTGATCAGAGGTTGTAGAGCGAAACGCAACCCCGAAGACCACGAGTCGTTGAGTCCAGACCCGATCAGACTTTCATCAGGTGTGGAAAAAGGGGGTCGAGATGCGTTATTTGAAGATGCGTTATCTCAGGTATTTGGCGTTGTTATCGGTTTTGATGGTGCCGCTTGCTTACTCGCAGGCGCAGATCGGCTTCGGAGTTCAAGTTGGACCCGGCTACGTAGCAGGGCCACCCGACTGCGCGTACGGCTACTACGACTATTATCCTTACGCCTGCGCACCATACGGTTACTACGGACCGCAGTGGTTCAACGGTGGAGTGTTTATCGGTGCCGGCCCCTGGTATGGCTACGGCTTCGGCGGATACTGGGGCGGGTACGGCCGAGGAGGTTGGGGCTACGGTCGCGGCGGATACGGCTACGCCCACAGTGGCTTCGGCGGAGCCTACGGACGTAGTGGAGGCTATGCCCACAGCTACGCTGGCGGCGGCGCAAGAGGCTTCCACGGGGGCGGATTTCATGGCGGCGGCGGTGGCGGCTTCCACGGCGGTGGCGGGTTCCATGGTGGCGGCGGACACGGTGGTGGACGTCGGTAACGAAACCCTAGCCACAGGAAAGTTTTTCAACGGCTGGCAGCAATAAGCTGCCAGCTTTTTCTTTGGCTCATGCTGACTTCTGCAGGGTCAGCATGAAAAATGGAAGAACATCCTGCGAGCAGCCGCAGTTTCATGCCGGAATTGTACGCTTGCCAAGGACCACGGATCTAAGAGCCCTGCCTGATATCAACTGCCTTGTCGTTTTGAAAAGTAATTACGACGGGTTTTCCGCCATCTGGATAACGTAGAGTCCGCGAACCGTAGTCGCCCGACCCTTCCGACACGCCCATCCCAATCGCAAAGCTAGCCTGTAACTCGCTCATACCAGCCTCCACTTCATGAGCATCGATTTTCTTCCATACGTCTGCCGGCCAGTGCTTATAAAGCTCGTGCGGATCTTCAATAAAGAAAATTTCATCCGAATAAATCTTGTACTCGCCGTTTTTCTCCGCTCCAATCGGCACCGCATACTCCGTGCCGTCCAATGAAAAACAAGCCATCACCTGCTTCGTCCCCGGAGCCTGGGGAGAAACATCTGTCACCACATCCTGTATGTCGAGCTTCTGCAACGGCGCCAAGGTTCCCGCTTCATGCGCAAAATCTGTCTTGCGCCGCTCCCGATTATATGGATAGTAAGTAAGTTGATAACCAAGCCTGACCCAAACCGGCTGTTCCGTCAGTTGGTGTGCCGACTTCAAATCATATGGACGCAACTTCTTAGGCGTAACGTAATAATCCGCTTTCAACGCCGTTTCCACCTTGGGCGTAGAATCGCCCTTCATCGCCTCGTGCCGCTCGTAGACAATGTAAGCCGCGCGCCCGCCCGCAAGCACGATAGCGGCAACCATGAAGATCTGCAGTTTTTTCTGAAACTCTGAATCAATCGCCATGATCTAAGAATGAATCGCATCATCAGAACTGGTATCAGTTAAACTGTAAGTAAGTTTTCAAGCATCCGGCAGGTCGCAAAGGAAATTCATGCCCGTTATTCAAGACGATGTTCTGAATGCACTGAAGCAGTGCTACGATCCCGAAATTCCCGTCAACATAGTCGATCTGGGACTGATCTACGACATCCGCTTCGACGATGTACCTGAAGGCCAGCAGGACGTCACCGTCGATATGACCCTGACCGCCCAAGGCTGTCCTGAGCATGTAAACATCAGCGCTCAGGTAAAATCGCGAGTAGAGCAACTTCCCGGCGTCCGCAATGCCAACGTCAATGTTGTCTGGGAGCCCGCCTGGACCCCAGAGCGCCTAAGCCCCGAGGCCCGCAAACAGCTAGGTATCGACTAAAACTTTCCATCGGCGAGTTCAGAATTCCCCCAACTCCTCAAACGCCCGGGCCGTGCGGTGATCACTCAACTCCCCAATCTTCCCGCCGATCCTGATCGCCATATCCAAAAACCGCGTACCCTGCCGCACATAAGAAGGTAGCTCTTCGCGAATCCGCGCAAACTGGCTTGGATACTCCGACGCCAGCACCGCCAATCCTACGCTTCCCACCAACACCGCCTCCGGACGTCGCCCCTTCAGCGCCAACATTGCCGCCGTGCCCGCTGCACCTGCAATCACCGCTCGCTTCCAGGCTTCCATTGTCATCTCCTCGGCATCATCGCTGACGCCATGTTTTTTGACCGGTCTGACTCATTTGGATTCTAAACGACTGCGCCCGTGCGCTATACTTCCGCCGACCGTCTGCTTCAACTCACACCTATGATGCGATTTCGACCGTTTTCGTTTGGAACTGTAGCGTCCTTCTCCCTGGTCGGCATTCTTTTCTGCCTCAGCCACCTGTCCTTAGCCCAAACCAAGCCCCGAGCCCGCGATCTGGGCGTCCCCTTCGACGGCACCCCCGGCCAGTACAACGCCATTACCGATGTCGCCGGAGTAGAAGTAGGGCACACCACACTAATCTCCGGCAGCGGCAAATTGAAAGTAGGAGAAGGCCCCATCCGCACCGGCGTCACCGCCATCCACCCCCGAGGCAAAGAAGCCAACGACTCCGTCTTGGGAGCCTGGTTCACGCTCAATGGCAACGGCGAAATGACCGGCACAACCTGGCTCGAAGACTCCGGATTTTTGAACGGCCCCATCATGATCACCAACACCCACAGCGTAGGCGTAGTGCGAGACGCAGTCATAGCCTGGAAAGTAAAGCGCGGCAACCCCGACATGGAGGGCTATTGGTGGTCCTTGCCCGTGGTGGCTGAAACCTGGGATGGCTTTCTGAACGACATCAACGGATTCCACGTAAAACCCGAAGACGCCTTCCACGCGCTCGATTCGGCTCACGGCGGCCCAGTGGAAGAAGGCAACGTAGGTGGCGGCACCGGCATGATCTGCAACGAATTCAAAGGAGGAATAGGAACCTCTTCGCGCATGCTAGATCCAAAAGCAGGGGGCTATACCGTAGGCGTCCTCGTGCAATGCAACTACGGACGCCGCGATCAACTCCGCATCGCCGGAGTTCCCGTAGGTAAAGAAATTCCCGAGCACCGCGCCTACGAACAAGAAGACGAAGAGGGCTCCATCATCATAGTAGTAGCCACCGACGCTCCGTTGATTCCGCCCCAACTGAAGCGCCTCGCCAGAAAAGCCTCCCTGGGCCTCGGTCGCGATGGCAGCTATTCCGGAGACGGCTCCGGCGATATCTTCGTCTCTTTTTCCACCGCCAATCCCGGAGCAGCTTCGCCGAAAGGGGTGCGCGAAATAAAAATGCTCCCCAATGACAGCCTGGACCCGCTGTTCCTGGCCACAGTCCAAGCCACCGAAGAAGCCATAGTGAACGCCATGGTAGCCGCCGAAACCATGACCGGCATAGACGGCCACACCGCCATAGCCCTACCCCACGACCGCCTGCGCGAAGTGTTAAAAAAATATAATCGGCTGGAGAAGTAGGGAAACTTTCCAATGGAGCGCCGGGCGTCCTCGTCGAGCCGAGCAAAGCTTGGCAACGGCCCTTAGCTAACGCAATTCAGGATTGCCAGCACATTACCTTCGCTGCCCCACTAACGCGTAACTGCTCTGCACTGTTAACGGGATACAATCCACTCAGTGAAGGCCTACAGAATCCAGCGCATCAAGGGCGGCATGAAGTTCAACTGCACGCAGTGCACTCACAGCGTCAGCACCGTGGATTTCGACGCCAAAGCCGGCAATCTCCGAACCCAAGCCGCAACCGCAATCAACGCCCACGCCAACGCCGAACACCATGCACCAATGGTGGTTTCTCCATCCGATGGCCAGCAACGCAGCTGGCGCTAAGACTTTCTATCCAAGCTGTCATCCTGAGCGCAGCAGGAGCTTCACGAAGTGGAGTTCCTGCGAAGTCGAAGAACCCCTACCCGCTTTCACTCAGCAGCGAGCATCAGGGAGTTCTCTCTGCACCCGCGTGACAACTACTCCTTAACCGCGCGATCCGTGATCTCCAGCCCCCTGTCGATAATCGCAAACGCCTCGCGCAGTTGTGACTCGTTGATGCAAAGCGGAGGGTTAGTAAAAAAACTATTCCATCGCACAAACGTATAAAGCCCGTTCTCCCGGAAAAACCTCCCCAACGCGACCATCTCCTCCGAAGTCCCATTAAACGGAGCCAGAGGTTGTCGGGTCTTGCGGTCCCGAATCAGTTCGACAATGCCGAAAAGCCCAATCGACCGCACCGCACCCACCGACCGATGTTTAGCCTGCAAGTCAGCGCCGAGCGCAGCCATAATCACGCCCATCCGCCGCGAATTCTCGATCAAACTGTCGTCTTCGTAAACACGAATAGTAGCCAGCGCCGTAGCGCACCCCATAGGATGACTGTTGTAAGTAAGTCCTCCATAGAACACCTTATCGTCAAAGTGTTGCGCGATATGCCGCCGCATCCCCACAGCACCCAAAGGCAGGTAACTGGAAGTAAGTCCCTTAGCCATGCAAAGCAGGTCCGGAACAACCTTCCAATGGTCGACCGCAAACCACTCCCCCGTGCGTCCAAACCCAGACATAACTTCATCGGCAATCATCAGAATTCCGTACTTATCGCAAATCTTCCGCACCCCTTGAAGATATCCATCCGGAGGCACAAGAATGCCATTAGTCCCAGTAACCGGCTCGAGAACAAATGCCGCAATGGTGTTCGGCCCCTCGAGCTGGATAACCTCCTCAATCATAGCTAGCGAGGCTTCCGCGGACTCCCATCCCCGTTCGATCCCATGATAAGGATCAAGCACGTGCACCACTCCCGGAATCCCAGGCTCAACCGCCCATCGCCGAGGATCGCCAGTAAGGCTGATAGCGCCAGCCGTAGCCCCGTGATAAGAGCGATAGCGAGCAAGAATCTTGTGCCGGCCGGTGAAGAACCGCGCAATCTTGATCGCGTTCTCGTTGGCCTCAGCCCCTCCATTAGTAAAAAAGAACGTATCAATGTCACCCGGACAAATCTCCGCCAGCTTAGCTCCCAGCCGCGCCCGAGGCTCAGTAGCCATGAACGGATTGGCATAAGCCAATGTAGCCGCCTGCTCAGTAATAGCCTGAATAACCCGCTCGTCCCCATGTCCAATATTCACCGACATAAGTTGACTATTGAAGTCAATAAACCGCTTCCCTTCCGGAGTCCAGAAATAAATCCCTTTGGCACGAGCAACCGGAATAGGGTCGACCTTAGACTGCGCCGACCATTCATATAAAGTATGCTTCTTAGTAAGATCGACGATTTCCTGGCCGGTCATGGTTCGGTTGGCGGTAGCAATAGTCATTGATAAGATTCCTTATATTTTCGAATCAACTAGAATTTGCGCGAGTGCTCCTTAGCCCAGCGCTCAACCACAATCTTCTTCTCCGTATAGAACTCGATAGCGTCGCGCCCCTGCGCATGCATAATTCCAAAGAAGCTATCCTTCCACCCGCTGAAAGGAAAATAGGCCATCGGCGCAGCCACGCCAATATTGATTCCAATATTCCCCGCGGGAGTCTCATGCCGAAAACGCCGAGCCGCCGACCCACTCGAAGTAAACAGCGATGCCTGATTTCCAAATGGACTGCGAGCCACCATGTCCATCGCCTCATCGATATCAGCGGCGTGAACCAAACTAAGTACCGGGCCAAAAATTTCCGTGTTAGTAAGTTCGCTGCTGGCAGGCACGCCATCCAGTACAGTCGGCTTCACAAAATTTCCGCCTTCATACTTCGCAACCTTGGCATTGCGTCCATCAACCACAACCTTAGCTCCGTCGCGAGCGCCAACCCCAATCAGATTTTGCACCCGATCTTTACTCTGCCGAGTGATGACCGGTCCCATCTGCACGCCTTCGTCCAGCCCGTTCCCAACGCGCAAATTCGCGGCCGATTCACTGATCGAATCAAGAAAAGTCTTCTGCGCGTCGCCAACCGTAACCGCAACCGAGACCGCAAGGCACCGCTGCCCCGCGCACCCAAACGCGCTATCGGAAATAATCTGCGTGGCCATGTGCATGTCGGCATCAGGCAGCACAATCACGTAGTTCTTCGCGCCGCCCTGGCATTGCGCGCGCTTGCCATTAGCGCCCGCGCGAGCGTAAATGTACCGCGCAACCGGAGTCGACCCCACAAAGCTAACTGCTCGCACCGCTGGATGGTCGATTAAAGTATCGACGGCAACCTTGCCGCCGTTGACCAAATTCACAACGCCCTTAGGGATCCCCGCTTTCTCCAGCAGTTCGAACGCCAGCTTCATAGTAAGAGGCACGCGCTCGGAAGGCTTCAACACCATCGTGTTGCCGCAAGCAATCGCATAAGGCAGAAACCAGAACGGAATCATCCCCGGAAAATTAAACGGCACAATCGCCGCGACCACCCCGAGCGGTTGTCGAATCATCGTTTCGTCAATACCGCGCGCCACATCTTCCAGATTGTACCCCTGCATCATCATCGGAATGCCGCAAGCAACTTCGACATTCTCGATCGCTCGCCGCATCTCGGCTTTCGCTTCCGCAAACGTCTTGCCGTTTTCCTGCGTGATCGTGCGCGCCAGATCGTCAATGTGCTCTTCAAGCAGCATCTTCAGTTTGAACAGTGGTTGTATCCGGTCTTCCGCAGGAGTGCGCCTCCACTCCGGATACGCAGCCTGCGCCGATTCAATCGCGCGTGTAACCTCAGCCGCATCTGAAATCGGAACCCAGCCTAAAATCTCAGCCGTCGCAGGATTGACAACATCCAGCCACTCGGAGGCCTGTGACTCGATCCACTCGCCATCAATGTATTGGGGAATTTTCGTTGCTGGAGGTGCGGCTACAGTCATAATCGTGTGCCTTTCCGGAAGAGTAAGAATCACGTAGTAATCGTTCTACGTAAACTGCGCCGTTAGCGCGCCTTTTTTTTCGGCGACCTGAGCCAGCGCAGCCTCAAGCACGTCCATGGCTTCGTCCATCTCCGCATCGCTGATGACCAGCGGCATGAGCAGACGAATCACGTTACCGTACGAACCGGCGGTGATTGTCACCACGCCGTGCTCGTAACAATATTGTGACACTTGTTTCGTCTCTTCGTCAGCCGGCTGCCGCGTCCTCTTCGACCTCACCAATTCCAGTGCCTGCATCGCCCCAAGTCCGCGGACGTCCCCAACCAGCTCCCATTGCTGCTGCCACTTTAACGCACGCCGCCGAAACTGCTCGCCCAGCACATTAGCGCGCGCGCAGAGATTTTCTCTTTCGATAATTTCAAGCACAGCAATCGCAGCCTCGCAAGCCACCGGATTCCCCGCAAACGTCCCGCCAAGTTGCCCCACGCCCGGCGCATCCATGATTTCGGCCCGTCCTGTAACGGCGCCCATCGGGAAGCCGCCCGAAAGCGACTTGGCCATTGTAATCAGATCGGGTTCCAGCCCTAATCGCTCGTAGGCAAACATAGCGCCAGTCCGAGCAAATCCGGTTTGCACCTCATCGGCAATTAGCAGAATTCCATACTTCCGGCATATCTCACCAAGCGTTGGATAAAACTCCCTCGGCGGAGTAACAAATCCACCTTCACCCAGAATCGGCTCGACAATAACCGCTGCCACCGATTCAGCCGCCACGACGCGCTTAAATGTATCCTCAACATGACGCGCGCAAAACACCTCACATGAGGGATAAGTCAGCGAATAAGAACATCGATAGCAATAAGCATATGGAATGCGATAAACCTCGGTCGGAAACGGTTCGAACCCTGCCTTATAAGGATGCGTCTTACTAGTCGTCGCCATCGCCATGTAAGTGCGACCATGGAAGGCGTCTTCAAAGCATATAATTGCCGGACGCTTCGTGTAAGAACGCGCAATCTTGACCGCATTCTCGACCGCTTCCGCGCCCGTATTCACGAGAATGGTTTTCTTCGTTCCCTTGCCGGGTGCCAGGGCGTTCAGTCTTTCGCACAGAGTAACGTAGCTTTCATAAGGAAGAACATTGAAGCTGGTGTGCAGAAAACGATCAAGTTGACTTCGCACCGCCTGAATCAAAGACGGCGGACGATGTCCCGTGTTAAGGCACCCGATGCCCCCGGCAAGATCAATCAAGCGATTGCCGTCTACATCTTCAATAACCGCGCCCTCTGCTTTAGCAACGAAAACCGGCGTAGCATGAAAAAACCCCTGCACAACAGCAGCATCGCGCCGCTTCATCAGCGCCTGTGATCGCGGTCCAGGAATCGATGTGCGCAACTGAATAGTAGACATAACTCAAATCTCAACCTTCACGTCTTACCTGACACCTACGAATCCATATGCTCTTACTGACCATTGCCCACCGGCCCCTGACCACTGGTTTCAGTACCAGCCAATAGGAGCTTCATTCAAATTAATATAAACTTGCTTGGTTTCGAGATACTCTTCAATCCCCCATGGCCCCAGCTCGCGTCCAAAACCCGACTGTTTATAACCGCCCCATGGAGCCTCCACGTAAGTCGGCTGCATGTGATTTACCCACACAATACCCGCGCGCAACGACTTCACCACCCGCATCGCTTTGAAAATGTCTCGCGTCCACACCGCAGCCGCTAGTCCATAAGGCGTGTCATTTGCGATCTTCAACGCGTCTTTCTCATCGTCAAACGGAATCACAGCCGCCACTGGTCCGAATATTTCCTCACGCGCAATGCGGGCATTATTATCGACGTTATAGAAAATAGTAGGCTGCACATAGTAACCCTTGGCAAACTTTTCGGCGCGGCCGCCGCCCGCCGCGAGCTTAGCTTCCTTCTTGCCGATCTCGAGATAAGAACAAACGCGATCGTATTGGTCTTTGGATACCAATGCCCCCATCTTAGTTTCACGTTCGAGAGGCGGACCAATCTTAATCTTTTTAGCTTTCTCAGCCATGGCATCAACAAACTTGTTGTAAACCGATTTCTGCACTAGAATACGGCTGCCGGCTGAACAAACTTCTCCCTGATTGATAAATACACCGAAAAGCGCCCCATCAATGGCAGCTTCGAAATCAGCATCGGCAAAAAAGATGTTAGGCGACTTACCGCCCAATTCAAGCGTCACACGCTTCACCGTATCAGCTGCTTCTTTCACAATGATCTTGCCCACCGCGGCCGAGCCAGTAAAAGCAATTTTGTTAACATCCGGATGTTTAACCAACGGCGACCCGCACCTCTCTCCAAAACCCGTGACAATATTTACGACGCCCTTCGGAAGACCCACTTCATCGAACCACTTTGCCAGTTCCAGCGCGGTAAGCGGAGTTTGCTCCGCCGGTTTCAGCACACATGTGCAGCCCGCGGCAAGCGCCGGCGCCAATTTCCACGCCGCCATCATCAACGGATAGTTCCATGGAATGATCTGCCCTGCCACGCCCATCGGCTCTTTCAGCGACAAGCTCATCGCATTATCGGGAACTGGATTCACGTAGCCAACGACCTTCGTCGCCAACCCGCCGTAATATTCGAAGCAGGTCGCCACATCGTTGATGTCGTATTCCGCTTCCACAATCGGCTTACCCGAGTTGCGGCATTCGATTTCCGAAAGCATTGCCGCATTCTGACGCACTTTCTCAGCTAGCCGGAAAAGAATGCGTCCCCGCTCCTGCGCTGTGGTCGTTGCCCACGGCCCTTCTTCAAACGCCGCCTTTGCAGCCGCAACCGCGCGATTCACGTCTTCGGCATTCGAATCCGGAACCTGCGCTATCACCTCCTCGGTAGAAGGATCATACACAGGAAATGTTTCCCCCGACTTACTCGGGACAAACTCGCCATTAATCAGCATCGAATAAGTCTTTACATCAGTTGTAACTCCACCAACCATAAGTCCTCCACGAATCGCTATCTAACGATGGCAGCCTGTGGTTCTTTCAGCCGCCCGTAAACGAAGAAGAAAAATGCTGCCAGCACCAGAAAAAAGAGCGTGAAGCCGAACATCTTCGCTTCATATCGCCAGACCGAGGTAATCTGCTTAGCCGGGAAGAACGCCAGTGCGATTCCCAGCGCTGTAGTTACGAAGCCGCAAAATCCGGAGACGATCAGCGTGCCACGGCTGTAGCGCCCACCCGCCAGTTCACCGCCGAAAGCAAACTTCAACAGCGCTGCAAATACATACAGGAATGGCACCAACTGCAGAACCACTGCCAGCGAAAGCATAGTCTGGAAAGCCTCCTGCACTCCGCCCGAGGCATAGAAATTGATGACAATCAATATAAGCGACACGATCGCCTGTACGATCAGCGCCGCATAAGGGGTCGCGTAATTCGGATGCACTCTTCCCAGCCATGACGGCATGTAGGAATCGAGGCCCGCGACAAAGGGAATGCGCGCCGAACCGCCCATCCAGGCCGAAGCGATCCCGGCAATCGATACACTCAACATGAGCGCGAACGGAGTAACGATCCACGCCACGCCAACCTTGCCCGCCATATGGCTGACTGCCTGCACAATTCCCTGCAACACGTTGATGTCGTTTTTGCCAATCGCAACCAACAGCGTCAATGTCGCTCCGATATAAAGCAGCCCCGAAATCACGCCGCCCCATGCCACCGCGCCCGGCAATGTCTTCTGTGGATCCCGTATCTCGTCGCCCATCACTGAGGCAAGCTCAAGCCCAACTAAGCCGAAGCAAATTACGCCGAACGAATTCAGAACAAATCTGAGATCCGACGGGATTCGAAAATCAGCAACGGTTACGGTCGTGCCAAAACGCGATAAGACTGTGACTCCGAGGCCGATCAGAACCGCTGCCGCCACGAACGTCCCGATGGCTCCCACATTGTTCAGCCACTTCCCGACCCCCAGGCCGACGATGTTCATCACCGTAAGCAACGCCAGCAGTGCGACCGAAGCCGCCATCGCGAAATTTTTGTTGTCCGCAAGTCCCGCGTGGCCCGGCCCCAATGCAAAGACAGTTACTCCCACGAAGTACAGCATCACCGTCGGTATATAAAGCATGTTATTCGTCCAGTAACACCATCCCGACAGGAAACCGTGGAAGTCGCCAAACACCTCTTTCGCCCACAAATACACGCCGCCCTCGCCAGGGTAGCGATGTGCGAGTTCAATCACCGCGACACCTTGCGGCCAGAAAAAAAGAAGTAGCGAAATGATCCACAGCCAAACGGTAACGCCGCCGTTAGCAGCGATGCTGGGAACGACGTTAAGGTTGAATACTGCAACCACAAACAGCAAAACCAGGTCACGGCGTCCGAGGACGCGCTTCAGGTGCGGCTGATTGGAATCGCCATTGGACATTGAGAATTCGCGATGATAAACGATGAACGATGAATGATCGCAGATCGGGCGACCGCCACCGGCTGGTCGGTTTCAGACGACCTGATCACCCGATAAAGATCACCCAATAACGAGATGACCCGATCTGATCCTAGTGAGTCGCTACCGCTCCCAACCGTTCTTGCTGAGCCGAGGCCAACTCACCCGCAACTTCCGCGAATGCCGCCAGATGCTGATCGATGTCGGCCTCGGTATGTTGCACCGAAATCGTCCACTGCTCATCCCACCAATAGGGCTGGCACATTACGCCGCGATTCACCATACCAAACCAGTAATGCCGCCACAGATCAACATCAATCGCCAGCCAGTCGCGATAATTGTGAATTTCCTTCGGATACAGCATTAGAACGCCATTCGCTCCCGCGCTGGCAATGTAACCTTGCAACCCAACCTTGGCAATCGTCTTCTTATAACCATCCACGAGTTTGTTACTAAGCTTCTCCACATGCTTGTAATTAGCCCGAGTAAGCACTTCGCGAAACGTTGCCAGACCCGCTGCCATCGAAATCGGATTCGTGTTATAAGTTCCACCGTGAAACACTTTATGATCTGAAATCAGATTCATGACCCGCTTATGCGCCCCGAAAGCCGCCAGCGGAAATCCTCCGCCAATCGATTTCGCCAGGCAGATCATGTCGGGTCTCACCCCAAAGTATTCCGAGGCTCCGCCCCAGCACAACTTGGCACCAGTCTTGACTTCGTCAAAGATCAACAGCGCGCCATACTTGTCACACAGCGCCCGCAACCCTTCCAAAAAGCCCTTTTGCGGCATGCAAAGGCCAACGTTCATCATGATCGGCTCGAGAATAACGGCCGCAACTTCGTTCGAATTTTCCTTGAATCGCCGCTCTACGGTCTCAAGGTCATTAAACGTAGCAACTAGCACATTCGCAATACTGGCTTTCGGTACGCCGGCCCCAGCCGACACCTGCTTCGGATTCTTGATATCCCCGAAATCATCCGTCGGAGGATGCGGTTTCACGCTCACCAGCGCCGCATCATGAAGTCCGTGGTAACCCCCTTCAAATTTGATGATCTTGTCGCGTCCCGTGGCCGCGCGAGAAAGACGAATGGCGTGCATGGTGGCTTCCGTTCCGCTGTTGCCGAAGCGGCACATTTCCACCGGAAACCGCGTGCAGATCTCCTCCGCCAGTTCCCACTCCATATTGTGTGGCATCCCGTAAGCCGTGCCCTTATGCAGACGGCCTTCAACCGCCTTGATCACTGCCGGATGCGAATGCCCGGCCATAAGCGTACCAAAACACAAGTTATGATCGAGATATTCGTTGCCGTCGAGATCGCGGAACTTACTGCCCGACGCTTCAGACACAAAAATCGGGTAAGGATCGTAAGCGCGATAGTTACTAGCCACGCCCAGAGGCAAGCGCTTCAGATTCTTCTTATGCGCTTCGGCAGACTTCGGAGTACGCCGCTCGAACGTGTCGAGCTCTTTTTGCAATGCGGGGTACATCGTGTTCTCCAATAAGGCTCAGGCCAGAACCGGGGTCCCCAGCAAGCCTGCTTTTAGCTCGCTGGGGTGGAGGTTCGGCCATTAGATTAGACCCGGGCGGCGCGTGGCTGCCGGGTTTTCAGACAAAACTAGAAGTAGAACTTCAAAGCTAATTGTACCAGCCGCGGATCTTTCACCTGTGTGACCTGACCGAACTGAGTGCCATCGGTGCTGTTGCCATCGGGGTTATAGAACTGCGTATGGTTGAAAATGTTAAATATCTCTCCTCGGAATTCGAAGTGAGTCCTTTCGGTGACAGGAATGTTCTTGATGACGACGAAATCAGTATCGCTGATCCCCGGTCCACAACAAATCGTGCGCGGAGTGTTACCGATGCGCCCTAACAGGCCCGGATCGTAGCAGCCGTACGCGATCGCTGACGAGCAATTCACAATCCCGTTACCTGGAGCCGGCGCAACGGTAGCATTCTCAGTGAAACTATTCTGATTGAAGTAGTAACTCTGGTTGCTCTGCGGATGAAGTCTTTGGAATGGTGCGAGTTGATCGGGCTCCCCCGGATAATAAAAGTCGGCACTGTTCATCAGTTCATTGTCGGCATCGGATGTGAAGTTGACGGGAAATCCTGTCTGGTAGGTCGTGATCCCCGAGATGGCCCAGCCATCGAGCGCTTTGCCGGCAAAGCCGCTGTACTTTCTCGCCGGGATATCCCAAAAATAACTGATCACAAATCGGTCGCGCGCATCGAATAACGAGAGCGCATAGTTATCGGCGCCCGGCAGCGGATTCAATATCCCCTCGAAGCTCGACGCCTCGTCAATCGACTTACTCCATGTGTAGGCGGCGGTAAACTGCAGCCCGTGCGCAAAACGTTTGTCCAGCGAAATCTGCAACGAGTTATATGCCGAACTCGCAATCGTGTCCTGGGCGAAGATGCCCGTAAACACCGGCACTCCATTGGGCGGACACCCATTGCCCGTCGTGGGATCGCATTGCGGCGACGAATACGGACGCAACCCAACAAAACTCAGCGTCTGACCTGTTCCGGTCACAGTGGAACCGTTGGGCATATGAAAATTAAACCCGTTCGGCACGGTCACTGTATACGGCGAATCCTCGAGAAATGGCCCGCACGTGAGCGCACCCTCGATCGTATTAATGTCCAGGCAGGTCTGTGGGTTCGAATAATTGATGTCGTGAGTTGCCAGCAGGCGGTGCCCCTGGGATCCCACGTAGCTGACTTCCAGCTTCATGTCTTTGGTCAACTCACGCTCGATCGTCAAGTTGTACTGGGCGGAATATTGCGTACGCATGTGCGGCTGGAAATCCCCGAACAGATCGATAGGCTCGAACCTTGCCCAATCCTGAGGCGTCCCACGCTGCGGGGTGATAACGCCATTGAACGGATTCGGATAACCGAAAGTGCCGCTCTGGTCAAGGAAGGGTTGGTTGAACAGCGTCTCGCTGACCGTGGTGCTGCCGCCAAACGGCGGCTCAGCGCCGAATTGAGCCAGCACCAGCTGTTCGACTGGGTTATAGAACAGTCCCCAACCCGCGCGAATGCTGGTCTTGCCGGAGCTGCCCGGACTCCAAGCCAGGCCGACGCGAGGAGCAAATGCTTTGTAATAGGTCTGCGTCATCCCCGCCGGAACCCCCGGGTCGCCCGGCACGACCAATCCAATCGCATCTTGCGACGAACAATCGGTGAGGCCTCCGGTCGCAGCCGTGTTCGCACAAGGGTAGACGGTAGACGATTGCCCGGGACGGAAAGTCTCAACATGCTGGGCCTTATCCGCCAGCGGGGTGTTCAATTCCCAGCGCAGCCCGTAGTTCAGCGTGAGGTTCGGTCTTATCTTCCAGCTGTCCTGCGCGAAAAGATAGAGGCCTGTATTTCGCACGTATTCGACTTGCGCCGAACCTTGATTGAACGAATCGGGAAGGCCTAATAGGAAGTTGGGATAGAGGCTGGCTGCGCCTACGTCGTTTGGCCCTCCGCCGTAATAGTCAAAGGTTCCATTGACGTCGTAGTAGTAAAACTGGTTGAACTGCTGACGTCGGACGTCGACGCCAAACTTCAGCGTGTGGTTACCCGACACCCTGGTCAGGCTGTCTGCCCACTGAAAGGAATTCCCCACCTGAGGAAGCTCGCCTTCCGCATTGTTCCCCAAAGTGAAGCCTCCCGAAATCGAGATGAACGGCAGACCTTCGCGGCCGGCATTGAGAAATGGATGGATGCCGTATTGGTTACCGGAGACATCGCCGTAAAAGCAAGGCACCGCGCCGGTAACCGAGGTCAGCCAGGACGGGGCCGGAGGGCAGGAATTTTGCACCAGTTCGGTATTTTCCGGATGCTGGAATGTCTGTTGCCCTTCGCGGTTGTAATTGAAACGGAATTCGTTCACCGTGCTGTTACTGATCGTCCAATTGTGCGTGATGTTCCACTGCTGGAAGCGTTCCGCCAGAATGCTTCCGAAGCCGGGCACATTGGCGCCAGTCAATTCGAAGTTGGCGAAAGGCTGCACTGTGCGATCGTCATTGAAGTAGTAATAGATGCTCAAATTCTGTTTGTCATTCAACCGATGATCGAACTTGACCGTGAACTGGTCGCCGCGGATAGGTTCAGTCGGGACAGTGCTGATCAGGAAACCATCGTTCGGCGCTTGCGGAACAAACTGCAGCAGATCGACCGCCGTGGGATCCATGCAAGCGAGTGGAATCTGGCTGTTGGGAAAGACGCTGGCGTATGGTGCGCCATCGGAGATCGTCCCGCCCCCAATTGCAGTTGTGGCCGCTTGGCACCCGGGACGGCCAGTCAGGATTGAGGAATTCGTCAGCACCCCGCTAAACGGTAAGGGACTGGACCCGTTAACAGGGTTAATGTCTGAAAAATCCGAAACAATCTGCCCGTTCACTAAGTTGGTCGGCGATGGAATTTCCTGCGTGCTGGGCACAGTAACAGCCGGCGATTGCAGGCCCTGGCGGATGCGTCGTCCTTCATATGACGCAAAAAAGAATGTTCGATCCTTCTTTATCGGTCCACCAAAAGTGCCGCCAAACTGGTTTTGGTTGAACTGCGGCTTTTCGCAAGGCAGACCGTCCGCGGCTTCCGTAAGGCAGTAGTTATTGGCGTTGAGCACTTTGTTGCGGAAGAATTCGTACGTACTTCCATGCCAGTCGTTGGTCCCTGACTTAGTCACCACGTTGACCACCGAACCCGAGTTCCGCCCATATTCCGCGTCGAACGTGTTCGTAAGCACGCGGAACTCCTCGATGCTGTCCGGCGAGGGTTGCACCGTCGGCAGGTTAACGAAGAGATCATTGGCATCGCCGCCATTCACGCTGAAATTATTGGAGCGTCCCCGGCCGCCATTCACCGACACCGCGCCAGCGTTGTCGCTTCCATAGATAAGCGTGTTGCTCGAACCTACGGTCGACATCACTCCCGGCTGCAGTTGCAGCAACTGATACGTGTCGCGAGTATCCAGTGGCAGATTCGAAACTTGCCGCGAATCCATCACCGCGCCCAGCTGGGTGCTGGTGGTATCGACTAGCGGCGCTTCCGAGGTCACCTCCACCGTCTCCTTCGTTGCGCCGATCTGCAGCACCGAGTTCACGGTCACAACCTGGTTGAGATCGACGTTCACGCCGCGCTGCAAATTTTTCTTGAACCCGGCCAGATCGAACTCCATCCGATAGGCGCCGACCGGAACCTGCGGAAAGTTATATTCGCCGCTGCTGTTAGTGGTAGCGTTGCTGCTTACTCCGGTAGCTTCATTAGTCAGCGTGATCTTGACATCGGCCAGCACGGCGCCGCTTGAATCCGCGACTCGTCCCAGAATGCGTCCCCCAGTTCCCTGGGCCATAATTAGGCTGGAGCAAATCAGACACATGCCAGCGACCAAACTCAAAGCACGAGCGGGGTTCGACGCGGTCCAGATATCCGAAACACCTTCGACGATTTTGATGACGGGCCAGTACACAGCATAGGTACAGATCCTCCAAACTCAAAACAATAATTTTGTTAGATCCGATTGCACTTGCCTGCAGGGCAAACCTTGCTATAATCGCGCAAGGTTAGAGACTTCGCAGCGCCCTGTCAAGAAGAAAAGTCGTATCCATACTGGCGCGATCAGCAGCACATTTAGAAATCATGTCGAGCGACGCCAAAGTTTATCTCAAAATCGGTGATGTAGCGCGCTCGGTGGGAATTTCTCCCTCCGCCATTCGAGCCTGGGAAAATCTGGGATTGACCCGCCCCCATCGCACCGACAGCCGCTATCGCCTCTACACCCATGAAGATGTGCGCCTCTTGAAAAAAGCCCGTTACCTGCGAAAGGTGCGAGGATTGAACGCCGCCGCTATCGTGCAAATGCTGAAGCGGGATGGCGCCATTAAACCGCATCCCGCTGACACAGCTTCGATCGGCCCAAGACTGCGAAGATTGCGAATCAAGCGTGACGCAAGTCTCGCCGAAGTCGCCTCGGCAGCGGGGATTTCAATTGGCTTCCTGAGCGCGCTCGAGCGCTCGCAGATGAGCGCCTCCGTGGGAACACTGCGTAGGCTAGCACGCTACTACCGCACCAACATCCTTGATTTTTTCGATGCGACGGAATTGAATACCCGATTGGTCCGTCCGGCAAAACGCAAAGTCCTCGAAGCCGGTCCCGGCGTCCGCATGGAGCTGCTCGCCTGGGGCAACAAAGTTATGGAGCCGCATCTTTTTCGTATCAAGCCAAACGCCGGCAGTGGCGAGTCCTACGCCCACGAAGGCGAAGAATTTCTCTTCGTGCTTCGTGGAGACCTGAAAATCGCGCTCGACGGCGAAGAGTATCATCTGAAACGCGGCGACAGTTTTTATTTCGAGAGTGCCACTCCGCATCACTGGAAAAATCCCGGCCGCAGCGAGACCTGGCTGTTGTGGGTCAATACTCCGCCGACATTCTGAGGCATTAGCGGAGAGCCGGAGTAAAGCGAAAAGAGCGCGAAAATGGAGAGCGGGCGTCCTTGCCGGGCCACCCCGAACTGCAGAAGCGCCGCATCACTGGCTTCGATCAGTCTGGAGAGGAACAATGCCAAAGTTTTGCAAACTGACTCTAGCCTTCGTTGCCGTGCTTCCGATCGCACTCTGCATGTCCTGCGCCAAGAAAACTCCCACCCTGAACCTGTTGGTCTGGGAAGGCTATGCCGATCCTTTATTCGTCAAAACTTTCGAAGACCAGAATCACTGCAAGGTATCAGCCTCCTACATGGGATCGAGCGACGAACTGGTAGCCAAACTCCGCGGCGGCAGCGCGGGTAACTACGACGTCATCTCCCCCTCAAGCGATGTAGCCACCATGATTGCAACCACCGGCCTGGCCGCGCCGCTGGATCTAACTAAATTGCCCAGCTACACCCAACTTTCGCCGCAACTAACTTCGCTTCCCTTGGTTCGCGCAAAGGGCGAAGTCTACGGCGTTCCTTTCATGTGGGGCCCAGATCCAATGATCTATGACACCACCGCATTCCGGCAGCCTCCTGACAGCTGGAACGTTATGTGGGACCCAAAGCTCAAAGAAAAAATTTCCGTCTGGGACGATCTCTCCACCGTCTACATGGCCGCGCAGGTCCTGGGCTACGACAAGCCCGATCCCAGTCATCTTTATAACTTGAGCGACGAAGAACTCGACAAAGTCAAAAGAAAGCTGATCGACTTGAAGCCCAACATTCGCAAGATATGGTCAACCGGCGGAGAACTAACTAACCTTTTCCAGAACCATGAAGTAGTTATAGCTATGGGTTGGCCACTAATGACCAACCAACTCCGAAAAAGTAACTTCCCTATAGGCGAAACTATTCCCAAAGAAAACACTACCGGCTGGATCGATCATCTGATGATCACCGCTGGCAGCGATAACAAAGATCTGGCCTACAAATTTCTCGAATACATGATCCAGTCGCAGACGCAGAAAAAAGTCACGGACGTCACCGGATACACGCCAGCCAATCCGCACGCCGCCCAATTCATGACGCCAGAAGAAGTGAAGAGCCTTCACCTCGACGACGTAGACAATTACCAGAAGCGTCTCTATTTCTGGCAGAACGTTCCGCGCCGAGCCAAATACAACGAGATATGGAACGAAGTAAAAGCCACGCAATAGCCTGAAACAAAAGTGTGGCGCGGGCGCCCTCGCCCGCAAGAAGCAAACAGCGCCGAGCCGAAAGCCATGGCAACAACGACGGAACCAGGGGTCGCAATCACAACTAAGCCAAGTTCTGCTTCACTTCTTTCTATCCGCGCCGTAGCCAAGCATTTCGGCAAAAACATAGTCCTGCGCGACATTTCCCTGGAAATCGCCGAAGGCGAGTTTCTCACCATCCTCGGCGAAAGCGGCTCGGGCAAAACCACGCTGCTGCGAATTCTCGCCGGCTTCGAGCAGCCCACTTCCGGAGAAGTCTGGATGTCCGACGAGCGCCTCGACACGCAGCCTCCCTTCCGCCGCCGTGTCAACACTGTCTTCCAGCACTACGCGCTCTTCCCGCACATGACCGTCGAACAAAACGTAGGCTACGGGTTAGCAATCGCCAAACGTCCCGCCGCTGAAATTCAATCCCGAGTAACCGAGGCGCTGGCGAAAGTCAAAATGTCCGCCTATGCCAAATCAAAACCCTCAAAGATCAGCGGAGGCCAACAGCAGCGAATCGCATTAGCCCGAGCGTTAGTAAATCGACCGCGCCTACTGCTGCTGGATGAACCACTTTCCGCGCTCGACGCCAACTTCCGCCGTCAGATGCAAGTCGAACTGAAAGCCCTGCAGCGCGAAGTAGGCATCACCTTCATCTTCGTCACCCACGACCAGGAAGAGGCGATGGTGATGTCCGATCGCATCGCGCTTCTGCGCTCCGGAGAACTAGAGCAGGTAGCAAGCCCCCGCGAAATCTACGCGAGACCCGCAACTTCTTACGCAGCCCAATTCATAGGACACACAAATTTGTTGCATGCCGATGTAAGCAACGGTACAGCGACATGCGGTGCCCTGCAGTGGCCCACCACCGCGGCGCCCCATGGCGCGGCCCTGTTCTCCCTGCGTCCGGAATGCATCCATCTGGCGAGCGCCGCAACAATAAGTAATGCGACGGTACATTTTCGCGCCAAGCTTCTCGATCAAGTCTTCCACGGTGCCACCGAACTTCTGCGCGTAGAGACCGATGGCGGACTCATCCTGACCATCCGTACTTCTACTCGCGATTTACCCAAAGACGCGCTGCAATTCGAATTCGCCGCAGCAGATGCCATCCCAGTGAGAGCGACCGCCCTAGAATCGAATTCCAATCCGCTCCCGATTCCCGCACCGACTCTCGCCATACCGAAGCTCGCTATACCGACGCTCGCTATACTAAGGCCCCCCGCTGATGTTCTCACGAGCCTACCGCGCAGCCATTACCGTCCCGCCGCTGCTCTGGGTAGCCGCGTTTCTGCTCGTCCCCTATCTGCTGATGTTCTGCTACAGCTTCTGGTCAGTCTCCGAATCTGGAATCATCGTACATAACTGGAATCTGGATAACTATCACGAGCTCCTGACCAAACCCGTGTACTGGCAAACATTGTTGCGCTCCATGTGGGTCGCCGCGAGAGTAACATTCTTCTCCATGTTATTAGGCTATCCGCTAGCCTATTTTCTCTCATTTCACGCCGGCGCGAGGAAAGACCTCTACTATCAGTTAGTAATCATCCCCCTGTGGGTGAGTTACTTAGTTCGCGCCTATGCCTGGAAGACCATCCTGGGCACAGACGGCGTTCTGAACACCCTACTGCGATACGTTCACCTGACCAGCCATCCCCTGGACTTCCTTCTCTACAGTCCGTTTGCAGTCGTACTTACATTGACGCACATCTATACCCCGTTTACTTTCTGCCCATCTACGCGTCGCTGGAACACATTCCGCGCAATCTAGTAGAGGCCTCGCACGACTTAGGAGCCACTCCCGCACAAACCTTCTGGCGGGTTATCTTACCCCTCTCAATCCCCGGAGTCTTGGCCGGAGCGACCTTCGCCTTCGTCCTAAGTCTGGGGGACTTCCTGGCTCCGCTTCTGCTAGGTGGTCCAAGCGGAATCATGATCTCAAACATAGTAGTAAGTCTCTTCGGAGCCGCTTATAACTGGCCCCTCGGCGCAGCCATTTCGCTCTGTATGTTAGCGCTGGTGCTAGTGCTGATTTTTTCTCCGAGCGATTAGAGAAAAAGTGGAGTTTCCTTGACCCCGACTCCCCCCATCTGAACCGCGTAGGCGACTCGCCATCTCCAATCCCTGTCATCCGAGCGGAGTAAGGACTTCACAAAGTGAAGTTCTTGCGGAGTCGAAGGACCTCTATACCATCCTTCCCCTTCGCGATTGCATCCAGGCATTCTCCCTCTGCATGCGGTTACAAATGAAGTCGACCTCGAATCCGCGCTGGCTAACCGCCCACGCCCTCGCGGTCTTTGCGTTCCTCTACCTGCCGATCGCCACCCTCATCCTTTACTCCTTCAACGGACAAGGCGTCGGAGGCTTCCCTCCGCGCGACCTCACCCTGAACTGGTATCGCATCCTATTCAACGATGGGCCGATCTGGGATTCGGTCTTCAACAGCTTGCTTGTAGCTCTCGCGGCCATGCTCATCGCTCTGGTATTCGGCATCCCCGCCGCGCTTGCTCTCGATCGCGCCGAATTTCCGGGCAAGGCGCTGTTCCGCCGTTTGGTGCTGTTGCCGCTGATTTTGCCCGGCATTATCACCGGTCTGTCTCTATTAATGCTCTTCCGAGTCGCCGACGTGAAGCTCAGCCTCTTCACCATCGTCCTCGGCCACGGAACCGCGCTTATCTCCGTCGCCACCACCGAAGTCTTCGCCGGATTGCAAAAGCTAAATCGCGCGCAAGAAGAAGCCTCGCTCGACTTAGGAGCGACTTACTGGCAAACTTTCTGGCGCATCACCGTCCCCAATCTGAAGCTCTCCATCATAGGAGCAGCGCTCCTCATCTTCACCCTCTCCATGGACGAAATAGCCGTAAGTTTCTTCCTGATCGGCCGGGACAACACGCTCCCGCTGGAAATCTGGGGACGCCTCCGGCGCGGCATCACTCCAGAAATCAACGCGATTTCCACAATCATTTTTCTGTTCTCACTGACCGCGATAATCGTCTGGTATCGCCTGCGCACGCGAGCCGAAGCGACTCCCGAAATCGGCTCGCAGTTGGTCGAAACCCCACAACTCAGCAATTTGTAACGAATTGTAAAGAGGAAAGACGCATCGCCTCCAAAACCCGCAAGCAGCTTCCCATCTACAGGGTTTTCCCTCTTTACACCGCTCGGCGAAATATAGTACCGTCCCTTCCCGCAGCGAAAACCCAAAAATTCGAGCTCTCATAAAGTCAGCGCCCTTATTCATAAAGTAAGGGGGAGGCAACCCATGAAGCTTGCTAACATCGCTTACTGCAGCGTCATTGCAGTGGCGCTAATCCTGGCAACCGGCCTTTGGAAACCGATCACAAAAGCACGTGCCGATAACAAAAACAACGGCGGAGTACCATCCTTTAGAGTCGACGCCAACTGGCCCAAACCTCTTCCCGCACCGCTGGGCACCGATGGTGTGGCGCACACGTGGGTGCAGGGAGAAGTAGCGGGAGTTTGCATCGATTCAGACGATAACGTTTTCACAGTGAACCGCGCCTGGGAAACCGGTGTGACCATTGCTGGTGTCACACAAGGAGCCGAGTCGGGCGCAATCAACGGGAATGACGCCAGTGCATCCGCGATTCCAGCGCCGGTGATTCTGGAGTTTGATTCCAAGGGTAACGTCGTGAACGGCTTTGGCAACGCCGCGCTCATACAATCGGGACCGTCGTATGGTGGCAGCGTCTACATGCCATACGGATCCCATGGCTGTTACGTAGATTACCAGGGCAACGTCTGGACGGGCGGTAATGGCGATGGCATCGTTCAGAAATATGCCCATGACGGTGGCGGCGGCATTGCCTTGCTGCAAATCGGCACAAAAGGCGTGTGCGACGGACCACCAAACAACAGCACAGTAGGTGGCACAGTCGTCTATCCAACCTGCGGCGAAGCCAACGATTTCAACAGCAGCCACACGCTGCTGAATGAACCCGCGGACATCGCTGTAGATCCCGAGGACGATCCTGTAACCCATCAGCCCGGTGACGTCTACATCGCCGACGGTTACGGCAACCACCGTGTCGTCGTCTTCGACTCCAATGGCAACTACCTTCGCCAGTTCGGCACCAAGTGCATGGCAACCCCGTGTCCGGATGGCACATTCGGCGCGACCGGTGGCGGCCATCCACACTGCGTCGTTCTTGGCAAAGACCATCTGGTATATACCTGCGACCGTCCCGATAGCCGCCTCGAAGTCTGGGACAAGTTGGGTAATTTCGTCCGCTCCATCGACATCGGCAACGCGCCCAGCGCCTCTGCAGGCGCGCAAGCCGCGATCCTTAAAGAAAACACGCGGGCTTGTGACATCGACTTCTGGCCGAACATCGATTACCTGGCCAGCAAGAGTCGAGCGAGCCAGAAGTACATCATCAACGTAGACCTCGCTAACGACAACGTCTGGATTGTGGACAGAAAGCTGGGCAATATCATCGGCGCGCTTGGCGTCTGCGGTATCGCTCCGTGTCCGGGTCACAATGCAGGCCACTTCTCCTTCTCGCACACCACCGCCTCAGACTCTGAGGGCAACGTGTACGTGGCGGATACAATCACTGGACGCCGCGTCCAGAAGTTCATTCAAACGCAGTGACAATGAAAGTCAAAATCGTCGCGATGATGGCGAGCGGCCATCGTCGCGATTAAAAAGTAAGCCATTGGCTGGCGACGGGAGATCTTCCGGCTCCCGTCGCCTCTTCTGGCGAACTGGAGGTCTCCGCCAATGTTTCGCCGCGGTATATTCCTTCTTCTTACTGTAGTTCTCTTTTTTTCCGCAGCGCTCTTTCCGCCTCTAGCAAAGGCTCACGATATTCCCTTGCATACCGTCGTCAGCACATTCGTCAAGATGGAGCCGCACCAGGCTGATGTCGTAATTCGCGTCCCCTTGGATCTGCTTCATGCCGCGCAATTTCCGATGAACGGACAGGTCTATGACCTCGCTGCTTCAGGGCCTGGAACCGAACTGGCGCTGCGCGGCATCGCCCAGGGCATCGACATCCGCGAAGATGGAGTTCGTCTCGTCTCAAGCAGCGCCACTGGCCGTTTTGCGCTGCCCTCGGACCGCTCCTTCGAGGACTACGATGAGGCTCTCGCCCACGTCGCCGAACCACTCGCAAAAGGCACGGCGATCTATTTCGATCAGGGATTTCTCGACGCCCATCTGATCTATCCCATCCGCTCGCCCAACTCCATTTTTACGATTCAGACAACCATCGCGCCCGACCTGAAGGATCTGGTGAAGCTCACCGTTCGCTATCAGCCGCTCGACGGCCCTTCACGCGCCTTCATGATCACCTCTCTAAGCGGACAAGTCCCGCTCAATCCCACCTGGTTTCAGGCCTCGAAGGGCTTCGTTGTTCTCGGCGTTGAGCACATTCTCAGCGGCATCGATCATCTGCTCTTTCTTCTCTGCCTCATCATCCCCTTTCGAAAAATTCGCGGACTGATCCCCGTAATCACCGCCTTCACCTTGGGACATTCCATCACTCTGATCGGCTCGGCCTTCAACCTCGCACCCAGCGGCGCCTGGTTTCCGCCCTTCGTCGAGACCGCCATCGCCGCATCCATCTTCTACATGGCGGTTGAGAACATTGTCGGCGCCAATCTCCATCATCGTTGGATCATCGCTGGACTCTTCGGCCTGGTTCACGGCTTCGGCTTCTCCTACGCGCTAAAAGAACAACTCCAATTCGCCGGGTCGCACCTCTTGGTGTCCCTCTTCTCGTTCAATGTAGGAATCGAACTCGGACAGCTTGCCGTTCTCTGCATCGCGGTTCCCGTGCTCGGCCTTTTATTTCGCGGCGCGCTCGCCGGACGCATGGGTGTCATCGTGCTTTCGACCATCGTCGCCCATACCGCATGGCACTGGATGATCGACCGCTGGAACGTCCTCTGGCAAGCTCCGTGGCCGCAACTCACCGCGGAGGGCGTGATGATATTCGCCCGCTGGGTTGCAGCCATCCTGCTTGCAGTGGGCCTGGCCAGGTTGATCACCAAATGGATTGAGCGCAAACGCCCAACACTCTTCGCACCCAATCCTTCTCACGACGCAGTCGAAGAGTTACAAAACGTCTGACGATCGCCAGAATCTAGGGACATTTGCTGGACGCGCGTCCCAGGCCTTTGAAATCCCCAACACCAGCAACACAAAGGTGCCCCATCCTTCGCGCACTTTGCGAAGGGTGGGATTCCACGAAAGCAGCGAGCGTAGGCTTTCGCTCGAACTGGACGCGGTCCAGGCCTTTGAAATCCCCAGCACCAGCAACACAAAGGGTGCCCCATCCTTCGCGCACTTTGCCAAGGGTGGGATTCCACGAAAGCAGCGAGCCTAGGCTTTCGCTCGAACTGGACGCGCGGCCCAGGCCTTTGAAATCCCTAGCACCAGCAACACAAAGGGTGCCCCATCCTTCGCGCACTTTGCCAAGGGTGGGAGTCCACGAAAGCAGCGAGCCTAGGCTTTCGCTCGAACTGGACGCGCGGCCCAGGCCTTTGAAATCCCTAGCACCAGCAACACAAAGGGTGCCCCATCCTTCGCGCACTTTGCCAAGGGTGGGAGTCCACGAAAGCAGCGAGCCTAGGCTTTCGCTCGAACTGGACGCGCGGCCCAGGCCTTTGAAATCCCTAGCACCAGCAACACAAAGGGTGCCCCATCCTTCGCGCACTTTGCCAAGGGTGGGAGTCCACAACCGCTGCCAGTGTAGGTCCTTCTTCGGCGACAAATGCCGCTACGTGGATCCGCGAGCACGACTGCAAATCCATTTCACTCGTGATAAAAGGTTTCAGAATAAAAAGCTATGAGACGCGCAATCAGCCCTTCAGCCATCCGCCATAGTAAAGTAGTAGTAAGCCCCGAATTTGCTGGCCTGAGGAGTTTTCCATCTGAATCCGAGTATTCGCAACATCGCTATCATTGCCCACGTGGATCACGGCAAGACCACGCTGGTTGACGCCATGCTTCGCCAGAGTGGCACTTTCCGTGACAACGAGACCGTCGCCGAGCGCGTCATGGACTCGAACGATCTGGAGCGCGAACGCGGCATCACCATTCTTGCCAAGAACACGGCTGTGTTTTATGCAGGCGTAAAAATCAATATTGTCGACACGCCTGGGCACTCCGATTTTGGCGGTGAAGTTGAGCGCGCGCTCAAGATGGTCGATGGCGTGATGCTGCTTGTGGACGCGAGCGAAGGGCCCCTGCCGCAGACGCGTTATGTGCTGAGCAAGGCGCTTGAGGCGAACCTCAAGCCGATTCTCGTCATTAACAAAATCGACCGTCCCGACGCGCGTCCGCAAGAAGTTCTGAACGAGGTATACGACCTATTCATCGATCTGGACGCCAAGGAAGATCAGCTTGATTTTCCTGTCCTGTATACGAACGCGAAGGCTGGAACCGCTGCGGTTCATCAGGGATCGCACGGAGAGGACCTGCGTCCTTTATTTGATGCAATCGTCGATACCATTCCCGCTCCGCAAGGAGACAAAGATGGACCGCTGCAGATTCTGGTCGCCAATCTTGATTACAGCGACTATCTAGGACGACTCGCGATTGCTCGCGTTTTTTCCGGAACCATGAAGACTGGGGAAGATGTAGCGATCGCCAAGCGCGACGGATCGTTTCATAAAACAAAGATCACGAAGCTTTTCAGCTTCTCTGGGCTCAAACGTACTGACATTACCGAGACGTCGCTCGGCGACATCATTGCCGTCGCTGGCGTTGAAGGCATCACGATTGGCGAGACCATTACCAGCGCGGAGAATCCCGCCCCGCTTCCGCCAATCGTCATCGACGAGCCCACGATTGCGATGCTGTTTACGATCAATACTTCTCCGTTTTGCGGACGCGAAGGGACATACGTGACCTCTCGCAATTTGCGGGAGCGGCTTGATAAAGAGCTGCTGACGAATGTCTCTTTGCGCATGGAAGAAACCGGCAGCACCGATTCATTCAAGGTTTTGGGACGTGGCGAATTGCAGCTTTCAATTTTGATCGAGATGATGCGGCGCGAAGGCTACGAGTTAATGGTTGGCAAGCCGGAGATTGTCACCAAGCGGATTGACGGGAAGCTGATGGAGCCGGTCGAGCACCTCACGGTCGATATTCCAGAAGAATTTGTTGGCGTCGTGATGGAGCATGTTGGCTCGCGCAAAGGCGAGGTCGCGAATATGCACAATCACGGCTATGGCCGCGTTCGCGTTGAATTTCGCGTTCCGAGCCGCGGGCTGATCGGGCTGCGCAGCACTCTGCTCACCGACACTCGCGGAACCATCGTCATGAACGCGCTGTTTGATGGCTATATCGAGTGGCAAGGCGAAATTCCGCACCGTCCGACCGGCGCGCTGATTGCGGACCGTCCCGGGGTCACCACCTCTTATGCTCTTTATAACCTGCAGGAACGCGGCACACTTTTCGCTGGCCCTGGCATTGATGTTTACGAAGGCATGATCATTGGCGAGAACGCCAAAGATACCGATCTTGACGTCAACATCGTGCGCGAGAAGAAGCTCACTAACATGCGCGCTTCTACTTCTGACGAAGCGATCCGGCTGGTTCCGTACAGGAACCTTAATCTTGAGCAGGCGATTGAGTTTATTGCTGACGACGAGTTTGTCGAGGTCACGCCAAAATCGCTCCGGCTGCGGAAGAAGATTCTGCAATCGAATAAGCGAAAGAAGGGTTCGATGGCTGCGGTTGAAGGATGATCGGCTTCGATTATTGCTGAAGCGATGCCGATATGAATCCATTGAGGCCCTCCGCAACGACGTTGTACACTTGCATTACCGCAGTGCGCCCGTAGCTCAGTCTGGATAGAGCGGCAGCCTCCGGAGCTGTAGGTCGGGAGTTCGAATCTCTCCGGGCGCACCAGTTTTTCAGTTTTTCAAATTTTTCGCTTCAGCAAAGATCAGTGCGGAGCCAGTAAGACTGTCGTCTCCGTCACAAACGTACCGCGTTGAATGCCGATCCGAGTTTTTCCGCCTTTTTCCGATAACTCGGCAGCCAGCTCCATGGGCGTTCGCACGGGCTTTCCGTCGATTGATTTGATCAAATCGCCAACGTGCAGCGAGGCCATTTCCGCGACGCTTCCCGGCTCGATTTCGAGAACTTTCGCTCCATCGAATTCCTGCGGCGCCACTACTACTCCGAGCGAATGAATGGCCATGCCGCGGCTTGGTACGCTCGCCACTCGACCGGGCGGCGCGGCCGCTGGCGGAGCAGTCGTTGCAGTTGCCGTGGTCGTTTCTTCACCTTCTTCAGGAGCTTCGACAGTTTTGTGCCACGGCCGTATCCAGGAACGGTGAGTCTTGGGCTTCGGCGCAGCCGGCTGTTTGGCGCTCGCCGTGGCCGTGGGTTGAGCGGGAGGAATATTGCCGCCAAAGCGAAAGGCGATTCCGACTGCAACGCGGTATGTGGTCTGGCTTGAAGCGCCGTCGGCGTTCAGGTGATTGGTGTAGAAAATGTCAATCGGTCCCAACTGGGCTCCGACGTGACGAGCGAACCAGTAAGTGAAGCCCGCGCCACCGGCAATGGCTATGGAAGTATCGTTGAAGGTAAGCGAGTTAAGTCCAAGCAGATTCGCCTGGTCGCGGCCAACTATGCCATGCACAAAAGCAGTCATCCTGCTGCTGTGATCTCCAAACGTGTAGCGCGGCCCGAACATGTAGGAAAAATCGTCGCACTTCAAATCCGATACGCCACCGCAGTCGGTTAGCTGATGCCCGCTTATGTCTGCCTCGACCGAAAAATGGTGGAATAAGCCAATCGCTGCGGAGGCATCATAACCATTCAGCTTGAAACTCTGAGCGTTCGTTACGCCGCTCTGCGGCACTTGAAGGTTCAGGTATGAGTAGCCGCCGAATATATCGACAGGCGGAGCATTTTGAGCGGCCGCGGCGCCTGTAATAATCAGAGCTAAAAGAGCGAGCTGGACAAATTTCTTCATGTTCCTTAGTGCCTCCCGGGAATGCAAAACCTGACACGACGAACGAACACAATTTGCCGCATTACCAGGAAATGTTGCGCCTCCTGGTCGATTTATTTTTACCTCACAACTTTTCATGCAATTGGGGCGATTGGTGATTATGATTGGCGCGCCGGAAAAAGGCAAACGCGAGAATAAACTTAGCCACCACAAGCAGCGAGAATATGTAGCTATTTCTTCATCACTATCATAAGATCGCCGGATTCAAGGGAGTCGTCATGATTCTCGGTATGACAACATTCACTTTCATTCACGTAATCATCAGCCTGGTAGGGATTTTTTCCGGAATGTTCGTCGTGCGCGGAATGATCGCTGCCAGAGGCTTGGACCGCATGACCGCGCTTTTTCTGGTCACCACGGTAGCAACGAGTGTCACCGGATTCATGTTCCCATACCACGGCTTTACGCCGGCCATTGGAGTCGGCATCGTCTCGATGGTTGTGCTGGCGGTCGCGATCTTTGCCCGCTATCGACGGAACCTTGCTGGCGGCTGGCGCCGGGCCTACGTCATTAGCGCCGTGATTGCTCTCTACCTGAATGTCTTCGTTCTGATCGCGCAGCTTTTTGAGAAAGTGCCATCCCTGCATGCCCTGGCGCCAAAAGGTTCGGAGCCGCCGTTTGCCATCACACAGGTCGTAGTTATGGCGATCTTTGTCGTGCTCGGCATTTTTGCAGCTAAAGGATTCCGCGATCGGACGGTTCGGCCTCTAGCTACGACGGCACGAGCGGCCTGAATTAAGTCCCTTCGGCTACCTTCAAAATACGGTGCTAAGTTCCAGGCCATCACGCTCCAGAAGACGTTCTTGACATTGCGCAAAAGTCTGTACTTCGAACGCAGCAGGCAACTCTTGCCCCTGTAAATCCCGGCAAGCGTTGCCCACGAGCCGCGCACCACATCACCACGCCAACCGCATTTCTTCGCAACCGTCACAAATCACTGCATCACTTCCGCCCCATCACGCGCGTACCAGCTGGAAGCGAACTTGCACCAGCTTCACCAGCAAACTTCGCGGGGACGAGTAACCAGCACGAAGAACCACCGTCAATCCCCAACCAGCGAGTTTCGCTGAACGCTTGTCCATCTCTCATATCGAGGTACATCAATGTCCGTTTCTGCGATTCAAAACAGCGCCTACAGTCCCTATCAACTGGGCTCCACCGCCAGTCTCGCCCAACAACAAATGCAGCAGCTCAGTCAGGATCTCCAATCCGGCAACCTCACCGCCGCGCAATCCGATTTCTCCGCCCTGCAGCAAGCCTTCTCGCAGCCCGCGGCCACCACCTCCGCCCCATCCACATCGTCCACCTCCAATCCCCTGGCCCAAGCCTTTAATCAACTAGGCAGCGATCTCCAATCCGGCAACTCGACCGCCGCGCAAAAAGACCTCTCCACCCTTAAGCAGGACTTCCAAACTCAAGGCACCCTGGCCGGCAATCACTTTCATTCCCATCGCCTCGGCGGCGGTGGCGGAGGCGGAAGCACTTCCTCAAGCGGCCAAAGCGCTCTGCTCCAGGAGCTCAACTCGCTCGGCCAGAGCCTCACGTCCAACAATCTTTCCGCCGCTCAGCAGACCTACGCCACCGTCCAGCAACAACTGCAACAGTTCGCTCTCGGCGGATCCCTCTCCTCCTCGCAAGCCAGCGCGTTGCTAGCCCAGTCGCCCGTATCGTTGATGGCCTGAAGTTCAATGGCCCGACATTTAATTGGCACGTTGTCAAGACGCGAACGTTAAGACCTGAAAGTTAATGCCTGCCGTTACTGGCCCTCACGATGCAGGCGCAAAATGTCCCTCCCGCGCGGAGTGCCGGTCGAACCTTCGCAGACCCCAACTCCGCGCCCAACGCCCTCCGCCAACCCCAAGGCGGAGGGTGCCCTGCCGTATTGCGCGCCCCAGTCGCGCCGGAGGTCCTGACCCCTCCCAGGCCATAATCTCTTCCAACCGCCAATTTCGCTCTTGAGTCTCGCCCCTGAAAGTCCTAAAGTACAGGGAGCGAAATGCGCGGAGGCGCCCGTCTGCCAGCGGCAACCATGCTTCGATCGGGTCCCTGGATTCTGAGTAAATGGATTCTCAGTAAATCGATTCTTAGTAAATGGATTCTGAGAAGATGGGTTTTCGGTAGCTCGGTTTTCGGCTTAGGTAGGAGTATCAATCCCAGTATTTTCGCTAAGTCGATTCTCCCAGCCCGAATCCCAGGCTCGTGGACTTTCGCCCCCAGCCCTTTCGCCAATTGGACTTTCGCGACACCGACTTTAGCGATATTGACATTACCTCCCCGGCCTTTTGCAATATGGGCAATATGGATACTAGCCGAGTTACTGGCCATAGCCGCAGGAGTTCTAGACTGGCGTTATCGGAGGATCCCAAACTGGCTAACCGTATCAG
This sequence comes from uncultured Acidobacteriaceae bacterium, assembly GCA_963758745.1. GTDB lineage: Bacteria > Acidobacteriota > Terriglobia > Terriglobales > Acidobacteriaceae > Acidiflorens. The sequence continues at coordinate 735,122 of CAVWWW010000023.1, forward strand.
CACTGGCGGCGGGCATGGCACTAAACACGATTCTCTATCACTGGCCCGGCCTGAAATCCGCATTGCTAGGGGCGCTATTAGGCCTCGGCCTGCTGTTACCGTTCGTGTTAATCCGCAGCCTCGGCGCAGGCGACTGGAAGCTGGCGGAGCCCTGGGAGCCTGTCTCGGCCCCAGGCAACTGCTCTCAGTCCTTATCGGCACGATCCTGGTAGCTGGGGTAATGGCCTTAGCCGTAGTCATTTGGAAAGGACGCCTCAAACATACGCTCTTGAACATAGCGCATCTGCTGGCAGCCTTATTCAGCCTTCACATGCCCGGCCAAGAACTATCATTAGACGATCCAAAGTCAACCAAAATTCCCTTCGGCGTAGCCATGGCACTAACTGTTATTTTTACGGCATAGCCAGGACAATGGGGAAACTATGACTGAATTGTGATTTGAAAGGGGACGGTAATTAAGGATTTGTGATTTGAAAATAAGATTACAAGGGTTCGTCATCGCAAACTAACGCAGCCGAAGGGTAGGGATATGCTAAGATTTAATTTAAGGGACTTGTCATCCCGACCCTCAGGAAGCCGAAGCGGAGGGATCTGTAGTTCGCCAACACCAAATCGTATGCTGAAGTAAACAAAAGCTAAAACAAATCGCATCCCGACTCAGAGACACCACCGCAGCCGAAATCGCCGAGGCCGCGCTAGTCCTCCCACTAGCCTTCATGTTCCTGCTTAGGCATCATCTGGTTCGGACGAGCCTACAACATCTATTCCACGATCCAGCAGGCAGCCCAGCAAGGAGCCCTCGCCGCAGCGCGAGATACAAGCGCCACGCAGCACGGAAATGCCCTTCCCAGCACCCGGCAAGCAGACAACGCAATCTACGCAATCATGCATGCAGATAATCTCGATGTCACGCCGATGCAACTCCCAGGCAGCGAGCCAACTTGCGGCACTGCAGCTTGCGCCGCGTGCACCTCACCACCGGCCGGTGCAGGACCCCTCACCGGCTCCGCCGACGGTACGTGTGTGCCGTCGGCGCGAAGGTGGCAAATTTAGGTGTGCAAAACGGTACTGATAACCCTGTCGACTCCACCCCGCAATGCGGAACCGATGGTTAGCTTTCAATATCCATACCAGTTCTATCTCCCCTTCACAGTCGGTAAATATGAAGATGTTTAATTGTCGGCCCAGGCGCAAAGCCGGATGGAAAACTAAATGCGTCCCCGACGATCTCCATCCCCGTATTGTCGATCCTGAGCTGGATGGCGAAGGACCTATGCATTTTGCATGCGCCAAGAAAATGAAAAGGTTCTTCATCCTTTGCTGCGGGATACACAAGCCGCAGCCATCTTGGAGTTCGCCGTAGCGCTCCCAATTCTGGTGGTCTTCGTAGTTGGCATCTACGATTTCAGCGGAGCCTTCGACCAGAAACAAAAGATCGCCCAAGCCGCGCAGGAAGGTGCGATCGTTGCCGGAGCTCAACCCATGAGCGACTTCGCGCTCAAGCAACACCAACCCGACTTCTCTGCAGGCCGTGACGACCGCCGTTTACAACTCACTACTCGGCAGCGGAGTCATACCCGCGGGAACGTGTACCCGCCAGGCTACAGTAACTGGGCCGGCGGGGCTTACCTGGACTTATACAATTTCTGGCTGTAACCCGTCTCACTCTACAGACGATCTGGTAATTACAATCAACCGCGGCTGGGTATCGACCACCACAACGCCCGCGGTGGTAGGAACAGTCGTAACCGTCCAGTACACCTACTACTGGCAGTTCAACAGCGTAATCCAGCTGTTATTCAGCGGGCCCACTGGCTATGCGGCTACAACCAACTTGATCGAAAGCGCCACCGTCCACAATCAGGTGTGAGGGCATATATGCGCAGAAAACAGAAAATCTCGGCGCGTAAGAGTGAACAAGGGATCATCATCACCTTGGTTGCGATCTTCATGCTCGGAGTTATAGGGGCAATGGCCGCACTTTCGATCGACGTGGTGACAATTTACACTGCGCGCAGCGAGGCACAACTGGCTGCGGAAGCGCGGCACTTGGCAGCCGCTCGCGTGATTGCCAACTCCGGAGCAACTTCAGACAGCACCGGGGCTATGACTCACAGCCGTGGAGGCGTCGCCCGGTCACCGCTCGACCAGTGCGCGATTAAGGCTGTCGGTGGCAGAACCTTTGAATCGCGGGCTCGCAGGCTGACCGCCGCCCAGGAAATCACCGTACTCTTCGGAGGCGCTAACCCTCCCGCCAACCCGAATGTTAAGGTGAGCATCCAGAAGGACAGATCTGCCAACATTTTTCGCGCGCATCTGGGGAAAGACCAACTCAGGGTCGCCGCATCCGGAACCGCGGAGGCATATAACGCCTCCGGCCGCAACTAGCTGGAGCCAACAGCTGGGCCGCCAGTTGCGCCCATTTGCGTGAAACCGTGGCTGCTGCCGAATATGGACCCCAGCCCTGGAGGCACCTCTATTTTCTCTAAGACCACGGGCGCCATTACTAACCAGTCCTTGTTGGGCTGGACCTCAACGAACAACAACGCCACAAAATTGAGCACCGTCTGCCCGGCGGGCAGTTGTGCCGGGACTGCGCCAGTGGCTTGGAGATATTATCCCGGCAATCAGGCGTCATTCCCCGCGCCCGCGACCTTTCCCAATTGCGTCCAACCCATTGAGCACCGTATATGAAGAAAGTATAGCTGGCTGCGTCCAAACCGCCATCGCATGCAATGACAATGCGAATTAACCGCCCATCTCACTGCTTATCCGAATCGCAACCTGGAAGCACAGACGCAGTAAATTGTCTGAGCCATGCCACAAATGGCGGGGGAGGGGACATCCTCCGTGTCACTGGGGGCACTCCGCCGACATCTCCTTTTGAGTTCGAGGCCGGCACCGATAATCCGATTGCGGGAGCAACACCAAATGACGTAATGGTTAGCGATTCCCTGGTCACGGTACCGGTTTTCGACAGTACCGCTGGAACGCCAACGGCGAATCCCGTGCACATCATCGGCTTCCTGCAGCTGTTTTTGAATTTTGACGGGCGTGCCACCCGAACCTTCGGCGGAAATCGTTACCAAATACCGACCACCATCGTTAATATGGTCGGCTGCGGCACCGGCGCAATCGGAACAGCCCCAATTCTCGGCAGCGGCGCCTCCCCCGTAGCCGTCCGCTTGATCACACCTCCGTAGATCTGCAAGTTTGCGGCCGAGTAAGTTGACGCCATCAGTTATAATAAAAGCCAGATCCCATACAAATGAAGGCTCGCTGCCCAAACTGCATTTTGCCCGGCTCCAACTGGCAGGGGCGGCAATCAGCGGACGCGACTGAAGGGATGAAAGACAAGAACTCGTTTACTATCAATACTTTGAATGTACCTCATTTAAACTCCTAGACCTGGAAGGAATTTGCTCGCAAGTCAATGATTCTAATAGACCGCGGGTATAGGGGTGGGGTACCCCCGTAACCAACCAGTACACACGAGCCAAATTGGGAAATTAAAAACTAGAAGATATTGGGATCGCGGCGAGTCAGAATCACTCGCTCCAAGCTCGATTCACTGCCCACAAAAATAAAGTTGTAAGGCGATCCATTCAGCAGAGAAGCCAGCACTTCCCGCGCCGGAGCTGGACCAAGATCGGAGATGACTTCTTCCTGCTCAGCTCCAGCCGGAATGGCAATCTCAGCCTGCGTCTGCTGCTGTACCTGGAACAGCACTTGAGCAAGCGTAGCTTTGTCGGAGTGAATCGTAAGCATTCCATTGCTGAATGTAACCGTAACCAGCGGCGGCGGAGGAGGAAGAGGAGGATGCAACCGGCGCAGGAACAACGCAGTAGCAACCACTGGCGCAGATGCCAGAGGCGAAGCAGCAACTGGAGAAGCAATCATGCGTGAAGCCGTGACAGTCGAAGCAAATTTGGCGTAGCAACAACTGTCGAAGCAACGGTTGGCGAATCAGCGACTGGCGAATGGACGGCTGCAGAATGGGCGACCGGCGAAGGCGCGCTTGAAGACGAAATTCTTGCCGTCGCAGCCGGACTTCACACTCGCGTCGGCGCAGCTTTCGTGCCCGTAGCCAGCAGTGCATTCTGCAGTCTGGGCGTGCGCACAACCGTTACGCCCGGAGAATCGGGTCCCCAAGCCGTAGCTTTATTGGTTTTTCCCGAATTAGCTTTTGCCAGAGCAGGCTTCGACGAATCCAGTTTCGCCACGCCCGTCGTTGCCGGACCCAGCTTCACCACGATCCCATCATGGGTCGTCGAAATCTGATAGGAGCGCGCTTCCGCCAAATCCAGCACGATGCGCGTAATCGGCGGATTGTTAAAAAATAGTCCGGCACGAACTTCTCGAAGCGCGCCAGAATTTACCTTGAGCGCGAACGCGTGCAGTTCCGCCGCCGGAAGCGCTCCCGGAAAATCCACGATAATGCGATCCGGACCGGTCACGACCTGCGTATTAGGCGCGATTTTAGCTCCGGAAGTTTGTATCTCCACTTCCGCGGCATCGCCGCTTCCGTGTACTACAACATGCTCGACGCGGGCGTCCCGGAGGAGTTCACTGCAAAAATAGGAACCGACGAAAGCGCCACCATCAATGTCGCCATCGCTAATTGGGCTGCGAAATAATTGAGACGGGTCATAACTGCCTTGCGCCAAGTCTAGCAGGGAACGAAGAGCCAATCCGCACCAGAAGTCTTAGTACTAGGAGACGTACCTTGTGGAAATCCAGACGCACCTTGTGGAAATCCGGCAACCGCAGCGCCCAACAAAGTCGGTCGCACAATTCGCTCAGCAAATATGGCTGGAAAAGCTGCTGTGCTTAAGCTCCGATTGGCCGAGCTTTACCTTGATAACTCCAAACGATGATAACGCCAAACCACGAATGCCAACCCAACGCCAAATAACTCTATGGTCGAAGGCTCAGGAACTGCCACTGGTTTACGGGGTTTCGCGTGGCAACGTCCATTAATAACCACGTCTGGCGGACGGCACAATCCGCCCGGAATCGGCACGCCAACCGGCACCAGCGGGAATATGAAATTATTACCGAATATTGCAGGCGGGTTCGGCTGCCCTCCCGGCAGATCCACTGCTGGCAGAAGCGGCCGGAAAGGGAACGACGGTCCCGCCTCGAGAGCGGTTACGGGCACATCGAGAACGTCTTCTTGCGGCTCTTCCTTCGATATTTGGGGCTTCGCTGTATCAGAAACCTGGTTGCCGCAACGAGCTCGCGCCGTGATCTTGCCATCGGTGAGCAGCAGCTCGCCAATATGCAGCCGAACTCTTCTCCGCGTCCAGAAAACGTTGTCCCGAATCCGATACGAAAGATAAACTTCCCGCGGCGTCGCGACGCGCACCAGTTGAGCATGGCTGTAGTCGAAACCCGCGTAATGCCCGCGAACCACGTAATCCCGCAACGCCGCATAACGAAGATCGTCCAGGATCTTTAATCCCGCCCGGAACCACTGAGTATGGATATACAGCGGGTAGGCGTGGAAGGGATTTCTTCGGCTTGATGGAACGGGCGGCCATCAGAGCCAGATCTTTACGAATATTTCCACGGATCCAAAAAGAGTCTGGTAGAAGCTGGGCTGCGTGCAACTTGGGCAAAGAAAAATGACGCGCCACACTCTGCCAACAGACGCCAGTGAGCGTTACGCCCACTATTACCGCAACCAACATCCGCTGTGTGCGCAGACGACGCCTGTACCAAGTGCGCCTTCGCCGTAGGGTCTTTCCTGTTGCTCCTTCGTTCACAACACTCCTACCCCGACACTAAGCCAGTGGGCGGCAGAGGGAGAGCCAATCTATAAGAGCATTCAGGCAGCCAAAAACCGTCTCGCGAACGGGTTCGGTTACCGGAAGTTAGCCGTGCAGTCCGCCCATATTAGCAGACTTGTGCAAGAAATTTCAGCACGAAGTGACAATTTGGGCCCAAGTTATTTGGTAGTTAGTATATAGAAACTAGGTCAGATATTAGCAGCCAAATACGACCTGTCAACCGGAACTATTGGCACCAGAGCTTCAGGAGTAGCCAGTACTCGGTTGAGCGCGTCGGCGAGAGCTCCAGGGAATTCGGCAATCAATAGATTGACGTCTATTTGAAGATCGCGGGAACTGTACATGCGATAGACAACCAATGACCCGCGGTGCTGATTCGAGCTTGTTATCAGGTCGAGAGCCAACTTCCAGGAACGTTGGGTTGAAATTGCGGCCATGTGCGGAAACTTGGTCCAGTGCAAGTGACGTTGAGCATCTCCGAGTGCAATCTGATCGCCGGAAATCGACTTCAATTGCAGTTCGAACGCATCGAAGTCGTTGTGCGCAAATGTCGCTACCAGGATGCTGCGGACCTGATTGAAACTGCTTGCTGCTCGCAGCTCTTCGACTGCGCGGCGCACCGCGAGATTGTTGATCACGATCTGGCGCTGGTCAATGGTACGCTGCGCCACTCGACGCAGTTCGCCAAATTCAGCATAGTTCAGATGTTGCACTCCGAGCCAGATTCCCGTTCCCACCACCACCAGCACCAGGCCGAGCGTGCTGCCTGACGGCCAAAGCAGGAACAGGCTGAGCATGGCAAAAACTGCAGAAACCGCGTAGAGAACGACTACAACCTGTCGATGGGAAAAACCCATCCGGAGCAACTTGTGATGGATGTGATCGCTATCGGCGGTGAAAATCGGACGGCCGCTGATCGCACGCCGCACGATAGAAAGCAATGTCTCCAGGATCGGCAACCCGAACGAAACTACCGGAATGGCCACGGCGACAAACGTCGGCGCTTTTTGCGATCCCGCCAGCGCCAGCGCGCTCAGCATAAAACCGATAAAGAGACTGCCCGAATCGCCGAGGAAAATTGTTGCCGGATTGAAATTGAAGCGCAAGAATCCGAGGATAGCGCCCGCCAGCGTGACGCTCAACAACGAACCCAGCCATGAATGAGTGACCAGCGAGCAGACGAAAAACACCATCGTCGAAAACAAAGCTGATCCGGCCGCCAAGCCATCCAAGCCATCGATTAGATTGAAGGCATTGGTAACCGCAACCACCCACAACACCGTTAGCGGCAATCCGACAAACCAGGGCAGGGCGTGGTGGAAGATGAGCGGCACATCGAGAACCCGCATTCCGCCGACAAAGAGCATCGCGCCGGCGATCGCTTGCACAACAAACTTTACGTACGGGCTCGCGCCACGGAGGTCATCGTAAATGCCAAGGCAGAAAATCAGGCACGCTGGGATATACATTCGAACCAGAGTGGTGGGCGCCAGCCCCTGAAGCAGCCGCGGAAAGATCAGCGAAAGTCCCAGCCACACACTCAGACTGATCGAAAATGCCAGGAAAACTGCTACTCCACCGAGGCGAGGAAGTGGAACCTGATGGATGTGACGTCGGTCCTGAGGTATCGAAACCCAGCCCTTGCGGATTGCGAGGTCTCGCACTCCGCGAGTCGCAACGAACGACAGAACCAGCGAAAACGCGAATAGACCAAAGAACAGGAGCGTCAAAGCAGTAATTCCTTCCGGCTGAAATACCCGGTATTTTTAAGTCCACGTTTCGATTAAAGAGGTGGCTGCTCCGTAAAGTTCTCTTTCTCCACAGAATCTCCTACCCAGATTTGCGATTCCGATTTTTACCCCAAACTATACCACAACAATGCCAGACGCCTTTTCTACCGTGGCTTTTTGTATCGGCGATTCGATGCGCTAATGTTCAAATCAGTTGGTCAAATTTCGACAATTTAGATTTCTTGAGCTTCTCCAAGCAACTAACGATAACGTTAATCCGGTTTTTTGTGGAAACTGCTTGAGGGCGAGGAACAAAAAAATACAACATCGCCAGGTTTCGCTGCGGACAATCTTTCAAGCCGTAGAACCTACTCGAAACCTCCTTTTGCCGGATAGAACTTCTGGATCATGCGGCCAGTCATCAGCCCGCCTTCATATTCCGGAATAATGACTTCATCCGCGCCCGAGTTCCGGATGGCATTGGCATAGCGTTGCTGGCCGGCGCGAGTAATAATCTTTGCCTTGGGGTTAAGCGAACGCGCGGTTACGGTGATGTAAAGATTGTCGGCATCGCTATCGATCACGATACAAATTCCGCATGCCCTCTCGATGCCCGCTTGCAACAGAATGTCGTGACGCTTGGCATCGCCCTGAATCACCAGCATACGATCGTTCAGCAGCTGACGGCAGAGTCCCTCGTTGGTCTCGATCAACACGAAGGGAATCTCCGCCCGAGTGAGTTGGTCGACCACAGTCCTGCCCACTTGCCCATACCCGCAAATAATGAAATGATCTTTCAATTTTGCAATGCTGGCATCGTTAATCATCGATTTCCAGGCCTCCAAACCCTGCCGGTTAAATATCGTGACCAGTACCCGCTCCGCGATCCAAACCTGAAAGGCAAATACTCCAACGAATACAAAAATCGAAAAAAGCTTGGTAGCGCTGCAGACAGAACGGTAGTCGATCGAATACGGATGAAAGATCCAGAAGAATGCATCAATGGCGCGTAGCCCTTCCAGCCGCATATAAACCGCAACGCAGAGCAGGCAGAAAGCGCCAAACACAAGCGTCGGCACCCACAATCGCCGAAGAAAAAGAATGGTTATACGGCCCATAAATTTGAAATGCGATCCTTTGCTCAGCTGGTCAATTTGTTCTCCGTCAGCACGAAGGCTTTATTTGTGATCCGGGAAATATATCAGAGAGATGTCAGCTATATAGAAGATGGCCAGAGGTGAGGCGACCGGCAGCCGACATGCCAACGCGCCGAAAGCAACCGCCCTCTACCATTCTGCCCGATTGCGTCCGTACAAGCATTCTGATACCTTCCCTGTCATCTTAGAAGGAGGCCTCGTGGCTTTTTGTCCAACCTGTGGAACCGAGATCCCGGATGGCACGGCCTGCCCAAAGTGTCCTGTTGCCACCGCGCCGGGCGCAAGCACGATCGCTCCCTCCAAGGCCGGGCTTAGTGATAATCTGGCTGGCGCGCTGGCCTATCTCACCATCATTCCTGCCATCGTGTTTCTGGTGATTGAGCCTTTCAACCGCAGGCGCTTCGTCCGCTTTCACGCCTTTCAATCGATTTTCTTTTTTGCCGTTTGGATCGCAGCCGACATCTGCCTGGCAATCATCGGCCACATACCTTTTCTGGGTTGGGCTGTACTATTCCTTTGGCCGCTGGTAAGCCTGGCATTATTTCTAATCTTGCTGATTTTGGCCCTCAAGGCCTACCAGGGAGAGATCTTCAAACTCCCTGTAATCGGCGACATAGCGGAGCAGCAGGCTGGCGCATAATACCCGAAGAAGCTGCCCGAAGGAAGCTGGCCCGAAGAAGCTTCTCAGCGAGAAAAGTTAGCTGTTTAGTGCCGCTCTTTTTACAAAAACCTTTTCTCCCAAGGCACGTCAATCCAGTAAACTATTTGTTGCCGTGTTTAGTGAGTTACATCCGAGTTCCGATTTCCGACGCCATCCTGCCGTAGGTATGTCGGTAGCAGCACATCTTTTGCTCTTAGCCTGGTTCGTGCTCCACAATCCGAAAGCAATCGAATTTGCTCCCACGTGGCTGGCCTATGGAGACAGCGCTCACAGCTACAAGCTAGTTTATTTTCCGCCCGCCAAAGATAAAGACGACGACAAGCCGGTGGAAGCAGCGAAACTCATGTTCCCGCGCGCTGCATCGCCGGCGAGGACAAAGACACACAAGCCCCAGCCCCAGCCGAAACCAGTTCCCGAACCCCAGCCGAACATCGCCGATGCGGACGCCGGCGATCACAACTCCAAAGCTGGCTCACCGCTAGGCACCATGATCGACGGTCCCATCAGCGGTCATGAGGTCCATGTCGCCTATCCCACCGTCTATCCCGATCCTCCAGTTAACCGCGCCGAGCTTCCTAAAGATTTGGTGGGAGATGTAGTCATCGAAGTCACCATCGACTCCCAGGGCAACGTAGTCGAAACCAAAATCGTGCAGTCCATCGGCCACGGTATTGATGAGAAAATCGAAGCCACTCTCCGACGCTGGCATTACCAGCCCGCCACCCTTGACGGCGCACCGGTGGCCTCTCGCCACGATGTGCACTTCCACTTTCCCTCCTAAGTTACGCGACCATAATCGTGCACCGCGGTTGCAGGCTGATTCGCTCTTTCTTCGCCTTCTGTGCTAAACTCTTTCTCCGTGCGAAGAACACGGATGATCAAAGCGAACCATAGTTCAGCGGTTCGGCACCTGAAGAAAGCCGATCCGGTAATGGCAGAGATCATCGAGCGTGTCGGCGTCTGCCGCTTGCAATTCGGCGAACCCACGTTTCACGCTCTGGCCGAGTCCATCCTGTATCAGCAATTAAATGGAAAAGCGGCCGCAACAATTTTCGATCGCTTTACTGCGCTCGCCGGCGACCCGCTCACGCCCGAGGGCATTCTCAACCTTACCGATGCGCAAATGCGCGGCGTCGGCCTGTCGCGCCAGAAGACCTCATATCTGCGTGATCTCGCCGAAAAAACCAAGGCCGGTCTCCTGGAGTTCGAGCGCATGCCCGAAATGTCCGAAGAAGAAGTGATCGCGCATCTGACCCAGGTCAAAGGCGTCGGCGTCTGGACCGCTCACATGTTCCTCATGTTCACGCTGCGTCGCCCGGATGTTCTGCCGGTTGGCGATTACGGCATACAGGCGGCCATCAAAAAACACTATAAGAAACGGAAATGGCCGAAGCCTGCAGTAATGCAGAAGATCGCTAGATCTTGGGCTCCTTATCGCTCGATTGCGTGCTGGTATCTGTGGAGAAGTCTGGATATTAAGACCGTCGAAAAATAGATTTTCGAGCGCGGTTTTGGTTCCCCGCAGGCCACTTCTCAAAAGCGAAGTTGCGCACCCGGTGTAGGTATAATCCAATGCTTGTGAGGAACAATGACGAAAATGACGAGCTTTCAAATGGACATTCGCCCGTTTTTTACGGAGCGAGACATTCGTGGCATGATCAAGGCGTTCAACCTGGGAAGTTATGATGACGTCAAGACGCATGCGGCCGCCATCTACGACCGCATTCGGGGAATCGGTGGCGCGGTAATGCCTCCCCCGCCTCCAAGAGGCGAAGGCCCTTGGCCTCAGGCACGTATTGAGCTATTCGCAAAGTGGATGGCGGACGGTTACCAACCTTAGGCGAAGTCATCTCATGAACGGGTGCTGACCCAGCTTTGCACCATCACGAAAGAGGTTGCCTCACCCTTCGCGGTTTTCCAAGGGTGAGGCAGCCAGAGCGGGCCTGGCGCAAAGATGTCGCCCATTGTGTTTTGAACGATCGCTCGTCTAGTCTTGAATTCTGTGGCCCACATCGAAAAGCCGAGCGTCTTTGCGGGCGAGGCAAATAATGTGTCGGGGCTGCTAGGAGAAATCACCAAGTGGCATGACTCCAACACGATCAATGCATCCGACGTCCACCTTCGTGTTTGGTACCGGGGCCACAGCGATCAAGACTACATATTATGGCCGGGCGTATATCGCGCCGAGTTTACTGCGGCTGCGACTTCGACTTCACTACCAATTGATGGCAGTAACGCAGAGGAGAAGCGGCTGAATCTGGAACGGTATATGCTGGATGAGTTCCGAACATCGGGGGCAACGCTCTTGAACCCCGACGCCAAAGTCGATGTCTATTTCGCCGCCCAGCATTCTGGTATGCCGACGCGGCTTCTGGACTGGACGATGAACCCGCTTGCGGCTCTCTTCTTTGCGGTAAAAAAATGCAACGAGAACAAAGACGGAGAACTCCTCATCATGGATGCGCCGAAGCTCCTGCCGGACGAGCCCAACGTCCCCAAAAGCATTGTCGGGGTGCGTCACCCCTACGCCAAGAAGGCCATCGGCGTGTCGTTCTGGGACCCAAAAGTGTCACACCTGCCAGCGCTCGTGCTGCCGATCCGCCCGGACAACCATGCGGGGCGAATCGGCCAGCAGAGCTCATGCTTCACTCTTCACATGCTATGGGGCCATGCCTCGCAACAATCCTGCGTTGAGCCGCATTAGGATTCCCGGCAAAGCGAAGCCCCTCATGCTGGCTGAGCTGAGGAAGCTCAATATTAACGAGTTTTCGATTTACAACGATTTAGATCATCTCGCGCAGGAGATTAGGAGAACGCATGGCCTAACGCCCTAGCGCCGCAGGCGAGGTCACTTCGGCGGAACACGTCTAGCGCGCTGGCCCATCCATTCACTTCATTCTGCCTTGGAGCTGCCCCATCCTTGTCGCGTTCTTTGCGACAAGGGTGGGGGTTCTGACTGTCGCGCGGCCGGCGACATCAGTGTTTTTGCGCGTCAACATAGGAGCGCAAAACTGCGTTCATGCGCGTGAGATGGCCTTCGCCTTGTCTCTTGAACCACTCGAACACATCGCTGTCAATGCGGAGATGCACGGAGGTCTTGCCGCTCGGCATGACCACCCGGGCGCGTTTCCAGAAATCTGCGCCGACGGCTGGGGCTTCCGGCGCGTTGACGCGCGTCTTACTTGCGCCGCTCGCGGCTTTTCTTTTGATCGCGCTCAGCGAATATCTTACGGTAGTATTTTTTTTCGTCATGCCGTCCGGGATTCTATGATACACAAATGTGTACACCATCAATGAGATTCACGCTGGGCCAGATCGGAAAGGCATGAGTAGTGGCGCACTTGGCATGAAAGGCAAAGCCCTTTGTGCGAGCAGTGTGGTTCCCACCCTTGCGCAAAGGACGCGCAAGGATGGGGCACCCTCGACAGTGGTTGCGCATGTGAGTTGAGCAAAACTCATCTCCAACAAAAAACCCTCTCGACCATCCGAGAGGGTTTGCGAACTGGTTGGAGAAATCTTATGCCGCGCGCAAATTTTTATGCCGCGCGCACAACGTTGCCCGCCTGAAAGCCTTTCGGGCCTTTGAGCAGATCGAACTCAACGGTCTCGCCTTCATTCAGCGAGCGGTAGCCGTTCTCCTGGATGGCCGAGAAATGCACGAAGACATCCTCGCCGGTGGAGCGCTGGATGAATCCGTATCCCTTCGCCCCGTTGAACCACTTCACAGTACCCTTCTCTCTCACAAAGAAACTCCTTTCGCCTCTAAAGAATTATTCTTCCCGCCGCTTTTCTGATTGCCCGGAGGAACCGGGCACCCCCTCAAAGCAACGCTAAGAATTCTGCTGAAGTAGCTGCGAGGCAGACGAGACCTTACCAACAGAAACGGCTCCTCTGCATTTCATCAGTCGGTTGCCCGTGACGAAACACTGCGGAGCCGCGAAGACGAAGGCGCGATATCGCACTGCTAACACAGAAACTTCAACCTTTGTACGTACTCGCCAACCGGGTCCGGTTGACGAAGCACCAGATAATAGCAGGAAGATTCCGCTTGGCAAGAACGAAATTATCGGAGGCTTAATAAGTCCTATGTGACCCAAGATCAATCGCAGGTTCATGCCGCCGAAGTGTATCGACGGGCGCCTGTAAGTATTTGATAATATTTAAGAAAGCATTATTTAAGAGATCATTATTTAGGAAATCGTTATTTGAAAAATCTGTGTCGTCAATCACTCCCATCAAGCTAGCCGACGAGAAGGGCGCGGCGCAGTATTATGCCGCACCCGCGGAAGGGCTCGTGCGCGCAACCGCCCGCTATATGCTTCGCACCGAGGTTCACACGTTCGCTTTCTCAGTTGCCGCCAATGCCATTCTGTCGTTCTTTCCATTTCTTCTCGTGCTGATGACGCTGATCCGTTATGTCTTTCATTCGCACGTGATGTACAGCGTGGTCGAAAACCTATTGCGCGATTATGTCCCGACCGGCCAGGAATTCGTCATACGCAATCTGAATGTTCTGGTTGGCACGCATCATCAGGCAAAGGTATTTTCGTTAGCCATGCTGCTGATCACTTCCACCGGAATTTTTTTGCCGCTTGAAGTGGCGCTCAACCGCATCTGGGGATTTCGCAAAGAACCGCTCCTACCTGGGAAATCAGTTAATGTCGCTCGGATTGGTGTTTGCCTGCGGATCGCTTGCGCTGGTATCGGTTGGATTGACAGCAGAGAATTTCGCCATTTTGCAGCGTGCCCTGCACGGCCATGGCGCCTGGTACATCCAGATGGTGGATTTTATGATCATGAAGATCTTCGCCATCGGCGCCAGCATCGCCATCTTCTTTCTCGTCTACTGGCTTTTGCCGAACGGCAAGGTTCCGGCTCGAGTAGTTCTGCCGGCAGCCGTGATCATGGGATTGCTTTCAGAGGCGCTGAAATACGTTTACATCTTCGCGCTACCGCGCCTGAATTTCGCGGAAATATATGGCCCGTTCGCCATCTCCGTCAGCTTGATGTTCTGGGCATTTCTGTCAGGAATGCTTCTGCTGACTGGAGCTCATCTCTCGGCGCGAAAAATAATGCTGCGCTAAAGTTGAGAGCTTGAGATTTCCAGCTAGTGGCCGGTTTCCGTAAAGATTACTCTGCCAGAGACTCCGGCGGCGGTTGCCGTAACAGAGACGGTTTCGTTGGCTACCTTGGGAAGCGTATAGGACTGGCTTACCGTTCCGGCGGTGGTGGTCACTCCAGGATTGGCGTTAGAGAAAACGCCTCCGGCACCACCATCGCTGAAAGTGACGCTGACACCCGAAACAGGATTGGCATAGTGATCGGTTACGAGCACCGTCAGCGCTTTGGCCAATTTGGTCCCATTAGCAGCGGCCTGATTGTTGCCGCTCGTGATGGCGAGGTTGGCGGCGGGTCCGGCAAGGGCCGTCTCGGCGATCGCCAGGTTCTTCAGCCCCGTCGATGACGCCGTGATGGAAATTTTCCCTGACTTCGTTCCAGTTGTGTACTGCGCCGACGCCGTTCCAGTCGAACCCGTCACCACCGAGTTCGCGACGAAAGTTCCGCCTGCTCCGTTATCGGTGAAGTTTACCGTCACTCCCGCCACGGCATAACCGTGAACGTCCGTAATTCTTACCACTAAAGGCGCTGCCAGCGCGGTCTTGAGAGGGGCCGTCTGGCCGCCCCCTGAAACCATAGCTAGTGTCGAAGGTGGTCCGACAGCACCGGTTTCGCTGAAGGCGGTGCTGATAAATCCCGTGGCCGTGCAAGTAATCGTGACTGCGCGTGGATTGGGAGGAAGCTGGTAACTGTAAGTGACGATTCCTGAGGCGTTCGTGGTTTGCGCTCCGCTTGGAGTGAATACGCCTCCCACCCCTCCGTCCTTGCAGGTGACTGGCACGCCCGCAAGTGACTTTGACCCGTAAGCGGACGAAGTAGCTGCCGCAACACTCAACGGCACCGGCAGAACTGTCTTCTCCATGGCGGTCTGGTTATTGCCCGTCACCACCGAAAGCCCTGGAAGTAATCCATAGACCTCCAGACCGGTGGTTCCACCAACATAGACCTTGCCATTCGAGATAGTGGGAGTTACGAAGCGGGCCACGGTGAGGAGTTTGTCGCGTGACCGCGTAGCCTGCGTGCTATCCCAAAACTCGTGGGCGAGGTTAGTTGGATCGTAAGCGAAAAGAGCCGGTGTTCCGTGACGCACCGCCCAGAGAATGCCATTGCTAGCGCCGTTCGCGCTGATCGAGGTTGATGCCGGGCCGAGGCTGGCAAAAATAATCGGAGTTTCTGAAACTGGCTGCTCGGTGAGAGTTCCATTGACCAATGCGAACTGCTTGATGTAGTCGCCCTCGCCGGCGACATACACGCTGCTGTTCCAGTAGGTGGGAACGCCGGTAAGTTCCCCCACCACTGCCCTCGGAATTTCCTGGATGACGTTATCTGTAGTCGCGTTGAACTGCCCCATGTTATCTCGATTGACGAGATAGAGTGTGCCTTGTTTTCCTCCCGCCACTAATTCATGCGGATACAAGCCCGGCTGGTCCGGCAGAATAAGCGGGCCAGCGGAACCCAGATCCAGATCCTCCTGCGCCAGCGCCTTTTGGTTGTAGGGCGTGAAGTAGTCCAATACGCCGAAGACATTCCCGTTCCAATTCATCTTCAGCACGCTGTCGCCAAAATCGTCGCCTCCGCTAGGGCCGTCATAAGTTCCGTTGGCGGTGGCTACGTAAATGTATCCGTTCTCATCTACCGCTGGTCCTGCTCCGCCTTGCCATATCGACGCAGCATTGCCATCGGGAGTCACCAGGAACGCGGCCTCCTGCTGCAGAGTTTGCGAATTGTAGGCAAAGAGCCAGCCGTTGTATGCGTATACGTCGCAACCATTGCCGCCAAATCCTATGTAAACCGTGTCATTTTGCAACAGCAGCGCGGGACGTTGCATTTGAAACACGGGAGCGAAACTTCCTCTTGACCGTCGCTTGACGCCGCTGTGCCGGTAATCACCACCGGCCCTCCCAAAAGTTCGCTGCCCGTCCTGACGTCCAGGGCATGGAGACTGAAGTTGCGCGCCATGTTCGCCCCGGTCCCCGTCACCGTCTTGGCCACAACATAAAGAGTAGTCACGCCCGAATCGATCACCGGCGTGCCCATGATTCCGATCTGCGTATAGTAGGTTAGCCCGGTGCATCCGTAATCTGAGATTGGATCGGCGGTTTCGCCATTGTTCAGGCTTACCGACCACAGCGGAGAAGCGTTGTCACCTTGTGTGCTATCGGCATCAAACGCATAGACCGTGTTGTTCTGCGTCGCGACATAAACCACGTTGTGCACATTGCCGTCGTTCATCAAAACATTGCTGGCATAGAGTGGCTGCCCGACAATGACGCCATCGACGTTCTGCGTGAAAAGCTTCCCGAAGCTGCTCACATTGACATTCGAAGGCGTAAGCAGAGTCTCGTTTGGATTCAGACCTGAACGTGAATTGTCGTTATGGTGAGTCAAGACATTGTTCTGACCCGAAGCCAAAGAAAGTCCCAGGCCAAGCACGAAGAAAAGCATGACGGCAAGTTTCGCTATACGGCGCGCATAAGTTCGGCTTGTTCCTGCATCGTTACACTCAAGATCGTTATATTTAAGACCGTTATAGTCAAGATCGAGATTCTCAAGTCGAGTACTCTGACCTCTTAATCCGGCGGAGACAACTTGTGGCTGGTGCATCGTATTCCTCGTCGAACGTGGGCCGTTCTCTTCAAACTGGACCGCTCTGGGCGGTATAAGCACGCAGCTCTGACGACGCTGAATGCAAGTGACAATGAGACAATGAGAAGAGTAAACAGGGGAGGAAACGCGCTTATTTTTTCACATTCACCGCAAAACAGCAACCACAAATTTGCGGCTTAACATAACCGTAACAGCGGTAACAGTTACTCAATTGGGGTGACTTAGCGGAAGTGATTACTAACCGGAACGCACTAAAAGATAAGTACTATAGGTTATAGTTGACACCGGGTAGCCGACTTCGGAAAAGTTTTTTCTACGAATCCAAAAACACGGCTCGGCTGGACCCGGAAAATCGGCTCTTTCATTTCCCTGGGGTCCATCTTGTACTTCTTCTTGTAGGCTCTTGCGACTCGCTCCAGAACGGAGCTATCCTCGACCTCACTCGCCACCCCGTCCACGATCACCGCTTTTGCTCCATCATCGTTAGTGATCGTGCAAGCTCCATTGGCCGCCAGGTTTTGCCCCTTGCGCGACTTGCGCCCGGTAGAAAAAAAGAAAGCATCATCCAGCCAAACTCCCCATACTGGCATAACATGTGGACGTCCGCGCTCTGCGTGAATCGTGGCCAGCCAAAACGTGTGGCATGGGTCCATCTGGCGCGCAACCCACGCCCATGGAAGCAGCCCTTTGCCCTCGTCCACGCCAGCAATGCCATAACCCGGCGCAAATGGCCGGTCCGCCTTTGGTTGTGACCTCAGTTGTGACTTCGGTTGTGACTTTGGACGCAACTTTGGACGCGACTTCGCACGGCGACTGGCAGAATGTGCCGACGTATAGGCCTCCTACTTGTGTGGCGGACGCCCCATTAGCTCTTCTTCAATTCCCCCACCGCGCGGTACGCCTGATCGATGGCGCAGTCGGTGTAAGCATAAGCATCCGCATCCGCGTTTGCGATGGCAAGCCGCCCAAATGGCTTGCGCGCCACCTGGCATGGAGCCGCAGTCCCCTCCAGCCAGAACTGATCGAACAGCGAATTATATTCATAAGCGTAGCCATGCGGCCAGCGGTTGACGGTGATTTCCAGAATATCGCGCGCCGGATCGAATCCTCCCGGACCAATGATGCGCGCCAGTTGCTCGCGTATGTTGCGCTCGTAGGTTTCAAACGTGGTTGAATAAAGTTGAATACGCCCAAGCCGGTGCTGTTCCCGCGCCGGATGTCCCGGCTTGCACGCGGCCTTCATCATGTGCACCACGATCGGCTCATCCGGCTTCTTAGTGCATTCATAGCCCCCAATGCTGACCGGGAGATCAAGGTTCATGCTGGTGTGATACATGCCCGGAGCGTAAACCCCGCTCGTCCCTAGCTTCTGAAACGCCGTCCAGTTCCGCACCAAAACATTGTTGTAGAGCAGCGGAACTTTCTGCGCCGAAGTCAACGCCGCTTTTTGCGCATCTGGCAATTCCGACGCGATGTAGGGAATCACTACATGCCAGCAGGCCAGAATGCAATTCGCGGCTCGCACCGTCTTGAGTTTGTTTTCGGTAAAATAGCTGACTTCCACTTCTTGAGCCGTAGCCGGATCGCCGCGGTGATTTACCTTGACCACCGTGCTGTTCAGCCGTATGCGCACCGGCGCCGACGCCTCGTCCAGTTTCGAGTAATCCGCCTTCGCCAGCACGATGTCGGTAGCAGTGTTTCCCGGAATCGCCGCCGGAATCAGCTTGCGCACCAGCATGCGCGCGATTGAAGCATTGCCATCCGGAAAATGAAAAAAATATTCCTCCGCCTCGGCATTCGGGATCGCGTCGCGATTCATTCCCTTGCCCGGCTTCGGATCCAGATTGAGCCCGTTGAAACCTTTATATCCCAGCCCCCAGGCATCCTGCGCCGAAACCGCATCGATTCCGACCCCAAACAGCCCGTGCGGCTGAGCCTGAAATAACTTCACAAGCTCGTCGCTCACTCCCACAATCTCAGTTAGATACTTCGCATAGCTGATTCGCGCCATGCGAGCTTTCTTCTCGTCGGAACTCAAGCCGGGAAAGTAATCTTTTTTCTCTTCGACCAGGCGTTTGAAATCCTGCTTAGCTTTCGCGGAAAGCGGAACCTGACTCAAGAACTCCTGCAAACCCTCCTTATCCACTGCGTCATTAAGACCACTCTCATCGCCGCCGGTATGCACCGCATTCGTGACTAACTTGTCCGCCCCAAATGTCTCTTTGTCAAAAAAAATGCGCGGCTTCAAACCAAGCCCACGATACAAATCCTTGCTGACATACTTCGGATAGGAAGGCACATCAATTCCCAGCTCTTCAATCACTCCCTTGGCAACAGGGCTATAAGGCTCCGGACTCTCAATCGAATAAGTGCCCCCGAACCCCAGTCGCAGGCGCCCGCCCGCGCGAAATTCGTTACGCTTCGCGTGTCCGCCGAAGTCATCATGATTTTCAAGAATCAGAATGCGTGCCTTGTCGCCAGCGGCCTTGCGGAAAAAATGCGCCGCAGCCAGCCCACTTATGCCTCCGCCAACAATCACCAGATCGTAGCTTTCGCCCGTATCGATCGCCTTCGGAGCGTCGTTCCAAAAAACGCCGTCGCGAACCCGATGCATGGCTTCAGAACATCCCGGATGATCACCGCGGAGTCCTGTTTTGGCCGGAGGATAGTAACCGGGAACATCCTGCGCTTCGAGATCGGCCGCAGCCGCAGCCCACATTTCGGGCGGGACGATACCATAAATGGCGGCGGAGCCCGCCGTCAGTGCAACCCCATTCAAAAAATCGCGGCGCGTGATCTTAGCGCCCATTCCCAATGTTCGGTCGCGTTTCTTGTTCGCACCCGATGAAACATTTTCGTCTGACACAGAGCCCTCTGACGAGGCAGTGTAACACTCCGCAGCGGCTCAGGGCTGCCGTGGGGCACGACTCTAATAAATACAACTCTGCTAAGAAAGGTAATTTACGGCTGTCCCGGTAAGAGCACCGAAGCCGATAGATCGCAGCGCGAGTCAGACCTGCTGCCAAGCCGTTGCGCGTGTAAATCGTTCAGAAATTTTTCCGCCGTCAATGATGCCCCGCTCCGAATCAACTCCCGCAATGGATCGGGCTCAGCACCCGGCATTTCTTCGGGAAAATTCGCTGCCGCATGCTGGCCTTCTTTACGTCCAACGAAAATCCTCGGAACTTCACGACTGCTTTTCAGCCGGCTGATCAATTCCTCCACCCGCGCCGGATCCTGCCCTTCTGCCCGTGTGAACTCGACCCCCATTCCCATCGGCGCATGCGAGACTCGCACCATGCCCTCGAGCAGACACTCCATATCCGACGTTCGAATGCTGAGCAGCACGGGAGTTTCCGCAGGAAATGGCGTCGTCGACTCCAGATAACACGCGCCCGCGCTGATGTCGGTCAAGCGCCATCGCCTCGTGATCGGCGACGATGTTGGCGGAGACAGGGTAATCGGATGAGCCCG
Source organism: uncultured Acidobacteriaceae bacterium (assembly GCA_963758745.1). GTDB lineage: Bacteria > Acidobacteriota > Terriglobia > Terriglobales > Acidobacteriaceae > Acidiflorens. The sequence continues at coordinate 755,661 of CAVWWW010000023.1, forward strand.
CTTCCCCGCCGCATCCGAGTTTCCGATTCACTTGCACTTCCGCTGCCGCAGCCAGCGGTTTCTCTTCGACCTTTCCAGTCCGAAGGCGCGTACTGAATCCCCCAGAAGTTGCCCGGAGTCTCCAGTTCCAGCCCGACGAGCCAAGTCTCAGGGTCTCCGCCCAATGGCACGACTTCGGCTACACGGGCCGTGGTGTGCCGTTTTGCCGAGACAATCTCCACTTCGACCCGAACGCCTCGCGTGATCGCGCGCATAGCGATCACGCCGCATCCGTGAGCGTTTACCAGGGTGGTGTTGCACTGTTCGCAGAACGGTGCTCCACCCAGGCTCCTCAACAGCACGGGTACTTCGAGCGGCAGGCGCGTGCTGCGTCGAATGGCGTGCGTTGTTTTTTCCGGATGCTCCATACGATTTAAAAGGCAAAACCTCTTCGGAAAGACGCTTGCCGATAATTCACACTACCGTTGACAATACTCCATGCTAGATCACGAACTCACGTCGGGCACGTGATTTAGCAGGCCCGCTTCCAGTTAGCCAATAGCATGCCGATGATGACTGTCGCATCACATGTTTGTCTCGTTCCCGCAGACGCCATGTTGTCTCTTTTTCATGGGCGCTGGAAAATTATCCGATTTTGACTGCAGCGTCGTCCGACCGAAACCCGATTTTGTTATGACTTCCGTCACAAAAAGGCTTATTGGCCGAAGCTCCGCAGCGGCACAATGAGAACGCCGTCTTACCGGTCAGATCGTATTTATTGCCATCGCCATCGACCATCTCAACCACACCGTTGGGATCTTCAACCTTCAAAGATCCGTCCTTACGCACTGTAATCGTAACCTGCGGCATGAAGCCTCCAATAAAGATGAACAGCTTTCAAAGTATCGCACGAAGAAAGAAGTTGTCAGCTGCCCGATGAGACCAGCGATTTTATTTATGCGGCCAAAGGCTTGCATTTACCGGCAACCGGCAACTGACTGCCGGCAACTGCTTCACCGCCACCGGTCGACCATCTCAAACCAGATCAGCTTCATCCACTCATCAAATGTCGTTTTTGCCCACTCCCGTTTGGTCCACCATGCGTCGCCGAATTCCAGCGGATTGCGCGCCGCCGCCACATGAATGTCGTATTGCGGCAGGCGATGTCGAGTAATCATCAGGGCGCGACGGCTGTGGAACTCGGAGGTCACGATCAAAACGCGATGCGCACTCAAAGACTGCAGGCAGCGGCTTACATCGTCGGATTCCCCATAAGTCGAAAGTCCAAACACGGGGCATACCGAAATCCGGTTTGTCTCGCCGAGCCCATTGATATATCTCTGTGCGATATCAATCAATAGCTCGTTGAAGACCCTATCTCGCGTCTCGACATCCAGAAATACATGTGGAGCCACTCCCTCTCGCAACAATTCGACAGCAAGGGCGGGACGAAAGTAAGTTTCTCCTGCCAGAACCACAATCGCATCAGATTTTATGCGGTCATCCACCACTAAAAAACGAGCCGCCTGGCTAGCCAACAGCACGACAACGGCCAGGAAAGTAACCACCATCAGCAGTCGGGAGAATCGCATTTGAGAAGCATCTATGCCCTTTCATGTTACTAACAAACCTGAATGCGGAGTAAATTCGGTTACGACAGTAATCTAGATCGCAATCATCCCGCAAAAATAGCGCGAAAATCGCGAGACAATTATTAAGGCCGCCGCACTTGCGCGAATCGGGCCGCGGCGTCGAATGCTAAGATTATTTTGGAAATAATTATGAAGACTCAACTTGCCGTTTCGTCTCCTTTCACCGAATTGAAAAGTCGCGTCGACGCTCGTGAGGCTAAGGTCGGAATCATCGGCTTGGGCTACGTAGGATTGCCATTGGCTCTCCTCTACAGCGAGCAGAAATTTCCCGTCACTGGCTTCGATATCGATCAGCGAAAAATCGACACTCTTGACAGCGGCGGCACTTACATCTTTCGCATCACTCCCGAAGAGATCGGGGCGGCCAAGGCCAACGGCTTCAAAGCCACGGCAAACTACGCGCAGATCACCGCCATGGACGCCATCATCATCTGCGTCCCCACCCCGCTCAATGAATACCACGAGCCCGACCTCAGCTACATCACCAATACCGCCAGCGCCGTCGCGCCTTATCTGCGCGCCGGCCAAATCGTCATCCTCGAAAGCACCACCTATCCCGGCACGACCGAAGAGGTGCTGATCCCGATTCTGGAAAAAGGAAACAAGGCTGGCCTCAAAGTCTCCCGCAACGGCTCAGCCGGAGACAACGATTTCTGGGTCGCGTTCTCACCCGAGCGCGAGGATCCCGGCAATACCCAGGTGGCTCGCCCTGACATTCCAAAAGTCATAGGTGGAGTCGATTCCCAGGCCAGCGAAATCGCTGCTGCGTTTTATGGCTCCATCTTCCACCGCACCGTTCCCGTCTCCTCGCCCGCTGCGGCCGAGATGACAAAGCTTCTTGAAAACATCTATCGCTGCGTCAACATCGCGCTGGTCAACGAACTCAAGATGCTTTGCCTGCGCATGGACCTCAATATCTGGGAGATCATCGACGCCGCCGCCACCAAGCCCTTCGGCTTCCACCCGTTCTACCCGGGCCCCGGCCTCGGCGGACACTGCATTCCCGTCGATCCCTTCTATCTTTCCTGGAAGGCAAAGGAATTTGACTTCCGTACTCGCTTCATCGAACTGGCTGGCGAAATCAACGTAGCCATGCCCTACAACGTGATCGCGTCCACTATCTCCGCGCTTAACCAGCACAAAAAATCCATCAACGGATCGAAGATTCTGGTGCTTGGCGTCGCCTACAAGAAAGACATCGACGACCTGCGCGAGTCGCCCGCTCTAACCATCATCGAGCTGCTGCAAAAAGAGGGAGCGCAGGTCAGCTACAACGACCCCTACTTCCCCTTCGTAGGCCGCGGCCGCAAATATGACCTGCAAATGAAGTGCACCCCGCTAGACAACCTGGGCCAATATGACTGCGTGCTCATCGTCACCGATCATTCCGACTACGATTACAAGAAGATCGTCAACCAAGCGAGGCTGGTAGTCGACTCCCGCAATGCCACCCGTGGCATCAAGAGCGAAAAAATAGTCCACTGCTAAAGCGTGGCGGGACGGCCGTCCTCGCCCGTCCAGGGCGAGAGCTCTGGCGTTCTCCAAATCTGTGACCAAGGCGGCATGCCAGTCATGCCGCTTTTCTCTTTTCCAACCGCACACCCAGAACGCGCACCTTATGCTAGTATTTCGCGTTGAGCTGGGGCAGCGTCCGCACTGCACGTTGCATCCATATGGCGATGAAGGATACGCTCGGAATCTTGCTCGCCGGGGGCGCAGGCGAGCGCCTCTACCCGCTAACGCGCGACCGCGCCAAGCCGGCCGTAACCTTCGGCGGCATTTACCGCATCATCGACATCACGCTCTCCAACTGCGTCAACTCCGACCTGCGCCGCGTCTACATCCTCACCCAATACAAAGCTCTCTCGCTCAACCGTCAGATCCGCGAGGGCTGGAACATCTACGGCCGCGAAATCGGAGAGTTCATCGAAATCCTTCCCCCCATGAAGCGCGTCAGCGAAAACTGGTACATGGGAACGGCCGACGCCGTCTACCAGAACATTTATTCCATCGGCTCCGAGCAGCCGAAGTATGTCATCATCCTCTCCGGCGACCACATCTACAAAATGAATTACGCGCGCATGCTCAAGCAGCATGTCGACGCCGGGGCCGACGTTACCGTAGCCACCCTGGTCATGGATCCGACCGAGTGCCGCCACTTCGGGGTAGTCGATATCGACCACGATAATCGCATTACCGGCTTCCTTGAAAAACCGCAACACACGGATTTACGCTCGCCTTACGATTCGACCAAGATTTCTGCATCAATGGGCATCTATATTTTCAATACCGACGTGCTCATTCCCGTGCTGCTGAAAGACGCCGAGGACCCCGATTCCGCCCATGATTTCGGCAAGAATGTCCTCCCTAAAATGCTGGACGAATACTGCGTCTATGCCTTTAATTTCGTGGACGAAAATAGAAAAGAAGCTCTCTACTGGCGTGACGTGGGAACTCTCGAAGCCTATTACGAAGCCAACATGGACCTGGTTTCAGTCTCTCCTGTCTTCAATCTTTACGATGACCAGTGGCCCATTCGCACGCATCAACGCCAGTATCCGCCAGCTAAATTCGTATTCGCCGAAACCGGCCGCATGGGTCACGCGCTCGATTCGCTGGTTTCCTCTGGCTGCATCATCTCCGGTGGCTCCGTTCAGAGTTCCGTCCTCTCGCCCAACGTGCGTATCAACTCTTTTTCCGAAATCGAAAACAGCATTCTCTTCTCGCACGTAAACGTGGGACGAAGTTGCCGCATCAGGAACGCCATCATCGACCGCGACGTCCACATTCCCGAGGGAACCTCGATCGGCTATGATACCGAAGCCGATCGCGAGCGCTACTTCGTCACCGACAGCGGAATCACCGTGGTGACGCGCGATTATTCCCTCTTTGAGAACCCCGTCAGCGTCGACTACTTCACCAGTGAGTAGCTCGACTCCCGCCTCTAGAGCTGAAATCCGACCGCGATCAGAGCGCATCTCCAGGTGGATCCCACTCGTTGTATTTGCAATCTATGTAGTTTTACCGACCAGGAATTACTACTGGGATGGCGTTTCCTTCGCCCAGAATATCGAACAAGCTGGCAGATTTGGATCGCCGTCATTCTGGCCCAACCTCATCCATCCCAATCATCTTCTCTATAACTTGATTGGCTATTTCATATGGAGCGCCCTTGCGGCCATTGGATTGCACCTGCGCGCAATCAGCGTTACTTCAAGCCATCAACATGGTTTTGGCCGCGGTGTGCGTAGCGATCCTGCAACGCACTCTTTTGCGTCTAACGCGATCCGGGTACCTGACCATGACGTTAGCCCTGCTATTCGCTCTATCAGCCGTCTTCTGGCGCTTCGCGACCGACGCCGACGCCTATATCCCAAGTGTACTGTTCTTAGTCGCAGCCTTTCATATCTTAAGTGTAAGTCCGAAACCCAGACCGCTATTAGTCGGGCTCTTGCACGCAGCCGCAATGCTGATCCATCAGCTGGCCATTTTCTTTTTTCCTGCTGCCGCGTTGGGCATGTATCTAAAAGGTGGACGCCGAAGCCTCGTGCGATATTGTGCGGTAGCTGCAGGCATCACGCTTCCCGCGTACTACGCCGGATTCCGGCTGCAGCAACGCTCTTCGAATCCAGCTGCATTCCTGCGCTGGCTGACTTTCCATTCGCCAGATTCAGCCTTCTCATTTAATCCATTCAAAAATCTGATAATCACTCTGATCAATTACCCGAGATTATTTTTTGGTGGGACAGGCCACGTGCTGGAGTATTTCGGGCCATTCATGCTAGTTACACTAATCTTGCTCGCCATTGTATTGGCCGTGTTACTAATTCGCACACTGAGTCACCTCGACGAACTGCGCTTGCCAACTCCTAACGTCGAACCGCAGTTGTCGGTTTTAGTTAGCGTTAGCATCACCTGGCTGGCAACCTATGCCTTATTCTTATTCTTCTGGCTGCCGTCCAACACTTTCTATAAATTATTCTGCCTGCCCGCCATAGTAGTAATCGTTGCTCACATCTCAATGAGATATACCGGCCCGCGCCGGTACCGATTATCATTGTTAGTCGCGGCAATGGCGCTGGCGAATCTGGCCTTCTACATCTTCCCCTACTCCCGCCCGGATTATAACCAGGCGATGAGGTTCGCTCACCGCATGGCTCGCGTATGGTCGAAACACACCGTCGTTTATTACAGCGACTTCATAGTCGACGACTGGTACATTCGCTATTTCAATCCGCAGACTATATGGAAACAAATCAATCCCGCCAACGGCGTTAAAGATTTTGCAGAAGCGGCTGAACAAGATCTGAATTCTGGTCACGAAGTCTGGTTGGACAGTACTGCGGCTGCAACATTAAGCCGCAGCTCGCCAGAAGCCGCAGAGCACTTTGACGCGACGCAGGAAGACAATTTTCCAAAACATCCAATTCGCTTCTACCGCTGGACGACCCGCGAGTCAACCGCTGGAAATGCCAATGGCGTCCGTTAATTAAGCTTCAGCCGAACTGATTGCGCAAGCTTTCTTTGCTTCTGATCAAAACTGAAAAGGTAGTCCGCACGAAGTTCAAGTGCGGCAGCCACGTGCAATACATCCGAAGTGCGAGTGCCCGATTTCGCGGTCGTCCGCTGTGATAGTTGGTGAGCCCGTTCAAAAAATGTATCCAGCAACCCACGGAGTTGGAATACTCCGTCACGCAAATGCCTCTCGAATTCGAGTAAAGAACTGTGGGCTTGCGTGGCGGAAATCTCTTTTCGAAAAACACGAAGCTCAAGAGCGTTGATCACTTCGAGTTCGCCAAATGTGGTCACGAGGCGTTCTCCTGGCGAAGCTTGCAACGCGCTCACTGCATGTCGAGAATTAACATCCAGGCTGAACAGGGACACCAGAAAGCTGGAATCTACATAGATCTTCAATACCGGTCCCGATCTGCGGATATCAGGTCCGCGCCGCTGACGGCAAGAACCTTGTTGCCATAAACCTTATGTAACCTCGCCATAAAATCGGGAAGCTCCTTGGCAGTTTCGGTGACTTCCGGCACCAGGCGGGCAATTACACGTCTTCGCTTAGTGATTTGAACCTCTTCCCCCCTCATTAAAAGCCGCTCGATCTTCTTGAATTCGTACCGGAGGTCTCGAACCGAAGCTTTCGTCATGTGATACATATTAGCATCACAAAACGATGACGTGCAATCGATTCGAAAACGGGAGGGTCGGGCCTTGATGTAGGCTATCCGGCCGCACCTGGAGCTTAGTGCTTCACCAAATCATCCGACAACAAATACGCCTTTTGCGCCAACGTACTAGCTCTCCCCACATCGCCTTCCTTAAGCGCAGAGCGCGCCACCTTCAGATAGTTATGGATTTGTCCCACGGTTTCCTGCTGCCGGTCGTTCAACGGACGCCCTTCCAATTGTTTCAATTGCCCATCAGCAGAGCCCAACAATTGTTCGGCATTCTGCCGCTGCCGTGATGCCTCCGCAGGCGTTATACCTGGCGCAATCTGCGCCGCCGGCTCCCGAGCTCCCCCCTCACGAACCACAACCTTCCGCGGTGAATCGGTCGGGGACGGCGACAGCCGCTTCGGGCGCTGCGTTCTCGCGCTCGCCGATGCAGCATGAAGTTTCTTCTTTGGCTCAGTTTTCGTCGCGGTATCCGGAGTTTTCGTCTCTGCCGCTTGGGCCTGCGGACTAACAGAGGCAGCCGGAGCGCTCTCTGATGTTTGTCCCGCCGGAGCATTCTCAGTAGCGGGAGCATTTTCTTTCACAGGAGCGGGAGCGCTCTCTTTCTCGGGAGCGTTTTCCTTCGCAGGAGAATCTTCAGCCGCCGGAGCGTTTTCCTTCGCAGGAGAATCTTCCGTCGTGGGAGAATTCTCTCTCGCAGGAGCGGCGTCCGTGACGGGAGGCGAAGTCGGAGCCTGCCCCTCAGCGCTTGTCGGAGGAGCCGGCTCCTGTTGTGCGCGAGCCACTCCCGCGCCTGGCCAAGCCAGCCCTAAGCCAATCACGAGTCCGCAGATAAGTCGCATACCGGCCAAGAAAGATTGTTCTCCACCACCGCAAAGAACGCAAGGGCAGCAAAGAACGAAAGGAGGGATTCCCGCATCCGCCGTACAAACGGGCCAGCAAAGGATCACAGCAAAGAAAACCGGGAAAACGTTCCCGCTTTCCCGGCAGTTTTCGCGTTTAATAAAGACTTATTCGCCGCCGCCAACTCCGGCAACAGCGCGCGATTCATTCTCCGGTTGCAGGATCACCCCATCGAACGGAGTCGCCCCCACAAAACGCCCGCCAATGATGCTGATCCGCCGTAAGGGAAATCCCGTATCCGGCCCACGTTGCCACGTTCGGCCACCGTCTCGACTCTCAAAGATCACCCCAGTCGCATCACTTGTAGCCAGCAGTCGATCGTTGCTGGAATCAAAGCTGACCGACGTGATGTCCTTGGCCGGCAGCCCATTTTCCACATGCGTCCAGGTCGCTCCGCCATCTTCACTGCGAAACGCTCCTTCGCGCGCCGCGATCATGATCTCGTGATCCGAAGCAATAGCCGCGCTCCGAATGCCGACCAGATACGACGGCAACCCGGCATGGCGCCAGGTCACGCCTTTGTCACTCGAGACCAGCACGGTTGACCGCGTGGCCGCAACCACCGTTGACCCCTCGGCCCTCACGGAAACAAAATCCTGCTGCCCCAGAATCGGCCCGCCACGCCACGTCTTGCCCTGATCGGTGCTCGAATAAACGCCGGAGGTGGTAGCCGCCAGCCACCGCTCGCGCCCAAGTTCCAGATCATTGACGCGCGCCACCAGTTCCTTCTTTTCGATACTCGTATGCTTAACCGGCTTCCGCGCACCTTTGCGCGCCATTGTCGAAGTATGCTCGATCACCACAACATTCATCGAATGCCATGCGCTGCCATTTCGCTCCAGAGAAAACACGCCATGATTCGTTCCGGCAACCAGCGTTCCACTCGACGCCTGTTGTAGCGCAAAAACATCTCGTCCCCCAAGCCCGGTAGCCTTCTGCAACCAATGCTGTCCCGCGTCATGAGAATAAAACACCCCACCGTATTCGCGATCATTGACCACGCCAACATAAAGCGTGCTCGCATCCCGGTTATCCGCCAGAATCGCAGAAACATAGCGATGCGCATAACCTTTGTTGGAGGTTACCCACTGCGCGGCCCCATCCGTCGATGCCATCACGCCGCTGCGGTCGGTCGCCAGCAGCACGCGATTCGAATCCCGCGGATCAACCATCACATCATTAACCACGACCTCAGGGCTGCTCACCCGCTTCCATGTCTTGCCCAAATCAACCGTCTTCCACAGCCCTTCCGTCGTCCCCGCATAAACAATATTTTCATTCGTAGGATCCTGCTTCAGCACACGCGTCCTCCGCGCCGAAAACGGAATCCCCTGAATCTTCGAAAACTGGTTGCCCGCCGTCTCGCTCTTGTAAATCCCCGAGCAGGCGCTGGCAAACACCACCGACGGATTCTCATGATCCACAATCACCGAAAATACATCGGAATCATCAATCATCCCCTTATTAATGTGCTGCCAGTTTGCGCCTCCATCTGAAGTCTTCCAGGCCAGGTGCCACGTCCCCGCATAAACCGTGTTCGGATCCTTAGGATCGACCGCAATCGACTCAATATTCTTAATATCGCCAGAGTTCGCCGGCGACAGTCGCTCCCACGTATCGCCGCCATCCTTGCTGCGGTAAACGCCATCCAGCGCCCCCGCGACCAGCACCCTCGAATCACCCTTGAACATCGCCATCGCTCGAATCGATTTACCGTGCATCGCAGACAGAGTCTGCCAATTGGCGCCCCCATCCGTGCTGCGGAAAATCTCCCCAATCTGCTGCCCCGACGAACTCCAGGCCGACACATAAATACGATTCGAATCTCGCGGATCGATAGAGATGTGGTCCAGCACGTACTCGTCGCCGCCAAGCCGCCCCAGGCGCGACCACGTCCGCCCGCCATCATTCGAGCTGAACATCTGGCCCGTGCTTGTCCCGAGCAATATGTGATCCGGATTGCCGCCGTCATACGCCAAACTGCGCGCGTCGCCGCCGTCCGGACCCAACGCCTGCCACGGCCCTGACGCCAGCAACACCGTACTCAAAAAACTGATCCCGATAGCCAACAAAATTGGACGGAGAACGTTCCTCTTCCCTGTAAATTCCATGCGCTTAGTTTGACCCCCGGCGAGCAATTCGCAACCCAAATTAGATAAGGCTAGCACCGTCCCAACAAGGTTACCTAAGGGCAAAAAAATACAAAGGCCGGCAAGGGTGGACCCCACCAGCCTTTAGTGCTAACCAATATTGTGAACAATGAACAGCCCGTTGTGAATACCCGTTGTGAATAATGGAGCGCCGGGCGTCTCCGCCCGGCCACCACCCAGCTGAAGCCCAAAAAACAGCAAGTCTTTCCCCTTAGCCTACTACTGCGCCGTTTTCGCTTTCCTCTTCGCCATCGGCTTCGGATGATCCGGAACCGCCTTCACCTTCGTCTCATCGACCGTCGTCGTGCTGTCGGCCTCAGGGAAGGTCGCCCCCGCCGGAACGATCCACTGTTCCGTTGTCGCCGTGCCTGCGTTTCCAGTGCGCGCCTCGATGCGGCTGGGATCGATGTTCTGCTTCGCCTCGCCTCCCGAGATATACGCTTTCACATTCAGCGCCCGCTCGCCCGCCAGGTTCTTACGCTTCTCGTTTGGAGCAGCGTTTCCGACGACGATCAGCTTGGCATCCGGATCCTGTTGCAGCTTCAGCGCAACGTCGTCCAGTTCGGCCTTGCAGGTGTTGTCCACGCGCCAGGGCTTCTTGACGTTTGGATACTGGCACTCATTCACCTTGCTCGCTTGCGGCGGCGGTGGTGGTGGCGGGTTTTCAACCGTCACCGTGCTCGTGGTCGAAGCGTTCAGCCCGCGCGAATCGGTACAAGTCGCGCCGATCGTAATCGGGCCAGCCGACGCTCCAGTGGTGTTCAAGGTCCCGGTATTCCCGCTCCCGGAAATGCTGCCGCTGCTCGCAGTCCATCCACCCACCGTTACCGGAACATTATCCGGACTGGTGCAGCTGCAAGTAATAGTCGCCGTTCCACCCGCTTGCACCGATGACGGGTTCGCCGAGCAGGAAATCTGCGGAGGATTCTTCGGTGGTTCCTTGACCGTGAAGTTAGCCGTACAACTGGCCGTATTGTTCTTCTTCGACTTGGGATCCGTGACCGTGGCAGTCGTGGTATAACTGCCGCCGCTCATCCCATTCGTATCGATGGTGGCATTCGCGTCTTTGCCCTCGACCTTGCCCCCGCTAGCCGCCCAGGTGTAAGTCAGCGGGTGTTTGGGATTGAAGTTACTGCCCGTAACCGTGGCATGCACCGGTTCGCCGACCATCACTTCAGTCGGTTGCACCGAGCACGACGCTGCTACAGCCGCTTCCGGCGCCCCGCCAAAGTTGAACACCAGACCAGTCCGCAGAAGGGCGCCATCATAATTTGGACGCCGTAACGACGGATCGTCAGGTGGCACCGTGCTGGAAAAATTTTCGTGCGCCCACTGGAAATCGGCTTCAAATACGCGCAACGAAAGTTGCTTCCACAGAGTGAGATCCATGCCGCCGCCAAGCAGCGCGGCCACGCCCCAACTGGGGCTAATCCCCCCTGGTGGCGAGAGACGCTCGGCTCCGAGCAATGTATGGATGTAAAAGTTCACACCCTCTGTGCGCCACGTAAGCTTCGGCCCGATCGTACCGGTGTTCACGTTGCCGTGGTTCCAGTTCAACCCATAACTGCCTTCGAGCGCGCCCCATTTGGTAAAGTTGTAGGCCACACTCGACCCCAAGCCCTTCGCCATGGATTGCAATGGGACAGCATTGGGAGGACTGCTTTGGTCTGGCACATTCCCGCCCGGGTTCAACCACTGATACCCGAGAAAAAACTCAGTCTTTGGCCAATCACCGGATGCGGAGCTATTCGCGGGAGCGCTCGGCGCGGGAGTTTGCCCATGCAGCAAACAAGGCGCCGTCGTCAGAACCAGCGCCACCGCAAGCGCAACACTCGCGCGTAACGGTAAATCTTCGTGACAGAATGACATTCTTCCTCCAAATCGAATCCACTGCCAGCTAATGTAATTGCGGGGTCGTTAAAGCCTTACTGCACGTACAGATAGGGTGCACCTGGGAAACAACGAATTCTACAGCAACCGCGCATTTTTGCAAAAGAAGAACCCAGTTAGTTAACCCGCGTTGCCGTAGCTAACGCGGATTTGGAGTCCATTTTTTGGAAATAGGTTGCGCAAGTTTTGCAAGAATGTTTCGTAGGAAGGTCGGAAATCAGGGGTCAGATTGCAAAGGTGAAAACCATAACCTGCGTAGCTTCCACCTCCCCAATCTGACCTCTGACCTGCAACCCGATTTCTGTGAACCACGAACTTATCCCCAATTCAAGGTTCATCTCAAATTGATATGGCCCGGTCGGCGAGTTGCGATGCAGCGCCGTTCCCTGAATAATGCTGCTTGGGACCTATGACACAAGAACGCGTGCTGATTGTAGAAGACGAGGAGAACGAGCGAACCGGCTTGGCCGAACTAGTCTCAGGATGGGGCTATCGCACTGACACGGCAGCCGACGGCATTGAAGCTCTGGAAAAAATCCCCATCTTCGGTCCGTCCATCGTGATCACCGACGTAAAAATGCCCCGCATGGGCGGCATGGAATTGGTCGAACGGCTCGCGGACTCGGCGCAGTCGATTGCCGTCGTCATGGTGACCGCCCAGAAAGCAACCGACACCGCCTTCCACGCCGGCCGCCTCGGAGTGCAGGATTACATCGAAAAGCCGATCGACTTCCGCCGTCTGCGCTCTATCCTGAACAACATTGGCGAGATCGTCAGCGCCCGCACCGAAAACGAAACCCTCCGCCGCAGTCTGCGCGATAAGGGCGCTCTTGGGCGCCTGGTCGGGGCCTCCGCCGAAATGCAGGGGATTTTCCGCCTGATTGAACAGGTGTCTCCCAGCACCGCCTCGGTCTTAATCACCGGCGCAAGCGGAACCGGCAAAGAATTGGTCGCGCGCACCATTCACGACCTCAGTCCCCGTCGCAACAGGCCTTTCGTCCCCATTAATTGCGCCGCCATCCCGGAAACCCTGATCGAAAGCGAAATTTTCGGCCACGAAAAAGGCGCATTCACAGGAGCTCTCGAGCGCCGTACTGGCTGCTTCGAACTCGCCGAAGGCGGAACCCTGCTACTCGATGAAATTGGAGAAATGCCAGTCGGCACCCAAGCCAAGCTTTTGCGCGTCCTCGAAGATCATAAAGTGAGGCGCCTCGGCAGCAAGGTCGAGACATCCATCGACGTGCGCGTGCTCGCCGCGACGAATAAAGTTCCCGACGATGCTGTAGCCGCCGGCGAACTCCGGCAGGATCTTTATTACCGCCTCAACGTTTTCAACATCCACATGCCCGCCCTCCGCGAACATAAAGAAGATATCCGCGAGTTAGTAAAGAGCCTGCTGGCGGAGATGAACCAGAAACATGATCGCAAGGTGGCAGATGTAAGTGAGGCCGTTCTCAATATCTTCCAGACTTACTCCTGGCCAGGCAATGTTCGTGAACTGCGCAATACATTGGAACGTGCCGTAATCGTCTGCGAAAGCGGACTGATCGAGACCAAACACTTGCCTCCCGGCTTTGGCCAGACTGTGCGACCCGTAGTAAACGATCCCGATTCAGTAAATCTTGGCGTAGGCACGACCGTCGGAGAAGCGGAGAAACTCCTGATCCTGAAAACTCTGCAGGCTACAAATAACAACAAAACCCGAGCTGCGGAGATACTAGGCATCAGTCTGAAGACCCTCCACAACAAACTGAAAGAGTACGGTCGTCCGCAAGAAACAGTAATGGCTGAGGAGGAGTGAAAATAAAGCTCGCAGCTCTCGGCAAGGGCCGCCAAAAGATGTTGCTGAGCGTTGAACCCGCTAGCCGAAAGCTGAAAGCTTTTTTTAGACGACCCGAAAGCTTTTTTAGACGACCTGAGACCTGCCTTAGATGAGCCGCAAATTCATCATCGTCTTCGCGATTACCACGCTCTTCACGGCGCTGGTCGTGGGTTTCTCCTGGCTTTATCTCTCGCAGCTCCTGCGCCAGCGTCTGCTTTGGGCCGATGAAACTGCCTCCCAGCTCAATAGTTCCCTCGAATACAGCGCCTCCAAAGCCGTTCCCGATCTGACCAGCACGCGAATCAACACCAGCAATCCCAAGGCGATGCGTACCGCCGTCACGAAATATGTGCAGACCGATGTCGGCCTGAACGACCAACTCGAAGCATTAGTAGGAAATTCCCGCATAGTCTACGACGCCGCCGTAGTTGATCCCAGCGGAGTGGCGATTCTCGATACCAATCCCGCTATGAACGGCAAGCCCGTTCCCATCCGACCTCGTCTGGCCGACCTTCGCGACGCCAGCTTCCGCCGCCAGTTGCGTTTGCTTTACGGCCCGGCCACCGTGTATGACGCCAGCATAGGATTGGAACTCGACAAACAGATTTTCGGCAGTGTTCACGTAGGTGTCTCCACCGTTTTCCTGAGCAACGAGCTCACGCCAAGATTGCAGCAGGCAGCCTTTTTCTGCGTGGTAGCGATTTTTTGTTCGCTCGTGCTCGGGGCCGTGGTGTCGAACGTGGCGCTGGGCCCACTAAAAGTCATCAGCCGCAATCTTGATAGCGCCAGCGCCGGCGACCTGCTGCCCGCCGAACAATCGGGTTCAGAAGACGAAGTAGGCCTTGTCTCCCTGAAAATCGCCCACTTGGGCCGCCAGATCCATGACACCAATCAGATTTTCTCCGCGTTGAAAGATAACGTAGAGCAGGTTATGACCAAGCTGCAGGACGGCCTGATGCTTTTCACCCGCGACTCTCGCGTAGTTCTGGTAAGCGCCTCGGCAGAAAAATTCCTGGGCCGCCCCCGCCGCGAAATTTTAGGCCGAACCGCACAAGAGATTTTTTCCGACGGCACCGTCCTAGGAGCGGTAGTTCTGCCCGCCTTCCAAAAGCACCGTCCTCTAGTCCAGTATGAATTCGACGCCGTGGACGGCCGCCGCGTCCAGGTTTCACTCGATTTCATACAGGAAAAAGGCACCTCAATCGGCGCGCTCCTCACCATGCGCGACGCCGAATCCGTCCGCCGCATCGAAAACGAAATCGAAATCTCCCGCCGCCTCTCCGCCAGCGGACGCCTCACCCGCGGCGTCGCCCACGAAGTAAAAAATCCCATCAACGCCATCGTCCTCCACTTGCAGTTGCTGCAAAACAAGCTCCAGCAGGACGATCCCGAAACTCGCCGTCACATGGACGTTATCGGCAGCGAAATTCATCGTCTCGATCGCGTAGTGCAAATCCTCGTCGACTTCACCCGTCCCCGCGATCTGCGCCTCGAAGAAGCGGACCTCCGCGACATTCTCGAAAACGTCGCCGAACTAGCCGCACCCGACGTCGCCCGACACGGCATACGCCTCGTGCAAGAATTCCCCAACAAAGAAGACGCGCTCATCGTCCGCGTAGATTCGGATCTGATGAAGCAGGCCATTCTGAATCTGGTCCTGAACGGCGTTCAAGCCATGGCGGATGGTGGAACTCTGACCCTCAAGGCGTGTCGCGAGGGCGATATGATTCTCGCCGAAGTCTTGGATCAGGGCTGCGGCATCCCTCCCGAAGCGCAGGAAAAAATCTTTGAACTCTACTTCACCACCAAAGGCGATAAAGGCGGAAGCGGAATCGGTCTCGCGCAAACCTACCAGATCATGCAGTGGCACTACGGTTCTGTGGAGTTCGATTCCATAGTAGGCGCTGGCACCACCTTCCGCCTGCGCCTGCCGTCCGCAGAGGCCAAGCCCGAGCGCCGGGCAAACGAAGAGATCACTGCCTGAGTCAGTAACATTCACGACGGAAGACATCCCGCAATCATGAGAATCTTGCTCCCCGTAGTAACTACCCTCGCGCTCTTAGCCACGGGCCAGCAAATACCAAATTCGACGAAAAGGCCCGCCACTCAAACCGCATACTTGGGCTTCGACCGCAACGATTACCCTGGCGACGCAAACTTGAACATTCTCCGCCGAACCTTCACTTACTCCGGCTACTGGCTGAATAATCCGCCCGGAGCGAGAACAAATCCCTGGCACGGAAAGCGCCCGGCGATCCAAGCCGCAGGTTTCGGATTCCTCGTCCTCTTCAACGGCCGCACCTACGCCGAAATAAAATCCGGCGGAGACGCAGTCAAGCTAGGCGCCTCCGACGCAGCCGCCGCAATAAAGTCAGCCAAAGCCGAAGGTTTCCCCGCGCAAACCATCATCTTCCTCGATCAGGAACAAGGCGGACGCCTGCTTCCGGAACAACGCGCCTACCTCCACGCCTGGATCGACGAAATAAATTCCGCCAACTTTCAAGCCGGAGTCTACTGCTCCGGAATTGCCTTCGAAGAAAGTCCTGGCGCATCCATAATCACCGCTGAAGACATCCGCAACAATGCCGGCCAACGAAAAATAAAATATTGGATAGCCAATGATTCGTGTCCACCCTCCCCAGGCTGCACGGTCTCGAAGAAGAACCTGACACCCGAGTCGAGCGGCATCTCCTTCGCAAACATATGGCAATTCGCCCAGTCGCCACGACGACCCGATTTCGCCAGAAGCTGCCCAGTTACCAACAATGCTGCCTACAATAAAGATGGGAACTGCTATCCACCCGGAATCGATCCCTCTCAGCATCTGTATGTCGATCTCGATGTCGCAAATGAAAATGACCCTTCGCACGGCAGAACGCGCGATTGAAACGCGAGATTAATATGGTCGAGCGCTCCCATGAGTGCATCCAACACTTGCCAGAAAATATCGCTGTAAGTGAAAGTCGAAACGGAGATAGCGATCGATGAATGTCGTGGTTTTCGGTGCAACCGGAATGGTAGGTCAGGGAGTGTTGCGCGATTGTCTCCTCGATCCCGAAGTCCACCTGACCGAAACCGTAGGCCGCACCGCCACCGGAATGATCCACCCCAGATTGCGCGAAATCATCCACTCCGACCTCTGGAACTACACACCGATCGAGCCCAGTCTCACCGGTTTCGACGCCTGCTTCTTCTGCCTGGGCGCGGCGTCCAGCGGCATGAGCGAGGAAGAATATAAGCGCGTCACCTACGAAATAACCGTGGCCGCCGCCGATGTCCTTTGCCGGCTCAATCCGAAAATGACGTTCATCTATATCTCAGGGGCTGGCACCGATAGCTCAGAACACGGAAAAATTATGTGGGCGAGAATTAAAGGCAAGACCGAAAACGCGCTCCTCAAGATGCCCTTTGCCGCAGCTTATATGTTTCGGCCGGGCCTGATTCAACCCCTCGACGGAATTCAATCGAAAACCAAGCTCTATCGCGTCTTCTACAAGATCGGCAAACCAATCATGCCCTTCCTTCGGCGGTCTTTTCCAAATCACGTCCTGACCACAAAAGAAATCGGCCAAGCCATGCTGAACGTATCCAAACACGGCTACCCAAAGCGCATTCTGGAGACGAAAGACATCCGCGCCGCAGTTCTTCTTTCAACACCATCCTCAACGAAATCAGTCCCGCTATCGGCTTGACCCAGGTCCTTTATCTGGAAATTCGCCTCTTGGGCGGCGCAGCGTTTCAACGCTGCGATAACTGCAGCTCTTAACTGCGGTCCTTAGCCGCATCTATTCCAACTCAGTCGTCTGCGCCAGCCGGAAGTTAAGTTGGCGATCCGTCCCGAACACGATATCTCTATCGCCATTCTCACTGGCCTCAGGTCCCTCGCGCGCCACACCCTTGACAAAGATACTGGAGGTATAAATGGCGACTCGGCTCTTGCCGACATCCAAACTCACTAACACAATGCGCAAATATCCCGGTTCCAGCGGACCAGCGGAGGCCTTAGCCTCGAGTACGCGGCCGTCCGCGATTGCGCCACGAGGAACCAGCGTCTCGCCATCAACCACGAGCGACTGATCAAGAATAGCCGTGAAAGCATCTCCGGCATGCGCCGAAGCACTGGAGAGCGGACTCTGTAGCCGAACCGGAATCGTCGTTCCCTCGGGAATTTTTCTCGACGATGGAATCAGTGACTGGCTGGGCGAAGTGCCGCCAGAACCAGGCTTCCGGTCGAAGGGCAGCTTCTGCGGGCCTGAGTTCGAAGAGTTCTCAGGCGCAACCTCCGCTGGTCTCCGGCATGCGCCAGCCAAGGCAAGCATCAGCAGGACAATAACGATGATGATGTGAGCGCTATGGGATCGCATAAACAGATCCGTTCAGCAGGGCTCTTCGAACTCTTGGGAAGCGACAGCTTTCGGCCCATCTGCGATCCTAGATTCTACAGCAGATGATCAGAACAGCAATCAGCAGGAAGTTCACAGCGAACCTGCGCCCGGTGTTTTGGCAGGTTTACCCGAATGAGATAACGCCTAATTGCTAACACGTAATTACTAACGCAAAGAGCGAAAAAGAAGGCGAGAGTAAGACAACAGGATTCCGAACTTTTGCCCTGTGACCCTTCATCGAATAGCGACGATGTTGTTAACCACAGCTCCAGCCTCATCCACCATGATCATCCGCATCGCCAGCCGTTCCGCCTTGTAATGGTGAGTACGATGTAACAGATAAATAAAGCCAACTCCCGCGCCAAATCCAAGAGCGGATCCAGCCGCCTCTCCAGCAGCTCCACGGGTCACGAAGGGACGCATAATGGGATTCACCTCACGCAATCCCTCGTCCAGCGCACGCTGCGTGGTGATGGCGTCCCCCGCGATCAGCGCCGCCAGTATGCTCGCCCCAAACCTGTTCTCCACCGTCCAAAAGCGAGGTTGGCTCGGCGCATCGGGAAGCGCAACACTGCTTGCCGTGAAACTCTGCGCGCGCGCGACCAAGCTCAGCACCACAATTACAAGGAAGTATTTCATCTATCTCCATTAAACGGCAGAAAGAGCAACAAGCCTGAGTCATAAAAATTGAGTTATAAAACTTAAGTAATGGAGTAATGAAATAATCGGGGGGGGTGGTAAGTGAAATCGATCTTATGGCTGAGCATAATGGTAAACGTAAGCGCGCATTCGCGGAAGTATCTGCCGGTATTCTGCCCCTAAAGTAGAGCGGGTGGCGACCGGACCACTCTTACTCCCAAAAGAGCTTCCTTGAGTAACAAACGACTAACAAAGCAGTAACGATGGAGTAACAATGGACTAACGATAAACTCCCTTTAAAGTAACCACCCGCTTTAAATCTGACTTAGATTCACAGTCTACTTGCTGGTAATCCCTAAGTAGCTGTTCACCGTCTGCACTGTCAGGCTGAGACTCGAAGCAATCTGAGAAACCTGCTGACCCTGCTGGTAGAGTTGACCGACCTGTTGTGCCTCCGACAGTTTGACGACGTAAGCCTCTTGGTCTGAGCTCTGCGGCGCCGGTCGGGCAGTCGCGACCTCCGAGGAAGCATTTGCTGTGGCAAAAGACTGGGGCGATGACGAACTAGAGACGGAAATACTCATAAAAAGCTTCCTTTCCTCTACCGAAAAGCATCGGCAAGTAACAAAGATGATTAAGGCAAATCCAAGCAATAGAAGAGAAGATCAGCAAGCACATTCCCAAAATGGAATGAAGGAAAGCCCGCAAATCTGGCCAAAACAAGAAAAGCGCAGCTCAAAGGCTGCGCCTCAATTTCTTACTATACATAGGATATCAAATCCAAGCAGCGATCCGGACAAATTCTCCACAATTATATTTCGTTCCTCTACAGCCAGTTACCAGCTTTTTGTAAATTCTACCCTCTTGACACGAGTGCCCCCAAAGTTTGTTGCTGCCATTCTCATGGTCGATGGCCAAAACACTAAACTGCCACGCTCACGAGATCCACAATGCGGTTTTCAGAAGGTTAGGCCACCGCCACTTTCTGGGTTCGCAGTTGCCTATAGAGGCGCAGATAATCGTCCACCATACGCCGTGCAGTGAAGCGCTCGCGCGCCCGATTATAAGCTCGCGTGCCGTAGAGACGCGTCATTTCCCGGTCTCCGTCTAATTTCGCCAACACTTCGCTCAGGCTCTCAGCATCATTGCGCTCAAAGTACAGCGCTGCATCTCCCCAAAGTTCGCGATAGACCTCGGTATCGTTAGCGACAAGCGCGCATCGCGAGAACGCGGCCTCGATCGACGCCAGACCCGTTGGCTCATAGCGCGAAGTTGCCGCGAAAATCGTCGATTTGCTATAGAGCGACCTCAGTTGCGATTCCGTTTGCGCCCCTTTCACCGAGATTTCATGTTCCCCGGTCGATACGCGCACATCAGCGCGGATCGGCACAACAGGCGCAGGTATCGTGTTATCGGCTCCCACAATACAAACGGGCAGGCCATGCGTGTGCTGGGTCAGCAATGCCACCTGCTTTCCCGTATCCCACAAGCGTCCGATCGCCAACACCGACTCTTCTTTGGTGACAAACGGATTGAAGTAGATCGGATTGCGGCCGGGCGCAATGACATATCCGTCAAAATCGTCGCCGTAGGCCAGACGCAGCATCTCGCCCATCCACCGCGAAGTCGAGACCACGGCCTCGGCTCGTCTCAAGCCCGAGACAATCGTCTGTCGATACCACTTCAACCAAGCAGAAGCCGCGGGTTCATGTCCGTGGATACTCATCCACCACGTAATCACATCGCCGTGCGCAACCACCAGCCTCGGCGTCGCCACCGGCAGCGCCCCAAAACTCAATTGATTCAAATGTAAAAAATCGGGCCGTGTGTCCCGAACAATCGCGCACAGATAATCCTGCGCTGCGTGGAAATCCTGCTCACCCTCCTGCATCCAGTCCAGACGAAACGCGGTGGGATGATATTCCAGCCCGTGCAGCCCATCCATCCAGGCGGTCTGATGAGGCAGCGGAATCTCGCCAAAGCTGACGAGCGTGACATGGGCCCCATGGGTCACCAGACCCGAAACCAGTTCGCGCGAGTATGTCCACACGCCGCTGAACGTATCAGCCGTCACCAAGACGCGCACAGAACCCCCGGCTTCGAGGGCTGGGAGCTACCCTCGTCCTGCCTGCGTCTAGTGTAGGGGGTGGGGCCATACTTGGGGAAGAGTTTTTTGCGGTTAGAACACTGTTTTAATTTGGAAAGTGGCCCTTTCTCCCCTTTTTGAGCCCCTAAAGCTGCCTAAAGCTGTTGTCGGAAGCAGGTTCCCCGGCAGCGGCGCTTTCCCGGCTCCTGCCAGTGCATCGAAAATTGGACGCTTTTTTCAGCCTTTCCAAGATAAAATTCTGATCCATCAATAGAGCAAAAGGAAGTCGCCCAAATGGTTGCTACCTTCAGAATTCACTGGATGCGTGTTTTGGTTGGCGGATTTCTGGCAGAACTATCTGTCTTTGCCCTCGTCGTTCCGGTCGCGTTGTTATATGGCCAACGCCCCCTGCTCTACGCCGCACCAGCGGCATCTCTCGCGACCTGTTTCTTGTTCGCCTTTTGGGTCGGACGAACAATCGATTCACGCTTCGTCCTGCATGGACTTCTGGTAGGAATTGTTGCCACTCTTCTCTATGTCGGTTTGACTCGAGCCCGCCCCGAGCCTTTGGCCTACCTTGTCGCTCATGCTTTAAAGATCCTAGGCGGCGCGGCCGGCGGTCTTCTTGCCGGACGCCGACGAAAACTGACAAGTCCCGCGACAGCAGATGTCCAGTAGCACAAGAACTCGAACCAAATCGTTCGGATCCGCATTCACCGACGTGAATCGCGAAACCGGTCGAAATTGGCACCATTGGCACGCCATGCCTTGAAGGAACTGCAGCAAACCCCATGGGGGCAAGGCCCCGTCCCCCCACCTTATGCAATCATTCGCAAACGGTAAGACCCGTCGCTCAACCAGCTCCCCCTTTATGTTGAATCCGCCCACCGCCTCATCTCGCGCGGTTCCACTTGATGTTCGGTAAATAAGGCAACTTTTGGCTGCACCAGAATCCGCATCGTCCACAGCAAGTCGTCCAACGATGTTCCAAACCCAAAGTGCGCATCCACAAACGCCAGCTCCGTCGAAGGCAGGCTTGAGCGCCCCGAAATCAAAACCACGGGAACATCAGGCACAAGATATTTGATCTCCTGCGCCAGCTGTGAACCCGACATTGCGGGCATTTCATAATCTAGAAGTGCAAGATCAAAATAGGTTCTCTTGCAAAGTGCGAGCGCTTCAAGCGGATCATTCTTCGCGATCACTCGAAACCCGCATTCCTCGAGAACACTCGACAGCAATCGGCTGGATTTGGCGTTGTCGTCCACATAAAACACTGTCGTGCGGTTTTCCATCACTAGCCTCCGTTCCTTTCATGAAAGAACGCTTGTAAGCAGGGTGCTTGCGAACGAAGTGGGTAGAGATTTGTAATCATAAGTTCGAGACTCTAACTCTCGAAGTTTGAGACAGGCATGGTTTATTAGACTCTGCGACAGGAGCGGTGGCGCGTCTCTCAGAAAAATTAATTTCCCGGTAACACGATCGGTAATGACACTTCCTCCGCGGACGACTTCACCTCCGCGGGACTCTCGGAAGGCAGTGTGAATTTAAAAACCGACCCGGGCCCAGGCTGCGGATCGACCCATATCTTCCCCCCGCAATGCTCCACAATTTTCTTGCATACAGCCAGCCCGATTCCGTTGCCCGGATATTCTGCGCGTGTATGCAGGCGTTGGAAGATCACAAAAATATGTTCCGCCTGCTCCGCCGCAATGCCAATTCCGTTATCTCTCACACTGAACAACCATTGTTGACCGGCTTGCTCGGCCTCGACCACGATCGCAGGCGGCTCATTGCCGCGAAACTTGATCGCGTTCCCGATCAGATTCTGCAGGACCTGCGCCAATTGCGAGCGGTTTGCCCAAATCGAAGGCAACGTGCCGTGCGTAACCAGTGCCCGGCTCTCTTGAATGGCCGGACCAAGCCCCTGCAAAACGTCCTCCCACACGGCGTTGCAATCCACCCTTTCGCAGGCTTTGTTATCGCGCCCTACTCGTGAAAAGGCCAGCAGATCCTGAACCAGGGTCTGCATGCGCAGAGCCCCCTCGACGACGTAGCCGATAAATTTGTCCGCTTCTTCATCCAGTCTGCCGCGGTAGCGGTCGGCGAGCAGTTGCGTATAGGATGCCACCATGCGCAGCGGCTCCTGCAGATCATGCGATGCCACGTAAGCGAACTGTTCCAGGTCGGCGTTCGAGCGGGCCAGTTCTTCAGCTTTGCGTGCCAGGTCCTCTTCGGCTTCCCGGCGCAAGCGCAGCAGACGTTTTTCCTGAAGAGCGCGGCGAATGGCTTCGGGCAACCGCGCCAGTCCGTCTTTCAGAACGTAATCCGTTGCCCCCTTCTTGATGCACTCCACGGCGGTCACATCCCCAAGCGCGCCCGACACCAGGATCAGTGGAATATCCCGCAATTCGCGGCGCAGCACATCCAGCGCTTCCATGCCCTTCCACTGCGGCAGGTTGTAATCGGCAAGCACAACGTCAGGATGGTGAGCTTGCAGTTGCCGCTCAAACTCCTTTTCCGTCTGCACCACAACGATGGCAGCCGAGAAGCCGCCTCGGCGCAGGGCCTGGCCAACCAGTTCGGCGTCGAGTCCATTGTCTTCGACATGCAGCACTCGGAGTTGCCCCGGTTCCGGGCTAAGTTCATTCGCGGCGGTCATGGTCTGCTCCTGCCAAAGCCTTGGAATTTTCCACGATCGGCGGCTGATTGATGACCAGCCAGTACAGGCCGGCGGTTTTTACAGTTTCCCGGAACTGGTCGAAGTCGACTGGCTTCTGAATGTAGCTGTTGGCTCCCAGGTGGTAACTCGCCACCAAGTCCCGCTCTTCCTTCGAGGAGGTCATGATGACGACCGGAATAATCTTGGTTCGAGGATCACTTTTGACCTGCTTGAGCACTTCCATCCCATTGACTTTGGGCAGTTTCAAATCCAACAAAACCAGCTTGGGAGGATGATCCAACGATCTTTCGGAGAACGCACCGCGGCAAAAAAGGAAGTCCAGCGCCTCTTCGCCATCGCGCACCACGACGATACGGTTGGCCAATTTCCCGCGCCGCAGCGCATGGATGGCGAGATCCATGTCATCCTGATTGTCTTCGACCAACAGTATGTCCAAGTCGTCTGAGTTCATCATCGGCCTCCCGCCGTTACCGCGCTGCTTCTTAATTCCGCTTGTTTTCCCACGCCGAGGGTGAAATAGAAGGCCGCTCCCTTGTCCGTCTCGGCTTCTGCCCACACTCGGCCTCCATGCTTTTGCACGATGCGTTGCACCGTGGCCAGGCCTATGCCCGTGCCTTCAAAATCCTCCGGGCGATGCAAGCGCTGAAAGACTCCAAACAATTTGTCGACATACTTCATGTTGAAGCCGACGCCGTTGTCGCGGACGATAAACACGGATTGCCCGCCTTCGTTTTTGGCGGCAACTTCAACTTCGATAACGGCAGGCTTTCGACCGCGGGTGAATTTGAGAGCATTCGCCAGCAGATTTTGGAAGATCTGCTTGACCAGTACGGGATCGCAATGCACCCCAGGCAGATCGGCGACGACCCATTGCACCTGCCGCCCTTCACACTCCGGTTCGAGCATCGCGATCACCTCCGCGACGATTGCGTTCAAGCTGGTCGTTTGCCGATTGAGCGCATGACGGCCGACCCGCGCCAGATTCAATAGCTCATCCACCAAAAGGCCCATCTTCTGCGTCCCGGCCTGAATGCGGTCAAGATAGCGGCGCGCTTCCGGATCGAGAGTGGGGCCGAATTCTTCCGTCAGTAACTGCGAAAATCCGCCGATATGGCGCAAAGGCGCCCGCAGATCGTGGGAGACGGAGTAGCTGAAAGCCTCCAGTTCTTTATTGGCAGTCTCCAGTTCTGCCGTTCGCTCCATCACCCGGATTTCCAATTCGTCATTGAGTTTTCGAATCTCCCGCTCGTTGGCTCTGCTTTGGGTAATATCGCGGAACGCCGCCACTCCGCCACGCACCGCGCCCTGCCTGTCTTTCAGCGGGCCGGCACTAACGTCGATCCAGGTGCCATCGGGAAGCTTCGGATTGCGCACAAACATCTCGGTGGTGCTCACCTCGCCGCGAATAGCGCGAACGATGGGAAGCTGGTCAGCCGGGAAAGGTGTCACTGTGTCGTTTAGAAAGAGGCCGTAGTGCTCAGTCCACTGCTGGCTCGGAAGACCGGTTGCACCCAGGCCCAGGATCTTTTCCGCCGCGCTGTTCCAGATTACGAACCTACCGTGCTCGTCGGCGGCAGCCAACCCCTCGGTCATGCTGTCGAGCACTGACTGAAGCATGAGCGTTTGGTGCTCCAGGGCTTGTTGAGAGCGCTTCAGTTCCTCGGCTTGGCGGGACAGTTCCTCCGCCTGAGCGGATCGGGCGGCCTCCGCCTGCTTGCGTTCGGTGATGTCGCGGGCGACTTTCGAGGCGCCGATAATTACGCCGTTGTTGTCCCGGATCGGCGAGATGGTCACGGAGACGTCAATCTTCTCACCGTCCTTCCGCACCCGGACGGTCTCGAAATGCTCGACGCTCAGGCCGCGCCCGATCCGTGCCAGAATGTCGGTTTCCTCGCGTGCACGCTCCGGCGGAATGAGCATCTGCCTCGGTTTGCCCACGGCCTCGGATGACGAGTAACCGAATATCTTCTCGGCGCCGTGATTCCAGGCGGTGATGGTTCCATCAAGGGTCTTGCTGATAATGGCGTCGTCGGAGGACTCGACAATGGCCGCCAGGCGTTCGCGTAACTCTTCGCCTTGTACGCGGTCGGTAACGTCGCGCAAGATCACCGTAAACAGTTTCTTACCGCCGGTTACCACTTGCGAGATGGAAGCCTCAATCTGAAACTCCTGGCCATCGGCGCGAACCGCCCGCAAAACGGTCCGTGGTCCCATGGCCCGGCTGGTGACGCCGGTCTTGGCGAACCTGTGAATATGTTCGGCATGGATGCCGTGGAGATTTTGCGGAATGAAACGGTTGATGGATTGGCCCATCGCTTCCGCCGCGGTACAGAGGAAAGTTCTCTCCGCGGCGCCATTAAAAAGCACGACTCGATGCCCCTCGTCGACGGTGATGATCGAGTCCATGGCCGACTGAATGACGCCCGCAAGCCGTCCTTCACTCTCGCCCAAAGCTGCAGTACGTTGCGCCACGCGCTGCTCCAGAGCGGCGTTGAGAGAACTGACCTGGGCGCGAGCCCTGGCACTGATCCCGATCTCACGGCTGACGGTCGCGCCCGCCACGGACAGGAAGATTACGCCCGCCAGCGATCCCAATACGATGGCGGAAATGGTGAAGCGTTGCGCTACGCGGCCGCGCTGCGCACGTTGCTCCAGAATGTGTTTTTCCGCGTCTTCCATTTCTGCGATGGTGGCGCGCGCCGCATCCATAAGCTGTTTGCCCCGTTCGAACTGGGCCACTGTAGGGGGATTCCCCGCATTCTGTCTTACGATCACAACATTCGTGACGGATTCGATCCTGACCTTCGCTCTTTCTTTCAGCGTTTCCAATCGTCGCCGCTGATTGGGATCTTCAAGCAGAAGATCCAACTCCAGAAAATCCTGGGCAACCGCGCGTTTTCCCGCCTCGTAAGGTTCCAGGAATGTCGCATTTCCGGTGAGCGCAAATCCTCGTCCGCCAGTCTCCACATCGACCAGATGCCGTAGCGCGGATTCAAGCGCAGTGGACACCTCATGTGCGCGCGCAACCGAGGCGGCATCTTTCGCCGCCTGTTGCGCCATACGCCAGGAAAGGTAACCGAGCAGACTGGTAAGGACGACGGCGAAGGCAAAGCCCACCTTCACCTTCCGGCGCAACTTCACCTCGTCCTGGGGCTCCTCGATCCGGTCGAGAAGGCGGTCGATTTGCTCTTTGTCGATGTGGAGTGCTTCTTCCAATTTCTTTCGTTCGGATTCGCCGCGATCGACGATGAACGCAATCCAGGTGATAAAGCCCACGAGCACAGCGGCGCACGCTATTGCCAGCACGGTCACCTCAATCCAGCTGAAGTGGACCTCGGCGAGCAGAGGTTTCGATCTCAACCAGCCGATGAAACTCAGAGCCAGCAGGGCGGCGGGGATGGCTCTTCGCAAAAGCCTTGCCCCGGAACTCGGGCTGGTCAAAAGTCCGCCAAGTGCCCAACTTGCCCGTGAACAGACCAGCCCGGCCGTCAGCACAAAAAAGGTCACAACTGTTGGCAAAGCCATGCTGGTGTAGGAGGCATCCGGCTCCAGAACCAGGCGCAAGGAGCCCAAAGAGGCTCCCAATCAATGCCCCAATGCAAAGGAACTGGGAAGGCCAATCGTCCCGCCGCGTCTTCGTATCGAGGAGCAGAAGCGCAATGCCGAGAACGATGAAATCCGAGGCTGTGATTGAAGACATCAGGCCCGGCCGCAGGCCTGCAAGCTGGTCCGCGGGAGAGATGACGAGCAGCAGTTGATCAATTCTGAAATCCCAGCCGAAGATGTGTTCGGCCAAGCTCAACAAGCCCAGTAGAGCGGCGACGCGTTTTGTCAGGCAAGTATATTAATGCCCTAATTAGGGTAAGAATATACTTGACTCGCCCAGTGGTTTTTGATACATTTTAACCAGTGAGGCGGCGAAATGACACAAGAACCTAAGAGCCTTCAAGAAGCGATAGTCTACTTCTCGAATTCTGACAACTGTATCGACTACATTGCCATCCGTCGTTGGCCGAATGGTGTGGTCTGTCCCGGTTGCGGAGCTACCAAGGTCAGCTTCAACGCAAAGCGGCGCACTTGGAAGTGCGGGAGCCATCACCCGAAACGAGAATTCTCCGTCAAGGTCGGGACGATCTACGAAGATAGCCCGATTCCCTTGGATAAGTGGCTCACGGCAACGTGGATGCTGACTAACTGCAAGAACGGAGTCAGTAGCTACGAGATTGCCCGCGATGTGAAGGTCACGCAAAAGTCGGCATGGTTCATGCTCCAACGGATTCGCCTCGCAATGCAGGATGATTTCTTCGGTTCCAAGTTGGGCGGCGAAGTTGAAGTGGATGAGACTTTCATCGGCGGAAAAGCACGCAACATGCACCTGAGCGAGCGCAAGCGCCGCATTACCGGAACTGGCACCAAAGACAAGACTGCTATCGTGGGCATCTTGGAGCGTGGTGGGAAGATTCGCGCCAGCGTAGTGCCGAGCCGTCGCAAGACTGTACTGCAAGAAGAGGTACGCAAGCATGTAACTGCTGGCGCTGCTCTCTACAGCGATGCGCTCATGTCCTATGACGGACTGGCGACCGATTATGTGCATCAAGTTGTTGACCATGCCACTCAATACGTGGATGGCCGCGTTCACACGAACGGCCTTGAGAATTTCTGGTCGCTTCTCAAGCGTGGTATCTCGGGAACCTATGATCGGTCGAGCCGTTTCATCTTCACCGTTACCTCGACGAACAGATGTTTCGCTTCAACAACCGTAAAGAACTTGATGACGCTGGCCGTTTTGATCTAGCGGTTCGACAGATCGTCGGAAAGCGCATTACATTTGCTCAGCTGACGGGCAAACCAAATTGAGCAAGGACTACCAAGACATGGGCCGCTCGGCGGCAAAGCCGAGGCAAGCGGGCTAAGAAAGAGCCCGCTTTTTCTTAGCCAATTCTCGCTTGCGCTTCCAAGCCTTTTCGCGCTTTTTCAATTCCACCTTCGACACGGAAAGAATCTTCCGCATCACAGTGTCAAATTTTTCGGACTCGGATTTACCAGCCTCAGTCTCTCTCATAATTCTTATACGTTGATCTCAGATGCTCTAGTCCAAAACCTTGCAATGATGCGCTCAACAGCGTCTGCATTGCGGTATGGTCGTTCGCAGCCGTCTCGATGGCAGCAGTTAACTCAAAGTCATTGATGTGAGCTTTGGCGAGCATTTCGTCGCGCAAATGCGATATGCGATCCAACAATTGCAGGCGGAAATCGCCAGCGAACTTGGTTCCCCACGTGATCTTGTCTTGCTGCCACTGGCGATACCGATGGAGAAAGGCCTCCTTCGTCTCGGGCAATTCGCGCTGTGGTTTTTCAGGCTCGTGGCCATGCGCTACCATAAAACCTTGCAATTCTGAGCACATCGCAAGAACTCTTAGCCGGAGATCGGGAATCGGATACTGCGACGGTTCCGATGGAGTCGCAACAGATTCCACTGTCACCGGAGAAATAGGTACATCTTTACCCTTGCTATCCAACGCCCCATGCTGAATCTTCGCCCCCGGTATAGAAGCGAATTTTCTCTGCATCACGTCAAAAGTTAATATCGCAGGATCGTCGGTGGTAAAGATGACACTTCCGGAGTCAAGGGTGGTTCCTTCAACGAACTCGAATGGTGCGTTACCGTGGAAAAGCAATTTCACATTCTTAAAACTGCATCGCCTGAAACTCTTGTTGTCCACGACGATTTCTTCATTTTCAAACTTATGATCGTTAATAAGTTCAAACCGGGGGCGAGAAAAGCCAGCCCGCCATTCGAGCCCGATTCCAGTGTCCTTGCCGGATCGTGGACGACGAATGTAAATGGCGTAACCCAACAAGGTCCAAGTGAGCACCAGTAAGATCACCCACAAATGGATTGCCGGAAGCTCCGGGTGATAGTGGCGATATTCCGCGTAGGCGCAAGCAAGTAAACCCGCAATCGTCACGCCAATGGAATAACGGCGCTTCACGGTTGGCTCAAACAGGAAATACAGGCCTGTCCCAAACGCGGTGAGACCGAACCAAAAGAGCGCCTCATTGAACGGCATAAGGCCTCAATCGTATACTTCCCCAATTGGGCGAGGCAAGTATATTCTTGCCCTAATTAGATTTCTGACGGTTCATTCGCGGAAAACTGACACATCTATTTTCCCGGCTTGGAATCGCAGGAAGAATGTTCCGCCCTCATCTTCGCGCTCTCTCAAGCCGCGAGATCTGGCATGGGTCAACGGACAATGGGTCGGCCAACAGATACATGGGTCGCCAACAGACGAAGTGGAAAAGGAGCGATGCCGTTATGAACGTGATGACCCAATTTCCTGCCGCCTCCGATTACAGTCGCGATCTTTCTTTTCATGCGATGTTTGAAGGGGCGGCAATCGGAATCGCGATCTGCCACCTCGATGGCCGCATCCTGGAAGCGAATCCCGCGCTCGGCAGAATGCTGGGCTACAGCCAAAATGAGCTGGCGGCCGCATATGTTCACGAGCTCTACCCTGACCCCTGCCACGAAGTTAGCCGCGAAAATCAGTCCCTCACTTTTTCAATCGACGAACATTGGCTGGCCGAGTTGATGCAAGGCAGCCGCAACTCGCTCGAAATCGAAAAACGCTATCGTCGCAAAGATGGCTCTGAACTCTGGGGCCATCTGACCGTGTCACTCGGCGTCGATGCGCGTCGGCAGCCTGCTTTCCTGATCGCGATGCTGGCCGACGCAACCGAACGCAAGCAGATGGAAGAACATCTGCGCGAAGCGGAGAAGATGGAAGTTATCGGACGCCTCGCCGGAGGCATCGCCCATGATTTCAATAATCTCTTGACCGGTATCCTTCTTTACTGCGATCTGCTGAGCGCGGGGTTGGAGAACGCTCAAGTCAGGAACAGTGAAATGGAGAAGAGCTTCCTGGAAAGCAACGGTTGCGACCAGCACCCAGCGACGAACACCGAAGGACCAGCGTTAGAACTGAGCCAGCACGTGGAAGAGATGCGCCGAGCCGGCGAACAGGGCGCTCTCATGACGCAGCAGTTATTGGCAATTGCGCGCAAGCAGGCAGCCGAGCCCCGTCCGGTGCCGATCAATGAAACCGTAGCTTCAACAGAAAATCTATTGCGCCGATTAATTGGCGAACAGATTGAATTGGTGATCGTGCGCGATTCCAGTCTCGATGCCAGCGGTGGACTCGTACTCGCCGACCCCGCACAGTTGCAACAGATTCTATTGAACCTGGTGCTCAACGCGCGCGATGCCATGCCGCAGGGGGGAAGAATTACCTTGAGCACGCGCGCCACGGAAGTTCCCGCGCAATTTCCCCAGGACGATTTCCGCCACGCGAACCCCGTCATTCCCCGGCCCGCCATCGCGCTCGCCGTAACCGACAACGGTTGCGGCATGAATGAAGAAACTCGCGCCCACCTCTTTGAACCGTTTTTTACCACCAAAAAACCAGGCGAAGGCACCGGCCTCGGCTTGGCAACGGTTCAGCGCATCGTTACGGAAGCGGGCGGAACCATCAAGGTCAAGAGCGAACCCGGGCAAGGAACGCGCATCGAGGTGTTTTTTCCCGCCGTATCATCCGCGGTAGCTCTCGCCATATCTGCCGCTGCCGATCCTGCCGCCAATGCATCTGCAATCGCAGCGTCGGCGGAGCAGGCTTCGTCAATCGCCGCAACAAATCATGAAATGCGCCCTGAAACGGGCGGCAAAACAATCCTATTGGTCGATGATCACACCGCCGCGCGCAAATCCATGCAGCGCCTCCTGCTCGATGCCGGCTATTGCGTTCTCGATGCCTCCAGCGCCAAACAAGCTCTAAAGCTTTTTAGCGAACAGTCCGAAGCACCCGATCTTCTGATCGCCGACTTCATGATGCCTGGCATCAGTGGTCAGGAGCTCGCCGAAACGCTATTGCGGCGTAAGCCCGGCCTGAAAATTCTCTTGGTTTCCGGCTTCGAAGACGCGCCCATCGGATCGTCTGCCCGCGCCGTGGAATTAATTCGCAAGCCGTTTTCCGGAAGAGTCCTGATCGAACGCGTCGTTGAAGTCATGCATCGCCAGGTCAGTTAAGCGCAAAGTCAGATGATTGAAGCCAGTTAATTGAATCTAGTTGTCGCAACGTTTTTCGCAGGAGATTATTCATGTTCACCGCATCGTCCGCCGTCCTCACTAATCCCCATACTCAAGTCGCTCAAATCGAAGGAGCAAACTTCCTGAACCTCCTGATTGTCGATGACGACCGCACCATCCGCGAAGCCTGTCGCGAGGTGGCGCAGTCGCTCGGATTCAACACTCAGGTCGCCGAGTCTGCCGAGCACGCTTACCGCCTGCTCGACAGCTCCAACACCGACGCCGTTCTGCTCGACCTGAGACTTCCCGGTTCGGGCGGCCTCGAAGCGTTGCACACCATCAAGAAGCATCGCGCCGATGCGCTCGTGATCGTCGTCACCGGTTACGGCACGGTTAAGTCGGCTGTTCAAGCCATGAAGGATGGCGCCTACGATTACGTCACCAAACCCTTCAGCATGGAGGAGTTGCGCCTGCTGCTCGAGCGCGTGGCCGGCCATCTTCGCCTCAAAACGGAGAATCGCGTGCTCCGCGAAACCATCAAATCGCGCCAAGGTTTCGGCAACCTGGTAGGCCGCGCTCCCGACATGGAGAAGCTCTATCGCATCATCGCCAAAGCCGGCCAGAGTGTGCATCCAGTCCTGATTTTGGGCGAGAGCGGCACCGGCAAGGAACTGGTAGCGAAGTCCATCCACTTTGCCGGCGTCTTCCGCAACAAGCCGTTTATCCCGGTCGATTGCGGTTCGCTTGTCCCTACTTTGATTGAAAGCGAATTGTTCGGCCACGTGCGCGGCGCCTTCACCGGCGCCACCAATCCCAAGGACGGCTTGCTGGCGATCGCCGAAGGGGGCACCGTATTTCTGGACGAGATCGGCGAGCTGCCAGTTGATTTGCAGGCCAAGCTTTTGCGAGCGATTCAGGAAAAGGAAATTCGCCCGGTAGGCAGCGTGAAGCGCGTTCCGATCAACGTCCGAATATTGGCAGCCACCAATCGCGACCTCGAACGGTCCGTAGCTGAGGGCACCTTCCGCCGCGATCTTTTTTTCCGCCTCAATGTGCTCACCCTCAGGATTCCAGCCTTGCGTGATCGCAGGCAAGATATCCCGCTGCTGGCGGCGCATATTTTAGAGCGCATCGGACGCGAGGCAGGTATGGAAAAATCCATTTCGGACGAGGCGCTTAAGGCCTTGCTAAGCTACGACTGGCCTGGCAACGTCCGCGAACTCGAGAACTCGCTGGAGCGGGCTTGCGCGTTGAGCAGCGCGCATGAGATCCAGCTTCGCGATCTCCCCACGCAAATTTACAGCGCGCCGTCGGAGTTAATGGCAATGCGCCAACCAAGCAACGGCATCGTTCCCATGGCAGAATTGGAGAAACAAACGATTCTAAGCGCGCTTGAGCAAGTGAACGGAGACAAGATGCTGGCAGCGCGATTACTCGGCATCGGCAAAACCACCCTCTACCGCAAACTAAAGGAGTACGGCTCCCAAAATTGAGCCATCGAGACCCTTCGGGTGCCATAACGGGAGCTTCAGCGGAGGCTGGATCGCATAACTTATTTATTTTCATGCTGAACAATTGGCCCGGAAGTTGCGAGAAGTTTCATCATGATCCTTCTTGTAACGCCGAGCGAGCGTGCATCCGAATGCGCAGAAGCGCTGCATGCAGCGACCCACGAGAAGCTCACCGTGGCAGAAAGCTTGGCCCGTGCAACCATCCTGCTACGAGCGGAAGACTACCAAGTCGTGGTGTTCGATCAATACCTGCTCGAAGCCGAGCCGCACGAGGCTGAGACCGCGATCCGGCACTTAGGCACTGCCACCCCCGTCCACGTGAATCTGGCCATTAGCGGAGTGGAACGTTTGGTGCGGGAGGTTCGGGCGGCCCTGCAGCGCCGGCAGTTCGAGGAGGCGAATGCCCGCCACGCAGCCATCAGAAAACTCCAAAGCGAACTGAACGGCACGGTCACGGCGCTCCTGCTCTCAAGCGAGCTGGCGTTGGAAACCCCTGGTCTGCCTACCGCCGCAACCGAAAAGCTCCAATCGATTCACCAACTGGTGAAGAAATTCCAAATTCAATTGGAGAACACCGTCGCAGTGGAAGAAGCCGATTCCTTTGCCAAGTTCTAAGGGAAACTCAGCCCTCAACCGAAATCCACGCGCACCACCTTTGAATAAGACGAGGATTTAAATAAGAAAAGATTTGAATAAGAAGAAGGATGCGCTTGTCGTAATGGCTCAATGGAAGTATCTCCGCAACGGAGCAAATCAGCCTTGACTTTGCTATCGCGGAAGCATTGTAATGACGCCTGATCGAGGAGCGTCCTAATGGCAACGAACCCCGCGCCGCCAGCCGAATTGATTCTCGAAACCGTAAAGTCGCCCGAGGAAACTGTCGTCCGCTGTACCGGCAGAATCACCTCCGGCACTTCAGCCCAATTGCAGACCGCGGTCCGCGCTCTCATTCCCGATACCCAGTGTGTCGTGCTCGACCTGACCAATGTGAACTATATGGATAGTTCCGGCCTCGGTGCCATGATCGGCATATATATGTCCGCCCGAAGGCAGCATTGCAGCTTGAAACTCATCCACCTGAGCCAGCGTTTGCAGGAACTCTTTCGCATAACCAAAATAGCCTCGATCTTCCAGGGCCACGGCGATTATCTCGGCTATACTCCCGATTAGTTAGTCTCCTATCTCGCCTAGTCACGCTCGCCGGCCCAGCCGGAGACATCGTCTAATCACTGTCATCATCGTCATCGTCTCTCTTGCTCAGGCCTAAGCTCCAATTTTCAGAATCAAGCAAATCTAGGCACTCACAAATTCTCCGCATCGGACCTCCGCCCCACCCGCATTTGCATCCAACAACAAAATCAAAACGGAGGTCCACATGGAAAACCTGAAAGGACTAAAAGTCGCAATCCTAATCACCGATGGTTTCGAGGAAGTAGAAATGGTCAAGCCCCGCGAGGCGCTTACCAATGCCGGAGCGAACGTCAGTATCATTTCGCCGAAAAGTTCACGAGTACATGCCTGGGCGATGACTGAGTGGAGCAAGGATTACCCCGTCGATTTGCCTCTCGACGAGGCGCAACCAGAGAATTTTCAGGCTCTCGTATTGCCCGGCGGCGTAGTGAATTCTGACAAACTGCGCATTGAGCCAAAGGCCGTCGAATTTGTGAAAGCTTTTTTCGATGACGACAAGCCTGTCGCCGTGATCTGCCATGGCTCCTGGACCATCATCGAAGCCGAAGCAGCCGATGGAAAGCAAATCACCTCATGGCCATCTCTCAAGACCGATCTGGAGAACGCCGGCGCCAAATGGGTGGATAAGGAAGTGGTGGTCGATGGCAATCTCGTCTCCAGCCGTAAACCCGATGACATCCCTGCATTCAACCGTGAAATGATCAAGCTCTTCAGCCGCGCTCTGGCGGATCAACGTCATGCGGCATGAAGCTCGATGCATACGCAACTTCGGCCGAGCGACCGGGTGCAGCCCCGGTCGCCGCCCCGGGGTTCGCCGCCCGACAGTAACGGCTGCTTAGTAACGGCGCGGCCGGGACCCTCCACAAGATATAATCCAAACTGGGAAAAGAACCGTCCGCTCGGCGAATCCTCGTAGCGAAGGAGCTTTCATGGCGATTCAGAAGACCGACAAAATCTGGCACAATGGCAAGTTCATCGACTGGGACGATGCCACCCTCCACGTAATGTCGCATGTTGTCCATTACGGCTCCTCGGTCTTTGAGGGAATTCGCTGTTACGCGCCGTCCGGCAGCCCGGCCATTTTCCGCGCCACCGAACACATCCAGCGCCTCGTCGACTCCGCCCGCATCTATCGCATTGAGCTCAAGTTCACTCGCGACGAAATTGTCCGCGCTATGATCGACCTGGTAAAAAACAACGGCGTGTGGCCTTGCTACATTCGCCCAGTCGTGCTTCGCGGCTACGGCGAGGCCGGTGTCAATCCCTTCAACTCCCCCACCGAAATTTACATCTGCAATTATCCCTGGGGAAAATATCTGGGAGCCGACGCCAGCGAAGGCGTAGACGTCTGCATCTCTTCCTGGACCAGGATCGCCCCAAACACTCTGCCCGCGATGGCCAAGGCCGGCGCCAACTACATGAACTCGCAGCTCATCAAGATGGAAGCCATAGTCAACGGCTACGCCGAGGGCATCGCTCTGGATGTAAATGGCTACGTCAGTGAAGGCTCAGGCGAGAATCTGTTCGTAATCCGCAACGAAGTCTTGCAGACCGCACCATTAGGTAACTCCGTTCTCCCCGGCATCACCCGAGACTCCGTCTTGCAGATCGCCCGCGACCTGGGCATCAAGATCATCGAGCAGCAGATCCCGCGCGAGTCGCTCTACATCGCAGACGAAGTTTTCCTGAGTGGCACGGCTGCAGAGATCACTCCGATTCGTTCAGTGGACAAAATCACCGTAGGCAAAGGCAAGCTGGGGCCAATTACCAAAGCCCTCCAAGCCGAGTTCTACGGCATAGTCCGAGGCGAGAAGCCAGATCCGTATGGATGGCTGACACCAGTCCCAGTGGGAGCGAAGCAGCCCGTAGGGGTGTAGCGATTCGCCCGAACGGCGGCTGTTCTATCGTTGCGCGTTTTGTGCGCAAGGGCGGGATTCCCCTAAATTGGTATCTTGATTACTCTCTGCGTCTTGAGCCCAGTTGTACGTAGAGGTCCGGTTACAGAGGCCCGGTTACAACTGATACAAAGCTTTTGCTCCAGGTAGACCTGGCTCGCTCGCTGCGGATTTACGCTATTCCAGCTTCGTGTATTCCGCTTTGATTTCTTTCATGCGGATATCGCCGGAATTGCGGCCAGCCCTCTCTTTTACTGCGAAGAAATACACCGGATAGCTGATCGCAATCAGGACCAGAGTAAACAAGCTGTGCTTGATGTCGCTGATCACGGATGCAATCAGAAATCCAACCGACGCCAGCAGCACACCCAAGGTCGTCCAAGGATAGCCCCACACTTTGAAAGGCCGCGCACGCTCTGGTTGCCGTGCCCTCAGCTTGAACAAGGCAACGAATCCCGATATGTAGACGGCCACGAACAGAAAAGAGGCGACCGCGATCAGGGTTTCAAAACTACCGCTAAGAATCAGCGCAATGGATGCGAGCGCCCCGATCAGCAGGGACACCGCTGGAGTGCCTCCGGAATTGACCGACGCCATCCCGCGGGGAAGTCAAACCATCGCGGCCCATGGCAAAAAGAATTCGTGGCGCAATCAACAGCAAAGCATTGATCACACTAACCACTGTGACCAGGGAAATGATCAGGATAATTTGTTTCCCGTAGCCGCCGAAAACCAGCATCGCCGCATCCGCGGCCGGTACCTCGGAAGCGGCCATTTGAGCCATCGGCAGAACGTGGAGCAAGGCCGCGTTCACTAACAGAAAAACTCCGATGCAAGCCACGACCCCGCCAATTGCCGAGCGCGGTAGGTTTCTCGCCGGATCCCGGTCCTCCTCCATGAAGTAGATGGCACTGTACCAGCCATCGTAAGTCACGATCACCGCTTGCAGGGCCACCACCACAGCCAGGAGAATGCTTCCGCTCGACGCTGGAAATCTGATCAAGGAGGACGTGTCGGCCGCTCCGCTTTCCGGCGAGACCACGAAGCATGCCACCACAAATGCGATCAGCGCGAGTGCTTTGACCAGGCTGGTAATTTCCTGCGCCCGACTCCCAGCGCGCAGGCCGAGCCAGTTCAGAAGTGTCAGAATAACCACGGCAGTGATGGCAACCAGCTTGATGTGCGGCGCCAGCCCCGGTTGAAGCCCAGCTACGAATTCGCCGCTCGCGACCGCCAAATATGCAACCGCTGTCGTTTGCATCATCCAATCGCAGCAGCCGACCAGAAAACCGGCATACTCGCCAAAGGCCTTACGGGAATATACGTACCATCCCCCTTCTTGCGGAAGCATCGTGGCAAGCTCGGTCACCGAAGCGGTGCCAAAAAACGCGTAAATACCTCCCACAACCCAAACCGCCATGACCAGCCACGGACTTCGCAGTTGAGCTGCAACTTGGCCGGGCGTGCGCAGGATGCCCGCGCCAATTGTGCCTCCAATGCCCACAGCAAGCCCAAAGCCCACGCCCACAATGCGCAGCAGATGTCCCTTGGTGCGGATCGGCTCAAGGATGGTTGTAGCCGTGAAGTGTGCCGTGCTCGCTCCGTGGAGTTATAAGGTGTGTGGTAGACCGCCCAGAAGGCCGATGGGCTGCGATTCTAGGCCGGGGTCCGATGCAAGTCAATAAGCCGGCAAAATCACCCGTTGGGCGTCACATTGCGATCACGCTTATTGGCCAGCCAATTCTCAATAATCGGTAGTGTCCTAATTTGGGCACTGGTGTTAGTTTGCTTCGTACCCGCCTTCGCTGCACGCACTAAGTTGATCCAGCCCGTTCTTGAGACAAAAACTGGTCGAATGACGGGTCCCGTCAGTAGGATAAATGTCATAAGTGACAGTCCCCCAATAATAGAAATGCGGACCTATTCCGTCAGTGTCTCTAGAGAAGTTCGCAGGCACCCGTGCAGGAAGGAAGGCATTCATTTTGAGTGGGATGCCTCTCCCGAGTGTTCCTCCATTGACTGGCAAACAGCTAGCGGTCTGGGATTTTTGGAGTTGGCCGTGTTGCGTGGGTGGATCGTCGCTGCGAATCTCGACACATCGCCAACCGTCAAGGCCAAAAGCAGGAGAATTTCCAGAATCGGCCAATACAACCTGCGCAGTGGCAAATTTCTTGTCTTTCGTGAATCCGAATCCAGTTCCTTCGACAACTACCCATGCGCGGGATGCAGCCAAGGTGGACTGGGCCAGATCGTGAGTATCGATTCCGCCATTGTGCATTTCGGTCAATTGTCCACTCATCGCACACCATTGCAATATGCCAACGATTACCGAGCACAGGGCAAACAACGCGATGGCTCCTGTAAGCCCGATCATCCATCGTTCGGCACGTTTAACGCGATCTTCTATGTTTTGTACCTCGGATCGCACCTCTTGACGGGATATGCCCTGTGCTGCTGGGGGATTTGGGTTATTTGGCGGGGGTGGCGAGTCGATCGGCTTACTTCCTGGGGGCTGTTCTCTGGGCTGTTCTTCTATGCGATCGCTGGGTTTATCATCTGGCATGCATTTATTGTAACACGAAAATGCTTGACAAGGTATTATTTATGTAATACAGTAATTAGCATGGCAAACGTACTCAATACCGACAAGCAAATCGCGGTAATCGGAGCACTAGCGGAAGGCTCTAGCATTCGTTCAATCGAACGCATTACGAGCGTTCACCGCGATACGATCATGCGCCTTGGCGTCAGGGTCGGGCAGGGATGTGCCGCACTGCTAGACGCGAAGATGCGGAATCTCTCATGCCAGCGGCTAGAGTTTGATGAGGTATGGGGATTCATTGGCAAAAAGCAGCGCCATACTCGCATTAATGACGACCCTCAGTTTGGGGACGTTTGGACGTTTTGTGCCATTGACGCCGATACCAAGCTAGTACCGTCATTCAAGTGTGGGAAGCGCGATCTAGCGACTGCCAAGGCATTTGTTGGCGATGTTGCAGGCCGAATGGCTGGCAGGGTACAGATTTCAGCCGATGCGCTCAAAGCCTATCAGGATGCGATAGAGCAGACCTTTGGCGCGGATGTGGACTTCGGTCAGATCATCAAGACTTACGAGCATGACCACGCACAGCACCCTGAATTGAAGTACAGTGCTCCCAAGTTCGTGTCCGTTGAAAAGCGAGTAGTCGTTGGTTCTCCCGATATGGACCTTGTGTCCACCAGCTATATCGAACGACTGAACGCGACCACGCGCCTGCATATGCGCCGCCTAACCCGCCTGACGCTGGCATTCAGTAAGAAGTTAGAGAATTTTGAGGCAGCGGTCGCGCTGCACTTCGCTTACTACAATCTGGTAAGGCGTCACGGAACACTGCGTTGTACCCCTGCGATGGCGGCGGGGGTCGAACAGACATTCTGGAGTGTGGGCGATCTGATAGAGGCTAGCGCGTGAGCTATATCGAGGAATTACGAGATGTAATCCGCCGATTGCATGGCGCTGAGGCTACGCACGTTGAAAGCATACCAGTGAAAGAGACGTTCAAGGGCGAGACTGTCTGGGAGGGGATTGTTGAGGTATTCGAGTTAACGGGTCACGCTACGGCGCACAGGGTTTATGCGTGGGCGCACGAAACTGACGATCCGAACAAACCTGTACGGCATGTCACGGTGTTGCATCTACACCCGATCAAGTCAGTAGAGGACGCGGTAAGAGCGGCCATATTACAAGAGGCAAGAGACCTTGACGCAGAAGAAAGCTAAAATCGGACGGCCCAAGCTACCGAAGGGCGAAGCCAAGGGCAAGATCGTGCCTGTACGCTTTGCGCTTGACGATCTGAAAGCGATTGCCGCTCGCGCCAGAGCTAGCAAACAAAACGTCTCAGAGTGGATTCGGAGCACGATTCATGCCAATCTCGAAGCGTGAAAAAGCTCAAATTAGGACACTACCCAATAATCGTTATCGCCCGCGATTACGCTCACGTTCCATGATCGTCGTGCAACTTCGCGGCGGCCGTGGGATGGGCGAGGCGTGCAAACCCTCACACCATAGGCTCTCCTACGAGAATAGTTTCGAACTTCCGCCTGCATAAGAGCATGTTGGACAACGGCTCGAAATGTTCTGTAATGCGGGGATCTCGCGGAGCATCTCGTTCAATTTGACACCGCACGTTATAATAAAGCTTGGGTCAGCTCGTTGCGGGCCTAAGTCATCGCAATTACTAACTTATTTAAAATCTATACTTTGCGCGACTTACAACTTGCAACTCCCTGATTCGAAAGGAACAACCTAAATTGCAATACTACTAACTCTTTTATTTTCAATACTTTGTAAGTTAACTCCTTCAAAATCAGAGACATGGCAGGGTATTCGCCGTAAACCGATGATTCTAAGATACCAGCGGAAGTAGGGGGTACCCTCCCGGTGCCAGCCAGTAACTAAAATCAATCGCAGACAAATGACTTCGTCTTCATCCACCGAAATTCTTGAACGCATTCAGGCCGCTCTGGAAGCTGCGCGAGGCGTCCTTAACCGCTTCACTCCTGGCGCAATTGAAACCGAATACAAGATTGGACACGATCCTGTAACCGAGGCCGATCGCGCTGTCGACGAAGTTTTGCGCAAGGCTCTTCTTCGTCCCGGTGAAGGCTGGCTCTCGGAAGAAACCGTCGACGATTTCACGCGGCTCGATAAACAGCGCGTCTGGGTAGTCGATCCGCTCGACGGCACGCGCGAGTTCGTGCAAGGCATCCCCGAATTCTGCGTTTCGATTGCTCTGGTGGCGAACGGCATTCCCATCGCCGGAGGAATCTGCAACCCAGCAACCGACGAACTCATTCTCGGATCGCGCGAAAGCGGTGTGACCTACAATGGCAAGCCAGCGCAGCCCAGCCAGCGCAAAGACCTGCATGGCGCGCTTGTGCTCGCCAGCCGAAGCGAAGTAAGCCGCGGAGAATGGAAGCAGTTCGAGTCGGCGGAATTCAAGATCCGTCCCATGGGATCGGTCGCCTACAAACTTGGCTTGGTCGCGGCTGGCCGCGCCGATCTTACCTTCACGCTGGTTCCAAAAAATGAATGGGATGTTGCCGCCGGAGCCGCGTTAGTCGAAGGCGCCGGAGGGTGGGTGTTAAAGCTCGATAATTCACCGCTGCGCTGCAACCAGAAAAATCCGCTCATCTCCGGGCTGTTGGCGGGAGGTCCATTTCTACGCCAGTCTTTGCTGGCGATGCTCGACCGGCACGCGCAGACGATCGGCAGCGAAAAGCAACGATGACGATAACAATAACGATAATGTCATACAAATTTCTTCGATTGTCATCCCGAGTGAAGCGAGGGATCTGCATTTAGCAGTTTGCCAACACTCCGCGGCGCAACAACACGGGGCGAAAAACATCATGTCTGCTGCGCGCATCGTCTTTCTGATGTATCACGAGCTTGAATTGGCTGGCCGCAAACTCTGCCAGTCCGAACCCGGCTATGTGCGCTACATCTTGCCGGTTGAAGCTTTCCGCGAGCAGATGGCATGGATAAAAGAATCGGGCTGGAGAGGCCTGAACGTTAGCGAAGCGCTTCGCTATCCTCCCGAACCGAGCGTGTGCATCACCTTTGACGATGGCTGCGAGACCGATCTTATCGCCGCAGCGCCCGTGCTTCGCGAGTTTGGCTTTAACGCAACCTTCTATCTTACTGCCGGATTTTTGAACACGCCGGGTTATCTGGATGCCAGGCAGGTACGCGATCTCGACGCGCAGGGATTTCAAATCGGCTGCCATTCAATGACACACGCTTATCTTTCGGATCTTCCGGAGCCTGATCTCAAGCCTGAAATTGTGGACGCTAAGCAGCGAATTGAAGCGATTGTTGGACATTCCATCGAACATTTTTCCTGTCCCGGCGGGCGATACGATCCGCGCACACTGCGGATCGCGCGCCAGGCCGGCTTTGTAAGCGTTGCTAATAGCCAATTTCATTCAAACTCGGCCATCTCCAATCCTTACGAACTGGGTCGCGTAGCCATGTTGCGGGGCCTGACGCTTGAGGAGTTCAGCACGATCTGTCGCGGCAGCGGGCTGTGGAAAAAGCGCTTGCAGCATCAGGCGCGCCACGCTGCGCAACGTTTTCTGGGAAATGCGGGATACGATCGTCTGCGAACAATCATGCTGGGGGAAAAACACTAACCCCGCTTATCTTCAATCTGGCTTATCTTCCATCTGTCTCGTCGCTGTCGAGTTTCAGTACATTCCATTCAGCATACTACGGCCGATGGCGCAATTAATCCGCGCAATGCTACTGAAAAATTAATTTCTCGCGGATGCACTAGTGGCATCTGGGAGCGTGACCTGATCTCCGCTAGATTGCGGCATGAGGACAATCAAATAGTCCCACTTCTTAAGATCGAGGCTCATCATGTTTGCAACGGCAGTACCGTCGTGGATTTCGTCGCACATAAGACATGCTTTTATAAATTTTTCATTCGCGCATCAGGCAGGTGTTTTGACATCCTTATCGGCAATTGCGGTACTGACTATTTTGTCTGGCACGGTAGCGCAGGCTGAGAGCGCTCAAGACGCTGCCAACAAGATCAAGATTAGTGTCTCTCCGTCGAGCGTCGCTCTTGTCTCGAAAGAGCGACGACAGTTCACCGCGACTGTCAGCGGAACGGCGAGCACCGGCGTGATCTGGAAGGCGACAGCAGGATCGATCAGTTCCACCGGTCTTTTCACCGCGCCAGCGGTAAGCGCGCAACGAAACCTCACGATTACCGCCACCAGTAAGGCCGACGTTTTAAAGTCGGCTATCGTTGCGGTAACGGTGAATCCCGCGAATACTCAGGGACTCGCCATCTCTACGAGCAGTGTTTCCCAAGCCAGCGAAGGAAGGACTTACAGCGAAGTATTTGCCGCGACAGGCGGCGTGG
The DNA here is from genome assembly GCA_963758745.1 of uncultured Acidobacteriaceae bacterium. Lineage (GTDB taxonomy): Bacteria > Acidobacteriota > Terriglobia > Terriglobales > Acidobacteriaceae > Acidiflorens. Next base: position 798,627 of record CAVWWW010000023.1, read on the forward strand.
GTCCCTATAAATGGAGCATTCCTGGCGGAACGACCCCACCGGGCATCAGCATGAATTCGAAAGGAGATTTGGCCGGCTTGCCGACCGCAACCGGGAATTTCAATTTTTCGGTCGCCGTCACTGATTCGACGGGTAAAAATGCCTCTGGAAAGTTCGCTGTGAATGTCATTGCCGGCAGCAATTTCGATGGGCCCGCGGAACTTCCGCGCGTAAGTGTGGCCAGCGCGATGGCCGATTCGCCAGCACCGGGAGGCGTCATCAATGTCAATGCAGATGGCGATTTGCAAGGAGCATTAAATAGCGCTAGCTGCGGAGACACCATCCAACTCCAGGCGGGCGCAGTGTTTACTGGACAGTTCCATGTTCCGGCCAAGAATTGCGACATTAATCATTGGATTATCATTCGCACCAGTAGTCCGGATAGCGCTTTGCCGGCCGAAGGCCAACGCGCCACGCCGTGCTATGCCGGAGTCGCTTCGATGGTCGGACGGCCGCAGTACAGCTGCCCGAATCCGCAGAACGTGATGTCCAGGGTACAGATTGAAACCCAGGGCGACGGTCCTTTTCAACTCGACAATGGCGCCAACTATTATCGTTTCCTTGGCCTCGAAATCACTCGCCCCGCCGGGGTCGCCAACTCGGCCCGCCTTATGAGCGGCAGAGGCACGGCCGATCACATCATCATCGACCGCTCATGGCTGCATGGCGCGCCGCAGGGGGAAACCCGCGACGGCGCGGCACTCGACGGTATGACAAACGTCGCCGTGGTTGACTCTTACTTCAGCGACTTCCATTGCATTGCAGGTACCGGAACATGCACTGACGCGCATGCTCTCTCCGGAGGGAATAGCACCACGCAGGATGGTCCTTACAAGTTCCAGGACAATTTCCTGGAAGCCTCAGGCGAAGCGATTCTATTCGGCGGCGGTCCAGCCACCATGACCCCGGCTGACATCGAAATCCTCAACAATCATTTCTGGAAACCATGGCAGTGGAAGGCAGGCAGCGCGAACTTTGTCGGCGGACCCGATGGGAATCCATTCATCGTCAAGAATCACCTCGAACTGAAGAATGCTATGCGCGTCCTGGTCGACTCGGACCTCATGGAAAACAACTGGGGAGGATTCAGCCAAAGCGGCTACGGCATCCTGCTGACTCCCAGAAATCAACCGACTGAAGGCGGGAAAGGTCCCTACGTTTGTTCTAATTGCCAGGTCGCCGACATCACAATCCGCTACACGCAGGTTTCCCACGCTGCCGGGGGCATTCAGATGGCCACGGTTGAGGATCTTCCCGATGGTGGACAGGGCGCGCCAGCGCTGGCGGGCGCTCGGTGGAGCATTCATGACCTCGTTCTCGATGACCTGAACAAGAAGTACGGCGGCAGGGGCACTGCCTTTGAGATAGTGAACGGGTGGCAAAAGAATCCACTCAATACCCTTACCATCAATCATGTCACGGCCTTTCCCTACTCCACAGCCCACATGATGATCATCGGCAATCCACGGGGCAATGCGTCCATGTCTGGGCTCGTCTTCACCAACAATCTCATCATCACCGGGCAATACCCGGTATGGGATGCCGATGGCGGTAAGGGAGACTGCGCCCAAGCCGATGTGCCCATCACCACTATCAACAAGTGCTTCACCACCTACAGCTTCAGCAATAACGGACTGATCGCGCCTCCGAAAGCATTCCCGCCATCGGTATGGCCCGCTCAAAATATGTTTTCGGAAACTGTCGATGAAGTCGAGTTCACAAACTTCAACAACGGCGACGGCGGAAACTATGAACTGCTGCAGAGCAGTCCATACAAGAACAAGGGTACCGACGGCAAGGATCTTGGCGCCGATATTGTCGGACTCCACGCAGATCTAGCCAACGTTCAATAGATTTCCGATCTTCGCGAAAATGCGTCCCGAGAAACGATGGTGGGTGAGCATCTGCGGACCCTACGCTGTTCCTACGCATTACAACGCTCCCCCAAAGTCGACCTCGCGGTACGTGCTATTCTCCACTCAGCAAGTAATTGTGCGCGGAAGATCTCTCCGCGATGAACAATGGCGCATGGGCGGAGTGTGCGCTATATGCTGGGAATGGATAGAAGGAGCAACGGAATCATGCCTCCGCTTTTTTTTCGAATGTCTCGCTTGGTCCTGATGTTGAAAACCTTGCGTTCGAAAATTCTGCAATTCTGTGTGATCTTATTTTTTTTCGGCCTGTCTGCGCTACCAACCTTGGCGGCTGCACCTCCGACCGGTGAAAATTCTTATTGCGGCAAAGGCAATGTTGCTCAGTTCGGTGAAAAAGACGGGGTCGCGGAACTTCCCAAAACCTGCTACTACACTGGGCTCGACGGAACGCCGTCGCCCGGGAAGCAGATTCATGTCGCCGCAAACTCCGATCTGGCTGGGGCCATCGACCATGCCAAATGCGGAGACACTCTTCTCCTTGCAGCTGGCGCTTCTTTCGATGTAAAGGATCTTCCTTCGAAAAAATGCGACGACAAGCACTATATAACGGTTCGAACCGATACCCCTGACTCCAAGCTGCCCCCCGAAGGCACGCGCATTTCTCCGGCATGGGCCGGAGTGGCGAGCCTTCCGGGGCGACCACCCTTTGCTGAACCCTCCGGGGGACCAGCGAAGTTGCTTGCGACTCTGGTTGTGCGGCGTCCTGATGGGACGTCGGTCGGCGATCACATTCGCTTCATCGGGATAGAATGGACGACTCCTGCCGACTCTAATATCTTCCGCATCGTCACTGCTGACCTGTTAGATCACGTCGTCTTCGACCGCAACTGGATTCACCCCGCCGACGGAGCCGAAGTGGGCCATGGTATTGGAATCATCCACGGATCGCACATGATTGCCGTGATTAACTCGTACATTAGTGGCTTGAATTGCGTTGCGCGCACCGGGAAATGTACGGATGCTACCGGCATCGGGGGCGGCGGTGGCGACGTTCCGATCTCGACGCTGAAGATTTACGATAATTTTATCGAGTCATCGGGAGAGAACATTTTATTCGGCGGGCAGCCGGGTACCATAGTGGCAACGGACATCGAAATCCGCCGCAATCATCTGTTTCGTCCCATGCTGTGGAAGGAGGGCGAACCCGGCTACGCTCCAATGCCTTCGGGAAACCCCGTCATCGTCAAGAATAATTTTGAACTGAAGAGTGCGATGCGCGTCTTGTTCGAAGCCAATCTGCTGGAAAATACGTGGGGAGGTTTTAGCCAGACCGGATACTCCATTCTTCTCACCGCTGCCAATCAGGCTGGCCGTTGCCCAGCGTGCCGCGTCAATGACATCACCATACGGTTCAACCGAGTTCGAAATGTTGCTGGAGTCTTGCAGATGGCGACCGACCTCTCCAAAGCTGGTGACGCCGCAGCGGATGCCGGACGCTACAGCATTCATGATCTTTTCGCTGACGATCTGCATGACAAGGATTACAAGGGCGGCGGCACTTTTCTGATTCTGGTTTCAGTGCGTCCGGCAATCCATGACGTCGAGATTGATCACGTAACCGCGTTTGTCAACGGTGTGCTGCTTTCAGTCTTGAACAATGGTCCGAAACTGCCAAACTTTAGTCTCACGAACAGCGTATTTTCAGTGGGCGATCGTCGCCCGCCCGTGGCCTCGGCTGGCGGAGGTCCCGATGCCTGTGCATCGCGAACCCAGGCGCTGGGCGGAGAAGCCGTTATGCAAGCCTGTTTTGACTCGTATAAGTTCGATAAAAACCTTATCATCAGCACGCGCGGATCTTTTCCACCGGGGAATTTCGTTGTTTCCTCGCCCGAGGCGGCCGGAATCCGCGAGCTTAAAGACACCATAAGCAAAGACCCACGGCTCTGTGACGCAAAGGGTCCGGGCTGCCCGAAAATCTCTCCTGGAGCAAACGCTGCTTCCGACCATCGTGACGTCGGCGCAGACATTGATGCGGTCGAAGCGGCCATCGCAGGTGTTGAGTAGGGTTTCCGCAATTCGAATTTCTACCCTCGATTTTTTCTACGATACTCCGGTGACTTCGGTAATTCCTGTTGTAAAACGGTCTTCAAAACAGGCGAGGCAGCGGGCATGCTAAGATTTTTAGCGTGCCCATACCGGCTCCAAGCGATCGCAAGCACGCTCCTGTATTCGTGATGGGCTGTCATCGCTCGGGGACGAATTTACTTTATGACATGCTGTTATCTGCCGGCGGTTTCGCCATTTACCGCGGGATTCTACCCATTTATAAAATTTTGATTCCGCGTTACGGCTCTATGAGCAGCCGTGTCCACCGCGAGAAAATCCTCGAAACATGGCTTCGAAGTAAAGGGTTCCGCCGCACTGGCCTTGACGCCGAGCTGCTGTCGACCCAGATTCTGAATGAATGCGGCACCGGAGGGGACTTCGTCCGCGTTGTGATGGAAGCGATCGCACGGAGCCAGAAGGTCGGGCGTTGGGCGATGTACGATGCGGACAGCGTGTTGCACGTGAAACGATTCAAACGCGATCTCCCGAACGCGCTCTTTGTGCACATTATCCGCGACGGACGTGACATTGCGCTTTCACTGAACAAAATGGGCGGCTTCACTCCTCTGCCGTGGGACCGCAGCCGGACGGAAAGCCTGGTAGCGACGGCGCTGTATTGGGAGTGGATGGTTCGTCAGGGACGAGCTGATGGACGCCACTTCCCGGCCGACTACATCGAGATTCGCTACGAAGACCTGGTCACGAAGCCGCGTGAAACGCTGGGCAAGCTCGGCAACTTCCTCGATCATGATCTCGATTACGACCGGATTCAGCGCGCCGGCTTGGGCCGCTTGTCAGAAACAAATTCTTCGTTTCGTGAAGAAGGCTCGAAAGAAGAAATCAATCCGCTGGGCCGTTGGAAAGAACGCCTGCCGCGAACTGATGTTGCGGCCATCGAAGCGACTGTGGGAGAGTGCCTCGAGGAAAATGGATACGAACTGTCGTTGCCTGCGGGGGAGCGGGGCCGCAGCTTGCGCCAGTCATGGATGCGCGGGATCTATCCGGCCTTTCTTGGCAGTAAATTGTGGCTGAAGTTGCATACGCCGGTCGGTCGTCTTGCCGATATGTCTGCTCTCGAACTTGAGGCAGAGCCGGCGGAGCTAGCTGCGCCGGTCCGGCCTTGATCGCCTTTAGTCGATTCAGGCCAGTGTTCGAGAGCGGCTATATCTTGAGCTGCGAGAAACGAGTGGAGCGGAGAAGCGGCAAAGACGAGAATCGCAGTTTTTCGGTGCGGCTGAATGATGAATGGGATCTCCTTAACCTGGCAGCCGGAAGGCGCGTTCCATCATGTCGGCTTCGTCGTGGCTTCGATTGGGGATTCGGTGCGGACTTTCGCGAGCATGCTTCAGGCGGATTGGGATCAGCAGGTTTTTCATGATCCCAGCCAATCGGTTCGAGTGACGTTCCTCAAAAGTCGCCGCGCAGGCGATCCGCTCTGGGAGTTGGTCGAGCCAGTTGACGAACAGTCGCCGGTACGGTCTCTCGCGGCCAAGGGCGGCGGCCTGCACCACGTTTGTTATGTCGTAGCGAACCTGGAGGAGGCGCTCACCGATGCGCGCTCGCTGGGAGCGCTTATCACTCGAAAAGCGGCGCCGGCAGTGGCGTTCGGAGGCCGACGCATCGCCTGGATTTACACTAAGAATCGTCTGCTGATTGAATATCTGGAACGTTAAGAAGCTTTGCAGGTAGATGCCCGATCCTGTTTCCAACTCGACTTCGGCCGAAGGCAATCCTCCCGGCAATCCTCCAAATTATCGCGCAGAAATTGATGGCCTAATCGCAGACGGCGCTTTCGATCAAGCCTCGCGTCGGCTGTCGATGCTTTGGCGGAGCGATCCCGCGACAGGGACCGCGAGCTTTGTGACGTCCCGAGTTGAGCAGTTGCGCGAGAAAGTAGCTCCCACAAAATTCAGGTTGGCGATTCTGCGCTCGTTCACGGTTGAGCCAATCGTGCTGTTGTTGCGGGCAGAAGCGTTCGCGTATGGCGTCGATCTCGAGGTCCACGTTGGCGATTTCAGTACTTACGTTCAGGACATGCTTGATGGCGAGAGTTCTCTCTACCGGTTCCAGCCAAACGCGGTTGTGATGGCAGTGCGTACCGATCAGGCTGTACCGGAGTTATGGCATAACTTCGTCGATTACGCGCCAGGGGCGGCGCAGCAAGCGGTTGAGCGCGTAGTTAAAAGTTACGAGCAATGGATAGCCGCATTTCGAAAAAATAGTCAGGCGGCGCTGATTATTCACTCCCTGGAACGTCCGTCGGTGACGGCTTTTGGGATTCTCGACGACCAATCTGAGACTGGCCAGTCAGGATTGATCCGCCAGATCAATCGTGATCTGCGGCGCGTGGCTAAAGAATTCCGCGGAGTGTACATCCTCGATTATGACGCGCTTGTGGCGCGGCATGGTACCAGGCAATGGCATGACGAGCGCAAATGGCAGACTGCGCGCCTTCCGATTGCCGCCGCCTATCTGCTTGAGATGGCGCGCGAGTGGCTGCGTTTCATCGTTCCGCTCAGCGGCCGCACCGTCAAAGTCTTAGCCGTTGATCTGGACAACACGTTGTGGGGCGGCGTAATTGGCGAAGATGGAATGAACGGAGTTAAGGTTGGCGCCGAATATCCGGGTTCGGCGTATCAGGCACTGCAGCGCGCCTTGCTAGATTTGTCGCGGAGGGGAATACTACTCGCCGTGTGCAGCAAGAACAATCTCGACGACGCTATGGAAGCGCTGGAGAAGCATCCTGGAATGCTGGTGCGAGCCAAGCATTTCGCAGCTCTCCGAATTAACTGGACGGACAAAGCACAGAATCTTCGCGAGATTGCTGACGAACTGAATGTCGGTATCGATGCGCTCGCCTTTTTAGACGATAACCCATTTGAGCGCGAGATGGTGCGTGCAGCTCTGCCGGAAGTTACTGTGATTGACTTGCCGAAGAATCCGCTGGAGTATGCCTCTGCAGTCAGGAATTGTGCGGTGTTCGAGCGGCTGACTCTTTCGGCCGAAGATCAACAACGCACCGAGATGTATGCCGCACAAAAACAGCGCAGCGGCGTGGAGCAGAATTTTCAATCGAAAGAAGATTTCTTTCGCTTCCTGCAACAGGAAGCGGAACTCGAACCCGTGTCGGAAATGACCTTGGCACGAGTCGCGCAACTGACGCAAAAGACCAACCAATTCAATCTGACCACGCGGCGCTACACCGAGCCGCAGATCGCGGAGATGGCGAAACTACCGGATTGGCATATTTTTTCGATCAAGGTGCGCGATCGGTTTGGCGATCACGGCCTGGTCGGAGTCGCAATCACACACGACGAAGGCGAGCAGTGCGATGTGGATACGTTTCTGCTTAGTTGCCGTGTTATCGGAAGAACAGTTGAAACTGCACTTTTGGCCTATCTCGCGGAGAGCGCTGCGCTGCGCGGCTGCAAACATCTGGTAGGCTGGTTTCTGCCGACGAAGAAGAATGCACCTGCACGCGATTTTTACCAGCAGCACGGGTTGGAACGCCAGCGAAGCAAATGGTACAGGTTCGCTATGGTCGCTCGATTTGAAGCGGTCCGCACTTCGCTGCCCCGATTGGATTAAGCTCAACGTAAACCACAGCAGTTCAACCGTGGAGGTTGCAGCAGGGAGGAAAGAGTGACAGAGAGTACGTTCGATCAGGTGCGGAGCATTGCAAGCGACATCTTCGGTATTCCGGTGGACAAGATCACAGCGGAGTCCTCGCCGGAGACCATCGAGAATTGGGATTCCATGCAGCACTTGAATCTGGTTCTTGCCATCGAGGAAAAATTTGGAGTGCAGCTTGAGCCCGAAGATATCGAGCAGATGAAGAACATAGCTGCGGTTGCGGCGTTGGTAGAAAAGCTGCAGTCGACCGCCCGCTAAGATTGTGAGTTGTCATCTTCGCGAAGTAAGAATCCAATGCGTCTCGGCTTCGCAGCAACTTAAATGCGTGGGTCCTTCGCTTTTCACTTCGCTGAGGATGACAATCCCTTGGGACCTCGCGCTTTCCATTCATGGCCATCATCATCCAGCCCTATCGTGCGGAACACGAGCTTGCGGTTGCGGACTTTAATCAACGGCTCCGACGAGGGGAACGCTGATGGGAACTTAGTTTTTTACCGGCGGGCTGAACCGCACTGGCTACCGCGTTTGGCGGAATCTCGCATCTACAATGAATATTTTGTCGCCATCGATGACGGTATAATGCGCGGCGGTTACGCGCTCAAGACTCAGGATTTTCTTTTCCCCGACGGTCAGGTTCGCGCAATCGGCTATTATCACCATCCTCTGTCCGAAGGCATCGTCAATAAGGCTCACGCTATGGTCGGTACGATGCTGCTGCGCGACGCGATTCAGCGCTCACCCTTGCTCTACTGCCTCGGCATGGGCGGATATCATAATCCTTTGCCGCAGATGCTGATTCGATTAGGATGGACGCATTGCCCCGTACCGTTCTTTTTTCGCGTCTTGAACCCTTCGCGGTTTCTTAGGAATATACATACATTGCGCTCGTCGGCATGGCGTAGATTTCTGCTCGACTTGGCTGCCTATAGCGGCGCGGGATGGGCGGCTTCAAAGTTATTTGAAGCCTTCCGAATCCAACGGTCGTCCGACTCGTGACTGCTGTGAAGTCGCAAACTTCGAAGGCGACGCTGGCGGGAGTGTGCAGGATCTCTGGGAACGGGCACGGCAGATTTGTTCGTTCACGGCGGTGCGAGATGGAAGTGCTTTGCAGGGTTTTGTATTCACCTCAACAAACACGCCTCACGCGATTGGTTATCAAGCACAATGGAGGAGCGATTGGCTGGGCGACGGTTGGCGGGCGCCGCAAGGATGCGAAGTACGGGAACCTGCGCGTCGCCTCGGTAGTCGACTGCTTTGCTCTTCCAGGGGAAATGATTTCAGTCGTGAATTGCGCCACTCAGACTCTTGAAAGTCAGGGATTTGACCTCATCCTCAGCAATCAGAGTCATGAGGCGTGGGCCGCGGCATTCAAGGCGGCGGGCTATCATTCAGGACCGTCAAATTTTATTTTTGCAGCTTCGAGGAAGCTGGGCGAATTGCTGGCTCCCTTCGAAAAAGTACGACCACGAATGCATCTGACACGCGCGGACGGAGATGGATTGCCGGGAAATTTCTAGAGCGAATTGTGAGGTTGCGATTCGCGGTTAAATTGCAGTTCACTGCCTTGCCGTGAACTCGATTTCATTGCGTGACGTGTGTGGTGGCGGGGGCTTCAATTTCGGCTTCCGGAGAGAGCTTATAGCCAAGCTCTTTCATGATTGGTCCCCAGTGGTCTTCCATGTATCTGACGGTCTTTTCAGGGAGTACGGCCCGCCATCCACCGGAAGATGCTTTGCCAACGAAAGGCTTGTCGGACCGGGTATGGAACGTTGCAACCCACTTCTTGCCCTGCGTCTCTTCCATTTTTCGCATGTTGGAAGCGGAGCTTCGCTCGATGGCCTGGTCGATGCGCTTTGGATCAGGATTAAATCCCATGAACTGAGCTACACGCGCCAGTTCACCTTGCTGATTTGATTGCAGATCTTCGTAACGCATCAGGAGGAAGGATTCGTGTCCCTGACGCGTCGCCATCCAACTGTTGACATGATCGGCCCATGAACCGATGCGACGCCAATAGGTGCCGTCCATCCAGCGCGGCACGAATTCTTCAATGGGACAACCTTCGGGAATCGAACGCAGCTTCATCTCCCAGTGATAATTCGAGATCGCCACATCGCGAGGGTCGCGCACGATGTAGATGACGCGGCGGTAACGGGCGTCGAAGCATTCGTGACTCTTGAGGATGCGCGGACGCGGAAGGCGGCGCAAAAACCAATCGGCGGTTTTGTACATATCAGGTACGAGGCGCTCGACATTCAAAAAGGTGACGGGCTCATTGGGATTCAGAAAGTTGCCGACGAGAAAACGGGTCCATGTGTTGCCGGATCGTGGATAGGACGTAAGAAAAGTGTCATCGTCGAAAATCGTAATCTCGCGCTCAATCAGGGTACGGCGGAAGAGCACGTCATGAACTCGCGATAGATGCCGAAATGCTCTGCGAACCAGTAACGCCATTTTGCTTCCCTTTGATAATTTTATTCTTCGTTTAGTCTTCTTTCGTTATTCCTCGGCAGGACTATGTTCGGCGGCGGAGCGGTTGCCTTGCAGCCATCCCAGAAATCTCTGTTTGCGCGCGAACATGTTGCGCGCCTCGTTGCGCAACGCGCCTACGATCTGATAGCGAGACTTGGTGAACCAGGGCACGCGATGTGGTTTGCAGCCGTATTTTTCTTTGTATTTGCCTTCGCCGCCCCAATCGAAGATTGCCGCGCCTCGTTTCTTCCAGTAGCGCATCGCATACCAGTGGCAAGCTTCATTGGGACGCAGATTCTGATGCGAACGAAAACTGGCATTCCCCCAGAACTCGGCGATCTGGTTGAAGCCGGGGTAAATTCCGGTGGCGATGCACTTCCCTTCCGGATTGCGCGCACGAAGCAGCAAGATATTGCCACTCGGCTCCAGGTTCCGGACCAGGGAGCGGACGCGCTCCACGGAATAGGTCGGAACCAGGGATTGTTTGGCAAAAACATCCTTGAGTTGCTCGTAATATTCGTCGGCGAACGCGAGATCGTGAGCCTCTTCAATCTTCAGGCCGCTCTTTTCCGCCTTGCGAATGCAACGGCGGCAGGCGCTTTCCATTCCGTTAAAGATCTCTTCCTCGGAGAGCGTCAGATCGGAGCGGTAGGAAGCATAGTATTCGGTCTTGAATCCTGCAGTCTCGCCATCTTCCGGACTAAAATTCGGATCGGAAACTTCCAGATGCAGGCACTTGAGATTTTCCCAGGCAAATTTCTCGAGCGCTTCGAGCGCGGATTTGCGAGAGACGCCAGGATTGAGATTGAAACCAATGTAAGGGGTCGTCCAACCAGGGAAAGAGCTGCCGAGAACTTTCATACCAAACTTGGAGAGAGTCAGGCCGCTAAAATATCCAAGCACGTCCTTTCCTTCTCGCAGTTCGGCCAGCACCGGCACGGCATTTTGCGATTCGGCGACGAATTGCAGCCATTCTCGCGTCTGGAAGACGGTGCGATCGACGAATCTGTCGAGGCGCTTCCAGTCGGCGGATTTGATTTCGACAGGATAGAACTTCATTCGCAGGAGATCTCTCGCACGGCTTCTACCAGCAAATCCCTTCATATTTTCCGGCGCCATCTGGACGCCGCGTCTTATCGAGATGGATGAGGTCGATCACAATCTGCTCGGGCCGAAGATGCCGGGCAAGCTGGTCCTTGCTTGCCGATTTGTTGCCGAGGATCACGACTTCAGCGGCGCTCAACACGCTCTCAAGATCGGCAGAAAGTACGGATCCGATATGAGGGATCACCTCTTCTATGAATTGCCGGTTGGAACCGGCAAGGCGACCGAGAGAAACGTCTTCGTCCCAAACTTTGACCTCAAGGCCCTCGCCCATCAGGCGTTTGATCAACTGCACCTGTGGGCTTTCGCGCAGATCGTCAGTGCCGGCTTTGAAGCTTAGACCGAGCTGTGCAATTTTCTTTTTGCCGGTGCTGATTACCATTTCTACCGCGCGATCGATGTGCTCGGCATTACTGGGCATCAGCGATTCGAGCAAGGGAAGCTTCAGATCGAGTTCTTTGGCTTTGTAGGTGATAGCGCGCAAATCCTTTGGAAGACACGAACCACCAAAGGCAAATCCGGGAAAGAGATAGGCGGGCGAAATGTTCAGCTTGGTGTCAGAAGTGAAAATTTTGGTGACTGCGTGAGCGTCAACGCCCAGGTGCTTGCACATCGTCCCCATCTCATTGGCGAAACCAACTTTGAGCGCGTGATAGCAGTTGGAAAAATATTTGACCATTTCCGCCACGGGGATCGTCGTCTCATAGAGGGTGCCGGGCGTGCTCCTGTAGAGATCGCGGAGCGGCGCCAGATGGCAGGTGTCGCTGGCTCCAAGAATAGTGTAGGGCGGATTCAAAAAATCATTCACGGCGCTGCCCTCGCGCATGAACTCAGGGTTATAACAAACCGTGAAATCCTTTCCGCATTTTTTGCCGCTTTCTTTTTCAAGAATGGGAAGCGCGATCCTTCTCGGTGGTTCCCGCCAGTACCGTGCTGCGCAAGACGAAAACATGCGGCGATTTCTTCTGCCGAATGGCAACGCCGATTTCTTTCGCGACATGCTCGATGTGACTGAGGTCGAGCTTGCCATTTTTCAAGCTTGGCGTTCCGACGCAGACGAACGACACTTCGGAATTCAGAACAGCTGAGGTCGCGTCAGTGGTCGCATGGAGCAGCCCGCTGCGATGCCCTTCAGCGACGAGCTCGCTCATGCGGGCCTCGATAATCGGGGTCCGGCCTGAATCCATCATTTCGACCTTGTTGCGGCTGACATCGACGCCGGTCACGTTGTGTCCCATGGAGGCGAAGCAGGCCGCGGAAACAGAGCCGACATATCCCAAACCAAAAACGCTAACCGACATCGCCAAGCAGATTCTCCGTAATATTAATTATCGACTATCGATTCATGAGAGTCGCTGCATCGCAATATGAACTATACCAATGCTCTCTCAAGCAACAGTTCCCGGATACCCTTATCGACGACGTGCGAAACAACATCTACCAAATTATTATCGATGTTAAAGAAACTTCCCCTAAATGCTAACCGAGCCGCGCTTCGGCTAGAGAAGACAAAACGTTTTCACCGAACGGACACGCTAAGCTATTGAGTCGTCGCCACTTTTATCGTACTTCGAGCGCCCGACCACAAGGCGGAATCAAGGGATTGGCCAGGTTACATGGGTAACGGGCGGGTCAACGTCGGCCTTTTCAGCATGTAAGATAAGGCATCTGTGGCTTCAGGATGGCAAAACAGGTTGGCGCGCGTATCCCGGATGGACTGGGAAGAGTTGCGCGTGCGCTTGTTGCAGGAATTTCGTAAACGGAACGACCTGCTCGTGTACCGGATGGGCCTAAGCTATCGGCCAGCACGGCTCGATTTGAATTCGATAATCCGTTCCGGCGAGTTCTTTTTTTTCGGAAGTAAGAGTATAGAGCCCGCCGATTTGTTGCGCACACATTTGCCGGAAGAAGCTGCCGCAATATTGCGCGAGGCGGACGAGATCTGCCACCATCGTTTCCACCTGTTGGGGTATGACCATTTGAACTTCGATTCAGACTTGACCTCCAGTCTGGGAAGTGATCGGCAGGTTGATGCGAGGTTCGTGAATATCGACTGGCATCTCGATCCAGTACATGGAAAACGCGCGCCGCTTGATCCGTGGTTCAAAATTCCATTTCTCGATTTCACGGCAGTCGGTGACCACAAAGTCATATGGGAGTTGAACCGTCATCAGCACTTGGTGACTCTTGCGAAGGCCCGATTGCTGAGCGGGGACGAGAGGTACACGCGCGAGCTCATAGCACAGTGGCGCGGCTGGAGCGCGGCCAACCCTTATCCGATCGGAATCAATTGGGGGAGCACGCTGGAGGTCGCGTTCCGCAGCTTATCGTGGATTTGGATCGACCAGTTGCTTCAAAGCGCTGCCGAGTACGCGGAGTTTCGCGTGGAATTGATGTCGGCGCTGGCGTTCCACGGCCGTTACATTGAACGCTATCTGTCGACTTATTTTTCTCCGAACACCCATCTGCTGGGAGAGGCGGTTGCCCTGTTTTTTCTCGGCACGTTGTATTCGCAAATGCCGGGCGCCGAGCGGTGGAAGGAATCTGGCTGGCAGATTGTGTTACATGAGGCGGGGCGGCAGGTGCGTCCGGATGGCGTTTACTTCGAGCAATCGCTGTATTACCACGTTTATGCGCTCGACTTCTTTTTGTACACACGTTTGCTCGCGGATCGTAATCAGGTGAAAATTCCAGCGGCTTTCGACGCCGTGCTTGAGCGAATGCTGCGAGTAGTCGAAGGACTCGCCCAGGCAGGCCCCGCTGAAGGTTTCGGCGACGATGATGGTGGTCGCGTGTGGAATCCGCGGCGCAATCGGTCGGAACACATGACGGATCCACTAGCTCTGGGTGCGGTGATGTATTCAAAGACATTTTCCGCAGCGCGGCTGACGGAGGAATCGATCTGGTTGTTTGGAGACCGGGCAGTCGAAGAACTTGCCGCTCCGCAGCACAAGCAAGCACGCCCGGATCTACATTCAGTCGCGTTTCCGGATGGCGGCCTTTACGTGCTGGCGGATTCGGAGCCATATTCGCAGACGATGATCGTGGATGGCGGTCCACAGGGCGTAGGTCGCTCGGGCCACGGACATGCCGACGCACTTAGCTTACGGCTTACTATGGATGGACGGCGCTGGTTGATCGACTCGGGAAGCGGGGTTTACGTTTCGAAAGACCCGGCTGACCGGAATAGGTTTCGCGGAACACGCGCGCACAACACAATGTGCGTGGACGGAGTTGATCAGGCGGCTGTGGATGAGGCTTTTTCGTGGACCCAGATTCCTACGGTGAATGCAGAAAACTGGATTATGGGAAATAACCTTCACTTACTTTGTCGGAAGTCATGACGGCTATACGCGACTGGCGGACCCGGTTGTCCATCGCCGGCATGTGCTGAAGATCGCTGGCGGCTTGTATCTGGTACGCGATATCGCGCTCGGGCAAAGTGAGCATGAACTGGAGATACGATGGCACTTCGCTCCCGACATCGACGTTCAAAGTCATCAGCGGGGCACGAGTGACGGCAACAACGACCACGGCTGGACCGCGATTGGAACTGATCGTTCCGGAACAGAGCGTTTGGCAGATTGAAGTCAACAGAACTTCCGTCTCGCCTGCCTATGGGGCGTTCCAGCCTTCGCCCCTGGTGCGATCTCACGCCAGAGTTTTGTTGCCAGCAGAGACGGCGACTATATTGTCGCCATTGCTTAAGGCCGTTGGCGAAATGAACGAATCAGCTACCGAATCGCAATCACATTTCGCAAGTCTGGCACAGACTACCGTACAAACCTACGAACTTGATTATCCGCATGTAAGTCATGGATTCTTCTTTGCTCTCGGCGACGAGACATGGACTTCCGGTCCGTGGTCTTCCGACGCACAAGTGCTTTATTGCCGAATCGAAGAAAACAAGCTCGTTCATCTCGTCGCGATTGGGGGGAGCCATCTCAACTGGCAGGGGCAACCTGTTCTGACAATGGCGGCGCCATCCAATTTCTTCGAGTGGCGTAAGCGTGGAGCTGTGATGAATGCCGCTGCCGGTGAGTTCGCGGTTACGGCTTTATTCGAAGAACTCACGGGAGAAGCCCTAAAAGGCAACTCATCGGCGCGTTTGAACTAAATTTCGTCGAGCTACGCGGAGAAACACTGAATGTGCGGAATCGCGGGAATTCTTGAATTCGGTCCGGACGCTCGAGCCAGCGCTGCAGCTCTCCGCGAGATGTGCAGCGTGATCACCCATCGCGGGCCCGACGACGACGGATTCTATACCGAAGGTGCGGTCGGCATCGGTATGCGGCGGCTCAGCATCGTCGATGTGGCGGGAGGACATCAACCGATTTCGAATGAGGATGGCACGCTATGGCTCGTTTTCAATGGCGAAATTTACAACCATCTTGCGTTGCGACAGCAACTCATCGCACGCGGTCATCGTTATGTTACACACAGCGATACCGAGACCGTCGTTCATCTTTATGAAGAGTACGGCGCGGATTGCGTGCAGCATCTGCGCGGCATGTTTGCCTTTGCTATCTGGAATCGCGATACAAAAACCCTTTTCATCGCGCGCGATCGGCTGGGCATCAAGCCCTTGTACTACGAACTGACGCGGGAACGACTGCTTTTTGGCTCCGAGATTAAAGCGGTGCTGGCGCATGGCGGCATTCGTCCTGAATTTAATCGGGCCGCGCTGCCGGAATATCTGGCATTTGGATATCTTTCGGGTGAGGAAACTTTTTACTCCGGGATTCGGAAGCTTTTGCCCGGACACACGATGACGATTGGTCCGGATGGCAAGCCGGAAATCCGACAATACTGGGATCTGGATACATCGAAGCCGCACGAATCGCGCGATGAGGATTATTACGTTCAAGCTATCGCGAGTTGCTGGAAGGCGCAGTCAACAGCCATCTGATGAGCGACGTGCCGCTGGGCGTATTTTTGAGCGGCGGCGTGGATTCGAGTGCGGTGGCTGCGTTGATGACAAAAATACGCCGCGAGCCAGTCGAGACTTTCTCGGTTGGCTATGCCGAGCAGAGATATAGCGAACTGCCTTTCGCGCGCGCGGTTTCAGATCACATCCATTCGCGGCACCACGAGGTTCTGGTTAGCGAGCATGATTTTTTTGCCTCTCTGCCGCATTTGATCTGGCATGAAGATGAGCCCATTGCGTGGCCCTCGAGCATCGCACTCTATTTTGTTGCCCGGCTAGCACGTGAAAGGGTAACGGTGGTGCTGACTGGCGAGGGAGCGGATGAAACGCTCGCAGGTTACACACGCTATGCTTTCACTTTGAAGAATGCGGCTCTCGATCGAGCCTACCGCAGCGTGGTTCCGAGCTTTTTGCGACGCGGATTGAGGGACACGGTTGCACGATCTTCTTTGCTGGGAGCAACCGCGCGCCGAAAACTCGAACACACTTTTCTAGCCAAGGATGGGAATTCCTGGTCCTCCTTTTACTTTGACAACTTTTTTTCCGCCTTCGGTGAAACGGAACAGAAGGGGTTGCTCAGCAATGAGTTTGCGTGGGAAGCGGCGCCCGGCGCGGCATATAAAAATGTTCTCAATTATTGGGAACATTCGTCCGGTGAAATGTTACAGCGGCTGCTTTACACCGACATTAAAACTTATCTCGTTGAATTGCTTAATGAAGCAGGACAATATGAGCATGGCGGCATCTATCGAGAGCCGCGTTCCTTTTCTTGATCATGTATTGGTTGAGTTTGCGACCCGCATACCGCGCGAAGTGCAAATTCAAGGACTAGCCGGCAAACGTATTTTGAAGAAGGCAGTCGAAGATCTGCTTCCGCATTCGATTCTTTATCGCCCGAAGCTGGGATTCCCGACCCCGTGGAGTGGATGGCTAGCCGGATCCCGGCTGGAATCAATTCGAAATATGCTACTCGAACCCCGCAGCCTGGATCGCGGATATTTTCGCCGCGAAGCGATCGAGCAACTGTTCAATGAACATCGCGCAAAGCATCGCGACAATTACGACCGCATATGGCGATTGCTGAACCTCGAATTGTGGCATCGCGTTTGTCTTGAAGGCGAATCGCATGAAGAGGTCGGCGAGCCCGCGATAAAAATGGCATCGACGCGCTAGCGCGCTTCCACGGCGTCTTTCCAGAATTTGCCGTCTGGGCGAGTGCTATGCTCGAATCGTTACGTTTATCCTATGCGCAGTCTACGTTTGATCTCCGGCTTTGTCGTTTTTGCTGCTTTTTGTGCTTCTGGCCAGCAGCCGTTCCTGTCCACTTCTCAGTGGACAGCGCTGCGAGATGAATCGAGCGGAGCGGCGCCTTACGAGAACCTTCGCTATTTGACGAGCCTCCATCGCGTCCCTGCAACGCCGGGATTTGACCAAGCCGCGCTATTCATTTTGCAACGCGCCAAAGAGTACGGCCTTGCCGATGCTCACAGCGAGCAATTTCCAATTGATGGCGTCAAGACCTACGGCCTGATGCGCTCATATCTCGCCTGGACCGTCGAGGAAGCTCGGCTGTGGGAAGTTCGTCCCGATCATATTCTTCTCGGAGACTGGAAGACTGATCCCATACGCCTCGCCGACTATAGTCATACGGCCGACGCGGAAACAGAACTGATAGATGTCGGCAACGGCGGCAGTGAAGCCGATTACTCCGGCAAGGATGTGCGCGGCAAAATTGTTCTGGCCGATGGCCTTCTGTCGCAGTGCAGGAGTTAGCGATCGCACGACACGGCGCGGCTGGCATTGTCAGTGACATGCCGAATCAGACAACAGCGTGGTCTGGCCTCGATACAACAGTTGTGCGATGGGGTCATTTGGACGCGCGTCAGCCCTCTGGCTTCGCCTTCATGGTCTCGCGCCAGACCGCTGAAGCCCTACGATCGCGCTTGCGAGGTGGAGAGCCGATCATTCTGAATGCGCACATTAAAGCGACGGTGGGTCCGGGTCATTGGACGGTTGTGACCGGCACAATTCCCGGTACCGACCCTGCAGCCGGCGAGGTCATTTACAGCTGCCATCTCGATCACGAACGTCCGGGAGCAAACGATAACGGAAGCGGATGCGTCACCATTCTTGAGTCCGCGCGCTTGCTGGCGAATTTAATTGGATCGGGCCGGTTGGCCCGCCCAAGCGCACTCTGCGTTTTACCTGGGGACCGGAGGTCGAGGGGACGATGGCATTTCTCGCCACTCATCCAGACATTAGGAAACAGCTTCGCGCTAACGTGCACATGGATATGGTGGGCGGCGATCCTTTTAAAAACAAGTCCGTATTTCACGTCACCAGCACACCGTGGTCGCTGCCTAATTTCGTGACCGACGTCGGCGCCGTGTTTCTCGATACGATCCGCACCGCCGCCAGCGGATATGCGTCGGGCGAAATGCCCGCTGACGCTGGTATTGTCGAAAACCGCGCCGGCGCTCCAGGCACGCGCAATGAACTCATCGCGGATGTAACGCCTTACTCGAGCGGCAGCGACCACGATGACTACGATTCGTCGACCATTGCGGTTCCGTCACTTTATTTGTGCGATTGGCCAGATATATATATCCACACCGATCACGACACCCTGGGGCAAATTGATGCAACGAAGTTGCGACGCGTGGCCCTCCTCGGCGCGGCGTCGGGGTATGTCTACGCGGGCGTCACGGCGCAAGAGCTTCCTAGAGTGCTTCCGTTTCTCACTTCCCGAGCCGAAGTTCGTCTCGCCCAGAACTTCGCTAAAGCGCAGCAGTTAGTAGATGATCCGCAAGTCGATGCGGGCGTCGCCTGGTATGAAGCACGCAATCTCATTATCCAGGCATTGCAACGCGAGATGGCAATGCTTCATTCATTGGTTGAATTTACTAACGGAACCAGCGAGGCGGATGTGGACGGAGCAAAGGCGCTCGCCGAAGAAGCAACTGGTTTCCAGCGCTGGCTTGAGGCGCAAGCCAGGCTGAGGGGGGCAAAGGGGACGGCGCCCATCGCGCCCTGGGCCAACGACCCCGAGGCGAAGCGTGTGCCTGTCCGCGCAGCAGATTTTGGTCCGCTAACTTATCAGAACGATGATGTTCTGCTGGCTCGCCTTGGCAAAGAACGATACTCGAAAATTAAGCTGATTAACAGCGAAGCGAGTCAACTGCTCAATGTGCAGGATCAGTCAGAACTCTATGCTTACGAGGTCGTTAACTTCGTGAACGGCAAGCGAAACTTGGGCGAGATTCGCGACGCGGTATCGGCCGAGTACGGGCCATTGCCGCTGAGTCTGGTCGTAGATTATCTCAATGCTTGCTCCGAGGCGGGCATCATCAAGTGGAAATAAAACGTGCCGAGAAAAGCAAACAAACGATTAGGCTAGAACGGCTTGATATTCGCTGTAAGCACCTTTGAAATCGGTGATCTGATGTGTGCCCTCGAAATGCCAGATCCTGGTCGCGACTTCGTCAATCAAATCCTCGTCATGCGTAACAAGGAGCACTGTTCCTTGATACCGTTGCAACGAAATGTTGAGGGCGTTGATCGATTCCAGATCGAGGTGGTTCGTCGGCTCGTCAAGCACGAGCATGTTCGGCTTCTGCAACATCAGTTTGCAGAAGAGCAAGCGCGCGGCCTCGCCCCCGGAAAGAACGTCAGTTCGTTTCTCGGCGTCATCGCGAGGAAAAAGCATCTGACCGAGGATGCCGCGAATCTCTTCGGTCGAGGCCGACGGGTCCCACTGATGCAGCCACTCCAGAACCTTGATGCCGGGTTCGATTAGCGCCTTGTGATCCTGAGCGAAATATCCCACCGCGGCTTCGTGTCCCCAGATAACTTTTCCATCATCCACAAACGGGCCGTCGTAGCCGCTCGTCTTGCGCAGTTCCGATTCAGAAACCGTGGGCGAATTGGCGAGCAGCGCGTTCACGAGAGTTGTTTTGCCGGATCCGTTTCGGCCCATCAGAGCGATTTTTTCTCCGCGAGTCACGCTCGCTGTGAAGGCAGAAATCACTTTAGCTTCGCCGTAGGATTTCGAGATGCCTTCAATTTCGAGAATATGCTTTCCCGAGGCCCGCTTCTGCTCGAACTTCAGGTACGGGCGCTGGATGTTGGATCTAGCCAGTTCGGTGACCTGCAATCGCTCAACCTCCTTGCGCCGAGATTGCACCTGGCTGGAGCGGGTTCCGGCGGCAAAGCGGGCGATGAACTCGTTCAACTGCGAAATCTTCTTCTCGCGTTGCGCATTTTGCGCTTCAATCTGCGAACGGATCTGCGTCTTCGCGATCACCATGTCATCGTACGTGCCGGTGTAGGTGATGATGGTCTCGTAATCGATATCTGCAATGTGCGTGCAAATGCCATTAAGAAAGTGACGGTCGTGCGAGATCACAATCAGCACACCCTCGTATTGATTGAGAAAATTCTTCAGCCAGTGGATCGAATCGAGATCCAGGTGGTTCGTAGGCTCGTCGAGCAAGAGCGCCTGGGGATGGCCAAAGAGCGCCTGCGCCAGCAGCACGCGCATCTTCTGTCCGCCTGGAATCTCCGACATTGTTCGCTCGTGCATTTCATCGGGAATGTCGAGCCCTTGCAGCAGAATCGCAGCATCGCTTTCAGCCGTATAGCCATCCTCCTCGCCGACAATACCTTCGAGTTCTCCGAGTCTCATGCCGTCAGCGTCGGTCATCTCCGCCTTCGCATAGATGATTTCGCGCTCTTCGAGAGCGGCCCACAAGCGCCGGTTACCCATGATCACGGCATCGATCACGCGATATTTGTCAAAGGCGAATTGATCCTGGCTCAGAACACCGAGTTTCCGCGGACGGACGACGGTTCCCTTCTGCGGCTCAAGTTCGCCGGTCAAAAGCTTCATGAAGGTGGACTTGCCTGCGCCGTTCGGGCCGGTCAGGCCGTAGCGTTTCCCCGGAATAAATCCGGTGGAAACTTCGTCAAATAGAACTTTAGCGCCGTAGCGCATCGACACATTGCTGACTGAAATCATGATATTCAGGGAACTGCGGGAATCGATCCAATCGGAAGAAGACGCAGCTGCTGCTATCAGGATATCACGGCCTCACAGCTTCATATCGGCGTTGTCGCCATAGACCGCACGAAAGAGATAGTGAATAAAAGACACTCGCCGGTCCGAACGAGCCTTCATGTTAGCCTTTCAGCCTAATGAATGACTCTCAAACTTCTTCTATCGATCTTCGTGCGATTGCGCGCCGGGTCATGCAGGCGCGAGGTTTCCGGCCGGATTTTTCACCCGAAACCAAGAAGCAGTTGGCGGATATCAACACTCATCCGCCACAACTTGTTCCTTCTAATAAGGTACGAGATTTGCGGAATCTGCTCTGGTCTTCGATCGACAACGACACCTCGAAGGATCTCGACCAGATCGAAGTAGCGGATCGATTGCCCAATGGCGACGTGAAGGTAATGATCGGCATCGCCGATGTGGACGCCTTTGTCACCAAAGATTCACCCATCGATCAACACGCTGCACGGGAGACGACTACCGTCTACACGGGGGTATCTATTTTCCCGATGTTGCCGGAAGAACTCTCCACCGGCGCATCATCTTTGCTCGAAAACGCAGATCGACCCGCGGTAGTGACTGAATTTATGGTCAGTGCGGACGGCTCGCCTGGCGCCAGCAATGTGTATCGGGCGATCGTACGTAACAAGGCGCAACTCGCCTATAGCGCCGTCGGAGCATGGCTCGAGGGCACGGCACCGGCTCCGCCGAAAGTGGCTGCCTCTTCGGCTCTGCAAGCGCAACTCAAACTGCAGGACGAAGCCGCCCAGGCACTCCGCAAACTTCGATATAAGAATGGCGCGTTGAATCTCGATACCAGCGAAGTGGCTACACTGCTGCTTGGCGGGCAAAATGTCGATGTCGTAAACGTGGAAAAGAACCGCGCCACCGATTTGGTCGAGGATTTCATGATCGCTGCCAACGGCGTAGTGGCACGCCTGCTGGAGAATGTTTCTTCGCTGCGCCGCATCGTCAAAACGCCAGCGCATTGGGACGGCATCATTCGCCTTGCGGCGGTGCAAGATCGAAGCGAAAAGCTGCCAGCAACGCCTGATTCGAAGGCGCTCAACGATTTTCTAGTGAGGCGCAAAGCAGCCGATCCCGATCATTTTGCCGACCTTTCGCTCGCGGTCATCAAGCTGATTGGGCCTGGAGAATATGTTCTGGAGCGTCCGGGCGATCCCGCGCAGGGACACTTCGGACTTGCCGTGCAGGATTACACGCACTCGACCGCCCCCAACCGGCGCTTTGCCGACATCGTCACGCAACGGCTGATCAAGGCCTTGCTCGACAGTAGGCACAATACCTATTCCGACGACCAACTTGCCAGCATTGCGGCTAACTGCACCGAGAAAGGCGATGCGGCACGGAAGGTGGAGCGGGAAATGTCGAAACGGTTGGTAGCCCTGGCAATCAGCCATCGGATCGGAGAGACATTCGATGCCATTGTCACCGGTGTTACACCAAAGGGAACATTTGTTCGCGTTCTGCAGCCACACATTGAAGGATTGTTAGCTCAAGGAGCACAGGGGTTGAACGTCGGCGACAAAGTTCGCTCGAAGCTTGTACGGACTGATGTGCAGCGCGGGTTCATTGACTTCGTGAAAGCATAGTGTGGTGAAAGCGTAGAGAAGCGAAACTACAAAAAGTGCGAGATCGGTTACCCCCGCGGCGTTCTCGCACCGTTCAATTTTGAATACCGAGCATTCATTCCTAACTATGATTTCCTGCTATTTGGTTGATGTCTTGCTTCGCCTCCAGTTTCTTCTCTAGCCCATCCAGATAGCTCTTCTGGTTATCCGGAGCCACCGCCATCGAGAGCTTGATCTCTTTTGCCGCGTCGTCAAACTTGCCCTGTGAGCTATAAACACGGGCCAAGCCAGTGTGGACAAACCACAGGTCAGGATGCTTCTTCGCATTTTCCATGAATATCGCAAAGGCTTGTTCATTGTGCTTTTCGCCTTGCAACTGGCGTGCATAGAAATGGATCTGCAGCGGGTTCGCCATGTCCAGCGCTTTTTTCTGTGCCGTTTCAGCCTCGTCTTTGCGATTGAGTGCGACCAGCACCTTTGACTTCGTCATCTCATTGTCGTACCGATCTTCGTTTTCAATCGATTTATTCACATACTTGAGGGCCTGATCCAGATCGATCTTTTCCGTAAGCAGGTAGTTCGCAGCATCGTCCCAGCTTTGCCAGGTGTATTGCGACAGATTACGAAGCTGTTTCCGGAGGCTCGCCTCTACCAGGTCATGGACATTGACCGAGACTTTGAAGGGCACTGCAACCTTCTCCCATTCCAGTTCGACGATCGCAGAGTCCGGCTTCAACTGGTCAAAGTCATAAGTCAGCGCGTTATGCATGTCCGTGGCCATGGGCTTTACGTTCACTCGCAGCGCATCCTCCTTTTCGTCGTAGGTGAAAGATCCCCACGAAGTAGAGTTTTTGGAGAAAATAATTGTCCATTCATCCGCATTTGGGATCATGTGCAAGCCATAGGTTCCCTTATCTAATGGCTTGCCTTCAATCAGTACGGGATCGCTGAACGTGATCGTGGTGTTGATATTCGCGCCCGCGCGCCACACTTTGCCGTAGGGAACGAGATCGCCCCAAACCTTGCGATCGTTTACCAGCGGACGGTGATACTCGATGGTCACGTCCGTGACTCCGATCCGCTGTGAAACCTCCGCCCGTTGGCTCTGCATGGGCAGGTCGAGTACCAACGATTGCGCCGAGCTGATGCCCGACAGTGCTGCCATGAGAAGGCAGAATGAGATTCCGCGCAAAGCTCCTCGAAACATGGGAATGCCTCCTTGCGATATTTTCTTAGCTGAATTCTTCTTAAACGGGGCCACGGATTGCGGCCCACCCCGGGTCGGCAGGTTAGACGTGCTTCGATCTTATCCGTGAGCAGAGTTCCCGCATAATTTTAGTGTTTGCCGGCAGCTAACTATCGGAGTGACTTCGACGTCCAATCCTGTGGAAGGGTATCATTTCTTCTACGGAACTCATTTCTCTGATCTCTCGTATCAATACCAGGCGGCAGTAAGATTTTGCCTAAATCGAGGCAAACTCCGCCTTCACTCCCATGCGGATGCTGATCGAAATCGTTCGCCAGTCGTTGGCTACGCTCTGGGCGCACAAGCTTCGTTCGTTTCTCACCATGTTCGGAATCGCCTGGGGGGTGGGATCGCTGTTGCTACTGGTCGGCCTTGGCGAAGGCTTCCGCAGCGGCCAGGCGAGGCAACTTAAAAATCTTGGCCAGGACATCATGTTCACCTTCCCGGGTCGTACTCCTGCGGTCGAGGGAAGCACTCAGTCAGGCCGAACTTACCATTTCACCTACGCGGATTACCTCGCCATCCGCAATGAGGCCCGCTCCATCAAGTACATTTCTCCCGTGCTCGACCGCGAGGATATTCGTGCCGTCAGCGACTACGGATCCACAAATGGCCAAGTATTCGGCATCGCTCCCGAATATTGCCAAATTCGTAATGTTCCCGTGGGCCCCGGCCGTTGGTTCAATGACGAGGACAATAGCGAAACGCGCCGTGTCGCCGTCGTTGGCTGGGAGCTCCTAAAAAACATATTTCCCGGACGCCCCGCCGTAGGGTCGTCCATCCTGCTGAATGGCATACGCTTCGAAATTATCGGAGTGCTTACCAAAGTCGGGCAGGATGGCAATAACGGCACCAACGCCCGCATCTTCATTCCTATCGAAACCATGCGTAACCTGTTTCGGTTGAAAGAAGAGAACAGCGAAGATGCGATTTCATTCCTGAACTACCGTCCGCTGACACCAGCTGGGAATATCGCAGCGAAACAGGAAGTCCACGAGATTCTAGCCCGACGCCACGGTTTCGATCCCAAACTCGAAGAATCATTTGAAGATTGGGACACAATCGAAAACAACCAACGGGTAGCCAAAATATTTGATGGCATGGACTATTTCCTCGGCGTGGTCGGCGTGATTACTCTTGCCCTCGGCGCAATCGGAATCATCAACATCATGCTGGTTTCGGTTACCGAACGGACCCGGGAGATTGGACTGCGCAAGGCCCTCGGTGCCACGCATCGCGCCATCCTGACCCAGTTTTTTGTGGAAGGCGCGTTTTTGACGGCGCTCAGCGGCGGCATCGGGCTGGCGATCACTACGGCATTGGTCACGGTTCTGGGCGCTCTGCCCGCTCCTGAAGGATTCGACACGCCGCGAATCGTCCCGTCTTCGGCGGTAATTGCAATTCTCTCGCTTGCAATTGCAGGAATCGCCGCGGGACTTTATCCCGCGCGTCAAGCCGCGTTGCTGCAACCCGTGGAGGCCTTGCGCCAGGAGTAAAGAAAGACTACGCCTAGGCCGACGCCACGGAGTAACGACAAGGATAACGTAACTATGATTCTCGAACTTGCCCGCCAGGCCTACAACGCGTTGAAGTACAATCGCCGGCGCAGCATCCTAACCATGCTCGGCATGGCCTGGGGTATCGCTACGGTCGTACTGTTGCTTGCTTACGGTTCCGGTTTCGAGCGGGGTCTCTGGATCGCTTTCCGCTCCTGGGGCACGAACCTGATTTTCATATTCCCAGGACGCACCTCGTTGCAGGCGGGCGGCACCAAAGCCGGCAGCCAAATCAAGCTCACCGTCAACGATCTCAACTACATTCAAGCGGAAGTGCCGCTGCTCAAGCGTATTTCGCCAGAAGCTGCCAAGCCAAGCACGGTCGCTTATGGAACGCGCAGCGGCAATTACGGGGTCAGTGGAGTCTATCCCTACTACCAGCGCATGCGCCGCATGGAGGTCGAAGACGGAACTTTCTTCACTGATCTTGACGAGAACACACGCAGCCGCGTCGCCATCCTCGGCGCCGACGTCAAGAAAAAGTTATTTTCCGGCCAGAACGCGCTCGGCGAAAAAGTGAGAATCGACGGAATCTCCTACCAAGTTATTGGTGTGCTCAAACACGTCATCCAGAACGGCGACGAGGACATGAACAGCAAGGTCTATATCCCGTTCAGCGCCATGAGCGACCTGATCAACACTTATTACCTCAACGCCATTGCAATCGAATATGAAGGCGATCACCAAAAAGTGGCTGACGCCGTGCGCCGCTCCATGGCCTTTCACCACGAGTTCGATCCCAAGGACAAGCGCGCGGTCTTTGTCTTCGATGTCTTCGCCGATTTGCTCGACCTGCGCGTCATCACCACCGGCATCAAGATTCTGCTCGGCTTCATCGGCCTGCTCACGCTGGGCATTGGCGGTGTCGGTCTGATGAATATCATGCTGGTCTCAGTCACCCAGCGCACTCGAGAGATTGGCGTAGAAAAAGCTCTTGGCGCTCGCGGTTGGCATATCTTAGTCCAGTTCCTCGCCGAAGCGCTGGCCATCACGCTTTTAGGCGGACTAGCCGGCATTGTTCTGGCTTACATTGTCTCCTGGACGGTGGGATCGCTTACGCTGTGGAGCGCGTTCGTTGAGAATGGCACTGAAGGCGACATTCATTTAGCGATCGATTCCAATATTCTGCTGGCATCCGCTATGATTCTGGGCTTCGTCGGAGTGATTAGCGGAATGCTCCCTGCCATCAAAGCCTCTCGGCTTGATCCAATCGAAGCTTTGCGCTACGAGTGAAATCAAGAGCTAAAGGTCAAAGGTCAGATTGCAGAGGTTAAACGACTGACTGGATCGCCGTTCTGCCTCTGGCTCCAGAACCGCCACGTCACACTCTGTGCTGGGTACAATGAAACCGTGGCTGACACCAACTCTCTGCAGAAGGTCCTTGATCACCTGCGACTCTACGATCATCCTTTGCTTGCGTTTTCTGCGCGCGAAAATGAGGGTGTTATCGAAATTCTAATCGATCTAAAAAACTCGACCATCGCGGTTCATACCTACATTCTTAAAATTCATCCACGCGACCTCGCTCATCGCCAGTTCGCCTGGAATCTGCAGCGCCAACTCTACGACGGCCTGCATGACTTTTTTATTGAAATGTTCATTCGCACCCCGCAGGATCGCGATGTTCCTCATGAACAGATTTCTGGCGGAGAAAGTATTGAGGAAAGCTAGCCGAATTGTCGCTTCGCGAACAAATCGAAGAGGAGATTCGCCGGCGCGGCCCAATCCCATTTTCTCGCTACATGGAGATCTGCCTCTACGAGCCTCTATGCGGTTACTATTCTCGCAATGTCGAGCAGTTCGGCAAAGCCGGAGACTTCTATACCTCAAGCGACGTTCACGCCGTCTTCGGACGCCTTCTAGCTAGGCAATTTGAAGAGATTTGGCAAGCGCTTGATCGCCCGGCGGAAATCGAACTCCTCGAACTTGGCCCCGGCCGCGGCCTTTTCGCCCGCGATGTGCTCGATTGGTCGAAGAAGAAGTTTCCGGATTTCTTCGCTGCTCTAACTTACACGTTGCAGGAATCGTCGCCGGGGCTGCGAACAAAACTGCAAGAAACCCTTTTCGAACACATCGCCACAACAAAGGCGAGACTCCCTCAGGGACGACCGACCGATCTATGCCGCACATGCGGCTCAGAATCAGCGCTGATCGTGTTTGCGAACGAATTCTTCGATGCTCTACCTGTCGAGGTTCTCAGCAACCGAGGCAAACTCCACATCGCCATCGAAAATAATCGCCTTCAGGAAATCTGGCTGCCGCCACTCGCCGAGGAAGTGGAATTCATTGATCGCTACGGAGTACGCCCCGAAGGCAATGAGCGCATCGAGATACCGCTGATCTCTCAGAATTGGGTAAACAAAATCGCAAGTTCAATTCGCTGCGGGGTTCTGCTGAGTTATCGACTACGGCTACACACGCAGCGAACAACTCGCAGGACGCCACCGCGGAACGCTGATGGCGTATCGTCATCATTCTGCCAGTTCCGATCCGTATGAGGCGCCCGGAGAACAAGACCTGACCGCCCATGTTAATTTCACCGCGCTCGCCACAGCATGCGAGTTGGCTGGGATGAAATGCGAGAAGCTTCTGACCCAAGCGCAATTCCTGATGGGTATTGGCGAGAAGAATCAGTTCGCCGACGCCTTCGAAGATTGCCGCGTCCTACAGGAGCAAGCGAAGGTTGCCCTCCAACTCAAACACCTGATAACGCCGGCAGGGATGGGCGAAACCTTTCGAGTGCTAATTGCGTCCCGGGGGATAGCAGCCGAAAGATTATCTGCATTAAGCGGTCTAAGCTTTGGAAACGCACACTAAAGTATATGTACCAAAAGCATGCACCATTTTCGTTGCATGTAACATTCCTGAAATATCTTTCCAGTAAACTGTAATCAATGAGCTCGGTCCGCGTCTCTCGTTTTGCTCTACCGCTTCAGGTCGCCGCTGTGTGCTATCGGCGGGTGGATCCGAGTGTCGAATTTCTTCTTGTTCATACCAATAGCGGCAGCAAGTGGACGTTTCCGAAAGGTGCACCTGAGCCCCGCCTTTCGCATAGTCAAGCCGCCGAACGCGAGGCCAGAGAAGAAGCGGGAGCTGTCGGCATCATCGAGCCCCGCCATTTCCACATCTACGTTCACTCCAAGGGGGTCTTCTGGCAGCCCGGGGGTGTGCAGGAATATGTAGTCAAAGCATTCTTGATGGAAGTCCGGCACACGCGTGAGGCCGAAGAAGACTACCGCAATCCCACTTGGTTCGACGCCGACAAAGCCCGCGTTGTCCTCGCCAAGGGCCGCGAAGTGAAATACGCCCACGAACTCCAGACCGTAGTTGACCGTGCGCTCGAGCGCATTGGCACGGTGCGTATGGCCGCGGCTCGCTGATATTCGTTGAGCGACGACGCTCCTCGCCGAGGCTGCAATCATCGTCAAGTGGTCACTGCTATATCAACGCGTCCGCTATATTTAACTAGAGACTCTCATGATTCAACTCTCTGGCGCGGGCAAGCGCTACGGACACAAGCTTCTGTTTGAAGACGCCGACTGGCTCATCACGCCAGAATCGCGCATCGGACTTGTCGGGGCAAATGGCACCGGCAAATCGACGGTCATGAAAATTCTTGCCGGGCTCGAGACGCTCGATTACGGCACGCTTTCGCGCGCCAAGGGCGTTTCCACGGGCTACCTTCCTCAGGACGGCCTTACCATGACTGGCCGTACCATTTTCGCCGAGTGCATGTCGGTGTTTGCTGAACTGCATGCGATCGAGAAGGAGATGGAGTCTCTCACCCGCAGCATGTCGGAACTTAACCACGAGAGCCAGGAATACTCAAACGTCGCCGATCGCTACCAGAAGCTCGAACACGAATTCGTCGCTCGCGATGGCTATACACTCGAAGCCCAGGTGGGCCAAGTGCTTACCGGTCTTGGATTTCGCCGCGACGACTGGACGCGACAGACTGAAGAGTTCTCGGGGGGCTGGCAGATGCGCATCGCGTTGGCGAAGCTCCTCCTTCAAAAACCTAACCTCTTGCTGCTCGACGAGCCTACCAACCACCTCGATCTGGAAGCGCGCAACTGGCTTGAGGAGTACCTCACTAGCTATCCTTATGCATATGTCATCATCTCTCACGATCGTTACTTCCTCGACATAACTGTCGAACGCATCGTCGAAATCTGGAACAAACAGATGCACTTCTATGCCGGCAACTACGATCAATATCTCGCTGCCAAGACAGCGCGCAAAGAGCAGCTCGAATCCGCCTACAAAACCCAGCGCGACCGCATCGAGCAACTCGAAGTTTTCATTAATCGCTTTCGCTATACCGCGACAAAAGCAAAGCAAGTTCAGAGCCGCATCAAAGAGCTCGAAAAAATGGAGCGGATAGAGATTCCGGAAGAAGAGAAGACTGTTCACTTTTCTTTTCCCCAGCCAAAGCCGAGCGGACGAATCGTCGCGGAATTCGGGAACGTTGCGAAGAGCTACGGCGAGCGTGGAATTCATGAACACAAAGTTTTCGACAAAGTAAATTTCATGATCGAGCGCGGCGAGCGCATCGCTCTGGTTGGAGTTAATGGAGCTGGAAAATCCACTTTGATCAAGCTGCTGGCCGGTCAGGAGGCGCTTACTTCCGGCGAATATAAACTTGGCCATAACGTCGAGCCGGATTATTTTGCACAGGACCAGTACAAAGAACTGGATCCGGAAGCTCGCATTCTGGACGACCTCGGCGAACTTTCCGCCGCGTCCACGCAAACCGAGCTGCGCAGCCTGCTCGGCTGTTTTCTTTTTTCGGGCGACGACGTGTTCAAGCGCATCGGAGTTCTCTCCGGTGGCGAGCGCAATCGTTATGCGCTGCTCAAAATGCTTCTGCATCCGGCCAACTTTTTGCTGCTCGATGAGCCCACTAACCACCTCGATCTGCGTGCCAAGGATGTCCTGCTCGAAGCCCTGATGAAGTACACCGGTACGGTCGTGTTTGTTTCACACGACCGTTATTTCATCGACAAGCTGGCCACGCGCGTCTTCGAAATCGGCGATGGCAAAGTGGAGATCTATCCGGGAAATTACGAGGACTATCTTTGGCGGAAGCAGCGCGCAGTCGCCGGTGTCCAGGTGCCGGTCAGTTCTCAGTTCTCAGTTCTCAGTTCTCAGTCCCAGCCCAACGGTCCCAATGGCGACGCGACTGCGGCCGGTTCGCCACTTTTCGACCCTAAATCGAGGCGCCTGAACCCGATCAAGCGTCAGCAGATGGAGGATCGTTTGCACGAAATCGAGGAGGAGATTGCCAGTGCCGAGGCTGCGATTGCTGCACGTGAAATCGAACTCCAGAGCTTTGTAAGCACGGAAGAAACGCAGCGACAGACGCAGGAGCTCGCCCAGCGGAAGAGCGATTTGCAGAGTTTGATGAAAGAATGGGAAAAACTTTCGGGGGTGTTGGAATAACGCTGAGGGGTTAGGGGGCATCACAGGCGATCGGTCGGGCGACAACCCGAGCCCTGCGCGGGATGATCTTGACGGCATCAAAGTGCGGATGGGCCCAACCGCTCAGTTTATCCCCCTTTTTCTCCAGCTTCAGAGTGACTCCAGTAAAACCGTCCGTCCAGGTCAAATCCCGCGTCTCTACAGGAATGCCTTCAGACTTGAACCGCAGGATTAACAAACCACTGGCGACCAGCGATCCTAGGGCGAGCACCCCATGGCCAATTCCACTTTTCGCGCCAGGTTGCAAACCTGACTCGAACTGAGCGCCCTCAACTTTTCGCGCGGGGCGTCGAGCTCAGCCTTCCAAATCGCCGAGACATCTTCTGCCTTGGCGATGGCACGTTCGCGCAATCCGGTTTGTCCCGGTTCCAGTAGCAAGTGCGTGAGAATCTCGTCTTTGTGAACCGAAGTGCTCAGCGGCACTATGAGCACAGTACTAGCGCGCGGATGATTGTTGCGGGCGTTGAGGGAGACGATGACGACCGGGCGCTTTCCTTTTTCCGGAGGGTCGGTCGGAAGTTTGGTGAACCATATTTCTCCCCGCTGTGGGCTGGGCATGCAGGAGTTCCTCCTCATTCAGGACAAGATGGCGTCCGGCAAATTCTCCCCACAATCTGTCTTCTTCGATTTCGGCCTCGCTCAGACTGTCGTAGTAGGCGGTGATATTGGCTTCGAGCGCCGCTTTCCGCTGTTCCGCCATTTTTTCCAGAAGCAACTGGTCCAGGAATGCAGATTGGGAGCCCAGTTTGCGCTCGCGCGTTTGCTGCTCGAGGTAAGCCAGGCTCTCCGGCGAGAGCGTAAACGTGCGCCGCCGCTTGATGCGTGGGTTTGCGTTCGCCATAGTACCTTATATCATATCATAGGTATGATCTATAGCGCGTCGAGTGAGGCCAAATGGCCGTCAGCACGGTCAGCCGAGTTGCGCTTGGCCCGGACGAGCGAGGGTGCCCGTCCCAACACGAGCAAACCCGCCGCAAGCCGCGTCTCTACGCGAAATGATGGTTGGGGTTTTTACGGAGAGCTGAGAACTGACAATACCCTACCCGCCCTGCTTCAACTCGGTGAGCACTTGTTTTGCGATTTCTTTGAGCGTCTCGAATACGCCCACTCCCTGGAAGGCGACGGCTTCCACTACCGGCTCGTTTTTCTTGCGCAGTTCTTTCGAGAGAGCGTCGACCGACATGATATTGGGCAGGTCGCGTTTGTTCAGTTGCAGCACGTACGGGATCTTGCCGAATTCATAACCGTGTTCTTTCAGGTTCGACATGAGGTTGTCGAGCGCTTCGACGTTAGCGTCCATGCGCTCCTCCTGGGAATCGGCTACGAATACAATTCCGTCCACCCCGCGCAGAATGAGCTTGCGGCTGGCGTCATAAAACACCTGCCCGGGAACGGTATAGAGGTGGATGCGTGTCTTGAAGCCCCTTACTGTGCCCAGATCAAGGGGTAGGAAATCGAAGAAGAGGGTTCGATCCGTCTCGGTCGCGAGAGAGATCATCTTGCCCTTTTGTTGCTCGGCTGTTTTCTGAAAGATGAACTGTAAGTTCGTCGTCTTGCCGCCTAATCCGGCACCGTAGTAGACGATCTTGCAGTTGATCTCGCGCGCTGCGAAGTTGATGAAACTCAAACGGTTTCCTCAGAAAAGCTTGCGAAATAGACGATCGCGTACCACTGCCTCAACGCGCGAGCCCTATCCCCAGAGATTCAGTATCGAATACTAATGATTTTTATACTACACCGGAGAGCCCTTGCGCAGGTTACCCAGGTTACTAAATGGCAACAGTCTCAGATTGTTAACTCCCAGGCTGCCCTAACGCGGCGTGGGGAGTGGATAATAGCCATCCTTCGCATAAACCTTTACCTCTGGACGACGGACCCGCACTTCGATCTGCCGATATCCACCGATGGTGGATTTCGGCGAATAGGCCATGGTGTATTGATTGCGCGCATTTCCGATGGCTTGGGCGTAGGCTCGTTCCATATCAGCTTGGGTTAACTCGTTATAAACGGTGCCACCTCCGGTGGCCGAGACGTATTTCGGCAAAATGTCACTGTAGCCCATAATCGCTGTCGTCTTAGGCAGATGGATACGCTGGAGGCGGTCGTAAATCGGGATCGCGGCGCCTTCAATTCCAACGGCATAAACGGTGATGTTCTGCGTCAGGAGAACCTTCAGGGTGTCTTTATAGCTGGCCGTGGACCCCTGTTCTCGCCCGTCGCTGATGATAAAGATGATTTTCCGGTTTTCCCTCGGGCGCTTCGAAAGATCGCGCGCGGCCAGCAGGATGGCGTCATTCAACACGTAGGAGACCTTAGGGGGGGTGCTTACCGGATTTACAGGCTGGCCAACCGGTATCCCATTGATGTAGGGACCCTGCGGGCCGAGAGGACCGCTGACGACTGGAACACCATTATTTGCCCCGCTGTATCCCTTGACCTCGTTGAGCACCGCCGTCAATTCCTTACTGGCGGTGGTGAAATCCGATACCCGAGTCGCCGTGCTGCTATAGGTGTAAATAGCGACTTCGTCGAACTGGCTGAAGGCTCCCTGTAAAGCTGATAACGTGTCCTGCACCTTCTTCAAACCAACTTCCTCCATGCCTGTGTCTAAGATTACGGCCGCCGACAGGGCAAACGGATCACTGGTAAAAAATTCTAATGTCTGCTTCTTCCCATTTTCCAGGATCGTAAAATCCTGGGGCAATAAACCAGCGACGAGTCGACCGTCACTGTCCTTTACGGTTACGGGGACAGTGACCAGGTTTTTGGTCACTTTGATCGTGTAAAGCTCGTCTGTTTCCGCATCCCGGGGCACGCTGCCTGCGGGTACGGTTCTAACGGGGGGCATGGGCGGTGGCGGAGGCTGCGTGTCAGAAGAATTTGGAGTGCTACGGGGGAGTTCCTTATCCCCAGTGGTTATGCTGGATGAGTCGGGCTGGGGCGTATCCGGCTGCGACGGTTCGTTTGCTCCGGGCCGCGGACTGGGCGCCTCGGGGGGTGGTAAAGGCCTGGTCGCTGACGGGGTATCTGGGATGTCCTGGGAATTCTGTTGCGCTAACAGGGCGACCGGGAGAAACAATGTCAACCCCAGAACCAGCGTTGCGCTAATCTTTGCGGCCATACCCGAGTCCCCTTATCTTTCTATTGCTTTCCCCAGTCCCCTGCCCACCACTCTTGGACGCGCCGCAGCCCTCGTCATTTTTCAGTACTTCAGATGCCCAAACCGCTGGCTTTGGTGCATCTAACCATTACAGCTTATTACAGGATAGACTAGCAAAGTCCGGGAATAAAAACTCTGATGACTAACGTACATCGTAAACCTTATCTGGTGCTCTGTCTTTCCGCCGCTTTCATGGTAATGGCGCTGTCTCTTACAGCAGTCGCGCAGAATTCCACTTCACCGGCCGATACCTCTCAGTCGCCCGCCGCTTCGAATAGTCCGCAGGGGCAAGACCAGTCGGTTGAAACTTTGAAGGTCAATGTCGAAGTAGTCCAGTTATTCTTCAACGTTAAGGACAAGCACGGCACGCTGATTCCCCATCTTAACAAGGAAAATTTCGACCTGTTCGAGGATGGCAAGCCACAAACCATCAAATATTTTAAAGCCGAAACCGATCTCCCGTTGACCCTAGGCATCCTCATTGACTCGAGCGGCAGTCAAATGCGCGTTCTGGAGATGGAAAAGGAAGTGGGCGGGTCTTTCCTCGAAAGTACGTTGCGTTCAAAAGATGAAGCTTTCGTCATCAGCTTTGACACCGATATCGATCTGTTGCAGGATTTCACTAATTCGGTTAGCCGTCTCCGACATGCCCTCAACCAGGCAAGAATCAATACCGGCGGAGTTGGCTGCTCAGGTGGGCCGGTTGGCCCTCAGGGACCCATTCCATGCTCGGCAAGCGGGCAACGTGGCACCGCGCTCTATGACGCCGTTTATCTTGCTTCGCACGATGAACTGAGCCACGAGGTCGGCCGCAAGGCCATGATCCTGCTGACCGACGGAGAAGATGAAGGCAGCCGCCTCAAAATTAAAGATGCCATCGAAGCCGCACAGAAAGCGGATGCGATCTGTTATGTGCTGCTCATTGCCGACCGCGGTTTTTACGGTTTCGGAGGGTATTCTGGCGACGTGGAGATGAAAAAGCTCACGCAGGAGACGGGCGGACGCGTCATCGAGGTGGGCAACAAGATCGAAAAACTCCGCCAGGCCTTCGATCAGATCTCCGAGGAACTACGCACCCAGTACAACATCGGTTATACGCCCACCAACACGGCGCGCGACGGTTCTTTCCGCAAAGTGGAGATCAAGCCTAAACAGTCAGATTACAAAGTCCAAGCCCGTAGCGGCTATTACGCTACACCACCTCGGACGGAAGAGTAGAAGGCAGACCAGCTTCGCGTCTGCACCTTTATCTGGCCTGCGAAAAGTCTTCAACCGCGAAGAACTGGCCACCTTGCTCGACGAGACCGATTCCAATCGAATCCATATCTTTGTCGAGAATGTTCGCGCGATGTGGTGAGGATTTCATAAACTGCTGGTGAATGAACTCTGGGGATGATCCCTGGATTACGTTTTCTGACAGCCAGCCGAAATGCGCGCCAGCCTGCTTCGCTCGCGCCGACAGGTTCGGCTCACCCGGAAATCCATGCTGGGCTGATCCATGCTCCGCCATAATCTCGGCGTGACGCCTTGCTGCTGCCGCCAGCGCTTCATTCCAGCGGAGAGCAGGGAGCCCATTTGCGCGCCGCTCCTGGTTGACCAAGGCGAAGAGCTCTCGCTCCGCGCGAAATATCGGTCTCTGGGCGTAAGTGCAGCAACTGAGGAGGATTCCCACGAGAGTTAGGCGCAGGATTCGGGTTCGCACGATTGAAACTCCACACTTTAATAATGAACTTTAACCCACTTCTCGGATCCAAGTTTCGCAGAACTGAGTTAGTACCTGGCGGGCAATTGATTACAAAGATGCGGATTACGAACGATCCGGATTACAGAGGATACATTACTGACTGGTTTTCGCTTCGACCCTCAGCGGAGTTGAAGTTATATCGAGGGGCTACAGCCGGGTTGTGATTCTAAACACTTCGCCGTTTCTCATTCGGGCGATTCTTGACCGGAATCACGAACTTCAATCCTGACCAGACATCAGTAACCGCGCAGACTTTTATGTCCACGAGACCGGCAGCAAGTCCGCTGCGGCGGATGACATCCTCTGTGAGATCGGTCACAACGCCTGAACTTTTCTTCGGCCATGAGATCCACAACATGCCGGCGGGCGCCAACGCCTTCGCTGCCCGTGGCAGATCGACCTGGAGGCCGGCGAGCGATTTTGCGAAGAGAAAAATAAAATTAAGATCGCTGTCCGTGATCGGTCGTATCCGGCATCTCGCGAATTCAGCTCGGAGTTCCGTCTTTACATCGTCTGGAGCATGCAACAAGGCAACGCGGAAGTCATCCTTGATGCCCAGCTTTTTCGGCAATGGAGTTCCTGAGTATCCAGGCATGGAAGTAACCTTAGGAAGCAGCGAACATCACTTGCACGACGGCTTGCACGACGGTTACTGCTTCGGAGCGTAGTATCCCTTACGCGTTCGCACTTTGAGGCCTTTCTCCAGGGCAACGATGTCGATGGTGCGATACTTTCCATCCGCGACAAAATTCGGCGGGCTATAAGCCACCGCGTATTGGCTGCGCAGTTCTTCCTGAATCGAAGTAAATGCGTCTGACACTTCGCGCATCTGGAAGGGAAAGAATGCGCGGCCGCCGGTCGCTTCTGCGATGCGCTCCAACACTTTGTCGCCCTTGCCTTTCATTCCGCTGATGTTGGTACTGATGGTGTAAATGATCACGTCGGCGCGCTCTGCCATTTCGATGGCTTCCTCGCGAGTGACATGGCTTAGATTGTCTTCGCCGTCGCTCAGCAGAATGATGGCGCGACGGACCGGTCCCGTCTGCGGTTGCTTCATGAGCTTGTCGCGGCACGCAAAATACAGAGCGTCATACATCGCGGTGCCGCCGCCCGCGCGCAGCATGCGCACGCCCGGCGGATAGGCCCTCGGTACTGTCAGTGAAATCCTGCGTCACTTCAGGGGTGGCGTCGAAGCCAACCACAAATGCCTTGTCATAGCGGGGGCGAATGATTGAGTTCAGAAACTCGATGGCGGCTTCCTGCTCGAACTTGAAACGATCGCGCACCGAATTGCTCGCGTCTACCAGTAACCCGACTTGCAAGGGCAGATCGGTCTCGTTGTTGAAGCTGCGCAGTTCCGCGGGCTTTTGATCGTCCATCACTCTGAAGTCGCTACTCTTCAGATCCTTGACGTAGCGGCCGTGGCGGTCGGTGACGGTGAACAACACGCGAACTTCGTTGACCTCATGGACGATGGTCGGGAATGACTCGTCGGACTCTGACTTCGGCGGATTTTGCGCCCGCGCCGGAGTTTGGCTCGGAGGCGTGGATACCGCAGGCGAGGCGGCAGCAGGAGAATTCTGTGCAGCCGGCGTCGAAGTCTGCGCGCTGGTTTGGCCGGTAAGCGCGCCAGCCAGCATTTGAAAAGCGATTGCAAGCAGGAAAATGCGCGATTTCATTAGGTGAATCGAATCTTAGTCGATGTATTCATTATAGCCTCGCTAGCGACCTTGGAGCGAGGCGCCTCGGCCGGCTGACCCGTTTCTCTAACGAGCAGGCTCCAGCCGAGTACCCTCCTGTCGAGCATTTTCAAGCCTGCCGAGAAAGTCTTCCAGTTCCTCCGGTAACGGCCTGGAAAACTTGAGTATTGCCTCTGTGCGCGGATGGGTCAATTCCAGCGCCGCCGAATGCAGGAAATTTCGATTCAAGCGTCAACGTTGCGGGCATACCCGGAGCTCGGCGCTTGTTCGACTGTGATCGCAATTCGCCCGGCGCGCCATAGAGACGCGTCCCCCACCACTGGATGTCCTAATGACGACATGTGCACGCGAATCTGGTGCGTGCGTCCGGTTTCGATCTTGAGTTCGACGAGCGCAAACTTGCCGTATGGCGAATCGATCTTTTTCTTCACTGCGTAATGCGTAACCGCCTCGCGGCCACCATAACCCTTTGTCGTCATGCGCGTGCGCTTTTGGGAGTGGCGGCTGATAGCGCTTTGAATCGTCCCGTGATCCTGCTTCGGCCAGCCATGGACCAGCGCCATGTAAGTCTTGTGCACCTCGCGCCTGCTGAATTGCTTAGCCAATCGCCGATGCGATTCGTCGTTCTTTGCCACCACCATCAGCCCGCTGGTTGCGCGATCCAGACGATGGACGATGCCGGGACGCAATGCACCGCCCACCGCCGACAATGTTCCAAAGTGATGGAGCAGGGCGTTAACCAGCGTTCCGCGGTTGCGCGCATCGTCGGTCGCTCCGGCGCCGGCATGCACCCTCATGCCTGCCGGTTTGTTGACGATCGCCAGATCGTCGTCTTCATAAACGATGTCGAGCGCAATCTCTTCCGCTATGGCGCGCAGCACTGGGGCATTTGGGGGGCCGGCGATCGTGATGCGTTCTTCGCCCTTCAGACGCAGCGAGGCCTTCGCCAATGTTTCGTTCACCAGCACTTCACCCTTTGCGATCAGTTGCTGGACACGGGCGCGACTGACCTCGGACTGATTGACTTCAGAAAGTTGCGTCGCAAGGTATTGGTCAAGGCGCTGTCCGGCGGCTTCGGGAGATGCGTCAAGGGTTAGAGGGAAGTGCGGCATTCAGCTCTCAGTATTCAATCAGCGAATGCAAGGAGAATCTCGTATTCATTTCCAGCCGTTCCACTTGACCGGAATATGCCCAGTCTATAGCGCGGAACTCGACTTCTGTGCGCTGAGTGCGGGAAGCCTAGAGCTGCTCTTGAACCACCAGATCAAACCACCAGCAATGACGAGCAGGATCGAAATCAGCTGTGTTCCCGTCATCAGACCGCCGAAAACCTCACCGCGTCCGGGATCGTCGCGCAGGAACTCGATGAAGTAACGCTCGACGCCGTATAGGATCATGAAGCTGCCCCAGACCTGTCCATCAAATTTCTTGCGTCCCAAAAGCCAGGTCAGCAACAGGAAATTGAAAAATTCCGCCGCGGCTTCGATCAGTTGTGTCGGTTCAATTCTCACGCCAAGCGGGGTGCCGCTGACCGAATTCGCCAGAGGATTGGTAAAGGTGACGCCCCAGAAATGATTGGTCGGCTTGCCATAACAGCAACCGGCCGAGAAGCAACCAAAGCGTCCAAGCACGTGACCAAAGGCCAGTCCGGGAGCGAAACCATCGGTAGTGCGCAATATCGGCATGTGATGACGCCGCATATACCACGCCGCCATCGCCAGCGCTGCGATCAGACCGCCAGAAAATACGCCTCCAGCCTGCAATGTGTTGAGGCTGAAAATCTCGCGCCAGTTATTGGAGTAAGTGCTCCAGTCGTTGACGATGTAGAGGATCTTTGCTCCGATGATTCCGGCGAGCACAACCAGAATGCCGAGATTCCAGGCATCGTCGCCGTTGATGCCCTGTTTCTCGGAGTTGCGCACACTGATCCAGAGGCCGATTAGGACGCCGGATGCGACCAGCACACCGTAAGTCGGCAGATAGAAACTGCCAATGTGAAAAAGTTGCGGATACACGTTAGTTTGGATGCTCCAAGTGTCGACTGAGCTCTATAAAGAGTCTAGCAGGAAGAAAGCTACTGATGATTGGGAAGTAAAATCTCGCAGTAAGACCTGACACCTGAAATAAAGCAAGCCGACCCACTGGGCCGTGTGGTGGGCCGAGAATGAACCCGTCTAAGACGGTGGGAACCCGCCGCGACCCATTAGGCTTTTCCGCATGGCGGAACATAGCACACAGGATCTTTTTGCGAGTCGAGTCCCCGTTCATTCGGCATTGGTTCAAAAATCGGTTACCACCATCACCAACTTGGCAGGTCGGCTTTCACCTATGGATGCTAGGAAACCACGAAGAGATTCGCAAGAGCAAAATGCAAAATAGTTGGCAGGAAGTTTGCTAGAGACGCAGCTATGGCCGGGACTAGGGCATTGACTTTGTTAATTGTGGGTGAACGCGAGGTTACGATCGATATCAACTCGCGAGCCGGGTATCTTGCAAAACTTCATCGAGTGCGCTCGCCAGTTTGCTGGCGCGCTGGCGCGCTTCCGGCGATGACGTTTCCAGTCGCCGTTTCAAGAGATGATACTCATCGGCAATATTCAGCGCCGCCAGCACCGCCAGCCGCACCGAATCTACGGTTGACGTCTGTTGCGACACGGCGCGCATCTTACCATCGACGTACTCGGCGAGCTTCAGAATGTAATCCGCATCTGAACCGCGCAAGTTATAGACCTGGTCGAAAATTTCTACACGCACACTGCCAGCGCTGTTGGCCGTGTTAGGTGCATCTTTCGCCAGTCCATTCCTAGCAGATGACTCTGTCGCAGTTTCTTTGCTTGCAGTGGCCATGTTACTCCTCGGCAGATTGGTTCCCCCGGATTACCGCCGTCCCGGACGCCTGCAATTTGCCGGCATCACTCAGCTTGCGGCCTGCTCATGCGTCAGGCTCTCCATCTGGCCCAACATTTTTTCGACGCGTGCCCGAATGTCCTCGCGATCTTTCCTAAGCTGAACCAGTTCGCGGCGCATCGTTTCATTTTCTTCCTCGCGCTCTTCGAGTTGCTCCCGCAACCGCTTCACATCGCGTTCGGCCGTCGCGCGCGCGTCTTTCGCGGCCTTATACAATTCAATAGTGCGATAAATTTTCTCTTCCAGCGCCTGAAAATCTTCAGACGGAACCTGCGCGGATACCTCTTCCACGGTTTTCACAGACATGGGAACCACTCGCTTTCGGAATAATTCAACGTTGAGGCGAAGTATAGCGCAGTTTGCTGTGGAAGAGCCTCTACTTTCGCATCAACTTTTGCAAGCGTCTAGCCGCCTCATCCAGTGTCTCAGGCTTTTTACAAAAAGCGAAACGTACCTGTTGGGATCCATCTTTAGGATGCTTGTAAAAGCTCGAACCTGGAACGCAGGCAATGCCGATTTCTTTGACCAGGTACGCTGCAAATTCGACGTCATTCGCGAAGCCGAAGGCGCTGATGTCGGTCATCACGTAATAGGCGCCGCGCGGGCGATAGCAGCGGAAGCCAGCTTTCTCCAGCGCCGGAATATGCTCGCGGCGCGTACGGTAACGCTCGGCTAATTCAAGATAGTAACTGGCGGGCAGGCCCAGGGCAGCGGCACCGGCTTCTTGCAAAGGTGCGGGCGCACCCACAGTCAGGAAGTCATGCACTTTTCGAATCGCGTTGGTGATCTCGGGAGGCGCGACGGCCCAGCCGACGCGCCATCCCGTGACGCTGTAGCTTTTGGAGAGACCATTGATGGTGATGGTACGGTCGCGCATGCCGTCGAGGCGTGCAATTGAAATGTGCTCCGATCCATCGTAAAGAATATGCTCGTAGATTTCGTCGGTGATGGCAAGTACGTTGTATTCGACGCACAGGTCGCGAATCAGTTCCAGTTCTTTGCGGCTAAACACCTTGCCGGTTGGGTTGTTCGGAGTATTAACAATGATGGCCTTGGTACGATGCGTCGCACTTTGATGCTGACCGATTTTAGGTTGAAAAGCCTCGCGCAATTCCTGTTCATCAAAAGTCCACTCGCCATGGGCTGCTTGCGGCGGACGCAAACTGACAAACCGAGGCTTGGCTCCGCTAAGAATGGAATCTGGCCCGTAGTTTTCGTAGAAGGGCTCGAATACCACGACCTCGTCGCCCTTATTGCACACCGCCAGCAGGGTTGCGATCATTGCTTCGGTTGAACCGCAGCACACCACAATCTCTTTCTCCGGATCGACCTCGATCCCTTGGCACTCCCGCATCTGCCGGGCAATTGCATTGCGCAGGCTCTTAGCGCCCCATGTGATCGCATATTGATTGACATCGGCGCCGATTGCTTCCTGCGCCGCAAGCTTGATTTCGGATGGCGCGGAAAAATCTGGAAAGCCCTGCGCCAGATTGACGGCGTCATATAGCATCGCCTGCCGGGTCATCTCGCGAATCACGGACTCGGTGAAATGCTCGACTTTGTCGGAGAGAAAGTGCTTGGGATGGGTGGAAACTGGAGGCATGGAAAGTAAGGCTAGCACAAGAGACGCTTACGTAGGGACGGACGCATGCGTCCGTCCAGCGGCCAAAGCCCGCAGCGCGAATATCCTAAGGTGGTCAGGTAGATTGACTATAGTATGCTAGAATGACTATTGGAGAGACGCTATGCAGGAAGTCGCCATTTCCGAGTTCAAAGCCAAATGCCTTGCCTTGTTGGAACAAGTTCGCGCCACAAAGAAACCGCTTCGAATTACGCGATTCGGTAAGCCAGTAGCTGAAGTTGTTCCGCCGACGGCGGTAGTAGATCGCGAAGCGTGGATCGGGTCGATGAAGAACACGATGCGGATCACGGGCGACATCGTTTCGCCGGCCAACGATGAAGATGAGTGGGAGGTTCTTCGCGATTGAGACTTCTGCTCGATACGCATATCTGGTTGTGGAGTTTGAGCGACCCCAAGCGGCTTGGGAGAAGAGTTTTGGTTCAGCTCAAAGATCGGGACAACGAGCTTTGGCTCTCGCCAATGAACACGTATGAGGCGCTAACGCTGCACTACAAAGGCAGATTCGAGATTGACGAAGACCTTTCGGAATGGCTGGTGCGAGCCACCGCCGGAACCCGCGAAGCGCCCCTCACGCATGAGATCGCTCTCGTAGCGCGGCGATTGCCGCTGCATCAGGACCCAGCTGATC
This sequence comes from uncultured Acidobacteriaceae bacterium, assembly GCA_963758745.1. Taxonomy (GTDB): domain Bacteria; phylum Acidobacteriota; class Terriglobia; order Terriglobales; family Acidobacteriaceae; genus Acidiflorens. The sequence continues at coordinate 841,491 of CAVWWW010000023.1, forward strand.
GTATTCTCGCCGCCACCGCTGAGGTCTTGGACCTAACGCTGGTGACGGCCGACCAACGGTTGCTCGGATTGGGAACGATTCGGACCATGGCCAACCGCTAAAGGTCACGTCTTATAATCCATCGACATGGAAGTTACTTACCAACTTACGGCGGACGACTTTCAGCGGGAGCTGCCCTGTTCGCAATTAAATCCACACGGCATCGCCCTTCGGAACTTGGCACCGCTATATGTGCTCTTGATACTGTGGATCGTTTGGTTTTTCGGGGCTCCGTATATTTCGGCGCGATCCCAATTTAGAGGTTCGCCGAGCGCAAAGTCGCCCATGTCTCTCACAACTGCCGACGAGGGCCTTCACTTCCGCTCGCAGCAAACGGACTCGAAGGTTGATTGCTCTGCCTATGTAAACTGGGTGGAGGGAAAAGCGATCTTTGCCATCTTTCCCCATCCCCGAATATTCATCGTCATACCGAAGCGCGCATTCAGCTCAGATCAACTGATCGAGTTCCGAGAGTTGTTGCGCCAGAAGATAAAGCGAAAATAGCTCCGCGCGGGGCGACGATTGGCTATGACCTCCGCGTTCCGCCCAGCCCTTCCAGCGCAGAGGCAATCTGTCCTGCCCACTGCGCTACCTCATCGTCACGCAGCGTGCGCTCGCTTGATTGCAGTTTGGCTCGCATGAGGATCGAGTACTTGCCTGCGCCGACTTTTTCTCCGCGGAAAATCTCCATAGGATTAAAGGTGCCCAATTCCGGAATGCACAATGCCGTAACGCTCTCGTGAATTTTTTCGAACACCACCGCGTCGTCAAACACGAAGGAAAAATCCCGCTCGACGGCAGGGAAGCGCGGCAGCGCTTCGTAGCGCACCTGGCGCAGATCGTGCTGGTAGAGGCGGTCGAGATAGATCTCTCCGACAAAAACGTCCTGCCGCAATTTGCGGGCTGCGGCCACTTCGGGATGAATCTGGCCGAATTGGGCTACGGTTGCGCCATCCATAATGGCGCGAGCTGAGCGGCCGGGATGGTAGTAATCGGCGATTTGCGCGTCGTAATGGAGCGTCCTATGGCTGAAGGGCGCCAGCAGCGTTTCGATGTCACCCTTCAGGTCGAAGAACGTTAGCGGACGCGCTACTGCGCCGGGAGCTAATCCCTGCACCGATTCGCCATTTACTTTGCCTGTCGCGCCGATTGAGATTCGTTTCATCTCCAGCGCTTTTGCCCCCGAGGCCTCGAATACGTTTCCGGACTTCGAACAGGCGAATGTTGTCACTGCCGCGATTCAGGTTATAGGCCAGCATGTTGAGCATGCTGGGAACGAGCGAGGTGCGCATCACGGAAGCCTCGTCGCTGAGCGGGTTTGCGAGGTCGAGCTCGGGGGCGGGCGAAAAGCGCTTTGCGTCTGCCATTGAAATGAAGGTCAAAGAGATAGCTTCGTTGTAGCCGAGCGCTAAGAAAGTTGAGCGCAACTGCGCGTCTTTTTTCGCGTCGGGCAGGTCTCGAACTTCACCGCTGTACGAGGGAAGCGTGTTGGGAAATTTCTCGTAACCGTGCAGGCGGGCCAGTTCTTCGATGATGTCGATTTCCCGCTCGACATCGAGCCGCCAGCTTGGGATGTGGACGAGATAATTATTTTCGCCGCCTGCCACCATCGTGAAACCGAGGCGCGTAAGGATCCGATCGATTTCAACCGTGTTTAGGTTTTCGCCGAGAATGCGACGCACTTCGCGCAAATCGAGTTCTACTGGGTGCAAGGTCAAGCTGGCGGGCGACCACATCGATCGCTCGCCTATCAGTGTGCCGCCGCCGGACGCAATGATCAGTTCCGCGACGCGATTCGCCGAGGGGATAGTCGATTCGAAATCGGCACCGCGCTCGAAGCGGTGGGAAGCGTCAGTGTGAAGGCCGTGACGCTTTGACATACGGCGCACGGTGACAGGATCAAACCATGCGGATTCGATCAGGATATTCTTGGTGCGCTCTGAAATCATCGTGTCGAAACCACCCATCACGCCAGCAAGGCCAACCGGTTTTTTCGCGTCGGCCACGACCAGGTCTTCGGGCGAGAGTTTGCGCTCGACGCCATCGAGAGTTTTCAGTGTCTCGCCGGGCCGTGCTTTTCGGATGATTAGGCGCCGGCCTTCGAGCAGATCGAGATCGTAAACGTGCGTCGGCTTGCCGCTCTCCCACAAAACATAGTTGGTGGCATCGACCGCGTTGCTGATGGGGCGCTGATCGATCAATTGCAAGCGATGGGCGATGGGTTCGGGCGAAGGTTGGATGGTCGCGCCGCTGAATTTCGCGCGCCGTGAATCGCGCGCACAGTTCGGGCTCTTGAATCTCAATCGTAACTTCGGATTTGCCTTGCGATGGCGGCAGCTTCGGTAGAATTGGCTTGAGCGGGAGATCATAGAGCGCCGAGGCCTCGCGCGCTACTCCATAGTGATTCATGGCGTCGGGACGGTTGGTGGTGATCTCGAAATCGAAAACGGTTTTCCCTTCCCGGAGATGCAATATCGACGGCGATGCCGGCGCAATGTGCAAGTGTCACGCCCGCGAGGCGTAGTCGGCCGCCAAGGTCAATGAAGTCGCGTTGAATGGCGGGGAGTAGTTTTCATGCCCGTCGTTCACAGTTAGGATTTCGCAGATTCGCCAGGTTGACGCGAATCAGCTTAACCATCCAGAGCGAGAGCTTCATCCGAACTGCTCCAGGAACCTAACATCGCCCTGAAAGAAAAGTTGAATATCATCTACACCGTATTTAAGAATAGCAATCCGCTCCACGCCCATGCCGAAGGCGAAGCCCGAAACTTTTGACGCGTCATAATCGACAAACCCATAAACATTGGGATCGACCATGCCGCAGCCTAGTAGTTCAATCCATCCGCTGGCTTTGCAGTTGCGGCAGGGAGCGCCATCGCGCGTGCCTTTGCCGTCGCAGAAAATGCAACTGATCTGCACGTCAGCGCTGGGCTCGGTGAACGGGAAAAACGAGGGATAGAAGCGCGTCTTCACACTTGACCCAAAGAACGCCTTCATGGCGTGTTCGAGCGTGCCTTTTAAATCGCAAAAGGTGATGTTGGTGTCGACCGCCAGACCTTCGATCTGATGAAAAATGGGCGAATGGGTTGCGTCGAGCGCGTCGTTACGATGAACTTTTCCCGGACACACCACGCGCACCGGCGGCCTCATTTTCTGCATGGTGCGAATCTGCACCGGCGAGGTGTGCGTGCGCAGCAGCAGACGATCTTGCATGGGCTTCGATTCCTGTCCGGCAATGAAAAGCGTGTCCTGCGTGTCGCGCGCGGGATGGTTCGGAGGAAAATTCAGCGCCTCGAAGTTGTAAAAGTCGGTTTCGATCTCGGGACCTTCCTCGACCGAGTAGCCCAGATTACGAAAAACGCCAACCATCTCATTCATCGTCTTGATGACGGGATGCTCGGCGCCAATGGGACGACGAATGCCGGGGAGGGTGATGTCGAGACGATCGGCGACGAATTTGTCAGAGGACGCGCCGCTCTGAGTGCGGATTAGCATTGCTTCTACGACATCCTCGATTTTCGTTTTAAGTTCGTTGACGCGCTGGCCGACGTCGCGCTTTGCATCTTTTGGTGCGGCCTTTAACCACAAATCATTGAGCTGGGTAGTGATGCCATTCTTGCGCGCCATCCAGCGATCGCGGAATGCTTTCCAGTCATTTTCGACTGGCGACGCGTGCCGACTCCTGCTTCAGCGCAGACAGAAGCTCGCGCACGGCGATCATCGAGCGCGGATCGCCGAGAAATCTGTCAGTTTGGGAACGGTATAGGGCATGTGTTTCGGATGACACCGTGATCTGCGTTTCGTCGGAATCCTCGAGCAAGCGAGGGACGCTAAGTGTATGTCCTGACGATGCGGAACCAGCGCTTGCGCACCGTTTCGCTTCGCTCAGAATGACACTAATTTAAGCTGCGTGAAATAACATGCGAACTGTCGCTCGGCTAAGCGCTTGCAGGTTGTGCCGCTGCGTTCGCGCTTCTTCGCCTGCTCCGCCAGATGGTAAATCCCGCTGGATCGCTTCACCGCCAAGTCCGCCAGGATTTTGCGGTCCAGTTCTACGCCGGCTTTTTTCAGTCCGCTGATGAACTGGTTGTAGTTCAGTCCGTTCAGGCGGGCGGCGGCGCCGATGCGGACGATCCAGATCGAGCGATATTGCCGCTTCTTCTGTTTGCGGCCGGAATAGGCGAATTTCAATCCGCGTTCGACGGCTTCTTTCGCCGAGCGGTAAAGTTTGGATTTGGTTAGGAAATATCCACTGGCGCGTTCGAGAATTTTTTTGCGCTTAGCGCGGCGTTTGGTTCCGCGTTTTACACGAGGCATTGCTCTTCTCCTTTTTTACTTCGACTCGGCGGCTGGAGGTAAGGAGGCTTCTACCGCACTTCCAGGACAGAAGCGGGATTTCTGAAACCTGACCTCTTCACGCGCCGCTGCGGGGTGTTCGATCCGCAGACTTGTTGTTGCATACTCGTTAAGGACGGGCGAGAGCCTGCGCTGAGCAAAGCCGAAGCGGACGCCCGTCGCTTCATTTACATATACGGGATCATGCGTGCCGCTTTTTTGTAATCGCCGTCACTGACCAAAGTCGCTTTGCCTAGGTGCTTCTTGCGCTTCTTTGCTTTGGAGCTCAGGATGTGACGCAAACCGGTCTTATGACGCTTGATCTTTCCCGTAGCGGTTTTTTTGAAGCGCTTGGCAGCGCCCTTGTGTGTTTTTAGTTTTGGCATAAAAATAGCTCTCAGCTCTCAGTCGTCAGCTCTCAGGAAGAACCTTCAAGCGCCCCACGATCATGAGCTCGTCAACTCGCGGCGATCACGCCAGGAAATGCTCCTTGGGTCGGATAGCCGAGAACTGAGGAGCTGCTTTTACGCGCTCTGCGCCCCGCCTCGCGGTGGTGCGGGAGGTGGCGCGGGTTTCGGATTGGCCGGGGCCTTCGGAGGAGCCGGCGACTTTTCTTTTCCTCCGCCTTCTTTCTTGTTCGGCGCCAGAATCAAATGCAGCGTATTGCCTTCCTGCCTTGGCCGAAATTCCACCAGACCTCGTTGGTCGACGTCTTTAATTAAACGTTCCAATATCTGGCGGCCCAGGCTTTGCCGGGTCATTTCGCGTCCGCGGAAGAAAATGGTTGCTTTTACCTTATCTCCTTCGTCGAGAAAGCGCAGCACGTGATTCTTTTTGGTTTCGTAATCGTGATCGTCTACGTTGATACGAAACTTTACTTCTTTAACCGTGATGACTTTTTGTTTCTTCTTCGCTTCGCGCTCGCGCTTTTCGTTCTGGTATAGGAATTTCCCATAGTCCATGATGCGGCAAACCGGAGGTTGCGCGGTTGGGGAAATCTCCACCAGGTCAAGGTTTCTTTCGCGGGCCATTTTGAGCGCCTCAAAGGGAGGCATCACGCCGATTTGTTCCCCTTCGTCACCGATGACGCGAACTTCACGCGCCCGAATGCGCTCGTTCATGCGGATAAAACGTTTGTCGATACTGTCCTCCGTCCACTGAAACTGACAGGAAAGTGCTTAAAAAGTATAGCATGCGTCTCCAGACGCGCGCCCGAAGGGATTCTCGAGCAATCATGCGCGGTGACGGCGATATCGGTCGTTGCGATTCCTTCAGGACTAACTGGAATCCTAAGCGCTGACAAATGCAATTACGCCATAGCCGATCACAGCCGCTGCCAAAGTACCTAATAGATTAACCGTTTGATTGCTGATCCAGCCGCGCTGCTGCAGAGTGGCGCCAAGAAAGCTGTCGATCAGCATCCCGACGAATCCGGCGGTCACAGGAATCCAAAACTGGGCACGGGAAAGTATCCCGCCTACCGCAGCTACGCCCGCAATCACTAAGCCGGCAGCTATGCCCGGCGACGGTTCCTGCGAGCGTGATGCCCCCGCCGGTCCCGGCAGGCACGGATTCCCATGACGTGATCAGCCGTGAATCTGAATTGCGGTATTGTCCGATTTCGCTGGCCACGGTATCAGTTGCAGCTTCGGCGAGAGCGGACAAAGTCGCAATCAGCCAGGGTTCGCTTCCCGTTGCGCCGAAAACGATCGAGCCGAGGGCAGCCATTGCCAGATTGGCAATAATTTGCCATGCAGTCCGACCTTCTCGTGGTTCAGCGATTCCGAGCGCGAGCTTCCGCCGGTACCCGATGCGCGTGGACATCCACGTCATAACAAAAAGCGCCCCGAGTGCCGCAAAAGCGAAGGGTCCAGCGCTGGCAAAAAGCAGAAAACAGGCGAAGCCGCCCGCCAGAGCCCCGGAGGGAGTGACTCCACGCAAGATACGCGCCAGGAGCGCGAAACCGACGGTTACGAGCTGCAACGAATGCCAGCCGCCGCGGGGATGAAGCCCAGCCATGGGCCGGAATGTGTGCCACAACGGAGTTCAGCATTATTGGTGCCCGCGCGTTTGTGCATGCGGTCGCGATTAAACAGCAGCGACGGGGCAGAACCGCTATCGATAACACTATATTCGGTGTCCATCGCGCTCGAACCCCATCAATTAGTGCTTGACCTTTGGATTCGACTCGTAATCTGGCCTCCGCAAGGCCGCATGTTTAGGCTACACTTCTGTACGCTCGGGCCTATTCTCGCATCTGAATGCCTGGCTGGATTCTGATTCATAGAGCCGAGACACGCATCATCTTTCGATGAGGTGAAAAAGCAATGGCGGCATCGGTCTGGTCTGGATATCTTACCTTCGGATTAATCTCTATGCCCATTCGTTTGTTCTCGGGGGCGCGGAGCAGCGGCATATCCTTCAATCAACTTCACCGCACTGACCATGCTCGCGTGAAACAACAGCTTATTTGCTCGGCTGACGGCCAGGTACTCGAGCGCAGCGACATCGTAAAGGGGTATGAATACCGCAAGGGCGAGTACGTCATCGTCGAACCGGACGAGATCAAGAAGATTGAGCCAAAGACCGCGAAGACGATGGAGATTCTGGAATTCGTCAAGGCAAGCGAAGTTGATCCGGTGTACTTCGAATCCTCCTACTACATGATGCCCGAAGAGGCTGGGCGCCGACCTTATGCCCTACTCACCAAGGCGCTGGAAGAGAGCGACTATGTGGCGATTGCGAAACTCACTATGCATAACCGCGAATACACGGTTTTCCTGCGTCCGCACAAAGGCGGGTTGATGCTTCACACCATGTACTATGCAGAAGAGGTTCGCGAGGTGGAGTCGTTCGGGGCTCCCGATGTGGAAGTTAAAGAAGCTGAGATTAAAGTCGCGCACCAGCTTATTGAAGCGTTAGCGGGCGATTGGGATCCAGAGAAATATCATGACACTTTTCAGGAAAATCTGAAGAAGCTGATTGAAACGAAGCTGGAAGGCGGCGAGGTTCAGGAGGTTGAAAAACCGAAGAAGCTGGCTCCAGTAGTCAACCTGATGGCGGCGCTGAAAGAAAGTCTGGCCCAGACGAAAAAGCCGGCCGCCTCAGAGAAAGTTGCCCACATGCCTGCCAAGAGCCAAGCCAAGGCTCGGCGCGGGCGCGGGTAAACAATTACCAGATCCGCCGTTCGTTCGTGTGCGGTTTTGAATAGAGGCGTCTTGTACTTTTTGCGCAGCAACCAAACCACCTTCTAGACGCTTCTCACCAAAGCAGGAGGATCAACTCTACAATTGAAATGCGATTTCCCCTCTCGCCTCGGTTCCCGATACAATATCGGATTGCGCGTAAGCCTATTTTTATGGAGTTTGAATGAAGCAGTTTCTCCGGCTGGGGCTCGTTTTATTGGTATATGTGATATGCACCGGGTGCGGCGAGACCTTCCGCCCCATCATTATTCCGAATCCTCCAGTTTTCCCAAACCCGCTTGCGGCGCATTCCGTTTTGTCGATCAACGGCAATTATTCAACCGCCACAATCAACACTGCCCTAGCCATCGTGCCTTTGCCGGGCACAGCCATGTCGATTGACGTCTCCGGTGACAGCGACGTAAGCATTGCCAACCTGGGCATCGTTCCAGTCTTAGCTGCGCAGCAATCCGCGAATCAGGTTCTGGTGGTGAATCAAGCAGTCACGAACTTACCCCCACCACCTACGGGTTGTACGGTAACAATGGGACTACAAAACTATAATGTGTGCCCTTCGCTCAGCCAGGTGACCTTTAGCGGCACCGTCATCTCAAGCGTGGGCACGATAAGCCTGCCACCCGGTTCGGCGCCGAACTTCGTAGCTGTAGCCCCGTCGAGTACAACCGCCTATGTGACATTGCCGAATCTGAGCGAAATTGCTGTGATCAGCACCACCACCAGCAACCAGGTGGCGACGATTCCGGTAGGCAGCAATCCGTATGCCTTGATCGTTACACCTGATAACACCAAACTCTACGTGGCGAATCAGGGTCCTCCCAGCACAATAAGCGGATTCAATACCGTAGATCGCTCGCAAAGGACTGGCTCGCCCGTCACTACCAACTCTCCGCCCATCTGGATGGTGGCGCGCTCCGACAGCGAGCAGGTATATGTGCTGCAGCAGAATGGGACGCTTGCGTGGCTCAATACCACTTCGACCGCTGGTCCCGACACCCTTACCCCGACGGCGATCAGTGTACCGGGCGCAATAAAGATGGTTTATGACCCGAATTTGAACCGGGTTTACCTCCCCGGCGGCAGTCAGGTGGCGATCGTCGATGTATCTCAATCGGCGCCGTCAACGATTGTTACGATTCCGATTGCAGCGGTACAACCCAGCACACGCACAGCTGGGGATCCCTGTGCAGCGACGACGGCCACGACATTGAATACGATCGACGTTGCGCCGTTGCCCAATGGAAACGACGCCTACGTCGGAAGCTATTACGAGGACACATCTGGCAACATCTGTCCCCAGGTTACCGCGATCGATACGGTGAGCAACACCATTTTGGCTTACATCGCGATTCCGGGGTTTCCCGCATACGATGCCTTCTGTTCGCCGTCGCAGTACACGCAAGCTCCGCGATTTCGCATCATGATGGCCGCCGGGGGTGACAGTACACGGGCTTATCTCTCCAGTTGCGACGGAGGCAATGTCAGCATTATCGATACCTCCAGCCAGAGCTACATCGTGAATATGCCGGCTCCGGTCAGTTCGCGCTCCCCGGGCACGGGTAGCACACTGAATCCGCCACAGAATCCGGTTTTTCTGCTGGCTGGGCCGTAACGTGGAGTTCGTTCACCTCGACTTGATCTTCACCTTTGGCGAAGTGAAAGAAGGCCAAAGCGGAACGGGCACGGTGACGCTGACTAGCACGGGCGTGACGCCATTGCTGATCAACAACATCAGCATTAGTGGAAATTCGGACTTCCGAGAAAGCAATGCCTGTCCGAGTTCGCTGAACCCGAACACTTCGTGCACGATCACTGTAACGTTCAATCCTACAGGCACGGTCTGGGGATTCGACGAAGCGTTGTCGCTGATTTCCAGCGTCGCCGATTCTGATTTCTTCGTCGCTGTCTGGAACAGGGCACTGAAGGCCGGTATAGGGATACTTCGGCAGCCCGCTGTAATCTAATCGAAAACGGTTCGGTATATTTACCTGAGAAAGCGGAGTGGCTTGCGGAATACAAATGAATTGACAGTTTTTCCATAAGGAAAACATGACGACCAACTTGACTCTACGTCACAAGCATTAGGTTGGATGAAGCGCCTCGACTTGGAGCGTCAGCGCCATACGTGCAGCATCTCAACAGTCTACCTTTGACTTCGAGAAATCGGGTCACGTACTGTGTGGCCAGGCGCGCTGAGCACGATTTGTTCCTCTATGGTGACCGCCATGGATGAGACCGAAGCGGAAAGCGGCGCACTCCAATCAGACGCAAGCGGTGATGCCGTAAGCGTTCCCGTCCAAACTGCAGATTCCGCCCGTCAGCTGGAGCTGGATTTTCGCGCACCCGGTGCTGCAGATGATTTCGCCCGACCAAGAGACGCTAGAATTCTGGCGCGCAACGGCTGACAATCCACAGAAATTCGCGGGTCGAATCACAAGATTTTCCCGCCGAATGCGACAGTGCGCTGTGTCTTCCGGCGTAACCAAGAACAGTTCGAAGGTAAGTGTCAGAGCAAACACACCGTTGACAGATTGAATCCGCAGCCAGGAATTCTGCTGGCAGCGCTTTTAGTGAGGGCGCTACGGGTGTTCTTGCCTGGTCATACACTTAATGGATAGCGTTAATCACGGTCTCCGGCTCGTGGAGTGATCACCTCCGAAAGTCCGCTAGCGTCTCGGTTTTACTCACCGAGAAACCGGAAATAACCGCGGACGGATTATCCGCCGTTTTCCGTTGACCGCATTGCCCCATGCCGACGGAGTTGCGATCCTCAACAATTTACCAGTGTGATTTTGAAATGTGGCGCAGAATGTGCCGAAAGTCCCTTCCGCTCACATTGTCACTACGCGTACGAGGATAGCGTCTGGACCATCCCGTCTCTCGCCGAGATAACACGGGAAAAACAGAAAGGGACAGATGCGATCACGGCTTTGTGGGTTTTGGCAGGTACTTGTGTGAGCGGGACTGTATTGGCGGGTAGAGAAGCTGGCGTCGTTCGACGACTTCCTCGGAAGGCTATTTCCGAAGTCGAGACGGAGAGCGTACTACCGGGTGTCGATCTACGAACACTGCTGCCGGAGATCTGACAGGGTCTCATGGAGTCTCCCGCTATTACAAGTTTTTGCCGAAGAACAGCAGCAGGCATGGCTGTTGGCGCAGAACTCGAGGCTGTTGTCCCTGTTGCAGTACTAATGGTCAGGACTCTTTCGGACCCGTGCCGGTCTTTATTTTGGGTCATGCGTCAGTCATAGATGAGGCAGCTGAAGACTTTTCCAGACGAGAGCATCTATTTGGCAAGCGGGCCGGGATGTATGCCTTCGCCAAGGACAAAGCTTGATCCCACGCTGCCCACAACCGCCGATGATCGCGGCAGGCCGAGGCGGTCGCGAATGCGATAGACGGCTTCGATTCCAGTGCAATGTGCGCCCATAAGTTTCGCCACTTTGAACTCTTTCATCTTGTCCGCAGTCCAATCCAGTTGCTCATCCGTCGCTGGAAAGAGGTGCAGTCCGCCGATGACTGCCTCAACTGGCTCGTTGGGAAATTCCTGGCGGGCAAACGTGAGGATGTTGACGATTCCCGCGTGGCCGCAGCCGGTGATCACGACCAATCCTTCCGGCGTGTTGAGCACCAGCGATTGATCTTCGGGGATCGTGTCCTCGACCAAACCCGCTGGGGTCTGCACTTTTCCGCTGACGCTCCAGTTGCGTTCTGGATACTTGCGGGGCACCGGGCCTGTCAACCACGCGCCGGGAAAGATTTCTGCCGCCTCCTCGTGTTCGATGAATTTTCCGCCAGTCGCCTCGTACTCTTTCTTCAGCGCGATCATCTGGTTTTCTTCACCCTTCGGCGCTGGTCTGCTGTAGAAGATACCGCGTGCGACATGCACCACGGAGAGCGCCGAGGGATTCTTTTTCATCATCTCTTTGCGAAGGGTCATCAACCCACTGACATGATCCCAGTGATTGTGCGTAAGGATCACTTCTCTAACATCGGACAAATCGATATTCAAGTCATGGGCATTTTGCAGCACGGTATCGGGATGGGCTCCAGTATCCAACAGCACGCGATGACCATCGGCTTCGATCAACGCCGAAAATCCCCACTCGCCTAACCCGGTTGTACTGCCGACCAGCATCGTTGATAGCAAGGTCACCTTGAGCGCATGAATCTGTGCGGCGTGTTCCGAACGCTCGCGGTGGAACTGTCTTGAGCCTCGGCAAGCTGCACGCTGACAATCAAAAGCGCGATCAGAAACGCAGAAAAGAACATCCAAGGAAAGTGCGGAGGCTTGTGCATATGTCGGTACCCCGTTAAGGCGGTTGGTATTTGCCCACTCAAAAGCGAGCAAGGCAATATTATCCCAAGTGTTCTTCGAGTTGGCGGTGGGATGCGGAGATGTCCGCAGTAGAGCGCATCAGATAGAGACAGGAAACCAAACGAAAGCGCCCCCGGACTCAATGAGTCATGGGACGCTCGTCGGAACAGTCCCTCATTGGAAGGCGAAGTTAGGCTTGCCTGCGAATCGGGTCAGGCCGCTTTTGCGTGCGCCCCTCGGCGGTAATTCTTGACCGCCTTCTCGATGCCCGGTGTGGCTTTCTTTAGGTCTTCAAGGTTCATAGCGGGATGCAACTCGACCTCGGCATCGAACGCCAGAAACCACGGTTCCGCCACGGCGGGAATTTGAGACGCATCCTTTAGGTCAAAGAAAATGAACCCGGTTCTTTTGCCATTGTCTCCGGCAAAGTATGCTGCTTCAGGCTTCAGATCAGCGAGGATGGATTCGATGGTCTTGCCCAAGCTGCCATCGCTGATCGTGGCATTGCCTGTCTCAACAGGGATTGCGACCTTGAGTAAACAGCGCATGAAACACCTCCGGGGCGAAGTCTAATCCCCCATCGGCGACAGGTCAATTCATCTCCATTCGCAGGGCCTTCTCTCATCAGGCCGTGTGCACATTGGGGTCCTCAGTCTCAGTGTGGTGCTGCAATCTCCTTTGTAGTTCGTGCTGCTCAAAGTTGAAACGATGCTATTGCCCTGAATCCGCTAGCGCTGTTTAGCTCCAGTTCCGACTTGACGGGGTCTTGCACTAGCGTGGGCATGCCCAGTCCACCATGCGAAAAGCTATTATTCTGACGGCGGATTGTTCGAGTAAAACCCGGTGATGGTGGCTCTGGCCAAGATGTGCGAGTTCCCGGCTTAACCAAGGAGCGAAATAGCGTAAGGGCAGTTGCCGGGAAATTCGCCGACCCTGGCAAGCTCAACGTTGTGTCGAGAGCATAGACCGTAAAAGCGTAGTGGTGGACATGCGGCCAAACACCCGGGGGCGGGCACGGTCCGTCGTAGCTGATGTTGCTGAAGACGTTGACGACTTGCAGTCCATAGCTGCTGCTGGGAGCGCCGGCATTTTGGGGCAGCTCGGTTGTCGTGGGAGGGATGTTGTACATTCCCCCAGTGCACAACACCTCCGCTCACATCGAATACGATCACAGCGAAACTTTGCGTCCCGGAAAAGGCATTGGTCCAGGATAGCTCAGGCGATTGGTCACCCCCCGCGGCTCCGTTATAGCTGCAATAGTTAGCACCGTTCATGGGATAGTTTTGACGGCTTATCATGGCTTAAGGCATCCTCTCTCTGAAAGGCATCGCCAAGGCACGACCGGCAGGTTTTGCAGCCTAGTTGCAAAACAACTTCGTTGGCTCACAAAATCGCGCTTCTCAATATAGTCAAGAGCCTGCGGCAGGCTCCTCCTGCTGAAACTTTATTATCTCGAGAGCCCGGCGGTGAGGCGCGAAAGCGCAAGCTGACCCGCGAACAGCGGCGGCGCAGATAGCTCGAAAAGCTGCACAAGCTAAATGGGCCAAGAAACACATTCTGCAGCACCATCACAATCGCAATCCCCGGCATTGGATGAGCAGATTCAAAACAAAATTGCAAACGATTTTCAGCCACGCTTTTTAATGTACCGGCTGAAGAATTCAGGAAAGGTGCGACGGGAGTCAGTTGATGTCTCGGAATTCACGCGCTGAGGAAAAGGCGTTATATAACCATACGCCTAACCGCTTTCCGACGAGAAAGAGATCAGGGGCTTGTTTGCGGTCAAGATCCTGGGCCCGTTTGTTGCCGTCGACATCTTTGTCCGGGTTTGCCAGCTGCTTCTCCACTTCCGCGAGCCGCTGCTCCAGATCCGTCGTTTCGATCACACGCAGTTGCAGGCTGAGGAGGGGGCGAGACCTGCCAAAAGCCCGGGGTTCATTTTGCCCGCGTATACATGTGGCGAGCTGAGAGCGTCCCGCCCGCATGGATTCACCCGCTGATTTATCCTGTTTCCTACCCAAACCCGACACTCCGATGGACAGAGCAAAGTTTAAATCAAAGCCCAAGCCGCTGTGGGCACCCGAAGATCAGGCTTGCCGCCTCGCGGAATTCACCGCACGCTCCCACGAGCCAATCAAAGATCGTCCGCTGCGGCGAGACGTGAACTCGCTGGGAGTGCTGCTCGGCAAGGTTTTGCAGGAGCAAGCTGGACAGGAATTGTTCGATACCGTCGAGCAATTGCGCCTACACATGATCGAGCATCGCAATCGGGGACTCAGAAAGCGGACAACCTCGCCCAACGATCACATGATCCAGGCTCAACAACTAATTGCAAAGATGGACCTGACTACCGCCTACCACGTCACCAAGGCTTTCGCGATCTATTTCGAGCTCACAAACCTAGCCGAGACCAATCACCGCAAACGCAGGCGACGCGCGAACCAGCTTGATGGCGAACATGCGCGCCCCCGCGGATCGTTTCGTGGCACACTCCTTCGCATGAAAAAGGCTGGCATCTCAGTTGAAAAGGCTTTGGCTACCTTGCGGGAAATCGAAATCATGCCAGTATTTACGGCCCACCCGACGGAAGTAGCGCGGGGAACGGTGCTGCTCAAGCGACGTCGTATCGCAGAGAGGTTGGAGCAATTGGATCATCTTCCGCTCACTTCCCCCGAGGCTGAAGATTGCGAGAACGCAATTCGCACGGAAATCACCGCGCTCTGGCAGACCGACGAAGTACGACAAGTCAAACCTACCGTGAACGAGGAAATTCGGATGGGCCTTCGTTATTTCCGACTTTCGCTCTTCGAAGCGCTGCCCAAGCTTTATGACGAACTTGCAGAATCGTTTCACGAGGTTTACCAGATGCCGATGGAGAAGGTCGATCTACCAAAACTGGTTCATTTTGGCTCGTGGATCGGCGGTGACCGGGACGGCAATCCCGCCGTCAAGCCCGAGTGCACGCGAGACGCTCTCGAACTGGCACGCAAGCTGATTGTGCGCGAGTACAGTGCCGATGTCGAAGCTTTGAGTGACCGTCTAAGTTCATCATCGCGATTGATCTCGGCTTCCGTTGAAATGAAAGCTCGCCTTCGGCACTACGAGCAAACCCTTCCCGGCGTGCATCTTGTTTGGGGTCAGCAGAACTTTACAGAGGACTATCGCCGGTTCCTCTCTTATGTGCTACATCGCTTACGGCAAAGCCTCGAACCCAGCGATCTCGCTTACGGCAAAAAAGAATTTGAAGCCGATGTATTGCTCGTCAACAACAGTTTGCGCGGGCACAAGGGGAATCACTGGCCAGGGACTTCGTCGATCCGCTGCTGCGCAAAGTGCGGACCTTCGGCTTTCACCTGCATGCGCTCGATATCCGTCAACACGCACGCGTTCACTCTGACACGGTTATCGAGCTCGGGCCGACGCTGGACGAGAAATCCCTCTTGTACTCTTCGAATGCTGTTTCCGCAACTAGCCGCGAGTTGATTGAGACCTTCCGCACCATTGCTGACCTCAAACGCAGGTACCCTCCATGCGCGATCGACCGCTACATCATCAGTGGCGTAGAGACGGAGGGCGATGTTCTTAACGTCGTTCGTCTTGCGCGGGCCTGCGAACTGAACGTCGCCGGATCAGGAGACGATCCTGGTGTGATGCCTGTTCCCCTGTTCGAGTCGATTCGCTCATTGCGCGAGGCGGGGGACGTCATGCGTCGTCTGTGGCGCCATCAAGAGTACGTAACTTTGCTTGATTCCTGGCACCGCTGGCAGGAAGTCATGCTGGGTTACTCTGATTCCAATAAAGACGGCGGCATGTTCACCAGCACGTGGGAGTTGTATAAAGCGCATCGTGAACTGCATCGCGCAGCCGCCGAATGCGATGTTAAGTTGCGCTTGTTTCACGGCCGCGGCGGAACGGTAGGGCGCGGTGGCGGTCCCACGCATTCAGCGATCCTCGCGCAGCCGGAAGGCTGTTTTTCCGGTCGCCTCCGCGTCACGGAGCAGGGAGAAGTTCTCAACTGGAAATACGCCGACGCGGTGCTAGCCGAGTGGAACTTGGAGCTCATGATCGCAGCAAGCCTCGAAGCCCTTATCCGGCCTGAATCCGAAAAAGTGTCCGATCATGCTCGATGGGAAGAGGCAATGGAAGAAATGTCTGGGGAAGCGTACCGCGTCTATCGTCGCTTCATCGCTGAGGATCCTGAAGTGCTCGAATATTTCGAGCAAGCTACTCCCGTAAATGAGTTGGACACTGCGCGCATCGGCTCGCGCCCTTCGCGACGCGCGAAAGGTCGGCGACTTGACGATCTGCGCGCCATTCCTTGGGTTTTCGGTTGGATGCAGAGCCGGTATGCCGTACCTGCATGGTTCGGCGTGGGACACGCTCTCGAGCAATTCATGAAAAAGGGGGCGACGCACCAAAAGCTTCTCCGCCAGATGAGGCAACGGTTTCTTTTGTTCTCGGGCCTGATCAGCAACGTCGAACTCGGCATGGCCAAAGCTGACCTCGATATCGCCCGAGTCTATTCCGGACTGGTCAAGAATGGAGCTCTGCGCAAACGTGTGTTTGCCATGCTCGAGGACGAATTCCTCCGCTCCCGCCGCATGCTATTGCTGGTCGCGAGCCAGCGCGAGTTGTTGGGGCGGAATTCTGTGCTGGCCAGGTCCATTCGCTTGCGTAATCCCTATGTCGATCCGATGAGTTTGATTCAGGTGGAATTGCTCCACCGCAAACATGCAGGCGAAAACAGTGCCGCTCTCGAATATGCTCTCGGGGCAAGCGTCAACGGCATCGCCGCGGGACTGCACAACACCGGCTGAAATTCAGTTCCCACCCTGGCTGCTACCTGCAAGGGATGCTGGGTTTATCCTTCGCCAATTCCAAACAAGCCGTATGTTGCTTCGTGCTCTGCTGCTGATCTGCTATCGACCTTGGAGTAGAACCGGGAGCGGCTGCGGGCGAAACGAGAGTCGGAGTTGCAACCTGCGCACTTAAAGTAGGGGCCTTGTTTAGCATTGCCGAAAGCGCTGCAATCTCCTCTGGCTGATTCCAGAACGGCCGCACGGTACCACGCCCCCCGCATAGCCACCGTGTTGCTTGAAAGAGAAAGTGATCAGGATTCAATCAGTGTACATTCACTTTTAGTTGGAGCACGTATTCGTGCTACCTATCAGCTGTGCCAAGCTCCGGCCGACGATTTAGCGAGAACCGATATTGAATTTCAACGTGGCACTCTCATCGAACTCCATGACGCAATTTGACCGAGCAATTGAAACGTTTAATCCACAAACCCTGATCGAATTGCAATCGCCGCTGTAACGTGTGCCGCCGCTGTTCGGCTGACAGAGAAAATCCCTCAGCAACTCCCCGCATTGACAAACTCGGACTGAATTTTGCAGTCGAAGATGTGCCAGTCAAAAGCGGTGGTGCAGAGGAAATAATCGCGCCTCTTTCAGCGGCGGCTGGCAGCGCCCAGGACCTCCCGGATCTTCGCCGCCAGGTGATCGAGCTTGAAAGGTTTCTGCAGCAGGAAAGCTGTTTGGGTGAGCTCTTCCTCGCGCCGAACCCAAAGTTTCCTTCGGTGTATCCCGACATGTAGATCACCTTTAAATCCGCCCCGCATTTTCGTCCTTCCCGAAACTGCGGAAATCCAACTAGGCCCCTTGGGAATCGGGAGACGATTTACGATACAGAAGCGTAGAAGATTGGTACAGAAGGGTAGAAGATTGGTACAGAAGGCTAGAAGCGCCATGAGCCTCAATGTAAAGGATCCGGAAGCTCACCGTCTCGCCCGAGCGATCGCCCAAGCCACCGGCGAGACGATGACCCGTGCCGTCACGGAAGCTTTGCGGGAGCGCTATGAACGTCTGCAGAGGCGCGATCCCGAAACGCTCGCCGCCGACATCCGGGCGATTGCCAAGCGCGCCGCCTCTCACATCAACCGTCCGTATCTCGATCATGCTGAGTTCCTGTACGACGAACACGGCCTTCCCAAATGATCCTCGACTCCTCACCGCTCGTCGCCATCCTGGCGGAAGAACCGGATGCCGAACGCTATATCCAAGCCATCAGTCGCGCCCCGCGCTGCCGTATATCCGCCGGGAATTTCATCGAACTCGCGATTGTCGTCGAGAGTCAATTTGGCGTTGAGGTCGCCCAGCAAAGCGACGCACTGTTCCGCCGCATTGGCATTGTGATCGAACCCGTAACGGTCGAGCAGGCGCATCTCGCACGCCAAGCCTTCCACGACTTCGGCAAGGGCCGCCACGGGGCAGGCCGCTGAATTTCGGTGACTGCTTCGCCTATGCCCTCGCCAAGTTCACGGGCGAGACTCTCCTTCAAAGGGAACGACTTCAAAAAGACCGACATCGTCCCCGCTTTATGAGGCACCGGTCCCCCTAAAAACGTCAGTCAAGTCTCGGGTGTTGAGGAGTGGCATAGGCTCCCTCCTAAAGAAGTTCGGATGGCATCGTTCAAAACCGAATCGGTGCATTCGGAAGCACAAGTAGCAGGGCGAGGTGGTGCTGCGCGAGAAATCCAGAAAGAGGCGCAAAGTAATCCATTAGGTCCCCGCTGGTGCCCCCTCAGTTTGTCCGCGCATTGCTTTGATCGTGCTCTTGCAGCTTGCGCATTTCGCGCCAGCGTTGATACTGTTCGGCTTTTGTTGGGTCAGGATCTTCTTCGCCCTTTAGCCAAAATTTCATCCAGTCAACGTTCCGCTGGTAGATCTCATAGCGGTGCTTGGGCTGGTTCTTTTCGTGAAATTCGTTCGGATAGATGAACATCTCCACTGGCTTCTTCAGTTCCCGCAAGTTCCCCAACAATTCCAGGTCCGCCAGATATTCCGAATCTGCAGCATTGATCAAGAAGCGCCGCGCGGATGCGGTCGGCATTGAGTGCGGCCGAGGTTCGTTGCCACCGCACACGCGCTTCGCCGTCTGGCGATTCCAGATCGTAGGTACGAGACATGTATTGCCGATAAAAGTCTGTTGTAAGTTCGTACAGCATCGGTTCCCAGGAAGGCCCGCTGGCAATCGCTGCGCGAAAAAGGTTGGTGCGGCTGACGGCGTATTTGACCATCTCCGATCCATGACTCAGGCCTGTCACCGCGACTCTTGCCGGATCGACGAACCCCACGAGTACTCCACATACCGATTTTGAAGTCGAGTTGACTCGGGATCTGACTGCGTTCGGGGTCCTCGAAGCCGACGCGAAAGGCTACGTTCAAGGACTACGGAGCGGAGGAGTCATGGTCTTTGCCACCGGTGCGGGCGACAAGGCTAAGGCGGCAACTGAGATTATGAACCGCCACGGAGCTGTCGAGTTCGAAAAGATCAGCGCCTCGCGGCCGGAACTCCCCAGCGCCGACCAGGGCGAGGAACTTTCCGTCCACGATCCTTCCGTCCAAACTGGAGGGTTCGGCTCGCCAGGCTCCGGTGCTCGCTTGTTCGTCTGGTAGCGCTGTTCACGAAACAACGACGGGCCGAGAGTCGGGGCCGTCCTGGACAACTCTGTCGGTGTGCTGGGCACTGGCCGAAGAACACCGTTCGGTGATGGTCATTCCAACGAACACCGATTGCGTACCGAAAACACGATTCCAGGCTTTAGCCATGGGTGACTATTGTACGTTCCGCATACTTACTCAGCCACGCTCGTTCTCATGCTGGTCAGCATGCTCTGTTGGGGCAGCTGGGCGAATACGCAAAAGATTGACAAACGGTGGCGCTTCGAACTCTTTTACTGGGATTACGTCTGGGGCCTGCTAGCTTGTGCGCTTTTATTCGGTCTGACCTTCGGAAATAGAAGCCCGGCCTCTGCGGACAGTTTTTTTCACAATCTAGGCAGCGCGAGTCATCGCAGCATTGTTGAGGCATTTTTCGGAGGTGTCATTTTTAATCTCGGGAACCTGCTACTCGTGGCGGCAATATCCGTCGCGGGCATGGCTGTGGCATTCCCGATCGGCGCTGGTCTGGCGCTGGTGATTGGGGCGGTGATCGACTACATCATCTCGCCTAAAGGCAACCCGGTTCTCTTGTTTGGCGGCATTGTGCTGATTTGCATCGCCATCATTCTGGATGCGCTAGCATATCGAGGACTGTCTCGGGGGACAAAGGCGAGCACAAAAGGCGTTGCATTAAGCCTCGCTTGCGGAGTTGCGGTTGGACTCTTCTATCCGTTCGTTGCTAAAGCGATAACAGGCCCAAACCACCTGGGGCCCTATACCGTCTATTTCGTTTTTGCCCTGGGTGCTGTTATTTCCAATTTCCCTATGAACTACGGCTTGATGCGCCAACCCGTAAGTGGCAATCCGCTTCGAATGAAAGACTATTTCGACGGAAAGATGAGCTTGCATGCGTGGGGAATATTAGGAGGAAGCATCTGGGGCATAGGTACAATCGCTAACTTCGTAGCCTCATATGTGCCTATGATCGGGCCCGCCACCTCATTCTCTCTCGGGGAAGGCAACAATGATCTCTGCCATTTGGGGCATTTTTGTGTGGAAGGAATTTCACGGCGCGGGAAACAGAGTGAAGAGTCTGCTCGCCACCATGTTTTTGTTTTTTGTGTTGGGTCTAACCAGTATCGCCCTCGCTCCGTTGATCCGCTAGCAGGACAACAGCCGGAGCCAGAGAAGAGAAGCGCATGACGACATCAAACAACGGTGATAAGGATGCGTTCGGACACCCCGGAATCAATCCCCGATGGACGCACGGCGACAAAGACGGGGTGGGAACGGCATATGCGGCTTCTAGCCAGGTCTGGTTTACGCTTTGGAATGGGATCATCACCGAAGTTTATTATCCGACGGTGGATCGCCCCCAAATCCGCGACCTTCAATACCTGATTACCGACGGCAAGAGTTTCTTTCATGACGAGAAGCGCCTGAAAACCAAAGTCGAAAGATTATCCGAACACGGCCTTGGATATCGCTGCACGAACTCTGATCCAGAGGGCCGCTACAGCATCGTTAATGAAATTATCACGTCTCCTCATCTTGCCTGCATTCTTGAGCGAACAAATACGGTTCTGCTCCCGCTACCGGGAATTTCCAACGACTTAGAGGTCGTCCGCCTCTTGTAAGTCCTTTAAAGTCGTGGATGGGCCGTTCTTTCACGGCGCAAACGCGGGTTGGCGTGTGGGCGGTGCCGAGTCGTTCGTTCCTCTTCTAGGTGGCGAGAACCTTGGGTTGGGGTTGACTGAGGAAGCGCACCAGTCGCTTGATGTTCTGTGCCGCCGCTGCCAGAAAGAACTGCTCGCGAACGAACTTCATGCGTCGTAAGCGCACGCGACGCAGCCCGATCTGATTCTTCAATTCCGCGAACAAGGCTTCAACTTTCTTGCGCTGGCATTGTGGTTTGGAAAACTCGGGCGTGCTCGCCAACTCCCGCGCACGTTGTCGTGCCGACTCATGGATGTGAATGGCGAGATATTTATATCGTCCGCTCGTGCATTGCGCTTTTTGTGAGCACGCCCCACATCGCTTGGCGCTGCCGATATAGGCATGGGCACGATTGCGAACGTTCAAGCAACGTAGTTCAGTTGCTCTCCAGCCGGACAACGATAGCAGTTGCTCTCCGGCAGATAAGTAAATCGCTCTGGGCCGTAGCGGGGGTTGTTCTTTCGCAGAGCACTATCTTGCGTGCGCATGTAAGGAGTGACGCCGCGATTCAACAACCACTGCAGAAACTCCCCGTTGCCATAAGTCGCATCAGCGGCGATCGAGGACGGCTCTCGTCCTTGCCTCTGAGCAAAACGGGCGATCATGTCTTGCGCCGCCACCGTCTCCTGGCTCATGCGCGCCGCCGTCGCTTGTACCCCTACGATCACGCAACTCTGGTTATCGACCAGATAGTTGTCGTAGTAACCGAGGCGGGCCGGAGTTCCACCCTTAGTCGCGTAAGTAGAGTCGGGATCAGTCGTCGAAACCTGCTGCTGTTCATGCGCCGGTTCTTCCGTGGGGTTTTGCTGTTCCAGTTCTACCAAATACTGGCGCACGGTTCGGTTCACCTGCGCCACTTCCGCCAACCGCTCACGCAGGAGGCGGCTATCCTTGCTGGCGTTCGCTTCCACGAAACTACCGTCCACCGACAGGTTGTTGCCCTCGACTAATCCCGCTTCCAGGCAGCGAGCCACGATCTCTTCAAACAACTGCTCGAACAGCTTTGACTCCTGAAACCTTCCGTGCCTGTTCTTCGAGAACGTGGAGTGGTGCGGAATCTCTTGATCAAATCCCAGGCCGGTGAACCACCGCCACGCCAGATGCATTCGCAGTTCTTCGACCAACTTGCGCTCGCTGCTGATGCCGTATAGATAGCCGATCAGCAGGATGCGCAGAAGAAGTTCGGGATCAATCGACGGACGGCCGGTATCGCTGTAGTTCGCCGACCCGCCGTACAACCTGAAGATCGACGGACATGTCTGCGGCAAGGGAGCGATACGTCATCGCGAATTCGCCATGGCTTCAGGCGAGATGACGGGAGCTGAGTTTCTCGACTTCCTATGTACGGCACTGTCTCTCCTCGAGCGTCACAGCCGGAACGGTTCCGTTCACTTTATCTGCATGGATTGGCGGCATGCCGCCGAAGTCCTGCTGGCCGGCAAGAAGGCATACGATACGCTCCTCAATCTTTGCGTCTGGACGAAAGACAACGGCGGCATGGGCTCCTTTTATCGTTCTCAGCATGAGTTGATCTTTGTCTTCCGAAAGGGAAAAGAGCAGCATCGGAACAATGTTCAGCTGGGAAAGTTCACGCGCAATCGTACCAATGTCTGGCGCTATCCCGGTGCCAATACACTGTCGAAATCCGGAAGCGAAGGCAATCTCCTGGCCCTCCACCCGACGGTGAAACCGGTGGCGATGATTGCCGATGCCATTCTGGACTGTTCGGCGCGCGGTGACACCGTTCTCGACAGCTTTTCTGGCGTCGGTTCCACGATCCTTGCGGCGGAGAAGGTCGGCAGAGTTTGCCATGCGATCGAGATCGATCCCTTGTACGTCGATGCCGCGATCAACATGGGAAAGGCACACAGGGGAAATAGCAGTTTGCGCCGCGACCGGTAAGCACTTCGATCAGGTGGAGGTACCCCATAGCCGATGATTTTGAAGACCAGGTTGGTTACAAAAAACCACGAAAGCAAATCAGTTCCAGAAGGGGCGCTCCGGCAATCCTGGTGGACGCGGTCGGAAAGCCTTCGGGATCCCAGAGTTGCTGAGAAAGATTGCCAAACAAAAGGTTCTGACCAACACCAAGAGCGGCCCCAAGCGGATGACCAAACTTGAGGCCAGCCTCACGCAATTAGCGAATAAAGGCGCTAGCGGGGATGTTAAATCAGGACAGATTTTTCTGCAGCTATTGGATCAGTACTCAGAAGCCATAAAGGAAAAGAACACGCAGGAGGCGACAGATGCGAGAAACAAGCTCCTCGCCGCTCTCGAGCGCTATCAAGGCTGAGCGGTTCAGGGCTCTTTCGTCGGCAGTGCGCCGCCAGGTGATTGGGGAACTTTCCGAACGCGACGCAAATGCCCTTTTGTACGACTGGGAATTCTGGGCTCGACCGTCCCAGCTCGCTCCGCCTGGCGATTGGGTGAACTGGCTCATTCTCGCTGGCCGGGGGTTCGGAAAGACTCGCGTGGGCGCCGAGCAGGTCCGGCGTTGGACGAAGGAATTCCCGATCGTGAACCTGATCGGTCCGACGGCCGCCGACGTCCGCGACATCATGGTGCAAGGCATTGGCGCCGGCTCTGCAATCATGGAGGTCTGCCCCAGAGATGAAGCCCCGGTCTATGAGAAGTCGAAGCGCCGGCTGGTTTGGCCGAATGGCGGCGTCTCGCTTTTGTTCTCTGCCGAGGAACCCGAGCGTTTGCGTGGTCCGCAACACATGAAGCTCTGGTGCGACGAGATCGCCGGCTGGAAGTATCCTGATGCTTGTTGGGAGCCAGCAGAGTTGGGATTGCGCTTAGGAGCGAAGCCCCAGACGGTGATCACGACGACGCCGAAGCCGACGAAGCTAATCAAGCTGCTGGCGCACAGTAAATCGACCTACCTCACCCAGGGCACGACCTACGACAATCGCTCCAACCTGGCGCCGGCCTTCTTCAAAACGATCATCACGAAGTACGAAGGCACCCGGCTCGGGCGCCAGGAGTTGAATGCCGAGATTCTAGAGGACCGGCCAGGAGCGCTATGGACGCTGAAAGCGATCGACGCCGATCGCGTGTCTCAGCTTCCAGTGCTTCGTCGCATTGTCGTGGGTGTGGATCCTGCTGTCAGCAGCGGCGATGACTCAGCGGAGTGGGGCATTGTCTGCGTCGCCGAAGGTACATCTCCATCGGGTCAGGAGTGGGCGCCCCACTACTACGTGTTCGACGATCTCAGCGGTCGCTACACGCCGAACGATGCTGCGAAGTTTGTGGTCAACGCTTACAAAGCCCACAACGCCGATCGCATCGTCGCGGAGGTCAATAACGGCGGCGACCTGCTCGAAGCGATTCTACGCAACGTCGATCACGCCTTTGCGTACAAAACCGTGCACGCCTCGCGCGGCAAACTGACGCGCGCGGAACCGATTGCTGCGCTCTACGAGCAGCACCGTGTTCATCATGTTGGCACCTTCGGCATGCTCGAAGACCAGATGTGCGATTACGTGCCGATCGCCTCGAAGTCGCCCGACCGTATGGACGCGCTCGTTTGGGCGCTCACGGAGTTGAGCGGCGACCGCGAACAGGAAGTGATCTACGAATATTCCGAGATCCAGTCGATCTCGCCTGAGCTGGATGAATTTCCGGGTTTTAGGAACTTCTAATGGGACTCTTTGACCGATTCCGCAAGTCGCAACCGATCAAGGAAGTGACTTACTCTTCGCCCGAGATGGCAGGACTTTCTCGTCGAGCTCTCGTAAACCGGCATAGAACAGTGACCACTTTCGGTCACACATCGCCAGGGATTCGCCGTTCGAACTTATGCCCAAACCGCACTAGGGAGATGGCAAGCTCGGATAAAGGCTTTCCAAGATTGATGTGGGCGGGCTCCATACCCGACACGTCCTAGCCTCCGACCAGAAAGAACGTAAATAGAAACAGCCATAGGGCTGTAACGAAGTGCCAGTACAATGCCGCGACTGACGTGGACGTACTCCGCGATCTGCCCGTCGATGGCCGCCATGCGATCCAAATCAGGGCAATGACGCCGCCTAACAAGTGAAGGCCATGCGCCACGGTAAAGACGTAAAAGAAACTGACACTGGGATTGGAAACTAGATAAACGCCGGTCGCCTCAAGCCGATGGAATGCCCAGAGCTGGCCGCCTAGGAAACAAATCCCGAGGACCGCAGTCGTTGTCCACCATCGGGAAAACCCGCGATATTCTCCAGACTTGAACATGCCCCTCGCCCGCACCAGCGTTAAACTGCTTACAATCGCAATTGCGGAAGTCACCCACAGTATCGAAGGCGGGCGTAAGGGCATCCAATCGCTCCCGGGCATCTCTCGATGAATGACTGAAGCGATAACGAGAGCCAGGAAGAACGTGGAACTTCCGACCATCGCGACAAACATCCCGGTGGTGTGTGTCCGTTGCGGCGTTCCGCCCGGGCGACGCCATGGCCCGATGCCTCCGTCGTCTTCACCACCCGTCGGAGGACCACTGTGGTCAAGCAACGCTACTGCCTGCTCTTCGATCTCGGACAGAAGTTCTGGCACTACGATTGCGCCTCCTGCACGACTTGCGATGGCAACAAGATTTTTGTGAGATGAATTCGTCCCCGAGCACCCGGGACACTGAATTTGTTGGTTTCATCGCCGAACTTACAGAATCGGACGGTGGTTGTCAAACAACTTATGTAACTATTCACTATCTACGCTAGTTGTGGTGAACCTTGTCGCCACACTGCATCAATTTCTTCATTATCGCCATTGTCCATTGAATCGACGCGGAGATTAACTTGTCCGTTTTCGATCGCGCCTGCGATTGAGCTGGTCGGCTGGAGGGTACTGGGCGGGTTAGTGACTGACAGTGCAACCGCCACCAGCAGTCCCAATGTCGGATTTCAAGAAGCTCTGAGCGCTGACGGTACCAACATCGTGAACGTCAAGTTGGGAGTGTGCACGGCGGTCGGCACCCACAAGCTCTTTCTATATCGGGTATGGGCAGCAGTTGACACATGCAGTTTGGTACAAGGAGATCGAGCCGAATATCGCTACTCCTTCTAATCGGCGATGTCTCAGGCGCGACAATTCTCTCTCCACTCTTCGATGAGGTTCGCTACCAGCCCGCTCCCCAGGGTCTGATGAACTGCACGTTTCGGAGCAGCAATCTCAAGGACTCTTTTTTACAACCTCATCTCCTCGCAAATCTGATCGAATCTCGGCTCGTTCCGTAGCGCTTCAAAGACCGGACGAACCTTGATCCAAACTAGGTCGCTGGCCCGCGTCTGACGCGCTCTCTGCAGGAATTCCACAGCCTGCTCCGTTTCCCCGCAGGCAAGCAGAAGTTGCGCAAGCAACACGGGAGAAACATAGCTGGTACGGCACCGATGGTTGAGTTGCGCCAGCACTTGCAGTGCAGTTGACCGGTTGCCCGCGGCTGCCTGGGCATAGCCGAGCATCGAAATGGTCTCGGAACTGCTGCCCGTTAAATCGACTGCGCGCTGCAGCTCATCGATCGCCTCCGTTTGCCTTGCTTGTCCCAAGTAAGCCTGGCCGAGGAAATAGTGCGCCATTCCGAAATTCTCGTCCAGCGCGAGGACTTGCTGCAATGTCTGGATTGCCAGGTCGCCACGCCGCTCGAGCAAGAATTGCAGGCCCACGGTCGTGTGAATCACCAGGGAGAACGGGTCTAACTCGCAAGCAAGCTGCAACTCAGCACGGGCTTCCTCGAACCTTCCCAAAGGCAGCAAACAGTTGGTGGCGTACCAATGGTGCGCCGTCGAATACCGGGGGTTGATTGCGATGGCACGCCGGAGGTCCATCTCGGCACCCTGCCAGTCCCAGTCGTACACCGCCCGAACACATCCCAGCGAGGTGTGCGCTTCGGCCAGACCGGCATCGATCGTCAGGGCCTTCCTTGCGGCTTGTTTGGCTAGGGGAATAACATCTTCCGGGGCCCGCACTCCGTAAATCGCCTGGGTTGCGTAACAGTCGGCCACTCCGGCCAGTGCCGCACCAAACCCGGGGTCTCTCTCAATCGCCTGCTGAAAACACTCAATAGCCTTTTGCAAATCCTGGGCGGTCCGCTTGTTCCAGAGGAAGCGCCCCTGGAGATACAAGTCATAGGCTGCGGGATCACAGGTCACACGTGGCCGGAGGGGCGCACCGGCTTTGCGGCCCAGCATTACTTCAGGCACGATTGCTCGAGCGATCTCTTCCTGGATCTCAAAGATATCCGCCATTTCGCGGTCATACTTTCGCGACCACAGTAGGAATCCGTCCATCACGTTGATGAGCTGTACGATGATTCTTAATTGGGTTCCCGATTTGCGAACACTGCCCTCAAGAATCGACCCGACGTTCAATTCTTTCCCTATTTCACGAACGTCCTGTCCTGCACCGCGGAAGTGGAAGGAGGAGGTGCGGGCCGCGACGCGCAATTCCGACACTGCTGTCAAAGCGCCGATCAGCTCTTCGGCAAGCCCATCACCGAAATAATCGCTCTCAGGACTCTCACTGAGGTTTACAAACGGTAGCACAGCGATTGACGAGTGTTCTGCCCGGAGCGCACTTGGCACAATACCCGTGCCCGACCGCCGTGCTGCTCCAGTCCCAAAGTTCTGCAGAGAGCTCTGACGAAGCTTCCCACCCGCCCTTGGCGCCGACTTTGCTCCGGTATCGGAAATGGCTTCCAAAGCAAAGGCCACATCGCGAACCGAATAGAAGCGCTCGTCTGGTTTCTTCTCAAGGCAACGCCGCACAACCCGATCGAGCGCGGATGGAATTGCTCGATTGCTGGCTGATAAGTCGGGCGGATCGTAGTTTAGGATCGCGCTCAGGGTGTCGGCCGGCGTGTCTCCATGAAACACGGGCTTGCCGGAAAGCATCTCGTACAGAGTCACCCCAAACGCGAAAATGTCGGTGCGATGATCCGTGCCTTTTCCCCGCACCTGCTCGGGCGACATATAGCCCACTGTGCCCATGATCACGCCGGGTGTGGTTCCGTATTCGGCCGTGGATGCTTCCGCGGCCGCATCCACTTGCGGCGTCGGCAGTTGAGCCAAACCGAAATCCAGAATCTTGATTCGACCCTCTGTGGTGATGAACAAGTTTTCTGGCTTTAGATCCCGATGGACAATTCCTTTTTCGTGGGCCGCGGCCAGGCCGCTCGCGATTTGCAGGGCCAGATGTACCGCCTTACGCACGGGGACGAAACCGCGATTTAATCGATCCCGCAACGTCTCGCCTTCAAGCAGTTCCGATACCACATACGGGGACAGCTCCGCGGTACCTAGATCGTGCACGGCTAGAATGTTCGGGTGATTCAAAGCAGCGGTGGCGCGTGCCTCCTGCTGGAAGCGGCGGAGACGGTCAGCATCTGCGGTAAAAATCCGGGGAAGAACCTTGATGGCCACGTCGCGATTGAGCCGTGAATCATGCGCACGATAGACTTCCCCCATCCCGCCACTACCAATCAATGAGATGATTTCGTAAGGGCCAAGCTTGGTTCCTTTACCAATCCAAACGCTCCCAACTTCAGGACTTGCGGCGACCTTCGCAGTGGCCGATGAGGATTGCGCACTAACGGCAAAGGCCGAGACTGGTGTCGGTCCGGCAACGGCTGAAGACGCAACCTCCTGCGCTCCGATCACGGTGCCGGAACTAGCGGCTCTCAACCGTCCCGTTTCCGTTTCCCGCTTCACGTCGCTATCCACGTTCACGTCATCATAACGCGCCACGGTCAGTCCTTCAAGACTCCACCGGCGTATGAGACTTGTACACGCGAAGCGTCCGCCGCGCCAGCGGCTTAGTCCTTGCCGACTACTCGGCAGTGACGCTTTCAAGGAAACGATGCTCAGTCATAGCTCTTGTCAACAGGACAAGACCTAGAGCAAGATAGCTGACCAGGCACGGTTCGGGAGGCCCTGTGCCTCTAGGTGAAGAGATGGCTGGGACACGCTCGCCCGAAACCGAATCCAGTTTGCGCAAAGTTACTTTTCTTTCGCATTCGTCAGCCGACGCCGAGCTCGCTCGAACTCTGTGCAGCCACCTGGAGGCCAGGGGAATCGGCTGTTGGATTGCACCCCGCGATGTCACACCAAGCCGGCCCTATGCGGAGGAAATTGTTCGCGGCATCGAGTCCGCAAACTCTTTAGTTTTGCTGGCGAGCGCTCAGGCTATCGCTTCCAATCAGGTCTTGAGCGAAGTCGGACAGGCGCACAAACGCAAGAAGGACATCTACACGGTTCTCGTCAGCAAGCCGCAGATCGGCCGGGAATTGGACTACTATATCTCGCGCTTGCACTGGATTGAATTAGGCGGCAACTCCACACAACATCTCGCAGACAAGCTGGCAGAAGTGCTCAGTGGGCGTCAGAGATGGGAGACGGTGGCGTCCGGACCTTCCCTTCGGCGCACTGTCCTTTACCGGCGTGATGCGTTCCAGGGAGCGGCGCTTGCGTCGCTGCTGTTGCATGGGCTTGGCTGGAGGCGGGCTGTTTTACTGGGTTAACAGGAGCCTCGATCTGGACTTTCGTCGGCTTGCCCACGTCACCCTTTCGGCACAACGCGAGGACTCGCTGGGCACTGGTGCGCCAGCAATGAAAATACAAGTACATGTGTGGTTGCAGGCGAAGGGGGTTCGATTCAGCGATCTGAGGCTGCTGACGGCCCTCCAACGGTCCGACGGCGGTGTGGAAGTATCCGAGCACTCCGCATGGCCTATCCCGGAGCAGGTGGGGTCTGTTGAGTTCGTGGAATTCTCGGTGCCGCAGACAACGTATGGATTAACGACGTGCCTGACGGTGCCTAGTCCCGGGCTAAACGCCCGCTACCGAGTGACTCAGGTTTTTGCAGTCAGGGCAGCTGGTCCTAGCGCGGAGGACCAAGTGGTCGTTTCTCCTGTTGCAGAAACGAAGGTGAGCAGAGAAGATGGACTGCCCTGCGGCTCCCCGGATTGAATTCCAAGATGGGGGGCTAGGCAGATATAAGATGCTTTGGCTGGAATGCTGAAACGGAAAGACGATCAGGATGAAATGGAAAGTAAGTAGCCGCAGAGTGGAGGCAGGGTTGGTAATGGTAATGCTTGCCGCGTCAATTCCCTTTGCGGTCGCGCAGCAGGACTGCCTGGACGGAATCATCAATGGCAAGTTCGGCGTGAACGCGACGATCACTTTGTGCCCGAAGTTTGCGTCCCAGGTGCCGGGGCTCCAGCGTCAGCTGACGGAGATCGCGAAGGCGCAGGGCGAAGAGAAGGAACAGATGAGAGAACTGAAGCGGTTTTTCAATGGCCTGAACAGCGTGAGCCAGAACATCGGACAGCAACGCCAAATTGAGCTACTGAAAAACTTATCCGCGCAGATTGGCCAGCAACAGGCCGCGGGGCTGCAGCAAACGCAAGAGCGCATTGCCGATCTCGCCGATCAACTCGACGATTTGAAAAATCTGCTGATCGAGAAGCTGGGGAACACCAGCACCCGAGACAGGACGACCACCGCGGTCGATGGCCCGGTGGGCGATGCCATCGCCAAGTTTGACCTGGCGAAGGCGCATGATCTGCTGGAGGACATCCGAGCCCAACTCAATGTGATTGGCAATGAGGTGAGCAAGGTGCACGCTGACACGTCCGAGATTAAGCAGACGATTGAACAGGAAGCGGCGGACGCAGCGCAGCGCAGGAAGGAGGAGGAGGAACGGCAGAAAGCAGCCGAGGAGCAGGCAAAAAAGGCTCAGGAGCGCCAAGTTTTTCAAGGACGCGGTAATGAGACAAAGTCTGCCCGACCAAGGAGCGCGTGCTCCCAGACCCATGTCTGTCCTCGTCCAGAACGAGGTTCCGCGCAGCTATCTCCGCAGCCGGACTTTCCAAGAAGTCCCCAGCCTCTCGGTGCGCAGTCAGAAGCGACCGCACTTCCCGCTCCAGTATCGAATCCCCGCTACATGCGCGTTGCAAAAAACCATCGCGCTCTTCAGGCGGACGCTCCAGCACCGACTGCAACAGGCTATCGACTTGTTTCCACCGTCTGGCGTCCATCATCTGACCTACCTATCAGTTCGCGGTAGAGCCACGCCTTCGCTGTGCTCCAGTCACGCATGACGGTAACGGGCGACACTTTGAGCACTTCAGCGGTTTCTTCCACGCTGAGTCCGCCGAAGAAGCGCAACTCGACGACCTGAACTTTCCGAGGATCAAGTCGTGCCAGCGCGACCATCGCATCGTCAAGTGCCATTAAATCCGTATCTCTTTCGCCGTCTACTATGGCGGTTTCTTCGAGGGAGACATGCTGCACGCCACCCCCGCGTTTCAGATTGCGTCGTCGTGCATGTTCCACCAGAATACGGCGCATTAGCTGCGCCGAGACCGCAAAGAAGTGGGCGCGGTTCTGCCATTTCATGCTCTTGTAATCTACGAGGCGCATGTACGCCTCATTCACCAAAGCGGTCGTTTGAAGGCTGTGCCCAGTGCGCTCGCGGCTCATGTAGCTCCGTGCAAGTCGGTGGAGTTCGTCATAAACAATCGGGATCAGCTTGTCGAGCGCGTCCCGGTCTCCCTCACTCCAAGCTCGGAGCAACCCGCTCACCTGCACGCACGGTGCCGCTTTACGATGATCGTCCTGCGGTTGTGCTACTTTTCGCATAGCCCCACATTTTGAAATCTTAGTCCCTTAGCGCAGCCCCTTCAAGAAAAGTTATCGCCGCATGATAGTTCTGCACCGCGTTTTGCGCCTACTTAGATGAGGGCAACGGAAGACGCCCCACAAGATTCGCAAGAACCCACAGGAGGACGCGAACGTGAAATCCAGTCAATCAGTGTGGCTCGCCTCGACGATCTTACTCAGCGTATTGCTTACCGTAGCAATGCCTCTTCCGGTTGTTGCGGAGGACAAGGCACAACCGGCAGCGCAGGTTCGTTACAAAGTGATTGATCTCGGCACTCTGCCGGACGGCAACTTCAGCCAGCCATTCGTCATAACCAACAATGGCGTAGTGAGTGGGTCGTCGAACCTGCCCGACAACTCACAACATGCTGTTCTGTGGTACCGCGGACGGATGAAGGATTTGGGGACGCTTAGCGGATCGAATAGCATCGCATTCGGTGTCAATGCCTACGGCGAGACTGTCGGTGAAGCGGAAACTTCAACCTCAGATCCCAACGGAGAGGACTTTTGCGGATTTAGTACGCATCTTATTTATTCGCCGACTCTCTGGCGGGGCGGGAAACCCAATGCACTTCCGACGCTCGGCGGCAATAATGGTGTAGTCAATCGCAACAACAACTGGGGCTTCGCAGTCGGTTGGGCTGAAACTTCCACGGAAGATCCGGCTTGCCCAGCCCCACAAAAGCTCCAGTTCAAAGCTGTCGCTTGGGCGGATGGCTTCCCGATCGAGCTTCCCACCACAGATCGAGACCCCGATGGAATTGCTCTGGGGATCAACGATTACGGCGATATCGTGGGATCGTCTGGAATCTGTTCCAGCTTCAATCCGAACCTGTTGTTCAGTCTCCAAGGTGTGCATGCCTTATTGTGGCAAAAGGGCAAGGTCGTTGATCTTGGAAACCTCGGCGGTACGACTGGGCAAGCTTTTGGTAACCTCGCTTTTGCCATTAACAACCGGGGGCAGGTGGTTGGCGGTTCTGATCTTTCCGGCGACACCACATTTCACGGCTTCTTGTGGACTAAATCCACCGGCATGCGGGATCTGGGCACACTTTCAGGCGACGTTGACAGCGCCGCTATCGCCATTAACGAACATGGCGTGGTGGTTGGGTTATCGATCGCCCCCAGCGGCAACACCCGTGCCGTTTTCTGGCAAAACAGAGTGATGAAAGATCTCAATACGTTGGTTCAGTCCAACCCGCCTTTGTATCTATTAACCGGATGCAGCATCAATTCCCACGGCGACATTACAGGGTTGGGAGCAACCCGCACTGGAGAAGTTCACACATATCTCGCTGTCCTAACACACTACGAGTAACCCCGCGGAGGACGGCAAATAATCGAGAGTGCATTGGCGATCCCCACGTCTCGTTTAGAGCCATGGGGTTTTTGGATGCCAGCGGTAGCGGGAATCCGGCAAACCAAGTGAAATCAGCATTCCCTAATGTCGCATTTCCAGACTGTTCCAAAAGGGGTCTTTCCCACCAGCCGCAAACGTTATGAATTCACTGCGTCGAAATCTTTTAATTTAGATGGTTCGGCGGGTATACCTTTTGAACGCGCAGGATCGCACCGCAATAACGAAGTCTGGGCGGTAATGGTTCTGTTAAGCCTGTACTCCGAGATTCGCAAAACCATTCACCCTCGACCGCAAGAAAGCTTTCACGCCCGACTTGGTGAAGTGAAGAATGTGCCACCTGAAGTCAGCCAACGACAAGCGCTTTCGAACCTAATACGTTGCTCTAGGTCACGCGAGCCGATCATGACACATGATTCGGTCTCGCTCATGTCGCGAGTCCATGTCGGCACCTGCCTTGCAGGCTTAGAGGGCATCGCTGCGAACCCTCGCTCTTTCCCGCCGTCAGTTGTTGGCTGCGGTCGGAAAACCTTCTTAAGCGTCTGCGTAGTTGTGTAGGAATGTCTAAACTATTGGAACGATTTCTATTGTTCTTAGCCACGATGGCCTCCAGTCAATTTCAAGCGGCTAGGTCTTGGGAGCAGTTTTTTGCGTTCTGCCTACACTTCAACGCGCTCCGAAGGGCGTGCAAGGCGTACATCGCGTCATCCACAGCCTGCCCCTCTTCGATATTGTCTCCTGCTGAGTGAAACAGTTCGCGGGCGCGTGTCACAAGTGCCGTTTCCGCCTCAACAATTCGATCTGAAACTTTGTCGGCGTCCAACTCAAAGAGCGCGGCTTTGTACAATTGCCGCCAAACTCTCTTGTACGGTGATCCCAATATGCCAGTGTTCATAACCACTCCCGGACAAGCAACAGTCCAAACTACTATGCGGGGGAGGCGGCGTAAGCCGCCTCCCATTTCTCTCACCAGTTACAGGTTTTACGCGGCCTTGCCGTGAACCTTGGCTTCGAGGGTCTTCTCGCTGCCAACATTAACCTTAATCTGTTTGGGCTTGGCTTCGGCCTTCTTAGCGAGGTTGATCTTCAGCACGCCCTTGTCATAGTGGGCGCTCACTTGCCCCGTATCTACCGAACTGGGGAGCGTGAACGAGCGGGTGAAGCTTCCATACTGCCGCTCGACGCGACGGAAGTTCTCCTCTTTTTCTTCCTTCTCGATCTTGCGCTCGCCATGTACGGTGAGCGTGTTGCCCTCGACGCGGACATCAATGTCTTTTTCGTCGATGCCGGGGACTTCAAGCTTCAGCGTGATGTTGTGCTCGTCTTCGTAGATGTCCACGGGCGGTGCGAAGCTGGTGGTCGTTAACGCCTCTTCCGGGGCTTCGGGGCTATACGACTCACGGAAAAGACGGTTCATGCGGTTCATGCGGTCTTGCATGGTGGAAAACTCACGGAAAGGTTCCCAACGGGTCAATAGGGTCATAACGCAGTTCCTCCTTGGAGGACTCTAAGGGGAGAAAGCTTCAGATGGGCTGACTTAGTTCAGAGGACCTGAAAGAGTAAGAAGAGGTAGCTTGCTCAATTACAATGCTAGGCTTGCGCGCTACCGCTGTCAAGGCGCACCGTCAGCTGCAAGGGATGTTCAAGGGCTCCCACGCGCTTGCCCCGAAATGGAGAATCTTCGCCTGACCTCGATTCGTGACGAAGATGAGGTTCCTTGGGTGTTCTTTGATCTCGGCATGCCGCACTCCTTGGATACCGATGGTGGTCGAATCTAGCAACAGCCGCAAGTCTTCCCGCCGCATGGCTTCCCGACCTTCCCAGACGATCAGCGGCAAAACGAGTAAAGCCGCAACTGGGTTTGCCCACTTTACGTGCGAGATTGCGTTGGTAGCCAGACCCGCCAAGGCAATGAGCGGGAGGTAAGCACACAGCGCCGACTGAGCGGCGTCCGCCCTCAATGCAGCACTGTCTGTAGCTCCTGACAGCCTCCGTTTCTCTTTCGCCAGCCACGTCATAACGACGGCGGCTGCGATCAAAATTGCTATCCCCAGAAACGTTGGTTTGGGTTCGCTATAGCTCAGCAGACTCGCGACCGAAATGATGGTGACATAGGCAGCCAGCGCGAACAACAAGGCTCCCGCGACACGGGCAGCCCGCCTTTCCGCTTCCCCGTGTGCAGCACCTTCACGAAATCTCCACAGCACTACCACCGCCGAGAGAAGTTCTATGGCGCTGTCTCCGCCGAAGGCAAGTAGAGAGGGACTCCGTGCCCGCCAAGCTGCGAAGAGCGACACCACAGCCTCCACGCTCATCCACGCGATTGTGACAGTTTGCACACGTTGGACTCGCCGGATAGCGTCAGTCGGGGATATTTGCGGCACTGAGGTCATGCTACTGATTTAGCCCCTTGACTCTGGACTGCACTCCAGATTGTATGATTCTGTTATGGCGACCAATCACCAAACTGAGAGCGCGGCGATGCAGATCGGCGAGGTCGCGAAGCGCACCTCCCAAACCGTAGACGCGATCCGATTCTACGAGAAGCGCAAGCTCTTGCCCAAGGCAGTTCGCAGCGCAGGTCGGTTCCGATTGTACGGAGAGGGCACCATCGAGCGACTTCACTTCATCCAGCAAATGCAAGGACTCGGCTTCTCCTTGCGCGAGGTTGGTGAATTGATCCAGCTTCGAGAGCGGAAGGTGGACGCCTGCGAGTCGGTGCGAGAGTTGCTGAAGGCAAAACTGACCGATGTGCGAGCGAAGCTGCAAGAGCTTCGGCATCTGGAGTCGGAGCTAGAAACGGACTTGCGAAAGTGTAACCGCGAATTGAACCATCGTCGGCGGCATGCAGCCTGTGCTTGCCCAGTGCTCGAAGAGGCGGCAGGGTGAGCCAATGAGGATTGAGATTTTGTACGTCCCCGGCTGCCCGAACTACCTGCCCGCAGTCGAGCAAGTCGAGAGGGTGTTGTCCTCCGAATCGTTGCAGGCGGAAATCCGGTCGATAGCTGTAAAAACCGATGCCGAAGCAAGAGGGTTGATGTTTCCGGGTTCCCCCACGATCCGTGTGAATGGCGAGGATGTCGAACCACATCGGACGAGCGTACCCAGCTTATCCTGTCGCCTCTATGAAAATCGGAGCGGCATTCCGTCAGAAGAATTGCTGCGGATGGCGATTTTAGGCCCGAAGCGAAGGGAGTGAAGATTCACATGCGAGTGGCAGAACGAGCAACGCCCGTGGCAGCAGTGATCGCTGTACTAACAACCCTTTCTTGCTGCTTGCCCTTCACGTTTCTGGGAGCGTTGGGGCTGGCGGGAGCGAGTGTCCCGTTGCAGTCACTACGTCCGTGGTTGCTCGTCAGTGCAGCCCTCCTGCTCGGGATTGGTTTCATTCAGTTGTACGTTCGGCGAAACCGATGCCAAAAGCGAAGCCCATTAAGCATCGCCCTGTTTTGGGGCGCTGCTCTAATCGTCCTGCTTGTGATCCTTTTCCCACAAGTGATAGCAAGCCTGCTTGCCGAGTAAGACATGCCGACGCTACGGATCAGATATGCGTTTTGGCTCGTCGGGATCGTTGCGGCGCTCCTGATCATCTTGTTCCTCTGGCTGTCGAAAGGAACACCACCCGGTCAACCCCCGCTTACATCGCTAACGCCTGCCAACTTCGAGAACTTTAGACAGGAGTTCAACAGTAGCGCTGACCGCGCACGCTTGGTGCTGCTGCTGTCGCCGACGTGACCATATTGCCTGCGGGGGTCTTCCGCGATTGAGGAGATATTGAAGCAGAAGCAGTCAATGCGAGTTCGAGTCCTTGCTGTATGGGAGCCAATCCTGCCGACAGACTGGTCAAGACCAAGCGGATGGGTTCAATCAAGAATTTCAGACTCACGGGTTGTGCAGTTCTGGGATAGAGACTACCTTGTGGCGAAGCAACTGCGCCAGCAATTTCCAAATTCGCAGACGATTTGTTGCCAGCGAAGCGGCATTCTCTGGGACTTTGCCGCACTGTACCCTAGCAGCGTTCAATGGGGAAATGCTGCACCTGTCTATTTCGGCGGGGCAGTCGTGGATGTTGCACCTGAAGTCCGGCAGCAACTCGCGGCATTGAGGTAGCGGCGAATCTTCATCTGTTGGGATAATTGGCACTCAGCGGATTCAGTGGAGGGATCAAATGCAAGGAACACAGCTGAGGTACGTGATCAAGTTCGTCAACGACATGGACAAGGCAGTGAAGTTCTACCGTGATACGCTCGGTCTCCAACTTAGGTTCGAATCGCCGGGTTGGAGTGAGTTCGTGACGGGTGAAACCACTCTCGCGCTGCACCCGGCTTCCGATAAGAACCCAGCGGGAAAAATCGAATTGGGCTTCACTGTTGCGGATGTCGAGGCTTTTCACCGGGACATGAGCGCGAAAGGCGTGCTCTTCAGCATACCTCCCAAGAAGCAGGATTTCGGCGGGGTGCTGGCGCAGTTCGTGGATTCCGAGGGCGCTCATTGCAGCGTCGGCGCGGAGGCGGCGTAGAGCACGCATTGCGATCTTTTGCCGGCCAGACCCGTTATTCAGAAACCTAGCAGACAAACACCTCCCCATGGGCGCGAGCCACTGTTGTTCGGGTTCTCCGGCAGTAGTGCCAACAGTCGCATGGCAAATGTAAGGCGCTTCAGCCCGGCAGCCGTTTCCAGTATGGAGTGGACGTCGATAGGATTCCACCCGAATTGGGCAAAGAACGCGGGACCGTTCGCCGGGGCAAACTGTAGCCGAGGAACTTCCGCGCCGAACTGCTGGTGCGTATTCTTCTGCACCATGCGCAGAAGTCCCGGAGATGCGATGTCCAGCACCCATCGTTTGAACGCGGGAAAACGCTTCAAGTCCCCGGCGAGCGCCGCGACTTCTTCTTCCCGCAGATAAATCAGAAGCCCTTCCGTTATGACCAGCACCTTCGTTGCTTCGCTGGCAAGCCTACCCAACAGCGAGCGTCGAATCTCCGGGTTAGACAAGTCTAACCGCACCCGCTCCAGCGTGCATACGGGCTTCTCTGCATTGAGCAACTCCTCCTTGTAGGCAAAGATTTCAGGAAGATCAACTTCAATCCATTTCAGCGGTGCGGGCAACTGCATGCGGTAAGGTCTGGTATCCAAACCCGCCGCGAGATTTACTACCATATCTGCTCCTTGCCGTATCTGCTCGCTGATGATCCCGTCGAAGAGGTAAGTTCGCTTTATCCATGACCACGAGTTCTTTTCGTGGAAGGAGTGACCTTGGCGATCTGTTCGCCGCGCTCGCCTGCAAGCCGTCGTGCGAAAGGATCGCGGAACAAAGCGTTCTGCCGCTCACTTTCCCGTGCCCGGTACACCGCCGCCCATCGCGCAGTGTCGGAGATGTGCTGGATCGCCGGATCGGTCATGACTAGGAAAATCGCCTACTATATATAACGCGACACCGGGACAAAGGTCACGTGGGGGTGCTGGCGGATCGACTGGCCGAGGACGAATTGTGGCGCATTGAAACGATGAACCTGATGGGTGAGATTTCGATCATGGCTATGCGAACAATCCGAGTGGGGATCGACGATGCCCCGCCTGCTCCGATGCAACTCGGCAATCCGGACGCGGGCGATTTTCGCGGCTACGAGGTTGATCTGCTGGAGGAAATCGGTCGGCGGGTCGGCTTTCGGCTAAATTTTCGGCGGGCGTTATGGAGTGTAATCATCCGTGAGCTAATGGCGGGCGACGTCGATCTGGTTTGCAGCGCAGCGACCGTTACGCGAGAGAGGGAGCGAGAAGTGGATTTTTGCACTCCTCATCTTAGGGTGGGATTGGCTGTAGTAAAGCGCGACGGAATCGCCGGAGACACCGCGATCAAAGGACTTCGGGTCGGGGTGAGGCGCGGAACCACCGCAGAGGCGTATGCCAAGCAGTACGGCACTCCTAAGCCAGCGCTGGTATCCGAGTCCAACGAGGAACTCTATGCCTCACTCGCTGCGGGCGAGCTTGATGCCATAATCGACGATTCAGCGATTGCAATGTACTTTTCTCAGTCCGTGGCGGGTCTTCGGTTCGCGGGCGTGATACAAGGAACCGAAGGCGCTTACGCAATTATGTTACGGAAGGGGAACGCTCAACTGCGGGCAGAAGTCAATCGAGCACTCGCAGATATGGAAAAGGACGGAACTCAGCAAAGACTTCTTTCCAAATGGTTTGGCGACGATCAAGCTGAGGAGAGCAGATGATAGCCCGAATTTGGCATGGCAAGACAAAGGCGCTCTCCTCGACAGCCCAGAGCGGTGCCGCAGCCGACCGAGGAACAGATGTCGAGTCTCAACAATCCTCACGGTGGGATATGATCCCTGCATGATTGCGGCTTCCTACAAACCCAAGAAGAAATTTATGCAGTTGGCAATCGCGGAAGCCAAGCGTGCCCGTGACCGAGGCGATTATGCCATCGGCGCTGTCATCACCCGCGTAACGGACGGGCGCGAAGTAGTCATAGCCAGCGCAGGGAACCGGGTAAAGACTTCAGGATCAAGCATCAAGCATGTGGAGTTGGAAACGCTCAAATACGTATCGAGCGGTTATGGCCGCTACCTGACCGAGTTCGTGCTCTACACCACGCACGAACCCTGCGCGATGTGTGCGGGTGCCTGCGTCTGGGCGAGAATCGGCGCCGTCGTATACGGAGTCTCTCAGGAAGACATCGCCGCTTATGGCCGAAAGCGCGGGACGGAAGAATACAAGTGGCGAGCCTGCCTCATTCCCTGCCGACTGGTCTTCGAGAAGGGCAATCACGATATACCTGTCAGCGGCGGTTTTCTACGTGACGAATGTAAGAAACTATTCGGTTACGGGGCTCGATAGGATCGCAGGTTAACATACACCCTGACTGTTCATTCTGTTCCGCCCTTCTTTTCAGCAGGCAGCGTGGAATAACGAACGTGAACCAAACACCAACGGTCGTGGTTCTTGCGAATCTGGGTTTCCATGCCGCGGAATACCGACAACCCTTCTTTTTTCGTTCGGCTGAAAAATTCCAGTTGAATCTGCCAAGCCACAGAAGTCGCTTCAAGATTTGATCGCAGCAAAGCGTAGGCGGACATAATCCGCCGTCCAACGCCCGTCCCCATCGCAGAGAACTGGCTTAAGCAGAGCTGAAACTTCGTCAAGAAAGTCGCCACGTTCCTCAAACGGCAGCGCCGCGCAGAACGGATCGGCGAAGGTGCGGAGCCAGCCGCGCATTCCGGTTGGCAGCGGCGTTGGACGGGGAAACAATTCCACACTCCGGGGCACGAAGCCAGCCCGCCGCAGCCGCATTTCATAGTCCTGCACTGTCGGGAAGTACCAAGGAATCCATGACGCGGCGTCCCTTATGCCCCGGCGCTCAAGCGTAGCCACTAATGCCACGGTAATAGCGCTGACGCACCCATGGCCACCCAATTCGCCCACGAATCTTCCCCCGGCCCTGAGTGCTCGGAAAGCACCTTTGATAGGAGCATCGGGATCGTCGTTGATCCAATGCAACACGGCGTTGGAAAAAACGGCATCGAATAGGTTCTCAAAGACCAGCGCACGGGCATCCATTACCCTCACATCAAGACCGCGCTGAAGAGCGGCTGCGATCATGTCTGGCGAACTGTCGATGCCCACTACCTGCGCACCGAGCGCAACGAGATTTTTGGTCAGTATGCCGTCGCCGCAACCCAAATCGAGGATGCGCTCGCTGGGCCGGGCATTCAGTAAGTCCAGCACAGGTTGCCCGAGCTCGGGTACGAAGTGAGCATTGGCGGCATAGTCAGCCGCATTCCAAGGCCGAGAAGATAATGATGGACAGAGAGGCACAGGAACCTCATCGTTCTGTGACATTCGGTTTAGCGCCCGCACATTGGGAGATTGTCGCCCGACCAAAACGGAAGCCGCTACTTGGCAGCCGCGAACCTCCTTGGTGCAACTTGATCCGACTCTTTACGAATCTTCTTTCGGGCACGCTTTTGCGCCAAAGCCTGTTTGACCCGGCGTCTCTCGCCCGGCTTCAGGTAGAAGGAGTGGCGCTTCACATCCTTAATTATGTCTTC
This sequence comes from uncultured Acidobacteriaceae bacterium, assembly GCA_963758745.1. Lineage (GTDB taxonomy): Bacteria > Acidobacteriota > Terriglobia > Terriglobales > Acidobacteriaceae > Acidiflorens. The sequence goes on from CAVWWW010000023.1 coordinate 882,603, forward strand.
TGTCATGACCTTGCGCTTGAAACGTCGGAGTGCGTTTTCCAACGATTCGCCTTCTTGCAGTCGAACTTCTGCCATTCACATCACCCCAAGCCCGCTAAAACGAGCCTGCTTCGAGCTTACTCTCTTTGTGCGGCTCCACGTGGGCCCAACTGCCAGTCGAGCGCCCCCTCGACCATTTCAAATAACGCCATGCTCACTCCGAGTAGCCGTCGTCGGTGTTGTCGTCATCATCGTCATCTTCTCTTTTGCCGTCGCCTTCATCGTCCTCCTTGTCTTCTGAGGCCTTCTTGCGGCCTCACCTTCGTCCCATCGACTCTGCCATGCCGCTCGCTGACACCGGGCAATGCTGCATCGACGTGGCCACGTCCCTTGCGCAGAGTGATCCCGCGCTCCAGCAGCAAGCCACGAATCTGGTTGATGACCGCGGTGCGACGCCTCACCCAACGCTCCCGTACCCCGTGCAGGGACTGCAGATCCAGTTGATCGTCGCTCTTGATTGGTACGAAGCGCATCTTCGGCCGACCGACCGCCTCCGCGATCGCTTCGGCGTCAATGTAGTCGGTCTTGTTCGTCTTCACGTACGGCTTCACATACTGCGCCGGCATCAGCCGTACCTCATGACCCTGCTCTCGCAGAGCCCACCCTAGAAAATGGGCTCCTCCGCAGGCTTCCATGCCAATCAACTTCACTTGCAGGTTCGCCGTGAAGTGCAGCCGTTGTTTGCGCGAAAACTTCTTGCGCACCACAACCTCGCCGCACTGGTTAAACCCCACTAGATGAAAAACTGTCTTACCAAGATCAATGCCGATCGTCTGTAGCTCCATGGGATGCCTCCTCCCTTCATCCTTAATATCCCAACTGCTGGCTGGGTAAAGGCGGCGGACCATCCCATTAGTTACGCCGACCCACAAGTCTGTAATCGGACAACTGAATCTCGCTGATTCGCCAGAAGTGGGCATAGCGCCACAATTTTCGAAGATCAGATGGGCGGCGGGGCAATGCATGGCTCCATGCGCGTTTGTGGATACTTGCCGGTGGCCATCGGGAGTTTGAAACTTTTCACGAATGATTTTCGACCTCCGCCGATTGACTCGCGCGCCTGTCTAGTAGCATCATCTGTTCGGCCAAGTTCGTTCCATTTTTTCGTGTTAACTATTTCCGGCCCCATCTCTTCCTCGGAGGGTAGCAACATGGCAAAGAGAGAACCTGAAACGTTGTCCCGTCGAGAGTTCATCAAAAAGACAGCTACAGGCGCCCTCGCAGTCGGCGTGGCTTCCGGCCCGTTTTTTCTGTTTCCGGAGAAGGTTGCAGCCCAGCAGAAGACCCTGAAAATACTGCAATGGAGTCACTTCGTTCCCGCCTACGACACCTGGTTTGACGGGACTTTCTGCAAGCAGTGGGGACAGAAGCACGATACAAACGTGATCGTCGATCACATCAACCTTGTCGATCTAAACGCGAAAGCCGCCTCGGAGGCCTCCGCACGCAAGGGACACGACCTGTTCATGCTGCTCTCGCCGCCCGCGGCCTACGAGAAGCAAACCATTGACATGTCCCATGTTTATCAGGAAGTGGAAAAGAAGCATGGTAAGAAGATCGATCTGGCGCACAAGTCCACCTACAATCCCAAGACCAAGCGCTATTTCGCTTTTTCAGATTCCTACGTCCCCGATCCTGGCAACTGGCACAAGGACTGGTGGACGGAGGCAGGCTTCCCGAATGGTCCTGACACGTGGGAAGATGTGCGAGTTGGCGCCAAGAAAATCAGGGACAAATCAGGCCATCCTTGCGGGTTGGGGCTCTCTCAGGAACTTGACACGAGCATGGCCATGCGCGCCCTGCTTTGGTCGTTTGGCGGAGCCGAGCAGGATGAAGCCGGCAATGTCACTATTAATTCCAAGGAGACGGTCGAAGCCCTGAAGTTCATGAAGGCGCTTTACCAAGAATCCGAAACACCGGAGGTCTTCACCTGGACTCCGCCATCGAACAATCAGGCCATGCTCGCGGGCCGCGTTTCTTACGTCGCCAACGCCATCTCCATTACACGCCAGGCGGAGAGGGAGCACCTTCCCATTGATTCGAAGATCATGATCTGCGCGGCGCCGAAGGGCCCGGTGCGTCGAATCGCCGCCGAGCACGTTATGGATTGTTACGTGATTTGGGATTTCGCCGAAAATAAAGACGGCGCTCAGCAATTCCTCATCGATTTCATTGACGCCTTCCATGAGTCGTTTACGGCGGGCGAGTTTTACAATTTCCCTTGCTTCCCAAGCACCGTGCCCGACCTCAAGAAGGAAATTTCGAGCGATCCGCGGGCCAATCCCTCGGATAAATATAAAGTCCTCGGCAACGTACTCGATTGGGCGACCAACGTTGGTTACCCGGGTTACGGCACAGCGGGCATCGACGAGGCCTTTAAAGCGTGGATTATTCCCACGATGTTCGCTAAAGTGGCGCGCGGCGATGAAACCCCGGAAAATGCCGCCCAGGCCGCTGAAGCAGAATACAAGCGTATCTTTGCCAGATGGAAATGACCGGATGGGGGGTCGATGGCCGTCGTTCAGACACGTGATCTGACAAAGATATTCAAAGAAGGGCAGCTCGGGGCCGTCAATAACGTGAACTTTGAAACTCGCGAAGGCGAGTTTCTGGTTTTCCTCGGCCCGTCGGGCTCGGGAAAAACGACGCTCTTGCGGATGATCGCCGGGCTGGAAACTCCCACCGGCGGCGAGATCCTGATCGGGGGACGAGTGGTGAATGACCTCAGCCCCCGTGATCGCCGCATCGCCATGGTCTTCCAAAGCTATGCGCTCTATCCTCACCTTTCGGTCTACAAAAACATTGCCTTTCCGCTACGGGCGCAAAAGGTAAAGAAAGAGTTGCATAAGCAAAAAGTGGAATGGGCGGCTTCCCTTCTCGGGATTGGCGCGCTCCTCGAACGCAAGCCCCGCGAACTCTCTGGCGGCGAGCGTCAGCGGGTCGCTCTAGCACGGGCCATTGTGCGTGAACCTGCAGTCTTTCTTCTCGATGAACCTCTCTCTAACCTCGACGCTAAGCTGCGAGCCTCGGCGCGCGAGGAGCTGGAGCAGTTTCACCGCCGCGTGGGCACGACGTCCATTTACGTTACGCATGATCAAGTGGAAGCCATGGCCATGGGCGACCGGGTCATGGTGCTGAATAAAGGTGTGGTGCATCAACTCGGGACACCAACCGACGTTTATGACAACCCTGCCGACACGTTTGTTGCCACCTTTCTCGGCTCGCCGCCGATGAACCTTGTCGAACTGGGTGATGTGATTGTCGGATTCCGCCCCGAGCACTTCCGGCCTGCCTCTGCGCTTAGCGGCGACTCCGTTTCATTCCGTTTCAAAGTGGAGAACCGGGAATACCTGGGCTCGGAGTGGATCGTCTCCGGCACGCTGATGGGCGGGAAGTTTGAGGGCAAAAGAATCTCCTCGCGGCTTCCGTCGGCTCAGGACGTTCGCGTCGAAGAAACTTTTGATTTTGCAGTGCCGCAGCGCGAACTGAAATTTTTCGATCGCATTACCGAGAAGCGAGTCGAGCCGAGGGCCTTGTCGTGGCAGTAGCCCACAACAAAATAAAGTCTATCGGCGCCGCGCAGAGCCCATTGCTGGGCGCGGCGATGTTTTCACCTGCGGTTCTTTATATTGTGCTGCTCGTCGGCGGTCCTTTTTTTCTGGCTGTCTTTTACGCCTTCAGCGACGCCCGCATTGGCAATGCCGAAATGCATTTCGTGGGTCTGGAAAACTTCCGGAGCATCCTGCAAAGCCCCAGTTTTCGAGTCGCTATTCGAAATTCCCTCATTTTTACGATCTGCTCCCAAATCATTGTGATCGTCGGCGCTCACATTCTCGCCCTCGCCCTCGAAAACAGATTCCGTGGCCGCGGCCTCATTCGTTTTCTGATTCTCCTGCCGTGGGTTGCGCCAATTGCGCTGGGTGCCATTGGATGGAAATGGATTCTTGATTCAATCTATAGCGTAATCACCTGGGTTCTTGTAGCCATGCATATTTACAAGCCCTTCAGCGCACCCATGTGGCTCGGCGAACCTCACCTTGCCATAGCTTCCGTGCTTTTAGTGCACAGCTGGCGCCTGCTGCCATTTGCTACGGTGATCTTGCTGGCAGGTAGGACTGCCATTCCCAAGGATATTCCGGAGGCCGCTGCGGTGGATGGGGCCAGCTTCTGGAGCACGGAGTTCCAGATCGTCATTCCCATGATGATACCCATCATGAGCGTGGCCGTCCTGTTCGGCCTCATTTTTACTTTCACAGATATGACCGTCGTCTATATCCTCACGGCTGGCGGCCCATTCGACTCTACCCAGACCTTACCTAATCTCGCTTTTACGTCGGGCATTCAGGGCAGCGATCTCGCCGCCGGCGCGGCGATCTCGCTCTTCCTGGTGCCAGTGCTGGTGATCATTGCCTATTTCATGCTGCGCGTGGCAAATCGCGCGGAGGTGACCTAATGGCGAAGACAATTTCCTGGCGCATCGTCTCCCGAAGCATCTGGGGAAAAGGCGGCCAGATCCTCGTGCTCGCGATTTTTACGATTCTGCTGGCTTTTCCTTTCTATTGGATGTTGATCACCAGTTTCAAACAAAACGTAGATCTCTACACGATGGAGAACAACCCTTTCATCTTTAATGCCAAACCCACGCTGGATCACGTGAAATTCCTATTCACGGAAACCAGATTTGTGCGCTGGCTTGGCAACACGGCATTCGTCGGTGTTCTGGTTGTTGCCATCACGCTGTTGCTGGCTGTGCCGGCCGCGTATTCGCTCGCCCGGCTTTCAGGACGCTGGGGCGAGCGGCTCAGCATCGGCATCTTTCTCACCTACCTGATCCCGCCGACCTTGCTCTTCATCCCACTTTCCAGAGTAGTAGCTTATCTCGGCCTGCAGGACTCCTTGTGGGCGCTCATTCTCGTCTACCCCACCTTCACGGTTCCGTTTTCCGTTTGGCTTCTGATGGGTTTCTTCAAGTCCATTCCCAAAGAGTTGGAAGACGCGGCCATGGTGGACGGGCTCACGCGCTTCGGTGCTTTCGTCAAGTTGGTGATTCCCATCTCTGTGTCGGGAATTCTCACCGTGGTGATCTTCACGTTTACGCTGGTGACGCAGGAGTTTGTCTACGCATTGACCTTCATCTCTTCCGAATCGAATCAGATGATCGGGACTGGTATCCCGATTTTTCTGGTTCGCGGAGATGTTTATTACTGGGGAGCGTTGATGGCCGCTTGCCTGATCGCCAGTCTTCCGATCGCGTTCATATACAACCTGTTCCTGGACCGGTTCATCGCGGGCTTCACCGTCGGAGCCGTGAAATAGCATCAGGTAGCCGAATAGCGAGTATCGGGCCGAGTGATGTCGCTCCCGCCGAGAACCAGTAGCCGTGATTTTCACCAAGGCCGCGGACGACGGCGGAGCATCTATTGTTTGTTCGCGCTGGTCAAATGACTCCATGGGAGTCGGGTTGCTCAAGTGAACGAAGCTCGTGCCTTTACCGGAGGCGTCCCGAACAAACCTGAACTCTTCCGCTTCGCTGCCGTCTTTGCGGACAAGCCGGAACACGTCGCTCCCCTTGGGCTTGAGAAACGCCAGTCTCCGACCGGATCGACCGTTGGCAAGCTGAGAGAGACCAGCCCCCCATCCCAGGAGAGTATCACCGGTTCGCCGAGCCGGGTGCGGATGTCGGTGAGGATGGTATCGATTTTCTTGAGATCGCGAGCATGCGGATCATCGATGTCGTGCATTACCAAATCCTCGGCTTCAACCTTGCACACGACAGCAGCCGCTCGAGATTTGCCGTATCATACCATCCACGATCACCAGAAGCCCCTTGGCCTGTGACACGGGAACGCGCTTTCCACTTTGGGCGGCGATTTCATGTTTCAGAGCGGTAAAGATGTATTTTGCCTTGCACGTTTCCCCGTCATTGATGGCCGCGGTGGCTGCTTCAATCTTCGCGAGCAGGCTCCTTTCAATGCCGGCATTCAATGAGAGTGTCGGTAGGATCAAACTCAAAATGTGCGCTGCAGTCGCGGCGTCAACGGTGCTGTTTGCGGGTAATGAGATGTCGATAACGCCGTCTCCATCGAGGTCCAATTCAAGTATCGGCGGCCCCCCCGTCGGCGAAAGGGTCAGGCTACCCGTCGATGCGGTGCCGATCGGCACGTTTGTAAAACTCGTTGTCTGAGTGACGTTACCGCTCGAGTCCTCCTGGTTGAACTGTAGCGAAAAAATCCCGACGGCTGTACCAGAAATTCCGACCTGGTAGGTCTGATTCAGTGTCAGAAGCCCTGTTTGGTTTTCCCCGAGACCGAAGAAGCTGCTGAAAGGTATTTCAGTCTGGATGCTACCGTCCAGAGCGAGGCCATCCATATTGCCGTTCACGTCAGCAATGGCAACGTTTATTGGGCTGTGCGAGCACCAAGCGATCATACCGCCAGTTGGAAATGGTACTGTAGAAACGCCCGGCGGAAGCGGAGCGGTGGAATTGTTTCCTAGGATATTGAGCACCAACGATTGAACTGTCGGGTTATTCGGTAATGCATCATGTGCGATGCCGCCGACATAAAACACCTGGGTGTTGCTCCCGGGTGCTCCAGTGGCACTCAACACCGGAACCGTACTGTCCCCATTCCCCGGTATGGAACACCAGGCTCTTGGTTGTCTCGCCGGATCCTCAAGTAACTGGAGTCCACTTAATGTCGGAATGCCAGATCCAGCGATTTCGAATTGCGAAACCGCCAGCGGTGAACTGATTGAGCTGTGGAATGCGTTGGCTGCACCAACCCAGGTCGTACTTCGCAGAAAGCCGTCTCCTTGTGGCGGATCCAGATAGCTTTCATTTAGGCTTAGTTCGCCACCGGTCGGTGGCGCTTCGATAAATGGATCTCTAGGCAAGAGCTGAAAGACGGACGGAAGTGTGCTTGAAAACTGGCCTATTGCTTGTGCCCCTATAAGCGGCGGCAGCGAAATTCCCAATGAAGTATCGACCATAGAATCATTGACGATAGTCGCAAAGGCCTTTGGAGCTCCCCTTTGCGGGGTTCCCATGTAAATGATCTTGTCCAAGCGGCTCTCGCCGAATGTGGCAGCATAGGCTCTCGTGACGAGTCCGCCCATGCTATGCGCGAGGATGTCGACTTGGCTTTGCCCCGATTGAGGGATGACTGTTGTCTCAATGAAGGTGTTTAGCTTGTTTGCATTTGTGGCGTTGTCTATGCGCCAATCGTATGGAAATACGAATAGGGTCTTTCCCAATTCGTAGCCAGCGCCCTGCAACGACTGAATCAGACCACCGTAAAAATTTAATACACTACTGAACCCAAAGCACAGCAAACTTCCATCGAAAACGTGGCCCGTTTGAATAGGATAAACGCTGTTACCATCGGCATCAATATACAAGCTTGTCAGGTAAGAACTATCTGGGATTTTTGCCGCTAGCGGACAATTCACCCATAAGAGTTCGTCTCCAAGATAGAGCGACGTACCCATTACCCCGGGAATGACAACGGCAGGCGGCGTACCCTGATCTGTAGTGATACCTAGCAGGATTGGGTCAGAACCGTCGTATGTGTCTGTAATGACAATCTTGACTAAGTTCTGAGTCAAGAATGCCGGGCTGAGCGAAAACTGCTGCTCGTCAATGACGTAGGTCCCCGTAGCTCCAGTAGTGACGTTGCCCGTATCCCCTCCGCCCAGGCAGGTGGCGGGATCAACGCAACTGAAGGCGTTTACGGCATTGACGCCAGGTATGCCATTTGTTAGCGTGTTGGCGTAGCCGCCCTGGTAGAAATCGCGAATATCCTGCCCCGCCACGAGAGGGAAGGTATCGGTTGCGCCGTCGCTGCCGAAGAATTCAATCGTAGCAAGCTGCTGTCCGGCTACCGGCGTGTAGGCGTTCATCAGCGTGAAAACGTGAGCTACATTCGGGATCGAGACATCGATGGTAATTGATTGGCCGGCGCCATCGAACCCGAACGCGTCGTAGTAGTTGCATGGTCCAAGGCCGTTGTATCCGCATGTATTCGGCGTGGAAGGAATCTCGAATAACGTCGCCAGTTGGTTATTCGCCGTGAAGGTGCCCAAAGGGAACGTGTCTATGAGGTCCTCTTGAATGGAATTGCTCGCCGGAATCGTCACATAACGATATCCTGACGAGCCGTTCTGTGCCGATAGCACTGCTGCGGCGGCGATGGCCATGACGAGGCAAAGCATTGATCCCCGAAACTTCCTATATACCGAATTCATATTGAGACCTCTAGTTTAGGTCCGAGCCGAGGAGTCGGGCCGAAGCAGATCCGCTCCGGGTTGATCATCGGTGGAACCATTGCTGCTGATGCCGGTTGCTTCACACTTCTTAAACTGGGATTTCCTTTTTGCCCCCCAAAAAGACGACCGCCATTGTCCCCCACCAACTCCGAAGTTGTCGTCAGCACCAGAATGGTGTGCCCGCCGTAGCGGACTAGTTCGAAAATCGAAGCATGTCCATCCCCGGGCTATGGAACGCATGCTGCCCGACCAACTCCGCCGTGCCATTGCGAATCACGAATTTTTGATTTCGTGCGTTGTCGCACAGAGCGTATACTTGTTCGACTTTCTTCCCCGGGGCAAGGGACAAAACCGGACATAAGCGGGCATAATCGGGCGTTCGTCGCTCATCTACCGTTCGGCGGGGAGTTCAGTGGCACAAGGCGCGACCAGTCCCCCGGAGCGTCGTCTGGATTCGTGGAAGGAGATTGCTGCCTTCTTCGGACGGGATGAGAGGACTGTCCGGCGGTGGGAGAAAGAGAGTGCCTTGCCGGTGCATCGCGTTCCCGGAGCCGCAAAGGGACGTGTCTTCGCCTATGAGAGTGAGTTGGACTTGTGGCTCAGCACTCCCCAAGCCTTGCGGACCAAGACTTTGGCGTTGGAGCCGCAAATCAGCCCGGTACAAATCAGCCAGGTGCAGCCCGAGGACAAGTTAGGCGCAGCGGGAGTGTGGGTGGGAATTCTGGCGATTTGCGCGGCGCTTGCTGCCGGAATCTGGGTCCATCGCAAAAGCCATCGCTTTGCCGCCTATGCATCAGCCCTAAATGCATTGCACGTCGGCACTAAAGATCTCCACCAGACTACCGCTGCCCAGGATGCCATCGGCCCCGATTGTGTCGCCGTTCTCCCCTTCACAAACGTGCGGGGAGATGCCAACACCGACTACCTCAGCGACGGCATCACCGAGTCCTTGATCGGAAACCTCGCCCATGTGCCCCAGCTTAAGGTGAGGTCCCGCGACTCGGTTTTTCGCTACAAGGGAAAGGATGTTGACGTGCCGACCGCGGGCAGCAATCTCCGCGTATCGGTCCTGGTGAGCGGGCGTGTGATGGCGCAGGGTGACACCATCGAAATAAGCGCAGAGCTCACGGATGTTCGGGACAACACGGAAATCTGGGGGCACCGCTACACGGGAAAGAGAGCCGACATCATCTTGTTGCAGCAGCAAATGGCGGGCGACCTTGCGGGAAAGTTGCGTTCCACCCTCAGCACCGCCGTTAAGGAACAGGTCACGAACCAGGGCACGCAGGATGCAGAGGCCTACTCGTTGTATTTGAAGGGCCGTTACGGCTGGAATAACCGGACGTACGATGAATTGGAGAAGGCCATTTCCTATTTCAATCGGGCCATCGACAAAGACCCCGAATATGCTCTGGCATATTCAGGTCTGGCCGATGTCCATTCCGTTCTGCCTAACTATGGCGGCACTCCCGGCGAAGACTTTTCGAAGTCGAATGCCGCCGCCCGCAAGGCGCTGGAGTTAGACGCGACCTTAGCTCATCCTCATGCCGTTCTGGGCAGCAACGAGATCCAGTACGATTGGGATTTTGCGGGCGGCGAGGCGGAGTTCAAGAAAGCCTTTGAACTTGACCCCAACGATGCTACTGCGCGTCAGTGGTACGCCGACGATATTGGCATGATTGGCGGCAGAGAACAGGAAGCGCTTGCAGAAGTCAATCTTGCGCATGAGCTCGATCCGCAGTCTCCCGTTATCAGCAGGGTGGTCGCAAGTGTTCGCGTCTCGGCGCGACAGTACGACGAAGCCATCGCGATTTGCAGCAAGCTGGCGAACGAGAAACCGACATTCGCTATCGCGCACGATTGCCTGGCCTACGGCTATTGGGGAAAACGGATATACCCGCAAGTCATTGAGGAATGGAAAACCCATGGCCAGCTCTCCGGCAACCGGGGCGAATCTGAATTCGCTGCCGCCATGGAACAAGGGTATCGTTCCGCAGGCTGGAAAGGCGCTCTCACCCAAGCCATTGAAATCCGGCAAGCGCAACGTAAGACGGGCTACTTCTCAGCGTTGGAGATTGCCCGCTTCTACGCCGACCTGGGAGACAAAGCGCAGGCTTTCCATTGGCTCAACACGGCTTATCAGGAACACGATTGGCTGCTAATTGGTTTGAACACTTACTTCCAACTCGATCCTCTGCGTTCTGATCCGCGGTTTGCCGAACTGGTGCGCAAAGTCGGTCTGCCGCAGTAACCAGGCTCGAATCGGCGATTCAAGCTTTTCTCACTCTCTGGAAATATGCCGTCCCCCACGCTCGTTAAGGTCGCTTGTAAGTTTTTTTCTCGTAGATCCCCTTCGCCTCACCCCTTCTTTCTTACCCGCCATGCCGCAGTTGCGAAAGGGTCGGAGAAGTGAAACTAGAATGGGCGTGCTCGCATTGCGGTAAAAGCGGAGTCGTAAAACCTTTCAAAGACAGCGGACATGGAAGATATCTCAAGAAAACTCCTAGAAGCTCACGAACGCGGATCAATAGACTGTCACCAACTATTTCGGATTGAAAAAGTACGGGTAAAGACACCGAGTTGTTCCGAAACAGAATGGCGCGCAGTTCTGACGATGGTGAAGAAGTGAGGAATCGCTACCGAAATCGCCTGGTTTTGATTCTTTTCGGGGTGATGTCCGGACTTTGCTCCTGGCTCGGACGCCAAGGACTGGCGACTACGGCAATTGAAAACTGAAAAACAAGAAGCGATTAGCAGATTGCTGAGCAATCAATACATTGACGGTTCAATTCTCCTCGCCCGTCGGAATCACAATTCATTGGGTCGGCGAGCCCGTTGTACCCTCTTTCCGCGTTTGCGTTGCAGCTCTATTGGCCAAACTATTGGCCTCAGTGTTGTGCTCACGGCGAACATGGGAGATGGAGAACTCGAGCGAGCGGGCCAACTTTCGACAGATCCAATTCAGACAATAGAGCCGCGGACTGCGGCAGCTGTACTCACCTCTCATCTGCTTGACGATTACTTCTGAATCCGAAAATACGTGGAGCGTTTTGGCGTTCAGCTCCACTGCACGTTGCAGCGCCTCGAGAAGCGCCACGTACTCGGCGACGTTATTGTCCTGGTGCCCGATCCATTTTGCGATTCTGATTGTGCCGTTTGTAGAGCCGTCAATCACCACTCCAATGCCGGATGGCCCTGGGTTCCCGAGAGAGCCGCCATCGATGTAGGCCACGAGGTCTGACATTTGCATGAGTGGGCTGGTAAATCACCATGCCTGACCTATCTTCTTTCGTCAAGATGCTTAATCGGTTCCTATGTTCCCGGCCATGCCTTTGAGCATCTGTGGACGATCTGTGCAAAAAGTGGAAAGAATTTAACATGCTATTCATTAAGCAGCAACGATTCAGTGGGTTGCGTTTCTGCTTCTTGTTGTCCGGCCAGTGGGCGATTGCACCGAAAAGGGGCGTTGACAATCATCGTGTAACTCTCTAGGGTTGCTGTCGTCGACGGCTGAAAGGGTTGGCTTAAATAAAATTTTGCCAGTCCGAAGTAGGCTGAGTGATCAACTCGGCGGGGCGACCCGAAGAGCAGCCAGACCTGAAAAAACCGACGGCTCTGCGAGGAGTAGTTGGGGTTTGGGACCGCGAAAGCGGTGATCGCATCAAGGGCTGTGACGGTGCATGCCTCCACGCTATTGGCTCTCTCGCAGGAGTTGATGGCTAGAGCATAACCAATGTCACAGCCTTTACCATTCCCAGCGTTCTCATTTCCGCAATGCTGGTCTTCCAGGAAATCTTTTCACGGCGTGGACTATCAGGGTAATCTGACCGATAACATTCATTGTCTCTAAGCTGGATCCAGGGATGGGGCAGATTGCAAATCCGAGGAGGCGTCGCGACGGGCACATTTCGCGAGCTCTGAACGAGATCAGAAAACCGAGCACTGCCGAAGAGATTACCGAACTGATCAATCGTGAACTGGACCCCGAAGACCGACCTTTTCAAGCGAAAGAGGTGGCGGAGTGGTTGCTGAGCCGCCACGACGCAGTGTTGACTCTTTATTGGTCAAGGGATCGTGTAAGGAAGTAGTCTTTCAGGACCGTATCAAAGACAGCGGACATGAAAGATAGCTCGTGGAAACTCCTGAAAGCTCACGAACGCAAATCAGAAGACTGTCACCAACAATTTCGAATTGAAAGAGTACGGGTAAGAACACCGGGTTGTTTCGAAATAGAATGGGACGCAGTTCTGACACTAGCGAACCTCACGTTTTCAACCTCGAACTTCTTAATCTTCCCGTCTGATCCGAGCAGCCCAAACGACTCGGCTCTCTCCGTCCCCATCAGGAAGCGTCGGAGCTCAAATTCGTGCTCGCGATTGACCTCAGCCCTAGCGAACGCCTCATAGGATGTGATCGGGCTACAGAGCTGGCCTAATCGACTCTCTCCACCTCGCGTCGGTACCCGTTCTTCTCGGTCAAGGAGAACTGCCGTTCGATGGTCTGGACCTTCATGCGTTGGGGTTCTCCATAATCGAACGCAAGCCTTCGGAATACGCGACCCATCTTGTGCTCGAGAAAGCGTAGAGAGAGGGCTTCCGGCAAGGGCTTCCTCGCGTGAGTAAGGCGCGATGAGGATGCGCGCCACAAACATGAGTGGCCGAGAGTCGGCGAGGCTTTCAATTTCCTCAAGCCGGCAAGTTGACGAGAAACGGCCAAACCGGACACTCGACGCCCATGGGTCGTTCACCGACACGAATGCCCGCCTCAGTTGGTGATAAATCGCCAAATCACTCACCGAGCTTCGCACATGCGCGACACCTCTGTGTCGCGCCCGAATGACGCGGGGAGTTGATCGGATTGGTCAACACAAGCGCGTTTATCGGTACCGATCTTGGAGATTTGTAGATTTAGCGCATCCGCTCGCCCGAATGGCGATCTGGGAGTTCTACGTGGGAATCAGCAGTGTAAAGCCAGCGGTGGCGATGAGCGCCACGGCCCAGATCAGATCTAGATTCACCCAGGTTTTTCGCAGAACTTCCAGACCCAACTTCTCATAGACGACGAAGGCGATCAGCCCGGTGACGAGAAGATATCCGAGCGTATGAACAAGCAGGGCGATGGACGCGGGCCATCGTTCCCGCAAAACCGAGCGCGTGGAGATGGTGAGCAGAATCGCCCGCGGTCGGCGGCCGCGTGGAGCGATGACATTTTCAGCAAGATGGGCAGCAGCATGAAGCCGGCGCCGTGAGCGGAAGCCATCAGGAAGGACCAGATGGCCAAATCGCGAAAACCGATTTGCATTCCGCCCCAACGTGGATGGCTTTTCCGTATTAACCGGTGAAAGTCCAAAGGCAAGAAGAACGCAAGCGGCGGCGATCTTGACGTAACGCAAGGGCAGCACTGCGCCGGCAATCGCGGCTGCGGCTACTACGAGTCCGATCGCTACGAAATGTCCCGCGGCAATCGGCACGAGCGATTGCCATACCGCTGCGGCACTCTTCTTCTGCATTCCAAGAGCGACAGCAAAAAGCCAACCCATTCCTGGATTGAGTCCGTGGTAGGCTCCGAGCAGAAACAACGCGGCCCAGGGCCAGAGCGGAGAATGGTTCATGAGTAGCAGTAAGAGTCTGAGGAGGCGTCGCCACCCTCCAAACGGACCTGATGGCCGCGCAGATCACCGAATTCAAGAAAGAATTTCGGGTCGATCTCCATGCCGCCCTCGGGCTTGGCGTCAAGCTTTACCATCCAGCTCTTAATTCCGTCGGGATAGAACTGCGCGTCCCACGGTGCGTACAGCGAGTTTGTGAAATAAACTCGCCGTCCATCGCGGCTCACCTCCACCATTTGCGGGCCGCCGTTCAAGGGCGTGCGGGGATTCTTCGGATGTCCGGCGCGGCGCACGATACCACCCAGATGCACCGAACCTGTCTTCTTCGGATGAAAAGGGTCGGACACGTCGTATTGCAGAAATTCTCCGGTTGCCCAGCAGGAAACATAAAGGAAGCGGTCGTCGAGCGACAGATTGATGTCGGTGATCAGTGGCGGCACCGCCTTGAATCCCTTGAGCAGGGGCGGCAGCTTTTCGGGATCGGCGGGCTCGGCGGGAATGTCGATCACTTTCGTCACGCCCCATTTTCCATTGTCGCGATGCCAAACCCAAATGGAAGCGGACAAATCTTTCAGCGATACCACCACGCCTAGAAATCCGTAGGCGCGGCTGGGATCGTGGGCGGGACGAAGCTCCAGAGCCATCTGGTACTCGGGTCCCAGATCTAATGTTTGAAGGTGACGACGCTTGCGCAGGTCCCACACGTGCAGCGCGTGGCCGTAGCCGCCCTTCAAAAGAATTTCCGGGTTCACGCCGCTTTCCACCATGTTGGGCGTTCCCCACTCGCTGGAAATCATGGTGTCAAAGCCCAAATGCCACCAGAAGTCGTAGGCAAGAAATTGCGGCCCGCGGTCGATTTCCCATTTCCCCAAAATCTCAAAGCTGTCCGGATCCATGACGAAAATTCCGCCTGGCCCGTCTCCGCGTAGCGGAGCCGAGCGCGCTGCAGAAAATTCCCTCGGGACCGCAATGCACCGTGTGCGGCCGGCTGTAGCCGGCACGTTCCGCGAGGACGTTGGCTTCGATTACTTTGATGATCTTCGGCTTTCGCGGGTCGGGCTTCGTATCCACAATATGGATTCGCGAGGACTTGATGCCGGGCACGATCAAGTAGCGCCGCTCGGTGTGCGGATGCGGCATGTACGGGCAAAGGCAGGCGCTGCAAGCATTCCAACCGAAGTGGTGCAATTCGTCGCCCGGGTTGGGCATATCCACGCGGCCCACGAGACTGGCGTAAGTCTCGGACGCCGGGTCCACATCGACGACACCCAGAGCGTCGGGACGTCCGTTATTTTCGGCGTTGAGCATGGCCACAAATGCCAGCTTTTCCGGGGGCGCCTTCATCGCCATTTTCGGTGAAGCGTAAAAAGTGGGATCAGGTTTCCAAAGTTCCACGTGTGGTCTCCTATGCTGAAATAGGTCGTTCGTCGTTGTCGTTGGTCGTTGGTCGTTAGGTCATGGCGGTTTGCCAACGATTAACGAACAGCGACCATCGACTATTTCGTAATCTCCGCATACGTGAATTCGCGGGTCCAATCCGCGGATTGTTTGCCGTCCACTTCGACGTAGATTTTCGTAAGCGCATTCACCGGCCCATCATTCTGCGGAGGCTGCAGGATCAGGTCGCGCCCCATCGACCAGGTTACGCGCCTCTCATCGAGGTTCCCGAAATAATAATCCACTTTGCTTCGATCGATACCCTTATAACCGGTCGCCGTGGTCCGCTCCACGAGGTCCTTATTCTTATCTGTGAGCGGGAACTCCTTGCCGTAGATATTCGCGAGGGAAACGTCGAGAGGGAGCCAGCCGTAGTTGGGCGCGAAGAACTGGATCCAGCAGTGATAGCTTCCGTCGATTTGGATGCCATTCAAGGTGGGCTTTAGCAGCGAACCGTAGACCATGCGGGTGGGAATACCCGCCGCCATGGACAGTGATGCAAACAGCGAATGAAAATCCGTGCAGTTTCCGGTTTTTGTCCGCAGGCAATATTCCGTGCTGCCTACCGAGGAGGCCTTCAGGTGGTCGGGGTCCTTCACCCAGTAATCCACGTTTTCGAGCGTCCAGTTGTAAATTTTTCTAGCGGCGAGAATGGGGTTGGTTTCGCCTCCGACGATTGAAGCGGAAAGGGACTTAATCTGGTCGTTGACGATGACGTGGCTTGAAGGTTGGAGATAGGCGAAGAGCGCAGCCCGTTCCTGATCGGTCAGCGGACGGGTCCTGGTTGCGTCGATGTCGTTGCGAGTCTCGGTGCGCGTCAGTGCAAACGCTTCGCGGATGGTGACCGTGCCTTCGGCGGGCGCGTTGAGTTCCGCATAGCCTACGCGATTTCCCCAATCGTCCCGGTAATAGTGGACTGGAAAATCGGCGGCGACACTGAACTCACGAATCACAGATGCGGAGTCTTCCTGCGGAACGCTGAACCACATGCGCACCGTCTTGGCTCCCTTCGGTACTTGAACTTTGAATTCATTTCTTACCTGGAACGACGCTTGCTTTGGTTGCGCTGGCTTGGAGACATCGCCAAAAGCGCGGATGGAGATTCCTATGGCAACGATGGCCGCCACGAAGCTCAAAAAGATGGGTTTGATTCGAATGCTGAGAATGCATGGCTTCCTTCTTGGTGCACATAAAGGATGCACCGATGGGAATGAGTGGCGTTGGAAGAGGTATCCGTGACACGACCGAGCGACGTCGAGGGATCTACCGTCAAGTGAAGCCGGGATTGCAGTGGATAAGCATGCGCGTCCGGGCAGCTGGGGAAGATCGTTATAGCCCATGGCGGCGGGCGCCGTCAAGCCAGGCATCGAGCAGGTGGTGCGCCTCAAAAAGCCATCCATCCCACGTCTCGCGCCGTCGTCGCTGCTCAGATCGTCCCCGCATGGCCGGCCGGACAATGAGCTCAACCAACTAGCGACATTTCGCTGGATGCGCAACCAAAGTATTGCTAACATGCTTCTCCGCATCTTCAAGGCCGAGCTCTCATCCCACATCGGTCGTTTAAAGTCACCCAGGAGAACCTCCATGACAAATTCGTGGTTTCGTACAGCGATTCGTCTTCTGCCAGTTTTTGGGTTATTGATCGTCGCTGCAACTTCCTGGGCGCAGACCCGCCCGCCAATTCTCGAACAGATCGCCAAAACGTATGGTCTCGACTCGTGGGGGCAAGTCGAAGCGATCCGCTATACCTTTAATCTACAGTTCCCAGGAGTGAATATCTCCCAATCGTGGGAGTGGGAGCCGAAGACCGGCAAGATCTCTTTGTGGACGCCATTCTATGGATTCCAAAAGGGCATTTATGTGCGCTCTGAGCTCAGCAGCCAGCCCGACGACGTGAAAAAGAAAATCAACCCGGAATTCACCAACGGTAATTATTGGCTTCTGTTTCCCTTCCATGCTTTCTGGGACACCAGCGCTACTGTGAGCGATCAGGGTACGCATAAACTGCCCGTGGGCCAGGGATCGGCCGAGTTGGTCTCAGTGAAGTATCCCGCCGAAGGCGGCGGTTATACCCCCGGCGACACGTGGAACCTCTACGTTGGCAAAGACAACCGCGTTGAGTACCTTCTCTTCCACCACGGCGGAAACTTGAAGCCGGCGGTCGTCACCGCAACATGGACAGGCTACAAAAAAGCAGGTCCCCTCCTGTTCTCAACCGAGCACCGCGGGACCATCGATGGCAAGCCCCTACACCTCTTCTTCTCCGATGTATCAGTCAAGCTGAAAGGGTCGGATACGTGGGTGAAAGCGGAATAGACAACATGAAAATCATAGCAATAGAAGAGCACTTCCTTACGAGCGCGGTCAGAGATGCCTGGTCTGCTTCATCGTCGGCGGAGCGTGGCGTCGGCCTCAGCCTGCATCTAGGAGAGATTGCAGACCGGCTGGACGACCTAAGCGACGCCCGCATACGTTTGATGGAGGCAAGCGGGGTTGATATGCAAGTGCTGTCCCTGACGACGCCGGCGTTGCACAACCTCGATCCACGCCAAAGTGTCGACCTCGCCATGCGCACCAACGATCTGATCGCTGCGACGGTGACACGGCGGCCCGACCGCTTCGAAGGGTTCGCAACCCTTCCTACACCCTCGCCGCGAGACGCAGCCCGAGAACTTGAGCGGGCAGTTGTGAGACTCGGATTAAAGGGAGCGCTGCTGTGCGGACGAACCCGGGAGAAGAATATCGATCACCCGGATTTTCTGCCGATATTCGAAGCCGCTGCAAGCCTGCATGTTGCTCTCTATATCCACCCGCAGATTCCACAACAGGCTGTTCGTGACATCTACTACTCTGGGTTCAACGAACAGGTGGATCTAGCATTCGCAACGTTCGGTCTTGGATGGCATTACGAAAGCGGGATCCAATTCTTGCGGTTGATCCTCGCCGGGGTATTTGATCGCTTTCCAGAGCTTCAGATCATCTTGGGGCACTGGGGAGAGGTGGTTCTGTTCTATGCCGAGCGCCTGAGCGCGCTCAATAGAGTCGCAAAACTCCAAAGGTCCGTAGCTGATTACATGCGGCAGAATCTGTACGTCACACCGAGTGGAATGTTCAGCCAATCCTACCTGCAACGTTCTGTTGAAATCGTTGGCGTTGGCCGAATACTCTTCTCGACCGACTATCCATACCAGTACCGCCCTGAACGCGGCGCGCGCCACTTCCTCGAAGAAGCCACTCTAAGCGATGAATCAAAGCAACAGATCGCCCATTTAAATTGGGAGCGGCTATCAGCACGAGCCAGCTTTAGCGGAGGCCAACCTCGCGCATCGAACGGATGATGCACTCATACCCAACGGCGGCGTATTGCGTTCTAGCCGCCTGCGATTCTAGCGACAGCGCGAGTGTAGGTGGCAATGGTTCCAGGAACGGCCTGACTGGCCTCAATTTAGCACTGGGAAATTTTCTCCGGACGGCAAATGGCTGGCCTTCGACTCAGCCGAACGGGGCAAGTCCGAGGTGTATGTCACGGCCATTCCGCCCGGACCGGAAAAGTGGGAGGTGACCTCCGGAGGTGGAAACGGCTGGAGCTGGCCGACGCCCGACACTCTTTTTTACACGACAAGCGAGGATAAAATCGCCAGCGTCGCCGTCAGCTCGCAGGGAGAGGAATTTCATGTCGGAGAGAGCGAAATCAGATTTGCTGGTCGTTCCTTTCCGTCCGGCGTCGACTGGGACCTGTCCCACGACGGAAAGCGCCTGCTGGCCGCAGTCCCTACTGAGACTAATTCCGACCACACCCTGAGGCTAGTTCAGAACTGGGCCCCCGCGTTAAAGCGCTAGTTGGTAACATTGCGACAGCAAAGTACAGGGACAAACTGACTCTCAGCGGCAACACAGTACTCCCGTTCTCCAATTCCGAAAACGCTCAAGCTATGCCATTGTTGACGTAACAGGCCATCGCACTCACAACCACCGGAATCGGCTCGTTACTTGGCGGTTTGTCGCTAGGCTTGATCGGAAACGCCTCGGGCAGGACACTTTCAGAACGAAGTGGAACTCGATCCGAGGCGTTTTCGATAAGCAGACTAGGAGGAAGCCGCTGGTGTTTGCGGCGGACGCGGTGCGCTATGGGATTTGAAGGGCGGTTTGGGGCGGAACAGGTCGATGGGTAGGCACGGGAAGAGCCGATCGAAAGCGTGTGTGGTGCTGCAGAGAGCTGCAGAAGTGTTGGCGGAGGGTGGTGAGAGACGTCGTGAACCTCGGGTGAGCACACGAATGCATTGGCGTGCCGAAGCACCTCCTTGGGTCGCGGCTGAGGGACGGGTTAGGAAGAATCGAAGTATGTGCATGCTGATAGTCCCGCAGCCGTGAATCTCTGAATCACAATCATCGATGCGCCGCAGCGCGGGCAGTGCCAGAGAGAAGAGCTGTCGGGCACGTCGTGTGCTTTAACGTGCTGCTCTGTTGAGCTGCCGGAGGCGAGCAGCTGTCGGCCCAATGCCAGGCGGGAAGCCCGCCAACGATTGGCGAGAAAGCCGAAGTGACGGATGCGGACGAAGCCTTTGGGCAGCACGTGCAGAAAGAAACGGCGCAAGAACTCGGTGGCGCAAAGAGTCATTGTGCCGGGCTTGCTACCGTGGGCGTAATCCTTCCAGCGGAAAGTCACGCGCTCTTGGTCGAAGGCCAACAAGCGATGATTGGAAATGGCCACGCGATGGGTGTAGCGACCGAGATAGCGCAACACCTGCATAGGGCCGCCGAAGGCGGGCTTGGCATAAACCACCCAGTCGTGGCGATGGAGACGACGCAGCAGTTTTGCGAACTGCTTGTAATCGACGAGGGCCGCAGCCGGGCCGGCGCACTGTAGCTTCTTGCGGTGGTGGAGGCGTTTCAGGCCGGCGAGGAACTTGCCGCGAAAGACACGACTCAGGACTTTGACGGGTAAGAAGAAAGGATATCGTGGGTGGACCCATCGACGATGATCGAGCGAGAGCCCGCCGGCAGGAATGACACAGTGAATGTGGGGATGCAAAAGCAGGTTCTGTCCCCACGTGTGAAGGATCGCGACGACACCGATCTCGGCTCCGAGATGCTTGGGATCGGATGCGATTTCCAGCAAGGTTTGTGCGCTGGCAGTGAACAGCAGATCGTAAAACAGACGCGGGTTTTCCAAGGCCAGCACATTGAGTTCGTGAGGCAGGGTGAACACGACATGGAAATAGCTGGTGTCGAGGAGTTCGCGTTCGCGTGCCGCCAACCAGCGCTCGCGGGCCTGCGCTTGACACTTGGGGCAGTGCCGATTTCGACACGAGTTGTAGGAGATGGTCTGATAGCCACAGCGTAGGCAGGCATCGCGATGGCCGCCCAACGCTGCCGTACGGCAACGCAGAATGGCCCGAAAAGCTTTGAGCTGCTGAAAACCAAAGCTCGAGTCGATACCGCTCCAAAAAGCGATCGCCTTGTGTACGCAGAATGTCGGCCACCTCAAGGGTGGGCCGAGTCATTCTTGTTTTTTTCGCTTAAAGCTACGACTGACGCTCTCGGTGCCAGCCAAAGTTAGACCATCCAGCGGATTGCTGACGGCCTGCAAGTGCCGTCGCGAAAGATGCAGATACTGGGCGGTGGTTTCCAGATCGCCGTGCCCGAGCAAAACCTGGATCGTGCGCAAATCGGTGCCCGCTTCTAACAAATGGGTCGCCCAACTGTGGCGCAGCGTATGCGGCGTGACGCGTTTGTTGATGCCGGCTCGACGTGCCGCCTCGCTGCATGCGATCCAGACGGTCTTGTCGGAAATCGGCTCCTCCATTGGCAGGCCACGAGTTCGAGTGGGAAACATGTAGAGCTTCGGCTTACGCCAGCGCCAGTACTCGCGTAGGGTTTCCAGCAGGGTTGGGCTGAGAGGCAAATCACGATCTTTGCCGCCTTTGCCCGCTACCACCCGGATGATCATCCGTTGGCTGTCAATGTCGCCAACCTTGAGATGAGCCAACTCGGAGCGTCGCATGCCCGTGCCGTACAGCGTCATCAGCAACGTCCGTCGAAACAATGTCCCGGCGGCGTTGATCAAACGCGAGACTTCTTCTGGACTGAGCACCGTTGGCAGTCGGCGGTGGTCTTTGGGATAGGGTAGGAACTCCCGAAACTGATGTCGCTTGAGAGTCTTAACGAAGAAGAACCGCAGCGCTGCCACACAGTTCACGGCAGTGCCGGGTGTTACTTTGCGCTCTTGGAGCAGGTATGCTTGATAACTTCGCAGCTCATTCGGCCCGAGCTGATCCGGGGACTTGCCAAAATGGCGAGCGAAGGCAGTCACGTACTGCAAGTACTTCCGAGTTGTGATCTCGGAGTAGTTGCGGCGCTGGAGTTCCTCCAGCATCATCTTTCGTAAGCGGGTCACAGGGAGTCTCCTTTCTCTGTGACCCACACTACGTCAGCAGTGCTGGAAATCTCCGGGTTCACCCCACGCGTAGCGTCCGCCGCACCAGCGGCTTAGTCCTTGTCGGTAAACCAGAAGTTATCCGGCCTATGGGGTTGTGTCTTCTCGGCTGGGCCCGGTCTCGATTCAGACAAGCGTCAGTGGATGTCGCTTCCGACAAAAGTGGACCACGGGCTGTCTCACATCGGCAACGTTCGCAGCGCCGTCTCGACTACGCTCTGTAATTTACTTCGGCTTGCGCCGCCCGCTGCCTCAACTGCCATTCCGTAGATGACCGTCGCGATGTAGCGAGCAAGATCAGCAGGGTTCACATTGGCCGGTAGGTCACCTTCTGATTTCGCACGCTCGAAACGCCGGCACATCGCAGCTTCACCTGCCGCGCGGCAGGCGGTCAGTTCCTGCCGGATGGAATCGGCCGCCTCGCCACACGCAAGCGCACCTTGCACCATGAGGCACCCACCGGGATTGCGCCGGGCTGTGTTCAAATCGACAGCACCCAGCAACAATCGTTCGGCGACTGCGCGGGCGGTCGGCTCCCTCAATGCTTCTTGGGTGTAGGCCGCCGGCCCCTTCACGTACCGGTCGAGCGCTTTGCGGAACAGCGCTTCTTTGTCGCCAAAGGCGGCATATAGACTCGGACGATTGACGCCTACAGCTTTGGTCAGGTCCGACAGAGACGCGCCCTCATATCCCTTTCGCCAGAACACCACCAGCGCGCGGTCCAACGCTCGGTCGATATCGAAGGAGCGGGGACGTCCCATTCGTTTTGGGGATTTGTTCCGTTGCATACCTATCTATGATGCCTCTTCCATACCTATCGGTACAAATATTGCATCTATTCAGTCACCTGTGACATCTGTACTAGGCGGTACGGAAATATGCAATGGGAAATAGGAAATCAAACAGGAGAAAGCTCATGAGTAAGCTGGAAGGAAAAGTAGCAGTCATCACCGGAGGCAATAGCGGAATCGGTCTTGCTACGGCACAACGCTTCGTCGCGGAGGGCGCGTACGTCTTTATCACGGGCCGCCGTCAGAGCGAACTCGACGCGGCAGTGAAGCAGATCGGTAAGAGTATTACTGCAGTGCAGGGCGACGTCTCAAATCTTGCGGATCTCGATCGCTTGTACGCCACTGTGAAGCAGCAGAAGGGGCACATCGACATTCTATTCGCCAACGCCGGCACCGGACAATTCGCCCCGCTCGCCGCAATCACCGAAGAGCACTTCGACAACACTTTCAACGCGAACGTCAAGGGTCTACTATTCACCGTGCAAAAGGCGCTTCCGCTCCTTAAGGATGGAAGCTCCGTCATTCTGAATGCGTCGATCGTTGCCAGTACTGGAGCGCCCGCGATGAGTGTCTACAGCGCATCCAAAGCCGCCGTGCGTTCTTTCGCGCGTACCTTCACCACGGATCTTAAAGACCGCAAAATCCGCGTGAACGCTGTTAGTCCTGGCGTAATTCCCTCACCGGGCTATCGCAATTCGCTGGGGATGACGGAAGAACAAGTCAAGCAGTACGCAGACAGCATCGTGGGCAATATACCCCTCGGTCGCACCGGAACCTTGGACGAAATTGCCAAAGTGGTGTCGTTTCTCGCTTCTGACGAAAGTAGCTATATCACCGGCATCGAACTGGTCGTCGATGGCGGCATGACCCAGATCTGACCAGCTTGACCACTGCCGCCTCGCCGCAATTTCCGGGGCACACGACGCTTCATGACGGGTTGTTTCCGGCTCCGTCCGGTTGGTCGGCCAACAGGAAGTAATCCAAAACTGGAGGCCACGCCCTCTCTGCCAAGCCCGGCTAATCACGTTAGAGAAACGCTGGTGTAAAATTGCGGCCTTCCGCCAAATTCTCAATGGCGGAATCTTGCGAGGTCTACGATGCGTCTCCTGTTTCTAATTGCTTCATTGCTCCTTGCCGCGATCACCGTTGCGCAAACACAGAAGCCGAGTGGCGTAGCGGACTTCATCAGCATCGATACTCCGGTCTTCGTTCTTGAGCATGTCCGAGTCATCGATGGTACGGGTACGCCGGCGAAGGAGGACCAGGCAGTCGTGATCGCGAACGGCAAAATACAATTCATCGGCCCGGAGGAGTCCGCCCAAATCCCGCCGGGTGCGCAACGAATGGGGCGCTCTGGCTAGGCGGTCATCCCTGGCCTGGTTGGAATGCACAACCATCTGTACTACACCGATTCGTACACTGTGCAAGTTGTCGGCGGAAAGATTGGCGAGCCGGGATTATTCATTGCGGAAATCCCTTACACGGCGCCGCGGCTCTATCTTGCGGCTGGCGTGACCACAATGCGCACGACAGGGAGCCTGGAGCCTTACACTGACTTGAAAGTCAAGAGTCGGATTGACGCGAACCTGATGCCGGGACCCAGCATTGACGCCACGGCACCGTACCTGGAAGGTGCGCCGACCCGATTCGCGCAGATGCATGAACTTACCGGACCGGACGATGCGAAGCGCATGGTGGACTACTGGGCGGCGGAAGGCATGACGTCGTACAAAGCGTACATGAACATCACGCGCGAAGAGCTGGGCGTGGCGATCCAGCAGGCACATGCACACAAGCTGAAACTGACAGGGCATCTTTGCTCCGTGACCTGGCCGGAAGCGGTAGCTCTCGGAATCGATGATTTGGAGCATGGACCGGTCTTTACCGACACCGAATTCGTGGCTGACAAGAAGCCGGACGTGTGCCCAGCGGGCGGTGGCAGCAGCAGTTGGGCCAAACAGGACGTGAACGGAACGCAGGTGCAGGAAATGATCCGCAATCTCGTATCACATCACGTCGCGGTGACTTCGACGCTGCCGGTGTTTGAAGCCGGCGCCCCGGGGCGGCCGGCATTGCAGCCGCGCACTTTGGATGCGATGTCCGCAGAATCGGCGCAAAGCTACCTCGCCGCTCGTGCAAGAGTGGCTTTGGATTCACCGATGACGGCGCTGCTGCGCAAAGAGATGGATTTTGAGGTGGCCTTCGTCAAGGCGGGAGGCTTGCTGCTCGCCGGTCCTGATCCAACTGGAAATGGTGGCGTACTGCCGGGTTTCGGCGATCAGCGCGAGATAGAGCTACTCGTGGAAGCGGGCTTCACACCAGTGGAAGCCATTCACATCGCCACGGAGAATGGCGCCTTATATCTCGGCCAGCAAGATCAAATAGGAACCCTCGCATCTGGCAAACAGGCAGACCTCGTTTTGATCAAAGGTGATCCTTCAAAACGAATTGACGAGATCGAGAACGTCGAGACGGTGTTTAAGGCTGGGATCGGCTACGATTCCAAGAAGTTGATTGACAGCGTGCGAGGACAGGTCGGAATTCGATAGGTCGCACCCACTTGGGTATTGCCAGCTTGCCACTGGCACGATTCCGGGTGTGTTGTCGCTAGCCTTGATCGGAAACGCCTCGCTCTCTGGAAAGATGCCGATCCCGACATTCCCATCCTGGAACAAGCCAAAGAGGAGTATGCAAAGTTGGAGTAATTCCAACGATCAGGCTAAAACAGCACACGGTCTTGATATTTCCAAAGCTACGCGGTACAACGAAGTGACCTTCGCAACCGAGGATCGACGATTGACCATCCACGCACTGACTTAGGTTGTGATCGCATGGGCGCTTAGCCGCCGTGATCTAGCGTGCAATCGGTAATGTCTTTCGACAGTGATGATCACCCGCTGGGAATTTTCCGGAGCTCGAAGAACAAAAACCCAACCGGCAAGTCAGATGCTGCTCGTAGTCGCGTGGATTCTAGTTCAAACTCATACGGCGAAGAAGGCTTTGAAAACGGGGATCGGGACGCAAGGTATCGAGCAGCAAATCAGATTTTAGCGATAAGATTTGGAAAGACTTCTCCGAGCGAGCTTTTTCCAGGGACTCAAACGCTTTGTCGTTTTCGCCGAGCCCGGCGTAAATCGTCGCCACAGTGTAGGGAGAAGCAGTCGCTTTCGAGTTACTTTGCAAATCACGAAGAATCTTCTCCGCTTCGGCTTTTTTGCCGACGGCTGCATAGGCGTGTGCCAGCGCCACGGTGGGGCCCGGAGAACCGCCCGACGTCGCAATTGCCTTCTGGTACTCCGCGATCGCTTCCTGAAGTTTGCCCGTGCCTTCGTAACCGACACCGAGAGTGTAGTGCTGAAACCAATCCTTGGGATCAAAAAGCAGCGCTCTCCGGCTGGAATCAATCAGTCGAGGGTAGTCCCGCAGATCATTGTAGGCCAATGATTCGCTATATGCCGCGCTGGAACCATAGTCGAGCTGGTGGATCTTTGCGATCTCGGCCAGGGCTTCGGCCCGTCGGCCAACCAAGGCGAGAAAGATGGCGCGATCTTCATGCGCGCAACTGTAGCTCGGTGCCAGAGCGATGGCACGACTGAACTCGCGATCGGCAGTCTCCCAATCCCAGTCAAAAAAGGAACTCAGCGCGCCGAGTGTGTCGTGAGTTTCGCCGATGCTGTCGTCGAGTTGCAGTGCTTTGGCTAACGCATCCTTGGCCGAGCGGTAGGCCAGATCTTTTTGCAAAGCTCCGGCATACGCCAAAAACACGTAAGTGTCTGCGAGTCCCGCGTACGCAAGAGCGAAGTTTGAATCTTTCTGGATCGCATCTTCGAAGTAGCGTTGGGCCTTCCTGAGTGAATCAGGGTTGGTGAATTCGTTAGTAAAGTAAAGGCGACCCCGGAGATAGTCATCGTACGCCGCCGGGTTGACCACGTGGGCTAAGCGAAGCTGAGACTGCTGGTTTGGAGTGAGTTGTGCGCGGACTTGCTTCGCTATGGCGTCCGCTACCTCACCTTGCAGCATCAGAATATCGCCTAGATCGCGGTCGTACGTTTCGGCCCACAAGTGCTGGTCGGTGGATGCCCGAATGAGTTGGGCGGTAACGCGCACTCGTGGACCCGAACGGATGACCGATCCTTCAACGATTGCGTCCACGTTCAATTCGCGCGCAATTGCAGGCAGGGCCTTCTTTGTGCCCTTGTACCGCATGACCGAAGTACGCGAGATGACGCGCAGCGAGCCGACTTTAGCGAGGTCGGTAATCAACTGGTCGGTCATGCCGTCGGCGAAGAATTCCTCCGAAGGGTCGCCGGACAAATTGTCCAGGGGCAGGACAGCAATGGACTGTATTGGCAGAACGGCCGCCTTCGCGTGGAGATAGCGCCAGGTTGTCGAGGCAACAAGTCCCAGCGTAAAAAGAGCACCGAGAACCAGAGCACCGAGAACCAGGACGAGAATTCTCTTCCGCTTCGGGGCTGTAACCAGGGTTAGCGGTTGACTCGCATGGTGGCCGGTTTCTGCGGCCGGCTGCAGCGTCTGAAAACCTGCTACCGGACCGATGTACCGGTATCCCCTGCGAGGCAGCGTTTCGATGTAGCGCGGTGTCTCAGCCGAATCGCCAAGTACTTCACGAATCCGCGCGATCGCATTGTGCAGGTTGTGGTCAAAATCGACAAAGGTGTCAGGAGTCCAGACTTGCGCTCGAAGCTGCTCAAGGGTAACTAGCTCCCCCGCGCTATTCAGCAACGCCGCCAGTACCTGTATCGGTTGGCCTTGCAGGCGCAGTTTAACGCCAGCCTTCCGCAGTTCGCCGGCTCGAATATCGAGCTCAAAACTATCGAATCGCAAAACACGCGAGGCTGGAGCCGCTGCCAACATACGAACTCCCGGTTGAGGCTACAAGGCTACCACATTTATTTGCGGATTCAGGTTACACGGCTAGGCAATTAAGTCCAAGTTTTTCTTAGAGTTATCGATTGAGGAATTTTTGGGGAACAAACGAGGCTGCATGGATTGATCGCTTGCAGAGCTCAATGCAAGACTTCCTTCGGTCCACCGCATTCGCGATCGCGGCTGACAATCTCAAAAGATGAATAAAGGAAAAACTATGAGAACGCCCATCTCCCAGCTCATCCAGACATCGATACTACGAACCCTAAGTTTGGGTTTGCTCAACACCCTTATCATTGCCGTTCCGTCGCTCGCTGCCGAAGAGCCTTCCAATCATGCGAGCGCTCATCAAGCCTCCTCTTCTGCCAAGCTGGTGCAACTCGTTCGTGAGGGAACCAAGCAGTACATCGATGTCAACAACGCTACTGCGGCCGGATATGGTCCATTTCTAGGTTGCGTCGCTGGTACCGACCACGGGGCCATGGGCGTGCACTACGTCAATGGCACCCTGCTCGGCAATCTCACCCTCGACCCCGCGCAACCGGAGGCACTCATCTACGAACCTTCCGATGGAAAGATGAGACTCGTCGGTGTCGAGTTTATCCTGGACTCGGCGAGCTGGCTCGCCGCAAATAACAACACTCCTCCGGTGCTCGAAGGGCATGTATTCAATTTCGTCGCCGCCCCGAATCGCTTTAACATCCCTTCATTCTTCGAGCTCCACGTCTGGGCCTGGCGTGATAATCCGCAAGGTGCGTTCGTAGACTGGAATAACCATGTGACATGCGAAGGTCAATAACTGAGAAACGCGGAAAGAATCTGTGCGCTTGGAAAATGGTGACCTTAGCCTTTCCCACCTCTTGCAATTCTTGAAGGGTGGGAAAGGCACCACCATTGCCGTCCTGGGGAAATACCGTCAGGAGAACCAACTCGAAGAAGCCGTGGCTTTGACTTTGGATCATCTCCAGCAGCGCGAAGAGCATTGGGCCATTGTTGATCTGGTCGGCAAGGGAGGCCACGTTCGAACGGTTCCGGTTCCCAGTTGGGTGAGAACCGAACTGGAGGATTGGCTCGCGGCAGCCACAATTGATCGGGGAAGGATGTTTCGCCGGGTCAACAAAGTAGGACGAGCATGGGGAGATGGCAAGACGGTAAAGGCAGTTTGGCACATCGTGAAGGAATCCGCCGAACGCATCGGCGTGGGGAAGTTGGCGCCCCACGATCTGCGACGGACCTGTGCCCGACTCTGCCATGCTTCGGGAGGCGAGTTGGAACAGATCCAATTCCTTTTGGGACACGTCTCAGTTCAAGCCACCGAACGCTACTTGGGCTGCAAGCAGCGGATTCGATCAGCCGTCAATGATCGCATTGGCATCGAGCCGAATCCTTGAGCTGGGTGCACGGCTGTGGAAGGGTTGCCGACGATACTCCCAGAATCGGGGATAGAGACAGAGCGCCTCGGTTTTCTCAGTGCGTATTCAGCGATGCATATCGCTCGATGAGGTCGGTCACGGCCTCGGGCTGATCCTCGACCACTGACTAAGCTAGTCTCGACATGAGCGCGTCCGTTTGCGCGGAGACCTTCTGCTATCTTGGGGACCAATTGCGCAAACCGAGATCTATCTCCCACAGCCGCGAGGAGCGGTATGACACTTATCGAGCGAATTATCCCGTGCTTTTCGATCCGCTTTGCACTCTCTCTTCTTCTCGCTGCCGGGCTGCTGCAAACGTCCTTGTCCGGCTGGTCTCAACTCGTACCCGGCTCAATGGACGTCCGTTGGAATGAAGGGGCATCGAATTGCGCCAATGATCCACAGCCTCCTCTGCAGGTACATCGTTACGACTCCCAAACACTCATCCTTCGGGAAAATCCTTGCGCCACGTTCGAGGCGCCGTTCCTGTACCTCCTGATCGGAGCAAGAGAAGCACTTCTGATCGACACCGGTGACGTTGCTGATCCAAATCAGATGCCGCTGGCGAAAACGGTGATGAGCTTGTTGCCTGGAGACACTTCGGCAAAGATTTCTTTGCTTGTGGTCCACACTCATCGACACGGCGACCATCGTGCCGGCGACGGACAGTTCACCCACCTAGCGAATCTTCAGGTGGTTGGTTTCGATATGGACAGCGTTCGCAACTACTACAATTTCGTAGATTGGCCGAACGGTCTCGCCCAGATCGATCTAGGTGATCGTACCGTCGACGTGATGCCGACCCCTGGCCATAACGAGACTGAGGTCTCATTTTACGATCGGAATACCGGGATGTTCTTTTCCGGCGACTTTCTGATGCCGGGTCGCCTCTTAATCGACAATATCAGCGCCGATCTTGCGAGCGCGGAGCGAGTCGCGGCCTTCGTCAAAGATCGCCCCATAAGTTTCGTCTTGGGGGGCCATATCGAACTGAATTCTAAAGGAGACACATTTCCGTGGGGGTTTCACTATCACCCGCACGAACACGTCCTGCAGATGAACAAAGATGATCTGCTCGCGCTGCCAGCTGCGCTCCGTAGTTTTAACGGCTTCTACAGCGTGCGCGGCAACTTCATCATGATGAATTCGATGCGCATCCTCATCGCTGAGGCCATTCTCGCAGGGGTCGTGTTAGCTGTGATCGTGTGGATGTTAGTTGGCTATATCCGGCGTCGCAAGCGTGCTCGCAGTGTAGGCCCGGAAATTCTGGGCTGACACAAGGTGGGAGCAACCAAGGTCAGCGGTCCGCTTGTTTGTGGGTTTTGTACGATTGACGAACCACTCTTACCTAGGAAACTACGGCACCACGGCAGGCTGTTACAGAAGATCCCTATAGCATTCCAACGCTACCCGAACCAGTTGACTCCGAGTGCGCACCTCAGTTTTCGCAAACAGTTGCTGAATCGTGTTCTTGACTACGCTTTCTGAGATGGTTAAACGCGATGCTATTTCTTTGTTGGCCAACCCCTGAACAAGCAGCCGGAGTACGTCCGATTCGCGATTGTTCAAGGGGGTCCTCTCTAGGTGATTGGACACAACCGAAGTCGAATCTCCGGTGGCGTTCTGTTCCTCGGTGACATCGGCGATGATGGCAGCTAGCTTGGGGGTCGGCCCTTCTTTATAGCTGGAGAACCACACGTCCGCCAGAAACGACTCTCCATTTCCTCGATGCCCCCGACATTGCATCGATGTCCTGAACTGCGGTCCCTCTTCCCAGCGCAATGCGTGATGTAGTTCGGGCAGGAATGCCGCGATTGGCTGCCCGATCAGATGTCCGTCCCGCGGGACCATGAGTTCAACTGCCGCGTGGTTGGCGAGTTCGATGAAGCCATTCTCATCGACCGTGACGATCGCCGCTGGACTCGTTTCCACCAGGACGCGTAATCGTTCTTGGGACGCCAATCTCAACCGACGGTTGCGCAGGACTTCCGAGATGAACAGTCCGGAGCCGACCAGCGCCAACGCTTCAAAACTGGTACGGATGGGAGCGTCCGCCGGGTCCAGGTTGCTGAAACGCTCGCTAAGCAGCGCGCATGCGATGCCCATGAGAACGATTGCCCACCGGGGCAGAAACCCAGCCGCGAGCATGATCGGAAACAAATAGAGAAAACCTAGCGAGACATACGGTTTCGTCCACCAGTCCACGACAGCTATCGCCAAGACGATGCCCATGCTGGTGAGCAGGACGACCGTCCGGTTCCGTGGTTCCCAGATCCATTCCAAGTTCAACATAGATTTCGATCGAATCGGTGATTATCCCATCACTTCTTGTGCTTCCAAACCCAATCAAACGATTGCCCGCAAGATTAGAGCTTCTGCAATCAAGGGATTAATACTCCATCCGTGAAATCAAACGTAGTCCTGACCTTTCATCGCGCCCCAATCAAGCGATTGATCAAATGCACACTCTTTTGGAATCGAAATACTCCTGGCCAAACCGTTTGAGTGTCTCCCGTGAACTGGAATTTAAGGATACACAAGGTTTAGACCCAAGTTCGAAAGCCCCGTCCGGAGGTGCCTCTCCAGAGAGAGGACGGAGAAATGGCCAAGGTTCCCAGCCGCCATTCTGCACTTGCATGACCGAGAGTGGATCTACATGCCGGTAAGCGCCGGACATTTCAAGCGGCTGGAAGTGGTGACAGGAAACATGCTTTCCGGCGACCTGCGAGAAGTTGTTTGGTATCAACCCCGGAGTCAAGTGGTTTCAAAGCCCTGGTACTGCAAGACACATTGGAGCAATAAATGATTCGTCGAGTCGTTGATTTTGCTCTTGACAACCGCCTGCTCGTGTTGGGTTTTGCAGTGCTCCTCTTCGCTTGGGGAATCGTTGCGTTCCACGACCTTCCCATAGAGGCCTATCCCGACGTCGCCGACAACTACGTCGAGATCATCACGCAATGGCCGGGAATTTCGGCGGAACAGATCGAGCAACAGATCACGATTCCGCTCGAAATCGTGATGAACGGCATCCCGCATGCGGTGCATCTTCGTTCGTTCTCGCTCTTCGGACTCTCCGACATCAAGCTGATCTTCGACGACGAATCGGACAACGACTGGAACCGGGAACGGGTTCTGGAGCGACTGAGTCAGGTCACCCTGCCGCCGGGCGTAGTGCCGCAAATGGGCACGGACTGGAGTCCCGTCGGTCAAATCTATTTCTTTACCCTGCACAGTACCAATCCGGCGTATGACACGATGGAGTTGAAATCCCTCGAAGACTGGGTCGTCGAAAAAAGCTTCAAATCTGTGCCTAACATCGTCGACGTTGCCAGCTTCGGTGGCCCCACCCGCGAATATCAGGTGCGTGTTGACCCCAACAAACTCGTCGCTTACGGTCTGAGCCTGGCGCAGGTCGAGCAACAACTCACCAATAACAACGTCAACGCAGGCGGAAGCTTCATCCAGGAAGGTCTGCAGCAGATCAACGTCCGCGCTGTCGGATTGGTTGACCGTGCCCAGGACATCGAACGCACGGTGATCATGACCAAGAATGGCACGCCGCTGCGGGTGAAGGACATTGCTGTCGTTTCGCAAGGTCCGAAGATTCGGCTTGGCCAGTTTGCTAGAGCCATTCACCGCGAGAAAGGAAAGATTGTCGATAACGACGATGTAGTGTCAGGTATCGTGCTGTTGCGGAAGGGCGCAGCAGCAGACACGGCCCTGCAAGGCGTCCACAAGGAAGTGGAGGAACTCAACGATCATATTCTGCCTCCAGGGGTGAAGATTGTTCCCTTCATCGATCGCAGTGATCTTGTTCACTTCACCAGTCACACGGTGCTTCACAACCTCACCGAAGGAATGATCCTTGTATCAATCATCCTCCTTATATTCCTCGGCAATGTCCGGGGTGCGCTGATCGTTGCGGCGACGATTCCCTTTTCGCTGTTGTTTGCGTCGATTTGTTTGGACCTGAGACATATTCCCGCCAACCTCCTTTCTCTCGGCGCCTTGGATTTTGGCATGGTAGTCGATGGCGCGGTGGTTATGGTCGAAAACATCGTGCGACACTTAGGCCGCCAGAACGGGATCAAGACACCAAGCGAACGAATCAGTGAGGCTTCGCACGAAGTGCAGCGGCCTGTGTTCTTCGCAATCGCCATCATCATTACAGCTTACTTGCCTATCTTTACATTGCAGCGTGTCGAAGGGCGGCTTTTTCATCCCATGGCCTGGACCGTAGCCTTTGCGCTGCTCGGGGCACTGCTCTTCTCGATCTTGATTGCGCCGGTGCTGGCAAGTTTCGCCTTCCAGAAGGGAGCGCAGGAGTGGCGCAACCCAATCATGCATTTCCTGATTGAACGCTATCGCACCGCGGTTCGGTGGGCCATTCGCCACCGTGCGATCACAATCGGAGTGTGCCTGCTCTTCGTGGCGGTGGGGAATTATCTCGCCTTCAGCGGCGCGATCGGTTCCGAATTTCTGCCCCACCTCGATGAAGGCGCTCTCTGGGTACGTGGCACGCTTGCGCCTAGTACCGGACCGGACGAGGGTATCCGGGTCGCAAACCAGGCCCGAGTTGTGCTTTGTTCTTTCCCTGAGGTCCCGCAATGTACGAGCCAGGTGGGACGCCCGGATGATGGGACGGATACGACGGGGTTTTTTAATACAGAATTTTTCGTTGATCTCAAGCCTAAGGAACAGTGGCGATCTGTTTTCCACGAAAACAAGGACGAATTAATCGCCGCCATGAATCGCGAACTCGACAAAATCCCCGGTGTCGTCTGGGGCTTTTCTCAGCCCATCGAAGACAACATGGAAGAGGCTGTGAGCGGAGTGAAAGGCGCGCTGGCCACGAAGATCTACGGCGACGATTTGAAAGTTCTCGAAGAAAAGAGCGATGAGATCGTGGGCATCATGCGCCGAGTCAATGGTATTGAGGATCTTGGAGTTTTTCGTGTGCTCGGCCAGCCCAATCTGAACGTGACCGTGGACCGCGAGGCAGCCGCACGCTACCAGATCAATGTTGCCGACGTACAGGATGCGGTTCAGACCGCGGTAGGGGGCACCGCGCTCACCCAGGTTCTCAAAGGCGAAGCGCGCTACGACCTAACCTTGCGCTATCTCCCGCAATACCGGAACACCAGGGAAGCTATCGAGAATATCCGTCTGCTATCGCCCAGTGGGGAACGGGTATCGCTCACCCAGCTCTGCAAGATCAGCGAAACCGATGGTGCTTCAGAAGTTTATCGCGAAGGCAATCGCCGTTATGTTGCCATCAAGTATAGTGTTCGCGGTCGCGACCTTGGCAGCACGGTGGAAGAGGCGATCAAGAAGGTGAACGAAAGGGTCAAATTGCCCCCCGGATATAGTCTCGATTGGGAAGGAGAATACGAGAGCCAGAAAAGGGCGGACGAGCGGCTGCTTATCGTACTCCCAATCACGATCCTCCTGATTTTCATCATCCTTTACACGATGTTCAAATCCTTTAAATGGGCGCTGTTGATTATGGCGAACATTGCCATCGCACCCATGGGCGGTCTGCTTGCTCTCTGGTTCACCGGCACCAATTTCAGTGTTTCCTCCGGCGTGGGCTTCCTGGCGCTGTTCGGAGTGTCTGTCCAAACCGGAGTCATCATGCTGGAATATATCAATCAGCTGAGAGCACGGCGCTTTTCCATCGAGGACGCCGCAGTTGAAGGGGCTGTCTTGAGGCTGCGGCCCATCATGATGACGATGCTGGTGGCAACTCTAGGACTGCTACCGGCCGCTCTCTCGCATGCTATCGGCTCTGACTCTCAACGCCCCTTCGCGATCGTTATCGTCGGAGGCCTCATCGCAGCCCTCGTGATGAGCGTCTTCTTGCTGCCAACTCTTTATGTCTGGATGGCTGGCGAGCGAGATGTGCTCCCAGCTGCGGAGGGAAAGTTTGAAGAGGGTGAGCATGTCGATTGAGAAGCGAAATAATGTCCTGCATTTTCAAGCTGTTCGACCCAGAGCAAGATCCCAAGTTCTCGTAGCCGACGATCAGAGTCCGTAGGAAAATGAAGGTACTCGTTGCGAATATGTGGCCGACTACCGTCGACGTTGATCCGTCGCAAGATCAATGAGAAGTATGTCCGAATCTTCGGTTAAGCGGTCAAATACAATTCGGCTGCCATCTGGGCTGATATCAAAGGTCCGCATTACCGCCGAACTGCTCAATCGAGTTAACCGCCGCGAGCGCATCGTGCCAAGGTCGAGCAGCCAGAAGTCCTGCTCGGCCAGCGTATTCCCAAGCATGTAAACCAGGCCCGTGCCATCGGGCAGAAAGCGGGCGCGCTCACCTTGGCGCTGCACCTTGATCTCCGGCAGCTTCACCGGGGTGCCGTCCGGGTGCACCGCCAGCAGCGGCGCCAGCGTGAACACCTGGGGCCCGCTATACACAATTAAGTCTCCACGCGGCGACCACACCGGGTCGAGGTACCGCCCGGTTGCAATCCGAATCGGTGAGCCGCCGTCAACAGGAAGTTTGAATATGCCCGGTCCGTCGCGATCGCTGCCCGCCACCACAATCCATTTGCCGTCTGGAGACCAGGAAGCCGTTCCCCGAACATCAGCATCGCTCGCAAGATGGCGGAGCCGTGTTCCATCCGGCGCCATTACTTGCATCTGTTGCTTCCCCTCTCGCGTCACTGCAAACGCAACGCCATTCCCGTCCGAAGACACTGCGGCTGGCGAAAGCAGTGCGCCCTCGGAGCCCTTCCAGATCTCTAGCGCTTTTCCGTCGCGATAGCTCCACAGTCCGTCAGCCCCGTCTCGCGAAGATAAGTAAAACAACGTTCCGCCCCCGAATCGCGGTGCCTGGGAGCGCGAGGTGGGCAGTTGGAAGGCCTCGACGTCCCGTTCTTCGACAACGCGGCTGGTGATCGGAACGCTCCACAAGTTGACCTGAACGTTCACGACACTGGCCGCAAGACGCCGGCCATCCCCTGTGGCTGCCAGTGCGCGGTATTGTTCCAAACCCGAACTCACCCGGTCTGTAGTTCGCGTCTTTCCATCGAACGCCCACAACCATGGGCCTGCCCCGTCTTTGTTGTGGGCCACGAACAGAACCGTCCTCTCGTCGATCGGTGTCGGGTAAGCAATATCAGTGTTGAGATGTGTGAGTTCTTCTGGTTTCCCCCCTTCCGGCGATACACGCCATAGGTCCATCTCACGGGTGGCGGGCCGGCCTCGTACAAAGTAGATCCAGCGCCCGTCCTTCGACCAGACCTGATAGTGGTTGTGTAATCCGGGATCGTTTTGCAGGATCAGGCGTGGATTGCCGCCGTCGTGGTCCGCGACAAATGTCGGATCACCTGCTTGCCAGGTGTGATAGACAAGCCGAGTGCCATCCGGAGACCAGGCAACCTCGGCGGCTTTTTCATCTGGAAAATTGTTTGGCGCACCGCCAATCAGCGGCCACAGCATGAGCCTCCTGCCTTCTGTTCCCGAGCTCCACACTTCTAATCCGTCTCCGGAGAATCCCACCGCCCGGAGCGGCGCACGCGCATCCCCGATTCGGCCTTGGGTAAGATTTGTCAGGTTGTTCCCGTTCGTTTGAATCAGCCAGATGTCGAAAGTGCCGCTCCGATTGGAAATAAACGCAGCGAAGTTCCCATCGGGCGAAATAGCAGGATCGCTTTTGGCTCCATTGAAGTTGGCAAGCCGTGTGAACTGAGCACTCAAAAGTGGATTTCGGACCGCTGGCCGGAGGCCATTGGCGGCAAACCACCCGCTCAATGCCGCTACCAGCAATGCCACAAAAGTCCACAGCACCCAGGTGTACCGCTTCGGCGCGAACAGAATGAACCAGCGATATCCGCGCGGAACAGTCGTTTGCCGGCCATCCGCCCCAGCAGCTTCCAGGGCTAGCTCTTGTTCCTCTTCGACACGGAGTTTACGGCCTTGCCGCCAGGCATCGAGCTCGGAACTTAAGGCATAGACGGAGCCTCGCTTTTGGTGTAGGTGGCGGTGGACCGGCATTCCCTCCTGCCTCTCCCAGCGCTGGACGGTCGTCACGTCCCGGCCCAGGTACGTGGCAATCTCCTTCCACGAATCAAGGCGACCCTCGGACGGGGTCTCGGACAGCGTTTTGTTGGGAAACGGTTCGCCCATTCGCCCTCCTGTGAGCGGTCAGGAGACAATCGCCCCGATTGTAATGCCCCGGATGAGAACTGCAAAACACGGCATTTGGCCGCAAATGGGGGGTTCCGTTTATTGCTGTTTGCTTAATGTCCTCAATCTCCTTCAGTCTGTGCCTGGCGTGTCGGGCTACAACTCGCCGCGATGCAACTGCGCCAGCTACCCTCCATTTGATCTCGGGCGGAGGCTTACTGCGCGGTGATTCTCTGAACAAGATCAGTGTTCCCAAAATCTCTGGAGGCAACTATGCACAGCAAAACTTTCTTCTGTTCGGTAGGGGTGTGGGTTCTCGTGCTCGGGCTAGGCACAAGTGCAGCGGCGCAAGATTGGCCAAGCAGGCACTACAGTGGCGTGATCAATGACTATCCATTATCAGCCAACCCGACAGCCGGTCCGTGGGAACTTCGCGGCCCGTGGTCCTTGAGCCTGCAACCGCACGGAAGGGCGGATTTTTCTGCATCTCTGACGATGGAGTTTTCCGATTTAGGATCCGGCCTTGGGTTCAGCACCGACTCCCGACACCAGCACACGCACCACATAACGATGAAGGGCGCGACGCTAGTTTTCAATCCCCCTCAAACCGATTGCCCAACCGGCATCACTCCCTTCCCCACCTACACTTGGGTACTGGAGGTGAACGGAATGGCAGATGTAACGGGAAATGGAGGATCTCCCTTTACCGGGCCAGTGCCGCTACAGGTCTGCCTCGGCGGCGGCCCGAACCTCGAGATTTCGAACATCACACTGGTGTTTACAAATCTCTCGACCGGCCCATCACAGGCAACAAATCATTTCGGACAGCAGCCGATCCACGGGGTCGTTCGGCTTCCCAAGGAAACTGAATAGAGTGACAAAGACCGGCACTGAAGTGGACGGCCGGGCATGCGGTGATAAGGCCGCGGCGGCGGTGGCGTATCGCGCCCCGAATGGAGCAGATAAAGGCAATGCAAGTGATACGCCGCAAGACGTTCTTGGGCCCTATTCTGCTCACGGGTTGACGCTGGCTTTGGCCGTGGCGCGAACAGCTCAGAATCACATTAGTTACGGCAGGAAACTTCGCTGGGTGTGGTGCCTCCGATTCCGTCCGAGCTTCGAGTCATTTAGCCTACGGGATGACCTACAGGCAACTGTTGGACTCGCTACAAAGAGCGTGAAGCCCGTCTACGAAAAGACGGTTTTTGACACCTCGATTGCCCACACTTTCCCACCGTGAAGAAGAAGCGCCACCATGTCATAAGAGGTAAATGGTTTGGCCCCGGATTTGTCTAGGTGCCACTCGCAGCGTGGAAGAGGGCCAATGGCCGGGAACGCCCACCGGCCTCTGCCTTGCCCTGTTTACCCCCAGGTTATGA
Source organism: uncultured Acidobacteriaceae bacterium (assembly GCA_963758745.1). Lineage (GTDB taxonomy): Bacteria > Acidobacteriota > Terriglobia > Terriglobales > Acidobacteriaceae > Acidiflorens. The sequence goes on from CAVWWW010000023.1 coordinate 920,993, forward strand.
TGGGTCAATCGCGGTTCTCCGCCTCCGGTTCTTTCTTCGTCTGGTTGACGTCAGCTTGCTGAAAGCCGGCCTTCTGAACACCGGCTCCAGGGTAAGGTTTGTCGTCGCCCATGATTCCGGTCCACAGAATGCGATTGAACAGATCGGAATTGACCATATCAGGATGACTGAAGTTGAAGCCCTTGGTCGCTTGCGCCCACCACTTGCCGTCGTGCAGCGACTTGACGGCGGCGGTTATCTTCCGGTTGCCGGGGTTGCTGCATTCCGGTACCAGGGTGGGGTCGACCGGCGGCTGGCACAGGATGCCTGGGATAATCGCCGTATAGGGCTGCAGGTTGGACTCACGGATGAACACGTCAGACATCGGAACCGCGTTGGCGTCATTGAGGCCGAGCGGGTTGACGCCGAGGATGTCCTCAATAGTCCGCAGCACATTGGTTGAGTTGTACATGGTGTGGACTACCGAACCACTCTTTGTATATGGCGACGCGATGAACACCGTCGAACGATGCGCATCGACGTGGTCGGGTCCGTTTTGAGCATCGTCCTCGACGACGAAGATCGCGGTGTCCTTCCAATAAGGAGAGTTGCTCACCGCTTCAACCAGACGGCCTACGGCGTAGTCGTTGCTAGCGAATTGTGCGAGCGGATTTTCCAGATTCGCAGCATTCGATGAGAAGTTGCCAAAATGGTCTTCCATGAAATCGACCATTTCGAAGCTCGGCATGTCCCCTTTCTTCACGTACTCATTGAACTCGCGATTCCACTCGTCAAAGCGGTACTGATCGGGAGTGTTGAGATCCCAACCGCGATAATAGACATCAGTCTTATCGAGGAGAGATTTACGCACGGGCACGGCCTGCACCACCTTGTCGGCAAAGGCGGTGCGATCGATGGGAATGTAGAACGGGGCGCCCGCGTAGGGGTCGACATAGTAATTTTCGTCGGCGTAGAGGCCGTAGTGACGAACGGTCAGACCGGCGCGCATCACGCTATCCCAGATGTAGCCACCGAGGGCGTCGGGGTCGAGGTCATCCGCGCCTTCGTCAGCGGTGATGTCCTTCGAGCCGGGTTCAATGGACGAGTTGCCGGTTGGATCGAAGAGGGTGGTAATGCGCACCGTGCTGGGGCTCGGAGTGCCGGTGGTTGTGTCCGGCAGAGCGATGCCGATGTTGCGCGGATTGCCGTTCCAGTCGAAGGGGATGTTGTAGTTGGCATTGCCATAGCCGACGAGCACGTTCTTGGTTGTTGCATCGTTGGCGTGGCCCTGTGTATCCCAATTCCATCCATCACCGCTGACGTCGCCGGCGTCGTAATAATTGTCGAGCAGCGCGAACCGCGTTGCGAGCAGGTGATGGTTGGGAGAAATCGGCCGCGGGAACTGGACGCGGGCGGGATCTCCGTTGCCCTGCTTCAGGTCGCCGAGGACCTGATCGTAGGTGCGGTTTTCCTTCTGAATGTAGACGACGTGTTTGATGTGGCTGTGTAGGAAGGCCATCATCGGATCGTGTTTGGGATTGTCGAAGCCGTCGTTGGCATCGACAATCGCTGAGAGATATGTAAGCGTGTCGGCGTCTGGAACCGGAATCGTCGAAAAGCCAGCCTTCAGCAGCGCGAGGATGTATTCGTTGCGCGAGGTCGAACTCGAGAGAACGAGAGAATCAGTTTCTATAGCAGAGCTAGGACAGAGAAGCGTCGAATACTGTGTCGGGATGCCCATGCCAGGGCAGTCGATCCTGTACTCCCGGTTGGGCCCTGGATCGGATTTCATGTTCACCACGAACAACCGAGTGCCGTCGGCGCTCACCGACACCGAACTGGGATACCAGCCAGTGGGGATGCGGCCGAGCAGTTGCTGCGTGGCGACATTGATGACCGCGACGGCGTTTTCGCCGCCAAGCGTAGCGTAGAGGCGCGTGCCGTCGGGGCTGAGCGCCAGGGAATTGGGGCTGGATCCCTTGTATTTGTAGCCGGGACGAGCCACGGAGATTCGACTGGAGACGGCGTCTTTTGTAGTATTGATCACCTCGATCTCATCGAGATCTCCGTTGGCGACAAAAAGCCAAAGCTGATCGGCCGATAGCACCATGCGATTCGGTTCGCCGCCGACCTTGATTATTTTGAACGTCCCAGAAGGACTTACCGACAGCACCTGGCCATCGCGCTCGCTGCTTACATAAGTCTTAACTGGCGCGCCCTTGTCATTCGACAGCACGACCGGCCAGTAGGGCATTTCGCCTATGGCTTTGGTTTGTCCGGGAGCGAAAAAGACAATTTCATTGGTGACCAGTCGAGTCGCGGTGTTGATGATCGACAAGGAATCGTTCTGATAATTGGCGACATAGAGAGTGGTGCCATCCGGACTAATGGCCAAACCCGCGGCCAGCGCGCTAAATGGCATATACATATACTGCGCAATGGGATTGTCGTTGATGGGAGTAGCGGAGAATAATCCGCCGGTAGGATACTGCTGGACGGGAACGTTGGCCGGCGTGTTATGCCCTAAGAGTACGAATGGAGCGCTCGGAGTGTAAGTACCGTCGGCGCTGGCTCCGCCGCCGCCTGATGCATAAATTTCGACGCGGTCGTCAATGCCTCCGGCAACGTAGAACTTGGTGCCGGAGGGATCCCAGATCAAACCGGCATAGGTGTTGGGAATATTGATGAGTTGTTTGCGCACGGGCCGATGGCCGCGGACATCGAAAACAAAAACCCACTCCGCGTTCGGAGTCGTGGTCGTCGATGGCAGGCCGGTCAACGGGTAGAGTGCATTCCACAAAATCGGAGCGCCATCCGGTCCCTGGGTGTAGAAGCCGGTGTTGTAGCCCGTCGTCAAGATCAGTAAGGCGGTACCATCCGGACTGAGCGCGGTGTTCACCGCGCCGTCAGCGTTCGCGGATCCATCGGGACGCAGGCCGGTGGGCAGATCCTGGAAGATTGAGCCGGGCGCGGCGGTGGGAGTGATATAGAAACCGTCAGGCAAAAGGTTGCCGCCCACTGTGGCGGCGTCCCGTTTCTGAGCACCAGACAACGCGGGCACCATCAAGCAGAAAAGCAGTCCCACAACGCTAAAGCGCAGGCTGATCTTTCGTTGCATCTTGCCTCCGTTCGATTTTTTTATTTTCCTGTTCCCGGCTTTGCGCGGCCAGAAATAAGCGGGAGTTCTTTTTCCTGGCCTTTGAGAAATGGCTGCCATTCTACACCGCATTCGGCTTCTGGCAACTGTTCTGCGGGAGAGAAGTGGTTCCCTCCGATATCGAGAAGATGCTCGACGCTCTCGGCAATTCGACGATCTACCTTTCGGCGATCGACAAGGACGGAAATATCGTTTCGCTGATTCAGAGTAACTACGCTGGCTACGGCACGGGAATGGTTGCTCCCGGGCTCGGATTCGCTCAGGTTGTTTTCGCATATCTTCACGGCTGAGTTCGCCCCAAATCTCACCCCTTTGGGGTCTGCACGAAGCTTGGAAAACGACCTGCTTGTACAGAATGCGGACTCGACAGTGACGGCAAGCCATCGTTTCCTGTACGCATTCTGGACACTGCCTAATGGGCCATGAAGATTTTCAACCATCACGAACTTAAATCCAGTTTCGCCAGTGAAATGTTAAACAACGCGCCATTCACCTTCCGCGACTTCGGCACGCGCAGGATGTTGTCCCCTCGCAAATCCATAACAACAAGTCTTTCTGGTCACCGCGTGTAATGGTCAAGGGCGCCGAATTGCTGGATCATGCGGGCTGGTACTGGGAGAGATCGCTGGGCAACTCCTTCAGAAAGAGAATTTCAGGGCAAATTGAATTTCCCTGGGAGTTCCCGATCCGACGGGGCTGACGGGCGTTGTAGTGTTAACGGTCTGAATGATGCTGCCGAAACCGGGTACACCGAAGGTGGCTTGGGGCAATCCATACTGGGAATGATTGAAGATATTGAAGCACTCGGAACGAAACTCCAGGCGGGCACGTTCGGAGAGCGCTATGCGTTTGCCGACGCCGAAATCCATCTGCCAGGCGCCGGGACCGCGAGCAACATCGCGCGGGGCATCGCCAAAAGTGCCGTCAGCGGGAATGGCAAAAGCAGCAGGATTGATCCACTCGCCGATAGTAGCGCCTCCCGATGGAGTGGTTGAAACACCTGGGACTAAGTTGGGACGCTGATCGGTCGTGTTTCCGTCGGGAACAGAAGATGACGAACGATTGATGAGAACGTTAACTGGGAATCCGGTGCGCGCCATGAATGTAGAAGTGACCTCCCAGCCGCCCGTAACTGCGCGCAAGAATCCAGGCTCGTTCACGAATTGCTTGCCCGGGCCAAAGGGAAGTTCATAGATGGCATTGGCGTTGAAAACGTGGCGCACATCCCAAATGCCGGAGGCGCGCTCGCAAGCCTGGCAGGCCACGTTTTCGGGGACAAGCGAATCCCCATCGCCGCTCCCATCGGAGCCGTCATCGATTTCATGCGACCACATGTAATTGGCCGAGAAGAGAAAACCGCGCGAAAACGATCGCTTCACGGCCAGCAGAGAGGCCGTTGTAGTCACTCTTGTCTTTGTTGCCGCGCCAACTCACCTCGCCAAAGTTCGGATAGGGACGAGTGCCGGTCGCAGGATTGACGACATTCACTTCCGAGAGTGCGAGCAGATGTACACCCTTGCTGCCCACATAAGAAGCGGTCCCCACGAAATCGGCAGGCAGTTGCTGCTGAACCGATACACCCCACTGTTCGACATAGGTATCTTTGCGGCGGCGGTCATCGTCGCGTGGCGAGACGATTCCGGTCGTATCCGCGAGAAAGGGAGTAATGGGATAACTCAGGTTAGGGATGGTCTTGTTGGATAGCGAATAAGCGAACACTTCGTTGCTGATGGGAAGGTTCTGGTCGTCGAGTTGGCCATCCTCGTGGTAGAGGCCGTAGCCGCCGCGGATTACGGAATGTCCGCTCTTACCCGGCGACCAGGCAAAGGCGAGGCGCGGATCCATGTCACCGTAATTAGGCTGGCCGAAACTGGCACCGACTCCGCAGAAGCCTTGTGCTCCGCAGGTCGCGAAATCGAAAGGATTGGCGCGGCCCTCGACCTCATGAAAAATGTTGAAGAAGCTGTAGCGGGCGCCCAGATTGAGAGTGAGGTTCGGGCGTAACCTTGAATTCATCCTGCACATAGCCGTAGAACTGCGTCTTGCGGAGGCCATTGATGGGAAGCGCTCCGTTGAGGCTCGCCGTGCTGACTTGATCGCCGTCAAAGGCGTTAGTGGAGGCGAACGCGACCGTGCCAGCTTCCGTATTTCCCTGGTTCATCTGAATGCGCCGGATCTCGACTCCCGCCTTGACGGTGTGCCGTCCTTTCAGCCAGGTCAGGTTGTCGATCTCGGAAAATGAGTTGCCAACGCCAGTGCTGACCTGATTGTTGTTGAGGGTCGTGAATCCGGACACAGAAATCGCATAAGGAATGCCGGTGGTGTTGATGTCGGTGGTGTTGGCGGTGCCGCGATTGAAGCCGAACTTGAATTCATTCGACCAGCGACGAAGAAAAAATGTGCAGCAGTTCGATCGCGCCATTCACCGGAGCGGAGGTGAGCTGCTGCCGATCTTCGAGATAGTTCCCCGAACTTGCCAACGGTTGAGTGTTCACCGCGCGATCGATATTGAATCGCAGGAATGCCGTAGTGTCTTCTCGGAGAAGCGTTGGTCGAGGCGCATCATGGCGGAGTTTTCGGTCACAACTTGTACGCCTTCGCCTGTAAATCGTTGATGTCAGGGTTGCTGGTGGTAATTTCACTCTCCGGATATGCAGCGAGAACGGGAACAAGAGCCGGAGAGTCGCTTGCAACCTGAGCGCGGAAGGCGTCGCTGGGCACGTACCCGAGCAAGGGAAATCCCCAGTGCTGACGATAGCCTTCGTAGGCGAGGAAGAAGAAGGTCTTGTCGCGGACGATGGGCCCGCCGATGGAACGCTCCAAACTGATTCAAGTGAAACGGCGGCTGTGGGGTGGTGACGATGGGAACCGGTTGCAGCGCGTCAAAGATATTGTTGCGGAAAAACTCGAACGCGTCGCCGTGCCACTGGTTTGTTCCCGAAGGTGAAGTCACGGCCAGTTGCGGGCCGCCGGTTCCGCCGGCTTCGGCAGTGGCGAGCATGGAGTCGACGCGAAACTCCTCGATCGTGTCGAGAGGAATCGCGAGGCGGACGTAAGGCTGCTGCGGCTGATTGACGATATTGGTAGCGTCGATGCCATCGTAAGTGAAGTTGTCGTCATCGCGCCCCCGACCGGCAAATCGAACCGAGCGCTGGTTGCTCCCTCCCGTGTCGACAGCGCCGGGAACCAGCGCACTCAGTGTCGCCCAATTGCGGCCGTTCAGGGGCAGTTCCTCCGCTTGCTCCCGCTCAATGCGTCCACCTAAAGCGTCCGACAGTCTTATCCATCTGCTCGGAGCTGGCCGAAACTTCTACACGCTGGTTTTCGCCAGAAACCTGCAATGTGGCGTTGAGGATTCGCGTCCGGCCGAGGACCTCTTCAACATCAACGAACGTGAGCGTTTTAAACCCTGCATGCTCAAATGTGATGGCGTAATTTCCGACTGGCAGCTCAGGGATGTCATAGGTTCCCCTGTCGGAGGAGGTGTCTTTGCGCTCTAGTTTCGTAGAAACTTGGAGCGCGGTGACCTGCGTATCAGGCAACACACGCCCCGATGGATCGGTGACGGTTCCACTCAAGCCCGCGCGATCGATTTGTGCCAGAGAGGTCGGCGCCAAACACAAATGAATCCCCGCGAGAAGAAACACGGTCCAGATTTTGTAAATGAAATTCCCGCCAAAAGACTCGACTCTGCGCTTTCCAGTTCGTCGCATTCAAGTCCTCCGATTCGCAGGGAGTATCGTTACTGTAGCCGTGTTGTTGGACGAGGAGACTATCAGGACAGACTTGCCTACTACCACAAGGCTCGTAGGTCGACCAAGAAAAGTGGGATTCACGCATTCGATCGACAGAGGAAGAGACTAAGGCTTCAATGGATAAACCATTCCGTCAATTGATGAGTGAGGATTAGCGCTTGACCATAGCTGAAGATGGAGTATCCCCCGGTGGCAAGAAGAATGACAACCCATGGCCAGCGCGCTTTCGCGGGCCGGACGATTGCGCTGTTCCAGGCCAGTAGCCGATGGACTCTGACGTTGACCAGAGCTCCAAGCTGGACGATTCCGGTTGTGAAGGCCGGCGGTTCCTGAAGCGGCACCGGATTGCAAAGCTTGATCAGAGCGGCAGCGAGATTCAAAGCCTCATCACTGGATGAAACGGCAGCTTCGTCCGCAGCAAACTCTGCCGCCTCCTGCCAGGCGCGTTCCAATGTCCCCAGGCCGGGAAATGGAATCCCGTAGAGGATAAGTTTTTTGAGGTTGTCGCGAAATCGCAGATGACTGATCTCGTGCCGGATTGCAACTCGTAATTCTTCCCGACTTAGAAGCGAAACTGCCGCTTCAGACACGAGGACTCGGGGGCGGCGAATTCCATAGAGCAGGAGCGGCGGTGCGGAGTCCCTTGGACAGAAGGTAGTCGTCGAGCGGTCGGAGTTCAAAACCGCCGATTCTGCCATCCATTCGTTAACCAAGCGCGAAGCACGGAGATGAGCTGCCACGATACGAATGCACCCTGGCGCAAGGATTAAGAATGCGCCGACACTGAACAATAATGTGCCCAGGTCCTCATCCATTCCGCCTTCGAGCCAGAAGAAGGCCGGCAACGCAAAGACCAGCGTGATGAAAACCGACGCACCAAGGGGAAAAATCCGCAGCGCAAAAAGTAAACGGGGCGATTGGACAAAGGAAGTACAGCGGAACAATTTTATCGCTTGCCAGCAAATTACAAGCAGCAGCGAGAGCCCGGAATAACAGATGCCAAAAAATGCCAACCCAACCATCATGGCGCGGAGGACGAACATCAGGATTGTTTCTCCTTCTGCCTTTTGATCTCTTGACGCTTGATCTCGACTAGCGCACGCAATTCATCGAGAAGTTTGACGTCGTGATCGCTGACGGCCTCTACAAAATACGACAAAGGCGAGGAGGACGGAGCAGCCGATTCGATCCACCGGCGCATGATGTTGACGGCAACGAGTCGTGGAATATCGGTTGGGGCACAGCGCGGCGAATAACGAAAGGCCCGACCTTCTTCAGTTCGATCCAGCAAGCCTTTCTTGAACAGCCGGTCCAGAGTGGTCATCACCGTGGTATAGGCAAGTCGAATCTTTCCGTCGGCGAGCAGTTCGCGAACAGTCAGGCTCTTGCGCGACCAGACTTCCTCGAGAATCCTGCACTCCAGAGGGCCAAGACCGAATCTGCCCAGCTTGGATTCGGCAGCGAAGGGAAGACCCGGTTCACTCACAGGAACGCCTCAGAGAGAAAGGTACCATAAGAGCTTGAGAGCTATCTGTGGAATGCGAGCGCTATCGGCGCGCCGATAAAAGCGGATGGGGAGACGGGATGACGGTAAAGGCGGTTCGGCACATCATGAAGGGATCACAGCCCACTGAGTCTTTAGCGCGGGCTGGTGTCCACCACTCGCTGAATCTCCGGAAGATGCAAGAATGCGAAAAGACAGCAAACCCAGATGTTGTTTCTGCATCTCAGACGTGGTTTCTCCGCGCAGCGGCATGATGGACGAAACTCGCGCCGCGTGGGATCGTGTGCCCACACGAAAAAGGTTTCTTCGCTTCCGCGCCACGCACGCCTAATCACACCGCAAAGGAGTCGCAAGAATGTCGGTGCTGAGGCGGTCACGCGACCAGGGAGTAGAGCCTCCGGCCTACCCAGCGGCCGCGTCTGCCTGGCAACGTCTACCTGACTTCGAGAAACATCAGACCGATGTGGAAGGCATGAAGGAGCTAGCATCGTGACCACAATAGCCATGGGTAGCGACCGCCGCCGCCCTGTTGTCAACCGCTGGATTCAACTCATCGCGGCAATTATTGCGATGCTCGCCATCTCAAACCTCCAGTACGCGTGGACGCTGTTTACTGGTCCGCTGAGAACAAGCCTGCATGCAACTTTACCTACTATCCAGATCGCGTTTTCTACCTTCATTCTGGCCGAGACATGGTTAGTGCCCTTTGAAGGTGCCATCATCGACTGGCTGGGCCCGAGTCTCATGCAGATCATCGGCGGAGTGCTGGTGGGAATTGGATGGGTCGGCGCGGGCAAGGCCACCTCTGTCACCCAACTGATTATCGTCTATACCATCGGCGGAATGGGCGCGGGGGCTGTCTATGGCGGGAGCCGTCGGCAATGCTCTGAAATGGTTTCCCGATCGGCGAGGGCTATGCGTAGGTTTGACCGCTGGTGCCTATGGCATCGGCACCGCGTTGACAGTGCTCCCGATCGCCAGGATGATCAAATCTGCAGGCTATGCTCATACGTTGGTAGTCTGGGGAATTATTCAGGCAATCATTGTTATCGTGACTGGTCTTGCCCTCCATAAGCCTCCTGCAGGCTGGTCACCGCCAGGGTGGAGCGAAAAAGAAAAAGAAAAGGACGCGCAGAAACCCAAGGTTCGCATGTCGAGCGTTGACATGACGCCGTGGCAAATGCTGCGTACAGGATCCTTTTATGTCATCTATTTCATGATGGCTTTGGTCGCTTTCGGAGGGTTGGTTGTAACTGCACAATTGGGCCCCATTGCCAGACATTACCATGTCGATTCTGTCCGGGTTCTCTTCGGCATATCGGCGCTGGTATTGGCCATTCAACTTGGACGAATCACGAACGGCATCACACGCCCGTTTTTCGGCTGGGTATCGGACCATATTGGCCGCGAAAACACGATGTTCATTGCTTTCTCTCTGGAGGCACTTGCCGTTTTTGGTTTGCTCCATCTAATTAGTCACCCGGTCCACTTTATTATCCTCACTGGCCTTACTTTTTTTGCATGGGGTGAAATCTTTTCCCTGTTCCCATCCCTGATTGGTGACCTCTTTGGCAGGCGATGGGCCACAACGAACTATGGAATCACCTATACCGCCAAGGGATTGGCGTCGATATTCGCTGGCCCCGTGGCCGCGATGGCGTCCGTGGAAACCGGGAACTGGGTTGGAGTCTTCTGGGTAATGATTGCATGCGATGTGACGGCAGCTCTGTTAGCGCTTTTCTGGTTAAAGCGAATTGCGGGACGCACCATAGAACAAGCACAGCAGAGGGCACCATCGCGCGAACCTGTTCAAACCGGGCAGCGCGCGGCATGAGATGCAGCCTATGGCTCCATTGACCAGCCGACGGAGACAACCGAACATTGGCGGATTGCACCTCGTAATTGCGCATCACAGAGAGGAATAAATTCTATGTCTGGCAACTTACTTCGCTTCAGAAATGAATCAGCGGCACTGGAGAAGGCCGCGTCAGATCCCGGCCCAAACAACGCCGAATTGGATCGCCACAATCCAAGCGCAATCGTTCCTCCGATTTCCGACGCAGGCGCCGTTCCCACATTCAAGTACCCATTCTCCATGGCTCACAAGCGGCTCTATGACGGTGGCTGGTCTCATGAGGTGACGGTTCGTGAGCTTCCAATCTCAAAGTCGCTCGCCGGCGTGGCTATGAGATTAACCGCGGGCGGGATACGCGAACTACATTGGCACACCGCAGCCGAATGGGCCATTATGTTTAACGGCGGCGCCCGGATCACCGCGATTGATGAAAACGGCAAGAGTTTCGTCGCAGACACTTTCGAAGGCGATCTGTGGTATTTCCCACCTGGAATTCCGCACTCGATCCAAGGGCTCAAACCGAATGGGGCGAAGTTCCTCTTAGTTTTTGACGATGGCAACTTTTCCGAACACGAGACGGTGCTCCTCTCCGACCTGATGGCACACACGCCGCGCGAGGTAATCGCAAAGAACTTTGGCGTGTCGTCAAAGGTTCTCGAGAACCTGCCGAAAGAAGAACTTTTCATCTTTCAGGCTGAGGCTCCCGGACCGCTGGAGGACGACCGCCGCTTGGCGGCTGGAACGTTAGGCAGCTCCCCCACTGATTTCGTCTTTCGCGCCGACGAACCAGCGGTTGTTAAGCGTACCAAAGGAGGCGAAGTGCGGATCATCGATTCGAGCAAGTTCAAAGTGTCGACCACGGTTGCGGCAGCGATCGTCACCGTGCATCCAGGGGGGTTGCGGGAACTGCATTGGCATCCGAATGCTGACGAATGGCAGTTCTACATGGCTGGCAAGGGCAGAATGACGGTTTTTGCGACCGGTGGTCGCGCCCGCACGGCCGATTTCGAAACCGGAGATGTCGGGTACGTGCAAAAGACTCTTCCCCATTACATTGAAAATACGGGCAACACTGACCTGAAGTTTCTGGAGATGTTCAAGAGCAGCTATTTTCAGGATTTATCTATTTCTGAATGGCTGACTCATACTCCACCGGACTTGGTCTTAGCACATCTCAACCTCGATAAGGCGACTCTTGATTCCATACCAAAGGAAGCTGCTGTGGTGATGCCACGGTAGCTGGACCACACTCGGAGCGCTTTGCCAAGGTCACCGTGACGGAACGGGGTGCCTCGGTCAGATTACAACTGATGTAGCACGTCGCTTTGTACGGCAACGCCCGGAAAAAGGCACCGGCAACGCTGCTATCAATCGGTCATTGGCGGCTCGGCTTGAGTCGGAGCAGACGAAGACGAGTGAAGCTCGGATACTTCCCTTGCCCTCTGTGTTGGTCAGCATGCTGTGGGACATGGAACCGAAAACGGGCAGATTTTCGATGGAACGAACCTGCGTAAAGAGTGGTCAATGCTTGTGCGACATGCGGGCTAGGCCGTAAAATCGAAGTCGCTGACGAGCCGTACGAACCGCGCTATGAAGGGCAGACGCTCCATGACCTTCGGCGCAGTGCCGTGCGGAACTTCATTAATGCAGGCGTCAGGGGAAACGGGACTATGAGCGTCAACAATCAGGACAAGAATGCTACGCACGTCTCATGGTTCTTGGAGCGGGGTTATTGGCCTACCGAACATTTACTCCATGTTTGCGACCGCAAAATCTGCGTCCGTCCAGAACATCTGTTTGAAGGCAATAATTCCACCAATGCGTATAACCGTGATGTCAAAGCGTGCGGGATTTTGGTGGAGAGTTCCAAATGAAGTTTGACATGTGGCTCTGTCATCTAACGGTTAGGATACCGCCCTCTCAAGGCGGGTATACGGGTTCGATTCCCGTCAGAGCTACCACCTTCCGTAGTGAAAGATTCTCAATCTTCAAACCCGGATTCGTTTCCCGGTAGCGCTACCAGTATTCATGCCGGTTTCGGTGTCTCCCACGTTTCTGTTTTCCTTAAAGAGGAGTCTCTGGGGGATATTACTTCACCACGGGCAGGCTCTTCACATTATCATCTTGCGTCGAAATGCGGCTGACATAGCCGATTGCGCCCGGCGTGGCGGCTGCGTATTCCAGGAGAGTCAATTCGGAGTCGAAGGTTTTGGGCATGGCGCCGTGTCCGGTGAATACAGCCTTGCGCCATTGCGCGCGGTCTTCTGGGTTTTCGCCAAGGTGGTTCTTCAAGAAAACTTCGTGTGCCGGTCCGCCCTTTAAAGTCACCGGGACAACATGGGAGCCATCCGCGAATCTGGTTTTTTCTCCCGTACATATGGCGCGCAGGTCGGCGCTCCTGATCTCTGAAATTTTCACGCTTTTGTTCGTCACCAGAACTACATCCTGCGCGCAGGCCGGATGCCAACAACTGATGAAACCCAACAACAGCATTAACCAGCGCGTTGGACACATGTCTCTCATCCCGCCTTCTAAAAGCTAAAGCCGATCTTGGCCGCCAACATATCGGAGTTGGGATTAGTGGTGCGTGGCATGTGGATATTAAGAGGTTTTTCGCAGGCCATCAAAATCGGCCGATTCCACCAATAACCCTTGACACCACACCGTATAATAAAAGTAAAAGCAAAACTAAGCAGACAAGCGCGTCGGCTATCCACTTATAACTGCGCGCCAGCCGTGAACCTATCCGGCAGATAAGGATTAACAACCCTAACCCTCCAGCAATCAAGACTTTGCCTATAACTATCGTACTTTGAATACTTTGCCGCCAAGCGCGAGCTAAGTCGATGATTCCAATATACCGAGTAACAGGGGGCTACCCCTTACTAACTCACCAGGAGCTAAAAATGTCATCCAATGCAGCACCGCGTTGCCAACATATCAAGGTCAGCGGAATCCAATGCGGTTCGCCCGCCCTCCGAAAGAAAAATCTTTGTTTCTATCATCAGAAGAATCGTCCCCTGATTGTCGACTGTTATTACAACCCGGACGAGTACCCCACCGGCGAAATCAACTTGCCCCCTTTTGAAGACGCGCATTCCATTCAGTCGGTCATTCGCCAGGTCGTGCAGATGGTTCTGCAAAAAAGACTCGAACGCAAAACCGCGAGCCTCATGCTCTACGCGCTCCAGATCGCCTCCTCAAATCTCAAGCGCATGGACCTCGAAAAGCCGCAACCGGCTGAGATTGTCACCGATCCCGAAACAACGGAATGCGAAACCATGGTTTCCGAAACAACGGAACGCGAAACGATGCATCTCGAAACCGAATCGGAAACTCCGATTGAAGCAACGAATCAAGATCAAAAAGCTAGCGAAGAGCTTCCGCCAGGCACAATCCAAGCCTGCTATCGTCCCGAATCACAAAAGAGGAATCGCCAAAGCTACCAGCGAAAAAAGGAATATGTAATCTAAAACGTTTGCCAAAGACCAACCACTATATGGGAAAATCGCGCCGCACCAACTCCATCGCTGCCTCGCGCGATAAAAGCCGGCCTTCGAGTTGAGCGTCCTCGACCGCTGCCAGAATCTCCTTGAAGCGCGGACCAGGCTCATATCCAGCTTCGATCAGGTCGCCGCCAGTAATCAGCGGAGTCGGACGCATTGCTTCATGCGGCGTGCAATGCAACTGTTCTTGCGCATAGTTATAAGCGTCGAGTAAGCCATGGCTGGAGAGGCAGTCCAATCGGTGCAACTCCAGATGCTCTTCGAAATCAGGCATGCGGAGAAACTTTTTTAGCGTCGACTGATTCATGCGTTGCACCACTCCGAAGCGCATGTGGTTGTCGACCAACGCCAGAATTTGTTCGGTTTCATCGTTTGAGAAGCGCAAACGGCGGAGAATTTCGGCGGCCATTTTTACTCCCACGTCAACGTGGCCATCGAAGCGGATGCGGTCGGGCGCGACGCGGAAGGTTGGAGGCTTGCCAACATCGTGCAGAAGCGCTCCCCAAGCCAGGGTCTTTGAGGCGCCTGCGGGCAGTTTATCGAGCAGCAGCAGCGTGTGCACGAAGACATCGCCTTCGGGATGATATTGCGGAGGCTGCTCCACTCCCTTCATGGCAGCGATTTCGGGCAGAACTTCCCTGAGCAGGCGAGTGGTATCCAGCAACTCGAACGCTCGGCTTGCTCGGCCTTCGGTCAGCATTTTGGTGAGTTCTTCGCGTATCCGTTCGCAGGAGACCTGATGAATCTTCGGCGCTAACTTCTGGATCGCTGCCAGAGTCGCGGCATCGATTTTGAAATTGAATCGCGCGGCGAAGCGGACGGCTCTCAGCATGCGCAGTTTGTCTTCGGCGAAACGGCGATTGGGATCGCCAATGGCGCGGATGATTCCGGCCTTCAGGTCGGCTTGGCCGCCCACGAAATCCAGAATCCTGTTGGGACTGTCATCGGGCAGCAAGGGATCGAGCATCATGCCATTGATGGAGAAGTCGCGGCGCTGCGCGTCTTCCCGCGGGTCTTTGGTGAAGCGGACTTCGTCGGGATGACGTCCATCGGAGTAACTTACGTCGCAGCGGAAGGTAGCGACCTCGACAGATTTCTGGCCTATGGATCGACGGGCGTTATCGCCCGTCAACTCCTGCTCAGCCGACGAAAACGGCACGAGCACGACTCCGAACTGCTCGCCAACAGCGAAGGTCTCGGGGAAGATTTGCATTACCTGCTTCGGCGTGGCATCGGTAGCTACGTCGTAATCGGCAGGTTCGCGCGCTAAGAGTAGGTCGCGGACGCAACCTCCGGCGAAATAGGCTTGATGGCCCTCTTCGCGGAGCGCGCGAACGATTTCGGTAGCGTGTTGTTTCGCGTCACTCATTTAAACTGGTTCAATATCGCAAGGGTTTTATTATGCCTGACGCTTGCATACTCGGCATCGAAAGCTCATGTGATGAGACCGGCGCAGCGGTGGTGCGCTCCGGCCAGGCGATCTTGTCGAATGTTGTCGCTTCGCAGATTGCCACTCATCAGCCCTATGGAGGAGTGGTTCCGGAGCTGGCATCGCGTGAACATTTGCGGGCGATCGTTCCGGTGGTGCGGCAGGCGCTGGCTGCGGCCGGCCAGACTTACGAGTCTGTCGACGCCATTGCGGTGACGCAAGGACCAGGATTGGCTGGCGCTTTGCTTGTCGGCATCAGTTTTGCCAAGGCCTTGGCTTTCGCGCTTGAGAAGCCGCTGATTGCTGTGAACCATCTTGAGGGACATATCCACGCGGTGTTGCTGGAGCGGCACCAGAGTGAAAATGGCGAACTGCAGTTTCCGGTGCTCGCTTTGGTGGTCTCTGGCGGACACACCCATCTTTATCTCGCCGAGGTGCAGGAAAACCTTTGGACTTATCGGAATATTGGGCATACTCGCGATGATGCTGCGGGAGAGGCATTCGATAAGGTCGCTAAGCTGCTGGGACTGGGATATCCCGGAGGTCCCGTGATTGATCGTTTGGCACCGCATGGCGATCCGGAGGCGGTGAAGTTTCAGAAATCGCAGATCAAGCATGCGGACCGGCGCGATCACAAGCAGAGTGGGTCAAAGGAAATCGTGCTGGAAGATGACAGGCCACACTTTGATTTTTCTTATAGCGGAATCAAGACTGCGGTCTTGCGCTATGTGGAAATGCACGATCTGAAACCTGCGATCGAGGCTCGGCGCCGGGCGCTCGCTGACATGGAGAAGCCAAAGGTTGAGGACGTTCTCAGGTTTTGTGATCGGCAAACGCTTAACCTGGTGGCTTCGTTTCAGCGCTCCATGGTCAAGGATCTCGTGTCGAAGACGCTGAGTGCTGCGCGCAAGTACGACGTTCGTACTCTTTTTGTGAGCGGCGGCGTGGCTGCCAATCTGGAGCTGCGGGCCGCGTTTGAGCGCGATGCTGGGATGGAGGGGCTTCCAGTGTTTTTTCCGTCGCGCTCGCTTTCGACCGACAATGCAGCCATGATTACGGCCGCGGCATTTCCCAAGTTTTTGCGGAGGGAATTTGTGGCAATGGACTTTTCTGCTGAAGCGGGAATGGCGCTGCGTTGACCCTCGTAAGTCCTGCGAGTCAGCCCCGGAAAGGCGCATTACTAACGGCACTGGTATCGAATTGCAACATTTCCCAGCTACAATAGTTCGCGATGAAATCGACAATTTATGTGGTGGAAGACGATCCGGATATTTCTCGCCTGGTTCGCCATCATCTGGAAGGCGCGAGCTTTAATGTGCGACTCTACGCTACAGGCAATCAAGTCGTGGTCGATGCGGAGCGGCAGCGTCCAGCGCTGTTTTTGCTGGATATCATGGTGCCTGGGAAAGACGGGTTGGAACTTTGCCGCCAGATTCGGCAATCGGTGTCGCTCACTTCGATACCAGTGATCTTTCTGACTGCTAAAAGCGGCGAAGCGGATCGCGTTCTGGGTTTGGAGTTGGGTGCCGACGACTACATTCCCAAACCTTTCAGTCCGCGCGAACTTGTGGCTCGCGTGAAAGCAGTGCTGCGCCGTTTCGAACGACCACTGCCGGCCGTTCCTACCAAGATTGACGACGTCCACATTGATCCTGGCGCGATGACTTTGACGGTTCGCGGGAAGCAGGTGCCAACTACGGCGACCGAATTTCGGTTGCTCGACTATTTCATGCGGCATGCGGGACGCGTTTTTACCCGCGATCAGTTGCTTGACTCGGTGTGGCGCGATACGGCTTATGTTACGCCCCGCTCGGTGGACGTTTATGTGCGACGTATACGGGAAAAGATTGAGCCTGATCCCGAAAACCCGCGATACCTGAAAACGGTGCGAGGGGCTGGTTACCGGTTTGAGGTCGCGCGTTGAGAAGTCGCATTTTCGTTAAATTGATGTTTGTGTTTCTGCTGGTGATTGGGGTAACCGCGATCACTTTGCAATGGACCGTTCACACCGTCTGGAAGAGGACCCTTCGGGAGCAGATTGAACGCAATCTCAAAGAGAAAACCTTGATGTTCGCTTATCGCGTGGAAGCGGACGGACAACATTCTCTGGCCGATATTGCCGCTCAAGAAGGTCAGGCCGCTGGAGCGCGCGCCACCGTTATCGATCCGACCGGAAAGGTGCTGGCCGATTCCGAGGCCGATGCCAGCACGATGGAGAATCATTTAAACCGCAAGGAGTTTGCGGCTGCTCTTGCCGGCAAGGTTGGAGTTGATGAACGCGAGAGTCAGTCGCTCGGCGTCCCTTACTTGTACGTGGCCGCGCCCGTTTCTGGAGGGGCGGTGCGCTTGGCATATCCTTTGCCGGAGATGGAAATTACCTATCGTCCCCTGGCTGTGGCGCTGACCTGGGGATCGCTCTCTGCATTCATTTTCGCGCTGCTGATTGCGGCAATCGCGGCTCAGTACGTGGGCTGGCGGCTGCAGCGCATTGTGACTTTTGCCGAGCGCGTGGCGGGCGGCGATCTGACGGCCAGAATCGCCTCCCGTTCCGGCGACGAGATCGGGCAGGTGGCTTCGGCACTCGATAAGACGACGCGGCACGTGGAGGAAAGTTACGCTCGCGTTCAGACCAGCCAGCGCGAACTCGAGACGCTGCTGAATAGCATGCAGGATGCAGTGGTTGCGGTGGACGGTGAGGGGCGTATTCAGTGGGCTAATCGGAGCATGGATCGCCTGCTGCATCGCGCTGCGCGATTGAACGCGCCGCTGATCGATAGCGTGCGAGATCCTGATTTTCTTTCAGCAATTCAAGAGGCGGCGCGCGACCAGGTGGTTCGGTCAGCGCGATCGAACACCATCGTCTCCGGGCGAACCTTTGATGTCACCGCCGCTCCCATGCCTGGGGGCGGTGCGGTCGCTGTGCTTCGTGATCTTACGGAGACGGAACGGATGGAAAAAAGCCGCCGCGATTTTATCGCCAACGTTTCCCATGAGCTGCGAACACCACTGACTTCCATTCAGGGATATACCGAGACTTTGCTCGACAGCCCGCTGGAAGACGGTCATGTACGCGACTTTTTGGAAATCATTCGCAAGAACTCGGCGCGCATGTCCCGACTCACGGAAGATCTGCTTACGCTGGCTCGCGTGGAATCGGGCGAGCAAAGGTTCGATTTCCAGCGGGTAAGCACTGAGGAACTGCTGCAGGATGCATGCGAGAGCTTTCGTGAGGTGGCGCGCTCTTATGGTGTGGATCTGGTAATTGAGAATTCTGTTCCCGCGGGACACGTGAATGCGGACCGCGAAGCTATTCATCAGATTTTTTCCAATCTTATTGAGAATGCGTTGAAGTATGCGGCATCAGGAAGAAAAGTTGTTCTCGGTGCTCGCCAGGTTGCGAATGGCATTGAATTCTACGTCAGGGATTTCGGGCCGGGAATTTCTTCGGAGCATTTGCCGCGCCTATTTGAGCGCTTCTATCGAGTCGATAAGGCCCGCTCGCGGGAGTCTGGAGGCACTGGCCTGGGTCTCGCCATCGCCAAGCACATTGTTTTGGCGCATGGAGGAACGATTCGCGCCGAGAGCGAGCTTAACCATGGGTCGAGCTTTTTGTTCGCGCTGACAATTGCTGGGCCGGACTCGGCGTAGATACTATCGGTGGCGCCGCTGCGTTATTCTTTGGATAAATGACAAGAAATTCACTACTTTGTAACCTCGGCATAAACCCAAGGCCTTATGCTTTTCTGGGATTGTGTATCAGGTTGCCCAGTGGTACCGTTCATTCAACTAAGTGGATCCAGCATCGAATATGGTGAAGGCGGTTTTTTCTATGGGTGCAGCCAGTGCAAAAGTACCTCTTGAGCCGTCGCACGCTTCGTTAGTGCAGCGGACAGTGGAAGCGTGCCATCTGGCTCGCGAGGCGGCGGCGATTGCAGCCGAGGGGATTGCGACCGGGTCCATGTCTCGCATGAATGACATCCGGGATTGCGAGAAGCGACTCGATTCGATCGATCGGGAAGTGGACTCCGGCGTAACTTCGACGATCACCCGCGTTCCCGAGGCGGAAACCCGACAGTTGCTTGCCTGCATGAAGGTCATGATCGGATTGGAGCGCATTGGCGACCTGCTCTTGAGCTTCGCTACCAGCGCGCAGGCTGTGGGAGGGCGCATCGATTCGCAGGATGCCCGGGACTTGACGCACATGGCCACTGTTCTGGAAAAAATGCTGGCCGATGTTGGGCTGTCGTTCTCCGAACGCGACGTCAAGAAAGCTATCGACGTGCTTCGAGCCGACGCGGAGATGGATCGGCTGCGCAATATTATCTTTTTGCGGCATATCGAAAACCCGGAAAACGTCGCACACCACGGCAGTCTACAGGTTATCTTCATGACCCAATCTCTGGAACGCGCCGGCGACCACGCCAAGAACCTCGCAGAAGAGGTTTGCCATTTTGTGAGCGGCCGAAGCATCCGCCACTTGCTCATGGACTATGACAAACCAAAAGAGCAGATGTTTATCGAATGGCTCAGGCACAAAGAAGACAAATTACAATAACTGGCGTGTAAGTCGATGAGTTAGAGATCATTTTTTCTCGCCGCCGCTGCGTTAGAGCGGTACAATTGTGCCGGTTACCGTGCCCCCCAAAGAGTAACTCCGGTTCGGGCACAGGAAGACAATCATGCGAACTATCCGAGTTCTTTCGTCGATTTTTATAGTGTGTCTTGTTCCGGCAGCTTGGGGACAAGCCTCCGCACCGTCGGCGAGAGGAGGCAATACAGATCGCCCGATTCTGCTGGACGTGGTCGTTGACGACAAGGCGGGGAATCCTGTATCTGGCTTACAGGAATCGGACTTTACGGTGCTTGACGACAAACAACCGCAGGCCATCCTTAACTTTCGCGCGGTCGATGAATCCAGTAAAAGTTTTCCGCTGCAGGTGATATTTCTTATCGACGCGGTCAATTCTTCCTATCGCGGTGTTAGCAATGCTCGACAGCAACTGGAGAAATATTTGAAGCAGGGCGAGGGTCCGCTTCCGGTGCCGATGTCCCTGGTTATATTCACGGATAAGACGACAAAGGCCGTAGGTTCGGTAACTCGCGACAGAGCGGCCTTGCTCGATTCGCTTCGTTCGGCGGACTCTGGCCTGCGCAATTTTGGCAGATCCGGGGGATTCTATGGTGCCGCGGAGCACATGCAGGGTTCGCTACAAATGCTCGAGGAGTTCACATCGTTTGAGGCAAAACAGCCGGGCAGAAAGCTGTTGATCTGGCTCAGTCCGGGATGGCCGCTGCTTTCCGGACCGAATGTGCAGATGAGCGAGAAAGATCTGGAGATGGAGTTTCATAGCATCGTTCAGATATCGACGAGGATGCGAGAGGCTCATGTCACGCTTTACAGTATCGATCCGGCCGGAACGGAAGATGCCGGCGGATTCCGAACTTTTTATTATGAGAGTTTTCTAAAGGGCGTGGTTTCGCCGAGTAAGGTGCAAAACGGGAACCTTGGGCTCCAGGTGATCGCGACGCAGAGCGGCGGGCGCGTTCTGAACAGTAACAATGACATTGCCGCTTTGATTGCAAGCTGCGTGGCGGATGCAAAGGCTTATTACATCCTTTCATTCGAGGCGGCGGACGCCGACCATCCCGATGAGTATCACAACCTTCAGGTCAAAATCGACAAGCCGGGGCTCACCGCTCGTACGCGGACCGGATATTACGCTCAGCGGCGCGAGGTCGCGAAGAAATAGCGCCTAAATTCGTCAAGGGTGACGTCCTTCGCCTCTTGACAGCAGCAGCCTCCAAGGTGAGACTCGGTTCAGCCCCTTCGGTGGAATCTCGACCGTCTTGATCGCCGGTAATTTGTTTGCCGAAGCGGCTTGGACCCATTCCATGCGCGGATTCCCCCAATCCGAAGATAGATCCGAAGATAGATTCTCCTCATCGGGCCCCCCAGACACCGACGCTGGAAGCAGGCGGATTTCGTCCGGGAGCGGAGTTGCTGGTGCATCCCAACGAAATCGCGCGCTGAATGAGCCGGAACTCGAATCTGCACTTCAGTTATTAGTGGAACGCGCGCAATACATTACCGGCGCTACCGGCACTGCCCTAGCTCTGCCCCAGGGCGATGAGATGGTTTGCCGGGCGAGCGCGGGTTCTTCGGCGCCCGCAGTTGGAGCTCGCCTGCAGGTTGTCTCCGGTTTGACTGGTGAAAGTATCGCGCGGCGGCAATTGCTGCGCTGTGACAACGCAGAAACCGATCCGCGCGTGAATCTGGAAGCGTGCCGATCGCTCGGCATCGCATCCATCGTCGTGTTGCCTTTGTTCCGAAAGAATGGAGAGGTTCGCGGGCTGATCGAACTTTTTTCCGATCATCCTTATGCTTTCGAAGAGCGCGATCTTGTCGCCCTCGAACGCATGGCCGATCTAACATTAACGGCCCTCGATTTGGCGGAACAGAGCGAAGTTGCCGTACAGGTTACGGCGCCAACACGGGGGGAGCTCGAAACGTCGGTTGAACTTGCCAATGCCGATGCCAGTGCCAACGAAAGACCCGTCCGAGAAGGCTTCGCGGTTCCTCAACCGGAGGAATTCATTGAGCCACGGAACGTTAATGCAGATTCGTTGGTGACTTCCTCATCCAGTCCGGTCATAGTTCCGGAGGCGATGCGCCGAAAGCAAAAGTGCGCTTCTTGCGGATTTCCAGTTTCCGAAGGAAGAACGCTTTGCCTCGACTGTGAAAAAAAGAACAAGATTGAGACCGGAAAGACAGGGCGGGAAACTATAAAGTTGGAACCGCGGGCAGGACAATTGACAATTATTGGGTGAACAATCGTTGGGGGCGAATGGGATGTCAGAGGAGTTTGTTCCGGCTTTCCTGGTTAAAGCCTCGGTCGAGAAGGAATCCTGGCTCTCGAATCATGTCATTCTGCTGGCTATCATCGTGCTGATCTTGGTCGTTTTGGTTGCAGTTGTCATTTTGAGATAACTACTCTTGCACTTAGGTACCGTTTTCCTTGACAAATTACTGAGTGAACCAATACTCTGCGCTTAATCGTTGTTAGATTATATAGGTGCTGAGCATGAAAAATGTGTATGAGGTTTTGCGGCAGAAGGAACTCGAACTAACCCGTCTGGAGAAAGAAGTTGAAGCCCTGCGCGTCGCTGCACCACTGCTCTCGGAAGAAAAAGAGATGGCTGAAATGCCCAAGCCCAGTTTAGCTCCTCCTGCACAACCGCAGCCCGTCCGGGTTCCAGCAGCGGTGGCGGCGCAAGGCGCTGCGGCCCCAGCGCGAGCGGCGGGCTGGGAAGATGCAGCCAAGCGCTGGCCATAGATCTAAATTCAAAAATAACCCTGATAAAGACGGGCAGGCCCGTTCTCGTCATTGTTATCCGTCATCCCTAACAAAGCGCCCAGGGCGGAGGCATTCGTTCCTGGGCCGTTTTTGGCTGCGGGTCTCAATCCGCGGTATTGAAGGCCAGTGCCAACAAAGTCTTTTGCTCAACCTCGTGCGCTTTGGCAGAGCCGGTAGACGGACTCGCGCTTGCGGAACGTTTCACCGAATGTACTGGCCGCCCATTTGCAATGCGCTTCAGGCGCGGCAGCAGATAGGACAACGCACCCATGTTCGCAGGCTCTTCCTGAACCCAGACAATATCTCGCGCGGCGGCATGGCGCTCCAATTCCGCGGAGAGCTCGGCCTCTGGGAACGGGTACATCTGCTCCAGGAAGACGATGGCAGTATTTGAGTCATTGCGCTTCTGGCGCTCGGTACGAAGTTCGTGTCCAACTTTCCCAGTGCAGATCAAAATACGCTTGGCATCCTGTGTTTCGCTGTCTGGAATCACCGGCAGAAATCGCTGATGAGTCAGATCTTCCAGCGGAGACAGGGCATCGGGATGCCGCAACATGCTTTTCGGAGTGAAGACGATCAGCGGCTTCCTCCATTTGCGTAGCGCCTGGCGGCGCAGCAGGTGAAAGTATTGCCCGGCATTCGAGGGCTGTGTGATCTGGATATTGTCGCGGGCCGCCAGTTGCAGGAAGCGCTCGATGCGCGCGCTCGAATGCTCCGGGCCCTGGCCTTCGTAGCCGTGGGGCAGCAACAGCACCAGGCCCGAAAGCAGGTTCCATTTGTCTTCGCCGGCGCAGATAAACTGGTCGATCACCGCCTGCGCGACGTTGGCGAAATCGCCGAACTGTGCCTCCCACAAAACCAGCGCCTCTGGATAATCGCGACTGTAGCCGTATTCAAATCCCATCACACCCGCTTCTGAAAGCGGCGAGTTATATATGTCACATGCTGCTTGACCGGGCGCAATGTGACGCAGGGGAACATATTCCGACTCATCCTGAATATCGATCAGCACGGAATGGCGCTGATTGAACGTTGCGCGACGCGAATCCTGTCCGCTTAAGCGCACGGGAATGCCTTGCTTCACCAGACTCGCGAAAGCGAGCGCTTCGGCCATGCCGTAGTCGACCGGCTTTTTGCCCGTTCCCATTTCCTGCCGCTGCTCTAACAACTTTTTTACTTTGGGATGGATGTGAAAGCCTTGCGGGTAGGTAGTCAAACATTCAGTGAGTTCGAGCAGGTCTTCGCGCACGATGCCCGTGGGCTGCTCGTATTCCGGTTTATAGCGACCTCCGAAGTAATTGTCCCAATATTTCGGGAAGATCGCGCATCTTCGGTTTCTTGGTGAACTGCATCGCAGTTTTCTGTGCGGCTTCGTACTCAGCCTTGACCGCCGCGGCGCGCTCAGCAATATTTTCGACGCCGATTTGTTTGGCGTAGATCTGATAGAGCGGCGGATGTTCCTTGATCGCCCTGTACATCGACGGTTGGGTGACGGTAGGATCGTCCACTTCACTGTGGCCGTGACGACGGTAGCCAATAAGATCGATAACGACATCATTGCCAAATTTATAGCGATACTCGGTCGCGATACGGGCGATTCGCATCACGGCGTCAACGTCTTCGCCATTTACGTGAAAAATTGGGATCGCCTGGCGGCGTGCGAGTTGTGCGGAGAAACGAGATGAGTGTTCTTCGCTGGCGTTGGTAGTGAACCCGATCAGATTATTGACGATCACGTGGATCGTCCCGCCAACCGTATAACCAGAGATGTCCGCATAATTGATCGTTTCCGCGGTAATGCCTTGGCCTGCAAAGGCAGCATCGCCGTGGACTAAAAGCGGCAGATATTTCGCTTCTCCACCTTCGCCGGCACGGTCCTGCTTGGCGCGAGTGCGTCCGACCGTAACGGGATCAACTGCCTCAAGATGACTTGGATTCGATGCCAGATGGATGTGAATTTTCTTCCCGCCCTTCGTTTCGTACTCGCCGGTCGCGCCCATGTGGTATTTCACATCGCCCGACCCAGTACGCTGCGCGGATCCACGTCTTCGAACTCTGCAAACACCTCCGCCGCAGGGCGATTTGCAACATGGATGACCATATTCAGACGGCCGCGATGGCTCATGCCCATGACTAATTCCACTGCGCCGTGTTCGCCGGCTACATCGAGAACTTGGTCCACAGCCGGCAACAAGGAGGTATTGCCTTCTAGCGAGAATCGTTTGTTACCTAGATAGCGCTGCTGCAGCGTCTGTTCGAACAGATCGGCCCGCGTCAGCAGATTAAGCGCACGCTCTCGGTCGACTGCGGCGGGCTCCGCCTCGATGCGTTCCTGAATCCAGCGGCGACGCTCGGGATCGGCAATATGCATGAACTCCACGCCTACGCTGCCGCAGTAGATGCGACGCGCTTCGCGGGCCCATTCGTTGTCGATTTCGAGATCGGGATGCGGTTGCGGAGGCAGGAGGCCCAGCGGATTCAGTTCGGCTTCGAGATATCCAAATTGCCGGAAAAGATTGAAGACGCGTTCGCGCTCGTAATTATCGTTGACGGCAAGATTCATTGCAGGAGTTGCGCTCCCGCGAGTAGTCCGTGTTGAGGTGGGCATATTGGGTCTTCTATAGAATAACGGATGCGGCCCTCTGTGTGGCCGATTCAGGCGGAAGACCTTGTACTTAAGCATCAACTACACTCAGCCCTCTTATACGGATGGCGCGATACTGGAGATGCCCTATGGACAATGGAATCATTGATGTACGCAGCCGTTACTCCGTTCCAGAGACGCTGGCGAGACTACAGTCGATCGTTAAAGACAAGGGGATGATGGTGTTTGCCGTCATCGACCACAGCGGTGAGGCCAAGAAAATCGGCCTGGAGATGCGCCCGACACAAGTGTTGATCTTTGGCAGTCCGAAGGGCGGAACACCTTTGATGATCGCCGCCCCGAGCGTGGCCATTGACCTTCCGCTGAAAGCGCTGGCCTGGCAGGATGAAAATGGTCAAGTTTGGCTTTCCTACAATTCGCCGGAATATTTGCAACAGCGGCACGGCTTTCCAGCGGAGCTGATGAAGAACATTGCCGGCATCAGCACGCTGGTACAGAAGGCTGTGGAATAATGCTGCTCGAAGGGGTTTACTCGCAGAGGTTCAATCAATAATCATGGCGGGCATTCAAAAAGAAAATGTGCAGAAAGAAAAGGAAATTGCGGGCCGCGCCGCTGCGCAGTTGGTGCGCGATGGCGAGATCGTTGGACTCGGCACCGGCTCAACCGCCTACTTCGCAGTCGTTGCTTTGGGTGAACGTGTCCAAAAGGGCTTGAAAATGACAGGGATTCCCACTTCCATACACACCGCCGACCTGGCGCGGGGACTGGGCATTCCGCTGACCACGTTGGACGAACATCCTGAGCTTGACATCACCATCGATGGCGCCGACGAGGTCGGTCCCAAGCTGAACCTTATTAAGGGTGGAGGCGGCGCGCTGCTGCGGGAAAAGATCATCGCGTCCGCATCGAAGAAGATGGTCGTAGTTGCGGATTCGACAAAGATTGTTAGCGTGCTCGGAAAATTTCCGCTGCCGGTCGAGATTATCGATTTCGCCCGAGCTGTCGTGGAGAAAAAGATCGCCGCGCTTGGTGCGACGACTCGAACTCCGAAATACATCCGATGGCAAGCCGTTTGTGACTGACGAAGGACATCACATTCTGGATTGCAGCTTCGGAAGTATCAGCGATCCTCCGACGCTTGCCCGAGAATTGAGCGGTATACCTGGAGTGGTCGAACATGGATTATTTATCGGTCTGGCGAAACTGGTTTTGGTAGGACGTGGCGACAGCGTGGAAGAAATCGATCGCTGAAATTGCGCGCTAGACAAAAAGAAAAAGCCGCCAGCTCTTCGCTGACGGCTGAAGTACAATGCTGAGGACGGCCTAGAGTCCTGCGCCTGAGTTCGGATGTCCTCCGCGTAGCATAACTCGAACGCCGCGCTGACTGTTGATGCGAGTCGTCGTGCTCCAGTCGACTTCATCCGTGCTGATTACTCCGCTTCCGCCACTGGCTAGTTCGTAACTTATGCGGCCATCCTGATAGGTGTAGTTGCCTACCGAGAGGACCATGCCTGTCTTCAATACGAACACAGGTACGCCGAAAGCTGCTCCTCCGCCGCCAACTGCGTCCTTGCTTATGTAACTGGCATAGGTAACCTGCGGAACCTCCTCGACTCGAGGCTCTTCGCTAGAAACAAACTGTACCTGGCGTACGGCTAGTTGCGGTATACCATTCGCGTCGGATGAATTATAGGCGGCGCCACGATAGTAGGAGTCGCCGGAGGGTTCTGGACGGCCAAAGAAATGCCAATCCGGGCCGTTGGTCTGCGAGATCTGCGGAATCTGCACATCGTCCATGAGGCGAAGCTCAAGCATGCTCTCACCCTTGAGGGTGGGACGCGGACCGCGGGCCGGCAGGGTAATGATCTTCCATGGCCAGAGCGGTGGAATCATCCATTCGACGATGTCGCGCGTGGCATGACCTTTGCCGCGGATGTCGCCCTCTTTGTCAACCTTGTAGCCGCGGGTCGCGATCACTTTGGCATCGAGCGGCATATCGCCATAGGGCAATCCGATACGATCGAATACGATCTTCATGTCGCCCTTTCCCCAGAAATGGCCGGGATCGTGGGCTGATTCGAGATGGCCTACGAGATAGCTACCGCGGGGAAACGTCTGTTGGCCGAATTCGGTCACGGAATGGAGGTGACAGAGAACGGGGTCGCCAATGGCAACGGTGGCTGAAGAAAAGTTCGGTTCATTCATCGTGCACTGCAGAAGAGTACCAGCGGGCAGGACAGCTCCCGCGCGCTGGCATTCGCAATTAGTGTGTCGAAATAACGCCAGGTTAGAAGGGATACCGCAAGGACTACGTAGAAGCTGGACTGCGACTTCATAACATCACCTCGGTCTCACGCCCCGGAATTTTGTGCCGCTGATTCCTTACAACTGCGTTGAGCCCGCCCCAATTGATTGGAGTTAAACATAAGTTGATCCGTGAGGTCAATCGACTGGTGAGAATAATCCGCTTGGCTTGATTTTCCAAGATTGGCATTTCCCGAAATGGTTAAGAGGGGCTGCGGAAGTTCGAAGTGTGCCTTTTTTTATCTGGCGTCGGCGGGAAGAATATTGGCAGATTTTGAGTTAGAACCCTCCCCTGATGGTCTTTAGGAATCAAAGACTTAGGAAGAAATTCCGGGAAGTCTTTGAGCATACATCGGTTAGAGCTAAAGTCTTTAGGAAACAATAACTTAGGAGCTTTGCGATTGTTTCCGAGTGAGGCGAGCGCCGAGCCGATCCCAGGCGCGTGATAGGTCCGCTGGATCAACGAAGAGAATGTAGGCGGACAGCACATCCCATTCAAAGAGCGAAACGTTGAGGGAGAATTCGAGCCAGAGATGGAAGAACAGTCCAAGCGCAAGCAGGATGTAGCGAAGGTCTTTCACCCAGATTAGAACCGCCAAAGAAAACTCGAAGGCGATTGCCGACCAGCTTTCCAATTTGAGCATCGTTGGGCGAAGAAACCAGGCAGGAACCGGGAAACGCTGAAGCGAGTCGAGATGGTACACGTAATAGAGTGCGGTCCCATTAAGCCAAGCCGGACTCTTCACCTTGGAGCAGAATGCGCCAAAATATAAGAGCGACAATTGAATCTGAATCATCCGTTGCGCCCATGGTCGTTGCGGGTGCGGCGGATTGAGGGCATTTTCTTTTTCACGCCAGATCTTTATCTGCCGGTCTATAGAGAGCGCGGCGCCTGCGGGCGCAAACATCAGAAAGAATCCGGCCAGGCGCAGGAAGGTGTCGCCTCCGTGCGTGATGAACAGGTTCCTTTGCTGGATGGAGACCAGGCAAACAAACACGACCACACTATTGACGCGTGTGAGAAGGCCGACCGTGAGCAGTATCGCTGAGCCCAACGAAAACCAGAATAAGGCATCGATCCAGCCGTCCGATTGCGGAATGACGGTAAAGAGATTTAGCCGTCTGCCGGGTTCGACTGCTTGCATCGTGGACAAGCTGATCCAGGCATGCGTCCCGAACCACGCGAACCAATCTGGACGCAACGACACGAGAGTTGCGATCACCAAGAGGCCATAAGCGATACGAAACAGTGCAATCGGCACGGGGGACCGCTTCGCAAAGAAGAATCTGTTCCACGGTCCGCGCGCTGATCTCAGAGCGGTGGTCGCGGACCTCATTGCAAGTCCTCGGGCCTGACGCCATAGCCCAGGAGAACATGCTGGTCCCACGGTTCGGGCTGATACGAGCCATCGGCGCGGGGAATGATGCGGGACCATCTTCGAATCAGGATGACGGTTTTCACAGGATTCTCGGGGATGCTGTTCAGGCGCGCAATGTGGAGCGCAACATCCGGTAGCAAGGCGTCGTTATCTTCGATTTGCAGGACTTCTGAGAATTTGCGGTAGCGTTCTTTGAGGTAGCGATCAGTCAGACTGAGTTGCTCCATTCTGGGGAACGGCCAGGTTTTTCTTGACCCGTCCTTGTAGATGACGACCGCCTCGACATAGCTGTTCGACGCCCATGGTGTCGGGGCAACCATATCCCAGGACTGAAACAGGCCGGCCCATAAGAAATAAGGGCGGACGAGCTTTCTGCATAATGGAAACAAGGGCAGGTTTAGTGGGACAGCCCAGCACGTGATGGCCACGATGTGAAAGGCGAGGAACAGGCTGATCGCCGCGATTTTGGCCTTGGCAATCCAGCTTGGATGGTTGCTTGTTGGCTGAGCGAGTTGCGAGTTCACAGGGAGATTGTAGTTCTTCCGCGCTCGGGGGCAGGCAGCGGCGGCGTCGCCGGAAGGGCAAAAACAATCTTTGCTCTGTAGAACCGAAACGATAGGCTAGTAAGCCGTTATCACTTGAAATAGCTAACGCCGATTTGAAACCTGGCGAGGACCTGGCGCAGATATATCTTCCGGGAGTTCACAGCGGTGCTCGCCCGGACCGTGCGCACGTTCTTTCGGCAAGCGATTATTGGAATAGATTTCGGAGGTTCGGACACGTTCCGCTACAGATTGAACATGCGACCAGAATTTGCTTGCTTCTTGTGTATCGGTTTTCTTC
This sequence comes from uncultured Acidobacteriaceae bacterium, assembly GCA_963758745.1. GTDB lineage: Bacteria > Acidobacteriota > Terriglobia > Terriglobales > Acidobacteriaceae > Acidiflorens. The sequence continues at coordinate 950,665 of CAVWWW010000023.1, forward strand.
ACCCATGACATGATTACTTCCTTGCTGTCCATTTCTACTCCCCGTTCTTGAACATGTCCAGCTGCTTAGTATAGATTGAGTCAAATTGCTCAACCGCAATTTCCTCTTTTTGAAAATAGGAATACGGTGAAAGGGGGATCCTTACCCACGCGTTCGTTGTCTCAACATCGATAATCTTACCTCCTTCCTTCCTTATTAGCTCGTGCCCTCTGCTCAAGGTGAGCGAGAAGAGGTCAAAATAACGCCGAGGCCCGATGCCGACAAAATGTGTAAAGGGAACTCTTCGGTTGCGTCCACGTTTACGTTCCAGCTTTTCCTCGACCACGATTTCGTCGGAGTGGAGTTCTTCGGCCCTGCTCTTTCCATACGGCTCGATGCAGTAGACCCGCTTGATGCCGGCAGCAATAATGTGCCGCGTGCAATTGTGGCATGGGAAGGTAGTGACATAAAAGAGAGCACCTTCCGGGCTCACGCCCGACCGCGCACAACTTAGCAGAGCGTCCATTTCAGCGTGCACTGCCCGGCCGTATTCTGTGATATCCAATCTCGCTCGGAAAGGAGATTTCAGGGATGCGGGCAGCAGGTTGGCGGAGGCGAGGATTTCTTCGATTTGCCTCAGGAGCGCGTCTCGGTCTGATACTAGGGTGGGGTTTGCTTGAATGGTCGCCTCAATTGCCTTGTGACATCTCTCGTCGAGAGCGTTAACCGCATCAAGAAGGCGCTGAACTATTTTATCGCGCTGTTCGTCGTTGCTATCCTTCTTCAGGATATGATCCCGATTGTCTAGTTGGCCAGGCCAGTAGAGGCCGCCCCCAGGCTTAGGCACGTCGTTTGTTCCGACCCCAAGGATATCGCCACCGTAGGATGTAATCGCAGCGCCGACTTGTCTTCCCAGTTGCGCCGAACGCAAGGAAGCCGCGTAAGCCATGAACATCCCGTGCTCTTGTTGAGTTGGGGTTATGTACGGATGAGAAAAAATCAAATTAAAGAAGCGTTCAAGCTCTTCCTGAAGGCCCTATTCCTGAATTGGACAAACACGTCTGATAGTTGGAACGTATCCGTGGTGTATTGACCATACTCATCGTCGGCTTCCTCGGCATCCCGGCGAATCAACCTTATCGCTTCGTCCTTCGGAGCATTTTGCTCGATCAAATAGTCCAGGCGCTCGGTTTCCGTCGCGAATAAGCCCACGAGGAAAAACCCATCCCCGTAGACGTTGCGGAGCGTTGCGACCTCCTCCGGGCGTTTCAATTTTAGGACGAGGTGCGCTGTCCTGGGCTGAGCATTCGGTCCCGAAGAGTCATTGGAACGGCTAGTATTGATCTCGGCGATAGACGCTAGCGCCCAAATATCCTTTCTCCTTGTCTGCTGACAAAGTTCATTTCCAGCGGTCATGAAAGAATTTATACGCTGGGTCTCTGGGCTTTCGGGTAGAACCTTTCCAGTGAGCCTTGCGATCAGTTTGCTCATCCTGATCGTGCGGCTGGAATAGTTAAACCTACTCAGAATTTTTTCTATCGAGAGTTGGACTGGTGCGTAGTCGGTGCCCACCGCGCAAACCAATCCGAGCACAAGCTCAGAATGGCAAAAATCAAACCTTTCAAGGGCGTTCTTTATTTGAAGTGGACGAACATCACTCGGCAAGAACGGCATCCTCCCAGGACGAATGTGGGTGGAATCGTGGCCCGAACGATTATCTCCCTAGCTTTCGTACAGCAGTACGCCTTCGGTTTTCTCCGCGTCCACCGGACGGTAATACAGCTTGTTTGATTCGAGGAAGACCTCGATGAAGGCAGGCCTCGTTGTGATCGTGCCTTGGATCAGGGCCTCCGACAGCGGATCTTCTATGTACTTTTGCAGGGCTCGGCGCAGCGGTCTGGCTCCGTAGCTGCGGTCGGTCAGGGTTTGATTTAGGATCCACTTCTTGGCTTCGTCGGCCACGGTTACCGTGATCGAGCGCTGCGCGAGATTCTGGTTTAACTGGCTGACCATCAGTTCGAGAATCTGAATCAGATCGGCTTCGCTGAGCGCCAGGAAGAGAATGATCTCGTCCACGCGGTTCAGGAACTCGGGATTGAAGGTGCGCTTAACCTCGCCTTTGACCAGTTCTTCAACCTTTGCCGACACCATATCGTCCTGCGAGTGCTGGAAGCCGAGGCCCTCGCGCTTCATCAGGTGCCTTGCGCCGATGTTCGACGTCATGATGATGATGGTGTTCTTGAAATCGACCGTGTTACCTAAGCCATCGGTTAGTTGGCCGTCTTCGAAAACCTGCAGCAGGATGTTGAAGACATCCGGATGTGCCTTCTCGATTTCGTCCAGCAAAACGACAGAATATGGCGCACGCTTGACACGTTCTGTCAGTTGGCCGCCCTCTTCATAGCCTACGTATCCTGGAGGCGAACCGATCAATTTCGAGACGGAGTGCTTCTCCATGAACTCAGACATATCGAAGCGGACCAGAGCTTTATCGCTGCCGAACATGAAGTGAGCGAGAGTGCGCGCTACTTCGGTTTTGCCCACACCGGTCGGGCCGAGGAAGAGGAACGAGCCTATGGGGCGATTCGGGCTCTTCAGGCCTGCGCGACTGCGGCGGATGGCCCGGGCTAGGGCGCTGATCGCTTTTTCCTGCGAGATGATTCGCTTGTGCAGCTCTTCTTCAATGCGCAGGAGCTTTTGCGTTTCTTCTTCTTTGATCGAGGTGATCGGCACACCGGTCCAGCGGCTTACCACGTCCTCGATGTCCTCCCGACCGACAACGCCGGTGGAGGACTCATCGAGGTGGTATTTTTCGCGAAGGGCGCGCAGGTTCTCGCGCTCCTTGCGTTCTTCGTCCGAATAGAAGCGCGCCTTCTCGAACTCGTGGTTCGCGATGGCGTTCTCCATACGATGGACGATGAACTTGATTCGCTTTTGGACTTCCGTCAACTCTTCGGGCAACGTGGTCTGGCGTAACTTTACTCTTGCGCCGGCCTCGTCGATCAGGTCAATCGCTTTATCTGGCAGGAAGCGATCCGGAATATAACGGTTGGAATGCGATACCGAAAAATTGATGGCCTCGTCAGTGTAAGTTACGGCGTGGAATTTTTCGTAGCGCTCTTTGATTCCGAAAAGAATCTTGACCGCATCGGCTTCGTTGGGCGGCGGAACTTTTACGGCCTGGAAGCGACGCTCGAGCGAGCGATCTTTTTCGATCGACTTGCGATACTCAGCGGGCGTGGTTGCGCCGATACACTGAATCTCGCCGCGTGATAGAGCGGGCTTCAGGATGTTAGCCGCGTCCAGCGAGCCTTCTGCGCTGCCTGCGCCTACCAAAGTGTGGAGCTCGTCGATGAAGATGATGGAATTTTGCGACTCCATCAGCTCTTTCATGATGGTTTTGAGACGCTCTTCAAATTGTCCGCGATATTTGGTGCCGGCGACGATGAGCGAGAGGTCAAGGGCGAGAATTCGTTTGTCAGCGAGGAAGGATGGAACTTCGCCATCGGCTATGCGCTGTGCCAGGCCTTCAACTATGGCGGTCTTGCCAACTCCGGGCTCGCCGATCAGAACGGGATTATTTTTCGTGCGGCGGCAAAGGATCTGGACTACGCGTTCGACTTCGCCGTCGCGGCCGACCAAGGGATCCAGTTGGCTATCCATGGCAGACTGGGTTAGATCGCGGGAAAACTCGCTTAGTAGCGAGGATTCACGTTGTCCGCGTTGCGGTTGAGATTTCTCCTGGCTCGTTCTTGCCAGTTCTTCGCGGATGGTTGAAAGTCGTAATCCGCGTTCATGCAAAATCTCAGCGGCAAAACATTTTTCTTCGCGCAACAGGCCCAACAGCAGATGCTCGGTTCCAATGTGTTTGTGCGAAAGGCGTTCGGCCTCTTCAGCGGCGTAGGCCAGCACCCGCTTGCACTCGTTGCTCAGGGGAAGATCGACGGACGTGGAAACCTTTTCCCGGATCGTAGTGTGGCCTTCGATCTGCTTCCGGATGGATTCCACCGACGCGTGAGAGCGCAGAAAACGATTTGTCAGTGCCTTATCTTCACGCAGCAGTCCGAGGAGTAGATGTTCGGTCTCAATATAAGGAGAACCGAACTGGCTGGCCTCATACCGCGCAAAAAAGATGACGCGCCTGGCTTTCTCCGTGTAGCGTTCAAACATATACTAATTCCCCCCGGATTCCTGCGAAGCGCCCCGCACTCCGCCAAACCCCTGACCTACCACATTTTAATATGCACTTATATCGCCTAATGCCCCAGGCGATATACGCGTTGCAAATAGCTATACTCGCGACTATTCGGGGTACATCAATTTTCAACTTAACTGCCGATCTTTGCTGCTTAATTCTTTTTCTTATTGATTGCTCTTCCCTCTACCTTTCATGAAACCGCCGCAACGAGTCGGGTGCGACCTCTTCCATTTTGCCCTGATCTAACCTTAAAACCCTATGGCACCGACGTGCAAATGCCATGTTATGGGTCGCAATTATAGATGTCAGCTCGTGTTCCCGGTGCAATCTTGCTACTAACTCAAAGACCAACTCTCCGGTGCGCCCGTCCAGATCGCCGGTCGGCTCATCGGCAAGCAAGACTTGCGGCTTGGTAATGAGCGCACGCGCGAGCGCCACCCGCTGCTGCTCGCCGCCGGATAATTCTCCCGAGCGATGATGACCACGCTCTTCTAATCCTACCTCGCGCAGCCAGCGCGAAGCATCCAGTTCAGCTGTTGCAAGCCGTTGCCCACGGGTCAACAGGGGCATCGCCACATTCTCCAAAGCGGTAAACTCGGGCAGCAGGTAGTGGAACTGCCACACGTAGCCGATTTCGCGGTTACGAAATTCGGCAGCGTCATCATCAGAGAGTGAATTCACCTGCGAGTTTGCGCAGTATATGGTACCGACGGTTGGCCGATCAAGCAAACCCACGATGTGCAACAAGGTACTCTTCCCCGCGCCCGATTGCCCTACGATCGCCAGCATCGTTCCCTTGTTGACTTCGAAAGACAGATTCTCAAAGAGCACGAGCTTCGCTTCGCCTGAGCGAAACACCTTACTTAACCCTTCGACCCTCAACAGAGGATCTTCAGCTATTGGATGCAAAATTCCCCTCTTAAGTATCAAGGTGGTTACCGCCTCCACTGCATTGCAAAGGAGACGGCCATGATCCATTAGACCATGTTCCGTTACTCAAGAAGGAATAAGCTGCTCCGATAATTCCATTTTTGGGAGCAAGCCATGCGAAAGACTTTATACCAGGCAAAAACGATTGCAATGTGACGGCGGTCACGCACGGAAAAATGGCCGGTCGGTGCGAATTTACTCATACCGTAACGCCTCCGCAGGTAGGATCCGCGCGGCGGACCACGACGGGTAAATCGTGGCGACAAACGAAATCCCGATGGAAACCACCGCTACGATCACGCCATCAACCAGCCGGGGCGCGAAGGGTACGTAATCAATCGAATAGACTTCGGCTGAGAGCGAAATAAAGTGGTAATGTCCGCCCGCTAATGATATCGCGTAGCCGAGCACGAGCCCAATAGCGGTACCAATGACGCCTATCAGCACGCCTTGCGCGATGAAGACACGACGGATCTGCCGCTTTTTTGTCCCCATCGACATGAGCACGGCGATATCTTTTGTCTTTTCCATAACCATCATGATGAGCGAGATCAAAATGTTGAGAGCGGCAACGAACACGATCAGGCCGATCGTAATGAAGGTCACCACGCGCTCCAGTCGAAGAGCGCGGAACAGAGGTTTGTTTTGCTCCATCCAGTTGGTCGTCATGAAGCCGCGGCCCGCGTCCTGCTCCAAATTGCGTGCAATTTCCGCCGCCTGGTAGATATCGTCGATTTTGAACTGGATGACCGAGATTACGTCACCCAGCCCAAACAACTGCTGCGCGTCAGCTAGGCGAATAAAGGCCCAGGAAGAGTCGTAGTCGAAGAAGCCAGAATTAAAAATTCCCGCAACCCGAAAGCGAATATATTTGGGCACCATTCCAAACGGGGTGAGTTCGCCCTGCGGAGACGTCACCAACACGACCGAGCCGAGGGTCGCGCCGAGATCCTCCGCCATGTCTTTGCCGAGGATGATGGGAGGCATTGCCGCGATACGCTGCTGAACGCCGGCCAAGTCGTCGGGAGATCCTGATGGTGTAGAGCGGGCGCCCTCGCCCGCTGCATTTGTTCTTGCTGTTTGTATTGGTCTTGCTGTTGGTCCTGCCGTTGCTTGTTGGGAGGGCGCTGTTTCACGAGAAGCGGCTTCATCTAGCGCCGCAGCCGATCCGAGCGTTATCGAGCTCAGCAAATCGCTTACCTTCCGCTCATACCGCGGAAGCATTCCCTTCAGCACGGCGCCGCGAGCTCGCGGCCCACGGGAGATCAGCACCTGCTCGTAAATCGCCGGAGCCGCCGCCACCACGTGCGGTTGTTTGGAGAGTTTCGCGAGCAGAGGACGCCAATCCGGTATGCCATCGCTTTCGATCCGCATTAAACTGATATGCGCGGTCGACCCCAGCAGACGAGACTGCAAGTCCTGGCGAAATCCGTTGTTGATCGCCAGCGCAACGATCAGCGAAGCCACTCCAGCTGCCACTCCAAGGATCGAAATACCTGTGATAATGCCGATAAAGGCCTGGCGCCGTTTGGCGCGCAGGTAGCGAGTTGCGACGAAAAGTTCAAAGCGCATGGGAACCGTTGTCAATCAGCAGCTGACAGCTTACAGTTAAAGCGGATTATAACTGGATGGTTGCGAACACCGGGCGGGCCGATCAGTGGCAACTGACCACTGGCAACTGCTTCCTGCTATTCTCTTTCCTCATGTCTCCCATTCTGACCAGTGTGCTGCTGGGGTTGACCGCAGCGGGCGCGAATGTGTTTGGCGGCGCGGTCATCGTTCACAAGCATTGGGAGCGATCCTATCTGCGGTATTTCGTTGCGCTGGGCGCTGGTTTTATGCTGGCCACGGCGCTGGTCGAGATGGTGCCGGAGAGCATTCAGCTGCGCCCCTCTTATGCAGGATTTCTTATTCTCGGCGGATATTTGCTGGTGCATTTTTTTGAGCATACGGTTACGCCGCATTTTCATTTTGGAGAAGAGACACATGCCGAGCAATTCGTTCATGCTCACAAGGGATATTCGGTTCTGATCGGGTTGCTGATTCACACGTTCTTCGATGGCATCGCGATCGCCTCGGGATTTCTGGTTTCTCCGGCGCTTGGGTGGATCATTTTCATCGCGGTTTTTCTGCACAAGATTCCGGAGGGATTCACGGTTTCATCGGTGATGCTGGCGAGCGGTCGCAGCCGTGCGTTTGCCTGGGGCGCATCGATGGCGCTGGGTGTGGCTACGGTGGCTGGGGTGATGACGATGGCCGTGTTTCGACACGAAGTAAGCTTCGGGTTGCCGCTGTCGGCTGGGGTTACGATTTATGTTGCTGCTTCGGATTTGATCCCGGAAGTGAATCAGGAGCCGGGCGTGATGATGGCGCTACTTGTGTTTGTTGGGGCGGCTTGCATGTTTTTGCTGGATCGCTTTTTTCATGTGCACTAGACGAACGCCCAATACTCAGCAACCGGCACCCAAAACTGGATTCTGGGAACGGTGGGGCGATCCGAGATCATCGCCGCGACCGAGGCAGCTTGCGCGGCAGCGGACGCGCTCCCTCGGCAACTTCGAGTAGGCCGGGATTCTTGAGCAGGTAGCGCCGCACCCAAGGCTGAATATTGTGCGCAAAACCAGAGACAAGATGCCCGACAGAACTGCTTCGATAGATCAGGCCCTTCATTACCAGACCCGAGCTGACGCCGTCGCCCATAGGAAAGTAGTGTGTTTCGGTGTCGCCCGAGATGTAAGCCTTTAAAACGGCCTTTTCGACCGTGGTGAGGTTCCGTAGATAGTCCACAGAGACACGATGTGATCGCCATCTTTCGTAGCGATCGAAAATCCACTTTCGCGATAGCTCAAAGAGTTCTGCCAGCAGGACAGCGGCAGAACCTAAGGCTCCGACCGCTGTCCACAGTCGGTACTTGATCGCGAAGTCAAGCAGCGAGAGCCGCTGGAGCCACTGGGAGGGCAGGAATAACAGCAAGACGCAGCAGATCAGCAGTGCCAGCCAACGCTTGTAAGATTTGAACCACGCCAGGAAGCCAGTGATCGCCGTTAGTATCTCGCCGCCCATCTGGCAGGCTCCCCTTAGTAGCCATGTTAATTCTTGCCGGTACTCTACCCGCTATGCCGAATATGCATCACATCGCCATCCTGCACGATGTAATCTTTCCCTTCCAGACGCAGTGTGCCTTTGGCTCTTGCATTCGCTTCCGAACCAGCTTCCAGCAGCTGATCCCAGCGAATCGTCTCAGCACGAATGAAATGCTTTTCCAGATCGGAGTGAATTGCTCCGGCTCCGTTCTGGGCTCGGGTGTTCAGTGGAATCGTCCAGGCTCGGCATTCATCTTCGCCTGCGGTGAAAAACGAGATCAGCCCCAGCAAGTGATAGCTTTTGCGGATTAGCCGCGACAGGCCGCTTTCGGTAAGGCCGTAGCTGCCAAGAAATTCGGCGGCGTCTTCGTCGCTCATTTCGGCTAATTCGGCTTCCACTTTGCCGCAGATCGCGCTGGCCCCGGCATTCGGACGCGCTGCTACTTCGGTCAGATTGTATTTCGCTACTGCCGCCTCCAGGTCTTTGCCTAACTCGGTGCTCTCGCCGATGTTGAGCACGTAGAGCATCGGCTTCTCGCTTAGAAACATGAAGCCTCGGATCCGTTTCTTGTCCTCGGGAGTCATCTCCATTTCGCGCAGTGGTTTTTCGGCTTCGATCTGGGCTTTCGCTCTAATGAGCAGTTCGTTTTCTTTTTCGAGTTCGGGCGTCTTCATCTTTTTCAGATCTTTTTCCATGCGCTCCAGCCGTTTTTCGATTTGGCCGAGATCGCTGACCATGAGATCGAACTCGACATTCTTGATGTCGCGCAGCGGATCGATGGGGCCTACGTGCGGAATCTCGTCATTTTCAAATGCCCGTAAAACGTGAATGAGGGCGTCCACCTGGCGCAGATGGCCGACGTAGGCGGTCTCTTTCAGCGCGTCCTGGCCGATGGCGCCCACGTCAACGTACTCGACTGAGGCGTGCGTCAGCTTCTTCGGGTTATAGAGCGCGGCCAGCTTGTCGAGGCGCTCGTCGGGGACTTTGGCTACCCCAATGTGCGCTTCGCGTGGATTTGAATAGGCCTGATCGGAAAGATTCACCTTGGTCAGTATGCGAAACAGAGAGGTCTTGCCGACCTGCGGCAGGCCGATGATGCCAGTTTTCATGGAATAGATCTCAGTTGCCGGTTTTCAGTTCTCAATCTTCGGCTTCGATATGCACGATAAGAAGAATAAATCATCTGGCTAGTTACGCGCGCGCAACTAAGAACCGCATTGCACCTCGCCATGCTAGGCTCGGCAGAATGCCGTTCAACCGAAGCACTTCTCGCTACAGGCTTTTTCGCTTCCTCGGCCCTCGGTATTTTGCCGGGACGCTGATCGTTTGGATTATTTGCGCCGTTTGTTCCGTGGCGCAAATATCGCCTTTCGGGATTCACGTACGCTTGCAGCCGCGAAAAGTTCTCGAAGACCGCCTGAACTCGTTTTCAACTCAGAATAGCGAACGGGAAGTCCTAATCCGCAAGTGGCTGGCTGAAACTGGATGCAAGGGAAAAAATCTCTCCGAACAAACACTCGAACCGAATCTTCCACCGAATGTCATCTGCGTGCTGCCCGGCGAGACGCAACAGGTAATCCTCGTGGGAGCGCACACCGATCATGTCAATCGTGGAGACGGGGTGGTCGATAATTGGACAGGAGCAGTCTTGCTGCCGGCTCTGCTCTACAGTTTGAGCGCGAGTTTGAGCGCGCGACCGCATCATCACACTTTCGTCTTGATTGGATTTTCTGCAGAGGAAAGGGGATTGGTTGGGTCGCATTATTACGCGGATCATCTGACTACCGCGCAGCGCGCGCAGATTGACGCCATGGTCAACTTTGACAGCCTGGGGCTCGGCCCAACTGAGGTCTGGGCGTCCCATGCCGACAAGGTTTTGCTCGACGCGCTGGAGCGAGTCGCAACGGCGAGCAAACTTCCATTGACCGTGATGAATCCAGAGAATGGCGCCTCCGCCGACTCCGAATCATTTGCTCGCTACCGGATTCCGCGTATCACCCTGCACTCTGTCACCGAGCAGACATGGTCGATCCTCCACTCGCCGCTCGACCAGATGGCCGCGATTAATATCAATGATTACTACGAGAGTTACAAGTTGATTGCCGAGTATATGGCGTATCTTGATGACGTATTGCAACCTACTCCTGCTGCGGGCAAGTGAGTCATCGGTGGAAGACTTGCGCCGTCGTATACAGTGCCACCAGCCCCAGCAAAAGTACCGCCTCCTCGAATTTTTCCGACCAGACGTGCAGACGGTCGAATTCCCTGCGCAACGGATTGTCCAGCGGGACGTTATCGATTACGCCGACCTCAGCCCGAATGGCGTGCATCTTTGGAGAAATGGCGAATTGGGAGATTACGGTCAGCAGCAGCATCAGCCCGATCAGCAGGTGTCGCGCCGCCAAGGGTCGCGCGTTGCCTGTCGACACCCGGGCGTAGAGCATGGACGCGATCAGGAAAGCAACTCCCGAGACGATGGCCATGTAGTGCAGCAAATCGAGCGAACGTCCCACGATTGATCCTGCCATGTGGCGAGTAGGAAGAAGTCCGGGCGAAAATGCGGTGGGAGCTTCGACGAATGCCAGAAAAATTATTCCGCCGATCCAGACCACTAGCGACAACAGCATAAGGAACCGCAGAAATGACATGGCCGGAATTATAGAACCCGTCGCGCCGATTCTTCGGTCACGAAATGCGATCTGCCAAACTTCCTGATTTGGAACGCGGCTGTGGGATTTCCACAGGCCGAACCAGTGCCGTTACTTACTGCTTTGCTTCCAGCTATTTAATCTCAGTTTTCTCCATTAGTTTGGAGAAACCTCCAGATGCAGATGCAGCGTTCTCTAACCAGCAGTGACGTGAATTTCGTCTCTTTGCAGACGGCTGTATTTTGCGTGCAATGCGAATTGCTCAGCGATAACAACACGCCGCGGTGTCTGGCCTGTGGCAGTCTTGCAGTATTAAGTCTTTCGCGTGTGCTTGGAGGATCGCTTCGCGGGCAACAGACCGCGCATCTGATTGCGGATGCTGAACTCGACCGGCTGGTGCGGTCACTTCTTTACACGGTTCCGCAAACTGCGGAGGCCGAGGAAAGTCAGGACAAGTATCGAATCGGCGAGAATCAATTCGAATATTCTGCCGCGACAAGCTTTTCTTCTCACCATCGTATGCGTCCTCGGCATCGTGGTCCTGTTGCTGTGCCCCACAAGCTGATAAACGCCGGGGAGATTGATTTAGAGCCGGGTATCAGCATCATCGCCGAAAAGGCGCAAACATTAACTGGAGCCACTGGCGCTGCGATCGCGCTGCGCCGCGGGAACGAAATTGTCTGCCGCGCGCGCACTGGCCGCACCGCTCCTGATATTGGAGTGCGACTGCAAACTGACAGTGGTCTTTCAGCGGAATGCGTGCGCTCGGGCGAAGTGTTGCTGTGCAATGATGCCGAGTCGAATCCGCGCGTGGATTGGGCAAGTTGCCGGCGGATGGGCGTGCGTTCGATCCTGGTCGCACCGCTGCGCCACTTTCAGCGAACGCTCGGAGTTTTCGAAGTGCTGTCGTCAACGCCGCACGCGTTTGATAATAATGATGTGGCGACTATGCAGTTTCTCTCCGGAATGATGGTGGCGACGATCTCGCGGCTGTCGAGTTTGCAGCCGGCTTCGCCTGTGGCCTCGGGCGAGTAAGATAGCGACGGCGTGAAGCCGAGCTTCGATCGCTCGGATGGCCGAGAGCGGCCATCCCTCACGAGCAAAGTTACACCGGTACCGGCACGCTCTCGACAATCTCGCGCAGCACTTGTTCTGCTTGCTCGGTTTTTTTCAGGGTGGATGTGTAGAGCGAACTTACTACCACCCGGTGGGCGAAGACGGACACAACCAGCGGCTTGAAATCTTCCGGCGTGCAGTAATCGCGCCCTTCAAGGAAGGCCATGGCTTGCGCGGCACGGTAGAGCATCTGCGAACCACGCGGAGATACTCCTAGCGAGAGATATTCCGACTCTCGCGTCTTGGCAACGATGTTCAGCAAGTAGGTGATTAACGATTCGTCCACATGGACTTGGGCTACGGCTTGCTGAATTTCGATTACGTCCGCTGCGTTTAGCACCGGGCGAAGGGATTCCAGTTGGGCAACTCCGGCTTCGGCGCGCAGAATCTCGCGCTCGGCGTTGCCTTCGGGGTATCCCATACGCACTCTCATCAGAAAACGATCAAGTTGCGACTCGGGCAAGGGGTAAGTGCCATGGTGCTCGATGGGATTCTGTGTGGCTAGAACCAAGAACGGCTGCGGCAGTTGATAGGAATGCGCGTCGATTGTGACTTGGCCCTCATTCATGGCTTCGAGCAGGGCCGACTGCGTCTTCGGAGTGGTGCGATTGATTTCGTCAGCCAGCAGCACGTTAGCGAACACTGGTCCGCGCTTGAATTCAAATTTCTGCTCGATGGCGGAGTAGATCGAGATGCCCAGCACGTCCGACGGCAACATGTCGCTGGTGAACTGGATGCGCTGAAAACTGCAATCGATAGCTCGCGCGAGCGCTTGGCCAAGCGTCGTCTTGCCGACTCCAGGGACGCCTTCGATCAGCAGGTGGCCCTTGGCAAAAATCGAAACCAACGCCAGGCGAAGAACGTCGTCTTTGCCGCGAATCACTCGGCGCAGGCTGGCTTCGAGCGCCGCCGCGCGGCGCGAGGTTGCTACCAGAGTTTCGGGAGCCATTTTGGCGATTCTACTATGGGGGACTGGGCTCTCGGAGTTACCTATGTCATAGTTTGGGCGGATTGCATCGCCTCGGGCTTCAATTCACGCAAATAGAGCAGCAACGGCAGCCCGAGCGAGACACCGAAGGTGAGAACAGCTGCAAGCGGCGCCCAGCGGCGAGCTCCCGGGAGCCGTGCGCTTTCCGCGCGCGCAAAAATGAGAAGCGCGACAGCCGACACGAAGACGTCCATGCCGAAAAACGCGCCGATGCGATTGGCGAAAAGTTGCTGAAAGAAAAGACGTAGGTTGAGACCGTGTGTCGCCACCCATGGCACGAACTCCCAATACGGCAGAACCACGCCGGCAACACAAAGCAAGAGGTAGATCGTCTTTCGTTACACAATCCCTCCATATTCCTGCGCGCAGCTGCAAAGGAAGAACAGACGAATAAAGGTTTTATTACAAGTAACTGACGCCGAATCGACTAAAGCACCAGATATTACTGCCCAAAGTCTGCGGGCCTGCCAGTCAACCGTTCAATTCTTTTGGCCGTCGGCGGATGAGTCGAGAACAGGTTGGCGAAGCTCATCCCGCCCAGGAAGGGCTGAATGATGAACAGATGTGCCGTCGAAGGACTCGCCATCAACGGCAGCCGACGTGAATAAGCGTCGATCTTAGAAAGAGCGCTCGCTAACGCATAGGGGTTGCCCGTCCAGTGCGCGCCAGTGTCGTCCGCCCCATATTCGCGCGAGCGCGAGACAGCGAGCTGAATCAGCATAGCAGCCAACGGCGCGAGAAAGATCATGGCGATCGCCGCAAGGCCGCCTCCGCTGCGATCGTCGCGTTCGCCTCTCATGCCTCCAAAAATCATTCCCCACTTCGCAATCGATGCGAGATAAGTGATCGCGCCGGCTAAAGTGGCGGCGATTGAACTGATCAGGATGTCGCGGTTGCGCACGTGACCTAGTTCATGGGCGAGGACGCCCTCGAGTTCTTCGTCGTTGAGCAGGCCGAGAATTCCCTGGGTCACGGCGACCGAAGCGTGGTTCGGGTTGCGCCCCGTGGCAAAGGCGTTGGGCGAATCGGTCGGGATCAGATAAACCTTGGGCATCGGCAAGTTTACTTTTTGCGCCAGTCGCTCGACGATGTTGTAGACGCGCGGCAGATCTTCGCGTGTGACAGGCTGCGCGCGATAGGTGGCGAGCGCAATCTTGTCAGAGAAAAAATAGGCGACAAAATTCATGACCGCTGCGAAAGCGAGCGCCATCAGCATTCCGTTCTGGCCGCCGAAAGCGCGTCCTGCCAGCATGAGCAAAAGCGTCATGCCAGTAAGCAGAATCGTAGTCTTGAATATGTTGCTCATATAAGTTTGCCTTCAACATAGTATTTGATGCTTCGGTTTCTGGGTCGGCTCAAGCGGTCGAATCGGCCAAGGACCCTCCGGTAGTGGTCTTTAAGAATCAAAGACTTAGCGAGCGCGAGATGTCAGGTCTTTGAGAAATAAGGAGTTAGCGGTAAAGTATTTATAAATCAGTGAGTTAGCATAGATTTCCAGCTTGTTTTGCGGTGATTGTTTTGGCTGATTCTCTGAGAAATAAATACTTTAGCCGCAAATGGCGCAACGCGCTCAACACGTCTCTCTTTATTACTTACGCCCAGCTTACTTACGCCCAGCTAGCTTACTTACGCCCAGCTAGCCCTGCCGCTTTAGTGCCCGCTCCAGCGTCTGGTCCAGGGCGGCCTTGGCTTTATCGTAATCTTCGGGCGTGATCTTGCCTTGCTTTTTTTCTACCTCCAATTGAAACAGCTCTTCTTTCAGCGCTTCGAGAAGCATTGAGGATTTCGTGACGGCGGGAGGGGTGGGCGGCGGTGTTGATGCTTGAGCTGGTGCGGTTGAGCGCACAGACATTCCAGCGCCCGGAGTGCTTGTTGCGGCCGTCTTCGTCATGGCCGTTTTCGTCATGGCAGTCGAAGCAGGGGCAGTCGGGGCAGATGCGGTTACGGGTTGTCTTTTCGTGACCACCCATCCGCCGATGGCGAGAAGCACGGCGAATGCGCCGATGATTGGCCAGCGATACTTCTGCAGGGCATCCGGCGCATCGATTGGAACGCCGAGTCCGCCGCCGGGCCGATTGTCATTTGCTTGTGTCTGTGCTTGGGATTGCGTGGCCGGTTGCTGTTGATCCTGCTGTTGGGCCGCGCTTGAGGCGGTTTCTCCGGGCGATTCGGTGATCACTCCGTTACCCTTCAGAGTGAAGGCGAGCAACTGGCCCGGCTTTGTCTCTCTTGCGACTTCTACAACGCTGTCGCCCTGGCTGGGATCCTGCATTGAATTGAAGCTCGTGGGATTTGCCGCTTTGAATTGCATTGTCTTCGGAAGAACGACGACGAAATGGGCGGATGCGTAAAGCGGCCTTGGATCGATCTTGATCTCTCCAGTGTAGGGAAGAGTGAACTCGATCTGGAATTGCGTTTCTCCGGGACGAAGCGGGAAGTTAATGGCGTAGCGATTCTTGTCGGCTTGGGGAGCGGCATCGGCGCTGATGGGCTGTCCATTTGGAGCGCGGGCTTGCACCTGTTCAACCTTCGCGCCGGAAGGGAGATAGAACTCGAAGTTGTGATCGTTCATCTGCGTCCTCGCAGGAGACGATGCATTGTTGACGACGAACAGCCGGACACCCTGCATGGTTCCGCTGTCGGCCTGGAAGCGGACGACATCGGCGGTCACGCTAAGGCCGGTGACTTTAGGCGCGACATCATAGACGTTAACGTCGGCGGTGTTCGTGCCGGGAGGGGCCATCTGATGATAGGTGACTCCCTGATGCACGACGCGGATCAGGTGCGGGCCGGGAGGGCCGGTGAGCTTGAAGCTGAATTTTCCGGCGCTGTCGGCCTTGGTGGTAGCGGCTACGTTCATGCCGCTGCTGAAGTCGATGAGCAGGACTTCGTCCCCGGCGGCGGGCTTGTTGCTGGTTCCGTTGGTCACGGTGCCGGTGAGGGTCTGGGCGGCGGCCGAGGCCAGGGCCAGCGCGAAGATGGCGGCTAGCAAAGCGCAATGGGCGAGTTTGGTCAAAAACAACTCCTTGCTGCCGCAGATTGTTTGCGGTGGCGATGCTGCATCGGCGGCTAGAGCGGCTGTTTGCGGCCGTTCCTCTCGTCATCCAAGGCGCGCTGGATGGCCCTGTCGAGGCGCCCGGCCGCAAGATCGGATTGGACGCGACTATCGATCGGCGGCGGACGGTGTTGCTCAAGCCACGCGTACAATTCCTCGACTTCTCGCGGCGTAAGTGCCCCGATAGCGCGCTCTATCTCCTGGATCCTGTTTGGGCTCATGGGACCCTTATTCTAACCGGCGCCGACGGCAATCACCAGAGCTGGAGCGGTCACTCACTACTATTTGCACTTGCACCACGGTGCCTGTTTCGGCTCCCATAACTGCGCTGTCCAATACAAGTCATTAAGAAAAAGACAGGCCTTGTTTTCCTTGAAATCTGAAAAGCGAAATCTAAATGATTGCTGCGGCTTGCCGGCGCGATAGATCACTACGCGATGCTTTGCGGCTGCATCTAGATCGTTGATCTCCATGCTCTTCGCTTTAGGCCATGGCAAGACTGGCTGATCATCAATTTTGAGCGATATCTTGCCCGAGCCACAGAGCCCCGGGGCGCACCTTGCCACCTCCTCGTCTGCTCGGAGCAACGCAAAGCGAAGCGCTGGGTCCAGTTGACTGCGCTGGACATAGACAGGCAGCGAATATGAATAAGGCGAGGGCAAGTGTTGGGCAAGAGCGTCGCCTGCGGTACACTCGACTGCCGCGTATGGCCTCACTGCGCATGGAGTTCCTCGGGCAAATGCTGGCGGCGGACTTTGATTTTGCTCTCGTCCTTGCGGGCCTGTGCGAGATCGTAGGCAAGCTGCATCCGCAGCCAGGTTTCGGGCGTGCTGCCGAAGGCCTTCGAGAGCCGGATCGCCATCTCGGGGCTGATGCCCGACTTGCCATGAATAACGTTGTTGAGCGTTTGCCGGCTGACGCCGAGAACTTCCGCTCCCTCGGTTACGGACAAGCCCAAAGGCTCAAGGCAATCATGCCGCACGATGCGGCCCGGATGTGCAGGATTCTTCATGGGCATTGTGTATTCTCTAGTCTCTGCGCGCACTATTTCGGCGCGCTAATCGCCTGTTCGAGCGTCAGACGGATGAACCGTTGATACGGCAGACCGGCGCGTGCGGCACGCTTACGAACCGCGTCGTAAAGTTCCTCGGACAAACGAAGATTGATGGACTTGTCTTTGCGCTTGATTTCAAACCGAACCAACTGCGCCCCGGAAAGATCGTATTGCGAAAGGTCGGCTCGCTCGACGAACGCTGACGCCGCGCGATCGCTTTTAAAGGCCGGGATTTTCTTTTTCGAAGGCATCAATCTCCTTTTTGTGCATGTAGCGGGCGCTTATCGGCCGGATCAGAAGTTCTTCGCTCTTGCCTTTCCGCCGAAGCGTGAAAATGATGAATACTCCGCGCCCTTTTTCCGTTCTCCCGATTGCGCGAAGGCGGCTCTCCCGCTGCGAGTGGGCTGCGTCGGGCAGAATGGCCAGCGGGCGCGCAAAGAGGTCTTCGATGACGGCGCTGGCAAGCCCATGTTTTTCGCACTTGGCACGGTTACCTCTATCCCAGTCGAAGCCGTCGGCTTGAAAGCCACCGAGAACATACTTTGTCATGCAATTGTCTCCTTCAATCATCGATAAGGCGCATAACGTTCCCTCCTAACCGTCCGGCAAAGCGGACAAATGCCACGCAGGTCGTAATCCGTGGTGCTGGGATAATGTTACTAGAAAGAGTATGCAATTGTATAGGCAAATGCCTTGGCAAGGTCGCCCGCTACGCCGCCACCTGCTCCAACCGCGCAATCTCGGCCATGATTGCGGCTGCTTCTTCTTCGAGCGAAGCGCGCATGGACTGATAATCCGCGTCAGGGACTTTGCCGGCTTTGTACTCGAAATTCAGGTCGCGAAGGTTCTCGTAGACGGCTTCTTTGCGCTCGCGCAGATAGCCGAGACGCGTTTTTTCTTCTCCGGCGTAGACTTCGCCGGGGAAGAAGAAAACGTAGTAGACAACGGCAACGGTGAAGACGGCGCAGACGAAGAGGGTCATCGGGTGCTGTCTCCCTCAGGGGCGGGAGTAGGGGTGCTTCGACTGCGGTTGAGCTTCGCAATTGCGAAGCTCAATCCTCGCTCAGCATGACAACATTCCGGAGGCAACGACGAAGGAATCATAGGTCGGTCTCTTTTCTTGCTCTGCGGCGAAATTCATCTAACTCATTGCCCTGTGGAATGACTATGCCGTCGGCCAGGGCAGGTTCGGGCCGATTTTTCCATGAGCGGACGATATGAACCGCGAAAGCGATGCCTAGCGCTAATACTAAGAAAGGCATGATCCAGGCGATGCTATTGAAGCCCCTGGTCGTGGGGGCGGCCATTACGATGGGTCCGTAATTTTGGACGAAGCCTTGCAGAATCAGGTCGTCGTTGTCGCCCTTATCGATTGCGGCGAGCAACTGGTCGCGCATCTTGGTGGAGGACTGGCAGCCGACGTGGTTGCATTCGAGCAAGACCTGGCCGCATCCGCAGGTGCACATCATGCGATGGCCGAGGTCTTTGAAGCGGGCGGAATCGTCGCCGGCACCCATGAAAGCGAGCACTGCCAGCGCGAGCACGGTCGCTTGCAACCAGCGGCTGGGGTATATTGCAGAAAGTTTCATCTCAGTCACCTGCTCCCACATGGGCCGCTTCGCGAACTGGCGTGGTCGCGGCCACTCGGACGACAACTGCATTTGGCACGAGTGCGACGACAGTGCCAAAGACCATGATGATCAGACCGATCCAGATCCAGGGAACCAGCGGATTCAAATGGGCTTTGATGATCGGGCGTCCGGTCGTTTCGTTCTTGCCTTCGTAGACCAGGTAAACGTCGGTGACCAAAAACAAATCCTCGCGGAAACTGGGGTAAATGCGCGGAAGCGTTTGCGGCTGTCCGCTGGCCTTATAGAAGCGGCGCTCGGGATACATGGTTGTGATCTGCTTGCCGCCGCGGAATACGTTGATGATCGCCCATTCATTGCCGTAGTTGGGATTATCGTCCTGTGTGTAGGACTGGCAAACCAGAGTGTAAGGACCAATATTTATTTTGTCGCCGAAGCCCATCTCTTTTTCCACTTCTTTATTAAAAGGCGTGCCGAGGATCCCAATCACCACCAGCGCCACGCCGAAGTGAACGATGTATCCACCATAGCGGCGAGTGTTTCGGTGACACAGTTGAATCATCGCGGAGACCAGATTCTGCTGCGTCTTGCCGGCAATGACGCGGCCTCCGCGGAGAAATTCAGAGATGACGGTGAAGATCACCAGCGCTGAGAGGACGGCGGCCATGGTGGCATAGAAATACGACGGATCTTCCCATGGGCGCACGCCGAACAGAATCATCATGCCGCCGACGGCGACCGAGCCGATGGCGGGAAACAGGAAATTCCGCTTAATGCTTTCGAGCGAAGTTTTACGCCAGGCGAGCAGCGGCCCGACGGCGGTCAGCAACATCAGAAGCAATGCGACCGGGATAGCCACGCGATTGAAAAATGGCGGACCAACCGTGACTTTGTGTCCCTGAACGAACTCCGACAGGATGGGGAAAAACGTGCCCCATAAAATGGTGAAGCAGACGACCAGCAAAAGAAGGTTATTAAACAGAAAACTCGATTCACGTGAAACCAGCGACTCCAGCTTGTGCTCGCTTTTGAGATGCGAGCGATTCGCCACCAGGAAAAAGCTGCACACCGCCAAAGTCAATCCGATGAAAACCAGAAACCAGGTGCCGATCGAAGACTGCGCAAAAGCGTGCACTGAACTAATGACGCCAGAACGTGTAAGAAATGTCCCAAGCATCGAGAGCAAGAAGGTCGCGAAGATGAGCGCCATGTTCCACACTTTCAACATGCCGCGTTTTTCCTGCATCATCACCGAATGCAGAAACGCCGTACCGGTGAGCCACGGCATCAGCGAGGCATTCTCCACAGGGTCCCATCCCCAGTAGCCGCCCCATCCAAGGACGGCGTAGGCCCAGTGCGCACCGAGGAAAACGCCAATCGTCAGGAAGCACCAGGTAACCATGGTCCAGCGGCGAGTAATGTGAATCCATTTTTCGCCAGGATACTTCATGATGAGCGCGCCCAGCGCGAAGGCGAAGGGAACCGTGAAGCCAACGTATCCCAGATAAAGCATTGGCGGATGAATGACCATCTCGGGATATTGCAGAAGTGGATTCAGGCCGGTGCCATCCATGGGAATCGCGCCCTGCATGATAGCGAAAGGGTGCGCGGCAAAATTGAGAATCAGCAAAAAGAAAACCTGCACTGAGGCGATGATCATCGAAGCATAAGCAAAGAGCCGTTGATCGGTCTTATAGCGCAGGCGGAGAACAAAGCCGTAACCGGCGAGCAACAGCGACCAAAAGAGGAGCGAGCCCTCCTGCCCTGACCAGAGGACGGCAAACTTATAAGCGGCCGGCAAGTCACGATTGCTGTGGTGGAAAATGTACGCAATGGAGAAGTCGTCGTTGAAAGCGGCCACTACGAGGACGATTGCCGCTAGAAGCACCGCAGCGAAGGTGGCGATTCCGGCGCGTCGAGCTGTCTCGCCGAGCCGAGCGGATGCGGCATCCCGGTGGAATAAGGCCAGAAAACCGGCCAGGAAACAGTAGCCGCTCAAGACAAGCGCCGCCATGAGCGCAAAGCTTCCGATCATAGACATCACAGGAACCCCGCAGTATGGTTACTGTATTTTTTCAGAGAACCGCTGCGTATGCAATGCGCCAGATGTCCAAACGTGCATTCCGTTCAGAAAATAGGACACGGTAGCGTAAGAGGTAAGAGCGCTAATCGCGACCGCAATCTAAGAGCAGAGCGTAATCTAGCGCGACTTCTGTAGCGGGTAACCTTTTTCGCGCCAGTCGCGGATTCCACCGTCCATGGAAATGACGTTGGTGTAACCCATCTTTTGCAGATTGTCGGCGGCCAGTGCGGACCGGAAGCCGCCGCCGCAATAAAGCACGAGTTCCGTTTGCGGGTGGGGATATTTGACCTCCACGTCGCGCTCGATAACGCCCTTGCCCAGGTGGACAGCTCCCGGGAGATGGTCGGCTTCGAACTCGCGGTCTTCGCGGACATCGACGAGAACAAACTTCTCGCCGCGATCGAGCCGGGCTTTAACTTCGTCAACATTAGTTTCGCGGACGCGCTTCTTCGCATCCTCGACAATCTTTAGAAAACGCGGTGGATGTTTTGGGGCCATGAGAGTTTGTAATCTTGTAATTTTATAATTTCGTAATTTAAACGCTATTCATGCCAGGTTTGGGGCTTGGCTCGAACATGCCTTTCGAAACGCCAGCACTGGTAGATTCTAGATTATCGAATTACAAAATTGCAAAATTAGCCAATTTCCGCGAGCATGTATTTTGCTATTTTGTAATTCGATGTTGCCATCCAATTTCAATCTATGACGCTCATCATTCGCCAGTCTCGCATTCATTCCTATGGTTGTTACACGACGAGTCCGATTCGCAAGGGCAGGTTGATCATCGAGTATGTTGGCGAGCCCCTCACTACTGACCAGGCCGACGATCTTTACGACGACTTTCCAAACACCTATTTGTTCGGACTCGACGGCGGAAAGAAAATTATCGACGGCTACGGAGTCGCCGCTTTTATCAACCATTCCTGCCAACCGAATTGCGAGACGGATCAGATACGGGGAAAGATGTGGGTCATCGCACTGCGCGATATCGATCCTGGAGAAGAATTAACTTACGACTATAACCTCTATGATGGCGAGGATGACGCGCCTTGTTTATGCGGGTCGAAGCGCTGCCGAGGAAGCTTGTACTCGGCGACGCACTTGCGCAAAATCGCCAGGAAGCGCGCCAAAGCTGCGATCGCCGCATAGATCGCCGCGGCATTGTTCGAGGTAAAAGAATGCAGTATTTTCCGATGCTACAATCGTCTTTGCAGTTTCACTGCACAGTTTCACCGCCTTTTGGAGTCTGACTTTGAACCACGCTGCCGCCGGCCTCGAAACCGTCATTGCAAAAGCACTTCATCGCGCGCCGGCGAGCGAGAGCGCGCGTGCCTCGCCTGGCCGGTTGCGTGTGGCAGCGCGGTTGCTGACCGCACTCGCGCCGTGAGTTTTTCCGACAGCGTTCTTCGAGTGGAAGTTGCCGACGCAGGATGGCGACGAGAACTCATCAACCTTGCGCCGCGTTATTTGGCAGTGATCAACAAGTATTCGGCGACGTCGGTGAAGCGGATTGAGTTCGTGATCAAGGAATAAAGATCAAGGAATAAAATTCAGAATACAAAGTTAAGCGTGGAAATGGAGTCGTGAGAGTTACCGATAAAGATGTCGCCTATGTGGCCGATCTCGCCAACCTTGAGTTGACTGCGGAAGAGCATACTCGGATGCTGCGCGATTTGAATTCCATCCTCGAATATATTGCGCGGCTCAGCGAGTTGGATACCGACAAAGTCGCTCCCATGGCACAGGTCTCTGACCGTTACGGCAAGAACAATAATGATGAATCGCGCCATGGAAACGATCGTTTCGCATACGCCATTCGTGAGGACGTGAAAGAAGGTCTGCGGAAATCGCTGCCGCACGACGTAGCGCTGAAAAATGCTCCGGATACCGATGGGACATTTTTCGAAGTTCCCAAGGTGATTGAGAGATAGTTGAGATGAAACCGTTGTGGCGAAGGTGATGGTGGAAAAGGAAAACGCCGGCAGCGTCCTCGGTCTCTCGATTGATGGGATCCGCAATGCGATTATCGAAAAAAGGATAACTGCGACCGGTCTCGCGCGCGATTTCTACGATCGCATTCAGAAAGATGATTCCGAGATTGGCGCATTTCTTACGCTCTGCGAAGAACGTGCTCTAACTCAGGCTGGGCGAATTGACCAGATGGCGGCTGAAGGCCTGGCTTTGCCGCCGCTGGCGGGAGTTCCAGTTGCCATTAAAGACGTTATGGTGACGCGTGACGTGCGCACCACGGCGGGTTCGAAAATTCTCGACAGTTTTGTTCCGCCTTATGACTGCACTGCAGTGGCGCGCCTGGAAGCGGCAGGCGCGGTGATTCTGGGCAAGCTCAACTGCGATGAGTTTGCCATGGGCTCGTCGACGGAAAATTCTGCGTATCGTCCTGTACACAATCCGCGCGATAAAAGCCGCGTTCCGGGCGGATCTTCGGGCGGATCGGCAGCGGCTGTTGCTGCGGAGATGGCTGTGGCAACGCTCGGCTCCGATACGGGAGGCTCGATTCGGCAGCCAGCTTCGTTCTGCGGCGTGGTCGGGTTGAAGCCGACTTATGGACGGGTATCGCGATACGGGCTGATTGCGTTTGCTTCATCACTTGATCACATCGGGCCGTTTGCCAAGACGGTGAAAGAAGCCGCACTGGTGCTGCGGACGATTGCGGGACGCGATCCTATGGATTCGACTTCCGCCGATTTGCCTGTGCCTGACTATGTGGCTGAACTTGAAAAGCCTGTTAAAGGCTTGAGGATCGGCGTGGCCAAAGAATACTTTGGCGCGGGGCTCGATGCCGAAGTTCGCACTGCGGTTGAGAATGCGATTCAGAAGCTGGCTCAACTCGGATGTGAGGTTGTTCCGGTATCGCTTCCGCATACTGAGTATGCGATTCCGACTTATTACATTGTCGCGACGGCGGAAGCGTCTTCGAATCTGGCGCGGTTTGATGGCGTTCGTTATGGCTTTCGCGCCAAAGCAAGCACGCTTTCTGAGATGTATCGGCTGACTCGCGATGGCGGATTTGGCATGGAGGTGAAACGGCGCATCATGCTTGGCACTTACGCGCTTAGCGCTGGATACTATGACGCTTACTATCTTAAGGCGCAGAAGGTGCGGACACTTTTGACTCGCGATTTTGATGAAGCTTTCAAGAAAGTCGATGTAATCGCAGCGCCTACTTGTCCGACTCCTGCATTCAAGTTGGGCGAGAAAGTAAATGATCCGCTGGCTATGTATCTTGCCGATATCTACACCGTAACTGCTAACCTCGCGGGCATTCCTGGGATTTCGGTGCCTTGCGGAGAAAATCATGAGAAGCTGCCGATTGGGTTGCAGTTGTTTGCCCGTCACTTTGATGAGGCTACGCTGCTGAGAGCGGCGCATGCTTATGAGAGGGCGGCGGTGGTCGCTGGTCGTTAGTCGCTGGTCGTTCGTCGCTGATTGTTAGTTGTTCGCGGGTTCCAGCTTCAAGATACTGCCGTGCGCTGAGCACTTACTTCTGTCTTAACAAAGGGGGTCAATAAAGACGGTTCAATTGCGGTTTCGCACCTCTGCGATCTGGATAAACGTTTTTGATAATCTGTAAAGCTATCCGGCAAAACTCGTAGTATTTTTCTGATGGGCAGGTTGCGGGAATGTGCCATGGGACCGGATATTGACATTGCCGGAGCGTAGGCTAGGATGTTGGTAGGTTCGGAACTGCCGGGATACAGGAGTTGGAGTGAACATCGAAATTCGCGACCGGGCTCTTGAGGCCAGAATACAGAGACAGATAGAGGCTACCGGTTCGGGCAGCGTGGAGGAAGCGTTGCTCCGCTTGCTGGAGACCCAGGAGGAACAGGATCGCTGGCTTTTGGAGAATCGCGAGGCGAACAACGCAAAAATCCGGCGTGGAATCGATCAACTCGATCGGGGCGAGGGCATTCCTGAGGACCGGCTCGATGCTTACCTAGCGGAATTGAAGTCCAAGCCCGAATGAGCGTGGTCTACGTCCTCGCAGGCTAATCCTCAGAAATAGTAGTCAAGATTTGGCACGTCTTCCCCGAGCAACTTCAGTAGAAGGATCCCTTGGGTCGAGAGCCGGAAGCAATAGTTCGTGAGGGGCAGTTCTCGGGTCTGCTGTATCTCGTGCGCAAGTCCGAACCCCTGTAGGCGGTTGCAGATCCCGTGGCCTACCTCACGGGAATACAGATTGGTCTCCGTCTTCTGTTCAAGTGCAATTGCTACCTGCACCGTAAGCTCCTGCGCCCGCTGTATGAACGTATTCGGGTGAACCTTCATGACGTTGCCCGCGGCGGGGTTTTCGGGGGTTGGCTGCGGCTTCCAGTCGCCTTTCTTATTCATGACCTTGTTGAGTACCTTCAACACGATCACATCGCGCTCATTAAGTTGCTCAACCGTCTGAATGAACGTCGCCAGGTATTGGATCTGCTTTTCGCTTTGCAGCGCATTGCCGATCAACTTGACGTAGCGTTCGCGTTTTCTGTCGTCCCTTTCGTGTCTGTCGTACCAGATTGCCAACTGGACCGCTTTTTGAACGTCCTCATGGCTCGCTTTGGTCGTCTCTACGTGATTGAACTCGCCTTTGATCAACTCCCACATTGCGGTGAACCGTTCCGTTGCGGATGGTCGATCGAACAGCGCCTCGTTTACTTTTAGTAATATCTCCAACGCCAGTCCGCCGTCGGGCATCGCTAGTTTTAGGCCAGTGTCGCTGGCGATCTTTGCGAGCTTAGCAGGCAGCTGCAATTCTTGTTTCATGTGGTGCTGGTCGAACGCATCTATCGGGTTATCGATGGCCATGCTTTCATTCTCCCGTCGCTCTGCCCTACAGGAGTTTGTAGTAGTTTTCCCCTGCACAGGCCCGGCACAAAACTTTCCCATTCCGCACGACTTCGCGGTGGAAGTTGATGCCTTCTCCGCAGTTGGCGCAGACTATACGGTCGCCTTTGTAGCCGGGGAATTCTTCGGGGAGGAGTTCTACTTTTACCCACTGTTTGGTGAAAAGGTCGTCTTCGGGCATTTCTCGGTAGGCCAGCATTTGCTGCTGGTTCTTACTTTCTAGTTCGGGATGCATCTCGCGAGCCAGCTTTTTGGACGATTCTTTGGCGGCTATGCGGATAGCGCGGTACCAGTGGCCGGGTACGGGCCCACTCAAGCCAAAGGCAGGCTTGAGTGGGGCACCCGCCTTAAGTGGGGCACCCGCACCCGACGAGGGCGGCGAAGCGAGATCGATGAAGGTTGCGGCCATTTTGCCCCAGTCGCGGAACTTCAGGGCTCGCTTGCCCAGACGGCATCCGGTGACTACGGCTATGGCGTCGGTGGCACAGCGGTCGATTTCTACGAAGGTTACCAGGCGCTTGCGGTCTTCTTTATTTCCGCGCGGGTCTTCTATGCCTAGCTTCTCCAGGCCTAGCATGGCCAGGCGGACGCCTAGCACCTGGCCGGCGCAGAGATGGCCGTGGGCTACTTCGGCTTCGGCGAGATATTCGTCTAGGGAGAGCATTTGTGATTTGAACATTGTAGTCGGGGAACGATGAGCCTGGAAACGCGGCTTGAGAGAACGCCTTGCGGCCTGGGTGGTGGAGTAGGCGGAATAGGGGTCCTTCGACTCCGCCTGCCATGCGTTTCACGCACGGCAGGCTCCGCTCAGGATGACAGTTTGTTGGGATAGCCGCCGGAGGCCGACATTACTTTCTCCGCCAGCGGACGCCATCTTTTGTGTTCTCTACTACGATGCCTGCGGCGGTCAGTTCGGCCCTCAGTTCATCGGAGAGCTTGAAGTTTCTTGTTTTTCTGGCGGCTTCCATTTTTGCTACTTTCTGATTGATCTCTTCGTCGGCTAGCTGCGCTGAGCCCGCGATTTCCAGCAATTCGGGGCTGATTTCATTTTCGCGGCCTTCTGTCTTGGCCCAGTCGAGAATAACTTTCATCTTAGGCTGATCGTCGTCTTTCAGGACGCCGAATATCTCGTCGAATTTTTCTAACGCGCAGAGCAGCGGCTTCACGTCGTCCTGGCGGAAGATGTTTTGGCCAACGGTGTCCTGGCCCGCGTCGTTCTGGTCAGCGGCGGCGGCATCGAGCGCGGTGTTGACTTTGCGCACCATGTCGAACATGGCGGC
Organism: uncultured Acidobacteriaceae bacterium; assembly: GCA_963758745.1. Lineage (GTDB taxonomy): Bacteria > Acidobacteriota > Terriglobia > Terriglobales > Acidobacteriaceae > Acidiflorens. The sequence continues at coordinate 977,517 of CAVWWW010000023.1, forward strand.
TTGCGCTTCGGCGGTGTTGAGGTCGTCATCGAGTGCGCTTTTCATTTTTGAGATGGTCTCGTCGGCGATTTGCGCCATTTGCGGAGTCGCGCCTTCGGGGAACTTTGTGCTGGTCAGGCGGAAGCGGAAGTTCCGCAGCTTTTCCACTGAACTGGCGGCGGCTTTCAGGCCATCGAAGGTGAAGTTTAATTGATTGCGATAGGGCACCTGGGTCAGCAGCCAGCGGATCGATGAGGGCTTGTGGCCGCGCAGCACCAGGTCGCGGATGGTGAAGAAATTTCCTAAGCTCTTCGACATCTTCTGGCCTTCGACCAGAAGAAAGCGCGCGTGGAACCAATAGTGCGCGAATTGCTGGCCGGTCATGGACTCGGATTGCGCTATTTCATTTTCGTGATGGGGAAAGATCAGGTCTTCGCCGCCGGCATGGAGGTCGAAGCTTGGGCCCAGTTCTTCCATCGACATGACGGAGCACTCGATGTGCCAGCCGGGGCGTCCGGGGCCGAGTGGCGTCTCCCATGAAGCTTCGCCCGGCTTTGGAGCCTTCCACAAGGCGAAATCGCGGGCGCTGTCTTTTTCGTATTCATCGACGTCTACGCGGGCGCCGTCGGTCATTCCGGCGAAGTCTTTTTTTGAGAGCTTGCCGTAGGCGGGAAATTTCGCGATGCGGAAATAGTAGGAGCCGTCATCGGTGCGGTAGGCGAAACCTTTTTCTGCCAGCCCGGCAATGAATTCGGCCATCTCGGGGATGTGCTCGGTGGCGCGGACTAAAATCGGCTGTTCGATGCCTAATGTGGCTGAGTCTTCGAGGAAGGCTTGAATGTACTTCGCGGTGTATTGCTGGACGCTTACGCCGTCGCGAGCGGAGTTGCGAATGATTTTGTCGTCCACGTCGGTGATGTTCATGACGTAGCGGACGTCGTATCCGCTCTGGCGCAGGAAGCGATAGAGAAGATCGACGGCGATGAAGGTGCGGAAATTGCCGATGTGGCCGTAGTCGTAGACGGTTGGTCCGCAGGCGTACATACGGACGCGGTTGTCATCGAGGGGATGGAAGTCTTCGATCTTTCCGGAGAGAGTGTTATAGAGGCGCAGTGCCATGAATGTCGATGAGTTCTGGAGCGGGATACGAATCTTTTATTCTAGGGGTGCGGTGGGAAAGGGGCAAACGGGAATCTTGCGTTCCGCAATTTGGCAATCAACAGTTGTTAGGCGCTCATCTCGACGCGAAGGGATTACTGCATAGACGGCAAGAACCACCATTAGCGGGTCGAGGGGGCGGCGATAGTAGAGCTCAGGGGTGGTGACGTAGTAGATGAGGGGAAAGATGAGCAAGACGATGCTGTACAGCCAGGCCGCACTGCGACGCTTCGACCAAGCTTTTCTCAGGCCGAGCAGCGCCAGTATGGTGAAGGTGGAAGCGAACACGATGTTCTCTGGGTCCCACTCTTCCTGCTGCAAGTAGGAGTGGTCGAGGCTCCAGTAGCCGGTCCAGATGAAAAAGATGCGCCGAAGCATTGTCTTGGCATACCAGCCGGGATTTGCCTTGATGAAGGCGATTGCCTGGCGTTGCTTTGTGGCCATGTAGCGGAGTTCGCCTGATTGCTTAAACTCCTGCCACTCTGCGGGGCTATTCCAGGGTCCGAGTTCGTAGGGGCCCCAGTAATCGGTTGCACCTCTGGTGCTCAGGCGAAGCGCTATTCCCATGTTGTCGCGAAAAGGAATGAAAACGTGGAAGGTGCGATAGTTGCGAACGAACCAGGGAGAGACGATGGCAATGAATGCCAACCCCAGGGCGAGATTTGGAAGGAGCCAGCGCTTGCGCTGTTGGTAACGAACATAGGAAACTCGCGCCTGCAGAAAAGGGAGCACGGAAATTAAGACCGGGCTGGTGAGCGCGCCGATTCCCCACAGGAGTCCGGCGCCTAGCCATGCGCTTCGCCGGTCTGTTTCCTCAAGTTTCAGAGTAATGAAGAAGAGCAGGCTTAGGATTAGCGTGGCTAGCCAGGTTTCCCAGATTCTTTCCTCGGGGAAATAGATTGCGTAGGGGAAGAAGGCCCACGTCCAGCCGGCCCATTTGGCGACGCGCGGACCGAAAGTTTTGCGGGCGAAAAAAAAGATCGGCACAGCGGTCAATGCGGATGTGACGGCATTGCAGGACAAGATCGCAAAAGCAGCGGCTTTGGTGTCGATGCCGAAGACTTTGAAGAAGGCGGCGACGATATATGGATAGATTGGCGTCATCCAGGCGCTGGGGCCCGTCTTTCCATATAGAGGACTGCTGAATCCATCGCCCTGCGCGATCGAGCGTGCGATTCTTCCGGTTTCGAAGCCGAAGCGAAAGTGGTCTTGCCGGGGGTCGAGCTGGTCGGTGTAGAGGAAGCCCATGACGATCAGGCGGATGGTTAGGCCTGCCATGACCATCAGGAGAATCGGGGAGAAGCGGGCGCCACTGGTTGGGGTGCGATGTTCGAGGCGTCCAGAGTGTTCTGGGTGCAGGGTTATGGCTGGCGATTCTGCGAAAGTCGTGCTCACTTGAGCCAGTGCCCTCCAGCGTGAATGTGCCTTTTACACGCGCCCGTTGCGGGGTCGTTGGACGAACAAATGGTCCCCAAGAGCGCGAGATGTCTTAGAAAACTATACATGGCCTTGGAAAGACGGCCCATGTATGCCCACTCTGGGAAATAAGATGCGATTGCTTAGGTACTTTGATGGTTGGGGTGATGGCTAAGGTTACGCGGCTAAGACTTGTAGGTCTGAACCGAGGCGGGTTGGGTTGGAAGATGGAGCCTATGCTGCACCAGGAACGCATAGTGCACTGCAGAGACGATGGTGAAGATGAAGGTGGCGCGCAGAAAAACCTTGGTGAAGATCTGGATCAGCACGATGGGTTCGACTAGAAACAGCAACACAAAGAAGATGGCCGACACTTGAGCGAAGGTGTTGGCCTTGCCAAAAATGCTGGGGCGGAAGTCGCGCAGGCCCGCAATCATAAACAAGACGCCGCTGATGAGCAGGATCGAGACGTCGCGGCTGAAGACCATCACTGTGTATTTCCAGGGAACAAGCAGCCGCTGCTCGATTGAGAGTACGAGAAACATTGTGCTGAGCAATAGCTTATCGGCGATGGGATCGAGATATTGGCCGAGCAAGGTTTGCTGATGCAGTTTGCGCGCGAGCAAGCCGTCGAGGCCGTCGCTGAGGCCAGCGAGCACGAACAGGATCAGCGCCCACTTGAAATCGTGCTTGACCAAATCGATGACGATGAAGGGCAGGAAGATCATCCGCAGCAGGGTGAGCTGATTGGGAGTGGTGAGGATCTGCCGGTAGTTCAACGGTCTTTTTCTCCGGCGGGATCTCCGGCGGGTTCTCGGGCATGTTCTCGGGCGGGTTCTCCGCCGCGTTCCCCGGCATGTTCTTTGCCGTGTTCTGCGCGAGATTTGCCTCCGGGGCTGGCGAGGAACTCGCTTACCAGAAGCGGAGCGGGGTCCTGTCCGGTTTTCTCGGCGAAGCGCTGGGCGAGCGAGAGGAGATTGCCCTCGGGCAGATCGAGTTCCATGCGTTCCACGCGATGCATGGGAAAAAAGATGACGCCGGAGGTGAAGGGTTCGCCGCTTTTGATCTGTGAGGCGAGGTCGTCGAAAGAAGAGACATCGACGCCGCGCAGGCTGACACCTTCAGGTGCGAGGTGGAGAATCGCACCCCAGAATTTCTCGCGCGGATTCATCATGGTCGCAATCACGAGAGCACCCTGGCGGAAGGGGCTGGCGACTTGGGGTTCCTGGTAGAAGCTAGTGCTGGTCACGATGCGATTGTCGTCTGTGAGGGAGGGAAAATGCAAACCCGAGTGGCTAGGCTTGGCGGCCGGGACTCGGCGGAGTTCCGTCACCACCCCTCAGAGTGAAAGCTGAGGGTCAACTTTCACCCTGATTCTTTGCGGCTTTCAAATCGATTCCCACCTGTTCGGCCTTCTTATAGAGATGCGATCTTTCCAACCCCAGCGCCCGGGCGGTGTTGGAGATCTGGTGGTGGTTGCGTTTCAGCTCCGCGAGGATGGTTTGCTTCTCAAAAGCGCGGACGCGGTCGGCTAGCGGACCAGTTGCGGCTGAGATGGAATCGGGCCCGGCGGCTGAAGTCGGCAGTGCCAAGGCGACGGTGTCTGCGGTGACTTCGTCGGAGGAGGCGAGCAGGATCAGGCGCTCGACTGCGTTCCTGAGTTCGCGGACATTGCCGGGCCACGAATGCTCTTGCAGCGCGGCCATTGCGTCTGCGGTGAAGCGGATTGGCTTCCATCCGTTGGTTGCGGTCACCTGAGCAGCGAAGTGCTCGATCAGCGCGGGGATGTCTTCGCGACGTTCGCGCAGAGGAGGCAGGCGTAGAGGAAAAACGAAGACGCGGTGAAATAAATCCTGACGGAATTTGCCGTCGCGGACCTGCGCTTCTAAATCGCGGTGGGTGGCTACGATGACCCGCACGTCCACGGTAATGGCTCGCTCGCCACCGATGCGTTCCACTTCGCCCTCTTCGAGAACGCGCAGCAGCTTGGCTTGCATGGTGAGCGGCATGTCACCGATTTCGTCGAGGAAGATGGTTCCGTGCTGGGCCTGCTCGAACTTGCCGAGATGGCGTCCGGCGGCGCCGGTAAACGATCCTTTTTCGTGGCCGAACAATTCGGATTCGATCAGTTCGGCAGGAACTGCGGCGCAATTTAGCGTGATGAACGGAGCGGCGGCTCGCGGACTGCGCTCATGCAGGGTGCGCGCGACAAGCTCTTTTCCGGTACCGGTCTCGCCGAGGATGCAGATGCGGGTTTCGCTGGCGGCCACGCGTTCTACTTGCGCCATCAAACGGCGCATGGTCTCGCCTTTCCAAACGATCTCATGCTTGCCGAGACGGCGCTCCAGGTCGCGATTTTCACGCTCGAGGCGGCCTAGCTTCAGCGCATTTTCCACGGTGAGCAGCAGCTTCTCGGTCGAGATCGGCTTCTCCAGAAAATCGAGCGCACCGAGGCGCGTGGCGCGGACGGCCATCTCGATGTGCGCTTGTCCCGACATCATGACTACAGGAGTCGACACGCCTTGCGTTTTGAGTTCTTCGAGAAGCGCCAGGCCATCTTTGCCGGGCATGACCACGTCGGAGAGGATCAAGTCGAAGGCTTGCGACTTGGCCAGTTCGAGAGCTTTGTCGGCGTTGTCGCAGACGGCAGCTTCGTGCCCTTCCAAACGAAACGCCCGCGATAGCGACGCCAGCGTGTTGGCCTCGTCATCCACGATCAGCAGATGGGCTTTTTGCGGCACGGGTTTCTCCTGTTTAGAATATGCGACATCTTGGCCGGGCGGGGACGACCGGCGCTCCATTTAAGACCACGGTAGTTCGATGCGAAACGTCGTTCCTTTTTCTTTTGTACTCTCGACGGAAATCCGGCCGCCATGATCGCTCACCACCGATTGCACAATCGCCAGGCCAAGCCCGGTGCCGTGGTGCTTGGTGGTGTAGTAAGGAGTGAATAAGCGGCCACATTCCTCCGGCGTTATGCCCGAGCCGGTATCGGAGACCGAAATTTCAATCCTATCGCCGGCGGCCGCGGTGCGAATTGCTAGTTCTCCGCCTAGCGGCATAGCGTCGATCGCGTTGAGCACCAGGTTTTGCAATGCGCGATGCAGCAGATCGGGATCGGCCGAAATTTCCGGCAAGGTTTCGGATAGTTCGGTATGCACGACGATTTGATTGTGGTCTTTATTCTGCAACTGCGCCTGAAAAACGCGAAGCACCGAATGCACAACTTCGTTCACTTGCGTTGGCTGGCGCTGGGGCTGGGGCATTTTAGAGAATTCGCTGAAACGGCTGATGATGGTCTTGAGATTATCGATTTCAGCCAGCAAGGTTGCGGTTCCTTCGTGAAAGACTTCTTCGAACATCTCGGGTGATTTCTGTTTTGCGCGCATCAGGTTTTCAACGGTTACCTGCAGGGGAAAGAGCGGATTCTTCAACTCGTGGGCGAGTCTGCGAGCCAGTTCGCGCCATGCAGCTACGCGCTCAGCTTGCAGAGTCCGCTCTTTTTGCTGCATCAGATCTTCCGTCATGCGGTTGAATGATGAAGCCAGTTGTCCCAGTTCATCGTTTGATTCCACCTCGACTTTGGTTGCGAGATCGCCTGCGGCGACCCTTTGGGCGGCCTCAGCCAGCGACACAACCGGACGCGTAACGCGGGCGGCGAACCACAGGCTGGCGAGAATCGCCACCAGAATGCCGATGCCGCCGACGAGCAATGCGGTCGAAATGATGCGCCTCTCCAATTCGATCAGCGGACGACGCGAGCTGCCGACCAGCAGAACGGCCATCAGTTGCTGATTTGCGCCGCTTTGATTGGGCGGAAGCTGATTCGTTGAAATCTGATCTGCGGGCGCTGGATTCGCTGAGTTGAAGACGGGCCCGTTGAGTGGTATGGCGTAGAAAACCTCGGCATCCGCCGGATCGGAGGTCCAACCGATCATGGCGTGAGATTCCTGCCGGGTGTCGCGCACCCTGGCGACCAAGGGGGCGATCTTGTCAACTCCGGCGGCGGGTCCGTTCAAATCGAGCAGCGATTTCGGATTCCATTTTGCATCGAGGTTCTGATAGAGCAGCACTCGCGTGCCAGAGGGAATGTCGAGCGTGGAGAGAAAGCCCTGATCGAGGCGCTCACCGCCAATTACGTAGAGAGCTTGTTGTTCTGCGACGCGAACTACGCGTAGGGCAAACAGGCCGAGGGTGGCGCCATCCGGCAATTCTTCGCGTTTCAGGAAGGCTCCGTCCGGAATTGCGTCGGTGGAAGACGCGGCTTTGGGAATCGCGGGTTCTGGGTAGCCGAACTTTGCCTGCCACTGCGCAGAGGAAAGGATGGTGCCCTGATTATCGACGAGTTCCAGAAAATCGAGCTGCTGCTGACCTGCGAGCGAGCGCGCTTCGCTTACGTAGCCGCCTGGGTCGGGGACGCCGCGGTTCATATCGAGAGCGATGTGCTGCACGATTTCGCTGCGCGTGACTGACTCGACTTTGCGCTCGACCTCCGAACCTTGCCGCTGAAATTCCGAGCGAAACTGGGCTGAGACGGCATTCGCGCGATCCTGATCGGCCTGTTCGAAGGAGCGGCGAATTGTGCTATACACCGACGTGGAAATGACTGCAACGCAGAACAACACCGTGGCCGCGAACAACAGAAGAAGTTTTTTGCGGAAGGTCGTCGGCCGGAAGATCATCGCCCGGAAGATCGTCGCCCGGAAGGTCATCGGCCCGCCTCGGGCAACGAGCCGTTGAGCCAGGCATCCGGCAGTGAATGCCCGGGGTCGGTTCCTTCTCCCCATTCTCCGAGACGGCCTGGCTGCCAATTCATTACGCGCGTGCTCGATGCGCTCGCCACCGGCAAATGGAAAAGCGGGATGACGGCGGCTCCTTGGAGCAGGCCGTGTTCGGCTTGATAAAGGTCGTCTAAAGAACTGTCCGGAGAACTAATGTGCGAGAGAGATAACGTGGGTTGCGCTACTCCCAATTGCCGTGCGGCTTCGGAGAGCGATGTCGCTGGATCAGGACTTGGTAGCACGATGCGCACCAGGCGGATGTCGGCCGCTCCTGATAACGATACCTGCAGAGTAATACCTACCTCTCTTGCGTTGAGAGCGATGCGCTCGGCGATCAGTCGCGCTTGCGGGTCCCTTGGATCGTAAGTCAGATTCAGCGCGGGTTGCCGCGAGCCAGCGAGCAGGGCTCGGGCGCGTTGCGGATCCGGCTGGGTAGAAAACACTGCGGTGTAACCGGTCATCCAGTTGGGAAGAATGCTGACAGCGGCTTCTCCGGCGCCTTTTAAGAGCACGGACTGCATGGGCTTGCGGTCAAGGTCAATGGCGAGCGTCAGCGCTTCTCGAAGGCGAAGGTCTTGCGCCTTTGAGTTGGCGGTGAAAACCAGCGCCAGCAGCTCCACGGGCAATGACGATGACGATTCGCCGATGCGCTGCGTTCCGGTTGCTGCCTGCGGTGACGCCTCGATTAGGTCAGTCTTCTCCAGTTCGAGCGCGAGCGCCTGGTCGCCGAGCGATTTGCCGAATTGAATTTCAATCGCGTCGATGAAGGGACGGCCTGACCAACTCTGTTCGTTGGCGGCAAGCTTCAGAACTTTTCCCGGTTGCCACTGCGAGATGAGAAACGCGCCGGTACCGATCGGAAGGCCAGTGTTCTTTGTGCGCTTGAGCAATAGATTGCGAGGCAGCGCTAATTCGGCGAGCAGCGAGGGCATGGCGGTTTCGCTCTCAATCGACACGGAATTCGTTGATGCTCGGATACTCCAGGTGGAATGGAGTGTGCTGAGTATCTGAGCGACGGCCGAGGGCGATGCTTCGCTGCCGTCGTGGAACCTCACGCCGGGCCGCAGCGTGAATTCCCAGTGGCGGGCGGTCGCATCACTTTGCCATGCGATGGCTAGAGCGGGATGAGGGCGGCTTTGCGCATCGAGTGTGACGAGAGTGTCGCCGATTAGAGAGAGCGTGCGCGACAGGTCCCAATACTCCGCGGGTGTAGCGGTGGCGGGGAGGTCGAGCGAATCCGGGGTCGATTGCATCATCACGCGGAGAGTTCCGCCGTAGTGGGGACGAGTTGCGGCATGCGCGGACGTCGTAATGGTCGTTACAATGAACGTCCCTATGGTCGTCACAATAAACGTCCCTGCGAAAGATGAACCGAGCAGCATTGCCAGAGCGAGGCTAGTTGCTGCACGAAATCGATAGGCGATAGGCCTCATATAATTCTGCTTCTTTTCTTTTGACGACCGCTATCGCGCTGGCGCCGCTGTTTTCTGGCCACAGCGCGGTTATGCGCCCGTCAAAATCAACTGCTGAACCGGTACTGATCGGGTCACGATCGGGAATTTCGAATGCGGCCACGCTGTCGCGGTCGGGGGTTCCGTTCGCTGACAATAGCAACTGGGTTCCGGTGCCACAGCCGGAGTGAACCGCGGCCAGATCGCTACCCCACTTTGCGTTGCGTATTAGCTGGTCTGTCATTCCGTCGACGAGATGAAGAGATCCATCGACTGCGGCGAAAGCCCAAAGCGTGTAATTGGATCGTGGAATCGCGGCAGCGGAATAGAACGATGGAACGTTGGCTACTTTCCCGATGGCAGGAGAAAGTGCGCCAGTGAAGAAATTGCGCGCGGAAGCAAAAAAAGCGCGAAGGCCGACGTCCTCTGAGGTCAGAGGCCAGGGATCGTCGCTATTGTTGCACACGATTGTCAGCGCTGAACCGGAGTTGGAGACTGATCGGCAGAACATTCCAGGAAGGTAGATGTCGAACAGGTGATCGCGGCGCAGCAGCAAGCGTCCGCGTAAATCGCGGGGGAAGATACGCGATTGAGCGATCGGCAGTGATTCTTCCAGCTCCCAACGACCAGCGGATGCCGGTCCTTGTCCTTGGCGGTGAAAGATCGTGACCATGCTGTTATCGAGCACGAGCAGGCGAGAACCTCCCGGCATTTCGATGGTCGCAGCGTCCAGCATGGGTCGTTCTTGAGCGAAGAGAAGAGTGGCTTTCAGAACGACCGGCGGGGCACCGGCAAAGGTTGTGGCGGTTGGAGGGCGTGGCAAGGAAACCAAGGCGATTTTCTTCTCGTCGGAGCCGATCGCAATCTCCGCCATCCAAACGTATTCGCGCAGGCTCTCCGACAATACGACCGTAATGGATCCCATGGACTGGTCAGAATTGGCCGTTTGAACGCCTTCGAGATGTAGCTCGGATTCGAGGGCGCTGCGAACTTCGCGCACAGATTTTTCGTCGAGAGACGAATGGTTGGCGAGCTCAAACGCAAGAAGTCCGGGGCCGGCATTCGCCGCGATTTTGTGTGCCAGTTGGCGGGCGGTGTCTGCCATGCTGGAGGCGCTTAGAGAAGAAGGAGACAAACAGATCGCGAGCAACAAAGTCAGCCAACCTAGCCGCAGACCGCTGGTGGTTCGCGCTGGCATTTGTAGAATGCGGTGATTATAGCGCGGGAAAGACATGGCTCTCAGCTCTCAGCTGTCAGTTCTCAGTCAATCCGTGTGGCGGAAAAATATTTCTGAGACCTGAGAGCTCGCTTTATGGTTTGCCATCGTTTTCGGCGTCTTCTGACTGGCTTACGTGATTGGTTGCGCCTATGCCGCGCAGCACGTCATTGGTGAAGAAAAACTTGCCGTCGGCGGGGACCATCATGATCTGCAATTTATCGGATAGGCGCTCGGCGACAATCTTGTTGATCAGCAGCGGATTCTGTTTCAGGATCGCGCTTTCACTCGTCATGCGCTCGGCGTCAGCGGCGGCGGTCAGGCGGATGCGTTCTGCTTCGGCTTGTGCCAAGAACATTGCGATTCCCGCGGTTATCAGCAAATATTTAAGCAGCAACATGGTGGTCTCCTTCAATTGTTTTGCTGGTTAGAAAAATGGTTAGGGGTTCGACGGCGGCTGGCGAATGCCACGCGGACGATTTGTCCAAAGATTAGTTCTTCGATCAGCAACGACGCGGCCAGCGAGAAGGTCAGACCGCCGATGATTACCAAGCCTTGTAGGATTGTTTCCATGTTCTGTCTCCGTTCTCGCCTGGAGGTGTGGCAGGTCGACAGCCAGAACGCGGGGATTGAAAAGAATGAGGATAGAATCTCGACGCGAACTGCATGCGTATCTGAGAGACGCGGGTGTGTGTCTATTGACACGGGGTTTTTGAGAATTGCGCCGACGCGTGGGGAATGCTTGGGACTGGCGTTATCTGAAACTTAGCTACTGCTTGCGCATCCCATTGGTGCTCATGTCTTCTTTTTAGAAGGACCGAGATTTTAGAAGGACCAAGATGATCACTCGACTTGAAGACAAGGAACTCAAACGGCAGAGTCGGCGCCAGTTGCTTAAGCTGGCGCCGGTGGCTGCCTTGGGTGTTTTCGCGTTTCCCAAGCTCAGCGACCGGCTGGTTGCGGAGGGAGTTCGGTTCAGCGATTGGGCGTCCGGCGAACTGTTTCGCTCGCAGCATCTGGCGCAGACGTTTTCGGATTCCGAAGTCGTACCGTTTGCGAAATTTCCATATAACTACTACGACGTGCTCGATCCTGGGGTTGATTTAGAGAAATGGACTCTCACGGTGGAGGGCGAGGTGCAGCGTCCCGGCGAATACACGCTCGCGCAGATTCAGGCGCTGCCGAAGAAAGTTCAGAACACGCGACACATCTGCGTGGAAGGCTGGGACGTAATTGGATCGTTTGGTGGCGCGCGCATCTCGGATTTCTTCAAGCTTATTGGCGCGAACACCAGCGCTCGCTTTCTGGAAGTGGAGTGTGCCGACGATTACTACGAGTCGATTGATATGGCTTCGGCACTGCAACCGCAGTCGCTGATGTGTTACGAGATGTATGGGCAGCTGCTCGATCGCGGGCACGGCGCGCCGCTGCGTCTGCAGATGCCGACGAAGCTCGGATACAAGCAGGCGAAATATCTCGATACCGTGCGGGTGACCAATGTTCTTAAGGCCGGGAGGGCTGGTTACTGGGAAGACCAAGGCTACAGCTGGTTTGGAGGACTGTGATGGCGAGCGAGGATGAGCGCAAGGACGATGAGCGCAAGGACACGGACAAGGGCAAGGGCTCCGAAAAAGAAGATACAGCTCCGCAGCCGGTAGCGCCTGACGCTGACACGCGCCCCGTTGAAGCGACGATCGCTAAGTTGGAGATGATCGCCGATGAGGATGCGGGTCAACCAGCCGCCGAGACAGAAGCGCCGGTTCTGGTTCGGGCCGCCTACGAGCACCCGCTGGCGATTCGGATTACGCATTGGGTCAGCGCAGTCAGCCTGTTCGTGCTGATTGCGAGCGGGCTGCAAATTTTCCGCGCGTTCCCGAGCTTTGGGCCGAAGATTCCAGAAAAGGTCGTGCTCGATGTTCCGAAAGCGCTCACGCTGGGCGGATGGCTTGGCGGAGCATTGCAATGGCATTTTACGTTCATGTGGTTCTTTGCAGCGAGCGGCGCGCTCTATGTTTCGTATCAGATCGCCAGCGGTCACTATAGGACGATGCTGTTTACGCCGCGTGATATTTCAGGAGTCTGGCCGATGGTGCGGCACTATTTTTTCTTCGGCCTCAAGCCTCGGGCGGTTGGTCAGTACAATCCTCTGCAAAAATTGGCTTACACGTCGAGTATCGGATTTGGCGCGCTGTCTCTTCTAACCGGCATCGTTCTTTATAAACCCGCGCAGTTTTCGTGGCTCGCATTTTTGTTTGGTGGATATCACCTGACGCGCATCTGGCATTTCGCTGCCATGTGCGGCTTCCTGGCATTTATTCCGGGACACCTGATCATGGTCGCGTTGCACGGGTGGCGGAATTTCTACTCCATGCTTTCCGGATGGAAACGCGAGCCTGAGTATCAGGAGTAGATCGGTTTGGGCGGCTCTTAACACCCTGTTTGGCTGAAAATGGGTTGCCTGAAAATGCGTTGGCGCCGCAGCGCGCTTCGTGAATCGCGGATGGATTGCGCATACGCGCGGACAGAAGCCGTTTCGCTAAAAAAAGCCGCCGCCAATTAGCGCTGGCGGCAGCTGTCAATTAAGGAGCAACACCGGCTACGGGGAACAACTTTTGGTTGCCGAAGGTATGACAGCCGGGTTCCTGTTTAGCTGCGATGAAGCTTTCGGCGCACCATTCCTGAAACTCCAACCAGGCCGGTGGAGAATAACCACAGGCTGCTCGGCTCCGGTGCGGACAGTGGCGACGACTTTTTGTGATGATGCGATTTACCCCAGTCGCCATTTTTGAAGCAGATGGTCCCGTGGGTGTATTTGTGAAACATGTTTTGCATGGGTGTCACGTTGCCAAAGGACGCGGGCGCAGCGTTCACCGCATTAGTCGTGAATCGGCCAGAAGGAGCGGAAGCGATATTCGCGCCACCGCTGAAGTGGAAGGACCTCATATTGACTGGGGCAGAATCAGCCGCGGCCAACGTGGAAAAGCAAAGAGCTATTACCAGCGACAGAACAAAGCGGCTACTTAGCATAGTAGAAACCTCTCAACAAATTCGACGTCGAGTGCTTTGTCTCGACCATCTTTTCAAATTGCGGGACACACCATCTCGTGCAATTGCGATGCCAACAGACGCGTCGGTTTTCACGTGCTGCTACTATCAGTTACAAATTGCGGAATTGGGAAAGTTGTAAAAGTCTGCAGAAGATCGAATGCGATTCGAACAATTTTGTTGGAGAACGAATGGTTCGAGCTGCTGTAATCGAAAGAATAACTGTACAGACTAGATGGAAAGTATTTTTGCCAGGAATCGACCAACTCAAGCCTTCAGAAGTTTCCATCCCAGTACAATTCCATTCGAGATGTGATCCTGGGCCGATCCCTCGCCTACGTGCATCGCCAACATTCGAGCAAAAGAACGCGGGCTGGATTGGAATACACGCATCGTGCGCTCCCGCAGGCGTCCGCGCTTTGCCAGGAACAACATCATGCGCGCCGTAAGAGCGGGACGGCGGAGCAGTGCGCAATGACCTTTTTGATAGTTTGCGAGATCTCCGCACTTCAGGCCTTCAGCGAGGAGCTCGGCTTGGCGAAAGGCGAGGCACAGGCCTTCCCCGGTGATGGCATCTACTCCGCCTGAGGCATCTCCGACCAAAACCGTTCGGTCGCGATAAACGCGCCGCAACCGCCGGGTGACGGTGATCGCGCCACGTTCGCTGGAAGTGTATTCTGGGTTTTTGAGACGTGCCATCAGTTCAGGAAACTCTCCTAGTGCGTCTTCCAAACGCAACTTCTGGTGGGCACAGATAAGCGCTACTCCAACTTCCTCGTAGCCGACGGGCGTCACATAGACCTGGCAATTTCTGCCCCAGTGGAGCTCCATGAATCCAGTCCAAGGGGCAAGACGGTAGTGACGGCGGAAGGCGAATCGCCGATTCTTTTGCTGGCGAGTTGCCGATGGCCGGGCGTCGAATCGCCTATCAAATCCGCCATCGAGTCCCGCCCAGTTACGAACGCGGGAGCTGGCGCCATCGGCGCCAACGACAAAGTGTGCACGCACCAATTCTCCGGCAAGCAGCGCACCTTCAGGATGAAGTCCGGTAACGGCCGCGCGCCAAAGCATCTGCACACCGCATGCAGCCGCCCGGTCCAACATGATTTGATGCAGACGTGTGCGCCGGATTCCATAAGCGCTTCCGCGCGGGAACGGTGCCTCCGCCTTTTTGCCGCCACTCACGAAACGGATGCCGCGGACAGGATAAGCATCGCTTTCGGGGATTGTGATCCCAAGCCGACGCAGAGCCTCGACTCCATCCGGCATCAGGCCTTCGCCGCAGGCCTTGTCGATCGGTGGAACTGCGCCATCGGCCACGATCACAGTCAAACCTCGACGGCGCGCGGCGATGGCTGTGGCGAGACCGGCAGGTCCGCCGCCGGCGATAAACACGTCCACGGGATTAGGGAAGCGGGAATCCACGATCTAATTGCGGCAGCTTCGAATAGGATTGTGTTGCGCCCTCTTTCGCCACGGTCGCCTACCACTGCAGCAAAACAAACTCCGAACAGAAACCCGGTCCCATGGCGGCGAGTAAGCCTAGCGTTCCGGGTTCGGGCCGACGATTTTTCATGACCTCTTCGAGCACCACCAGCACGGAAGCCGATGATAGATTGCCAGTCCGGCGCAGACATTGCCAGGAAACGTCGAGCTGGCCATTCTTCAGCCCGAGGGCATCGGCGGTCGCTTCGAGAATCTTTGGCCCACCGGTATGCAGCACCCAACTGCCGATGTCATCGCGCGTCAAGGCACGCTCGGCAAGAAAGTCGTCAAGATCCTGGGCCAGATTTTTTCTTACAAGATCCGGGATTTCGCGCGAGAGAACGATGCGAAAGCCCTTTTCGGAGACGTCCCAGCCCATCATCTCTTCTGTGTCGGGATAGAAGACGGAGCGAGTCGCGAGAATCGTGGCGCCGGGGAGTCCGCAATCGGCGCCCGCTACGATCACGGCGGCCGCGCCATCGCCAAACAATCCGGAGGAGATCAGGTTCGCCATCGAGATATCCTCACGTTGCAGCGTGAGCGAGCAGAGTTCGACGGAGAGTACAACAGCGATCTGATCCGGATACGCGCGGACATAATCGGCGGCACGCGAAATGCCCGCTGCGCCCGCCACGCAGCCGAGACCAAACACCGGGATGCGGCGAATATTTCTGCACAAGCCCATCTGGTTAATCAGGAGCGCGTCAATCGATGGACTACTGATTCCGGTGACGGAAACAAAAAAGAAGGCGCCTAGATTGCGGCCATGCAAACCTGCGCCCGCAAGAGCCCCGGACACCGCTTTTTCGCCGAGATCCTTGGCGGTGCGAATCCAATGATGATTGGCTTCGCCCCATGTCCTCATCTTCAAATATTCATCTTTCGGAAGGGAGAGAAATCTTCCGTCGACGCTCACATGACGATGCAAGCGGCGCAGTACGTTCGGATTCTCGATGCGCTCGCCCCAATATTCCTGAAGGGCCGCCAGCAACATATCCTGCGAGTAGTAGTTTTCGGGAAACGCACTCGCCGCGCTTACAATTTGCATAGTTCTTTCCGTCTCGTCGCACCTGGAATGGCCTGGGTCAATCTCGCTGTCCCGAGGCGTATGCGGAATTGTATTCCGATTTAGAGTCAGATGGGGGCCGTAGTGTTAAAGTATGAAATTCAGAAAGGCGGATTCACCCGTGAAGTTCATCGTCGGATTAGTGCTAGGCCTGGTTCTCGTCCCGGTCTTCATGTTTCTGTATTTCACCAGCGGCGCTGCACCCGTTGCCACCACCGATTCCGACCTACCCTTCGAAAATTACCTGGCGCACAAGGCGTTGAATGCGCGCGTCGCGAAAGACATGCCGAAGAACGTTCCGATTCCGGCAAACGAAGCTAATTATGTGGCTGGCGCCGAGCTTTACAAGTCGAATTGTGGCGTTTGCCATGGCGTTCCGCTGTCGCCGAAGACTGCGATTGCGACGGGGATGTATCCGCGGCCTCCGCAACTGTTCCAGGGAAAAGGTGTGACCGATGATGAGCCGGGCGAAACCTACTGGAAAATAGCCAATGGCATTCGGCTGACTGGGATGCCCAACTTCAGCAAGTCGCTTTCTGAAACGCAGATGTGGCAGGTGGCGCTTTTGCTAGCGAATGCCGACAAACTGCCGGACGCGGCAAAAACGACACTGGTCACGCCGATCGGCGGCAGCACAACCTCGACCACGCCGCCGCCGTCCGTGACTCCAATTCCACCTCCGCCGGCTTACCCTAGTTCGACGCAGCCGCCAAAGTGAGCCGATTGAAGTTTGAGTAGTTATCGTCCTGCGCAGAATGTGGCGCGCGCTAACCACTACGCCCCTTGTCGCGCTATCGTGTAAGCATGGCGTTTGGGCGTCCCAAAAAACTTTTTACCGAAGCGGAGCTTTACGACTACGCCGTGGGAGCGCTGGCGCGCCGCATGCGTTCGGTAGCGGAAATGAAGCGCCTGCTGCGGAACCGCGTTGAAGCTGATACAGAGCTTGGCAAAACGTTAATTGAATTGATTATTGTTCGATTGAAAGATCAGGGATACCTCAACGATGCCAAGTACGCGGCGGCTTTTTCGACGTACCGACGCGATAACGAAAAATTCGGCAGGCGGCGCGTAGTCACCGATCTGAAGGTGAAGGGAGTGCACGGCGACGTAATCGAGAAGGCAGTTTCTTCCGTGTATGACGAGGTGAAAGAAGAAAGCCTCGCTCGCGACTATCTCCGCCGGAAACGCCTGCAGAAGCCGAAAGCCAACGATCAGAAGCAGACAGCGCGCATCTTTCGACAGTTGATGCGTGCCGGATTCGGATCCAAAACGATCTTTACGATCCTGAAGAAATGGGATGTTGACGACGAGACTTTGAGCGAACTTGAGAGCGAGGCTTCGGAGGCATCTAACTAGGTGCTTACGTAGCTGACCTCTGATTGCCTGCCTGATCTCCAGTCGTCGAGCGCAGGTGCCGAACCGATTGTGGAAGCAAGTTATGGAAGCGTGGCTATCATTTAGAATTTAGTTTCACCTTGAACCTGATGCTCACAGGCTCCCAGATTCGGCGCAAGTTCCTGGACTTCTTTGTCCAGAAGGGACACCGCGAGGTGCACTCGTCGTCGCTCGTCCCGGCAAATGATCCGACGCTGCTCTTCACCAATGCCGGAATGAACCAGTTCAAGGACGTTTTCCTAGGCCTGGAGAAGCGCGACTATTCGCGGGCCACTACCTCGCAGAAATGCGTGCGCGCTGGCGGCAAGCACAACGATCTGGAGAATGTCGGCTTCACCAATCGTCATCACACGTTTTTTGAGATGCTGGGGAATTTTTCGTTTGGCGATTACTTCAAGAAAAAAGCGATCCCCTATGCGTGGGAGCTGATCACTTCGCCGGAGTGGTTTGGGATTGACAAAGAGAAGCTCTACGCCACCATCTTCAAAGGCGAAAACGGAGTTCCGCGCGATGTTGAGGCGTACGATCTGTGGCTCAGGCATGTGCCGAAAGATCGCATATACGAGTTCGGCAGCAAAGATAATTTCTGGCAGATGGGCGACACCGGGCCCTGCGGGCCGTGCAGCGAGATTCACTACGACATGGGGGTCGCGGCGAGCGATCAGGGCCATACGGATTGCGCGTTTGGCTGCGATTGCGGACGGTATGTCGAGCTGTGGAATTTGGTTTTCATGCAGTTTGACCGCGATGCTTTTGGCAAGCTGACGCCGCTGCCGAAGCCTTCGATTGATACGGGGATGGGGTTGGAGCGATTGACGGCGGTGTTGCAGGGCGTGATTTCTAATTATGATACGGATTTGTTTACGCCGCTGATCGCTCGTGCCGCTGGCTTGGTGGGAATGAACCGGGCCGACTACCTCGCAGAGCTAGGCAAGGAATTTCACGAAAAAGGCGGCGGCCTCTTTGCGTGTCATCGCTGATCACTCGCGCGCGGCAACGTTTCTAATCTCGGATGGCGTTACTCCTTCCAACGAAGGGCGAGGCTATGTGCTGCGCAAGATTATCCGGCGCGCGATTACTCACGGGCGGTTGCTGGGGCAGACGACGCCGTTCTTGTACGAGATGGTCTCGGCAGTGCGGGATTTGATGCAGGATGCTTATCCGGAATTGAACGAATCGGCGAATCGAGTGTCAAAGGCCGTGCTCGCGGAGGAGCATCGCTTTGCTCGTACTTTAGATGTCGGGTTGGGAAGATTGAGGAGATGCTCGAATTGTCGAAAATCGAGGCCGACAATTCTACCTTCGACTCTTTCGCAAAGAGTCATCCATATTTTGACCGCGAGATGGGTTCAGGCATCATCCAATGGCTGCGGTCCGGCACAAAGTTGGATCTCCGGCGTAGGCCGGCTGGAACAACCGATCAGGTAGTGGTCTTCGAAGGCGATAAAGAATTATTCGAGCACTTTCAGAAGAACTGGCATCCCGTTCTGTCCGGTGCAAAGGCCTTTAATCTTTACGAGACGTATGGCCTACCGAGGGACTTCATTGAAGATTCAGCACGGGACCAGGGAGTCCTTTTTGACGTTGACGGTTTTGAAGCCACGTCTGGAGCAGCGCGAACGTGCTCGTGCCTCCTGGAAAGGCGCAGCCAAGCAGACGGCCAATCCTGCTTATCAGCAGCTTCCGAAGTCTGAGTTTGAGGGCTATCGCCAGACTCGCTCCGAAAATTGCGAGGTGCTGGCCATCATCAAGGGCGGCCAGGGCGTGCAGGAGCTCAAGGCTGGCGAATCTGGCGAGGTCATTCTTGATCACACTCCGTTTTATGCGGAAGCTGGCGGACAGGTGGGCGATCGCGGATGGTTCTTCTCCGAGGATCACAATACCGTCGTCGCCGAAGTGACTGGATGCTATTACCCGGTACAGGGCGTGCGCGCGCATCAGGTCGTCATGAACCCCACCCTCCGCAAGAAACGCGGAAGGGTGGGGCACCTCCGCGTGGGCGACAAGGTCGATGCTGTGGTCGACACTGCGATCCGCGAATCGACTATGCGGAATCACACGGCTACTCATTTGTTGCAGGCTGGGCTGCGTGAAGTTCTGGGCAAACATGTGAAGCAGGCGGGGTCGCTGGTGGCTCCTGATCATCTGCGCTTTGATTTTTCGCACTTCACCGGCGTTGCCGAAGAAGAGCTGCAGGACATCGAGGACATCATCAACAAAGAAGTTCTGCGGAACGAGCGGGTCGAGGTTATCGAGAACGTTCCGATTGACGTGGCGGTCAACGAGTATCACGCGATGGCGCTTTTCGGGGAAAAATATGGCGACCGGGTGCGCGTGATCAAGATTGGAGATTTTTCGACCGAACTCTGCGGCGGAACGCATACCGCGCAGACGGGCGAGATCGGGCTGATCAAGATTCTGAAAGAAGGAAGCGTGTCATCGGGAGTACGGCGCATCGAGGCTGTGACTGGCGAAGGGTCGCTGCGCCATTTCCGCAGAGATCATGAACTGGAAGGCGTGGTCACCAGCCTCGTCGGGTCTACAATTTCGCGCTCAGGACCCACCCTTTCGCAAAAGACGCGCAAGGATGGGGCACCGATTTCTGAAGAGACCGACGCATCTCCGGCCGAGGCTTTGAAACTAGAGCTT
The DNA here is from genome assembly GCA_963758745.1 of uncultured Acidobacteriaceae bacterium. GTDB lineage: Bacteria > Acidobacteriota > Terriglobia > Terriglobales > Acidobacteriaceae > Acidiflorens. The sequence goes on from CAVWWW010000023.1 coordinate 997,158, forward strand.
GAGAAGAAAGACGCGGAGATTAAGCGCCTGACGCGGGAACTTGATTCGGCGCGGATGAAGTCTGCTTCATCAAGCACGGCTAACGTCAACGAAAAGGTCAAAGAAGTTCGCGGGGTCAAGGTGCTGACCCACCGCGTGGACAATCTGGAGCGCGCGCAGATGCGCACTTTGGTCGATCAATTGCGCGATAAACTTGGCTCTGCTGTCGTAGTGTTGGGCTCGGCGTCGAATGGAACCGTGTCGTTGATTGTCGGAGTCACCAAAGACCTTACCGGGCGCATTCAGGCGGGAAAAGTCATTGGCCCCGTGGCGCAGAAAGTTGGCGGCAAAGGCGGCGGGCGTCCGGATCTGGCTGAGGCTGGCGGGAAAGATGCAGCGGCGCTGGATGCGGCGCTGAACGAGGCTTATGGCGTGGTGGAGTCGTTGTTGGGCTAGCGCCACGCTGTTTCTTTTTGGCGAAGGCGAGGCTTAACCACAGGGGACACGAGGAGCACAGGGGAAATTCCTGGGGTGCGCATGGATAATCGCATACGATTTATCGAGCATCAAGGCAAGCAGATTCTGCTGCTGGATTTTTCCCATGCCAATGCACACGAGATGCAGCTTCTGCTCGAGTATGTGCGGAGCACGGTGGCGCAGCATGGCGATGAAGGCGTAGTGACGCTCGCAGATTATACCGGGGCGGAGGTGGACCATGCAGTTGCCATGAAGATCAAAGAGGTGCTGACCCTCGACCGGCCGTTTGTGAAGAAGACGGCGTGGGTTGGTACGGAGGGCATCCCTCACGCGCTCATGGAGAACTTCCATAACTTTTCGCAACGGGAAATTATGAAGTTCAAGACGAGGGATGAGGCGATGGGCTGGCTGGTGGAATAGTTTTAACTAAGCGTTCTTATCGTTATCCAACTCGTTTTTTCTGAGGCGCGCGTCTTTGGCGCTCAGAATTCGATTCAGCTCCGTCACCAGGGCAAGAAACTTCTGTCGATCTTGTTCTTTTTCTATGAGAGAACACAGCTCGTGAACCCGGTCGCTATCGGCTTTGTTCATACGAAGCGAAGTATTGCAACACTTACCACTTTTGGTATGTTCGATGTCGAACAAAGCTATAGGCGGGGGTTTTAGCGCCTGGCATTGCTGAAATTCTCACCCAGAACTTTGGGCATCCGGCTAATGATCGTGATGGCCTAAAGCGGGGCGGACTCGCAAAACCCAGAACTTTCGACGCAAGCGTCACTGTTATTGTTTTTCTCATGGCCTTGTTCTCACGAAATTGCTCTCAGGATCCGGTGATCTTCAAACGTATCTCTTCCGGGAGCTTTTCGCGGATCTCCGCCGGGAGATGATCATGCACATGTCGGGCGCCGAGCATCGCCGCGTCCACTACGGCCATGGGAGCAGGAGTTGCGACGGCCACGATTAACCAGATCAGAGCGGACAAAGCGAAGCCGGCCAGCGCGCCAATCTCAAGCCAGACGGCATGGCGTGGGCCGAAGTGCCGGATCACCGCAAATGCCAGCAGGAAAACGGCAGCAGACGCCGACGCCAGCACGATCAAGGAAATATCGATGATGCGGTGCAGCTTCTGGCGGCTGCGGCAGCGGTCGCAGGCGGCGAGATGTAATTCGTAGTCTCCACGCATCTCCGGCGCGAGGCCGGAAATATCGTAGCGCCATCCCGCAAGGATTTTCCCTACGATCGGTTCCACACACTCATTCATAAAGAGGCTAAACCCGGATAAAAACCAAACCGCAATAAAGAGTTATAGCCGGATGGATTCCAGAGCCTGGGTCTGGGTTGCCAGCAGCACACGGTTGTGCCAGAGCCCGGCACAGCGGCCAAGCGCCAGTTCTGCCGAAACTCGAGCCTTTTCGGGATGGTTATTCTGTTCAGACAAATGTGCCAGAACCAAGTACTCGGCTCCTCCATCATAGTCGCTGGAAAAGAATTCCGCGAGGGCCTCATTCGATAAGTGGCCAACCCGGCTCATGACGCGCTGCTTCACCGACCACGGATATGGCCCGGACCGCAGCATCTCAACATCATGATTTGATTCGATAACAAGGACGGTGCAGCCTTTTAAGTGGTTGCGCACGCTCGCCGGCATGTAGCCCAGGTCAGTGGCGAAACCAAGTTTGATACCCTCGGCCCGGAACGTGAAGCCGACAGGGTCAATGGCATCGTGAGGAATGGTAAAGGGCATGACCTCGATATCGCCGATGCGAAAGCCGCACCCGGCGGAGAAATGCTCGGACTTCGGCAGCTCAGGAATTACACCATCTTCGTCGCGCACGGCGCGGTTCCAGGCATGATGCGTGGGCGCAGTCAGGAAGACTGGCACGTTCAACTTTGCTGCAAGCCGCTGCAACCCGGCAACGTGGTCGGAGTGCTCATGGGTGATGAGGATTGCGGAAATCTCTTCGGTACGTTCGCCGAGCGCCCGCAGCCGCTTGAAAGTTTCGCGGCCCGAGAGCCCGGCATCGACCAGAATGCGGGTTGCACTCGTGGCCACGAGCGCGCAGTTGCCACGGCTGCCGCTCGCCAGCACCGAGACTGTAACTCCCATAGTCCCGTAGCTTACGCTGAAGGGCTGTGGAACGGCAGCAGTTTTTCTCGGGCCGGTACCTTTGATGAAAACGGATGGCGTGCTGCAAATATTGGTTGGTCCGGTATTGTGGTGGCCGGGCCTGGACGCCGGCGCTCCACTTTCTAAATTCTTTATTCTTCAGGGCGGTGTTAGTTCGCACCGACTCTAGCTCACGCCTACTCCATAAAAATATGTGTACGTGCCGTAGGCCTGGATCGGCAGGGCAGACTTGAAGCTGGAAAAGATCACCGCGTCCCCTTGAAAGGCAACAAACACGTCCTGTTGTGAAGTCGGGGTGGTCATCCGAAACGTGAACATACCGTATAGGGGGTCGGAGAGCGTGTTGGGGGTCCCATCGTAGAGATATGGCGTATCCGCGATCGCCGCGAGTGTGCCAGTAGCCAACGTATTGCCCTGGCTATCGGTGATGGTCATAAGTCCGGCGGCGCTAATCGTCACCAGCGCATTTCCCTGTGCCGGGGTTCCGGTCTCGCCATTCTGTCCCATCTGCGCATTCGGTTTTCTATAGAAGATAGCCGTATAGGTGCCGACATCGTTGCCGCTGAAACTCTTTGACGAGGCCTTGGGCAGCCCAAGAATTGTCCCCTGGCCGGTGTCGACGGCGAAGAAGCCATTTTCTGTGCCAAATGCTGTGCTGGTTCCGCCGGCATCTGCCGCCGTGATCGTAAAGAAATCTCCCGAAGGATCTTCGACAATGCTGGCCGCAGAAAAGCTTCCCCCGTTAAACAAATCCGGAGGCGTCTGCAGCGCGCCAAACGGCCAGTAGCCATCATGTTGGATATTGCCCTGCGCATCGATCGAAATTGTGCCTAGCTCTACTCCTCCGGACGAGGTGCGAAACTGAATGTAATTGAAGTTTCGTCCTGCGAAGGTGTTGATGGTCGCGGGCGTGCTTTCGATGGCCGTAATCAAGGCAGGCGTACTTTGGCCCATCCCTGATTTATTACTTTCAACCATCAAGACCGAGCCAGGCACTTCATAAGCCGCGACCAGGTTTCCGTTAGGGTCGGTGATGGCATACGTGCCATTAGCATTGACCGTATAAGGGACGGTGCCCGTGTCGCCGTTGGTATAGTCTTTGTAAGCAATGGTTAGCGCCGTTGAGTTGATTGAAATGGTTAGAAAATCGCCCACAGAAGCGGTACCACTGTAGTTTCGGATCGCGACCTGCGCAACGGGCGCCGGCGTGCCAGGCATGGAAGCCTTGTTGCAACCCGATAAACACGAAAGCAGGACCACACTTATTACTGCAACGATACGCATAAGACACGGAGTTTTCACGGGAGAACCTCCATGCATGGCTATCGGCATGGCGGGCGAAAAAGTTGAGGCCTCCGACGCGGGTCTCGATTCTGCCGCCTCGCTTGCGGGTAACAAATTCACGCTAACTGTCTTGCGTCGCCACCATCCGGGGATCTGCGCGTTGTAGCGTTGGTGGCTGGGCGAGGACCCAGGGCTTACGTAAGGAGCTTGTTTAATGGCTCCCAATAGTGGGCTTTCCATCCCGAAGCGAGATGTTCCGCCTCGCCCTTGGGGAAGCCTGTGTGGTCAAATACGATTTTGCATCCAGAGGCTTGCTCGACGAGTTCGAACCTGGCAATCGAATAGACGCCGGGGTCCCAGCTACCGGTTCGCCAGGCTTGCACGATGCGCTGGTTCGGGACGAGCTCGACGTTTCGCCCGGTGATATATCCGCCGAAGAGCACGAACGCGCCTCCCGGTTCGGGACTGATCTCGGTAGGTTTACCGGGAAGGTGCATGGATTGCATGACTCCGCTGATCTGGATCACCTTGTCGAACTGTGCGCTGTCGAGAAGCGCTTCGTAAACTCGCTTTCGGTTTGCCTTGAAAACGGGCTCCTGGTGAATCGATTCCGCGGTGCGCGAGATCCCACTGTCGGTCTCCGCCGAAGAGTTGGTTGCGCCGAGCGTGAGTCCGCCGCAGGCGATAAGAGCGCCCATGATCGCTTGCCGCCGCGTGGGCTCGTAGGTCATCGCCAGTAGATTCGTCCGATCGTTGATCGTCGTGATCGTTTTCATTGTCATTGTCATCGTCATTGTTGTTGCCCTCGTTTTGACTCTGGTCTGCACTTGTCGAGTGCCAACCGTCCCCGGCATAACAACACTGCACGAAAATATGTTCAAGATAATATTTCATTGGACAGGTCAACCTGGCCGAGGCATACTTCTGCGCCTGGGAACGGCACCTGGGAAATAGCGCCTTGGAGAAAAGGAGGCCAAATGCCCTACCCTGCTGGTCATCGCGAGGCAGTGAGAAAAGCCATCATCGACAGCGCCCGGAGGCTCTTCAACCGACATGGCTTTGAGAGCGTGTCGGTGCAGCAGATCATGGCCGGCATCGGCCTGACGCACGGGGGCTTTTATAGCTATTTCAAAAGCAAGAGCGATCTGTACTCTGAGGTGCTGGGTTGCTTCTTTACCGACCCGCAGTGGAAAAGCTGCTGGGAAGGGGTGCATGTTGATCTGTCATCAACCGATGTCGGGTCGCAAGTGGTGCGCGCCTATTTATCGCGTCAGCATTTCGAAGATGTCGAGAACTCCTGCCCCATGGTGGCGTTGCCCACCGACGTTGCGCGCAGCGGCGTGAGTGCAAGGCGGGCCTTCGAGACCGTGTTCAAAGCGATGGTGAGCGTGCTGGAACGGAGCTTGAGCGAGAATGGCCGGAGTCGCCGCACCGCGCAAAGTATAGCTGCCTTATCCATTGGAGGGATGATCGTGGCGCGAACGATGGTCGATCGTGCTCTGGCGGACGAATTGCGCGCCGCCTGCATGGCCGTTGCGCTTAATCTCGGGGGCTGGGAAAAATCTGGAACCTCGAAACGCGGCAAATCAAAGCGACTCGAGACACATCCAATAAGCGCGTCATAGCGGAACCAATTGTCTCGCGCAGTCGTCGCTCAAACTACGCCCCGTCACTTATCTGCAAATAAGTTATCCATCACGTTGCGTCCGACCGCACCTCCGTATGCGCCTGCAATCCCCGGCACGAAGGCGAGAAAGGATTCATAGATTTGAGCCCGATCAGGCTTTTGCGAAAAAAAGTAATATGCCAGCCAATCGACTAGGGGCACAAATATTCCGATCAGCAACACCCAGCGCCAAGGCTTACGCGGATTCAGAACGCCGAGCAGCATGTTTGACGCGAGCACGACCATAGCCGTCAGCAGCAAATCGCCCACTTTAATGTCTAGCCAGCCCGCCAGTGCTCCGAACATTGCTGCCAGCGAGTAGTAAACTCCATCGCCGCCCGATTTTTTTTCGGGAAGAACTCCGCCCCAGACTGTCGTCATATTTTCCATCTTACGTGTTTTGATTATGAGTTTTGCGATTTTTCTGTTTGCGAGTAAGTGTAAAAGCCGCGACCGCTTTTGCGCCCCAGCCAGCCCGCATCCACCATTTTGATCAGAAGGGGACAAGGCCGGTATTTCGGATCACCGAGACCGTCCTGCAACACACGCATGATATCGAGACATACATCGAGGCCGATGAAATCAGCCAATGTCAACGGCCCCATCGGATGCGCCATTCCGAGCTTGAATACTTCATCCACGGCCTCGGCTGTCGCCACGCCCTCCATTACCGCAAACATCGCCTCATTCAACAACGGCATCAGGACGCGATTCGACACGAATCCCGGAGCATCATTGACTTCCACGGGTGCCTTCTCCAGGTTCACAGCCAGCGCTCGCACCGTATCGAATGTGGGTTGAGAGGTTGCCAGGCCGCGAATCAGTTCAACCAACTTCATCACCGGCACAGGATTGAAGAAATGCATGCCGATAACTTTATCGGCGCGACCGGTTAGCGCTCCGAGCCTGGTGATCGAGATTGAAGAGGTATTCGAAGCCAGAATCACATCCGGCTTTATGATGGCATCCAATTCGCGGAAAATCTTGGCCTTGATCTCAAACTTTTCAGTCGCCGCCTCAATCACGAAATCACAGTCTGCGAGCTTTGCTCGATCTACAACTGGCGTTATCCGGCCCAGGATGGACACTTTGTCGCTCGCAGTAATTTTGCTCTTCGCGACCTCGCGATCAAGGTTCTTTGAAATCGTCTGCAGCCCGCGATCGAGAAAACGTTGCTCGACATCGTTCAGCAAAACCGAAAATCCACAACGCGCAAACACGTGGGCGATCCCATTGCCCATCGTGCCCGCCCCAATCACTGCTACTTTCTTGATTGCCATGACCGCCTCGGATCAATTATCGAAACTGAAAAGTTTAACAGAACGGGCTTTTCGCCCTTTCGCCACAGCCGGTGACGAACTGGAAAATACAGCGAAGACCCTAAGCTATATCATTGAGAATTCCCGCGGCTTCATATGGTTTTGACATCGCCTTATTGATTGAAAGCAACATCCAAATCGTATCGGGTTCGACTTGCTGCGCGCTTCTCCGTCAATGCTTCAGTAGGCAGGAGATTAAGATGAAAACATTTTTGACGGGAATTTTTGCAGTGGTGGCGCTATGCGGCATACTCTATAGCGCAAGAGCCAACCCCTCCAACGAATGGTAGAGCACCGCAAGGCCAGCAGAGTCCCGCGACGTCCTCTGCCTCGGCAAGCGCGACGCAGCCAAGTGCGCCACATGCAGGCGCCTCGCCTCGGCTCGCGCCTGGCAGCGTGATCCCGGTACGGCTCACAAAAAGCATCGATGCGAAGAAGGCAAAGACCGGCGAGCAGGTCGAGGCCAAGGTTACGCAAGACCTGAAGGCCGCCAATGGCGAATTGATTGTTCCGAAAGATACGAAGGTTGTCGGCCACATCACCGAGACGCAAGCGCGGAACAAGGAGCAGAAAGAATCGCAGGTCGGTATCGCCTTTGATCACGAAGTTATGAAGAATGGAGAAGAGGTACCGTTGCCGATGTCGATACAGGCGATTGTCGCGCCGCAGAATCCAAACTCCGACAACAGCAATAGCAACGCTGGCGGCGGAAGCGCACCGCCGGTGCCCGGCGGCCCGGCTGGTGGCAATATGCGGCCATCTCCGGGCATGAGCGACGGGATGCCGCAAACAGGGTCTGCTCCCTCAACGGCCGGCACCGACGAGACAATGAGCAGCCAAGCGGCAACGAATGCTCACCAGCCCATTACGGGGAAGACGCAAGGGGTGGTAGGGATATCGAATCTAAAGTTGGCAGAGGCGCCTGATAAGTCGCAAGGTTCAGTTCTTAGTTCGGACAACAGCAACGTGAAATTGGAGAGTGGCACGTTAATGTTGCTGAGGGTGAATCCGTAAGAGGGTGTGCTCCCGTTCAGCGTCGTGACCGGAGAGTATACGGCCGTATTGCGAACACCGGATTCTACGAAGGCTGGATTGGGCAAACTTAGCTGGCGTGCGCCAGTCGCTGCTTCACCAAGTGTTCGATTCGATCGATTACTTCGTCCTCGCTCATATTCGTCGAATCCAGGATCACCGCATCCTCGGCTGCCACGAGCGGAGAAGCTGCGCGGGTGCGGTCTCTCCGGTCGCGCTCGCGAAGTTCCGCCGCCATTGTCTCCGCGGATGGACCTTTAACCCGCTGTTGATCCATCCGCCGCTGCTCACGAATTACCGGATCAGCGTCGAGAAAAATCTTCAGGTCGGCATCGGGGAAAACTTTTGTTCCAATGTCGCGTCCTTCCATTACGACGCCGCCGCCGATTCCCATTTCGCGTTGACGCGCGACCATCCACTCTCGCACCTTGGGATGCACGGAGACACGCGATGCCGCTTCGGTCACATCGCGCTCGCGAATACGCGCCGAAATGTCTTTGCCATTGAGCAAGACGCGATTGCCGTTGACGGCGCGATCGAGAACAATGTGCAAATCCTGCGCCAGCTTGAGCAGTGCGTCCTCGTCATCAAAGGACGCGTCCCACTCAATTGCCCTGAGCGCCAGGGCGCGGTACATTGCCCCGCTCTCCAGATTCACGTAGCCAAGTTTGCGCGCCAAGCGACAGGCGATGGTGCTCTTTCCCGCTCCGGCCGGGCCGTCTATGGCGATGATCAGTTTGCGTGGGGATGGGCCGGTCATTAGGCGAAGTATGGACGAAGTATAGGCAAAGTATGGACGAAGTGAGCATTGTACACGGAGCTTGTAAGGATGTAACCGGCGAGAAGCAAGCGGGCCGCGCGTTCACGCGGCGTGGGCGGGCGAGACGCCCGTCCCTGCACGTACAAAGACAACCTTATATTACGCGCTGAGGGCGCGGCTTCGGAACATACGCTTGCTTTGGCGGAGTTACTTGCAGGAGCGATTTGCTCCCGATATGCACAAAACTCAACTCGCGCGCTGAAAGCAATGCATGGATCGCGTCTTTCACCCGCGTTCGCGGCACGAAATTTGCCAGGAAGTTTTCGACCTCTCCCTCATCGACTGCGATCACGCAGTCCAGGTATTTTGAGACCAGCGCCGAAAGGGCTTCGGGCACTGAAATTCCTACGCCCTCGCGAACGATGTCTGGCGCCCAGCGCGATAACTCATCCCAAACCGAACCTTCCTCAATCGTGTAATCAACACGCGTGATGCGCAGCTTGGCCCAGAGTTCGCTCAGCGCGCGATCGAGGCCAGCGTTCGAAACCGATCCACCAAGCGTTTCTCCCAATTTCGATTTCGAAATCGGTCCGCGACGGCGGATGATTTCGAAGGCGTCACATGCGAGCGGCGAATATGGAGAACGCGGTCCGCTCAGCGGGGGCTGCTTCGGATTGCGTTCGCCAACCAGCGAATAGAAGTACGGAAACACCGAGGCCGCCAGCAAGAAGGCGTTGTTCTCATCCATTAGAGGAGCCTCGAAAGCAGCCTTATCGCGGAGCGCGCGCACCATCAACTCCGTCGCTTCCTTCGCGCGCGGATCGGCATAGGCGTGCTGGCGCATCGGCAGCTTGTCGTCAGCCCCAACCCAAGCGCCTATGAAAGTCGGCACCAGAATAGCCGGCCGCATGGGATACATCAGACAAAATCCAGTTGATTCCAGAAAAGAGCGCGCGTCATCGAGAGTGCGCACGGGCTGGCCGTCGAGGTGCCACTTTTGCATGCGCGCCTGCAGAAGTTCCGCGTCGGTCATAATTTTGATTAGAACACACGCCGGCTCTCAGCTCGAAGCTGTCAGCTCGCAGCTTTCAGACTGTCAACCTCGCAGGCCGCTGGTTCTGGCAATGAAAGACAAACTACGGGCCGACAAACTGGGAGTTAAATTCGCTTGAAGGCCTTCTGAATATCCTGCATTGAATAGCGGAGCACTACCGGCCGGCCATGCGGGCAAGACATCGGATGCTCGGTTTTTGCCAGCTCTGACAAGAGCCACTCCATTTTGTTCTGCTCTAGAGGCATATTTACTTTGATCGCGGCGTGGCAGGCGATCGAGGCAGCAATGCGCGTCCGTATGGCTTCCAGATTGATGGCCTGATCTTCGCGGGTTAGCTGTTCGAAGATTTCGTTCAGCATGTGCTCGACTTGAGTGGCATCCACGCCGGCTGGGGCCATCTTTACGGCCACGCTGCGCGCGCCGAAAGGTTCTGCCTCAAAACCATTGTGCGCGAGTTCGTCTGCAATGTCGCTGAAGATGGCTTGCTGCGCCGGGGTGAGTTCGATGACCAGCGGCATAAGCAGACGCTGGCTCTCAACTTGCTGCATCGAGCGCTGGCGCAAGACTCGCTCGAATAGCACGCGCTCGTGAGCCACATGTTGATCGATGATCCAGAGGCCATCTTCATTGACGGCAAGAATGAAAGAATTTCGAATCTGGCCTAGTGGACGCAAAGTGCGGAGGGATTCGAGAGTCGGCGCGGCTTGCGGTTCATGCGCGATCGGTGGCGCGCAACCGTGATCGGGAATTGTCTGCATCGAGGGCATCTGCTCAGCACTCGTTGCTTCTGGCGCACGCGCCAGCGACACCGCAGCGTTCGCTTCTACTGCAATCGCACCTTCAAATTCGAGGCGCGCGGTGGTCGCAGGAATTGTCTGTGGCTGCAGCGCGAAACTGCCACCTGTAGAAGGCTCGTATACGTCACGCCAAGGCGCTCGCTGCATGCTGCCACTTGCGCTTGCGTCATCGGTGAACGCGGGACTAGTAAGACCGGGGCTGCTGAGACCACGGCTTGCTGTGGGCTGCGCTGCGATCTGCGTGAGGAACTGCGGCACGGGCCTTGCCTTCATGAGGGCGGCGCGTACCGACTCGCGCACAAAATCGTGAATCACCGTCTGCTGGCGGAGACGCACCTCGGTCTTCGACGGATGCACATTCACATCCACTTCGGCCGTTGGCATCTCGATAAAAAGTAAAACCACGGGAAATACCGTTGGCGGCAGGATGTTGCGATAGGCCTCGATGATGGCATGTTGAATCAGGCGGTCGCGAATCAATCGTCCGTTGATGAAAATGAAAATCGAATTGCGATTGAGTTTCTGAATCTCCGGCTTGGACACGAAGCCGTGCAGGCGCACTTCGCCGAAGTTCTGTGGCGCAGAGTCTTTTAACTGTGTGTCCACCGCCTGGTTTACGGCTACCCCTGCATCATCCAATCGACCAGAGGAGTTTTCGCGGGCCGGAATGTCCGCGCTACCCTTGTCAACACTTCGGCGCCAGGGCGGCGGTTGCGGCAGTCCGACACGCTCCAACGGCTGGATTGCGGCCAGCGGAATTAGCTGGTCTAAAGTCTCGCGTCCAAATACCTGATAAACGCGCTCGCGATGGCCGGCCACTGGAGGCGCTACCAGCAAAGCATTTGCCGCTGAGTGCAGTTCAAAATGCTTATCAGGATGCGCCAGCGCATAGTGAGTTACGAGTGACGCGATGTGGGAGAGTTCGGTTGACTCCGATCGCAGAAATTTCTTGCGCGCCGGCGTGTTGAAGAAGAGATCACGGATCGTGACCGAAGTTCCGAGCGGCAATCCGGCCTCTTCGACGCGAATGATCTCGCCGCCATTAATTTCTATGACGGTGCCGGCTGCTTCTTCCCCGGCACGGGTTTCGAGATGCAATCTGGCCACCGACGCAATCGACGGCAGCGCCTCGCCGCGAAATCCTAATGTCGAGATGCTCAGCAGGTCATCGGTCTCTTTAATTTTCGAGGTGGCGTGGCGCTCGAAGGCCAACATCGCGTCGTCGCGCACCATGCCGCAACCGTTGTCGGTGATCTGGATAAGCTTCTTGCCACCCGCCTCAACCTGAATGCGAATGCGCGTAGAACCTGCGTCGAGCGCATTCTCCAGCAACTCCTTCACAACCGATGCGGGGCGCTCGACGACCTCGCCGGCGGCGATCTGGTTGGCAACTCTCTCGGAGAGAACGTGGATCTTGCCCATCGGATCAGTGGTCAGTGGACGGTGGTCAGTGGCCAGTGTGACAGATTTTCAGGTGTAGCGTAAAGGCGGGTCAGCGAAAATGCGGTGCCGCGTAAAGCTGGGTCGAAGATGATAGTGGCGGCATCCAAACTTATCGTATCGCAAAGATTTGGCAGGAGAGCCGAATGAAACATGCATTTCTGGGCGCGGGAGCAGTCGGAGGTTTGATCGGCACAGTGTTGTCATCGTTTGGCGAAGACGTGACCATGATCGTTCGACCGGCGAGTCTGCCGAACTATCCGCGAAACTCGACGCTGGAACGGCCATCGGGACTGATCACGGCACCCGCTAAAGCCGTAGGTTCGCTGACGGAGGCGGTCGATGTGCTGTGGATTGCGACGAAAACTTATCAGATGGAAACGGCGCTGCAGACTGTGCAGGCTACGCCGGGCTGCGTGGTTCCCTTGCTCAATGGAGTCGATCACGTCGCGGTGCTTCGATCGCGATTTGGAAAGGAACGCGTGGTGCCGGGAACGATCGCCGTCGAAGCGGAGAAGGCGGCGGCTGGACGGTTTGTTCAGCGGTCTCCGTTCGTTCGCTTCAATCTTGCAGCCAGTGGCGAGCGGCTGTTAGGAGCAATCGTTTCACAGTTAGCGAATTTAGGGTTCACCTGCAAGTTCATTGCAAACGAGCAGACTTTGTTATGGGGCAAGCTTTGCTTTCTTGGACCGCTTGCTCTGGTAACGTCGGCATCCGGCATGAATATAGGAGAGATGCTTGCGGATGCAAATTGGAACCAGAAATTGCATTCCGCGATCGCCGAAACATGTGCCGTGGCGAATGCGGGCGGCGCGGAATTGGATGTGGCGCAAGTGGAAGCCGGCTTCAGGAGCGCTCCGCCGACGATGCGCAGCTCTATGCAGAAAGATCTTGCCGCTGGCCGGCAACTGGAACTGGATGCCATCGGCGGGCCGATCGTCCGCGGGGGCAAGGAGCATGGGATTGATGTGTCGACGACGATGGAGTTAATGGCGAGCATTCGTGCGAAGGTTGCCGCGTAATGTCATGCTCGAAGTTTCAGGCTACGCGTCAGCGCTGCTTTTCGGCGCTGCTTTTCGGGCCAGCGGTCATCGGTCATGCGGCATGCCGTTATTTTTCTGACTTCCGCGGAGAAGTTGGTCTTTGATTTTATCCGGGAGGCGCGAACTAGCGAGTAATTCGTTCAGGAATGCGGGTGGAAGTTGCTCGGCGAATTCCAGAGCGCAAGCAAGCGAGAGATGTTCAGTTCGCAAAAGAGCGGTGCGGATTTCTCTGCGACTCGACCACTTGGGATGGCGCGCAACTGCTTGAACTACGTCCGCAATGGCGGTGGGACGCAGCACGGAGCTGATGACAAGGGCTTCAGTGAGGCGAGGATTCTCCAGCGCCCTCTGGATGACTCGCATTTGCATGGTGTCACTTTTTCTAATTTTGCCTTCCAGAATTTTTCTTTCGGGTGGTTCCACATCCTGCAATAGCGCGGCAGCAACCCGGCCTGATGCGCGGCGGGCGAGAGTTAGGCGCTCGCCGAGGGTAACGGCCTTGAGGCGCGAGATGAGCACATCGTCGACGGCAATTTTTACGTCGGCAGGCATGAGCGGCGAGAGCGCAACTTTCATCAGATCGAAGGTGTAAAGCTGACGCGCGAGCGGCACCGACACGTGGCGTGGTGTGTTGGGATGGCTGATCAGCGCCATCTTTACTTTGCGGCTCTTGAGGGCGTTGGCGTTCCTGGCGAGTTGCTCAAGAACTTCATGGTGCAAGTCGGTGCGCTTGAGGAGGGCCAGGGCCATATCCTCGGCGAGCGCTGGATCAGCTGCGGTTGTAACATCGGCGGGGCGAAGCTCGTCCGTCGCTGGCGTCGAAGTGGCTAATTGCGAGCTTTCATCTTCTGACGTTTTGGCTCCCGATGTTTTGGCTTCTGAACTTTTGTGTTCGGAGATTTTATTTTCGGACATTGGAATGACGATGTTGTGCTGTTAGAGTCCGCGCTAGTTCATTTCTCTACATCCGCCTCGCTCTGGCTAGCGCGCCTTCAACTGGATCGGCTACATCTTGACGCACGTCAATGCCAAGAAAGTTGGCCTGCAGCGTATTGTAGAAAACACGGCGAACATCGGGAGACTGACGAAAGACGCTACCCGTTGTGGCTATCGGCGGGTTATTTTCCGTAGCATCGGAGGCTAGACGTCGAATGACGATAGCGACGAGGTCGGCCAACTTTGTGCCGGCTTCGGTCAGAAGATCGCTGGCAACCGTGTCGCCATTGCCGGCGGCTTTTAGCACCGCAGGAAATAGGCGCGGAAAATCGGGTGGTGGAGTTGAATTGGCCTGCTGCACAAGCTCGTCAACGTTACTGATCTTCCAAGCCTGAAAGATCATGGCGCCGAGCGAGGTCTGGAGACCTTGATCGTGGGCGCGCAGGATGGCGCTGACGGCCCGGCGGCCGATCCAGAGACCCGAGCCTTCGTCAGAGATGGCGAATCCCCAGCCTCCCGCGCGTGCGGTATGGCCGGCAGCGTTGCGTCCGTAGGCGATAGAGCCGGTGCCGGCGATTGTAATAATGCCCGGACCGGCACCGAAGGCGGCTTCGAGTGCGATTAGAGTGTCGCCGACGATTTCGATTTTGGCGAGCGCCTCGCCGGGAATCAGCTCGGCGATGATACTTCGAATCTTTGCGGCAATTTCTGGCCGGGCAGCGCCGGTGACTCCGACACAGATAGCGTGGATGCGATCGGGAGAAACTTTGGCCGTGGCGCAGACCTGGCGGATGGCCCTATGCAGCGCTTCCCTTGCCTGCTGCTCACCCTGACGAATTATGCTGCAACCTCCGGTCATAGATGTGGCGAGCACCGTTGTTTCGTCGGCGAGCAGACAGCGCGTCTTGGTTCCGCCGCCGTCGATTCCCAGATAGTAGGCCATCGCGCTAGTTCTAACACAGGATCAACGCAATAGGTTCAACGTGATGAGCTGACCTGATAGGTTCGACGTATTCGGTTCGATGTCTGCAGTGGCGCGGCGTGCTTGTACAATGCTGCGAAACTCTTGCTGGCCCCCGGACTCGACCTCGGGCTTCGAGGAAGTCAGCCCGGATTGGTACTGAGAAGTCGGCATAGCGCTACAATTCCAGGATCAGATGGACGGGAAGATGCATGGCTCCAGGGCGTCCATGTAATGAAACTTCCAAGAGGATTCTGGCCCGGAACAATTGTCGGAATCTCAGCGCCTCAGGCTCGAAATTGTAGTGGCCATCATCGCGACAGATTTTCAGCCGCGATCGAGTGGCATTTTGGGGGCTCCAAGTAGCCGAGCGAACCAGCGTAGCAGAGACCGACAATGATCGCCGTGGATAGGACCAGACCCTGCAATAGTCTCGATGCCGTAAGCTCGGATTCCCCCAGCGCCAGGTAAGCATCCTGCCCGGCGGGCACTACCGTCGAACTGGTTCCCGCCGGCTGCAGCCAGCAGCGCACGATCGCCACGCTCGTGTCGCCGAAGATTAGCGGCCATTCGCCGGGTTCCGCTGCTTCTGCCAACTCCAGCATCTCCACCGCAAAACGTTTTCTGAACGCCGGGGGATACAACTGCAGCAAACCGCGGTAACCCCATAGCAAGCAGAGTCGCGTGCTCATGCGCCCCTCTCATCCAACTTACCCAGCCGTGTCCGCGCGGTGTCAACCACGTGCCGCAGGCGCCGCACCTCGAGGCGCAGCGCCTGCGCCCCGCTGGGTGTCAGGCAGTATTCCCGCCTGGTATCGCCACTTTTCAGTCGCCGCTCGTTCTCTCCCACCAAGCTGCTTGCCAGCAAGCGATGCAGATTGGCGTACAGCGTGCCCGGTCCCAACCTGTAACTCCCTCCGGACTGCCGCTTGACCGACTGCATGATCCCATATCCATGCAGATTAGACTCGGCGAGCGCGAGAAGGATATGAAGCGCGGCGGACGATAGCGGTCGACCCTTGACTTCCATATCGTTATTTGATATATCACATTTCGATATATAGGGCAAGACCACCTAAGAACGGCTGACTCGATCCAAAGGAGGAATCTACCATGAAGCGGTCTTCGCGTGCGCTGGTTGTGGCCACTCTGCTGGCCGTCGTCGGAACCACAACCCTTCAAGATCACGCTCTCGGGCGACGGCGGCGCCAAGGGGGAACTGCTCATCGAATGGGAGAATGTGACGGCGTCGGCGCCGTTCACAGTGAAGTAGCGGTTTCCCGGCTGGATTCTTATACGGCGCCGGCGTCGTCATGGTCCGATACGGAGGCACGGTGCAAATTGATTCGTGACAGGGCGCAGCAGAACCTCAAGCAGCTCGGGACGGCGCGCTGATAGAGATGTTTGAAAACCCATATCTTTAAATGTTTCAAACAGATCGAGGAGAGTTACTCCAATGAAACAAATCCAAATGTTCTTGCTGTCAGCAGTGTTCATCTCCTCAGCTGCCGTTTCCGGCCAACAAGCAGCGAGCCGCGGCAACGCCCCCGCCGACATCGTTTACGCGCAATCCGGCCAGCTCGTTGACGCCGGTGGATTTCGGCTCAATCTCTATTGCATGGGGAGCGGCTCGCCCACGGTCGTCTTCGATTCCGGATGGGGAGACTGGGCGCCCGCGTGGTCGAAGGTGCAGCCACAGATCGCAAAGTGGACGCGCGCGTGCAGCTATGACCGTGCCGGCGCGGGATTTAGCGATCCAGGTCCCATGCCGCGTACCAGCGTGCGCATCGCCGAGGAGCTACGCACCGCGCTTCACAATGCCGGCATCGGCGGACCCTATATTCTGGTGGGATCCGCCTTCGGCGGCGACAACGTGCGCACGTTTGCGGACCTGTACATGGACGAGGTTGCGGGGCTGGTGTTGGATGACGCCGATCCCACCGACGTCGAACCGAAGGCGATGCAAGAAGAGGAACATCGAGGACTTGCTGGGATTCCCTCGGATTTGCGCGATTGTCGAAACTTGATTGCCGAGCACAAGCCGTTGCCGGCTAACCGTCCCGTCATGGCCAGCCACCAGCAAACCTGTGCTCAGCAGTTTTTCTTTCGGGGTTTGCCGGAAGCAGAGTGGTCTTCGGAATTGAACGCCAAAGTGTTGGAGATCGCGCAAACCAAAGTTGCCATGTATGACGCTTATGCTTCGGAAATGGAACAAACGCCGGCGGACGAAGTCTATCTGCAACAACACCGCCGCTCATTCGGCTCCCGCCCCATCCGCGTGCTCACCTCCGGAAACCACGCTGTCGGCCACCTGGAGAGGAAGCCTCCGGACACTCCGAAGCACCTCAAATATGAGCAGGAGATCACGCTGGCCCAGGCGCGGTGGCTCGGACTGTCTTCCGAATGCTAAACAGATCTTCGCCCGCAATAGCTCGGAATACATCCAGTTTGACGAGCCGGAGACCGTGATTAACGCCATCCGCGAAGTGTATGACCAGACAAAAAGACCTTAGTTGGGAGGATGGCCTGGTTAGCCGGCGGTCAGTGTTCTCTAGCACAGTCTAAAGGTTCGAATCGTCAACAAGGCGGAAGTAGTCCCGGAGCACCCTCAGCTCTTGGTCCTCGTGGTCGAGAAACGGTCTTCGAGGAAGTTGGCCAGATTGGTAACGGGAAGTCGGCCAGCAGGGTGGAATCTACTGCGTTCCCAACGGGTCTGGTTCCAGGCCAATCCGATCATTCACCGCGTTTCGAAAACGCTGCTTGCAACCCGAGTAGCGTTCCGTTGTCTGCACAGAAACGTGCCCGAGCAGAAACTGAATTTGCTCCAGTTCGCCGCCGGCTTGGTGACAGAGCCGAGCGCATGTCCTCCGAAGGTCGTGCGGTGCAAGGGATGGAAGCTCGCACTCCTTGGCCTTCTCCTTTACGACTCCCCAAATGACTTTCGGGGTGAAGCCGGTTCCCCAAATCCTGCCAGCCTTGTTGATCGAACGCAGGAGAGTGCCGGCAGTAATTCCAGCCGCCGTTGTCCACGCGTCGATCCCATCTTCACCCAGTCTGGAACTGGAATGGTTCTCATGTGGCCGCCCTTGCCGACGAGGTCGGCTATCACCCAATGTTCCTCTCTCTGCTGCAAGTTTTCAACGCGTAACGCAGTCAGTTCCGCCCTACGAAGTCCGCAACCCAGCAGAATTGCCAACGTGGCGTAGTCACGTTTGCCTCGCAGGATCGTGTCGTCTACCGCCAGCAAAAGACGCTTGCCTTGTTCCGCCGTAAGCCAATTGCCAACATGTACACCCAGTCGCTTCGCACCCTTAACGCGGCGAATGCCGGCAGCCAAGTCAGCACTCAGTAGACCACAATCAGCAGCCTCATAGGCCAGCCCTGCGGACCGCCGCCAGGCGCAGATTAATGGTAGATGAAGCGTAGTTCCGTTGTTCGAGAGAGGTCGGGCACCGCGTGACGACAGTCTTATTGAAAGCAAGCCTGGGCTCTGAACAGTACCCCTCGATGAATTCTCTGATCGCGTGATCGTAGGATCGTTGGGAATTGGGAGATGTCAAGCTATTCAGCACCGCTGACTTGGATTGTTCAAGGTCGGGCAGTTTTAGGACTGCTTTGGGCGTCCGCTTGCTCTTTGTCATGGAGAGGGCTCCAATCGCCGTGACAAAAAGCATGGTCCAAATCGGCAAATTGCCCCTTGCACCCTGGCGCGTTTTTCACGACCTATAATCTTCATGCAGGCTGAGTGATCATCCACACGGAGGACTATATGGCAAACACCCAGACGCTCATAGCCGAGGTTTACTCTGCTTCCAACCAGCGGAACATTGATGGTGCGTTGGCGCTGATGAGGGAGAGCGTCAGTTGGCCCAAGGCATCGGAAGGCGGGCGTGTAGTCGGGAAAGAAGACATTCGTGCCTACTGGAGCCGCCAGTGGCAAGAGTTCGATCCTCATGTCGACCCGATTGAGGTGATCGACCGTGGAGCGGGCAAGATCGATGTCCGAGTCCATCAGCTTGTGAAGGGCCTTGGTGGCAATGTGCTTTCAGACAGCGAGGTCTGGCATGCTTATACCATCGCAGACGGTCTAATCGAACGGATGGACCTCGAAGGAAGGGAGGCAGACTCTGAGCAGAGCCCGTCCTCAGCGTTCTCCCACCGCTAAGCGGAGGCGGGACACGGTTTGACGTAGATATAGCTCTTTGCGGATCGCAGGCAGATTGATCTCGCAAAGTCGGCAAGGCGCCACAATTCCAGGATCAGTTGCGTGCGGTAAAATGCACGGCTCCATGGGCGTTTCTCGTTACCTATGGCGTGAAAACTTCCCACATGCCGACTTGAACGAAGCCGCTATGCGGCGGACGCTTTCGCGTGTCGCTGAGCCGACGGTGGAGGTGATCTGAGCTAGTTTGTGTCGCAGAGGAGGAACTCTCTGTGACCCATTTACGCCAGATCATGCTTGAGGAGTTACGGCGCCGCAACTACGCCGAGTCCACCATCGACACTTACATCCACACGGTTGAACATTTCAGTCGGTACTTCCATCGCCCACCCGATCAGCTTGGCCCCGAGCATATTCGCCAGTATCAGGCCGCGTTGTTCACGCGGTGGAAGTTGGCCCCAAACACTGTGACGCAGCGGTTGGCAGCCCTTCGTTTCTTCTATGTCCAGGTGTTGAAACGAGGCTGGAGTGTTGCCGAGACGCCGTATCCGAAGAAGGTCCTGCATTTACCGCAGGTGCTCAGCCAGGAAGAAGTCGCACGTCTGATCGACGCGGCGGAGTTTCCCTTTCATCGCATCCTGCTGATGACGCTGTATGCCACGGGCGCGCGTCGCGCAGAAGTGGCCCACCTCAAGATCAACGACATCGACAGCCAGCGCATGGTCATTCATATCCGGGGAGGCAAGGGACGCAAGGACCGCGATGTCATGCTCAGTCCGAAGTTGCTCGACGCGCTACGAGGCTACTGGCGTGGGCTTCGGCGCAAGCCCACCGACTGGTTGTTTCCCGGCAACCGATGGCATACGGCGAGTCATCCGGTCTCCACCAAGGTTCTCTGGAGCGCCTGTCAGCAGGCCGCTGAACGCGCCGGTCTTGAGCACAAGCGCATCCATCCCCATACCCTGCGCCACTGCTTTGCTACTCATCTGCTTGAAGCCGGTGCCGACCTGCGCACCATCCAGATGCTGCTGGGCCATCGCGACCTTGAAGAAACGACGATCTATCTGCATCTTTCACGGCGGCATCTTAGCGCCACCGGCAGTCCGCTGGATGCACTCACGATCCGAGGAGAAGGAGAGCCGACGCAGAGCGCATGAACCGGCCTCCTCTGGAGGTGGCCGACATCGTCCGCTGTGCCGGACAGGCTTTTCTTGAACGCAGTCGCAAGTGGATCAGCTGGCAGCATCAAAAAGTGTTGCTGGCCATCACGCGCTGCCGCACCGCTGCGCTGGGTGGACATCGCGATCAGTGCGCGGACTGCGGACATTCCGCCATCTCTTACAACTCGTGCCGCAGCCGGCACTGCCCCAAGTGCCAGGGCAACTCACGCCTGCGCTGGCTCCAGGCGCGGGAACGAGAGTTGCTGCCCACCAATTACGTGCACGTCGTCTTCACCATGCCGCGAGAACTGGCGCCGTTGGCACTACAGAACAAGCGACTGATCTATAACCTACTGTTTCATTCCACTGCTGCAACTCTACTGCAGATCGCCCGCGATCCCCGGCACCTTGGAGCCGAGATCGGCTTCTTCAGCGTGCTCCACACCTGGGACCAGCGACTGCAACATCACCCTCATGTTCACTGCGTAGTTGCCGCTGGCGGTCTTGCTCCAGATCACTCTCGCTGGATCTCCTCACGCCGCTCCTTCTTCCTTCCCATCAAGGTGCTCAGCCGTGTCTTCCGCGGTAAGTTTGTCGCCGGACTCAAGACCGCGTTTCATGCCGGCGCATTCCAGTTCCACGGACATCTCTTGCCGCTTGCGGAACCGCGCGCCTTCGCCTCCTGGCTGCGGGTACTGTTCCGTCACGACTGGGTCGTCTACTGCAAACAGCCTTTCGGCGGGCCAGAACATGTGTTGCGCTATCTCGGCGCCTACACCCATCGTGTCGCCATTTCCAACAGCAGGTTGGTTGCTCTCTCCGAGGGCAACGTCACCTTCCGTTGGCGAGACTCCGCTCACGGCAACAAGAAGCGGCTGATGACTCTGCCCGTCGATGAGTTCCTGCGCCGCTTCCTCCTACACGTGCTTCCGCGCGGCTTTGTGCGCATCCGCAACTTCGGCTTCCTCGCCAACCGCCGCCGTGCCCACCTCCTGCCGCTCTGCTTCCAACTGCTTCGTGGCTGGGAAAATACGCCCGCTCCGGCGGCATCGCCTTCTGTGGACCAGCCTCGCTCGCTCTGGAACTGTCCGGCCTGCGGCGGAATTATGCACGTCGTCGAACGACTCTCTGCCGCGCAACTCTTGCTCCGCTCTCCACCTCAACCCGACCGGTGCGCAGCATGAACCTCTATCCGCATCCTCGGCTTCTGATCGTGCTCCGGCACGCGCGGAGAGCTCTTGTCTCATCGGCCCACGAATGCCCAGTCAGCCAACTTCTCAGCCTCTGCCCGCCACCTCAGCGCAACGCGACTCCGCTAGATCCAGTCCCTCCAACGGTCAGTCCTACCCATGGCAGCGGGTTCCCAAATACTCTGGACCCGATCGGATCAATTCAAATCCCATAACATCAGCGCGGGAGGCTTCCTTCAAGTCGCTGTATCTAGAGCGCCCGCCCGAGATTATGCAACCGCGACCGGTTGTGCAGCGGGCGCTCCAGATACAGCCCTAAGACTTCTGGCCAACAATAACTTCCAGTTGGCCCGTCATCCTATCATTAGGCAGCAAGCGCAAATTCGAGGTGCCTGGCGAGTCGGATACGCTACTGAAGTCTGTCGGATTCCAGCTTCGCTTCTTTCAGAAGCGGGATATCAGGATCGGCGTTCTTCCACAGGCTTAGGAAATCGCTGTAAGCAACGCGCGCTTTCGGAATGTTGCCTTGCAGAGCGTAGGAGCGAGCAAGGCCAAGATGAGCGAGCGCGCCGATCGGTTGGTTCCCGACCACGCCGTAATGGTTCAGAATTTTCTGAAACTCGGCCTGTGCGGCTGCCCCTGCTTCGCAGCCAGATATGCCTCGCCTCGTAAGTAAACGGGATACAAGGCAAAAGTGAAGGAAGTGTTGGTCTGCCCGAATTCGTAAGGCTCTGCTGCTGCTAGCGCTTCGATGGCTCGTGATGCGTCACCACTGCGAAGCGCATGCCGCACCGCGAATCATCGGCAGGTAGTCAGACTGCACAATCGTATCCGCGGGAAACTTCTTGCGGAGATCGTCGGATAGCCGCGCCGCCTGCGAGGAATCGCCTGCCAGCGCCAAGGCAATCGCCGAGAACGCATTACCTTGCCTGCTATCGGATCGCAATATGGCGGCTTTGGCGTCCTGCTTCGCCGCGTCCATATTGCCTACCAGCGCTTCGCGAACTGCGGAGTGCCCCAGATATTCCGCCGCGGTTTCCTTTTCGTTCGTTCTTTCGGCAGAGTCGGCGGCACGGCGTGTCAGTTCGCGGCTCTTGGCGAACTCCCCGTTATATGCGGCCGTTTCAGATTCCAGGAAGAGTATTTGATCATCGACTCCTGGTTTTCCCGTGGCGTCGGCGACCTGCCGTTCCATCCCGGCGGCGTCGTGTTGAAGAAAATCGACGTTGTAAAGAACCAGAGGAAACCAGGGCGAGTCGACATGGTGAGCGCGCGAGTCTTGTACCATGGCCTTGGCCTGATCGAGTTGGTTGATCCACTGATAACTGTAGGTGAGATTTACGGAGTTATTGCCGCTGCCCGAGTTGATCTTCCAAGCCTGCAGCGCCGCGGCATGAGCCTTCTCGTAGTCTCCCATGAAGGTAAAAATGGTCCACAAATTTGTCGGCGGCTCGTCGTCACGCGGATAGCTTTGCGCCCAAGCCTGATACGAGGTGCGGGCAGCCTCAAGATTTCCCGTGACGACCATCTCGTAGAACGAGGAGATGGCAAGCCGTTCGCTCTCGCTGACCCGTCCGCGCAATTCATAAGCCTTGCGAGTATTCTCGGCGCAGAGGGCAAGTTCACTCAGGGGCTGATAAGCCTGGCCTAGCCGCAAATAAGCCATCGCGAAATTTGGATCCAGCGAAATGGCCCTTTGAAAAAGGGGGATGGCAGCGGCGTAGTCGTTCGCCACATCGGTGGTTCGATTGCCGAGGGTATAGGCCTGCAGCGCCTCGAGTGACGAAGTGGTCACGCTGGCTGGCGGGGCATCATACTTCTGCACCGAGGCGAGCGATTCTCCCAGTCTTGAGCGCAGTTTCGTTGAGGCGGTCCCGAGAGCTTCGAGAATCTTTTCCTTGCCGTTCGCGGTCACTTGCTCCTCGGAGAGCAGGTCGCCGGTGCGGCAGTTCACAGCCTTCAGGCCTAAAACATACTGGCTGCCTAAACTGGAGATGGAGCCCTCAATGGTGGCGGCGCTGGCCGTTCGCTGGCAAACGTCACGCGCGATTTCCGGGGTCAGCCGCGCCTGTTTCGGCTGATTCATCAGTGTCAGCATTTGCGCGATGCGCTCGTCCGAAACCAGGCTGAGAAATGGCGACTGCTCCAGTTGCGCCGCGAGCCCTTGCCGTAAGGTGCCATCGAAAACGGCGTCGCCCGTGCTGTTGGCGAAGTCGGCGAGGACAACGGTGTCTTTGTCGGTGAGGGATTTCGGCCGGTGCGAGCGGTAATACAAGCCGCCTGCAACGAGCGCGATAGAGATTGCAGCAACTGCGATATAACTTCTCTTTATCCTTAAGTTAGCTGGTACCGAAGGGCCGGCCGCGTTCTTCCGCACAGAATCCGAACTGGCTACAAGACCTCCAGTTTCGGTATCCCGCTTTAGCCGCTGCAAGTCGGCTCGCATGTCGGCTGCGCTCTGATACCGTAGGTTGCGATCTTTCTCAAGCGCCTTGCGGATGACGGAGTGCAATGCCGGAGAAATTCTGTTGACTCAACTGGAGGGAAGGTTGCTGATGCAGGATCGCTCCGCAAATCTCCCCTGAACTCGATCCATGAAAAGGAATCCTGCCGGTCGCCATTTCATAAAGCACGGCGCCGAACGAGAACAGATCGGTGCGCGCATCCAGTTCCTGGGCTCTGATCTGCTCCGGCGACATATAGGCCACCGTGCCGAGCATCGTCCCCGGGCTGGTGAGATGCTGTGCTTCGGAGGCGAGAGTTTCGGCATCATGACCGCTCGCTCCCGCTGCGATCACTTTCGCCAAACCGAAGTCGAGAATCTTTGCATGGCCACGCTTGGTGACGAATATATTTGCAGGTTTGATATCGCGGTGGATGATCCCTTCCTATGAGCCGCATCGAGGGCGTCGGAGATCTCGATGGCCAGGGAGAGAATCAGGTCCGTCTCCATCGCACGGTTGCCAATGCGATGCTTCAGCGTCATACCCTCGAGATACTCCATGACGATGAATGCTCTACCGCCCTGCTCATCAATCTCATGGATCGTGCAGATGTTTGGGTGATTGAGCGCGGACGCGGCTTTGGCTTCCCGTTGAAAGCGGGCCAGTGCCTGTGGGTCTTTGGCCACATCATCAGGAAGGAATTTGAGCGCGACAAAGCGCTCGAGTTTAATGTCGTGGGCCTTGAAAACGACACCCATACCGCCACCACCGAGTTTCTCGACAATGCGATAGTGGGAGATGGTCTGGTCGATCATCGTGCCGAACGGAATGACGGAATGGCAGTAATGCTACGGGGGAGGCGTGGGCTAGTCAATTGAACAATGTACAGCAGGCAGTAATCGGCACAAAAAGCAGGGTAGTTGGAGAGTGGTCGTCTAACTAAACCCGGGTTGGGACATGAATGGCGATCTGGCATAAGAGGCCTTGTGGCTCGCGTCCGGCCGGAGCCCGTCCTAGTCCACAACTTCGGAGTTGCCCGTTATCTGCTCGGGGCGCAGACGGCTCGTCCGAAACCGGAAAATATTGCGCCGCGGTACAAATCTTTCATCTGGAGTAGTTGAGGCGTTGCGCACCGCTGCGTTATCTCTAGCACATGCTAAACTTCTGCCGAGTCCCGTTCTAAAGCTGTTATGAGCGAAGATGACGGCCTGCCCAAAGAACTCAATCCTAACCTTGCAGCGGCGCAGAGTTCGAATAGTGCTTCAGTAAACCCGGATTTGGTGTCGACCATCGCTGGCTCGGCAACCGCGCCGACTACAACGCCAACCGGTTCAGAACCCAAATTCCTCGGTCCATACATGCTTCTATGCCGGCTTGGCCAGGGCGGCATGGGACAAGTCTGGCTCGCCGAACAGACCTCTCCGGTCCAGCGCCGGGTGGCTCTTAAACTAATTCGGGTCGGAAGGCACGACGAGGGAATCTTGCGGCGATTTCGCTCCGAACGACAATCGCTTGCCATGATGGATCATCCCGCCATCGCCAAGGTCTTCGACGCTGGGGCCACTTCTGATGGCCAGCCCTATTTCGTCATGGAATACGTTCCTGGCGTGCCGATCACAAAATACTGCGACGACATGCGCCTTTCCATCAGGCGGCGTTTGGAACTCTTTATTCGAGTTTGCGAAGGCGTACAGCATGCGCATCAAAAAGCCATTATCCATCGTGATCTAAAGCCAGCGAATATCCTGGTGGCTGACGTCGATGGCAAGCCGATGCCGCGCATCATCGACTTCGGGTTGGCCAAAGCCATTGGTCCGCAGATCAACATCAATGATGAAAGCATAATGACGCGCGAGGGCGACTGGGTCGGGACACCGGGATACATGAGTCCCGAGCAGGCAGATCCTTCGGCGGACGTTGATACTCGGACTGACGTGTACTCCTTGGGAGTGGTGCTTTATGCTTTGCTCACGGGCGAAGGCCCTTTCGATGCCAGCCAGGAAAAGAAGCAGCCGTTTTATGAAGTAATCCGACAACTGGTTGAAGTTGATCCGCTCAAGCCCAGTAAGAAGATTCGGACACAGGACGCCGCCACGCAGGCGAGACTCGCTGAGCAGCGACAAAACGAGCCGGCGACGCTGCTCAAACAGGTTGGCGGTGATCTCGATTGCATCGTTTTGAAGGCACTCGAAAAGGATCGCGACCGGCGGTATGCGACGCCTCTGGAATTGGCCGCCGACGTCAATCGTTATTTGCAGAATGCGCCCGTTTCTGCTCATCCGGCGGGCATCGCCTATCGCACGCATAAATATGTCCGCCGCCATCGTGTAGGTGTCTCGGTTGGTGCAGCAGGGCTGGTCTTGCTGATGGGCTTTGCGATAGCCCAGACGATTGAACTGCGCAAGATCCGGCAACAACGAGACCGCGCCGATCGGATCACGCAATTTATGACCGGCATCTTTAAAGTAGCCAATCCGAGTGAGGCACGCGGAAACACTGTGACCGCCCATGAAATTCTCGACAAGGCCTCGCAACAGATCGGCTCCAACCTGAACAAGGACCCGGGGCTTCAGGCGCAGTTGATGGAAACCATGGCGCAAACATATACAGGGCTGGGCTTGTACGGCCGCTCGCAAGATTTGACAGAACACGCGCTCCAAATTCAACGTTCACTGTTCGGAGAACGAAGCCGGGAAACACTCGCAAGCGAGAGCTATCTGGCCCAGACCCTTCGCGCTCAGGGGCATTTGCCCGAGGCGGAGAGGTTGTTGCAAAACACAATCGAGGCCCAGCGCCGTGTTCTCGGCCCCCACGATGCCGACACTTTGGCTTCTATGGATCGTCTGGGATACGTTTTTGCCAATGAAGCACGTCACGCCGAGGCTGAAAGCCTGTTCCGCCAAACTCTGAACGCAGAGCGCAAAGTACTTGGCCGAGAAGACCCTCGAACGTTAAGCACCTTGAACGAACTGGCGGAGATCCTGACGCCGCAAGGCCGGTATGCGGAAGCAGACCAAATCTACGGTGAACTCATTGAAGTGCAGAAGCGAACGCTCGGACGGGACCATCCCGCTACCCTGCTTTCAACGTCACACGCGGCTGAGAATCTCGAGGAGCAGGGCCGCTTTTCCGAAGCCGAAAAGCTGTATACCAACGTGGTTGCCGCTCAGCGTCGCGTGCTTGGCCCAGAGCATCCCCAAACTCTCAGGGCAATGACGATGCTTGCTCTCACCTTGGCGAAGGAAGGGCATTACTCCGAAGCGGATAAACTCCAGAATCAAGTTATCGAGATCAAGAGTCGAGTGCTCGGACCAACGCACACTTCTACATTGCAAAGTATGGAGATGGAAGCGCTGGGCCTCAACCGCGAGGGACGTTATGCGGATTCAGAAAAAATGTTTCGTGATGTGATCGAGACGGCGGAGAAAACCAATCAGCCGGCCACAGTGGCCGAGGCTTGGTACAACTTTGCCTGCGCTGATGCTGCAAGAGGTCGGCCGGACCAAGCATTCGCCGATCTCAACCACGCCGTCGAACACGGCCTTATCTCACCCGGAGAACTTTCAGCTGACCCTGAATTAAAGGCTCTCCACAGCGACCCACGATTCGACGCCTTAGTCGGAAAAGCACTAACAACCAGCAACGCGGCGAAAAGGTAGGCGCTCGTTCCATTTTTCGCCAGCAGGCAGGATCATTGTCAAACGAACTCTCCACTTCATCCGCCGGCTTCGGTTCCTCCTGCCTCACCCTAACACGCTGCACAACCGTTTCGAGTAATCGGGCGAGAACAATCATTCATCAGTGAAGTACTCTTCTTATTTTCGCTGTTGGACAAATCAGTGAAACGTGTGTCGCAGGGCCACCGATGCCCCCAGGCCACTCCAGGGAACGTAGTTGCTTTCGCCGGAGCCGAAACCCGTTGTGATGTGAGCGTAGCGGAAACTCGCGTCCAGCCAATACGCAGAATGCAGCCGGACACTCGCTCCACTGCCGGCGCGCAAGAGGAAGTTATACCCGTTGGAAAGACCTGGCAGAACATACGCAACGGCTCCCATTTGGAAGAAGTCCGCGCCTCCGTCGGCGAACAGGCGAAAACGTCCGGTCTGCAAAAAATTCCAGCGCAGGAGAGGGCCGAATCCCCCAATTTGGCCCGTTTGCGTTCCGCCTTTTGCATTCGCAACCATGCCTCCCAACTGCAGCTCGAGTCCTTTTGGAAAGGGCCACGTGCGGGAGATCCGAAGGGCTCGTACCTCGTGTTGAATCTTCGGGTTTTGCAAATTCGTTCCCGGCGCGGACCAATAGTCTTCCGCGCTGGTGATCCATGCCTTTTCTTTCTCCTTGGCCTGTTCAGAAACGGGCAGCGACGTTTTGCCCCGCGCTTCGGCAGGTCGGCCGAAGGTGCGCCGAATGCCGATCGACAGTCCCCTTCCTTGCCATGCCGGGTTGCCGGAACAGAAACATTCACCATTGGAAATGTGCGCAAAACGGAAGGCAGACTCCACCCAATAGGAGTCGTTCACCCGGAAACTGAGTCCTCCGCCCGCGCGCAGGAAGAAATCATTAATTGTGCCGTGAGTGGGGAACGGCCGATCGGCGAGAATGAAGTCAGCTTGACCGTCCACGAATAAACGCAAACGGCTGAACTGTAAAAAGTTCCAGCGCAACAGAGGCCCCACTCCTAACGCCAAAGCATTGCTTGACACCGGCGGCGGAATCGGCGGAGTGGAAGACAGAATGGCTGCGCCTCTAGCGCGAATTGCCAATACATCAAACTGGAACTCCCATCCTTGCCGAAAGTGCACCGCCAGCGCCGCACGTGCCACTTGCAGATCGATGTCACGGTCTTGCCTGTCGAATCCAGGTTCCGGCTCGTAATATTCCAGATCGGTTACCAGGGCAAACTCATTTGGCGCTCCGAGCACGGGTATTTGTATTTGCGGCTCGGGCTGCGAAGGCTCCGGCTGCTGCGGAGGCTGCTTTTCTTCCAATGTCTCTTGTTCGGATCCGACCGGACGCTGCGTGTTAGGAGGGCTCTCCAGTGGGCGACTGGTCTCTTGTGCGACCATGCCGCCCACCAGGATAAATCCCGTTAAAAACGCGTGGAAAAGCCAACCTGTTCGCTTCACGGGACGACGATCCTTCCAATGCCATCCCGTCGCCGAAGACCTGACGAGATGAAACATGAAGAATGTTAGACCGCCTTGAGTTTATGGGCGTTCGGGATAAGAATCTACGGTAGAAACAAACTGGGTGCTCCGGAGTGCAAGGAGCGTTTTTCAACAAGGTGCTAGGTTTTCTTCGAGCGAGGAGGCGGTGATCATTTCATCGCAGTACGGCGCTAACAAGTTCGTTCGCTTTGCGTCCGTACGGCAATCCAAAGAGCTCAATCTGAACTAACTAGACTGCTGTTCGATCGGTCAGTGAGAACAAACGCTGCTTAAAAACGTCTAAGGATTGGCCCGCGAGAATCTTGAGCTTTTGTGCCCCGTTGGCTATTTGCCTTTCTAAGTCTTCAATCTCGAGCGGCCTTATTTTGTTCCGAAGATCTGAGCTAAAAAAGTCCAACGCCTCTTGATCGAGTCTCTGGACTGCTCGAAACCCGCATCAAATCAGGGGAATCGGACTGTTGAACGTCAAAATCTCTAGTTTCGTTTGGTACGGAAAAGCGAAGCGGGTTAATCAGCCGAGAACCTACATCGGGATTGGTACAGTAAACGGGGGCACTTCATTGCGACTAGTTTTCTAGCAATGTTTTCAACCAGCAAAAACAGGAAAATACAAAATGCCCGCTCGATTCGCACTTTCGAGCGGGTCTATAAATTTTCGATAGCCAGATTTGAGCTACCTTCGCGTCAGAATGCGAATTTCAGAGCGAACTGGACTAGCCGAGGATTGTCGAGTGTACTGTTTACGACTCCAAACGTTGCTGACTGAAGAAAGGTGTCTGGCGCACCAAACTGCGGATGGTTGAAAAGGTTGAAGAACTCGGTACGGAACTCTACGCCTATGCGTTCGGCAGGACCGAAAGTTGTTCTCTTGAATACCGCGAAATCGAAATTGACAATTCCTTGCTGGCGCAGGCTGGAATCCACGCGCGGCTCGTTTCCAAAGGCAAAGGCATCCGGTTGCGAGAAACAGGCGGTGTTGAACCATCCGTTCAATCTCGATTCTGCGCTTCCGGATAATGCTGCATTACAGCCCGGCACACGATTTGGACGAGCACCTGCACCAAACGCCTGGGTTGGGTTCGAAGTAAAAAAGATCAGCGGAAATCCCCTCTGCAGTGTTGTGATTCCATCCACGCCCCAGCCTGATACAATCCCCCCTCCCGGCCCACGTAACCCGGCCAGGAACCTCCTGCCCTTGCCGAACGGCAAATCGAGCACGTAGCTGACTACCAGACGCTGAGACACATCCTGGGATGACAGCGAGCGCTCTCCACCGAGGTTGTAATTGTCCTGGATGCCTCCCGTGTATCCTGAACCGCCCTCCAGCCAGGAAGTGAGGGTGTCGGTATCGCTGATGAGTTTTGCGTTCGTGTACGCTACGAGCAAGGTTCCGCTACTCGCAAACCGCTTCTGGGCCGAAACCTGAAGCGAGTGGTAGATGCTGTCGTAAATTCCTTGTCCGTCGAAATTGACGCCGTTGTACTGGGGATAGGGTAGGAGGAGCTGCCCCTCGGGGACGGTTGGCCCTCCAAGCGGCGTTCCATTGCCAATCATCGCGGTAAAGGGATTCGGCACCTGCTTGAAGAGATCTAATGTCCCTGCAGCCGCTTGAGTAAAATACTGGTCCGGGAGTTGATCGACCTGCGTCGAAAGAGCGGGAAGGTGCGTTCCCTTCGACCCGGCGTACGCCACGTCGACGAAGAAACGCGCCGGCAGTTCACGCTGAAAGTCCAGATTCCACTGCAGCACATAACCAGACGGATGATCGAAGTAATTATTTTCAAATACCGCCGTACCCGCGGTAAATGTCTGAACGCTTTGACCGGGTGGGAAATTACGCCCAGGCGGTGGGACAATCCCAGTCGCCGGAAATGGGTCGCTGATCTTATTGATGAAGGTGGTGCCCCCGTCGATCGAACCTGTATACACGCTGGTCCCAAGAGCGACGGTGTCGTTACTTGGATTGACGTTGAAGGATAGAAAGTTCGGAACCCAGAAGATTCCGTATCCCGACCGAATTACGGTCTTGGGATTAACGCTATACGCCAGTCCAATACGAGGCGCAAAGTTGCTCTTATCTAGCGGCATGCTGTTCCGGCTATTATTTCTACCGGTCTTGACCAAAAATACTTCTCCCTTGTCGGAGCGGCCAGACGCTTGGGAGGCCAGGTTGATGGCGCTCGGATCAAAGTAGCTGAGCCTGTTGTATCGTTCTGACCAGGGCCCCTGTTGCTCGTAGCGAAGGCCGAGATTCAGAGTCAGTTTTTTCGTGGCGTGCCAGGTATCCCCGAAATAGATACCGCGATAGATTTGCTGCCCTGCGGTAAGAGCTGGAATCTGTGCCAAACCGGAAGGCGTACCCTCGAAAGCGAAGGGCGGGAGGGCGTATCCAATCAAAAAGCTCGCGAACCCGAATCCGGTATTTGGCGCAGGATTAAGCTCAGCACTGGATGTGTAGGTATGATCGAATGCGAAAAAGCCACTTGCGATGTTGGTCTGCCCGTAATTGTCCCGGTCCACTTCGATTTGGCCGCCGAAAACCAACGTGTGCCGTCCCCGGATCATGCTGATGCTGGGTGAGAAATTCCCTTGGGTGTTGCGATCGTTGATGAAGCTTTGTCCTTCCGAACACGTGATGCTGGTGGTCATATCCTCTATGCAGGGCGTAGGTGGGGTCCGCATAACACCGGGCACCACATTGTTAAAAGACGCCGGCCAGCCGATCATTGTTAGGTCAAATCCGGCATTCTTGGGCGAGCGATCGTAGGCAAAGCGGCTGAGGCTAAAATTGAAATCACCGATGGTTGTGGGGCTGAAGTTTACATTGTAGTCAAAAGCACCCGCTTGGGTGTGGATGGCTTCGGCGCATTGGTCAAAGCACAGGCCAGTACCCAACGGATCGGCGGCAAGATTGAGCAGGTTCCAATAGCTGTAGCGGAAAAACACGCGCTGCTTCTGGTTTACATTCTGGTCAATGCGGAAAACCACCTGGTTGTGATTTCCTCCCACGCTGGTCGCAACAATGTAATTGTTGTAGATACCAGGGCGGGTGGGTTGGGGAAAAAGATTCAGTAACGCTCGAGCCGTCGGGTCTTGTTCGCTGAGCGGAATAATGTTGTGGATCGGAAATTGCTGCCGAACGCCGGTGTTGGGATTGGTCGTTTCCGGATCATAAATAGTAATCGGATTGCCAGCCTGGTCGGTTAAACTCCTAAAGTCCCCGTTCCTTTCCGTGGCGGTCGGGACGTTCGTGGTGAATACTTGCCCCTGCCGAAGCCGGAAACTCTCCCAACTCAAGAACCAAAACGTTCTATCCTTAATCAGACTCCCACCGGCGGACGCGCCAAACTGATTCTGGGTAAACGGCGGAGGCTCATTCTCGACCCCTGCCAGAATTTGGGAGGCCTTAAGAAAATACTCGTTCGCATTAAATACTTTGTTACGGAGATATTCGTGGGCTTCGCCATGGATCTGGTTGCTCCCCGACTTCGTGCTCAGGTTGATAACGCCGCCAGAGAACTTACCCCATTCCGGCCCCAAGGCGTTGGTCTGCACCTTAAATTCCTGAATCGAATCCTGAGTCGGAACGATGAGCGGTAAGTTGATGTAGGCAATGTTCAGCGGCTGACCGTCCAGGTACTCCGCGCTCTGGTTGGCGAAGGAACCGCCGATCTGGTAATTGCCCCAGGCAAAGATATTCTTGCCCACGGGTGTCCCATTAGACCCGCCTTGGGGAACAACTCCAGGAGCGATGGCAGCTAAGTTGAAGATGTTGCGTCCGTTCAAGGGCAGTTCGTCGACTTCCCGCGGCTCGACAATCTGACCCAGCGAGGACGTTTCCGTCTGCACCGAAGCTGTTACATCGGTCACAGTCATCGTCTCTCTCACCACGCCCACCTCAAGAGCGACGTCGACCTGAGTCGTCTGCTGCACCTGAACTTCGATAGGTTGGCGAGTAACATGTTGGAAGCCCTGTCTCTCCATTTCAAGGCTGTACCGGCCGGGAATCACCGTAATAAATGAATAGAGTCCTCCAGCCACAGTCGATTGGGTGCGCTTTGCTGACGTACCCAGATTTGTCAATATCACTTGGGCACCGATTATCGCCGCGCCCGCCGAATCCGTAACGGACCCAGCCACCAAACCGTATGTGGTTTGTCCCTGCATCACAGGACACGAGAGTAAGACAACAGCTAGAGGAAGGATTAGCCTCCGGAGCTCGCGGGAGAGCAAGGGCGTTGCCAAGCTCCGGGCCAGCACCGCGTCAAGTCCCGTGCCGCCTAATCCGCATCCTTTGTTGTGAAGTTCCCCAGTTAGTGGGTGGATCTCGAACGCACCAAACCGAAGGGCCAGCGGAACTGAATTGAAAGTGTTCACAGCTACTCCCGAGCGGCTAGAGTGTAGCAGTTTCTACGGGGGGAAGTTCATGCGGCGCAACAGAGCCTCAAAGCGCGGCTCGGAACGCAAGGGGTCGAGGATGGGATCCACCTTCGAACAGACCAACCCTTGGTCTTGCTCTTCGATTCCCCTCTCCATCCATGTGAGGGCTGTCTGTTTGTCGCCAAGGCCGAGATAGGCGTTTACAAACAGAGCAGGCGCGATATAACGATGTCGAGCCATTTCGTTCAGCTCATCAATCAGGCTCTGCGCCTCGTGCTCTCTGCCAGCAAGGCCATAGACCCAGGCGAGACTAGCAACAACAGCAGGTTGCCGCCCCCATCGGCTTTCAACCCTTTGAAATGCAGCGACGGCCTCCGGGTACATCTTCTTCTCTGCGTACGCGAATCCTAGGCCAGTGTCCCAGCCAGTGTTCTTGAACTCCGCAATTGCACGGTCGGTCTGACCCGAAAGTAGGTCCACGTACGCCGACAGGTTTCTACTCACAGGGCTAACTGGATCTAATTCCTCCGCATAGTTTATCCGCGCCATTGCCTCGTCAAATCGCCCCAGGTTTAGCAAATACCATGCGTACGACGCATGAGCATCCCAGGAATTGGGACTCAGCGTGACGGCTGCGCGATACTCTTTTTCTGCTTCAGACCAATTCCAATCGGTGGCGAGGACCATGGCACGAGAAACATGAGCCTCCTCCAGTGAAGAATCAAGTTCCAGTGCTTTTTCTGCAGCCGCCCTCGCTTGCGGCAGAACGTCGCTTGTGCGATGTGTTCCCATGCCAGTTAGGTTCACCAGAGCCCACGCTAATCCTGCATATGCCCGCGCATAAACAGGATCCTTTTCGATCGCCTTCCTAAAGTACGCAATCCCAGCCTGCAAATCCTGTTCGTCACGCTTGTCCACCAAAAATTGAGCGCGGAGAAAATCATCATGCGCCTCCGGGTTCACAGGGCGGCTGCTCGCGAGGCGAATTCGCTCATCCGGAGTCAGCCTGACCTGTATTTCCTCCGAGATGGCACGCGCAATATCATCCTCAAGGCTCATCACGTCGCGGATGTTGGTGCTGTATTCATTGGCCCAGACCTGGCTTTCGGGAGAAACCCAGTCCAGGTGGACACTAACCCGCACCCGATCCCCCGAGCGTTCGACTGCACCCTCCAACACTGCATCCACATTCAATTCTCGCGCGATGTCCTGCAAAGGTTTTTTGCTGCCCTTGTATTGCATGACTGATTGCCGTGAGATCACTCGGGGTTTGCTCACCTTCCCAAGTTCAGTGATGAGCGCTTCGGTCATCCCGTCGGCGAAGTACTCCTGCTCGGGGTCGCCAGATAGATTTGCCAAGGGTAGGACGGCCAAAGCATGCACGGTAGGATTGATATTCTGATGAAAGAGTCGGTCTCGCCAGGCCCGCATATTGATTCCCCCCAATACGGCCGCGAGCGCAATCACTGCCAGCGCTGCGAGACCCGGAAACCGGAACATCGGCCACGATGTCACAGTTGGTTGGACTTCGGCTACGGGATTCTGTTCTAACCCGTTCACCGACCCAATGAAGCGGTAGCCCTGGCGTGGCAGCGTCTCAACGAATCGGGGATTCTCAGAGTCGTCGTCCAGCGCTGCCCGCAGCCTCTTCATGGCGTTGTTCAAGCCCTGTTCAAAATCCACAAAGGTGTCGGCCGGCCAGAGCCGTTTCTGTAACTGCTCCCTTGTGACGGTGTCGCCCGGATGCTGCAACAGCATGAGCAGGATCTGTACGGGCTGCCCTTGCAGCCTGATCTTCATGCCCTTCTTGCGGAGTTCCCCGGCTCGTGGATCTAGTTCGAACACGCCAAAGCGAAGGGT
This sequence comes from uncultured Acidobacteriaceae bacterium, assembly GCA_963758745.1. Taxonomy (GTDB): domain Bacteria; phylum Acidobacteriota; class Terriglobia; order Terriglobales; family Acidobacteriaceae; genus Acidiflorens. Next base: position 1,032,398 of record CAVWWW010000023.1, read on the forward strand.
TGGCGGCAATGGATAGGAGTTTTGCACTACTACTCCCTGAGCGATGGTGGATTGTAACACGTTCGGGCCTAGTCCAACCGCGACGTCGCCTGTTATGTGCTCCAGTAAGCTGCCTCGACTCAATCGGTTCCGATGTTAGTCGCGTTTCCCGAAGATGACAGCTCCATTCTATTGATCTGACCCGCGCTTCGCGCCAGAGTCGGCGAACAACTCGCAATCACGAGGTGCAAATTCAAATCAGGAGAACTCCAATGAAATCTCAGAAGAATTTTTCAGCGATCCAATTGGCCACGCTTGGCCTGGCAGCCTCGCTTCTGCTAGTCGGGGTGGCGCTGGCCGCCCCGATCTATCGAGGCTCCTTTACTCTGCCGTTCGATGCCCGCTGGGGCCAGACAACCCTCCCGGCTGGCGGCTACATGGTTCGATTCGCCGACGTCGGATCGCGATCGTTCTTGGTCATCAAGGAGACGAAAAGCGGAAGAGATGTCGCGCTTCTTGCGCCGGTGGCGACCAATGAAACCACCTCGACCGGCCAAAGCGCCCTCCTGGTCACGACTCGTGGACATCAGCGGGTGATTCATTCGCTCCGGTTGGCTGAGTTAGGTGAGGTCTTCGTTTACGACCCCGAGGCTGCGAGCGAGGAGATTCGGGAAGCGCGTCAAACACAAACGATTCTCGTCGTCGCCGACAAGAGGTAGGCAACTGGATGTAACTCGCCCCCGAAGACACTCGAAAGGAGATTGAAATTGGCGACAGATGAACGAGCGCCAGGAAGCAAAATGTTGTTGGCAGTCCTGCTTCATAGAACTCGCCTTCATTGGGACGTCGCAATCGCAAGACCTTCCGGCGTTCGTCAGAAGATTCATCGTAACGAATCAGATCCATTGGGGCAGAAATGTTCTTCAACTCGGAGACTACACAATCGCGATCGCGCCCATCGGTTTGCCGATTATCGCTTTTGTACACGCGACATGGTCGCTCTTTCGTGATCGTTAGTACCGCCCATTCTGACCTGAGCAGGGGATCCGGGAGAGATTAGCTCTAGGGATCAAGCAGAAATCCTGAACGACGTAACGCTGTAGAAGCCGTTAAAACTACGGAGGGGCGGCTGGCAGCGCGAGCAGATCATCTTTGTTTATCTGCAGGACGTGTTCGTGCGGGTGATAGTGAGACCCCCACGGAAATGTGTCTCCTTTAGAATTCAGTTCGATATGGCCCCCCAAGACGAAGCTTATGGGGCGATCTTTGACGAAGGCCGCGACTCGCTCCGCGCTCGCAAGATCGGCGCTGATATTGTCGATTAAGAGGCGACCCGGCATCAGAAAGTCGCCGGAAAAGAACATCCCGGTATTCCGATCGTAAAATGAGACCTCAGTCTCGTTATGGCCAGGGGTCGGCATCACGTCGACGGTACGATCACCTAGATCGATCTGGGCGAGACCGTTCGGCCAATCTACGAAATTGTAGTAGTTGCGAACGCTGTCCATATCGAAACCAACCACCTGAAGATTCGCTAGGTGGGTGAACTGTCCGTCGCCGGCACGATGGTCGCCGTGTCGATGAGTGTGGACCACAAGCAAAGAAATCTTTGCCGAAGTGTCTCCAGGCAACAAGCTCATCACCGTTTTCGCCAGCGGCATCTGATTTGGATCAGCAACGTCACCGGTGTCGATCAGAAGTGCTTCTCTTGCTCCGATCAGGAGGTACAGGAACGGCGCCTCGAACGTGGCGCAAGGATTTTCCCGAAGGATGAGTGTTTGGGAGTTGTAACGATGTACCTGCAGAGTCTAATTATCCCTTGACACCAAGGTATACTGTCCGGGCCGTGACAGAGCAGGATGGAGGGCTCTTCCGAACCTAGAGCGCCCACCACGCGAACTTTACACTTACAAGTTCTATGGCAATTCCCTTGGGAGTAGAGATGATTTTGCAGATGGTGGTATAGCGCAGTTTCTGTGGCTGCCTGCTATCAGCGTAGCGGAATGAGATTAGTACGCTGTCCGCAGCGCTGAGAGCCAACTGCATTCGAAGATCGCCGCGTCCGCCAGTTCTTTCTCCAAAGGAATCTTTAATCGCCACAGGAAAACATCGTACTCCCTGTTCCTTTGTGAGCCTTGCGATACCTGGATCATCGAACACAAGCATAGGGTCGCCTATAGTCCCAAATCTGGTCGGTTTCGGCGGCGTCACCTTGTACGCGGCTTCTCCGTCATTTTCAAAAAGTACACCCTCGCCAGCAGCCAGCAGCTTAGTGTAAAGTTCGCCGACTGTCCCATATCCAACCGGAACGATATGCGGCTTCGGAATGCTTTCCACGTATGCTGCCCACACTGCAAATACAACCATAACGACGGCCCCGACGAAGAGGCTGTACGCAGTGTAGCGATGTTGAATACTTGCCAAGAAAGACCCGATTGCGACGAGCACTGTTGCAACTCCAAGAAACAGCGTCTGCGTCATCCGCGTTGCACGCGGACAGACTCCTGCAGTATAGTCCGACTTAGGGAGTCGTCCCGCGTCTCCTTTCTAAAAATGTCATCTCGTCCTGCATCTCCGGGCAAGGAAACTCAGGACGAAGAAATCATATTTACCGAATCCGACTTTTTTACGCTTGTGAAGAGGGCTTGCGAGACACCGTCTCGGAAGCCCTCTCCAGCATCGCGGCGAAAATCAAATTCCCGGAATCGCGGCGGTTATAGCGGAAAGAGTACTCGTCAAGGTAGCTCTGCAAATACTTCGCGCTGACCGAGTGGTAGACGCCGCCGATTCCGCGCTTCACCAAACTCCAGAATCCCTCAATCGTGTTCGTGTGGACTTCGCCAGCAACGTAGACCTTCGCGCTGTGATTGATGCGCTGGTGCTGGTAACCCATGCCGCTCAACCGTGGCAGCGCATTGTAGGCCGAAGCCTCATCTGTGAAGATCGTGCTGTCTGGCAGAACGTACTCTTTCACCAGCGCGTTTGTTGCGCTCATCGTCACCTCTGGACTGACTCGCGCCACGATCCGGCCCTTGCGCTCCACGATGCCCGTAACCATTGTCTTGTTCCCGCGATCCCCGCGTAGCATCCGGCCTGATTCACCCTTGCGCCGTCCGCCGTGATACATCTCATCCATTTCGACTCCGGGAGTGCCGGCGCCGCCGAGCCGTAAATCTTCGCTCATCAATTTCCGAATCTGGTGGAACATGCGCCATGCCGTCTTATAGGTGACTCCAGTCTCGCGCTGAATCTGCTTTGCGGAAATTCCGCAGCGGGTGGAACCCATCAAGTACATAGCGTAAAACCAGAGCCGGAGGGACGTGCTGGTTTTCTCGAAAATCGTTCCGGCCAGCGGAAAGATGTGATTCCCGCACGTCTCGCAAGCGTAAGCCGTCCGGCCCTTCACGCGGTAGTGCTTTCGCGGTTTCTCGCACTTGTAGCAGACGGTCACGCCGCCGGGGAAACGCTGCTCTTTGATCTGCTCTAAGCAGGCATCGTCGTCGGGGAATGTGCTGTGGAATTTCTGGATCGTGTAGCGGAGAGCTTCAGGAATTGTCTGTCGGCGGTTCATGCAATAAGTATGCCATTTATTCTCCTTGGTGTCAAGGGATAATTACCCCTGCAGAGGAGGCTGTGGATCATTGGCGCAATTCGATGCCCCTTCATTCCAACGGACGTCCATTGAGCCGGATACGAGTTGAGACCAGCCGGACAAGGACGTTTGCAGCAGCCCGGCAGCGAGAAGAAGAGAGAGTGCAAAGCGGATCGAAAAGCACGGGATAATTCGCTCGATAAGTGTCATACCGCTCCTCGCAGCTGTGGGAGATAGATCTCGGTTTGCGCAATTGGTCCCCAAGATAGCAGAAGGTCTCTGCGCAAACGGACGCGCTCATGTCGAGACTAGCTTAGTCAGTGGTCGAGGATCAGCCCGAGGCCGTGACCGACCTCATCGAGCGATATGCATCGCTGAATACGCACTGAGAAAACCGAGGCGCTCTGTCTCTATCCCCGATTCTGGGAGTATCGTCGGCAACCCTTCCCTTACCGGATTTATGGAAGAGTAGCTCGTGATTCAGGCCTTATGGCTTAGTCTCGTTCTGAGCTTTGGACGATTCGCCTTACTGTTCGAGCTATAATTCGAGCGACCTATGGCTCTCAGTGGCGGAATCAAACTCGGTCCTTACGAAATACAGGCGCTTATCGGTGCGGGCGGGATGGGCGAAGTGTATCGCGCACATGACGCTCGCCTTGATCGCACAGTAGCAATCAAAGTGTTGCCGATTTCCTATTCGGCGGACAACGACCGACTGCAACGCTTCGCGCAAGAAGCGCGCTCCGCCGCGGCGCTCAATCATCCGAACATCCTTTCGATTTTCGATATCGGCGACAATCGTGGCGCACCCTATGTAGTTTCTGAACTGCTGGAGGGAGAGACTCTCCGAGACTGCTTGAAACACGGCCCGCTACCGCTCCGAAAGTCCATTGATTATGCATTGCAGGTGGCTCGCGGATTAGCCGCCGCGCACGAGAAGGGCATCGTCCATCGCGACCTGAAACCTGAAAACCTGTTCATCACCGATGACGGTCGCGTAAAAATCCTAGATTTCGGTTTGGCAAAGCTGACGCACCCCACCGAGTTAGTGCGCGAAGGTGGCGATGCCCCCACCCTTCAGGTCGCCACCGAACCCGGCGTGGTCATGGGAACGGTTGGCTATATGTCCCCTGAGCAAGTCCGAGGGAAAGACGCAGACGCCCGGTCTGACATTTTTTCCTTTGGCGCCATTCTGTACGAGATGATCTCTGGGAAACGTGCATTTCATGGTGAAACCGCAGCCGACACCATGAGCGCGATAATTAAGGAAGAGCCGGCGGAACTCGCCGATCTCCGCCTTAATGTTCCGCCAGCACTGGAACGCATCGTGCGCCACTGCCTGGAAAAGAATCCGGCGCAACGATTTCATTCCATCAGCGATGTCGCGTTTGGTCTGGAAGTCCTCACCGGGATCTCGTCCACCACCACCACCTCAGGCGCACAGCGAGTAGCACCGGCACCTGACGAGCGAGGATGGTTGCTGCCGGTAGGCGCTGCAATTGCGCTTTGCGTCATATTGGCGGCCGTCTACCTTGCCGGTCAGCATTCTGCTGCCGCGTCGATCCCCCACTTTCATCGTCTAACTTTCCGGCGTGGCACCATCCTGTCGGCGCGGTTTTCGCCAGATGGCCAGACCATCATCTATGGCGCAGCGCTGGAGGGCCGACCGACGGAATTATTCACTACTCGCTTCGACAGTACCGACTCCCGCTCTCTAGGCTTGGAGAAAACGCAACTGCTGAGCGTGTCAGCCAATGGCGAACTCGCTGTGAGCATGGATCAGCACCAAACATCACCCTTTACGGCTGCGGGGACCATGGGACGAGTGCCCCTGGCGGGTGGCGCGCCGCGTGAAGTTGCGGAGGAAGTCACCTGGGCAGATTGGACACCCGACGGTTCTGATGTCGCAGTGGCCAGAAACGTCGCTGGCAGGGCCCACCTTGAGTTCCCCGTGGGAAAAGTTATTTACCAGCCCCGGGGCTGGGTAAGCCATGTGCGTTTCTCTCCGCGTGGTGACCTGATTGCCATCGAAGACCATGTGCCGACCGGCGATGATGGCCGAGTTGTAATTTTGGACAGGAATGGCCACATCACGGTCGCTTCGAGCTTCTTTATCACCGTTCAAGGGCTGGCCTGGTCTACGGATGAGAAGGAAGTTTGGTTCACCGCATCAAAAGAGGGAAGCTCGCGAGCCCTTTACGCGATGAATCTCTCCGGAAAAGAACGACTTGTGCTGCGCGTTCCCGGGGTCCTCACGTTGCAGGATCTTACCCGCAGCGGTCGAGCCCTGTTAACTATCGAAAGTGATAATTTCGGAATTGTTGGCTTCCACGATGGCGATAAAAATGAACGAGATCTCTCCTGGTTTGACTGGAGCTTGATCGGTGACGTATCGCCTGACGGCAAGAACCTCATTTTTTTCGAAAGTGGAGAGGGTGTAGGAAGCAATTATTCCGTGTTCATGCGCGGAATGGATGGAAGTCCTGCAGTGCGTTTGGGCAGCGGTGCGTTTCCCTCTCTTTCCCCGGACGGCAAGTGGGTAGCTGCCCTTAATCTTGCTTCTCCCGCACAGATTGAGCTGCTGCCCACCGGTGCGGGCCAGTCGCGGGTAGTCACGAACGATTCTCTGGAGCACCTACGGCCGCGCTGGCTTCCATCCGGACGCGGACTTCTGTTCAACGCTTACGAGGCCAATCATGCGCCGCGCACCCACTGGCTGGATTTGGACAGCGGTAAAACGCGACCCGTAACCCCCGAAGGCACTGTCGGCCTCGTAGTATCGCCCGACAGTAAGTTCGTTCTGGCCAGAGACCCGGAGAAAAAGCGCTGGTTGTATCCCCTCGAAGGCGGCGGTCCCCAACCGTTTACTACCACGCTCGCTCCAGGTGACGACGTTATCAAATGGGAGGAAGATTCCAATAGCCTTCTCGTGATGAGAGGAGGGGTTCCGGCGAAAGTTCTACGCATATATCTCGGGTCCGCGAAAATCGAGGAAGTAAAGACTTTCTACCCATCTGATCCAGCGGGCGTTGTTACTGTAGGAGGCGCTCGCTTCAGTTCCGATCGCAAATCCTATGCGTATGACTATTTTCGAATTCTTTCTGACCTGTACGTGGTGGATGGGCTGAAATAAAAAGAATATTCGGCGCCTAAGATAGCCAAGGCAGCGTTCGGTCGTCTGTACCGAAACGGTGACCTCCATGCCACCGATCAATGATCAGAGTCGCGCCGCGACTGTAAGGTGAGAGTTGCCCGTCAACCGCTCAGGCGATCACGGGCCCCACGGCCGGGAAAACAGCGCGTAGGTTTTGCTACAACGCCGAGCCGTGCATAATCGAACGCGATGTACTTTTCTGACCTTGCACTCTCGAAACGTTTGGAGCGCGCCGAAGGGCACGCGTGTGTTCAGTTCGCGGAAGCACGGCGTCGTCTGTTCCCTAAAAGCGGTGCCGAATGGATTGAATGCGCTGGCGCATACGCAGTTTTCGATGGCATCGAGTCTCCCGTCACTCAGACTTTTGGGCTCGCTATATTCGAGGACCTGAACCCGGCTTCGCTGGACGTGATTGAGCGCTTCTTTCTCGACCGCGGAGCGCCGGTACTCCACGAAGTGAGTCCTTTTGCGGGGGTCGCTGCGCTGGGAATGCTCTGTACCCGCAACTACAGACCGATCGAGATAAACAATGTTCTTTGTCGGCCTGTTGAGCGGCCTACACCCGAGGAGCAGAGTGCTGCCAGTGTGCGGATCATCGCGCCGGAAGAAGCGCAACTGTGGAGTGAAATAAGCGCAAGGGGCTGGGCGCATGAACATCCCGAACTCCGCGATTTTCTTCTGAATCTCGGTGCCGTATCTGCAGCACGTGAGGAGAGTCTGTGCTTCCTCGCCGAACATAACGGGAAACCTGGCGCCGCTGGCGTGCTGTGCATTCATGATGGCGTTGCTTTGTTCGGCGGCTCGGCTACCGTGCCTGAGCTGCGGAGTCGTGGGTTGCAAGCTGCGCTCCTTCACAAGCGTATGTGCTACGCCTCCGACCATGGATGCGATCTGGCGATGATGGTCGCACAGCCGGGCAGCTATTCTCAGCGCAATGCCGAGCGAAAGGGGTTCCGGATCGCGTACACCCGCACAAAATGGCGGTTGTGCTCCTAGGTCTGCCTATGTGGAGATGAGGACTGGAGGAAATGCAATTGTCAGTGCTCTTGGCGTATGGGCGGCAACCCTTACCGAATTAGGGAGGGTTTGCCCGTCTCACTTCCCGTGACTCCCAAGGAACATTACGCGTTCTGGAGCTCTTCGCATGGAAGAACGCGGACGCCATAAACTCCGAAGCGCGCGTCAGGAGAATCTTGTTCGCCTTGACAAAAGACTTACATGGATGTCGGCAATTCGGAAGCTATGCAGTTGTTGTTGTAAATCCTCGTCTCTCAGAGCAAAGCGCCCAGCCATCTCGAAATTCGTGACGACAACCGCGAGGCTCGATTGCGGCGATTTAAGCGAAGGCTCGTAGTGTCACGAAGCAATGGAAAGCGCGCAAATAGAGTGCGGGACGGTCAGCAATTGGGGTTTATCGTGGCTCGGCTGATTTCGGTATCTTCGTGCTCGATCCCTCCCGAACAAATGGTCGGCCGGTTTCCGTTCTTGCGGCGTCCAATCGCGCCGCAATCTTATCGAAATCGGGTGTGGGCCCGTTCCAACGCAATTGGTCCACGTTCTCAAAAAGTGGGATGTCGGTTCGTAGCGTCGCCAGCGTACGAAAGAGCAGCGCGCTATCGAAGTTGCAACTAAGAGTATCTGCCAGAGCGCTGGCGTTGGCAGCGTTCACGTGCCATTCTCGCCAATCCCCAGGAATTGATTCGAGATGGCCATACTTGCCAAGGACAGCGGCTGACGATTTTGCACCCCAGCCGCGCAGCCCGGGATATCCGTCAGCCGAATCGCCCACCAAGGCGAGATAGTCCGGGATCGACCCGGGGGAACACCAAATTTCTTGAACACCTCTTGCTCGTCCAGCGTAACGCGCGTCCGGCGATTCAGTTGAACTATCCTCTTGCCTCGTACGCATTGTGCGAGGTCTTTGTCCGGTGTGCAGATGATCACACGTTCGACTCTCACATCGCGACCAGCCGCGACAGCTCCAGCGGCCAACGCATCGTCGGCTTCGAACTCTACCATTGGCCAGACAACAACTCCCGCCGCCGACAACACGCTCTCAAGGACAGGAAATTGCGCCAGCAAATCGGGCTCAATGCCTTCGCTTGTCTTGTAGCCGGACCACAAGTCGTTGCGGAATGACTCGATCACGTGATCGGTCGCAACCGCGATGTGCGTGGCCCCGCCGCGGATCATCCCCAATACAGACGACAGCACGCCTCGAACAGCGGCGACCTCCCAGCCGTCCGCATCTTGTGCCTTGGGCAGTGCATAATAGTGCCGGAATAGTTCGTAGGTGCCGTCGACTAGATAGAGATCCACTGTGCACTCCAACAATGTTCGCGGAACGTTTGTGGCATGTCAGCTAATCAAAGCAGTGTCTCTGCTCGGATAACGGACAAACCAGAAGTAATCCAAAACGCACTGGAAAAAATCTGGGTCTGACCAGGGTCCAATAAACGTTCCGGAGAGTTCCTAACAACGCCAAAGGAGCCTGCCGGTGCCGTTGAATGTCAATCACTTCCCCGTTCTGATCGCGGTGGATTCGTTTTGAGCATGGGATTATCACGTTTTTACCACCACAGCTTTGAGTCGAACCCGAAGATAAGTAAAAGCGAAGGTGCCATTGAGCCCGCAAAACTGAGAATCTGCTTTTGAGAGGCTGTCGGTATTGCTCACAACCAGCGTTTGCGGATCTCGCAGATGTGCTTGAAATTGCACCATCTTGTCAAGTATCCTTTGTAGATTCTTTCTGGTTAGCCCGTCACTCCGGAGCAATGTTGCTGGCGAATCTTGCGGACTGGATCTAGCCAGCTTAACGGTCTTCTACAGCCCTAGCTTCGCGATGTTCTCGTATTTCTGTAGCGCTTTTTGAAAGATCGCCAGCACCTCCTGCTGCTCCGTTTCGGTATTCCACGTCGTGCTGTTCTGCGCCGCCGTGATCAACTGTCCCATCCATGCCACGAAATACGCTGCATCCTCCGTGTTGCGCAGCGGGGCGCCAGTCGCAGACACATAAACCGGACTGGTCGTCGCGTACGGGTACAGATCTAGAATCGGATACTCCGCTTTATCACTGAACGCCCGCAGAATGCACCAGCCACTGCCTTCGAGCGGCACCTTGCCTTCGGCATAAGCCGTAGTGCGATCAGCACTGAGCGTGAGTTCGCGGGTAACTTTCCCGTTGCAGACGATCTGCAGATGATCTACCGGCACAATGGAGCCGAGCGCGGCCCGGAAAGAGACCTCCTGCTTCTTGTCGAGATGGACCTCTCCTCCTGGCGTCATCCCCCCGAGTTCAAAGCGCAGTAACGGCCCGTTCGTCGCGAAAGTCCGTCCTGCTTTGATGGACTGGAGCCACGGCTCAAGCTTCAATGATCCAGCGGGAACTTCCGCATACACGCGGTTCAACCCAATCGGCCCTCGCAGCGAGGCGTAGTTCGCCATGAAATCTGTTCCGGCGGCGGTCGGCAGCCGGAAACCGCAGTTCAGCAACTTGTACCAAACCTCGGCCGTGGATTTATGGTCGGAAAAGCCGACAACCTCGATGTAGTCCACCTTGCCGAGCGCGACATCGGTCGGCAGTTCAAACGTGAGCGCGGTTTTCACGGGATCCGGTACGCTGTCCAGCGGATGCACATACCCGACCAACGCTCCCTGTTCGTGTGCCAGATCAGCCACGTTACCCGGGGAATGCGAACAACAACAGCAGCGTCTCGGCGGGTCTTACGCAGACAGTGAAACAGTAACAGGAATGATGGCGGCCCAGACAACCTGGGCCGCCATCTTTGCATTCAGGAAGTCCAGCGATGTTTTTCGGTGAAGGTCTTTTTGCTTTCTAACCGCATCCGAGGAGTCGCACAGGCGACGGCACTAAAACCTGACCGACTGCGTACCTACCCACACGTTCTTAATCTGGGGAGGATGCAGCAACGTTTGCATGACAACGCAATACAGCTCGGTCTTTTGCTGAAGGGCCATCAACTGTTCCTGCGTTGCCTGCGGCGCACGGACATCGAAATTGACCCTTATACTTTCAAATCCGACGGGCACCGTTTTGGATGTTCCCAATGTCCCTTGCAAGTCAAGATCTCCTTCAACGGTCACCTCGATATCATCGGTAGGGATCCCCATCGCGGCGGCTACCATCTGGCAGGTGATCTGTGCGCAAGCGGCTAATGCACCGAGCAGCAGATCCCCGGAACAGGCACCCGTACCCGCCCCTCCGACGCCCTTGTGCGCTTGAGCGTCATAGATTGCCCGCCCGAGGTCGACGGAGCAAGATATCGGTGCATCGGTCTTCCGTCCATGGGCCACCAATGTGATCCGGGAACTGGCAGGAGCCTGCCGATATGCGTCTTTCAAAGGCCGCTGTAATGATCTGATGTCCATGAGCTCCTTTTAAATCCAAGTCATTATATATGCCGGATCCAGATGCTGCATTCCGAGGCGCAGCGGAACCAGCTGCGCCTCGGACGGGGAGACGCACAGCATGAGCGGACACCTCCTGACGCTCTACTCATTTGCGCAAGTCACGTGGTTGTTCCAGTCCACGAAATCGCCCTGCGGATTGTCCCTCCACGCCCACACGTGAAGCTCGAAGAACGCCGGTATGTTGAACCGGTTTGGGCTGTCCACGTACAGAAACACCTGATCCTCCAAAACGGGGGGACTGGAGTTACTCTGCAGCCAGGTCGAAGCGAGGGTAATGAATTCGACGCCGACTAGCTTCATTTGACCGTTCGAAGGCTCATAGATCAGAGCCTGCGGATGCGCGACGTCAATCGTTCCGTTCAGCAAATCACCATTTACGTAGTGGATGCCCATTGCACCGTGGTCAGAACCGCTGACACAACCAAGGAACGGTTCATACCCGTCCTTGACGGCATTGTTGACATCGAGGTACTGCTTCGTAGCCTCGCGAACCGTCTGAACGAGCTTACTTTGATCGCCCTGCCCGGCTGGCTGCACTTTCTGCTGAGCCAAGCCGAACGAGGAAAGTGCCAAGAACGCAACCAACAGCGTCGAGCAAGCTGAAGCGACAAACGGTGTCTTTTTCATGTTTCAACTCTCCTTATGTTGAGGAAACTTCCCAGCAACCGCTGTCTTACACGGTCCCGGAACTTTACGTGGCTCTATCTAGTAAGGCGGGAATTGATCGAAAGAAACCGCAGTGGAGGAATTAAAAGAACTGGACGCCAACAACCGTGATTGCACACCCGAGGCTAGGTTTTCATCTCGCCGCGGCAGGATTTGAGGACATTCCTGAGAGTGCAGATTGCTTGAATGACAGCGCGGCTAGCACGTCACAGCAGAACGGCGGTTGCTGATCTGAGATTTCCCGTACCTCGACCGGTGGGGTACTTAAGAAAGGGGAACAGAGCGAAACTCTGTTCCCCAACATACGAGCAAGTTACTCGTTTACTTGGCGGACGCGAGAAGCGTGAATACTTGCTCGGGGACGTTCCGGGCCTGCAGTTCACCTTCTAGTCTGCTCGCGGGCAACTGGTAGCCAATTCTTCCTTCGCGCTTGATGCCGGCAAGGAAGTACCGATCGCCGTATTGGTGAAACACAAGCGCCGTCTCTTTGCTCGCGTTCGGCGACTCATCCGCAATGGAAAAGGCATAGGCGTGCTGCTTCCCGCTGCTGACGGAGAGCACTGTCCGGCCGGTGCCCAAAACTGTGATTATGCATTCGCCCGCCCGCATCGTTTCGCCGTTCGCGACGAAGTCGAAGGGAACCTGTGCCTTGAACGTGGTGGACATCTGCGCGTTCACCAACCCCGTCAACCCCACCAACATTAGGATTAGCATTGTAGCGGCGTGCTTTTTCGTCATCATTTTGTTTTCTCCTTGTTGCAAGGTATTGTGGAGGCGCCTTGAGCTTCTTGCTAAAGCCGAGCCGCATGCCTCTATCTAGTAAGGCGGGAATTGATCGAAAGAAACAGCAGTGGAGGAATTAAAAGAACTGGACGCCAACAACCGTGATTGCACACCCGAGGCTAGGTTTTTGCGTGTTTTCGTTGTAATGTATTGACACCTTGGGGGATAGATGGGGCTGCCTTCTAGTCATGAGGTCACGCGCCTGCTCAAAGCCTGGAGTGGCGGAGACGAAGAGGCTCTGGAGAGACTCACGCCACTGGTGTACAGGGAATTGCACGAGATCGCGCAGCGCTATATGACCCGAGAACGGTCCGGCCACCTGCTGCAAACCACAGCCCTGGTCAACGAAGCGTATCTACGGTTGGTGGACTGTGGAAAGGTGAACTGGCAGGATCGAGCCCATTTCTTTGCTGTATCAGCGCAGTTGATGCGGCGCATTCTCATCGATTTCGCCCGCTCACGCGGTTATTTGAAACGCGGCGGTGCCGTTGCTCACATTTCTCTGGAAGATGCCCCGTCGGTGTGCAACGAACCCGACGTGAATCTGGTGGCCCTGGACGATGCCTTGAAAGCATTGTCTGCGGTTGATGAAAGAAAAAGCAAAGTTGTGGAGCTGAAGTTCTTCGGCGGATTGAATGTCGAAGAAACGGCAGAAGTATTGGGTATTTCGAGCGACACCGTAATTCGGGACTGGCGATTGGCCAAAATCTGGCTTCTGCGCGAGTTGAGTCGGGAGAGTGCGAAGCATGAAGCCTGAAACTTGGCGTCGAGTTGAAGAACTTTGTCACCGGGCTTTGGAGCTTGATGAAGACCGACGCACCGATTTCCTCCAATCCGCTTGCGGAAATGACGACGGGTTGCGCCAGGAAGTGGAGTCGCTGCTGGCTCATGAGAAGATGGCTGAGCAATTCATTGAATCTCCTGCCCTCGAAGTGGCAGGCAAAATCCTTGCCAAGCAAACCCCCAAAGAAACGTGGAAGAATCTTATCGGCAGTAGGGTTTCACATTACCGGGTGGTTGAAAAGCTCGGCGGCGGCGGAATGGGCATTGTTTACAAAGCAGAGGACACCGACCTCGGCCGTCTGGTTGCTCTTAAATTCTTGCCCGACGACGTAGCGCACGACTCCCAGGCTCTTAGCCGCTTCCAGCGCGAAGCCCAGGCCGCCTCGGCGCTGAACCATCCGAACATTGTGACCATTTACGAACTTGGGCACCTGAACGGCACTCACTATATCGCAATGGAGATGATTTGCGGTGAGACGCTTCGAGCTTTGATGGCTTCCGGGCCACTGCCGTTTCGCAAGGCAATCGCCATCGCAACCCAGATTGCCGACGCTCTGGCCAAGGCGCATGAGACGGGCCTCGTTCATCGTGATCTGAAACCGGAGAACCTGATGGTTACTCCTGATGGCACCGCCAAGATTCTGGATTTTGGTCTGGCGAAACTCCGCGACTGCCCTCCCGATTCGGAGGGACCGACCCTTGTGGGCTCGCTCACCGACCCCGGAACGGTCATGGGAACTGTTGGCTACATGTCGCCGGAGCAGGCGAACGGCGGCACTGTGGATTTTCGTTCCGATCAGTTTTCTTTCGGCGCGGTGCTTTACGAAATGGTTAACGGGCACCCTGCATTTCAAGGAAGAGGCAAAGCAGAAATCATGGCCGCCATTCTTCGCGACCAACCGGAGCGCATACACTCCGTACATCTGCAGGCGCCAGCACCTTTCTTCTGGATCCTGGAGCGGTGCTTAGCCAAGGACCCGAATCAGCGTTACGCATCAACCCGAGATCTGGCTCGCGATCTCGACACAGTTAATGACCTGCGGATTGATCCAGAGACGCGCCATGCGGTACGTCGTTCGAGCAACATGCCCGTACAGTGCACGGTCTTCATCGGACGTGAGCGAGAAGTGACTAATCTTCGACAACTGCTGAATCGTCAGGATGTGCGGCTAGTCACATTGACGGGTCCAGGTGGCATTGGTAAGACCCGGCTAGCTCTGCAGGTAGTCACCGAAATGGGGGATGGCTTCGCGGGCGGTGTATGCTTCGTTTCCCTTTCGGCGGTTAGCAGAAACGAGTCGATCACCACTGCAATAGCTCAGGCGATTGGACTGCGGGAAGTGCCCGGTCAATCGTCGCGCGAGAGTTTGAAAGAATATGTGCGCGGACTAACCCAGCCACTGCTCCTGTTGCTCGACAACTTTGAGCACCTGCTCTCCGCTGGTTCCGACGTTGCGGAGTTGCTTACGTTAAACCCCAACTTGAAAGTGCTTGTTACCAGCCAATCATTACTTCATGTTTACGGCGAACATGAACTGCCAGTTCCGGCTCTGGCAGCGCCTGACATAAGGTCTGTTCCCTTCGCACCGGAGGCCCTTTTACGTTTCCCGGCGGTCGCGCTCTTTCTGGAACGCGCGAAAGCTGTGAAGAACAACTTCACTCTGACAAAAGAAAACGCGACAGCCGTAGCTGCCATCTGTAGCCGGCTTGACGGACAGCCTCTCGCGATCGAGCTTGCAGCATCGCGCATCAAGCTGCTTTCGCCGACGGCCATGTTGACGCGCCTCGAATCCTCGCTGAACCTGCTAACCGGCGGGGCGCGTGATTTGCCGGTGCGCCAGCAAACGCTGCGAGGGACTGTGGAGTGGAGTTAC
Source organism: uncultured Acidobacteriaceae bacterium (assembly GCA_963758745.1). Classification (GTDB taxonomy): domain Bacteria; phylum Acidobacteriota; class Terriglobia; order Terriglobales; family Acidobacteriaceae; genus Acidiflorens. Next base: position 1,047,660 of record CAVWWW010000023.1, read on the forward strand.
AGCCTGCTCGATGCTGCCGAGCAAAGCCTTTTTCGGCGGCTTTCTGTTTTCATGGGCGGGTGCACGTTGGAAGCTGTGGAAGCGGTGTGCGACACGAAATACGACCTTGGCATGGACGTGCTCAATGGCATGGCCTCGATGGTAGACAAAAGCCTGACGCAGCAGATAGAACAGCCGGGCCAGGAGACGCGTTTCCTCATGCTCTCGGCAATTCGGGAGTTTGCTCTGGAACATCTCGCCGCAAGCGGCGAAGAGTCTGCAACGCGCCGCGCCCATGCCGCCTATTACGTTGTGCTTGCCGAGGAGTGCGGCGGAGAACTGAGCACTCATCCCGAGTGGCTTGAGCGTTTCGATATCGAGCATCATAATTTCCGCGAGGCATTGGAATTCCTGATCAGAACCGGTGATGCTGAATGGGGTGTGCGCCTCGGCTCGGCTCTTTTTCACTTCTGGGAGACGAGGGAACACTTTGCGGAGGGCCGAAGGTTATTGGACAGGCTGCTCAATTTACCGGGCGCGACCGAGGCCAAAATGCGCGCTCGCCTATTGTTCTATGCCGCGATTTTCGCAATCGCACAGGGCGATTTCGCCTCCGCTCAGAAATTGCAAGAGGAGAGCCTGAAAGCGTGCCGCGACCTGCACGACCACCGCGGAGTCACCGTGGCCCTCAATGCATTAGGGGTCACAGCCCGAGATCGTGGAGACCTCGACACTGCGTGCTCACTTTTTGAGCAGTGTGTCGCGACTTGGAGAGACCTGGGCAGTTCCATTGACGGTGCTCGTGCACTCAGCAATCTAGCGAATGTGGTCAGGTTGCAAGGCAACCACGCACGCGCCCACGCGCTGTATGACGAGTGCTTGGCCATTTTCCACGCCACAGGCGACAGCACCGGGGTCGCGTGGACCTTGAACTATCTGGGCGACCTCGTACGGGAATCAGTCGATTCCACGGCTGCTCGCTCCTATTACGAGCAAAGTCTCTCAGCTTTCCGGCAGTCGGGCGACGGCTGGGGCATCGCGAGCGCTCTATGCGACCTAGCCAGGCTCAGTGCAGCCGACGGTCACCATCAGCATGCAGAGCACCTCTATGGTGAAACCATGAAGATCTTCCAGGACTTGGGACATAAACGCGGCATCGCGAGGGTGCTTGAGTGTTTCGCTGTAAGCGCAGCCGCGCAATCTAGACCGCAGCAGGCGCTACGCCTGGCAGGAGCCGCCGCCGCGTTGCGTCAGCGCATCGGCGCTCCCCTCATTCCTGCGGAGCAGTCGCGACTGGAAAGAAAGCTGGCACCTGCCCGCAACATGCTCACAAACACCGCAGACCTGCAGGCATGGTCGTCTGGATGGGAAATGTCGATGGAGGAAGCGGTCCAAGAGGCGCTCGGGTTGAAGGATACTGCCAAGCCCTGAGCAAAAAACCGCTCGCGTCAACCGGCCGTGCTGGGGTCAATCATTCGGCGTACTGCTGCGACCCGATTCACCGGGAACCCGCCACGTCGCCCATGTTCGCGAATGGTTTCCTCATCTTCCGCCAAGTACACGCAATAGACCTTATCGCCAGTCACATAGCTGTGAAGCCATTTGATCTTCGGACCCATCTCATTGAGAACGCAGACTGATTTTCTGGCAATCTCCTGGAGCTCCGCATCCGTCAAGTTTCCCGCACCCGGAATCTCCCGCTCGATCACATATTCAGGCATATCCACCTCACCGCCTCGTCATGGTAGCAAATATTCGCCCGGGTTGCTGGAGCCGTGAGAGAAGTACAATCACACTCCATTGCTAAAAGACTCAGTGCAGGGAAATCCGTCTTCATCGTACTCCGGGGTACTGTTCTGATTGACGGGAATACGCGGCTTGTAGCTCGGACTGTCTGCATCCCGCAGGTTCCGGATGCAGGGAATCCCGGTTGAACGAACCGCTGGCTGCGGATTCAATCTGTCAACCATGTGTTTGCTCTGACACTTACTCAAGAAACAGGGTCCTCTTCTTCACCATTGCCAGAACGGAGCGCCATTCTGTTAGGAACGACGATCCTGTGTGCTTACCCGTATTCGTCCAATCCGAAATAGCTGGTGACAGTCTATTGATTCGCGTTCGTGAGCTTCCTGTAGTTTCCTCGAGATATCTTCTATGTCCGCTGTCTTTGAAAGGTTTATGACTCCGCTTTTACCACAATGCGAGCACGCCCATTCTAGTTTCATTTCTACGACCCTTTCGAAACTGCGGCACGGCAGTAAGGAAAGACGGGGTGAGCCGAAGGAACTACGAGAACAACGATTTGCGATTGTTGGCGGAGACCTCACTGCTCGTTTAGATCTAGGTTTTCTTCGAAAGAGGATGCGGTGATCATTTCATCGCAGTACGGCGCTAACAAGTTGGTTTACCGGCGCTTTCCAGAGGCGCTCAAAACCTCGCTCAAATCGCTTGCCGATTTAGTAACTGGGCAAACTTCGCTTGAAAATTTCTATCGGTTCGCTCGCAAGGATGCTGCCGTTTTGCGTCCGCACGTCAATCCAAAGAGCTCAATCTGAACTAACTAGACTGCTGTTCGATCGGTCAGTGAGAACAAACGCTGCTTAAAAACGTCCAAGGATTCGCCCGCGAGAATCTTGTCCTTTTGTGCCCCATTGGTTATTTGCCTTTCTAAGTCTTCAATCTCGAGCGGCCTTATTTTGTTCCGAAGGTCTGAGCTAAAAAAGTCCAAAGCCTCTTGATCGACGGAAAGCGGAAATTCTCTTACCAGAAAAGCCTTATTGCTAAACGCTAACATTCACCTACCCTATCCCAAAGGGGCGTGAATCGTGGTGGGGGAGAAGCGTGTACTCATTGTCGACGACTTCCCTGAAATTCGGGCCATTGTTCGTCATCTGCTTGAAGATGAGGAATTCGAAGTCTGGGAAGCAGCAGACGGAGCCGAGGGCGTTCAGAAAGCACAAGAGATCGTACCAGATTTAGTCATACTGGATTTATTGATGCCCGTCATGAACGGTTTTGAAGCTGCACAGGCTTTGAAAAAGGTCTTACCCGATGTTCCTCTGCTGATGTTCACTGAATCCGAGATGGCAATCGTGGGACATCAAGCTCATTCTGCTGGCATAGACGACGTTGCTCTCAAGTCTGAAGGGGCTGAGCAGTTAATCAAAAAGGCAAACGAACTTTTGAATCGACACGCTGCAACCGCCTGAGTCCGCATGAGTCACCCATCGAGTGACGAGCAACCAAAAGCAACGCGACTCCATCATATCCGCCGTTCGTCCTCACTACGGGCACCTCTTGGTCGGGGGTGCCTTTTTCTGTTCTTACGACGCTCGCCAACTTCTTTCGGCAGGACGATTCCGAGACGCCGCTGACCCTAACGCCGGGATTGTTCGATACCATACATACAGATTTGCCGAGCGAGGATAAACTGGCTGTCGGCAAACGCAATCGACTCCCATGTCCTTCGACGAAAAAGGAAAGTCAGCGGTGTGCTCTGAGTGTCAAAAGCCAGTGCGACCCAAAGCCGCTAGAACCGATGAAAACGGGAATCCCATTCACCCAGAGTGCTATCTCCTCAGATTGAGAATGAGACGGGGCACTCCCTCACAAAACCCGACTCTCTAAACGTCCGATGCCTAAAACACGCCTATATATCGAATGCCCAAATTGCCACACGCAATACCTCATAAAACGAGGAGAACTGACCTATAGCAGCGGAGCATACATTGAGGATGTGGCTGGGGTGCCTGACATGCAAAGGTTGATCTGTCCTTGCCGACCGGATACGCCTTACAAGTTCAAGTTGAGCGAACGGCAGCGGCTGCACGTGTTTTCGAATGACGAAAATGAGCGAACCCACTTCTTACGGGACAAAATTAAACCGTCTACTCCCAAAGCCGACGAATAGTCCAGACTGGCGAAAGCTCTGCCAACTCGTACAACAACAGCAGAAGGAAGCCGAGGACGCAGCCTGATCCAGCTATTTAGGGTTCGTTTTTTCCGGCTGTACGGAGATACGGGCCTCTTCGGATTGCTTTTTTCGGATTTCGTAACGTCAGATATCTCGGTATGGAACTGCGGATCGGCGGGATTATGGTAGCAATGGGTGATGGAAAAAGCACGCCGAAGAAGCACGCAAGGGTCTGGCACTTCGGCGTGCGCCCTAAGAAAACGTCGTCAGAATAACACGTCGAATGAAGGGAAATGACCCAAATTTTCGTTCTATCAATTAGACATCATTGCCATGAACGAACGTCTGCGCTTCATCACCCATCAGGGAAAGCAGATTCTTCTCGTGGACCTGTCGCACTGCAATGCTGCCGTGGTCGAAAAAGTATTGCGAGAAGTTCCCGAGGTCGTTGCAAAGCAGCCACGAGGTTCAGTATTGATATTCACCGATTTCACTGCATCAACGTTTGACGCCGAAGCCATGCGGGTTATGAAAGAAAGTGCCGTCTTCGACAAGCCTTATATCAAAAAATCCGCATGGCTAGGAGAGGAGAGTTTCCCTCAGGGTTTGCTAAGAGCCTGCGGGAGTTTTCTCGGCGCGATCCTGGCCCCGATCTTTTAACCCAGTAGCGCGTTTGAACTAAGCCGCTAGCGCGGCGGACGCTGCCGCGTGCTCGAAGTAGGGGTCATTGGAGGTTCCAGACTGTCCAGACTCGCGAGGCTTGAGGAAGGATCGGTCTTGCGTTAGGATGAGGCAATCTGAGGCTAAGTATTCATGTTTAGATCGATGAGCATCAATAACTGCTGTTTTGGTAAAACCCGCTTCTGGCAAGGCTTTGCAAGGGAAAATCGATTGAAATCCCATAGGGAATCCCGCCTCCGCCGCAAACGCTAGCGGCTCCCTTCAAACGACCCTATCGAAACTGCCCACCGCCAAATCCTGCGGAATCGCTAGCGTTTTTTCGGGGCAGTTCCGATAGGGATCTAACGTTTATCATTACCTATGTGGTGAAACTTCCCAGAAGCCGACTTGAACGAAGCCGCTATGCGGCGGACGCTTTCGCGTGTCGCTGAGCCGACGGTGGAGGTGATCTGAGCTAGTTTGTGTCGCAGAGGAGGAACTCTCTGTGACCCATTTACGCCAGATCATGCTTGAGGAGTTACGGCGCCGCAACTACGCCGAGTCCACCATCGACACTTACATCCACACGGTTGAACATTTCAGTCGGTACTTCCATCGCCCACCCGATCAGCTTGGCCCCGAGCATATTCGCCAGTATCAGGCCGCGTTGTTCACGCGGTGGAAGTTGGCCCCAAACACTGTGACGCAGCGGTTGGCAGCCCTTCGTTTCTTCTATGTCCAGGTGTTGAAACGAGGCTGGAGTGTTGCCGAGACGCCGTATCCGAAGAAGGTCCTGCATTTACCGCAGGTGCTCAGCCAGGAAGAAGTCGCACGTCTGATCGACGCGGCGGAGTTTCCCTTTCATCGCATCCTGCTGATGACGCTGTATGCCACGGGCGCGCGTCGCGCAGAAGTGGCCCACCTCAAGATCAACGACATCGACAGCCAGCGCATGGTCATTCATATCCGGGGAGGCAAGGGACGCAAGGACCGCGATGTCATGCTCAGTCCGAAGTTGCTCGACGCGCTACGAGGCTACTGGCGTGGGCTTCGGCGCAAGCCCACCGACTGGTTGTTTCCCGGCAACCGATGGCATACGGCGAGTCATCCGGTCTCCACCAAGGTTCTCTGGAGCGCCTGTCAGCAGGCCGCTGAACGCGCCGGTCTTGAGCACAAGCGCATCCATCCCCATACCCTGCGCCACTGCTTTGCTACTCATCTGCTTGAAGCCGGTGCCGACCTGCGCACCATCCAGATGCTGCTGGGCCATCGCGACCTTGAAGAAACGACGATCTATCTGCATCTTTCACGGCGGCATCTTAGCGCCACCGGCAGTCCGCTGGATGCACTCACGATCCGAGGAGAAGGAGAGCCGACGCAGAGCGCATGAACCGGCCTCCTCTGGAGGTGGCCGACATCGTCCGCTGTGCCGGACAGGCTTTTCTTGAACGCAGTCGCAAGTGGATCAGCTGGCAGCATCAAAAAGTGTTGCTGGCCATCACGCGCTGCCGCACCGCTGCGCTGGGTGGACATCGCGATCAGTGCGCGGACTGCGGACATTCCGCCATCTCTTACAACTCGTGCCGCAGCCGGCACTGCCCCAAGTGCCAGGGCAACTCACGCCTGCGCTGGCTCCAGGCGCGGGAACGAGAGTTGCTGCCCACCAATTACGTGCACGTCGTCTTCACCATGCCGCGAGAACTGGCGCCGTTGGCACTACAGAACAAGCGACTGATCTATAACCTACTGTTTCATTCCACTGCTGCAACTCTACTGCAGATCGCCCGCGATCCCCGGCACCTTGGAGCCGAGATCGGCTTCTTCAGCGTGCTCCACACCTGGGACCAGCGACTGCAACATCACCCTCATGTTCACTGCGTAGTTGCCGCTGGCGGTCTTGCTCCAGATCACTCTCGCTGGATCTCCTCACGCCGCTCCTTCTTCCTTCCCATCAAGGTGCTCAGCCGTGTCTTCCGCGGTAAGTTTGTCGCCGGACTCAAGACCGCGTTTCATGCCGGCGCATTCCAGTTCCACGGACATCTCTTGCCGCTTGCGGAACCGCGCGCCTTCGCCTCCTGGCTGCGGGTACTGTTCCGTCACGACTGGGTCGTCTACTGCAAACAGCCTTTCGGCGGGCCAGAACATGTGTTGCGCTATCTCGGCGCCTACACCCATCGTGTCGCCATTTCCAACAGCAGGTTGGTTGCTCTCTCCGAGGGCAACGTCACCTTCCGTTGGCGAGACTCCGCTCACGGCAACAAGAAGCGGCTGATGACTCTGCCCGTCGATGAGTTCCTGCGCCGCTTCCTCCTACACGTGCTTCCGCGCGGCTTTGTGCGCATCCGCAACTTCGGCTTCCTCGCCAACCGCCGCCGTGCCCACCTCCTGCCGCTCTGCTTCCAACTGCTTCGTGGCTGGGAAAATACGCCCGCTCCGGCGGCATCGCCTTCTGTGGACCAGCCTCGCTCGCTCTGGAACTGTCCGGCCTGCGGCGGAATTATGCACGTCGTCGAACGACTCTCTGCCGCGCAACTCTTGCTCCGCTCTCCACCTCAACCCGACCGGTGCGCAGCATGAACCTCTATCCGCATCCTCGGCTTCTGATCGTGCTCCGGCACGCGCGGAGAGCTCTTGTCTCATCGGCCCACGAATGCCCAGTCAGCCAACTTCTCAGCCTCTGCCCGCCACCTCAGCGCAACGCGACTCCGCTAGATCCAGTCCCTCCAACGGTCAGTCCTACCCATGGCAGCGGGTTCCCAAATACTCTGGACCCGATCGGATCAATTCAAATCCCATAACATCAGCGCGGGAGGCTTCCTTCAAGTCGCTGTATCTAGAGCGCCCGCCCGAGATTATGCAACCGCGACCGGTTGTGCAGCGGGCGCTCCAGATACAGCCCTAAGACTTCGGGCCCGGAATAATTTCCGGTTTGGCCCATAACTCGCCAAGAATGCCAGAACAGTTCTTTGCCGTCGCCTCGCCATGAGGGCTGAGTCTAGGCACCCAAGACAAACAACAAGATGCCCTCTTGCTAAGGACTTGCGCTTTCGACAAGCTTTCCGCAACACTCAGGAGCTCGAGGCAAATTGGAACGGTCCCAACCTCCGCCGAGCGCTTCGATCAGTTGAACCGCGCTCGCCATGCGCCGCCCCAAAATATTTACTGCGGTGACTTCATCTGACAGCGCGGCATTTTGGGCGGTAATGACTTCGAGATAGCTGGTGACACCACCGTCGTACCTTGTGTTGGAGAGGTCAAGCGACCGCTCTGCGGCTTGCACAGCTTTAGCCTGAACTCCCGCCTCTTCTTCCAAAATACGCATTGCAGCCAGGTTGTCCTCGACCTGCTGAAAAGCAGTGAGCACGGTCTGGCGGTAGGAGGCCACAGTGGAATCATAGGCGGCCCTCGCCTGGTCGTTCAGGGCGCGTCGCCGGCCCACGTCAAACACTGTGACCGCGGCGGAAGCCCCAGCGGCCCATATGGCGCTGGGACCCTGGATGAGGGTGGTAATGGTTTTACTGTCGAACCCACCCGAGGCAACGAGATTCACTACGGGGTAATAGGCAAGCTTTGCAAGCCCGACTTGCGCGTTCGCTGACGCAACCAGGCGTTCGGAAGCAGCAATGTCGGGACGCCGTTCCAGCAACTCTGACGGTACGCCCACAGGAATCGGAGGCGGAGGGGTAGCCATAGGCAGCGGTGGAAGTGCGAACTCAGCCGGAGGTTTTCCGGCCAGCACTGCGACCGCGTGCTCGTATTGGGCGCGGGCAACGCCAACGTCGACAAGTTGCGCGCGTGTGGTTTCCAATATCGTCCGCGCCTGCTCCACGTCTACTTCAGACGCGACCCCGCCTTGATACCGGTCGTCATTCAGTTGCAGCGCTTGTTGGTACTGCACAACCGTGTCGCGAAGGATTTTTTGTTCGGCATCCAGGCTGCGTGCAGCGAAGTAATCCACCGCAAGATCTGCGTGCATCGTCAAGTTCACGACTGCCAGATCGGCGGCGCTCGCTTGCGCTTGCGTACGATAAAGCTCGACATTACGGCTCACTCGTCCCCATGCGTTCACCTCGTAATTGAGATTCAGAGGAACCGTAAAATCGTTGACGGTTTCGCCGTGAAGGGCGCCGTTTAGCGCACTGTTGCTTGAAAATTTCTCACGAGTAGCCGAGGGCGACGCCGTGATCGTCGGATAGTAATCGGCTCTGGCGTAGCGAAGGGCAGCGCGTGCCTCCTGATACTGAGCGACTGCCGCCTTCAGGTTCTGGTTCGAGACATTGACTTGCTCTTCTAAAGCATTGAGTTGAGGATCCTGAAAAATTTCCCACCAGTTTCCACCCAGGTTCTGATCGCTCGGCTGCGCGGTCTTCCAATTTCCAAGTTCTTTGTAGGTCGGGGGAGTAGGAGCGGATGGTGGATGATATTTCGGTCCAACAGCGCAGCCGGTCAGCGAAAACAGACCCGCCAGAAGCCCAAGCATACTCCAGCACCCTAGCTGAATCTCGGCGCCTAAAATTCTCCTTGGTGAGCTTGTCACTGTGGGCTATCTCCTGGCAGCTTTGCATTGACGACCTGGACTGCCTCACCATTCACCAGCGAGTCCGAAGGATTAACGATCACATGGTCCGAATCATTCAATCCGGCGACGATTTCAATTTCATTGCCGAAGTCATGCCCCGGCGTGACGTTCTTGAGCACGGCTTTCCCGTCCTGCACGACGCCGACTTGCAAGTTTTGCGTGCGAAACAACAGGGTGTTTGACGGAATGATGTAAGTGGGATTTTGCGACGGAATCTTCAGATGCACTTCGGCATAAGAACCTGAGAACACGGTGCTGGTGGGATTGGGAACATCGATCTCCACCAGCAAGGTGCGCGTGCTGGCGTTGATAGAATCCGCTGTACGAACCAGCTTTCCGGGGAATCGTCGTCCCGGAAACTCGGCCAGGACAATGTCCGTTTCCGTCCGTCCCGGTTTCACGCCTTGTGAATATTCCTCCGGCACATTCACATAAACACGCAAAGTATGCGTCTGCGCTATGTGAAACAGATCGGTCTTGGGTGCGGTATTGCTGCCGGAATTTATGAGGTCCCCAATATCGGTGTTGCGCGCTGTAATTACCCCATCGAAGGGTGCATAGACTCTTTCGAAGGAGACCAGGGCCGCATAGCGTTGAACGCTGGCTTGGTCGGCCTCGACGGTTGCCTTGTCTGCATTGTAGGCCCCGATTGCGTTGTCGCGGTCCTGCTGCGGAACGGCGTGTTTGGTGAATAGACTTGCGTAACGTTCCCTGGTGATCTCGGCCAATTCCAGATTGGCTTGAGCGGTGGCCAGAGTGCTTTTGGCCTGCGCCAACTCCTGATCCACCTCAGGAGAGTTGATCACCGCGAGGAGTTGTCCTGCTTTGACGTGCGCCCCGATATCGAAATACCACTTGTTCAAGTAGCCATCGGTGCGCGCGTAAATGGGCGATGAGATGAACGGCTGCACATTACCCGGCAGAATGAGCTCCTCTATCGGTGCGCCACGCTTCGGTAGAACGACGGAAACCGAGGGCGCAGAAGTTTGCGCAACCGCATTGCGCAAATTCGCTTCATCCTTCAAGCGGGACAGGATTCCGAAAGCCAGCACACTGCCTACAATCACCAGGACAAGGACCGCGATCACCCAGCTTTTTCGCGAAGAAACATTCGAGTGCAACTCCGCGGAGGATCTAGTATCCGGTCGTTGGATGTTTTCAGTGGATTCGCTTTCGGTCATATTCCTCACCACCATTCCTAGTCGGCAGATTTTGCTGGCGTGGCGCTGGTTCCGATGCGCCGTTCGTGCAGCACGCTGAAAAATGTCGGAACAAAAAAAGCGTGGAAATCGTCGCAAAGATCAGTCCACCAATTACGGCACGTCCCAGCGGAGCGTTTTGCTCGCCGCCGTCCCCCAGCCCTAATGCCATCGGAACCATACCAATGATCATGGCCAGCGCAGTCATCAGGACCGGACGAAAACGGGTGAAACCTGCCTGCAAAGCAGCGCCGATGGCATCTTTGCTCTCCGCCATTTGTTCGGTGGCAAAGCTGACGACCAGAATGCTGTTTGCGGTGGCCACCCCCATGCACATAATGGTTCCCATCAGCGCAGGCACGCTGAGCGTAGTGTGCGTAATGAAGAGGAACCAGCAGATTCCGGCCAAAGCTGCCGGCAACGCGGAAATCATGATGAACGGATCAAGCCAGGATTGGAAGTTCACGACGATCAGCAGGTAGTCCAGCAGAATCGCGAACGCCAACCCGGTCAGAAGGCCTATATACGAAGAGCGCATGGTCTGAACTTGCCCTCGAATAATGACTTGAGAGCCACGGGGCAACTGACTGCGATGGGCATCGATGATTTTGTTGATATCGCGCGCGACTCCCCCCAGGTCGCGCCCCGAGTTCGTGCCGAAAATGTCTATCACTGGCTGAATGTTGTAGTGCGAGACCACCGCCATCCCTGCCGCTCGATTGACGGACACTAGACTCGCCATCAGCGATGGAGCCGCAGAGGCGTTCGTCCCTGTTACCGGGATGTTGACCAGATCTTGGAGCGTATCTGCGTTGTACTGCGGTGTCTGGCTTTCGATGTTGTAACTGACTCCGGTCTTGGGGTCGACCCAAAAGGTGGGTGAAGTCTGAAAGCTGCCGCTGAGAGAAATCAGCAGGTTCTGTGCAATGTCGCGCGCGGAAAAACCAAGCTCCTGGGATTTAGTGCGCTCGATTCTCAGATTCAGATAAGGTTCGTTGAAGGGCTGCTGAATGCGCATGTCGGCCGTACCCGGAACCGCGCGGATTTTGCGAAGAAGCTCATTGGCCCAGGCGTGGTTGCCCTCAAGATCCCGGCCTATCACCTGAATGTCGATTGGGGCGGGCAATCCGAAGTTAAGAATTTGCGTCACGATGTCTGCGGGAAGAAAAGCAAACGAGACTCCTGGAAACTGCTTGGGCAAGGTGAGGCGGAGCTGGTTAACGTAGTCCGCGGTCGGATGATGCTTCGGCGTCAGGGTCACAAAAACATCCGCATCCGACGTTCCGACCGGGGCCGAATTGCTATAGGAAAGATTGATGCCGCTATACGGCAAACCAATGTTATCGATAATGCTCGACACTTCCGATGCCGGAATCTGATGCCGAATCGAATTCTCAACCAGGTCACATAAAAACGCCGTGTTTTCGATGCGCATCCCCGTCGGGCCGCGAAGGTGCATTTTGAAACTTCCCGCATCGATGCTGGGGAAAAAGTCCTGACCGAGCCACGGAATCAACAGCGCCAATGATCCCAGGCACGCGGCAAAGAAGCCTATGAGGAATACGCGCCGGTGATGAAGCACAACATTCAGACTTCGGTGATAGCCTTCCCGGAAACGTTCAAAACCGGTTTCGAACCTTCGCTGCAAAAGAACCAAGGGATTTCGAGTCGGCCTCTCGGCCCCACCCACTTCCTGATACCGAAGCAGATATTTGGCCATGGTCGGAACAATGGTTCGTGAGAGCACATAGGAAGCAAGCATCGCAAAGACCACAGCTTCCGCTAGAGGAAGAAATAAAAAACGCGCTACTCCCGATAGCAAGAACATCGGTGCAAACACGATGCAGATTGAAAGGGTGGAAACGAACGCGGGCGTAGCAATTTGCGCCGCGCTGTCGAGCACTACGTCATCCAGCGTTTGATCGGGGTGCAACTCGCGGTTGCGGTTGATGTTCTCAACCTCCACAGTGGCGTCATCCACGAGGATTCCGACCGCCAGAGCCAGCCCGCCGAGCGTCATGATGTTGATCGTTTCGCCGATCGCGCTCACCACGATGATGGAAGTAAGAATGGCAAGAGGGATGGAAGTTGCGATGATCAGCGTGCTCCGCCAGCTACCCAGGAAAACGAGGATCATCAACGCCGTCAGGCAGGCTGCAATCAAGGCTTCCCGAACGACTCCGCTGATTGCCCCTTTGACGAAGATCGATTGATCTGACAGCGGCTGCATCTTCAACTGCGGCGGAACCGTGGCGGCGATCTGGGGAAGAAGGTCCTTAATGCCAGCAATCACGCTCAAGGTTGAGGCATTCCCGCCCTTCTGAATAATCAGCAGCACGGAACGCTGTCCATTTACGCGGACGATATTGGTTTGAGGCGGCGACCCGTTATGTACCCAGGCCACATCTTTTATGTAAATCGTAGTGTCTCCAATCGTTTTGATCGGAATGCGATTCAAATCCTCCATGGTCTGCGGCGCACCATTGAGTACGTTCACCTGGTATTCCGTGCCGCCGATCTTGGACGTTCCTGTTGGCAGGATCAAATTCTGCAATGAAATCGCATTTACGACGTCGAGCGCAGAGAGATTCTTGGACTGTAGCGCCGCGGGATTCAGATCGACTTCTACTTGGCGCTGTTTGCCTCCATACGGATACGGGACCGCCGCTCCGGGAACCGTAATAAGCTGGGTACGAATGAAGTTGAGGGCGTAGTCATTGAGCTGCTGTTCAGATAGTCCCTGTCCTGAAAGCGCGAGCTGCAGGACTGGCACACTGGATGCGCTGTAAGCCAGAATCAGCGGCGGAGTCGTTCCCGCCGGCAATTGTCGCAGCTGGGTCTGCGAGATCGCCGTAATTTGGGCGATGGCCCGCTCAATATTTGCGCTTGGCTGAAAGAAGACCTTAACGACGGCAACTCCGTAGAGTGACTGCGATTCAACGTGCTCAATATTGTCGACCGTCGTTGTCAGCGACCGTTCAGTCACGTAAACGATGCGGTCGCTCAGGTCCTTGGGGATGAGGCCGGCGTAGTTCCAGATGATGCTGACGACGGGAATATTGATGTTGGGAAAGATGTCGGTCGGCGTGCGGTAGATTGAGACGATACCCATCACCAGGATGAGTATGGCCAATACCACGAAGGTATAAGGCCGACGCAGTGCTAGCCTAACGATCCACATAGTAGCTTGTGTACTGGAGGAATTCTCCTCCACCGACACCAGGAATCGCTTCTAGGGTTACGGGGTCTTAGATGCACTTACCAGGACGGACGAACCAACGGATTTTCGCCCTGAATTCCCTGTCGAAGCCACCGCGCGTGCCGCTTCAATCCGGGCAGTGTCGCGCTGGCGCCTTGCCCGTCGGAAGAATAGTTCACAGCCACGCGGGCACCCGCAGCCGCCAAGGCCGTTGCAATCCCCGCTATCGCAAGCCCTCGGCCCCGCGCGGAAATTTCGATTTCATGCTCCTTGCGCCATCTGCGTTTTGAAACAGCGTGGCAAGACCCAATTTCGCGTCCTGAGCGAATCGTCGGCAAACCGGAAAACTATCCACCAACGGGCTTCGGGGACCTTTGAGCTCACTTCCTCCATGCCGACTTGCACTAAAACTTATGAGGACTAGCGCAGTTTGTCCGTTCTCGCTTGAGATCTGTCCCGCCGAGCCGCCAATATTGCATACTAATTGCTGGATCGACGCAAACTTATGTGGATGAGGATCATCTGCCATCCATATATCTTCGTTTGCAGAGGAAGGAGCATGAGAGATGAGGTATAGGAAGCTGGGAAATACCGGACTCATCGTCAGCAGCGTGGCACTTGGCACGATGCAGTTCGGCGGCGAGATGAACATGGGCAACCTGGGCCAGGAGGACACAACGCGCATGGTGAAGCTAGCCTTGGAAAGAGGAATTAACTTCATCGATACGGCGGACGTGTACAGCCTAGGTGAGAGCGAGACTCAGGTGGGGAATGCCTTGAAGGGCGTGAGGGATGAAATTGTCCTCGCCACCAAAGTCCGGCTTCCGATGAGCGAGAATTTTAACCGGAGCGGAGCGACCCGCGTGAACATCATGCGCGAAGTGGAGGGCAGTCTCCGGCGGCTGCAGACCGATTACATCGATCTATACCAGGTTCATGGATGGGACAGCAACACGCCGCTGGAGGAAACGCTGCGGACGCTCGACGATCTTGTGCGCCAGGGCAAGGTCCGCTATATCGGGCTGTCCAACCTAATGTCATGGCAGGCGGCCACTGCGGTAATGCTGCAGGAGCATTTGGGGTTAGAGAAATACGTAACGGCACAGATGTACTACAGCCTCGTCGGTCGAACTCTTGAATACGAGTTCCAGTCGTTCGCCGAGTATTACAACATCGGCATCCTGGTCTGGAGCCCGCTGGCGGGCGGGTTTCTCTCGGGCAAATACAGCCGCACCAACCCTGCGCCTGCCGGCACACGCTTCGCCGAAGCGGGCAATTTCGTGCCCTTTGATAAGGAGGTGGGATATCGCGTCGTGGAGGCGCTGACGGAGGTGGCGGGTCGGCATGACGTGAGTCCGGCCCGTGTGGCGCTCTCGTGGTTGCTCGGCCGGCCGGGGGTAAGCAGCGTGATCATCGCTGCCCGCAAGCCGGAGCAACTGGAGGACAACATCGGTGCCGCAGACCTTCAGCTCTCGGACGATGACGTGCGGCTCCTTGACGCGGCGTCAGATCCAGGCATTCCGTATCCGAAGTGGATGGTCCTTCAACTCGACACTGCGGAAGACCCTCGTTCGAAGATCCTGCATCCCGAGCGTTACGCGGACGGCGGTCCCTGGAAGGACCTCCGCCGGACCCGGTGGTCCGGTTGAGAGCCATCAAACGCTGTCGGCGGACGCCGTTTGCCGCCTCGGTGTCACGCGTCGCTGACTGAGCAGGTTGGCCCAGAACCGGCATCAGAATACACCTGCCTAGAGAACGCATCCGTTCATGACGATGCAGGTCGCTTGGCGGCTGGTCGGCTGTGCGGAAACTGTCCATAAAACGGGCTTCGAGGAACTCTTGGCAGCTTCGCGATGATGCCGTATTGCGAAATTATATGCCCCTTGAGCGCGGCGGATGTCTCTAACTTGAACTGAAGCGTGCCGTGTGCCACAGTATGGGCCAATGTTGGGTGGAATTATTTGTTCGAAGTTCCCCTCAAAGAGTGGGTTTTTCATGAAGATTGTCATTCTTGACGGCCACGCAATAAACCCAGGCGACCTCAGCTGGGGCGCGCTGGGGAGCTTGGGCAGCTTAGAAGTCTTCGACCGGACTCCCGAAAGTTTAATCGTGCCTCGGGCGAGAGAGGCGGAGGCACTGTTGACCACCAGAGTACCTCTGGCGGCGCAAACCCTGATGCAACTTAAGCAACTCCGTTACGTGGGGGCCATATTCACTGGTTACGACGAGATCGATCTCAAGGCCGCGCGCGAACTTAACCTGATCGTCACGAACATCCCGACTTATGCAACCGCATCGGTGGCCCAACTGGTATTTGCGCTCCTCCTGGAACTCTGTCATCACGTCGCGCTTCACAACGCGGCGACTCACGCGGGAGAATGGTCGCGATGCCCGGATTTTAGCTTCTGGAAAACGCCCTTGATCGAGTTGCAGGGCAAGACCATGGGCATCGTTGGATTCGGCCTAATCGGCCGCCACGTGGCCGAGATCGCCGTGGCGATGGGAATGCGCGTGATCGCCGCCAATGCGGACAGAAGTGATGCTCCAAACTGGCCGGGCTTCCGCTGGTGCGATTTCGATGAGCTGATGTCGGCCGCCGATGTGGTGAGTTTGCACTGTCCGCTGTTGCCGCAAACTCGCGGAATGATCAATTCCGCGTCGTTGTCCAGGATGAAGTCCGGCTCATTTCTCATCAACACCTCGCGCGGGCCACTCGTGGTCGAACAGGACCTCGCAGACGCGCTCAATCAGGGACGCTTGGCGGGCGCGGCTGTAGATGTGCTTTCCGACGAGCCGCCTTCGTTCAATAATCCTCTGCTACATTCGGAGAACTGTATTGTTACACCCCACATTGCCTGGGCGACAAAAGAAGCGCGCACGCGTTTGATTGAATTAGCGGCTACGAACTTACGCGCTTTCCTTGTTGGTCACCCGATCAATGTCGTGAACTAGCACGGCGGCTGCTTCCAGTGCTCGCAAACGACAAGTCAGCACATGGACGTATGGTCGGCTATGTCGATTTGGGCCACTCGCGGTCCACAAAGTTGCGTCGGGTCCTAGGTTGAAAAGGATTGAGAGGAATCGCTTGGGATTGAATCCCATCGACCTGCTTATTATCGCGTTGTACCTGGCGGGGATCACGCTGTTTGGGCTGCGGTTTCGCAAGCGCCAGCGCACGATGCGCGACTACTTTCTCGCCGACCGCGATGTTCCCTGGTGGGCGATTTCGCTATCGATTGTGGCGGCGGAGACGAGCACGCTCACCATCATCAGTATTCCCGGTCTTGCTTACGATTCGAATCTCACTTTTTTGCAATGGGTGATGGGATACATCATCGGGCGCGTCATTATCAGTTTCGTGCTGCTGCCGCAGTATTTTCGCGGCGAGCTTTATACGGCTTATCAACTGATTGAACGGCGGTTTGGTTCCGAGCTGCGCACGGTGACGGCAGGGCTATTTTTGCTGATCAGAGCGGCTGCGGAGGGCGTACGCGTGTATGCGGTGTCGATCGTGGTCTCGATTGCGCTGGGTACGGGAGAGGTTGCTTCGATCGCGATCATCACGCTGCTGACTTTGATCTACACGTTTGAAGGCGGGCTGGCGGCAGTCATCTGGACGGATGTTGTCCAAACCTTTATTTATGTCGGCGGGACGCTTGTGGGCCTGGTCACGATTCTGCATCAGGTGCCAGGAGGATGGGATTCGGTCGTGACAATTGCCGGGGGTCTGCACAAGTTTCAGGTGTTTGACTTTCACATTTTCGATCGCGCGGATTGGGCGCAATGGCCTTACTTTGACCTTGCCAGACCCTACACGTTGTGGGCTGGGATCATCGGCGGCGCATTCTTTACCACGGCGAGCCATGGCACCGATCAGCTTATTGTTCAGCGTTTGCTGGCGGCGCGGAATCAACGGCAGTCAGTGCTGGCATTGTTATCCAGCGGAGTCGCGGTGTTTTTTCAGTTCGGATTATTTCTTTTTGTGGGCATGATGCTGTTTGCCTATTACCGCGTTCCGGCGGCAACGTTTGGACGCGCGGATCGGATTTATCCGACGTTCATCGTTAGCCGCATGCCGCATGGGATCTCAGGACTTTTGATCGCGGCAATTTTGGCTGCGGCAATGTCGAACCTCAGCGCGGCGCTGAACTCCCTGTCATCGAGTTCCATGATGGATTTCTATCTGCGCTTTCGTCCGGCTGCGAGCGAAGCGTCGCGGCTGCGGCTGGCGCGCCTGGCGACGGTCGGATGGGCACTGGTGCTGTTCGCTCTCGCGATGCTGGCGTTGCATCGGGCGGGGCGCGTGGTGGAAGTCGGACTGCAAATCACATCCGTAGCTTATGGCGCGTTGCTCGGTGTGTTTCTGCTGGGAGTGCTTACCCGGCGCGGCAATCAGCGGGGGGCGCTAGCGGGCATGCTATGCGGATTAGCGACGGAGCTGTATTTGTGGCGGTGGTCGCACGTGGCCTTCACCTGGTGGGTGGCGATCGGGACTTGCGTAACCTTTGGAATTGGGTATCTGGGCAGCATGGCTCTCCCAGAAACTTCAAAATCTTGAAAACTACACGGGACACAGGGGTTGCAATCTTATTCTTTTGTTGACGAACTCCGCTCACTTTATAGTTAGAATCTTCCGAATCTCAAATCCATGCTGAACCCAACAATCGCCTCAGCGAAGGTAACAACCGAATTGAGGCCAGAACTGGCGCGCGACCTTGGCCTATCGCATGCCGGAGCGGTCGTGGTCGGCACGATCATTGGCAGCGGAATTTTTCTTGTTCCATCCGAGATGATGCAAGCGGTAGGATCGGCGCGGCTTGTCTATCTCGCCTGGGTCGTAGGCGGACTGCTCTCATTTTTCGGCGCGCTTACGTATGCCGAACTGGGCGCCATGAAGCCGCAGGCCGGTGGTGAGTATGTTTATGTTCGCGACGCTTATGGACCGCTCGCGGGATTCTTGTATTCGTGGACATGGTTTCTGATCGCTAAACCGGCTTCGATTGCCACCATTACCACCGGGCTGGTGCGAATACTGGAAACTTTTCCAATCTTTACTTTTTTCTCGCACCCCTTCATTTCGCGTCCCTTCACTCTTAACTACGGACAATTGGTAGCAATTGGGGCGACGGTGCTGATCTCGTGGCTGAATTACATTGGTGTACGCCGGGCAGGAGAATTTCAGTTTCTGTTCACGCTGTTGAAAGTGGCAATCATCCTCGGAATTGTAGTGGTTGGCTTTTCTTATCGCGGAGGAACCTGGGCGAATTTCGCGACCGAGTTTGCTGGGGCTAAAGGCGGCGTGGCTGGATTTTTCGCGGCTCTGGTGGCTGCGCTTTGGGCTTATGACGGATGGAATGACCTGAATATGGTGGCGGGCGAGATACGCAATCCGCAGCGCAACATTCCGCTATCGCTGATCTGGGGCGTGGCAACGGTGGGTGCGCTCTACATTCTGGTGAACGCGGCGGTGCAGTACGTGCTGCCGGCGGCGGCCGTGGCAGGTTCACAGCGGCCTGCGTCGGACGCCGTCTCGGTTGTCCTCGGACGCGCGGGCGCCAGCCTGGTATCGGCCGGCATGGCAATTTCCATGCTGGTGACCTTGAACGGCACGATCATGAGTGGAGCGCGGGTGCCATTCGCGACTGCGCGCGACGGATATTTCTTCAAGGCGATTGCGGAAGTTCATCCCCGTTTTCACACCCCATCCGTCGCAATCGTTATGCAATGCGCGCTGGCGATAATTCTGTTGCTGCTCGGGGGCAGTTTCAGGCAATTCTTTTCGCTGGCCATTTTCGCGGAGTGGCTTTTTTACATGATCGCTGCCAGCACTATCTTCGTTTTTCGACGACGGGAACCGAATCTCGAACGGCCGTACCGCGTCCTGGGATATCCGGTAGTTCCGGCACTGTTCGTCCTCGCTTCGACTGCACTGCTTTACTACACTTTTACGGACAACCTCAAGAGTTCTGCGGGCGGATGCCTGGTGATTCTGGCGGGCATTCCGGTTTTTTACTTTTTTGCGAGGCGCCGTACGGGAGCGCCGGTAAATTCGTCTGTTGGGTGATCGTGGTAATCACCTTAATCACCTCACCGATGGCCGCCGAAGAGTCACCCAGCTGGGCGACGGCGGCGCTGGTCGCGTCCGCGACGTCGTGGCCCGGTTGGCCAATTGCAATCTTTCAGGAACATCTGGATTGGGTGAGCGCGACGGTTTCTGTTGCGCCTAAATCTTTTCTCCGATGCTTTTTGCTTGAGTGAAAAGATACAGATAATCTGGTCCGCCGGATTTTGAATCGGTGCCTGACATGTTGAACCCGCCAAAGGGATGCGCTCCCACCATCGCCCCTGTGCACTTGCGGTTCAGGTAGAGATTGCCTACGTGAAACTCTTGCACCGCGCGATCTAGTTTTTCGCGCGAGGTGGAATACACTGCACCGGTCAAACCGAATTCGGTGTCGTTGGCGATTTCCAGCGCTTGATCGAAGTTGCGCGATTTGATCACTACCAGAACCGGACCGAAGATCTCTTCCTGCTCCAGTGTTGACTTTGGCGCGATGTCGGCGATTACCGTCGGCTGAATGAAATAGCCACCTTCGGAACTAGCTTTGGTGTCGCGGGCTCCGCCGGTGATCAGTCGTCCGTCTTTTTTGCCGATTTCTATGTAGCGCAAGATGTCGTTCATCGAACCTTCATTGATGACAGCGGCCATGTTTGGGTTCAGAGTGGGATCGCCAACGGTGATGCGCTCCACTCTTGTACGCAACTGCTCAACGAATTTGTCGTAGATGCGTTCATCGACTATGACACGAGAGCAGGCTGAACACTTCTGGCCCTGGAAGCCGAATGCGGCTGTCGCCACACCTTCTACGGCTGAGTCAATGTCGGCGTCGGCATCGACGATGATTGCGTCCTTGCCTCCCATTTCCAGGATGGTGCGCTTGATCCAGAGCTGGCCGGGTTGCTGTTGCGCGGCGCTCTGGTTGATGTGTAATCCGACTTCGCGGGAACCGGTGAAGGCTATGTAACGAACCTTGGGATGCGACACCAGCGCGTCGCCGAAAGTCGCTCCGCCGCCAGGGCAGAAATTAACAACGCCTTCGGGCATGCCGCATTCTTCCAGGAGTTCAACGAACTTCGCGGCGATTGTCGGCGAATCGCTTGAGGGCTTCAGGATTACGGTGTTGCCGCTGACGATCGAAGCGACGGTCATTCCGGCCATGATGGCGCAGGCGAAATTCCACGGCGGAATGACGGCTCCTACGCCCAGCGGAATGTATAACAAAGTGTCGCGCTCACCGGGCAGTTGCACGGGTGGCTCGGCTTTCGCGAAGCGTAACGCTTCGCGCGCGTAGAACTCGCAGAAGTCGATGGTCTCGGAAATGTCGGCGTCGGCTTCGAACCAATTTTTTGACACTTCGAATACCAGCCAAGCCATGAATTCAAGTTTGCGTTCGCGCAGCACGTCGGCTACACGAAACAAGAGCGACGCGCGCTCCTCGACCGAGGTATGACTCCAATCGCCGAATGCCTTGGACGCGGCCTGCACTGCGGGATCTACCTGCTCTTTGCCCGCTTTCTGGTGAACACCTACTATTTCTGACGGCTTGGCGGGATTGATGGAGCGGATCTTACCTTCGGTCTTGATGCGCTTGCCGCCGATGATCAGGTCATACTCGCGGCCGAGTTGTCCGCGAACCTTTTCGATGGCGGAGCGCATTTGGCGCACGTTTTCTTCTTTAGTGAAATCTACAAAGGTCTCATTCTTGAATGGCCCTTGGTGCAGGCGGACTTGCAGGCGCGGCGTGGCTTCCATTGTTGCCATGGGAATTTCCTTTCCGGGACGGGGAGATTATCTGCGAATTTTCGCGAACCTTAATTTTACACCCGGGTTGGGAATTGGACTCTTTGAAATCCCCTCCCCGATGTCCAGTCCTGGTCAAAAATGGTGTCAGGGTCGGCGATGATGAGAGTTGGAGGCGCGGGTCGGAATTGAACCGACGCATAAAGGTTTTGCAGACCTCTCCCTTACCACTTGGGTACCGCGCCTTATCAATCACAGTAGAGGGTCGGACATTGCTCTGTCTAGAGGAGTTTGCCGGTACCTTGGTCATATCAATTCCGTCAAGATCAACTTCGGCCATACCATACGGGCGATGTTCATGATTCCTTCTGACTGTGTTTCGTGATACAAAATCGGACATGCGTTCGGGCCTGAATTCGTCTTTCAGTTCGTCAGTTGCCCTGGCGGCTGCGGATCTTTTGCCTCGGAAATGCAACACTGAAAAACCCACTCCAAAGACCGATGCGTACGCGATTTGCCCTAACTGCTCGACCGAGTTGAGCGGACACCGCTGCAAAGTGGTTTGCAGGAAATGCGGCTTCTATCTGAGCTGTTCTGACTTTTACTGATATTTCTGACTTCAACTGATTGTTCCGACTTTTACTGATATCGACCGGTGATAACGACCGGCTCCAACAATCTGCCCCGCGCCATTTTCCGTCAAAACTTCTAAAATAGAAGAGAGTTCGTTTTGATCCTCAGCTCAGGAGATTGGCATGCAACGGAAAGCAAGTGCAGTGTGGAAGGGTGGTCTCAAGGACGGGCAAGGAACGGTTTCCACCGCCAGCGGCATTCTTTCAAACACAAAGTATTCTTTTGCGACGCGATTTGAAGACGGTCCCGGAACGAATCCGGAAGAGTTGATTGCGGCCGCGCATGCGGCATGCTTCTCGATGGCACTGTCGGCGCAACTTGGAGGCGCGAACCTGAAGCCCGAAAGTATAAATACTTCAGCCACGCTCACCATGGAAAAACTCGAAGCGGGATGGGCGATCACCGCCGTGCACCTCGATGTGGTGGCTAAGGTCCCGGGCGCCAGCGCCGAAGCCTTCAACACAGCGGCACAAAATGCGAAAGCGGGCTGCCCGGTATCGAAGGTGCTGAACGCGAAGATTACGATGGATGCGAAGCTGGGATAGGGCGGCGATTGGGGAAGGCGCCGGCTATCGTCGCCCTTATTCTTATCATTAATCCTTGCGATCGCAAGACCTGTCATTATCCTTGCGATCGCAAAACCTGCCGCAGCTTCAGGTTGATCTTGATGGCTTGTTGCGAAGCCTGATCGATCATCTCGACCCAGCGCCGCGATTCCTCGGGCGGCCCAGCCTGCGAAATCAGGTAGGTCGCCTGCACGATAGTCTCGAGCGCGTTGCTGAGATCGTGGGCCAGAGCGCGAAGTTCCTTCGCCATCGCCGCGGGCATTTTTTCAGAGGCATTCGCCATGGTGTAAACCTCGCGGTGAACCAGTTAATGGCTCGGAATCAAGCTGCGCTCGTTTGACAGCCAGTGTTTGACAGCGAGGCGCTAGACAGTAGAATAGTAGTGTATTTGCCCGTGAAGGGCCCTGCCGATTTTTTCTCTTATGCGGATATGGCGGAACTGGCAGACGCGCTAGGTTCAGGTCCTAGTGATCGCAAGGTCGTGGAGGTTCGAGTCCTCTTATCCGCACCAAAAACAGTGGCCAGTTGTCGGTTCTCAGTTCTCAGTTGGGACGGACCAGAATCAGTTGCCAGTGGCCAGTTAGGAGCGTGATTCGAAGGTCGCGCGGACCTTCTCGTCGCTGGGTCGTGAGTCAGTTTTCATTTTCCAGTTTTTCGGCAGTCGGCATGAGCGATTATGAGAAAACCGGTGAATGTCCCGTCTGCCCAGATGTGCCCCATGCTTTTCCAGGAAACCGGGGTACGTCCCGTCTGTCCCCATAATTCCCCAATTTTTACCTTGCTGGCGCACACCGGTCGACAGTGATGAAAGAGAATGAAGGCGGCAGCCTGGAGGCCACTTCTCAAAAGCGAGAAGTGGCGCACCCTCAGTTATTATGGGTCGAGGTTCAGAGAAGTGGCCCACCCGCCTGTCTGACCTGTCCCCATCGCGCCGCCAGTGATGGAAGTGCTTCCGCTGACACTGGCACTGAAGATGTCGCCGGTGATCGCGGCTTTGGCATCGACCGCAACCCCCACACTCACTTGGGTCTAGTAATGATCCCCTATCAATGATCCAAGCATGGCACAAATAACGCAACGGCGAATTACCAGAGCGGGCCGATTGCTAGGAGCCATATGGTTTGGACTCATGCAACGAGCCTTTCATGTCCCGAAGGCTGGCGTACAAGAATGTCCGCCCTACACGACCTCAGGCGCCGGCGGATAGGCGGTGCGTGCTGCGGCTTTGCGCGATACCATATTGGCGAATCTTGTAGAGCAAGGCTTTGTAGCTGATCTTCAACAGCAGGGCCGCTTGTTTGCGATTCCAGTTTGTCTCTTCAAGGGCGCGCGAAATGGCTTCAGCCTCGGCTTCATCTTTCGCGGTGCGCGATAGTGACTTGAGGCCACCGCGGGAGTCGGCGCCCGCCGACGCGGCTTTGCCATCGGCATGTTGACCTGCGCCGCCATCTGGCCGGGGCTGCAACTCGGATGCGGCGAGCGTCTCATCTCCCAATACCAGGTAGCGTTTGATGAAGTTGCTGAGTTCGCGCAGATTGCCCGGCCACGAATGCCGCAGGCAGGCCTCCATCAATGGACCCGAAAGGGGCAGCGGCGCGCGGGCGTAAGACTCCGACATGCGCGACATGAAATGCTTCAGGAGGATTGGTATTTCTTCCTTGCGCTCGCGTAACGGAGGCAGCGACATGGTAAACGCGTTCAAGCGGTAATAAAGATCCTCGCGCAGACGCTTGTTGGCCAGCGCTTCGGGAATATCAATGTTGGTGGCAGCAAGAATGCGGACGTCGACTTTGACCATGGTGCGGCTGCCCAGGCGCGAGAAGGTCTGATCCTGCAGAACATGGAGCAGTTTGGCCTGCAGCAGGGCTGGCATTTCACCAATTTCGTCGAGCAGGATGGTGCCTTTATTGCACAATTCGAATTTGCCCGGCTTGGCATGCGTGGCGCCGGTAAAAGCTCCGGCTTCGTAGCCGAAGAGTTCGCTTTCGAGCAGATCGCCCGGCACGGCGGCGCAGTTCACCTTGAGAAATGTACGATGCGCGCGCGGAGAAAGTTTGTGGATCAAGCGCGCAAGCACTTCCTTGCCTGTGCCGCTCTCACCGAGCAGGAGCACCGGAATCTCGACGTTCGCGACCAGCGCGGCCTGGGAGCGAATCTTTTTCATCGCCGGGCTGGCAGCCACGAAGAAAACATCGTCACAAAGCTCTTCAACCTCTCCGGCATAGCTCTCGCCCTTGCCGGTCGCGTTGATGCACTGCCCAATCACTGCGTCAAGTTCCGCCTTCTGAAAAGGCTTGGTCAAATAATCGACGGCGCCGAGACGCATGGCCTGCACCACCTTGCGCGTGTCGTTCACACAAGAGAGCATGACAACTTTTAATCCAGGCTTCAGACGGCGCAATTGCTCCAGAGTCTGCAGCCCGTCAATGCCGGGCATGAGCAGATCGAGCAACACCAGATCAGGACTCAAACCTTTCTCGACGTGTTCAACCGCTTCTTCGCCGGTGCATGCAGTTCGAACTTTGTGTTCATCCACTTCGAGAAGCGTGCGGATGTAGCGCAGCATTCCCGGTTCATCATCCACCAGCAATATGTTGGCGCCTTCGCTCATTTGGTCCCTCGGGGCGGAGTGCTCGGAATTGGCTTCAGGGGGATGAGAAAAGAAAACTTGCTGCCTGCGCCGGGTTCACTCTCCACCCAGATCTTGCCGTTCATTCCCTGCAAAAGCCGGCGGGCAATTGCCAGTCCAAGGCCCATGCCTTCGGCGGATTCAGTGCCGGGCAGGCGGAAAAAATCGTCGAAAATTTCCAAATGAAACTCCGGCCGAATACCAGGCCCGGTATCGGCAACACTGACCTTGACTGCATTGGGCACGTTGGTGGCTTGACGCCGCCGTTCTCCATGGCCCGCGGTCTTGCTCACGCTGCGACGTTCCCACATGTGCGGTTCAGCGTGCAGCCAAACCGTGCCACCCTGCGGTGTGTACTTGCTGGCATTCTCCAGCAGATTTGAAACTACGCGCTGAATCTTGGGCGCGTCAAAAGCAAATGGCGCCAGCTTATCGTTCGCCAGAAAGTATAACGCGAGGCCGCGCTCGTGAAATCGTCCCGACCAGAGCCGGCAAACCTCGGAGAGGCACGCGTTCATGTCTCCTTCGACGAACTGCATGCGTAGCTCGCCCGTTTCGAGCACGCTAAAAGTCAAGAAATCCTGAATAAATTGCTGCAGGCGCTGACCGCTCAAAAACATGTCGTCCATGACTTCACGCTGGCGCTCATTCAGCGGACCGAGCTTCTGGCTTTGCAGCAGCTCGATGTAGCCATTGAGTATTGCCAGGGGTGTTTTGAGGTCATGGGCAGCGGATGCCAGGGCATTGGTGGTTTTGCGGAAACGATCGCGCAACTGTTCCAGTTCGCCTGCGGGATCGTTGGCATCTATCGGCACGGAACTCGGAGCCGGCGCGGGTGAAGGCGCAGGATTTTTGGAGGTCGTTCCCGTGGGAATGACGATAGGACTTTTCTCAGTTGTAGAGGCCATGGAGAAACCAACAGTGCCAATAGTTGGGGAGGAAAAAGCTGTCTACCGTCAGACGAGGGATAAACCGAATGCTATTTCAGGTGTAACGAACTGTCAATTGGAAAGAGCCCGCAAAACGTCAATGAAGGGAAAAATGTTGCACCTGTGTAATGTGACCATTAGTCATTTTATGTAACCTAAGCCGCGAATTACCTATGCAAGGTCCGTGTTGGCCGCCATGTTTGGAGCGCTACCGTACCAAAACAGGTTTTCTCCGAGTTTGGCACCCAAGATGCGGTCTTAAACGCGGAAATAGCCTTCTTTAAGGGTGATAGACCGTGTCTCATAGTCTTTCGAAGAATGAAGAACGCAAGTGGGCACGGTTGCAACTGTCCATTCCAGTCTTTATCCGCACTAACGACCGGAATGGCAAGGAGTCCCTGGAGTTTGCCACGGCGATAAACATCTCTCCAGGGGGCGCTTTAGTGGTTGTTCGCCGCTCTTTCCCGCAATCCGCGCCGATTTCACTGGAAGTTCCCAGCGCTCCGATCGGGCAAGCCGGTAGTTCAAAGGCCTCTTCGCGGATCATGCAGGCAAAGTCCGTGTGGGTCACGCATTTCAATGATTATCACCTTCTGGGCGTGAAATTCACCCGTCCTCTAACTACGGACAATGTGGGAGTATCCGGCAGGCAGGCTAGGAAAGCCAGTTCTTTTGTGTGAACTATTTTTCTCTTCCGTGGCCTATTTCGAAGTGGCACGCCGGTGCTATGCTGCCTGCTCTCGCCGTGAGCGTATCATTCCTATAAGCTCTTCATAGATTGCCATTTAAGGGCAACCTCTCCCGGAATCCGAAGCTCTCCTGCGGTTTGGTGCTCGGGATGCACTTTTAGTGCATGCGGTTGGACTCTGACCGCACTGGACAAGTCTCTCTTATGACGTCACTCTCGGTAAGTACTTTGGCACAATCGCTCGGCGAAGTTCCCCCTGACAATATAATCTTTGGCCACTCTGAGGTTATGCAGGCGGTTCGTTCGCGATTGGGCAAAGTAGCTGCCGCAAATGTTCCAGTATTGATCACAGGCGAGAGTGGCACCGGCAAAGATATTATCGCCCGGCTAATCCATGTGTTGTCTCCGTGGAAAACCGGCCCTTATGTAAAGGTGAATTGTCCGGCAATTCCCGGCACGCTTCTGGAGAGCGAACTTTTCGGCTACGAACGGGGAGCGTTCACTGGCGCCGTCGGCTCGAAGCCGGGCCGAGTTGAAATGGCTCATCGCGGCACATTGTTTCTCGACGAAATTTCCGAGCTCGATCCGTCACTGCAATCGAAGCTTTTACAACTTCTGCAAGATGGGCAGTTTTGCCGCATCGGCGCGCAGGAAGACAAGAAAGTCGAAGTGCGCGTAGTCTGCGCAACCAATCGCCAACTGGAAGCGGAGATCGAAGCCGGCACCTTCCGCCAGGATCTCTACTATCGCATCAACGTGGTGAACCTGCGCATGCCCGCGCTGCGCGAACGCCGCGGCGATATTGAAGACCTGTGCAATTACTTCCTGGAATACTACAACCGCAAATTCAACTGCCGGGCCAGGCCTTTATCGAGTGAGGTTTTGGCTGTGTTGCAGAAATATCACTGGCCGGGAAATATTCGCGAGCTGGAAAATCTGATCAAACGGTATGTGATCCTCGGCCATGAGGAAGTAATCACTAACGATCTGGTGGCGCGCGAGCCGGACTTTTTCAATCCCGAGTTTTCGCTCGACGGGCCGATTTCGCTGAAGAAAATGACGCGGCAATGCGTTCGCGAACTGGAGCGCAAAGTAATTCTGAAGGTGCTGCAACAGCATCATTGGAATCGCAAGCAGGCAGCGCGCACGCTCGGCATCAGCTATCGCGCTTTGCTCTACAAAATCCGCGATGCCGGTTTGCCCTCGAATCGCGCCCTACGTCTGCGCCAGGCGGAGAAGAACGAAGCTGAGGCAAACGGCAGCGGCCCTTCGAACAGCGGAGCGGCAGCCGATTAAAGACCACCGCAAAATTGTAGGGAGGCCGCGAACAAACTCGCCCAGGCCTCTCACACCTCCCGAGCTATCGAATCTCAGCGACGTTACATATCCCACACTTTACTAAGGACTTAGTAAGCAGAACTGCGTCCCTCGCGGAAAATCCCTTACGACACTGAGCCCTTAGCTCTACAGCTTCGGAGGTATAGACCAAGAAAACGATCAAAGGCATGCTCCTGTTGCTAGTCGTACTACTTCTGAAGAAGGTTTTACTACTAGCAGCCGTTAGGTTCGGCTAAATTCACACGAGGAGTTCCCCCATGCCGGTTTCAAGTTCCCGAGCCAACAACGCTCCCATGTTCAAACCTCTGGCAGCGCTGCTTGGCGCAGTAATTCTCGCCCTCTGCGCGTCGCCGATTGCCGTTGCTCAAATTTGGGCCTCGACCTCCACCAAAGCACTTCAACTGAGTAATGCAACGGTTATCGGTTCTCTTAACCCTTCGACGTCTCTGCATATTGTAGTCGGACTGCAGGAACGCAATGCCAGCTTAGTTCAGCCCACGCTGAAAAGAATGCTCACGCCCGGCGATCCGCTCTATGGAACGTCATTGACCGTAGACCAATTCATTGCGCAGTTCGCGCCAACCAGCGCCCAGGTTCAGGCCGTGGAGACTTACCTGTCCGACGCCGGATTTACGAACATAGCGGTTGCCGACAACCAAATGGTCATCGAAGCCAATGGAACCGCATCGCAGGTTGAAGCGGCATTCAATACCTCGCTCGTACAGTTTTCGCAGAACGGAACAACCGTGTTCGCGAATACGTCAGACGCCCAGGTTCCTGTGTCTCTTCAAGGGACAGTCGCCGCCGTCCTCGGGTTGAATGACATTTCGGGGTTGCAGACGAGTCTTGTTAAGTACACCGACCCATGCACGCCGCCCGATTGCCCCACCCCCGATCCATCGAACGAGGTCTACGGCGCCCAGCAATACCAGATCGCTTACGATGCCGCATACCCCGGAGCGACTCCGACCTCAACCAGCTTGACGCCGAAGGTATCGATCGGCTGTGAAACTAGCGTTGGAATCATCTCGGAAGGTGATCTCGGCACCGTTTCTCCGAAAAGCCCTAATGGACCGGGGAATCCATCCGCGTCGTCGACAGGCGTCATCCACGATCTTTACCTGTATGAACAGCTTTATAAACTGCCGGCTTCACCGGTGACCATCACATATGCCGGCATTGCCAGTCCTGACGTGAGCGGCGCAGACGAGTGGGATCTGGATTCTCAGAGTTCGACCGGCATTGCGCAGCAGGTAAAATCGCTGACCTTCTATGTCGCCACTTCCCTCACGGATTCTGACATCGCGCTCGCCGTTAACAAAGCCGTGTCTCAGAACAAAGTCAAGGCTTTCAATATGTCCTTCGGAGAGTGCGAGATTTTCCCCTACCTTGACGGTGCGATGTTAGTGGACGACGAAGAGTTCGGAGAGGCGGCGTTGCAGGGTATGACCCCATTTGCCTCGGCCGACGATAACGGTTCGGCTTGTCCCGTATTGCCGACCAACGGCGTGCCGCTTTCCGGACCGCCGACGGTCTCCTATCCGGCATCATCACCTTATGTGATCGCCGTGGGAGGAACGAATCTACTTACCAATACCAATTTCACCTACAACGAAGAAACTGCATGGGAGGGTGGAGGCGGCGGAATCAGCACCTTTGAAACTTCGCCGTTCTGGCAGTCCTACACTGGATCAGGCACGTTACCCATCGTTCCCAGCTCAGAGGATGGTGACCGGGGCGTACCCGACGTGGCCATGTGCGCCGGCGGTACCGGGCTCGCAATCTGTTCTGCCAATACATACGTGGGCGGTACCACGGAACTTGTCGGCGGCACCAGCCTCTCGTCACCGTTATCCATGGGATCATGGGCGCGAATTGAAACCGAGCACAGCAACAAATTTGGATTCGCCGGGCCGCTTATCTATCAACTGGCGAACGGTGGACCTACGCCCAGCAGCCCCTATTTCAATGACGTTATTCTCGGCACCAATGGATACGGGGTTGCACTCCCAGGATGGGACTACACCACCGGTCTGGGTTCTTGGGACATTTACGCGGTGAGCCAGAAGATTCGGTCAACCTACCCGCAGTAAGGTTGCATTTAGCCGCTTGGTGCGGAATGAACCCAGATTGTCGTGGGCGGGGCGCTAGGAGTAGCGTCCCGCCTTCGACCCCGCGCTTGTTATTTTCGCAGTAGTAAGACGACCAGCACAAGAAGTAGCATAGCCTCTATAAGTCGGTGGACTGCTGCGGAGCAGGGTGTGGAAATTCAACGAACAGGTTTGCTGGTGCCAAGTCGAGAGCGAATTCGCGAGGCCGCAAAGCGACTGTTCGCCGAGCGCGGCTACGAGGCGACTTCGACCGCATCCATTGCGCGACTCGCGGGCACCAGCGAATCCCAGTTAGTGAAACACTTCGAGGGTAAGCAGGGATTGCTTGAGGCGGTCTTTCAATACAGCTGGGAGCAAATTAATCCCGCCCTGGCGTTGGCTCTGGAGAGCGTTCCAACTCCCCGGGAAAAATTTAGGCTTTTGGTGGAGATGGTGCTCAACTTCCTCGCCAAAGATGAAGATCTGCGAAAGTTGTTCCTGCTCGAAGGGCGCCGTGTTCGTGGTGACGGCAAACAGGTGGTGCTGGTTCCTGGCTTTTTGGAATTCATTCAAAGGACGGACGGGATTTTGCGGCAACTGGCGGATCAGGACGAACTCGCGATCCCTCCCCAAGCCTTGCGTTCGGCCCTGATGGGCGCACTCGAAGGCATGATGCGAGACAAGATTCTAGCCCGCAGCAACGGCTTCCCTGCTGAATTTTCCGATGCCGATATCCGCGCCATCTGTTTTATGTTTTTCTCGGCCACTCTGCGGAAATGAATCCGTTGCTAGGCCGCCGGGACTAGTCCCGGCCGAGAATTTTTATAGTCGCTAACACAGCCGTTTGATAGCATTCAAGTACTTTCTTACGGGTATTTTCTTACAATGTTTTCCGGCGATTTTTCTAATTGATAAATGCTGTCCAAATTCCGGGAGCCCCATGGCCAAAATGAATCAGCTGACGGTTTCCTGCCAGAACCGTCCAGGAGCAATCGCCGAACTCGCAGAAATTCTAAGCAAGGCGGGCGTTAATATTTTGGCCTTCAATGCCGGCAGCGCGGGAACCATGGGCTACGTGCAGTTCATCCTCGATCATCCCAGCAAAGCCAAAAAGAAACTTGAGGCGAAAGGATATTCCTGCTACGAGGAGCGGGTTGTCCACCTAACCGTTCCGAACGTGCCCGGCTCCCTGTTTCGGCTAGCTTCAAAATTGGCAAGCAAAGGCATCAATATCGGCGCTGGCTATCAAACCACGGTCGAGGGTTCAAAGACTGCAAGCGTCGTCCTCGCAGTGTCTAATCTCAACCTCGCGGACAGCCTCAAATAGGCGCTGACTTACGCCCAATACGTGCGGTCCAGCGTCCGATATTGAATCGCCTCGGCAATGTGCTTAGGTTCAAGCTGCGGGATTCCGTCCAAATCAGCAATCGTCCGAGCGACTTTCAAAATGCGATCGTGAGCACGCGCGCTTAGGCCTTGCTGCGCCATGGCGCGTTCGAGCAGGCGTTCGCAATCGGGCGAAAGCTCGCAGAATTTGCGAATCAACTGCGTAGGCATCTGCGCATTGCAGTAGAGCTTGGCGCGTCCCGTGGAAAAGCGCTTCAGCTGCACGTCCCTAGCCCGCACTACGCGCTCCAGAATGCTGGCTGAGCTCTCCGATTCTTTGGTACTGCGCATCTCCTTATAATTCACCGCCGGAACATCAATATGAATATCGATGCGATCTAGCAGCGGCCCTGAGATTTTAGAAACATAGCGCTGGATCATCGGCGGAGTGCAATGGCATTCGCGCGTGCGGTCGTTGTGAAATCCGCAAGGGCAAGGATTCATCGCCGCAGCCAGCATGAAGCGAGCTGGAAAAGTGAGCGACATGGCAGCCCGGGCAATACAGACCGTTCCATCCTCGAGCGGCTGGCGCATGACGTCGAGCACGTTGCGGGGAAATTCGGGGAATTCATCAAGAAACAGCACTCCATTGTGAGCCAGCGAAACTTCGCCCGGGCGCGGAATCGCTCCTCCTCCAATCAGCCCCGCGTCAGAAATCGTGTGATGCGGAGCACGAAAAGGACGCAGTCCAACCAGCCCAGCACCGGCGTCAAGCACTCCCGCAACACTGTGAATCTTCGTAGTCTCCAGCGCCTCTTCAAAAGTAAAGGGCGGCAGAATGGTCGGCATGCGCTTGGCCAGCATCGTCTTTCCCGATCCCGGCGGCCCGATCATCAGAATGTTGTGCCCTCCGGCGCACGCCACTTCAAGCGCGCGCTTCGCCGTTTGCTGACCGCGAACGTCTTTGAAATCCACGTGGAACTGCTGCGCTTCGTTCAGCAGATGTCCAGTGTCAATCTGCAGGCGCGAGACGCCATTGCCCGAGTTGATCAGGTGAATGACCTCAAGCAGCGACTTGACCGGATAAACTTCAACTTCCCCGACCATGGCGGCTTCGCGAGCATTGACCTCGGGCACAATGAGGCGTTTCACTTTCTTTCGGCGAGCCTCAATCGCGATCGGCAAGGCGCCGCGCACTCCGCGCACTCTACCATCCAGCGAGAGCTCGCCCACAAACAGCGCGTCAGGCACCTCCTTCTTATTCAGGCCGCCGTAGGCGCCGAGAATGCCAAGCGCCATCGGCAGGTCAAACCCTGAACCTTCTTTGCGAATGTCGGCGGGCGCCAGGTTAATGGTGATCTGCGTGGGAGGAATATCGTATCCGCAATTTTTCAGCGCCGAGCGTACACGGTCCCGGCTTTCGCGTACCGCAGCATCGGGCAGGCCGACGGTATGAAAGTGGTCTTCCTGCGTCTTCACGCCGGAAACATCCACTTCAACCTCAATAATATTGGCATCAACGCCATAAACTGCGGCACTCAAGGTCTTATAAAGCATAGGGGTACCAGTAGGCACACGAAGGAACAAAGGCGGATGGGAGATTCCTGCCGAGATCATACGCACCGCAAAAGCCGCATGATGTGACCGTCGTCACCCGGTTACCGTGATGGAACGTGATTGAACCTTCCAGGCTGAATTGTGCGCTTTCAGTGCTACGCTAAGGACAAATCTCGCGGAAGAGATCGCCGATAGCCAGATTGTTTATTGACACCGGCGGAGCCACCATGCTGGACGAAGACCCCACGCCAACCCGACCTGATTCCGCGGCAAACCGGCTGGAACACGAAGAGAGCCAGTTGTGGCGGTGGGCGCTCGGTCTGCTCGTGTTGCTCGCCGCCGCGGTCGCAGCGTTATCGTGGGAGCAGCTGAAAGATCTTCCTTACCGTCTGTGGGCAATTCCAGCCGGCCTGTTCGTGCTTGCAATCTTGTTTGCCTCTTATGCCTTCGGACGCAAGCGCGAGGTGACGGAACTGCAGCAAATCCTGAAAGGTTTTCAGGATCGCGCAGGAATTACCCCGTCAGAAGATCAACTCGATCAGCTCGGCCAACTGATCATGCGCTCGCAGCGCAACTTCAAAGAGCTGATCGATAATCTTGACGATGTGGCATTGGCAATCTCACTCGACGGCACCATGAAGACGGTAAATCGCCGGACCGCGGAACTCCTCGGCCTACCGTTTTCTGCTCTGGTCGGTCACAAGATTGAAGAATTTTTGAGATCGCCATTGCGGGCCGAGGAACCCGGCAGCCTAGAGCGTTTCCTGGAAAAGCGTACCTGGTCGGGAGTGGTCGAGGTCTATCTGAAGAATGACTCGCGCCGCCTCTACTACGACTGCGTGGTCAACGCCATCGTCAAGGGTGGAGACGTAACCGGCGCCAGCGTGCTCGCTCGCGACATCACCGGCAATCGCGAAAAGGAACAGCGCTTCACCCAGCTCTTCGAATCTCTGCAGGAAGGCGTTTACATCAGCAATCCCGAAGGCAAGCTGCTGGAGGTGAATCCGGCGCTGGTCTCGATTTTAGGCTACGAAACGAAACAGGATTTGCTCGACCTTCCGCCGGAAGCACTGAATGCCGACGGCGACGGACCGGTTCTCGGGCAATCTGGCGCAAGCGGCCGCACCCGCACGCGAGAGGTTCGGCTGAAAAGAAAAGATGGCGGAGTCGCCGTCTGCGTGGATATGTCAACCGGCGTTCTGGATGGCGACAAGATTGTCCGTTATCACGGCACGCTGGTGGACGTCACCGAACAGCGCACGCTGGAACAGCAACTGCGTGGGCAGGAGGAGTTTCGCCGCCATTTGCTGGAGAGTTTCCCCGACCTGATTCTCGTGCTCGACCTGAAGGGCCAATACACATTCGTAAGCGCGCGCATCGCGGAGTTGCTCGGCTACGGCCCCGAAGATCTCATGGGGAAGAACGTCGAAGACGCCGAAAGCACTTCTCCGGAACTGGCCAAACTCTTCCACACTGTCGCGACCGGCGAAAGCAAGCTCACGTCGTGCGAATACGGCTCAAGGCACCACGACGGCAGTTGGCGAACGATGTTAGGCATGGCCAGTCCGTTGCTGGATGCCGAAGGCAAGCCAGCAGGCGTGATCATCTCCGTGCGTGATGTGACGATGGAGAAAAAGCTGGAGCAACAGATCATTCAGAGCGAACGCCTGGCCGCGATGGGACAGATGATCGGAGGCTTCGCCCACGAGTTGAATAATCCGTTGACCAGCATTCTAGGATTGTCTGAACTGCTGCAAGAGGGCGATGCCAGCGAAGCCACGCGCAAACAGGTCACCGTCCTGCACCAGCAAGCCCGCCGAGCGGCTGAAATCGTGCAGAACCTGCAATACTTCGCCCGCCCTCCCGCTCTAGGACGCAGCCAGGTCAATCTCAACGAACTTGTGCAGCGCACTGTGCAGATGCAGGCGTATCCGCTGCGCAAGAGCAACATCACGGTAGATTTTCTGCCCGAGCCCGCCGTTCCCGCAATCGTCGCCGATCCTAATCAGCTGATGCAGGTGTTTTTGAATTTGCTGTTGAACGCAGAACAGGCGATCCGGGAGAACCGCGAAAAGGGCACGATTCGTGTACGTATCGGCAAAAATTCCGAAGATCCGTATGGATCGTCTTTCAGGACGACGGCCCAGGAATCGCCCCCGAAAACCTGAGCCACATCTTCGATCCTTTCTTCACCACGAAACGTCCCGGCGCGAGGCACGGGCCTGGGCCTAAGCATCTGCAAAACCGTCCTGCGTGAACACGGAGGCAACATCGAAGCAGCATCAGGGCCAGGTGGAGGCGCAGTGTTCACGATCACGCTGCCAGCGTTATCCTGAGCGGAGCAAGACGATTCGCGAAGCGATTCGCCTTGCGGAGTCGAAGGACCCCTACCCAACCAGCCAACCCAAACTTTACGTACTCTGGGTACCCACCCCCCTGACCCTCGGTATATTGGAATCAAGACTTTAGCGGATGATTATGCACTTGACACACAAGCATTGAATTTATCACAATGATACAATCTGCCGTGACATGGTGAGTCCATCAGACTTAAGTCATAAGGTATGAACTGAAGTAATCGCGGAACCAGCCGTGGTAGCCGATAAGATGACAGAGACTCCCCACAACCGAAAAGTAGCGTCTATAATGGCTGGCCAACGTGGCAAAAACAAGAAGCCGATGAGCACCGCTGCTAAATTGGCACGCCTCGATAAGGCGGAAAAGAAATTCGTCAAAGATTTAAGCGCCATCGTTCTACCCGTGTTAGCAAAAA
Source organism: uncultured Acidobacteriaceae bacterium (assembly GCA_963758745.1). Taxonomy (GTDB): domain Bacteria; phylum Acidobacteriota; class Terriglobia; order Terriglobales; family Acidobacteriaceae; genus Acidiflorens. The sequence goes on from CAVWWW010000023.1 coordinate 1,083,519, forward strand.
TGAGTCCCGCCGAGCGCGAAATCCGAATACGGAACGCTAAAGAATATCTTTCCTCACTTGCTGCAAGCGTCGCCAAACGCGCTTAGCGTTGGTGAATTTTCGCGTTCCAGGAAATATGCCGATTTGTATCATCGTAGTTTCGAATTCAGTTTCGCGGGAACAGGCGCGTGCTGCTTGATGAATAATAAATTCTCCTCCTTCGTCGTGGTCATCGGATTGTTTCTTTGACTCTTCCATAAAAAAGCAATGCGATTATAATCGGCGGAGGGTGGCGGGGTTGACCGCATTCCCGAAGGAACGAACCGGTTATAAATCGGTTCTCTAGCGCCGCGCTAGATTCACCCTCCGTAATGGAGGCTCACCACGGTCTGATTCGCGGCTCTCTTATCCAGGGAATGCGAATCAGGCCTTTTTGTTATCGCTCCACTTGTACGGCTTGCCGAATGGTACAGGGAGCTAAGTCTGTATCTTCATAATGTTTACTCTCCGCACACCTCTGCGTCAGCTTATGGAGATTTTCCACAGCGACACTATTGACTTGTTTCGGGAGACAGACTAAGAATGGAGACGAGGACTCTTAGAACATGTCTCGCGATTAATCCCAGAGCATGGCGACAATCGTTTCTTGATGGCAACCGGTCAGGGTTGCCATTTATCTTTTGCGCCAGTTTGTATTCTAAGCACGGATGCGATGCGTCGCGGTTGTGGAAAAGTGGGATTTTAGCAATGTACTCAGAAAGTAACCATCTTCTAAGTCATACAAATTCGGAGATATGATGGGAAGCGTGAAAGTAGATAAACAGAAATTCGAGGCTATTGTGGGAAGGATGCTTGAGCAGAAACCGTCGAAGCAGGGAACTCTCAAGACTGGCGAAAAGAAAAAGGCGGGGAAGATAATACCGCCGCGCTGATTGCGTCGCGACCGGGGAATAGCGGGGTTCTAGGCTTCTGCCAGTGCGCTGATAATCATATCCGCGATTTGTTCGCAGGTAACACGGTGACTGTGTACATCAGCCAGATACCAGTCGAGCCCGTCATCGGTAAGGTAGATCCAGAATTTATCTCCCCACGACTGTCCATTGGGCAGTATCCCGGTGAATGAATATTCGTGAGTAACAGGGCTACGAACTCCCTTGATTGAACCCTTAGTTCCGCTTCTCGTTGCTATGATTTGGTCAAGGCTATCGTCGACGACAAGATGCACCCCCGCATTTTCCTGATTCAATTCTTCGGAAATTTCTCTTAGGAGTTGCCCCAGCCGTTTCCATTCGTGGTCAAAGGCTTTCTCGCGCATCTCTACGGCGTGAAGATTTGCTTTGGTTGTGAGCGCCTTCTTTTCCTGTTTTTCGTTTATGCGCCGCACTAAATCCTTAGAACGCTCAGACATTATTCCTCCGGTTTCAAAACAGACATGAAACTCAAATCGCATAGCCGCGTATGTTGTACCGGGATTAAGCCTCAACCTGATCAGCGATAAGTTCCTTGTATTCCATCTGCTCTGTAGTAAGCATTCGGCGCACAGTCTGCTCGAAACGATCCGAAGCATTCCGCATGTTGAATCGGTTCTCAAACTCAGCCAAATAGCGATGCAGATGCTTTATGCTGACGCGATGGAACGACCCTATCAGGCCGCGCTTGAGCAACGAGAATGCGGATTCAACTGTGTTCGTGTGGACTTCTATATCTCCCGGCTTCACCCACTCGCGGCTGTGATTGACTGTCTCGTGCATCTTCTGAAAATCTTTGTCCATTGCGAACGGATAGACCATTGAAGTGTCGGTCATGATGCGTTTGGTATTCGATGAGATGTGGCGATCCAAGAGCTTTTTGATCGTCTCGGCTTTGAGGTTGGGAACGTGAAAGAATCGCACGCGACCGCCACGTTCACGCATCCCGATCACCATGTCTTTTTTCTGGTGCCACGTGGAGCGCTGATCTGGCGTACCGCGCCGTTTCGTTTTGCCGCCGATGTATGTCTCGTCCACTTCCACAATGCCTGAAAGCTTAGTAGGAAAAAGCTCTACCATCGCCTTGCGAATCCGATGAACCATGTACCACGCGGTTCGGTAACTGCCGATCCCTAAGTGCTGCTGAAGTTGCAGAGCGGACATTCCTTTTTTTGCGTCCATCACAACCGCGATTGCCATGAACCATTTTGTCAGGGGCAGGTGAGAACTGGCGAATACGGTGCCAGCGGTTGCGGAGAACTGATGTTTGCAGGTTTTCTCTAGGCAGGTATAAATCCGGTTGCGTTTGTTCTTGCTCTTGGCCTCGCGTGTGACGCGGGAAATTTTGTCATTACCGCAGACTGGACAGCGGACGCCTTGGGGCCAGCGCATCCCTTCGAGGAAATCTAAGCATTGATCTTCGGTTCCGAGTGACTTGGTTACGTCTATCAGGTTCATCTTGGTCGCCTCCACAAATGGCCCAAAAGTTTGCCAATGACAAGAGCGGCGACGGGGATGATTATGATTAGCATCGCGGTATTTACACTGGAATCGCCGTCCATGATTTGATTCTAGCCTGATTCAATTTGTGTGTCAAGTGCATAATCATCCTTTAGCGTATGGAGGCTTGCAAAGTATTCAATCTTAGGCAGTTAAGTATCAAAGTCTTGATTCCATTCGACTTAGACGGCAACCTTTTATAGGGAACAATCTCAATCGTTGCAAGTGGTTGGGCTTAGGTCAAGGGAAAAGTCGGGAAGTGTGGGCTGACCCCGTAGAAGGGGTTACTAAAAGACTCCCGTCGCGAGCGTCGGTGAAAGGCCACCCTTCGGCTATCGCTCAGGGCAGTCTTTCTCAAAAGCGAGAAGTGGCGCACCCCCGGTTATTTTGTTCTCACACTTAATAAGGATCGATTTATACTTCGCGGAAGAAGTTGGCCACCCGCTGCGGAACTCGAGCTACGCGGAATGGGCCAACACGCTCGCCTGAATTGTGCGGAAAAACAACTCGCGGTCGGAGCCGGCAGCGGCGATCGGCCAGCCTGCACTGATGCCCCCATCCACCACCAGGTTCTGTCCTGTCACGAAACGCGACGCATCGCTGGCTAGGAACAGTGCGGCTTGCGCGATATCATCCGCGCGGCCGACATACTGCAGCGGTTGCCATCTTTTCACGACAGAACCGATGGCGGCCTCGGCATATTCCGGGTGGTCATCCGCCTCGTCCGGTTGCATTCCCGCGTACTGGGCGAAAGCTCCGGTAGCAATCATCCCCGGCGAGAGGCTGTTCACTCGAATTCCTTTTTCACCCAACTCCATGGCTGCGCAACGCGTGAGGTGAATCGAGCCTGCCTTCGCGGCTGAATAGTAGTATCCCCCCAGCCCGGCGCGGAATCCATTGACACTGGCAACGTTGATGATGCTGCCCGTTCCTTGGGCAGCCATCACGCGCGCCGCATATTTCATTGCCGCAAGGACGGCACGCAGGTGCACGGCTATCACCGCATCGAACTGCTCCAGATCAACGTCAGCAATGGCGGCATATTGCGAACTTCTCCCGGCGTTGTTCATCAGGCAATCGAGGCGGCCAAAGCGGTCCACGGCATGGTCAATCATCGCCTTGACGTCGGCTTCGACAGAGACATCTGTACGCATGAAACTCGCGGCATCGCCGAGCTTCCCTGCGAGTTTCTCTCCTCTGTCTTGGCGACGGCCGGCAATCACAACCTTGGGTCCGTTAGCAACGAAAACTTCGGCGGTGCACGCGCCGATCCCGCTCGTTCCGCCAGTTATAACCGCAACCTTTCCTTCAAGTGGCGACATGGCAACGACCTCCTGTGCTCGGCAGCCCGTACTGTGGTTGCCTCTCTTCAAGTCCGCTCCGGGATCAGTATCCAATGGAGGAAGAACTGCGTCCATGACCTCCGAGGTCATGGGACACGCGGTTGAAGTAATCCGTCCGATACTTAAAACGCGCTCAGTCAGGAGGTCAGCACAAGACGCGTGGCTTCATCTGCAGGGAAGAAACTCTCAATGCGCAGTTCCTGCAGTGCAATGTCCATTGCAGTGCCGAAGCTAGTCAGCGTAGAAAACAAGCGAAGCGTGCATTCCTTCCACCTGTAGTTGATAGTCAAGAACGGTGGAGGAGCGTCGTCCAAATCCAGCATGCGCCAGCGGCTTGGCACGTCCGGATAGCTGAGCAACTCCCCAAGGAAACGCTTCAACGTCTCGTCTGATGGATTGTCTGCGGCCTCGCGATGCACCCGCCGAATGATGCGTGCGGCAACCACTTCCCAGTTTTCGATGAAGGGCCGCAGCCCATGGGGATGGAATACAAGGCGGACACCATTATGAGGCGTCCCGGAGTCGCAGCCAGGGAAGAGACCGAGAAAGCGCTTTGCTCCAGCATTCATCCTCAGCGTATTCCAATGCCGGTCCACGACGAGTACGGGAAAAGGCTCAAGTTGCGCCATGAGAAGCTCCACCGCTCGACGCGCCGCCTCTGCCTCAGCTGTGTCGAGATCAGGTGTGTTGAGATTGGTGTGACGATAAAGTGGAGCGTAGCCCGCTGCCAACAGCAGGGCATTGCGCTCGCGCAGCGGAACCTGAAGGGTCTCGGCGAGACGGAGGACCATCTCCCGGCTCGGCTGTGCGCGGCCCGTCTCGACGCAACTGAGATGACGCGTCGAGATATCTGCATCGAGCGCAAGGTCCAGTTGGCTGAGGTGGCGAACAGCGCGCCAGCGACGCAGCAGGTCGCCAAAATTCATGTTAGGCATTGTAGAACGCGCGAGCCCTGAATCTGCCTCTCAATTCGTGAGTGGCCAGCAATACGGAAACTGGCAACACGGTAGGCGTGGTTGACATTAATTCGCGATAGCGCTCGCAACTGGGATCTAAATCGTCCTACCGCTCGACCGCCATAGCCACCGCATTTCCTCCGCCCAAACAGAGCGCGGCGATCCCGCGATGCACATCACGGCGAATCATCTCGTAGATCAATGTCACCAGCACGCGCGCTCCGCTCGCCCCAATCGGATGCCCGAGCGCCACCGCGCCTCCATTCACATTCACGCGATTCATATCCAGCCCGAGTTCTCGAATCACTCCTAGCGCCTGCACCGAGAAGGCCTCGTTCAGTTCGTAGAGATCGACATCGTCTTTCTTCCATCCTGTCTTCTGCCAGATTTTCTGCACTGCGCCTACCGGAGCCATCATCACCCACTTCGGCTCTACTCCGCTGGTAGCCTGCGCCACGATGCGGACCATGGGAGTTGCTCCAAGTTCTTTTGCGCGGGCAGCGCTGGTTACTACCACGGCTGCCGCTCCATCGTTTACACCCGGAGCATTCCCTGCCGTCACCGTTCCATCTTTTTTGAATGCGGGCTTGAGCGAGCGCAGCACTTCGATGGTGGTGTCCTCGCGCGGGCCTTCGTCTTTATCGAAGATCACCGGCGCGGCGCCTTTCTTTTTGGCGGGAATCTCTACTGGAACAATCTGCGCTTTGAAGCGGCACTCTTTTTGCGCGGAGAGAGCTTTGCGATGCGAGTTGACGGCGAACTCGTCCTGCTCTTCCCGAGTGATGCCGTATTTTTCGGCTACGTTCTCGCCGGTTAGCCCCATGTGATAGTCGTTGTAAATATCCCAGAGGCCGTCGTGGACCATGGAGTCGATCAGCTGGCCGTTGCCGAGGCGATATCCTTTGCGCGCGTTCGGCAGAAGATAGGGAGCGTTGGTCATCGACTCCATTCCGCCCGCAACAACGATCGAACTGTTGCCGGTTTCGATGGCTTGCGCCGCAAGCGCTACCGCCTTCAATCCTGAGCCGCACACTTTATTAATAGTCATGGCGCCCACTTCGGGTGCGAGCCCGCCAAACAATGCGGCCTGCCGCGCCGGATTCTGCCCTAGTCCAGCCGAGACAACGTTGCCCATGATGCATTCATCGACCTGCTGCGGCTGCAGATTCGCGCGCTTCACTGCCTCACGCACGACGACTGCGCCGATTTGCGTCGCGCTCATGTCGCTCAGACTTCCCTGAAATTTTCCAATTGGAGTGCGGCATCCCGCAATAATCACACCATCATTCGAATTCGAACCGGCCATAAGAACGCTCCCTCTGCCAATATTCGTTCAACAAAATCGTCTCTTAATTATAGATGGCGGCGATCACGGAAGAGGTTCGTGTGTTAGCAGCCTTTGCCCCGGCCAATACAGGCCGAAGCCCAGTCACCATACGAGCAAGAACATGATCGTTAGTCGTTAGTCAATGACCGCTCGCGATTTGTAACGACGAACAACTAACGACCAGCGACTCTTCCACCATCATGCAAATTTTTTTCGCGCGCGACTCACGAGGTGACTTTGGTACACCGTTGCATGCATCTCTTTCAATCATTTTTCTCTTGACTTCGTTCTGCGTTGACTCTATACATTCAACTAGTTGCAACAAATTACCGTTGCGAAATTCCATGAAGAATGGAAAGGGAGAATAGATCCATGGCAACCAAAAAGAAAGCAAAGAAGAAAAGCAGCAAAAAGCACTAAGAACCTGCAACAGGCAACAACAAAGGGGACGCGATGAGCGTCCCCAAAGTTTTTTACGGCACTTCCAGATTCGCTACTTTCAGATTCCCTGCGAAATCAGTTGACGCGAGAGGCCGACTTTTTGAGCGGCGCCACTACCACCTTCTCCGTCGCCGGACAAAGATTGCGGTAGGGACAATAAGCACACTGATATCCGGGCTTCGCCGCGAATTTTCCCTGCGCAATTCCATCCGCCACCTTCTGGACGCGGAGTTTTGCTTTCTCCAGTTCAGCCTCGTTACGCGTGGTAAGGATGGGAGTATTGTTTTCGAGGTTGTAGAAGATCAGCCGGTCCGCGTTCTTCCCCCACACCTCGCGAGCCGCAAGCGCATACAAGGAAAGTTGCAGGCTCTCATCAGCATCTTCCTGCGACCGCGGCTTGCCGGTCTTGTAGTCGACGATGGCAATCGTCCCAACGCCGGTACGGTCGACGCGATCCACTCGTCCTGATACTTTCGCCGACGCGACTTGCATCTCAAATCCGCACTCGGTATCGACCACCTCGGCCGGAGCATCGCGAGCACACTCAAAGAACTGCCGCAACTGCTCAATTCCCTGCCGCAGATAAAGTTCATACTGATATCGATCCGCAATGCCCGCCGAAGCCAGCGCAGAGCGGAACTGTTCCAGCAACTCATCGTCGCTGATCTCCCGTTGAAAGCGCTGCGCATCGTAAAAGGTTCGCAGCACGCCATGCATCGCCGCTCCATAGTGCAGCGATGCGGAAACTTCGCGCGGCAGGTTCCACTCCCTTTCAAGTTTGAAACGTAGTGGACACTCCTCATAAATTTCGATCGAGGAGGCGCTCAATCCCGTGACGAAATTTGACGAAGGTGGCATAAGCAACCAGGCGGCGACATTCGATTGCTGCAAAGCAATTCTTTCCTCCTCCTCGGCAAATAGTGCATCCTGCACCGCGGCTGCCGGGCGTGTGGACCAGTATTTTGTGTAGACCGGATTCACCATGAACTCGCGCAGAAACTTCGTCGGCCTGGGATCTTTGTTGCCTTTCCCCTGGTTGGCGTAGATCGCAAGCGTGTCTTTGGCGCGAGTCATGGCAACGTAAAAAAGACGCCGCTCTTCCTCTTCGTGCAACGTTTTGTCGTCAACAGACGACGTGTCAGACCGCCGCAGCTCCGGCGGAAAAGCCACTAAGGGCTCGCGGTAGACCGTTGGGAACGACACCGAGGAGCCACGAACAATCGCCACATGCCGAAACTCAAGTCCTTTGGCGGCGTGCGCCGTCAATAGCTGCACGGCATCGTCGGAGTTACGCGGCAGCGGAATCTCCCCGCGCGCCTGCACAAAATAATCGAGATACTCGAGAAACTCAGCCGCGCTGCCAGTTTCAGTAATGGGCTTGGCCTGCCAGGCATCCACAAACTTCACAAACGCGACCACTAACGCCGACCGCTGGAGATCAAAATGCCGAATTAAGATATTCACTGCATCAATGGCGCGAACGCCATCCTTCTCGATCTGGCGATGAACGTTCTCCACGCTTGCGAGCACTGCCGACCCACCCGCAAGCCTTCCGAGCACCGTCGGAAGATCGAGCTCGTCCCGCCGCATGGCCCTCATAGCCGCGCGCAACTCAATCGCATCGATGCCGAACTGGGGCATCGCCGCGACGCGAAATAAACTGCGCGGCATCATTCGGAGAGACAGCCGCTGTCAGGCAAGCCAGGACGTCGCGAACTTCGGGCGTGTCCAGCACATCCAGACCTTCGATCGAAAACGGAATGCCACGCTCGGCAAATTCGTGGACCAGCTCATTGCGATGACTGTGCTGACGATAAAGCACGGCAAAATCGCTCCACCGGCAGCGGTCTTTATTATTGTTATTGTATTGTTATTATTTTTTTCCTTCCGCATCCGCTGGATCCGCCGCGCCAGATCGGCAGCTTCAACTTCTTTATCCCGCCAAGTGACAATCTCCACCGGCGGCGTGATCGCAGATTCTCCCTTTTGCTTAGCCTCCTCGTCGCGCTGAGATTCGAGACAAGCGCGCTTGTAAGAAATTGAATTCACCTCCTGCGCGCACATTTTGCGGCCGTTTTTCCATGAAGTCTGTCCGGAAGTTTGTCCATGAGCCAGTGCAAAGACCGGCGGATTGTCATTCACCAGCCCGAAGGCGCATCGCAAGATCGGCGAGAGCGAACGCCTGATTTTTTTCCAGAGCCACTAACTTAGCCGAAGGAAAATTTTTCAGAAACAAAGTGAACGCCTCGCTCGAAGCGCCGCGAAACTGGTAGATCGCTTGATCCGGATCGCCAACCGCAAAAACATTTGCCGACGAGCCCGCCAGCAATGAAAGTATCTCGACCTGGGCATAATTCGCATCCTGGAATTCATCCACCAGCAAGAAGCGAGTGCGTTTCCGCTCCTCGTCGAGCAAAGCGGAATCGTCCTTCAGCAACTGATAGGCTCTGACGATCATGTGCCCAAAGGTTCCGAGATTTTTGGCTCGAAGTATGTCTTCAATCGTTGCGAAAACTCGGGCAATTTCGCGGCAGCGCTCCAGGATTTCCGTCGCCTCCAATTCCGTCTGCTTTTTGGAGCGAGCGACGCGAGGCAACGGCACTTCGCCGCGTTCAATGCGTTCCACATAGAGCGCATATTCCGAGGGTCCGATCAGTTCATCCTGGCAACGGCGCATGAAATCAAGCAAGGCTATCGAGAAACTGTCCAACATTAGCCGCCCGAACAAAATGCTTCAGCCGCAGATCGCGAATTCGTCGCCGCAAAAATACCCAGAGATCTTTGTCGTCGAGCACGCCGAAACCCGCACCGCGCCGCTGCAGCAGCCCGTTGCACCAGGCATGAAAGGTGCAAGCCTGCAGCCCATCGAGAGCAGTCCCATGAAGTTCTTTACGAACCCGCGCCATCATCTCAGCCGCAGAATTCTCTGTATAAGTAAGCGCCAGAATTTCGTCGGGACGCGCATGACCTTCGCGAATAAGATTCGCCACCCGCTGCGTAAGAACAGTCGTCTTTCCGGTGCCGGCGCCGGCGATCACCAGCATCGGCCCCTCAACGTGTTCAATAGCTCGCTGCTGATGTTCGTCGGGAAGGATCTTAGTTGGAGGCAAGACGGTGCAATTCACGTTAGAAGTCAAGTTAGAAGTCACTGAAGGTTCACTAGACGGAGAATATCAGAGGCACTTGTGGAAGACTCGGTCCGGAAGGCCAGGCCTAATCAACACTGACATCTCAGCCAAGCACCTGCGCAAGGAATAAGGAAGATGAGGGCGGGATCAGCGCAGCGCCTCAAACGCGAGCGCTACGGCGACAATCGCCGCGGTCTCGGCTCGAAGAATGGTGTCGCCGAGCGAGGCTGCGACCCATCCCGTCTCACGAAACCAACCCAGTTCCTCATCGGCCCATCCACCTTCAGGCCCCACGGCAAGCGCGACCTGATTCGACCGCGATTGGTTCGACTCCGATTGCAGAATATCTCTCAGCCCTGTGTCTTCTTCCGGCTTAGCCAGAACAGTCTCGGTTAGAACTGTCTCAGTTAGAACAAGGCGAGTCAGCCCGCTGGACGGCAGCACGTCGGCAAGGTCCTTCAGCTTCACGGGACGCGCAACCTCAGGAGCAGTCGATCGCCGGGACTGTTCGGCTGCCTGACGGACGATTCGTTGCCAGCGCTCGTGCCGCTTATTAGCGGCTGCCGCGAGGTGGGCATCGGTTCGGCGGGCAATAACAGGAACGATGCGCGCGACACCAATCTCCGTGCATTTTTCCAGCGCCCATTCCATGCGATCAAACTTGAAGATGGCGAGGACGAGGACAACCTGCGGAGCGGGTTTTATGGCGCGCGCTTCGCCAAGCGCGAACTCAATGCGATTGTCGGAGACAGAAACAATAGTTCCGAGTCGCACCTCGTCTTTGGTGGCAATGTCGAATTGTTGTCCGATTTCAGCGCGAAGAACACGAGCCAGATGTGTAGCGTGCTCACCCACCAGAGCCGCCATATTTCCGTTAACCTCGTCAGCAATCCAACGGCGGCGAGTCATGAGTCAGGTGTCAGGTCTTAGCGGGAGTAACTTTAGGTTCAAATTCCGCGATCGTAACTGGCGAGTCCTTATTAATGGACATTGATTTGAATTGCGAGAGTTTCCGTTAAACGCTATTGCGCCTTTTTTATGGACGCCTGAGGAATCTAAAGTAGAAAGCTCCGAATACCAGGACAATGCCAATATTCACTATCAGCCGTTCCCAGAATCGGTTTCTGAAGAACACGAAATCTACACCGACTATTACGGCTGCCATCGCCACCACGTAAAGCACGAGCAGCTGCCTGTCTGCCCATTTCAGATTCCTCGCTTAAATCGCTCATCACGCGCGGGATGACGTTCATAAGAACTTCATTAATGATCGGCCCGCGTTAATGATAGGCCCGCGTGAACCCCAACATGCCGGGACGCGCTTCTACACAAACATGTCCTTAACCCGCCCCAACAATGTCCGATGCTGCGGTTTATTTTCCACCGGAGACAACTCGCCGAGCTCCGACAACAGGTCGCGCTGGCGCTTATTCAACTTCGAGGGAGTTTGGATGCGCACCTCAACATAAAGATCGCCTTTGCCATGTCCATTCAGCACCGGCACACCTTTGTTGCGAATGCGAAACGGCGTTCCCGACTGCGTCCCTTCCGGAACTCTCAGCTTGTGCTCACCGTCAAGCGTAGGAACCGTAATCTCCGTGCCCAGCGCAGCCTGCGCAAACGATATCGGAACCACGCAATGCAGGTCATTGCCCTCGCGCTCGAAAAATGCGTGCTCCTTGACATGCAGCACGATATACAAATCGCCGCCCGGGCCGCCGAACGCTCCCGCCTCGCCTAGCCCGCTGAACCGAATTCGCGTGCCATCCTCAACGCCCGCAGGCACCTTGGCTTCAACCACACGCTCGCGCAGCAATCGCCCTTCGCCCTTGCACTTGGCGCACGGATCGGTAATCACCGTCCCCGCACCCTGGCAAGTCGGGCACGTCCGGGCAATGCTGAAAAATCCCTGCTGATACCGCACCTGCCCGCGCCCATTGCAAGAGCGGCAGCTCACCGGAGCCTTTCCCGGAGCGGCTCCCGTTCCCCGACACGCGTCGCAAGTCTCATGCCGCCGAACACTTACCGGTTTCTCTGTGCCAAAAACCGCCTCCTCAAATTCCAGATGCAAGTCTTCGCGCAGATCGGCTCCGCGCTGAGCACGGCTGCGGCGCCGTCCGCCCTGCCCAAACATGTCGCCAAATCCAAAAATGTCGCCAAAGATGTCGCCGAAATCCTGGAAGATTGCCGGATCGAATCCCGCCGCGCCGCCGCTCGTCCCGCCAAGCCCCGCGTGTCCAAAACGGTCATACAAAGATCGCTTCTCACCGTCGGCAAGAATCGCGTAAGCCTCAGTAATCTCCTTGAACTTATCTTCGGCGTCAGGATTATTAGGATTTCGGTCAGGATGGTACGTCATCGCAAGTTTGCGATAAGCGCTTTTTATTTCGACTTCAGTGGCAGTGCGAGTAACACCCAGGACCTCATAAAAATCGCGTTTTGTATTGGCGGCCAGAACTCCCCCACTTCAAATGAATGAAATTAAATTTTATTATGCGCGGCTATTGCGAGCGACCCGCACCATGGCCGGCCGCAGCAAGCGGTCTTTATATTTATAACCGCGCTGCAGCTCATCGAGGACCTGGTGATCCGGAACCTCGGACGTGTCCACCATCTCGATCGCCTCATGGATCCGCGGATCAAAGGGCTGCCCCACAGCAGCAATCGGCACAACTCCGATTTTCTGCAGTGCATCCTGAAATTGCCGATAGATCAACTCGATACCGTTGCGAAAATCGCTCGAATCGGCATAAGCCTTTAAAGCCAGCTCAAAACTGTCGAGGATCGGCAAAAAAGTTTTGATAACATCCGCCGCCGCATACTCGCGAAAGTCCTGCTGTTCGCGCACCGCGCGCTTGCGCGCATTGTCAAACTCCGCTTGAAGACGAGCCAGCCGATCCAGTAGCGCATCGCGCTCCGCCTTCAGCTTGTCCGTTTCAGGGATCGCGCCAGACTCCATCGTCCCGCCCAGCGCGGAGACAGGAGCATTCCCCTCCCCACCCTCCGCGGGAGGCAACTCGTGATCCAGGTCAAGATTCCCGTCGGGTTTTCCATTTCCTTTGCGCATACGACTTTATTACTCCGATTCATTCAAAAGTTTGTCAAACAGCCGCGCGATGTAAGACACCGCCGACATGGTGTGCTGATAATCCAGCCGCGTAGGCCCAATCACGGCGAGCGATCCCATGACTTCCCCGCCAACCCGCGCCGGAGCGCCAATCAGCACAAAATTCTGGAGATTGGATGCAGGTAAAGCCTCATCCAGACCAATCACGACGCGTACCGCTTCCTGCCGCGTGTCGAGATAAGCCCCCAGCAGCTTCACCACCTTTTCTTTTTCCTCGAGCGTCCGCAGCATATCCTGCAGCCGGCTGCGATCTTCCTGGCCGGCATGATGCGTAACCAGGTTAGCCGCGCCCTCTACATATACCGCCTGCGCGTCGTCGGTTGAAGCCAGCGCCCCTTGCTGATAAAGCTGCTCAATGGATTGCATCAGCCGGTCATACTCGCTGCGCTCCTGCTCCAGCCGCCGAGCCAACTCGGCCCGCATGTCTCCCATGGTCCAGCCGCGAAAATTCTCATTGATATAACGCGCCGCCAGATCAAGATCAGCCTGCGCAATATCCAACCGCAAGACGCGATCGCGCACCACTCCTGACCGCGTCACCACCACCGCCAGCACCTTCTGGTCGCTGAGCCGCGAAAAGTAAACATGCTCCAAAGCATTCTGCGGACCAGTCGTCGCAACCGTAACGCCCACGCTGTGCGAGATCAACGAGAGCACATGCGAAGTCCGCTCCATGAACTCCTGCACATCGGTGACGCCCGTCAAGCTGTCAGAAATAATGCTCTGATTCTCATGCGAAAGATGAGCCTCGCCACTCAACTGCTCGACGTAATAACGATAAGCCTGGGCCGTAGGCACGCGCCCCGCCGAGGCATGAGGCTGCTCCAAAAATCCCGCATCCGCCAGATCAGCCATCACATTTCGAATCGTGGCCGCACTCAACCCTTCGCGGCTCGACCGAGCAAGCGTCCGCGACCCCACCGGCTCCCCGCTGGCAATAAACGTCTCAACGATGGCGGTTAAGATTTCGCGTTCCCGTCCGCCCGCAGGCCCTGCTGGCATATTTCCCCGGAAGAGGGGCCAAAACGCCCCACTAAATACTTTAGATGCAGTGGCTTAGATTAAGATTCCGCCACACCCTGATGGAATTCTAGGGAGTGGGGGTGAGGGTGTCAAGGATGGCAGAATGCGAGAGAATGCCGACCTGTTGCGGTGTGGCAAAGCGGCTCCGGCGCCGCCGCTGACGATCGAGGCAACATCTACGTGATGGCCGCGAACGGCACGTTCGATACGACGCTCGATCCAAAAGGATTTCCATCGCGCGGCGATTTTGGCAACTCTTTTTTGAAGATATCGACTTCGGACGACAAGCTTGGCATCGTCGATTACTTCACGATGTATAACGTTGTGGACGAAAATGCCAACGACGACGATCTCGGAGCGGGCGGCCCTGTCGTGCTGCCCGACATGAAAGATGCATCCGGCAAGACCTGGCATCTCGTCGTCGGAGCCGGCAAAGATCGAAATATTTATCTTCTGAATCGCGATGCCATGGGCAAGTTCAATCCCAAGGGAAATGAAAATATCTATCAGGAACTCCCAGAGGCATTGAAAGGGAGAAGATTCCGCGGCTCGCCCGCGTATTTTGACGGACGGCTCTACTTCGGATCGGTCGACGGTGTCATCCGCGAATTCAAGTTTGCGAACGCGCGCCTGGTAGAAACGCCCGCGTCTGAAACCGCCATGAGCTATGTCTATCCCGGAGCCATGCCCAGCGTCTCGGCGAACGGATCGCAGGATGGAATCGTTTGGGCGGTCGAGAACAAGAGTGAAGCGGTGCTGCACGCCTACGATGCCCACGATCTAACGCATGAGCTTTATAACAGCAAGCAGGCATCTTCCGGCCGCGATGATTTCAGCGCCGGGAACAAGTTCATCGTCCCGCTGATCGTCCACGGCAAGGTGTATGTAGGGACGACGAACGGCGTCGGAGTCTTCGGCCTGCTGGGCGATTCGGGCGAGTCCAAACCAGCAAAGAGTGGAAAGTGAAAAGCTGGCGTTTTCGGAGTTTGAACCCTTGAAGAACGCAAATGAAGTCCGCCACGTGATCAGTACAAAATAAATACCGGCACTGTGAACTCGACTCCCACGGGATATACTGCGCGGGCATGGTCACCGGAAAACGCAGCAAGCCCCGCATCGCAGTAATTGGAGCAGGCGCCTTTGGCGGGTGGACTGCCCTCTATCTTCTCCGCGCCGGAGCAAAAGTCACGCTGCTCGATGCATGGGGACCGGGAAATTCCCGCTCATCATCCGGAGGCGAAACACGAATTATGCGCGCAGCCTACGGACCCGGGCAGGTCTATACGAAATTAGCCGCCCGGGCATTCGATCTCTGGAAGCAACACGAAGCGGAGTGGAAGCAAAACTTTTTCTTTCCGATCGGAGTGCTCTGGATGGCAGAAGCCGACGACTCATACGAGCGAGCATCGTTATCCTGCCTGAAGGAAGCTGGAATCAAATTTGAGCAGCTGACCGTAAACGAACTATCGATCCGCTGGCCGCAGATCAATTTCGAAAACGTGAAGTGGGGAATCTTCGAATCACAAAGTGGATATGTTCTAGCCCGCGCCTCAGCCCAGGCGGTAGTCGATCATTTCGTAGCCGAAGGCGGAGAGTATCGGCAAGCTGCAGTGGCGGGAAAAAATCTGGAAAGCAATCATCTTGTAAGCAATGATGTTCAAGAAAATGATCTCCAAAAGAACGATCTTCAGAAAAATGATCTCGAAACCAGCGATTGGAAATCTTTGTCGTTATCTGACGGATCAACCGTAACCGCCGATCAATATGTATTTGCCTGTGGACCCTGGCTCGGAGAGTTATTTCCGCAATCCATCGGTCCGCATTTTATTTCAACGAAGCAGGAAGTATTTTTCTTCGGCACTCCTGCCGGCGATCCGAGTTACGACGAGGGTAACCTGCCAGTGTGGGGCGATCACAGCGGCCACTTCATGTACGGAATCCCCGGCAATCAGGCTCGTGGCTTCAAACTGGCCGATGACACACGCGGTCCGAAGTTCGATCCAACCTCAGGTCAGCGCCTGGTGAGTGAAGAAAACATGGCTCAGGTTCGTCATTATCTCGCTCACCGCTTCCCGGGGATGAAGGATGCGCCCGTGCTCGAAACGCGCGTCTGCCAGTACGAGAATACTGCCGATAACAATTTCATCATCGATCGCCATCCCGCAAACACAAATGTGTGGATTGTTGGAGGCGGCTCAGGCCATGGGTTCAAACATGGTCCAGCTATTGGAGAGATGGTTGCGAAGCTCGTCCTCAAAGACGAAACTGCGAACGCAACGTTTCAACTGGCACGCTTTGAGCATAAATAAGAATTGCCGTCAGATTTTATTGGGATGCAAATCTTATTGAATCTGAATCACGCTCTCGGAGCTGCTGGCTTTGATTTCGTCGACTCGAGCGACAACATTGCGAGCAAATGCGAATAACGATTTCGCGTGAGACGAATTCTCGCCCTGTAACACAGTTGGAGAGCCGCCATCGCCTGCTTTACGAATCTCGGGGTCGAGTTCGACATTCCCGAGAAATGCGATGCCGAATTGTTTCGCGGTCTTTTCCGCGCCGCCGCGGGAAAAGATGTCGATCTCGTGCTGGCAATGCGGACAGACAAAGTAACTCATGTTCTCGACCATGCCAACGATATCGACTTTCATCTGGCGAAACATTTCGATCGCCTTGCGAGCATCCTGCAACGAAACATCGGAAGGAGTAGAAACCACGATCGCGCCGGTCAATGGGACAGTCTGAATCAGCGAAAGCGCAACGTCGCCAGTTCCTGGAGGAAGGTCGATGACCAGATAGTCGAGCTGTCCCCACTGCACGGAGCCGAGAAATTGCTTGATGATCGAATGCAACATCGGACCGCGCCAAATGAGCGGTTTGTCGCCGGGATTAAGGAAGCCGACCGAGATGACTTTGAGCCCGTGCGAGTTGATAGGCGCAATCTGGTTTTCGCCCATCACTTTTGGTTGCTCATTGGTCCCAAGCATGAGCGGAACGTTCGGCCCGTAAACGTCGCCATCAAGCAATCCGACTTTATGGCCCATCTTGCTCAAGGCGATAGCCAGATTGACCGACAACGTCGTCTTGCCGACTCCGCCCTTGCCCGATCCGACAGCGATGATGGCGTTAACGCCAGGTAGAGGTTGCGGTGACGGCTGTTGCTGACCGGGATGCGAGTGAGCGCCCATTTAGTGATTATACGGGAGGACGCGGACCACGGCATTGCAGAGGTGAGAGGTCAGATTGCAGAGGTAGCGCTGATAACTCAAAAACAGCTTTTCACTTGTGCAACCTGACATCTGAAATCTGCGATTGCTAATACTGTCCTTCATCCATCTGCACCTTGCCGCGAAACATGCGGAAGACGAAAACAAAATATCCGACCGCCAGCACTGCGCTAAACGTCCACCAAACCAAGCCGACGGTCAAACCGTGATGAGCGGCGGCGGTATTAAAAATCGTGAGGTCATATTGGTGGTCACGTGCCGGCAACACGACAGGATAAAGCGCAAATGCCGCACCCACCAGGAGGAAGGTGATATACAAACTGGAGGCGATGAACGCAAGCATCTCTTTGCCCTTGGGATTGGCCCAAAGCATCACGCCGAGACTCGCAGCTACGACGACCGGAATCAGTAGTCCGACTGCGTGCTTTCCGTAGTTCGCCATAATGTCGGGGCGAATGAAATAAGTCGCAACCAGGGCACTAAAGGTCAGAAAAAATTGCAGCGGCCAGCACAGCAAGGCGATACCGCGGGCACGACGCCCCAGGTCTTCATCCGTCTTTAGAGCAACATAGTAGGAACCGTGCGCCGCCAGAGTCACCAGCGCCATCACGCCGATGAGCACGGTGTACCAATCCAGGATTCCGGTTCGTGGACCGAGCTTGAAGTTGGTCCAGAGGGGCTCAAAGAAATAGCCGCTTGCATCCAGTGGAACGCCGCGCACGAAGTTACCGAGAGCTGCTCCGAAAAATACAGCCAGTAAGATGCTGGAGCCACTGAAGATCACGTCGAAGAAAGCCTGCCACACCCGACTTTCAACGTGAATGCGGAAATCGATTCCAATGGCCCGGAGAATCAGGAGCCACAGCACCATCATCAGGGGAAGATAGAACCCGCTGAAGCTTGAAGCATAGAGCTCAGGAAACGCAAAATAGAGCGTACCGCCAGCCGCCAGCAGCCAGACTTCGTTGCCATCCCATACCGGGCCGATAGCGCGCAGCACGCGGCGGCGTTCCTCATTGGTCCTGGCCGCAACAAGATAGATCGCACCGGCGCCAAGATCGAATCCATCCAGCACGACGTAAGTCGCGACCATGACGGCAACAATGCAGAACCAAAGGCTCGCCATATTACCTTACCTCCGCGGCGCCTGAAGATTCGAGAGAGGTTCGACCACGGGACCATGATCGATTTCTCGCCAGATCAGGAACAGTCCAAGCATTCCAAGCACCATGTACATTCCCATGAATCCCAACAAAGTGAATATGGCATTTCCGGCGGAGACAAGTTTGGAGTAACCGTCTGCCGTGCGCATCAGTCCGTACACGATCCAGGGCTGGCGACCAAGTTCAGCGGTCATCCAGCCGGCGGTGTTGGCGATATAAGGGAATGGCATTGCCAGCATCAGTATCCACAGCATCCAGCGAGCATTAAAAAGTTTGCCGCGCCAAAGCAAGAAGGCCGCCACGACCATGATCGCTATGAAGAGCGTCCCCAGGCCAACCATGATGTGGTAGCTGAAATAAAGCAACTCAATGTTTCCCGGCCAGTCTTGCTGGGGAAACGCGTTGAGTCCTCGGACGCGAGCCTCCCAGTGTTTATAGGTAAGAAAGCTCAACATCTTTGGAACGATAATGGGGTTATCAATCTTTCTTGCCTGCACGTCAGGTTGACCAATGAGCACCAGCGGCGCACCGGGCTGGCCTTGAAATAATCCTTCCATTGCCGCGAGAGTCACGGGTTGCAGCTCCGTGACCATTTTGCCTTGCCTATCGCCAGTGGGAAAAAGCTGCAGCACGCTGAATATGCATCCGGCAATCACTCCAGTTTTGACAAAAACTCGAGCATGCGCAGTCCACTTGTCGGAGAGCAAATAGAACGCGCCTATGGCTGTCATCACAAACGCGCCGGTAATTGCCGCTCCGCACATGTTGTGCGCGTATTGCCAACCCGCCCAGGGATTGAGGACAAACTTCCAGAAGCTCGCCAGTTGCAAGCTGCCGTCTTGAGCCTTGTAGTATCCGACGGGATATTGCATAAAAGCATCAGTGGCGATGATGAAGTAACCCGATAGCCAGGAACCCACAAAAACTCCTACCGCCGACCACCAGTGCGCTTTCGGGCTAAGGCGCTTTTCCCCGAAGAGAAATAATCCGATGAACGCTGATTCGAGGAAGAAAGCAAACATGCCCTCCATGGCAAGAGTTTGTCCGATGACGCCGCCCGCGAATCGTGAAAAAACCGACCAGTTAGTGCCGAACTGAAATTCCATGGGGATGCCCGTCACAACACCTAATACGAAATTAATGCCGAAAATCTTTCCCCAGAAGCGCGCCGACTCGTTGTATACAGGATCGTTTCGTCGAAGTGCGATTGTCTTGAGCACGACAATGAGCAAGGCGAGCCCCATCGTGAGCTGCGGAAAGAGATAGTGGAACGTGACGGTAAAGCCAAAATGAAGGCGATGAATCAGGAGTGCGTCCATAAGTAGAGCTCGGGTTGTCTAATACGCTTGTTAGATAAGCCTGCCCAGAAACCCGTCAGTTTAGCACGCGCTTAGCACCATGTTAGATATAGCAGCCGCGTTCGCGCTGGTTTAGTGATCGATCATATCTAACATAGTATCTAAAGTATCTAACTATGAGGCCATATCTAACTGCGCCGTTCGGTCCGGCGAGCCGATTCGGCCCGGCGCGCGGCACGCCGCCGCTCCGCACCTTCATAGCGGCGCTTCTCGTCTTCGGTTTCGGGAATGACGGGTGGGACAACGACGCGATTTCGCGCAGCATCGATAGCCACAAAGGTCAGATACGCGGAACTGACATGAAGTCTTTCTTCAGCGAGATATTTCTCCGTCCAGACTTTTACGCCGACCTCCATCGAAGTATTGAAGACGCGATTAACCGAGGAGCGCAGGATCACAAAATCGCCGACCCGAACCGGCACGAGAAAGTCCATATGATCGACAGAGGCCGTCACCACGTAGCTGCGTGAGTGACGATGGGCCGCCATGGCGCCGGCCAGATCGATCCAGTGCATGAGGCGCCCGCCAAGAAGCGCGTTCAACGGATTGGTGTCGTTCGGCAAAACGATCTCTGTCATCTCAGAGATCGAGTCGCGCACGGGTCGCGGGCGAGCCAGAATCGCTTTATCGTCCTGAGTCATCGTGGGCTGGTCCATAGGCTACCGCTTCACACTTAATCGATAACTTAATCGATAACAACAGCGCTTTGCCGAGCGCGATAAACCTCGAGATAACTACTGGCAAGAGTGAGCACACGCCGGTCTGGAGACGGATTGACCCATGCCTCGCTCTTCAGGTCGAAAATCAAGTGTCCGTGGTCGATCGGAGCGTGGCCTAATTCGCAGACAAAACAAATTGTGACTTGGTCGTGGCTGAAGCGGGCAATCGAAAACCGAATCGCATCCCAATCGCGGTGTGGAGGAAGATGGGGACAGTCGATTGCATACCCCAGATTGCAGAACTCCCGCACGTGTTTGTCAGACGCGGATACTTCACTCCCTGAGGCGCGACAGTTGCCCGTCCATCCCGCCCCGAGCGGGAGGCGCGAAGGATGCGGCCATGAACCGTCGTTTACGATTTGGTGCGGCACAAAATATGGACAAGCCAAGTTCGCTCCTGGAAAGAACAGCCATTGTAACGCGGCCTGTGATATGAATGCCGTAATATGAATAGAAAGATATTAATCTTGGTCTGAGTGCTTGGTTTAAGCGCTTGGCTGGAGACCTGAGACCTTACATCTGAGACCTAAACTATGGATCGCATCGCGATGTTAAGCGAAATTCTTACCGGAAATCCCGAGGACGCCTTTGCGCGCTATGGGCTGGCGATGGAGTACTCGAAGACTGGACAAATCGAACAGGCGCTGCAGGAATTCAAGACGCTGATTGACAAAAATCCTAATTACACCGCGGCTTATTTTATGGGTGCGCAAACGCTGGCTAGCGCGAGCCGTGTGGACGAAGCCAAACGCTGGCTGGCAGATGGTATCTCCTCGGCAAGCCGCACTGGCAACGCACACGCCCAATCCGAGATGACGGCTATGCTGGAAGAATTGAGTAACTGAATCCGTGCGATCCGGATATCGTGATGGACATGATTCGACAGTGACGATTCGATGGACACGATTCGCGGCTTGATGTCACCTTAGATGGAATCGGTTTGCCGCTCTTTTCGGCTCTGCTATAGTTCCTTGAACAGACGTTCCGCGACCAGATATGGCGTTAGAACTCGAACTTATCTCGCCTATTGACATTGCCAAAGACTTCGCGCTTTCGGTTCAGGAATACACGCTGCTCGCCGCGCAATCGCTGGCGAATTTCTTTCGTCGTCCTCTATACATGGGCGACATGCTGCAGCAGGCAGACCTGATCGGGTTCGGTTCGCTGCCCATTGTGGTGCTGACGGGACTCTCCGTTGGCGCGCTATTAGCGCTTAACGCCGCCAGCACGCTGCAACGCTTCGGCGGGATCACCCTCATCGGACAACTCGTGTCGCTCGGCATGGTGACCGAACTCGGGCCGCTCATTACTGGACTCATGGTCGCAGGGCGAAATGCGTCGGGCATGGCAAGCGAACTTGGCTCGATGATCGTGACCGAACAGATCGATGCCATGCGAGCCCTAGGCACCGATCCCGCCAAGAAGCTGATTACCCCTCGGGTAGGCGCTACTTGTTTCATGCTGTTTTTCCTGACCATTATCGCTGACCTGCTTGGACTGATTGGCGGTTACTTTGTCGCGCATCTGCTGTTTGGGCTCGACACGCAGCAGTATTGGACGTCGGTCTGGCAGATTCTCGTATTTCGCGACGTCTTCACCGGGCTCATCAAGCCAGTGCTGTTTGGGTTCATCATCTCAACTATCGGCTGCTACTACGGAATATCGACCCGCGGCGGCACACAAGGGGTCGGCCGCTCGACGACTCAGGCCGTGGTTGCTGCGTCAGTATTGATTCTTATCGTTGACTTCTTCGTCACCAAACTGATCTTTGCGATCTTTGGTTACAGATAAAGGTTACAGGTGAGGGTTACAGATTAAGTTATGCCGGTTCCGACTTTACCTAGCGAAAACGCCACGGTTGCGGTGGAGAATCCTTCCGGTTATGCCATTGAGTTCGACAATGTCTCAATTGCGTTCGATGAAAAAGTTGTACTCGATCGGATTTCATTTCATCTTCCTCACGGCGAGACCAAGGCGCTGTTCGGGGTAGCGGGATCGGGAAAGAGCACGCTTTTGAAGCTCGCAATCGGCCTTATGCGGCCTGATAGCGGCAACATCTTCGTGCTGGGAGAAGAAATTACCAGCATGTCGGAACAGGAGTTGTTTGAACTGCGGCGCCGCGTCGGAATTGTGTTCCAGGAAAGCGCGCTCTTCGACTCGCTCAAGGTCTACGAAAATGTCGCCTTCCGACTGATGGAAGAGCACCTCCCAGCCGAGGAAGTAGAGAGGCGCGTGCGCGAGGCCCTTCGCTTCGTCGAGTTGGAACGAACCTACGATATGTATCCGTCGGAACTTTCGGGCGGCATGAGGCGGCGCGTCGCCATTGCTCGCGCCATCATCACCGAACCCGAAGTGCTGCTTTACGACTCGCCGACCGGCGGCCTCGATCCGGTAACTTCAAACACCATCATTGAACTTATCGTGAAACAACGAGACGTGTATAAAACCAGTTCGCTCATGGTCACTCATCGGCTGCAGGATGCCTTTACCATGGCAACGCATTATTTCGAGAAAACAGCCAACAAGATGCTTCCTCTACCTAAAGGGCAGAATTGCGAGGTGCCGATGAGTTTCCTAATTCTGCGAGACTCGCACGTGATTTTCGATGGCGATGCGCACGAGCTTGCCATCTCACGCGACCCTTACATTCGCGAATATATTTCGTAGTTCGCATTCACGGTTTCTTTTCCGTTTGCGGCGCTTGTCCACCTTTGCCCGGAAGACCGACAGGATTTTCGTGGGTGCGCTCGCGGAATCCGCCTTTCATTCCTCGGGCTAAGCCAATGGCCGATTCTCCAAACTTGTCGCGTAGATGATCTGCAGCCGCCAATGCCTTCTGCCAGCGCTGTTGTTGCGAAGGCTCGAGCAGATCAAGCTGCGCGGATGTCGAATCGAAATTTGAAGCCTGCACTCCCAGCAAACGCACCGGCGCGCCCGGCTTCCAATTATCGAAAAACAACTGCCGAATCTGCTCGAAGATCTGGTTATCCATCTGCGTTGGTTGTTCCAGCGAGTGCGTTCGCGTAATGGTGGTGAAATCCTTGTAACGCAATTTCAGCTGCAGCGTGCGGGCGAAATATCCGCCCTCGCGCAGACGGCGAGCGACCATCTCGCTCAGCCGCATCAGCGTGGACTGCAAGCGCTCAGCGTCGGCAGTATCTTGATCGAAGGTGTGCTCGTGGCTGATTGACTTTGGGTCGACGCTCTCGCCAACGGCATTGTCGAACCATCCGCCTGCATCTTCGCATCTGGATTTACCTGCGAGCGCGAGCCCCCATTTTCCGAAGCGATCTTCAAGATCGTGGTCTTCGAGCCGCGCCAGATCGCCAACTTTCTGAATGCCGATCGAGTGCAGCTTCTGCTCCATTACCTTGCCAACGCCTGGGATGTCGCCTACCGCTAGCGGAGCCAGAAATTTTGCCTCTTGTCCCGGCAAAACCCAGAACACGCCATTCGGCTTGGCTTTGGCAGAGGAGACTTTGGCGATCAGGCGCGAGGTTCCGATGCCGATCGAGCAGTTCAGTTGAGTTGCCGATTTCATTGAGGCATGAAGCTGGTGAGCGGAGCGTAACGGTCGTCCGTGGAGACGCTCGGTTCCGGTCATGTCCAGATAAGCTTCGTCCACCGAAGCCATCTCGACGAGCGGCGAAAAATGTCCGAGGACTTCGTGCACCTTGTGTGAATACTCGCGATAGCGCTCGGGATGTCCATTCACAAAAATCGCTTGCGGACAAAGCTTCGCTGCCGTTCGTAGCGGCATGGCGGAATGCACGCCGAATTTCCTTGCCGCGTAAGACGCAGCGGAGACTACTCCGCGTTCGTCGCGTTGTCCGCCTACCACTACCGGCTTGCATTTCAGCGACGGATCGTACAATTCTTCGACTGACACAAAGAAAGCGTCCATATCGACGTGAAAGATGGTGCGTGGCGACGAGGTGCTCATGCGCACGAATTAGCTACGATGCGCAGTATAGCTCGAAGCAACCCGAGGACTTGTAGGCTGGGACCTGCTCCACTCCTCTTTTTTCGGTACTTTTTTCGGTACTATCAAAATCAAGAGCGGCACGGGCTACTCGATAACACAAAACAAAGGACTTATTTTCACATAATTCTGCCACAAGATTAGGTCAATGTTCGTTTCAAGTTGGCACACTTCGTCGGATGGGCAGCGTCATTTCCCAGCCGACTAGGGCCTAGCTTCATTGGTCATGAGATCAACGAGCAATATGTCCGAATCTCCTATCAGTCGGTCGAAGACGATCCGCCTGCCATCAGGCGGGATGTCAAAGGTCCGCATGATGGCGGAGCTTCTGAGCTTCGTCAAGCGCCGTGAGTGCATCGTTCCAAGGTCGAGCAGCCAGAAATCCTGCTCGGCCATCGTATCTCCCAGCATGTAAACCAGGCCCGTGCCATCGGGCAGGAAACGAACACGCTCCCCCTCGCGTTGCACCCTAATCTCCGGCAGATTTGCCTGCGTACCATCGGGGCGTACTGCCTCGAGCGGCGCGAGCGTGAATACCTGCTCTCCGCAGTACACGATCAGGTCCCCTTGGGGTGACCACACAGGGTCTAAGAACGGTCCCGTTGCAATCCGAACTGGCGTGCCACCGTCAGCCGGTAGTTTGAATACGCCCTGTCCATTGCGGTCGCTCCCGGCGACGGCAATCCATTTGCCATCAGGAGACCAGGACGCTGTGCCCCGAACATCAACATCGCTTGCCAGGGGCCGGAGCTGCGTTCCGTCCGCCGTCATTACGTGCATCTGTTGCTTCCCATCTCGTGTCAGTGCAAATGCGACATTCTCGCCGTCTGCCGATATCGCCGCAGGCGACTCGAGTGCACCTTCGGAACCCTTCCATATCTCCATCGCTTTTCCGTCGCGATAGCTCCATAGTCCGTCAGCACCGTCGCGCGACGATAGGTAGAACAACGATCCGCCTCCGAAGCGGGGCGCCCACGAGCGCATGGTGGGGAGTTGGACGGCTTCGACGTCCTTTTCTTCGACAGGGCGACCGGTGATCGGAATGATCGGAACGCTCCATAAGTTGACCTGAGGGTTCACGACACTCGCCGCCAGACGACGGCCATCTGCCGTCGTCGCCAGAGCCGTGTATTGCTCCACACCGGAACTCACGCGTTGTGAAGCCCGGGTTCTGGCATCGAACGCCCACAACCACGGCCCGTTCCCGTCTTTATTGTGGGCAACGAATAGAACCGTGCGCTCGTTGATCGGGGTCGGGTACGCAACGTCAGTGTTGAGATGTGTAAGTTGTTCTGCCGCGCCCCCATCCGGGGGAACGCGCCACAGGTCCATCTCTCGCGTAGCCGGGCGGCCGCGCACGAAGTAGATCCAGCGTCCATCCTTTGACCAGACCGGATAGTGGTTGTGTAATCCGGCCTCGTTTTGCACGATCAGGCGTTGATTGTTGCCGTTGTGGTCCGCCACAAAGGTGGGGTCGCCCGGCTTCCACAAGTGATAGACCACGCGCGTGCCGTCAGGGGACCATGCAACCTCGGCAGCAGCTTCATCCAGGAAATTGTGAGGTGCCCCGCCCATCAGCGGCCATAGCATGAGCCTTCGTCTTTCAGTGCCCGCGCTCCACACTTCTAACCCGTCTCCTGAGAATCCGACCGCACGAAGCGGTGCACGCGCATCTCCGATCCGGCCTTGTGTAAGATTCGCGAGGCTGTTCCCGTTAGTTTCAATCAGCCAGATGTCGAACGTACCGCTCGGGTTGGAAATGAAGGCGGCGAATTTCCCATCGGGAGAGAGCGCAGGGTCGCTTTTGGCTCCTCCGAAGTTAGTCAACCTTGTGAAATGCGCATTGGCAAGCGGATTCTGGGCTGTCGGCGGGCGGCGATCAGCGACGATCCACACAAGTATTCCCGCCACAAGCAATGCCACCGGAATCCAAAGTATCCAGGCGCGACGCCCCGCGAGTGCGGATGAAGTAATGACTCGGGCGCTGCTGGAGTCAGTGTCGCGTTTGAGGCGCTGCAGATCGGCGCGAATGTCAGAAGCGTGCTGGTAGCGTAGGTCGCGCTCTTTCTCCAGACACTTGCTGATGACCCGTTCTAGGTCGGGAGGGAGGTCCGGGTTGAGTCGGACTGCCGAAACAGGATGGCCTTCCAGAATGGCGTTGAAAATGAGGCCTGGGCTATCGCCGCGGAAGGGCATAGTTCCGGTCGCCATCTCGTAGAGAACGGCGCCGAACGAAAATAAATCTGTTCGTGCGTCCAGTTCCTTGGCACGGACTTGCTCTGGTGCCATGTAGGCAATTGTGCCAACGGCTTGACCAGGGCTGGTGAGATGCTCGTCCAGCGTGACAGTCGACTGTTCTGTGGCCGCCTCGTTGGCGGATTCGCGGATCGGCTGCGTGAACTTGGCCAGTCCAAAATCCAAAATCTTGGTATGCCCACGTTCGGTCACGAAGAGGTTCGCAGGCTTGATGTCGCGATGAATAATTCCCTTGGCATGCGCGGCGTCCAGGGCATCGGCAATCTCTATGGCCAGCGAAAGCAGCGACTCGATTTCGAGCGGCCTCCCGCCGATCCGATGCTTGAGCGTCGAACCTTCCAGATATTCCATGGCGATAAAGGCTTTTCCATCCTGTTCGCCGATATCGTGAATCGTGCAGATATTGGGATGGTTTAATGCGGAAGCGGCCTGCGCCTCGCGCTCGAAACGGCTCAGCGCCAGCGGATCGCGCGCGACCTCATCGGGAAGAAATTTGAGAGCGACGAAGCGGTGCAGGCGAGTATCTTCGGCCTTATAGACCACCCCCATGCCGCCCCCGCCCAGTCTCTCGATGATGCGGTAGTGCGCGATGATCTGGCCGATCACTGGCGAATCTTACGTGCGAACCAGAATCAAGTCAATGAAGGCCAGGGTTAGGCAACTGCGTCAAAATGATGGCTGGCGTTAGATCGCCATAGTATCGACTACAGCCGGGGAGTTGATTAGTGCTACCCCTTGGTTGCGGCAGTTCAGAAAGTGAAAATCATCAGGGAGCCAGCATTTGCAGCCCAAAGTAACGTAGACGGGTTTTGGAAGGGCGCACTAGGCTTGAGTGGGGAGCAATCGCGGCTGCGGCCCCGTACATTATGGGCATCCTCTTTTATTTCGGAATATTCTATTCGGCTTGTCTTGCCGAGGGGATGGTTTTCAGGCGAATTACCAGAGAGGTTAACCAACACCTTCCAGAGTGCGAACAATATCCGACTTCGATGTGGTCATTTTCGCGGAGGTCCGCTCGCTCGCCGATTAACCAGATCAAAATCTGGCGACTGCATCGGCAGTTGTTCTGCAAGAGCTACCTCCGATGGTTATACCTAGTTAACTGGGTCTTGATGATCTTATTCTTCGTGCTCTGCGCGCAGTTTGGCCGCTCCCATTCCATCGCCCACTTAGGGTAGTTTGTAAGATCTCGATCTCGATCTCGATCTCGATCACGCTCATAGGCGAAGGGTTCTGCTTGTATGCGCCGGATTTGAACAATTGAGAGAAGCAGATGCCGTCATGAGCTAAACTTATTCACGTGAAAAAGTCACCAGTTACTTCCACGAGACGGTACCATCACATCGGAATTCCCACTTCCGAGCGTCGAGAAGGTGAACGCCTGATCAAGAACCGTGCGACCTTCGTGTCTGGATATGAAACGAGCGCTTACGGAATCGAGTGGATGCGGTTCGAACCTGAAGCGCAGGTCCCCGAACTTGTGCGTACGGTTCCGCATGTCGCTTTCGAAGTGGACGATCTCTCGGCTGAAATCGCCGGAAAAGAGATACTTATTGCGCCCAACTCACCCTCACCAGGCGTGACTGTCGCTTTTATTATCGAGAATGGAGCCCCAGTCGAGTTTCTCCAACTTGATAAGAAGTGATGCTTGAAAACCGTCAGTGGGGTTGTGGCGGATGGTTGGCGAAAAATCTCCGTTACACGCAGCGACCCAAGGCGACCGCCTTGACACGCCAACGTCCCAAAAACTTGTTTTCGGCGAGCTGTCAGCCGCGGCCTACGCGTTACACTAACCTCAGATGGCTTCTCAGATTTCACGGCTGCGGCGATGGTTTGCCTTGGGCGCGATCCTGATGGTTGTTACCGTCGGGGGAATGTATTTCTACGCGCAATGGAGCCTGCGCAAGGCAGTTCATGCAATTCCGGCGAAGCTTGGCTTGGATATTCAGCAAACGGCGGAGGGCTTTTCGATCTCGAAGTCGGTCGATGGCCGCACTTTGTTCAAGGTCAGCGCCTCCAAAGCGGTGCAGTTCAAAGGAGGTGCGCGCGCAGACTTGCACAACGTCAAGATTGTCATTTATGGCCGGGACTCGAGCCGCTTCGACCAGATCACGGGCGATGATTTCGAATACGACCCTGGGTCGGGCAACGTGAACGCGAAGGGCAAGGTGCTGATTGATCTGGAATCGAATCCGGAAGGCATTCAGCGTGCGGACCAGTCGCCTCCAGAGCAGATGAAAGAGCCGATACATCTTGAAACCAGTGGCCTCATCTTTAATAAGAATACGGGAGACGCGTCGGCCAGCGGGAAGGTGGTGTTTCGGACGTCGCAGGCCTCCGGTTCAGCGATCGGGATTAACTATGTCGCGAAGACAGGGACGATGGATTTGATCGCGGCGGTCGATGTTACTGTGAACCGGCCGCAGCCGGTTCATCTGAATGCGAATCATGGCGTGATTACGAAAGAGCCGCATCAGGTAGTTCTCACCGAAGTGCACATGACCCGAGCACAGCAGGATATGCGCTCTGATCAGGCGACTTTCTTTCTGCGTCCGGATAATACGGTGGAACGTATTCTTGCCGAGGGCGATGTGGAGAGCGTGTCTCGTGGCCGGGCGTCCTCGAAGTCGAAGGCGGCTAAATCGAAGGCGTTTAAGTCGGAGTCCCCGAGTTCGATGGTTCATACGGCTCGGTCTCATCCGGCTCGGCGATGGGCGATGTGGCGACCAACGCGACGACTCCTGCTTCGGAAACGCATGAGCGCTCCGATCGCGCCGAGCTTTTTCTTAGCGGCTCACGCAATCTGCTCACCGTGGCCATCCTAAGCGGCAACGTGCAAGTCGATTCTCTGGGAGCGCAGCCTGCCCATGGCACCGCGGGCAAGGTGACGCTCAACTTTGTGGGAGAGCAGATACTGAAGACAGTGCACGCCGAGGATGGGGTGCAGCTGTCGCAGAAAAATCGCGGCAACGGAGTTGGGCTGGCCTCAGCAGCATCATCGGCAGGTTCTTCGTTGTCTGGTTCTGTATTGCCTGGTTCTTCATCGGCTGGGATGGGCAAGGGAGGCACACAAGATATCGACATGACGGCGCCGGTGATGGACTTCGTCGTCAAGAACGGCCGGTTGCTGGACCGCGCCGATACCGGCGGGCCTCCGCAGATTGTGATCACGCAGCCTGAGTCCAACCAGAAGACGGTGGTGACGGCTGCCAAATTTACGGCGCGATTCGACGATAAGAACCGGCTTTCGACGCTCCACGGAGAACCGGATGCAAAGATTGTCAACGGCGTTCTCGATGTCCGCAAAATCGATGCCGGCAAGGTTGCGTCGAATAAGGCTGGCGCGCCGCCACAGAGCAATCGCGTATCGACCAGCCGAATGCTTGATGTCGTCTTTTTGCCGGAAGGTGGCGTGTCGTCGATTACGCAAACTGGAGCGCTTACCTACGTCGATGGCGCGCAAAAGGCATGGGCTCAACGTGGCGAATACACGGTTTCGGATCAAATGCTGGTCCTCAATGGGTCGCCTCGGGTGGCCGACGGCGGCATGGCTACTACGGCGCAGACGGTTCGTATGAATCGGGCGACCGGCGATGCCTATGCGGAAGGCAATGTCAAAAGCACATATTCCGACCTGAAGGCGCAGCCGGATGGCGCCATGCTGGCATCCTCGGACCCGATTCACGTGACCAGCCGCAGCATGACCGGGCGTCGTTCATTGGCGATTGCAGTGTATACGGGCGACGCCCGCTTGTGGCAAAACGCCAACATCGTCGAGGCTCCGGTGCTGCAATTTGACCGCGACCATCGGTCGCTTATTGCACGCGGGATAAATCAGGAAGCTGCTCCAGAAAGTTTGGCTCAGCCGGTTTCGACCGTGCTGGTGCAGGTCGACAAGACTGGGGGGGTGACGCCGGTCCATGTCACTTCGGGGCGGCTTAATTACGCCGATACGGAGCGCAAGGTTTTTCTCGATGGCGGGGTAACCGCGAAAACATCCGACACAACCATGACGGCGGATCGGATGACGGTCTATCTTTTGCCGCGGGATCAATCGAAAGTTGGCGCAAACCAGGCGACGCCGGGACAAATTGACCACATTGTGGCGGAAGACAAGATTGTGATTACTCAACCGAAGCGCCACGCCACCGGTGAGCATCTGGTTTATACGGCAGCGGACGAGAAGTATGTGCTGACGGGCGGGCGCGGGAGTCAACTTCCTAGCATTTTTGATGCCGAACGGGGCAAAATTACGGGCGATTCGTTGACTTTCTATAGGCACGATGATAGGGTGCTGGTGGAAGGACGAGAAACGTCTCCGACGATCACTCGGACGCAAGTGGCACGATAAATGCATACGCTGGCCACCGACGAAATTGGTAAGTCCTATCGTGGCCGACGCGTGGTGAATGGGGTCAGCCTTCAGGTTCTGCAAGGCGAGGTGGTGGGCCTTCTGGGACCGAATGGCGCGGGAAAAACCACTTCCTTTTATTCAATCGTAGGTCTTGTTCCCCCCGACACAGGCAGGGTGTTGTATGACGATGAAGATATTACTGGTGTTCCCATGTATATACGGGCGCGCCAATATGGCATCAGCTATCTGCCTCAGGAAGCGTCGGTTTTCAGGAAGCTGACGGTTGAGGAGAATATTCTCGCCGTGCTGGAGGTTCAGCCGATTTCCTGGCATGAGCGCCGGGAAAAAGCGGAGAAACTGATTGACCAGCTGGGGCTGGAGCATATACGGCAGAATCGCGGATATGCGTTGTCGGGAGGCGAGCGGCGGCGCGTGGAAATTGCGCGGTCATTGTGTATCAATCCGACTTTCATATTGCTGGATGAGCCATTTTCGGGAATTGATCCCATAGCGGTTTTGGACTTGCAGAAGATTATTTCTGACTTGCGGGCGAGCGGCATCGGGATTCTGGTCACTGACCATAACGTGCGGGAGACGCTGTCGGTGACGGACCGAGCGTACATCATTAATGAAGGCCGGATTTTTCGCTCGGGGACGCCGGAGGAGTTGGGTGGGGATCAGGAGGTTCGACGGATCTATTTGGGTGAGAGCTTCTCACTGGTGTGAAGCTTCGGGTGATCTGACGATCGGTGATCGGGTGATTTAAATTCAAGGGCTTTTGGGCTTTGATCATCCGATGATCCGATCATCGATCATCCGATCGGCTTTCTAGTTACCAAGGCGTGGGCACAGTGTCCTTTCGTGTCCAGACGATCGACCTCGGTGCATGAGAAGCTAATTTTTCCACACTTGATACGCCGAGAAACTCCTTCGGGTGCATGGGGAACGATAGATTTTTTTGGGAGAGATGGTGCTTCTTCAGCACAAACTGAACGTGAAGTTGTCGCAACGGCAGATTCTTACGCCGGGTCTCGTGCAAATGGTGTCGGTGCTTGCGCTGAACAAGCTCGAGCTTAAGGACATGATTAATGCCGAGATGGTCGAGAATCCGGTGCTGGAAGAACTGGAAGATGCGGTGCCGTTGCTGGACGATGTCGGACGGCAGGAGGAAGAGCGCGACAGATTAGCGACGAAGGCGACCACAACCGAAGAAGGTCCGACCATAGCGGATGAGAAGAAAGATCCCTTCGAGGAGATTGATTTTGGCTCGTTCTTCCAGGAGTATCTCGATCCCGGTTATCGCAGTTCGGGAGAGATGGAAGAGATCGAGAAACCTTCATTCGAGAACTTTCTCTCGAAGCCCGGGAACCTGAGCGATCACCTGTTATGGCAGCTGGGCGCGATTTCTGTTCGTCCGCCAGTGCATCAGGCGGCTGAACTAATCATCGGAAATCTGAACGAAGAAGGATACCTGATCGCAAGCGATGAAGAATTGCTGGGAATCGCTCCGGTGGCGGCGCCGGAGATGGATGCGCAAGTAGCGGCTAAAATCGTCGGTGAGGCGGAGGCGCTGGGGCTTGCGGTTCCGGAAGCTGCGGCTGAGAATTTTGATGGCGAAGCTTCTTCTTATTTGAATCATCCGGCGCTGACGGCGGAGGAAGATCTCGCTGCGGACATTGATATTGCAGAAGAGCGTGCCCAGGCGGAGCTTGGACAGGGCACCCTCCAGACCTCCGGGTTAGCTTCTGATTTCAGCGCTCCTCCTGAGTCAGATGTGCCGGTGCCGCCTCAGACGGCGCAAGAGACGCCGCTGGCCGAGAGCGCTCCGCACGGCTTGGGGAGCAACGGAATCAGTGCCGCAGCCACTGGAACGGCGGCCGCGCCAGCTCGGGTCTCGGATATCAACTTCACGGCTGCCGACTTGCGCGAAGCGCTGGAAGTTGTGCGCCAGTTCGACCCGCAGGGTATCGCGTGCCGCGACCTTCGCGAATGCCTGCTTTATCAACTGCGCTACCACCTGGAGCAGTTGCAACTGCACCGGAACGGCAACGCCCTGAACGAGCAGGTGGTTAACGATGCGATTGCGGTTGTCGATCAGCATCTGCGCGCGGTGACGTTGAAGCAGTTCAAGGAAATCGCGCGCGCCATGGGACGCCCGGTCGAGGCCGTGCAAGCGGGGCTCGAGTATGTGCGTACTTTGGATCCCCGCCCGGGGTTGCGCTACAACAAAACTCCGACGCGGCTGATCGAGCCCGATGTCGCTTTCGTGAAGCATGGCGACGAGTGGCTCGTGATCATGAACGACGAAGACATGCCGCAGTTGCGTCTAAATCCCGCATACAAGCGGCTGCTCACGCGGGACGGGAACGATCGCGACACGCGAAACTATGTTAAAGACCGTTACAAGTCCGCTATACAGTTGATCAAGAACATCGAGCAGCGCAAGCAGACGATCGCCAAGGTTTGCTATTCGATTGTGGCGCGGCAGCAGGATTTTCTGGAGCGCGGGATCGATCAACTGAAACCGATGATGATCAAGGAAGTTGCGGAAGAGATCGGCGTGCATCCTTCCACCGTCAGCCGCGCCGTGGCAAACAAATATGTCCATACGCCGCAGGGCGTATTTGAGTTGCGGTATTTCTTCTCCGAGAGCGTGCAAGGGCCCGAGGGCGGCGGCACGTCGCTTCTGATTTTGAAACGCCGGGTCAAGAAGCTGATTGAAGAAGAAGACCCAAGCCGTCCGCTAACTGACGAACAGATCACGCGGATTCTGCAGTCGCAAGGTATCCAGGTCACTCGCCGAACCGTTGCAAAATATCGGGAAGACATGAAAATTCCCAGCACCCATCAGAGAAGAGTTAAGAAATAATCGGGCGATCGGGTGATCGGGCCATCGGGTGATCGAAGGTCAAAAGGATTTGATCTTAGATCGTCCGATCATCCGATGACCCGATCAGCCGATTGAGGTTCCCCTAATGAACGTGGAATATACCGCGAGAAAGTACGAACTTACTTCCAACGTCCGCAAAGAAGTTGAAACCGGCCTTAATAAGATTCGCAAAATTCTGGGTGACCGATTCGAGACCAAGGTGATTCTGGCCGTCGAAAAGCGGCACCACAAAGCGGAAATTACGATCAACCCGCCCAATGGCCCAATTGTCGGACTGGCCCAGACCACCGATATGGTATCGGCTGTCAGCGAGGCTCTGGATCATCTGCAGAAGCAGGCTCTCAAATACAAGACAAAGTGGCTGAGCAAGAAGCGCAAGGCGGTCAAGAAATTCAATGGCCAGTCATTGGAACATAATATCGAGGCATCCACCGGACTGGTGGAGAGCGCTAGCGTCTCGGTTCTGGTGCACAAATTCCCATCGGTGGCACGAACCACTGAAGTGCATCTAGTGCACTCTCAGGACGCTGTGGCGCTGCGTCCGATGACGCTGGAGGAGGCGATTAAAGAGGCGCACTTCCGCGATCGCGATGTTTTCGTATTCCGTGATCCCAAGGGGAAGCTGATGATCCTGCACCGGACTCGCGAGGGCAAAATGGAGTTGATTGAAGCACCTTAAGGATCGGGTGATCTGACGATCGGGTGATCGAAAATCAAAATCTTGACCTGGCGTACATCTTGGAGCGCTCACATAAAGAGAAATCAGATTATGCCGCTACTCGGGCGGCCGAAAGCATCTGACCTTAAATCACCAGATCACCCGATGGCCAGATCGTCCGATCCTCTAGGATCCGCTAGTTGCTTCTTGCGCCCACTGCATTGCTTGCCACCAGTTTGCCGCGACGTCCTCATCGCGCAGTTTTAATTTTTTAGCTAGTTGGCTTGATTGCTCCCACTCCCCGGATTCCTGTGCCAACATGAGTTGGTAGAGAGGGCGAAGGCTGCTTTCTTTGCCGAGCAACGCAGCTTTGGCTTCGCGGTCCACGGGCAGTTGTTCGAGTAGCGAATCCATGCTGACTTCGAGAATGGCATCCATAATGGATAGAAGTCCCAACAGAAACAGATCCGTGTTCGATTGCAGTCGTCTGGACAAGAGTTCGCAGAAGCGGGCGCGAGCCAATCCCATCAACACCAGTTCGCTGCACTTCTGTTCCGCCGCTCCGACGGTAACAACGAGCCTGATCCAGCGCCGCAGTTCTCGTTCTCCCAAGACAGCGATCGCATGGCGAATGGAGGTAATTTCGAGGGCGAATCCGAAGATTGGCGAATTCAAATAGCGAAGCAGGCGGTAAGAAATTGATGCTTCCTGTTTCAGCATGGTTTCGAGTTCACGCATGTCGAGTTCGGCGCGGCAAACCATTTCGAGGAGGCGTACATAGTGAACGCGACTAGCGGGGACTTCGCGGCCAATGACGAGTTCGGGACGACAGAAAAAATAGCCCTGGAAATAGCTGAATCCCATATCGCGGGCTTGATGAAACTCTTGCGGAGTTTCAAGTTTTTCCGCCAGCATTTTGCAGGTCGAAGAGCCGAAGCGACGCATCATGCCGGCTCTTTCTTCGGGGGTGGTGGCGCGAATATCAACTTTTATGATGTCGGCAAAGGGACAGAGCGGTATGCGTGGGTCGTTGGGCGCGAAGTCATCGAGAGCGATCAGGTATCCGGCTGCTTTCAGACGCTTGCAGGCAGCTACGACTCGGTCTTCGGGTTCTACGGTCTCCAGAATTTCGGCAACGGTCTGGTCGGGAGGGAGCAAGGTGATCAAATCTTTGAACAAAACTTCACGGGTGCAATTCACGAAGGCGCGGCGGTTATCGCAAAGGGTGTTGATGCCGAATAAAAGAGAGCTGTCCAGAGTGGAGCGTGCCGCAGTTTCCGGATCGGCATCGAAGTAATCTTCGACTCCGTTCCGGAAAAGCAATTCGTATCCAAACACTTTCTGGTCGCGATCAAAGACGGGTTGCCGAGCCACGAAGCGTTGTCCTGGACGCGAGAGCGGAATGGGGGCAGAGCTTTTTTCTTTAGCCGCAACGGGTTTCACAACTTCTCTATCGGCGTTCCGGTAGGGAGACTTCAGTTAGCGTCTCGGGCTAACTTTCTCGGCAAAGGATTGATATTGCGGTCCGGAAAATTGGACGGGCAACTGCCAATTTGGTGACAGCGGAGAAATGCAACACCTCGCAAAGCTAGACTGGGCTCGGGTGGCACACTTTCGTAATGACTCTATGTGGAAAACTTAGGGGTATTCCCCCCTTGCGCAGTGGCTGGTTTCATGAGTAACATCAAGATGTTCCCAATAGCCATGCTTCCAGGCTGGCTGTTTGCGCCAAGCAGTAACCCGGGCGCCAAGATAGTTGAATAACGACAGTTTGAATAACGACAGTTTGAACAACGACAGTTAGATATCGACAGCGTTAGCATCGTTATCAAATGCCATCCAGCCGATATTGAGTTTGGTCTGCCGATAGCAGGTGTGTGGTAATCCCGCATTTAGCACACCTTTTATCTTCCGACTAAAACCGACAAAAACAGGAAGACAAAACAACAAGCCTGCGATGCAGGCTGGGGTATTAACTTCAAAGATTAAATTTGAAGGATTAACATTTCACGGATCAACATTTCAACGATTAACAAGAGAAAACTATGAATGCAGGACCCGGACGTTCCTCCGCAGGCGGAGGAAAGCACAAACGGCGCCGTGGACGACGGCCGCCGAGAAGGGGCGCGGGTGGCGCGATGGGACGCGACCGCCAGGAGCATCAAGGGATTTTTACCGCGCCGATGGATCACAGCTATCGCGCCAATCTGAATGGCGATAACGGCAACAACCGTGGATCAAGACGGCCGGGCTTTTCGGGGCCATTTCCAGTGGTCGATCCTGAACCTCTGCCAGTTCCGCGGCAGGATGCGGCTTCGCGAGTGTTCGCTTTTGTCGAAGACCTGTTCTTCCTGAGCAAGATTCAGGCCACGGGCGCCAAGATGAACGTGAAGGTCGAGTTCGTAAAGAACGAAAAAGAACTCGCCGAAAAGATGAAGAGCAATGGCGTCGAACAACCGTCCCTGATTATCTTCGACCTTAACAATGCCAATGCCAAGCCTTTGACGCTGATCCCGAAATTGAAAAGCAAACTGAAGAAGGGGACGTCGATTATCGGATTCCTTTCGCACGTGCAGGGCGACCTGAAACAAAAAGCGCACGAAGTGGGTTGTGACATGGTATTGCCGCGCTCAGCGTTTTCGCAGAACCTGCCGCAATTGCTGCGCCGGCATGGCGCTGTAGAAGCCGAGTCAGGCGCGGCCGACTAAGCGAGTTTGGGTGAGTTCGTTGGGTAAGGGCACGACGAGACCGCAGGTCGTTCAAACTTTCCAGGTGATGCAGTTTGAAGAAAAGTTTCCCCACGCGACCCTGATACAATTTCGCCGTGTTCTCTCACAAATTTCTGATCACGACGATGGCATTCGCGACTGCTGCATTGGCCTTCGCCCAGCAGCCCGCGGCGAACCAGCAGCCTCCTGTGAAAGTGAATGTGCTGAACGTCTGCAAACCTTCAGCGGAGGAGCAGAAGGAACTGTCGTCGGCGTTAGCCAAGGTGCCCTCGAAGCCGGTGTTCGCCACCGATTTCGAAGTCGCTCGCGGTCATTCCACGCTCGATACGAGCACTCCGATCCCAGGCATGGAGTCGCTGCCTCCCGGTGCGGTTTCGGCAGCGGACTGGGTTCGGATTCGACGAGAGTTTCCGAACGCCAACTCTTTCAGCAATGTGCAATATTCATTCAGCGTCGATGCAAAGAATATGGTGGAGACGCTGGTGCTGCGGGTGCGCGACCCAAAAGATCTAATGCAGGTTTCAATCGAGGATAGCGCTTCGGCAGTGGCCTCTGCGAGCGCGATGTTGTCTACCAGCACTCCGATTTCGCGGGTTCGGCTGGAGCGGTTTGGGAAATCTTCGGTGGCGCTGGCTCGTTGCTCGGGAAACGAGGGTGCTCCGGCGACCGATCAGAGCGCGTACGAGCCGCTCTTTCGCAGCGCTTCTTCGATCATGCAGCGCTACCGCGACGCTTTGGGCACCCGAAAAATGGTGCCGCAAGAACTGGCGCGTCTGGGCGTGGGTAATTCAACCAAAGCTTCAAGCAATAATGATGCGAAAAGCAAGCGATGAAGCGAAATTGCGTTTTGCGAATCTATTGACTGACACTGTTTTCTAATCTTTATCTGACCTATGGACATACGCAATGTCGTGATCATCGGCTCGGGATGCGCCGGCCACACAGCCGCCCTTTACACTGCCCGCGCCAATCTCAAACCGCTGGTTATCGAGGGGCACGAACCGGGCGGACAGTTGGGGATGACCACGCTGGTGGAAAATTTCCCCGGCTTTCCCGATGGCATTCAGGGGCCGGAACTGGTCGAGAACATGCGCAAGCAAGCGACGCGCTTCGGAGCCGAATATCGTATCGGACACCTGGCCAAAGCGTATTTGAGCAAGCGACCGCTTGAGCTGAGCATCGGCAAACATACCATTCAGACTCGAACGCTCATCATTGCGAGTGGAGCATCCGCGCGCTGGCTCGGCCTGCCGAATGAGCACGCGCTGATCGGCCATGGCGTTTCTTCGTGCGCGACGTGCGATGGCTTCTTTTTTTCGGGCAAGGAGATCGCGGTGATCGGCGGCGGCGACTCGGCCATGGAAGAGGCAACATTTTTGACGCGCTTCGCCAGCAAGGTGACGCTCATCCATCGCCGCGAGCAGTTCCGCGCATCGAAGATCATGCTTGATCGCGCCCGCGCCAACCCCAAGGTAGAGTTTCTTACAGACACCGTGGTCGATGATGTTCTGGATGTCAGCAGAAAGGAAGTAACGGCCCTGCGTCTGCGCAATCTGAAGAGCGGCGAAAGCTGGGAGTTCCCCACGAGCGCAATGTTTCTTGGGATCGGACATATCCCGAACGCGAAGATGTTTGAAGGTCAGCTTGAAACCGATGCGGATGGCTACATCGTTACGCACAAAAACGTCTTTACGAAAGTGCCGGGAGTGTTTGCCTGCGGCGACGTGCAGGATCGTCGCTATCGACAGGCCATCACGGCCGCCGGCTCCGGCTGCATGGCCGCACTGGAAGTGGAGAAATATTTGGAAGAAGAAGGACACTGAGAAGCAGCTGTCGGGGGTTAGATCTCGATTCTGGCAGCTTGAAGTGATGCGGCCCAGTGACTTCAGCGATTTAGTGCTGGTCGGTCGAGGATTCGCTTTCGCGCCGTTGCATTGAGCGTTTCACAGGCCGTGCGGAGGACCAGTCGCGGCGCGCTTTTTCGGATCTTCATCAGGTAGGGCACGGTGCGTTTTGGATCGGCTTTGGCCGCTTCCCGCAATAGCCAGCCCAATCCCTTCTGTACCATGTCATCATCGTCGTTTAGCAGTTGGTTCGAAAGCTTTGCGATCTCTTGCGCAAAAAGTCGCTCGCGGGTTCCGCGAATTAGAACGACGCAGGCAGCGCGCCTTCGCCAGCGACTCGGCGAGTTCGCCCACTCGAGCACGTCGCGAACGCGGATGGGGTTGGCGACGAGCATAGGCGCCAGCACATCGTGCACAAGGGCATCATGGTCGGACCAACTGGTGGCGCGGTCTAGCCACGAGGCGAACAGCTGAAATTCTTTGTCACCAAATTTGTCGGTCTGTTTTTCGAGCAGGAAAACAGCGGTTATTTTCTCCTCAAGAATCCTTCCGTTGAAAAGATCGTAGGCGACGCGCACCACGAAATCCATTCCTTTTTCACGAGCGATGCTGCGGCGGAAGCGCACGGCAAACTTTCTTAGCTCGGCGGTGTACCAGCCGCGGAATTTGATTTCTTCCTTGAAAAAATGTTGAACGTCCTCCGAGTGCGGGGCCGAGCCGCCGTCTTTCAGCACGCGCCGGATGTGGTCTGCAATTTGTTTGGGCGTGACTTTGCTGTTGGACATTAACTCCTCGAACGAAGAGCGAGTGCGCTGCCGACGGCGCGCAGATTTGCTTATCTTAAGAGGAGCGTCGTGCGAATTGCTGTGATGCAGGGTCACAGTGCTGTGGTTGACGAAGCTATTCTATTCTGAGGAAGTTGTTTTGCCTGTGCTCACTGTTTTGTCGTAGATCCACAACAGAGCCGATGTGACCAAGCCGACCGCGGTTACGCTCCACCAGATGCGCTGTGGTTCGTGTGTGACTTCGCCGAAGTGGTGAACCATTGTGCCGCCAAACCAACCGCCGATTAGCGAACCAATTCCGATGGGTAGGAAGGCGAATCCCATGTAGGTGCCTTGCTGGCCGGCGGGCGCGAGGCGCGAGATGTATTCATAGTAGCGGGGCGAAAGTATGATCTCGCCTAGCGCCAGCACGAATATAGAAAGTACTGCAGCCCAGACCGTGGGCCTCGCGGCAAGGATTAACCATGATACTGAGGTGATCACGGTGCCCAAGATTACAGCCTGAAAGGCGGGGATCTTGCGCGTCAGGAAATTTATGGCGAGGGTTAGACATATGACGGTCAGGCCGTCGGTGACCAGAATCATCTCGACATCAGCTTTGGGATTGATATATCCGTGAATGTAGCCGGGCAGGCTGATGTACTGCTGCCAGAAGACGATCCAGTAGCCGGTGAAGATCACCAGGAACCACATGAAGCGGCTGATGCCGGCCAGAACGAGAATTAGAAATGCGCACCAGATCCACCAC
The DNA here is from genome assembly GCA_963758745.1 of uncultured Acidobacteriaceae bacterium. Classification (GTDB taxonomy): domain Bacteria; phylum Acidobacteriota; class Terriglobia; order Terriglobales; family Acidobacteriaceae; genus Acidiflorens. Next base: position 1,124,024 of record CAVWWW010000023.1, read on the forward strand.
GGAATGTTGTATTGAGGAAAGATCAGCAAGGCAACGCGCAGCAATAGCGCGATCAGCAGCACGGGCAGAACCAGACGGTAATTGCCAACCACGGTGCAGAAGTTGCGCGCGACGGTCGCGATCGAAGGTGGAGGCGCGTCTTCGGCTTTGCGGGGTTCGCGGAAGAAGATGATCACCACAAAAAACATGGCGAAGACGCTGATGGCCGCAATGCGATAGACGTTGGCAACGCCGAAATTTCGATGCGACCAGGAGGCGAAATAAGGGCCTAGAGCGCCGCCGATATTGACCATCGTGTAGTAAATCGAGTAGCCGATGGAGCGGACGTTCTTTTTCGAGGCTCGCGCGGTGGTGCCGACTACGCAAGGTTTCACGAGAGCGATTCCGAGCGCAGGAAGGATGAGGATGCAGCCTACAAATAATCCGAGTGGCACCGCATTACGAATCGGGGCGAGCCATGATGCGCCGATGGATCCGATCAGAAAGTAGGCTGCGGCGAGGATGAGGTAGGCGATCGATAGAGCGCGGCGAAAGCCGAGACGGTCGGCGGCAGCTCCTCCGAAGATGGCCAGGAACCAGACCATGCCGCCGAACAGGCCGGTCAGGGTGCCGGTTTGCTCGGTCGAGAAATTCAATTTTTCCTGAAGATAGAGAGCGAGCGAGGCAAAGGCTCCGTAGTAGGAAAGACGTTCGAAGATCTCAGTGATGTTTGCGACCCAGAAGGGTGGTTCGAAGCCGGTGCGGATTTCTTCGAAGCGTTGAGAAAAGGTCAAATGTTGCTCCTGATGGATCCTGTAGCGCGGGCGCCCTCGCCCGCGGTCAATCTCAATAACCGAGCCGTTTTCGCGCTTCCTCCGCGGTTAGACCCGTCACGCGGATCACTTTATTGCGGCTGGTCTGGCCGGCTGCAATAGTAATGGAGGAACGGGGCAGCTTCAAAAGTTTTGCGAAGAGATCGATGCATGCTTGGTTGGCTTTGCCGTCGGCGGGAGGAGCGGTGAGAGATACTTTCAGGGCTTCGCCTACTTCGCCGGTGATGGCGTTCTTTTTGGCGCGGGGGTGCACGCGGATTGCAAAGGTGACGCCGTGTGAAAAGTTTTTTATCGCTACCATCGGAGAATCGGGTGTGAGCGTACACTCTGGTCTGCTGTTCTTGATCTTGATGTTAAAGGCAAGGTCAACACCAACCACAAACTCAAAAGCAGCGGACAAGAGTGTCCGCTCCACACGTTATTTGCTGGTTTTGCTTCTGTCTCCGAAAATTGCAGTGCCCACGCGGACGCAGGTTGCTCCCTCTTCAATTGCGACTTCGAAATCGTGAGACATGCCTATGGAAAGAACTTGCATGTCCACTTTTGGGAGGTTGCGCGCGACGATGCTGTCTCGAATCTGACGGAGCTGGCGGAAATATGGGCGCGAACCTTCGGGATTCTCCGCATACGGCGGCACGGTCATGAGTCCGCGAAGGTGGAGACTGGCCCATCGCGGAGCACTTTGCAGGACTTGTTCTAATTCGTTTGAGCCGACGACGATTCCGCTTTTTGCCGCTTCGCCCCCTACGTTAACTTCGATCAAGATTGGCAACGTTTTATTTGCGGTCTTTGCGGACGCATTCAGCTTGTCGGCCATGCGAACGGAGTCGACGGAATCGACCGCGTCGAATAACTCTGCCGCTTTTGCCGCTTTGTTGGTTTGGAGGTGTCCGATCAAATGCCACTTGGCGCCGGGCAGGTCGCGCACGGCATCTGCCTTTCCAGCGAATTCCTGCACGCGGTTCTCGCCGAAGATTCGTAATCCGACTGTGTAGGCTTCGCGGATGCTTTCTGCCGGGAACGTCTTGCTTACCGCTATCAGAGTGATTTCGTCTGCCTTGCGACCGGCTCGTTGCGCCGCTGCTGCTATGCGTTCTCGCACGCGGGCGATATTTTCGGCAATTGACATACGGCGAAAAGCACGAAGGAGACAAAGTATCACGTCGGTGAATGTCGCTCAGCGCGAAATGGCAGTGGCGGCTGGCCGAGCTTTGCTCGGCTTGGACCCTTCGACTTCGCTCAGGGCAAGCTCGCGAGGACGCCCGTCCCAATGCGAAGAGGGATCTCTCGCTGCGCTCGACATGACGGCGCGCGGCTCACGCTTCCCACCCCATCACGCGAAAAGCGCGCGTGATGGGGACCCCGGCTTCGCTCACGCCGCGCAAACGCCGTCACATCATGCCGACGGGCGGGGCGGGTTCGTTGGGGTCGCCTGCGCTTGAGAGCGGGATTCTGATTATGATGAGGGCCAATCCTGCCATTACTGCTAATCCTGCAAGATATGAGGGACTGGAGAATATTTGAGGGATTTCCCAGTTGCGGCCCTTGGCTATGGCAACGATTCCTGCCCACACCAGGCCCAGCAGGGATTCACCAACGATCAGACCGGATGCGGTCAGCACTCCGGCATTTTCTACTCGAGCCATTTGTGCGGGATTAAAGCCTCGGCGCTTGGCTAGCCGATCTCCTAGAGCGCGAAAGACTCCGCCTACGAAGATTGCGAATGTGGTTTCGAAGGGCAGATACATGCCTACTGCGACCAACATGGGGCTGCGGACCTGCATCATGATCATGCCGATGCCCATGAAGATGCCGACAACCACCAGGGGCCACGGCATATTTCCGCCGACTACTCCGACGGCCAGTGTTGCCATCAGGCCGGCCTGCGGGGCGGCCAATTCGCGGCTGCCGAATCCGAATGATCGATTCAATAGAGCGAGCGGGAAGTACATCACGAGACTTGCTACAACTACGGCGATCAATTCGGCTATCTGAATTTTGCGCGGCGTGCCACCGAGGATGTAGCCTACCTTGAAGTCTTGCAACAACTCTCCCGCTACGGCTGACGAGACGCAGACAACGGCGGCCACGCTTAGTACGGCTAAGACGCCGGACGTTCCTGAGACTCCGAGCGACACCATCAGCAAAGCCGCGATCAGCAGAGTGGAAAGCGTTAGGCCGGAAATTGGGTTATTCGAAGAACCGATGAGGCCGACCAGGTTTCCGGAAACAGTGGCGAAGAAGAACCCGACAATCAGCAGCACCGCCGCTGCGAAAATTGCCGGTCCGATCAGGCCGGTCATGTACACGTAGAGGACGCACATGAATACGAACATCAGGGCAATCAGGCCAAAGACGACTTTCGAACTCATGTATTGCTCGGTGCGGGAAAGCTGGGCTCGCTGATCGGCGGTCTGGCGCAGATCGTGGATGGCCTTGCCGAAGCCTGCAGTCAGGCTCTCGCCCATTTTGAATAGCGTGTAGGCTGCTCCGACCAGCATTCCTCCTACTGCGATCGGACGCACGATGAACTTCCAGACGGAAATCGACATGGTGATCCAGTCGTTCGGCGTATCTGCCGGCAGATATTGTTTGATCTGCGGACCGAGAAAATAAATTAGGAGCGGAACCATCAATCCCCATGCCAGCACGCCACCGGCAAATTGGAGCGAAGCGAGGCGCAGGCCGATGATGTAGCCGACGCCTAAGTAGGCGGGGCTGACGCTGGGAGCGGCGAAGGTGCTGCTGCCGCCAGTCGCAACCATACTCTTGCTTCCGGCAAGACCTAGCCGAACCTGGCTGCGGCCCAGACTGCCGACGTTAAAGTGAAAATCCTTGCCGGGGGCGAACAGGCCGAAGCTTCCGAGCATGTAGACAATTCCGCCCACACCAACGTTCCAAAAAAGATATTTCGCCGCTTGCGCTCCGCGCTGACCGGCTTTGTGAATCTCCGACGCCGCGACTGACTCGGGGAACGGCAATTCGGGATCTTCGACCATGACGCGCCGAACGAGAGAGATGAAGAGGACGCCGAGAATGCTTCCGACCATGACCAGCGCGGTCGACTTCCAGTAAGAATCGAAGGACCAGAAATTAGGCCAGACGCCGGCGAGTACAAATGCGGGCAAAGTAAAAATTGCGCCAGCGGCTACCGACTCTCCGATGGAGCCGGCGGTTCGAGCGATGTTTTCTTCGAGCAGCGATCCCTTCCAGGCTCTCAGGACGGCCATAGAGATGACGGCCGCTGGATAGGTTGCGGCAATGGTGATGCCGGCTCGCAGACCCAAATAGGCATTCGCCGCGCCCAGAACGACCGTAAGGATGAGACCCAAAAACATGGCCCGGAAGGTCAATTCCTTCATTTGCATGGTTTCCGGGACGTACGGGCGATGCTTGCGGATGGAGGCAGGGACTTCGCCCGCGGGTGTGCTCATTGGACCCTCGTGCTCAAAAAGAATTTCATCGTCGATTCATATTATTAGGGACGGCGCACGTTAACATGCCGAAAGGCCGCTTTACAAGTACGGGCCTGGCTTACCCAATATTTCTAAATGCAACCATTGCGCGAAACTCGGCGTCTGAAGCGGGGTTAGCAGCTACAGGTGTATTTGTGTCTTCTTTAGCCAAACCTTCTTTAATTCAACTTTTCGCGGAATTTCGCTGCCGCAATTGCGGCACACAGGAAGCATACCGCTCGCGGCCTCGCGGTGTTATTGAGAAGTACGTGCTTCCGCTCCTGCTGTTGCGAGCAGTGCGCTGTGAGCGTTGCTATTACCGCAGCTATGTACTGAGGACGGTTCCGACATTGCAACGCGATCAGCCCGATAGTAAGCAGCTGCGCAGGCGGCCGGCAGATGGTTCAAGGCGCGATACTCGCGTTGCGTAGGGTTTAAACCGCAGTTATACTGGCTTAAGTTAGCCCGAAGCGCCAGCGGCTAGTCGGGTGCAGGAGGCCGTCTTCAGCAGTAGCAGTACTGGGTTTCGAATACGGGCTGCCCAGGGCCAAGCGGTGGACCATGATGTAGCCAAGCAGGGTTCGGCCAAGCCTGATCTGGCCCAGCCCAGGGCCGCTAAACATGGTTTCGCTGGCTTAGCCGAGCACGTTGCTGCAACTTTATTCTTCACTTTTTTTCCCGCCGACTGCCGCATTTGTAGTTCTCCTCTGATTCGAGTTTCGCGACTTCCGGTTTGTAAACAGTGTTTGGTTGCACTTCGGCCGCTGCTGGGATCGTATTGCGCCGTCTGTGGCGAGGCTTTGAGCCTTCCATTTGGGGTTGAGCGCGAAGAGACCGAATGCGAACTTGTGCCGCGCGAGACGCGGTGCCTGCTCTGCCAGCGCACGGATCCTCCGTTTGAGCGCGCGGTTGCTTATGGCAGTTACGACGCTGAATTGCGAGACATGATTCACCTGCTCAAGTTTCAGCAGGTTCGCCCGGTGGCCGCGGTTCTCGGAAGCAGGCTGGCGCAGACTATCGCCAGCCTGGAACCAGATATGCCGGTGGGAAGAATAGTGGTGATCCCCGTCCCATTGCATTCGCGCAAGCGAGCGCAACGCGGATTCAACCAGGCAGAAATGATTGCTCGGACTGCCCTGAAGCGACTCGGCCGTCCCAAGAGGTTTGACTTGTGTAACGGAATCCTGATTCGGCGCCGCGAGACTGGAAGCCAAATCGGGCTGACGCGTCATCAGCGGCGAGAGAATCTGCGAGGTGCCTTTGGAGTAAGCGATCCAACGCAGATATTGAATCGCGACATCTTACTGGTGGATGATGTATTTACGACCGGCACCACGGCGTCCGAATGTGCGCGTGTTCTGTTACGCGCGGGCGCGGCGCGGGTGTGGATCGCAACAGTAGCTCGCACGTTAAAGATTTTTGAAACAATGGTGGTGCCGGTCGATCTGCCGGAAGGCAGTGAAGATCATCTGGGCATGGCGGCTCACGGGTAGATCATGTCGTTGCGAATGCATAATTTCGGTGGAAGCATGCGGTCGCACCTTCCGTCGGCAATGTTCGTCTCCGGGATGCACAGCGAAGGCGACGGCCACGCGTTGCATCAGCCCGTGCTGGTGCTAAATGCGTCTTATGAGCCGATCAATGTCTGTGCGGCGCGGCGCGCGATCGTGCTGGTGCTGAAGGGCGTCGCTATGACGGAAGAAGAGAATGGACACTTCCTGCATGCGGCCCGGGTTGCGATGCGCGTGCCTTCAGTGATTCGCTTGCTGGAATATCGGCGGATTCCGCATCAGTCGCGTGCGCTTTCACGGAAGAACATTTTGCTGCGCGACCGAAACACCTGCCAGTATTGCAGCACTACTTTGCCTTCTGGCGAACTTACGCTGGACCACGTAATTCCACGATCGCGCGGCGGCCTTTCTACGTGGGAGAACCTGGTTGCGTGCTGTCATCCGTGCAACCGGCGCAAGGGCAATCAACTTCCGCACGAAGCTAATATGAAGCCTGCTCGGGAGCCGCGGTCGTTCAATCTGCACACTAGCCGGCACATTATGCGGTTGATGGGGCATTCGGACGATAAGTGGAGAAAGTATCTGTTCTATTGAAGAGGTAGGTTTCACACCGTAAATCCTAGACTGTGAAACCTAGTCTACTGAGGCTTTGGCGGTTCAGCCGGTTTCTGATCTCCAGGATTCGGATTCGCTGGATTCGGCTCTGCCTTCTCAACTTCGCGACCATCGTAGGTGATCCTCGATTTTGCTCCGAAGCGTCTGTAGTTTGTGTACTTGATGATCTCGCGGATCTTCACGCCGCCCATCGAGAATTGGAGAGTGTCCTCGGCGCGGGTGTAGGTTGGGAACCAGTATTGGCCATCGATCTGTTCGCGCCATGTGGTGAACTTGGGGAAAAGGTTCTCGCTATTTTTGCCCTTGTGAATATCGGGAACGGTTTTGCCGTAGGTTTCCACGATCTGAAAATCGTGGTCATCCACCCAGATACGGCCTGAGAAATAGCGCTTCTTGCCAACGATCTGCTTGGGCGCCACATCGAAGACGTAAGTATTCAGCTCGTCCTGTTTTTGCTGGCCGACATAGAGAATGTCATATTCTCCGATCTCATCGGAGGTCAAGACGAACGGAAGACGATTTTCGATGTCGTCGAAATCCTCCTCGGTCATCATGATTCGTTGCAGGGTTGGCTGCGGCGCGAAGACGACGTTCTTGATCTTCCGCCCCTTGTCGTCGAAGGTCACGTCGAACACCTGCTGGTACATGCCATCGGGGGTGTCGCCATCAAGCGTCATTACTTTGACATCCTGGCGGTAAGTGTATTGATCGCGCGCCTCTTTGAACTCTTTTTCCTTGGCGGCAAAACGCTTGATAACTTCCGCGACCGTTATCCCCTTGGGGTCGCTTTTGTCGAGAGGACCCTGCTGCCCGAGCGCCAGCTCTGGCAACATGAGAATGGGAAGCAGCACGGCAGCAAGAGAAAGTAGGAAAGGGAGCGTCAACCGCCCAACTCGCGACTGGAATCTCATATCCCTATTCTAGCGAAAAGGGAGCAGCAAGAGTTAACAGCAGCCTCCACCCCCGGAGCCGCCGTGCAAACGGCCCGTCGGAGGGGTGGAAGACTGCGGTTCTGCCTACCTCCTTCGATGCCAGAGGATGCGGAGGGTTTGCCGATTTACTTTTCTTTACTTTCGAGGAATTTGTTCCGAACATCACTTCCGGGCTTCAGTTCCGAACGTCAACTCTGAACATCAACTCTGAACATCAACTTTGAACATCAGGTGAATTCCGAATTGCCCTGCCCAGTCCCCACTCAACGAGTCCGGGAAATAGTTGATAGAGCTTGATGACGGGGATCATGGTCCAGGGCACGACGATTTCACGTCTTCTCTTGCGATAGCCGCGATAGGCTGCCAGCGCCACACGTTCGGAGGTCACGCCACGAACAGACTTGGGGCGGACATTGCCTTGTCGGTTGGCAACTACGTGATCTCCGAATTCGGTGTCCACATAGCCGGGACAAACGGTAAGAACGTTGATGTTGTCGCGCTTCAACTCAAGGCGCGCGGCTTTGCCAATGGCATTCAGGGCAAATTTGCTGGCAGAATAAATCGCCATGAACGGGACCGGAACGTGTCCGGCAACGCTGGAGATGTTGACGATGTCGCCGCCGCCTTTTTCGCGCATCGCGGGAACGACCGCTTGCAGGCAGTTGATGGTGCCGAAGAAATTCGTTTCGAACAATTCGCGGCAGGCGGACATCTCCATATTGGCGACGGTATCGCGGATGCCCACGCCGGCGTTATTCACCCACACGTCCAGGCGATCGAAGTGATGCAGCGTGAGGGCGAGCGCGCGATCGATGTCTTCACGATTGCGAATATCGCAGGCCACGGCAAGCGTGCGATCAGTGTGGCCTATGCGGTGGCGGGCAGCCTCGGCGCGATTGGCATCGCGGGATAACAGGACGACGCTGGCGCCCCTGTCCGCAAACACTTTGGCGATTGCTTCGCCGATGCCCATGGAAGCTCCAGTTACCACTACGACTTTTCCGTCCATTTCCTTTTCTGCTATGCCCATGGCGACCCTTGTATCGCTTGCAGAGCGGCAAGTCAAACTCACGCGGGGCGGACGTTTTCCTCCGCCCACGGAACAAAGCATCGCGATAGTTTGGGATGTGGCGGGCTGCGCTTCGCCGCGCCCGGAGGAATGCGTCCAGGACTACGTGGGACAGAGCCCGTGCAATTTTCCATTAGCGTAAAATCGTACGCACCGGAGACGCCGTGAGTTCGCTGTTACCCATCTTTCCGCTCGAATTGGTGCTGCTGCCGGGCACTCCGCTTCCGCTGCACATCTTCGAGCCACGCTACAAAGAGATGATCGCGGAATGCCTGGAACAGAAAAAGCCCTTTGGAGTGGTGCGAGCGTCTTCCGATGGGGTCGCCGATATCGGCTGCACGGCAGAAATCATGTCTGTGACAAAGAAATACGACGACGGACGCATGGATATTATTACTCGCGGGGTTGAGCGTTTTGAGGTGATCGAGGTCAACCAGGAGCGGTCGTTCTTGCAGGCCGAGATTTCGGTTGTCGAGGACGAACTCGACAAGCCGCCCGCCCAGATGGTGACGCAGGCGGTGCGCTTACACGCCGAGATCGCCAAATTGGCCGGCGCGGAGCCGACTGGTCCCGATGAACAGGCGGCCAATCTTTCGTTTTTGCTCGCGGGATCGCTGCCGCTCGATCTCGACTTTAAGCAGACTCTGCTTTCTACTTTGTCTGAAGCCAAGCGGCTGCAAGCGGTCGTTGGCTATCTTGAAGCCATTCTGCCCGGTCTGCGGCGGGCGGCAAAAGCACGCTGGAATTAGTTGCCAGTTCTTGTTCGTAAAACCAGGTCGGTAAAGTCAGGTCGGTAATCGGTAAGAGGGTCCATACAAGTCAGGTTCATAGCCCTCCGTGGAGCCGCCCGAACCAGTGGGCGAGATTCAGCGACATGACCAGCATGCCCGCGCCAAGGACAAGCACGTGTTTGGTCTTGCGCAGATCGAAACTGCCGACACGGCAGACAAGCAGGTAGCCGACGGCAAGGTTGAAAAGGCCCCACAGGACATTAACTGTCGAGGAAGACAAGGCCACTCCCGGTGGCGATGCGAAAGGGCTCTGGAAGGCATGTCCCGAGATCCCATTGCCGAGGTGTGGTAGGGCGTTCGCGAGGAATAGGCCTCCGCAGAAGTACGCCACATAATGGTACCAACGCATGGTCGCTCCCTTCCAGTGTGCAAAACCAGATAGTAGCAGGGTTTCGGGAAAGACCAATTCAAACTAGCATCCACAGAAACTGAGACACTACAGAAACGGACAGCTGACCGCTGAAAAGCTGACAGCGTTCCTCGGGGCGGTATAATTCGCATAAGGCTTTTTCTTTTTTGGGGGTTCCAACCATGAGTTCCGCCCGGACGCTCGGCGAATTGCGCCGAAGTCCATTCACCGAACAACGTTTATCTTCGCGGCGAGTAAAAGATGAGTTGCGTGAAAACCTGATGTCACGGCTGCGCGATGGCAGCTCAATCTTTCCGGGCATCGTTGGATACGAAGACACAGTGGTGCCGCAGATCGTAAACGCGATTCTCTCGCGGCATAATTTTATTTTGCTCGGATTGCGGGGACAGGCGAAAAGCCGCATCCTGCGGGCGCTGACGGCTTTGCTCGATCCCGAAATGCCTTATATCGCGGGGTGCGAAATTCACGATAATCCGTATGCTCCGATCTGCCGACGCTGCCACGAATTGATCGCGAAAGAAGGAGACTCGACGCCGATCGCATGGCTCACTCCCGAGCACCGTTATGTGGAGAAGCTCGCTACGCCCGATGTCACGATTGCGGACCTGATCGGCGATATCGATCCCATCAAGGCGGCGCGCGGCGGACACGAATTGTCGAGCGAGTTCACGGTTCACTACGGCCTGCTTCCCCGCGCTAATCGCGGGATTTTTGCGATCAATGAATTGCCCGATCTGGCGGGCAAGATTCAAGTCGGCTTGTTCAACATCATGCAGGAAGGCGACGTGCAGATTAAGGGGTATCCGATTCGGCTGCCGCTGGATGTTGCGATTGTGTTCAGCGCGAATCCCGAGGACTACACGGCGCGCGGCAAGATTATTACGCCGCTCAAGGATCGGATTGGGTCGGAGATTCGCACCCACTATCCTGCGACGGTAGAAGAAGGCATCGCGATTACGGCGCAGGAGGCATGGACCGTGCGCAACGGGTCGCGGCTGCAGATTCCTAAATATGTGAGCGAAGTGATCGAGCGCATCGCTTTCGCCGCGCGCGATGATAAAAAGATCGACAAGCGTTCGGGTGTAAGCCAGCGGTTGCCGATTTCGGCGATTGAGAATGTGGTGTCGAACGCCGAGCGACGCGCGCTTACGCATCAGGAAAAAATGGTGGTGCCACGCGTTAGTGATATCTACGCCGCTCTGCCTGCCATCACGGGCAAACTTGAGCTGGAGTATGAGGGTGAGATGAAGGGTGCGGATCACGTGAGCCGCGAGTTGATCCGGACGGCAGTCGCAAAGGCCTTCGATACATATATGCACGGCGTGAACATGAATCAGGTGGTGCAGTGGTTCGATCTGGGCGGCGAGATTCAATTGAGTGACAATGCCGCAGCCCAGGAAGTGCTCGAAGGCCTGCACCAGATTCAGGGCCTGATGGATAAACTTGGCAAGCTGAATGTGGGCCCGAAAGATAGCGCGGAGATACAGGTGTCAGCGGCAGAGTTTGTGCTCGAGGGCCTGCACGCGCACAAGAAGATTGGGCGCAACGAGGAGCGCGTGTTTTCGGCGGGTGAGAAAGCGCCAAAACCAGCCGACAAGCCCCTGTATGAGCGAGAAGAACCGGGATTTGGAAGGAAGCGGAGCTTCAACTGATTTTCATTGGCCGGAGGTAAACGCTGAAGCTGCTCCTGCGATGTTTAGCGGTCGCCGTCTTGTTCTTGGCAGTAGTCGCGGCGGCCTCTTTTCTGACCTTTGCCGCACCAATGGCCGCGTTTGGCTGGCCCGGCTTGCTCATAGTTGACGCGGTCTGCGCCAGATTCATGATTTATGCGCAGACCCCCGGTAATTTCGGTCCGATGTTTGTCGCAGGGCTTGTGGTCGACGTCGTAATTTACACGCTCCTGTTCTTCGTCCTTAGTAAGGGCTGGAGGATTCTGGCAACCAAGGCCGTTACGAAACGATAGTTCATGAAACGCATCCGCTACTCCAAATACATTCCCGACCCGGCCGGCGAGATGAGCATGGAAGACCTGCTCAGCGCTCTCGCTAACTATTTTCTGCAAAGCGGGTTCAACGACAATTTCTGGTACGAATTGCCGGAGGGAGAGCAAACGCTTGATGAGTTGAAACGCGCGCTCGAACAAGCCCTGCTCAACGGCGATATGTTTGACGAAGAAATGCGCGACCGTCTGCAGCAGATGCAGATGGAGGGCGAACTCGAAGAACTGATCGAGAAGCTGATCGAGCGCATGCAGCAGGAAGATTACATTTCCATCGATCAGCCGCACGATCCTGCGAAGCAATCGAGTGTTGGCGGGCAGGTTGGCGATGCGCAGCAGGCGCGGTTTGAGATTACCGATAAGAGCCTCGATTTTTTGGGGTTCAAGGCGTTGCGCGATTTGCTGGGGTCGCTTGGCAAGTCTAGTTTTGGACGTCATGCTACTCGGGATATGGCTACGGGCATCGAGACTAGCGGCGCTGCTAAGCAATACGAGTTCGGCGACACGCTGAATCTGGATATCACGGCAACGCTTTCATCCGCCATTCAGCGCGAGGGGCTTGGGCTTCCGCTGAATCTTGAATATAACGATCTGCAGGTGCATCAGTGCGAATACCAATCGTCTTGCGCGACGGTTCTGATGCTGGACTGCTCGCATTCGATGATTCTTTACGGCGAAGACCGCTTTACTCCCGCGAAAAAAGTTGCGATGGCTTTGTCGCAGCTGATTCGGACGCAGTATCCGGGAGACTCGTTGTCGCTGGTGCTATTTCACGATTCGGCGGAAGAGGTGCCGCTGTCGCAGCTGGCGCGGGTGAAGGTTGGCCCCTATTACACGAATACGCGCGAAGGACTGCGCATGGCGCAACGGATCCTGCAACGCCAGCGCAAGGACATGAAGCAGATCGTCATGATCACTGACGGCAAGCCGTCCGCGCTGACGCTCGAAGACGGGAGGATTTACAAGAACGCGTTTGGGCTCGATCCGCTGGTGGTGAGCCAGACGCTGGAAGAAGTTTCGAAGTGCAAACGGGCGGGCGTGCTGATCAATACTTTTATGCTCGCGTCGGATTATGGGCTAGTGCAGTTCGTCCAAAAGGTTACGCAGATGTGCCGGGGGAAGGCTTACTTCACGACGCCGTATACGCTTGGGCAGTATTTGCTGATGGATTACATGTCGCGGAAGACAAAGACGATTCACTAGTGGCGTGGTCGCGCGATCCATGCCGAAGGAACGCCAATCTCCTCCAACAAGGGGAATTACAGAAGTAACACCTAAGTAACATCAAGCTGGTAACTGCCGGCCCAGCTTCGGTGTAAGATCGCTGCAGGATCTTCCGTTCGGAGAGGTTATGAAACGAATCGCTGTTTTCATGCTGATGATCGGGATGAGTGTGGCAGCTTCGATGCCAGCTCAAGCTCAACGCATCAGTCCCCAAGAGAATGCGCGCCAATCCCGCAAGGCAATCAAGAAGCAACAAAAGATGTTGAACAAAGCCAACAAAAGACAACGCAAAGCCATGAATAAAGCGGCAAAGGCGCAACGGAAGCAGATGCGGAAGGCAAATCGCCGCCGGAAGTGAGCTTCACGGATTGCTTCGAACGCTTTATCGATTTCCCAAAACCGCAACTTGCCGGGCTTTCAGCAAGTGCTCATCCGCGGTTACCAATGTCAGATCAAAAACTCGCGCAGTAGCTACAAGAAACCGGTCCGCCGGATCTCGATGCGGCAACTGCAGGCGAGCGGTTTCCTGGGCGACCTGGTAGGTGATTTGAGCCTCCCGCATCGGGACCACGTCGAGCATATTCGCGATCCACGCCTGTGGATTGGGATGCAGCGTCAGCCGATTTTTCTGGCATAAGGTGAGAACCTCCCATAACGAGATCGGGGAAAGCCACAACTCGTTGCCGGGATTCTCTAGCGTACTGGTCAAACGCGCAGAAAGCCGTGCGCGATCGAGGGCGCTCCACACCCAAATATGAGTGTCGAGAAGCAATCTCATTAGCGGAGAGCGTCCCAATCGCTCTCTTCGCTTGCGGGGGAAATAATGTCCCCGGTGATTTGGCCAGTTTGCGCCAACGAACCCACCCAGCGCTTTGGCTTTTTTGACGTGTGTGGTGGGACGAGTTCGGCGATCGGCTCTCCGAAACGGGTTACGAGCACTGGCTTGCCGGTCTTGCGAACCTTCTCCAACACAGCCAGGCAGGTCGCCTTGAACTTTGAAATTGCAATTTCTTCCATGCCGGTTACTCTGTTGTCAGCATACTATGGTCAACGACCATGGTCAAGTCCCGATTTTAGTAATTGTCTTGAACCAAAATGTGTCTCACGATTCATCACAAAGCTATAGTGACCATCCGCACATCCGTTGCACCCATGATCCGCTAATCTAATCTCACTCCCAGGCCCTTGCCGGTCACATTCCCTCCAGAAAGAGACTTGCTATGCGTGCGTCTATACGTGCGTCGGTTCTCGCACTCATTTTTCTATTGTCTGTGTTTTTGTCTCCCGTTTTTTTGTCAATCAGGGCCGACGCGCAGCAATCGGATCAGGCCGTCGCTGAACGAATTCTGGGATCACAATGGAAACAACTTTCACGCCGCGCGGGGATGATATTTGCCGGCACTGTGCTCACTTCGGGAACGACGATTTCGGCTCCCATCTCGACGACGCAGATCGCAACAGTTGATCGCGCGCAGGGCCCGACTGCGGCGATGGAACTGAACTTTCGAGTGGATGAGGCGATCGCGGGGGTGGAACAGGGGCAGACTCTCAAAATTCGCGAGTGGTCAGGCGCATGGTCAATGCATCGCCCCATGCGAAGCGGAGAGCACATTTTGATCTTCTTATATCCGCTGAGTCGCTTGGGATTGACGAGCCCCGTCGGCGGATCACGGGGACAGTTCGAACTCGACGCCAGCGGGAAGAATGTAGCGTCAAAATCCGGCACTCCTATTCTTATGCACGAGTCGCCGCCGCAGCCGGCTTTCTCCAAATCCGGCACTGTCAGCGTCGTTCAGTTGGAGCGGGCTATTCGCAGCGCAAGGGAGGAGTGAGCATGAGCTGGCGAATCCTGGCGGTATCTATTTTTGCTATTTGCAGCGCTACCGCTAGTCGCGCGGGCGGTCCAGCTTTTGTCGCAGGCTCTGGATACAATCCCGGTGTCGAGGGCCAAGCTTTGATTTGGGCGGGCGGCTCGGTCCAGTACTTCACCGATCAGGGAAACCTGAGCCCGATTTTGACCGGTGCTCAAGGCGACGCTTTGGTAGCCGCAGCTTTCAGCACGTGGACCAGTGTTGCCGGTGTCGCGCTCACCGCATCGCAGGGCGGGCACCTTAGTGAAGACGTGAACGGCAGCAACATCGTCGTCGCGGCGAACGGAACGATTACTGCTCCTGCGGACATTACGCCCGCGGCTACGGGAACCCCGGTTGGGATCATTTACGACAACGACGGCACCGTCACCGATGCGCTGCTCGGTGAAGGCGCTGGCAGCGTGGCCGATTGCTTCACCAATGCTGCCTATGGCGGGGCGGATAATTTCGCGGTATCGGGAAACATCGTGCACGCCTTGATGATCATCAATGGAGTCTGCGCCACCACCGACGCGCAGCTGCCTGACATTCAATATCGGCTGGTGCGTGTCTTGGGGCGCATTCTTGGGTTGGGCTGGTCGCAAGCCAACGTGAACGTGCTGACACAAAATCCGGTTCCAACCAGCGCCGATTTCGCGGGTTTTCCCGTCATGCACTACTCCGATCCGATTTCCTGCGTGCCCATCACGGTGTGCTACACCAATCCTGGCGTCCCAGCTATGGACGATATCGACGCCCTGGCACGCCTTTATCCGAGCGCCACAAACCCGCAACCCACGGGCCGGGTTTACGGGGGCGTCTATTTCACAGACGCATCCGGAAAAGCCTTGCAGCAGATGCAGGGCGTCAACGTAGTCGCGCGCCTGATGGTCTCGGGTCAGCCGTCGCGGCAATACGTAGTGACCTCGGTTTCGGGATTCCTGTTTTGCGGCAACGCCGGCAACATCATCGATGGTTACGTCGACGGAAATGACCTGCGCTATGACCGCTGGGGCTCGAATGATCCTACGCTCGAAGGCTTCTTCGATCTGGGGCAGCTGACAATTCCAAGCGGGCAAACCATTGCCGAATACCAGTTAAGCGTGGAAGGTCTCGACCCGACTTGGTCGTTGGGCGTTGAACCCTATGCTCCCTGGCAGGTCACACCGTCGGGGTCGTTTGCCCCGGTGGTGGTTACGGTGACAAATGGGTCGAATTTTGAGCGGGACATTTTGATGTTGCAGGATGAAATCGTTCAGGTGCATCCCGGCAGCGGGTCGACATACCCAAATCCGTCGCCGCTACCACAGGGCGGCGCATGGGGGTCGTGGATCTCTGGTTATGGCGACACTGATTTCTTCCAGTTCACGGCGCAGGCCAATCGGACAGCATCAGTTTCAGTAACCGCCCTCGATGAAGCTGGCCAGCCGACCGAGACCAAGCTACAACCCGTGATTGGAATCTGGGAGTTAAGCGATGAAAGCGGCGATATTGCGCCTGCATCCACGGCTTCGGCGTTCAACTCGACCACTTTTGCATTGACGCGTCTGGATGCCCAGTTCGGAACGACAGAGGCGTTCCGGGTAGGAGTGGCCGACTTCCGCGGGGACGGTCGACCGGATTACTTCTACCAGGCGAGTCTTCTTTATTCCGATACAGTAACTCCGGCGCGCATCAGCCTGGCTGGAGGCGTGACCGCTCTCAACGGCGTTGGCTTCAACCCAAATTTGCAGGTCAGCGTTGGCGGAAATAATGGCAGCACTCTTTCTGCGACCGCCAGCCAGATCCAAGCCTCGCTGCCGCCTGGGTTGCAGGATGGAACTGCCACAATCCAGGTTACAGATCCAGTAACCGGCGGTTTTTCGCAAATGATCGGAGCGCTTACCTATGGCGCTTCGGCGACGGACCTCTTGATCCTGCTGCAAGGCGCGGAGCCGGCCACTCCAGTTGGATCTCAAGCTGCCAATCCGATACGCGTCCGCGCAGTGGCCGCGGACGGAGTTACGCCCGTAAATGGGGCGACGATTGCATGGAGCGCAACCAATGGCTTGCAGCTCTCAGCATGCAATGAAACGCCCTCCTGCTCAGTGCTAAGCGATCAGGCCGGCGAATCTTCTACCTGGATAACTCCAACTGCGACGGGAGGAAGCGCGATCACAATCGCTTTGGCACCAGCCTCTTATTCGTCCCCACAGATTCAACAGGCCAGCGTGCTGGGGACTTCCACCGCGCTCGACCTGGTTGCCGTAACGCCGACGCAATGGATCGCGCAAGACGCGACAATCGCGGTTCCGCTCACGGTTGAGGCGCTGGACCTTGGAAAGCCTTTGACAAATGTCAGCGTCAATTTCACAGTCACGAATGGCACCGCTTCGCTTTCGGCAGCCAGTGCAACTACGAGCACGACTGGGTTGGCCGCGGTTATGGCAAACCTTGTAAATCAAAGTGGCACCGTGCAAGTCAGTGCATGCGTCGCTCAGAACAATGCGCCCTGCCAGACGTTTACGTTGTTCTCTGCAGCGGCTTCGCTGTGGAATCTGGAGACATTCAGCGGGGCCCTCCAGGTTGCGCCGATAAGCCAATCCTTTCAGCCGCTGATCGTGCGCGTGACCGACGGTTCGGCTGCCGACAATCCGGTGATGGGAGCGACTGTCACCTTTCTGACCACTCTGGCAAGGGTCAGTCCGGGCCAAGGCGGACAACAGGGCCGCGGGGCGGATGGGATGCCGATCATCCTCGGTTCGTCGCAGGCGCAGGTTGTGACTACTCAAGCGGGATTGGCTTCTATCGTGCCGTCCGCCGGCAGCGTTGGGCCTTGCGACGTGTTCGTTACGGTCAGTGCCGGGCAATCAACGGCGCAATTCCAGATGGAGAGCGTCGCGGCAATAGCGCCGCAGCAGCCGTCACAGAGCCAGATGACAACGCCCACGGCGCCCCACGACTTGCGCTTAGATCCGAACTTCGGTTCGCAGACGCTAGCACCGCAGACAGTGCCCGAAGTGTTGTATTCGACTCCTCTGTTTGTTTTCACGAATTTCGCCGAACCATCTACCGAACTATCTACCGAACTATCTACCGGGCCATCTGGCGAAATATCTGCTGAGTCATCTGCCGAACTCTCCGCAGCCGACGGTTCTGGCGAACCTGAAACCTCGCCATCAACTTCGGCGCCTGCTCAGAATCCGCATCCTCCAGCTGGCACAACGGCGCAAGCCGGAGCCAAAGCTCCTGCCACGCCAGAGCTGGGCAAAAGCGATACTACGCCGGCAGATTCCGCTAATGCCGAGACGGTTAGTGGCTCGAGGATCCAGCCTAACTCCACGTCAAACAGTTCGCCTCCCGAGGACAAATAAAGTTGCCGGGATGTAATCGGGGATCAGCCTCTTCGCTTGCCAGCGCGGGGATTTCGCCGGAAAGGTGATGATCCTCCGCGGGTTCGGTTATTTTGCCGGGTCTTTAATTTGAATCTCGGAAAAATCCTCTTCCCAATACTCATCGGGACGGCGGACGGCGTTGCGCTGCAACTCGGCACCGCGTAGCTGCACGCGCCGAATCTTGCCGGAAATGGTCTTCGGCAGTTCGGAAAATTCGATCCGGCGTATGCGCTTGTAGGGACCAAGACGGGTACGGATAAACTTGAAGAGTTCGAGCGCAAGATCAGCCGAGGGCTCAAAACCAGGCCTCAAAGTGATAAATGCTTTGGGAACATTCCACCGGATTGCGTCGGGACTCGGCACAACCGCAGCTTCGGCGACACAGGAATGTTCGATTAGCGCGCTCTCCAGTTCGAAGGGGCTGAGGCGGTAATCGGAGCTTTTGAATACGTCATCGGCGCGGCCGATGTAGGTGAAGTAACCATCGGCATCGCGATGCGCAACATCACCGGTGCGGTAGTAGCCTCCGGCAAAGCATTTTGCGGTGCGCTCTTTATCGTCCGTGTAGCCTTCCATCATGCTGAGCGGCTTGGGATTGGACACGACCGCGATCTCGCCGTCATCGGACTCGTTACCGTCCACATCAAGCAGCACGATGCGATGCCCAGGCGACGGCTTGCCCACCGCACCGGGCTTTACGGTTTGGCCGGGAAAATTACCCAGCAGCAGAACATTTTCGGTCTGCCCAAAACCGTCCCGGATCGTAATATTCCAAGCCGCTCGCACGCGCTCGATCACCTCCGGATTGAGCGGTTCGCCGGCACTCGCCAGCTCTTTAAGCTTCACGGGAAATGACTTCAAGTCTTCCAGGATGAAGAGACGCCAGACGGTTGGGGGGGCACACATCGTGGTAACGCCGCAGCGCGCCACGACCTCAAGCGTTCGCTTGGCGCTGAAACGATCGTAGTTATGCACGAAGATGGTTGCGCCCGCATTCCACGGCGCGAAGAAGCTGCTCCACGCGTGCTTTGCCCATCCCGGAGTACTGATATTCAGATGTATATCAGTGGGCCGAATGCCAATCCAATACATAGTGGCTAAGTGTCCGACGGGATAGCTCTGGTGAGTGTGCAAAACCAGCTTCGGCAGAGCGGTTGTGCCGGAGGTGAAATAGAACATAAACGGATCGGTGGCGTTGGTCTCGCCGTCCGAAGCGAAGTCGGGGCTTTGCTCGTAGGCTTGCGCGTAAGGTATCCAACCTTCTTCGGTTGCGCCAGTTGCGCCGACGAGGATTCGTGTGTAATCGCCGGCGAGGCCGGCGAATTTTTCGGTCAAGCTCGGAACCGTGATCACATGGCGGGCTTTGCCGCGATCGAAGCGGTCGCGCAAATCATCGACGGTGAGCAGCGTAGCGGCGGGGATAACGATAGCACCGAGCTTGAGGGCAGCCAGCATGATCTCCCAAATCGCAACCACATTCGGAAGCTGCACAATGAGGCGGTCGCCTCGGCGGACTCCGTGCTGTCGCAAGAAGTTCGCAACCTGGTTTGAACGTCGTGACATTTCGGCGAAGCTTAGCTTCGCCTCAGGCCCGTGTTCGTCCACGATCCAAAGCGCCGTCCCGTGGTTGCCACGCGCAAAGGTGTCGAAGTAATCGAGCGCCCAATTGAACTTATCGAGCTGGGGCCATCGGAAATCGCGATATGCTGTCTGGTAATCTTCGCGATGCGTGAGTAAGAAGTCGCGCGCCGCTAAGAACGCTTTGAGACCCTCACGTTGATGCGCTCCCACGGCTTCAATCTGGCTAGGCGTCATAGCTAACTCCTGAAAAGTCTAAGTGCCGCCACCGAACATAATATGAACGCGTTGATCGTACCCCTGCGCGGCGAAACTCTCCAATTCGAATTGAACTAGAAGCGCTAGGGTTGGGTGTAGAGCGCCCTCTTCAGGAATTCTCCAGCGCCGCTGCGCCCTAAGAATTTATCTTCTTCCACCACAAGTTGGCCACGCGACAGGACGGCGTCGGGCATTCCTGTTACTTCAATCCCCTCGAACATAGAGTAATCGACGCGCATGTGATGGGTTTTTGCGCTGATGGTGTGCTTGCGGTTCGGATCAAAAATCACCAGGTCCGCGTCGCTGCCCACGGCAATTGTCCCCTTTCGCGGATACAGTCCAAAGAGTTTGGCGGGAGTTGTGGAAACCAGTTCGACAAAACGGTTGACGCTGAATCGGCCTCCGGCAACGCCACCGGAAAAGATAAGGCTCATGCGATGCTCGATTCCCGGACCGCCGTTCGGAATCTTGGTGAAATCATCGCGGCCCAATTCCTTTTGTTCTTTGAAGCAAAATGGGCAGTGATCGGTCGAAACGACCTGCAGATGGTCTGTCTTTAAACCGTTCCACAATTTTTCCTGATGCCACTTCTCGCGCAAAGGCGGCGTGAAAACATATTTTGCGCCTTCAAAACCAGGTGCGTCGAAGTTATCGAGCGAAAGATACAGATACTGCGGACAGGTCTCGGCATAAACAGGCAAGCCGCGGTCGCGAGCCTCGCGCACTTTTTCGAGCGCCTCGTTGCAACTCAAATGAACGATGTAGAGCGGCGCTCCGGCCATTTCGGCAAGGGCAATCGCTCGCGAAACTGCTTCCGCCTCAGCTGTCGTTGGACGGGTCAAGGCATGATATTTCGGCGCCGTTTTTCCCTCCGCCAGCGCCTGCTGAACGATCACATCGATCGCGCCGCCATTTTCAGCATGCATGCAGACGAGCCCACCGTTCTTCGATGTGGCGCGCAGAGCTTTGAATATGCTGGCGTCGTCCAGCATAAAAACGCCGGGATAAGCCATAAATAATTTGAAGCTGGTAACACCTTCGCGCACCAGTGCATTCATCTCGTCGAGCTGCGCGCCGGCAAGATCGGTAATGATGCAATGAAACGCATAATCGCAAACAGCTTTTCCGGACGCTTTTTGCATCCAGGTGTCAAACGCAGTTCGCAGGGTTTGACCTTTGTACTGGATGGCAAAATCAATCAACGTTGTTGTGCCGCCAAACGCCGCTGCGCGAGTACCGGTTTCGAAGTCGTCGGCGCTGGTGGTGCCTCCGAAGGGCATATCGAGGTGAGTGTGTACGTCAATTCCGCCGGGAAGAACGTACTTGCCGCCAGCATCGATTATTTTTCCGGCGTTCTCCCGGGGAAGACTTCGTCCGACGGCGGAGATTTTTCCATCATTGATTGCGACGTCGCTCGCATAAGTATCGGTAGCAGTCACGACACGACCGTTAACGATGATGGTGTCAAAGCTCATGATGGTGTCTTCTCCTTCGACGGCGAAGTACAGATTTTATGCTAAACTCCCGAAACTACGAGCGTGATTTCGGTGGCCGGAGGTTAGTCCACATGCAGTTCGGTATCACCATCAAGCCAGACATGGCGGTTGATCGGATCGTCGCTTTAACGCGCCAGGCGGAAGCGTCAGGCTTTGGATATGGCTGGATCTTCGATTCCCACGTGCTGTGGCTCGAGCCTTATCCGATGCTGACGCTGATGGCGACCAATACGAAGCACATGCGGCTCGGCACCTGCGTCACGAATCCGGCGACTCGCGATATCACGGTTACTTCAAGCCTGTTTGCCACGCTGAATCTGATTTCCGGTGGACGCATGCAGCTCGGCATCGGCCGCGGTGACAGCTCACGGCGCGTGCTCGGCAAGAAGCCGGTTACGTCAGCGCAGTTGGAGCAGGCGGTTGATGCGTTCCGCAATCTTACTGGCGGAAGGGAAACGGAATATGACGGCCTGAAGGCTCGTCTTACTTGGGCAACTGGTGGCGTTCCGCCGGTGTGGGTCGCGGGATATGGGCCCAAAGTGCTGGATGTGGCAGGCCGAATCGCGGATGGTGTCATTTTGCAGTTTGCCGATCCTGACTTGATCGAATGGTGCGTGGGATTCGTCAGAAAAGGCGCCGAGGCTGCTGGACGAGATCCGCGCAAGATCGAGATCATGGCAGCTGCGCCAGTTTGGATATCTGAAGACGTGAAAATTGGCCGCGAGCGCGTGCGCTGGTTCCCTGCTTTGGTTTCGAACCACGTTGTCGATCTGGTTTCGCGCTACAAGCCCGAGGAACTTCCGCCCGCGCTGACCTCGTATATACGCGATCGAGGAGACTACGACTATCTTCATCATTGCGAAGTGGATAGCAGTAACCGACATTTCGTATCAGACGAGGTGACGGACCGTTTCTGCCTGCTTGGTCCGGCTGAAGCGCATATTGAAAAGATTCGCAGGTTGGCTCGAGCTGGAGTTACTCAGTTCAACATTTATCTCATGTGCGGCGATGAGGAAGATACATTGCACAAGTACAAGGAGCAGGTGTTGCCTGCTTTTCGGAAGGCACGCATCTCCTAAGTGCTGTCTTGGGACAGATTACTGCAGAGCCTCGGATTACTTATCGAAGTTAGTGATTGTTACTTACTATCATATCTCCTTCTGTCAAGAGAGGTCTGGCGATGGACTCGAATGTCACTTTTAAGGGCGCGATTCCCGTTCTGCCTGCTGCCGACGTCGCGGAATCTCTGAAGTGGTGGACCGAAGTCTGCGGGTTTAAGGAAACCTTTCGCGACGCTACTCCGCCTAACTATGCGGGGATCAACCGCGGTGACGCCTATCTGCATATCGCTGGCATGGCGGATAAGGCGCTCGCACGAAAAGTTGGCGAGCAGACCATGGTAAGACTCGCCGTCGAGGGCATTGAGGCGATGTACGCGGAGTATAAGGAGCACGGCGGCAAGGTGCATACAAACGGAGCGTTGCAGACCAAACCTTGGGGAACTAAAGAGTTTGGCGCGATTGACCCTAATGGCGTTTGCGTTACGTTCCAGGAGTGAAGTGAGGCGGGGGACGTCGTGCCGCGGCCACTCACGGCTGCTGCTTAGCGATACAACGGACCACCACATGACTAGTACTCTTGCATCGGTACGTCGTTGCTTTGTAGGATACCTCAAGTTCGGAATCGCTCTTCCATCGGATGTTCTGGGCTTCGACCGACTTGAACTCACCCCGAAAAACGACATCCGAATTGAAGCCGTAGGCCGTGAAGAGCTCCATGGAGTCATCTGCTCCCCCGAGCCCAGACGCATTGTATTCGACGACTCTGGCTGCCATCTTCTTGTTTGGAGAGTAAACGGGTGCGGAGTAGGTATTGCCCGGTAGCATCAAAACAATCGAAAGAAGCAGGAGTAGCGCACAGAGCACCAACCCAGAAAGTAACTGGATTGGTAACCGAACAAACCAACGCTTCTTGCGCACAGACCAGAATCCGAAACCCAGAATTGCTCCAAACAGCAGTAAGAGGCAAAGCCGTGTTACATGCCACCACTCGACAAAAACCACTCTTACGAACTCCTTGCTCAATGACGCCTAAGGAGCTGGCATCCCCGACTCGCTCCGGGACTCCATTAGAACATAGTAAGCTACGAACGACACCGCAAATCCTACAAACCAGGAATAAGCATATAAGATCCGGAGCGGAGGGACAACCAATCCTACGAGCGCGGCACCGGCACCGAGTGCAAGTGCGAATACCGCCAGCCAGTTGAATCCTCGCGAGTACTCGTAGACGCCGCCGCGCAGGTAGAGGTCGTCGACTATCAGCACTCGCTTGCGGATTATGAAATAGTCGCAGATCATGATCCCAGCTACGGGGCCGAGAAATGCGGCATAACCCCCGAGCCATCCGAAGATAAAGGTGCTGTAACTGGAGAGTAACTTCCAGGGCATCAGCGCGATTCCCATAAAGCAGGTAATAACTCCGCCGATGCGAAAGCTGATTTTTCGCGGCCACAGGTTGGAGAAATCGTTCGCCGGCGAAACGACATTTGCGCCAATATTTACGTTCAACGTTGCCAGCAGAATCGCGAGCAGTGAGATGACAACGGCCACGGGGGAATGAAATCGGCTCAGAAGCTGCACTGGATCCCAGATCGCGGTGCCGTAAATCACCACGGTTGCCGAGGTCACCAGAATTCCGATGAGCGAATACAGGGTCATCGTTGTCGGCAAGCCTAGCGCTTGCCCGATAATTTGTTGCCGCTGGCTACGGGCGAAACGCGTGAAGTCTGGAATGTTTAGCGATACGGTCGCCCAGAAACCAACGGTCCCGTTGAGTGCGGGGATGAGGAATTTGAGAAAGTCTGCAAAATTTGAGAAGCGTGACGGCGCGGATAGCATGGGGCCAAATCCACCCGCTGACTTATAGGCCCACGCTAACAACAAGAAACCGACCGCCAAGAGTATCGGCGCGCTGATTCCTTGTAA
Source organism: uncultured Acidobacteriaceae bacterium (assembly GCA_963758745.1). GTDB lineage: Bacteria > Acidobacteriota > Terriglobia > Terriglobales > Acidobacteriaceae > Acidiflorens. The sequence goes on from CAVWWW010000023.1 coordinate 1,148,345, forward strand.
GAAGCGGATGTATTCGATGCCTTTAAGAATCACGGCAAGATTGATCAGCCAAAACGCCATGAAGCAGATTGCCGTGCTGTGTTCGATGTGTCCCCAGCCGGGCACAAGTGTGGTAATCAAGGTGTTGATGGCTTCGCCGCCGATCCAAGTTTGGATGCCAAACCATCCGCAGGCAACAAGGGCGCGCAAAACCGCCGCAAAGTTTGCTCCCAGCACTCCGAATGAAGCGCGCGCGAGAACGGGGAATGGAATTCCATAGCGCGCTCCCGGGTGCGAGTTCAACAGCATGGGGATAAGGACGATGGTGTTGCCGATGAATACAGTTGCGACCGCCTGTTTCCAGTTCATACCTCCCTGGATAAGGCTGGCAGCCAGCATGTAAGTCAGAATATTGACCGACATCGAAACCCACAGCGCAGCAAAGCTGTAGGTACCCCAAGTGCGATGATCGCTGGTGGTAGGGGCGAGGTCTTTGTTGTAGAGCGGACTGGATTCTATTTGGGAAGATAGAGGCATGTAAGTGAAGTTCACATAAATGAGTTGAGGGAGCAGTCCGCGGGTTATCTCAGGGGCTAAAGCCCGCGTCTTTCTTGACTCTTTGCGGCACGGCTGAAGCCGTGCCGTACCCAAAACCGATTTATGAGAACTCTCTAGTCGGCGGCGGCAGCCTGTCCTGTCTGCGTAGTAAGCGGGCCGTAGGTTTCGGGCCGGCGATCGCGATAAAACTGCCAGATTCTTCTTACTTCCTGGATCATATCGAGATCGAGATCCGCAACCAGCACTTCATCTTTATCTCGGCTGGCTTGGGCGACTATTTTGCCACGCGGATTGCAGAAATAACTCTTGCCATAGAATTCGCCGATGTTCCATGGCTTTTCCCTTCCGACACGGTTAATGGCTCCTACGAAGTATCCGTTGGCCGCCGCGTGCGCCGGTTGTTCGAGCTCCCATAAATATTCGGATAGCCCCGCCACCGTGGCCGAGGGATTAAAAACAATCTCGGCGCCATTCAATCCAAGCACGCGCGCCCCTTCGGGAAAATGACGGTCGTAGCAGATGTAAACGCCAACGCGAGCATATTTGGTCTCAAACACCGGATAGCCCATGTCTCCAGGAGTGAAATAAAACTTCTCCCAGAAACCGGGATGCACGTGCGGAATGTGATGTTTTCGATACTTGCCAAGATACTTGCCGTCGGCATCGATAACGGCCGCGGTATTGAAGTAAAGGCCCGGCATCTGCTCCTCATATACCGGAACGACGATAACCATGCTGTGCCTGGCCGCGATTTTCTGCATGAGCTTAATCGTCGGTCCGTCGGGAACGCGCTCGGTGAGGTCGTACCAGCGAATGTCCTGCTCGGCGCAGAAATACGGACCGTAAAAAAGCTCTTGCAGGCAGAGTATTTTCACTTTCTTTTTCGCGGCCTGCTCGATCAGCTTCAAATGCTTGTCGATCATGGCTTTTTTGACCTGTGGCAGCGAGCGGCTATTAAGCGCATTGCTTGCCTGAATCAGACCACAGCGCACGGTGCGTGACATGAACCATACCTCCGAAAGAGGCCAATATATCAGACCTCCGAAAAACGCCGAAAAATCAACGCCGAGCGGTGGGCGAAGATCGGTGGCCGAAGATCAGTGAGCGAAGATCAGTGAGTGAAGGTGAAACTCACGCCGGTCGCAAGCTCCAGGTCGTTCCTCAGCTTGGTGGGCGGCGGATTAGTGATATAGGTATCTCCGAAGGTGTTCTGCCAGGCCAGCCATTTATTAAGCTTGGTGACCGTCGCGAGGGCAAACACGCTGCGGAATTCGCCGGTCTGACTCACGTCGGGATAGAGAAACCAGCTCTGTGTAAGAACCGTGTTCTTTCCGAACTTTTGCGTAAGATTCTCGCCCAGAGTTATGCCCGCAAGACTGTCGCTTCTGGCGGCAACGATCGAAGGCGTTGTAGCTGGTGGTACTGGCGCAACTAGAAACGAGGAGTAGCTTTCATGCGTATAGTTCACGCCGAGAAGCAGATCAAAGGTCGTCGCAGACGTCTTAATCATATGCGCACCCAGGCCACCGCCGAAGGTGGACCGCAGATTGAGATCTTGCAGCGCGTTGGAAAAGAAATCGCCATTGACGAACGCGAAGGCGCGCGGCGAAAAATCATGATCATAAAGAGCGCCGCCGGCATTTGAGTTGGCGGTGGTTTGAGATGGCGAGGTCGCACTGTTAACCGCGTAGATTGTGGTCGTGTAAAGAGTCAGCTTGTCATGCAATCCCGTACGCACACCATTAAAGGCAATATTCAGATTTTCAGTCTGACTGTTGCCGGTGGTCGCGGCAAAGCCGACGTTCAGACCACCCTTCCAACCGTCTAATAAGCCGGGATGCAAGGTCTTCTCATAAGCGGCTTGCTCGGCCGGGCTGCGCAGCATGGTCATCGAAGACTTCGGCGCCTCCACCGGTCCGGCAGTTTTGGTTGCGACGACCAAGTTGTCGCCACTTGTGGTTACGGGCCCGACCACTGTCTTGCCAGCGAGGCTCACATTCAAGTCCCCGGTAGCAGTTATGCTTTGGATTGCGCCGAATTTCACGGTTACATCGCCCGCGTAATCGGTCTTGATTACCAGTTCCTTACCGTCGGACTTCGTGATAGACCCGCTCAACCGGTCACCGTTTTTGAGAACGATTTGGTCCGCGACCGCCGATATTGCGGATAGCAAGAAGAGGGCTACAACTAAATTCTTGAGCACAAAGCCTCCTGGGATGAGTTAGAAGCGAACGGGACTACCGCTTCAGGTTCAAGGACGGAATGGCCCCCACAGAGGGAGCGAGAAAACAGATCGCATTTCTTTTACACAATCGGTTTAGTTTGAACTGGAATTATACCGAACTAATAGAGACAACCAGACGCAGCGGGAAGCAGAATTTTTCGTGGGGTATTTTTCGTAGGGTCTTTTTCTTAGGGTCTAGGTTTTATTCTCGGGATTCTCAGGCTTAATTTCTGGTTTGACTTCAGTCTTCGCTTCAACAGTCTTTGCTTCTGCGGTCTTCGCTTCAGCCTTTGTGTCGTGATCCCTCATGCCCTCTTTCAAGGCGCGAATACCGTCACCGAGACCCTTGCCTAACTCCGGCAGCTTTTTGGGGCCGAAAACGAGCAATGCAATGGCAAAGATCACCAACAAGTGCATCGGTTGAAACAGGCCTTCAAACATAAAACCTCCGGACAAACGCGCGCAGAAAGACAGTACAAGATACCACCCCATAGTGTACGCCATCCCACCCTCGGTCGTCGCGCTCTCTGTCGGCGGGGTTGGGCCATGTCCATAAAAATTACTTCGGTGACCTATCGGCCATAGGGCAGCCGGACTATTTTTGGCCAAGGGCTATTTTCGCGCATTAGACCGCCCCGCACCGCCACCGGAGGCTTTGTGAAACGTTGCGTATTGAGATCGCTTCTGCTTCTGTTGGCGGCAAACTGGTTGCACGCCGAACAAGTTCCGACCATGTCTCCGTGCGATAGCATTTTCCTGTGGCTGGCTGGAGGCATCTCGAGCGCCCGCGTCCAACGTCTGGCTCAGACCCCGAGCACCCAAATAGAGAACGCGAAATCGTCATCATCAAACCAGACGCGGAACAACTCATGCCGCATCACTCCAGATTGCACACGCGCCCTTCGCGCTGGGGGTGCGGACGATGTTTTGATTCGCAGTCTTGCTACGGTCAATTCGAGCCAAAAGTCGTCTTCGCAGGTCAAAGCCGCGAAAGTCAAAGTCGCCCGCTCCTGCTCGGGTCCAGCAGTGCAAGTTGCGGCTCTGGCTCATGAGAAGAAATTCGACGCCGCCCGGGACAAAATCAGCACTCTAATTCGCGACAATGTAAATGCCGAAGACGCTCTTCCGAATAACGCCTTGCTTCACTTTGTGCTGGGAACGATCCTGCGGCGGCAAAACCGGTTCGACGAGGCGCTCGATGAATTCACCGAATCTTCGCTTTTGATGCCCGGTTTCCCGGAGACACATAGCCAGCTTTCTTATCTGTTTTATCGAACCGACGACTCCGATAACGCTCTAGCTGAAGCGCGGACTGCGCTCAGCCTGGATCCAGCAAATGCCGAAGCCTATCGCTACCTGGGACTGGCGCTCTATGCCGATGGCCGTTACGATGCCGCATTGCATGTCTTCGACGAGTCGCTGGCGCGCGAACCCGAAGGCTCGGCCGCCAACGCTGATGTCTACTTTGACATGGGAATCACGCACCACGACCAGGGAGATGTGCGGCGCGCCGCCATCGCTTATCGCCACGCTCTTAACCTGCGTCCTGACTTCTGGGAGGCGCATAGCAATCTTGGCACGGTCCTGCATGATCAGGGCAAACTGGATGAAGCCATCGCCGAATATCGTTCCGCCAAGCGGCTGAATCCTGAGGATGCGAGCGTCCGCAACAATCTCGGCAATACGCTTTGCGACAAGTCAGACTTTGATGATGCGATTGCAGAATTTAACGATCTCTATCTGCACAACCCTGACTGGGATGGCGGTCATAACTGCCTGGCGCGGGCCTACATGTCAAAGCGCGATTACCCATCCGCGATTCGCGAGTTGCGTGCCGCCATCGAAGCCAACCCAACCGGTGCTGCCGAGCGGCGCGTTTTAGGCCAGGCTTTGCTTCTTTCGGGAAAAGACGAGGAAGCGGTGGAAGTGCTGCGCGAAGCGATTTCGCTCAACCCGGATTCGGGGTTGGCTCATCATTATCTCGGCACCGCGCTGGTGAATACTCAGCATCTGTTTGAGGCGGAAAAGGAATTCCGCGAGGCGCTTCGGCTTGAGCCCAGCGCCCAGAATCATTATTCGCTCGCCGCCTGCCTGATGGCGCTGAATCAATATGAAGAGGCTCTCGGAGAGCTTGAAATCGCCTCCCGCATGGACCCGAGCGAGAACCTTTATCGAGCGCGCATGCAGGAGCTTGTCCGGCTAATTACGACCTCGAAGTAACGCGGCGATCTCGAATTGGGATTCTCCTGCCGAGATTACTTTTTTGATGCACTGACGTGCGTCGCCTGCAACGACTAAGAAACCTAGAATGTGAGAAGTGAACGCGGCGCCTTTACTGCCGCTCGGGGGCTCAATGGCAACCACCGCTACCAAACAAGTGATGGAGAAAGTACTGGAGAAAGAGAAACCCGCCAACGCAGCAGCATCCGCTCCAGAGCATGGTCTAAAACAAGGGTCAGCAGCGCTTGCGGCATCGACCCCGGAGAAAAAGGCGGTCGGCTACGGCCTGCCCTGTTCGCACTGCCATGCTTATTACCCGGCAGACATGCCAGCTTGCCCCATCTGCAAGAGTACGGATCGCGTCTCACCCACTGCCGCGGTAATGCATTCCACCGTTGCCGGTGCTTCTGACGGTAGTTCTGTTGGTACTTCGCAAGCCGCGACTGGCAGCGAGATTGAAAGGGAACGAGAACTCCTGCTGAAGGAGCTTAAGTCACAAGCCTTCGCCTCCCACATGCAAATAAATCCCGTAACTACGTTCCAGTGTGTTCTCGCGCACCAGCACAGCGGATCCACCGAACCGGCCGCCGTTTGCCATAACTGCTACAGCGAGGTGCGCCAGCAAGCTGACCTTCTCGAAGCCGCGCTGCACATGGACCCGAAAGAAGCCGCCAAGATCGTCTATGACGCGGTGTGGGCCGACACCTCCGACCCTAACGCCAGCTATTTCAATGCCGCGAACGCAATATTAAGCGAGCTGCGCAAACGAGCCGGTATCAGCCTGTTTCTAGGCGCGCACCAACCCCTGGCGCACTAACCTCGAAATTATCGCGACCACATCGCCCGAAACGCATCGCCGGAAAACTATTCTGGAAGCGGCTCTGCGCTGTCTCGTGGAATAGACGCTCCCGAACTCTGAATTAAATGCACGAATCAGGCGCGTGAATCAAATACAGCGCGAGGTCCACTTGCAACTTTCGCGCCCTTTTTACATCTTATTCGTGGAGATAAATATGACCGAAAAAGTCAGCGATAAGATTAGCAAGACCGATGCGGAGTGGAAGCAGCAGCTTACTCTGGAACAGTATCAGGTGGCCCGCGGCAGCGGTACCGAACGCGCTTTCAGCGGCCAGTACTGGAATAAGCACGACGACGGGACGTACCACTGCGTCTGCTGTGGCGCACTGCTTTTTGGTTCAGAAACAAAGTTTGATTCGGGAACCGGATGGCCGAGCTTCTATGCGGCTGCGGATCGCAAGAACATCACGGAACACACCGACACAAGTTATGGGATGGCGCGCACGGAGGCGCGTTGTGCCCACTGCGACGCGCATCTGGGACATGTATTTTCTGATGGGCCCGCGCCGACCGGCCTGCGCTACTGCATGAACTCTGCTTCGCTGGATTTCAAGCCGAAAAAATAGCCGTCCTGCAAAACCTGATAAAAAACGATGGGGCGCCGGAGGTATTCGCTACGGCGGGACGGGCGGGGACGCCCGTCGCTCCATCGCACCCATCTGTACGCGGGCAATATCTGATTGCGTGCCAACTATGCCCGGTCAGTTGCGGCCGCAACCATTGCCTTGTATGTTTCGTGGGTCTGCGGCGTCTGGGGTGTCTGCGATTTCTGCTCTTTATGCTCTTTCTTTTCGGGGGTGCGCACTTCGACGCCACCCTTCAGGATCGCGCCCTCTTCAACGCTGATGCGATGCGTGATCACGTCGCCCGAAAGCAGACCCTCGCTGCGAATGTCGAGCCTGTCTTCGCAGGAGACGTTGCCCTGCACCTTGCCCATGATGACGACTTCTTTGGCAGTGATGTTAGCTGCAACGTTTCCGTTGCGGCCGACGGTAACGCGATTGTCGGGAAAGTTGAGAGAACCTTCGACGCGACCATCGATGAAAAGCGATTCTGAACCCGACACTTCACCCTTGATCACGAGCGAGCGTCCAATGGTGGCCTGTTCTACGGGCGATGTGGCCGACTTCACCGGAGTGTAACTTGGGGTGGGGGCCGTATTCGGAGAAAACTTCGGTTCGGGAGACTGCAACATTGATAACCTCGCTAGAGTTCCGCAAACTGCAGCGGGAGTTAGCCCTGCGATTGCGTTCGATGGGCTTAACGGCAAGAAAAGGATCGCACGAAGGGGAGTGTTACGACAGGTTACCGAAGAATATGCCGCATTACCGAAGGGAGTGACCGTTAGCTTGCTCTTTGGTATGGGAGATCATGTATGGGAGATTTTGTATGGGAGACAAAAGACGAAGATGTGCGGCCTGAGACAAGAGCCTGGGCTTCGCACGCGGCCCTTCTGCAAGCTGAGACCCTCTACTGAGAACTGAGCACCGAAAATTGAGAACTGGCTTCCGGCAACGCGGCGGTATGCCAGGCGTCGAAGCCTCCAGACACATTCATCACATTGCGATGGCCGGCGCGCTCGAGCAAACTGCAGGCGATCATGCTGCGATATCCGCTCTTGCAGTGGACGGCCACTGGCCGCGCCTTGTCCATCACAGGCAGCCCTTGCGGAAACGTATCGAGCGGGCGGCATTGCACTTCGCCGATGTGTCCCGCTTGCCACTCTGCTTCGCGCCGCACATCGAGAACGTCGAGTGGGCGCAAACTCCCGTTGAGCAATCTTTGGTTCAAATCCGACGGAGTGATCTGCGCCGTCGTCGCCACAGGGAGCCCAGCCTTCTGCCATGCCGCCACACCGCCCGCCAGATAGCCGCGAACATCTTCAATGCCCACGCGAGCCAGCCGCAGCCGCGCTTCTTCAATCTGCGCAATACCATCGCCGATCAGAACCGGTTTGCTGTGGATTCCCAGAATCCCGCCTGCCCAGGACGCGAATTGCCCCGCCAGTGCAATGTTGATTGACCCCGGCGCGTGCTCCGCTGCGAACTCATCGCCGGCACGAACATCAAGCACATTGGCGTTCTGTTGCAACAGAGCCTGCACTTCGAGTGGAGTAAGCGCCGGAAGCGGAGGCAGATCAGTTAAGGCCGCAGCACCTGACCTATTCATTTCGGCATCCTCGAGAAAATATTCGGGACGATTCGGAAGATTGCTGGTCAACTGGGCAATGAATTCTTCGCGGCTTGCGATCTGCAGCGCGTAGTTCGTGAGCCGCTCCTGGCCGATCGTGGATGAGCGCTCCGCCCGCATGGCGCGTCCGCAAAGAGAACCGGCACCGTGCGCGGGATACACCATCACTTCGTTCGGCAGTGCAAGCAATTTCTGATGCAGACTGTCGTAGAGCAATCCCGCAAGTTCGCGTGGCGTGTGTGTAGGGGAAAGATCGGGCCGCCCAACATCGCCGATAAACAAGGTATCGCCCGTCAGCACAGCAAACGGTGGTGCAGGCTCGGTATGCGATTCGCTTTCATCCGTGACAACCAAACATATGCTTTCAGGAGTGTGGCCGGGCGTCTCCAGCGCACGCAACCGTACCGCTCCTACTTTAACTTCGAAGCCGTCGCACAACGCTACGTGTGGAAACCCGGCATTTGCCCGCGCCCCAATATATATTTTCGCGCCGGTCCGGGCCGCAAGTTCTTTGTGACCTGAAACGAAGTCCGCATGCAGATGAGTTTCAAAGATGTACCGAATTTCGAGATTTTGCTCCGCGGCCGCATTCAGATAGATGTCCACATCGCGTTGCGGATCGATCACCGCCGCCTCGCCCTCCGAGCCAATCATGTACGAAGCGTGGGCCAGACACGTCAGATAGAATTGTTCAAAATACATGATTGCTCCCGCTTTGAGATTGACGGCGCTAGATTATCACTTTCGTCCCTTGTTGCCGACAGTGCAATTTTTTATCCAACTCTGCATGGTGCACCGAGTACGGCCTATCAGAAGTTTTTGCACTAACAGTCATGGAATTCATGAAAAAATATCCGATTAAATTTCGTCAAGCTGTTGAGCAACCAGTGGTTAAGGGGCGCATAGTCTGCGTACTCCTTTTGTAACTTGGACTTGCGCTGGTAACGGCCTACAGTCAGGGGAACTGGATCGCGGAGTTTTTCGGCCCTATTCGTGCATCGAATTAGTTGAAGGTTCCCGTGGCGCGGTATCGGATTCACGGGCAGGGCTACAGAAAATGTTGAAGTACAGCAAAATCGGGGCTTTCGCGGCTAAATTAATATTGGGTTTTTTCTCGATAGCCGCCCTGTCAGTCGCCGGTTACGCACAAGTCCCGCCTTACGCCTTGGCCGCATCGGACGTAATCGCCGACGTTTCAGCTTTGTCCGCCGACACAACAAGCGAGGCGACCGAACCAATCCTCACCATTAAGAAGCGGGTGGATGAAGTTAACGTGCTGTTCATCGCGACCGATCGCCACGGCAAGTTTGTCCGCAATTTAAATCAAGGCGACTTTTCCATTCTTGACGATCACAAACCGGTGGAGTCTATTCTGAACTTCCGGCGCGAGACCGATCTACCGATCGAAATGGGTCTGCTTCTCGACGTGAGCGGTTCCGTTGAGGGCCGCTTTGGATTTGAAAAAGACGCAGCCATCGGCTTTCTCCAGCACGTTATACGCCCCGGATACGACCGGGCATTTGTTGTCGGATTCAATAAAGAAAGCCATCTTACGCAGGATTTTACCGACAAGGTTCCGCTTCTCGCCGCCGGAGTAGAGCGCCTAAAGAATGGTGGCGGCACCGCACTTTATGACGCGATTTATAAAGCGTGCAAGGATAAGCTTCTGCATGACGAGGAAACTGATCATCCCATCCGCCGCGCCCTGGTAATACTCAGCGACGGCGAGGACAATCAGAGCGATCACACGCGGGCCCAGGCGATTGAAATGGCGCAACGGGCGCAGGTTCTCGTCTATGCCATATCCACAGATGACAGCGGCCTGATCCTGCGCGGCGACAAAGTTCTCGATGACATCGCATCGGCGACCGGCGGACGCGCCTTTTTTCCCTACAAGATGAAAGACATCACGCACTCATTCGCATCGATTGAAGACGAACTGCGCAGCCAGTACGATGTCTCCTACAAGCCCACCGACTTCGACGCGGACGGACGCTATCGTTCAATCCAGATCACAGCGCTGAAAAAAGATCTGCAGGTTCGAGCACGCCGCGGTTACTACGCTCCAAGGCAGTAGACAGGCACCAGGCCTCGGTCGCGTTATGAACGCAGACGCTTGATTTCGACGGTAATCTTGACGGTTTGCTCATCACCGGAAGCAAAGCCGTTCACCGCGCTGTGCGGTTCGGTAGTATTAAATCAATGTCTGTACGCCATTCGCCGTCTTCAAGGAAAATCATCTCAGCCTTGTTCTTTGCTGTTACACCGGGATAGTAGATACGCGATTCCCACTCTCGGCTCTCCGGTTGAGCAAGAATGCCGATTCCAACTAAGTAGGGTACTGCTGCGTGCGCATCAACCTCAAAATGTCCCTTTTCGTCTGTGGCAACAGTAAGGGCATTCTTTGGTGAGGTCGGGACGATATCCACTTGCGCGTGTTTTACTGGTGCCCCGTTTGCGTCGGTCACGCGTCCCGAGATTTTGCCATCCGCATGAAATAGGAAGTTCGCATCGAAACAACTGCCGCTCTCAACGGTCCATTGGCGCTGCGGGGCCCACAAATCCGGCTCTGTGCCCCCAGTGAGATCATAAGAGCCGTCGGGCAATTCAAGTTGAAAATGTCCATCATTCGATGTCATGGCGTAGTATTCAGTACCATCAGAGGCTCGCCTTGCCACAACCTTCTGGTCTGGGACGGGAACAATTCTCCAAGACTTGGGCTCGCTTTGGCGAACTGTGCGGGTTACTCGGCCGCTTACAACCCCGGAGTCAGTCAACTGTTGTAAACGTCGCAGCAAGCCTATATCGTCCTGAGCCTTCGCTATAGGCTTGCTTGGGCTTCCATACCCCAGTCTCAGCTCGATGCCTTCCCCGTCCCAGCGAAGAAAAAAAAGCCACTTGTCACCCACGTTGATTTCCGAACTAAGACAAGCTTGATTAGTTGTTACATTAACCTCACTATTGTCGCCCAGAAAGACCTCGTCGGGGTGCAGCAGCAGACGCTTGTCTGTATCTGATATCTCGACGGCGGAGAGTACCGTCCCCGTAAACACTCGCGTGTAACCATAGGTGCCACACCTTTTTCCAACGCCGATTACGCCGCTGTGGTAGCAACGGATCTGCTTCCCGTGGTACGTGCGAATCTCAACAATAGCCGCAGAAAGGGATAGTGCAGGGCACAACATAGCCACTGCAAATAGGAAAACTCGCAAGCTCGGCGATGATGGCATTTGCGACCTCGACGGAGTAATTATATTCCCAGGTGCATAAGTGTTGATAACTCGGGCTTTCAACTGATAACTCCAAGCCATCGTCCTAACCAACATGTTCGAAATCCTGAGCTAGCTCGCCATCGCTTCATCCAGCCGGCACTCCTTCGCCGACTTGTCTGCCCGAAGCCCCATAAATACTGGCGCGCGCAGCTTTACCCCGCCCTCGGCCGTTTCATGTGTCCACTCGGAATATTTGACTTCGGCGACGAGTACGGGACGGACGAAATGAACTTTTCGCAATCCACCAATCGAACCAAAGAATGGATTCTCTTTGGTCTCGATTGGGTGCAGGCGAGCGAACATTTCTTTGAGACCCTTGTGGTCGAAGCCGGTGCCAACCTGCCCCACGTGAATCAGGCGTCCCTGGCGATCATATAGGCCTAGGACGAGCGCGCCAAAATATTGGCGGCTGCCCTCAGGATCGGTGTACCCGCCGATGACACATTCCCGGCGCTGCGTGATTTTAATTTTGAGCCAATCGCTCGAGCGCTTTTCCTGATAAGGGCAGTTGCGCTTTTTGGCGACGATCCCCTCCAATCCCTGCTGGCTGGCCGCTTCGAAAAGATCAAGACCTTTCTCCGCGTAGTGATCGGAATATTGAATCACTCCGCCCGACTTGATCTGTTCGTGCAGCAATTGTTTACGCTCTTCGAGCGCGACGCGGCGCAGGTCGAATCCACCGAGATAGAGCAGGTCGAACGCATAATAAACTATCGGCACGCCCTTGCGCCCCGGCAGCCGATGTTTGCCCGGCTGAAATCCGGTTCGCTGTTGCATCAGGCTGAATGAAGGACGACCCTTTTCATCGAGCGCAACGATCTCTCCATCGAGAATGGCGCGTTGAGCTCCTATAAATTTCGGCAAGTCGCCAAGTTCAGGAAACTGCGCCGTAAGATCGTTCTGGCTTCGCGACACCAAACGCACGCGTCCGTCTTCGATAAACGCAACCGCACGATAGCCGTCCCATTTAATTTCAAAAACCCAGTCAGGATTGTCGAATGCTTTAGCAACCGGGGTTGCCAGCATGGGACGAATGATTGTGGGCATCGGCCTCTTGTCGGCGCCGGAGACAGCTTCAACCGACGAGGCGGCTGAGGACTTCGTGGAAGATTTCTTGCGTCGAGTTTTTGCGACCGTGTCGTTCGACGCACCTCTGGGTGTAACCGTAGATACAACTCCGGATACAGCCCCGTCAGCCTTCCCGCTTCCACGTAGGGCAATCCGTTTGGGCTTCTCCGCTCCGTTATTATCCGCGTCATCTGCGCTTCCCGCGGTTAGAGCCTGGCTTTTTTTTTGTCGGCGCGAGCGATTGCTTCCGCCAGCCAGGGCGCCTTTGCCTTGCCCCGCGATGCCGGACGACTGCTCGTCCATTCCGCCGATCCCTCGTCGCCCGCAATCTGCTTCATCGTACGATTCGTGAGAACAGAGGTTTCATAAGCGTCGATATCGAATCCCTCGACCACGCTCTTATCTTTTTTCTTGATGAGCAGCCACTCATTTCCTTTACTTCCTGTTCGCCGGGCCTTGATGTGGATGAGCGCGAAATCGCCCTTCAGCCGCTTCCCTTTCAGGCGAAACTTGAGGTCGCCTTTCTCGAGCATGGCGTCCGCTTCTTTGTCCGTCCCGGGAATGTATTCGCCGTTGACCGGCACCGGCGAAAGCGGCTCCCACGTGCCGACGTCCCACACCATCACCGTGCCGCCGCCATAATTGCCTTGAGGAATGGTGCCTTCAAAATCGTAGTACGACACAGGATGATCCTCGACCTGCATGGCCAGGCGCTTGTCAGCCGGGTCAAGCGACGGTCCTTTCGGCACCGCCCAGGATTTCAGCACGCCATCCATCTCCAAGCGAAAATCGTAATGCAGCCGCGTTGCGGCGTGCCGTTGCACGACAAACCGATGTCGCGATCGTTTCTCGATTTTCGGTGGAGGCTCGGGCGTCTCGTCGAACCGCCGTTTCCGTTTGTATTCGTCAAGCAGCATGGGCGCTATTGTAATTCCGGATTGCCGTTCGTGATTCCTAGTTAAGACTGCACGTTCGGGCCAGCGGTTGCCCGCGCGATTGTCGGCAGGCCGTATACTGTTTCGTTTTGGAGGATTGGAGCATGCATTGTCCGACGCAGTCCGGAAATCTGCGTATTGTTCTTGTCTTTGTCCCTATCTTGATTTTTTCTGCGAGTTTGTTCAATGCCCCGCCCCTGGAGGCGCAAGCCGGTCCGATTCCAGCCCCTCTGCGCGAAAAAGTGGATGCGCTGGTCCAGCAATCGCTCACCAGCACAGGCGTTCCAAGCGCGTCGATCGCGATCGTGCAATCTGGAGCGATCAGTTACCTCCAGGCCTATGGTGTCGGACGAATAGATCCGCACACGCCCGCGCGGCCAATCATGCGCTATAGCATTGGTTCGATCAGCAAGCAATTTACAGCGACCGCGATTCTTCTGCTCGCAGAGCAGGGCAAGCTTTCTCTGGACGATCCTGTTTCGCGATTCGTGCCCAACCTCACTCGCGGCAACGAGGTCACGATCCGGGAACTGCTTTCGCACACTTCCGGCTATCAGGACTACTGGCCGCAAGACTATGTTCCGCCATTCATGTTGCAACCAATAACAGCAGATAAAATTCTCGATCAGTGGGCGCGCAAGCCGCTCGATTTTGATCCCGGAACCGAATGGCAATACAGCAATACAAATTTTGTGATCGCGGGGCTGATCGTAGAAAAAGCTAGTGGCGAACGGCTGCTGCAATTTCTTAGCGAGCACATCTTCACGCCCCTCGGAATGAAAAGTGTAATGAACATCGACCAGAATCGTCTCACTGAAACCGACGCAACTGGCTATCTGCGTTACGGGCTCGGACCTCTCCGGCCGGCTCCAAAAGAGGGCAAAGGCTGGCTGTTTGCCGCCGGCGAACTGGCGATGCTGGCCGAAGATTTAGCGAAATGGGATATCAGCATCATCAATCAAAGCGTGCTGCAGCCAGCCTCCTACGCGCAGATGGAAAGAGAAATCGTGCTTAAGAACGGCCTCGGGACGCGTTATGGCCTGGGAGTGGATGTGCGCCAGGAATTAGGGCAGCGCGTCATCGAACATGGCGGCGAAGTCTCCGGCTTCACCTCGCACAACCTGATCTTTCCGGATTCGCACATGGCGGTGGTCGTACTGGTCAATGAAGATTCCGTTGATGCGCCGAGCGACATTGCCCTCAAGATCGCCGCGTTACTGTTCCGCGATGCCGATGCCAGCAAACAAGAAGAGCAGTCGAAGGAGATATTTACGGCGTTGCAGCAAGGAAAGATCAATCGAGCGTTATTCACTGACAACTGCAACAGTTACTTTACCGATCAAGCGGTAAAAGACTTCGCCAGCGGCCTCGGCCCTTTGGGATCGCCAACCGAGTTCACGCAAACCACCAAGCAAGATCGCGGGGGCATGACTTTCCGTTTGTTGGAAGTTCATTTTCCGCAAAAAACGGTTCAGGTTTGGGAACGCATCATGCCCGATGGAAGAATCGAGCAGTATCAAGTGAGCGCAGAATAAATAGAAGGGCAACAGGGAACGAGCCAGCACTGAAAATTCATTCTTGAAGCTAACCGCATGAAACGTGAATACCCCGAGACTCCATTCGTTGGCGTGGGCGCAGTCATGGTCGAGAATCATCATGACACCCGTCGCGTGCTGCTCATACGCCGCGGAACGCCGCCTCTGCTTGGCGAGTGGTCGTTGCCAGGCGGGGTCCTCGAATGCGGTGAAACTTTGCGCGAAGCGGTCGTTCGCGAGGCGCGGGAGGAAACGGGATTAATCGTGGAGACAGTCGACATGCTTGGCGTCTATGAGCGTGTGATCCGGGACGGCGCGCGAGTGCGGTATCACTATGTATTAATCGACTTTCTATGTCGTCCACTTGGCGGCAAACTCAAATCCGGCAGTGATGCTGCAGATGTCCGCTGGTTCACGCGTGACGAACTACCGCCGCTTAATCTGGCCCATGATGCAAATGATGTTGTGCTGAAGGGATTGGCACGGGCTGCAGAGTCGTTGTGATCTTGTCGAGCGCAGCCACCGACCAGCGTGCGTGTTCGGCGACCACTGGGTCCGGATCGTCGATCAGTTGCTTTAGCGTCGGCAGAAATTTTTTGTTGGCACTGTTGCCCATTGCAATCACCGCGTTCCGTCGCAGGCCAGAGAGTTTTGCCCGGCGGATTGGGGATCCTCGAAATACTTTCTGAAATTCTTCCGGCTTCATTTCAGCCAGCCAATCGAGGGATGGATTGACCAGGCCTTCGCGCGGCTCGAACTCGGTTGCTGGCGTTATCGGAGCTTTGCGGTTCCAGGGACAAACGTCCTGACAGATGTCGCAGCCGAAGACGTGGCGACCCATGCCTGCGCGCAGTTCGACCGGAATCTCGCCTCGCTTCTCGGTGGTTAGGTACGAGATACAAAGCCGCGCATCGAGTTCTCCCGGTGCAGTGATCGCCTGGGTTGGGCAGGCTGTGATACAGCGCGTGCATGTTCCGCAACGATCGGGGGCTGGAAGGTCGGCGGTGATGTCATCTTTCGTTAAATCAAGCGAGGTGAGGATGACACCCAGAAAGAGCCACGAACCAAGCTGCTGGTTGATCATGCAAGTGTTCTTGCCGATCCATCCTATGCCAGCGTACTTGGCATACACGCGTTCGATTAGTGGGCCGGTATCAACATAGGAACGGAAATGTGAGGGGTCGTTGGCCGCTGGGCAGTTCTCAGTGGAGTTGTGCACTGCACCTAACTCACCTTCTACCTGCTTTAAGCGGCGCAGTACGGCTTCGTGATAATCCTCTTTAGCCCAGGCGTAGCGCGAGATCCAGCCTTGGCTGGAATTTTCAGGAGTCGCCTGTGTCGAGTAGGGATGGTTGGTGTTGTAGTTAATGGCGCATACGATCACACTTTTCGCCCACGGAGCCACGCGGGTGAGCGCCGCGCGCTTGAGGTCTCCAGCGTCATCGCGTGCTTCCATGTATTTCATTTCGCCGTGCTTGCCATCCGCGATCCAGGCAGGAAAAACTTGCAATTCGCCGAACTCGCGGACAGGCGCGATGCCGCAGAGATCGAATCCGGCATTGCGCGCGAACTGCTTGATGCGGGTTGAAAGAGTGCCTGGCGTGGCTTTTGGCTCGTTAAGAGGATTACTCAACTTCTCTCAAGCAAGGCTATCACTTTCGCAGCGATGAAAGCCGGAGGGAAAGACGGGCTGGGTATCGCTGGAGAGACGCCTCGATAAGAACGTGTAGTTTTTGAGGGGCAGAGCAGGGCACTTATTTTCCGACACGCCGGGACACAGCTTCTTAAGTTCTTATTTCCCGCGCGCCGCGGTGGCTTTCTTTGCGGGACTCACGAAGTGTTCGATGCGATTTCTACCCTTTTCTTTAGCGGTATAGAGGCTGGCGTCGGCCTGGTTCAACAAGGTTTCAACTTCGTCCTTCCCGATGCATTCGGAGACCGTGACCCCCATACTCATCGTGATGGCGCGGTCCACGCCGGAACAAGTTACGGGAGCGCTGGCGATAATTTCGCGCAGTTCGTCCGCGCGCATGAGGGCGTTGGCAATATCACAGTTGGGCAAAACCATTAGAAATTCTTCGCCGCCGTAACGGCCCACGCCGTCGTAGACGCGGAGTTGACCGCGCAGGCGGCGGCCGATTTCACGCAGCGCCTCATCGCCGAAGAGATGCCCGAGGGTATCATTTACGCTCTTGAAGTGATCGATGTCGCCTAGAACGACACCGAGAGGACGCTTATCGCGGCGGCCTCGTTCCAGTTCGCGTTCCAGCATGCAGAGGATCTCTCCGCGGTTCATCAGGCCGGTCAGGCTGTCGTGGGTAGCGGCATGGCGCATGGATTCGCGTGCCGCAACCAGCTCCTCCTGCAGATCGAGAATTCGCTTGCCGACGAGCAGACGCGCCTTCAATTCCAGTTCATCGAAGGGCTTGACGATATAGTCGTCCGCTCCCGCCTGCATGGCATCCAGCATGTTCTGGCGACCATCATTGCTGGTCAGCAGGATTACGTAAATGTAGTGAGTGGAGGGCCCGGTTTGCCGGATGCGTTGGCAAAGCTCAATGCCATCGAGATCGGGCAGAACCCAATCCAAGAGCACGAGCTTCGGTGCATCAGCCCGCTCAAGCACTTGCCAGGCCGCAGCCCCACTTTCGGCCAGAGTTACGCCAAAACCCCAGCTTCGCAAGTGATCGCCGATCAACTTGCGGTACACAGCGGAATCATCGACCACGAGGGTCTGCATGATTCCTGAACCTTCAACCTCGGCTGCGCCAAACAACGAACCGCCGCTCATCCGCTCCTCGTTGCAGATCAGATTACTGACAGCTTCTTCACCATAGGGTCAAACAACTATTCGGGGAATACATCCGGTTGGTCGTATCTCCAGATACGTCTTGAAGAATCGACAAACCGAGGCATACGCTTTAGCACGATGGCGCACACCTTTGAAACGCTTTCTCCAAGTATAAAAAGGCTAACGCGAGGAACGCGCCGAGGCAAGCGATAACGCATTTGCAGCCCGCGTTGACCGTTACTAAAGTTCTTGCCTGGTTTTATTTTCCGGGCAGTTTGGCAGTGCAGACTTAGATTGTTCTCCGTCCGAGGTTGACCGAAGCTTCGTCTGCGGCCTAACATAGCCGCCGACGGCACTGAGGCCTTCATAATGATTGGCGAGACGGTCTCCCACTACCATATCGTCGGAAAACTTGGTGGTGGAGGCATGGGCATCGTGTATGAGGCGGAAGATACGCGTCTTGCTCGTCACGTTGCATTGAAGTTCATTCCCGCAGAGATGGTTCATGACCGCAAGTCGCTGGACCGCTTTCTGCGTGAGGCTCGCGCCGCTTCGCAGCTGAACCATCCCGGCATTTGCACGATCCATGACATTGACGATAACGGCGGCCATCCCTTCATTGTTATGGAGAAGCTGGAAGGCGTGAGCCTGAAAGAGCGGATACGCGGGAAGGCGATGGAAATTGACGAGGTGCTCGATATTGGCATACAGGTCGCGGACGCTCTGGCCGCATCGCACGCCAAGGGAATCATTCATCGCGACATCAAGCCCGCCAATATTTTTGTGGCGCAGAGCGGCCAGACAAAAATTCTCGATTTCGGACTGGCAAAATCGCTGCCGGAGCCGGGATCGACCGAGGCCGCACTCGAGGATTCGCTGACTGCGGTGGGAGTAATTCCGGGAACCGCCGTTTATATGTCTCCTGAGCAGGCTCGTGGCGAGGAGTTGGACCTTCGCAGCGATCTGTTTTCGCTCGGAGTCGTGCTTTACGAGATGTCGACCGGCAAAAAACCATTTGCCACGGGCAACGTGATCACCACGCTGGACGCGGTGCTGAATCAGAAGCCCGTCTCACCGCGCAGTCTTAATGCCTCGCTTCCGCCCGATCTCGAGGGCATCATCGGCCGCGCCATGGAGAAGGACCGCGGACATCGTTATCCGAATGCGCTCGCCATGAAAGGCGATCTGCAATCGTTGCGGAAGGAGACGGAATCGGGGTTAACCAAGAGCGGAATGCGGCGCCCAGCCTTGCCCTACCGGCTGGCGACAACAACCTTCCGGACGACGAGCAAGTTCCCAACTTACTTGTTGCTTGGTGTCAGCGCAGTATTGCTTACGGTTTTGGTCGCGGTGGCAGCATGGTTATACAAAGAACGGGAGATCACCGGCGGCGCGCCGAAGAATACGATTGCGGTTCTGCCTTTGCAAAACATGAATGGCGACATCAGCGTGGAGTTTCTGCGCTTCGCGCTAGCCGATGAAATTGCTAACACGCTTACTTATACCCGCGCGCTTGACGTTCGTCCTTCAGCGATAACTCGGAAGTTTGTGGGCAATGATGTCGATCCGCAGAAGGCGGGACGCGAAGTGCACGTCGCGAACCTGGTTACTGGACACTTCCTGAAGCAGGGCGATCGGCTCCTGATTACGCTGGAGGCGATTCAGGTGGAAGGCAACAGGCTTCTGTGGCAGACCAATGTTACTGCTCCCGCGCAGGATCTGATTGCATTGCAATCGCAGCTGGCTGCCCGAATACGGCAGGAGTTGTTGCCGGCGCTCGGCGTCTCCGGCGGCTTTCTCGACACCGGCACACGGCCCAAGGATCCGGAGGCTTACGATCTTTATCTGCACAGCCTGGCTCTGCCTCACGATGCCGGACCGAATAAAGATGCCATTGCGGTTCTGCAGCATGTAGTCGAGGTCGATCCCGATTACGCGCCTGCCTGGGAACAACTGGGAGTGCGCTGTTACTATGACGCTGACTATTCCGATGGCGGCGAGCCGATGTTCCAGCGATCGAACAAAGCGCTGGAACGGGCCGTACAGCTCGATCCGAATCGCGTAGTAGCCGCTGGACAGCTGATCAATAATAGCGTTGAGCGCGGCGAGCTCGGCAAGGCTTACCAGGCTGCGCAGGCACTGGTGAAGCGCCGTCCGGACAGTGCTTATGCTCATTTTGTGATGGGTTATGTTTATCGTTATGCCGGGATGCTGGAGAAATCGACGAATGAATGCAACACCGCGCTGGCGCTCGATCCGGGTAACTTTTCGTTTCGCTCCTGCACATTTGCGTTCATGGAGTTAGGCAAGACTGAGCGGGCGCGTGATTTTATCCGTCTCGATGCCGGTTCCGAATGGGCAGCGTATGTTGCGCCAGCTTTGCTTTTGCGCGAAGGCAAGGTTCAGGAAGCTCGCGAGGCGGTAAGTCGCATGCCGACCGCGCCGATCTATCATCGCGATCTGCTCGAAGCTTGCCTGCAATTCAGGCCGGCCGCGGATCTGGACCGTTTGGCGCAGCTAGCCGAGACCAACCTGCCCGCCGAACCTGATCCCGAGATGTGGTATTACCAGGGATCGCTATTCGCATATTGTGGCAAGAAGCAGGCAGCGCTTCATCTGCTAGAAAGCGCGGTCGGACAGAATTATTGCGCCCACGAAAATTTGTTGTCCGATCCTCTGCTCGCGAAACTGCGGGCCGATCCGGCATTTGACAAGGTATTAACCGCCGCAGGCACCTGTCAGGATGCGATCCGGGCGCCTAGCCGAGTAGGACTCGTTGCACGTGCTCCCATTTTTAGATTACATATTGCTTTTTTTTGCTGGTGACTTTGGCGTGGTCTGCTCCGAAGCTGCCGTTCCGGGCGATAGCAGGCTTGGATTGTGATGGTCGCGGGCGGAAGGTCTTCCTCGCTGCGCTTCGCTTCCAGGCTTAGCTGGTGACAGACGTTTGCATTTTCGTCTTGATTGGTTGGGTTGGTGGGCGCCTGCGATAGGGAGTCGGGATCGGTGACAACCTCGGCTGGTTGCGGCTTTTCCTGTTCCATCCTTTTGAGATTTGATGAGGCGATCTGGAGCGCGTGGAGCAGAAGGCTGGCGGTTTTGCGTTCGATTCTTTTCTGCATGAGCATCTGCACGACCTGGCGAATGACGGTTTGAATGGAATGCGCGTCTTCAAAAGGAGGCAAGTTGATTTCGCCGGTGGGGTACTCTTCCGGATTGTAATAACAGTCGACAGTTATGCGACGATTCTGCTGATGATAGAAGCAGAAGTTCTTTGTGCGGAGGGCGGGCGATCCGCATTGGATTCCGCTGACCTTGATGTGCTGGCAACGTGGCGCTGCTGGGGATAACATAGTGGCTCCTGTGGAGTTAGTGGGGATACCCCCTATTACTCGACGATACTCGGCATATTGGAATCATCGACTTCGCGTTGGGTTATGGGGCAAAGTCTTGATAGTAAGATAGTTGGAGGTAAAGTCTTGATTCCGCATGGGTTGGTGGAGTTACTTCCCTTATCTGCCGGATAGGTCACGGCTGGCGCGCGAGTTATTGGTGGATGGCCGGCGCGCTTATCTGCTTTATTTTGTCTTTACTTTAATTATAAGGGAGGGTGTCAAGTATTGTTGAGATCGGATACATTCGGCGGATCACGCCGCATTCGCTCGAATCTGCTTGAGCTTTACTTGAGCTTCGGCTCCCAAGAGGTCGGCATAGAGCAACAAGCGCGCTACGCTCAATGTGGAGAGCTTGCCGCGCGTGAGTTCGCTTACGCGGGGTTGCTGGATTTGCAGGATTCGCTCGAGGTCGCGGGCTCGGTAGCGGCGGCGTTTGATCAACTCCAGAATCTTTTGATGCAGGGATGCTTTCAGCTTCAGTTCCAGCGCGCCCTGCCGATCCAACCCGAGTTCATCCAAGACGCTCCCGCTTACTCTGTGTTCATCTTTGATGGCGCGTCCTTTTGGCATTCCTTTTTTCCTCGCGTTCAGTTTCCAGCACACGCTTCAGGCGCGACTTAGCAATTTCGATATCTTTTTGCTCTATACTATTCGAGCGTTTCTCAAAGCAGTGGAGCACGTGTATCGTTTTCGCTCGACGCACATATAAAACCCGGGACCATGTTTTCGCGTCCTCCTCTCGCAACTCATAAACGCCCGGCCCTACGACGCGAACCGATTTTCTGTCCGGTGGAGTTTGCCCGAGCTGTAGCTGGTAAAGAGCATATCCGAGATCTTGTCGGACACCGTGCGGAAACCGGCGCAGCGTCAATACCGAGTCGCCTTGAAAGACGAGCGGGACAAGCGGCTTGTCATCGGATTTCTTGTTACTTGTATACACGTTAGGCGTATGCTTTGTCACGATGACCTCGGTAATTCGCTCGGTAACCAGTCGGGCGTTATGCTTATCGAAGGCCCGGTCATAGGAGATCCGCCAATGTCGCCGCATCCGCCACGCGGTAAAAGTTTGGAGTGTTATCCGCGCCTTTCCCAGTGGGGAATATCTCCCATGAGCGAAAACTGCGGGCGAGTTGAAGAAATCTAACCCTTACCTCGAGTGATCTTGGGTCGACGATTTCTTCCCATTTACTAGGGCTGACATTCCTCGATTTCCTCAGCTGCGCCAATCGCTCTTCTGCCGTTTCTCCATCCGGAATCCGCTCAGAGAATCCGTAATCTTTTAGCTGAACCCACAATTTTCTATCAGTAAATCGGACCGCCTCAACACGTCCGAGCCCGAGTCGCGGATGGGTAACCCACATCCCCGGTATCAGTTCATCGGGAGCGGAGGGGTCAACGAGGTGTGGAAGCAGGACTCCAGATTCAAAGATCTTCCTTCTCTTGTAGGCAATGCGATTCTGGCACGTTTTTGAGCAATAGACGTTGTCACGACGCTCACGCACGAAGATCGTGCCGCACTCCGCGCACACGGAGAGCCCGAGGCTTGAAAAGTGGTGAGCCAAGAATTCGCAAATCCATTCCGCAATGTGGGATTGTAACGGGGTCGATTCCGGGTTGACCATGCGAAGGAATTCGGGACTCTTCCGGTCGGGCATTTGCCATGAAAGTCGTGCAGGCCGCCCCAGAGCCAAGGCGGAGTTAATTTCATCAAGCGGTTTTCCGAGGTGAAACTGAACCATCCATGAGCCTTCGGGTTCTGCCAGCAGGAAAAGAATTTCTCGGAATGCTCTCGTGAGTTTGATTAGAGCGTTCGACCAAGTCAGGTCGCCCGAGGGGGAGCAAAATGCCGCGTATGGCGAAGCTATCGATTCGAGGAGTCTTGCAACGTCGCTAGCAACGGAGAATAGCTGCGGCTCCTCGATGGGCTCCGACGATGAGGTGCAGGCACCCGTCACGTCCCTTCTTATCGCGTCTCGGAGTCGCTCTTTGTCGTGCCGCGAAACAATGTTGAGAAGTTCGAGCCACGGTTTGCCGCGGCGCAGCCAATCCGCCGCAGCGTCAGCCTTGACAGTCTTTTCAACCTCGTCCCGCCGATTATCGAATACCCACTCCAGGACATCGTCTTGGTGAATGTATTCTTCCGGCACATCGGGGCCGGAGTCATCATGGTAGTCGGCACCCAGCGACCCGAATTTCATAAAAGAAGAATATAAAGCAAGTCATGGATTGTCAATCCATTAAATATTAAATCCATTATTATGCAGGTTAAGAAAGCAAAAGGTTGTGGATCGGTGCTCGCTCGCACAAGAGAGGAGAGAAATGCGTGTTGCTAACCGGACGGTCGGTCGGTTAACATCGTTTTCAACTGTGCGCGGTACTTGCGATGTGAGAGATTGAAACCTTAAATGACATCCGGCCTAGTGAAGTGGTAATGCAGGGGTCCTTCGCTTCGCTCAGGATGACACCCTTACGGATACAAAGCTTAAAAGAGGTTCTATGCAGAATCAGAAGGCCACATCTGGCGCGGGAAAATCCGAGGCACAGTCCGCACGAAAGCACGAGACGAAGACCAGGACCGGGGCGGGCATCCTTTGGGAGTGCCTAGAGCGGGAGGGGGTGAAGTGTGTTTTTGGGTATCCGGGCGGGGCGATTTTGCCGGCTTATGATGCGCTGAAGCACTCGAAGATTCATCATGTGCTGGTGCGGCATGAGCAGGGGGCGACGCACATGGCGGATGGCTATGCGCGGGCTTGCGGAGAGGTGGGCGTGGCGGTTGCGACCTCGGGGCCGGGCGCTACCAACATGGTGACTGGGATCGCTACGGCCATGCTGGATTCGTCGCCCATCGTTTGTATTACGGGGCAGGTGGGCAGCAAGTTGATTGGGTCGGATGCTTTTCAGGAAACCGATATCACTGGCGTGACGCTGCCGATTACAAAGCACAATTATCTGGTTACGCATGCCAGCGAAGTGGCGCGCACGATTCGGGAGGCTTTTTACGTGGCGGGGTCGGGGCGGCCCGGGCCGGTGCTGGTCGATATCACGAAAGATGCGCAGCAGAGCACCTGCGAGTTTGACTGGGATGCGGCCAAGCCGCAACTGCCGGGGTATCGTCCGGATTTGTCGCCGGCTCCGGCGGAGTATGCGAAGGCGCTGGAGTTGATCCACAATTCGAAGCGGCCGGTGATACTCGGGGGGCACGGGATCATTATTTCTGGAGCGATGCGCGAGGTGCGCGAGTTTGCCGAGCGGGCGGGGATTCCGATGGCGATGACGCTGCTGGGGCTGGGAGCGTTTCCGGCGTCGCATCCGTTGAATCTGGGAATGATGGGCATGCATGGCGAAGCCTGGGTGAATCACATGGTGCAGGAGGCCGATCTGCTGCTGGCGTTTGGCATGCGGTTTGATGACCGGGTGACGGGCAACTTGAAGACTTATGCGCCGAATGCCAAGAAGATTCACATCGAGATCGATCCGGCGGAGATTAATAAGAATGTGAAGGTCGATGTGCCGCTGGTCGGCGATTTGCGGGAGGTGTTGCTGGGGTTGATGCCGCATGTGGAGTCCATTGATCGGAGTGAGTGGCTGGATCATATTGATAAGTTGAAGGGCGATTCGGCGGTGCGCGATATTCAGAATCTGCCGGACAGCGGACATCTTTATGCGGCGCATGTAATCAATGATCTGTGGCGGCAGACGCGGGACGGTAATGCGATTGTCGTGACCGATGTTGGGCAGCACCAGATGTGGGAAGCGCAGTATTACAAGCATGAGCATCCGCGGTCGCTGATTACTTCTGGCGGATTGGGAACGATGGGCTTCGCTTTGCCGGCTGCGATTGGCGCGAAGGTTGCTTGCCCTGAGGCTGAGGTTTGGGTGATTGTCGGGGATGGCGGTTTTCAGATGACGATGTGCGAGCTGGCGACGATTGTGCAGGAGAATCTGAAGATCAATATCGCCATCATCAACAATGGATTTCTTGGCATGGTGCGGCAGTGGCAGGAATTTTTCTATGATCGCAACTACGCGGCTACGCCTTTGCTGAATCCGGATTTCGCGAGGTTAGCGGATGCTTACGGGATTCGTAGCGCGACGGTTTCGGAGCGTTCGCAGGTTGTGCCCGCGGTGCAAGCGGCGCGGCAGCACGATGGTCCGATGCTGATTAATTTTAAGGTGGAACAGGAAGATACGGTGTATCCGATGGTTGCGGCTGGGGCGGCGCTGCACGATATGATTCGGCGGCCGAGCCCGATTGTGGAGACGGCGGAAGACGAGTGAGATTAGGTCAGAGGTTAGAGGGCAGATTGCAGAGGCAAGAACCTCCGAGTTTGGGCTTTAACTTCTGCAATCTTACCTCTCACCTCTGACCTGATATTTAATGATTCAGAGCTGAATCGAAACTTATGATGAACACTTTCATGGTGTATGTCGAGAATAAGCCGGGCGTTCTGACGCGGGTGGCTTCGCTGTTTCGCCGGCGCGCTTTTAATATCGATTCGCTGACGGTGGGGCGCACGGAGAAGCCGGAAGTGTCGCGCATGACGATTACTGTCGATGCCGACCTGGATCAGGCTCGGCGCATTGAAGCGAACTTATACAAACTGGTGAATGTGTTATTGGTCGAAAATATTACTAACCAGCCCGCGATTATTCGGGACCTGGCGATGATACGGGTCGCAGCCGCCCACGAAGCGCGCTCGCATGTGCTGCAACTGGCCGACGTTTTTCGCGGGCGGGTGGTCGATGTCGCTCCGGAATCTTTAACCATCGAGATTACGGGCGCGGAAGAGAAGATCGACGGGCTGCTCGAATTGCTGCGTCCTTATGGAATATTAGAGATGGTGCGCACGGGCATTGTCGCTATGCGCCGGGGAAGCAAGGCCGCCGAGGCGGGGTCTATTGTGGAGACGACAGCGGTCGGCGCTACGAACGACAGTGTCTCGTACTCGGTGTGAGGTTTATTCTTCGCAGGTAAAACCTGAAGGCAAAACCTTCAGATTCAGCGCAAGTCGTAAAACAGGCCAATAGACCACATTCTAAGTCCGATCCTGGCCACCGCCATCGTCCTTCGGCTACTTACTATGGCACATAGCCCAGTCCGCTTTGGACACGGGACTGCTCCGCTCGGAGTTATCGCCTGTGCGCCGAAAATGTCCCCTAATTTTCTAATGAGATCGTGAATTTCCGCCGACAGATTACTTGCGGGGACCCTGCACCTTCGCGTTAAAGCGAGAACGCAGCGGTTCCGATGGAGAAGTGTTCGCTATGAATGATTCCGACGACATTGTCAAAGAGTTTCTGGTGGAGAGTTACGAGAATCTTGATCGCCTGGATCGGGATTTAGTCACGCTGGAAAAGAATCCGGGCGATCGCGAGACCCTGGGGAGTATTTTCCGCACGATTCATACCATTAAGGGCACGTCTGGATTTCTGGTGTTCGACAAGCTGGGAGCAGTGGCCCATGTCGGTGAAAATCTTCTGGGCCGGTTGCGCGAGGGCCAACTTTTATTGAATCCGGAGATCACGACCGCTCTGCTGGCAACCGTGGACGCGGTGCGCCAAATGCTTGCCAGCATAGAGGCCACGGGCGTCGAGGGCGACCGCGACGATGGGGAGCTGATTTCCGTGTTGACCAGATTGCAGGAAGATCCGGACGCAAAAGAAGAAAAAGAAGAGCGTGAAAAGTCCGGGGATCTGAAGGCGGCGGCAGCCGCGGGGGCGGGGTCCGAAGCCTCCAGCGCGGCGGCGACGGTGAGTCCGAAGAAGGGCGGAGCCGACTCGGGCCGTGGGCCGGCGCGGGCGGTAAAGGCGGGGGCGAAGCTTGAGGCAAAGACGAGCGGGGTGACGGCCGGAGTGCGGGTCGACGTTCCTCTCGAGCTTCCTCTCAAAGAGACGTTGGCCCCATCGCGGCAGAGCGATGCGCCTTCGCGACCACCGGTTGCGGCCGTACCGGAGGCGGCCGATGGGCAACGTAGTGATGCGCAGCGCTCGCCGCAGGCAGTTGCGCCGGGACAGACGGCGTCCGACCGAACCATCCGGCTGGATGTCAGTCTGCTCGACCAGTTAATGAACCTGGTGGGGGAACTGGTGCTGGCGCGCAACCAGATCCTGCAATTTGCCAACAGCACCGAAGAAAGCGGGCTTTTGGTCACCAGCCAACGACTGAATCTGATTACCACCGAACTGCAGGAAGGTGTGATGAAAACCCGCATGCAGCAGATCGGCAACATCTGGAGCAAGTTGCCGCGGACGGTGCGCGATCTGGCGCTTGCCTGCGGCAAGCAGGTGCGGGTGGAGATGGAAGGTCAAGAGACCGAACTCGACAAGACGCTGATTGAGGCGATCAAGGACCCGTTGACCCACATCGTGAGAAATTCCGTGGATCACGGGATCGAACGTCCCGAGTTGCGCAAGGCGGCGGGAAAGGATCCGGAGGGCCGGTTATTTTTACGCGCCTTTCATGAAGGTGGACAGGTCAACGTCGAGATCGCAGACGACGGAGCCGGCCTCGATCAGGAGAGGATTCGCGCCAAGGCGTTGCAAAAGGGGCTGATCACCGCCGAGCAGGCCAGCCATATGAGCGATCGCGAGATGGTAAACCTGGTCTTTCTGCCAGGCTTCTCCACGGCGGAGAAAGTCACCAACGTCTCCGGCCGCGGGGTGGGGATGGATGTGGTCAAGACTTACATCGAGAAGATCGGGGGCACGGTCGACCTGCAGTCGACGCCCGGCCGCGGCGTGATGGTGCGGATGAAAATTCCGCTTACCCTGGCCATCATCCCGGCGCTGATTGTGACGAGCGGAGGCGAACGCTATGCCATTCCCCAGGTCAACCTGCTCGAACTGGTAGGCCTCGATCGGGAACAGGCGCGCAAGGGCATTGAAACCATCCATGGCGCGCCGGTGTACCGGTTGCGCGGGCGGCTGTTGCCTCTGGTGCACCTGAAAAACGAGCTGCAGACCGAGGAGGCGCGAAAGACCAGGAACGATGCGCCCGGGCGAGACATGGAAGCGGTACCGAGCAAGGCTGCGATGTCCGGAGGGGGGCGCGTCAACATCGTGGTGCTCGAGGCCGATGGCCGCCACTTCGGGCTGGTGGTGGATGAGATCAACGACACCGAAGAGATCGTGGTGAAGCCGCTCAGCAAACACTTGAAAGGCATTCCCGTCTACGCCGGCGCGACGATTATGGGAGACGGCAGGGTGGCCCTGATTCTGGACGTGCTCGGGCTGGCGCACCGTTCGAGAGTTCTGAGCGAGGGTCGCGAACACATCCAGGGCGCGCAGGCGCAGGCTGTGGCCGAGGACGCGCGCGGTAAACAACAACTGGTGCTCTTCACCGGCCATGGGGGTCGCGGATGGCGGTCCCGCTCAGCCTGCTGGCTCGTCTGGAAAATATCCCTGGCGCCCAGGTCGAACGATCCGGCAACCAGTGGGTGACCCAGTACCGCGGGCAGATTCTTCCGCTGATACGGGTCAGTCATGCGCTCGAGGAGAGGCGGCACCTGCCGCCCGGCGAAGACATCGTTTTATTGCCGACAAGCGACATGCTGCAGGTGCTGGTGCTCGAAAATGAGGGGCAATCTTTTGGCTTGATCGTGAACCAGATCCTCGACATCGTGGAATGCGCGGTGGAAGTGCAGACGGCTTCGACCCGGGCCGGGGTGTTGCATTCCTCGGTAATCGCGGAGCGGGTGACGGAGTTGCTGGATGTTCCCGCGCTGTTGCGCGGCGGAGAGGCATTCGAGCCGATGGTGTCCCAAGAACAAGGACGGGAACGGGGAGCTAACGTATGACGGAAGCTGTCAGCGAAGGGATGAGCGAATCCACGAAAACGACGGGAACCACGACCACCACCACCACCACGGCGTTTGCCCGCCAATTCTGCACCTTTTACCTCGATCGGCTGCTGTTTGGAATCGAGTCGCAAAAAATTCAGGAAGTGGTGACTTACCGCGAATTACGACCGGTCCCGCTCGCGCCAGCGGTGGTAAGCGGCCTGATGAACCTGCGCGGGCAGGTGGTGGTGGCGCTCGAACTTCGCCGGCAGCTGGAACTGCCGGAACGCCCCGCCGACATGACACCGGTCTGCCTGGTGGTGCATTCGGCGGGAGGCACGGTATGCCTGATCGCCGATGAGGTGGGCAACGTGGTCGAAGTGGAAGAACAGACCTATGAACCTTCCCCGTCAACGCTGCCACCGCGGTTGCGGTCGGTGATTCTAGGCGTGCACAAGCTCGAGGGCCAGTTGCTGCACGTTCTCGATACCGAGCGGGTATGCGAGGTGCAGGCGGCGAGCGCGGGGTAGGGCGGCGGTGGCTTGAGCTTCGGGCCCGGAATTGTTCTTTCGGCGTTTGAGGGTCTGCTGCAGTGCGACTTGCGCAGCGCGGTTGGCGGCGAAAAGTTTTGACTGAGTAACTTTTTGGAGGAGCAAAGGTGAGACTTACACTCGGGAAAAAACTGGGATTGGGATTCGGTTTGATCCTCACCTTAATGGTTATCAGCTCGCTGCTTACCTATTTGAAGGCGAGTTCGGTGAAGAAAACGCAAGAGCGCGCCCTGCTGGTGCGCGTGCCCACGATCAAGGCCCTCATTAGCCTGCAGCGAGACCTGAATCAGACACAGAGCAAGGGTCGCCAGGCCATTCTGGCGGGAGGCGACTCAGAACGGTACGAGGCCGCGAAAAAGACCTTTGCTTCGAACTGGGGTGACATTGACAAGGATGTCGCCGCTCTGGACGAACTCGCTCCGAAGTGGTCCCTGCAGGAGAACCGGGACCGGTTCGCTGAGAGCAAATCGCAGCTCGTCGTCCTACGGCAGGTACAGGAAACGGCCATGAAGCATGCCATGGGCGACCGGGATGCCATCGCCAAGTCCGGAAACGAATTTGCCGACCGGGCGACGCCGGTAACCGAGGCCCTGAAGAAGCCTCTTGGCGGGATGGCGGATTTCTTCTCCAAGAATATAGACAAAGACACCGAGGCGATGAACCTGGAAACCCGGTCGATGTATACCACCTTGGGAGTTGCCACGTTCGCGGCATTGGGCATTGGCATTTTTGTGGCGATTTTCCTGAGCGGACGAATTACCCGCACCACGCAATCCATTCTGGGGCAGACGCAGGCCATCGCCGGCGGGGACTTGACCCGCATTGAGCCGAACATTCTCGGGAACGATGAACTGGCGGATTTGATCAGGGCGGTTAGCCGGATGCAGGCCAGCCTGCACGATATTGTCCTCTCCATACGGAGCACGGCGGAACAAATGGCGGCGGCGAGTCAGGAGCTTTCCGCCACCAGCCAGCACATCACCGCGAATTCCGAAGAGACTACGGCCCAAGCTAAGGTAGTCTCCGAGGCGGGCAGCCAGGTCAACACCAACCTACAGACGCTGGCTTCGGGCTCCGAGGAGATGAGTTCGCCCATTGGCGAGATTGCCAAGAACGCCACCGAAGCTGCGCGTGTCTCGGGCGAAGCCGTCGCAGCCGCCGACCTGGCGAACCAAACTGTTTCGAAGCTGGGCGATTCGAGTGTCGAGATCGAGAAGGTGATCGAAGTGATCACCTCGATTGCGCAGCAGACGAACCTTCTGGCGTTGAACGCGACCATTGAGGCGGCGCGCGCGGGTGAGGCGGGCAAGGGGTTCGCCGTGGTGGCCAACGAGGTAAAGGAGTTGGCCAAGCAAACGGCGAAGGCGACGGAGGAGATTAAGCAGAAGATCGGCGCGATCCGGCAGAACACGGGCGGGGCGGTTGAGGCGATCCACGGCATTAAGGGAGTCATTGACCAAGTCAGCCATATCTCAACGGTGATCGCGACGGCGGTGGAAGAACAGAGTGCGACGACGAACGAAATGGCGCGCAATGTGTCGGAAGCGGCGCGCGGAGCGAGCACAATCTCGGAGAACATCAAGGGCGTGGCGGAGGCGGCACAGAGCACGTCGACGATGTGGGCGAGTCGGACGGCGACCGAACATCTGTCGAAGATGGCGAACCAACTGCGGGACCTAGTGGGGCAGTTCAAGGTCGGGCCAGAGGGCGCCCAGCACCATGATGGACCCCGCTCAGTAAAAGCAGCAGGGCACTCTGCCGGGGCGCACTGAGTCGAACTAAGATGGGTATGTTTCATTTCAGGCAGGGACGGGAAGTTTCAGTGAGTCATTGCCGCGGACGGGGCTGATCCCTTTCGTGTTTGGGCCGATGAATTGTCTTAGGAGGTTTCATGCACTCTATAAGACGGTTCATTTTATTCACTGCTGCGGTTCTATTCTTCGCGGCTTTACCGACATGGGCGGACGAGCCTTGCGCGGGCACAACTCCAGCCTCGGTAACCAGCAGGCCCACCGTGGCGAACGCAACGGACCCGACGCAGTGTGGCGTAGCTGAGCTTGAGTACGGCTTAGAACGGCAATGGCCGGGTGAGGGGGCGAACCGTGACGATCTTTCCGGGCGGCTTGCGGCTGGGGCTCACCCATGATCTGGACTTCCACTGGTACTCCTCCGTGTTTGTTCACCTCATGGATGGAACTGGGAACAGGACGGGATATGGCGACAACTGGCTGGGTCTGAAATATCGCGTGTCCAAGCAGACCAAGAAGGGCCCTAGTTTCGGATTGTTTTATTTGGCGAAGGTGCCGTCGGCAAGCGAAGCGCTGGGATTAGGGTCGGGCCAAGTCGATCACTCCATCTCTTTTTTGGCCAGTAAGGATGTTCCCCACATTCACTTCGACTTCAACGTGATTGAACTGCTGGCTGGTCGCCAAGGTCCGTCTGGGTTCGATCACAACACGGGATTCGCGCTCGCGTCCTGGGTACCCGTCACCCACCGCCTGACTTTAGTGCTCGAGCCCTACGGCTACACTTTCTTGAATGCGGGCAGTCCGGCCTTTGCTTCTACCATGGGCGGATTCAATTACAAAGTGACGCCGCGCTTGTATCTGGATAGCGGTTTGGATATTGGAGTGACGGGTGGAGCGCCGCGAAAGCGGACTTTCGTGGGTGTGACTTATGCCATTGCGAACGTCTACTCCTGGCTCCGCCCGCGGTAGGCTCGGTCTTTTGTGTGAGGAGTTAGTTTAAGTTCGATCCTCTCTGGCCGATGGATACCTGAGTGTTACTAGTGGAGCGCGGTTGGCGAAAGCAAATGCCCTCGAACTTGCTGCAAGAGGTTGAGAAAAGGATGGGTGGCTTATGAAGTGGTTCAGCAAAATGAAAATCGGCACGAAGCTGGGGCTGGGATTTGGTTCCGTCCTGTTTTTGATGATTGGTCTGGGGATCTTCTGCATCGTTGAACTCACGAAGGTGAATGGCAGCACGGTGGATATCGCCACAAATTGGCTGCCGAGCGTGAAGGTGCTTGGGGAACTCAAGTACGATGCCGCAGACCTCCGCCGGCAGACGTTGAATTACATGCTTGCCGCCGACCAGAGGCAGCTCTATGACGGAAAGATTAACCAGACTATGGGGGCCATCGCCGATGACGAAAAACGCTACGAACCGCTGATCTCATCCGACGAGGAGCGCAAGCTCTACCAAGGATTTCGCGAGGCGTGGGAAAAGTATTTCGCCGCGAATGTGCGGGTAAGAGAGTTAGTAAAACAAAACAAGAATTCAGAGGCGTCTGCCCTGGCAGAAGGAGAGTGCCACGAACGCTTCACCGACGCCATTAAGGTCCTTCAGGATGACATAGAACTAAACAATAAGGGCGCGGACGATTCTACAAAACAGGGAGCTGCGACCTATATCTCCTCACGATATTGGGTGATTGGAATCATGATCGGAGCGCTCGTGCTTGGTTCCCTTATCGCTTTCACCCTGGCGCGAGAGATCGCCTCCTCTGCGATGGCGATGCTGGCGGTAATTCGGGAAGTGGCAGATAAGAATCTTACTGTCGGCGACATGGCGATTGTCTCCGAAGATGAGGTTGGACGCGCGGGCGTTGCACTCAATCGAATGAAGAACAATTTGCACGAGATGATCCAATCGATCCGAGAAACGGCGGAGCAGCTGGCAGCCTCCAGCGAGGAGCTGTCGGCCACCAGCCAGCAGATCACGGCGAATTCGGAAGAGACGACGGCACAGGCGAAAGTCGTCTCTGAAGCGGGCGGCCAGGTCAACACCAATCTGCAGACTCTGGCCTCGGGCGCTGAAGAAATGAATTCCACCATCGGCGAGATCGCCAAGAACGCGACCGAAGCGGCGCGGGTGGCGGGCGAAGCGGTTGAGGCTGCGGAATCCGCCAACCAAACAGTATCGAAGCTCGGCGACTCCAGCATCGAAATTGAAAAGGTGATCGAGGTGATCACGTCGATTGCGCAGCAGACCAACCTGCTCGCCTTGAACGCGACCATCGAGGCGGCGCGCGCGGGTGAGGCGGGCAAGGGCTTCGCCGTCGTCGCCAACGAGGTAAAAGAGTTGGCGAAGCAGACGGCGAAAGCGACGGAAGAGATCAAGCAGAAGATCAGCGTGATTCGCCAAAACACGGGCGGGGCAGTGACTGCAATCAGCGGCATTAAGGGAGTGATCGACAAGGTCAGCCACATCTCAACCGTGATCGCGACGGCGGTGGAGGAGCAGAGCGCGACGACCAGCGAGATGACGCGCAATGTGTCGGAAGCGGCGCGGGGAGCGAGCACAATTTCGGACAACATCAAGGGCGTCGCCGATGCAGCGCAGAACACCTCAACCAACGTGGGCGAGGCGCAGACGGCGACCGAACATCTGTCGAAGATGGCGAACCAGCTGCGCGACATGGTGGGCCAGTTTAAGGTTGCGGCGGCGGGAGCGTCCCGACAGGGAGGATCGGCGGCGCCGAAGGCGGCGCGGCATGCTGCGGGAGCGCACTGAAGCTCCCGTTTGCGCGATTAACGTCGCAGAGATGAGACGATTTCGGCTCTTCGAGTCGTCGCCAGCGGCGCCTGCATTAAAACCTCGTCTGTTCGGCATGGATTCTTCCTGAGCCGTGCCCTTTCGGTTTAAAGTCTGTGACCCTCCCGCCGATGAAACTCTTGTTTGGCGCAATGATCGCCGTTGACCCTAAAAGCGTCGGATAGGACTGCGCCGCGCATGAAGAGCAAAACCACTAAAAAAATGGCTTCGAATCTCCAGCTCCGAGGAGGAGCAAATGAGACTTACGCTGGGGAAAAAACTGGGATTGGGTTTCGGTTTGATCCTCGCCTTAATGGTTCTCAGCTCGCTGCTTACTTACGTGAAGACGAGCGCAATCAAGAAGAGCGAAGACAACGAATTCAATTTGCGTATCCCGAGTATCAGTGCCTGCAAGGATTTGCAGCGGGACCTGAATCAAACGGCGAGCAAGACCCGCCAGGCAATTCTCGCCGGAGCAGAGCCAGCGCAAAGAGAAGCTGCAAAGAAACTGTTGGACGGGGCTTGGAACGATATCGAAGAAATCGATATTGAGATTCTGAACGAACTGGCCCCTAAATGGAGCCTTCAGGCCGATCGTGACCGGCTCGTCGAGCTGAAGAAGCAGGTTTCCGCCCTCCAGGAAGTCGAGGAAGCGGCCGTGAAACGGGCAGCGGGCGGCGGACGCGACGCGGTCGTTCAGGCGGGGGACGAATTTAGCGAGATAGCCATTCCGATCAACGACACGATCAAGGAGTCCCTCGGCGGTTTGGCGGACTCCCACACTGCGTTACTGGAGCAGGAGACGGAGCACATGAAGGCGGAGCACCGGTCGCTCAACCTGACCATGGCGGCCGCCACTTTTGCGGCATTGGCCATTGGCATTTTTGTGGCTATTTTCCTGAGCCGCGCTATTGCGGGCGCGACGCAGTCGGTGCTGGCGCAGGCAGAGGCCATTGCCGCGGGCGACTTAACCCGTGACGACCTGAAGGTCCGCAGCCAGGATGAACTCGGCGATCTGACCACGGCCATCAACAAGATGAGCGGCAACCTGAAAGGCATGATCCAGGCCATTACGGAAAATGCGGAGCAGGTAGCAGCGTCGAGCGCGGAGCTTTCCGCCACCAGCCAGCAGATCACGGCAAACGAGGAGAGACGGGAGGGAAGTTCGGAAGAGACGACGGCACAGGCGCAAGTCGTCTCTGAAGCGGGCGGCCAGGTCAACACCAATCTGCAGACTCTGGCCTCGGGCGCTGAGGAAATGAATTCCACCATCGGCGAGATTGCCAAGAACGCGACCGAGGCGGCGCGGGTGGCGGGCGAGGCGGTTGAGGCTGCGGAATCGGCCAACCAGACGGTATCGAAGCTCGGCGATTCCAGCCTCGAAATCGAGAAGGTGATCGAAGTGATCACGTCGATTGCGCAGCAGACCAACCTGCTGGCCTTGAACGCGACCATCGAGGCGGCGCGTGCGGGCGAGGCGGGCAAGGGCTTCGCCGTGGTCGCGAACGAAGTAAAAGAGTTGGCCAAGCAGACAGCGAAAGCGACGGAAGAGATCAAGCAGAAGATAACGTAATTCGCGAGAACACCAGCGGCGCAGTGAAGGCGATCGGCGGCATTAAGGGAGTGATCGACAAGGTCAGCCAGATCTCAACGGTGATTGCGACGGCGGTGGAGGAGCAGAGCGCGACGACCAGCGAGATGACGCGCAATGTGTCGGAAGCGGCGCGGGGAGCGGCGACGATTTCGGAAAACATCAAAGGCGTCGCCGATGCCGCGCAAAACACCTCGACCAACGTTGGTGAGGCGCAGACGGCGACCGAACATCTGTCGAAGATGGCGAACCAGCTCCGCGACCTGGTGGGGCAGTTTAAAGTCGGCGGCGAGAGTGGAGCGCAGCGCGGATCGGCGGTGGCGAAGGCTGCGCGGCATGCTGCGGGGGCCTCGTGATCCGGCAATAAATGGGAATACGAATCCACGGAAGCGGCCGCTCGGGAACCTATTCAGGCTGGCCTTTTTTTCTCAATCACCCTATTTTTCTCAATCCGCCCCTGCGGGCTAAGCCTTTTGAGCAGCTAATGGCTAACGTCTGGCCGAAAACTGCCGAAGTTGACGTGAGCTACCAATTCTGCTCGGACTCTCTCCTTGGTCCGTATAGGGGTATATATGAGGACAATATTGTCATCGCGGGTTGTTTCTCGGCGGATCATGGTTTTTGGCTTGTGCATGGCATTGGCTTTTTCAGCTCACGCGCAAGCACCGAGCCCCGCCACGAGCCCGGAGGACGCTACCCGCTTGCTGTTGCAACGTGTCAGCGAGCTTGAGGCTAAGGTAAAGCAACTTGAGGAGAAACAGGCCGCCGCCGCATCGTCTGCGGTCGTATCGGCTCCCGTGTCAGCAACTGCCGTAGCGCCGGCCCCGGAGCCGCCGCCGAGCGTCGAAATGCCCACGGTGAACGAGGTCGCGCCCCGGTTAAAGATGGTCATCTTTGGCGATGTGGGGGCCCAGGGCTACACCCACATCCCCGATACTTTTCTCTTTGGCTCGCTTGATCTATTCATGCGTGCCCGTCTTTCCGACAAGGTTTCCGTGCTGGGAGAGGTTCTGTTCACGGCGGAAAACGACAACAGCATCAGCCCCGATGTTGAGAGGCTGTTGTTGATCTACCGGCAGAACGACTACTTTACGGCGTCGATCGGGCGCATGCATAGCTGGGTCGGCTACTACAACACCGCCTTCAACTATGGAGAGTTTCTCGAAACCACCACCGACCGCCCCTTTATTTATGCGTTCGACGATCAGGGCGGCATTCTGCCCATGCAGGAGGTCGGCGTAAACATGACGGGCAAGGTTCCCTCCGGCAAGCTGGGACTGAACTGGGTACTGGAGGTGGGCAACGGCCGCGCTTGGGGAGATCCGAATACGGTAGAGCCCGCGCAGAACAACCAGGACGCAAATAACAGCAAGTCCGTCAACGGAGGGGTGTTCATTCGTCCCGAAAGGTTCTCCGGCCTGCAAGTGGGATTTTCGGTTCGTCATGACAACCTGACGATTCCGCTTCCCTACGTGCACGAGACGATAGCTACAGCTCACGCCGTCTTCATCAATGGTAGGTGCGAGATTCTCAACGAGGCGGTGTACGTGAGGCACAACGAGCCTGCCAATGGATCGGTGTTCAACACCAGCGCTTTCTACACCCAGTGGTCGCGTGCATTCCATGCTTTCCGGCCTTATTTCCGCTACCAATACTTCAACGCCCCGAACGACGATCCGGTCTATTTTTATGCCAGTCCGAGCGACTATTCGCCCCCAGCCGCAACCGGATTTGTCGGAAGGCTCAATGGTCCTTCGCTTGGACTTCGCTATGACTTCACTGAACATTCGGCGTTCAAATTCCAGTATGACCGGATCTCGTTGCGCGGTTTCGATACTGTCAACGGCCTGACTTCTCAGATCGCATTCACGTTCTAACGGAGAACACGATGAAAAAACATATTTGGCTCGCTCGAGTGCTCTCTGGATTGGCGACTCTGGCTTTCTTCGTGAGCACGGCTCCTTCGGCATGGGCAGGCGATCCGATCGTGGTCATCGTCAACGGCGCAAACCCGGTCGAGAACCTCAGCATGGCGGAACTGAAGAAGCTGTTTCTCGGCGACAAGGCCCGGTGGGACACGGGCAAAGCAGTCGCCGCAGTGATGGTGGGTCCAGGGGTGCCCGAACGGGCTGCCTTTCTCAAAACAGTCTGCGGCATGAGTGACGCCGATATGGCCAAATATTTTATGCAGGCGGCATTCACCGGCAAGCCGAACGTGCCTCCAAAAGACGTGACCAGTGTGGCAGCGGTGAAGAGTGTAGTGGCAGGCTCACCTGGAGCTATCGGCTTCGTGAGGGCCGCCGAATTTCACGGGGACGGCAGCGACGGAGGAATCAAGTCGGTGAAGATCGACGGCGTCGTAGCCAGCGATCCTGCTTACAAACTCAAGATGTAGATTAGCGGTTGGTTTTTTGAGGTGATCAAACCATGCGATGGACGATTAAAAGAAAACTGTTCGGGCTGACAATATGCGGACTTACATTCGTGGTCGCGGTGAGCCTTACCGGCTATTGGGGTATTTCCGCGGTCGAGCAAACAACCAAAGAAGTTGGGGCGACCGGCTCTGCCATCCGCAATCACATCGAAGCCGGGATTTATAACGACCTCAGCCGTGCAGACGTGTCGGCCGTATTCACGGCCAAAGGAGATGAGCAGCAGAACAAAGTTGAGGACTTTGGCCAGCACTCCAAGTTACTCGTGGATCGCATCGCGAAGGCGCGGGCATTGACCTTCGATACTGACAGTCGCGCCATGCTCGACGATGAGCAGAAATTAGTCGAAGAATACGTGAAGGCAGGCGACTCGCTAGTCAATGCCATAACCCACAATCCCAGTGCCGCAATGTCCCAGCTGGGACCTTTTCTACAGCTCTACAAAGATTTGCAGGGCAAAATCGAAATTAGCAGTGACCAGTTGCAAAAGAGCGCGGCACAAGCCGAGGTCCGGGCTGCAACCAACAGTGCGACGGCGACTCGCGCTACTTTCATCATTTGTGGCCTTTCCCTTCTTCTTCTGCTGCTGATCGCAACCTGGGTCACCCTCGGAATCACGCGTCCGCTGGATGCATTCTCCACACAGTTCGAAGCTATGACAGAAGCCAATGATCTTACTTCCCGGGTGGACGACTTGCGGCGAGACGAGATTGGCCAGCTCGGCAAGTGCCTGAACCGTTTCGTAGAGAATGTGCGCGGAATTCTTGATCCCATATCACGGACAGCGCGGGAAATGGCCACTGCCAGCGCAAGCCTCTCCATCTCGAGCCAGCAGATTACGGCCAACTCGGAAGAGACGACGGCGCAGGCAAAAGTGGTTTCCGAAGCTGGCGGCCAGGTTAACACCAACCTCCAGACCCTAGCCTCGGGCGCCGAAGAGATGAATTCCACCATCGGCGAGATTGCCAAGAACGCAACCGAGGCGGCAAAAGTGGCGGGCGAGGCGGTCGAAGCTGCGGAATCGGCCAACCAGACAGTATCAAAGCTGGGCGATTCGAGCGTCGAAATCGAGAAGGTGATTGAAGTCATTACGTCGATTGCGCAGCAGACGAACCTCTTGGCGCTGAACGCGACCATCGAAGCAGCGCGAGCGGGCGAGGCGGGCAAGGGTTTCGCCGTCGTGGCCAACGAAGTGAAGGAACTGGCGAAGCAGACGGCGAAGGCAACGGAAGAGATTAAGCAGAAGATCAGCGTGATTCGGGCGAACACGGGCGGGGCGGTCGAGGCAATTGGAGGGATCAAGGGAGTGATCGACAAGGTGAGCCATATCTCGACAGTGATAGCGACGGCGGTGGAGGAGCAAAGTGCGACGACGAGTGAGATGACGCGGAACGTGTCGGAGGCAGCGCGAGGAGCGAGCATAATCTCAGAGAACATCAAGGGAGTCGCGGAGGCGGCGCAGAGCACGTCGACGAGTGTGGGCGAAGCGCAGACGGCGACCGAGCATCTGTCGAAAATGGCGAACCAGTTGCGGGATCTGGTCGGCCAGTTCAAGGTCGTCGGCGGTGAGCAGGAGAGCCGACATCCCAGAGCGAAAGCGCATGCGGCTGGTGCGCGCTAGGCGGGATCGTGAGATTAAGACGACGAGCATCTTAGGACAGGAGACATGCAAAGATTTCGGGTGTTAATCGTCGACGATTCGGCGGTCATTCGCAAGGTGCTCAGCGGCTTGCTGGCGTCGGACCCAGAGATTGAGGTCGTGGGCACGGCGGGGAATGGCATACAAGCGTTGGCCCGGATACCAGAGACGAAGCCGGACCTGGTGACACTTGACATTGAAATGCCAGTAATGAACGGGCTCGAAACGCTGGTGGAGATTCGCAAGCTGTATCCGAAGTTGCCGGTAATTATGTTCAGCACACTCACCGAACGTGGAGCGACTGCGACTCTGGATGCTTTGGCGCGGGGCGCCAGCGACTATGTCACCAAACCCGGGCATGGCGGCGGCTCGGAGAGCTCGCGCGAGGTTGTCCGGGAGGAGCTGATTCGAAAAATCAAATCCCTATGCGCGGTGCGTGCGCCGCAGCCACGAGTGCTGCCGGCCCCACAGCTTGCGCGACCGTCCAACCGTCCGCGGGCGAGGATCGATGTGGTTGCCATCGGTTCATCGACCGGTGGGCCAAACGCGCTGACTGCGCATTCTTCCGCAACTCGCTGCAGATTTTCCCGTGCCGATCGTGATTGTGCAGCACATGCCTCCTCTATTTACGCGTCTGCTCGCCGAACGTCTCAATGCGCTCGCGCCGCTGAATGTGCAAGAAGGAAAAGAAGGGCAAAAATTACAGCGCGGCCAGATCTGGATTGCGCCGGGCGACAATCACATGACGGTGGCTCGCAGGGGAGCTGAAATCGTTCTGGGGATTAACCACGATGCCCAGGAAAATTCGTGCCGCCCGGCGGTCGACGTGTTATTCCGCTCGGCGGCTCGCACTTATGGTGCAAATGTGTTGGCGGTAGTGCTTACGGGGATGGGTTCGGACGGCACGCGAGGATCGGCTGCAATACGGGAGGCGGGGGGTGAAGTGATCGCCCAGGACGAAGCATCGTCGGTTGTTTGGGGCATGCCGGGAAGTGTGGTTACAGCCAGCCTTGCCGATGGTGTCTATGCCCTGAGCAGCATTGCGCCTGAATTGGTGCGCAGGGTATCACTGCGCGGGGTTTCCGCCGCCGCCCACCACTGAGAACTTGAAGCAAGATAAATGATGCCAGGACTTTTAACCGGCGAAAGATGAAACGATGCCCATCGAAATCGCGAAAGTGACACCAGTTGCCAATCCGGAATCGAGTTCTAGCGATCCGGCATATTTGAAGATCCGCGACCTGATTTACCGGATCTCGGGCATTTATCACTCCGAGGAGAAGTTGTATCTTCTGACCTCGCGTTGTGCGCGAAGAATGGAGGCGCTTCGGATTTCGAGCCCGTCGGATTATCTGGAACACCTTACGACGCGCGGAAATCGCGAAGCCGAGTTGCGCCTGCTGTTGAATGAAATCACCATTGGCGAAACTTATATGTTTCGCCATCCGGCCCAACTCGAGGCGCTGCGTAACGTGATTCTTCCGCAGATATTGCAGCTCAAACCGATTGGCC
Source organism: uncultured Acidobacteriaceae bacterium (assembly GCA_963758745.1). Taxonomy (GTDB): domain Bacteria; phylum Acidobacteriota; class Terriglobia; order Terriglobales; family Acidobacteriaceae; genus Acidiflorens. Next base: position 1,189,409 of record CAVWWW010000023.1, read on the forward strand.
TTAAACGCCTTCGCTTCTGGTGCGCCGGTTGCTCGACTGGAGAAGAGCCGCACACGCTGGCGATGTTTCTGCTGGAGCAAAAAGAGAAGTTGCTTACGGGATGGACCTGGGACATCCTCGCAACTGACTTGAACGATAACTCGCTCGAAGCTGCCAGAGCCGGTATTTACGGAGAGTATGCCCTGCGCAACACCAGCGACTTGCTGCGCAGAAAATACTTCAAGGACGTGGGCGACAAGAAACTTCAGGCAAACGAACTTCTAAAAGCGCAGATACGCTTCGACCGGATCAATCTGAGCGACGACAGCAAAATGCTTTTCCAGAAAGGCATTGACATAATTTTCTGCTGTAACGTGCTGATCTATTTCGATCTCGCTTCAAAGCGCCGGGTGGTGCAGCATTTTTACTCCGATTTATTACCTGGAGGCTACCTTTTCCTGGGACATGCCGAATCCCTGTTCCAGGTAGACGATGCTTTTCGGCTTGTGCATTTTCCCGGGACGACGGCCTACTACAAAGCCACAGCCGCGCAGGGCGGACCTAAAAAATGAAAACCAAACTTCACTCACAATTGCGAGCCCGGATCAAGAACTTAGATTCGATCTCCACCGCGCCGGCAATTCTGACGCCGCTTCTCGATATGCTGCGCTCGCCTTCCGACAACATCCGAATTGAAAAGGTAGTTGAGTTGGTTTCTTACGACGGATCAATTGCTGCCCAATGTCTTCGAATGGCGAATTCTCCACTTTTTGGATGCCGCCAGATCGAAACCGTGCGCGGCGCGGTTGTTGCCCTGGGGCTTGAAAGAGTCCGCTCTCTCCTCTTCGGCTTGTGCCTGAATCGAGTTATCCCGAAAGATAAGTGGGTGATGGATGCGGACGCATTCTGGCGTCACTCGCTCGGCTGCGCGCTGGTCACTCAGAGGATGGCCAAGAAAATCGAGTATCCCGAGCCGGAAAAGGCTTATCTTGCGGGACTTCTGCACGATCTTGGCTTCCTGGTCAACTCGGTTCTGTATACGGATGGGTTTCGAGAATGCCTTCGCCTAGCCGCGGAACAGCATGCGCCACTCCACGTTCTGGAAGAGCAGTTGCTTGGGTTTACTCACTGCGAGACAGGGCAAATGTTGTGCGAGCACTGGGGTATGTCGAAAGAGTTGGTCGATGCCGCCCGCTGCCATCACGACGTGAGCCTTCTGCCCGAGGCCGGGCCGGTCGCCTGCATGGTTCACCTGAGTGATCTGCTGTGCCGGATGTGCGATTTAGGTTACGGTTATGAAGAAATTATGGGAGTGGAACTCGGCGGCGACACGGCTTGGAAAGTGTTGATTAGCGCGTACCCTGCACTTGCAAGTATGGACCTGGCCCGTTTCACTCTAGACATTGAAGGAGCTATGGAACAGATCGTAGCCACGGTGCAATCGGTTTTTGGCGCGGGAGTCGTGGCTTCCGCTGCGACCTAGATAGTGGCGGACGCTCTGGATTTATCGAGTGCAAAAAAAACGCCCTGAGCGATAAGGCTCAGGACGCTCCGGCAGCCCTCCCCCAGAACTGCCAACTACTTGCTCATCCTATGTCCGAGTTGGTCTGCTGTAAATGTCACTTAGGTAATCTGAACACTGCACATTGGTACTGCAGGCCAGGGGCAGAGGTAATGTTATAGAGCGGAAAGACAGAAATCCCTCTGATTCAAGAGCAATTGTTAGCTTACTTAGTAAGTTACCGAGAGATATTGCCGGAAAACCGAGAGCTTGAACTACTTCCTATCCCACGTCGTCCCGCCGTCAATACTGGTCCAAATCTCGTTGTTACTCGTGGAAACCATAATCTCTCGCGGAAAGCTGGGTTTGCCGCTCGGAGAGTTTTCGCGTAACTCAAGGTGAGTTATATCTGAGCCAAGTTGCTGAGAATTGGTCGAAGGCTGGACTTGCATCCAAGTTAGCCCTCCATTGGAAGAGTGGAAAAGTATGCCGGCCTGTCCGCCTGCCCACACATCTTCATCGCGGGTTGCATAACAAAATAATGGGTGATCCGCGTGCAAAGCGCTTTGCCAGCTTTGGCCCCGTCCACTGAACGTTGCAATGTGCCTCCGGCAATCGACCAGGCAACTCGCGCCGACATCTCGGCTGCAGCCATCTGATTTCTTGGCGGCTCGGAGACACTCGCGCTTGAAGCCGGTTGCGCGCTTACCTGGCTTGGATCGCAGGTGGGACCTGCTTTGCCTTTTCAATTGCTGGCGCTTCGTTTTGTGCTACCAGAGCGCTCTCGGCAGAAGTCGAAAAGGTTTCGCCGGTGCTGTCCTCCCATTCGCCCCAGTTACTGGCGCTGCCGGAAGCTTGCCCAGACGAAGCTTGCTCACATCAGGTGATTTTTTGCCGTTATTCGCGGTCCGCGTTCCGAACGACGGATGAGGAGAGCGCGCGAAAGCTTGTCCAGCCTTGAGCTTCTTAGGGAAATCACTGGGCTCGGGTTGAGCTTCGCTAGTCGTAGCTTCGTCAGGCACAGACTCAGCCAAAATTCCGTCCGATCGAGGCTGCGATCTGCGAATGCCCGGCAGGCTGAGCGATCGCCGTCGCCGGATGTTTTTCGGAAGGCAGCATCGCCTGATTTAATTTTCCTGGATGTAACAGAAGGACCGAGGCAGCCACGGCCACTCCAGTCGCCAGAGCGGCCCAACGCAAACCGGGCCAGATCAGCCAACCATTTTTGGCCTTCGCCGGAATCGCCACGGGCTGATCGGTTCCAGTCTCTATTTCAATCGAAGCAGAAACGGCGTCCGCCGGCAGGCCTAGGGTGACCACGTCGCGGCAGTCTCCGCAGAGCGCCAGATGCTCGAGTATGCCCTCTCGCTCATCGGACGAAAGGGCTCGCTCGGCAAAAGCCCGCCAGCAGGTCAGCATCCGGATGCGCCTGTGCCGTTCTTTGTAGACCTTGCAGGCGGTCATAGACGATCTTGGGTACTTCAGTCATTGCTTCCTTCGATCATTTTTCTGACGATCGCTTTTCTGTTCTTACGATCGTTCTTCCGTTAGTCATGGCTTCCATCGCCCGTGTCTTGCGCTGGAACTTTTCTACTATCAGGGAACGTTTTCGTTCCGGAATCTTGCGCCAGACGGTTGCGCAGGTTCAGTTGCAGGTCACGCACGTCTGTTTCCAAAGCTTCGGCAGCCTGGGCGTGACTCATCCCCTGCTCTCGCAGGCCTGCCAGAATGCGCTTCCGGAGCCCGGTTGCAAGCCTATCCACCCTTCGACTGACGCTCGATTCGTGGAGTCCCAGCGTGCGCGCAATTTCGGCCAATGTCCGGCCGTCGAGATAATAAGAGGCGAGCGTAAACCGATCCTCTGGCGAAAGTTCAGCGAGCGCCTCATCCGTGGCTGCTTCCAGCCGTTGATCTGCAGTGGAGTCGGGCTCGGAAGGTTTGGCTGCAAATTGGACACCGTCTTCGGTCTGCTCTTCCAGACTGACTTCGCGCTTCTGTTTGCGATAGCGATTGACGAACTCCTGCGCCATCACGGTGCGTAGCCAGCCTTCGAGCGACCCGCGGCCGGTGTAGAACACCAGCTTCGACTTTCGCGAGTTCAGTGCGCGCGTTTATGCCGTAGAGATCGGCAAAAAGTGAATCGGCCAGCTCTGCGGCGTGGGCTCCGTCGCGGGTGATATGCAGCGCCATGCTATGCATCTTCTGACGATAACGGCTGATGAAGTCCTGCCACGCGTGTTCGTTTCCAGCCGCGCAGGCGCGGGCGAGCGCGAGTTCTTCAAGCCGCAGGCTGGCGCAGAAATCGGCTTCCTGTTGTGAAACGCGTTCCGAATCAGTCTTCGAATTACGAGGGAGATACTTGCGCAGAATTTCACTGAGCATTGCCGCAAACTGCTCCTCGCTCACGCCATAAGCGGCCGCTCCGCTGCGCTCGTAAAGCGGCGCGGCGAAATCAGCTTCCTGGCCGGATTGGGCGGGCTTCGGCATTCAGCGCGGCATGTCTCCACATGATGCTAGCAACTTTTTAGACGCAAGGCGGAGGAAATCGTACGTTCTTGAAGCAGCGAGCAGAAAAAGACACTCCTGGACGACTCGCTTGTGAGTCCCCCGGCACGCTCTTTCCTTAGCGTGCCGGGGTTGGGATGGCGGGCAGGGGCAGAGTTAATAACTCATGACCTTCTCTGTCACTTCCTCTGTTACTTTTTCCTTTACTTTTTTTTTTGTTGTGGCCCTCCCCCAGAGCAAGCCATTGCGAAAAATCCTCGCGCGCTACGAAGCGTATAGTGAGTTCTAAGGAACGTTCGTCCCTCCACTATCATTCTGCTAGCGACTTCAATTTACAATCAATAATTTGCTGATCGATGATTCGCCTGATCGATGATTCGCCAAATCAGCGGTTTGCCAGACCATCTGTTCTCTAAATCAAAGGACACCATCAATGTTCAAGAAAGATCTGCTGAAAGAGAAGCGCATCCTTATCACCGGTGGCGGCACCGGCCTCGGCAAAGCGACAGCCGAACGCTTTCTCGGATTAGGCGCGGAAATCTACATCTGCGGACGCAGACAGGAAGTTCTAAGCGCGACCGAGCAGGAGTTGAGCAAGCGCACCGGCGGCAATATTCACGCTCACTCATGCGATGTACGCGACGCCGCCGCGGTCGAAAAGCTGATTGACGTGATCTGGCAAAGCGGTCCGCTGGACGTGCTGATGAACAATGCGGCAGGAAACTTCCTTGCGCGCACAGAAGAACTTTCGTTAGGAGCATTTCAGTCCGTCATCGGAATAGTCCTGATGGGCACGCTCCACACCACAATGGCATGCGGAAAGCGCTGGCTGGCAGCCAAACAAAAGGGCGTGGTGCTCAATATCACGACAACGTACACAACCACTGGCTCTGCTTATGTGGTGCCGTCAGCCGTAGCGAAAGCGGGCGTACAGGCGCTCACGCAAAGCCTGGCGGTGGAGTGGGGCAACCGGGGCATTCGTATGAACGCCATCGCTCCCGGTCCAATTCCAACCGAAGGCGCATTCTCCCGCCTGCTGCCGCGGCCCGAACTGGAGGCGATGGCAAAGAAAGCGAATCCTTTGGGACGCTTTGGCACAACCGATGAGTTTGCCAACCTGGCCGCATTTTTGGTCAGCGATGGATCAGGCTACATAAACGGAGAAGTGGTGACCATGGATGGCGGCGAATGGCTGCAAGGGGCAGGCGAGTTTACGGCTCTGGGCCGCGAACTTACCGATAGAGAATGGGAGATGATGAAGCCGAAAAAAAGCGCGCCAAAGGCGTAAGCCAAGCTTCGCGAAACGAAACGGCACGGCGCGGAGGTCGGCTATACCTGTATCCAGAAAAAATGAAAGCCACCCAGAAAAACGAAAGCGCCCGGACTCGGTTAGAGTCATCGGACGCCCGTTTGAACAGCCCTCCCCCGAAGTCTGCTCACGGACTACATTACGTTCTTCGCGCCCTGGCGGGAATGGCACGAACGGGGGATTCATATAGGACATTTTGGTAGGCCCGGCAGGAATCGAACCTGCAACCCTCGGATTAGAAATCCGATGCTCTATCCGTTTGAGCTACGGGCCCTCTTTATTTTCATAACATACAGACGTTACCAAAGATTCCTTGTCCAATATGTCCGTTAAGAGTACTGTTATCTCTATGACGCGCTCCATAACACACGGCATCAATCCCGAACTCCTTGCACAATTCCACAAGAGAAAATCGAAACCGAAGCAACGTTTTCGCGAACAACAAGGCTCCATCGTTAAGCTCTCCGATGCATTCTACATCCGCTTCATGCGTGATGGGGAAGACGGTGTACGTACAAAGGTCACGGAACGACTGTGCGACCTGGACACGAGCGCGGCCAAACTCAAGCTGTTAGCCGTTTCGCACATGTCGGCTGTTAACAACGCCCGTCACGCATCCCTCAAATCGTCCATCCCCGCACCAGTGCTTACCGTGGGTGCATTCTGGTCCGCAACGTATCTACCTTGGGTAAAGGCCAACAAGCGATCTTCAACCGCTCACGGTTATGAAAATGATTGGCGACTCTACGTGAGATGGGAACTCGAAACAACCCCCATTGATGCCTTCACCACTGTACAAGCCTGCGAACTCCTTGACCGCATGGTGACAGAGAAAAATCTTAACAAGAGCACTCTAGCCCACATCAAGAGCCTGTGCTCAGGCATTTTCAAACACGCCACTCGCAAGGGCCTCATCAAAATTAACCCATGGCGCGAGGCCGGTGAATCGGTGAAGGTGCGCCCCAAGAAAACTCGCGTTGCCTACTCACCAGAGGAAACCATAGCGATCCTGAACGCACTCACCAGAGCAGATGCGAAGCTGTTCTTCGCATTGGTTGCTGTTATGGGGATGCGGCCTAGCGAAGCTGCCGCAGCCAAGTGGGAAAACTTCACCAATGGGGTGTTGAGGGTCATCGAAGCCGCTCCTTACGGCGTATTGGGCGATACCAAGACGGAACGCAGCAAGCGTGCCTTGACCGTGGTTGAGCCCGTGTTATCCCTCATCAAGGCTTGGCATGAGGCGAGCGGTAAGCCTTCAACAGGTCTGATGTTCACCAACGGTAAGGGTGAGCCTGTCGATCACAATGCCTTCAGCAAATACCACATCGCCCCGCAAGCAAAAGAAGCCTGCGCTCGATGGTGTGGTCTGTATGCCGGTCGGCATGGGGCAGCAACAACGCTTTACAACCAAACAGGCGATATTCGAGCGTCGTACCAAATTTTAGGCAACACGCTCGAAGTTGTGATGAGCACTTACGTCAAACCTGACGTGTCAGCCGGTGAAGCGGGTATGAGCAAGTACGAAGCGGTATTGAAGGCTGCAACCAACAAGGCGGCCCTTGATACCAAACTATAAACCAAACGGCCCTGAGCCTCGCACCAAACGAGACTCAGCGGCCTAACACAACCGAATCACCAGGAGATTCAGTCATGCTGGCTTTAAGTTTACTCTTTGCAGCATCCATAATGCAGGTTGTATGCGCTGCTTTTCTTCTCAAAACATCTCAAGAACCCGAACCAATGGTGCTCCACCGTTGCTTGGAGTGTGGTTCTGTATCCGAAGCCACCCATCAGGAGGTGCTGTAATGGCAAGTCTTGTTGGTGCTATGATGGGCCTTTTTTTAAGTGTCGCTCTAACAGCCTGCGGACTCTCCGACCTAACAGTAGTGTTGGCCATTTGCCTAATTAGTGCTATAGGCTATGTGGTGGCCTGTACCATTTTAACCTCACCGTTATTTAGACGGCGCAAGATTAAGTAAGTGATGGAGGTACGTTGCCCCCGCCCCAATGAATGGGGCAGCATATGTGGCTTTCTTCACAGCGTTGCGAGTTGCCTGATTATCTGAGGCATCCTGCACGACCTGCCTCAGCTGTTCAGCCCCGTCATCCCCGAAGCCTCTTGCTAACACATCGGTTGGCGTTCCCTTGCGAGAAACATTACCAAGAGTTTGCATCCCGCTCTTGAGTTTTCCAACATCCGTTAATGAGTCAGATGTTAGGTCGGTAGCACTTGCATTGGCTTTACCAACAAACTTCTGCAATGCCTTGTATTGACCATAATCCTTATCAGCTGCCTGCCATGCGTCCTGCTGGTCATCGGAAAGTAGGTCGCTCATCTGTGATTGATGGTGGGCGAGACTCTTAGCGACGGTGTCTGCTTTCTCAGGGTCAAGAGCCTTTTGGACGCGCCAGGCCTGTGCCTCCTGTTGCATCTTATCCCTCAATTCCTGAAAGCCTGGGGCTGCGTCATCAAGAGCCTGATACGCGGCCTGTGCGCGTTGCTGGAATGACGTTGCTGTAAATGCTTCGTTGCATCCACAAGTGTATCCGCATCTTCCGACCGCGCAAAACCGTTGTTCTCTGCGATGTCGCCTATTGCATTAACCAGCTTTGATTCGGTAGCCTTTGGGATGCTGCCCATGACCGCAGTCGCTGCGTTGCCGACCCTGTTAGCAACACCTTCAGAGGCTTCAGGAGCAACTAACATCGAAGGCATTTGAGCGGCTTGCAGACCACCGCTAACTAGGTCCTTAACACCCTTCCAGGTGTTACCTGTCTCGCCGCCAATTATACCCCCAACGTCGTTAAGTTCAGTTGAGCCCTTTGCCGCTTTGAGCAATCCTAATGGGAGCGAACCCATAAAGTCACCCACAGCAGCGCTGTTACCGCTGTTGAGGCCATGCGCACCTAGCTTCTGCATTACGGTTCCGATGCCGGTGCGATCCCCGCCGTCTTTAAGATCGGCAGATACGTTATCCATCCACTGAGCTAACTTCCCCATTGTGCTCTTGGGTGTGCCGTCGCTGATGGAGGCTTGGTTAGACGAAGCACCTTGCGATGTGCTGAGTTGCTGCCCCACTGTTCAAGCGGTGACAAGTTAGTCGGATGCGCAGCCGATTGTGCGGGCTGCTGCGCTGTGGTGTTAGGTTGCGATGTACTGAGTTGCTGCCCCCACTGTTCGAGAGGCGAGAGTGATGATGGGTTTGTGCTCATTGTGTTGCCGCCATTCCACGCACCGCACCGCCTTGGCTAGAGTGCGTCTTGTAAGTGTTAGGGCGGGCTGCGTCAATAAATGTCTGTACGGAACCTGTGGACGCTTGGAGTGCTCCAAACACCGCGTTAGGACCGTTCTTGAAGTTGTTGAGAAGCTGTTTTTCATAATCGGTAACGCCTTGCTGATTACGGAAGCCGTGAATACCAGAGTTTGCCATAGCCAAATTGTGAATGTGCGTGCCGATGGCAGATATATCAGGATCATTATTTCCGATCATCTGCTGTGCATTGGTGTAACGACCAGCAATGGCACCAAGTAGGTCAGGCCGTTTCATTAGAGTTGCTGCTACAGAATTTGCATTGAAGGCAATATTCTCGCCAAGCTCCGCGTTATTCTTTTCCTTTGAAGATACTCCAGGCACCCAATCGGCGTTAGTGACCTTCGTTGGTCTATTACCAGCAGCGTTATCTTGAACGGCCTCTTTATTAGCGGTTTGCACATCGCCGATTTGTTTTGCTTTGGCGACTGCATTAGCCGTCGCCCGGTCGCTTGCTGTCTGTTCAGCGTCCGAATGGTGACCTTCGTTAGCCTGCAATATTGCCAACGTGTTCTTGAGAGTTCCTAACTGATAATCCGTTGCACCGTTGTTACTCTTCGATAGTGCTTCAATCTGCGATTGGTAAGCAGGAATGAGGTTACTCAACTCTTGATGGGTTAGAGAGCGTCCGCTGATATCGTAACCCTGCAGCAAGTTAGACATCGTGTGCAGTTGCGTCCCGAGAGCATTCCTTGCCTTAACAACATCCGCCATTGACTTAACACTCGATGGGTCAAAGTCTGGTAAATAAGAAAGGCCTGGTAACACACCTTCCAGTGCTCTGTAGTTTTGCACTTGTGCGGCCAACGATTTTGGATCGTTACCTGGTACGAGGATATTTTTGCCATCCGCACTGATGTGGGTACCAGGTGTGATCGTTGCTCCACCATTGGATGCAGTCTGTGCTGCTAGAGTTTGTGACACCGCAGTACCGTTGTTTGGATGGGTATTATATGTACCGTCGTTACCTTCATAGGCTTCGCGCTGAAAATCTTCGGCGGCCTGTTGCGCTTTTTGCTGTGCATCATCGGCAGCCTGCTTTTGCAGGTCTTGCGCGTGAAGATCAGCGGCACGGTTGGCATCATTGAAGCTCGCAAACTTAAAAGCAGCCGCTTGCTGCTGCGCTGCGTTTTCTGCCCTGGCCCCCTGCCCAAGGCCCCCTGCGAATGATGGTCTTCCACCGGCGGGCACGCCGGCTAAAGCGGTTGAGACAACGCCCGCAACCTTGCCCAAGTTGGTCTGCCATGCGGGGCGTGCCGGAGTGTTATTGACTGGTGCAACTGGTGTGGGTGATGGTGTGCTTGCCGAAACAATCGCACTAAGCGTACTCGCGAGACGTGGACCTACAGCGGGAACCGCTGGTGCTGGTGCGACAGGCTGAGAAGCCGGAGCCTGTGCGACAGGCTGAGAAGCCGGAGCCTGTGCGACAGGCTGAGAGATGGCGGGCAGATTGCTAACGTCAGGTTGTGGTACTGCTGAAGTTGACATAATAACTCCTAATTTAAATACGCGATGGGGTTGTTCGTAACACCCATCGCGCTAACGAATGGTTTTACTTGATAATCTCTTACAAATTCTGCTGTGTTCTTGCCTGGCGGTACGATGAGCAGTTGCCTAACACCGTGCTTTAGAGCTTCCAATTCGAGAACCGCATCAATTTCGTTACCAGCGGCTTCAGCTTCCTTTTTTGAAGCAAGCGGGTGAACAGAAAACGACGTTATAACAAAGTCGTTCCCCACTTGTGAGTAAGCAACAAATGCAACAGGCTCTTCACACGTTTCATAACACGCCTTCACCACACCGCCGTAACAACCGTGATGGGTTATGGTTGTTTGCATCGGACTATTGAAATTCGGCAACATATATACTCCCTTGTTCAGAACCGGTCAGTGCCGCTGAAATCCCCATTGGCGCGACGGCGAATCTCATCTAAGGGAAGAGTTTCCATTTCCTCGAGGGTGGTGTTATCAAACACACTGCCTGGTGTTTCAACCGCATGCTTCGCCGAGCAAGTGCTTCGTCGGCTTGCTGTTTGCGTAACTGTGCAGGATTTTGACGCAGCATGCCAGAGGTAACTAGCTGCCGATTCGCAATCTCATAATCTTCGATGGCGACAGGTCGGCCAATTACCCCATTCTGGCGTAACTGAGCGAGCAGCAGTTTGCCGTTTGAGTATATCATCGTGGTATTCGGGGTGCAGAGTCAGCCACGAGTCCGCATTTTGCTGACTGATCTTTCCATCGGCCATTGCCTGACTCTGTCTATCCGCTTCACGAAGCATTTCTAGTGCTTGTTCGCCGGGGAGTCTGTTAAAGGCGTCCTCAAGGTCGCCTGCTTTATCGGCGGCAAGTGCATCGATGGCAGACTGCCGGTTCTGAGCAATCATTTCGTCAAGACTGTTATGCTGCCGCTTTGTGTAAGTGCCAATAAACTTCCTTTGGACCCTCGCCGTCCAGATGCTCGGGTTCTCGCTGCTTCGTCAATATCTAGCAAACCTGTTTGGGCCAGTTCTTCCGTAGCCTCTGCGAATTCAGGATAAGTCGGCTGCGAAATTCCTTTGGATTCAAGCCATTGCTCAACCAGTTTAAAGTTAGTCTTCGTCTGCTTGAACCAAGGGTTACTCACTAGGAAGGAAGCGCTATCTGCACGCCGGATTGCGTCAGCCATGCGCTCTTGATTGCTCATTGCTTGCCGCTTGACGATGGCGTTGAGCTGGTCAAGAGTCATGTTATCGAGCTGGACAGGATCTTTCTCATTGGCTGAGTTTACATATGAAGAATAATTGTGAATTCCGCTGCGCATAATTTTTGCCTCTGTGTTGGATTTTTTGGTAAGCAGAGCCGACTTGTACGGTCAGGTATGAAATCGGCACCGCTCTTGTTGCGACGATTGCGTTGTGGATCGCAATCGCTGCGATTTGCGCCAAGTGCTAAGGAGTAACAGCGCGCAAACAGCGTTAATGGGTACCGTCTCTACTTTTCTCGGTAATATCGAACTAATTCGAGAAAGTGATTCGGGTCATGCTTCGCTAGGTGCTCGAAGCGTGCCGTAATTGCTCTGTCGAAGCGTTCCCAAAAGGTTGCAGGGCGACCAGGCGCAGGTAGTGCCTTCTTCAAAGCCTTGTCGCGTGCAATCGTTTCTGAATCTGCTTGCCAAATGGACATGTTATTCCTTTTTCTTACTCGATTGTTTTCGCGCCTCTTCAGCGCAGAACTTAAACCACTCAGCGGCGGTCTTCTGCCCTGTGTCACCAATCTCGATGGGGACGTAGTGTGGGCTGTTAGGAATTTCGGTAACGTCAGGTTGATTGCTCATGCTAACCCCGGCGCCAGCCAGCTAACTTCGCATACAGAGTTGAGTAACTTGATGTAAGTCGAGTCCTCCGTATCCTTGCGACGAAGTTGGACAGACATCTTCTGCAGCAGTTCGTTCCTGGACATGACTTTACTCATTTTCGGCTACCTCGTTTCTCAAATCTTTCAGCCCGTTCATCACATGTCTTTGGAGACATACTTCGCATTCCAGTAAGCCGTTTAAGACGCAGCAGAGCTTGTGCCTCGTTGACGGCAAACACAGAATCCGCTGAGCCTTCCAGTCTCGCGCGAACGGAATTACCTTCCTGCGTGAAAATGATGGGTGGTCTCCTGATAATCCGCCGCAGTTCACGCAGCGACTTGGTGTTAGCAGTCATAGGACACATTGATTCCTAACTCCATCGCTGCACGTTGTATCTCTGCAATGGGGCGCTTGTTTAAGTCTTCAAGTAATCGACTTACTTCGTCTGGGTTGATGCGAGGTGGTCTGTCGTCTTTGATGCTCCAGACCAATTCCCTGTTCCAGCAAAATGATTTTGCGAGCAATGCTTTCGTGGATAACATAGATTCTCCGTGATTGGGTGGATTGCCGGAGAATCTTGTTGCTCTCCCTACGAGAAACTTGCCGGGTGTTTACAACGGTGTTACCGCAACTTGCTTTTGTACCGCACCTAATAACAGGCGCATTGTTGCGTCTGGTGTTCGGGGTTAAAAACTTGACAATATGCGGCATTGGCAGATACGTCGCGCCATGCACTGATTATTTGGCCTTAGGGCCCGTACCAAGAATGTTCGTCAATGGCTGACGATGTGTGTCTCAACCGGCTTTCAGCAACGCTTCTTCTTTTTGGAAGATGGTGAGTTGGGGCATATTACTCTGAGCAGTCATCTTGACCTTCAATGCATCCAGGATCTTTGTTAGGGCCGTCTGCCATACCGTGACCAGTCGCGCCCTTTGCCTGGCTTTCGCGCATCTCAGCGACGGTTGGTTTCAATCCCCCGGATCTGGCGGCCTCTGTACCCGATGTGGCCGGATGGGTGGTTTTCCGTGAATTGACGTTTTCGGTTTTGGAATCGACAATCTCTTTAAATGACATTTGGAACCTCCTGAAAATGTGATGTATTTTGTCACTGCCTCCGTGGGTGCTGGTTGGCATATCCACGAAGCACAGTATGTAACTCCCCATCGGGTACAGACTGGTTTTTGCTTCCAATTCCCGATGGGGCTGTAACAGGATGCAGCTTCGATACCGCCGAGTGTCAGGGCTGATCTGGCCCGTAGCTCCGCGACGCTAGCTCACCGCTGGCCTGCGATGGGTTCACTAACTAGGCTTGAGGTAATCCACCCCGTGCGGCCTAGCAATCGGTACATCAGAACTTGTGTTCTCTCCTACTTCTACCTGCGACATTCGCGTCCGAGCATTTGGTCGCGTGCCGCTCTACATATATTGTGGAGAGCCGATTTGCCATTTCAACCCCAGGGTCAAAATATTACCTACCCGAGTTACTAAGGTAACGTCCCATCCTTAGAAAGCCATTAGAGAGGCTAGGGGCATCTGATGGGGTTGCCGGTCGGCTCCGGTGGTAACTGTGCGTCCTAGAGCCCCTAATGCGTCGTAATGGGGCTTGTAGATCTGGGAGGCGGGTACTTTGGGCCTGTCTGCCGTCAAGATACCTGCTCTCCCCTGCGGATACTTACGATTCTGTCCGGTCGTTATTTCGGTGCATTTGAAAGACAGTTTAAGCCTTTAGTTTCCAAAGACTTAAGGATATTGCTCGTTTAGTTGCTTTCTAGTCGCGTCGGATACGTCTTAAGTTCTTTCTTTTGTTATACATCCATGGCAGCGCTGCCACAAGGGACGTTGGGGGGCCTATCCCCCATCGAATCAACAACTTACGGGACTCCTGCTTGGTTATACAGAGAGAAGCAGGACGATTCGACCTGTACGGGAATCTCTCATAAGGTTATGAGACCAAAAGACTTAAACCACCAGTGGTAAAGCTTAATGGGTGACGTTCTGCAATGGGGAAACGAGGAAACGCGACCAGGCAACGGTTATGTGAACCGGGATGTATCGGATATATTATCCGATGGTGGGTGATGATTCTAAATGACTTGCTGAGATTTTGTCCATTAAGCTATCGGACCGGTGTCGCATATTGCTCACGTTTTGGGGAAATAGTGGTAAATATTTGCACATATTTCCTCAAAACCGATGGTGTACATTTTACACAGCGCGGCAAGGTCCCGCAAAGTGCCTACCAAATAGGTGCTTACCGTGTGCCGCACACACTTACCGAATTCAAACCGTCGCCAAAGTGTACGCCAATCCGTCGCCAATCCGTCGCCAAAGTGTATACCTAATTCAAGACTTTTTCTTAATAATTGGTTGTATCTTATTGATTATATTACATAACACAACACACACACACACACATACACTATTTGGTAGGCACTTTCACCCATTTTTCGATTTACCCTCAAATTGGTAGGCACTTTGGTGGCATGGTGGTAGGCACTTTATCAGACATGTGTCCTAAGTTGTTGATTCTAGGTAGCACCTTCCATTCAGACATGTACAGTTGCCCTAAAGCCCCATTAGCTGTGCTTCTTCGACTCTGCCGCATTGTAAGCCTCATAAGCGGCCCGCTCCGCGCCGGAGAAGCCGTCCACGATCTTCGAAGCATAGGCATCCATCTCCTCTCGCGTCATCTTCGTGCTGTGCCGTCGTAACTCTTCCGCTTCAAGCCCAAGGAGCACTCTCCACCACTCACGCACCCCCATTGGTAGGTCATCAAGGAAGCGGCTGGAGCCTTTAACGTATGTGCTCTGTGTTTCTAGCGCTACCTTGTCCTTCGCCAACGTCTTACGAGTTGGTGTTTCATTGCGCGGTCTACCCTTCGGGGCCTTCTTCTTTGGTAAAAGTTTGTTGAGTTGCCGCGTGAGGCTAACCAACATCTTCGGATTATCGAGACATGCTGTGATCTCATCTCTTAGTTTAACAATCGCTTCCTTGCGTGCGTTACGTCCCATTTACTGCCTCCTTGTTTATATTTTCAATTAAACTTATGTCGCCTGCTTCCGTTGGCCGCATAACAATCAACGCATTCGGGCAAAAGTACACTGCTTTGTGTTCTGCGAACCGTCCGTCTTCTTCCACAACTTGCATAACAGTTGGTTCGTACTGAAGTATTGGCTTACACATCAGAACGGTAACGCTCTTACCATCGAGATGCGAAATACACAAACCGCCTACCTGATCTAATGGGGGATGAAACCAGTCGGGTACACACGGCCCGAACACGGCTATCATCTCTGGGTCAACATCCTCGCAGGCGTGCTTCTCCTGCAGGATGAACTTACAGAGCAAGTCTTCTTGAGTAATCTTGAGCCCCCATCACAGTGCCTCTTTGGGAATGTAATATTCCATTGAGTTTTTGCGATGTGTTCCCCGGCTCTTTATCAGACGGGAAGTAAGTAGCCCTTTCAATGAGCGTTCGTGAATCTCCGTACCGACCTTATACGCGTGTGTAGTGTTTGCGATGTGACGAGCGTTTTGCGGTCCTTTTCGCAGAGCTTCATAATCTTCGCCTGCTGAACGGCGATAGGGTTAGTCGTTTCATTAATAAATAACTCGTTTCTAACACTCAGTTGCCAGTCACCGATGCGGATAGCTTTGTAGATGATTGAGCTATCTATTTCCTTTGCTCCGCTCAACCATGCCAGATGCAGCGCATTCTTTTGAACGATAACGTTCATGCGGACAGGGATAGTCTCATCTTGGTACCCGCGTAACTTCACAGCTTGATACCATTTCGTCAATGTTGCTTTCGCAGCTTTCGATGTTTTGATTTCGATTGGCCGCTGTTCCAACTCCATGAGCTTTTTAAATAGCCTTGGCTGCAAATCGCTAAAATCGACTCTCCCAAGGGTCGCTACGGTTTGCGGCATAGGCCGACTGTACCGACGTAATACGCGAACCAAGTCCGGAACTAACTTCCATCGTGCTTAGTCGCTCCGGTTGAATGGATGTGAGCAGACTCAACAACACCTTGTTGGGTACTTCTGATCGCCGTTGTGCGGTTGAAAACGATGGGGTATTTGTTTCCCATGCCGCGAGGTAAATATCGAGGAGTGCTTTGTTACCTGCAATCTGGGTTTTATCGAGGAAGCTGGAAAACTCCGTTGGCGTGCTTAACAGCGAAGGCCATTTACTAGCGTGCTCAATGACCGCATTTTCTGATGCGGCATTGCAGCGGCGGGCACCGATGTACGAAAAGCTTGGGATGTTGTTGGTCAGGAACTCGCCGCACATGCTGCCTTCTTGATCGAATTCAAACGGAGTGCATAAGTCCTTCGCTGCATCAATGGCTGTATCCTTGCCCGCTCCGATGGGCGAAACTAACAAAGTGTATTGACGGGCGTGTATCTTTTGTTGATCGCTGGTAAGACGTTCGCCTACAATCGCACCAACAACGGTCTTCAGGCTCTCAATGAATGCCTCTTTTGGAATGTGGTTATCCTGCGTACACATCGCGGCAAACTCGCCGTATATCGTGCCGTCCCACACATCGACGGGGTAAGGCAAAAGGCCTGCATCCTTAAACACGGCAACGTCGCTGATTGGTTCGATACCTTCCACTTCAGCAACAAAGTCTTTCGCATCCATGTGGTAAATTACCAGGTCGGGGATGCGCTCAACTTCAAAGAGAAACTCCTTTGCGTCATCTTGTGCTATGAGGATGAGGATTCCAATGGGGTGATCGCAAATCGGCTTATGTAATTCTGCTTGCGCATCGCGTGACGTTTGCAGCATGAGAGATTCTTCCAGGCCCTTGCCGCGCCACTTCATGCGCCAAGCGATATTCTTTTTCTCCCAAAACTCTGCGGGTTGTTTGGAGCCGTAAATAAACTCTGCGATCTTGAGAGCAGATGGCCTGGTACCAAAGGTGCGCCCTGTCATCTTCGTGCGGCCTTTGTAATTTGTCTCCGCTGGCGGACATAACACAATGTTACGGGGCTTCTTGAGTGCGATACGGTGACCGCTTTCCTCTTGAATGTACCCACCATTCCATAGGTCTGCGGCATCAGGCGGGCCAACTACCAACGCGCAACACGGTGCGTCAGTGCCTTCAAAGGCTTCGTTTAACTTCGTACATAGTTCAATGCGGCCCGCTTCCCCCATCACCCGAAACTGTGTTTCGTTAACAAGGTGTCGTTTGATTTCGCGTGCTGCTATTTGTTCGGCTTGCTGCTCTGCTGTTAGTTCGGTCATAATATCATTCTCCCATTCTGTTATTGTTTTGGCATTTCGCGTGGTGTTAGTTGTAAGGCATCAGATACTTCGACCAACTCATCGGGCGAAAGGCTTGCTAACAACTGACCTACGCTCCTATTGGTAAAAAATCCTGTTTCCTTGGTTAGCGAGCGGAGCTTTTTAACCTTGCTAATAATCTCCGCCACTTCCTGTTTGCGTTTTGATGTTTCCATAACAGTGCTCCTGATTGGTGCTCCATAAACTGCTGTGCTCATCTGAAATCTCCTGATTCCGCTCGTTTAAGTAACATATTCTTTATCCACACCCAGTCCTTCTGGTACGCCTTGCGTGCTGGTGTTTGACCATAGCGCAACCTTCTAGCCTTACCTTTCTCCGAATGGTCATAACGCCAATTGGAAGCCCTGCGTTTGGAGACATCTCTAGCCATTGTGTTACTCCTCTCCTTACCTTGTTACCTCTTCAAACAAATACCTCATCTCAGGGTTTTGCATGTTGCTAATGTTCCGCAGTGCGGCCTCTTCGATCTTCGCAACCATTTGCCCACTGATTTGATGAATCGCTCCGACTTCGGCAAAAGTGTGTTTCTTCTCCCCGCCCAAGCCATGCAGCAAAACCATAATCTGGGCCTGACGTACATCGGTTAACCTGCGAATTAACGGGAGTAAGGTGCGGTTGAATTCTTCCGGATCGATGGGGGTACGTCGTAAGTAACTGCGGTCTTGCACATTGTTAATGAGGTATCCACCACCTGCACCCCCATCGCCGCCGTCGTCTCCTGTTACGCAGCAGGCACTCAATTGTGCGCTGCCTGCTTGTGACCCCATGCCTTCAGCCCGCGCCTGAGTTGCGTTCAGGCCCAAGCCGCGCTCACCAGGGTTAGCTGTATCGTCTTCGCGAAGTTCCTGATCTTGAATAACAGCATCTTGTAGATCGGCATGATCTACCAATGCGTTACTTACTGGCTCATCTTGTTTGTCCAAGTCTTTTATCGCTACCGCCGATAACTGAGCATCCTCTTTCGGCCTGTTGCTCTTCCGCCTCAGTAAAGATCAAAGGCACACCGTTCATTGTGGCGCATATTCGTTTGTCGGATTTGCTCTGACTGCTCTTAGCTTTGAAAGCCGCAGTAATTTCCCCATCTATCCAAGGCACGGCACAGGTGGAAAACTTGTTACCCTTCCTGTAATCAAATTTCTTAATGGCAACCAACAACCCAACGTTACCTGCCGCGATAAGCTCATCTTTCGACAAACCCTTGCCTCTGTATTTCCAGGCGCGTGATTTAACCAGCTTTTGATTGAGGTAGACGAACTGTTCCCCCGCAACCTCATCCCCGCTTTCAATCAGGCGAAAGGCAATGGCTTCTTGTTCTTTGGATAGCCTCATCGTGACCCCCTGTGTTTCCTTATCGAGTCCAAATAGGCACGGCGAATGGTTGGGTCTTTGATAGCCATCTTCCATCCCAGCCGCAGAGCCTCTTCAAAAGCGCGGCGATAATTAGGGTCTTCGAGACACATCTTCCATTCGGCTTCAGTACAAGGGCGGCCTGATTTCACCGTTTCGCTTTGAACAGTAGGCGCGCCGGTTCCTGGGATAATAGGCACCATAATGTTGGAGCCTTTGACTGGAATACTCCATCCTTTAAAGTCGGGTGAAAGCCGAACACTATCGAGGTAACCAGACCGCGAACGAGGCTCAGTAATGTAGTAGCGTTGCTTTGGAACACTTACACCGATACCGTCCCACCAGACATCTGCGACAGGAAGGGTTAGCTTCTGCTTTTCTAACGCCTGAATTTTAATGTCACGCTCAATCAAAATCTGATTCATGCGTGCGAGATACGCTGAGGAGTATGGGGTGACGGAAGGTTTCCATTTCCAGAACAGGTCTGGGACTGCAAAGATAACACTGCGCTCCGTCACGGTCGTAGCAGTGTATCGCTTGAGTACACCGGCTAACCACTCACGCGCTTGAGCCTGCTGATAGGCGGCTGTGATTCGGCCAAGTACTGAACTCAGAGCGGAGTTAGAGTGCGGCTGTTGAGTAGTCTCATCCAGCAAGGCAGCAAATACGGAGATTTTTATTTGGTAATTAGGTCTGTCAATGTTCATAAAATCCTCTCTCATTCTGGTGGTTCCGGTTAGCCGGTCGTTACTGCGCGGGTTGTAACAATCTTTCTAACCACGCTTCAATATCGTTCTTACGAAAACGTACAGCCGCTCCGATACGCAGGGCGGGCAATGGGTTCGGGCGCACGTCACCTTGCCTGGTGCGAGGCTTTGCAAGCTCATATACGGAATACTTGCTAACACGCAGCATCTTGGCTACGTCTTCGACCTTTAGTAGAGAATCACTCATGGTTGCCTTCCCCACTTACAACCTAACCCGAATCGCGCAACGCTCACACCATTGAAGATTCAACAGTGAATTCAATAGTGTTTGCATCATCACGTAATCTATAAGTGCAATGCACATGCCGCTACAAATGGGATAACTTCATCAATCGAGCGCAAGGTTTGCCCTCATCGCTGTCGCATACAAAAATACGACCGCTTAATTTGCCGCATGTGTCGTAATGGCAACTAGTTGCGAAGGCTTGAAGGCCCTATGGGGTATTTCAAGCCGACAGGTAGACACGTCATAACTGATTGCAAAAGCAATGGGACTTTAAGAGTCAGACACAATTACAACCCGGTCGGAAAAACCGGGTTGTGGATTTGGGCCGCCGATCACTAAGGTAACCAGGGACCAAGCCCGCCCAATTCAAGCGATGTATATTCTTTTCCTTGAGGTGGTACTTTGTTTCCACTGTTACCCATCGGTCGAAAATCCGATTGGACTTACTGGAAATTTCCGAGTCCGATAACCAGTCCGATAAGTGCAAAAGGCAGCAAAAATCGGCCAATTAGTGCTCTCTCTTACAAGAGCTAACGTGTTACAACGGCAGTTATAAGGCTAATTAGAAATCCGATGCTCTATCCGTTTGAGCTACGGGCCCTTAGATGAGAGCAGTATAATCCAACCCATTCACAAGAAAACTAGTTAGGCAGAACAGCAGTTTCTAGGTGCATCTGATCGACTGCCGCAGTTTTGGTGCAATTTGCTGCAATCGTGCCTGAATCGTGCCCAAAGCCTTTGGTAACTTCCATCGCTGCTGCATTTTGCTTGGTATCGAGTCTGCTGGCAGCGTCAGCAAGATCCGCTTCGTCAACGATGTTATAGCGCTCGAACACTGAGCGCGTTTTGTGGCCGCTGATCCGCATGGCCACGCTCTCTTGAACGCCAAGCCTGCGGAGGTTGCGAACGCTGCTCCGTCGTAGATCGTGGAACATCAGATCGGGAACACCGGCGCGAGTACAAACCGCGTTCCAGACTTTGCGGAAGCCTTCGACTGGTTTGCCTTTTACCAATGTTCCGTCCTTGCGTTTCTTGTCCGACCGGTGCGGTGACGTGAAAATGGCGCAGGTTCAGGTCGAAGTACCGGTCGCGATACAGTCCCAGCACTCGTTCCACCACCGCCATGGGAACTTTCTTCGGAGACGCCTTGCCCCGCCGCCGGTCAAACAGCCCGCGAAAGCCGAACTCTTCATAGCGCTCCCGCCAGCGTCGCATGTGCCGGTCACTGATGCCGATAATCTCCGCCGCCTGCCACCAGGTGATCTTCTTGGCCATAGCCCGCAACATCACTTCCTGTACTTTCATCGCCCGCTCCATCGCGGCCTTCGGGTAGGAGTCCATGCTTCGCATGGTCTCCTACCCTCGCCGCCCGCCAAGCGGACAGATCACTTGCTAACTCAACCGGACATATCATGTGCTAACGACACACGGCGAGATACTCTGTTGCGCTATTTCCCTTCTTGATGTAGATTAAGCCACACGTTCGTGAGGTAGTCGTCGTAATTTTTGTGTAATAAACCATTTATGCGATCGCTATCGAAGTGCATAGCGTGTATGTGCGTAGTGCTGATCTTCTGGTCAGCAGTCGCATTTGCTACGCATCAGCATTCGAGCGCAACCGAATCGTCATCTTGTACAGTCTGTATCGCGGCTCTTTCAGCTTCCCCAAAAACCGCCATCACTTTGCACAGAGTGATGTTCGTTACAGTCTCCACCTTTCAACCGGAGCCAATTTCTGCCAAGCAATTTCTGACAATATTTGCTCTATGTGTTCGCCCGCCTCCTAGCGTCTAAGAATCCGATTGCAGTTGCGTGTGTGCCGGTTCGTCTCCCAAGAACCGTTTGTTTGATTTCTTAGACCAAATTTAGTGGAGGAATTCATGTTGGCTTCTTACGAAAGGTCGCTTCACGCGGCTCTTGCGGCGGTGTTCTGTTTGGCACTGGGCCTTCACGCTTATGCGCAGTCCGGTGGAAGTTCGGGATCGATCAACGGCACTGTGTTGGACCCTACGGGCGCTGTGGTCACGAATGCAACGGTAGAGCTGCGTCAAGCCGTCAGTGGCTATGACCGCACGACGACTACAGACAGTAAGGGGAATTTCAGTTTCACTAATGTGCCGTTTAACCCGTACCGTATGACAGTAAGGGCTTCAGGATTCGCCCAAAGCGCGCAGGATGTGGAGACGCGGTCGGTAGTGCCGGTCAGTGTCACGATCAATCTTCACGTATCCGGCTCTTCCACCACGGTTTCGGTCGAGTCCGCGGGAGATCTGGTGGAGAATGATCCCACTTTCCATTCCGACATTGACAAGAATTTATTCGACAAGCTTCCCTTGGAAAGCACGACATCGTCGCTGAGTTCGCTGGTGACTCTCACCACACCGGGGATCGCTGCCGATTCCAATGGCCTTTTCCACGGAATCGGCGACCACGCGGAGAATTCGTTTTCCGTCGACGGCCAGCCGATTACCGACCAGCAGAGCAAAGTATTCTCCAACCAGCTCCCTGTCGATTCCATTCAATCGATGGAAGTCATATCCGGCGCGCCGCCGGCGGAATATGGAGGCAAGACCAGCATAGTGATTGTGGCGACAACGCGCTCGGGCCAGGGGGTAACCACTCCTCATGGCAGCGTGAGCGCTTCTTATGGAACATTCGGCTCGTCCTCCGTCAATGCCGATCTCGCTTACGGGGGTAAGAACTGGGGAAACTACATTTCCGTAGGGGGTTTAAATACCGGTCGGTTCCTCGACCCGCCGGAATTTGCGGTGATCCACGACAAGGGCAACGAAGAGAATGCATTTGACCGCGTGGACTACCAACTCTCAACCGCAGACTCAATTCACGTGGACTTCGGCTATAGCCGGAGTTGGTTCCAGACGCCGAATTCGCTCGATTCCCAGAATGCGACACCTTGGAGCGGCCTGAGCACGGTTCTTCCGACAGTGGAGAACTATGGGGGCTTTGTTCCCTTCGGCAATACCACCGGCTTTACAGATGGCACCACGCCCGTCGGAGCGGATGACCAACGCTCCAAGATTGGGACGTTTAACATTGCTCCTTCATGGACGCGCGTGGTGAATACGAACGCCGTATTTACCTTAGGCGCATTCGTGCGCCGCGACAATTACAACTACTATCCGAGCAGCGACCCGTTCGCCGACCTCGGGCCACCAAGTCTGCAGCGACAGACAGTGACTCAGAACCGCACGCTTACCAACACAGGGCTTCGGTCTGATATCTCCTACGTCAAAGCGATCAACAACATCAAAGCCGGAGCCACCTACGAACAGACCTTCCTAAGAGAGAACGACGGTGTCGGTATTGTCGATCCAATCTTCAACGCCCCCTGCATAACTGCCTATTCGACTCCTAACAGCCCAACTGGGTACGTTCCCGTACCAGGTTTCACAGATCCCTCCCAATGCACAGGCGCCAACCAGCCTAACGTCGGTGTTAACCCAATCACCGGGCTTAGTACGGACCCGGGACTTGCGGTCAACCCGAACGCGCCCGACACGCTTTTTTACCCTGCTTTCAACCCTTTGCTGGCTTGCTACGACCTGACCAGGCCGACACCCTTTGCCAGTCAAAACTGTCCGAACACCACGACCAGCCTGTATACCTTCAATGGCCGCACCGACGTGAAGGAGCTTGCTTTGTACGTGCGGGATAACATCACAGTTGGAAACTGGTCTTTGAACCTGGGTGTCCGCGGCGATCTCTACAACGGGATCACCATCGCGCGGCAAGCCGAACCTCGACTGGGGGTCGCCTATAACGTCAAGAAGACGAACACGATCCTACGGGTTTCCTACGCTCGCACGCTCGAATCTCCATTTAACGAAAATCTGGTGCTTTCCAGCATCGGATGCGCCAATGCCGTCCTGAACCCGCTTCTTCTGTGCTCGTCGACGGCAACGAATCCGTTGGCTCCCGGCTTTCGCAATGAATTCCACGCTGGGTTGGAGCAGGCGTTCGGAAGATACTTGGTCTTTTCCGGCGAGTGGATCTCGAAGTATAGCCACAATGGCTACGATTTCAGTGTGCTTGGCGACACTCCAATCACCTTTCCCATTGAATGGCATAACTCAAAAATCCCCGGATACGCGGGCCGGGTCAGCGTGCCAAACTTACATGGTTTTACAGCGCTCATGGTCTTCTCCAGCGTGGCAGCGCGATTCTTCACTCCGCAGATCGGAGGAGCTGGCTCGACGCCGGAGGCGGTGGGACCGTTCCGCATTGACCACGACGAAAGGTTCAACCTGACCACCCACTTTCAATATCAGCCCTGGAAGCTTGGCCCATGGCTCGGATTCAACTGGCGGTACGACAGCGGTCTGGTGGCTGGCAATGCTCCATGCTACGGGTTGAACCCGGGCAACGATTGCCCGCAATCAGTCCCAACCGGCCCGCCAGCCGTCCTGCTGCAGGATGTTTTTGGAAACCCCTTGAGCGCCGATCAGGAGTATGAGGCGGGGTTCATTTGCAATGGCGTCCGCGCAACCCCTACCACGCCGCTGCCTTCCCCGTGTCCGGCGCCGCTCGGATCCAGCCTTGTACAAGTGCCGGCGAATGGAACCGAGAACGACGACCTCCATCCGCCGCGCATCGCATCGCGCAACCTATTCGATGTTTCGGTGGGCGACGATAACTTGTTCAAGGGCGACCATTACAAGTGGAGCCTTATGCTTACCGGCATCAACGTGGCCAACAAAACGGCGCTGTATAACTTTCTGTCAACCTTCAGCGGGACGCACTATGTGACGCCGCGCGCGCTGACGGCGCAGCTTGGGTTCCACTTCTAACGGAAAGCCTCGGAGGAGTCGTGGTTGTTCCGGCAACCACCACTCTTCAAGTCGCTCTGTCGGAACGTGACTATGTGCAACTGCTTCTGCATGGCGTTTGTTCCGCTGATTGAGGAAATAGGGTCGATGGATGTTTGGCCGTGAGTCCAAAGGCTTCGTACAAATGTACGAGTACGGATGCCGCAACAAGCCTATTGCTGGTCTCGACGTGGCGCTTGATCAGATGGAGCGGCGAGTCCAACTGTGGAATCGGTTCGTCGAAATCGAGAGGGAGATTCGTCGAAAAGCCCGGTTACTCTTATCCGATGTAGCAGAGCAGCGCGAGATCAGTGATCTACGAACCAGAATTTCTACTCTTCGTTCTTCGATTCTTGCGAGGCGAAGGACGGAGGGACGGAACGTCGCTGTAATCGAAGATCTCAGAAAAGCAGTTTTGGAGTCGCGAGCCGAATTAGCAGCTTTGATGGCGCGCGTAAAGTTAAACAGAAACGAACGTTTCATCCGTTCCAAAGCGGCCTTGCAAGCGTTGCAAGAGGAACGTGCCGAACAGGTCAAACAGGCCCAACGCCCATTACGACAACAGTCTAGTTTCCTGTCTAGTAATCGCAGCGGAATCACTCCTCGAAGTCTCTGTGATTGATTCCGAGCTTTTGCATTTTCGACTGCAGCGTAGTTCGCGGTAGTCCGAGCCGGGCGGCAGCCCCGTGGGGTCCGGAGAGAACTCCTCGCGTTTGCCGCAGCACGCGGATGATGTGTTCTCGATCGGTCGTTTGCAGCGTTCCATCCGTATCTGTGCTTTTGGGCTGCGGTCGTAGTTCCGCCAATGGCACCCGCAATGTGGAACCCTCGGTTAGGATGACTGATCGTTCAACCAGGTTCTCCAGCTCTCGAATGTTTCCAGGCCAGCTCCACTCCATCATTTTGTTCAGCGTTTCGCTGGGAATCGTATCAATTTGCTTGCCCATTCGGCGGGCCAACTTCTGTACGAAATGGCGCACGAGCAGCGGAATATCCTGACGCCTCTCGTGCAAAGGAGGAATGCGGATGGGAAAAACGTGCAAGCGGTAGAAAAGGTCGCTACGGAACTGCCGTTCAGCTATGCTTTTGGCCAGGTCGCGGTTGGTGGCCGCAATGATCCGAATATTCACTCTTATCGTCCGCGTGCTACCCAGGCGTTCGAATTCCTGATCCTGCAAAACGCGCAGCAGCTTCGGCTGAAGTTCAAGGGGAATATCTCCGACCTCATCGAGGAAGAGCGTTCCCATGTCGGCCAGTTCGAGCCGACCGAGTTTTTGGCTGACCGCACCCGTGAAAGCACCTTTCTCATGCCCAAACAATTCGCTTTCCAGTAGTCCCGTTGGAATCGCTGCGCAATTCATCTTGATGAAGCTGCGATCCCTGCGCTCGCTCATCCGGTGAACAGCCCGGGCGAGCAACTCCTTACCCGTGCCGGTCTCTCCCAAAATCAGCACCGTGGCGTCCGTGGGCGCAACCGTCTTCACCAGACTCAACGCCTTCAAAATTTCCGGGTCCTCGCCGATAATTTCCTCAAAGTTCAGTTCGCTTTGGATCTCGTTTTCCAGATAGAGTTTTTCCTGTTTCAGTTTGTTCTTAAGATCTTTGAGTTCCTGGTAGGCGCGGGCGTTCTCGATAGCGACCGCTAGCTGACTAGCGATCTGCGTGAGCAGGCTCAGGTCACTGGCCTCAGCAGCTTGTTCCTTTGTGCTGCCCAGATTGAGGGACCCTAAAATCCCTTTGGCGCCCTGCATCGGAACGCAACAGAGCGATTGCAGTCCCGCTGGTAGCTCCTGCTTCCCAAATGGAGAATCGATCGACGTCAGATCAGAACGCTTGAAGAACTTCGTTTCCCTGTCCAGAATTGCGCGGCCCTCCGGCGCTTCATGTAATGGCACCGCCATTTCCGTTCCGGTAACCTCGTGACCGACCGGGGACGACAGCGGGTAGATGCGAAGAGCTGCACCTTCTCGCAAAGCTAGGCTTCCGTAGTCGTAATTAGCAATTCCGCAAATGCCTTCCCAGAACGCGGGAAGCAACATTCCTAGATCCGTGTGCGCAACGAGCGCAGCATTGACTTTCAGCAGAGCCTGTAATCGGTCTTTCTCTTCTTGCAGAGCTTGCCGCGACAACTCATTTTCGACGGCCAGCGCCAGCAATGTTGCCACGCGCTCGATCAGTTGGAGATCTGAGGTTCCGTATGCCGATTCACGCGAACTCCCAATGCCCAGAACACCCAGCTTTTCCCCGGCTGTGGTCAGGGGCAGTAAACAGTAGGAGCGATAACCGCGTTCTCGCAACCCGTCGAGGGTTCCGGGAAATCTCGCCTCCTGGCGCAAGTCCTGGAAGAGCAGTGGTTTCTGATTCTGCCAAACCCAACCGCTGGCTGTATCCACGCCGGCTTCTTCTACTGGAACAGCAGGAGTGACACCGCCCTCCCAAAGGTGTAGGCGCACGGTGTTGAAGGTTGGGTCGAGAAGAGAGAGGTTGATGAAATCGAAGTTGGCGACTTTCTGCAGGCGCTGCGCCATCTCCCGGAAAAGTTCAGGCACGGCACGATGATGGACCACGAGGTCTGCCATCTTTAATAGTGTTTCGTAGCGGCGACGATCGGTCTCAGAATTGGAATCATTTTCGTAACACATTTCGAGCGACCAAGGTGTAAGTGTTGTCATAGCTCGTGCAGCGGAGCGTGCAAGGTGGAGCCGTTAGTTAGTACCACCGAATGGTGGATGAAGTTCTCCAGTTGTCTGACATTACCTGGCCAATCGTGATTCAGCAGAGCATCCATGGTTTCAGGTTCGATAATTTCAATGTTTTTGTTCATACGACGCGCGAACTTCCGCAGGAAATAATGCGCCAGCAGGGGGATATCCTGGCGTCTCTCGCGAAGTGACGGAATCTGGATGGAGGACCTACGAAATTGATCGTACAAAGACGAAAATAATCGATTGCTTGGGATTTCTTCTGCAGCGTGTCTGGTTGCTGCAATCAACCGCACATTCACGCGGATTATGGCTGCGCTCCCTGATCGTTCGAATTCACCTCGTTTCAGCACCTCAGCCAGCTTCGGTTGAAAATCCGGCGGGAAATGCGCGAGCTCATCCAGAAACAGTGTTCCCTTGTCGGCCAGCTGCAACACCCCAATTTTGTCGCTGATGGATTCGTCGGACGCTTTTTTCTCGAATCCGAATATTTGACGCTCCGGCTGATCCCGGGTCGTGGTCGCAGAGTGAACCTTAATGAAGCTGTGGTTCCGGCGCGGACTCATACGGTGGATGGCGCGGGCGATTACTTCCTTGCCTGTACCAGTCTCTCCTAGAATGAGCACTGAGGAATCGCTGGGCGCGACAATCCTGGCCTCTTCCAATACTCGTTTGAGGGCAACGCTCTCTCCTATGATTTCTCCGAAGTCTACATCTGCAGCCATCAACACAGTCCCCCCCATAGTTCTCATTTCAAGGCTCGGCGAATTCCATTAAGTAACACGTCGTCGCTGAACGGCTTCTGCAGGAAATCCACAGCCCCAGCCTGGAGCGCGCGCTCTCGCACCCTCTCATCCGGGTAGGCAGTGATGAAAATGATTGGTATGCGGCAGCCTGCCTTCGCTAAATGGCTCTGAAGCTGCAATCCATTCATGTGTGGCATTTGCATATCGAGGATGAGACACGCGGTATCCTGCACATGATCGGAGAGCAGAAATTCATGCGCTGACGGGAACACTACGACCGGAAAGCCGAACGATCGGATCAATCTCTCAAACGCCCGGCGTATCGACTCATCATCGTCAATCACCGAGACGAGAAGAACTTCCGACTTTTCGCTGTCCGGCTTAATCGTTGTAGTGTTCATGGAATTCCGCTAATGCCGATCGCAACCATTCGTCGGTATCAATGACCCTGAGGATGGAAACTTTTGACAATGCCAACTACCCCGCATTTCACTTCGAAAGTACACGGCGGCGGCTAGCGAAATCTATTAGGCGTTGGTATTGACGGCTACACCTTAGGAAGGGCGGGCTTTACCAAAGTTTAGGACTTTCTGACAGGAATCCCGATTTTTTCAGCCATCCGCACCAGGTCGGCTACGGACTCCGCACCCATTTTGCGCATGAGTTGGCCGCGGTGGACCTTGACGGTGGCTTCTGTAGTGCCAATCTCGGCGGCTATCTGCTTATTGAGCAAACCGGAGATGATCCGGGGTAAAATTTCGTGCTCGCGCGGGGTCAACGATTCGAAGCGCTCCCGCAAGATGGCGATCTCTGCTTCTTGCTGTCGTCTCACCCGATCCTGCTCCAACGCACGTTGGATCGAATCGAGCAGATCCTGATCGTTGAAGGGCTTGGTCAGGAACTCGTTCGCGCCCGCCTTCATAGCTCGCACGGTCATCGGGATATCGCCGTGGCCAGTAATAAAGATAATGGGAATGTAGATCTTTGCCTCGGCCAACCGGCGCTGGAAATCAAGCCCACTCATTCCTGGCAACCTGATATCGAGGATCATGCAACTGGGTATGTCTGGGCGCTCCCTTTCCAGAAATTCGTGGGCCGAGCCGAAAAGTTCGACGTGTAAGCCCACCGAGCGGATCAGGCTGCTGAGTGCCTGGCGGATCGATGCATCGTCATCGACGACGAACACGATGGATTGCGGTTCAGTCATGCCTCACGCTGCCTTGGGCAGGATCATTTGAAAAACTGCTCCGTGGGAAGACCCGGGCGTAGCCCGCAAGCGGCCGCCATGAG
The DNA here is from genome assembly GCA_963758745.1 of uncultured Acidobacteriaceae bacterium. GTDB lineage: Bacteria > Acidobacteriota > Terriglobia > Terriglobales > Acidobacteriaceae > Acidiflorens. The sequence goes on from CAVWWW010000023.1 coordinate 1,218,568, forward strand.
CTTCAACAATGGAACGGCTAATCGACAGTCCCATTCCAATCCCCTCTTGCTTGGTGGTAAAGAAGGAATCGAAGATACGGGATGCATGCTCCGGATCGATTCCCTTCCCGGAATCCTGCACTTCGATCCGCACATCCTCCGCGTCCTTCACTGACTTAATGAGCAGCGTCCTGGGACGGTCCTTGATCATAAGCATGGCGTCAATGGCGTTCATGATGAGGTTCAGCATTACCTGTTGCAATTGGATCCGGTCTCCGAGCACGGTGGGAAGATCAGGCGCCAGCTGAGTGTGTAAGGCCACACCGCCCGCTATTAGCTCTTTGTGGACCAGGGCTAATACCTCTCGGATCACTTCATTCACATCCACGGGCCGCATCTCAGGTGACGCTTTCTTCAGCAGGCTTCGAAGTCTCTCGATCACGCCACTAGCCCGATTTACTTCCGTAGTGGCGTTGGCGATAGCCTGGCGCGCTTCGGCCAGATTGGGCGGCTGTTGAGCGAGCCAGCGAAGCGAGGCGCTTGCATTCATGGCCACTGCCGCAAGGGGCTGGTTAATCTCGTGCGCGATAGATGCCGTCAATTCACCCATGGTCACGATTCGACTGACACGGGCCAGTTCCATCTTCGCTTCCTGAAGAGACTGTTCAGTTTTCTTTAGGTCGGTAATATCGATTCCAATCCCAATCATGTGGGTCGTCCCGTCACGGACAAGGACGCCGTAGGCATCGATCCAGCACGTAGTTCCATCTGGTCGCACAACTCGATACTGCGTGGCGTATTCTGGCCCGCCTGCCAGCACCTTGCGGATGGCTTCCTCGACCCTAGGCCCGTCTTCTGGGTGAATCCTTGTGACGGCATCTTCGACTCGGCCGGAAAACGTGTCTGGCGTGTATCCCCACTGGCGGTAGGTTTCATCGGACCAAATCACCGTGTTGGGAGTCAGGTCCCAATCCCACAACCCGATCCGCAGGCCGGCTTTCTCTGCCAAATCCAGGCGTTTCTCCCAATCTTGAGCGGCCTCCTCCGCGCGTTTGCGTTCGGTAATGTCCGCGATCATGCCTACAACCCGAAGCATCCTGCCTTGCTCGTCGAAGTGCGCTCGACTGTTCCGTTCAACCCAGATCACAGTACCGTCGGAACGTATCAAGCGATACCTGACTCGAAGATCAGGCTTATCCGGGGTAAGTTGGGCCAGCGAAGCGCTTACTCGCTCACGGTCGTCAGGGTGAACGGTGGCCAACGCTTGCTGGCCAGTCAAGGGGGCCGTCTCATCAATCCCGAGAATCTGAGAGGCTTCTGCTGAACGCACAATCACATCGCTGGCGACGTCCCATTCGTAAGCGAACATCTTTCCGGCCTGAGCCGCCAGCCGAAACCGTTCTTCGCTTTCGCGAAGTGCTTCTTCAGCGCGTTTGCGCTCGGTGATGTCCTGCAGCACGCAGGCCGCCCGGTCAATACCGCTTGGACCTTCGATAGGAAAGTACGAGATGGAGAGATCCCTCTCGCCGAGCTCAGGATATGGGTATTTCAGCTCATAGGTAACGACATTGCCCTGGAAACACTCGTCCAACTTCTGTTTCACAACCGGCTCGAAAACTCCGGGGTTCAATATTTCGGGGATTTGATGCCCTACCACTTGTTCTCTGTCCAAGCCTCGGTAGCTCAGGAACGCGCGATTCGCGAGCACGTAGCGGTATTCCCGGTCAACCACACAGATCATCTCTTCTAGGCCTTCGACGGCTTCTTCGTATTCCCGCAGCCTTGCCTCCGAGCGTTTGCGCTCCCTGATGTCGCGCGCGACCACCTCAATAGCCGGAGACCCTTTCCAAGTAATAGGAATCCCGGCCGACTCTACCGCTATCGGGGAGCCATCGCGCGCGACCAGAAGACTCTCCATGGGGGAAGACGCTGTTCCTGTCTCGTAACAATTTTGGATTCGCTGCCTTATGAAGTCCCGGTAGTGGGGATGAACAATCTCCAAGATGCCCTTACCGACGAGTTGCTCTGGCTGCTGCACGCCCAGCAATCTCATGCCGAAGGGATTGACAAAAACGATTTTGTTTTTGCTATGAACGTACAGCGCGTCAGGGAGTGCCTCCACCAGCTTCCGAAATCTTTCTTCAGTTTCCGCAAGCTCCTCGTTGGCGGCTGTCAGTTGGCTGGTTCTTTCGAGAACCCGGCGCTCCAGCTCTTGGTTGAGCCGCTGCACTTCCACCGCCCTCCGCGTGTCCACCGATGATGTCACCATGGCGGCCACGAGCACGATTAGGGTGACAATACCGATTGCATCGTTGCCCAACGCAGGAATGCTCACAGCATGGATAAGATCCGGAGGCGGGGCGGGGATAAAACTTGCGGCAGCCATTCCGGTGTAATGCATCGCAGAGACGGCGGCTCCCATCACGATGGCGCTGCCGAGCCTTCGCGGAACAGTCCATCTGGTCTCCTCTCGTAGATCGAATGCCATCAACAGCGCAATGAGACAAAACAAGACGGCGAGCAAGATGGAAGCCGTAACCAGAAGCGGGGAGTATCGGATAACGGCGGACAATCGCATTGCGGCCATGGCGGTGTAGTGAAGGCCCGCGATGCCGGCGCCCATGATAACGCTGCCGCTCAAGGCTTCACGCCAGCCCATCTTCTGGCGGCTCGCCACATACAGCCCGAAGGCGGACGCGAAGACGGCCACCAAGAGCGAGGCTAGAACTGTCGGCCAGTGATATTCGACGGGCACCGGCAGGTGCAAGGCCAACACCCCCGTGAAATGCATGGCCCAGATGCCGAGGCCCATCGCAACCGCGCCCCCGCTCAGCCAGGCTAAACGAATCCGGCCGCGTGCGGCGGTTACGCGCCCGGCAAGATCGAGCGCGGCATAGGACGCGGCGATGGCTATAAATACTGAGCGCGCCACTTCGCCATAGTCATAGTAGCCGGCCAATGCTGCCTTACTGGAGACGAACACCAAATCTCCTTCGCCGGGTTTCGGATTCTCGAACTTCGAGCCGCCAACGGCTCGCCAAATTGCCGGCGTAGTGCTGCGGGCCCGCACTGCTGCGCACGAAAGTCTATATCACAACCGAGGATTAGGGAAATGTTGACGAGTCTCAATCCCGAGTAATGCAATTCGCAACACTCGTGCTTTTCGACCTAACCTATTCTTGACAATTGCGAATTCGGGTGTAACGTCAAAGGAAGTCTTGTCGTGAGGGCACACTGCCCTACCGCACAGGGCACGTGATTGGCATCGCAAGTGGTGCACTATTCCAATCCGCCCGAGGGGACGGGGGTGGCTCAGCAAATGTGCGACCATCCCAGCAGAGTGACAGGCATCCTTGAATTCGACTTTGCTCGTTCGTCGGATCCGAACCGATCGCGTTACTCGGCACGGGTTTCGGTGGCTGTGTGCGAGGAGTGCGGGTACATTGAATTATACAGCCAGATGCCAACACTCCTGTGCGACTGGTTACGACGTACCTACGCCGATGAAATTTGAAGTCTTCGGAAGTCATACTGCCACTGGTCTTATGCCAATCCGAGCAATATCTCCGGACCAAACCTCATTCTTCCGACTAGTTGGCTGTCAGACATAACCCCCGTTCCGAACGTCGAGCCAACTGGTGGCTATTCGGCGAGAAATCCGCTTGTTAGCTGGCGCGGACTGGCTCCGCCTTGGACAAGGAACGCTCATCGTGCCGCAGCAGGCTTTCCGCCGGATTTTCGCAATCAGATTGTGCGCGATGGGTCAATGAGATTTTCGGTTAAGTATTTGCTTTTGAATGGAGAAGTTCGGCGACTTTTGTCAGCAAGGTCATTCGAGAAAGCGGCTTCTGTAATAAAGGCGCCCCTTCTGCAATGAGTTCGTGCACAACAGGGGTTTCTGCGTATCCCGACACATACAAGGCTTGCACTTCGGGGTGAAAAAGCCGGAGTTTTGACACTGCTAGTGGACCACTCATTTCGGGCATGACGACATCACTGATCACCAAGGAAATCCGACCCTCGTATTGAGCCGCAAGGTCAAGAGCCAAATCACCACGGCTCGCTTGTATTACTTTATAACCGCTCGCTGCGAGAAACTCAAAGGTCACTTGCCGCAACGAATCATCGTCTTCGAGCAAAAGAATCGTTTCTGTGCCTCTGGGATACTCAGGCCGGACGTCAAGGGTTGACGCCGTTGAGATTGGTTTCTCATCTACCTTTGGCAGATAAACATTGAACGTTGTTCCCGCTCCGGGTGTGCTCGAAACCCAAATGTAACCTCCGCTTTGTTTAACGATGCCGTAAACGGTTGCCAAGCCCAATCCTGTACCCCGGCCCTTCTCTTTCGTGGTGAAGAAGGGCTCGAACACTCGCGAGCGCACCTCTCGCGTCATTCCGGTACCCGTATCACTTACCGCCATGCGGATATATTGACCGGGCTTCACGTAGGGATAGCATGCGACAATCTCATCGCCAAGCTCTGAGTTTTCCGTACGGATGCTCAGCGTGCCGCCACTCGACATAGCATCTCTAGCGTTTGTTGCCAAGTTCATGAGGATCTGCTCGACCTGCCCGCGATCTGCTCGGATAGAGCCCAAGCCAGCTTGGGACTCGGTCACAATCTGTATGTCTTCACCGATTAGACGTTGCAGGAGCTTTCCTATGTCTGCGACGACGGTATGCAGGTTGAGAACGGTGGGATATAAAACCTGTTTGCGGCTGAATGCAAGCAATTGTCTCGTCAGCTGAGCCGCGCGGCCGCTAGCTTTCTTGATTTGCTCAGCGTGACGCTCCTGCTTCTCGGATTGTTTGGTTTCGAGCAGCAATTCGGCATTTCCAAGAATCACGCCGAGAAGATTATTGAAGTCATGGGAAATTCCCCCCGCGAGCAAGCCCACTGCCTCCAGCTTCTGCGACTGCCTCAGTTGCTCCTCTAGGGAGCGTCGTTCGGTGATATCCTCCGCAATTACTTCATAGTGGTCGATAGATCCATTCTTTTTACGGACGAGATTTCCGCTAGTCCGAACGACGATAGTTTTACCATCCTTGCGTTGCCAGTTAACCTCAACTCCTTCGACCTTTTCGCCCGGGCCGTAGCTTTCGAGAATCGCTCTACGGGCAGATTCGTCTTCATAAATGTCGACATTCAGGTTTCGCTTCAGCAATTCCTGGCGGGAGCTGTAACCCAGCATTGCGACCATGGCCGGATTTACATCCAGCAGTGTGCCGTCTGGTTTTGACCAAAACATGCCGTAAGTCGCGTTTTCAAAAAGCTGCCGGTATTTTTGTTCGGATTGTCGTAGTTCTTCTTCAGCTCGTTTGCGATCGTATATATCCAAGAACGTGACCACAGCCCCGACCATTTCGCCAGCCTTGTACATTGGATAGGACCAATATTCAGCTGCAAAGCTGGTTCCATCAGCACGCCAAAGCACTTCATCGCTGAGGTGACTGGGCCTGCCTTCCCGAACGGCTACGTAGATTTCGCACTGTTGCTCCGGGTACGGTGTTCCGTCGGCGCGGGTGTGATGCATCAGGGCATGCATGTTCTTTCCAAGCAAATCTTCTCCACGCTGATGACCAAGAAGACGCACACACGCAGGGTTGCAAAATGTGCAATTTCCGTTCAGATCGAGTCCATAAATCGCTTCTGCGGTGGAATTGAGCAGCAGAAGGTATTTTTCCTCGCTATCTTTGAGCGATTGCGCACTATTTTTCAGATCAGTAATGTCAACGCCGACCCCAAGCATGTGCTGAGAACCATTGCGCACCATAACGCCGTGTGCGTCGATCCAACAGATCGTTTCATCAGGACGCACGAGCCGATACTGGGCAGCGTATTCGTTTGATTTTCCATCTAAGACTTTTTGAATAGCTTCTTGGACTCTATTTCTGTCGTCCGGGTGTAACCGCTCTACCGCGTCCTCAACCCGGCCAGAAAACGTGTCGGGGGTAAATCCAAATTGCCTGTAGGTCTCATCTGACCATGTGACAGAGTTGGCGACGACGTCCCAGTCCCACAATCCGATCCGGAGACCCGCCTTCTGCGCCAACTCTAACCGCTTTTGCCACTCGTGAGCAGCCTGTTCCGCCCGCTTACGTGGTCTAGTATCCCGAAGCACCACCTCGATGGCGGGTGCGCCATGCCACGTTATTGGAATCGCAACGGCCTCGGCGTCCACCGGTGAACCGTCACAGGCGATCAGAGCGACTTCCATCGGCACGGAGGCCTCCCCGGTCAGATAGCAGTCTTCAATTCGGTTCTTTATCGTGGCTCTCAACTCGGGCTTGATGAACTCGTTGATTTCATGGCCGAGGAGTTGCTCAGGTCTTGTCGCTTTGTGAAGACGTATCGCGAATGGATTGACGAAAACGATCCTGCCGTCAGTATGGACTACGATAGCATCAGGCAAGGCCTCAACGAGCTTCCGAAATCTGTGCTCGCTTTCCGTTATCTCTTCTAGGGAGCTAAGTCTGTCGTCCTTGAGTTCACTCAAAGGTGGCGCCTTTTGAAACATCCTGTAGTCCTCTCAAGCCTCAGCATAGAAACGGAACCTTGGTTGGACTGTGATGTACGTCACAGCCCGTCAATTACCTAAGTGCCTAGTCCTCTCCCATAGCATTTCGCTTCGCAACTGGGCGAAACGCTGATATCGATTTCGGCCTCGGCGGGTTCATACGGCCATTAAGCGCGATAGCCAGTTCTAAGCGGTGACTAAAGTTCCGCGTATGGCGATGCCGGTTGCCCCCCACTGCGAAGCGCAAACGCAGAACCCCAATTGCGGGCGTCGCATTGCGCCCTCGCTCGCTCTGCCTACTGAATTTGAAATGCGGGTCAGACAACTGCAACTCACCACAGAGACATACCTGCTCGCGTGACCTCCGCGCCTGGTATGAGCAAGACAGGAATTGGCTTTATGTCCCAGAATGGTTACTTGAAGAGTGGGACACCACCGTAGATCTAAACTTCGGCGCCGTTGTGCGATCCCACCACGCAAACAATTGGTGACCGAGTCCACGATTGAACCTCACCGACCCAAGGTCTGGAATTCATCTAATGACTATTCCGTTGGGAGGTGGTCTATGCCCGACTACGAGTTCGACTGCCACGCCTGCATGAAAACATTCTCAAAGGTGCTGACGCGGGCCGAATACGAGGAAGGCGAGGTCCTCTGTCCGCATTGCAGCAGCAATAACGTAGAACAGCGTCGGTCCGTGTTCTATCCCATCACTTCCAAGAAGAGCGCCTGAGAACCAGGCCCCCAAGCACTGCACCGAAAGTCGTCATTGACAGGGCCTCCCCAGGAGCTTAGCTTCGAGATGTCTCCATTGGCCACAGCTGAACTCCGTCGCACAACTCTTACCTAGCGGCCCAGCAACGGCCCTGACCCACGA
>CAVWWW010000024.1:0-84291 GCA_963758745.1 uncultured Acidobacteriaceae bacterium
CTGCGGGAGTCGGTCCAGCGAGTGCGGGCGTGAATCCGGCTGGCGGCTCGGGTCGCGGTCAGCGATTTGCGGAATTCGTCCGAGGTCATTTTGGGATCGCAGAAGCGTCAGCATTCCAAAGACATTATCGGTTCTCCGCATGATCCGATCCGCCCACTGCACAGCGGCGGAGTCGAAGAGATCGTCCCCGGTCTTCAGGTGACGAGCCACCAGAATCCTGCCACGATTGCACAATCAATTACAATTTGGTTATGAATTTCGCCCCAGTCCATCTGCTGCTTGAGGGAGTCCAGAGCATCTGCGCTCGTTATCGCTCTCTCCCCCAGCGCACAGGATTATTTGAAGAGTTGTACAAGCGTATCCGCGAGAACTGGAATCGGCATCGTGAAACGGATCGTTGGCCCACCCCGGACAAGAACTGGGTTTTGCGTGTAGCGCCGGAATACACTCCGCAGCCAACCCAACGTTTCGAAAAACAGCTTCAGAAACAGATCGCGATTTGCCTTGAGAACGAAGGGTGGGGCAACGACGTGCCCACGGCATCAGGGCTTATCAATAAGGGTGGTCGCCAGATGAACGTTGATCTCGCGCATAGAGTTGACGACGGGTTCGAATTCATTGAACTGAAGAATGAGGCGAACACCCCGTACGACGCAGCGTTTCAGGTCCTGCGCTACGGTGCCGTATACATGCTTTACCGTCTGGAGCCCGAGCTTGCGAGGCGATTGAAGGGGAATGCAATGTTGCGTGCTAAACGCATCGTGCTGGAGGTCTTGGCCCAACATCCGTACTACTCTTGTGGAGATGTCGATTTGCGCTGCCTTGAAACGCAGCTGGATCATGAGGTTGAGACGTTCGGCAAGCGCCGAGACGCTGGGGTAGCATTGTCATTTCGTTTCATGGCCTTCGCTCCAGACTTCATCTACCAGCCGGGGATGGACTGCGAGTCGATTCGCAACGCTGTTCGGGGCCGGGTTTCGCCGTTTGCACCCAACGCATGAGGAACGTTCAGATCAAGAACCAATCGGGGGAGCCGATCCAATCCTTCAGCGATTGGGAAAAACACGCACTACCGCCCGAGCGTAGGGAACGACATTGGAAGGAAGGCCGAAGCGCGTTCGAACTGGGACGGAGCTGGACGGCTACGCGGCGAGCCTACCGTGCCACGTGAGTTGGTCCAACTGCTTGACTCGCACGAAGGGACGAGAAGCACTGTGATCCTCAGCGGGATCACCGAGCACGAAACAGCCCTGCCGCCGCTCGGCAGCCGGGGGCCACGGTGCCACGACCTCGCGTTGAAAGCCGAGCAAGCTGGTTGGGACGTGACCGTTTGTATCGAAGCCAAAGCTGACGAGTCATTTGGTGGCACGGTCGCGGAAGAACTCAGAAAAGCGGAAAGGCGGCCAGTGACAAATTTCCCCCAGCGCATCGAGTGGCTCACTCGCTCGTTGCTGGGGCTTCCAGCTTTTAAGGATGACCAGCTCTCCGATGTTGTCGCCAAACTGCCGTACCAGCTCTTGTGTGCAATCGGGGGGACGTTGCTAGAGGCTAAGCTCCAACGGGCTTCCAAGGCGGTCTTCCTTGTCCATGAATTTCGCACGATGGCCACGGTAGACGCCAAACTGGACGCCAACGCGAACGCGCTGAATCAGTTTCTTCGCTTTCTGTGTCTGCGAACAAAGTAGGGGCTGGGGATGTAAGGCTTGAAAGTGGTCAAATTGTCGGCCCCGTCTCAATCACCGAGCGTCCTGTTGCAGGAGCAATCAAAATCCCCTACGACATACCACTCTTCATCGGGAAAATCAGGACTGACCGACTCGCCTGACCGTTATAAGGCGATCAATTGTTGTGCCGGCTGCAGCGCTTTCTTGCTGAAGAGACTTCCTATTGAATCTCTCCTGATTCGATCTTATGACGATACTCGTTCACAGCGTCATTCCATTCTTGAAGCTCCGAGTCGGACAGGAACTCTAGGTTAGCTTCTGTCACGATCCGGCCAGTTTTGTTCATCGCGTAAACGATGGCTGGATCTATTCCAGAGTCACCCGCAGCCTGCAACAAACTTTTCCATATTTCATCAGTGGACTCATCGCTAAGAAATTGGGGAGCGGCGACGCCTGGGTCGAAAAACAATGGATCATCCGGTCCCGGTTCACGGCCAAACTGTTCTCGAAACAACTTCTTTTGCTTAGCGATGACTTCGGCGGTCTCATGATTGATTGGAATGATCTTCTCAGCCTCGCCGACCTGGTGCGAGCGTTTCCGGCGACCTATTCGCTGTGCTAATCTCTTCGCCACGAGTGCCAACCTCCTGTGCCCTGCGGCCCCATGGCAAGGCATCATTTTATCAGTCCTTTTCTGCATCGCTTGAGCGAGCAAAAGAGTTCATTCTTCATGTAACGATGATGTAACGATAAGCTGTTCCTACTGCTCCGACGGGTGTCTTAGAGGCATGTACAGCACCACCTGCGCTCTCTAAGTTCTTGTAACGCCGTCAGGACAGCGCCCTTTCACGGCGGTAACACGGGTTCAAACCCCGTCGGGGACGCCAACCTTATCAACCACTTGCAAATCCCCCGGCTGTAGCCCTTCGCTTCGCTCGGGATGACAAATCTTAGATAGAATGGTCAGCCTTAATAAATGACAAGCTTAAAATAGAAGCGGAGCTATATGAATATTAAGAAAGTTGGCGTTCTCGGTTGCGGGTTGATGGGGTCGGGCATCGCGCAGGTCTGCGCTACGGCCGGGTTTGACGTTACCGTGCTCGAAGTTGAGCAGAAATATCTCGACAAGGGGTTTGCAGGAATTGAGAAGTCGCTCGGTAAGTTTGCCGGGCGTGGGCCTGAGAAAGGCGGGATTACTGCGGCGCAGAAGAACGAGATTAGGGCTCGGCTTCGGGGGACTACCAACAAAGCGGACCTGGCTGATTGCGACATTATTATTGAGGCCATTATTGAGAACGTTGAGGAGAAGAAGAAGATGTATGCGGCGATTGATTCCATCGTCAAGAAGGACGCGATCTTTGCCTCGAATACTTCTTCTATTTCGGTTACTGAACTTTTGACTTCGGTTCGGCGGCCGGAGCGATTTATTGGGCTGCACTTTTTTAATCCTGTTCCATTGATGAAGCTGGTTGAAGTTGTTCGGACTATCGCTACTTCGCCTGAGGTTTATGAGGCGGCTTACGAGTTCGCCAAAAAGTTGGGGAAGGTTCCGGTGCGGACTTCGGACAAGACTGGATTCATCGTCAACCGGCTGCTGGTGCCTTATTTGCTCGATGCCATTCGGGCCTATGAAGAGGGCGTGGGATCGATCGAGGATATCGATAATGCGATGAAGCTGGGGTGCGGGTATCCGATGGGGCCGTTTACTTTGCTGGATTTTGTGGGGCTCGATACTACTTACTACATTACGCATGTGATGTATGACGAGTTTAAGGAGCGAAGGTTCGCATCGCCTCCGCTGCTGAAGCGGATGGTGATGGCGGGGTGGTATGGGCGGAAGTCGGGGCGCGGGTTTTACGATTACTCGAGTCCGGAGAAGCCGGTTGCGGGGAAGTTTTAGGGTATACCCCCACTTTCGCCGGTATATTAGAATCATTGACTTACGCAGGGAAATATATACTAGACACACGTCGCATTTTCCTCCATACTTTTTTCTATGGGATGGCTTAAGAGACATTGGGGTACGCTTTGCGCTCTATTCCTCTCTGGGCTATACGTTTATCTCCAGTTATTGCAATGGAAGAAACACGGCGACGACTTCATGTTGACCGCTGCCAACATCGTCGTCACCTGCGTACTTTGGGCGATTCTTTTAATCGCAATCGTGAGGTACTGGCGACTCGGCTCAGATCGTCGAAAGCAACAATGGTCGAATGAAGATACGGACTGGGGAGCGCTGTACCTAGAGGAACAAGCTCAGAGAATCAAACTCCAGAAGGAGACAGCGCCGATCATAAACAGTTCCACCAGCATCCGATCAAAGACTATTGCAGTTTGCGACAATCTGCGAGAGTTTGTTAGGGAACAGGGGCCAAAGCCGGAAATCGCACATGAACGTGGAGAAGCCGATGCTGACTATCTTGCTAAATCAATGGCCGTGCTATTGCCTTACAAGACGAAGATGGGCGCAGATTTTAGGATCAGGTTTAGTGTTGATGTAAGGCGACTCAGGGACGAGATACAGGTCAAATATGGCATATCTGAACCACCGCTCGAAAAGGCAATTGAGCTTGCCGAAAGCGAATTCTGTGAACCGAAGATAATCGAAACAATCTGTGAGTACTTCTGGAAACTAGCTTCGAAAATGGATAAGTGAAATCATGCAAAAGTACGAATACTTTGAAGGCCGACAAGCCACCGAGAACTTTGACGAGGGGATGAAAGCTCTGTTCAAGGTTCCGAAGGTCGCAAATCCGGCAAAAAAGCGGACGCCGAAAACTTCTAGCGTCCGCAAAACCAAACGCTCCGACAAGGACTAAAAGGGAACCTGTTGCGTTTCCCCCGTCCCTGTCGATACGTGGCGCGGCGATTCGTTCTTGCCTGTCAGATCGGCATAGGTTAAGCGACGGCCAGCGACCTGACGCATGGCGAGTGCAAAGCGGTCGGCGTCGTTCAACGGATTGTCTTTCGTGGCGCGATTGTTGAATCTGAAAACCTGTTCGTCGATATAGCGAGTCAAATGAAAAGGCTCTACAGCAACGTAGGTTCCGCGAAGGCCGCGTTTCAACAGCGACCAGAAGTTCTCAAGGCTGTTAGTATGCACGCGGCCTTTGACATAGGTTTCGGCGTGATTCACTACGTCATGCACGAAGCGATTGTGCAGAAGATCGTAGCCGACGGCGTTGTCGGTGTACACGGTGGAACCATACTTGACGTTGGCAAGAACAGCATTTTGCAGGGTTTCGCGTTTCACGTCTGGGACTACATGAGCGCGAACCTGACGTGCTTCGCGGTCGAAGATGCCTTGGACGGCAGTCTTTCCACCATGCATTCCACCCTGCGCGAAAAGCCGTGCTTTGCGATCTTTGTTGCATGTTCTTCGTGAGTCCGCCGATGAACGTTTCGTCGGCTTCCAATTCCGCCTTAGGTCCGCCCATCTTCCGCGAAAAACCAAACGTCCGATTGTGCAGAGCTTCGCGAAGCCGCTGAAGCATAAACCATGCCGACTTCTGGGTAACACCAAGGGCGCGGTGAATCTCCATGCTAGAGATGCCGTTTTTGCAGTTGATCAGCATCCAGAATGCGGCCATCCATTTATCCATGCCGAGGGGCGAATCCTCGAAGATCGTATTGACTTTGAGAGTGAACTGCTTGTTGCACCCACGGCAGAGCCAGATTTTGCGAGTCTTAATAAAGTAGTTCTTATCCGAGGAACAGCGCGGGCAAATGATCTTGCCATCGGGCCAGCGCAGTTTGACGGCGTAATCGAAAGCGCGGTCAGGATCGGAGAAGTAAACAATAGCTTCTTGTAATGTTGGTGGCGGCTTCATGGGACAAATATACGACATTTGTTCGCGTGTGTCAAGTATATATTTGCCCTTATTCAGAGTGCCCCGCCAGGTCTATGAATCTAAAGTAGTTAACTTACAAAGTCCTGATTACACAGGAGTTAGTCGCGAGGCTCGCCCGCCTTCCCTTTTAGGATCAATGGTTTGCGGCTTATAAGTCGCTCAAAGTATTGATTTCAAATTGGCTTGCGCCGTGCGCTATGCACTGTGTCAGAACAGAGCTCTTATCGAGTGAACCGCCGCGAACCTAGAATGTTGTGGGAGCTACTTCTATTATATCGATTTGAATTTATTGGCCGGACAGGTTTCTGGACTTTAAATTGGCACTAATATAGTTGACAAACCAATGGTTAGTGTGCTACCTTATCAATCATGACAAAGCCGAAGACACTTCAAGAAGCCATCCGGTACTACTCGGACGAGCAAGTCTGCATTGACACTGTCGCCCGTCTCCGCTGGCCGAACGGCCCGGAGTGTCCTGCTTGCAGCCACAAAGAGCACTATTATCTTGCGACCCAAAAACGCTGGAAGTGTAAAGAGTGCTACAAGCAATTTACCGTAAAGCTGGGCACTATCTTTGAAGATTCCCCGATCAAGCTGGACAAATGGCTTACCGCGCTCTGGATGCTGGTCAACTGCAAAAACGGGGTCAGCTCCTACGAAGTTGCCAAGGCGGTAGGGATCACTCAGAAGTCCGCATGGTTCGTCCTGCATCGCCTGCGCTTCGCTTTGCAGACTGGCAGCATCACTAAGCTCGGTGGAAACGGCGCTCCTGTCGAAGTGGACGAAACTTTCATTGGCGGCAAGGCACGGAACATGCACAAGGTGAGACGCAAACGATTGGGCCACGGAATCGGAATGCAAGGCGGGCACGGTAAGACTGTAGTCGTGGGATTGTTGGAACGCGGCGGCAAAGTAAAAACCACCGTGATCCCGCATCGCCGGGAAAACATGCCCGAAAAGATTGTGCGTGAAATCGTGCAACCCGGAGCCGAGGTTCACACCGACGAATTCAGCGGCTACTACAACCTGAAAGATGGTTACGTTCACAAGGTGATCAACCATCTTGAAGGCTACGTGAAGGAGAATGTTCACACCAACGGAATCGAGAATTTCTGGTCGCTTTTGAAGCGGGGTTTGAACGGAACTTACGTCGCGGTTGAACCGTTCCATTTGTTCCGATACGTGGACGAACAGGCGTTCCGATTCAACCATCGGAAGGACGAAGCCGGAAACAAGTTGGACGATGGACAGCGTTTCGAGTTAGCTTTATCGCAGATCGCGGGGAAGCGGTTAACCTTTGCGGAGGTGACTGGCAAGGTGGGAGAAACGGCTTTCTAATCCTTTGCGTGGGAAGCGCGGCCCGAAGCCCGTTGCCCGCGTTGTTTCCGCGCTCGCTTCTCGGCGTCAAGTTGGGCCTTGAGCGCCGAGTGCGGGACAGACAAAACTTTTTTGAGAGCTGTCTCGAACGTAGCGTACTCGTTCTCATTCTTCGCGGGAGCGGAACGAGTTGGCTTTTGGGGTGCCACTTTGTGCCCTCGGAAATGAGGGTAAGGAGTTGTGCGTCAAAAGTCAATTAGTCCCCGATCTAGCACTTGAGAATGTTGCGCCATCAGAGTCGGAATCAGAGCTAAAGCCAGCACTGGAGCTGGCCGTCATGCACCGAAGCAATCGAGAGGTAGACAAAGCCGGAGACTTCTTGCGGGGAAACCCACCACCCTTGAGCGACGAAACATCACAAATGATGTTGGTTGTTAGCGATTGGCGATCTGAGTACGACCATGCACTGGGCAGAGTCATGAACACCATAAGGAGATACACCAATTCAAAGGGATGGAGTGATGCAATCATTTCCGGTCGCACAAAGCGAATTCGCTCAATCATCGCCAAGTTGGAAAGGCAACCGACGATGGCGCTTACAACTATGCAAGACATAGGCGGCTGTCGGGCAGTAATGGATGCGTTGAAACCACCGAATCCTTAGCCGAGAGCGTGCGGAGCCATCTAGAGCCGAAGCTGAGCGGTGGGGGGAGAGTCAGTGAATACAATTACATTTCCTCTCCAAAATCTGATGGGTACCGCAGTATTCATTTCGTGGTTCGGTATAAATCAAAAGCGGTGCCTGGTACGCCTGATCTAAAAGCACGAAGAATCGAAATTCAAATTAGATCACTGCTGCAACATCGCTGGGCAACGGCCCTAGAAACTGTCGATCTATTCACCGGCCAGACCCTGAAAACCGGCGGTGGCGATGTACACTGGCGTCGATTTTTCGCCCTCACATCCAGCGTCTTTGCCATGAAAGAAAATCGCCCCATCGTTCCTGCAACACCGGGAGAACTTTCTGCTCTTAAACACGAAATGGGTAATCTAGCTGGAGAGTTACGCGTCGTTGAGAGACTACAGGGTTGGTCCGAAGCCATGCACGATGTGCTCAGCACTCGGCCCCGCGATCTGGAAGATCGCTACTCGTACCTGATCGAACTAGATGTAGATAGCCGCACAACCCGCATCTCACCTTACCCGCCGGAATTGCTCGTCCTTGCGCACAAAAAGTACCTCGCTTCCGAAAAGGAAAATGCAAATTATCCAAATCGCAGTGCGGTTTTAGTAAAAGCCCATTCAGTCAAGGAAGTCGAGCAAGCATATCCGGGGTTCTATGGAGATACACACGCTTTCTTGCACGCTGCTGGACTGGTCCAGCGAAAGTCCCGCGACAGCGTGTAGTTCGCGGCGACCTAGGCAGCCATCGCAAACGATACAACTTTCCACTCATTGTTTTCGAGGCGGGCAGCGTTGATTATTTCTCCCTTACCACCGTCATGGATTGACGTAATCCAACGTTCGAACTCCTCGTGGTCAGTCACGAGTTTCCTATCGTCAGACATGGCTCGGTAGATTAACCGCACTAATTTGTCTCGTCCAGCATCGAGAGGAGCAAAGCTATTTTCGAGAGAGGAAAAATACTGCGGAGTAAGGCTAATCATTGGCGCGAATTCAACAGCCTTCTTGCCAAGCTGTTTGCGCAGAAAGCGGAGTTCGGGTCCAACCAAAAGAGATGTCTTCGATACAAGAGTCTGAGCCAGTGCGGAGAATAAATCTTTCATCGCTGGAATTTCAGCGGACTTATTTCCACATTCGCAAACGTAATAGGTAATTCCGGAAAGATATAAATTCGGTAGCCCAGAGCCAGTGTAGTGATACGGCTCTTGCTCAGTCGCTTGGCGTTTTTCACAAGTGTGAGGTTTCGCGGTTTGCTCAGCTTTCATAACATTCCCCTCAATACTTCGTGATGACAGTTAAGCCATCGGCATCGTTGGGCGAAATCTTTAAGTGCAATTCGATTTCATCAAGATCGCGCGTTTTGATGAGATATTCCCAACCTTCGTGGTCCTCGTCGTAATTCGGGGGCTCTTCAAAAACCCATCCAGACCACTCCAACCCGTAAGCAACGTCCTGATCGGAAATGTTCCGGTATGCTCGTTCATCACAGTGGGCAGACTCACGAATCCAACCTTTTTCGAGAGCCTTTACAATCACTAGCCTCAGCGCAGCCTCAGAAAGTGGCTTCCGCTTTGCCTTCCCATAACTTAACATAATCTTAAGTCCTCGGAATGCTTATTTTCAAAAGGGGGCCGTTACGGTTGGGAGTCTTCGCTATAGTACCACGGCGTGGGGGTTTAGCATGGATTTAGCCCTGTCACGGTTTCAACAGCTTACAGGGATTTGGTTAGCTAAGTAAATTAGTGCCTTTAAATTCCTCATTGTTTGAGTGAGTTGCGCGGAAAATTATCGAATCGGGGGCTTGACAGCTTCTTGGCGACGGCGGGGGTTCCGTGCGGGCTGCGTTCGTGAACGCAAGGATGGGGACCCCGGCTACGATTTGTAGATCTCTCGGCGGTGGCCAATGCGGAGATGGACGCTAGAATCCCAAGCGGCACGCGTTTGTGGAATCCCACCCTTGCGCACAGAACGCGCAAGGATGGGGCACCCGGCCTCCTCGTCGGTATATATCTTGCGATCTGCACCAGTCGTTGGTATCTATCACGTAGTCAGATGGCTAGGAAAGAAATAATCCTATGACCTACGAAAACATACTTCTCGAAAAGAAAAACGCTATTGCCTACGTTACCGTTAACCGGCCTAAGGTGCTTAATGCGCTTAATGGGGCCACTGTTGAAGAGCTGAGGGCGACGTTTCATGAGCTTAAGCAGGATGCTTCGATTCAAGTGGTGATTTTGACCGGGGCGGGTGAGAAGGCGTTTGTGGCAGGTGCGGATATTGGGGAGTTGGCGCATCGCGATCCGGTGTCGGGCAAGGAGTTTGCCCATCGCGGGCAGAACGTGTTCAACCTGATTGAGAATCTGGGCAAGCCGGTGATTGCTTGCATTAACGGATTCGCGCTGGGCGGCGGATGCGAACTGGCTTTGGCTTGCACGATGCGCCTGGCTAGCGAGAACGCTCGGCTGGGGCAGCCTGAGGTGAAGCTCGGGATTATTCCGGGATATGGCGGAACGCAGCGGTTGCCGCGGCTGATCGGCAAGGGCCTCGCGATGCAGATGGTGCTGACGGGAGAGATGATCACGGCGCAGGATGCGCATCGGATTGGGCTGGTGAATGAAGTGACTTCGGCGGCGGAGTTGATTCCTCGGGCGGAGGCGATTGCGGCTAAGATCATCGCTAATGGTCCGCTGGCGGTGCGGTACACGATGGAGGCGGTCAACAAGGGGATGGAGATGACTTTGGCCGAAGGACAATTTCTCGAGGCTTCTTTGTTTGGGGTTTGCTGCGCTACTTCGGATAAGGGCGAGGGGACTTCGGCGTTTTTGGAGAAGCGGGCAGCGGCGTTTAAGGGCAAGTGAGAGGTCAGAGGTCAGATTGCAGAAGTGAAGAATTTGGGAGCGCAGACACACAGGTGCGGAGGAACTCACGAAAGAAAAAATAAAGGTTGAACGTCCTCCGACGCCGGAAGTTTCTGCTATTGAGGGCAATCTCAATGCGGCCGGAAGGCGATTTGCCATTGTTGTTTCCCGCTTCAATTCGTTTATCACAGAGAGACTTTTTCTCAGCGCCTACGATGGACTGCTGCGCTCGGGCGCCAGGAAGAAAGACATCGTGCTCGCGCGGGTTCCCGGCGCGTTCGAGATTCCTTCCGCGGCCCGGATGCTTGCTGAGACGAAAAAGTACGACGCGATCATTTGTATTGGCTGCCTGTTGCGTGGCGATACGCCACATTACGATGTCATTGTGAATGAAGTTACTCGGGGCATCGGGCAATCGGCGCAGGAGACTGGAGTGCCTCATGCGTTTGGGGTGTTAACTTGCGAGACGCTGGAGCAGGCGATTGACCGCGCCGGATTGAAGATGGGGAACAAGGGATTCGAGGCGGCGCTGGCCGCGGTCGAGATGGCGAATCTGGGGGGAGCTCTCAGCTCTCGGCTCTCACCTGTCAGGAAAGGCAAGTCAAAGTCAACTTCTCGGAAACGTAAACCTCGCCGATAAAATGTAAATCTCGCTCATGATCTTCAGATCTTCCGCTATGCAGCCGTCCTGTAGACTGTTGTCAGCCTCAACCGTCGCAAATTTTCCTGAGAGCCTAGAGCTGACAGCTGAGTCTGATTTCTCATGGGCACTCGACGCAAATCACGCGAACTGGTTCTGCAGATGCTGTTTCAGGCGGATATGGGGAAGCAGACGCCGGAGCTGGTGCGAAAGACGTTCTGGGCGGAGCGGACTAATGTCGAGGATGAAGTGCGCGGGTTTGCGGATGATTTGTTTCGGGTTGCGGTTGACCGGATGCCGGAGATTGATGGGCTGATCGGGAAGCACACGCAGCATTGGCGGATGGATCGCATGGCGACCGTCGACCGAAATGTGCTGCGGGAGGCGGTGGCGGAATTTTTGGGCTATCCGGCTACGCCTCGGGCGGTCGTGATTAATGAGGCGCTGGAGATTGCGCGCAAGTTTTCTACGCCAGAGTCGGTACAGTTTATTAATGGCGTGCTCGACAGCGTGGGGAAAGAGGTCGGGCCGGAGTAGAGTGGGTCAACTTGAGGGCGCTCATGCTTCAGAACGCTTAACTTCAGAACGCCAAATTCAGAGCGCTAAATTCAGAGTTCTCAAATTTCGAGTTCGCTCGCAGGCATTCTTACTTGTTGCATCCTGTTGTCCCCAAGATCCAATTGTCTTCAATCTAAACTTCAATCCAAGCGAAAATCAGTGGTTTATGAGGACTGTCACGCCTCTGCTGGCGCGATCAATTGGGTTTGATGGCGATCATGTTGGGCAGGCATTGCGGGGCTGTTCCATTGCCGCCGTTATTGCACATGTTGTGGTTGTTGTCATCGGTTGCGTTGACGTAGGGCACTTGCTGAAAGTCGCCTGCTCCCGTGGTGCTGACGATGTGTACGGAGGCGGCGGCGCAGGTGGGGGGAGTGGTGCTCTCGTCATACTGATCGCAGGCGGGGACGAAGACTTCGCTTCCATCGGTTGAGGAGGCAGCGGCAAGCGGCAGGCCGCTTCCGAAGCTTTCCCGCAGGAGCGGAACAGAGGTAGTGGTGCCATTGGCGATGTTGAAAACGAGCACGGCGGGAACGTTTTGTTCAACGACGATCAGTTCGGTGGCATCGGCTCCGAGCGCTGCGTAGATCGGTGTGCTGCTCTGGCCGAGAGAGGCGGAGGTTTGTGGATAGTGCGTGTCGAGAGAAACCACGGGTGGGGTACAGACGTAATGGCCGTCGAGGAGCGGGGCTTGTGTCGTATTAATACCGAAGGTGTTGACGTTAGGAGGGTCGAGCACGAGCATGATTTGCGTCCAATCGCCAACGGAATCGAGCTGCTGAGTGGGTATTGGAAACAGGGCGAAGGGCGGCGTTGTTGCTAACTGAGGAAGCGTGGGATATGTGGTCGATGTGAGCGGAAGATTGCCGCTGACGACGTTGCTGGCCGGCGTGTCGCAGGTGGCGTAGGCGGAAATATTGGTTGGGGCTGGCGTTCCGGCTAGATAGGCGAAGCTTCCATTGGACGAGAACCTGACGTCGGTGACAGCATTTGCGATCCCTGAAACCGAGCTGAGCGCATCGACCATGGAGTAGACATACAGATTGCCGGCATTGGTGAGGATGAAGAGTTTCAATTCGTCGGGAGAGAAAGCGGCAGCGGTGGCGGTTTCGCCGGGGATGACGAGATCGACTGGCGCAACGGCAGTGGTGCTGCCGCCGTTATAGATGTAGACCTGGTTAGGAGTGGAGATGGTGTCAGAGACCACGACGAAGCTGCCATCATTCGAGATGGTGAGCACCTTGCCGCATAAGGCGACGTTGCAAGGGGTTGGAGACGGGAAAATCTCGCTGACGGTGGGCGAGGTGCCAACCGTCACATACATCAGCCCCTCATCGGTGCCGATGTAAAGACGCGGCGATGCGAGATGGTTGAACATCATGGAATTAGGAGTGCGGGGCAGACTTACGATCGGCCCGATTGGGGTAGCTCCGGCGGTGACAGAGAAGAGCGCGCTGCTACAACCGGAAAGATTCCCGCAACCGTTGGTCGCGGCCCAGGCGGCATAGGTGGCTGGCTTCGCACCAGAAGCGGCCGTCACATCCACGGAGACCGAGCCGTATGCAATGGTTCCCACGGGTAACGGGCATGGAGTGGAAGTAACAGCGCTGGCATTACAGTCGCTGGCATAAATAGGAAGACTGGGTTCGGTCAGTCCGGTTGGCGTCTCACCCGGCAGGCCAACGTTGCAAGTTGGGGGAGTGCAGGAGGCGGTGAGGGTGGCGCCGCCGAAATTGTTGCGCGCGGTGGCGCTATTGTTTCCGGTGGTGTTGGTGAGGGTACCGAAAGCGGCAACCTCCGGATTCGTCGTGCTCCAGGTGAGCGGTGGGGCGGGTACGGGGCCGAAATCGGCGATGTTGTACAAGGTATCGATGGCAATAGCTCTGACGGGAACGGTTCCACCGGAATTTACGGTAATCAAGTTCCCCGCCTGGGATTCGCCTCCGATCTGGAGGTAAATCGCTTTGATCAAACATGTCGTGTAGTTAAACGGAGTGCTCGTGGTTCCAGAGACGCTGGCGAAAAGCTGGGTAACCCCTGGGGCCTTGGCGGTTGTCTTAACGAAGTTGACCTGATTTCCGGGGTTTCCGGTGACCGTCGCCGTCGTGGTAACGACGCCAGTGTTGCTTGACGACCAGGTCATGGGGCCCACTGTGTTGCTGATATTGTTATTGTTCGCATCGAAGGCGGTTGCCTCGTACTCGTAGGTCTGCCCTTGCGGGAAACAATCGTATTGGTACGGGGGCTGATTGGGATCCGTGATCTGAATGCTGGCAACGTGATTGTGAACGTAGACCGTAGTCGGAGTGCTGCTGACTCCATTAATGACGGCAGTAACGATGGCGATTCCTGGAGTGCCGGGATTGCAGATGGAAACGGTTGCATCCCAGGTGCCGGCGCAAGCGTTCCCATTACTGGCGACGGAGAGCGGGGCGGCGAGGTTATTGTTTCCGCTCTGGACCACATACTGGATGTTGACGCCGAGGACATTGCCCCCGGAAGCATTTTTTCCGGCCGCAGCAAAAACGCGGGAAGTCCCGACCTCCATGGAGGCGGTAGGGCTGGGGCTCAGCGTAACGCTTGACACTCCTTCGCTGCCGAGGTTGGAGGTACTTTTGCCAAGACAGCCTGTGAGTGCGACGACGAATCCGATTGTCAAGGTTAGAAGAAAACCGGGACCGCAACGATGCATGTACCCTCCTCGCGCCCGTTTACCAGGCGCGAGCAAAATATGAATGGACGGAAACCTGCCAGTGTAGAAGGTCAGCGTTATTTTGAGCAAGGCTTCGGCCAACGTTTTTCAACCGTTTCAAGTTGCGCATTGACTTGCCGCTCGCAACTCCAGCAGAAACGGAAGGAGTTTCGGGCGCAGCAATATCAGAATAAAAGACACACACAGCAGTCACAGCCTTGTAGCAAGGTTGTGGATTTTTTTTCAACGAACGTGTTTCAGCGAAAATCAGCTTCGAATTCCAAGGGTTAAGAGTTAGGATGCGCTTCCCGTCGATCATGAGGGTAAAAACGTTCGGGAGACTCTTAGAGCAGAGAGTGAATATCACGGCATGTTGATTGTTACCCGAATTAGTGAAGGGAAAGAGGCGTGGCTCTCGTTCTTAAGTTCAGGATAGCAACCGAATCCTAACGAAGGAGGAACAATTATGATAAATATAGCGCTCGGCAACGGCGACCATCAGGGCGACCTGGTTCCGAACCCCAATAGTCCCCCCGACGTCGGGGGAATACCAGCAGTTAAGATAGCGACTGACCCTGCGGCAACGGCTCCTCAAAAAGGTTTTAGCCTCTTCTCTCCAGGTGGAACCTTTCGCTTGACGTTTCAGACCGCCGGCGGAGCAGTAATCCAGTGTGTCGACGATTCGACATTACAATGGCGGAGTGGAAAGCCGCTGAAACCCAGTCAAATCAACTGGGTAACAATTTGGACTGCTGGCAATACCACGAATCAGGATATTACGGAGATCGATATGCAGGCGGATGGTAATTTTGTCGTGTATTCGGGGACCACTCCTCTATATAACTCGCAGACGGACCAGAGGAATACCTCGAATGGCTTTTACCTCAGAATGCAGGACGACGGCAATCTCGTAATTTACCAGGGAAGTACTGCGAAGTGGAGCACAGGGACATATGCCAGAGGTGGCGGGATTCTTGCACAGAAGGCGGCAGCATAGCGGGCCGCATATTTTCCTCTCAACCTTAACCGTCTATCTGGAGCTGCAACATTCGGTCGGAGCGCAGCCTGGGCGGCGCGGAAAAGTCGGCGCAGCGAACGTCAGCTAGTTTGTGGGAGCAGCTTGCGGACAGAGGGCCGACCTGTTGACGTTCGTTCCGCCAATCTTCTGCAAATTATCTGCGTGATAAATGATGATGAGACGACCAACTCCAGTTCGCCGACCTGAAGCGCGGAAGAGTGGTTGACGATGTGCAACGCAGTTGTTATTATCAAACAGTTCTGCGAGTTAAGTCTGGCTTGCCTGTGCAACGGCACCTCGTCCGATATGCAACTTGCGTTGAGGACCAGGGCCGGGAATATTTTCGGCTGAGCTTTGAAGAAATACGTACCCGGCTCAATGAACCGGGGCGCCCTCGCTGAAACGTCCTGCGAAAACCTTTGCGCCCAGCTTCGAAGCGGAAGCTTGGAAACACGCGAGGCTATGCAGGGGAAGCAGACGAAACGGAACGCCTCCGAACCTTAACCGGACCCCCGATTGAGGCAAGGCGTGGCGTCACCGTCGTCGGCAATTAGTCTGAGCGGGAAACTGAACGATTTCCCACCGGCATCCGTAAGGTGCCGCGTGGAAGTATGGCTGGCGCGGATGCCTATGCCAGAACCGAGACAGGGCAGTCCCTGCTTCGGCAGGTGTCGCTTTGAGGAGTTGCATAGAGTGCCTACATTTAATCAGCTGGTGAAATTCGGTCGCGAGCGGACGAATTACAAGACGGCGAGTCCGGCTCTGCAGTCGTGTCCGCAGAAGCGCGGTGTGTGCACGCGCGTATATACGCAAACGCCGAAGAAGCCGAACTCGGCATTGCGCAAAGTGGCGCGGGTTCGCCTGACGAACGGAATCGAAGTGACGACTTATATTCCCGGCGTTGGCCATAATCTGCAGGAGCACTCGATTGTGCTGATCCGCGGCGGCCGTGTAAAGGATCTGCCGGGTGTCCGCTATCACGTGGTGCGTGGAACGCTCGATGCGACCGGCGTCACCGGTCGGAATCAGGGGCGGTCGAAGTACGGGACGAAGCGCGCGAAGAAAGCTTAGAGCCGCTACACAGTACTTGTTATCGCTTACCCAGGTTATCGCTCAAAGGACGGACGCGAACCTGGGGCACCATGTCGAGATATACGAAATTAGAGTGAGAGCTGAACAGCATGCCTAGAAAAGGACATACACCGAAGCGGACGGTCGAGGCAGATCCGGTATACGGATCGGATCTGGTGACGAAGTTCATCAACTCGATGATGTGGCAGGGAAAGAAATCGACTGCCGAAGGAATTTTTTATAAGTCGCTCGAGAAGTTACAGGAAAAAGGGCGGCGACGAACCGTTGAAGCTCTTTACCAAGGCGGTCGAGAACGCGAAGCCGCTGCTTGAAGTGAAGACACGGCGTGTCGGTGGCGCGAACTATCAGGTGCCGATCGAAGTTGCTCCGGAACGCAGGACGTCGCTCGCCATCCGCTGGATCGTAAGTTATGCGCGCGGCCGCGGCGAAAAGGGAATGATCGAAAAGTTGACCAACGAATTGCTCGACGCCTCGAATGGAAAAGGCGCAGCCATCAAGAAGAAAGAAGATGTGCACCGGATGGCGGAAGCGAATAAGGCGTTCGCGCATTACCGGTGGTAGGGATTGATTTTTGGTAATCGTGGAGTTGTTGCAATTTAGACTCCTGCGGCAAGCGCCGTTAAATTGCCAAATTACCGATTACGAAATTAGAAAATTACGCAGTTGGAGCCCCAGAAAGAGTTAATTGTCGTGCCTAGAACAGTCCCATTAGAGCGTTGCAGGAACATCGGCATCATGGCCCACATCGATGCCGGGAAGACCACGACTACGGAGCGCATCCTGTTTTATACGGGAAAGACGCACCGTATCGGCGAGGTCCACGAAGGCACTGCGACCATGGACTGGATGGAGCAGGAGCAGGAACGCGGGATTACGATTACGTCTGCGGCGACGACCTGCACCTGGCGCGATATTCGCATCAATATTATTGATACGCCCGGCCACGTCGATTTTACGGCCGAGGTGGAGCGATCGCTGCGCGTGCTCGACGGCGCGGTGGCGGTGTTTGACGCCGTGCATGGAGTGCAGCCGCAGTCCGAAAAAGTCTGGCGGCAGGCGGATAAGTACGGAGTTCCGCGAATTTGCTTCATTAACAAGATCGACAAGATGGGCGCCGATTTCGAGCATGCCGTCGATACCCTCCGCAAGCGGCTCAATGCCAAGCCAGTTGCGATTCAGATTCCGATTGGACAAGAAGACAAGTTTAAAGGCGTGGTCGATCTCATCGAGATGAAGGCGATTGTGTGGAACGATGAGACCATGGGCGCGGAGTATGAGACGGCGCGCGATCCCCGCCGATCTGCAAAAAAAGGCGGAAGCGTTTCATACCCAACTGGTCGAGACTGTCGCCGAGAATGACGACGAAATTCTGCACAAGTTTTTGGAAGGCGAAGCGATTTCCGCGGATGAACTGAAGGCCTCGTTGCGCAAATCAACGATCGGGCTGAAGTTGTTTCCGGTGGTGGTGGGAACGGCATTCAAGAATAAAGGTGTACAGCCGCTGCTGGATGCGGTGGTCGATTATCTGCCTTCGCCGCTCGATACGAAAGAGACGCACGGCCTCGATCCTGACACCGGGAAGACGATCACGCGCAAGGCCGACGACAAGGAGCCTTTTTCGGCGCTGGCCTTCAAGATCATGGCCGATCCTTTTGTTGGCCAACTTACGTTTATCCGGGTGTATTCGGGACAATTGAAGTCGGGCGAGTCGGTGCTGAACTCGCGCACGCAGAAGCATGAACGCATCGGGCGACTGCTCAAGATGCACGCTAACAAGCGCGAGGACATTCAGGAAATTCTGGCGGGTGATATTTGCGCGGTGGTTGGCCTGCGCAACGTGAGCACGGGCGACACCATCTGCAACGAGAAGCATCCGATTACGCTTGAGTCGATTGTGTTTGCGGTGCCGGTAATTTCGGTGGCGGTCGAGCCGAAGACCAAAGCCGATCAGGAAAAGATGGGCATGGCGCTGGCGCGGCTGGCGCAGGAAGATCCGACCTTTAAAGTTCACACCGATCCGGACAGCGGGCAGACGATCATCAGCGGCATGGGCGAATTGCATCTGGAAATCATCGTTGACCGCATGATGCGCGAGTACAAAGTCGAGGCGAACGTCGGCAAGCCGCAGGTGGCGTATCGGGAGACGATTCGCAAGCACGCGGAAGCCGAAGGCAAATACATTCGCCAGACCGGCGGCCGCGGCCAGTACGGACACGCGAAGATTTATCTCGATCCGAACGAGCCGGGCAAGGGCTACGAATTCATCAACGAAATCGTGGGCGGCACGGTGCCGAAGGAATACATCAAGCCGATCGACCAGGGCATGCAGGAAGCGATGGAGGGCGGCGTTTTGGCCGGCTATCCGATGGTCGACATTAAAGCTACGCTTTATGACGGCAGCTATCACGATGTCGATTCGAACGAAATGGCGTTCAAGATTGCGGGATCGATGGCGTTCAAGGAAGCGGCGCGCAAGGCGAGTCCGGTGATTTTGGAGCCGGTGATGGCGGTCGAAGTGGTGACTCCGGAAGATTACGCGGGAACGATCATGGGCGACCTGAGTTCACGTCGGGGACGCATCGAAGGCATGGAGCATCGCGCGGGTTCGCAGGTGATCAAGGCCATCGTTCCGCTTGGCGGAGATGTTTGGATATGCGACGCATATGCGGTCGTCAACGCAGGGGCGGGCTGAGTACTCGATGCATTTTGCGCGCTATGAAGAGGCTCCGCGGCACGTGGCGGATGAGATTATCGCCAAGACACAGGGGAAGACGGCGTCGAGATAGTTTGCAGTGAATTCTCCGCTGCGAGGCGGAAACAAATTAGGAAATAAGTCGCAGCAGATCAGGCGACGGAGCGAAGAGGAAATGGCGAAAGAAAAATTTGAGCGGAATAAGCCGCACTGCAATGTGGGGACGATTGGTCATATTGACCATGGGAAGACGACGTTGACGGCGGCGATCACGAAGGTTTTGCAGAAGCATAATCCGAAGATTGTGTTTCGGTCGTTTGATTCGATCGATAACGCTCCGGAAGAGAAGGCGCGCGGGATCACGATCGCCACGGCGCACGTGGAGTATGAGACGGCGAACCGGCATTATGCGCACGTCGATTGTCCGGGGCACGCGGATTACATCAAGAACATGATCACGGGCGCGGCGCAGATGGATGGCGCGATTCTGGTGGTGGCGGCGACAGATGGTCCGATGCCGCAGACGCGCGAGCACGTGCTATTGGCGCGGCAGGTCGGTGTGCCTTACATCGTTGTTGCGCTGAACAAGTGCGATGCGGTGGATGATCCCGAGTTGCTCGATCTGGTGGAGCTGGAAGTGCGCGAATTGTTGAAGTCGTATCAGTTTCCTGGGGACGATGTGCCGGTGATCCGGTTGTCGGCTCTGGGGGCTTTGAATGGCGAAGAGAAGTGGGAGAAGCAGATTGATGCGTTGATGGAGGCGGTCGACAAGAATGTTCCGCAGCCGGCGCGCGAGCTGGATAAGCCGTTCCTGATGCCGATTGAGGATATTTTTTCGATTCAAGGGCGGGGCACGGTGGTGACGGGACGGATCGAGCGCGGCAAGGTGAAGGTGGGCGAAGAAGCGGAGATTGTCGGCTTCCGCGAGACGCGCAAGACGGTGGTGACGGGCGTCGAGATGTTCAAGAAGCAGCTGGATGAAGGCATGGCGGGCGACAACGCTGGCCTCTTGCTGCGCGGCATTGCGAAAGAAGACGTCGAGCGCGGGATGGTTTTGGCCGAAGCCGGGATCGATTACTCCGCACACGAAGTTCAAGGCGGAGGTTTACATCCTGACGAAAGAAGAAGGCGGGCGGCATACGCCATTTTTCAAGGGATATCGTCCGCAATTTTATCTT
This sequence comes from uncultured Acidobacteriaceae bacterium, assembly GCA_963758745.1. Classification (GTDB taxonomy): domain Bacteria; phylum Acidobacteriota; class Terriglobia; order Terriglobales; family Acidobacteriaceae; genus Acidiflorens. The sequence goes on from CAVWWW010000024.1 coordinate 20,245, forward strand.
GCGAACGACGGACGTGACGGGGATTGCGGAGTTGCCGGCGGGACCGAGATGGTAATGCCGGGAGACAACGTAAGCCTGGTGATCGAGCTGATCACGCCGGTGGCGATGGAGAAGGGATTGCGGTTTGCGATCCGTGAAGGCGGGCACACGGTGGGAGCGGGAACGATCGCGGAGATTATTCAGTAAGGCAAGGCAGAAGTAAGAGGTCAGATTGCAGAAGTAAAACAAGAAAGCGGCTTGCATACTGCCGCCAGTTCTTTCTTCCCGGGGCTTCAATCGAAGATCAGCCGGGAGGGGTTAAGAGAGTGAAAAGTGACTGGAAAAGAAAGAATTCGCATACGGTTGAAAGCCTACGACTATCGCATTCTGGATCAGTCGACGGGCGAGATCGTCGAGACGGCGAAACGCACCGGCGCACAGATTGCGGGGCCGATTCCTCTGCCGACGATGAAAAATAAATACTGCGTGCTGCGTTCGCCGCACGTCGATAAAAAGTCGCGTGAGGCGTTTGAAATCCGCACCCACAAACGGCTGCTGGATATTCTGGAGCCGACGCAGCAGACGGTCGATGCGCTGATGAAGCTCGATCTGCCGGCGGGCGTGGATGTGGAGATCAAGGCGTTCGGGAAAGAGCATAAGTAAGTGTGGAGGGATGGCAGCCCTCGGCCGTCCAAGCGGAGCGAAGCTCCGCGGACTATTCGCGGGCGAGGGCGCCCGCGCCACACAGCCAGCCAATAGCCGCCATTGAATGATTCGGCGAGCCAAGCTGGGAACGGAGAAGGAAATGGCTAGAGTCACGGGAATTCTGGGAAAGAAGGTCGGCATGACGCAGCTCTTCGATTCGAAGGGCGATGTGCGGCCGGCGACGGTGTTGCGGGCGGGCCCATGTGTGATTACGCAGCACAAGACGCAGACCAAGGACGGGTACGAGTCGGCGCAGATCGGCCTCGTCGAGTTTGTGAAAGAGAAGAAGCTGACCAAGGCGATGCAGGGGCATTTTGCCAAGCACAGCCTGCCTCCGGTGAAATTTTTGCGCGAAGTGAACGTCGAGGTCGATGCTCCGGGCGAGACGACCGAGGGAGTAATCAAGGTTGGCGATCGCGTGCTGGTCGATATTTTTGAAGGCGAGCGCTTCGTCGATGTCATTGGAACGAGCAAGGGGCACGGCTTTCAGGGCGTAGTGAAGCGCCATCATTTTGGCGGCGGCCCGAAGTCGCACGGTTCGATGTTTCAGATTACGGGTTCGATTGGCTCGTCGGCGTTTCCGTCGCGCGTGTTTAAAGGCATGCGGATGTCGGGGCACATGGGGAACACGCGGATCACGACGCGGAATTTGCGGATTCTCGGCGTCGATAAAGAAGAGAATCTGCTGGTGGTCGAGGGCAGCGTTCCTGGCGCCAATGGCGGATACATTGTGATCAACAAGGCGAAGAAGCCGCCACGAGAGCGCCGCGGATTTGCCGGCGCGGCTACGGTTGATCCTTTGAAGGCAGCGAAGCGGGCGGCTAAGAAGGGCGTAAGCTCTGGCAAGTTGCCAGTAAGATCAAGGGCAAGATCAAAGGCAGCGGGCGAGGGGCCCGCTCCACAGTAACCGGCTCCAGTAAAGACGAGAAAGAAATATGGCAACTATCGATGTCTACAATCTGAGCGGAGCGAAGGCTGGGTCGCTGGAACTGGCCGATGAAGTTTTCGGCGCGGTCAACGAAGACCTGCTCTGGGAGGCGATCACGCACTATCGCGCTTCGAATCGTGCCGGCACGCATGCTACCAAGAACCGCTGGCGGGTTTCCGGGTCTGGCAAGAAGCTGTGGAAGCAGAAGGGGACTGGACGGGCGCGTATCGGTTCCATCCGTTCCCCACTGTGGCGGCATGGCGGCACGGTGCACGGTCCGCAGCCGCGCTCTTACGATTATGCGTTTCCGAAGAAGAAACTTCTGGGCGCGCTTCGTTCGGCGCTCGCTTCGAAGTTTGCCGACGGCAAGCTGGTCGTCGTCAATTCTTTTGAAGTGAAGGAACCAAAGACGAAGCTGTTTCGAGAGTCGCTCGACAAGTTGAAGATCGACGGCACGACGCTGCTGGTGGACATTTCGACGGCCGAGAACAAGAACCTCGAGTTGAGTTCGCGCAACATCGACGGCCTCGAACTGGTGAAGGCGAACGAGGTGCATCCTTATCACATCATGCGCTACACGCATGTCGTGTTTGCGCAGCCGGCGCTCGAGAAGTTGCAGGACTCGCTGAAGAAGACGTCGACGGCGTGCGCATGAGGCATCTTGGAGCCCGAGCCAGGAAACAAAGAAGAAACCGTCGCGGCGTCCTCGTAAAGCACGAAGGACGACCAAGACGAAGGCGGAGGTGGCCTAGGGCCAAACAAATATGAAATCCGCTTATCAGATTATTCGCAAGCCGGTGATCACGGAAAAGGGTCTCGCCATTAAAGAAACGCAGAATACGCTGGTGTTTCAGGTGGCGCCGAAGGCGACGAAGACCGAGATCAAGGAAGCGGTGCAGGCGATTTTCAAGGTGAAAGTTTCGTCCGTGCGGACGGCAAATTATCCGGGGAAAGAACGGCGGCGGGGCAAGTTTACCGGCTATCGTCCGGATTGGAAAAAGGCGTACGTGCGTTTGAAGAGCGGCGAAAAGATGCCGGAGTACGCGCAGAATTTGTAATACGGTTGTTGGTCGTTAGTCGCTAGTCGTTAGCAGTTAGCGAAATCGAAGCGCGAACGACCGACGACCATCGACTAAATTAACGACTGACAGAAGTCAAGAGCTGAGAGCTAGATATGGCGATTAAAACTTACAGACCGACCACCCAGACGCTGCGCTATCGCACCACGCTCGTGACCGACGATATCACGTCGTCGAAGCCGCACAAGCCGCTGGTTGAGGGGAAGATTCGTTCCGGCGGGCGGCGCAATTCAGGCGACACGACGATGCGCTTCCGCGGCGGGGGCAACAAGCGCAAGCTGCGGACGATCGATTTCAAGCGCGACAAGCACGGGATTCCCGCGACTGTCGTCACGATTGAGTATGATCCGGGACGATCGGCGCGAATTGCTTTGCTGAGCTATGCCGATGGCGAGAAGCGCTACATCGTGCAGCCGGACGGGCTGAAAGTTGGGCAGAAAATCGTGAGCGGACCGGAAGCCGACATCCTGGTGGGGAATGCGCTGCCGTTGCGCAATATTCCGCCGGGCACGACGATTCACAACCTGGAGTTGCGTCCGGGCAAAGGCGCGCAGATGGTGCGTTCGGCGGGGGGATCGGCGCAGTTGGTGGCGAAAGAAGGCGACTACGGTCTGGTCAAGCTGCCTTCGGGCGAGACCCGCAAGGTGCTGCTCGATTGCCTGGCGACCATCGGGCAGGTCGGCAATACGGACCACGAGAACGTCACCTGGGGCAAGGCGGGACGCACGCGCTGGGTGGGAAAGCGTCCGCATAATCGCGGCGTGTCGATGAACCCGGTGGACCATCCGCATGGCGGCGGTGAAGGCAAGACCTCCGGCGGCCGGCATCCGGTAACGCCGTGGGGGCAGCCGACGCGCGGTTACAAGACGCGAAACAACAAGCGGACGGATACGTTCATCGTGAACCGGCGAAAGAAAGGTTAACGAAGAGAGGTTAACGAAGAAAGGTCAACGAAGAAAGGTCAACAACGACGCGGGCGAGGGCGCCCGCGCCACACAGGAAGCGAGAACTGACTTATGGCTCGTTCAACAAAAAAGGGACCGTTCGTGGATACGCACCTCCAGACAAAAGTTGAGGCGATGAACGCGCGCAACGAAAAGAAGGTGCTGCGAACGTGGTCGCGGCGCTCGACGATTCTGCCAGAGATGGTGGGGCACACGATTGCTGTGCATAACGGGAGGAAATTCATCCCCGTCTATGTGACCGAGAACATGGTCGGGCACAAGCTCGGCGAATTCAGCTTCACGCGGCAGTTCAAAGGGCACTCGATGAAAGCGGCGACGGAGACTGCGGCGAAACCGGCGGGCGTGCCCGGCGGTCCGGGAGCCATAGCGCCGGCGGCGCCGAAGGCGTAACTGGACGAGCGCAGAGGGACGAAGGAGACGGAACGATGGAATTTCGAGCTCAAGCCCGGTACATGCGGGTGTCACCGCAGAAGGCGCGACTGGTGCTGAATCTGATTAAGGGGCGGCGCGTCGAAGAGGCGCGGAACACGCTGGCCTTCACCAAGAAGCGCGTGGCGGCGACGGTCGGGAAGCTGTTGCAGTCGGCGATCGACAATGCGAATTTCCTGAGCTCCGAAAAGGGATTGGATGTCGATCTCGACAACTTGTACGTAAAGCACGCGATCGCGAACGACGGGCCGCGGATGAAGCGGATTCGTCCGGCGCCGATGGGGCGCGCGTATCACTATGTGCGGCGCATTGCGCATATTGAGATCGTGCTGGACGAGAAGAACAAGAATGGCAGCTCGGCGGCAACGGCTCCAGCGGCAGGCGAGAAGGCGGCTAAGCCTGCGGCTCATCCGAGGCCGAAGGTGAAGGCTAAGGCGAAAGCGCCAGCCAAGAAGAAAGCGGCTGGCAAGAAAGCTACCGCCAAGAAATAGGTTTGGGCGGGGACCGTGGCGACTTATCCCAGGTTAAGGCTCAAAGGACGGGCGCGAACCTGGGGCACCAGCCAGGATTAGAAGAAGGTTCAGGAGTTATACATGGGACAAAAGGTACATCCGTACGGATTTCGCCTCGGCTATACCAAGCCTTGGAAATCGCGCTGGTTTGTCGAGAAGGACTACGACAAACTGCTGCTCGAAGATTACAAGCTCAAGACCGAGTTGAAAGAAAAGCTCAAGTCGGCGGGCGTGAGTTCGGTCGAGATCGAGCGTCCGGGCAACAAGCTGCGCATCATTATTAAGACGGCTCGGCCGGGCATCATCATCGGGCGCAAGGGCGCGGAGATCGACAAGCTGAAGCAGGACTTGCAGAAGAAGACGACGCGCGAGGTGCATGTCGATATCCAGGAAGTGCATAAGCCGGAGCTCGACGCGCAACTGGTCTCGGAGTCGATTGCGCTGCAACTTGAAAAGCGGGTTGGCTTTCGGCGGGCGATGCGCAAGTCGGTCGATTCGGCGCTGCGCTTCGGCTGCAAGGGCATCAAGGTTCGAGTCAGCGGCCGGCTGAACGGGAATGAAATCGCGCGGTCGGAGTGGTATCTGCAGGGGCGGTTGCCGCTGCACACGCTGCGCGCCGATATCGACTACGGCTTTACCGAGGCGCGAACGACTTACGGCGTGATTGGCGTGAAGTGCTGGGTTTACAAGGGCGAGATTCTGCCCGCGAAGAAACGGGAAGCGACGCCGGCGCGGGAAGTGACGACCACGGGCGCGTTCTAGTAAGACGATGGCGGCAGTTGGCTAGCTAGACCCAGGTTAGCGCCCAAAGGACGGGCGCGAACCTGGGGTCATCGAGATGATTTTCTGAGAACTGAGAACCGATTCTTATGTTGATGCCGAAGAAAGTGAAGTACCGCAAGCAGCAGCGCGGGCGCATGACCGGGAAGGCGTGGCGCGGCGGCGAGTTGTCGTTTGGTCAATACGGGCTCAAAGTACTCGAGCCGGGATGGATCACCGACCGGCAGATCGAGGCGAGCCGGGTGGCGATGACGCGTTTCATCAAGCGCGGCGGCAAGATCTGGATTCGCCTTTTTCCCGACAAGCCGGTGACCAAGAAGCCGGCCGAAACCCGTATGGGCAAGGGCAAAGGCGCGCCCGATCATTGGGTCGCGGTGGTGCGCCCGGGGAAAATTTTGTTTGAGATGGAAGGCGTAACTATTACGGACGCGAAAGAGGCGATGCGGCTGGCATCGCACAAGCTGCCGTTGCGGACGACGTTTGTGAAACGCGACGTTCTGTGAACTGGTGAGGTTAGAGTGATTGAGAGGGAAAGCAGGACCTTCGGAGACATTTTTGCTGAGGATGACATGAAAACGATGGATAGGAATTATGAAGGCAGAAAAGATTCGCAATTTAACCGACGTTGAGCTGAAGCATCAGGAGCGGGATCTGGCGGACCAGCTCTTCAAGCTGAAGTTCCAGATGAATATGGGACAGACCGAGAGCCTGAAAAAGATTCGCGGGCTGCGCCGCGATATCGCGCGCGTCCAGACTGTCCTGCGCGAGCAGGAACTGGCCGCGGGCAAGACGGAAGCGGGTCAACGAAGCTCGGCAGACGAAGCCGAGCGGGACGGAGAAAAAATAATGGCGGAAACCTCGGCAGAAAATCGGAGCCAAGCCGGAGGTGCGCACGCCTCACCGCAAGGAACTGATCGGCACGGTCATCTCGAACAAGATGCAGAAGACGATCGTGGTCGAGGTGACGCGGAAAAAGGCGCATCCGATGTACAAGCGGGTGATTGCGATCCGAAAGAAGTTTTACGCGCACGACGAGAAGAACGAAACCCATCCGGGCGATGTGGTGCGGATCGAGGAGTCGCGGCCGCTGTCGAAGCTGAAGCGCTGGACGCTCAAAGAGGTTGTGCGAAAGACGGCGCTGGTGCCGGAGGTTGACGTCGATGCCGGGACCGGCATCGGGCTGGAAGCTCCGGCCAAGCACTAATCGGCGAGCATTAGCGGCTGCCGGGAGCACTGGGAGGAGGAGACGAAGATGGCCGTAATGATGAGATCGATGCTCGAGGTCGCCGATAATTCCGGCGCGCGCAAGCTGCAGATGATCCTGCCTCTGGGCGGCTCGACCGGCCTGCGCGCGGGCCTTGGAGACGTGATCACGGCGAGCGTGAAGGAAGCGGCGCCCGACGGCCAGGTGCAGAAGGGCAAAGTGGTGAAGGCGGTGATCGTGCGGACGCGGAAAGAGCATCGGCGGCGGGATGGGACTTACATACGCTTCGATCAGAATGCGGCGGTGCTGATCAACGAGACGGGCGAGCCGGTTGGGACGCGCGTGTTTGGTCCGGTGGCGCGCGAACTGCGCGAGAAGAAGTTTTTGAAGATTGTGTCGCTGGCGCCGGAAGTGCTGTAGGCGCTGAGTTGTTGCGAGGGCAAAGAAGCAGGTCCTTCGCTCCGCTCAGGACTGACAACGAGATCAGGGTTGACATGGAAGGGTTTGACAATGGGAACAGCAACTACGACTGAACATAAGCGCGTGGATATACGCCGCAACGACACGGTGAAGGTGATGACCGGGCGGGATTCGGGAAAAGAAGGACGCGTATTGCGCGTGCTTCCTGACGAGGGCAAGGTGCTGGTCGAGCACGTAATGATGGTGAAGAAGCACGTGCGGCCGAATCCGCAGAAAAACATCAAGGGCGGAATCGCCGAGCAGGAGCGGGCGATCCAGTTGTCGAACGTGGCGCTGGTGTGTCGCGACTTGCGGTCCGGTTCGCATCGGACATGAAGTGCGCGGCGATCGCAAGGTTCGAGTTTGCAAGAAATGCGGGACGACGCTGGACAAGTAGACATTGGTAATTGGGCAATCGGTAATTCGGTAATTGTAAAGCCTTGAGCTCGTAGATTTCGAAATCGCAATCCGATGACGCAAATTACAAATTCCTCACGAACCGGTAACCACTCCGAAACCGTGATGGAGAAGGCAGTAGACGACGATGGCGACAGACGAGCAGAAAAAAGACGTACAGAAAAAAGACGGGCCCAAAAAAGACGAGCAGCAGCAGCCGAAAAAGGCCAAAGCGGCGAAGGGCGACCGGGGGCAGGCGGCGGAAGAGCGGCCCAGTGCCGAGGCTCCGCGTCATGCGGCCAAGGAGCGGCCGCGGCTGCGGGCGCGGTTTGAGAAGGAAGTTTCCGGCCGCGCTGATGAAGGAGCTCGAGCTGAAAAACCCGATGGCCGTGCCGCGACTGAACAAGATCGTCGTGAACATGGGTGTCGGCGAAGCGACGCAGAATGCGAAGTTGATCGATCCGGCGGTGAATGAACTGGGTCAGATTGCGGGACAGAAGCCGGTGGTGACGCGGGCGAAAAAGTCAATTGCGGCCTTTAAGGTTCGCGAGGGCATGCCGATTGGCGCGATGGTGACGTTGCGAGGCGATCGCATGTACGAATTTTTCGATCGTCTGATCAGCATCGTTCTGCCGCGCGTGCGCGATTTTAAGGGCGTGTCGACCAAATCATTTGATGGGCGGGGCAACTACACGCTGGGGCTGCACGACCAGCTGATTTTTCCGGAGATCGACTACGCGAAGGTCGATAAGCTGAAAGGCATGAACGTGACGATTGTGACTACGGCGCGGTCGGACGATCAGGCGCGGTCGCTGTTGAAGCATCTGGGCATGCCGTTCAGGGCGTGAGGGATCGGGTGATCGGGTCATGCATGGTGATGAGGCCAGATTGCAGAAGTAAGACAGAAAGCATGGGTGCTAGAAACGAGGCAGCCAGGAGCGAATTTGGCAACTACAGCAAAACGAGTGAAGGACGCAGGAAGAAGCCGAAATTTTCTACGCGCAAGCATAATCGCTGCAAGATCTGCGGACGTCCGCGAGCCTATCTGCGGAAGTTTGGCATTTGCCGCTTATGTTTCCGGCAATTGGCATTGCGCGGCGAGATTCCAGGCGTTTCGAAGTCGTCCTGGTAGAAAAGTCGCTGTTTGCTATTCGTCGTCGCGGTTCGGAAAGCAGTAGCGAACGTCGAAAAGCGATAGCGAAACGGCGAATAACGAACGACGAAAGTAAACAAACAAGCTGCTGACAGGTTCTCCGCTGAATCATGATTAACGACGCGGAGCGAACGAGCGGCTTTAGGAGAAGCAAACGATGAGGTTGACCGATCCGGTCGCAGACATGCTGGCGAGAATCCGCAACGCGATTCGCGCCCGGCACCAGAAGGTGGATATACCAGCCTCCAAGTTGAAGACGGAGATTGCCCGCATTTTGAAGGAAGAGGGCTATATCGCGAACTTTAAGCCGGCGGAAGAAGAGGGCCACAAGGTCCTCCGCGTATATCTGAAGTACGGCAACAACAACGAGGCGGTGATTACGAACCTGGCGCGCGTGTCGCGTCCGGGCTGCCGGGTGTATGTGCGCCGCACCGAGATTCCGCGCGTGCTTGGCGGGATGGGAATCAATATCCTGACCACGCCGAAGGGCGTGATGACGGGACGCCAGGCGCGGCGGCAGGGCCTGGGCGGCGAGTTGCTTTGCGAAGTCTGGTAGAGAACCCGCTGTTAGCATTTGGCATTTGGCAGTTAGCTAAACGCGGAACGCTTACGGCGGAGTTACTAAGTGCTGGCGAAGGTATTAAGTGCTAATTGCTAAAGGTTAAGAGCTGACTTATGTCACGAATTGGAAAAAAACCGATCGCGATCCCGAAGGGCGTGACGGTCAAGATTGAAGGCAACACGGTGATGGTGCAGGGGCCGAAGGGCAAGCTGGATACGCCTCTTCCGTCCGGCATCACGATGGAACAGAGGGACGGTACGCTGGTAGCGATCCGTCCCGATGATGCGCATTCGGCGGTGCATGGACTGGCGCGCGCGCTGGTGAATAACGCCGTGGATGGCGTAACCAAAGGCTGGACACGGGAACTGGAGATTGTTGGTATCGGCTATCGCGCGGAGATGAAGGGCAAGGGCATGGTGGTATTCAGCCTGGGCTTTTCGCACCCGATCGAGTACCCGTTGCCGACGGGCGTCGATTGCGCGATTGACGCGAAGCTGACAAAGCTTACCCTGAACGGGATCGATCGGCAGAAAGTCGGCCAGGTCGCGGCAGAGATGCGGTCGCTGCGTCCCCCCGATCCATATAAGAACAAAGGCGTGCGCTATGCTGGCGAGCGGCTGAAGAAGAAGGTGGGCAAGACGGGCGCGAAGTAACGCTGTTTCGCGAGGCGTTTGAGCCTCGCGGGCGTCATCCCGAACGAAGTGAGGGATCTGGTCGATGTCGTTGGTCAACCAACACTGAACGACTGACGACTGACAACTGACGGCCAGCGACCAATGATGAGGGTTTTAACATGTTGAGAATTGCTTCGAAAAATCAGACGCGGCAGCGGGTGCATGACCGTATCCGAAAAAAAGTGATGGGTACGGCGGAGCGTCCGCGGCTGAATGTTTACCGGTCGCTGAATCATATTTATGTGCAGTTGATCGATGATCTGAAGGGCAAGACGCTGGTGGCGGCCTCGACGGCGGACAATCGCAAAGGCGATCGCGTGACCGGCGGGAACGTGGCGTCGGCGAAGATAGTGGGAAAGAAGATTGCCGAACTGGCCAAGGAAAAAGGCGTTACCAAAGTCGTGTTCGATCGTGGCGGCTACATTTACCATGGCCGGGTCAAGGCGCTGGCCGATGCGGCGCGCGAGGCGGGACTGCAGTTTTAGAATTTGGTAATTTGCCAATTGGGTAATTTCAAACTAAATTACCCGATTACAACATTACAAACAGGAAATGAGATTTCAGAATGCCAAGAGTTACTAAGAAACTCGATGCGGGTTCGTTCCAGTTGAAGGACCAGGTGGTCTCAATTAACCGCGTGACCAAGGTGGTTAAGGGCGGCAAGAACATGTCGTTTGCGGCGCTGGTTGTCGTCGGCGATCCTACGGCGGCCGTGGTTGGCTTCGGATCGGGCAAGGCGAAGGAAGTTCCGCAGGCGATCCGCAAAGGGATTGAGTCGGCGAAAAAGAATTTGATGCGGATCAACCTTACCCAGACCACGGTTCCCCATACCGTCCTCGGACGTTTTGGTTCGGGCCGGGTTTTGCTGAAGCCTGCTCCCGAAGGTACGGGTGTGATTGCCGGGGGAGCGGTGCGCGCGGTAATGACGTCGGCAGGGGTTCAGAATGTGCTGACGAAGTCGATTGGCACGAACAACCCGCACAACGTGATCAAGGCGACGTTTGAGGCTCTGAAGAAACTCAAGAACCGCGAGCACGTTGCAGAAATGCGCGGCAAAGCGGTACAGGAACTGTAAGAAGGCCGGTTTCAGGGTTTCAAAGTTTCAAGGTTTCAAAGTGACTCTGAGCCGACGGCCCGTTTTCACAACTGAAACATTGCAACCTTGAAACTTTGAAACCTTAAGGACTGAAATGACTACCAAGACATCGAAATCGGTGGAGAGCGGCAAGATTCAGTTGAAGTGGGTGCGATCGGCGATCTGCGCTCCGGTCAAGCATAAGAAGGTAGTCAGAGGGGCTGGGCTTTACACGCGCCTGAATCAGGTGATTGTGCGTCCGGATACGGCGGCGATTCGCGGCATGGTGAAGAAGATCCCGCACCTGGTGGAGATGGTGGGGTAGAAAGGATTCAAAGTTTCAGATTTCAAGTTTCAAAGTTAAACCCGCGGAGATCGGTTTTTAGCTTGCAAACTCTAAAACTTGCAAACTCTGAAATCCATGGAGATTTATATGAATTTATCGACAATACGGGCACCGAAGAAGTCGACGGAAAAGAAGAAACGAGTAGGGCGCGGCATGGGCTCCGGCATGGGCAAGACTTCTACGCGCGGCCACAAGGGGCAGTGGTCGCGCTCCGGTGCGCGCCTGATACGCGGCTTCGAAGGCGGCCAAATGCCGTTGCATCGCCGTCTGCCCAAGCGCGGATTCACCAACATCTTCCGCGAGGAATACGATGTGGTGAATCTCAGCCGCCTGGCGACGCTTGGCGAAACGGAGATCACGCCAGAGACGCTGAAAAAAGCTGGCGTAGTGAAGGGCAAATCGCCGGTGAAGATTCTCGGCATCGGCGAACTGACGATTGCGATTACAGTGCACGCGCACAAGTTTTCCAAGTCGGCGCAGGAAAAAATCACCAACGCTGGCGGCAAGTTTGAGGTCTTGCAGTAATGCTGAAGTTGCAGTCTTCAACAAGCTCGTCGAATATCTTCCGGGTTCCTGACCTTCGCAAGCGCGTGTTATTCACGCTTGGCCTGCTGGCGGTGTATCGCATCGGAGGCCACATCCCGACGCCGGGAATCAATGGCGACCGGCTGGCGGCTTCTTCGAGCAGAACCGGGGCTCGGTCCTCGGCTTCGTCGATCTGTTCAGCGGCGGCAACCTGCGCCGCTTGACGATTTTTGCGCTCGGATCATGCCGTACATTACGGCGTCGATCATTTTGCAGTTGCTGACCGTGGTCTATGAGCCGCTCGCCAAGCTGCAAAAAGAAGGCGAGATGGGCCGCAAAAAAATCACCCAGTGGACGCGTTATCTCACGGTGGTTTTGAGCGCGGTGCAGTCGTTCGGTATTGCCATCAGCCTTCAGAAAGCCGGCGATTTCGTCAACACGCCCGGGCCCGGCTTCATCCTGATGACGATGTTGACGCTGACGACAGGCAGCGCCTTCATCATGTGGCTGGGCGAGCAGATTACTGAGCGCGGCATCGGCAACGGCATGTCGCTCTTGATTTTTGCCGGCATCGTGGTGGGTCTGCCGCGCGGCATTGCCGATCTTTATCAGAAGGCAAGCACCTCCGCTTGGGGAGTGTTCACCGCTCCGGCGATGATTATGTTGCTGGTGCTGATGATCGCGGTGGTGGCGTTCATCGTCTTTGTGGAACGCAGCGAGCGCCGCATTCCGGTGCAGTACGCGAAGCGCGTGGTCGGACGGAAAGTCATGGGCGGGCAATCCACGCACTTGCCGCTCAGGGTGAATGCCGGCGGCGTCATGCCGGTAATTTTCGCGTCGTCGATTCTGGCGTTGCCGCAGATGCTCGGCGCAGCCTTCCACAATAACAAAGTCGTCGGCCCGATTCTGGATGCGATGCGCTGGGGTGAGCCGCTCTACACCCTGCTCTATTGCCTGGGCATTGTTTTCTTTGCCTACTTCTATATTTCGATTGTGTTCAATCCGAACGAGGTTGCCGACAATATGCGGAAGTGGGGAGGTTTCATTCCCGGCATACGGCCCGGCAAGCGAACTTCGGATTTCATCAACGACGTCCTCACCCGGATTACGCTGGTGGGCGCGCTCTACCTGATTTTGATTTCTCTGATCCCGGAGTGGATGATTGCGGGCATTAAGCTGAATCACCTGCCGCTGCTGGGACGAGTCTTCGAGAACCTGCCGACCTGGGTGACCAATGGTTTGGGCGTAAATTTCTATTTTGGCGGCACCTCGTTGCTGATCGTCGTCGGCGTGGCCATGGATACGGTGACGCAGATTGAGGCGCAGTTGATCATGCGGCACTACGATGGATTTACGCCGAGGAGCGGACGATTGCGTGGTCGACGGGTGTGGTAAAGAGAAGTTCGCCGTTCTCAATGGGAACTGCGTAACTGTAGGTGCTTCTGAGAACTGGCAACCGAGAATTGGTTTTGCGGACGCGAAGCAGGCGGGTATTTCTGCGATGGGAAATACGAGTAAAAGGGGCCATCTCGATGGCCAACGAGTCGGCTAAAAGCGCCGCGCGAAATAAGAACACGCGAAATAAGAACATTGGACCGGTGATTCTTCTTGGCCCCCCGGGGGCGGGCAAGGGCACACAGTCCAAGCGAATCGTCGAACATTACGGCGTGCCGCAGGTTTCGACCGGCGATCTACTGCGAGATCACGTCGCGAAGGGCACGACGCTTGGCCTCGAAGCCAAGGCCGTGATGGCGCGCGGCGAACTGGTGCCGGATGAATTGATGTATGGCATCGTGGCCTGCCGTTTGCGAGAACTCGATTGCCGAAATGGATTTGTGCTGGATGGTTTTCCGAGGACGGCCGCGCAGGCAGGATGGCTCGATGCTTTCCTGGAAAAAGAGGTCTTTGAAAATAAATCGGAAAATAAATCGGAAAATAAATCGAAAAATTCGCGGAAGTGTCCGCTGATTGTGATCCAGTTGCTGGTCGACTATAATCAATTATTGCTGCGGATTGCCGGTCGGCGTTCCTGTCCCACCTGTGGGCGCACCTATAACATTCACACTCAGCCACCTCTCACGGATGAGGTCTGTGATGTGGACGGAACGAAGCTTTTGGTCCGCGAAGACGATCGAGAGGAAGTGATTGCGGGTCGCCTGGCTACCTACGAGTCGCAGACCAGGCCGGTAGCGGATTATTACCGGGCGCAGAAACGGCTGATCGCGATTAATGCCGACCGGAAGATGGAAGAGGTTACGGCTCAGATTTTCGGGGTGATTGACGGGCATTGCTAGTGATCTGTAACGATATGCGTGCCGCGAGCTGAGCTGAACGAATTATGAGTTTTGGAGAAGACCGGATCATCCGCAAGTCGCAGGAAGAGATCGAAAAGATGAGGCGGAGCGGGAAGATAGTGCGCCAGGTTCTGAACCACCTGAAAACGATGGTGGCGGCGGGCGTCACGACCATGGATCTGGAGAAGGCCGCCGAGAAAATGATTGCGGAACTCGGGGCGGCACCGGCGTTCAAGGGATATTACGGTTATCCCTGTGTGCTGTGCACATCGATCAATGAAGAGATTGTGCATGGCATCCCTTCGGAAAAGCGGGCGCTGAAAACCGGAGATATTGTCTCCATCGACTGCGGAGTGGTTTGCGATGGATATTATGGAGATGCGGCCATCACCGTGCCGGTCGGCGATGCGCTGAAGGCAGAGTTAAAGAAGCTGCTCGAGGTGACCGAGGCTTCGCTTTACAAAGGCATCGAGCAGGTGAAGATTGGCAACACGGTTGGGCACGTTGGTTCGGCGATCCAGAAGCATGTGGAGGCGAACGGCTTCAGCGTGGTGCGGGAATTCGTCGGGCACGGCATCGGTACGAAGCTGCATGAAGCGCCGCAGATTCCAAACTTTGGCAAGAGGGGCCAGGGCGCGGAATTGACCGAAGGCATGGTGCTGGCGATTGAGCCCATGGTGAATTCGGGCGGTCCCGAGACCAAGGTTTTGAGCGATAAGTGGACGGCGGTGACGCTCGATGGCAGTTACAGCGCGCATTTTGAGCATTGCGTTGCAGTGACGAGGCAAGGACCGATGATTTTGACGAACTAGCTCGCGGCTCTCAGCAAGCGAGGCAGTTCAAAACTGAGAGCTGACAGCCGGGAGCTTAGGAGCTGATTTGGGAGGGTAATGAGTAAAGAGGACGCGATTGAAGTGATGGCAACGGTCGTTGAACCGCTGCCCAATGCCATGTTCAAGGTGGAGTTGGAAAACAAACACCAGGTACTGGCGCACGTTTCGGGCAAGATGCGGAAGAACTTTATACGAATTCTGCCGGGAGACAAGGTCGCGGTCGAACTTTCTCCGTACGATTTGAATCGCGGACGAATTGTTTATCGCTACAAATAAGTTTGCCGCCCGGCTTTGTCGCGGCGGGACGGACGAATGCGTCCGTCGCTACGTGAGGAGTTATGAAAGTAAGAGCATCGGTTAAGAAGATTTGCGATAAGTGCAAGGTCATCCACCGCAAGGGAGTAGTGCGGGTGATCTGCGAGAACTCGAAACATAAACAGCGGCAGGGGTAAAGAGAACTTCGCGGCTCAAGGCGGCACCGCTCAAGCAGAGCTTGGACGGGATAGCCCCTGAGCACGAGGCTGAGAACTGGTTCTAAAGAGAGGTAATTCATGGCTCGTATTGCAGGCGTCGATCTTCCGCGCAACAAGCGGACGAATGTCGCGCTCACTTACATCTACGGCATCGGTACATCACGCGCCGCGCGCATTCTGGACGCGGCGAACGTCGAGCCGATGAAAAAAGTTTCTGACCTCGCGGAAGATGAGGTCAACCGCATCCGCCAGGTAATCGAGGCGGAAGGCTCGGTCGAGGGCGATCTGCGCAAGGACGTTTCGATGAACATCAAGCGGCTCATCGAAATTGGTTCCTATCGCGGATTCCGTCATCGCCGCAACCTGCCGGTTCGCGGACAGCGCACCCATACCAACGCTCGCACCCGAAAAGGTCCGCGCAAAGGCACGGTGGCGCAGAAGAAGAAGACGGCAAAAGCGTAAGAACAGTTGCCAGTGGCCAGTGGTCAGTTGCCAGTAAAACCGACCGTGGCGCGGGCAGACTTGAACGACAACCGGCCACTGGCCACTGGAAACTGAATTTTATGGCAAAACCAGCAGCAGCAGGCGGCGCCTCGGCGCCCGACAAAAAAGGCAAGAAGAAGACATTCAAGAAGAAAGAGCGCAAGCACGTTCCCCATGGACTGGTCCACGTTCAGGCTTCTTTCAACAACACGATCGTCACCATTACAGACATGAGTGGCAATGTGCTGTCATGGAAGAGTTCCGGTTCGCTGGGTTTTCGCGGATCGCGTAAGGGCACGCCATTTGCCGCGCAGCAAGCCGCTTCGAATGCGGCCAGCATGGCGCGAGATCATGGGGTGCGCACGGTGGATGTGCGGGTGAGCGGTCCGGGATCGGGGCGCGAATCGGCAGTGCGGGCGCTGGCGTCGGCGGGAATCGAAGTCAGATCCATTAAAGACACGACGCCGATTCCGCACAACGGTTGTCGTCCGCCGAAACGGCGGAGAGTGTAGAGAAGTATCCAGTAATCAGTACCCGGTAGCCAGCAAAATGCCGCCGGATTTTGCTGTCGCTGGCAGCTGGTACTGGCAACTGATTTTAGATTTTCGTCCGGGACGAAGGGTGAAGCCAAACCTGTAAACCGGTCATCTAACTAAGGAGAACAACTTGGCTCGTTATACAGATGCGGTGTGTCGTCTATGTCGCCGGGAAGGCATCAAGCTCTTCCTGAAAGGCACGAAGTGCTTCAGCGACAAATGTCCTATTGAAAAGCGCAACTTCGCTCCCGGACAACACGGGAAAGATAAAAAGACAAAGGTTGTAGGCTACGGTCTGCAGTTGCGCGAAAAACAGAAAGCCAAACGCATTTACTTCACCCAGGAAGGCCAGTTCCGGAATTACTTCGAGAACGCGGTCAAGTCCAAGGGCGTGACGGGTGCGAAGCTGCTGGAATCGCTCGAACGGCGTTTGGATAACGTCGTCTATCGCCTTGGCTTCGGCATCTCCCGCCGCCAGGCGCGCCAACTTGTGCGTCACGGACACGTGCAGGTGAATGGGAAGAAGGTCAACATTCCCTCTTACGAGGTTGCAGTCGGAGAAGAGATAGCAATTCGCGAGAACAGCCGCAAGGTTCCGATCCTCGAAATCGCAAAGGATTTTGCCAGTCACCAGCCTGCGCTGGCGTGGCTGGAAATCGATCGCGATAACTATAAAGGCCGTGTGATTGCGCTGCCGAAACGCGAAGATATTCAGCTGCCGGTGAATGAACAGCTGATTGTTGAACTTTACAGCAAGTAGGTTGTTTTTTTTGGCCTACTATTCGTGCCAGATCAGCCCGCTGTGGCGTTTGATCCGAGACTGGGCCGTTTCGGAGAGCCGCTGCGGAGCCACATGGCCGAGAGGAGAAACACAGAATGCTTTGGAGAGGTTTTCAAAAACCGAAACGTTTAGCGAGCGATACCGGTTCGCTGACTGACAAATACGGAATGTTCTGGGCTCAGCCGTTCGAGCGCGGATTCGGTACAACCATCGGCAACGCGCTGCGGCGCGTGATGCTCAGTTCGATCGAAGGCGCGGCTGTAACGGCGGTCAAGATCGAAGGTGTGCTGCACGAATTCCAGTCGATTCCGGGCGTAGTAGAAGATGCGACCGACATCATCCTCAACCTGAAACAGGTTCCGTTCAAGCTGGCGGGCGATGGGCCGAAGGCGATCTATTTGCGCGCCGAACAGCCGGGAGTGGTGACCAGCGCCGCGATCGAGGCCGATGGCGATGTCGAAGTGCTTGACAAGGACATCTACATCGCAACCGTCAGCGAAGGCGGCAAGCTCGATATGGAAATGCGCCTCAAGCGCGGTCGCGGTTACGTTTCCGCCGACAAGAACTTTGAAGACGATCTCGGCATCGGATTCATACCGATCGATTCCGTCCACACGCCGGTGCGCAAGTGCAACTATACGGTCGAAGCCGCGCGTTTGGGGCAGATCACCGACTACGACAAGCTGACGGTCGAGGTTTGGACGAATGGTTCGATTACCCCCGGCGATGCGCTGGGACTTTCGGCGAAGTTGATCAAAGATCACATGAATATCTTCATCAACTTCGAAGAAGAGATCGAAACGGCGTCGACGAGCGAAGAGCGCCGGCCGGAGATCAAGAACGAGAACCTGAATCGTTCGGTCGAGGAGCTGGAACTTTCCGTGCGCAGCTACAACTGCCTGAAGAACGCGAACATTCAGTCCATCGGCGAACTGGTGCAGAAGACCGAAGCCGAAATGCTGAAGACGAAAAACTTTGGCCGCAAGTCGCTTAACGAAATCAAGGAGATACTTTCCTCGATGGGCTTGAGCCTCGGGATGAAGATCGACGAGCACGGAAACGCCGTGCCCGGTCCGACTTCAAACCAGGTGCTGCCGGCGTCGGCTTACGGCGATAACGATCTGTAATGCATTGAGTCATTGTGGCATTGAGTCATTGAATCATTGAAAATGACTCGAGAATGGCTCAATGACTCAATCATTCAATGATCAATGATCAATGATCAATGATTGAATGGGGTAAACCATGCGTCACAAAGTCGCAGGCTACAAACTCGGACGAACCACCTCTCATCGGCGCGCGATGCTGCGCAACATGGTCACGTCGATCATCATGGAAGAGCGCATCGAGACGACCGTGATCAAGGCGAAGGCGGTGCGTCCGTCAGTTGAGAAGATGATCACGCTTGGCAAGAAGGGCGATCTGGCGTCGCGTCGGCAGGCTTCGTCTTACTTAATGACCGGAGAAGCGGTCACTAAACTCTTCGACACCGTGGCTCCGCGCTTCGGCGATCGGAACGGCGGGTATACGCGCATCGTTCGCACTGCCTGGCGCAAGGGCGATGGCGCCGAAAAAGCCTTCATCGAACTGCTCGGCAGCGAGCAGGTGATCGACGAGAAACGGCAGAAACGGGCTGAAATTCGCGCCAAGCGTGCCGAAGAAAACCGCAAGGCGATGGAGCAAGCAGACGCCGAGCACCAGGCCCAGGAGAACATGGCTGCGAACGAGGCTGAGGGCAAGGGCGAGGGCAGCGACAAGAAAGAGTAGCCGATCCTCTAACGATTTTCGGGGCGTCCCCTGGGGCGCCCTTTTTCGTCAGCAAGACTATGCCCTTGACGTTATATACACTCTGAGGTATATTAATTTGTGTCGTGGACGGTCGAAGTCAGCGATGAGTTTGCAGAATGGTACGGGCAACTGACCGATGATGAACATGAAAGTGTTAACTTCTCCGTCGATCTGCTGGAAGAAGCCGGCCCTTTTCTCGGTCGCCCGCATGTGGATAGCGTTCGCGATTCCCGGCATGCCAATATGAAGGAACTTCGGGTCCAACATCGAGGCCGGCCTTATCGAATCCTGTTCGCATTCGACCCGCGCCGAGCCGCTTACCTGATCCTTGGTGGAGACAAAACGGGCGATCAGAAATGGTACAACGCAAATGTCAGGAAGGCGGACGAAATCTACAGTGCCCATTTGCGCGAAATTAAGGAGTAACCTGTGGCGAAGAATTGGAGAGAAATTCGCAAGAATCTAGCATCGGAACGGGAGGCGCGGATCAAGACTAGAGTGCGTGATGAGATCGCCCGTCTTTCGCTCAACCAGCTTCGCGAAGCCCGCAGCTTGACACAAACCAGCCTCGCCGAACTGCTCGGAATTCCGCAGGGTGGCGTTTCCCGGCTCGAACGTCGTGCTGATATGTATGTGTCCACTCTCCGTAACTACATTCGCGCCATGGGGGGAGAGCTGAAAATTACCGCCGTTTTCCCAAACGGAGCCGTGGAGATTTCGCAATTTCAGGATGTGGAACAACACGGGAATGACTGAAGGTCCCTGCGTGAAGCATGCCTCGACAAACTGAAATGACGATCATCAGAAGATTTGCATGGATACTGATGGCATCCGGAGTGGGAATCGTACTAGTCTGGGTGGCCGCATTGCTCGTCAACATTTTCCACTTACATCGGTTGCAATGGTTCTGGGCAGATTCCAGCATCTTCCTCTGCTGTGGCGTTGCTCTTGCCGCCTTGGGCGGAGTCATGCGCCTATTCTTTCAGCGGGGACATTCAAACTGAGATGCAGCCAACTGCGAAGCTCATTTGCTTCGTTCCCGCGCCCTCCCTACAATAGAAGTTTCATACCGAAATTTATGATTCATTTTCCAGTCCCCGAAGCTCTTACATTCGACGACGTATCTACTCCTGCCAGCCCGCTCCGAAGTAGTACCCGCCAATACCAACACGCAGACGCAAGTTTCTCGAAATATTCGGCTGAACATTCCGATCATCAGCGCCGCCATGGACACCGTGACCGAGTCGCACATGGCGATAGCTCTGGCGCAGCAAGGCGGTCTGGGCATCATCCATCGCAACCTGACCATTGAGCAGCAGGCTAATGAAGTCGACAAGGTAAAGCGGTCGGAGAGCGGCATGATCGTCGATCCAGTCACCATGTCGCCGGACGCGAAGGTCTCGGATGCGCTGGAGGTCATGAAGAAGTACAAAATCTCGGGCGTGCCGATCACTCTGAAAGATGGAAAGCTAGTCGGCATCCTCACCAATCGCGATCTGCGCTTCGAGTCTCGCTTCGATATTCCCATCAGCAGAGTAATGACCAAAGAAAATCTGATCACTGTGCCGGTGGGAACGACGCTCGAGCAGGCGGAAGAAATTCTGCACGAGCACCGCGTCGAAAAACTTCTCGTAGTCGATGATAAGTACAACCTGAAAGGTTTGATCACGGTAAAAGATATTCAGAAGAAACTGAAATATCCTGGCGCCGCGAAGGACAATCAGGGACGCTTGCGCGTAAGCGCCGCCATCGGCGCGACCGGCGATTTCCTGGAGCGCGCGCAGGAACTGGTTCAAGCGAAAGTGGACGTGCTGGCCATCGACAGCGCGCACGGCCACTCCGCGCTGGTGCTCGAAGCGGTGAAGAAAGTGAAAGCGAAGTTACCCGAGGTGGAACTGATCGCCGGAAACGTGGCCACATTCGAAGGCGCCTGCGACCTGGTACGCGCCGGCGTGGATGGAGTGAAAGTAGGCATCGGCCCAGGCTCGATCTGCACCACGCGCATCGTCACCGGCGTGGGCGTTCCGCAAATCACCGCCATTGCCGAAGCATCTCGCGCCACGCGTGACGCCGGTGTTCCGGTGATCGCCGACGGCGGCATCAAATATTCCGGCGACATCGTGAAGGCGATTGCGGCAGGCGCTTCCGCGGTGATGATCGGATCGATGTTTGCGGGCACGGATGAAAGTCCGGGCGAACAGATTCTTTATCAGGGACGCACTTTCAAATCCTATCGTGGCATGGGATCGCTCGGAGCGATGGCTGCAGGTTCGAGCGAACGCTACTTCCAGAACTCAGATGGAGATGCCTCCACCGCCGCGCCTGCAATAGGCGAAGACTCGAACCGACTGGGCAAGCTGGTGCCGGAGGGAATCGAAGGTCGCGTGCCTTATCGCGGCTCGGTGTCAATGATCGTGTATCAGTTGGTGGGCGGTCTCAAGTCAGGCATGGGATATTGCGGATGCCATGCCATAACTGAACTTCAACAGAAGGCTCGATTCGTGCGCATCAGTGCAGCCGGCCTGCGCGAAAGCCACGTCCACGATGTAATGATCACGCGCGAAGCCCCGAATTACGCGGCAGAATGAGAAACGGGACCGAGTTGATGACCGATTCGACCGCGTCTCGCCCCAATCTCTTTCGCGCGTGGTGGCCGGCCGCGGTGTGGGTATGTCTGATTGCGTGCGAGTCCACCGATTATTTCTCCGCCGAACATACCGGCAGCATGCTCTATTCGTTGGTGACGCGATTTTATGGCCACATCAACCTCGCTGACTTCATCGTCTTTCATCATTATCTCCGCAAGACCGGACACTTCGTCGGCTACGGCATGTTGAGCGTTCTGCTGCTGCGGGGCTGGCGCGCTACTCTCGACCAACAGTAACCTTAAAATGTTCCGCACTTGTCTGCTGTCATGGCTGGGCACGGTTTTCGTCGCCAGTATGGATGAATGGCACCAGAGCTACATTCCATCGCGCACGGGCACATGGCGGGATGTTGTGCTCGACAGCGTCGCCGGGCTGGTGTTTCTCGTAGTCGCGTATTTTTGGTTGCGCCGGACGCCTGCAGTCGAGCCCGAAGAAGTCTTGTCCACACACACGTAGAGTTGCGTCTCGGAGTTGCGTCTCGCCGTTTGTTCGGCCTTTTTTATTCATCAGTTCCGCACCGTTGTACGGTGCGCGAGCAAGCCAAGCGCAGAGACCATTGCAATGCCCGCCGAAAGATAAAACGGGACGGCTGGACCATAAATTTTCCAGAGCGCTCCGGTAATGATGCTCGAAAGCAACGTCGTCACGCTGGTAAGAAACGCAAAAATTCCCAGCGCACGCCCGCGAACATCGCTTTGTACGCTTTCGACAACCAGCGCCTTGAGCACCGCGTTTGTCAGAGCATAGAAGAGTCCGTAAAAGGCCATAGCCAGCCAGATTGCGAGCTTCGATGGCGCGAGCGCAAAAGTAAAATAAACGATGGCGAAGACGAAATATCCGGCAGCCGCGATATTCGAGCGCGAAAAGCGATCGCTGAACTTGCCGGCCGGCCACGACACCAGCGTAAACGTAATGTTAAAAACGAGCCCCAACAGCGGCGCCTGGGATGCGCGAATGCCGATGTTTCCGGCGCGCAGCACGAGAAACATATCGCTCGAATTGCCCAGCGAAAATAGCGTAACCACAGCAAGCACGTAATAGAAGCCGAACGGCAGTTTGGGAAAAGCGGCTGGCGAACTTGCGCTTGGCTATGTTGAGCGAGGATTGCCGTCTCATTCCAGATGTCGGTGAACCTCGCGAATTCCAACCCAAGCGACGATTACGCACAGCGCCCCCGGCACCGCTGCGCAGGCGAACACGCCGCGCATGCCGAAGTGCCCGATCACAGCCAGAGCCAGCAAGGGACCGGCAATAGCTCCGGCGGAATCCAATGCCTGGATCAATCCATAGGCCGAGCCCAGCGCGGAGCTGTCGACCGATTCGGCAACCATCACATCGCGGGCGGTACCGCGAACGCCTTTAGCCAGCCGATCGGCAAAACGGATACCTAATATTTGCGTCCAGGAAGAAGCCAGCGCCAGCAGCGGCTTTACCGCATTGGCCACGAAATATCCGCCCACCACAATAGCTTTGCGGCGTGCAACTTTGTCGGAGATATAGCCGGAGAAAAGCTGCGCAAAAGAAGCCACGCTCTCGGCGATACCTTCGATAATTCCCAGTTGCGCGGGTCCGGCGCCGATCGAAGCGAGAAATGCGGGTAGCACCCAGTACGCCATTTCGCTCGCCGTATCGTTGAAGAAAGAGGTCAGCCCAAATACATATACATTCCGGGGAGTAGATTGCGAGGGCGCTGGGAGCGACTTGTCCATGTGGCGATCGATCTCCGGAACGAAAATGAGCCAGAGTAGCCCTAATGTAATGCAATCAACAGCTTTTTCCGCCTCGATTCCAGTAGAATAGAGTCACATGTCCGACCGCATTTTTACTCTCGACGAAGCTCAGATGCTCCTGCCCATTCTAGAGTCGCTCCTCCGGCAGGCGATCCACGGCAAAAAGCTGATTGAAGCAGTCGATAACGAACTGCAAGAGACAGCGCATCGCGTTTTCCTCAACGGCGGCACCATGCTGAACGTGGTCCATCTGGCGCGGCGAAAGGCCGAGCGGGAGAAGGCGATTCGCCGGATCAAAGATACGTTGGCCGAAATCGAGGCGACTGGCGTGCAGGTGAAAGACCTCGATATCGGGTTACTCGATTTTCCCTGCAAAGTGAGTGGGGAAGTCTTGCTGCTGTGCTGGAAACTGGGTGAATCAGCGATCACCCATTGGCACGGGACAAGCGAGGGCTACTCCGCCAGAAAGCCAATCGACGAGCGCATCGCGAACGCCGGAAAAAAGCGCCAGAGATAAACCCAGATTGGAGCCGCGCAATTTTCATCCATCCGTTGTGGCGTCCGCACGAGGGCCGAAGCGTAGGCCCTCATGCATTGTTTGCAGTACGTCTTTAAAGTTCCGGCGAGCTGCCGAGAAAATTCCGCAAGTTACGCCTGCCGCCGTTCTTTATATTCGTGGGCACAGCTCTCGCATGGAAGCAAGAATAGGAAAGGTGATGACCGAAGTCATTCGTCGGGACGTGAGCCACCAGACGTTCTGCTAAAATTGTCGGTATCTGAGGTCATTTTCTCTATGTTGACGGGTCGCAAGTTGGCGGTGACGCTTGCTTTCGCGGGGCTTCTTCTAGTGGCCTTTGGAGCTGGATGCCGTGGGTTCTTCGTGGCGCCCACGCTGACTTCGATCACAATTAATCCGACCGCTCCCGCGGTTCAAGTGGGAACCACTACTACCTTGTCGGCTTATGGGGTTAACAATGACGGTAGCGGCAGTTATTTGACAACTGGCGTGTCATGGTCGAGCAGTGATGTTACGATCGCAACCGTGAGCGGCACGGGCAGCGCCCAACTCACCGGAGTTTCTACCGGAACGGCGACAATCACTGCGACCTCCCAATCCGTTACCAATACCGCTTCCGCAACTGTGTTCATTACTATCTCTGCGATTGCCATGAAGCCCACATCCGCCAATCTGAGCAGCGGTAGCGGCACTGTGCCATTCCTGGTCTACGCGAACAATGATCCGACGTTGACGAATCCGGCCGACAACCTGAGCAGCGGAGCAATCCTTACTGTTACTCAGGCTGGGCAGGCGGTGACCACAATCGCGTGCTCTTATGTCAGCACCGACAGCCCCCCTGACCAAGAGTGCACGGCTTCCGTCGCTTCGCCCGGCCCATATGTAATCACCGCGACCTATCCGGGGTCGACACTCACGGCCACAGCTACGCTGAATGTTCAATAGGTTCTTATGATCCGGGATGCACCCGGAACCTGGTGAATCTGGCTGCGCCATTTTGAATACGAAAGACAAAGCAACGCTGGACGAGGAACTGGCGGACGGTTCCTGTAAAAGAGGCCCGAAGCCCCTTACTCGGGTGACACCCTCAGGTGACCGCCGGCTCGCTTACACGCAAATGACCTCGTCGACATAACATCGCTCGCGTAATATTAAGAGCGAGACTGTGAAACGCATCATCCATCATTCTTTCCTCTGTATTCCACTCGTCTTTTTGTTGCTGTTGTCAGCTTGCGGCCGCAGCCGCGGCGGCCACGCGCTTGAGATTGCCTATGTCTCCGGCATTCAAGCCAATCTGCGCGACCGCGTCGCCGCCGTCTATGAGAAAACCGGAACCGTAAAGAACGGCGACCGCGTCGAAGTGCTCGATCATGAACGCCATTTCGTCAAGGTGCGCACCGCAACCGGCGCGACTGGATGGATCGAGCAGCGCTTCCTGGTGAGCCAACAGGTCTACGACCAGATCCAAAAACTGGCCGCGGACAATCAGAACGATCCCGTGCAGGCGCAGGGCACGACCCGCAACGATACGAATCTGCACGTAGAACCGGGACGCGAAACCGAACATCTCTATCAGATCTCTGCCGGGGAGAAACTATTGGTCCTGAAACGTGGGACGGCAGAGAAGCCTGGTGCGGTTGCAACCCAGTCGCGCTCGGCATCGCGTGCGAATACTTCGGGGAGCACTGAGACAGAAAAGAAACCGCTGCCGGTAATCGAGGATTGGTGGCTGGTGCGCGATTCTCACGGCCGTGTAGGCTGGGTTCTGGCCCGTATGGTCGATCTCGACGTTCCACTCGATGTCGCCCAATATGCGGAAGGCCAGCGCATCGTCGCCTTCTTCGTGCTCGATCAGGTTCCAGATGGAGACAAGAAAGTCGCGCAGTACCTGACCGTCCTCACCGAACCGAAGGATGGCCTGCCATTCGATTTCAACCAGATCCGCGTCTTCACCTGGAACGTGAAACGGCATCGCTACGAAACGGCCTATCGCGAACGCATGGATGGCGTGCTGCCGGTAAAAGTTTCGCAAGAAGATTTTGGCAAGGAAGGAATGTTGCCCACGTTCACCCTCCGTGTGCTTGACGACAAAGGCAATGTCACGGAACGCAAGTATAAGCTCAACACTCCGATCGTGCGTCGAGTGCTCGCGCCGGGCGAAGAACCGGTGCGGAGTGAGAGCAAGAAAACGGTGAGCCGAAAAGCAAAAAGGCGGCGATGAACGCGTAGCATTTAACCGCGGAGAGTCCGCAAATAGAGCAGGTCGGCGCTTCATTCAGAACGACAATGCAGCGCAATGAGTCAACTGTAGAATTCGGCGATGCTTTCGACTACGTGACCAATCTCGACATCAGTCAACTCTGGGAACATTGGTAAGGCCAGTACTTCTTTCGCTGCAATTTCAGAGACAGGCAGGTCTCCGGCCTTCTGTCCGAGGTAGGAAAAGACGGGCTGCAAATGCAGCGGCAGTGGATAGTAAATTTCCGAACCAATTTTTCGGTCAGCAAGAAAGTTGCGCAGTTCGTCTCGCCGCTGAGCGCGAATCACGTATTGATGAAAAACATGTTTGGCCTGAGGACTTCGTCCCAGGGGTCGCACCGGCGCGCCGGGTTGATTCGAAGTTTGATTAGAAGCCTGATTCGAAGCTTTTTTAGCGAGTCCGGAGGTGGCAAACAACCTGGCGTACGTCTCGGCATGCTGCTCCCGCCTTCTGTTCCATTCCGCGATGTGCGGAAGCTTGACGCGCAGCACCGCTGCCTGAATGGCGTCGATGCGTCCGTTCCAGCCAAATTCGTGATGATAATACCGTTGCGGGCTACCATGATTACGCAGTTGCCGCATATGATCGGCCATTCGCGGACAGCCAGTAGTCACGATGCCTGCGTCTCCGAAGGCGCTCAAATTTTTAGTGGGATAAAAACTAAAAGCAGCGGTTACACCAAACGACCCCGCGCCACGGCCGTTCCACTCGGCGCCAATCGCCTGCGCGGCATCCTCGACGATCGCAACTTCGAATTCCTGCGCGATCCGATCAAAGCGATCCATGTCAGCGCATTGTCCGAAAAGATGTACGGGCAGGACCGCGCGAATTTTATCGGGCCGCGTGGCATCGGGCTTTTCGGCACGCAGCAGTTGACCGACCAGCGTCGCATCGAGATTCAGCGTAGCGGGATCGACGTCAACGAAAACCGGCGTTGCACCCGCACGCACAATGGCGCTGGCTGAAGCAAAGAAGCTGAATGGTGTGGTGATAACCGAGTCCCCAGGCTTTACGCCGGCTGCGACAAGCGCCAGCCAGAGCGCTTCAGTTCCGGATGCGCAACCGACCGCCCAACGCTGCGCCCGTGAGCGCTGCGATCTCACCTTCAAGGGCTTCGACCTCCGGACCAAGAATAAAGCTCTGCGAATCGCAAACGCGCGCGATCGCCGCGAGCACCTCCTCGCGAATGCCTTCGTATTGACGCCGCAAGTCAAGCAGCGGCACTGGCTGAGGCACGCGGGTCTGAGGTGACGATCGGCGAGGATGACAGGCTGGATTTCACACCACAAGTCTAGCAGGCCGGGTTACGAAGCCTGGGTTACGAAGCTTAGTTACGAAGCCACGGTCATGGGCTGAATCCAGAGCTTAAGATCTGGCGAGAATCGTTATCTGGCGAGAATCGTCGGCATAGGTGGACCTGCCTGCCGCTTAACTTCTTGTCGTCGAGCAGCCAGGCCGCCCCGCGGATGTTTTTCGTCGTTGCTTGGAGGATCTGTGCCGGCATATCCGCACCCGGAGGATGAAGCAGAAATTGCAGCCAGGGTTCCAGGTCAGCCCGTAGCCGATCGAGATCCAAGCTGGGAAACGAGTTCTCCACGCCGTTGAGATTGCGTAGCGCACGCGACAGGACTGATCGAGCACCAACATAATTGCCGGTGGACTCGTGGTGAAACGCGACCGCCAGCTGCACCATGCCCTGAAGATGCCGCCGCAACGGCGCGTCTGGAGCTATGGGGCGCCAGAGGTCTTCGAGAACTTCATGAGCGTCGAAAAAATGCGCGTGATTGAAAAGCTCGACTCCTCGTGCAAAGTCCGGATTCGTCAGAGTCATGATCATTGGACAAATTATGGCGGCCAACTGAATAATCAGTCTACATATTTCCATAGATCAATCGGAGCCGCCACTTCCAAAAAATGTAGAACAATGTTGTCCAAGATACAAGATGTTGAAAAACAAGAAAGTTATTGTGTTCTGTTTGGAATCCAGATTGCACCTCTAGCGCGGTTACTGAAGGGATTTCTGTTGGGATGAGCCGAGCGGGTTCTACCCCAACAAGACGAAATAGCTCTATCGACTCGAGGTCGGTTTAGCGGAATTTTGATAGGAGATTTATAGACATGAACCGCGCATTCCCCAATACTTGGACCTTCCTGTTGCTGATGTTCGTCGTGCTCGGACTTTGCTGCGGAGCGTCCGCCCAGGTTTCGAAGGGTTCCATCTCCGGCACTATCCAAGACCCGACAGCGGCGGAGATCCCGGGGGCAGAGGTGAAAGCGATCAATGTGGAGACGAACCAGGCTGTCACCACGACAAGCGATAGTTCCGGATTGTTTAAGATTCCGTTGCTGCCGATCGGAACATATCGCATAGAAGTCTCAAGAGAAGGTTTCCGCAAGGCTTCTATCGCGGGCGTCAGTGTGACGCCTGGCGTCGATACTGGACTAGGAAACGTCAAGCTCGAACTGGGTTCGGTTGCAGAAACAGTAGAAGTCACTGCGGCAACGCCCCTGATCGAAACCACGCAGGCCCAGGTTACGGCCACGTTCGATCAGACTTATTTAAACAATCTTCCGGGCATCCAGGAGAACCAGGGCTTAGACAATTTAGCCATACTACTGCCCGGCGTGAGCATGACCCGCGATTTGGGTTTCGCCAATGAAAATGGTGTAGGGTTTTCTGTCAACGGACTTCGCGGACGGGACAACGACCAGCAGATTGACGGACAGAACAACAACGACAATTCGGTGGGCGGGCCGCAAATATTTATGGGCGATACCGAATTTGTGAGCCAGTACGAGGCCGTTACCAATAACTTCGGCGCGGAGTACGGGCGCAATTCGGGTTCCGTGATCAATGTTAATACCAAACAGGGTACGAACGTCTGGCACGGATCGATTTATGGAACGGAGAGCAACTCCGTGCTTACATCCATGACCAACCTCGAGGAGAACCCGGTTTATGGCGCTGGACTTACGAAGCCTCCACGGTTTAACGACGAATTCACTGGCGCGACCATCGGCGGTCCATGGAAAAAGGACAAAATATTCTTTTTTGGCGGTTTCGACGATGAAATAGTCTCGTCGAAAGCTGTGGACATTGAAACCGGCGCGGCACCCACGCCTCTAGGGCTCACTCAGTTGGCCGGGTGCTTTCCCAACAGCACAAGTTTGCCGGCCTTGCAGACGTATGGGCCTTACGGTGTGGGAGGAGGCAACCCGACGCCAGTGGGAACACCGACGACCGCGTATTATGATGGTGCACCGGTTAATAATACGGTAGACCCCTCCACCGGGTTGGCAGCATGCGGCTATCAACTTTCAAGCGTCGGTCGAACGTTGCCCGACGGCAACCATCAATGGAACTGGGTAGGCCGGGTAGACATCACCGGCGCCAAAGACAATGTGTATTTCCGGTATCTGTTTCAAAAACTTTCCTTCTACGATGCGGATGAAGGACAAGCGGGGCAGGGGTATCCGGTCAACGTTCCGTCGCTGGGCCAAGGGCTTAGCCTTAGTTGGACGCACAAAATCTCGGACAATATGCTGAATGAATTCCGGGCGAACGTCGGTCGCGCCAGCGTTCAGTTTGGAGGAAATACCATCGGTAACACGGTCCCCACGGACAGCAACCTCTTGAGCGGATTGGCTGATATTTTCTTTTCATCTCCCGGGCTGCTGAGCTTCGGTCCGCTAGACAGTTTTCCGCAAGGGCGAGTGGTAAACACCTACCAGATCCAAGACAACTGGAGCTACGTACATGGCAAACATCAGTTCAAGGCAGGTACCAATCTGACACTTCAGAAGTCGCCCAACACTTTCCTCCCGTATACCAATGGAGGCTTCGAGTTTTCGGATTATGGAGCTTTCGCGGCGAACACTCCCGAGTTGATAAACATTGATCTGGGCACCCCCAGGTTAGACTTCATTGAGCACGATACCTTCTACTATTTCGGAGACGACTGGAAGGTTACTAACCATCTGACGCTAAATTTGGGCCTCACTTACTCGTACTACGGTCAGCCAGCCGACCTTTTCCACCAGAATGACGTCAGGCAGCAGACCGGCAGCAGTCCGTTCTGGAATCCAAGTTTGCCAACGTCGGTGACTGAGTTCCCCAACCTCCCCGCTCCCAAGAACAGCTGGGGTCCGAGCATTGGCTTTGCATATGCATTTGGCAATGCCGGATGGCTACTGGGCGATAACAAGACGGTTGTCCGGGGCGGATATCGATTGAGCTATGATCCGCCGTTCTACAACATCTACCTGAATATCGCCAGCTCGTCGCCACAAGTCCTGGCGCAGACGATCGTCCCGACGGTAACGGGAGGGGTCGCGACGCCCAATCTTCCAACAGTTCCGACGGGGCCGAATGTGCGGGGCGAATTGGCGCCGTTCCTAACCCTGGGAGTGCAGGATCCGCGCAACTTCAATCAAACCTCAGTAGCGCCTAATTTCCGACCGGAGCGGACGCACTCCTGGTCTTTTGGAATTCAAAGAGAACTGGGCGCGCACGCAGCTTTGGAAGCTCGCTACGTGGGAAACCACGCTCAAAACCTGTTTCAATCGATCAATGGCAACCCCTATGTTGGTTGTGGAGATCCGGGATGCGGCGGCATCAATCCAGCCACCGGAACAACGTACGAAATTCCTGGATTGTCCGACGCAATTGCCGCTGGGGTTTTCAAGTCCAATCTTTTGCCCGCAGGTGTGACCCCTTGCCCCGCGGCTTCGGCGGCGGTTGCGAACGCAATCGGCCGAGAGAACTGTAACGAGGGCGTTCTACGTGAGCGCACCAATACCGCCTATTCCGATTACAACGGTCTACAGCTGGAATTCCGCACTACCAACATCATGCACCAGTTGACGCTGAAGGCGAATTACACCTGGAGTAAAACAACCGACAATGCCAGCGAGATTTTCGGCACCTTCGCGGGCGGCGGCTCGGTTGCCTTTTCGCAGGACCCGTTCAATTACACCACTGCGGAACACGGACTTTCCGGGCTAGATTTCCCACAGACCGGAGCGATCTCGTTCTACGAGGCAATTCCGTTCTTTAGATCGCAGGAGGGTATTATCGGCCATGCGTTTGGAGGATGGTCGATTTCGGGCAGCTATCTCCTGCAATCGGGGCAGCCATATACTCCCGAGGAATTTGAGTTTGCTTATCTGTTGAGCCAATACGATGTGAGCGATATTCAGAGTGCGCCAACCAGCGGCTCCGTTCTCGGAGCGTTCAACTCGGGTTCTGATACAGCACGGCCTTTTCTCAGCAATCGTAATGCTCCGGCCACGGCGGTTGGTATCTATGCGGGTGACGCCTGCGCTATATACGGGGATTCTGTAAGCTGCGGTGCGGCTCCCAATTCGCTGGTGAACTTCACCTCACTAAACGGAACTGGGTCGACTACTCCGGTGACGGCCAACCAGGTGCACTTCATTGTAAACACTTACGAGGCGCAGGTCGCCAACGGCACGCCATACGGTAATGCCCCCCGCAACGGCTTGCGCGATTATCACACCAATACGGCGAACCTCACGATCGGCAAGACTTCCAATTGGGGCGAGCGCGTTCGGCTCTATTGGCACATGAGTGCGGTCAATGTTTTCAACCATCCGAACTATGCCAGCATCGATCCGTTTATCGAGGATGCTGGTGTTACGGGCGAAGCGGCCACAGGTTTTGCAAATCCCCTCACTCAAAATAGCAGCGGTACAACCACCGGGACCGCCAACCGCACCATTCGGTTTGGGTTTAAGGTGTCGTTCTAAGACAGGCCGCGAATCTCATAAAGTTGGCCGGCTCGGAGCACCCCCGGGCCAGTTTATTTTGGTTTTGCCAAATCAGGTCTCACACGCATAGCGAGCCATGCTGTGCAGGCCAGCATTCCGCACCATCCCATCAGGCGGATGAGGGCGGCAATCCTGGTGTCATAGGGCAAGACGCCGAGACTTGAGAAAATCGTGTTCCAGTCGTGTTCCACGTAGTCGGGGTCTCCGGTGGTTACAAGAGGCAGAACCATGGCTCGGGCGTCGGCCATATAAGTTGCGGTGTAAAGCCAGTTCTCAAAGAAGAAAAACATGCAGAAGACAAAAGCGGCAGGCTGGCGTTCGCGGAAAAAATAGGCTGCCAGCAGCAACGGCACCAGCCACTGCAGAATCGTTCCTCCCCAAAGTCCGATCGTTTTGCCGAACCAGCCGAGGAGCAGGTGGCCGCCCTCATGAACGACGAGGTTGGCGGAGTCGATAAACAAGAAGCCGCCGTGCTTACTGAATGCGTAGAGCATGAAGGCTATGTAAAAGCGAAACCCATGCCAGGACGGCCCAAGGTTGGATTGGACGCCATTCTTCCCGGGCTCCGGACCACTCCACGATTGATTCCAGAAACTCAGGCATAGTGATTCGAGAGCACTATCGTCCAAACATTGGGTAATGGCTCGCCGCTCCCATAAAAAACAGCATCGGGAATGAGAGGACGAAGTTCGCGCGCGATATCAGGAAGGACTGACGGGCAAGATATTTTGCTTTGTCGGGAATCGCTGTGCCGTTGGCGGCGTTATCGGCAGTCCACTTAATAATCTTCTTTTGTGCGCGCCAGATTACTCCCCAGACATTCAGCATCATGACCCAGCCCATTCCTCCTCCAATGCCGATGGCCAGCAGGCGATTGCTCTCCCATCCGTGATCGTTGAGGCGAAGAAACAGCCACGAGGCGGCGAATACTATCACTGAATAGATCACGGCCAGAACCGGACCTTTGTCTAGCACGCCTTTACCGGGAATGGTGCAGGCGTACATTAGCGCCCAGGCGACGGTCCAGATCGCGAAGAAGGTTCCCATGGGACCGCCGGACGAGGAACCGCCATTTGTGGCATCAGAGGCGACGATGCTGCCCCAATACGCCAGGCCCATTAAAACGGTGAGCACTGATGCCCAGCGAAACCACCAGAGGGCGCGCGACATCAAGCCAGGAAAGACTTTCCCTTTGGTGGCGGAATCAAGCTCCTTCAGGAAAGGAAAATTGACGAGGTTAAAGAAATACAACAGTCCGATCCAGGTTACGCCGCCGACAAAATGCAACCAACGAAACAACATCAGAAGGTTTGTCTGGAAGTCGGTGGGAAGGCTTATGTCGGTCAAGTTTCAGAACTCCTATTTGAAGAATCAATGTTGGAAACTGGCGATTGTAGTGGATGGTAGTGGATTGGAACTTTTTACGAAAGCCGGAAAAGGACCGATGGGCGGGCGACGAGCGCAGAGCGGTCATGAGAATATTCTTGCGCCACAAGTTGAAAAGACCGGGACAAGGCCGTATTGTAAAAGCCGACAGAGAAGAGAGCTGAGGCTATGTCCCGCGTTGATCGCTCATGGCACAGCATCGATTCCGCAAGAAGGAGATCGGCAAATGGAAGCCAAGCCGGCGCAACAGAATATTCAGGATTCCTTCCTCAATACGGCACGAAAGGAACGGCACAATATCACGATTTACCTGGTCAGCGGAGTGAAGCTGACCGGTCGTATCCGATCGTTCGACAAGTATTCGGTGGTGCTCGAAACCAGCAATCAGGAGCAGCTCATTTTCAAGCATGCGATTTCGACGGTGGTAATTTCGCGCGGGGCGCATCTCCACGCGGAACCGAAATCTGCGGGATCGGGTTCGGCGCCTCAAGGGGAAGCAGCGAGCGCGAGCTCAGCTTCCGGCACCGAAGGGTGAAATGAGTTTGCTTGCGCAGAGATGACTCCAGATTGAATGGCCGCGGCAGTTCGCGGAGTGAGCTTAAGGTGGTGCTCAATCCGTCGGAGCAGCAGGAACGAGCTTTCCTTGTGGGGGTGGAGTTCCGCAGTAAAGGCCGTGGTGGAAAGAGTGCTGCCGGCATCACTCCGAGCGCACAAGCGGCTCGAGACCACGCGGCGAGCGTGGGCGCTTCATCATCATTGTCATCGTCGTCGTCGTCATCAATTTTGCCGGCGGATTCTCCCGATTTCACCTCTCCCGATTTTACCTCTGAAGAGTCGCTCGACGAACTGCGGACGCTTGCGATCAGTGCGGGCGCCCAGATTGCGGGCGAATTCACTCAGCGCCGAGACTGTCCCGATCCTGCCACTTTGATCGGTAAGGGCAAGTTGGAGGAAATAGCGGGCGCTGCCGCTTCGGTTTCGGCCGATGTGATTCTGTTCGATCATGAACTCTCGCCTTCACAGCAGCGCAACATCGAACGCGTCGTCCATACGCGAGTTATCGACCGCACGCAGCTGATTCTCGATATTTTTGCGCGGCATGCTCGTACTCGCGAGGGCCAGTTGCAGGTGGAACTCGCGCAGCTTGAATACATGCTTCCACGGTTAGCAGGGCGTGGCATGGAAATGTCTCAGCTTGGCGGCGGAATTGGTACTCGCGGCCCTGGTGAAACACAGCTTGAGACTGACCGGCGAAAGATTTATCGCCGCGTTCGGCACGTGAAGCAGCAAATCGAGAATGTGCGTCGCATTCGGGCACAGCAGCGGCAGCGCCGCGAATCGGTTCCGGTAGCGACCGTAGCGCTTGTCGGCTATACAAACGCGGGAAAATCGACCCTGTTTAACGTCCTCACCAAGTCGAATGTCGTGGCGTCTTCGCGCATGTTCGCCACGCTTGATCCGACGATTCGGGGCGCGGAGCTGCCATCGAAGCGCAAGGTTCTGTTCTCCGACACGGTAGGTTTTATTCGGCATCTTCCGCATACGCTGGTTTCGGCGTTTCGCGCCACGCTTGAAGAGGTGCAACGCGCCACGCTCGTCATGCAAGTCTCGGATGCCAGCAGTCCTATCTCGGCCGAGCAGGATGCGCAAGTCGAGGGCGTGCTTCGGGAACTTGACGCTGACAAAAAGCCGCGACTGCGAGTGATGAATAAGATCGACTTGTTGCTTCCCAAACAACGCGAGTCGCTGCGCGATGACGACCTGAACATACACGTTTCTGCCGCGAAAGGCATTGGACTAAGTACTCTGCTCGATCGAGTCGATGCTCTTCTCGATGAAGATCGTCCGCAACGTGTTCGCTTGCGTATCCCTCAAAAAGAGGGCAAGATGCTGGCGCAATTGCAGGCTGGCGCGCGAATTTATTCGCGGCAATATCAGGATGGTGCGGTTGTATTAGAGGCGGAAGCTCCTGCCTCGCTGTTGCGGCGTTTGCGAGGGTTCGTATTGGAGTGAGATGTCTCGCCGAATCGCCACTTGCAACGTTCTTCTTACAACCTGGTTCTACGCCTTCCCGAACGGATTCTCCAGCGATGGGCTTTGCGGAGTGAAAAGTTCCGATCCGTTTTCTGTGATGTGCATGTCATCTTCCAGACGGATACCGAATTCCCCGCGAATGTAAATTCCCGGTTCATCGCTGAACGTCATCTCTGGCTGAAGAATAGTTTTGTTGCCGCGGACCAAATATGGCCACTCGTGGCCGTCCATGCCCATGCCGTGACCGAGGCGATGCGTGAAATATTTGTAATCGGGACCATAGCCTGCGTCAGTGATGACTTTGCGCGCAGCCGCGTCCACTGAACCTGCTTCCGCTCCGGGCTTTGCGGCGGCTAGCGCGGCACTCTGGGCTCGGTGGATGATTTCAAAGACCTGATTCATCTTGTCGCTGGCTTTGCCGAGCACATAAGTGCGGCTGATGTCGGACTGATAGCCTTCCGCCGAGCAACCACCATCCATCAGCACGATCGTGCTTTCGCGAATCATCTGCGGCGTGACCGAGCCGTGGGGGAAGGCGGAAAACTCGCCAACCTGCACATCTGCGCCGCCCTTGAATCCCAATTTTCGATGCGCCGTTTCTACCATGTTGGCAACATCGTGCTGCGTCATGCCTGGTTTCAACGAACGGAACGTTGCCTCGTACGCTGCCAACGTTACCTTCGCTGCCAGCCGCATCAGATCGATTTCCTGACGGCTCTTGATCCTGCGGCATCCAACAGTGACCGGAGTTGCGCTGGTGAACGCCGCGCTGGCTGCGGCTTTTTTGACGTTGTCGCTGAAAACAAACTTCATGGTCTCTTCGACGCCGATCGTGCCGCTGGCGAGTCCACGATCACCTAGACCCTGCGCCACGCGCTCGTAGGGGCTTTCATCCTCCTGCCAAACGCGGACGTCTGGCTTCGAGCCTTCGGGAGATTTGGCGATCTGTTCTCGGGCTCGACCTTCCTCGAATGCTGGGGCGACGTAGAAGGCTTCGCCTTTGGCGGGCAACAGCATGGCGAAGAGACGTTCTCCGCCTTCCCAGCGAATGCCGGTGAAATACTTTAGCGACGTGCCTTGTGCCAGAAGGATGGCGGAGAGATTATTCTCGCGCATCAACTGGCGAGCTTTTTCCTGGCGCGCGGCACGTTCTTCAACGGTAATCGGCTTCGCTTCTGAGGCGCGAGTGGTAAGAGCGGCAATTGCTGGTGGAAGCGATTTATCGTCGTCGACAGCCTGCGAAAGTATCGGCAAAGCTGCGCCAACGCCCGCGACCACAGATGCAGATTGCAGAAATCGACGACGAGAGATCATTAAGCCTCGTGAGACGGAGACCAATTATATAGAGTGCAAGTGACAGTGGCGAGGATCGATTTTCAGAAGTCTCCACCCCCGCATTTGTCAAAATATTGGTTTTAAAATATTAAACGTAAAATGTTCGGAACAAATGCGTTAACGCCCGAGTTTGGGGTCGCACATGGTGAGCGGATATATTTGTGCCGGTTGCGGGGAATGGAACGTCACTACGGTGGATGAGTCGGCCGGCAGTCGCCAAAAATATGTCGAGGATTGCCAGGTCTGTTGCCGGCCAAATGTGTTGCGCGTTCGTTGGGTTCGTGGCACTGAAGAATTTGCTATCGAGGCTGAATTAGAATGATGCGTGGTGATAAGAAAACGTCGTTATTAGAAGATGGGTTTCTTCCGGAGGAGCGATGGGCAACTATGCCGTAACGTCAGGGCGGATGGTCTCGCATAACATGGTTCCACATAACATGGTGACCACGCAGTTCGAGCTGGATGGTTTTCGCGTGGTGCGCACGCTGGGCGTGGTGCGAGGGATTGTGGTGCGGTCACGGTCGATCTTCGGAACGATCGGAGCGGGCTTGCAGACGCTGGTCGGCGGCAACATTACTTTGCTGACAAATTTGTGCGAGAAGACGCGGGCGGAGGCATTTGATTTGATGCTGCAACATGCGGCGGATATTGGAGGCAATGCCGTGGTCGGCGCACGGTACGACGCTACTGAGGTGATGCAGGGAGTCACAGAAGTGCTGGCTTACGGGACGGCGGTGTTTGTGGAGGCGACGAGATAGGTAGTCCCCTTTGAGGTCAACCGTGCTTCGACCAATTGTCGTGCTCGCATTGTCTTTTCTCCATGACGCCATGATCATGGGCCAGGTTGCGCTCCCAGAACGCAAAGTGGCGGGGAACGTGGTCACTTCGGAGTGCGATCCGGCGGTTCGAATCGAATTGCCTAAAGGCGCTCAGTACGCCGGAGCGGATCGCTGGGTGCTCTACGGCATCGCGGATTTACAGGTATCGGGGTAAGTCGACGACGGAAGCCCGGACATCTCACTGAGGAGATCAAGGATGGCGAACATCGAAGATTCGATAGCGACACAAGTGCCGAAATCCTACACCGTTTCGATTAAACTTCTCGGCGGTTTGCTTATCGCGTACCTACTTGGTCTTGCCACCCATCTCTTGGCTCGGAATTTCTTTTCCGGGCAGCCGCTCACGTTTTCAACGCCGGAACTGATCAATTTTGTGTTATCCGTTTTGTTGTCGGGTGCTTCTATATTTCTTGCGATTGCTGCGATCGCGCTGGGCAGGTTTTCGGAGCAAGCGATTATCGACCGGTCAGACGAGAGTATTCGGCTTCAGAACGCGGTATTCCAAAAGACAACAGACGCTCTCCAGCGAATCGAATCGTCCACCGTGTAACCGAAAAGCGAATCGAGGACATTATATCTGGGCGTGTCGGCGATCTGTCGCAGAGGGCCGCACGTATTGCGACGGAAGCGCCTGACGCCAAAGGTAAGGACATGGAGGAATTAATACGGAAGTCTCTTTACGAAGCTTTACGAGAGGAGGGAATGCTACCCACACGGATCGGCACGCCAACGCGGATTAGTTCGGCAGCGGAACGGTATGCGGCGGACATCATTTCGCCCGCGTCGGCAGAGAGTCGCAGCGAGTATGTCCGGGATAGCACCGCATTTATGCAAGCACTTGCTCTTCGGCCGGACCTGAAGGCTGTCAAGTTGGGCCGCGGCGATCTCAACAAATCCGGTGACGATGTTCTTGACGGAATTTTCCTTCGAAAGGACGGCACTAGGCTGGGGATCGCTGACTTTGGACCGCCCCATACCCAAGGTGTGATAACGCGGGGAATTTTAGTTGTCATGAGAGAGCTGCAACACGGGAACATTGCCAAGGCTTGCGTCGTGTTTTACGGACCGAAGAAGGAGGCGATCGAGAGCGCATACAACGATGCTGTTTCGATAGTTGATCCTGATCTGAGAAAAAAAATTTCATTGACCTTTTGTCCCCCGGATGCCATCCCGGAGATCGCGGCCAGCCTGCCAGTCGACTAAGATCTCCAACGTCCAAGGAAATCGTGCCCCTCCTCAACCCGACTGATCGCCATTTTCTTCTGCGGATTCCTCATCCTCTAAAAATTGCAAGAAAAATCGTAGCGAATGAATGGCGAAGGCATCTTTGGCGTAAACGCAATCCCTAGTGGTCATCTGGCTCGTTAACCACTACATTTCGCGCTCCGCGCGACCACTTCCTAAATAGCACTCCAACCTGTAACTTTCTTATTGACAACAAACGATTTAGGCGTAGGATGTGGACAAAAGTGGTTGAAAGTGGAATAAACAGTAGAGGTCGAGGGCAAAAACTGTATCTTTCGAGGCGCCAGTGGGTTACGAGACTGACACCGACAAAAACGAGCCCGACAAAAAAGACCCCGATTCCACTTCATTGATTGCCGCTTCTATCCCCCTCGTGCTGTTGGCTGTGGTAGCAGCCAAAAATAAACGGAGCCCGTCGTTTTCATCAACAGCAGTACGCAAGGCACATGTTTCGCGGAAATCACCCAACGCGCGTCGACGAAAAGGGCCGGCTCAAGGTTCCGGCGGAATTCAAGCGCGTGATCGACGAGAAATATGCGCAGAAATTTTACATCACGAGCGTCGATGGGATTGTTGCTCAAGTGTATCCCTTCGAGGAATGGGAGCGGATCGAGCAGAAACTGGCATCTCTATCGACGTTCAATCCGACGAAAAAGAAATTCTCTGAATCGCGTCAATTATTACGGGCAGGTCGTGGAGATGGACGGGCAGGGGCGCCTGCTGATCCCGCAGATTTTGCGTGAATCGGCGCAGATTCGCGGCGATGTGGCAGTGCTCGGCAATCTGACCTACCTCGAAGTACGAAACATGGAAGCGCTCGACCGGGAGATTAAAGAGCAAGCCTTCACGAATGAAGACATCAAGACGCTCGACGACCTGGGCATCTAGTAGTTCGGCAATCAGTAGTTCGGCAACCAGTGGAAACAGATTCAACAGACATCCCCGAGCGGGGTGGGCATGGGACAAACGCAACAGAAACAGCGGTTGGCCATGTTCCGGTTCTTTTAAAAGAAGCGATCGATTTTCTAGCCGTAAAGCGTGGCGGAACTTATGTAGATGCCACGGTGGGGCTGGGCGGGCACAGTTTCGAAATCGCAAAACGCCTCGGCGCACCGGGACATTTGATTGGCTTCGATAAGGATGCAGCGGCGCTGGGTATAGCAAGTGGAGAGACGGGCGTCCTCGCCCGTCAGACCGCGGACGAATGGCCCGAGATAACGCTGATTCACGGATCGTTTGCGGAGGTGGGTGAGCGCATCGCTCCCGCTTCTCTGGACGGTTTGATAGCGGACCTGGGCGTCAGCAGTTTGCAACTCGGCGACCCGGCGCGGGGATTTAGTTTTCAGGCGGAAGGACCGCTGGACATGCGGATGAACCCGATGTCCGGCGAGACCGCCGAACAAGTGGTAAACCACATCGACGAGCGCGAGCTGGCCGATATGATTTACGAATTCGGTGAGGAAAGGAGGTCGCGGAGAATCGCCAGAGCCATTGTCCGGTCGCGGCCGATACGCACGACGACGCAACTTGTCGAGGTGGTAGCGGCCGCGGCCCGGTCAATGAAACTGGGTCACCATAAGCACGACAGGATTCATCCAGCGACGAGAACTTTTCAGGCTCTCCGAATATTCGTAAACCGTGAACTGGACGATCTGAAAGCACTGCTGGAGGCTGCGCCTCGCGTGCTGAAGCCGGGCGGAAGGCTGGTGGTGATCAGTTTTCACTCGCTCGAAGACAGGATCGTAAAGGATGCGATGCGCGCAGGCGCGAAGGACATGATCTTTCGTTTGCTTACGAAAAAGCCGGTGATCGCATCTGAGGACGAGATTGAGCGGAATCCGCGGTCGCGCAGCGCGAAGATGCGCGCCGCCGAAAGAGTTTGAGTTTGCCAGGTTTAGTTTGCCCCGGAGAACCTGCCGGGCGCCCGGTGCGGTGATAGTACGGCGTGCCGGGTACAGATTTAGAAACAAAACTATGTGCTGGAGTTTTCCCAGAGCGGCTAAACAAAAATAAAAAAAGGCCGCAGATGGAGAAGAAAAAATGGATCCTTTGAAATGACATTTACGGGAACCCTTATTGAAGATCTTATGGCGACGGTGGAGCGCGCGGAGCAAAGGGCACAGTTAGAAGTTACGTTTGTTTCTGATCCCGGGCTAGTTGAAACATCGATTGTCCAACCCTGGTTCGCTACCGATCAACACAACTCAGACCACGATTCGGAATTTCTTGGGGTGGCATAGATGAGCCGTGGCCGTGCAAACTGCAGCTCGATCCAGTCGACGCCAGTCATGCTGGCTGGGGACGCCGGAAATTTATTTCCGGAAGAGTATCGATAATTCGCGCCTCGTGAAGGTTGAAGATCCGCGGCGCGCGCGCGAGATGAAGCAGTTCGGATTTGCGTTGTGCTGTCTGTTTCTGCTGGTCATGGGATATGCGCTGCAACATTTCCGGGCGATTGAATACGGATACAAGATTGAGTCGCTGCGGTCAGAGCGCAATGGTCTAACGGAGATGAATCGGGCCTTGCGGCTAGAAGAAGCGTCGTTGCGCGATCCGGAGCGGATTGATGTGATGGCGCGCAAGCTGGGCATGCAGTCGCCGCAGCCGGGACAGGTGCTTCGCATGGACGCCGACACCGATGTTACGGCGCCGGTTATGGCCAGCGTGACTCCGGCCGGATTCTTTTCCGACCGGTAGCAGTCGATCATTGTTATCTTTAGTTCGAGCACTGTAGTTCGATCACGTCGAGGTTCGCGGACAAGAGTGTCCGCGCCACATTTTCAGCGGCGGCTCTTTATGTATTGAGAGCCGCCGAAAGTTTCTGAGGGGTTGAAGTGGCGGCGAGTCTTCCTTCGAACAACGCAAAATTCAGGCTCTACGTCTTATCTGGGTTGCTTTGTCTTCTGGCTGCTCGTGATCTGCGCGCGGCTGATATATCTCCAAATTTTCTGTTATGGCGATTTTGAACGGCGCGCCCAGCACCAGCAGCAGCGCAGTTTTGATCTCTCGCCTAAGCGCGGCGTCATTTTCGATCGCGCGGGACGTGAACTTGCGATGTCGATACAGGTGGACTCGGCGTTCGTAGTGCCTTCGGAAGCTCCTGACCTGCCAAATACGATCAGCTTGATTTCACGCATCACTAAGGATGATCCTCGCGTCGTGCTCGCCGACTGCCGCGCCCACAATACTTTTTGCTGGGTCGCTCGGAAGGCGGATGCGGAGGTGATTGAACGGATTCGAGCGCTGAATCTGCAAGGGGTTCACTTCCAAAAAGAACCGAAGCGGTTTTATCCCAAGCGCGAACTGGCGGCGCAAATTCTTGGCTACGTTGGCACCGATGATCGCGGGTTGAGCGGGTTGGAACGACAATTCAATCAGCAACTGCAAGGCAAGCCGGGGAAGTTGATGATCTCTGTCGACGCGCGCAAGCGATGGTTTGCCAGCGTTGAAAAGGAGCCTGAATCCGGCAACAGCCTCGTCCTCACGATCGATCAGAACATTCAATATATTGCCGAGCGCGAACTTGATCGCGGTATGGAAGACACCCATGCCATCGCTGGCACGGTGATTGTAGAAAATCCGAAGACTGGCGAAATTCTTGCCCTTACCAATCGGCCGACCTTCAATCCCAATATTCGGAAAGAGATAAAGAATGAGGCTTTGAAAGATCGCGCGGTAAGCGACATTTACGAACCAGGCTCGACTTTCAAGATGGTGACGATCTCCGCCGGACTGGAAGAGAAGATCACGCGTCCGGATGAAATGTTCGATTGCCAGATGGGATCGATCGTCATCAACGGCATGCGAATTCGTGACAGCAAGCCGCACGGCATGCTGTCCGTGGCCGACATTCTCGCGGAGTCGAGCGATGTGGGGGCGATCAAAGTTGCGCTGCGACTGGGCGACGAGCGTTTCTATAAGTACATTCGCGCTTTCGGATTCGGGCAGCAAACTGGGATCGAACTTCCCGGTGAGACGCGCGGTTTGACCAAGCCGGTCGAACGGTGGTCGAAGGTGTCGATCGGCGCGATCTCGATGGGGCAGGAGATTGGGATTTCTCCGTTGCAGCTTGCTTCTTTGATCTCCACAATTGCCAATGACGGCGTGCACGTTCCGCCGCGCATTGTGGCCGGCACGATTGCCGCCGCGACGATTGCCGCCGGTTCAGCCGCGCCGCAGAACACTCCGCAAACAGTGGCCTTTCAGCCGGTCGCGGGGACGCGTGTGATTTCGTCGCTCACTGCGGCTGAGATGCGGCAGATGTTGCAGGGGGTGGTGCTCCACGGTACCGGGCGCAAAGCTCTGCTCGAAGGCTATAGTTCAGCGGGAAAAACCGGAACGGCCCAGAAGGTGGATCCGAATACCGGAGCATATTCGAAGACGAAGTATGTCGCATCGTTTGCTGGATTTGCTCCTATCAACGATCCGCAAATCGCGGTTGTGGTGATTCTGGATTCTGCGGTGGGGCTGCATCAGGGCGGCCAAATTTCGGCGCCGGTCTTCCAACGGATCACGCAGCAGGTGCTCGAATATATGCATGTGCCGCATGACGTTCAGCTGCCTGGCAGCCGACAGCTGTTGCTTGCGCGCCGCGATGTGCCCGATGCAAGTCTCGAAGAAAGCTCTCCTGATCACCTCGGCGCCAGCCTTGATATGGCTGACACGCGTGATACGCCCAACATTAGCGCTGCTGCGGCTAAGCCATCCCCAATTGCTGCAGAAATCATACCCGCCTCGCAGAGTACTAGAGAAACCAATGACTCTTCGCAAGGTTCATCGACGACAGCTGCAGAGATTTCGCCGGCTGCAAGCCCAGCCGTTTCGGAGCCTGAGAATTCGCCCGTTCAAGGATCGAAAACCAGCGGAACGGTAGTTCTCGACGTGGAAGAGGGAGGCATTGAGGTACCGTCGTTTCTTGGAAAGAACTTGCGCATGGCGATTGAAGCGGCGCAGGACTTAGGGCTCGACCTGGACGCCATCGGCAGCGGCACCGCGCGTGAACAATCGCCTCCGCCCGGAGCTCACGTCGCTGCGGGGTCGCGGATTACGGTTCGTTTTGGCAGATAGAAGATAAGAGATAAGAACATAAGAAGTTTGTTATCGAAGGGCCCGAGCACCGCTATTTATAATCACTTCAATGAATTTCCTACAACTTCTGCAAGGCGCCGAGGTCCTCTCCGAGAGCGGGAATGTGGCGGTTGCAGGCGTGGAGTACGATTCCCGGCGCGTGCGACCTGGAACTGTTTTTGTCGCGATGAAGGGCGAAACGAGCGACGGCAATCGGTTCATCGATCAAGCCATTGCGGCGGGAGCGGTCGCCATCGTTACTGATTCGGCCACTGAAACGCCGCGTCCAGCAGTAGCTTGGGCACAGGTCGTGAATGGACGGCGCGCGCTCGCGCGCCTTAGCGCTAACTTCTACAAACGCCCGGCTGAGCGCATCGCGAACACTGGAATTACAGGCACGAACGGAAAGAGCACAACCGCGTTTCTGGTCGAATCGGTCTTCAAGGCGGCGGGACGCAAGACTGCACTCGTTGGAACCATTGAGTATCACATTGCGGGAAAGGTTCTTCCCGCTCCGCACACTACGCCAGAGTCGCTTGAGTTGAACCGTCTGTTGTCGGAAGCGCTGGCCGTGGGAGTGACGGAAGCGGTGCTGGAAGTTTCATCGCACGCACTTGAGCAGCAGCGCGTTTTTGGAATTCCTTTTGATGTGGCTGTCTTCACTAATCTCACTCGCGATCACCTCGATTATCACGGCACAATGGATGAATATTTTCATGCCAAGCAGGTGCTATTCGAAGGCTGCGGCACGGAA
Source organism: uncultured Acidobacteriaceae bacterium (assembly GCA_963758745.1). Taxonomy (GTDB): domain Bacteria; phylum Acidobacteriota; class Terriglobia; order Terriglobales; family Acidobacteriaceae; genus Acidiflorens. The sequence goes on from CAVWWW010000024.1 coordinate 64,809, forward strand.
CCGCCGCGCGCGGCCGTTCTTAACACTGACGATGAGTACGGCCGCCAGTTGCTTAAGCTTTGCAAAAAAAAGAGCTCTGTGATCTTTTCCTATGGTCTGGCAGCCGGCGACTTTCACGCAGAATCGGTCGAGATCACGCCGCGCGGAAATCGTTTTCAAATGGTGACGCCCGCAGGGAAGATCGCGATATGGTCTTCGCTGATCGGCAATGTGAATGTGTATAACGTGCTGGCGGCTTCTGCCGCGGCTTTTGCTCGCGGTTGCTCTAACGCTGAAATTGCGCAAGGGATCTTCGATCTCGCCAGTGTTCCGGGCCGCTTCGAGCGCGTTGATTGCGGGCAGCCGTTCACGGTGGTTGTGGATTTTGCCCATACCGACGATGCGCTCCGTAACCTCACTGCTTTGGCTCGAGATTTTGTTGCGCGTGCGCGCTGGAAGGGAAAGGTCATCACGCTCTTCGGTTGCGGAGGAGATCGCGATCGCGCCAAGCGTCCCTTGATGGGGGAAGCGGCAGGAAGGGGCAGCGATTTCGTTGTGCTTACTTCCGACAATCCCCGGTCCGAGGATCCGCTGGCCATCATGAACGATGCGCTGGTCGGTTTGCAGAAGTCCGGCGCAAAGTATTTGGCTGAGCCCGACCGGCGCAAGGCGATTGTGCTCGCGCTCCGGCAGGCGGCGCCGGGCGATATTGTGCTGCTCGCGGGCAAGGGGCACGAAAAAGTGCAGACTACAAAAGAAGGCACGATTCCGTTTGACGACGTAGAAGTTGCGCGCGAGAACCTGGCCACCCTTGGCTATGACTGCAAAAGCGCGGCGAAGGCAGGCCGCACGGCGTGAGACTCCTTCTTTCACGTATCGCCGAATTCGTTGGCGCAACCGGCGAATACGATTCCTACGCAATGGCGCAGGGATATTCCATCGATTCGCGCACCGTCCAAAATGGCGAACTCTTCTTTGCGGTCAGGGGCGAACGTCTCGATGGTCACGACTTCGTCGAGCAGGCACTTAGCCGAGGAGCGATTGGCGCAGTCGTTCGGAAGGATCAACTGGCGCGATATTCCGCTGCCGATCGACTGCTCGCGGTCGATGACACGCTCATCGCTCTGCAGACGCTGGCCACGGCGGTGCGGAAAATTTGGGGTAAGACGGCCATCGGCATCACTGGCTCGATGGGCAAGACGACGACTAAAGACGCGATGGCGCATTTGCTCGCGATCAAGTATCGCGTGCATCGTACCAAGGGTAATTTCAATAATCATTTTGGCCTGCCTTTAGGGCTGCTGACGCTCGAGCCGGAATACCATGTCGCGGTGGTCGAGATGGGCATGTCGCATGCCGGCGAAATCGCGGCTCTGGCTCGCATTGCGTTGCCCAATCAGGGCGTGGTCACGAATGTCGCTCCGGTGCATCTGGAGAGCTTCGAATCCATTGCTGGAATCGCTCGCGCGAAATATGAACTGATTGAATCCCTTCCCCACGGAGGAACGGCCGTGTTGAATGCCGATGATGAATATGTGCGGCAGTTCGGGCGCGACTTCAAGGGCAGGGTCGTACTGTTCGGCCTGAAAACGACGGCCGACGTACGGGCTGAGAACATCGAGCTTCTCGGAAGTGAAGGCACGCGCTTTGATCTCGTCCTCCACGAAATGTGCCAGGCGGTGCAGAGTCCGCTGCTTGGCAAGCACAACGTTTACAACGTGCTCGCCGCGGCTGCGGTTGCATTTGAGCACGGCATTACGCCATCGGAGATCGCCGCTGCGTTGCCATCTCTTCAGGCTGCGGACAAACGAGGACAGATCGTCCAATTGGATAACATCATGGTGCTGTACGATTGCTACAATTCAAGTCCAAAGGCGCTTACGGCAGCGGTGGAAACTCTGGCGGCCATGCCCGGCCGGCGCCGGATTGTTGTCGCCGGGGAAATGTTGGAGCTCGGCGCATCCGCCGAGCAGCTGCATCGCGACTGTGGAAGTTATCTGGCTGCAAGTAAAGTTGACTTCCTAATCGGCGTGCGAGGATTGGCGAAGGCGATGGTGGAGGCGGCTGGCGATGCCGGGCTTAGAGTTGAGTTTGTGGCGACGCCGGAAGAAGCCGGCGAATGGCTGGCGCGCGAAACGCGCGAGGGTGATGTTGTGTTGTTGAAAGCGTCTCGCGGTGTGAAGCTGGAAAAAGCGCTGGAAACGTGGCAGCAAAAGCGCGGATCTCCTTCAGCCTCAAGCGAAGGAAACTGAGAAATTAGAACTGAGAACCGAGAACTGGTGTCGGAGGCGGATTGCTCTACTGGCTGCTCTACCTGAAGCTCTTCCATTACTTTCCGCCATTCCGCATCTTTCGTTATCTCACTTTCCGTACTGCTTTCGCCAGCCTTACCGCGCTTTTCACGGGCCTGATTGTTGGGCCGATGGTGATCAATCGCCTGCGCGATTTTCAGATCGGGCAATACATCCGCGAAGAAGGCCCGCAGGCTCATCAGAAAAAGGCGGGCACGCCGACGATGGGTGGCTTGCTGATCGCTATCGCGATCCTCGTGCCCACGGTGCTTTGGGCGGATTTGAGCAATCCCTTTGTCTGGATCGCAATATTTTCCACGCTGGCCTTCGGTGCGATTGGCTTTACCGACGATTATTTGAAAGTCGTTCACCGCCGCAATCTAGGATTGACCGCGCGCGCCAAACTGGGCTACCAGATCGGGGCCAGCGCCCTGATTGCCGTTGCCCTCATCGCTCTGCAGCACCGCGGAGAGTATTCGACGATGCTGCTGGTTCCATTCTTCAAACAGTTTCACCCCGATCTGGTGATCCAGTCATGGGCGCGTACTCAGCTCTGGCCATTGGCTTTTCTTCCATTTGTGGCGTTTGTCGTGCTCGTCATTGTCGGGTCGAGCAATGCCGTCAATCTTACCGATGGTCTTGATGGTCTCGCCATAGGTTGTACGGTGATCGCGGCTGGAGCGCTGGCGGTTCTTACTTACCTCAGCGGCCACGCCACTTTTGCGACCTATCTGGAATTACAGCGCATGCCACAAATCGGGGAGCTTACGATTTTCTGCGGGGCCATGGTCGGCTCATCGATTGGATTTCTCTGGTATAACACCCATCCAGCCGAGGTTTTCATGGGTGACGTTGGTTCGCTTGCGCTGGGCGGCGCGATCGGCACGGTTGCTGTGATGATCAAGCAGGAACTGCTGCTGCCCTTCATCGGAGGGATTTTTGTTATCGAGGCGCTGTCGGTGATATTGCAGGTCGGTTCCTACAAACTGCGCAAGAAACGTATTTTCAAAATGGCGCCGATTCACCATCACTTCGAACTGCTGGGCTGGTCAGAGTCGAAGGTAATTGTGCGCTTCTGGATCGCGTCGCTGGTGTTTGCATTGTTTGCGCTGACGACGCTGAAACTGAGGTAAGAGAAATTTGTGATTTGTAATTTGTGATTTGTGATTGAGAATTAAGATCAGTTACCTTAGACACGCTTTTGAATTGCAAATCACCAATCACAAATCACCAATTACAAATTGAAGCTGATGGATCTCAACAACAAACGCGTGCTCGTCGTCGGTCTGGGCAAGTCTGGCGTGGCTTCTGCGCTGTTTCTGAAGTCGCGGGGAGCTCTCGTCACGGTGTCAGATACCAAACCTGAAGCCGAGCTGCGCGATGAGATCCTGCTTCTGTTGGAACATGGGATAACGGTTGAAACCGGCGGCCATGGCGATCGTACCTTTCGTGGGCAGGATCTGATCGTCGTGAGCCCGGGAGTTCCGTTTGATGCGGCGCAACTGGTACAGGCGCGCAGCATGGGAGAGCCTGTTATCGGCGAAGTCGAGCTTGCTGCCCAATTTCTGGCTGGTCAGATCGTCGCGATTACCGGCGCCAATGGCAAGACCACTACAACTTCATTGGCCGGAGAGATCATTGCAGCCGGAGAGTTCTCCACGCTGGTGGGCGGCAATATCGGGACACCGGCCATCACCTTCGTGGATCAGGCTGGACCTTCGACCTGGACAGTGCTCGAGGTGTCGAGTTTTCAGTTGGAGACGATTGTTGAATTTCGCCCCCGTATCGCGGTGATTCTGAATATCACGCCCGATCACCTTGACCGGCATAAGACGTTTGACAATTACGTCAAAGCCAAGGCGCGCATCTTTGAGAATCAGCGCGCCGACGATTTCACCGTGCTGAACGCCGACGACTCGACTACCGCCGCGCTGTCGCAACGCACGCGCGCGCACTTGTTCTGGTTCAGCCGAAAAAAAGAGATCGAAAAAGGAGCTTCGGTTCGCGGAAACCGCATTTATTTTCGTGATGACAATCACGAAAACGAGATTATGCCGCTCGCGGAGGTGCCGCTGAAAGGCGCGCACAATCTGGAAAATGTGCTCGCGGCGGCTTCGATCGGCATGCTCGTTGGCTGCCAGCCGCAGCAAATTCGCGAGGCGGTACGAAATTTCAAAGCGGTTGAGCATCGCCTGGAATTCGTGGCCAGGATCGCGGGAGTGGATTACTACAATGACTCTAAGGCCACAAATGTCGATGCAACGATAAAAGCGCTGGAATCCTTTCCGGCGAACATTCACCTCATTCTTGGCGGCAAAGACAAAGGCAGCGATTACACGGTGCTCCATGACTTGTTGCGGCAGCGCGTGAAGCGCGCTTACACCATCGGAGCAGCGGCGGCAAAGATCGAATCGCAGATTCAGGGTGCGGTTGAAATCGACCATGCGGAGACGCTTGAAAATGCGGTCCGCCGAGCCAGCGATTCCGCAGTTGCCGGAGATGTTGTGTTGCTTGCTCCGGCCTGCGCCAGCTTCGATCAGTTCCAGAGCTATGAACATCGCGGCCGGGTATTCAAAGAGACGGTGCATTCGCTGGCGATGTCTCGCGCTATGTAAGATCGAATTGGAACCAACATACGATTTGGAACCAATACAGTTATCGCCCTTCTCAAAATCGGGTGTGAAACTTCTCTAGTCCCTATATCTCAATGGTGAAATGAATTCTTATGGCCAAGCGTGTCAGTGTCGATCGCTGGATGTTCACGGTGACTACCATTCTGGTTTTTGTCGGACTGGTCATGATCTTCAGCGCCTCGGCGGTGATGGCTAAGGAGCGATTTGGCTCCGCCTATGAATTCTTGCTGAAGCAACTGGTGTGGGCAGTCACTGGGCTCGCCGTAATGGTTGTGGCCATGAAGATTGATTACAAGCGCCTGCAAAATCCCGCGCTGGTTTTTTCGTCTCTTGGGTGCACGACCCTTCTACTTATCTCTGTTTTTTTTATTGATCGCGCACACGGCACGCACCGTTGGTTTCATTTGGGCCCGATCTCAATGCAACCCTCGGAACTGGCCAAACCCGCGCTGATCCTGTTTCTTGCCTGGTTTCTTGCAAACAAAACCAAAGCAATGGACGACTGGCGTAACACGCTCGTTCCTGCCGTCGCTCCTACGATTGTGTTTCTTGGACTGATTGTTTTTCAGCCCGACCTCGGCACGGCGATCGCTTGCGCGGGAATTACCGCCTGCATCTTTTTCGTTGCCGGCATTCGCCTGCGCTATTTTGGATATGCCTTCGCGGCGGCGTTGCTGCCGCTGTATTTCTTAATCTTCCACGTCTCTTACCGGAAAGACCGCATCCTTGCATTTCTCAATCCCTATGCTGATCCGAAGGGATTTGGCTTTCACATCATCCAGTCGCTGATTGCCGTTTCGACTGGAGGTGTTACGGGTCTTGGCCTGATGGAAGGGAAGCAGAAATTGTTTTATCTTCCTGAGCCGCACACTGATTTTATTTTCGCCGTTACAGCCGAAGAATTGGGGCTGGTGGGTGCGCTCGCGGTGATCATTCTGTTTGCGATTTTTCTTTGGCGCGGAACACGAGCTGCTTTGCGGACACAGGATAACTTCGGCCGGTTTCTGGCCGTCGGCATCACCAGCATGATCGTGCTGCAGGCTTTCATCAACATCAGCGTGGTGCTCGGACTGATGCCTACGAAAGGAATTCCGCTGCCATTCGTGTCCTATGGTGGATCTTCGCTGTTTGTCACTCTGATGTGCGTTGGCGTGCTGCTGAATATCACTAAGCAGGCGGAGTAGGCGCTCCGCCATGCTAGCCACTTACTAACAAGTCTCAATAAGTGCTCAGGCGTCGTTTACACGAACTTACTCATCGCGGATACGCGCACAATCATCTTGAAGCCGGCATTGCTGACGCTCGCCACTTACCCAGGCCGCTTAGGGTGAAGTCACCGTCGCAGTTACAGAGATCTGCTGCGGGCTCCCGGCGGCATTGTCCTGAAGGTTAAGGATGGCGGACACCGATCCCGTCTGGCCCGGCCACAAGCTCAGCGTGATCTTGCAACTCTTGCCCGCCGCCAGTGAGGAAGTGCAACCGCCGTCGTAGGTCAGGTCCTGGGAGGTCGCGCCTTGCAGCGAGCTCAGCCAAATCTTAGTGAACTTGACCGCGGTCGTGCCTCCGTTCGTTACAGTCAAGAATTGCGATGAGCCTCCGGACACAGAGACGGTACCAAAGCTGACGCTGGGCGGGGCGAAGGTCAGGCCCGAGGCCGCCGCTGAAGCCGACACAAAGTTCGCGACCACTGACTGCGGTGCGCTCATGGTGACGGTCGTCGAGGCGCTGCTGGCATTAGCCACGTTGCCCGTCCAACTGTTGAAGGTGTATCCCGAGTTCGCCGTAGCCGAGAGATTCACAACCGTGCCGGACGCGTAAAACGCCCCCGTCGCCGGCAAAACTGTTCCGTCGCTGGTTGGACTCGCCGCCGTCGTCAACTGGTACGAGGTGTTGAATGACGCTGTATAGGTCGTCGTGCTCGAAGGAGCGGTTACCGAATGTGAAATCGCTCCGCCATCTGACCAGGAAGTAAAGTTATTCTCCGTTCCGCTCGAGGTCTGCAGCGATGTGGTCGCGATGGTATGGCTGGAGCCGGCAGTCCAATTGAGGTTTTGCTTGCTGGTGTAGGTTGTGCCGTCCACTGAGAATGACAGCCCGGCCGGACTTGTGCCCACTGTCACCCGCACGGTCGATGCGGCGGAGAAGTTGGCAGTTACGCTCTGAGCAGCGTTCATCGTGATCGTAGTCGAAGCGCTATTGGCATTGGCTACGTTGCCGGTCCATCCTGTGAAGGCATAGCCCGAGTTCGCCGTAGCCGAAAGATTCACCACCGTACCTGACGGATAGGAACCCGATGCCGGAGAAACTGTCCCGCCCTTCGTCGGATTCGCCGCCGTGGTCAAGCGATAAGAAGTGGTAGCGGACTGGCCGAAGTTGGCGGTGTAAGTAGTCGGCACGCTTGGGGCGACAAAAGTGCGGGGGTTGGCGGTTGACCCATCACTCCAGTTGGTAAAGCTCGATCCGCTGGGCGCGATCGCGGTAACTTCGCAGGATGAAGCGGGAATCCAGTTCAGCGCGATAACTCCGTAGGACGTATAAGTTCCGGGCGAACAGCTCGTGCCTGTTATCGAAAAGGAAACCGGGGAAATTCCGGCGTTCGCGATTTGAATGGTTACACTCTGGTCGCTGGGATTGGGGTAATAACGCTCTGCCGACGTATAGCCTCCGCCGACGGCGAGCACGGTTCCATCCTGCAGCGTTACGGATGTGAAGAAAGAGCGGGCCTGGTTCAAACTTCCAGTCAGGTGCCAGGCCTGTGTTGCCAAGTCGTAATATTCCGCACTGGCAAGAGTCGAAGTCGGGCTTGAGCAGCAGGAATATCCGCCGGAGATGAGGACCGCGGTGGCGTTGAAAATCGTGGAAGCGGCCGGACCATTCCGGCCAGTGGTCATGGGTGGCGTGGCGGTCCAAGCGAGGGTGGTTGGGTTGAAGATTTCAGCACTAGAGAGTCCAGAGCAGCACCCGCCGACGGCGCCTCCAGCTTGCAATACGCTGCCGTTCGAAAGCAGAGCTGCCCCGGCATAGTCTCTTCCGACTGTCATGCTTCCGACAGAGGTCCACGTGCCGGTGGCGTACTCATACAGCTCGGTGGCCGCAGATTCTTCCACTTCCTGAAGGCTTCCCTGTGCGTAGTTTTGACCACCTGCTATCAGCACATTCCCGTCGCTGAATACAGTCGCGGTCTGGTCCGCATGTGGATTCGCCATGTTGCCGATTGCAGTCCACGTTCCAGTTGTGGGATTCCATATCTCGCTTGAAGTCAGCGGATTTTGCGAGCCAGTGCAGCAGGTTGAAGGCCAGCCGCCCGCCACCAGCACATCGCCATTTGGTAGCAGCGAAGCAGAATGCAGGTACCTCGGCGTCGTCATATTTCCCGTGAGCGTCCACGTCCTGGGTTGTTGAATTGTAAATCTCCGCGGATGCGAGCGTATTTCCATTCTCATCCTGGCCGCCAGCGACTAAAACGCTTCCGTTCGCAAGGAGCGTGCCCGCTTGAAAATTGCGCGGAGTGCTCATGGCGCCCACGGTTGTCCAGCTGTTGGAGACCGGATTGTAAAGATCAGACGCGGCGCTCGAAGCGCCGCCCACGACCAAGACAGTGCCGTCCGTCAGCACGATCGCAGTGGGCGTGCCGCGCACCGTCGACATGTTTCCAGCGAGACTCCAGTCGCCAGGCGTTTGCGCGGTCGCGGGCCGAGCAAGAAGAAGTCCGATGCCGAGCAAAAGTGTCATCGCCGAACGCCATAAATTACGAGGGAAGGCAGGGACGGCGCATAGGCAATCGCAATCGGTCTTCATTAAAACCTCCAAAGAATCTCTGCTGGGTCGCTGCGGTTATCCCATTTACTGAGAGTGCAATTTCTCGGGGGAGGGTTTCGAATAGCTCGCACACTTATAACGTGCGTCAGAAACGGGCCGTGCGCAGGCCGTACGTTAACAAAGGGAATTGAATGAAGAAAGAGGTGGATTTGCTCTGGGAACTGAGGACTGAGGAAACACTACTGCGTTCCGGCATGCATGGGTCGGGGCTGGGGGAAAGAATTCCCCCGCTCCAGCGCGAGCAACTGCTCTTTGCGTTCCATGCCCCAGCGGTAGCCGCCTGAACCACCGTCCTTACTGACTACGCGGTGGCAGGGGATCACGACAGCTATCGGATTGGTTGCGCAAGCTCGGGCAACGGCCCTTGTCGCCGTCGGCATCCCGATGTTATTTGCAACCGCGCTGTAGGAGCGCGTCTCTCCTCGTGGAATTCTTTGCAGCGCTTCCCAGACTCGCCTTTGGAATGCAGTCGTCCTTATATCTAGCGGAAGAGTTGGATTCGTTTCGCTTCCTTCCATCAGGCGCGCCAGGCTCAGCCGCCATTCGGACATTCCGGCATCGTCGCGGCGGCGAACCGCGAATGGGAATTCGCGGATCAATCCCTGTTGCAGCTGTTGATCGGAATCGGCGAACTGGATGGCACAAATCCCCTTATCGGTGGCGGCAATCAGCATGCGTCCCAGAGGAGAGTTCGCTATGGTGTAGCGGACTACGGCGGCTAGCGCGCCTCGTCGATACTTCTCCGGTGTCATCCCCAGTTGCGTGGCGGTGCGCTCGTAGAGGCGGCTGCTGGAGCCGTATCCAGCCGCATATAGGGCGGTGGTGACGGAGTGTCCGGCTTGGAGATTCTGTTTTACCTGACGCAGGCGGCAGGCGTCGACGTAGGCTTTGGGCGAAATTCCGAGCACGGATTTAAACGTCCGCTGCAAGTGAAACGAACTTAGACGGAATTCCTTGGCCAGCAGGTTGAGCGTCACGCGATCATCCATATGTTGCTCGATATAGCGGCACATGGCGCGAACCAATGCGGATTGCGGATTTCCGTCTACCGCCTTCGGGCGACAACGCAGACAGGCCCGGTAGCCAGCTTGCTCGGCCTCCAGCGCGTCGACGAAAAATGTGACATTCTCGCGGCGTGGACGTTTGGCGGCACAGGAAGGCCGACAGAAGACTCCGGTACTGGAGACACCGAAGACGAATGCGCCGTCCAGTGAGCTGTCGCGCGCGAGGACCGCTTGCCAGCGGCAGTCGTTAGTGGGACGAGCGTTAATGGGACGAGCGTTATCGTGACGAGCGTCGATGCGGCAATCGTTCATCTGGCGGTCGTCCATCTGACGATCGCTCATCTGACGATCGCCCATTCGACGATCGTCGATGTTCAGTGCCGCTGGTTGTGATCTTCGGTTCGATGTTCGGTTTAATGTTCGGTTCATTGCTTCCTCTGTAAGTATCGCATCGGTGGCCATGCAGGAAACATAGGATAATTCGGCCGCGTGAGCTATCCGAATGTTGCGGTCAAAGCAATTTCGGTCGGACTAATTTTCCGCGGCTCAAGGGCTGAAAGACATGCGCGAACTCTGATGAGTTAAACGGCGATCTTTGCCCGGCGAAAACGCCCGGCGTTTCGAATCGTAAAGTCTTAAGCGCTGCAAACGCCTTGGCTGGCGCGCCTTCCAAGGGGATGGTCCGTTAGTCACTCACTCTAGTAACGCCGCCAGGTTACTCATGCTGGAATCGTTACTCATAAAGTGCAGAGGGTTGCACTCGCGATGTTTGGGCCGAATCGCTTCTTCTCGTTAAACCCATCCGCAACACGTACTTACAATCCGGCGTTTGTATGGTTTCACGGGTGCACTATTCCTTCGCAAGTCCGGAACATATCGGGCGAACTGGGGGCTACCTTGACCGTCCTTTTCAGCGCTGAGAGCACATCTCCTCGAACACCGGCACGGCCCGTCGCAATATTGCCGCTGCTGGTTATTCTGTTCATCGTTTCCTACGGAATTTTGACCATGCTGGTTTTCGAGCAGGGGCAGACGATTGAATCGCAGCGCACTTTGATCCGGGAGATGCTCAAGGACAGCACCCAACTGGCGACTCTGAAAGGCAAAATCGCGCGCGACGATAGCAAGCGGATCCATGACAAAGCGACTGCGGAAGCCGAGCATGTCGATTCCGATTCGGGCAGCTCTGCCGCAGGGGTGAAGGGATCGAAAAAAGCAGGCAAGTCCGCCCGCACGATGAAGCAGATTCCGGGAAGACCGGCGGCGGACCTGGAAGATGTGCGGCGCATCACGAAAGTGATCTGAAGGGCACCATCATTATTCTAAAGGCGCCCTGATTTTAGTACAGATGAGAAACGATTCGGATCGCAGGATTCGAACCAAGAAAACGGTTCTGTGAAATGCGGCCTTGTGTGGGGTCGCGATGGAAGCGAGACATAATCATGAAGACCCTGGCCCTGGCTCTAATCTTGTCTCTCCCCGTCCCGAAGTTGACGCCACCAGCGCAGATTTCTGTAACTGCCAGCGAGCAGCCCGTCAAAAATAAGGGTGGGCGTTGGTATTTCGCCGCCAACGGACATGCGGTCTATTGCTACGGTCCCGTCAAGACGCTGCCCCAGGGCCCGGGCGGTCTGCTGAAAGTGGCAACCTTCTGCCGCGGCGATCAACCGATTGTGCCCCTCAAAGACTAGAAGCTATCTAGCTATCTCATAAGTCGGTTTTGGGTAGGGCCGGCTTTAGAGTCTGCGAAAAAAAACTCAATTGGCGGCGGTTTTGGGAAGGCACGAGTTCAGCTCGTGCCGCTAAGTGGCTGAAAATGCATCCGCGCTCAACTCGTGTTATCTCCTAGGTTGTCGAGGGCCCATAGCTCAAACGGATGGAGCATCGGATTTCTAAAGCGGTTCGTTGTTGATTTACCATTCGGTTGTAATCAACCAGCCATGCCTACACAAAGCTCAGTAGGAATATCGAGTTATTCCGCCAGCGCGCTAGACGCCAGCCGGTTAATTGGGAGGAGCTTTTTGTTTTATTTTGCTGCTTCCGCATCGTCCTTCTCGATAGCTTCAATCGCGGGTTTGATCTGGTAGGCGATCAGAATGCCGGAGTTGACAAGCAATTGAGTATCTACATGCTGTCCGTTAACAATCAGCTTCGCTGTATCCTGTCTATAACCCATAACCACACCGGCAATCTTGTATGCTCGCTCATTGAAGTCCCAATACAGAATGGGACCGCCGGAAAATCCGGGATTGTTGAAACCATCTATGTACAAGATGACGGCATCAAGATGGGTTGCGTCTGATGCTGACATCGTCCCTCGCTTGATAAACAGGAGTTCGGCGTTTACCTCGATCTTATGGGTCTCGAACACACGAATCCCAACCGTATGAATGCCCCACGGATAGCCCAGGAACCAAACTTGCTGTCCAAACGCTGGGGCTCTGTCAGAGAGACCAATTTCAAACGGCTTCGTGAGTTTCTTATTTGTCTTGAGGACCGCAATATCTGCGTCACCGGAAGGCGGAAAGATAGTCTTAACGATGTGATAATCCAACCACCGGCCTGCTCGCGATATTTGGATTCTCGATTGTTCGTTTTCTATCCCCGCAACGACATGCTTGGCAGTGACTAAATAGAGCTTCCCATTGTGTTCAATGGCAAAGGCTGTGCCCGACTCACTACCAGCCTTGATGAACAATGTGCGTTCTAGTATCTCGGCGGGTACGGCATCTTGTGCCATCGCTCGAAAGATGGCGATAAACGCGACAACTATTGTCAAAAGAATCGACCTCATAATGTGAACCTCCATCTGAATACATGCAAATGATTTTACGACCTTTGACCCATTCGAGAATCCTCGACGAGCGGGAGCGAGCGACGGGCACGAGGTACGGAGGTAACGGTTCAGTTCTCTATTGACTTTCCGCTGGAAGGATTGCGCCCACGGTGGCAAGTAGGGCAAGATGACCGGACGCGACCGAGTTTTTACGTCGCTTCTTTCCGCGCGTCCTGCCCAAAGGCTTCGTCCGCATCCGGCACTTCGGCTTTCTCGCCAATCGCTTTCGCGCTTCCCGTCTGGCGCTTGGCCGGCAATTGCTGGCCTCCGGTGACTCGACGGACCAGGAAGTTAAAACAAACGACGCCCACTCCGAGACCTCTTCTCTCTGGCACTGCCCGCGCTGCAGCGCATCGATGAATCGTGATTCAGAGATTTACTGCTGCGGAACTACCAGCATGCATGTACTTCGATTCTTCCTAACCCGTCCCTCAGCCGCGATGCAAGGATGTGCTCCCGCACGCCGACGCATTCGTGTCCTCGCCGTACTGAAACAGCCTTCTTTGTGGGTTTCCGATTCTTTCGCTTCCAGGCACCGCGACCATCTCAACTCCACTTTGACTGTTCTCGGCCAGTCCTCCATCTCTCGACTCGATCCCAGACTGGCTTTCATCCCATAGCGCACCGCGTCCGCCGCAAACGCCGGCGGCTTCCTCCTGGTCTCCTTATCGAAAACGGCCTCGGTTCGATATCCCGCTCCACCCCAAAAGTCTGCCTCGAGGCGTTTCCGATCAAGGCTAGCGACAACACGCTCAGAATCTTTTTGAATTAGTCACAAGCCAAGCCTTTCCGGTTCCGGATGTAATGAGCAAAATGCATACACACCGCTCAAAGGTCTCGCCGCAACTTCGGGATCTCATTTACCGGAACTCCGAGGCAACAATCTCGTGGAATTTAGGATGAAGGCCAACTCTGACGTTACGTGAATAAAAGCGGCCAGGAGCGGATTGAGAAAACCGAATGCTGCCATCCCGACTCCCACGCTGTCCACGACCAACGTGCCGATAAAGTTTTGCATGATGATTCCGCGACAGCGACGGGCAACCCTCAGAGTCTCGACCAATTTCGAGAGATCGCTTCCGATCAAGATCACATCCGCGCTCTCGCGAGCCGCATCGGTTCCCGATCCCATGGCGATGCCGACATTGGCCTCTACGAGCGCAGGAGCGTCGTTGATGCCGTCCCCGACCATCGCGACATTACGGCCTTTGCTACGCAGCTCGGTTACCCATTTTGCTTTCTGCTCCGGCAGCAGTGCTCCCACCGCTTCGTCCACCCCGAGGCCGCGACCCACGGATGAAGTGGCCCCTTGTGTGTCGCCACTCAATAAGACAGTTTTCAAACCCATTTGCCGCATCGCCGCAATTGCGTTCTTGGCTTCCGGCCGCAAGACATCTGCAATTCGGATGCTCCCAAGAACGTGTCCAGCGCGCGCGACGTAGACTTCCGACGCCCCGTCCGCACCGTTACCACTTGCTGGCAAGCCTCTCGTCATGCCGTGCTCCACAAGAAGGGCCAGACTACCGACAAGGATCTCCTCGCCTCCGTAGCTCACCCTGACTCCTTTTCCGGGCGTATACGAGAATTCATCGGGATCGATGAGCGGAATGGCGAGTTCGGCTGCTCGCGCCACAACAGCTTTGGCGAGAGGATGTTCGGACTTACGCTCGGCAATGCTGGCGGCGGCAATGATCTCTTGTTCCCCGAAGCCATTTGCCGAAACCACTTCACGAATCTGCGGGGTGCCGAAAGTGAGCGTGCCGGTTTTATCTAAAAGGACCGTGTCGACGGCGGCCAGCGCTTCAAGGTAGAGGCCGCCTTTGATGATGGCTCCCTGATGCGCCGCGCGGCCGATTGCCCCGAGAATTGCCAGAGGGGTTCCAGCCGCGATGCCGCACGCTCCGGCAACGATTACTACTGAGATCGTTGACCTGACATTGTGAGTGATGATGAAGGTCAGAATTGCCGCGCCGAGAGCGAAGTACACAAGGTAACCCGCGAGGCGATCCGCAGTTTTCTGGATGGGAGCGCGTGACTTCTCCGCGCGTTCTACGGCCTCAATGATTCTTCCGAATGTCGTGTCGCGGCCGAGTCTCTGGGCTGCGATTTCGAGCGCGCCCGATTGATTGATGGTTCCGGCATAGACCGCATCTCCCAATGCTTTTTCAACCGGCATGGCTTCGCCGGTGATTGCCGCTTGTTCGACAAACGACTGACCGGCAAGCACAACGCCATCCACCGGGATGTGCCCACCCGGTTTCACGATGACCATTTCCCCAACTTGAACTTGGTCAGCCGGTACTTCAATCACCTGATCATTACGCCGGAGTAGGACTGTCCTGGGGAGAAAATCGAGAAGGCTCTGGATGGCCCGCCGGCCCCGACCAACGGTGAGCCCTTCTAAGACCTCGGCGGCCAAGACGAAGCCGGTGATGACCAGCGCGGTGAAGAACTCTCCAATCGCCAAAGCCGAAAGAAGAGCGATCGTCATCGAGAGCTCCATCGTCATTTTTCGTTCCACGATGTTCTCGAAGGCTTCCTTGAAAATGGGGTACCCGCCGATCAGCGTGGTGGCGATACCGATTACGCTGATGTGGGGAAACGGCTCCCAGAGCCGCAACCAGACCGCCGTCGCCGCCAAACCCACGAAGGCGATACGGATGAGTTCCGTCCATTCGACACCGTGTCCGTCTTCGTGCTCTTCGTGGTCGGCATCGGGGTCAGGTTTCTTTATCTGCGGAGAAGTTCTCTCCAGTTGGGGAACGGGCGCCGACGGATTTGTGATCAAGGGCGAGGAGCTCATATCGAAAATTCTTCCCTCCTCCAATGTCGGTTATTTCAGGTACGACTTCACCATGTCGATCACTTCGTCAGCAGCCGCTACCTGCTGCGAAGTCGGTTTCTGTTTTCCGTTGAGAACATGGCTCCGAATATGTCCCTCCAAAAGCTCGGCCATTAGACTGTTCATGGCACCCCTGGCTGCGCTCATCACTTGCAGGACTTCCGAGCAGTCACGCTCTTCCTCCAGAGTTCGCACCAGCGCTTCCACCTGTCCCTGAATGCGTTTAGCCCTTAGGACCAATTTCTGTTTGTTGTCGATTGTGTGGCTCATATTTTTCAAACACGATTCCTAATATTACCATACCTGGTATGGTATAGTGATTCTGCTCGCTGTAAAGCAACTTTGGCATTGCGCACTGACGCAGGCGACGCAGGCGACGCTAACACTGAGCATCATTGTCGATGACAGTGCCAGAGGAACCACCGTGTTTTCCACGTCACGCGAGGATTGGACTGCTGCCAGATGGCAACTCCGGTGCGCGTTAACTTACGCGGCATTGCTCGCGTTTCGTGAACACAACGTCTACTCGGTAGACGGCGCGAGAGCGGAGCCTATTTCGTAAGCGCAGCAGAGGGCTCCTTTTCAAATCTTTGATTCTGTACTCCGCGTGCGCGATCCCTTGGCCGGTGTCAATGTCGACGAAAACTCTTGTACGGCGGACGTGACGCCGGGATGCTACGTATCAACCAACTCTTGAATAACCTGCCGGTTTTAGAGCGCATCTTCTACAGCCATTTGAGCCAGAGCCTGACTCCATTCCCGATGCCATTGGCAAAATCTACTCATCGCCCCAATCCACTGGATGGGAACCCCAGCGTGCCCTCGAACGCGATCGGATTTCGGCAAGCCTGGAAGTGATGTTGAAGTTTGTCTTTTTTTTACGAGCGTATTTACCGAATTTCTGAATCGCTTGAGCGCTGACCGTCGTGAAGAAATTGACCATGGCAGTACTTTGTCGATGATAAGGGTAGCGAGGTCTCTTGCCTTTCCCAATTTGGTGGCTACTTCAACTCGAAAACCTCGAATGCCGAGTCTCGACCACTCGCCATTGTTTTTGCGTCAGAAAATTTCGACTGGACCCCGGGTGCCCAATACATTCGCGTTCTTTGCGAATGTGTGCGCGTGCCCACCACCCCCAATCTTCAGGATGCCCTAAGGGGGGCTGGCGCTAATGGGAATCTGCCGCGTGGCCCGCACCGAGAGTCGAAGATGACGGGAGGAGCGCCTTCGATTCGTGTCCTGCATCGCCGGGCGGGCTCATGGGAATAACTGCCGACGATGCCCATTCGAGCCGCCCATCGCTATTTGCGACTTCCTCTACGATTTTCGTGAACAACTGATCTTTCATAGCGGTTCGTTTCGTGTAGTCGACCACGTAGCTGACGGTAAATTCCAGCGATCCGGCATTTACGACGAGTGCGAGGGTAGGTTCCAACGGAGGATTTGCGCTCTGATAATTGTCACTCATCACTTTCCATGAGCTCTGCGCCTCGACCAGGTACTCGCCAATCGCCTCGTTGGCTGCCCGCAAAAGCATCGCTTTGGCAAGCTGGCAATCGCTGGTGATTTTAAACAGCACGTTAATCTCGTCCCAAACAAACCGGAATCCTTGCGAGTAGTTAAAAACGGACCCGCGCAAGACGGTGCTGTTGGGGATGCGAGCGATGCGGCCGTTGTACAAGTCCCGGCTGACCCAGTTCCCCGTTTCCATCAAGGTGGTGCGCAGCAGCCCGATGTCGATCACGTCCCCTTGAGTGTCGCCGATCTGCACTCTGTCTCCCACGGCATACAGCTTTGAAAAACCGATGGAGAAAGCGCCGGCAATGCTGGCCACCACGTCCTGCAGGGCGACTGCCACACCCGCGCCGACGACACCAATGGCAAAGCTGAGGCGGCCCAGGCGATCTTCAAAGAGGATGGCGAGGAAAAGGAGAATCGAAAGGTACCCGGAAAAGACGAGGAACTTGCGAACCTTATAGCGCGCATCGGCCCGTCCAAAGCGCCGGGGCAGGGTTTGTTCGAGCACGCGAAACGTGCCTTGAATAAAAAGGATTCCGACAACTGCGGCAACGCACTTCCCGAGGAGCGAAAGCGAAACAGCGTGTTTGAAGAGATCATTCATCCAGCCACCATCGCGCCCAGCTTGCCGCAACCGGGCGAAGCAGGACTGCCCGACATCCTATCTGCGATCATCGGTTCTACGGAGCGGTCCCTTTGTAAGACTCACTTGGACCCGGTGCTGGGGGCGTAAGGACAGATGTGGAAACGCGCCAGCCAAAAGTAATTTCGGCGCCCGGCCATTTTCATGCCGCGAATTCCATCACGCCGGGACCACTTGCAAGTTGTTGATCACCGAAAATATGCCGGGGACGCCGTTGGCGCGAAGTCCGGCCAAGTTCTTGTCGGCCTCGCTGTCTACCACGCCTTCCAGGGTGACGCGGCCATTCTTCACGATGATGCGAATCGGCTTTTGCACTCCCAGAGCGTATTTCTCGAGGGCCGGGTACCCGTAAATCGCGCGATACAAGGTGAGGCGTAGGCGGTCGTCCATGGGCGAAGGAGGCAATACCTCGATCTGGTTATCCACCTTCTCCACGCCTTCGATGTGCTTCACAGCATTTTCGGCGTCGGACTTGAGACTTGGACGGACGACTTGTCCAAGCAGAGTGACGTTGTAGCCGTCCACTTTAAAGGCGATGTAATCGAACACGCCAAAATAGGGGAGCATGAGAAGTTCGTGGCGAACTTCCCGAACGATGCGTTCTTGAGCCTTGGCTGAGGGCTGTTCACGATCCTGAGTAATGCCCAAACTTGCGAGCGCTAACAGAGCAACTACGACAATCAGCATTTGGCGCTTCATAGCGGTCTCTCCTTTGTTGGTAGCCATCTCAGAAAGGACCCAAACGTAAACGATTGGCCCCTGAGGGACTAAATCAGAATGTTCCCGTTGACGCCGGTTCTATCGGTGGTGGGCTCTTCTGGACGTGGATGGCCCATGCGCGCCGCGTGCCGTTCTTCTTCGCTGCGCGGGATCAACCTGTGCCCTTCCACGCGGTGTGCGGGCTCCCACCGGTGCAACTCGCCGTAGGGATGCACATAGACGCCGCGGTTGGCCCAGATACGTCCCCAAGGCGCGTTGTTGATGAACACCACGTGTGCGCCCCAGTCAAAGCGGCACAAACCCCATCCCCACGGACGAAATGCCGCGGTAATGGTGACGCCGAAGCCAAAGCTGATAGCGGCGCCCACGACGATTCCCGGCCGCGGCGGGAAAAAAACCACCAGCGGATCGTAGGCAGGCACACAGATGAATGCCGGATCCACAGGCAGAATCTCAATGTACGGACCGCCGCTTACGACGATTCGATCGTTGCTCCGCAGATAGCCAAAATCTTTTGCCTTTTGCCGCATTCGCTGTATCGCGTCCATCACGTCTTGATGTTGCGCGAGAAAAGCATCGCCCAGATCCCTGGTCCATTTCATATCCGAAGCCATCATCTCCAGGACAGACGGGAAAGGAAGCAACGCCTGCACGCTTGGGTCCCACGACAGATGGTCCTCGGAAATGGCCTTGGCGAGTTCGTCCCCGGTCAAATAGTGGTGTTCATCGGCCCACTTGGCAGCGTCGGGGATCTGGTCGGAAAAAGTTGCGGCGGCAAGGATCTGCGCCAGAAGCGGGTCGGGATACAGCGCGATCCGAGAGACCAGCCGGTCCAGTTGTTCTGGCGAATACGAAGGCGGAGCCTGGGCCAGCGCTGGACTGGCTGACCATCCGACCAGGAGCGCCAATGCCAAAACGGTCGTCGTGATTTTCGTCTTTCGTTTTGAATGTCGCATCGCTTCCTCCTTTGCACTTGGGGCCCACTCAACAACTCGTGTGGACATGGAAACACTCCTTTGCGCTTGTTTCTCGACAGGCGACAATTCGAGGCTGCCGGTCGAAGCTGGCCCGGCTGCGGTGGTGGTCCGTGGGGTGGAGTCGGTCTTGCGACCAACTGCTTGACCACCATGTATTCGGGTCTACACCGTCATCGGTGACGGTGATACGGTCTGGTTAATTTCAACTGCCCGAATGTCCT
>CAVWWW010000025.1:0-1046986 GCA_963758745.1 uncultured Acidobacteriaceae bacterium
TGCCACTACCGCTCATCCCAAGAATAAGGGTGTGGGCAACATCGCCGGTATGCAGGTTGTAGATAGTATGGGTGCTGTTGTCGGTTTCGAGCATAGCGACACGTCACTCCGTGCCGAGATGCGCGTTCGTTTCTCGCCGGGAAGGATCGTAAACAGAAAAGACAAATCGGCGTAATTCGTGTTCCAGCAGATACAACTTGCGGAGGTTCAGCGCATAGTTGCCGGGCACAGTGGAGAAGTATGCGTTGAGCTGGTTGTAGGTTTCCGCAAAGAGACTTCCCATCCGCGTTGGTGAAGACCCCAGTGAACTCGGCTCCGAGCTGCTCCAGTTGGGCTTTCTGAGCGGGCCGTACAGCACAATCGTCAACGAGAAGTCGCCCAGCGATTTGACCGTCATCCAGGGCGCGGAAGGCAGTCGCCAAGATAATGGACGTTGGCCTGTTTCACGTCGCTCCACCAGCACATCACGGGGGTTTGTCTTCGCGGCGTCGTTGCCCATCTGGGAGACAAATCCGGTCTTCGACATATTGAAGTGGCGTCGACGCTTGTTCACTTCTTTGCGAGCTTTGTCTGTTGCCAGCGGCGCCCACTCGGTGACCACATAGAAGTTGGCCGGGATCTTCAGGAGCGCATCGAGCGCCAGGGGCTGTGTTTCGGCGATGGCCTCTTTCATCGTCAGCACCCGGACGATGTGATCGCCGACGCGGAGATGATCGCGTTCGGCTTCGATGTCGGAGTTGACCACCTGATAGTCGAGAAACTGCGTGGACTGCGGCCTCCCTTCAACACGCCAGTCGTCGTAATTGAGCAAGCGGCGGAAGAACCTGAATTGCCCCTGCCCATTAAAATCTCGATTTGCATGAAGTCCGCGAGCTGTCGAGCGAAGGCCTGCACGCTTTGGTCGAGCCGTCGAAGATCGTGCTCAATGTGTGTGCGTAACAGCGTCTTCATGCTGTCGTTGGTGAACTGCACTTTTAGTTCGCTAACGGCGCCCGCGGGATCGCGCAAGATTCGAGCGATTGCCGCGCCTACGCGGCTTCGACCTGGCACCTTCGAGCAGAATGCAGTAAAAGATTTCAACCTGATAGAGATCTCGCGTTTTGCTTCAAATAACTTTCGCCGTTGTTCGATCGCTGCTGCCACAATTGGATCGTCATATTTTGCGAAGGGAAGATCAGGGCGGTTCGATTTGAAGGGGTATCGGTAAACGTGGGGGTCTGGGCGAAACGTTTTAAATGCTGTTAAAGCCGGTTTACTGCGTATTCTTGTTCTGAGCGGTTTAGACTTTGTAGTTCACGCTGGAAAGAAAAAAACCATAATGAGATTGCCGCTCTTTGTAAGGAATGCCTCTCGTTCCAAAGCCGTAGAGGTTGATGTGGTGATTCAGTGATGCACTCCTTTCCAGGGGTTGATAACTTTATCGAGATGTAGCATCACACTACCTCCACGCGGTGAACTTGCTGCTTGGCTGTGTCATAGCGCAGCTTGTAGTGTTGAACTTTGCGAAGATACGGAGGAAGCCGGATCGCTTTCGTTACCCAATGCCCGAAACAAAACTTCTGATCAATCCGTGATACCGGCCAGCCTGGAATCGAAAAGGTTGAAGGCCCCCACTGCGCCGACGCATACCAAGATACAATAGAGACCGGGCTCGATGCCCAAGTAGGTGGAGGCTTGTGCAGGCTCTTGAACACTAGATTCGTGCGGCGTTTCTGCTGTGCTTTATCGGGCATATCGTACGTTTTTAGCGTGGCACGAACGGGATGGGGGCCATAGCGAAAAAAAGCCGCTACACTCCCAGAGCCAACTCAGGACATCGACCGCGAGAACGGCGAGGCCCGTTCCGGCGGCAACGCCCGCGAGCCCTTCGCACCTGGTTCCCGTGCGCGAAGCCGTAGCCGGCGTACCATTGCGACCAGACTTCCAACCTTTGCGATAGTGCCGGTGAAAAGGTTTTGGATTGCGTTGAAGCCGGTGTCGAACGGTGAACCCGAGCCATCGCGGCCACAGGCACGAGGAAAAGCAGGAAGAATAACGACGGTTGGACTCGACGCATTTCGACCGATGAAAGCGCCGGATTTGGTGGATGGAATTGACTCGGAACCAACGTGGCATTTGGACCTCCCGCGCCTCAAATTGGCAGCTGGTGGCGCAAACCGAATCCCACTCAATCAGGATGTCCAACAACTTCTCGTCCCTCTGTTATTCCCAGGGGACTAACAGCGGACCATGGTCGCGACCAAGCAGAATGGACTTTTTGGGCCGGAGAGTTTGGGTGGAGGCGTCCAGAGGAAAGCGATCGGTTGGCGAAGGTTGCGGGGAAAATGGCAAACGCAAGGGATTGGGTTGGGCGTCTCGGGGATGCCCTTGCGCTGTCTGGGAACGCGAAATCATTTTCCAACGAACTTGTGTCCAAGTGCTTATCGCTTAGGCAAATGAGTCTGTCGGTGTCTACTTGACTCAGTTTTTCTGAAACGGGCTGTTCTGCATCCGCAGGACGATTTCCCCGCAAAAAGCGATCTGACAAACCGGCTTGCTGCTGTCTGATATTCCTGGCAGGAATAACAGAGGGACGAGAAGTTGTTGGACACGGCTGCATTAATGAAGCAAATTGGCTGACATCGCCGGTTCCGTGCGGACTCCAACAGCCAAAAGGGACCGCAGAGATGGAACGAGGATTCTATGTCGACCCAGCCTAATCGAATTGCTTCACACGAGCCCTCACATTCGGTTCGAGAGGCGCCCGTGAGTCAACAATATGCAGCTCGTTTTCTCAACATGCACCCGAAAACCGTGCTGCGCATGGCCCGTGAGGGGACACTGCCCGCTCACCCGGTCGGGACAGAACGGAAGCGCTGGCACTTTTACGTGTCGAACTAAACGACTGGCTCCGGTCTCAGTTCGTCTGAGCAGTCCCGTACGGTGCACAGAGGTGCGGCTTTATCTAGTCAAATAGCGGGGCGCGATGTTTTGCTTCCGCGGGTCGATTTGTCACTGAATCACGAAGTTGATTGTTGGTTTCTTCGTGGCGACAGTGGACATTGGGACGCACAGTCGGGTAGATTCAACCCACCACCTGCGCTCTCACAAGGAGGAATCCATGAGGAGAGCGCGTTATCAAGAAGGTTGTTTAACACGATCCAGCGAAATCCGGTGCAGTTTGGAGTATCGCTACAGGGAAAGGCAGCCGGACGGTAGCAAGAGGATGCGATGCATTGTTGTAGGTACCGTTGCCGCAATTAAAACTAGGGCAACGGCACTTCAGCACATCGAGGTCCTTCGAGCTAATGTGAACCGGGAGATCATTGAGACGGGCAGTCCCACGATTACGACCTTCAAGTCACTGATTGACCACTACCGAGAGAGAGAGATGCGGATGGACAACCATGATAAGAAGGCGTACTCGACCAGAAGCGAAACAAAGCTACTTGCGCAAGTGGATAGTGCCTCGCTGGGGTCAATACCGCCCGAGCGAGATCAAGTCGGTCTCGATGGAGGAGTGGCTGGATGGGCTCGTCCGTGATTCCGGTAGCAAGAAAGGAAGACCACTGGCAGGCGGCACCAAAGTCAAGATCCGCAACATCATGAGCGCGATTTTCCGCCACGGCATGCGACATGAACTTCTTCCGCGAGTCGAAGCAGCCAACCCGATGAAGTACGTTCGGCAGAGCGCAAAGAGGCAAAGCATTCCCCGGCGCTGGAGGTCGAACAATTTCAAGGCTTGTTCGCAGCTCTCCAGCAAAGAGAACGCACGATGGTGTTACTGGATTGCGGCAGCGGCTTGCGTTGCGGCGAACTGATCGGGTTACAGTGGCGGGACTTCGATTTCGTCTGCAAACAGATGAGTGTCACTCGGTCGGTTGTTGACAAGGTTAGCGGGAAGGTGAAAACAGAGGCATCGCAGAAAACGGTTCCCCGGGATGACTTCATGATCGAAGAACTATTGGCGTGGTACAGAATCACGCCAATCAGAAGCCAGAAGATTGGGCGTTTGCCAGCGATTCACCCCGTGCCGGGGCGAAACGCGGCAAACAGCCGTATTGGCCGATGACGATCATGAGGATGTTCATCAAACCGGTGGCGAAACGGCTGGGCATAGGCAATATGAGCTGGCACACGTTTCGACATACCTACTCAAACCTCTTGCACGCCAATGGGGAGGATCCCAAGGTTGTGCAAGAGCTGCTGCGTCACGCTTCCATCAAGGTCACGATGGACGTTTACACGCAGGCAGTGACTTCTGAGAAACGGAAGGCACAGTCGAGGGTGGTAGAGTTGATCGCTCCCAAACCCAGGCCGGAGGCAGGAAATGCGCACCACCTGTCTTAACGTTACATACCGTTACATGAAGAAGCGCGCCAAATCTCATCCAAGTTGTTGATTAGATTTGGCGTCCCCGACGGGATTTGAACCCGTGTTACCGCCGTGAAAGGGCGATGTCCTAGGCCAGGCTAGACGACAGGGACTTTTTGATAGGGAAATGGTTTGTCGCCGGAGTTCATACTAACAGCGCGATTTTCGCGCGTCAAAAGCAAGGGGCCGACGCGAAAAGCCTAGCGTGCGAATGCGAACTGAACACCTCCGATTTAGAATATAGATCTATGGCTGACTCGCTTTATCTGAGTCTGTGGTTTCCTAGTTTCGAGGAGGCCGAAATTTTGCCTCTTGCCGTTAGCGTGCTACGGCAGATCCCATTTTCTGCGGCGCGGGAAGGTGTGATCTATGCCGCAATCCAGCCGGTATCATGGAGCGAGCCTACTATTTTCGAAGAGCGGTTCCGTCCCGGCGTTACACCCGAAGAGGCCGTCTCCGAAGTCGCGGAGCTTCTCCACGACGACTACGCCTATATTTTCGAAGCTTATTGGGATTTGTGGACGCCTCCCGACCGCGGCGCGAAATGGGTGCTGGAACCGTCGCTCGTGCATCTCGTTGCGCACGGGATGGAATTTGAAGATCGCGCAGCCGAAGAGGCCGGCCACATTCAAATCGACTTCGGTTTGGATACGTCTTTCTTACACGAAGAAATCGAATTCACTTCCGAGGCAGAACGGAACATCCGCAGCAACGTGCAAAAACTGGTCGAGTTCACTGCCCGGGTCGAGAAGAATTCCGGGGCCACAGGCCGTTTGCTCTGGTCTGAGTCGGAGGAGAATCTGGCACAGAAGCTGATCAATCGACTACAAAGAGTGCAGTAAAAATATCAGACGTCTGCGCTTGTTCGCAACGAGACTCGCCAAAATTGCGCCCGCTACAAAAAGGGATCGGATGATTTTGCGGCTCAATAGCTCGCCTGATCAGTTATTTTGTCCTTCCCGCGTCCCCTTGTAGCTTCTCGCTAGCTCCCGCCTGCGCCGCCGCTAGTCGGGCCGTAAGCACGCGAAACGGCGAGCAGGATACATAATCCATCCCCACCTGGTGGCAAAACTCCACCGACGATGGCTCCCCGCCGTGCTCACCACAGATCCCAACCTCAAGCTTGGGACGCGTCTTCCTTCCTCGTTCGATGCCGATCCGCACCAGTTCGCCGACGCCTTCGCGATCAATTGCCGCAAATGGATCCTGCTTCAGAATGCCTTCCGCGAGATATGTCGGCAGAACCTTGTTAATGTCGTCGCGAGAGAATCCGAACGTAGTCTGTGTAAGGTCATTCGTGCCGAATGAAAAGAACTCCGCTTCCTTGGCAATCTCGCCCGCAACCAGGCAGGCGCGCGGAAGCTCAATCATTGTTCCCACCAGGTAATGCACGTGCCGTCCCTTTTCCTTAAACACTTCTTCGGCCACACGCCGGACGATCGC
Source organism: uncultured Acidobacteriaceae bacterium (assembly GCA_963758745.1). Taxonomy (GTDB): domain Bacteria; phylum Acidobacteriota; class Terriglobia; order Terriglobales; family Acidobacteriaceae; genus Acidiflorens. Next base: position 5,797 of record CAVWWW010000025.1, read on the forward strand.
ACCTTGGTTCTCCATCTCTTTAACCGTGGCGATCAGCGGAATCATCACCTCCGCGTGGGTCTTGATGCCTTCCTTATCCACCGCCACGGCTGCTTCAAAAATCGCGCGCGCCTGCATCTCGGTGATCTCGGGATAGGTGATGCCCAAACGACAGCCACGATGCCCCAGCATCGGATTGAACTCGTGCAACTCTTCCACGCGCGCAAGCAGTTCCGGAAGAATTTTCTTCAGATCGCCGGCCACTTTCACTTCGTAGTCTTTGTATTCCTCCACCAGATCCTTCTTCTGTTTTGCCCCGGCGCTGGGCAGGCTGGCGATGTCAACCATGAGTTTCTCGCGCTTGGGTAGAAACTCGTGCAGCGGCGGGTCGAGCAGGCGGATGGTCACCGGCAATCCTTCCATCGCCTTAAATAGCCCGATGAAATCTTCGCGCTGCATGGGGAGCAGCTTCTTCAGAGCGGCGCGGCGGTCCTTCTCGTTGTCCGCAAGGATCATCGCTCGCATGTGCGGAATACGCTTTTCCGCGAAGAACATGTGTTCCGTGCGGCAAAGCCCGATGCCTTCTGCTCCGAACTCGCGCGCCTTTATGGCATCGCGTGGGATGTCGGCGTTGGCGCGCACTCCAATCTTGCGAAACGGCTCCGCCCAGCTCATGAAGTGCTCGAGCTTCGCCAGATTCTCCGGATCTGGCGGAAGCAGATTTCTCTTTCCGCGCAACACGCGGCCCGTCGTACCGTCGAGCGTGATCCAGTCGCCCTCCTTGAAGACTTGACCGCGCGCGCGCATCTCACGCGCTCTTTCGTCGACCGCGATCTCGCCCGCCCCCGCCACACAGCATTTGCCCATGCCGCGAGTGACAACCGCCGCATGACTCGTCATGCCGCCTTGCGAGGTTAAAATACCGGCGGCGACTTCCATTCCATGTATGTCTTCGGGAGTGGTTTCGGCGCGAACCAGGATCACCGGATTTTTCTCCGCCCCATGGCCCGCCTTTGCCACCGCATCATCGGCGGTGAAAACAATTTGACCGACAACAGCTCCCGGAGACGCCGGCAATCCTTTGGATGTCAACATATCTTCGGGCTTCACATCCTTCTCATCCAGGCGCGCAACGTAGAAATCCACAACCTGGTTGGGATCGAGACGGAAGATTGCCTCCTCTTTGCTGATCAACCCCTCGTCCACCATCTGGATCGCTACTTTTACCGCGGCGAGTCCCGTGCGCTTGCCATTGCGGGTTTGCAGCATATAGAGCTTGCCATCCTGAATGGTGAACTCGAAATCCTGCATATCCTTGTAATGCTTTTCCAGACGCGTGGTGATATCTCTAAGCTGGTTGTAAACATCGGGCATGATCTTTTCGAGTTCGAGGATTGGAACGGGTGTGCGCACGCCTGAAACCACGTCTTCGCCCTGCGCGTTCAGCAAAAACTCTCCATAAAACTCTTTCGCGCCGGTAGCCGGATTGCGTGTGAAACCTACGCCCGTGCCGCTGGTGTCACCTAGGTTGCCAAAGACCATGGCCTGCACATTGACCGCGGTGCCCAGCATGTCATCGATGTTGTTAATGCGGCGATAGTGCTTGGCACGGTCATTCAGCCAGGAGCGAAACACTGCATCGCGCGCCATCACCAGTTGCTCGTGCGGATCCTGCGGAAAATCGCGCTTGGCGTGCTTTTTCACAGCTTTCTTATACTCCGCGATGACCTCTTGCAGCGCCTTGGCGTCGAGGCCCGTGTCGAACTTGGTTTTGCGCTGTTTCTTCTTGGCATCGAAAATTTCGTCAAATACCGATTTTTCGATATCAAGAACAACATTGCCGAACATCTGAATCAGGCGCCGATAGGAGTCGTAAGCGAAGCGCGGGTTGTTGGCTCGTTTCGCGAGGGCCTCGACACTCTGATCGTTCAGCCCAAGGTTGAGAATTGTGTCCATCATGCCCGGCATTGAGAACTTAGCACCCGAGCGCACGCTCACGAGCAGCGGATTTTCGCCTTTGCCGAGTTTCTGCCCCTGCAGACTCTCTAGCTTCGCCAACGCCTCTTCCATCTGCCGATCCACTTCTTTTGACACCCCGTTGTTGCGCATGAACTCGCGGCACGCCTCGGTTTGGATCGTGAAGCCCGGAGGCACCGGCAGCCCTGCATTCGTCATCTCGGCAAGACCAGCGCCTTTGCCGCCGAGAACATCTTTCATCTTGCCGTTGCCATCGGCCGCGCCACCGCCAAAAAAATACACATACTTCGTAGCCCCAGGCTTCGTGGCGTTAGATTTCGTTTCAGCAGTGTTCTTTTCGATCATTTCGGTATCAGGGAGAGTCGTCGTTGCCATAATGTCCTCTTTGTACTTTTCGCAAAATGTTATTTCGTAGAATCTTTTCCTTCAGTCACAATCTCAGAAAAATCCGCAATCGTAGAAAATTCTTTGACCACCGTCTGCAACAGGGCCAGGCGATTGGCGCGCAGGTTCTCGTCGTCCACCATGACCATCACCTTGTCAAAAAATTTGTCGATGGCCGGACGCAGCTTCGCAATCTCGAGCAGCGCGCCTTCATAACCCCGCGCGCTGCGAAGCTTTTCGACCCTCGCCGCAGTTTGCGGAACCAGAGTGGCCAGCTCTTTCTCCGACTCTTCTTGCAAGCCGGATGGATCAACACGCATTGCCACAACCTTAGTCTTTTCCGCCGCCTGACGCAGGATATTCTTAATGCGCTTAAAGGCCGATGAGATCGATTCAAAATCCGCAGAGCCCCGTACTTTGCTCACAGCCTCAGCGCGAGCAACGGCGTCCACCACATCGTCAGCATCGACTGCGAGCACGGCACTAACCACGTCATACGCATAGCCGCGCGCATCCTTCAAATAAAACTCAAGCCGCTCGCGGAAAAAGCTTCGCTCCAACTCACCGAACGCGGCATTCGTAAATTTCTTCTCTGCATCAGACCCTTTATATCGACCGCGTGCGTCGGCCATGATCGCTGAAAGACGGAACGGAAGCTTATGTTCAGCAATCGTCTTCACGATTCCGTTCGCCTGTCGGCGAAGCGCGAACGGGTCCTTCGATCCGCTGGGAACGAACCCCAACGCAAACATTCCCGCAATCGAATCGGCCTTGTCCGCGATTGAGAGCACCGCTCCTTCAACGGTCGCAGGCACGCGATCTTCCATCGACTCGGGCTTGTAGTGATCGTAGATGGCCCGCGAAATTTCCCGTTGCACGTCAGGCTTCATGTCCTCATCTAGTCGTTGCACCCGCGCGTAAAGACCGCCGACAATTCCCTGCAGTTCTGTGAATTCCTTAACGAGCTCTGTCGTCAGATCGGTTTTCGCAAGTAGCGCGGCTTTATGCACGACCCCTGGCCGAATCGCTATGCCCTCCTGCTTCACCGTCTCCGCCAGCCAGCTGGCCATGCGTTGCACGCGTAGCGTCTTGTCGTAATAGCTGCCAAGATCCTTCTGGAACATTACACTCCGCAGCAAAGGCACCCGCTCGCGCAGACTCAGCTTCTGATCTGTCTGCCAGAAAAATCTGGCATCGTTAAATCGCGCCCGCAAAACCCGTTCATTGCCGTGGCGGATCAACCCCTCCGAGTCGCCGGCAGTATTGAGCACAGCCAAAAAATAAGGCAGCAACTTGCCGCTCGCATCCTCAACCGCAAAATATTTCTGATGGTCACGCATCACAGTGACCAGCACTTCTTCCGGCAGGTCGAGGAACTCCGGATCGAAGTTGCCAAGAACGGCCGAAGGAAACTCGGTCAAATTGACCACAGTCGCCAGCAATGGCTCGTCTTCCCGCCAACGCGCGCCTGCGATCGTTCGCGTTGCCGCATCGAGTGCTTTGCGGATCTTCTGTTGCCGCTCGTCCGCGCCAAGAACTTTCGCGTCTCGCATGGCTTCAACGTAGGCGCTCGGCTTGGAGATAGTGACAGCCTTGTTGCCAATGATACGATGCCCGCAAGATGCACTTCCGGCTTCAATGCCGAACAACTCCAGCGGCACCACCTGCTCATCGAGCAGCGCGACCAGCCAGCGCACTGGACGAACAAACACCTCTCCACGCTTGCGCCAGTACATGCTTTTCGGCCAATAAAGGTTTGAGATTTCTTGCGGAAGCGCCTCAGCAAGAATTTCAGCCGCGGTCCGTCCTTTTCGCGCAACCGTAGCCGCCAGATATTCGCCCTTGGGAGTCTTGACCTTCTCCAGTTTCCCAAGATCGACGCCAACCTTTTTGGCGAAGGCGTGTGCCGCCGGTGTCGGTTGTCCATCCTTATATGCGATCTGCGCGGACGGACCACTCACCCGCTCGGTGAGGTCCGGTTGTGAGGCCCGAATGCCGTATGCAAGTACGGCGAGACGACGCGGCGTATCGAAAGATGAAATCGTGCCGGCCGGTTCCAGACGCTCCCGCTGAAGCAGCGAGTTCACACGTTCGCGCAACTCGCAAGAAGCCGCATCAATCATCCTCGCCGGGATCTCTTCGCATCCGATTTCGAGTAAAAAGTCAGGCATACTTCGAACTTCGTTTACGTAAGAACAGGGGACAGCTTCCCTTTCTTTTCTTTAGCCGCCGGGTTCGCAACCTCGTAAGTGCTGTCACTTTTTTTTTGCACTGGATACTGCTGGTCCATCCAGGCCTTGGCAATTCCGACGGCCAACGCCCGCACTCGCGCAATAACGCCCACGCGCTCCGTCACCGAAATTGCACCTCGGGCATCAAGAATATTGAAGTAATGCGAGCACTTCAGGCAGAGATCGTAAGCGCCGAGCAGCGGAAAGCGCGCCTTCTCCCGCGCAACGCCATCCGTATCGCTCTTATCCTTGCTCAGTTCAGCGTATCGTGCAATTAGCGCCTTACACTCCGCCTCGCAAAGCTCGAAATGCTTCCACGCGCTCTGCACGTCCGCTTCTTCAAAGTTGTAAACGGAAAACTGCTGCTCATCGATAAGACGAACGTCACCGTACTTCACTTCCTTGCCCGTCTCCGGATCGCGCGCCCACACAATGTCGTAAATCGAATCGACATCCTGCAGAAAAGCGCACAGCCGCTCCAGCCCGTAAGTAAGCTCGGCAGAAATCGGATCGAGATCCACTCCGCCGCACTGCTGGAAGTAAGTGAACTGCGTTACCTCCAGCCCATCGAGCATCACCTGCCAGCCAATGCCCCACGCGCCAAGTGTCGGCGACTCCCAGTTGTCTTCTTCGAACTTGATGTCGTGCTGCCGCAAATCAATGCCGATCGCGCCGAGCGACTCCAGGTAAAGCTCCTGCACATTTTCCGGCGGTGGCTTGAGAATCACTTGCAATTGCAGGTGCTTGAACAATCGGTTGGGATTCTCTCCATAACGCCCATCAGCCGGACGCCGCGAAGGTTGCACATAAGCAACCTTGTAAGGATTCGGTCCCAACACGCGCAAGAATGTCCCCGGAGCCATCGTCCCCGCGCCCACTTCAACGTCGTAAGGCTGTTGAATCACGGCTCCGCGCTTGGCATAAAAGGTCTGCAGCTTGAGGATAAGCTGCTGGAAGGTCGGCGAAGTGGAATTAGATGAGTTCACGTGATCTAATCTAAAATTTGTCTCCTGAGAGGAGTCCTTAGCTACCCGCCAATTTTCTCCATCATCCCCGCGGTCACCAATTTCTTCTCAATGTGCCGCTCCAGAATCTGGAGAAGAAATTTCCGCAAATCTGCTCCCACAGCTTTCGGCCAATCAATGGCCGTAAACTCCGAAACGCGGGAGCGCAGCATTTGCGCGGCAATTTTCCTCGACTCAATCGACAACTCAGACGACGCCAGCCGCTTATCATCGACGCAACCCAGGCCGTCGGAGAGCGCATGATAAAAAGCCCGGCTCCCATTAAGCGCTCGTCCGCAGACGATGCACTCCGAAAACTCGGGTAGAAACCCCATCAGCCGCGTCATCCACAAATCAAAATACGTTAGCGGCATCCACAGCGCCGTCCCACGCAACTCCTGCAAAACCGCCAGGCTCAACCGGAAAACCGCATCGCTCGCTTCGCGATCGGGCATCAACTCGTCAAGCAGCTCGGCAATGTGTGCCAACGCCACTGCCCGCGGATAACTAACCTCGCTCGCCAGGGGCGATTCGATCACCTCGCAGGAATCGATTCGCGCCAACTCCTGCCGTTCGCGGTCGTCATAGAACGCCCGCACATACGTGAGCGGCTCCAGCGCGCCTCCAAACCGTCGCCTCGATTTCAAGGCCGCGCGCGCAACCCCTTTCACCTTGCCTTCCATTCGGGTAAACAGCGTAACCAGCAGGTCAGACTCACGCAGCGGATACGTGCGCAGAACGATCGCTTCCGACTCCTTCAGCGCCATGGAAGGTCAGCAGGCTAATCAAACGATTGTAAAGGATGGAGCTGTCAGCCGTCAGCTTTCAGACATCTTTGCTAATCAGAACCACTCTACCGCCCGAAGTACTTCGCATTGCGTTCGGTGTACTCTTTCCATTTTTCCGGTAGATCGTCGAGCGCAAAGATGGCCGATACGGGACAGACCGGAACGCAGGCGCCGCAATCGATGCATTCGACGGGATCGATATACAGCATCTCCTCGGTCGCGAATTTTTCCGAGTCTTTCTTGGGATGAATGCAATCCACCGGGCAGGAGTCAACACAGGCGGTGTCCTTGGTTCCAATGCAGGGCTCGGCAATTACGTAGGCCATAAAATCGGTGCTCCTCGCTCACGGAGGCGATTAAGTACTGATTCTAGCAAGAACCCCGCTATCGGTACAGGCAGCACCAATCAGTGGCAGATTTCCAGGGTTGAAAAGCGTTTCAGCTATTTCAAGCGAGGAGTCGAGTTCGCCAAGCCCGTTCACACCTCCACGACGGAAGCACCGCCTGCTTCCGCCCTGGGTCCTGGTGTGACAGGCATCCTCGCCGGGGCGCCATGCCATGCATTGGCCTTGAATCCTTCTCTTATGAGCTTGAAAATCGTTTTTCGGTTTTGCGCAATCACCTTTACCCATGCCATCTTCCCCATCATAGGAAAGTAAATGCCGCGAAAACAGAGTCGCGCCAGAAAGATGTTGATCCGATAGCCAAGCGGCTGGTCGTTCAATGATTCAACTGCAGCGGCCAGCGCCTTCGGACTATAAGCTTCCGCCCAGCCTTGGCTTACTTCGGCGTGAGCTTCCTCAATTGTCATTTTTAACGGGGTGTGAGCCATGGCGAACGGAATGAATTCCTGCCAGTGCTTCGCACGAGTCAATCGCCCCGCAGTCTCGAGTCGTTTGTACAAGGGAGTTGCCGGCAACGGCGTCAGCAGGCCAAAAATCGGCAGGCCTGGAGGCCACGTCCGAACTTGTCCCAGTGTCCGCTCGGCAACCCCAACCGTGTCGTTATCCATTCCAAAAATAAACGACGTGATGGCGTAGACGTTGCGCGCCGCCAGCCGTTGCAGCACCGCCGCATACTCACCCGGCTTATTGAATCCTTTATTCACATCCTTCAAATTGGCCGGATCGATCGATTCCATGCCGATAAAGATCCACTTGCCTCCGGAAGCCGCGATCAAATCGACCAGCTCTTCGTCGCGCAATAAATTAGCCGAGATCTGCGCCACCCAATGCACCTGCGCCTTGGCCGCAATGATGTCACGCAACAGCGACTTCGTTCGCTTGATATTGATGGCAAAATTATCGTCAATGAAGAAGACTGCCATCTGCCCCTTCTCGCGGCGAGCGCGGGCTTTTAGCAAAAGTAATTCATTCACCACGCTCTCGTTGGTTCGAAACCGGATCGAATCGCCAAAAAATCCAGTCACTGTGCAGAACTCGCAGCCATAAGGGCAGCCTCGTCCGGATTCGACAGGAATAATGCGAAATGTTCCCCAACCTTCGCCAATCGTCTGCAGTAAGGCCGTTGCCGCCTTCGGGATTAAATTAAATTGTTTGAGATCGATCGACTCCCAGGGAATCACCGGATATTCCTTCAGCGAAGGCTTGCTCTCCTGGCCAAAAGCGTCGACCGGAGCATAAACATCTCTTAGCTCGCCACGCGCAGCATCTTCCACAATGCGCGGCCAGGTCGCATCGGCTTCGCCAAGCGCAACCGCGTCCGCGTGCCGCGGCCCGCCATCTCGGCCGAGCGCCTCGTCGGCCATTTCCGTCACGTGCGGTCCGCCCATCACCACAGGGACTCCCGTAGCCCGAACCGCATCCGCCATGCGATACGCCTTGGCAATCATTCTCGTCATGGCCCCGATGCCGACCAGCCCAATCTTGTTGTCGACGACGTACTGTGCAATTCCCGGTTCGTCCATGGGTTGAGCGTTACCATCGATCAATACCACCTCGTGCCCCGCCGGAGTAAGCGCCTGCAGCAAAAACATCCATAGATGTGGCATGAAATTACGCGTGATCCCGTTGTCGGGGTTATAGAGAAGAATTTTCATGATTGCTTTTTCGCGATTCTGCAAAGCGAGGCTTTGCTGCCTGGTAAAAAGATGGGGAAGCCCGAAACGTCTGAGCGACGAGGCTCAGGCGTTTATAGAGTCTGGAACCGTTCGTTTAAATGTACCCTGCCGTACATTCTACATGGATGGCGGGGAAGGCGATTCGGAAAACATCTTACCGAGCGACGTCGGTTTCGAATCCGACAGTGTTGATAGTGGATGCAGCGATGACTGAGAAGACCGGAATGGCCTATTTCTCGATTACGCGGGCACTGTCCCGAACTGGGAATTCAGGATCTCACACCAACGCTCGAAGGTTCGTACTCGACGATATATCCGGCCACCGCGCTGGCTGCCACCGTCAAGGGTGACGCCAGATACATCTGCCCCGGTCCGCTGCGTCCAGGAAAATTTCTGTTCTGCGCGCTGATTACAACCTGGTCGGAACGCCGCGACACTCCCGGCCCCGCGTTGATGCACGCCCCACAACTGGGCTCAATCACATGCGCACCAGCACGTTCGAAAATGTCGATGTAACCTCGACGCTTCGAATACTCGCGCGTTTCCTGTGAACCAAACTGAATCCAGAAATCAACATTCTTCGAAATTCTCCTGCCGTTTTTCAGCGCGTCTCCGAGCACAGCCGCATACATATCCATGTCTTCATTCTTTCCCGCCGTGCATGTTCCGCCGTAGGCAATTTCAATCGGAACGCGCGCCGGAAGTTCGCGAACGTACTTGCCGTTCCCCGGGTCGCCCGGAGTCGCGACCATAGGTGTGATCTCAGCCGCATCGAGCTCGATCATTTCCGCGTATTCAGCATCCACATCGCTGTGTAGTCCTTCAATCATCTTCTCGACTTCGGCTCGCTTCATGCCTCGCCGCTCAATCAGAAACTCGACCACCTTCTCATCCGGAGCCACGATCCCCGTAAAGCCGCCAATCTCCGCTGCCATATTGGTCATCGTGGCGCGCTCGTCAACCGAAAGCGCCTCCACCGCTTCGCCCGCATACTCCATGACCTTCGCCAGCGCCTTGCCGCTCCGCACATACTCAAGCGAAAGAATTTTCAAAATAAAATCTTTCGCTGTGACATTCGGATGCCGTCTCCCGCGAATGACAATCTTCACCGACTCCGGCACCTTGACCCGAACGTCCTTCGTGATCCATGAATTGAATACGTCAGTCGTCCCGATCCCAAAAGCTATGCAACCGATAGCCCCAACATGCGGAGTATGCGAATCGGATCCCACATTCACCTGCCCCGGCAAAGCATAAGTCTCAAGCATCACCGAATGGCAAATTCCCTCCGACCCCTTGCGGTCAGCCAGTTCGCCATGCAGTTTGATCCCTTGCTGCCTGGCAAAATCCTCCTGTTTCAGCTTGAGTTGTGTAGCCAAATCCAGTAGCCCGATTTTTTTCTTTTCTTCAGAGATCACTTCATCAAGAAAAGTAAGGTGGTCGCGAAAAAAGCGAATACTGGAAGCATCGTTCACCGGCACATCTTTGCCCACATATTGCTCATAAAAAATCGCAGCCATTGGAGTGACATACTCATGGCTGAACCGTAGATCGACGCGCGTAAACCCCGTGTCGCCCGGTTTGACCGCTGCGATGCCAACCTTGCCTTCAGATGTAATCATGTGGCGCGCAAAGATCTTCTCCGCGATCGTCATGGGCCGAGTTGAATAGCGGCGAACATTTCCGGCTAATCCCAAGTAGGTGAAAGTCTTGATCGGCGGCAGGAAAACCTTCCCCTGCAGCCGAGCCACATTAAATGAAAACAACCCGCCATACTCGATCACCTGCCGAGTGATCTCGTCCTCGCCGGCCGTGAACTCGCCCAGCGAAATCTCTTCCCCGCTCCGAATCCGGTCAATCAAGGAAAAATCGGTAGAAGTCAGCAATCCGAGGTTCTGGCAATTTTGTTTGTATATGCGCTCAATATTCTCCGCGATCGCAACCTGAATTCCAGCGCACATCTCGGCATAAGGAGATTGCTCCCGGCTCGATCCCTTCCCGCGCCGCTTCCCGCTCACCGAACATACAAATCCGCCGCGCTTCACATCCCCGCGCCCAATCGGCAAAGTGTCGCCGCATCTTAAACCTGTATAAGGAATCTCGCCCAGCGTCCTGTCGAAATAAAAACAGTAATGCGCCGGAGTAATCTCGTCGGTAGAGATGTCGTCGCGAAGTTTGGGATTGTGAGCAGGATTCTCCGAATCCCAAGGCAGATCCCACCCCGCCAGTTGCTTTTTGATTAATTCGGGATCTTCGGTAAGAAAAAGAATGCGTCCCTTCAGACGCACCTTGTCAGGACGCTTTTCAATCTTGCATTCAAGCAGAGACGAATTCACATATTTAATTGTAACGCGAGGATTCCGCCCCAACACTGAGGCGCGTGCCTAGGCTCCTCGATCCCGCGCATATCTAAGCGGACTCTGCGGCTCCTCCAATCCCCGCCCCGCAAAAATCTCATGAAACTCATGCGTAAGCGCCTCATGCACCAGTCCATTCGAGGCCAGCGTTTCACGGCTGGCAATCTGAAACTGTCCGCCAGAAAAATCCGTCACCCGTCCGCCGGCCTCCTGCACAATCAGCACTCCCGCCGCCGTATCCCAGGGATTGAGATTAAACTCCCAGAAAGCGTCATATCGCCCCGCGGCGACGTTGCACAAATCCAGCGCGGCCGAACCCGCCCGCCTCACCCCATGAGTACGCAGCGTCAGCTGGTGATAAAAATAAATATTCGGATTCTTATGTCGCTTGTGGCTCGGAAAACCCGTGCCCACCAGGCATTCCTCAAGCTTCGAAGTACTCGATACGTGAATCGCTGCGTCATTCAGCCGAGCCCCGCCGCCAAGCTCAGCAGCAAACATCTCATCGCGAGTAGGATCGAAAATTACTCCCGCAATTCGTTGTCCCCGCCGCTCCACCGCGAGCGAAACGCAAAACACCGGATAGCCATGAGCAAAGTTGGTCGTCCCATCGAGCGGATCGACATACCATTTGTACTCACTCCCCGTTTCGATCCGCGTTCCTTCTTCCCCCATCACATCGTGACTAGGAAACTGCCCGCGAACCTTTGCCAAAATCAATGCCTCCGACTCGCGATCCGCCACCGTGACCAGATCCACATCGCCCTTATACTCAATCTTCACGTGCTGATGAAAATAATCCATCAACAGCACGCCCGCCTCGCGAGCGATAGCCTGCATGGGAGAGATGAGATCGAGTGATTGGTTGGCCGTCATGCGACGTCAGAACTTTAAGAAAAGGTGAAGTGAAAGTACTGAAAACTGAGATACGGAAACTGACCGGCGAGCTGAGAACTGAACCACCCCTACTTCTTCTTCCCGTCTTCCGCAATATAAACAATCTCATGCTTGAAGATGAATAAATTCGGCCCGTCTTCGCGAGTCACGCGTACCATGTTCTTGTCGTAATATTCGATCCACCCGCGGACCACTTCTCCGTCAGCCAGTTTCAAGCTAACAATCTTTTGCTTTTCTCCCAGAGCCTTGAGGTAGGCTGCTTCTTCAAAAGTCTCGTCCGGAGGTGGAGTGCGCTTTTTATTGGACGCGGGATTCCCCGACTGTGCTGGCATCCAGCTATTTTACATCGCCGGGTAAGCTCAGGGTTTCGTGCTCTGCACAAAGAACGCTGCTTCCTCGGGTCGCACGACGCGAGGAATCCACAACGGCCGCCGAAGCCCGCCCGGTCCCGGCGCCGGACGCGTCAAAGCCTTCCACCGTTGATATACCGCAAACGAAAGATTGGTATCGACAAAGATGTCACCGTAGCGATCGCCAGCGCCCGCCCGCTCTACGCGCACCATCTGGTGCCAGCAGTGCATTCCCGTAATCGGATCGGGATGCACTGGGAATGTAAGGTTCTGATGCACGCCCGCGTCGCTCCACCACACGCGTTGTGTATCGCGATCGGCGGTCTCATACGACTCAACTCCCGAAATCTGCCGCATCTTCCATTGTCCCTTGCCAACCTCTTTCAGATCGACCCACGCGCTGGACATACGCTCCACGTGGTCATCTTTATTAAGCCGCCATCGCCCCATATGGTGAGAGCAAGCGACCACCCCCGGCGCCAGTCCTTCAGTGACCCAGGCATGCAAGACGAAAAACCCGATCTCCGTATGCACCTTGAGCAAATCGCCCGTGCGAATGTCGCCAAGCTTGCGCGCATCTGTAGGATTCACCCACAGCGGATTCTTGTGCGCAATCTCATAGAGAAATTTTGAGTTCCCCGATCGTGTATGAATAAGGTGCGGCAGCCGAAAGATCGGCAACAGTGTATACGCCTCGCCATTTGCATCCTTTGGCCATTCCACAAGCGGCATGTATCGCGAATCGAAATTGCGTTCAAATTCTGCATCGCCATGGTGCGCCGCCTCTCCCATCGACGCCGCCTGCGCCGAGCGATGCACATGGCTGCGATAGTATTCCGGAAGGGCGAATTCAGGCCACTTCCACTCCGCCATGGTCTTCGAAAACAATTCCAGTTTCCGTGACGGAGTGTTGTACCCAACGACCGCCTTGCCGTCAATCATCACGCCAACGCCCTTGCCGTCCTTAGTGACCAATCCGTTCGCCTCAACTCTTGATCCCGAGAGATCGGCAGCATCCACCGCCTTCTCGTTCTGTCGATAAACGTCGGTAGTCACCTCATACGCGCCATACTTGCGCATGTATTCCAGCGGCTTTAATCCCTCCTGAGCCGCCGCTTCCGGCAATCCCGGAACCGAATTTTCAAAAATCCACCCGTAGTATTCGTCAACCGTAAGCTTTTCTCCAGCACGATAAGGAGATTCAAACCACTGCCGAATCCCCATCGCCCCATCGGGATCAATCGCCCACGATAGGTTGATCCAGAACTCATCCTCTTCCCAAACTTCTCCCGGATTCGCCTGATACGTGTAATCGAATTTCTTTCCCGCTCTTTCCTGTAGCACGCGCAGCACGGGCTGTCGAAACCCAATCCACTTCCCCGCGTAAGATTCCTGGCTCATCAGATCGTGACGCTCTGAGCCGAATCCCATAGGCAAAACATAATCCGCGAACCACGCGGTCTCGCTCCAGGTCGGAGTCAGCGCCGCATGCAATCCAACTTTCTCCTCGTCGCGCAACATCTCAATCCACGAAAATCCATCCGGATAAGTCCACACCGGATTAAACACGCGCGTGAAATAAGCCTCTATCCGCCCGCGTCCTTCCTTCAAAAAATGCGGAAGCAGCGGTGACATCTCATGCGTGCACAGCGGCCACTCCAACGGGTAAAGGAGTTCGTTCCAGTTCTTCTGCGGCGGAGGATTCTTATACGATCGCGGTACAAATTTGTTCCACGCATTCAGATTGTGCCCACCCGGAGTTCCCACCGATCCCGTAAGCACATGCAACAGCATCAATGCCCGCGCAGTTTGCCATCCCCCGAGATTTCCCGACGCGCTTCCCCGCCAAAGATGCGAAGCAAACCGGCTTCCAGCATCAGCGATCTCGCGTGCCGTCGTAACGATGACATCCGCCTTCACTCCGCTTTCTTTTTCCGCAAACTCCGGAGTGAACCTCGCATAGTGCCGCTTCAGCACCTCAATCACAGCTTCGAAATTTTCGCCCCGGGCAGAGAATCCATCGACTTCAAGCTCTTCCCAGTTCGTCCAGTTCTTCACAAATGCTGCATCAAATCGATTCTCACTAAGGATGACCATCGCCATCGCCAGAAGCACCGCCGCTTCCGTCCCTGGATAGCTGGGCATCCAGTAATCCGCCATGCTGGCCGTGTTAGAAAGCCGCGGATCCATGACGGCAAGTTTCGCCCCCGCCATCTTCCCCTCAATAATCCGCTGCGCATGAGGATTGAAATAATGTCCCGACTCAAGATGCGCTGAGAGCAGCAAAATAAATCGCGAATTAGCGTGATCGGGCGACGGACGATCCGCATAATGCCACAGCAAGTAACCCAGCCGCGCCGAAGAAGAGCACACATTCGTATGCGAATTGTGCCCATCGATTCCCCACGCCTGCAGCATCCGATCCATGATGTAGTCATGCCCCGGCCGCCCCACGTGGTACATAACTTCTTCGCCGCGATTTTCCTGAAAAGCTTTTCGAATGCGCGCCCCAAAAGTCTCCAGCACTTCGTCCCAGGAAGTCCGCGCCCACTTCCCACTCCCGCGCGCGCCCGCTCGCTTCATCGGATAAAGAATGCGATCCGGATCATGAATCTGAGTAATCGTAGCCGGCCCCTTGGCGCAAAGCCGTCCGCGGCTAGCCGGATGCTTAGGGTTCCCCTCAAACTTCGCGACCTGTCCCGTTTCCTTATCGACATAGGCAAGAAGTCCGCAAGCCGACTCGCAGTTAAAACAAACGGTAGGAACAAGCTGATAATGCTTCTTCACTCGCCGCGGCCAAGCCGAGGCATCGTACTCGACCCAGTCGTCCCACTTCTCGACCGGCGGATAAGAAGAAAGATGGCTACCGTCGCGCTTGAAATCCGTCATCCCTGCATCTCCATAATGCTTTCCCAAATCACGTAGGGCTCTAACCTAACTGTTAGGCACGCTCTGCCCCGCCATCACAAAGCACCACTCAAAAATCAGAAGTCCAGCTAAAGCCAGTACGCTAGCCACCCCAACCACAATACGATTCGGGGCGCCGAACAAAAAACCACCCAACAAAATCATCAACGGAATAACTCCCCCGACCCCCACCCCTCCGCCCCAGAATGCAGTTGAGAATGGCCCATGCGTCATCAGTCGAGCCCCATAACGCGCATTATCGGTAGTGTGCGGAATCGCCACTTCGCCCAACAACATCAGCAAATGCACCACTAAGAAGACGACCAGCAAAGCGCTCGCGACAGACTCGGCCTGCGTAGAACCGCCAATTGGATCCGGCAACAACGCGAGCACCGCCGATCCACAAAGCAAGGCCTGAACGATCAAATGCGCTGGCAGCATCGGAGTCTGCCAAAGATCGCGCCCCTCGCATTGTCCGAAGAGAAACGCAGTATAGGCCGCCGCGCAAAATCCCACGACCACCGTGGGCCATAACAAAATCGAAGTAACAGCAGAAAATCCCGCAATCGCTGCCAGCCAGAACACCCCGCACAATCCGCTATACGCAATCAGAATAAACGCGCCTCGCGCCAGCCACGACCTGCTTTGCGGCATGAACACTACGCGCAAAAATCGTTCTTTGTGATCGAGGTCCCAAACCAGCAGCACGGTAGTTAAAGCTGTAAACAACAACGCGACAGTCGCGAGCGCAATGTCGCGCACACGATCGCCAGACAATCTTCCAAATGCCATGGCAATTGCCGGAACCGCAAGGACGCCGGACCCAATTGACTTGGTCCAGCAATAAGCTGGAACCTGCCACCCCCACGGTCGCGCATGCGAAACGTCATAAGCCGCCAACGCATCTTTCCGCAACAGAGGACTATCAACCGGATAAACCGCGCCCCCGCCATGCACCGCCGCGTTCCGCTGCGACCACATATAAATCGATTCATGCCGGGCCGCCGTCGGCACAATTGCACTCTCATCGCCGTCGATGTAATAAAGCTTGGGCTGGGTTCCCTGCTCTGGCTTGCGGACGCGCACCGGTTCGCGCGCCACTAGTTGCGCCGCTTCGCTCGACGCATCACTCAAATCTCCCGCAATAATGGCGTGCTCCGGACAAACAATCACGCAAGCAGGCTCCAGTCCAACCTCTGTCCGATGCGCGCAAAAATGGCATTTCGCAGCCGTCCCATCATCGGGATCCATATAAATCGCATCGTAAGGACACGCCTGCATGCACGCCTTGCATCCGATGCATCGATCAGAATTGAAATCGACAATCCCATCCTTGCGCTGATACATCGCCGTCACCGGACAAATCGTGACGCAAGGAGGCTTATCGCAGTGGTTGCAGCGCGTGACCTGAAACACGCGCCGAGTGTTAGGAAAAATGCCCTTCTCAACGTACTTGACCCAGGTCCGGTTTACTCCCACCGGGACCTGATTCTCTGTCTTGCACGCCACCGTGCAGGCGTGACACCCAATGCACTTGCGATTATCAATTACAAAGCCGTATTTCATCCGTCCCGGTCGTCCACTCCAAAAACATTAATCATACGTCGTCTGCCGATATGGCGTTACATCTCAGAAAAAAGGCCCCCGCTCAGGCATTAACCTGAACGAGGGCCAATAAAAGAAAGGAGGTCTTAGGCGCTTGCGGGCCATCCCCTAATAGTGAGCCTGCGCGATCAAATGCTCGACAATCCGATGCGCTTCGTCAATGTGCTCAAGCGCTCGCCGCCGCAATCCATGCGCAAACGCATCGTCTTCTCTTTCCGCGATATCATGATGGGCTCGATCAAGCAATTCTAGTGCTTTGTGATACCGCCCTCCCCAATCCATATGCTGATCAATCGGAGGATGGTCATTCAAATTCTTGCCATCATCGATCGCCGCATGCTTGATCTCCGCAATGGCCTTGTCGATTTCCGCAATAGCACGCTCCTGTTCCCTGTCCATCCGGTCATTTGGAGTCATGCGCTCCAGATGAGCGCGGGCGTGGCGCAAGTCGGTGAGAGCGTGCAGATATGCCGGATGGCTCCCCGGTTCATCGGCAAAGGTCAAAGTGGCGCAAACAGCAACAACGAACAGAATTACAGCGTAACCTAGCACAGTCTTTCATGGTCTCTCCTGAAAGCCTTTCGACAAAATGAAACCCGCTTGTGGTAAACCCCTAATTAAGCAAATCGACTCGCAAAGTGTAGAGTTTTTCCGCGTGATTCGAGAGGTTACCCCGGCGGGTAATTATTTCGAAGCGACGCAAGCCCTTGCATCGTCCGTTTCGCTAGATCTGGTAATCGACATCCTCCATGATTCGCTGCATGGATTCTGAAAGCGGCTCGCGTCCGCCAGTCCCTTCCAACTCCCGCACCCGTTCCGCCAGCCGATTCACCTCAGATGCAACCGCCGCCAATGCCTCAGACAGTGGATCATTAATCTGCTTCGGATCGGTTATCACTACGCGCTTCCCATCACGAAAAATAATATGCCCCGGCACTCCTACCACAGTCGAATCATCGGGCACATTTCGCAGCACCACCGATCCCGCACCAATCCGGCAATTATGCCCGACGGTAATGTTGCCCAAAATCTTCGCGCCTCCGCCGACCACCACATTATCGAGAAGGGTCGGATGTCGCTTTCCATGCTCCTTGCCGGTTCCACCCAGAGTCACGCCCTGATAGAGCGTGACATCCTCGCCCACCACAGCCGTCTCGCCGATTACCACTCCCATTCCGTGATCGATAAACAAGCGCCGCCCAATCTGCGCCCCGGGATGAATTTCAATCCCGGTCACCCAGCGAGCAACCTGCGACAACCATCTCGCCAGCAAAAAAAAACCGTGATTCCACAACCAGTGATTCATGCGATAGCACCACACTGCATGAAGCCCCGAATAGCAGAGATAAACCTCCGCCCGCGACTTAGCTGCCGGATCGTGCTCCAGCACGTTAGCAACGTCTTCGCGAATCAAATCCAGCCAATGCGCCATAGGGAGGAACAGGTTTTAGTTCAGTCGCGACGATTTGGTTCTTACTGAAGAATGACAACCGGAAACCGGTGGCTCACGCTGGTGGCAGTTCCACCGTCGGAATCTGCAATGCCTTCTCCCGCAATCCTTCGAAGAGAATACTACTTAGGTAGCGCTCGCCAAACGAAGGCAGAACCACAACAATCAGTTTCCCCGCATTCTCCGGACGCCGCGCCACCTGCAAAGCTGCCACCACCGCCGCTCCCGAAGAAATGCCAACCAGGAGACCCTCTTCAAGCGGAAGCCGCCGCGCCATATTAATTGAGTCATCATTGCTAACCGCGATGACCTCATCCACCAGATCCCGCCGCAGAATGCTTGGCACAAATCCCGCGCCGATGCCCTGAATTTTGTGCGATCCTGGCTTTCCGCCGGAAAGCACCGGGCTGTCGGTCGGCTCTACCGCAATCGCCTTGAACGACGGCTTCTTCGGCTTGATATATTCCGAGACGCCGGTAATCGTTCCCCCGGTGCCGACGCCAGAAATCAGAAAATCCACACGCCCGTCCGTATCCTCCCAAATTTCTGGCCCGGTGGTTTCAAAATGAATCTTCGGATTCGCAGGGTTATCAAACTGTTGCAGAATGTATCCATTCGGAGTGTGGGCCAGCAACTCCTCAGCTTTCCAAACCGCACCTTTCATCCCCCGCGGCCCCGGCGTAAGAACAATCTCCGCGCCCAAAGCCAGCAGCAGCACGCGCCGCTCCAGACTCATGGTCTCCGGCATGGTGAGAATAAGCTTGTAGCCCTTGACCGCAGCCACGAAAGCGAGAGCGATTCCGGTGTTTCCGCTCGTCGGTTCGATCAGTACTGTCTTCCCCGGCTGAATACGCCCGGCGCGCTCCGCATCCGCAATCATGCTCACACCAATCCGGTCCTTCACACTCGCCAGCGGATTCCGGCTTTCCAGCTTCGCCACCACTTCCGCGACCGCGCCCTCAGTAACCCGGTTAAGCTGTACGAGCGGCGTGTGCCCAATGAGTTCTGTTACATCTTTTGCGATTTTCATAAGTTTTTCGATTCTCAGATTGCCGATTTGATTCTTGGAATGAGGGTCGGGTAGCCGCTACCCCATTTTGAACATAATTAACTCTACTACATTGCTAGCCTATGATGGAACGATGGAAATCACACACCGCAATGAGCGAGTCGATTGCCAGATCCGCTAGCGATTCGGCTTCCGCCGTCCCACCCGCGCCAGAATGCGTCGTACTTTCTTTGGAGAAATCGACAGTCTCGACGCCACTCGAGAAACTTTACGTCCTTCGCGCTCCCACACCCGCGCAATCACAATCTCCGCAAACTCTTCGCTGATCTGCCGGAACGTCTTCTCTCCCACCGCCCCTTGCGACCAAGCCTTTAGCACCGGATCCACGCTGCCCTTATGCAGAATCTTCGCGCTCAGCGTCTGCAGATCTTGCAACATATTGTTGTCCGGTTGATTCATCCCGCAAGCCGCTCGCGCCAAATCGTAAGATTCGCGCGCCGCCTCAGAGTTCTCAAAAAAAACATTGCACTGCGTCAATCCCCGCCACAGGTAGGCATTCGCCAGCAGTAGATGATGCTGCGTATGCTTGGCCAATTCAATCGCCTCTTGACTGCACTCAAATGCCCGCCGCGCGTGGCTTCCTGGATCTGCGCCACCCGTTAGCTCTTCCTCCACCTTCGCGTTTTCAATCATGCACTGCAAAATCCGAGCCCGCCCCATCAGAATGTAATCCTGCTTCTGCTCGGCAACCTCATAGGCCGATGCGGCTTCATCGTCAGCGCGCTGAAAATCTCCGCTATCCAGATGAATGTATGCAGCATTCAAATAAACCGTGCCCACTCCGTGATGATTCGGACGCTGTTCATAAATCACCCTCGCCGCGTCCAGGTGTTCAAGCGCCTCCCGTCGCAGTTGAGCGAGACGATCAAGATAATCGTGCTTTCGCGTCTCCGGTCCACGCATCTCTCCATCGCCGATGGCGTCAGACTTAGTCACTCGTCCAACCGAGATCTTCCGTCGCCTCTCCGAGTCGCGGTCAATTCTTTTTTGCAGTTGCTGAGCAATTCCGCGCTTGGCCAGCGCCATGTTGGCGAGCGACCGCGCCAGGTTCGGATGCCTCGGATCCCGCTTGTCATAATGGCGAATGGCGCTCTCGAAAAACTCAATCGCCTTATCAAACCTTCCTTCGCGCCGCGCCATGCGTCCATAAAAAGACTGTATGTTGCCGAGCGTCACATAATCATCGGTCTCACGCAGCGTGTTGGCCGCTGCTTGCGTCACGCGCAGCGCCTCTTTCCATTTGCCTTGCTGAAATAAGAGCCAGCCCTCGAGCACCTGCATCACCGAAGCCATCCGCAAATGACCTAACTCAAGCGCGAGATCCTTACCTTTAGAGGTGAAGATCAGCGCCTCGTCGTATTCGCCTCGTCTCCGTAGGCACCGAGCCTTCCAGAAATAAACAATGGCCAGCAGAAAGCGGTCGTTCAGTTCCACTCCCAGGCTCAGAACAAAGTCAAAATGCCCAATCGCCACGTCCATCGACTCTTCCGCCATCGCCAGCATACCCTCAGCCACGCGCAGGCATATGTAATCGCCAATCGACAGCTTCGATCGCGATCCCGGCTCTAATTCAAAGTGTTTGAGGAGTTCGTTGAGCGGAGGTCCGCTGAATCCTATATCGATCCACACCGCAAGATGCGCCAGCATACGGGCCGCATTCTTCTGGGAGGGGTTAAGGCCGGAGATGAGTTCCTGATAAGAACGCAAAGACACGATGCCGCGCTCAATCTCGCGCTCGGCAACATATCCTTCTAACCGTGCGAGAAACCCTGCATCAATTGACAGGTCGGCGGCAGCTTTGCGTGCACCCATTCATTGACGTTCTAGTCCAATAAGTCATAACTGGCAAGCGTCAGAAACTCCGCGAATTCAGGGCTCGTGGTCAAGTCTTCTAAAACTTTCGCCGCCTGCCGCAGCTTTTCGTCCTTCGCGCTGCCCAACTCCGCTGCCCGATGATGAATGATCTCCTTCACCAACTCTGCCGTAACCGTTTTGCCGTTTTCCAGTTCTGCGTTAAACTTCACCCACTGCCACACCTGCGCGCGACTGATCTCCGCCGTCGCCGCATCCTCCATCAGGTTGTAAATCGGAACGCAACCCAGTCCTCCAAGCCACGAATGCAGGTACTGCAATCCCACGTCAACGTTCCAGCGCAAACCCTGCTCGGTGATATCGCCTTCCGGAACCTCGATCAAATCCTTCGGTTGAACTTTCCGGCTAGACGATTTGTGAGAAGAAATCTGGTTCGGTTCCGGCATGTACTTATCGAAAATCTCCTTCGCCACCGGAACCAACCCCGGATGCGCCACCCAGGTTCCGTCATGCCCAGCCTTCACTTCGCGAAGCTTGTCCCTCCGCACTTTTTCGAGCGCCTGTTCATTGGCCGCGGCGTCATTCCTGATGGGAATCTGTGCCGCCATTCCACCCATCGCATGAATTCCTCGCCGATGGCAGATTTGAATCAGCAATTCGACGTACGAGGCCAGGAAATGCACCTCCATCGTGACCTCGGACCGGTCCGGCAAAACAAACTCAGGATGCGCCTGAAATTTCTTGATGAAACTGAAAATGTAATCCCACCGCCCGCAGTTCAGCCCCGCCGAATGATCCCGCAATTCATAGAGAATCTCATCCATTTCGAACGCCGCCAAAATGGTTTCGATCAGAACAGTCGCCCGGATGGTTCCACGCGGAATCCGCAGTTCGTCCTGCGCAAAACAGAACACATCATTCCAAAGCCGCGCTTCCAGGTGATTCTCCAACTTCGGCAAGTAGAAATATGGCCCCGTGCCTTTGCTCAACAATGTTGCCGCATTGTGAAAAAAGAACAATCCAAAATCGAACAAGCCGCCAGCAATCGGCTTCCCTTCAGCCAAAAAGTGCTTTTCATCCAGGTGCCATCCCCGCGGACGCACCATCAATGTCGCCAGCGTAGACCCAAGCCGATACTGTTTTCCCTCCGAACTCTCATACCGAATCGTTCCCCGAATCGCATCCCGCAGGTTACTCTGCCCTTCAATGTTGTTCTTCCACGTCGGCGTATTCGAATCTTCGAAATCGGCCATGTAAACATTCGCGCCCGAATTCAGCGCATTGATGATCATCTTGCGATCCACTGGGCCCGTAATTTCCACTCGCCGATCCAGCAAATCCTTCGGAATCGGCGCGACCTTCCATTCGCTGCGCCGAATCTCAGCCGTTTGTGGCAAGAAATCCGGAAACTTGCCATTATTGATTTCCCGCTGCACCGTCAACCGCCGTGCCAACAGTTCCTGTCGCCGTGTCTCGAATTTCCCGGCAAGCTTCGCCAGGAAAGCCTGCGCTTCAGGAGTAAGAATGCTGGCTTGCGTTCCGGTCTCAACTCTGTCTTTTGTAGGCAAAATGTTCGTGGCCAAAATAGTTGCGCTCATAGAAACATAATAGTCTCTCGGACCCGCTCCCAGGCGCGGTTTCTTCACACTAGGTCATTTCGGACCACTAGTCCCCGTCGGACATCACGATTTGCCATCAGCAGTAATCTGAGGTTTACTGCACAAGGATCTACTGCACAAAGATCAAAGATTGAAAGATTGGCAGACTTTTTTGAGCGAGGGAAAAATGATGACGAGTTCGAACGGTCACAACGGCAATCGGCAACACAACGACTGGCAGAGCGGCCCGCGCTGGCGCGGAATCACGCGTCCATACCCGCAGCAGGACGTCAACCGTCTCCGAGGCTCATTCCCTATCGAACATACCCTCGCCCGCCACGGTGCCGAACGTCTCTGGAGCCTGTTGCACGATTCGAACGAGCCCTTCATCCCGGCCCTCGGCGCAACCACCGGCAATCAGGCCGTTCAACAGGTAAAAGCCGGCCTGAAAGCGATCTACATCAGCGGCTGGCAAGTCGCTGCCGACGCCAACAACGCCGGACAGATGTACCCCGACCAGAGCCTCTATCCAGCCGACAGCGTGCCAAACCTCGTGCGCCGCGTTAATCAGGCCCTGATGCGAGCCGACCAGATCCATCACGCCGAAGGTCACGACGATATCAACTGGTTCCCGCCGCTAATCGCCGATGCCGAAGCCGGATTCGGCGGCAACCTCAACGCCTTCGAACTCATGAAAGCCATGATTGAAGCAGGCGCAGCCTGCGTCCATTTTGAAGATCAGCTTTCATCCGCCAAAAAGTGCGGACACCTCGGCGGCAAGGTTCTAGTGCCGACCACCGAAGCTATCCAGAAGCTCGTTGCCGCCAGACTAGCCGCCGACGTCATGGGCGTGCCGACACTGATCATGGCCCGCACCGACGCCGATAGCGCCAATCTCCTGACCAGCGACATCGACCCGCGCGATCAAAAATTCCTCACCGGTGAGCGCTCCGTCGAAGGCTTTTATCGTTTTCAGGGAAGTCTGAAAGCCGCCATCGCCCGCGGCCTTGCCTATGCTCCCTACGCCGACATCATCTGGTGCGAAACCTCCAAACCGGACCTCGCGGAAGCCCGCGAATTCGCCGAAGCGATCCACAAAGTCTATCCCGGCAAATTGCTCGCCTATAACTGCTCGCCGTCGTTCAACTGGAAGAAGAACCTCGATGACGCCACCATCGCCAGCTTCCAACACGAACTCGGACGCATGGGCTACAAATTCCAGTTCGTAACCTTGGCCGGATTCCACGCCCTGAACCTCGCCATGTTCGAACTGGCTCGCGGCTACAAACAAGCAGGTATGGCCGCTTACTCGCGCCTGCAGGAAAAGGAATTTCTTCGCGAACAGCAGGTAGGCTACGAGGCCGTCAAGCATCAGCGCTTCGTAGGAACCGGATACTTCGACTCAGTGCAGCAGGTAATCACCAGCGGCACCGCATCCACCATAGCGCTGGCAGGCTCAACCGAAAATGAACAGTTTCTGGACGAAGCAGATTTACTAGCGGCACAACGCCAAAGTGACAACTACGCCGCGCATCTGGTGACAGCAGAATCGCTGATAGCCGTTTCGTGGGACGAATCCGACGAACTGATGCCGTCGGGAGACTAGCACCAGAAAATTTCTCCTAACCACTCACGCGGACTGGACGCGCCTTTAGCCGTCCGCGTTTGTCTTCTCGCAGTTGCGCCGCGGTAAATGTCGACCCGCATGTCCCGCATCTCCAGCTTGTAAATGCGCTGGTCACGAGCATTGTCCCGTCATTCCCCGTCGGTGGCTGACCAGTCTGTGACTGACTCCCCCTCACCGCCAGAACCAATTCCCCACCGCAATCCGAACATTCACGTTTTTGCATAGACCTCGATAAAAAATGGGTGCAGGCAACAACACACAACCCTGCTCTTACTATGTCACAGATTGCCCGAATAGACTGGTTTTTGTTGAGCTGAAGCATTCTGGCGCACCGGCTCAGCAAGGCTCTAAAGAACGCAGTCTATCCGGAAGAGCCACGGAAGATGATTGACAATCTGGAACATCCGCATGTTTTCTTAGGATACATGCACTCTGTCGCTTCATTGTGTACACTCTCACCAGAATCGCCCGAAATGATTGCCTTCCGCAATCCTCCGGCCAATTCGTGAAGTCGAAGCCAGGTTCTCGTCTGACCAGTCCCATGCAATCATCGCTTCGCGCTACAGTTTCAGCTTGGCGCCCGCGGCTTACGCGGACGTTGGCAGTTTTTTTAGTCGTTCTCATGTGCCGCGCCGGTTCGCCCGCGTACTCCGTACTGACCCACGAGGAGGTCGTCGATCTTCTCTGGGCCGACGAGATTCGTCCGCTTTTGATGAAACGATATTCCGGCCTCACCGACGATCAGATCAAAGAAGCTCACGCCTACGCCTACGGTGGCGCTGTTATCCAGGATCTCGGTTACTACCCGTTCGGCAATAAAGAATTCAGCGACCTGGTCCACTACGTTCGCAGCGGAGATTTTGTCCGCGAAGCGTTGCTCGAAAGCAACGATGTCAACGAATATGCCTTCGCTCTGGGCGCGCTCGCGCACTACACCTCAGACATCACCGGGCATCCCATGGCTGTGAATCAGGCTGTCCCCATCGAATATCCCAAGTTGCGAGCCAAGTACGGCAAATTTGTGACTTATGACGAAGACAAAACGGCACACCTGAAAGTCGAGTTCGGCTTCGACATGTTGCAGGTGGCCAAGAATCGTTATCCGTCGCAGCAATACCATGACTTCATAGGCTTTCAAGTATCGAAACCGCTGCTCGAGCGAGTATTTCCCGTTGTCTACGGATTGCAATTAAAAGATGTCCTCAAGCGCGAGGATCTAGCCATCGGCACCTATCGCTTCTCCGTCAGCCGCGCCATTCCCGAGATGACCCGCGTCGCTCTCCAGACCCACAAGAAGGACATCATTCGCGAGCAGCCCGACTTCGCAAAGAAAAAATTCCTTTATCATCTTTCGCGCACCGCCTATGAAAAAGAATGGGGAAAGGACTACACCAAACCCGGCTTCGGAACGCGCTTCCTCGCACTTCTCTTTCGCTTGGTCCCAAAAATTGGTCCCTTTAAGGCGTTGGCTTTCGACAACCCTACGCCGCACACTGAAGATCTTTATTTCAAAAGCATCGATTTGACCGTCGATCGCTATCGCGCCCTGCTCCACCAAGTTGGTGCCGGCTCCCTCGAGTTTCCGGATTGCGACCTCGACGATGGTAAAGCCACCAAGGCAGCCGAATACGCGCTCGCCGACGACACCTATGCAAAGTTGCTGGATCAGTTATCGACCCAAAAATTCGACTCGATAACTCCCGATCTACGCGCCGATATCCTGAACTTTTATTCCGACCTCTCGGTGCCGTTCCACACAAAAAAAAAGGCAAGTGATTGGAATAAAGTACTTGGCGAACTCGACCAACTGAGAGCCACAACTCCCACACCAGTGCAGACCTCTGCGCGAAGATCCCCACAAAACAGCACTGAGTTACACGCTTGCGGCCAATAGGCTTTCGGAAGAGTCCGATCTGAGATAACCGGCCCGAAAAAACATAGGGAGAAATGGGGCGCGTGCTTCGGAATAGCCCGACTCTGGCGAACTTTCGGTTGCGCCAAGTCAGGCTCTGCGGCGCTAATCTGAAAATGTCAGGCGCTAACTCGGACCGAAACCAACTCCGGGTTGCAGTGGGAATTCTGCATAGACTTCACCGCGTCTTCGGCTGTAAATCTCCCCATCACCAGGGCCAGTTTGCGATTTGTCGTCGTTTGGATAGGAAGCCGATCAACCCTTAGTACGTATTGAGGCGCATGAGCCCCGCCGCGGTTTACTTTCACTACAAACTTAATATTTTTCATGGTCCCTTTCCGTCTCATCTACTTACAAAAAACTGACAAGAAGAACCGCAAACAGAAAGGAGGCGAATGAATAAGCCAGGCTCTCTGTTTTCCTCGTGCCGTTCGCAATGCAGCGTTGGCTGTCAATCAACATTGGCTACGGCTGTTTTTGTCTGCCAAACATGAGTCCTTGAACGGCTTCCTGCTTGGCCAACGGAAAGAATTCCGGTCAAGCGAGAGCATCATGACTCGGAGTCTCCTTAAACAATCGAGAAGGAGACAATTTAAGATAGGCTAACTTAAAGAGAACGAGAAAGTAAGAATGAGTAACAATAAATGATTGCTCAGTTTCGATGTTAGGCTTGTGCGCCATCGTTGTCAAGCTTGCCCCAACCATGTCCAGCAACGACAATACGAAAATAGCCTGGAATTACCACGATTTAACCAAGCATTCCTATATCAGCGTCCGAACTAACCCCCATTTCCTGGACTTTAACAACCAGCCTTTGCCCTTCAAAATATATCCCACCCTCGAACCCTCGCGCATGCCGGGAGAAGTGCGCCCGACCGGGGTCGCGGCTCTTTCCGCGATCGCCGACGCCATCGCGCCAACCGTTAACAGTACCGCTCTTAACATTGCCCCTCGCAACATCGTCCTTCCCAACAATGTCCCTCGCAACATTGCCGCGCCCAGCCTCGAAACACTGGCGCAACTCCTCTATCTCTCTGCGGGCATCACGCGTTCAAGAAAGCATTCCGGCGGCGAAATCTATTTCCGCGCAGCGGCCTGTACCGGCGCGCTCTACGAAATCGAACTCTATCTGGTTTGCGGACACCTGGTCGGCCTTCCCGCCGCCGTCTATCACTTTGCCCCTGCCGAGTTCGGCCTCCGCCAGCTGCGCGTAGGAGACTACCGAAGCATCCTCATCGAAGCCACTGGCGCCCAATCCGCCATCGCTGACGCGCCGCTCACAATCATTTGCACCGCCACTTACTGGCGCAACGCATGGAAGTATCAAGCACGCACTTACCGCCATTTCGGATGGGATAATGGCACACTCCTGGCAAATCTGCTGGCCGTTGCGACCGCACTGGGTCTCTCTGCGAAAGTCGTCTGCGGCTTCGTCGACCGGACCGTGAATCGCCTGCTCGATCTCGATTCCAAACGCGAAGTGGCCTTTTCCTTGGTCGCACTGGGCCATAACTTCGATGCAACACAAGCCGCTGCGACAATCCCTGCAGAAATCCCTACGCTCGGCCTGGAAACAATCCCACTTTCACGCGAAGAGATCGACTATCCGCTCATGCGAGAAATGCACGCCGCCTCGTCTCTCGAATCGGCCGAAGAAGTCGCGGCATGGCGCGAGTCCACCAGAAGCGCCGAAGAGCCTATGAATAATCTTTCCTCGCCCGCCGAAGCCGTCGCACTGCGACCTTTATCCCCGGCCGAAATGCCCCGTGATCCGATCGAGCAGGTTATCCTGCGACGCGGCTCCAGCCGCCACTTCGAGCGAACGCCGATAAGCCTGCCGCAGCTCTCTACCATTCTCGACCGTGGAACTCGCGGCATACCTGCGGATTTTCTGGATCCCATGGGCTCACAACTAAACGACCTCTACGTAATTGTGCACGCCGTAGAAGGCCTCCAACCGGGAGCGTATTTCTTCCACCGCGATCGCAAGCAGCTTGAGTTTTTAAAGTCGGGCAATTTTCGCGCCGAGGCTGGTTACTTGGGATTAGAACAACAGTTGCCCGCCGACGCCGCCGTAGACATTTTTTTTCTAGCTGACTTGCGCCCGATCCTCGCTCGCTTCGGGAATCGCGGCTATCGTGCCGTACAGCTCGAAGCAGGAATTCTAGGTGGAAAACTGTATCTAGCGGCCTATGCGCAGCGCCTGGGCGCAACTGGCCTCACTTTTTACGACGACGACGTGACCCGCTTCTTCTCCCCGCACGCCGAAGGCAAGAGCGCTATTTTTCTGGTGGCAATCGGCAACAGCTTAAAACAGAAAGAATAGCTGTCGAACACCCCACCGGACATCGCTCGTCCAAAATCAGCATCTAAAGGTTCATGGCTAAGCGGATGTCGATATTCGACGAACAATATCGAGTAGTAGCGATTGAAAGTGATCGTCTTGTCATTCGCGGGATTCTTAGCGGCCACGTTTTGACCATCGTCAACCCAGAGCCCGAAGCCCCTCTGACACCCGAGGATTACCCGCTCGGCAAGCTGATCGCTCTAAGCGATCCCTCCGCTAACCCCTTGAATTAGAATTTTGATCGGAAGCACAACGGTTGGCAGCCCGGCAGGGATTCGAACCCCGATACGCAGCTCCAGAGGCTGCAGTCCTACCGTTGAACGACCGGGCTATGCCAGAATTCTAAATCATTTTGCAGTCCTCGCAAACCCGCGCGAAAGTGTGGAAGGGCCCGTCATACCGGCATAGAAAGCTAAAAATTATCGCGCATCCCATCCTCGATGTCTTCTGTGATCGCCGGCGCCCTTTGTGGTCGTCGCTTTTCCCCGCTCTATAGACCAAATTTCCGCCGCCGCGCCCACCGGGTTAGAATTTAAGCCAATCTAATATAGGCCAATCTAAGGAGTTCCCATGCCCACCACCGAAGCCTTCACCGGAACCATCATTCCTACCGATACCGACTACGCCGAGATGGCTCGCCGTCCACTCGACGCAAAACAATGCGCTCTCATCGTAGTCGACATGCAGGAGAAACTGCTTCCGCCGATCTGGGAAAAAGAACGCCTGGTGAGAAATGTCCAACTCCTGATTCGCTTGGCCGGAATTCTCAAGATCCCCGCGATGGTGACGACGCAATACGCAAAAGGCTTAGGCAATACCGTACCCGATATCGCGTCGATGTTGCCCGACAGTCCACCCATCGACAAACTGATGTTCTCCTGCTTCGGCAGCGAAGTCTTCTGCTCCATGCTGAAGCGCCTGCCGGGTCAGCGCACGACAGCGCTGCTATGCGGCATGGAAACTCACATCTGTGTAATGCAGACCGCGATCGCGGCGCTAACCGAAGGTTATTTAGTGCACGTTGCTTCCGATGCCGTCAGCTCAAGAACGGAACTGAATTGGCGCATCGGACTCGATCGCATGCGCGCCGCCGGAGCGATTCTCTCCTCAACCGAGATGATGATCTACGAATTGCTGCGCTCATCGGGAGAGCCAGCGTTCAGAGAAATGTTGCCGCACCTGAAAGGTTGAGTCGTTCGTGGGGTGGTTAGCCGATGGTCACTGATCGTACGCGCGATTGCTGACCATGAACGACCATTGCTGCTTCCTTACCCCGCCGCAGCCTCTTTCTGCTTCACCCGTACCACCGTAATCTTCGAGAATCCCTCGTCAAATGTCGGAGGCTTCAACTTGCCCGCCATTTTGCGCATAATCTCGTCCGGCACCACGCGCCCACGTCGCTGGTGCCGTTCCATGCAAACCTCCAGCGGGACGTCGAAGAACAATCCCTGCACATCGTAGCCATAATCCTTCGCCAGCTTGATCCAGCTATGCCGGTCATGCGGCGTAAGGTTAGTCGCATCCACATAATTCATCGGACGCCGAGCAATCAACCGAGCCTTCAGCATCGATCGCAGATTAGAAAACACCAGATCCTGAAAGCGCTGCTCCTGCGCATCATCAAACAGCAATTCACGCAGCAGATCGCTGGAAAGGGGATGAATGTTGTGACGCTTGAACCATGAACTCTTGCCCGATCCCGGCAAACCAATCGCCAGCACCACCGTTCCCTTACTGGCCCGAGGAGCCGCCACTGCTGCAGCCGGCAACTGAGTTCCTGATTGCTCCCCCTGAACAGTTACTTGCGTAGCCTGGGCCTGCTCCGCGCTCGCCGTTTCCCCAGTGGAAACCCCGGCAGCGGAAGCTTCCGTGATTAAGCTGGAGGGCTCCACCGTCAAGCCTGGAGAAGGAGAAGCAGCAGCACCGCCTGTGCGCGAACGCGATCCGCCCCGCCCGCCACGGCCCCTTCTCCGCCGGGAGACTCGAGGCCGAGACACTGATCCCTGCCCCTGTTCCGCCGACACCGTAGCAAGCGCGGAAGTATTTGCAGTCTTAGCCTCAGTTTCGTGAGAGATTGCCTCAGCTATTGGTAATACAGTGTCGCGCACGCCGGTCGCAGGCCCCTCACTCGTAGCATCCGAAGAATCATTCCGCACTGCCGTCTCATTATCATAGAACCTGGGCTGCAAGGGTTCAGGTGCCTTAGTTGCTTGTTTGCCCGTGTCGTCTGCGGGCTTCTTGCGGCGCTTTAAGCGCTCGCTCATCCATTTACGCATATAACTTGCTTGTAGCACATCGACGCACAAAGGAGCAATGCGCGCTCGGTGACGCCCAGGATACCGGCAAATTATTGAGACGTTGAATCATGAGGCAATAGATTATTCAGGAACCTCTGTACTCAATGGTTCAATGATTCAATGACTGAATGTCTAAATGATTCAATTTCCCAATCAGGCTAAAATAGCTGCCAGGGAAAAATGCCAAAGCCATGAATCCAACTCATTCCGCCGTCGTCCCTGTTGCCGCCGCTCAACTCCCCGCCGTCCCGCTCACGCTCGAAGGCTTCGCCACGCTCCACCAGATGATGCGCGTCCGCCGCAGCGCATGGCGGGTTCTTCCCGAGAAAGAGCGCCGAGATATCGCAAGCGAAGCCGCGCAAGCGTTGGCCGCGATGGAAAGCCGAACTGATGGCCAGTCCGCGCTCTTCTCATTGTTAGGTCACAAGGGCGACTTGATGCTGGTCCACTTTCGCAACACCTTCGACGAACTAAATCAAGCCGAGCTCGAACTTACGCGCCTCAAACTGAACGATTATCTGGAGCCCACCACTTCTTATCTGTCAGTCATCGAACTTGGCCTCTACGAGTCGTCGCTGAAAACCTACAAAGCCCTGGGCGATCGCGGCGTAGAACCACACTCCGACGAATGGAAAAAAGGCATAGAAGAAACCATAGCGCGCCAGAAAGAAGCCATGAAGCCGCGTCTCTTCCCGCCAATGCCGCCCAACCGCTATATCTGTTTCTATCCCATGGATCGCAAGCGCGGCGAAGACAAGAACTGGTATACCCTTCCCATGGAAGAACGCCAGCGCCAGATGAATGAGCACGGCCTGGTAGGACGCCGGTACGCCGGAGAAGTGAAACAAATCATCACCGGCTCCATCGGCTTCGATGACTGGGAGTGGGGCGTAGATCTCTTCGCCG
This sequence comes from uncultured Acidobacteriaceae bacterium, assembly GCA_963758745.1. Classification (GTDB taxonomy): domain Bacteria; phylum Acidobacteriota; class Terriglobia; order Terriglobales; family Acidobacteriaceae; genus Acidiflorens. The sequence goes on from CAVWWW010000025.1 coordinate 37,374, forward strand.
ACGATCCCCTCGTCTTCAAAAAGTTGATCTACGAAATGCGCTTCGATCACGTAAGCGCGGTCTACGCGCTCTTCGGTGCCTTCTATATAGGATTGCGCTGTCCCGCACACCGCCTCTACGACTTACTGGAAGGCAATTTGCCGCCATTGAATCCTTGAACATAGAATCATTAAGCCAATTCGAGGAAGGTTTTAAACGTCTCAATGATTTAATGCTTCAATGCCTCAATGATTTAAACCGAAACTCGTGCCGTTTCATATCCACCCGTGCCCCGCGAAAAGTCACGCCCTCCATGCGTAGGCGGAATTTTTGTTCAGCTCCATTTTCTCCGCGCAACTTGATCGCACCGTTCGCGCCGACCACGCGATGCCAGGGCAATCCCTGAACCTCGCGCAAAATGCGCACCACTTGGCGCGCCGCTCCGGGCCAGCCGGCAGCCTTAGCGATAGCTCCATAGCTCGCAACCGTTCCAGTCGGTAAACCGCGAATGCGGCGCACGACGCTAGCGCGTTTAAGTTCCGCCGCGCTTCTACGAGACGAGTTCGCCGATTCACACTTAAACATCCGCCGCGCAATCATGTTAACTTAGATTCACCATAAAAAATTTGCCGTCTCCATGAAACTCGGGATTACGATATTTGCATCCCATGTTCTTACTCGCCCCTCTAAACTGCCCTCTGGAGAACAAAAAATGCTTCGCCTGTTCAAAATCCTGTTCCTGATCTTGGTCCTGACCGCGGTGGGCATTTTTCTCATGAGCTGCGGTTCCGGTGGCAACGCTCAGGTTCGAATCATTAACGCCATTGACAGCACCACCACCCTAAGCTTCGATATCTACGTTAACGGAAATAAGGTGTTCCCTGCCGTTACAACCGGTGAGGTTTACCCCTCGCCAGCCACCCCGGCAGCTTACATCCCCGTGCCCTCCGGCCAGGACACGATCCAGGCCTACGACACAGGCACAACCACCGACGGAATCTTCGGCGCGAACGGCGACACCGCCACCATAAATGGCTCGGCCGACTACACCATGCTCTTAGCTGGACCGAACCCGACTTCCCCTAACATCTACCTCTTCACCGACAGCAATACAGTTCCAACCTCCGGAAACATGAACGTTCGGGTCATTAACGGCTCTTCAATCTCATCGGCCAACGGCGGCATTGGCTATGCGATTTACACGACCGGACAAACGCCCCCCGCTGCTACCACCGTGGCCTTCGGCCAGTCTAGCGGTTACGTGCCCATTCCCTTTGAATCCGGCCAAGCGTATTTTCTTGAGGTTTTCTTGAAGGGCAATGCTACGCCGCAATTTATTCACAGCTTCACTCCTGGCGGAAGCAGTACAGCCGGGCAAATCACCACTTTCGTGATTATCGACAGCAATGGCGCGCTTGATCGAAACCCGATCTACATGGTGGATCTCAATTAGTCGCGAGCGAAAAGCACCTCGATCAATTCAGGCAGCTTCGTTCTACATCCAGGAAAAGAATCAGGATTGGCCGCATCACCCAGCAAGCGGTTGACAAACCTTCCGCGTCACCGCCAAACTGCCTTTCGGAGAATTAACTTAAGGATGTCTCGCTCATTGCACGCACTGCCCGTTGTCTTGGCCGTCGCAGCCCTAAGCATTCTCATGACGAGTTGCGCCCCTACCGTTACCAACCTGGCGCAGATTCGACTGATCAATGCCATGCCCGACAGCCAGTCCGTGGATATCTATTTCAACGGATTGAAGGTCGTTTCTTCCTTATCCTTCGGCGGTGTCTATCCGAAGCCAGCAACCCCTGTAGCATATGACTCGGTAAAGTCGGGCTTCATAGCGGTCGAAGGCTTTGCCTCAGGCACCACTGTGAATCCCATCTCGCCCGTCGGCACGATTCACTTGAACGGCTCGACGAATTACACCGTGGTCGCGGTTGGACTTGAACTGAGTGAGGCCCCGCCCATAGCGATCGAGGATAACGACACCGTGCCGACTGCTGGCACCCTCGAATACCGCATGATCAACGCCTCCCTGAACTCGCCTCCAACCGGCTTGGATGTCTATGTCGTCCCCCCCGGCACTAACCTGACGAAATTCGCCCCTCAGCTCAACGCCCTTGACTACGCCCAATCCAACACTGTCCAAGTCCCCGCCGTATCCGGTGGTTATTCTGTGCTCGTGACCATCAACGGAAGCAAGACACCAATCATTACCCAGCTCTCCACTGCCCCAGCCGGATCGATTACCACCATCGTGATCCTCGACAATTCCGGGGGCACCAGCGGAATCTCAGAGACTCCGCTCGTATTGAATGATCTCAATTGACCGCTGTAGTTGATCGCATGATTCGATCGCTGAAGTGGACTCTTGAAATGATCGCAGGCGACTCTGAATCCTCAGTAGAGACCTGAAAACCGGGACCTGAACCTGGAGTTAAGACTCGCGCTTGAAGGACAGCGCAGCCTTTTGTTCATCGTCGAACACTTCGAAAATCGTAAACAGCTTTGTGATCTGCAGTAAGTCGCCGACCCGCTGGTTCAGACTAGCAAGCTTGACCGCGCCACCTGCGTTGCGCGCGCTTGTAAAAAGCGATACCAAGGTTCCGAGGCCGCCACTGTCGATAAAATTCACGTCGCGCATATTCATTACCACCTTCGGATCCTGAGCCAGCAAGCCCTTGACGGTTTCGCGCAGTCGGGCCGACTCCTCCCCGAATAGAAGCCGTCCGCTGCAATCCACCACCAGCACGCCCTCCACCGATCTCGTGCTCATTCGCAATTGCATAACCCGCTTCTCCCGTGTTCGCGGTGAATGTGTAATGCTGAAAATATAGCGTTGAAAATATAATGAAAAGCCTACCCTGCGAACCTCTGCCGTGCAAGCGCCAATCGTCGTCCGAATCGGAAGGTGAAATTGTTTCATCAACGAGAAGAAACAAAGTCGAACTTACGCTCCCTTGAGAATTTCTCAGTGCCCTTGCGGGCAGAAGCGGTCAGTACGACACCGGCGAAGCTGCACTCCAACGAGACTGTATAATCGAAGCGTCCGATGAGCTATCAGGTCCTGGCGCGCAAATACCGTCCGCAAAAATTCTCCGACGTCATCGGCCAGCAACATGTAACCCGCACCCTGCAGAACGCCATCGCGCAGCAGCGCATCGCCCACGGCTACATCTTTAGCGGCCATCGCGGAATCGGCAAGACCACAGTAGCCCGTATCCTGGCGATGGCGCTCAACTGCCGCTCATCGGACCACTCCGTGCCTGAACCCTGCGGCATCTGCGATTCCTGCACCGAGATCCGCGACGGCAACGCCGTCGACGTAATCGAAATTGACGCCGCCACCAATCGCGGGATCGACGAGATCCGCGAACTCCGCGAGGCCGCCCGCTATCGCCCCGCGCGCGACCGCTTCAAAATCTACATTCTCGACGAAGCGCACCAGATCACCGATGCCGCCTTCAATGCGCTTTTGAAAACGCTCGAAGAGCCTCCCAGCCACGTTGATCTTCATGATGGCCACGACGCAGCCCGAAGATATCCCGCAAACCATCCGCTCCCGCTGCCAGCACTTCAGTTTTCGCGCCGTGAAGTTCGAAGACATCGTGGCTCAGCTCCGCGACATCGTGACGCAAGAAAAAATTTCCGCCGACCAGGACGCGCTAGCCCTCTTGGCCGAAGCAGGCGACGGCTCCATGCGCGACGCGCTTTCGATCCTCGACCAGGCCATTGCCTCCACCTCCGATCACCTGACGCTCGATTCCGTCCGCAGCCTGATCGGTTCCGCCCCAGCCGCCGCGCTCGAAACAATCATGCAAGCCGTAGCAGAAAGTTCGAGCGAGAAGATCCTCGTGCTGGTCGATGAACTGATCAGCGAGGGCCACAGTCCCACCCATTTCGCCCGCCAGTTGGTGCGCTTTCTGCGCAATGTCACCGTGGCGAAAATCGCCGGCAAGGACTCGCCGCTCCTGCAAATCTCATCCGACGAGCGCGCCCGCGCATCGCGCATCGCCGATCTTTTCAGCGAAGAAGATCTCGCTCGCCACCTGCAAATCATGCTCCGCACCCATTCCGAACTCGGGTACCGCCAGGAACAGCGCTTCCATCTCGAATTGGGCCTGTTGAAAATGGCGCACGCCCAGCGTCTCTTGCCCATCGAACAACTGCTGAGCGATGCCGCAGCCTCAACTTCCGGGACGCTTCGCAGCGCGCCAAAACCGGTTCTAACTGCGCCCGCCGAATCACGCCGCACCGAACCCCTGAGCCCGGCGCGAGCAAACAAAGTGTCCCCGTTCGCGGCCGACTCCGCGCGCAAAGGCAATCCCAAAGCAAAGATCTCCAGTGAAGTCGCGCTGAGTAGCGCGGACACTCTCGTCCGCGAACACCGCAATGTCGTTATCATGGGCTCGGCGGCACCTGCCGTCGAAGTGCTTTCTCCCGAACCTCATGTTTCGGAACGCGATGTTTCGGAGCCTCATGCTCCGCCGCAGGCCCGCGGAATCGCCGCGGAATCGAACTGCATCCCGCTGCGCGACGCCATTCTCAGCGCCCTGAGCAATCAGCAAATGCTCGTCTCTCTCCTCGAAACAGCCGAGTGGAGTCTGAACGGAAACACGCTGACAGCGAAAGCAGCCGCGTCAAGCACTATGATCGAAATGTCATTCACCGCCGACGCTCGCCGCATCGCGAGCGCCACCGCCAGCGGCGCCGCTGGTAAACCGATCAAAGTAACGGTTGAGCCGGGCGGCACGGCGCAAGCCGCATCCCCGGCACGCAAACCCTCATCCAACGGAAGTGCCCGCAGCCGAGCCGAACAGGATCCGATCGTGCAACGCATGCAGGAAAAATTCGGTGCCGAGATTCGAACCGTAATCGACTATCGCGAGAAAGGATGAATATGATCGGGAGATCCGGTCATCGGGTGATCTCAAACCTAAAAAACAAAGTGGCGTTTGCTCTTCAGATCACCCGATCACCCAATGACCCGATCACCCGATTGGTTTTCGTATGTCAGGATTCAATCTGCAAGACCTAATGTCGCAAGCCAAGCAGCAGTATGAAACGCTGCAGAAAAAAATGGAGCAGACCATCGTTGAAGCCTCGTCCGGAGGTGGCACCGTCACCGTCAAAATGGATGGCCGCAAGCAAGTGCTCGCGATCAAGATCGATCCCGAGGTCGTAAAAGCGGGCGACATTGAAATGCTGCAGGACTTGGCCATGGCCGCGGTAAACGAAGCTGGCCGCAAGATCGATCAGGAAATGAAATCCAGCCTGGGTGGAATGCTCGGAGGGTTGGGAGGGATGCTCGGCTGATCTGGCCATCGGGTGATCCGGCAATCTCAGAATCAAAACCTGATTGCCTTGGATTTTCCATCACCCAATCACCCGATCGTAAGATCACTCTGTTGGCTCATCATGTCTAAGTTTGCCGAACCGATGTCCCGGCTCATCGACGAACTCAAGAAGCTGCCGGGTATCGGCAGCAAGAGCGCGCAGCGCCTCGCCTTTCATATTCTTCGCTCCAGCGAGGACGACGCCGAAGCGCTAGCCACGGCCGTCCGCGACGTCAAGGCCAATCTGCGTCTTTGCTCTATCTGCAACAACATCACCGATGTCGATCCGTGCGTCTATTGCGGCAGTCCCACGCGCAATCAAAAGATCGTCTGCGTGGTCGAGGAGCCGACCAACATCGCGACCGTCGAAAAGACGCGTCATTTTAACGGCGTCTATCACGTGCTTCACGGCTCCATTTCGCCACTGCACGGTGTCGGACCTGAACAGCTGCGCATCGCAAATCTGCTCACCCGCGTCACCCACGGCGAAATTGAAGAGATCATCCTCGCTACCAATCCCACCGTCGAAGGCGAAGCCACCGCCACCTACCTCGCCCAGCAACTAAAGCGTCAAGGACTCCGCATAACCCGAATCGCCATGGGCATCCCCGTCGGCAGCGACATCGAGTACACCGACGAAGTCACCATGCTCAAAGCCATGGAAGGCCGCCGCGAGATTTAGCGCCGCGCTAGCTTTCAACCTCTGCCGCAAGCGAAGGTGTATAGCCTGGTTCAAGCCCTTCCCCAAGCCTATCGTAAGGCACTATTGGACCGCGAACCCTCTACGTATAATGGCCGCAAATCGAACATTTTTTGCGAGGGATCGAATCCATGGGCCGTGTTTTTCGGTTTGCGCAACAAGCCATTTTGTGTGTCGCGATGCTCCTGTTGCTGATGAGCACGCTGGAGGCGCAAGATTTAGGCGCGCAAGACAAAGATAAAAATAAAGACACCCGCGCCAATCCCGATCTCTCCGCGCTCGAGCACACCGGCATCCCTCAAGATTGGAGCACCTCCCGCGTTATCTACACTCTCAACGGCTCCGAAGAAGACATGATGAAGATGCGCAACGACCCGCGCTTCCTGCATAGTCTTCTTCTGCATTACATGAGGCAGTACCCCAGCCAAATCGAACATGCGTCAACTTACTTGCGGGACGAAAGCGCGCTGAACCAGACTCGACCCGAACAAGCTTCGTCGAATGAAGATTGGTGGGGCGAAAATAACCTGGGCAAAGACGTTTTCGGCGCCAATACGCAAGATCTTCAGCAGCAGCGTCCGTGGAACCCGATCCCTCCGTTTTACCGGATCAAAGACCGCCCCATCCCAATTCCACTCCGGCCCGCAAAAAACAAGCACTCCAAGGTTGACTGGTCAATGTCTCTGGGACCAACCGGTGGCCTGCCCATTGGCGAAACGCCAGCGGTCTACACCGCTAACTACGCATCGCCCAGTTGCAGCGGCGACTTTATCGTCTACACAATCAATGCCGCTCCGTCGACAGGCATACCGGGTCAGGCAAATCTCGTCGGTTTGAGCAATCTCTACACCGATGGCGCAGGCACCGGATTTTGCTCCGGCACCGATCCCACGTTTCTCTTTGCCTACGCAATAGGTTCCGGCGGATCGCCGCTATCGCCCGTGCCCTCGCTCGATGGTTCAAGGATTGCCTGGATCGAAAATCGGACCGCCACTACCTCCTACTTGCACGTTACGATATGGGTCGCCAACCACGGCACGACCGCCACCGATCCGACCACCCCGAACGGTACGTTCTCCAGTGGCGCCTGCGCTCCCACGGGGACTTCCTGCGACTTCGCGCTCGAATACACTGCGTCAACCTATCCCGGATGCTCCATCGCCTACACCGCCGGAAACAGCCATTCCGACCTGTACGTCGATTACAACAGCAACACTGGTTTCATCAGCGCCAACAACGGACTTCTCTATCACATCAAGAACATCTTTAGCTCCACCACCTCCCCCAGCGTCGATTTCTGCATCCCCGTTAATACAACTTTCGAAACCTACGCCCAGCTCCGCCATGAGCGGACCGGTCTATGATTCTCTAGTCAACCAGGTCTTCATCACCGATTCCGAAACCATCTACGCCTACAACGTGAACACCTCAGCGACGACGCCAAACTTCGCGCTTGCCGCCTCTTACACATTCGGAAACAGCGCCAGTAACTACAATTACCCAACCGGCCCCGGACCGCTCCTCGACGTCGTCAACGGTTATCTCTACGTCTTCTCGACCTACGACAAGAACGGAAACACCTCCGTGACGCAGTTGCCGACCAGCCTCGCTTCCGCGGTTACAGTTCCACTCGGGCCAAAAAGTACCAACACAAATCCGATTCTTTTCTACGGAGCCTTTGACAACAACTATTTCACCTATGGACCAAAAAGCGCCGCCTCCACCCTCTATAGTTGCGGCGCCGATTTGGTGACAACCACCGCGCAGGATCTCTTCAGCATCAGTTTCAATGCCCTCACAGGATTGGTGAACACAATTCTCGCGATGTCGTACAACACCAATATCAACCCAGGTGGCAAAGCCGGACTCTGCTCTCCCATCACCGAGTTTTATGACGGAACCAACGATCGAATCTTCGTCGGCACGGGACAGCCCGGCGCTACCTCCGGCGCCGACGTGGTCACCATGTGGAACGTCAATACTCAACTCACCAACATCAGCGGCCTCGGCGGCATCCTGCCCACATACACCGCTGAAGCCACGAACTACCCCGGCGGCACCAGCGGTTTCGCCGTCGATAACGCCGCCAGCACCACAGCCCAGGCAGAGAACATCTATTTCTCAACCGAGCAAACCGGCCCAACTTCTACCGCTGTCAGTGGAACCGGTTATAACGTAAACGGCATCTACACCGACGGCTCGACCTTCTCCTCGACCGGCGGCATCGATGATGACGGCAATGCTTACTCCTCCAACCTCCTCGGCGCTTCGCGCACTTGGAACGGCACCACCTTCACCTTCGGAACCGCCAACCAGGCCGACGCCTGGCAAAATAAGACCATCACGCTCCCTTCGGGTTCGTTCTCCACGTTGGAGATGCTGGCCCTGGCAGTCAATGGCAACCTGCCTTCGCAGAAGTTCATCGTCACCTATACCGACAACTCCACCACAACCATCACTCAGAGCGTCAGCGACTGGTACACGCCCCAAAATTATCCCGGAGAATCGATCGCGGTCACGACCGCATATCGCGATGTGTACAACGATACTAAGGACGACCGGACTTTCGATCTCTACGGTTATTCGTTCGGCATCAATCCTGCCAAGACGGTAAAGAGCCTTACCTTACCCGCTCCCGCTAGTGGCGACAATGTTGTGGTCGTCCTTGCCGTCGCTTTGTCCACCAGTTGCGGCGGCCAGGATTATTGCGCCGTGAAGCTCACGCAAAGCGGCCTGAAATAGCAAAGGGAACGGCTGCGGCGGGAGTGCCAAACATTTCGCAGCGCCGTAGCCACGCTGTCTAGGAAGTCTTAGGCGTGATGTGGCAAGCACCAAATTGGTTGTGAATTTTTCCGCAATTCAGTGCCTGTGTTTCAAACACTCGTTCGAACCGGAAACTCGGTTTTATATAAGGTTTCTTGCTTTGAGCTACTTCAACCACTTCAGTCGGATAAATCTCTGCCGACTCTAAGTTCCCAGTCTCCATTAGGCATCCTCAAGAAAAACATAGGCTCGTCCCAGCCTTTGGAATTTGCTGGGACGCACAGCATCACCCCAGCGATACTGCACGTTCGTCGTTCTGAGCTGCCCTTGCACAAACGAAACGCACATTCAGTCATTCGCCGATCCGGTCAGAAATCCGTTCGCTTCCTTCTCCGCGGCAACCAACCCTTCCGGCAGACTACCTCGGTTGTACTCGGCCATCCGATTTTTCCACTTGAGAAAATCGGTGATGCTCTCCGGCTCAATTCGAATTTCCACCCGTCGCAAACTCGCCAGCAAAAGATTCATTTCGTTCTCAAAACCAGTTTGCGACCGCAGATCCTTCGCCGACGCCTTGACCCGCACCACCTCGCGTCCGCACACTTCCAGCAATCCCCACCCTGCGGGCAGTTCATCAATCCGTAGGAGACCCTGCGGCGCCAGGTAATAACGCTCACAGCCGACTCCACCGTGAGGGTTCAACCGGAACGGCTTCGCGCGATCGGCGAGAAAATCCGCGCGCGACACTTTGCTTTCAACCAGTACCGAATGGCAGGCTTTTTTCCAGCCAATCGCATCCGGCATCTCACCGCTGACGCACGCCTGCTCGCTGAGCACCACGCCGCAGCCATGGCTCCGCAGCCAGCGTACCGCCATGCCAACCAGTTTTGCGTGAGTCACTCCTTAGAGTTTCGAAGAACAGCGTCGTTCTGAGAAGTATCAGACTAGTTTCTGGAGTCCCTGCGCGATGGGCCTTGAGCGCGTCTCTGAGTCATATGCATCGATGCCATATGCACCGGTGTTACAAGCCTCGGCCCTATAGATCGACTGCCTGCTGCTGTAGGCCGCAGAGTCCGCACCAGCAGCGGCCGCCGCAGCACTGTTTCCAAAAGGTGCCTCGCCGCGGCGACGTCCTCCGCCGAACGCTCCAGAGCCGAGTATCCCGCCACCCGCACCTCAACAAAATGGTCCTGTGCGCTAACCTCAATCCGCGGAGCTCTGTCGCTCTTGTTCTTTTTCTTTATCTTCTCGATCTTTTTCCCGTTCTTCCTTCCGTCGCCGCAGCCGATATCCAATGCATCTGCCAGACGCAACACGCCAGCCAATTCCATGACCAGCGGTCGATCTGGCAGTTCGATCGATTGCAACGTCTTTCCCCGCGGACGCGGCAGTGCTCCGCGATGATAGCGCGCCACTACCGCCGCCAATTCCAGTTCCTGCGCGTTCCATCCCAAAGGCGGCGTCAGCTCCCGGATCATCCGGTACGATTTCTTCTGGTGATTTGCCGCGCTCTTGACTTTGCCAACGTCATGCATGAACGCCGCCGCCTGCAAGACCGCCCGCAAATCGTACTTCAGATCTCCGTGTGAATTAGAATTCGAACCAGCCGAACCACCGCCCTTCAGCACTCCCGCGTTGCGCAGACCGTCATACAGAAACAGCGCCAGTTGTGCCACCCGCTGCGAGTGCGCAAAATCGGGATCGAGATATCCCGCCCACACCCGAAGCCGGCTCATCGCCGCCGCGCGCAACTGCGGACCGGCGGGCAACTCCGCTCGCCAGACGCGCCATAGCGACTGCTTGCCTACCATCTTCTCGCGATAGCGGGCAATCCTCTTCGCGCGCTCCACATTCAGCTTTTCACGCCAGCGTGTGCGGCTTTCGACGTCAGGAAACGCGCTAACATCCGGTCTGACGGCCAAAGCCCATAACACATCCAGGTCGTGCACTTCTCCTAACGCATCCTGAAGGTCTTTCAGGTCGTCGCCCCAAAGCTCATGCTGGCAGGGCAGAAAATTTTCTACCGTGTAGCGAAAGCGTTTGATCCCAATTCGGAGTTGATGCCATCCGACCTGCGACCGGCTCTGTAGAGCGTGCTTATGCAGCTCGTAAGCGTCGGTCCACTTTTCCAGCGCCAAATGAAGATAGACCGCGGAGCCGGGACGCACCCGCGAAGAGCGCTGCGGCAGCGTTCTCGACCATTGTCGCCATTGCTTGCGATCAAACTGGTCGAGATCCTTGCGGGCTTCCTGCTTGCATTCGGATTCGCGTCGATGCACGTATTCGAGCAGCTTCATCGCCACACGATCGCCTTGATCTTCCCTAGAAAGATCCCCCGTAGAAACGCGGCTTGCCGCGTCGCCTGACGATGCGCTGAGCTTTTCGATCCACTCCTCCATTACCTGCATGTCGCGCAGCTCGCCCAGCGCCTGAAAAACTTTTTTGCCCGCCTTCTTCATGTCCTTCCACGAAGAGTCGGGATCAAGCGCCATCAATCCATCCGCCAGCGAACGGCATCGCCGCAGCGCCACGCGAAGATCATGTACCGCATCAACGTCAAATCCCGCAGCCGCGCGATCGCACTCCACCAGCACTCGCTCCATCCAGGCGCGAAGGCCGAGTTTCGGCTCGGTTGCGGGTTTAGGATTTTCTGGCTTCCGACTGATTTTGAGAACCGGGCTCGCTTCCACCGTTGCTTCCTTTGAGGAGACTATTGTCGCCTCTTTGTCGGCTATCACGCAATCGCGTCGATTTCACGTCGAAATGCTTTTAGACGGGCTGTCTTGGTTGATTGGCGGCTCGCTTATCACTATCTGGGGTCGATTTGCTCCCTTAATTTTGTAAATCGCATACCACGCCCCCGCCATCAAGGTGCCAGAAAGTACGCGCATGAAGATGTGCATAGAGGCGAAGTATCCGGCATATCCGGCGACACCGACGAACTGAAAGAGCAATTTCGCGGCGGAGCAGGCGCGACTCATCGCAGGGGACAGGCGCCAACTGCGGAGGCGATCCAACTGCTCCTTGATTGGAATTGCCTGTTCAAGGCTCTCCCAGAGGCCGGCTTCGCGGGGCGCGGAGATTACGGGCGAAGGCCGCAAGGGTTGTTCGAATCCGTTTTCGCTCATACGGATCGTCATACGGAAGACAGGGGAGTTCCAGGAGGAACCCAAACAGATACTTGCAAACCCGGTGCTTTTGGAAAAGTTGTGGTGGCGAGCAAGCGTTCTTTTAGGCTCTGAGCGGGCGGCGCTGTTCCGCCGGATATCCTTTACAATCTGCACCAATGAGAGAAATGGATTTCACATCCCTTCGGTTTGATCTCATTCGGGCTAACTTCGCGGCAGGCGCGGTTCTTTGTCTCGCCGCGTTCCTTAGCAGTTGTGGCAGCGGCGGCAGTGGGACCCAGCCGCCACCCGCATCCCTGCCAGTTATCACTAGTTTCACTGCGACTCCGGCAAGCATTGCTGTGGGGCAAAGCACCACGCTGACGTGGCAGGTGAGTAATGCCACTTCGCTACAGCTGAGTAATATATTGGGAACGCTGCCAATCGGTTCGTCTTCCGTGGTGATCGTGCCCGCATCTTCCACCACCTACACGCTCACGGCTGAGAACTCAGCCGGGTCGGTGAAACAAACCACAAACGTCACAGTGACGACGACGTCAACTCCGATCGCGGCGGTACAAGCCAATCCCGCGGCAACGACCGCGCCGATTGCGCCGAACTTTTTGAGCATCGGGATGCAAATGGGCGAAACCACCTCCATGGTGAGAACCTCATCGTCCAACGTGAACCCGATTTTTGAGCAGTTGCTCAAGAACCTGACGCAATACGCCGATGGTTCGCTGCTCGTTCGCGATTTGGCCGATGAACAGAGTGTGAATGACTACGGCCAAGGCAACCTCGGAGCGATTGCTCAGGTCAGCCAGATCTCGGCGCCCAGTTTTTCATTGGAGTGAACTTCGGGGACGATAATCTAGCGACTGCGACGGGGCAAGCCCAGCAACTGGCGGCGGCGTTCCCTGGCAGCGAGCTGCAGGCAATCGAACTGGGAAATGAACCTGATCTCTACGGAAACTCCGGCGAGCATCCGCCGGGATGGAACTACAGTGAATACCTCTCAGAGTATCAGCAGTTTGCTCCGGCACTCATCACGGCTTCTGGCGGTGTGAAACTGTCGGCTCCGGTGTGGGCTGGGCTGAGTTCCAACTGGATGGATAATCTGGAATCGTTTATCTCCAGCCAGGCTTCGACTGTTGCAATCGTCACCGTTCATCACTATTCCGGAACGGCCTGCAACGGGGCGTCCGAGCCCGCAGATTACCTCTTGACCGAAGCGGCGGTTGACGGGGCACTCAGCCGCTTACCGGGCCGGTCGGCATACCGGTGTACCTGCCCGCGGCACAAACGGCGAAAATCCCTTTCCGCATCGGTGAGCTCAATTCCATCAACTGCGGCGGCCAGCTTGGCGTGAGCAACAGCTTCAGTTCCGCCTTGTGGGCGATGGATATCGCGTTCTCGTACGCCAATGTCGGCGTCAGTGGTGTCAACTTTTTCTCTCCTGGCGATCCGAACCAGGCCAATGCTTACACGCCATTTGACTTCACCTTCACCCAGGGTAGCGGAGGCAATACCTACGCCGTGCGGAATATCAATCCGCTCTACTATGGGCTTTTGATGTTCGCGCAGACGGCTCAGAACAAAGCGCAGCTGCTGCCGATGTCGCTGACCACGCAAGCGAACATCAAGGTATGGGCCACGATTGACAGCACGCAAATCATTCGGCTCCTGCTTTTGAACAAAGACGAGAGTGCAGGGGGCGCGATTTCGCTGTCCCTCGCTGGATACGGTCAGGCCACGGTGACCCGGCTGATGGCTCCCTCGTACTCGTCGACCACGGGTGTGACACTTGGCGGACAGACGTTCGATGGCAGCACGGACGGCACAGCCCAGGGAACAGCGTATTCCGAGATCGCCCAGCCAGCCAGCGGCGTCTACACTCTTGCCATGCCCGCGATCAGCGCGGCTCTGGTCACCATTCAGCCCTGAGCTCTATGTAGGGGCCCTTCGACTACACAGAGATCCCTTCGTGAAGTCTTTGTTCCGCCCAGGATGACAGTCTTGGTCAGGACAACAATCCAGACGGGGAGCCGAGAACTGGGAACCGGAAACTGCCCCCCCTTACGTCGCGGTGCTTAGAACCTTCTCGCGCTCCTCAGCATCCTGACGCTCTTCGCGAGGCGAACCGGGCAAAGCAATCTCCAGCACCTCGTCGATGGTTTTCACATAGTGAGGCGTTAAGCCGACCAACTGCTCTGGTGTGAGGTCTTCCTCGACATTGGTTCTGTTTTCTGCGGGCAGAATTACGTCGTGCACTCCAGCGCGTTTTGCAGCTAGAACCTTTTCCTTGATGCCGCCTACGGGCAGCACGTTTCCGCTGAGCGTGATCTCGCCGGTCATCGCTGTTAGAGGACGAACCTGCTTGCCCGAAAGCAATGACACAAGCGCGGTCACGATAGTGACGCCGGCAGACGGGCCGTCTTTTGGAATCGCTCCCGCCGGCACGTGAATGTGAATGTCATGATTGGCGAAGAATTCCTCGTCGATGTTCAGCTCTTTTGCGTTCGAACGCACCCAGCTCAACGCAGCCTGCATGGACTCGCGCATCACATCCTGAATCTGGCCGGTGATGGTCAGTCCGCCTTTGCCTTTCATCTGGTTGGCTTCAACGAAAAGCACGTCGCCGCCTGAGGGCGTCCAGGCTAAACCGACGACCACCCCGGCACGTTTTGTGCGCTCGGCAATTTCGCCTTCGCTGCGCACTTTGATTCCGCCGAGGAACTCCTGCACAATTTCTTTCGTGATCACCAGCTTCTCGCTCTTGCCTTCGGCCAAACGCCGCGCTTGTTTGCGGCAGATGGTGCCGATGGTGCGTTCCAGGTTGCGAACGCCGGCTTCGCGGGTGTAATGGCGGATGATGTAGTTGCACGGCCTCTTCCGGAAATTCGATCTGCTCTTTCGTGATTCCGTTTTCTTCGATCTGGCGCGGGATCAGGTATTGAAACGCGATGTGAACCTTCTCTTCCTCGGTGTAGCCTTGCAGCTCGATGATCTCCATGCGATCGCGCAGCGGCTCCGCGATGGGATCGAGCATGTTCGCCGTGGTGATAAACAACACCTTCGAGAGATCGAAGGTCACGTCGAGATAGTTATCACGGAAAGTGGCGTTCTGCTCCGGATCAAGTGCTTCAAGAAGCGCTGACGCGGGATCGCCGCGGAAGTCGCGTCCGACCTTGTCGATTTCGTCGAGCATGAAGACCGGGTCTTTCGTCTCAGCGCGGCGAATTCCCTGAATGATCTGGCCGGGCAAGGCTCCGATGTAGGTGCGGCGATGGCCGCGAATTTCGGCTTCATCGTGCACTCCGCCTAAAGATAGCCGCACAAACTTGCGTCCTAAGGCGCGAGCGATGGACTTGCCGAGCGAAGTTTTGCCGACGCCGGGAGGTCCGACGAAGCAAAGAATCGGCCCCTTCATGTTGGGCTTCAAACGCCGCACCGAAAGGTAGTCGAGGATGCGGTCTTTCACTTTCTGCAAATCGTAGTGGTCGGTATCCAGAATTTCTTTCGCTTTCAGGATTTCGATCTCTCCGCCAGAAGTTTTTGCCCAAGGGAGAACTGCGAGCCATTCGATGTAGTTGCGCGTGACCGAATAATCAGCCGCCATCGGCGACATGCGCGAGAGACGGCCCAGTTCTTTCAGAGCTTCTTTCTTGACTTCGTCGGGCATGCCGGCGGATTCGATTTTTTGTTTCAGCTCTTCGGTGTCGCGCTGGCCTTCGTCCTGCTCGCCAAGTTCCTTCTGGATCGCCTTCATCTGCTCGCGCAGATAGTACTCACGCTGGGTTTGCTGCACGCGATCCTGCACTTCGGACTGGATCTTGTTGCGCAGTTGTTGGACTTCCAGCTCTTTGGCGAGGTGCTGATTGATCTTTCCGAGGCGCACGCGAACGTCGCTCGTCTCCAGCGTCTCTTGTTTATCGGCTGTCGAGAGCGAGGGCAACGACGAGGCGATGAAGTCGACCAGGCGCCCGGGTTCTTCGATGTTCATCGCCACCGTCGAAAGCTCGTCTGAGAGGGTCGGCGAACCGGCTACGATTTGCTGAAATAATGTCAGAACGTTCCGCTGCAGCGCTTCGACCTCGGAATCCTTGGGCGGAATCGTCTCTGGAATTGTCGTCACTTTGGCGCGCATGAAGGGCGTCAACTGCGCGAACTCGGCTAAACGCACGCGCTCCAGTCCCTCGGCGAAGACGAAGAGACTTTGATTCGGCATCTTAACCACTTTGTGGACTACGGCGAGGGTGCCAATGGCGTAGAGGTCGGTGGGCTGCGGCGAATCCACGCGAGCCTCACGTTGCGCTACGACGACAATGGTTTTGTCTTCGCCTAGCGAGTTGATGAGTTGTACCGAGCTTTCCCTGCCTACCGTCAATGGGAGTACTGCGTGGGGGAAAAGGACCGTGTCGCGCACCGGCAAAATCGGCAGCGAACGGTCGGTAATTTCGTATGTAGTTTGTTCAGCGGTAACGATATCGCTCATGCCTTCCCCTTGAGTGTCTTTCACTCAACGTTGGATGAACTGAAGTGCCAAAAAGATGCAAACCGTCAGCCTAGGTTGTTGAATTCTAGACCTTTTTTAGGCTTTTGCAAGACACAGAAGGGTCTTGGCCCCACGCTCTCTTTTGCGGCGATAACAATCCCTCGGCTAATCCGCTCGAACCATCTCGTTATCGTGCTCTTATCGCGCCTTGGCTTTGGATCTAAAAGACATGTTTTGCGCGATCGCCTTTAAAAACCATCTCCTGCAAAACGCGTTCATTCGCCGCATTTACAAGGTAAGTCGTCTGGTTGCGCTCAGCCTTCGCTCTTAATGGAATCAGGTTGCATTTTGCGCGCACCTCGACTGGCTGCTTAGTCCCGAGTAGGCGGAAAACCATAATGTGGTTCGGGCCGTCCATCACATGACGAATCTCGTAGTTTCCCTGCGGCAACAGCGTGTCCGCAACCCGGACCTGCTGCGAAAAAGTAACCTGATAGAGGTCGGAAATTCCCATCTCATTCTTGGCAGCCGAAACCCCTCCTAACGTAACCACAAACATCAAGATAAGAATCCTGGCAAACATCTCACGCATAATATTCTCCTTAGAGTCTGGGCAAGACCGCCCGCCTCAGGCTAAACCTAACTCGGGACTGCTGCTGTGCAATGCCTCACGGCGCATTGTGATGAAGACGCCAGCAAATAGACAGCGACGATTATCCATCTTTACTATTTGTGGCGTTTATAATGTCCCCATGCCTATCTCAGCCAGAAATAAATTACGTGGCAAAATCGAAGAGCTCGAACTCGGCGATATCATGGCCCACGTCGTGGTTCGGGTCGGAGACAATTTGATCGAGAGCGCCATCACGCGCCGCAGCGCCGAAGAACTCAAGCTCAAAAAGGGCGACACTGTTACTGCCGTCGTCAAAGCGACCGAGGTAATGATTCAGAAGGATTGATGATTCAGAACGACTGAGGCGCCTTACTGCACGTCCACAATCTTCAACGAGGTCACCTGGCGTACCCATCGCGCCATTCTTTTTTCATCCGGGATAACCAGCCGATAGGGCCCCTCTTTTGCATCAAGTGGCTTCCCATCTTTAAGAAAAGCTAAAACAATCTGTTTGTGGGTGAAACCGGGATCAATCTCGGGCAACGCGATTACGACGCGATAGCCATCGGCAGCCCCAACCAGCAAACAAGAAGCCATACGCTTTCCTCGAATGCTTTCGCCAAAGCTGACTCCCGCTCCCTCCAATACTGCCTTGAGCGCAACCCCCTCAAAGGTGGCGTAAAAGCCAGCCACGCTAGTTGTGACCTTTACGCGCGGCAACGCCTCGATGTCAGCGCGCGAAAAGACAGTCTGCTTTCCATTTTCATTTTGAACGGTAAGCTGCTGCGACGAGGCGAGACTAGCCTGGAGCGTCACAGCCACAAGCAGGGCGGCAAGGGGCAGGCATCTTCTCATATCACACTCGGAGAATTATCACTTCGGTTGCCTCCTTTTGAGGAGCCCAGGAAATATTCCTGAATGCTCGGGCCTGATCGGTAGAACCATTGCACAGCGAAGAAGAGCACTGCCAGCCGCAGCACCAAAAAGCAAAGCGAGAGAAGATAATAGTTGCGCATGTAGGCTGTGTAGGCTGTCGCACCCGGCGCAATCAAATTATTTTCATGGTGCAGAAACGAAAATATACTCGACGGAAGAGATGTAAGACCGCTTAAAAGCCAAGCTAGAAAATAGACAGCCAAAGTTCGGCTGGCGATTGTAACCGCTTCTTTCGTCGACACAGGGATCCTCCAGAAGCTCATCAAAGTTAGAAATTAGAAATCTTACCCCCTCAGAATCGCTGCCACCAAAAACATCACACTCGCAGAATCATAACTTCAGTTGCCTTAATCAACGCGGCCGCGGTCTGTCCAGCTTTCAACTGCATCTCCCGGGCCGAGTTTGCGGTAATAATCGATGTGATCTGCTGGCCGCCAATCGATATCTTCACCTCTGCCATCAGCCCGCTGATCTGCACTGAATCGATGCGTCCCACCAGTTGATTGCGACCGCTGACGCGCCGCACCTCGTGCTTCCGTTCTTGTTCAGTCTTGCCACGAGTGCGGAACAATAGCTTGTCCACTTCACTTCTCGGGATGCGGTGGTGTCCGCCCGCTGTCTGGACGCTTCGAATTTTCTTCTTATAAATCCACTGTTTGATAGTGGGGAAGCTGATTCCCAGCTGCAAAGCGGCTTCGCGCAGCTTCAGCAATTCTTCGGTTTTTTCTCCGGGTTTGGCGCTCCTCGGCATCGGAACCGAATCGTATCGCCTACCACCGTTGCGGTCAACATCGTGACCAATGGCTTGTCATAGCCTCGCAATATGTTCGCTAACGCACATAATCGTGTTTAAATTGACATTTTAAACGTATCTTCTATACACTTCGTGGTTCTCGGGTCTGCTCTTTGGGAGGAATTAATGCGTCGCGCTGCTTGGTCTTTCGTCACCTTTGTTATATGTGTTTCGTTCCCGACATGGGCCCAAACGGGGGCGAGCCTTTCCGGCATGGTCACGGACCAAACCGGCGCAGCCCTTCGCGCTGTCGCCGTGACAATCAGGAACGACGACACAGGCGCAACGCGCACCACCACAACCGACGACGCCGGACGCTTTCAGGAGACCGGCCTACCTGCGGGGCGCTTCGATATTCGAGCGGCAAAAGAGGGGTTCGCCCATGAAACTCGCACGGGAATCAGCCTGGCGGTTGGCCAGGACACCACCGTCGACATCAAGATGCAGCGGAGCGCCCCGGACGCCTGCGCCAGCGGCCACGAATTCGCCACCACCGATTGCACGCTGACCTGGCACGGCATCACGGTGTACGGTGCCTATGACGTCGGCGCCGGCTGGGTCAGCCACGGATTACCGGAAAACGGCTATAACTATGAAGGCGAATCCCTGGTGAACCGAAACGGCTATGAACATCGATTCCTCGTGGCACCGAACAACCTGTCGCAGACGGGCTTTGGCGTCAGGGGCAAGGTAGGGTTTTTGCCCGGCTGGTCGGTTGTGTTCAACGCTTCGACTGGCATCAATCCGCAGTCCGGCCTGCTCGCCAACGCGTCAAAGACTGACATCATTAATAACGGCCTTCCCAGGGCCAGCTATTCGATCGCCATCGACGGCGCGCGCGCAGGCCAACCCTTCAATGACGAATACTATGGCGGCATATCGTCCACGCTTTACGGCACGCTGACCTTCGGCCGCCAGCGCTCTCTCGGCACCGATGCGATGCTCCAGTACGATCCGGCCAACGGCTCCTATGCCTTTTCCTACATCGGATATAACGGCACCATGGCCGGCGGCGGTGACACCGAGAACTCGCGTTGGGACGACGCCGTGAAGTACCGCATCGCCTATGGCCCGGTCCATTTCGGCGCCATGTATAAATTCGCCGATGGTTCTGCCGGCTGCTACTCGGCCTTCTCAAGTTGGACTGCCGCCACCTGTACGCCGGAAGAAGCGCATAACAACGCCTATGGATTCGACCTCGGCGGAACCTACGCCAAGTTCTCAGCCGACGTCGTCTTCCAACACTACAACCAGGCGACCAGCGTGCTGAACCCCTTGCTCGGGCCGCAGAGTCTGAGTTCGGCAGGGCAATATCAATCGACCACCGACAGCATCAACACAAACCCCATCAACGGAGGGCCCGGCCTGGGCCCGAATCTGGTCGACCCGAGCGACACCGTATATGGCATCGTGACCGATAATAACGCAGTCATGGTCGCTGCCAAATATACGTTGGACCCGATCAAGTTTTTTGCCGGCTACGAATACATCTGGCAGAATAACCCGGCAAACCCGTTGGGCGTGGGCGCCTCGGACCAGGGCGGTTATTTCATGAGCGGCGTCGAAGACAACAATCTTGATTCTGAAAAGCTGGTGCAGATCTGGTGGACCGGCGCAAAGTACACCTACCGCAGCAAAACCGACTTCACCGTCGCCTGGTATCAGCAGCGGCAGAACGACTTCCGTCTTCCACCGACGTGCTCGCCCTCAGCCGGTTTCCGCAGTTCCTGCGCCGGCACCCTCGACGAGGGGTCGTTCTACGTGGATCATCACTTCACCAGGCGTTTCGACGGTTTTGCCGGAATTGCGTATTCGTGGGTAAGCGGTGGTCTGGCCATCGCCATTCCTCATGGTCCCGGCGTCCCCTATAACTCCGACAACAACTGCGCTCCGACAGTCGGTGGTCGCTTCGTTTTCTGATCGTTTCGCGGCGGGCGCAGTCGATTACAAGTCCGACTTAATGTGTTTCACATGGCTTGACGACTACCTCGGATGGATTCCACCAGTTCGCCGGGCCAGAGTCGGAGTTTTTCGCCGTGAGCGTCTCGCATGCCATCGGAACGAACTTGTGGCCAAGGTACGTGTATTTTGTGAGGGTAACCTGAAAAGCCCTCTCGTTACTGGCTAAAACAAGGTCAGGGACACCGGATTTAGAATCGACCATGGCGAAGGCCCAGCTATAGGGAACACGCTTCCCATCACGCAGAACTTCTCGATAACGCTCATTCTCGCGAACGTACAAATAGATCGCGCAGTTTCCTGCCGCTCCGCAAGCGCAAGAGCCATGCGTGGAAACGATGACGCCTTTACCCAGCGTCCCGAGCGTAATGTTGGTCTTGGCGAGGTTGTCAAACTTGGACTTCTCCCCGCAATGTTTTTGCAAATCACGCAGATCAGGCT
Organism: uncultured Acidobacteriaceae bacterium; assembly: GCA_963758745.1. Classification (GTDB taxonomy): domain Bacteria; phylum Acidobacteriota; class Terriglobia; order Terriglobales; family Acidobacteriaceae; genus Acidiflorens. The sequence continues at coordinate 58,499 of CAVWWW010000025.1, forward strand.
CGACCGCCTCTTGGAGCAACTTCTTCTCGCGGAGGCTGAGTACGGCAGCCGGCCAAGTTTTCTCCATGCCACCGGGGATCGGAAGCAGCTTCGACGCTTCGCGATTCTGCGCACACAACCAGAACGAGATTAGGAAAGAACAGGCCAAGACTCGCATAACGCAACCCACTAACACATCATTGTCGGTCACCAGTCTGCATCACGCAGGAACAGGATCGCCCCAACGCTCACTCTGTCTCAAGCTTCCGGATAAATCCCCAGCACCTTGACCAAATCCGAGATCTCGCCCAGATGCCGCAAGGCATTGCGCAAGTCTTCATCGTCGCCGCACAGCAGGTCCACAAAGAAAACATACTCCCACGGTCGGCCGCGCATGGGCCGCGATTCGATCTTGCTTAAACTGATGTCGCGCAGCGCGAATACGCTCAGCGCCTTGAACAGCGATCCGGGAATATTTTTCGTGCTGAATGCCAGCGAGGTCTTATCCGCATTGCGCGCTACGCGCGGCTTTCCGCGCTTGATCAGGAAGAAGCGGGTAAAGTTCTTTTTGTCATCCTCAATCCCAGCCTTAAGAATTTTTCCTCCATACACTTCGGCGGCTCGTCCGCTCGCTATGGCCGCTGCATCGCGCAAGCCCTCCGCGACAACATGCTTCACGCTGCCGGCCGTGTCGTAAAACGGCACGGGCTCGAGCTTTGGATTCTTCTGAAACAGGTCGCGGCATTGATCCAGCGCCACAGGATGCGAGAGAACGCGCCGGACGTCTGCAAGTTTTGTCCCCGGCAATGCGATCAGATTGTGCACGATGCGCAGGCGAAACTCGCGCTCGATGTGGACCTCGCGACTGAGCAACAGATCAAAATGCTCGGCTACCGATCCGGCCAGCGAGTTCTCAATCGGGATCACGGCCCCATCGACCGTTCCCTGCTTGACTCGATCCCCGACACGATCAAAGACTTCAAGCGAACGCGCACAGGGCACAACCTTCGCTCGCGGCAACATCGTTTCCGCTGCCTCATGGCTAAAAGAGCCAAGTTCTCCCTGGATCGCAATCTTCATTTAATGTTTCCTTCAGCATTTAGCGCCGTGGACTGCACCAGGTCCTTGGCCATCACCAGCGCGTCCAACTGGTTCGAATAGTAGCGCGCAATTGTCTTCTCCACGAAGTAGCCCTGTTGCTTGTAGAAACGTATTGCCGGTTCGTTGTTGATGGGCGTCTCCAGCGCAACTGTAACCGCGCCCGCCTGCTGCAGTTGATCCTCAGCCGCGCCCAATAACGCCGATCCGACGCCCGTCCGCCTCGCCTGCGCGACTACGTCAATTGTGATGATGTGTCCGGTCTTGCGGCGGGTCTCGGCCACGACAAAACCTAAGATGTCATGGTCGACAGTTGGCGGTGGGTCAGCGCCATTTCCAGAGGACTGACTGCTTTGCCGTTCAGCCACCAGGGTAAACGACCCCGGGCGTCGCATATAGAAGGCCAATTCGGGCCGGGAGTAGGCCAGTGAAGGGTCAAAACAGGCCTGGTCAATCCGCCGGAGGGTGTCGAAATCGGCCTTTTGGAATTGTCGGATGCGAAACAACACGCCGCCATTGTAGCGGGAATTGTGCATTCTTCGCCGCAGAGTCTGATTTGGAATTTGTGCCAATCTTTATTGTCTTTTTTTCTCTCAACTCCCCTTGCGCAGTTGCATCTATTAGAAGTACGATTTCTGCCAAGAGGCGAACGTGGGGCGTTTCATTCTCATCGACGTGGCCGTGGCGCTGACCCTCTCCGTTTTTTGGTATGTCTGGTTCGTTCGCTATAACCGCAAGCGCGCCGGGAAGGTTGTGCAGTGGGTTCAGGCGGCCTGTCTCGGAAAAGGGCGCATCGCCGAACTCAAATGGCAGGCAAGCAGTTCGCGGCTGAAGGCTACGCTTCATCTTTCCTCGCGCTGGTTTGAGGAGGCTCGACTCACCATCAGCCTTTTACCACGACCGCTTCCGGTGCAGTGGGCGCTGAGCCGCTGGCGCCACCAGCAGGAGACGCTCACCTTCGAAGCGAACATGGGATTTCCTCCGGGCTTCCATCTCGACGTCATCCGCCATCGCTGGTCGGGCCATTCGGGAGCGAAGAAGTCCACTTCGACTCGCGCCTGGACTGTGACCCGGCCCGGGCCCGTAATCCTTACCACTCGAGAAGATTGGCCAATCGAACTGAATCCCGTGGTCAGCGCGCTCGCTTCATGGCGTGAGAAGGATTTCGTCGGCGTGCGCTTCAATCCCAATTCCCCCCACTTCACCGCCACGGTGGCGCTCGAAGACCTCTCCGACCAGAAGGCTGCTGCTGCCTTGCTTGGACTTTTTCGCGAACTGGCGGCCAGTTCCTCGGCTAAGCAACACTGAAAAATAGCTCGTCTCGAACCTGCTGATCCTGCCATTCGCCTGAACATTCGAAATTTGCAAGTCACTATACTCGCCAGAGCTGCGCGAAATCGTGTAGGATACTCCCGTCTTCCCTATTCACATTTTTGCCGTCAGTTTGAAATCACGGCCTGACTCCGCAAGCGAGTGATTTTGGCATTTGTTAGCCCGGTAAAGTGTGTGAACCAAACATCCCAACGAAAAGAGGACACAATGAAACGACAGCGTTTGTTGTCAGTTCTTGCAGTGATATTGTTCTTGGCCGGATCCCTGGCCGCGCAAGAAAAACCCGGAACCTTGCTTGCTTTGGAGTTTCAGCGACTGAAGAGCGGCGCGGTGCCGCAATACGAGACCGCACGGAAGCAGAAAGCGGCATGGCACAAGCAACAGAACGATCCGCAACCATTATTTGTGTGGGAGACGCTCACCGGCGATAACACTGGCGTGTACCTGGTCGCTCGGGCAGGCCTGCACTGGGCCGATATGGACAAGCCGGCGGTTTCGGACGAAGCTGACCTGGCCGAGTTTCAGAAAACTGCCGGCGCTTATGTCGAATCACTCACTGCGCGCTACTACGAGTTCATGCCCCAGATCAGCAACCCTCCAGGCGGAGACATGATGCCGCCGAAGTTCTCGGAGATCCTGATCTTCGAGGTGAAATACGGGAAGGAATCGGATTTTCGCTCGGTGATCGATCGAATTCACGAGGCTGCGGAAAAGACGAAGTGGCAGCCAAACTTCGAATGGTACGCGTTGGTGAACGGAGGACGAAGCGGAACCTTCGTGTTGTCGCTACCACGCAGCAATTGGGCAGACTTCGCGGATAAACCGGAGGTGAAGCCTTTCCGCGACATGCTCAAAGAAGCTTTCGGACAGGCAGAGGCAGATTCCATCGTGGATCGAATCGATCATTCGGTGGAGAAACAAACAAGCGAAATTATTAAATTTCGTGGCGACCTAAGCTATTTGCCAGGGAAGTAGGGAAGTAGCGGACGCATCGAGGACAGCTCTTCGCGTTAAGAAATGCCCTTCCGCTGCAGGAAACAACGGAAGGGCATCTGTTTTCCGCCTCTGTTTCGCACTCTATTTGGAAACAACCTGCCACTGTTGTCGCTGCTTCTACTCCGGCTCGGCCACGAATCGATAGCCGACTCCTCGCACGGTTTGCAGGTGTTTTGGCTGAGATGGATCCTCTTCAATGTACCGGCGCAAGCGTACAACAAAATTATCGATGGCGCGGGTATCGGTATCTTCGTGCAATCCCCACACGTCTTCGAGAATCGCCTTGCGCGAAACCACGCGGCCCCCGCTGCGCACCAGATAGCGCAACAGTTCTGCCTCCATGACTGTGAGATGAATGGTGTTGCCAAAGCTGCGCAGTTCGAGTTCCGCGAAGTCGATGGACTTGCCGCTGAAAGTGAATGTATCGACCTCCGTCGGATGCTCGCCCGGCGCCGTAGATCGAGGCTTTTGATCGCCCACTCGATCGCCAAGGCTGATCGCGCCCGCGTCTTTCATCCACACGCTTCGCCGCAACAGGCTATCGAGGCGCGCGATCAGAATAGCCAGCTCGAAAGGCTTGGGAAGATAATCGTCCGCTCCGGAGGCGAACCCCTGCAGCACGTCCTCGGCGCGGCCGCGCGCAGTCAGCATTAGAATTGGCACATAGTTTTTCTTCTCGCGCAGCGACACGGCGACGTCAAACCCGCTCTTGCCCGGCAGCATCACATCGAGGACGACTGCATCGAAGCGCTCGCTTTTTTCCACCAGCCTGTCGAGCGCCGTCTCACCGTCCGCGGCAATTTCCACTGCGTGCCCTTCGGCTTGCAGGTTGAAGCGCAAACCCTGCGCCAGGTGTGCCTCGTCCTCTACCACCAGGACTCGGCTCATACCTCCCTCCGCGGCAATTCGAGGGTCACGGTCGTTCCCTTACCTGCGCCATCGCTTTGCGCAAAGACGCGGCCGCCGTGCTTGCGCGCGATGGAACGCACGATAAACAATCCCAGACCCGTGCCCTTCACTTGCGATAGCGAGCGTTGCGTGACGCGGTAGAAGCGCCTGAAGATGCGTTTCAGCTCCTGCTCGGGAATGCCCACGCCCTGATCGCGCACGCGCAGCACTAGCCGTTCTTCATCTGGAGCCGCCAACTCCACCGAGATGCGAACGCCATCAGGCGAGTACTTCACCGCATTGTCGAGCAGATTCGAAACCGCAGTGCGCAGCTCTTCGGGATCGCCCAGCACCCGCGCTCTGGCGCCATTTTTCGAATGCGGCGAGGATGAGGATGAGGACAATGATTCGCGGTATTCGAGATCCGTTGCCTGCAGATGATGCCGCGCTCTCGCCAGATCCATGCACTCACGCACCAGCGCGTCGAATTCCACCGGCATACGCTGCGCCGGAGTTTTCTTCTGCGCGGCTTCACCCGCCTTCAGCACCTGTTCGACCGTATGCATCAGGCGGTCGCTATCGAGCAGCATCAATTCGTAGAACTGCCGCCGCTGCGCTTCTCCTACGTCCAGTCTCTGCAAAGTTTGAAGGTAGAGGCGAATAGAAGCGATCGGGGTCTTCAATTCGTGGGTGACGGCGTTGATGAAGCTGTCGTGCTGCTCGTTCCGCCGAATTTCGCGAATCAGAAAAATCGTATTAAGGACAAGTCCCGCAGCAATCGCGCCAAAAAAAATAATGCCGAGAAAAACCCGAATTCCTTCGCGCCAGTTGAGGATGATCCATCCGCTGCCGACCGCGACAGCGAGGCCAGCAAGGCAGACGCCCAGGCTTAGAAAGAAGTAAATCGCTTTCTGCCGGCTGATGATCCGCATGGGGAGATTGTAGAGAATCAGCTGTCAGGTGTCAGGTCGGCCGCCGTGGCCTAGCCGATAGCGTCTGTGATCCGTTGAGAGATGCGCTTGGACGTTTCGGAGCCGGGCTGGGTTTTTTCGAGGCTAGCGTAGAGCTTCTGCAAAGTCTGCTTTTGTGAGGCCGGCGACTTGCGGCCCGCGGTGGACGAAACCGAACTACTTCGCCGCTGACGTTTCACAGTTGCCATAGAAAAATGGTAACAGAAGGGCGCCACGCCTGGAAGGCACCCATCTGCTCGTAGCGACGAATGTTGCTTCTACTGTCAAATGCCACAGCAGCTATCCTTCGTGGTGCACGAGAGGGAATCCTCAAGAAACCCGCCTCCCTCGTAGAACAGCCGCATATCCACGACACGGTTGCGCATTAAATTCTTGGAGGCAAGCTCTTTGATTTGGTCTTCGACTGCTTGCCCTTCCTCCGCTGAGACTGATCTCGCTTTCTCTACAATCTTTCGCGCTGCTGGCGATTCAGGCAACCACTCCAGCGCTTCTTTCAAACCGTCTTTCGTTTCATTATCGTCGAAGAACTTGAACCACGCATTGAAGTAGGTTCTGTAGCTATTGCCAGGCGCAAGCCCGCGCCTCCTGAGCCCCTTCAACTCATACGTGTCACGGATGACAATGGGATGCTGGTGCATCATCCAAAAAGACTTTGTGATCGCTGATAGTGGCTCAAAACGATAAGCGTCGCACATATTCTTAAGCTCTTTCTCGACGATGTCGGGGACTTCTCCCTTAATGATTTCTCTGTTCAGGTATCCGTTCAGCATGTCCGCGAATCTCTGCAACCTCTCCGGGCCCCAACCGCAAATACCATCAACGAAGTTTCGGATGAGTCCATATTTCCCAAACATATTGTGCAGTTTTCCGGATGTGATGGTGCTATCAAATTCCTTAACGAAGCGTTTATCCAGTTCATCCTGGCCAAACCACATTTTGTCCAGATAGATTTCCGCGTATGGCTTCCACGCATCGCGCGGGTGCCCGCGCAGGATATGCTGGCCTAATTCGCTCATTTGTTTCTTCCCTCTGAAACACTTGTTGCATATCCGGCAATGCTCAAGTTTGACTTTTTTTGTCTTTGCCGTAGAGGTGAGTGGGGCCAATCGTTCTTCGGGTTCTTGGTTGGAAGGATTGCTTTCGGCGCTGGTGTTGATGCTCATTAGCTTTTCTCCTGAGAAAGTCCGTCATCTCTTAGAGATCAGCGCCGAGCGGGGTTTTCCTAGCGTGCGGCCTGCGGTCTCGCGGTGAGTCGCGTCCTGACCCCGGTCAAGGCTGATCCGAGGAAGTTAGTGCGTTGAGCATGGACGCTCCGTTTCTCTCAAGAACTGAGAAATTAATCCAAATTATATCGCCTTCGAGAGCCCGGTGGCAGCCTTATGCTACATTGCTTCTCAGTCGTTGCCCGCGGCCGCTGCCAGCACCGCAGCCGCCTTCATATCCCGCGTTAAAGCTGGCTTGGGCGGAAGCTTCTCGATATCGACTTTATACACATGCCGCGCCAGCCCCAGCTTTTTCAGCGCCCAGATGCCGTACCAATTCATATCGACTTCATACCACCTTAAGCCATGCCGTGCCGAGACTGGATGGGCATGATGATTGTTGTGCCAGCCCTCACCAAAAGTCAGGATCGCCACGAGAAGGTTGTTGGTCGAGAGATCTTTGGTCGCGAAGCGGCGCGATCCCCAGAGGTGGGTGACTGAATTCACCATCCATGTAGCGTGCAGTCCAACTACCGTGCGTGCAAACACTCCCCACAAAAGCCAGGGCAATCCGCCAATCGCAAATAGAACGACCCCAACAACTACGTTTGAGGTCCAATGATACTTGGTCAGCCAGACTTGCACTTTATCTTTGGTCAGGTCGGGGACGTAACGGGCCAGGGTCGTGGTGTCATGGTGCATCGACTTCCCCGACAGAATCCACCCCATGTGCGACCACCATTTGCCATCAATGGGCGAGTGCGGATCGCCATCTTCGTCAGAAAATTGATGATGAATGCGGTGCGTCGCCACCCAGAAAATTGGTCCGCCTTCGAGCGCCAGAGTCGCACACCAGGTCAGGAAGTATTCGACCCACTTAGGTGTTTTGTATCCGCGATGCGTGAGCAGACGGTGATAGGCCATGCCGATCCCCAGGCTGCCTGATACCCACCACAAGAAAATGGCCACGAAAAATGCCGGCCAGGTAAAGAAAAATAATGCCGCTACCGCGCCGATATGAAAAAGACCCATGGCAATCCCTGTCACCCAGTTAAAGCCATCATGACTGGCGCTCTCCCTGCGATTGCGCCCTTCTCCCGCGTCCCTAAAGGACTGGCTTGCCGCTTGGTTAATTGTTTCCCGCATGGTCTCGCTCATGTGCCCGCTCTTTCTGGATCACCAGTCTGGCTGAAGTCCGTACTTAGACAATACCAAGCCTGCGCGCAATGCTTTGTAATACTTCTGTAATCCTCAATGGGTAAAGGAGTTACATGGGTAACGACGGTACGTACACAACCCAGTTCAAGACGGATCTCGCGATGCAAGAGCGGCCCGCAAAGAGCAATTTTCGCGTGCACGTTCACCAATTGCGGAGTATCTTTGTCTGTTTCAAACGACGTCTGTTTCAGTCGACGTCTGTTTCAACCGACTGTTCAATCGGCTATTTCAACCGTGCATCCGAACTGGAGGTGTGTGTTGAAAAACAATTTTCCAGAGAAGTCACTCCTCAGAAAAGCTCGCTTGGTCCTTCTCGGATTGCTGTTTTTTCTCCCGGTATTATGGGCACAGAAAGATCAGCCTCCCCCGCAATCTACCCCATCCGATAAGATTCCTCCCGAAGCGGCGGCAAAAGAGAATCCCGTCAAGCCAAGCGCGGATTCTTTAGCCAAAGGCAAGAAGATGTATGGCTACGACTGCGCCATGTGTCATGGAAAAGATGGCGACGGCAAGGGCGACATGGCAACGGACATGAAAAATATTCCCGACTTCACCAAGCCGGACGCGCTCAAAAGCCGCACCGATGGCGAACTTTTCTATATCATCCGCAACGGCGAAGGACAGGATATGCCGCCCGAAGGCGACCGTGCCAAAGACGACGACGTCTGGAATATGGTGAACTACGTTCGCTCGCTGGCAAAAAAGTAAGCGCGCATCGAGCTTTGCTTAGGGATGGCCGGGCTGGGACGCCCGGCGCTCCACTAACTTCCCAGGAAACTTTTAAGCTACGCGGATGCAGCCTTGACTTCTACTCCGGCCCATTTCTCCAGCAATGTAAGCGTCGCCGCGTAATCCAGATCCTGCTGCCCTTCTTCGGCTGCGACGTCGTAGACCTCTTCCACCGCTTCCAGACCAGGGAGGCGCACGCGCGATTCTTTAGCCGCATCGAGCGCCAGGCGAATGTCTTTCAGCATCAGGCGCAACGGAAAATTCGGCGAGAAGTCGCGCTTCATGATAAACGGAGCTTTATAATCCACCACTCCCGAACGCACCATCGAAGCTTGTATCAACGGCAAAAGCTTCTCCACATCGACGCCCAATTTGGCGGCGAGGGTGAGGGCTTCGGCAAAGCCTTCGTAGATGAGCGCAATCTGAAGATTCATAACCAGTTTCGTGGCCTGGCCTTTGCCAGTTTCACCCATGTGGAACATCTGCTTCCCCATGGCCTGAAAAAGTGGCTGCAGGCGGGCGAGAACCGCTTCGTCGCCGCCCACCATAAAAATCAGGTTGCCAGCCTCAGCCGCGATCTTCGAACCAGTCATCGGAGCGTCAACATAATCGGCGCCGCGCGCCTTAATGCGCTCCGCAAATCGCACCGTGGCCGAGGGCGAAATGGTGCTGGAGTCGGCGACGATCATGCCTGCGGTGAGAGCTTGCTCCGCGCCACCCGCGCCGAATAGCACCTGCTCGACAGCTTTCGTGTCAGAGACACACATCCATACGACTTCGGCGCCTTTTGCCGCATCCGCGGGAGACGTCGCGGTGCGCGCGCCTTCGACCTCTTTGCCCGCGCTTCTGTTCCAGACCGCCACCTCGTGTCCGGCTTTAGCCAGGTTGACAGCCATCCAACGTCCCATAATTCCCAAGCCCAGATAAGCGACGCGCATCGCAGTTCACTCCCCCATCTTTGTTTAGCTTCTATATCCAGCTTTGGATTAAATATGACCAACAAACCTGCAGTCAAGGAAAACACGCGAGGAACAACCTATTTAACGGCGCGACGAATTGCCGGGTGGCGACTTCGCAATCCGTCCCGCCGCAGCGGAGCGCCGGGCGTCCTCGCCCGGCCACCACTCATAGTCAATAACTACGTCAATAACTACGTTCAATAACGACAACCACCGCTTACATTCCCTTAGGCGGGAAACTCTTCAGCATCTTGTCGACGGTTTTGTCTAGTTTCTTTTCATCCTTATTGGGGTTGTTGGAGAGAGTGTCGCTTGCAGTCCCGCGCCAGATCAGCTGCTTGTTCCTGGCATCGTACATATCGAGAATCAACGTCCCAACCTTGTAATTCTCAACCGTAGTTGTCGTCTCGCCAAAACCTCCCCAACGCCATCCGCCTAAGCCGTTGTAGAAGGTGTTGTACTCCTGCTGGTTTCGCGCGGAACCAACGGCCATCAGAGCGACGTCAGCACCGGAGTCGACCTTTTGCCAGCCCTTGGCTTGAAGAGCCTGGTCCACTGCTTCTTTAATCCGCGGCTCCCATAGCGGGTCCGAGGTTTGAACCTTTTCCCACGAGTACGTGTGATACCTCTCAAAATTTGCATGGTGGTCATAGTCTGTGTGGACGTCTTGCGCCAGAGCGACAGTCATAAAGGCAAACAAAACGGTCATCACGGACGCAATTTTTAACATAATTTTCATAAACTTCCTCCGTTGGCCAAACTCGGCATCGACTCTAGGATGTTCGGGCGAGAAAAGGGGTTGCAGTCCTGCACGGTCTTTAGCAGCCGGTTTCAAAGCCGTTATTGTCCCCCGAGCATCTAAATACACTGGAGACTTCTGCAAACAAAGCCGATAATCTGTTCGTCGGTCACGACTTGGGGGGATGTAACGGCCAGTGATTTGTTCCACGGGGTAAACGGATGCTGAAGTCATCGTTGAAAAATCGGGCGCTTCGCAAGCGAGCCGGGCAGTTTACACGCCTTGTGCGGCATTCCGCGATCACTCCTCGCACTGGGCAGACGCATAAACCAACCCTCGTGGCCAACGGCGAGCTTGGCATCACATTCATTGGGCACTCCAGTTTCTTTCTGCAAATTGGCGGACAGAACGTCGTCATCGATCCCAACTTTGCGCGCTGGCTATTTGTTTTGAAACGTCTTCGCAAGCCTGGGTTGAAGTTGCGCGACCTGCCGCCAATGGATGTCGTCCTCGTAACTCATGCTCACTTCGATCACCTGCATCGCCAGTCGCTGCGCACCATCGCACGCCAAACCCTTCGTCAGACGGGAACTGCGCCAACGCTAGTTGTTCCGCATCACCTGTTCGATCTCGTCTCCGATCTCGGCTTTGAGGAAATCATCGAGCTTGAATGGTGGAATACCTATCGCCACGGCGCCCTTGAGATCATTCATGTCCCTTCGCGGCATTGGGGAGCGCGCATTCTAAAAGATTCCCACCGTGGCTATGGCGGCTATGTGCTGCGGAGCGGCAAACATTCCGTCTACCACGCCGGCGACACCGCCTATTTCGCCGGCTTCCGCGAAATCGGACGCCGCTTAGCGCCGCAAGTGGCGCTGCTCCCGATCGGCGCTTACAATCCCGAGCAATTTCGCAACGTGCACACCAGCCCCGCCGATGCCACCAGAGCCTTCGTCGACCTGAAGGCGCGCTGGATGGTTCCCATGCACTACGGAACCTTTCGCCTGTCACATGAGCCGATTGAAGAGCCACTGCAGCTCCTGGAAAAAGAGGCTCTGGCTGCCGGCGTGAAAGATAAAGTAGTGGTGCTCGAAGAAGGAGTAACACGTTTCTTCTAAGACTCTTTCGCTGCAGGCTCTAAACAACCGTCAATTCTCACTTAGGGCGGAGTCTCGCGTGCAGCCACTGCTATAATCAAAGATTGCTCTCATGAAAAAAATCACACCTGTAACAACCGACGAAGCGCCGACGCGCCGACGCATCCGCTCGACCACAGTTCTTTGCGTACGTCGCGATAACAAAGTCGTCATGGCCGGCGACGGCCAGGTGACCCTTGGCGAATCCGTCATCAAGCACGGCGCGAAGAAAATTCGCCGTCTCTACCAGGACAAAATTCTTGCTGGATTTGCCGGCTCCACCGCCGACGCTTTCACTCTGTTCAGCCGTTTTGAGGCGAAACTGGAGCAGTATCACGGCAACATTGGCCGCGCCGCCGTCGAACTTGCCAAAGACTGGCGTACCGACAAATTTCTTCGCCATCTCGAAGCCTTGCTGCTCGTGACCGACAAAGAAGCGACCTTCCTCCTGAGCGGCCAGGGAGACGTGATCGAGCCCGACACCGGCATCGCCGCCATCGGCTCCGGCGGCCCATTTGCCCAGGCGGCGGCGCAAGCGCTGGCCGACCATACGAAACTAGCTCCTAAAGAAATTGCTGAAGAAGCAATGAAGATTGCCAGCCGTATGTGCATCTATACCAATGACAGGGTTACGATTGAAGAGTTGTGATTCCTACGAATTATTATGGCTATTTATTTACCTGGAACCGCTGAAGAAGAGCAAGTCACGCTCGACGAACTGACGCCACGCGAAATCGTCACCGAGCTTGATAAATACGTTGTCGGACAAAAAGACGCGAAGCGCGCCGTCGCCATCGCCTTGCGCAATCGCATGCGCCGCCAGAAACTCACCCCCGAGATGGCCGAAGAGGTCATCCCTAAAAACATCATCATGATCGGTCCGACCGGCGTAGGCAAAACCGAAATCGCCCGCCGCCTCGCAAAGTTAGCCAACTCGCCGTTCCTGAAAGTCGAAGCGTCCAAGTTTACCGAGGTCGGCTATGTTGGCCGCGATGTCGAGTCCATGATCCGCGACCTGGTCGAGATCGCGATCGAAATGGTTCGCGAAGAAAAGCTCGAAGACGTTTCGGACAAAGCCGAACTGAATGCCGAAGAGCGCCTGCTCGACATTCTTCTGCCGCCAGTCTCGCCGCGCCCCTCCGATTCGAGTTCGTCCGGCGGCGTGGTCATCGACGGCAACACCAGCCTCACGGAATCTTCCAATCGCACCCGCGAGAAACTTCGCCAGCAGCTTCGCGAGGGCAAACTCGACGACCGCATGGTCGAAATCGAAACCCGCGAGCGCAATTTCCCGTCCTTCGAAATCATCTCCAATCAAGGCGTCGAAGAGATGGACGTCAACATCAAGGACATGTTGCCCAACATCTTCGGCCAGCGCACCAAAAAGCGGAAGATGAAGGTCAACGAGGCCTTCGAATACCTCATTCAGGAAGAAGAGCAGCGCCTGATCGACATGGAGCAGGTCACCCGCGCCGCCATCGACCGCGTCGAGAACACCGGCATCATCTTCCTCGATGAAATCGACAAGATCGCCGGCCGCGAGAGCGGCCACGGGCCCGACGTCTCGCGCGAAGGCGTGCAGCGCGACATCCTGCCCATCGTCGAAGGCACCACCGTCAACACCCGCTACGGCATGGTGCGCACCGATCACATCCTGTTCGTAGCCGCAGGCGCATTCCACGTCTCCAAACCAAGCGACCTGATCCCCGAACTCCAAGGCCGCTTTCCAATCCGCGTTGAACTGCAGTCGCTCACCATGGCGGATTTCGTCCGCATCCTGACCGAACCGAAATCTTCGCTGACCCGGCAATACATCGCACTCCTCGAAACCGAAGGCGTGAAGCTCGAGTTCACTCCCGAGGCGCTCGAAGAAGTCGCCCGGTTCGCGTTTCGTGTGAATGAAGGCACCGAGAACATCGGCGCACGCCGCCTGCATACAATCATGGAACGCGTACTCGACGAAATCAGCTTCGAGGCGCCCGAGAAAAAAGGCCAGCCATTCACAGTCGATGCCGCCTACGTACAGAAAATGCTGAGTGAAATTGTGAAAGACCAGGACCTCTCGCGCTACATCCTGTAAAAATGTTGACCGCTGTGAAACACCGTAATTCCGGGGAATTGAATCTCTGTGCGCCCCTGTGCCCTCCGTAGTTATCGTTGTTTCCCAGCCTCTGATACTCTTTGTTTTCCGCATGAAACTGGGTCTTCCGACGTTGATCACCTTCGCCCTCTGCCTGCTGCTCGCCAGTTGCGCCCAGACCGGACCGCCACTTCCGCCGTCGCTCGAACTTCCAAAGCCGCCAACCGATCTTCGGGCCAGCCGCAAAGGCGACCGCGTCACACTGAGTTGGAGCGAGCCCACGCTCACAACCGATCGCCAAAGCGTGCGCTATCTCGGACCGACGCGTATCTGCCGCAGCGCTGAAACTGAAATCACCACCTGTGGAAATCCCGTCGGCATCGCGCCTGCGCCCGCTACTGCTCCTCAGAAGAGACCGCCAAAACGTGGCTCGACGCAAAAGTCAAATACTCCTAGACCCGCTCCTCAGACTTACACGGACACTCTGCCGGCAAACATGTTGAAGCTGGATCCGGCGGCCGAGGTCACTTATGCGGTCGAGGTCTTGAACCGCAACGCTCGTGGAGCGGGACTATCAAATCGCGTTCACATTCCAGCGATTATCACTGTGCCTCCACCAAGCGATCTTTCAGCCGATCTGACCGGTGACGGCGTTATTCTCAGTTGGACGAGTGCAGGCGAACCGGCGATTGTTTCTCCTCAGTCCGCCTCTAACTCACCCCGCGTGCAATTTCGTTATCGAATCTATCGACGCGACGAATCTGGAAAAGACGCAATTGCTGGCGAGGTTCCGCTCGGCGTCGGCAGCGCGGTGCATTTCACGGATACCGGATTTGAATGGGAAAAGACTTACCTCTATCGCGTCACCGCCGTCAGCATCATTCAGCGGCCCGATAATGAGACACAGGTTGAGGGAGAAGACTCACCGTTGGTCCGTGTCGTCGCGCACGATATCTTCCCGCCTAACGTGCCAACCGGCTTGCAGGCGGCATATTCCGGCGAAGGCCAGAAACCATTTATCGATCTGATCTGGGCTCCAGTCACCAATGCCGACCTCGCGGGATACAACATTTATCGGAGCGAGACGGACGGCGCTGCGGCCGGGAAGATGATCAAAATAAATTCCGACGTCGTGAAATCGCCGGCCTACCGCGATAACGAAGTCAAGTCCGGAAAAACATATACCTACTCGGTCTCTGCTGTCGACGCGCGGGGAAACGAAAGCGCTCGCTCGGAGGAGACCAGCGAACCGGTGCCATAGATTTCCTTCGTGGTCGCAACGTTGTTTGTGTTTAGATATTGCTCTGATGAAATACTGCCGATTTGATCTCAATGGGACCGCGCACTATGGCCTTGTGGAGTCCGTTGCGGGCAATGACGAAATCACTCGCCTTCTTCTTCAATCCCCGAACGATAGCGACGGCGATGTCGAAGGCCTTCCCAGCCGCCGCACCGACCGCATTTCCCTTGCACAGGCGTCTCTTTTGCCGCCGGTGCAACCATCGAAGATTGTCTGCGTCGGACGCAACTATCGCGAGCACGCTGCCGAACTCGGCAACGAGGTTCCACAGGAGCCACTCTTATTTTTTAAGCCGCCTTCTTCGCTGCTCGCGACGGGAGGAACAATTCTTCGGCCCAAAGTCTCCCAGCGCACCGACTATGAGGGCGAAATCGGCGTTGTGATCGCGCGGCGCTGCCACCGACTCTCGGAGAGTGACGATGTCCGTCCCTACATTCTCGGCTACACCTGCGTCAATGATTTCACGGCGCGTGATCTGCAGAAAAAAGATAGTCAGTGGGTTCGCGGCAAAGGCTTCGATACCTTCTGCCCTGTCGGACCGTTGGTTACGGACGGCCTCGATCTTTGGACTGGAGTGCAGATCGAAACCCGCGTGAATGGCGAGGTGCGGCAATCCGGCAACACGCGGGATTTTATTTTTCCACTGGATGTTCTCATCCGCTATATCTCGCACATTATGACGCTCGAACCCGGCGACCTGATCGCTACCGGCACGCCCGAGGGCGTGGGCCCGGTAGTTGCCGGCGACTCGATTGAAATTTCCGTCGAAGATATCGGCAGGTTACAGAATTCTGTCGCCGATGAACCGTAGCGGCGAAGACTGACGTATTACTTCCTTGCGGATAGCGGCGGAACAGTTTATGGAAAACCTAAGCCCTGCTTTTGAGCTCTTGCAAAAAAATGAGACTGACGGCTTGCGAAATCTCCTAGGAGAAGACTCCGCAGTTTCCGAGGCGACAGACGCTAGCGGTGTGAGCCTGCTCATGCACGCCATTTATCGTGGCCGTTTC
The DNA here is from genome assembly GCA_963758745.1 of uncultured Acidobacteriaceae bacterium. Taxonomy (GTDB): domain Bacteria; phylum Acidobacteriota; class Terriglobia; order Terriglobales; family Acidobacteriaceae; genus Acidiflorens. Next base: position 74,136 of record CAVWWW010000025.1, read on the forward strand.
GACTTGGCCGAACTGATTTCCAACAAGAAAAAGGTGCTTGATATCTTTGAGGCAGCGGCGCTTGGCCGTCTCGATCGGCTTAAGGCTTGTCTGGACGAAGATGAGATGCACGGAACAACCATCAACTCGCATTCAAGGGACGGTTTCACAGCGCTACACTTCGCCTGCTTTTTCCGCCAGCCCGAAGCCGCACGCCTTTTGATCGAGCGCGGAGCGGCAGTTGATGCCGTCGCTGCGAATCCGACCCGCGTCATGCCCCTGCATTCGGCGGCATCGGCCCGAAACCTAGAAGCTGCGCGTGTGCTGCTCGAACACGGAGCACCGGTTAATGCCCGACAGCAGGGAGGTTGGGTTCCAATTCATGCTGCCGCGCAAAACGGCGACCGTCCGATGGTGGAATTGCTGCTCAAGTACCATGCCGATCCAAAGTTAGTGAACGACCAGGGCAAGAGACCGTCCACGGTAGCGAAGGAAAAAGGCCATGTGGAGATCGCTGCATTGCTCGAAAAGGACTGCTAAAGCCCTGATTTTAATCGAGGGACGCACCCTGCTGCTGATCTAATGGAATCCGTGAATATTTGATGATCCGTGACCTTAGTCCCGTCCCTATTCACTGGAAGCTTCCTCGCCGATCTATGCATCAAACCGTCTATAATGTAGGCACTGTTACTCGCGGGGGCCTAACGTCAAGGAAGCTGTCAAAAGAGCGATCAAAATATGTCGACGAAGTTAAAGATCACAATCATTACCAGTTCACTGGCCATTCTGTTGTTTACCATTGTTGGAAGTTTCGTCAACGTTCGCGCATCGTCGAATGATGGCGCGTATCGACAATTGTCGGTCTATAGCGAAGTGCTGTCGCGCATCCGGCTGGAATACGTTGAAGAACCGAATATCGCTGGCGTTACTGACGGCGCGCTGCACGGCCTGCTCGAATCGCTCGACGCCAACTCGAGCTATTTGTCGCCCTCCGAGTATAAGCAGTACAAGTCGATGAAGAACGAGGGTAAGGCCGATATCGGCGCCGATGTTTCGAAGCGCTTCGGGTACGCCGCCGTAGTCGCCGTCGTTCCCGGCGGCCCAGCCGATAAAGCTGGCGTCGAGAACTCCGACATTATCGAATCGATCGACGGCAAGAGCACGCACGACATGTCGTTGGCTGAGATCCACAGCGTTCTGGCCGGCGAAACCGGCTCCACAGTTACCTTGGCTGTGGTTCGGCCGCGGCGCGCAGAACCGCAAAAGATTGTCGTGACGCGCGACGTGGTAACCATTCCTCCCGTCAGCGACAAGATGCTCGCCGACAATGTTGGCTACATCAAAGTGGATTCGCTCCCGCCGGGCAAATCGCAGGAGATCGCCGCCAAGATCCGCGAATTGCAGAAACAGGGAGCGACTAAACTTGTGCTCGATCTTCGAAACGCCGCTGGTGGCGAGGAATCTGAGGGCGTGGCTACCGCGAATCTTTTCCTTGACCACGGCACCATTACTTATCTGCAGGGTCAGAAGTATCCGCGTCAGGCTTTTAATGCCGATCCCGCCAAGGACATCACGAAGCTTCCCGTAGCTTTGCTGGTCAATCGGAGCACGGCGGGCCCAGCCGAGATTGTTGCTGCCGCGATCCTTGAGAATGCTCGAGGTGACGTGGTTGGAGACAAGACCTTCGGCGATGGTTCGGTGCAAAAGCTGATTGAAATGCCGGACAACTCCGCCCTCATTCTGTCGATCGCGAAATATTACTCGCCGAGCGGGAAGGCGATACAGGACGCCGCGGTCACTCCGAACGTGATGATTGCTGACGCTGTCGATGACGACTCCGGATTGCCCGATGAAGACGAGCAACCGGCTGCGGCCGAAAAACCCAACGCGAAAGACGAGAAACCGAAGAACCAGCCAGACGACCAACTGAACAAGGCTTTGGAAGTTTTGAAGAATCGGCAGTCAAAGGGATAAGCTTTCAAACTCTCAAATATCGCTCGCCTCGGCGGGCGATTTTTTTTTGCACAGGAGAAGAGATGCGCAACTCCGAAACTGTAGTTACGTGAAACCTTGAAACTCTGGAACCCCGGAAACCCCGCATGCGCTAACATTGAAAATGTTGTAACTCGAGATATTGAAACTGGCTTTGAAAGTTATCTATCGACATTCTCCGACGGTAAAGATTGGCGGACGCACATTCTTTGGGGTCGTCCTCTTTGCTTTCCTTGTCGTTCTTTCCGCCGCCGTAGGCACGGTCGCGGGCCTGCTTCTCGTTTACTCGACGGATCTGCCCCAGGTCGAGGAACTTGAGCAGTACCGTCCAAGTTCTGTCACCGAACTTTATGATGGACAAGGCAGAGTTATTGGTACCTTCGCGCTGCAACGGCGGGTAATCGCAAGCTACGACGATTATCCCGAGGTTCTCCGCAACGCGCTGGTCTCAATTGAAGATAAGGACTTCTATCGGCATTCTGGCATTAACATCTGGCGGATTGTAGGCGCAGCTTATCGCGACATGGAATCGGGCGGCAAAGTGCAGGGAGCATCGACGCTCACCATGCAACTTGCCCGCAACCTATTTCTTTCTCCGGACCGCTCGTTTTATCGCAAGGTGCAGGAGGCGCTGCTCGCGATCCAGATCGAGCGCAGGTTTACCAAGCCCCAGATTTTCACGCTTTACGCCAATCAGATATTTCTGGGGCATGGCGCTTACGGATACGAGGCCGCATCGGAATACTATTTCAGCAAACCGGCCAAGCAGCTCAAGCTTGAAGAAGCTGCGCTGCTGGCTGGACTGCCGAAGGCGCCGCAATACTATTCGCCAATCAATCACCCCGAACGCGCGCTCAAACGGCGCAATCTGGTGCTCAACGCCATGCTTGAAGACGGAAAGATCACGGCGGCGCAGGCAGCGGAGGCAAAGAGCAAGCCAATCGTGCTCGACGTGCAGAAGGATCCGAATTCGCTGGCTCCGCATTATGTGGAGGAAATCCGGCGTTACCTCGAAGCGAAGTATGGCAGCGACCAGGTTCACCAGGGCGGGCTGCGTGTTTATACAACCCTGGACATGGAGATGCAGAAGTCCGCACGCCAGGCGGTGCTCGATGGCTTGGCCGCCTACGAGCGGCGTCATGGTTGGCAAGGCAAACTGGAAAACGTGATCGCGCAAGGCGAAAAGCTGGACCAGTACGAAGATCCGGATTGGGGTGAGGAGCCGGAAATAAACGGATACATGCACGCGCTGGTGACGCAGGTTTCTGCGGCATCTGCCGAAGTCCGTTTCGGCTTGCACACTGCCACGGTGTCGCCGGCCGATTTGGCCTGGACCAAGCTCAAACAAAAGCTTCCCGAGATTCTTCACGTCGGCGACATCGTCTACGTCAAAGTACTTTCGCTCGATGCGGACGGAAAAGCACACGTCAGCCTGGAACAGGATTCGGGCATCGAAGGGGCGCTCGTGGCCATCGATAACGCGACGGGAGAAATTAAGGCGATGATTGGCGGCCGCGACTTCAATGTCTCGAAGTTCAATCGCGCCACGCAGGCGCTGCGGCAGGTCGGATCGTCATTCAAGCCCTACGTCTATACGGCGGTGATCGATGAGGGAGGCAGCCCTGACGAGACGATTGTGGACGCGCCGACAATATTTCAAACCGTCTCGGGGCCATATACGCCGCACAATTATGACGCTAAGTTTGAAGGCACCATCACATTGAGGCGCGCGCTTGCGCAGTCGAGAAACATTCCCGCGCTTAAGCTCGCGGATCGGATCGGAATCAAAACCGTGATCGAATATGCGCACCGCTTCGGGATTACCTCGAATATTCCCGGCATATCTTCCGGTTGCCCTTGGCTCAGCCGAGGTTACGCCGTTGGAGCAGACCTCTGCCTTTAGCGTGTTTCCGAACGATGGCGTACGCATCGCCCCGCGCTACATCACCAAAGTGACCGACTACGACGGCCGCATTTTGGAAGAAGACTTCTCTGACATCAAAGACGTCATCAGTGCGCGTACGGCTCGCATCATGACCTTTATGCTGCGCGAGGTGGTGTTGCACGGTACGGCGGTCGCCGCCGCAAAAATGCCCTATCCGCTGGCTGGCAAGACGGGGACCACTAATGACTTTACTGATGCCTGGTTCATCGGATTTTCTCCATCGATCACCTGCGGTGTATGGATCGGTTACGACGAGAAAAAATCGCTCGGCGACAAGGAAACAGGAGCGCGAGCGGCTCTGCCCATCTGGATGCAGTTCATGAACGTCGCGCTGGCTGGCAAGGATCCGGGCAAATTTCAGCCGCCGCCGGGGATGATGGATACAGCCGTTGCGCAGAAAAAAGTCGACACGCCGGATGTCGCGCCGGGTGACGGAGAGTTGCACTGAGACTAGATTTCTGCTCTCAGCTTTCAGTTATCGGCTTATGGCTATCCGGTTCAGCTTCTTGATTAGGCGTCCCATTCGTACTATTCGGTAGAAGGGGAAAAGCGGCTCCGGTAACTGCACAGTTGCCAGATCGCTCACGCCCGGCGTCCAGACCAGACGCCAGAGGTAGCGCCAGCGGTCGACGCGACGCTCACGCAATTTCAGAATCAGACGAAAGTATTCAGTGGAATCGAAATTATAGATAGCGCTGCGAGCAATGCGTTCGGCAAACTCTCGGCCTAGGGCTGGGACTCGCGGGTCGAGCCTGATCATTTCCTCCGTTTGTCGTGGAAGTTCTGCCCGAAGCACTTCCTTTACGAGCCAGAAACCCACGCCGAGAATGCGAGTGATACCAGAGTCGCGCGCTCGAGAAAATATCAGCGAAAAGTCGATCGATGGAGCGCGCAAACTTTCGGCTATGTCCACAAGCCAGATCAATCGCATCCAGAGATGTTTGGCGGCGTGAAGGCACAACACCAGAATCGAATCTTCGGGTGATAGAGAAGGCATATCGCATTCGCCGACAACCGTCCGGCCGGCGCGAGCGATTAGATCTTCCACCCTGAGATCGACGCCGTAATAATAAGGCAGCAACGCCCATTGCAACTCGACCAGATACTTTCCCGCTGCTCCATCAAATTCGCATTCGTTCCCTTTGCGGAGCCAGAAACGCTCGACCGCCAGCGAGACGTCCTCTGAAGGCCGGTATCCGATTTCAGCCAAGGCTTGTTTCGCTCGAACGAAATCGACCGGCGCAATCAGGAAGTCGAGATCCGAGAAAACTCGCAGCGCCACGTCGTGATAAGCAGACTGCGCTAGTACAGGTCCTTTATACGGGATAATCCGCAGCTTCGCGTCCTCGAAGTGCCGCACGATGCGTCCCAGTTCGACCGCAAACCACAGACTGCGCTTCAGGTTTGCTTCGTATGCGGAGCGAAGCGAGCGCTCGATTTCGGGCGGAAGCCGGCGAGCACGATCTGCATGCCCTTGTTCTGCGTGGTGATGGTCCGCGCGAGCATTCTCTTCGAAATCAGGATTTGCAGAGCAATGTTCAATCAGATTTCGGGCGACGAGCGGCAGAACTCCATGATGCTCCGCCAGCCGACAAAACTCACCCCAGTCGAGTGCAGAGAGATTCCAATTCGCGATTCGCTCGATTCGTGCAGGAGTCAACTCCGTAGCGGCCAGCGCGCACAGGAAGCTGAATTCGTTCTCACTCTTCTGTGCGAGGCTCGACTTGGAATACGGAGACAAGAGTTCGCAGTAAAAATCCGCAGAAACGGAGACTATCGTGACAGCCTTGAACGGCAGCCTTGAAGCGCTGCACCACCGAAAATCGATCGGATCGAGAATCGCCACTATAATACAGAGTCTTTGGCGCGGGTTCGAAGTTTGTGGGGTTTGCGCCGATTGCGCTTTTGCAATCTCGCCTTCATGGATCGAATCGTCTTCAAATCCGTTTGCAAGATATTTCGCCATCGTCCCGCCCTGTTCAATTGGCTCGGACGCGAGCGAGAAGGCGAAACGATTGCCCTGAGAGATGTCTCTTTCTCAACCTCCGACGCAGGGGGTTTGATATTGCTCGGCCCAAACGGCAGCGGAAAAACGACTGCGCTTAAACTCATCTCCACCATGCTTCTGCCAGATTCGGGATCGGTTTCCGTGGGCGGCTTCGATACCCAACAGAATTCCGGTGAAGTGCGGCGGCAAGTGGGAATCGCTGTCGCCACGGAACGGTCATTTTTCCCGCGTCTCTCCGCTCGCGAGAATCTCGAATTCTTTGCCGTCCTTGATGAAGTCCGGCGCAGCGAGCGCACGCAGCGGGTGGAAGAGGTGTTGCACGATACGGGACTGGAAGAAAACGCCGATACGCTGGTCATGAAGTTTTCCAGTGGAATGTATCAGCGCCTGGGCATCGCGCGAGCCCTCGTCAAGCGACCCAGCGTCCTTTTGCTTGACGAACCGACCCGCAGTCTCGATGCCGCCACTACGGCGCACTTCTGGACCACGATCCGAACTCTGGCTGAGCAACACACCACGGTTCTGATCGCGACGCACAATTTTGCGGAAGCAGTCGCGGTTGGGAATCGCCTGCTTCTGCTTCATCACGGCGAAGTTGTTGCCGATCGCTCGGTAGGCAAAGCTGAAAGCGCTGACACTCTGCGCTCATTTTACTTCCGCATGACAGGCGAGATCGATGAGGCCGCGCTCAATCATCTGTAAATCAGCATTTGTAACTGGCATTTGTAATTAGATTTGAAAATCACAGTTAGAAATTACAAATTGTTCTATGAACCTGACTTTGGACAAGCTCCACGCCATTCTCCGCCGCGATCTGCTCACAGCCATTCGCCATCGCAGCGGCTTTGTCGTTACGCTGGTTGGAGTGTTCACGGAATTAGCCGCTTTTTATTTCCTGTCGCACGCCATCGGCCCCGGTTTTAGACCGGAAGGCATCGAATATTTTCCTTTTCTTTTGGTCGGCACAGGGCTTTACACATTCTTCCTGATGAGCGCACAAGCGTTTCTAAGCGCCGTGCAGGAAGCCCAACAGACTGGAACACTCGAAGTGCTGATGACGACGTCCACCGCTCCGGCCGAACTTGTCATCCTCAGTTCGATTTCCGCCTTTTCGGGCAAACTCTTCAATCTATTGGTCTATCTTTTCGCCGGTGTGGCAATTTTCCGGGCATCCATCCATGCGAATTTCCTGTCGTGCCTGGCGATCTTGATCTTATCTTTTGCCATCGCTCTGGCATTCGGCATTGCCGCGGCCGCGCTGCAGGTTGCCTTTCAGAAAGGCTCGGCTTTGCTGTGGCTGTTCGGCTCTGGCGTTTGGTTTCTGAGCGGAGCCATGTTTCCAATCCAAAGCTTACCCCACCCGCTTGAGCTTTTAGGTCGAGTCATTCCTCTTACGTATGCGATTGACGGAATGCGGAAGGCTCTGCTGCAGGGCGAGTCGGTGCGCACAATGGCTGGAACCCTCTCCGTTCTGGCTGGCTTTGGCGTGGTCTTGTTACCGCTTGCGATCGTTGGATTGTCTCTAAGTTTGCGCCGCGCCAGGCTGAATGGAACCCTATCATTTTATTAACAATTCGGATTACCTTTTAGGGTTGGAATGCAACTAACTAACATATTTGGCAGTCGCGAACGGCCTGTAGTACACTGCCTTTAATCTGATCGATGAGCGGGGGACGAGCCAGCCGCACCGTTGGCTTCACCAACTATGATCGACAATCAACCAACTTCCGAGAAACATCAACAGCCAGTCAGCGCGGGCAAAGGGAAGAAGCCGTATCACAAGCCGGCATTCCGCTACGAACGGGTTTTCGAGACACAGGCGCTAGTTTGCGGCAAAATAGTGTCCGGCCTCAACCAAAATTGTACCCAGCAACAAAAAACCTCCTGATGCTGGAAGACACCACGAGTGCAGCGCGACTGTCTTGGATCACAGAATCCTCAGTCTTGGCCGCCGACGGACTGCGCCAGGGCGGATATTTGCGTCTCCGCGTTTACGGTGAAAGTATGCTCCCGGCTCTCTGGCCGGGTGATGAAGTAGAAATCGAAAGCTGCTCTTTGCAACACCTCCGGCCAGGAGAGATTGTTCTTGCCATGCGCGACAACCGTTTTTTCCTGCATCGCCTGGTCGCGGCGAGCACTTCAAATGGCTTCCTGCTGTGCGGAGACTCCATGCCTGGCCCAGACCCTTTGTTCCCCGCAGAAGCGTTGCTGGGGCACCTCGTGGCAAACGCCAATCGAGGCCGCATCTTCGCTTTGCGACCCGGTTTTGGTGCGAAGTGCTCCAGGGCTTTGGGATTGTTGCTTTGCCAATTCGGCCTCGCTCGGCGTGTTGCGCTAAAGTTTCACAGCTTTACTGAGCGCTTTTCTCCGAACCGATCCGCGTTTGAGGTTCGGAAGGCTGAGGTCGGACGGAGTGCCAACTCAGCAGAATTCGGCACATAATGGATGCGTCGCGCAAAGTCACCTGTGTCGAGATCGGAGGTCTTCCGATAGCCCTGTCAACAATCGACGATGGCTTTCTTCAGCTGTTGCGGCGGCGCTATGACGGCTTCCTGAGTTCCTCACATCCTGAATTTGAACTTGAGTTTGATCTCAGCCGCAAGAGAGCCGCCTCCGATGAAGACGTTCGCGTGCGCCGCGACGGCGAAGAATGGCTGCTGCAACGGGGCGATTTCCATGCGCGCCTAGATCCCCGCACCGGAAGAGGCATCGTGCAGCAAAATTCCAACCCTTATGCCTTGGATTCGGTAATGCGCATTCTGCATAGCCTGATTCTGGCCGAACGCGGAGGATTCCTGTTGCATGCCGCGAGCGCGATTTGCGATGGCCATGCCTGTCTCTTTTCGGGCATTTCAGGCGCAGGGAAAACCACGATGACTCGGCTGGCTCCGCCGGACGTCACGCTTCTTACCGACGAGATTTCATATCTTCGCCAGAGCGGCGACGGATACGCGGCCTTCGGCACTCCATTCGCCGGAGAGTTGGCCCGTTCCGGCGAGAATTGCAGTGCTCCGATCTCGGCACTATTCTTTTTGGAACAAGGTCCCAAGAACTGCATCGCCGAATTCCCGTCTACCGAAGCCGTCCGTCGCCTGATGCGCAATATCCTGTTTTTTGCCGAAGACCCGGGATTAGTAGACAAACTTTTTGCGACGGCTTGCAATTTTATCTCCAAGGTTCCCATTCGCCGTCTGACGTTTTATCCTGATGCCAAGGTGTGGGATGATGTGCGACACTTCGTAGGCAGCGTGGAACAGGTGGCTCAACATGCCTGAAAATTGCATCTACATAACCCGTAGTTCGGCGATAGCCGCGCGTGCACTGGGCGGCGAAATGATGGTTATGAACTCGGCCAATTCGACTTTTTTCACACTGAATGAGGTCGCCACGGCAATCTTTCAGGCTGCCGACGGCCGCACGCCATTGCAGGAGATCGTCCGCAATCGCATCTGCCAGCAATTCGACGTCGATCCCGATCAGGCCCAAGTCGACGCAGAACAGTTTGTCTCCGAGCTTTCTGGCCACGGAGTTCTGCTCGTTTCAAATCAACCGATAGCTTCGGAGTCCCGAGCATGAGTTTGATGTCCGAGGTCGGACAAAAAGCGTTTGATCTCGGCGTACCGATCGCCGTGCACCTGGATGTGACCTATCGCTGCAACGAGCGATGCGTGCATTGCTATCTCGATCATGACGACCATGGCGAGATGACGACCGCGGAAATCAAAGGCGTGCTCGATCAACTGGCCGAGGCTGGTGTTTTCTTTCTTACCTTCAGCGGCGGCGAAGTTTTCATGCGCCGAGACTTCATAGAGCTGGTTGAATATGCGCGGCGCCTCATGTTCGTCGTGAAGATCAAGACCAACGCGGTCATGATTCATGAAGAAGAAGCGCGCAAAATCCGCGATCTCGGCGTCGACACGATTCAGATCAGCGTCTACTCGCATCGACCCGAGGTGCACGACGCCATTACCAAGCTTCCGCATTCCTTCGAACGCACAATTCGCGCCATTCGCTTTCTCCATGATCAAGGGCTGCGAGTCAGCATCGCAAACGTGCTTATGACCGCGAATTCAGCCGACCATAAAGGCGTGCAGCAGCTTGCCGCCGAACTGGGCGTTCATTACACTCTCGATCCCACGATCACGCCCATGATGGACGGCGACACATCTGTTCTTTCATTGCGCATCCCGGGAGAGGAGTTGCCCGAGATTTTCCATAATCCAGCGCTGGTCGACAATCAGGAGGAATACTGTGCTCCGCCGAAGCCGCCTTCGAAAGAGGACCTAGAAGGGTACTCTTGCAGCGCGGGGCATGCCTTCTGCTATATTTCACCATACGGCGACGTTTTTCCCTGTGTGCAATTCCCACTTCCTACGGGAAATGTTCGGCAGCAGAAGTTCTTGGATATCTGGAATTTCTCGCCACAGATGAATGAAGTTCGTTCGATCAAGGTGAAGGACCTCACCGTGTGCTCGTCATGTTCTCACGCCGGCACTTGCTCGCGCTGCCCGGGATTGGCCTATATGGAAGGAAGTATGCGGGGGCCATCCACGGCCGATTGCGAGAAATCTTTCTATCGTACGGGAGTGCCGACGGCGAACATGCTGCGGCACGGATTGTCAAAGCCGCGTACCACGGTGCCTCTGATTCAGATTCGTCCCGTGGCAGTTCCTGCGTAATCTTCCTGCGTAAAAAATCGTGGGCTGTTACTGTGGGCGCGTTACAGAGCGCCAAAAGCGGCACCTTGGGCGCGTTTTAGGTCGACTGTCGCCTCCGCCGTCGCCAATTGCTCGAGAATCCGCTGCAATGCGGCGCGAATCTCATGTGTCATTTCGCTGAATTTCAGCGCCCCTCCTGTACCCATATCCATCCGAACGACCTCGCTATCGACTGAAACTTTAGTCTGCCCGTGTGAAAAACTGAGTTTCATCTTCGATCCGGGTAAAAGGAACCCTCTGGTTTCGACATAACAACCGCCGACGCTAAGATTGGTGACAATGCCCAGGGTTGGCCGCTCCTGGCCGTTTCCGGAGATTTCAGTGGTAAGCCTGCCACGAACCCGCGGATAAAGACGCCGATTCTTTTGCGTGGATTGACTCCGCTTCTGCAGGTACATGCGCTTGTCGGCTTCGGAGAGGATTCTTTCAGCGTCCATGCCGTCTTCCGGATAGAGAGCCTTGCCAACGCTCAAAGAAAGAATGTCCTCATTGCAGATAGCCTTGCCAGCCTGTTGTGCCAGGCTCCGCATCTGTTCGGCCTTGCGCGCGGAGGCTTCTGGCGTGAGTCCCGGAGCAATGACCACGAATTCGTCGCCACCCATCCGCGCGACGTAATCATATTCGCGGCTTGTTTCCTTAAGAGAATGCGCAAACAAACGCAATACACGATTGCCTTCCAAGTGTCCAAAGCGGTCGTTGATCTGCTTGAAACCATCCAGATCGGCGACCATAACAGTCAGGGTATTGTTGTCGCGTTTACAGCGCGCCAGTTCGCGGTCGAGTTGCAGGAACAGCGAACGCGCATTAGGAAGTCCGGTGAGGTAATCGGTAACCGCCGAATTCTCCGCTTGCTCGTACTTCATCGCGTTTTCAATCGCGAGCCCCATCTTGGAACTTACTGCGCGCAAAATGCGCAGGTGGTCCGAGGTGAAGAAATCTTTTTCCGCGTGGTACAAAGCGACCACTCCGACCACGCCCTGCAATCCCTCGAGCGGTACCGCGAGCGCTGACATAAGCGTGCTGTATTTCGAAGTATCGTTCAAATAACCGGGCTCGACCGAAGGATTGCCATTCAGGATGGGTTTGCGGTTTTGCACGACCCACCCCGAAAGCCCTTGTCCAATCGGAATGCGAAGCGAGGCAAACAGACGGAAGTTGTCGCCATTCACATACTCCGGGACAAGTTCATCGCCTTGACAGATATAAATTGCGATCGCGTCATAGGGAATCGTCCGCCGCAACTTTACAGAAAACACCGAGAGCGTCTCGCCCAAACTGAGCGAAGCTCCGAGATCCTGGCTGAGCTCGAAAAGAGTTTGAGCTTCCTGACGCGCGGCCGCGATCGAGCTCAGAAAGCTGCGCTCCGGCAACTGGCGCTTTCCTTGCGCCTCGAACCCGGCATCGGGCTTAATCAGCGGCACGGCGGATGCGTCCCCGTCGAGATCTTGCACTTCAGTAGATAATTTCTGTTTCCCCAGACTGTCGGTGCGTTCGTGGACAAGCCTTTCCAACTCTATATACTTGCGTTCGAGCACTCTGACGACGTCGGGATCGAAGGCCTTTCCCGATTCGCGAACCACCTGTGCCATCGCTTCATTCAGCGGCAGCGCTAGCCGGTATTGCCGATCTGAAGCCAGCGCATCCAGAAAATCCACTGCCGCCAGAATGCGAGCGCCAATTGGAATCTCGGTCCCCCGCAGTCCCATGGGATAGCCAGTCCCGTCGAATTTTTCATGATGCGCCCGAACGATGGGCACAACCGGATACGGAAAGCGCACACGTTCCAGAATTTCCGCGCCGACCAGCGGATGAATCTTCATCTTTTCGAATTCTTCCGGGTTCAGACGGCCAGGTTTTGAGATGATGTGCTCAGGAATCGCCAGCTTGCCGATATCATGCAGTAGAGCTGCTGCCTGCAGCGCTTCCATTCCTTCCCGGTCAACCTTGAGCTCCTTCGCAACTTCGACAGCGTAGACCCGAACTCTCTGCAAGTGATCGTGCGTGGTCTGATCCTTGGCTTCGATGGCCAGAGCCAGCGCCTCGATGGTCCGCATATGCAGATCGGCCATCTCTTCGACGTGCCGCTTCTCGTTATCGAGTTTACCGAGGTAAAGACGATAGGAGCGATAGATGAGATACACGACGGGAAGCGTCAGCAATGAGGTCTGCCAGTCGCTGAAGCCGTGAATCCAGCTCATCATGCCGACTACGCCCGCGCCAACGAGATAGTAGGGGAAACTCCAGAAGTAGCAATCGGACCACAGCTTTCGTAGCGATCTTCTCTCCGTTAATGAAATGATGGCCGCGACCGGAAGTGTATTGGCTACGAAGTAGACGCACGCCGCCATAAATAGCAGGGTCGAAGGGTCGCTCATCGCCCGATGCACAAGCACGTAACGATAAGACGCAAACGTTACAGCGATGGCCAGAGCTGTGGAGCAGACATTGAAAGTGACTTGAATCGGATTCGGACGGGCCCTGTCGAAGCATTGCACCACCGCCGCCGCGCAACCGAGCGCCATGGTTTCGGCAAAACTCAGTTCCAGTACGCCCAGTAACAGAAAGAGAAAGTTAACCGACATCGTGCCGGTAATTCCGGGCAGGTTAACCTTCAGGCGCGATGCAGCCAGAGCGATCAGCAGATAGCAGAGGAATTTGAGCGGATTTTCGCTTCTGCCGTGGAAAACCGAAGCGGTCATCACGGTAGCGCCGCAAAGCACAACCACGGCGATGAAAAGCCGCGGCGCTATGCTCATGTCCCTCCAGTTTTGAGGGCGAGTTGTCATTCTGAACAAACTCCTGCCCGCACACACGCGGGCCCAGGGGAAAGAAACAGGCAACACTCATTGATATCAGGCACCGCAGCGGCGGGGGAAGGAATCGAGTATCTGCGGCTAAACTTCCGTAACGAGAGAAAATGGACCTTTCGTTACCATTGCGGACGCCAGCACGAAGGGAAGCGGCTAAATCATAGAAAATGGTGTTTTCCAGTGCCCCTACGGCATCCTTGGATTCTTAGCTTGGGACCAATCGTGCACTTCAGCCTTGATGGACAAGGTAACAGCCTTCCGGGCCGTCCAATGCCCGCACCGTAATGCCATCCCCTCACAGTGTGAGATCAGAAGTGGAACCCAAGTTCGGCCGTCAGCGCGCGCGGGGTTACATAGTGCGTCCCGCTGAAGGTTGAGAGAAAGTTATACAGCGCCAGTTTATTGGTCAGGTTGATGGCCGTGAGCATAAGACTCCATTTGTAATGATCCGCCTTGAACAGGTTGTCATCGCCGACTGAAAGATCAAAGAGATTACGCGGCGCAATGCGTGGCGGATTGTGGTCGTCATTCTCGGTGTTCGGCGCCGGCACCTTGATGAGACGCGACCCAAATTGCGATGCCACACAGGTGGAAGGTAGCGGGGATGTCGGAGCGGCGTGGAGGCCATTGCAGGTGAATCCGGCCTCGAACTCCTGATCGGCGCTCAAGGGATTTCCGAAAGCATCGCGTAAGAAGACGGCTGGTTGTCCACTGATAGTGGTTGTCTGCGTGCAGTCGTTTCCGGGATCTACCCCATAACACGGAGCATTGCCGGCCACCAGTCCACTGTCGTAGCGCCAGTTGCCGCCAAACCAGGGGCCGCGTTTCCAAGGCTGGTATTGCAAGTGAGTTGTTTGGTTGAACTTTTCGTCGTGATCGATGCGGAAGGGAAGATTGGTTCCGATTCGACACCGTTGCGCCCGCTCCTCCGATCTGGGGCTGAAAAAAGCGTGCCGCCACGCTGGAGAAGACCATTTGCGCCGAAAAGCCATGCAGGTTCGGTACTTTCAAGCGTGCCTGCGTATCCGGGAATTTTAGCGTTGTGCCATTCGATGGGAAAGGTGATTGGAGTATTGCCAAGAACACTGAAATCGTAGCCGTTGTGTGTGTATTTTGTTATCCACTCGCCAGAGAACACTAGGTACTTCCCAAACGCCTGTTCAAGGCCAGCGTGGAATTCATTGCGGAAACCGGGACTCAAAGGATTGGCCCTGGGTGCGGAACAGGAGAGCAGCGGATTTAAGACCGGGTTGCTGCATCCGACGCTGGAGAGGATCAAATTTTCATTAAAGGGCGACTCCAGGGTGCGCGCGTAGGACACGCGAAGAATCGTGGCCGTCTTCTTAACATTGTATGAGATCCCGACGCGCGGCTCGGCTTGACTGGCCACTGTAAGACCATTATAGAGATCTCCGCGCATGCCAATGTTCATCGACCAGTGCCCTACTGTGATCGCGTCCTGAATGTAAAGAGCAAGCTCCTTTACATCCGTATGGCCATTGAAGGTGTAAGGGCTTCCGCCGCGAGTCAAGTCGTAGGGCGACAGTGTCGGGTTGAAAACCGGATAAAAAGCGGGGTTGGGATCATAGGGCTGGCCATTGGCTAGGTAACCAACAGCCCCATAGGTTGCAAGGGTGTTAGCCAGGTTTGCGCCGTTGCATTGCGAAGGATTGGACAAACCTGGGACGGGAACGTATGGGTTCGGGTTCAGTGGTGTTAGCGGGGATGCTGTTATACAGGGCGCGTTGTAAGCCGGATCGACGATCCCGATCGTGTCATTCTCGTTGAGAAATGTTTGTTGGTAGGTTACGCCCGCCTTGATGTTATTCATGCCCTTGACATAGGAGATGTCGGATCGAAGACCGGTGTTGGTCAGCGTTCGGTTTTGACCTACAGATTGCCTCTGAAGGCTCGGCGGCTGCAGGTCTGCGAACGGATCGTCGCTGGGATAATAGTTGTAATCGTCGCGGCGCACAAAGGCGCCCAAGGTGAATACCGAGTTCGTACTTATAAGCCGCGTCCAGGAGGGAGCGACATTGAAGGTTCCAATCTTCGAACGTTGGTCGCTTGGTCCGACGACAATGTTTGTGCCGGGAACTACGCCACCATAGTTCTCTACCGCTGGTAGAACCCCATTTAGCCCACTCCAGGCAGTTGCATTTTCGGCGTCCAGGGAATTCGGCGTCTGGAACCAGCTTCGGCTGTAACCGAAGTTCAGGCGGATGGAGTCGGCGGATGAAAGTTGAAAGTCGACGCGGTCAAAGAGATTCTGTTCGTTGCCCTTGTCATGCACGACTGCAAACTCGGGAGCATCCAGGAAGCGGCCGCTGTTCAGACCGCCAACCGAGATGAAGTTTCCCCATTTCTTTCCCCCGTAAGCGACGTCGGCGGACAGCGTGGAAGTCCCAAACGACCCGTAAGAGGTATTCACGCTGCCGTGTGGCGTGGTGACGCCTTGGCCCGAGCGCGTGGTAGCTACAATGACGACACTAGTCTTACCTCCGTATTCCGCCGGAGGAGCGCCGGCTATTACCTCCATGGATTGAATGGAATCAACCGAAATCTGGTTCGAGAAGACCTTGCTATGCTGGTCCGTATCCGGTTGATCGTCAATGTTATATGAGTTCTCGGCATGATCGCCATAACCGTGGATTTGCCCATTCGAATCGGAGGCGATGCCTGGAGTGGCGTCGCCGACGATCGCACTCAGGGACGAAGACGAACCGCCGACAGGGAGTCTGTCGATCAATTCCTTGTCCACATCGGAGTGGAAGGTTGGATCATTCTCCACCAGATCGCCGGCCGCCTCGACCGAAACCGTCGTGGAGGACCCCGCAACTTCAAGACTGACGTTGACAGAGACGGGTACAACCGACCGCAGCTCGACATCCTGTGCGTATGGAGCGAATCCCGCGCCTTTAACCGTCATGTGATAAGGATTAAATGGCACGTTCAGAAAACTGAAATTCCCCTTACTGTCTGTGGTTGTCTTCCGATCATAGCCACTAACCGCATTGTGAATCTCGACGGTTGCATCTGGAACCACCGCGCCCGAAGGATCCAAGACAGTGCCTTTGATCGATCCCGAACTTCCCCCCGATTGCGCTTGCGCAGTCCCAATCGTTAACGCCATAGCGATAGCCATTGCCGCAGCCCATGAGCTTCTATGCAACCAATTCATGAATCCTCCAATAAATGGTTCTGCAACGAGTCCCATCGTTGCAGATCGAGCATTGCAAATCGAGCATTACAGATCGAGGGTCGCCGTCGTTTGGGAACTTGATGAACCGGGCCGGGGATCAGAACGCAGGTGGAGGACGGATAAACTGGGTGGTCGCAGGACGGAAAATCAGCGGAACTTTTGCAACCGTAATTGCTAAAGGAGCGCCAGTTGAAACTGGCCCTACGGCGGTCGTCTGGGTATTAACTCCAGCATGAGCCGTTGCGCAAATGGTGCAGTATGGTGGGATGTAGCTGAGTCGTCGGGATGTGTGCGTGGCCTGCACCGTACCCATCACGCACACCAGGACGACCGAAAGAACACACACGGCTCTTACGAACGCGCCCCGATTTGCCGACATTCGTATGACGCCATCTCGCTCAACTAAGTAATTATTTACTATAGCTGATTCTACCTTGGATGGCGGTATACGGGAAAACGGCGCTGAAAAGCTTCCCGTTTCGGAGTTACATCGCTTAGCACTTGGCAGGCTTGCCGTCTTTTTATCCGGCAGCTTGCGTCATCACCAAGAGAACCAAAGAAGAGAACCAACAATAACACTATCAGTGTTAGCCGCATTCTCCGACAATTAGAGAACAGCAGTAGCACCATTGAACGCAGCGATCATAGCGCCACCTGCGTCTTAATTTGAAGTTTGCCAGCTACGCTCGCTTGCCGCATGCGAGCGGGGTCAGACTCAGGAGAAGTAACTATGTCGGGACAAGTAATTTTGTATTTCGATGATCAAGCGGACGCATTGCGCTTCGCCCTAGCCGCCGGTTCGGTGATGGCCGGGGATAGAACTCGCGCCACGGACGATCTGGTTCAGGAAACGACACGCGTCACGCGAATCCGTCTTGAGGCCGCGAACCGGGAAAAGAACAAGAAGCCCAATCCCTCAGAATTCGTTGCTTAAGCAGTCGGCTGCAACGCCTACGATCATAGTCAGGACGGCACCAGCCATCATCTCGGCATTGACCTTCCGCAAACGATCTTCCCCATTTGATCTTTCTCTCTGAACTCTCTCTCGATCTGTCGCTCTTGATTAGAATGTCTGGTATGCCAATCGCTGAACAGACTTCATCCTCGCTCTCCATGGCGATCGATCTCGCCTGGGTTCGTTCACAGTTCCCGGCGCTAACACAATCCGCCGATCGGCGTCCCGCGGTTTTTCTTGATGGACCAGGTGGAACGCAGGTTCCACAGCGAGTGATTGACGCCATTGCCGACTATCTCTCTCACAACAATGCCAATACCGCCGGCGCGTACCGGACCAGCCGCAACACCGATGCCATGATCGCGGAAGCGCGAGCGGCGATGGGCGATTTCTTGAACTGCGATGCGGATGAGATTGTCTTTGGCCCGAACATGACAACGCTCACGTTCGCCATGAGTCGAGCGCTGGGGCGGGACTTTCAGCGTGGCGACGAGATCGTGCTCACTCTGTTAGACCACGACGCGAATTTTTCCCCCTGGAAGGCGCTGGAAGAAAGAGGCGTGGTCATCCGCGCGGTCGGGTTCAACGATGACGATTGCTCGCTCGACATGAATGACTTGGCGGCAAAGATCAGCCATCGCACCAAGCTAGTGGCGGTGGGCTATGCGTCAAACGCCGTAGGGACGATCACCGATGTCGCCGAAATCGTGCGGCTGACGCGCCAAGCGGGAGCGCTAAGTTACATTGATGGGGTCCACTATGCTCCTCACGGGCCAATCGACGTGCGCGCCCTAAACTGCGATTTTCTGGTTTGCTCCACCTATAAATTTTTCGGCCCTCACATGGGCGTCCTCTACGGCAAGCGCGAGCATCTGAAAAGTTTGCGTCCCTATAAAGTTCGCCCCAACACCGACAACATTCCCAACTGCTGGGAATGGGGAACGTTGAACCACGAATGCATCGCTGGAATTAAAGCTTGCGTGGATTATTGGGAAGAGCTTGGCCGCCGATCGAAGCCCGTCTTTGCGAAGCCCGCAGTTGCAAACCGGCGCGCCGCAATTCTCGCCGCGCACGAAGCCGTTCACGGACACGAAAAAAAGATGATGGAAAAGATGCTCGCAGGGTTACTCGCGATTCCTGGCTTGAAACTGTATGGGATAAAAGACCCACGTCGTTTCGATCACCGTTGTGCGACGTTCGCCGTCCGCATCGAGGGTCACACACCGCTAGAGTTGGCCACGAAACTCGGCGAGCGCGGCATCTTCACGTGGGATGGAAACTATTATGCGCTGAACCTTACCGAACAGTTGGACGTCGAGCGGTCGGGAGGATTCTTGCGTCTGGGCCTCGTGCACTACAACACGATGGAGGGAGTTGAGCGGCTGCTCAGTTCGCTGCGAGAAATTGTGGCTTAAATTTACAAACCGTCGCGGCCTATATGCCCTTGCCCGAACCAAGAAGACTATATAGCAGGATGGCGAGCACGATTAGGGTAAACGCGACATACATGCGATCGCGCTCTATGCTAAATCCAACGATGGAAAACGCAACCCGAGCAATTGGCGTAGCGATCAGAAAGAGCAAGCCAAGCTGGATTAAGCCTCGGCCGTGCCCACCCTTGACGCTTTGGATAACGCCGGCAATCGTGCGAAATTCCGAGGGCTCTGCGCGAAAGACCCGGTAATTGGCCGGCTCGTGGGCATGACGTGCGAGGTAGAGGCACGCTCCCGAGAAGACAATAGCCGCCGCCAGCATCACTCCGGCGCGGAGCAGGTTGCCGAGGATCACCTCCATCTGGAGATCGCCCCACGACTTAGTTGGGGACGCGGAATGCGCCTCAGGAACGCGCGCATTGCCAGAAGACATCAGATTTTTCCCCCGAAGCCCTGGTAGAGCATCTGCAAGCCGAGTGCGAGAATTACCAGGCTGAAAACAAGCCGGAGCGACTTGGTTTCAGCTTTTACAAGGATATGGCTTCCAACGAGCGAGCCGGCAAGCACTCCCAACATGACGGGCATGGACAGGCCGGGATCGACATAGCCACGGCTGAGGTAGACGCCCGCGCTGGCGGCGGCCGTAACCCCGATCATAAAGTTGCTGGTAGTAGTCGAAACTTTGAATGGAATCTTCATTGCCTGGTCCATCGCGAGAACTTTAACGGCTCCGGATCCGATGCCGAGCAATCCTGAAAGAGCACCCGCGCCAAACATCAGGCTGAAGCCCGCAGGGACCTGTTGCACGTTGTAACTGCGCTGTCTGCCCGCTTCCGGGAAGCTTCCATTCAACCGCAAACGGCTGGCAAGGGCGTCCTTTGGCAAGTTGCGCAGCGCCGCCGGGCGCGGCTTGCGCGAAAGATAGGCTGAGTAAAGTAACATAAAGCCAAAGATAACGGCCAGAGCGCTCGTCGGGATGCGCGTCGCCAGGAACGCGCCCAGCAATGCTCCCGCGGTAGTTGCGATTTCCAGGAACATGCCGATGCGAATGTTGGAGAATCCTTCTTTCACATAGGCCGCCGCAGCGCCAGAGGAGGTCGCAATCACGGAGACCAGCGAAGCTCCGATGGCGTAGCGAATATCGACGTGAAAGAAGATGGTAAGCAGCGGCACCAGAACGACACCGCCGCCGAGGCCGGTAAGCGATCCGAGAAATCCCGCGGCGAAAGAGACGATCGCGACAACAACAGTAAAGTCCAGGACGGTCATTGAATTCTTAAGGTTAACATCCTTAAGAACTCTTTTTCTTGAGAGCATGCAATCCCATCGCTGGCGCGAAGCAAACTTTTATCGGACGACGAAAAGAAACAACGCGGAAATCACCCCAACGGTAATTGATTAGTAATGGTTTGGTTATAGCCAAGGAGAAGCAGAATTGGAAGGGAACCCGGCCGGGTTCCCTCGGCGAAAATAAGAAGTTTCTACTGCGAAGCTGCGCAGGTGCGCAGACAAAGGAGCCGCGACACGTTCTACTGGTTCACCCAGACGACGCGGGATTTCTTCATCTGATCGTGCTCCTTCTTAAGCTCCCGGGCAGCCGCGCCCAGGGACATAGCCTCGGGCTGCGGGAAGTCTGAAGCCGGCCGCTCGCCTTGGGCGGTAGCGTAACTCGCGCTGGAGAGAATGCTTTGTCCCGAAGACAGGGACGAATAACCCGCATGCGCCGGATGACTCGGCGACTCGAGGATATAAGGGTCGGAACTGCGGCCTGAGCCGGTGTTGTAATTCTGCGCAAATGCCGCGGTAGTGAAAACCAGGCAGAGTACAAACAATATCTTTTTCATTGCACGGCCTCCAAATTTCGGAAGAAGCGAGGCATCATCCGCGAAACGAAGTGGCGAATGTTGGCTTCTCCGCTCTTGATAACAGCAACCCCCGTACCAAACTTTACGCGCGTAAGATGGTGACTTGGCGCGGGTTTCAGGCGCAAACGGCAATTCTTTGCACAATTGTGTAAGGCAAGCGGAAGCTGGTTTCCAGCGAAATTGGGCGTTCGGTACGTCCGTCCCGGCCGTTTCCAGGATTTCTCTTAGGTTACGATAAGGTGATAACCATGAAAATGCTATTAGAGCTGCGTCACTCGTTGCTTTTGTTGGGAGCGATATCACTGGTCTCGGCCGCGACCGCTTCGGACTACAAAGTGGTAAACACATGGAAACTGGGCGGCGACGGCGGATGGGATTACTTGACCGCCGATAGCGCTGCGCATCGCTTGTTCATAGCGCGAGCGACAAGGGTGATGGTGGTCGACACGGAATCGGGCACGCAGGTGGGCGAGATTCCAGACACACCCGGCGTTCACGGAATCGCGCTGGACTACGAGCTCGGACGAGGATTTACCAGCAATGGTCGAGAAGATACGGTGAGCGTGTTCGATCTGAAATCGCTGGCAGTCGAGAAGAAAATCAAAGTGGGCAGCGGTCCGGATGCGATTTTGTATGATCCGTTCTCAAAGCGCGTCTTCACTTTCAACGGCAAAGGCTCAGATAAATCGGCGACGGCTATCGATGCCGCTAAAGGTGAAGTCGTCGGCAAGGTCGATCTCGGTGGCAAGCCGGAATTTGCCGCGACCGACGAAAAGGGAACAATTTTCGTGAATATCGAAGACACAGCGGAGCTCGTGGCATTCGATCCGCAAAAGCTGGCGGTGAAATCGCGGTGGAAGTTAACCGGCTGCGAAGAGCCAACTGGACTCTCGATCGATCGGAAGAACCAGCTTCTGTTCAGCGGCTGTGGCGGCAACAAAAAGATGGTGATCCTGGATGCGAACAAGGGAACAATATTGGCGAGCCCGCCTATCGGAGAGGGATGCGATGCGACCGCATTCGATCCTGGTCGCGGCCTGGCATTTGCCTCAGCAGGGGATGGCACGATCACAATAATTAGGGAAGACGGTGGAAATAAGTTCAGCGTGGCACAGACCGTGACAACCCAAAAATCAGCGCGCACTATGACGGTCGACAGCAAGACTCATCACCTTTTTACGGTAGCCGCAACCGTGACGGGCACCCGACAGGATAGAAAAATCGAACCCGATTCGTTCGTGGTCCTGGTGGTGGAGGCGGCGCGCTAATCGTATGCTGCACAAAAAGTGCCACAAGGCATCCGTAACGTGGCGAGGACCGGAATGACTAGATCGCTGCGCTCCTTCGGGCAGGACGCCTCCGTCCTGAAGCAAACTGTAAAACCAGGCACAGTAAAGCGCACTCTACGTTTTGCTGTCCCCTATATCGGACTGTTGACGGTCTTTCTCTTCGTGGTCATTCTCGACGCGGCCGTCGGTATCGCAAATCCTCTTATTTATCGAGCCATCATCAACAATGGAATCCTAAAAGGGAATTCCACGCTCATCATCCACCTCGCTGTGCTGGTCGGCGTTCTCGCCATTTTCGACGCTGCCTTCGGCCTGACGCAGTCCTATCTCTCCGCAAAAATCGGCACCAGCATTGTGCTCTCCTTGCGCACAAAACTTTTCGAGCATATCCAGCAAATGCCGCTGGCATTTTTTACTCGCACGCAGACGGGAGCATTGGTCAGCCGCCTTAATAACGATGTTTCGGGGGCGCAAGGTGCGTTTACCGACATTCTTTCAAACGTTGTCGGCAACGTCATTACCGTTGCTCTGATTCTGGGAGCGATGTTCGTTCTCTCCTGGCAAATTACGCTTGCCGCTCTCATTCTGCTGCCGCTCTTCATTTTTCCGGCGCGTTTCTGGGGACGAAAGTTGCAGGCGATCACGCGCGAGAGCTACGACCTTACCGCCGCGATGAATAACCTGATGATCGAGCGCTTCAATGTGGCTGGAGCGCAACTGGCAAAACTATTTGGTCGCCGACAGGAGGAAAGCAGAACATTCGAGACGAAAGCGGCGCGCGTCTCCGATATCGGAATCAAGCGGACAATTTACGGTCGCATTTTTTTCACCGCGCTCCTGCTCATGGCTTCCTTTGCCACCGCGCTGGCCTACGGCTGGGGCGGAGTGCTCGCCGTCAAACACCTGCTCGATGTTGGCACGGTTGTTGCTCTTGTTTCCTATCTGGCGCGTATCTATGCGCCGCTAGTTGGTCTATCGAACATTCAAGTCAGCGTGATGACCGCGCTGGTTTCTTTCGAGCGTGTATTCGAGGTGCTGGATTTGCCGCCGATGATCCAGGAAAAGTCGGGAGCGATCGCAATTCCTCAAGGTCCTGCAGGAATCTCATTTGATCACGTGTCTTTCCGCTACCCTTCTGCGTCCGAAGTTTCGCTTGCGTCTTTGGAGTCGATTGCCGTCCCCGACAAGACACTGGAAAAGACGGTGCTTTATGACATCACATTCACCGTCGAACCGGGGCAACTCGTCGCGCTAGTCGGCCCATCTGGCGCGGGCAAGACGACGATTACGCAACTCGTCGCGCGGCTCTACGACGTGCAGAGTGGAACGGTATCGGTCAACGGCATCGACGTTCGCGATGCAAAACTCGATTCGCTTCACCAACGAATAGGTATTGTGACCCAGGACGCTCATCTCTTTCACGACACGATCCGCGGCAACCTTCTATATGCCAAGCCCGACGCCACAGACGCGGAAATCGCTGAGGCATTGCGAGCAGCGCAAATCCTGCCGCTCGTCGAATCGTTACCCAAAGGGTATGACACGCTGGTGGGCGAGCGCGGCTATCGCTTCTCAGGTGGCGAAAAGCAGCGGCTCGCGATTGCGCGTCTTCTGCTCAAAGCGCCAGACATCGTTATTCTGGACGAAGCTACAGCTCATTTAGACTCGGAGTCAGAAGCCGCAATACAAAGAGCTCTGGACGTTGCACTCGCCGGCCGAACTTCGATCGTGATCGCGCATCGCCTCTCCACCATTCTCAAAGCCGACCAAATCCTGGTCGTACAGAATGGACGCATTGTTCAGCGCGGTAGACATTCTGAACTTTTGGAAGAGCCTGGAATCTACGCGGAGTTATATCAGCGGCAATTTTCCGTTTCCGATTTTTCCATCGAGCCGAGAGTCTCAGAGGAGCATGCGGCGCGACCTACCTAACCAGAAACCCGCAGCAACAGCAGCGCTGACGATAGGGTTAGCACAGGACCAGCGATACTAAAGAGCGCACGGTCCCACGCCGATCCCGATCCTCCACCGAAATACGCGTCCAGCACAAAGGCCGTCGCGCAGGTTGCTCCGATAGAAATGAGCCATGACTTCGGGAAGCGCTTCAAGTTCGGAATCGCGGTGGGCAACAACCAGAGAAAGACGTACCAAAGATTTCGGTCATGCAGCGCAACAGCGAAGTGATGACCATCGCCGCGCTGGACTGAGACACCAAACTGCAATGGGCTGACAAACCTGCCAACGATCCACCATTGCACTCCGATCATTGCAGCCAGACTCAGCACCCAACTCGCGAGAATCCATGCGGCATCGCGCAAACGAGAACGACCTCGCGCGGATTTGCGATCCTCGTCGCAATTAAGGTTGCGATCGGTTCGCGTAGAGAGCCACCACGCGGTCGTAAACACGATGCTAAATGGAATAAAAGATTCCTTGGTGAGCGCTCCCAGCACCGCAATTGGAGGCAACGCCCAAAGCTGATACTCCGACAAACTCCAGAGCATGGCGAGCAGGAAGAAGCCTTCGCCAGCGTCCACCAAACCAACCAACCGCAGATTGGGAACGGCAAAATTGACCAGGTAAAGCAAAGCGCCAACCAGCCCGACCGCGGAACTTCCCAGCTTACGCTTTCCGATGAGGACGATGAGAACAGTCGTACCAGCGACGAATAGAGAATTGGCAACGAGCAGTCCGAACATCACAGGATCCCAACTCGCAACTCGGCCACGCGCGAGCAGATAGAAGGGCTTTGCTAGCCACGGAACCAGCACGCGGAAGCGGCGATAGCGCATGTCTCCGGCGTCGAAAGTGTCTGATCCCGTTACAATCGCTGCGTAGGTTTGAACGTCCGAAAGTCCTGGCGTTTGCCGCGGATCAAATCGATTGAGGATTGGGTAGCCAAGACCGCACGCGATCAGGGAAAAAACAGAAAAGAGAAATGCCATTCTGGCGGGCATGAACCTTGTCGGATTGTCATCCCAGCTCATCGTCTTCGATCGAGGCGCAATGAGGAAGGTAGCGTCAGAGATTCGATATTGCAACTCAAAATCTTCACTGCGCTCTGCGAGCAAGCTTGGCTTTTACCGAACGAATCTGTTAGTTTTCAGCGTCAGCGTGTTGCGAATTCTTGCCGAGTTTTCATGGAGGAGAACGTGGGATCTGAGAAATGGTTTTTGGGTCTGATTTTCAGTCTGGTGTTATCGGTATCAATGCAAGCACAACAACCGTCTCCAGCGGACGAAGCTTCTCGCAAGCTGGCACTCGACATTTTCAAACAATTAATTGAGATCAACACAACTGACTCGGTCGGCAGCGTTACTGCTGCTTCGGAAGCAATGGCGCAAAGATTCCGCGATGCTGGCTTTCCAGACAGCGACATTCAAGTGATGGGTCCGAGTTCCAATGACCGCAAGAAGAATGTTGTGGTGCGATTGCATGGATCGGGCAAACACAAGCCACTGCTGCTGATCGGACATCTTGACGTGGTCGAAGCCAGGCGCGAGGACTGGACGACGGATCCATTCAAGTTCGTAGAGAAGGACGGTTATTACTACGGCCGCGGAACCAGCGACATGAAAGATGGTGATGCGATCATGAGCGCGACGCTGATCCGCATGAAGAAAGAAGGATACGTTCCGGATCGCGACATCATTCTTGCGATGACAGCCGACGAAGAAGGCGGAACGTCGAATGGAGTTGATTGGCTGGTCAAGAACCATCGCGACCTGATCGACGCGGAATTTGTTCTCAATCATGATGGAGGAGGCGTTCTCGCCGATCATGGCAAACCAGTGATGATGGAAGTCGACGCGACTGAAAAACTATATGGCGATTTTGTATTGACGGCGACGAATCCTGGTGGTCACAGTTCTTTGCCGAGAGCGGAAAACGCGATCTACGAATTGGCCGATGCGCTGACTCGAATTCAGCATTATCAATTCCCTTTCGAGCTGAATAACATCACGCGCGCGTATTACGAAGAGGAAGTGAAGCTGGCAAAAGGCGCGCGGGTAGCCGACTTGAAGGCGATGCTGAAAAATCCTCCAGACATGGATGCGGTCGCGCGGCTATCGAAAGATCCGCTGGATAATTCGCTGATGCACACAACCTGCGTGGCAACGCGCCTGAGCGGAGGGCATGCTAACAACGCTCTGCCGCAGATGGCGCAAGCGAATGTGAACTGCCGCATCGAGCCCGGACATTCGCTGGAAGAAATTCGGTTGACTCTCGAAAAGATGGTGAGCGATCCGAAAATTAAAGTGCAGTTCCGCGAGAATAATAACGAATTGCTGGATCACGGTTCGGATCGCCACAGCTTTGTTCCACCACCTCCGCGGGCGGAAGTGTTCGGTCCGCTGAAGAAAGTTGTCGCCGAAATGTGGCCGGGAATTCCGGTGGTTCCTACCATGAGCACGGGCGCGTCCGATGGCGTTTACACGAACGCCGCGGGAATGCCGACTTATGGTGTCTCTGGCGAACAGTATGACCGCGACGATGTTCGGGCCCATGGCAAAGATGAGCGAGTCGCTGTCACGTCCTTTGCCCGGGGCGTGGATTTTTACTATTTATTTCTGAAGGGAGTTACGACTGAGTAAGTCGATACCCGACGTTTCACGTGAAACGTCGGTTGGTCCTATGGAAACCCCCACCCCCTATATTCTCGGTATCTTAGAATCAAGACTTTAGCGCCTGACTCCCGCCAAAGTCTTGAGCCGCTGTGAGTTATCGGTAAAGTCTTAAAAGCATGGGAGTTATCTAACTAATTTCTAAGTGTTAGACGCTCTTAGTCGCTGGTTATCGACCGGAGTAAGTTGTCAAGGAACTTCGTGGTTCTCAGCTTTGGGCCGAGTAACTATTCTAGCAGCCCTGTCAATGTTCCCTTAGCATGTTTGGGTTGGCAGCGGAGTAACATCTATGCGTCGGAAAGATATCCTTGGCCTTTTGCGGGGCGGTGATCGGCGGATGGTACTCGGACCGGCACGGCTGCGATGAAGGCGCGGGGGCGGAAGTTGCTGCTTCGGCTGGAACGGTGCAGCTAACGAGCTCATTAACCACGGAACTGATCTACGCCTTCACCCCCAGGGTGCACCGTGCTTGCCAGCAACTCTTCCAGCCGGGTGAGAGTGAATATCTCCTTCACGCGCGGAGCAAGATTAATGAGCTTCGACTGGCATCCAGCCTTCCTGGCGGAGATGTACACACTAACGATCATGCCCAACCCGGAGCTATCGAGGTAGCTGACATCGCTGAGGTCGAGCACCAGGCGCTTCGTCTGGGCGATCAGTTCGCGCGCGGTGTCGCGCAACTGCCCAGCGGTTTCCATAGTGATTTTGCCTGAGCATCGAATGATTGCTTCGTCAGGGGCTTTGTCAACGGCAAGCGTCAGGGTTGGTTTGGGGAGCGGATCGGCAGCCATACGGACCTCCGGATCGGATTTGCTTATCGATTCAAAAACGGCGGCAATCGTACGCTCTAGCCCCGGTTTCCGTCAACGCTAAAGAGCCTTCACGCGGCAACAATGGCGTGGGTAGTAGAAGGACGGAAGGGATTCTGAACTGTATTTAGGAGTTTTGCCGCACAAGAGGCCCTCTTCCAATTGGCTGGTGGACAATCGACGTAGTCTCCTCCACATGGAAAGCGCAGTATCTTTCCGCGCTCACACTCCCAGCAAGATTGCGACTCTTCTTCGGCCAACTCGTCAGCGTGGGCCAACTCATCAGCGGGGCTGGCAATATGTATTTCGAGGGGATTGGCTTCACGGCCGGCGGCAGGGCCACAGCAGTTGCACACGGTGGCGTTACCAGCTTTGGAGGTAATTGGGCAGCGCATGGTTGCGGCCTCTGATCTGAAGAGGCAGCGTTGGGCGCTGGCAATCAAGAGTGATCGCATTGAAGGCGTTACGTTTGTACCGGGTTTGCGGTTTCGGAAAACTTCTCCCATGGCGGCACGAATGAAGAGCCATCCGCGTTCAGACGGGGATGAAAGGGGTCAAAGGCCCCAGCCTTCGGCTTCGCTCAGGGCAAGTCCCGTCGCGAACGACGCGACGAGGATAGGGCACACGCGGGAGTTGATTATGAGCGAAAGGTGGGCGAGCCTCCTGTTATCGCCGATTGTTGGAGTTCGGCTTGCACTGATGCAAAAGAAAAGCCGCCCGCAAAGGAGCGGCTTTATGTATTTTCTGTAGATTTTCCTAGGGCACAACGTAGTTCACTGACGTCCCCCAGTTCGCGTAACCGTCCCTGGTTCCGTCGCAGGTTCCAAGTGTCAGAGTAAAGTCGGACCCGGTGCAACTCGGGTACTGAATGTAATTGGTGGAGAAGTAGATCTTGCCAGACCCGGCGAGGAAGATTGCGTTGCTGTAATCTCCCCATCGAGGTCCCGTCGGACCCGGATAGCCTTCGTACTCCGTAAAACCGTCTTGAGGCGATTGGCCCAAGTCCACGATATTGACCAAAGATTTCAAGAAGCCTTGCGAACTGCTGGTCAGGCGGCCGTAGGCACTGCTGGGAAACATCGCCGTGCCTTTGCCATTTCCCGACATCGTGAAGGTCATGATGGCCCCGCCATTGCCACCATCCTGGAAGGACAAGCCTTCAGCCGCCATTGCTGGAAATTCCAGATCCTCATGCTTTGGCGAAACGTATCCCTGGTTCGTGAGGGTGAACAGTCCGAGCGTGTCAAAAGTGTCGGTGCCAATGACCCAATAAACTGCGCCCTGGTGTACTTCAGGAATTGCCTCCGACGAGTACGTTTGGGTAATCGCTGTGGTCGTGGCGCCCCAGAGCTGGCCCTGCGCCTGCGCGACCTGCGTCATGAAATCACCGTTGGTTTCGACTCCGCTCTCCGGGCAATGGGCGGGTGGCGGGGAGCCTGCGCTGAGTCCGGCAGCTCCACATTCGCGGCCCAAGGGTATTGGCCCACCCTCTTGCTCACCCAGAAATCCTTCGCCGTAGTAAAACGACAGGCCAGAAAAGAGCTGGCCACCGAACTGAATACGGAAGCAAGTGGAGCAGTTGGGACTGTTCAGGTGTTCAAGGCCGGTCCAGTCGAAGACCGCGAGCCGGTTGTCACCCAGGCCATAAAAGTCGAGCGTGTCAAGAATGAACCCGGAGCCGCCATGATTGTTGTCGTACTGGGATGGGTCGGGCGCGTGCGCCGGAATTGCTGCATACCAGCAGGTGTATCCAGGCAAGTGATATTGATCATCGGAAAAACAGGTTCCGTTGGGTGTTGGCAGAAGACCCATGTTCTCGATCGCGACATTGAAGTCAGGGTTCGGCGTTCCATGCGGTCCAGTGACGTGCAAGCCGAGTTCCAACGCCTTCTTGTCAAATGCAAATTCCTGTGATCCGTTGAAAAACCCACCGCCAAGACCCGGTACGTCCCCATTGTTCGGAAACTCGTCATAGAACACCAGGAAGGCGTCTCGAGTCGTTCCGATCTTGGCGAAGTCATTAAACAGGTAGGGATAGCCCGGCTCGCCTGGATTGTAATTCGCGTTGAGGTAGTAAACGTTGTAGGGGCCAAATGGATCGGAGCCAACCGTCACCGCAATTCCTTCGTAGCAGGAGTTGGCCGTGCCGGCAAAGCAACCTGTAAAAGCGCCCCCATTGGCCTCACTGCTCGCAGAGACAATTTGGGTAAAGAACCAGTGCCCACCATTGTCGTGATCGTAGACGCACGAGATGTCCCCGCCGCTGCTCCAGTTTCTGCTTGTAAGCCCCATAATGGTATCAGGGGGATGACCGCTGATCTCCGCTGCAAAGCTGTGTCGAAAACCAAAATTTCCCCGATGTTGTTCGCTTCGACCACGTAACCGTTTCCGGCGCACAGGCCCTGGTCCGCTGGTTCAATGTCAATCCCCATAACGTTCGTGCTGAGGCTAGCGCTGTCCACTGCATTCAGGCCTTTCACGCCCGTGGCGCCGCCGGCCGCGAAACTGACGTTGTCACAGCCCGGCCCCAACGGTTCGCAACTGACAGTTGGAGGCTGAACCGCGGCGGCAGCGGCAGCGTCGTGCGGGAGGTGCAAAAAACGGCGGGCACCCGGTTCCGGCATAACTTGCGGATTGGACAAAATTCCAGATTCGATTCGCGGGTTAACGGCGGGTAGTTCTCCCGAGGCGAGGGGCGCTGTAGATGGAGACAAGAAAGGACCAGTGAGTAACGAGCAGCCATAATAGGCGCAACCAGTCGCGGCTGGCCCGGCAAAGGTCGCCGAATATTCTCCCAAACTTGACGACGTTATGGCGTTTGAGTCGATGGCGCCTGCTTCTGCTGGGTTTGCGATCCCGGGTGCGGCAGCGAGCGCGACCGCCAGAAAAAGCATTGCAAATCTCGATTGGCGGAACATAGATGCCTCCAATTGCAGCGTGATTTAGAAGCCATGGAGAAATGACTAAAGCCCAAGGGTGGATGTAAATACGGTGGTATTGGGCAGTGGATCCGTTCGTTCTAACGCGCGAGTCGGCATGCAGTTTCGACTCCGACCGGCGATAGTATACACATGCTTTATCGCTGTCAAGATGCACTGTTTTGCGCTTCAACGTGAGGATTTTCTGGAACCGCACTGTGAATTGCGGGGTGCCTGTTTGGGGGAATTCGGCTGAAACGCAAGCACGGTTCTCTTGTGCGAGAGTTTTCTAGGCCGACCTAATCGTGTTTGCAAGGATTGTTCTGATTGCTGGTCGATGTTGACATTCGCCAAACGTTCGCCTATGCTCCGAGCATGGCGATCACACGGCGTCAACGCGAACTCTATGATTTCATTTCGCGCTTTGTGGCGGAGAAGCAATATTCTCCTTCGTTTGAAGAGATTAAGGAGGGGATGGGGCTGAGTTCTTTGGCCACGGTGCACAAGCACGTCACGAATCTGGAAAAAAAGGGGCTGCTTACGCGGGACTATAACCGCAGCCGCTCGATTGATCTGCTGCCGCCGAAGGGGAAGCTGAAACAGTCGATGGCAGTGAACACGGCGGTGGTGCTGCCGCTGGTGGGGCGGATTGCGGCGGGGCGTCCGATTGAGGCGGTTGAGCACAACGAGACGATTTCGCTGGCGGATTTTGTGCGGTCGAAAGAGGTGTTCGTGCTCGAGGTGCGGGGCGAATCGATGCAGGACGAAGCGATTCTCGATGGCGACTTTGTGCTGGTCGAGAAGACCAAGACGGCGCACAACGGGGACATTGTCGTGGCGCTGATCGATTCGTCGGATGCTACGCTGAAGCGCTTTTTTCGCGAAGGGGACAACATACGGCTGCAGCCGTCGAATGCGGCTATGCAGCCGATTATTGTTCCGGCGGTCGCAGTCGAGATTCAGGGACGCGTGATTGGGGTATTGCGGAAGTACTGAAATGCGGAATTGCAAATGACGGAGAAAAGGACGGGCGAGGACGCCCGT
The DNA here is from genome assembly GCA_963758745.1 of uncultured Acidobacteriaceae bacterium. GTDB lineage: Bacteria > Acidobacteriota > Terriglobia > Terriglobales > Acidobacteriaceae > Acidiflorens. The sequence goes on from CAVWWW010000025.1 coordinate 105,728, forward strand.
CCCTCCACCGTAAAGCGTGGTTAGCCTACGTGCTTGTCCAAGGCTTTTTGAATGTCGTCTTTGGAGCGATAGCCCACCAACTGCTCCACTACTTGTCCATTCTTGAAGACGAGGAGCGTTGGAATGCCGGTGACTTTGTAGCGCATGGGGGTCGCGCCATTGCGGTCGACATCCATTTTGCCGACCTTGACTTTGCCCTGATATTCGCCAGCTAACTCTTCGACGATCGGAGCGATCGCGCGGCAGGGACCACACCATGCGGCCCAAAAATCGATCAACACGGGCTTATCGGACTTCAATACATCAGAATCAAAATTGGCGTCGGTAACTTCGACGATGCCGTTGCTTGCCATTCATCCTCCCAGGGGTAACCAGCGCTCCGCCCGAGTGAACATCATGGTTTCTTCCGGGCGGAACATCTATCCTAGCACCGTCTATTGGATGCCGCGCAAGGGCGGAAGTCGCAGGCGCTTCGGAAGGCGCGAGTGCAGGGTTAAATCGTTAAAATGGCAGCTGAAAACCGTTTTGGGAACTATTTTGAAACCTGGTTTCAATATGGGAACAACCAATCTCGACAATCTGCGCGTGGTGCTGGTTGCCCCGCGCAATCCGCTGAATATTGGGGCGGCTGCGCGGGCGATGAGTAATTTTGGAGTTTTGAGATTGCGCGTGGCGAATCCGTACGACGTGGCGTACCGCGAGGCGCGATCGGCGGTGGGCGCTTCGGGATTGCTGGCGAAGGCTAAGCAGTACGACAACGTGGCGGACGCAGTCGCGGACTGCAGGCTGGTGGTCGGGACAACGGCCGCAGGGCGGCGAGAATTGCAACATCGATTGCAGCCGCTGGAAAAAGGCGGCCGCGCCATCAAGCGACAGTTGGCAGCCGGTCCGGTGGCGCTGCTGTTTGGATCGGAAAGGTTTGGATTATCCAACGAAGAACTGAGCCATTGCCATTGGCTGATGCGGATTCCTACGCGGGAAGAGCATGGCTCGATGAACCTGGGGCAAGCGGTGGCTGTCTGCCTGTACGAACTGGTGCGGGCACGGAAGCCAGCGGCGAAGGCTGGCGAGAAAAAGACGATTGCTTTTGAGAAAAAGACGACGGCTGCTAAATCGCGAGAGATCGAACGGCTGACGCAGGTGCTGCTCGAGGTTCTTCGCGAGAGCGGATACGTAAAGCCGCGCACTATAGCAGCCGAAGAAAAATTGCGACGGCTTGTGCGGAGGATGAAGTTGAATCCCAATGACGCCGAGGTTTTGCTTGGGATGATGCGGCAGATTGCGTGGAAGATCGGCTCCAATGAAAAGAAGCACAACTAGTCTGGACAATCTTCAATTGTCAATTGTTAATCGCTAATTGCTAGGGCGAATGAATTCGTCTGGTCCTCAAAACCTCTTCTAAACGGAACGCTAACGCTTGCCGCTCGTGGGAGTCGAAGTAATAGCCGACGGATGGCTGGCGTTTCGCAGTCTTCTTTCGCCGATTTCGAGCTTCGTCGATTTCGAGCTTTCGCCATGCGCATGCTACTGGACATATTCGCGCAAACCTTACGACCCTTGTGGGCGCACAAGTTGCGATCTTTTCTGACGATGTTTGGGATCGCATGGGGCGTCGGGTCGTTGCTGTTGCTGGCTGGCGTCGGCGAAGGCTTCCGCAATGGCAACCGCAAGCAGCTTGAAACTTACGGCAAGAACATCATTTTCTTTTTTGGGGGACGCGCTCCGGCGGTCGAAGGAAGTTTTGCGTCGGCGAAATGGTTCAATCTTACTTATGACGATTACCTGGCCATCAAGAACGAATCAAAGCTGGCAGTCAACATCGCGCCGCTGATTGGGCGCGACGATATCCGTGCGGTCAGCGATTACACGAGCACGAACGGGCAAGTGTCAGGGGTTCCGCCGATTTACAGCCAGGTGCGGACGATTCCGTTGGCGGTGGGTCGGTGGATTAACGACGACGACAATGAGCAGCGGCGGCGGGTTTGCATTTTGGGCCGGGAGATGACGCGCAACATGTTTCCCGGGCGTCCCGCGGTGGGCAATTCAGTTCTGCTCAATGGCGTTCGTTTTGAAGTGATCGGAGTGCTCAATATGATCGGGCACGAAGAGGAGAATGCAACCAACTCCCGCATTTTTATTCCGTTCAACACGATGCGCGAGTTATTTCCGCTGACGGGCGACAACTCGAAAGATGGGAACGCAATTTCCTTTATTAATTACCAGCCGCGAACTTTTGACGAAAACGAAGCGGCCAAAGCAGAATTGCACCGCATCGTGGCTCGCAACCATGGCGGATTCGATCCGGAGGGTCCCGACACGTGGGAAGAGTGGGACACGGTCAAGAACCAGAAGACCATGGGGAAGATTTTCACTGCGATGGATTGGTTTCTGGGGAGCGTGGGATTGGTGACTCTGGCGCTGGGAGCGATTGGCATCGTGAACATCATGCTGGTGGCGGTGACGGAGCGCACGCGCGAGATCGGACTGCGCAAAGCTATTGGCGCGACCAACCGCAGCATTCTTTTTCAGTTTTTCATGGAAGGCGCGTTTCTTACGCTGTGGAGTGGCGCGATTGGAGTTGGCGGGGCGATGCTTGTCGTCCAGTTGCTCTCGGGAGTGCGACTGCCGCCAGGCTTCGATACTCCAAGGATCGTTCCTGTGTCGGCGATCTTCGCGGTGCTCTCGCTGGCGCTGGCGGGCATAACGGCAGGGCTATATCCGGCGCGGAAGGCGGCGTTGCTGGAGCCGGTCGAGGCATTGCGGCAGGAGTAGTGGGGAGATGCGACGCCTTTGTTGCCCGGTTCCGGCGTGGCCGGGCGGAAAGGCCCGGCTCTCCATTAACCATGAGCACCATCAACGAAGAAGTTGAGGTTCTATCATGACCACCGATCTGTTGAAAGAAGCTTATGGGGCGATGCAATACAACCGGCGACGCACCACCCTCACCATGTTGGGCATGGCGTGGGGGATTGCGACGGTGGTGATTCTGCTGGCGTTCGGGTCGGGATTCGAACGGGCTATCAATCTGATCTTCAGTTCATGGGGAACTGACGTGATCGGAGCATTCCCGGGAAGAACGTCGCTGCAGGCGGGTGGAGCGAAGGCGGGGAGCGAAGTAAAACTAAAGCTCTCCGATGTGGATTACATCCGCAACGAGGTGCCGATGGTGAAGGGGGTCACCCCGTCTTTCGACAAGCAGAATAATGTGGTTATTCAGCATGACACGCGTACTTACACGAATCTGTTTCTCACCGGAGTTTATCCCGTCTTCCAACGCATACGCGGTTTCGAGGTCGCGACTGGCCGCGGGTTGAGCGAACAGGATTTGATGGAACACGCTCGCGTGGCCGTGATCGGCGATGAAGCGAAAAAAAGACTTTTCTCTGGTGAATCTGCTCTCGGGCAGAGCATTCGGATCAACGGCGTCAGCTTCCAAGTGATCGGCATTTATCAGCACAAGGTGCAAGGGGACGACAATAACGACAACACCATGGTGGTGATTCCATTCAGCTCAATGGGCGATCTTTATGACACTCGCTACGTCACCGGCATTTTCATGGATTATGAGGGGCAAGACCATCAGCAACTGGCGCGCGTGGTGCGCAGCGTACTTGCGGGACACCACAACTTCCGTCCGGATGATCGGCGGGCCGTTTTCATCGCCGACTTCAAGCAGGATTTCGACGAATTCACAATCGTGACCACAGCGCTCAAAATATTGTTGGCTTTCATTGGGGCATTGACATTGGGTATCGGCGGCATCGGGCTGATGAACATCATGCTGGTTTCGGTGCAGCAGCGGACGCGCGAGATCGGAGTGGAGAAGGCGCTGGGTGCGCAGAAAAGTCATATCCTATTTCAGTTTCTTGCGGAAGCGCTGGCCATCAGCTTTGCCGGGGGAGTGGCAGGGATTGCGATCGCATATCTGATCTCATCGTGTGTCGGAGCGCTGCCGCTGATGAGCGCCTTCGGCGATAATCTGCAGGCCGGGGATATACATCTGCATATCAATGTCAGCAGCCTGCTGGTGGCAACCGGAATTCTCGGCGTGGTCGGAGTATTGAGCGGGATGGTGCCGTCGATTCGGGCAGCGCGACTGGATCCGATCGAGAGCCTTCGCTACGAATAATAGGGTGAATGTCGTCGGCATTCACTTCGGATTCACTCTGAGGATAATATATCGGCGTGGACACCGTTGATTGGCTGCTCGATTCGGACCCCGCCATCCGCTGGCAGGGGATGCGCGATCTAACGGATGCGTCCCCTGCAGCGGTTGCAGCAGAGCGCGCCCGCGTTTCGCGCGAAGGGCTCGGCGCTGAAATTCTGGCCCGCCAGGAATCGGACGGCTCGTGGCGCCGGGCCGATGGCCGTGTCTGGTTGCCGACCCTCTTCACTTTTCTGCTCTGGCGCGCGACCGGCATTGACCGCGCCGAACCTGCGGTCGATTCGGCCGTGGCGCGCCTCGAGGCGAGCTTGCGGTGGAACAATCAGCCATTTTGGGAGTTGCGTAGCGCGGAATTCGGAGGGAACCGGTTCTTCGAGGGTGAAGTCGAGCCCTGCATCAACGGGGGTGTGCTTGCGCTTGGCGCCTACTTCGGACGCCCGACGGAAAGCCTGGCGCGCCGTCTTGTCGGCGAGCAACTCGACGACGGCGGTTGGAACTGCGAAGCGCCAAAGAGTTCGCGCTCGTCTTTCCACACCACCATTTGCGTGCTGGAGGGGCTGCTCGAGTACGAACGTGCCGTCGGGTCCGCGCCAGATATCACAGGGAAGATTGCGGCGGCCAGACGGCGCGGCGAGGAATATCTGCTCGAGCGCAGGCTGTTCCGAAGGCGCTCCACAGGCGAGGTCGCCAATCCGGAGTTCCTGGAGCTCGCGTTCCCGCCCCGCTACCATTACGACGTTCTACGCGCGCTTGACTACTTCAGGAACGCCGATGCAGAGCCCGACGCACGCATCAGCGAGGCCGTACATTTCATCGAGAGCAGGCGACAGCCCGACGGTCGATGGCTACTCGATCGCGCTTACGACGAGGCACTCGGCCTTCGGTTCGGAGAATCGGCGGATGAGCCCAGCCGGTGGAACACGCTACGGGCGCTGCGGGTGCTTCGTTGGTACGAGCGAAGAGGGCTGCGGCGGACGAGCACTTCAACGACCAAGATGTAAGCTGCGGCAAGGATCAACGGCAGGGCCGACGCCTTGTTCAGGCCGCCTTCGGCGATCGTCTCACGGCGCCAGTAATCACCGTTCCCACAACGAGAAGGCTGATGAGAGAAATAATTCCCAGCGACATGACGCAGTAGATGCACCACACGCCCAACACCGCAGACTCGATGTGAGCCAGATAGAGCGCGAAGCCAAGACCACATAGCGCTGCCACTAGCGCGAACCGATAAGCCCTGATGAAGGCGAGCACGCCTAACAGCAGATAGCCGGCGATGCCAATGACTGCTACGGGAACTCCGAACAACATGGCATAAGGACTGTGATTCACGATGCCGCAATCCCAGCGTTCATTGATGCTGCACGGGGAAGCGTCGGTGCGGTAATGCTCGCGCAACGCGAGCGAAGAAACGACGATGCCGAAAACGGCGAGAACGATCAACACCCATCTCATGCGGGACTCCCTTACCAGAGTAAATGAAGTGGATTACTGAAAGAGATATTATCCATGATTCAAAGAGGCAAGGATTCAGAGAGGCAAGGATTCGGAGCAGCAATCAGAGAAGCAAGCGGCATATCGGTTTGGCGCATGCTCCGTTAAGTTTTCAAGTTCATGAAATTGCCGCAAAAGTTGCCTTTCCTGCTCGACGCGGCAGTGCGAAGAACAATACTGGAACTTTGTCGCGTCGCTCGCCGTATCCCACAGTAGAGGAATTATGCCGAGGAGGTGGAAAGAAGCAGGTCTTGGCACGCTGAATCTGCTTGCAATTGTCATCGTCATTGCTGGAGCACGCCCTATGCTTCACTATTTTCCGCGTGAGGCTGGCGGGACTCTGCTGGCGCTGATTGTACTGGCGACGTACGTCGCTGCATCGAAGTGGATCGAGCGGAGAACGCCTTCTGAGCTGAGTCTCCATCGCTTCCTGCCTGAGACAACAGCCGGATTAGCCGTTGGGTTTGGACTGTTCGCGATCAGCATGACCGTTCTTTGGGCGGCGGGCGTTTATCATCCCGCTGGAACGGGCACGATGCATGGTCTCGGCCGCGGCGTGTTGGCGGCGCTCATAGCAGGCGTGGTCGAAGAAATCGTGTTCCGCGGGCTGCTCTTCCGCGTGAGTTCGAAGATCGTGGGGACGTGGGGAGCACTGTTATTAACAGCGGCCCTGTTCGGCGCGGCCCACGCCTTCAATCGCGGCGCAACCGTCGGTAGTTCGCTCGCGATTGCGATCGAGGCCGGCGGTTTGCTAGGCGCGGCTTACGCCGCGACCGAGGGGTTGTGGTTGCCGATCGGACTGCACATCGGCTGGAATTTTACCGAGGGATCAATCTTCAGCATGTCGGTATCGGGAAACAGCTTGAGCGTTGGACTGATTCGAGGGTCGCTTAGCGGCCCACGACTACTGACTGGCGGACAGTTCGGCCCGGAGGCCTCCGTTGTTGCAGTGATCGTTAGCCTGCTGGCCTCGATGTATTTCATCCGCCGCATTATCGCGTTGCGCCGTGTTCAGCCACCCGTATGGGGACAGGCGCGGCGATTCGCTCCTGTTGTTGCTGCAACGTTGGGGTGAGTGCCGAGTTCTATCAATCGTGGTACCTCTTTTCGCCTGCGGGAATTTCGACGCTGAGTCGATTCTGCTGCGGCAGGGGACACGTCGCATAAGGCGTGAACGCGCACGGCGATTGCCGCGGCGAGCGGAAGTTTTCTCTTCGTTGGCAAAGCTCCAAACGTAATCGGGCGCATTCACGAACGTCCATCCGCGTCTTCTTAAAGCAATCATACTGTGGTTTCGAACGCGCGATGCCGTTTGCCGGCATTTGCTAAGTTTGGCAAGGCCGCATTATGGTTTCTACGGAGAAACAATTCATGTCAAGGCTGTCCCTGTTGCAATCGCGGTCGTGGTTGGCGCTGATCCTCTTTCTGGCGTCGTATTCCGCTTTTACTGTTGCGCAAAGCAAGGCAATTGATGCCAATGGGCATACGTGGTGGCAGCACGCTGTGTTCTACGAAGTCTATCCTCGCAGTTTTGCAGACACTAATAATGATGGGATTGGCGACCTCAACGGAATCAGTTCCAAGATGAGCTACCTCCATGACCTGGGGGTCGATGCTATATGGATCACTCCGTGTTATCCCTCGCCACAGGTCGATTTCGGCTACGACGTTTCCGACTACCGAAATATTGATCCGATGTACGGAACTCTGACCGACTTCGATCACATGGTTGCAGAGGGCAAGGAAAACGGGGTTCGTATCATTATGGATTTTGTGCTCAACCACACTTCCGATCAACATCCCTGGTTTCTGGATTCGAAGTCTTCACGTACTTCAGCCCACCGCGACTGGTATATATGGCGCGACGGTAAAGCGCCTGGGCAACCGCCCAACAATTGGATTTCGATTTTTGGCGGTTCGGCGTGGAAGTTCGATTCCGCCACTAACCAGTTTTTCTATCACGCTTTCTATCCGCAGCAGCCGGACTTGAACTGGCGCAATCCGGCAGTCGAAAAAGAAATGCTCGATACCACCAGCTGGTGGTACCGGCGCGGCGTTGCGGGCTTTCGGCTCGATGCGGTTGACATGCTGTTTGAAGATCCCGAACTGCGCGATAATCCGGTTCTTCCTGGAACGGACGCACTGGGCGATCCCAACATGGACGACAAATACGACAGGAATCTTCCCGAGGTGCACACTGAGCTGCAGAAGTTGCGTAAAGTCGCCGACGAGTCAGATGCCGTGCTTATCGGGGAAACCTGGACATCGACCGCCGACCAACTTGATAAGTACTACGGCCAGAACGGCAACGAACTTCAGATGCCCATGGATTTCATGTTCATGATGGTGGACAAGCTTTCTGCGCCCGAATTCCGGCGCCAGATTGCGGCCGTCGACGGGACTCATGGATGGCCGGTGTTCGTCATCAGCAATCACGATCGAATCCGATCGTACAACCGTTATGGCGACGGAAAGAATGATGACGCGATCGCCAAATTGATGGGAGCTTTCTACCTCACTTTGCGCGGAACGCCGATTATGTATTACGGCGAAGAAATTGGAATGGAAAATAACGATCCGAAGCGCAAGGAGGACGTGAAGGATCCGATAGGGCGCAAAGGATGGCCGGAAGAAAAAGGCCGCGACGGCGAGCGCACGCCCATGCAGTGGAACACCGCGGCGAATGCTGGATTCAGCACGACGAAGCCCTGGCTTCCCGTGCCTCCGAGCTACAAAACGCACAATGTGGAGAGCGAATCGAAAGATCCTAACTCGATTTTGAACGTGTATAAGAAAGTGCTCGCTTTACGGCATACAAATGAAGCTCTGCTCGAAGGCAGCTACACAGCGCTTAACGGGGATGATCCGAATGTGATGTCTTACCTGCGGAGCTATAAAGGGAAAGCGGTTCTGGTGGCATTGAATATGTCGGCGACTGCGCAAAAGGCGGTTTTTAATCTTTCGCAGCAGGGATTTAAAGAGGCGAAGCTGAAAACTTTGATCTCATCCGAAGCATCATCCAGGGGTAACGAAGTAAGCCTTAAGCCTTTCGGACTGTTGATCGCGGAAGTGGATTAGGAGTCGAAGGGCGGGATGCCCGTCGCTCCATTTCTTGAGATGTCACTAACGAGATGCGTTACCAGTCGGCGCGTTCAGCAATATGGTCAGCGGCGGAACGTGTTCGGGTTTGACGTAGCGGTTGACGAGGAAACGCTTGCCATCTTTGGCCACGTCATAACTAAAAACGTCGGTGCTCGAAATGGGAGCGCGTCCGTGAATTTGAAACAGCGGCGCGGGCGTGCCGGTCGCGAAAATACTTTCGCCGTTCACGGGGACCGCAGTTAACATGCCATCGGGAGCGATGTAGAAAATTTCTTTGCCATCACCCCGCCAGCGCGGCTCCGTGCCGCCGCCGCGCGATACCTGCCATTTTCCTTCTGCGCCGGGGAATGAGGTCACGTAGATCTCCCAGTTGCCGGATTCATCGGAGGCATAGGCCACCCATTTTCCATCGGGAGAAATTTGTCCGTTTTTCTCATTGCTGTTTCCGCTCAATAATCGGGATGGCGCGCCTTCGGCAACGGGCAGTAGTTCCAGGTGGGCGCCGGCCGCGCCTTGGCGCGTGATCAGAATCTGACGATCATCGAGAGACCAGGAATTAGGAATAAGATCATCCATGGAGCTAGGCGGCATGGTGAATCTCTTTTTCTCCCGCTCCAGGCCAGTTGCCGACTTTAAGTTCACCGTTGAGCCCTCGGCGTCAGAACGGTAAGCCACCACTTTCCCATCCCGCGACCACACCCCCACGGCCTCTTCCGCAGGGTCGAAGGTGAAGCGCGAATTGCTTGCTCCGGTCGTGCTTTCAATCCAGATATCTACGTTATTTGCCTTCTGGTCGCTGATATCGATGGCGAGGCGGGTGCCGTCGGGAGAAAGCGTGGGGTTAGCCATGATCGCGGGATCACCGATCCGGCCAAGCTCTTTGCCGGACCGATCGACCCAGGTAAGCGCGGACTCGGCGGCCCCGACGCCAGTGTTGTAGATCAATGTCCCATTCTGTGCTACCGCGAAGGCCGTCCAAATCGTCGACGGTTGATATCCGACAGCAGTCGCAATGACGGTCGAGCTTCCTGAAACCGTGCCGGCAGCTGGATCAAAAGGAATGCTTACCAGCTGCCTTTGCAAATCCGAATAATACAAATTGTGGGCGTCGTAACCGAAACTCGAATAGGCGAGGACAACAAGTTTCTTCTCCTTGCTTGCAAGAGAACTCACGTAGATGCCGCTCACGCGGTCATCCTTCAGGTTCCCGAAATTACCAACCCACATTAAAAAGTGCTCGCCGTCGGGAAGAAAGACCGGCCAGCGATGGGATTGTTCACCCGCCCTGATCTCCGTGACCGGTGCCATCGCCGTGCCATCCGCATTGATTCGTTGCATCGGACCTTGGGCGTCTGGCGCATAAATAATTACACCCTTGGTCCCCCAACTTCCACCGCGTCCTGCAGGAGCGGTTACAAGTGCCTGCGGAGTGCCCCCGGCGACGGCCACTTTCTCCAACTTGCCGTTGGCGAAAAATGCGACATATTGGTTATCGGGCGACCAGAAGGGATAACTCGCGCCCTGGGTGCCCGGCAGAGGGGTTACGGTGGACGAACCTACGCGCTGCACGTAGAGCATGGGCAAAGCTGAGTTTTCTTCCGGCGAAACGAACACGAGCAGGGAGCCATCGCGCGAGAGTGCCATGTGGCTGATGCTCATTTCGTCCGGAACCGCTAAGGCGAACTGCATGCGGGAGGTTGGCGCGGGACGACGCGCCACGAACCACGTAACGGCGGCGACGGCAGCTAACGCAACGGCTATGGAGAGCCACAGCAGAATCGGCACGCTGCGAGGCACCGGCGCAGCGACGCAAGGAACGCCGCTGGTCTCAGTCCCGGAAAGCGCACCGAGCGCAAAAGAAAGGTCTCGTGCCGATTGGAAACGCTGTTCCGGGTTCTTCTCCAAACAGCGGCGGATGATGCGCTCAAGCGCAGGCGAGACCTGACGACCGGGATCGGACAGCTCTGGCGGGTCGTCTCTCAAAACCGCAGTCATGGTTTCGGCCGCTGTGTCGCGGCGAAAAGCGCGAACCCCCGAAAGCATCTCGTACAGCACGGCGCCGAACGCGAAAATGTCGGTGCGGGCATCGGCTGCTTCGCCGCGGACCTGCTCGGGCGCCATGTAGCTAGCTGTGCCCATAACGACACCCACTGCCGTGCGCTCCGTGGTGAGAGTAACTTCGTCTGAGCCCGAGCCAGCGCTTTGCGCGAGCTTGGCTAACCCAAAATCGAGAATCTTGATGCGCCCGTCTTTGGTGACGAAAACATTCTCCGGCTTCAGGTCGCGATGAACGATTCCCTTGGCGTGCGCCGCTGCGAGGCCATGCGCGATCTGCACTCCGTAGTCAATCGTTTTACGCTGGGTCACAGGGGCGCGATCCATCACCGCGCGCAGGGTTTCGCCCTCCAGCAATTCAGAGACAATAAATCGTGTGCCGCTCTGTTCTCCAATATCGTGAATAGCAAGTATGTTTGGGTGATTGAGCGCGGCAACCGCCCGCGCCTCCTGCTCAAAGCGCCGCAGCCGATCGCCCTCACTGGCGAAGGATTCAGGAAGAATTTTCAGGGCTACATCGCGTCCCAGGCGTGTATCGCGCGCGCGGTAGACCTCGCCCATCCCGCCGGCTCCGATGGGGGTGAGAATCTCGTAGGGACCAAGTCTTGCGCCAGAAGTTAGGGACATGCGTGCGGGCAATTATATATGCGGCAACATGGGTGCGGGAGCCTTCTCTGTTTCCTTCGCGGCAAAAGCTTCAACCACGGAGGGCACCGAGGATCACAGAGGGGGACGATGGTCGGCGCTCGCGAAAGACCAACAAATCCAGCACTGGCTCGTTATTTGACTTGATCTATCTCGCATCCTAAGATTGCAATCCAATCGGTGAATGGGAATTTGAGCGATTAAATGAAGCGCGTGAAAGAGGGCTCGCTCATGCTGAAGATTCAGAAAAGGGACGTGCAACCTGACATAGTTGTCGTGGAGATTGCGGGAAGAATCACTCTCGGCACCGAGAGCAAGCAACTGGAGTGGGCGCTCGAAAGCCTGATTGCGGAGGGACGCCGGAAAGTTATCTTTGACCTGAGCAATGTAACCAACGTCGACAGTACCGGCATTGGGATTATCGTGATGTCTGCCGGCCGGATGAAGAAGGCTGGAGGTGAACTGCGCGTAGCAGGCGCCAGCGCGCACGTGGAAGATGTATTGAAGATGACGAATGTCGATCAGATCGTAGTATTGCATCCCACCACCGTGGCGGCAGCCAGCAACTTCTAGCCCTGCTTTGATTTTCAACAACCGGAAACAGTGCCGCAGCACCTAAAACTTAAGTACCTCCGGTCCTTGACTCGTTTGGCGTCAGCGGTCAGAATCCGCTTATCGTGTGGAAGTAAGGGGAGCGAACAGGATGAACTCGGACTGCCAGCTATCCGATTTCGCGATTGCCGGATTTCTGAGGGAAGCTTTTGTGCGTTTTCGTCGCAGTCCGATTGTGCCCACGTCACGGCTCATTCCCGCGTCACGACTTACTCCATTGATTGCTGGTTTTGCGCTCTTGGCGGTGATGGTTCTCATCGGATGTGGATCACAAAATGCGCAGATGACTGCGGTTTCGTCTTCTCCATCTTCTCCTTCTTCTCCATCTTCCGGGGGGCTGCCGCCTGCTGTACCGGCAGCTGAACCTGCGCTGCTTTACAACGGAACGGGTGCTTCGCTGACGGACGTCTCGGCGGTTGAAAGCATTCTCGATACTGCGGGGATCGCCTACGAGACTGCGGACTCCACCCAACTGAACGCACTGACCGAACCACAGCTCGCAGGATACAAATTGATCATCGTCCCTGGCGGAAACTCGATCACCATCGGTGAGAGCCTGACCGCAGACACGACATCCAATATCCGAGGCGCGGTAGAAGATTACGGCGTGCATTACCTGGGAATTTGTGCTGGGGCTTTCTTCGGAGGATATTCTGTTTACAACGGTGTAAATCTGACGGCAGGCGTGTCGTTCAACTTTTACGCCGCTGAATCCCAGGGGATTGCGGAGGAACCGGTCGAAATCTCCTTTCCTAACGGTGCTCCGCTGGATATGTACTGGCAGGATGGGCCTCAGCTTTCGGGATGGGGCGCGGTGGTGGGCAAATTTCCCGATGGCACGCCGGCGATCGTCGAGGGGCAATCCGGAAATGGATTTGTGGTCTTTACGGGGGTGCACCCGGAGGCTCCAGCGAGTTGGTGGGCGGGAATGACTTCTACTACGCCGCTGGCGGTGGACCTTGCTTATGCGGGTACATTGGTTCAAACGGCGTTGGACGGGTCACAGCTATCGCACTACTAGACCGTTCGTACCTAAACTTACGTAATCTTCTGTTAGTAACCACCCCGGCGGGATACTGATGGCTGTATGAGCAGCCCTCCCCGATCTAATCCGCCGTTGCGTCGTCCGCGAGCCCATCTGGACGGCAAGAATCCCATTGTGCTTCGATTTCAAGACGGCCAGCGCATGGGCGCCAACCTTCAGGTGATTTCGGTCACTGGCGGCCTGCTATCGCTTTCCAGGTCCGTCGACCAGGGATCGCAGGTCAAGTTGATGTTCCTGACCGAAGGCGGCTCCGTGTCCGGAGGAGCGGAGATGTTGCCTCCGGTCACCGACAAGTTGCAGGCCTTTCGCTTCACTTCACTTCCGGCAGACGATCAGCGGCGGGTTGGAGCACTTGTCGGGGAATCGTCTCAAGACAAATATGATCAGGCCTGGATGGAAAAATTGCGGACGGCGCGGGCGGCGCAACACGAGAAATCGGCCTTTTGGCGGTTCAAGCTCGCTGGGGGGATTGGCCTGGTCACGATCGGGTCAGCCATTGCCGTTTACCTGCTGCACTTCGGCTTGCTCAAGTGACTGTGTTTGACTCTCACTAACTCGAAATGGACTTGACTCACACTCGCCGATATCCCCGATATCATATGCACACGCCTGTCTTTATTGTGATTGGGGGCGCGAAGGTTGTTCCGGGACTGGTTTCCAAGATAAGCCGCGCGGGTATGGAGGTTTATGCGGGAGTTAACCTTCAGCCGGGTGAGCTGATGGAGGTCGAGTTTCGCGCCACGGGCAGGACGATCCGGGTTGCTGGCACGATCCGCAATCGCTCATTTTTTTGTTTTGGACTTGAGTTTTGCGCGGCGCGGATCGAACTGGACAAGACGCCTGCTCACGCAGCGGGACCGTACTACCGCTGAAGCGCTGCACCAACCTTAGTTGAACCAACTTTAGTTGAACCAGCCTTAGTTGAAGCTGCGTTAGTTGAACCTGGCGTTAAAATTTGCGTAAAACCTAGCGAACTTATGAGATGCATCTCGTACATCCATGCCCCGGGCCTGAGGATTCCAGTAATCTGCTGTGACGAAGGTCACTTATACGAGTGAGTGGCCTAGTCGTGCGGCTCGGTGGCACACAGGAGCCATTCACTAAGTTTGTCACCAGGACTAAGTTGGTGATGAGCAGTTTTCGGGGGAGGGCTGTTCAATGATAGCGCTCCATGACTCTTTGAGTCTGGGGCGCTTTCGTTTTTTGGCGGGCAACGTTTGGCTGCGAATGGGCCGAATTTGCGGTGACAAAGATCCGTTCAAGCGGCCTTGAACAGGTCACCCTCTTGTTAGTTTTTGGCATATCAGTTCGCGGAGAAGAGAGTCCGCGCCACACGGCTAGACTTTGACGGAGTCTCTGCGTTCAGCGGGAACGTATTTTACGGCGGCGGTGCGGTCTAGTTTATCCCAGGCGAAGGGAAGGCCCTGGATGGCCCGCTTGAGGGTGCGGAAAAGGACTAGAGAAAATACCTGCCTATAGGCAAAGCGCTGCAACCATACCTGGCTCAGCAGCCAGGCATCTTCTCGGGCTTCGGGCTGGCGACGCTCTAACGCAAAAGCGATGGAGGAGGCTATGAAATCGATGACGAGGAACGCGCCGAAGAAGATCAGCAAGCGCTGAAAGCTGGCGGGATCGGTAGATTCGGGGTGGAAATGTTTCTGGATGAAATACCAGATGACGCCGACGGCAAACATCAGATCGATGAGGGGCGAGACCAGAGGAAGCAGAATCTGAAAGATAAGAATGTTGGGCAGGGCCACGAATCCGAGGGCGCCCTTGCGCGCGAAAACTCCCTTGTGCTTGAAAATAGATTGAAGAATTCCGAATGACCAGCGGAAGCGTTGGCGCATCAGAGCGTTGGCTGTGGTTGGAGCCTCAGTAAAGGCAAGCGCCAGATCTTCGTATTCGACGCGATAGCCGTTGCGCAAAAGCGCCATGGTGAGGTCGGCATCTTCGGCGACGGTGTCTACATGATAGCCCCCGGCTTCGCGAACTGCGTCGACGCGCCAGGCGCCGATGGCGCCGGGGACAACGCTTACCGCTCCCATGGTGTTGAGCGCGCGGCGCTCGAAGTTCTGGCTGGTGATGTATTCGAGGGCCTGCCAGCGCGTCCAGAGATTGACGCGATTGCCTACCTTGGCATTGCCGGCAACGGCTGCGACTCTGTGGTCGAGGAAATGCGGCACAAGGCGGGCGATGGCGTCGGGAGCGATGATGGTATCGGCGTCGATGCCTACGAAAATTTCTGCGTCGCCGATATGTTTCAGTCCGAAATTGAGCGCCTCGGCTTTGCCGCCGTTGGGCTTGGTTAGGATCAATACTCTTCCCGCAAATTCTTCGGCAGCGAAAGTGCGGCGGGTAATTTCCAACGTGCGATCTTTGGACCCGTCGTCGATAACAATTACACAAAGATTGGGATAGTCGGAATCGAGCGCGCCCTGGATGGTGCGTTCGATTACTTTCTCTTCGTTGTAGGCGGGAATCAGAACCGCGACCTGTGGATGATACGAGGCGATTTGCTCGGGCGTTCCGTGCTACATGAGAGCAGACGCGATCATAAATGGCTAAGACGCCGACCGATATCAGGCGTCCCGTCATCAGGACGTCGCCGAGGAAGAAAATAAGGGTGATGCCGGTCATGGTGGCGCTGAACAGGCCGAAACCGATCCAATTGAGCCGGGCAGACCAATGTTGGTTTCTTAGGAGTGGAGGCATGACTTCGGCTTTCGTTTTGCCGATCAATTCATAGACAGGAACGAATTCAAAACCACGGGCGCGGGCGCCATCAATGATCAGCGGAAGCGCCAACAGGGTTCGTTCGCGGTTGCCTCCGCCATCGTGCATGAGGATGATGTT
Organism: uncultured Acidobacteriaceae bacterium; assembly: GCA_963758745.1. Classification (GTDB taxonomy): domain Bacteria; phylum Acidobacteriota; class Terriglobia; order Terriglobales; family Acidobacteriaceae; genus Acidiflorens. The sequence goes on from CAVWWW010000025.1 coordinate 121,699, forward strand.
TCCGCACTGCTGATCGTTGGGCTGGCAGGGCGGGAGATGGTTCAGCACGCGGGCGGCGATTTCTTTTGGCGTTAGGGCGGGTTCGGGGACCCAATCCTTGGTGTCGATCTTATTGCCGACGGTGATGTAGCCCAAGCTCTGCGTCAGTTCGAGGGGCTTGACTTCGTCTTCGGTGTCGGGTTCGGCGTCTACGGAGTAGGGGGGACGGAAGAGCATGGTGCGGATGCCCAGCCGGCTGGCGAACAGTTGCTCGGTGAGGTTCATCTCGATCCTCATGTAGCTGGAGTTCAGCGAGCTGATATCGGGATGGGTGAAGGTGTGGTTGCCGATTTCGTGGCCTTCGTGATAGATGCGCTGCATTAAGCTGCCGAATTTTTCTGCCTGGATTCCGATGAGAAAGAAAGCTGCCGGCGCTTGTTCTCGTTTGAGAACGTCGAGTATCTTCGGCGTCCACTGGGGATCGGGACCATCGTCAAAGGTGATTGCTAATTTGTTTTTGCTGGCGCCGTAACGGGCTACGCGATATGGCTGGGGAAGACTCTTAAAAGTTTCGCCGTCGATGAGGCCGGTCTTATTATCGGTGGTCAGGTCGCGGGTGCCGTCTGCGGGCTTAGCTTCGATGTGCAGAATCTCGCCGTCGCCTTCCATGTCGACGTCCTGGCCGGGCGGGACATCTTTGAGGCGATCGGAGGCATTGGCTTCCCCGGGCATATCCCAGACACGCCAAAGGGAGCGGTCTTCGGAACCTAGCCGCCACAGGGCGAAGGTCTGGATGCCGACGGTCTGGGCGGCACGCATCTCGTTGAGCGCGGTCACTGCATCGAGATACCAGACATCGTGGCGGAAGTGATCGTCGTCTTCGTAACTGAAATGGGGGTTGAGCGCGTCGCCATCGTAATCGATGTCTTCTTCGGAGTCGCGCGCTCCGAGCCAGGCTTCCTGCACGGAAACGCTTTTGTCGGCCTCTCCAGGCGGAAGCTTGCCTCTTCTTCGGCTTCTCGGCCCAGTCGTAACCGTAGTTGCCGATGGCGCAGATCAGCTTTTCTTTGGGAATTTCCTCTACAGCAGAGTCAAGGTTGTCGACGAACCAGTCTTGCGATGCCACGGGGCCGGGAGTTCCTCCGGGAAAATGCTCGTCGTAGTTCATGATGACGACGCCATCCACGGCTGCGGAAATCGCTTTGTAATCGAAGTCCTCGTTACGAACTTGAACGCTTGCGTAGAGCTTCATTCCCTTGGCGTGGAGGTCGGACGCGAGTTCGTTCAGCAGAGCTACGTATCCTACCTGACCTCTTTTCGGGAAGGACTCGAAATCAATCATCAGGCCGCGATAGTGATCGGTCGCGAGAAAAAGGGCGATTTCGCGGCGAAACCTGGCGCGAGCCTGAGGATCGTTAAGGAAATCGGCAATGGCGGGAACAAAGTCGGTTCCGTCGAAGTTCTGCACGACTGGAAAGACTTCCATGTCGGTGTCTTCAGTTTTTAGAAACGGCATTACTTTGTCGTCAACGGGGTGGACTCTTTTACCCTGGATCACGTCGAACATGGTGTTGGTTTCGGTATCGACGGCTTGCAAGTGGCCATCTGGACCAAGCACCTGGAGCCAGGTTGGAAAGAGCAGGTCGATTTGACGCGCGTACTCGCGCAACGATGAGAAGCTGGCTGAATCCCAGGAAACATAGAAGGCGGCGCGGACGCCCTGTTCGGAATTTAGCGTGACCTGCGAGGGATGCTTGCGCGGTGGGCGGCGATGACCGGCGCGTGCGATGGTCGCGAGGCGGCGTTTCTCGCGGGCTTTTGCCTTTTCGTTTTCTTTTAAAGCGTGATAGGGACGTTTTTCAGTGAGCCACGAAAGGTCGGGCAGAGGCTGATTACGCAGAGCACTGTAGATGAAAAAAATTACCAGCAGGGAGAAAGCCAACGCAGCTGCGTCGACGAGACGCCGAATGCGCTTCCAGCGCGCTTGTTTGGGGATCGTAGAAAACCTGTTTGGCCATCGCTTGTGGTGACTACATCCTAAGGTGCGAGGAGCAGGGGGTCAAACCCGGTTGCCAGTGGCTAGCTCCGGGTTCTGAGCTCCGCCCTCACTCTCTTGACTCCGCTTTGGATGGAAGAGTTGCCTCAGCGCTGCGGACGAAAATCGCAGCATTCAGGATATATTCCCAACGTGCTTCGCTTGATTCGCCAACATCGCGGTTTTTTTCTGGGCATCACGCTGGCCGGTCTGGCATTGCGAATTTTTTTTGTCATCAATTTCCCGGCGGTTACGGATGACTCGCGCATGTATGCGGATGTCGGCACGAACTGGTTGCAGCACGGTATTTATGGCGAGACACAGGGAGGGCAGCCTGAAAAACCGATTTTGCCAACGGATTCGCGTTTGCCGGGATATCCCGCGTTTCTTGCCGGAATCTTCTGGATATTTGGAGCGGGCAATTTCAGAGCTGTGATGCTGGCGCAGGTTCTGCTCGACATCGGCACCTGCATTATTGTTGCGGACCTGGCGCGCCGCTTGGTTTCCGACCGCGCAGCGAAGATTGGTTTTGCTCTGGCGGCGCTGTGTCCATTTCTTGCCAACTACACGGCTGCTGTGCTGACGGAAACTTTAGAGGTGTTCTTTACCGCGCTCGCACTCGATTTCGCTGTTGTTGCGCTCAATCGAATGCACCGCGGGCGAATGAACCGCGGGCAGGCGCACACGCTCAGACTATGGGCGGCGACTGGCGTCGCGATTGGCGCCTGCATTCTGTTGCGACCGGATGGCGGCATTCTGCTGGTGGCGGTCGTTCTCTATTTGGCGGTGGCTGCTGCGAGAGGGGCAATCGATTGCGGACGACGTAGGGAATCGCCGGAGCAACGCCCTGATACGACGCACTGTGGCCCGAAGTTCAGCTTTGCGAAAACCGAATGGAAAGAGCAATTATGTGAAGAACGGCCGTGTGAAGAACGGCGCTGGCTCCTACGAAGCTCAGTCGCGGCCGGAATCGTCCTCGTCGTATTTGCACTGGCGCCGCTTGTTCCCTGGACGATTCGTAATTTTCATACTTTCCATCATTTCCAACCGCTCGCACCGCGTTATGCCAACGAAGCGGACGAGCTTGTAACTCGCGGGTTCAACCGCTGGGTCAAGACATGGATTATCGACTACGTGTCGGTGGAGGAGATTTATTGGAATGTTCCTGGCGACAAGATCGATGCGCAAAAGCTGCCCTCGCGCGCCTTCGACAACCTGGCAGAAAAGGATGCAACGCTCGGGCTTATCGCGGAGTATAACGAATCGCAAGATATGACTCCGGAGTTGGATGCGCGCTTCGGGGAGCTGGCGAGAGATCGCATTCGTCACCATCCGTTGCGCTACTACGTCTTGCTGCCCGCGCTGCGAGTTGCGGACATGTGGCTGCGGCCGCGAACTGATCTTCTTCCTCCCGACCCGCGCTGGTGGGAGTTTCATGACGATAAGAAAGAGACGGCTCTTGCGGTTGGATTCGGCTTGCTCAATCTGGCTTACGTTGGGACGGCACTGTTGGCGCTGTTTCGACGGCCGTCGATTCGTTGGGCGGGATTGCTGGTTGGATTCTTGCTGCTGCGTTCGGCATTCCTGGGAACGCTGGAGAATCCGGAGCCACGTTACACGCTGGAAGGTTATCCAGTAGTGATTGTGTGCGCGGCGGTCTACTTTGCAAATGCGACGGAACGGAAATTTCGATGGTGATCGCGAAATCCCGATTCGCGTAGCGCAAATTCAAAATACAGAAGATGACGCACAGTCATTCGCGACTAACTTGCACGATTTCAGGCTTGTCTTAACGGAAGGCAACGTGCAATATTTATCGCCAACTTTTAGTGAGGACCCAATGAAAAGCGCTTCCCTCCGACGCATTGGTCTATCCGTTACTATCTGCATTGCTTCCTGGCTGATATTTAGCACCGTGTCTCTGGCGCAAAGCGCAACCAGTTCGCTGCGGGGTGTGGTCTACGACGCGGCCGGGGCAATGATCGCTGGAGCGAATGTCACTTTAAGCAATGCGGCCACGGGGTTTTCACGCAGCAGCAAGACTGACAGCCAAGGCGTATATCAGTTTCTCGAGCTTCCCCCCGCCAAATATGTCGTCACTGTGGAAGCGGCCGGCTTTGCCAAGGTGAAACGCGAAAACGTGGTTCTACAAGTCAGCAATCCGGCTAGTCTGAATTTTACGTTGAAGGTGATGGGGGGGACGGTGACCGTCGAAGTGGGCGGCGAAGCGCCCTTGGTCAACACCTCAGATGCCACATTAGGGAATAACTTCAACGCGCGGCAGTTGACGGATCTTCCCTCCGAAGGGCGCGATCCAGCTGCGATTCTGAGCCTGCAGCCGGGCGTCGTCTACATTGGCTCGCTCACCGACACACAACAGGGTGTTGACAGCCGCGGCGGTGCGGTCAATGGCGCCCGGAGCGACCAGACCAACATCACGCTCGATGGGTTGGACGATAACGACCAGCTCGAAGGTTATGCCTTTGAAGGAGCCATGCGGGCTACGCTTGATTCCTTGCAAGAATTCCGTGTCACTACTGGCAATTCGGACGCCGACCAGGGACGGTCGTCGGGAGCGCAGATCAATCTCGTGACCAAGAGCGGCACCAATTCTATTCACGGATCGGTCTATGAATATCACCGTCCGTCGTTCACTGTGGCCAATGACTACTTCAATAAGCAAGCGGAGCTTGCAGCAGGATTGCCCAATATTCCGGGACACATTTTGCGCAACACCTTTGGCGCCACGATTGGCGGGCCGATCAAGAAAGACAGGCTTTTCTATTTCGCTGCTTACGAAGGCCAGCGCACAGCGGATACGATGCAGGTGACGCGCGAGGTGCCGACCCAGAGTTTGCGCGATGGATTTTTGACGTATCTTTGTAATCCGAGCACCGATCCCAACTGCGTGCCGGGGAGCAATTCGAACTTCTCTGTGACGGCCAATGGGACATTTGCTCCCGATCTTGTAACTACACTCACGCCACCTGGTTTTGCCGCGTTGGATCAAAACTGCTCTGGCGAGATGCCTCCGACCTGTCCTCCCACGCCGGGTAACCCTGCGGGACCCGGCGACAACGGCCTGCTTACGAATATCGGAGGCGCTAATCCGAACGCGCTGTTTGCAAAGTACCCGCTGCCTAACTCCACCAGCACAGGCGACCTGCTTAATACAGCGGGTTATACATTTCCCGGGCCCGCGCCAGTCAAGCACGATACTTATATCGTCAAGTTCGACTACAAGCTCAACAGCAGCGGCAGCCACACGCTGTTTGTTCGAGGCAACCTGCAGAATGACCGCATGCCGCAGCCTCCGCAGTTTCCGGGCCAGCCTCCATTCGATGTCATGACCAACAATAGCAAAGGAATCGCCGGCGGCTACACCGCCCTAATCCGCAACAACCTGATCAACAACTTTCGCTACGCGTTCATTCGCCAGGGGGTGGGGACGACGGGCATTAACAATCAGGACTATGTGACGTTCCGCGGCCTCGATGACACCCAGGGGCTTCAAAGTCCGACCATCCTAACGAACGTCCCGGTGCACAATTTCATTGACGATGTCTCCTGGACAAAAGGCACGCACACGATTCAATTCGGCACCAACTGGCGGCTCATCCACAACAACCGTGAATCCAATGGGGATAACATCTCCTACGGCTATCCAAACCTGTATTGGCTGAACCCGTCGTTCATCGCGAACCAAGGCATTAGCCTGGATCCAAGCATAGCTCCGGGCTACCCTCTGGTGGATCCTAATTTCGGCACCTCTTATGATTTTGCGGCCATTGATGCTACCGGGATCATCAGTCAGGTCTACACAGAGGCTAACCAGAACAAATTTGGGCAGCAGATTCCCAACGGGCAACTGGTTCCGCGTCACTTTCAGAACTTCGAGGCCGAGATGTATTTGCAGGATAAATGGAGTGTGACGCCCAATCTGGTTGTGACCTACGGGCTCCGCTACTCGCTGTTGCAGCCTCCCTTTGAGAATACGGGCAATCAGGTTGCGCCCACGGTGGACATGCATCAGTGGTTTACCAACCGCTGGCAAAACGCTCAGCTAGGCAATGTGGTCCAGCCCGATTTGACGTTTGCTCTTTCTGGCCAGGCGAACGGCGGCAAACCTTACTGGGCCTGGAATTACAAGAACGTCGCTCCTCGATTCGCAATTGCTTATTCTCCGCACGCCGACAGCGGCTTCTGGCACAAGGTTTTCGGCAATGCCGGCAAGAGTTCGATTCGCGCGGGTTATGGCATCTACTACGATCATTTCGGAGAGGGCGTGGTGAACACCTTCGACCGCAATGGTTCGTGGGGATTGACCTCCACGTTCAGCAATCCCGCCGGAGTCTCAACGGTCGACAATTCGCCGCGTTACACCGGTTTGACCGGATTACCAGTTCTGCAAGCCACGGGACTGGTTGCTCCCTCGCCCAGCGGGTTTCCCTATACGCCTCCGAACAACCCAGATACTTATGGCCTGGCGATCGCATGGGGCATCGATGACCACCTGAAGACGCCTTATTCGCACGTGGTTGATTTCTCTATCACGCGGGAATTGCCGAATAACTATGTGGTGGAGATGACTTACACGGGGCGATTCGGGCGTCATTTGTTGCAAGAAGTCGATCTGGCGCAACCGCTCAGCCTGGTTGACCCAGCGAGCGGCACATCGTATTTTCAGGCCGCGCAGATGTTCGCCAAGATGGCTGCGGCGGGAACGCCCATCAACAACGTGCAGCCGATTCCGTACTGGCAGGATCTATTCCCCGCCGCCGCTGGCCCTAACCTGCTTTCGGGGGGAAGCGGCTCGACGCTCGGAACGGTGCCATGCGCACCGGGTACGGCTCCGGCGAACGCCACGGCAACGCAGAACATGTATGACTCTTTTTATTGCTTCGCTGGCAATGAGACCACAGCGCTTGAGATCGCCGATGCGTTTTGTTATCCAGCCTGCGCCGGGCCAGGCGGCGACACGCCCTTCCAGTACTACCAGGATCAGTTCTCTTCGCTCTACGCGTGGCAGACGCGCAGCAACAGCAATTACAACGGTTTGCAAATCACACTGCGCCACGCCATGAGCGCGGGGCTGCAGTTCGATTTTAATTACGTTCTTTCCAGATCGATGGATATCAGTTCGAACGCCGAACGGGTAAACTCATTTGACGCCGCCAACAATGCCGCTTGCTCGCAGGGCTGCGTTGCCTATAACAATCAGGCGATTAATGCGTTCTCTCCCGATTTATGGTATGCCCCTTCGGACTTCGATACCACCAACGCGCTAAACGCAAATTTTCTTTGGGACCTTCCCTATGGCAAGGGCCGGCATTGGAGTTCGACCAACGGTTTCATGAATTCCGTGTTCGGAGGATGGGGATTGAGTGGGCTCGCCCGCTGGACGAGCGGCTTCCCCTTCAGCGTAACCGCTGGTACGGGCTGGTCTACCGATTTCGAATTGGAAGGAACATCTTTTGTAATCGGGCCGAAACCAAAGACTGGCGTTTTCATTGGGCCTGACGGCCTGCCGAATGTGTTCCAAAATGCGCAGAATATTCAATGCCAATGTCCTTACGCTCCAACGGGGTCGGGGCCGGTAGTGTTCCGCGATACTTATCCCGGCGAAGCGGGCCAGCGCAACAATTTTCGCGGCCCAGGTTATTTTGGCATCGACGGTGGATTGAGCAAGATCTGGAACTTCGGCGAAACGCGGCTGCTTCGATTCTCATGGGAGGTGTTCAACGTCACCAACTCAGTGCGGTTCGACGCGGCCAACGCGCTCGGTACAGAAGACCTGGTGGATATCACCGGCTTCGGTAAATTCCAGCGCACGCTGACCACGCCGCGTGTAATGCAGTTTTCTTTGCGGTTCGCGTTCTAGATTTCTGATGTTATTTTTAGCTTAGCGGCGAGTCGGTCATGCGGAAACGGGTGCGGACGTGTTCGGAGAGGAGTTCTATGGCTCCGCGATTGGATACGGGGTCGGCTTTTGCTAGATATTTCATTGCTTCGACCAGCATCTTTTGACCGTCAACGTAGCGCGGATCTTCGGTGCGCACACGCTTCTTTCGCGAGAGATCAGGAGGAACGGTGATGGTAAAAACTTTAGCCATGCAAACTCAACTTTCCGAGGTTCCTTGCAGTATATAGTCCCGACGCCTCTTTTTCAGCTTGTTTCTCTTGGTTCGGAATTTATCTGAGGGACGCGTAAGGTCTATCCTTGGGGAGAGACGAACTTGGTCTTCTTCGTTGTCTTCAGCTTGAATACGTCGTCGGGAATCTTCTGATCGATCTTTATATCGGAGTACTTTACCAGGCGATAGTCGCTGCCGCCGGGTTCGAAGAACTGCTGCTGCACGGATATGCCGCGAGCAGGATCGATCCAGAGCAGGATGCGCGCAATGAAATCGCTTCGAAGGCGATTGGACTTTGGGATCAACTCCAGTTCCTCTGTATTGATGCCGTTAACAGGCTGCATTCCTACGAATCTTACGTCATAGGATTTAAGCAGGTCCTGGCCGCTGCCACCGAAACCTAACACAAGGTAGCTTTCAACCTCGGCGCGATTCTTGCCAGGATTGTACTGGTCGACTTCATCCTTGCCGGGAAGATACACCTCAACCTTGCCAGCTTTGTAGCGGATATATTTTTTGTCTGGATCGGTGAAATCAACCGCCATCTGCACGTCGTTGCCTTCGCGCCGAAAATAAATCGTGCCCTTTTCTGTATCGGTTTCGTTGATCACCTTATGGTATTCATCCCAAACAACGTTTGCCTGGGTGGTTTTGAACTTCCTGGAGGCATCGTCCAATTGCTTGAGGACCCGCTCCAGTTCAGGGGATTCGCCAGCAATCTGCTCCGACACGGCCGGAGTTAAGAGGCAACCTAGCATCATTGCGGCGGTAAGAAGCGTTTTGATTGCAGGCTTCATCTGTGAAACTTGAAACCTTTGAACTCATGAAACTCAGATCTTACTTTTACTCTTTTTCTACCCAAACTTTGTAACTCTGCAGGTGTCCCTTGCCATCCTTGACAGGTTCATACTTTGTAACACTAACCGCGCCGGAGATCGGTTCAATGATTTGTTCGAGCTGTTGGCTCACATCTCCGCCCGTCGCGTTCACTGCCGAGGCCTGGATCTGGTAGATGAACTCGCCGTTCTCGCCGGGAATTACTACCACGCCGGTAAGATGCGGATTACGCTCGACCGGTTTGTCCTTGAAATTGATGTAGTGCGGCGACACGAAAACAAAGATGAGAATGAGCGTGACCATGATGTCGTAGTGAAGGCTTCCCCGCTCATAAGACCACAGGATGTATCCGCGGATTGTGCGCCACGTCGCGCCCATTGGGGAGACGGCGCCCTCTAGCGTCGTCGAGGCCGTTTCGGGTTGCTGCCAGTGTATTGGGGAATTCATGCCATAGCAATCTTACGCGCCTTGCGCGGTTCAGGCGCGATTGGCGAGTCCACGCGCTCCTTGTTGTGATGCGGATGGGATGCGATCCGTTCCCATATATGGCTGTAGAGCCTCCGGAATGCGGATGCTGCCATCGGCCTGCTGGTAGTTCTCAACGATCGCAACCCATGTTCGACCTACGGCTAATCCGCTGCCGTTCAATGTGTGTAGAAATTCAGTTTTGCTCTTGCCTTCGGGACGGTAGCGGATATTCGCGCGCCTTGCCTGAAAACTTTCGAAGTTTGAGCACGAAGAAATTTCGCGAAAGAGATTCTGGCCAGGGAGCCAGACTTCGATGTCGTAAGTCTTGGCTGACGAGAAGCCCATATCTGCGGTGCATAGCGTCATCACGCGATAATGCAGGCCCAGTTTCTGCAACACTTCTTCGGCGTTGTTGGTCAGCTTTTCCAGTTCGTCGTAGGAATTTTCCGGGACGCGCGAACTTTACCAGTTCCACTTTTTGAAACTGGTGCTGGCGGATGATTCCGCGAACATCTTTTCCGTATGAGCCAGCTTCGCTGCGGAAGCATGGAGTATATGCGGTGAGACACACCGGCAGGCGCGCGGCATCGAGCACTTCATCGCGATAAAGATTTGTTACGGGAACTTCTGCCGTGGGTATCAGCCAGAGATCTTTTTCGCCGTGCGGCACTCGAAATAGATCCTGCGCAAATTTTGGAAGCTGGCCGGTGCCATACATCGACTCCGAGTTCACGAGGAACGGCGGAAGTATTTCTGTATAGCCATGTTCGCGCGTGTGAAGATCGAGCATGAAGTTGGCTAAGGCACGCTCCAGGCGCGCACCCAGCGCCCAGTAGACGGCGAATCTCGCGCCTGAGAGTTTGGCAGCGCGCTCGAGGTCGAGGATACCCAGTTGTTCGCCGAGCTCCCAGTGCGGCTTGGGTTGAAAATCGAACTGTGGTGGCTTGCCCCAGCGCCGCGCTTCTATGTTATCTTCGGCGCTCTTTCCTACGGGCACGCTGGCGTTTGGAAGATTTGGGATCGAAGTCAGGATCTCGCGCAGGCGCGCTTCCTGTTCGGCCGCCAATTGTTTGTTCTTCGCGATCCATTCGTGCTGTACTTTCGTTTCGAGAATCTGTTTCGAAGCGTCTTGCCCGTTTTTCTTAAGTTTGGCTATTTCTTCGGAGGCACGGTTCCGTTGCGCCTGCAGAGTCTCAGAGACGGTGATGGCCTGGCGGCGTTCCCCATCGATGGCTTTGAAGTCTTTTAAAACTTCGGATGGATTCATGCCGCGCTGGCGCAGCTTTTCTTCCACTAAGGCAAGGTTGTCACGGACAAAATTCAGATCAAGCATTGTGCATTAACTTTAGCTGAAAAATGCGATTGCGTGCACGTTAGCTTCGGGTTCTCTTGTAAACTAGCTCGCAAATGAAAGCTGCCCGCTTGCTGTGCGTCGTGCTGACCCTGCTTATCTTGAATCCTGGCGCGTTCGCGTCCGCCTATAATGCGCGTCCCAAGCTGGTTGTCGTGATCGTGATCGATCAGTTCCGCGGCGATTATCTCGAACGTTATCACGATCAATTTGGCGATGGAGGGTTCCGGCTGTTCCTTGAGCGCGGTGCATATTTCGCCGACTGCAATTATGACTATGCCAACACCCGAACAGCGCCTGGACATGCGACGCTATTCACAGGCAGCTACACCAGCGGGCATGGAATTATCGCGAACGAATGGTGGGATTCGCAGAGGAAGAAACGGGTAACTTCGGTTGAAGATGACGGGACAAAATTTGTTGGCATTAACCGGGATGGCGCGGCCGCGTCGCCGCATAATCTCTTGAGCGACACGCTTGGCGATGAGTTGAAACTGGCCACCGGCGGGAAGTCTCGAGTCTTTGCCATTTCGCTCAAGGATCGCGCGGCTGTTCTGCCCGCGGGATTTTCCGGAGACGCTGCCTATTGGATTGATCCCCAGAGCGGCGATTGGATCACTTCTACGTATTATCGTTCGAACCTTCCGCAATGGGTGAGCAACTTCAATGGCGGACATCGCGCAGAAAAATTCTGGAATCGCGAATGGAAGGATAGTGACGGAACGGTTCTCGGTTCGACGGCACCGCGTACGGGCAAAGATGGCACCCAACTTGGTTTTTATGATGTCGTCGGAGCGACTCCCTTTGCCAACGAATATCAGTTGGAATTCGCGAAGGAACTCGTGTTGTACGAGAAGCTGGGGACAGGTCCAACGACTGATTTGCTGGCGATCAGCCTTTCGGCAAACGATATTCTCGGCCACCGGGTTGGCCCCGATTCGCCGCAAATGCGCAGCATGGCGCTTGAACTCGACCGCCAACTGGCGGAGTTCTTCAGCTTTCTTGGTCACCAGATTGGGATGGCCGACGTTTGGATTGCGCTTTCTGCCGACCACGGCATTGCGCCTCTGCCTGACCTCGCTAAGACTCTCCGCCTGCCCGCCGCCAATCTTGACGTGAAGGCTTTGCGCGAGCAGATCAATTCCCTGCTTTCGAAAAAATATTCAAAGAAAGCTGACTACGTGCTTGATCTCGACTATCCGATGGCATGGCTGAACGCGGAAAGCTTTTCCGGGACTGCCGGCGCGAAAGACGAATCTGTCGCCGAAGATGATGTCGGCCAAGCGATGAAGCAGACGGGGTGGGCCGGGTATTTCACTAAATCGCAACTAGCGCGTGGAGAATTCCCGGCGAATGAAATCGGGCGTCGCTATGCTCACAGTTACTCGCCAGAGGGCGGATTTTATGTGATCGGAGTTCCTGCTCTATTTCAGGTCGGAGTCACGACAGGCACGGATCACGCTACGCCGTTTTCGTACGACACGCACGTGCCGCTCGCATTTTACGGTCTGGCTTTCCAGACTGGAATCTACCGGACACATGCCGAGCCGGTTGATCTCGCGGTTACGCTCTCATCTTTGCTTGGCATCAATGCGCCGGCGAAGGCCACGGGAAGAGTGCTGACGGAGGCGTTACAGACGCCGCATCGGTCGTCTGTCGGTGCATCGCCTGGTGGTGTGTCTGGCGCGACGTCTTCCGCGTCGCCCGCGACATTGCCGGGCGCGGCTGCCGGGGAAAGCCAATGACGCCAGTCAGCAATCCGGACTTGAGCGTCAGCGTTGCGGGCATACAGCTTAAGAATCCGATCATCGCCGCTTCCGGAACATTCGGCTATGGCATCGAATTCGAAGATATTGTTCATCTTGACCGGCTGGGCGGTTTTGTTGTCAAAGGTCTCTCGCAGGAACCAATTACGGGAAATCCGCCGCCGCGGCTGTATGAGACTGCCGCTGGGATGCTCAATGCGATCGGCTTGCAGAACATCGGGGCCGCGGCATTTCTTGCGGAGAAACTTCCAGCGCTAAGGGCTAAGAAGAACGTGACCGTGTTCGCTAACGTCTTCGGTTACACTCGCGCCGATTACGAGCATACGATTCAAATCCTTAATGATGGCGAGGGCATTGCGGGTTACGAGATTAATGTGTCCTGCCCTAACACGCTGCACGGCGGCATTCAATTTGGCCACGATCCGCTATTGCTTGACGAGGTGGTGCGGACGGCAAAACGCCTGGCGGTGCGGCCGATCATCGTTAAGCTCTCGCCTAATGTGACGTCGATTGCGCAGATGGCGCGGGTTGCGGAGAACGCGGGTGCGGACGCAATTTCACTTGTGAATACGTTTCTCGCGATGGCAATCGATCCGGAGACACGGCGACCTCGAATTGCCAACATAACTGCTGGGCTATCTGGTCCAGCCATTAAGCCGATTGCGTTGCGCATGGTCTACGACGTTGCTCATGCGGTGAAGATTCCTGTGATTGGCATGGGTGGAATCAGTACGGCTGCGGATGTGGTGGAATTTATGCTGGCGGGAGCGAGCGCGGTGCAGGTGGGAACTGCCAGTTACTTCGATCCGGTTGCTACGGAAACGCTGGTTGAGGAATTGACAGACTATTGCCGCGAACGGCGGATCGAGCGGCTTTTCGACCTTGTGGGTGGGCTGCTGGCCGATTGAGGATCGCCGGTCGATTCTGAGGTTGTGAGTGCTATCGCGATTTAACGCCAACCACCACCGGCAAGTGAACAGCCGCCTTCAGGCTTTCAGGATTCGGGGACTAGCCCGGAAAAACGGTATGAACCCATCCTCTCCAATTCTATAGATGCCTCTTCCGCTGGAATCAAACTGCTCTCGCTCGGGACGTAAACTCCAGCGCAGTTTTCGTCGATCAATTGCACTAACACTTTCGCTAGAATGCAGTGCGCGAGTTCCAGATTAGTTTTTCTTGTTAGATAGAAAACCCAGCAACAGGCGGTGTGTTCAGCCCACGCTCGTTGTTGGCTCACCTCAGGTAGCCATCCTAAGTCTTCTTCCGGTTTCTCCTCATATGGCTTGGGCTGATTGACGAAGTTGAGACGATGCGCCCCAGCTTGTAGAAAGACCCCCTCATCCGACTTTGTGACGCGACGGGTAGACCCTTCGACATCCGGGAACGACAGCGACCAAGCACGTTCCGCTGCGCGTCGGATGTCTTCGTCAGAAAACGTGTATGGACGGCGTTGGAGCAAGATGATGGAAAGCGGCGCTTGCTTCCCGACTCGCCGCCAACGCATGGGAACGCTACGCCAGATGGCGCGTTTTACGTACCATTTCGCCCACTCGATTCTGGACTTGACTCCGACCGGCTTTCTCATGGAAGGCGATAGCGCTCACAACGCTTAATCCGCTGTCTGTTCGCGAAGTCCAGGGTTCGGCTAGCCGCGTGGGCAGGTCTCGCTAGCGGCCGCTGGCGTACCAGATCGAACCCGGATTCTGATAATTCATGCCTTCGCCCCACACCGTGTGTGTATCTCCGTGGTTGTCGATCGCTAGTCCGAAATAATCGCCGAAAGGAAAACGGAAGCCTTGAGTATCTATATAGCTATAGCCGGGCGCATAGCCCGAGATCCTGGTTTCTTCTCCCCAGGTTGCTCCGCCGTTGCTTGAACTTCGGTAGTAGGTATTCCAAAAGGGAGCGTTGCGCTCATCCATCCACGCTATGCGAACGTCGCCGCTGTTGCCGGCGACGATCGCGGGGAACGCATGCTCAACTTCAGATCCGGCGTTCGAAACCGGCACACGCGGCAGCCAGCTTTCGCCGCCGTTGGTGGAGGACGAGAAGTAAATGCGCTGGGGCCCCGTCGAGGTCGTGCCTGCGTTCCAGAGCGTGTAAAGGGTGCCGGCGGCGTCAGAGGTCAGCACAACCTGAGCGCCAAGATAGCCCTCGCCACACTCTTCCCCGTCGCAGCCGGGGGCGGCGGCGGAAACATCGAGCAGAGTGGGACTCCACGTCTTGCCGGCGTCCACCGACTTCCCAACATAAAGGTTTACGGTACCCTTAGCGCCTCCGGCTTTGGAGTAAGAAGCCCATGAGAGATACGCATTGCCAGCCGGATCGACCGTCGCTGAACCTAGCAAAGACCATCCTGGACGACTTTCAGCATTCACTCGCGCCGGGATAAAGGTGCGGCCACCATCCTGGGATGAGGCCACCCACACCTGCTCTTCATGATTGAAGGCGATGTAAACGTTCTGGCCCCGCACCGCCAGTGCGGGTTTATCGAATTCCAACCCGATGCGACCGACGAATGTAAAGGTCCACGTGGCGCCTGAATCCACCGATTTTGCCAGCATGATCATACGTTTCTTGTCCTGCAACCATGCGGCGTAGACGGTGCGATGGTCGGCCGGATCCACGACAATCTGGGGATCAAACTGGCCCGAAGATGCAGACAGCATCACATGAGAGGGTTGCCACGTCTTGCCATTGTCATTGCTTATGACCAGCAACATTGTTGGAACGCGACAGTCATTGCAGTCCGGCACCTTTCCATACTCCGGATAAAGCACGTATATCCGCCCCGAACCGTCTGCGGCCACCGAAGGCTCCCATTGGTCCCCTTCCGTCAAACCGATCCGCTGCTGCGCGGAGAATTGCGGAGGCGCTGCCCAGGCGAAGCTCGACAGCGCGAACAGAATAATCGCCAGTTTGGGCAAAAATATTCTTGGCAACACGAGTTTCGATTCAGCGGACGACATGGATCTGGGGGAGGGGGGAGAGCTTGCCCTGACGTCGACTTTATCCGGAAGATCGCAACTGGTCAACCACTCAGATGCCCTAGCCCGAACGGAGAGTCTAGCCCGCGGTAAGTAGAATAGGCGTCCCTGCTGTAATTACGAGCGTGTGCTCAAAATGCGCTGAAAGAGCCTGATCGTTCGTCCGCACGGTCCAGCCGTCTTTGTCGGTAAACACGCGACCGGAGCCGCTGGAAATGATGGGTTCCACGGTAATTACGAGGCCCTCTTTCATGACCTGGCGGGCCTGGGGATCAGGGTAATTCGGGACATGCGGCAACTCGTGAATGGTGCGCCCGATACCGTGTCCGCCTAATTCGCGGACTACCGCGAAGCCAGATTTTCGCACCTCCCGTTCCACCATCTTGCCGATTTCAAAGACGCGGAATCCCGCGCGGGCAACGAGCATCGCCTGATGAAAAGCCCGCTCGGCGCAAGCCATCAACTGTTGCGCCTGTGAACTGACTCTGCCAACTGGCACGGTTATGGCGGCATCGGCCATGTAGCCATTCTTTTCGACGGTTACGTCTAGCTTGACCAAGTCGCCCTCCTTGAGAAGGCGATCGCCTGGAACGCCGTGGACGGCTTCATCGTTCAGGCTGATGCAACTGGCGCCTGGAAACTGATAAACCATGGAAGGAGCGGAGTGGGCATCATTTTCTTGCATGACGCGGGCGCCTACTTCATCCAGATGCCGCGTCGTGACGCCCGGCCGCACTTCGCCTTTCATGGCGTCGAGCACCATGCGAACGATGCGGCCTACTGCTTTCAGGGAAAGTAGTTCCTGCTCATCCTGAATGCTCACCTTACACTCCCTTCATACGAGATCATAATTGAAGGCGAGGTATGAAGGCAGCGGTTATTCTTCTTGACACTCGGCTAAGCTCTCAGTTGTCAGATCTCGGCTCTTGCAGAGTTATTTCAGGCCAAATTATTTCAACCCCAAGCCACCGTTAAGGTGTTGCATAACTCCATAGCACTCGCAGGCGGCATCTTCGAGACTTTTGCGGTTCAGCAACTTCACCGTGCCACGCTGGTTTTCGATTAATCCCGCATTTTCGAGAACGGCTGCCGCCAAACTCACGCTGGGACGTCCCGTGCCGAGCATCTGTGCGAGAAAATCGTGAGTTAAAGGAAGCGACTTAAAATCCACGCGATCCTGGCACATCAGCAGCCAGCGCACCAGGCGTTGATCAACCTCATGCAGGCGGTTGCAAGCAGCAAGCTGGGCAACCTGCATCCCATGCATGAGCGCAAAACGGCAGAGCTCGGCTTGAAGCTTCGGAGCATTGTGCAGAACATCCTGAAAAGCTTTCGCTCCGATACGCAATCCGCTGCCGGCAATTTGCATGATAGAGCGAAAAATCGCCCTGCGCAGGCCCATCATGAGGGACATTCCAACTATTCCTTCTTTGCCGACAATGCCAACCTCGACACTCCTTCCGTCATGGTTGAGAGCCACGAGCGACATCATGCCATCGTTCAGAAAGTAGGCGAAATCAATTTTCTCTCCCGGCTCGTGGACGATGTCGTATTGCGGGAGTTCGACCGGCTCGAGATACGGCCGGATCATGTTGTACTCGTCATCGGGAAGCGATAACAGAATTGCATTGCTGACGGGCTTGCCTGCCACGTCAGTGCGGGAGCCGGGAGAAAGCGGAGCAGACTTGATCCGCTTTATCGTTTTGCTAATAATTGTGTTAGCTTTACGCAAAATAGCCACGCTGAATTCGATGCGACCATGGCTGTGCGTTCGGTTCAAAAAACGCTGTATACGCCTCTACATTCCTCCGCATATCGCCAAATCGGAACAGGGAGAACAGATAGGGAATGCGTGGTATGGTCTCCCACCCCGAGGGAAGCTTGAAACGGCAAGCTTGAAATTTCCCCTCTGGGTATGGAGCGCAGATGTGATCGTCCGAGTCTTGCTACGGGTGGGTCTAATTCGCTTGCTGATTGAATCCCACAAATCTGATCCGGGGATTGCTCATCGGTATCGTGCGACCCACGAAGATTTTTTCCTCAGCTCCTCCAGCGCAGCGTGACTGGGCCGCTCATCGGATGCCTGAAAGCGCCGCCATTTTTTTTCATCTCCAGCATCGCGTTTTTCAAGCCGAAGTACCACTTGGCAGGGCGGTCTGCGTCGTCGATCAGCATCAGGTGCGGATTATGTTTCAAGCCCTCGGATTGCAGCTCCATCGTGCGCCGATCCTGCTCCACGAATTTTGCGAAGACGAATTTCAGCAACTGTGGGCCAAAGGGAATCCAGCGGAAGAGATTCCATGCGGCTACTACCTCGATGCGGCACTGGTTGCGCGTGATGGGAGTTACGGTCGTCAGGCTCGAGAACCAGTATTTGCCGGCGCGAATGATTTCCGAACGCAGGTTCGGCAGGACAAAATCTATGGTCGTGGTTATCGAGTCGGCGTCGGCATAGAGGCGCAGCAGTTTATAGGGTGCGCTGTTGGAGCTTGGCGTGTGCGCGCTCATGCGGAAACCGTAGGGAATGGGTTCGAAGTGTTTTTTCTTCTCGTGAATCGATTTTTGGGTGCGCCACCACCATGCCTGGTGGACGAAGGGACCGTGTGCTGGATCCATCAAACCAATGATGCCGTGGTCGACCGAGCACGGAAGGTCAGCAGTTAGATAGGCAAGCTTGTAATGCTCGCCGAATTTCGGAATCTCTGGCGCGGACGTCGGAGCGGGCGCGGGTTTGGAGAATCCGGCGCCGACTGGGCTGGGATCAAGGATGAAGACCCAAATGAAATCGTCGCGCTCTTCGCAGGGATAGCTGCCGGCGTAGATACGATCGACTTTCAGATTTTGCTCTGGGACGAGCGACGGAATCAGCTGGCACTGGCCGGTGTGGGCATCGAATCGCCAACCGTGATAGGAGCATTCGATTTGCTGGCCATCAAATCGTCCGCAGGAGAGCGGCATGCCGCGGTGCGGGCAGGCGTCGCGCAAGGCAAAGGCTTTGTCTCGTTTGTCGCGTCCGATCACGAGGGGCTGCTCGAGCAACATGGCCTTCGTCAGTTCTCCGCGGCGCAGTTGATTCGCCGGCAGAGCGCGGTACCAGAAGCCGAAAAGCATGAGCGCATCGGGCGTCTCGGACTGGAGTGGAAGGTCGTCAGGCATTGGATCGTTGGGCACTGGCTCTTCGGGCACCGGACAGGTGAGAATACCGCAGCGGCCGCAAAATCAAAACCTTGAGCGGTGTATAGGCGGGGCCACTGGAGTCTAAGAATCGATTCGGGCCCGCGCGAATTTATGCGCGATCGAATTTTATGCTTGCGCGAATTTATGCCGGCTCTATCGAGCCCAAGCGCGTTCTGAGTTGGCAGTACGCTTCGCGAGCCACTCCCGGACGTTCTACGTGCATGAGGAATAATTTCCGTAATGCGGCGGGTGTGATGTGGCCTTTGAGGTAGGCATCATAGAGATCGTTCCCAGTGAGATATCCAAGTTGCTCAGTTGTGTATTCGTACTTGCGGCCGTTAAAGGCAGGTATTGGCACGGCGATACCGTCACCTTCGCGATGTTGAATCAGAAAGTCAAGTACTTCAACCGCCTCGGCAAAGGGAAGCGAAGTCTGCCGCTCGAGGTCTTCACGAGTCACATCGAATAGCTCTGCCACATCGAGGTCGCGGCGAGCGGGGCGCGCTGGATATAAGACGCGCGATCCCAGAAAAGCGAGCGCGTGTTCGAAGACCTCCATATAGAACGCATCCGTTTTGTCCAGCGTATGCGCGAGTGCGGAGGGAGGTTTGCCATTGCAAAGATTCGGTAATCCGCGACAAGCCTGATGAAGGAATCGCGTGGCGTCCTCGGCAGCGGTGCTCATTTGGAATTGGCGAACGCATAGGGCATTGATGGGTGCGAGGTAAACACTTCCGCGGTCCCGCACCTGCCGCAGCAAAGATCCGCGATGGTCAGCGGTGAATCCTTTGCGCGACAACAGGCGGCGCAACAGAGCATCCGAGCTGCGAGAATAAACCTCGGGCAGCAGGTCGACCAAAAGTTTCGGCTGTGTCGTATTGTGCGGAGAGTACTGATTGATGCCGAGAAAGCGCACCAGGCCGCCGATCAAGTTGTAGAGAGTGGGGCCGAGGTCGGGCACGCTGTGGTCATTTCCGCTCCGTCCCCAGCGATCCAGGCACAGGCGGTAGTGCTCGTATTTTTCCAGCGGCGTGGCGTTGAAGACGCAGACGACATTCTCGCGCGCATGTTCGTCCTTGCGGACCTGGACGGCTTGGACGTGGTCGCCGGCTTCACCCGCGGCGTGCCAGTAAAGATCGTCGATATTTTGCAGAACGGTGAGCACCGGTTCTGCTGGAAGGCGATTCTGAAGCACTGCCGGCAGATGCTGGGGCGCGAGATGCGACTCCCCGAAGAGGACGAGAATAAGCGCGTCGGGATAGCGGTGCCGGAGTTCCTGAATTTTGTCGGCAGCATGGCGATCCCGCGCTCCGATCTTGCGCAAATCCTCGCGCGGCACGCAATCGAGCCCGTAGATGGCTGCGCCGTGGTCGCGCGCGGCCGAGAGCAGTTCGTAAAATGGAGCCCAGTCATATCCCCAGTCAAGATCGAAACGGATTCGCTGGCGCAACTCGGATTCGTCGATCTCTCCGCGGAACCATTCGTCGAGGATGTGCTGGTCGCGGGAAAAAATCGTTTCGACTCCGAGCACGATCGAACGCTGATTGAATTCGTAATCGCGAAGCAGCGAGGCCAGATAGCGTTGGGAGTTGGGCAACGCGTGGTAGTCGCCAACCAGAACAGTTCCCGCCCTGGCTATTTCCCGGCGAACATCATTTGGAGTCAGGACTTTTTCATACGAGCGATACGCCTCGCGGAAGTCGCGCAGATATTTACGTCCGGCGACCGGATCGATGGCGCGAATCTCGCGCTCGACGCTCGCTATGGCGTGGAGTTGGGCGGCGCTGCGCCGTAGTCTTAAGATGCCGGTAGGGGTCATAATCTCGAAACCAGAATCGTGCGAGCCGCGTGTCTACAGAAGCCGCCTCCTTCCTTGACTTGCTTTTCCGGCATCCCTATCCTCAGTTTTCGAGGCTGTGAGTTCGATGCCTCATGGAGCGCCAACTTTGCCGCTTACGCCAGAAAATCTGACGGTCGCCACCACGGGCGCCAGCGGATCGATATTCCTGAAATACTTTCTACTTGCTATCGAACGCGACTCTCGGGTGAAGACTGTAAACTTCATCGCCTCCGACAGCGGCTTGCGAGTCATGGCTGAGGAAATTGGCGTCGAGGGTCGTGCTGATCTCCTCCGTCAAATCATCGGCACAACTTCGACAAAGATTCAGCAGCAGTCGAATAGCGATATCGGGGCGAACGTAGCCAGTGGGTCGTATCCCTCGAATGCGATGGTCGTCATCCCGTGCAGCGTTGGTACGCTAGGTCGAATCGCCAATGGCATCGCGTCGCGTTTAATTGAGCGCGCGGCCGATGTTTGCCTGAAGGAACGTCGCCCGCTTGTGCTTTGTGTGCGAGAGACGCCGCTGAACAGAATCCACATCCGAAACATGTCACTGGCGGCTGACGCTGGCGCGACGATCTTCCCGCTGATCCCAGCCTTTTATAACCATCCGCCGAGTGCCGAGGTCATGGCGCAGGAATTCGCGAACCGCGTGCTGGCGTATATCGGATTGGCCCAGCCCGATGCTTATCGTTGGAAGGGCTAGCCGAGGAAGGGCTAGCCGCCTGCCATTCACATCAAGGACATGCAGACCTTTTGATAGTTGAATGCCAAAGATCGAGGACTGGGACTTAGCGGGGGAAGTCTTCCTGCTTTGCAGGATATTTTCAGTCTAGGGAAGACGTCGAAGTGGAAGTAGGTATCTGGCGTTCATGTACTGCGAGTACCGCGGTAATTTGTCTGACAGATCTGGCGGTTAACGCCACTCAGCGTGCCAAACGAGGGATGACCAGGAGTCGTTGTACCGCAGTTCCGTTCCACGCCCCAGACTGGACTTCCGCGTCGGCTATAGTAGCCGTGTGCAACTTGCAGAGCAGGGATTGGACAGGCCATCCGCGCTCGCCGGCCTCCTGGACAGGAGAGGTGTAGCTGAGGTCTTAGTTTGCGCAATTACTTTTGTCGCCTATCTGAGCACACTTTCATTTGGCTTCGTTTATGACGATAGGCCAGTGATTCAAGACAATTTCGTAATCCGATCTTGGAGCCTCCTAGCTCGTTACCTCGCTCATAAAATTCCAGCCAATCTCGCGCCACCCGCTAGCGGATCGTTTTTCCGGCCCATCACGCTCCTATGGTTGCGCCTTAATTACGCGATTTTTGGCCCGAATCCTGCGGGTTGGCACTGCGCGATGTTGATGGCCCACGTGCTGATGACCTACCTCGTCTTTTTGGTCGTCCAAAAGTTAACGAACAATCGCCAAACCGCCGCCATCGCTGGAATTCTTTTCGGGCTTCATCCGGTGCACGTGGAAAACGTCGCTTGGCTCTCCTCTGTGAGCGACCTGCTGGTGTCAATCTTCTTGCTTGCCAGTTTTCTCGCGTTCCTGAACTATCGCAATGGCAAAACATTATGGATGGCGGCATCTGCGCTTTTATCCGGCCTGGCATTGCTATCCAAGGAAACAGCGGGAGTTTTTCCATTCCTGATTCTTGGTTTTGCGGTGATGTTTGCGCATCCGCGAACGACAGAAAATTCGCAGCGAGTTTGGGCAGCTCTGAAAGATAGTCTCGCTTCCGTGCCTTATTTCATAATCCTCGTGATTTATTTGTTGGGGCGGAGAATGATGCTTTATGGTGGGGGCCAACCGTTGGCGGCCGTTGGTTGGAACACGATGCTGCTAACGGCGCCGTCGATCCTTTGGTTCGATTTGAAGCATCTGCTGCTTCCAATTTCGTCCAGCGAATTTTATTCAATGGATTATGTAACGGTTCCGCGCTTTGCAGATTTTTGGCTGCCCGCTTTCTTGGTGATAGCGGTCCTGCTCGCGGCTGGGTACTGCATCTTCAAGCTGCGAGATCCTCGGCTTGGAATTTTTGCGTTGGGTTTCGCCGTACTGACGATTCTGCCCGCCTTATATTTGCGCGGAATCGCTGCAGGCAATTTCGTGCATGATCGTTTTCTTTATCTTCCTTCGGTGGGGATTGTGATCCTGATAGCGCTTGCGCTCGCACGAATCTTTTGACTCAAAAACTAGAAGACACTGCTGCAGCGAAGTGGGTGGTGGTGACGATGATCAGTGCTGCGGCCTTCGTTGGCACCCTAGTGCATCAGGTGCAGTGGGCCAGCAATTTTAACCTTTATCAGAACGCAATGAAGTATGCGCCACGAGAATCCGATGGTACAGGTCAATCTAGCCAATGAATATGCCAGCCAGGGCCTTTACGACCGCGCCCTGCCAATGTACTTAAGCGCCGTAGAGCGCGATCCGCGCTCATGGCTGTCTAATTACAGTCTTGGTTATGAATACTACCGCACAGGAAGATTTGCCGACGCCGAAGATTACCTAAGCCGCGCGATCAAGATCAACGATCGAGATCCAGACCAGTTTATTTATCTTGCCCTTGCCCAGATGAAACAAGGCAAGTTGACGCAAGCAACTCGAATGCCGAAAATGCGATAGAAAGAGCGCCTCAGGCTCCGGGATACCACCTCGTTCTGGGTAAGATCCTCGAGGCTGGCGGAAACCGGGAGCGGGCGATCGCCGAATACAAGGCAGAAGTTTGTTTCATCCCGAAAATAAGTTAGCTGCAAGTGAGCTCGAAGCGGCTTCAAACTTCGCAATTGGGGTCGGCACGCGACTAAGTGAAATTCTGCCGGTTGAGCCGGTTCTTCTTCGTGATGCTTCCGATCGTCTGATACCACGCAACAATCCACGGGACAAGCAGCGAAAAATCAGACGCGCGCCCAGCGTGCGGAAGGAAGCTTTTTAGAGGCCGCTTTTCTCAGATCGCGCCAGTCCAGCCTGAAAGCAAAATAGATTTCGAGCAGAAACACGCACAACAGTGGAATCGGCGAATAGATGAGAGCGCCTACGGCAAGAATCTGGGCGAGGCAGCGAGCGATATTTCTCCATAGGCGGGCTGACCTTCCGCCTAAAACGCCGTCGGTTACGGAATAGCCCACCATTTGCCGAAGAGCGGAGCGGAAAGTGTGGCGCGGCTGGTAGCACGCCTTCGCGCGCGCCGGGAACGCTGGCGCAACAAGCCTGCGCACTTTGGAATCGAATACGGTGTCTTCTCCGAGGAATACGGTCTCGGGAAATCCGCCGACGCGTTGCCAGAGCTCTTTACGGAAGGCCATGGAGCGGGCGGTGCAGGATTTGGTCGCGGTATCGGGATTTAGCTTCACTCCGAAGAAGGGCGCAGAGGCAATATCCCAGACGGTGCAGTTTGCTGGATCGATATAAGATCCGCCAACGGAATATTGGGCATCGCCGGCAATAATCGGCGCCGTAAGGTTAGCCGAGCCAGCCCGAACCGTAGGTGCAGCCGGCATCCACATAGGCGACGATATCGGATGAAGCCGCCGTGGTTGCGACGTTCCGTCCGCGGGCGATCGGTCCCGGAGAACGTTGCAGGTTGCAGCTTTCATCGCGGATCGGAATTAATACAGGGTATTTTGACTGCGCCGCCAGCAGACGCTCCCATGTGCCGTCGGTCGAACCGCCATCGACAATAATCACTTCGGCGGGCGGGGAAGTTTGGTGCATCAGGCTTTCGACCAGCGAGTCGATATCGGCGGCCTCATTGAGGACGGTCGCAGCCACACTTACAGCCGGCATGTTGGCAGGGACTCCCAATAGTGATTTAGAAAATATCGGCGCAAAACGGCGAGATAAGTGTACCCGCGAGGGAAGTTCGCAGTCGCCAGTTCTCGGTTAACCGAGCAAGGCTGCTGGAGTTAATTGACGGTAACCTCCCGCGGCACACCCCGTCCGTGCCGTTGACAGCTACCCGGCGTTTTTTGTACTCTGCGATTACACCGGAAAGGAGGTGGTCGGATGACAAGTTCTGATAGTCATAGTTGAGTACCAATACAAGACCAGGTGAGGTGGCTGAGTCTTAGGGCGGTTGCTCTAAGCGGAGTTCTCGAGGAACCTTTGGTCGGGGAAATCGGGGACAATCTCTCGCAAACAATCCGTGAATATGGGCTGATCCTCCGGGCATAAGCTGTGTCCGGCACCGGAACGAGCGAGGGGCCACGAGAGTGACCACCTCAGTCAATCCCAAACAGTCCACCGAGGCAGCCCGCAGGCTGAAAAGCTTGCGGGCTGTTCTTATTTACCTCTCAGCTGCCACCTGAGAACTGACAACGGACGTCTGAGGCCTGATCCGCGAGAATCTATAATGTGTTGTCGGTATTCCAGCTATGCAAATAATCCAGACGATCGACGGCTTCCTGGAATATTTCAAGAAGGTTCACCAACGCACGACGCAAGTTGCACAATGCATTCCGCCGGACAAACTGGAGTGGACCTTTCGCGAAGGCAAATTCACGCTTGGAGATTTGGTTCGCCACATCGTTGCCACCGAACGCTACATATTCGCCGAAACCATTCAAGGATGGCCCAGCCGATACCCCGGTTGCGGACGCGATTTGGCTGATGGCTATACAGCGGTGATGACCTTCCGCGACACGCTGCATACCCAGACGGCGGAGATTGTTACTCAGCTTGGAGATGAAAAGCTGATGGGGAAATGCGCAACTCCCGACGGCGCGAAGATTACGGTCTGGAAATGGCTGCGTTTGATGCTGCAACATGAAATCCATCATCGCGACCAGATCTATTTGTACTTGGCCATGCTGGGGGTCACAACTCCGCCGCTCTACGGGCTTACATCTGAGGAAGTCCGACGGCGCAGTGTCCAAGCTTAATCGGTTTCAAATCAAAATAACTCACGCAAAAAAGCGAACTGCGGTAGTCTATACCACCGGCGACCGACCGGTCGGTTAATATGCGAGTGAGGATAGCTCAGAATCATGGACGATAAGCACTATCGGGCTCGCATCACAAAGCGAGTTGATTTTGCGCCCGATCTCTGGATGATTCGTATCGACCGTCGGCGGACTTCCCTTTTGCTCCCGGCCAATACGCGACCCTTGGAATTGAACGTGACTCGCGGCGGCTGGAACGCCCTTACTCGATTGTTTCTTCGCCATACGAGAAAGAATTGGAATTTTTTTTCGAGCTGGTGCCGCACGGCGAGACCACGCCATCGTTGTACGACATGCAGTTGGGCGATGAAGTTCTTCTGCGCAAGGTTGCGAAGGGACGCTTTACTTTGGATACCGAACAGCCGCAACGAACAAACCACCTGATGGTAAGCACGGTGACCGGAGTCGCGCCCTTCGTGAGTTATATGCGAACCCTAGTTAAGGACTGGAGGGAGGGAAGGTTTGAAGGGGGTCATAAATTGTATCTGCTGAATGGCGCCAGCCGATCATGGGAGTTCGGTTATCGCGAGGAGTTGGAAAACCTGTCAAAAGAAGCACCGTGGTTTCGCTGCGTATTGACGGTGAGCCGTCCCTGGGAAGATGAGAACTGGCAAGGTGAGGTCGGACGCGTGGACGAACTAATCAGAAAGTACGCCGACCAGTGGGGACTGACAGCGGCGAATAGCATCGCGTATCTGTGCGGGCATCCTGAGATGGTCGAGCACGGTAAGGGAATTCTGAAGCGTGTAGGTTTCAAGAAAGAGAACTTAAAGGAAGAAGTGTATTGGGTACCTGGTAAGACGGTCGCGGAGTAATATCTTTCGCAGCTTACTAATCCGAGTTAGGAATGGCGATAGGTGTTTCGTCACTCGGGTTCGACCGGGTGGGGACGCGGATACTAAGGGAGTCAAGCCCGGAGACCAGTTGCTTACTATCAACGGCTACCGTATTGGCCGCGACAATCTGCCGCGAATCGAGTACGCGTTCGATGTCCTTCGCCCCCTTCCTCGACTCATTGTTACTCTTCGCGATAGTCACGGTAAAGAGCGCGATGTTTTTCTTGAGGCCAAGGTCGGTACTCAGGAAATTTACCCAATTTATCCCAAAAGGGAGGATCGATGGGTCCAGCACTTTCGCACTTTCGATTACGGCCATGATCTGATAATCGTCAAGTTGCCTTCGTTTATGATCGGAGAAAATGAGGTCGATAGACTCATATCGATGGGCCGCAAACATAAGTCACTGATACTCGACCTTCGCCAGAATTCCGGAGGTAGTGCGGACGCACTGAAGGTACTTGTCGGCGGCCTTTTCACGCGCGATGTCAAGATCTGTGACCGTATAACCCGGGACTCCAACAAGCCCGTGATCGCCAAGTCGAATCATCACCCCTTTGATGGCAAGCTTGTCGTGCTGGTCGATAGCGAATCGGCGTCGGCTGCAGAGATTCTAGCGCTGTCGACAGTTGAGAAGCGCTGCACTCATCGGTGATCTCGAGCGCGGAAGGGTTATGGAATCCAAGATGTTGTGGTACAACACCTTTGATCTTGATAAAGTCCCCTACGGCGCCGCGGTCGCCGAAGCCGACCTCATCATGACCGACGGGCAAAGCCTGGAGCATGTCGGCGTTACCCCTGACGAAGTTGCGATCGCTTCGGCTGCCGATCTGGCGGGCGGGCGCGATCCCGTCCTGGCTCATGCGGCGGAAATGGCAGGTGTAAAGATCACTCCAGAAGACGCCGGCAAACTCTTTCCTTACGAATGGCCCAAAAACTGATAAGAGCTGTCATTCGTTTTCTGCCGGCGCAAAGAACACCAAAACGTGCAATTCCTCCTCGATCTCATAAAACCGATGTTCCAGTTCAGCCTCAACGAAAATAACTGACCCAGCCCGCACCTCGGCATGGTCCAGAGCCAATTTGCATTCGGGCGCGTCCGCGAATCACGTAGTAGATTTCGTCTTCGTGGTGTGGCTTCTGCGGATCGGCGCCGCCTTTTGGCAGAACGTAGACGCCTGCGCTGATAGCGGGGACGCGAAGAAATTCAAGATAGCGCTTGCCGATTTCGCCACGCTGGCGCGAGAGGTCGTCGATGTGGAAGAAAGAAGGCATATGGGACCAATAGTGATGAACAGAGAGATCACAACCGAGCGCTACCCCACCGCGCCATGAAAGAAAATATCTGTGTATTGCTGCACCAAAGCTTCTCCAGTCAGCGGACCATCCGGTTTATACCACTGGTAAATCCAGTTGATCATCCCGACCAGCGCCAGAGCCGCGGCGCGCGGCGTGACCGACGTTGATGAACCACGTTTGCGCTGGACGTCGGCAATGAGGTGCTCGACAAAGTGCAGGTAATCTTTTTTGCGTCCGTTAATCTTGCGGCGTAGTGCAGGCGGCAGCGGATGGTTCTCGTGCAGCATGACGGTAATCTCACGGTCTTCAGGACTGAGCACGATCTGAATATGAAGCCGGATCAGCGTGCGCAACCGCTCTTCTGACACCTCGATGCGTGTTCCCTCGGTGCGGGCTTCCTCAGTGCGGGATGCGTCGATGCGTCCGGCGTCAATCCGTCGAACCACGTTGATGACCCGTTCCTCGGTGATGTCCATGGCATGCGACATGATGTTAAACAGGATTTCATCCTTCGATTGAAAGTGATGATAGAGGCCGCCCTTGGAGAGCTTCAGCGCGGCGGCAACATCGTTCATCGAAGTGGCGTCGTAGCCCTGCTGTTGAAAGAGGCGAGCGGCAGTACGCAGGATTTCCTGGCGAGGTTCTTGACGAGGTTCAACGGTGGCTTCGCGAAGCATTACCCAGATGGTATCGCGGAACAGGCTTCGGGCTCTAGCGGAGAGTCGCCTAGATCGATTCTTCCGCGAATCACGCCGCCATGGCATACAGAAACTCCACGTAGGAACGCACCGCTCCATCGATGCCTTGCACCTTCGGGTTTGCGGACTCGATCAGGTAATATTCATTCGGAGCGTGGGCGCCTTCGCCGTGTCCCAGTCCGAAGTGGCCGGCGGGCAAGCGCAAGGGATCGCCGGTGAAGACATAGCCGGGCCACGATCCTGGGCTACGTGGCAGCATGATCGGATCGATTCCGGCATTTCGATATACCTTCAATTCTGTCTTGATAATCCCCGAGTCAGCGGAGGTACTGTTGGGATCGTAGCCGCCTGTCATGTTGACTTCGATGTCGCTGAAGCCTTGCTTGGCAAGATGCGCCTTCAATGACGCTAAAGCATCGGCGGCCGTCATGTCGGGGACAAGGCGCAGGTCCATTTTTGCGACCGCGCGATGCGGAAGAATTGTTTTTCCGCCCGGCCCGGTGTAGTCCCCAACAAGGCCTTCGATGTTGACGGTAGGACGCGACATTAACAATTCCAGCGATTGCTGCCAGTCCACATCGTGCACCCAGTGCTTTACTCCGAAGGCTTGCTTGGCAAGATTCTCGTTCAGGCGCTTGGCGGCGACGGCGATCATCGCCTTTTGCTCGGCAGAGAGTGGCCGCGCCTTGTCGGCGAATCCGGGAATGGCTGGCTCGTTGCCATCGGCCGAGACGAGCGTATTGAGCGCATGAATGAGCCGCCACGCCGGACTATCCACGCGCGCCTTTTCGCTCGAATGAATGTCGTGCTCGGGACCGCGTCCCCAGTGCTCGCCACTTGAAACCAATTCCAGTTCGACGACGCCTTTGGCGCCGAGCAGAACGGTGATGTTGCCGTCCAGATCCTGCGATGCGCCTGGCATGAAGATGCCATCCGCCTTCTTCAAGGCCGAAATCACCTCGGGCCGGCGCACGACTTGCGGAAAATGCGGCGAACCGATTTCTTCCTCGCCCTCGGCGACGAGTACGAGGTTCAGAGGAACTTTTTGCCCCGTCGCCGCGAATGGCGTGCAGCGCCGCCAGAAACGTAGCCTCGGGTCCTTTCTGATTGACCGCACCGCGCCCGATGACGACTTTGCCAAGGCCTGGCTTGTCGACAAGAGCCGCATCCCACGGCGGCGACGACCACTCGCTCGGAGTGACCTGCTTAACGTCGTACATGAAATAAACACCTAGCGTGCGCGGGGCTCCGGCATCGAGGATTGCAAAGATGCCGGGCTGGCCATCGGTGGGAACTTTTGTCGCCGACTGGAATCCCGCGTCGCGAAGCATCTGCATCGTCAGCTCGCAACCTTCATTCATGCCACGATTTTCTGCGGCGATGGAAGGCTGGCGAATCCAAGTCTGCAGGCGTTGCACGGATTCATCGTGACGCTTCTCAATCTCCTTCCAAATTGGTTGAAGATCGGGCTGACCTGCGCCCGACTGATCGGCGCGGGCTTGATCTGCGGTTAAAAGATTAGACGATGACCATGTTGCGGCGGTCACAGCGGCACCTGCTAGAAAGCTTCGGCGATTCATGGCGAGCAGGGTATCGCGAAGGCGAAGAGATTGTCCAGACTTGCCTCGCCGGTAGAGGCGTCAGGTACAGGTATCAGATCTCAGGAAAGCGCTCTCGCCTCGGGACATTCTGATTCAGTGTTAGGGAGAGCTTGGACCACGGAGGACATGGGGATCACAGGGGGATGCTGCGGCATATCAGACGTTCCTTACGGCAGTTATTTGTGCTTGCTCAGCTGTATGCTGCCGGGTTTCTGCTGATTTGCTTTGCGTCTGCTGTCAATCGCGGTGATGTTTCGCCGTATTTCGGCTGGGGCGCCGGTGCTTAGACGCAGAACCGGAGGGCGAATCTCTGCAGGTGCGCCGATCTGGAAAAACCGACCGAAGTAGCGGGCGATCGCGGCCTTTCTGGGGTGGTCAAGGAAGCGATGGGTTTCACCAGCCTCGAATCGAACCTCCTGCAAGCCGTCTTTATGCGCGCGATGCGGAGCTGTGTGGGCGGGAGTGCTATGCAGCCGGTGAATTCGCAGCAGAGCACGATCAATGACGCGGCCAAGTTCGGCACCGAATTCAGGCGTCCGCTCTTCGAGCAGGAGGTTCTTCGCCTCGTGGGCGGAGAACCAGGTAGGATTTCGATTTCGTTCCTGCGGCGTTTCCAGTCGCGACACTTCGCAGAGGTGAGCCATAACGGCGAGGGGGGTATCCCGTGATCGTTCACCAATGTCGGGTTTGCGCCGGAAATAGCGGGCAAAAGGGAGTTCTTCGATGCGACCATGCACTCCAGCCTCTTCAAAAGCTTCAAGGGCAGCGGACTGCGCAAGCGTCATGCCCCGCTTAGCGCCGCCTTTGGGGAAGATCCAACGTCCCCCACGGGTCTGTACCAGCAGGAACTGAATGCCGCGCTTGCGAATGCGATAACAGACGGCGGCGACCTCTTGACGTTCTTGCGGCGACCGCAACGGCCGCAAAATTTTTGTCGATTGAACAATGCTGGTGCGCATGACATTTAGATTGCCGGTGCGATCCGCTTCTGGCTAGAGCAAACCTTGGTTCGGGCGCCATTTGAATGGACGTACTCATTTTGCGGGAATCCTTCTGCATACTTGTGCCGCAAGTCGATTTTTGGAGAAAGTACTGAGAATGAGAATTAGACCCTTTTAATAGTAGTAGGAACTCAATCGGATACGGGACTTTGGACAGCTTATATTGTCTTCGCTGCAATCGGGAACTCGAGGCCGGACAGAAATCGGTCGCGGTATATTTATTCGCGCAGACCGTGGGAGTGAGACCGCGCCAGAAATCTTCCGCCCAGCGAATTTGTTTCTGTCCGCAATGCTCGGTCTCGCTGGCTATGGGGCCAGCTCCGGAGGGCGCGCTGAATCTTGCTGCATGGCGGATGATCCGCGATGTCGTCGGGTCCGATCCGGCGCTGACCGAGGCTGCGTGGGAAAGCCTGCATGGCATTGAAGAAAATCTGCTTCCAGCCACTGGCACAGGCGGCGCCGCACCTCCCGCGCGTGTCGGATCTTATCTCGAATTCTGAGCCGAGGTCTGAGCGGCGAATCACGCGCTTTTCCGTCAAAGCTGCAAGGCATTGCGGGTGGAAAAGCGCCGTAAGGGTAATCACTACTGCGGCAGCAGCCCGAATACGGCCACGCCATTGGGAGTTCCCACAAACACTTTGCCGTTCACGATTGTCGGCGTCATGAATTTGTTGCCTGCGCCGAAATGATCGCGGCCGCCGCTTGCCTGGTTACTGTTGTAGAGCTCGTTCAGATTCGTAGCGTTGTAGGCGTGTAGTACGGCGGTCGAGGCATTTTCTACTGCCCACACGATTCCGTTGTTCGTGCCATTCGCCGAGATGCTTGGCGTCGCACCGGGATATGCAAACACGGTGGGAGTGCTTGCGGTGGGCTTGGTCGATAGCTTCGCGTTAGTTAATCGTGAAAGCCACTATAGGGCTTCCCACGGATCCGTAATAGACCGTGTTATTGAAGTATGCGGGCATCGCGTAAACCCCTCCCGGCAGCCCTCCCGCGAGTTCCTGATAGATATTGCTGTTATTTGCGCTGAACTTGCCCATGTTGTCGCGATTCACGACATATAGATTGCTATCTTTGCCGGCGCCGACCGCCAAGTGGACGGTATTGCCCGAGCCATCACTGACATCAGGTAACACCATCACGCCGCCGGAGCCGAGGTCGGTGTCGGTACTGTTTTCTGTTGCTTCGTTATCCATCTCAAAATAGTCGGCAACGGCAAGGCCGCCAGAGGTTGAAAGTTTCATCAAGGCATTGCCGTAGTCGCCATTGCTGGGGAAACCACTGGAATTCAAGCGTGGTATCGAAGTCGCCGTTGGCATCAGGAAAGTAGATGTTGCCTGAGCTATCGGATGCGAGCCCTGCTCCGGCCATCCAAATGGCGCCGTCGCTGCCGTTGGGGGTGACATTCAGCACGGTAGTTTGCGCCAGCGTAGATTCGTTGTAACCCATGATCCAGCCGGTATAGGGCTGGATATCGCAATGCGAAGCCCAGCTTGTATAAATGACGCCATTCAATAAGAGAAGAGCAGCGCGTTCCTTGTATTGCCCCGGCAGGAAAATGACACTTGTGCCGTTGCTGCTGTCGCCAGTTCCTGGATACGTTGCTTGGATATCGACCGGCCCACCGAATAATTCCGCGCCAAGCGCGAGATCGAGCGCGTGCAGGCGCTGGTGGTAATTGCCCGATCCGTCTTTCGACATTGCCACCAGATAAATCGCGCCATTTGCGCCCTGCGTGCGATCAATTACCGGTGTCGAGGTCACGCCGATTTCAGGAGTTACCTGCCCACAACTTCGAGTGTCTGAGGTTGTTTCGCCGGATTTCAAGCGTCGAAACCTGCCAGATGGTCGCACCGGAATCCGCGTCGAAGGCAAAGACTGAATCGTGCTCGGTGGGAACGATGAGTAGATTGTGCGTGCCATTATTCGGAACGGCAACATTCGAAGCGTAGAGCGGTTCGGCGTCCACCAAACCGTCCACGGATAGAAGGCAATCTTGCCGAACGTTGCCGAATTGACGTTAGCGGGGGTCAGGACGGTCTCCGTCAGGTTCTGCCCGGTGCGCGCGATGTCGTTGTGCTGCGTGAGCACGTCGGTGAGTGCAGCCTTTACCGTCAACATTGCCGTGTTGCTGGTTGCGGTTCCAGCCGTGTTGGAGACTACCACGCTAAATTGCGAACCGCTGTCGGAAGTTGTAGTTGCGGGGGTGGTGTAGCTGGACGCGGTTGCTCCGGAGATGGCGGTTGTGCCCTTTTGCCACTGGTAGTTCAGGGGCGCTGTGCCCGCTGCTGTTACGGAGAAGGTCGCGGTCTGGCCAGCGGCAACAGTCTGGTTCGCGGGCTGGCCCGAAATCGTGGGGGCGGTCACCGTCGCAGCACTGGGCGGGACTGTCGGAGTGGGGGCCATCATCGATCCGCCGCAGGAGCCAGAATTAGCGTCAAGCAATCGGCAAACGCCAAGAGGCAGGATATGTCCGCGAGTCGTCGGCGTCTCAGGGGCATGGTAAGCCTCGCAGCAGTGGGTTGGTGTGCCTTCAAGTATAATTCACCAGTCCAGCCAACTAGAATCCCCAGGAGTTACCAGTGGCCACCGTCTTTTACCAGAATGATGCTAATCCTTCAGCCCTGAAGGACAAGACCATCGCCGTTTTCGGCTACGGCTCGCAGGGACACGCGCAAGCCCAGAACCTGCGTGACAGCGGATACGAAGTGATCATCGGTCTCGATCCCGAGCGCGGTTCCGCAAAACAGGCGCGTCGCCGATGGCATGACCGTGGTTGCTCCCGCCGAGGCCGCCAAGCGCGCCGACTGGATACAGATCCTGACGCCTGACGAGACGCAGGCCGATTTCTACGAATCGGCGATCAAGCCCCATCTGCGCAAAGGAAAAATTCTCGGCTTCTCGCACGGCTTCTCGATTCACTTCAAGACGATTGAGCCGCCGAAAGAGGTTGACGTGGTGATGATTGCGCCAAAGAGCCCGGGGCATTTGTTGCGGCGTGTATTTTCGCAGGGCGGCGGCGTGCCATCGTTACTTGCCATTCATCAGGATGCCAGCGGACACGCGCACGAATACGCGCTCGCCTATGCGGACGGAATCGGTTCGACGCGGGCCGGCGTATTGCAGACGACCTTCAGAGAAGAGACCGAGAGCGACTTGTTCGGCGAACAGGCTGTGCTGTGCGGCGGTTTGACCTCGCTGATGGAAAAAGGCTTCGAGACGCTGGTCGCGGCTGGGTACGCTCCGGAGATTGCCTACTTCGAGTGCGTGCACGAGATGAAGTTGATCGTCGACCTGATCTACGAGGGCGGACTGAGCCGTATGCGCTATTCCATTTCAAACACAGCCGAGTACGGTGATCTGACTCGCGGCGAAGTGGTGGTGGGAGACGAAACGCGCCAAGCGATGAAGAAAGTGCTGAAGCAAATCCAGGATGGAAGCTTCGCCAAGGAATGGATCGAAGAGAATAAAAAAGGCGGGAAGAATTTTGCCAAGCTGCGTGAGCGCGAGAAGCAGCATCCAATAGAAAAAGTCGGCGAGCAACTGAGGGCGATGATGTCGTGGCTGCCGTCTGATAAGAAAAAAGCGCCGATGCGAAGCCAGCCGCGCCGAAAGTCGTCAGCGCCTGAAAGAAAGTTCTCAGTTCTCAGTTCCCGGTTCTCAGTTCTCAGCAAAGTCGCCGAGGCTTTAGGTCGATGAATTCTGCAAGGCTCGTGCGCCAAAAAGACAGCTTCTGACTCCGCACCATCGTGTGCGCAGGACTAGTTGACGGAAGCACCTCACGACGAATTTGTAAGATGTTTGCGGATCGGTTGAAACGAAGAAAAAACTTCTCAGCGCGCCGGCCATTGAAGCAGATCAACTGGACGCGCGAATGATAAGCGATAAACGAACTCAAATCATTTGGTTCTATCGTCGACGCAATGATTTTGGAATCGAGGCTTCCTGAACGTTCCGCCGAATGACAAACGTCCCAAAGAGCGATGCCGTCCTTTTTCAATATACTCAGGCGTTCTTTGTACTCCATCCCAGGCAATGCGCCGACTAACTCCCCCATGATCAACCAGAAGCTATTCGTTTTCTTAGCGTAGTATTCGTTTCTCTTTAAGGATTCTGCGCCCGGCAAGGTGCCTAAAATCAACGCGCGCGCGTCAAAATCCGCGACCGGATCAAGGCCGACGCATTTCACAGTATCGAATTGTAGTCTTTGAGTAGGTCGTAGAATAATGGCAATTTGGTTTTCTGAGAACTGAGAACCGGGAACTGAGAACTGCTTTCATGGACCTCAAACATCGCAGTCGCTACATCACCGACGGGCGCGATCAGGCTCCGGCGCGCGCCATGTACAAAGCCATTGGATTCACCGATGACGATCTGGCCAAGCCTCTGATCGCGGTTGCTAACACATGGATCGAGACTATGCCGTGCAACTTCCACCTCCGCCGCCTCTCGGCCAAGGTGAAGGAAGGCATTCGAGCCGCCGGCGGCACGCCGATGGAGTTCAACACCATCGCTATCTCCGACGGCGAGACCATGGGGACTGAAGGCATGAAGGCGTCGCTCGTGAGCCGCGAAGTAATTGCCGATTCTATTGAGCTCGTCTGCCGGGGACAGCTTTTCGACGCCGCCGTTTGCATAGTCGGTTGCGATAAGACGATCCCCGCAGCGGCCATGGCGCTCGCGCGAATGAACCTTCCCGGCCTGGTGCTCTACGGAGGAACCATAGCCCCCGGTAAATACAAGGGAAAAGACGTTACCATTCAAGACGTATTCGAGGCCGTGGGCGCGAACGCGGCTGGCAAGATGAGTGATGCCGACCTGCTGTCCCTGGAAAACGTAGCCTGCCCGGGAGCGGGCGCATGCGGCGGCCAGTATACGGCGAACACCATGAGCACAGTGATGGAGCTGATCGGCCTTTCTCCCATGGGATTTAACGGCATACCCGCGATGGACTCGCGCAAGGATGATGTAGCCTTCCGCTGTGGCGAAGTGGTGATGAATCTTTTGAAGAAGGGGATTCGCCCGAGCGATATTCTCACGCACGCAGCTTTTGAGAATGCGATTGCAGGTGTGGCGATGACGGGAGGCTCGACCAATGCCGTTCTTCACCTGCTAGCGATTTCGCGCGAAATGGGATTGCCGCTGGACATCGATGATTTTCAGCGAGTGAGTGAACGCACGCCACTACTCGCCGACCTTAAGCCAGCAGGAAAATACGTGGCGGCCGACGTAGATGCAGCCGGCGGAATTCCGGTAATTGCCAAGAGGCTTCTCGACGGCAAATATGCTAATGGTTCGACGATGACGGTTACGGGAAAGACATTTGCGGAAGAGGCGAATGCGGCGAAAGAAACCGCCGGTCAAATGGTGATCGCTCCGCTGAGCAAGCCGCTGAAGACGACGGGCGGCCTCATGATTTTGAAGGGTAATCTCGCCCCTGGAGGCGGAGTGCTGAAGATGAGTGGCCACGAACGGCAATCGCATACTGGCCCAGCACGCGTCTTCGATTCCGAAGAAGCTGCGATGCACGCAGTAACCAGCAAGCAGATCAAGCCCGGCGATGTGGTGGTGATCCGTTATGAAGGCCCAAAGGGTGGGCCCGGAATGCGGGAGATGCTGAGCGTGACGGCGGCGATCGTCGGCGAAGGTTTGGGTGAGAGCGTCGCCTTGATCACGGATGGAAGATTCAGCGGCGCAACGCGCGGTTTGATGGTTGGCCATGTGGCGCCAGAAGCTGCGCTGGGCGGCCCGATTGCTGCTATTCGTGAAGGCGATCGCATCACCATCGACACCAAGATTCGAAGGCTGGAGCTGGAGATCTCCGATGCTGAGATTGCACGCCGCATGGCGGAATGGAAGGCTCCCGCGTCACGCTACAAAACTGGGGTGTTTGCGAAGTATGCGGCGCTGGTGAGGTCGGCGTCGGAAGGCGCGATCACCACTCCTTGACTCGGTAATCGAAGACCCGGGTAATCAAGGAAAGCGAACATTTTGCGATAGTGTTTCACGTGGAACATTGTGCATGTAATATTGTACGTATAAAAATGTGCACATGATGAGATTCTTGACGCGCGTGGCGGCGTTTCAAGTTATTGATAATGCTCGGCGTGGTTTGTGGTTAAAGAGGCACAGTCGGGTAAGTATTACGCTGTAATAATTACAAACGTTGTTTATTCAGTCCGGGGCCCGTGCGGACAATTATGGGTCAACCCCCGCCGCTTCCATTGGCTTGCTCCTATAGGAATTTAAGCGTAATGGAACGCGATACTCCAAACCAAAGCAAGCGAGCCACCCGCGAGCCAAACAATCACGCGAGGACGCCCCTTGCCTACAGCCGCTGCAACCAAGGAGAAAATTGACAACGGATAGCCCACATAAACTCCCGCAAGGGCTAACCGGTGTTCGTTCGAGGGGCCGATATGCGCAAGCTGCACGCAAGACAGCACACCATACAGGCACAAAGCTGAAATCGAAGCGGTGGCCAAGCCCCAGGCGATCGCATAGTTCCGCCAGTGCCTAGGAGGGCGGCCGCGCCACCATCGCACCCATCCGAAAACAAGAAGCATGCAGGGAGAGAAGACAAGCATGTTCCCTGCTATCTTCCCTAATGTCGCCGGCCCCTTATCAACCCCTTCCACTGCGACAAACAGCTTCAGGAAGCAGGCTGCGAAGAACAGCCAGTAAATCCACGCGATTCGTTTGATGGGTTCCGGAATATTCCGATTACGTCGAATCCAAAAGAAGAGCCACACGACGATCAGACCCATCGCCAGGGATAGCGGAATGACTATGACGGGTGACGTCGTCCAAACCATGATCACGAAGAGCAGCAGGCCCGCCGCCATGAAGACGCGATATTTTTGCCACTGCTCGATCGTCCGTACACGCACCGGGCAAATGGAGGAAATGGTTTTCCATATCTCAGCAAATCGGTCGATACTTTCTGGTATGGCGATGGCGTGCCCCGTGCTCTTGCCGATCACACGCAGGTATCGCCCCTGAACACGCTCCACGGCTTGTACCTCATCAAATTGCAGACGGAGGTTCGGTAGGTCCGCCTGCCGCCTCATCAGGTAGTCAGGTCCGATTTCCAGGTCATATGTTTCCCAACACCTACTCAAGCGTCGTTTCATTCTGCGCGGATACCAAACGAGCAAGTACGCCATATATGCGACCATCAAAAGGCCGTAAGTGATCATCAATTTAGGTGTAGCCCCTTTGCTGAGTCCCAGGGCGACAAACACGACGGTTGATGCCGCCACGACCAGGACTAGGGAGGGGACGTAAGAAGTGCGAATGCGTTTCTCCTCGCTCGGGAGGGCGTCTGCCAACAATCGGTAGTGCAGGGCCGGGTCCGTCATCGCCCGGATTTTACACGTAGTAGCCGCAACTCAAAATCCTATGCGGGAGAATTTCGTGGAATCCCACCTTTCGAAACCCGCGAAAGGTGGGGCACCCAGCGCTTATAAAAATTATGGTTTCCGATCCAGGGCGCGGTCGACTGAGGGTGCTCCGGGCCCTGCGATCAGCAATGTGAGCAGCGCTCCGAGATAAAGCACCATCAGTTCCCCGTGATCGCTCGCGGGACCCTTGCCGAAGAACGCGAAGTGATGGACGAAAGCCCAGGCGACAAAGATATTTCCAAAGCAGTAGAGAGCAGCCCAGCGCGTCCCCAGACCGATCATCAGCAGCATTCCGCAGACGAAATCTGAGAAGAACGCGATCGAAGAACGAAGGGTGAGAGCCGATTCCAACTGGATCGGGAAAGTGCGCCATGAACTGGACCCAATGTGCCGGCTGTTTTTCCAAGCCATGCCGCAAAAAAAGCGTCGCCCCTGTCCACACTCGCAAGAGCGCCAATCCAGTTTGCGCGCGTTCGGGAACAAAGCGCATCAATACAACGTCTTTTAATCCAGCCATTTCGATTCCTCTCGTTGCGGGCTGATAGCCCGCACCATTTCATACAAACCCTGTCACGCCAATCAGATTCGGTTTCGGGGATTGAGGTTTCTGCAAAAAGTAGTTTTCGACGCCAGATATAGCGCGTCTGGCTCCGACTTGGTTAGACTGCTCTTTCGTCTTTCACAGGCATCGTCTTTCACAGGCATCGTCTTTCAAGGGTGTCGTCTTTCAAAGACGTCTTGCAAAGGAGCAAATATGTCCAAAGCAATCGTGCGATTCTTCGCCATCCTGGGCGCGTTGTTTCTGATCGGACTGGTCATCGTGACGGTGACCGTCATCGGCGAGAAGGGCAGAGTTCCATCCAAAACAATTCTCGAAGCGAATTTTGATCAGACTCTTCTGGAAGACATACCCGCCACGCCGACGGCGCAGCTGATGCTGAATGACAAACAGACGTTGCGTGACGTGGTAGACGCAATCGATCGCGGCGCGATTGACGATCGCGTGGTTGGATTGGTTGCGAAGATTGGCGCCGCGAGCATGGGAATGGCTCAAACACAGGAACTTCGGGACGCTGTTTTAAGATTCCGCGCGCACAAGAAATTTGCCGTCGCCTACTCGGAAACATTCGGCGAATTTGGCCCCGGTAACGGCGCTTATTATCTGGCGACTGCGTTTGATCACATTTACTTGCAGCCTTCAGGCGATGTTGGGTTGACCGGCATCATCCTGGAGTGGCCGTTCATCAAAGGGACGCTCTCGAAGCTCGGCATGAGTTTTCACGGCGACCATCGCTACGAGTACAAGAACGCGCTCAACTTTTACACCGACACCAAGTACACAGGACCCTATAAGGAAGCGATGACCGCGATCATGAATTCATGGTTCAACCAGATGAAGGATGGTATCTGCCAGGCGCGACAGATCGCGCCGGAGAAGTTTCAGTCCGTGGTCGACGCTGGGCCGTATCTCGGAAAAGAGGCAGTCGATGCCAAACTCGTCGACGCTGTTGCGTATCGCGACGAAGTCTATGGCAAGGTGAAAAGTCAAGCGGGCAACGATGCCGAATTGCTTTATCTGAATAAGTATTTAGAGCGTGCCGGGCGTCCGCATGATCGAGGAAAAACGGTCGCCTTGGTGTTCGGAGTGGGCGCCGTAACGCGAGGCAAGAGCGATTACGATCCCGTTCAAGGCAACCAGAATATGGGTTCGGACACGGTAGCGGGCGCCATTCACGCCGCTGCCGACGACAAGAATGTGAAAGCGATTCTGTTTCGCGTCGATAGCCCCGGCGGTTCGTATGTCGCCTCCGACACGATTTGGCGAGAGGTTGTTCGGGCGCGGCAAGCCGGCAAGCCGGTGGTTGTTTCAATGGGAAATCTGGCGGGATCAGGCGGTTATTTTGTAGCCATGGCTGCGGACAAAATTGTAGCCGAGCCCGGAACCATTACCGCCTCAATCGGAGTGCTCGGCGGAAAAATGCTGACCAGCGGACTCTGGGATAAGGTGGGTGTTTCGTGGGATGAAGTGCACGACGGCGACAATGCCACCATGTTCACCGGAACGCACGATTACACACCTGCGGAATGGGGCAGATTCGAGGCATGGCTCGATCGCGTCTATGTAGATTTTACAAGCAAGGTGGCCGCGGGCAGAAATCTACCCAAAGAAAAAGTCCTGGAGATCGCAAAGGGCCGTATCTGGTCGGGCCAGGATGCGAAGAATCTGGGCTTGGTCGATGAACTGGGCGGATACGACACAGCGCTGAAACTGGCAAAGAAAGCGGCGGGGATGGCCGAGAGCGACGAGGTAAAAATCGTGGTCTTTCCGCAGCCGAAGACTTTCGTGCAGAGCATCATGAGTCGTGGCGGTCCAGATAACAGCGATAAAGAAGGTGTAAGCGAAACGCTTTCGCGAATTCTGAAAGTGGTGCAGCCGTTGGCGCGTCAGCTCGACGCTGTTGGGATCAAAAATAAGAATGAGGATCAGGACGACGTGCTGCGAATGCGTGCTGTGCCGGGCAACAGATAGTTTCAACCCGATAATTCAGACGGGCAGTTCAGCAAGAGGTTTTCGGTGAACAATGAGAACGGGAAGCGAACCGTGGAATTTATACTCCCAGCTTCTTCACTTCGTCGTTATAGTACTTGCGATAGAGGATCGACCATTCCTCTGAGCCTTCAATGATGGTGCGACGCTGGCTCTCGATCTTCTGACGCGCCGACTGGTCGATGCGAGCCTCCTGCATCAGCAGTTCTTCGAGAATTTTGCGGACTTCGAGGCGGATGGTGTTGCGGTCCTCGATGAACTCGACTTCATCCAGTTCAGCGACGGCGTCAGTGATTACGTGAGCGAGTTTATTGACTTTGTCGCGGCTCAATCGCACAGCAGGGGCGTCCTCCGGTTCAACACTCCGGTGTACATCACGATAGTCGACATGATTCTGATGCACATCATGCAGGTGCCCATCACGCTGGTCGATATTATGCTAGTCATTATCGGAATCGAAATTAAAGTACAGCCTTGTATTTTTTCACCAGTTCGCTCTTCACCTTGCGGAACATTTCCTGATAGTTGGCGCCGCTCTTCTGCATTTCGTCGGAATAGGCTTCGAGAATCACGCGCACTTCGTCATTAATGCGGTCTTCGAGCGCCAGTTCTTCAAGCAGCGCGGCGTGCACCTTCTCATTAAGAGCAGGTATATTCTTGGTCTCGATGAGACCGCTTGCCACCAGTTTTTTGGAAACTTCGCGGGCCAGATAGCCCACATATTCTTTGGAAAAGAGCATGATTAAAGCGTTGTTGTGTGAACAGAAAGTTTAACACAATGCGGCCCATGAACATGGCGGCCGGATCTGTCTTTAGCGGCGGCGGTTCGTGTTGCCTGGGGCTATTCGCCCGCCAAGACTGGAGCCCCGCCGTGCACAGTGTTCTTGTAAATCACGCCGCCCTTCATCACGAATACGACGCGCCGAACCGCAGTGATATCTTTCAGCGGATCCCCGTCGAGCGCGATGATATCGGCCTGCATGCCGGGCGCGATCTCGCCGATCTGATCGGCTATACCGAGCGCCTCCGCTCCCAGTGAGTTGGCGGAGACCATCGCCGCCATCGGGTCCATTCCGCAGTCGCGCACGCGATGAATAAAATCCTCCGCGTTGCGGCCATGAGCGCCCGCCACGGCGTCCGTGCCATAAATGATTTTCAGTCCTGGATGCGCAGTGCGTGTTTAATGAAATCCTGGTGGGCCGGGATGAGTCCTTTCATCGATGCAAAGCCTTCTTCCGTGTAGTACGGCGCGGCGAGATATCTGTCCTTGTACTGGAGATAGGTTTCAAGCAGCAGGCCAGCTTGTGGATCAAGGTAAGTCCCGCGTTCGGCCATCAATTTCAGATCGTCGTCTGACGCCCCCAAGCCGTGCTCGATCTCGGTGCAGCCGGCAAGAGTCGCAGCGCGAACCGCATCTCGATATGCATGGACAAGCGTGCGCAATCCCTGCGTCTTGGCTTCATCGCAGGCTGCGCTCAGTTGGTCTTGTGACATCGTCATCGTGCCCTTGGTCATGCCACCTGAGGCGTAGATTTTGATCAGGTCGGCGCCTGCTTCTTTTTGTTTCCGCACGAAGGCCCGGATCTCATCCGGCGTTCCCGTCTGCTCGCCTCGTCCCATGATTGGTTCAATGGCCGTCAGAATACGAGGGCCGGGTATCAGGCCTTTGGCGATGGCGTTGCGCAGTGGAACGTCAGCAGGGGAGCCGACGCTTTGGATAGTGGTAAACCCGGCCATCAATGTCAGCCATGCATTCGAGGCCGCGGCATATGCTGCCTCTTGTGTGGTTCCTCCCTGCCCCGCATTTTTTCCGTCCGGGCCAAAGCTCCATGTGATATGCACGTGCGCGTCAATCCAGCCGGGCAGGACGGTCAAGCCCCGCAAGTCGTAAT
Organism: uncultured Acidobacteriaceae bacterium; assembly: GCA_963758745.1. Lineage (GTDB taxonomy): Bacteria > Acidobacteriota > Terriglobia > Terriglobales > Acidobacteriaceae > Acidiflorens. The sequence goes on from CAVWWW010000025.1 coordinate 164,487, forward strand.
CGGAATCCGCCGGCAGGGCCTTCGGGTCGTTCTTTGGATCATCTTTCGGATAAATCTCTACAATCTTTGAGCCTTCGATCACGATGCGAGTGTTGTGCAGCACGTGGCCCTTGCCATCAAGCACGTGGCTTGCGGCAATCACGATGCGTTTGTTCGGCTCTTGCGCCGGCGAAAAAATCAGAGGTGCCAGGCAAATGCCGAGGGCGGTGAGAATGTCCCCAATAATCTTCATGGAAAGCATGATCAGGCCGTGGCTTCGAAGGTGCGAATAAATTCTGCCACATTTTCCAACGGCGTGAGGCACTGGCGGCTGAATAGTCCAGGCCTTACAATAATCATGAATCCATGTCTCCACATCCAGACGATCTAACGGGCATGAAAGACGATATGACGGCGTTCATCGAGGGCCTCGGCATGCGCCGTTTCTTCGGATATGTCGAGTGTGAGGAAGTTCCGAGCGTGCTGTGGGACTCTGGATTGAATCCGGATGGCTGGAAAGATTTTGTTGAACTGGCCAAGTCGACCAATGCGCCCTTCCTCACGATGCATTCATGGGCGTTGGACCGCGAAGAACTTGAGCGCTTGTCGCAACAGCTCGCCGAGGGTGATTATCGCAGCGAAGAAGACCTGGAAGAAAGCCGCTGGCTCAAAAGCTACATTGGCAAGACCGGATTCGTTCAACTGGGATGGGCGTATCAGGGATGTGTCTTCGTGTACGAAGCTGGCACCGAATGGTACGAACATTATCAGCGCCTGCGCGAGCTGGCGGACGACTCCGGCGGCTTTATGATCGATGAGCCAGACCAGGACGAGGAACGGTAGTCCCGTTTGTGCCGTGTCAGCTAAGTTGAGTTCTTAGAATATCCAGCCTTTGCATCAATCTCTTTCACACCATGCGATAGATTTGCCATGAAATAGACTTGCCATGAGATGGATTTGCAATCCGCCGAATTCGGCCAAGGCCAGGCTGCTCGAAGTGTTGCTGCACGATTCCGCGCTGAAGATTCCTCCCTCAGCTACACCCGTGCTCGCTGATCTGCTTGTCGGGCGTGGCATCGACCAGCCAGAGGCAGCCGCGCGTTTTCTTGCGCCTGCGCTTGGCGATCTCCACGATCCGATGAGGATGATGGGAATGAAATCTGCCACCGATCGTCTGGAAGCGGCAATCGAACGCAAGGAAAAAATTTTGATTTACGGCGACTACGACGTGGACGGAACAACCGCGATCGTCATTCTGAAGACGGCCATCGAGCTTTGCGGCGGGGCAGCCGACTTTCATGTGCCGCATCGCATACGCGAAGGCTACGGCATGCGCGACGAGGTGATTGAACGCGCGGCGGCTGACGGTGTACGCCTGATTCTCAGCGTCGACACCGGTATCCGGGGCTTCGCCGCCGCCGAAACTGCGCGGCGAGCCGGGGTCGACCTCATTGTTACCGATCACCACTTGCCGGGCGTGGACGGTGTTCCCCAGGCGCTTGTTGTCGTTAATCCGAATCAAGAGGGTTGTGATTATCCCTGCAAGTATTTATGCGGGGCCGGAGTGGCGTTCAAATTGGCTCAGGGATTGATGCAGCGGCGCCTGGATGCGAAAGATCAATCCCGCCTGCTGATGTCATTTATGAAGGTCGTCGCGATTGCCACCATTGCCGATGCGGTGCCGCTGCTCGGCGAAAATCGGGTGTTCGCCAAGCTCGGGCTGCAAGGCCTGCGTTCTCCGGTGAACGTCGGGCTGAAGGCGCTGCTCGAAGTGGCGAAGCTGGGCGATGGGCAGGCGCTGACCGCGACTGAAGTGGCCTTCCGCATTGCTCCCCGTTTGAATGCTGCGGGACGCATGGATGTGGCTCGCGATGTGGTGGATCTGTTCAACGAGAGAAACGTAGAACGCGCCCGGCAAATCGCAGGCCGGCTCGATCAGTTGAACGCCAATCGACAGGAAGAAGAGCACCGTATCATGGACGGCATTCTTGATCGGCTCGAAAAAGAGCCTGAATTACGCGAAGCCTATTGCGCCGTAATTGATGGCGAGGGATGGCATCGCGGCGTGATCGGAATCGCCGCGTCGCGAGTTGTGGAACGCCACGGGCGGCCGGCCTTGATCATTTCGCGCGATGGCGACGAAGCGCACGGGTCGGGTCGATCAATTGCATCCTTCCACCTGTTGCGCGCGATCGAATCGTGCCACGAACTGTTTTCCCGCTATGGGGGTCACGCGCATGCCGTTGGTTTCGCGCTTCCGAGCGCCAATGTCGAAAAACTGCGCGCGCACATGGATGCCTACGCGCGCGCAAGGCTCACTCCCGCCGATTTCGAGCCGCAGCTGGAATTTGATCGGGAACTGCCGCTCGGAGAGGTTACGCCGGAACTCCACCGCGCATTGCTGTTGCTCGAACCGTTCGGGATGGAAAACCGGGAGCCCATCTTCGCCGCCCGAGCAGTAAGGATGATGGCGCCGCCGCAGGCCGTGAAGGATAAGCATATTCGCCTCCAGATATCGCCCGCCATCAACGCGGTGCTGGCCGCCGCCGCGCCGGCGCAAGACTTTACCCCGCGCTGCCATCCTGATTCAGCGGCAATTTCGAAACGAGGTAGTGTGGGGACGGGGTCCTTCGGCTCCGCTCAGGACAAGCTTGGTCCGACTCAAGCGGAGCCGAGGGCCGCCGCACAGGCATCATCATCGTCGTCATGGCGCAACAACATCGTATTCAAGGCTATGGGGTGGAATCTGAAAGAATCCTGCGACCAGTTGCAGTTGCTCGCCGGCGATCGTCTGGACATTGCCTACTCGCTCGGAATGAATGACCATCCTGAATTCGGTGGATTAGAGCTGACTCTGCATGACGTGGTGCGAAATGGCTGATCCCGCATAGTGGTCGAACACTTCTGCGTTGACGCCGGTCGAAACGGCGCTTTACAGTTTCCAACTAAACCCTTATAGTGCCCGGTCATGAACGGAACTTTCTTTTGCAACAAATGCGGCACCCAGAATGCCGCCGGCGCCCAGTTTTGCAGTCGCTGTGGAGCAGCGACCAGCGCAGCTTTCGGCGCCGCAGCACCGGCTTCGGGATCACCGAATTTCGCGCCGCCTTACTCAGCGTCGGCGGCTTCCTATCCAGCGCCTATTCCGGTAGCGAGAGTTCACTACGGTGGGTTCTGGATTCGGGTGCTTGCGTTCATTATTGATTCCATCATTCTGCGAGTTGTGGTGGCTCCAATTGGCATGATTTTTGGTGCGCTCGGCTTTGCAGGCGGAATGATGCACGGTCTACCTCACGCGGGATTCGCTCTTCTTGGCGGTGGCGTGACGCTCATTTTGCTCCTTTTTGGCTCCTGGTTATACGAGGCTTTCATGGAGAGTTCGTCCTACCAGGCGACGGTGGGCAAGATGATTTTCGGGATGAAAGTTACCGACCTCAACGGCAACCGAATCTCATTCGAACGCGCTACGGGAAGGCACTTTGCGAAGTGGCTTTCCGGCCTGATTTTTTGCATCGGTTACATTATGGTCGGGTTCACCGAACGCAAACAGGGACTGCACGACATTCTCGCCGGGACGCTGGTGCCCCGAAATTAGGTGCCGAAATTAACGCACCGCGAACTTGAGGGCCCGCGAACGTAAGCGGACGGACAGCGCAAACGCGGCCAGCTAAGTTTTGTGGGGCTTAGAGCGCCTTCGACATTCGTACAAGGTGAACGGGAATCTTTGCGATTTGATCCGCCGGGAAAGGCAAGGTGCCGTTCTCGACATATCCAAATCGCTGATAGTAGCCGGGCAGTTCCTTGCGCAGGTTCACGAAGGTAAGATCCATAAAGCGGCATCCGGCGGAGCGGCAGTGCTCTTCGGCGGCGGCGATCAGGCGACTGCCGATTCCGGAGCGTTGGCGTTGCGGATCGACCGAGAGCAACCCAAAGTAGCCTCGTTCGCCGCGCAGTTCGACGTAGATGCAGCCAACCATGGCTCCATCTTCACACTGCAAGAGAAATTTGCCTTTTTGAAGAAGAGCACTGACTTTCTCAGGGTTGGTGCGATCGGCATCGGCGAAAAAACGCTCGGGGCGAAAGGCAGTGTTCACCAATTGCGCGATCACGGGAGCATCGGAGGCTTCGCCAGTACGTATTTGCGAAGTATTTGCCACGCCCCGATTTTACTTCAGAGCGGATTCTACTTCAGAGCCAATGACCTAATTTGTTCGACGCTTAGTTGGGCTTGCGGAACTTACTGTCGGCCAGATAGCGGAGCATGATGGAATCGGTGGCGCTTTGAAACTCCTGCTCTATTTCAGGCGCCGGAGCGGTGGCGTCCTGGCGCAGAGTCTGGCGAAATTTCTCACCCATTTCGGAATCGCTGGTCACGACCTGCATGTAAAACCAAAGGAAGTGACGCATCTGGTCGAGAGCGGATTTTAGGATCTGGATCGTCTCCATCTCCGGCGGATCGGCGAGCGCTTCCATGAGCTCAGGATCAGTGGGAGCCTGCATGGCGGCGCAATTGAGTTCACGCTGGATCACGCGCAGGTCGTCGGTGACGCGCAAAATGCGTACGTGAATCTCTTCCATGCTTTCCCGGTTCTCGCGATCCATATAGCCCTTTCGGTTCTGGCCCGAGCATTCCTGAAGGAATGCGTCCTGATCAAGATCGCATCTTGGAGCGCGAGGTGAAAGGTTCCCCGTGTGCATGAGCTTCGGTAATTGAAGTTACCTTAGATTGAAAGTCAAATCCAAAACCGGCGTGGGGCGGGGCATTTGAGGTGCTTGCCCAAGTTTAATCCAACGAACCCGCGGGTTGTGATACAAACGGTTTTCGCCATGACTTCCGCGCAAACTGGTCTGGTGCGCGCCATCGGCCGTTGGAGCCTGGTCGCACTGGCGGTGAACTCGATAATCGGAAGTGGAATCTTCGGGCTGCCGGCAACCGTGGCCGCGTTACTCGGCAAGCGAAGTGTCGTGGCCGTATTGATCGCCGGAGCCGCGATGGGTGTAATCATGGCCTGCTACGCTGAGGTAGCCTCGCAGTTTTCCGAAGCCGGAGGTCCTTACCTCTACGCCCGCGCCGCGTTCGGTCGCTTAATGGGAATTCTGGTCGGCTGGATGCTGTATCTGGCGCAGACGGCGGCGCCAGCAGCGAATGCAAATTTATTTGTCATTTATACGGCAGAATTCTGGCCGGCAGCCAAGCTTCCTTGGCCGCGTTTTGTAATCCTAACTGCGCTGGTGGGTGTGTTGGCGGCGATCAATACTCGGGGCGCTCGCCAGGGAACAGTCTTGAGCAATACGTTCACCGTGGCAAAGATTCTACCGTTACTGATGGTGGTCTCAGCTGGAGCAGTTCTTACGATTTTTCATCCCGCGCCATGGGGCGGCGTTGGACCGATGCCGGTGAATGTCTGGATGAAAGCGATGGTGCTATTGATCTTCGCTTACGGCGGATTTGAGACCGCGCTGGCGCCGATGAGTGAAGCGAAGAATCCGGGGCGGGACGCCGCTTTCGCTCTTTTTATGGCGCTGATCGCATGCACGGTAATTTATACCCTGGTGCAATGGGTGGTGGTCGGGGTGTTGGGTGCGAGCGCAACCACGGATCGTCCACTAGCCGAGGTCGCGCGCGTTACCATGGGCAATCGTGGAGCGGCTCTTGTCGCGATTGGAGCGCTCATTTCGGTCTACGGATATTTGAGCGCCAAGATGCTCGGGATGCCGCGCGTTACGTTCGCCCTCGCTAAAGGCGGAGATCTGCCGCACCTGTTTGCCGCCGTCAGCCCCAAATTTCACACGCCGTGGTTTTCGATTTTGTTTTATGCGGTTGTGGTTTGGGGGCTAGCGATCGCTGGAAGTTTTGCCTGGAACGTCACGCTTTCGGTAGTCGCCCGACTGTTTTATTATGCCGTGGTTTGTGCCGCGCTCATTGCCTTGCGGCGAAAACCGCTGGCGGTTGCGGGTTTTCGGCTGCCCGGCGGCCCGGTGCTTGCCCTGTTGGGAGTCGCGATTACCGTGGCGCTCGCAACCCAAGTGGATTTGAGCAAGTCACTGACTCTAGCTGGAACCGTCGGCGCTGCCTTCGTCAATTGGCTGTGGGCTCGGTGGAAGAAGGTTACGTAGTGAAGAGGGATACATCATAGATGCGCCCGAGTTCGTGACGTTTGATAATTCCATCGAACGGTGCAAGCGGCGGCGTCAGGTCAATTTAGGAACGAGCCAGAACAAGAGCATCGATGCGCATTGTGATCGCAGGCGGCGGGACAGGCGGACACGTGATTCCGGCGCTCGCAATCGCCCAGCAGCTTAAGCAGCAGTTTGGCGCGGAGGTTCTTTTTATCGGAACCGCCCGCGGCATTGAGACGCGGCTGGTGCCGCAAGCCGGCTTTCCTCTGGAACTGATACAAGTGGGCGCACTCAAAAATGTCAGCCTTGTGACGCGGGCGAAAACATTGTTTAATTTGCCGCGTGCGATCGCGGCATGTTCGCGAATGCTCACGGATTTCGATCCCGAAGTTGTCATCGGGGTGGGCGGCTACGCCTCGGGGCCGGCAATGGCGGCTGCGATTCGCCGACGCCTTCCGACGCTTGCATTCGAACCGAACGTTGTTCCGGGATTTGCCAATCGCATGATCGCCCGCTGGGTTTCAGCCGCCGCGGTGCACTTTGAAGAGACTTGCCGGTATTTCCCGAACTGCCAGGTTACAGGCGTTCCAGTGCGCCAGGCGTTCTTTTCCATTCCCACGAAGGCCGATTCGCCGAATTTTGGCGGTCCGTTCACATTGCTTGTCTTCGGGGGCAGTCAGGGAGCGCGCGCTATCAATCAGGCAATGACAACGACCGAATCGTTGCCCCGCTTGCGTGCCAAGATTCCCGGTATTCACATCATTCATCAGACTGGGCAGCGCGACTATGACCAGGTGCTGGCCGCTTATCGGCAGTCGGGAATTTCCGCCGAAGTCCACAAGTTTATTGACGACATGCCGGGCACATTCGGGCGCGCCGACTTGTTGGTCTGTCGTTCAGGCGCGAGCACGGTCGCCGAGATTACCGCCGCAGGCAAGCCGGCAATTTTCGTGCCGTTCCCGGCTGCCGCCGACGACCATCAGAACGTGAACGCCCGAGCGCTCGAACGAGCAGGCGCGGCCGTAGTGGTCGAAGAAAGTAACCTGGGGGCGGCATATCTCGTCGAAACGATAGCAGCGCTGCTCGGCGATCCAGTTCGGCTGCGCAGCATGTCGGTAGCTGCCAGATTGCTGGCGCATCCGAAGGCAGTCGAGGAGATCGCAGAGATGGTGGGGCGCCTGGCGGGCGGCGGGTAAATTTGGGCTGTCACCCTCACACTTCCGGATCTGCGGTTGGATAATCTATCATCAACAGCTATCACTGATTAGTTTTCATGTTCGCCAAAGTATGTTCGCCAAAATTCAGCGCATTCATTTCGTGGGTATCGGAGGCGTCGGCATGAGCGGGATTGCCGAGGTGTTGCTCAATCTGGGCTACCAGATCTCCGGCTCCGATTTGAAGATTTCACCGGTTACCGAGCGCCTCATGGCGCTGGGCGCGACCACCTTTGAAGGACACACGGCTGCCAATATCGCCGGCGCGGATGTGGTGGTTACCAGTTCGGCAATTTCGGTCAGCAATCCTGAAGTGGCGGAGGCTCGACGGCTGCATGTTCCGGTAATTCAGCGCGCCGAGATGCTGGCCGAGTTGATGCGTCTGAAATACGGCATCGCCATCGCCGGCATGCACGGAAAAACCACCACCACTTCCATGGTTGCGGCGGTGCTGGCGGCGGGCGGCCTCGATCCGACGGTCGTGGTCGGAGGACGCGTCGATGCGATGGGCTCGAACGCGCGGCTAGGCAAGTCGCAATACCTGGTCGCCGAGGCTGACGAAAGCGACCGGTCGTTCTTAAAGCTTTCGCCGATTCTTTCGGTGGTCACAAACATTGATCGCGAACACATGGACTGCTATCGTGACATGCGCGACGTGCGCCGCACGTTTCTGGAATTCATGGAGCGCGTTCCGTTTTACGGCGTGATTGTCGGATGCAATGACGACCCGATACTGCGGCGTTTGTTGCCGCGAGTCCATCGACGCGTGACAACGTATGGCACGACCGATGGTTCCAATTTTCTGATTCGCATGAAATCGCCGGCCGCTGCGCCTCAGAATGGGCCACTCAGCCGTTTCTCGGTGAGCTACAAGGAAAAGGATCTCGGTGAATTCACGCTGCACGTGCCGGGAACGCACAATGTGTTGAATGCCACAGCTGCGATCGCGGTCGGCACCGCGCTCGATATTCCCACAGACCAGATCCGCTCCGCTCTCGACGGTTTTCGCGGCGTGGACCGGCGCTTTCAGCTGAAAGGCAAGGTCGCGGGCGTCAGCGTGATCGACGACTACGGTCACCACCCCACGGAAATCAAGGTGACGCTGGCCGCGGCGCGCCAGTGCGGATTTCGCCGCGTCCACGTGATCTTCCAGCCCCACCGCTTCACCCGCACCCGCGACTTGATGGATGACTTTTCAATTGCCTTTTCAGATGCCGATACACTTTGCGTACTCGACATCTATCCCGCCAGCGAAAAGCCGATCGAGGGCGTTACGGCGGAAGCGCTTGCCAGTAGGATCGTTGAGACGGGGAAAAAGGCCGTTGTGTACTCGTCGTCTTTCCAGAATGCTGTAGCAACAGTTACAGCCGTGGCAGAGCCGGGCGATATGGTGCTCACGCTCGGTGCAGGGAGCGTTTCACAACTGGGGCCGATGATTCTCCAAAAATTGGAGAGTGCGAACCAAGTTGGCACTGTCTCAACTCGGGAAAACCAGTTATAGTATTTTTGCTCAGCGGTTTTCTGTCGACAACTGACTCGAAGCGTGGCGCGGAAATCAGGTTCCACCGCGGTCCAGGAAGAGTTGTATCCGCTTCCCCGTGACGTATCCGAACGCGAGGCTCCCGGGCGCGAGCTGTTCGACGACGCGCGCCTCGTCGATCTCGAAGCGGAACAGGAATCTCCATTCCTGCGTGGGCAGAAACGAGTCTCTGTCCGGCGTGGATCGCTCCCGAAAAAGGCTGCCACTCGCCTGCTCTGGGCCGCTCTGGCGTTGATCATTCTTTCGATTCTGGGAGCCGCGGCCGCGCTTCTCTACGATTACGGAAAGCACTCCTGGCGCTTTCGCATTGACTCCAGCGATCAAATCGAAGTTGCCGGCACCCAGAATGTCTCACACGCACAGATCATGGAAGTCATGGGTGGCGATATTGGCCGCAATATTTTCTTCGTTCCGCTGACCCAGCGTAAACAGCAACTTGAGGAGATTCCCTGGGTGGAATCGGCCAGCGTGATGCGCTTCGTGCCGAATCGCCTGCGCATCGAGATTCACGAACGCACGCCGGTGGCGTTTGCCCGCCTCGGCTCCCACATCGCTTTGATCGACGCCGGTGGCATGCTGATGGAGCTCGCTCCCGGCGGCAAGCACAAGTATTCATTTCCGGTGATTGCGGGCATGAACGCCGGCGAGCCGCTCTCCACGCGCGCGGCGCGAATGAAGATTTACAACGCCTTGGTTCTTGATCTCGACTCGGGCGGCGCGCAATATTCGCAGGCGCTAAGCGAAGTGGATCTCAGCGATCCCGAGGATGTGAAAGTCATAGCGACCGATTCCAATGGCGAGGTGCTCGTGCATCTCGGCGCGGGCAATTATCTGCAACGCTATAAGACGTATGTGACACACGTTCAGCAATGGAGGCAGCAGTTCGACAAGCTGGAATCAGTGGACTTGCGCTATGACGGCCAGATCATCGTCAATCCTGACCTCGACGGAATGGCCCGGCAGCCGGCCCTGACACCAGCGGCAGCAAAAGCGGCGATGGCCGCCGGAGTGAAAACGGCTGCGATCGTGAATTATGAAAAATATGTAACGCGCCCCGTCGAGTCCGCTCTGGCAAAAAAAGAAGTAAGGATCAATATCAATGCGAAGGCCAGAGCGAAAGCAGCGGTTCGTCACGCGGCGGCTAGCCAGGCTCCAATCAAAGCGACAGTGAATCAACCTGCTGCGAAGTCGAAGGCGATCAACGCGACGGTTGCGCGAAATGCCTCGCCTTCGCAACCGGTTGTCCATCCAGTTGCGCGGGCCGCGGCCACACCCCCGCGAACTGCATCAGCTTTATCCAGCAAGAAGAAACCGAGCGCTGCAATCCCAAAGGAGACTCCGCAGAACTAGCGACACAATCATGGCGAGAGTTATTTATGCCGAAGCTTGAGCCCAATTTCATCACCGCCATCGATGTCGGCAGCGCCAAGACCTCCGTCCTGGTGGCCGAGGTTGGCGAGAATGGATTGCGTTATCGCGGCCACGGCATCAGCGAATCGCGGGGCCTGCGCAAAGGCGTTATCACCGAACTCGACAAGGCAATCAGCAGCATTCAAAAAGCAGTCGAGCACGCGGAAGATGTCGCCGGCATTCCCATCGAGCACGCGCTGGTCGGCATCGCGGGCGCCCACATACGCGGCATGAACAGCCATGGCGGCACCAGTTTCGGAACCCGTGCCCGCGAGATTGGGCGCGACGAGATTCGCCAGGCCGTTGACAAGGCCCGGACCGTGCCCCTGCCAGCGGATCGCGAAATTCTTCACCTGCTGCCTCAGGAATTCATTCTCGACGATCAGCCCGGCGTGCAGGACCCGACCGGCATGATGGCTACGCGCCTGGAGGTTCGCGTCCATATTGTGACCGCTTCGTCGAGCGCCACCCAAAATCTGGTGACCGCCGTGAACCGCGCTGGCGTTCATGTCGATGACACGATCTTTGAGCCGCTCGCGTGCGCGGACTCGGTGCTGCGTTCCGACGAGCGCGAACTTGGCGTTTGTCTGGTCGACCTCGGTGCAGGCTCCTGCGACCTGATCGTTTTTCAGCAAGGCGCGGTCGCACATACGGCCGTTATCCCGATCGGCGGCGATCACTTTACCAGCGATCTCTCGGTGGGCATGTGTACAGGTTTGGCGGACGCGGAGACGCTCAAGAAGAATTTCGGCAATGCAGTCCCGACGCTGATTCCCGAGGGGAACGAAGTTGAAGTGCCTTCCGTTGGAGACCGGCCGTCGCGCATGATGCCGCAACGCATGGCCGGAGAAATTCTGGAGCCACGCGCCCGCGAACTTTTCGAGTTATTGCGCGACAACCTGCGCCACGCCGGCGTTCTAGAGCACTGCATCGCCGGATTCGTGCTCAGCGGCGGAGCCTCGCGCCTTCTCGGCATTCTCGATGTGGCGGAATCGGTGCTGCGCAAAGCGGCGCGCCTGGCATGGCCGACGCCGATGGCAAAGATGCCATCCTTTATGGCCGAACCGGAATTTGCGACGGTCTTAGGCATGGCGTATTACGGCCACCGCGCTCGTCTAGCCCGAGGTTTGCAAGAGCCGGGCTTTGGTTCGCGAATGAAAGCGTTGTTCGCAAGAAAAGGCGCGTAGGAGGTAGAGCAAATGGAGAGACGAGCGTCTCGCGCGTCCTGCCGGGCGGGGACGCCCGGCGCTCCACGGTCAACGAACGTATAGGCGGTGGCTACACCTGTTGAGAACTGGCAACTGAGAATGATTTTACGAGGTGATTCATGACTGAAGACAACGCACTCCGCATCTCCTTTAACGAAGAAGCTCGCAACGATGCTCGCATCAAGGTCATCGGCGTGGGCGGCGGCGGCAACAACGCCGTAAATCGCATGATTGACTCCGGCATGGAACACATCGAATTCATCGTCGCCAACACCGACCTGCAGGCTTTGCGCATGTCGCGTGCGGCTACCAAGATTCAACTCGGAGTGAAGCTGACAAACGGGCTCGGCGCGGGCGCCAATCCCGAGATTGGGCGCAAAGGCGCGCTCGAAGATTCCGACAAGATCATCGAAGTGCTCGAAGGCGCCGATATGGTTTTCGTTACCGCCGGCTTAGGTGGCGGCACCGGCACAGGTGCCGCGCCGATTATTGCCTCCCTCGCCAGCGAGATGGGTGCGCTCACGGTCGCCGTCGTGACCAAGCCTTTTGCCTTTGAAGGCAAACGCCGCATGCAGCAAGCCGAGCGTGGCATCGCCGAACTCATGGAATCCGTCGACACCACCATCGTAATCCCCAATGAAAAATTGTTAGCGGTTGCTGAGAACGCCGGATTCTTCGAGTCCTTCCGTGTTGCCGACGATATTCTTCGTCAAGGCGTGCAGGGGATCTCCGACATCATCACCATCCCGGGCATCATTAACCGCGACTTTGCCGACGTGAAAGCCATCATGTCGGGTATGGGGTACGCCGTGATGGGCACGGCAACCGCATCCGGCGAACATCGCACCGTTGAAGCCGCGCAGCGCGCCATCGCTTCGCCTCTGCTCGAGGCGGGCGCAATCGACGGAGCTCGCGGCATTCTCATCAACATCACGGGGTCGAATTCGTTGAAGCTAGCCGAAGTGCAACAGGCTTGCACCATCATTCAAGGTGCGGCTCACGAAGACGCGAACATTATTTTCGGCGCCGTGTTGGATGAAAAGATGAAAGAGGCGGTCAAGATCACGGTGATCGCAACCGGATTCAAAGAGTCGGGAATGCGGCGGACGCGGCTGCACGAGAATTATGATCCGGTTATTTTGTCCCGCGAAGTTTCGCGTCGAGTCCCGCATGACCTCGATCACTTCCGCGAGCCAGAGCCGGCCGCCGAAGCGGAGCCCATTTTTGAGCCGGAACCTGCGTTCGAGCCCATTTCCATTCCGGTGAGCTTTCAGACGTCCACTCAGACGTCCGATACAGCGAGGGCGCCACACACGGGCGAAGTGATCTCGCTCGATGGAATGCAGTCGGAGCCTCCCAGCTATCAGGCGGAGGATCTTGATGTTCCAGCGTTTCTGCGAAAGCGTACCGACGTGATGTAGAGACCGGGTTTCTGGGTCTCAGAATTTGTAATCTGCTGCCACCTACTCGGCGACGAACGCATTTCTCCACTGCACTGGGTTGCGATGCATTGGGTTGCGATGTTCGGTTGCGCCTTCCTTTTGCCACCTGAAGTAGGCCCCTCAAGGTTTCCTCAATTCGGCCGATTAATCTCTTGGAAATTACCAGCGAGGTCTAATGGGCCGACATGCCGCCGGATTGGTCTTTGGCTGTCTTTGTCTAAGCCAACTGTCATTGCAGGCGCAAGACTTTCGACTCTTCGATCGCACCATCCAAGTCCACGGTTTTTTCTCTCAGGGCTATGTGTATACCGCTGAGAACAACTGGCTTACCATGACCACCAGGGATGAGGGCAGCGCGGGATTTACCGACATGGCTTTAAACATGTCAACCGGCGTGACCGACAAATTCCGCATCGGCGCGCAAGTCTACGATTACAACCTTGGCCAACTCGGCCAGTACCATCCTTGGACGATCAAGTCCTTAATACCGAAGCCCTCACGGCTTCAACCGATATACGCGCCTGGTATATCGCGGGGGCTTATCGAGTTACAAAACGGCTCGCGATTGGTTCTTATTACTCCCATTACACCATACGCAACATCTCGGCAGGCCCGGAATCGCCTTTTCTTCCGAGCCAAACTGACACTACCCTGCCCGCCAATCATGTCTATGACAAGGTAATCAGCGCGCGGGTCGACCTGAAGAAATTCTGGAACGTGAAAATAGAGGGTCACTTCATGAATGGATATGGAGCCAGTATCTATCCTGACGGTTTCTATCCCCAGGTAAATCCTCAAGGCTTTCAGCCCAACACGAACGCTTTGGTAATTAAGACGGGAATCAATTTCTAGCGGCAGGGGATGCAAAGGAGAACACTGATGAAATGTCAAAAAGTGCTCCTGGCCGCCGCCCCGTTGCTGATCTTCGGCTTGCCGATCTTTGCCTCGCTGAACTCCCTCGCCGAGGATATCAGGGTCATTGCCAATCCCAGCGTGAAAGCAGATACCATCTCAATCGCCGAACTGAAGCGCGTTTTCCTGCAGGAAGAGATTACCCTGGCCGACGGTACGCATGTCGAACCAGTGATCGAGAACGGCGGATCGGTGCATTCCGCCTTTCGGGACCATTATCTCGGCATCAGTGAAGATACTTGCAGGATTACTATCGCACGCTGGTGTTCTCAGGCCGAGGATTCATGCCAAAGGCGCTTGGGTCGGACGCCGCGGTCGTTGCTTATGTGGCTCGCACCCGCGGCGCGATCGGATATGTGGGTAACTCCTGCAGCGTGCAGGGGGTGAAAGTCCTCGCGGTTGGCGCATCCGGCAGCAGCGGTGAAAGGATACTGATCACGCGCGTCGAACCGGAATACCCAGAAACGCTCAAGCGACTCAACATCGGAGGAACCGTCCGATTGCGGTTGTCGATTTCAACAAACGGGAACCGTGGAGCACGTCGAATTGCTGGGCGGAAATCCGATTCTCGCCGAGTCCGCCATACTTGCGGTCAGGAAGTGGATCTATGCTCCCGCCAGGTCGCGAACTATCACCGAGGTCAGCATCACCTTCGATGGTAGATGAAATCCCAGGGTGTTCCTAAAATATCGCATCGCCGACTCGGCGCGAGACCACCGCCCGACGAGTCATCTCGCTGCTTCCGCGATCCATGCATCGATCTTTCCTCCAGCATATCGAGCGGCAGCGGCCCTTGATCGAGCACCGCATCGTGGAATGCGCGAATGTCGAACTTCGGCCCTAACTTCTTCTGAGCGCGCGCCCGCAATTCCAGTATCTTCGTCTGTCCCATCTTGTAGGAAAGCGCCTGCGCCGGCCAGGCGATGTAGCGATCGACTTCGGTATTAATATTTTCGTCGTCCATGGCCGTATGTTCGTGGAAATAGTCGACCATCTGTTGACGCGTCCAGTGGTGCGAATGCACACCCGTATCAACCACCCAGCGCACCGCGCGCCACATTTCATTCTGCAGGCGTCCGTACTCGCTATAAGGATCCTGATAAAATCCGACTTCCTTCCCGAATCGCTCGGAATAAAATGCCCAGCCTTCGGTGTAGGCATTGAGATCGAGATTGAACTTGCGAAATGGCGGCACGCCGGTCAATTCCTGCGCGATCGAAAATTGCAAATGATGCCCAGGGACGCCTTCGTGATAAGCAATCGCTTCGACATTGAGCAAAAGCCGCTTCTCCGGCGCATATTCATTGACGTTAATTCGTCCCGGCCGTGAACCGTCACCTGCGCCAATCGAATAATCGGCAGGCGGAGCCGATGCGGCGCGGAACGACTCCATCTTGACGACATCAAGTTTGTTTTTCGGAAGACGGCCGAATAACTCCGGCAGCTTCGCATACATCTGATCGCGATAATGCGAGTAAAGATCGAATAGCTGCTGGCCCGAAGTAGCGTGCAATCTTAGGATCCTGCAAAATGTGCTGGTTGAATGATTTCAGATCGCTAAACCCCTGCGCCTTGGCGATGGCCAGCATCTGCACTTCAATTTCCGCCACACTCTTCAAGCCCAATTCGTGAATCTTGTCGGCAGTGAAATCGGTGGTTGTCTGATGACGAACGGCAAAGCGATATCGAGCTTCTCCGTCAGGCAAGGCCCACTCCCCAGGATCAAGCCGTCCGTGAGGGGCGTAATCATCGTGCACGAATTTCGCGAACTTGGCATACGCGGGCGCAACGTCGTTCTTTACTGCGTCGTCGATCTCTTCACTCAACTTTTTTCGATCCGCCTCATTGATGGAAGCGGGAAATTTGCGCAGCGGCTCGGTGAAAGGACTCTTGTCGAGCGAGTCGTCGGCAATCCCCTGCGCCTGATCGGAAACTTTCTCGAGCAGATACTTGGGCGGCATCAGGTGGTCGCGTAGCCCATCCCGCATATGCCCCATAGCCTCATCGAGCACGCGCGGAATCTGATGCAGGCGGGATGCATAGTCCTCATAATCTTTCACGTTGCGAAATGGCGAATCGAAAGGGAGCGATGCGTATCCGAGATGAATGCCGCCGAATTGCGTGGCCGGCATCTCCCAATCTTTGAATTGCGCGCCATCGAGACTTTCGCGCAGGCTGCGCACCATCAGCGCCTGATTGAGCTTCTCCTGCTCGGGAAATCCGGTGACATCGATCGCCTCAAACGGGCCAGTGACTTGCGCGCATGTTCGAGATCATCGCCGATTGCCTTGTCCGAAAAATCACTAAGCCGGTCGTTGTACCGATCGTCTCCAACCTGGGTGGCGAGCTCAGGCTGCGTGCGCAGCGTGTACTCCCACTCCTCGGCGAGCAGGCGGTTGAGTTCGGCCCGACGGGCATCGAGCGTCTGCTCGGCGGCGTGCGCGAAGAGTGGGACGGTCAGACCGAATAGTAAGGCGATAATCACTAGTAACGTTCGCAAAAGGGACATACCTCGACAGAATCATCCGCACAATCATTCGCGCACATCTACCTGTGCAGCGGAAAATGACGACTGCGGTCGTGATGGATTCTACCGCACCGTCCAGGAACAGATCAGCCAGGGACAGACGGCTAAGGACAGATCCGTCGGAATTTTTGTGGAACTGCCCGATTTTCGGCTGGACGCGACGGCGGGTAAGCTCCGCAAACCAGATCCGGAACTTTATCGTTCCGCAATGGCACTAATGTGCAAAAATGGTTCACCTACTGAGGGCGATTTAAATAACGAATCGCTCGTATTACTAAGGGTCGTGCACGCCCTAATAAGTCCTGTTAACTGCATCTTATTCATGTGGTTACCCAAAAGATTCACCACTCGATAGCTTTGCAAATTACTATTGCGTCGGAGCGCGTAAATCGCCTACTATCGATCAGTTGCAGGGGGGCTTCGCTGGGCTGGATTTGGCGAGCTTCTTGCAGTCAATTAAATAATTAAAGCCGGTCGATAATTTAGCCGATAGGTGGACTGAGCTCAATTAGGACCGGCCGCGCACAAAATTGGCTGGTATAACCGGGGATGGTGAAAGTGAAGTTACGGGCCTGTTTTCTTCGCCTTGTTATTTTCCTAGGATTGGCAATGTTGCTGGAAGCGAGTGGCATCGCGGCCAGCGTTAATCCGCACGCGCTTACGCCTCACCCCAAAACTCGGGTCACCGAAACTCAGCACGCCAGGAAGCGTATGCGAACGCTGGCGCGCAGCCGCGTACCGCGCTCGTCTTACGCCGTCCATACCAGCCCAACTTACGCCAGCGTCCACCACCGCCCACGTTACTACGAGCGTTTCTATACCAGTTCATTCGCAACCGACGTCACCGAAGGTGACATAATCGCAGGCGAAGATCCGATTGTCCGGCAAGCTGCAATCGATGCCCTCGGAAATATGAACGGCACTGTGGTCGCAATTGAGCCGACCAGCGGACGCGTCCTTGCCATGGTCAACCAGAAGCTCGCCCTCTCCAGCGGAGCGCAGCCCTGTTCGACCATCAAACTGTCTGTGGCTTTGGCGGCGCTGAGCGAAGGCCTGATCGACGAAGGCACCAAGGTTTCGCTCGGCGGCCGCGCGCGCATGAATCTCACTGAGGCGCTGGCGCACTCGAACAACGCCTATTTCGAAGCGGTTGGCCGCAAACTCGGCTTCGAAAAAATTCATTACTATGCCAACCAGTTCGGACTCGGCGAACTCGCCGGTTACGGCATTCCGGGTGAGCAGTTGGGCGCATATCCGGAGGAAGAAATTTCTTCGAAACTTGGTGGCGTTGGCAAGATGTGCTCCTTTGGAGAGGGTATCTCGATGACGCCGCTGCAGCTCGGCGCGCTCGTCTCGGCGATCTCGAACGGAGGCACGCTCTATTATTTGCAGCATCCGACCGACCCCGATGCCGTTGCCAACTTTCAGCCGCGCGTGAAGCGCCACCTCGACATTGAGCCAATTATTCCCGAACTCGCCGACGGCATGGCTGGAGCCGTAGCCTACGGGACCGCGCGCACTGTGCGTTTGAACTTCAACGAAGAATCGATCCTCGGCAAGACCGGCACCTGCTCGCGCGCCGGCACCCGCTTCGGATGGTTCGCCTCCTACGCCAACACCGATGTCGGACGCATCGTAACCGTCGTCTTCCTGCAAGGCGGACGCCCAACCTTCGGTCCAAAAGCCGCAGAAATCGCCGGCCGCATGTACCGCAATCTCTACGATCACAACTTCTTCGTCGCGGGAACTGCCGCTGCCACGACCTCCACGCTGGAGAAAGCTACCCCAGTCGCCTCGCAGCAATAGTAGTGTCGTTTGAAGGACGTTATCATTTCCTCTGAATGAGGGCGCCACAACCATTCCTAAGATTCGTTGCCGTCAGTTTGGCAATCCTGAGTGGCCCTGTCTTATCTTCTGCGCAGCAGCAATCCGTCAAGCGTCTCGACGGCAGCAAAATCTCGCCTGTGCAGATCGACGCCGCTGTTGCTCGCCTCATGCGCGCAGCTCGCGTACCCGGCGTTGGAGTCGCGATTTTCGTGGACGGCAAATTGACCTTTATCAAAGCCTACGGATTCAGGGATACCGAAAAGCATCTGCCTCTCACTCCAGATTCCGTGATGACGGCTGCATCCCTGACCAAAGCAACCTTCGCCACCATGGTGATGCAGCTAGTCAAGGAACATCTAATCGATCTCGATAAGCCGGTGTATCTCTATCTGCCTAAGCCTCTGCCGCAGTATCGCGCATACACGGATTTGGCTGCCGATCCGCGCTATAAGCTCATCACCATGCGTATGTTGCTTAGCCACACCAGCGGGTTTCCCAACTGGCGCAGGTTTACGGATGATAAGAAACTGAGCATCAACTTTGCCCCTGGATCACGGTTTGCCTATTCAGGCGAAGGGATTGCTCTGGCGCAGCTAGTCGTTGAGACCGTAACCAATGAATCGACGAACAATTTGATGAATGGTCGCATCTTCCGCCCGCTGGGCATGGCACGCACCAGCCTGGTGTGGGAGGAACGTTTCGAAACCGATTATGCCAACGGCTACGATGAGCAAGGCAAATCGCTCGGGCCCGAACGCCGGCGCCAGGCGGATGCCGCCGGGTCCATGCAGACTACATTGCGCGATTACGCCCGTTTTGCAGGAGCCGTGCTCGACGGCGAGTTAGCCGATCCCGTCATGCGGAAGGAGATGCTAAGCCCTCAAATCCAAATCCTTTCCAAACACGAGTTTCCGTCGCTGTCGCTTGAAACAACTACGGAGAATCAAGCGATTCACCTCAGTTATGGACTCGGCTGGGGCCTTTATTCGAGTCCGTACGGTGAAGCATTCTTCAAGGAGGGGCATGACGATCTCGGCTGGCGTCACTATGTAGTCTGCTTCGATAAGCCCAAATCCGGCATACTAATCATGACCAACAGCAACAATGGGGAGGATATTTACAGCGGACTGCTGGAAAATCTTCTTCGTGATACATTCACCCCGCTCGATTGGGAGGGATTCAAGCCATCAGCAAGCGCCTTCCCTAACCATCCATAGCCATCTTTTGAGTGTTCTTCTACACGGAATCGCGTCAGAATTTACTTAGAGACTCTCCCTGCAATAGCGAAATCGAGTGACCATGGGCACTCGCATTTCTTACTTCCTCCTCGCGCATCTTTACTCTCTCGTTCAAAATAGTTATATCCATGAGTTTGTCTTACTCCGCCGCGGTAGCGAAATGCCCGGATGAACGGAAAACTCCGACTCCCTCGGGGCTCTTTCAATCGCCCAGTACGCGCACTCTGCTGTTGTGTCTGTTACTGGCCGCCTCGGTACTGGCTTGCTACAACCCCGTAACTCACAACAGCTTTCTCCGATACGACGACGATCGCTACATCGTCGACAATCCTCATGTAAGGGCCGGCCTGACATGGGCAACCGTGAAATGGGCGTTCACCACCTACGAGGAGGCCAACTGGCATCCTTTGACATGGCTCTCGCACGCGCTCGACTGCGAACTTTTTGGACTGAACCCCGTGGGTCATCACTACATGAATGTCTTGCTGCACGCGGCCAACGCGATTGTTCTCTTTCTGTTGCTCCAGAGCGCGACAGGGTTCTGCTGGCGCAGCCTGATGGTAGCCGCTCTGTTTGCGCTGCATCCGATCAATGTCGAATCCGTAGCCTGGGCGGCCGAGCGCAAGAACGTGTTGAGCATGATGTTTTTTCTGCTCGCCCTCTACGCCTATGGCTGGTATGCACGCCGACCCGCGTTTCCACGCTATGCGGTAGTGGCCTTTCTGTTTGCGCTGAGCCTGCTCAGCAAGCCACAGGTAATCACATTTCCATTTTTGCTGCTGCTCTGGGATTACTGGCCCCTCGACCGCATCGGCACAAGCACATCGCACGACACAAACACGCCGAAATGTTCGATTCAATGGCTCGTCTTGGAAAAAGTGCCATTACTGTTGCTCTCCGCTGCCAGCGCCGTTGTAACGATGAAGTCGCAGCAGGCCGGACGCGCCGTCAAGACATTCTCTGAGTACGGTCTGCCCTTGCGCCTCGAAACTGCAGTAATTTCTTACGTGCGCTACATCGGAAAAGCGTTCTGGCCCTCCAAACTGGTGGCACTCTATCCACACCCTACCCACCTCTATCCGGCGTGGGAAGTAGGCGCCGCGGTCCTGGGATTGGTGCTAATCACCGCGATGGTCCTCCGCGCGCGCGCTCGACGATATCTCGTTGTCGGATGGTTCTGGTTTCTCGGCAGCCTCGTGCCGATGATCGGAATCGTGCAGGTCGGTTTTCAGGCGATGGCCGATCGCTATGCCTACATTCCGTTCGTGGGCCTGTTTCTGATGTTGGTATGGTTCGCCGCCAATTGGGCGAAAGCTAGAAAAATTTCCGCGAAATGGATGGCAATTCCTGCCGTCTGCACTCTGCTGGTGCTGGGAACTCTGACCCACCGCCAGATAAGCTACTGGCACGACACGCAGTCATTCTGGCTGCGCACCCTCGCGCTGACTCAAAACAACTTCGTCGCCGAAGATAACCTGGGAGAGTTTCTCTTCAGCCAGGGCAAAATCGATGAGGCCGCCGCCCACTTTCGCGCCGCGCTAGCGATTCGCCCCGACGGTCTAATCGCCAATCTGAACCTCGGAGCCTATGAGGATCGCCGCGGCAATCTGCCAGCCGCCATCGAACATTATCAACTGGTAGCCAACCGCGCGGGGGACATGGGCATGCGCGCCACCGCTTATGGCAGCCTGGGATTTGTCTATCGCCAACAGGGACGGTCGACCGAGGCGAAGGAATGTTTTGAAACGGCCGTCGAGTTAGCTCCGGAGCGGGCGCGAGCCAGAATCGGTCTCGGCCTCATGGCTCAGGACAAAGGCGACTTATCCGAAGCCATTCACCAGTATTCCCTCGCTGTGCAAGCCCAGCCCACCGATGTCGTCTACTTGCTGCTGGCGCAAGCTTTGCAGAAGGCGGGACATGTCGAAGAAGCCAAAGCGATCTACGAACGCCTGGCACGCTCGCCAAATCTCGCGGAAGCACAGAACGATGCGCAGTCGCTGCTCTTTTCGAAGTAAGCTGAGCACACTTTATTTTTTTTGATGTGAGAGACTCAGCGGCAGCGTCGCGACGAAATATTTCCCCATGTCGCTGTCGATCAGGTCGAGATCGAAGAGGACTCCCGGTCTGCCGGCAACCATCCTGGCTTGGAAGTAATAGACCTTGCCGGCCTCGGCAGCGAAGTGGGCAAGGGCCATTGAGTGGGGTTCCGGCTCAATGCTCGCTTGCTGACGGACGCGGAGATGATGCTCGCCCGGATCTACGGCCAAAGAAAAATAGGAATTGTGATGATTGGCACCGACCCAATCGCCATCAACCGCAACCCTCGAGGTGAAGCACACTTCCAAGCAATGCACTGTGGGCATTTGCCAGCAATTTCCGCCTAACCCAATGATTGCTGCAGATCCGATATTTCTATTTTTTTCACGAAGAAAAATAACCGAGGACTGAGGACTGAGAGCTGAGAACTGAGAGCTAAGGAGCTGAGAACTGAGAACTAGTATTAGTGTGCAACCGACAACTGGGCACTGGCAACCGTCACCAAATCGTCCTGATCACCTTCGCCCGCCGAATCACCCGGTCGGCCGTGACTAGGCTCATCCCTTCCACCAGCGCCGTCGCCCCAATCACCCGGTCCGCCGGATCTTTCGGATAGCTCGCGGGTAAAGCCAGCGTGCGCGCGCAAACGTTTCCCGTGATGGGCAAAACCACAAATCGCCCCTCCACGTCTCGCAGGAAAGACCCAAGGCCTATGGCCAGTGAAACCCTTCGCCTGCCGTACGCGGCTGCAATCTCCAGCAGGCTGAAGCTGGACACAGCCAATCCGTCCCCGTTTCCCCGCGCATCGTCGATGGCCGCCTTCGCGGTTTTAGAAATGCGATCCGGTTCCAGAGCCAGCCACAGGACCACGTGCGTGTCTAGCAGGATCAATAGAGATCTCCCCACTCCTCGGGAGTGAGTATCGGGGATACGACATCGCCCAGAATCTTCCCCTTACCCTTGAGAAAGCCATAAATATCATCCTTCTCGGCGTCGGCCGGAACCAGCTTCACCACCGGTTTGCCGCGTTTCGTGATCACAATCGCCTCGCGCTTCGCCTGAACTTCATCCATGATGGCCAGGCAATGTGTTTTGAAGGTTCCCGCTGCCATAGTTTTCATGCTGAACTCCACTCACGATCATGGTCATTATACCATGGTCACATGCATGAGAACCAAGCTTGCCGATTGCTCGAACCGTCGGACCCCGGCTACTTCGGCATCAGCGCAACGTTCTCCTTCGGTATGGCGTCGAGCGTGGCCTTATCGATGCCAAGGTGAGCCAGCACGAGTTCGGGCGGTTCGTGGGTCAGCCATTCCGAAAGCGACAGATCTTGATAGAAGCTGCTCTTGAACATCTCCAGAAATTTCAGGTCAGTGTCTCCCGTATTCTGGATGTAGTGTGGCAGCGTCTTTTGAATATAGCCAACATCTCCGGCCTGGAAATCCATGGTGCGAGCGCGGGCTCCCGTATCGAACACCGTCATTCTGCCTTTCCCGCTGACGTAGTATTGCCATTCGTCGGCATTGGGATGCCAGTGCAGTTCGCGTATGCCTCCCGGATGCACCGTGACGATCGCCGCAGCGATCGACGTGGACGCTTTGAACGTGTGCGAGTCAACAATCCGCACCTCTCCGCCCTTGGCGCGCTTCATGACCGCTGGCTGCGTGGTGCGAAAAGCAAAATCCTGCGACGATGGCCCCAACGTGCCTGCGGCCACTTTCTTATCCTCGGCGAGCGGCCCCGGAACCGCAGCCTGAAAGATGAACTTCTCGCGCTTCGGCATTTTTTCCATCGACTGCTGACTAACTCCAAAGTTGGCTGCCAGCACGTCGTGTGGTGTATGCGCCATCCAGTCGGTGAGCAACACGGTGGCGTATTCGGAAAAACCGCCGTCGTCAAAGACGAGCAAAAATTCGCATCCGTCCGGATTCAGCCCTTGAATCGAATGCGGAATTCCCGTCGGAAAGAACCAGAGATCGCCCTCGGTAATGTCGGTGACAAAACTCTTGCCCTCCTGGTCGACGGCCGTGATCCTCGCGTCTCCATAAAGCATCAAGGCCCACTCCGCCGCCGAGTGCCAATGCAGCTCGCGTATTCCACCTGCCGTCAATCGCATGTCCACACCGGCAATATCCTTGGAAATCGCAAGCTCGCGAACCGTGACCTCGCGCGACCAACCACCCTCTTGCATGCGCTTGTGAGCGATACTGAAAGGATATTTAAAGGTCTGCACCGCGCCCGCATCGCTGGAGGGCGGAAAGAAAGAATCGGGATTTTGTGCGTCCAGCGGGGAATTGGTTGGACCTGGATCGCTGGCGCTTTTGCTATCTTTCGACGGATAGGGCTTCTGCTCTTGAGCCACGGCCTCTGCCGCCGAAAGCATCCCGGCAGCCGCTAGCGCCGCCGAACCCATTCCTAGAAAACCACGTCGGGAAACTGCATCCTTCTTTGCATCGTCGCTCATTGAGTTCTTCCTTTCGAAACCACAACTGAATGGCTTGTTCTTTTCCAGATTGCTATTGCCGCAAAAGATATGGCAGCTAACCCACGGTGTCAAATCTTCGGGCCAGCCGATGCAGACCAGAACGCAAAGCGGCAGCGTCCAGCACCGCCCACCATCATCTAAATAAACGATGGCTCAGTTCAAGACCTTTGATGCGCGTGTGCTTCGCTCCGTTTCGCTCTCCGAGTTCACCAAGCACTTGGAACTCGAAGTGAACGGCGTAAATCGCTTCGGATTCGTCCCCGGACAATGGCTCTCCGTAAAGGCCAACACTCCTGAAGGCGAAGAGATAACGCGCGCCTATTCGATCGCATCGCCGCCATCTGACAACGGCCACTTCGCCTTCTGTTTGAATCGCGTCCAAGAAGGTTTCATGTCCAATCATCTCTTCGACCTGGCCGAGGGCGCTGACATCACGTTTCAGGGGCCGTTTGGCGATTTCACCTTGCGCCCGCCCTTGCGCGACACCGTATTCATAGCCACTGGAACCGGCATCGCCCCCTTCCGCTCCATGCTGCATTGGCTGATGGCCGAGCCTGATCGCCATCAGGGACGAGAGTTCTGGCTCCTATTTGGCGCCCGCACAGAGCAGGATATTTATTATCGCGAGGAGTTCGAGAGACTGGCTGCCGAGCACGGCAACTTTCATTTCCTGCCCACCCTCAGCCGCGCCACAGACGATTGGAAAGGGCTGCGAGGATATGTTCAGCAACATCTGGGCGAAATTGTAGGTATGCGTACCGACATGCATGCCTATATCTGCGGCCTCGACAAGATGGTCAAAGCCAATCGCGAACTGCTCAAGAGCCTGGGCTGGGATCGCACCTCGATCCGCTACGAAAAATACGATTGACCGGTAGAATGATGTACGGTCTTTGATTGCGGCTGAGGGTATTCTCGTGTACATCGCAGACGACAGGCGTTACGATTCCATGCAGTATCGCCGCTCCGGACGCAGCGGCATTCAGCTTCCCGCCGTCTCCCTGGGCTTGTGGCACAACTTCGGGGGCACTGATAAAGATAATTTCGAAAACTCGCGCGCCATGCTGCGCCGCGCCTTCGATCTTGGCATTACGCACTTCGACTTGGCCAATAACTACGGCCCTCCATACGGCTCGGCGGAAGAAACCTTCGGACAGATCCTGAAAAAAGATTTTCTTCCCTATCGCGACGAGCTGATCATCTCGACCAAGGCCGGCTGGGACATGTGGCCCGGACCCTACGGCGACTTTGGCTCGCGCAAATATATGCTGGCCAGCCTCGATCAGAGCCTCAAGCGCATGGGCCTTGAATATGTCGATATCTTCTACCATCACCGTCCCGACCCCGACACTCCGATGGAAGAATCCATGGGCGCGCTTGACACAGCCGTGCGCTCGGGACGAGCCCTCTACGTCGGCATCTCTGCCTATAACGCGAAACAAACGACCGAAGCGGTGAAAATTCTCCGCGCTCTCGGAACGCCCTGTCTTATCCACCAGCCAAAATACTCGATGTTCGTGCGCGATCCCGAACAGGGATTATTCGACGTTCTCGAAAAAGAAGGTGTGGGCTCGATCGTCTTCAGTCCGCTCGCCCAGGGCTTGCTCTCGGATCGCTATCTGCACGGCATCCCAAGCGATTCGCGTGCCGCGCGCGATCTCTTTCTGAAGAAAAAAGATATCGGAGAGACGACGTTAACCAGAATTCGTGAGCTGAACGAAATCGCACGGCAGCGAGGCCAGACGCTGGCCGAAATGGCGGTAGCATGGGTGCTGCGCGATCCAAGAGTAACCAGCGCCTTAGTCGGCACCAGCAAAGTCTCGCAGGTCGATGACAACGTAGCCGCGCTGAAGAACCTGAAATTTTCAGACGAGGAATTGCGCAAGATTGACGGTGCCCTCGCCGGCAAGCAAGCGGCGTAAGCTCATCAAGATCAAGTTTCATGGTGAAAGCACCCAAGAAAGCAGCACCCAAGAAAGATGTCGTCCGCTGTGCGTGGCCTAGCAACGAACTCTCAATCCTCTACCACGACCGCGAGTGGGGCGTTCCACAGCACGACGATCGCGTGCTTTTCGAGTTCCTCATTCTGGAAGGCGCCCAAGCAGGCCTGAGCTGGGACACGATTCTGCGCAAACGCGGAAACTATCGTGCTGCCTTCGACGGCTTCGATGCCGCGGAGATCGCGCGGTACGACCAGCGCAAAACAAAGCAACTCTTGCGCAATGAAGGCATAATCCGCCGTAGGAATGGTGAACGACCACTCGCTCGAGTGCTTTCGCTATCCCAGGTAGCCTTCGTCAATTATCACGTCTACTCGTTTATACTAACCAGTTTGCCGTTAAGGGATCGGAGTGGCTCCGTGAAGATTTTGGTCTGCATAAAGCAGGTTCCGCAGAAAGACGCTCCGCTAAAGTTGAACGATGCGGGCACCTGGATCCGCGAAGACGTTTCCTATGAGGTCAATGAACCAGACGCATTCGCGCTCGAAGAAGCGTTGCAGCAGAAACAAAAGCACAGCGGCGAAGTAGTCGCCCTCACCGCGGGCCCGGCGCGCGCTTCCCAGGTGTTGCGAGAAGCGCTGGCAAAAGGCGCGGACCGCGCCATCCATCTTGAGGATAATGCTTTCGTCGGCCTCGACGCCTACAACACAGCGCGAGCCATCGCCGCCGCCATCAAAGATGAAAAGTTCGACCTCATCTTCACCGGCCTCCAATCAGACGATTACGGCTACGCGCAAACCGGCGTGATTCTCGCTCAGATTCTAGGCTTGCCCCACGCAACCATCATCATGCAAATTGAAAAAACTGAAGCCGGCATCCACGTAAAGCGCGAACTCGAAGCCGGATTCTTTCAATACGTCGACATGCCGCTGCCCGCAGTTCTGACCATTCAATCAGGCATCAACAAGCTGCGTTATGCAACCCTGATTGGAATCAAGCAGGCGAAAACAAAACCGCTGCGCAAGGTAACTCTGGCTGAAGTGCAATCGGCGATGGGCAGCAATCTACAAAAGATTGAGAAGCTTTACGTGCCACAGAAATCGAAGAACACAGAATTTCTGGAAGGCCCCCCAGCGGAAGTGGCAAAAAAGCTGGTGGAAAAATTAAAGAATGAACTGCGAGTAATTTGAAAAAGAATCACAGCAGCCCCCAGTTCGCGGCTCCAAATATTCGGGCTGTTCTGAGAGCTGCGAATGAACTACTAATTTATGGCTGACACAATTCTAGTCGTCGTCGAACAACGCGAAGGAAAATTAAGCCGCGTCTCCTGGGAGACGATCGCAGCCGGGCAAGCGCTCGCCGCCGCAACCGGATGGACGCTGGAAGCCGCAGCAATCGGCTCAAGTGTCTCTGCGATCGCAAGCGAAGTCGCAGCCAAAAAAGTCGCGAAGGTATACGACATCGAATCGCCAAAGCTCGAACCCTACACTCCGGACGCGTTCGCCCAAGCGCTAAAGGATTTTTTAGAAAAGCATCCAGCCAAGCTCGTCCTGATGCCACACACCTATCAGGTGCGCGACTTTGTGCCGAAGCTGGCGACCGCTTTGCAAACCACCGCCATCAGTGACGTGATCGGCTTTAGCTATGAAGGCGGCAAACTCCTATTCACGCGCCAGATGTTCCAGGGCAAATTCGTAGCCGACGTAAGTTTCGCCGGCTCCGGGCCATGCTTTGTTACTTTTCAAAACGGCTCGTTTCGCGCGGACAAGGTCGAAACCGGTGCAGCAGCGGCGCCGGTTGAGACCGTCAACGTCGATATCCTTGACAACGTCGTCCGCAACAAGCCGCAGGAAGTTTTCAAAGAAGCAAAGCAAGCGGTCGATTTGACGCAAGCCGAAATTATCGTGTCGGTCGGCCGCGGCATCAAGGAGCAGAAAAACATCGACCTGGCGAAACAGCTAGCCGATGCCATCGGCGGCGAGCTGGCGGCCTCGCGTCCTATCTGCGACAACGGATGGCTGCCCATGGATCGCCAGATCGGATCGTCGGGACAGACGGTCGCTCCGAAGCTCTATCTGGCCCTCGGAATCTCAGGCGCAATCCAGCATATCGTCGGCATGAAGGGCTCGCGCAGCATCATCGCGATCAACAAAGATTCGGAGGCGCCGATCTTCGAGATTGCGGATTACGCCGTCGTCGGAAATTTATTCGACATCGTGCCGCCGCTGATTGAGGAAATTAAGAAGGCGAAGGGCTAGGTTCTCGCTGTTCTGCTTTCTGGCTCACTTCAACCTCGTCCCAAAAAATTCCACGGCAAGCGCCGCTGTCTTTTTGTGGATCGTGTCACGATCGACTCCCGCGCCGTCGGTGCATAAGAGCGGCAGGGTCTTCCGGCCCGCCTCGGTGCAGGTGTCCAGAAAAACGTAGTGCCCCACATTGCCCGGAAAGATCGTGAGCTTAGCACCGGGAATGGTCTCCGCTAGATATCTTGCCCCGGATTCGATTGGGACGTTCGTGTCCCCCTCCCCAGCAACAATCATCACTGGGATGGCGATTTTTTGCAGACTCGTAGGACGAAATGCTGGCCCCAGCGCCGGAGCTATCGCAAAGACCGCCCGAACCCGGGAGTCGCGATACACATCTCCAGCATGGCGGAGAGCAGCCTGAAAATCAGCGTTCGTTTTAGACAGGTTATCGAAGTCTTCCACCAAATTCGGGAACTCTGCCGGGCTTTTACAGATGTTGTCGGCATGGGAAGACGCGCAGAATTCCTTGAAAGCTTTGACATCGGTGACCCCGCCGGCGATCTCGATCATCGTGTAACCGCCGAGCGAAAAACCCGCAGCTCCGATGAGGCCAGAATCGATGTGGGTCCCAAATGTGTTATCCGCCAGCATGGAGTCGATAACTACGGTCAGATCGCGGGCTCGCTCCCACCACGTTGAAAATCCCTCTGCGGTGTATGGCTCTCTGGCATTGTTCCCCGGGTGATTCACTGCGACCGCTATGTAGCCCTGGGCTGCCAGCGCCGTCCCCAGCCACGCCATTTGTAAGGCGGAGCCACCCGTGCCGTGAGAAAGAACGATCATCGGAAATCTCGCGGCGTCCGATGCAAGCCTCGCATCTTGAGCGGCGCTTCCGATCACAAAAAGGCGGCTAACACCTGGAATATCGACTGGTTCTACGACAGCCGACGATGCAGCGGGATACCAGACTGTCGTCACGAGCGCGTGAGTCTTCGCGCCCCGCCAGTTATAGGCCTTGTCCGCTGGCGTGAACTGCCGAAACGTGCTCCCAACTTTATACTTCGCAGGCGATGTTGCAGGCGATGTTCCAGGGGAAGCTTCGGGAGATGTTTCGCCCACCTTCGCCGGCTGCGCAAAACAGAGCGGCAGAATCAGACAAGCGAGCAGCGCAACGATATGCCAGCGTTTGCCCAATAGGGGTCCCCGTCAAGAGATTCTACTCTGGATTGATTGCAGGTAGATTCGTAGCGAGAAGTCCCAGATTTGAGCCAGCTACAACGCACGAGACTGCGCCACAGTCGGAACAGTATAGACGAGTATATGAGTGGCGAGGGCGAACGGGTAGTTATTCGCTCCCAACTGCGGCATATTCGAATCTGGCTTAAAGCAGGCGGCTCGCAAAGCTAAATGTTTATCTTTACTCTTAAGTTTTGCTGAACCGCTGCTCACTACCCTACGAACTAGTCCCCGCCAGAGTGCTGCCAACGGTCGAAAAGGCATTGTTCGCGTTTCCGCCGATCAGACGCACTGTACCGATCACTATGACGAGAATTACAGCAAGCATCACTGCGTATTCAGCGATATCCTGGCCTTCATCGTTCGCTAGAGCATTCCGTAGATTTTGCAGCATGGGGGAGAGCCTCCTGTGTTTCATTCCAAATTGAGGGATCCGATCATTTGAAAAATCGCCGTCTTCAAGCGCCCAGCGTCAGGTTTCGCGTGATCGGATTTCCATTTGTAAATCGGTTCTGACTGTATTTCCTTGGCAAGTGCTGGGCCAGTGTAAAGAAAGGTTCCCTGCTGTGGAAAATTTTGGGACGAGATGGCAATCTCCGCAAGGTTACGAAAGGAGTGTATTGCTCAGGCACTGTCGTAAACAGCCGGGAGATTGCGATTTTTAGAATGGAATTTTTAGGATCCCGCGGCAAATCCGCCTACGTGCGCAACCGTCAGCCGTAGATATTTATAGGGATTTACCGGGACATCATTGATGCGAACCTCGTAGTGAAGATGGGGTCCAGTCGAGCGTCCGCTAAGCCCGACATAGCCAATGGTGTCGCCGCGGTGAATGGTTTGCCCGGCCGTGACCGCGAAGCTGGAAAGATGGCCATAGCGCGTGCTGATACCGTGTCCGTGGTCGATCATGATGGCGCGTCCGTAGCCGCCCAGGAAATCAGCGAAGGTAACAGTGCCGTCGGCCGGAGCAATCACCGCCGAGCCCAGACCGGCAGAGATGTCGACGCCAGAGTGGAACGCGCCTTCTCCGTTAAACGGGTCAATGCGTTCGCCGAAGGAGCCCGTCACCACCCCTTCAACCGGCCAAAGATTAGGAGCGGAGTTAGCACGGATCCAGTCAGCCGTTGTGGAATTTTTGGTGAGCCCAAGCGAGATCCCGACCGTGGCCGCGCCCGTCAATGCCGTGCGCTTCAAGGCATAAAGCTGATCCAGCGAGGAGTGAACCTGCGCCTCCTGAATCGGCTCCGTCGCGGCTGTAACCATCCCCGGGTTGGACTTAAGCCCGTACAGCGCCGAAACCTCACTCGCCAGCGAACCGAGCGAGGCGACCTGTATGTCGCGTTCCTTGGCCACCTGCTCAAGGCGCGAGTAGCGGTCCTTAAGTTGAGCGTCCTCGGTGCGGAGCTGATTATAATGAGCGACCTTTTGCAGCATCCGCGTGTAGGAGCTGGCAATGCCGGTAAGGCACAGCACTCCGATTGCCGCGCCTGCCACCAGGACATAGAGATATTGGACGGGAATCGAGATCTTCCGAAGCTGACCGGCTTCGTCGCGAGCTACGAAAAAGATGTAAAAGCGTTTACGCAATATGCTACTTCCGGGGTTATAGATTTTGTCGTGGAATCCTGCCAGAGCTGAACTGTCTTGCTCAGGCTCGGAATCCTGATTCCTCCAGCTGCGTCAGGGGGCGGGCTGGCTCTTCCACTTACCAGGAATCAGGCAAGCCAAAATCCAATTTCGCTGCAACTGATTCATGCAGCAGTACTTGGTTCGGCAATTCACTGTGAACGGCGAGTTAAACGGTAACAAACCTGATTCCCCCTGTCAACCTTGGTATGGCCTTTTGGATGGTTACCAAGGCAGCGTGGTTGTGATGCCCACATAGACAAGATTACCGATTTTCAGGTTCACTTCCCAGTATGTACCCGCTCTCCCCTACCGCATCCGCCCGAATCGAGGCGCGGTATATTGAATCGACATGCCGCTAAGCGAAAAGAAGCTGATCCAACAGATTCGCAGCCAGATCCGCCGCCACCCCCGCAACCGCAAATCCCGCGACAGCAAAGATCTGGTAACCGGGATCGGAGATGACTGCGCCGTTCTACGCGTTTCTCCCGGCCGCGAGTTGCTGGTCACGACCGACTTCAGTATTGAGGATGTGCATTTCCGTCGCCAATGGCACCGCCCGGAGCTAGTCGGAAGGCGTTGCCTCACGCGCGGCCTCAGCGATATCGCAGCCATGGGCGGAGAGCCGCTGGCAGCGTTTTTGTCCCTGGCAATCCCGAATGACCTCCCGCAGAAATGGGTTACCCGCTTCCTGAGAGGACTGTTAGATCTGGCCCAGGAATTCGCCGTCCCATTGGCGGGCGGAGACACGGCGCAGTCTCTCGGCGGAATTCAGGCAGACATCGTAGTCGTGGGCTCGGTACCCACGGGACAGGCAGTCCTGCGATCGGGAGCAAAACCCGGCGACCACCTTTATGTCACCGGAGAACTCGGCGGTGCAGCAGCCGCACTCGAACGGCTAAGAAAATCGAAATCGAAGCCCCTCAGCGCAAAATTAATCCCGCGCCTGAGTCCGTTGCCGCGAGTTGCCGTCGGGAAGTGGCTGCGCCAACGACGCATCCCTTCCGCCATGATCGATTTGAGCGACGGCCTTTCCACCGACCTCGAACACATCTGCGCGGAGAGCCGCGTAGGCGCCGAAATCGACGAGGAAGCAATTCCACGGGTGAGAGTCGGGCAGGGCAAGGGCAACGATCAAGTTGCCATGGAGTTCGCCTTGCATGGCGGCGATGACTACGAACTGCTGTTTGCTTCATCCGCGCCCGTTCCCTCAAAGGTGGCGGGAGTTCCCGTGACGCGCATTGGACGCATCACCCGGTCCACAGGCATGCGCCTGATAGGCAGCGATCGCAAACACCGCGTCCTCAAGCCAGGAGGTTGGGAACACTTCACCGGGAATTTGTAATTCTGCACCCTCTGCAATTTGGACCTCTTACCAGTCTTGCACCTCCCCGCCTCGCACCTCTTACCCATTCAGGTGGTGACTTTCGTTACCTGCCCGACGGTGTCGCCCGAAGGTTACATTAGACGCATGACAAAAGCATTTTCTCTCCTGGCGTTCACCATCGCGCTCTTAATCCCGGCCTTCGGTCAGACACAGTCTGGCACTTTTAAGATCGACAACGATTTTGTACACCAGCAGTTCGGCCTTGGATTCACGCTGGTGCCAGAAGTTCCGCCCGTATTTGGCGATCTCGACGGCGACGGCATCGAAGACGTGGTGATTGCCGCCCGCTGCAAGAATCCGATGTCGGATCAAGGCGAGCACAATTACAAAGTGATCGATCCTTATTATGAATTTTTTGGTTATGGCGATCCAAAACTGACGACGACCTTCTCCGAGCCCGACCCCGCGCGGCGCGGCCTGATGCTGCTGATTATTCATGGCTCGGGTAAGGATGCCTGGCGTTCGCCAGCCCCGAAAGCGAAATTCGTGATCGTGAATTTGCCCTACGAGTCACTCACCGTCAAGAAAATGCGACTAAGAAAGAAAACCATCGAAGCCATCTACGTCGAAGAAGGCGGCACCTTCAAGGAAACCTCCGCCCTGTTCTTTGACGGCCGAAAGTTCCGCTACGTGCCCATGGGCGGCGAGATGGAGTAGGACGCCCAATGGAGCGACCGGCGTCTCGCCCGTCCACCCAAGATTCCAGGAGTGGCATCAAGCCCTGCGCTGTCTTCGACCCTAGAGCCTTCAAATCGCGCAGCAACTTCTCAATGATCGGTTGCCCGATCCTTGCGCGTTCTGTGCGCAAAGGTGGGATCCCACCGCCGCGTCCTTCTTGGGATCCCGTCCGATGATCTTTGCGAGATGTTCACTGTTGGCTATGGTGTCTGCGCGAGGCCGGGTTCAGGCGCGAAGAACTGATTGCCTTTCTCGCAGAGAAATGACGCGCGGACCTTGCGAGCCTGTACCGCAGTCCAGTTTGGCGACTGTCGCGAAGAACCATTCAACCGCCTTTTTCCGCCAAACACTGCGTGAAATTGGCCGTCTGCCCTGTTCTATGGTGAAATAAAAGCAGGTCAATCGGATGGTAACCACGTCAGTGGCACTGCGCCGCAAGCTTAAAGCGGCCGAACGAAACCTTCACGGGTTGTGGCAGATCCTGAAGGCCGTGGTGTCGACCGACCATCCGCTGCTCGCGCACCTCATTCCGATCCGGCGTTGCAATCTCGCCTGCACCTACTGCAACGAGTTCGACGATTTTTCGAAACCCGTGCCCGCCGGCGAAATGTTGCATCGCGTCGATCTGCTCGACGCTCTCGGCACCTCGGTGATCACTATCAGCGGCGGTGAACCGCTGCTGCATCCGCAACTCGACGACATCATTCACCGCATGCGCCAGCGCAGGATTGTCTCGGGCCTGATCACAAATGGTTATCTCCTAACCGCCGACCGCATTCAGAAGCTCAACCGCGCAGGCCTGGAGTGGCTCCAGATTTCGATTGATAACGTCAATCCAGACGAAGTTTCGAAGAAAAGCCTGAAGGTTCTCGACCGCAAGCTCCAACTATTGGCTGAGCATGCCAATTTTCACGTCAATATAAATTCAGTCGTCGGCAGCGGAGTGAGCCATCCGCAGGACGCGCTCACCATCGGCAAGCGCGCGCTGGAACTGGGCTTCAGCTCGACCATAGGAATCATCCACGATGGCTCTGGCCAGGTGCAGCCGTTGAATCCCGAAGAGCAGCGCGTCTACCACGAGATGAAGTCGCTCGAGAAACGCAGTTTCACACGCGTAAATGCATTTCAGGACAACATCGCCCTCGGGCGCCCGAATCAGTGGCGCTGCCGCGCCGGCGGCCGCTATCTTTATATCTGCGAGGATGGGCTCGTTCATTACTGCTCGCAGCAGCGCGGCTATCCTGGTATTCCCCTCGAAAAATACACAGTCGCCGATCTGCGGCGCGAGTTTCACACCGAAAAATCGTGCGCCCCGCATTGCACCGTCTCCTGCGTGCACCAGGTATCGGTCCTGGACGCATGGCGCGCTCCGCAATGGCCCTCACCGCCATCTCCGGCCGCCAACCAACTTGTGCAGATTGAATAGCTCTCCGTCCGCGGCTCCCCGCTAGCAGCCATACCTTCACAAGTGATCTTCGGCTCTTTCGACAGGCAAGCCGACGATTCCATCCGCAATACCAGACTGAGAGCTGCGAGCTGCGAGCTGCCCCTAGAACGTCGTGGCCACGGTGAAGCGGAATGTCTTGCGCGGTTCGAGCAGAGTGTAGTTCGATCCCAGAGTTGATCGCGTTAGGTTATACGTGTATTGAGCAGCTCCGTAATTGGTCGCGAATGGAAACATGCCTTGGGTTATCGATATCGGCGGATTCGCCATGCCATTGAGACGCAATGCGTTGTAGGCATAGTAAATGCGGAACGGCGCATTGACCACTGGGAGCATTGTCTGCAACTCGAGGCCGGTAGACATACGCGGAACCCAGTTAGTGCCCGGAACCGGCTTGAGATATTGTGAGATTCCACCGATGGTGGCACCACCCGCGCAGGCATAACCGGTCTGCGGCCCGAGAATTGGACATCCGAACTGGGTGTTAATCAGAGTTTGATACTGCACCGGGTTCACCTGCAACTGTGAGGTCCGTAGGATCGGATCGACGCCCGTGTCGACGAAGGGCGCGATGGCCACCGGCCCGGCGATGGTAATGCGGTATTCAAGGTTGCCGTGGAGGCTGAGATCGCCGCCCGGAGTCACAAGTTGCGAAAACGGTACCGGGATATTCCAGCAATTGGCGACGCACGCTCCATTGGAGCCCGGCACAGCTGGGAACCGGGGATTTGCAGGAACGAAAGTTCCATCCTGGTTTCTGAGTGCCACGCTCTGTGCACTTGTCAAGTAAGCGATCGGAGAGACGGTGCGGATGTCAAAACCGCGGAGATCATTTTCGCCGCCGAGGTAAGCGCGCTCAAACGGCGGCGCCACAATCCCGCCATATCCGGTAATAAACGAACCCTGAATGTTATATCCCAGAGCATTGCGGCCACGGCGGTTGCCGGTCTTTTGCATCGGGAAAAATTGTTTGAACGAGACGATCGGCCGGATGCTGTGAACTGTGCCTCCGATGCCGGCGAATTCCCCTCCGATGAAGAGACTCTTCCCATTGTGAGGCGCATACGGCGAATCTAGCGTGTTCATGGTGAAGCTCGGTGTGATTTTGCTGGTGATGATGCCATTGAGCGCGTTGGGGCCCGTAATTCCTCGAAAATTGAGATTGTCGAACAACAGCTTGGAGGCATTGCTGACCGCAATCAGCGACGAGCGATCAAAGGAGTAGCTGACGCCAACCCGCTTAAATGAATGCCCCTTGCGCAGCGGATAACTCACGTTCAGCGTGGCGCCCGTACTCGACTGCGAATAATTCTGCAGGTTTTGGAGATAGACCGATGGAAGGTTCAGATTTTGTCCCGTGGCAATAGCGTACTGCCGTGCCTGGTCATAGTCTGTCTTTCGCGTGTAAACGTTAAAGCCCGCTTGGATGGGCCGGTCAAACAAGTAAGGCTCGGTGAAGCCAAATACCAGGTCGCGCTGCCGGCTCCCCAGACTGGCTTGCACGGAAAGCGTTTCGCCCAATCCCAGAAAGTTGTTGGTGCTGTAATTAAGTCCCACGAAGGCACCTGCCAGGCCACTGACGCCGCCCTGCAGCCCAATGCTGTTCTTGCCTTTTTCGTGCACTTTCAGCGCGAGATCGACGGTGCCAGCCTTTTCGTCGAGGTGGCGTTCGGTGGTATTGGGATCGTCGGGCTTGAGCTGGTCGAAATAGCCGAGCTGATTCAAGCGCTGCAGGCTTAGCTCCCATAAACGCGAGTTATAGATCTGCCCTTCCTCGAGCGCAATTTCCCGGCGGATGACTTTGTCGCGCGTGGTCGTATTGCCCTCGAACTCAATGCGGCGCACGTAGAACTGCTTGCCTTCATCCACATCGACTTCCAGGTTCACGATCTTCTTCTCGTCGTCAAACTTTGTATCGGGGACCGAAGTGAAGTTAATGTAGCCAGCCTCGCCATAGGCTTTGCGCAAGTTCTCCAGCCCCTTGGCGACCTTGTCGCGGCTGAAAATATCTCCATCTTTCATCGGGAAAAGGCTGCGCAAGGCGGCAGTGTTTCGAATGGCGACATTGTTCTTGAAGGTGATGCTGCCGAGTCGGTAGCGATCGCCCTCCTCGATCGGCATCGTGATATCAACCGCTTTCCCAACCCCCGACTGAAACAACGGAATGTGCGGCCCGGGATGTCCAGTATCGTGGATTTCCGTCTTGGGCTCGTCCACCAGCACCTTGAAATAGCCGCGGTTTTGAAACTCTGCCCGGACGCGTTCAGTGTCTTCTTCGAGTTTCGTAGCGTCGTAGGTCTTGGCAAAGAGATTCTCCAGGAAAATCGAATGCGGAATGCCAATTGGCTTCAGGTTCTTCATGGCCGCGCGCAGAGTCCGGTCATTGATATGTTTATTTCCTCTGAATGTTATGCGCCCGACTTTAACCTTAGGCCCCTCCTTGACCACAAACGTCACAGCGACCGCATTCGGCGGAATCGGGTGCTCTTCAGTGCGGATGGTAGCAAATTGGCGTCCATGCTCCGCCAGCAGCTCTTTCAGGACAACCTCCGCCTTCTTGACCTTTGTAGGGTCGTACTGACTCTCAACCGACAGTCCAACCTTGCGCTCCTTGAAGCGGTCAAGCACGTCGCTGGTAGAAACCGCATTCAGTCCCGTGTAATTGATCTCGCGAATCGTCGGCCGCTCTTTGACGTAAATGTGAAGAATCCAGCCCTTCGGAGTCTGTTCGCGCTCAAAGCGTATGTCCTCAAAGTAACCGGTGTTCCACAACGCGTTGAAGTCGCGTTCGATAGCTGCGGTGTCGTAGACATCGCCGACCTTGGTGAAGATGCGAGCCTTGATCGTGTCAGCCGGGATGCGCCGATTACCGTGGGGAACAATGCCGACGATGAGGTCTTGCTGGCCTATGACGGGCACAGTTAATAGCAAAAGCGCGAGCAAAACGAGGACGTATTTCCACTCGCTATTATTTCTGCAAACTATTGTGTGGGAAGAAGATGAACTGCGAGACGACTCCGAGCGTGAGCCCCTGTCGTGGCCGAGTCGTGGGGCACACGCAGAAATAGCATGAGGACGGCAATGAATTGCAACAACCTCGAAAAACTAGCGTTAGGAAAACGGTAATTATACGGTAGAGAGTGAGATGCGTCCAAGGACGGGACGAGTTTCACTCCGAGGGGTCACGCGCGAAAAAGTCTACCTCAACACAGACGGAATAAAACGTCGCCGCGTTGCCCATGTCGGTAAGTTTTTCCGAAGTTAACGAATTTATATTTCCGCCGCCGGCACTGAATCGAGCCCAATCGAGCCGCGCAGCAACCACTCCGGGACGCACCGCGCCATCGACTCGAGCCCGCAGAACGATCTCGCCCCGCTGATTAAAGGCGCGAACCCGGTCCCCATCGCGTACCCCGCGAGCATCAGCATCGGCAGGATGCATTTCCAAATCCCCAATCCATGGCTCCATGGCGCGGACAGCCGGAAGATTGGCGAATGAACTGTTGAGATGATTGTCCGGCTTGCGCGCCAGAAGTTCGAGAGGAAATCCAGCCGCCTTCGATCCGTGACGCGATTCGTCGGGCGGGCTAAAAGCCACTACCGGATCGAGTCCCCGCCGCTCGAGTTGCTCGCTATAGAACTCAGCCTTGCCGCTAAGCGTAGGAAAATTACCCTCCGCAAAAGGTAGAAAAGGTTTCACACAGGAGCCATTCGCTCCATTACCGCCGAGATTAAGTCGAACCCAATGCTCGTCCTCCAGTCGCTCGCGATTGATTCCTTTCAGTCGCGGGTTCTCCGACCGAAGAGCGCGATCAATCATCGAATCCACAGTTTCGCGAAAACAGTCATCGTCAAACCCCATGCGCTCAGCCAAACTGCGAAACATCTCAACGTTCGAGCGGCATTCTCCCACCGGCTCCATGGCCTGATTAGAAATCTGCAAATAATAGTGCCCATAAGCAGCCTGCAGATCCTTATGCTCGAAAAAAGTAGTCGCAGGCAACAAGATGTCGGCGTAGTCGGTGGTGTCGGTGAAGAACTGCTCGTGCACCACGGTAAAAAGATCCGCCCGTTTCAATCCGCGGACAACTTCATTGTGATTCGGACACACCGCCGCCGGATTCGAGTTATAAACAAACAGCGCTTTGATCGGTGGCCCCGTAAGCGAGTTCAGCGCGCTTCCCAGTTGCACCATGTTGACGATACGCGAGGGCCGTCCCAGCGCTTTGCGCATCAGCTCAGGCATTTCAAGCGCGGGGCGGTTTAATCCAAAAGACTCGCTAAGCGAAAGCTGAAGTCCGCCGCCAATCTCTTTCCATGATCCAATCAAACACGGCAGCATCGTGACTGCGCGCATCGACATCCCGCCGCGCTCCGAGCGCTGTATCCCGTAATTGACTCGAATCACCGACGGCCGCACCGTGGCGTATTCGCGTGCCAGCTTGCGAACATCGTCGGCGGCCATGCCCGTCCAGTGCGCAACTTTGTCAGGCGAATATTCCTGCACGCGCGCCTTCAGCTCTTGGAACCCAACCGTGTAGCGCGCAACATAATCGGCATCGAACAGATTTTCATTGATGATGACGTGCATCAATCCAAGCGCAAGAGCGGCATCCGTCCCAGGATTAATTGGCAAGTACCAATCCGCGCACTTCGCGGTGCGCGTGCGATACGGATCGATGACAACCAGCTTGGCGCCCTTGCGCCGAGCTTCTTCAATAAACGGCCAGAGATGAACATTATTGCCATGGATATTCGATCCCCACGCAATGATGTAACGCGAGTGGGCAAACTGCTCCGGCTCGGTGCCCAGCTTGATGCCAATCACCGATTTCAAACCTTCCTCGCCAGCGCTGGAGCAAATGCTTCGCTCCAGTTGCGAAGCGCCCAACCGGTGAAAGAAACGCCGATCCATCGAAGCGCCGTTCAGCGCGCCGAGAGTGCCTCCGTAAGAGTAAGGCAGGATGGATTCCGGCCCATATTCCGCAACAATCCCGCGAAAACGCCGGGCAATTTCGTCCAGCGCCTCATCCCATGAAATACGTTCAAAAGCTTCGATTGATGGAGCGACCGGCGTCCCCGCCCGTCCTTCCCGCAGAAAAGCCCCCTTCGGCCCCACCCGACGCATGGGATAAAGCACGCGATCCGGCGAATACACGCGGTCGAGATACTTGGCAACTTTGGCGCAAAGAAATCCGCGAGTGACTGGATGTTCGGGATCGCCCTGAATTCGAGTGGCGCGCCCATCCTCAATAGTAATTAGCACTCCGCAAGCATCAGGGCAATCATGCGGACATGAGGCATGGACGACGCGCTTCATCTCCAGATTATACGGTCAATTCAATGCACAAAGTGGAGCGACGCGCGTCCTAGAGATATTTCAGGCCCACTCGGGCTACTTGAACTCCAGCACTTCCTTTTCTTTGGCCTTGCTCATCTCTTCCATCTTCTTGATTTCGTCATCGGTGAGCTTCTGGATTTCCTCCAGCGCGCGCTTCTCGTCATCCTCGGCAATTTTTTTGTCCTTCAAAGTCTTCTTGATGGCATCGTTCCCATCGCGGCGTATATTCCGCACCGCAGTCCGATGGTCTTCGAGAATCCGGTGCAGATGCTTGACCATATCTTTGCGCCGATCCTCGGTAAGCGCCGGAATCGGCACGCGCACCAGTTTGCCATCGTTCATCGGATTCAGCCCCAGGTCAGCGCTGCGGATAGCCTTCTCGATCGCTCCCAGTTGCGACGTATCGAACGGCTGCACCGTAATCATTTGCGGCTCAGGCGCGTGAATCTGCGAGACTTGGTTGAGCGGCATCTGCTCTCCGTAATAATCGACCGAAACCGTATCGAGCATGTGAATGTTCGCGCGTCCGGTGCGCGTAGCCGCCATCTCGCGGCGAAAATCTTCCACCGCTTTCTCCATCCTAGTCTTCAGTTGTGCAAAGGCATCTTTCAGGACAGGATGAGCCATCTCTTATCAGCTCCCAACATGGCAATATGGAACGGTGAATTATAGCTGAGGTAAGAGGTTAGAGGTCAGAATGAAGAAGTAAAAAAACTTAACACTCCTGGGTTTTACCTCTGCAATCTGACCTCTAACCTCTGACCTTCCTACGCGCTGACCAGCGAGCCAATCTTCTCCCCCAGCACCACACGGCGGATATTCCCACGCTGATTCAGGTTAAAAACGATGATGGGCAGATTATTGTCCTTGCACAACGAAATCGCGGTCGAATCCATCACCTTCAGCCCCTGCTTCAAAACGTCCATATAGGTCAGCGATGAATACTTCTTCGCATCCGGCACCTTCATCGGATCGGCGTCATAGATGCCATCGACCTTAGTGGCTTTGAGAATCGCATCAGCCTTGATCTCCATGGCGCGCAGCGATGCAGCCGTGTCGGTTGAAAAATATGGATTGCCCGTCCCCCCGGCAAAAATAACGACGCGCCCCTTTTCCAAATGCCGTATAGCGCGCCGCCGTATAAACGGCTCCGCCACCTGATTCATCTCAATTGCACTCTGGACGCGCGTAAATACGTTCTGTTTCTCCAGCGCGTCCTGCAGCGCCAGCGCATTGATGACGGTGGCCAACATGCCCATGTGATCGGCCGAGACGCGATCCATATTCCGTGCCTGGTCGGCAACCCCGCGAAAAAAATTGCCGCCGCCAACCACGATCGCCATTTGGATGCCCAGCGTGTTTACATCGGCAAGCTCTGCCGCGACCTCATGAATGCGAACCGTGTCGACCCCGAAGCCTTGCGTGGCGGCAAGTGCTTCGCCTGAGATTTTGAGCAAAATTCGTTTGAAGATCGGTAGGGGCATGAAGTTTCAGTGTAGCATTGCCCGTCGCAGAGCCAACGTCTCATCTGGCTGCGGCCGACACCGCGCTCTGCGGGCTAGGAGGCCGTAAGCGTGACCGCCGTTGACTCCAAAATTTTGTTCGCGAAAAGCTCCCTGTTCCCCAAACCGGGGGCTTTGGGTTTTCCGATCGACGGTTCCGTTGGAATGTTGAGCTGCCTGATTTCGGTCGGCATCTGACTCGGCGAAGGAAAAGTAAAGGTGCAATTTACAAAATACACATTCTGCATAACCACGGGACCACCATAATGGCGGATACTGACATTGCGGAGGATGACGTTCCTCATCTCCAGACCGTCTAATATCATTTCGTCGCCTTCGAAGAGAATGAAAGCGGCTCCCTTCGGATGTTCTAGATTCAGATGTTCCCCGATAAAGCCGACAGTGGCTGCCTGATCTGACGGCACAAGGCCGTAGGCGGTCCATTTAGGGTAGCTCGATCCCCTGTTCCCAAATCTTACACGCGTTATGACGCCTCGATCGTGAGTTGAAACAAGCCTCGGTAGGGGTGGTTGCGCATTTACATTTAAGTAGGAACGGTAGTCAAGAAAAGCCGATACTGCACCCCAGACAATAGGGTTTTGTTCCGCCGCATTGACGAACCTTTTTCCCGTGGCCTCTACCACATCGGGGGGAATCTTAGCCCTGTCCTTTCTGGCCTCAGTAATGGATGAGTTTGTCCATGCTTCTTCTCTCGCGACGAGCGGCTCCATCATGCCACGCAATACAGCACTACGCTAGAGAGAAGCCCGTTCTCCTGATCAACATTCTAAGCAGATGCAGGAGTATAATTCCACCGCGCTTAAAAATCACAGAAGGAGTTTCAAGTGAAATTTCTAGTGCTATGGCACTTCGACCTGGCGCGCCTCGGACCCGAAGTCGCCCGCGCGGTCATGCAGATGCCAGACTACGCAAAAAAGCTGGGGGACAAGCTCGAGTGCCGCTACCACGTCATCGGCAGCCATGGCGGAGCCTGGATTTATAAGGTCGCGTCGAACGAAGAGCTAGACCGGCTCCTGGCCATGTCACCCGTGTACAACTACGCCACGTACAAGGTGCTGGCTCTAGCAGAGATGTTGGACCCGATGACCGTCACAGGAAACGCCGGCTAGTCGGCGTTGCAGTGGAGCGCCAAGCGTCCTCGCCCGGCGTTGCAGTGGAGCGCCAAGCGTCCTCGCCCGGCATTGTAGTGGAGCGCCGGGCGTCCTCGCCCGGCCTAGATGCTGAGAGCTGGATGCTGAGATTATGACGGCCTATACGCCCGTTGCTCCACTAGTTACTCCGCCTTAGGTTCCGGCGTAGGCTTAGTGACGGCAACAGTCTCGCTGACATCCCCAACCTTGAAGCGCGCGAAGCGCCGCACCGCAATATTCTCGCCAAGCTTGCCCACCTTCGCGGCAATAAGCTGCGAGATACTGATGGTCTGGTCTTTGATGAAAGGCTGCTCCAGCAGACAGACCTCTTCATAGAACTTTTCCATCTTGCCGGCCACGATCTTTTCGGCGATGTGAGCGGGTTTGCCGCTCTTGATTGCCTGGTCAAGATAGATGTCCTTCTCGCGCGAGAAGTCCTCGGCGGTCACGTCTTCTTTGCGCACGTACTTCGGATCGCTGGCCGCAATATGCATGGCGATATCGTGCACCAGCTCTTTGAAGTCTTCGGTGCGCGCCACAAAATCGCTTTCGCAGTTGACCTCCACCAGCACGCCAATCTTGCCGCCCGCGTGAATGTAATGCGCTACCGAACCTTCGCTCGTCGCACGCGTCGCCTTCTTGGCTGCGACCGATACACCCTTCTTGCGCAGCAGAACAATGGCATCTTCCAGGTTGCCCTTGGCCTCGGTCAGCGCGTGCTTGCAGTCCATCATTGGCGCTCCAGTTTTTTCGCGGAGCTCTTTAACCTGGCCAGCAGAAATATTTTCCATAGTAGTGCTCATTAGATTTAGAACCTCAGAATCTGGATCGCAAACGTTTCAAGGTTTCAGCGTAAAGCAGGATCAGTGGGAAGGCCAATCTTGAGGACCATTCAAGGTCGCAACCCTGAAACTCTGCAGCCTCGCAACCTTGAAACCTGCGTTAGTTAGAATCGCCGCGTCTCGGCCTGCAGCTCATCGACATCTTCCGTAGCGGCTGAGGGACGCTTTCGCGTGCCCTTGCCCAGCACGTCTTCCATGCGGATCTCTTCGCCTTCGATGCCCGTTCCCTCGGCACCAGCAATCGGGACCGCCCCGTCCGCCGCAACTGCGGCAAACAGTTCCTCGGTATCCGGAACGGCAACTTCGGCCGCAGGTTCCGGTTCCGCCGCTGCCTGAATATCCGCCATCT
This sequence comes from uncultured Acidobacteriaceae bacterium, assembly GCA_963758745.1. Taxonomy (GTDB): domain Bacteria; phylum Acidobacteriota; class Terriglobia; order Terriglobales; family Acidobacteriaceae; genus Acidiflorens. The sequence continues at coordinate 208,171 of CAVWWW010000025.1, forward strand.
GCTTGTCGTCGCGGGCATGCACGCCCTCGGCAATCGACTCGGAGATCTTCGAGGTAAACAGCCGGATTGCGCGCAGCGCGTCGTCGTTGCCCGGAATCACATAATCGACTTCACTCGGATCGCAATTGGTATCAACCACCGCAACCACCGGAATGCCCAGCTTGCGCGATTCGCGCACCGCAATTTGCTCTTTATTCGAATCGATCACGAAGATCGCATCGGGCAGCCGCGTCATGTTCTTGATGCCCGCCAGATTGGCCTGCAGGTGCTTGCGCTCGCGCTCGAGCTTGATCACTTCTTTTTTCGGAAGCAGGTCGTAACGGCCATCCGTGGCCATTTCGTCAAGTTCTTTGAGCCGCTTCACGGATTTCTGCACCGTGACCCAATTGGTCAACAGACCGCCCAGCCAGCGCTGGTTCACGTAGAACATCGAGCAGCGCTGCGCCTCTTCGGCAATCGCATCCTGCGCCTGGCGCTTGGTGCCCACGAAGAGAACGATGCGGCCATCGGCCGCCAGATCCTGCACAAATTTCGACGCTTCCTTGAACATCTTCAGCGTCTTCTGCAAATCAATAATGTAAATACCGTTGCGCTCGCCAAAGATGTACTCCTTCATCTTCGGGTTCCAACGCTTCGTCTGATGCCCGAAGTGAACGCCCGCTTCGAGCAACTCCTTCATCGTAATGTTTGCCAATCAACCTCCTAAGTTGGTCTGCATCCCGCCGATTTGTTCAGCTTCGTAATTCGAAGCCAAAGCCATCGAAATCGACGGAATTGCCATTCCCGTCCACCCCATCTCGCGGAGGTGGGGGGATGAATTGAATTTCTAACACCGTCCTTGATCGACTATCTCTTGCTGAACTGGAACCGCTTCCGTGCGCCCTTCTGTCCATACTTCTTGCGCTCTTTCGCGCGCGGATCGCGAGTCACCATGCCTTCAACCTTCAGCTGCTTGCGCAATTCCGTATTGAATTCCATCAGCGCCCGCGTAATGCCAAGGCGAACCGCATCGGCTTGCCCGGAAACTCCGCCGCCATTCACATTCGCCAGCACGTTGAAAGTAGCCGCGCTGTCGGTCGACACGAGCGGCCGTTTCGCTGCGATCCGCTGCGATGGCGTCACAAAATATTCATCGAACGCTTTGCCGTTCACCTTGAACTCGCCGCTGCCAGGACGAAGAAAAACGCGCGCGATCGCCGTCTTCCGCCGGCCCGTTCCATAATACTGCACCAATTCAGCCATTGTTAACATTTAGCACTTGGCATTTAGCGGTTAGCCAAATCGCCTTGAGCTTAACCTTTCAAAATTTTGCCGGTGCAGGTTTGTCTGAGGACCTGACACCCGAAACCTTGCTTTACGCGAATACTTTAGCCTGCGGCTTCTGCGCCTCATGCGGATGCTTGTCGCCGCGATAAACCTTCAGCTTCGTAAACATCTGCTTGCCCAGTTTGTTCTTGGGCAACATGCGCGAGACCGCATCTTCAATGATCAACTCGGGCTTGCGCACCAGCCGCTTCTTCATTTCTTCCGAGCGAATTCCCCCCGGATATCCCGTGTACCGGTGATAAACCTTCTGATCCGTCTTCATGCCGGTGACCTTGACCTTTTCGGCATTAATAACCACCACGTGATCGCCGGTATCGATAAACGGAGTGTATTGCGGATTTTCTTTGCCCATCAAAATGCGCGCCACGCGCGAGGCCAGACGCCCAAGCGCAAGTCCACTCGCATCCACCACAAACCATTTACGCGCAATATCCCCCTCTTTGGGGAAATAGGTTGACATCGGAATCTCCCGGAAAATTAAAAGAGCGGCTACTATTGCGAAGACCGCTGAATGCCCTGATCTAGTCTAACGATATACGATAAACGATAAACGATAAATCCACGCAGAACGCGCGCTAGGGGTGTTCCCGGCGGGCAGCCGCAGGACTTCCACTACACTTCCAAAGACATCCAGAATAGCCCAGCCGCGACACGCTTGTCAACGAAGAGGGTTCAGAAACAATGAGATCGGGCCATCGAATCATCGGGTGATCGACTGATCGAAAGAGCAAGGTTCAAAAGACCGAGGATCAAGATCGAGGATCAAAGTCTTAGGGTTCTAGATCACCCGATGAACCGACCTCCCGATCACCCGATTTCTTACTTCCCTTCCACCGACTGCAGACAGCGCCCATAAAGCTCCAACAGCTGCGCCGCGTAATCCTCGGGCTTGGCAGCCGCTCCAGTACCCTGAAACCCGACACCAGTGCCAGTCGTCTTACCGTAACTGGTTGTCATGGCGATAAATTTCATGAGGTCAAGCGCGATGTCTTCGTTGCGGCGCGAACCCAAAGAAAGGCCGGGCAGTTCCATGATGAAGGCTCCTGATGAAGGCTGTAATCAACCGGTTTCCCGGCTCTGCCGCGATGATAGCAGAACCGGAAAAGGGCATCCCGAGAGACTCAGGATGCCCCGTAACGACGCCCCGCAACCATGTACATGGTTTGACTTTCCAGCTCCTAACCAACCGGAGGCTTTTTCTTCTGCTCCTCTTCCTGCTGCTTTTTCTCCGCAGGCGTCTGCGGTTTCGCTGCCGGACGCTGCGGCGCAGGAGCGGGTCTAGCCGCTGCCGGCGGAGGCGTGCGTTGCTCGCGCTGTGCGGGGGCAGCTGGTTGCGGTCGCGCAGCAGGTTGTTCCGCCGCGGGCGGGCGGTCATTGCGCGCCGGCGGCGCAGCGGGACGATTAGCCTCAGGGCGAGCCGCTTCCGGCTGTCTGCTTTGAGGAGCCGGTCGATCCGGTGCCGGTGACGTAGTCGGACGATTAGCTTCAGGACGGTTAAGTGGTGCTGGTTGATTCGGGTGCGTTCTCGGTGCCTGGGTTTCCGGCGGACGATTGGCCGGTTGATTCGTGTCCGGACGATTGTTCTGCTGTGCGGGCGTTCGATTCGCCGGCTGATTATTAGGCGCGGGTTGCCCCGGTCGCGCGGCATTTTGGTTTACAGGCAGATTGCCCGGTCGCCCCGGGCTCGGAGTCGCCGGTCTTCCCGGAGGAGCCACTCTGACCATCGGGTGAGAAGCCGCGCTAGCCGCCGGACGCAACGTCTGCATCTCGCTCCGGGCAAGCGGCTGTCCCGGATGCGCCGCCAAAGCCTGCTGCTGCCGCGCAAACGGAACTGGCGCAGGCGGAGGCGTCTTCTTCGCGATCACCTGCCGATTCATCACTGCTGGCGGTGGCGCACTCACATGGCCTGCGGTCGATGCCCGAGCCCCAAGCACCGCTTCCCGCGTGGGAACCACTGCCACCCGAGAGCTAATCGGCGCCGACGCAATCTGCGCCGCATTGACGTTCACCGCGACACGAGCCACCGGCTGAGCGCTGGCAAAAGCGCGTTGCGGCACCACCATCACCGCACCCTGCACCCCCCGATTCACATAGGTCACATTCGTGATGTTCGTAGTCTTGTTGATGATGGTCGTGTTGTAGACGTTCGTGACCACAGTCGAGTTAACCACCGTGTTGCTGACATTGATCTGCGTCATGTATCCACGGCTTACATAATACGGAGGCACATAAACTTCTCGCGGACCAAGCGGGAACCACGCCACATCGCCGCCCATGAAACCGCCACCGCCGCCGATAAAAACAACCAGCGCCGGCGCATACACCGCCTGCACCGCGACCGGTCCGGCAACCCAGCCCCAGCGCCCTCCGACCGTCACCCAGCGTCCGTAGTGAAATGGAGCGTAGCCCCAAGGCGAATCATCGACCCACGTGTATCCCCAAGGTTCAATCCAGTCCCAGTGCCCGGTGTGATAAGGAGCCCAACCCACGGCAACCTGAGTCGGGAACCAAACATGGCCATAATTCGGATCGTCGCGCCAATCGCCGTTGGCATCCAGATCCTCGTACCCGACCACATCGCGGGACAAATATTGCGCCGACCGCGATTCGTCATATCGGTGATCGCGACCGTAGGCCCAGGTATCAAACTGATCGGGCGCGCCAATATCAACCACGTCGGCGTTCAGTGAATCTGTCCCGCTGAAAGTAGCTCTCTGCCCGGCATGCACGGTATAGGTTTGTCCGTTGCCTGTCGCCTGGCCTCCGCCCTCGCGTATGGCGACGACCGTATAAGTGCCATCTTCGCTGGCCTCCAGCCGATAACTCCCCGGCTGCGAAACCGTAAACGCCAGATTCGGAGTGTCGACCTCGAAATCATCGTTATTGTCCAGCCGCCGCACACGAAAGTTGATCGAGCCAGCCGTTAGTTGAATCTGAACCGTGTTGTCATCCAGGTTCAAAAAAGAAAAGCCGGTATTCTCATTCAGCCGGATCACCGCCGACCCCAACTGCAATTCGACCCGCGAGTCTTTATCCGACCACAGCTTGTCCCCCGTAGTCATGGGACGATTCGGAACAGCCTGCACCCAATCGTCTTCCCCAGCCGGCTGAAACGAAACCGACCCCTCCATGTACCCAAGCCTCGCCACACGCGTAGGAGGGTCTTCCTGCTGACCCTGATCCTGAGCAGCAACCAATGTCGGTAAAACTACTGTCGAAAGCGCCAACGCGAGCACTGTCCACCACCAACCGAACTTCTTAAGGATTGTTGTCATATAGTCCCTTCTCTCTCCAAAGTGTTACAGTGGCGAACCCAGAGGGTCCGCGGAAAATCGTTCAGCGTTTGATGCTGGAAATGGATTTTCCGCAAATGCGGTTGACGAACGGCGTGTAATCCGGAACCCACTTCGAGCGGTGTACACACAGACGTGCCGAAGACACCGTCCGTGTGGGCCTTCCGCATTTAAACACAAAGATCTCCCAAAGGTTGCGCAAGCGTGGAAGAATTAACACTGTGGAGCGGGCGCCTCGCCCGCGAAAGCCTCCAAACAAACAAAGGCCGGCAGGATCAAAATGTCTGCGGGCTGTAGAGGCCTTAGAGGGACGCTGCTCCTTGACTGTCGGCTTTGAACTCGGATTCAAGATCTAAATTAAAAGCAGTGGGCAAGAGCGTCCAGCTAAGCCACCTCGACCAGCCCATAGCTCGTCGCCCACCGTAACCGCATCTCGCGTAGCGCCCGATCAATCTCTTCCTTCGATATTTCAGCATTCGGCCCCGACACCACAAACGCCGCCTCGCGTTTCGCCGCCTCCAGCAGCTGCCGATCCCGAATAATGTTAGCCACGCGAAAGCTCGGAATGCCCGCCTGCCGCGTTCCGAAAAACTCCCCGGGCCCGCGCAGTTCCAGATCCAGCTCCGCGATCTGAAACCCATCATTCGATCGCACCATGGCATCCAGCCGTCGCTCGCCCTCTTCGGAAACCTTTCCGCCGCGCATAAGCACGCAATAAGATTTAGCCGCGCCCCGCCCGATGCGTCCGCGTAACTGATGCAACTGCGCCAGCCCGAACCGGTCGGCATGCTCAATCACCATCACGGCAGCATTCGGCACATCGACGCCAACTTCAATTACCGTAGTAGCAACCAGAATTTCAATCTCCCCCCGTTGAAACTCGCGCATCACACGCTCTTTTTCGTCAGCATCAAGCCGCCCATGTAGCAATCCAACATGCAGATCGGGGAAAATCTTCTCCCGCAGTTGCCGATGCATCTGCTGCGCCGCCTTAAGCTCACGCTCTTCGTTCTCCTCAATCACCGGATACACCACGTAGGCCTGATGCCCAGCCGCGATCTGCTTGCGAACAAAATCCCAAACCTCAGGAGCGCGCTCATCCGCCACGGCGCGAGTAACCACCGGGGTGCGTCCCGGCGGCACTTCATCCAGTACCGAAACATCCAGATCGCCATAAAGCGTAAGCGCAAGCGTCCGAGGAATGGGCGTAGCCGTCATCACCAGCACATCAGGCTCAAAGTCAGCGGAGCGCCGGGCGTCCCCACCCGGCAAAACGGGGCGCAGCCCCGTCACCACACGATCATCTGACTTCTTCATCAGCTTCAGCCGTTGCATCACTCCAAAGCGATGCTGCTCATCCACAACCACCAGCCCCAAATTCCCAAACTCCACCCGATCCTGAATCAGCGCATGCGTCCCAATCACCAGCTGAGCATTCCCTTGAGCAATATGCCGCCGTACATCGCGCTTGCGATCCTGCTCCAGCGAACCCGTCAGCAGCATAATTCGATACCCCGCCCGTTCCAGAATCTGCCGCGCGGAAAAATAATGTTGCTGCGCCAGAATCTCCGTAGGCGCCATCAGCGCCACCTGATACCCATTTTCAATCGCGATAATCGCCGCCTGAAAAGCCACAATCGTCTTGCCCGATCCCACATCCCCCTGCAAGAGCCGCCGCATCGGGCTCGCGGCCTGCATGTCGGTAGCGATCTCCTTCAACACTCGCTTCTGCGCGGCAGTAGGATGAAACGGCAGTATCTTCTTAATAGCCTCGCGTACCCCGGCATTAAGCTGAAAAGCAATCCCTGTCTGCGCCTTCTGCTCGCGTCGTCTGAGTTCAAGCCCCAGCTCAATAAAAAACAACTCATCAAAGATCATCCGAATATGCGCCGCAGTGCGCGACGACAGCAGATCGTTAAAACTCTCCCCAGCATCTGGCCAATGCACCTTCCACAAAGCCTCACGCAAAGACATCAAACTCAAATGCGACCGCACTGCCGCCGGAATCGGATCAGGCAGATCAGGATTCAAATTCTCCAGCGTCCACCGAATAATCCGCCGAAACCATCGTGGAGTAAGCTTCCCCTGCCCAGTCGATTCATAAATCGGAACAATGCGTCCAATCTCGAGGGATGCCGCCGCCTTTTTTTCAGCGTCATCCGCGCCGCCTTCTTCATTAATGTCGCCAAGAATCTCAAACTGCGGCTGCACGATTTGCAATCCGCCATCGCGATCCTCTTCGACCTTGCCGTAGAGCGCCACCATCTGCCCCGCCTGAAAGCGATCCTGCAAATAAGCGGCGTTGAACCATATACACTTCAACCGAGTGCGACCTTGCCCGACGGTAAGCTGAAAAATGGGCATGCGCCGGGTGCGAAACAATCCCGAATTACGGACTTCGGCAATGACCGTAGCCATTTCCCCCGCGCGCAGTTCCCCCACCGAACGCGGGTTCAGCCGGTCTTCATAACGAAATGGCAGATAGTGCAACAGGTCATCGACAGTCGCCAGCTCCTTGGCCGCCAGCACCTCGGCCAGGCGCGGGCCAATACCCTTAACAAACTGCACTGGAGTGGACAGTTCGAGCATCTTAAGCGATGGTAGCAGGCATAGTGGCAGTAACGTGGCGATAGACGGCAGCGGGCGAGGAGGTTGGGCTTGAGTAAAGCCGACATTAAGAACAAAACCAAGAATAAGACGCTGCAGAATTTCCTCGACGCGCTTTTCGCCGTGCTGGCGGGCAACGCGATCTACTACCTGCTCATGCCGCATCTGCCACAAGCTGTGCGACACCGGCTTTTCCAGGAAGACCTGGGCCTGCTGGTGGACTTCGCAATCTGCACAGCAATCTTCGTGGCCGTGAAATACGCCAGCCGAAAGTCATAAGTGGAGCGACGGGCGTCCTCGCCCGTCCACCACAGTCCTCTACACCCAAGCTGCACTCGAGTAAACAGATCAAGTAAACTCATCGCTTAATGTTGCTTAAAATGTTCAGCCGCACGTTCGATCGACGCCTACCATGTTGAAGCCGCGCAAAACAGTAGCCGCGCTAAGTCCCTACCGTTCGCCCATCGCCAGCCGTGCGCGCTTGAACCTAGATCTCAACGAGAGTATGGCTGGATGCTCGCCCCGAGTCTTAGCGCGCCTGCGTTCGCTCACGGCAAACGACCTGTCCCTTTATCCCAAGCGCGAAGATGGCGAACAGTTGGTAGCAAGTTTTCTAGGCGTAGCGCCCGAGCAGGTATTGCTAACCAACGGAATGGACGAAGCCCTATCGTTGCTCTTTACAACTTATCTGGACCCAAACGACGAACTGCTTTTTGCCGATCCAACCTTCGGCATGTATTCGATGTTGGGAGAAGCCCTCGGGGCGAAAATCACACGTCTCCAACCACCCGAAGATCTCAAGCTTCCCGTGCAGGATATGTTGGCGAACATCTCGACCAGCACCCGAGTGATCGCCATCGCAAATCCGAACAATCCCACCGGCCTGACCGCGCCGCGCGCCGACTTACTCAAGATCGCAGAAGCCGCGCCGGCCGCAGCCGTCCTCATCGACGAAGCCTACTTCGATTTCTGCGGCGAAACCATGATTCCCGACCTGGCAAACCATCCAAATCTCTTTGTAGGGCGCACGTTTTCGAAAGCCTACGGCCTAGCTGGCCTACGTCTGGGACTGTTAATCGGCCCTCCCGAACAAATCAGCTGCATGCGCCGTATCGGCGTACCGTTCAATGTAAATTCCGTAGCGCTCGCGTGCCTGGAAAAGGCGCTATCCGATCAGTCGTTCGTAAGTGAGCATATTGCCCAGGTGAAGCACGGGCGCGAGCAACTGGGCCAGCTATTCGACGAGCTAGGCTTGCGCTTCTGGCCAAGCCAGACAAATTTTGTTCTGGCCCAAGTAGACAACGCGAAGAAGTTCGCCGAGTCATTGCAGCGCCGCGGAATCCAGGTCCGCGATTCCTCCGCAAGCCCAGGCTGCGCCGGATGTGTTCGCATCACCGTCGGTACGCCGCAACAGATGGAGGAAGTGCTGCAGGCCGTTCGCGAAACGATCGCCGGACTAGCGATGCCTCGCCGGTGATATTTCCCGTATCATAAAGGGTTTTCTATAGCGAGGCTCATTGCCCAATGCTCATCTTCCGCAAGCCCCTCCCCAACGTCGAGCATCCCGAAATGCCAGCCGATGTAGTCATCGTCGGTGGTGGTCCCGCCGGCATGGCTTGCGCCCTTCGTCTCTCGCAGCTAATCGACGATCACAACGCCCGCCATCCCGAATCCCCGCTCAGCAAAGAAAATATCTACGTGCTCGAAAAAGCCCGCGAGGCCGGGCAGCACTGCCTCTCCGGCGCACTCCTCGATCCGCGCTCGATGAAGGAACTCCTGCCAGGATTCGAAAACGAAGCCCCACTCGACGCCGTAGTCCACAAAGAAGCGGTTCACTTCCTCACCCGCACCGGCCATTACCAACTCCCGCTAACCCCTCCCCCGCTGCAAGATCATGGCAACTACGTCATCTCGATCAATCGCTTCGTAAAGTGGATGGCCGCCAAAGTCGAAGCAGCAGGCGTCACAATTTTTACCGGCTTTGCCGGATCGGAACTTCTATACGAAGGCAACAGAGTCATCGGAGTCCGCACCGATGACAAGGGCGTCGACAAACAAAACCAGCCCAAATCGAATTTCGAACCCGGCTACGACGTAAAAGCAAAGGTAGTAGTGCTGGCCGAAGGCGCCCGCGGATCGCTCACCAAACAACTCATCCTAAAGTTCGACCTGATGAAAGACCGCAACCCGCAAAGCTACGGCGTCGGCGTGAAAGAGCTCTGGGAGATCCCCTCTGGCCGCATACAGGCAGGCGAGGTCATCTACACCATGGGTTATCCGCTGACCACCAAAGACTACGGAGGCGCGTGGATCTACGGCTCAAAAGGAAACAGCGCGCAAGACAAAGAAGATAAACAAGATAAAAATAAAGACAACATCGTCTCTCTAGGCTTCGTCACCGGCCTTGATTACCGCGACCCGCGACTCGATCCGCAGCACGTCTTGCAGACATTCAAGCGGCATCCCTTCGTCGCCAGGTTATTATCCGGAGGCAAAATGATCCGCTACGGCGCCAAATCCCTCCCCTATGGCGGATGGTGGTCGCTACCTCCGCTGGCCGGAGACGGATGGATGATCATCGGAGATTCCGCCGGCTTCCTGAATTCCGCGCGCCTCAAAGGAATTCATCTGGCAATCAAGAGTGGCATGTTAGCCGCCGAAACCGCATTCGAAGCGCTAGTCAGCGATGATTCATCGTCAGCAACCCTAAGCAAGCTTCAGCGCAAAGTCGAAACCAGCTGGATTCAAGATGAGCTCTGGCCCGTCCGCAACTTCCACCAGGGATTCGAAAAGGGCATGGTCGCCGGCATGTTCAACACCCTGCTGCAGGAGATTTTTCCCGGCGGCCTGCGCAATCGCGTGCCCTCGCATCCCGGCTACAAGAATCTGCAGCCCATCGCGACGCTCCCCGCCGACGGTGGCCCGGACAAACAAATCATCGGCCCCGCCAAAGGCGATGGCAAGCTTACCTTTGACAAGCTCACCGACCTCTACCACTCCGGCACCCGGCACGAAGAAGATCAGCCCGCGCATCTCATCATTCACGATACAAACATCTGCAACGAGCGCTGCATAAAAGAGTTCGCCAGCCCCTGCCAGAACTTCTGCCCTGCCAACGTCTACGAGATGCTGGACGATGCAACCACCCCAAACGGCAAACGCATCAGCCTAAATCCGGCCAATTGCGTGCACTGCAAAACCTGCGACATCCAGGACCCCTACCAGATCATCACCTGGGTTCCGCCCGAAGGCGGAGGCGGCCCGAATTACGATGGAATGTAGAAAATACCAATAGGATGAACGATCCCGCAATTTGCCCCCTGAATTTGGAGCGAAGCTGGAAAAGGCAAGGCTGTACGGATGAATAAGTCCGTTAGAGGCGCCCAACTCCGGCCCGAAAGCCCTAGCGCTAAAGGCTGCAGCTTAGCTCTGGTTCGCCTTCCGCCGGGGGTATATACTTCTCTGTACTTTGGCAAGTAACTCGGCAATGACCGGGAACGGAGTGCGTTCTTATAATTTATAAAGCTCCGTGAATTAGAACGCTGGCGCAGGGCACTAACTTCATTTTCCTGGACGACCAGCGCGGGGCGGGAAAAATCGCGGTGCCTCCCCCCGAGAGAGGTATTGCTCGTGGATGTCCTACTTATACGTTTTCTGTTTGTTATCATCGTCGGCGCGATCTGCTTTTACATTCATCCTTTTAACCTGCCCAAGAACCTCGATGCCGCCGTCGGCCTGCTGATCGGCATCGGCATCATCGTCTTCGAATGGCGGCTCCGCGCAATAAGCCTGAAGCGCCTGATCGGAGCCGCCATCGGCAGCGTGCTCGGCATCTTTGGCGCCTATCTCTTCGCGCTCGTCATTCGCAACAGTATCGCTCCAAGCCCGACCCAAAGCTTCCTGCAGATCATGGTCATGATGATCATGGCCTACGTCGGATTGGCCGTCGGCGCCAACAAAGGCGACCTGCTCAATCTCGCCGCGCTCGGCGGAATCTTCGGCGGCGAAAAATCTGGCAGGAAAAGTTTCAAGATACTCGACACCAGCGTAATCATCGACGGCCGCATCGCCGACATAGCCGAAACCGGCTTCCTCGATGGCCTCATCGTAATTCCGCAATTCGTGCTTCGCGAACTGCAGCTTGTGGCCGACTCCGCCGACTCGCTAAAACGCAATCGCGGCCGTCGCGGCCTTGACATCCTGCAGCGTCTGCAAAAAACCGCATCCGTCCAGATTCAAATTGTGGAAGATGACTTCCCCAGCGTCCGCGAAGTCGACATGAAGCTTATCGAACTCGCCAAGCTCTACGAAGGCAAAATCATCACCAACGATTTCAACCTGAACAAAGTCGCGCAACTGCAAGGTGTCGCCGTCCTCAACATCAACGAACTGGCCAATTCGCTTAAGCCGATCGTCCTTCCCGGCGAAATCATGCGCGTCTTCATTCTGAAAGAAGGCAAAGAATACAACCAGGGCGTCGCCTACTTGGATGATGGCACCATGGTCGTCATCGATAACGCGCGCAAGATGATCGGCAAGACCATCGACATCTCCGTAACCTCGGTCCTTCAAACCACTGCCGGCAAGATGATCTTCGGCAAATGGGATGAACGCGCCGCCGGCCGTCAGGACACGAAGGCAGTCGTGACGACTCCAGTGGTGGTTCCCCCAACCACAGCCGGTGGACCGCCCTCTGACCCAGGGAAAAAAACCGCGACCTTGGCCGACCGAGTAGCCGATTAGCCTACTTTCCAATAATGGAGCGCCGCGGCGTCCTCCGGCCACACAGGCCCAGTTATTCCGAGCACACAATTCCCACAGTCTCCTTAGCCGCGGCTACCTCCGTATGCCTCTTTAGCGCCTCTGTACTATACTGATCGCCCCGTATGAAGGTGTTTCTCATCGTTCCCGCGGCCGGACTGGGCACGCGCATGGCCCCGCCTTCGGTCACGAAGTCCAAAAAAAAATCCCGCACCAAGCAATTCAAAGAATTAGGCGGAGTCCCAATCCTCATCCACACTCTGCGCAAGTTTGCCGCCACCCCCGCCGTCTACGAAATCATCGTAGCCCTGCGCCACGATGAAATCGCCGCCTTCCGCACCCAAGTCGAAAAGGAATATCCGGAAATCCTGACCAAGCGTCTGCAGATGGTTGAAGGTGGCGAGCATCGTCAGGACTCGGTAGCCGCTGCTCTTGCCCGCACCGCCGCCGATCCTGAAGACATCGTCTTGGTGCACGACGCCGTTCGCCCCTTCGTTACTCCAGAAATCATCGCCAACGTAATCGAAGCCGCCCACCAGCACGGAGCCGCTATTGCAGGCTGGCCCGCCGTCGACACCGTGAAACAAGTAGAGCGAACCGCCGACGGCGCGCTGATCAAAGCCACCATCCCACGCGCCAGCATCGTCATGGCGCAAACTCCACAGGGCTTTCGCTACCCGATCCTAAAAAAGGCCTTCGATGACGCCGTAGCCGATGGCTTCGTTGGTACCGACGAAGCATCCCTGATCGAACGCGCCGGTCTGCCCGTCTTCGTTGTAATGGGCTCTCCCCGCAACATAAAAATCACCACCCCCGCCGACATGGAGCTGGCAGAGTTCTATTTGAAAACCGAAGGCGAGAAACAATCTTGAAGCCAGAAATCCGCATCGGCTACGGCTGGGACTCGCACGAATTCAAACCCGGCATCCCCCTAAAAATCGGCGGCATAACGCTCCCGCACGATCAAGGCCTGGGCGGCCACTCCGATGGAGACGTCCTGCTCCACGCCATCACCGACGCGCTACTAGGCGCCATCGCCGGCCCCGACATCGGATCGCTGTTCCCGCCCTCCGACCCGCAATGGAAAAATGCCGACTCCGCGGTATTTCTGAAAGAGGCCCTGCAGCGAGTCAAAACCGCAGGCTACGAACTAATAAACCTCGACTCGACCCTGATTCTCTCCGCCCCAAAAATCGGCCCGCACGCAGAAGCGATCCGCAAACAAGTAGCCAACTTATGCGGAATTCCTGCCGACTGCGTAGGCATCAAAGCCAAAACGCCAGAAGGGATGGGCACCGACCACGCCGCGATGGCAAACGCAGTAGTCCTGCTGAAAGCCCTCAAGGGCTGAGATAAAATTTGCGGCAGAGATAAATCCGCCAATGGAGCGCCGGGCGTCCTCGCCCGGCCAGCACAGACGCAGCTATTCACGCCGGCCAGATGCAAACTCTCTGGCCACCTCCGCCCGCTTCACCCGCGCCGCGTCAACAAACGCCCGAAAGATCGCCCGCGCCGATTCCCCTACCTCCGGGCTCTCATTCACGCTCCGCTCCGGATGCCACTGCACTGCCAGCACAAAATGATCGGGCGAAGTCCCCTCCAGCGCTTCAACGATCCCATCCTCAGCCGAACGCGCCACCACTCGCAACCCTGAGCCCGCTCTATCCGCGGACTGGTGATGCGAAGAATTCACCGCCACCGTCCCGCTCGAGCCGGCAATCTCAGCCAGCCGCGAATCTGGCTCAATCGTCACCGCATGCGCCTTCGCGATCGCGCGTCCAGCCGTGTGGTTGATCGCAGATTCGATGTGTTGCACCAGCGATCCCGCCCGTTGCACATTTAATGATTGCAATCCATAGCAGATGCCAAGCACTGGCTTATGCGCTTTGTAAGCATCTTGCAGCAGCAACTCATCCACCGTTTCGCGTTGCGCGTCAGCCGGAGCCGTCTTCTCATGCCGATGCGCGCCATACTTCCCCGGATCGACGTCCGCCCCGCTTCCCGGCAGCAGAACCGCATCGCAACTCTCGATCTGTCGCATCAATTCCGCCCGCGGAAGTTCCAACTCGATCCGCACCGGCTCCCCACCCGCCGCCCGTACCGCGCCCTCATATTGCGGAAGCGCTCGCTCGGCATACTCGCGATCACCCGAATGCGGCACCGGAATGGCAATCCGCGGCGCAGTCAACCTCAACTCACTCATGTCAGCAACTCACACGCTCAATAATGTTCAACAACGGAGCGCCGGGCGTCCCCGCCCGGCCACCACATACGCCGCTCCACAGATGCGTCCTAACTCAGCCGCTCGATCCAGCCAATGCCTTGCGCTGCCGATAGTTTCGTATCTCCATCACCACCACCAGCACCAGCACAATCGCCCCTACAGTAATTGCAAATGGAAACGCAATGTGCCGGTACGCAAATCTGAGGTCGGGCGCAACGTGTTTCACCTGCGAGTACACCACCGTCCCCAAAATGCTCAACAGCAGCGCGACCGCAAACGACAGCAACGTCAGCAAAAACGTCATAGCGAATACGCGCGGCAGAATTCCGATCCACCGTGGCCCATCCGAAACCGTTCTCGCCATGTCAATAGGCTACATCATCGGCAGGGTACATCAGCGGCCGAAACCGTCGCGAATAATCGACACTGCCGGGCCCATCCGCCCGTACGTTACAATACAGCCATGTCGCAAACCGCCTCCGCGATCACCCGCAGCCCCGCGGAGATCGTGCAAACGAGCCCTGTTTCGCAAGCAGCCAATGGCATCTGCTACGCCCGCTCCGGCGAAATTACCATCGCCGATAACGATCTCGACCGCATGATCGCCGCCGTACCCGTGCCCGTGGCATCCGCGCTGAGCCGCAAGGCATATTATTTCGTGCCCCTGACCGTCACCCAGGGAGAGGACACCGTCATCGCCGATCGCTATGACGTAGTCCTAAGCGACAACGCCGTCTGCCATCGCAACCTGAATCTAGGCGATGCGCAATGCGTCTTCATCTCAACCCGCCTGATGGAAGACAAATTTTCGGTGGCCTTCGAGTTCTACATAAACGTAGGTCACGCGCTGGTAGAACGCGCCGGAGTATCGCAGAACTTCGCCGACCTGGCCTGGCAGCAGGTCGAATCGGGAGTGCGAGGCGAAACTTCGCTCGACTCCTGGGAGGCCCGCAAGTTCGCCACCGCCCACGGTCCCGACGCCGAGAAATATAAGAATGAATACCTGACCGCCAGCTTCGCCGACGCGATCTCCATCTACCTGCTCTCGCTCTACCTGGACGTAGATTATTACGATCTGCGCGAGCGGGATTATCCGCTGCTGGCCCCAACTCCAATGGCAGAGCGCCTGCGCAAGATCGCCGAGATCTTTCCCCCAAATCCCGGCTTCGAATTCAATATCTACTACCGCCGCCGGTCATAGCGCGAATCTTCTTTGGGTCCTGAGTATAATCCCTGATTTCGACAGTTACTTCCCGCTTGCTCGTGATAGCTTCGCGAAGTAATCGTAAGAAGTGGACGTGAAGACGTGATCCGCCATCCATACGACTTTCTTGACGTGAGCCCCCATCTACCATTCGACTTTATTAATCTCATTGTCGCCATTTTCTGGCTGATTTTTATTTTTTATTGGGCGATTTCCGCGATTGGGGTGAAGAAACCTGTGCCCGGAAAAGGCAGTTGGAGAGGATGGGCGCTAGCGCGCCTCGGATTGATAGTTCTTCTGATTGCCCTTTACAAGCTACCGATATTTTCGCCGTTCTGGGATTTTGCGTATCGCTTGTCTTTTTTCTATAACGGAACTGTACGCATCGTTGGCACCTTTCTCACGGCTCTCGGCATCGCATTTGCCGTCTGGGCGCGCCGCCATATCGGCCGCAACTGGAGCGGTCGGCCAACCATGAAAATCGGCCACGAGCTTGTCACATCGGGACCATACCGGTTTGTCCGACATCCCATCTACACAGGTATATTGATAGCTTTGTTTGGTTCCGGATTGGTCAACGGCCCGACCTGGATGGTTGCGTTTATTTTGTTTGCCCTCATTTTCAGTTGGCGCATTCACGTCGAAGAGACTTATATGATGGAACTTTTTCCGGGCCAATATCCGGCATATCGCGCAAGAACGAGAGCGCTGATTCCTTTCCTCTGGTAGAGCATGGCCGGCTTTCATCCTGCTCAGCCTCAGACGAGCTCAAATACTCTCTCTACTCACATCGACCAACATCCCCTTAACGTTGATCGCCAGATTGGCCGAAGAATCTGCCATGGCGCAACAACTCTCAGCTCGTGAAATTAACTGCCTGAGAAGCCTATCGTCGCATTTCGATCCCAGACAGCTTTATTCTCGGGCATCTCATTCACTCTCGTCCGCTGTGGATGTGGATTCGACGCCAGCACTCGTCCGTGGCGATCTGGCCAGAACCCTCGCCGCAGCTTCAGGGATACTGGGCCTCATCTTACTCGGCATCATTTCGCTCGTGTCCCTGCTGATGTTCCTCATGTGGTTGTGCGGACCTCCCTCTGACAAAACTCTCCTTACTGAATTCAACAGTCACCGTTCCGAACTAGACACACTAGCTCGCATGTCTCAGCAAGACGCCGATGGAATCAAGATCACCGACAATTTTAAAAAGCTTGAGATCGACTGGGGTTGGGCGAGGCCAAAATCTAAAAGAGGAATGACCCTGGAAAGATGGACCGAATACCGCCAGCTGTTCCGCGAGCTTGACCTGACCGGCTTTGATAAAGACAAGCTCGGCAACGTCTACTTCATAGCTTTTGCCGCGGATCTCGCACCCGGTGGCGCGACCAGCGGCGCAAGCAAGGGATTCGTCCACTGCATCAATGCCGGAGGCCGCGAGCAGATGTTTTTCCCCTGCCTGGAACGAGTTGATCGCGGTCACTTCGAGGCAGCAAGCGATCGGGGCTACTCATATCGTGATCTCGGCCAGAATTGGTATCTCTTCGAGACTTGGGCGACAGAGACTTCGACCAGAGCTGCCCGCGACTAGGTATGGCAAAATTCCCATAACGCCAACAACCCGCCATTTTTCTGTCAAGTCAAATTTTTACGGAAGCAAACTCGAAACCACCGTGGTCGTACGTTCGTGCACTTGGCGGCGAGGAACTTACAGCTTATGCTGAATGAAGTTCCGGAGAGCTTCGGTTTTTAGTTAGCTCGTTTTAGTCAGCTGGTCTTACTTGCAATGATCTCGCTTCGTCTCTACACATTTGCTCTATGCACCATCGGTCTGGCGCTCGCTGGCTACGCGCTCGTAAGGCGTAAGCCGAAGAATGCTAATGACGTTGAGCACGAACGCCGCACCTGGCTGAATACGGTAGGCCGCATCACCGATGGCACCGTCATCGACGTCCAGGAAGTAGCGCTCGACGCCGATCGCGCCGCGACCATGCTGATTTACCAATACGACGTAGCCGGTGTCTCCTATGAAGCCTCGCAGGACGTCACCTATCTCCGCCAGTGGATCAATCTGCATTCCTGTCGCCTGGGCCTACCGACGTCAGTGAAATACGACGCTCGCAATCCCGGGAATTCCATGGTGATCGCCGAAGGCTGGATGGGCCTGCGCCAGTAAGCAGTTGCTTGAAGAAGATGAACTTGAACAATGGAGCGCCGGGCGTCTTCGCCCGGCATCCTCACACTTGCAAAGATCTCAGATTTTCCCCAACACCGCAAAAACCATATAAAGCACCTGCGCCGCCGCCAGCCCGATCCAGACTCGCTGACGAATGCGCGATCGCCGTATATCGCGCATCAGATCCGCAGCAGTAGGCTCAGCAGAGACAATCTGCCGCACTTCCACTGGCAACGCCGCCGGTTGCAGATTGACCGGCCGAGCATCCGTCGTCTTCGGCCTGTCCGGATAAAAAACCTTCGGCGTATCCACAACCTCCGACCACAGCGGCAACAAAATCCACGACTTCGGGATGATGTCCAGAATCGGCTTGGCCGTCAGATTCAGCGCCGGCTGCGTCTCCGGTGAAACGCGATCAGCCAGGTTCCGCAACAGCGACGCCCACCAGAAATGGCTGAGCTGATCGGTAATAAGCTCCCCTACATCCACCGGCCGCGATTCCAGCTCAAGCGGCGGCAAAGTTTCCGGCGAGAGCACGTCCCCGATATTGGTGAACACCGTGCGAAACCACGGCATGCGCAGCCGATCCCCAAGCGCCAGGCCCACATCCACTGGCCGCGAGGTCAGTTGAAGCGGGGGCAACCTGGCTGGAGCAAACGTATCGCGCAGATTACCAATCAGCGATCTCCATAGCGACTGCGTAAGGCTGGAAGGTGGAAGCAAATCGAGCGGTATATCGTATTGCCCCGCCGCCGAATTCGGCTCGGGATGCCAGGCTTCGGCAGCATTTGAGCGATATGACATAAGAATTAAAGACTACCTCGGCGAAAGCTTCAGCGTGTCTCGACACGCCCCACAGAAAGCCCTATTCACCATGTTAGCTGCACGTATGTAAGTCTGTCACCTCTCTTTAAGCCTCATCCAACGCCACGCGCCTGACCCTCGCGAAAGGCTTCCTGGGAAAAACCGCCGCGCCTTCGCCCGCTAACCTTCGCAGCTAACCTACTTGGTACATACAGCTTGTTGCTTATTGAGACTGCCGCCCGCGCTGGCGCACAATCACAGGAAATAATGGAGCCCGCGAAATTCAACAAAGAGTCCGACGCACCCGCCAGGGCTTACGCGCGTCAGCGTCAGTTCTCTCGTCATCATCTTGACGCAAGTATCAAAGCCTCGGTATTTCGCGAAGGCCATATATCCACATGCTGGGGCCGAACCGCCGAGCTTGGCCAGGACGGCATAGGAGCAACCCTGAGCGGCGAGTTGCAGGTAGGCGAAGTTGTCTCCCTGGAATTTTCCCTCCCGCGCCCGACTCGTCTCATGAAGCTGCGTGCCGTCGTGCGATATAGGGAAGGCCTGCGCTGCGGATTCGAATTTCTCATCTTGACCGAAAAACAAAAGCTTATCTTGCGCGAGGTCTGTTCTGCGCTGCCGGCGTCCCTCTGACTTATATACAAGATTTATGTAGAAGATTTGTCGCGCTTATAACTTCCGCACCCCCGCAAATCCGTTCCGGTCTCCTGTTACCGCAGTAACTATCAGCGAATAGGCCGCCCCACTTACCATCTCACTATCGCGGTATATCCGGGGAAGGACCGTATGGGGGAGAAAATCGCCCCGCCAGCTACCAGCGAGCTGTCGCGGATCGATGATCTGCAGAATAATGATCTGCAGAATAATGGTCTGCAGACCAGCGCCCTGCGGAGCACCTTGGAACAGGGAACGCCCCCAGCCCTGACCCATGTCTCCGATACAACAAGCGGCAGCACCACCGAAGTCCGGCTTGCAGTCGAGAAAGCCTATTTCGAACAGATTATCGAACACGCGCCCGAAGCGATCAGCATTGTAGATAATGAGAAACGCATCCTTCGTATCAACGGAGAATTCACGCGCCTCTTCCTCTTCAGCGCGGATGAGGCTGTCGGCCAGCGTCTCAATGAACTCATCGTGCCTCCCGATCGCTATGCGGAAACCGCGTGGATCGGCCAGTGCATCAACACCCAAAACAAGGTTTGCCTGGAGACCCGCCGCCAGCGCAAGGATGGCTCGCTTGTCGAGGTGTTGCTCTCCACCGCGCCCGTCAACGTGAACGGTCAGCAGGTTGGGGCCTACGCTTCCTACCGCGACATCAGCGAGCAAAAGCGAGCCGAGGAGTTGAACGGTGCCCTCTACGCCATTGCGGCGCGCAGCCAGTCCGTCGAAGATCTGCAGCAATTCATTGCTGCCATTCACAACATCCTCGGCCAGTTGATGAATGCGCGCAACTTTTATATCTCGCTCTACGATCCCCAGTCCCAGCTGTTGAGCTTTCCCTACTTCGTCGATGAACACGACGAAACACCCACATCCAAGCCCCTCGGCCGCGGTCTTACGGAATACGTCCTGCGAACCGGCGAGCCCCTGCTCGCAACCCCCGCCGCTTTTGACGATCTGGTGCGCCGCGGTGAAGTGGAGTTGATCGGCACTCCTTCCGTCGACTGGCTCGGCGTTCCGCTCAAGAGCGGCGCCACTTGCATCGGTGTCCTCGTGGTCCAGAGTTACAGTCAAAATACCCGTTTCTGCGAGCGCGACCGCGAAATCCTCAAATTTGTTTCGCAGCAGTTGGCTGCAGCCATCGAGCACAAACGCTATGAAGAAGCATTGCGCCGCTCCGAAGCTCGCTCCCGCTCGTTGATCTCGAGCGCGGCCTTTGGCATTTGCCGATGCACCGTTGGTGGAAGATTCCTCGATGTCAATCCGGCTCTCGTCACCATGCTTGGGCACGAATCCATCGAAGATCTTCTTAAACTGAATGCGCGCCATGAGGTCTTCGTCAATGCTCAGGAATTGGACAAATTAAGCGAAGACTATCGCCGCACTGGAACTTTGAATGGCGTTGAAGTCAGATGGAAACGCAAAGACCAGCGCGTCATCATCGTCCGTCTCAGCGGCTGCGCCGCCCTCAGCGCCGACGAACCGGAAGAAGTATTGGAGCTCATCGCCGAAGACATCACCGATCGCCGTCACCTCGAAGAGCAGCTTCGCCAGTCGCAGAAAATGGACGCCGTCGGCCGTCTCGCCGGTGGCGTTGCCCATGACTTCAACAACCTGCTGATGGTGATTAACGGATACACCGAGGTTCTACTGGAGCAATTGGAAAAAGACAGCGAAATGCACCACAAGGTCGAGTCCATCCAGCAGGCTGCCGAGCGCGCCGCGACCCTCACCCGTCAACTCCTGGCCTTCAGCCGAAAACAGCTGCTGGAGCTCAAGGTGGTCGACGTCAACAACGTCATTTCCGATATGGAGCGGCTGCTGCGTCCCCTGATCGGCGAAAATATCGAGTTGATCACGAGGCTATCCAGCGAAGCCGGACACACCAAAGCCGACTCCGGCCAGCTTGAACAAGTCATCATGAACCTCGTGGTGAATGCGAAAGACGCCATGCCGGAAGGCGGCCGGCTCGTCCTGCAAAGCTCCGCCGTTACCGTCCGCCACGGCTTCGGAAAACATGGTTTTATCCAGCCCGGTCGCTATACCGTGATCTCGGTGGAGGACACCGGCCACGGTATGGACAAGGAGACGCAGTCCCGCATCTTCGAACCATTCTTCACCACCAAAGAAAAAGGGAAAGGCACCGGCCTCGGCCTTTCGACCGTCTACGGCATCGTCAAGCAAAGCAACGGTTACGTCTTCGCCCAAAGCGAACCCGGAGCAGGCACCACCTTCTTCGTTTATCTGCCCCGAGTCGAAGAGTCCGCCGGAGAATCAAGTCCCGCCAAGACCCAGCCCAACGAAGCCGGCGGATGCGAAACCGTACTGCTGGTGGAAGATGAGGAATCGGTTCGCGAGCTGGTTCGCCTGACCCTCACCTCTCGCGGCTACAAAGTCATCGAAGCCGAAAATGGCGATTCCGGCTTGCGCCTCGCCGAGTCCTTCAAAGATCACATCGATATTCTCATCACCGACGTGGTCATGCCCGGAATCGGCGGCCGCGAACTCGCCAAAAAATTGATCGAGCTGCGTCCCGATATCAGTGTCCTCTATCTTTCAGGCTACACCGAAGATGCCGTCTTCACTCAAGGGGCGCTCGGCCCCAACATCGCTTTTCTGCAAAAGCCCTTCACTCTTCACAATCTCGCCAAGAAAGTCCGCGAAGTCATCCGCTCCAGGTCCGCTGACGCTCCCAAATCAATGGCGAAATCCGCTTCAAACTAATCTCACGTTCTTCTGCTGAAAACTTTTATCGTCGGCTTATCGCGGCTGAGCATGCAACTTTCTACCGGCCTGAGCGTCCTATACTGTAAGTGCCGGCGACAGTGGAATACATCCGACTCCGCCTGGCAAACGTACCTTAAATGGGGAATCAATAACTGAGCAATCTGGGTGCGCAATGTTAATCGGAAAACCGCCTGATATGCCGTCGTCTGAAATTACTCCCAAGGCGACTTACATGAACCGCCGCAACTTTCTAACCGGCGCAGTCATCGCCGGAGCGGCCGCCGCGACCGGCATCGTCTTTCGCGATCTCGATGCGCCCGCGCTAACTGCCCACGCCAACGCAAAAATCGACGGCCTCCAGAAAAGCCCTTTCAGCACAACCGAAAAAGAAACGCCCTACAAAGACGTCACCAACTACAACAACTTCTACGAATTCTCCAC
Organism: uncultured Acidobacteriaceae bacterium; assembly: GCA_963758745.1. Classification (GTDB taxonomy): domain Bacteria; phylum Acidobacteriota; class Terriglobia; order Terriglobales; family Acidobacteriaceae; genus Acidiflorens. Next base: position 230,400 of record CAVWWW010000025.1, read on the forward strand.
CGACAAATACGAGCCCGCCGGTCTAGCCAAAAATTTCAGGACCCGCCCCTGGACCGTCACCATCGAAGGCGACGTCAGGAAAAAGCAGGTCCTCGACGTAGACACAATCATCAAAATGGCTGCGCCCGAAGAGCGCATCTACCGCCATCGTTGTGTCGAAGGCTGGTCGATCGTGGTTCCCTGGATCGGCTTTTCACTGAGCGAACTGATCAAGCGCGCCGACCCTCTGCCCAAAGCAAAATTCATCGAGTTCACCACCGTGTACGATCCCAAACAAATGCCCGGCCAGCGCACAAACGTATTGAACTGGCCCTACATAGAAGGTCTTCGTATGGACGAAGCCATGCACCCGCTCGCTCTGCTCTGTTTCGGAATGTACGGCGAGGTTCTCCCCAATCAGGATGGCGCCCCGCTCCGCGTAGTCATCCCCTGGAAATACGGTTTCAAAAGCGCGAAGTCGATCGTTCGCATCCGCTTCACCGGCAGCCAACCCTTTAACACCTGGCAGCAAGCTAACCCCCACGAATACGGCTTCTATTCAAATGTGAATCCAAATGTCGATCATCCGCGCTGGAGCCAGGCCAAAGAGCGCCGCCTGGGCGAATTTCTAAAACGTCCAACCCTGATGTTTAACGGCTACGATCAGGTGGCCAGCCTCTACTCCGGCATGGACCTGAAAAAGAATTTCTAGAATTTACAAATAGAGCGACAGCCGTCCTCGTAGAATTTGCAAATGGAACGACCGCCAACCTCGCAGAATCTGCAAATGGAGCGACGGGCGTCCTCGCCCGTCCACCCAATCGCAGCAAAAGGAACCATCACGTAAGCAACGATGCATCGTAAAAATAAAATTCGCCATCCGCGATCGACAAGTAACAGATCAACGACTACCAAATGAAACTCCGCCCCACCAAGCTCGTCGCAAAAAAGCTCGTCCTAACCAAGACCGTCCTCTTCGCAGCCGCCCTCATCCCCCTCGCACGCCTACTTTGGAAGGCCCTCCACGACGGCCTCGGCGCCAATCCCATCGAGGTCATCACCCACTCCACCGGCGACTGGACTCTAATCCTCGTCCTGACTACCCTCGCCGTCACCCCGCTCCGCCGCATCACCCGCCAATACTGGCTGATCGGCCTCCGCCGCATGATCGGCCTCTTTGCATTCTTTTACGGAACTTTACATTTCTTGACCTACATCTGGCTCGACAAGTTCTTCGACCTCCATGAAATGTTCAAAGACATAGCCAAGCGCCCCTTCATCACCATAGGATTTTCCGCCTACGTCCTGCTCATTCCCCTGGCCGTGACCTCAACCGCATGGTCCATCCGCCGCTTAGGCGGCAAAAACTGGCAGCGCCTCCACCGTCTCATCTATCTCACCGGAATTCTTGGTGTTATCCACTATGCGTGGCTGGTAAAGGCCGATCACCGTAAGCCCATCGAATACGGAATCATCCTCAGCACCCTGCTTCTCTACCGCATCGGCGTCTGGGCCCGGGAAAAGCGCAAACAGCAAAACCTTTCACTCGCCGCCAGTCCCCAAGCCACCAAAATTTGAGGTAGTTTGAAGCTGTCGTTTGAAGCTGTAATTTGAAGCTACAATTCGGAGCCCATTTGCGCTCAACCACTGCCTATACCGCATTTCCTGTAGAAGCCCCATCTCGAAAGCACGTCAGCCTTGCGATACTTTTTTTCAGAAAACTTTCCTTTAGAATCGGGGTTTGCAGCATCTTAGAAATTAAAGACAGGAGTGTCTTATGAATTTCCTAGCTTCGTCGAAGTATGTCGGACGTGTGCTCACGATCCTGACGGCAATCACTGGCCTCTTTTTAATCACCGGTTGCGGTTCCGGCAGCAGTGGCATCGCCACACCCAATAAATCCGGCTTTAGCGCCGGCAGTCTGAATGGCACCTACGTTATCGCTGTCTCGGGCACGGACGTCACCACTACGTTGACAACCAATACGATCGCCTTCTTTGCCATCGCCGGAACCATAACCGCCGATGGCAACGGCCACATCACCGGAGGCACGGTTGACATCAACGACCTGAATCTCGGCTCCCAGGCCGTGTTTACTGCTCAGGCCGTCAGCGCCAGCACATACACCGTCTCTCAGGACGGTCGTGGCAAAGCCACGCTTCCGACTCCACAGGGAACTTTCGGCTTTGATTTCGTGCTGACATCCAGCAGCCACGGGCTGATTACCCGCTTCGACAACAACGGCACCGGCAGCGGCACTCTTGACCTGCAAAGCAGCGCCTCCCAAAGCTCGCTCACATCCCTGGCCTTCTCTCTTTCCGGCGCAGACTACACCGTGAATCTAAGCTCCGGCGGTCTAGCCTCATTGGGCGCTGTTGGCGCGGTAACCCTCAACTCCACCGGAACTGTGACCTCCGGCACCGAGGATTTCAATGACAACGGAGACTCCGTCCAGTCTTCACTAACCGGCCTGCCAATTTCTGCCGGGTCTGTGTCCTTGACTTCAAGCACTGCGGGCACGGCAAGTCTCACCACCTCCGCCAGCTTCAGCACCCAAACCTTTGATGTGTGGGTCATCGACTCAACCCACCTGAAACTCATCGAGACCGATACTGCCAGTTCGGGATTCGCTCTCGCCGGCGACGCTTTCACACAGTCCGGCATTACCGCCGGCCCGCTGGTATTCACACTTGCAGGGGAAAATTCCAGCTACGACGTCGTTGCCGGTGGTTTTGCAACTACGGATGCCAACGGAAACCTCTCCGGCGGCACCGAGGATTACGACGAGCTTAATACCAGTGGTCTCCCTCCCGGCACAGTGTCCTTCACAGCAACATCCACGACTTCCGTCAATGCTCCGGGACGCTACCAGATAGCGACAACCGCGTTTGGCAATGGCGTCAGTAGTAATCTCGCGTTCGCCGCCTATCCCTACAACGGCGGTATTTTCCTGCTCGAAGATGACAGCGTCGGATCACTCCAGGGCGCAGCCTACCCCCAAACCGCTACTTCATTCGCGGCCTCAGCGGGCTATGGACTGAATCTCTCCGGCGAAAACCCAAACCTCGAGGTCGATGACATCGCCCAGTTCAACGCCGGTAACCCCGGTACCAGTACCAGCACCGTCGCGAACCTGACCGGCGCCTTGGATGAGAACAACCTCGGCCTACTGTCTTTCGATGTGCCTTTATCCGGACTCTACGTTCCGGATTCACCCGCAACCGGCCGTGGTTCGATCGGTGTCCCCTCGATCAATACCCAACTCGGCGCGCTAGATCTGAAATATTACGTGGCCAGCGACTCGACCGTTGTCTTTATTGAAGACGACGGGGAACAAATCGCGACAGGTATGTTCCAGCTTCAGAGTTCGTCCTCATCATCGGCGGCCGCACAGTCACACATGGTATTGGTGCACGCAATCGCGGCCCGTTCATCTCACGCAGCTGTAAAGACAAAGGCAAAGATAAAGACGAACGCAAAATAAGTCAGAGAAACACAATGAAAAAGGCGCGGCCCAAAGCCGCGCTCTTTTTTTAACAAACAATGCTAAATAAAAAATAAATCCTCCTATGGAGCGCCGGGCGTCCCCGCCCGGCCACCACCAACCTACCCGCCACCCCGCACCCAAATCCACGGATAATCTATCGGATTCCGAACCAACCCCGCCCGCACCGGATTCTCCAGCATGTAATAGAGCTTCGCCGTAACCTGCTCCTCCCGCCGTAAAGCCCGATCAAACGCTGGAGTCTTGCTTTACGCCATGCAGATAGCGTCGTCGAATCTGCCCCGCATGCAAGAGGACAAAATTAATATTAATAAAGAGAAAAATAAAGAAGAGCAAGAGACCCAGGAGACGAACAATGCTTCGCAGGAAACCACCGAGGAGAATAATCCGCCAAACTGGAGACAACCTAGCGATGGAGATGGCGCTGAGAAGTTGCGGGAGACGTTGCAGGAGCCATCTCGGCTCAGTTTCAACCCCAAAACCTTGTCACGCTGAGCGGAGGCCTGAGCTTCGCATGTGCGAAGCTCAACCGTAGTCGAAGCACCCCTACGCAATCCCAACTTTCCCACTAGAAAGCAGGATGCCGAAGCACCATCAATCTTTTAGAACTGCTGACCACCGACCATGTTACTTAATCGCTTCCGCCGCGATCCGTTCCGTCACAAATGCCTCGATCACGTCGCCAGCCTTGATGTCGCCATAATTAGAGATGGAGATGCCGCATTCCATCCCGCTCGTAACCTGGGAAGCATCGTCCTTGAACCGCCGCAACGATCCAACCTTGCCTTTGAACACGACGACGTTATCCCGCAGCAGCCGCACTTCCGAATCGCGCTTGATAAACCCGTCGCTGACGCGGCAACCGGCAATCGTTCCGACCTTAGGAATGCGGAACGTCTCGAGCACCTCGGCGCGACCCTGGTAAGTTTCTTTGATCGTCGGTTCAAGTAGCCCAGTCATGGCGCGCTTGATCTCGTCCTGCAACTCGTAAATGATCGAGTGCAGCCGTATATCAACTTTTTCCTGGTCGGCCAATTCCTGAGCCTTGCGCTCCGGACGAACGTTAAATCCAATGATGATCGCATTCGAAGCCGATGCCAAAAGCACATCGGTTTCAGTAATCGCGCCAATGCCCGACCGCAGCAGCTTCAGCCGCACTTTGTCGTTAGACAAGCGACCCAGCAAATCGCCCAGCACTTCGACCGACCCTTGCACATCGGCCTTGAGGATCACATTCAGCTCTTTCATCCCAGCCGATTTCATCTGCTCCGCCAAGCCTTCGAGCGAAACGCGCGAACTCTTGGCCAGCGTTGCTTCACGCGCCTTCTGCTCGCGGTAATCCGAAATATCGCGAGCCTTCTCGCGATCGGCAACCACCACAAACTGATCGCCAGCCTGCGGCAATCCTTCAAGTCCGATAATTTCAACCGGAGTAGCAGGTGGAGCTTCCTTCAGCGCTCGGCCGCGATCGTCAAACATGGCGCGAACTTTGCCATAAACATTGCCGACAACAAAATTGTCGCCAGCGTGCAGCGTGCCGTTCTGCACCAGAATCGTTCCTACCGGACCGCGCCCGCGATCCAATTTCGCTTCTAGCACCAATCCGCTGGCAGCGCGTCCCGGAGTTGCTTTCAACTCCTGCAAATCTGCTGTCAGCAGGATCATTTCCATCAGCAGATTCAAATTAGTCTTCTGCTTCGCGGAAACATCGACAAACACCGTCTTGCCGCCCCATTCTTCCGGAACCAGCCCGCGATCCGCCAACTGCTTCTTGACTCGCTCAGGCAACGCACCGGGTTTATCGATCTTGTTGACCGCAACAATGATCGGAACTTCCGCCGCGTGCGCGTGATCGATCGCTTCCACTGTCTGCGGCATAACGCCATCGTCAGCCGCAGTAACCAGCACCACGATGTCAGTGGCCTTAGCGCCGCGCGATCGCATGCGCGTAAACGCTTCGTGACCGGGAGTATCGAGGAACACGATTTCGCGTCCATAAGCTGGAGAAGCCTCATCGGTAATCGCCACCTTGTACGCGCCAATGTGCTGAGTGATTCCACCCGCTTCGCCGCCAGCCACATTAGTCGAACGGATCGAATCAAGCAGCGTAGTTTTGCCGTGATCGACGTGTCCCATGATCGTAACCACAGGAGGACGCGGAACAGCTTCAGCGCCTTCCTCACTGCTCTCGGTCGCTTCGGTCGTATCCTTAGCCGCCTGCTCCTCGAAGGTGATCACTTCCGTGTCCGCTCCAAAGAACCTCGCCATCTCGCTGGCCAGTTCCGCATCGAGCGTCTGATTGATCGTCGCGAACACGCCACGCACCACCAGGCGCGCAATCAGGTCCTTCGCGCGAATGCCGAGTTTCTCCGCCAGATCTTTAACCGAGATCCCCTCAGTAATCGTGATGTTCCGTGTAATTGGCGCCGGCTCATTACTGATCGTCATCCGCGGCGGCGGAGTGTAGCCCTTCATCGGGCCTTCCTTCACGCCTCGCGGCACATATCGTTGTCCAGGTCGTCGCGCCGGACCGCCAGGACGGCTTCCCGGACGAGTCGGTCCTGGAGGCGGCAATCCCGCTCCCGGACCAACGCCCAGCGGACGCGCTCCCGCAGGCGCAACCCGCGTAGGATGCATCGGACGCCGTTCTCCCGGACGCAGCGGCGGACGCGGCGTTCCCGGAGCTTGCGGCCGTGATGTGCGCTGAAAGATAGGTTGCCCAGGCACAGGTCGTCCAGGAGCAGGTCGCGAAGCCGCATTCGGCCCAGATGTTCCTTGCATAGACGCTCCCGAAAAGGACCCTCCCGAAGAAGAAGCTCCCGACGGAGGCAATGGAGCCTTGTAAACCGGACGCGGTCCGGTCTGCGGCATGATCATTCGCGGCGGAGGCGCAACCGGCGCTGCCGGCCGCGTCGGAGCCGCTTGCATCTGCGCGGCATTCGCTGGCGCCGAAGCAACTGGTAAAGCACTAACGCCCGGCGCTGCCGGAGCTGTAATCCGCGGCGGAACAGCGACAGCAGCAGGAGTTGTGGTCGCCGCAGCGGGAGGCGTCGCGACCACAGGAGTCGGCGGAACTTTGGGCGGAATCACGACCACCGACGGAGGCCGATACTGCGCCGCTACCGAAGCCGGTGTAACTATTCTCGGAGCGGGCGCAGGAGTTTCGATCGCCGGCTTTGGCGGAGGTACTGCCTTCGGAAGCGCTGGAGCCGCCGAAACCTCTGCTTTCGCTTCAACCGCCGGCGGAGCAACTGGCGGCTTAACCACAGCCTTTGGAGGTGCCGACTGACCCACTGCTCCCTTTTGCTGCGTGATGGCGCGCAACACGTCGCCGGGCCGCGAGATATTCGATAGATCGATCTTGGTCTTGATCCCGTCGTCGGCGTGCGACGCACGCGAAGTCTTCGCCGAACTCAACGCCGCGTCGGAGCGGCCGCGGAGATGCTTGCGCACCAGTTCCGCTTCGTGGTCCTCCAGAGAACTGGAGTGCGTTTTCTTTTCCGTCACACCGACCGTGGTCAGCACGTCGAGAATCTCTTTGCTCTTGACTTCCAACTCACGGGCCAGGTCATTGATTCGAATCTTACTCATCCGCTCTAATTTCCTCTTATTTGTCCCACTAATCTCGTGTCTCTAGGCTCGCATGTCTAACCTCACGAAGTTACGTGCCATGTTACTGCGGCTGACGAAATCCGCGCATACGGTTCGGATCTGATCCCGAACCCGCCACGCTTCAGTCAGCTCTGCTTGTCTTCCGGGGCTTCTTGTTCGATCGCAGATTCTGCGGTCCCAGATTCAGCGGAGACCGGTTCCTCAGTGGCAGCCGCCTCGCTCGCTGCTTCTTCAGTCTCAGGTTCGACGTCCTCTGCTGTCGAGGCCGTTTCCTGCCCGGCTTCACCTTCAGCCGCTAACGCGTCCGCCTCTACCGAGCCTTCTTCTACTGAGGCCTCCGCCAGCGCTTCTTCGCCGGAAGCCGCTTCGGTGGCGACTTCTCCAGTGCTGTCCGGTTCTGCAGCGGTTACCGCTTCGCCCCCATCCAGGCCGGCGAAGTAATTATTGACCGCAATACTGATTTTTTCCACCGTTTTCGGGCCAATGCCTTCAATCGCTTCCAGTTGCTCCGGTGTCATATCGGCCAGTGATTCGACCGTATTTACGCCCGCTGCTTTCAGTTTCTCGACCAGCCCCTCGCCCAAACCCGTCACCAACTCCAGCGGAGTTACCGTCTGCGTGACCAGCGCCGACATCTGCTGCTCCACTTCCTGCCGCTTTTCTTCTTCGCTCTTGATGTCGATCTTCCAGCCCAGAAGCTTTGCTGCGAGCCGGACGTTCTGCCCTTTTTTGCCGATCGCAAGCGATAGCTGCGTGTCATCGACCACAACTTCCAAGTGTTTGTCCGCAGCATCAACCACCGTCACGCGACTGACTTTCGCAGGTTGCAAAGCTTTCTCCGCGAACGTTACCGGATCCTCGTGATATTCGATGATATCGATCTTCTCGCCGCGCAACTCACGAATGATCGACTGCACCCGCATCCCCTTCATGCCCACGCAAGCGCCGACAGCATCGACATCCTTATCCTTGGACATCACCGCAATCTTCGTGCGCTCGCCCGCCTCGCGGGCAATTGCCCGGATCACCACCGTGCCGTCATAAATTTCCGGCACTTCGGTCTGGAACAGATGCTGGACCAATTCCGGAGCAGACCGCGAAGCGACGACACCGGGACCTTTCACTGCTTTTTCTACGCGCACAATCACAACGCGAATCCGTTCCCCGACCGCAAACGATTCCAGCCGCGACTGCTCCTTGCGTCCCATGCGCGCTTCGGCCTTGCCGATATCGAGAATCACATCCGGACCTTCGAGCCGCTTCACCGTCGCATTCACGATCTCGTTCACGTGTCCGATATATTCGTTGTAGACCGTGTCGCGCTCCGCCTCGCGTACCTTCTGAAAGATGACCTGCTTCGCAAGCTGCGCCGCAATCCGCCCCAGAATTCCTTCGGTCACCTTTGGAATCAGCAACTCTCCGCCCGCTTCCGCGCTCGGATCGAGCTTCCGCGCCTGCTCCACCGTCACCTGCAGATTCGCATCCTCCACCTGCTCGGGATTCTCGACGATCGACTTCACCGCGTAAGCGTTGATCTTCCCGCTGTCTTTATCGAGGACGGCGCGCAAGTTCTCCTGCGTCTTATAGTATTTGCGCGTAGCCACCACAATGGCGTCTTCAACCGCGCTCACCACAATCTGCGGATCAATGCCTTTTTCCCGGCTGACCCCTTCGATGATGTTATAAAGCTCACTAGCCATAAAAATTCCAGGTTTCAACGTTTCAAGGTTTTAGAGTTTCAAGGTAACCATTGCGATTCGCCAGAGCACTAACTCTTCCGCTCCTTGAAACCTTGAAACTTTGCAACCTTGAAACCTTAGATCTCAGGCACCAAATTCGCCTTCTCAACGTTCTTTAAGTCAATCTCAACTCTCGCCGACTCGCCTTCTTTCGGGCGCATCTTCTTCTTACGCGCTGCGCTCAGATCCAACAAAAGTTTTCCGCCCTCAAAGTTTTCCAACTTACCTTCAAAATGCCGGTTGTTATTGACCGGCTCCCGAGTCATCAACTTCAAACGATGTCCGCGAAAGCGCTCAAAGTCTGCTGCCTTAATCAGCTTGCGATCCAGTCCCGGAGAGGAAACTTCGAGCACATACGATCCCCCCGGAAAGGCATCCTCCACATCGACAATCGTTCCAAACTCGCGGCTGAATGACGCGCAATCCTCATGTGTTACGCCGTCCGGGCGATCCGCCGCCGGAACTGCTCCCGGCCTGTCGTTCAACAGACGATCGATAAAAACGCGCAGCATGCGATGCTTACCCGCTCCGCACACTTCTACTTCCACCACTTCCAGTCCGCTCGAGCCCGCTACCCGCTCGGCAATCTGCCGGACTTTTTCCAGATCAAAAGCCATGTTTTCAGCAATTTACCCAGCAGTCGCCGTGCCCGTTCTTGCCCCAAGTAAAAAGTGGGCTTTCGCCCACTGGTGTGCTTCGACAATCCTGATACTACGACACAACAGTATTCTTCAATGACTATACGCCGCCAATATGGAAAATACAAACCATGCGACGAGCCATGTACGTATCCAATATCCTGCGAGTCCTCGCCGATGCCCAAGTGATGCAAATGGGGTCGGCGTAGGTGGCGTGATCACACGGTCTCCGGGATCACGCGATCTCGTGATTAGCGTCACTGCCGACCAGGGAGCGTCCGAGGCAGAATCCACGCTGTTCTGCTAATATCTCGCCGCACGCTCAGGAGGGCCCATGAGCTCGCTAACCGTCTCCCCGACAGAGAACATCTCCAATCTATTGGTCACGGATCAGGAATACGCGGTACCGGACATTGTCGCCCGCAGTGTTATTCAGAAAGATTGGCTCGGAGAATGCGCTCGCGCCGCAAAAGATCCGGAAGATTTTTGGGGAAACTACGCCGCCGGATTTGCGTGGTCGCGTAAGTGGGACCGCGTGCTGGAGTGGGATGGAATTCACCACCGCTGGTTCACCGGCGCCAAAACCAACATCACCATCAACGCGCTCGACCGCCATGCCGCGTCGGACCGATGCAATCGCGCCGCCTTTATCTGGCTCGGTGAGGATGGCAGCGAGCGCATAGTGACGTACGGCCAGCTTCACCGCCTCGTTTGTCGTTTCGCCAACGGCCTGAAGTCGCTGGGTGTAGTGAAGGGCGACCGCATAGTCATCTATATGCCCCTCACGATTGAAGGCGCGGTCGCCATGCTCGCATGCGCTCGTATCGGCGCGATTCACTCGGTCGTATATGCCGGTCTAGGTCATACCGCTCTGCGCGACCGCATCACCGACGCGCAAGCCAAGATCGTAATTGCAGGAGACGTCGGTTACCGCCGTGGCAAGACCGTAGCCCTCAAAGCGATCGTCGACGAAGCATTGGATAACTTAGAGTGTGTAGAAAAGGTCATCGTCTATTCGCGCAGCGGAGCCGAACTGGTTGCTCCCCGCGAAGTCGATTTCAATGAATTGCTGAAGTTCCCTCCGATCTGTCCCGCCGAAGAGATGGATGCCGAAGATCCACTTTTCCTGCTCTACACTTCGGGCTCGACCGGTAAGCCTAAAGGTGTGGTGCACGTCCATGGCGGTTACATGGTGGGTACAACTTACCACTTAACGAACTATTTCGATGTCGGCGAACGGGATCTCTTCTGGTGTACCTCTGATATTGGCTGGGTCGTCGGCCATTCTTACATTGTTTACGCCCCTCTCTGCGCCGGTGTAACCACGTTGTTTCGTGAAGGCGCAGTCGACTACCCGAATCCCGGAATTGCCTGGGAAATCGTCGAACGTTACGGTGTAACTAAGATGTTCACCGCACCCACTGCTTTGAGAATGTTCATGCGCTACGGTGAGAGTTACCCTGCAGCGTACGATTTGACCAGCCTGCGAGTCATTGCATGCGCCGGTGAACCACTGAACCCTGAAGCCTGGCGCTGGGCACAAACTCACTTGGCGGGCGACGGTAAGTGGGGCTACGTAGTCGATAACTGGTGGCAAACTGAGTTAGGAGGACCTGCGCTCGGAACTCCGCCCTCGATGGCGATGCGCCCCGGGAAAGTCGGCGTAGCGGTCCCCGGAGCCGAAGCTGACGTTCTCGATGAAAACGGTAAGTCGGTTCCTCCTGGAGTGGGCGGACGCCTGGTGCTCAAGCGCCCATTTCCGCACATGCTGCGCACCGTATGGCGAGATCCCGCTCGCTACGAACGCGATTGGCAGATCATCCCCGGTTGCTATGTCACAGGCGATGTCGCAACAAGAGATAAAGATGGGTACATCGCAGTGCTCGGCCGCTATGATGACGTCCTCAACGTGGCCGGACACCGGATCGGTACAGCCGAGGTCGAAAGCGCACTGGTCTCGCATCCCGCCGTCGCAGAAGCTGCGGCAATTGGCGTTCCCGATGCCATGAAAGGCGAGACTATCAAAGTGTTCGTGCAGGTTCGTAGCGACCACGTAGCTTCTGACGCCCTCGCCGCCGCACTAATCGAACATGTTCGAAGAGAACTCGGGCCGATCGCAACCCCATCTTCGTTGGAGTTTGTAGCTTCCTTACCGAAAACGAGGTCGGGAAAAATCCTGCGCCGCATTCTCAAGGCAAAAGAAACCGGAGTTGACGCCGGAGATGTATCCACCATGGAGGGCTGATCGCTGCAACGGAAACTCCCGCCGCAATCTTAAAATCGGGAGCAACACGAAAGCGTTGTCTTGACAGTATTCGTTATAACGAATATTATCGTAACAACGATGAAGGGAACAGCTCATTCTCAGCGCAAAAGGCTGCCGGACTGCCCCGAGGAGACAGCGTTCCTGGATCTTCTTCGCACCACCGACATCCTGTCCCGCAGCCTGGACATGTTGTTAAAGACTCACCACCTCTCGGCCAATCAGTACAACGTCCTGCGTATTCTCAGGGGTTCGCCCGAGGGCCTAGCCTGCGGCGAAATCGCCAGCCGCATGATCACTAGGGATCCCGACGTCACTCGCCTTCTTGACCGCTTGGAGAAGCGGAACCTGATCTCCCGCTGCCGGGAAACCGAAGACCGTCGAATGGTGATGGTCAGGATCACGACGGAGGGCCTTAGGCTCCTCGGTCATCTTGATGGCCCGGTGGAGAAAGCTCACCGCACTCAAATGGGCCATATGGGTCGGGAACGGCTTCGTTCACTGGCCGAACTGCTGCACGCCGCACGCAGCGCCGTAAGTTGATTTTTTTTATCCTAGTTATTTGTTGCAACGATTATCGTCTTAACGCATCTAATTCGAGGAGAAAGGATAAATACCATGAGCACACTCGTTATTCCGCAAACATCAACCACCACCTGGAACATCGATCCCGTTCACTCCTTCGCCGAGTTCAAGGTCAAACACATGATGATCTCTAACGTGAAGGGCCAATTCCCCAAGGTCACGGGAGTGCTGACGCTCGACGACTCTGAGCTAGCCAACTCCCACGTAGAAGCCTCGATCGAAGCGGCTTCAATTGAAACCCGTGACGCCCAGCGCGACGCACACCTGAAAAGCGCTGACTTTTTAGACGTCGAAAATTTCCCTACCCTGTCTTTCAAGTCCGACAGGCATTACCGTGGCGCGGGATGGCGAATTGAAAGTCGAGGGCAATCTGAGCATTCGCGGCGTTTCGCGCAAAGTGATCTTTACTGTTGAAGGGCCAACTCCGCCGGCAAAGGATCCCTGGGGTAATACCCGAGTCGCCGTGTCGGCGACCACGAAGATCAATCGCAAAGATTTCAGGTTGACTTGGAATGCGGCGCTTGAAACTGGCGGCATTCTCGTTGGTGAAGAGGTGACCATCACGCTCGACGTCCAGTTCGTGAAGGCCTGAATACTAGGCCGCCTGGCACAAGAACTGCCCTGCGGCGCAAAAGAACAATAAATAAAGGAGGGAGAGTCATGTCACTCCGCCCAGTAAGACAGATCATCCAAACGACGCCGACCATCGAGGGCGCAGGCGTCAAACTACAACGCGCCTTCGGATTCGGCAAGACGAAGGATTTCGATCCTTTTCTCCTGCTCGACGATTTTCGCAACGACCATCCGGAAGATTACGCGGCTGGATTTCCGTGGCATCCGCACCGAGGGATCGAGACTATTACTTACGTGCTCGCGGGTTCGGTGGAACACGGAGATAGCCTTGGCAACAAGGGTAAGATGACGGCCGGCGATGTGCAATGGATGACGGCCGGCAGCGGTATTCTGCACCAGGAGATGCCCAAAGGCGATGCCCATGGCCGCATGCACGGCTTCCAACTGTGGGCGAATCTGCCCTCAGCGCTGAAGATGACCGACCCGCGCTATCAGGACATTCCTGCCAGCGCCATTCCCGAGGTCACCGACGACGATGGCACGCGTGTGCGCATCATCTGCGGCGAGTTCTGGGGCAAACGGGGTCCGGTTGAAGGGTGTGGCCGCGGATCCAAACTATCTCGATATCTCTGTCGGACCGGGCCAGCGAAAGCGACTCAAAGTCGAAACTACGCGCAACGCCTTCGCTTACGTCTTCGCCGGTTCCGGTACATTTCGCGATGCATCCGATCCTCGAGCAGTGCTCACCGAGCAAGCTGCGGACCCCAACGCCCCAGCCAGATACGATGTGGGGAACCATTCGCTGGTGCTGTTCGACCGAGGCGACGAGATCATTGTTCAAGCCGGTAACGAGGGCATCCGTTTCCTGCTGGTGTCGGGCAAGCCGATCGAAGAGCCGGTCGCATGGTACGGCCCGATCGTAATGAATACGCAAGAACAGCTTCGCCAGGCAGTGGCCGAGCTTCAGACTGGCGGCTTCATCAAACATCGCTGAGTCGATCCCAGAGGACACTCCGTTCAGTTCATCTGCGCGGAGTGTCTCTTTTCGATGTCGCATTGCGTTCCTCCTTAAAATAAGAATCGGTCCAGCATTTCTTATCCCGTTCGCGAACGCTTCGCTGGCGAATACTCTGCATGATCGGAAAAAGTACCTGACAAAGCACACCACATTGTGCGGATCACCATAACCCAGCACTGTTACGATCTGTCATGGCTCAAGCTGCACGGTTGCGATGACGCGCCATAGAAGAGGCTTGTGACGATGAATTTAAAGCTGCCGTTACTAATGTCCCTTTTTCTGCTTGCGAATAGCCTCGGATTCGCGCAGCAGCACCGAGGAAAATAATCATCAATCAGGATTGTTCTGGTCCCGGCGGCAGCAATATGCAGACGCTGTTGACCTTGATTCAATCTCCCGAGGTGGAAGTGCTGGGCATAACCGTGGTCACCGGAAATCAATGGCGCGATGAGGAGGTAGCGCATACTCTGCGCTTGCTGGAGCTGATTGGCCGCACCGATATTCCGGTCGTGCCTGGAGCCGTATTTCCTCTCGTTCATCGCCGTAAAGAAGCCCTTTTGTGGCAAGCAATGTACGGGAAAGTCGCGTTCGCCGGCGCCTGGGACGATCGCTGGTGGCACGAACATGACGTCATTCCGAAGCTCCCTGAAGGGCAGCCCACGACCAAGCCCGCCGATGAGGACGCTGCTCATTTTCTCATCCGCATGGTGCACAAATATCCGCACGAAGTAACCATCTACGAAGGCGGTCCCATGACGAATCTCGCTCTCGCAAATGCTATCGATTCACATTTCGCCGAACTGGCCGAGGGCTTGGTCTTCATGGGCGGAAGCCTAAACCCGCAGACCAGCGATCCGGAATTTATCAGCAGCCCGCGCCATGAATTTAATTTCTGGTTCGATCCAGAGGCCGCGAAAAGCGTGTTACAGGCGCCCTGGAAGAAGATCGTCTGCACGCCGGTTGACATCTCCATCAAAACCAGAATCACCAATGAGATGGTTGCCGAAATCAAGAAGAGCAACAGCGCCGCAGCGCAATACGTGGTCAAGTTCTTTATGGCCGACCAAGCCGGTTCCTATATGTGGGATGAGCTGGCCGCTGCGGCGTGGATTGATCCGACACTGATCACTGGGAAAGAAAAACGCTATATAAGTGTGGACATTGACCACGGTGCGGCCTACGGAAATACGCTGACGTGGACCGACAAAGACAACCCGAAGCTTGGCGCGCAACTCGTCGAAATTCAGACCGACTTAGATCTTGCAAAATTCAACAAGATGTTTGTGGAACTGATGAAGGCGCCCACCCCGCAAGCCCGCTGATTGTGTCGGCTGTCGGCGTAAACCGTTCAGGCTCATTCTTGACCGTCGTGTGCCCGAGTAATGCGATGATAATTTCAGGCCAAGCGTGGCTATCCGGGGGAGATCGTTCTGAGGGGCAGAGTCAAGATGCGGAGATCGACCGCGCCGTCCCTCACGGACATTTGTCGGCGCGACTTTTTGCTTCGATGCTGCCAGGGAGCCTCCGTGGCGCTGCTTCCGGCCGGTCTGCATGGCCTCGGCTGGCCTTCGTTCTACCCTGATGATTCTCCCGACCTAAACTTATCGGTTTGCGAATTCCAGCTGCATCCTCATTATCGGATGGCTCGGCCTCTTGACTCTCTACTTCTGAAAGCGAACGCGGGCCTCGATGATTTTGTTACCGAAAAATACGCAGACGAGATCGCGGCCATCCTCGCGGGTGGACTTCGTGCCTGCTGGAATCTCCGCAAAATCGTCAGCGCGATTGCAAGAGTTCTCTATGCCGAAATTTGCGGGAGCTTCATTACGGCCTGCCAAATCCCATACTGTGCGCCAGCGCCCGGCGATTGAGATCCGTACCAATGCATTCAGCGCCGAAGTTCGCGGTCGGGCGGGATGCATTTCTTCGGGAACTACAGTCCACAGTAAGTAGTTTTTCGAAGATCTTAACCGCCGAATTTCAGGTCACAACTGTTGACGGAGCGATCCGCGAGCCGATCGCCGGACCCATGACCGGATCGATCGCCGGACCGACGCTATTCCCCGGTAATTAGTAACTCAGAATTCGATATGAGTTAGTCGCCACGGGCGACGGTTTCTACCGCGAGCAACGTGTCGGTTACTGGCAACTTACCTGGGAGCGAGTGACGTCAGGCAAGCTCCGCATTCAAAGCTGGCACGCACTCGAGGAGACCCAAAGCCGCTCGACTACCGCCAGCTATCTCGACATCGCGGCTGAGGCGCTCGGAGGAAATCCGTCTTACTCTTCGCAGCTTGCTCATGGAACAGATTACTGGCGCACCTTACTTGACGGCGCTTGCGGCATTGATATCTACGGCCATAACGGCGTCGCGGTCGGCGATATCGATGGAGACGGATTTGACGACCTCTACGTCTGCCAACCAGGCGGCCTTCCGAATCGCCTTTATCGCAATCGACGTGACGGAACCTTCGAGGACATCACTGAAGTGTCCGGGGTTGGCGTCATCGAAAACACGGCATGTGCGCTATTCGTCGATGTGGACAATGATGGCCGGCAGGATTTGATCGTCGTGCGCGCCAACGGTCCAATGCTATTTCTGAACACAGGTGGTGGTAAATTCAGGCAGAAAGGCGATGCATTTCATCTTTGCGAGTGCTCCACAGGGCACTTTTACTGGAGCCGCCGTCGCCGACTACGATCGCGACGGCTGGCTTGATATCTACTTCTGTCTCTACGTTTATTACCAGGGAACAGATCAATATAAGTATCCGTCTCCTTACTATGCCGCTGAGAACGGGCCGCCTAACTTCATGATGCACAACAATCGCGATGGAACGTTTCGCGATGTAACTGCCGAAACCGGGCTCAACCAAAACAACACTCGCTACAGCTTCTGTTGCGGATGGGCCGACTTCAATCGCGATGGCTGGCCCGATCTTTACGTGGTGAATGATTTCGGGCGGAAGAATCTTTACCGCAACAATGGCGACGGAAGTTTTACCGATATCGCTTTGCAGGCGGGCGTCGAGGACGTCGGCGCCGGGATGAGCGTCTGTTGGTTCGATTATGACAACGACGGAGCGGAGGATCTTTACGTAGCCGACATGTGGACCGCGGCGGGCGAAAGAATTTCGACGCAGGATGTTTTCAAAAAAGACGCACCCCAGCAAATACGAGCGCTCTACCGCAAACAGGCCATGGGAAATTCGTTATTTCGGAACATATCGCGGAATGAAAAATCTGCATTCGAAGATATGACCCGTCACGCGACCATCGGAATTGGGCGATGGGCATGGTCGAGTGACACCTGGGACTTTGATCACGACGGCTATTCCGATCTCTATATCGTCAACGGCATGATCAGCGGTCCGTCGCGCGAAGACCTGAACAGCTTTTTCTGGCGGCAGGTAGTCGCTTCTTCGCCGGATGAAGCCAAGCCCTCTCATGATTACGAACGAGGTTGGAGCGCGATTAATGAATTGATTCGAGCCGATGGAACATGGAGCGGGTATGAGAGAAATATTTTCTATGCAAACAATGGTGATGGAACGTTCTCTGACATCTCGGGCGTGGTAGGCCTGGATTTTCTCGAGGACGGACGAGCATTTGCCCTCGCAGACTTTGACCACGATGGACGCCAGGAGGTTTTTCTAAAAAACCGTAATGGCCCGCAACTGCGGCTGCTGAAAAATGTCATGAAGGATCTGCCTCCGTCGATCGCCCTTCGTCTTCGCGGGACGAAAAGCAATCCGGATGCAATCGGCGCGGTGGTTACGGTCGAAACTGAAGTTGGCCGTCAGACTCGTTCGTTGCAGGCCGGCTCCGGGTTTCTTTCCCAACACAGCAAAGACATCTTCTTTGGTCTTGGATCAACCAGCGGTCCGGTTCGCGCTTTAATTCGCTGGCCGAGCGGATTGGTGCAGGAACTGTCTGGTCTGCCGGTCAATCACCTGGTTTGGATTGAAGAAGGCTCTGGACCGCATCGGATAGAAGCTTTCCACAATATAACGACGCGGGAACCGTTAGCTGCGGGCAATGCGAAGACACCGCAAAACGAAACCCTCCCCGTTACGGTTGAAACCTGGCTGGTGGCGCCGATAGAAGCGCCGGATTTTTCACTACCCGACGTTAGTGGGAAAACGCAAACGCTTTCGTCGTTGCGTGGAAAGCCGATACTACTCAATTTTTCGACACTCCAGGGAGAACGATGCCGTTCAGATTTGATCGCGCTCAATCTGCGTCATAAGGCTTGGAACGACCAAGGTCTTCAACTGCTCGTCATAGTTATGGACGGCGCGGCTGCGGCGGAAAACATTCGAATCCTGATTCGGGAGCATCCGATTTCATTTCCAATCCTCCGCAGCACCGAAGACGTGGCCGCAATCTACAACATTCTTTATCGCTACATATTTGACCGGCATCGCGATCTCGAACTCCCCACCTCATTCCTGCTCGACATCAACCGTCGGATCGTCAAGATTTACCAGGGTCCGCTCAACCCAGATCATGTTGAACACGATTTGCGCCACATTCCTCAAACCCCGGCAGAACGGCTAGCCAGAGCGTTTCCCTTTCCTGGCATAACTGACACAATCGAGTTCGAACGAAATTATCTCGCTTATGGCTCAGTATTTTTCCAGCGCGGCTATCTGGATCAGGCCCAGGCGGCATTTCAAATTGCTCTCCGTCAAGATCCCTCCAGCGCCGAAGCTCTATATGGCGTTGGTAGCGTATATCTGGACCAGCAACAGACGGCAAAGGCTCGCGATTGTTTTGAACGCGCCCTCAAGCTCCGCGCGAGTTATCCCGATACTTCGGCGAATTCCTGGAACAACCTTGGCTTGCTGGCCGCGCGCGAAGGCCACTCCGACGAGGCGATTCGCTGTTTTCAGGAGGCGCTCAAGTCGAGCCCCAATCATCTGATCGCCCTCGATAACCTGGGCAGCGCTTATCGGCAACACAAGAGCTGGGATCAGGCTCGCAAAATTTATGAGCGCGCGCTTGAGGTCAATCCTGACGATCCCGAGGCGAACTACGGCCTGGGCATGGTGTTTGCGCAGAACGACGATACCCAGCGCGCGTTCGAGTCGCTGCAAAGAGCTCTAAAATTGCGTCCGGTTTATCCTGAGGCGCTGAATAATCTGGGAATTCTTTATCTTCGCACTCATCGTCGCGACCAGGCCGTTGCCAGCTTCGAAGAGTGCATTCGCCTTGCGCCTCAGTTCGATCAGTCGTACTTGAATCTGGCCCGCGTGTATGCGATTGAGGATGCAACCGAAAAAGCTCGCGCCGTGCTGTTCGAACTGCTCAAGCAAAGTCCTGAAAACGAGCAAGCAAAGACAATGATGGAGCAGTTGGAGAAATAGTTGGCCGTTGCGCAATCCATGATTGTCAGACACGAATTGCAAAGCATGATTCGCAGGGCAAGAATTGCGGAGCATGTTGCGCGCGAATAAAATGACCAGCGTCGCCGAGCAACGCAATGGTCATGGCCATGGTCATGGCCATGACCATGACCATGACCATGATAATGATAACGATAATGAGCCGCTTTCAACCGGCCGCTTCAATCTTTCTTAGGGAGTGATTCTGACCATAAGCCACTTTCGGCGGACTGGATTTTCTCTTGCGATCTTCCTTCTCGCGCTGTGGGGGAGTCGTGCGCGGCTCGAAGCACAGCCTCGCGAACCAGCGAACTCTGGCGTCGTGCAGGGGTGCGTACGTGATTCCCAAGGCCATACCGTAGCAAACGCAACGGTTTCTCTACAGATCGCAACCGAAGCGGCGACGGATGCACCAACGCTTCTGACCCACACCGATTCCGAAGGTGTCTACCGTTTTACAGGCATTCAAGATGGTAGTTACACTCTGGGGGCACAAACCGACGGATATGGTACGGCGACCGCTGGTCCGGTGAAACTCGCTCAGGGGGAGACAAAGAAGATCGATCTGATTCTTGTCTCCGGCAAATCGCCCGCAGTGCACGACTCGCCTGCCGCAAGATCAAGAAAACCACCAGTTCCCGCGCCTGACTTTTTCGACGAACCTCACTTCACCGTGGCGGGAGTAACGCAAGCTTCGAATCCTGGCGGCCATGGCTCCGATACTGTGCTGCGCACTACCGAAGCGCTTGCCAGGGCGACGATTTCTTTAAGCGGCGAATCGGGCGAGAAATCGAGTGCTGGAGCACAGCCAGCGGCTTCTCCTGTGACGGAGAGTTCTTTGCTCGACGCGGTGGCACGCGATCCCAACGATCCTGCTCTTCATCACCGTCTGGGCGATGTCGAAGAGAGACTCGGCAATCCCCTCCAAGCGGTTCGAGAATACCAGCGGGCTGCCGAACTTGATCCCGTCGAAACCAACCTCTTCGATTGGGGAACTGAACTTCTAAAACATGGCGCTCTCGAGCCCGCAACCGAGGTTTTCACAAAGGGCAATCGTTTGTTTCCAAATTCCGTGAGGATGCTGGTCGCGCTCGGCGTCACCCGGTATGCTCGGGGCTCTTACGATAAGGCGACTGAGTGTCTCGTGACCGCGTCCGATCTCGCTCCTGACAATCCGGCCCCTTATTTGTTTCTAGGGAAAATGCAAAGTGTCGAAAGCGCTCCGTCAGGAAAATCAATGGATCGTTTGGCGAGATTTGCGCGTCTGCACCCTGATAACGCGCTCGCAAACTACTATTACGCCTTAAGCCTCTTCAAACAATTGAAGGCTTCAACAGCGAGTGCACACAACAGTAAGCGCAACCTCAACCTCGTTGACTCGCTATTGCAGAAAGCTGTTCGTCTTGATCCGCAGCTTGGTGCTGCCCATCTGCAACTTGGAATACTTTATTCGCGGCGCGAGTGATTTTTCCGCAGCAATTTCCTCGTATCGAAAGGCGATTCAAGTCAGCGTCAATAAAGCAAATCCAGACCCGCGGTATCCAGACAACGACGAGACGCTTGCAGAGGCTTATTATCGACTTGCCGGGGCTTACCTTCGGATTGGCGACAAAAGCAAGGCTCAAGAACAGCTTCACCTTCACGACGAGTCTGTCAGGAAAACAAAAGACGATACCCAGCGCAAATTGCGCGAAACTGAGGAGTTCGTGATTTCAATGAAGAAATAGCAATGTTGGAGCCGATGGCCAAGGCAGGAAGATACACTTAGTGACCGACCGCCAGAAGGCGGAACGAATATCCGATCCCGACAACGTCCTATAGTGCTCACCCCACACTACTGCTCAGGGGCCCAGGAAAACGCCTCAGCTCTGGTATTGCATCATTGTCATGAAGCCGTAGTCCATATGCAGTTGCTGGTGGCAGTGAAAAAGAGTCGGCCCGGGATTGTTTGCCGTAAAGTCCACCTCCACTTGCTGCCTGGCGGGCACGACGATTACGTCTTTCATGATTCCCGCTTTCGCTTTGCCGGCGAACTTCGTTAGCTCGAAGCTGTGCCGATGCAGGTGAACCGGGTGCGCTTCATCGCTCTGGTTATCGAAGCGAAGCCGATAGCGATCACCGGCATGAACGAGTATGGGATCAGTTTTCGGGAAGGACTTGCCATTTATGGTCCAGTGATCCACCCAGCGATTGCCCGCGAATTTCTTGCGGAAGATAAGCGGCACCAGCCTCCCGCTGGTTCGGGAGTGCTCTCTGCGCGCCCAAAAATCATGTAGTCCCATTTGGTATTCGGCGCTGGAGTCCAGTTCGGATCTCCGCTGCGGTTGGCATATTCCACCACGATACCCATTCCGCTATTCCGCACTTGATCGTTTGCCTCGCCGAGAATCCACACCCCAGGATTATTCATGATGACGAGCGCATCTACGCGCTCCGCCGGGCCCATTTCGATCACGTCCACCTCACGCGGCGCCGGCACTGCGTTTCCGTCCAGACTGACGACTTTGAACTTGTGACCCGGCAAGGCGATTCGATGCTGATCGGTGGCGCTGGCGTTCAAGATGCGAAACAGCACCTTCTGCCCCGGCTTCACACGCACCGGATCGCCAGATCCGAGCGCGTGACTATTGATGGAATAAACTGGAGTATGTGACCTCGAGATTGCCTTCATCGCCTTGACTGTCCAGATGTGGGTCCCAGCCATGCAGCGCGAGAAAAACCTCCGCGTCGTACTGCACCGGCTCTTCTTTCGGTTCAACGTAAAGGAACCCGAATTGTCCCGTGTAGGTGGCTCGTTTCATATCCCGGCCGGCATGAATGTGGCTGTGATACCAGCGAGTTCCCGCAGGTCGCGGCACAAATGAATAGCGCCGCATCCCGCCCGGCGGCACCATTGGAGTCCCTTCCTCTTCAGCCCCATCCACATCAGAGGGAACGAATAAGCCATGCCAATGAACTAACTCTGGAATTTTGGTCTCGTTAAATACGTCCACTGTGACGCGCTGACCCTCGCGCAAACGCAACACTGGTCCCGGCGCCGACCCGTTATATCCCGTCGTCTTGATGATTTTCCGCGGCGCGACTTCGATCTCGACCGGCGAAATATGAATTGTAATGTCGGCTTTCGGATTATCCGCTGCAGTTTGCAGGCCGATACTCCGCGCCAACTCCGCGCAGGCCGACTTTCCCGCCAGAGCCAGGAATCTTCTGCGATCCATAGCGACTGCACTTTCCCGCACGCTCTCCGATCAGAAATTAAAGCGATAACCCAGAATCATCTTGGCAATCAGGTGGTCGGTTACACCCGTGACTCCCACGCCAAGTCCGAAATTGATCTCCCACTGCGGTGCGATATTCAAATCAATCGCCGGGAAAATCTGGTGCTGTTGTTGCGAAACCGCATCGAACCCAGTCACCGGCGGCCCGACCGAACCGTAATACTCCAGACCTCCCGCAATTTTCGGCGTGAAATCGTAGCTGAATTTGAAATTAGGCGAAAAAACAACGCCTTGGTTAACGCTTTCGCCGTGGAAAGAGCGGTCCATCGCCGGATTCAAGGCCCAGTACCATCTCCCGACTTTCTGGTCCACGATGGGACGGATCTCCCACGTCCATGTGTCCACAGAATATTGGCGCCTCTGATAGCCGATTTCATTCGATAGACTAACGCCCACCGGCCAATGCCATTTCTTGGGGACGGCAACCCGCGGGCGTATATGATCCCCCACCCATTGCCAGCCCTGGCCGTCGGTTATTGAAGTGAAGATATAAAATCCGCACTCGAACCAGTCATTAAAACCATGAGTGATCTCCACAGTTTCATGCTCGGCGTGATTAGTGGGATAGACTCCATCCACGATCGTCTTCGAACCGTCGATCGTGAAATTGCTATGGAGCTCCACCATGGTGTGCCCCGGATCGACCAGATCCGAACCGTACACTTGGATTTCGTAATTCTCTTGAGCATGCGTGAGAGGCGCAGGCAAAATCAGCACAGGATCAATACAACGACCGGAAATGCGATCGCAAAATGTCGGTTTCCGGTCGTTCGATGAAACGCACAACGTCCCATGAGGAAGATTATCAACTACATATTGAATTGCCGCGCGACAGATAGATAACAAAATCTTAATGTCGCTTCTCGAACTCGCTGCCACCTCATCGCCGGTCGTTTGCACTTGCCGTTAGTCGCTATTTTGTTATAGTTACCCTCATAATATTGCGGACCTTTGCAATTGTTACAGGGATGTTACAAGGGAAGAGATGCCATGGCTCATGCGTTGGTTAGACACAATGTCGTCGCAGAAAAAAGTGTAGAGCTGACCGCGATCGGCCTTCGGGAGCGAAAAAAGGCGCGTTTGCGGCAGCAGATTATCGATACCTCGATTAAACTGTTTCGCAGGCACGGATACGAGGCAACTCGTATCGACGACATCGTGCAACTGCTGGAAATCAGCCAGCCCACATTTTTCCGATATTTTTCCAGCAAAGATGCAGTTTTGCGCGAGGTCGGAGAGCGCGGCTACGCCTGCATTTGCGAGAGGCTGCGTTCGGAGCTTTCAAATAAGGCCCGGACCAGTGAGCGTTTGCGGCGGCTGTACGTGACCATGGCGCGGGAGGTGGAAGCCGACCGGCAGCTTTGGCAAGCGGTGGTGTTGTCAGGCGCCATGGATCCGGTGCGATCTGCCGAACTGCGCGGGTACGAGGAAGCTGCCGCCAGTCTGCTGCAGGAATTTCTGACGCAAGGGCAGAAGCGGGGCGAAGTGACCCGCGCGTTTCCCGTCGTGCACCTCGCGGAGTTCATGGAAGGTCTCTACAACACCGTCGTTCGGCAGTGGGCGGTGGATCTTACCGGTCCGCACAAACTCGCCGACCGTGTGCAAAGCGCAGTCGAGTTTTTCCTGCGCGGCATCCGTCCCTAGCAATTCCGCATGGCGTCAATGCTTCTTTTTTCGTGAGGAATGCCGTTAGAAAGGTAAAGGCGATGAAAGCCGCTGTTCTGCACTCATTCAAGACGCCATTATCGCTGGAAGATGTACCCTGCCCGGAGGCCGGCGCGGACGAGGTCTTGCTCAAGGTTGAAGTTTGCGGTGTGTGCCATTCCGATTTGCATGTGGCCGACGGCGATTGGCCGCAATTGGCGCGCATCGTAAAGAAGCCGTTGATTCTCGGGCACGAGATCGTAGGACGAGTAGTGGCGCGGGGTGCGGCAGTCACATCTGTCGAAGTAGGAGAACGCGTCGGCGTTCCGTGGGTGCAGTGGACATGCGGGCAATGTGAGTTCTGCCGCGAAGGCAACGAGAATCTATGCGTCAAACAGCGCATCACCGGCGTCATGGTAGATGGCGGCTATGCCGAATTTGCGAAGGCTCCCGCCAGCCACGTGGTCAAAATTCCTGACACGCTGGCCTCCGAGCAAGCGGCGCCTCTTCTTTGCGCGGGAGTCACAGTTCATCGCGCGCTCAAGCAGGCCAAAATTGATGCCGGTCATTCATCCGGTCGACGCCCGGCATCCGGACAACGATTGGCAGTTTTTGGTGTCGGGGGCCTCGGCCACATCGCCGTACAGATTGGCCGCGCAGCAGGAGCGGAAGTCACCGCAGTCGACATTTCAGAAGAAAAACTCGCGCTCGCAAAATCCCTCGATGCCGCAAGAATGCTGAACGCCACAACAGGAGACGTGGTAAAAGAGTTGCGCGGCTGCGGCGGAGTCCACGTTGCACTGGTTACCTCAGCGGCCAAGTCCGCCTACGATATGGCCTTTTATTGTGTACGCCCGACAGGGACGCTGCTGGTCGTGGGATTGCCCGCAAGGGACATTTCGTTCCCCGCGATTCTGATGGCCGGCGCCGAGATTCAGATCAAGGCTTCGGCAGTCGGTACGCGGGAAGACATGAACGAGGTTTTGGCTATGGGAGCAGCGGGGATCGTCCATTGCGACGTAGCAACACGCCCACTAGCCGCAGTCCAGGAAGTGATTAGCCAAATGAGCCGCGGTGAAATCTCGGGGCGAATTGTGCTTCATCCTTAAGAAGTAGCGGAACGGACGGATTGCGCTACGCCCTGTATTGACGTTAGCGACTATAACATGATATTAACTATCAGTTTTTGCGCTGCCTCGCAGAAAGGTCTTCCTCGGCGTGAACGTCAAACAACTGTTCAATCTTAGCGGCCGCGTCGCCATCATCTCTGGTGACTCGATGGGGCTCGGTTTGCAGATGGCGGAGGGCTTGGCGGAGATGGGGGCAAATCTCGTGCTTTGTGCCCGCAAGAAAGAGCGCTGCGAGCAGGCAGCAGAAAGTCTGTCGCGCAATCGCGTGCAGACCTTGGCCTTGGGATGCGATGTCAGAGACAAAGCGGCAGTTCAGCAGGTCGTCGAAGAAACGCTCGCCAAGTTCGGCCGCATCGATATCTTAATTAACAATGCGGGGACGTCGTGGGGATCTCCGATAGAAGAGATGACGCTCGAGCAGTGGGACAAAGTTCTCTCCACCAACTTGACCGGAACGTTCCTCTTTTGTCAGGCCGTCGGCAAAGCGATGGCCGCGCAGGCATCCGGCAAAATCATCAACCTTGCGTCTGTTGCGGGATTGGGTCGGTGCGTCAGCGGATCTGCAGGCAATCGGATATCACGCCAGCAAAGGCGGCGTCATCGCCCTCACCAAGGATCTGGCATGCAAGTGGGCGCCGCGCAACATTCAGGTCAATGCGATCGCTCCAGGCTGGTTTCCGACGCATATGTCGGAGGCGATCCTCGAGCGCCGCAAAGATTCCCTGCTGGCGAAAATCCCGCTGGGCCGTTTTGGTGGCGATCACGATCTGAAGGGCGCAGCAGTGTTTCTCGCATCGGACGCTTCCGCATACGTGACTGGGCACGTGCTAGTTGTCGACGGGGGCCAGACGGCCTGGTAAGAACTTTTTATGAATATTCCACTCACGCCAGTCCGCTTCCTTCGCTACGCGGAGGCACAGTTTCCCCGCAAGACGGCGGTGGTCTGCGGTGAGCAGCGATTTACCTACGCCGAATTCGCCGGCCGTGTAGCGCGTTTGGCTGGAGCATTGCGCGCCGCCGGAGTAAAGCCGGGAGATCGGATCGCGTTCCTCAGTCTGAATTGCCATCGACTGCTCGAAGCCTATTACGGTGTTATCGAAGCCGATGCCATTTTGCTTCCACTCAATATCCGTCTCGCCGCGCCCGAGCTGACTTACATTTTGAATGACTCCGGAGCCACCATACTCTTCCTGGAACCCGAGTTTACAGCTTTGGTGGATTCATTCCGCAGCGACCTTCGAACCGTGCGCTCTTTTATTCCAATGGATGGAATACCGCAAGCAGCATGGCTTTCCGATCAAACCTACGAGCAGATGCTCGCCGCCGCCTCGCCCCACCGCAAAGAGCTGATGTCGTTTGACGAAAATTCCATCGCCGAAATTTTCTACACCAGCGGAACCAGCGCCAACCCAAAAGGCGTAATGCTCACGCATCGCAATGTTTACCTCCATGCCATGAACCTCGCTATCTATCACCACACCCGTTATGAGAACGTGCTGATGCACACCATCCCCCTCTTTCACGCCAATGGCTGGGGAGCAGCTCACACGATCACGATGGTCGGTGGAACTCACGTCATGCTTCCGCGCTTCGTGCCCGAAGAAGTTTTTCGTCTGGTAGAGCGCGAAAGAGTCAGCGCACTGAGCATGGTGCCGATAATGGCCATGGTCCTGGTGAACTCGCCCGCGCGCGCCAAATACGACCTGAGCAGCGTGGAGTGGTCGGTGATCGGTGGCGCCGCATCATCTCCAACTCTGATCCGCGAGGTCGAAGAGAAGCTCGGATTCAAATGCTTTTCCGGATATGGACTGACCGAATGCGCTCCCTCCTTGCAACCGCCGAACTGAAACCCGACGTCCAGTGCTCAGTCGATGAACGGCACGTTCTCCAGGCTATGACCGGCTATGCCTACCCCGGCTCCGAACTTCGCGTGGTCGATGCCGAAGACAAAGATGTTCCCCATGACGGCCTGACCATGGGAGAAGTCATTGCCCGCAGTGATGGCGTGATGGCCGGCTACTGGCAACAACCGGAAGCCACAGCCGAAGCCTTGCGAGGTGGATGGTTTCGCACCGGCGATATGGCTGTTATCGCGGCGAACGGATATATCCGCATCGTAGATCGCAAGAAGGACATCATCGTCAGCGGCGGTGAGAACATTTCGTCCCTTGATGTAGAAAAAGTACTGGCCGCGCATCCTGATATTTACGAAGCCGCAGTGATCCCCGTCGCAGATAAGAAATGGGGAGAAGTGCCGAAAGCAGTGGTAGTGCCAAAGCCGGGATCAAACCCAACCGAAGCCGAACTGATCGAATTCTGCCGTGCGCGTCTAGCTCACTACAAATGTCCGCAGTCGATTGAGTTTTGCGATACTTTGCCGAAGACCGCCACTGGAAAAGTTCTGAAAAGAGTATTACGCAAGAAATATCAAATGGGAATAACCCAATAGCCAATAAAAATGAACAGCCCCATGAATAATCTAGTGAAAATCACAAAAGATAAAGACAACGACGTTGCGATCATCACCATCGACAATCCACCAGTCAACGCTCTCAGTCCCGGAGTGCCCGAAGGGGTCGGCGCAGCGATCGACGAAATAAACAATGACTCCTGCCATCAAAGCGGCGGTCGTAATCGGCGGCGGTCGCACCTTTGTAGCCGGTGCGGATATCAAAGAATTCGGCAAGATGACATCGGGCGGGCCGCGTAGAAGTCTGCTCCCCCTGCTGCTTCAAATCGAAAACAGCACAAAGCCCATAGTGATGGCAATTCACGGCAACGCGTTCGGCGGCGGATTGGAACTCGCCATGGCCGGCCATTACCGCGTCGCGTCCCCCACAGCGCAGGTTGGCCAGCCCGAAGTGAAGCTGGGAATCATTCCCGGAGCCGCGGGAACGCAGCGCCTGCCGCGCTTGGTAGGTGTCGCGAAAGCAGTGGAGATGTGCGCCGAGGGCAAGCCAGTTCCGGCGCGTGAAGCCGCCGCTCTCGGTCTGATTGATCGACTGATCGAGGGCGATCTGCTTGCAGGCGCAATGTCGTTTGCGCGCGAAATCGCCGACAAGCCAGCTCCCAAAACGCGCGAACGGACTGAGAAACTGAAAACAGGCGAGGACAATGCAGCGATATTTTCGGCCGCCCGCGCCGCCGCGTCCAAGAAGCAACGCGGACTGAAGGCTCCGCTGGCAGCGATTGATGCCGTAGAAGCCGCAACCAAACTGCCTTTCGAAGAAGGTTGTCAGGCCGAGGCAAAACTATTCACGGAATGTCTTTTCTCCGATCAGTCCAAGGCGCTGATCCACGTCTTCTTCGGCGAGCGCGAAGTAGCGAAGATCCCGGACATTCCGAAAGATACTCCGGTGATCCCAGTGAACCGCGTCGCCGTCGTCGGCTCTGGAACCATGGGTGGAGGCATAGCGATGGTTTTTGCCAATGCCGGCATTCCAGTCCTGCTAAAAGAAGTGGACCAACCGGCGCTCGATGCAGGCATGGCAAAGATCCGGAAGAATTATGCAAACTCAGTGCAGCGCGGGCGTTTCACGCAAGCCTTCGTGGACGAACGCCTAAAGCTGATCACGCCAGTCCTCACCTACGACGCGTTCTCCGAAGTAGATATGGTGGTAGAGGCAGTATTCGAAGGCATGGCGCTGAAGAAAACTGTCTTCGCCGACCTCGACCAAGTCTGCCGGCCAGGCGCGATCCTCGCGACCAACACTTCCACGCTGAATATCGACGAAATTGCCTGCGCCACATCGCGGCCCGAAGCGGTAATCGGAACGCATTTTTTCAGTCCAGCCAATGTAATGCGCTTGCTCGAAATTGTGCGCGGAAAAAAATCGAGCAAAGAAGTAATCACCACCTGCATGCAACTCTCCAAAAAGCTGGGCAAAATCGGAGTGCTGGTGGGAAACTGCCGCGGCTTCGTTGGCAACCGCATGTTTGGCCCTTACCGGCGGGAGGCGCAGTTCCTGGTGGAAGAAGGCGCGACATCGAAGCCGTAGACCAGGCGCTGTTCGATTTCGGCAAGGCCATGGGTCCGCTGGCAACCGGCGATCTCGCCGGTCTCGACGTGGGCTGGCGCATTCGCAAGGAGTATCGCCATCTCGAAAAACCCGGAGTCCGCCAGCCAATCGCCGAAGATCGTCTCTGTGAAATGGGCCGCTATGGCCAGAAAACCGGAAAGGGATGGTACCAATACGACGAGAACCGCCGGCCGAACGCCGATCCCGAAGTGACCAAGTTGGTAAGAACGTGGAGCGCGGATGCAGGAATCCCCCAGCGCCAGATCTCAACCGAGGAGATCGTCGATCGCTGCATCTACGCGCTGGTGAATGAGGGAGCGCGCATTCTCGAAGAGGGATATGCGCTGCGCGCGGTGGACATCGACATCATCTACCTCAACGGCTATGGTTTCCCCGCATACCGCGGCGGTCCGATGTGGTACGCCGACACAGTGGGATTGCAAAAAGTCTATGAGCGCATCTGCGAGTTCCAAAAGCAGCATGGAGAGCTCTGGGCGCCCGCTCCTTTGTTAAAGCGTCTCGCGGAGAGGGCAAAACGTTTGCCGAGTTCGACAAAGAGCAGGCCGCAGCCGCCTAGCCGCCGCACCAAAAATGAATTTGGGGATCTAGATCGATGAGAGAAGCAGTCATAGTAGCCAGTTCGCGCACCGCGCTGGCCAAATCATTTCGCGGTTCGTTCAACATGACGCGTCCGGATGATCTGGCCGCGCATTGCATTCAGGACGTCCTGCGCAAGACACCGCAGCTCGATCCGAGCGAAATCGGAGACGTAATCCTTGGCTGCGGGCAGCCGCACGGCCCGCAAGGTCACAACATCGCACGCGTTTCCGCTCTGCTGGCCGGGCTGCCAGCTTCGGTTGGCGGGCCACTCTAAATCGCTTTTGCTCTTCCGGTCTGCAGTCGATCGCCATCGCCGCGTATCAGATCGTGAACGGAGGCAGCGACGTAATGATCGGCGGCGGCGTCGAAAGCATCACCATGACGCACGCGCAACAACAATCCCAACCCGCGCTTGCTCGAAAAGCTTCCCGGCGTCTACATGGTCATGGGCGAAACCGCCGAAGTCGTTGCCAAGCGCTACAAAATCGGCCGCCAGGTGCAAGATGAGTACTCCCTCCTCAGCCAGCAGCGCACCGCTCGCGCCCAGCAAGAAGGATTTTTTGAGGACGAGATCGCTCCCATGCGAGTGATGCGCGCGACGCTCGATAAAAAGACCAGCGAGATCATCGCGACAGAAGAAGTATGCGCGGACAAAGACGAATGCAATCGGCCGGACACCACGCTCGAAGGCCTGCTGGCGCTGAAGCCGCATTTCGATCCGACAAGCGGCCACGGCACGGTAACTGCGGGCAACTCCTCGCAGCTTTCTGACGGAGCCTCGGCGACGCTCCTGATGTCACGGCAGCGCGCCGATCAACTCGGCATTCCCTACAAGTTAATTTTCCGAGGCTTCCAGGTCGCCGGTTGCGATCCGGACGAAATGGGCATTGGGCCGGTCTTCGCCGTGCCCAAGTTGCTGCAACGCGCCGGAGTGAAATTCAACGACATCGATCTCTGGGAGCTCAACGAAGCCTTCGCAGTTCAAGTGGTCTACTGCCGCGATCGGCTGGGAATCGATCCGGAAAAAATGAACGTCAACGGCGGCTCGATTTCGATTGGCCATCCCTTCGGCATGACCGGCTCGCGGATGGTAGGAACCATGGCCAACGAAATGGCGCGGCGCAGGAACGCCCGCCTTGGAGTCGTCACCATGTGCGTGGGCGGCGGGCAAGGCGCGGCTGGCCTCTTCGAGCGTGGGTATTGAAAGAGCGAGGCGCATGAGCCACATCATCCTGGTGCGTCATGCCCAAGCTTCTTTTCTGGAGCGGGATTATGACAAACTCTGCGCCAATGGTGAGACCCAGGCAAGTTTACTCGGGGAGTATTGGACGCGCCACGGCTCATCTTTTACTAGCGCCTATTCCGGTCCGCGTCTCCGGCAGCGCGAAACGGCTAGGATCGTCGCAGAGGCGTATCGCCGCGCCGGCATTGATTTTCCCGAGACAGAAGTCATGAACGAATTTGACGAATATCAAGCCGAGGCGGTACTGCGAGAATGCCTTCCGCAACTGCTGCAGGTAAATGCCGAGATCAGAGAATTGCGCCAAGCATACGAAAAATCAGCCCAGGCCAGCCAGTCCGGCAATCCTCGCAAATCTAATTCTGACGACCGATCTGACACTTCATGGAACGACCGGCGCAAGGCGTTTCAAAAATTGTTTGAAGCCGTGATCGGCAAGTGGGTCGCGGGAGAAGTCGCAGCTGACGGCATCGAATCATGGCCCGACTTTTGTTTGCGCGTCGAACGCGGGCTGTCAAAAGTTGTGCGTCACACTTCTCCGGCAGCGAAAGCAGTGATCTTCACATCGGCGGGAGCGATCGGCGCGGCGATCGGCCGCGCCTTGCATTTGTCCGCCGCGGATATGCTGCAGGTGACTTGGATGTCGCGCAACGCGTCCATCAGTGAATTTCTCGCCTCGGGCGATCGCTTCACCCTGAGCACATTCAACTCCCATCCGCATCTCGATGGCGACGGATTACTAACATACCGCTAGTCGATATGGGAATTGCGATTATGACTGGATTGTGCGATCAAGCCGGAACAGTAAGAGCCGGAGAGGAGCTCGACATCGCCGGTCTGCAGCCGTTTTTGCAAGAGCACTTCCGCCAAAGCGGCCCTATTTCGGTCAAACAATTCCCCAGCGGTCACTCCAACTTGACCTACCTGATTCGAGTGGGCGACGAGCGGCTGGGCAAGAGAGATCTCGTTTTGCGTCGTCCGCCATTCGGCAGCAAAGTCAAATCCGCACATGACATGGCACGTGAGTATCGCGTCCTATCGAAACTCCATAACGCTTATCATCCCGCTCCGAACGCGGTCCTCTACTGCGACGATCTCTCGATTCTTAATTCTCCCTTCTATCTGATGGAACCGATTCGCGGATTGATCCTCCGTCGCGATCCGCCTGCAGGCGTCCTGTTTCCGTCGGCGACGGCGCGCCAATTAAGTGAAGCCTTCATTGATAATCTCGTGCGCCTGCATCGCGTCGATTACGCCGCTATCGGCTTGGCTGACCTGGGCAAACCGCAAGGTTATCTCGAACGTCAGGTCAAGGGCTGGATCGAACGCTACCACAATTCGAAAACACACGACTTACCAGAAGTCGAACGCATCTCCGCATGGCTTATCGCGCACATGCCGATCAGCCACGACACGGCTCTGATCCACAACGACTACAAGTATGACAACATCGTGCTCGATCCCAAAGATTTCACCAACGGCCCGGCAACGGTCGGCCCGCCAAAGATCGGCCCGAAGACGATCGTGGGCGTTCTGGATTGGGAGATGTGCACCCTCGGCGATCCACTCACCGATCTCGGAACCGCGCTCGCCTATTGGACCGATCCGCAAGATCCCGAAGAGTTCCACGAAATTCGCAGCGCGCCAACCACGTTACCGGGAACTCTGACGCGGGCGCAGTTAGTGGACCGCTACGCGGCCGCAACCGGCCGCAATGTTAGCGCCATGAATTTCTATCTGACCTTTGCGCGTTTTAAAGTGGCCGTCATCATCCAGCAGATCTACTACCGCTATGCCCATGGATTAACCCAGGACGCACGCTTCGCCGAGTTGCCGAAGAGAATCCATACCTTGCTGCTCGCGTCCTGGCACACCGCTGAAAGCGGCAAGCTATGAGGGACGATATGAGGAAGATATGAGCCGTCATTTACTGCGGTGCTCGCTGCGCATAATAGCGAACCAGCCACTCGGCCACGCAGCAGGGCTTTGCCGGGACTTCGCGGCCGACGCCCTGAGCCGCAACGCTGGGATTCTCTACATAGACAAGAAACGCTGCATCCACAAACCCGGGCGACTCCTTCGCCGAAAGCAGAGTCACGCGGGCACGCACCTGCGAACCGGCTCGAACCGGCGACGGGAATCGGACCTTATTCAGTCCGTAATTAATGCTCATCGCCGCCCCCGAACGGATCTGGATTGCCTGTTTAACAAAGTAACTCAACAGAGAAAGCGTCAAGAACCCCTGCGCAATGGCTCCGCCGAAAGGGGTTTCTCTCTTGGCGCGTTCCTGGTCCATGTGAATCCACTGGAAGTCTTCGGTGACTTCGGAAAATTTCTGGATGCGATTCTCCGTGACCGCAAACCAGTCAGTGGCGGGGAATTCACGTCCTTCAAATTGTTTCAAAGAATTCAAGCTCTCAATCTCAAAAGGTGGCATAGGAGTTCTTCATGACGACAATAACAGACATCCAGCGCAAGACGACTAAGGGAACGGCATTTCTCATCGAAGATTCTTCTCCTCAGGAGATTTTCACGCCCGAGGATCTAACCGAGGAACATCTCGCCATCGGCCACATGGTAGAAGAGTTTTGGGCCAACGAAGTCGAACCGAATCTGCCCGCAATTCGCGAAAAGAAGCCGGGCGTCGCCATGAGTGTGCTGCGTAAGTCGGTGGAACTCGGTCTGACAGCAATGACCATCCCCGAGGAATATGGCGGCATGGCAGTCGACCTGCCGTCGCTGATGGTCACTGCCGAACGCATGGGTCGCGACGGTTCTTACGGAGGCTGGCACTCGGCGCACACTGGCATTGGCACGCTGCCACTTGTCTATTTTGGCAATGAGCAGCAGAAGCAAAAATATTTACCGAAGCTCGCCAAGGTTGAAATGCTCGCTGCCTACGCGCTTACCGAGCCACTAGCAGGCTCCGATGCGCTGGCCGCGCGCACGCGCGCCGATCTCGCGCCCGATGGGAAGCATTACATATTGAATGGCCAGAAAATGTGGATCACCAACGGCGGTGCGGCCGATCTTTTCACCGTATTCGCCAAGGTCGGCGGGGAAAAGTTCACGGCATTTCTGGTCGAGCGAAACTTTCCCGGCGTCAGCAGCGGCGCAGAAGAGCACAAGATGGGCATCACCGGCAGTTCCACCACCGCCGTCTTTTTCGACAACGTCCCCGTGCCGGTAGAAAGCGTGCTCGGCGAAATCGGCCGCGGACACGTGATCGCATTCAACATCCTCAATATTGGCCGTCTGAAACTGGGCCCCGCCAGCATCGGAGCCGCCAAAAATGTGCTCATGATTTGCCTGAAGTACGCCAAGCAGCGCCAGGCATTCGGCTCGCCCATTGCCCAGTTCGGCGCCATTCAACATAAGCTGGCAGAAATGGCAATCCGTATTTTCGTGACCGAGTCCATGACTTGGCGCGTTGTGGGCCTGATTGAAAATCAGATGCATGGCGTGTCCCCGCAATCGAACAGCGCCTCCCAAACTGCCGCTCGAGAACTCAAGGCCATCGAGGAGTTCGCCGCCGAGTGCTCCATGGTCAAGGTCTACGCCGCTGAGATGTTGGACTACGTCGTCGATGAGGGAGTGCAAATCCACGGCGGCTATGGATATCACCAGGATTACGCAGTCGAGCGCGCCTATCGCGATTCACGCATCAACCGTTTGTTTGAAGGCACAAGCGAAATCAACCGTTTAGTAATCACTGGCATGCCACTGAAGCGAGCCGCCCGCGGCCTTTTTCCGCTGTTCGAAGCCGCTCAAGCCGTACTCCGGGAATCCCAACCGAAGCCCACAAAAACCGACGATGCAGAGCTGGACTTGGTCCACAACGCGAAAAAAATCGCCCTGTTGACGCTCGGCATCGCCCACGAAAAGTACGGTACGAAGCTCGATCAACAGCAGGAGATCATCATGAACCTGTCCGACATCATCATGGAAGTCTTTGCCATGGAGTCGACCCTGCTGCGAACTCGCAAACTGGCAGCAGCCGGCAGCGGCGTGAATGCTGCAGATGCATGTGCCGTGTACTTACGCGATGCCATAGCCAAGATCGAGCCTTGGTCGAGAACTATCCTAAGCGCATGTGTCACCGACGACGATCTGCGGCGCTATCTCTCTCGCGTGCGCGAGTATGCGAGCCACGATCCGGTGAATGCAATCGCATTGCGTCGTCAGATAGCCGGGCGACTGCTGGCGAACGAGCGCTACACGGTCTGACTGCGAACCAAGACGAAAGGAGTCACCATGGCACTCACCAATCACAAATTCCTGCTGGCGGCGCGTCCAGTCGGAATGCCGAAACCGAGCGACTGGACCTTTACCGAAGAGCCGATTCGCGACCCCAAAGAAGGCGAACTGCTGGTCAAGCTGTTGTACATTTCGCTCGACCCGGCAATGCGTATGTGGATCAACGAATCACGCTCGTACATGCCGCCGGTGGGCATCGGAGAAGTAATGCGAGCGCTTGGACTCGGCATTGTAACGGCGTCGCGTAACCCTCACTTCGCCGTGGGCGATCACGTTTCTGGAGCGTTCGGAGTTCAGGAATACGCGATAATTGACGGTCGGGGAATAAGAAAAGTCGATCCTGGAATCGCTCCATTGCCAAAGTATCTCAGCGTGCTCGGCATGCCTGGAATGACCGCCTACTTCGGACTTCTCGATACCGGTCAGCCAAAGCCAGGGGAAACGGTTGTAGTCTCCGCCGCAGCCGGGGCCGTCGGCTCAATCGTAGGCCAGATCGCCAAAATCAAAAACTGCCGCGTAGTGAGCATCGCTGGAGGAGCGGAGAAATGCCACTACATCTCGCACGAACTCGGCTTCGACGCGGCCATCGACTACAAGTCCGAAAACGTGAAGCAATCTCTTCGGAAACATTGCCCGGAAGGCATCGACATCTATTTCGACAACGTAGGCGGCGCAATTCTAGACGTTGCGCTGGCACAAATAAAGCTGCACGCGCGGATCATCATCTGCGGCGCGATCTCCCAGTACAACAACACCAGCCCGATTACCGGGCCCGGCAATTACCTGTCTCTATTGACGAATCGCGCCACCATGAAAGGCATGCTCGTGTTGGATTATTACGATCGTTACCCGCAGGCCGGAGCGGAAATGGCGAACTGGATGGGCGCCGGCAAGTTGAAATCGCGCGAGGATATTGTCGAGGGGCTTGACACCTTCCCCGAAACTCTGCTCAAACTTTTCAAAGGCGAGAACACAGGGAAACTCATGTTGAAACTGACAAGCTAAGCTGAATAGCAAAGCGACGGAGAATCTCTGATGGCGTTCGTCGAAAATCAAGGCGCAAGAATCTATTGGGACGAACAGGGCCAAGGCGCGCCAGTGCTGCTGATCATGGGCCTCGGCTACGCGTCGGCCATGTGGCATCGCACGCGTCCAGTGCTGTCGCAACATTTCCGCACCATCGCCTTCGACAATCGAGGCGTTGGACTGAGCGATGTTCCTTTCGGACCTTTTTCAATCACGACCATGGCATCAGACGCCGCTGCCGTCCTGGATGCCGCCGGTATTACCCGTGCTCACGTCTTTGGCGTTTCCATGGGCGGTATGATTGCCCAGGAATTCGCGCTGCAATATCCGGATCGGACGCACTCGCTGATCTTAGGTTGCACCGCAGCCGGAGGACCCACAGCCGTGCGCGCGGAAACCAAAGTGACCGACGTGCTCATGACTCGCGGCATGACGCTGGAACAAGCGCGGGAAGCCATTCTTCCCTACATCTACGATGCGTCCACTCCACGGCAAACAATCGACGAAGACATCACCGTCCGCCAGCCTTGGCTTCCCACTCCAGCAGGCTACCTGGCACAACTGCAGGCGATTGTGGCCTGGGAAGCCTACAGCCGCATTGCGCAGATCTTAGCGCCGACTCTAGTCATTCATGGAAAATCGGACCAACTCGTTCCCGCCGCCAACGGCCGCGTGATCGCAGAACGGATCCCGGGCGCAAAACTCGTTTTGCTCGATCACGCCAGCCACTTGTTTCTGACCGACCAGTCGCAAGCGGCCCTAAAAGAGATACTCGAGTTTCTCTCGTCTCATTGCGATTAAAGATCTGGCAAAGACCCAGACAAATTTATGAAACAAGAACTTTTGTGAGAACCGAATCTCATGCAGAACGAGATTAGCAATCGCAATTCCGCGATGACATTCTTCGCAGGCATACACGATCATCAAAATAATTCATTTGAGGAATTTTGCGAACGCGGATACGCTCACGCCCATCATGAGGTTCACCGCCCCGAAGCGGCAGGAGCGTGGGGAGTTCTTGTCTGTTCTCATTCAGCCCATTCAAAACAAAATAGGAAAATGCGAGCACATTCTGCCACACCGCGGCGGTTTGGAAGGAGCATCGCGGTCCGAAAGAGTCAGTCTGCATCCCGGTGGAATGCCGCAAACCCAATTTGCAATGACAGTCTCGATGAGGCAAGGCGGTTAAGGCAGGGGGGAATATGACTTTCGAACAATGTAGTTTGAACAGTCTTGACGCTTCATATTGCGATGCCCATTCTTCTGGGCGAGTAGCGGCCGCTTCAGCAACGACAACCACCGCAGCAAAACTGAAATCGGTCGCGCTCATTGTAGTCTGCGTCGTCTTCGCAACCCTCATCGCTCACGCCCAAGGCGTCGGCACGTCGGGAGAAATCACTGGTACGGTTGCCGACTCTTCCGGAGGCGTCCTGCTCAAGTCGACTGTCACGGTAGTGGATACCCAAACAGGTTTGAAGCGGATCGCCACCACGGATAGCACCGGTCGTTTTCGGGTAGCAGGCCTTTCGCCGGCCACCTATGACGTCACCGCAGAAATGCCGGGGTTTGCGACTGCAATTCGAAAGGGCGTGACGGTCGCCGTCGGCCAAACCGTCAACTCCGATTTCAAACTGAATCCGTCAAAGGTCGCGACAGTTATCGAGGTAACCGGCGCACCGCCCACAGTGGAAACTGAACGCGGAAGCCAGGCCGACACCATCTCCGAACAGTACATCACCGACCTGCCCATCGATCGCCGCGATTACCTCACCTTTACTTTGCTGGAGCCCGGTGTAGCCGACTCCACCCGTTTGGCGGGCGATCAGGATTTCCGTGTGAAGCAAACTCCGCAAAGCGGCCTATCTTTCTACGGCAGCAACGGCCGGGGCAACAACATAACCGTCGACGGCGGCGAAACTGGAGACGATGCCGGCGGCGTGCGCCTCACCGTCAGCCAGGATGCCGTGCAGGAATTCCAAATCAATCGCAGCAACTATGCCGCCGATCTGGGTGCAGCCACCGGCGCGTCGATCAATATCGTGACCAAGTCCGGCACTAACCATGTTCATGGCACGCTCTACGGTTTTTTCCGCAACTCCGCCATGGACGCCGAAAATCCCTTCTCTTTCAGCCAGGCCCTGCAACCCGGCCAGGTCTTCAACCCCGCCAACCCGGATTTGGTGGGCTCACCGATCAAAGATAATTTGAGCCGCCAGCAATACGGCGGAACACTCGGTTTCCCGCTGCAGCGGGATAAAACATTCCTGTTTGTTGCCTTCGAAGGCTTGCGGCAGAATGCGCAGAACGCCGTTCCCCTGTTAACCAACACTAATATTTTTCGCCCCACGGCCGCGCAGGATGCCATCATTGCCGGGCTGGCCACTTCCGCCCTGCCCGTAGCCTGCCTCAATCTTCCCAACGGAACCGTTTTAACCCTGCCCTCGAATGAGTGCGCCTTTGCTCTGCAGAGCGTATTAACCGTTAACCCAAATCCCGGACCGAATCCATTCGTAACGCCCGGGCAGGCCGCGTTAAGCGCCTTCTTGGAAAATCAGTTCGAAACCGAAGGCGGACTTTTCCCTTACGACACGCGAGAATATCTCGGCTCGGCCCGCTTCGACCATCGCTTTAATCTGAACAACGAAATCTCCGTAGGTTATCGCTATGGACACGACCTTGAAGAGTCGCCAGACGTGCAGTCTCTCACCGCATTTTCGGCCGGGAGCTCAACCCACAACTACGATAACAATCTGCAGGTCGCCTGGTTTCACCAACTGAGCTCCACCGCTCAAAACGAGCTCCGCGGTCAGTGGGATTACAACAGCTTCAACGTCATTCCCAATGAACCAGCCGAGATTGGTCTCCAGATCCCCGCTTTCATCAATAACCTGGGCTCGAACATTTTCCTGCCCAATATCACCATCCTGCGCCGCTATGAATTGGCCGACAACTTTACCCTCATCCGCGGTCATCACACGTTTAAGTTCGGTGCCGACGAAGTGCTTCGCGGCAATCACACCGAATCGCACACTTTCTTCCCTGGCCGCTTCGTCTTTGGCTCGCTTCCTGGAGTGGCCATCAGCCCGCAGCTTGCATCCACCACCGTCAACCCGTTGCAATCGGCCTCGCTTGGATTGCCCGAAATTTATCAGCAGGGTTTCGGAGACCCGACCTATGGCTATTACGATCGGCCCCTAACTGGCCTATACGCGCAAGACTCCTGGAAGATGGCGCCCAACTTCACTCTCAATTATGGCCTCCGCTACGAACTCGACACGCAGTTCGCCCCGCTCACCACCTACTACAAAGATTTCGCCCCGCGCGTCTCATTCGCATGGGATCTTTTCAACGATCACAAGACGGTCATCCGTGGCGGATACGGAATTTTCTACGGACCGGTCGACGCACAGATCCCCGACGTCGATTTGAGCCTCGGAGCTGTGAACAAAAATCGTTCCGCAGTCGAGAACAGCACGCCAGCAGGCCAGGTCGCAAACGCCACTTCAATCTGCGGCGTCTCTCAATTCGGCTTTCCCATAATCCCCGGCACCGGCACAAGCCCCTGCAATAGAGAAATTTCAATCTATGCCGATGGCTTCTCCGGCGTCCCGCAGTTGGGTATAGCCGGCTCCGCAACTATTTTCCAGACGCTCTTCGCCCAGGGATTGATTCAATGCACCACACCCACAGCAGGCAATAACGCCTGCGTCACTCCCGCGGCCATGGCTCCGCTGGGCATCGACGTCACCAATAGCGGTCCGCTCTCTCCGCTACAGGTTCTTTTCGTAAACCAACCCGGCTACCGCCCTCCGATAGCGCAGCAGGCTTCCTTCGGACTTGAACATGAGATTACGCCCGGCTTTTCAATTTCTCTCAGCGGAATCTATACCCACACTCAGAGACTCCCCGTGGCAATCGATACGAATCTGTTGCCGGCGCCGCTCAGCACCGTAACTCTTGCCAATGGCCAAGTGGTTTCTTATCGGAACTGGAATACAAGCCCTGCGACCGATCCTCTGGGCGGCACTGAAGGCCTCCCCTGCGCCACCCAACAATGCTTCGTTAACCCGCTGATCGTCCAGAACAATCAATACACCTCTGGCGCCTACGCTCTCTACGAAGGCGGAATCGTTGAAGTCAAAAAGCGCGTCGGTGATCATTTGAACTTGTTCGGAAACTACACATTCAGCAAAGCGATCGATACATCCACCGATTACAACTCCGATTACGGCCCGCAGGATCCAACAAACCTTAACCTCGATCGCAGCCTCTCCGAATTCGATCAGCGCCACAAAGTAGTGATCGCGGGCGTGATCGACAGCCCGTGGAAACGAAGCCTGCTATCTGGATTTCCAGCTATCCCCGATTTTCGAGGCCCACAGCGGACATCCCTTCAACCTGCTCGCCGGCGGAGAAGTCAACGGCAACAACCACACCACCAACGAACGCCCCATCGGAGCCCCGCGCGATACCGGCCTCGGCCCCGATTACATCGACTTCGACGCGCGTTTGACCTGGGCCCACAAACTTGGCGAAACCTCGAACCTGCAATTCACCGCGGAAGGTTTCAACATAGCGAACCGCACAAACTATGCCAGCGTGAACAATGAAGTCAGTCCTCTTTTCGGTCTCACCCCCGGCTTCACAACCTTCAATGTCCGGGGCTTTCGACCAGGCACCGCACTCCTCGGCGGAGGAACGTCAACCGCAAGCACGCCGCTAGACTTCACCTCCGTATTTCCCATGCGGCAGGTTCAACTAGGCGTTCGCTTCACGTTCTAAACTTCGCGTTCCAAGGAGTTGCGGAAAGGTCGGCGTCGCACTTGATTTTGGGTGGCGCTGCGTATAGCCGATCGGAATTCACCGCTTTTCCGAATCCCGTCAAGCCTTCTTGATCGCCAGCCTCGCTCCGCAACCAACGCGGGTTGGGGGTTGAACCTTGGGAGGAATTTTCCCGGCTTTCGCTTTCGCACGTTGGTTCGCGGCAATTTTAGCCGTGAGCAGCAGACCCGAAAGGCTTGCCACGATTACAACGACCGCCTTCCAGCCTCGTATCATCGGATCGTTCCCCATGATGGTGAGTGCGCAAAAGACAAACAGCAGGTGGACGCAGAACACCGCGAGCGAGGCCTGGCCCAGCATCACTAGCGGCCTGATCGCAAAGGGCTTGAGAAACGATCGAAATCTGATCGCTACCACCGCAATAGCGGTGAAATCGATCATCCGGGCTATCCCAAAATCCCACTTATCGAACAGCAATCCGAACCTCCCGAATGTGAAATCTTCGGCTATTTGCGCGTAGCGCAGCACCAGGAAAAAACCCGCGACTATCGCCGCCGGTATCATCATCTTCTTCACCCAATCGAGCCGCAAATCGTCCTCGGCCCAGCGCA
Organism: uncultured Acidobacteriaceae bacterium; assembly: GCA_963758745.1. Lineage (GTDB taxonomy): Bacteria > Acidobacteriota > Terriglobia > Terriglobales > Acidobacteriaceae > Acidiflorens. The sequence goes on from CAVWWW010000025.1 coordinate 272,286, forward strand.
CACCCAGCCCCAACCCCACGAACCACCATAATTGCCATGCCCAAAGATTGAACGCGCCCATCTGGTTCAAAGGGATTTGCATTCCGAAAACGCGAACCATGATGTGATATGCGAAAATCCGAAATCCGAGTTGTGCGAGCAGCCACAGAACGAAGCTTCCGCTCAGAACGTATTTCCATCCAAATCGCGCCCCCAGCACGATTGCAAAAGGACTCATTCCAAGCAGGATGATGTAAATCGGCAAAATATCCAGCAGCGGCGGCCTGTAGCCCATCAAGGCAGCATCGATGAAAGCGCGCGTCGGACCTGCGGAAAAGTAGAAGTCAAGAAGATTATGCACCGCCGGCCGGTTTCCGTGCGCCGCAATCGGAGCTTCGATCACGAAAGCAAACGCCAGCAGCAACAATTGGTAGCAGTACAACTTTCCCGTCCGCATCCATAGCTTCCGCCACATCGCAAAGTAACCCTCGCGCTCCGCGACTCGAAAGTAAATGCGGCCCGTAAATAGCGCGGAAAGAAAGATGAAGCCTTCCGTCGCGGCGATAAACCCAAATGGCTGGTTGACGTATGTGCTCAGGATTGTCGGCAGATGGGTGCATGTGATCCACACCAGCATCAAGCCGCGCAGGGCATCGAGTTCTTCAATTCGCTGTGGCATCGTCGTTGATTACTTATTTGCAAACCGGGCCGCGTCGCCGCTGTACTTCTCCAAACCATGGATCTCTACATACTGCCTGGCCTGCGGATCTTGCCTCAAATATGCATCCCAGAACGCCAGTGTCTCGAGCCTCGCGCATTGGAATACCTCAACCCGATGGGTGCCACGACCCGAAAAAGGAGCGGCAAATCCCATGTGCGTTGCACCCTTCAATTCCAGCTCATATTTGTTGCCTGCCGGCGCCTTTTCGAAGGCCTCGCTTCGCCAATCCGGCTCCTCGCCAAATGGCCCGAAATCGCGCGAACCGTAAATGAGCAGCATCGGTAAGCGAAGCGTGTCCCAGGAGTGCGCGCTCAGACCCATCACGCCTTCTCCTTCAGGCGATAACATCACCACCGCCGAGACCCGCTTGTCCGCAAAACTCTGCGGCTCAGCTTTTCCCGGCAGCAAGATAGTCGTACCTGCAATCAGACTAGCCGTATAAGCGCCAAACGAGTGTCCACCGACGCCGATATGCCGCAAATCGAGTTTGCCCGCCAGCTGCGGAGCGAAGTCTTCGACATGCGCAAGCGAATCGATGATGAAGGAAACGTCTTTCGGGCGGTTCTCCCATGCCTGCGGATCGCTGATCGCATCGCGCAAGCTGCCGCGAAATCCAGAATCGGCGACAGAATCGGCGTGAGAAGGATGAATGCTCACATAACCGCAACTGGCCCAGAATTCACCAAACGCCGAGTAATTATCTTTTGATGCCAACGCACCGTGCGAGAAGATGACGACCGGAAACGGCCCCCACCCCGTCGGGATAATAAATTTTGATTGGAATATCCTTATTGCGCGCGGAATCGTGCAGCGCAATAATCTCGACCGTAAGCACTTTATACGGCCCCGAAGCAGGGGAGTATTGGCACCAGCCAGCGCTCGACCATAGGCAAACAAAAATCACGACAGTAACTACAATCCAATTCGGTTGCTTTTGCCCCAAATTAGAATCCCTCCAATACTTCCTGCAACGGCTTCACTCCATCCTTAGATTAGGTCGACACAGCATTGGTTTTATAGAAAACTGTAAAGAGATCCTTACTCAACGAAACTGCCTATTCATTGCGATCTTCAGGCAGGAGATTTCCGCAAAAAATACCTGCGGAAAAAGCATAATTCCTGCCTACAGTCAGAAAACTGCCCGAGTCAATAAATCAATGAGTTCTATAAAAAGGGACGTCAAGAAAAAAGTTCTCCTCCTTATTTTGCGTTTGAGCCACAGAAATCTCTATCGCGAGATCGCGGGCCGCTGTTCGGCGTCCCGTTTGTACCCGTTTAGAACGTCCTTCATCATGGCTGCATACTCGCCGTCGAGAAAGCGGACGCGGAAAAGCCATCGACCGAAGGCCCCAAGCTCACCAGGAAAGACATCGGTTTTGAGCTTGAACGAATAGGTCCACGTAATGCGAGTATGTCCAGGGTCCAGTTGGATCGTCCTGAATTCTCCCACACCATATGCGATTGGTTTGGCCTTTGGAGTCGTGTAGTTCCAGACGATGTATCGGAAGTGAGAAGAAGTCGCCGAGTCCTCGCGTTCCAATGCTTCTTCCTCGGTGCTGGTACCGTCCGTGAGACAGACGATATGGCGGGATCCGGGTGAGCCGAATTCCCCCTTAGTGAGCATGTAGTCCCCGGACACTCCTGGGAGGGAATCCGACTTGTTGATGGTCTTCTCCAGTGGCTTGTTCATCGCATCCAACACGGCCGAAAATGGCCTGGGAACGACGATCACTTCCGTGTGCGACACAAGCTGGTCGGGAGCAGCGATGACTGGGTGGGGAGCATCTTGAAAACCAGGGGGTGGGGCGCACGGAGAAGCTTTCACCGCACGTGCAAAGACAAGAGCGAACAATAAGACAATGTGTCGTAAAGCTGGGCGATGCACCATTAGTTTCCACCTCGTTCCAGACGAACCGGAGGTCGCAGCAAGACGATAGTTCATTTATCGGAATATCGATTGTCGTACTATTGTTGTCATTCCCGTAACTGTTGTAACCAGATGGGATGAGAAGGCCGGTCTCCAGACGGGATGCTGTACGCTCCCAAGTTATCGACGTGCTCAAGGCACAGATAAAAAAGGAGACCGGTAATGAAGAAGGTTAGCACCGCAGCAGCGAAGGCGAGCAGAAAAATCTCGGAGCAGAAGTTAACCGTGGGGTTGGACCTGGGCGACCGCTCGAGTTGGTACTGTGTGCTGGACGAAGCAGGTGGGGTGCTGCTGGAGCAAAAACTGAGCACCACTCCGAAGGCGATGCGCGAAGTATTTGGCGGAATGCCGCGCAGCCGCATCGCGCTGGAGACCGGGATGCACTCGCCGTGGGTGAGCCGGGTGCTGAGCGCGTGTGGGCACGAGGTGATCGTGGCGCATGCCCGCAACGTGCGGCTGATCGGAGAGAGCCGGAAGAAAGACGATCGCCTTGATGCGCAGACGCTGGCGCGGCTGGCCAGGATTGATCCGCAGTTGCTGTGTCCGGTGAAGCACCGTAGCGCGAAGGCCCAGGCAGATCTGACCATCATTCGGGCGCGAGCCGGATTGGTGCGGGCGCGGACCGCGCTGGTCAACACCGCCCGCGGACTGGCCAAGAGTTACGGCGAGCGGCTGCGCGGATGCAATGTGCGTAACATGAATCCGGAGAAAGCAGAGAAGCTGAGTCCCGAGCTGCAATCCGCACTGGAACCGTTGCTGACCGCGCTAGCCTCGCTGAGCGAGCAAATTGCCAAGTACAACGAGCGCATCGAGCAACTGGCACAGCAGAGTTATCCGCAGGTAGCGCTGCTGAAACAGATCAAAGGAGTGGGCACGCTGATCGCGCTGACCTTCCTGCTGACGCTGGAAGATCCGCACCGTTTCCGCAAGAGCCGCGACGTGGGTTGTTATTTGGGACTGCAGCCAGGCCGCAGAAACTCGGGACAGAGCCAGCCGCAGATGCACATCAGCAAAGAAGGCGATCCGTATCTGCGCACGCTGTTGGTACAAGGGGCGCAGCACATTCTAGGACCGTTCGGTGTGGACTGCGATCTGCGGCGCTGGGGTCTGAAACTGGCCGAGCGCGGTGGAAAGAGCGGGAAGAAACGGGCGATCGTTGCCACCGCGAGAAAGCTGGCGGTGTTGTTGCATCACCTGTGGGTGAGCGGCGAAGTTTACGAACCGTTGCACAACAGTCACCGGACAGCGATGCCGGCGGCAGCTTAAAGCAAAAACATTCTTAGAAGGGAAACGTCAAAAGCCCAAAGCCGAGTTCCGGTGACTGCGTCTAACGCCTGGCCCAGGGTTCTATCCGTTGGATGGAACTGCAGGTCGACTAACAGGGGGCAGCACCGGCTGAAACGAGAACGCCCAACTTGCACCGAGCGAAAATATCGCTCACCAGAGTGCGGATGGAAGGATGGCGTCAGTGGCGACTCGGCGGGAGAAAAACCTTGTCCAACGAAAAACAAAACGAATCCTCTTGACTCCGACCGGCCTTCTCATGGAAGGCGTTAACACTTGTAACCGTTTGGTTGCGAGTGATGTGGCATGTTACTTCAACTATTCGACACCTACTGAGAACGTGCGAAGACCGCGATGGGCGATCGGGCGTAATTGTCCGCATTTGCACATTTTTCTCTTGACCTAAGCACAACCGCCTGTAAGGATCAAAGAATATTCCCTGAAAAGAGATGTCTTCTAAGTCGAATGGAATCAAGACTTTGACACTTAACCCTTTACAATTGAATACTTTGCCGGCCTTGCCGCGCTAAAGTCTTGATTCCAATATACCGGGTAGGGGAGGGGTGACGTCAGGTGTTCCCAACCATTCACAAAATGCGTCTCCTTTTAAAAAGGGCAAGAGCCGAGAAACTGGGAGCTGAGACCTAGTTTCTGTATTTCCTAAGTTCCAACTTGGCAATCAAAGCGCGATGCACCTCATCAGGCCCATCCGCAATCCGCAACGTCCGAATCGTCGCAAACATTTCGGCCAGAGGAAAATCAGGGGAAACGCCAGCGCCACCGTGCATCTGAATCGCCTGGTCGATAATCTCCAAAGCAATGTTAGGAACTGCGACTTTGATCTGAGAGATTTCACTGCGAGCGCCTCTCGTCCCAACTTCATCAAGCATCCACGCAGCCTTGAGCGTCAGAAGCCGCGCTTGTTCCAGCTTGATGCGAGCATTCGCAATGACATCGGTATTGCCGCCCAGTTCAGCCAGGGGTTTGTCGAAGGCAACTCGATGAAGCGACCGTCGGCAAAGAAGTTCAAGCGCGCGTTCGGCCGCTCCAAGAGTGCGCATGCAGTGATGTATGCGACCAGGTCCCAGCCGTCCCTGAGCGATTTCAAATCCGCGTCCAGGACCGCCAATAATGTGATCGAGCGGAACCCGAACATCAGTGAAACTGACTTCGCCATGACCGAAAGGCGAGTCATACGATCCAAACACAGGAACCATACGCTCAATCTTGACGCCCGAAGTTTCGAGCGGAACCAGAACCATCGAATGACGCTCGTGCTTAGACGCGAAATGATTAGTGACCCCCATGAAGATGACAAGGCGGCAATGAGGATGCCCAACTCCCGAACTCCACCATTTGCGTCCATTGAGAATGATGTCATCGCCCTTGATGACAGCCGTCGCTCGAATGTTTGTAGCATCCGAAGATGCGACATCAGGCTCCGTCATGCAGAACGAGGAACGTATCTCTCCCGCCAGCAGCGGCTTAAGCCAGCGTTCTTTTTGCGCCTCCGAACCATACTTCACCAGCACTTCCATGTTTCCGGTGTCAGGAGCATTGCAGTTGAAAACCTCAGGCGCCATCGACGATTGACCAGTAATCTCCGCCAGCGGCGCATACTCCACATTGGTCAGGCCTGCGCCGTACTTCGTGTCAGGCAGGAACAAATTCCACAGGCCAGCCGCTCGCGCCTTAGCCTTCAAAGACTCCATAACAGCAGGCTGTTTCCAGCCGCGCCAGTCCGGAAGGTTCTGCACTTGCGCGTGATACTCAGGCTCCGCAGGCAGCACGTGCTCCTGCATGAACATCGAGAGGCGCTGAATGTAGTCCTGTGCTTTCGGCGATAAAGAAAAGTCCATCGCGGCGCTAACCCCTGACGGCCTTCTAGCCTAGCCACTTCAGCAGAATTCTCCTAATGAATCCTACGAATCCTGTAATATATGCGCCGTGCATTTAAGTCAGGTCGACCTTAATTTGTTCGTCGTGCTGGAAGCCATCTATCGCGAAGGCAACATCACTCGCGCTGGCCAGCAACTGAATCTCACCCAACCCGCAATCAGCCATGCCTTGAAGAGACTGCGCGATCTTCTGCAAGATCCGCTGTTTGTGCGCCAGGGACCACACATGGTGCCAACGCCGTTCACGCGCAACACAATTGGGCAAGTGCGACAGGCACTGCAAATACTGGAAGTGAACCTCAGCCAGAGTCGCAATTTCGTCCCCGAGAACACGCGACGGAACTTTCACCTGTCCTTGTGGGAATACGCCGAGGCAATGATCCTTCCCTCCCTGCTGCAACGTCTGACGCATGCAGCCCCAGGAATGTCGATCACAACCTCTCGCGTCCGGCGCAGAGATCTGGAGACGGAACTGGCCAGTGGTTCAGTCGATCTAGCCTTGGACATTCCGCTGACAATGAGCGATCGCATCCGCCACAAATGGCTGCTGAATGAACCCTTTGTAGTTATCGCCCGACACGACCATCCAGCGGTCAAAGGCAAACTCGATCTGGATACTTATCTGTCGCAGCGCCATATTCAGGTTTCTTCCCGCCGCTACGGTCCCAGCCTGATTGACGTCGAACTTAGCCGCCAAGGCCTTCGCCGGCAGGTATTTCTGCGCAGCCAACATAACCACGCGGCCTGCATGGTGGTGAGTGCAACCGACATGCTGCTGACCTTGCCGCAGAGCCATGCGCAACTGCTCAACAATGGTTTGGAGAAGACAAACCTGAAGTATCGCGTCTATCCCTGTCCGCTCCCTGCGCCCCATCTCGAAGCCCATTTGTACTGGCACGAGAGCGTAGAGAACGATCCGGCAAACCGCTGGTTGCGGGAAGAGATCGAAAAAGTCTTGGCTCCGAAATCTCAAGCGCCAGTATCACTGGGCAAGAGACGCGGCTCTCCACGCCGCCATCCACAGGTCTGCTGATCGCTATCAATCTTTCTTTTGACATCCAATTTGACGAGGATGACGTTCCTCGCCACGTAGAACGCGACTCCGCAGCCGATCCTGGACGGCCGAAGTCACCCACCGCTTCATTGTTGCTGAGCCTCGATGAACTGCGCTTGCTGGGTTTCATCCAGAAATTGAGACCATTCCTCGTCAGCCGCAAACTCCTCATCAGGAGGAAGCACGGCTTGTGATGGCGTGACTCGAACCCGAACTTGGAGTTGCGTCTCAGCTTTTCCTTTCATCACGCCCATTGTCGGAGGGACATCGGCATAATCGCGGCCGATCGCGGTACGAATGTGCTTCTCACCCGCAAGCTGATTAATTGTGGGATCAAAACCTACCCAGCCAATCCCGGGAAGAAGAGCTTCCACCCATGCATGTGTTGCCCCATCACCCGAGGGATGCGAATTTTCGCTGGTGTGATAGAGGTATCCACTTACGTAGCGGCACGGAATTCTGGCGTTTCTAACCAGCGCGATCATGATGTGAGCAAAATCCTGGCACACACCCTGCCGCGACCGCAGCGCATCTTCAATCGGAGAATTTACCGCCGTGCTTTTCTTCACATACTTGAAACTGCCATACACACCGGAGGCAATATCACGCAGGAACGCCAGCGGGCTTCGTCCCGTCCTTTCAGTCGCACCAATCTCTGTTGCCAGCTCTTCGAGTTCCGGCGACGAGCGCGCAAAATGGCTTGGCATCAGCATGTCCCAGTAATCTTTTTTCTCCACCAGTTGTTCCAACTCGCTCCACGCTTCGTAACTCATGTCCTCGGGGATTGGCAACTGAGCGTCAATATCCACCAGCGCATCCGTGATAATCGTGAGTTGGCCATGGCGGGAAGGCAAGTCAAAGTGGTGCACGAGATTTCCATAGGAATCGGTGTAGCCAAAAATACGGGCGCGCGGGTTGACCGAAAGCTGAAATACAAAACAGCGCTGATTGCCTTCGCTTCTGGGATGCATGCGAACTTCCATCATGCTCTGCCAGACGAGATGGCTATAGCGATAGCGCGTGAAATGGCGAATGGCGTAGAACATTAGGTTTGGAAAGCAACCTCAATCGGATATTCGATATAGAGTTCGTGAACCGCCGCATGCAGTTCGCGACATTGCTCGATGATCATTGCCAGGTACTTGTGCAATCCCGCAATAATCTCGGCTACTTGCACGTAAGCCACCATGGATCGCAAACGCCCAATCAACCTTTCGATCTTTTCCGTCTTGCGGCTTAAAGAAAGATTGCTGATCGCAGTCAGAGCCTCGTGCATTCGATCCAGCGAATACCGTACGGAATAAGGGAACTCGGGCTTCAGCAATAAAAAATTCGCGATTCGGTCAGGTCTGAGTTCAGCCGTGCACGCCTTGCAATAAGCTTCAAACGCGGCGCAACTGCTTAACAGGCCCACCCAATCCAAATCATCGGCATGTTTGTCGATGACAAAATAAGCGTCCAGCAACGTGCAGAGATTGCAGGCTCTTTCTATGTATTTACCGAGCTGGATAAAATGCCAGGCCTCGTCATGATTTATTGTGGCGCCGGTAATCCCACTAAACCTGTAGGACCCTTCGCGAACCAGGTTCACCACTCGCATGGCTCCCGCATCATCGTCGGGCTCAAGGTCAATGCCAGTCACGTCATGGAAAAGGCGATTCAGGTGCTCCCACATCTCGGAACTGATCTCCTCGCGCACTTGTCGGGCATTTTCGCGCGCTCCGCTGATGCATTTCACGATTGAGAAAGCACCTTCGGGATCCGCTACCAGCAAAAACAGGGCGCGCTGCGGGTCGAGGTTGCTGGAAGCGGCACCCGGAGCCAGCGAAGAAACGGCTCGGAACCAGCGCTCCTCCGTCGAAAACTTTGCCGGATTCAGAATCAAGCCGTAAGTCGCTTTCAACACGCGCGATGCATTGTCCGCTCTTTCAAAATAGCGGCTCATCCAGTAAAGGCTGTCGGCTACGCGTGAAAGCATGTCACCCACTTCTTCAAAATATCAATTCTGCAAGACCCAAGTGTCTTTCGAACCCCCGCCTTGCGACGAATTCACCACCAGCGAACCTTTGCGCAACGCCACTCGCGTCAGGCCACCGGGGACAATCGTGATGTTTTCGCCGTAAAGAACATAAGGCCGCAGATCGACGTGACGCGGTTCGACGGTTCCATCCACGAAACAGGGCGCCGTCGAAAGATTAATTGTCGGTTGCGCAATATAGTTTCGCGGCTGCGCATTAATCCTGTCTCGAAATTCGGAGCGCTGTTGTTCCGTGCTATGCGGGCCGATCAGCATGCCGTAACCGCCCGACTCGCCCACCGCTTTCACCACATACTCATCCAGTCTCTGGCAGACATGGTCACGTTGTGCTGGATCTGACATCAACAGAGTTTCAACGCCTTCCAGAATCGGATCCTGATCGAGATAGTAGCGAATAATTTTCGGCACATAGGCATAGATAGCCTTGTCGTCGGCGACTCCCGTTCCCAGCGCATTTGCGAAAGCTACATTACCCGCCCGATAAGCATTAAACAGGCCCACAGCGCCGAGCGCAGAATCATGTTCGAAAACCAGCGGATCAAGATAATCGTCGTCGATTCGCCGATAGATGACATCAACCCGCTGCAGGCCGAATGTAGTCCGCATATACACGATATTGTCGTGCACCACCAAGTCGCGCCCTTCGACAAGTTCAATACCCATCTGCCGCGCCAGATATGTATGTTCAAAGTAAGCAGAGTTGTAGGAGCCGGGCGTGAGTAAAACTACGGTTGGCTCAGAACGTCCCTCGGGTGCCAGAGACCGAAGCGTCGATAGAAGAACCTGGCTGTACTGCTCAATTGGCCGCACTCGACATTTTTGAAATAGTCCGGGAAATATCTGCTTCATCACCCTGCGGCTGGTGAGCATGTACGAGACTCCGCTGGGCACGCGGAGATTGTCTTCCAGAACCACAAAGTTCCCATCCGGGTTTCGTATCAGATCGGTGCCAACCACCGTGACATACACGTCGCGCGGTACTTTGATTCCCCGCATTTCGCGTCTGTAATGTTTGCAGGTGTAGACGATGCTTCCCGGCACGACACCGTCTTCTATGATCTTCCCTTCATGGTAGACGTCTTTGAGAAACAAATTCAGAGCCGTGATCCGTTGCGTCAGTCCACGCTCGATCTTCTCCCATTCGCTCGCCGTAATGATCCGGGGCAGCAGATCATGGGGAAAAATACGCTCCGTGCCTTTGTCGTTCCCATAAACCGTAAAAGTAATTCCCTGGTTGAAAAATGATTGGTCGGCCTCATATTTACTCCGTCGCAGGTCACCAGCCCCGAGGTTCAAAAGCAAGTTGTGGAGGGGACGATATTGCTTTCGCGGGTGGTCCGCGGCGAGAAACATCTCATCGTAAGCGCCATTGAATTCGTACCGGTGGAAGGCTGCCGCACCGCCTTGATCGGACGTATCCGTCTCTATAATCATGATGGCCGCGCCTCAATGCCCTGCCAGAATAGCCCATAAAACGGCGTATTGATGATTGGAAAAAGCGATTCGAGTCATTGAAGAAACTGCGCGGGTCCGCTCGAGGGGCCTATCCCTTTGATTGCGCGACTACTCTGGTACTTTGGGTGGGGTTTTCGTTGCCTGAAGTTCGGAATTCCCGGAATTCTATGTCCGGTAACTGTTCCACGGCTCTCCGCAAGGATTGCTCCCAACTCGAGTGAATCAGGTTCAGGTCCCTGTCCCCCGCAGAAACTCGACGATATCGCGTAATCTGGAGGCTGTCTTTCTTGTACAAAAGCAGGTCGAACGGGGGGCCCACCGTCACGTTCGAGCGCATGGTGGCATCCAGTGAAAGCAGCGCGTACTTCGCCGCAACTTCCAGAGAAGTGGTGGCCTCGATGCCGCGGTCGAGGATCGGCCGCCCGTACTTGCATTCTCCCAGTTGCAAATAGAGCGAATCTTCGGTCGCTGCCAAAGGATTCCCTTGCGGATAAATTAAGTACAGATTTGGCTCCTGCCCTCGAACCTGCCCGCCCAACAGCAAGTGAACGTTGAAGCTGAAGGAATCGCGCTCCAGCGAAGCGCGGTCAATATCGGAGACTCTGCGCACGCAGTCACCCACAATGCGAGCCGCATCATAGAGCGAATTCGCTTGGGCAAGCCCTCGTCCGGAATCGAAATCATCGCTCAGTAAAGTGATGACCGATTGGCTTATGGAAAGGCTGCCGCTCGTCAAGATTACAAACACCCGCTCTCCAGGCTGTACGAAGCGATACATCTTGCGGCAGACATTGACCTGATCAAAGCCGGCGTTCGTCCTCGAATCGGAGGCGAGCACCAGGCCTTCTTGCGTCATAATTCCCAAACAATATGTCACTATGTCCTCTGCCTTGAACCTACCGCATAATACACCGATTGATTAAACCGAATTTCTAATACGCTCCAGCAAGAAAAAATGTAGAAGACGAACCGGAATCCGTGATAGTTTCTGCATCTCATCGGCCCAAACATGCAGCCGGTTGAGGAACCCCGACATTCATGAGGATTCGCCTTGGTTACGATATACAGTTCCAGACCCTTGCGGAAGTCCCGATAGTAACCCTGCTCAACGTACATCCATCGCGAAAAAGGGATTTGCTCGAGCCCGACGAACTTCATACCGATCCGCTCGTGAAAGTTGAAAACTATGAGGACAGCTTTGGCAATCACTCATGCCGCCTGGTGGCTCCTCCCGGCAAGATTCGATTCCAGAATTCCACGCTTATTGAAGACTCAGGAAAGCCGGATCTCGAGGATCACGGCGCCGCCGAGGCTCAAATTGATCAACTGCCTCCGAATGTCCTGCCCTATCTTATGAACAGCCGATATTGCGAAGTTGATCTCCTGTGCAATACCGCCGCTGAGCTGTTTTGGAACGCTCCCAGAGGATGGGCGCGTGTTCAGGCAGTATGCGATTGGGTGCATGAAAAGGTCGCTTTCGGTTACGCATTTTCCAATCCAATCCGCACCGCGCTGGGGGTTTATACCGAGCGCGTTGGTGTGTGCAGAGATTTTCAGCATCTAGCCATTACCTTTTGCCGAGCCCTCAATATCCCTGCCCGCTATGCAACCGGCTACCTAGGCGACATAGGCGTGCCGATTTCCCCGGATCCCATGGACTTCAGTGCCTGGTTTGAAGTTTATCTGGGCGATCGCTGGTGGACCTTCGACGCCAGGCACAACGTTCGGCGCATCGGACGCGTCTTGATGGCAACCGGGCGCGATGCAACCGACTGCGCCATCACAACATCGTTTGGAAAAGCGAAGTTGATAAACTTCACTGTCATCACCGATGAAGTGCGGTAGCGCTCTCAGAGTCCGTTTCTAAGTTCCTCCGCAACCCACCGTAAAATATGTGCTAAAAGCCATTCTGCGTAGCTGCTTCCGGCTCACAATCGTATATACTTCGACTACCACGAGGCGATCTCTGGCTGACCGCGGGTTATACGCTGGAAGGTTTCGTTTCGTCGATCTCTGGTCCATTCTGACATCGCAACATGGGTGATTCCAGATCACGTCCGCCCGGAAACTCTCCGAAAAAGCCCGGACCTCCTGTCGGGACTCCCTTTGCCGGCGAAAGCTCCAGCAGCAATGTGCCTGTTCCGCCCGGGGACGACGCCACACTCGTCGACGGAACCCCGGTTACACCCGATTCCGAGGCGACGATCATCGGTGATCTTAGACCGAGTAATGTTAAACCAAGCAATGTCAAACCAAGCAACGCTAGGCCCACTAATGCCAGGCCCAGCAGTACCCCACCCCAGTTCGATCCCGATCAGACGCTGGTCGACGCCGACGCTACGATTGTGCCGGGCTCGTCGTTTCGCGGAGCCTCGCCGCCCCCGCGCAGCCGAATTTCGGGTTCCGGGGCAAGTGCCGCCGTTTTGCAGATCGGTGACCTGCTCGGTGGCCGTTATGAAATTCTGCAACTGCTTGGTGAGGGCGGTATGGGTGCCGTATACAAGGCCGCCGACCGGGAGCTCGATCGCTTTGTCGCACTAAAAGTCATCCGGCCGGAGCTCGCTTCAAACCCCTCGATCCTGGCCCGTTTCAAGCAGGAGCTGCTGCTTGCTCACCAGGTTACGCACCGCAATGTGATCCGTATTTATGATCTCGGCGAAGCCGAAGGCGTGAAATTCATCACCATGGAGTTCATTGAGGGTAGGGATTTGCGTACCCTCATTCGGGATAAGAAAAAATATGCTCCCGAAGAAGCGGTGGATGTAATTCAACAGGTGTGTCAGGCCCTGGATGCCGCCCACAGTGTGGGCGTAATTCATCGCGACCTTAAACCGCAAAACATCATGCAGGATGCCGCTGGCCGAATCCTCGTCATGGATTTCGGCTTGGCGCGAACGGTTGAAGGCGACGGCATGACGCAAACCGGTGCGATCGTCGGCACCATGGAGTACATGTCGCCCGAACAGGCTCTAGCCAAGGATCTCGACCAACGTTCAGACATCTTCGCTCTCGGTCTGATCTTGTACGAAATGCTGACTGGCAAACAGCCCTTTGTAGCGGAAAGCGCTCTGGCCAGCCTCATCAAAAGGACTCAAGAGCGGGCGGTTCCAGTATCGGATGTCGACGCTCAGATTCCTGGAGCATTGAGCGGCATTGTCAGCAAGTGTCTGGAACGCGATGTCAACGAGAGGTATCAGAGTTGCGCCGCCATTCTTGCCGACCTTAACACCTGGAAAGACAAGAGAGCCGCCGGCACAATCAAATTAGAAGCCAGCGTCAAGCCTTGGGGTCAGACGCTTCCCTGGCCACTAATCGGCGGAATTGTGACTGCGCTAGTCCTGGCAGTCAGCGGATACATGCTCCGTGACCGGCTTTTCAAATCATCGCCCAGCTCAGGATCGGCCGCGGTTGCCACGCCTGCAGTCTCGCTCGCGATATTGCCCTTTCGAAATGCTTCTGGAGATCCGGCATTGGATTGGCTCGGCCCCAGCCTCGCCGACATGCTGACCACCGAGGTGGGTCAGTCGGCCCGCTTGCGCAGCGTGAGCCCTTCCAATCTGCACCAGGTCTTCAATGACCTTCGCATTTCCTCCGGGACCGTCATGGATCAGGCAACGATTCAGCGCGTCGCCAACTTCAGCAATGCAGACCGCGTGGTTTGGGGGCAGTATGCGAGGTTCGGCGATCAGATCCGCATTGACGCCACCTTGCAGGACATTAAAAATGATCGCACCTTTCCGCTGAAAATCGATGCCGCCAGCGAGAAAGATATTCCGGGCGCAATTGATCGCATGGCCGAGTCCATACGTCAGAAGCTCGCTCTGCCCGAGAATGTGCTGAAGGAACTGAAAGCCAGTTCCTTTCAACCCAGTTCAAAATCCCTTTCGGCTTTGCGCGACTACAATCAGGGTCTCGATTTGCAGCGAGACGGCAAGAATCTGGAAGCGCAAAAAGAGTTTGATGCCGCAACCAAGGAAGACCCAGCCTTCGCTCTGGCGTTTTCGCGGCTGGCGCAGACCTACGGCAGCCTGGGTTACGACAGCGAAGCGGAGCAGTCTGCCCGCAAAGCAGTGGATCTAAGCGAGGGCCTGCCGGACGCCGAAAAGTATCTCGTCTCTGCCATTCGTTACCAGGCGACAAAGAATTACCCCGAAGCGATCAAGGCCTACGAAACCATTGCCAAGGCTTCGCCGAATAATTCGGATGTGCAATCGGCGCTTGCCAGTCTCTATCAGGATTCTGGCGACTTAGCGAAAGCTCGAGACTATTACCAAAAGATCTTGTCCTCAAATCCCAAGGATATAGCCGCAAATCTTAGCCTCGGCTTTATTGCGATCAGGAGCGGTGACGCCCAAGGCAGTTTTGATCCTCTGAACCGCGCCTACAGCCTGGCTGTACAAGTCGACAACCAGGAACAAAAGGCCACGAGTCTGCACCTCATGGCTGTGGCCTACAGGAAGTTGAGCAAGCCTGAGGAAGTTCTGCGCAACGAGCAGCAGGCGATCGCGATCTGGAAAAATCTCGGGCAGAAGAGTGGCCTGGCTGCCAGTCTGAATGAAATGGCGCGCGCCCAGTCTGCGCTCGGCAAGACGAAAGATGCGGACGCCGATTTTCAGCAGGCTCTGCAGATTCGGCGTGACATCGGCGACAAGCGCGGAATCGGTGACACGCTGATCGATTTGGGTAATTTGTTCGCTAGCCGCGGCGAACACGATCAGGCGCTCAAGATGTACAAGGAAGCCTTAGAGTTGGAGCGGGAAATCGGCAATGAAAGTCTGCAGGCTACTTGCCTGAACAACATCGGCGCCGTCTACTCGGAAAAAAATCAATTCGAAGACGCCCTCACCTACTTTCAGCAGGTTCTGCAGTTGCGCGAAAAAGCCAAGGTGCCGGGAGATATCGTAGAGGCAGTTCAGAATCTCGGTCAAGTTCTCGCCAGTATGGGGCAGTACAATCAAGCTATTTCATATTTCATGCGGGCACTGGATCTGCGGCGCAGCATGAACGATCCAAAGGGTGGGGCGGTCGTGTCCTACGCTTTGGGAGCTCTGTTCGATTACCAGGGGCGCTTCGGCGCAGCCGTAAACTCCAAGGGCGACGCTCTCAAGACCCTGCGCGAACTCAAGGACGGGAGCCCCAGGATGCCTGAAATCCTCGGGAGTTACGGAGAATCTCTCGTCCTCGCCGGTCGAGCCGACGAAGCCAAGAGTTCTTTTGAGGAAGCGCTCAGCCGCGCTCGCGAGCTGAAGGATGACGACTTAATTGCCCAGACATTGGACTTTCAAGGCGATGCATTTTTCTATCAGGGAGATTTTAAGGCTGCTCGTTCTCTTTACGACCAGTCGCTGCAGGCCGCTAACCGCAGCAAGGATGCGGAACAGATCCTCCTCGCCAAATTAGGCTTGGCCGAAGTGGAAGTACGTGAAAAAAACGGGCGCCAGGCTATACCAGACCTCCGAAAGCTGATTCAGCAGGCGGATGATTTGAGTTTGAAGTATTCTTCGGCGGAGGCTTCGATTTTCATGGCCGAAGCTATGATGCAAAGCCATGACAATACCCACGCTCGCCAGGAATTGCAGCGCACGTTGCTGCTTACGGGTAAATTCGGACAGCAGCCACTCAGCGCGCAGGCGCATTACCTGTTGGCGACCATCGCGCGAGAATCCGGCGACAATGCCGACGCACAGGATAATTACCGCTCTGTGATTAGCACTCTGGATACGATAAAAAAAGAGCCCGGTGCCGAGAAGTTGCTGCAGCGCGCCGACCTGAAACTCATGTACGACGAATCCTCCCGCTGGCTGCAAGCCGGCAAAAGCTAAAACTGCAAACTAAAAATAGGGTCCGCACGGAAGGCGAACAACGATAAAAAAATGCCGGCATTTTCTGCCGGCACCTGTGTCGCTTATTTGTCTCGTCTTACATCAACGATGTTGCGGCACGAATTTCTGATCGATTTCTTCTCCCTAGTTTCCGGCTCCCGTAAGCGTGACCTTCTGCGTGCTCCCGGTTATGGCGTTATCCGTGATCTGCAAGGTTCCCGAATACGATGCCTTTGTCGTCGGTTCGAAGGTGACGTAGATCAGGCAACTGGAACCAGCGGCCAGCGAACTTCCGCAGGCATTCGCACCGGTTCCGACTGTGAAGGCCGAAGATCCCGTCGGCGCGATGGCCGTAATTGTTAAAGCTGTCCCGCCCGTATTCTTGAGCGTCACAGTTTTGGTCGTGCTGCTGTGCGGGTTCTGCGTACCAAAGCTCAGGCTGCTTGCGCTGACGCTGGCCTGAGGATCCACCACGGTAGCAGTCAGCGTGACCGGCTGCGGATTCCCTGGCGCGTTGTCCATCACGTACAAGGTGTCCGTCTGCGGCGAGTAGTACGGACCCGCTAAGAAGCTGACCGTTATCTCGCATTTCCCACCCGGTAGCAGGGACTTCCCACACCAACTGAGTATCACAAAGGCGTCGCTTTGTCCCTTCACAAGCGAAATAAAGGGTTCACTCATTGTGATCGTGCTGCTCGTACTGTTGTTGATCAGGGTGAGGACCTTAGTTGTAATAGTTCCCTGATTCACGGTGCCGAAAGCAAGAAAGGATGGAGATATGCCGAGCGCAGAACCGAAGTTTGCGGTCACGCTCTCCGCTGCATTCATGGTGACGACGCAAGCTCCGGTTCCCGAGCACGCACCGCTCCATCCGGTAAAGACATAGCCCGGGTTCGCCGTCTCCGTCACAGGCACCTTCGTGCCTGAGGTATAGGAGCCGCCCGAACCTGGGGACACACTGCCTCCAGCGCTCGGACTCGCGCCCGTGGTCAGTACATACAAGGGTAGGAAGTTTGCCGTCACGCTCTCCGGCCCACTCATCGTGACAGTGCAAGGTCCGGTTCCCGTGCACGCACCACTCCACCCGGTGAAGGCATAGCCCGGGTTCGCCATCTCCGTGACAGGCACCATCGTGCCTGAGGTATAGGAGCCGCCCGGGGACACAGTGCCCCCAGCGCTCGGATTCGCTCCCGTGGTCAGAACATATAGGGGCACGAAGTTTGCCGTCACGCTCTCCAGCCCACTCATGGTGACGGTGCAAGATCCGGTCCCCGTACATGCACCGCTCCACCCGGTGAAGGCATAGCCCGCGTTCGCCGTCTCCGTGACAGGCACCATCGTGCCCGAGGCATAGGAGAGTCCCGAAGCTGGCGACACACTGCCCCCAGCGCTCGGATTCGCAGCCGTGGTGAGCGCATACGTGGGCACCACGGTGTACGTCACCTGTTGCTGCGCGGTGTTCATTGCGGAGTCTTCTACATCTACCGTGAGGGTTTGTGGGCCCACGTCAGTCGTGTCGAGAGTGATCGTGCCAGAGCACGTGTCGAGATAGGTCGAAGGATTAGAAGAATTGTAGGGTGTAATGGGGGGGTTGCATGAATTGGTTGTGGACCCCGTCCCTCCGCCAGCGGTCAAACCTGAGCTTGCGCTGCAGCTACTCACAGTCAAATACGGCCCGGCGGCAGGGTAGCCGTTGGGGTCCAGGATGCTGTCATGATCGGTGCTCGTTGCGGTGCAGGTGAAGTTCGCGGAAACCGCCGAGCCCTGCGTATAGATGGCGCCATTCATGGGCGAACTACCGTTGATGGTGTTGACAGTGGCGGTCAGACCGCTGATCTCGCCCGGCGTGTCGTAGGTAACCACAAAGCACGAAGTCAGAGCAAGGCTGCCGCCATAGGCCGGCTTCGAGCTGGTGTCTCCTAAACTGTAGGAGACGATCTGGTTGGTTTGAAATAGCCATTGATTAGCAGGCAGACCCTGAGTGCTGCACGGATTGTTCGAATCGGGGCCCACGCCTTGGAGAAAGCCAACCGCCGGAAGGCCAGTGCCAGTGCCAGTGCCAGTGACCGACGTCGGACCGTAGCCGCTTGTGAAGCTGCCGAAACTCGAGGGTCCCGGAGAGTTGGGCGGCTCCATGGGGCAGAGGAGGGGGGAATTTTCGGCGCAAGTGAAACTAAAATAAGACGTTATCGACGCCAAAAATTGATTTACGCTCGAGTCGCACTGTCCCCCGGAATTGCCAGGGCATGTAATCGAGAATAACACAGGGGCGTCGATACCCTGACCGCCGCCATTCGTATACACAAAGCACTGAGCCATCTGCGCTGGGCCAGAGGAGCTCAGCGGAACATTCCAGGGTGCGGGTGAGATGGTAGGGGGGTTAACGATTGCGTTGCAGGCCTGCTGATTTGCGAGGGTATCTGTTCCGTTTCCAATGACAATCGGTATCGCCGTCACCACCAGATTGTTTATTGTGAGAGTGGATCCAGGGTTTTCCCCTACGGAGTTGTTGTAGCCATTGCCTGTGCAGCCCGGACTGCTTGGGTCGGACGTGCAGCCGCCGTTGTAACTGTATTGCGCCGGAGTTGACGGCGTAACCGGCTGCGTTTGAGACTGTGCCTGCGGCGCGAATGTCCAGCTCAGAATGTCCTGATTGTCATCCCCACCGCCCGTTCCACCTGTGAATCCGACGTAGGCAGTACCGCTGGTTAGACTCAGTTTGGCCAGGTTGACCGCGACGCCTCCGGGAAACAAGTCATTGCCATCCAGGATCACGTCGAGGCACGGCCCAGAAGTGCCACCGATCGCGCAACTCGTTGCCGGGGATGTAGGCGTCAGCGCATACGAAATCGTCACCGTATGGATGTTTCCGTCCGCCAGCGTAATCGGAAGAGCGCCATTAACCGCAAGGGCGCATTCGTCGTCGATGCAGTTCTCGCCGGTATAATTGTTGGTCATGATCGAAACGCTATTGGCACCGTTCGGGTAGGTCGCGTTGGGGTACTCTGCGGCGTCGTTATAGGTCTTGAACTCTATCGCCACACTGTCCGCGATTCCACCAGTTAGAGGTCCGCAGTCACCGTTGCTAGGATTATTAGTTGGATCGTCGCCGAATCCGACCCCGCAGCCGCTGGGACCCAGGGCAGTCAGCCCCGAGTTTTGAATCACGAACGCAATGCCGTCCGCGGGGCTCTGAGCCGTCATTCCTCCGCTTAGCTGAAACGTGAATGTGGTGGAAAAAGCATTGGTAACCAGCTGCTGAGTGTTGTACCAGGCGGAGCCCGCCTGACCAGTCGAAGCGGGAGTGAGCTGCAGAAAGTTCACTGGAGTCGCGGTGCCGGACTCGGTCATGCCGCTGCCCGAGAAGCCTGAGAATGCGACCGAGAACTGGCTAGGGCTAAGGTTAGCGGCGAGAACCGGAAAGCTGAGGCCGTTGAAATAGGTCGAAGTGCCGAAATTGGAGAGGATAACGGGTTCGCCCGCGGCGAACGAGTTGGCCGCCTGGAACGTGACAACGCCGCTCGCGCCAGACCATGATGTGATCGACGCAGCGCTGCCGGCGGTCGGGAGACTGGCGCTTCCGTTCAGCGTCAGGCAAGGCGGAGGCGTGCCTGCGGCGCCGGTGAAATCCGGCGTAAAGCTGGGAGTAGTGGTGGGACATCCTGGTACTGCCCAAGCGGCCGTACTGCTCGCAAACACCACCATCGCCCCGACCGCGGCAAGCATCATCAATCTCGCAATCCCCGTTCTCATGGTTCTCTCCTTAATTCTTGCCCCTGCTGACTTCCCATATTGTTCGTGCCTGCGCATTGATCATCAGCGTCATCACGCAAACGCGTGACACAAATCTCCGCGCATCGCATTGCAAACAGCCCTTCGCGACATACGGCCAGAAAATGACCTTTAGCTCAATTATTGGGAAGTGCGGATTTCGCGTTCACGAGGGTCAATGAGGGGAGGAAGCCTGGAACTGCAAAAATGGCAAACATCCACAGCTCCAGCATGCCACTACCACCGGGAAACGCCTAAAACCAACTCCACAGAGTCTGCTATCAAACTGCGTACATGTCAAGGAAAACTGGTATTCACATTGGGAAAAAACCTTAGATCAACAATCGGGATATGCAAAGAGATGCGCAAAAGCGAAAGATCAACGTCCCTCGTTCTGATGCTCGGCTCTCCCGACACCAATCCTGAATCTACCGCTGCGGCTGGACCTCCAGCAACAAGTGGTGCGCGAACTCCGCTGTCAGTTTCGCCACCCCGTCGCCCGTCGCCTCCACCGTGCCCAGGTCTTTGCTCTCAGCGTAGTCACTCACCTTGTACTTTCCCGGCTCCAGCCCGCGCAACTCAATTTCGCCCTTCCAACTGTCAGGCGTGAAAAATGCGTAATACATTTTGCCGTCTTTCGCGATGGCATATCCTTCGGGCACATCGTAGCCGGTCACATAAAGGTCCCTGAATTCGCCTTTCGACAGCATCTTCTGGTTATACAATCCGATCCACTTTTTCCAGTGCTCTTCCTTCGCCGCAGTCAGATTCACATCCTTGAATTTGGGCCCGAGATCAGGCCACACGAACTTCGTCCCCACTACGCCACCGGCTCCAATCGTGGAAGCGAAATCGTCCCCGTGCTCTTTCCAGTCGTTGCCAACCTTGGTCATGGCGGAAAGTTCGACGTGATCGCCATACACCGCCGATTCAGGTCCCAACAAAGCTTTGTACATTTTGATCCGGCGCCGCACCTGCCCGCCACCCACCGGATCAGCAGTAACGGCCTGATCCATAAACGGCAACCACGCGAGCGACGGCGGCGTGCCGCAAGGGCAGCTTTGCGTCACACTTTGGGGCTTCAGTGCACGCGTTGTCTGAAAAATTTCCTTGTAGACATCGCCCATCGCATTTACCGAGTCCTGCGGAGACTTATGATGATGCGCAGGGTTGTAGCATTCCGGAACACTGTAAATATTGTCCAGCTTGCTGCCGTCGAAGTCCCAGTCGCGGATGAATTTCTCCGTCAGCTGTTTGTAATATGCGCGTACCTCGGGCAAGGCAGGGCACAAGGCCGCCAGGCCTCGGGTCATGTGTGCGTGCTTGCCATTCTTGTCCAGGATCAGCCACTCGGGATGTTCCTGCACAATTTTCGAAACCGCATACTTGTGCGACTCCCATTTTCCCTGGCCATCCTCCACCGCCAGCGGCAGCCACCATAACTGCACCAGCATTCCCTGCTTGTGGAAGTCGGCCGTCATTTTCTTGATGGAATCTCCGGGGAAAGTGTCCGCGCGCGGATTCCAGTCGCCATACGCATCGAACCATCGATCATCGAGCGTTGCCCACTTGATGCCCATCTCTTTCAGCTTCGGAACCGTGCCCAACATCTGCGCCGGCGTTACGTTGAACTCATATCCCCAGCCGCACCAACTTACGTTATAGGCTTCGCTCGACGGCTTTGGCAGCTCCCATCCTTCCTGTTGCAATACGCTTGACCAGAGTCGCAGCGGCTCATAGTAATCACCGGCAAACACCGACACGAAACTGCGCGGGGTTGAATATGTCTCCCCAGGCTTCAGTGTGACCTTCGCCGCATAATCCACCTCAGCATTGACCCGCCCATCAGGTTCAACTTTGGCCGGAATAGATGCCGCGATCGGAATTGTCTCCACATGGCCAACGGCTTCGCCAACCTGACGAGTCCAGAAGGCGACCACCGGAATCCCGCCACCATAGCCACCTTTGACCATGGTCCCCATGACATTCGGCTGATAGAAATCAGGAGTCAGCTTTACGACGTCATCCTTTCCCCAATCGTAGCTCGACCCATGAAAGGACCACATCTGCCACGGTTGCGCTTTCGTATCGACTAAGCGCGCACTCAATTGGCGGCGCTGATTAACACTCTCTTCAATCGTGAGATCGCTCGATCCAGTGTTCTTATATTCCGCCGTGCTCAACAAAATGTTCGGAAATTTGTCATAGACCTCTAGCGCCAGAATGCACTGCAGGTTTTTCCCATCCGAACCGAGCGCCCGCGCGGGTATCTCTACTCGCTTACCTGTCCCCATCTTCCCCACCGCTTCGCGCACCACAGCCTGCTTGAGGTCCGGCGTGAAATACACATCCCGAGTTCCCACCCGCACAAAATCGCTAGCCGCTTTAGCGTTGTCTCCCGCATCATCAAGTGAAATCTTTTCGCTATCCTTCAAAAGAGCGGCCTGAATGTAACCATTCGGAAAAACCTTGAATTCCGAAGTGCCAGTCGTAATTAACAGAGGCCTGTTTGCGTTCACGACGACCCGGATTGTGGATGCCTGAGGTGGCTTCGCCGCAGCGGTCGCCCCCATTGGGGAAGACTGGTGGGATTCGGAACAAGAAGCCAGAAGAATGGAAACGGCTGTCGCACTGACGATTCTTGCAGCAAGTCGTACGGGGTGCCTAAGGGGGACCATGGTTTGCTCGTTCATAGTTTTTCTTTCCGCTCGATTGCCGCTTCCTCTTCCGCCAGCGATTGCGCAGGCAATTCGCACCATTGAATTCTGGTTGGTTGAAAGCAAAATATCGCAGTTGACAATCGCTATCAAACGAAAGTAAAAGTAATGGTTCGTAATATACACCGAAAGCTTGCAAATTTTGCAACCGCAGTTTCGTCGGGCAGATTCTTGAGCAGCAAAAATTCTGGTTCCCAGGAGCGTTGCTATGCCGATCCACTTCCATCGCGCGCATTTCCTCGCGGCCTTACTTCCTACAATCTTATTCGCATTGGGAACACCCTTGTGGGCGCAAAAAGACGCTGGCGCGATTGTTGGATTAGTGCGCGACTCGACCGGCGCAGTGGTTATCGGCGCGCAGGTCACTGTGACCGATGTGGATCGCGGTAACGCATTGAATCTCACCACAAATAATAATGGTGAATATGTAGCGAGCCCGCTCAGGATTGGCCATTACACGGTTACGGTAGAAAAAAAGGGATTTAAAAAGGAGGTCGCCGGCCCCGTGCAGGTCAACATTCAGGATCGCCTTGGCATAGACCTCACCCTTCAACCCGGCACCGCCACAGAAACCATGACGGTCACCGGCCAACAGGCCCAACTTGATACGGAAACATCAGAGCTAGGCCAGGTGGTGGACAGCCAGCGCATCAACGCGCTTCCTCTCAATGGTCGAAACTACGCTCAACTGGCTCTGCTCGGCACTGGCATCGCCGCTGCCGAGCCGGGATCGCGCGTCGAAACCACCTACGGCTTCAGTTCCAATGGCGCCCGCTCTCTGCAAAATAATTTTCTCCTCGACGGCATCGACAACAACGCCAATTTAGGCGACGTTCTCAACGGCGCCGCCTATGTGGTTCAGCCTGCAGTCGACGCGATCGCCGAGTTCAAGGTCGAGACAAATTCCTACAGCGCTGAATTCGGCCGCGGCAACGGCGCCATCATGAATGCGGTAATAAAGTCTGGAACCAATCATATCCACGGCGACCTGTGGGAGTTTCTGCGCAACGACAAACTTGATGCGATCAATGCCTTCGACGAATTCGGCCAGCAACCTTACAAACAGAACCAGTTTGGATTTACGCTCGGCGGTCCCATCGTTAAGAATAAGTTGTTCTTTTTCGGCGACTATGAAGGCCTCCGAATTCGCCAGGCGCTGCCGCAATTGTCAACGGTTCCCACGCCTGCTGAGGTTGGCGGCGATTTCTCCTCATTTCTCCAACTCAGTAATCCAATACCTGGCGTTGTCGATTGCAATGGCAACCCAACTTATCAAGGAGAGATCTTTGATCCGACCCAGGCGCAGATCAGTTCGGCCTACAATGGCGGACCTTGCGGTCTCCCCATCGGCACCACCGGCCCCAACTACACCGGAACTCCGACCAACATATTCACAAACCCAGGTGGAACCAGCACGCCGATCGATCCGCTCGGCCAGGAACTGGCCAATTTATTTCCCCCGCCCAATAACACCAAGTTCCAGGGCGGTAACTATCTCGCCGATCCCGAAAGCAGAGAAACGGAGAACAAGTTCGATATTCGTATCGACCAAAGCATTAGCAATAAGGATAGTTTCTTTGCTCGCTTCAGTTATGGCAAGGACAGCAAATTCCTTCCCTCACCCTTCAACAACGTGCTTGACGGCGGCAGCTTTCAGGATGGCACGAGCGACAACACAGCCGAGGGTCTGGCCGCCAGCGAGATTCACACCTTTCGCAACGATCTGATCAACGAATTTCGTTTCGGTTTCAATCACCTCAACTCCACTCGCTACAATCTCTTTTCCAATCAGAACGTCTCGGCACAACTTCCGATTCCCTTTCCCGGAGTTCCATACGTAGCGGGCCAGAACATCGGCGGCCTGCCTTCGATCAGTTTCGGCGATGGCACTGCGACCATAGGCGCCTCGGAGTATCTGCCCGCCGTCGAACACCAGCACAGCTATGTTTTCACCGACAATCTGAGCTGGATCCGCGGACGCCACGCCGCGAAGTTCGGCACCGAGCTTCGTTTCGAACAGTTCACGATCCTCGAACCTGCCGCTGCTCGTGGCGCGATCGACTTCGGCGGCAATTTCCTCATCAATGATAATCCGGCCGATCCCGGCACCGGCGGCGAGGCTTTCGCATCTTTCATGCAGGGCATCAGCGATGGCGGATCAATCACCAGCGTGACCCCCAACATCATCTATAACCGTCAGATCTATGCCATCTATGCTCTCGACGATTTTAAAGTCACTCCGCGGCTGACTCTCAATCTCGGACTGCGCTACGAACTGTTCACCACCATTAAAGAAGCCAACAACAATCAGGACACTTTCGACTTCGCATCCCTTTCGCTAATCGCTCCCAGCGGACAAAACCGGCAGTTGACGCCCACTCTCGGCACCGAGCTCGCAATTCAGAACAATGGTTCTCGCGGCCTGATCAGTCCCGATCTCAACAATTTCGCTCCGCGCATTGGACTGGCTTACCAACTCTCCGACAGACTCGTCGTCCGCAGCGGCTACGGTATCTTCTATGGCGGTCAGGAGAATGGTCCCTTCTCAAACCCAAGCCCCGGCTTCAATCCCCCGTTCTTGTCTTCAGAGTCGTACAACGCTCCGTGTACCGCGCCATTCGCCAATCCTGCTCAAATGGACTGCTCAATCTCCGCCGCAAACAACAATGGCTTGGCGCTCAACCGCCTACAGCAAGGCTTTTCCAACAATGCCAACACGGGCCTAAGCCCGCTCGCCGACCCCAACGCCCCCGAGCTTTACTCCCTCGATCCGCGTCTGGTCACGCCGTATACCCAGCAATGGCACCTCGGGCTTGAGTATCAACTTCCTGCCGCCACAATTTTCGAAATTTCCTACGGAGGCTCGCGTGGATTGAAACTTTTTGCTTTCTACAATGGTAATCAGGCGGTTCCGGTGCTGGGGACCGACTCATTGCCCACCGCGCCGCGGCGACCTGCCAATAACGAAGCGCCGGGCGGTACCGGCCCTTGCACTCTGGCCGACGGAGGAGCGAATTGCAACCCCGCCCTCGATACCGCCATCGACACCTTCCGTTCGAATACGCAATCGAATTACGATTCATTACAAGTGCGCGTGGAGAAACGCTACTTGCACGGGCTGCAATTCGAAGCCGCCTACACCTGGGCGCACGCCCTCGATAACGCATCGAGCGCCAGCCTAGGGTCGGTAAACAATGGCGATTTTCAGGATCAACGCTTCCCCAACGAGAATTACGGGAATTCCGACTTCGATGTTCGTCAGCGTTTCGTCTTCAGCTATATCTACGATTTGCCTTTCGGTCGCGGACGCACATTTGGCGCGAACGCTACCGGCGCAATCAACCAGATCATTGGCAACTGGCAAATGAGCGGCGTGTTTTCCGCCGCCACAGGCAATTACTACACCGCGACGGATATCAACAATATCTCCGGCAGCGATTGCGGCGGCACCGTGGGCTTCTACTGTTCGCGCCCCAATCTCGTTGGCAATCCGAACACGACGCCTTGCGTCCCGGGCACGCTTTTTAACACCTGCGCCTTCGCAGACAACACAATCCTCGGGACATTCGGCAACGCCGGACGCAACATCATCGAAGGCCCCGGATACAAAGAGTGGGACACCTCTCTGGTTAAGCAATTTCCCATTAGCGAGAACAAGCGTTTCGAGTTCCGCGCGGAATTTTTCAACGTGCTGAACCACGTGAATTATTTGTTTGGACAATTTGGCGCCATCAGCGCCGAACCGACACCTCTGGAGCTCAATCCATTCATTCCCGCAAACCAGAGTAACT
This sequence comes from uncultured Acidobacteriaceae bacterium, assembly GCA_963758745.1. GTDB lineage: Bacteria > Acidobacteriota > Terriglobia > Terriglobales > Acidobacteriaceae > Acidiflorens. The sequence continues at coordinate 298,743 of CAVWWW010000025.1, forward strand.
TCGGCTTCCCGCTAGCAGCGCGAGCACCGCGGCAGATTCAGTTGGCGTTGAAATTTTATTTCTAACTTCAAGGAGCAGAAGGGCAGCATGAAAAAGAAAATCTTATCGCTGGCCCTGCTCCTGGCATTCGCATTCGGGTCACAATCCGTTGCCCAACAAACCGGCATCGGCTACAAATCCGCACCCGACGCCGAAAGCAAGAAGACCCTCCTCCTCAAAGATTTTGATCCGCAGCCTACGCTTCATGCCGCAACCCACGAAATCCAGCGAGCCAAGTTTCCCGTAATCGACGTCCACACGCACACCAACGATGCGGTCGGCATCGGAGAGCGGGTCGATCCAAAAGAGATGGTCGCGCGCATGGACCGGCTCAACATCAAGACCATCGTGATCCTCACCGGCATGTGGGGCGACAAACTGCAGACCATTATCGACACCATGGTCAAGCCGTATCCGGGACGCTTCATGGTCTTCACGCAATTTGACTGGTCTAAAATTAATGACCCGAATTTCAGCCAGCTCATGGTCCGTCAGATCGACGATTCAGTAGCGCGCGGGGCACGTGGGCTCAAAATTCTGAAAGAACTCGGCCTCGGAGTGCGCGATTCAACCGGCAAGCTGATAATGATCGACGATCCGCGTCTCGACGCGACTTGGGAAGAATGCGCACGACTCGGCATCCCTGTCTTTATCCATGTTGGCGATCCGGAGGCATTTTTTCAACCCATCGACGCTCGCAACGAGCGCTATGAAGAGCTTCACGAGCATCCGGATTGGAGCTTCTACGGCCCGAAATACCCCACGCTGCAAGAGCTGTTGGCGCAGCGCGATCGAATGTTCGCTAAGCACCCGCATACAACATTTGTTGCCCTCCATTTTGGCAGTTGGCCGGAGAATCTGGATTTCGTCGATCAAACGCTCGCGAAATTTCCCAACGTCATGATCGAGACCGGAGCGCGCGAAGGCGAACTCGGACGCCAGCCGCGACGAACGCGCGAAATCTTCATGAAATATCCTGACCGCATCATGTTCGGCACCGATGAAGGCGCGGGAGAATCAATGTACCAGAACTATTTCCGATGGCTCGAAACTGAAGACGAATACTTTCCTTATGCCCAATACCCTGCGCAGGGACGCTGGATGATTTATGGGATCGGTCTGCCGGATGACGTGCTGGAGAAGGTATATCACCGCAACGCGGAAGAGTTATTTGCACGCTTTAAGGGTAGAAGGCAGAGTGCGGCGCCAACGATAGCTGATGACAATCCAACTAAAAAGAAGTGAGTAGAAAGAGGATCCCCGGTCGCTGAAGGTTACATTCGAAACAAATCGAATCCGATGAATTCTAATGGTCTGCTCAATGAAGAACGGCGCCGAGAAATTCTGGGAGTTCTGCACCGGGACGGCCGCGTGCTGGTCAAGGATCTTGCGCGCCAGTTTCGAATCTCGCAGATCACGATCCGCAAAGATCTCGAGTTCCTTGACAACCAGGGCGTCATCCAGCGCACCCACGGTGGTGCGCTTCCCGTGCAAGCCGGAGCCCTCCTCGATCCCACGCTGCGCGAAAAAGAGAAGCTCTATCGCAAACAAAAGATGCAGATTGCTTCGGCCGCCGCGCGTCGGGTCGAGGAAGGCCAGTCAGTATTGCTCGATTCCGGCACAACCACGACGGCTATCGCCCGAGCGCTCAAAGATATGGCGCAGCTCACCGTGATCACGAACGCAATCAACATCGCGGCTGAACTTGCGGGCACGCACATTGAAGTCATTCTGACCGGAGGCATGCTGCGCAAAAACTCGTTTTCCCTGGTCGGACCGCTGGCCGAGCGTACTTTGCGCCAACTCAGCGCCGATCTTCTATTCCTCGGCGTCGACGGGTTCGACACAAAAGCCGGCCTTTTCACACCAAATTTACTGGAATCTGAGGTGAACCGGGCAATGGTCGAAATCGCCCGAAGAACTATCGCGGTATGCGACTCAAGCAAATTCGGCCGCCGCAGCCTCTGCAACATCATGCCGGTGACGATGGTTCATGAAGTAATCACGGACAAACAAATTCCAGGATCGGACTTGCGCGCATTAAAAGATGCCGGAGTAAAAGTTACGTTGGTATAAACAGAATAGATGGACTGAATGAAATCTACAGAAATAATAAAGGATGGGCAACACACGCTGAACGAGATATTTTCTCAGCCCCAATGTTGGAGCACGTGTCTCGCAAAATTACAGGTGAGCGCGGAATTTCGTGCCGCCGTTCAAATGTCGCGCCCAACAGCGGAATGGATCTTCGTAGGTTGTGGAACGAGCTACTATCTCGCGCAGGCGGCCGCATCCAGCTTCAACTTTTTCAACCTGCCCGCGCGAGCCGTCCCGGCTTCCGATCTGCTGTTATATCCAGCATTAACGCTGCGCACTGAGCGTGACTATATCCCCGTGGTAATTTCTCGCTCCGGACGCACATCTGAGGCAATTCGTGCTGCGCAGATGCTGGAGAAAGACCGCAACCTCCGGACGATTGCCATAACCTGTGCCGACGGCCAGCCTCTGGAAGAGGCATGCACTGTAACCATGAAGTTGCTGGACGCTGACGAACGAAGCACCGTCATGACGCGATCATTTACGTCAATGTTGTTGACGCTGCAATATCTCGCCGCAACAATTTCTGGCAATAACGCGTTTCGCGATGCATTGATAAAGTTGCCGCAACAGTTCGAGTCCCTCATGGCAACCATGGCCGAGCGCCTGCGAAATTTCGCTTACTCGCGCAGCTTTTCAGATTTCGTATTTCTGGCGCAAGGTCCTCTGTTCGGCGTCGCCTCCGAGTGCATGTTGAAGATGACCGAATCCTCATGCTCCTATGCTCAGGTATTTCATTCGCTCGAATTCCGTCACGGTCCGAAATCCATCGCAAGCCCGGAAACGCTCATCGTTTTTTTTATGTCGGAAACTTCTTACACCGCCGAAGTCGGACTGCTCGAAGAAATGACAACTCTTGGCGCAGCTAGCATCGTGATTGCGAATCACGTCGATAAGAAAGCTCAGTCTTTATCTGATCTCGCCATCGAACTTTGTCTCCAGGCGCCGGAGTTCGCGCGCGCCGCCGCCTTTGCTGTTTGCGGCCAATTGTACGGCGTTTACTATGGACTGAAAAAGGGCTTGAATCCTGACTCGCCGAAGAATCTGTCGCGCGTGGTCGAACTCGCCGACAGCCATTAGAATCCACACTGAGCGTTGAATGCCAGCTACGAAAAAAAAGGGCCGCTTCATGCCTAAGCTCGATATCGCAATTGTCGGCGAGATTAACCTCGACCTGATTCTTTACGGTCTGCCCGATCAGATGCCCACGGAGCGTGAACTTTTGGCGAATGATTTTGCCATCACCCTGGGCGGTTCTTCGGCCATCCTGGCGCATAATCTTGCCGCTCTCGGAAGCCGCGTAGGCTTTTGCGCCAAAATTGGTGATGACTCATTTGGATCGCTGGCGATGCAGCGCCTGCGGGAGCAGGAAGTTGACACAACAACGGTCGTCCGTGGTGCGAAATCGGGTGTAACCCTTCTTCTTCCCCACGGACTTCGGCGTCACATGCTCACATTTCCAGGGACAATCTCCGAACTGCGTTTTGCCGAACTAAATCTCGATTATCTGTCCTCTGCGCGCCACTTCCATATGTCTTCGCTTTTCTTGCAGCGTGAACTTCTGCCAGATGCGCCCGAACTTTTTCGAAAGATGAAGTCCGCCGGCCTCACCACTTCGCTCGACACGAATGATGATCCCGACGACCGCTGGGACGGAACTATCCAAGCCATCCTGCCTTACGTCGATATCCTGCTGCCGAACGAGCGCGAAGCGATGAAGATCTCAGGTGCTGACGATGTTGGAACGGCCTTACTTCGGCTGGAGAAAAAGGTCGAGACCGTAGTTGTAAAAATAGGTGCGGGCGGGGCGATCGCCGCAAAGGGGGGGCAGCGATACCACGCACCGGGCGTGCCCGTAACCGTCATCGATCCGATTGGCGCAGGCGATAGCTTTGACGCGGGATTTCTGCATCAATTCTTGCGTGGCGCCGATTTACAGGCTTCGCTGGCCTATGGAAATCTTTGTGGAGCGTTCTCCACCACCGATTGCGGCGGCACGGAAGCATTCCGCAGCGCATCTCGCATGCATGAGTTTTTTCGTGAGAACGGTGCCATTAGATTCAAAATTAGATCTTGCGTACTTTTGCTGATCGACTGCCTATTCAACCCAGTAAATAGGGCGCTTGCAACTGATCGCGATCCCGAAGGCTTTCCCTGTGTAATCTTGCTCTAGGCGAACCACTTGCCCCGTGCCTTTAAGCCGAATAGGAGCGTGACTTCCACTTCTCTCAATCGTCATCACGAATTCTACCTTGCAATTCGCCGGAACCGGCGATACCGCCTCTAGCAGAACACCGTCTTGGCTTATGTTGTTGCTTGTACCTTCAATTTCTTGGCGCTTGCCATCGCACTTGAATTTGAGTCGGAGTGGATAACCAAGAGGAAAACGAGCGTGCCTCCGCCGTTGGTTCCGAGTCGAATTGTCGTTGAAGGGGCTCAATGTTTTTCTAAAATCGCGAAATAACCGCGTCCAAAATCATCCACCACAGGTCACCCCAAAATCAGCCTAAACCCGCGATGTCCAGGTCAAGCCGGCTCGCCCGGCACGGCCGGATGCCTACCATATGTGGCTAGTCGCCTCCGTTACCATTTGCCGCTACCAGTTGAACTAATTCCCACGCTCGTTACTCATGGACACGTCTCTTCGGCCAATCCATGTACTTCCGAGTGCACTTCCGAAAGGTACTTCTGACACTTGCCCAAAACCCTGCGATCACCTCAGAGTGGGGATGGATGCTCCCCCAAATGCTGCACTATTCAATCCTCACTGCCAGCAGAACCGGGCGAAAGCGTCTCCAAATCCCATCTACACAGCGTGAATTAATCGCTGGAAAAGGTCCGAATATGAAAAACACTTCCCCAATTCCGCACATTTTCGCGGTTATTCTGTCGATTTCTTTTTTGGTCCTCTGCCAAAACGTCAGCTTTGGCCAGCGCGTCACCCCTCCAAGCCTCAGTTTCGGCGACGTCGCCGTGGGCGGCAGTGCGACTTTGACATTGTCCATCACAGCCGACGGCCGCAGGGAGCTTGGTCGTCGAGAGCGCGACAGTAAGCGGGGCCGGTTTCACCATGAGCACTCCGTCTATGCCTATAACCCTGACGCCAGGCGAAAGCGCGAGCTTTGTGGTCAAGTTCATACCGACATCAAGCGCGACATTCAGCGGCAGTGTATTGATAAAAGACAAAAAAGAGAACAGAGATACTGAAACGGCCGAGTCTCGTTCCGACTCAATACCCGTGTCAGGGACTGGCACGGGCTCGGGCTCGGAAACATTGGAATCGATTACCCTCAGCCCAACCTCAGCTTCCATCAGCGTAGGTGGTACCCAACAGTTCACCGCTACCGGTCATTACAGCGACGGCACCACGCAGAATCTCACTTCGACCGCGACCTGGAGTTCCACTACGTCATCAGTTGCTGCCGTCACCGCCGGTTTGGCTAAGGGAGCGGGAGCAGGCAGCACGAACATTGCCGCCAAGTCGGGTAGTGTGACAAGTTCCGCGGCCGTGCTGACGGTGACAGCGGCGACCACTCCGCCAGTGTTGCAGTCCATCACCCTCAGCCCAACGTCAGCTTCGATCGTGTAGGTGGAACCCAACAGTTCACCGCTACTGGTCATTACAGCGACGGCACCACGCAGAATCTCACTTCGACCGCGACCTGGAGTTCCAGCACATCGTCAGTTGCATCCGTCACCGCCGGTTTGGCGAGCGGAGCAGGAGCAGGCAGCACAAACATTGCCGCCAAGTCGGGTAGTGTGACAAGTTCCGCGGCAGAACTGACAGTGACAGCAGCGACCACTGCGCCGGTGTTGCAGTCCATCACCCTCAGCCCAACCTCAGCTTCGATCAGCGTAGGTGGAACCCAACAGTTCACCGCCACCGGTCATTACAGCGACGGCAGCACGCAGAATCTCACTTCGACCGCGACCTGGAATTCCACCACATCGTCAGTTGCATCCGTCACCGCCGGTTTGGCGACTGGAGCTGGAACAGGCAGCACGAACATTGCGGCCAAGTCGGGCAGTGTGACAAGTTCCGCTGCCGGACTGACCGTCTCGGCAGTAACCACCGGCGGGGGCAATACCTACTATGTATCGCCGACTGGCAATGACTCCAACCCGGGCACTGAAGCCGCGCCTTGGCAGACCATTCAGCATGCCGCCAGCACGGTCGCAGCCGGATCCACGGTCTATGTTGAACCCGGTACGTACAACGAATCGATTAACGTCACCGTCTCAGGCACATCCTCCGCTCCAATTACCTTTATCGGGCAGAGCGCAGCAATTGTAAGTGGCTCAGGCCTGACTCCTTCTACTTCCCAAACCCAGGGCCTCTGGAATATCGGCGCCGCTACGCCGGCGGGAGTAGACGTAAGCTACATCACGATTCAAAACTTCACGATCGAGAACTATACGACGTCCAACGCTAATGCTTGCCCGGCCGGAATCTGGATTTCGGGTGCTAGCAACGGCATCAAGATTCTTAACAACACAATTACCAACATCACTACAACATCAGAAAAGAACGGCAACGCTTTCGGTATATCCGCCTATGGGACCGAAACCAACGCCATCAACGGCCTGGTTATCAGCGGCAACACCGTCTATGGCCTTAAAACCGGCAACAGCGAAACCGTAAACGTAGATGGCAACGTGACGAATTTCACAATCACCAACAACATCATCCATGACAATGACAACATCGGAATCGACGCCATTGGTGGTGAGGGTGTCGGGCCCAGCGGACTCGATTATGCCAGGTACGGCGAAATCAGCGGCAACACCGTCTACAACATCAGCGCCTTCAACAATGCTGGAGAAGGGGATCAGTACGATGCCGATGGCATTTACTGCGACACCTGCGCCTACGTCATCATCGAGCGCAACACGGTGTACAACTCTGATCTCAACATCGAAGTGGCCAGCGAACACTCCGGCAAGGTATCGCAGTATGTTACAGTCCGGAATAACCTGGTCTACAACGCCAACTCAGTCGGTATCTCCATCGGCGGTTACGCCAGCAATGTAGGAGGCAGTAACTACGTTGCCATCGTAAATAACACGCTGTATGAAAATGACACCAAGAACACCGGCAGTGGCGAGTTGCAAGTCCAGTACTACGCCACGAACAACGTCTTTGAAAACAATATCGTCTACGCCACATCGCAGGGTCTGTTCATCAACAACTACACAAACTCTGAATCCGACCCGGTGACCGCGGATTACAACATCTACTTCTCCTCAGTGGGCTCGACGTCAGCTCAATTCCTGTGGAACGGCAACACCGAACCGAACGGCTTCCCTGGCTATCAATCGGCAACCGGTCAAGACAGCCGCTCTCAATACGTGAACCCGTTGTTCGTAAGCGCGACGGGGCTTGACCTGCAGTTGCAATCAACCTCACCCGCTATTGGTGCCGGCAATTCTTTAGGCACTTTAGCGTGCAGCACCACAGTGGGTGAAACTGGCGAATATTGGGGATGCCCGCTGGTAGGCTCTGAGGATTTCGCTGGCAATCCTCGAGATGCATCAACCAGCATCGACATCGGAGCCTACGAACAATAACCACTTTAAAAATGGGGGAGGGTCGCTCATACGCTGCCCTTCCCCCATGCAGTTCTTACTCTACTGTCACCGATTTCGCGAGGTTCCTGGGCTGATCCACGTCGCATCCGCGGCGTAGAGCTATATGGTAGGCCAGCAACTGCAAGGGAACAATTTCGAGTATTGCTGACAGTTCCTTTGGTGCCGGCGGTATGTAGAGGACGTGATCGGCATAATTCTTGATCTCTTCGTCTCCTTCCGTCGCCAGCGCGATCACCTTTCCTGACCGCGCTTTCACTTCCATGAGATTGGAGATTGTCTTTTCGTAAGAGATTCTGGAAACCTCGTCTTCTGCATCGCGCGTGGCAACAATCACCACCGGAAGATTTTCGTCAATCAGAGCGTTCGGCCCGTGCTTCATCTCGCCCGCAGGATACCCTTCGGCGTGGATGTAGGAAATCTCTTTCAGCTTCAGAGCGCCTTCAAGTGCGATCGAATAATGTATCCCGCGGCCAAGAAATAGGAAGTCCCGAGCCCGCATGTATAACTTGGCTAGCTCTTCGCACTGTTCGTCGAGCGTCAAGATCTGTTCAAGCTTGGCCGGCAGGCAACCAAGCTGTTGGATGGCAGCTTTTCCCTGCTCAGCCGTGATCGTGCCGCGCACCTGCGCCAGGTAAAGCGCAAACAAATAGAGAGCCGTCAGTTGCCCCGTGAATGCCTTGGTCGAAGCCACTCCGATCTCCGGCCCGGCATGAGTGTAAATAGTGCCCGCCGCTTCGCGCGTAATCATCGAACCGACTACATTGCAAATGGCGAGCGTCTTTGAGCCCTTAGCCTTGGCTTCACGCTGCGCCGCGATCGTGTCCGCCGTCTCTCCCGACTGAGAGATCAACAGCGTGACCGTGTCCGGTGCAATTATAGGGTCGCGATAGCGCCACTCGCTCGCGTAGTCGACTTCCACCGGAATCCGCGCCAGGCTTTCGATCATGAATTTGCCCGCAAGCGCCGCATGCCAACTGGTGCCGCAGGCCGTGATGTTGATCTTCTTCAGTCCACGGAATTCCGCCTCGCTGATCTCCATTTTGTCCAGGAAGACTTGACCCGTCTCTTCCGATACCCGGCCCCGCATCGTATCACGCACCGCTCGCGGCTGCTCGTAGATTTCCTTGAGCATGAAATGCTTGAAGCCGGCCTTTTCCGCCATGATCGGGTCCCAGGTCAGGCGCTGCACCTCGCGCACGATCGGCCGCCCCTCGAAGTCCGACACCCGCACTCCTTCTGGAGTGATCACTGCCAGGTCGCCATCAGACAGAAAGAACAGGTCACGCGTGTGATTGAGGATCGCAGGCACATCCGACGCGACGAAATACTCCTCCTTGCCGAGACCGATCACCGCAGGCGGCCCATTGCGGGCGGCGACAATCTTGTTAGGCTCATCCACTGCAATGACTGCCAGCGCGAAAACTCCCGTAAGTTCCTTCACGGTTTTGCGGACTGCTTCTTCCAGCGATGGCCGATGGCCGTTGCGGCTCATTATGAAATACTTCTCAACCAGGTGAGCGATGATCTCGCTGTCCGTCTGAGTCGTAAATAGATGCCCTTCTTCCTGTAGTTTCCTCTTGAGCACCTGGTAATTTTCGATAATTCCGTTGTGAACGACGACGACCGTTCCTGTGCAATCCCGGTGCGGATGGGCATTTTCCTTGGTGGGATGCCCATGTGTCGCCCAGCGAGTATGACCGATTCCATATGTGCCATCCAGCGGCTGCACCCGGATCATGTTTTCCAGATTGCGCAGCTTCCCTTCTACGCGGCGTACCTGCAGACCATCTCCGTTCCCGGAAACCGCAATTCCCGCCGAATCGTACCCGCGATATTCCAGTCGCCGCAAGCCGTCCATAATGATAGGGACCACTCGTTTGGCCCCAACGTATCCGACAATTCCACACATGAGTTGCCTCCTCTTTTAACGCTGCTGATCAATGTTGGGGAGGTAATTTAAATAGAATTGAATGTTGTTGGCAGGTTCTAGCTGTGATTTGGCTCGATCGATTTGGTTGCTCTTTGGATGTCTAAGATCAGAGCCAGCCGTTCTCCAGCCGTCATTTCTTCAGCGGATGGATTCATCTGTGTCCTATACCACTCCACCGTATTCTTCAGGCCCCTTTCGAAGTTGACGCGTGGTTTGTAGCCGAGATGTTTTTCAGCTTTCGAGATGTCGGCGCGGGAGTGTTTAACATCACCTGCGCGTTCCGGCCCGTAATTTGGTTCGCCATGGAAGCCGGTAACTTTTTTGAGGATCCGAAATGTTTCATTCAGGTTCTTGGAGCAGCCTGTCGCCACATTGAACACGCGACCTACGGCCTCTTCCGCCGGTGCTTTGCAAGCTAACAGGTTCGCCTGCACAGCATCCTCGACATGGGTAAAGTCGCGGCTGGTTTCGCCATCGCCTAATATGGTCGGGCGTTCTCCCGCCAGCATCTGGCTTATGAACTTGGCCAACACTCCCGAGTAGGGAGACGTAGGATCCTGTCGCGGGCCAAAAATATTGAAGTAGCGCAAACAGACCGTCTCCAGCTGATAACAGCGATAGAACGAAATCATGTATTGCTCTGCCGCGAGCTTGGATACAGCATACGGAGAAATCGGATCCGGACTCATATCCTCGCACTTAGGTTGAACGGGGTTATCCCCATACGCCGCCGATGAGGCCGCATAGACAACGCGCTTCACCTTGGCGTCTCGCGCAGCAATCAAGACGTTAAGAGTTCCATCAACATTCGCTCGATTGTTCCCCACTGGATCAAGCACAGATTTCGGGACCGACGCGATCGCCGCCTCATGAAAGATGTAATCTACGCCCCGGCAGGCATCATGCATGGCGTCGAGGTCCAGAATGTCGGCTTCTCGAAACTCGATGAGATCTCGAATTTCATCGAGATTTTCAGGGCGTCCGGTTGAAAAATTGTCCACGCCCCGAACCTCGTCACCCTGTGCCAGCACCGCTCTTGCCAGTGCCGACCCAATGAAACCCGCTATCCCGGTAATAAGATATCTAGCCATAAGTTTCCTCCAACCAACGTGTCAAACGTCGGCTCACATGTTGGGATCAAGTAGCCTTCTTGCGTTCAAGTGAAGCTAAGTTGGGGGAAACTAAGAATCTGTAAAGGGCTTGAGAGACGGACTTACCGGCCAGCGCAAACCTGGATCGACGGGCGAAGCTTGTTCGCGTCCATCTGCAGTTTCATGCAGCCGTTCATGCAAACATTTCATGGTAGCCATTGCCTGGTTCAACACGGGATTGCTGCCATTACCGAGTTTAATTCGAGACTCAGAGGCTGTCTCGAGGCATAGATCACGTGCTGTTTCCGCTATGATTTCCGCCGGCACACACCTTAGCTGTCTTGCGAAGGTCGTCACTAAAGCATTCTCACAGATCGTGTTGATGAGTCGCGGAATTCCACCGGAAAAACGGTAAACGGCGGCAATGGTTGCATCGGGAATGAGGTTGGAGTCGGGAGCCCCGCCAGCAACATGCAGCCGGCGTCGAATATATCCCCTCGTCTCTTCCAGGTCGAGCGGTTCCAGGTAGGTGCGCAGCGCAATCCTTTGCTTCAACTGCCTCAGCTCAAACGAATCCAGCCTCTGAGCGAGTTCCGGTTGTCCAACCAGCAGCACCTGAAGCAATTTCTGTTCCGAGGTCTCCAGATTGGTCAGAAGCCGGACCTCTTCGAGAACATCTGTCGCCAGAGCGTGCGCCTCGTCCACCACAATCACAGTCGCAAGCTTCTTCTGATAGCGAGCAATCAGATATCGGTTCAGCTCGTGCAGCAGCATAGCTTTGTTCTTGCCGACCAGGTTGAGCCCCAGATCAAGCGCTACATACTGCAGGAATCCCAGCGACGACAAACGGCTGTTGAATACATATGCACAGGCGATGCCATTCTCCTTGAATAATCGCAGCAAATAGCCAAGCAGCACAGTTTTCCCCGTGCCCACTTCGCCGGTCAATACCACGAACCCCTTGCGCCGTTGCACGCCGTAATAAAGGGTGGACAAAGCCTCTCGATGTCTCCGGGTGAGAAACAGAAAAGAGGGGTCAGGAGTGATCTCGAATGGGTTGCGTCGCAGTTTGTAAAATTCTTTATACATAGTCTAGGTGTCGCACACTTTCTTGAAGCCGAGGTTTTACCGTCCCCTTCAAATTTTTCGCTTACTTCCATCACTGCAGGTGGTTCATGATGTCGAACACCATCCCGGTATTGGTCAGGCTGAGGGGATAGACATAGCTGTTGTAAAGCAGGTTATAGTTCGCATCCTCGGATTGGATCTGATAATTCAGCGCAGCGGGACTGCCGATCCCAGCTTGATCGAACATCACCAGGTTGGTTCCAGGGTCGGGGAAAGTGATCTGCGTGTTGGCCGAAACTGCTTTCCAGCTCCAGTTTGTCCCGGAGCCGGTGTATTTGTAGAGTTGCGCCGCGGTTGCGGAACCTTCAAACATATATTCCGCGCCGATAGACAATCCCGAGCCGCGATATCCAGTTTTCGCATTTCGGTCGGTATCAAGAAAAATGTTCCACACCACTCCGTTCACCGCGCGCCAGCGGAAAGAAACGCGGCCGTTCATCGTGCCGCCAGTAGTGCTGATAGAGTTCGGCCACGCAGTAGCGAACGGCGCCTGCACTCCTTGCCCCGTAACTGTCGACGCTTCTGTGCTCCAATAGACCGGGATCTGGTTGTAGGCATTATTCGCACTGTCGCTGATGTACACCCAACCGGCATTGCGCGATTGCGCCAGGCTGAGGGCGGTTGGCAATTGCGCCTGCGTCGCTCCCAGTATAATGTGCCAGAAGCGGTCTGGCGGATATTGATGTATCCAGGCATAGTCCGTATAGCCCGTCTGATACGCAGCGAATCCCCCCGTATTTTCCCAATTCGCCAGAATGTTGGTAATCGACATCCAGCAATCATTGGGACTCGTCGTCCCCGGATTCAGCACGGTGATGCGTGCCCCGGCCAAAGTCTGGCGCACATAGTTCGTTAGGTCTTCGAAGTACATGAACTGCGTTCCCGCGTAAGTATTAGCATCATTGCAATTCACCGGGGCTTCGTCGAAGAAAATGCCATCCACGCCGTAGTTTTGATAGACATTGTTGATGGCCGCTCGAACCAGCGAAGGGTCTCGTGTGCCGTAACCCGTGTAGGTATATCCGAGCACAAAGATGCCTTGCTTTCGCGTAGCCTGAATGGCCGCATCCACCGCGGTATAGTAAGTCGGGTCATCACCGCTATCGATATCCACAATCATCAGGCCCACAGCCGCGGATCCCGGCGTCGTCCAACTACTCCAGGTAGACGTCCCAGGGTTTTGATACGACGGAACAGCCAAACGTGTTTGGCCGCTGGCCGAGAGCGTGGCCATAAAGAAAGTCACTAGCAGAAGCAGACGGTTACAACGGATGTTGTGCATAAGGGTATTCTCTTGCCCTACTCCCCAGACTTGACCGCTTCTGAAGCTTGTTGGTGAATGTGGTAGACCCGAAGATCTTCGTCCTCAAAAAATATGTCGGTATCGGCGTGATGTTGTCGGTAGCTCTCACACAGTTCAAGCGCAGCTGATTCCAGACTGGCTCTTCCCCCAGGTGACCGATAGCTGCGGTACGTCACATCCATCAGCGTAGGGAAGGAAAGACTCTCCGGCTCATGCGAGTAGATCTGAAATGGTCTCTTCTCCACGTAAATGAACAGATCCTGCCGTGCATCCGGAAAGCGAAACTTCGAACTGGAAACCTGGTTTTGATACTTCTCAACGAAGCCGGCCAGATCCTGGTGTGCTCCCAGCCCAAAGGTTTCAGACAATTGCTCCACTGGCGCTGCTACTACCCAGGTTTGACGCGGAAATTGATGGGCAATCTGTTCCGTTATTCGAGCCGCCGATTCATACTCCAGGCATTGACGCGGAAACTGGCGCGGCGGAAACCAAATTACCGCAAGAGCCAAACCTGTGGCTAGAAGTGCGACTTCCGCCACTTTACCCGGAAGGGGACTGAGTGTGGCTTCCGCCAAAGCGACTAAAGAACCTAATCCAACAGCCGCCGCGATCGGCAAAATCGTCAGCGTTATAGAAGGATCGATCGTACCTGCTTCAAAGCTCGCATACGCTGCCAATCCGTAACACGCCAATACCAGAGCGATCAGGCCCATGATCGGCTGTAGCAGAAGAACACCCGCCGTCGTCACCAATATCAGCAGCAGCGGTCGCGATACGAGGCCGACCAGCACCATACAGCAGGCCACATCCAGAAGCGATCCCATCTCCGCAAGTTCTTATACCAGTCCACAAGGATAGCGAGCGCAATTAGAAGGAATAACAATCCCAGCCCAAATTCGGGGTCAGCGCGAAGACCCGCCGGAGAGATCCAGATGATGTTCTCGAGCTTCTGCGTCCAGGTCGTTGCTACTACCGGATCAATTCGTACAGGCGGGAAAGCAGCCGCGCCCAGACAGTACATACCCGCAAGGCATGCGACACCGAAACCTGTGCATGCTCGAATCAACATGCCTATAGCAAGGACTGTCAGTACCCCAATGGCCGGTGCCAGAAAACGTGTCACCTGCATCGGGTCCCTGGCACTTAGTAAAGAGGTGGTTGCGATGACTGCCGGAAACACAGACGGTGGGCCCGCCGCAGGGAGATCGAGGATCAACTGCCGCGCGTGCAGCAGAACCCCATATTGTTCAGGTTGATCAAGACGGAGCTCGCGAACAGCATGTTCGGCGCCCATAATGGCCGTTATTAGGAGCACGACACAAAGCCCGCCAGTAGTATTTCTTTGCCTTCCACTACTGCCAGCCACCGGGTCATGCGCGAGCGCGCGATCGGCCTTGCGGGCAGCGGTTGGCGGGCTCGAGGCAGAAGGTGCACCCCAAACGACCACGTCTCGACCAACCGCAGCGTGCCGATCGTCGTCGTTTGCAATTTCTTCCACAGCCGGCTCGCCGACCCGGCATTCCGCCCGAGCCAACTGGCGACTACTGAGCCGGCAAAAAGCAAAGAAACCGTGGTTGCGTTGAGTGCTTTCAATTGCGACAGAAGCAAGACCGCGACCATCACACAGAGCACCATGCGAGCCCCGTTTCCAGCAATCCAGGTCAGCGCATCCGAACTTTGCCGGCGTGAAAACAGCTGCGCCGGAACCCAGAAAAATGCCATAAGGAAGGTAAAGACTATCCAGGCCCCCTCGATCACATCCAAAAAATGCATGAATAAAATCTCACGAAACGGAGTAATGGTAATCGGGGGAACGCAGGATCTGTCGCACGCCCGCGTTGCACTTCCAAAGCACGACCGCAGAACCGGTCAGCAGCCCAACCGCTGCGTACTGAACTCCCCACATATGACTGAGCGAATAACCGGTCAGAACATTTGCGACGAGCCCAAGCGTCACCGCCACCAGCGCCATCGAATTAGCATTCACGCTAGCCAGGATGATGATGTCCAGGAGCGCCATATTCAGCAGTAGGTACCCAGGCCTCCAAGCGCGGCCGTTTCCAATAACCGGGGAGAAGAGGCCAATGGTCCGGATCGGGAAAAGGCCGACCATGAACTGAGCGCGGTTATGACGAAAACAGTGAAGATAACCAGCATGGTTTTCCAGTGCCGCCCGCGCAATCTGGCGATCAATTGCTCGTTTGCCGTCTGCGGCAGTTCCGCAGCCAGCCGGTGCCAGAACCGAAGAAAAGAATCGCCCAGATACTCCGCCAGTGCCGCCGTAACCAGAAAAGCGAGGAGAACCAGATCCATCCCCCGTTTGTATGCCGGGTCGATTCCAAAACTTAGCCCCGAAACCCATGGAATTGCGCTCCCCGCCGCCAATCGGTCGGCAAACAGGAAGCTGAAGTAAACGGTTCCGTAGAGATAGAAGGGCACCAGTGAAATGGCCCAGACACCAAGGCGCGGCCGAACCGTGCCAACTGCTTTCCCGCGCTTCTTCTCTGCGCGGGAAAAACCCGCCAGGCTAAACCCGAGCGCAGCCAAAACAGCTACCACCGGCCAGAGCACTAACAAAAGTGTTGGTCCCGCATGAGTAACAACCTTAATGAGTCCACTGGAAAGAGCGCTTATAAGGAACGCGAATGGAATGTACCAGCCTCGCTTCTGCACCGAAAGCACGGCGCAGAACATCCACAGAAGATTCAGGGCCACATAGTTTATTGCAGCTAATATTAAATATTTCGCGGTGAAAAGCTGAAAGTAGAAGCCCAACATCATCCCCATTACTGCTGCGAGAAGACTGCAGGTCAATCCCAGATTCAATAGTGACATGCAGGTCTGGCGCGCCAGCACAGGCTCTTCTAACCCGTAATAGAAGTTCCCGCTGCGCGAGATCATTTGGATAAATCCACCCGATGTTGTCAGGCTGGCAATTAGGGAAAGGCTCAGCGCTCCGCCCAGCTCGGGCGACACCTTCAGAGCGTTCGGCCGCAAATACTCCAACGTAAGCAGCGCCATCCAGGGAATCGCATAAGCCAGACTGAGCGAAAAACTGCGCATCGCGCGTTTTACTTCAGCCCAGAAAGCAGTGCCGCGATGCTTGCGCTTCGGTGTCTCCGTAACTCCTGAATCTGCCTGGAAGTAGGAAAAGACATGCTCTGCATACGCAAAAATATCCTTGAAGCCCGCCTCTTTGGCCGCCCCGTCGGTACACCCCAACGATTCCATCATCGCCGCCAGTTCGCGCGAATGGACTACCTCTGTCGTTCCTTCGCGGCCACTAGCCAACAGGTCTTCGATCTCTTTGTTCTTATTCATGCGCTCCGCCACAGGTAATCGCTGATGCCCCTTTTTGGGGAAAACGCAACATCGCTTCGATTCCGTTAGCACCTACAGAGTCAGCGACTGGCATCGCTGCGCACAGCATGCTCGCGAGTGTCCACGACCACAACCGAATGGCTCGCTTTCTTCCAGAATTGCATCTTGTCCGATCCGACGGGAGATGAAGCCTGCAACATCACACTTTCCAATTTGCAGCGATGATCGGGTAAGGCGTTATTCGATGCCGCAAAATTTGGTTCGCCCCAGCTGAAGCCATCAAGGTCATAAAGCCGCGCGGTCCACCACGCATAATTAAACATTCCCGCATCAAACGGTTGGTGATCATTAGTAGTGGTAGTGGAAAAAATTTGGGCTCCATACCGCCGTCGATACGCAAGCGCCTGCTTCAAGCGCGGCTCCCACGCCTCTGCACTTTCATAAGTTCCATTCTTGATCTGGAATGATTCCAAAAGAAAAAGGTCCCGTCGGTCCAGCAGAGGAGCCAGATGTTCGGGGTTCTTGGCAGCGCCGTTCGAGTAAGGAAGATTATCCTCGACGCTGAACAAGTGATCGACAAAGTAGGCATTCATGAATGCGCTCAGCCCTAAGTCATGAATCATTCCCACAGCCAGATTCTGTCGCTTGCGAGTAATCGCTGCGTAATCGTAACCAGCCTCATCCAGAAAAATCCCGGCCACTCCCATCTGCTTCCATAACCGAATTCGCTCTTCCAGTTCCTGTTCGCTGAGAGCAACCACCCCCGGCTTTCGCGATGGGATCTCCCCCAGGCAGACATAGCCGAAAAAGCGCGTTCCCGTATTGTTCCGCCTGACGGTGGCCATCATACGAAGTGCCTTCTGATGCTCCTCCGGATCTCCCTCTGGAGTACGCCCGGTTTTCTTGTCCGGGAACTCGATGCCGTCACCGAGTACGACCACGTCGTACGTACCGAAAACAGCCGCCGCTTTTTCCACGTCTCCCTGGGACTGATTCACCAGACTGGGATACCCGTAGTAAATTGCGAGGCGTGCGGGTGCTGCAGGGGAGCCTGATTCTCGCGAGAACAGCATGCTGGACAATCCAAGCGTCACCATCATCCCCCAAAGAAATAGCCGCACTTACACTCTCCCTTAGCCAGCTAAGCGATAGATTTGTGGCTGGCGAGACAACAATTCACGGTAGGTAGTCTCGTATGAACTTAAGAATTGCTTCTCGGTAAAGAGCTCCAGCGCCCGCGCCTTTGCATTGCGGCCCAGCCGTTCGCGCTCTTCTTTATTGGCCAGTAAATACGAAATCGCGTCAGCCATCGCGCTTGGTACTTTGGAGGGCACCAGCAGTCCGCAGTTTCCCAAGGCTTCAGCGACGCCTCCCACATCAGTAGCCACAATCGCGGCTCCGCAGAGCATCGCTTCTAGTACCACGTAAGGAAATCCCTCCGAAATGCTGGGGAAAGCCATGATATCGGCGCTGCTGTATACCTTCCATGGTTCTTTGGTTGAGCCCGCGAAGGTCACATTTTTTTCCAACTGCAATTCAGCGACTTTCTCTTTGCACTTCTCAAAATATCCGGCATCGCTCGGCGATCCATACATGCGCACCTCAACATCGGGAAATTTTGGTCGAAGCAAAGCCGCTGCATCGATCAAATCCAGTTGCCCTTTAAGCGGATAAATCAGGCCGACGGTGGAAATTAGCGGCCGGCCCGTGTTCTCGCCCTCGCAACGCTGAAATCTTTCTGGATCGACGCCGTTGAAGATGACTTTAACCCGCTTCTCTGGAACACCTAGATGCTTCTCCCAGCGTGCATTGAACGTGCAGACCGGTGAGACCTGGTCTGCGAAGTAGTAATTCAATCCCACCACGCTCTCGACTAACCGATACAGAAACCAGCGCACAAAATGGGACTTAACTTGGCGGCGTAAATTCAGATATTGTTCGCGCAGATAAACCCCATGCTCAGTCAGAAGATAAGGTGTGCCATGGGTAAGCTTGGCCAATACGCAAGGTATCCCGCAGAAAGATGCTGCCGAGGAGTGCGTGATGTCTTCCTGGGCAACCGGGAAATGAAGCACCATCAGAAGGTGAAACAGCAAGCGGTACGCCTGTTTAACTTCCGCCAGCGTCGGATTCTCGGTATTGGCTGGTCGGCAATCCCAGGCAGCGTGCACCGCGTGCTGCACTATGTTCCACGCCTCCATCGAGTTCATGCTTCTCAGGTAGTCGTAGCGTTGAAAGTAGGCCTGCAGCCCAAGTAATACCTGTCCCAATTCTTCCATGTCGCAACGGGCAGAGAGGATCAGCCCCAGGAATCGCTCGAACAGCGGCTTGAAGCGTGCCGCGAGCGTCTTAGGCGTAGTATCCCAAAGATTGCGCAAAACCACCGAAGCCGGTTGGTGGTTCGAGTATTCAGCCGGCTGAAGCAGGCCCCACTGTGGAACCTTAATCACGCCTTGCACGTTCGCCGAGAGTTCATGCTTGATTTGCGGATACGGATTCGTAACAACCGCGAGCAGTGTGAAGTCGATGTCCGGCAAGCCATGCGTAAGCCGGTGGCACCAGGTGCTGACACCGCCAGCATAAAAAGGATACGTCCCCTCTGTCGCCAGCAGAACCGAAATGGGCTTTTGTAGGGTCACAGAAATGTCTGGCCTCATTCTTGATTGGCGAACTTGACTTCGGCTGATTGTCCCGCGAGCAATAACAGCGCAGGGTTCTCGAATTCCACTTCAACCGCATGCGTCATATTCGACGATGGCAGTGGGTTGATAACCCGAATCCGGCCCGCAATTTCACGAGGCGGGGAAGATGGCAGAGCAACCCGAGCCGCTTGGCCTACCTTTAGCTCTGAGATGATCTTTCCCGATACTGGAACCTCAACGATCATACGATCCAGTTCTGCCAGTCGAGCTAGAACCGTGCCTCCCGGAATGCGATCGCCCAAGCGGACGCTAATCTCGGAGACCACACCCGGTTGTGTGGCTCGCACAATCGTTCCATCGACTTGCTGTTTCGCTCTCTCATACTTCAGCTTCGCTTGCAGCAATTGCTCCTGCAATCCCTCGCGCGTGACTTTGGCTTGCAGAGATGCCTGATCAGTCTGATCGTGATCCAGCTTGGAGGACACATCTGCCAGTCGCTTGGCGTTTTCCAGATCGTCGCGAGCGATCCGCAGTTCGGTTTCTCGAGTATCGAGCTCTTGCTTGGCAATGACCCCTGTTTCAAAGAGTTGTTTGGTTCGATTGTAGTTGGTCAACGCCTGGTCATAGGCAGCTCCTGCTCGTTCTGGAGAGTCCCGCCATTGCCTTGTCGGAACCAGCTGCTGCTGTCGTTGCGCGATAGCAACTCGCGCGTTTGCGTCGGCCAACTGCACGCTGAACTTATCGAGATTCGCTTCGGCCGCCATCATTTCGACAGACGCCTGTTTGAGCGCCAGTTCCGCTTCGCGATCATCCAAAGACAGCAATGGCTGCCCCATCTTCACCGTATCGCCCACTTTTACCGAGATCGCGGCCACGGTGCCAGTCAACTCCGAGGTAATCCGCATCTCAACCGCTGGATGGACTGTGCCTTCAAATGCCACGCCATAGAGCTGCCAGCTGCTGCCGATCGCTCTCGCATTCGCGCGTAATGCATAGTCTGTGCCTAGCAGCACGAGTCCTACCGCACAGAAAGCCAGAATCAGGTAATTTCTGATTTTCTTGTGCGACAAGGTAACTTCACCGGAAAGTCGTCCGGCAAATTCCTTCACTCTGGCGAATTGATCAACCTCCATCGGCGGCTGGGCAGGCTCCTGCCAGAAATCGGTCGGGTTAGACTCGATCTCTGGCAGGAATGACAAGGGCTTCAACTGTTCAGCCGTCTTGTCCTGTGCCCTGATCAACGCGTCAAATATCTCACTCACGAAGCTTCCTTTCCTCCTTAGGTTTCTGCGAGTTTTTTTATGGCAGGGGGAGGGTGATGCTTTGTCCCGGTGCCATGTTGATGTGGGAGATGGTCTGGCCTCCGTAAAGCTCCGCGCCGGTGCTGGTCAAGCCGGTGACCGGAATGACAGCGGTCGGCACGGTTGCCGTCGTCGGCATGGTGACTACGAGCTGCGCGTTCGCCGTGCCCGCGGCCACAATGCTCGCCGTCACCCCCGACAGGTTGAAGGTGTTCCGGTTCTGCATCAGCACTCCCATCTGATCGAGCGTCGGCGTCAGCACCGGCAGCTTATACAGAGCTTCGTACTTGCTGAAGGTCAGGTCGTACGTGTCCGAGATCAGCGATGACACGTGCGTCGGCCCCGCGCCCAGGAAAGTAGTGACGCTCGCCGGGATGGTCCCGCTCGGCGCCGGGTTCATCAGGTTGGCATAGTTGTCGGAGAAGTGCAGGTCGGGCTGATGGAACATCTCTGGATCCATGTCTCCCATCAGCATGTTGTTCACAAACGTCGTGGTCGTGAAGTCCAGCACCTGCGCTGCATTGTAGGTGTTGAATGGCGGGTCAGGAGCGGGCACGGTTCCAGCCGGCGCCGTCGGCGACACATAGTTCGAGTAGACGCAAACGAACTCGGTATCGTCATCGGCCCAGTTGGCCACGTTGTAGAAGACATCGTTCGGATGCCGCGGTATCTCATAAATGCCCGGCTCGTAGCTGTTCACGATGCCCACGTTCGGCGAGGGATTCGGTCCGTTGTTGTTCGGCGGATCGGTCGTCGTCGCGACTGACGTATCGCTCACCGCGTACCGTATCCCGGCGGCATAGAGATATCCCGGAACGTTCGGATCGTTTAGACCGGTCACGCCGGGCGTAACGATGTTGCCCGCGTTGAAGTCGGTGAAGGTGAGTTGCGTCAGGCCTGCATCGCTATAGGGTCCGCCTCCCGACGTCGCACCGGAATCGGTATCCAGGTTCACTCCTCCCGGAGCATTGGCCATCCACATGTTGGTGAGGATTTCGAGGTTAATGTCATCGGTTGCCGGCGTGTTGTAAATGTCGCTGCAGCCCGTACCCGTCGGTGTGCTCTGGCACAAGCCATTCAGCGTCGTCGGGTGATCGTAGGTATGGCTGATCCAGTGGAAGTACTGCTGATAGTCTTGCAGATTCCCCACCAGATCATCCACCACGCTCGCCGTCGCCGTGTTGGGATTGTCGTCCGCCCCATCTCGATTGCTGCCTTGAGCGTTGGCGGCGCCACGGTCGGACTTACCGGTGTCGCCGTGAAGGTCGCCGTCCCAGGAGTCGTATTCGCCCCGTTATTCGTGCTGCTTCCCACGTTCTTGGTAACCGAGGTGATCGTCCAGGTCCCGTTCAGCACTGTGCCCCCGTTCGTACGTATAGGTGGTGATGACTTGTTGTCCCACCTGGCCGGAGAAGTCCTGCGCCGTAAAGGTCGCCACTCCACCAGTCGCCGAGGAGGAGACAATCGGTGCTGTCAGGCCCGACCAGTCGCCGTTGCCCGACGTGCCTACGCCGTTCATGGCCAGGGTCAACTCGAATTTCCCCGAGTTGAGTGGTGGTTTCGAAGGTCTCTCCGGGCGAGAGTAACGGATCCGTTTGCTTCGTCGTCTGCCAAGCCACCAATTGCGCCATGTCGCTGGCATCCAGGCGGAACACCGGCAGATTGGAGGCATCCGGCAAGGTGCGGTCTTTCGTCGCCAGGTTGGTCAGGCAGGTCGTGCTCGGGATCCACTCCGAGTCGTTGATGAAAAAGTCGTCCACCTCCTGCGTGGCATAGACGTGGTAATCGCCCAGGAACACGCCCTTGGTCACCCAGTTCAGCAGACCGTACGCGACCACCAGATCGTGCGTCAGATACGGATTGCTGTCGAAGGTCTGCGTCAGGAACTGCTGCCCGTTGTAGTCATAGATCGCGGACACGATGTTGCCCGAACCATCCTGCAATAACGGCGTCAAACTGCCGCCAGAGGCGACATCTGCCACCCCCAGATCGACCGCCGCGTTCGAGATGGTGAGCGGCGTAGCCGTATTCGCGTAGAAGAACACGGGCGCAGCCGCCAACGTGAAGTTAGTGGTGTAAGTCGAGGTAGACGGAATCTGCGTGCCGGTATAACTCAGTCCAAAGTTCGGGTCAGGCGTGTCATACCAGTTCAGTTGCCGCACATTGAAGGTCTGCTCGTAGTCGATCAGCGCCGTCTGCCAGGAGGGAATGCTGTAGTAATCGCCGCCATAAGCGAAGATCACCCCCTGGAAGTACCCGTGGCAGGCGCCATCGGACAAAGTAGGCGCCGCCGCAGAAACATCCACCACTTCATACGGCGTGCCCACATACTGGAGAATCTGCTGAATCGCCGGGAAGTCCGCATATCCAGCATTCGCATTCGCCTCCGCATTGTTCACCACCAGGATCTTCAAATCGATCGTCGGCGAAGGGCAAGCGATGGGCGCGGTGGTAGATGCCGTGATCCATCCCGTATCTGCGTTCACGTATGGAGAGATGCTCCCGTAGCTGGCCGAAATCGCATGCGCGCCATTATCGGTTGCAACCACAGTAGCGAGGCCGGAGTTGCTCACAGTGACTTCCTGAGGATTTGCAGCGACCCACGTAGCTAGGCTGGTGAGGTTCTGCGTACTGCCATCACTGTAAGTGCCCACCGCAGAGAATTGCTGCGAAGCATTAAGCCCCAATGTAACTCCCGGCGATGCTGTGCTCGTTCCGCAAGACGTTCCAGGATACGCTCCCAGGCAGACCGAGATCGACTCCAATACCGCCGGACTCACCGTCAACAGCGTGTTCCCCGACACCCCGCCGTAAGTCGCGGTAATCGTGCTGGTGTTCGCGGTCAGCAGCGTGGCGAGTCCGGTTGTACCTCCGATGGTCGCTACCGCCGGAGTTCCCGATGTCCACGTGGCCAGAGTCGTCACATTCGGAGTCGTACCGTCGGCGTAATTAGCCGTGGCCGTGAACTGGAGAGTGTTGTTAGTTGTCCCGTAAGGGTCGGCGCTATTGGCGTCCCCTAGCGGAGCCGTCGGATTGGCGGGAGTTACCGTGATCGAATTGAGCCCTACAACCGTCAGGCTGCCATCTCCCCCGGTAGTGGTGCTGACGATTGACCCTGAGGTGGCCGTGACTGCAACTGTCCCCGCGCCAACAGCCGTTGCCAACCCAAAATTCGGGCTGGACGTGCTAACCGTAGCCATCAACGGGTTTCCCGTACTCCAGGCCACGGTGTCAGTGATGTTCTGAATCGACGAATCAGAGTAAGTTCCCAAAGCGTAGAACTGCTGTTTCTGACCCTGATAAATAGTAAGCACCGCTGGAGTGCCCGCCGCCGGAGGAACCGTCGGCGCGTCGAGGTTACGACGATCGACGTTAGCGTAGGAGCCGTGACAGTCAAAGGCGTAGACCCGCTGATCGTGCCGGAAGTAGCCATGATCGTTACCTGCCCAGCCGCAGTACCCTTTGCCACTCCCGGGCCCGACGTGCCAGTAAACGTAGCCGCTCCGCCTCCTGAAAGTGTCGTGGCAGTCCACGTGACCGAAGTCAAAACCGCGGTTGTGCCATCGCTGTAAGTTCCAGTAGCGACGAACGGTTCGGTAGTGCCGTTGGCTATAGATGCGCCGGTCGGCGTTACAGCAATAGAAACCAGCGCCGCAGGACTGACCGTCAGAGTCGCCGCCGTAGCAGCCGAGATCAGAGTCCCCGAGGAGTTAGTCATTGAGGCGCCAATCGTTATGTTCTGCCCCACTGCCGCATCCGTTGTCGCAGCCAAGCCCGGCGTAGTCGAGCTCATCGTAACGCCCGTGCCGTTTTCACTCCAAGTCACGCTCGTTGTGATGTTCTGCGTCGGGCCGCTCGAGAACGTTCCAGTTGCGGTGAACTGTTGTGTCTTGCCCGCCGCAACCGAGATCGTTGCGGGAGTGATCGCGATCGACTGTAATGTCGGAGCCGTCACCGTCACGATGGTCGAGCCCGTGATCCCTCCAAGGCTCGCGCTCACGGTTGGATCGCCTGTAGAGACAGCGGTGATCAGCCCGCCAACCACGGTCACGCCGGTCGTCGAAGCCCATGTCGCCTGGGAAGTGACGTCCGCCGTGCTGCCGTCACTGTAGCCGCCAGTCGCGTACACCTGCATATTCGTACCCGCCACCAGAGTTGGCGGTGCCAGGGGCGTAGTCGATCCTTGAGTGCCGGTGAGCGTGACGCTGGTCAGCGCCTTTCCGCTCACTGTCAGTGCGAATGTATTTTTTACTGTCCCGCGGTTAGTTCCTGTGACACTCGCCGTGATTGTGCTGGGACCCGAACTTACTCCTGTTACGACTCCGGTGCTGCTTACCGTTGCGTTTGTGGTTGATGAAGTCCAAGTCGCGCTGTCGGTTACGTTTCCGGTTGAGCCGCTGTTATAGGTCCCGGTCGCAGTAAGCTGCTCGGTTGCGCCCACGCCAACCGTTGCGCTCGTTGCTGTGATGACCAGTGAAGTCAGACCATTGACCTGTCCCTGCCCTGTCAGTGGAACGACTATCTGGCTATTGGTCGTCCCGTAAGTAACAGTCAGGCTTCCTGTAGTCGTGCCCGCCGCTGCGGGAGTGAAGATGAGATTGAACGTGCATGAAGAAGAAGCACCGAGGGAACTGGTACAGGTATTTGCCGAGATGGCAAAAGCGGGAAGGCTCGTGACTATACTGCCCAATGCTACTGCAGACGTCGACTTATTGTTCACGGTGACGGTATGAGTCGCGCTTGGCGTACCCACCGCCAGGTTGGCGGGAAATGTAATTGAGGTCGGGGACACCGTAATCGGAGCAACCGATGTTCCTGACACGCTGACGGAAACCGGGCTGCCCGTTCCCGTATAAGCCACCGAAATACTTCCAGTCTGCGCTCCAGTCGGATCTGCAGCTGACGGCACAAATGTAACGCTCACACTGCACGTCTTGCCGGCGGCTATCGCAGTGGTACATGCCGTCGCCGTAAATTCCGTATTACTGCTGGAGATCGTGACAGCCATAGCGACCGTCGTGTTGTTCTTCACCGTAAAATTCTTGGTCGCACTGGCATTTCCCTGCGCTATGGAACCAAATGTGATCGAAGTACTCGAAACCGTGACCGGTGTAACTCCTGTCCCACTAAGGCTGCTTGTTGCTGGACTGCCAACTCCCGTATATGCGACCGAGAGGCTTCCGGTTTGCGCCCCCGTAGTAGTCGGATTAAAGGTGACGCTGATCGAACAGGATGAATTCGCGGCGACTGAAGCTCCGCAAGTATTGGTTTCAGCAAACGGAGCGGCGGTCGAGATGGTCAGAGGTGCTGCCGCGGTCTGATTATTCTTTACCGTAATCGTAGATGCCGCACTGGTCGTGCCTTCACCTACAGAACCAAAATTGACCGAAGCAGAAGACAGTGTGATCGGTGTAACTCCGGTGCCTGTCAGACTGGCCGTTAACGGGCTGCCCAGCCCTGTATACGAGACCGAAAGGCTTCCGGTTTGCGCCCCCGTAGTCGTTGGGCTGAAGGTGACGCTGACGCTGCACGTTGAATTCGCAGCGATCGAAGTGCCGCATGCATTCGCTTCCGCAAAAGGCGCAGCGGTCGAGATGCTAAGCCCCGGCATTGCGGTGCTCGAAGCATTCTTTACACTAAAGCTATATGCTGCACTGGCCGTTCCTTCGCCGACGGAACCAAAACCATGGGATGTCGACGAGATCGTGACCGGCGATGTGCCCGTTCCCGAGAGCGTGACTGTCTGGGTCGCTGTCGAGGCATTATCGGTAACAATAACACTTCCAGTCACCGCGCCGAGCGCAGTAGGCGCAAAACTTATGGTTATCGCGCAGTTCTTGCCTGCCGCCACCGAAGTTCCGCAGGTATTGGTCTCAGAGAAACCGCTACCGCTCGACACAATGCTGCTTATGGTCAATGCGGTAGTCGTGCTCGTGTTTCGCAAGGTCACGTTCGAACTACTGGTGGCGCCCGCTGCCACGGAACCAAACGAATGAGAGCTGGCGGAGAGAGTTACAGTCTGGGCCTGCGCGGTTACCATCGCGGCTGCGAGTACGAAGAAAAGAGACACGAGAAGCATGCGAGTTGGAATCGGCAAAGACCGGGCTGACGTTTTCATACTGCCTCCTGCGGATGGGGATTGTTTAGTTCGTTAGAAACAGAGGCGGAAACTCACGCCCCCAGCTGAATTGTTGGAAATTTTTCTTCGGATAGTCCGTGGAAAGGGGAAGGGTTCAACCTCCGCACCGAATGCGAGTCAAGAGACAGCGGCTCAACTTGATATCCGGCGATGCGCACCTTCAGCGATCGTTCGAGGGCCTTTATCGATATCACTAAGGTTTTGTCTTGATCCTTCGAGAGCAAAATGCCTTCGATGCCGTCGAGCGCTCCTCCATGTATCCGCACGCTATCGCCAACCGTCAAGAACGGGTGCGGAGACCAGGCAACGCCGTTTGAAACCAGAGTTCGGACGGTCTCAATCTCCGAATCGGGCACTGCCGTTCCTCGTCCGCATTCTCCTACCAGGCTCAGAACTCCATCCACATTCAAAACTTCTACACGATTTACCTGATTCATAGCTAACCGCACGAAGACGTAACATGCGAACAGTGGTACTTCGATCACTTTTCGGCGATCGCTCCACCGATGCACCTCAGTGGCAAGGGGAAGAAATGTTGTCATCCCCTTCGCTCGAAACCGTTGCTCTATTACCTTCTCGGCTCGAGCACGAACGTGCACGGCGTACCAGTATTCCCGATTGTTTTCCATCAACGCTCCGGTTCGGAAGTATCTCGCGCTTCGCGCCCCTTAGCCCCAAAATAGATCGGGACTAACTATTGTTGCGCCTTAACTCTTTGGCGTTCGGATACGATGGGGGAGACTGTAGTAACACTTGGATCAGAAAATTAACAGAGCGACTAAGTGGCTGCAAGGGGTGCATAGCCTCTGGGAAAAGGCGACTTGCAGCAGGGAAAGAATTCCTTTGTGTTCTTAGCGTGAACGTTTACGAAGCCAGCCTCAGCTGTGTAACGCTTCCAACCATTCGATTAGTTCTCTTTACCACTTACTGAATATTGTTGCACACTTGTGTACATAAGACTGCCCACGAGGATCGGAAATCAGGACTTCATCTTCCCTTCCACAGTCCAAAGGCAGACTTCAACCGCCGGCCGATTCTTGTTCTAGTCCACGATCGACGGTATGGGAACGGGCTCCCAGAGCCATAAGTGAAGGGTTCCAGGCACTATGTCCCGTGCCTATGGCACCGGTGTGCAGCCGTGACTCCCCCAGAGGGCCATTGGAGGATAAGAACGCTAAGCGTAACTTTATTACTGTGCGAGACTGGAACAAGAATCCATTTTCTTATGTAGGCACCCAAAGAGTGTCCTGTTAACTGACTGAATTTTGGAAATTGATGTACAATTGTTTTCTCTCCCCCGCTTAGTTTCTCGCATTCAGCTAATAACTGCTTTGAGAGTTGAAGAGTTCTCATATATGCACGGGAAGGAGGTGTAATGCGTGGTGAGAACAGCACGATTCGTGTCGTAGTTGCGGGTAATACCCGGATGCATGCGGAGTTATTAGCGCAAGCGATTCAGCGAGACACCGCCATTCAAGTAGTGGGCTGTACGTCTAACTCCAGCGAAGTCTTTCAGATCGCCGAGAGGTCGCCGATCGACGTTGCGGTCATAGGCTCTCAGCTGGATGAGCAACCTGACCGCGGGTTTGAAGTACTGCGTGAGCTACGCGCGACGTATCCCGGAATACGCGGAATCGTTTTGCTGGATTCTGCCAAGAACGAGAGTATAGTTAACGCCTTTCGTGCCGGAGCGAAAGGAATCTTTTCCAAGAATTCTCCTCTGACCGGTCTGTGCAAGTGTATACGTTGCATTCACGAAGGCCAGATTTGGGCCACTCACGAGGAGTTAGAGATTGCCTTTGAAACTTTGAATAACTCCCCAGTCGTACGCGCAGTCGATGCGCAAGGAGTTAGCCTGCTCACCAATCGCGAACAGGCAGTCGTCGAATGCGTTGCCGAAGGCCTGGCAACCCACGAAATCGCTGAACGCTTGCACCTGAGTAAGCATACCGTCAAGAATTATCTAACTCGAGTCTTTGATAAGTTGGGCGTGTCGAATCGGGTGGAACTTTTGTTTTTGGTCCTTGCTCGCACCCCTGCTAGGGGTGAGCCAATGCGAAATCCTTCGCCGCCCGTCCTCGCATCTGTGGAATCGTTGGCGGAGGGCAAAGGTGCTTCGCGAGACCCAATGGCAGCTTATGTCCGGTGCCTGATCAACGAAAAGAATATTCTAATAACCAAGAGGCAGGTCGCTGCAGCCAAGAAAAAACTGGCCGAGTCGATGACACGCGAGCAGGTCGAGGACGCCGAGGGTCAGGTTGCCGCTTGGGAAAAAAAAAGCACGAACCGTGCCTCTTGATGGTCGCACCCGCATAGTCTGCCCGCGTTTGTTTCCCTCCTTCTACGCAAGCCATTTTCCCATCCTGGCGCCGCGATCAATTCTCGAGAATTATGTGAGCCAGAGCTTGCTCAGACGTGTGGGTCA
This sequence comes from uncultured Acidobacteriaceae bacterium, assembly GCA_963758745.1. Taxonomy (GTDB): domain Bacteria; phylum Acidobacteriota; class Terriglobia; order Terriglobales; family Acidobacteriaceae; genus Acidiflorens. Next base: position 327,748 of record CAVWWW010000025.1, read on the forward strand.
GTGACAGTGCAATATTTTTAGTTCCAAGCTTGGCCGCAATCGCCGCCGCTTCGCCGTGAAACTGAATCGTCGGGCGCTGTCCCTTCGGGCGCACAACCTCGATATCGCGCCAGCGCACCCCGCGGCTCCACCCCGTGCCCAGCGCCTTCATCCCGGCTTCTTTTGCGGCAAAGCGCGCGGCATAGCTCTCAACCCGCCGCGCTCTTCGTTCGCAATAACGGATTTCACCCTCGGTAAAAATGCGCCGAAGAAAGCGCTCGCCAAACCGTTCGATACTTTCGCGAATCCGCGAAACTTCGGCGATGTCGACCCCTGTTCCAAGGATCATACCGACATTGTTAATTCTTAATTCGTGTTTTGCAGTTTGCAATTTTGATTCGTGTCGCCTTGCTCAAAACAGATTGTCGCCACGATAGATCACCTGCCCATTAACCACTCGGGCTTCGGCAAAAAGTTTGTGTTCGCGAACCGGTCCCTCCGCGTCGATGTGCAGAACCTCGTGTCCATGGGCCACCAGCCAATCCGAGACGATCATCCGATGACAGCGGAAGTACACCCGTTCAGCACACATATACGCGGTGCGCGAGTCCTCGCCGATTTCAGCCAGCTCAGCCATGGCGTGCTCGAACTCGGGTGTCAGCGCGTAGTCCGCATAGTTGCGAAAGCTGGCGTTGCGCAGCGCCGTGTGAAGAGATTCCTTGCCACTCGCCTTGCGATACCCTCCCAGAGCTCGCATCCATACATACTGAATTCCATGCTCCGGCAGCCGATGCCCCAATGTCTCGCGATTGAAATGCGGCAGTCGCCGTGACATCGGGAAGGCCCGAATATCGACCAGCGTTCTGATGTCGTGCGCCTTCAAAGCCGAGACGAGTTCATCAAACGTGCGAGTTGAATGGCCGATAGTGTAGAGAGTCGCCAAGTTGCGCTAGTAATGCTCAACTTAAGGATGCGAGGGTGGATGCCAGGTTTGCATCCTGCTCCGGAAAAACTGTGCGCAGATCGAGCAGAACTCGTCCTTCTTCAACGCGAGCGATAATCGGTGGAGCAGACTCGCGCAGCCGCCTATTAAGAGCTTCGGCACTGAGATCGCGATGGCTAAGCGCGATCAGCCGAGTAGGAAGAACCGCCGATGGCGCCGCGCCTCCGCCAATTACCGACTCGCCGTCGACCAGTTCTAGCTTGAGCAAGGATAACGATAACGACAAGGATGAGGATGAGGATAACGACTTCGCCTCTCGAGACTTGACGCGAGAAACAATCTCTTCCGCGCGCCGCGCGATCTCGTCCTTCGACAGGCGCAGCATGCGCAGCACCGGCACCGAATCGTGGTCGCGTTTTACGTAAGCAAGCAGCGTGGTCTCCAGCACCGCATAGGTCAGCTTGTCCACGCGCAACGCTCGGAACAGTGAGTTGGAGCGCATGCGCGCCACCAGTTCTGCGCGGCCGCTGATCAATCCTGCTTGCGGCCCACCCAGAAGCTTGTCGCCGCTGTAAGTGACGATATCGACTCCAATTCGCAAGCTGTCAAGTACTCCTGGTTCGCCCTTGATCCCAATCGAGCTCAGATCCAACAGCGCCCCGCTGCCCAGGTCCTCCATAAGCGGAATACCATGCTTTCGAGCCAGCGCCACTAACTCGTCGAGCGTAGGCTGTTCGGTGAAACCGGTAATTTCAAAGTTCGAACGATGCACGCGGAGCAAAAGGCGTGTTCGATCATTGATTGCAGCTTCATAATCGGCAATACGCGTGCGGTTGGTGGTGCCCGCTTCGCGCAGCACTCGCATGCGACTTCTGCATCACGTCGGGAATGCGGAACGAACCGCCGATTTCAATCAGCTCTCCGCGAGAAACGATGACCTCGCCATCATCCGCCAGCGTGTTCAGCGCGAGAAGAACACCTGCGGAATTGTTGTTAACCACAATAGTCGAAATAGCGTTCGAACGAGCACCCGCACCGCGGTCGCCTGAAGACCCATGGTCGGAAGTACGTATTGGCTCTTCGCAAAGAAGCTTCTGAAACAAGCGATCGACGTGGATGTCGCGCTTCCCGCGTTCCCCGGTTGCAAGATCAAACTCCAGGTTGCAATAGGCGTTCGCTGCGGATCGCACGTGCTCCAGCGCGTCCGCAGCCAGCGGCGCTCGGCCCAGATTTGTGTGGAGTATCACGCCCGTGGCATTGATCAACGGCACCAGCCGGTAACTAAGCGAATCCCGGAGTTGACGTTCAACCGCTGCGGACAAGCCGTCTAGCGCAAGCGCAAGGTCCAGCGATTTTTCGTCGAGTTCCCCATCAGCAATTTCCTGCCGCAGCCGCGCCAGCACCACTCGGATACTATCCGCGACGGGAGTATGACCTTCGCGCTCAATGAGCAACCGAATCCGTGGCTCGCGAATAAGTTCGTCGGTCGAAGGCAGCTTCAGAAAGAGCCCGGAATTGTTGGCAGTGGACACTGGCGCGATTATGCCACAAAGCCCAGCTCCCAGTTCCACGCTCAGCTCCCAACTCCCAACTCTTGAAGAAAAGAAAACTAATAAGACCTCGGTTACAACAGCGGCGCCTGACGCTCGGTTTCGGCTGGGAGCTGAGAGCTGAGACGTTCCCTATAACGTATGCAGATAAGCGACAAGATCTTTAATCTGCTGATCCGTCATCACCTGGTTGAACCCCTCCATCTTCGCTCGACCATACTTGATGATGTCAATAATGCGATCGTCGTTTGCAGGCAATCCGCTCAGCGACAGATACTGGTGCCGGAAGACCCCTTTCAGGCTCGGGCCTTTTTTACCGCGAGACGAGTAGGGTTCGTGGCATCGGTCGCAATAGTTGTCGTAGAGTTTGCGACCCTCAGCCTGTTGCGGGTTGAGCCCGAGCTCGGCGTCGGACTTGCGCCGTTCTATATCGCAGCCAGCAAGCGCAACAAAGAACACCGACACTGCCAGCCCTATCACGCAGCCGCAGAAGCGCGGAGAAATCCAGTTCCGGGAATTCATGATGATCGTCGTATGCCGAATGCAGCGAATCACATTTAGAATAATGCAGAGTTAGGATAATTCGAAGGGCATGGCCGTTGTCATCAAGCGCGTTCGCGAGTCTGCTTCGCCATCGGATGGGATTCGCGTGCTGGTCGATCGCCGCTGGCCTCGCGGATTGAAGAAAGAGGAAGCTGCCGTTAAGCTCTGGTTGCGCGAACTGGCGCCGTCAACCGAGTTATGTGATTGGTTCCATGCCAATCCAGCCGGCTGGAACATGTTCCGGAAACGTTACCTCAAAGAGTTGGCAGGCGCCAAGCCTTCTGCAGCGGTCGATAAACTGCATCATCTGGCGAAAGGTAAGCGCCCCATTACGCTGCTATATTCCTCCCGCGACGAAGAGCACAACAATGCGATCGTTCTGAAACAATTGTTGGACGGCCAGCGCAAGCCTCCGTCAAGCGTAGGTCGCAGCGCCCTTGGAAGCGGCAGGATTAGAAAGTCAAAGAGACAGTAGCCTGCAAAGGCCGTTGATCGTGCTTGTTGCTGAACGCGAGAGCCAACCACTGATACCCCCAGTTTGACATCATCCCCTCCCGCACCTACCCTTGAATGTTTCAACCATGAAAATCCTCGTCATCGGAAGCGGCGGACGCGAGCACGCTTTGGTGTGGAAGCTCCGCCAGTCGCCTCGCGTCACAAAAATTTATTGCGCGCCCGGCAACGGCGGAATCGCCGGCGAAGCAGAATGCCTGGCGCTGGATGTAAAAAGTCTCGACTCCATGGTCGCGCTCGCAAACCAAATTCAGCCCGACCTCACCATCGTGGGACCGGAATTGCCGCTAATGCTGGGCGTAGTCGACGAATTCACGCGTCGAGGCTGGCGCACATTCGGTCCAACCAGCGCCGCCGCTCAGCTCGAAACCAGCAAGAGCTTCGCCAAGGAATTCCTGCAGCGCCACCATATTCCGACCGCCCACTACGCGATCTGCGATTCCTCGGAACAGGTGCGCGATGCCCTGCCGCACTTTCACACTCCCATCGTGGTAAAGGCCGATGGACTCGCTGCCGGCAAAGGCGTGGTCATCGCCAAAGAGCAAAGATGAAGCCTCAACCGTAGCCAACGAAATGCTAAGCGGCAGAATGCTGGGTGAAGCCGGAGCGCGCGTAGTTCTGGAAGAATTTCTCCAAGGCGATGAACTTTCATTCCTCGTCGTAAGCGACGGCGAGCGAGTGGCGCCGCTCGTCGCCGCGCAGGATCACAAGCGCGTCGCTGACGGCGACACCGGCCCCAACACCGGCGGCATGGGCGCCTACACCACGCCGGAAATCGTCGATGACAAGATGCGCGACTGGCTCGTCGCCCACATCGCCAAGCCCGTAGTCGCCGGTATGAAAGCCGAAGGCGCGGAGTACAAAGGCATCCTATACTGCGGACTGATGATGACCGCCCGCGGCCCCATGGTGCTCGAATTCAACTGCCGCTTCGGCGATCCCGAAACACAGCCCATCCTGATGCGCCTCGAAAGCGATTTGCTCGAAGCCATGGAGGCCTCGATCGACGGCCGCACCAGCGACGGCGATTTCAAATGGTCAAACGATGCCGCCGTATGCGTGGTGATGGCTTCCGGCGGTTATCCCGGCGCATATGAGGCGGGAAAGAAAATCTCTGGGCATCGAAGAAGCGTCAAAATTGGAGGGCGTAAAAGTCTTCCATGCCGGCACCACGAGTGCGCGACGATGCTTTCTATACCGCTGGCGGCCGCGTGCTCGGAGTGACCGCGCGAGCAGCACAATTAGAAGCAGCAGTGAAATTGTGCCTACGAAGCCTGTGCGATGATCGGCTTCGAAGGCGCGCACTACCGCAAAGATATTGCGGCGAGAGCATTGAAGAAGAGTTAAGAGAGCGTCTTTTAAGAAGTTCAACTGGAATTTCCTGAGCGAAGCGAAGGACCCGTGCACTTTGTCGCGCCGAACAGCATCGAATTGTCCAAGCTTAGGACGACAAAATACTTCTAATATCGAATGAAAGAGAATGGACGTAACACAATAATGTCTAACCCGCAAGTTTCAATCGTAATGGGCAGCGACTCCGACCTCGAGATCATGCGCGAAGCCGCCAAAGCCCTGGACGAATTCGGCATTGCCTACGAAATGGACGTAACTTCAGCCCACCGCTCGCCCGACCGCACCGCCGACTACGCGCGCAAAGCCGCCGCACGCGGCATCCGCGTAATCATCGCAGGCGCTGGCGGAGCCGCGCACCTGGCCGGCGTAATCGCCGCCCACACCACCTTGCCGGTCATCGGCGTCCCCATCCCTTCCACTTCGCTGCAAGGCATGGACTCTCTTCTAGCCACGGTCCAGATGCCCGCCGGCATTCCCGTGGCGACGGTTGCCATAGGCAAGCCCGGCGCGACCAACGCCGGAATCCTCGCCGCCCAGATTCTCGGCGTCGCCGATGCCGCAATCGCCAAAAAACTCGAAGCTCACAAAGAGAAACTAGCCCGCGGCGTGGAAGAAAAGTCAAAAAAGCTCAAGAATGCAGGTGTAGAGAAATCTCAGTCGACCGCGCCTCCGTTCACGGATGTCAGCAAAACAATATTGTCGATCAGCCGCGTCTTTCCAACCAAGGCCGCGACCGCCACCAGCGTCGGTCGCGAGATGCGTTCAACCGGCTCAAGCGTACAAGGATCGACGATCTCAAAATAATCAAGCACCACCCCGGCTCGCCGGCCATAAGCTTCCTTCGCCGCCAGAAATCAGCCTCGCGGCGCTTCTTTCCCCGCGTTCAAATTCCTGCAGCTGCCCGTTGCAACGATCGTTGCAGCACCAATGCCCGGACTCGCTCCTCCGCATTCAGATAAGCGTTTCGCGAGCTCATAGCTAAGCCATCAACTTCGCGCACGATAGGGCAAGCCACAATTTCGACTGGAAAATTCAAATCCAGCACCATCCTCCGTATCACCGCCAGCTGCGCAGCATCTTTCTGTCCAAAGAACGCCGCCGCAGGCTCAATAATATGAAACAGCTTCGCCACAATCGTAGTCACGCCCCTGAAATGCCCGGGACGCGAGCGCCCATCAAGCCTTTCGCTCAGCCCTTCAACCATCACCCACGCCACTTGGCCATCTGGATAGATTTCCTCAACCGAAGGCGCGAAAAGTATATCGACGCCCTCTTTTTCCAACAGTCGCCGATCGCGCTCGAATTGACGCGGATATTTCGACAAGTCTTCGGTCGGTCCAAATTGCGTGGGGTTCACAAAGATGGACACGGCAACCGCATCGCACTGCGACCTGGCGGCACGCACCAGCGACAGGTGCCCCTCATGCAGAGCACCCATGGTCGGAACCAACCCTAGCCGCTTTCCATTCGCTCGCGTCTCCCGGCAAGCGCCCCGAGCCTCCGGAATGGTGGCGCAGATCTTCAAACTAGATTCGGCAAACTGCTGTGCAAAATGAGGTGCAAAACGATGTGTAGATTCGGCAAAACGAGGTGTAGATCCGACAACACGATGTTTAGATCCGGCAACACAATGTGTAGATCGGGCGAACTCCTCCAAATCCGCCAAACCGAAGCGTACTTCGGCGCGCCTAGCCCATCACGGTGCCTCGCGATATTCAACCCCTAATTCCTTCAGCGTTCCGAGCAGCAGCGCGCGATTCCTGCGCAGGTCTGCCTTCGTCTGCTCCGTTGCATCTTTCGGAGTCGCTTGCGTGACCAGCACCGCCCGCCCGTAAGGCCACGCCGTCGATGGAAGAGCCACCAGTTCCGCCGGGACTTCTTCCGGCTTCAGAATATGAATCTCGCGATTGGAAAGATCCACAAATCCGATTCCGTCCTGGCGAACCACCAGATAAGGATTCCTCCATCCCCCCATCTCGGTAAGCTTCGGATACTTTGCCGGATCCGCCGCCGGAATCGATTCAAGTCCCGTCTGGTGCGGCGCCTCCACATTCTCCGGCTGCGGCGGCTTGGAACAGCCCCCCAAAGCCCAGCCCAGCAAAGCACCAAGCACCGTGAAGCTCACGCACCTTCGCGCATGTCCGAGTAAGAGGTTAGGTGAAACGTCCAGCACAATATTCCGCACCCGCGTTCTCCACCCGCCATTATCGCCGCATGGCCTGCTTCCGGTGGAGTACCGTTTCGAGTGCCGCCTGCGTCTCTTTCGGCAGATGATAGGACTCGGCATCGCTCGGAAACTGCCGCGAAACTACGTCCGCCTTGAAAGCCAGCACCGACTGCGAAATCAGCGCCGCCGCGTCTCCATATCGCCGCACGAATTTCGCCGCATGTCCAAACGTCAGGTTCACCAGATCGTGAAACACCAGCACCTGCCCATCGCAATCCGGCCCGGCTCCGATCCCGATCGTGGGCGTTTCAACCTCCGCCGTAATCATCGCCGCAACTTCGCGAGGAATGCCTTCAAGCACAATGCAAGCCACGCCAGCGCGGTCCAGCGCGACCGCATCGCGCATCAATTGCTCAACCGCGTTCAAAGTTTTCCCCTGAACCTTATATCCGCCCATCACATTAACCGATTGCGGAGTGAGCCCGATATGCCCGGCCACCGGAATCTCCGCATCGATCACGCGCCGAATCACATCCACGCGCTTCTCGCCGCCCTCCATCTTCACCGCCTCGGCGCCGCCCTCTTTCACAAAGCGCGCCGCGTTGTGAATGGCCTCGCTCGCCTCTGCCTGATAAGACCCATAAGGCATGTCCGCAACCAGCCACGCGTTCTTCACGCCCCGCCGCACCGCCTTGACGTGATGCAGCATCTCGTCCACCGTAACCGAGAGCGTGTTCTCATAGCCCAGCATGGTCATGGCCAGCGAATCGCCAACCAGAGCAATATCGATGCCCGCCTCGTCAACCAGCCGCGCAGTGGCATAATCGTAAGTGGTTAAACAACTAATAGGTTCGTGTTGAAGTTTTCTTTCGCGAAGAGTAGCAGTAGTAATCTTGCGGCTGAGCGAAAGCCCGCCGATAGGTGTGAGACTCACATTGTCCTCCAGTGCCCCTCCGCAAACCCGGCGGATAGGGCCTGTACGCGCCGTCTTTCAGTCTTTCGATGACGCTGGGGGCATTATAACCGCAAGCGTGGCGTTCGTCGATAGGCCGTGAATCGCACCCAAAATCAAGTGCAAGATCAAGGTTTGCTGCGAGCTGCACGAAGGTATACGAAGGAAGCGCCCGCTACCGTCGAATTTGAGCCGCTACTTCCCTGCCTCAAGTCAGCCTGTGAAGGTACTTGATGAGATTCTGGAGATCTTCCTCCCGCAGACGCTGATCGAAGGCGGGCATGGTGCCGCGGCCCTCGACGATAACGGTACGGATTTGCGCGTCGGTTGCCGGGGCGCCGCTCGGCAGCCATCCCCGACGAAACAGTCCATGCAGGTTCGGCGGCTGCTTATGCAAGTCGGGCTGCGGATTTTCGTGACACTCGGCGCAGTTATTGTCGTATAGCCATTCCCCTTGAAGCTCGGCCTGGCTCTCTTCGGGGCTCGATTGCGGGCGCGAGGCAGCGTTTGCCTCTTGCTTTTTCCCGCAGGCCGTCAACACAAGAGCAGCCGAGAGAGTAGCCGAGAGCAATAATCCACGAAGCATTATTATTACCCCCTACTCTGCGCTGCGGCTTGGGCGGCGCGCTGCAGGTCCGTCATCAACTCGGCCCTCGTCCAGTTCGTGGACCAGAACCTGGCCACCCTCCCATCGGGAGTAATCAAGGCAAGGCTCATGCTATGGGAAATCTGATTATCTTCTTCGTCATACTGCAGGCCGAATGCCTTTGCCAGCTTGCTCAGATCGCTTGGATCCGTAGAAGCAAAGTCCCAGTGCGAGAAACCGCTGGCATCGCCATCCAGATAGGCCAGACCGTACTTGCGCAGGACGGCGGGAGTGTCGTATTTCGGGTCGAAACTGATGGTCAGCAGATGAGTCTTGGCATAATCCGCCGGGTCCTTCTTAAGCCCATTGTGAATATGCGCAAATTGGCTGCTCAGCCGCGGACAAAAATTTGGCATGGGGCATCGCGTGTAAATAAAGGTGACGAGCAACGCCTTGCCGGCAAAATCCGAAAGATGAATCTTGCGGCCGTCCTGATTGACAAGCGCGAAGTCGGGAACCAGTTGTCCGGGCATGAGCATCTGCGACGCAGTTGGTGGCTTTATCTTTCCACGCTCGGACTTGTCGGTGATGCGAACGTCTTCCAGCCAATAGTCGCTGCGATCCTTGCCCACCACCACTTCCGCGGTGATTTTGTCGCCGGGCTCAACTTCCTGAATCACAGCCGGGTCTTTGACCCGGTAAGGCATGGCCATGGCGGACATGAATCCGGGAATATCGCCATGGTTCACTGTAATTTCGCTGGTCGCTGGATCCTTCGAGATCACTTCACCCTGCAGCGGATATTTTTGACGCGGTTGCAGCTTGCAGTCGCCATTAGCAACAGCGGCACCGACATCAATATGAAAGTGGTTTTCGTTAGTTTCATCCTTCTGCTCCTTGCTTAGCCGCTATGACGCTAATAGTTGAAGCGATAACGTACCTCGCCATAAATTTGTCTGGGGTCGTTCCAGTGAAATCCACCAAAGGTCAAACTGTTATCCAGTTGCACGCGCCGGTTCGCCACATTCAGCGCCGTCACCGAAACCGTGTATTTCTCGGCGAAGCTTTTGCCCAGAGCAAGATCAAATGTGGTGTGGCTGGGCAGATAATTCCCGGGATACTGCACACCGGGCAATCCGTTGGTGAACCCCGAACCATAGTAGATGTTCGTCGACGCATAAGTCTGCCAGGGCAGACTCGTGTTGTAGCCGAAGTTCAAGGTGTTTCTCTGATCATGATCTACGGGCGAGAAGCCCGGGCGGAACGTAGAAGATCAAGCCTCCGGTGATCGGCGAGGTTGCCTGTGCAATTTGATTGGCATAGGCGAGATGAAATTGGCCGTGGTGCCACAGGTTCGGCGAGCGCAGCGTCAGTTCCCAGCCTTGAATCAACGCGTAATCCCAGGTGATGGGCCAGAAGATGTTCGATTCTCCAATGTTGTTGTGATCCAGCCAATTGTGGGCGAAGGTTTGATACGTATCGGCATCCAGGGTCCAACCGCGATACGGCATCATGACACCGTACTGCCATTCCCGGTCGCGCTCTCCGTACAGAGGAGTAAACCCAAATCCCTGTTGGATGCCGCCTTGTTGCAACTGTTCGGTCGCGGTTGAGAGCGGCGGGGCCTGATAGTAATAGCCGTAGAAGCCGCGAAACACCCAATTCAGCCGCGGAACTCTGATAGCAACGCCAAAGCGAGGCTCAGCCGTGTTCTCCGAGATTGACGAGTCGCTGAACTCCGTCACTCGAAGTCCGGCAATCAAAGTCAGCCACGGCGTCACTTTGAATTTGTCGTTAATAAATTCGGCGGCAAGGCCTCCATTTACGCCGATCGAAGAGGGCGCGAAATTTGGCGTGCCGTCGGTGTAGTCGTTAAAGAAGTAATTGTACTGATGCTGGAAAAATCCATAAACGCCAGCCTGAATATCGTTTCTCCAGATGTTTGTGCTTAACGCTGCCTGCGCGCCTGCGTAGTTGGCAGTCTGAGTAACCGTCGAGATGACGGGATAATCGTTCGGACCGCCATGGTAATCAGCGCCGTTGTAATGGTAGAAAGGGGAAACTGTGAGCAGCGTATTGGGATCGAAAGTGTGAACCCATGAGAAGGTGACATAGCCATCCGGCTCAGTCTCGGCATCGTGCAGTCCGTAACTGGGATAGATCGAATTTCCAACCGAGTTGGGGTTCTGGGTCAATGGGTATCTGGTAATAATCGCGCCGCAACTGTGTGACCAGCCGAAATTGGTTCTTGGGATCGGGATTGAAGATGAACGAAGCAAATCCTCCAACGCCGTTCGCTGCATCGTCAACCACCTGCCCTATCGGCGTCTGAAGTCCGTATTGACTTCGATTCCCGTTCAGGCTGGCATAGTAGGCGAAGCGCTGGGTGTGTCCTCCGCAACTGATCTGGTCATTCGTTTGATAAAAATTTCCGGCGGTAATCACGAGATCGCACTCCCGATAGCGCTCAAAGCCGGTTCGCGGCACCACGTTGAAGATTCCGTACGTTCGGTCGCCATAGTCCGCGTCATAGCTGCCTCGCTGAATTTCCAGATAATCAATGTCCTTCGGATCGATCTGCGGCCCCAGATTATTCGCGATGTTTGTGTTGGGGATGGGTACCCCGTCGATCAGCCAGTCAACCTGGTGGCCTCCTCGCATGTGCAGCATATCGTGCGTCACATAGGCTGCCGGCACATAGTCTGTGATCATCTCCATGCCGTTGGTGCGGTCGGCTCCGGGAGTTTCCTGGATGTCAATGCGGTTCACCGTTGTCGTCGGCGTAACGGTCTCCGTCGTCGCTTCCACGGGAGTTTCCTCCACGCTGACAGTTTCCTTTGCGCCTGCGATCATCAGCTCGAAATGCACAACCGGTCTGGTGTCCGATTGAACAATTACTTCTTGCTGCATTTCTCGAAAGCCCTTCGACGAGACTGTGACGCGCGTAATTTCCGATTGGCACCGAACTAAATTCGAATCCTCCGTTGCCGTCCGAATCCTGGGACTGGGTCCAGTCCGAGTTTTGCGCTTTCAGAGTAACTTTTGCGCCTTGAATTGGACGGTGCTGAGGATCATGCACCACGCCGCGAACCGACCCGAAGATCGTGGCAAGGGTGATGGATGGAACGAGCAGAACGGCAGCGACCGCAATGAGAATGAGTTGAAAACGCGTCATTTTTCTCCTCGATGATTCCGTACCTGATTACAGGTACCCGCAGCGTTGCGTGTGCGCCTCGATCTCAGCGCACAATAGCGAATCACCGCTGGCATCGGAGAAGTGGCACGACGTGCCCGTCCGTAGACGAAAGAGTGCGCCAGTGTAATTCGCGATGTTAGTGCGTTGGCAGTTAGCTGCGAGGAGGTGCGCGAGCGGAATCGTCTCCGGAGATATCGGCGGTGGGAAGTTCGTCGGCGTATAACAGGCGCGCCGGTTCGATCAGAAGATGCAAAACGGGGAGCAGATCGGAAGTAAGCTTAGCCCACTCTGAGGTGGTAACGCCGCAGCAGCAATGATTCTGACAGCGGCCCTTATTATTCGCTCCATTATTAGTAACCGAGGGTTCGGAAGATTCCGCCTTGGTTTCGGGTGACGCCTCCGCCATAGCATGGTGGCAGGGCATCGCCGGGTCCGCCGAACCGGCCGAGAGTAACTTGCGCCGGCAGCACCGCATGGGGCCTGGCTGAAAAGCGCATGCCATCGCCAGCGGCTCGTAGGCTGGAGCGAGCATGACGAGCAGCAGTAACCGTCGCACTCCACTCGTAAATGCGCCGCCATGTGCGGGAGGATACCAGAAATCCCTGGCGGTGGTCAGTACGCCACCGCGCACTGACGTTGGGCAATTGCTGTACCATTTCCCGGTGGATGCCTTAGCCGATCAACTGCTAAAGAAAATCCGTAAGCAGGGGTCGATTCGCCCGGGAGACCGCGTGGCGGCGGCGGTTTCGGGTGGCGCGGATTCCGTGGCACTGCTTTGCCTTCTGCTGGAGTTGCGAGGCGAGTTGGGCATCGTATTGTCGGTCGCGCATGTCAATCACAAGCTGCGTGCGGAAGAGTCGGATGAAGACGAGCGCTTTGTCGCGGAACTGGCTCAGCGACACAAGTCTGGAATTTCATCTTTATAGAGTTGACGCGCCGGTCGAGCGCAGTGACCGCTCCCATAGCGGTTCGGCAGCGGGGTCCGGCATCGAAGCGGCCGCTCGGAAGCTACGCTACGGTTTTTTTCGCCAACTTGCCAGCGAGGGTCGCGTTAACAAGATCGCTACCGCGCACACTCTCGACGATCAGGCCGAGACAGTGCTGCTGCGAATGTTTCGCGGCACGGGCATTCGGGGACTTTCGGGAATTCATCCGCGGATCATTTTTAATATTGAAGATCAGGGAGGCGTGGTTGGTGAGGTGGTGCGTCCGCTGCTTCTAATTCGGCGGTCGGCGATACGCGAATTTTTGCGCGAACGGGGCGAGAGCTGGCGGGAGGATTCGTCAAATCTGGATGTCGGCTTTCTGCGCAATCGGGTGCGCCATGACATTGCTTCCGACCATCATTGAAAAGTTTGGCGAGGCCGCAATCGAGCGCATGGCCGAATTGGCGGAGATCGCACGCGCCGAAGAGGAGCATTGGGAACTGGGACATGCGGAAGTTCGCGGCTTGAGCGAAGGCCGTGCTCAGCGAGCCGCAATCCGTTGCTTCGCTTCCAATTGGTCCGCTGCTGGCGCTTCCGCTTGCGGCACAGCGAAGGGTGGTGCGCAGATGGCTCGAAGCGAATGCGAATGCCAAAAATAAAGCCAAAAACAAGATAATAATAAAGATAAAAATAAAAATAAAGACCTGAGCATCTCTTTCCGGCTGGTCGAGGAAGTTCTGGACCTGGCGCGCGGAGCCCCCGGCAGGAGACTGGAGTTGAGCTAGCGGGCAGAGTCTCCTCCGGCAAAATCTTCGACGCGGAAAGTCGGAACTCCAGCTGGAATCTGAGCCGCTGCGCGGCCAGTCTGAGCCGGCTCTCGAATATAGTTACGAATACAGCCTGGCGATTCCGGGGTCGGTCGAGGTTCGTGAACTGGGCGCGTGCATCGAGGCTCGGGTGATGGATGCCGCTGCGGTTCGGAAGTCGAAGACGATGAAAAGCGGTCACTTGCTCGATTTCGAACTCGTGCCGAAAGAAATTCTGATTCGCAACTGGAGGGCCGGAGATCGTTATTGGCCGGCGCATACCGCTGCGGCCAGGAAAGTGAAAGAGTTGCTAGAGTGACCGGCATGCAAGCGGATTAGAGAAAAAACTCTGGCCCGTCGCGGTCGCGGATGGACGCGGGTTGATCTGGATGCGAGGGTTTGCGGTTCCGGCAGCGTTACAGCCCTCGGGCAAGACCTCAAAAGTAATTTGGATTCGGGACACTGCGAGCATGATGTAACATTCATTTGGACTTCCGCTTATGAATGCTTCGCCGCAAACTGGTCTGCGAGAGGTGATCTCGGCCGACCAGATCCAAAAAAGAGTCCGCGAACTTGGACGGCAGATTTCCGATGACTACCGTGGCAAGACTGTGGTTGCCCTGGGTATTCTCGAGAATAGCTTCCTGTTTATGGCTGATCTGGTGCGAGCGGTCGATGTGCCTATCATCTGCGCATTTATCAAGCCAAGCTACAAACAGAGCACGAAGGGCGAATCGCCGGTGCTCGAGATTTTTTTCAGCCAGGAACTCGCGATGTTGGGCAAGCACGTTCTCCTGGTGGAGGGATTGGTACACTCGGGAGTGACCACCGAATTTCTGATGAGCGACTTGCGCGAGCGGGGCGCGGCTTCAGTGAAGCTGGTTACGCTGCTCGATCGGCAATCAGCCCGGAGGGTCCCGCTGCAGCCGGACTATTTCGGCTTTCTCGTGGATGACACTTTTCTATGCGGTTATGGATTGGGCAGTCCCGAGCAGACGGGGCGCAATCTGCCTTACGTGGCGGCGACGATCTGACGTGGAGGCAGTATGAATTCGGCAGTAAAAGCCGTCGTCTTCTGGATTGTGATAGTGGTGTCCGCGTTTTTGCTCTGGCAGACCGTGAAGTCTCAGGGGCCTGATCAAAAAACGCGGGTAATCAGCTATTCCGATTTCCTTACCAGAGTGGCGAAAGGCCAGATCAGCAGAGTTACCATCGCAGGCACTGTAGTTCGCGGCTTAGATACTCAAAACGGCAATTTTCGCGTAATTGCTCCAGTAAATCAGACGGCCATGCTAGAGGCGCTTCAGGCGCACGCGGTGGATATATGGTTTCAGGAAACATCTGACCAAGCATGGCCGAGCTGGCTTCTGAATCTGGCGCCTCTGATCCTCCTTGCCGCGTTATGGTTTTTCATGATCCGCCAGGTGCAGACCCGGCGTTCCGGAACTCCTGGGCCACCGAGCTATAGCCCCCGGAATCCAAACCACGCTTTGGCCCGTAACTTATGTACCCATGCTTTACTCTCCGTTTTTTCCAAAAAGGTCTAGAATAAAACCGCAGGCTTTTCCATCGAATTTCCGTCTCCAGCATCTAAACGATGAGCGGCAGACGCGGTGCCTTTCTGTGGCAGGTCTTTTTGTGGTAGCTCCACATTTAGAGGAGTTTTAGGTGAATTCAACAATCAAGACAGTACTTTTCTGGGCTGTGATCGTGGTCTCGGCCTTCCTGCTCTGGCAGGTGGTGAAAACGGGCAGCAACGCTCAGAAAGAAAAAGAGATCGGCTTTTCTGAATTTCTGTCCGAAGTGGACCAGGGTAACGTTCGCGACGCGACCTTTATCGGGCAGGAAGTGAAAGGCAAGTTCAAGAACGACTCGCCATTTCATACGATCGTGCCGGCAAATTATCCCGACATGTACAAGAAGCTGACGGAGAAGAACGTTCCCTACAGCTTCAAAGATATCAGCAACGGGACTTGGCCAAGCTGGATCTTGAATCTGGCGCCGTTGGTGTTGCTCGGAGCGCTCTGGTTTTTCATGATCCGGCAGATGCAGACCGGCGGAAATAAGGCGATTTCGTTTGGCAAGAGCCGGGCGCGCCTGCTCTCCATGCAGCAGAAAAAGATCACCTTTAAAGACGTAGCTGGCGTGGATGAGGCCAAGGAAGAACTGCGAGAGATTATCGAATTCCTGCGCGAGGCGCAGAAGTTTCAGAAGCTCGGCGGGCGAATTCCTAAGGGCGTGCTCTTGGTCGGACCTCCGGGAACCGGCAAGACATTACTGGCGCGCGCTGTGGCCGGCGAGGCGAATGTTCCCTTCTTCTCCATTTCCGGTTCCGACTTCGTTGAGATGTTCGTAGGCGTGGGCGCGAGCCGCGTGCGCGATCTGTTTCGAGCAAGGCAAGAAAAATGCTCCCTGCATCATCTTCATCGACGAAATTGATGCCGTTGGACGCCATCGCGGCGCTGGCCTTGGCGGCGGGCACGACGAGCGCGAGCAGACTTTGAATCAATTGTTGGTCGAAATGGACGGCTTCGAATCGAACGAAGGCGTCATTCTGATGGCGGCGACTAACCGTCCGGACGTGCTTGATCCCGCGCTCCTGCGCCCCGGACGTTTCGATCGCCGCGTCGTAGTCAATCGCCCCGACGTTCGTGGTCGCGAAGAGATTCTGCGCGTGCACACTCGCAAGATTCCTCTTGCCGACGATGTCGATCTTCAGGTGCTGGCTCGTGGCACGCCAGGGTTTTCAGGCGCGGACCTCGCTAACATGGTGAATGAAGCAGCACTGGCTGCGGCTCGGCAGAATCGCAAGGCCGTGTTGATGTACGACTTCGAAGTGGCGAAAGATAAAGTCCTGATGGGCGTGGAGCGCAAGTCGCTTCTGCTCTCCGATGAAGAGAAAAAGAACACTGCCTACCACGAAGCCGGACACGCGCTGGTGGCAGCGATGCTGCCGCACTCCGATCCCGTCCACAAAGTCACGATCATTCCCCGCGGCATGGCACTTGGTCTTACCATGCAATTGCCAACCGACGATCGCCATAACTATTACAAGAATTATCTCGATACCCAGATCGCCATCCTGATGGGTGGCCGAATTGCGGAAGAGCTCTTCTTAAATCAGATGTCCACCGGCGCAGGCAACGACATTGAGCGGGCCACCGAACTGGCTCGGAAGATGGTTTGCGAATGGGGCATGAGCGACCTCGGACCTCTAACCTTCGGCAAGAAAGAAGAGCAGATTTTCCTCGGCCGCGAGATCGCGCAGCATCGCGACTATAGCGAAGCCACTGCCATCCAGATCGACGAGGAAGTCCGGAAGATGGTCAGCAGGGGCTACGCGACCGCAAAGGGCATCCTTTCCGAGCATCGCGAAACTCTGATTCAGATCGCTAAGGCGCTGATTGAACGCGAAGTACTGGATGCTTCCGAGATCAAGTTGCTGGTCGACGGGCAGAACCTGCCCCCGATCAAACCGCTTCCGGCAAAAACCGACGACGGCGTGCAGCAGGTGATCAAGCCGGAACGCGCTCCCGCCAAAGGCGGCGAGCGGCCGGCCACGGCGTAAGAGCCAGTGGTCAGTGACCAGTAAAGATCATGGTAACCTCAATGGCGGCCGACTTGGGCCGCCTTTCTTTTGCCCCGCCAAAACGAATTTAGCTTTGTCTAAGCCGTCTAGAACCTTTCGCTGACCACCGACCACTGACCACTGTTCTTAATCAGCGCCACCACCGCAAGGATTACAAAGAACGGATCAATTGGCCGCCGATAGTAAACTTCCGGACTCGTAAAATAATAAATAATCGGAAACGAGAACAACACGAGCGCGTAAGGCAGAGCACTGGAAAAATCCGCCCGCAGCGCCCTCCTTAGGCCTACCAGCGCCAGCACCGTCAGGGTCGTGCAGAAAAGAATATTCGCTGGATCCAGCGGCTCCTGTTTTAAATAGTCACGATCCAGGCTCCAGTAGCCTGTCCACAAAAACAGCGCTCGCCGTAACGAGGTCCAAATGTACCAGCCCGGATTCGCGCGAATAAAAGCAATCGCCTGCCGTTTCTTTCTGTCCATGTAGCCAAGTTCACCTAGCTCTTTGTACTCATTCCACTCCTGCGCATTGTGCCACGGCCCCAGTTCATAGGGTCCCCAATACGATGTGTCGCCCTTGGTCCCCAGGCGCAGAACTAATCCCATGTTGTCGCGGAAGGGAATCACGCGATGGAAGACTTCGTGGTTGCGAATGAACCAAGGCGAGATGATCGCAACAAACACGACGGCCGCAATTGCGCCAGCGGCAAACCAGCGCTGGCCGCGGCGATGGCGCCGATAGATGACCCATCCAGCAAGAAACGGCAGCACTGAAAGCAGCGCGGGGCTGGTGAGCGCAGCCAGTCCCCAGAGCATCCCGAAAACGATCCACCACGAGAACTTTTCTTCGTTTTCCAGTTTCAACGTAATTAAAAAGAGCAGACAAAGCAGCAGCGTCGCCAGCCATGTTTCCCAAATGCGCTCAACCGGAAAATAAATACCGTAAGGGCAGAATGCCCACGCCCAGCCCGACCATTTGCCAACGCGATCCCCAAAGCTGATGCGAGCGATCGGAAAGACGAGGACGCAGACCAGCGCCGACATCACCGCATTCAGCGAAAGCAAAACAATCGCTGAGGCCTTTGTATAAGTGCCGAATAGCTTGAAGACTCCTGCGACCATATAAGGATAGACAGGAGTCATCCACGCGGTAGGTCCAGTCTCTTCAAACAAAGGGCTGCTGAAGCCGTGGCCCTGCACGATGGAGTATGCAATCTTGCCGGCCTCATAGCCGAAGTGCCAGTGATTGCGCGCCGGGTCGAGCTGTTCGGGCAACAGAACGACCATCACCACAAGACGGATCCCGAGCGCCACCAGAACCATGAAAGTCAGGGATGACAAAAAACGTCGTAGGTTCACAACCGGCTCCGGTGACTCGGCGGCTATGATCGCATTGGAATGAAGTCCCAAGTTGATAATTCCCGTTTCGCGTTCGATCATAATGCACGCCACCAGGTTTGCAATGTGAACTGAAAGATGGAGTGGCCGTAAGGAAATTAAAGCGGAAAGCGCCCCGGTCTTCCTCCGCGCCCAACCCGTTTCTATTCTTCGCTATAAGCACTGATGTACGTACAGAAATACAGGCACAAAGTGTTTCACGTGAAACACTTTCCGGCTCCTGCTGAAATCCGCGTGCGATACTGTACGCGCTATGAATCTCACTCTTAATTCCAAAATTGCTCTCATCACCGGCGGCTCGCGCGGAATCGGCGCCGCAACGGTGCGCATGTTCGCCGCCGCGGAAGCGAAAGTTGTCTTCAACTATCAATCGGCGGAGGCGCAGGCAGAAGCTCTGGTGCGCGAATGCGGCGCGGAAAATTGTCGCGCCGTGCAGAGCGATCTGTCTACCACCGAGTCTGCGCAGCAACTGGTTTCGTCAGCCATCGCGGCCTTTGGACGTCTCGACATTCTGGTAGCAAATCATGGCATATGGCCGTCAGAAGATGCTCCCATCGATCGCATGTCCGACGAGCAATGGCATCGCACGATTGCCGTGAATCTCGATAGCGTTTTTTCGCTCGTGAAGCATTCCGTTGCGCAGATGAAGAAGCAGGGCGCTGGACACGTAGTGTTGGTTAGCTCTACGGCCGGGCAGCGCGGCGAGGCTTTTCATTGCGACTATGCGGCCTCAAAAGGCGCGCTGATCAGCATGGTTAAGGGGCTTTCGACCGAACTTGCTCGCGACAATATTCATGTGAATTGCGTTGCGCCGGGGTGGGTTGCCACCGATATGTCAGCCGCAGCCTTGAGTGATCCGCCTACTCGCGACAAGGTTTTTCGCACCATACCGATGGGCCGCGTGGGAACGCCGGATGAGATTGCCGGCCCGATCTTGTTTCTATGCACGCCTTATGCAGGATTTATCACGGGCGAGATTTTCAACGTCAATGGCGGCGCGGTGCTCGTGGGATAAAAATTCGTTGGATGAAACGATTGAATAGACGGATTCTCGGTAGACGAATGATCGCTAGGGAAATGACCGGCTACGCGACTGATCTTTCTTAGAAACGACCGCACTCGCGAAGTCTTCAGCCACTCACTGGGACAATTGATGATGATTATTTCTCTAGATAAGCTGGTAGAACATCTTCAAGGTTTCGGTATGCCGAACGATGCGAAGCCTTCCGACGCTTTATGGATCAGGTTCGGAGAAGAAAAAACGCGTCGGACTGTGGAGTATAAAACCTCAACGGGGAACGAGATAGTGCATATTTACCTCGACGAGAATGATGCTCTGGTTGGCATCGAAATATTCCCCTAAGTCTGGAGGCGCACGGACTGACGTTCGTCGGAAATGTCAACCCCCATTCAGGATTGAAGAATGTAGTTCGACGCGACTTTGTTAAACGCGGTCAGGTTTCTGTTTTTAGTCACGTTGTCCCATCCCAGCTCTGAAGCCATCAAGTTTGCTACTGCGGGCGCCATTGCCAAGGCTGCGCGCGCATTCAAAAACAATGCGCGGGTGCGCCTCGCAAGAACGTCTTCAACCGTGCGGGCCATTTCGTGTCGCACGGCCCACACAACCTCCGCTTTCACGTAAGGCAGCACCGGATTGAGCGGTTCGCCCAGGCTCGCATCACTCGCAATGAGCTTGCTAATCTCCTCCGCGTCCGAACCATAAACGGCGAGCGCGCCTGACTTCTTCTGTGCATCATTATTCGCTGCATCGCGAAAGCCAGATCCAGATCCAAAGCCAGATCCATGGATGCGCAGATGCTGCGTCACGCACGCTCTTTCCGGCAACTGCGCGAAGGTCGCCGCCTGCTCGACGCAATCTTCAGCCATGTGCCGATAGGTCGTCCATTTTCCTCCGCACACAGTTACCAGCCCCGAGCGATCGATGTGTATGACGTGATCGCGTGACAGTGCCGCCGTTTTGGATACGCCGTCGGCCACGCCTATGCCCGTCGCCCGTACCAGCGGCCGTATGCCAGCGAATACGCTCAACACGTCGTTGCGCGTTGGCGCCTTTGTCAGGTATTGCGCGGCCGTCGCCAGAATAAAATCAACTTCCTCTTCCATGGCAACCGGCTCAAGCGTTGCGCTCGCGATAGGCGTGTCGGTCGTTCCGACCAGCGTGTGACCATGCCATGGAATAGCAAATAACACGCGCCCGTCGCTAGTGTGTGGAACCATGATCGCGCTTCTGCCCTGCAGAAAGCTCGCGTCGAACACCAGATGGATACCCTGGCTGGGTGCAATCATTGGCGCAGCAGAGGGCTCCGCCTTTAGCCGAAGCAGGTCGCTGAAAGCTCCGGTGGCGTTGACCACAACCTTCGCGGACGCGCGAAATTCATTGCCGGTCTCCACATCGCGCCCAGTGACTCCATCAACAAACCCCTGAGCGTCCTTGGTCAGGCCGGTGACTTCGACATAATTGAGCAAGGTGGCGCCCTGTTCGAAAGCGGTGACCACCATGTGAATCAGCAAGCGAGCGTCGTCGAATTGTCCATCGTAGTAAATCGCGCCGCCGCGCAGCCCTTCGGTCTTGAGAGTAGGCAGATGTTCGAGCGTCTCTTCTCTCGAGATAATGCGTGAGCCGCCAAAACCATATTTGCCGGCCAGCAGTTGATACAGTTTTAACCCTAGACCGTAAAATGGCGCCTCCCACCAATCGTAGTTGGGCACCACAAATGCCAGATCGTGCACCACGTGAGACGCATTTTGCAGCAGCAGCCCGCGCTCCTTCAGCGCTTCCATCACCAGCCCAATATCTCCTTGTTCCAGATACCGGACTCCGCCATGCGCCAGCTTGGTACTGCGACTGGAGGTCCCTTTTCCAAAATCGCTCTGCTCCAGCAGCAACACATCGTAGCCGCGGCTCGCCGCATCGATCGCGACCCCGACGCCAGTCGCCCCGCCGCCGACAATAATCATGTCCCATTCGTTGGGATGAGTTTCAACGCGACGCCACATTTCACTTCGGTTCATGATTTCGTTCTGGTGGAGCGCTTGTGCCTATTGCGTCAGTTGTCGATCAGTGCGATTTCAGTCCCGTTTGGCTGATTGAAGGATAGCGTGGATCCGGCGCGTACCAAATTCATCAATTGCTTCGACGCGGAACCGGAATCCGAAAGCCTGCTATTTTTCTGGGCTTACGCATGGAGAAGCCTTCCCCGCCTCAACGAAGTAACACAGGTCGTTCGTATGATGCGTGTGCGTGGGAAGGACATCATCCCAATCGATCAGAATAAAAATTACATGACGAAGAGTTTCGAGGTTAGCAACAGCCTGAATGTTCATTTTTTCGCCGATCACAGTGCCTCGGGAAATCTTGGGGACAATCTTCCTAGGGGCGAGCAGGGATTTTCTTTTCTCGGTGGCAGCGTGAATGGTGTCCGCTGTCTTGTTGTCTCCCGTGCTGCGAAGCATGGCCTCGGTTTTCGCCTCCTGAGCTTGCATTTCATCGAAATGCCGCTGAGGATTTGCCCTAAACTTTTGCAGTTCAACAGCAGGGTCAAAGCCGCTGGATTCCATGTTTTCGGGGGGAGAGAAAAGCGTGTCTTGAGTCTGAATCACAACATTGCTGGCATCGGTATTGCCAATATTCCAGAAGTAGAAAGTCACAAAGGATGGTGTGCCAGTGTCAATACTCTGAACGGTCATTTCGGCTGCTTGACTAATTTGCAGAGTGTCTCGGGCGATGTTGGCGGCGTCTTGAGCGGCCTTAGCAGATTGTTGGAATTCTCTAAGTTGCGCCTTCAATTGACCGGTTTGATTTCCAGCTTGAACTGCGAGCTCATGGTGTCGGTAACTTGTTGCGCCAGTTTCCCGACCTGCTGACGATAGAGGCAGATCAACTGATCAGTTTGTCCGCCGGAAGATTGCATCTGCCCAAGTTGGCCTTGCATGACCTTCAACTGGCCATGGTAGATGCACAGGGCGATTATTCCCACCATAGCAAGAACGCCATTTACCACAAGCTGAGCAGCCTCTACCCATCGAAACTCCCGCGCAAGCTCTCTGGCAGTTTCCTGCTGATTATCGGGTCGATCATTGGGATTTGGGCCAACTTCGCCTTGTGGTGGAGTGGGCGGGGTTACTGGCGGCTGGCGCGGGGGCTGGCTCTGGGCATCGGATGTGGGTGCATCGCTACTGTTTTCACTTGTCATGGCACTGGCCTCCTACTCGGAATGAACTGATGGTTATGAAACAACCCGAATACACAGAAGGCCCGAAAGTACTAAAGAACTCTGAACGGCTTGCAACAGCGATTTTTTTGAGGTTCCCAATGCAGGCGGAGGAGATGCGGCCAAGAAGTCTAGCAAAAATACCGGCGAGCGCAAGCCAAAGAAATCTACAAATCTCCAGGAGTGAGCCCGGTATATTTTCCGATTCTGCGGAGAGCTACAGGCCCTAGTTCTTGCGAATCATGCCAAGCCCATGTGTAATCGGGAAAGCCGGGGCGTTGCAGCTGAATATGCGACGTACCAGATGACTGCGGTTTTGGCGTCCAGCCGATTCGAAGCAAAGCCTTGTATACGCGTTTTGCTTTGCTGCTAGGCCATTGGCTCACAGAAATTGTATCGATCTTGGAGGTTTCTTGTGTTGCTCAGTCCGTTCCGCCAGCACACGAAGGGCGAGAGCAACCACAGCAACTTCGGCATCACGCTTTGTTGCACCATATGCCATAACTCCAGGCAATCCGGTGATGTCTGCCAGCCAGCGACCATCTTCCTCTTGTTCAAAATCTACGGTAAACGATTCCGAATCTGGGGGTTGCTGCGGAGGTTTCGGTACACTAGCCATGAGCGCAAAACTCCTCACTGGTTACGGTGTAGGCAAGTAACCCGTCGCAGAGAAATTTATGCGCTCAGAGAACACTAGTCAATCCCACTTTTGAACGTAGCGCAAGTCCTTATCCGTGTTCAATGACGGGGGTTAGCAGAGAACCTGATTAGCCCATTTCCTATTGGCGACGTGTGAAGAAAATCAGCATCCTTGCGCGTGAGTTTGGCATTATGTGAGACGATTGCCGCAGACCTGAGCCATAACGGCGGCAACGCCCTCCGACAAGCACCTGCCGTTGTTTCGTCACAAACCAAGTGTGACGGCCATCACATACATCAGCCCTACCCGATGCGAAAACTGCGATCTGATTAGGGCAGAGGAGAAGTGTGCCGTGAAAAAGGCGGCCCTCGAACCGCCCCAAGTTCGTTTCCGACGATATAAGTCCTTTGCGCTGAGGATGTTGCCGGTAAACCGCTGATTCCAATAGATTAGAAATATAGGGGGCAAGAAGGAAAGAGAGACGACCTAAAGTAGGAGTCAAAATTTGGGACCGCAGCGCTTTTTGCCGATAGAAGCTAAGTTGACAGCCTCTTAAGGGTTAGGAAAAGTTGTGAAAAAAATGGTGCATATCGGGTAACAACGTTTTTATTTTGCCGTAACAACCGGATGGCACCATCGTGGGCTGGAACAACAAACTTATTTGTGGGATGTTACAGGCAGTGTAGTAGGGTTTGCGGCGCCCCACCGCCAAACCAGGAGTAGTGGGGCTCCGTAACAATGAAGCGTCTCGGCAAGGTTATCCGGTCGGTGCAAGCTTTCGGCCGCGAGTTGTCGGGCAGGCCGATTGAGGCCAAACGCATTCCGTCGATCGGCCTTGCTCTCGGAGGCGGTTTCGCCCGCGGTATCGCCCATATTGGCGTTCTGAAGGTTCTCGAAGAAGAAGGCATTCCGGTTCGCTTCGTCGCTGGCACCAGCGTAGGCGCTTTGATAGGAGCCGCATACTGCAGCGGCCTGACAATCGAAGAACTGGAGCAACTGGCCTACAAAGTTCGCTTTACCACCTTTGCGCGCTGGACGCTCTCGCGCTACGGCTTCGCTACCACCGACCGTATGGTTTCTTTCCTTACACGCATTTTGAAAGTGCATACGTTTGAAGAGCTGCGAATTCCTCTCGGCGTGACGGCTACAGACTTCAACACAGGAGAAGGAACTGTCTTCACCTCCGGCTCCATCATCGATCCCGTGCGCGCGAGTTGCGCTTACCCGGGAATGTTTTTACCTGTGAAAATCGATGGGCGTTGTCTCGTGGATGGAATGCTTTCGCATCCAGTGCCGACTCACCCTCTGCGAAAAATGGGTGCAGATCGAGTGCTCGCAGTGCACCTCAAAGGGCAGTGGACAGGCGCATGTTCGCCTCGACATCTTTTCGATGTGATCGGCCAGTCATTTTCCATCGCTCAGGACATGATCGCTTCGGTGTGGAGAAGCGCCGCAGACATCGTAATCGAGCCCGATGTCGCGGGCTTTGGCTATGACGACTTCAAACGCGCCCGAGACTTGATCCGCGTCGGCGAAACGGCGATGCGCAACGCCTTGCCGGAAGTCCGGAAGTGGCTCGAAATTTCTGCGGAACCGGCGCGCGGTTCTGAAGTTGCCTTCGCTGGTTGCAACCCCCGCGATCTCGCGAGCAGAATAAAAAACCACCCAATCTTAATTGGTCCAATATTTTCGCGACACAGTTAGCCAATTTAGGGCTCGATCTTCCCTCGCTACAATCCTTCCTCGCTACATCGCTTCGCTTTCACATGTTCCACAGTCCTCAACTTCTGATGTTGCATTCGAACAACATTGAATGAGTCTTGCGCCTACCCGTTACAAGTTGTTGTATCGAAAACCACAAGGGTGTAGTATCCGTTCGGCTACTTGCCGCCTGCTTGGGCGCGAGTGAATGCCGCGCGAAAAATATGAGGTTCCAGGAGGAACCCTTGACCTCTACAGTTGCGCCACCACCTAAGTCTCCGTCCGATTCTGCGAACCCAGTGGTATGGACAATAGCGATCATAGCAACGGTTATTGCGGCTGTACTGATTTTGAGGATTCCGCCGCGCGGTCATCCCTGGCAGCAGAGTTACGACCCGACGGGACACTGGTGGCTTTCGGCGCTGTTGGCCGCGTTGCCTGTGGTGGTGTTGCTGGGAAGCCTGGCGCTATTGAGTATGAAGGCGCATTACGCAGCGCTGCTTGGACTGGCCACATCGATCATCTGCGCGATATGGATTTTTGGCATGCCTGCCAGCCTCGCCGCCAAAACGGCAGTGTTGGGCGCGGGCTATGGGTTGCTGCCAATCGGATGGATCATCCTCAACGTCATCTTTATGTATCAGCTTACGTGCGACGCGGGACTGTTCAAAGTGATGCAGGATAGCCTGACAGGCATCACTCAAGACCGCCGCTTACAGCTTTTACTGATCGCCTTCAGCTTCGGCGCATTCTTTGAAGGCGCGGCTGGTTTTGGCACACCAGTAGCGGTGACTGCGGCGGTTTTGATTGGGCTGGGATTCAAACCGCTGGAGGCCTCCGGATTATCGCTGATCGCGAATACTGCGCCAGTAGCCTACGGTGCGCTTGGAACTCCGCTCATCGGCCTGCAGGCAGTTACGGGGCTGGATCTTCGCGAGTTGAGCGCGCAAGTTGGGCGCATTCTTCCATTCTTCTCGGTACTCGTGCCTTTCTGGCTGGTTTGGGCGTTTGCCGGGTTCCAGGGAATGATAGAAGTCTGGCCGGCGGTGCTGGTGGCTGGCGTATTCTTTGCCATTCCGCAGTTTCTGGTTTCGAATTTCCATGGACCGTGGCTGGTGGACGTTGTGGCCGCCGTTATTTCGATGCTGGCGCTGATCGCCTTCCTGATGATATGGCAACCCAAGCGGATTTGGGGTTTCGAACATGAAGGCGAACGCGCGGCGCGCGGCACTCACGGCTATAGCAAGTCGCAGGTGGCACGGGCATGGGTTCCATGGCTGGTTTTGAGCGTGGTGGTTTTCGCGTGGGGATTGCCCACCGTTAAGACCGCGCTGGACAAGTTGTCGGCGCCAAAGTTTCCCGTCGTTGGTTTGCATCAGATGGTGCAACGCGTACCGCCAGTGGTGCGCAAGCCGACCGCGGAGGGCGCTGTATTTTTGCTGAACTGGTTGTCGGCTACAGGGTCGGGGATTTTGGTTGCGGCTATCATTGCAGGCGTGATCATGGGCTTCACGCCGTGGCGGTTAGTGATGACCTATGGAAAGACGCTGATGCGGGTTCGCTTCTCACTGATCACTATCGCCGCTATGCTCTCGATAGGCTACATGACGCGCTATTCGGGGCTGGATGCCACGATGGGCCTGGCATTTGCTCGCACTGGCATGCTCTATCCGTTCTTTGGAACCTTGCTGGGCTGGCTGGGCGTAGCGCTAACCGGATCGGATACGGCGTCGAATGTGCTGTTTGGAAGCCTGCAAAGAATTTCCGCGGAACAAGTCGGAGTGTCGTCTACTTTGATGGCGGCGGCTAACAGCTGTGGCGGCGTGATGGGAAAAATGATCGATGCGCAGAGCATCGTTGTGGCCAGCACCGCCACTGAGTGGTATGGACATGAAGGCGATATCTTGCGTTTTGTGTTCTTCCATAGCATCGCGCTTGCGGCTCTGGTTGGAATTATGGTGACTTTACAGGCATATGTTTTTCCGTTTACACGGCTGGTAGTGCGGTAGGGCGCGATTACCGGTCGGCTGCAAGAAGGGCCGTCGCGGGCGTTTGCCTCGTGGACGTGGCGCCATAAAAATCGTAATTGCCACGTCCAAAAGTCGATGTGTTACTGCGGTTTGGCTGCTTCGGGCGGTTGCTTGGGTTTGTTGAGCCGAGTTGTTGTTTTGGGATGACACGCTCGACTGCATGGGCTTGCTCGGTGGAACTTCGGTTCCGCTTGGGTAGATGAGGATTTTAACCGTACCCCAATCGCCTTTTTTGTCGGACTTCTCGTCGGGCTGTTTGCCCAAGCCGAGAGTCCTGAAGTCGTTATCGTCAAATCCGTAGTGCTCAACCAGGTACTCGCGCACAACCATGGCCCGCGCTTCGGTCAGAACCAAATCCTTCTGCGCATCACCTTCCATACCGGCGGAGACTACAACTACGGCAAATCCGAAATTGTTTTTGGCCAGGTACTCGCCACCGGCATTTAATGATTTTTCATTCTTCAGTTTGGCGGAATCTTGTTTAGCAAAAAGCTGCTTCGCCGGATAAGCGAACTCTTTCATGGGCGCGCCTTGCGGCAGCCGCTCGACTTCGTATTTCGCCAACTCGGTGGAATCTTCGTAGCCACGGGCCTTGAAAAATCCACGCAACAGAAAGTTGTGTTTCATCGCTTCCATGTTTTCCTGGAAGTCGGTAACCCCGGCCTGAGCTTGGACCATGGTCTTCTGGAGGGCAGCCGTCGTGTTCTCGAGATTGTTGTAGAGTTGTTTATCATTCACGAGCGCGCCTACCGTGCCCTGCCCTCGGTCAATCTTTGCGCTGATCGATTCCAAGTTTCCCGACGCCTTGGTTACGTTCTGGATGGCTTTCTGGCTGCCGTCCAACAGGTCGCTAGCCTTATCCAGCAAATCTGACATTTCGAGAGGTGGCTCGCTGGCGATAGTATCGCCGTCGTGGACGTCAGGGTTGCCGGGGGAGCCCGATGAGATTGCCATATACTGATTTCCCAACAAGCCTTCCGTTTCGATCGTTGCCACGGAATTCTTCTTGATTATCGCGTGCGTTGAATCGTCCAGATCCATGAGTACTGTGACCTTCTCTCCTGGCTTTTGCGGCAGCACGATGGTTCTGACAGTTCCAACGTGAACTCCACCTAATCGCACGTCACCGCCTTGATCCAAGCCCTCAACGTTGTCGAATTGCGCCTTTAGTTGATAGGTGGGCTCTGAAAAGATATTGCTTACTGCCGATGATGAAGACGCCCGCGGCCAAAATTGCCAGCGTCGCTACAATGAAAATGCCCAACCGTATTGCTCTCGACATAATTACTCCTACGAATGCTTTAGAAACTCTTTGACAAACTCGATGTCACTTCTCTGAAGTTCTTCGAAGCTGCCTTCGATTACCACTTGCCCTCTATCGAGAAGAGCCAGACGATTCGAAATCGTTTTCGCGCTGTGTAGATCGTGGGTCACTACGATCGACGCCATGTGGTGCTCCTGCTGCAGTTTGAGAACTAACTCGTCGATTTCGCCGGAACTGATCGGATCAAGACCGGCAGTAGGTTCGTCCAGCAGCAAGATATCCGGTTCCAAGGCCAGCGCTCGCGCCAGGCCTGCTCGCTTCTGCATGCCGCCTGAAATGTCCGAGGGCATCTTGTCGTACTGTCCATCCAATCCAACTTCAGCGAGCAGTTGCCGGGCGCGCTCACTGCGCTCATGACTCGTCATATCCTTCCTGTGATGGGTCAGCGGGAAAGCCACATTTTGTTCGACGGTAAGCGAATCGTAGAGAGCGGCATGCTGAAAAAGAAAACCCATTTTCTTTCTGATTTCGGCCAACTGATCGAGTGATAATCCTGTGATTTCCTGACCGTGGATGCGAACTGACCCGGAATCGGGCTTTTCCAACCCGATGATGATTCTTAGCGAAACACTTTTACCCGTGCCGCTGCGCCCCAGAATCGCCAGAGTCTCGCCTCTGTTCACCTTAAGACTGAGTCCGTCCAGAACCTTTTGAGGGCCGAAGGACTTGTGCAGATCTTCGACGGAGACGACTGGAGCATTGGCGTCGTTGGCAGTGTCCGGCAGATTCATCGCAATTTGATCGGCAGTATTCATAGTTCTTAATAGCTCGTTAAAAGATGCGTCTAGACCCAACCCGTCTAATCCCAGACTATGATCACGGGAAAAATATCAAGATGAACTTCACCAACACCACATCGGCGAGGATTACGAACAGCGATGAGAGAACCACCGAACTCGTTGCGGCGCGGCCTACCCCGGCGGCACCGCCCTGTGTACGCATTCCCTGAAAACAGGCAATCAGGCCGATGATCAGGCCGAACACAGCGGTCTTGAACGTTGGTGGAAGAAAATCGTTGAAATCGGCGCCCTTGAAGCCGCTATTAATGAATTGATGCAGGGAGAGCGGCTCAACCATCGATTGGGCGACCCAGCCCATCAGCATTCCGCAAGCATCGCTGGCGAGCGTCAGCAGGGGCAGCATCAGAATGCACGCCAGGATCCGGGTTGCGGCCAGAAGCCTGTAGGGATTGACGGCCGATGCTTCAATGGCATCGATCTGCTCAGTGACCTTCATCGATGCTAGCTGCGCGCCGATGCCGGCGCCGACGCGTCCGCTGACCACGAGGCCCGTAATGATCGGGCCAGTCTCACGAATCACCGAGAACACAATGGCCGCGGGAAGCAGAGATTTGGCTCCGAATCGGGTCAGGCTGTAGCGGGCCTCCAAAGAGAGGACGACGCCGGTTGCGGCACCAGCTAAGGCGACTAGTGGCAGGGACTTTGATCCGATCTCGTCGAGTTGGAGAAACAGTTCGCCGAATTCAAATGGTGGCGTGACGGCGGCCTTAGCAACCCGCCAAAAAAATATTCCCAGGTCGCCAAACCATTCGAAGAAATCGCCAATCAAGTTGGCGGGAGCGGCCAAAGTCGAAGCCATCAGTGGATTCCAGCCCTTTTCACAACGGAGAACTCAGCTTTGACCTGATTTGCCTTCAACGTTCGTCAGGCAGGCTCGTCGCTCCAGCGAAAGGGTTAGATGCATGAGCATGTTCTAAGCGTATGTACAGAAAGAACCTGATACCATTTGATAGGAAAGCTGTTAGCGGGTGATCGAGAGTCTTGAACTTGCGCGTTTGACGAAATTTGTCGTCGGTCGCTTGAACCACAACAGGATTTCTGCTAATAAGGTTATTGTGCGGGTCGGCCCCGGTTCACTCGAGTGCAAGAAAATAGCAACTATTTTCTGCTCTCTAACATCACATGGGCATTTCGCAAATCCGGCGCCTACGGAACTCCCTCGCTGCGGTTCCGCCGGTGTAAGACTTCGAATCTCCTAGCCTATTTGTTGGAGTTCGGATGCAATCTAGTCGCAGGTCGGAAGTGATGACGAGGACTTCTCGTCCCGGCTTGCCTCGTGCTCTGTCTTCAGCGTTAATCCCTTATCCTTTAGACAAGCGATCGTTCCGACCGCTTCTTT
The DNA here is from genome assembly GCA_963758745.1 of uncultured Acidobacteriaceae bacterium. GTDB lineage: Bacteria > Acidobacteriota > Terriglobia > Terriglobales > Acidobacteriaceae > Acidiflorens. The sequence continues at coordinate 358,311 of CAVWWW010000025.1, forward strand.
ATCACGTTTGCAACTGAAAATAAAATCCATCATACCGCCGGAGGACCCTATGGCGACGAATTTCGTCCAAATTGAGAATGATTCGGAAATAAAGAAACGCCTGGAAGCCGAGCGCATACGCTTGAGAAAAATTGCTGGACTCGACCAGTCCGAACACTTCCACCGTCCCATCGAGCGGGCTTTTACTGCCGAAGAGCGCAATCGCGTGACGATTCTTTTTGGCGGTTTTACCTGGAAGCACGAGGATCTGATTCGTGCGGTGTTTCAGGGGTGCGGCTATCGGTGCGAGAAATTGCCGGTGCCGAACGTCGCCGCTTTTCAAACCGGCAAGGAGTTTGGAAATAACGGCCAGTGCAATCCAACCTATTTCACGGTCGGCAATCTGGTGCAGTATCTCCAGTTTTTGGAGAAAGAGGGCCTTCCGCGGCAGCAGATTCTGGATAACTTCGTGTTCTTCACGGCAGGATCTTGCGGCCCGTGCCGCTTCGGCATGTATGAAGCCGAATACCGGTTTGCGCTGAAGAATGCAGGCTTCGACGGCTTCCGCGTGTTGCTGTTCAAGGATAGCGACGGCATCAAGGCGGCGTCGGGAGAGCCGGGCCTGAAGTTCACGATCGATTTTGGGTTCGGGATGCTGAACGCGATGCACATGGGAGACGTATTCAACGATCTCATCTATCAGGTTCGTCCCTACGAGGTGAATAAAGGCGAAACCGAACGCGTTTTCCGCGAGACGGTCGATGGCTTGTGCGAGGACCTGCGGAATCGCAAATCGTTTGAGATTGAAGAGCGGGCGCCGGAGTGGGCGAAACCGAAATTCAAGAATAACAAGGTGCTGCGAAACACCTTCAATGTCTTCGGGAAATGGCACGAGCATATGTGGGGCAAGGATTATTTGAATGCTCTGCATTCCGCTCGGAAAAAAATGAACACGGTCGAAGTTGACCGTACGCGCGTAAAGCCACTGGTAAAAATCACCGGCGAATTCTGGGCGCAGATCACGGAAGGCGATGGCAACTTCCACATGTTCGATTTTCTGGAGCGCGAGGGCGCGCAAGTGTTAGTCGAGCCGATTGCTACGTGGGTTGCTTATCTGATGTATCAGGCGAAGGCGCATGCTATTGCCAAATGGCCGGTGAATCGTCCGCATCAGAATCCGGAGTGGTATGAGGTCAAGAAGCAATTCGCCAACTACATCGGCCTGCGCAAGAAGCTGTGGGGGCTTGGGGCTGGCGAGCACATGTGGAATTTCTTCTACCACCGCACGATCAAGCAACTGGGAGGAATCACGCATCATCTGGTGCCGCAGACTGAACTGGCGGAGATGGCGCATCCTTTCTACAACCAGTTCGCGCGCGGCGGAGAGGGGCATTTGGAAGTTGGCAAGAATGTTTACTACACAGTGCACAAGCTCTGCCACATGGTGCTGGCGTTGAAGCCGTTTGGCTGCATGCCTTCTTCGCAGTCGGATGGGGTGCAATCTGCGGTGATCAATAAGTTCAAGGATATGATCTTTCTTCCCATCGAAACTTCGGGCGAAGGCGAGGTCAATGCTCACAGCCGGGTGCAGATGGCGCTGGGCGAGGCCAAGGTCAAGGCTAAGACGGAATTTGAGCAGTGTCTCAAGTCTACAGGCAAAAGCATCAACGAAATCCGCGAATACATAGATGAGCATCCGGAGCTGAAGCGGCCGTTCTATCACGTGCCGCATCGCGAGGGGATTGCTGGAACGGCGGCGCAGTTTGTGCTGCACGTCAACGATCGGATCGATAAGCAGACTCGGTTCTGGAAACGGGGCCGGGTGTCGATTGCGATGCCAGCCACTGCGAGCGGTGACTGAGATCAAGCGGTGCGGCTCACGTTGAGCCGCGCCAACACCAGGTTGATGGGCGCGCGTCGAAACATGCGCCCCCAGTGCAAGAGAGGAAGAAATGCACGATCACAAAGCTTCGCCGCTTGTTCAAATCGCCGGGATCGAGCCGAAACCCAAGCCGCTCCCGAAAAAACCGCACGATCATCACACCAAATTTCTGGTGGGGCTCGACGTGGGGTCGACCACGGTCAAGGCGGTTGTTGTCGACGCAGCCAGCGATCAAGTGCTGTGGCAGGACTATCAGCGGCACGAAACGAAGCAACCGGAGAAGACGCTGGAATTTTTGAAGCGCATGGAAGCCGAAGCGGGGATTAACTCGCACAACACGCGCATGTTCATGACGGGCTCGGGCGGCGGTTCGATCGGAGATCAAATCGGCGCAAAATTTGTGCAGGAGGTGACTGCGGTTTCTCTGGCCGTTGAGAAGTTACATCCTGAAGTGTATTCGGTGATTGAGCTTGGTGGACAGGATGCGAAGATCATCGTCTTCAAGGATGACGAAGAGACGGGGAGGAAGAAGAAGATTCCGTCGATGAATGATAAATGCGCCGGCGGGACGGGCGCGGTCATCGACAAGATTAATGCGAAGCTGAAGATTCCCACGGCAGAGCTGGCTGAACAGAAATATCACGGCATCAAGCTGCATAAAGTTGCGGGTAAGTGCGGAGTGTTCGCCGAAACAGATATCAATGGACTGCAAAAAGTCGGAACGCCTCCGGATGAGCTCATGGCGTCTCTGTTTGAAGCCATCGTGCTGCAGAACTTGAGCGTGCTTACACGCGGCCATACTTTGCGGCCGCATGTGCTGCTGCTGGGCGGACCAAACAGCTTTATCCGTGGGATGCGCGAAGCATGGCAGGCAAATATTCCGCGCATGTGGCAGGAGAGAAAGGTTGCGATTCCTGACGGCGCGAAGCCGGAGGAACTGATCAAAGTTCCGCAGAATGCTCAATATTTTGCGGCTTTGGGCGCGATTGAATTTGGACGAAGCGAGGACGACTGCATCGGTTGCTATCGCGGCTACGGCAATTTGATTCACTACATCGATTTCGGTCGGCAAGAGGAGAAGGCGAAATCTGGCGGCAAGGGGCTGATTGAGAATCACGACGAGTTTGACGTGTTCAAAGAGGCGTATCGGCCCAAGAAATTTACGCCGGCAACTTTTCAGAAGGGCAGCACGGTCGGCGGGTTCATTGGGATAGACGGCGGGTCGACATCGACTAAGGCTGTTTTGCTTGATGAAAACGGAGACATACTCTGCAAGTCGTATCAGCTCTCGAATGGGAATCCGATTCAAGACACGATGGAGATGTTCGAGAACCTGCGCGGGCAGGTCGAAGCGCAGAACGCCAAGCTTGAAGTGTTGGGAGTCGCGACCACTGGGTACGCCAAAGATATTCTTAAAGATGTTCTGAAGGCCGATGTGGCGCTGGTCGAGACTGTGGCACACACGGAATCGGCGCTGAAGTTTTATGAAGATCCGCACGTGATCGTTGATGTTGGTGGGCAGGATATCAAGATCATCATTTTGCATAACGGACGAGTTAAGGATTTCAAACTCAATACGCAGTGCTCGGCGGGGAACGGATATTTCCTGCAATCCACGGCTGAGGGCTTCGGACTGAACGTCAAGCAATATGCGGATCTGGCCTTTTCGGCGCAATCTATGCCGGTTTTCGGCTACGGCTGCGCGGTGTTTATGCAATCCGATATTGTGAATTTTCAGCGGCAGGGTTGGAGGGCGGAGGAGATTCTTGCCGGACTCGCGGCAGTGTTGCCTAAGAATGTTTTTCTCTACGTCGCCAGCATTCCTAATCTTGCGGCGCTGGGCTCACGTTTTGTTTTGCAAGGCGGGACGCAAAACAATCTAGCCGTGGTTAAGGCTGAAGTTGATTTCATCCGCAACAGCTTCCGTGCAACTGGCAGGCAGCCTGAGATCATCGTGCACGAACATTGTGGAGAGTCAGGCGCGATAGGGGCTGCGCAGGAATCGGTCCGCCTGTGGCGGAACGGCCAGCGGACGACGTTCGTCGGCTTGGATGCGGTGCGAAGAATTGAATATCGCACTACGCGCAATGAAGCGACGCGCTGCTATTTCTGCAAGAACAATTGCCTGCGAACTTTCATTGACATTCGGACTGAGCCAGTGAAGAACCTGGTGCCGATAGAGAAGGTCACCAAGGTTCCGCTGATGCAGGGCGAGCAACGGCTGATTATTGCGACCTGCGAAAAGGGATTGGTCGAAGATGTCAACGACATGAAAGACATCAAGGCGGGGTTGGATCAGATTCGCGACAAGCATCCGAACTTTGTGGATTTCGCGTCGAAGGAAGTCTTCCGTCCCACAAATGCGAAGAGTGTTGCCGATCCTATTCCTGCGCGCGCTTGGACAAAGGCGACTAAAGAGCGCGTTGCACTGATTCAGAATCGGAAGACGTTGCGTATCGGGATTCCGCGAGTGCTGAATATTTACACTTACGCGCCTCTGTTCAATGGCTATTTTGAAAGTCTGGGCGTGCAGCCTGAGAACATCATCTACTCTGATTACACGAGTTCGGAGCTGTATCGCGCAGGCGCCAGCCGTGGCGCTATTGATCCCTGTTTCCCGGCTAAGATCGGAATTTCGCACGTCTACAACCTGATTCAGGAGAAGCATCGCAAAAAACCGCTCAACGTCATATTTTTCCCGATGTATGACGTGCTCTCCAGCCCGCTGGTGAAGCTGCAAGGGTCGAATGCGTGCCCAACGGTGACGGCTACGCCGGAGACGGTGAAAGCGGCTTTCACTAAAGAGAATGACGTATTCGCCGAGAATAACGTGAAATACATCGATCCGGTGCTCAATTTCGCCGATCGGAAGCTATTCGCGTTTCAGATGCTGCAGGCCTTTCAGCCTATTATGGGGCTTTCGCAGGAAGAGAACGACCGCGCAGTCGAATCCGGGTTCGCAGCGCTGACGGCGTATGAAAGCAGCATCCGCCGACGCGCGCGGCAGGTGCTCGATCAACTGGAGCGTGAGGATCGCATCGGCATTGTGATGTTGGCGCGGCCGTATCATCATGACCCTGGGCTCAACCACGAGATTCTGGACGAATTCCAGAAGCTTGGCTATCCAATTTTCTCGCAAAACACATTACCGCTCGACGACGACATGCTCGAGCGTCTTTTTGGCGACGAGGTGCGGGCGGGCGTGATCAGCAGTCCGCTTGATATCAGTGATGCCTGGAAGAATTCTTATTCTTGTAGCACAAACCACAAAGTTTGGGCCGCGAAGTACACTGCGCGGCATCCTAACTTGGTGGCGCTGGAAATTTCCAGTTTCAAGTGTGGGCACGACGCGCCGATTTATGGCGTGGTTGAAGGCATCATTGAGCAGTCTGGGACGCCTTACTTCTCTTTCAAAGATCTCGATGAGAATAAGCCGACGGGGTCGATCAGGATCAGAATCGAAACCATCGATTATTTCCTGCGCCGGTATCGCGAGGAGGTCATTCGCAAACGCAAAGCCGAGCAGGATATCGAGGCTCGGCTGGCGGCTCTAGAAGCGCAGCTACGGGGCGAAAGCGGCGCCGCGGATGTGGCAGCGCAAATCGAAACTCCTGAGCGAGAGATTCAGGAGATGGCGGCGGACTAGCGCCTTCTATTCCATATCAAACGCCAGCCATCGAAATCCGTCGCCTCGCTCCACTTGCAGAACCACTGCGCCGCGGGGCTGAATCCGCGACAATGCCGCGCGAAGAGAACTGATCGAGTCGACGGGCACCTGGTTCACGCTGTGGATGACGTCTCCGGCTTCCAAGCCGGTCGTAGAGCTTCTGATATCCGCAACTTTCGCCACCACTACCACGCCAGAGGGATCACGCAGGGTACCCAGTATTGATCTCAGTTGATCATTCAGGCCGAGCGCCAAAATGCCCAACCTTGCGATCAGGTTATCGTGCGAATTGACTAAATTCGGCAATGTCTCCATCGGCTCTTTCATCTCAAGCGCGGCTATGTAGAGGGTTTTTCGTTCCGTGCCGCGAAGTACTTCGAGCTTGAGTGATTGATCCAGCGGATGCAGGTAGAGCGCGGCGGTGAACGCAGGCAGAGTGCCTATCAGGCGGTTGTCAGCGCTGATTACAATATCGCCAATCTTCAGGCCGCCGGCATCGGCTGGGCCTCCGGGCGTTACGTCGTCGATGATGACTCCCCAATTTTGGGCAAGTCCCAATCCTTTGGCCAGACTGGCGGTGATTGTTTGAGCGCCGGCCTGAACCTCGATCTTATGCACATGCCCATATTTGCGCAGGCTTTCGTAGACGAATTGCACGACTCGCGCCGGAATGGCGAAACCCAGGCCTTCGCTGCCGCCTGCCTCGGAAAGAATGAAGGTATTGATCCCAACGACGTAGCCTTCGGAATCGACCAGTGGGCCACCGCTATTTCCTGGATTGATCGGAGCGTCGGTTTGAATGTAAACCATGGGACGGCTCGGATCAGCCTGCCTGGCTACTGAACTCACCACGCCCATCGTTACTGAATTCTCAAGTCCTTCGGGACTACCCAAGGCGAATACCAATTGCCCTTGATGCACAGGCCGGTGGGCTCCAAGCGAAAGCGTCGGCAGGTCGGTGGCATCGATTTTGATTAAAGCCAGGTCGGTATCTTTGTGGAGGCCGATCAGTTGGGCATCGACCACTCGTTGCTTGCCGATGGGCGCGATCTGTTCCGGACGGTCGATCGACGGCATGGGCAGCGCGACGTGGATGATCTGCGCGCCCTCGACCACATGAGCATTGGTCATGATGTAGCCGCTCGAGTCGACAATCACTCCAGAGCCGATCGCGTGTTCGCGGGATACCAGCGCCGTTTGGCCGCGGCTGCTTTCTTCTAAAGCGCCATAGCCGGTGACGAGGATTTGAACCACTGCTGGCGAAACCCTGGCGGTGAGCTGCTCGATGGCGGAATTCAGTGCTTGAAGCACTGGGGGCGGTTCGGCTGGCCGCGCCGCGATCGCCTTCGCTTTGTCAGTCTCGGTCGTTGTCTCTTGCTTAAGAGTTGGGCTCGGCACCGCCGGCGCCTGCTGAGCAAAGCCGGGCGCCAACAGGCAGAAAAAGCCGAGAAGCGGTAGAACGCACGACCGAAGTGAACTTTTCTTCGAACCGCGAAATAGGAAGGCCATAGCTTACATGCTCCTCGGATACATCTTTCTCGTACGAATATTCAGATGACTTTGTGGCGAAAGAGGTGCGCGCATGCCTCTGTTCGGCTTTAAAGCGCCTAGACTGCAGGTTTTGAATCAGCTGAATCCTAGCACCGGATGCGGCGTATACGGCTCTTCCAGAGCCGTAATTTCCTGGGAAGTCAGGTGAAGTGAGAGCGCCGCTACGGCGTCCTGAAGATGATGAGGCTTGGTTGCGCCGACAATAGGGGCAGTGACCGCGGGCCTGCTGAGCAGCCAGGCAAGCGCAACCTGTGCTCGAGGAATGGAACGTTGTTCGGCGACCTGACCAACGCGATCAACGACTTTGCGGTCGGCATCTTCCGTCTGAGAGTACATCTTTTTGCCGAATTGATCCGTTTCGTAGCGTTTTGTATGTTCGCTTTCCCACGGACGGGCCAGCCGGCCGCGCGCAAGAGGGCTCCAGGGAATGACGCCGACGCCTTCGGACTGGCACAGCGGCATCATTTCGCGCTCTTCTTCGCGATAAAGCAGGTTGTAATGATTCTGCATGGAAATGAAACGGGTCCAGCCATGACGATCGGCGAGATAGAGAACTTTGGTAAATTGCCACGCGTACATCGACGAAGCGCCGAAATAGCGCACCTTGCCGGATTTCACCACGTCATGCAGCGCTTCCAGAGTTTCTTCGATTGCGGTTTCATAATCCCACCGATGAATCTGGTAGAGGTCTATATAGTCGGTCTGTAGACGACGGAGGCTCTGGTCGAGTTCGTAAAAGATTGCTTTGCGAGAGAGACCCTTGCCGTTCGCTTCTTCGCGCATCACGCCATGAACCTTGGTGGCGATAACGACGGCTTCGCGGCGAGCGTTCGCTTTAAGAAATCTACCCAGCACCTCCTCGCTGGTCCCAGCTGAATAGACATTCGCAGTGTCAAAAAAGTTGATTCCGAGATCGAGCGACTGACGAAAGAAGGGCTCACTCTGCTTTTCGTTTAAAGCCCAAGCATGGCTACCTGGTTTTAGTTGACCTGTGGCAGGCGCTCCATAGCTCATGCAGCCGAGACAAATGCGGGAGACTTTTAGGCCCGTTTTTCCGAGGTTGATGCAATCCATTCTTTCTCCTGAGGTAGCAGAGTGTTTTCGGGTGCTTGTGATTTGGGAGCCACAACTCCATCCAAATAAGAGCATCCGTCGGCCTTGAACGATTCAGCTTGTCGCACTTGGTTCCACTTTAAATCGCGCGGCGCCGTCCGAGCCAGACGCGTCGCTTTTATCGGGGTTCCGTTTGCGTCACCCAACAAGTCGGTAGATATAAGGGGGGTGGGGTGTACGTCGAATCAGCTTCTCCCGCGAAGTACAACTCGATCTCCTTAGCCGCGGGATGAACAACTCCGGGAACTGCTTGTGTAACTAGTTCAACTTCTCATTCAAGAAATCAGTCCAAGTTAGTCGAAACATTTGATAGGGAATCTTTATTACTTCTGAAGGTTCTGTAGCATAAGTTCTCAGCACAGGTTTTCGAGTTCAAATAAGCGTGAGTGGCGGAACGCGATTCTTTGGAAGCTTTGAAAAATCAAGACTCTAAAAATCCAATCTGACGAGGTTTATGCGCTCTTTATGAACTTTTTATCCGATCCTTATGGTTTTTCGGGTGAGATGAAGTTTCACTCGAAAGGACTTGAACGTGAAAATGATCGGAAAGACAGCGCATAAAGCGGCAACGAGTACAGCATTTGCTTTTGCCCTCTTTGCTATGTTCGCGATCGGTGCGGCTCAAAACTGTTACGGGCAGGCTGCTGTGCAACCGGATTCTACGGCGAAGGTCGCGGCCGCGGGCGGAACAGCCGCCGATGTGCCTCCGGCTCGAGCAGCAACTGCGCCCGATCCAGTGAACATGTCTGATATTGCCAAGGAACTCGCGGCCATGAAGGCCCGCATCGAGCTGCTCGAAGCGGAACTGAAGGCGCGTACGACCGCAACTGCGCCAGCACCAGCGCCCGACGCGCCTCTGCTTGCCGTGGCTCCCGCACGAACGGCAAATGTCTTGCCAGCGGCAGCGCCAGCTCCAGCTCAGGCCGCAGCTCCAGTTCAGGCGATGGTGGCGCAACCCGGGAGCGAGTCAGCGACTGCGGTTCCGCCAAAAAAAGAAAAGATCGCGCCCTTCTCCGATTGGGACTGGACCTGGCTTAACGGCAATCCGCGCAACAAGGACACGGCGTTCGATTCGAAATTCTTTACGCCAGAAATCCGTGCCGATGTTACTTACACCTACGATTTCAACAAACCAATCGATGACTCGATGGGCGGATCAAGCGAACTGTTTCGCTCCAACGAAATCCAGTTGGAGCAACTCGGCATCGGTGGAGACTTCCACTACGACAATGTCCGCGCACGATTCATGACTCAGTTTGGCATGTATTCCACGGCGACGGTGCGCAATGATCCCAGCTATGCCAAGGGACAATGGGATATTGCCGATGCGGATCGCTACCTCTCAGAGGCCTATGGTGGTTACCACCTCAACGTGTTGGACGGAATGAACATCGATGCGGGAATTTTTATGTCTTACGTCGGACTGTTTAGCTATTACAACTTTGATAACTGGGCCTACCAACCATCTTATGTGTCCTCTAATACACCTTGGTTTTTTGAAGGTATACGAATCCAAATTTTCCCTAATCCACACCTGAAGATCGAGCCCTGGTTCATCAATGGCTGGCAGTCGTACGGCTCTTCCAATTCGAGGAAGGGTCTCGGTGGTCAGATTAAGTGGACTCCACGACCTTGGATGAACATCCTCTCCAACAACTACGGCCTTGGCCATGACGACCTGTACATTCCGAATCGCGGCCGTGTCCACACTGATAACAGCATCGAGATCAAGTATTTTGACAGACCGGGACAGTTCCTCGACAAGATGGCCTTCTCGTTTACTGGCGATTTAGGATGCGAATTCGGCCCCAGCACGACCACTTCGACAGGCACGTATCTGCAAGGTGTGGGATGCTTCGGCGACAAGAGGGATGCGAAATCCGTCGGAGGAGACTACTTTGGGCCGGGAATCAATCCCAAGCAGAGCTTCGTTGGTTTCATGATCTACGACCGTAGCTGGTTTAAGAAGGATACGTACGGATTAACCATCGGCGGCGGCATGATCAACAATCCTGGCCGCTATCTGGTGCTGCTGCCGCCCATCAATGGTGAAACGGCTTCATCTGCGGCGATCAACGCCCCCTACTTTACTGGAAATCCTTCGGACCCATTTAAAGCTTGGGATACGTCGGTCACCTACGACTACATGCCTCGGCAGTGGCTGACCTTCCGCACGGAGTACGACTTCCGACACGCGAATGTGCCGTATTGGACCGGTCACGGAGGGGTTACACCGCCAGGTTCAGGCGGAGTGCCGTACACCAACAACGGGTCTCCCCAATTCTTTGCTTGCAACGACGGCAACACTTCCGGCGCATTGACTCTGAGTGCCGCACAATCGGCATGTGGAGCACAAGGCAGCAGCGTGTGGTTTCCCGATCTGCGGCGGTCTGAAAATCTGATCGATATTGACATCATGGTCAAGTTCTAGGGTTGAAAGCTGGCTTCGCGGGAAGCATGCTTTGACCGTTTCAAACGGGTTAAAGCAGGTAAAGCCCTGAATAAGCGCTGGCCGCATGTGCCGCCATCATGGCGACAACTGAAGCGACAACCTCCCGCTGTTCTGCGCCCCAATCGCGGCAACTGCCGCTTTCGCGATCGTGAGTTTGTCGCCAAGCCGGCCGTTCTTATTTTGACGACCAGCATTGTAGTAATATGATGCTCGCTCAAAATAGTCCTTTCGAGCAATGCCACCATCGCGAAGCAGGAAGACGAAGGCCAATGGAGCCAAGCATCGGTAGGGGATCTCAAGCGGCAACACTCAGCGAAGCACGAAAAGATTATCGAGGGCCACTGGCTATTGTGACCACGTTGTTTTTTATGTGGGGGTCACTTACCTCGCTGAACGACGTGCTGATCCCCTACGCTCAACATGTCTTCAATCTCAGACTTGCTGCGAGCATGCTCATTCAGACGGCTTTTTTTTCTGCCTACTTCGTTTTTTCGATTCCATCGGCAAAAGTGATCGACTGGCTTGGATACAAGAAAGCAATTGTTGTGGGATTGTTGACAATGGTTGTGGCTTGTCTCGGATTTTATCCGGCAGCAACTATTCCTTCTTTTCCATTCTTTCTCGCAGCTCTTATCGTGCTTGCTACGGGAATTACTATTCTCCAAGTGGCGGCTAATCCCTACGTGGCGGTGTTAGGAGCACCGCAAACCGCTTCAAGTCGCTTGAATCTTACGCAAGCTTTCAATTCTCTCGGCACGGCAGTGTTCCCATGGGTTGGCGCACGTGTCATTCTGGGGACCACATCGGCTGCAATTGCGCAGAGCACATCGCAGGAAGCGACTGCGATTGTGAGGTTGTACGTTTATTTTTTCGCATTGGCATTATCCATTCTGGCGATCGGCATAGGGATGTCAAACCTTCCTAAAATCGAGTCCGCGGAACACCGCATTGGCGAGAAGGTAAACGACTCTCTGTGGAAACACCCGAATCTTGTCTTCGGCGCGATTGGAATTTTTGTGTATGTTGGCGGTGAGGTTGCGATTGGCAGTTCCATCGCGAACTACCTGGCGCTGCCCAACATTGGAGGGTTCGCCTCTGACATTGCTGATCCTGCGATGCGTTACCGCGCGGCATTAGCAGAAGCGGCCAGATATATATCTTTCTACTGGCTTGGCGCCATGATTGGAAGGTTCATTGGATCAGCGCTACTACAGAAAGTGAAACCGGGCAAGCTGCTCGCTTTATTCACAATACTCGCGGTTCTGCTGGTCAGCATTTCAATATTGACGAGCGGACATGTAGCCATGTGGTCCATCCTGGCGGTGGGCTTGTTCAACTCGATCATGTTCCCGTGCATTTTCACGATGGGCATCGCAGAGCTGGGACCGCTTACCGGGGACGGCTCCGGCATCTTGAATATGGCTATCGTTGGCGGCGCCATCATCCCGTGGCTTGTCGGGAAAGCCGCAGACCTTGTCAATCGCGTTTACTACCCGGCGATGACGCAGGGCGAGACGAGCTGGGGGCAAGGCATTCACTATGCACTCGTCATCGCCACGATATGCTACCTGTACATACTCTTCTTTGCAGTAAGCGGATCGAAACCGAACAGCGAGCGGTACGCCAAGGCATAGCGGGTCGATCGCCGTCGTTGGAACGCTTTGCCGTTGAGAGGTTGCGCCAACTGGCAGTATCGTTACATTTCCGGAGGAACAATAACTTGCGAACAACCCGCCTTGCCCTTTTACTTGCCTGCCTTATTACTTCAGTATTTGCGCAGAAACGTGCCGCGAACCAAGGTTCTCAGTCCAGTCAGAAACAGCAGGAAACGGTGAACGCGACGGCCACCGAGACTCAGAAAGACACAGAAGATGAGGACAAGGGACCTTGGAAAGGGATGCAGTATCGGCTCGTCGGTCCATTCCGCGGCGGACGCGTCGTCGCTGTCTCCGGCGTAGTGGGCGAGGATAATGTCTATTATTTTGGCGCTGTTGCCGGGGGCGTGTGGAAGACAACCAATGGCGGACTGAGCTGGAAACCCGTTTTCGATAAGCAGAAGGATGCTTCTCCGGCAATTGGAGCGATCGCCGTCGCTGAGTCCGATCCGAATGTCATTTATGTCGGGACGGGCGAAGCGTGTGTCCGCGGCAACATCGTTGGCGGCAACGGTGTTTACAAGTCGATCGATGCCGGCAAAACATGGAAGTTCGTCGGCCTCGGTGACACGCACGCCATTGGGCGTCTCGCGGTGAATCCGAAAAATCCAAATATCGCTTTCGTTGCCGCGCTCGGACATCCGTTTGCCGACAATGAAGAGCGAGGCATTTTCCGGACGCAGGATGGCGGCAAGACGTGGGAGAAGGTTCTTTATAAGGACGCGAAAAGCGGCGGCATTGATGTTGTTTTCGATCCAAGTAACTCGAATATCTTGTTCGCGGCATTGTGGCAAATCAGGCGAACCCCGTGGAGCCTGGACAGCGGCGGCCCGGGGAGCGGACTTTACCGTTCGATCGATGGCGGAACAACTTGGAAGGAACTTAAAGGGCATGGGCTGCCCGAGGGAATTGAAGGACGGATTGGCGTCACTGTATCGGGCGCAAATCCGAATCGCGTTTGGGCGGTGATCGAGGCAGAAAAAGGTGGGATTTATCGTTCCGATGATGGCGGGGATTCGTGGAATTTATTGACGGACGACCATCGTTTTCGTCAGCGTGCCTGGTATTACTCACACATCTTCGCCGATCCTAAGTCGGCGGATACGGTTTACATCCTGAATACGGGAGTCTATCGATCCAATGATGGAGGCAAGACATTCGCGCGAGTGCGCGCGCCCCATGGGGATAATCACGGCCTGTGGATCGATCCGACGAATCCCAAGCGCCTGATTAACGGCAACGATGGCGGGGCTACGATTTCGATCGACGGCGGCGAAACCTGGAGCAGCATCTATAACCAGCCGACGGCGCAGTTCTATCACGTCACGACCGATAACCGATTTCCCGTACTACATCTACGGCGCGCAGCAGGATAATTCCACTGTCGCGATTGCCAGCGCGAGCGCCGAAGGCGCTATTGATCGGCCGGACTGGTATGACGTGGGAGGTGGCGAGAGCGGCTACATTGCGCCTGACCCAACCGATCCTGAGATTGTCTATGCCGGCTCTTACGGCGGCGAAATCACACGCCTCGATCACCGCACGCATGAACTGCAGTCGATCAATCCCTGGCCCGTCAACCCGATTGGCTGGGCGGCTGCCGACGTGAAACACCGCTTCCAGTGGACGGAGCCGATCGTTTTTTCGCCGCACGATCCAAAGACGATGTACTTTGCAGGCGAAGTTCTCTTCAAGACCACCGACGGTGGAATGAGCTGGACGATTATCAGCCCCGATCTGACGCGCAACGACAAGTCGAAGCAGGCGGCATCGGGCGGGCCGATCACCAAGGACAATACTGGCGTTGAGGTTTATGACACGATCTTTTCCGTGGTGGAATCGCCGGTGCAAAAAGATCTGATCTGGGCTGGTACCGACGATGGATTGGTCCAACTGACTCGCGATGGCGGGCAGCACTGGGAGAACGTCACGCCGAAAGCCATGCCGGACTGGGGCACGGTGAGCATGATCGAGGTTTCTCCGCACGATGCGGGAACCGCGTATCTTGCCGTCGAACGCCATAAGTCGGATGACTTCACTCCATATGTGTTCAAGACGACGGATTTTGGAAAAACTTGGACGAAGCTGATCGCCGGATTTCCGGCGAACGATTATGTTCATGCCGTAAGGGTGGATCCGCGTCATCCCAGTTTGCTTTTTGCCGGAACCGAGCAAGGCGTTTACGTCTCGTTTAACGACGGCGGTCAATGGCAGTCCATTGCAGTTGAATCTGCCCGTATCTCCCGTCAACGACCTGGTGGTCAAAAACACTGATCTCGTAGTGGCGACGCACGGGCGCAGTTTCTGGGTGCTGGATGATATCACTCCGCTTGAGCAATACGAAGACTCAGTTCCGCAGCAGGACGCGCACCTTTTCACTCCGGCGCCGGCGAATCATACGGTTTTTCGCGGCTCCTTTTTTGCGCCTAGCGGGAGCGTCGGGAAGAATCCGCCGGCAGGAGCCATCATTGATTACTGGTTGAAAGTTTCACTGAAAAAGCCGGATCAGGCGAAGGCTAAGACATCGGCTACAGTGGGCGAGGACGAACTGCGGCAAAAAATGAATCGGAGTCTGCTTCTGCTGAAACCAAGAAAGCCGGACGACGAGTCCGAACCGCCGAAGATCACGCTCGAGATACTCGACTCTTCGGGAAGGTGATTCGCAAGTATCCCAAGAAAAAAGAAGAGACGGCAGTGGTGACGAAGAAGAGGATTTCTTCAGCCGCGGCGGAGGTGCGGGCAGCCTGCCGGCCGATGCCGGATTGAACCGTTTCGTGTGGGATTTGCGCTACGAGGGCGCGACGAAGGTTCCAAAAGCTCCGCTCTGGGGCGGCAGCACTGACGGTCCGGAAGCCCTGCCTGGGAAGTATGAGGTGCGGTTAACAGTGTTAGGCAAGAGTTATACCGCGCCACTTGAAATCACGGCCGATCACGGCTGAAGACCAGTCAGGAAGATCTCACGAAACAATTCGATTTGCTGCTCAAGATTCGCGACAAGGTCACGGAAACCGATGATGCCATTATTCAAATTCGCAATCTTCGCGATCAGATCAATGCCATTAACGTGCGGCTGAAGAACGATCCCGCGCGCCAAGGCCATCGCCGAAGCTGGCAAATCGCTCGACACGAAAATGACAGTCGTGGAAGAAGCGCTGATTCAGACCAAGGCCAAGAGCGGGCAGGATGTGCTCAATTTTCCCGTCCGATTGAACAACGATCTGGTTGCATTGGGAGGAGTGGTCGATAGCGCCACCACAGCTCCTACCAGGCAATCCTACGAGGTTTTCGATGTGCGTCAGCAAAGCAGTCGATGAACAACTGACGAAGTGGAAGGCGATTGTGGCGACCGAGGTGACGGCTTATAACAATCTCGTCAAGGAACAGGAAGTTCCTGCGCTCGTGCTGGCGCAACCAGAGAAGTAATGCAGGATCTCGTGAAGCACCCCAACTCGCGTTGTTAACGCACTTGTTAATACAGGGAAACCTGTATTGCCGCATCTGGTACGGGCATGATGTTCTTATCCGTCGAGGCGCTCAAACCTAGCCAACAGTGCGGGTTTCAGGTTCCGGAGTGCGGCGAAAACCTTGAGCTGTCGCGCCGAAGTATTACGTTTCCATGATACAAGTTGACAGCAACTATGCCACTTCGGTATTGAGTGCCGCAGCGGCCTAGTCTTTTTGTCCGTAAAGAACTCTTGAAATTGTGATAACCGTCACGAAGGTTTTCATCAGAGTTCTGTAGTTCGACTGGGGCGGAGAATCTAAACCAAGGCGGAATATGATATGAGTGCAATACCAGTGGGTCCGCAATCTGTGAAGCTTTCGGAAGTTTTGGCAAGGCACGAAGATAAAATCCTTGCTGAGTGGATGCAGGAGATGAGTGGCTCGGTGCGACGCAGCGACTTGATTAAGGACGCCGATTTGCGCGCTCAATGTTCGCAGCTCATCAGGCTGATGAAACAGGCAACCGAAGCGGCCGGCGCCAATTTCCAGTCACCGGCGTTCGACAGGATGCGAGAGACGCTCGACGAGATTTCGCGCAGCCGCGGTCAACAAGGATTCAAGCCAGCGGAAACTGCCACTTTCATATTCTCTCTCAAGCCGCCGCTGTTTACGCAGATTCAGGCCGAGCATAAGGGAGATGCGGAGACAATCATCTCGGAGTTATGGGCCGCTACCGCACTGTTGGACGCCATGGGGCTGTATACGATGGAGGCGGTTCAGAAGACGCGGGAGGAAACGATTCGACGCCAGCAGGAAGAGCTGCTCGAGCTTTCGACACCGGTGGTAAAGCTCTGGGACGGAATTCTTGCTCTTCCTATCATCGGCACCCTTGACAGCGCGCGTACCCAGGTCGTGATGGAATCTCTGCTGCAGGCGATTGTGCAAACCAATTCGCGCGTCGCGATCATCGATATTACCGGCGTGCCCACGGTCGATACCATCGTCGCGCAACACCTGCTGAAGACAGTAACGGCGGCTCGTTTGATGGGCGCGGATTGCATCATCAGCGGCGTGCGCCCGCAAATCGCGCAGACGATTGTTCATCTGGGCATCAATCTGCTTGACGTCACCACTAAAGCGACGCTCGCGGCCGCTTTCGGCGTCGCGCTGCAAAGGCTTGGGATAACCTTCACTCGCGAAGCTCAGACAAACGGAGCGCAAAGAAGCTAGGAGCGTCAATTGGAAAAAATTCCAATCCTGAAAATGGGCGAATTTCTCCTGGTCACAATCCAGGTGGATATGCATGATCGCCTGGCCATGGCGTTGCAAGACGACTTGACCAAAGCCATCAGCCAAACGGAAGCGCGCGGCGTGCTGATCGATATTTCTTCGCTTGAAATCGTCGACTCATTTATCGGACGCATGCTGAGCAACATCGCGGGCATGTCGCGCGTGCTTGATGCCGAAACGGTTGTCGTCGGAATGCAGCCAGCCGTAGCGATCACGCTTGGTGGAACTGGGCTTGTCCCTGCCCGGGGTGCGTACCGCGCTGAACGTCGATGCGGGTATGGAACTTGTTGCGAGCAATCGGTCAAGGGGACGATGGAGACGTATGGCCGTCGTCTCCACTGAGACCGTACCGGTGAGGACCGAGCCTGACGTGGTTGCGGTGAGGCGACGCGTCCGCGAGATTGCAGCCCAGCTCGGTCTAAGTCTGGTCGACCAAACAAAAATCATCACTGCCGCCAGCGAACTGGCTCGCAATACGATCATCTACGGCGGCGGCGGCTCCATGCAGGTAGAGACGTTGAATGGTCCTCGCACTGGCTTGCGCTTGACTTTTGAAGATAAGGGTCCGGGCATTCCAGACGTTGAGCTCGCGCTGCGGGACGGCTTTACCACCGGTTCCGGATTGGGATTGGGGCTGGGCGGATCCAAGCGCTTGGTAAACGAATTCGAAATTTATTCCCGTCCTGGTGAAGGCACGAGAATCACGATCACGCGGTGGAAGTAGTATTACAGATGATCATTCAGGTGAAAGAATCCAGCCAGACCGGGGAAACGCGCCGCAAGGCGCTGGAGTATGCGGAAGACCTGGAGATCGGGGAAACCCGCTGTGGCGCAGTGGCGCTCGCCGCGACCGAAATGGCTACCAATCTCGTGAAGCATGCCGGGCACGGGAACATGTTGATCCAGCAAGTTCGCGAAAATGGCAATTCGGGCTTACGGCTGCTTTCGGTGGATAAAGGTCCCGGCATCGCCGATATGACGTACGCGCGCTGCAGGATGGACATTCGACTGCCGGATCAATGGGCGCTGGATTGGGCGCTATCCGACGTGTCTCGGATGTCTTTGAGGTTTACTCCGCCTACGGCGCAGGGACGCTGGTACGCGCCGAATTTTGGAAAGGAAAGCCCAAACACGAGCCGCATCGCGGAAACATCCGAAATCGGCGCTGTTTCCGAACCGATTCATGGCGAAGAGTCGTGCGGTGATGGATGGGGAATCCGGCACGTTGCGCGGATTCTCTGCTGTTATGGTGGTCGATGGACTCGGGCACGGAGTGCTTGCCGCTGAAGCCGCGCGAGAGGCCGAGCGAGTACTTTCCATTGCCAAGGCTGTATTCGCCACAGAACATTCTTCAGGACGTCCATGCTGCTCTTCGAAAGACGCGCGGGGCTGCGGTTGCGGTGGCCCGAATTCGACCGGAAAAAGGCCTGCTGACATTTGCCGGCGTTGGCAATGTCTCGGCCTCCATAGTCTCATCAGGAGTGAGCAGAAGCCTCGCTTCACACAACGGCACGGTGGGTCACCAGATGCCGAAGCTTCAGGAGTTCACTTACCCGTGGAATGCGGACAGCATCCTGGTCATGCATTCGGATGGATTGGGGTCGCGCTGGGATTTGGAGCGATATCCGGGCATCTGGAGCAAGCACCCGAGCATGATCGCGGCGATTTTGCATCGCGATTTCTGCCGCGGGAGAGATGATGTAACGGTTTTGGTTGCAAAGACTGTGTGAATGTTGGTGTATTCCATGGCCTTGAATCTTTTTACCATCGATATCCGATTAGAAAATGATGTGGTGCTCGCGCGTCAAAAAGCGCGGACCATTGCCGCTGCTTTAAAATTCGATCCCCAGGATCAGACCCGTATAGCCACCGCCGTCTCCGAAATTGCGCGAAACACATTTCAATATGGAGGTGGAGGGCGGGCAGAGTTCAGCATCAGCGAGTATAAAAATGACGGCATAACAACGGACAAAATGCTTTTGATCACCCTTCGCGATCAAGGCAGGGGCATACCCAATCTCGATGAGATCATGGATGGCAAATATGTTTCTCAAACCGGGATGGGGCTTGGCCTGATTGGCGCCAAGCGCCTGATGGACCATTTCAGATTGAAAGCAATGCTCGCCAGGGAACCACGGTCACGCTGGGAAAAAAGATCTCTGCGACGTTTTTCGCATTTCAAGCTTGGCGAACTGGATAAGGTTCTTTCCAGCATTGAGCGAGCATCCCAGGATCCTTATCGAAGAACTGCAACTGCAAAACAAGGAATTGCTCAACACGTTACAGGAGCTGCGCGCCCGCCAGGAAGAACTCGCGCAACTCAACCGCGAACTGGATGAAACCAATCGTGGCGTGGTCGCGCTCTACGCCGAACTGAACGACAAGCTGACTTCTTGCAGCGCGCTTCGGAATTAAAGAGCCACTTCTTGTCGAACATGAGCCACGAGTTCAGGACGCCTCTGAACTCCATCGCGGCACTCAGCCAAATCCTGTTGGATCGCCTGGACGGGGATCTCACATCTGAGCAGGAAAAGCAGGTGAAGTTTATTCGCAGTTCTGCGGAAGACCTGACGGAGTTAGTAAATGACTTACTCGATTTGGCAAAAGTTGAGGCGGGTAAAGTCACGATTCGACCTTCCAAATTCAGGATTGATGGTTTGTTCGCTGCGTTACGTGGCATGTTGCGGCCTCTGTTGAACCAGAATTCTTCTGTGAACCTTGTTTTCGATGATGCGATGGATATGCCCGAACTCTACACGGACGAGGCGAAGGTTTCACAGATTCTTCGGAACTTTATCTCCAATGCGTTGAAGTTCACTGAACGCGGCGAAGTACGGGTCTCGGTCGCACGTGGCCATGACCAGACGGTGCTATTTTCTGTAGCCGACACGGGGATTGGAATCGCACCTGAGGATCAGGACCGCATCTTCCAAGAGTGGACACAAATCGACGGGCATAGGCAGAAAGGGGTAAAGGGCACTGGGCTAGGGTTACCTTTATCTCGCAAGTACGCACAACTGTTGGGTGGAAATGTGTATCTTAAGAGCGACGCCGGTATAGGCTCGACTTTTTTTGTGGCCATTCCTATTAACTTCAAAGGTGAAACCGAGGTGGTCTACGTACCGGACGTGAAGCGTGAATTAGATGCCGACAAGCGTCCCGTGCTGGTGATAGAAGACAATCGGGAGGCGCTGTTTATATACGATAAATATTTGAAAAATACTCAATTTCAGGTTATACCGGCGAGGGATTTGAAAGAAGCTCGCCATGCGCTGCGTGAGTTTCGGCCTACCGCCGTAGTATTGGATGTGTTGCTTCAAGGCGAACACTCGTGGGAACTTCTTCAGGAGCTTAAGCAAGATCCCGCCACCCGGAACATCCCGATTTTTGTTGTTACCGTCGTGGACAACAAGGAGAAAGCATTGGCTTTAGGGGCCGACGGATTTCATTCCAAGCCGGTGGATCGAAACTGGTTGATCCAACAATTGGAGGAAATTGTCCGGCGCCAGTCTGGACGCGAAGTGCTGATCATCGATGACGATGAAGCATCGCGATATGTCGTGAAGTCCGTGCTGGGACCGGCGGCATTCTCTTGCTCGGAAGCTGCTGGAGGAAATGAGGGTTTGCGAAGAGCGAGCGAGCGCATGCCGGATCTTGTGATTCTGGATTTGGCTATGCCCGACCTATCGGGATTTGAGGTGCTGAAGAGGCTCAAACAGGATCCACGAACCGCTAACATTCCGGTTATCATCCACACTTCAAAGATTCTGGATTCTCATGAGCAGTCATTGCTCAGCGAGGCTGTGGCAGTCGTTCCGAAGGAAATGAGGTCTCGCGAGCTTTCTCTGGCACGCTTTTCGGATGCTTTCAGCAAAGCTGGTTTTTCGCTCAACATTCCGCTTAATAGCCGGACGGCGCGTGAGGTGAAGCATGTCTGAATCGGCTCAATTCAAGGGGCCGGCGAGATGGGAGGCTTTTGGAGCTGATCGCTCGGGAAATCACGCCATAAGAATTCTGACGGTCGACGATAACGAAGCTTTGCGGTATTCGCTGGTCCGGTCGCTCCGCGATGCCGGTTACCAGGTAACGGAAGCGAGAACAGGCGCGGAGGCCCTCGCGTTGGCGACTGAACTCCCGGATCTGATTACGCTGGACGTCAACCTTCCGGACATTAACGGTTTCCAGGTTTGCAGGCAACTCAAAGCCGATCCCGCCACGACTCACATACCTATTCTTCACGTGTCTTCTACCTTCGTGGGGCCAGAGTCCAGGGTTCAAGGGCTGGCGGGAGGTGCCGATGCATATCTCGCCGAACCAATCGACCGCTCAGAACTCGTAGCCACGGTTGCTGCGCTACTTCGCCTTAAGCAAGCGGAGACGCGCGCCCGGCAAGAAGCTGAGGCGGCAGAGACGGCGCGGCGGGAGTTGGCTCAACTCAACGCCACGTTGGAGGTTCGAGTCAGCGAGAGGACCGACGAACTTAAAGAAGCGAATGACAGCCTTCGCGAATTATCGGCGCGCCTCCTCCAGATGCAAGACGAAGAAAGACGGCGTATTGCTCGCGAATTGCACGACAGCGTGGGCCAGCTTTTGGCGGCGATCACGATGAATCAAGCAGTCGTGGAAAAAGAAATAGACAAGCTGAGTCCGCAAGCGAGCAAGGCGTTCTTCGATAATCGCTCTTTCATTCAGCAGATTCTGCGGGATATCCGCACTATTTCGCACTTGTTGCATCCACCTCTTCTCGACGAGGTGGGTCTTCCCTCCGCCCTGCAATGGTATGTGGATGAGTTCAGCCAACGCAGCGGGACCGAGGTCACTCTCGACTGCTCCACTACTTTTGGACGTTTTTCTTCGACGGTGGAGACCGCAATCTTTCGAATCGTGCAGGAATGCCTGGGAAACATTCATCGTCACTCCGACAGCCGCACGGCAAGCATTCGCTTGGAAGTGAACGATAACAAGGCCGAGCTTTTAATCAGCGACCAAGGGAGAGGCATCCCTCCTGAAAAACAGCAAAAGTTAAAATCGGGCGTTCGTACCGGGGTGGGGCTTCGTGGAATGCGAGAGCGAGTTGCGCAACTGGGCGGTGAATTTTACGTTGAGTCTGACAGCAAAGGCACCACGGTAAGAGCCAGTCTGCCTTGCACGATGCGAGATGCTAGCGCCAGTGAAGAAGTAGCTTGACGGTTTGTAGCCGCGTTAGAGCGGGGAGAGTTCGTCCTCGTTCTCTTCGGTTTTTCCCCGCCGAATTCTTTTTTCCAGAAAGCGCCGGGCCAAGTCTCGCCCTCCCATGCCGAATGCGATAGCCAGGCCGAGCATGAGTGCTCCAAAGGCAATTCCGAAGGCGAGCAACATGGTCTGTTCAGCGAGCCCCAGTTCCTCAAAAACAATAGACAGCACGAAGATAATGATCACGCTCCGGACAGCAACGCTCAAAACCCGGCCTGATGGCATATTTGCGTTTACGGCGGCCAAGAGAACTGCGCGGGAGAAAAAGCTAGCCGCCAGTAACCCGAAAAATAGCACGAACATGGCTACGAAGAGACGCGGCAAGAAAAGAAAGAATCGTGCGATCTGCTCTTGCAGGCCGAGGATTCCGAGAACACTGATTCCGAGCAGAATGAAGCCCAACCAAGCGACCCAGAAGACGAATCGGCTTACCACTTCAGTTGCCGAAGGCAGCGCGGCCTTGTTGAGCAATTGAGAGGCTCCGGCGTTTTCGGAAAGTTTGTCAAACTTGACAAGCCTCAAAATGCTGCGCAGAAGAGCTCTTACGACATACGCGATTACCCAGCCGACAAGGGCCAGGACTAACATCACGATGAGACGAGGAAGGAAGTGTGCGAAACTTCTGGCAATATCCTGCAGCGCTTGACTAAGTTCGCTGATAATCATTTCCCGCATAGTTACCTCACTCTCTTGTTTTCCACAGTTGCAGCAGATAGGGTTTCAATCGCTCGAACTCAAGGCATAAACCTTCAATATTTTGCTCGATCGCTTCCTCCGAGGCGTTACGGTTCTCCCTTAGGACGGTAAGAACTCGGCCACGAAATAGCGGGGCCAGAGCCTGGATAATGTGATCGCGGCTGATGGCAGAATTCTTATACGAAGCTGCAAACTCGTAAACCGTCCTGACCCACAATTCCGCAGAATAATTGAACTCTTCTTCTCGCAGCTGGGCGATTCGCTGCAGTTCCACCAAAGTGTCGGGCGATAGAATTGACTGAAAGATAGACTCCAATTCTGCAACTCCGGTCGCGAACATCTCTTGCAGACGCTTACGATTTACCCGGAGTGGAGCCGTAAGAACTTCGTGATCGGGGCCGGTAGTCGGGACGGGCTTGGAATTGTCAACGACACTCCAGATGGGGAAGTCTGTTTCTAGTCCGGAAAAAAGTGCACCGACGGTTTGTCGCAACGCCGATACCACGTCGGCGGCACCTCGTTCGATCGCAACCTTTTCTCCAAGATAGGACTGGCAGACACGATATTTCCCCGTAATCGCAGCCACCGTAAAGCGGAGCTCTACACCGGCCCCGTCAGTTCCATCATTCCAGATGTAGTGTTCAAGAAATTGGCTTCCCAGGCGCGGGGAGAATCCGAATTCCGGCGAATATGCCTCTCTGATCCTGAACCCGTAAAGTGCGCGAGTCATCGGATATAGCAAATTCGTCATCAGAATTCCTTCAAACTTATGTCTGCGATAGGTGGGAGTTACAAGATCGAAATCGTCGCGATAAATAGGACGCAGAAGCTTGGAGAGCCAGTCGGGCTCGATGTTCCCGGAATCAGGGGAGAGCATCACACAAGCCTTGGCGCGGAGCAATTCGGCGGCGGCAAGGATGGTTCGAAATGCGACTCCGCTTGCCGGGCTGCTGCCGTACTTTGTGCTAATTGAGTGGAACGTGCGTAGTGCAAACAGATTGGAGGCTGGGCGCACGTCGTCGATGGAGACTCCCATAACGAGTTCGGGAGTTCCATCACGTGAACCTCCGTCTACATTAATGATTACGGCGCGCTCTCGTGGAAACCCGCGCAGGATGCCGCTCTGAATTGTTTGAACGATCGACCCAACCGTTTTGGAATTATTATGAGTGGGCAAACCCACCAAGATGTCTACTTCGCCAACATTGATCAGTTGGCGAAGAAAATCATCTGTAAGAAAGCTCTCTTCCGCCAAATTCGTCTCCGTTCGAAGTGTTCCGCCACGTCATCATCGAGTTATCTACATAACTCCGCAAGATAAATCGTCTAGATTCGTCGCAACCGAAACCAGAAAAATTCATACGGTCCCATCGTCAACAGGTAGGGAAGGTCACCCACGCGCGGAAACATATTCCTGCCAGACATTTCAATCGGAATGTTTCCCTTGTAGCGTCTCAGATCCAATTCGACAGCCTGCGCGGTGCCTGAAAGGTTGTTAACTACAAGCACCGTCTCGTTGCCGAGTCGCCGGACGTAGGCCAATATTCTGTGGTTGGCTGGATACAAGAACTCAATCGATCCCCTGCCGAAAACCGCAGTCGATCTGCGGACTGTTATGATGCGTTGCATCCAATTCAAAAGGGAATGTTCGCTTGCTCTCTGCCTCAGCACGTTCACCGCGGGATAACCGTACACTGGATCTTGAATAAGTGGGGCGTATAGACGTTCTGGAGGCGCACTGGAAAAGCCGGCATTCGTTTCGCCGGTCCACTGCATTGGCGTTCGGACTCCATTACGATCGCCTAAATTGATGTTGTCGCCCATGCCGATTTCATCGCCGTAATAGATGATAGGAGTCCCGGGCAATGACATCAGCATTCCGTTCATCAACTCTATGCGCCTTCGGTCGTTGTTTAGCAAAGGAGCGAGCCGTCTTCGAATTCCAAGGTTCAGGCGCATCGTCTTGCTTTCCGCATACGAGTCATACATGTAATCGCGTTCCATGTCCGTGACCATTTCCAGGGTTAACTCATCATGGTTGCGAAGGAAGAGCGACCATTGGCACGACGGCGGAATTTCCGGGGTTTGCTGCAGGATCTCAGTGATGGGCTTGCGGTCTTCCAACTTTAGACCCATAAACATCCGGGGCATCAACGGAAAATGAAATGCCATGTGAAATTCATCTCCGTTGCCGAAGTAGGGGCGAAGATCCGCGGGCCATTGATTCGCCTCTGCGAGAAGCATCCTGCCGGGAAAGCTTTCATCAAGTTTCCGACGCCACTCTTTTAGGATGGCGTGAGTTTCGGGTAGATTCTCGCAATTTGTACCTTCGCGTTCAACGAGGTAGGGCACGGCGTCGAGCCGGAAAGCGTCAACACCCATCTCCAGCCAGAACTTCATAACATTCCACATCTCTTCGCGGATGGCAGGATTGTCGTAGTTTAGATCGGGCTGGTGACTAAAAAAGCGATGCCAATAAAAGGCTTTTGAAATCGGGTCCCACGCCCAGTTGGACTTTTCCGTATCAAGAAAAATAATGCGGGTGCCCTTGTAGCGGGTATCGGTATCGCTCCAAACATACCAATCGCGGTGTGGATTTCCCTGCGAACTTCGCGATTTCTTAAACCACGGATGCTGATCGGAGGTGTGATTTGCTACAAATTCGATAATGACCCTGATGCCCCGCTCGTGGGCTGAGTCCAGAAACTTCCGGAAGTCCTCCAATGTTCCATAGCTTGGATGGACCGCGTTGTAATCCGCGATGTCGTAGCCGTCGTCGCGCAGAGGTGACGGAAAGAATGGCATGAGCCATATCGCGTTGATCCCCAGTTCTTGAAGATAATCAATCTTCGTCTCAAGCCCTTGAAAATCCCCGATTCCATCGCCATTGCTGTCATGGAAAGTGCGGACGTGGATTTGATAGATGATCGCATCTTTGTACCAAAGCACATCCCGGTTTAGTGGCATTCAGTTTTCCTATTAATTAATCTGCGAACGGCAGCCTTATTGTCAAATAGCAGTACCCCGTTCGAAGATTCTAGCGATCGTAAAGTTTGACCAAAGATCGAAGTCTCGCGCTTAAATCGCTGTTTAATGCATCTGGACGATAACGCCATCTCCAGTTTCCGCTAACTGTGCCGGGAAGGTTCATGCGGGCAGAGCTACCCAAGCCCAGCACATCCTGTAACGGGATAATCGCCAGATCAGCGATCGAGGCCATTACAGCTCTAATCATGACCCAGTTGATCTCGGAGTCTTCGTGGAGGTTGAGATACGCTCGAGCGAAATCGCGTTCCTTGCGAACATCTTCTGGAGTTCGCGTGCTGTCTCCAGCGCCCGAACTGGACCACCAGCCCACCGTCGTGTCGTTGTCGTGTCCCCCGGTATAAGCGACGAGATCGCGATTGTAATTATGCGGGCGAAACGAAGGCCCCTGCGGATCATTGCCGAAGGCGAATTGTAGAAGACTCATTCCCGGCAGCTCGAACTGGTGCCGCAGATTCTCGACCGGGGTAGTGATCACACCGAGATTTTCTGCGACGATCGGGAGGTCGCCAAAGGCATTCTGGAGCGCCTGGAGAAAATCTTCTCCTGGACCCTTGACCCAACGCCCATGAATGGCCGTCGTTTCCCCATAGCGAACCTCCCAGTACGATTCGAAGCCGCGAAAATGATCGAGTCGAACGAAATCGAAAAGTGCGAGTGAGGCGCGGAAGCGCTCAACCCACCACTTGTATCCGCTGGTGGCAAGCAAGTCCCATCGGTAAATAGGATTTCCCCAAAGTTGACCGGTGGCACTGAAATAATCCGGCGGAACACCAGAAACGACGGATGGGCGACCCTGAGCGTCGAGAAAAAACAAATCAGGATGGGCCCAAACGTCGGCACTGTCGTGCGCGACGTAGATTGGCATATCACCCATGAATCGGAGGTCGCGTTGCTGGCAATATGTTTTGAGACGTTCCCACTGTTGAAAGAATTCGAATTGCCAGAATTTGTAGTCCTTCAGTTGCGGACCGAGTTTCCGCGACCATTCGCTGATAGCGCTCGCTTCTCGGCTACGGATTTGCGGATCCCATGATGTCCACATCATTCCCCGATGGGTGTCCTTGCAGGCCATAAAGAGCGCGTAGTCGTCGAGCCATGGCCTTTCCTTTCGCAAAAATCGTCGAACGCGACATGGTGAGAGTGGGTACCGTCAGCAAAGAACACTTTCGCCGCACGTCGTAAGATCGACATTTTGAAGTCGATGACGGGTCCATAATCGACGAAGTCTGCACCACTTGGCTGGAGCTGATTCGGGTCGAGGTCTGACTTTTGTAGCAACCCCTGGTCGTGCAGATGTTCCAAGCTGATCAGCAGCGGGTTTCCGGCAAACGCGGAAAAGCATTGATAGGGCGAATCCCCATACCCGGTGGGATTTAGCGGCAAGACTTGCCACAACTTCTGTCCGGCTGCCGAAAGGAAGTCGGCAAATTCGTAGGCGCAAGGCCCCAAATCACCGATGCCATGGCCGCCTGGCAGGGAGGTGAAATGAAGCAAAATTCCACTCGATCGCGAAAATCTCACAATGTAACAATACGCAGGTCAGCGGCGTTACGGCAACGCGCAAACGACAATTTAAACTCGACAAATCTTGCCGCGGCGAGCAAAACCGCGTTAGTCAAGGCCGGAATCAACATCGAAAAAATCGGGAATCTAAGGCAAGAAGTTGGGATGTGGCTAATATCCGTTTTCATCGTTCAGTGCAGTGAACATGGTGCGAGCGAGGATCTGGAGATCTAAGCCAAAACTCCAGTTGCGAATGTAGTATAGGTCATGTTGGAGCCGATCGGAGATTGAAGTATCGCCACGAAGGCCGTTGACCTGGGCCCATCCCGTCATTCCGACCTGGCAGCAATGCCGGAGGTTGTATTTCTGGATGTTGGTTCGGAATTTCGCGACAAAATGCGGCCGTTCGGGCGCGGCCCCACTAAACTCATCTCTCCGCGAATGACATTAAAAAGCTGGGGTAATTCATCGAGGCTGAACTTGCGCAATATCGTGCCCACCGCGGTGCAGCGTGGGTCATTCTTGGTTGTCCAAATGGTGTCGCTCTCGAAGGGAGTACAGCAGTACATAGTCCGGAACTTCAGCAGGGTGAAGAACTTTCCATTGCGGCCGACGCGCTCCTGTCTAAATAGAACTGGCCCTCGAGACCCCATTTTGACAAGAATTGCGATCGCCAGAAACAAGGGGCTGAGGATTACAACGCCCAGAATTGCGAAAACCAGATCGAAACTCCTTTTGAGCACGGTGTAAGCGAAGCTTTCGATGGGAGAAATAGCCAGATTCATCATTTGAAGCCGACCGACCTGAAAAACCTTCTCTCGCACCGAAAGCCGCGGTCCCAGGTCCAAGATCGCGCGAATGGGTTTTCCAAGATCTTGCAAACTCTCGAAAACGGAGGAAACCTGCATATAACGCTTGCTGGGGATGGCGATCACGACTTCATCGAAACTAAGTGTCTCCAGGCGCAGAGGTTCTACAGCACTAATAACGGGTGCGTCGCGAACCAGCACGGGTTGTCCGGGTAATTGCAAATAAGCCTGGACTTCGCAGCGAAAAATGGGATGCGGCGAAGGAGATTGACGCTTCTTCGCGCATATTGATCGGTACCGACGACCAGTATTTTTTCACGCTTCCGCATCCAGCCGGACGATTCAGAAGTCAGCCGGAAAAAGTTTCTCGCTATAACCACACCCAAAAAAAGGATCACGTTGCTGAGAAGAATAAAGATTCGTGAAACAATTAGCTGTTTGACGAAAACAAGCAAGGCAGTCTGCAACAGAAGGGTAACAAAGCAGGCAAGAAAAGCCGCGCGGATACCAGTGTACTCCCAGAATAAATCCGCAACCGAAGGGAGTTCGTAGTAATTGGCGGCAAGAACCCAGACAAATTCCGTAAACCCCAGGAGAATCAGATAGTACTGCGGAACCACGGTGCTAACATGGCGAAGCCATATAGTGCCAAATTTCGAATAAGCCGATATTCCGAAGGCGAACAATGGGAGCGTGTAAACGGCAATACGCAATAGCGAATCGTAATAACGCATCCGTGAAATCACTGATAGCTCCTCCGCACGTATTGAAAGGTGTTCCTACCTTCCAATCCTGAACCGGGGCCCCGCGGCTTGCGCGTCGTACAAATAGCTCTCCTGCCAAAGTAGTTACCCTTAAGTAGTCAGTCACGATGAGATAACTTGGTAACGCATCCTCGTATATCTCTCGGTATTTGGCAAGATCAATCTCTTTCCGAAGTGACTCAGCCCAATTTAACAAGCAAAGTTTATGGACGCCAAGGTCACTTTCGAGTCCGAACCTTAACAGACACGGGGCCCATGGCATCGATTCCGGTATGGATTAGACATCACGCACCGCAATTGACCGTGTGATGCCCGTCACCAATGAGAGGTTGCAGTGGAAAATTGCATAATACTCACCGTTGCGTACGTTTTTTGCGTGATTAAACGGAACCCCATGGAGCATCGTTAACCTCTAACAGGGTGAACGCGACGTACCGATAAAAGTTGCGCTAGACTCAGGGATGAGAACCGATTTTGCTGGAGTTTGCGCCTGCGCTGAATTTAGGCCACAGGCGAAGTTCTATCGTGCTGGCGATGTTGGAACGAGGGCCGGGATTCAATTCGATAAAATTCCAGCGCTCATACTGTACTGAAGCTGCAACCTCTACGTGGGAGCGAACTAACCAAGTTAAGCTTCCGGAGACGTCGTGGACATTGCCTCCTCCGAGCAGGCTGGGGTCAGTGACCATTCGTCGATAGGTCAAAGTCGCCTGGTTGCGGCCGGAAAACCAATAGGTGGTGGAAGCTTGTCCTCCGTCACCACCACGCCCGATCCAACTGCCGATGATCTCCCCATAATTGCGGTAACCATTGGGATAATGGTAGTTCACATAAAAAAGATTGTTGATCGAGTTGCCTGGCTCGTTCGTATAGATACCTTCACATCGGAGATCCAAACGCTTGATGCGCGGCACATGGGATACGTACATACCGGCACTCAATCCTGACTGAGTTGGATATAACAAAGGCAGGGGCTGGGCTTCGGCCAGCCAGTCTGCATAGACCTGCACTGAATCCCGAAGACCGGGAAGCCGGTATGACGCGCTCATAGTCGGACGTCGGCCTCCGGGGTCAACTGGTTGAAGATTGCCATGTTGGGAGAAGGTGTGGAGAAAAGTTTGGAGAGTCAGCGGCCGACCATATCCCGCAAAAATCGTGGTAATGGAAAATCCCAGCTCCAGATTTGATGTCGGTTTGAAAGCGAGGTTTGCACCCCAGATGAAAGGCTGCGGGTTAACGTTCTGTATTCCATCCCCATAAAGAACGAAATCCGGGCCCAAGCGAAGATATTTCGTTCCTCCCACTCGTGCCAGGAAACCGGACATGTACACGGGGCCGAATATCCTTTCAAGCAGACTGGGCAAGTGCAACGGACTTACTCGATCTAGCCGCAACATCGGCATGGCTTCAGCATTGTTCGATAAGAGGATACTCGTGCTGCGGTTGGTGCCCCACCAAAGGCTTTGTTGCCCGAACGTGAATTGCCAGTCGGACAGATTGAGCCCGACGTACGCTTCCATGGAGCGAAGCCTGGAGGCTTGCCCAAAGGTGGGAACAGAATTGAGAGGCAATCCGTCGGAACTGGCGATGGCTTGGGTCTGTGCGGGGGTGTAGCCCTGGATAGAGGAGCCATACTGATATTCGCCGCGCACGTAAAGTAGAAATGGACCAGCAGCGGAAAAGCTGGAGAAGCCCGTGATGTTGTTTGAACCGCGCCCGTAGGGGCGGCCAAAATCGTCCGAGATGGTCTGAGCAAAGTGAAAGGAATCGCGCAGCGGAGGACCGCTGATGCCAGTGTACCGGCTGTAAACGGATTCAAATTCGGCGTTGATATTGGGAGTGTCTCCATTGCGGAGTTGCGTCTCAGGCGCGAATTCCACATCCAGGGCGTGGACCATTGACATAATGTCCGCGTCGGGGGATTCCAAGTCGCCTGATAAGTATTCGTGGATTTCCGACAAAATGCGGGCGCACTCCATTCTCGACCAAGGACGAATCGAAAGGGTCCGGTCATGAACATACCCGTAGGCGATTAGCCGGTCGAATACTGGATAAACCCAACTATCGATCGCGATGTAACTGGAACCCATGTTTCGCGGTTCGCGGGCAGTATCAGCTTCTTCACCCTTACTAAACGTGCCGAATTTGGCGATATCCGCAGCGCTATAACGAGAATGGGAGCGGAAGACTTGTCGACCGGTGTACCACCCTAGAGCACTTCCCACCAATAGGTCCGTCGCGAAGTGTTTGTGGCCCACAAACCGAGCGGCATCAACGCCTCCGGCAGCGCTATCGGCCAGCAATTGAGTCAGGAAGCCGGGATACTCATGAGTTATCACGCTTGCGATTGCCCAACTTATGGCTGCATGCTGCGAAGGAAACGAGTCTCCACCTTCAAAAAAACGTCCTCGTCCGTCACCGGTAAAGGGACGTTGTCTTCCAAAGGCGTATGCGAAGACTTCGGACTCCAGGTATGCGTCAATTGCGGCTTCACCACCGAGAAGGCCAGTTTCGCGCAGATCGTCATTATGCTCAAGGTTTCCCCATGCGTACATACCCGCTCCCGCAGCGACAAAAGCAGCGAGCCCTGCATTGGAGGCTGTAACTGCATGCGAGACGATTGTCGGTTTCGTCGGAACGTGCTTTTCGATCGCCGTGTCGCTGCCCACCATTACAGCGCCGGCAAACGCCAATGGCACTGTCCACTGCCATTCTGACTTCGTCATGTGGAATGGGGTTAACCAAAACTTCTTCTGATCCTGGAATAGATTCTGCGGGAGCGATTTTAAGTGGACGGACTTTGTTGAGAATTCTGGAGGTTTTACCTGCGATTCTGAAGACGGAATGGGAGCGTTCTTTTCGTCCCCCGGCGTTTGTGCGGACGCGATCAAGGTGCAGCCGAGACCACAGTAAATGAGCAGCGCAAGAAGAAACCAGGTTTTCCGCTGCGCCGAGAAGCGATAGCATCCGGTTTTGGACGGGTTAATCACATTTCCGTGCGACGTCACTTCTTTTCCTTTTTGACCGTTGCCTGAGGGGCTTCCGCATTTTGGCAGAATTTTGGATCTGGTTCAAAGTAAAACGAAAACGAAGCATTGTCGCCGAGTGAGCCCCCGCGAGGCCGTAGTTGCGCTCAATGACAGCCGTGCATCTAACATTTAGCTTGCGTCAAGCCTGATAGAATCGCCTTTGGCGTCGTGTCATAATCGTGAGATGGCAACCTACCCGGAAACGATGGTCCAATCGGAAGCGATTGCCAAAAACAAAAGCGGAGACCTGTCCCGGCTCCATACTGAGATCTCAGTGCTGGATATTTTGGCCATTCTAGCGGGGCATAAACGTTTCGTTCTGCATTTTTTGCTTGTCGCCGCGGTGTTGGCGACCGTGCTCGCTTTTGTGCTGCCGGTTCGATACGAGGGGAAGGTCGTGATGCTGCCTCCTCAGCAAAGCTCGTCCATCGGTTCCGCGTTGTTGGGGCAACTCGGAGGATCTCTGGGATCGCTGGCTCCCTTGGCCTCACTGGCGGGGGGGAGCAGTCTGTTAAAGAACCCCGCCGACATGTACGTTGCCTTGTTAACTAGCCGGACGGTCGAGGATGCGATAATCCGGCGTTTTGGGCTGATGGCGGAGTACCGCGAAAAACGAATGTCGGACGCACGCAAGGAGCTCGAGAAACGTACGACGGCTGTTGCTGGCGCCAAGGACGGACTGATTCGGCTTTCAGTCGAGGATCGCAATCCACAGCGAGCCGCGGATCTGGCAAATAGCTACGTAGAGGAGTTTCGCAAACTTTCCGCTACCCTGGCGATCACTGAGGCGGCACGGCGCCGGTTGTTTTTTCAGCAGCAGTTGGAACAAGCCAAGGATGATTTGACCAAGTCTGAAGAAGCTATGCGAGAAACGCAGCAATCCACCGGTGTTTTGCAAATTGACAGTCAGGCCCGATCGCTGATTGAATCTGCCGCCATCTTGCGGGGCCAAGTCGTCGCCAAGCAGGTGCAAATTCAAAGCATGCGATCTTTCGCGGCAGAGGACAATCCCGCTCTCATCCTCGCCAAACAGGAGCTTGCCGCGCTCGAGGCGCAACTTGAACGGGTGGCAGGATCGCAGTCGGATAATGGTTCGGACATCATTTTATCTAAAGGGCGCGTCACGGGGGCAGGAATGGAATACCTCCGCCGCCTGCGCGACCTCAAGTACCACGAGACGGTCTTTGAACTGCTGGCGAAACAGTTTGAAATCGCCAAACTTGACGAGGCGCGGGAAGGCTCGATTGTTCAGGTAGTGGATAATGCAGTAGTGCCCGACAAGCGGTCATCGCCGCACCGACTTCTGATTATCGTTGGGACGATTATTTTCTCTTTCTTCGTTGCCTGCTTCTGGGTTGTAATGCGGGAAGGCTGGACCCGCTCTTTCGAATTACCGGAAAACCAGAAACGCCTGGAGGAAATTAAGGAGCGATGGAAAGGGACTCCAGATACTTTGTAAGTGACGATCCTTCTTTGCTGTACCTGGGAATAAGTCTACCGATTTCTTCGTCCGCTCTGGTACCCCAAGTATTTCAGTCCCGTCCGAAGGATTGCCTCTGGAATCAGCCAAGGCGCACGCCGCAAGAGATAGCAAATTTCGGATAAAACGAATCTCCGTCCTTCTCCGGACGCATTGCCGAATTCACGCACCAGCCATGGCTCGCTTCCGTGTAGCTTTCCAATCTTGTAATAACGCCGATATTCTTCGCTGAAACTATAAGCGTGCGAGTGATAAGTTTGAGCGTCGGCAACGTAAGCGATTCGCCATCCGCTTTGTAAGAGCCTCGCTGCCACCACTGTATCTTCGCCGAAATTTGATTCTTCTGGAAAACCTCCGGCCTGCTCCAAAGCACTTTTCCGATAAGCCCCGAAAGAATTGGAAAAGAAAATCGTCTTAAAGCGCATCGTGGCCTTGTCTTCGAGAGAATGTATTGAAGAAACCGGCGGGTAGTTGAACAATCGAGCATGCGCTTCAATCGGATTGGCGCCCGGTCGAGGCAACTGCCGTCCATAGGCTGCTCCTACCCCAGGATCTTCGAATGCACGCAAGAGTAGGGCTAATGCATTTTCGGATGCCAGAATCGCATCTTGAGTCAAATAGACAACAATTTGCGCTCCCGGGAAAAATTGCAGAGCCCATTGTCGCGTGCCGCCATGATTGA
This sequence comes from uncultured Acidobacteriaceae bacterium, assembly GCA_963758745.1. Taxonomy (GTDB): domain Bacteria; phylum Acidobacteriota; class Terriglobia; order Terriglobales; family Acidobacteriaceae; genus Acidiflorens. The sequence goes on from CAVWWW010000025.1 coordinate 392,587, forward strand.
AAGTCGTTCTCCCAATCTGTTCCACCAGGAATCCGCAATCTCTTGCCGCTTCCATCGTTCCATCTTCCGATTGCGAATCCACAATGAGGACCTGACGTGGTGCCACGCCCTGAGCGCGAATCGCCTGGACAAGCTTATCCCACCGTGACACGGCGTTCAGGGTCGGAATGATCACAGCGATCGACGCCAGTTCAGTCATCATTTCCATCATATCAACGTCAGTACCGCTCCGCATTGGGCCGCTCCATTTCGAGGCTACAATAGCCTAAATGTTGCATTCGTTGTGGGACGTTATCCTCAATCGAGCGCAACAAAAGTTCACGATCATGCCCGATAAAGAACTAAAAGTCTCCGTCTGCATGGCTGCATTCAACGGGGGCAAGTATATAGAGATCCAACTGCGCTCGATTTTGTCGCAACTTGGCAGCCACGACGAGGTAATGATCGTCGATGACTGCTCAGACGACGATACGGTGGCGAGAATCCGAGGGCTGCAGGATGGGCGCATTCGCTTGATTGAACACACGGCGAACCAAGGTGTAGTAGCAACGGTTGAGGATGCACTGCGCCTCGCCACGGGCGACATCCTGTTCCTAAGCGACGACGACGATATTTGGGCTGAAAATAAGGTCAATCGATATCTTGAAGTCTTCCAGGCTAGACCGGAAGTGCAAATCGTTACCAGCCGCGTGCGGCTCATAGACAATGATGGCAATCCTTATGCGGATGATCAGATAATCGGCAAACGGAAGTTTTTTGCGGGCTTTTGGAGAAATGTATATAGGAATCGTTACCAAGGGTCCACCATGGCGATAAGGGCCTCGCTCCTGCAAAAAGTTTTGCCATTTCCAGTGCGGCCGGTTTTTCTGCATGACCAGTGGATCGGGACGCGTAATGCCATCGCAAGAGGAAAAACGGTATTTATCGAGGAGGAACTCCTGTTTTACCGGCGGCATTCAAATAACTTCAGTCGTCGCCTGTCTCCCTGGAATCGATTGCGGGCGCGAGTGGGATTGCTGTGGGCCCACGCGAGTTATGCATTCCGTTCCAGGAGCAGCGCAAGTAACCGATGATCACGGCTCCAGCAAGCCGATGGGCAAGTTATGTTTCACGAACGGCCTCTAGGAAGTGCTCGTGGCGCGCATTCGCATGATTCGCAAGTTTGCGAAGGTCGAGGCCCACACTTTCGAAAGAAGCAAGGCAGTTGTGATGATGAGAGCAAGCAGGATGGTTTCGGTGATCCAATCTTGTCCCGATGCAAATAGGCCTACAGGATCAAAAATAACTGCCTGAACAAAGATCAGGGAGAATGGAGTTATGGGCTTACTTAGAACGTTACGTCTGCACCAGTAAAACAAGCTGAGCTCCAGGAGGAATAGTAGTCCCCCTAGATATCTGCCGGAGGTGAATATACTCTCTAGGATCAGGTTTGAATTGGGATACGTTCCGAGATTATCAGCGCTAGCTCCAGTTATAAACTCGAAAATATACTGTCCAATGTTGGAATAGTCGTATTGCTTGGAGAGAAAGAGCTTGAAGAAGGGCATCAACTGATACTCGAAAAGGTTGGTTTTGATCACTGAAGCAAACCCGTGATGCGGCAACAGATCGAACAGCGAGGCAAATATCAATTGATCGAAGCCGCCTAAGAAGCGCACAGCCAACAAACCCCCGGCCGCCACGCCGCTTCCCGCCCCAATAATTGACAAGTAGAATGGGGCGATCAAGGCAATCACCACCAGGCTAATGACAAGTTTTAGACGAATACTTTTGTACCTGCTACGGTCATTTCGCAAGCCGGCGATGAAAAGCGCATTCAACAAAACAAATAAGATTGTAAGAATGCCGGCTTTTGATGCGAAGAGCAAGTTCTCCGCGACCTGAAAACCTACTGCGAACACCGCAAACTTACGGATTCGCGACTCCTCCGTCACCGCATAGATCAGGCCGGCCATGGGAGTTGTTGCAAACGACAGCCAAGTCAACAGTCTGCTGTTCTCGGTCGCTTCGAAGCGAGCATTCAATCCGCCGCCCTCCATGAAAAGCGGGATCTTTCCAGGGATAATCATGTTGACCGTAACGTGCGCCAATATGATGAAGACTGTAAGCAGGAGAAGTATGGTTTGGAATGTGCCGCCCATTCGATCGCGAAGGTCGATTGTTGGTGGTTTTCCCAGCGCACGAATTACCACAAACCAGGCGGCCATGAACAACAAGATCAGGTAATAGGATTCCGAAGTCGAATGTGTCAAAAATGGCAAAAGAAGAAGACCAACGATGGCCGGACCGGTGAAGATTAATATTCTTATGTTAAGCGGGTCCAGATTGCCAGCCAGCGCAGGGCGCAAGAACAGCCTCAAACCGCCGACTACGGCTAGATACAAGCACCCCGCGGCGAGAATGATGGACCAAACAGGAGCGCCAGCAATTGCTGAGAATACGCTATCCATTATGTCGCCTCGCGCACGAGCCAGGCGACCTCATTTCGAGCTCTCATCTCGCGAATAGTGAAGACTTCGCCGATCGAGCCCGTTTTTTTCCGGTACACGACCTCCGATCCTCCTGACGCCCCCGAAAATCTGGTGGGCTAGCGGCCTCATTTGGTATTTGAGAAGGGCCATCGACAAATCCATCAGCACCAGCGGTCTAGGAAGTCCGCCGGTTTCAAGCTTGGCCCTGTTTGCTTCGCGCAGGGCTTGGGTGCAATCGCTGATTCCGCCGCCTCTGACGAGTACGGTAACGATCGGCATGAACGCAAAACTCAACTCAGCACGTGCGCGAAGCAAGAATTCGTAGTCACCAGTGAAGCGATAGGAAGTATCAAACTTCCCATAGCGTTGGAAAAGTGTCTTTTTGTGCATGCTTCCCACATGGAGGGCGTGCATCCGTCTCGAAAACTTCTTCCATGTCCAGGGGCGGCCATATATCTCCTCGTAGCCAGACTGATAAACGACCCTACCTTTGGAAGCAATATACTCCGCATTTTGGTTCTGGGAGGCAAAGGCCATGTACGAACTGACGGCATTGGGCAGCAGCTCATCGTCGGCTCCCAAGAAACATATCCATTCACCGCGAGCTTCAAGGAGGGCCTTGTTCCAGGCGTCGTATACTCCCTGATCACGTTCGCTCCGCCAAAACGCGATGCGGTCGTCGTACTGCCGAAGAATGTCGATGGTGCCGTCGGTGGAATCGCCATCCCACACGATATGCTCGATGTTCGGGTAGTCCTGGCGCAGGACGCTGTCCAGACACCCAGCCAAATAGGGTCGGCCGTTGAAGACCGCGGTGATCACCGTGACAAGTGGTCGATCCGCCGTGCCCACCGAAACCGTGCCTTTGAAACGTGTCCCCCCGCATTTTGAGAGAGCGCTTGCCGGCATCATGACTCCCGAATACAAGGTCTACCCATTATCCCACTTGCTTTGCGCTCGGTGTATGCCGTTATACAACCCGTGTCGCCCCTGGTCTGGCGATCGCAGCTTTACTGCATCAAGGTTCCTACAACGTACGCAGCACGGCCACGCTCAGTCTGTCACGCTCGCGGGATTGTACTGCTGTCCGAGCATAAAGCGCTTGGAAACTTGCAGCTGCCGCTCTAAAAGAAAAGCTAAGAGTTATCATAACGTTGCATGAACCTACGCCTCGATACGACGTCTCAAATAGTGGGATTTTCGAGATCGACAAGAACATTTTACCCACTATGCAATGCCGTCTGAGGGAGTGGTCGCGAATGGTGGGAAAGCACTCACAATAGAGGACGCATGACAGATCTGCGCGGCGTGAAACAGACCTGGGAGAACCTGGCCCGAAAAGACGCGTTGTGGGCTATCTGCACAGATAGCAAAAAGCGCGGCGGCAGATGGGATGCTTCGGAGTTCTTTGCCACGGGAGAAGCGGAGATCTGCAAGGTGTTGGCGCACGTAGCAGCCATCGGGCTGAAGCCACGCTGGGAGGGATGTGCCCTGGACTTCGGGTGCGGAGTCGGCCGGTTGACGCAGCCGTTATGCGAGCGGTTTGCTGCGTGCGTCGGCATCGATATTTCCCCGACAATGATCCAGATGGCGCAGCAGCACAACCGGCATGGTGAGCGATGCGTGTACGCCCTGAACGATGTGGAAAATTTAGGAAAATACGGCGCTGGCGAATTCGCGTTCATTTACAGCAGCATTGTGCTGCAGCATATGGCACCGAAATACATGAAGAGCTACCTACGGGATTTCGCGCGAGTACTGATGCCTGGGGGAATATTGGTGTGCCAGGTTCCGGATGATGAACATAGTTTCAAAAGTCTGACGCGGCTACGTCAGAAATTGAGATTACGAGCCCGGCTGAAGAAGCTGCTGGGGATTAACTTGCCCGAAGCGGGGTCGGAGGCCAATGCGTATCAAATGGAGATGCACTGGCTGGACGAACGACAAGTGCGGCAAGCACTGCAGGACGGTGGGTGCCGCATAGTGGACGTTCAACTCACGAATTCGATCAGCCCCGAATTCAACGGACAGCTGATTTACCTCCAGGGCCCGGCGAAACGGGGGGCCGTCAGCAAACAGTATTGTGCGGTCAAATGACCGCGCCAGCTTGCCGAGTTGATACACGCGACCGCGCACAATCTCACGACTGCCGAGACAGGCATACAATAAAGCGGCATCGACATCAATCCGGGGAAATTCCAGCTAGCATGCGGCGCCGTATCTGCGCCGATCTTTTTGAACCTTTGCATCGCCATAGTCTCGTCCAAGTATCAGGTCAACTACTTTCGTTGTGGAGCGTGCAGGTTTAGGCCGAAAATCCGGATTAGATTGAAGAGGCCCATTCGGAAGCAACTTCTGCAGCATTCTTGCGCGGAGATCTAGATACAATGCTTAAGCGATTGGCTGCCCGGGTTAAAGCCTTAGCACTCAGGGAAATTCATCAAGAATCCAGAAACGCACTTCTGCTCCAGGGCCGAATCGCCAGCTGGCTCGTACGCGAAAAAACATCAATTAATTCACTCCGTGACGTGGAATTTAGGGTCTTTTCTCAATTCGGTGAAGACGGAATTGTAGACTGGATTATAGAACGATCACAGATTCCCGATCATCTACACACCTTCATTGAATTCGGAGTCGAGAGGTACGAAGAAGCGAACACCAGATTCTTGCTTGAAAACCGAAATTGGCGCGGGCTGGTGATCGATGGCAACCGAGAGCTCGAAACACAGCTTCGCCAGAATTCTATGGCAGTGCGACATGCTCTAGCCGCCAGAAGCGCCTTTGTTACGAGGGAAAATATCAACAAGATCTTCGCCGAATGCGGATTCTCGGGGGAAATCGGCCTTTTAAGCATTGATATTGACGGCAACGAATACTGGATCTGGGAAGCCATAGAATCTGTAGACCCTGTGATTACGGTCTGCGAATATAACGCTGTTCTCGGAGACCTGTATCCTATCGTCATTCCATACGATCCGGCGTTCACTCGCACGCTGTCCAATTATTTCAACCTCTACTACGGTGCCTCCATCTCAGCCTTGCTATCCCTGGCGAAGCGAAAGGGGTACACGTTCGTTGGTTCCAATTCTGCTGGCAACAATGCCTTTTTCATCCGTGACGACTACGCCTCACGATTTGGGCGGACGGTTATCGCCAGCGTCGCGGCTACACAGTCCAAGTTCCGAGAATCGCGGGACGCTTCTAACCGTCTCTCGTTTGCGGAGGGAAAGGAACGGCAAACTTTGATTTCGTCCTTACCGGTGATCAACATCGAGAGTGGAGAGCGCGTGACTATCGGCTCTCTCGGAAACCTATGTAGCGACGATTGGCTTCGGGTTTTCTAGCGTCGATCGCAGCGGGCGGCGGGTTGACATCTGCCCCCAATTAAATCAGGGGATGAATGAGCGCAGCGGTAGTCTACGCTCCCAGACCAGTTCGCCGGACGAACCGCAGCACATAGACGGTATACGGAATAATAGTAAGTATTGTATAAGTTGCGATCGTACACCACGGAACCGCAGCAATTCCCAGTCGATGCACCAGCAACAGTTTTGACGTAACGCATGCAACGCCAAACACGCCTGCCACTACAATCTGGAATCGCATGATCGTTGCGCCGTTCATAAACATTGCAAGTGTGTTTCCACAACACTCCATGACCGTCCATACGGCCAAACCCAGCAAGAGTAAAGTCGGCGGAGTCACGTGAGGACCAACCCACCAGAGTATCAAGCGTCGCGAAAGAAGAAACAGCGTCCCTGAGGCCAGGCACGCCCCGCAAAACACCAAAAGCAAGGAGCGGGTGAGCGTTCGGCGTACCCACTTACCATCGCCGCGAGAAAGAGCTTCTCCATACGCTGGCCAAAGCGGCGAGACCATCATGGCGACCATAATCGAAATCAACGAGAACATACGTTGCGGGATTGCATAGTCCGGGACGGTTACTGCGCCTAACGATCTCGCCACGATGAAACTGTCGGCGCTAAATGCAATAGCAACCGCAGCCTGAAGCACAAAAAAAAGGCCGCCTAAAATTGCGATCCGGCGAACATGATTGTAGGAGATCATTCGCCAATGCGGTCGCAAGTCTCGCTCTTTCAACCCAAAAAATTGAGCGGTATTGCAAACTGCCGCCAAAACGGGCACTCCGGCGATCGCAGTTAGAAGCACAGGTAATCCGACATGCATGCGAATGCCGACCACAACTCCGGCAAGCGACACCGCCGCTCCAAATGTTTGCCAGATGTTGGTCAGGTAACTCTCCTGCAGCCCCATCTGGATTTTCTGAATTGCTCCCAGGGGAATGTTAAGCGCGAAACATACCGTAAACACTGCAATCGCGGGCCCAGCTTCTGAGCGCGCAAGCGGGCTTACAACTCTCAGTAAGTCTGCCCAGGAAACCAAGTGATAGATAAGAAAAAAAAATGCTAAAAGAATTCCTCCGACGGCCACCAAAACGGCCAAGCCGCTGGAGACGACATTGCGTATTGTGTCGCGGTCGTCCTTACCATACGCATCGGAAACACTGTTTAATATTCCGTTACCCATGCCGAAGTCGGCAAAGGCTGCTATCGCCAGAACTGAGCTAATGGTAATCCATAAACCAAATCGCTCTTTTCCGAGATAGTGAATGGTTAGGGGAACCGTGATGAGCGAGACCACTATCTGGGCGACTCGGCCACTGACTGCGCCTATACCGTTTATAAGAGCTCTGCGATTGCGTTTCGCGCCGTGGCCGGTGGCGTGTGAAATGGTTTCTGCAATTGCCGACAATTCTTAATCCCTCAATTCGTTTCCTGCAGTTGCCGTAATTGCATGCGAAAGTCGTCCGACGCTAGCCGAATCCCCTCCGCCAACGAGACCCGCGGTTTCCAGCCCATATTGAACAGCTTAGTACTGTCGAGAAGCTTCCGCGGTGTGCCATCGGGTTTCGTCGAATCGAAAATCAGATTCCCTCGATACCCCATAACTGCGCAAACCGTTTCGGCCAGTTCTCGGATCGTCACGTCATGACCGCTGCCAACATTGATTAGACGGAGGTGACCCGGAGTCGAGATCAAATCCTTCAAATTGTCTGCTGGAAAGATTCATTAGAAAGATGCAAGCGTTCGCCATGTCGTCGCTGAAAAGAAATTCGCGGCGCGGCGTTCCCGTGCCCCAAACAACTACGTTCTGATCTCCATGTCCAATTGCCTCGTGGGTCTTGCGGATAAGCGCGGGAAGGACATGGGATGTTTGCAAATCATAGTGATCGCCCGGGCCATAGAGGTTCGTGGGCATTGCAGCAATAAATTTCGTGCCGTATTGTCGGTTAAAGGCCCAACACATCTCGATTCCGGCGATCTTCGCGATGGCGTAAGGACGATTTGTAAATTCAAGTGGACCTGAGAGCAAATACTCTTCCTTGATCGGCTGAGGAGCAAGCCGAGGATAGATACAGCTCGATCCAAGAAATAGCAGTCGCTTCACGTCATCTCGGAGTGCCGATTCCAGGATATTGTTTTGAATCTCAAGATTTTGCGCAATAAAATCGGCGGGATAATCACGATTAGCGAGCACTCCGCCGACTTTCCCCGCTGCCAGGAACACGTACTCTGGCCGCTCCTGGTCGAAAAACTCCCGTGTGGCGCTTCGATCCATGAGGTCCAATTCTTGATGCGTTCGCAGCAGCAAATCCTTGTATCCAAGCGATATCAACCTGCGAACAATCGCGGATCCGGCAATCCCCGATGGCCGGCCACAAAAATCCGAGCCGACGGTTTCATAAAACTATTCATGATGGTCCATTATCCGAAATCCATTGGCGCGCACCAAAGCGTCGCGCTTCGCCAACGCAAGATCGCTTTGTACCATTTCTGCGACCAACTCACGAAATGACACGTTCGACTTCCAGCCAAGTTTTTCCCGAGCCTTAGACGGATCTCCAAGAAGCGAGTCGACCTCGGTCGGACGAAAATATCGCTTGTCGACTTCCACGATACATCGTCCGTGCTGATCATAGCCTTTCTCTCCAACTCCCCGGCCCTTCCAGTGCACCATCGTACCCAGCTCCGATGCCGCACGTTCTATGAATTCCCGGACACTGTGTTGTTCCCCGGTGGCGATAACATAGTCGTCAGGTAATGGCTGTTGTAAGACCAGCCATTGCATCTCAACGTAATCGCGAGCATGTCCCCAGTCTCGCCTCGCATCCAAATTTCCGACATATAGCACGTCCTGCAATCCAAGGCTGATTCTTGTAAGTCCACGTGTAATTTTCTTGGTTACAAACGTTTCCCCGCGCCTCGGGGATTCGTGATTGAACAAAATGCCGTTGCACGCGTAAATCCCGTAAGCTTCCCGATAATTGACGGTTATCCAATAGGCATAAAGCTTTGCTGCCCCGTAAGGCGAACGAGGATAGAAAGGAGTTGTTTCCTTCTGAGGGATCTCGCGAACCTTACCAAAGAGTTCCGATGTAGACGCTTGGTAAAAGCGTGTTTTTTTCTCCATTCCAAGAATACGGATGGCTTCCAACACGCGCAGAACTCCTAATCCATCTGCATTCGCGGTATACTCCGGTTCTTCGAACGAGACGGCGACGTGGCTTTGTGCGGCCAGGTTATATATCTCGTCCGGTTGGACATCTTGCATTACGCGGATAAGGCTGGCCGTATCCGTCATATCCCCATAGTGAAGAAAGAATTTCCGGTCTGGCTCATGTGGATCCTGGTATAAGTGATCGATGCGGTCTGTGTTTAGAGAGGAACTTCGGCGCTTAATGCCGTGAACCTCGTACTCTTTTTCAAGAAGCAACTCGGCTAAATATGATCCATCCTGTCCGGTAATGCCCGTAATAAGTGCTTTTCTCATCTAAGTAATCTCCCTGATTACACCCTGAAGCGTCATGTTAACTCGCTTCTACGGCACCACCGTCCCTAGTATGGCACCCGTCAGAGCCAGTTGGGAACCAATCTGCGTCCAATCACGAAGTCCGCGAACGAAAGCCCCAGTCGGCAGCTTATAGGGAACTACGATTTGATCGCCTGGATAGAGGCGCAGACGATCAAACTTTGTTCCCGCAAAAACTCCGTTAACATTGTTGGCGGCAACCACAACCCCATTCGCGCGAAGCACGAAGGCATGGTGCAGGTCCGACTGTGGTTTTCCCTTGCCGGCCATGTCGAGATACATTCCTACGGTATTACGGGGTTCGAAAATGAACGATCCGGGATCGTAAACATTGCCCACCACCGACACCGTTGAAGGAGTGTGGGGGATGGTGAACCGGTCGTTGTCTTCCATAGTAATATCAGGAAAGTCGCTTACGTTATGATCAGTCGGCTTAACCGGAAGCGCGACCCGTCCGGTGGCACGGGCGCTGTGAACCTGCGCGATGATCGCCTCTTGAGCGGCTAGCAACTGAGGCACCTCACCAGCCGTGCTATAAGCTGCGAGCGACACGGCCGACTGTCGGACTTGTATCTCCATAGTGCGGGCCAATTCGTCCAGGCTTTTTTGTTCTTTGATGCGCGCCGATTCACGGGTCAGTTGGGCGCCGTAGATATACGCATTCGGAGATAAGCCTCCGGCTCGGCTTAAAACGGATCGAAGAGTTTCATTCGTTTCCAGTTTGTAGACCCCCGGGCGCATGACCTCGCCTTCGACGATCACGTACTGCGAGCGATCCTGATCCGGTACGCTTATATCTCGCTGAGAAAAAATCGTTACGATATCGCCCGGCTTTAATTCCAGATTAGCCGCTTCGTCATGTTCCAGGATCGCCTTCCTCGGGCTCATCCAGATAAGTTTGGATGAAAGGTCTGACGGATTGACCCGTTGAATGATGGCGTAATCCCAATTGATTTCCGGCGCGTAACGACGGACATCCTCAACCACATTTCTGACTGTGATTGGGTTGACATAATTTCCCGGAGTGGTAGAACGCTGTTGGTTTTCCGGCGCATTTTGGTTTCCCGCTGTTAACGGAACATTCCGGGGGGTGCCTACCTCACTTTCGGCGGCCGGCGCGCTCAGTCCCATTCAAAGAACCGGAAGCCTCAGTTGAATTCCCAGGCACCTCATAATTCCCCGATGATTCCATCTCCGAACGCGTGGTGTTGGTTGTGCCGGTCGGCACATTTCCATTTTGACTATTCCCGCTGATAGGCCGCTGATTAACACTCCGATTATTGGTTGGCGCCTCAGCACGAATGGGATACTCCGTGGCCAAGCCATTTATAATATTGGCGCGATCACGCCAATAGCGACGGGTGAGCAACGCTTGCGGATTGGGAATCAGGTCGAGAACGCGCATCCCCGGCTTCCACGGGTAACGCCCAGGATTGGCGACGTTCCCCCGCAAAGTGACAGTATCTTCGAAACGCGGAACAATGGAGAAGACGTGAACAATATCGCCGTCCTTAAAGATAGAGCGCGGGATTGCCCGTCTAAGGGAAACTCAAGTGTTTTGCGCGCCTCATCCGCAAAGCGATCAATCGTGATCTTAGTGGTGTCGGCAACATTGCTCAGATCGCCAGCTATTTCAATCAGGTCGTTCAGGGTTGAATTGTCCTTCATCTCGTAGATGGCTGGGGAATTTACGGAGCCGGCGATCGCAACCAGCGGACCGACGTGAGGATAGTAGATTAGATCACCGGGCTGCAGACGAATGTCCTTGGACTTGTCGCCCTTGATTAGCAGATCGTAGAAATCGAAATCTGTCACGGTGTTGCCATTGCGCCGAACCTGGATGTGGCGCAACGATCCCTGCGGGGCGGGGCCGCCGGAAGCGAAGACTGCATTGACTAGAGTGCTAAGCGCGCTAATGGTGTAAGTCCCGGGATAGCGTGCATCGCCGACAACAACCACCTGGATGGAGTGCAGCCGCCCAATATTCACGGTCAGATTAAAGTTCTTGAATACCTTTGAGATCTCGCTTTTGAGATGCGCTTCCAGTTCCGAGTAATGAATACCGGCAACCGATATCTGGCCAACTTGCGGAATGTAAATCTGGCCGGCACGATCAACAATTACCCGCAAGTCGCCCTGGACCTGACCCCAAATTTTAATCTGAAGTTCATCGCCTGGACCGATGATGTAGTCCGCCGGAACCAGCATCCAGTCGACAGGAGAAAAGGTACTGGGGGGCTGGACGAATAATGACTGCCCGAACAGAGGCAAGGGCCTGCCAACCGAATCAGCCACCATTTGTTCGAATTCGGTTTCCGGCCGAATTTCAGCTTTCGCACGGGGGATCTGCGAGGGATTCGGCGGAGGTGCGTTCGGCGTTAACTGGTCTGCCGTGGACTCTGGAGCTGATCTCAACACTGGGGTAAGCACGGTGGGGGACGAGGCACGTCCCTGAGCGCCAGCGGATCCTTGACCTTGTGAGCTACAGGCAGCGCTACCGGCCTGGGTCGGGTCGGAGCAATCTGTTGTGCTCTGAGACGTTGCGCCTTGAGAGGAAGAGTCTGGGAGGAATTGCGAGAAACATACCCCAAGCGAACAAAAGATGAATAACGCCAGCAGCCGCAACTTTTCCATCATGAATTCAGGATTCCTATGCTTCTGCGAACACATCTCTAATCATGTGATTCTATACCGCCTTATACTAGCGGAACGACCGGGCGCAGCGGCGGGCTTGTAACCCCGAATGCAAAACGAGCTTACAATCAGCGGTGAAAGTATAACCTGTGATCACTCTTCACGGTGTTATGTAGGGTTGTCTGAGTTGAAAAGTTCCAGGGATTGTTCGTGTTTGCCAGTCTGTCTATTTCAAATACAGAAGCCAGGTGTATGAGCCGAGAGAAGTGCAGTATTGCGTGGAAGCGGATATGTCGGTTTCGCACCGTGTTTTTGTTTATGTCCGCTTTCGGCCTAGCGCTTCAGCTAGCGGCTCAGACTGATGCTGGAACCGCAAAGGGCGCGTTAGAAATTACGTCCGGTCTTGGGCGCAAGCTCTATGCTCTGCCCGACGATGAGAAGGTTATCGATGCTCGCAAAAGTCTGGCCAAAGATCCGAAGAATATCGATCGACTGCTTCAGCTTTCAAAAGCGCAAGCGTCGCGGAGGCAGTACAAAGAGGCAGTGGCGACAACAACCCAGGGGTTAGCTTTCGCTCCAAGGAATGCAGATCTTTATCTTGAACGGGGTCACCGGGAGTTGGGATTGCGGGAATTCAAGCTAGCGATGAACGATCTGGAGCAGGCAACCGGGCTCGCTCCGGACATGCTGGAGGCTTACTATCACCTGGGTCTCGCGCACTATTTTTTGGGCGAGTTTGACGCGGCAGCTGATTCGTTCGGCAAGGCGCGAGAATTGGCGAAAAACAACGACAGCTTGATCGATTGCTCAAACTGGCTCTATGTTTCTCTGCGTCGCGCCGGCAAAGATAGAGATGCTGTGAAGGTTTTGGAACGTATTACGCCTGATGTCAAGAACACCGAGCCACACCTGTATTTTTATTTGCGTCTGCTGCACTTCTATCAAGGGCAACTTACCGAAGATGCTGTGTTGCCGCCGCTACCTGCGGGGCCGGATGATCTCGAAGGCGAGTTGGCTTTCGACACGGTGAGCTACGGAGTCGGAAACTGGCATCTCTACCATCACAACCGATCGGAGGCGCTCGGACTGTTCCGAAAAGTAGTGAAAGGTGAGGTCTGGAACTCATGGGGATTCATCGGCTCCGAAGTCGAGCTCAACAGGAGCAAGTGAGGTCGATGGATTTATGACTTGGTTCCACTGATTTGCCGTACAGCATTTCCTGTTTGCAGCGCCGGCCAGTCTTCTAGTGTATTAAGAGACTGCAAGGCATCAACCCGGACAATGAAACACTTACCCTTAAACTCCTGCTACTGCTTGACCTTCGCCTAGTGAACTTTTCCCTGGTAAATCGCCACCGCGTTGTCGTGCAGATAGCCGTGTGCCAATTGCAGGGCCTGACGATTCACTGACTTCGGCCTCGGAAATCATCTCCGCTAGCGCGGCAGCTAGTGCCGTCCGTGAGGATTGCACGCCCAACCAATAACTTTCTTCTGCACCAAGAATTTCGTTGTACGGGAACGCATCCGTACCGAAAGTGATCTTATCGGGGAACGTTTCCAGCCATATTTTTAGGGACTTCTTGAATTCCGATGGGTACATGGCAATTTCCATAAACGATGAGTCCATGTAGACGTTCTTTACGGCGGCCAGCCAGATAGCCTGGCGTTCGTAGGGATATCCACCGTGAAGCATGACGAAAGTAGTCGATGAGTAGCGAGGGTCGCGAAGAATGTTTTCAAAATTAAAAATGTTGCCCTGGCTCAGGTTGAAGTAGTCGCCGATTCCGACCGCACTGTGGATGTGTACCGGCAGATGAAGACGACCGCCCTCGCGTACCAGATATCGAAAAATGTAATCCTGAAAAGTGCGATATTCCGTTTCGATCGGCACGCCACCGCCAGCATATTTTTTGTAAATTGCTTCGGCCTCTTGACGAGAGGGATCGCTAAACTTCGCGGGCCGAAAATAAGCGACCTCAAACTTTTCCGCGATCGCTCCCTTCTTCTGATTGTCTTCTAACGTGCGGGTCACAAAAGCGAGGTAATCAGAAAAGCTTGACGGCAGTTTAGAAACTTTTTCCTGCTGCATCCAGCGGTGAAGCATTTTTTCTTGTAGAGGAATGTAGACGGCTTCATCCGGATTGCGCGAGCGCTCGGCGGCATTATCAAACGGCCACATGAAAGAGTCGGCAAAGAATACCCATACGAAACGCTTGGGATCGAGATAGTCGGCCATCATGGCGCGATTGGCCACGCCCTGTTCGATATTCAGTTTGTCGAGGATGTCAGAAAAGTATGCGGTTCCGCGACTCTTTTTCAGTTCAGCTTTTTTTCGACCAGCCACTTTGCGTGTTCTGACGAAAGATCATCATAGGGATAACCAAACAATGCTTTGGCCGCAGCCACCAGTTCAGGATTGGTGTCACGCTGGCGCAGAGCGGCGCTGCCCGGAGGCGAGGCCATAGCGTCAACATCCGAGTCATCGGAAAATCCGGGGTGGGCGTGATGATCGAAAATCGGGATCTGCTCGATTTGCGGAAGGAGGCGATCGTAGATCTGCTGAACGTCCGGACCAGGAAGCGCGCGAGCCTGTCCGAAGACAACTCCGCCGAGTGCCAGGAAGAAACATATAGTGCGCACAACGATCACTTTCATGCGAAGCTGCCCTCAGTCTTTTTGAGCTATCGTGCTACCGCCGTTCGCTCCCACACGTGGGAGACGCGACGAATCCGTTCCACTGCCTCGTGAAGAGAGGCGATGGAAGAGGCGAACGAGAAACGAACAAAATTTCGGCCAGACTCGCCGAAAGCGGCGCCGGCGATTGCAGCCACTCCGGCTTCTTCGAGCATGAGCCGGCATACTTCTTCAGCAGGGATTCCAGTGTCTGCGATGTTAACCCACGCGTAGAAAGCGCCTTGCGGAGGAGCGATGCGAAAACCGGGAATGCTATTCAACTCGCGAGCAAACTGTGTACGACGCTTTTCGAACTCATCGACCATGCGCGTCGTATGGCCCTTGCGATCGCGGAGGGCCTCAATCGCGCCATACTGAATAAATTCGTTTACGCAGGTATAACTGTTCACTGCGAGCATCTCGAGGGCGGACACAATGCTCGGCGGAGCCACGTTGTAGCCTAGTCGCCATCCGGTCATGGCGAAACTCTTCGAGAAGCCATCGATGATGATGGTCCGCCTTCCATCCCCGGGTAATTCATGATCGAAATATAGTTTTGTCCATAAATGATTCGAGCGTAGATTTCGTCTGACAGCACAAAGAGATCGTGCTTTATCGGCGAGTTCGGCAATGCGGCGTTGAACTTCGTCCGTATAAACGGTGCCCGTCGGATTACCGGGTGAATTCGTGATGATCGCCGTTGTGCGTGAGGTGATTTTAGCGGCGATTTCATCGGGATCAGGCTGAAGATGATTACGTTCAGCGAGTTCGAATGGGACAGGAATTCCTCCAAGGCCTTGCGTGATCGAACGGTAAGCGGGAAAACCGGGCTCGGGGTAAAGTACTTCGTCTCCCGGATTGATCAGAGCCATCATCGCCATGAAGAGGCCGATTTTGCAGCCGGGCGCAAGCACAATATTGTTGGCGGAAACTTTCACACCCCGCGTTTCGCGCAAATAATGGGCAATTTCCTCGCGCAGAGCAGGGATCCCGGCAACTGCGCAATAGCGGTCCCTGCCCTCGTCTAAGGCGCGTTTGGCGGCATCATTCACCGGGAACAGCGGGATGAAAATCGGGCTCGCCCAATTCCAGGTGAATGATCGAGCGGCCCGCGCGTTCGAGGTCCTTGGCGCGCGCAAAAACTGAAAGAGCACCCTCACCACTCATCAGAGAAATACGCGAGGCTAGCGGACGCATTAGACTCTACCTTGAACTTGGACTTGCCGCCGGGACTGGTGTAACTGGGATGCGCAGCCCGTCCACAAATCTGGGAAAGAATTCAAAGACCGCTGCCGTGGCGACCAGTTCGATAATTTGAGCGTCATTATAGGCATTTTTCAGCTCGGCGAATGACGCGTCATCCAGATCGCGCCCGGAGCGATGAATCTTTTCGGCACAGCGCAGTCCAAGCTTTTCCGTCGAAGTGAATGGGCCTTGTTCAAACTCGCCTTTCACGGCTGCAATCTGATCTTCGCTCGCGCCCTTTTGCCGCGCCGAAAGACCATGGGCAGAGATCGCGTATTCGGAGCCATTCAATACCGACATACGTGTCGCGATCAATTCTTTATACCAGCCGGGCAGAGCACCGTCACTTAAAAGAGGCTTCAGCAGGGCCGCGATACCCGGCAGCGAGCGCGGGCGTGTGCGCGATCGTCTTGAACATATTAGGAACGACGCCTCGCTGATGCAGCAGGGCGTCGTAAAGAGCACCCAGCTCGGGCGGGACTTCGTCCCGCTCGAGCAATGGGATTCTTGTTTTCGTATCGAGATTCTTCATTTAGAATGCCCACCTCAGGGAGAATTGAATCAGGCGTGGATTCCCGTTTGTACTCACAATCTTGCCAAACGGGCTGCTGCTGGTCGGATTCGACAAGTAGGTTTCGATATCAGTGACAGCCGGGTTGGCAAAGTTGGTGTGATTCCATACGTTGAAAAAGTCGGCCGTAAACCGCAGATCATTGCGCTCGTTGAGTCTGAAGTGCTTGAGGAACGATACGTCCCAGTTCTGTTCGTGAGGACCCCGCAAAGCGTTTCGGCCGAGATCTCCAAAGTTAGTCGTGCAGAAATTTGGATTATTTACAGGGTCACACGTAGTCGAAGGATTGTTTGGGTCGAAAGGATACAACAGTGGCGCCGAAGTAAAGGCTGCCGGATTCAGATATCCATTTGCGCGCTGTTGAAGGCTGCCCGACGTATAGCCCTGCGATACGGTGATAGCCGGGAGCGAGGCTGGCTCCGATATCCGGAGAGCTGCCCTCCCGAGGAAAGCGGTTCCCGCGGCTGAATCATAGACCGAGATTGGAACTCCGGATTGAACCGTGACAACTCCACTCATGCTCCATCCTCCAAGGGCTGTGTGAACAAGCCCGAGCTATTGACAAAGGCCGGAATATCGTAAACATAAGTGGCCGAGTCAAACGATGCGGGCGGTCGAAAATCGGAGAGACCGCGCGAATCATCAAGATTAGTTTCGCTGTTGTAGGCGGTGTTGAAAGCCGTGTTACCGGTGGAAGTCGTATCGATATCTTTAGAGAAGGTGTAAGCGATCTGCACATAGTTACGGGTCCAGCGGCGCGACAAAGTGGTTTGTAACGAGTCGTAGATAGAGGAGGCATCATTGGCGAAAATCTGGTAGCCGGAATATCCGTTCAGGCCCGGAGTGGGCGTTCTGGCGATCGCGTTAGCAAAGGTGTCCGTTGTGATGGAGTAACTGTTGCCACTGGTGTCTTTGACCACAACCGGATTCGACGGCGACGCGTAGAGGGACTGAATCTCGTCGCGAGTATTGCGTAAATGAGTGCCCTTGGTCGCCACGTATCCTACTTCGAGGATCCATTGCTTTGGCAATTCGCGCTGGAGAGTCAGGTTCCACTGCTGCGTGTTGGGAACCTTAAAATGATGCGGCACCTCCAGAACGAAAAGGTTCTGCGTGGAGTCCGTGCCCGGTCCGGTGCAACCGCCGTATGTCGCTGCGCCGGTGGTATCAGGGAAACTTGTAAGTTGCGCCAGGCACGGCAAGTACGCGGCAGAAAGCACTCCGGCCGGAGGCAGCCCATTGGGATTTGTGGCCGGGCTACCGACAAAGAAATTGGCAAGGCTTCCTGGAGCGCCTCCCGCAAAAGCAATTGGAAGGAATGGCGCCTGGAAACTCAATTGGTCGACGGCTCCAACATCTTCTCTGACGTAGTAGATTCCATATCCGGCGCGCAGCGTGGTGTTGTGCTTTCCTGCTATATCCCATGCAAACCCAACTCGGGGGCCGATCCCGGTGGAAACGCTATTGGCAAAAGTTGGACCCGGCGGCGTTTCCGGTTAAACCCGGGATGCCCAGTTTATTGACGCAGCTCGGGTAAATGAAGGGGAATGTTCCGGACAAGGTCAGGCTCGATTCGATGTTTCCGATATGGCAGTCATTATCCTTCCATGCGCCCATGAAATTCTGTGCGTAAGCCGAGATTCAGAGTGAAATCGGAGCGCACTTTCCAGTCGTCCTGAGCAAACAAGGCAGTAGTTCTTCTCCCGGTATTGGTGGTTGTAAACCCCGCCTCCGCCAAAGCTGAATTGGGGGGAACCCTGCAGGAAATTCTGAAAGTCAGAGAGCGAGGGGCCGGTCGTGTTGGTAAAGAAAAGTTGGCCGTTGAAAACTTGCGGAAATTTCTTGTTCAAGTTGACCGGCGTGAACTCGCCTCCGAAGCGGAAGGAGTGCTGGCCGTGAA
Source organism: uncultured Acidobacteriaceae bacterium (assembly GCA_963758745.1). GTDB lineage: Bacteria > Acidobacteriota > Terriglobia > Terriglobales > Acidobacteriaceae > Acidiflorens. The sequence goes on from CAVWWW010000025.1 coordinate 410,971, forward strand.
TCCAACTCAGAGTTTCGACGATATCGTAATTGTTTTGCACCTGATACTGGTTGGCGGCCGGGGTGGGGCCGAACTGGAAGCCAGAGGTCTCGAAGGTGAACTTGTAGATGTTGTCGGTGAGATTATTCGTCGGACGATTGATGCCGACATCGGTGGCAGTCACCGGGGGAACGTTGATGCCACTATTGTTGATGCGCACATAGCCGACGCGCAGATCGTTCACCAGGGCCGGCGAAAACAGGTGGGTTTCAGAAATGCTGAAAAACCGGTCGTGCACGGGAAGGTCGTAGGGAAAGTTGAGATCCGTAGAACTGGCTGCAGCCCCGAGCGAAGCTTGCAAGCCTCCAGCGCCGAAGGGTTCGTCGGTTTGAAAGTTCGTGTAGAAAAAATGCGCGGAGATCTTGTCTTTGGCGTTTCGAAACTCGCGATCCCAACTTGCGGTGAACTGGTTGTCCGTGAACTTTCCCGGTTCGCTGACCGCGAACGATCCAAAGTTAGTCTGCCCAGTGGATGTCAGAGGACTTCCCGACAACGCCGGATACAAATACCCGCCGGCGGGCGCACCAAACTGGGTGCTTTTCACCTGCAGCAAGGCATAGGCAACTGGGTCGATGCTCGGTACCCCGAGAGCAGCGGCCAATTGCGCCGGAGGCAGGCTGCGCAGATTCGCAGGGATAATTGGAATTGAAGTGCTGATGAAAGTTCCGGGCGAATCGCCGCTACGCTGCCGGGTTCCCTGATAGTTGCCAAAAAAGAAGCCCAGCTTCGCGTCAGGTCCGATCGGTCCACCGAGGCTGCCGCCGAAAATGTTTTGCTGAATTACCGGGCGCGTGTTCGACTGCCCACTCGCCAATTGACTCTGCTTCAGGAAGTAATCGTTCGCATCCAGCGCTGTGTTGCGGAAAAACTCATACGCATCGCCGTGAAAAGTCTTTGTTCCCGACTTCAGAATGGCGTTAATGTTCCCGCCGCCGTTGCGTCCCTGGCTGGCATCGTAGAGCGACGTCTGCACTTTGAACTCGTCGATGACATCTGGGTTGGGGAGCGGCGTGGTGGTCAACTCGGCGACGTTGTAGTCGGTGGCGCTGATACCCTCGATTAAGTAGTTATTGTTATCTTCGCGCTGGCCGTTCACAAAGATGCGAACGTTGCCGCGGCCCAACTGCGTTGAGGCGTTCAATTCGTCCTGCGCGCCGGTAGAGAGCGCCAGCAATTTTTGGAAATTCTGAGTCGCCAGCGGAAGATTGCGAATGGTTTGGGATTCGATTGCCTGTCCGGTAGCGGCCGTGGTGGTTTCTACCTGTTGGACTTCAGCTTCCACTTCAACTTTCTGTTGCAGCGCCGCTGGCCGCATTTTGGCAGTAACGCGTGTGGTTTCTGTGATACGAACATCGACATCGGCAAATGTTTCTTCGGCAAAGCCGCTACTTTTCACGCTGATGGAATAGAGTCCGACAGGCATAAGTTGAGCGGTGAATGCGCCGTTGGCATCGGTTGTGAGGGCGCGCGCCAACACTCCGGTTTGCTGATTGATAATTCGCACTTCGGCATTGGGAAGCACTGCGCCACTAGGGTCCTGAACCACACCGCTGATCGCGCCCGTAGCACCGCCTTGGGCAAGAACCTGATTCATCGATATCCACCCAACAAGAACCAAAACCAGACTCGTCAATAGTTTCCGCATACACTTCTCCCATTTTCTTGAACTGAATCGATACATAAATTGCCGATGTAATTCAACAGCGAACTGCGGAGGAAAAAACGGCGCACGATCTTGGGACCGAAACAAGCCATAGCCAGTTCTTATCTCTGATTGCAGCGCTTGGCATCTGGGTGCGGGCTCTCAATGAAATTGAGTCTGGCAAGATTACAAAAAAGACTTCAGATTGGCAATGCAATTTATAGGTTGGACACGTTTCTCAACCGGCGTTGTTGTTGCAACTTCCTCGGTGTAACCCTCGGCCACATTAGTCAACGCTTCGTCTGTCCCGGTGTCGACACTGCCCTGGCAAAGGTCCAATCTGACTGGACACTAAATGTCCGCAAGAGAGAAAATAGAAAAGTGCGGATCACAAATACTTGCGCGCTACTCGCAATTTTTGTATGTCTATGTGCTCATCCCCTGCTTTGGGGGCAAACCACCAGTCCCCAGAGCGACTCCAACAGCCCCTGGACTGCCACGACCGAATCTCAAAGCGACGACGCAAGTTCTACTCGCACTACAGAAAGCCACAGCCAGAGCGGTAATCGTACTGTAGACACACAGTCGGTCCAGCGCCGCGATGCTGAAGGAAATTTCGAACCTCACCAGGACATCGAAAAGGAAACTGTGCAAGTAGACGCCGGCACGGTGCGAACCATCACCCGCACATTCAGCCGCGATGCCAATGGGGACAAGACAGTGACGCAGGTAGTTGAAGAAGAGAAGCGCACTCTTCCGGGAGGTGACTCGAACGTAGTAAGCACTATATCGAACGCTGACGGCAGTGGCGCGCTGCAAGTGATTCAGCGCCAGATTGAGGAGACAGCAAAAATCGGCAAGGACGCCGAAGAAACAAAAACCACGATGATGCTTCCCAGCGCCGATGGCGGCCTGACTCCCGCTATGAAAGTGCAGGAGCATCGGCAACAAGATGCCAACGGCACGATCGAATCCCAAAAAACCACACTGCTTCCCGATGGCGCAGGCAACTGGGAGGTAGGCGAAGTTCGGCAAGCTACGACCACGCTGGCAGGTAACGATCGCAGCACTGAGGAGCGCGTTTCGCGCCCTGACCATGATGGCAATCTGAGCGAGGTGTCTCGCACCGTAACCAAAGAAGCAGAGGTTGGTCTCGGAGAAAAGCGTGATACCGTCGAAACTTTTTCCGTCGATGTGCCTGGCGTCGCTCGCGACGGCAGCAGCCTGCAACTTGTGAAACGCGCAACTACAGATCAGCGCACTAGTTCGACCGGTGCGCAAATCACCGAACAACGAGTGGAACAGTCGAACCCAGGTGATCCGAACGCCGCTTTGCAGGTGACCATCCTGACTACTGACACCGTGAGTCCCGGCGCTTCGGGCGCCCAGGGCAAGCGAACGGTGGAAATGCGTGACGCGAATGGGAATTATGGCAGCCTTGGAGTGGTCTCTGTGGATACGACCAAGTCCGACAACATTCACGCTATTCAGGTTCAGATAGCGCCTCCCGAAAAGCCGAAAGCGGCCGCCACGAACCCGTGATTTGGGCCGGTGATTAGGTCACCAGCTAAAGAGCTTGGACAATGGACCTTTGCGGTTGAATCCGCAAACATCATTTCACCAATCAGCACTCTACAATTAGATGATGGATGCAACTCCGCGCCCGGTTGTCGGCCGCATCATGGCCCTTGATGTCGGCTCGAGAAGAATCGGCGTGGCCGTTTCCGACCCGCTGGGCATAACGGCACAGGGATTCGATACGATTCAGAGGCAGAATAAACGGCGCGATCTTGAGGCCCTGAGACAAGTGCTGGAGAAATACGACGTCCGGGAGATCGTCGTCGGGCTGCCCTTGCGTTTAAGCGGGGCGGAAGGCACACAATCGGAAAAGATGCGCCGGTTCGCTGACGATCTCCATGCTCACTTCGGCTTGACCGTTCATCTATGGGACGAGCGTTGGACCTCGACGGAGGCCAACCGATTGTTGCGAGAAACCGATCTGTCGATCAAGAAACGGGGACAAGCGGTTGACCGGATGGCGGCTATTTTGATTCTGCAATCGTGGATGGAGGCGCACCATGCCGATGGCCGACGTAGTGGCCCCATCGAAGTCGCCAAGCTATCGCTCGAACATCATATTGGTAGATCGCAAATACGCTCAGACTGCGAGGCAACCGACGTTTATGAGACGGACCGCGTTACGGATATCCCTGGCGATCGCTGGCCGAAAGATCAGATCGAAGGGAAGCCACAGAACATTTCGAGTTCGCCGGTCCAATTTTAGGATGAAGAATTCGATTCAGCGGACGCTCACGAAGCTAGTTCGGTAATCTCAGGGAAGCGCAGATTGCACTTGGTTAATGCCTTAGTCAGTGCCTGTTCGATCAGAGCTCTCGTCACAATTTCTCGAGATAGCAATTTCGCTTACCAGCAGATAGCGGGCGCGCTCCAGCATCTTTTTCTCGCGGAAGGAGAGCGATTTTTCCTGTCCCAGGATCAACAGGCTTTTCAGCACCGCGGCCACATCTGTGAGCGAGCCGGTGCGCATGCGGTCGGAATTTTCTTTGAAGCGGTCTTTCCAATCGGTCGAGTTGACGCATTCGCCAGAGGAGAGATAGTTTACGATCTTCTCCACCTCGCCGTTTCGAACGACCGGGCGCATCCCTACGCTGCCCACATTGGCGAAGGGAACCATTACCTTCAAACTGCTGGCGGCGATCTTCAAAAGGTAGAATTTTTCGACTGTGGCGCCCATGGTGCGACTGCTGATTTGCTCGATGATGCCAACGCCATGGTTGGGGTAAACGACCTTATCGCCGATGTGGAAAACGCGGTCGTTATTCATGGGAGGGGTCCTCGTCCCGATGGTGGAGAGAACAAGCTCTAGTCTAGCCGACCGGCGCGGTTAACGCAAACCGGCAGCGGCTCGCCCGTACTGCGATAGTTACGATCTTCTACGGTCGGGATGATCAGAGGATAACTCTTTGTGGCTGATGAGATTAGGGCGGTGATTGCGGACAGGAGCACTCAAGAGAGAGGCAGGGGCCGCCATGCCGGTTTTCTTGGCGAGAGTTATAATGCCGAGAGCATGACGGAAGAAATCAAAAAAAAGCTCCGCGATGAGCTGAACACGCTCGAACATGAGCTGGCCTACGATATTCCCAGAGAACTCAAGAAGGCTGTAGCACTGGGTGACCTCAGTGAGAACGCCGAGTACCACACGGCCAAGCAGCGCCAGGAATATCTGAAGGCGCGAGTTCGTCAATTAGGCAAGCGCCTCGCCGACCTGTCGCTGATCAACATGAACAATATTCCCAAGGACAAGGTCGGACTCGGCTCGACAGTAACAATTTTTGATGGCACCAAAAATGAGGAGATGGAATACAAACTGGTGATGAGCGAAGAGTCGGATGTGGCCGCGGGCAAGATCTCGACGACGTCGCCGATCGGTCGCGCCCTGCTGAATAAGAAAGTAGGGGACACGGCCACCGTCGTGACGCCGGGCGGGGACCGCGAAATGGAAATCTTAAAGCTTTCTACCATGCACGATCTCGCCGAAGCAGCGCTCGAGGCGGAACTGGAGCCGCAAGCGGAGCCAAAACGAGAAGCAAAATGAGCTTTTACAAGCTGAGGCTGGCAATATGAGCTGGGCTTTATGAGTTGGGCTTTATGAGTTGGACCAGCGGAGTAGGGCGAGCATGCGGCGTTCTGCTCGACGCGATCGTGCGCCTGCTAGCTCTTTCGCGCATCGATCCAAATTTCTTAACTCTGATGGGTCTGGTCGTCAACACCTATGCCGCTTTTCTTTTTGGATATGCGAACGTCGAAAACCAGCGCCGCATGTTTCTCTATGCCGGATTGGTCATTATTGGATCGGGTTTTTTTGATCTGGTGGATGGCCGCGTCGCTCGCGCCTCTAATCAGGTCACGCGCTTTGGCGGTTTTTTCGATTCGATCGTTGATCGCTACAGCGATGCATCGCTTTTCTTGGGATTGCTGGTCTTCTACGGCCGTGGCAATCGATTCTTTTACGTCGTGCTGGCCGCCCTCGCGATGATCAGTGCCATTATGGTGAGTTATGCCCGTGCCCGCGCTGAATCGCTCATCGGAACCTGCCGCGTCGGTTTTATGGAACGCCCTGAGCGGCTGGTCTTGTTGATTATCGGTGCTTTATTTAACGTGATGGCTCCGGTGCTCTGGGTGATTGCGGTGCTCTCCACCATTACCGTCATCCACCGCGTCATCTATACATGGCAGCGCACCAAGGAAATGGACACTCCGATGGCGGGGCGCGCCGCATAAGTCTCTCGGCAGAACTATTTGTAGTTGTATGCCGGTTCGGTTACCGTCGGAGTAATCTCAAAGTTGTCTTTCGGCGGCGGCGAGGTTGTCGTCCATTCCAGGCCTTTTGCATCCCAAGGATTATTTCCCGCTCGCTTTCCGTAGCGCAGCGACCACAAAAAGTAAGTCATCGGGAGCAGGTAGCCTATCGCCAGAATGCTTGCTCCAGCTGTCGAAAGAACGTGCAATACCTGGAATTCTGGCGGATATTGCCAGTATCTCCGTGGCATTCCCAAATACCCTAATATGAATTGGGGAAAGAATGTCAGATTGAAGCCGACGAACATAATCAGTGCGGCTAGTTTTCCCCACCCCTCCGGGTACATTCGGCCAGTGATTTTGGGCCACCAGAAATGCAAACCGGCCATGTACGCGACCACCATGCCTCCCACCATGATGTAGTGGAAGTGAGCGATGACGAAATATGTGTCGGTAACATGAACGTCGATTCCGAGGGAGGCCAGGAACAAGCCTGTCAGTCCGCCAATCGTGAAAAGACCGATGAAGCCAAGTGCATAAAGCATTGGCGTATCGAAAATTATCGAGCCTTTATACATGGTGGCGGTCCAGTTAAAGACCTTGATCGCCGACGGCACCGCTACCAGGAAGCTTAGTATCGAAAAAAGCATGGCTGCATAGAGTGAAACCCCGGCCACAAACATGTGGTGCGCCCATACCAGAAATCCAAGCACAGCGATTGAGATGCTCGCCAGCGCGACGAATTTGTAGCCGAAGATCCGCTTCCGTGAAAAGCACGTGATCACCTCGCTCATTACGCCCATGCCCGGCAAAATCATGATGTACACAGCAGGATGGGAATAGAACCAGAACAAATGCTGAAATAAGAGTGGATCGCCGCCGACGGTCGGGTCGAAGATGCCGAGATGCAGCCCGCGCTCCAAGGCGACCAGCACCAGCGTGATGGCCAGCACGGGCGTGCCAAGCATAATAATGAGCGCATTGGCATAGTTGGACCACACAAACAGAGGCAGGCGCGACCAAGTCATGCCCGGAGCGCGCATCCGATGCGTGGTCACGATGAAGTTCAGGCCGGTGAAGATCGACGAGAAGCCAGCAATGAAGATGGCCATGGCAGCGGCAATAACGTGAGTGTTGGCGAAATCCGTGCTCAGAGGGGTGTAGAAGGTCCAGCCGGTATCGACGCCGCCATTCAATATTGTCCAAATCATCAGGCTGGCGCCGGCGATATACAGGTACCAGGAGAAAAGATTGATCCTCGGGAAGGCCAGGTCTTTAGCGCCAATCATGATCGGCAGCAGAAAATTGCCGAGGACTGCGGGTACGACCGGAACCAGGAAAAAGAAAACCATCACCTGGCCATGCATAGTGAACATTTTGTTGTAAGTGTCCGCCTGCATGAGATCGCCTTGCGGCGTTAAAAGCTCCAGGCGAATCAGCATGGCGAAGATTCCACCGACGAAGAACATGACCGTGGTCGAAATCAAGTACAGAATGGCTACCCGTTTGTGATCGGTGGTAAGCAGCCATGACCGCAGGCTGTAGGAGTGGTTGAGATAGTTCTCGGGTTGAATCAGGGGTGGAGAAGCAACGGCCATAGGAATGTCCTTGAAAAATCCAGATTGGAACGTCGCTCCGGCTCAGATGACGGAATCGGCTTCCCGGTTGCTGCGATATCTAGTTCCGAAGGTCGGAATAAAAACACCGAGAGCAACTCGACCTAACTGCGGATGCTAGACTAGAACGGCTAAAATCTGCAAGGGGTCTGCTAGTGTCATCAAATCCAGTTCTTGTCGTCCATGGCGGAGCTTGGGCCATCCCGGATGACATGGTTGAACCACACCTTAATGGCGTACGCAATGCGGTTTGCGCCGGATGGCTTGCGCTCGAACGCGGCGGCTCCGCTCTTGACGCAGTCGAAGAAGCCGTAGTCGTGATGGAGGACGACGAGACCTTTGACGCCGGCCGCGGCAGCTTCCTGAATCGCGACGGCAAGGTTCAACTCGATGCATTTATCATGGACGGGGCGACTCTGCGTGGCGGCGGCGTGGGTTGCGTCGAGCGCCTGCGCAACCCAGTTCGCGCTGCCAGAAAAATCCTGAGCGACAGTCCCCACGTTTATTTTGTGGCCGAGGGGTGCCGAGCGCTTTGCAGCCGAGCATGGCATCGAACTTTGCCGCAATGAAGATCTCATTATCCCGAGGGAGATCGAGCGCCTGCGCGAATATCAGGCGCAGTTCGCAACTAGCGGCCATGACCTCTTCGCTCCTGCTATTTCCCATGATACGGTCGGAGCCGTCGCGCTTGACCGCGAGGGAAATATCGCGGCATCGACTTCAACCGGAGGCACGCTCAACAAGGCTCCGGGCCGCCTCGGTGATTCTTCGTTGATCGGTTGCGGATGCTATGCCGACAACCTCAGCGCCGCCGCGTCGACTACGGGATGGGGCGAACCCATCATGAAGCTTGTTCTGGCAAAGTGGGCAGCAGATCGAGTCGAGTCAGGCAGCTTGCCCCAGTGGGTTGCGCAGGAGGCAATGAATTATCTGAAGCAGCGTCTCAATGGCCATGGCGGAATCATTTTGCTCGATGGCCAGGGACGTTTCGGGATTGCCCACAACACTCCGCGCATGGCGTGGGCATTGCGCACGCGCTAAAACAAGAAGTCGGAATCGATCGAAACAACTAATGTTCGACCCAGTTCTGGGCCTGGCTCGGCCCAACTGCGCCTCGCCCTAAAACTCCACATGCGCCCGAAACCCCGGCACCACTACCGGTCCCCTGTCGCGGTTGTAGCCCGGATCGTTAATATGTTGCACGCTAGGGAGAAATATAAATTCCCCGCCAAACGTGCGCTGTGTAATACGTTTCGACAATGTTTTCCCGTCCGTAATTTAATCCGCCGTCGCCCAGCAGGAAGCCCTCGCCGCCCTCCGCTAAATAGACTTGGTGGTCTTTCTTGATACCGTTCGATACGAAGGCAACCCCCGCGCGGTCTTGCTTGCGGCGCCACCACGCGCCGTTGACCCCAACACCCTGATCGAAGGTTTCATCAATCTCGGTGTAGGCAAAAGATTCAGTTTTTCCGTTGTCCCATCCCCAGCGCGCATATGCTGTGACATACTTGGTAAGATTCTGCTCGAGGTTGACTCCGAAACCATATTTTCGCGTGACGTGCCAGGGATGGTTAGTGATCTCCGGGAATGTTTCCGGCTCGGGCGACAAATCGTGCTCAAACTGCTCATTCGCAATCCGATAAATACCCATGTTCGCATAGTTCGTGTAGGCGAGCAGTCGCATGACACCGAGCTTTTTCGGCATGACGCCGCGGCGGTATTCATATTGCCAATTCTCGCCATGGACTTGCCATGGTCGCCATACCAGATCGATACCGTTTGCAATCTTCGGCATCAGTGCTTCAGCGAATCGAAGACCCCAGTTTCCGTCTTCGTAGTCCGCAACGACGCCCACTGTGTAGCCGCGCGTATCGGCCGCATAGTCCCAGGCGCCATTGTTATCCACCGACCAGTTATTGAATTGAAAGTGGGTGTCGGATCCGACCGAATTCACATCAAAGAAATCCGGCAGACTAAATTTGCCGAAGCGAATTTCGAGGCGACGCCGCGGCAACTCGTCGAATAACGACAGAAAACTGCGATGGTTTTCAATCTTATCCTTGCTAAGCGCAAAAACTTTGTGGATCATGCCGCGTCCAAGATAGGGCGCCTTACTCAGCAGCGGATTGCGCACGATGTCCAGATCCGTATTTCCGGCGAGTCCAAACCCCTGGCTGAGTGCGGCCCCCCGGCTTCTTCGATGTCCACCAGAAACTCAGTGGAACCATTGATCCGCACGCCAGTGTATAGCGTCATGACTCGCGAAGTGGCCTTTTCATAGTCCGGGCTCAGGCTGTGCGGACCGCTGTAATCGGCGTGAAAGTCGGGATGAGTCTGAAAGATAAAGTTCGTCTGTCCGGAAAGCCAGAATCGCGTGCTCTTAAAGTGTGGAAACATGGACTCTGGGTCGGCGATTGTATCGCTGGAAACGCCGGAAGGATCATCCGATTAGGCGAAGCTGAAGCGACGGTTTCGGCGGAGACTCTAGGAACTTGCGACTGTGCCCAACTGAAGAAAGGAGAGGCGACGCAAGAGGCTTAAAAGCGTTGAGCCGCAACGCTGGCGCGTTGACGCGACATCTGGCAGTCCGGCGGTTGGCGAGGAGATCATCCATAAACGAAAACGAATTGCAATTTCAGCGTGAGCAATCTAGTCAACGGGAGCGGGCTCGGGACAATAATTGCGATCGTGGAGCGCGATAAAAAACCAAATTTCTGCGACCCGCTCTAATTATTAATATAAGTATATCCAAAAGAATTAACTATGATTGATATCGACTCACTCGCACGTGTCATCAAAACACGTACTGAGAACCGCGGGCAAAAACTCCTCAATTGTTGTGTATATCATGGGAAGGGGCGAGCCGAAGGGTGCTGCCGTCAGTAATCAGTATCGACATCTTCAAAACAGAAAAAGGACAGCCCGGAGCCCCCCAAGGCCGTCCTGATAAAACCCTCCCGGTTAGAAGGGCAACTGCATTGACGATAGGCTCGGAGATTGCAGGAATATTTCAATTTCGTGAAAGTCAGATTAATTCGATTGGCTGGAATCCGTACCGTAAATTATTCGTCCAACATGGAGTGCAAACCCCATTACTCGATTTGCGAAATATTCGCGTGATGCGCGGACAGAAGATCGTCCTCGACAACTTAGTCTTCGCGTAAATGTGGACGAACACATAGCGGTGCTTGGGCCGAATGGCTGCGGCAAATCGACATTGATCAAGACAATCACTCGCGAATGTTACCCGATGGTACGCGAAGGTTCGGGCATGTCCATTCTCGGCCAGAAGAACTGGAACGTATTTGAATTGCGCTCTCTGCTGGGCATAGTCTCCAACGATCTGATGTCCTCATGTACAGGGGACGCTAGCGGCATGGACGTGGTGCTTTCGGGGTTTTTCAGTAGCACGCGGATTTTTCCGAATCACACCGTCGATCGGCAATACAGAGATAGGGCTGAGGCAGCATTATCCGAACTGGGAGTTTCTCATCTGGCCGATCGTCCGGTTGAGCAGATGTCGTCAGGCGAGGCCAAGCGTGTCCTCATTGCTCGGGCTCTGGTTCACAAGCCTCGTGCACTGCTTTTCGACGAGCCCTGCAATTCATTGGATATTCTGGCGCAAAAAAGTTTGCGAGAAACGATGCGTTCCCTTGCCAACTCTGGAATTGGAATTATTCTGGTTACGCATGAACTGCCCGATATTGTTCCTGAGATCGAGCGAGTAGTGCTCATGTCCAACGGCCGGATCGTGGCTGATGGACGCAAGGACGAAGTATTGCAGGCTGTTAGTTTGAGCAAACTGTTTGGGCTCAAAGTGGACCTTGCCCGCCGCGACGGTTATTTCCACATTTGGTGAGATACGGCAATTCGTTCGCGGAACTGGAATCTACGCTTGAGATCACAAGCGGCTGTAACTTGCGATGCCGCAGGGTTTAGAGTGGGCTGCTATATTGAAGAAAAAGTATTCGAGCCCCGCGTGCCTGCGCGCGATTTTCACGGTTGAGGCTACGTCTTGGGAGGAATAATGTCACGAAAGACGGAACAGTCACGCAAGCTTCAGAAACGCGCCGAACAGTTGATCCCTGGAGGAGTGAACTCGCCGGTCCGTGCCTTCGTTAGCGTTGGATGCGATCCGCTATATGTTGTGCGTGGCGAAGGTTCGCGCATCTGGGATGCCGATGGCAATGAGTATGTGGATTACATTGGATCCTGGGGGCCGCTCATCCTGGGGCATGCGGCGCCTTCAGTCATCGAGGCCGTGATCGCGGCGGCGCGCAAGGGCACAAGCTTTGGAGCATCCACTCCGGCAGAAGCCGATCTCGCCGAGTTAGTGATCTCAGCTTTTCCGCACATGCAGAAAGTCCGGTTCGTGAGTTCGGGAACCGAAGCGACCATGTCGGCTATACGGCTGGCGCGCGCATATACGAAGCGCAAATACATTGTGAAGTTCGAGGGCTGCTATCACGGACATGCTGACGCGTTGCTGGTAAAGGCTGGCTCGGGCGTGGCTACACTTGGCATTCCTGGCTCGGCTGGCGTGCCAGAAGAGTTCACGCAGTTTACTCTGGCGCTTCCTTACAACGATGTCGCTGCGCTTGAGCAAGCTTTCAACAAGTTCAAGGACCAGATTGCATGCGTTATTGTGGAACCAGTTGTCGGCAACATGGGATGTGTTCCGCCGGTTCGCGGATATCTACAGGCGCTTCGCGCTATTACGCGGCGCGACAATGCTCTGCTGATCTTCGATGAAGTGATGACCGGATTTCGGCTAGCCTTCGGCGGAGCGCAAGAACTCTACGCGATCAAGCCTGATCTCACTACCATGGGCAAGATTATCGGCGGAGGTTTGCCAGTCGGCGGTTATGGCGGCGCAAGCGAAATTATGGATCTGATCTCACCTCTCGGTCCGGTGTATCAGGCCGGAACGCTTTCGGGGAATCCTCTCGCCATGGCAGCTGGTTATGCGACACTCCGCTACTTGCGCGATCATAAAGACATTTACTCGAAGCTCGACCAACTTGCCGGAAAACTGGTGGCTGGAATCGCCGAAGCAGCCCAAAACGCGGGCGTGAGCATGTGCTACAACCGCGTCGGTTCGATGTTCACGTGGTTCTTCGACCGAGGGCCAATTACGGACTGGACGTCTGCCGCTAAATGCGACACCGAAGCTTTCGGGCGTTTCTTCCGCGCGATGCTGGACAATGGGATCTATCTTCCTCCATCGCAGTTCGAAGCGGCATTTCTAAGTGCGGCGCACACCGAACAAGATGTTCAGCAAAGCATTGCGGCTGCGAAGAATGCGTTTGCGACGGTGCACGCGTAGAGATTTTGTCAGTGATGAGCTTGCATCATCTCTGGAACGGTTACGAACTCGTAGCCTGATTCCTTGAGTCGCCGGATCAGATTCCCGGTTGCAATAACGGTTTGTCCTCGATCCGCGCCAAACGCGCGATGTTGGCCATCGTGGAGGAGGATCACATCGCCGCCGCGGATTTGCCGCGCTACTTTCTCCTCGATTACGGCTGCGGACCGCGCTTTCCAGTCATAGCTGGGCACGTTCCACATGACCGTTTCCAGTTCCAGATGGCGCGCAATTCGGAGCGTTGCGGGACGTCTTCCTCCAAACGGGGGACGAAACAGGTTCGAATGCTCGCCGATTGCGTCGTTCAGCGCGTTGCGGCAATCGACCAACTGCTTGCGGGTTTGCGCTTCCGACGCGAAAATGAGCCTGGGATGTTCGAACGTATGATTGCCGATGACGTGTCCCGCTTGGGCCACTGCGCGCGCAATTTCAGGGCGCTGCCGCACGAATTCGCCGATCATAAAGAAAGTCGCATGAATACTATATTTCTCGAGCACCTCCAGCAGTTTGTACGTGTAGGGATCGTTCGGTCCGTCATCGTAGGTTAGAGCTAATTGTTTACTTCCGTGGATTCCTTTCGCAAAGGTTCGTCCATACCATTGGCCCGTCGGCGACATGGTCTGATATCCCAATGCCGAAGCGGCGGCCGCGGCGGAAAGGCCGATCAGAGCTGGGAGCATGATCGAATTGTAATGGAGGTCAGAGGGCAGAGCTCGGATTGCAGAAGGCGAGACCGCAACGCTTTGGCTCTCACCTCTGCAATCTGACCTCTAACCTCTGACCTTAACGCAATCCACAATTGCTTCCGGAGACGAAGCAATATATTCTGCTTTCCAGTTCCGGAAGGCAATCTACAGTCGGTCGTCGATCAGCCATCGGCGATAATCGATCATCGGCATTCTATAAATCCATGGCCAAGCTTTTCGAACTCCCACGCTACATTGCGGTCGAAGGTCCGATACGAGTTGGAAAGAGCACGCTGGCGCGGGTTCTCGGCGAGCGCCTGGCGGCTCAGCGGGTTATCGAACCGGTGGACAACTCGTTTCTGAAAGCCTTCTACGACGGCGAATCGGGCGCAGCTTTTCAGACGCAGTTGACGTTTCTGGTCCGGCGCTTTGAGCAGTTGCGGGCGCTGGATTTGGGTCCGCGATCGAATAAGACGGTTGTCTCCGATTACATTTTTGAAAAGGACAAGCTCTTTGCTTGCCTTAACCTCAACGATCAGGAGCTCGATACCTACAATCGCTACTTCAATTATTTCCGCGAACTAATTCCTACGCCTGATCTCGTGATCTATCTGCAAGCTTCGCCTGAGGTGCTGAAAAAGCGGCTGAAGAAAAAAAATGCGGCGGGCGAAAAAGCAATCAGCGAGGATTACCTAATGGAAGTCGTGAAAGCCTACGAACACTTTTTCTTCCACTACACGCAATCCGATTTGCTGATCGTCAATACTTCCGATATTGATTTCGTTGACCGCAATGAAGATTTGCAGGAACTGCTGAAGAAAGTCTCCGCTCCGATCAAGGGAACGCAATATTTTCTGCCGCTCGGAACCACGGAAGCGGCGAGCGCATAGCAGCCCTAAGTTCTCGGCCGTCAGGTCTCAGGAAATTCAACGGCTTATTTTTGCTGGCGTTTTCCAATCTGCAACAACTTCCAAAGTTACGAGGGACCCCTCCCCCCTATTTCCGCAAAATCATGGATTTAAAGGACTTGCGTCTAAAATCCTCCAAAATAAGAACTTAGATTGCCACTGAAAATGGCTTTGGGCAGCTTCGAGGGCCCCTTTTGGCGACGGCGCAGCTCTAACTGCCCCAATTCAGGGCACTAATATAGTTAGCAAAATGGCCTTTTAATTCTTCTTGGAGCGGAACTGGTTCCAGAAATAGGTCGCGCCTCCGGCGATCAGCGCCGAGGTGAACAGCCTGAGAATGAATGCTTTCCCTTCATCGTAATCAGCTTGAATATCAAAGATCACTTGAAGGGCAAAGACCAAAGAAAGAATTGCAAGAAACACTTTCGCGTTATTGCCAATTTTCATCCTGCCTTCCGGGCGACCTCGTCTGTGACTTCTTGGGCTGTGTAAGTGTGACCCCCGTTCCAGTGGATGAGTTCCCGTCCACAGACACACGTAAGTGAATCGTCATCACGCGCACCGTATGGCATTTTATGGCGAGTCAGAGTCCAAACCTTCCCGCACTCGCACTTTTTTCGTTGGTCAGTCATGTGCCTTTTTACTGCGTTTCTTCCGCACTCGTGCCCGCTTCCATTTTGCCTCTCGCTTCAGCAGTTCCACTTTTGAGACGGTAAACATCTTACGGACGGCATTGTCGAACTTTTCCGCTTCGGTATTACCGGGTACGTCCGGCGCTGGCAATGGCTTCATTTCGCGTCTCCGCTCTGTTCGCCGTCGTCGGGTAGCCCACTGAAGAGATCCTCTTCAGCTTCTCCTGTCGGTAATGGCAAATCGCAGATACGCCGAACATCAATGCCTGCGCGCTTGCCATGCGCTTCCATATGTGGGTCTTCCGCATATATCACGGAAGCATCTTCCGCCTTAGCGATGGCCACAATTTGAATGTCAAACTTTACTCTAGCCCACGTGTCTATCGGCTGACCCTTTTGCTCATTCTTGATGGTGCGGATCAACTCGGATGCTTCTATGGCTGCTTTTACGCCGAATGGGATCAGGTTGAACTTGGATGTATTGCTCAACCGTTTAAGCAATTCCTGACCGGCTCCGCCAGCCCTAACCAAATACTCGGCAAGGACCGGGGTTGGTATGCCGACTATTACATTCGTCTCTGAGAATTTTCGGACGAGATCGCGGACTCTTTCGTGAACCTTCCTAACCGGCTTGCCGTGACGATCCAGAATCGACAGCACTCTGTCTTCCAGTAGCACTATCAAATACGTTGTGTCGAAGACAATCACTGTATCTCGTCCTCTCCATGTCGTAGGCGGCGCAGTTCACCTAGTGGATCGGTGAGTTTATTCCAATCGTTGTCGGTTATCGCTCGCAAATCAGAAAATACGGTGCCCGGAGCATCACTCCCGAGCGGCGCGATGTGGCTCTGAACCTCAAAATCCAGCAAGGTCCACGTCGAATTTTCATCGCGTTGCCACGTAGCAATGCCGTTTAGACGGACGGGCTGGAATAGAAAAGCCGCGAGTTCGACGGCAATTGGTTTCCTTGCCCAGCAGTAGTACCATTTTCCATCCGTGTCTTGAAGGTGGACGGGAATGGTCGGCTCTTGTCCGCCCACTCGCTTTAGCTCACCTTGAACCGATGCCTGTTCCTTGATCGGCCCATACACCGGACTGAGTTTCCTCTTCTTGCCGGGGAAGTCGAGAATTTTTATTTCACGGTCGCCAAGCTTTTCGAGAATCTCCCCATACCCATTGTCCTCAGTGAACTTCGTGTTCAGCTTTGCGTAAATGCCGGGCGCATCGGATGGCCCACTTCCATTTGCTGCCTGCTTGAGACGTTCTCGAACTTGCACATCCTTTTCGATATCGACGAGAGCGAGCGGAGCGGCACTCCCATCTTCGATTCTGACGCAATGGACGTGTTCCTTGTGACCGAGAAGAATGGCGAAGTCAGTCATGTACTCCGCAAGTCGCGCCATGGGCAGTGTCAGCGGCGTGATCTCTTGCCCGCTAGTCGTGCCATGTATACGAAGTTTCAACTCCCGATAATCTTTAGCCATAGCCCACCTCGCAAAGTGATACACTTCGGGTAGGCAGTCCGGGGCAACGGACAGTTTTGCCGAGAGATCGGGTTGTAGCTAAAGGTCCGCTGGCAGGCGGGCCTTTAGTCTTTGGTGCGGTCGCTATCACCAGTTCAAGACTTAGGCTGCTTTCCGCGCTTCAAGCGCTTTAAATCATTAAGCCGGTTGGAAAACTCCCACCTTGCCGGTGACCTCTGCAAAGGTCAACCGCTTTCCGACAATGCCTCTCACCGCGATGTCGAAGCGCTCAGCGGCAGTCAGACGGCGATTGTTGAATCTATATGCCTGTTCGTCCAAGTACCGGAACAGGTGAAACGGCTCAACGCTCACATACGTACCCGAGATTGTTCGCTTCAATAGCGACCAAAAGTTTTCCAGTCCGTTCGTATGTACGTTCCCGTCCACATACTTCACAGCATGGTCAATCACCTGATGCGCGTACTCGCCAGCCAGCCCATCGTATGACAGCAGGGCATCCGTGTATAGTGCCGCTCCTGCTTCTACGTGTTTCTTCACTTCGGACTGTATTGCGGACTTCTTACGGTTCGGGATTACGCTAGTCCTAACCTTGCCGCCGCGCTCCAATATTCCCATGACAGCCGTCTTGTCCTTCCCGCCTGTCCCGGTGATCCGACGTTGGCGCTTGCTCACGTGCATGTTTCTCGCTTTCCCGCCGATGAACGTCTCATCCGCTTCAACGTGGCCTGACAGTTTCTCGAAAGTGCCGCTCATCAAAGCGAGCCGGATGCGGTGATCCATGAACCAAGCGGATTTCTGCGTGACGCCAATCGCGCTGGCAACTTCATAAGAACTAATGCCGTTCTTGCAGTTCACGATCTGCCACATCGCCGTGAGCCACTTATCAAGGCCGATGGGTGATTCTTCCATGATCGTGCCTGTCTTCAAGGTGAACTGCGGAGCATCGTGCTTCGCACGGCAATGCCAGCGGTTATACTTCTCTAGAAATAGAACGTCCTTGCTGCCACAACGCGGGCAAATGACGCCATCGGGCCAGCGACGGGCCACAAGGTATTCGCGGCAGTTGGCAGGGCTGGCGAAGTAGAGAATCGCTTCTTGGAGGGTTTCCGGTTCGCTTGCCATGACCAAATATTAAGTGGAAATCTCTATTTTGTCAACTATATTATTACCCAATTCAGATAGGCATTTTCGCATCAAGCGGAGCTAAGGTATGTGATGGCGGTCACGAGAGGTTTGTGACGAAAAAAGTTCACGGTGCTTTCGGGGTAAACCCAAAATCAAGGAAAGCCCACCGCTGCGATGAAAAGGGTTGTTTTCATCGCTGGCTTTGACCGCTGAGGAGAAACGTTGCGGAAAATGTTTTTTCGGCAACCTGCAGGGCGCCAGTTTGACGCTGTTCCCATGCACTCCGTATAATGTTTGCGTCCACACCCTGATCACCACGCTGGCGGTTTTGCGTGAAGAGAGCCGGGCGTCGTTCGCGCCTTGCGCGCTCGCTGCGCCGGTTTTAAGTCTCAGGTTTGATGACTGATAGGCTCGGTTGCAATCAGTTTCGTTGAGCCCAGCGAGCTGTAAGCTTCCGCATTTCTGAAAAATCCGAAGGAGTTCAAGGATCCGATGACCAAGTTTGTAACCAGGAAGTTTGCGTGCGCCACTGTGGCCGTCCTGTTCGGCCTCTCAATCTTCGCTCTCGCTCAAAGCAGCCCTGCCGCCGGAGCACCCGCCGCTGCCTCTGCCGCCGCTGCTCCTGACGCTCCCTCTGCAGCGGCGGCGGCTAAACCGCCAATGGGTACCAAAGTCGGCACCATCAACATCGAACAGGCGATCTTCGCCTCCAACGAAGGACGGCGCGATTTCGAAGCCCTCAGCAAAAAGTTCGAACCGAAGCAGAACGAACTGAAGGGTCTGGCCGACGAGATCGACGCTCTCAAGAAACAACTCAATGCCCAGCAGGATAAGTTGAACGATGAGTCGCGCGAAAAACTGGTAAAGCAGATCGAGACCAAGCAGAAGAGTTTTGATCGAGCCACGCAAGATGCACAAGAAGACTTCCAGAACCAGCAAGGCGAGATCGGAAATAAAATCCTCACCAAGATGGCACCACTACTTCAGAAATATGTTGTGGACAATGGCTACGGCCTGGTGATCGATACTTCTCAGCCTTGGCCAAGAGGCCCGGTGATTATGGCTGGACCGGCTATGGACATCACGCAACCGATCGTCGAAGCTTATAACGTCCAATCGGGTGTGCCGGCGCCCCCGGCAAACGCGGCTGTTCCGAAGCCCGTGAGGCCGGCAACAAGCAAACCGGCCGCCCCGGCCAGCAAGGCTCCGGCAAGCAACCCGCCTAGCCACTAGAGACACCATTGGCATAGTTTCAGTTCCAAATTTTTCTTAATCTTTCTTAATCGAGGCCGCGTGAAAACGCGGTCTTTTTTTGGCTTCATGATCTTTTTGGCTTCGTGGTGGACGGGCGAGGACGCGCCGTCGCTCCAATTCAAACAAACTTCGCCGCTGGATCAAATCCTCATTCACAGGTGTCTGTACTGATAACGCCAAGCCTCTTTACGGAGGACATGCAATGCCCACAAGCATATTCGGCGCCTTAGAGACGACATGGGACCATTCCGGCCGCCGCAAATGGACGACGCTCGCTTCTTTCGCGATGCAGGCCGCTGGACTAGGCGCGTTGATCGCCGCGTCGTTCATATGGGTCGAAGGTCCGCCGAAAGTGCAATGGCTGCGGATCACCGCCCCGGCCGCGTCCACATCAGAAGCGGAAACGGCCGCGCCGCGCGAGCATCGCACGCGGGCCGCCAGCATCAAACCGAGCCAAATCATTACCCCGCCATCGATTCCACGAGAGATCGCTTCTTCCAACAATGCCGACGCCATTCCAACCGCTCCTGACTTGCCGGGACCTATTCCGGGAATCGGGCGCGGATCAAGTGTTATCGTCCCCGGCGGCTTGGGAGACAATCTGCAGGTCGTCATCCCGCCTCGCCCAGTCCTAGCCAAGCCGCTTCGGATATCCCACCTTGATGAGGCCAACCTGCTCCACCGCGTACAACCTGTGTATCCGCCAATCGCACGCCAGGCGCGTGTTCAGGGCACAGTAGAGTTGCGCGCAATCATCGGCAAGACTGGAACAATAGAAAATCTGGTTGTGGTCAGCGGACACCCGATGCTCGCCGCAGCCGCCATTGAAGCTGTGCGACAATGGCGCTATCGTCCATACCTGCTGAACGACCATCCGATCGAAGTCGAAACCGAAATCACGGTGAACTTTCTGCTATCCGGCGGCTGAGACTTTCGTTTGCCTGGACAAATTGAAGCGCTCGTTATAATCGCCAATGTGAACGCGAATGCCCCTCGTGCCGATTTGTCCAAACTTCCGGATCGCCGCTCGCTGATTCTGGACGGCCGAACCTGGGCTGAAGTTTCGCTTGTGGCGCTCGCACAGAATTTCCGCGCGGTGCAAAAACACGTAGGCAAAAAAGTCTCTATCTGCGCCGTGGTCAAGGCCGACGCCTACGGCCACGGCGCAATCGAGTGTGCGCGCGCGCTGGAATCCGCGGGCGCCGAGTGGCTGGGAGTAACCGACGCCGCAGAAGGCATAGCCTTGCGCACAGCCGGCGTCACCTCGCGCATTCTTCTGATGACCGGAATCTGGATGGGCGAGGGAAATGCGATCGTTGCTCAAAATCTAACCCCCACAGTCTGGGAGCCATGGCACATCGATTCCTTGGAGCGGGCGGCCCAATCCCGGCAAAGCGTTCTTTCTGTACATTTGAAGCTCGATACTGGCATGAACCGGCTGGGCGCGTCAAAAGACGCGTTGCCGCGTTTGTGCGAAATGTTATCTGCCAGTAAGCACCTGCGGCTGGAAGGAATCAGCACGCACCTCGCATCAGCAGAAGTGCTCGACGGCGAAGGCGCCGTACTCCAGATGAAGCGCTTCGAGGAGGGACTTGCCATTTTGCAGGCTCACGGCTTTCACCCGCCTCTGGTTCATATGGGAAATTCTGCCGCGATGAGTGCCCGACCCGAAACCTGGAAGACAATGGTGCGTCCAGGCATAGCGCTCTACGGATATTCACTGCCCTTCACGCGCGAAGGCCAGCCCGCAGTGCTAAACGAACTGCCGCTGCGGCCTGTGCTTTCGTGGAAGACGCGAGTGCTGACCGTAAAAGAAGTACCGGCAGGCGAAGCCGTAGGCTATATGGGCACCTTCGTGACAAAAAAGCAAAGCCGGATAGCGGTCCTCCCGGTCGGTTACGCCGACGGCTATCCTCGCCTGCTCTCGAATCGCGCCAAAGTGATCGTCGTCACGAACAGCGGCGGCGAATACGCGCCGGTGGTGGGTCGTGTCTCGATGGACCTGACCATCGTAGACGTCAGCCACATAGGAAATGTAGATGTAGGAAACGAAGTCATCCTTATCGGCAAAAGCGCCGACAAGAGTGTGGACGCTGTAGAGTTGGCGCGGCTGTGCGAAAGCGTGCCCTACGAAATTCTGTGCGGATTATCGCAGAGAGTGCCGAGGGTTTATATCTGAAAGCCGCGATCATCTGAGCCAACATGATTTGAGCCTCATGACTGCCATCGTAAGACTGCTGAACCCCAGGTGCTGCCTGCTGAGTGCTGAATCCTGCCATTGAACCGACCGCATTTTCAATCTCCAGCCCCTTGATGTATTCCTTAAGAAGAAGATGCCTTCGCGCTATGCCAAGTGGATGTATGAGTGGGAGACTCGCCTAACCCGTGTGGACAACAACCGAGTAGTGCGCCCGCTCGATTGGGGCCTGGATTGGACAAAAACCTGGCCCGGTCGCAACGGCGGTCCGACTACCCACAGCTCATTCGATCTGCTGAAATATTTCGCAAGCTTCAACGACCGTATCATTGCATCCAGCGACGACTTTTACGCCTACCAGAAGCCCACCAACTTCCGCCTCGAGCGCCGCGAGGTCCAGGTCTTCAGCACGCGCGAAGTCCCCGACCCACGCCTCGAAAAAAAGGTCCATGGAACTCAAGCCGAATTCCTCCGCTTTACCTCGCCGGTGCACACGCCCTACCCTGAAAACAATCAGGTAAACGCCCGGTGGTTCCCCGCCCGTGGACGCCGAGCCATAGTCCTCTTACCGCACTGGAATTCCGACGCCATCTCCTACAGCAGTCTGTGCCCTGTACTGAACTGGATGGGCATCGCTGTCCTGCGCCTGAGCATGCCCTACCACGACATCCGCCGCCCCGCCGAGATCGACCGAGCCGACTACGCCGTTTCCGCTAACATCGGACGCACCCTCGATTCCGTCCGGCAAGGCGTGATCGATGCCCGCTGTTGTCTGGACTGGCTCCAATACCAAGGCTACAACCGGCTCGGCATAATAGGCACCAGCCTCGGATCCTGCTACGCCTTCATCGCTACCGCCCACGATCCGCGCATCCAGGTAGCCGTCTTCAATCACGCCTCAACTTATTTTGCTGACGTGGTCTGGCACGGCCAATCCACCCGTCACATACGCGAAGGACTGGAAACAGCCATCGATCTCGATAATCTCCGCCAGGTGTGGCGCGCCATCAGCCCCGCCGTCTACTTCGACAAATTTTCACGCTGGCCGCGTCGCTCGCTCATTATCTATGCCAAGTACGACATGACCTTCCTGCCAGAGTTTTCCCGGCAGGTAGTCGAGCAATTCGAGCAGCACAACCTCGATCACCAGGTAGTCGTACTGCCTTGCGGCCATTACAGCATGGGAGAAACGCCCTACAAGTTCATGGATGGCTGGCAACTGGTCAGTTTTCTCAGGACGGCCTTCGATTAGGTCTCGCGCTCCCGTGGGCTAGGTACCCACCCCCCTATTTCAGGCAAAGTATTCAAAAATAAGGCCGTAACTGTAAAGTATTCATAATTAAAGACTTAGCTGTCTTTTGCTTTCTGCTGGGCCTTACCCTTCGATCAACTCGAAAAAAATATTTATGCGGTCTTTAAGAATCATAGATTTAGGGGGAAACTCCTTCCAAATCTTTGAGCCTAAAGGGCCAATTCCGCAAAATCTTCCGGAATAAGGACTTAGTTGGATAAAGGCCTCCGAAAATACTTTGGGGCAGCTTCGAGGTGAGTCGGCTTTCGACGGACACTCCTCGAAACTGCCCCAATCAACTTCTACTATTGCAGCGCTGCGATCTGGAAGTCAACGACTGTTGCGCAAGAATGGCTTGCGAAGGCTGGGGGACTTCCCAATTTGGGAATGGGGGGTAAGGTCAGCGTAAAACCACGTCTCGAAAAGCCGCGAGGCGTCGGCCGCGACCTACTTCCCGACATGCTTTGCGAGGTCGGTTTCGACGATCTTAGCAAGCGTTCGGCCCTGAAGAATTGCAGCAGGCTCCTAAGGTCCGATTCAGTTACCACAACACCGCTGCTCCCACTGTGGGCGATCTTGTTTCGCATTTGCCCAAACCGCTTGAGATTTGCCTCGACAGCCTTGGTCGTGTCCCGCGTGCCCTTCTGTTCTAGGGCAGTCTGAATC
The DNA here is from genome assembly GCA_963758745.1 of uncultured Acidobacteriaceae bacterium. Taxonomy (GTDB): domain Bacteria; phylum Acidobacteriota; class Terriglobia; order Terriglobales; family Acidobacteriaceae; genus Acidiflorens. The sequence continues at coordinate 434,196 of CAVWWW010000025.1, forward strand.
TCCGCCACCCTCCCAAAATCATCCCCTCGAAGTGCTACGTTGATCCGCCGGAGGGCGTCTTCTAGGTTCTTGGGAGAGATTATCGAGAGAAAGATGACGAAGGCCTCGGCGTTCAGCAGTGCCTGGGCGGAGCCAGCGAAGCAGGTTCCAAGATTCTTTGCCAACGATTCGTAGTTCAGATCCAAGTAGTCAAGGGGCTCGTGTACAGTCCCGAGAGCGAGCCCCGTTCGGTAAAGATTCTCCTTTTTCATAGCTGCGCTTAGCGAGTCGTAGTTTGTCCCTTTCCCACTCATCGCCAGAACGCTGTCGCGCAGAATGCGGCGGATAAATTGCTCAAACGCACCCGCAAGAGAAACCACCATCCCCCTGTAAAGGAGGGATTCCTCCGCAGATCGCTGATGTAGGAACTCTTCTGCCAGCGCCTTCTCTTCTGTGCCCATGGCCTCCCAGCGCAACATGTCGTTCAGCCGAGGGCGCAGTCGGATGGCGGAGCGAACGAAATCGAAGATGCTAGAAAGGTCATCCAATGCGAGGTCGAATTCCTTGACGGCGTCTGCAAGCCGCTGGAATAGTACGAGATACGGAACGGGCTGTGATGCGCTCGTCTGGACGGGCGAGGACGCCCGTCCAGACGTTAGCGATTTTTCATTACTTCTTACTTTACTTCTTGATTGCTTGGAAGCGCTTGTTGATTTCGTCCCAGTTGATGACGTTCCACCAGGCTTGCAAATATTCGGGGCGGCGATTGTTGTATTTGAGATAGTAGGCGTGCTCCCAGACGTCGTTGCCGAAGATGGGGTGCAGGCCTTGCGAGATGGGATTGTCCTGATTGGGAGTGCTGAGGATTTTTACTTCGCCTTTGCCATCCGCAGCCAACCAGACCCAGCCGCTGCCAAATTGACCTGCGCCGGCGGCGTTGAATTTTTCCTGAAAAGTCTTGAAGTCGCCGAAAGTTTTCTTGATCGCTTCGGCGATGGCGCCATTGGGATCGCCTCCCCCCTTGGGCTTCATGATCTTCCAGAACATGGTGTGATTCATGTGGCCTCCCGCATTGTTGCGGACGGCGCTTCGAATGTCTTCCGGGACTCCATTCAGGTCGCGGAGCAGATCTTCCACGGACTTCCTGTGCAACTCGGGATGCTTGTCCAGCGCTGCATTCAGGTTCTTGACGTAGGCGGCGTGATGCATGTCGTGATGCAGGTGCATCGTCTTTTCGTCGATGGTCGGTTCGAGCGCCGTGTAGTCGTACGGCAGCGGTGGTAGTTCGTGTGCCGTTTTCACTTCTTCCAACGTTTGTGCCATTTTTTATTTCCTCCAAAGTCCTAAAGATGACGGGGTGTGGTGGAAAGATTCACGCGAGACAGTCTAGGTTGTCTCAACAGCCGACTATATTTGTAACACTTTGGAAGGGCAAACGCGCCTCGCCGAAAGCGTAAGGTGGGTTGACGCGTTGCCAGCGCAACAACGCGTGCCGATGATCTTCTGTGCAAAACATACCGCGAAAAACTGGCGTAGGGAGCAGCCGTCCTTGGCTGTCAGGCGAGCGCAGTTCGCCCCTTTGCCCGCAGGGAGGCCACAGCCTTTGAGCCACGCAACGACGCGGCGACCGAAGCCGCTGAACCACTACGCCACCAAAAACAGAATTGCGACGGTTGATCAGATAGACGGATACCAATCACCACCGCTGACCGAAATCCCTTGACTTAAGACCCCGTGGCACGCGACCATCACATGGTTGATTTGGGGCAGTTCAGAGGTCTCTCCGTTCCCAGGACGGTCCTCGAAACTGCCCCATCGCCATTTTCAGTGGATTTGACGGCCTAACTCTATGGTTTATAAAGACTTTACGAGCAAGTCGTTTAAACTCAAAGACCTGGCGGGGCTCTTCTCCTAAGTCTAGGATTCTTAAAGACTCGGCAGAGGGAGGGGGACAAGACAACCCCCACCCAAAGCGCCGGAACCATTTCGGGAAAGAAGCGACTGGAGAGCTTCTCTGCTAATTTTGCTTTATCGTTCGCATCCGGAGGATCTTTGAAGGTTTTATTGCTGGAAAATATCAGCGGCGTAGCAGCTTCTCAGTTCGAGGAAGCTGGATTTGTGGTCGAGTCGCTCAAGGGAGCGCTCGACGATCGCGACTTGGTCGAAAAAGTGCGCGGAACTTCGATCTTAGGCGTTCGGTCGAAGACTCGCGTTACTTCCGCCGTGTTGGATGCGGCTCCGGAGCTGGTTTCGGTGGGAGCGTTTTGCATTGGAGTGGACAAGATCGATCGCGCGGCTACCGGCGATCGCGGAATTGCGGTGTTCAACGATCCCCATTCAAACAGCAGGTCGGTGGCTGAGTTGGCGATGGGGGAGATCATTCTGCTCATGCGTCGGACGTTTGAGGCCAGCACGAAGCTTCACAGCGGAGTCTGGAATAAATCTGCGGCGGGCTCGCATGAGGTGCGTGGGCTCACTTTGGGGATTGTTGGATACGGAAAAATTGGGTCGCAGGTTTCGGATCTGGCCGAGGCCTTGGGGATGCGCGTGGTGTTTCACGATGTGGCGCATGTTTTGGCTCGGGGGAATGCTCGGGCGGTTAGCTTTCGAGAGTTGCTCGGAACGGCCGACGTGGTCACATTGCATGTCGATGGGAAAGCCACGAATCAGGGTTTATTTGGCGAAGATGAAATTCTGGCGATGAAGCCAGGCGCTTGCCTGATCAATCTTAGCCGCGGGTTTGTGGTGGATCATGAGGCGCTGGCTCGGCATTTGAAAAGCGGGCGACTGGCGGGAGCGGCGATCGATGTTTTTCCTTCGGAGCCGGAGACGGGCGGGGCGTTTTCGAGTCCGCTGCGCGGGTTGGCTAATGTGATTTTGACTCCTCATATCGGAGGAAGCACCGAGGAGGCGCAGCAGAATATTGGGCAATTTGTTTCGGCGAAGATGATCGATTATTTTTCCAGCGGCGATTCTTTGTTGAGCGTGAACCTGCCGCAGTGCCATCTCGACTATGAGCCCAATTCCAATGACGATGGGCCGCATCGGCTGATGCATATTCATCATAATGTGCCGGGAATTTTGCGGGCGATCAACGATATTCTGGCGGATCGGGGGATCAATATCGAGCGGCAGGTTTTGGATACGCGCGGGCAGTTGGGATATGCGATTTACGATATCAATCGCGATTGCGATGCGGATTTGCTGGCTAAGCTGCGGGCGGTGCCGAATACGATTCGGGTTAGGGTCCCGGGCAAGGTTAGAGCTTAGAGGCGATTACTCTAGCTCGATAATGGGATCTTTTCTAGCTTTTCGCGGCCGCGCGCTTCAGGCGATCTTGGACGGCCTCCCATTCAGGCGTGTTTGGAGGCTGATCTACAGCGATCCAGTCGGCGTTGGCCGCGTCGGCTTGGTGGAGGGCTTCGTAGAGAGCAGCGGCGTAATCTGGCGCGGATTGTGGCATCTGGCGGATCTTGATTTGCGCTCGGCTGGGCGGATGTTTGTGTTGCAGGTAAATTCCCTGGCCCTCATCCGGCACGTTTCCGTTGGTCACTAAGAACAACTTCGTGCGCGGGCAGTAGTGGCGTGGATGCATTCCGGGGGCGGGATGGGATCCGGCTTTGATTTCTTGCGCTGACCCTATGGGGCCGATTATGGCTTCCAGTTCAGTCCGCGAAATTCCTCCTGGACGGAGCAGGGCCGGCTTTGGTCCCGCTAGCGACAGGACGGTTGATTCTATGCCTACTTTGCATGGACCGCCGTCAAGGATGTAGTCGACCTCGTCGCCTAGACTTTTTCGGACATGCTCGGCCGTGGTGGGAGAGAGTTCGGTGAAGCGGTTGGCGCTGGGTGCGGCCAGGGGGATGGCTGCGGCTTCGATCAGGGCTTGCGCTACGGGATGCGCGGGCATCCGGAGTGCTACGGTTGGCAGGCCGGCGGTGACGATAGTGGAATTGTTGGGAGCGGTCCGAGCTTGGCGGGACGGGCGGAGCTCCGTCACCACACGAGCAGTGCGGAGTACAAGCGTTAATGGGCCGGGCCAGAATTGTTTTGCTAGACGGTCTGCTAATTCTGGCCAGTTCTCTACCAGCTTCTTTGCCATTTCTATGGATGCTATGTGGACTATTAGTGGGCTGGTTGCGGGCCTGCGTTTTACGGCGTAGATGCGGGCTACGGCTTCGGCGTCCAAAGCATTTGCTCCCAGGCCGTAAACGGTTTCGGTGGGAAAGGCTACCAGCTTGCCTTCGCGTAGAAGAGCGGCGGCATGGGCGATCTCGGCCGGGTCGGCGGGTGAGGACATGGATTGATTTTAGATGGCAAACGCGATTTCGAGATTACACGGGTCGAACTTACAGGATGGTTATGGGGCGGGAACTTGGCGTGCTGAGCCGGTTGGACCCTTCGACTTGGCTCAGGGCACGCTCGCGAGGACGCCTGTCGCTCCATTGGCATCGGTAGATTCGCTTCGCGGCCGCCTGTTATTTTTTCTTGTCTTTCTTGTCGTCCTCTTCGACTGCCAGGTTGTTGGTGACCGAGAATACTCCGGGGACTTTGTTGGCTTGCATGCCGGCGATGGTCTTGTCCATTTCGCGGGCTACTACACCTTCGAGCGTCACATGGCCATTTTTGACGATGATGTGAATGGGGGGAACGGCTCGCAGCTGGTATGGGCTGAGGACGCTGTTGCCATAGATGGCGCGGTAAGTGGCGCGGCGGATGCGGTCGTCCATCATCGAGGTGGGCAGTATCTCGATGTTGTTGACTACTTTTGTGACTCCTTCAATGCGTTTGACGACGTTTTCGGCGTCGGACTTGAGGACGGGATTCGCGACCTGGCCCAGGAGGGTCACGGTGCCGTCGGGATCGACCTTGTAAGAAAGATTGTCGAACACGCCATAATAAGGAAGCATCACCAGTTCATGACGGACTTCCTTGACGATGCGATCGTAGCTCCGCTGAGGGATCGCGCCAGCTGGTTGGTTGTCCTGGATGGCAGGACTGGCTAGAAGCGCTAGAGGGAAAAAAAGGGTAAGACATAGACTCGCGAGCAGCAACGTTTTCATTTTTCGGACTCCGTGGAAGATCTTACGACAGCACCTGAAATTGTTACACCTTGCAGACGCTGGAAAGTGGCTCGGGGTTGCTTTTTGCTTGGACGCATCAGGTTGGCCGAGCTCTGGTCGGCTGGGCTCCTCGGCTTCCCGTCGGCTTCGTTCAGCGCTTCGGCTGGACGGCTGGAGGCAACCGCCCGTAGGTGAGCAATGCGACGGCCGCCTGTGCCCCATTCCTGCTTAGTTAGGCGGATTTTGGTTTGCTTCTTCGTTCTCTGAAACCTTCGATTAGGAGATAGAGAACCGGGGTGAGCAATGCGCCAGCCGCCTGTGCCCCATTCCTGCCTAGTTAGGCGGATTTTGGTTTGCTTCTTCGTTCTCTGAAACCTTCGATTAGGAGATAGAGAACCGGAATGAAGAAGAGATTCAGGATCGTGCTCATGATCATGCCTCCGAAAACTGTTGTGCCTACGGAGTGGCGGCCGTTCTCGCCGGCGCCGGTCGCGAGCACCAGCGGAACGACGCCCATGATGAAGGCAAACGACGTCATGAGGATGGGACGCAGACGAATGCGGGCCGCCTCAACAGCGGCGTCAAGAATAGTCATGCCGCGCCCGCGAAGCTGCTCGGCAAATTCGACGATCAGAATTGCGTTTTTGGAAGCAAGGCCGACGAGCATGACGAGTCCGACCTGGCAGTAGACGTCGTTTTGGAGGCTGCGCATCCATTGCGCGCCGAGAGCGCCGAGCAGAGCCATGGGCACGGCGAGAAGAATAATGAAGGGCAGAACAAAGCTTTCATATAGCGCGGAGAGCGTGAGGTAGACGACGAGAGTTCCGAGGCCGAACAGGATGAGCGTGGTCGAGCCGGAGGCAAGTTCTTCGAGCGAGATTCCGGACCACGCATAGGTGTAGCCCTGAGGCAGGATTTTTGCGGAAAGTTGCTGCATGGCGTCGATGGCTTGTCCGGAGCTGTAACCGGGGGCAGCGGAGCCGTCGATTTCAGCCGAGCGGAACAGATTGTAATGATTGATGACTTGGGGCGCGGCGGTCTGAGTGATGCTTATCAAGTTCGCCAAGGGAACCATCGCGCCAGAATCGGAGCGGACATAGTACTGGCCGATATCGCGCGGATTGGAGCGGAATTGCTTATCGGCTTGCACGTAGACGCGGTAGGAGCGGTTGTTGAAATCGAAATCGTTGACGTAGGAGGAACCCATGTAGACGCTGAGGGTGTCGGTGATCTGGCTGAGCGGAATATGAAGGCTCTTGGCTTTTTCGCGGTCGATGGTCACGACGTATTGCGGATCGTTTGAGGTGTAGGTGGTGAAGAGGCCGGTGATATCTTTTTGCGGACGCTGGCTGGCGGCGCGAATGAGATCGTGGGTGACCTTGTCGAGATCCTGAAGAGTGTGAGCTCCCTGATCGAGGAGTTCGTACTGGAAACCGCCGAATTGGCCGAGGCCCTGGACGGCTGGTGGCTGGAAAGGAATGACGATGGCACCGGAGATTCCGAAGAGAGGACCGCGGAGGCGGTTCAAGATGGCGGTGGCGCTATGCTCTTCGCCCTGGCGCTTTTCGTAGGGGCGAAGGGGCAGGAAGACGAGACCGGCGTTGGGAGTGGCTCCGCCGAAGCTGAAGCCGGCGATCGAAAAAGTGCCTTGGACTTCGGGGATATTTTTTGTGATGGCGGAGACTTGCCGGCCGATGTTGCGGGTGTATTCGAGCGAAGCTCCGGTGGGAGCCTGTATAGCGACGATGAGATAGCCCTGATCTTCGGAGGGAACGAAGCCTTGCGGCACTTTCTTGAAGACAAAATAAGCGAGACCAAGGCCGGCCGCGAACAAGATCAAAGCGAGAACCTCGAAGCGTAAGAAGGTGCGGAGAGAGCGCACATAAGCTTGGTTGATGGCATCGAGGGCGCGGTCAACCTGTCTGAAAAACCAGCTCTTTTGTTTGTGTTCGATGCGGCCCAGCAGAATCGCTGCGAGCGCAGGCGCGAGGGTAAGAGCGTTGAAGGCCGAGATGGTAATGGAGAAGGCGATGGTCAGCGCGAACTGGCGGAAAAGAATGCCAGTGGTACCGGGGAAGAATGCAACCGGCACGAATACCGCGACCAGAACGAGCGAAGTGGCGATGACGGCGCCAGTAACTTCTCGCATGGCGTCGGAAGCGGCTTTGGCGGCACTGTGCTCGCCCTCTTGCAGGTGGCGCTCGATGTTTTCAATGACGACAATCACGTCGTCAACAACCAGGCCGGTGGCCAGAGTGATGCCGAAAAGAGTCAGCGTGTTGATGGAAAAGCCGAGTAGCTTTACGAAAGTAAATGTGCCGATGAGCGAAACTGGAGTGGCGATGAAGTGAATGATCGTAGTCCTCCAGTCGCCGAGAAAAACGAAGATCACCAGGATGACCAGTAAGATCGCAGAACCTACCGTAAAAATCACGTCGCGGATGGATTCGCCGACGGCATCGGTGGTGTCGAAGGCGATCTCATATTTCATGCCGGGTGGGAAGCGCTTGGAGAGGCGATCAAGTTCTGCGACGCAGCGCTGATGAACATCAAGTGCGTTGGCGGTGGAGAGCTGGGTGACGGCGATGCCGATCGCTTCACGGCCGTTAAAGTCGAGGTCGGTGCCGTAGTCTTCGGCGCCGAGTTCGGCGTGGCCCACATCCTTGAGCCGAACGAGCGTGCCATCGGCGTTGCTCTTGAGGATGATGTCATCGAACTGCGCAGGCTCGGAGAGTCGTCCGACGGCGCGGACGCTGATCTGGAATTGCTGGCCGGGAATGGAGGGCTGGGCGCCGACTTGTCCCGCGGAGATTTCGACGTTTTGTTCCTGGAGCGCATTGACGACATCGTCGGCGGTGAGGCCGCGGCCGGCCATGCGGCTGGGATCGAGCCAGAGTCGCATGGAGTATTTGCGCTCGCCGAAGATGATGACATCGGCGACGCCGGGAACGCGCTTGAGCGTATCGCGGACATAAACGTCGAGGTAGTTGCTAATGAAGAGCGGAGAAAGACTGCCGTCCGGGGAGTAGACGGCTCCGCCGAAGACGAAGTTTTGCGAGGTCTTGGCGACGGTGATGCCGATTTGCTTGACGGCGGCGGGAAGGCGTCCGGAGGCAGTGTTGACGCGGTTTTCGATATCAACCGTGGCGAGGTCTGGGTTGCGGTTGAGGTCGAAGGTCGCGGTGATGGTGCTGACGCCGTTGTTGGTGCTGGATGAGGTGATGTACTTCATGCCCTCGGCGCCGTTGATCTGCTGTTCGAGGGGCGTGGTGACAGCGGATTCTACGGTTTGGGAACTGGCTCCGGTATAGACGGCTGTGACTCCAACCTGCGGCGGGGCGAGGTCGGGGAACAGTGCAATGGGAAGCGTAGGAATACAGGCGGCGCCCGCAAGAATGATCAGGAGGGCGCAGACCGTCGAGAATACGGGACGATGAATAAAAAAGTCGACCATAAGAAAAAGTTCTCAGTTCTCGGTTCTCAGTTCTCAGTCTGTTAGCTTGTGGTGCTTGCCATCGATGTGAGACGAATTTGAGAACGTTTCTTTGGACTTTAGGTGCTGGTGCTTTCTTGCGGAACTACAGGTATGCCGTCGATCAGAAACTGTGTACCGGAGACTACTACTTTGTCTCCCGGCTTGACGCCATCGAGCACTACATAGTTATTGCCGACAATTTGACCTATCTGCAGCGGTTTTTGGTGGACTACGTATCCACCTTTGTGGTCAGGCTCGGCGACGAAGGCGAAATAGAGGCCTCCGATTCTTGAGACGGCTATGACCGGAACGACGGGCTTCTCTTCGCTGCCCCAGATCACGCGCGCGCGAATAAACTGCGCGGTGCGCAGACTGTCATTCGAGTTTGCGATGGTTGCTTTGGCTAACACTGTCTGGGTTGAAGTATCGACCTGCGGCGAGATAAAGGTGATACGACTTGAGGCAAGCAAGTTACCTGAGCCATCTACGATTTGGACAGGAAGATTCATCTTCAGTTGAGCGGACTTCTCTATCGGAATATAGATATAAGCTTCGAGGCTGCCGGGACGGTCTACAGTGGTCAGTTGGGTAGTGGTGACGACTCGATCGCCGACGCGGACGGGAATGTCACCAACGATTCCGGCGCGCGGGGCGACGACCTGGAAATAGTGCAACTGAACCTGCTGCTCGTTCACCTGAGCCTCCAGCGAGTGCAGTTGCGCATCGGCTGCGTCGAGGGTCGCGCGGGCCTGATCGAGCTCCTGCTTACTGACCACGCCGGAACTGGCGAGACCGCTGACGCGCTGGTAGTTCTGTTGCGCCCATTTGAGTTGGGCTAGCTGAGCGGCGCGGGCGTGCTCCTCACTATTCACCGTGGCCTGCTGTTTGGCAGGATCGATTTGCATCATGGGTGCGCCGGCGTTGATATGCTCGCCGGAATGAACGAAGATCTGCGTGATGATGCCTTCGACCTGAGGCATCACTACGGCTGAGTCGCGGGACTTCAATGTCGCGACGTAGTCGGTGGTGTCGTCAACCTTTTGGTCCTTGGCGATTTGAACTTTGACCGGCATCGCGTGCGGAGCGGCAGCGTTGGCTTCTTTGCTGTTGCCACAAGCGCTGGTGAAAAGAGGCAGGCACAAAAGTACCCCGGCCAGAATCAGAGATGGCAATTTCGCGAAGAATCTAGACATAAGCTGGTTGTAAGGAAACGACCAACAATAATATTAGATCAAGGATATAGATTCATCAGAATGGGTGGAAGCTCCGAAGAATTTTCGCTTCTGCTAAATTGTTTGGTCATGAAGCCGAGCCGGAGTTTTGCCAGCGACAACAATGCCGTGGTGCATCCTGAGGTCCTGGAGGCGATTCGCCGCGCCAATGAGGGGCATGCGGTGGGATATGGAAATGATTCGTATACGACGTCCGCGGTAGGGAAATTTCGGGAACAATTTGGAGCTGATGTTGCGGTCTTTTTTGTGTTCAACGGGACAGCTGCGAACGTATTGAGCTTACAGGCGCTGACGCGGCCATATCATGCAGTGCTGTGTCCAGAACTCTCTCATATTTTTGTTGACGAATGCGGCGCGCCGGAAAAACTTACAGGGTGCAAGCTGATACCTTTGCCCGCGCCGAATGGGAAGCTCACGGTGGAAACGGTGGCGCAGGCTTATCACGGCGTTGGAGACCAGCATCACGTGCAGCCGCGCGTGATTTCGATTACGCAATCGACCGAAATGGGGACGGTGTATAAGCCTCCGGAGATCGAGGCGCTGGCTGGATTTGCTCACGAACGCAAGATGTTTTTGCACGTGGATGGGGCGCGGATATCTAACGCGGTGGCGGCACAGGGGCTGACTTTGCGGCAGGCTACGCGGGATCTTGGGGTGGATGTGTTGTCGTTCGGGGGAACGAAGAACGGATTGATGGGAGTGGAGGCGGTGGTGTTCTTTCGACGGGAACTTGCAGAGGAATTTTTGTTCATCCGCAAGCAGGGGATGCAGCTGGGTTCAAAGATGCGGTTCATGTCGGCGCAGATGGAGGCGCTGCTCACGAATGACCTCTGGAGGCGCAATGCGGAACATGCGAACCGGATGGCGCAATTGCTGGAACAGGAAGTTACGAAGATTCCTGGAGTTAAGGTTGTCTATCCGGTGGAGGCGAACGGGGTATTCGCGCAAATCCCCCAGGAGGCCATTGCCAAGATACAAGCGCGGTATTTTTTTTATGTGTGGAGCGAAGAGGAGTCGGTGGTGCGATGGATGTGCTCGTTTGACACGACGGAGGAAGATGTCCGCGAATTCGTGCAATTTATGGCGACGATAGTTAGCGAGGTTGGGGGTTGATGGCCATCCGGAGCGTAAATGGGTATTCGTGCAGATTCCGAATAAGTCGTTTTAATTAAGTCGAAGGGGGACGACGGGAATATCCGTTCTTAACTCGTAACCGTCCCTCGTAACTGCCGTTCTTAGCTGCCCTTTTTAGCTGCCCTAACCTTTGCCCACCGCGCACGTTGGGCTGCCGCTATTTTCCTGCGTCCAGCGGCAGAGATTATCCGCTTCTTTCTCCTCGCAGCCGGAGCACGCTTGTTGCCGTTCATAAAAACGCTTCCGAAAGTTGTTATGGCAGCGGTTACGCGGTGAAGTTCATTTTCTAACCGCGCACGTTCCTGCTTGAGTTCCTTCACAACAGTATCAATAAGTGTTTTTGGCATGACGCGATTCTATCACTTGTAAGTGGGACAGCAGAAAAGTTTAAAAACGCGAAAGGGAACCCGCTATTGTTCCTTCCGATTTCGGGGCCAAATCCCGCTCTGGGAAGGGACTTTCCCGCGTAGCCGGCGTCTTACAGAGGCGCGGCATTTGATTAGAAGATCTTAGAAGCTCGAAAACTAATGACATTGTGAGCACAGCCGTCTCCTGTCGCCTGGTGGGAATTATCAGGTGTACTATTTCTATCGACTCCATGACAAGAATTCGTTCGCTATCAGTCTGTAACTCGCGATTTTGCATTTCTCTATTCATCGCCGTTTGTGCATTGCTATTCTCGCGGCGGGGAGAACAACGAAACGTTCAAGCGCAGACGGAAGTGCAAAGCAAGATGTTGCGGCCGTCACGAACACTTCCGCAGACAGGCTTTTACGATACGCCGCATCCGCTTTTGCCGGGCAAGCCTGGAACCTTGATACGCTCCGAAGCAAGCAACGATTACGAGCTTCCATACGAACTTACTGCGCTTCGGATTCTTTATCATTCCCGAACCGCAAGCGGCCAGGATGTTGCTGTGTCGGGCGTCCTGCTGATTCCGGGTGGCAAAGCTCCCCGAGGTGGATGGCCGGTAATTGCATGGGCTCATGATTTCAGAGGATTGGCGCGGCAGTGCGCGCCGTCGTTGATGAAAAATCTCGGCATGGGTCCTTTTTTGGCGATGTATGCCAACCTTGGATATGTCGTGGTGGCCACGGATTATTCTGGATTAGGGGCCGATTCAGGTAAGGCGGTGGTCGACATGCATTCAAACGCTCTGGACGTCATCTATTCAGTTTTGGCAGCGCGCTCGGCGGTGAAAGAAGTGGGCACCAAGTGGATCGCCGTTGGACCTTATCAGGGAGGCATGGCCGCAGTCGCTGTGGCAAAAGGCGAGATACACGATCCCGGCTATTTGGGTAGCGTCGCCACTTCTGGGCTGGCGGGTGCGCAAGCGGCGTACACGCACTTCGCGCAAGGCCCTTTGGATCGAATGTTGCTGGTGCTGGCGTCCACGGTCAAGGTTCTCTATCCGGAATTTCAGGTGAGTGACATGTTGAAGGATGCGGCACTTCCTGCATACGGCCGTATCGCGGAGACTTGTGGGGCAGCAGACGGTGAGTTTACCAACGAAATGCTCAAACCGGGGTGGGAGAACTATCCGTTCATAACGAAATTCTTCGAGAAGAATACTCCTGGTCAAAGGCCGGCCCAGGGCCCGCTGCTTGTGATTAGTGGAGAGAAGGACATGGATATCCCGACAGATATGTCGGCGAAAACCGTGGCTGGATTGTGCAAGGAAGGAGACAAAGTTCTGTTTCTAAAATATCCGAATCTTGATGCCAGCGGAGTCATGGGAGGGTCCGTGGGAGATCAGATCAGTTGGATCAAGGCGCGATTTGCCGGATATGCAGCGCCAAGTAATTGTCATTGAACGTCGGACATTACAAATCCTTACGACCGATCTATCTGGGCTGATTGCGTTTGCAATAAGATGCTAACGTTGATCAGCCGGTGGAATCTAAAAAGATTCTATGGCGCTCGCTTCGTCCGGCTCGATTTCGAATACGGAGTACAACCTCGTCAGCTGGAGCAGATCCTGAACACGCTTGCTTAGATTGACGAGTTTCATCTGTCCACCCTGGTTCTTTACGGTGGTGTAAGACTTAACCAGTTCGCCTATACCTGAGCTATCGACATATCCGACATTGTGTAAGTTAAGCAAAAGTTTTTTATTTCCCTTGTCTAACAAGCCGAGAACAGTTTCACGCAGCATAACATTGCCCTCGCCTACCGTTATCCGTCCACTTATATCGACTATGGTAATGTCCTCGACTTGGCGGGTGGAGGTTTGCATCTTCGTCGGTGTGTGGCCTTGAATTCCCAAGCCGAGACGATCGAGGATTCCGCAGGCGGTGTTGGCGGTCTCCCGGGAGTCGGTGCGTACGACAATCAAGCTGCGCCCTTCTTTCAGTACTTCGCGAAAAAAAGCCACATCTTCGGAAGACCTTCCCCCATCGCCAACCGCTGGAGGAGCTGACTCGCCGGCAGCGACTTTTCCTACTACGGACCCAGCGCCCGCGCCAGCGAGCCCGAGCAGGGCAGCTGCGCCGAATCCGAGCGCGAACACTTGCCCAATGCCTGGGACTACCAGCAGGGTCGCGGCGAGAACACCGGCTGACATGCCTCCGGCAGCACCCATAAAGCCGCCGACGGTTGCGCCGAGCCCCTTTCCTACGTTCTTGGCTTCGGCCTCAGACAGGGTCAGAAAGACAATCGACTCTTTCGGTACTTTCTGAGCTAACAGTTCCTTGACCGCATCTTCAGCACGCTCTCGAGAAGAAAACACTCCAATGGTGGTCTCCACGGGTTCCTCCTAGTAAAAGTTCGCGATTCGTCGGCAACCGAGATTGATATCCCAATTGGCCTTGCTGCTACCAACTGCGGTCAGAACGGGGCGCATCATCCTGCCTGAACTGGTTGCGCTTGTGACACACAATAAAGATCATGCCAACTGACATTAATGTCGGAGGAATGATAAGTATTAAAATGCCACTTTGCAAGGCCTGGATCATGCGATTGCCGGCGGAGGCCGCTTGCGTATAGCAGAGCGCGCAGCTCTGGGCGAGAGCCGATGGAGGAGCGGCGAGGGTGGCGAGCGCTATGAGCGCCGCGGCAATGAGGGAGGCCTTCCCGAGGCTCATCTTTTTTTTAAAATCGTTCCTTTAAACGTCCTTTTTTTAACGATGCTTCTTCTAAATATCCATTCTGGCATCTTGTGCTCCCAACTAACTCCTTGTATTGCGTAATTATTTTGTACTTGAATAGGGTGCACCTTCTTCCATACGGGTACTATCGGTCCACCCATACTGCATTCCAAGAAGGACGGAAATGGTAAAGATGAGTACGAATACCATAAAGCCGCGTCTTTCCGAGGCTAGATGCATAAAGAACATCACTGCCAGCCCGGCCTCAATGAAGGCCACCAACAACATGCGCCATAGCATTTGGGTTGAGTCAATGTGCTGGTAGGCGATGACGAATTGCAAGCCTGCCAACACCAGCAGGCAGATGTAGATGACGACATCCTTCCCTATGCCACCGCTCTTCACTTCCGCTGCTGCTGTTGCCATAAGATTCCGCTCCCAAACCGTTTCATGAGTTAGTGGGTGAGATTCAAAAGATAAACCAGCGGTACAACGAACATCCAAACCAGATCTACAAAATGCCAGTACAGGCCCAGAACTTCGATATCGTCGGCGTGGTAACGGCCACCTTTGTAACGCGCACCGACAACCAGCAATGCGATCACGCCGCACGTAACGTGGGTAAGATGCAAGCCAGTAATGCTGAAGAAGGATGCGCCGAATAATCCTGTGCCCCAAGGATTTTTGAACATGGTCATGCCTTCATCGATGAGGGCGAACCATTCGCGAATATGCAGCAGAGCGAACACGATACCCAAAATTGCAGTGATCATGGTCCAAAGGAAAGCCGTAGATTTGTCTCCTGCTTTGGCAGCGCGGAGGCCGATGAGCATGGTCAGACTGCTGGTCAGCAGGACGAAAGTCATGACCGCCACGTTGGTGATACTGTGAAAGGGCCTGGGCCAGTTAGGGGTACCATTGCGCAGGAATCCATAGGCCACCAAGCAAGCTGCGAATGTCATGGTGTCAGCAATGATGAATAACCAGATCGCCAGCTTTTTTGTTGGCAACTCAAACGCCGGTCCTAACGCCAGACTCGGGGCGTGCCCTTGCATTGTAAGATCCGCTTCGCTCACGTCGCCTCCTGAAACATCTAGCGTCTTACTTCATTGACTCGTCAGATGGACTACAGTTTCATCCAAAGCACCAAGAGCAGATAGAGCCACAGAATGCCCATGAAATGCCAATAACGCGCGGCCGCGACTAACTGATTCCGGCGCAAGACCGACTTATTGAGCTTGTGAATCACATAGATCAGGCCGCCCAAGCCACCGAGCACGTGTATCGCATGTACGGCTGTCAGTAAGTAGAAAAATGAACTACTGGGATTGGTGGCGAGATAAAGACCCTCAGCACGCAGATCTAACCATGCGACGTACTGGCCAACTACAAAAAGCAGGCCGAGAAATAAGGTTATGTAGAGCCAGCGTGCGGGGCTCTCAGCCTTGGTCGTTAGACCTCCCATAAAGGTCGCGATGTGGCGGCGGCCCATTTCAAGGGTGATGCTGCTGGCTATGAGCACAAAAGTGTTGAGATAGAGTATCGACGGGAGCTTGAATGACTGCCAATCCAGCGACGAACCTTTGCGCACGAAGAGGGCGCTGGTGAATGCGGCGAACATCATCGTGACGGCGAAGAGGACGACCCAGATCGCGGTGGACGATGGTGGAGGCGAGTAGTCGTGTGTTATACGAACGTCCCCATCTGCCGGGACCAGATTTCGCCCACCGCCGTTGCCGGAGGCTTCGCGGCGGCGTAGATCGATTTTTGGTGGTTCGGGTACTGTAGTTGCCATGACTGCTTAACTTCCTTTGCTGAACTCCGTTTAAGGCTACATCCTTTACTGTTCTTCGTGTTCTGTATGTACCTGTTCAGGCGACGCCTGCATTACATAGTCCCCAACCGAGCTTTTGACGCCGTATTGAAAGGGGTCGTGGTACACGACCGGAAGCTTTCCGCCAAAATTGTCGAATGGCGGTGGTGTCGCCGTGCTCCACTCGAGCGAAGTGGCCTCCCACGGATTGTCCGTTGCTATTTTTCCCCAGAAGCGGGTGTGAATGAGATTGTAAACAAAAATCAACTGGGCAGCGCCGGTCGCGAGCGCGGCGACGGTTATAAACCGGTGGACGGGAATCAGGGGCTGGAGGTAATCATCTACAAAGCTGGAGTAACGGCGCACATTCCCGACCAATCCGAGATAATGGAACGGCATAAAAATGCAGTATGTGCCCACGAAACTTAGCCAGAAATGAAGTTTGCCTAAAGGCTCGTTCATCATTCTTCCAAACATCTTGGGAGCCCAGAAGTAAGTTCCGGCGAAGATGCCGAACATGGCAGCGACACCCATCACCATGTGGAAATGGCCGACGACGAAGTAAGTGCCGTGGAGAAGGATATCCAGGGATGGCTGAGCCAGGAAGAAGCCGCTTACCCCTCCGCTGACGAACATCGAAATAAAACCCAGCGCAAACAGTGAGGCGGAATTGATGCGCAGTTTGGAGCCGTAAATACTGAAGACCCAGATCAACACAACGATGGTGGCTGGGATGGTGATGATCAGGGTTGGGAAAGAGAAAGCCAGCGCGGAGTATGGATTCATCCCACTGACAAACATATGATGCCCGTAGACCATGTAGCTGAGAACCGCCAGCGCTCCCATGCAATAGAGGACGACCCTCTGACTGAGCAGGGGCTTGCGCAGGTTGGGCACGAGGACATGGGAGACTATGCCCAGGCCAGGAACGATAGCGATATAAACCTCGGGATGTCCGAAGAACCAGAAGAGGTGCTGCCACAAGAGGGTCGAACCTCCGGAGTGGGGGAGGATCTGACCGTTCATCACGAGATTCGATGGGACAAAAAAACTGGTTCCGGCAACATGATCGAGGATGACTAGTATGCATGCGGGCATTAGCACGGCGAATGCTGTCAGCCCCATGCAGGAGGTAATGAACCATGCCCATGCCGAGAGCGGAAGGCGCATGAGGCTCATGCCTTTGACTCGGAGATCAAGCGTGGTCGTGATGAAATTTAGCGAGCCCAGGAGCTGGCCGATACAAAAGAGCCCTATGGAAGTCATCCACAGGACGACTCCCCATCCCTGACCCGGACCGCCTACAGGGCCGACGGCATTCAGCGGAGCGTATTGAGTCCAGCCACCGAGGGTGGGGCCATCGCTAACGAAAAAAGATGTCATCAAGGCAATGAAAGCGCAGAACGTGACCCAGAATGACATCATGTTGAAGCGCGGGAAGGGCATATCCTCGGCGCCCACCTGGATCGGCAGAAAGAAATTGCCGAAGGCTGCAAATGGGGCGGTGGTCAGAACAAAGAAGACCATGATCGTGCCATGCATGGTCATCAGTTGGAGATAGTACTCCGGCGTCATCTGGTCGCCCGGTGCGCCGTTGGCGGACAGGAGATGAAGGCCGGGAATCGCGGCACTGTTCCAGGCGAGGTGGATGCGCATCAACCAGGACAGGAACATTCCGATAAGCGCGGCGAGGAGCGCCAATCCGTAATACTGCTTGCCGATCACTTTATGGTCGAGACTGAAGACGTGCTTCCAAATAAAGCTTGTCGGAGGCGCGTGGTGGTGTACAGCGGGCGCTGATATGTCGTGCATACTCACCTCAAAGGCACACGTTTACATCCGTTCGACTCTCTATTGCGCGAATGAGCGCGAATAGAGAGTTACTGCATTGCTGCTTCCTTCTTCAGCCAATCATCGTAATCCTGCTGAGACATTACTTCGAGATATGCCTTCATGTTGTAATGTCCGAGGCCGCAAAGCTGGGTGCAGACGATTTCGTACTTACCGACCTTATTTGCGGTGAAGTGGACGGAAACATCCAACCCAGGAACGAAATCCTGCTGCACGCGCAACTCTCGCACGAAAAAGGAATGGCCGACATCCTTGGAATGCATGAGGAGGTGGATTTCCTTGCCCATCGGGATGGCCATCTCGGCGGTGACGATGTCGTCTTTGGAATCCTGATCATGGTCTGTGTCCAGGCCGAAGTAATTCTGGGTTGACTCATTAATAAGATCGGGATGAATGGGGCCGAATTTTCCATCCGGACCGGGATAACGAAAATAGAAGGCGAACTGCCCAGCCTGTACCTGGATAGGCATGGCATTCGGAGCGGGCGGAATGAGATATGCATTCGCCCACGCCTTCACGCCAAAGACTCCGAGGGCTAGGACCTCCAAGCCGACGAGCAGGAATGCGCCAATTACTAAACCTTTGGCGCCGCCAGGAAAATTTTTGAGCTTCGCGTCCGGGGGGCGATTGGAGAACTGCCAGACAAAAAGACCGAGAATAAGCTGGGCGGCAAGAAAGGCAATTCCGGCCTCGGCCATGGTTTCTGCCATCTGCTCATCAATCAGCGCTCCGTTGGTCGAGATATCCTCGGGCGCGTCCCAGGTGTGGCGCACGATGGGTATGGCGGAAATGATCGCGATTACGATGATGGTAACTGCAAATAACTTCCCCATGATGCTTCGCCCTCTAATTGCTTCGAAGATGCTTTTGCTTTCAAAACAGAATGCAGCGGCGGAGAGGGTTAATCTCCGCCGGAGCTGTATCAGTACGACGCTTTGACTTCAAAGGCAGATTTGACTTCTCTCGTCTCACTGCCATCGACTAACGCGCAGCGATGCCATGCATCGTCGTTGCTGCTGCAGGCTGTCACTTAGCCTTAAATGTAAAGTCCGCGGTCGCTGGCTTGCCTTCCGCGACAGTTACTTTTTGCGTCTGCTTGCCATAGGTCTCCTGCCATGCCGTGACCGTGTAGCTTCCCGGAGGAACATTCTCGATCGTGTAGGTGCCATCACCCTTCGTGGTTGCATAAGGACCTTTTACAACCACGAACCAGCCGTGCATCCAGGGATGGATATTGCACTGTACCGGGATAGCGACTTCTTCGGCTTTCCAGCTTTGAATGATTGGCGACGCGCCGGGCGGTTGCGAGCGGTTCCAGGGAATGTTGCCGGTCATCGGATTCGGCTCAGGATGGATGTTATGCGTTGTCTGATCGCTGGTGATGACCTTGTACTCCTGTCCCACATCCATGGCGAGCACGTGGGGAGTGTACATGCAACCCTTTTGGTCGAATACCGGAACATTGCTGGGTTTCTGGTTGGCTGCATCGCCACTTAGACCTTGAGAGATGTATAAAACAACATTCTCCAAGCCGTTATTTGTACCGACCTCGACAAGTTGCATGTGGGCAGGGTCGCTGGCATGGAGCTTCGCACAGTAGGGATCCTTGGACATGTCGATTCCCCTCTGGTGGGGAGCAGTACCATCGAGCTTGACCGTGCCGGTGATGCTTCCAGTCGCGGCTGCGCGTGCAGTAGTGTGTGAATGGTAGACCACAGTAAATAACGCTGCGGCCAGCGCCAATGCAGACGCCATTAGTCTGTATCCCGTCCTCATCTCATTCTCCTTACTTTCAGCTCGAGTTCTATGTTTGCGCTTACGGGGCAGTATTGGGATTAACTGGTTTCAGACCCATCTTCTTTGCCATTTCCTTTTCTTTACTGGGCTGGCTCATCAGCGTTCGAAGATAGAAAACCAACTCCCAAGCCTCTTCGGGTTTGATGTTGTCTGAGAACGATGGCATGGGCGTACCATCCAGGCCAGTCATGAAAATTCTGTAGATATCCTGATCCGTGTCGCCGCACTTCGGGCGCGCACCCTCGGTAAAATTGAAGGGCAAAATCGGCTTACCCAGATCGTCGGTGAGGGTGGCAGCTGACGGACCATTTGCCATACCTTGCACACCGTGGCACTTCCAGCATTCCACTCTCTGGAAAACCGCTTGTCCGGCCTTAATTCGTTCATCGGTGACTTCAGGCTCGGGAGGAATCTGGATTGGCGAACCTGGCTTCTCGGTTTGCCAGCGAGGCGAGAAATGTTTAACCAAGGCTACGAGGTCGGCTCGTTCCTGCTTGGTGAACGTGCTCCACTGCGGCATATTCGAGCGGTCCATGCCGCGGGCGATGGTATCGAAAAGGTCTTCGTCGGTAGGCAAAGTGCCGGTCGGCGTTGACCGGCATTTGAAGATGCCGAGTTGGAAGTCGCGCGGTTTTGGGTCAAGCCAGACCGCATTTTCACCGTTGCCATCGCCGAGTTCGCCGTGGCATCCGACACAGTAACGACGATAAGGCAATTGGGCGTCCTTGGCATGGCCGGTTATGTTGCCGATATGGGAGGTGGAAGTGGGCAAATTCAGCCAATCTTGCAGTTGATTGGTGCTGAGTTGCGCCGAGGCGGGCGAGGAAAGCGCGAGTGCAACAACGGCGCTCGCAAATATTGACAATCTGGTTGAATTCGCGTGCATCGCATTCTCTCCTTAGAAGTCGAAGTCCATTCCCAACAACAACTCGCTACTCGTCAGGTTGTTACCGGTAACCGGAGAGGTTCCGTCCTGGTGCCACCAGTTGTACTCGGCGTGGTAGGCCCAGCCAGCGCGGCTGGTCATGAACGGGTTGTAACGCAATCCAGTGGTGTAGGTGGTGATGTTGCCGAGATTGGAAGCGGTACCAGGTGTGGACTGTTGCGACATTCTGATGGTTTCGTAACGTTCGACGAAAATCAACTGAGGGCTGACTACAATGTGGGGTTCGACGAGAATGCCATTCCAGGTGGGGTTGCGCGACCCCGGGGCCAGCGTAGTGCCGGGGGTATTGTTGGCGGAGCCCGGGAAGTCGATCGGGTCGCCGTACCCTTGGCCAAACCAGGCGCTATCCTCGCCATGCTGGGTGATCACGGTGGTGTCAAAGTGCTGACCGAAGTAGAACTGGCCTACGAAGCCTTCGCGACTGTAGCCCTTGTTTTGAGTTCCCGAACCTCCGATCGGCGCCCCTCCGTTGGTGAGGAATGCAGTCGGCGCCTGGCCGGCCATTACGTAGAAGCCGAGGCGTTCCACACCGAGCCGGCCGGCATCGAATGCCTGGCTGCCGGTAATGAAGGTGGAGTAGGACTCCTGGCCATAAGGCAATTCCACGTTGCCATCGTTGGAACTGAGCAGGGCGACGGAGTATCGGGTACGGTCGTTGTAGTTATGGCCCATGACCTCGAGGCCAAGCTGATTGTCTCCCATCTGGCCGTAAATATTGTTATCACCAGCAGGGATGAAGTGATAGATCTGGTAGATGCCGCCGTTCCCGGTCAGGGTGAGAATGCGCTTCTCAGAGAGCAGGTTGTCGAGTTCGAACTTACCGAACTTTACGTTCAGCCAGGGGCTGTTGGCAACGTTATCAATGCGGGCGAAGACGCTCTCAAAGTGAAACGCGCCGGTTGGGTCGGAGGACGGGAGCACATAGAAAGAGAAGTTCTTCTCCAGGGTGCCGCCGGTGTGGAAGTCGAGACCGCTTAGGTCGAAACCGGAGGAAGTAATCTTCTGTTCGCCAGCGCCGTCTCCATTGCCGGGAACGGTGTCAACCTGGACGCGATTGGTGCTGACGCGATGCCAGATTGGAGTGATACGAAACGTGACCGGCCAATATCCAGGATTCTGCCAGATTGGGGCATCACGATCGTTCATCAACTGGTAGCCGTTGTCCTTGAATTTCTGGCCAAAATAATTCAGCATCGGCCAGCTTTCATGGCAGGCCGAACATCGCAAGCCGTATTTCCTGGCAAAGGCAGGTAGCGCGTTAGCCGCCGGGCTAGCGCTCAGGATCAGGAAGACTAACGCGAAAGCAGCGGCGAGGAGGGAACTTCCCCGCTGCGGCTTCTGACAGAGCTGAGACTGCGTCCACATACGCATGCTGCACTCCTCAGACAACCTTATAGATTTTGCAGAACGTGCCCTCAGGCCACGAACGAAAGCAGCCAAGCCGCAGCTGGGAATAAAGACGCCGGCTTGCTGCTGGTGTGGCCATAAAAAAACTCCCTGGTTAAGTGGTCCTACCACTCACTAGCCGGTGGATACTACTACCACTTGGGGCAAAAGTGCAATAGGGTAACGACATTATTTTTTTAACGCCAGCGTTAAAGTCATTTTCCCTAAGGAAGACGGCCGCTCAGTTGCGTCAAGTTGGAGAAGAGTTGACAGCATTCTTGCGGCGTATGAAACTCTTGCAACAGGTGTACCGGAGCCAGTCGTGATCTGGGAAAAGAGTTGTCGCAGGATTGGATTGGATGGTTCGGTAGCGTACGAAACCATAGGATTTTATCGCCATCTCCACCGACTTTTGCAGGCATTGCCGGCGGTTCTGCTGTTGTTGATTTCGACGTCGCTTCCTGCGCATGGTAAGAAGCACCCGGTTCATTACGGGGCGGGACTGATCGTAAACATTCCCCTCCCTGAACCCGAGGTAGAGCAGGCCGTCGAAGATGTCGTGCAGAATACGATCATCCGTGGAACCAAGGAATACAACAAAGATCCATACGTTTCGGGAGCGGTTGCGGTTGCGTCCACGCCGGTCTTTCCGAAATGGACGCAGGGTGGAAAGGTCTTTTACAAAGTGCGTTTGCAGGCGCTCGATCCGGTAAATTTCAAAGACAGCGCGGATGTAGGAACTCTGGCGGTGCGATATGTGGTACGGCCCCAGGGGGACAAAAATACAATCCTGAAAATCGATGCGGTGTTTGTGGAGGATTTCCGGCGGAGCGCACATGCCTCGGACGGATCAGTGGAACGCAGCGAATGCCAAGATATTCAGGATCACCTCGCGCAGGTCGAATTGGTGAAAAAGGAAACGGCGGACGCCTTGCAGGCGAAGCAGGACCGCGCCAACAAAGGCCACTCGAACCAGGAAAAGTTCAGTACGAGCAAGGATACGGTAGGGGAGGGCGTGCCACCATCAACGGCAGTTCCCGCCGAGAGCATGCATGAGGGTAGTGTCGCCGGCGAAAGCACAACCGGCGAAAAGACCGAAGCTGAGGCGCCAGTCGTAGCAGAAGCCAACACTGCGGGACATACGGAGGATGCGGTTCAGCCCTTATCGTATGAGCAAAAACCGGGGGAAACTCTGGAACAGCACGTTGCGGAATTGCGCCAGGAAGTGGAACGCGTGGTGAAAAAGCCCGGGGCTCCATTGCAGTCTGCCCCATTTCACACTGCGACCACGGTGAAGTCATTGGAGGCTGGGGCGGAAGTTATGGTTCTGATTACGACGTCCTACTGGTACGGGGTTGAAACCCGCGATGGTGAGCACGGATGGATCCGGCGCGATTTATTGGAGCAGTTGCCATGACGCGAGGAAGTTTCCGTGGCTTTGAAGATCAGGCTTTGAAGATCAAGCGATGAATAGAATCGGCTCTTACAAATATTCGCGCAGAGTTCCATTTGCGCTTTTGTTGGCTGTGATCCTCCTGGCACCGCACTTTGCTATTGGGCAAACGGCTGGCGCGTATGAGCGGACTTATCGTCAGTCGAAAGCGACGGTGGAACGAGCGCTGAGAGAACTGCAGCCATCATTGGGCGGAAAGCTGCCGACGCTGGAGGGGTTCGCCCTTCAGGGCGACCGTCCCTTGAGCCGCTTTGAGCGGGCGTATTACCAATCTTCCGTGCAGGTCAGCTCGAACGCATCGGGCGGAGCGGTGGTGCGTGTTTCCACGAAGGTGACGGCCTGGTACTCCGACCCCGTTTCGTCGCATTCGGGATATCAACTGCTGAGTTCGAATGGGCGACTTGAGTCCGATCTTTTGGACGAGTTGGCCGAGAGGCTGGCTACGACACCCGGCGCGGCTGCAAACGCGAAATCTAGTGAAAGTTTTGCGGCGAGTTCATCGCCGGCACGGGCGTCTAACGTGCCGGCAGCGGAACCAGCGGAACAAGGATCATCGCGGAACCTGACCTCCGAGGCAGACATCTCTGCGCCAGTTCCAAAGTCGACAGACAGACACGGCGTTTTTTCGTCTCCTCCGGATCAGGGCTTGTCGGCTCAGCAATTGGCGGAATCGAAAAACTCACAGAAGCCTTCAGATCAGCCGCAAAGCAATTTGCAGGCAGAGGCTGCAAGCCTGGAGGAAGTGCTCAAGAACCAGGCGCATCCGAAGAATCTGGTGGCTATAAAGAAATCAGGAACTCCGGTGGTCGCGACGCCCAGTTTGACTGGGAAAACACTGTTTTTGGCGAGCGAGCGCGATGAATTCGAGATGCTTGATTACAATGCGGACTGGGTTCATGTGCGGATCTCCGGTCTGTCGCGGGGATGGATTTGGCGGACCAGCCTGGAGATGCCTGAGGGGATTTCGGACGTTCCACTGACTAATACGCGCAAGTCGCTGAGCGCGGCCGACCTGTTTCAGGTGACGCGGGAAGAGACGGCGCCGTTCCCCGGCGATTGGGGTCCGCTTCGAGATAAGAGTGTAAAAATTATTTCGGTACAAAAGGTCAAAGAGGACGAGAAGGACAGCGGCGCGCAAGCGAAGTTGGAATTCGCGAAGTCTTTGCTCGATAAGAATTATGCAGACCTAGCGGCACAATCGAAGGACCTTTCAGGCATTGTTTTGATCTTCGATTCGGTTGACGGCGGAATGATCGCAGCCACGTTTCCGACGGTGCAGAGGTGGAAGGCGGGAACGTTGACCGACGCAGCGCTCTGGCATCAATGCTATTTTGATCCACCGGAGACATTTACTGTCACGAGCGCCTCCGGAGGTCACTAGCTGCTTTCGTAGAGTTGCCGAGAACGAGGTTTTGATGCAGGATCTGGAGTGTAGGCGGATGGTCGCTCGGAAATTTTGGCTTGACATTCAATAAATGACACGTTACCAATGCTCTCTTTTGGCATCGAAGGTTTGTACGACCTTTGCACGATCCAGGATGAGTGCCGGTTTGAACTGAACCACCGGATGAATGGTGGAAGGGGCAATCGGGCGAGTGTGGGGTTCATGTCGCAAAAATTTGTGTTGCTGCTGCGCGATTACGCGGAATTGACCAAGGCGAGGATTACGACTTTGATCGTTCTTACTGCGTGGTGCGGCTACTTTTTTGGCGCGCACCGCATGGGCGTCCCGTGGTGGTCGGTGGGGCTGTTTCATGCACTGTTCGGCATCGCCCTGGTTTCGAGCGGAACGGCGGCGTTGAACGAATTACTGGAATCCAACGTTGATGCGCGGATGCGACGTACGGCGATGCGCCCTTTGCCTTCGGGACGCATGACAATCGTGCATGCAGCGGCGGTAGGATTGGCGCTGACTGTCGGCGGTTCGATCTATCTGGCGATCTATACCAACTTACTAACTGGGTTATTAGTGTTTTTGACTGCGCTTGTATATCTCGCAGTTTATACTCCCTTGAAGAAAGTATCGCCGATGTGCACGTTTGTCGGCGCGTTTCCGGGAGCGATGCCGGTTGTGCTAGGGTGGACTGCGGTACGTGGAAAGCTCGAAATTGAAACTCTGATTCTCTTTGCGATTATGTTTGTCTGGCAGTTTCCGCATTTTCTCTCGATCGCGTGGCTTTATCGAGAGGATTATGCCCAGGGCGACATTCGCATGCTGCCTGTTGTCGATTCCGATGGAAAGTCTACGGTGTGGCGGATTCTGGCGTATTCCGCTGCTTTGATACCGGTTAGCCTCTTGCCCGTTGCTCTTGGAATGGCGGGGCGTGTTTATTTCGTGGGAGCGATTTTGATGGGCGTGGCGTTATTCCGGGTGTCGATGGGAATGGCTTATCCACAATTGCCGGCGACGGCTGCTGCGTCGAAACGCTCCGCTCGGCGTTTACTCCAAGCCACCATCTTCTATCTGCCTGCACTCTTCGCCCTTATGATGGTTAACTCTGGGAATTAGTGCGCGGCAAGGAGAGTGACCCGGTAATCGGGTGTACTGTGAAAGTACACAAGAACTTTTTCTCTGCGGCGATAGTTCTAACGCTTATCACTCTTCCCTGCCTTGCGAACGTCGGAGCGGCGGACCCATTCGCGGGGTGCAGCGCAGAACATCGGCTGTCTCTTTCGGAAAGCGATTCGGCGTATCGCGATGCAATCGACTTATCACAAATCCTGACCGGACACGGCTTTGTTGTCATTTGCATCAGTCCCTCAAAGATGACCGGCACGTTCGACGGACAAGAAGGAGCAGCGTTATACACGACGAGCGTGGGAGAATTTGAATCGCTCTTTATGGCGAAGCCGCAAAATTTTGATAGTTTGCGGGTGATCGAGCGGCGGTCGGGGCGCAGGTACCGTTATTCCTTTGCGGGAAGCCCCAGTCCGTGGCCAGCTAATTTGATCGACAGCGCCTATCGGATGTATTTCGTCAACCACGATAACGAATTGATTGTCGCGCAGGACCATCAGGTTGCGGTCCGAATTAAAGACGCAATTGGCCGCAAATAGGTAAGCGAAGGGATTGCCGGGCGGTTAGCCGAGCTCCAGTTCTATTCTCTTAGAGGCGGCTTCGAGTCTGGCAATGCGGAACTTGCGGATCTGGCCGGGTTGCAAGGATTCGGAACTGGTTTCGCTCTCTGGAGCGCCTCTCTTCCAGCGTTCCTGCAACAGGGAACCAAGCGCTGACAGATCGGGTTTTGAGGAAGTTTGCGATTCTGCTTCGGCACACTTTCCTTTTTTCTCCGCATGCTCTCGGATATGGCAGGTTGCTGCGACTCCTTCGCCGAGTTCGACGCGAGCGATTCCTGCAGTAACTTCAGTGATCCGTCCAGTTACGATGTCGCCTTCTTTGTGTTCGGCGAGATACTCATCTAAGCCAGTTGGAACGAGTTGTTTCATGCTCAAGCGTATAAGTCGTTTTTCGGTGTCGAGCGCTAGCACTTGCGCCTTGACAACCTGCCCAATCCTTAGCACTTCTTGCGGATGATTGATGCGTTTTTCCGCGCTTATTTCGCTTATGTGAATCATGCCTTCTACGCCCTCCGTGAGCTGCACGAAGGCTCCGAATTTCGTCAGGCTAGTTACCGGTCCTTCGATGACCGTACCGGGCGCAAATTTTTGTGCAGCTCCGGTCCACGGATCCCCGAGTGCTTGTTTCAGGCCGAGCGATAAGCGACGTTCTTGAACCTTGACTCCGAGAATTACGGCTTCTACGGTATCGCCGGGCTTAACTATGTCCGCAGGAGTTCGCACTCGTTTGGCCCATGACATCTCGGAGATATGAATGAGTCCTTCGATGCCCGGCTCGATCTCCACGAACGCGCCGAAGTCCATGAGACGCGTAACTGTGCCGCGCACGCGGTCGCCTGCTTTATATTTCTCCGCCACAGCGTCCCACGGATGCGGCTGCAGCTGCTTCATGCTGATCGCGATGCGGTGCTTGTCCGGATCGACCTTGATGATCTTCGCTTCGATCCGCTGGCCGGTGGAAAGCACGTCAGACGGCTTGTTTACGCGATGCCAGGAAATCTCTCCGACGTGAAGCAGCGCATCCGCGCCGCCGATATCTACGAAGGCGCCGTAATCGGTGAGGCTGCGCACCTCGCCTTGCACGGTGTCGCCTTCTTTTAGTTCGGAGAAGCGACGCTCTTTGCCGGCTTTTTCTTCGTCTTCGGCGATCGCGCGGCGATCGACTACCACGTCTTCATCGTCGATATCGAGCTTGATGATGCGGCAGCGGATTTCCTGCTCTACGAGCTTTTCGAGTTCAGCGGCGTCGTGAGTTCCGCTGCGCGACGCTGGCATGAAAGCTCGCACACCAACATCTACGCTGACTCCGCCTTTGACCAGTCCTGTTACGGTACCGATGATCGTTGCCTTTTCTGTGAAGGCTTTCTGCAGCGACTCCCAATCGGTGGGGCGCTCGACTTTGCCGCGCGTCAGTTCGTAGTAACCTTCGGGGTCGCGCCCCTTGACTGTCACCTGCAATTTGTCGCCTGGCTTCGGCGGCTTGTCTGGCGGGAATGCAGTGAGCGGCAGGACACCTTCGGTCTTGAATCCGATATCGAGAACAATGTCGTCGGCGGTGAGGGCAATAACCGTTCCTTCACGGCGCTGGGAGCCCGATCCACTCTTGCTGCGGGAATGACTCTGCTCGTATTCGGAGAAAATGTCTTTGAACGATTCGACCGGTTGAGATTCAGTCGAGGTTTTGGAGGTCGGGGATTCTGGAGCGCTTGCGCTGGACAAGTTTGGATCGGACGAATTCGGTTCGGAGCTTGGATTGGACATTCGTGAGGTTTGAGCCCTGCGGCGTAGTCTTGTTTTAGGATAACACTCGCAACGCGGGTTCTAACTCGAAGGACAGGGCAGTGGGCAAAAGGCTAGAGTGCGGACAAATTTACGACTGAATCGCCCCTGGCAGGTCACGGCCGATAAAATTTCTGATCCATTGCCGCTGTCCATTCTCGGACAGCAACGTCCGGTTCAGGATAAAGATATTTATTTTCCAATGTGGCATATCGAAACGATCCGCAACATTTGGCACCACTTAGCATTCCGCGGAAGATGGCCCCTCACTTGCCTTTTATTGAATGAATGGATATCGCTCGTCCCGAATTTAAGACTCAAAAACGCCGTCGCCAAGCCGTCTTGTTGATCGTGACCGTTCTAGCGGTCGCTGCGGTTTCGGTTGGAGTTTTGCGGCTGAAGCCGGCGGCACCGACGGTCGAGCGCGGAACGGTTTGGACCGACACGGTGAAGCGCGGTCCGATGCTGCGTCAGGTGCGCGGACTCGGATCACTTGTGCCAACACAAGAATCGGTGCGGCAGATTCCGGCGGAGACCGAGGCGACGGTCGTTCGGATACGGCTGCTGCCAGGTTCGCAGGTTAAAGCCGATGACATTCTTTTGGAGATGAGCAATCCTCAGACCGAGCAAGCTGCCGTCGATGCGGAACTGCAATTGAAGGCCACCGAAGCGGAATACCAGAGTTTGCGAGTGAAGCTCGAGAGCGACATGATGAACCAAAAAGCGGGTGCGGCTACGGTTCACGCCGATGACGCGCAGGCGCAACGGCAAGCGAACACGGACAAAGCGCTTTATCAACTCGGAGTGATCTCGGGCTTGGCGTACAAGTCTTCCAAAGACAAAGCGGACGAACTTACTACGAGAAATGATCTTGAGAATCAGCGGCTCACTGCCAATCAGCGGGCGATTGAGTCGCAGATGGCGGAAGAGCAAGCGAAAGTCGATCAGATGCGCACCCTGGCGCAGCTGAAACAGAAACAGTTGGACGCCTTGAAAGTTCGGGCGGGGATTGATGGTGTGCTGGTGGATCTTCCGCTGCAGGTTGGCCAGCACGTGCTGCCTGGAACGATGCTGGCAAAGGTTGTCGAACCGGATCACCTGATGGCCACGTTGAAGGTGGCAGAAACGCAGGCGCGCGATGTACAGATTGGCGAACCCGCGTCGGTCGACACTCACAACGGCGTGATCTCGGGTACGGTGATGCGCGTCGATCCGGCGGTACAAAACGGAACTGTCACTGTGGACGTCAAACTCACCGGGGAACTTCCCAAAGGCGCGCGGCCTGATCTCAGTGTTGACGGGACCATTGACCTAGAGCGGATGGATAACGTGCTCTATGTTGGGCGTCCGGCGTTTGGGCAGGAGAACAGCACGATTAGTTTGTTCAAACTTAATCCTGACGGGCAGGGCGCGCTGCGCGTGCCGGTGAAAGTCGGACGAGCTTCGGTGAACTCGATTCAGGTGATTGAAGGGCTACATGAGGGAGACACTGTCATCTTGTCTGACATGTCGCGGTGGGATAACACAGATCGCATACGGCTCGAATAATTAGCCCGGATGACAAGTCTTTATAGACAACTGAATAACAAGGATCTCAAACAGCGAGGGACTAACAAATGACTGAAGCGGGACAGCCACTTATCCAGATTCAGGATTTGACCAAAGTTTTCTATACCGACGAGATCGAAACCCATGCGCTCTCTGGCATTCACCTGGCGATTGCTAAGGGAGAATACGTCGCCATGTCGGGGCCGTCGGGCTGCGGCAAATCTACGCTGCTGTCGATCATTGGACTGCTGGACACGCCGACGGCCGGTCGTTATTCACTAAATGGAAAGACGGTCGAGAACCTTGATTTCGCAGAGCGCTCGCGCATACGGAACCAGGAGATTGGATTCATCTTCCAGAGCTTCAACCTAATTGGCGATCTGACGGTCTACGAGAATGTCGAACTGCCGCTGACTTACCGTCAAAAGATGCCCTCCGCAGATCGCCGAGCGCGGGTGATGGAGGCCCTGGAGCGCGTCGGCATGGCGCATCGCATACGGCATTATCCGTCGCAACTGTCGGGCGGCCAGCAGCAACGTGTCGCGGTGGCGCGAGCATTGGGCGGAAAGCCTTCCATTCTGTTGGCGGACGAGCCTACGGGAAATCTTGATTCGCGCAATGGCGAGGCGGTGATGGAACTGCTGCAGAACCTGCATCGCGAGGGAGCAACGATCTGCATGGTAACGCACGATCCGCGCTTTGCGAAGCACGCGCAGCGCGAAGTGCATCTGTTCGACGGCAAGGTAGTGGCGGAGGAAGAACTGAAGAAACTGCTGGCGGAAGTACAGGCATGATCGACCTTCAGCAGGACGTTCGCTATGCTTCCTCGGCAGACGAGTGAGGATCCAGGTTTTGCTGCGGCGCTGCGGTCTCCACGCATTTTTATAACGCTGTGCGCGGCAAAAGTCCGGCGCAGCGCCAGGGTCGATCCCATGGTTGTTCTGAGTTAGGAGTGCGATGAACGGACTGTTTCAGGATCTTCGTTACGCGCTGCGGCAATTGATAAAGAGCCCCGGCTTCACTTTGGCAGCGATGATTACGCTGGCGCTGGGAATCGGCGCCATCACGGCTGTTTTCAGCGTGGTCGATCAGGTGTTGCTGCATCCGCTTCCCTATCCAGATTCAGATCGAATCGTGAGGGTTTCGGAGACGTACGAGGGCGTGAATACTGACGATACTTCTCCTGCGAACTATCTCGATTTGGTCTCACAAAATCAGGTGTTTTCAGAAATGGCCGCTTCGCGCGCGTGGCAATGCAGCTTAACGGCTGGAGATCGTCCGGAGCGGGTCAAAGGCACCATGACCACGCCAAGTTTTTTCCCCTTGTTCGCGGTGAATCCCATCCTCGGGCGCGGGCTGGAGGCAAGCGATGCGCAGGCGGGCAGCGATCACGTTGTGGTGCTTGGCTATGGCCTATGGCAGAGATATTTTGGCGCGGATCGCGCCATTGTTGGGCGCGACATCCGGCTCAATGGCGAACCCTACACCGTAGTCGGCGTGATGCCGCCGAATTTTTCTCCGGATGAATATGGCGAGCTCTGGGTGCCGTCGCCGTGGGGAGTGCCGACGCATCCTCTGGCGCCGGATAAAGATCCGCGCCAGTTTCGCGATCGAAATTATCTCGACGCCTGGGCGCGGCTCAAGCCAGAAGTGACGGTGCCGCAGGCCCGAGCCGAGCTAAAAACCATCGCTCGGCGTCTTGAAAAGGAGTATCCGAATTCGAATGACAAGGTCGGCATGAGTTTCATGCCCTTGCACGAGTATGTGGTCGGCGATATCCGCCCGGTTCTGCTGGTGCTATTGGCTGCTGTGTTAGTGGTGCTTTTGATTAGTTGCGCGAACGTCGCAAACCTTCTCCTGGCACGAGCCGCAGCGCGTGCTAAGGAAATTTCGATACGCACGACTCTTGGAGCAAGCCGTCGACGTTTGCTTCGGCAGTTGCTTACGGAAAGCGTCTTGCTCGCGTTATCGGGAGGCGCGCTTGGAATTCTGTTGGCGTTCGCTGCCGTTCCGTCGCTGTTGGCTCTGAGTCCGCCGGATATACGTGAGTTCAAGCAGATTGGAATCAATTGGGAAATTTTAACTTTCAGTTTGGTGGCTTCTGTTGTTTGCGGAATTGCATTTGGGCTGCTTCCTGCGCTGCAGTCGTTGCGGTCGAATCCAAATGATTTTCTCAAGGAGGGCGAGCGCGGGAGTACGGCGAATCGGGGACGAACGCGGTCTACACTGGTGATCGCAGAAGTTAGTATGTCGCTAGTTCTACTGGTGGGGGCCGGGTTACTGGTCAAAAGCTTTTTCCGCTTGATGGATGTTAATCCGGGATTCGATCCCGATCATCTCTTGACCTTTAGCCTGGGACTTCCGTCTTCTACCGGTCCTGCCCGTCAACTTGCTTTTTATCAACAAGTTCTGCAGCAGCTTCAGGTGCTTCCAGCTGTCAAGAGCGTGGGTGCGGTCAGCCGGTTGCCGTTGTCTGGAGGCAACAGTTCACGCAGCTTCAATGCCTCTGGAAACGGCAACGAATACACGGCGGATGTCCGCGTCGCCACTGCTGATTATTTTCGTGCGATGGGAATACCGCTGTTAAAAGGCCGCGGCTTCAGCGAGAGTGACATCGGCAATGCGATCAACGTCACCATCGTCAATGATGCGCTGGCGCGCGCCGTCTTTCTCGCACAGGATCCCATTGGCAAAACGCTCACTAATTTCGGGCCGGACCTTTTAACGCTGCAGATTGTGGGCGTCGTCGGTAATGTGCGGCACATTGGTCTTGATACGGCTCCTCATCCTGAGATCTTTCAGATGTTCGGGCAGACACAATGGCCGTCGATGTTCGTGACAATCCGCAGCGCGACTTCGGACGCCGCGAGCCCGACTGCTGCGGCGCAGAGCGTGGTGTGGAGTGTGAACAAAGACGTCCCTCTCGCCAACCTCCGCACCATGCAGGAGGTAATTGCTAATTCGGTTCAACGACGAAGGTTCAGCATGCTGCTGCTGACCATCTTTGCCGGAATCGCGATGCTGCTTGCGGCTATTGGGCTTTACGGCGTCATGTATTACTCGGTTGCACAACGCACCAAAGAAATTGGCATTCGCATGGCGTTGGGAGCGCGACGGCCCGATGTGCTTGCGCTTGTGGTGAGGCAAGGCATGGCGCTCGTGGGCATGGGAATCGCCGGGGGTATTTGCCTTTCGCTCGGGATGACGCGGCTGATTTCGGGAATGCTGTTTGGGATTACGGCAAGCGATCCTCTGACCTTCACTGGCGTTGCTGTTTTGCTAGGCGCGGTAGCATTCCTCGCAAATTATTTGCCGGCACACCGCGCGGCGTCGGTCGATCCCATGATTGCGTTGCGGTACGAGTGAGGAGGACGCGTGAACAGATTGCTTCAGGATCTTCGCTACGGGTTGAGGCAGTTACGCAAAAGCCCGGGATTTAGCGCAGTCGCCGTGGTCACCCTGGCGCTTGGCATCGGGGCGAACACGGCGATCTTCACCGTGGTCAACGCGCTTTTGCTCAAGATGCTTCCGGTGAGAGACCCGCAGCAGATTGTCGTGGTCGGGGATCCGGCGCTTCCGAACTCGACTTCCAACGGAACTCCACGCACAGATGTCTTCTCCTACCCGCTATATAAAGAGCTTCGCGATTACAATTCTGTGTTCAGCGGACTGTGTGCCGCTGGCACCAATCATTTCGTTGAGATCGACACTGGCCAAGGCACGAACGGCAGCGAGAAAATCAACGGCCGCCTGGTGAGCGGGAACTATTTCGCGGTTCTCGGGCTTGAACCAGCAGCCGGTCGCCTGCTTTCCGATGCCGACGACACCGCCGAAAATGCCAACCCGGTCGTGGTGCTGGGATATGAATACTGGCAGCGCAAGTTTGCCCTTTCGCCTTCGATCATTGGCAAGGACATTCGCTTAAACGGATACCCGTTTACCGTAGTTGGGGTGGCGCCTGCCGGGTTCAATGGCGACGTCGTTGGCGAAGAGATGGCGTTGTTCGTTCCCATCAGCATGCAGCCTGAGATCATTCGCGGACGCCACTGGCTCAAGTCCGAAAACAATTCGTGGCTAAATCTGATTGGGCGTCTGAAGTCAAACATTTCTCCGGCCCAAGCGGAAGCGAACCTGAACTTAATTTTCAAGCAGGCCCTCGGAGGCGACTACGGAGCGGCGCTCTCGGCTGACGACCGGAAAGCGCTTGGCGATGCCCACATCAATGTCGCCCCAGGTGGGACTGGCTTTTCGAACCTGCGCCAGGATTACCGGACCCCGTTGCTCCTGCTAATGGGGATTGTGGGTTTAGTGCTACTGATTGCCTGCGTAAACGTAGCAAACCTGCTGCTCGCTCGCTCATCGGCCCGCAATCGCGAAATTGCGGTTCGGCTGGCCATTGGCGCGCATCAGAGCCGCATCTTGCAGCAGCTTCTCACGGAGAGCATTCTGCTCGCTGTTCTCGGCGGCGTGGCCGGTTCGCTGCTTGCGATTTTGGGCGTCCGCCTGCTGGTCACAATCTTTGGAAGCAACAAAGTACTTCCTTTATTTCCCGATGCGCGCGTGCTCGCATTCACTATTCTGATGACTTTGCTCACGGGCGTTCTTTTCGGCTTGGTCCCAGCCTTGAAAACGCTAAAGGTGCGCGTGTATCCGGCCCTGAAAGATGCGACGCGGACGACGTCCGGCTCCCGCTCTCGCTTCGGATGGGGCAAGGGATTGATTGCCGGGCAGGTCGCGCTCTCGTTGCTCGTGCTCTTCAGCGCAGGCCTGCTGGTGCGGAGCCTGCAAAAATTGATGCGGCAAAACTTTGGATACGAGCGCGATCACCTGGTCATCGCTCGGCTTGATCCCGCCGCCGCGGGCTACGGCGCGCAAAAAATGGACCCGTTGGCGTCGCAAATTGCAAGCCGCATCGCCGGCGCTCCCGGAGTGCGCGGCGTTACCTATTCGACCAACGGATTGTTCAGCGGGACTGAATCGAGTGACGCGATTATCGTCCCCGGATTCAGCGCCACCGATGCTCGCGACCGTGACGCGCTGGAAGATTATGTTGGTCCGGATTATTTCGGAGTCGTGGGCATTCCCATTCTCACAGGCCGCGGAATCGAAGCGCAGGATACAGCCACTTCGTTGCGCGTGGCTGTTGCGAACGAAGCTATGGTCAAGCGATTTTTTGCCGGACAGAACCCGGTCGGGCGCCAGTTCAGAATCGACGATCCCGACTGGCGCGATAAGCCGATTACTATCGTCGGCGTTTCTCGCAATGCCAAAGACCACGGCGACGGCTTGCGCGAAGAGGTCAAGCCACGTTTCTACCTGGCTTTTCAGCAAATGCCCGATCCCGAGCAGATCGTGCTCGAAGCCCAAGTCCGCGGTGAAGCGTCGGCAGCGGTGACTACGATCGAAGCTCAAATCAAAGCTACCGACTCCAATATTCCGATTGCGTTTGTGCAGACGCTCGACAGCCGCGTCGAAGCGAGCGCCGGCAACCAGATCGCTCTGGCCAAGCTCTCGACTTTTTTCGCAGGATTGGCCTTGCTGCTCGCCTGCGTGGGGCTCTACGGCGTCATGTCGTACACGGTCGCCAACCGCACCCGCGAGATCGGGCTGCGGATGGCGCTCGGGGCCCGTCGTGGCGATGTTATGGAATTGGTCCTGCGCGAGGCCATGCTGCTGGTGGCAGTTGGCCTTGTAGTTGGGATTCCTCTGGCGCTGGCTGGCAGCCGCGTGCTGAGTGGTTTTCTTTTTGGATTGAAAAGCACCGACCCGCTCTCTTTGATCGCAGTGGTTCTGTTGCTTGGACTCGTCGCCGCCCTGGCGGGAGTTGTTCCCGCACGCCGCGCCGCCAAAGTCGACCCGATGGTGGCTTTGCGCTATGAGTAAGGAAAACCGACGAACGGATTGCTGATGAACGGATTGCTTCAGTGATCTTCGCTACGCTCTGCGACAGTTGCAAAGTCGCCGGGGTTTGCGACCGCGATCCGCTGACGCTGTGCCTGATGACTCTGCTGGTGACCCTGGTCGCGCTTGCATCCGCGATGTTGCCGGCTCGGCGAGCTGCGCAGGTCGGACCGATGAAGGCATTGCGCTACGAGTAGGGAACCGAGCGTAGGAGACCGGACTATGAATGGATTTCTGCAAGATCTACGTTCGGCGATTCGCCAGTTTACGAAAACGGCTGGGCTCACAGCGGTCGTTGTCGTCACGATCGCGCTGGGGATCGGCGCAAATACAGCTCTGTTTTCGGTGGTCAATGGCGTGTTGCTCAATCCTTTGCCATATCCGCAGGAACAGCTGGTCACGCTCCACGAGAGCAAGCAGAATTTTGAGCACGGTTCAATCTCGTTCCCGAATTTTCGCGACTGGCGGAAGGATAATCACACCTTTTCCGCCATGGCGATTTCGCGAAGTTACGCCTTCAGCCTTACCGGAGTGGGCGAAGCTGTCCAACTCAATGGCGAGTTCGTCGCATCGGATTTCTTTTCAATTCTAGGCGTCAAGCCAATCCTCGGCCGTAACTTCGCGCCAGGGGAAGACGAGATTGGCGGCGCCCCGGCCGCATTGATCAATGAAGGCCTGTGGCAACGCAAGTTTGCCTCCGCACCGGACATTATCGGCAAGGGGATAACGTTGGACGGCAGAAGTTACACGATCATTGGCGTGATTCCCGCCAGTTTTCACTTCGCCATATTCGGCTCGACCAATCGCGACGTGTTTGTTCCCGTGGGTCAGTGGAAAAATAATCTGCTCGATTCGCGCAGCGCGGGTTTGGGATTTCACGGTGTCGGCCGGCTTAAACCCGGAGTAACGATCGAGCAGGCTGCGGCCGACATGCGAACCGTCACTGACAATCTCGCTGCCGCGTATCCAGACGCCAATAAGGGGATCGGCGCGACACTCATTCCACTCAAGCAATGGCTGGTCGGCGGTGTCCGGTCATCGTTGCTGGTGCTTTTCGCCAGTGTCGGTTTTGTTCTTCTGATTGCTTGCGTCAACGTGGCCAATCTTCTGCTGGCGCGTTCCACTGGCCGCACGCGCGAGTTTGCCATTCGTGCGGAGCTCGGTGCGAGTCATCGCCGCGTACTCCGGCAACTACTAACGGAGAGCGTCGTACTCTCACTGGCCGGTGGCGCTCTCGGCTTGCTGCTGGCTTCTCTGGGAACACGAGCCGCGTTGAGCGTTCTTCCGACCGCATTGCCACGCGCGGAAGAGATCGGTCTCGACACCCGTGTGTTGCTCTTTACACTGGCGATTTCGCTGCTTGCGGGAATTTTGTTTGGCTTGGCGCCCGCGTTCCGAATGTCCCCTGCAAATCTGCAGGAGAGCCTTGAAAGAGAGTGGGCGCGGCATAAGCGGAGCCCGGCACCGATTGCAGGGCATCTTCGTCGTCGCTGAAATGGCCATGGCGCTGGTGCTGCTGGCAGGCGCGGGTCTGATGATCCGCAGCCTGACACAGCTCTGGAATGTCGATCCCGGCTTCAATCCTCATGATGTATTGACCGTCGGCCTTTCACTTCCGCCGTCGATGATGACCGCGTCTCCGGACGCCATCCGTACTGCCTTTCGGCAGTTTGACGACAAAATGAAGTCGATTCCGGGGGTTCAGGCAGTGTCCCAAAACTGGGGTTCGCTGCCGATGGGCTACGACGACGAAATCACGTTCTGGCTCGACGGCCAGCCCAAGCCATCCAGCCAAAACGACATGAACTGGGGTATCGACTACATCGTGGAACCCGGCTACCAGAAAGCGATGGGGATACCGCTGCTTCGCGGCCGCTTTTTCACCGACCAGGACAATGAGCATTCGCCGCGAGTTGTCGTCGTCGACGATGTCTTCGCGCGCAAGTATTTCCCCAATCAAGACCCGATCGACAAACGGATCCAGTCGGAGAATTTTGAGCCGGCGCAGATTGTCGGGCGTGGTTGGCCACGTAAAGCAGTGGGGCCTCGATGCCGACGATACGCAAAGGCTCCGCGCGCAGTTTTATATCCCGTGCATGCAGATGTCCGACTCCTTCATCGCCATGCAGCCTTCGGGGTCGGCCGTGATCGTGCGTTCGGCAAACGCCCAGGCTGGACTGCTTGCCTCGATTCGTCAAGCGGGCCAACAGATCAGCAATGAACTGGTCATCTTCAGCCCGCAATCGATGGACGAGGTGATCGGCAGCTCGCTAGCCGATCGGCGCTTCTCCATGATTCTTCTCGTCGTGTTTGCCGCGCTGGCAGTGCTGTTGGCGAGTGTTGGAATCTATGGCGTTATTTCTTACGTGGTTGGCCAGCGAACGCATGAGATCGGCATCCGGATGGCGCTCGGCGCACGGCAACTGGATATTATGCGTCTTGTGCTCAGCGGCGCTGGAAGACTTGCCATAATCGGCATCGTGATCGGTCTGGCGTCTGCCATCGGCCTGACGAGGCTCATGGCCAATCTGCTTTATGGGGTGGGACCGAACGATCCGCTCACCTTTATCGCTGTTCCCGCGATTTTGATTTCGGTCGCTTTTTTGGCAAGTTATCTGCCCGCGCGGCGCGCCGCCAAGGTCGATCCTATGGTTGCGCTGCGTTACGAGTGAAGTTATGGAAACTTTGCTGCAGGATATTCGATATGGAGTGCGGGCGCTGAGGAAATCGCCAGGGCTGACCCTCATTATCGCGATCACTATCGCAATCGGCGTGGGTGCGAACACGGCCGTGTTTAGTCTGGTCAATGGTTTCCTTATACGCCCGTTGCCTGTTCCGTCTCCCACCCAACTTGTAGCGTTGGCGATTCAAGAAAAGAATTCGCCGCTCGGCGCCCATGGATTTTCCTATCCGGAGTTCGTCGCTTTTCGACAGCAAGCTGCCGCTTCCTGCGAAGTATTTGGACAAGCGCTGGCGCGTGGTTCGCTGGGACTGGCCGCCGACGGCCGCACCGACCGAGTCGCAATCACGGCTGTGTCGAAGAACTATTTCTCAGGCTTAGGAGTGAATCCCGCGCTCGGCCGGCT
Source organism: uncultured Acidobacteriaceae bacterium (assembly GCA_963758745.1). Taxonomy (GTDB): domain Bacteria; phylum Acidobacteriota; class Terriglobia; order Terriglobales; family Acidobacteriaceae; genus Acidiflorens. The sequence goes on from CAVWWW010000025.1 coordinate 472,803, forward strand.
AATTCTTCCGAACGAAGGCGAGGCGCCGGGAGAGCAACCTGTCCTCGTGCTCGGATATTCGTTCTGGCGGAAGCGCTTCGGCGGCGATCCCAGCGTGATCGGCAAGCAGGTTCGCATCGATGGTAAGCCAGTGGAAATCGTCGGCGTAGTGCCGAAGCAATTCCATGGCTCGTTCTCAATTTTTGAAATGGACGGTTACGTGCCGTTCAGCACGCTCTTCCCTGCCAGCTCCGGAATCAACTTCTGGTCGGACCGCAACACGCGCCTGATACTCGCGATGGGGCGTCTCAAGCCCGGCGTTGGCATGGCGAAAGCGCAGAGCTTGTTCGACGTAATCTCGCAGCGCCAGGCTGAGCAGTATCCCGCCTCGGACAAAGGATTCAGCGTGCGCGTGCTGCCGGAGAGGCAGTCGCGGCCGATCCCCTACGCGAACAATTCGTTCCTTTTAATTTCCGCATTATTTCTGGTGCTCTCGGCAATCATCCTTCTGCTTGCCTGCACCAACGTGGTCAATATTTTGATGGCCCAGGCTTCATCGCGCATGCGTGAGCTGGCCATCCGCACAGCGCTCGGCGGCAGCCGTGCAAGGCTGGTGCGTCAGATGCTCACGGAAACGATGCTGCTGGCGAGCTTCGGCGGATTACTGGGAGTATTGCTGGGAATGTGGGCCAGTGGCCTGAGCAGTGCGATTCATCCCTCAGGCTTGCCCTTGCAACTCGACTTCGGTTTTGATTGGCCGGTCTTCGCTTACGCCTTCGGGCTTATTCTCTTCACCGGAATCTTCGTCGGCTTAGTCCCTGCCCTCAACGCAACCAGGTCCGACGTCAACGTAGTGCTTCATCAAGGGAACCGTAATGATGTCGGTGGTGGTTCGGGCCGTCACCGCGTCCGCAGAGACCTGATGGTATTGCAGGTCGGGGGCTCTTTGACATTGCTGATCGTGGCCGGATTGTTTGTCCGCAGCTTGCAAAATGCCGAGCACATAAATCTTGGCTTCAATCCGGATCACGTCCTGAATGTGACGCTGGACCCGAAGGAGAATGACTACAACGAGACGCAGAGCAGGGAGTTTTATCGGGAGCTCGAATTGAAGGTCAGGGCAATGCCCGGCGTCCAGTCGGCGAGCCTGGCGTCTTCGATTCCGATCAGTACTTTTCCAAGCGGGCAAAGAATCTATGTCGAAAATCGACCAGTTCTGCCCGATCATCCGGTGCCGAAGATCCTCTTCAATCGCATCGATTCTGGCTACTTCGAAACCTTGAGTATCCCCGTTCTACTCGGCCGCGAATTCCTAGATTCCGATAACGAAGCAGCGTCCCCGGTAGCGGTGATCAATCAGACCATGGCCAGCCGACTGTGGCCGGGAGAAAATCCGATTGGCAAGCGTTTCAGCGTGGAAAGCGAGTCAGGGACATTCTTAGAAATAGTCGGGGTGGTGCGTGACAGCAAGTATCAGAGTATTGCAGAGGATTCGCAGCCATACTTCTATCTCCCCCTCGAACAAAACTACACATCGTTTCGCATCCTGCAAGTTCGATCTTCGGTCGCGCCGGCGCTGCTGACAGGCCAGATGCAGCGGGAAATCCGCGAACTGAACCCCGCGATTACAGTTGTAGACATACGGACTATGGAAGAGTCGCTCCAGGGAGCGACTGGATTTTTCATCTTCCGTCTTGGAGCGTCTCTGGCGGCATTCATCGGGACGATGGGACTGATCCTGGCTGTGATCGGAGTGTACGGCATGGTTTCCTACACGGCGGCCAGGCGTACACAGGAGATCGGGATTCGTATAGCACTGGGCGCAAATTCTTATCAGATCCTCGAATTGATCGTTGCCCAGGGAATGCGGACCGTCTTCATAGGTGTGTTCATCGGCCTGGTTGCCGCGTGGGCACTCACTCGCACTATGAGTCACTTATTGGTCGGAGTTAGCCCCAACGATCCCCTTGTTTATATAGCAGTATCGATTGCGTTGTCCTTTGTTGCAATGATTGCGAGCTACATTCCGGCGCGGCGTGCGACGAAGGTCGATCCAGTAGTTGCACTGCGCTACGAGTGAAAATGAATTAAGACAAATTGGGAGTGAAATGATCCAACTGAAAAATATCGAACGCAGTTATAAAACCGGCCCCACCCAGACCTGGGTTTTGCGGCGTATCAATCTGGAAATTCGGCCGGGCGAATTCATCACCGTGATGGGGCCGTCGGGCGCGGGGAAATCTTCGCTTTTAAATGTCCTCGCTTTCCTGGACGACCAGTGGCAGGGCGAGTACTGGTTTCGCGAACAGGCCGCGCACTCCATTAAGCGGAAGGAACGGGCGGAGTTGGCGAAGAAAAATATTGGCATGGTGTTTCAGAGTTATCACCTGCTGGACGATCTCACGGTGATGGAGAACATCGATCTGCCGCTCTCTTACAAAGACATTCCGCGGAGAGAACGGCAGAGTCTGGTGGCTGACACGCTTGATCGCTTTCGGATCGTCGCCAAAAGGGATCTATATCCCAGCCAGCTTTCTGGCGGGCAACAACAGTTGGTCGGGGTCGCGCGGGCGGTCATTCATAAGCCTGCGTTGCTGCTTGCCGATGAGCCAACGGGCAACCTGCATTCAAGTCAAGCCAAGGAGATCATGGAACTTTTTCGCGAATTGAATCAACAGGGGACGACGATTGTGCAGGTCACTCATTCCGAGGCGAATGCCGCCTATGGAACTCGAACGATTCAGTTGCGTGACGGTTGGCTGGTTAGCGACACGGCTAATCCTGCTCTGGCGAATTCAGGAGCACCGTCGGAGCCCAGCGATGTGGCGGTGAATCGATGAGGGTCGGTTTCCGTGAAAAGTACTTTGACATTTCGGTGGCGGTAAATGCGCTGGTACTCATCGCGGCGATCGCTCACGCGCAGGTGCAGACGCCGGCTAATCTGCGAATGCCGCAGTCTCATAATCCGCTCAGTCCTTACATAGGCGATCGTGTGCCAGAGCCCGTATTGACAAATTCTCCGCGCCTCGACAGCCTGATTCGTGATGGAAAATTGTATCTGTCCTTGAAAGACGCCATTGATCTGGCGCTGGAGAACAATCTGGATCTGGCCATCGCTCGATACAATTTGCCCATCGCCGACACCGATCTTCTGCGAACGCGAGGCGGAGGAACTTTTCGCGGAGTCAATACCGGCGTTGTTCAAGGGACTCCCGGCGGCGGAGTCGGCGGTTACGGTGCAGGCGCGCCGGGAGCAGGCGCTGGTGGCACGACGAGCGGCGCCGGTGGCGCGGGAGCAGGCGCAGCGGGATTAGTGCAGTCGACCCTTGGCGTCGGTACGCCAGTATCATCCTACGATCCGACGCTCGTTGCGAACTGGGGAATCGAGCACCTTACCTTGCCGCAGTCAAGCAATGTTCTCTATGACGTTCCTTCGCTGCAGCTGAATACAGGGCAGGTAAATATCCTCTATTCACAGGCTTTCTCCAGTGGAACCTCGATCTCCTTTCAGTTCGATAACAGTCGCCAGACCACAAACAGCCCTGAGATTTTTCTGTCTCCAGCTTTGAATTCTTACTACCGCTTTTCTTTTCAGCAGCAACTGCTTGCGGGGTTTGGATTTGGACCGAACCTGCGCTATTTACGAATTGCGAAGAATAACAAGAAAATTTCCGATATCGCTTTCAAAGATCAGGTGATTGCGACCGTCACGCAAATCGAAAATATGTATTGGGACTTGGTCAGCGCCTACGAGCAGGCCAACGTGAATGAGCAATCTCTGACTTTTGCCAATCAGACTTTGGAGAATGCCAGGAAACAATTGCAACTGGAGAGCATTCCGGAGATGGACGTAATGAAAGCTGAAGCGGAGGTTTCCCGGCGCGATCAGGATCTAACCATAGCGCGGACAAATCTCGAGCTACAGGAATCTTTGATGAAGAACGCGCTGACGAAGAGCCTCGACGATCCGACACTTGGAGAAATGCCGGTCGTGCCGACGGATCGCTTGTTGACTGTCAAACCGGAAACAGACACGAATCGGCCGATTCTTGATCTGATCGCAGAAGCGCTGCAGGATCGAACCGAGTTGCTGGAGACGGACGTCGACCTTGTCAACCGGCAAATCAGTCGCCAGGCCGCGCGCAATGCGCTCTTGCCGAGTCTCTCTTTGGTGGGATTCTACGGTGGCAGCGGCCTAGCAGGAGTGGCCAATCCGCCTGGCAACACCGTTTCGTCTGTCGTTTCAGCCGACTTGGTGGGCAGTTGGCAAAATGCTTTCAACAATTCATCGCCAGATTACTTTCTGGGCGTTAACCTCAATATCCCATTTCGCAATCGCGTCGCAAAGGCCGATCAGTATCGTTCAGAGTTGGAATATCGGCAGGCGAGTCTGCGCAAGGAGCAGCTAAGAAAGCAGATTCGGATCGAAGTGCGGAACGCACAGTATGCGCTTGAGCAGTCGCGCGCGCGAGTTGAATCGGCGCGCAAGGCAAGGGATCTGGCACAACGCACATTCGAGATCACAAAGAAGGAACAAGACCTGGGATCGGGATCGAGTTATCAGACGATGACGGCGCAGCGCGATCTTTCCATGGCAGAACTCGATCTCGTGAACGCCATGACGATCCACGAGAAGGCAAAAGTCGAACTCGATCGCGCCACGGGCGCGACTTTGGAACATAATGGAGTGCTTATTCAGGATGCGGTCGCAGGCAAGGTTACGGCGTCCTCTCCATAACTCATGGCACAGTCAGCCAAACCGCAGGATAAAGATAAAGACATTCGCTCCCTGCCGGTGTCGCGTCCGCATGTCGATCGCGCGCCGCGAATTCTGGCGGCAGATGATCAAGCGGATATTCTCGAAGCTCTTGAACTGTTGTTGCATCCTCAGGGTTATCGCGTGGAAAGCGCGAAGTCTCCCTCCGAGGTCAGAGAAGCATTGGCAACGGATTCTTATGATGCCTTGCTGATCGATCTCAACTACACTCGCGACACTACCTCTGGCCTTGAAGGCCTGGATCTTCTTTCCGAAATCGTGGCGCTCGACAGCAATCTTCCGGTCATTGTCATGACTGCGTGGGCCAATGTAGAACTGGCTGTCGAAGCAATGCGGCGTGGAGCGCGAGACTTCGTCCAGAAGCCATGGGAGAATGAGCGACTGCTGGCGATTCTGCGGACGCAAGTTGAATTGCATCGTGCCTTGCAGCGCGCGGAAAGGTTGGCAGCAGAGAACCGACTTCTACAGGTTCAGGGGCGACCGGACTTCATCGCAGCGGCAGCTTCCATGCAGCCTGTAATGGAGGCGATGGCGCGTGTTGGACCTTCCGACGCCAATGTGCTCATTACCGGCGAACATGGCAGCGGCAAAGAGGTCGTCGCGCAGACGCTGCATGCGCTTTCTTTGCGCGCCTCGCGGCCGCTGGTTGCGGTGAATACCGGCGCTTTGTCTGAAGGCCTTTTTGAAAGCGAACTTTTCGGTCACGTCAAGGGGGCCTTCACCGACGCGCGAACCGATCGCATCGGGCGCTTCGAACTGGCCGATGGAGGCACGATATTTCTGGATGAAATTGGAAATGTGCCGTTCCGGCAACAAGCGAAGTTATTGCGCGTGCTGGAATCGGGTGAGATCGAACGCGTAGGAGCGTCGCGGTCGCGAAAGGTTGACGTGCGTTTGATCTCCGCTACGAATACTGACCTTCGAGCCGCTTGCTCGTCAGGCCAGTTTCGCGAAGATCTCCTGTTCCGACTTAATACCGTCGAGATTCAAGTGCCACCGCTGCGGGAACGACGCGAGGATATTCCGACGCTTGCGATTCATTTTCTGCGGCGCTATGCGTCTCGCTATCGGCGCGAAATTGATGGATTCGACAGTTCTGCTCTGCAAGTGATGGCGCAATATTCCTGGCCGGGCAACGTACGCGAACTCGAACACACATTGGAGCGGGCCGTCCTGATGTGCCGAGGACACGAGATTCAGCCGGCAGATCTTGGACTGAATTTGCAGCGGCCGCAATCCCAGAATCTCGAAGAGCTAAGTCTGGAGGCGGTGGAGGCCGTACTGATCAAGAAGGCTCTGCAGCGCTTTGAGGGAAATATAAGCCACGCTGCCGACGCATTGGGACTCAGCCGAGGCGCGCTCTATCGACGTATGGAGAAGTATGGGCTCTAGCCCGCAGACCGGCGGAAAGTCTGCCATGCGGAAAGGGCATCGCAAGCGGGTTCGCTTACTTTACGAGCATCGCATCAGCCTTTACGCCCTGTTTGTCGCCTTACCCGGCGCTGTGGTCAGTGGAATTCTTATCTGGCTGCAACGTTGGTCTACTGAATCGAAGCTGGCGCTTTCATTTATCGAGCTGTTTGTGTGGTGGGTGCTGGCGCTTCTATTGCACGAGCAAACGGTTCGCCCATTGCAGACATTGGCAAATGTCGTGGCTGCGCTTCGCGAAGAAGACTATTCGTTTCGCGCACGCGGCGCCACGGCAGATGACGCGCTTGGCGAGCTTTCGCTTGAAGTCAACGCCTTGGCCGATCTGCTTGCTGATCAGCGAATTCACGCTATTGAAGCGGGTGCGCTGTTGCGGCGGGTCGTGGAAGAAATCGATGCTCCACTATTCGCGTTCGATCCGGAGCGAGTGCTTCGAGTGGTGAATCCCGCGGGTGAGAAGCTTCTGCAGCAGGCTGCGGTTCGCCTTCTGGGACGTTCCGCCGATGAGATCGGACTGACGGAGTGCCTTGATGCCGCGAATGAGGCGCTGTTAGCTGTGCCTGCAAATGGTTCGAGCGCCCGCTGGCTGGTCCGGCGAAGCAAATTTAGAGAAAGGGGCGTGCCCCACACTCTGGTTGTGTTGTCCGACGTTGGCCGAGCGCTGCGGGAGGAAGAGCGCAGCGCATGGCAACGGCTGATTCGAGTTCTTGGTCACGAATTGAACAACTCGCTCGCTCCGATCAAATCGATCGCGGGCAGCTTGAGCACACGGCTCGCGGAGACGCAACTCAATCCCGAAGATCGTCGCGACTTTGAACGTGGCCTGGCGATTATCGAGACGCGCACCGCATCGCTGAATCGTTTTCTTCAAGCTTATCGTCAGTTGGCGCAGATGCCTCCGCCGACCCTCAAAAGAACCGCGCTGCTTCCGATCGTGGAACGAGTTGCCTTCCTTGAGACTCGGCTCGCAGTCGCGATTTCACGCGGTCCCGATGTGATGCTGCTGGTGGATGCCGACCAGATCGAGCAGATGCTAATCAATCTTGTGCGCAATGCGGTTGAAGCTGCTTTTGAGCTGAGTGACGGTGGTAACAGTTCGAGCGGTTCGAGCGCCTGAGAATTTCCCCGGAAGCCTTTAAGCCACAGGTAACATTAAGTTGGAAGGTGGAAGACCACAGCACGGTGCTCACCATCGCCGATAATGGGCCAGGGCTTCTCAATCCGAGCAACGCCTTCGTGCCGTTTTACACTACCAAACCGTCGGGAAGCGGCATAGGGCTGGCTCTTTCGCGGCAGATCGCGGAAGCGCACGGAGGCTCGATCGAACTCTCAAACCTAACGATAAAAAGGGCTGCCAGGTACGCGTGATACTGCCGTGCTGAAGGTGAACCGCGGGGAGTTCAGCTATTCGATCGAGGGAATCCTGGTATGTCTTTCATTAATTAGCAATTTATTTTTGTCATCACCAGGTCTTAGTGTGACTCGTCGCTTCCGTTCTTCCCCGAGTAATAACCTGTGCGCGTTACGACGCGCAGGTGAGTGGATCCATCGAGCGCCTTCACCTGAATCGAGTGATAAACGCCGGGCGTATCTGGATTCGAAGAGCGGTAGCCGATTACGTACTGACTGCGGATATCTTGCGCGATCGCACTCGCGATCGATTGGACCTCGTTGAGACTCGACGGAAAGAACGCGGTGCCTCCAGTTTGCTCGGAGAGCGTACGCAGGGATTGCCGATTTACGTCGTCTCTCCGGTCGTTGGCTCTCAGATCGCTCTGTTCGAGCGCGATGGTGTAGAGTACCGGTGCGTTCTTCGATTGCAACTTGTGCAGAACATCCTGGAACGTAGCCTGGCTTGCATTGTCCTGTCCGTCGGTCACAACTAACAGAATCTTTTTTTGTAAAGCGGAATTCTGGTTCAGGTGATTGACGGCCCCGATGATCGCATCGTAGAGAGCGGTACTGCCTCTCGTCTCGACCCGCTGCAAAGCTGCTCTCAGTTTGCCGACGTCCTGGGTATAGTCCTGATCAAGAAATGCGTCTTCGCCGAAATTGACGACGAAAATCCGATCGCCTTGTTGGCTTGCTTCCACAAGTTGCAGGGCGGCCTCATTGACCTTGGCGCGCTTCGGCAACATCGATCCCGAATTATCGATCAGAATTCCAAGCGCGACCGGGACACGCTCCGTATGAAAGGAGGTGAGTTTCTGCAATTTGCCATCTTCGTACACTTCAAACTTGTTTCGGTCGAGACCTGTGATTGGCCGGTTCTGATCGTCCACCACAACCGCATGGAGCACAACCTCTTCGACTTCCTTCTTAAAGACGAAGCCGGGAGTTTCGTCATCTTGGGGCTGAACACTATCAGGCGCGGACTGAGTGGCTTCCGCAGGTGTGGCCGTCGAGGGAGGACTGGAAATCTGCGGCGAGGTGGAGGTTTGGGCCGAGTCTGAGGTGGTGGGCGAGCTGGTCTGGGCCCGACTGGAACTCTGGGCCGGGCTTAGGCTGGCAAAAGCTAGCCAGCACATTAGGAATTGGACGATCTTTGTTATGTTCCTTCCGGCTATGGTTCGTCCGAATCGATCTGCCCCGATTCTCTTGCTGCCAACAGTGAGTAGCAACCCGCAGTTCCCCCTTTAGATTTCCAGAGGACTAGATGAAATCCTGCGACAAACAGTTGGTTGGAATCTGAAAGCCCTCAGCTTCTACCAATAGCTAAAGTTCAGATTGTCGAGCCAAACCGAATAGGGGGTCTGCTTGTAGTTGCCATCCTGCTGGTAGTTGACTGTCACGCCGTACCACGTTGTCGCGGTGGGATTTTCGTAGTAGTTCAGAGTTGAAGTCACTCCGTTGAGCGTGATCGATTGGAACAGAAGCAGATTGCTGGAGGTGCGTTGAACGTGGAGCGTGAGATGGTTCCAGGCATTTGACACGGGATTGCATGGAACCCCAGTGGGATGCCACTTCTGACCCGGATTGTCCCAGATGTCCCACTCATTGCCGCCAGCAATGCGGCATTCATGCCCCCAGATATAGGAGTTGCCACCCGCGAACTGGTTGATGTCAAACTCCAGTGCTTGGGAGACGCCGGCATCTTCCACGTAAAAGTAGACATCGTAAGTGAAGTTGTGAATGTTCGGGACGATCGACTTATTGGAGTCGGGCAGACCCTGAGAGGAGAAATCTCCGATCAGGTGGTTATTCCAGAGAACATCTGCGTAATCAGTCTGACCGCCAATATCCATACGGCTTGCATGCCCGCTGAGCGATGGCGACGAAATATTCTGGGTCATCGACCAGGTTTCCTGCGGACCTGAAGGCGTGCAGGAACTGCAGATATTGTATGCAGGTGGAAGGAGGGCATATCCGGTCCACCCAGCCTGTTGTTGAAGGCTGCTGAAGGTGCCTGACGCCGAGCTTCCTCCGACCGTGATCGTGATTGGAGCCACGGCAGATCCGCCGCAGTTGTCCCATTCCTGGACCACCGTGTGGTATGTGCCAGGGCTAAAGCTCAGCTGAGTGTTAAGTTGCGAGCCTTGTGTTTTATACGCGAGCACATTGGGCGCGGTATAGATTCCAATGGCGGCAACGCCACTGCCGCAGGAAGAAGTGGCCGATGCTACATACTGCACCGTCGAACTCACCGTGGTATTGGTCTGCGGGGCGCTGACGGTTACTTGCCCACCGCTGCTCGGACCTGCAACCTGGATGGTGATCGGCGTGGACGCACTGCCTCCGCAGCCATCCCACTCCTGCACGACGGTATGGTAGGTGCCGGGATTTAACGTCAGCACGGTATTCAGGCTCGCGCCCTGGGACACGAATGCCAGCGCACCCGGCCCGGTGTAAACGCCCATCGCCGAAACGCCTTTGGAACAAGTGGTCGACGAGGTCGCGGCATATTGAACTTGGGGGGCCACGGTGGAGTTGTTTTTCGGCGATGCGACTTGCACCTGGGTGGCGCCTGCAGAAACCTGAATAGCGACTGGCGTCTTGCTGACGCCTCCGCAATTGTCCCAAGCCTGCACCACGGTCTGATAGTTGCCCGGGCTTAATAACAACTCGGTGCTAAGACTGCTGCCGGGCGTGGTATAAGCGAGAACACCGGGTGCGGAATAGATGCCTATGGCAGAGACTCCTGCGGCGCAGCTCGTCGTGGCATTCGCGAGGTATTGAACCGTCGTGCTTACATTGCTTCCGTTGCCGGGTGCTGAAACCGTTACGTTGGCGAACGACAGGGTGCCCGAAATCAGGGTCAGGAGGAGGCCGATCTTTCTCATTAAGACGTGCTCCGGTAGTAGAGTACAGCGCGTACCTACAGGGGTTTTTGGTTGGTTATCCGAGATTCTACGTAGATCGAACGTGTCGCTTCAAGGAAATTGCGTAAAACAAATACTCACTAGTGCTAGCACTTGCGAAGTGACCGCTTAAATTACGTGAAATTGCTTGCTTCCCGTTTTATACATGTGGCCTGAGCAGCCAACTAGGAATTCTTTCCTAGTGGTTTTCACTCATCTCGCACACCGCGATACCGTAATACGTTTTTTTTGCCATCTTCGGCCGGATTCTCTACATCTCAAAAACCCCTGAAAATGCGAAGCGTTCAGGGTCGCGGAATGCCTAACCGGCTTCCAAATGTGATGTTCAGAGAGGACAAAAGACCGTGGAGTTGGGCGCAGTCGTAGTTGTTCCAGCGGGTGGGGAGCTCAGGAAGTTTGGGGAGACGCAATTTTCTGCTAGAGCTTCCGACAATTCGCGACCACTTTATTCCTCGCGGTTACCGATCTTGGGCAACGATGTCTTGCAGTCATGGATAGGCCGCGTTCGCAAGCTGGGAGTGCAAAATCTGTGGCTCATCGGTCCTTCTGATGAAAACGCAATCTGGTCCCGGTTGCGTGGGTTTGCTAAGCAGGGAGTCGAGCAGCTTCTCATGATTACGCTCAAGTCCTATGCAGAGATGGATCTTGCCGATTTAGTTCGCTTTCATCACGAAACCCGAAATCCAGTTACGGAAGCGCTTGACGCTCAAGGTCCGTTGGGAGTTCGGCTGTTAGACCACCGCGCGTTGCATGCAACCGGTGAGAGCGACGAATCTCTCCGTGTCCGAAATGACGTTGGGCAGACTCCTTATCAATTTAGCGGCTATGCCAAGCGTATTTTGTCGGCAAAGGAAAGGCAGGAACTAGTTGGAGATGCTCTGACTGGGGCTTGCGCAATGCGGCCGTTCGGCAAACAGATTCGCGAGCAAGTATGGATTGGGGAGGGCGCACAACTCGCGGACTCTGTCCGTATTATCGGTCCCACGTATATCGGCGCCCGAGCTGTGGTTTGCGCTGGCGCAACCATTGGTGCCTTCGCTTCCGTGGAGCACGATTGCGTGGTGGATTGTGGAACTGCGGTGCAGCGATCCACGGTTTTGCCGCACACGTACCTGGCACCGGGCTTATTTATTCGCCACGGGCTGGTGGACGGCGGACGTTTGGAAGATCTGGATTGGGGGACCGTCGTAGATCTGCAGCCCGCAGGCTTGGGCAGCAGGATCGAGCGGCGTGAACCGCGGCGAAAAACGTTCGGAGCAAACGATATTTCTCCGCGAGCGGACCGTCCTTTCATCTGGGATTCTACCCGGTCCTCCAACGCACCGCCGCCATGGATGCAGGGTCAGCTATGAAGACCGAGGTTGGGACGATTCTGCCTTTTCCTTGCGAGTCAACTTCTGCCAGCCGCCGCGCACTGCGGAAAGGGTTTTTGGCTGCTCTGCGAGTTTCCAGCCGTCCAATCATTGTGGATTTATCCGCCTGCTCCGGCTTGAATCATGACGACATTGACTTGTTGCTCGATTGCGTGGGGCATGTGGCAGGCCGCGACACGCAGATGATCTTGGTCGCCGGATCTCGCACCAACCGAGTGCTGCTCGAAGTGACTCGTATTTCTTCGGTCGTGCCCGTTTTCAACTCGCTAGAAGACGCGCTCGCCCGTCCCAACTCAGCAAAAGAACAGCTTGCCCATCCGCAAATTGCGACGAAGAACGACAACGACGCTGAAGATCAACGTACGAGCCAACCTCAAAAACTTTGGAGTGCGTAAATGAATCGGACCGGTCGCAAGTATTCAAAATGCTTCTTGATTGCAATGTTGGCAGGCGCCTTTCTGATAGCGAGCGAGATGCCTCTTTTGGCGAACACTTCACAGTCTAACCAGTCTGGCGCTGCCCAAAAACAGGACGACGCATTGCCGGATGCACCGCAATCGCAGCCTGTACAGACGCCATCGGGCCAGCAGCCCGCCCCCGCACCGTCGGGAGCCGCCGGAGCGAAGGCCGCCAATGTAAAGGGAGCTCCGGTGGCCCAGCCCACGGGGGCAGCGGTAGCGCCTGCTCGTCAGCGCGGTCATCACTCACTGCTGATCAAAGTGGGATTAGTGGCGGGAGCCGCCATCGCCCTCGGCTCAGTTGTCGCTTTGTCTCAGGGAAAAAGTCAGGCGAGGCCTCCCGGGGTTTCATCCGCTGTCTATCCCTGAGCAAAGGAGTTCTCCAACTATGGCTCCTGAGAAAGCCGACGCGCCGACGAGTGTCAGTCGACCGTTTCTGATTACATTCTCGGGCATCGACGGTGCGGGCAAGACGACCCAAATCGAGCGTCTTTCATCGTATCTGGAGAAGCGACGCCTTCGCGTGGTACGACTTAGTTTCTGGGATGACGTCGCGGTCTGGTCGAAAATGCGCGCCGGAGTTGGACAGCGGACGGTAGACTCCCGCCACGCAGATCATTCATTCACTCCCAAAAATAATAAACATGTTCGGAAGTGGTATTTGATCGCAGCCCGTTTGGGATTGTACATGCTGGATCTTGCCCGATTGCGGCGCTTGCTTGCCAGTCAACGGATAAAGACATTCGATGTCGTAATTTTTGATCGTTTTATTTACGACCAATTCGCAAACATCTCTTCACGATCGCGGGCCGCGCGAAGTTATGGCAGGATTCTCCTGAAGCTGGCGCCCGTTCCCGCCCTTGCTTTCATCGTAGACGCGTCACCGGCCGCAGCTTTTGCGAGGAAGCCGGAATATCCCTTAGAGTTCGTGATTCATAATCGCCAGAATTTTCTGCGGCTTAGGGAACTTGCTCCAAAGCTGATTATTATTTCTGAGGCGAAGGTTGACGACGTGACCGATGAAATTTTTTTTCACATCGGCGAGTCGCGGCTCGCGGAGAGCACTCTGACTGAGGAAAAATCTGATCTCAGCCCGGACAGCGCAGTAATCCGCCTGCGGAATTTCCCTACAGTGCGAAATAACCCAACCACCACAAGCTAGGCTCCATCCAAGGGTAAGCGGCACGAAAGCGAGGCTCTTTTGGATGTTGTCCCCAGGTTCCGAGAAAAGTTCTGAGAATAGTTTTGCATTGATCGTACCAACCCTCAATGAGGCGGGGAATATCGACAAAGTACTATGCGAAATCTCTGCTGCATTGAGCGAGACGGGGTATGAATACGAGATCATAGTAGTCGATGACGGAAGCACTGACGGGACAGTAGACAAGCTTCGTGAGTGGACTAGACAAGATCTGCACGTTCGCTTTATTGCGCGCGCTGGGGAACGCGGTTTGGCGGGGGCGGTGCTGGAGGGCTGGAGTCAAACGGGAGCGAACCTGCTCGGAGTGATCGATGCCGACCTCCAACATCCCCCTGAACTATTGCCAAAACTGTTGGAAGGAGCGGAACAGGCGGACATTGCCATCGCCAGCCGCTACGCTTGGAATGATGGAACCAAAGGTTGGAACCCGCTGCGCGCTGCCGTTTCCCGGCTGAGCACGCTCGCCGCGACGCCTCTGATTTCTAAGAAGAACCTTCAAGTCACCGACCCCATGTCGGGTTTTTTTATAGTCCATCGCCGCTGCATCGAGGGTTTAGCCTTCCAGACCACGGGTTTCAAACTCCTGCTTGAAATTCTGGTCCGCGGGCGCATACAGACAGTGCACGAGGTCCCTTATCATTTTGGTCTTCGCCACGCGGGCAGAAGCAAGGCCAATGCCAGCGTGGCCATTCACTACTTGCACCTCCTGGGTCGGCTCTCGCGGGACATGGTATTGCGGTCGAGTGAGCCGTGAAGATCGCACTGATTACATCTTTTCCGCCGAGTCGTCACGCTCTGAACGAATATGGTTTCCATGTCGCGGAGCAACTTCGACGTGAGCGCTGCATTGATCTGACGGTGTTGGGTGATTATCTCCCAGCGCCGGCAGATGAATTGCCTGGCTATAGCATCACTCGCTGCTGGGGCTTCGAGAAGCGTGGCAACGTAGCGACGCTGCTGCGTGAAATCCGGAGAGTTAAGCCAGACGTTGCCTGGTTCAATCTTGGTTTTGCGAGCTTTGGCTCGCGTCCAATTGCGGCTATGCTCGGCCTCATCGCGCCGGTTGCGGCGCGACTGCACGGAGTGCACTCGCACGTTACGTTGCACCAGCTATTCGAAACCGTTGACCTGGAGGATGCGGCTGTCGCTTCACCTCGGCTTTACCGAGCAGGAGGGTGGCTGGCAACGCATCTGCTTTTGACTGCAAACTCGGTTTCCGTGCTTCTGCCAACTTATCGTCAGACGTTGGATGAGAAATACGGGCGGGGCAAGGTTAGTGTGCGATCGCATGGAATCTTTGCCGCCAAACCAGAGCCTCCGGATTTCACGCGCCGGGGAAATCCGACTCACCGCATTCTTGCGTTTGGGAAATGGGGCACTTATAAGCGTCTTGAGTTGCTGATCGAGGCATTCGAGCGCCTCACAACGAAGTTTCCCGATGTGAAGCTGGTCATCGGCGGCGGCGATCATCCGAAAACTCCCGGCTATGTCCAATCGATGGCGGAGCGGCATGCGAACGAGCGCATTCAATTTCTTGGTTATGTGCCTGAGGCGTCGATTGCCGAGCTGTTTCGTGAAGCGAGCATGGTAGTCATGCCTTACACGTCGTCCGCTGGCTCGAGCGGGGTGGCGCATCTGGCCGCGCAGTATGGGGTTCCCGTCATCGCCTCAGGCATTCAGGACTTTCGCGAAATCGCCGAGCATGAGGGGATCGCAATTCGGTTTTTTACCCCGGGCGATGCGGACAGTCTTCTTGAGCAATTGCTGTTTGCGTTGAAGTCTCCGGATGAGTTGAAAGAGATGGCCTGGAAAAATTATTCGGCCGGAGTTGCCATGAGCATGCCTCATGTGGTGCGGGAATATATACGCTGTTTCCGGCAGCACGAGCGTGTTAAGACCCTGCAACTGGCGGCGAAATTACGTCGCGGCGGCCAATTTCGTACAAAGTTTCGAACAACGTTGCGGACATCGGACAGAATTGCGCAGGCGGTCGGCGAGCGAATTCAAAAATGGCAGGACGAAGATCAGATTACCGAATCCGCAGCCTAGCAACGTGATTTTCGCCAACCATCCTTTTTGAGAACACACCAACTCCCGCGGTGTCGTTGACTTGCCCGTTTCAGAGACGTAACATTTTGCGCTAGTGATCGGCCAGACCATCTCGCATTACCGCATCGTGGAGAGGCTCGGCGGCGGCGGCATGGGCGTGGTGTACAAGGCTGAGGATCTCAAACTCGGTCGCTTTGTGGCACTGAAGTTCCTGCCCGACGACGTAGCCAAAGACCCGCAAGCCCTCAGCCGCTTTGAGCGCGAAGCGAAAGCTGCGTCTGCACTGAACCATCCCAACATTTGTACGATCCACGAAATTGATGACCAGCACGGACAAACCCTTCATCGCCATGGAATTTTTGGATGGCGTGACGCTGAAACATCGTATCGCTGGACGCCCGCTAGAAACCGATCAACTCCTATCACTCGCGATCGAGATCGCCGACGCGCTCGACGCTGCTCACTCCGAAGGCATCGTTCACCGGGACATCAAGCCCGCGAACATTTTTGTGACCAGGCGTGGTCATGCCAAAATTCTGGACTTTGGATTAGCAAAAGTAAGCCTTGCAGGCAGTTCTTCGGACAAGATCGCATCTTTTCACACGCAGACCGGTTCGATGGACGCGGAACATCTGACCAGTCCCGGCTCTACGCTCGGAACCGTCGCTTACATGTCCCCGGAGCAAGCCAAGGGCAAGGAACTCGACCCACGCACCGATCTGTTTTCTTTCGGAACAGTCCTGTACGAAATGGCGACGGGAGCCTTGCCATTCCATGGTGAAACCTCTGCGCTGATTTTCAATGCGATATTGAATTCCGATCCGCCCCCTGCGATTCGTTTCAACCGCGATATTCCGCCCAAGCTGGAAGACATCATCAACCGGGCGCTGGAGAAAGATCGAGAACTCCGTTATCAACATGCCTCCGACATGCGTTCAGAGTTGCAGCGGCTGAAGCGGGATACAGAAACGGGACGTGTGATCGCTCTGAGTTCCGGCACGGTGGCTGCAGCACAGGAAGGTGGATCAAACACCGTGCATGGCACGGTTTCCCAACCGCCTTCGCCGGCATCCTCGCCAGCGGTTGCTTCTCCTGTTTCCTCCAGCGCAGTGAAAGTCGCCGAAGTTCCGGTTGCGGGCAGGAAACTCTGGAAGGTTCTGATTCCTACCGCAATCCTCTTTGCTGCGGTAATCGGGGGGGCGGTCTACTGGCGCTCACACTCAGTTTCCCCAGCAACTTCAGTAACCAAGGCTGCACCGCTGACGGAAAAGGACACTGTCGTTCTTGCCGACTTCGACAACAAGACAGGCGATCCGGTCTTTGACGATGCGCTGAAGCAGGCGCTTAGCGTGGAACTGGAGCAGTCTCCTTTCTTGAATGTTCTATCTGACAGAAAGGTTAGCGAGACCCTGCGGATGATGGGACGGCCTGCCACCGAACGCATCACGGTGGATATAGCCCGCGAGCTTTGCCTGCGAACGGGAAGCAAGGCTTTGCTGGGCGGGGAAATCTCGAGCTTGGGCAGCCATTACCTGCTGGATCTGAACGCAGCGGCTTGCAGCAGTGGAGACAGTTTGGCCAAAGAGCAAGCTGAGGCCACAAGCAAGGAAGATGTCTTGAAGGCCTTAAGTCGAGCCACTTCCAGTCTTCGCGCCAAGCTAGGAGAATCGCTGCCTTCGGTGCAGAAGTTCGACGTTCCCATCGAGGCTACGACATCCTCGCTGGAAGCGCTGAAAAACTACAGCATGGCCGTTTCGGTTGGGCGAGAGAAGGGAGACGCTCCGAGCATTCCGTTTCTGAAGCGGGCCATCGAACTCGATCCCAATTTCCCCATGGCGTATGCGGGATTGTCCATACACTATGGCAATCTCGGCCAGCCCTCGCTGGCACTGGAGTATGCCAGCAAGGCGTACGGATTGCGCGACCGAGTCACAGAACGAGAGAAGCTGCGCATTTCCGCGGATTATTTTTTTGCCACGGGCGAATTGGATAAGGAATCGCAGATCTATGAACTGTGGATCGCAAACTATCCTCGCGATCACGTTCCGCATGGCAACCTGGGAGCGAACTACTCTGCCATTGGACAATATGAAAAGGCTCTCACCGAAATTCAGGAGTCATTGCGCCTTGAGCCCGACGTGGTTGGGTATGGAAATCTGGGAACGATGTATTTGAGCTTGAACCGTCCTGCCGATGCCCGGGCTACGTTCGATCAAGCAGTGGCAAGCAAGATGGATGGCGGAAGTGTGCGGTGGGAGATGTACTATCTCGCCTTTTTCCGAAATGACTCGGTACAGATGGAACAACAGCTGGCATGGGCTGCGGGTAAACCCGGAGATGAGGACCGGCTGCTGACGGCGCAATCCGATACGGAGGCGTACTACGGTCGGCTCGGCAAGGCGAGGGATTTTTCTCGCAGGGCGGTGGAGTCGGCCATTCGGGCAGACGCTCGAGAGACAGCGGCTCTGTGGCAAGTGAATGCGGCATTGCGGGAAGCGGAGTTAGGTGAGCCTGGTGTCGCCCAACAGGGGGTGGCTGCGGCTTTGAAATTATCTCCGGGGCGGGATGTGAAAGTAGCAGCAGCGCTTACCCTCGCCCGAGTTGGGGACGTTCCCCGAGCGACGGCACTAGCCGGGGAATTGATGAAAAGCTACGCTGCGAATACGCTGCTGAAACTCTATTGGCTCCCGACAATCAATGCCGCCATCGCCCTGAATAAGGGAAATTCATCGCAGGCACTCGAGTATCTGGAAGCAGTTGCCCCATACGAATTGGGCGAGCCGCCGCCATTTCAGGAAGGCACGCTTTACCCGCCTTATTTGCGGGGCCAAGCCTATCTGCTGAGACACAACGGAACGGCGGCAGCCGCGGAGTTCCAGAAGGTGCTGGATCACAGAGGCATCGTGCTGAATTTTGTGACGGGAGCATTGGCGCATCTTCAACTCGGCCGCGCTTACGCGATGGCAGGTGACACTGCGAAGGCTAAAGTTGCGTACCAGGACTTCTTCACTCTCTGGAAAAACGCTGATCCCGACATTCCGATCCTGAAAGAAGCTAAAGGCAGAATACGCGAAGTTGCAGTAGCCGAAAAACCCTTGCTCATCGCTCGCCTTAAGTACCAGCTATTTTAGACAGGCATTTGCACTCGAGCGAATCTTCTGCCGAAGTTCTGTGCCGAATGAGCGCGCTTAATCCGGTTTCGCCGTGAAGATCAGAAAATAATCCATGCCGTCGGCTTTCACGAAATTCTGCGTGTCGCGCAGTTCGTATCCGGCTTGGGCGGCTTCGCGAACGACCACATCTTTACTCACGCCATGATTTTCTCCGTTGCCATTGCGATCGATAATGCCAATCCTGGCTCCGGGTTTAAGCGATGAACGAAGGTTCCTGAGCAAAACAACCGGATGCGCTACCTCGTGGTAGGTCTTGAGCAGCAGTACAGCGTCGATGCTGTCGGCTGGGAGCTGCGGATCGTCGGGCTTGCTGAGGATCGTTTTTATGTTCGGGAGTTGCTCTTTCTTCGCGCGCTCGTCAATGTAGTGAATTGCCTCGGGATTGATGTCCACAGCATAAACTGTGCCTGAGGTTGTAACGCGGCGAGCGGCGCGCACCGTGAACCAGCCCGATCCGGCGCCAATGTCGGCCACATTTTTCCCGGGCGCAATGCCAAGCAGGTCCATGACGCGGTTGATCTGCAGGCGCTCATCGCGCCCTGGCGAATCAAAAATAGAGAGATCGCCAGTGTAAGGCGTGCTGGTCTTGCGCTGTGTCGACGACGCCGCGGAACCAGCCTGGGCTCGAAGCGGCGCTGGCTGCGATAGATCTGCCAACAAAAGACAAGCCAACAATAAGGAGATCCGCCGGATCCGCCTGAGCGCTCTGCTAAAACATTTCCAGTTCATTGTTTCCGCTACGCTCCTCGATCTTGACCGCTTTTTCATCTTTCGGGCCGATGACCCGTTCAGGACTGCAGCATCGCGTATTAGCGTCTTGAAGGCATCCTCATCGATTTCATCGCTCTCATGGAAATCGATAGCGCGCCTGGTGTTGCCTTCAAGGCTGGAGTTGAATAGTCCTGACGGGTCCTTGAGCGAAGCGCCTTTGGCGAAGGTCACCTTTACGAGGCTCTTGTACGTCTCGCCGGTGCAGATCATTCCATTGTGATACCAAACCGGAACGCCTCGCCACTTCCACTCCTCGACCACTTCAGGCTCGGCCTGCTTGATGAGAGCGCGGAGATGGGAGAGCATCTTGCCCCGCCAGTCGCCCAGTTCCTTAATCCTCGCGTCGATCAGCCGAGAAGGGGATTCTCCCTTGGTGGTTGCGTTCTTTTTCATAGTTTTTGCTTTCATGTTAAATCTAACCCTCGAACGACACGCTGGCGATGAAATTCTGCCGGCCATAGCTCGCACCTTTATAGTAGGCATCTTCTTCCGACCGGAAAACCGGATTGCTCCATCCGGACATGCGTGCCGTCCTTGATCTCGGTTAAAAAACTCGGCTGACAGAGAAAACCATCGGGCAGCTCGGCCGGATCCGCGAACCGTCTGGGCGGGATAAAAAAATCTGCGGATTAGGTGCGGAGGTGGAGTGGGTAGTTGCATGTCGAGGGTACCCCCTCCCCTAGCCCCGGTATATTAGAATCAACAACCTATCGCACGGTGGCTCGCCAAAGTCTTGAGCATAAAGACTTTATAGCCAAAGTCTTCAGAGGTAAGGAGTTAGATTGTCAAAGAGCGCTGAAAATGGCTTTGGGGCAGCTTCGAGGGTCGTCCGCGTTGACGAACGGCCCTCGAAACTGCCCCAATCAGATCTCTATTTTGAGGTATGGCGGAGTGTTAAGTCAACGAATTTCGGCGGAACTGCGAAAGCGACGCGACTGGCCCGGCAATGTTCTCGTTGAACTTATCTTGTAATATGGGACCGTGAAGACAACTCACGAAATTCCTGAGAAATTGAAAACGACCTCGCGGGAACGACGGCGGATGAAGCATCTCGGGAAGCTCAAACACCTGCACAAAGAGAGACGGCAGGTCGAAAGACGAGTGGAAGAGGCCTTTGAGCGGATCGATCGGGAAGTCTGGGAATGATTTTCGGTAACATTCTCCGTAACAATGATCATCGATACGGATGATTCTCGAACCAACGCGCTGTCAGTTGCGGCCAACGACGACGATCCTGGGGTGATTGCTCAGCTCGCTCGGGCCGACGAGATAGAGATTCCGGTCATTGTGCTGGGTGAGTATCGGCACGGAATCGCGCAGTCGCGAAATCGTGCCACCTACGAGAACTGGCTGGCGGGATTACTCTAGGACTGCACGATTGTAAGAAGAACGGCTCGACATCACCGAGCCCACCACCCAATTGTTACGCAGAAGTCGCTCTCGAGTTAAAGCGCAAAGGCAAGCCGATTCCAACCAACGATATTTGGATCGCAGCCCTCTGCCGGCAACATTCGTTTCCGCTGCTGAGCCGCGATCGGCGCTTTGATTTGGTGGCGGGGAACAAGCGAGTCGGATGGTAAGAAGTGTGGAGATGTCCCCAGGTTAGCGTCCGAAAAGCGCGGACGCGAACCTGGGGCACCCGGCCTCACGCCCACCCTCCGATTACAATCCAAGCTCGCAACTGAGCAGGTGAAGATATGGCTACAAAAATAGCTTTCCAGCTCATTCCCCTAGAAACGCATTTGGGCCGGCCGTCATTTGATCTCTCTCAGTTGCCATTCGTCGTCATGCCGAACGTCGAGGTTGCTGATGTATCAACAATGTTGCCCCCATCGATGTTTGAGAATTTGGAAGCTGAAGTCGGTCGGCATCAAATGCGGTTTTTTAGCGGTAGGACGAAGCACGCCTTCGTCCATCGGTATGAGGAACATCCCGAGGCTCCAACTTTCCAGGAGTCCGCCAAGATCGCCAAAAAGAATGACGAATTACTGAATGAGGTCTTCGCATGTTCCAGGATAGTTGGAAGAACAGAGGCTTGTAGTCTTCTATTCAGACCAGCATCGATCCAGTGGTCGGCAATTCCTGAGTGGACATCAACACCAGAAAACCGGCTTACATATGCGGAAAAGGCCACGCTCATTTCTGAACGTGGCCTTTATTTACGCCGGCAACTACCTACTCTCCCACAGGTGCAGAAGCTGCCCTCGGGCTGCGGACTTCTTAATCTACCTTGTCATCCCACGCCTTAAATCGCTGATTTGCGGAGCTGGGAAAAAGGATCTTCCCATTCTTTGATTCATAGTGGAGGGTCAATTGGCGCGCCATTGCAAACTGTATTCTTTGAGATTGGAGCAAAGAATTGAGGACCTCTCCTTCGCACCCTAGGGTATCGATACGCGGCAGCGGTTGCGTTCCGCCTATTACCGGCCTCTCGGTAACCTGTTCATTCACCCATAGCCTTACCTCTAGATCGATGTCATTGCCTTCGTACGTCCTAATAACGGCGGGTCCCTTATAAATCTCTCGTTCCCTGACACTGATCTCGGGCATCTTCGCACCTCTTGTCACCGGAATGTGGAGCACGTGCGGAAAAGGCCACGCTCATTTCTGAGTGTGGCCTTTATTTATGCCGGCAACTACCTACTCTCCCACACACTTTCGCGTGCAGTACCATCGGCCCAGCGGGGCTTAACTTCCGTGTTCGGGATGGGAACGGGTGGAACCCCCGCGGTAAGATCACCGACAACTTGAGGCGTTTGCGCGGCGTCTGAGCCGCGCGCCGAAATCCTGAGCGGGCTTTTAGAAAAAGCTGCGAGGGATCTCTACGCCATCTCGGTGTCGCTTTCGCGACGATATTTTTCAGCTATCGGCGGTAGCCCTCAGCGGCTAAAGCCGCAATTTGTTGCGGGCCTTTGCGGCACGGCTAAAGCCGTGCCCTGCCCAAAACCGAAGCTGACTTGACCGAAAGCCGACTTGACCGAAAGCTGATTTGATTTCAAAGAGCGTCTTGCAAAAATCTGAGGGACGAACCCTCACAGCTGAATAGATTGGGGCGTTCCCTCAGCGGCTAAAGCCGCGGTTGGGAGCGCATCGAGCGGCACGGCTGAAGCCGTGCCCTTTCAAATCACTTGGCGTATCGTTTATATTTCGTCGGCGCGCAGTCGTCAGTAGCTTGCTTCTCAGTCATCCAGGTTCGAACGACTTACTAACAGCATTGCTAATTCCAGTTCAGATTCTAACTTCAGGTTCTAACTTAGAACTGAAGGAACTAGTAACTGAGAACTGACAACTGCTTTCTGCACCGAGTAAATTTTATGGTCAAGCCGAACGGGCGATTAGTACAGGTAAGCTACACGCGTTACCGCGCTTTCACATCCTGCCTATCAACCAGGTAGTCTACCTGGGCCCTTCATTACCCTTAAGGGTTGGGAGATCTCATCTTGAGGAGTGCTTCCCGCTTATATGCATTCAGCGGTTATCACAACCGAACTTCGCTACCGAGCGATGCCATTGGCATGACAGCTCGATCACAAGAGGTTCGTCCATCCCGGTCCTCTCGTACTAAGGACAGGCCCTCTCAAATCTCCTGCGCCCACAACAGATAGGGACCGAACTGTCTCGCGACGTTCTGAACCCAGCTCACGTACCGCTTTAATAGGCGAACAGCCTAACCCTTGGAACCTTCTACAGCTCCAGGATGCGATGAGCCGACATCGAGGTGCCAAACCGGAGCGTCGATATGAACTCTTGGCTCCGATCAGCCTGTTATCCCCGGCGTACCTTTTATCCGTTGAGCGATGGCCATTCCATACAGAACCACCGGATCACTAAAGCCTACTTTCGTACCTGCTCGACTTGTAGGTCTCGCAGTCAACCACGCTTATACTTTTGCATTCGACGGCTGATTTCCAAACAGCCTGAGCGTAGCTTCGCGCGCCTCCGTTACAATTTAGGAGGCGACCGCCCCAGTCAAACTACCCGCCTTACTATGTCCATCTCCCGGATTACGGGAGTATGTTAGAACCACAGAACTCGCAGGGTGGTATCTCACCGTTGGCTCCTCCAAGTCCGAGAACCTGAAATCAAAGCCTCCCACCTATCCTGCGCAGCAAGTGCCATAGTTCATAGTAAAGGTATAGTAAAGGTGCACGGGGTCTTTCCGTCTAGTTGCGGGCAACCGGCATCTTCACCGGCACTACAAGTTCGCCGTGCCAGTTGGCAAGACAGTCGCACTTTCGTTACGCCATTCGTGCAGGTCGGAACTTACCCGACAAGGAATTTCGCTACCTTAGGACCGTTATAGTTACGGCCGCCGTTCACTGGGGCTTCAGTTCAAAGCTTCGCCTTGCGGCTAACCTCTCCCTTTAACCTTCCAGCACCGGGCAGGCGTCAGCCCCTATACGTCGTTTTCGACTTAGCAGAGACCTGTGTTTTTGTTAAACAGTCGCAATGCGCATTTCTCTGCGGCCTCTTCGGACTTGCATCCTAGTGAGGCACCCCTTTTCCCGAAGTTACGGGGTTAATTTGCCGAGTTCCTTACCAACTGTTCTCACGAGCGCCTTAGAATACTCATCTCGTCTACCTGTGTCGGTTTGAGGTACGGATCCCATACATTCTCCTTAGAGGATTTTCTCGGCAGTGTGGAATCAGCAGCTTTCCCCCATACGGGGTACTGTTTTGCGTCTCAGTGATAACTTCCCGACGGATTTTCCTATCGGAAACACCTTACACGCATCAACCGTCATAGCCATAGGACGGCCTGCTTATCCTTCTGCGTCTCCCCATCGTGATAACGAATACACGGGAGGTCCGGAATATTAACCGGATGTCCATCAGTTACGCCTTTCGGCCTCACCTTAGGAACCGCCTGACCCTGAGCGGATTAACCTTTCTCAGGAAACCTTAGACTTTCGGCGCGAAGGGTTCTCACCTTCGTTATCGCTACTTATGCCGGCAGGGTCTCTTCTGAGCAGTCCACCAGTCGTCTCCGTCTGGCTTCAAACCGCTCGGAATGCTCTCCTACCACGCATCACTGTGAAGTGATGCATTCGCTGCTTCGGTAATCAGCTTAAGCCCCGTTAAATTGTCGGCACCGGACCGCTTGACCAGTGAGCTATTACGCTTTCTTTAAAGGATGGCTGCTTCTAAGCCAACCTCCTGGCTGTCTGGGCGTTCCGACTTCCTTTCCCACTTAGCTGATATTTTGGGACCTTAGCAGGCGATCTGGACTGTTTTCCTCTCGACAACGAAGCTTAGCCCCCGCTGTCTGACTGCCGTATTGGTTGTTCTATGGCATTCGAAGTTTGATTGGATTCTGTAAGCTGGAAAGCCCCATAGTCCATTCAGATCTCTACCACCAAGACAAATCATACGACGCTAGCCCTAAAGCTATTTCGGAGAGAACGAGCAATCACGGAATTTGATTAGCCTTTCACCCCTACCCTCAGCTCATCGGAGCTTTTTTCAACAAACAGCCGTTCGGACCTCCATTAGGTTTTACCCTAACTTCATCCTGGCCAAGGGTAGATCATCCCGCTTCGCGTCTATTCCTGCCAACTTGTGTTCGCCCTATTCGGACTCGCTTTCGCTACGGCTCGCTTTACGCTTAACCTTGCTGACAAGAATAACTAGCCGGCTCATTATGCAATAGGCACGCGGTCAGACTTTCGGCTTACGCCGCATAGTCCTCCCACCGTTTGTAGGCACACGGTTTCAGGTACTATTTCACTCCCCTCGAAGGGGTTCTTTTCACCTTTCCCTCACGGTACTGGTTCACTATCGGTCAGAAGAACGTATTTAGCCTTACGGGATGGTCCCCGTAGCTTCTCGCAGGGTTTCTCGTGCCCCGCGATACTCAGGTACCAGCTTCGAGTCCGGATGATTTTCGCCTACGTGGCTATCACACTCTATGGCCCCTCTTTCCAGAGGGCTTCGACTAACCACCGGATTGGTAACTCTACTGTTGCTGGCCCTACAACCCCTGCTGAACCCGAAGGTCTAACAGGTTTAGGCTGATGCGATTTCGCTCGCCACTACTATCGCAATCGAGGTTTCTTTCTTTTCCTCCAGGTACTGAGATGGTTCACTTCCCTGGGTTCGCTCGCACCCGACTATGGATTCGTCAGGCCGTATAGGGGTTTTGCCCCTATGGGTTTCCCCATTCAGAGATCTCCGGATCAATGCCTGCTTGCGGCTCCCCGAAGCTTATCGCAGCTTGCCACGTCTTTCATCGCCGTCTTCTGCCAAGGCATCCACCATGCGCCCTTAGTAGCTTGACCACAAAATTTACTCGCTGCACTGCGTCGTCGGTCGTTAGTCGTTCGTCGTTAGCTGTTAAAAGCCAGGCGAACCACTCTCGACCTGGACGCAATCACACCGATTAAACTTTATAGCGCCACCCTGCTCCTCGCACGCTTAGACATGTTCACTGTAGCGCCAACTACAGATCCCTCGCTTCCGTCGGTATGACAATCTGGGTAAGAATGTCAATCGATTGAAGAAGTCTTACGTACACCAGCAGGTACTGCGGCACTCATAAAAATTTACTTCGCCTTGTAATTTGCCCAATCTATTCAGTTGTCAAAGTTCGTCTCGGAGAACGTCGTTCGCTGTTCGTCGTTGGCTTTTCGCTAACGACCCAAGCTGACTTGGTTTCCCCTGACCCGCACTGAGCGGGTTTGGATTTTCCGAACCGCGAAAAGCGAACAGCCAATCGCGCCCTTCCAACCCAATGTTCGGCGTCAAAGCGACTTTCTTTGGACCGTGAACTGATTCACGGTTGTCGCATTTGACGCCCAACATCAGGCTGACTTGCGGCCAGCCTGTTCAACTCTAAACGGGAAACCCATTCGCGTCTCTCACATCCCTGTGAGAATACGAATGCACCTGTTTACAGTCCGGACATCCAAGCTCTTGTTCCCAGGCACCGGTGAGGAACGGGAAATAGTAAGATCTGCCGATCCTCTGCACCCCGCCGCCACCTATCAACAAGTAAGCCGGACATGGCTTGCCTTCCTTTACGGTCTTACATTTAACAGTTAGTTCATTCATCTTTGCCACCCTCCTTATTTCGGTGGTCAAAGGAATTAAACTGAAAATAGCTGTTTCAGGGTCGCCCGACAATCTTGGTGGAGCTGACCGGGATCGAACCGGTGGCCTCCTGGTTGCAAACCAGGCGCTCTCCCAGCTGAGCTACAGCCCCTTGAACCCAGTAACCAGTGCTCAGTAGCCAGTGAAAACCACTGGGTACTGGGTACCGATTACTGGCAACTGATCTTGGTGGGCCTGGGAAGAATTGAACTTCCGACCTCACCCTTATCAGGGGTGCGCTCTAGCCAACTGAGCTACAGGCCCGAACGTTGCTGCCATCTAAGCCCTCACTCCGGCTTCACTACTCTCAAACGGCCAAAATATTCTGACTCGTTGATCATATTCTCCGGCGGCATCTCTTTCACAGATTCGTTGAGAGCCTGCCGTGAAATGCTCGGATCAACCCCAGTCCGCTCATAACGCGCAGCCTACGAGTGAGTGCGAAACCACTTCTTCTTTCCGTTGAATACAGCGTATGGCATGTTTTGCCTCCTACACAGTAATTAAACTGAAATCCGCTGTATTCCTCTCAACGGGAGCTCGAATTGTAGCTCGATTTCTTTCGAGGAAAAGGTTGAACGCGCGACCGGGCTAAGCCCAGTCTGACGGTTGTGAACAAATGCTCAAGAAAGAGAGGTCTGACCGTAAGCTCCCTCGCGTCTTCTCAGGTTAGTTTGAAGATTTGAGGGGTACATAGCAACATTCTCCGTATGTTTAATCCTCCCGAAGGGGCCGCGGAAATGCTATGACGTTCTCTCTTAGAAAGGAGGTGATCCAGCCGCAGGTTCTCCTACGGCTACCTTGTTACGACTTCACCCCAATCATGAACCATACCTTGGACGGCTGCCTCCTTGCGGTTAGCACACCGGCTTCTAGTGCAGTCCACTTTCGTGATGTGACGGGCGGTGTGTACAAGGCCCGGGAACGTATTCACCGCAGCGTTCTGATCTGCGATTACTAGCGATTCCAGCTTCATGGAGTCGAGTTGCAGACTCCAATCCGAACTGAGGCCGGCTTTTTCCGATTAGCTCCGCTTTGCAGCTTTGCGACGGTTTGTACCGACCATTGTAGCACGTGTGTAGCCCTGGACATAAAGGCCATGAGGACTTGACGTCATCCCCACCTTCCTCCCCGTTATCCGGGGCGGTTTCACTAGAGTGCCCGGCTTGACCCGATGGCAACTAGGGATGAGGGTTGCGCTCGTTGCGGGACTTAACCCAACATCTCACGACACGAGCTGACGACAGCCATGCAGCACCTATACAGCAGCCCCTTGCGGGGAAAGGATATTTCTACCCCGGTCTCCTGCATTTCGAGCCCAGGTAAGGTTCTTCGCGTTGCGTCGAATTGAACCACATGCTCCACCGCTTGTGCGGGCCCCCGTCAATTCCTTTGAGTTTCAGCCTTGCGACCGTACTCCCCAGGCGGATTGCTTATCGCGTTAGCTGCGGCACGATCGGATTGGGTACCGATCACACCAAGCAATCATCGTTTAGGGCCGGGACTACCAGGGTATCTAATCCTGTTTGCTCCCCCGGCTTTCGCGCCTCAGCGTCAGTAGTGGTCCAGTGCGCCGCTTTCGCCACAGGTGTTCCTCCCGATATCTACGCATTTCACCGCTACACCGGGAATTCCACGCACCTCTCCCACCCTCCAGCACGGCAGTTTCGCCTGCAGGCTCTGAGTTAAGCCCAGAGGTTTCACAGGTGACTTACCGCACCGCCTACGCGCCCTTTACGCCCAATAATTCCGAACAACGCTCGCACCCTCTGTATTACCGCGGCTGCTGGCACAGAGTTAGCCGGTGCTTCTTCCACCGGTACCATCATAATTTTCCCGGTCGAAAGGAGTTTACGCCCCAAGGGGCTTCATCCTCCACGCGGCGTTGCTGCGTCAGGGTTTCCCCCATTGCGCAAAATTCCCCACTGCTGCCTCCCGTAGGAGTCTGGACCGTGTTTCAGTTCCAGTGTGTCCGTGCGCCCTCTCAGGCCGGATACCGATCTTCGCCTTGGTAGGCCATTACCCTACCAACTAGCTAATCAGCCGCGACCCCCTCCAAAAGCGGATTGCTCCTTTGATCATCGTTTATTCAACGAAGATATTATGCGGTATTAGCCTCGGTTTCCCGAGGTTATCCCCCACTCAAGGGCAGGTAGTCACGTGTTACTCACCCGGTCGCCACTTTACTCATGGATTGCTCCACTTTCTCGTTCGACTTGCATGTGTTAGGCACGCCGCCAGCGTTGATTCTGAGCCAGGATCAAACTCTCATTTGAAACCTGAGCCGGTCTGGGTAGACCGGCGGCCTCCGTCAGCTGAGACGAAGGTCCTATCTTGTGAGTACGTTCAGACTTTTAGACCCGAACATTTGTTTCTCACGACTGGCACGTTCAACCTTTTGTCAAAGACCGACCCGCATTCCCGCCTGAGCGGTGCGCCTTCAGTCCGCCGCCATCTCTAGAAGAGATTTGGGCGTCCTCGAAACTTGTGTTGCTAAACTTGTCTGTAGCTGGAGCTCAGTTTTAACTGAGCCTGACTAACCTACGCGTTCGGCGTGTCCACTGTCAACCCTCTGAGATCACAGGATTTCCACCTGATTTCAACAGCAGGGAATCTCAAATCCAGATCTTGCATCTGAGCAAACTGGAGAACTTTTGCAGCGCACTCGAAAACGCTCTTCCGCGTTTGGACCCTATAGCTCGCTGAAAATCTGGCGCAGGCCGAAGCGGAAGACAGTTCAAAAATAAAAGATCGCTTGGAGGCTCTGCTATTCGCGGAAACCCTTCAGGAAACATTGTTCCCGAATGCGAACCCCTGAACGGGGTCAATTAGAGGCTTTCAGTATTGGATGCCAAAAGAGCCCGCGAAGATTCAGCGGACAGTTCAGACACAACTTCACTTGTCCTCGGCTCGATTTGTTATACCAAAGGGGACGGCATAACGCAAGGGGAGAATAAAGAAAGTTACGGGCGGGTAGGCGCAAAATCAAAAGGCAGAACTCCGAGTAAGAAAGAGTCGCGCGATCCATTGTCCGCGGAGCAGAGTCCGACCGAAGCGCTTACCATCCGACTCTATCGCCGGGGAGTAAACTCAAGCGGCTGTAATCGATCAATCCCAGCATTACAGGAGACGCGATGAAATATGTGATCAGCTGGAATGAACGGCCGCATGGTTCGCCTGTGGAGTACGAAAATGCGCAGAAGCGAATTCTCGAGGTGTTTGGCCGTGGAAGGCGCCAGCTAATTTCAAGATATGTTTTCTTGTCAATTCAGACCACCCACCGTCGCGGCGGCCCCAGGCGAATTAGGGGCGTGCGCGCCCTGCCAAGGTAGAATGCTCTCGTGAAAACGATCCCATGGCGGACGCAGCTGTGGTACATAGCTTTCGCGTATGCCGCAGTCGTGGTGGTGGCTGCGGGTTTACTTCTTCAACGGTACATAATGGAACGGATTCATGCGACCGACGTGGCGGCTGCGGGTGGCATGTATGGGTTCGGCGACACGATTCTTTACATCTTTGTCATCTGCCTGTTCATGATTCCTACCTTCTTTCTGGTGCGGGTCATGGCCGGATTTGAAGACTTGTACACAGCCTATTCGCAACTTCTGGTGGGCATCAGCCTGAGCGCGCCGGTTTGCCTGAGTTTGCTTTACTTCGGCAAGAATCATCTCTCGGAGACCTTACGCGGCCTCTGTTTGGTGCGGTTCTTATGTGCGCCTTTTATTGTTGTGGGAATCGTCGTGAGCCGGATCGTGGCGCGATTCGATCGGGCAAAGAAGCTTGTCTCTTACGCGCTCCTCATTGAAGGGCTGACCATGGTGCTTGGGATTGCGTCGCTCATCCACGGATAAAGATAAATCGGATCCGGATAAACAGGTCCGGCCCGCATCCCTCCATACGGTTAGAAATGGCTCCCTGGTTGTAACTGCAAGCCGCACTAGAGTAACGCGAACCGGCGCAGGCCCCTCGGATAACATGACCAGGATGGCCTTTTTCCAAAAGCGCAGTCAACGGTTTCGATCAACGGTTTATAGATGACGCCCACGATCGCAATCGCAGTTTTCGTCCTGGCGGCTGCTCTGATTCTTTGGAACGTCGGCGTCATGCGCCGTTTCAAGAGTGAATATCGCTTCGAGGGCCAATTCCAGGGACAGCGATACGAATGCGTTTTGAGGTTCGCAAATTTCGACCACGATATTTGTGCTTCCCTTGGAGCCGATTCGTCTGCCCTCTACCTGTTGATCGCTTCTAAACGAAAGAGATCGTGGTTTAGCTATCGGCGCAACGCCTATGAGATTTTTAAGACGGATCTTCGCATTCCATGGACCGACCTCGCCTGGCAAGAGAAGAGAATTCTGCTCAAAGATTGCATTTGGTTCGAAATCTCCGCGAAGAAAATTTATTTCTTCATAGCCAGCGACATTGGCAACAAGCTGTTGATCGACGCCCAACAAAGAATTCTCGCGCAACTTTAGCCCACTTGGCGAGCTTTGCCGCAGAGGCGCAGGCTAAGCCATTGATTCTAATATGCCGCGGTATAGGTAGGGAAGGGAGGGGTACGTCGGCAACTAGGCGCTGGCACGGTTCAATCGCCGGTGGTGGTGGTAGTATGTTGGTAGGTATGAAAGAGAAGACTTCTATCACACTGTCAAAAGAAGTGCTCGCCAGCATTGATCGCATGGCGGGATCGAAGCAATCGCGCTCCGCCTTCATCGAAGCCGTGCTCGCTCAGTACCTGCGCAGACAAGCGCGGGCTCGGGTCGAAGCTCGCGATCTCGAACTCCTCAATAAGGCTGGGGATGAGCTGAATGCCGAGGTGGAAGACATTCTTCGGTACCAAGAACGAGACGCATAAGCTGTTGCGGAGATGAGGCGATGAGACGGGGCGAAATTTATCGCGTTCATCATCCTGGCAATCCTGCTGGCGGTGATCGCCCTGGCGACGATCCGAAACTTTACCGTAGTTTCATCGTCGTGAGCCGCCAAGTCCTGATCGATTCCAGATTCCCGACCGTGGTCTGCGCGCCGATCCTCACTCGCGGTCACGGATTCTCAACCCAGGTTTCGGTCGGTGTCAACGAAGGCTTGAAGCATGAAAGCTGGATCCTGTGCGATAACCTCGTAAGTCTCCGCAAGGCTCATCTGACTCGATTCGTCGGGACTCTGACTCGCCCCAAAGTTGAGGAACTGGATCGCGCGCTCAAAATGGCTCTCGCTCTGGAATAGGATGACGAGACCAGCAATAGCTTCGGGTTCACCGGCGTCCGGCGCGGGCCTATAATTTCAATAACAACGTGATTTCTGTCGTCCAACTCGGTCAGCTTCATTACAGCGAAGGGCTTCGCCTGCAGCGCAAGCTGGTTGATCTACGCAAGGCTGGCGAGATCGGCGACGTGTTGCTGCTGCTGGAACATTCGCCGGTGATTACTCTTGGCCGCAATGCTAAAGCTGCCAACGTGCTCGCTTCTGCGGATGCGCTGGCAGGTCGCGGCGTAGTGGTCTTCGAATGCGATCGCGGCGGAGATGTGACATTTCACGGGCCGGGGCAGTTGGTGGGATATCCCATCTTTGATTTGCGATCACATCCATTGGCTCCGCCGGATGTCGATTTGCGATCGCGGAGTTTCGCGGACAAAAGTGTTGGCGCTACACAAACCCGTAAAACGCTTGGAGCTGTCGATTTTGTTCGGCGGCTGGAGGATGTGCTGATTCGCACCTGCGGCGATTTCGGCATCGCAACTAAACGAATCGCCGGCCTAACGGGCGTATGGGCT
The DNA here is from genome assembly GCA_963758745.1 of uncultured Acidobacteriaceae bacterium. Taxonomy (GTDB): domain Bacteria; phylum Acidobacteriota; class Terriglobia; order Terriglobales; family Acidobacteriaceae; genus Acidiflorens. The sequence continues at coordinate 505,194 of CAVWWW010000025.1, forward strand.
GAAAGGGGTGGGGCTCAACAGGATGGTGTGGTATTGGGACTTCGGCCTGATTGCAGGTCGGAGCCCGGCAACCATATAAACGCCGAGGCGGAAGCTGGAGCCGAAGCCGAAGCGAAAATCGCTGCGATCGGCGTGCATATTTCGCGATCGGTGACTTCCCATGGCTTCGCTTTGAATGTCAACACCGATCTCAGCTACTTCAATCTGATTGTGCCTTGTGGGATTGCTGCCAAGCCCGTGACTTCCATGCAGGCGGAACTTCGACGCGCCATTGATTTGAACGAGGTGGCCCAGGCCACGGCTCGAAACTTCGGCACGGTGTTTGGGAGTCAGATACTTTGGGTGGATACTATCGATGGGCTGTTGGGACACGTCGTCGGAGTGCCGATGAAGGCGCCGGATGAATTGCGGCGGTTGCGGGGCGAAGCCGATCTTTTTGTTGGCTGAGACTTGGCGCTATTTTTTGTTCTGCCGTCCCGAACAAAGCCTGCTCTGAGCGAAGTCGAAAAAGAAAGTCTGCGCCACACAGTGGTAGCATATTCGCGAACTTATCATGAAAAAGAAAAGAACTATTGCCAGCTCTGGGTCCGCTCCGGCCAAATCGAATGGCCGAGGGAACGCGGCCACGACAATGGAACCGGGCAACGATCTCCGCGGCTACGTGATTCGCGATTACCGGCTGGAAAAACCTCGCTTCACCTCGCGGCAGGTTCGCGTTGGCGATGAGGTTCGTTACGAAGTCGAGAGCGGTGATTTTTCCGCGCCTGTGCCGCCGATTCGCGATTCCGAATATCTCAGTCGCGAACAGTGCATCGAGATTTATCGCTGGATGCTGCTGAATCGGCGCATGGAAACTGCGCTTGAAAACCTCTATAAGCAGGGAAAAGTAGTCGGAGGGGTCTATTTTGGCCTCGGGCAGGAGTCTTGCTCTTGCGCTTCAGCCTACGCGCTCGGTAAGGACGATTGGATGGGCCCGATGATTCGCAATCAGGGAGCGCTGCTGGTGCGCGGTTTCAGGCCTGCGGACATCATGATGCAGTACATGGCGAAGTCAGGATCGCCAACCGGAGGGCGCGATACCACTTCGCACTTCGGCGATCTCAAGAAGCGCAACGTGGTCGCACCCATTTCGATGCTGGGCGATTTGATTCCCGTGCTGGCGGGGGTGGCGCTTGGGGCTCGACTGCAGGGCAAGAACATCGCCGTTATGACTTACATCGGCGATGGAGGGCAATCTACCGGCGTAACTTACGAGGGGCTGAACTTTGCAGCGGTGCAGAATCTCGGGCTGGTGCTGATTGTGGAGAATAATCTCTGGGCCTATTCGACACCTGCGGATATGCAGTTTCGCGTCAAAGATCTGGCGGAACGCGCGATTGGATATGGCATCCCCGGCGTGATCGTCGATGGCACCGATGCTTGCCAGGTGTATGACGCTTGCCACGAGGCTTGCGCGAGAGCGCGACGAGGCGCAGGGCCCACTTTGATCGAAGCGAAGATGATGCGCATGAAGGGACATGCGATTCATGATGCGGCGGAATACGTGCCCAAGCCGTTGTTTGAGTATTGGAAAAAGCGCGATCCGATTGCCCGGTTTGAAAATTATCTGGTGAACGCGAAGAAGTGGCTGTCGCATTCAGAAAATGACAAGCTAATCGCTGAGCGTGGAGCGGCAATTGGAAAGCGAGCGCGAAATGGCTGTTAATTCTCCGATGCCTTCTCCGGAATCGGCTGCTGGCGGAACTTATTGCGAAGCTGGATGCCACGAGATCAAGCCGAAATATGCTATGCCAGCAGATCGCGGCGGGAGGTCCACCGGTCCCAAGCAGTCAGAGGCGGTCGTGCATCTGAAGTAAATGACTCCTTTCGTTTTTCGCGGCAATTGTTCCCCGTCTGCTCGACTGTTGGCAACGGCGGTTAGTCGCTATTAGAACGATTTCAATTCTTATGTGGTCTGCGTCGTGACGCGGTTTTGTGATCGCAGATGCGCTACTACCAGCCTTATGTCTTCGAAACTGACGTAAGCCGGGACTGCCTCTTTTATGGCTTTCAACCTTTCAACTCCTTGCTTCAGGCATGCTGCTTCTATCAACGGCTGCGCATCGGGCGAAATCCACTTGGGATCCAGTTTGATCTGGCCAGTTTCTATCAGGCTCGCAACCGTGCAGACGATAGTGGAAGGTTGACGCGCTCGGATGCGGGCTATTTCTTCGATGTTGCGCCCCTCATTCAGGAGCATGAGCGTCTGCTCAGCTGGAGCCGGTTCTTTGGCCGCTGCGTGCGTGGCCCGCGCGCCTTCGCCGAAGTTTCTCAAAGCCTGCAGAATTTCTGCGCCGTAGACGTCCGCTTTCTTTTCACCTATGCCTGGGACTTGTTTCAACTCGGCAAAACTGCGGGGACGACGGCGACACAACTCTTCGAGCGTGCTGTCGTGAAGAATGATGTAAGCGGGAACTTTGTTTTCTCGCGCCATGTTGCGACGCCATTCGCGCAGATACTCGGCGAGCAATGGATCGGCTTCCGACGGCGACGACTCCTGCCTTCGTCGCTCTTTAGGTTGTGACTGCGCCTGTGATCGTGACAGTGAGCTGAAAGGGGATGGCAACGGCACGGACGAAAATCGCGATTGCCTGGCTGCAACTTCGGGTAATCCCACTCCGGCCATTTCTTTGTTCAGCCATTTCGGCCTGGTTCCGCAATTGTCGCAGCTGCCGCAGCTCTCCCATTTCGGCGTTTCTCCGAAGTGCAGGCAGATCTGGCGATGGCGGCAGGCGTGCGAATCTGCAAAGCGGCCAATCACGCGCTTGCGGTTGGATGCGCGTTCGCGCTCAGCATCGTCGGAGATTTTATTGATGAAATATTCGAGAAGGACGTGATCGCGTTTTTGCCAGAGCAGCACACAATCCGCGGGACGACTATCGCGTCCGGCGCGGCCCGCCTCTTGGTAATACTGCTCGATCGACTGCGGTAATGAGAGATGGATTACGGCCCGCACAGCGGGCTTGTTGATGCCTAAACCGAATGCGATCGTTCCCACCAGCACGCGAACATCGTCCGACATCCAGCGCTCCTGATTTTGGCGGCGCAGGGCTGACTCCATCTTTGCGTGATAGGGGATTGCTGCGATACCGCCCTCCTCAAGGTATTCGACCGTCTCCTCGACGCGACGAATGGTCGGCGAATATACGATCACGCTCTCTCCTGCGTAGTGGCGTAACGCGCGGGCTAGCAGTTCCATTTGAGTGCGCGCTTCGCATTGGTGGACTACATAGTTCAGATTTTTGCGATGGAAGCTGGCGATGTAGAGATGCGGTTCGCGCATCTGCAATTGCTTCAGAATGTCGTGCCGAACCTGACGCGTGGCACTGGCGGTGAAGGCCGCTATTGGCAGCTGCGGAAAGCTCGTACGCAAGCGGCTTAGTTGGCGATAGTCGGGTCGAAATTCGTGGCCCCACTCCGAAATGCAATGCGCCTCATCTACCGCAAAAAATCCGATAGGAACTTTGCTTAGCCATTCAAAGGTATTTCCCGCAGCCAGGCGCTCGGGGGAAAGATAGAGCAAGCGATATGCACCGCGCGCCGCCTTCTCCATCACCTGGCGGCGTTCGGCTGGATTCTGTTGGCTGTTGATGACCGCAGCCGGGATGCCCATTTGCGCCAGTTGCGCCGCTTGGTCTTGCATGAGCGCAATTAGCGGGGATACGACGACGGCGGTCTTTCCTGAAATCACGGCTGGAAGCTGGTAGCAGAGGGATTTTCCGCCTCCGGTCGGCATCACCACGCAAGTATCGTGCGCGGCCAGCAGACTGCGGATCACATTTTCCTGTTTGGGGCGGAACTCGTGGTATCCCCAATAGCGGCGCAGCACTTCGCCTAAATTTTGAGCCTCGGGCACTTCCTTCGGGCCTTGTGGGCAGTATAGCCTTAGAGATGTTGAAGAAGTCTGTGAGCGCTCGACTTGGGAATTGTGACGAAATTCAGCATTATGCGCATGCTCGTTAAATTCTTTATGGCGATCGACGGCGGTGGCGACCGTCTATACGCGATTCTCGATGACTGAGAAAGCTGTGGTGCTTGGTGTCATCTCCGACACGCACGGTCTGTTGCGGCCGGCAGCGGTTAGCGCGCTGATTGGATGCGACCGTATTCTGCATGCTGGCGACGTTGGCGCTCCCGAAATTCTCGATGAGCTGCGGCAGATCGCGCCGGTTACTGCGGTTCGCGGGAACGTGGACACCGAGCCATGGGCGCGTGCTTTGCCTGAAACGGAAGTCGTCGTGGCAGGGGATGCGTCCATCTATATGCTGCATGATCTCAGTCAACTCGACCTTAAGCCGGAGGCGGCGGGATTTCGAGTTGTGGTCTATGGGCATAGCCATCGTCCGAAGGTGGAAGAAAAAAACGGCGTGCTTTATTTCAATCCGGGGAGTGCTGGACCGCGGCGCTTCAGCTTGCCCGTGAGCGTGGGGAGATTGACGGTCGAAGCCGGAAAAGTTCATGCTGAACTGGTTGACCTTAGGGCTTCGCCACATGAATAGGAAAGGCCGGCACTCAGGCCGACCTTTTTCTTGCTGCCAACTTTCTTCGCGGGCGAGGGCGCCCGCGCCACACAAACTACTTTTTCGGGGCGATCGCGTCTTTCGCGGCTTTTGCCACGCGGAACTTCACTACGGTTTTCGCCTTGATTTGAATTGGTTCGCCGGTCTGCGGGTTGCGTCCCACGCGGGCCTTGCGATGCGCTTTCACGAGACGGCCGAGTCCGGGGATCACGAACACGCCATTCTTCTTCGTCTCTTTCACGGCTGTGTCTGCGAGGTGCTCCAGAAAAGTCGCGGCGGTCTTATTGTTGGTGCCGAGTTTCTCGGCAAGGTTGCGAGTGAGTTGCGTCTTGGTCATGCCAGAAGCCATACAATTCCTCCTTCGGGAACTTACATATTTGCTTGTATCAGCCGCATAGTAACGCACGCGGCTGTGGAAAAGTAGCATTTTATGCAGATTTTATGCGGTTCCGAGTAAGTTACCCCTTGAAACGGGGCCTGAAATGCGGGTTTCAAAGCTAGAGGGTGTCAAAATGGTATAGTTTGACCGCAAAATGAGGCTTGTAAGTAGGTGAGATGGTCACAGTTTTCGACCTCGCATAACGGCAACCGCCGAACCTTGGGCGAGAAAAGCGGAGTGTGGCTTACCGTGGACCACCTCCGCGATATCTTTTCCGTAGAATTTTTCAGCATCGCCTTCAAATGCAGCACGCTTTGTCTGCCAGACTTTCCACTGCGGATGGGTCACGCGATATTCCACACAACCTCCGTCAGGCTGAGCGGCATATCCCCAGTAATGCTCGGTAATGAACTGCTCAATCGAGCCTTCGGCTGGCAATTGTGAGTCGCCTGTCGTTTCGAGATTGATCTCGCTCCAACGATGGTTGCTGCGCCAACGGTATGCGAGGTGCCGAGTCGAATCGTCGACGGAGCGAATATCGTGCTCCATCGGAAACGCTACATAGTTTTCGTTGTAAAACGCGCGCGCAATGAATGCGATGGCCCGACGTGGAACGATTTCGCGGACGAACACAACCCCTCTTCGAACTTCGGCTCCAACTTGCCGACGAACGTAAAATCGGAGATTCACTTCATCGAAATTCGAGTGCATTGGGACCGGCAGCAACCCGAAGAGCCTGGTTCTCAGGAATTGAAATCCGACCAGACTGACAAATGTCTTTTCGTTCCAGCTATCGAGTTCGGCGCCGTGAGGAATGAACGCGTGAAGGAGATTCGGATCGACTTCGTAGTTCAACATGGCCAACTGCTGCCAGTTGGCGGTGAGAAAAACTTTTTCGGTGCTCACATCGTTTGGGATGGGCGAATCGGGCCGTTCGATTCATCCCCGCCCGATCTAGGTACGTCCGGCGATTTAGAAATTACGGTTCGTAAACCGCGCTACCCATGCCAGCTTGCCGCGCCGCCTCCTGCATTTCGGCGAGCTTCTGTTTTTGTTCTTCGAGCTGATGCTGCATTTGCGCTACGCTCTGCTGCTTCTGCGCCTGATGCTCGTTGTACTGGATGCCGTTGCTGTAGAGACTTGCGGTGACGAAATGAACGGAATTGTTGACCTTGTCGATCTCGGCCTGCTGGGCCGCGATGACATTTTTCTGCGCCAGTATCTGGCTTTTCCATTCCTCGGCGGACGGGCCCTTGGAAGCGGTTTCCGGTGGCACTGGCTTCATGTTTCTGACGGTCTCGGCGGGCGCACCTGCCGAGGCGCTGAGTAGATTGTCGTTCGTAATCACCCGGGGCTGCGGTTCCGATGAAGATGCAGCCTTGGCCTTCTGCTTCTCGCGATTTTGTCTTGCGACATCGGCGAGCGACTGGCCATAGGCGGCGGAGCTGATCATCAGTGCGATGGGCAAAGCTTTGAGCATAATTCGGTGCATACATCCACTCCTGGCGGCAATGATCATCGAGCTAATGGTAGGCCTCGGACAGCGCTAATTTAAAATTACGCCTGTAATACTTACCTGAAACGAAAGTGCGATTCGATCAGGGACAACCGGCCATCTGGAGGACTCGCCGGGCGGACAGCCCGGTTTCGCGCAGGTGCCGGATACTCAGCGCGTCGTACCGCTTTGCCAGCCTGGTCCCTGCGGCGTCTCGCACCAGTTCGCAATGAAAGTAATCTGGCATCGAATAACCGAGGGCTCGCATCAACAGCAGTTGCCGCGCTGTGGATTTCAGCAGATCCGCGCCGCGCACGACTTCAGTGATTCGCATCGCTGCATCATCGACGACAACGGCAAGCTGGTAGGCGGGAACATCGTCGCGTCGCCAGACCAGGAAATCACCAAAGTCTTTGCCGGCAACGTAGTGTTGTGGGCCGAGATTTAAATCCGCGAATGAGATCTCCTCATCGTCGGGAACGCGGAAGCGCCAGTTCACGCCAGCTGGTTCCTTTTTCTCGGGTTTCTGCTTTCTGGTGCGACAGGTTCCTGGGTAGACCGGCTCGTCATCTGAATCCACATCGTTCAACGCATTCGCCGATTGCGCGAAATCCTTGCGCGAACACGTGCACGGATACACAAACCCGCCTTCCCTCAGACATTGCCATGCCTTGAGATAGTCCGCCCTGCGCTGACTCTGCGCATAGGGCCCGTACGGTCCGCCGCAGTCCGGTCCCTCCTGCCAACGGATTCCCAGCCAGCGCAGATCTTCAATCATCGCGCCTGCGAACTCCTTCCGCGAACGCTGCGGATCGAGATCTTCATTTCGCAGAACCAGCGTTCCGAGATTTTTTATCGACCGTTGCGCCGCAATCCAGAAAGTCCGCGCATGACCCAGATGCAACGGGCCGGTTGGCGACGGGGCCAGGCGTCCGCGATAGGGACGAGTAACGTTGCTTGGAGCCTTGTTCACAAGAGACATTCTTTTGCTGCCGACGTGTTAGTCGCTACACGTCGTGTCTGGCTTGTCACACAGATTTGTATTCGGTTCACGCCTAAGTCGCGCAGCATCAATCATCGCTCGGTTGGCCGCCTTCTTGCCAGATCATTTTCGACTGCGCTGGGCGTAGAGGAGGCGACACATGGCAACAAATTGGGAATCCACTGAGAAGAAGATAACGAATCAGAATTCGAAGAACCTAAAGGTTAAGAACGACGAGTTGACGAAAGAGGCAACCGACAACGCACTTTCCGGCTCGATGCTTTCATTCTGGCCGCAACAACAGAAGATCGCGATGATCGCAGGTTTTGCCATTCTCGCGTTGTTGCTGGCGGTATGCGCTTGCTCAAAGGAATCTGCGAAACCGGCGCTAATTGGAGGCTCCAGCCCAATTCCAATGACAGTTACGCCTGCGGGCAGCGTCGCAGAAGCCGCTACGGCCACCGCTGCGAGTTTGCCGACATTCGCCAGGAAGACAACAAAGAAGCGCCCTGCAAATGTCACCTACAATAACGCTAATTCCGGGGTTTCGTTTCTCTATCCGCGGAAATTCGCCTTGGGTACTGGCGACAAGGCGCAGCCACAGCTTGGTGCTGTCGGTGAGGTACCGATGAACTTCGTCCAGCCGGGCGGTGTTGCTGTTGCGACGGTCTCGGTGCCTGGCGGTTTGTATCGCGGCACTGACTTTGAATCGGCTTTCTTTAATGTGAACGTCAATCGCAACGTTTCGGAAGAGCAGTGCGGGCATTTTGCAATTGTCGATACTCGCGATGCCGACGGCGAGGCGGTTGATGCCGAAAAGGTCAAAGTCGGATCGATCGAAATGGAGATGACTTCCGATTTCTCTGCGAACATCATGAGGCAGGCTGAGACACAGTATTACCACGATTATGAAAATGGGGCCTGCTACGAATATGTCCTAGGATTGGGCACGGAAGGATTTGCCACCGAAGGCGGGATTCAGCACGTCGACCGCGATGAGGTTTTCGCCGGACTGGAGAAGATTCTGGCCACGGTGAAGGTCGAGCCAGTCGCGGAACACGTGGCGGAGCAGACTCGTACCATCGTCGCGAACGGCAAAGAATAGTTCCTAGAAAACTCGCTTGCTCGACTGCGCAATTACAAAGAGCATCGGGTCGTCGTTCAACCGACGATCCGATCCTTCTGCCAACGATCCGATTCCTTCTGTGTTTTGATCGCATCCTTGGATGAAGCACGCCCTAGACCTCGTCTCCACACCGGTGGCCCACACGATATGATCGGATTGTGGTAAACACTCGCTTCACAAAGAACAAGCTAAAGCTATTACGTTCAGAGACACTGGCTGAGCTGCCTTGGCTGATGCATGCGTTCTCGACTCGGCTCGGCGGCGTTTCGCGCGTGTACGGCGGGAATGCGCTGAACCTTGGGTTCACCAAGCAGGACTCGCGAGCGGCTGTCGAGCGCAACCGGGAGCTGTTTCTTACGGAACTGGGATTTGTTCAGGGACGCGAGAGCTGGCCGCTGATTTCGCTGCGACAGGTTCATTCCGATTTGATTCATCGCGTCGACGGTTTTCCGAAAGATGTAATTACTGGCGATGGGATCGTCGGCGATACTCCGGGTTTGGTTCTGGCGGTGCAGACGGCGGATTGCCTTCCTGTGATTCTGGCGGACCGGAAACGCCGGGCGGTCGGGGTGTTTCACGCGGGGTGGCGTGGCACGGTAAAGCGCATCGTCGAGAAGGGGGTTGGCGAGATGCGGAAACACTTTAAGAGCGATCCGCAGAACCTGATGGCGGCAATTGGGCCCGGTGTGAAGGGTTGCTGCTACGAGGTGGGTGAGGAAGTCCGCACCAAATTTGAAATGCAGTTTAGCTATGCGTCGAGTTTGTTCCGCGAAGTAAAAGAATCGGATCCGGTGCGGGAGAAATATCCGTTGCTGTTTCTCACCGCGCGCGCGCCTGGACACGGCGAGCTGCCAGCGAAACTTTTTCTTAATCTCGTGGAAGCAAACCGGCGGCAACTGCTGGATGCCGGCCTACTCGAAAAGAACATTGATGCAACGGCACCATGCACGGCTTGCCATACTGAGTTGCTGTTCAGTTTCCGTGCGGAGAAGGGCGTGACGGGTAGGATGATGGCTGCGGTTGGGATCAAGCCAGAATAACTTCGCACGTTGCAGATTCACTCTATGACTTATCGCGTTATTTCTTTCACCATGGCGCAGGTGCGACAGGGAGCGCTCGGATTTCAGCGTAGCCTAAGCGCTGTGCTGAAAGAGCATCCGAATATTAAAGTCTATTCCGTTAGCCCCTTCGATCTTGAAGAGCGGCGACGATTCAAGGATCGGTTTGGCGGTGACATTGTTTACTTTCTCAATGAGGCGGCCTGGCAGGAGTGCGAGAGACTCGGACTGGACGTGCAATCCCTCGCCGAACTCGCAGATGATGAATTACCTCGGAGACGGACGCTCGTTGTCGGCATACCGGAGCGCGGCAAGCGCATCGGATGATGGGTCATCGGGCGACTCGAAAATCGGCTTGACCGTCAGTCTTTCTTGTTCAGTCTTTCTTGTTTTTCTTCGGCGAGGTATCGGATTTGCGCTTGTCGTCTTTCTTGTCATCTTCCTTCGACTCCTTTGCTTCTTTCCCTTCTTTTGTGTCCTTGGATTCTTTCGCATCCTTGCTCGAACTGTCGCCTTCGGAAGATGATGAGCCGGAGGATCCGGAAGATCCCTTTTTTGCGTAGTCGGTCACATACCAGCCAGAACCTTTAAACTGCACGGCCGGAGCGGAAATTACTTGTTCGATCACGCCTCCGCATTCAGGGCATTTTGTGGGTTGCTTATCGGAAAATTTGCGGATTTCTTCGAATCGGTGTCCGCACTTCTTGCACAGGTATTCGTAGAGAGGCATGTGTGAGCCGATTTTAGAGGCGGGATTCGTTGCCGTCAATTTTCTTGGATTGTTGGGACACTCAACAAATTCATCTACCACAGAGAACACTGAGGTTCACAGAGGTTACCGTTGCAATTTGCTCGGATTTGAGTTTCAACGTTTCAGCAAGTCCACTGGCTCATGGACATCGTGGATCCTGAAATATTTCTTGAGCGCGGGATATTTTGCGGCGATAGCTTCATACATGGCGTAGGCTACGTTGCGATAGGAGGTGTGCCCGGCGGGGGTGGTGCGCAGCTCGGAGATGTAGACGGCCTCGGCGAAATCCATCTTAAATAGAGTGCGTTTACGGAAGGCTAGTGGGATCGCATACTGCGCATCTTGCCCGGCTTCTTCACCTTCGACTGAGCTCAGGTTCTGTATGGCAGTCGCGGCCCGATTCATGGTGGCGTCGTACTCGGAACGGACTCCGGCAGCTTCTACTTCGGGCGGCTTGTCGTAGCCGTGAATGGTGGTGAAATCCTGCATGATCTGGATGCAGCGGCGGTGACGGTGCATGTCGCGGAAGCCGCCGATATCCATAAGGATGTCGAAGCAGAACTGCTGGCCCGCGGAGAACGGGCGCAATAGCTCGTCGTGGCTGCCACGATGACGGAAACCGAGACCGATAATTTCGCGGCGGCGCGCCTGGCCGGTTGCCGCGACCGAATTGCGAAGCTGCCGGTAGGAGTAGTGACAGTGCCCGTAGAGCAGCGTCGCAGCAAGCTCGATCTCCAGCGCGTCATTGTTGTGAAGATCATTGTTGTGAAGATCATTGTTATGAAAATCATGGTTCTGAAAATCGTTGTTCTGACGATCACTGTTCTGGCAATCGTTGTCGATCAAGTCAACCAGCGGAGCAGGCTCGATCGTGGCGCCACGCATAAGTTCGTTTGCGGCTTGTTGGAGATCTCGGCGCGTTTCGATTTCGTAGCGATTTGGATCGGCGTATTTGACCAGCGTAGGGGCGACCCGCACTTCGCGAAGCAGCTCGCGTTCGGCCCGATCGGAAATCTCGGGCGACACGGTGCGAATTTCGGCTACCAAGTCGCGCAACGAAGCTTCGTTTGCATTGTAAGCGGGAGAAATGGCTGCTTGCTTTAATCGCGATCCTAAATCGCGGACCTCTCTATATGGCTGCGAGAGCAGATGTGCAACCTGGGTTTCCAGCGTCCTCGCATTTACTATCTCGCCGAGCGAAGTGTTGGTGGCCAAGGGCAGCAGATAGCGCGCGATATCAAAGGCGCGGGCGCGAAGCGTGCGATCGTACGCTTCTGGTTTCATGTCGGCGGGCCGCGGTGTGATGCTGGCAAAGTATTCAAACGTTCGTTGCGAAACTTTTTCATAGGTTGCGAACAGTGACTCGATGGTTTCGCGATAGAGCGTGGCGGTGTTCAATTGGTCAAAGCTGGGCGTATAGTAACCGCTCTTTCTGAAGTTTTGGTAGCGGGTTGAGCGTTCCTGGCCATCCCAGCGCGGCTCGTCGGCTACGACTATGGCGGCTAGGATCGAGAGGCGCTCAATGGCCAGCGCTATGTGGGCCAAGTCGGCGATCGAGCGATGCCCGTACTGGAAGTAGAAGGTGTTGAGAAATTTTTCAGCTTTTTGTGATGTGATTTCCTTCAACGACTCTTTCATTGAGAGAGATGAGCGTGAATACTTGGCCATGGCGTAGGCCTGGATCTCGGGCTCAACGCCGTATACGGCGAATACTTCGACGGAGGGTTCGGGTGACGAAGTAGGAACGGAAGGCAGAATCGCGGGTTCGGTCGAAATTAACTGAGACATGGGAGTGAAGAAATCTTAATCGTCCGACGCTCCGGGCGCAACGAGGCCGATGTAGAATCGGCAGAATCCCGGCTGCTGGGTGAGGTTCCAGTGAAAACTTCCGCTGATGACAAGAGAGATTGGATTCGTCGCGATAGTCATGCGATTGAGCTAATTCAGGCGACGCTTACTGAAGAAATCGAGGAAGCTCGCCGGTTGTTTGTAGAGTATGGAAATTCACTTGACTTCAGTTTGTGCTTCCAGAGCTTCGATCAGGAACTGACGAGTCTTCCTGGCGCTTACGGCCCACCGAGCGGACGATTGTTGCTCGCCCGCTACGGTGACCACTTTGCCGGATGCATTGCCTTACGCAAACTCGATGCCGGAGTCTGCGAAATGAAGCGGCTTTATGTGCGGCCGGAGATCGGGGCCGCGGCTTGGGACGCATTCTGGTCGAGCGCCTTATCGAGGAGGCCCGCGCAATCCCCTATGAACGGATGCGGCTGGACACGATTGGATCGGCCATGAAGGATGCCATCGCACTTTATCGCAGGATCGGCTTCCGGGAAATTGCGCCCTATTCTTCGATCCCGGTTGAAGGCGCACTGTGGATGGAGTTAATTCTGTAACGGATCGTGTGCCACATTTATCATGGTTGCTTTCGGTGCGGCAATTGGCGGCGGTTCTGTTGTTTTCGATGCCGGGACGGCTGCCGCTGGCATAGCGGAAGGATTGCGATCGTGAACTCCCGTCGCAGTTTGAGCGGCAGACGGTTCTTTCGGAGCAGCTCCGAGGACTACAATATCCACGCGGCGGTTCATGCCACGGCCTTCGGGGGTGGCGTTGCTTGCCACGGGATGATACTCGGCGAATCCTCCGGCGCTGAGATGGTCTGGAGCGAAGCCGTCGCGAATGATGAGAAGCCGCACGATTTCTGTTGCCCGGGATGCGGAGAGTTCCCAGTTCGAGGGGAATTGTGCAGTGCGGATCGGCACGTTGTCGGTATGGCCTTCGATACGCAAGCGGTAGTTACGCTGGCCCAGCATGCTGGCAATGCGGTCGAAGGCAGGCATTGAAGTGGACTTCATCTGGGCTGAGCCGCTCTCAAAAAACCCGACCTCTCGCAGACTGATCACCAAGCCATCGGGTTCGCTGCGCATGGCGATTTCCTTCTGCTGGATTTCTGGGGCGAGCACGGTTTCCAGTTCGGTCTGCAAGCTTGCCAGATCGCCATTTTCTGCAGCGGCGGGTGAGCCCTCGGGTCGAGACGAGACGCGACCAAGACTTGCGGTGCGCTCGGTGTTTTCGATGGCTTGTGCGACGCTGAAGGGCATTGGCTGGGTGGCGTCGATTGGAACCTGGGTGGTCGAGGCCTCGAATACTCCCATCTGCTGGAATGCTACCTGGATGGCCAAAGCAAGCATTCCGACCTTTCTCTTGTCTACTTGCGAAGCTGCGTAGAGCACGACAAAGAAAGCAAATAGAAGAGTGATGAAGTCCGCGTAGGAAACTAGCCAGCGCTCATGATTGCTATGGCCGCGAGTTCGTTTGCGCCGTCTCATGCGTTGGATGGCTCGCGATTGACGGGCCGTTCATAGGCCTCGGTGAGGAATCCCATCAGCTTGGCTTCCAGCATTCGAGGATTCATCCCTTCGAGGATGGAAACCACACCCTCTAGGGTCATTTCGCGGATAATCTGCTCGTCGCGAATGCGAATTTTTAATTTTCCGGCGGCCGGCAGCAAAATCAAGTTGGCCGCGCCGACTCCGTAGAGCGTGGCTACGAAGGCAACGGCAATTCCTTTTCCCACCTCGTCAATCTTGTCGAGATGCTGCATGACCTGGATCAGTCCGAGCACGGCTCCGATGATGCCGATGGTAGGAGAGAATCCGCCGGCCGACTCAAAGAGCTGGGGAATTTTCTCTTCTTGTTCTTCTTTGTTATCCAGTTCGAGTTCCATGATATTGCGAAGTTCCTGAGGATCGGTCCCGTCCACCGCCAGCATGAGAGCGCGGTGCAAGAATGGTTCCTGGATGTTGACGAGTTCCTTATCGAGCGAGATGATGCCTTCCCGCCTGGCCAGGTTGGCATATTTAATGAGAACTTCGATTGTCGACTGCGCATCTTGCGCGGGCTCGACGAATACCTGTGCCAGGCGCCGGAATGCTCTGAGGGCAACCGTCCCGGGATATTGAATGAAGATGGCTCCGAGTGTTCCGCCTAAAACGATCAGAGCCGCGGTCGGCTGAAGAACCTGGCCTAGATTTCCGCCCTCGAGCATCAAGCCCAGCAGGATGCCACCGACAGCCAGTACCAGACCGACCAAGGTTGACTTATCCACGCGGGCTCCTATTTGTCGTCAGCCGTTTGGCCGATGGACTCAGCGTGGGTTCGCAACAACGATCGGAAGAGCGGAACAGATCATGCCTTGCAACACCGACCGTCTAAACTGCACCACGCGATCAAGAACATCCTGAGCTTTTTCGCGAACGACAATTTTTTCGCCACTGACCAGCGTGATGACGGTATCGGGGGATTGTTCGACGAATTTGATGAGGTCGGAATTGACGACAAGCGGGTGATTGTTGAGGCGGGTTAGTTGGATCACATTTGACTCCTGATATTTCTCTACGGAGACGGAAGAAGACCCGCCATTTACAAGGCTTCATTGATAAAGATCGGCAGACACACCAAGGCGGGGTAGCGACGGCAGCAAGGGCGCAAGGTTACCGAAGGTCTATGCCGTTAGGAACTTGCGGAAATAAAGCCCCAGCGCGGCGGGCCGATGAACCACCTGAACACAATTGGGTTCCGCAGGACAAACGGAACGAACTCCGGGAAGGTTTCGGGGACGGATCCCAAAATCGGAACCAACTAAGGAGCAATCCCAATGGCGCTAACCATCTTAAACAACATCGCTGCAATCGCTGCGGAAAACCAGCTGAACATTACCAGCAATAGTCTTAATTCAACCCTGGAGCAGTTGTCTTCAGGTTCACGGATCAATAGCGGCGCTGACGATCCGGCAGGTTGGGCCATCGCGAACGGCTTACAGGCGAACGTCGCGGCCCTGACGCAATCGGCGGCCAACGCCACGGACGGAGTCGGAGAACTGCAGGTAGCAGACGGCGCGCTGTCACAGGTCACCACGCTGCTCGACCGCGCGGTTACGCTGGCCACGGAATCCGCCACGGGCACCGTTTCCGATTCGCAACGCACCGCGATCGACACCGAATATCAATCGATCAAAGCGGAAATTGACAGTATTGGTTCGACCACCAATTTCAACGGCGGGAAGGTGTTCACCAATAACACGCTCAATGTCTTCTTGAGTGATGGCAGCGTCTCCGGCAGTAGCAACATCGGCGTGGCTACCGGCCTCTTGTCCTCGACCAGCCTTTCGCTAGCCGGAACGCAAGCCACTGACACGCTGGCCGAGCAGGTTGGCACAGGCGGCGTTGCCCCCTCAGCGACCGCAGTTCTGACCGGAGGCGCGTTTGTCGGATCGACCCAGGCCAACAGCGTGCTGACGGCGGGCGCGAATTTTTCCCCGCTCACTGCAGCCACGGCCACGCTGACTGGCGGCGCCTTCACCGACGCCACCAACTCCACCACCACGCTAACTGTGGCCACCCTGACCGCCGGAGACACGATCACCATCGGCACGTCGGTCTACACGATTGTTGCCTCTGGCGCCAACGCAAACGCTGCGGGCGACGTCGCCCTTCAGGTCGGCGGCGCAGCGGCTTCGCTTACACAATTGGCGGCGGCCATCAATGCAGGCACGACGGCCGGCACGGCCTCCACTTACGACCTTCCGACTAACACACAAACGGCGGTCACCGCCACCGTCAGCGGAAGTAACTTGATTCTCACGTCAAATGTAGCGGGCACATCCCTTAACACAACCGCCACCACGACGACAGGCGGCCACGAAACTTTCTCCAGCGCAACGCTGGGTGGGGGCGGCGCCGGCGCCAACCGTTGGCGTGGCGGGCAGCACGGTAGACGTTGCCGGCACAACCTACACCTTCGTCAATGCCCTCAGCACCACGCCGACGGCGAATGAGGTTGTAGGCGCGGGCGGCGAAGCTACTGCCCTAGCGAACCTGGTATCCGCCGTGAATGGCACTGCCGGCTCCGGCACTACTTATGGCACGGGGACCGTCACTAACGCCAATGCCAGTGCTGGAGCGGTTGGAAACAGCAAACTACGATCACCTTCACGGCATTAAGCCCTGCGTCCGGCAACAGCTATGGCAACTCCCTCGCTTCAACAACCAGCGGAATTGGCAGCTTCACAGGTTCAACCTTCTCTGGAGGTCAGGCTGCGAGCACGGTTGACGTCGCGGGCCAAACCTATACCTTCGTGACTGCCCTCACCGGAACCGCGGGCCAGATCCTGATCGGTACCGGCGGGTCGGCGGCCGCTAATATAACAGCAAGTCTGTTGAATCTTGCGGATGCTGTCAATGGCGGCACCGGGTCCGGCACCACCTACGCCGCGGGAACCCCGGTGAATACTAGCGCCACAGCAACGGCTGGAGCCACCACCGACACCTTTACCGCCAAGGTCAATGGCACCGGCGGCAATGCCCTGGTTTCGACGACCGCGAATACGACCAACTCTTTCAACGCTGCGACCTTCGCCAACGGCACCAATGGCGATACGGTGACCATTGGATCTCAAACCTATAACTTTGTAACGGCCCTCAGCACCACGCCAACAGTAAACGAAGTCCTGGTCGGCGGCACGGTAGCGTCCGACCTGACGAATCTTGTCGCTGCAGTCAACGGCTCGGCCGGCGCCGGGACAACCTACGGCACCGGCACTGCGGCAAATGCCTCCGCCTCGGCAGTGGCTGGGGCAACTACGGCCACTTTCACGGCAAAAACTGGCGGCACCGCGGGCAACGCTATCGCTGCCACGCTAACCGGCGGGGTTGGCAACTTCACCACGGCCGCCGGCCTTCCGACTACGACGTTGGCGGGAGGTTCCGCTGCCCTGGTCGCTGGCGGACCTGCCGCTGCAGGCGATACGGTGACGGTGGGCGGCCAGACCTATACCTTCGCGACCGCCATCACCGCCACTTCCGCAGCGAACACTGTCCTGGTCGGCCTCAACGAGGGAGCCAGCCTCACCAATCTGGCGAATGCCGTCAATGCTGGGACGGGCGCGGGCATTACTTACGCGCTCGGCACCGTCGCCAACACCTCCGCGACCGCAGCAGTCTCGCCGTCAACCGGTACACCAACCTCGGTCATCTTCACCGCTACAACTGGCGGAGTCACCGGCAACTCGATCGCTGCCACGACCACCGGAGGGGATAACGACTTCTCTACCGCCCTGTTCGCCGGAGGAGGCACGTCAACGAACGATCTGCTGAGCAGCTCGGACGCTACCGCTGCCCTCACGCTCATCGACAACGCTGTCGCCACCGTCGCCGCATTGCGCGGCAATATCGGCGCAACTGTCAACCGCTTGCAGTCTGCGTCCAACGTCATCACCAACCAGACACAGAACCTGACTGCGGCGGAAAACAACGTCACGGCTGCCGACATTCCCACCGTCGTCGCAAATCTCTCCCAATATTCGATTCTGGAGCAGACCGGCATTTCCGCGATCGCCCAGGCTAACCAGCAGCAGCAACTTGTTCTGAAGCTGTTGCAATAGAGTAAGAGGTTTTTGCAGAGGAGGCGGATCATTCCCGTTGAATGCCTCGCCTCCTCTGTTTAAATCCGGAGTAGTGCTATGAGCATCGCACCGGTAAGCACCTTTCCACCCGAGAGCAATGAGTCGACAGCGAACTCAAGTTCGAACCGCTCGCCAGAAAGTTCTGCGTCTGGCGCCATAGAAAAGGCGCCGCCGCCCGTTTCGGAATCTCTGCCAAAACAAGAAAGTCCCGCAGCCAAAAGCGCGCGCGCAACCTACGAATTGCCAGAGGATGTTGTCGAAGTGCATCAGGATCCTGATATTAAGAGCCAGGTAATCATTCAATATCTGGACAAGGCGAAGAACGTAATCCTGCAAGTCCCGAGCAACGAGGAACTCGGGGTGGAACGCGGAATTGCTCAAGACTTTCAACATGCGGCCAAAATACACGCCAGCACAAGCACGACTACAGCGGAGAGCGAAGGAGAAAAAACTCATGGGGATTAGCTTTAACGCCGCGAGTCTGTTGAATGGAAACGGTATCAATGTGAGTTCCGTTGTGTCCGAGATTCAGGCCGCCCAGAGCGGGCAATTGACGGTTTGGCAGGGCGATTTGACCACTCTGCAAACCCAGGCGACCGCCCTGACCGGCATCAATAGCGACTTATCTAATCTGGCGAGTGCCGCGCAGGGCCTTACCGGCTCGAACGGAGCATTCACCGCGGTGACGGCAACTTCATCGGAGACGGCGATCGTGAACGCCACCGCCCAGACCGGCGCTGCAACTGCCAACTACACCGTAGTGGTGAGCAGCCTGGCCAGTCGACCGGAACGCTGTACACCGATCGAGTGGCGAACGCGACCACTTCGATTTTGCCTCCCGAGTCGTCCCCGGAGATCTCAGTCTGCAGATCGGAGGAGCGGAGTGGCACGGCGGTCAGATATTCCCATCACAGCGGGAAGCAATGACACCCTGACCACGCTTGCCTCTTCCATCAATTCGCTGAGCACGACCAACAATTGGGGCATCACGGCAAGTGTGATAACGGACGCCGAACGGCGCGCGTCTGGCAATCTATAGCCAGTCGACGGGCAGTGCCGGTGCGCTGGCTTCGCCGGCACGGGTAACAACACCACCAGCCTGACATTTGAGCCGCCGGTGGGTGGGACTAACGCCGATCATCTCGATCAATGGAATCCCTTATGCGAGCACCACCAACACCGTGACCGGGGCGATCCCCGACGTGACTCTCGAACCTGACCAGCGCCGATTCGGCCACTCCGGTAACAGTGACCGTGGGCCCGGACACAACCTCCATCACGAATTCGATCAATAATTTTGTCACTGAATACAACACGGTCATCGGCGACATCAACACCCAGTTCACCGTCAATGCCTCCACCAACACCGAAGGACCGCTCGGTTCGGATACGGACTTGCGACTGTTGCAAACCAGCCTGGCGTCGGACGCAACCTACGCCACTACCGATCCGACTTCCGTGAGCAGCGGCTTCTAAGAACCTGGCAGCGCTCGGCATTACCATGAACAACGACGGAACCTTGACCGTCGACAGTTCCACGCTCGAGCAGCGCGCTGACGTCTCGAATCCCGCGGCGGTGCAGAATTTTTTCACAAACGCCAACTCGACCGGCTTCGCCGACAACTTCAACGCCGACCTCACCAATCTGACGGACCCGTCGACGGGCATTCTGAACCAGGATCTTACCGAGAACCAGAGCGAACAGAACCGACTTAACACCGAAATAACCAACTTTCAGACTCAACTGGCGGCCCAGACAGTGCAGTTAGATCAGGTGTTCGACACGGTGAATGCAAATCTCGAAGAGTATCCCTTCCTGCTGGAAGAAGTGACCGCAGGAGCTGGGGTCGAGCATCGGTCGACCAGATTCTACTGCCAGCACAACACCGCCCCGACTACCAGTCACGAGCACCGACAGGACCCCAACTGCCAGCAGCACCAGCAGCACAGGCCGCTACGAGCAGCAACTAAATCGAAAGGTGCACGGTTCATGAATATGCAGACAGTCGTATCGAGAAGCGACGGTTCAAGGGGCAAGACCGGTGGATACTGGTGGTGCGGCTTTACGAGCAGATCATCGAAGATCTACGGCAAGCGAAATAGCCATCGAGCAGAACGAACATTCGAGCAGCGGAGCAATCGAATCAACCACGCCATTCTGGTCGATCGGGCATCTGCAGTCGACACTGGACTTTGCCAAGGGAGGCAAGGTCGCGCAGGAATCTCGACCATTTTTATGACATCCTGCGTCAGAATCTGGTGCAGTGTGCAATTTTTTCCTTCAAAACGCGGCGCTCACTCAGCTGATCACGGACCTGCTCGCGGTGCGAGAAGCCTGGATCAAGGTTGATCAGGCCGAGAACCAGGTCCATCGCTCGCACGCGCGGCCCCAGTAATTCGTTCCGTGGCCGGCAGACTCCGATCCTGAACGCGTGCCGCAGACTGGCAGGATTGCCGATGATGACGACGTGGACGCATGGATTGAGCAGGGATAATGCCTCCGGACGCGCTCGAGACCTTGCGGCAGGTCAATGACAATCTGCGGTCTGCGCTGATTCGCCTCCGTCCAGAACGAAGGCACTGCTTCGCCATCAAGTCTCAGGACTTCTCCGATTTGCCGGTCAGCTTGCTGCGGGCAGCGGAATGCTTGCGGCGCTTCCCATCGCGGTCCGAAGGCATTGAGCCGGCTGCTTGAAAAAGAGGCGCATCGAATATCGCAGCAACTTGGAAAAGCTGAAGCGTTTTCTGCCCGACTTGCAGTTGCGGCTGTCTGGCGGAGAAGTCGCGCCTGCAGACGGCTCGCGCTCACTTAGCGGCGGCGGCCGAATGGCATCGATCCCGCAATAAGACATTGTGAGCCAGCGAGGCATCAACGATTGCTAATTGAATTCTCAATATTCTCCCTTTACTGCAAATCGCGCTACTGCAAATAATCGAAGAGATTATTCTGCGGTCATCTTGCTGATAGCAGCAAGCGCGGCCTGACTGTCCGGTCTGGGCCTCGGCGAGATTGTTGGCCGCGGTAGGGAGATTCACCCCGCCGAGCGTGTTCTGCTGCTGGCTGATTTGCAGTTGGGCGGCATTGAGATAGGTGGTCTGCGACTGCGTCTGGTCGGTGGCGTTGCCGTAGAACACGGTCTGCGCAGAAAGGTAGCTGGAGGCTGCGCTGACCGCGTTAACGGCGGCTGGAATGCCGGTATTTGTCTGTACCGCCTGGATGAGGTTGTTGATCGCAAGAAAGACGTCGTTGCCGGGGGCGGAAAACAGTTGGGACCCCGGCACGTTGACGGCGAGTTTGTATCCACTGCCGATCGAAACCTGATTGACATCGGTGTTTCCGACATAGTCGACGCCAGAAGGACGGCGTATCGTCGACGACAAAGGGCGCCGTACCCGTTTCGGTTCCCGCGAATATGTATTGCCCTCGTAGGAAGTATTGGCCAGCGACACAAGCTGGCTCTGAATGCCTTGCAGCTGATTGACAATCGCGGCTTGGTCGCCGGCTGGAAAGCGTGCCACCGCCCGCCTCGACCCCAGGCTGAGCGCTTGTTGCAGCGCGTTGGTGATCGAACCGAGCGTCGAACCGGCAGTCGAGAGCTGGCCCTGCACCGCGTTGATGCTCTGCAGATAGCCGCTGTTGAAAGTGGCCTGATCATTGTTATTGACTAGCAAGCGCAGCCGCAGTCGGATTGTCGGAGGGGACGTTCACGCTTTTGCCGGTGGAAATCTGGAGTCGGCCTGTTGCTCTTCCAGTTCGTTTGGTTGAGCGCCGCCAGCAGATCGGGCATGGGGTTTGGATTAACGCGCATCGATCATTCCTCTCCGGTTTTCTTCTTAAATTCTCTTATTCTTCGGCCTCGTCCATGCCGAGGTTCACGGCATCAAGAAGCAAGAGATTGATCGGTAGAGACAACATTGGCCGCCGACTGATAAGCGGTCTGATACTGGATGAGGTTGGACGCTTCTTCATTGAGCGATACGCCGGAAACGCTCCCGTTCTCGTCCTGCAGCTGTTGCAGGATCAGGTTGGAGGAGTCGGCATCGGCGGAGGTGTTCGAAGTGTCGTTGCCAACTTGAAATACGATGTTCGAATAGGAATCGATTGGCGTCTGCCCGTTGGCCAGGGCCGTAGTTCGCAACTGCGGAGAGATTGGCGAGATTGCCGTTGCTGCCGAAGTACCGTCGGAACTGGCTGCAATCAGCGACGGGTCGGTCATACTGACGGTCAACGTAGCCGCTGCGCCCACTCCATTCGCCGGCGGAGGCGCAAAAATGTTGCCGCCAGCGTTGCCATTGAGATCGAAGCCTTGTGCATTGGCGGCATTGAGGCCGGTGGCGAGACCGGCTGCCAGTTGGTTGAGACTGCTGCTCGATGCTCGGGAATTTCCTGATCGCGAATCTGGATCAAGCCGGCCAGACTCCCGCCGGTCAGCGAGTTGGTAATGTCCTGCGTTCCAGAAAAAATGTGCTGCACACCGTTGCTACCGAGCTGGGTGGTGAGCACGAAACTCTGCGAGCCGGAGACCAGCGTCGTCCCATTCGAAGTCGCCAGCGTGATGCCCTGATCGGTCGGAATGACCTGCACATCGATCAGCCCGGAAAGTTGCTGGATGAGATTATTCTGCGTGTCGACCAAAGTGCCGTCGTCCTCGCTCTGGGTCGAGGTGAGATTGCTGATCTGTTGATCGACATTGGCGATCTGCGAGGTCAGGGATTCACCTGGCTGACTGACTGCACGACGTTCTAGTCGATATTGGCTGCTCTGCGTCTGCAGGCTGGTCGCGGCGTTATTGAAATCGGTTGCCAGATTGCCGGCGGCGGTGAGGACACTTTGCCGCAACTCCAGACTCGTAGGGTCAGGGGCAAGCTGTTGCAGGCTGTTAAAAAAGTTGCTGATATCGGCGCCAATGCCGGAAGTGGAGTTGGCAAACTGGGTTTGCAGCGTTTGCAGTTGGCCGAGCGAAGTGTTGAGCTGGCTGTTTTGCTGGGTCGCCTGATTGATTTGAATTTGAAGGATGGGATCTCGCAAGCTTTGGATTTTTTCCAGAACGACTCCGGTGCCAATGCTGATCGATCCGCTTGATCGTCGGGGCGCCTGCGGCAATGTCCGAAACCTCCCGCGTGTATCCCGGAGTATTCGCATTGGCGACGTTGTTGGCAGTCGTCGCCATCTCCTGCTGGCTGACCGAGAGGCCGCTAAGGGCAGTCGAAAGAGTCCCGAACAATCCCGCCATGATTATTCTCCGATGCTTTCCGCGGCATCAGGCCGGACCACCATCCTGAGCAGTGGTGCAGGGATCGGGCGTGTAGGTGGGCGCGCAACTGTCGACCACACGATTCAAAACCGCCAGACTGCGCTGTAAGTGACGCAGTAATGACCAATGGACCCGCGTGAGATATCGGATACGAACTGTGAGCGTCTCAAACTCGGCTTCCAGTCGCACCGAATGCATCCCTTGCGCATGATCGAACTCACGAGCCAAGCGTCGAGTCGAACCCGAGACGGCGTGTGGACGCAGCTGGTCTTCGAAACAACTCCACTGGCGGCAGAGCTCGGCCTGATGCGCCGCCCCGCGTGCGATCGCTTGTGCATCATTTTGCGCCAAGGCGAGAGTGCTGAATTCCAGACTCTCGGCCAGGCCGCACAACAGCGAAGACGCTGCTCGAGCAGGTTGCTGAGTTCGGGAAGCGGTGGATTGATTTCAGCCATGCGGAATAGATCTCTAGTCGGCAAACTAACGGGCAACGCCGGGATCAAGCAAGATCGTCGAGCGTGTGTTTGGCAATATCGGTAGCAAGTTCCGCTTCATCATCTTCCGCGTGTGGCTTCGCGGAGGGAGGCGGAGTCTTTCGCCGGGGTATGGGGTCGCGCTCTGCACTCCGCTTTTCCAACCCGCCGGGCAAGACCGGCTCGATGCCATTCGTGATCAACGGATCCATCAGTCACTCCGCCGTTCACTTGATAGTCCCAATCTCGTTCAGTTCGTTCCACTCTGGTTCATAAGAATTCGCCAGAGGCATTTTGTTCCGCTACGCTGCGGCGCTAGCCTTGCGCTTCGCCGTACTCGCTGGCCAACGCTTCGGCAATCTGGCTGGGGGGAATCGAGTATTCGCCATCGCTAATCGACTGCTGCAAGGCTTGAACCTTGGCATCACGAACGTCCGGCTGAGCCAGAACCTGCGATGCGAGCGACTGTACCCGCGTCTGATCGAATGAAAAGCTAGTTTTGTCTAGCCCCTGAAGTTTCGGTTGCCGCGCTGGCGGCAGTATCGGACTGGCCGGATCGGGCTCGACTTCCCTTTTCCGGTGGCTGCGGTGCAAGGGTGGTAAGGTCAATTCTCATAAAGGTTCTCCAATTCCCTACTGCCCTCTATATCGGCAGATTCTTAACGGATCTTAATGCGCTGGTAACTTGTTCCCATGAGCGATTTGTTGGGAGACAATCCATCTCAAAATCTAAGATCGGCAGAGTTTCAAAAAACTTTAGCCTCCAACTCAAAACCGCAGTTCAGCCGCCACCCGATACCTTCGGTGGCTGTAAATGACGCAAGATCAGCTGTGCGATGCCAATGCCTCCTCGCGCAGCAATGGCTTGCGTTAACGCTTGCGTAGCCATGTGGCGATAGTCGCTTGCTCCAGTGGTTTTGTCCTCGGAATAGCCGGCAAATGTCTTTTGCAGAGAGTCGAGCACTGGGGTGAGCAGCAGGGCTTCGAAGTCCCGCGCCGCCTTTTCGTTTTTCAGGACGGCTTTTGCGTCCGGCGGATGGGTTGCGGCTAGACGACCCAAGTTGGCGGGAAGCGAGATATTCATAGCGTTAAATTATCCTCAGATGACAGGGCGGATTTTCATCGGCTCCGATCACATCGTTTCAGCTCGCGGTCTTTTTACATAACATCGTTCAGATCACGTCGTTCTGAACTTATCTTTCAGATCACATCCAGATCACATCCTTCAAATCACATCGAGATCGGCATCGAGTGCTCCGGCCGCTTTGATGGCTTGCAAGATCGAGATCACATCGCGCGCCGTTGCACCCATGTGTTGCAATCCGCTTACCAACTGGTCGATGGTGGCACCTTCGCCAATCTCAAGACGCTTGGCGGGGGTGTCTTTGGTCTGTACTTCGGTCTTCGCTACAACTTCGGTCGTGCCCTTTGAAAGCGGCGCGGGGGAAACGGAATAATCGGTTAAGATCTGCACCGAGAATCCTCCGTGCAAAATGGAGACGGCGCCGAGACGAACATCTTTTCCCATCACGATGGTTCCGGTGCGGTCATTGACCACGACGCGGGCGCGGCGGTGCACGCTGACCACGAGGTTTTCGATTCTTGCCAGCATCGCCGTCAGGTTGGCCACGCCGGTTGCGCTCGGATCGACCTCTACCCGTCCGCCATCGCGCGCGCTGGCGACGGCATGTCCGAATTCGCGGTTGATGGCGTCGGAGATTTCGCCCGCCGTGGAAAAATCCGCCTCGCGCAAGAGCTGCGAAACCGGAGTCAGGTGGTTGAAATCGAAGGGGACGTGCGTTCCACGCGGCCTCCCGATGGCACTCTGCCCACGGTGGGATGGTTCATCTGTTTGCTCGCGCCCGCGCCCTCCGCGGTAAACCCTCCGACTGCGATCGGCCCCTGGGCCTCGGCATAGACCTGTCCATCCGCGCCGTAGAGTGGCGTCAGCAGGAGCAGGCCGCCATCCAGGCTCTTGGCGTCGCCAACCGAGGAAACGGTCACGTCAAGCTGCGTGCCTTGGCGCGCGAACGCGGGCAGATTGGCGGTGACAAATACGGCCGCCACATTCTTGACGACTGCCGTGGCGGGCGGAATCTGCGCGCCCATGCGCTGCATGATATTGGCGAGGGTTTGAGTGGTGAATACGGTTTGCTGGCTGTCGCCGGTTTGGGTAAGGCCGACCACCATGCCATAGCCGATCAGGGGATTTTCCCGCACTCCTTCGACGCTGGTCAGATCCCGGATTTTGACCGCAACTTGTTCGTTCGCAAAGAGCGAGACCAGCCACGGCAAACACCGCGAATACAAAACGGCGCGCGCAACACCGAAGAACGGCGCCTGAAGTGACCTTCATAACGATGGCTCCATGGCAATCCGGCAGATCTAAAAATCCAGAAAATTCAAGATCGTGCGCAGCCACCACTGGGGCGGCCGCACCCCGTCCGAGACCACGCCCTTGCCCTTGATCTCCAGTTCCAGATCGCCGACGGAATCGGAAGCGACCATGTTGTTCGGTCCGATATCGCCCCGGCGCACCACGCCGCGCAGAATGATCGTCTGCTTCTCGTGGTTCATGTTGATAACCCGCTCCGCCTCGACCACCATGTTGCCGCTGGCGAGAACCGCGACCACCCGGCCAGACAGGTTGGTAGTCACGTTCGTAGCCGTGGAAGCTGAGCCTTGGCCGGCCAAAGCTTCGATGAGTTCAGCCCGAGCAAGCTGGCGATGCCTCCAACATTAATCTTGCCAGGCAATGAACGTTATGCCAGAGTTGGCATTGAGCGAGCGTGCGGTCGCCACGGTATTGGCATTCGACGCGGTCAATCCCTGCACCACGACGATCTCGATCAGGTCCCCGACCACGGCGGCTTTGTAATCGGCGCTGAGAGAAGCCATGGGCCCGGAATCCACCCAAATGCTTCCCAAGGGAAGGCGGGCGCGGCCGGTTGCCCCAACTGGACACGGGCGAGGTATTTGCCAGATTGTCGGCTTCTTCCTTTTCGGGTTTCGACGCAGTCAGCCCAGCCGCCGTCAGCAGCAGCAGGCAACACAGCGCCGTTTTCACTTTTACCCCTCCTGCTTTCGGCCCTAGTTTAAGTGGCACTGGTTGGCTCGATACCCCGATCGAATGCCAACTAAAGACTGAATGGGCTAGCGTATTACTGCGACAAAACTTCCAGCAGGGTGGGACCGGAGACTCGTGCCCGGAAAACTTGTCCATCCGGCCGCGCACGCGAATGATTTCGCCTTCACGGCCACGGTCCAGACAAGTAACACTGGCAGTCATTCGCAAATCGTCGGCGAGAAACACCGCTCGCGCCTGATCTCCGGCGCGCACTGTGGTTCTGGCGCCGATGGCCGCACGGCTTCCGGCACCCCGTGATGCCAAATGCGAATCGCGATGCCAGACGGCACGACCCGGCTCGCCAACCGCGCCCGCACTCAGAGAGTCGTGATTTAGAGCGTCGCGCACATCGCCACGCCGATGGTCACGAACCACATCGTCACGAAATAGACCAGAAACGGCAGACACTCTCCGGGCTCACTCGCATTGCAGGCGGAATTGCGTGCGTCGAGGCCGTTCGTCCCAGCATGCGGACGATAACCCGGAGCCTCCGGCCAGCCAGACGCCGGCAGAGCTCCCGGCAGATCGAGATCCTCGACTCGCGGCAACTGTTGTTCCGCAAGTCCGCGCTGGCGGAGTTCGGCCACCACCGCCTGCCACACTTCCTGCCGCGTAACCGGAGTCGGGCCCGGTGTCCGGGCCGCATGCGCGACTCTTCGGCAGAAAGCCCGGCCGCAAGCCCAGCCAGAGCGCGCCAGGAGCAACGAGCCCAACACGATTTTGAAGCGACAGTGGAAGCGGGCGAAAATAGATTCGGACAATCACTCAGCTCCTCCGGTTATTTCCCAGCTGGTTGACCAGCTGAAACATTTCATCGGCGGCCTGCACCACGCGCGAAGTGGCTTCGTAGGAACGCTGCGCCACGATCATATTGATGAACTCATCGACCACGCTCACGTTCGACTGCTCCAGATACCCTTGCTCGATCTGCCCCAAACCGTCGGCTCCGCCCGGCGTACCGAATGCCGGCATCGCCCGAAGCAGTGGTGGCCAGATACAGATTCTGGCCGACGCTGTTTAATCCCCCGGGATTCGGAAACAGCGCGAGCTGCATGCGTGCCCACCTGCTGCGCCGCGGCTTGCCCGGCCAGCGTGACCGACACGGTGCCGTCGGAAGCAATCGTGACCGAGGTGGCGACCGGCGGTATCGCAATGACGGCTGCAGCGGATTGCCGGCGGCGGTCACCACATTGCCTTGCGCGTCCTGGTGGAATTCGCCGCTGCGCGTGTAAGCGGTCTCGCCCGTCGGCAGCAGCACTTGAAACAATCCTTGCCCTTCGATGGCCAGATCCAGCGGATTGCCGGTCTGGCTCAGGTCGCCCTTGCAACTGAAGGATCTCCGACGCCGAAGCGCGCGTGCCCGAGACCGATCTGCAGGCCGGTCGCCACCGTGGTTTGCTGCGAGGCGGCCGCGCCCGGCATGACCATGTTCTGGTAGATCAGATCCTGGAACTGCATGCGCCGGCTCTGGAAGCCGGCCGTGCTGGAGTTCGACAAGATTATTGGCGATGGTATCGAGATTCGTTTGCTGCGCCTGCATTCCCGTGGCGGCGGTATAGAGTGCTCGAAACATGATTTTCCCCTGACAAATGCTTTCTACACAGGTTGCATCTCAGACCTTTGCCAATTGGGTGCTGGCAATTTGGTTGAATTCGGTGTCAAACAGCGACATGGCGCGCTGACAGCATTTCCGCCTGCCGTTGCACTCCGATCAGCGTCACCACCGAACTGATGGAATTCACATTCGAAGATTCGAGCGCGCCCTGCTTGACCGACGGCTGCGGGCCGGCTTCGCGCTGCCTTCGGGGGCAGCGAGCAGAGTGCCGCCTTCGGCGATAAGCTTGGTCCCAGGAGCGAAAATCCGCCAGCCGTATAGCTGCCCGCAATCGCGCCATTCACCGAGAGCGTTCCATCGGAAGCGATCGAGACCGCTCCCGGCGGAATGTTGATCACACCTTGCGCTCCGAGTGTTGGGTCGCCGTAGAACGGGATCGCCCGTCGCCGTCACCAGTACGCCACTGCTTGATACCTGGAAGCTTCCGTTGCGCGTGTAACGAATGCCCGCCGCTGTCTGAATAACAAAAAAACCGCTGCCTTCGAATCCCCACATCCAGCGGGTTTCCGGTTGGTTCCAGATTGCCCGCAGTCATATCCAGATGGGTCCCTTCGAGCACTCCAAAATTGTTCGTCGCCGTGTTGAGTACCGAGCTGAGCACATTGCTAAGCCCATTCGGAACCCCGGGCCGCGATACCGCCATCAGCGATTGGAATTGTCGCCTGACCACGGAATCCAACGGTGTCGAGATTGGCGAGATTGTGCGCCACCACTTCGAGCGCCTGACTCTGCGCCCGCAATCCCGCGCACGCTGCATAGAATCCACTGTCCACGTTGGTCTCCTTGTAGGTAAACACAGGATGCAAGCCAATCGCCACGGCGGACTACTGAGCTTCTCTGATCAATGACTTTGTTCTGAACTGGTTAGACCAAGATTGCGGTGAAATAATCAT
This sequence comes from uncultured Acidobacteriaceae bacterium, assembly GCA_963758745.1. Taxonomy (GTDB): domain Bacteria; phylum Acidobacteriota; class Terriglobia; order Terriglobales; family Acidobacteriaceae; genus Acidiflorens. The sequence continues at coordinate 534,369 of CAVWWW010000025.1, forward strand.
TGGAACTGACTTAATTTCTCGAGGATGGAAAAGATTGCCGGGCGTTCCATGCATGCCCGGCAAGGTTTTCCAGGGAGAAGATTAAGATCAGCTCTTCAGTTGAAGACGAACTACAACTGGAGCGGTCTTGAATAACACGACCGTTTCAATCGGACTGCCATGGACCAGTGAATAGAAACTGTATTCTCCGCCGCTGATCACGCTCGGCACGCTCAGCATGCATCGCTCATCCGTGCCCGCGAGTTTGTTCTTGAAGTTTCCTGCGATCATGTTGCACATTTCTCCTATCGCATCCACTTCCTGGCCCTCGGCGGAAGCGTCGCCCAGCATTGCCCGGGCAATCTGGTTCGCGGTGTCTGCACCGCACCGGACGGTTACTACACCGCACAATGCCCCAGCGATGCCGACGATGGCGGTAAATCCACCGTGCAGGTCCTGCTCACCTGGCGGAATCACTTTTACCTCGCCACCGAGCATGATCTCGAAAACTTCTTGCGTTGCAGATTCGAGAATAGGCAGCCAGTCCCGGTCCTCAACGGCATTTGCAACTGCGGTAGTCACGCTTCCTTCCGCGAGAAAAGTGAAAATGCGAGTTGTTCCTCGGCTGGCAGGAAACGGGTTGCGCACATTGGCGCGATCGCGAAATGAAGGCGCCAGCTTCGAATGCGCGACGCCGCTGCCAAAATGGTTATTTTGATCGGCAAGTCTTTGGTGTTTTGTGTTGCATTAAAGCGTCGCATAAATTCCGACCGGTTGATAAAAAACATCCCAGAAAGAGGTTTAGAGCGTGTTTCGGAACTACTGCCCGGGTTCCGAAGACTTTCGGGAGCTTCGTCGACCGGATCGCCCACTATTAGTCCTCAAGTTGAAGACGAACAGCGACTGGCGCGTCTTCGAAAAGGACTATCGTTTCCAGAGAATTTCCCTCGGCAAGCGAACGAAAGGTATATTGGCCGCCGCTGATGACCGAGGGAACGCTCAACATGCAACCCTCATCTGTGCCTGCGAGTTTATTCTTGAAGTTTCCTGCGGTCATGTTGCAGATTTCTCCGAGCGCATCCGATACCTCTTCGTCGGAAGTGGCCGCATCTCCCAACATGCCCTTCGCGATCTGGTGGGCGGTTTTTGCGCTGCAGCAGACGGTCAGAACCCCGCACAGCGCACCCGCTAAGCCGATCATGCCGGTAAATTCTGGATTCGGCTGGTGCTCCGAGTTCGCGACCGGCTTTACTTTGCAGTTCAGCATGATGGCGAAAACTTCTTCGACCGCAAGTTCGAGAACGGGAAGCCAGTTCTCCTCCTTGGACCGCGTGACAAATGATGTATTCATACTTTTTTCCCTAGCACGGGCAAAACGTGCTCTTTCACCTGATCAGGAGTAAAGGGCTTGCGAATGTATCCGCGAGCCCCGGCCGAAAGCGCCTGTACTACGTGCGATTCGCTGCCTTCGGTGGTAATCATCACGATAGGAACGCCTTTGGCCTTTTCCAGCTTGGTGGCCTCTTTGACGAATTCCAACCCGTCCATCACGGGCATATTGATATCGCACAAGATGAGGTCGATAGTATTGGCGTTAAAGGCGGCTAAGGCTTCGGCGCCGTTCGAGGCTTCCACAACCTTTTCCAGTTCGATGCCAGCCTGTCGGAGCGAACGCTCCACTATTTTGCGCATCACTGATGAGTCGTCCACAATAAGCGCTGTTATCTTATCCATGTTTTCCACCGCTCTGCGTCTTCACGCTAATGCGCCTCCGGTTATCGCAATTCTCTTGCCCGACTTGTGGTACATCGGCAATGTGACGCGCTGCTTTAGAGAAGCGCAAGCAATTAACCGGCCGACGAGCATACAGTGGGCGAGTAGCAGCCTTGTAATAGGTAGGGGTGCAAAAATCAATGCACTTTGGAACTTGCGTAACTCCGAGCGATTTGGAGGCAAATTCTAACTTGCGAGCATTGATCCAGAGAAAGGCAGGATGATAGCGGTTGGCTTTGGTCTCCTATCTTAAAGTTCCAATAATCCGTTATGCTTATGGTTGAGATGACTCTGCTCGACGCCCAGCCATACGATTACGCAAAAGCGCGGCGACGGAAGATCGTTATCGCTATTGCCATCGTGGCAATAATACTTCTGGCGTCCGCTGCCTGGTTCTATCGCAACTGGCCGGAAGAACGCGCGGTTGACAGGTTCTTTACCGCCCTCCAGCATCAGGATTACGAATCCGCTTACGGCATTTATTTCAACGATCCGGGTTGGCGGCAACATCAGCAGAAGTATTCTCATTACACTTATGCAGATTTCTATCGCGATTGGGGACCCGGCGGCGAGTGGGGTCTTATCAAATCGCACCGGATTTATGGGTCGGCGAATACAAAAAATTTCGGCGGCGGAGGCGTGGTGGTCGAGGTCATCGTCAACGAACGCTCCGAGCACGCTCGCATGTTCGTGCAGAAGTCAGATAAGACATTGACGGTGTATCCGTACTAAGTGCTCGCAAGACAGTGGAGTTTTTTCGCAACAGCGCTAGGCTGCCATTGCCGCAACCTGAGACATAGTCTTCTGCAATGACGCTTCATCGGCAACCAGCAGGGAAGTCTTCGAGCGATCGATCTGGCGCATCAGTCCCCACAGAACTTTTCCCGGCCCAACTTCAATAAATAAACTGACTCTTTTTTCGATCAGCAGCCGCACCGACGGCTCCCAGTTCACCGTTCCGGTGACTTGGCGAATCAGGGCTTCGCGCGAGGCCTCGGCGGAGGTGACAATTGCAGCGTCGATATTGCAGACTACGGGGCACGATGGATGTTGAAAGCTGAGAGCGGAGAGATCGGCTGCAAGACGATCCTGCGCAGGCTGCATCAGGGCGCAATGGAATGGCGCGCTGACCGGCAACTTCACGGCCTTTTTCGCGCCGCGTTCGGTGGCGAGTTTGATGGCTCGATCGATGGCGCTGGCGTTTCCTGAGATCACGATCTGTTCCGGCGAATTGATGTTTGCAGTCTGGCAGATTTCTCCCTGGGCCGATTCGTTCGCGATCTCGATGACCTTCTCGATCGGCATTCCAAGAATGGCGGCCATCGCACCGACTCCGACCGGCACTGCTTCCTGCATATACTGGCCGCGATTGCGCACGGTCCGTACCGCATCGGCGAATGCCAAGGTGCCTGCGGCTACGTGCGCGGAGTATTCACCGAGGCTGTGACCGGCGACGAAATCTGGCTTCAGACCTTTTTCCTGCAACACGCGCCATGCGGCAACCGAAGTGGTTAGAATGGCCGGCTGGGTGATTTCGGTGAGCTTTAATTTTTCTTCCGGACCTTCAAAGCAAACCTGCGACAACTTATAGCCGAGCGCCTCGTCGGCTTCTTCGAAAGTTTGGCAAGCCGCAGAATAGTTTTCGGCCAATTCTTTCCCCATTTGGAGGGCTTGCGATCCTTGTCCGGGAAAGAGAAAAGCGACGGTTGAGGTTGAGGTTGTCATTTAGCCGAGGTACCCCCCCTATCCCCCCTATTTCCTCGGTCTATTGAAATCATCGGATTAGCGGTTTTTTTCGGCAAAGTATTCAAAGATAAAGACTTGATGGTAAAGTACTCAACAATAAGGATTTAACAGACGCTTGTTGAGCAAAACCACACAGTTAGCCGTGACATATTGTGTAAAGTATTCAGAAGTAAGCATTTAAATTGCCAGCGTCTCTGAAAATTGGCTTCGCTGCCCTCAATGGCAGCTCTGCAGTTCGTTCATTGCAGCTCGAAACTACCCTCGACCTCAATTCTATATTGTCTCGCTCTGGCGGGTTCCAGGTCAATGATTTTGATTGAATTCCATGACCAGTTTGACCTGTTCGCAATCAGTCGAGGCTGGCACACCTTCCTGAAGGTTTTCGAAGAGGGCGGATACCGGTCATCCGCGTGCCCTTCAACACCCACGCGCCGCTTATTTGCCGGGGACGCTTTCTACCGCCCGACATTGCGAGCAATCGAGATTTGCCATGAAAGGGAGCCCTCCTCGGAGCACAACGTTAAACGAATCGGGGAAATAGGCAGGCGCCCGCGGTTTGCATGGGTAGTGCTGGTGGTGAGCGGTGCAGAACTGCTGGCCTTAGGCAGGCCCACTTCTCGCAAGGTGCGCGAGAAATGGGGCACCCCCAGTTTTGCGGCGTTGGAAGTGTGCCACATCCAGCCTCACTATGTTGTGACTACGACGCTCAGTGCGGCGGTTTGCGTGGGTAGTGCTGGTGGTGAGCGGTGCAGAACTGCTGGCCTTGGGCAGGCCCACTTCTCGCAAAGTGCGCGAGAAATGGGGCACCCCGGTTTGCGGCGTTAGAAGTGTGCCACTTCCAGCCTCATATGTTGTGACTGCGACGCTCAGTGCGGCTAATTCACGCTCGATGGTTTGATTAATTTTGGCTTCGGCAAACTCCGACGCCACTCGGACTGCGTTTTTGATGGCGTTTACGTTTGAGGAGCCGTGGGTGATGATGCAGACGCCTTTTATGCCTAGCAGCGGCGCGCCTCCGTACTCGGTGTGGTCCAGACGCTTTTTAAAATCCGCAAAGGCGTTGCGCGAAAGATAGGCGCCGACCTGACTGGTGATCGTCGACTTCAAGGTTTCTTTCAACACGGCGCGCACCAAACGGGCCACGCCTTCGGAGGTCTTCAAGCGCGACATTGCCGACAAATCCGTCGGCTACGATTACGTCGACGTGGCCGTTGTATAAATCGCGGCCCTCCACATTGCCAATGAAGTTGATGGGGAGCCTTTTGAGAAGCTGAAATGCCTCGCGGGTCAGGTCGTTGCCCTTGCCTTCTTCTTCTCCGATCGAGAGCAGGCCGACTCGGGGACGCTTCATGCCGAAGATGGAACGGCAATAAATGTCGCCCATTACGGCAAACTGCTCGAGGTTGACGGCAGTGCAATCCACGTTTGCGCCGACATCGAGCAGAATCGCTGCGGTGTTGAGCACGGTAGGAAATGCCGCTGCCAGCGCCGGTCGGTCTACGCCCGGGAGTGCGCCTAGCACAACTTTCGCTGTGGCCATGGCGGCGCCGGTGTTGCCTGCGGTCACGAACCCGGCGGCGCGACCTTCGCGCACCAGACGCAGGCCGACGCGGATGGAGGAATCGCGCTTGGCGCGGATGGCCTCCACCTTGTCTTGCATGGTGATGACTTCGCTGGCGTGGACAATATCCACGGGCAGGCGGCGCGAACCGGGATAGCGAGCCAGTTCGGCGCGCAGCCTTGCTTCCGGTCCCACAAGAAGCAAGCGGACGTTGTGATGACGCGCCGCCTGTAATGCGCCTTCGATCTCCGGCTTTGGCGCTTTGTCGGAACCCATCGCATCGAGTGCGATTACGCTAGGCATGGAGAAGGAACAGCTAGGACTTCTCTTCGACCTCTACAATTTCGCGTCCCTTGTAGGTACCGCACTTCGGGCAGGCGCGGTGAGGCATTTTCTGTTCGTGGCAGTTGGGACACTCGGACAACGAGTGCCTGGAGAGCGCGTCATGGGCGCGACGCGTGGCGGTGCGCTTCTGGGAATGTCTGCGTTTCGGATTCGGCATGATGATTCCTTTTCAGTAGCCAGTTGCCAGTACCCAGTTGCCAGTCAAACCGGGGGCCCATGTAACTGGCAACCGGGTACTGGCAACTGGCTACTGACTTAGCTTATCTCGTATTTCTTTCAGAGCTGACCAGCGCGGATCTTCGACTTCGTCGACGCAGGAGCACTGACCTTCATTCAAATTCTTGCCGCAGTGCGGACAAAGACCTTTGCAATCATCGCGGCAGATTGTCTTTAGCGGCAGAGCCAGTAGCACCTGCTCGCGCAATGCATCTTCTAACAACAAGCCTTCGCCTTCGTAATATCCGATCTCGGCCTCAGCATCGGTGACGGAAAGCTCTTCGTGACCGGAGTCGATTCCGAGCGGCCGGTAGAGAAGATCGAAGCTGCGCTCCACTTCGTGCACAACCGGATCCAGGCAGCGGGCACAGGCAACTTCGACACTTGTGTCCAGCTTGCCCTTTAAACGAATGTCCTGTATTACCTGGCGTTTGCCATGATGCTCTTCGACCAGATCCGCCCTGCCTTCACTTCGCAGCGGCGATCGCTGCCGCACGTCCGGGCCAAGATCGATCACACCGGGGCTGAACTCCTCCCGGAAATCGAGCGGGTGAATCTCCAGATCCTTAACTTCGATGAGCATTGGAACCTCCGCCGCCCCCACTCAAATTACCGCAAAGGCCTGCGGAAGTGCGCACAGAGACGAAAGTCTCTCAGGGAGCAATAAGAAAGGATAAAGGGCTGAAAAGCTGGTGTCAAGGAAGGGGAGTCGATGGTAGAAAATTGGTTTGAAAAGAAACATTCCCTCGGCGGCCAGCCGCTATGGTTTTGTGCCGCTTACGGCACGGCTAAAGCCGTGCCCTTTCAAAACGGATCAATTCCGACATCACCTCTATCGGTGCCGATGCTCACTGACAATGTCACCTCCATTTTCTAGTATTGGGCCGGCGCCACCATAGCCGCTCCGCGACTTCGCGCTTGCGGGGCTGGGGAAAAATGGAGCTGGGAAAAATAAGGAGGCACGCTTATGCATTCTTCTTCCAGCAAATTGAAACTCTTCTTCGACACGGTCTTCTATTACGTTACCGACATGGAGGCGTCGATCGCCTTTTACCGCGACACACTTGGGCTTCCTATGGTGTCGTATGACTATGTAGCGCGCTTTGATCTGGATGGCGTGCTGATTGAACTTGTGCCACTTCCACCTGGGTCTGTTGTGCCTGGTAATGGCAACGCGCGACTGTGTTTTTCAGTTGCGAACCTGCACGAGACTTTGGAGCAGTTGAGATCGCGTGGGATCGCGACCAGCAAAATCAAGGAAAAGAAAGATGGGAAGCTGGCTCTTTTTCGCGATCCTGATGGCAACGAACTCGCCCTGTGGGAGGACGCCGACACGGATGACGTGCGGGAGATGGTGAACTCGGCTTTGATTCACTGTAACTGCTAGCGAACGGCCATCTATACTGTCGCAGATGAAGTCCGTGATTGTTGGGACCGCCGGACATATTGATCACGGCAAAACAGCGCTGGTAAAAGCGCTGACCGGAATCGATGCGGATCGCCTGGAAGAGGAAAAACGGCGCGGCATCACCATCGATATTGGATTTGCTCATCTCGAACTGCCTACTCCTGAAGGCGGACGGATTCGGCTTGGATTCGTTGATGTGCCCGGCCATGAGCGATTTGTGCGCAACATGCTGGCTGGGGTGGGGGGCATAGATCTGGTGCTGCTGGTGATCGCAGCGGATGAAGGGATCAAGCCGCAAACCCGCGAACACTTCGATATCTGCCGGCTGCTCAATATACGCCGCGGCATTACGGTATTGACGAAATCTGATGCGGTGGACGCGGAGACGCTGGATGTGGTGCGGCTGGAAGTTGCCGATTATCTGCGTGGGTCATTTCTTGATCCGGCCGGTCTTGATCAGGCAAGGCTTCATCCGGCCGGTCTTGACCCGACGCGCTCGCCGATAATCGCTGTGAGCTCTCTGACGGGCGCGGGTTTGGGCGAGTTGAAAGCTGCGCTGGCTCGTGCCGCATCCGAAGTTACGGCCAAGGATTCGACCGCATTGGCTCGTTTGCCGATCGATCGCGTTTTCACGATGAAGGGCTTTGGCACGGTCGTGACGGGGACACTCGTTGCGGGGACCATCCAAAAAGAAGAAGAACTCGAACTTTTTCCCGCTGGACGGCGGGTGCGGGTTCGAGGTGTGCAGGTGCACGGCTCGCCTGCAGAGGCCGCTGCCGCGGGACAACGTAGTGCGCTGAATCTGGCGGGCGTCTCAACTGAGGAGTTGGCGCGCGGAATGATGCTTGCGACTGCTGGCACTTTTCATTCTACGTCGCGGGTCGATGCGTTTCTTTCGCTGCTTCCTTCGGCGAAGCCTTTAAAGAGTGGCGTGCGCGTGCATTTTCACGCTTATACGTCCGAAACGATCGCCGAGGTAAGACTATATGGAGCGAAGGAGTTGAGACCGGGAGAAGAAGCGTATGCGCAAATGAAATTCGCCGATGCCATGCTGCTTCTGCCGGGAGATCGCTTCATCGTGCGGCAATTTTCGCCGGTTGTAACCATCGGCGGCGGCGTTGTGCTGGATGCGTCGCCTGTCTCACGCCGCAAACTGCGCGCGGAACAGGCGATCGACTTTCTGAAGATTCTGCGCGATGGTTCTGCGGAACAGGTGCTGGCGGCACGCGTGGCCCGCCGAAGCGCTGGCGGTCTGCGGCTGAATGATGTGCCGGGGGAAATGAATTTGCGAATTGAAGAAGTGCGGAGACTGGCTAAGTCGGCGGGATTGGTCTGGAGCAATGAAGTGCTGGTTGGGCCGATGGCGTTTGCGGAAGCGAAGACGAGTGTGCTTCAGGTGCTCAAGAAGTTTCATGATGCAAATCCTCTGGTGGTAGGGATGAGTAGAGAGGAGCTGCGCGATCGGGTTGAGCTGGGTCCTGAAGTGTTCTCCGGCGTTCTCGGAAAATTAGCGGAAGAAAAGAAACTGGAAGTCTCTGGTGAAACGGTTCACCTGGCGGGACGCGGCGTGGTCATGAAAGATGAGGAGGCCGAGTCGAAAAAGATCATCGAACAGGCATTTGTTTCCGCCGGGTTGAAAGTGCCGTCGCTGAAAGAAGTGCTGGCGGGGCTGAAAGTGGATCGAGTCCGTGCGCAGAAGATTGTTACTTTACTCTTGCGCGATAAGATTCTGATCAAGATTTCGGAGGAGCTTGTCTTCCACCAGAGCGCGCTTATGGATCTTCGACAGAGGATCGCGGCGCTCAAGAGCAGCGCGCCGAAAATCGATGTGGGCCGATTCAAGGATATGACTGGAGTCAGCCGAAAGTATGCGATTCCGCTGCTTGAATATCTGGATCGCGAGCGAGTCACGCGGCGGGTTGGGGACGAACGAGTGATTCTCTGATCGGTCGCGTAGCGGCTGCTGCGGCCACCCTCCAGCCTGATGGTTCCGGCCAAATATCCCCCTATAATGATATTGCACGCGACGGATTCGGAGCGAATTCTTTGTTTCGTGCTCTCATCGCCGAATGGAATGGCCAAGCCGCTGGCTTCGCGCTTTTTTTTGGCTATTACTCGACATGGCGAGGAGCGGGTATGCATCTGGAGGATCTTTTTGTTCGTCCGGAGTTTCGCGGGCACGGAATCGGCAAAGCACTTTTGGCGGGCGTGGCTCAGACGGCTGTAGAAGAGAAGCGCGTTTTCGTTCGGTGGGAGGTGCTGAACTGGAATCAACCTGCCATTGACTTTTACAAAGGACTGGGCGCGAACTTTCTCGATGAGTGGCGAAGCGTTCTTCTGACGGGAGAAGATCTGCAAAAATTGGCGGGGAGTTCATCTTGACGCGAGTGCAGATCGTTGGTGCGGGACTGGCGGGGTCGGAAGCGGCGTGGCAGTGCGCTCGTCGTGGCGTGGCCGTGGAACTATTTGAGATGCGACCGGTGCGCATGACTCCCGCGCACCAGACAGACAATTTTGCGGAACTTGTCTGCTCCAATTCTCTGAAATCTGATAGCGAGCACACTGCGCCCTGGCTGCTGAAGGAAGAGATGCGGCGGGCGGGTTCTCGCCTTCTGGAAATTGCACGCGAGACCGCGGTGCCCGCTGGGCACGCTCTGGCTGTTGACCGAGCCGAATTTTCACGAATGGTGACGGAGGTGATCTCGCGCGAGCCGCTTATCAGCATTCGGCGCGAAGAGGTCTCTCAAATCGGAGAAGACAGGCTCACAGTAATTGCAACTGGGCCCTTGACCTCCGACGCACTCTCCGCCGAGATTGTGCGGTTGGCCTCCGCATGTTCAACCCCTGCGAGCGCGCCTCGCGAAAACTGTGACGCCCCTTCGCCGGCAGCAGTGCCCGCGCCGCATCACAACAGCAATCTTTATTTTTACGATTCGATCAGCCCTATTGTTGAGGCCGATTCCATCGATATGCACAAAGTGTATCTGGCCGCTCGTTATGACAAGGGGTCGGCCGACTACATCAATTGTCCGATGTCGAAAGAAGAGTACGACCGGTTCTACGATGCGCTTGTTGCGGCGCAGGCGGTTGATCAGAAAGATTGGGAAAAATTAAATTACTTCGAAAGCTGCCTGCCTATCGAAGAGATTGCACGGCGCGGACGCGACACGCTGCGGTTTGGGCCTATGAAGCCGGTTGGGCTTAGGGATCCTCGCACTGGAAGAATCCCGTATGCGGCGGTGCAATTGCGGCAGGAGAATTTGCGCGCCGATTCTTACAATCTTGTGGGATTTCAAAATCACCTGAAATTTGGCGAGCAGGCGCGGGTGTTGAGTCTGATACCGGGACTGGAAAATGCGCGCTTTCTGCGCTACGGGCAGATTCACCGCAACACGTATATCGACTCGCCTTCGATGCTGAACGCGACACTGCAGATGAAGGATCATCCCAATGTGCTGTTCGCGGGACAGATTTGCGGCGTCGAGGGCTACGTGGAATCGATTGCAACGGGGCTGATGGCGGGAATGAATGCGGCTGCGCTGGCAATTGGCGGCGAGCCGGATCCTCCTCCGCGGGCGACGGCGTTTGGCTCGCTTGTCCACTACATCACTCAAGCGGAGAGTAAGAGTTTTCAACCGGCTAATATCACATTTGATCTTTTACCGGCTCTTGCCGGCCGCGTTCGCGACCGCAAAGAGCGACACCGGCAGCAGTGCGAACTGGCGCTGAACGCGTTTGATGAATGGCTCAAAAGCAGTTGCCAGTTGCCTGTACCCTCCCAGTAAAAGCGGCTCGTGTAACTCCCTGACGATTCACTGCGCTGAAGAATTCGCGGAAGGAATCTTAGAGATTGACTTGACCTCTGGTTCCGCTCGCTTTAGGGTTTTGTGCTAGCGAGGTGAATCCGTGCCTGTGTCCGCCGTCGATTGCGTACAGCCAGCGCTGCAACACACACGAGCACAGCTCTTCACTCGTTTCCGCTTCGGACAATGGTCTCGTCTGGCGCTGGTGGGAATTCTGGCGGCGGAACTGCATGTGGGCGGATGTCACTTTAACGGGCTGAACCTTCCCATCAAACACCCGCGGCGCGCTGATGGCATGTTCCCTCGTTCGGCCTTTCCCTCTGGTTTGCCTGGTTTCAACCCTGCACATATTTCCGAGCATATTGCGCAGTTCCTCGGATTAATCCTGGTGGGGGTTTTTGTTGCCATCGTGTTGTCCTTCGTTTTTCTATATATCAACAGCGTGTTCCGGTTCATCTTGTTCGATTCGGTTTTGCGGCGAGAATGCTCGATTGGTGATGGCTGGCAACGATGGCGGCGCGCTGGTGGGCGATTCTTTCTGTGGCAGATCGTGTTCCAGATCGTGGCCTGGCTTGCACTGGGGGTGTTGATCGCCGTGCCGCTGGCCATGGCGCTGGCTGCAGGTTGGACGACGGACTTAAAGGCGCACGTCGGACGAATCGTTGTGGCAGCGATCTTTCTTTTAGGCGTGCTCTTTATTTTTGTGCTGGCAGCGGTTGTGATTCAGGCGCTAGCTAAAGATTTTCTGGTGCCTATTATGGCGTTGGAGGATCTCGATTTTGCGGATGGCTGGCACCGTCTAATCGCGATGATGCGGCCGGAGATGGGACGGTTTGTTATTTATCTGCTGCTCAAGCTGGTTCTTTCGATCGCGGCGACGATTCTGTTTACTATCATTGCGATTATTCCGGCGGTGATCGTTGTGGCGCCGTCAGCGGTTGCGGTGCTGGCGGGCAAAGCAGCGGGCATGGGATGGAGCGTGGCCACGGTGAGCCTGGCTATCATCTTTGGCAGCGTGCTCTTAGTTTTGCTGATTTATCTGATCGCGCTGGTTTGCGTGCCAGGCACGGTTTTCTTTCCGGCCTATGCGTTGTACTTTCTGTCATCGCGATATCCGATTCTTAATGCGCGGTTGTATCCGGCGCCGGTTCCTCCAGTCGCCGAACTGCCTCCTACGATTGCGGGGTTTCCGCCGCCGCTGGAACCACCTCCGCTGCCACCATCAGCGGAGCCAATCTAGTCTCGGATATGCAACGACCAACTCCCGGCTGCCTGAACGAACTGTTCCCATCGGGTGCGCGGGCTGATGCGAAGAATCAGTGGTCAAGTAATATATTCAACTCGGGATACGAGACAGCGTCTTCGAGGTTGGTGTACGTGCCTGAGGTCTTGAGCTCCTCCGCGACTCGCCGCAGGAGACCGAGCGTTGCTCGCATCGGCGCCGATCCTACACTTACGCGTGCTACGCCCAGCTTTTCGAGTTCTGGAATCGATGGCGTTCCAAGTCCAGCGAGGATATTGAGTGGACATTCGACGGCTTTGGCTAACCGTCGAATGGTCTCCGTATCTTTGAGGCCGGGAGCGAAGACGCAATCGGCACCAGCATCGCGAAACGCTATGAGACGGCGCAGGGCTTCGGAATAGTCCGCTTCCGGATTGCCTTCGGGCAACAAATAGATATCGGTGCGAGCATTGATCACGATTTGAGCGCGCATCTGCACGGCAGCTTCGCGTGCCGCTTTTACTTTTTCTACGGCCAGCTCCTGGTCGATCAATGGTTGGTCGCGGCGATTGCTCGCATCTTCCAGATTCAGTCCACAGACCCCGGCTTGTATCAGTTCGCGCGTGGTTTTGGCGGCATCTTCGGGAGTGGGGCCATATCCCGACTCAACGTCAGCGGTGACGGGCACATGAACAGCGCGAGTGATGCGGGCGATGCGAGCCATCATCTCCTCGCGCGGAATACGCTGGCCATCGGGATACCCGAGTGAAAAAGCGATGCCGTCTGAGGTAGTCGCAATCGCGGGAAAACCCGCATCCTCGAAGATGCGGGCGCTGGCCACATCCCAGGCGTTGGGAGAATGAGCATGCGCGGTCCGCGATGAAGCTGGCGGAACTGGATAGCCTTGTCTGTCTGAAATTCCATAGTTTGGCCTGCATTGTAGCAAGCAGGGTTCGAAGTTTGGCGACTTACTTTAACGCCGCGAAAGCGCAAATGTTGAACCTGGCAGAGAGAGAGGGATTTTATTACTGTTGTCAATTTGCAAGTCGCGGTAAGACCTGTACTTAGCGCACGATACCCCTTTCTTTAAGCCAGTTATAAGCGATTCCTAACCTCGGATACAGTTCTATCGTTTCGCCGCCGACTGTGTTATCGACCAAAAACGGATTCATCGGACCCACCGGAAACCGACCACGAAAGAAAACGTTTCCCGCAAACTTGCTTCGTCCCGATTGGGCATACCCGCTATGGTAAACTTGGCGGTGTTGAGAGGCAGTGGTCTTCCAGCCAAATCCCGATGGATATTCGCGAGATCGCGCGCAAGGCAAGAGTTTCGACTGCTACCGTGTCGCGCGCGATTAATCATGTCCCTACTGTCGATCCTCAACTGGCCAAGCGAGTTTGGAAGGTAGTAGACGAACTCGGTTATTTCCCCAACACGCAAGCCCGATCGCTGGTGTCGGGCCGGAGTCGCATCTTTGGATTGATCGTTTCCGAAATCACCAATCCATTTTTCCCCGAAATCGTACAGACTTTCGAGAACCTCGCGGTTGAGAACAACTACGAGATTCTCTTGACCTCTACCGTGCATGATCCGAAGCGTATGGAATCCTCGGTGCGGCGGATGATCGAGCGCCGGGTCGACGGGGTGGCCATTTTGACATTTGGCATGGAAGACACTCTGCTCGACCACCTTCGCTTTCGCAAAGTGCCATTGGTTTTTGTCGACGTGGGACCGAATGCGCCCGGAGTGATTAATATTCGCATCAACTATTTGAATGGAATTCGCCAGGCGGTGCAGCATTTGGCCGCGCTCCGGCATTCTCAGATCGCGTTTATTGCCGGGCCGTGCATCTTGAAATCGGCGGCCGCGAGAAAGGCGGCCTTCGAGACCTCCATGACAGAAATCGGTCTCTCTCCCGCTCTGATTGTCGAGGGAAATCATCGCATGGAGGGCGGAATGCAGGCCCTGTTCGAATTTAACAAACTGAGTGCCCGGCCGACCGCGGTTCTCTGTTCGAACGACATGACCGCGATCGGCGTCATGCGCGAAGCATACGATCAAGGCATCAAGATACCAAATGACCTCTCGGTCATTGGATTTGATGACATCCGTCTGGCTGAGTTCACCACTCCACCGCTGACAACCGTGCGCATGTCGCAAATGGAATTAGCCAAAATTGCATTCGAAGCTTTGCTCAATGAAGTCCAACGCGAATCGCCGCTGAAGGAGCGCAGCGAATACGAGATGAACACACATCTCGTGCTGCGGCGTTCGACGGCCATGGCTCTTCCGGAAAAGAACTCGCCTGCGCTACGCAAAACCAATCTTGCGCGCAAGATTTCCTAGAAATCCTACCCCATTCCTGCATCGCAGAAGTTGCTGGTGGAAGTTCGGCCGACCCCTCAAAAGACGGTTGCAATTGAAAAGCCGCGAGGATAATCTACTGTACTTACTGTATTCTAAGTAAACGATTACTTTGATTCCGCACCGTCCGGTGATAAAAAGAAGCTATGCTGCAACGCTTGCGCGAACAAGTTTTACAGGCCAATCTCGAACTGGTGCGAAGAAACCTGGTTCTGTATACCTTCGGCAATGCGAGCGGTATCTCGCGCGAAGATGGCCTGGTAGTGATCAAGCCGAGCGGAGTTCCCTACGAACAGATGACACCGGAGCATCTGGTGGTGACCGACCTGGCTGGCAACATCGTGGAAGGCAAGCTGCGTCCTTCGTCCGATTTGCCTACTCATCTGGTACTTTACAAGCTGTTCTCGGGGATCGGAGGGGTTGCTCACACGCATTCTGAATATGCGACCTCCTGGGCCCAAGCCCGCCAATCGATTCCGTGCCTGGGCACGACGCATGCGGACTACTTCCATGGCTCGGTGCCGGTGACCGATGCGTTGACCGACGCGGAGATAGCGCGGGATTACGAAGAGAATACAGGCCACGCCATTGTTCGCAGCCTGGGGCAAACAGATCCGTTGGCAACACCGGGGGTGTTAGTCGCCAATCACGGTCCCTTCACGTGGGGTAAGGATGCTGAAAGCGCTGCTCATAACGCAGTCATTCTCGAGGCTCTGGCGCGCATGGCCTACTTCACGCTTGTTATCGATCCGGCGGCGCAGCCGGCTGAGAGCGCCTTGCGGGACAAACACTACTTCAGAAAACACGGCAAGAACGCCTACTACGGCCAGGACAACGATAAGGACTAGGACTCAAGGATAAGCAATGACGTTGCTGCTAGCGACTGAAGTGCCAACTCGTCTGGTGCGTCTATCTCCTGTCGACATTGTTATCGTCGTTTTTTATTTTGCCCTGGTGCTCTCTATCGGTTGGTACTTAAAAGGACGGGCCAACACCGGCGAAGATTTCTTCATGGCAGGGCGGGAGATGACGGCGTGGGTAGCCGGCCTCAGTTTTCTCTCGGCCAATCTTGGCGCACTGGAGTTGATGGGCTGGGCGGGCTCGGCCTACCAGTATGGCATTCTGGCTACACACTGGTATTGGATCGGCGCAATCCCGGCAATGTTGTTTCTGGCGCTGGTCATGATGCCGTTCTATTACATTTCCAAAACGCACTCGGTGCCGGGATATTTGAAATTGCGCTTCGGTGAGCCCAGCCGCGCACTATCCGCAATTTCCTTTGCCTTCATGACCGTGCTCATGAGCGGCGTAAATATGTTTGCCATGGCCAAGGTGATGCAGATTGTGCTCGGCTGGGATATCAATTTCAGCATCTGGGTATCATCGATCACGGTTGCCATTTATGTGGCGCTGGGCGGCTTGCGCTCCGCGATCTTTAATGAAGTGCTGCAGTTCTTTCTTATTTGGGCGGGCGCGTTGCTGATTCCGATCCTTGGTTTGTACGAGGCCGGCGGTTGGAGCAATCTCAAACTTCAGATTGCGCATAGAACCTCGGAGCAGTACGTCCATCTCTGGTCCGGGTTGGGCTCGTTTACCACCAATCCCATGGGAATTCACTGGACCGGCATCGTCTTCGGACTGGGCGCGATTATCGCTATGGGTTACTGGACCACGGACTTTCTGGTGGTGCAGCGCATTCTTGCGGCAAAGGATATTCGCAGCGCGGAAATGGCACCGATTATTGGCGCCGGATTCAAGATGATGGTCCCTTTCATCGTGATTCTGCCCGGCCTGCTTGGCTTGGCCTTGCTGCCGGAGAAGTTAGTTCCAGAGTCAATTGCCGCAGTAACTGGAGGTCATAGTTACAACGACGTTCTGCCGCTCATGCTGGCGCGCTATTGCGGGCCCGGTCTGCTCGGCCTTGGAGTTACGGCGCTGATTGCAGGCTTCATGTCTGGAATGGCAGGGAATGTAAGCGCATTTACAACGGTCTGGACTTACGACATCTACCGGCCGCTGATCAACAGCAAGAGCAGCGACCATCATTATGTCAACATGGGGCGTTGGACAACCATCGTTGGTGTCCTGATCAGCGTTGGAACGGCATATCTGGTGATGCAGTTTGCCAGCATCATGGATTATGTGCAGGCATTATTCAGTTTTTTCATTGCTCCGTTGTTTGGTACGGTCGTGCTCGGGATGCTCTGGAAGCGGGCGACGGGCGCGGGCGGATTCTGCGGACTGTTATGCGGAACCCTCTCTTCGATTGGTATGTGGGCGTGGGTGAAGGTCGATCCTATTGCGTTGCGATATGTGGCGCTTTCTCCTCATGCCAAAGGCCTGGCGCAGGATATGTATCAGGCGTTGTGGTCTTTTATAGTTTGTGTCGTAGTTACTGTGGCAGTTAGTCTGGCGACAAAACCGATCGCGGAAGTTGAATTGAATGGCTTGGTATACGGGCTAACGACTGTTCCATCCATTGGAAACGTTCCGCTGTATCAGAAGCCGCTTTTCTGGGCGGCGATCGTGATTGTCGTTTTCTTCATACTAAACATTGTTTTCTGGTAAGTGTTTTCTGGTAGGTGATTTGTGTAGTGATGGAGGTTCGCGGCGTGATTTCAATCTGGTTTTTTATCGGCATTTCACTGGCCGTGAACGGTGCGCTGATTCTTGCTGCTGGAATTTACCAACTGGTCAATCCTCCGCTGCATCCTGGAGTTGTTCTCTTCAACTTGCACGCCGGCGTGTGGTGGGGAGCGGCGTTGCTGGTATTTGGCCTTATTTATTGTTTCAAATTCGCGCCGACGCGGCGGTCTTAGGGGCGGTATTTCTGGAGAGAGAATTATGCCGGCGAAAAAGATGACGATGGGCCTGATCGTGGGCAACCGGGGTTTCTTTCCCGATCATCTGGCCAAGACTGGGCGGGAGGAAATGCTTCGCGTGCTGCAGCAGGCCGGCGTCGAGGTAATCGCGCTCACGCCCGAAGAGAGTAAGTATGGTGCGGTCGAGACGCGCGAAGAATCGCGGCGTTGCGCAGACCTCTTCAAGCGGGTCGTGATCGGATCGATGGAATTATCGTGACCCTCCCCAATTTTGGTGAAGAGCGAGCCATTGCCGACACGCTGCGGCTGGCTGATTTGCGCGTTCCGGTGCTGATTCAAGCGACGCCCGATAATCCTCAAAAGATGACCATCGCTTTTCGGCGCGACAGCTTCTGCGGAAAAATGTCGGCCTGTAATAATCTTCGCCAGTACGGCATCCCGTATTCGATCACGACGTTGCACACCGAGAGCCCCGACTCGCCCGAGTTCGCCAATGACCTGGCATGGTTCGCCGCGGTTTGCCGGGTGCGGAACGGCTTCCGCAATCTGCGGATTGGCGCAATCGGTGCGCGCCCGGCTGCCTTCAACACCGTGCGCTACAGCGAAAAGATTCTCGAAACGCAGGGCATCTCCATCGAAACCCTTGATCTTTCCGAAGTGATCGGCCGCATCGATCGTATGAAAGACAACGACGATCATGCGCAGGCAAAACTGGCTGCGATCAATAAATATGTCGATGCCAGCAGCGTGCCGCCGGCAGCTTTGTTGAAGATGGCAAAACTTGGGGCGGTCGTCGATCAGTGGATGGCGGCAACCGAAGTCACCATCAGCGCGGTCCAGTGCTGGACTTCGATCGAAGAAAATTTGGGTGTGGTGCCCTGCACGATTATGAGCATGATGAGCAACGAACTGCTCTCCAGCGCCTGCGAAGTGGATATCTGCGGTGTGCTCGGAATGCACGCTCTACAGCTCGCCTCGGGCACTCCATCCGCTCTGCTCGACTGGAATAACAATTACGGATCGGATCCGAACAAAGCGGTTTGTTTCCACTGCTCCAACTTACCCAAACATTTCTTCCGCTCGGTGAAGATGGATTTTCAGGAGATCATTGCCGGAACCGTAGGCAAAGAGAACACCTTCGGCACCTGTGTCGGCTTGATCAAGCCGGAGAAGATGAGTTTCGCGCGTTTCTCGACCGACGACACCTCGGGTAAGATGCGCGGGTACGTTGGCGAAGGAAGATTTACTGACGATCCGCTGAATACCTTTGGTGGTGCGGGCGTGGTTGAGATTGCGCACATGCAGACGTTGCTGCGCTACATCTGCAAGAACGGATTTGAGCACCACGTTGCCGCTAACCTTTCTACGGTGGCTTCGGCAGTGCATGAGGCTACGACCCGCTATCTGGGCTGGGATATGTACTGGCACGGGCGAGATAACGGAGCTTGCTGATGGCGATCGTCGCCGGAGTCGATTTTGGAACCCTCAGCGTTCGCGTCTCGCTCGTTGACAGCGACCGCGGTCTTCTCGAATCTGCCATCGTCGAATATCCGCTGCACCGCAAGCGCGAAGATCCGGAATACGCGACTCAATCCCACGAGGATCACATGCGCGCGCTGGTTTCGGCCATGCGACAGTCATTGGAGAAGGCTGGCGTCAGCGGCGATCAGGTAGCGGCCATCGCGCTCGATACTACTGGCTCATCCGTAATTCCCGTCGACAAAAACATGCGACCGCTCGGAGAGTACTACCTCTGGTGCGATCATCGCGCCAAAGGCGAGGCGGCTGAGATCACTGAGGCGGCTCACCGCGAGGGACTGCAAGCGATCCAATGGTGCGGCGGCGTGTATTCCTCGGAATGGGGTTTTTCCAAAGTGCTGCACTGGCTGCGGCACAACGCCGATAAGCGAGCAGAGTTTGCCTCCGCCTTCGAGCACTGTGACATGGTCGCAGCCACGCTCTGTGGCATCACCGATCCTCGAAAAGTAAAGCGCAGCATTTGCGCGATCGGACACAAGTGGCTGTGGAATCGGCAACTGGGTGGTCTTCCGCCGGAAAGTTTTCTGGTAAAAGTTGACCCTTTGTTGAAGGGAGTGCGCGACAAACTTGATGGCGAATGCGCGACCTCCGATCAAATCGCCGGCGCGCTCTCTGCGTTCTGGGCTGAACAATTGGGGCTCAAGCCAGGCATACCGATTCCAGTGGGAGGGTTCGACGCTCACTGGGACGCCATCGGAGCCGGTTGCCGCACCGATGACATCGTTAACGTCATCGGCACTGCGATTTGCGTAATTGGAATCACTCCGGTAGTGAATCTCGTCCCCGGCGTCTGCGGAGTGGTTCAGGGCAGCGTGCATCCGCAACGCACCGGGATCGAGGCCGGACTTTCCGCCGCCGGTGATATATTCAATGCCATTGCCTCCCGTGCCGGCACCGATGTAAAAACGTTGAGCATAGGTTTGGAAAAATATCGCGCCGGGCAGACCGGCCTGCTGCGTATGACCTGGGATAACGGCGACCGCACCGTGCTGGTGAACCCCAACCTGCGGGGCGTGACCTTGGGATGGAATTTGCAGAGCACCGCGCAGGATGAGCTCTTCGCCGCCATCGAAGGGACCGCGTTTCATACCAGAGTGATCCTGGATCGAATGGCAGAGCACGGCGTAGACATGAAACGTGTAATTAACGCGGGCGGCATTCCTCAGAAGAATGATGTGCTGAACCAGGTTTATGCCAATGTACTCGGGCGCCCGGTACTGGTTCCGAGCAAGAGCGTAATCAGTCTTGGGTCCGCAATTTTTGCTTTTCTGGCTGCCGGAACTTTCAAGACCGTTGAGGAGGCGCAGGATAAGATTTGCCCTCCGCACCGGACCTTCCTGCCAGAGGAATCGGCCCAACGCGTTTACAAAGATCTGTGTCCTTTATATAGCAAGTTATATTTCACCATGGGACAGCGCGGTGGGAACGGTCTGGGAGATATTCTTCCGACGTTAATCGCAGTGGCGGAATCCGTCAGCCAGACGATGCCTTGAGGTCGAAACCTTGGGTTCGAAACGAGGAATAGCGATGAGGGTGCGGAAAGTGCTGCGAGCAATCGCGATCGTTGGATTTGGGTTCTGGTTGACAACGCTTACCATGACCGGGGAGGCCAAGACGAAAGTGACAAGTCAGCCTTTTGGAAAGATGCCGGATGGCACTCCGGTGGAGATTTTCACTCTGAGCAACGGTCCGTTTGAGGCGCAGATTACGAACTACGGCGGCGTTGTGGTTTCTTTGAAAACCCCCGACCGCAACGGCAAGTCGGCGGACGTGGTGCTTGGGTTCGACGATCTCGACGGCTACGTGGCTAACTTCAACGGCCCCTCAGACGCATTTTTCGGAGCCATCATCGGCCGTTATGCAAATCGAATCGCGCATGGCAGCTTTACGCTCGACGGGCAGAAATATTCTCTGCCCAAGAACAATGGCGAGAACACTCTGCATGGCGGCCCGCACGGCTTCAACAACGTCGTTTGGAAAGCAAAGCCGATCGCGAACGGAGTGGAACTGACTTATCTGAGCAAAGATGGCGAGGCGGGATTTCCCGGCAACCTCACAGCTACAGTTCGTTACACATTGCTGAAGGGCGACCTCCGTATTGAGTACTCGGCCACCACCGACAAAGATACCGTGATCAACTTGACCAATCACTCTTACTTCAACCTAACGGGGCAAGGAGAAGGGGACATCCTGAAACATGAACTCACCCTGCGCGCTGCGCGCTTCACGCCTGTGGATGCTGGACTGATCCCGACCGGTGAACTGAAGTCGGTGGAATCCACGCCCTTCGATTTTCGCAAAGCCACAGCCGTGGGAGCGCGAATCAACGCCAATGACGAACAGCTCCGTCTCGGTCGTGGCTACGACCACAACTGGGTTCTGGATAGCGGCGGCGGAAAACTAACGGAAGCCGCCGAAGTTTACGATCCAAGCAGCGGACGCGTGCTGAAGGTCTTGACCGATCAGCCAGGAATTCAGTTCTACAGCGGCAACTTCCTCGACGGTTCAGTCAAGGGCAAAGGGGGCAAACCCTACGAGTTGCGCTCAGCACTGTGCCTGGAAACGCAGCACTTTCCCGACTCTCCGAACCATCCCGCTTTCCCAACCACAGAACTGAAACCGGGAGAGCACTACCACACGGTCACAGTTTACAGTTTTTCAATTCGCTAAGTGACAGATGGCCACAATCCAACCGTCAAACGTCGCCAAGATTCACGTCTACAGCGCCCACTGAATCACGGTGTAGGATCGCGGCGGCACCTCGAATTTCGTTCGCCCGCTGCGGACCTCCGGCGTGGTAAAGGACTGTGGAACAACCTTTTGTGGCGCGGCAAAACTGTTCCCCGCCTTCAGATCGTCGCCAGTCAGCAGAGACGCCGAAATTACACGTGCCGGAGCTGCATCTTCCCACACCACCTCAATGTCGTGAGGCTTCGCTAGATCGCGATTCAAAATAAAGAGCGAGAGCTTGCCATCGCTCGGATCCAGCGACCCCGCAACATCCAGGTGCGCGACTGGCTCCATGCGGGCAACTTCATAAGTGGACGATTCAACCAGCAGATCCAACACTCCGCCCTTCGCGAATCGCAACGCCCAACTATATGGGTAGTAGATTGTCTGCCAGAGAATGCCGTTTGCGTCGGTCATAATCGGAGCGATGACGTTGATCAATTGGGCGAGGCAGGCGATTTTGACTCGGTCCGCATTGCGCAACAGCGAATTGACCAGTCCCCCAACTAGCAGCGCATCTTCGAGGTTGTACACTTCTTCCAGCAAATGCGGAGCTTCCTGTTTGTGACCGTCGACAGCATCGCCAGTGGTCGCGCGATACCATACATTCCACTCGTCGAAGGATAGCCATAACTTCTTTGTCGAGCGCTTGCGTCCGCGCACCATGTCACAGACGGCGACCGTCTCGGCGATCTGAGCCTCCATACTTAAATTCATGGCAAGGTACTTCGAAGTGTCACCGCCGGTATCGCGTTGATTGTTGCCAAAATAGCGGTGCAGCGAAAGTCCGTCGACATATTCGTAACATTGCTCGAGCACTTCGCGATCCCATTCCAGGTAAGTCGGCATGAAGGGACCGCTCGATCCGCACGCGATAAGCTTTAACGTGGGATCGACATAGCGCATCTGCCGCGCCGCATCCGCCGCCTTCATGCCATATTCCGCCGCGGTCATGTGGCCGATCTGCCACTGACCATCCATTTCATTGCCCAAACACCAGTGCTGCACCTTGTAAGGCTCGGCAATTCCATTCTTGCGCCGCAAATCGCTCCATCGCGTTCCCTTGTCTATGTTGCAGTATTCGACGAGAGCCGCGGCTTCCTCCGGCGTGCCGGTTCCGAGATTCAGGCCCATGAGCGGTGCGGTGCCAGCCGCTTTGCACCAGGCAAGAAATTCATCCGTGCCGAATTGATTGGAGTCGATTGTGTCCCACGCCTTGTCGAGGACTCGCGGACGATTTTGTTTTGGTCCAACGCCATCCAACCAGTTGTAACCGGAGACAAAGTTCCCTCCCGGATAGCGAACGATCGGAACACCGAGTTCGCGGACTACGTTGAGTACGTCCTCGCGAAATCCGTTGGCATCGGAAAGCTTCGAACCCGGATCGTAGATGCCGCCGTAAATGGCGCGACCGAGATGTTCGAGGAACGAGCCCCAGAGGTTGCGATCAATCTGAGAAATGGTGCGCCGGGAATCGACGTAGACTCTGGCCGGCGCGTTCTGCGCCGACAAGGCTTGTTCCATGCTTCGGGTCGCAGAGAAACTACGCCCGAATAAAGCTGTCGCGGAACAAGCGATCCCGGTGGTAGAGGCCTGCTGCAGGAAGCGGCGTCTGGAGGCGGAAAACTTTCTCATGTCTTCTCACTGAGTCTAGTCTGTGAGTCTAATGCAAGGCAGGCCAGATCATCCGAGAAGGCCCCCGCCTTATCCAGGGCGAGAGCGCCGTCCGGTCCCTGAACAGTGTTCGCAAAACAATCCACGGGGAACCCAATCAAGAAAAGGTCAAAAGATGGGCGAACCGGGATGTGATCTCGGCTCGCTGTGCACTAATTTCGAATCTCAGAATGCAATCCGAATTCCAAGCTGCAAGGCTCTCCCTGGGAGCGCGGTGTGCGCCTTCCCGAACTGCGCATCGACCATATCGTCATCTACCGGGCCGAGGTTGCCGTGGTTGAACAAATTGATGAAGTCGAAACGAAACTGCAGATTACCCTGCTCGCCCAGCCATGGCAGGTGATTATTTTTCAGGAGGCTGGCATCCACTTGGAAATAACCAGGATTGCGGTAAATGTTTCGCGGCTCGTTGCCTTCGGTGCCGGGGGCCGGAGCCGGGAAATCGTCCGCGGTGAAAATTCCATTGATGTAGGCCGAGCGGCTGTGCGAGCCAGTGTAGTTGGCGCCGGGCGTATTCGGCACATCCCAATTATTGCCGTCGAGGTTGTAGTCACCGGCGGAACTGGTGTTGTACACCCAGAAGGGCGTTCCCGTCTGGACAGCAATAATGCTGGATAGCTCCCAGCCCGAAGTCACGATCCTTCCGACGCCTTCATTGAGACCCGGTATCGGGTACACACCAGAGAACGAAAACCGCTGCCGGACATCGTAATTTGCATCCCCATAATAACCAAAATAGTTGTTCTGATCGGGAACGCTGTAGGCAACTCCGGTGGCTGGATCGGTATCCTGGTCGAAGCGCGTGCCCGCCTCGATATAGTCCTTGGCGTGCGCAAGGGTATAAGAAGCCTGGAAACTGGCGCGAGCCCCAGCCCGGCCGCGCAGCGAGAGAATCATTGCATTGTAGTTCGCCCTATTTGAGTTGGTCACGTAGTCGATGACGCCGAAGTTCGGATTCAGACGGTTGACGGTTTCGCCGCTACTGGAAAAAACTGCGCCTCCGGGGTATCGATTGACGTCTGTGCCGGTCAGTCCGTCGTAGCTCTTGGAACCGGAGTAGTTGGCGCCGACCACCAGGTGTAGCGGCAACTCGTGTTCGAAACCGATGACGTAGTTCACCGCCAAGGGCGAAACCAGACTACGGTCAAGAGAATCGATGTTAGGCGTGGTTCCGGTGACGCCTCCAGCCGCGTTGAGCGTTCCGGCGGGAATGGTGGGCACAGGAAAGTTGAAAGGATAAGTACCCGAAGGCGCAAGAGCAAAGATCGGCGGAATGCCGGAGCCTCCAGTGTAGAAGGTCTGACTGATAACTCCAGGGGGATTGAGGCGTGTCTGATCGACGCTTTGGCCCATCACGACCCAATCGTGATAGACGCCCACTCCGCCGCGGACAACCCAATCGCCGTGCTTGGTAGGATCCCACGCGAAACCGATGCGCGGGCTGAAAAGATTCTTCATGTCATTGGCGAACACCTTGGGAACTACGCCGACGGTGGCGTACTGAACCTGCTCATTGAAAGTGCCAGCCGTTCCTAGCTGCAGAGCGCTGAATTGGAAGCCGCTATTTCCCCATGGAGTGTGATTGGTGAAATCGTCATAGCGAAGGGAGATGGTGAAGGAAAGATTCGACTTTGCCTTCCAGTCGTCCTGAACAAAGAAGCCGAAAGGAATAGTCTGTCCGCCAAAAGCCACGTTCGCAGGCTGTCCGGTGAGAGGATTGTAGTTCATGCCTTCGGTATACGGGATGTCCTGCACCAGGTTCAGAAGATTGTTGAAGACGAAGCTTGGACGCACGTAATCGGGAGTAAAGTCGCCGTGCTCAATTCCTTTGGCTCCGTCGTAGCCAAATTTCAAGGTGTGCTGGCCGTGGACGAAACTCAACACGGAACGCCAGTTGTACATGGGACCGCGGTACTCTCCCGGTCCGAATCCGCCGGCAACGTTGAACCCTTCGCTGATCCCGTTCACGGTGATGGCGGGCACTTTCAAGTTGGCATCCTGCCCATTAGCTCCGCCCACGCTGGCGAAAGCGAAACTGGATTCCCACAATAGCCTCGGACTGAAGGTATGGGTGAAGTCAATCTGCCCGTAGCGGTTCCTCATGATGTCGAGAGCCTGCAAACCAACGCGGGGGGAAAGCTGCTGCTGATCGAAGGAATCGTTGTAATAGCTGAGATAGAGGCGGTCGTTCTGGGTGAAGTACTGATCGAGACGGAAATTATATTGCAGCGCGTTGTAGTAAGGGCTGGCCGCGAAAGTTCCGGCATCGATGACGTTAAGCGCGCACGGAATCCCCGTGGGCGACCCTGGTCCGCAATTGCTGGCGCCGAATGCGGTCAGCGCACTCTCGACGGTGCCATTCGGAACCATGAACTTGGCTGGCCATCCAGTGAGGACCTGGGTCCCGACATTGTTGGGGTAGTTGGTCGTCGCCCAGTTAACGAACGCCGGGTCCTCAAAGGTCTGCAAGCCGCCGGCAGTGCCGGTGGAAGCGGAAGTGGTCGCCCACAGCTTTTCGACATCGGCGAAGAAAAAGGTCTTGTTTTTCCGGATGGGACCTCCCAATACGCCGACTAAATCTTTACGGCCAAATGGAAGAAACGCACTGGCAGGGGGCGCAAAGTCCGCTCTCGCTTCCAGATCCTGGTTGGTGAAAAACAGGCTGCCGGCGCCGTGAAATTTGTTTGTGCCCGACTTTGTGGTTACCTGAACGAGAATGGAACTGCCGAGATTGTCTTCTCCGTCCCATGAATTGGTTTGCATAGTTACTTCCTGGACCGCTTCCGGGATCGGGGACAGGATGATATTGCCGTTCTGAATAGGGCTGGTCACATTCAAGCCGTCAACCATCACCAGGTTGCCGGTGTAGCTGCGTCCGTTAGCGCTGATCTGCGGAGTCTGGGTTCCGAAGTTGTCGGCGAAGCCGCCTGGAGATTCGCCTGCGGCGCGTGTACCGGTTCCCACGACCCCGGGCGCGACGGCGAGAATGTCCCAAAGATTGCGGTTGGCCTCGGGGAGATCGCGAACGGTGACCGAACCCAGGGTGGTTTCTAAGCGACTGTCATCGGTATCCACCGCCGGAGGCGTCTCTTCAACGGTAACGGACTGCTGCGTCGAAGCGAGCGACAAGGTGAGATTGATGCCCTTGGTTTCAGACGTACTGAGCGTGAACTTGGATTCCGTTCTCCTGAAGTTCGCGGCCTCGGCCGATACGATGTAGTTGCCGGGAGCGAGGCTGCTGAAGCGATAGTTGCCGGAACTGCCGGTCGTCGTGCTCTGTTCGATGCCCGTATCAACATTTTGCAGACGGACGAAAGCATTCACGACGGCTGCTCCCGACGGATCAGTTACTATCCCTTGAACATTCGCGCTGTACTGCGCGAAGCAAGCCAGAGCCGAGCACAAGAGAAAAAACAGGGCGTAGAGAACGACGCGTATCGAGCGGGCCTGCATGAATCCCTCCACATGGAGCAGATACTTTTTTTACGACTGGGTAAACGCTTTCTCAGCTAATGGGAAAGAGTTATATCTCTCCCCCTGAACCGCTGTCAACACCTTTCTGAGTCCGGTACCGCTTTGAGAAATCGATTCACCCAGATACTGGAATTCATATTCACAAAACTATAGTTTTACCCCAGATCACTGAACGGCTCGATCAACTTGCGTCTCGCCAATCGGACGTTCTCCGCCGCCAGAACTGTATTCAACCGGTAAGCATGTGACGAAGTATTTGACAAATCCCGCGAGGAGAGGGAATCTAATCTGTGTAGTAATCGTTTCCCGGAACCATCACCAAGGAGCAATAGAATGGCGTCCAGTGTCAGCCGTCGAACCTTCCTTCAAACCGCCACCGCGAGTAGTGCCGCTTTGTACGCGTCTCGTATGTTTCCAGTTTGGGCCGCGGCCGATCCAGGCTCCATTGCCATCGACACTCCACTCACTACCTTTGCCTATTCTGATGTGGAGCTATTGGATGGTCCCATGCGACGGCAGTTCGACGAGAACCACGTCCGTTTTCTGAACCTCGACGATGATCGCCTGCTCAAGGTCTTTCGTCAGGTCGCGGGGCTACCTGCGCCTGGCGAGGATATGGGAGGCTGGTACGACTTAACCGGCTTCAGTCTGGTGCGGAACGACTTCCACGGCTTTATCGCCGGACACAGTTTTGGTCAATATCTTTCCGGACTGGCGCGCGCTTTTGCGGTGTCCGGAGATGAGCCGACACGGCAAAAGATCAATCGGCTGGTGAAAGGATACTCCGAGACTCTCGATCCCAAGGCCAAATTCTTCGTGGATTATCGTCTTCCCGCCTACACCTACGACAAACTCTCGGTCGGCCTAATCGATGCGCATGAGTTCGCGCATGACCCGTTAGCCATGCAGACTCACGAAAAGCTGACCCGTGCCATTACGGCTTATCTTCCGGAAAAAGCTCTGTCCCGGCAAGAACAGCGTTCTCGGCCACACAAGGACACGGCTTATACATGGGACGAAACCTACACCTTGCCGGAGAATCTGTTCCTCGCCTATCAGCGCAGCGGCAAGACGTTCTACCGGGACATGGCGAAACAATATCTTGAAGACGACACGTATTTCAATCCGCTCTCGGAGGGCAACAATGTGCTGCCCTTCGAACACGCATACAGTCACGTCAATGCATTTAGTTCAGCAATGCAGGCCTATATAACACTGGGCAGCGAGAAGCATTTGCGGGCTGCACAAAACGGTTTCGAGATGCTGGTGAAAACGCAGAGCTTTGCCACCGGCGGCTGGGGACCGGACGAGGCCTTTGGAGAACCGGAACGAGGCCAGCTAGGCGACAGTCTGTCGCAAACTCACGCCAGCTTTGAAACGCCCTGCGGCGCTTACGGACATTTCAAAATCACTCGCTACCTACTTCGCGTCACGAAAGATTCTGCTTATGGTGACAGCATGGAGCGCGTGCTCTACAACACCATTCTAGGCGCGTGGCCGATTCAGGCGGATGGCACTTCGTTTTACTACTCCGACTATGCGAGGACCGGAGAAAAAGTTTGGTACGGACAGAAATGGCCGTGCTGCTCGGGCACCTTTCCGCAACTCGCCGCGGACTACCACATCAGCACTTATCTGCGTTCCCCCTATGGCGTCTACGTAAATCTCTATACGCCGTCGCGCGTGCAATGGAGCGACGGCGCCGGCCGCTACGGATTGAAGCAGGAGACCAAGTATCCATTCGACAATCAGATCCTGATTCAGGTGTCCGGTTCGCAGCCCAAGGAGTACACGCTCTATGTCCGTATTCCCGCTTGGGCCTCGCCGGATCCCGTAGTGTCTGTCAATAGTCGGCGCGTTTCCGACGCGGTACAGCCAGGGACCTTTGTCGCCATCCGGCGCACGTGGAAGGATGGCGATCGCGTCGAACTGGAATTGCCGATGCCATTGCGCGTGGAATCGGTGGACGCAAATCATCCGAACCTGGTCGCCCTAATTCACGGTCCGCTCGTACTGTTTGCGATTGCCGATTCTCAGCCAAGCTTTGATAAGAGTGCATTGTTACAAGCTAAGCCGGCAAACAACGTCACGGGGGATTGGCTGGCCCATTCCACTGACGGAAGCAGCGTGACCATGCGGCCATTCATGAACATCGATAAGGAAAGCTACAGCACTTACGTGCGGCTGAAGACATAGCCTGTCGAGGAGCTTACCTGAGCACGTTGCAGCTTGCTTTTTCATTTTCAAGACAAAATGAAAGCCCCGCCGCTTCGGTTAAAGCGGTAGGGCTTTGCTGCTTTCATCCTTCTCGGCATGTCAGAACGTTAGCCTGCCCGCTATCTGCCAGTTGCGCGGCAGTTGCTGCTGTGTCGCCTCGCCGAAGGTACTGTTGATATCGGCAAGGTTGGTGTCGAAATCGGTCAGGTTAACACGGTTGAAGATGTTGAAAAACTCAAACCGCACCTGGAAATTGAATCTTTCGCCAATATCGGTGTCCTTATAGAAATTCACATCCGTTTCCTCAAAATTGGGGGAGCGGAATTGACTCGGCGATTCGGTTCCTTCGGTGCCAAAAGTGGGCTGAGAGAATTGCCCCGGAGTAAAAGCTCCATGGAGGAATGCCGACTTTGAAGTGCCTTGGTGATAGCTGTTGACGTCGGGATAGTCCACTCCCACCCCGGCTACGCCTGTCGTGTCGCCGTCGGCATTGTAGTCGCCGCTACCGGGCTGGTAAGCGACGGCAGGATTCGATGCCGAGCATCCGGGGCTGGCGTTACTGAGGGCGCCGTTGGCGCAGACCGCTAGAAAGTTGGCGCTGGTGTAGACCATAGCGGGATATCCGCTCTGGAAGATGCTGGTTCCGCTGATTCCCCATCCTTGGGTCAGTCGACCCGCAAAACCTTTCCCTTGGTTCAGACCTGAAAGCTGATAGTTGAGTGTGAGCGAGAAGCGGTTGGGCGCATCCCACGGAGACGGGCCGTAATACTGCGACGGGCTTGCTTCGGAGGGGTACACCGACGCATCATCCCGCGAGCGCGAGCGCGTGTAGGAAGCGAATCCGCGACGCGAGAACCGGCCTTTGAAATCGAAAAATACACTTTCGTAGTTGCTGTAGCGATTGTTGTCGGTATAGGCAATCTGGCCAAAGCTCGAGTTCAGCCGGGTCGGCGTTGGGTGTGTTATCAGGTCCCCAGCGAAGGCATTTATGTCCTAGCCATAGCTAACGATGCCCGCCTGGTTCCCGCCACCGACCATGTTGTAACCGTGCGACCCGGAATACCCAATGCTGGCCGAATAGTTCGTCGCGATTTTCCGTTCCACCGTTAACGACCAAATAGGGGCTCTGGGCGACTTCAGATTGCGCTTTCGTGTCAAGCACTTTTTGGCGGTTGTTCTCTCTTTTCGGATGAGAAAAATTCATTCGACGCTGGCGAAGCAGGACTCAACCTTCATGCCGATTCAGCCTCGGCTCCAGCCGCGATTGCTTACGATCCCCACTCCTTCGCGCAACGTTACGAGTCGGTTCGCGGCCAGACGCTTGTATTGTTCATGCAAGCCGTTGGGCCAGTAAACATCAAGGTCAATCGCACTGGATTCACCCAAGCCAAAATGCAATCGGGAATCGCTGCAGGAATAAAAACTGGATTGGCTGAGCACAGCTTGCGCTTGTACTTTCCCGCCATAGTGCGCCAGTACCCGCGCTCCAATTGCGCTCCGATTGGACTTCACCCCCTCGAGCTTGATCTTGATCCAGTTCTGCTTCTGCTTGATATCGTTTCGCAGCAGTGACGGTGGCTCGTTCAGATTCACGATCAGGATGTCCACATCGCCGTCGTTGTCGAAGTCTCCAAAAGCGCAGCCCCGGCTACAGTGCGCCTCGGTGATTGCGGGACCACCTTCTTCGCCCAGTTCTTCAAACGTTCGGTTGCCCAGATTGCGAAACACCGCCCGCGGAGTTTTGTTCGCGTATTGCGGCAATTTGCGTTCGACTTCCGGGTATACGTTGCCTGTAACCATGAACAGATCGGGATACCCATCGTTATCAAGATCTACAATTCCCGCACCCCAGCAGATGTATCGGGTATCAACCGCGACTCGCGACGATCGAGTTAAGTCATCGAAATTCCCCTTGCCGTCGTTGTGATAAAGACCGTTGGCGTCGTCGGCAAAATGAGTCTTGAAGAGATCAAGATGTCCGTCCGGATCATAATCACCCACACCGACCCCCATTCCAGCCTGTTCCATGCCGTCATCGCTTAGCGCAACTCCGCGCAGCACGCCTTCTTCGCGAAAGGTTCCATCATGATTGTTCATGAACAAAAGGCTGGGAGTCGAATCGCACGCCACAAAAATGTCGACCCATCCATCCTCATCCAGATCCGCGGCGACCACGGTCATTCCATAAGATTCCGTGGCATTGGCGATTCCGGACTGCTGGCTTACGTCAGTGAACGTGCCATCTCCGTTGTTGCGATATAGCGAATGTCTTCCCGTCGGCAATCCCCGCGGTCCGCACTCGACAGGCACGCCTTTCCAATTGCAATTCACGTTCTCTCCCGGCACGGGCGCGTGCGCAAAAGAAAAGCGAACATAATTCGAGACGAACAGATCCAGATGTCCGTCGCGGTTGTAGTCGAGAAAACTGCATCCCGCTCCCCAGCGCGCCTGATCGCTCCCATTCCAAAGCCCGGCGCTCTGGGTCACGTCAGTAAACGTTCCATCACCATTGTTGCGGTAGAGACGGTTTTGCCCGAAGTAGGTGCAGAAAATATCCTCGAATCCGTCATTGTTGTAGTCCCCGATACACACACCGGACGCCCAACCCACTGCCTTCAAACCTGCCTTTTCCGTGACGTCGGTGAAGGTGCCATCGCGATTGTTTTTGTAGAGGCGATTCGTCGCGCCGGGCGGGTCGCCGGCTAAAAGCGTTCCTGACAGTAAGAAGATATCCACCCACCCATCATTGTCGTAGTCGATGAAAGCACACCCGCAACCAGTGGCTTCCAGAATGTACTTCTTGCTTTCCACTCCCCCATACACCACTTGGCTTTGCAAGCCGGCCGCCGCTGCGACGTCCACGAAATGAGCATAAAAAGGACGTCCCGACAATGCTGGCCGGGCCACAGGTTTGACCGTGTGTGTGGCTACCCCTTGCCCCAGCAGCCGGGGAGCAGCCGCAAATGCTGCCGAACCAAGGAAGAGTCGCACGAAATCGCGGCGGCTAAAACTCAACGCGCTTTCTCCATCGCGGGCGACTTCTCCTCGATCAGCTTATAACGATTGTGTTGAGCTTCTTCCCTGGTGCCTTCCATGCGAAGATCCGCCAGCCTCTTGAGCAATTCAGGAATCTCATCTTTCTTTTCGCCGCTTTTCCGTAGCCCCTGGATGAGGTGATAGAGCGCCGTCTGGTCCTTGTCGTCAATGCTCAGAGCTTTGCGGCTCTGTTCGACCGCCGCTTCGTTCTCTCCTGCCTGCAAGTAAAGCTTTGCCAGTACGTCGTGCGCAGCCGCTAATGTGGGACGAAGCGAAATGGCTTTTTTGGCCGAGCCCATGGCTTCGCGAAACTCCGGGCTCGCTGGCTCAGGGCCGCCTTTCATAAGGATGTCCGCTTGCAAATATAAAAGAAATGGATCATTCGGCCGGTTGGCCAATTTTGCGCGCACGGTTGCCAGCGCTCGGTCGGGATCGTTCTTCTCCACGGCAGCCAACCCTTCCGCAGCCGATCCCATGGAATGCCCAGGATCGAGTGTATCGGCCCGTGCGAAATCGGCCTCCGCCTGGTCGAATTGGGCAAGCTGAACATAAAGAACACCACGCGCCAGGTACAGCGCCGCTGACCTCGGTTCCGCCTGCAATCCAGCATTGATCATGTCCACGCCCACCTGATAAGACTGATGATCAATTGAGATATTGGCGAAATCGAGATAAAGATCAATATTGTGTGGATCGGACACAATCGCCTCCCGAAGAAGGCGCACCGCCTCCGGCGTGTTTCCGGCAACTTCGTTTGCGGACGACGCAAGTTCGAGAAAACTACCGTCGACTTTTTTTGCCTGCAACAGCGGTTGCAAGGTGTCAACCGCCTCTTTAGGATGCTGTGCCAGCATTTGCGCGGAAGCCAGTCGATAGCGAATGCCGGCATCCTCGTTCGATTCAGTGAGGGCATGGCTGAAAACCACAATCGCTTTTTCGAATTCTTTCTGTCGTACCAGGCAAGTTCCGTATTCTTCCAGCGCTTTGGGTTGGGCGTCAAGCAGAGAGCCGCTTGCCTCGAAATGTGGAATTGCAGTGGAACAATCGCCTCTTTGGTATGCCAGCGTTGCGAGCATGGCATGACTGATCGATTCGCTGGGACGCAACTTCAAGATATTCTGCAAATGCGGAACTGCACTTTGGTCTCCGCTTTCATATTCGATTTGTGCCGCTCCTTCCAAGGCAGGCAAATAATTCGACGAAATCCCAAGCGCACGCCGGAATGCGGCCAGTGCATCCTTTTTATTTCCCTTGCCCGAGAGCGCAATGCCATCGAGCGCCCACAGTTGCGCATTTTTCGGATTCCGTTGTAATTCCGTCTGCAGCAGTTGCACGGCTCTGTCGAACTCTCCTGCTCGCAGCGCGGCCGTAATCGACCCAATTCCATCCGCAGTCTGGGCACCCAGGTGAAGAGGGCCGAAGAGCACAGCGATAAGCACCGCGGATGCGACCTGGCGACACATCTCCGTTATTATCTCTCGCCCACCCCTCTTGGCACGGGAAAATGTTTACAGAACGTGGGGGGTGCTGGATCGCGACTTAGACACATAAGCGGCGACGTCGTGCCGATCAAAAAGCGTATGTTCTCGAGGTTCGTTAGCGGTGATGACGGATAAGGGATGTACTCGGGAATTAACCTGTTTTTAACATTAGCCCCTATATTCACCATTAACATTTCGGCATGCCCGAGCAGCCGTTGCACATCGAAGAGCTTCCCGCATCGCGCGAGGGGTTCCGCGTTCTGCGCCTTGTGGGACCATTGACCCTGTCGAATCTATTCGGATTTCAATCGCAGTTGCGTGCCGATCAATCGCGCGGGCTCATTCTGGACTTTACCCAGGTTCCGCTCGCGGACTCGGCGGGGATTGGGGCACTGGTGGGCGCCTATGTCGCTCGGCAAAAAGATGGACGCACCCTGGGTTTAGTGGGCGTGAATCAGCGCATCCATAATGCGCTGGAAGTAACCCGTGTGCAGAACTTTTTTCGTTTTTTCGCGACGGTCGCTGAGGCTGAGCAAGGCGCCTCGTGAGGGGTAGAACTGGGGCGGAGTCGGCCAATCCAGATTCGCCATCGCCATTGATTCACCGTCCCGATTGATTCACCAAACCAGTCGCCAACTAGCTGAAAACAGAAAAGCGGCCCACCCGGGCCGCTTTTCTGTTTTCGAATTTTAGTTGTGGCTCAGACGCCTTTTACATTCTCGGCCTGCCAGCCCTTCGGCCCTTTGACTACGTCAAACTGAACTTGTTGGCCCTCCTGGAGGCTGCGAAAACCGTTTGCCTGGATGGCGGAGAAGTGCACGAAAACATCTTCACCATTCTGGCGGCTGATAAAACCATAGCCCTTGGCATCGTTAAACCACTTTACTGTACCTGTTTCCATGATGTTGCTGTGTTCCTTTTGTTGAAGTGTGCGCTGGAACTCGCATAGTGCAGGCAGGACACGCTTTAGCGCGGAATACTGCTGACGACCGCAAAGATCGAACGCACCTAAATTGTACATATTCGCCGGTAAATGGCTAGAAATTTCTAAGGTCACCTAGGTAATCCCCTTTAGAACGGATTGCCCCCCAGAGGGGCTGAATTACTGTTCTTACCCTGTATTTATCCTGTATCAAACTGAAAACAAAGCGCTCAACATTTGGCATTGATCGTGCACCTAAATTTACCAGCAGTCGAGTTCTGGAGGACTTATGATGGAAATACGAGTCGAGAACTTGGATGATTTGGTGTTAATAGAGTGTAAGGGCCGCTTCGTGAGGAGCGATACCGTTTTCCAGCTTCGTGACGTTGTTATGGCGCAGCACACTCCGGTTGTAGTGCTTGACCTTTCTGAGGTTGAAGCGATGGGTGGCGGTGGGGTAGGAATGCTCAAGTTTCTTGAGCACTGGGCTCGAGAACAAAAAATCCATCTGAAACTTTTCAATCCCTCTAAAGCCGTGGTAGAAGGCTTGGTGCTGAACCGCTGCATCTTGGACTTCGAGATCGCCGGCTTCCACGAGATGATGGGGATCCTGGCCCATGGCGACAGCCGATACAGCTTAGCAGCCTAAGAACTGCGTAAAAGAGTTCAAACCGCCTCCGAGGATCTTGAGTTCCAGTTGCGAAGCTTTCTTCGGAGGCTCTTCTCTCGCTTATTTGCAACTTCCCAGAAGCTCATTCATCATCAATTCATGTACATGCGATCTGGAAAATGGGCGCTCGCTCATACTGCAGTCCTGCTTTTCGCAATATTGATCCTTCCGCTCCAAGCGCAAACTGATCTGATTGGCGATGTTCGAGTTCAACTGGCACAAAACGGTTTCAGCGCAGCGGATTCGGAGCTTCGTAGCTATAAGACGCAGCATGGTGTTACACCCGAATATCTCGAAGCATTGTCATGGATGGCGCGCGGCGAGGCCGCGGCAAAGCAGTGGGAGCAAGCCGAAACCTACGCTCGCGAGACGCGCAATCTTTCCGAGCAACAACTCACAGCGACGAAACGCCAACTGGATGCAGAACCCCATTTAGCCGTGGCCGTGGGTGCCGCATACGAAGTTCTTGCCCAGGTTATGGATGAAAAGGGGCAACACGCGCAAGCAATCTCATTGCTGCGTTCGGCTGTGGCACGCTATGGAAATACTTCAATTCGAACGCGCCTTCAGAAGAATCTCAATCTGCTCG
Organism: uncultured Acidobacteriaceae bacterium; assembly: GCA_963758745.1. Lineage (GTDB taxonomy): Bacteria > Acidobacteriota > Terriglobia > Terriglobales > Acidobacteriaceae > Acidiflorens. The sequence goes on from CAVWWW010000025.1 coordinate 569,944, forward strand.
TTTTAGTCGGTAAAAACGCGCCGACTTTGGTAGAAACCCAATATCTCGGACCGAAGCCGCCGACTCTGGCATCCCTCAAAGGCTCGCCTGTCCTTTTATTTTTCTGGGCTCATTGGTGTGTAGACTGCAAGGCCGAGGTCCCGGTGATCGCCCGGCTGAGACGAGAGTTCGCTCCTGAAGGCTTGGTTGTCATTGGCCCGACGCAGCTTTACGGCTATGCTGCCCAAGGGGCCGATGCCGCACCCGAACAGGAGCGCGCATATATAGAAGCCGTGCGCGCAAGGTATTACGCCAGCCTGCAGGACATGCCCGTGCCCTTGAGCAAACAGAATTTCAATGCCTACGGAGCCAGTACCACGCCAACTCTCGTAGTTTTGAATCGCGCCGGACAAGTGGCGATGTACCATCCGGGAGCCCTTTCGTATGACGACTTACGCTCAGCTTTGCAGAAGGCGGTCGCCCGGTAGATAGTTCCCGAAGACGTCGCGATGGACGTCCCGAGATTTCACGTTTGTCTTTAACTTTAGCTTTAGCCCTAACTCTCAGCCTTTTACTTCATTTTCAATCTTCGCCTCTCAACTCTCGATTCTCAATCTTCTTCTTGTGTCTCTGTGATGAAATAACCTCGTGCAGCTTCGCGAGGCTCTAAACGCAGCAGTTGGGCAGCTGACTAACGCGCAAGTCCCTTCACCGCGGATGAACGCTGAGCTGCTTATTATGTTCATACTCGATTGCGACCGGGCTTATCTCTATGCCCACCCGGAGCGGGAGCTCACGTCCGGCGAAATGCAACGCTTCGGGGAGGCTCTCGCGCGACGTAGTACGGGCATGCCCACGCAGTACATCACAGGGCACCAGGAATTCTGGGGATTGGATTTGATCGTGTCACCGGCGGTGCTGATTCCGCGACCCGAGACCGAGCATCTGGTCGAGACGGTTCTGAAATTGATTTCCAAGGATGTATCAAGGCAAGATGGATCAAAGCAGGATGGGTCAAAGCAAAGTCAAGTACAAGATCAAAGACCGCGGACCGGAGTGTCCGCGCCACACGGGCTCCGCATCGTCGATGTCGGCACAGGTTCTGGAGCGATTGCGCTCGCGCTGGCCAACGAGTTGTCAACCGCGGAGATCCACGCTACCGATATCTCTCCGGAGGCCTTGGATGTGTCCCGCGCCAACGCGGCTCGGCTCAATCTGACCTCGCGCGTAGTGTTTCATCAGACGGATTTGCTAGCCGGATTACCGCGAGTCTCGTTTGACTTCGTGGTTTCGAATCCTCCCTACGTGGGCGAGTCGGAAGAAGATTCAGTGCAGCTCGAGGTTCGTAAGTTCGAGCCACGAAATGCGGTGTTCGCGGGACCGACCGGACTGGAGGTCATAGAGCGACTCATTCCCCAAGCAAAGACTGTGCTCAGGCCCGGCGGGTGGCTGGTATTCGAAATCAGCGGGACAATTGCGGAAGCCGTACGACAGCGGCTGAGAGGGTGGACGGACGTTGGACTGACAAACGATCTGCAAGGAATTGCAAGAGTCGCGGCCGCCAGAAAAACATCACGCCGGAGCTGATTCTAGAATGTCACTCTTATCCCAAGCTGCGCCGCGAACGGAATCCCCACCGTGGTGCCAGGGCCAAAGAAATCTCCTAGAGCGCCTTCTGGGATTTCGAGTTGCTTCAGGCTGGTGAGCGGCACGCAATTCGGATTACAAATTCCATTGACCGCGCCATTCGCGTCAAATTGCGCTCCCGGAATTTGAACGACATTCACCGCGAAATTTGCACCGGGATTATTCCTGTTGAAGAGATTGAAAAAATCGATGAATGGATCCACTCGCCAGCGCTCATTGATGTTCACGGGACGCGTCACACGCAGGTCCGACTGGACATAACCCCGCCCACGGAATTCATCGAGGCTAGTGTACATGTCGGGGCCGTTATTCAAAGAAATCGAGATGCGTCCGCTATTGTCCGCGGTCGTGATGGTGATAGGGCGCGGGCTCTCAACCTGATTCACCGTGCTTAATTCGAAACCGCCGGGGACATGGACGATTCCCGCCAGCACAAAGCGGTGTCGAACGTCTTCGCCCGAAGGGCCGTAATCGCCGGGTCCGAAGGCGTTCAATCGTCCAGCATCGGGAAAATTGTATGGCGCGCCAGGTACCTGGCAGACACCATCCACATAGTCAAACAGTTCTCCCAGCACACATCCCCAGGTTTGCGCTTTCGAGAGCGTATAGTTCGCAACCAGACTGAAGCGGCGCATATTGCCCTGCGCGCGCAGCAACAGTCCGTTGTAGCTGGAGCGGTTATCAGCCTCGAACACATTGACGTTCGGCACAAGAGCTTGCTGGTCGGTGGTATCAGAGGCTGGAATCAGGGGCGAGGTAATGGTGGGTACACCAGCATCAGTGGGCGCGCTGCTATAGGGGAAAGCGCGGTATCCGTGATTGCCCTGTTCGTGGACATAATCGGCGCTGGCCAGCCAATGTTCGTTGAAAGCGTGCTGCACCCCGCCCGTGATGTGAATTGCGTAAGGAGTCTTGTAATTTGATCCGATGAGGTTTCCAGTGGCGCCTGCTCCGCCCTGCAGGCAGCCGGGCCCGGTGAGCGCATAATTGCCGACAGAAGATCCACTGAACGTGCAGGTTCCGGTGATCCCATTCGAGTTATTGACGCCCTGGAATGCTGTTGCCCAACCGTTCTGCGCCAGATCGTCGTAATAGAGGCCGAAGCCAGCGCGAATCACGGTTTTCTCGCTACTGCCGGGGGAGTAGGCGATCCCGAGGCGCGGAGCAATCTGTTTGTGGTAATCGTGCGGCACACTGGGCACGATCGGAATCTGCAGAGCCTGCAGCGTTTGATAGGCGGCATTGTTGGCTTCGCTTCGCCCCGAGCCGATCATGAGTCCGAAGGTCGTTTGATAGCGTACACCGTAGTTGACAGTAAGATGATGCGAAACGCGCCACGAGTCCTCGGCGTACAGCCCGAGCCGTTGCACGTTTTGCGAAAAGCTGCCATCGCCGGCGGGAGTGTAGGAGCAGGTTGAGCCGTCAGAGGCGGGTGTTCCCGCGCACTGCGGGGCAAAGGTTCCGAACACGCCGGGGTTCTGCACATAGTACGTTGGGTTATTGACGTACTGCGCAAGCGTCTCGGCCGTAGAGGCGAAGGCGCCGCCAAGCACTGGTTCGTGAATGAAATCGACTCCGAACTTGAGAGCGTGGCTTCCTGCAACATGGCTCAGGTCATAGCGAAACTGGTATTTGTCCTGATTGCGCAGGTCGGGGAAAAGAGTGATGGGAGTGGCGAACTGGTTGTCACCAAAGGTTTCGAAGCCCGAAATGGTCAGCGCGGTGGAGCTGAAGGGAAATGCGAGCGCGAAGCCGAGATCCGAGTTACGCGTCTGCGTAAGATGCAATAGGCTGGCGCCGATCACCAGATTACCCAGCCATGTCGGACTGAAAGTATAGGCATTACTGATGACCGTGTTCCAATAGTTGTTGTGGGTGGTGAGTCCAGTCGAGGGCAGCGTTCCTTGTTCAACGAGCGCGTTGTGCGTGAGGTAACTGTCTTGTGAAATTCGCAGGTACCATTGCGACTTGTCGGACTGGGCCCAGTCAAAGCGTTCGGAGCTGATGTAGTCACGAAAGGGAATGGGAACAGTAGCGGGAACGGCGATCGAAAGGCACGCCGGTAATCAGGCCGTCCGCAGCCAACTGCGAGAGAGCATCGAATTGCATGACGCTGGCGGGGCTGTAGGCGATGCTCGCATTCTCATGCACGTTCTCGAATGAAATAAAGAACCAAACTTTGTTTTTCGCGATCGGGCCGCCGAGCGTGCCCACGTAATTCTGGCGCGAAAAGGGCTGCTTGGGATTGTGCACGCAAACTCCATTCGTGCATGTTTCCGCCGGATTCTCGATGGGGAAACGGGCATTGAGCGCGGCGGAGCGCTCGTAGAAAGCTCCGTCGCCATGCCACTCGTTGTTGCCATGCTTGGTGGTGATCACGACAGATCCTGCGGTGGTCCAGCCGGTGTCGGCCTCTTCATTCGAGGTGCGCACGGCAAATTCCTGAATGCCATCGGGCGAGAAATTTTGCAGGAAGCCGCCGATCCAGTCGTCGGAGTCGTCTGCGCCGTCGACCGAGAGTTCGTTGTTCAATCCAGAACTTCCGCCGGTTGAGACCGCTGTAATGCGCGCCTTGGTGGGATCGGAGGGCTCGACGGGTTCCGTTCCCGGCACAAGGTACGCAATGTTGGCAAAACTGCGCGCTGGCAGGGGTAGAGTTTCTAGATCGCGGCTGCCAACTACGCCTCCGCGAACAGCGCTCGCGGTATCAATTGCCTCGGTCGTAATCGAGGAGGAGTTGCCCTGCACGTTTACCGTTTCTCGACCGCTTGCGGGTTTAAGCGTAACCGAGATGTCCCGCACCACACTGACTGCGACATTCACTTCGTCCGTGGCTTCGGCAAAACCTTTGCGGAAACGGTGACGCGATAAGCGCCGGGTAACAGGCCCTCAATGCGAAATTCGCCCTGGTCACTGGCGATCGCATGACGCGTGACGGACGATCCGCTGAGCCTCTACAACCACTTGCGCGCCCACCACGCGCGCGCCGCTGACGTCTTGAATCTCACCTCGAAGCGCGCCGTTCGAATTCTGTGCGCTCACAAAGGAGGTAAAGGAGACGACAACAGCGATGAGGGCTAAAGCTATAGCCGAGCAGATCGGCCAAGTAGATCTGCGTTCTGCGGAAGATAGAAACCTGAAGCCCATGAAAAATGTCCATCAACGAAGGGATTTGCCGCTGGTCGACTAAACATGAAAAGCTGCGCGGCAAGACAGACTCGACCATCGAGAGTAAAGGGATGCCCAAGTTACTACCAGTGATAGTGGGATCAAGCTGCCCCGGTGAGAAGAGGAAGCGGCTCGATTGAAGCAGTGCCGGATCGAGGAGTGAAAGATCAGGAAGTGGAAGACGGAGCGGGAAGATGAGAACTAGCGGACCAGCCACTCTGTGAGTTCGTGCGTAAGAGCGAGCGCTGGGTGGTATGTAACAACCACGCAGAACAGGACGGTAGACATCGGCAGGATGGCATATCGCTGCCAATTTCTAATAGGCTGCTTTTTGGTGGCTTCATCCCATGCGAGAAGCCGTGCCACGCGGGCGCTGACGGATCCGGTTACGAAACCGACCGTGCAAACTGCTGCGGTCTCGACAGATGCGAGGCGCGACAGTTTGACCAACGCCGCAGCCAGGTCAACCGCATTCTCTAGTTTTGAAACGGCGGCGTCATCGGCCGCCAGTTCCGCGGTTTGGGACCAGGCGCTTTCCAACTTCGCCATGCCTGGAAAGGGACAAAAACGAAATAGGAGTTTCTTCAGGTTGTCGCGAGATAGCATGTGCGCCTGCTCATGCTTGAGAGAGATATCCAGTTCGTCGTTACTCAAAAGTTCAACCGCAGATTCTGAAATGAGAACCTTCGGATGGCGGACGCCCACCAGTATGAGCGGCGGCGATTCGCGGGACTCAAGTGCCACGGTTTTTTCGCTAGAATGCAGGGGACGCGTGTCTTCCAGCCAGCGAGCGACCACACGAGAGGTCATAACCTGAGCAGTGATCACGCGGAGGCAACCGTATGCGACGAGCAGGAGAGCACAAATGCCGAGAGCAAGCGGAATTGTACCCAGCCCCTCATCGATTGAACGGGGCTCCAGCAACTGAAAGGAAGGGATGACAAAACCCAATGTGATGGCCGCGGCAGACACCAACGGCAGAACCCGCAACGCGAACAGCAGATCGGCTCGTTTCTGTTCCGTTGTATTCACCCACTTCAGCAGGCGCCATGCGATGGCCACGATCGCCGACAATAAAGAGTAGAGGAGAACGAAGAAAGTAAGTGAAACCGCGATTCCGCGCAGCGCAAACATTAACGTTGCTCCCGGATGTTCTCTTCACGGCGTTTATCTTTAAGCTCACGACGTTTGCGTTCGACCAAGACTTGCAGTTTATCCAGCAACTGCGCATCGTGGGCACTGAGAGCCTCCACCAGATACGAAAGAGGCAGAGCAGACGCGTCGCACGATCCAAGAAGTTGCTCAATGCTTTCCACTGCCGTGACGCGCTGGAGTTCCTCAGGAGTATGACGCGGAGTGTAGCGAAATGCCCGGCCTTCGGCGACGCGATTCAGCAATCCCTTTTTGTACAGACGATCAACCGTCGTCATCACTGTGGTATACGCCTGCCGGATCTTTCCATCCGCAAGCAGTTCACGCACCGTAGCGCTGCCCTGAGACCAGAGCTTTTGCAGCAACTGCCGCTCGAGAGGGCCGAGTTGCGGCCTCGAGACTGATCCGAAAATTGAAAATGCCTTAGCCATGGAGCAACAGCCGAATTGCCTATTTCCTTAAAAAGAATACCATTCCCAATGCTCGGGTTGCGACGTCCAGAGTTTGGATGCGGTCAGGTCTGCTTAGTGACGCTCATGTCACTGCAGCTGGCAGGATCTCTTCGACGTCGATCTTAGTGGGATAATTTCCGGTGTAGCAGGCGGAGCAGTAAGTGGTTTTTACGCCCATCAGCGCAGGCCTTTTTCAGGCCTTCAATCGAGAGATAGGCGAGCGAGTCGGCGACGATGAAAGTACGAATCTCGTCAATGGATTTGTTGGCGGCTATCAGTTCCTTTTTCGAAGGCGTATCCACTCCATAAAAGCAGGGCGAGATGGTTGGCGGGCAGGAGATGCGCATGTGGACTTCTTTCGCGCCTGCATTGCGAATCATGCGGACGATTTTCTTGCTGGTGGTGCCGCGCACGATGGAGTCATCAATCAGAATCACTCGCTTTCCTTCGAGAAGACTGCGGACGGCGTTTAGCTTTAGCCTCACTCCGAAATCCCGAACTGATTGCTGTGGCTCGATGAAGGTTCGTCCAATGTAGTGATTGCGAATCAGCGCAAGGCGGAATGGGATGCCGCTTTCGGCGGCATAGCCGATGGCCGCGGTGTTGCCGGAATCGGGGACGGGAACGACGATATCGGCATCGACCGGAGCTTCGCGCGCGAGCTGGCGTCCCATGGCGTCGCGGCTCTGATCGACCGAGCGTCCAAATACGAGACTGTCAGGGCGGGAAAAATAAACGTGCTCAAAGATGCAGCTCGACTGCGCCGGAGATGGAGAGTAAAAACGCGAGCTGATGCCTTCCGGTCCAACGATGACCAGTTCGCCGGGTCTGACATCGCGCTCGTAGGTTGCGCCGAGAAGATCGAAGGCGCAAGTTTCGGAGGCGAAGACGATCGTATCTTTTTTGTCGCTGGTGAGAGCCGGGATGCGTCCCATGGCGAGCGGCCGGAAGCCGCGCGGGTCGCGGGCGGCGAAGACGCGGTCACGACTGATCATGACCAGCGAAAACGCGCCTTCCACGCGGCGCAGCGCATCGGCGATCGCGTCGGGCAGTGTCTGCTCACGGGAGAGCGCGATCAGGTGAACCAGAACTTCCGTGTCGCTGCTGGTTTGGAAAATCGATCCCTGGCCCTCTAACTTAGCGCGCAGTGAGTGAGCATTGATCAAATTGCCGTTGTGCGCAATCGCAATTGTGCCTTTATTCGATTGCACCATGATCGGCTGCGCGTTTAAGAGCGCCGAGTCGCCCGCAGTTGAATATCTGGTGTGGCCAATGGCTAAGATGCCACGCAACGAGCTCAACACTTCATGGCCGAAGATGTCAGCAACCAGTCCCATCGCCTTGTGCTGACGCAGCCGTTCGCCATCAGAAGTGACGATGCCGGCCGATTCCTGCCCACGGTGTTGAAGAGCATGCAGTCCGAGATAGGCAAGCTTCTCCGCCTCAGGGTGGGCGTGAATGGCTACGACGCCGCATTCATCGCGAAATTTATCGGAAGCTTGCATTTTGGCATTAGCGTTAGACTTAGTTCATTCAAAATTATTCATGCGGGCGAACGAATGCGCCCGCCCTCACGTGAATATTGCTGTTCGCAACGACTTCTCCATGGCTTCTTCGTAACACTCGCGGAGCTCGTTCATGCTTTCCGAAATTGCGGTCTGTTCGCCTATAGTTATTTCAACCCGATCCGACCCCGTTTCTCCTAGAATATCAGCGACGACTCCATATTCCTCTGCTACTTCTTGGATTCGCGTCAACTTAGCTGGGTCACAGCTTATTACGACACGGCTGGCGTCTTCGCCGAAGAGCATGAACTCCATGGGCAGTTGCTGTGCAGGTAAGCTAACGTTCAGTCCAATTCCAGCGGGCAGCGCCGACTCCACCAGCGCGACAGCCTAATCCGCCATCGGCGGTAGTCGTGCGCGGATTCAACGAGGCCTGCCCGGATTAACGCTACCAGAGCGCGCTGCAGCGTGGACTCTTTCTCGAGATCGAGTTCTGGTGGATAGCCCCACACCGCACCGAGAATCTCTTTTGCGTATTCGGAGGATCCAAATTCAGACTCGGCATCGACAGCATCGCCAACCACATTCGCTCGCAGCAAAACAATTTTTCTTCCGCGATGCGCGAAATGCATTCTTGCCGTTTTGTGCACGTCTTCCAAAATGCCAACCACGCCGATGACCGGAGTCGGATAAATTCCCTCGCCTAGGGTTTCATTGTAGAAGCTGACATTGCCGCCGGTTATCGGAGTGTCGAGCTCCTCGCAGGCTTTGGTGATGCCGTCGATTACCTGCGAAAACTGCCACATGATGTGCGGCTTTTCCGGGTTGCCGAAGTTAAGGCAGTTGGTTGCGCCGATGGGAGTTGCTCCAGCGCAGGCTACTTTACGGGCGGCTTCAGCAACGGCGTGCATCGCTCCGAGACGAGGATCGAGATAGCACCAGCGGCTGTTACCGTCGAGCGCCATGGCGAGTCCGCGATTGGAGCCCTTGATGCGAATGACGCCGGCATCGGCTGCTCCAGGCCCTTCGACCGTGTTGGTTTGCACCATGTGATCGTATTGCTGCCAGATCCAGCGCTTGGAACAGATGTTTGGGCTGGCTAGCAAACGCTTCAGTTGGGCCGTGAAATCGGCTCTTTCGGCGAAGTGGATATGCTCCGGCTTCTCGCGATCGACTGGAGGCTCCCAGCGCGCTAGCGGACGTTTGTAAACTGGCGCTTCATCAGTGAGGGCGGCGTTCGGAATTTCAGCGACGATTCGGCCATGTTCGAGCACGCGCATCTTCGCATCAGAAGTAACGCGGCCAACTTCCACCGCGTCCAGTCCCCACTTCTGGAAGACGCGGAAGACTTCTTCTTCGCGGCCTTTTTGCGCGACCAGTAACATGCGCTCTTGCGATTCGCTAAGCATGATTTCGTACGGCGTCATGTCGGTTTCGCGTTGCGGCACACGGTCGAGTTCGATTTCTACTCCAGTGCCGCCGCGCGCGCCCATTTCGCAAGTCGAGCAGGTCAGGCCGGCAGCACCCATATCTTGAATGCCTACGATGGCTCCCGTTTGCATGGCTTCTAAACAGGCTTCCAGAAGCAGCTTCTCTAGAAACGGGTCGCCGACCTGAACATTCGGGCGCTTCGCTTCGGACCCTTCGCTGAATTCCTCGCTCGCCATCGTCGCGCCGTGTATACCGTCGCGTCCGGTCTTGGAGCCTACATAAATTACGGGGTTGCCTTCGCCGGAGGCGCGACCGTAGAAGATCTTGTCGCGACGAACCAGGCCTAGCGCGAAGGCGTTTACAAGCGGATTGCCGGAGTAACAAGGCTCAAACTTTACTTCTCCGCCGAGATTGGGGACTCCGAAGCAATTGCCGTAGGACGCGACTCCTGAGACGACACCCTCCATTACGGAGTGATTTTTGTGGATCTCGGCGGCAGTTAAGGGGCCGGGCGAGGTCGCCCGCCGCTCCATTGCGGCAGTTTTCAATCGGGCCGAACCGCAGCGAATCCATTATGGCTCCCGGTCTTGCGCCCATGGTGAAGATGTCGCGCAAAATTCCGCCTACGCCGGTTGCCGCGCCTTGAAACGGTTCGATAAAACTTGGGTGATTGTGGGACTCGATTTTGAAGGCGCAGGCCCAGCCGTCGCCTATGTCTACGATGCCGGCGTTCTCTCCCGGGCCCTGCACAACCAGTTTGCTGCGGGTGGGCAAGCGTTTCAGGTGGACACGCGATGATTTGTAGGAGCAGTGCTCGCTCCACATCACACTGAAGATGCCTAGCTCCGTGCGGGTGGGCTCGCGTCCGCCGAGCAGTTGTTTGATTTTTTCGAATTCTTCCGGAGTGAGGCCGTGCTCCCGGATCATCTCCGGTGTGATGGCAGTGACACTGATCGCAGAGGTGGTCATTAGACGTTGGGGAATCTTTATTGTCGCACCTCAAACAACTTTTGGCTCGAGGATTCTCACAAATTAGCGATGGCCGGGTTGACTGTTTTCAAAGCTTCTCGTCCAATATAGTGTTTGCTGCGCCCGGGAAGTTCTTTGGAATGATCTTCAAGTTCCCGTCGCTGGCTGTTCCATCTTGATTCGAGGATCCCATGCGAAATTTCTTGCGACTATTGTTCGTCACCACTTTGCTTGTGCCTGCTTTTTTTGCCCAGGACAAAGCGGCCAGAATAAGACTGACGATAAAACTGAAGCTGCAAAGGGCGCGTCCGGAGGTGCGTTTCTCCGTCGACATGCTCGATAAGAATATTGATCCTTGCAACGATTTTTATGCTTACGCTTGCAGCAAGTGGCTGGCACAGAATCCGATTCCGGCTGATCGCGCCGCTTGGGGACGTTTCAATGAATTGGCGGAGCGCGGCGAATATATTGTGCGCGACATTCTCGAAAAGGCGGCGGCCGATCGGCCTGGGCGCAGCGTGAACGAGCAGAAAATCGGCGACTATTACGCCAGCTGCATGGATGAAAGTGCGATTGAACGAGCCGGCACAAAGCCCCTGGAGCACGACTTTCAGGGCATTGCTTCGATCAAGTCGAAGGACGAACTTCCGGAGGAAATCGTCCAGTTGCAGCGCGAGGGCGAGGACGTTTTATTTAACTTCGATTCCGGATCCGACTTCAAGAATGCGAGCCAGATCATTGCTCAAGTTGACCAGGGCGGGTTGGGATTGCCGGACCGCGACTACTACTTCAAAGACGATGACAAGTCGGTTGAGCTGCGCAAGAAATATGTTGAGCACGTTGCGAAGATGTTCGTGTTGTTGGGTGACGATGCAGCTAGAGCTCAGGCGGAAGCCAAGGTCGTCATGGAAATCGAGACCGGGCTGGCGAAAGGTGCGCTTGACCAGACCAGCCGCCGTGACCCTCAGAAGATTTATCACAAGCTGACGGACAAAGAACTGGCGGCGCTCAGTCCGGGGTTTAACTGGAACGTCTACTTCGAAGGCGTAGGCGCTCCGCGCTTTGATTCTCTGAACGTGGTTGAGCCCGAATTTGTCAAAAACATGCAGGAAGTCTTGAACGCGTATTCGATGGACGATTGGAAAACGTATTTGCGCTGGCACGCTGTCCATAGCAACGCGGCGCTTTTGCCGGCGGCGTTCGTCAATGAGAATTTCGATTTCTTTAACAAAACGCTGCAAGGCACCAAAGAGTTGCGTCCACGCTGGAAGCGTTGCGTCAGCTACGCCGACGGTGATCTCGGAGACTTGGTCGGTCAGATTTACGTTAAAGAGACGTTCGGCGCGGAAGGCAAGGAGCGCACTCTGGCGATGGTTGGAGATCTCGAAAAGGCGCTAGGGCAAGACATCCAAAGCGTGCCCTGGATGGGAGCGGACACGAAGGCGCAGGCGCTGGTGAAATTGAAGGCGATCACCAATCGCATTGGCTATCCGGACAAATGGCGCGATTACTCGGCGCTGCAGATCGTGCGCGGCGATGCGCTTGGCAACTCGCAACGCTCGAACCAGCATGATTTGCAGCGGAGATTGAACAAGATTGGAAAGCCGCTCGACAAGAGGGATTGGCCGTATCCGCCGATGACGGTGAACGCGAGTTACAACCCGCTGGAAAATAACATCACGTTCCCGGCCGGAATCCTGCAGCCACCGTTCTATGACAACCAGGCGGATGACGCGATGAACTTCGGCGGGATCGGCGCCGTGATCGGCCACGAACTCACGCATGGCTTCGACGATCAAGGCAGCCAATTTGACGCCGACGGAAATTTGCGCGACTGGTGGACGGCCAGCGACAAGAAGCAGTTTGAAGAACGTACCAGCTGCATAAAAGATCAGTACGGCAGCTTCGTCGCAGTGGACGATCTCAAGCTGAATGGCAAGCTGACTCTGGGCGAAAACACGGCTGATAATGGCGGCATGCGCATCGCTTATATGGCCCTGCTTAGCACTTTTGCCGGGAAAGAACCGGCTCCAATCGACGGCCTGACTGCCGAGCAGCGCTTTTTTTTGGGATGGGCGAACGTGTGGTGCCAGAATCGCACCGACGCCATGTCGCGGATGTTGGCGACTATCGATCCGCACTCACCGTCAAAGTACCGGGTGAATGGAACTGTCTCAAATATGCCGGAGTTTCGCGAGGCTTACCATTGCGCCGCGACTGCGCCGATGGTGAATCAGAATGCTTGCCGGGTATGGTAGGAACGTCGTCGGTCGTTGGGTTAGTCGTTGGCAAGGCCGGGCGGGGACGCCCGGCGCTCCATTATCGCGCCGCCACTTCCGCTTGCTCGTGCGCATGATAGCTTGACCGCACTAGCGGCCCTGACTCGACATGTTTGAATCCAAATTTTAGCGCTTCTTCTTTCAGCGAGACAAATTCGGCAGGTGTGTAATAGCGCGTCATCGGCAGATGATCTTTTGACGGACGCAGATACTGGCCAATCGTCAGAATATCTACGCCGCGCCCGCCCAGGTCGCGGAAGACTTCGACTAGTTCATCCGTCTCTTCGCCGATGCCAACCATCACGCCACTTTTTGTAACGGTCGCCGGATCCCATTGCTTGGCATTCGCCAGCAAATCCAGTGTACGCTTGTAGCGTGCGCCGGAGCGCACCGCGCGATAGAGTCTCGGGACAGTCTCGGTATTGTGATTCAGCACATTCGGCTTGGCGTCGAGCACGATTCGTAGAGGCTGTTCGAGTCCCTGGAAGTCGGGAATGAGCACCTCTACGCGGCAGTCTGGGACCAACTCGCGGATCTGTTGGATCGTTTCGGCAAAAACCTTCGCGCCACCAACATTGTCGTCGTCACGATTCACGCTGGTCACGACTGCATGTTTCAAGCCCAGGGTGGCAACCGCTTGGGCCACGCGGCGTGGCTCGTCCCAGTCAATTGCTTCAGGACGCCCCTTCGGCACCGCGCAAAAGCCGCAGCGCCGGGTGCATATATCGCCTAGCAACATGAAGGTTGCGGTGTGGTGGTGCCAGCATTCTCCAATGTTGGGGCATTGCGCCGACTCGCACACCGTGTGCAGCCCGAGTCCGCGGGCCAGTTTTTTCAGGTTGTGAAAGTTGTCACCGACTGGAGCCTTCGCCTTTAGCCATGACGGTTTTGGGATGTGTACCTTGGGGCCAAGTTCAATTTGAATGAGCTGAGAAGACGCGGACATGAGGAAACTTTATTTTATCAGGTCGGCTGAAAAGCAATGCGGTGATTGCCGGTTACTTCGGCGCCGTCGCGGATGTGATGCCGCTATCGGCCCTTTTCTGCTTCGCTTTTTTGGTCGCCATGGCCTTGTCGACCCAGTCGTCGGCAGTTTTCAAGTCCGCGTCGCGGGCTGCGGGGTCATCGCACTGGATATCTGCGCGTTCCCGATACATCAGGTTCATGTATGCCATAGCGTCGTCGTAGTCCGGGCGCAAGCGGAGCGCCTTGTTGAGGTTATCGATGCCTTCCTGAATGTTGGCTGTATTCATCTCCTTCAAGTCGGCACACGCGCCCTTATCTCGAGAAGGCAGGGAATCCTCGGACTCAATGCCGAGCTTGGCGCGCGCTTCCTGACGCGGAACATAGGTCAGTGTCCAATCGATCACGCCGATGGAATAGTAGTTTTCAGGATCGCCGGGATCCAAGTCCGATGCCATTTGGTAATACTTCTTGGAGTCATCGAACTTCTTCATTTGCAGATACAGGTATGCGACAGCCTTTGTGCTGCTGATCCGAGTTGGAGCCGCGGGATTGCCATCGAGCACTTGCTGGTATTGCTCGACAGCCCGCTCCCCGACGCGACGGTTTTCAGGGGTCTCTACGCCAGGAACGTATTTCTGGGCATAGGTTGTTGCCAGGTAAAGACGCGCAACCGTGTTTTCCGGAGCCAACGAGAGACACTTTTCAAAATGATCAATGGCTTCGTCGAATTTCCATTGCCTGGAGGCTTGAACGCCAAGGTTCATTTCTTCAGCCGCTGTCGTTTGCGAAAGAAGTGGTGCAGGAAATGAAGAGACTACGATGAGAACCACGATGATTCGGAGTCGGTCCACTGCGCGACCTCCCGTGTACGGTACGCGACAAGTATAACTGGCGCTGGCCCCAACGAGGGGCCGCGCAGCGGGAGATCCTGTCAGCGATCTCGCCGGACAATCACTGATAAAAATCAATCAACTTGGGATCAGCATTCGGGATCCCAGATGAAGCTGACTGGCAGTGCCACAAACTGCGACTCGAGATCATGTAGAGTACAACACCGGAACATTGCTCTGGCTCACGATAATTCGTCCGTTCGGCCCGCCGGGAGAAACTGCATACGTCGCAGAAACACTTCCCGTCTGCGTTCCGCTGGCGCTGTTCTTGTCCGAAGTTCCGCTTAGGCTGCCGGCTCCGGTCGAATCCAGGCTATCGGCCTCTTCGTTCACGCTCGCGCTGACTGGCGGCTGGCTTCCGCCTAGGTAATTGCCGGAGAGCGAGGCGATGGTGAAGCTGCCGGAAGTTTGTGGGGACAACATGCCATAATCCACGCCCATGTTGGTTCCGACGGCGAAGGCCTGATTCGGGGCGATAAGGTAGAAGGCGCGAATGTCGCCTCCGCCGGCCGGAGTAAGCACCACGCGGCCGTTCGATGACACGCTGAAAGTTCCTGCCTCGGTCAACGTGTCCATTGTGCCGCCTTGGTTCTGATCAGCAGTGATGGAATATGTCGCGGGTAGGCCTGTCGTGGTGATGACCCCGGCGGTCACGGCGGGCGCAGCTCCGGTGTTGATAAGCGATTGCAGTTCGATCACGCCGGCACCGCCGAGCGAAGCGTCGGTAAACGTGCCGCTTTGCTGGAGAACCTGACCGGCCAGGATAGTCGGCGGAGTCTGGGTCGAGTCGACGGCCATCATCAGCATCTCGGACGAACTGACCACATAGAAAACGTAGTTCAGGTTTATGCCGTTAGAGGTAATCGTCGCTGTCGCGCGACCCGTCAATGCTACGGTGAAATCGCTGGAGGTTAGAGTTTGCGCAGTTCCAATCACTCCGCTCTCGTCGCTGTCATTCACACCGAGAAGGGTGCCGCTGCCGTTGGAATTGAATTCGCCGGCTATGGCATAGCGGTTGGCGAGTTGATAGGCGCCGACCAACCCAAAAGCGTAGTTGCCGGTGATTTTGCTGGCCGAGAACGCGGAGGTTGTCTGCTGGCGCAGAAGGCCGGCGACCTTTAATCCGCTATCGTCATAGGAGATGATGTGACCGTTGCTGTCGCTCGAATCGATCGCTGCGATGAAGGTATTGCCGCCACTCAGCGCGCCGCCGTAGGTCAGGTTAATTGTGGCGAGACGGTTCGGGGCGACACAATATGTTCCAGTAAACGTGCCGCTCTGCGGGCTGAAGGAGTTGTTCTGATCCGCGATGTCCAAGAGGCCGCTGGTGATGTGGCCGTTGCCATCGGCTGCGAAACTACCTGCGGAGGATGTGGCTGTCGTGGCGCTGCTCCAGCCATTGGTCACGAATGCGTAGTTTCCTGTGAGACTGCCATTGTTCGCGCAGCTGGCGGAAGAAATCGTAATGGTGAAAGTTGCCTGCTTGGTGATTACCGGACTTTCTGAATCGGCCACTTGAATCGTAAAGGTTGAGGTTCCAGCCGTGGTCGGTGTTCCTGAGATCACTCCGGTGTTGGGGTTCAGCGTAAGGCCCGGTGGCAAGGTGCCGGTGGTTTTGCTCCAGGTGTAGGGCTGTGCTCCGCCTGTGGCTTGAAGCGTCGTGGTGTACGCCGTTCCCACGCTGCCGCCTGGCAACGATGTCGTCGTGATGGCGAGCGCGGTGCTAATGACAATCGTTAGCGGTTGCGATGTTACCGTGGTCGAGGCCGAATCGGTGACGTTGAACGTCAATGTGAAGGTCCCGGTTCCGGTCGGTGTGCCGGTGATCGCGCCGGTGCTATGGTTTAGGGTTAATCCCGCCGGGAGCGTGCCGAGAATGATAGTCCAGGTGTAAGGTGGCACTCCGCCGATGGCCATCAACGTTTGGTTGTATGGGTTCCCAACGCTCCCACCGGCGAGCGAGGTGGTTACGATGCTCAGCGGCGGCTGAGTGACTGCGATGCTCAGGGTTGCGGTTTTGGTGGTGTGCGTCGGCGTCTGCGAATCGGTAACGGATACGGTGAAGGTATACGTGGTCGTTGTAGTTCCGCTCGGCGTGCCCGAGATCACGCCACTGCTGCTCAAGGTCAAGCCTGGAGGCAAACTTCCCGAGGCAAGGAGCCACGTGTAGGGAGGGACCCCGCCTGACGCTTGCAGCGTTTGAGTGTATGGCGTGCCATTTGTTCCCCCGGGCAATGATGTAGTCGTGATCGTCAATGGCGGAGGGGGAGCGACTGTTATATGAATAGCTTGGCTGGCGGAGTTGCCCGCCGCATCCGTCACTTCAAAAGTCACAGAGCTGCTGCTCGCGCCGGTCGGTATGCCGCTGATGACTCCGGAACTGCCGCTCAAACTCAATCCTGCAGGCAAGGTTCCGGACGTGACCGTCCACTTATACGGACTCGCGCCACCAGATACGACTAGTGTCGCGCTATAGGCGATCCCCGCGGTCGCTTGCGGCAGCGATGTCGTTGTGATGACTGGCAGTGGATTGACCTTGATTTGCAGGCTTGTTGATTTGGTCGGATCGGAGATCGAGGTTGCGGCGATCGTCGCCGTAAACGCAACGGTTACTGAGGCAGGAGCGTTGTAGGTAGCCGAGGTCGTGGTTTGGCCGCTCAGCGACCCCGCGCCCGAAAGGCCCCACTGCACGCCCGCGTTTTTCGCATCGTTGGCAACCGTGGAGGTAATTGTGACGGTCTGGCCCTGATCGATGCTGTTGCCGCTGACGCTGGAACTCAAGCCTACCGCGATGGGCTGACTTGAGCTGCCGCCGCATCCTGGAAGAACGAGAGTAACTAGAAGAACGACCGTTCCCGAAAGGAACATTGAAATCGTTGAACGCTTCACAACACCTCCGCCGACATCAGGAGCCGGGACTTGTCCCGTTCTTCCTTGGGAATCATGCTTTAGCGACGGTGGTTACCTCAAGTTACTCTGGTACCTAGGTTTGCGACGACCGAATTCACATCTGGCAGGGAACACACGCATAGCAACCATCTAAGCCTTCAATTTCCGGCTTCCGCTATACACCTTTGGCCGCCGGGTCCCAGATCAGCTTGTGGATTTGCAGGCTGAGGCGCGCTGGGACATTGTCGGCGAGAATCCATTGGGCGAGTTCTTGCGGGTCAAGAAGACAGTGCGAAGTGTCGCGCGCCCCGGAAGCAGTCTTTTCGAACGCAGGGGAAAACAGGATCGCGTGTACGCGCTCGGCCAAGTCGTGATCCATGACAAAGTCGCGGGCGAATTCGTAATCCACCCCGTCGCTTAAGACGAACTTTAGTTCATCATGCGGCCGAAGCGCCTTCAGATTCTCGAGCGCGAAGGTATTGGGCTCGCCGGAGTGCGGACACTTTACATCGACGATCTTGATCACTTCTTTGGGAACACGCGCCAGCGGGCGTTCGCCGCTGGTCTCGAGCAATACCTGATAGTCCGCATCCAGCAATTGCTCCATGAGCGAAATGACTTCGCGCTCCTGCAGCATAGGCTCACCCCCCGTAATTTCGACTAGTCCGCCGCCCGGACTCAGGCGGGCGACTTCGCTGAGCACTTCATCCAGAGTCATCTTCTTGCCGCCGACAAAACTGAACTCGCTGTCGCACCAGGTACAGCGCAGGTTGCATCCCGTCAAACGCACGAAGATGCAGGCTAAGCCGGCGTGGGTCGATTCGCCCTGCAACGATTTGTAGATTTCGGAAATCTGCATAAAGCAGTTGCCAGTTGCCGGTTGCCAGTCGCCGGTGATCAGTTAGTGCGACACACTCAGAGGCTGGCAGATAGACGCAATTAATCCGTTCAGGATCCGACCGACCTCTCCATACAGGTTCAGCAGTTCTAACATTCGCGACGGCTCGATATATCCTAAATTCTGCGCTATTTGGATTTGAGTCTCAACTTCCATAAGGGATCCGCGGGCCTGGCCAAGAAAGTGGCGGAATTCATTTTCCGAGAGTCGGCCTTGTCCCTCCGCAATGTTGCTTGGAATGGAAACGGCGGCCCGGCGCAATTGTGAAGTTAGACCAAACCGTTCGTCAGCGGGGAAGGCTGAGGTCGACCTGTATGTTTGCGTTACGAACTCCATTGCTCTCTGCCAAGCCAGAAGGACTTTGTAGGATCGACCCATCACAACTCCATTAAGCGCGAAGGAAAACTGGCAACCGAAAGCTGGTAACTGGCAACTGTTACTCGCTGTAGCGCGCTGTGGTCACATCGGTTTCAAAGACGGTCACATCTTTCACTCTCACCCGGCCGTTAGTTACGCTGCTCAGGCGCGTGTTGGTTTCGTCGTAAAAGTATTTTGCAAGATTTTCCGCTGAGGGATTTAAGACGGTGAAGGGCTCGATATCATTGATCATCTGATGGTCGAGACGCTCGATGGCGTGCTTCATGACGTCTTTCAGGTCTTTGAAATCGAGCAGCAGCCCGGCCTTGTCCAGTTCCGCGCCGGCCAGGGTCACACGAATCTTGTAGTTATGGCCGTGCGGGTTCTCGCACTTGCCTTTGTAGTTGCGCAGGTAGTGCCCGGCGGCGAATGTGTCTTCCACAGTGACTTCGTACATTAATCTAGTGGCCTCGGCTTGATTTATTGTACCTTGTGAGGTTCTGGGACATTGCCAGGATCATGTCGGAAGCTGAAATCACAATTCGAGAGGCTACGGCGAACGAATCGGAGATTATTCTTCATCATCGGCGGTCGATGTTTCGCGATATGGGCGAAGGCACGGTCGGAGAACTTGATCGTATGGTGGAAGTCGCCCGCCCCCTGGCTGGCACAGGCTCTAGCCGATGGTACTTATCGTCACTGGCTGGCTCTGGGACGATCCGGTTGCGTTGCGGGCGGAGGCGGCGTATTGCTGTGTCCGTGGCCGGCGAATCCCAAAGAACCTTGCACTGAACGGGCTGTGATCCTCAATGTGTATACGGAGCCGGAGTTTCGCAGACGTGGGGTTGCTCGGCTCATTATGCAGGCGATTCTGGGTTGGGTTAAGGGTAGGGGCTTGCGATCCGTCAATCTGCACGCCAGCGACGAAGGTCGGCCGCTTTATGAGAAGCTTGGATTTATGGCTACGAATGAGATGCGACTCAGATTTGACCCGTAGTTTCGAACAGTCATTTGAGTTCGAGGACTGCCGAGCTTTGCTCGGCTTGGACGGGCGAGGACGCCCGTCGCTCCATCAATGGCATTGACAGGCTCTGTTTCCCACTGTCAAGCAAATCAAGGGCCAACTGGGTAAAATCTGCTAACCTTCGAGCGACTGGTCCGTCTATTTCTGTGCAAGGCAAGAACGAGGTTGGATTACTTGTAGGGGACAGATACAGACAATGCCGGCCGATTCTTACGCAGTCGCGATGCCGGTTGGCGAAATTTCCCGTCCGCGGCGGACGGAACAGGGTAGCGGCAACCGGAACCCCAACGCGAGAGGCTTTTTGGCAGCGCAGGGCAACCGCATCGATGACACCGGTTTAATCCGGGAGGCGCAGCTGGGCAACCGCGCAGCCTTCGAGGTATTGGTTCGCCATTACGATCAATCGGTGTTGCGGCTGGCGCTGCACCTGACCGGATCGGAGTCCGACGCCCAGGACGTCTATCAGGAAGCCTTTCTCAAGGCCTACAAAAATCTGGGCAGTTTCCGGTTTGAGTGTTCTTTTTATACGTGGATCTACCGGATTGTCACCAATCTCTGCCTCGATCACCTGCGAAAAAAGACCGTCCGCAAAGAAGAGGCGCCGGTTGCAATTGACGCTTCAGGCGAGGAATACAGCAGATTGGAGCAGTTCGCGGACGTGCGCTCGGGGGCGAATCCGGAGCGCGATCTGATGCGGCGAGAGCTGGGGCGGAAGATCGGATCGGCATTGACGACGCTCACTCCCCGCGAGCGCATGGTCTTCGAGTTGAAGCACTATCACGGGCTGAAGTTGCGTACTGTGGGCGAGATGTTGAATACGACGGAAGAGACGGCGAAGAATACATTGTTTCGCGCGACGCAAAAACTGCGCAGCGCGCTGGCGGAGATGCGATGACTTGCGAATCAATGAAATTCGGATTACTTCCCGCGAAGGGATACGAAAATGAAATGTGATTGGGTGCGGCAGAACATTTTGTTCTATGTGTACAACGAACTTGAGGACGATGCCCGCTACGAGGTGGAGCAGCATCTGGCGCGGTGTCCGGAGTGCGCGACGGAGTTGAAAGCTGCGCGCAAGTTCCACGCTACGCTTTCGGAGATGCCGGTGGTCGAACCGACTCCGAACCTGCTCGCGGCCTCGCGGATGCGCTTGCAGGAAGCGCTCGAAACCGCCCAACCGGGCCGCTTTTGGCATCGGATGATCCTTGAACCTGCCCTGTGGCTGCAGCAGATTCGAATGGCGCCCGCGCTGGCTGCGGCAATTTTCATCGTTGGCTTTGGCGGAGGCATTGGCGCGACCTATAACTTTCTCTCGGCGCGCGGCAGTGATCGCGTGATTCTTGGCTCATCCGAATCTGGCGGCGGCAATCCGTTGCTCGGGCCAACCGAGTCGGCCGCAATCACGGGCATCCGGTCGGTGACGCAGGAACCGGGCTCGAATAAAGTAAGCATCAAGTACGACACGGTTTCGACCCAGGAGGCGCAGGGATCGCTGAACGACCAGCGCATCCAGCAACTGCTGTTGTTTGCGGCGCGCAACAACTACAACTCGGGAGTCAGGATGGACTCGGTGGACGTGCTGACCCAGGCGGCAAGCGATTCGCGGGTTCGGGAAGTGCTCATGTATGCCTTGCAGAACGATACCAATCCGGGCGTGCGTCTGAAGGCGCTGGATGGTCTAAGTGGCTTCGTGCGGCAGGATGCGGGCGTACGCGATGGGGTTTTGCAGGCACTGATCAGCGATACGAATTCCGGCGTTCGAATGGAGGCGTTGCGATTGGTGGAACCGATGAAAACCGACAGCAACGTGCGATCGGTACTGACCAGACTGGCGCAGACAGATCAGAATCCATCGATTCGCTCCCAGGCCCGTACGATGCTAGCGCAGATGCCGGAGATGGATTAACACAGTCGTTAGTCGCCGGTTGTTACCAAGTGGCTCGCGAACATTTTGCTAACTACTATCGACCAATGACCAACGACTAGGAGACAGGAGAACATTCATTGAAGCAGTCATTAAAATTCGCCAGCGTCGCACTGGTAGTTACCGCGCTGGCATCGCTGGCTTTGTGCCAGGAAACTCGCATATATCGCGAGGGCGGCAACTGGGTCCAGGAAATGAATGGAGACCTCGGCGCCGCGAAGAATCTGCGCGTGAAGCTGGCGGCAGGTTCGGTAAAAGTTCAGGGAGGGTCGCAAGCCCGTATCACATACGTCATTCATCGCAAGGCCTATACATCCTCAGAAGAGCAAGCCCGCCGCCAGTTTGAGTCTTACAAGTTCAGCGCGATAGTAAAGGGAGACACTGCTTGGATCGGGGCAGAGTCCCACGGTCCAGAGAGCCGGTGCTCGGATGAACTTGTCGTAAACGTACCCCGGAACCTGGAAGCCTCCAAAATCGAAACCGGCGGCGGCAACGTAAGCGCGACCGGAGTTGCCGGACGTGTCGACTTGGAAAGTGGTGGAGGAAATATTCGCGTTGATGATATCGGGGGCGCCGTGACTGCGGAAACCGGGGGAGGAGCGATTGACGTCGGCAGCGTGGAAGGGAACGTTAATCTCGAGACCGGCGGAGGAAACATCAAGATCGCGTCGGCCAAGGGTGAGATTAAGGCCGAAAGTGGCGGGGGAAGCGTCGTCGTACTTTCCGGACTTCAAGGCGCCGTTCTCGAAACCGGTGGCGGCAGTATTCGAGTCAATAAGTGCAGCGGGACGGTGAAAGCATCAACTGGCGGCGGAAGCGTCGATCTCGGTGACATCGGTGGGTCAGCCAACATTGAAACTGGCGCAGGCAGTATTCGGCTCGCTTCTGCAAAAGGACGAGTTCAGGCCCAGACCGGCGGCGGCAGTATCGAACTGAATGGCGCAACTTCGGTGCAGGCGGAGACTTCGGCTGGCGGAATCATCGCGAAGCTTGTGGGGTCAAATGGAGCCGCAACTCGCAACGATTCCACGCTTGAGACGTCCGCGGGCGATATCACTGTCTATCTGGCGAGTGATCTGGCTGTCTCGATACGGGCAGAAATCGAAGTTGCCAATGGGCATAACATTCACAGCGATTTCTCCGAGATTCACGTGTCCAGCGAAGGTGGCCCGTGGCAGAAGACGGTGACGGCAGAGGGCCAGCTTAACGGTGGCGGCCCGGTGCTGAAGGTTCGGACAAATTCTGGCAATGTTAACTTCCGCCGCATCAGTCGCTAGGAAATCGCCGTTGGTCGAGTCGCTAGTCGATCCCGATGGGCTGCAGACGGTGAGAGTTTGCCGACGACAAAGGACGATGAAAGCGGCCAGCCACGAGCGACTAACGACGAGTGACCAACGGCGGTTTTCATATGGAGGGGACTATGATTCATCGCTTCCTGCTGTGTATGTCTCTTTTTTCTCTGGTCGTCAGTGCGCAACCTAAGCAACTGAACTATGACAGCAGGGGCGAAAACTGGAGTGGGGGTTACAGCTCGGATGAAAGTGCGGCCGGGTCTGCCTATCTTGGCGTGGATATTGCCGACATTTCCGAGGACCGGCTGGGCGAGTTGAAGCTGAAGGAAGAGCATGGAGCGGAAGTCACGATGGTCGACCAGGATGCTCCCGCCGGGAAAGCTGGTCTGCATGACCATGACGTCATTCTCAGTCTGAATGGCACAGCGATTGAAAGTGCCGCCCAATTGCGGCGAATGATCAAGGAGACACCGCCAGGCCGCGTGATAACTCTCGGCATCAGCCGCGACGGGCAACCGCTTACCCTCAAAGTGCAGCTCGCAGACCGGCATAAGTCGATGGCATGGGAGCCCCATTTGCCACAAATGCCGGATATGCCCTCAATACCGTCGATGCCTGACTTCGACATGCCCGTCTCTGTTGTCGTCGTCCACTCCGGGATGCACAGCGGGTTGATGGTGGAGAACATTACTCCTCAACTGGGAGATTTCTTTGGCGTCAAGGACGGTAAGGGTGTACTCGTGCGTTCGGTGGAAAAGGGTAGCCGCGGGGAAAAATCTGGATTCCGTGCCGGAGATGTGATCGTCAAGGTTAATGATCAACCGGTGCGTGATTCTTCGGACTTCACTCACTCTCTGCATGCATCCTCGGGACCCACCGCTTCCGTGGTGGTAATGCGCGACAAGCGCGAGCAAACCTTGACGCTGAGTCTTCCTGAAAAGAAGGATTCGGGCGACTTTCTCGAAGATAGCTTCGACATTCCCAGCCTCACAGCGGAGACGGGAGAGGCAATTGGCCGCTCCGGAGACGAATTGGCTCGTATCGGTCCGTCTATTGAGAAAGCGCTGCAGACGAAGTGCTGGAAAAACATCGAGAACGAAGTGCGAAAGCGGCAGGAAGAGATCCAGAAACGTCAGGATGAAATGAAAGCGCGTGAGCGGGAACTGAAAGAACAAGAAGAAGAAATGAAGGAAAATGCGCAAGATCGCCAGCAGGAACTCCAGGAACGGCAACAGGACTTGCAGGACGAGCAACGGGACCGGCAGCAGGAACTGCAGGAACGGCAGAAAGAAATGCAGGAACAGCTGCAGGAATTGCGGCAGAAACTCGTCCATGAGTTTTCAGGACAGTGGGCTGAGATCTAACTACTTCCGGGTTAATCCGATCGGAGATTTACCAAAGTAATCGCTTCCGGGCTTAACCCGATTGGAGATTTACTAAAGTAACCAGCAGCTCGGAAGGGAATCCCTCGTCGTTTGCGGCTGAACTGGCAGATTCCCAGGAGTGCACCACCCGCTCGTTACCTGTTGCGGTGACGAAAATCTGGATAAGCTGTTGCCGGGATGGCTTTCCGAGCCCTTTTGTTTTCAAAACGCGACGAGACGAACACTGCGATGGCGGCAGCGTGCGCAGCTGCCGGGATCCACGTTGAAGTCTGTTCGGACATTTTTACAGCCATCGAAAAAGGGAAGACGCGGGCATTTTCGTGCGTCATCGCGGACTGGGCTGACCAACCCGAGGCCAGCTTCCTGCTGAAGCGCGCGCGCGAGTCCACCCCGAATCGCGATACCGTCGCCGTTGCCGTCGTCGACCACGAACCCACGCCAGCGGAACTTCGCGAAAGCCGCCTCGATTTCCTCGTCTCTCGTCCAGTTTCCGCAAACGAAGCCCACGCCGTCCTCACCAAGGCGTGCGAGAAGATGCAACCGATGAGCGCTGAGGATGCCCGGGAGGCGTTCGACGAAGATCAGAAGCGAAGGGTCGAAGCCCCGAGTATAGACTCTACTGCCAGTCAGGCAGTGGAACGCGTTCAAAATCGACAGCCAAATTTCACGCAGAAAATCGATCCGGCAATGGATCACGAGTCCGGCACCGCTGCGTCGCAAGTAGATTCCCTCGGTAACAAAAGCGCCCTGGGAATTCGCGCCGTTCTTGCGGGCGCGCTTGTCCTCGTCGCGGCATTTCTGCTGTGGAGCTCCCGCGATGTCGTCCTGTATTTGACCCGTACGCCAGAAGGAAAACTTGATGTTCTGCGGGAATCCGTCGCCGCTCTGTTCTACAGCAACAAGACGGGAGCGTCACCGGTGCAGTCCGCTGGCAGCGATGCTCAACAAGATGCGTACTTCAGCCGGGATTCAAGCTCCAATGGACGGACAGTCGCCTTGAAAGTGGCGGCAACTGAGTCCACCCTCACGGAATCGCGTATTCCGCTGCCCAAAGCTTCTGACTTTCCGCTTCCTTCGCCGGTGGTGCAGCATGAGGAAGTGGCGCCAGTCCACATAGCACGGGCGGCGATCCCGGAAAGCATGAAAAATTCAGCGCCCATTGAGCGGCCGATTGTAGTCACGGTGAGCCCGGCGCAGATGATGCCCGTTTCGATCCAGTCCCAACCCGCGGATCAGCCCGCAGTTCAATCCGGAGGTCGACCGGTGGGCGAACCGGTCGCATTGAGCGAAGACGCGGCCCGGGCGCTGTTGGTTCACGTCGTAAATCCAGTCTATCCGCCTGAAGGATCAGCGCAAAAACTTCATGGGCCTGTCGTGTTGCAGGCCGTGATTGGCCGCGATGGCAGCGTTCAGGATGTGAAAATTGTTCGCGGATATTTCATTCTCGGGCGTGCGGCAATTGCCGCTGTCAAGCAGTGGCGGTTTCAACCTTACAATCTGAACGGCCATGCTGCGGCAACCCAAACTTTGATCACCATCAACTTCAGCTATCCGCCAGGCTAGGCCGCCAATACAATCCTGCGATTTTGTCCGCGAGAGCAGGCTCGGCGCGAACTACTTTTGGTCGGCGTGTCCTGCTTCTCCGGTTGAACCGTCTACGCCACTCGTCTTCTTCCGATATTCCTGCACCGCGGGAGGAAGTTTCTCGATACGCGTAAGAAATGCGGTGACCTTCCACAGATCCGGATCCGACAAAGTTCTGTCCCATGCGGGCATTCCGGTATACCGAACGCCATTGTGGACGATGTAGAAAACGTGCCATTCCGGGTCGTCTGGCGGATGAAGAATGAGATTTGGGGCGGGAGGATAAAACGATTGCCCGAAGGGCACTGGTTTACGATCGCCCTGTCCGTGGCATCCCGCACAATTCATAGTGTAAATTTTCAAACCTTCGATCAGATTCTCATCCGTTGGGGGAACGGGATTGTCAATGCGTCGAGCATGGCGCTCCACCGAATTGTCGAGCGCGCTCATAGCAATGTGGATTTCCATCTCAGGCGGATGAACATTGGCGCGAGTGGGCAGGAAGCCGAGAACAGCAAGTCCAAGGCCGCCGATCACGAGAACTACGATCGTCAGGACAATCCCCAGAATGAAGTTGCGCATCTCAAATCCCCGAACTGCTTGTCTCGTAGCCTTCTATATATAACAGGATTGCCTCCGGGCAGCATAATCCATTGGGAGGGAGCAAAGTGGGAAGTTAGTAAGCGTGCAACCGGCGCGCTTCGCGCACCAGGTCGGATACTTTCGGCAAAAAGAATTCCTCCTGTGGAGGAGAAAACGGAACCGGCGTGTCAGGAGAAGTCAATCGCACAATGGGACCATCCAGATCGTCAAATGCGTCTTCATTGATGATCGCGGAAATTTCTCCTGCCAAACCTCCGGTGCGGGAGTGCTCGTGCAGAACGATAACTTTGTTGGTCTTCTTCACCGTCGCTGCGATTGCTTCGCGATCCAGTGGCGCCACTGTGCGCAGGTCGAGGATCTCAATTTCAATCCCTTCTTTACTGAGGATTTCGGCCGCTTCTAGCGCCGTATATAGCATCGCCGCATAAGTAATCACGCTGAGATGGCGGCCCTCGCGCGCCACTCGCGCCTTTCCGAGTGGGACCACGTAGTCGTCGGCTGGAATTTCGTCTTTGATTCTCCGATAGAGATATTTGTGCTCAAAAAAAATCACGGGGTTATGATCGCGGATCGACGCTTTGATCAGTCCTTTTGCGTCGTAGGCCGTCGCCGGGCAAACCACTTTCAGCCCTGGAGCGTGTACAAACCACATCTCCGGGTTCTGCGAATGGAATGGGCCGCCGTGCACATTTCCCCCGCTCGGTCCGCGCAGGACCAGAGGAGCAGGCGCTCCCCAACGGTAGTGCGCCGAGGCGACCATATTGACGATCTGATTAAAGGCGCACCCGATGAAGTCCATGAACTGGAATTCGGCTACCGGCCGCAATCCGGTAAGAGCGGCGCCGAAGGCAGCGCCTACGATGGCGGATTCCGCAATCGGCGTATCGATGACGCGCTCCGAACCAAAGCGGTTGATAAAGCCGTCGGTGACTTTGAACGCTCCGCCGTAAATTCCAATATCCTCACCCAGGCAAAAAACGCTCGGGTCGCGCTCCATCTCCTCCCAGATTCCCTGGCGGATAGCTTCGAGATAGGTCACGGTAGGCATAAAGATGAAAGATGAAGTGTAGCACTTCATAAATCGCCGCTTCCAAATTACCATCCAGGCGATGACCTCCCGCCTTTTACGATGGTTGCGCGATCCGCTTCTCCTCTTGTGCGTGACTGCGGGTCTGCTTGCTTTCGTCGTGCAAGCTGGTGAGTTGGAGACCTCCGACACCATGCACCGGCTCCAAACCACCCATTGGCTCTGGACCTCCGACCCGCAGGTTCCCGAAGGTGACTATCCGGAGTTTGGGCTGCGCGGTCGTGGCGGCCGTCTTTATAGCTGGTACGGCATCGGACAGTCATTGCTCATGTTGCCTGCCGACATCGTCGGCACGTGGATGGAGAACTGGTCCATCTTTCGGAACTATCATGACGACCCGGCGGTGCGCAGCATTGTGGTCAGCTACAGCACCAACATTCTGGTAAACGTCCTCACCGCGCTGATCGCGTTCCGGTTGCTGATTCAGTTACGCTTCAGTGTAAAAGAGTCGGTGGCGGGCGTGCTCGTGCTGATGTTCTGCACCACTCATCTTCATTACACGCAGAACATGATGGAGAACAACTACATCATGCTTCTGACCCTTGCTGGCTTTTCTTATCAGTACGAATGGCTGCGGACAGACAACAGGCGCGCGCTTTTCGTCGGATCCTGCGCCCTGGGGCTGAACCTGCTTACGCGTCTGACAACAGGCTTGGATCTTGTTGCGGCCGGAATCTTCCTCTTGATGGTGCTGTGGTTTGAAAGGCCAGCGTTTGAAAAAGAATTCGGCCGCGAACTGTGGCGACGTCTCATCGCCTACGCCAAAGTTGCCGCGCCGGTTTATCTATTCTTTCTTTTGATCGACCGTATCTACCAGTTTTATCGCTTCGGTTCTTTTACCAACACATACGTGACGTATTTCGCCCGCGAGTATCGCCAACGCGATCCCACGCTGCCGGCCAATTTCCCCTGGAGCACGCCTTTTCATGCTGGCTTTTTCGGCCCTCTATTCCAGCCGGAGAAATCCATTTTTCTTTTCGATCCTCTTCTGCTGCTGGCAATTTTCCTCTTGGCATGGCTGTGGAAGCGCCTCACTCCAGAGGTGCGCGCGTACGGAGCGACCTCTCTTCTCTTGCTGCTGGCTTATATTTGCTTCTACGCGAGATACACCTACTGGAGCGGAGACTTCGCCTGGGGTGATCGCTATGTTTCAACTGCGGCGGAGATGGCGACACTCGTCGCCGTGCCGCTGCTCATCCGCAATCGAGAAATCCTGGAAAGGACGATCTGGCTCGCATCGTGGGTGCTGATCGTAGTCAGCCTTGTGATTCAGATTGCATCGTTGATGTTTTATTTGCCGTTGGAAATTTATCAGATGGAAACTTTGGGACACCCAACCTTCGTGATTGCTCTGCGCTTCAAAAACATCCTGGCCTTCGCCTTGGGCAAGATGAACGCCTGGGGGTTGACCAACGACAGTATGACCGAGGACCCATGGGATTATGTTCACATCAACTCATGGAATTTCCTGCCGTTTCTGTTGCGTCGCGTCGGAGCTGCGCCGCGGTGGGTAGTCGATTTAGCGTTTGCCATCTGGATTGCGGCGCTCGCGGCCCTCGGAGTCGATTTTGCTGCGATTACGAAACACGCTGCGAACCGTCGCGTGAAGTTACACTCGAAGGGCGGAAGGAAGTATGGTGGAACTGGGACGAATTTTCGTGATGCTGGGCATCGCGCTGATAGTCATCGGCGGCATCATTCTGCTTCTGGGGCGGACAGGATTGCCGATCGGGCGGCTGCCCGGGGATATCCTATACCGCGGCAAGCACACCACTTTCTATTTTCCGTTAGCCACTTCCATCCTGATTAGTGTGGTGCTTTCCATTGTTCTTTTTCTGATTGGACGGATGAGGCGCTAGTCGTTTCTTGGCAGGCTCAAGGATCGAAGATTGCAGCAGCCTGTCTGAAAAAATCTGCGCAAAACAAAAAGGTCATGGCTCGCGTCGCACGGATCGTGCCGGTCAAACTAGCGGAAGAAGTCCGGGCTTGATTGCCCCGTTTATTGGCGCCTCGTTCGGCGGGATAAACCGACGCATAAACTGAAAGCATCATCGCTGAAGCTTCCTAGCGAACACTAAATGGAACTGTTCGACCAACTCGATTTCCAGTTCCGCCCGCCGGAGCGTCGCATCTGGACAGTGCGGGCCTTGGTCTCGGCGGTGCGGTCCCATATCGAGCGCGAATATTCGGATTGCTGGGTGGAAGGCGAAATTTCCAATCTCCGCATCCCCGATTCCGGCCATTTGTATTTCACCCTGAAAGAAGAGGCGGCGCAGATTCGCGTGGTGATGTTCCGCTCGTCGGCAAAGCTGCTGCGATTTCGGCCCGAAAATGGCCTGCACGTAACCGTTCGCGGTCGCATCACCGTCTATGAAGATCGCGGAGAGTTGCAGATCTCTGCTGAATTCATGGAGCCGCAAGGCGCGGGCGCTCTGCAATTGGCGTTTGAACAATTGAAGGCGCGATTGCAGGCGGAAGGATTATTCGACGCTTCAAGAAAAAAGCCGATTCCGCCGTTGCCGCAGAAAATTGGCATCATCACTTCACCCCAGGGCGCAGCATTACGGGACATCCTGAACATTCTCGCTCGCAGGCATCACTCTGCGAATGTCCTGATTTATCCAGCCCAAGTGCAGGGAGACGCGGCGGCGGGCGAGGTCATGGCTGGCCTTCGGCACTTCGATCAAGCGCAACGCCGCTGGCGTCGCAGTCGAGGTCATCATCATTGCGCGCGGCGGGGGCTCGGTTGAGGACCTTGCTAGTTTCAATCATGAAGGATTGGCGCGGGCCGTCGCCAATTCGAAAATTCCGGTGATTTCTGCGATAGGACACGAAACCGATTTCACCATCGTGGACTTCGTCGCCGATCTGCGCGCGCCTACACCGTCCGCTGCGGCGGAACTGGTGATCCGGTCGCGGCAGGAGATCGAAGCGCCAGGCGGAAGATTTATATCGCCGCTTACAGCGCGCGGTGCGATATCGACTGCTGATGGCGCGTCAGGAGTTGACCAATCATGCGCAGCACGGAGCCTTTGCGCGCATGATGGATGGCATCCACCAGCCGGCAGCAGAAACTGGATGAACAGCGCTTCCGCCTGGAAAAAGCCGAACGGCAACTTTTAGAGCGCTGCCATCGCCGTTGCGAAAACGTCGCTTCAGCCGTGCGGCACTATGACGCGCGACGCCGTCTGGCTGCGGTGCGGCAGCGACTGGAATCTCAAGTCACAAACCTCGCCGCAGCCACGCGCGCGTCGACTGCGAGAAAGTCGCAGCGCCCTCGACCGCCAAACCGCAAGTCTGGAGGCCCTTTCGCCTGTAGCAATTTTGAATCGCGGATACGCGCTGGTGTTCGACGCCGACGGCCAATTGGTGAAAGATGCCGCCGCAACTGGCAACCGGAGATGCAGTATCGGCGCGGCTGGCACAAGGCGGGTTTCGCGCGCGCGTAACCGCCATCGAGCACGCCGAACCAGATTCCGGCGAGGCTGAATTAGAATGAAGTTCAACTTTCGATCTAACTGTCGCGTGAGGATAACGTGACGCCGTCACAGGTGTGGGCGCACATCTCGATCATCTCGATCATCGACGTCCTGCTCGTCGCGTTCTTGATCTATCAATTTTTGGTTCTGGTGCGGGGCACGCGGGCGGCGCCGATGCTAGTTGGCGTGGCGACGCTCGGCCTCGCGTTCTATCTCGCGCGGTTGGGAGAACTGCGTACCCTAAACTGGCTGCTTAGCACGCTTCTGCCCTACGTCGTTTTCGCGCTCATCGTCGTTTTCCAATCCGAGATTCGCCATGCGCTGGCCAACCTCGGAAGCCGCATCTCGCTGATGCGCTCTTCGAGTTCGGTCGCCGACGTTTATGACGACATTGTCTTAGCGGCGAACCTGTTTTCGCAAAATCAAACCGGCGCTTTGATAGTAATTGAGCGGGAGATTGGCCTGCGCACCTACATCGAAAGCGGCGTCGCACTGGATGCCAGATTGTCGTATGACCTGCTGGCTACGGTGTTTCGCCCAAGCGCTCCATTGCATGACGGCGCTGTGATCGTGCAGCGGGACCGTATCGCCGCCGCGGCATGCTTCCTTCCGCTCTCGATGAATCCCGTGCTCTCCACTCAACTCGGCACACGCCATCGCGCGGCCATCGGCATTACGGAAGAAACGGACGCTGTCGCGGTCATCGTTTCAGAAGAGACAGGAACGATCAGCGTAGCCGTGGCCGGCACCATCGAGCGCGATTTGACCGTGGAGCGTCTGCGCGAACGTTTAAGCATCCTCTTGCGCCGCTATGCTCCCACAGCCACCCTGCCTGCGGCAGTGGAGGAGAGCTTTATCGAAGAAGAGCCGCCCAGTTCGCACGTCTCTCGCCGGCAGGATTCAGGAAGGGACGACTGACGATGCAGAATTTTTTGCAACGAGCATTCGTTCACAATGCCGGCACTAAAATAGTCTCCCTGTTGCTCGCCATTGGTTTGTGGCTGGCGGTGGCGCGCGATCCCATCGCCGAAGTCGAAATGACGGTGCCCATCGAATTTCAGAATATTCCCAATACTCTGGAGATCGATTCCGCCAATTCCACCGAAGTCCAGCTCCGTATCCGCGGACCAGAACGCGAGATTCATCAGCTGCAGCCGGCGGATGTGCACGCAGAAATTAATCTGGCCACGGTTCACGCCGGAGAAAGAACCTTCGATTTGAGCAGCCGTCAGATACGTGTTCCACAGGATCTGGAAGTCGTACAGATCATACCCGGCCAGTTTCATCTCTCTTTCGATGAGCGCGAAACTCGAACTGTAGAAGTCAGGCCAAGGGTAACGGGAACTTTTGCCAGTGGCATGCGAGTCGCGCAGGCGACGGCTGACCCGTCAACGGTCACAATCACCGGGCCTCGCCGGCGAGTTGAAGCGGTCGATGCGGCTCTCACAGATCCCGTAGACGCCAGCGGAGTGCTGACGCGTGCTACATTTCTGACGCATGCCTACGTTACCGACCCCCTGATCCAAGTTGCACACCCCAGTTCTGTTCGCGTCACGGTTATCATGGAAGGGCTGGGAGGCGAGAAAAAATAATGAATGGATTTTTGCTTCTGGCCCTTGGATGGCGATGACGCAAACCAGACAACTCTTCGGCACTGATGGAATCCGCGGCGTGGCGGGCGAGTTTCCGCTAACGCGCGACAGTGTTTATTGGTTTGGTCGCGCCCTCGGTCACGATCTCGTTCGCGTCAATCCGAAAGCGCGCGTCGTCATTGGACAAGACACACGCGTCTCCAGCCACTGGATCGCCGACCGATTTCTGCAAGGCCTGCAATCGGTAGCTATAGAAACCCGTAGCGCTGGCGTGATCACGACGCCAGGGGTCGCTTTCCTCGCACGATCGCAGGGGTTCGACGCTGGAGTTGTCATTTCAGCTTCGCACAATCCTTGGACCGATAACGGCATCAAAATTTTCTCCGGCGATGGCTACAAGCTGCCGGATGCGCGCGAACTGGCAATTGAAAAGGAAATTTTCGCGCTGCTGGATTCGGATTCAGTACCGGAGCCGGATCCCGCTCCGGAAGTTTCGAGCCTGCCCGGAGAGGCAGACCTTCGCCGCGCCTACGTCCGCTGGCTTGCGGACAGCGTTTCTGCCGACTTGAGCAGGCTTCGCGTAGCGGTCGATTGTGCCAATGGCGCCGCCACCGCCGAAGCTCCCGAGTTATTCCACGCGCGAAAGGTCAAAACAAAGTTTCTGAATTCCACGCCCAATGGAAAGAACATCAACGAAAATTGCGGGGCGCTGCATCCCGAGACGGTAGCGCACTTCGTCGCGGAACAGTCGCGGAAAAGTGAAGTTGAACATTTCGATCTGGGCGTCACTTTTGATGGCGACGCTGACCGCGCGCTGTTTTGTGACGCGAAGGGACGAGTCGTCAATGGGGACGCGGTTCTGCTGCTTGCGGCGCGTGAAATGCAATCGCGTGGGACGCTCGCAAGAGCCACCGTGGTGGCTACAACCATGTCGAATATGGGACTGGAGTTGGCCCTCAAACGCTCAGGCATTCAAATGTTGCGCGCCAACGTCGGCGACAAGTATGTGCTCGAAGAAATGCAGCGCGTAGGCGCGACGCTGGGCGGCGAGCAGTCCGGACACATCCTGTTTCGCGATGGCGATGCGACCACCGGCGACGGCCTGCTCACCGCGCTTCGCGTGCTTGAGATCATTGGTCGCACAGGCAAACCGTCTGGCTGAATTGGTAGCCGATCTGAAAGTGTTTCCTCAGGTCATTAAGAACGTGCGGGTGAAAACCAAGACTCCATTCAGCGAAATTCCGGCAGTGCATGCGGCGATTACATGCGGCCCAGGAAGAGCTCGACGGCAATGGCCGTGTAGTGGTCCGTTACTCCGGCACGGAAGCATTGGCGCGAGTGATGATCGAAGCGGAGTCGAAAGATCAGATGAATCGCCTTGCAAAATCGATTGTCATGGCGATTCAATCGGCCCTGCGGAGTCTGATGCAGTACAGCGTTGAGCATCAGTCATAAGCACTCAACCGACGGCCAAATGCTAAGCGCTAAATGCTGAATGCCATCCGCGATCAGGTAAGATGTTGCCATCCCTGCATCGGTTCGCGTCTCAGAAAATGATCACTCTAGACGATATCCAATCGGCCTCGCGCCGCGTTCGCGGCTCCATTTACCTTTCTCCTTGTGCGCGGTCAGAGACATTTTCTGAGTCTACTGGCAACGCCGTCTATCTGAAACTGGACAATCTGCAGCGAACTGGCTCCTTCAAAGAGCGTGGCGCGCTCAATAAACTTCTCTCGCTAACTCCCGAAGAGCGCGCCCAGGGTGTGATTGCAGCATCGGCAGGAAACCACGCTCAGGGTGTTGCCTACCACGCCGGCAAACTTGGAATTCGCGCACAGATCTGCATGCCACTAACCACGCCCCTGATCAAAGTTTCGGCCACGCGAGGCTATGGCGCCGATGTGGTCCTGCACGGCGCCAACTATGACGAGGCCTACGAAGAGTCACTGCGCCGCAGTCAGGCCGAGCATCTCACTTTCGTCCATGCCTTCGATGACGATGCGGTCATCGCCGGGCAGGGAACCATCGGCCTCGAACTCATCGAGCAGCATCCCGACCTCGAAGCCGTAGTCGTGCCCATCGGTGGCGGTGGCTTGATCGGCGGCATCGCCTGCGCGATGAAAGAGTCGAATCGCAAAATACAGGTTATTGGAGTTCAGCCCTCGCGCCTGCCCTCGATGAAAGTTGCCGTAGCCGAGGGCAGGCCCGTGACGCTCGTCGCCGCCTCCACCATCGCCGATGGCATTGCCGTCGCCGTGCCGGCGACCGGACGTTACCGTTGGTTCAGAGGTATGTTGACGACATCGTAACCGTCGAAGAAGAAGAAATCGCCAATGCGATCCTCCTGCTGCTGGAGCGCGAAAAAACTCTAGCCGAGGGCGCAGGCGCGGCCGCTGTAGCAGCTTTGGTTAACCGCAAGCTCCCCCTGGTCGGAAAGAAAGTTGCCGTGCTGGTATGCGGTGGAAACATCGACGTAACATTGCTCTCGCGAATCATCGAGCGTGGCCTCGTCAAAGACGGACGCCTGGTGCGTCTGCGCGTCCACCTCCCTGATTATCCAGGAGCGCTAAATCGCCTTACATCGATTCTCGCGCAACATCGCGCCAATATCGTCGAAACCGATTACGACCGCGCCTATCACGGCGTCGGTCTGGGTGAGACCGCGATAGAAATCACTATGGAAACCCGCGGCCCCGACCATATCGCGGAAATTATCTCGGCCCTGGGCGCAGCCGGCTATACCGAGGAACGGGTGCTGTAGGTCTCGTGTAGGGCGGACACTCCTGCCGCCAGCCTCGGATATTTTGCCTCGCGATGCATTTCATCACGGCATTCCTTTCGCTACTCAAACTGCCTCCGAAATTTCTCCATCTGGTCCTTAAGTTCCGCAACCTCTCGCCTCAGCTCCACAACTTCTTCTTCCAGCCGCGCAATCCGCTCCGCATCGGCCGAATTGCTTCCAGGCACTGTGCCAGCGCCAGCCTGCACTGGCACCTCCGCCTCCACCACATCCCCCGCAAGCAGATGTGCGTAGCGCGATTCCTTTGTTCCCGGCTGGCGAGGCAGCACTGTCGCCAGCGGCGGTTCGCGCTGCATTAACTTCTGCAGCGCCGATTGCACATCCTCCAGCGTCTCAAAGCGATGCAAACGCTCGGTGCGCCCGCGCAGCTCTCCTGGCGTCTGCGGACCCCGCAACAGCAGCACGCACAGCACCGCAATCTCCGGACGCGTGAAATTAAATACCTCCTGCAGCCGCTGCTCGTACTTCGTCACCCGGCTATCCGCGCCGCGAGCGGGTCCTGCCATGCGCTGCTGCTGCAGGCCATCGAGCGCGTCGCGCACTGCGTCTTCGTCCAACTGCATCACCGGATCGCGATTCGTCTTCTGGTTGCAGGCGTTCAGCAGCGCGTTCAGCGACAATGGATAATACTCGGGAGTGGTGATGTCCTTTTCGATCAGCGCGCCCAGTACCCGCACTTCAATTTCAGTCAGCTTGATTTCCATGATTTGATTTCATTGTATAGACTCGGCCGTGCCGCAACGGCGTGATCCATCAGGCGTGACGGATCATACGGGGCGTAGTGCATAGTGGATGATGCATGACGCATGATGGCCCGCATGCGCGGTCCTCACGTCAGCCCCGAGCGAGGAGGCAGCCTTCCGCACGGTATACTCAATAGTTTGTCGGATACACCATGTCGAGTACATCCATGAGTTCACTGACCGTACCACCCCGCGTTTCCGTTGACGAGCTGACAAGGGAATTGCACGCGCTTCCCGAATCGGCCTTCGATACCACGGAGGCGATCCGTTCCCTGCTCGCGAACATGCCCGTCGAAGAGGCCAGCCTCGCGCCCTATTTAACCTGGGACCGCCAGCATTATACCCGCAATCTGATCGACAAAACCGACCTCTATGAACTGATGGCGATCTGTTGGGAGATTGGCCAGCACAGCTCGGTGCATAATCATCGCGATCAGAATTGCTGGATGGCCGCGCCCATAGGTCGCCTTCTCGTCGAAAATTTTCACGTCGGTTTTGAAGACATCCAGGCCGGTAAATGCCAGTTGACCGCATCTAACACTGTTGAGTTGACGGCGGCCAATCCGTGCGCAGTCGATCCGCGGGAGCCCGTGCACCGGGTTTTGAATCCGCGGGAAGCGAATCAGCGGGCCGTTTCGCTGCATGTCTACTCACGGCCTTTTGACACCTGTGTGGTCTATTCGCCCGAACAAGGAACCTGCGGAGACATCCGGCTTCACTACAATACGGTCTTCGGAAAACCAGTGGCGAGTAGCCGTTAATCGGTAAGTGAATATAAAAATTCGCGGCTGGCGCCGGCGCCGGGCGTTCAGGTTAGACAGGAGAGATTCGCGTCTGGCACGCGCAACTCGCAACCGGCAACTGCATTTTAAGGAGGAAGCGTGAGGAAATACCTGGGAGTTTTGGTCGGCCTGGCTGCGCTATCTGTGATGACATGGGCGCAAGCTCCGGTGCAATCCCAACCTCCCGATCAAACTCCATCTCAGGCGCCCTCGCAAGCTCCCACTCCGGAAGCAACTCCAATTCCCTCAGCTCCAACCGCCACTCCGGCGGCACAACCGCAATTCGCGCGTGTCGAGTTCTTTGGCGGGGGCACCTATGCTGAGACCGGTCTTTTCAATGCCGGACACTGGGCGGGGCTGCCGGGATGGGACGCCTCTCTTAGTTTTTTCATGACTCGTTGGCTGGCTCTCGTCGTGGATGGTGGCGAACTTTTCGGAACGTCTAAAATTCCGGTGGCCGTGCCAACACCCTTTCCATCGTCACTGCTCTTCCCCACCGGCAACACGTTCAACGTCTCCACGCGCGAGTACAACTTCGTCGGTGGCGTGGAAATCGCGCGGCGCAAGTATGAGCGTTGGACGCCATTTCTCGAGGCGCTCTATGGACATCAGGGAACTCGCGGCATCGTATACCCCATATCCGGTGCCAGCGTTACTGAAGTCGGCACTGGCCGTGCGTTCATGACCGGAGCCGGAGTTGATCACAGATTTAATGATCGATATTCCCTGCGATTAAAAGCGGACTACCTGGAAACCGGCTCCCAGTTTCCCGGTCTTCGTCAAGCAGACACAAGCAAACTTTCGCTTCTCGGTCGGCGTTGTCATCCGCAACGTGCGCAAGAAAAAGCGCACTCTAGAGGACGAAACTCAACTCGAACAGTAAAGCCGTCATATCGATTATCGACGAGCGATTACGGATCAATGCAGCCGTACAATGACTGGTCTGCAACGACTGCCCTGCGGTGCCACTACGACTGTCCTATTACGACTGGCCTACTACGACCGGCGCAACAAATCGCTCAGCGGTCCGGCCATCGATCGGACGTCATCCGCGAAGTCGCCGCTTTTCTTGACCACTTCCTCGAAACGATCCTTCACTTCGTCCGTCCAGTCCGAGGCGGTTTCTCGGACGTCATCGTAGGAGCGCCGCAGGTCTCTCCGCAATTGTCGCCCAGGCTTCGGAGCAAGCAACAAGCCAACGGTAGCGCCGATCCCAAGCCCAATCAGTAAAAAAGTCAACGCAGTGCCGACCCTGCTGTCAGAATTCTCGTCTTTTTCAGTTTGCATATCATACCTCCAAGTCATCTCTATTCTAGCCCACATAACTGCTCAGTTGGGATCAGAGTCGCACGTGCGAAAATCATCACTCGCAGACGATCTCCAAAGACTTCGCCTACGAACCAGACGATCATCGAGAGGATGAGCATGAAGCAGCATAGCTATGAAATTCGTGTGGAATGGACCGGCAATCAAGGCGAAGGCACCAAGACATACAAAGGCTATCGCCGCGATCACGCCATCGCTGCCCTAGGGCAAGCCTCAGATTGAAGCCTCAAGCGATCCAGGGTTTCGCGGAGACCCATTCCGTTACAATCCAGAAGAGCTCCTGGTTGCCAGTCTTTGCTCTTGCCACATGCTCTGGTACCTGCATTTGTGCACGCTGAGCCATATCACCGTGATTGACTTATCAAGACGCGGCCTCTGGGACGATGCGTGAGAACGACGATGGTTCAGGAGAATTCGTGCGGGTCCTGCTGCGACCAAGGGTGGAAATCTCCGCGGGCGACAAAGCCAAGGCTCTCGCCCTTCATCACGAGGCGCATCACATGTGTTTTATTGCGCGATCGGTGAACTTCGCTGTCGACGTCGAGCCAGAGATAATCGAAGCGGAAAAAGTTCCCGCAGCTCCGCGAGTTGAGAGCCGAATTAGTGGTGAATTAGTCGTGAATCAGAGCGCTCGATCTAGAGCGCGAAGTCGCCAGCTCAGTTTCGCAAATTGAGCCATTCTCGGGTAAGCGCGTCTGATTCCCAGAACCCGTCCTCCCTGTGTAAAATAAAAGGTTGATTCCAAGTGCGGCGGAAGCGCAAGCGCCCTGCCCCGCTGCCCCAGAATTCCAGCAGACTGTAAGGAGATGTAAAACAGCAATGTCGATTCCCGCGACCCAACTACGTCCCGGCATGATCATTAAGCACAACAATGATTTGCACTCCGTGTTCAGCGTCGAGCACCGCACGCCGGGCAACCTCCGCGCCTTCATCCAGGCGAAACTCCGCAACCTCCGCACCGGAGCCATGTTCGAGCACCGCTTTCGCTCGCCCGATCCCATCGAGAAGGTCAACGTTGACGAAGAAAATATGGAATTCCTTTACAGCGATGGCGACGATTACTATTTCATGAACACGGAAAACTACGAGCAGACTCAGCTCAATCGCGATACGCTGGGCGATGCCGTCGATTATCTGACCCCGAACCTTCAGATCAAGGTTGAATTTTTCGATGGCAAGGCGGTTGGCATCGAACTGCCGCAAACCGTCGTCTTAACCGTGTTGGAGGTCGAGCCCGGCTTGAAAAGCGCCACCGCATCGAGCGTCACGAAGCCCGCAAAAACCGAGACCGGCCTCGTCGTGCAGGTTCCGCCTTTCATCAACGAAGGCGAAAAGATCAAGGTTGACACTGCGGAAGGCACCTATTTATCGAGAGCGTAAGTAAGGGCAGAGGTTAGAGGTCAGATTGCAGAGGTCAGACCTTCAAGTTTGGTTTTCACCTGTGCAATCTGACCTCTAACCTCTGCAATCAAGATGGCGTCCACTGAGAAATCTCTGGCTCAAGCTCGTCGCTTCGTCATTCGTGGCCGCGTCCAGGGTGTAGGCTTCCGCTGGTTTGTCGAGCGCGAGGCGCATATCCTCGGCATCACTGGATGGGTACGCAACAATCACGATGGCAGCGTCGAAGTGCTGGCGATCGGCGCGCCTGATAAGTTGGCAGAATTGAGGGTGAAACTGCAGGTAGGGCCGCGTGCGGCCCGTGTGGATGGCGTGGAGGAATCCGAGGCTCAGCCGGTCGTGGGACTGAATTCGTTCCAGGTTCGAGGAGGCTGATGTTCGAGCGCGAACGGCAGATGTCGAAAAGGATAGTTTCAAAGAGCGGAATGCCAGACAAAGTAAATTGCGACGGCCTCAAGAAGCTTATTCGGGAGGTGCCAGACTTCCCGAAAAAGGGCATCTTGTTCTATGACATCACGACTCTGTTGAAGGATAAACGCGGTTTCGCCACCCTAATCGATGCGCTTGCCGAACATTACATCGAGAAAGAAATCGACCTGGTGCTCGGCATGGAAGCGCGTGGATTTATATTTGGGCCAGCGCTCTCTTACCGGCTGAATGCCGGGTTCGTTCCAGTGCGCAAACCCGGAAAGCTTCCCGCCGAAACCTTGAAGATCAGCTATGAACTCGAATATGGCAGCAATGCGCTGGAGGTTCACAAAGATGCCATCCAAAAAGGCCAGCGTATTTTGATCGTGGACGACCTTCTCGCCACCGGAGGCACAGCCGTCGCTACCGCCGAATTAGCCAAAGGCCTCGGCGCCCAAATTGCAGGCCTCGCATTCGTCGTTGAACTCGATTTCCTAAGGGGTAGAGAGAGACTTACGCCGTACGACGTATTCTCGCTGCTGCACTACGAACGGTAGCAATCCCGTTCGCTTATTTCTATTTCTACTTGTTCGACTTTCTATTGATGCACTGCAAATTCTGAACACGCCGCAAATTCCAGACTCGAGTCTAACCCTCGTTCAAATCCTTTTACTTCGCCAGATATTGCACGGCTCAGAATACACCCGTCCAGATCGCGGCGCTCAGTGCCAGCGAAGCACTGTAGGAGATGATCGCAACCCAATTACGCCGGCCGTGTCTTCTGCGCTCGTGGGTCCACATGGTGAAGACTCCTTTCGTGCGCAAGCAATTATTTGACCTTTTGTTGAGATCCGCAAACAATAGAAGCGGTTACCTGGGTAATGGCTTCCTGCGTGGTTCAGAACGTCAAATCGTCCGGACTGAAGGCGAAATTACGCAGTGGCCGACGGCCAAGATGCCGAAATCTCCGTGACTTCCGCCGTTCAACGGGCAGCAACAGTTCAGTCTCTCAAGTACCAAGGAACAACCTGACCGCCAATTCACACGATCATTAAACTTTTTTTCTTTCGCGAGTCTCCCCGTATCTTCGCGCCCTCGATGGCTAACGGTTTAACCACCAGCCGCCGGCGACCGGGTGTGTACGACCGATATCGAAAAATCCGCATCTATGAATGGTAAGCTATGCCCTGCAACGGATGACTTCATGCACGCACTGCCGGTTTGACCCGCGATATCACCAAACTCTTCTTTTTGATGGCGGTCGTACCGATTAGCGTCTTGAGAGTGAGTGCAGATGCCAACCCACTTCCGCCTTCGATCACTACCGCTCCACTCTCGGTCGACCAGGTAGTAGACAATCTCATTCGTAAGGACGAAGAGCGGGCAAAGGCTCTGCGGCACTACGAAGCGACGCGCGTCTACCGGCTCTCCTATCACGGATTTCCCGGCAATCGCGAGGCTGAGATGACGGTCGACGCTACCTACGAGAGCCCTTCCACTAAAAAATTCCGAATCATATCGGAATCCGGTTCAAAGCTGATCATCGACCGCGTATTCAAACGTTTGTTGGAGAGCGAAAGAGAAGCGGCCGAGCCCGAAATTCACATCCGCATGCTTCTGAACCGCAATAATTATTACATTTCCCTGGTGGGCTTCGAGCCCTCAGCCCAGGGTAATCAATATGTGCTGGAGGTCTCTCCAAAAGAAAAAACGAGGTACGGTTACCGTGGCAAGGTATGGGTCGACGCCACCGATTTCGCCGTAACTCGCATCGACGCCGAGCCTGCCCAGAATCCCTCCTTCTGGACGAAGAAAAGCGAAATACATCATGAATACATGAAGGTCCAGGATTTCTGGCTCCCCCGGCGCAATGAGTCAATCAGTTACATTCGCCTCGGCGGACAGGCCACCCTCACGATTGAATATCACAACTACCGCATTTTTGATTCGCGCCCATTAGCAAACTCCGCCAAGGCATCCGCAGGCGCGGCTGTACGCTAGCTTATATCTCTATCAACAGACGGCGGTAGTACAATCCGGCCATGGATAGCCTTATCCAACCGAACGCAAATCCCACCACCGAGCCTCAGGAATCAAGCCTGCGTCCGATTCTCCTGGGGATTGTCGTTGTTGGCATTGTCATCGGTATTCTCGCGCTGATTTTTCGCGACGAGCAGAAAAAACCCGTCCCGCCTCCTGCTTATGCTGCGTATTTGAAATTTTCGGACCTCAAAACCAGTGCCGCGCAGAACTTTGTCGGCGCAACCGTTAGCTACATCGACGGTACTGTAACTAACACTGGCGACAAGACCGTGATCCACGCCGTAGTTCAGGTCACATTCAAAGACGACATGGGACAAACGGCACAGCGCGAGGAACTTCCCCTTCGAGTTCTCCGCACCGGTGGTCCCTATGACGAAGCCGTGGATCTCACCCAGTCGCCCCTGGCGCCCGGCCAAGCCAAACCGTTCCGTCTAACTTTCGAGAACATTTCCGCCCAGTGGAATCATGCCTATCCTGATATCCAGATCACCCAGCTTACGCTGAAGTAAGAAGCTTGACTAAGGACCGAACTTCCTCGCGAATATAAGTCGCGATAACAATTCATTTGACACCCTGCAGCCTTCGGTATATCTGTTATTAACTTGGGTTATCTGGCCGCCATGTGGAAACATATTGCTTTGCTTCTTGCATTGCTCACTCCGACCCTGGCCCCAGCGGGCGATAAGCCGGAGAACTGGCTTCAAGTCCAAAGCCAGAATTTCACGATAGTGACAAACTCGAATGAGAAGACGGGGCGACGCATCGCCGAGCAGTTCGAGCGTATGCGTTCCGTTTTCCACGCAGCATTTCCGCGCGTAGCCATCGATAACGGCTCTCCCATCATCGTGCTCGCCATCAAAGATGAGAAAGACCTTCCGCGATCTCGAGCCCCAAGCTTATCTCGGCAAGGGCCAGGTCAAGTTGGGCGGACTTTTTCTTAGAGCACCCGATAAGAACTACGTTCTTATGAGAGTCGATGCCGAAGGCGACCACCCATACTCGGTCATCTACCATGAATACACGCATCTGCTCCTTAGTAAGTCTGGGGAATGGTTGCCCCTATGGATGAACGAGGGCCTAGCGGAGTTTTATCAGAATACCAACATCCACGAAAAAGATGTGGACCTCGGTCAGCCCAGTCCTGAAAATCTGGCCCTGCTGCGCGACAATAAGCTACTGCCCTTGTCCACTTTATTTACCGTCGACACTAACTCGCCTTATTACCACGAGGAAAATAAGGGCTCCATCTTTTATGCTGAGTCGTGGGCGCTGACCCATTACTTCTACATAAAGGATAATGTGGAAAAGACCCATCATTTGGCCGACTACGCCGGCCTATTGGAAAAAAAGACAGACCCCATAACCGCTGCTACGCGGGCGTTCGGCGATCTCAAGCAACTGCAATCGAATCTGGAGCGATATATTCGGCAAGCAAACTTCACCTATTTCAGGGCGCCGATTGCGACCGAGATCGACCACACCACCTTCAAA
The DNA here is from genome assembly GCA_963758745.1 of uncultured Acidobacteriaceae bacterium. Lineage (GTDB taxonomy): Bacteria > Acidobacteriota > Terriglobia > Terriglobales > Acidobacteriaceae > Acidiflorens. The sequence goes on from CAVWWW010000025.1 coordinate 613,487, forward strand.
GCGACTCCCCTGGCGGCAACTCAGGCCGATGCTGTGCGCGCCGACTTCCTGGCCTGCAACGATCGCGTTGCGGACGCTCGGTCGTTGCTGGATCGCGTGTTGAAAGTAGATCCAAAAAATGTTTCGGCGCGCGAAACCATGGGATACCTGGAGTTTCGCGCCGGCCACCTCGATGAGGCGCGCAACTGGTATGAACAGGCGGTAAAACTGGACTCTCAGAGTTACATAGCCCATTATTATTTTGCCGCCATCTCCATGAACGACGTCGCGAATCCCGTGCGACAACGCTGCCGTAGAGAGCAGCCTGCGCGCCGCCATCAAACTCAATCCGTCATTCGCGCCGCCCTTTGAGCGATTGGCGGCCTTCGAAGGCATGCGGCGCCAGAATCTCGAAGAAGCGCACATGATGGCGCTCACCGCAGTGTCGTTAGACCCTGCAAATGTCGCTTATCGAATGACCACAGCCAGCGTGCTTATGCAAATGGAGCGCGGCAGGGACGCAGTCGCAGTTCTCCACGAAGCCTTGCGTATAGCGAAGACTCCGCAGGAAACCACGATGGTCCAGAATTTTTTGGCCCAGGTTGAAAGTTACGCAACCGCGCGGCAAAGGCAGATCGAGCAGATCAGCCGCATGGCAGAACAGTCGGGTGCCACGGTAGAAACGAACGCGTCAACCGGAGAAATCAGCGTCAAAGCTGAAGCATCGAAGATGCCGTTCCCAAGGGACCGCACCATTTTCTCGTTGGCACGCTGCAGAACGTGCACTGCAACACCCCCGGAATCAATCTGACAATCGATGCCAAAGGTAAAACCGTTGCCCTCCATAGCGGCAATTACTACAAAATCGGTTTCACCGCTCTCGGGTTTCACGCCCACGGGCGACCTCAATCCCTGTAAGGATCTCGAGGGTAAGTCAGCCAAAGTCGAATATATTGAATCCTCCGATACGCCTCCAACCGCATACGTTGTAGCCATAGAGATCCATAAGTAATCCAGCCGCACCTTTCCCTCCGTTACAATGGCCTCGTGCCCGAAATAAAACCATTCCGTCTCACGGAGTCTGTAAAAGCCGCGGGTTGAGCGTCCAAGCTGAGTCCGGCGGCGCTGGACGCGGTGCTTGGGAAATTAGCCCGGCAACAGGACCCTAACGTTCTAGTCGGCTTCGACCATGCCGACGATGCCGGAGTGTATCTGCTGACGCTCTGAGACGGCGCTGGTCCAGACCGTCGATTTTTTTACCCCCATCGTCGACGATCCTTACTACTTCGGCCAAATTGCCGCGACCAACGCGCTGAGCGACGTTTATGCCATGGGTGGAAAGCCGCTGACTTCGCTGGCGCTCGTCTGTTTTCCCGAAAAAGGTGATCTCGAAATTCTCGAACGAATTCTAGCGGGTGGCCTGTCGAAAATGATCGAGGCTGGATGCACTGTGATCGGCGGCCACAGCATCCGCGACGAAGAAACAAAATTTGGCTATTCGGTCACCGGCGTAGTTCATCCCAAAAGAGTGCTGGCGAATCAAGGCGCGCAACCGGGAGATAAGCTTCTATTCACCAAGGCGATAGGTACCGGAGTAATTTCGACCGCGATCAAGAAAGGCGTTGCAAGGCAAGAGTGGATCGATGCCGCCGTAAAGTCAATGACTACTTTGAATAAAGCAGCCGCCGAAGTAATCACAAGCGGAGGTGCAGAGGAAACACGTGCAGAAGAAAAACGTGCCGGGCAGAAACACTTCACCACGTCGCCAAACACGCGCCATCAAGATGGCAAGCCCATCGACCATCAACTATCGACCATCGACTATGCCGTCCACGCTCTGACCGACGTAACCGGCTTCGGCCTGATTGGCCATGCCCGAGAATGGCGCTAGCATCGAACGTATCCCTAATCTTCAAAGCCGAAAACATCTCCTTCCTTGAAGGCGCTCTGGATTGCGTCCACGCCGGCCACATTCCCGGGGGCCTCAAAGCCAATCGCGATTTCGCCGAATGCGTTGTCGCCTACGATCCATCGATTCCCGACGACATCCGCACCCTTCTCTTCGATCCCCAAACCGCCGGAGGCCTCCTGATTTCAGTTTCATCCGAAGATGCCGATTCTCTGGTCAGCGCGTTGCAGCATGCTAGCGTTCCCGCCAAAGAAATTGGCGAAGTGTTGCCTCGCACCAAGCCGCTGATACAGATAAACGAATAGACAATTTTAGCAACCGAATACAGAAGGAGTGATCGGTTTATCCCCGAGCCCGATTCTTGATCCATATAGGCGTGCCCACAAATCCAAACGATTCCCGAATCTGGTTTTCCAAAAATCGCTGATAGGAAAAGTGCAGCTTCACCGGGCGATCGGTAAAGAGCACAAACGTAGGCGGCGCTACTCCCGCCTGCGTCATGTAATAGATCTTCACGCGCTTGCTAACCGGCACGGAGGCCCGATCAAAGTCAATCTTCTTCAGGAATCGGTTCATCTCTCCGGTCGAAATGCGCTTCCGCCGTTCCGCTGCGACCTTTTCAATCAGTGGAAGAATCTTCTCCGTCCCCTTGCCCGTATGCGCGGAAAGAAAAAGCACCGGAGCATAAGCCAGAAATTTGAGCCCATAGCGCAATCGTTCTTCATAAAGAGCGCGGTCCTGCGGACGTTTCGCTTCTTGTATGCGAGCCGTTCGAGACTGGCTGATGGCGCGTTTCTCGCCGCTCGCGACCAGGTCCCATTTGTTGACCAGAATAATCATCGACCGTCCGCTTTCGTGCGCATAACCAGCGATGCTCGCATCCAAATCGCTCACGCCTTCGGTAGCGTCGACCATAAAAAGCACAATGTCGGCGTCTTCGATATTTTTACGCGCCATCACCACCGACAGCTTCTCAGCCATCAGCTTAGTTTTGCCCTTGCGTCGAATGCCGGCCGTATCAACGAACCGAATCTTCCGCCCCTTGTACTGAATCACTTCATCGATGGAATCGCGAGTAGTGCCCGCGACAGGCGACACAATAGCGCGATCCTTTCCAGTGAGGCGGTTCAGCAAAGTAGATTTCCCCACATTAGGATGCCCGATGATCGCCACTTTCATCTCATGCGGCTGCTCGGACGTAGGCGACCGATGATCTCTGTATTTCGCCAGTGACCTCAGTGTCCTCCGAATGGATTAAGCTTTTGCCACGATTGGGCAGCACCAGAAGAATCGCGTCCAGCAGATCGTCGACGCCGCGTCCATGCTCAGCTGAAATCGGAAACAAACTCCGTATTCCGAGCGAATGAAATTCTCCAAGCAAAGAATCCTGCTTGTCCGAGTCCATCTTGTTAACGGCGAGAAAGAGAGGTTTGCCAGTCCGCGCCAGCAGCCGAGCCAACTCGCGATCCGGCCCGGCAATCTCCGTACGCGCATCGACCACCATAACGATCGCAGCCGCTTCATCAAATGCGACCTTCGCCTGGCGAAAAATCTCCGCCGGAATGTAGTCCTTATCATCCGGAACAATCCCGCCGGTATCCACAACGCGAAACTCGTGCCCGCGCCACTCAACCTCGCCATAGAGCCGATCGCGCGTGATGCCCGGCTCGTCTCCGACAATTGCGCGCCGCGATCCCGTCAGATGATTGAACAGCGTCGATTTGCCCACATTCGGGCGTCCGACAATAACTACGAGCGGTGTGGGTTTCTTCTTGCTCAAAGTTTGCTTGATAAGACTCGAGGATGAGTTACCGGATTCATCCCGTTATTATAGAGACTCGTATTATAGAGACTCGATTTACAGAGACCCCGTGGCTTCCTCATCCCATTCCGTCCCTCATCCCGGCACAACCTCCGCAGGATTTTCGCTATACCAGTTCTTCTCGCCCGGAGGTCTGCTCTCAAAAACGCATCCCGCCTACGAGTTTCGGCGCGGCCAGTTGCAGATGGCACAAGCGGTAGAAGAAGCGCTGGAAGAAGAACGGCACCTGATCGTAGAAGCTGGCACTGGCACCGGCAAAACGCTGGCCTATCTGCTGCCTGTAATCCGTTCTGGCAAACGCGTCATCATCTCGACCGGCACAAAAAATCTTCAGGAGCAGCTCTTCTTCAAAGATGTTCCCGCGCTCGAGCGGGCATTGTTTCCCGAGGGCGATCGCAAACTCAGCGTCTGCTACATGAAAGGACGCAACAATTATTTGTGCCGCAAGAAGCTGATCGATCTCACCGACCAGCCCATTCTCAGTGGACTGGAAGAGATCGAACATTATCGCGCTATTGCCGCTTGGGAGAAAATCACACACACCGGCGACCGTGCCGAGCTCGCTGAACTTCCCGAGGCAAGCGCCCTTTGGCACAAGCTCGACGCGCGAGCCGACACCTGCCTCGGGCAAAAATGCAAAGAATATGACCGCTGCTTCATCACCGAGATGCGAAGGCGCGCTGCCGAGAGCGACATCATCATCGTCAATCATCATTTATTTTTCGCCGATCTCTCCATCAAATTAGAAGCCGAGGGCGCACCCGATGCCGGAGTGCTTCCCGAATGCGGAGCGGTGATATTCGACGAAGCCCACGAACTGGAAGATATCGCAGGGAACTACTTCGGAATTTCAGTCAGCAACTTGCGCATGGATGAACTGGCGCGCGACGTTGAACATCTGTTGCAGCGCGAGAAAATTTACACGCCGCAAATCTCAGGAGCGATTCAATCGCTGCGCGAGCGCTCGCAGCTTTTCTTTTCGCTCTTGCCCCCAAACGAAGGCCGCTTCGCCTTCGACTCGCGCCGCGAGTTTCTCGAAGAAAATGGCGAGGAGTTTCTGGCGCTGAATCAGTCACTTTAACCGCATGGGCGCCGAGTTGGAGGAACTTCCGCAGAAGCCCGAAGAAGTCTTCACCCTGGCGCGCCGTTCTCAGCAGTTGCAAGTGCAACTCCGCTTCGTAATGGAAAACGAAGATCCGAACACCGTCTTCTGGATCGAGCGCCGCGGCTTTCGTGGCGCACCGGGCACGCGAGCCCGGCGGAACATCCTACGAGGATAAACATGGAGGCGCCCGGACAAATGTTTTTCTCCAAGCCACCCCGATCGAAGTCGGCCAGATTCTCCGCGAATGCCTATGGTCAAAGCTGGAGGCGTCTGTGCTGACCTCGGCAACACTAGCCGTGAGCGGCGGTTTCGATTACACACGCCAGCGACTCGGCCTGGACCACGCCCGCGAATTGGTCGTCCCATCGCACTTCGATTACGAAACTCAGGCGATCCTTTATGTCCCGCCCAATCTGCCCGATCCGCGCACGCCGCAATTCGCCGCCGAAGCGTCAATCGTTATCCAAAGGCTGCTCGAAATCACCCGCGGCCGCGCGTTCGTGCTCTTCACCAGCTACGCGCAGATGAACGAAATCTACGACCGCCTGCTGGGCATTTTGGATTTTCCCTTACTCAAGCAAGGCGACGCTCCGAAATCGGCTCTGCTGGAGGAGTTCCGCATCACGCCTCACGCCGTTCTGTTTGGGACATCTTCATTCTGGCAAGGCGTGGACGTGCAAGGCGAGCAGCTGAGCTGCGTGATTATTGATCGCTTACCCTTTGCCGTGCCCAGCGATCCAATCGTTGCGGCGCGAGTGAAAGCCATCGACGCCGGAGGCGGCAACGCCTTCTTCGAATATCAGGTGCCAAGCGCGGTCATCACGCTCAAGCAGGGATTCGGAAGGTTGATTCGATCGCTGCATGATCGCGGCTTGCTGGCACTTCTCGACAACCGAATTTTGAAGAAACAGTATGGCCGCGTGTTCGTGGAGAGCTTGCCGCGCTACAGCCGCACGACAGACTTGAGAAAAGTAGAAGAATTCTTCGGGCGCGTTTAATCGGAGTAAGTTTGTGGAGCGCGCCGGCAGGACGGGCGTGACGACGCCCGTCCCTCACGCAGGTTCGAATCTATTCAGCCAGTCGCTTCTTTGTCGACAATAACCTTCAGATGCGTAGTCACATCCTTGTGCAGCTTAACGGGAATAATAAATTCCCCCACCGTCTTGAGCGATTCGTGCAACTGGATCTTCCGCCGATCGATGTGGAAGCTCTTTTTCTCGAGAGCCTCGGCAATATCACCAGCCGTGACCGATCCGAACAGGTGATCTCCTTCGCCCGACTTGCGCAGAAACTTCACCTCAAGCCCGTCGAATTGTTTAGCCAGTGCTTCGGCTTCCGACTTCTCTTTGGCGGAGCGCCGCACAGCCGCGGCTTTCATCTGCTCGATGACAGTCTTATTGGCGATGGTTGCCTCAATCGCCAGTTTCTTGGGCAACAGAAAATTCCGCCCATATCCCTCGGCGACCTTCACCACCTCGCCGCGGTTGCCCAGCTTCGGCACATCTTCTTTCAGGATGACTTCCATGCATAACTCCGTTTCGTAAGTATCTGTCGTTAGTCGTTAGTCGTTGGTCGATGGGCAAAATCTCGAACAGTAAAAATCTCCCCAAACGTCGCCGATCGTCAACAACTAACGACTAACGACGCTTCTGATCTACTGCGCGCGTCCCGCAAACGGCAGCAGCGCAATATTCCGCGCCTGTTTGATCGCTCGCGATAAACGGCGTTGATGCGGCGTGCACACGCCGGTGAGCCGCCGCGGGGTGATCTTCCCACTCTCCGCCACAAACTGTGCCAGCAGACGCACATCTTTGTAATTAACCGCTTCGATCTTCTCGACGCAGAACTTGCAAACTTTCTTGCGCCGGAAAAACTTGCGGCCGCCTTCGCGCGGACCGCCAGCGCCTCCGGCGGAACGCGGCCCGCGTGGCGGACCGCTGCGTTCGCCGCCACTGCGCTCCGGACGACTTTCGTGCGACCCGGTTGGTGCTTTCGTTTCTTCTGCCATAATTCTCCTGCTTTCTCAGAACTTCGTTGCCTGGTGGCGGGGCTTTGCTCGCTGCAAAGTTTGCCGCCGATGCCACGCACTTCCCATGCCTAACTAAGCCGGCGCTGAAGCCGGAGTTTCCGTTCCCGCTTCCTGTCCCACCGGCGCCGCCGGCGCAGGCACCGCCGCCGGTTGTGCGCTGACTTTCTTCTTGGCGTCGCGCAGCTTCTTGATCTTGTCGAGGCGCTTCAGTTCTTCGTCAGTGCGCACCGTCAGAAACTTGATCACTGGCTCGGTGACTCGCAGGCGGCGTTCGACCTCATGCACTGTCGCCCCGGTAGCTTCAATCAACATCAGCACAAAAATGCCGTCGTTGAATTTGCCGACCTTGTACGCGAGTCGCCGCTTGCCCCACACTTCGCTCTTGGCTGTCCCGCCAGCCGAGGTCACCGAAGACTCAAGCGTCGAAATCAACTTGCTTAAATCTTCTTCCACCATGTCCGGCCGCACAATAAACATCAATTCATATTTACGATTCATTCGTTATCTCCAAAATACAGTCGTGGTCAGTGGCCAGTTGGTCTGCAGCCAGTTACCCAGCATTTCCTGGAGGACTGGCCAACGATCATTGACCACTTCACTCATTCGTTCTGCGATTAAACCGGTTCATCGCTCCGCCGGTCCTTCTTTCAAGATCACTTCAACCGCTTGCGCCGCAGTTTCGAGGATCTGGTCCACAACTTTCTCCTGTGCTTTGCGAAACGGCGTCAGCACATACTTCACGCCGTCCTCTACTTTGCGCTCCGGCGCTATTCCAAGCCGAATCCGCAGAAACTCATCCGTGCCCAAAGCGCCGAGGATCGATTCCATCCCATTATGCCCTGCCGAACTCCCTCGCTGCCGTATGCGAATCGTCCCCAGCGGCAAGTCCAGCTCGTCGTAAATCACAATCAGATCGCGCGTCACATCGACCCGATGTTCCTCCGCCAGCTCCCGCACCGAAAGCCCACTCAAATTCATGTAGGTTTCCGGCTTTGCCAGGACTACAGCCTCACCCGCAATCGTCGCTCGCGCGGTCAGCGCCCGGCTTCGCCGATTCCTGACTTCAATCCCAAGGTCATTGGCAATCCGATCGATAGTCAAGAATCCAAGATTATGCGGCGTGAACTGGTACTCGATTCCGGGATTGCCCAAACCGACGATCAGCTTCACGCCTTGCCCATCAGCTCGTGTCGTAACAGCTATGTGTGGTGACCGGACCAGCCCGCCCAAGCGCAGCAAATCTCTGCCACTACACAAGCTCTATTTCTTCTCTTTCTTCTCCGGCTTCTCAGCCTTCTCTGGCTTAGCCTTGCCCTTGGCATCGCCCTCAGCCTCGGCTTCGCCTTCGACTTCCTGCTTGCCCTTCTTGATAACTTCAGGTTCAGCGGGAGTCGCTGTCGCATCCGCCACCGCTTCAGGAGTCGCAACCACTTCTTCCTTCACCGTAGTGATGTGTGCGATCATCTGGTCTTCTTCGGTCAGGAACTTCAGCTTCTCATTATGCGGAAGATCCTTCACCCGCACTTCAACGCCAAATACAAGATGGCTGATATCCACTTCAATATTCTTCGGGATGTCCCCAGGTAGACACTCAATTTCGATCTCGCGCAGCAGTTGTTCGAGAATGCCGCCCTCGGTCTTCACGCCCGCCGCCTCGCCTTTGAGCACGACCGGGACCGTGACCGTCAACTTCTTATCCATCGCAATCCGCTGCAGGTCGACGTGGAGCAGAGTTCCCCTGATCGGTTCGAACTGCCAATCCACGATCATCGCCTTCTCGCGATCGCTGTCGAGCGCCAGATCGAAAATTGTGTTGTGCCCGCTCTCCGACCTCAAGATGCGCAGAACCTGCCGCGGATCGACCGCGATCGTAGCCGACTCTTTCCCCGCGCCATACACAACCGCCGGCACTTTTCCGCCCGAACGCACCCGCCGCGCCGCATTCTTGGTCCCTGGTTCCCGCTTCTGCGCTTCCAAAATGCTGATATCCGCTGCTGTAGCCATAATTCCGTTACCGTCCTTAATCAATTCGTCGTTGGCCGATTTTCGTTAGTCGTTAGCAATCATTATTCAGTCGTGACCGAATCGCGAACGACCAGCGACCACCGACTAACGGCCAACGACAGGTCTAAATAAAAAGTCTGCTGACCGATGTCTCCTCATGAATCGACTGAATCGCCCGCCCAATCAGCCCCGCGATCGATCGCACTTTTATCTTCGTCACTTGCCTCGCGGCCTCTGTCAGCGGGATCGTATCCGTCACCACCAGCTCGGTGATCGGAGAGTCCACCAGATTTTCGACCGCACTCCCCGAAAGCACGGCGTGCGTACAGCACGCGTAAACACTGGTCGCGCCATTCTGCATTAGCGCCTGCGCCACCTTCACCAGCGTTCCCGCCGTGTCGATCAGGTCGTCAATGATCAGACAAGTGCGGCCGTTAACCTCGCCGATCACATTCATCACTTCCGCCACATTCATCTCGACGCGCCTTTTGTCCACGATCGCCAATGCCGCGTCCATCTTCTTCGCAAAAAAGCGCGCCCGCTCCACGCCGCCCGCATCCGGCGAAACCACGGTCAGATTCGGCAAATCCAATTTCTTAAAATAATCCACCAGCACCGGCGATGCGAACAGATGATCGACCGGAATATTAAAAAATCCTTGCAGCTGCGGAGCGTGTAAATCCACCACCAGCGCCCGATCCGCCCCCGCAGTAGTCAGCAAATCTGCCACCAGCTTCGACGAAATCGGCACCCGCGGCTTATCCTTGCGATCCTGCCGCGCGTACCCGTAATACGGAATCACCGCTGTAATCCGCCGAGCCGAAGCTCGCTTGAGCGCGTCCATCATCAACAGCAGTTCCATCAGATGCATGTCCACCGGCTGGCAGGTGGGCTGCATCACGAACACATCCGCCCCGCGCACGTTCTCCTGTATCTGCACGTACGCTTCGCCATCTTTAAACCGCGTAACCAGCGCCTGTCCGCGCGTCAGACCAAGGAAGTTGCAGACCTCATCGCAGAGCGCCTCATTGGCAGTTCCGCAGAAGACTTTGAATCTGTCGTCGACCCGGGCGCGTTGCGGTTTGCGTTCCGTCTTCTCGTCCGCCATCGGCTTTTTTTCCGCGGGCGTTTTTTCAGCAGTCGTCTTTTCGGCAGTCGCTGCAACTGTGGCCATAAGGTTCAGTTCTCAGTACTCGGTTGTCAGTTCTCAGTTTTGGCTCCAGCGTCTCGACTGAGAACTGAGCGCTGGGAACCGAGAACTTGGTTATTTGGCTGGGCCGCTAGGATTCGAACCTAGACAAAGTGCTCCAAAGGCACTTGACCTACCATTAGTCGACGGCCCAGTAAAAACGATCGAGCGGGCTGGATTGCACCTCAATTGTCGTCGAACAACCCTTGTTTTAACAACTGATGTTTAACTACCGATGTTTAAGAACTGATGGTTAACGACTGATGCTTAACAACCGAATCCTACAATGGAGAGGCGGGCGTCCTCGCCCGTCTTCGTCGACCTCAACAACTACGGCCCCGGTGACATTCGAATCAATACATTGGAATCAATCGAAGACATGCTTCCAATAATTCCGGCGCGTCAACGTGCGAGTCTCAACCGCCTTCAATCCCTGTTTCCGCAATCGACTCGCTGCCACCGAAGCGTCGCCCGCCGACCGGAACAGCCCATACAGCGTCGATCCAGACCCAGAGAGCGAGGCATATTTCGCACCCGCGCGCTCCAGCGCGCCTTTCATGTCACGCAATTCGGGATATTGAGGAAAGACGACCTTTTCAAAGTCGTTTTCAATCCCGGTACGGACAAGGTCGGAAAGCAACTTTCCGCCCCGGCTCCCGACTTTCGCGGAAGCACCGGTGTTAGGGTAACCACTGCTGAAACCAAGCCACGCCGACAAAGCGCAGCCAACCTCACTCAGTCTATCGGACGCAATCCGCCCCGTCAATTGATTGCTCGTGTGGGGACGGGCGCCTTCGCCCGTCCAAGCTAAGCGCAGCTCAGGCCCACCCAGCACCAGCCCATCCCAATCAGCAAATGCCCGAGCCGTAGAAACCCCCACCTCCGGCATCACCACAACCATCGCCAGCGCAGTCAAGTCCGCCAACGGATAAACCTCCTCGCCGTGCCCCACTCCTAAAACAGTCCCGCCCACTAGGAACAATGGCAAATCCGATCCCACTTCAGCCGCAATTCGCAGCCGCGCCACGCCGGATAATTTCTTCTTGAACGCCTGCTCCAGTCCAATCATCGTGGCGACCGCATTCGAAGAAGCCGCCCCTAATCCTCCCTGCACCGGCAGTCGCTTATCGATTTCGACAGTCACTCGACCCCGAGCGCCAAGTTCACTCATCACCCGCTCAGCCATGCGATAGCAGGTATTAGAAGAATCCAGCGGCACCCGAGGATCGTTGCAGAGAATTTCAATTCCGCGGCCCCGCCCAACCCCCACACGGATCAAGTCATGCAAAGCAATCGTCTGATAAATCGTTCGCAGCTCGTGAAATCCATCAGCCCGCGCCGCACCGATATACAACCCAAGATTGATCTTCGCAAACGAACAAACCGCGACCGTCATGGAACAGGAATTGTAAGCGATTTACAAGTGTGGCGCGGGCGCCCTCGCCCGCGCTCGCTTGAAGGAGGCTCACCCAAGCCTATTAATTTGATTCGTCACAACCAGTCGGTGACCGTCACCATAGGCTCTCGGCGCGCCCACGTCGCGGATCAGTGAATTTACGCACTCGTGACAACAATTGCAGCGAGGCTTGCTAAAGTAATGGCGCGAGCCAGTGAGGGCGCCGGATGAAACGACCCCGTCGTTTGCTGTGCCTGTGTATCGGCTGGTCGATCGTCGCATTCGGCGCGATCGGGTTGGCACAAGAAACCGGTGCTGAAAACGAGTCTTCGCAGCAGCCGCAGACCTCGCAGCCGGAGCCGCAAAAACACCTTCCCGTGCTCGGGACCCTAACGGAATTTGCCCTCGCGACCGACCTCGAATACTACGAGCCGGCTCCAGGATTCAATCGACAAAACCGTGACATCGATCTGCAGGTGGTTCGGGCCGCCCTGGCCGCTCACTTTCAGCAAGGGTGGGAGTTTCAATTTGACGCACTGGCGTTCCACGGGCGCGGCACGGAGGCGGACACTTCGACTCCGCCGGTGCCGAGCAACGCCGCCGGTGTCGGAGCAGGGCCTACGGTGCGGTGGAACTTCCTGCAACTAGACCGCTGGCGGCTATTTCTGGATGCTCAGGGCGATCTGATACTCGCCAATCGGCCCTTTCCCGTTCACGGTTCGTCATACGACTTCTTCCTCCGCGCTGGCGGAGGAGCCAGCTTCCGCTTAAGCCATTCCAACTGGTTGGAATCGGACTTTCGTTTTGCCCACATTTCCAACGGTCAATGTTTCTGCTCCAGCAACCCGGCATGGAACGGACGCGGATTCGCGATTGGCATCCGGCACACCTTAGGCACCTATCCGGAAGCGCCTCAGAAGGCAACGCCGTCCGACTCTCGGGAACCCGGCGCGAATGAGCGAGCATGGACCACCAGCGCGGAAGAATACCGGGCAGTTCCGGGGTCGAATCTGCAAGACCCAAGGATTCAACATCAGCTTCGGGCGCTTCGCATCTCGCGCTCCTGGCCCTTGCCCAAAAAATTCGAGTTCCAGTTCGGGGGCATAATCGGAGATCCCATCCATGCGAAGGAAGGCAATCAGTTTGGCGGAATCGGTCCGCTGCTGCGCTGGAATTTTCTTCATACCGAACACCTCCGGCTCTTTGCCGACGCGGGCGCGGACCTGATCTTTACCGGAAGCCCTGCCTTCGTTATCCCATTTCCCGGCGACGGGTATAACTTCTTCGCGCGCGGAGGCAGCGGAGCGAGTTTCCGATTGCATTCCGCATTTTGGCTGGATGCGGGTTTCCGCTACGCTCACGTTACCACCGGCTTCGGACCCAGCGAATACAGCTATCTTCCCTGGAGCGGCCTGGGGGTTTCGCTGGCCTTGCGCCACACATTTCGCTGATCTTCAGTTCACTCGGTTACGCTCTGACGCGCTAACTCTATGACTTCTAAAGACTTTACTTGTAACTCCTTTAAACTCAAAGACCTGGCTAGTTTTCTCCCTAACTCATTGATTCCAAAAGACCGCGATGAGCGGAAGGTACCCCAACAGTTGTTTGTCGGCTCGCGGTTTAGCAGCAGTCAGGTCTGACCTTAGCAATCTGCTGCGCTGTCGACCCCGGGGAAATGCGGGGACAGACGGGGAATCTCAATGACACAATAAAGAATGAAGATCCTCGAAACCAGCCGTCTTCTTCTTCGCGAATTCGCACCGCAAGATGTTGATGCTCTGGCCGAGATTCTTTCCGATCCTGAAACCATGCGCTACTATCCAGCGCCCTACGATCGCGCTGGCGTCGAGCAATGGATCGAACGCAATCGCCAGCGCTACCGCGATGATGGAGTCGGTCTTTGGGCAATGGAATTTAGCAAAACTTCAGACTTCGATACACCAGGATTCGGCGATCTAGCTCCCGAGGTTCAAGATTCCGAAATGCAAGCTTTCAAGGCGCAAGGTTCCGAATTTAATAAAGTCATCGGTGATTGCGGCATCATCGTGCAGCAAGTCGAAGGCGAGCCCTTTTACGAAATCGGATATCATCTGCGCCGCGATCTTTGGGGACGCGGTCTTGCCACCGAAGCAGCCATCGCCTGTCGCGATTGGGCGTTCTCGCACCTGCAGACCGAGCGCGTGATCTCTTTGATTCGTCCCGAGAACCTGCCTTCACGCCGAGTCGCCAAACGCGTCGGCATGGGCATTTGGAAACAGGTAAACTGGCGCGGCCTTCCCCATTATGTTTATTCCATCCAGAAACCGCCGACCGCACTGTAACAATTAATGCGTAATGCGTGCGTTAAACTCAATGCGGGGCCAACCGAAAGCATGCACAAAGCCACCATTCTGTTCAATCCAAACTCTGGCCGTCCGCGGCGCGACCGGGAACTCAATCATGCCATCGGCGTCATCCAGTCTGCTGGAATTCATACCGAACTCACGGTTTGCCGCTCCAGCCAGGAAGCGACCGACAACGCCCGCTGTGCTGTCGCGGACGGCAGTGACACGGTTTTCGCCTGCGGTGGCGATGGCACCATCCACGATGTTATCCAGGGATTGGCAGGCACGCCCGTCCCTCTCGCCGTTCTCCCCTTTGGCACCGCGAATGCTCTCGCGCACGATCTTAAAATTCCGCTTCGGCCCAGTACCGCGGCCCAGGTCGCGGTCAACGGGAAGATTCGCCGCATCTCGCTCGGCCGAATTGAGTATGAGGATTTCAAAGGCAAATCTGCCGCGCGCTATTTCACCGTCGCCGCCGGAATCGGCGTCGATGCGCATCTCTTTTACAAATTGAATGCGCAACTCAAAACTCGATCAGGAATGGCTGCCTACTATCTCAAAGCCTGGCAATTATGGGCGGGCTATCACATGCGCCGATTTGAAGTCGAGTATTCCAATGGGACCGGCCACAAGCAGCGTGCCGCCCTAACGGAGTTGTTAGCGGTGAGAATCCGTTTTTTCGGAAACATTCTGCGCGAGTTGGTTCCAGGAGCTTCGCTCGAGTGCAACCATCTTCGAACCGTTATGTGCCGCACCGCAAGCCGCAATTCTTATCTGCAATACGTTGCGGGACGCCTGGTTGGTCGCCAATGGGAAATCGATGGCATCGATCTGATTAGCTGTTCGGAGGTAGTCTGCCGATTGCCGGAAGAAAATAACGGCGTTCACAGCGGAGAGCGCATTTACGTCGAGGCTGATGGTGAACTGCTCGGGCGTTTGCCCGCCCGCATAACAATGGTTCCCGACGCATTATCCCTGATCGCTCCCACCTGACGATTTATAACGATGCCACGACTCGCGTCTCAACCGTCCAGCAGGGTGAACGGCATTCGGCCAGAATGCATTAACTACGCTTAATTCCGCACCGTATAATACGAGTCACGTGATTACAGTTTCCAAAGAGGACTACCTCAAGGCAATTCTCGAGGCCGAAAGCGAAGGGGAAACTGTTATTTCCGCCACACTCGCACACTGGCTCAAGGTTTCGCCGCCAGCCGTCACTATGGCTGTACGCAGGCTCAAAAAGGATGGTTTGGTTCGGGTAAATGCGGACGGCCGCGTTCGCCTTACCGCCGCCGGAAAGAAGATTGCGCGCAAGCTAACCGTTCGTCATCACTTGATCGAGCGCATGCTCGCCGAAATTTTCGGTATGGAATGGTACAAGGTCCATGATGAAGCCGAACGCCTGGAGCACGCCGTCTCCCCAGACTTTGAGGCGCGTCTGTTCGCCAAGCTCGGCCGCGGAGTAGCGTGTCCGCACGGCAACTTAACAGAATTGGAAAGTCCCGCCAGCCGCCGGCGCCGTGGTTTGGTTCTGCTCGCTCATGCCACGCCAGGCGGAAACTTTGAGGTCAACGGCATTTATGAACGCGATCGCCACTTGCTTGAGTTCCTTGAACACCGCGGCATTCGACCTGGCGCAAAAGTTCATGTCGCGGATCGCAACTACGATCAGACCCTAAGCCTGACCACAGCCGTTGGCCGAGTTTCTCTAGGAGTATCCGCTGCGGAAAAGGTTTGGGTTACCGCCGCGGACGGGAAAGTCAACTCAAGAAGCTAGACGCCGGCCGTGATTACCGGTGTTGAAATTCCGGAGAACCAATCACCAACGCAGTCATGGTGTTGAGCGTGCGCTTGGGATCGTCGAGCGCCATGTGCTGCAACCTGAGGATCATCGAGCTGACGCCGAATTGCCTTCTGCGTGGTCGCGGAGACCTCGCCATTGAGCAATGCATTTTCAAACGAGCTCGCCTTGCGGCATGAGTTAGTCTGTCTTCCATCGCTGGCAAGGTTTCTTCAGTAGTTCTAACCCGTCCGCAGAGCAAAGGTTCGTGGCCAATTTGCGCGCAGCTGACTGGCGTTACTATAGATCGGCATCCAAGTTGCGTCTCGAAGTTACGTCTCGAAGAAACGTTATTGCGTCCAGCGGTTCTGTATGGAAATAAGAACAGTCCATCGCCACCTTACTCTCGCCATTCTGCTGGTTGCGCTGGCGCAATCGCTCGCTGGTCAATCTGCGCACCGGGTTCAAGCCAGGCGCCCGCCAGAGTACGCGTTCAAGGTTGTTCGGACGTTCCCACATGACCCCAATGCTTTTACCCAAGGGCTCGCATACCGGAACGGGTTTCTCTATGAAAGCACCGGCCTTAAAGGCCGATCGTCGCTTCGCAAGGTTCGTCTAGAAACTGGAGAAGTCATTCAGCGACTTGACCTGGCTCCGGCATTCTTTGGCGAGGGTATTGCTCTTTTGAAGAACAAAGTTGTGCAACTCACCTGGCAGTCGCAGGTAGGATTTGTCTACAACCTGAGCGATTTTCGCTTACTGCGTCGCTTTTCGTATCCAGGCGAAGGATGGGGACTAGCCACGAATGGCAAGAGTAACGAACTCTTCCTGAGTGACGGAACGGCCGAGATCCGCGTTCTGGATGGCGATACGCTTGCAGAAAAGCGTCGCATCGCCGTCCACGATGGGGATACTCCGGTCACGCAGTTGAACGAACTTGAGTTAGTAGAAGGAGAAATTTTCGCCAACGTGTGGCAGACCGATCGAATCGCACGCATCTCGCCGCAAAGCGGAGAAGTGGTTGGATGGATCGATCTCACCGGCCTGCTGAGTCCGATCTATCGTCTCGAATCTGGCGCCGTGTTGAACGGAATCGCCTATGATTCAGATCGAAAGCGTCTCTTTGTCACCGGCAAGCTTTGGCCAACTCTCTTCCAAATTCGACTCGTTCCTAAACCTGCCCAGTAGTTAGTCAGCATCTTCCATCGACGGCCTCATATTTGTTGCGCGGATCCCTCACTCCACAAGCTTCTCAACCTTATCCTGCAGCGCGCGAGCGATTTCTTCGGGATCGGTTTCCGGCGCAAACTTCATCGGCTTGCCGATTCGAACGTGAATTTTTCCCGGCGGCGCAAACTTTTTTTCAGCTTTCTTGATTTCGAACAAACCATTGATCCGCATGGGAAGAATCGGGATTCGAAGATTATTCGCCAGCAAGCCAATTCCAGTGCGGAACGGAAGGAGCCTGCCATCTTCAGTGTGTCTTCCCTCCGGAAAGACGAGCACACTGTAGCCACGGTCCACGGCCTCTCCGGCATAGGCAAAGCTCTTGCGAAAACCCGACTGCCGCGGCAGCGGAAACAGATTGAGCAGGGCAACGCCGAGCGTCCACTGCAAGCGATCATAAATGCGCGAAAACCAGGCGCGATCCCGACCGGGCGAGCGTAATTTTTCGAGCGCTTCTCCACCAGCCGCAGTCGCTAATTTATTGGCGATGCGTGCCGGGAGCGCGTAATGAATGAAGCCGATGTCGACATCGTCGATATGATTTGAGATGACGAGTAGCGGCCCATGAACATCGCGCAGATTCTCGCGTCCTGCCACATTGGGCCGTCCCAGAATATACACTGCCGGCCGTATCAACAAATACTGAGACATGAAGCGCAACCACGTTATAGGCCAGCGCAACGTCCATTGTGGATAGTGAAACGCTGGAGAAAGCTCGCGACGCTGAGTCGCGGAATTGCTGATAGAGCGGGTGGTTGATCGTTCTTTGAGCAGCTTTTCCAAGTCTGCCATGGTCGCAACTTTTGCGAACTTCGTCTCGTTCAAGTCGATCTGATAGCGATCCTCGAGTGCGCTCAGCAATTCGACTCGTTCGAGGGAGCTCAAACCCAAACCACTTTCAAGGTTTGTATCCGGCATCGAGGTCGGGGTGTTCTGAGTGCGGCCAGTGATTCGGGACACTAGCTCAGAGAGCGGGCTGGCGGCTTGCGCTGGCGACTGTTTGCGCAAGGCAGCTTCGACCGCGTCGCGAATCACGTTTCGCCGCGGTTTTTGGGTCGAACTGCGGGGGAAATCTTCTTCGGGCCAAATGTACCAATTGTGCATACGTTGATATTCAGCGAGCGTTTCGTTGGCCCGCTCCACGATCGAACGCGCCTCAGACTCGGCATCTCGGTCGCGCAGAATCAGAACCGCACAAGGCTCGGCATTCCCACCGCGCTCGAGTCCAACCACTACACAATCCCGTACTCCTTTTTGCGCTCGTAGCGCTACTTCGAGATCCTCGGGATAAATATTCATGCCCGCAGGCGTCACGATCACTTCTTTTTTTCGTCCCTTGAAAAAAAGATTGCCTTGCTCATCGAGCGCGCCCAGGTCGCCGGTGTGATACCAACCTTCGTCTTCGGAGCTTGCGACAGGTTGCACTTCGCGACCATTCCAATATCCGCTGGCGACGCCGTTTCCTCGCACGAGAATTTCTCCGTCGTCCGCCAACTTGATTTCGCGACCCGGCAAAACTTTACCGATGGAGCCGCGGCTAGTGTGGAAGGGATGATTCAAGCTGATCAGCGAGGTCGTCTCCGTCAGCCCATATCCCTGAACCACGGCGTAACCGAGGCGATGCCAGAACTCTTCAGTTTCGCGATCCAGAGCTGCACCACCGCTGATCATCGCCCAGAATTTCCATCCAAACTGACGACGTATGTCGCGAAAGGTCCACCAGCGGCGGAGAAAGTGCTGGCTGCTTGGCTGCGGCATATTCCATTGCAAACTTTTTGTGCCGGCCTTTGTACTCAGATCACGGTCCTCGAGATCACGCTCGATCTTCTGCTTAAGCGATTCAATCATCCGCGGGACAGCCACCAGCACCGAGACACGCTCGCGATGGATTGCCGCCATGACTTCGGTGGGGTTGAATGTGTTTTCGAAAATAACCGTGCCGCCCAGCAACGGTGGAAGAAAAATCCCGAGGAATTGTCCGAAGACATGGCTCAGCGGCAGCAGATTCAAAAAGCGAATGGGATGCACCAGGCGTTCGTACTTCATGTACTTTTTGATTTCTGTCTCGATGGGCGCGATGTTACCGGCCACGTTCGCGTGGGTTAGCACAACTCCCTTGGGCTCAGCGGTGGTGCCGGAAGTAAAAACAATTTCGAGCGTATCGGAGGGTTGAATCGGAGCTGGACGAAAACGTTCCGACGAATGCTGTGCAATTGCACCCGCCAAATCGGCGGGATCGATGGTTGCGATTCCCTTGAGGTTTTCGAACAACGGCGTGCGCTCCCGCGGACACAGCACCAGCTTCGTCCGCACCTGCGCACTGATACGCTGCGCAAAATCCGGGCTGGCTGCATCATCGACCGGAACTGCGATGACCCCGCACAGCGCACAGCCGAGAAACGACGCCACCCACTCGGCGCAATTCGGACTCCACAACAGCACCGCATCGCCCCTACCGATGTTCCGAGCCTCAAGCTCCCGCGCAAACTGATACGCTACCGCGGCGACGCGCCGGTAGCTCCAGCGCTCGCGCCGATATCCGCGCGGAAACACGTAGGCGTGATCGTCACCCCAGCGCTCAAAATCGTCCAGCGTATCCAAAAGACTTGCCCGCATACCCTGTTTAGTAGCACAATTCCCACAACTTTGCGGACCGGAACTTTACAGGCCGCCAATTCGCAGTCTGGGGCATGTATGACAAAGGCCGCTATCGAACGCGTCCTCGTAGCTGTGGGGATATGTTGCCTGGTCTCTTGCCAGCCGCCCGCCGCAAGTGATCATGCCAGCCCTTCGCCGTCAGGTTCCATTTACGTACGCGCCGAAGGCAGTGTCAGCAATGTTCGCCCTCGCAATCTATCAGAGGACGAAGCCAGGGGCGGACACATATTGCGCAAGCATGTTGGGCAAACCGAAGAGCAGCTTCGCGAGCGATTGGAGCGGGAGCGCAGCATCACCGGAGCATCGACCTATACGGACCGTTCGACTGCGGAACATGCTGTAGGCGCGGCTATCGCGCAATCGCAGAGCGAGATTCAAAGATGGCTCAGCCGGCCGGGGAGACATCCGAACCTTGTGCTCGACTATGACAGCGACGCTCCGATCGGCCGCACCATGAATCGCGGCGAGGTTCATTCCCATGTGTGCGAGCATGCAGTAGTCGTCCTGAAATATGACGGGCCCAACGAGTACTATATCTTGACTTCCTATCCGGAGTGCCGCTGATGAACCCGAAACCGGAAATAACCGCTGCCAAGTTTCCCGCGCTGCATACGTTTCTGCGGGGTTACTTCCACGAAGATGTCGCCGACGAGTACGGAACCCCGCCGGAGGCGGCCGACCAGTTCTGCGAAGATGCTCAAACCGACGAGCGCCTTCCGGTCGCGCGCGAGTGGCAACAGTTGTTGGAGCTGACAGGGACGCAGCCTGCGGCTCTGAATCCAGCTTTGAAAAAGCTCGGCAGTGCGATTCGTTTGGACGAAGAGGAGATTCCGGAAGTGTCGGCGATTTTCGCGCGCTGCCTGGCGGTAAAACCCCACCGCAAGGTGGCGAACGAGTGAGGTCTGCCGTTTGCGGTCAAGCGGCAAAGCGATGAATCCTACGGCTCGCGCCCTACACCGAGCGCATCCGCCACTCGGTTGATGTAGTTGAACCACGACGCAATCAGCGTGATCTGCAGGATGCCCTGGTCGTCGAAGCCCGCTGCCCGCAATTTTCTCGTGGTCGTCTTTTGAAACCTTGGTCGCATCTTTGGTAAGTTTCACGACATAGTCGATCATCACGCGCTCCTGTGGCGTGATGGGCGCGGTGATGTAATCGCGTTCCAGCGCTGCGACCAATTCTTCGTCCAACGTAACACGACGCAGAAACTCTGCGTGAGATTCAATTCAATACACGCATCGGTTGGTCACAGAGACCATAGTCGCGATCATCTCGTGCTGACGGCGTTTGAGCGGAAGATCGGGAGACATCAGCGCGCCAAAAGCGGAGAACGCGTGTTTAAGCGCCTGCGGAATCAAAGAGTGCGAGGCCACAATCTCGGAACCGCCTCCTGCAGCGGGATGAATGGGAACAGCGTACTCCTGCGGATAAAGTGACTTCTGCCCTTCCATTGCCTCGCGCAGTTCGTCGTCAGCTTCCGAGAACGGAATGGTACGAATCCAGGTCATACTTGCCTCCTGCAGCGCCCGGCGTCGCCGGCGAGGCGACACCATATACGCAAACCACCGCTATTGCCAATAGTAGGAATATGTTATTGGCTCTGTGCCGATGACCGGCCAGTAACTGCCCGATGACTGACAATCATCATCGTCAATCGTCTTCTACGCAATCAACGCCCGTGCTGATAGCATTAGCATGAGCGCCATAAAATGCGGAACTGGACATTTTCTTGATGACGCAAGTTTGTTCTCAGGAGGGCTCAGATGCCCCAAGATAGCTTGACGATCACTGACAACCGTACTGGACAGAACTACACTCTTCCCATCGAACACGGAGCCATCCGTGCGATGGATCTGCGCAAAATCAAAACTGATTCTGAAGATTTCGGCTTGATGACGTACGACCCTGCCTTCATGAATACCGCCTCATGCAAGAGCGCGATTACTTACATCGATGGCGATAAGGGAATCCTTCGCTACCGCGGGTATCCGATTGATGAACTCGCCGAGAGAAGCACCTACCTCGAAGTTGCTTACCTGCTGTTGTTCGGCGAACTACCGACGGCGAACGAATTGAAATCCTGGGTGCATGACATCACGCATCACACCATGCTCCACGAAACCAGTAAAAAGTTCATGGAAGGCTTCCGCGACAATGCTCATCCCATGGCGATGCTGGTCAGCACCGTAGCGGCACTTTCGACCGTTTATCCGGATGCGAAGAATATTCACGATCCCGCAGTCCGCCTACTGCAGATCCAGCGCCTCATCGGCAAGATGCCGTCGATCGCGGCAATTTCTTACCGCCACATCTCGGGCTTGCCTTACATCTATCCCGACAACGATCTCACTTACACCGAAAATTTCATGAACATGTTGTGGAAGATGGTCGAGCCGAAGTATGTCGCCAATCCTGTGTTGCGCGAGGCGCTCGATATTCTTGTTTATTCTGCATGCGGATCACGAGCAGAACTGCAGCACCAATGCGATGCGCGCCGTGGGCAGTTCGCAAGCCGATCCTTATCTTGCGACGGCTTCGGCCGCCGCTGCGCTTTCGGGCCCGCTGCACGGAGGAGCCAACGAAGAAGTGCTGCGCATGCTCGACGAGATCGGCACCAAGGACCACGTCCCGGCGTACATCAAAAAAATCAAAGAGGGCAAAGGCAGACTGATGGGCTTTGGGCATCGCGTCTATAAGAATTACGATCCGCGGGCGAAGATCATCAAGTGGGCTGCGGACCAGGTGTTCGAGGTTACCGGCCGCAATACAAAAATTGAGATTGCTTTGGAACTGGAACGAATCGCGCTCGAAGACGATTATTTCGTGACACGCAAGCTCTATCCGAACGTGGACTTCTATTCCGGCATCATCTACCAGGCGATGGGATTTAAGCCGGAGATGTTCACCGTCTTGTTCGCCATCCCGCGCACCGTCGGGTGGCTGGCGCAATGGCAGGAGATGCTGACCGATCCCGAACAAAAGATTGCGCGCCCGCGACAGATCTGGATAGGACACGAGACGCGCGAGTTCGTGCCAATCGAACAGAGAGGAAAAACGCCGGTGGGCGTCGGAACCTCTCGATAGCAAGCCTATCGAGGGATACCCCCCTCCTTCGCGGTATATTGGAATCATTGGGTTAGAGAGAAATCTCGCCAAAGTCTTGAATCTAAATCTGTTATAGGCAAAGTATTCAAAACTAAAGGTTTATACGGGTTGAACTGGACCGGATCACTTTTCTCGGTTCCGTCTTGAGGCTATAATCGCCGCCTAGTCGAGAAGAATTCATTCCCTTCGGAAGCCTCGGGGGGCAGGTTCTAGGTATCCATCTCTAAACGTTCGAAGCTATCAGTCTAGATGTGATAAAAAAGGCTGGCAAGTCTACTTTCGGCCCCCAGCTATAGCTCCTATAACGACGAAAGGTTCTTTTCCTGAGGCGACGGCTTCGGGAAGCGGAGCATCCGGCGGTTCGTGAGACAGATCTTCCTCACAGGCAAAGAAGCGGAGGAACGGGCGGCGCTGGAAGGTGTCATGTTCGCGGATGGCGCCGCGCAACATGGGATAGCGGGCCTCGAGGGCATCGAGAACGGAGCGCTGCGTGATTGGGGCCTCGACTTCGAGGGCTACCTCAGTGCCGGCGTGAGCTAAGGTGCGGAGATGTTGCGGAAGAATGACTCTGATCATATGTAAGCGTTTGAGAAGCGTAATTTCGGTGCGGGTTATCCGTGCCTTTTTTGCGCCTCCTAGGTTCTCTACGGCAGGCTGCAGCTCTCGCCAAACCTCACCGGAACGGATTCCGAATGGTCAACTGCCGATCGATCATCTGTCCGTCCTGCAAGTCTTCGGAGTAAAGCGTTTTACAGCCAGCTTCCAAAGCGGCAGAGGCTATCAGCGCGTCGTAGAAGCCAACTCCATACCTTTCTGCAATCGCCAGAGCTCCTCTGTGCGTATCGATGGAGATTGGAACTGGTTTAGGGCACAGAATGCCAATAAGGTCCAAGAACTCTTTTACTTCTTTCCACGACATGCCCAGCTTGCGACGCGCCACTGACACAAACTCGTTCAGCGATTGAATACTGATCATCCCGCCGCTTGCAAGGAGTTCCTCGGCTTTGGTGGTTCGAGCATCGTTCTTCGCTACGGCGTAGATCAACACGTTTGTGTCGAAGAAGTTTTTCTCTTTATTACTGGCGGGCATCGTTAGCGCACATTCGCCTCTGCCCGGTCGAATACGAACCCCGCCGGCAAAGGACGACGCAGACGGCGTAGACGCTCCAGGGCGCGCTCGCGCCTGGGATCGCGACGCACTTCGAATTCCCGCGCGGCGGCGATACGGATCTCGATCTGATCGCCTTCTTTTAGGTTTAGAGCTTCCACGACCTCGGATGGCAATCGCACCGCGAGACTATTGCCCCATTTTGAGACTTGCATAGCACCTCCGCTCGGAATTGATCTACACTACCATTGTATATCTTCCGTCAAGAGCAACATTATTAACCCCTCAGCGTCTGCACCTCAACCGAAAACACGGCGGGGAGATTACGGACAATCGGATTCCAGCTATCTCCTGCATCAGCGGACGCATAGACCTGCCCGCCAGTCGTCCCGAAATAGATCCCACATTTATCTAACGAGTCAACGGCCATGGCGTCACGCAGCACGTTCACGTAGCAATCTTTTTGCGGAAGACCTTTAGTGAGGGGTTCCCATTCGTTGCCTCCAGTGCGGCTGCGGAAGACTCGCAGTTGGCCCTCGGGCGGGAAGTGTTCGCTATCGCTTTTGATGGGGACTACATAAATTGTCTCGGGCTCGTGCGCGTGCACGTCGATGGCGAAACCGAAGTCAGTGGGCAAATTTCCGCTGACTTCCTTCCATTGTTCGCCGGCGTTGTCGGAGCGCATCACGTCCCAGTGTTTTTGCATGAAGAGGAGGTCCGGGCGCTGCGGGTGCATGGCAATGTGATGGACGCAGTGCCCGACCTCGGCGTCCTGGTCGGGGATGTAGGGCGAGCGAAGGCCGCGATTGATCGGTTTCCAACTGGCGCCGCCGTCATCGGTGCGGAACGCACCCGCTGCCGAGATCGCTATGTAGATGCGTTGGGGATTGGTCGGGTCGAGAATGATTGTGTGCAGGCACATGCCGCCCGCGCCCGGCTGCCACTTTGGGCCGGTACCGTGGCCGCGAAGGCCGGGAAGTTCCTTCCAATTCTCGCCGCCGTCGGTCGAGCGGAAAAGAGCTGCGTCTTCTACTCCAGCGTAGACCGTGTCAGGGTCGGTGAGCGAAGGTTCGAGGTGCCAGACGCGTTTGAACTCCCAGGGATGCTGCGTGCCGTCATACCACTGATGGGTGGTAAGTGCATGGGCGGATGCGTCGTACGCAAATTTGTTGCTTGCGCTCTTTGGAGGGCCCGGTGCGGCTGCCTCTCCGGCTGGTGTTCCCGGCTGATGCCAGGTTTTGCCGCCATCGTCGGAGCGCTGGATAATCTGGCCGAACCATCCACTCGTCTGAGAGGCGTAAATACGATCGGGATCGGCGGCCGAACCCTTAAGGTGATACATCTCCCAGCCGGCGAAGTGCGGACCGCTCACTTGCCAGTTTTCGCGCTTGCCATCGGAGGTAAGGATGAATGCGCCTTTGTGTGTCCCTACGAGAACCCGTACGGTGCTCATGCGCTCCTCTTTATTTTTATTTTTATTTTTTTCGTTCGGCATCTCTTCTTTCAGCTTTTCTGATTCACCGCGATAAGCTCGCTTCAATTCTTCGATGTCAATCTTCTTCATTTGCATCATGGCCTTGAAGACTCTCTGGGATTTGACCGGATCTTTATCTTGCATCAGCTCCATCAACGCTTTCGGGATAATTTGCCATGACATGCCAAATCTGTCTTTCAGCCATCCGCATTGCACCTCGCCTCCGCCGTCGGTGAGCTTATCCCACAACTGGTCGACTTCCGCCTGGGTTTCGCAGCTTACAAAGAGTGAGAAGGCGGGCGTAAGTGTATAGTTCGGGCCGCCATTCAGCGCCATGAAGTCTTGGCCTTCGAGCTGGAAGGTCACCAACATGACGGACCCCTTCGGGCCGGGCCCTGCGTCTCCGTAGCGTGCGATATTGAGAATTTTCGAGTTCTTGAAAATCGAAACATAAAAGTTGGCTGCTTCTTCGGCTTGGCCATCGAACCACAAAAATGGAGTGATTTTTTGCATATAGTCCTTTCGAATAAAATCTTCTTCCTTCAAAGCGACTAGTGAGCCTGTGCCGGAGCATCGTTGAAGCCCCGATGCACAGGCTCGCCTTCTGTCTCGTATCCGAATCAGTTTTTAAGCGGCTGTTGCGGACTTGGGGCGCATCTGCTTCATCCATTCCCGCATGCCAGCGATATGGCCGGGGTTGCGCTTTTCCATCCAGGATTCGTAACGCTGCGCAGCCTTCTCCAGATGAGCGAGGAACTGCTTGTTCATAAACTTCTCCCGAGCCTGCGGGACGGCGGGTCGCACCCGATCCCAAACTCCGAAAAACTCGCCAGTCGTTTCAAAGAACAGGTCTTCATGGAGCAGGCCGTAACTGAGCAGGGCGCAGGCTTGATCCCAGTAGCTGATGACCATCATCACGAGCGCGCCATTTTCGGTTCCGGGGGCCGCGATTCGCATCCAGTCGTCAAGATTCTCGACGAAGTAGTTTTTCATGAACCACTCGCGCGCCTGGCGTAGCTTGGCTTCGCGGCGCAGTTCGTAAAACTGGAGGTGGAGTTGTGCTTGTTCATTTGTCGGTTGTTCGTCCATGATTTTCTCTCCTCTTTTCTTCGTACTTGTAGTCATAATTCAGCCCTTCATTTTCCAATTTGAGAAATTGATTGTCAAAGCTTGACGTCTTATGCGATTATTATGGTGCAAGTTACTTGTTAAATGCAAGTGATTATAGAAAATCAGTATATGGGCCAGCACAAGATGAAGCGGCGCTCGGAATGCCCCTTA
This sequence comes from uncultured Acidobacteriaceae bacterium, assembly GCA_963758745.1. Taxonomy (GTDB): domain Bacteria; phylum Acidobacteriota; class Terriglobia; order Terriglobales; family Acidobacteriaceae; genus Acidiflorens. The sequence goes on from CAVWWW010000025.1 coordinate 639,880, forward strand.
AACGCATCGGTGGAGATGCTCGGGGACCGCTGGTCGCTGTTGATTATCCGCGACATGATGCTGCGAGGATTCCGTTCCTATAAGGAGTTTCTGGAATGCTACGAGGGAATCGCGACCAACATATTGGCCGACCGCCTGCGCAAACTGATCGCGAATGGAATCATCCGCGCCGAGCCAGATCCTGCGGACGGACGAAAACTGATTTATGTTCTAACCGAGAAGGGAGTGGATCTGGCGCCGGTTCTCACCGAGATGGTCCTGTGGGCAGCAAGACACGAAAAGACTGGCAATCAGCCACTCATCCAGCAAATGCGCAAGGATAAGGAGAAGGTTATCGCCGGAGTGCGGGAACGGTGGGCCGCGGGAAAAGCCGGTTCAGAGGCGCGGTAAGGAATTGGATAGCGTGGCGGCAGCGCCCGTTCATTTACCGGCCAAGGTTTTCCGAGGTGCAGGCGAGAAGATTTTCCGGAACCGGACGTACACTCCCTTTTGGTAAGCCGGGTAATCGTCGGTAACCATCGCCCAGACGGAACCCGGCCTTACAATTACCTTACTCCGCGATTCCCGATTTCACGAATTTGCGGGGTTTCGTCTGGGAATCTCCCGGCGAGGATCCACCCGTCTGGTAACGCTGTTGTGAATCGCAGGCGTTTCCGGGGAAAAAGGCTGGAGTCCGCACCCTATGGCGTTTGGTTTCGGTTTCAACAAACAGAAGGTTCTTAGCGCCGCGGAAAAGTTTGTCCAGCAGGGCAAGCTGCAGAACGCCATCGCTGAGTATGACAAGGTCCTGAAACATGATGCCAAGGACCTTACCGTCAACAACACCATCGGCGACCTTTACTCGCGCCTGGGCGACAGCGCGAAAGCGATCGAATGCTTCAAGATGGTGGGCGACGCATATGCCGCGCAGGGCTTCACGGTCAAAGGCATTGCGATGTACAAGAAGATCACCAAGCTCCAGCCGAGCGTGGATGCATCTTTAAAGTTGGCGGAACTCTACACCCAGCAAGGGCTGTTTAACGACGCCCGCGCCCAGTATTTGCAGGTCGCCGAAGATTTCATGAAAAACGGCGATCTCGACCAAGCCGTCCGCCTTTTCCAGAAGGTGCTGGAAATGGACCCGGAAAATGTGCCCATGCGCATCAAACTTGCCGAAGTTTACGTCAAACTCGGCAAGAAAAAAGAGGCATGGGAGATCTTTAGCGCGGCGGCGGAAGCGTTGCGCGCGCGTGGATCGGCGGCCGCTTCCGAAGACGTTCTAAAGCGAATGCTGGCGCTTGATCCAAGCAACAGCTATGTTCTGCTTTTGCGCGGGAAAGCAGCGCTCGAAAGTGACGATCCGAAGAGCGCCGTTTCATATCTGGAGAAGGCTTCGGATATCGATTCTCATCCCGATGGTCTACGCGACTTGTTGAAAGCGTATCTGCAGATCGGGCCGCTGACGAAAGCTGTGCCCATCGCCGAGAAACTGCTCACCGTGCACAACGATCCGGAAGGCCTGTTCCTGCTGGCTGACGGATGTGCCCGCCTCGGTGAATATCGCCAGGCTCTCGAGGTTTACACGCGGCACGCCGATCGCTTGCTCGCGAGCGACTCCACCAAGCTGCTGGCCAGCCTGCACACCATGATCACGCATGTGCGCGATGATTCCGAGGCACTCGACACGCTTCTGGCCCTGCTTAACAAAGCCGGCGAGACCACGCACATCAATGAGGTCGTCGAGCTTCTGGCTCACTCCTCGGTCAAGGACGGCAACCTGGCGAGGGCGCGCGAACTCTACCGGGTTTTGGCTACCACCGAGCCCCAAAACCAGCTGCACCTGCAGAACTACCAGCAGGTTTCAGGACGCATTGATGGAGTATCTCCCTTCAGCGGCATCACGGCCGAAGAAGGGACAGTCATTATTGAGGAACTGGAAGCGACCGCTCCCGCAATCGATCAGGCGTATCCTGACGACGTCGCAATCGCACTGCGCTCAGCGATTACCGATGCGGACTTGTTCCTTTCATACAATTTGCCGGAAAAAGCGATTGTGCCGCTAGTGGCCGCGCTACCTCAGGCTCCGGACGATGCTCGGTTGAACCAGCGCCTGGCCGCGCTGCATACCCGCTTTCAGCATTTTGGCGAAGCGGCCAAGTGCTGCCGCGCTTTGGAAAGCGCCTACCACGGAGCCGGTTATCCCGATGAAGCTGTGCGCTACGGGGAACTGGCCGCGCGTTACGAGCAGAGCGCCGAGGCTGCGAGCGCATCGACCGTCGCTGACGGTACCGAGAATCAAACTGCGAGCGCAACCCACACGGCTGCAGAGGCGGCCACGCCTTGGCCCTCCGCCCCGGCTATTGGTGACCACGCAGCGGCCGCGCCTCCCGAATTCGCCGTTCAGGAAATGGCGGTCCATGCTCCTTCGGGCGCTCCTTCCGACACGCTCGATTTCTCTTCACAAACTCCATCTGAAGCCTCTTCCGAGACTTCCTCCGAGTGGGAGGATTCTCTTTCCATCGATGAGCCGAATATTGCCGCGAATCCGTTAACCATTGTCGAGGCGGACGCTTCCAGCAATCCGGAGATCGCCGAGACGGTGGAGGAGGTTCGCTTTTATCTTGAGCACTTCATGACGGATCAGGCCCGCGCTGGGCTCGAGAAACTTGAATCCTTGACCAGCGACGCCAAGATTCTCGATCCGTTGCGCGCCGCGGTTCAGTCCGCCAGCCAGCCGCAGGCCGAGGCTGAGCCTGAACTTGCCGAGATCAATGCTGATGAAATCAGTGCTGATGAAATCAGTGCCCACGAAATCAGCGCTCAGGAAATCAATGCTGACGATATCGGTGCTGATGAACCGGCCGCCTATGAGCTTTCGGTAGAATCGCAGGATATATCGGAAATCGCCGCGTCCGCCGGTCTGCTGTCTCCTGTGTCGTCCGCTGAAACGACAGGAATTGGCCACGGGCTGCATGCCGAAACCCACGAAGACATTACAGCAGAATCCGTGCCAGACGAGGTTTCCGTCGAACCCGTCCATGCAGAAACCCTGCATGACGGAACTGACAACCTAAATTCATTTGTCGCCGACCTTGAGGCGTCGCTCGGAGATTCGTTCCCGGAAGCGCCGGCCGACTCCATTCCATCCGGGCCTGCGCCATCCGTTGCTGCGCCTGTGCCGAGCTGGCCACAGAGGCCAATGGCGACTGCATCCGCAGTTCCGGAGCCGGCTCACAAGGTTGAGCCGCCCAGTGTAATCGACATTCCCACGCCTCCTGCGTCCAGACCGGCCGTCGCAGCATCGTCCGCGGGTGCCGCTGCCGCTCCTGCCATGGGCATCAGCTACACCCCCTCACCCGAACGGCCCTTAGGAGCGGGAGCGCAAGCCATGCATCCTTCCGGCAGCGTCGATCTTTCCGAGATGTTCGGCGAGCTGAAACAGGAGCTCGAGGAAGACGCGCTAGCGGGGGATGAGGATCCGGAAACGCATTACAACCTGGGCGTTGCCTTCCGCGAAATGGGCTTGCTCGATGAAGCCATAGCCGAATTGCAAAAAGTCTGTACCTCCATCGATCGCGGCAAACCATTCGCTCAGCCTATACAGACCTACACCTGGCTGGCGCAGTGTTTCCTCGATAAGGGAGTTCCGCAAGCGGCCATCCGTTGGTATGAAAAGGCGCTGCACATCCCTGGTCTCGATGACGAGGCGCGTATCGCCATCAATTATGAACTGGGGTCAGCGTGCGAAATTGCCCGGGACAAATCCGCTGCACTTCGACATTTCACCGCAGTTTACGGCTCGAACATTGATTATCGCGACGTGGCCGAGCGCATTCAGGCTCTAAAGTCGTAGAATGCACCAAGTGGGTTCAAAGTATGCGCGAGAATGCCGATCATTTTCGCGCCCGCTCCACGGCCTTACTCAAAACGACGCGTGCAATGATTTCCGATCCCAAACTACCCTTTGCCACAGACTCCACCGGAGTCGGAGAAATAAAATCGACGGAAACGTCCGTGCCAGTCGCCCGAGGCCCGGTTTCCGCTCCTCGGCCGACTTCGGCTGCACGCCTGTGGTTGCATCGCATCGGAGTATTGTTGTTCGTATTTCTGTGCGCCACGCTGGGCGTGATGCTCATGATCCTGCCCTGGCGCCCCGAGTGGTCCGACAACCCGCTGCTTCTCTCCTATCCGGCGCTTCGCGCCATCATGGCTAGCGGCTTCACGCGCGGCCTCGCCACTGGACTAGGTGTCCTTAACGTATGGATCGGATTTTGGGAGGCCATTCAATATCGGGAAGAAGAATGAAGATCATTGAAATCGTTGACTCATTGAGATATTGAGTTATTAACTCCAACGCCTAATGACAATACCTTAATGATTCAGTGATTCAATGACTGAGCGATTCAATGTTTCAATGATTTTATGACTGACCAAAAACTCAAGACCGCTCCGCTCGCCTATGAGAACCCGGCGTTCCTCAACAGTCCAGATGGCAGGATTCTGCGGCTGCTATCCGAGTACAGCGAGCCGCTCTCGCGCTTCCGCCGCGAACAGATCCAGGACACGGTTGTCTTCTTCGGGTCTGCGCGCATCCATAGCCACAACAACGCCAGCACCCGTCTGACCGAGGTGCGAGACAATGTTCGCGGCAACGGAGCTGAAGTCGCTTCCGCGGAGTTAGCCAAGGATATGAAGCGCGCCGAAGCTGCGGTTGACATGGCTCGCTATTACGAAGATGCGCGCCGCCTGGCTCGCCTACTGACGGAATGGTCAACCCATATTCCTGCCAAGCGCCACCGCTTTGTCGTGACCACGGGAGGCGGGCCGGGCATCATGGAAGCCGCCAATCTAGGCGCTCACGAAGCCGGAGGAAAAACTATCGGCCTCAATATCAACCTGCCCTTCGAGCAGTGCCCGAACCCGTACATCACGCCGTCGCTCAACTTCGAGTTTCACTATTTTTTCATGCGCAAGTTCTGGTTCGCTTATCTTTCAAAGGCGCTCGTGATTTTTCCCGGCGGATTTGGCACGCTCGACGAATTGTTTGAAATCCTCACCCTTGCTCAAACAGAGAAGCTGGCAAAGAAAATTGTCGTTGTCATCTATGGCAGCGAGTACTGGAAGCGGATCATCAATTTCGAAGCTATGGCAGACGCCGGGGTGATCTCGCCCGCCGACCTGGAACTGTTCAAGATGAGCGATTCACCAGAAGAAAGTTTCGAATTCCTGAAAGACGGGCTAACCAAGTACCACCTTGTGCAGCAGCCAACTAAGCGCAGCGGCGAACCGGCAGTTCCCGAAATCGCCCGGACGCGCCCATAGCCGAATACGCCGTAGCCAAAATACTGGAGCGGGGCATCCCCGCCCTGGCCGAATTGAACATCCCGAGCTCCAACTCCGTATACACTCCTGCGTATCACCGTTACGGAGAAAAACTGGATGCCCTTGCGACCCGGCGTGACAATAACCTGCCTTCGGATCTTTTTCTGCCTTAGTTTTTTCGCGGCGTTCGCGCTGGCGCAACCGTCCGCCCCGAACGAGATGCCTTCCGTGATCCAGGTTCCGGCCGAGGCGCAGCCCTCGCCGCACTTCGATGCGACTGCGGCCACCAACGCTTATCTGGCGCAGATTCCCGCCGATAAGACGGCGCGGTCTGATGCCTATTTCGAAGGGGGCTACTGGCTGATTTTGTGGGATTTCCTTTACGGGGTCGCGATCGCACTGCTGTTGCTGAATCTGCGCTGGTCGGCGCGCATGCGTGACATCTCGGAGCATGTCACTCGCTTCAAACCGGTGCACACGTTCGTCTACTGGCTGCAATATCTGGTGCTTACCACCATTCTGGTTTTTCCGCTTACCGTTTACGAAGATTATTTCCGCGAGCACAAATACGGCCTCGCCACGCAAACCTTTGGCCCGTGGATGGTTGATCAGGTTAAGAATCTCGCCGTGGGGTTGGTGCTGGGCGGCATTTTGGCAATGCTCCTTTTCGGCGTCTTCCGTCGGCTTCCACGGACTTGGTGGATCTGGGGCGCGTGCGTGACCATCGTGTTCCTCATCTTCATCGCTCTGATCACGCCTGTCTACGTTGTTCCCGATTTTCAATAAGGTCACGCGTCTGAACGATCCGAAGATTGTGGACCCTATTCTGAGCATGGCGCGGGCCAATGGAATTCCAGCGAAGGACGTGTATGAGATCGACGCGTCGCGGCAAACGACGCGCATAAGCGCCAATGTCAGCGGCTTTGCCAATACAATGCGCATCACGCTCAACGACAATCTCCTGCGCCGCGGCTCACCGGAAGAAATTCAAGCGGTGATGGGACACGAGATGGGCCATTACGTTCTAAACCACATCTACAAGGACATTCTGTTTTTTACGATCGTGACGGTACTGGCGTTTGCCTACCTGCGCTGGGGACTCGAATGGTCTTTGCAGCGTTGGGGCGAAAAATGGCAGATTCGCGGCGTGGGCGACACAGCCGTTCTGCCGCTCGTGGTCCTGCTGATCTCAATCTTTGGCTTCGTCATCACTCCCATCACGAACACCTGGATCCGCACCCAGGAGTACGAAGCTGACATGTACGGACTGAACACAAGCCGACAGCCGGACGGCGCTGCTCAGGGGGCGATCCATCTCGGCGAATACCGCAAGATGAACCCCGGGCCCATTGAAGAATGGATCTTTTTCGATCACCCCAGCGGGCGCAATCGTATCTATGCCGCGATGCGCTGGAAGGCTGAAAATCTAAAATTGTTCATGCCTCCGCGCAGACCTTCACCTCAGAGGGCTCAGCGATCTCCAACGAGTCCGCCTTCCGCCAATGTCGACAAAACCAATGTCGACAAAAAGTAAGCGTCTCTCGTAGTACGCTGAGAGTTGATGGCTGATCGCTGTCTTCTCTATTACATCACCGATAGAAGCCAGTTTTGCGGCGATGAGAGCGCGCGCCGCCACAGTCTTCTCGCCAAAATCGCAGAAGCCGCGGAGGCCGGAGTCGATTACATTCAGCTCCGGGAAAAGGATCTAAGCGCGAGAGGCATGGAGACATTGGCGCGAGACGCCTTGGCCATCGTGCGCAACACCACTCCATTGAGAACTGGAAACCGGCGAACTGCGGAGTCGTCTTCTCATAAATTCCCGCACCGACATAGCCCTTGCCGTCGGGGCCGACGGCGTTCATCTTCGAGCAGATGATGTGGCACCGCATGAAGTGCGCCATATGTTGGAGGTTTCTGCCCGCCGGCCGCAGGCTAGTGACCGCTTTCTCGTCAGCATGTCTTGCCACACGACGGCCGAAATCGTGGCTGCCGAAGCTGAGAAAGTTGACTTCGCGGTGTTCGCACCAGTATTCGGAAAAAGCGTCGGCATCGCGCAAACTCCAGCCGCCGGTCTGGATGCTCTGCGGAAAGCCTGCCAGGCCAAGATTCCGGTTCTCGCTCTCGGTGGCGTCTCAATAAAAAACGTCGCATCGTGCCTGAGCGCCGGGGCGGCTGGAGTCGCAGGCATCCGCTTGTTTCAAGAGAATAGAATTGAAGATGTTGTCCGCGCAGTGCGAGAGCTCTGACTCCTATGGAATCGATGACGCGAGCGCTAATGCTTCCCCGATCGACCAGCGTTTCCCAATCGATGGACGGCTCAGGCGAAAAAGCCTGTGCCGCCGAACTCGTCCGCATTCCGGGCCGGCTGGTTTCTTATGGGCAGCGATACAGGGCAGGACAACGAAAAACCAGTGCATCGCGTTTGGATCGATGAATTTCAGCTGGCTATCCGCCAAGTTACCAATGCCGATTATGACCGCTCCCTGCGAGATACCGCATCTTTGCCGCCACCGTTCCGAAGCACCCCTGCCTTCAATGATCCCGAGCAACCCGTTGTCGCAGTGTCGTGGTTCGATGCTATCCATTACTGCGAATGGCTGAGCGCAGTCACGGAAAGAAAGTTTCGCTTGCCCACCGAAGCGGAATGGGAGCGCGCCGCACGTGGCGGACGTGAGAGCGCACAGTTCCCCTGGGGTGATGAGCCGTCACAGTCACTGCCCGGCTACGCTGATCGTTGCGCTGATTATTGGAAGACCGGCCCGGAGCCGGTTGGTCGCGGCGAACTGAATGGATATGGCCTCTACAACATGTGCGATAACGTGCACGAGTGGTGCAGTGACTGGTACACGCCGGATTATTATGCGGTGTCGCCCGAACGCAATCCATGCGGGCCTGAAACCGGCGATCGTCGCGCTTCCCGCGGGGGTTCGTGGCGTCACCACGTTAAGATATCGCGCTGCGCCGCTCGCTCCAGCATCCCGCCCGGGTACAAATATGCAGACTATGGGTTTCGTGTCGCCTGCGATGTTACTTCCGTCGCGCTGCCACAATCTCCATGAGCGCCTGGAGTGACGATTCGAACTCCTGCTGTGGCTTCAATGCATCAACGAACCGTTACCCTGGGCTCGCGCCCGTCGTAAAATGGAACGCACTGGTAATCTCTATGACCGACCTCGCATCTCACTACCTTGAAGAAATGAAGCGTCAGTTCCGCGGTCACAAGCGCATGGCCGAAGCCGCTATGGCTCAGCTCGAAGATAAAGATTTCTTCGTCGCGCTCGATCCAGAGTCGAACTCCATTGCGACTTTGGTCAAGCACATCGCCGGCAACGCACGCTCGCGCTTCACCGACTTTCTGACCAGCGATGGCGAAAAACCAGATCGCTTTCGCGATCAGGAGTTTGAAGTTTCCGAGAAAACCACGCGCGACGAAGTAATGCGATGGTGGGAGGAGGGGTGGTCGCACGTGTTCGGGACGCTTGACTCACTCGGCGCTGAAGACGTGCAACGCACCGTAACTATTCGCAACGAGCCGCACACCGTGCTGCAAGCGCTTAACCGGGCGCTCGCCCACTACGCGCAACACATCGGACAAATCGTGTTCCTCGCTAAACACGTTCGTTCGTCGGAATGGAAAACGCTCAGCATACCGCGAGGAAAATCGGAAACCTACAAAGTTGCGAGTCCAAAAACACACGCTCACGGGACCTATAAAACTTAGGCCGCTATCGATTTTGTTGGGCAGGCCGAGCTCTGCAAAAAAAACGCTAATGCGTTGCGCCGATGTAGAATGAGTAGTTTGCGCTCATAAGTTCCGTACTCGTAAGGGGAGGCTTCCATGCCCAGCCAGATATCCGGCAATATGCTCGCAGTGGTCAAGCCGGAAGCTGCGCCGGGCGCTGAAATCCGCGAAGTTAAAATTCCCGCATACGGCCGCTGCGATGTGCTGGTCAAAGTAAAGGTCGCCTCCATCTGCGGCACCGACCTCCACATTTACGAATGGGACCGGTGGGCCCAAGGACGTATTCATCCTCCTCTAATTCCTGGACACGAATTCTGCGGCGAGGTAGTGGCCTTCGGCGATGAAGTCACCAGCGTCAAGGAAGGTGATTTCGTATCCGCGGAAATGCACGTGGCCTGCGGCAAGTGCCTGCAGTGCCGCACTGGTGAAGCCCACATCTGCCAGAATGTGAAAATCATCGGCGTCGACAGCAATGGAGCGTTCGCCGAGTACGTCGTCATCCCCGAGTCGAACATCTGGAAGCTCGATCCCGCCATCCCGCAGGAGTACGCGTCCATCCTCGATCCGCTGGGCAATGCCGTGCACACGGTTCTGGCGGGAGAGATCGCAGCGAAAACGGTAGCCATTACCGGATGCGGCCCCATCGGTTTGTTCTCAATCGCAGTAGCGCGAGCGGTGGGCGCCACGACGATCTTCGCCATCGAAGTCAACCAGCACCGTCGCAAGCTAGCAACTGAAATGCACGCCGATTACGCGCTTGACCCGTCAAAGGAAGATGTGCGCGCAATCGTAGCCGAAGAAACCGGAGGTTTGGGCGTAGACGTGGTCCTCGAAATGGCCGGTCATCCAGAGGCGATTCGGACGGCTTTCGACATCGTTCGCCGCGGCGGACGAATCTCCCTTCTCGGCTTGACTTCGAAACCAATCCCGCTCAATTTCTCCGAAGACATCATCTTCAAAGGCATCACGATTCAAGGCATCAATGGCCGCCGTATGTACCAGACCTGGTACCAGATGACCGCCCTCCTAAAAAGCGGACGCCTCGATCTTCACCCCGTAATCACCGACCGAATCGCGATGAAGGATTTTCCGAAAGCTATGGCTCGCCTGAAAACCGGGGAAGCCAGTAAGATTCTCGTATATCCAAACGGAACCAGATAATCGGAAACATTCCAATCTTGCCGGTCCGACTGCTGACCATTACAGCTGATCGCGGCGCCACAGCGGCTGAAAGCGTTCTGCGGTCGCAATCCGAGATCCGTCGCCTGCCACAGGTCGCGGACTTGGATACTCGATGCTGTCCATTCCACTAGAAGACACTAACCCTACCAAAACAATTCGAGGCTGTAGTAAAACTGTAGTGTCGGAGAGGTGGCCGAGTGGTTGAAGGCGCCAGTCTTGAAAACTGGAGTACGGGAAACTGTACCGGGGGTTCGAATCCCTCCCTCTCCGCCATATTTCCAAACCCGCGCTGTTTATGCGGCTCAATGCCAAACGAGAAGCCCGAAAGCGATTCGCCAAAAAGCCAAAGTGACGGATTCGAACAAAGCCTTTGGGCAGCACGTGCAGAAAGAAGCGGCGCAAGAACTCCGTCGCTGGCAGCGTCATCTGGCCTTGCTTGCCGCCGCGGGCATAATCCTTCCAGCGGAAAGTGACGCGTTCTTGATCGAAGGCCAACAAGCGGTGATTGGAAATGGCCACGCGATGGGTGTAGCGGCCTAAATAGCGCAACACCTGCATGGGACCGCCGAAAGCAGGTTTCGCGTAGACCACCCAGTCGTGGCGATGAAGGCGGCGGAGTAGTTTTGCAAATTGTTGTGGATCGGCGAGAGCCGCAGCCGGGCCCGCACACTGTAGTGTCGCTTGAGCGTCTTTATAAAAAAGAACCGCAAAGCGGCTACACAGTTGACCGCTGTGCCGGGTGTCACCTTGCGCTCTCGGAGCAGGTAAGCTTGATAACTTCGCAGCTCGTTGGGTCCGAGCCGATCTGGCGGCCTGCCAAAGTGGCGGGCGAACGCAGTTACGTACTGCAAGTACTTGCGAGTTGTGATCTCGGAATAGTTGCGGCGCTGGAGTTCCTCCAGCATCATCTTGCGTAAATGGGTCACAGGAGTCTCCTTTCTCCGTAACCCAAACTACGTCAGCAGCGCCCGAAATCTCCCGGCTCAGCACGCGGTAGCGTCCGCCGCGCCAGCGGCTTAGTCCTTGTCGGCAACAGGAAGCTGACCGGCCTGCACGGCAGGATTGGTCCTGCTAACTCGGCATGGAGTTCGTGATCCCGACACCTGAGCGAATTCTCAACGAATAGTAGTGGCTATGCGCGTTCAAGAGGATCAATCCGGATCTAGCATCCGACTCGCCATCCTCGGAGTTGACAAATCGTTCGTTACCTAGCCATATTTGTATGGTAGCTATCGAGTTAGGAGAGGCTGAACGCCGTGCAGCGAGGGTACGACAGGGTTCGATAAGCGTTTCTGCCGGTGCTCTATCGCTCTAATTGGCGACCACGGATTCGAATCTCGTCGAGGTCGCTGTCAGATAATGCTCGTCCGGCTATCGAGAATCAACTGCAGATTCGGAGAATGATTTAGCGAACACTCCTTCGATCTCTTTGGAATCAACTTCACCAGAGGAGTTGTAGAGAGGATTTCCGTTCGCATCCAACACGACGACGTGCGGGATGTAACCTTTGTAGAATTGCTTGACAAGTTTCTGCTGTTCGGGCGAACGTTTGGCGTCTAGGTCAATCACGACGAAATGCACTTGATTCCTGTACTTGTTGGAAAGTTCGACGGTCCGACGAGCCTGGCGCTTTGAATTAAAGCAGCCTTCACCATAAATGATGACGTAATTGGTCTTCCCCGCGACAAAGCCAGCCTGCGCGTCGTCTCCCGTAATCAGTGGGCCGTCGAGGCTATCACTCGAATAGTCGAGTTTAGAGTTGAGTTTCAGGTTGTCGATTGCGAATGATGTCGTAACCGTCAGCGTCAGTAACAAGGACAATTGCAGCAAAGTCTTTTTCATGGCTATTTCTCTATCTCCAATTGAAATGATCCTTCGTCGACCTTGGATTTCTGCGCGTAGCGAGCAAGAGCTTCATCGGCAGCTTCTTGAAAAGACTGCTTGTCTCCTTTGTGTTTCGGAGGCAGGTAGCCCGCCCCGAAGTACAGCTTGCCATCGGGCGTGATGAATGATGTGAGGGGCAATCCTACAGGCAGATTCAGAATTGCTTGCGCCCGTTGCAACTGCGCCACCAGCTTGGGCGAAGCGTCGAAGTCAACTTTGACCGCGATGAAGTGCTGATTAATGTAGTCCGCAGTGGCGGCATTGGTGTAGGTGTCCCGATCCATGAGACCGCACCACGGACACCACACCGCTCCCACATCCAGAAGGATGGGACGATTCAGCTCTTTCGCACGCCCGAAAGCCGCCGCGCCCCAAGGGTACCAATCGACCGGCTGAGAAATAGCCCGCTTGAGGTACGGCGATTTGTCGGCGGCGAGGTGGGTCAGTTTCTCTTGCGCAGGTGCGGCAGCCGTCCAGGCAAAGCTGAAAACAATCGCCAACGCGAAAATCATTCGCATGAAACATCAGATCACGCTGGAGGGAATAAGTTTCAATCCGCATTCCTTCACATCCAAAAAGGAGGGCCGCTTCTAATTGCGAAGCGTCCCGAGGTTCGTCTATCATCCATCCACCGCGACAAAGTCATGGAGTTGTTGAAGTTTTGCGAGAAGCTTACTACCAATCCAGGCGACATGCGGCGGGCTGACATTGAGAAGTTGCGAGAGTTGGGCTGGAACGATGCTGCTATCTTCGATGCTGTTCTGGTTACTTCGCTCTATGCCTGTGCCAACCGGTTCTCATCGGGCCTCGGCCTCACTCCCGACTTTGATTAGCCGATGAATCCTTGTCCTGGTTCAGTTGGGCTCGCCTTTGCGGAAGCTGTGCCTAAACATTTGGTTTAGTCGTTCACGCACGTCGTTGGGTACACTCTGATCGAAAAAATCGAAGAGGTGCGCGACGACTCCAGCAAAAAAGAGCCATATTATGAATTCCTGCGCGAAGTTCGAGAGCGATACCGCACTCACAATCCTGAAATCTATTTATGAGAAGTTGCCCGATTTCGTTCAGCTTAGCAACAAGTATGACCCGCAAGGCAAATTCCGCAATCAATTCCTGATTACGAACATCTTCAGCTAGTGGCCAGATAAGAGTCGGCTGCCGCGGCCATGCGAGGTTAGCGCACCGAGGCGGTTGCGACCCCGACGTACTTGTCGGCAGCACCGTAGTAGAACAGCCAGCGTTCGCCATCCTGAACCATACCCTCGACAAATACGACATTCGGGACCTGTCCCACTTTTTCCCAATCTTTTTCGGGTGCAAACACAGGTTCTGCCGAGCGCGCCAGGACTTTGACCGGGTCAGTCTTGTCGAAAAGAACCCAGCCCGTCGAGTAAACAAGTTTGTCATCGGCTCCGTTGTAGATCAGGAAGATGCCTTGCGGCGTTATGATCGGCGCCGGCCCCGGCTCTACAACCTGTGAGTCAAACATGCCTGGACGGCTGGCCAGAACTGGGTGGTCGAGAGCTTCGGTCCAATGCAGCAAATCGTCGGAGTAAACGACCCCCATTTGAGTGTCTTTTCCCTTTGCGTCGCCCAGGTAGTACATCCAATACTGGCCGTTGATTTTTTCCGGGACAATGGCACCAGATTTTGTCCACTTCACGTTCCACTTCCCCTTAAAGCTCGGAAGGATGACTCCGCGCCGTTCCCAATGAATGAGGTCCGTGGAAGTAGCCAGGCATAGTTGAGCGTCTTTCTTGTCGGGCGATGCCCCATCGACATTGTTGTATCCCGTATAGGTCAGATAGTAGATGTCACCAAATTTCTGCAGCCTTGGGTCTTCCACACCGCCGCCCTTTTCATAGGGAGCCTCGGGAACCATGACCGGTTCGGAGCGGCGAGTGAAATGAATGCCATCGTCGCTGGAGCCGTAGCCGATAGAGGAAGTGCCATTACGATCCTGCGCCCGGTAAAGCATCACAAACTTTCCGTCCTTCTTTATGACGGTGGGATTAAAGGTTCCTGCGGACTCAAACGTGTGTCCCTCCGGAGACAATATGGGGTCGACGGAGAGCCGTCGCCACTTTCCAAAAGGGGGGCTAAAAGAAACGGCAGCTATAGCGACAAAAGCAATGAGAACCAGCGCGAATATGCTGGTTCTTCGCACCGCAGAAAAAGGAACTTTGGTCATGCCGGATTTCCTTCCTTCACAAACTAAGTGCACCTGAGAAACGACGGATGGATAACCGCATCTGAAGTGACTAGCCGCAAACTACCGACCCGTTAAAACTCAACCATAAGCAGTACGAAAGACTGTTTCGGCAGTTGCACCGTCGCATCGCTAGGTTTGCCATTTACAGTGAAGCGAGCGGTGCGTTGTTTCGCCAGAGGAATGTTAATGTTTGCGGACCTGGCAATGGCAGTAGGGTTGTATAAAAGGAAATTTAACGTTGGTGGCGGAAACTTGTCGAGCTGGTGCACGTCGAGAAGGTCGAGGTTCACCAGCATCAGTTCCCGGTCACTAACCTGCCCTAGCGCTTCAAACATCAAATACATCCAAATCGACTCGCCCGCACCGTAGATTTCTTTCCCCACATTCCCGGTCATGCCCGCGAGCTCGAGCGTGCCGAGATTCTCATACGGAATGAAGGCGGAGGGCGTCCCGCGGCGGTTGATCGAGCAATTTTCAAAGAAATAGAAGTTGTTGCGACGCTGCTGATCCATGAAACGCAGGAGGCCTTCAAAAACGATCCCGCGCCTCATGATTCCCGTCCATGGGAGAATGGACTCCACATTTTCCTTGAAGGCGGGATAAAGGATGGAAGCGGCGGCCTGCACCATTCCGCGAATGTCGTGAGACCGCTGGCTGGGATCGGAGTACCAGTAAAACATCCGAAGCTGTTCGTAGAGCAGGTATCTGGCCTCTTCCGCCATGCCGAGTTCCGCCGCCGCCAGCGCACCGTAACGCTAGTTCCTGGGGCTCGTGGAAGAGCCGGTCTGGAGGAACCGTGTACAAAACACGGACGGCTCGGCGGGCCTCTTCGAGATACTGAGTCTCTCCGGTCAATTTGTTTGCCAGGATCGCGGCCCAGGCATACAAGCCACCCACGGCATAATTTGTACCGGCACCCTCAGCCCGAAGAGTGGCCACCCGATAATAAATTGGAAAAAGATAGTTATATTGCCGCGCCATCTTCTGGGCGGTGCTGGAAAGCATCGAGAAATCGATCTGTGATTTCCTTCGATCCCGCCAGAGAGCCAATCATGGGGTATTTGATAAGAGAATTCTCGAACGGATACCACGAATCGGCTCGTTCGTCGGGCCTACGCGCGAAATCGTTGCTAATACTATGTGTGTCTGCATGGTAGAAGGCGGGCAGATCATTCAGGAGATTGCTGCATTCGTGTTCGTAACTAGGCGTTGGATGTAGCTGGAGGTAAAGCAGCGAAGGCCAGAGAACATCCGCGACTGTCATCAGCTCGAAGTTATCGGAGGAATCATTCCAAAGTTGGGAGCTGGCCTTAACATAAGCACGCAACCCCGTATAACCCTTAGTGTCGATTTGGGTCGCGCTCTTGTCCTGCAAGTCTTCCACTGTACCGGCGGCAAACTCTTTCCACGAAGTAGCGCACGTGGGCCAGGTAAGGTTCTCCTCAAACAGGGGAAGAAGAGCTTCGATCCAGCGCGTCACGGACTCCTGCGCCGTCAGTAAGCGAGCCATGGGCCTCTGAAGCAGCCAGTAAGTGAAGTTGACATCTCCCTGCGGCAGGACATGGCCCGTGGCCTGATCGGCCAACAATCCTACCCCGAGGCGCTGGGTGCCGTCAGG
The DNA here is from genome assembly GCA_963758745.1 of uncultured Acidobacteriaceae bacterium. Lineage (GTDB taxonomy): Bacteria > Acidobacteriota > Terriglobia > Terriglobales > Acidobacteriaceae > Acidiflorens. The sequence continues at coordinate 655,819 of CAVWWW010000025.1, forward strand.
TTCGATCCGCGACAGGCTCGAGCAGCGATAAACCAAGAAGCGCGGAAGATTTTCCGTGGACATCCAACCCATATCGAACATATCGAAATACATCAGGGTCTCGACGCCAAGGTTCTGATCCAGAAGATAAAGTGCGGGGAGATCGTTGCCGTAGGCGCCCAGCGAGTTTCGCGTCGGTTGTTCCAGCAGCACGCGCCTCCAGCTTCCCGACTGGCCTTCCATCAGGGTGGATGAAGAACTTAACCAGATGATGATCTGGGGCTCGATGCGGCTGTCCTGGCGAAGCCTGACCGACACCGGTAAATGAAGTGTGGTACGAAATCGGAACCAAGGGCATCATTAGCGTATTTGAGCAGCATAACTTAGGGCGCTGACTTCCGCGTCCCAGTCATAGATCACAGCCTTGCCATCCAGGTCTACCGCCTTGCCCTTCCCGGCACAACGAACAGGGAGCCGTCGTGCCGTAAGCGCGAGGTAACCAGGGAAAAGGAGTCGCCGACAACGAACGGGTTATTGGCCAGGGTTGCGGGTTTCCACTCGCCATCAATGCGCAGGAAGTTCTGAAAAGCAAGCGCGGCTCCCTCGGGAGAGATGCGGAGTTGTTGATTTCCAGCCTCGATATTTGCGGAGGCGTCTTCCGCTGCAAACGATCGAGAAAAGATTCCCTTGTGCAGAGCTGAGTGCGCTGGCGCGGCGCTCGCAGCCGTGGCCAGAAGCGTCTTCACAAAGATTCGCCGATTGAAAACATTCATGCGGCTGGAACCACGGTATGAAAAATGATCAGTCGAGCTCTGCCTCGAACGACAACCGAGGCAGAGCAGCGTCAGTTCAAAATTGAACTTTCAAGGCTAGCTGAATAAATCGTGGATTTTGTGTGCCGGTAAGGGCACCGAAGCCACAGGCAAAATGTTGGTTAGCTCCGTCGCATCCGGGAGAGCCGAGGGGAATAAACGGACTGCTTATATTTCCGTTACCGATCCCGGAGGGCCCCCCGAAAACGTGGCGATTAAAGATGTTGAAAAAATCTGCTTTGAAGTCGACCAGGGCTTTCTCACCGAAAATCCTCGTTTTCTTACCGAGAGTGAAGTCTTCGTCGCGGGCTCCAAAAGACCGGGCAGAGGCGAGGGATCGGCCTTCATCGCCAAACGTAAAGGGCGCTGCGGGCGAAAATGCAGCGGGATTCCAGAATGGCGTCGTGAAAGGATTGAAGTTACTTTTGTTGGTCTGCGGGACACCGGGAACAATGTTTACACGCGCAGAGCCGGTGAACTCGCATCCGCCGAACAAGACGATGCCAGCGGTCTCTCCGCACGAACTGTATACCTCGGTGGGCTGTCCAGATTTGTACTGGGCAATGCCGGAGATGTACCAGCCGCCCACGGCGCGGTCCGATAGTCCGTTGCCATTCAGGTAGCGTTTTCCATGCCCAACCGGCAGTTCATAGAAAAAGCTCGACACCAGGCTCTGCGGAATATCGAGCTCGCTGACCGCTTTCTCCGCCTTCCGATCGTAAGAGTTCTGGCCAATGTAGCTGCCCGTGCCGATGAAGCCGGAAACGCCGGGCCCGGATGAATCAGCGTCGGTTATGTTCTTCGAAACCGTATACGACACCAGGAAGCTCAGCCCTTGAGCAAAGCGCTTATCCACCTGCAATTGCATCGCATGATACGTCGAGTTACCGGTGCGATCCGGACTAAAGGAGTTATCTTCCTGGTTGAAGTCGCCGTACTGGGGAAAAGGTCGAAGAGCCTGGTTGATATTCCCAGTGAAGCCCGGCATAAGGCACCGTGACGCCAGCTGCGATGGCATTGGGACAGGTTCCGCTGCTAAGACAAGTAACATTCATCAATAAGTCGCTACCCAGCGAGAGATATGTGGGATTCACCTGGTTTGGAATAATATTCAGGGCGACCAAGTGAGTGCCCTTGGAGCCCACATAGGCAACGCTTACCATCAAATTGGCGACAATCTGGCGTTGTATATCGAGATTCCAAGTTTGAATGTCGGCAGGGCGTCCGGTGTTTGCGGGAACGGTAATCACGCCGTTGGAACCGTTTTGTCCCTGGGGCGTAAGGGGCCCGATGGCAGGGAACAGATGGGGTATCGGGTCATCGATCTGGATGGGGCCGCCATTGGTTGGTGTAATTGTCTGTTTGTTGAAAAACCCCAAACCGTCCTGATCCGCAAACGACCCTTCCTTCAGCGGTTGATAGAAAATACCGTACCCACCGCGTAAAACCGTCTTATCGTTGATACTGTAGGCAAAACCTAAGCGCGGTCCAAAGGCTTTCGTGTAAATGTCTTGCGGACGAGTTCTTCCGTTTCGTCCGGCGCCGCTTCCAAAATATGTATAGGCTCCCAGAATGCCGCCTGCGCCAGGATTGGGGAGGGTAGGATCAACCATGGAAAAGCGATTGAATGCTTCGGTTGCGGGGATATCGAGATCGTAACGCAAACCGTAATTCAAAGTTAGACGCGTGTTCAGCTTGTAAGTATCCTCGGCAAAGAAGCCATAATCTTTGTAACGCACCCCGCTGAAGGAGCCGTAATTCAGCGTTGAGGAATTCACCAGGCCGAATTCCGAACTAGCTACCGGATCTCCGCCGACTCCATCGAGGCTGGTCTGAATGGAGTTGAAATCGAATTCGCCTGAGGCCTGCGTGAGCCGCCGCACATTAAATTCCAGCGCCCGATACTGGCCGCCAAATTTCATGTTGTGCTTCCCCTTGAGCCAACTGACAGAGTCACTGACTTGGTAAACATTGTCCGCGAACTCTGAATCGCCACAGTTGTTAAGCAAATTGTCGTAAGGGGACCCAACAAACGTAATGCACGGGAACGTTACGGGCGACACGCCGGTGATTCCGATCTTTGCGGGGTAATTCAAATTAAGGCTGTCGGAGATTTCGCCGCGGAAACGGCGGCTAAATCCGGCCAGGAACTGGTTCACTACCGTTGGCTTGAAAATGTAGTTATCGCTGAAGCGCACATATCGGGTGTTCTGCGGGACGGCCTCGCCGAAGATCGGCCCCAGATTTGAATTGCCGCCGGTGTTCGTATTGTCATAGTCGAAGCCGCCGGAAATCCTGTGCTTGTCCGAAATATTGTGATCGATCTTGACGTCAAAAAGATCCGCAGTCGTGGTGTTGATCGTCGTGTTAATCACGTTGTTGGTAAGGGAGGTGGTTGTCGGCGGCAGCAGGGCAAAAACCTTTGCCATAACCGTGCTCAGTGTAAAGTTAGGATCGTTCGTCAGGATATTTCCGGGGATCGGAGCTTGCGTGGTGGGATCATAAAGTTGCTCCGATAAAGAATTACAGATCCCACTGGCACTGAATCCTGTCGTGCAGTCCGCGGAAAAGTTGCCACTTTGAAAGGCGGCATTGGGCACGCTTATCGGTGAACTCCCGCCAGTCCGGTAGCGGAACCCTTCGTAGTCGAAAAAGAAGAAGGTCTTGTCGTGTCCGTTATAAAGGATGGGAATGCGAACCGGACCTCCGAAAGTGGCGCCAAAATCATTCTGTGTATTGACAGACCTGGGCAGGCCCTGGGTGTTATTCGCCCAGGTGTTGGCGTCAAGCGTGCGGTTGAAGAGATAATCATAAATGGAGCCGTGATAGTCATTCGTTCCAGACTTCATCGTTAGACTCACGATGCCATCGCCAGATTCGCCATACTCGGCCGAAAAATTACTTTGAAGCACCTTGAATTCCTGCACTCCGTCCGTCGAAACGCCTTTGTTCATTTGTGTGTTGGGCGAAACCAAGGAGATGGAAACGCCATCGACCAAGATGTCGGTACCACCTTCCTGGCCGCCATCTACTTTGAAATCATCCGACGCGTTGTCGCCCGCGTTATTCGATATCTGTCCCACAAATCCAGGTACCAGTCCAATGAATTGAACGGGATTGCGAACCGTGCCGTTGACTGCCAGCGGCAAGTTAGCATTCAGCGTGGGCTCCAATGTTACTCCGATGTCTGAGGTTGCGGTTTCAAGCTGACTAGCATCGGCCCTGACTGTAACGCTCTCGGAAACTGCGCCAAGCTGCATCTGGATGTCTAGAGCAACAGTCGCGTCGGTCGCCACCGTAACGCCTTCGCGCGAGGTACTTTCTTGAGGTTCGGCCCTTCGACCGAAACGGAGTAGCGTCCGGGTGGGAGGTTCGCCAAAGAGTAAAGCCCAGCATTGCTGCTCACGGTAGTAACGCTGAGACCGGTATCCATGTTTCGGCCGGTCACGGATGCCCCGCCGATCGCCGCGCCGCTAGGGTCTGTGACGGTGCCCTGAATGCTGCCGTTTGTGGTTTGTGCGCGAAGACATACTGTAGATGCCAAAGTCAGGAACGCTAAGGCGCAAAGAAATCTTTTCATGCACATCCCCCGTGACGCGATTGCTCGAAAACCAATCAAGCGCAGGAATTGATTTCCCGAGTTAAGGCTCTCACGAACTCAGAACGGTCACCCCAAAATGCGCGAAATCTGGATTCCAACTAATTGTTTTAGGTTATGGACCCACCGCAGAGGGATACTCTGCCCATTTACCTTTCGAGGAAAAGGGTGTCACACGTGATTTCATTGTGATTCACCGTCGACAGAAGCTCACACGTCCTGGATTTCACATGTAATTCACCGGCATGCCTGGCGCTTCGGACGGGAACGAAACTGCTGGGACAAAAGGAGTTAATCGTTGATTTTAGAAATTTGCCATGATAGCATCCCTTGGGTCAAAGCCGGACCGACTGAGAATCGTCGTCGGTTAGACAAGGTAGTGCAGTCACCGAACTCCGCGATGAGCGTTTCCCAGTTGCAACGCGCTTCAAAAGACTTTCAGACGGATGAGCGTTGGCAACTGGTACAACGAATTGTTTCGAGTGGACCGTTTCAAAAGAGCACGCGACTGCGAGAATTGTTGCAGTACTCTGGCCGAGCAAACCATGCTCGGAAACGCTCCCGAGCTGACTGAACATCACATCGGTAATGTGCTCTTCCACAAACCTTCGGATTACAGCCCCCTAGAGGATAGTTCGGTACGGGTCCACGTGCGGCAACTTCGTCTGAAGCTTCATGAGTATTTCGATGAAGATGGCCATAACGAGCCGATCGTCCTGGAAATACCCAAGGGCTCCTACGCCCTAGTCTTTCGGCCGGTTCACAGAGCTGATCCTCTCGTCGTGCCGATAGACTCCAATGCGACCCAAGTTTCGGCTTGGCGTCGCCGGACGACGCTGCCCTGGGTCTTGTGCGGCATTCTGATCATGGTGTGCGCCGGGTTGGTGTACTGGATGACCGCGCGCCAAACGGTAAGCGGAGCGCGGGCTGCCACCGCTCCTCCCTGGCCTTTCTCCCAGATCTTCGATGCCAAACATCAGACCATTATTGTGGTGGCAGATAGCAATTATGGGATGGCGCGCATCCTTGCCAGTGAGCCGGGATCTCTCGACCAGTATCTTCGCCGGGAATTTCTGCGGACCCTCGAACGTGCCAAGGGGGCGAGGCCGATGCTCGCTTGAGTGAGTACATTGCGAATTCCACGCTCACTTCATTCGCGGATGTGGCCAATGTCGTCGCCCTGTACAAAATTGCCGGCCCCTTGCAAACGCAGCTGCTGGTGCGCTACCCGCGGGACTTGAGGATGCGCGATCTCGATCACAACAACTACGTGTTTATTGGGAGCCCTGGTTCCAATCCTTGGGTAACGCTTCTCCAGGACAAGCTCAACTTTCGTGAGAGTGAAGGCGTAGTTGGGAAAAGCGCCAAGGTATTCGTGAACAAGAACCCATTACCCAGCGAACAGCCACAATATGAGGGCCTGCGGTGGACAGGGACAATCGGAGAAGATTACGCGACTATCTCTCTCCTTCCCAACGGAACCCACGACGGCAGCGTGCTGGCGCTGCAGGGTTTACAACAGGAGGGAACGGAGGCAGCCGGGCGCTTCCTTGCGGACGAAGAAAATCGGCGTCAGTTGATGAGCGCTCTGGGAATTTCTTCCACAGAGAACTCCCCTCAAAATACCTGGTTTGAGGCGCTGATTCGCTCCCGGACAGTTTCCGGGGCACCGAATTCCACGACTCTCGTCGCCGTCCGTCGCATACGGTAGCAGGACTAAAGATCAGACTGCGAATCCTAGCCACTGTTTATGTTTTGGGAGCCGCGGCCTCTCAGCCTCTAGCCTCCTGCGCGCGATGGTTCACAAACTGAGGCGGAGGCGAACGTTTGAATCGGCGTGGCTTCTCGAACTTGGCTGAGAACGGCTTGCTATACTCTTGCAGAAGGTTCGGCGGGTTTTGAGATTTTGCGGTAACCTTGAGGAACAAAGAGATCCCCGCAGCGCAATCCGCAGAACTGGAATGAACGTTCCGCAAGTTTCGGAGTCCAGTCATGAGTGCGCAATCGATGGCGGCGGGCGATGTTCGCTTTCGATTTTGGATTTTGTCATCTCTGCTTTTTCTGCTGACGTCTCCCACCTCGCGGTTGGCAGGACAGACCGCCTCATCGCCCATTGAGAAAGATGCGGCGATTCGTTCCCATTTTGCCGCCGCCCAACATGCCCAGCAGGATAACAATTTCCCCACCGCGGAGCGGGAATTTCAAGCCGTGCTTGCGCTTGCGCCTGAATTTGCGGAAGTCCACATGAACCTTGGATTGGTTTATCAACTGGAAAATCGCTCACCCGAGGCCATGACCGAATTCCGCCGCGCGCTCAAAATCAAACCGGCGCTGGCTGGAGCTAATTTTTTCCTTGGAGTGGACTATTGCAAGTTAGGCGAAGGCGCGAAGGCCATCCCTTATCTTAAGGCCGCGCTTCACGCGGAACCGGATCGGCCGGATATAAGGCTCTGGCTGGCCAGCGCGCAAGAGATCTCCGGCCAACTGCAAGCTGAAGTGGCTACCCTCCACCGAGCCTTGGAACTGCAAGCCAAGGATGTCGATCTTCTCTACCTTTTGGGAAGCGCTTACGAACGGCTGGGGAAACAACAGGTGGCGCGGCTCGAAAAGATTGCTCCGGACTCTTCGCGCAGCGAACAGTTATCCGCGGAAACTTATGCCTCAAGCAATGAATGGCCTTCCGCCGTGGTTCATTTTCAGAATGCGCTTGCGATTTCGCCGAACCTTGCCGGATTGCACGCCGAAATGGGTCAGGTTCTTCTTCGTGCGGGAAAAGTGAACCTGGCAATTCAGGAATTTGATGAGGAGTTGCGTAACGATCCCGACAATTTACGTGCGCTGGTGCGCCGAGGCGAAGCCAGGCTGATCGAGGACAATGTTGAGGCTGCCCTGCAGGATTGGGAGAAAGCGGTGGGCATCGACCCGAAGCAATCGGAAAGAATCCTGGGCCTTCGCGAAGCAGGCTTTGGCGATTCCGCACTCGAACAACTTCCCGATTCCACTCGTGAAAAAATCCAGAGGTTCGCGGGAGATCTGCAAAATCGGAATTCCCCGGCTGCGCACTTGGCGCTCGCATTTCTAGCCGAACAAAACGGGGATACCTCCCGGGCGGAGGAGGAATCTGGATTTGCGGCTTCCAGCGCCGCTAGTAATAGCATTGTCGGAAGGGACTGTACTGAGGCAGAAGTCAAACGTGCACTCCGGCACAACGAATTTTCCAACATCGCGCCCTGTGCAGGCAAAGTTGTTACTGCGCGGTCCTCGGTTGAATTTCGTTTCCGAGTGGTAAGTGCGCTGCTAGAAGCGGGGCAGTCAGAGGTTGCCCTCAAGATCCTGGAGGGATTACCAGCGGCGAAAAGCAATTCGGCCGAGGCAGCTTACTGGCGCGCACGTTGCTACGAAAAACTGGCCACGTCAGCTTATCTCCAGCTTTACTATGCAGCACCCCAGTCGTATCGGTTGCACCAGTTGATGGGCGATCTTGAAGCGGCGAAAGGAGATGATGGAAAAGCCATTGAGGAGTATCGCGCGGCTGTTGCACTGAAGCCAGCCGTGCCCAATCTGCACTACAGTTTGGGTCACGTGCTATGGAAGGACTCGAAGGTTCCGGAAGCACGCGTTGAACTCGAGGCCGAACTGGGGCTGAATCCGCGCCACGCCGGTGCGTTGCACGACCTTGGGAGACACCTATTTGCTCGAACATCAACCCAATGAGGCCTTGCCTTATCTCGAGAAAGCGCTGGCGGCTGATTCCGGAAATACCGATATTGAGCGCGACTTAGGCAGCGCATATTCAGAGCTGGGCGATTATGCGAAAGCGGAAGAGTACTTCAAGATCACCGTATCCTCCGATCATGACGGTTCGGTTCACTACAAGCTGGCGAGGGTTTACCAAGCGTTGGGTGATAAGGAGAAGGCTGCGCGCGAATTTGCCCTCTCTACAGCTCTGAATCGCGAATCACACGATAAGCTAGAGAAAGCAAACAGAGCGTCTAGGGCAAGTAACAAAATCTGCCCAAGATCCATAGCATGCGATACCTCCTGATTCTTCTTTTCTTTCTCAGTTTCCATCTGGACTATGTGTGCGCGGATTCTTTCAATAAAGCCACCCCTCAAGAGTCCAAGCAGGCCGATGCATTTCAGAGGGGGCTCACGGCTCTGAAAGAGAATCGGTTTGAGGATGCCTTCGAAGAGCTCAGCGCGGCGGAGCGCGAACATCCGGACGACGCGCGAGTTCGCAATTTTCGCGGAATCGTGCTAGCGCAGATGGGCAAGAAGGCCGAAGCTGCCGCCGAATATCAAGAGTCGATTCGGCTCGATCCGCTTCTGGAAGATGCCTATCGCAACCTGGGGTTCCTCAGATGGACGGAACACCAGTTAGTGCCGGCCCGCGACGCCTTGCAGCGCGCGGTCGAGCTGTCTGCCGACGACTTTTTTGCACACTATTATCTCGGTCGAGTGGAACTGGATGCGGAGCAGTACGAACGTGCTTTCCATGAATTGGACATCTCCCGCCAACCGCTGCCCGCTGATGCCGCGTTCTTGATCCAAGCCGTGACCGGATACGTTGCGTTAGGGCGCAAGCAGGATGTCGGCAAATCCCTCGAGCAACTCAGGAAACTGCGGTTGAACGATGCGGAGTCAATTCAGCTCGCTCCTCTGCTCCTCTCCGTCCACGAGAACGAGTGGGCGATCAGCCTCATAAAGGAACTGATTAGCGCTAACTCAACCCGGGCAAGCTGGGCGCAATTTGATTTGGCTCTCATCTACCTGCTGGCTGGAGACGCAGAAAAAGCATTGGTGCAGGCTCACGTCTATTGGGGCTCTCTACCTCAAGGTTCCGAAAAGTCGACCGAATATGCCGAGGGGTGGTCTTTGCTCGGCATCGCTTGCGCCCGCCTGAATCAGGGCGAGCGATCCATCAATGCTTTCCGTCAGGCTAGCAGCCTTGCTCCCGGGGAGGAAGAATACTGGCTAAACTTGACGCGTGAGTTGATGGAATTGAACCGCTATCCCGAGGCAATCTCCGCCGCTCAAAATGGACTGGCCGCAATTCCAAAGTCTTACGCTTTGCATTTACGATTGGGCGCAGCCTACCTAGCCGCGGCCGCTATACGGAGGCGGAAAGTGTTTTTCGGGATCTTAGTGCTGGCCGGCGATCCGCTTCCCACGGGATACATCGGGCTGGCGCAGGTGCTGCTAAGAACCGACCGTGCCGCGGAGGCCGCGACTGAACTCAGCGATGCAGAGAGGAAGATCGGTCCCACGTTTCTGCTCAGCTATTTTCGTGGGCTGGCCCTTGATCGTGAGGGTAAGCGGCCAGAGGCGTTAGGCGCCTTTCAAGCTGCCGTCCGATTGAATCCGAATAGCGCCGAGGCCCACTTGAATTTGGGAAAAACCGAATTCGTAATGGGTCAACCGCATCCGGCAATCGCTGAACTTCAGGAGACTCTTCGCCTCGATCCGGGTAACAATCAGGCTAAGCGGCTCCTAAGTCAAGTCTATCGCCGCGTCGGCGACGAGAAAAAGGCAGCCGAGTTTGCCGAGGCTTCCGCTGAAGCAGTTGCTGCCTCCTCCAGGTGACTTGATAGGCGATTTCTTCGTTCCACAATGGCAAGTTCCGCCTGGGCGGAGCCGGCAAGTAGCGCCGAGCTACAATCTTTGACGACGTGCTTCAACACGGGTCCGGCGATGCCGCTCCAGAAAATATTGCTTTGGCCTGCCTTATTGTTCTTGCTCTGTAACGGCTTTGTCGTATTCTCAGACTGCGGCTTCCCAGCCTCCAGCCCGGAGAGCTGCTCGACAATTCAAGCATTGCAAATTTCATCGATATCGCAGACAAGGCAGGTCTGACCGCCATTAATGTATTCGGCGGGGTCGATAGCAAGAAATACATTATCGAGACGACGGGGACGGGTGCGGCCATTTTTGACTACGACAATGACGGCTGGCCAGATATTTTCATCGTGAATGGAACCACTCTGGAAGGATTCCGGGCCGACCAGGCTCCCTCCAATCATCTCTATCACAACAATCATGACGGCACTTTCACTGATGTCACGGCAAAGGCCGGTCTGGTCGCCACAGGGTGGGGTCAGGGCGTTTGCGTCGGAGATTACGACAACGACGGATGGGAAGATTTGTACGTTACTTATTACGGCAAAAATCGTCTCTATCACAACGACCACGGCGTTTTTACGGAAGTCGCGGAGAAGGCGGGCGTCGCGGGTTCGGGAAAGTCTTGGGGAAGCGGATGTGCGTTCGTCGATTACAACCGTGACGGCCGGCTGGATCTGATTGTCGCCAATTATGTCGATTTCGATTTATCCACTACTCCAGTACCCGGCGAGGGCAGCTCCTGTGTGTGGAAGGGCGTCCCGGTAATGTGTGGACCACGCGGCCTACCCAAAGCGAAGAATATTCTGTATGAAAATCGTGGCGATGGCACGTTCGCGGACGTCACCACCAAGGCCCACATTGACCGGACCAATGGACATTACGGGATGAGCGTTTCCACCCTCGATTTTGACGACGATGGCTGGCCGGATATCTACATCGCCTGCGACAGCGCTCCCAGCATTCTCTATCACAACAATCACGACGGTACCTTCACCGACGTGGCCGTAATGGCGGGAGTTGCTTTTAACGAAGATGGCCGCGAGCAGGCTGGGATGGGCACAACCATCGCCGACTACAACGGCGACGGCCGCCTGGATATTTTTAAGACTAACTTCTCCGATGATACCCCCGTTCTTTACCGCAACGATGGCGATGGGGTCTTCTCAGATGTTACCTTCGCCGCCGGACTCGGCCATCACACGCAGTACCTGGGTTGGGGCACTATGTTTTTCGACTTCGACAATGATGGCTGGCCCGATCTCATCCTCGCTAATGGACACGTCTATCCGGAGGTCGACAAGTTTCACCTGGGCAGCGGTTATCTGGAGCCGCGCCTTCTTTATCACAACAATGGAAACGGCACCTTCACCGACATTTCCGCGACGGCAGGGCCGGGAATTACAACAACCAGCTCGGCGCGCGGCTTGGCGGTGGGCGATCTATGGAACGATGGGCAGCTTTCCGTTGTCATCAATAATGTTTATGCAAGACCAAGTCTTTTAATCAATACAGTGCGATCCGCCAATCACTGGATCACTTTCAAAACGGTCGGAACGCGCTCCAATCGAGACGGGATTGGTGCCAAGATCACTGTCAAGGTTGGGAAGAGAACGCTGGTGGATGAAGTGCGCAGTGGTTCGAGCTATATTTCGCAAAACGATTTGCGAGTGCACTTCGGTCTGGGCTCGGCCGTCGCGGTCGATTTCGTGCAGGTGCGCTGGCCCAGCGGCCTCATTGAAAATTTCAATAATTTGTCGGTAGACACGATCCACACACTGAAAGAGGGATCGGGCACTTCACTCGCAGCGACATCCAAAAAAAGCCATAGGCAGTCGGTGCAGAATCAAACCGCCGGTTCAACTGGCTTACGGGTAAGCGCTTTTGCCCGTCGCTCCTGCAAGTGGTTCATCTACGCGAAGGATTTGATCTCCACGGATTTTTTTGATCGTCTGACGAATCCCACTCGGCCAATGAATTTCAATGCTTTGGGCCACGATCTCGGATCCAAGGCCGAAGTGCACGCGCTTGTCGCTCGACGAAAGATAACTCCCTGCCGTCGTCACCGTGGCCCATTGCGAGCCTTTCGCGGTTACCACCTTTACTTCCGCCCCAATTGCATCCCGATTGCTCTGGTGCCCGACGAGTTCCAAAGTTAACCAATGGTTCTGGGTTTGAGTCGAATTATGCAGAACGTACAGGGCTCCATCGTTCGTAGTGACGACAGCATCCAACTTTCCGTCGTTATCGATATCCCCGATTGCCAGTCCGCGGGCCGCCCAAGGCTTTTGAAAGACCTCTCCAGCTTGCGCCGAGACATCCAGGAAACCATTGCCGGTATTTCTTGCCAATAACATGGGTTCCTTGTAATGAATATCCGGAAAGGTCAGCTGGATCGTGTCCAAATCGTGACCCTGAGCGATCAAAAGATCCTTCCAGCCATCGTTGTCGTAATCAAGAAAACGCACACCCCAGCCGGAATGCTTCAGGGTCATGCGTCCGATTCCGGAAGGATAGCTGTCGTAAGTGAAGGTGCCGTCGCCATTGTTGCGATAAAGCGCGTACATCTGATTTGCTAGAGCGGTGACGATCAAATCAGGGAGACCATCGTTGTTGTAATCCGCGAAGTCCACGCCCATACCTGCGTAGGAATGGCCCTCGCCATCCAAAGCGACGCCCGCGTTCAGACCAATCTTTTCAAATGTGCCATCTCCCTTGTTGTGATAAAGAAATTCGGGCATGGAGTCGTTGGCGATAAAAAGGTCAATGTGGCCATCGCGGTCGTAATCCGCGAAAGCAATGCCCAAACCCTTGCCTGGCGCCGCGAGGCCCACTTTTCGCGAGACTTCCGTGAAGTGCCCATTACCATCGTTGTGATATACCAAGGGGCGCAATCGGCATGGAAATAATCCGGATGGCAATATGCCCGGTAGCCTTCCCGGTGCTCGCCACACCAGATATCGTCAAAGTCCCATTGCAAGTATCGGGGCACGACCAAATCCAGCAATCCATCTCCATCCAAATCGACCCACGCCGCGCTGGTAGACCACCCGCCGCCACCGACGCCGGCCTTTTCCGTTACATCAGTAAATGTGCCGTTTCCATTGTTATGGTAAAGCCGGTTTCCGCCATAGGAGGTTACGTACAAATCTTCAAACCCATCATTGTCATAGTCTCCGACGGCAACTCCCATGCCGTAACCGCTTCCCTGCAGCCCGGCCCTCGCAGTTACATCTTCAAATGTGCCATCGTTCTTTTGGTGATAAAGGCGATTCCACTCCCTGGGGCCGCTCTTTTGCGGAATCGTCCCCTTCGGCGTGGGATCACTGAGCGAAGCTCCATTCACTACGAAAATATCCAAGCGTCCATCGTTGTCATAATCAAACAGGGCCACGCCCGATCCCATCGTCTCAATCAGGTATTTCCTGGACGTGTGCGAAGCGACGTGTTCAAAATTCAAACCGAGCGCCAATGTTACATCGGTGAACTTTGCCCCTTCCCGCGACGAAGAAACTGACTGAGCAGCGGCCAACTTTGCACTTTTCTGGGCAGTAGCGGAGAGAACCAGCAAGCCGAAAAGCAGCAATATAACGTCCCCCAGCCGACTGCATGAGCAATGCTTCATCTCAAACGCTTTCGTGAGCCACCTGATTTTGCCGGTGACAAGCTGAATCCAGCATAGCTCCTGTCCGCCAAGAGCCGGCGTCGAAGTCTTCGAGAGGACAATTCCGACGTGTGTGTCAAGACATGCGACAGGGTCCGCTGCGCTAGCGGCTTGGTTCAAACGCGCCCCGCGGCTGTAGCTCTGAGTTGGTTGAACCTGAAATCAAAATCCGTAAAGCAACATGAATTTCCATGCTACTTCATCGCGAGCAGTGCAGCCATTGTTTCCACCCCGTCCCACAGATTCTGCAATCGCAGGTTCTCATTGGCGGCGTGCTGATTGTCATCGTAGTTGGCAATGGGTACCGTGATGGTGCGAGTCTCGGCGGCGCGTTCCATCGCTCCCAGCGGCACGCTCCCTCCCATGGTGGGCAGCAGCACCACATCCTTGCGTGCACTCTTCACTGCTTCAATAACTTCCTGTGCAATGGGCAGATCCATCGGGGTGCGCACGGCGTTGTAGCTCGCCTCATCGCGCAAAACCATCGCGACCCGCGGATGTTCCAGCAAGATTTGCTGTGTAGGTTCGCGGTCGAAGATGAAGTAGCCACGGGAACGAATGTAGTCTTCGACACGTTGTTGTTGGACGCGCCAGTCGATCCCAACCACCAAGCGCAGATCCAGATCGGCGGTCGCAATAGGCGGAATGACATTGGCGGCTCTGGCTCCGGTTTGGCCGGAGGAAAAGCCGTTGATGTTTAACGAAGGCTGATTGATCAGCTCAAGCAAATGCGTGCCCGCGCCGTCGACGTGTCCCAGCCAAAAGGCATTCATCAGCATGCGGTCGTTCACCGGAGCGCGGGCCAGAGCTTCTTTCTCAACCGTTGAGAGCGGCTCAATTCCGTCGTAAAAATGCGTCACCAAAACGCGGCCGTCTTCATCTTTCATTCCAGCGAGCAACTGTGCCAGCATCATTGCCGGGTTCGGCGCCCAGTTTCCGTAGTGGCCGCTGTGCAGGCCATGATGCGGCCCATAAACCGTGATCTCCAAATGCGCATCGCCTCGCGCTCCAAAGACCACCGTCTGTTGGCCGCTCTGATCGACCGGGCCATCACACACCAGCCACACATCGCCGTGAACCAGGTCGTGGTTGGCATTGAGGATCTGCTCCAGGTGCGGCGATCCTGCTTCCTCCTCACCCTCCCAAACGAAGCGAAGATTGGCCCGCAACGGAAGCCCGGCCGCCTTCAACGCATCGAGCGCCGTAAGCTGCGCGAAGATGGCCGCCTTATCGTCGCCGGCCGATCGGGCGTAAATGCGCGGCTCGCCGTTTACCTCCCGCACTACCGGTGTGAAGGGCGAGCCGCCGTTCCATTCCGAAGGAGTTACCGGCTGACCGTCGTAATGCGCATAGAAGACAATCGTATGTTGGGCTCCCGGAACATCGATCTGCCCGAACACCACCGAAGGCGCGCCGGGCAAAGCGAGGAGCCGCGACTCAATACCGCGTTCTTGGAGCTTAGCGAGGAGCAGGTCAGCATTGCGCTTCAGGTTTGCCGGATCGGCGGCGACATTTGGTATCGACAGGAATTGGCTAAACTGCTGCACGAGTTCCGTCCGATGTGCCGCCGTGTACGTGTGCGCGGCCTGGGACGGGGTCTGCGCTGCGATCACCGTGGCCAGACAGAGGAGAAACGCACTACTAAGGTAGAGAAGTCTCAGCCCTCGATTCATAGACTGTTCTTTACTCTCCGCCGACCGTAAGCCCATCGATGCGAATTGTGGGCGAGGCAACGCTACCGCGGAATTCGAGGTCGGTACCGATCTCGGAGATATTGCAGAACATCTCTTTTAGATTGCCGGCTACTGTGATCTCTTCAACGGGGTAGGCCAGCTCGCCATTCACGATCCACATGCCGGAGGCGCCGCGAGAGTAATCGCCAGTTACTAAGTTCGCGCCGTGACCTAGAAACTCAGTTACATAGAGGCCATTTTTGATGTCCGCGATAATTTGCGTCGGCGTTTTCGAACCCGGCTGCAGGAAGTAATTTCCCGGGCCGATGCCAGGTGTACCGGCAAGACCGCGGGAGGCATTGGCAGTGGTTTCAAGTCCAAGCTTTTTCGCAGTATAGGTATTAAGCAAGTACGACTTCAGAATGCCGTTCTCGATTACGACCGTGCGCTGCGTCGGAATGCCCTCGCCATCAAAGGGCGTAGTGCCAAAGCCGCCGGGCATAGTGCCGTCATCGACGACGGTGACATTCGCTCCCGCTATTTTTTCGCCAAGTTTGCCGGCCAGAAACGACGCACCGCGATAGACTGAGTCGCCGTTCACGCCCTCGAAAATGTGTTCGAGCATGGAGCTCGCAACCATGGGATCGAGCACTACTGGCACGTGTGCAGTTTTTACTTTGCGCGCCCCTAAGCGGCGCAACGTGCGGCGAGCGGCTTCTTTTCCAACCTGCTCCGCCGAATCGAGCTTCGCTAGGCTTCGCGCCACCGAGTACCAGTAGTCGCGCTGCATACCGCCGCTTTCGTCTTCGTTCTGGGCGATGGGCACGACCGCAACTGAACAGTATGACCGGCGATATTCGCCGACAAAGCCGTGAGAATTCGCCAGCACTTTTCTACCGGTGGCGGCGTCGAACGATCCACCCTCGGAATTCCTGATGCGGGGATCGCTGTCGAGCGCGGCCTTTTCGGCACGGCGCGCGTACTCGATGCGCTCGGGGCCAGGCAGCGAGTAGACGTCCTCGTGATAGAGATGTAGATCGCCGGGAAGTGATCCGAGTACTTCGGCATGAGGAATACCGGCGTAGGGGTCCTCGGAGGTGATCTTAGCCAGTTCGAGCGCCGACTTCAGCATTCGCGCAATGCCAGCGACGGAAAAATCGCTTGAGTAGGTGCTGGCGGCGCGTTGTCCGAAGAAGATGCGGACGCCGATGGCGCGCGAGCCTGACTCTTTGAGCGTTTCCACCTGACCGAGGCGCACCACGGTAGAAAATTCGTCGCCTTCGCGAACGACACACTCGGCAGCCGTTGCGCCGCCTTTCATGGCGCGAGCTACGACGTCGGAGGCGATTTCTTTGAGATCGGTTGCGATCTTGGTTTCGCTGGTTTCCAGTGTTGTTGTCATCTTGAAAAATATTGCAGAGGAAAGCAATTCAGACGTCAGAGGTTAGATTGCAGAAATAAAACGGTGACGGATTTTCGCCTCTGCAATCTGCCCTCTGCAATTCCCTCACTGCATGAACCCTCCGCCCTCCCGCTTCGCCGTTCCGCCAACGGTCATGCGATCAATCTTAATGGTCGGGATGCCGACGCCGACCGGAACGGCCTGCCCATCCTTGCCGCAGGTGCCGACACCTTCGTCGAGTTTCAGGTCGTTACCGACCATTGAAACTCTGGTCAGCACATCGGGCCCGTTCCCGATCAGGGTTGCGCCTTTGATTGGAGCGGTAATCTGCCCATCCTCGATCAAGTACGCTTCCGACGCCGAGAACACAAACTTGCCGTTGGTGATGTCAACCTGCCCGCCGCCGAAGTTCACCGCGTAGACACCGTTCTTCACTGAGCGAATGATGTCGCCAGGGTCATCCTGCCCGGCCAGCATATAAGTGTTGGTCATGCGCGGCATGGGAATGTGCTCGTAACTTTCGCGGCGTCCGTTGCCGGTATCGGCCAATCCCATCAATTTGGAGGAAAGTTTGTCGCTTAGATATCCCTTCAGGATTCCGTTCTCAATGAGAACAGTTTCTTGCGTCGGCTGGCCTTCATCATCCACGTTCAAAGACCCGCGACGCCACGGCATTGCGCCGTTGTCGATGACGGTGCATTTTTCGCTCGCCACGCGTTTGCCAATCAAGCCGGCAAATGCCGATGTCTTCTTGCGATTGAAGTCGGCCTCTAGCCCGTGGCCGACAGCCTCGTGCAGCAGCACGCCGGGCCATCCTGGACCGAGCACAACTTCCATGTCTCCAGCCGGCGCTTCGCGCGCGTCGAGTTGCAGAATTGCCTGGCGGGCGGCCTCTTTGGCGAAGAACTCTGGAGTCTTATCGCCAAAAAAGAAATCGAGCGCAACCCGGCCGCCGCCGCCCGAGGTTCCGCGTCCCGACGACTCGCGTCCCGAGCTTGTATCGGTCTTGGCGATACACGAGACATTGATCCGAGCCAGCGGCTGCGAGTCCTCCGCAAAAGTGCCGTCTGAGCCAACCACCAGAATCGTCCGCAGTTCGTCAGCATAGCTGGCGCGAACTTCCTTGATGCGCGGATCGGATCCGCGAGCGGTCTGATCGGCGCGCATCAGCAGCTCGACCTTCGCGGTGATGTCCGCGTCCACCGAAGGCAATGCGACGGGGTATAAGCTGCGCGCCGGCTTCTGCTGAAATCCTGCGACCGTCGATTTGGCTGGCGCACTGGCAATCAGCGCTGCGGTGCGGGCAGCGTGCAAAATGCGCTGCGGAGAGAGATCATCGGTGTAGGCGTAGCCGGTGCGCTCACCGGAAACGACGCGCACACCACAGCCCGCGGAAATTCCCTGCGAGGCGGACTTCACCAGCGACTCATCCACCATCAGCGAGGTCGAAGCCAGGTATTCAAAATAGAGATCGGCGTAATCGCCACCCGCCGAAAGCGCGGCGGCGAGATAAGTCTCAAGGTCGTGGTTGGTAAGCCCGTAATGCTCGAAGAAGAAATGTTGCTGATTAGCAGTCACCATATTTTTGATGCCTTTGGATTCGAAAAGACTCGCAGCCGTGCTGTTTGCATTATCCCATGAGCCAACCATCGTCACAGTAGCGACCGAGATTACGGAAGTGAGACCGGCTTGGGAATAAACCAAACAATTATGCGGCCCAAACATCACTGACGGCGGACTCTGTCGCGGCGAATAATCGCGGGTATAGGTCGAAAGCATAATTCGAGCATAATTTCGAGAACAGTTTCGAGATTACAGTCCGCAGGCTCCAATATCCGTTCTATGACCCCTGAATCGCTCACCCAGATGATCGCCGAATTCCTCGAGGGCGCGCGTGCCGCGGTGGTGGTGGAAGATGGCGCCATCGCCTTCGATTTGGCGGAGTCCAAGTATTCGATTTCCGGCGAGTACCATAAATGCCTGTTGCACCTTTGGTCGAGCGAGCGCAATTTCGTTCGACGCGTGCTCGATGCCGAGGTCAAGGCCACGACTCTGCGATTGCAAGTCCAGCGCATGGGGCAGAATCGTCCGACTCGGCTCGATTTCTGCCGCGATCGCGACCAGCGTTCGCCCGCCGCTCGCCGTGCGGCGCGGCTCGCTTATGAGCCTCGTTTGCGTCGGGCGCTGGAGAGAAATCTTCCCGGGTGGAATGTGGCTCGCCTCACCACCAGCGTGGATTCCGAACATTCTTTTGGTCCAGCATATTTGCGCGGCTTGCTATGCCAAGGGCAGCGCGCCCTTGCCGTTGTTGGAGTCAACGACCAGGAAACGCAATCAACCGTGGATGGCGCGCTGACTTGCGGCATCCTTTGGCTGGAGGCTTGCCGCGTCGGCCAACAGCAGCGACGAACAGTCGAAGGGTTGGTGTTGATTTTGCCGAAAGGCACGTCGACCCTGAACCGCCAGCGCATGACCCATTTGCATCCAACGGCGGCGAAATGGAATTTGTACGAATTCGATCAACGAGAGGATTCATTCGTGCCTATTGACATTGGGGATTGCGGCAATCTCGCAACCCGACTGGTGCGTGCTGTTGATGAAGGCGCGGCACGCGAGCGCTTCTCCGAATCGATCGCGCGTATTCGCGGCATTCTTCCCGGCGCTGAGGTCGTGGTTCTTTCTTCGGCATTGGTCTCATTTCGGCGCCACGGACTGGGATTCGCGCAGGCGCGCATCGCTCATGATCCACGCAGTTTCGACAGCGCGGAAGAAATTGTTTTTGGCGTGGGAGCGGAAGAGCGAGCTCTGAAGCCGGAGAATGAAGTTCAGTTTGCCGACTTGGTGAGGCTGGCAGCGGCTGTGCGTCGCAATGACGGTCCCAAGAATCACGCGCTGTGGCGCATGCATCCCGAGCGTTGGCTGGAATCGTTGATTTCCGGTGAAATCGCAGCGCTTGACGGCCGATTGCAGCCGGAGTCGGTGTATGCGCAGGTGCCCGCGTTCGCCGCCGCTGATCGCGCCATGATCGATATTTTGGCCATGACTCGCGATGCTCGACTGGCTGTCGTTGAACTCAAAGCCGACGAAGATATTCATCTTCCCCTGCAGGGCGTCGATTACTGGTCGCGCGTCGCGTGGCATCAGAGCCGCAACGAGTTTACGCATTTCGGTTATTTCCCTGGCACGGAGATCTCGCAGCAGAAGCCGCTACTTATGCTCGTTGCACCGGCCCTCCATGTGCATCCTACGACCGACACGATCCTGCGTTATCTCTCGCCAGAGATCGATTGGGAGCTTCTGGGAATTGACGAGCGCTGGCGCGAAGAGATCAGGGTCGTGTTCCGAAAAAAGCCCTCGCGCGCTCCCTACTTGGCGTTCTCAGCTTAATCGCTCTCTCTCAGATTCCGAGACTCTTCCGCAGCGTCACCAACTGTCCGAGGTGGTATGCGTTATGATCGGCTACAAGCAGCGCCTCGCGGAGAATTGTTTCTTTATCGCCCCAAGGGATTCGCGCGTAGAGATCATTCTTGTGATCAGCGACTAGCCGTTGCATCGTCCGCAGGTCTCTCGTGAAGGCGTCCATGCTTGCGGTCCAGGCTTTCTCGTCTCCGGGTGCGTCCGATGTAGGCCAGTATTCCTCCGGCCATTTTGGCGATACATGCTTCGGGTTCCGGCTGAACTCAACGATGTCCCACTGCGCGATGCGCATATGCTCGAGCAGCATCCAGGCAGTATGAGGAAATTTCGCCACTTTAACTCCGGAGAAATTCACCGGCCAGTTCTTGATGGCATCATCGAATTTGATATGCGCTCCGCCGTCTTTCAATAGGAAGAGCAGGTGATCTCGCAGGGATTGGTCGAAAGAATTCGATCGCGAAGAGGCTTTTTTGTTGGATTGGGATCGAGACTGGGAGGATCGAGGCTTAGCGGATTTTTTACTCGTCTTCTTTGCCATAACAATTCCATTGTATGAAGGCTGGGGTCAAATCGGTAAGTCGAATTGAAAACTTCGAGCTTCACACCGTGGACTTCGTTATCTCGCTTTCGGGTTTCTCACTCTTGTAAACTCGCGCGATCCCGCGCACGACGCGCCGCATGGGCAGTTCGCCCGCAGTATCGGCAATGAAAATTTCGCCCGCGCGAGTTCCGCGATAGCACCAGCGCTTCAGAATCGCAAGATGCTCCATGCGCTCGATGGCGCTGCCAGGCATGAAAGCGGGAAACGCGGCCAGTGCGGCTTGAATGCGGGCTTCCATTGACTGGGATTTAGCGTGTTCCACATCAGAGATAGGAAACTCAAGTGGTCCTGCGAGCGCGCCGCTATCGACGCGAAACAATGTGACACTCTGTGGCTGGCCGGATTTTTGCATAGCATCTTGTACGGACTTCTGAACGGAGTTTTGCGCGGATTTCTGCACGATGAGGGCGTGCAATCGGTCGATTCGCCGGACGAATTCCGGCAGGTGCTGCAGAACTGGAATGAGCTTGTCGAGGCGCGCATGGATTGACGCGGCCGTCTCAAATTCCATTTTCGCCGAGGCAGCATCGCGTTCGGCTGCCAGCTGTCGCTGCAGCGATTCGCCGCGCGAGTTGAGGAAATCCTCGACCCGCACTACTTCGGCGCCGTACTCGTGATCAGTGCAGCCCCGAAAGCAGGGGGCAAGACACATCTTCATCTCAGAATAAACGCAGCCGGGAAACTTCGGATCGGGATGCAGATCTTCTACACAGCGCCGCATCTTGAAAAAGTCGAGTGCGTCGTTCATGAACTTTTCAGCTTCCACTCGCGAAGAAAAGGGACCGTAATAAATATTCTTTCCTGAAATTCGTCCCAGGCGCGCGGTGACGGAGGCGCGCGGAAAATCATTCTCCAGATGCAGCTTGACCAAAGGAGCGAACCGCAGCCGCAGGCGATTTGAATAGGTTTTCGGGAAGGCGACGCGCAACACGCGGTAGAGCACGAAACCCGATTCGAAGTCGGAACCTGTCAGCGTGTATTCGATCCAGCGAACACGATCTCGCAGATTGAGGCGTTTCGTGCGTTCTTCAGGCACTGAAAGCAGGCGTTGCAGCCGCCGCCGCAGGTTGGCAGTCTTACTGACGTAAGGCTCGGAGTTCGCATCCTCACCGCGCAGAACAAATACCGCTGGGGCGGCGGGTATTGCGGAAAAGATCTGGTTGTCAGCTTCCGACCGAAACTCGAGGCGTTCGCTCAGCACATTCTTGATTGTAGAGCGTGTGATTGTAGTACGTTTGCTTGCGCTAGAGCTCAGCCAAAGCTTGCGCTCTTGAACTTCTGGCGGAAGTCGGGGCCGTCCATCTTCAGAATGCGGCACATCTCGTGCAACCGGGAGCGCATGCGCTCGCCGATGCGGTCGCCAAGAGTCTCTTCACGCGTAGCCGCCCGTGCTGGCGACAAATTCGATGCCCTCGCTGCGCTTGCCGCAGGTGCGTCGGCAAAATTTGTGGTGATGATGGTGGTTCGGTTGTCGTTATAGCGAGTATTGAGAATCAGGCTGACCGTGTCCCAGACCCACTCGCTTGGTTTCACCGCTCCGAGTTCATCGAGCAACAGCACCTCGGCGTCAAATACGGGCCGGAGCACCTGCAACTCGGTTGCCTTGACAGAATCGTTGTAGCAGTTCTGAATCTGTTTCAGCAATTCGCGATAGTCGCAGAAAAGGCAGGCGCTTCCGCGGGCTGCAATCAGCTCTTTAAGAATGCCAACGGCGAGATGGGTTTTTCCGGTGCCAATTCCGCCGACCAGCAGCAAGCCACGGCCGTCACCCGGGTCAAATTCCTGTACGAAACGAGACGCGCTGATCTGGGCCAGCGCTACCGAGCGATCGGCGCCTGGAAAATCGGTCGTGAAATTCGACAACTCGCAGTGCTCATATCGCCTGGGGATGCGCGCAGCCGCGATCATGGCGCCGGCACGCTCTCGCAATTGACAATCGCAGCGCGTCACGCCGCGTTGCGGCGTTCCTGGCACCGGTTTCCAACCCGAGCCTGCGCACAGCGGACAGACTACAGTTGTTGTTTTCATAATTCCTGACATTATGTTCGTAAGTTAACTCTGCACCCGAACCTGCTTACGCCGCAACTCGAAAGCGTTTCTTCTTTGTGCACATCCTGTGGAGCGCAGCGACGGCTTGTGCAGAATGCAGCATAGCCAGACAGAATTTGGAGCACAGATAACGCGCAAAAGTGAAAAGAGGCAAACGCCTTAGACGGAAAGTGCCATTCGCACGTCGATTCGCACATGGAGCGATGCACTCAGGTGTCAAAACGAGCAACTGGCACGTGTTTTCCATTGACAATCTTCTGACATAGGTCAAAATTGCGATTGCCGGTGCTTGCGCTTTGAGCTTTCCTCCCCGGCGCGAGGCGCGGGAACCGACATAGACTAGTGTCAGGAGATAGCATGAATAAAGCTGATCTGGTTGACCGGATCGCCGAAGCCTGCAGTATTTCGAAGGCGCAGGCGACGACCGCGATCGACACCACCGTGGACAGCGTCACTGCTGCCCTTCGCAAAGGGGACCGCGTAGCTTTGATCGGTTTCGGCACATTTTCTGTCTCGCAGCGCAAGGCCCGCAACGGCCGAAACCCGCAGACAGGTGCCACCATCAAGATAGCCGCTCGTCGAGTCGCCAAATTCACTCCCGGTAACGAACTCAAGAGAGTCGTCAATAAAGGTAAGTAAAAGGGCCCCAGAAATTTTGGATGTGAGCGAGACGGCAGGGTCAGAACCTGCCGTTTTGTTGTTTAGATTATTTCAAAGCGTGCCACTTTGGCGCGCTTCGGCTCATGCCTGTCTTGCTGAATCCTTCTTAAGTCCGGTAGAATCAAATGTCTGAATCGAGGTCAGGACCAACATGAAAGCAGCCATTCATCCCCATTACAGCGAGATCAATGTGCATTGCGCGTGCGGGAATACATTTACCACGCGCTCTACGCACAAGGGTAACATCAGCGTGGAAATCTGCGCCGCCTGCCACCCATTCTTCACCGGCAAGCAGAAGCTCATGGACACCGCCGGTCGCATCGAGCGCTTCCGCCGCAAGTATTCGAAGAGCGATGCGGGAAAAGCGGAAACAGCCGCGAAGAAGTAGCGAGTTTGCCGCGAAAGCGTGCCGAAGCCTCCCCCGAATGGAGGCTTTCTTTTTGCTGGCTGAAACCTCTGCTCGCATAGCTTAAACTCACATAACTTAAACGACGAAAGTACGTAAAATCAGACTGTGCAGAAGTTCTGGGAGAATTCGGATACGTTTGGCCGGACGCGGGAGTCGCTCGTCCCGCCGCTCTCCGGCTCCGCACTGGGTCGAATTCTTCCCGCAGCACTTGAGATTGGGAGGATCACAATTTCGCCCGCCACCGTTCTCGCACCGATGGCTGGCGTTACCGACACGGTCTTTCGCCGCTTTATCAAAAATCTCGGCGGATGCGGTCTGATCATGACCGAGTTCACCTCGGCTGATGGCGTGCTGCGCGACCCGCGCGTTCGCGGACGCTATCTTCACTTCTATCAAGATGAACATCCGATTTCGGCACAACTCTTTGGCAGCAGTCCGGCCGTGCTGGCGGATGCCGCGCGGCTGGTGGAAGATCTGGGCTTCGATCTTGTTGATCTGAATTTGGGCTGCCCAGCGAAAAAAGTCGTGAAGTGCAATGGCGGATCTGGTCTGCTTCGCGACCTTCCGCTGATCCGGCAGATTTTTGAAGCGGTGCGCGCCGCGGTGAAGATTCCTTTCACCGTGAAATTTCGCGCCGGATGGAGCGACGACGAAATTGTCTGTGTAGAACTGGCGCGTATGGCCGAAAGCTGCGGTCTGGGCGCGGTCGCCTTGCATGCCCGCACTCGCGAACAGGGCTACAGCGGAAACGCTCGCTGGGAGTGGATCGCCTCGGTCAAGCAAGCGGTCAAAATTCCCGTGATCGGCAATGGAGACATCCGCTCGCCTGAAGACGCATGCAACGTGGTCGAGCAGACCGGCTGCGATGCGGTCATGATCGGCCGCATGGCTCCTGCGAATCCGTGGATTTTTCGGCAGATCGAGCAGTACGTAAGCGGCAAACCCTATGACGAACCCACTGAAGCCGACCGTTACGAGATGATCCGTACTTATTTCCAAATGCTGCTCGAAGAAGAAATGCCCGGGACGGAGGGCAAGATGAAGCAGTTTGCTTCGTGGTTCACGCATGGCATTCCGGGCGGGGCTGCGCTGAGAAAGGCGATTTACGACGCGAAGAGCGGCTCCGAAATTCTGGCTAGCGTTGAAAATTTCTTTGACAGCAGACTGCGAGTAGCGGCCAGATAGTGGCTAGAATTCGCCTCTAGACCGACTTTAGACCGAGCCGTCCGCGTTCTCCCTTTTCGATGTATCCCCAAGGCGTTGCGTCATCATGCGTGAATACCGTGAGCCATCTTTCCGGGATCGCTGATGCATAGTATTTTTTCCGGCTCTCGATCGATTGCAACGGAAGCACATCGAATGCCATCACCCAGGTCAGGTCGAGATGATTTGAGGTAGGAATCAGGTCAGAGATGTAGCACGCTTTCTTGCCCTTGCTTTCAACGATTACCGCCTGCATGTTTGCCGTGTGCCCTGGAAAAACTTTGACTGAGATGCCGGGCAGAATTTCCAAATCGCCGTTCAGGAGCGTCATCTGGCCGTTTTCAACCAACGGGTCATAATTCGGGCTCATATAGCTGATGGCGTCCCGCTCCAACTGCAGGTGGCCATGCTCCAATTCCTGCTCCTGCACGTAATATCTGGCGTTAGGAAATGTTGCGGCGATCTGATCGCCGCGCCGGACTGTATTCCAGCCGCAGTGATCAAAATGCAAGTGCGTATTAATGACGATGTCGATGTCTTCGGGAGCGACTCCTGCGGCGTGCAAATTTTCGAGCAGTCTGGCCGGCTGCTTGAAGATTTGCACCAACCGATCGGGCAGTTTATTGCCGCTGCCAGTTTCGATCAGGATATTTTTATCGCCCGTGCGCACGAGCAGCGAGTTCAATCCGGCATCAAGGCGATTCAGTTCGTCCGGCGTGACTTTTTTTGACCACAAAGTCTTAGGGACAACTCCAAAAAAAGCGCCGGCGTCGAGGAAGTAAGTTCCATCGGAGACGATCGTAAGTTCGAAATCGCCGAGTGTGGTTCTATGCATGGGCTACGGCCTGCATGGTCATTCCAACTCTTTATTCCAGAAATCGTCCATCATATGAAACAACTGGGTGCGCGTGGCCGAGCCAGCAATACCGTGCGTCTTGTCGGGATACACCATCAGCCGAAACTGTTTTTCCGCTTTGATGAGGGCATCGGTCATCTGGATTGTATTCTGAAAATGTACATTGTCATCGCTCGTCCCGTGAACGAGCAGTAACGATCCGTGAAGATTGCCGGCCGCACTGACTATCGAATCATCGTAGGCGCTAACATTGTCCTTCGGCATGCCCATGTAGCGTTCGGTATAAATCGAATCGTAGTCACGCCAGTTAGTTACCGGGGCCACCGAAATACCCGCCTTGAATTTATCGGAATGCGTCAGCGCATAGAGGGTCATCGAGCCGCCATTCGACCATCCCCAAATCGCAGTGCGCGCGGGATCAAGTTGCGGGAATTGCGGGTACAACTGACCGAGCGCGGCGAGTTGGTCTTTAAGTTCAACTCCGCCAAACTGCAGGCGAATTGCCGCGGAAAATTTCTTTCCGCGGTTTGGCGTGCCACGATTATCCACCGAAAAAATCGCAAAGCCTTCGTTTGCCAGAATCTGGTGAAAGAGCGCCGTGGTTCCACCCCATGCGTCCTGTACGGTCTGGCCTGCCGGGCCACCATAGATATTCACGACAAGCGGAATTTTATCGCCCTCATCCACATTGCGCGGAAGAATCAAATAACCGTACAAAATCGTGCCATCCTCTGCTTTGAATTCCAGATTCTTCGGCATGATCGGATCGTATTCCGCCAAGCCACGCCCTTGCCAGATCGTCTGGCAGTTGCCGGCGGTCGCGCACACCGAGATCTTCGGCGGGACGAGCGTGGCAGAATACGTCTCGACGAAATGCTTGCTGTCATCGGAAAAACTCGCGGTATAGTTTCCATCCTCCGGGGAAAGGCTTTGCATTGCCGAGCCATCCAGCTTGACGGAGAAAAGTTTCTCCTGCCGCGGATCTCCCTTGTTGGCGGTGAATAAAACCGTGCCTGAGGTTTCATCTGCGCCGTCAACTGCGATTACTTCATAGTCACCACTTTCCAACTGACGCTCGAGTTTGGCTTCAGCCGCCATCGGTTCCTGAGGGTTGAAACTGTATAGATAGATGTGAGTATGACCGTCTCGCCAGCTGGTCCACAAAAAGCGGCCGCCGGATTTCAGAATGCGAAAATCGTCGTTGACGTTGACCCATACGCCGGGCGCTGATTCGGTGAGCATCTTGCGCGATCTGCTTGATTTCACGTCAATGAAATAAAGATCCATCACATCCTGCCTGCGATTCAGAACCTCAGCCCAAGCCCAATCCTCGCGAATCCAGCCGAAACGCGGCACGTAAGTGTCATCATCATCGGTCAGCGTGATCCAGTGCACCTTGCCGCCATTGCTGCCCACAACGCCCAGGCGCACGCTGGGGTTCGGATCTCCTGCTTTGGGGTATTTTTCCTGTTCAACGCGGGGATGCGTGGGCAACCAATCGGTGATGGGGTACGTCGGAACGCGCGCCTCATTCATCTGCAAAAAAATAATTTCGTGTCCTTCGGGCGACCAGAAGTAATTGCTGCGCACGGCCAGTTCTTCCGCGTAGACCCAGTCGACTTCGCCATTCAGAATGTTGTCTTCTTCTTTCGCAGCTTCCCTGTCCCTGTCTGCATCTCTGTCTCTATCCTTGTCCTTTACCTTTTCCTCGCGCGTTAACGGATGTTCGCCTTCCGCTTCCGATACCGGGTGGACATAAAGGTTGTGCTTGCGCACGTAGGCAAGCCGCTTTCCATCGGGCGCAAATTTTGGGTCCTCGCTCGGATCCGGGGATGAGGTAAGTTGCACAGCCGTTCCCGTATCGAGGCTGTAATACCAAAGCTGCCCTTGGGAATCGAAGAGCAGGTGTTTGGAATCAGGCGACCATTGATAGGCGGCGACGTGATAGCGTATCAATCGCTCTTTCTCACGCTCGTCATGAATACTGCTGGTTGGCGGAGCAAGCTGCGATAGCTTGAGCTCGCTTACCAGGATTTTCTTTTCTCCCGAGGCTGTGTCCACGTACCAAAGTTCGCCGTGCTCTCCGGCGTCATCGCGCTGCACGAAAGAAACCTTGGTGCCATCGGGACTCCATTTGATCGTCTCCGGAGCGCGTCCCGTTACTCCGCCTTCGGCGAAGATCTGTTCGATTGTGAAATGCTTCGTGGTGTTCTGAGCTTGGGCGATGGAAAACAACATGATTACGAGTAAGAGAAATTTCTTCACGAACGCACTCCGATTCAGCTTGAGGTATGAACGACGCTCAACAGGCGAAACTCAGAAGTGTACAACCTAGACGGAGTTCGCGCATAAGCTGTAGATCGCACGGTTGTTTGAGAACTTACCTGGCTAGAATCGCTTTCATCTCTTTTTTCATTTCCGGGCGCACGGGATGCTCGTTTTCGTAGGCTTTGATCTCCGCCTCATGTTGAAGGGTCAGTCCGATATCGTCGAGGCCGTTCAGAAGACAATGCCGCGAGAATTCATCCATCGCGAAACTTGCGGCGAAGCCTCGTGCGTCTTCGATTCGCAAAGTTTCGAGATCAACCGTCAGCTTGTAGGTTTCGGTTTCTTTCGAGCGACGCATGATTTCAGCGATCTGCTGGTCGCTCAGGCGCACTGTAAGCAAGCCATTCTTCAAGCTGTTATTGGCGAAGATGTCTGCGAATGAGGAAGCGATGATCACCTGGAATCCGAAATCCATCAGCGCCCACACGGCATGCTCGCGCGAGGAACCGCAGGCGAAGTTTTTCCCAGCGACCAGGATCGAAGCGTTCGCATAACGGGGCGCATGCAGAATGAAATCTTCTATCTTTTTGCCGTCTCCGGAAAAGCGCCAATCGTAAAAAAGAAATTCGCCGAAGCCGGTGCGCTCGATGCGCTTCAGAAATTGCTTGGGAATGATCTGGTCGGTGTCCACGTTTACTTTATCGAGTGGGACAACGATTCCGGTGTGCTGGCGAAATGGTTGCATGTTTGGAACTCCTATAAGCCGGTGGACCGCCGGGCGTCCTCGCCCGGCCATAATTCCGTCACGAAGCAAGCGACGGGCGAGACGCCTGTCGGTCGATGTCATCAATTGTGAAATCGCCAATTTCTTATATCGGTGAAGTGTCCGGCAATCGCGGCGGCGGCCGCCATCATCGGGCTGACCAGATGCGTGCGTCCTCCGCGGCCTTGGCGGCCTTCAAAATTGCGGTTGCTGGTTGAAGCGCAGCGTTCTCCAGGCTGCAGGATGTCGGGATTCATCCCTAAACACATCGAGCAACCCGACTCGCGCCATTCGAATCCCGCATCTAGAAAAATGTGGTGTAAACCTTCCTGTTCGGCCGCGCGTTTGATCGCCTGCGAGCCCGGCACCACCATGGCACGTACTTTTGAATTTACATGCTGGCCCTTGGCTACGCGCGCGGCCGCTCGCAGGTCTTCTATGCGCGAGTTCGTGCACGAGCCTATAAATACGCGGTCGACGGCAATTGACTCTATAGGAGTTCCCGCGGCGAGGCCCATGTAGGCAAGAGCTTGTTCGGCCGCGCGCCGATCGCTTTCTTGCGCGAAGCTGTTCAACTCGGGAACACTGGCGTTCACAGCGGCGACCATTCCGGGATTTGTGCCCCATGTGACGAATGGCGCGAGAGATGCCGCATCGATTTCGAGCACACGGTCGAATTGTGCTCCAGGATCGCTTGCCAGCGTTTGCCAGGAGACGACTGCTTTCTCCCAATCCCTGCCTTTCGGGGCAAAACGCCGGCCAACGATATAGGCGAAGGTTGTTTCATCCGGTGCGATGAGCCCGGCGCGCGCTCCAGCCTCGATGCTCATGTTGCACAGCGTCATGCGCGCTTCCATCGACAAGCCCCGCACCGTTTCGCCGGCATACTCGATGACGAATCCCGTAGCGCCGTCGGTGCCGATGCGTCCGATAATTCCTAGCGCAAGGTCCTTGGCAGTTACACCTTCCGGCAGCTTACCCTGGACGAGGATCTGCATTTTCTTCGGCTTTTTCTGCGGCAGGCATTGTGTCGCCAGCACGTGTTCAACTTCTGACGTGCCGATGCCAAATGCCAGCGACCCAAAGGCACCGTGGGTCGAAGTGTGACTGTCGCCGCAGACGATTGTCATCCCCGGCAACGTGATGCCGAGTTCCGGTCCAATCACGTGCACGATGCCTTGCTCGGCCGAGTCCATATCGAACAATGGAACCCCAAACTCGCGGCAATTTTTTTGCAGCGCTTCTATTTGTTTTGCTGCAATCGGGTCGGTAATGGGCAATCCGCGCGGGGTGGTCGGGATGTTGTGATCGACTGTCGCCACGGTCCGCAGAGGTTGCCGTAATCGGCGTCCATTGGCGCGAAGGCCGTCGAACGCTTGCGGCGAGGTCACTTCGTGAACGAGGTGCAAATCGATATAGAGCAGCGTTGACTGCCCTTCGGGAGCGGCGACCACATGCGCATCCCAGATTTTTTCAAACAGCGTACGGCGTGACATATCCCGTGACATATTCTTAGTTTCGCCGATAATTCGCTACTTCTTCAAGGTTGTTAAATTCACCAGTGTGCTGGCAGGGTCCTATGATCCTGTCCTATAGCTTCAACGATAGTTTATCAACCCGGTTCAATGCTACGCCTCGCGTCCGAGCGTAACCTGCCGAAGACTTCGTTTCCGGTTATGATTTATCAGTTCCCGAGGAACTGCGCATGATCAACGGCAAACGCATTGCCGTGGTATTACCCGCGTACAACGCGGAGAAGACGCTGGAGGCCACGGTGCGGGAGTTGCCCGAACTGGTCGACATCCGCATTCTCGTCGACGATCACAGCTCCGACCGTACCGTTGAAATCGCGCACGGTCTCGGTCTGCAGTCGTTCGTTCACAATCGCAACTATGGCTATGGACGCAATCAGCAGACTTGCTATCGCGAAGCTCTGGCTGCCGGCGCGGACGTGGTTATCATGGTGCATCCCGATTATCAGTACACACCTCTGCTCGTGACTGCCATGGCAAGCATGATCGCTTACGGAGTTTATGACGTCGTTCTTGGCTCCCGCATTATTGGCGGCCGGGCGTTGCGCGGAGGCATGCCGGTTTATAAATACATTGCCAACCGCTTGCTTACCGCTTTCGAGAATATGTTTTTGCGCGTCAAGTTGTCGGAATATCACACTGGCTTTCGCGCCTTCAGCCGTGAAGTGCTCACTCGTCTGCCGCTGCGAGAAAACAGCGACGACTTCGTTTTCGACAATCAGATGCTCGCCCAGTGCGTTTATTTCGGTTTTCGCATCGGCGAGGTCTCTTGTCCTACAAAATACTTCGAGGAAGCTTCTTCAATCAATTTCCGGCGCAGTGTCCGATATGGCCTCGAAGTTCTGCAAACTACGGTTCAATTCGCGCTTCAGCGGGCTGGGATCGTTCACATTCCAATTTTCAGCGAAAAGGGAAAGACTCTGGAATCCGGTTTGGAGCCTTACTACGATGAGGGGGTGCCCGCCGCGTCCGAGGGCGCTGACGCGCGTCACTAGTGGAACCGAGCAACATGCTTTAGTGGTTGCGAGATGGGCGCTTGCGAGATAGGAATCCCAGAATCTTACTGGCAAGTTCATCCGAAAAGCCAAACCGAGCCTTTGCTCGCGAATAGATATCCACTGCCTCTTTATCCAACCAGATCATGGCGGACTTCACCGGTCCATCAATCGGACGCGGACGATAGTTTGTGGAACGAGTTTTGACTTCTTCGCCCACTTCCACTGTGTAGTAATACAACGCAAGACTCTTGCGCGATTCGCCTTCCGGACAACGCAAAGGGTCGGGGAAACCATGGTAGGAAATCTCGTCAGTGCGAAAGATCAGCGCTTCGTTGAATAGCGGCGGTATTCTCACGACGCAGCGGCGCATGTCACGATCCCAAAGTTCGAGAGCGCCGCCCCATTGCTGCTGCCAGTTAGGATTAAGGTAGAGAATGAGATTGACTTGGCGACGCCAGTGCTTGTGGTAGTGATGATTGCTGAAGTCGGTGTGAATATTTAAAAACCCGCCAACTCCCGACTGATGTAGGCCGCCGCCCTCGAGCATGTCATCTGAAACCAACTCAGGAATGCCCGTGAGTTGCGAAAGCCAGTTCAAGAATGGCGCAGAATTCAGTTCGTCCACCACCTCGCCAAGGAGTGGCGGGAAGAGCGATCGCTTAGCGAGCCCCAACTTGTTTTCGTTGGGATGCTTGTAACGCGTCCATGCATCGGTGGCCAAGCCCGGAAACTCGCTGGCAATTTCGGCGGCCAGGGTCGCGTCAAGAAATTCCCTCAGGTGCACATGCGGATAAGGTTGATTTTCTCGAAACTGCCGCCGCAAGCCGGGCAGTTGTGAAAACCACTTCTCGTAGGGAAACAGCCGGGTTACCAGGTTTACGATCGGATCCGCCATGCTTTGAGTGTGTAGGCTAACACACGATAAGGTGCGTTCTAAGCTGGTTTGGTTATGCCTTCAATTTATGCGGCAGACCAGAACGGCCGAATTCTCGTAAGGACATTGCAGGCCCGGTGGACCGGGATCCGGTGGGTTAGTCTGCTGCACCACCACCCAAGTGACGCCGTATTTTTGCCGCAGCCGTTCGAAGTCGTCCTTACCAAATTGCTTCCAGTCATTCTCATCCGCTATCTGTTCCGCCCACTTCACAGAGAGCGGCGGGAACATTGAAGCTGCTCCCTTGTCCTTGGTGAGATCCGCCAGCATGCTGCGCTCGGAGCGCGCGCGAAAGCCATTTTCATCCTCGCCGGCTAACCACATGTGCTGCGGATCAAGCGCAAAAAGCGCGTTCTCCGGGGTATTTTGGCGAATCCAATCAAACGCCTGCGCCCACTGGTTGCGGGGCTGCTCTCCCGGCAATTCGATGTGCTGGCTGTCGGGAAACACTTGCAGCTGTGCAAAGTACATGCCGAAACTGAGCGGGATGAACAATGTTAGCCATCGCCACGCGTAGCCACGCAGTATGTATTCGCCGAGCAAACCGCCGCCTACGACTACGAGGACCATGTAGCACAGAGCCATGCAACGCAGCGGTTGAAGGCGGGCAAGGGCTTCCAGGCGCGGCGACGAACTTAGCGCGATTGCCGCCGCTGACGCCAGGAGCACGAACGCAACCATGGCCCTCGATACGATTTCAATGTTCTTTCTGTCGCGCTGGCTGTCTCGCTGGCGTGCCCAATTTCCCAGCCACCAGAACAACAGCACTGGCCCGATCACTCCCAACCACTCATACCACTCCCAGCGCAAGACGAAATGCGATCGTTGCCGCAGCGCAACTTCGTGGTATTGGGCTGGCGGAGGATCCAGCGTAATGCCAAAGGGAAGCGCGACCACGAATCCCAGGAAGTGCGGACGAAATCGCTCAAGGAACCAGAGCCATGCACAAAACAAAATCGCAAAGCTGGCCATGAGCGGATGCACGGCCGCCGCGAATGCCAGCCACAAGACTGCGCGTCCATATCTGCGATGCAGCATTTCCGCCACCGCAAACAACGCTGCAAACGCCGCCAGGTTCCGCGGATTCAGGAACTGGTCCATGATGTAAAGGGCTGTCCCGGCGATGGGGAGGGTGAGCATAGTGGTCATCAGCAGCACGGCTCCCCAGCGCGCCCACTCAGCATCCGTGGATTCTGATGGGAAAAAAGCGGTCGCCAACCTCCAGCTTGCCGCCAGGAGTAAGAAAATAGAGATGAGATGCCACAGCAGAGCCACCCAAGGCAGCGGCAGATGTGTGATCCGAACCGACGAGGCAACCAAATTCGGGTAAAACGAATGTTCTGCATGCTCGCCAAAGAATTCCGAGTTTACCGGAAACAAATTCGGATTCAGGATCTTCTGCACGCCGGGAAGGTAAATCTCCGCGTCTTCAGCATAGGGATGATAGCCGTGAATCAAAACAGCCGTGACCGTTAGCAACAACAAACCGGATACACGAGCCGCGATACGTTTAGCGTTCAGAGTGAACTGATCCCCCTCTCAAAGCGTTCAAGGAATTCAACAGAGATTTGTTGCAGAAAACGGCCTCGTCGCTTGCGGGTCACCCGAACTCTTCGTAGCATCTAAAGTAGCGGATGAAAGCCACAACCCAGAACGGCGGCGCCCACCTGGCGCTCGGCGAAATTTTCAGCTTCGCCTGCGAGACGTTCATGAGCAACAAAATTCGCTTCGCTCTCACCGCGCTCGGGATGGTGATCGGAACCGCGTCCTTGATCCTGGTGACCACTATCGGGCTTACCGGCAAGCAATATCTTTTGAACCAGATTCAAGCCATAGGCTCGAACTGGATTTATGCCGAGTACGAAAGCGGTGGTAACCGTATTACGACCTCTGCCAATGACTCGCTGACCCTTGAAGACATGGAAGCTGTCGAGCACGAAGTCGATGGTATTGTCGCTGCCTCGCCTGTGCTTCCGCTCAACGACCGCGTGTCCATAGGGGGCGGCAAAGAGCGCGATTTGCAGATTATAGGGGTTTATCCCGAATATGAGCATATTCGAAACCTGGTCATATTAGACGGCCGTTTCTTCGACAATGAAGATTCTCAGGCGCATAACAAAGTCGGTCTCATCGGCCCGAAACTGGCGGTCCAGCTTTACGGATCAGAGCAGGCCGCTCTCGGAAAGACAGTGAAGCTGAGCGGGTTGCCCTTTACCATCATTGGCATTTTCCGCGAGCGCGTGGACACGTTCGAGCAATCGGAAGTGACCGAAAACACCATGCTGATCCCTTTTACTGTGATGCGTTATTTTCAGGAAACTCCCATGGTGAAGCAAATTTTCTTTTCCGCCGCGGACGCATCTTTGGTAAACCCGATCACTGCCCAGGTGAAACGTGTCCTACAGTCGCGGCACCGGCCGGAATCGGTTTACAGCGTCAGGAATCTCACCCAACTCGTGGCTGTTGCCGACAAAACGGCGACCGCCATGACCATGGTCCTGCTGGCGGTGTCACTCGTTGTTCTGCTGGTTAGCGGGATTGGCATCATGAACATCATGCTTGCCACCGTAAGCGCGCGCATTCGCGAGATCGGAATTCGCAAGGCAGTGGGCGCGACCAACCGCGAGATCCGATTCCAGTTTCTCTCCGAAGCTATCCTGATCTCGCTGATTGGCGGCATCCTTGGCATTATCATCGGACTTGCTATTCCGTTCTCTATCCGTTTCTTCACTGCTTTTAGAATTCCCATCTCCGGACTGTCCGCCATCATTGCGATCGTGGTCTCGTCGCTGGTCGGAATTTTGTTCGGAACAGTTCCCGCTATCCGCGCGGCCCAGCTCGACCCCGTCGAAAGCCTGCGCTACGAGTAGGAGTGGTCCTTTTCGGAGACTCGACACTACGTGATCAAGAATCAATCTGATAACAAGTGGGAAGAAGGGATCATTTTGAGGCGGCAAGCAAGTGAAAACGGTTCAAGTGGCATAAAATCACGAAGAAGGGAGAGAAGTGGTCCCCGAACACTGTCATGGCGTCGGTTTCCAATAACAGCCCCCGCGCCGTCGTTCTGCTAAGCGGCGGAATGGATTCTTGCGTCTGTGCAGCGCTTGCAGCTCACGAAAGCCGCGTTGCAGCCGTCCACGTAAGCTACGCCCAGCGAACCGAAGCGCGTGAACGGCAGTCGTTCGAAAGTATCTGCGAGCGCCTTGAAATTTGCGACCGGCTGATGGTGCGGAATGAAGCTCTACGCGCAATGGGGGGCTCTGCCCTAACTGATTCGAGCATCGCCGTTCCCGAAGCCCGCAATATCGGCAAAACCGTTCCTGTCACTTATGTCCCTTTCCGTAACGCGCATTTGCTCGCCGTGGCCGTCAGTTGGGCCGAGGTCCTTGGCGCGGAAAAAGTTTACATAGGGGCGGTTGAGCCTGACAGTTCGGGGTACCCGGATTGCAGGCCGGAGTATTACCGAGCGTTCAACGAAGTGGTCAGGGCAGGTACCAAAGAGGGGACAATTCGGGTGGTGACGCCTTTAATCGCCATGCGTAAGGCCGAGATCGTGCGGCTTGGCCTTGAACTAAACGCCCCGTTCGATTTAACGTGGTCATGCTATCAGCGCGAAGATCGCGCCTGCGGTGTTTGTGACAGTTGTGTGCTGCGCCTGCGCGCGTTTCATGAGGTTGGTGCCGAGGATCCGATTCCTTATGCCGAAGCCGCTGCGCAAGCGCGGTAGCACCGCTTTGCTTCGAGGAGGATTTTTCTGCGCGCGATCAACGTATTCAGATCCGCCAGGCGATGGCGCTGGAGTTCGCCGAAATTGGCTGCCCCTATAGGGCTGAAGTTGGAGTCGATCAAATTCAGGTTCAATGCCGGGAGGCAAATCATGAGGAAATATTCAATCCTTTCCCTGCTGCTCGTTCTTGTCGCGGGAATGTGGACTTCGCTGGCGGTTGCGCAAACCACAGGGAGCGTGAAGGGCGTTTGCAAAGATGTGGATGGCAAACCAATCACCCAGGCCCAAGTGGAATGGATTAGCACGGACACTGGTCACAAGTACAGTCTCAAGACCAACAACAAGGGTGAATACTTCTCGCTTGGAATCACCCCCGGCAAGTACAACGTCACGCTGAGCAAGGACGGCAAAGAAGTCTATACCTTGAAAAACGTCCCTGTGGGCATGGACGAAACGGTGCAGGACTTTGACATGAAGAAAGAACAGGCGGTCGCGGCCCAGGCCCAGGGCATGACCCCTGAAGAAGCTAAAGCCAGGGCGGATGCTGCCGCCAAAGCAGCAGCCGAAAATAAAACCGTCGGAACCTTAAACGACAAGCTCAAAGCGGCGGCCACCGCTTCCGAGGCGGGCGACTATGAGACGGCCATTGCGACGTTGAATCAAGCCAACGAAATCGACCCCACCCGTGACCTGATCTGGTTCAAACTCGGCGACGCCTATCGTCTGTCGGCTCCAAAGCAGGCTGATCCCGACGAAAAAAAGAAGCGTTATGAGATGGCCGCAACCGATTATCAGAAGGCAATTGACTTGCGTAGCGCCTCCCAAACTGCGCCGAAGGATCCTGACAACAATGTGAAAATGGCCGCTTACTACAACAATCTTGCCGAAGTTGATTCGAAGTCGGGCAAAATTGATGATGCAGTGACCGACTACACCAAGGCGGCCCAATTGGATCAGACGCATGCCGTCATGTACCTCTTCAACGAAGGCGCCATCCTTACCAATGCGGGCAAGGTCGATGCAGCGATTGCGGCATTCGACAAAGTAATTGCCACTGATCCGACCAAAGCCGAGGCTTACTATTGGAAAGGCGTGAACTTGATCGGTAAAGCAACGCTCAAGGGCGACAAAATGGTTGCGCCCGAAGGTACAGCGGAGGCCTTCCGAAAATATCTTGAACTCCAGCCCGACGGTAAGCTCGCGCAGCCAGCCAAGGACATGCTGGCGAGCATTGGCGCTCCGGTTGAAACCGGGTACGGAAAGAAGAAACCAGCGAAATAAAAACCTTCACATTCGAATCGGCCGGAAAGAGCGGGTTCGTATATCCGCTCTTTATTCTTTAGGGGTTTGTCAGTTACCGAGGTCTATGGCCTAGTCGTCCTTCGCTCTTCTGCACATCCACGTTACATTCATTGTAGGCTCCTCGGCTCGCAAAGTTTTCCGTTGCGAAGTGCTGATGACCTGGAGTGTATGGGATGGCTGCCCCGGGCAGTTCACCGATTGCAATTGCCTTCGAGGGCGCCAGCGGGACTGGCTCAATCTCCACGTCGATGCTGCTTTCGGGCATGCTGCGCAGTTCCGAAAAGGTCAGCGATCTCATCTTCTCGCCGGGACGGCCTCCCCAAGTCGAGATTCACGGACAACTCACCGCAGTAGAAATGGCCGGAAGTGGGGCGCTTTCGGCAGATGACACACGCCGCCTTGCCGCCGATCTGATCGGTGCCAATAAACAGGCCATCTCTACTCTGCGAGAACAAGGCTCCTGCGATATTTCCTATGGGTTGCAGGGGATGGCGCGTTTTCGCGTGAATATTTTTATCCAACGAGGAAGTTGCGCGATCGTGATGCGCGTTATTCCAACCGTTATTCCGAGCTTCGGTTCGCTTCATTTGCCCTCGCAGCTGGAAGAAGCGGCGAAGGTCCGCAACGGGATCATCCTGGTAACAGGAGGAACCGGCTCGGGCAAGTCTTCGACGCTGGCAGCTTTGATTGATCGCATCAACAGCGAGCATTGTTATCACATTCTCACCGTCGAAGATCCGATCGAATTCTTGCACAAGCATAAAAAATCAACCGTTCACCAGCGCGAATTGCATAGCGATGCGCCAAGTTTTACGATGGCTCTTCGGGCCGCGCTACGCCAGGCGCCTCGCGTAATCATGGTCAGTGAAATCCGCGACCGGGAGACACTGGAAATTCTTCTTGAGGCCGCCGAAAACGGCCATCTCATTCTTTCCAGCATGCATACGGTCGATACATCGAAGACAGTAGAGCGCATTGTCAGCACATTCGCTGCCGCCGAGCAGCAATCAGTCCGGGAACGTCTCGCCAAGACGTTCCGTTACATCATTGCCCAAAGGCTGATTCCGCGATCGGACGTCGGTGATCGCATTCCCGTAGTCGAGATCTTGAAATCGAATTCCCGCAGTCGCGATTGTATAGAGCAAGGCGAGCGCCCCGGCCGTACCCTGCTCGATGCAATCAAGGCCAGCGAAAGCGAAGGCATGCAGCACTTCGATGGAGAGATCGCAAAACTTGTTCGCGCTGGACTCGTAGATCTGGAAACCGGACTCTGCTTCGCCAGCAACGCGACCGTCCTCGGGCAGGAACTGGCGCGGTAGAATCGCCAGCATCTCCCACACCCGTCGGGCTAACCAATGAAATTCGTGTGCTTTTCAGACCCAGTGAGCAACGCCGGGGTATGATTCTTTTATGTCCACGGCATTCACAAGCGTAACGTCGCAGGTGGTGAGCTTTGAAGAGGCGCGACACCTCGTGGAAAAGCATGCGGCCGGCGTATTTCGGGGGCCGGTGGAGACCGTCGAATTACTCGCTGGGCTGCATCGGGTGTTAGCGGAGAGGTTGTTGGCGGACCGAGACAGTCCTGCTTTTGCGCGAGCGACTCGCGACGGATACGCCGTGCGCTCTGCGGACGTATCCGAGGTTCCAGCGTGGCTCAAAGTAGTGGGTGAGTTGAAGGCGGGCGATTGGCCCGAGCCGGAATTATGCTCGGTCGGCCACGGTCAGGCTGTGCGAATCATGACTGGAGCGCCCCTGCCGGCAGGTGCTGACGCGGTAGTGATGGTTGAGCACACCTCAATTTTGGATCCGCGGGCGGATCCGCGGCAAGAATGTAGTGGAAGTCCAGCGCAGCGTGAACTCGGGCGATAACTTTGTTCCACGCGGAGCAGAAGCGCGCGCAGGTGATCTGCTGCTCGAAGCAGGACGACGGCTGGATCATGCGGGGATTGCGATTGCTGCGGC
Source organism: uncultured Acidobacteriaceae bacterium (assembly GCA_963758745.1). Classification (GTDB taxonomy): domain Bacteria; phylum Acidobacteriota; class Terriglobia; order Terriglobales; family Acidobacteriaceae; genus Acidiflorens. The sequence continues at coordinate 695,244 of CAVWWW010000025.1, forward strand.
CGTCGGTAAAAATCGGCTGCAGGTCTTTCGGAAGCCTCGCGTCGCAGTGCTTGCAACCGGTGACGAACTAGTAGAGGTTTACAGAACGCCGGCGTCCGCGCAGATTCGCAATTCCAATTCTTACTCTCTCGCGGCACAAGTTCAGCAGGCTGGCGGCGACGCGGTGCGACTGCCGATCGCTCCCGACGAGCCCGTTCGCCTGCGCGCTTTGATCGAAGAGGGATTAGCTTGCGACCTGCTGTTGCTTACGGGCGGCGTCTCCATGGGAAAATACGATCTGGTGGAGCAGATTCTGGCCCAGTTGAAAGCCGAATTTTATTTCACCGGAGCCGAGATCCAGCCCGGTCGCCCGATCGTGTTCGGTTCGTGCGGCGCGGACACTTTTGCCAGCGCTCCAGCAGTCAACCCTCCGCACCCGCAAACAAAAATGCTAACGCCACGCAAGAGATATTTCTTCGGCCTGCCGGGAAATCCGGTTTCGACGATGGTGACCTTCGAACTCTTCGTGCGCCCGATGATCGAAGCCCTGGCCGGGATGATGTCACAGCCGTTGATCTTTCTCCGCGCGAGGCTGAAGTCAGCGATCCAGACGAAGACAGGCCTGAAGAGATTTCTTCCGGCATTGCTTTCGGGAGAATTTGAGAACGCAGAAGTGGAGCTGGCGCGGTGGCAAGGGTCAGGCGACATCGCCGCTCTCTCGCGGTCAAACTGTTATGCAGTGATTCCTCCCGATCGCGAACGAATCGAGGCTGGGGAATGGGTGCCGTTGCTGATGCGATCGAGTTGACGCGATGTGTTACGAAGATGCGGAGCTCAACGCAAGTACTGATAACCTGTTGGGAATGCCGAAAAAACTCTCCCACTACGATGCTCGGGGCCAGGCGCGCATGGTCGATGTCTCGGAAAAGCCTCGAACCATGCGAGAGGCAGAGGCCAGCGCCTTCGTTGCCATGAAATCTGATGTGCTTCGGGCATTGCCGCGGAATCCTAAGGGCGATCCTTTGGAAGTGGCGCGAACAGCCGGGATGATGGCGGCGAAGCGGACGGCGGAGTTGATTCCGATGTGCCATCCCGTGCCTCTGTCGCACATTGCTGTCACTCTACGCGTGTGCGAGAATGGCGTGGCCATTGCCACAAAAGTAAAAACTACGGCGGAGACCGGCGTGGAAATGGAGGCGCTCGTCGCGGCCAGCGTGGCGGCGCTGACGGTCTACGACATGTGCAAGGCGCTCGATAAAGGCATCGAAATAAGAGAAGTGGTACTGGAGCGGAAGTCGGGCGGCAAAAGCGGAGATTTCCATAGAATCAGCAAGCGGAAATAGATAGTGATTTATATGTATGGCAAGTAACGTCAAAATTCTGTTGGTGGATGACAATCCGATGGTGCTTGGAATGCTTCAACAGGCGCTCTCGGCTTTGGGCGAGGTCACGGTTGCCAATGATGCAGCCGATGCCTTGTTGAAGGCAGTCGACGATTTGCCCGACTTGCTGATCTGCGACTATCGCATGCCGGGCATGGATGGGCGGCAGTTGCTGGAGAAACTGAAAAGCCGGCCGGCCACCACTGGTATCGCGGTGATCCTGATGGCGAGCAAAGCCGACATCAGCGAACGATTTTCGATGCAGGATCCGATCCAAGACTACTTGGAAAAGCCGTTTTTTCTGAAGGATGCTACGCACAAAATCAAACGCGTGGTAGACCGGATCGCTCTGGAGAAACTGAGCAAGGCAGAATCGACCGATGGCATATTGCGCGGCAGCCTGTCGCAAATGAACGTGATCGACCTCGTGCAATCGCTGGAGATGGGACGCAAGAGCTGTCTGCTCACCATGACCAATCGCAACGAGAAGTGCGAAATCTATTTCAACCAGGGGCAGGCGAAACATGCCGCGTATGGCCCGATCACGGGTGACGAAGCGGTTTTCAAAGTGCTGCGCTGGACGGATGGAAACTTCCAGATTGATTTCAACGGAAAGACATCGCAGGAAACGACGACGTTGAACACGCAAGGCCTGCTGATGGAAGGGCTGCGCTTGCTGGATGAGGCGCAGCGGGACGCATCTGCTGAAGGTGAAGATGTCCTCCTCGACACCTGACTCCTCCACACTGGAAGCTTCGATATACGATGGAACGTCCGCAGCGGTGCTGACGGTTAGCGACTCATGCGCGCGCGGCGAGAAAGTTGATCTCTCCGGTCCGGCCGTCGTGGACAGTCTAGGGCGGCACAATTTTCAATTGGTGGCACGCGGCGTGGTGGCGGATGAGCGTGCCGCAATTCAGAAAAAACTGATTGAGTTGTGCGGGTCCGCCAGATTGGTAGTAACCACGGGCGGAACGGGAATCGCTCCTCGCGATGTTACACCCGAAGCGACGGAAGCAATATGCGAACGGCTGGTCGACGGCATCGCGGAGCAAATGCGCTTGCGAGGAACTCAAAAGACGCGTTTCGCAGCGCTGAGCCGCGCAGTTTGCGGAGTCCATGGAACGAGTCTGATTTTAAATCTGCCGGGCAATCCCGTGGGAGCGGTCGAGTCCCTCGAAGCGGTGATTGATTTGCTGCCGCACGCGCTGGAGTTGATTGCCGGCAGGACGGCGCATGAGTAGCGCCTGCCTTCCTCGCGTAAGCTTTGTTACTTGATCGTTACTAACTTGACCAAGTTCAAACATTTTATTCACAGCTACGGCGATTGGATCAGGCACGCGCTTGCGCCTATGGGGCCGTGGGGAATGCTCGCCTTTGCGGCAGTGGACGGTTCGTTTCTCGGCATGCCGCTGGATGCGATTTTCGTGGGCTACGTTTACAACGACCGCTCGCGGTTCCTGATGTACGTGCTGCTGGCCTCGATCGGGTCGGCGCTCGGAAGCGTCGTTATCTACGTCATTGGGTACACCGGTGGCGAGGTGCTGTTGCGAAAGCGGCTTTCGCCAGCCCGTTTCGAAAGGATTCACGCTTCTTTCGAACACCATGAATTCTGGGCGCTGATGTTCCCGGCGATGTTGCCGCCCCCAGCGCCTTTTAAGATTGTGGTGCTGGCAGCGGCAGGATTCGAGATGAACTTTGCTCATTTTCTGCTGGCAATTTTCGCCGGACGTTTCATCCGCTTCCTGATCGAGGCACTGTTGACTCTGTGGTTCGGTCCGGGGATCGTGGCGCTGATGGTGGATCTCTTCGCGCATCATTTCCTGTGGATCGTGATTGTGCTCGCGGCATTGGTGCCGGGATGGCTGATCCTGCGGCGTGCGAAGCGCCGTCGGACCAGACGTGGCTTGGACGGACTGAGCAGCCGTCCCCACGAGAACTAATCTTTACTCATTACGCGGTTGCGGATCGATGAGGCTTGTTCGCGGAACCGGCAATCGCAGCGGCAAGTGCGGGCAATCCGAACATGACCGCGGTAAAGAGCATGTCGCCAGCGAGTGCACGTCGGAAAAACGGCAAACCGGCCGCGTAGCAGGTCATCAGGCCGGACATAGTTTTCGGATACATATTAAAGCCGGCCCACACTGCAAAATTACTGACGACGAAAAAGGAAACAGAGCTCGCCAGCGCGGCGCCACCGACCCGCAGCCAGTTCGTGTTTTCGCGCAGACTTGTTCCAAGCCACAGGATCGCGGCATACCACGCCCAAGTCACCAACTGGTCCCAGGAGAACGTGTACGCGTACACAAACTTCGTGAGGATAACGTCGGACGCGGCGAGCAGGGCGAAGGGCACCCAGAGCTGACGTCGCGAACCGCGCGCGCCAAAATAGAGAAGCGCTGCCGCTACCGGTGTGAAATTCCAGGGATGCGGCATGAAGGGCATCCGCGCCAGGACCGCAAAGATGACAAAAAGATAAGCCAGCATGATTCCCTCGAAAAAGCTAAATAGAATTGTTGCGCGGCGGGATGCTGGCGGTCAAGGGCGGGATTCGCCGCCCTGAACCCTGGATCAGCGACCGAGCTGTTTGTTCATGGTGTTGATCGTGGTTTGAATAATGCGTTAGCGACTCGGGGGAAGCAAAATGATCATCGAAATGCGCACTTATAAGACGAAACCTGGGAAACGTTCCCACTTCCTTGACATCTTCCATTCCAAGTCGATTCCAGCTCACACCGAAATTGGCATGAAGATATTGGGTCCATTTCTCTCCATCGAAGATCCCGACACGTTCTTTTTTATGCGCGGCTTTCCAGATCTTGATTCGCGCGAGCCGATGAAAGCCAAGTTTTATGAAGGCGAACTCTGGAAGCGCGAACTGGAGAATGTCCTGATGCCGATGCTGGAAAAGTACGACGTCGTGCTGGTGGATGATCCCGAGGGACTGGTTCACTGGTCTTAAGACACCATTGCCAACCTCGTTGTCGTCATCGAAGTTGTCGTCATCGAACGTCCCCGCCCGATCACCTTATGCCGAAACGTTCGTCCACGACTTGCAGATCCCGGGTCAGCAACACCGTTGCGCCGAGAGTGACACGCCCGTTGCGTCCCGGATAGTCGTAGCGCAGATCGCGAAACCGGACCCCATAAGCGGCGCTGTTCCTGTGATCCGGATCGCTTTCGACCTGCTCAGTTTCCGTCATAGGATATTGGGCCCAGCTCAGATACACACGACCGAGGTAAGTTTTCTTGGCGGCCAGAGTGACCGGCGTCTCTTCTGGCTTATAGCGAATTTGCATTTCGTTTTCCGGATCGACCTCGGGAGACATCGAATTGAAGTTCAGGGAATCGACATCCATGGTTGCAAAAAAATTGGGCGTTTCAGCGACTGCGTACCAGCGGAACGGATTCGTCATATATGGATAGGCAGAAATTCTTGCGGCATCGGCGCCTTGATAAGTCCGCGACTCGAGCGCGGCCAGGGCGCGGCTATGTTCGTAACCACGCAGTCCCCAACATGCGAAGACTCCGAGTAGGCCGAGTGCCGCGGCCAGTCGCCCGGCCGGCATGGCATTGGGGACTTTGCGAGCACCGATCTCTTCATGGATAAGCGAAAATAAACCTGGAACAATCAGGCCCAGCGTGAGAACAACGAGAAGAACCGGCTCAACGATAAAGACAAGATCCAAAGAGTACCAGCGCTCGGAAAACGGCCAGAAAGGCCGAATGCCGTAGTTGTTCGTGTAGTCGAGGACAAGATGGCTGAGGCCCGCCAGACATGCAAAGCCGAAAAGCAGCCCCCAACGCGGAGGAAAGTGGGGATTGCGCGTTTTGCGTCCACGCGCGCGCCAGATCAGATAGACGAATGCGACTACCACCGCCGCGACCAGCGGGATGCCGAGAAAAGAATGAGTGAATCCGCGGTGGTGGTTCAACCCGAAGGCAGAGCCGCCAAACCGGCTTAACACATCCAAATCGGGTGCCTCCGCGGCGAGCGTTAACGTCGCTGTCGCTAGCCCGGTCTTGCGATTGAGTCCCGCTCGCCCCATGGCGGCGCCAAATAAGAAATGCGTGACGGGTTCCAAAGAGTTCTCCTGCGTCGCAACGTTATTGCGTCGAACACTGCTTTCGACGCTACTTAGGAAGTCTAGTCGAATGCCGACGAGGCGTAGTGTTTCCTGCCCGGTTGAACACCTCCGCACTATAATTTTCCAGTCATGTCCAGTTCCGCTCTCGAGAAAAAGATCGAAGCTCTGCGCGAAAAAATACGGCATCACGAGTATCGCTATTACGTGCTGGACGATCCTGAAGTTTCGGATGCCGATTTCGACAAGTTGATGAACGAGCTCAAGAGTTTTGAGGCCGCGCATCCAGAACTCATCGTGCCCGATTCTCCCACCCAGCGTGTCGGTGGCAAGCCGCGCGAAGGATTTTTAAAAGCGAAACATTCTTCCCCAATGCTCTCGCTCGATAACGCTTACAGTGAGGAAGAATTGCGCGACTGGGAACGACGGGTGCGTGATCTGAGCGGCCGTACCGATCTCGAATACATGTGTGAACTGAAGCTGGACGGGATGTCGCTGGCGCTGCGTTACAGAGACGGACGTCTCGAACGCGGTATCACACGCGGAGATGGCACCGTAGGCGAAGATGTGACCGCCAATGTGCGGACAGTGCGCTCCGTTCCACTATCGATTGCGAAGGACAAGTTAAAAAAAGCGGGCATGCCAGACGATTTTGAAGTACGCGGCGAGATGCTGATGCCGATCGCCGCCTTCCGCAAATTGAATGAAGAACGCGAACGGCAGGGGCTGCCGGTGTTTGCGAACCCGCGAAATTTTACCGCCGGAACGGTGCGGCAATTGGAACCGTCGATCACGGCGCAACGCCGAATGGACTTTTTCGCATACATGCTGTTGCGGGACGGGCAAACTCTTCTCGACCGGCAATCGAAGACCATGGATGCGCTGGAAACTGCTGGATTCAAGGTGAATCCCAATCGTAAGCTGGCAAAAAATCTGGAAGAGGTTTGGAAATTTATTGAAAGCTGGGAGGCCAAACGCGAATCATTACCCTACGAGATCGATGGCATCGTCGTTAAGGTCGACTTGACCGCGTGGCAGCGGGAGCTTGGCTTCACCGGCAAAGCGCCAAGGTGGGCCATTGCCTACAAGTACGCCGCGCGCGGGGCGGTCACCCAGATTGAAAATATCGTTCCTCAAGTTGGCCGTACCGGCAAGTTAACTCCGGTTGCATGGTTGAAGCCGGTGCCGATCGGCGGGACGACCGTTTCGCGCGCCACGCTGCATAACATGGATGAGATCGAGCGGCTGGGCGTGAGAATCGGCGACTGGGTCGAGGTGGAACGCGGCGGCGATGTGATCCCGAAGGTAGTAAAGGTCGTTGACGACGGTAAGCATCCCCGCGGTCAAAAGCAGTTTGAAATGCCCGAGCATTGTCCGGTATGCGGCGGGAACGTGGTGCGCACCCCTGGCGAGGCAGATCATCGATGTGTGAATGCGAATTGTCCAGCGAAGTTGCAGGGGACAATTCTCCACTTTGCCTCGCGCCACGTAATGGATATCGATGGGCTTGGCGAAGCGTTGGTCAATCAGCTTACAGAACGCGGCCTGGTAAGAAATGTCGCCGATCTCTACCGGCTGACGAAAGGCGAGCTTCTGCAACTGGAACGCATGGGAGATAAGTCAGCCGAGAATGTGCTTGCCGAGATTAAGGCCTCTAAGAGCCTGCCGCTCGAGCGAGTAATTTATGGGCTCGGAATCAGGTTTGTTGGCGAGCGTACGGCGCAATTTCTGGCAGAGCACTTCGGCTCGCTGGACGACATCGTAAAGGCAAGTCCGGAGCAACTTGAGGAGGTAAATGAAGTTGGACCTCGGATCGCCGAGAGCATCGTGGAATTCTTCGCCGATGAACATAATCGCAAGCTGGTGAATGACCTGCGCAAAGCGGGATTAACGTTTACCGGACAGAAAAAAGAGAAAGGCACAAAGCTGGTGGGGAAGACTTTTGTGCTAACGGGTACGCTGGCACGGCACACGCGAGACGAAGCGAAGAAGATGATTGAAGATGCGGGTGGACGCGTCTCGGGCTCGGTCAGCAAAAAGACCGATTATGTCGTGGCCGGAAACGACGCGGGATCGAAGCTGGACAAGGCTCGCGGGTTGGGCGTGAGCGTGATTGGCGAAGAAGAGTTGGAAGCACTCGTTGGTTAGCGCTCTTGGTTAGCGCCCATTGGTTAGCCTCGGTGACGTAGGACCCTCACCTTCGTGTACCGCTGTGGACCGTGATTTGCTCTGAGAGGTCGGCGTAAGTTTTTCATTTCCTATAGCGGTTTAACGAACAGCGCAAATCGTTCCAGGTAAGCAACGTCAGTTGTCGGTATCTGTGTCGAACCTTGCTCAAGTTTTATGAATCACGCTCAATCTCGCATTGCCCAGCAGGACAGACGAGCGAGGCAGCAACCAGAAACATCTTTGCGAATTCAACAACTGCTCGGGAACGCTGTTCGTTACCATCGCGCCGGGCGCCTCACCGAAGCTGCGCACATTTACCGGCAAATTCTGGCCGTAGACGCTGAACAGGCAGACAGCCTGCATCTGTTGGGAATGATCGCATTTGCAACCGCGGGTCATGATCTGGCCGTTGCTATGATCCGCAAGGCGATTGCGATCAAGATTGCAGTCGACGATGACCAGGCTGCCTATCATTGCAATCTGGGTACCGTTCTGCAAGCGCAGGGCAAGCTGGAGGAAGCTGAGACAAGTTATGAGCGGGCACTAATTCTGCAGCCAGAATTAGCTGAGGCCCACCTTGACCTTGGCAACGTTTTTCTCGAGCAGGAAAAACTGGAGCAGGAAAAGCTGGTTCAAAACCAGCTAGATCGGATCAAGCGCAATCGAGACAAGCTGGAAAGAGCCAAGAGCTGCTATGAACGAGCGTTGTCTCTCGATCCAAATCTAGCCGAAGCGCACCACAGCATGGGGAACGTCCTCCAGGCAATGGATGAAAACAGGCTGGACGAATCTGTGGGCTGCTATGAGCGAGCGCTGGCCCTGAAACCAAATTATCCACGAGCCCACTACAACCTGGGTTGCGCTCTACGCGCGATGGGTAGAGTAGATGATGCCTTGGCGAGCTACAGAATGGCTCTGGCAGTGCAGCCGGACTGCATCCCAGCCGGGTTCCGAGAGTGCCTTGCCCAATTGCTCAAAGGCGATTTCAACGCAGGTTGGCCGAACTATGAAAGACGCTGGCGTTCGAAAGATCACCACACCCCGATGCGCGACTATCCGCAACCGCTTTGGACCGGCGAAAATCTGCCATCAGGGCGGCGGGTGTTGATCTGGGGCGAACAGGGAGTCGGCGACGAAATAATGTTCGCAGGGCTTATCCCCGATGTACTCCGCACTGGCAATCGTTGCGTCTTGGATTGCGACGCGCGGCTCAAATCACTTTTCACTCGTTCTTTCCCCGCTGTCGAGGTGGTCTCTAAACACGAACTGGAGCAGCGCGATCCTCTAGATAACCCCGAATCGGATATCAGTGCGCACCTGCCGAGCGGCAGTCTGCCCGGGCTTTTTCGGAAAACATGGGCTGCATTTGCCAACACCAAATCCCCTTACCTCTTTGCCGACCCGGTTCAACGGGAACGGTTTCGCGCTCAATATGCCGCGGGAAACGGAAGACGTCTGGTCGGTTTGGCTTGGCATACTACGAACGGCAAGACAGGCCGCTACCGCTCTATCGACTTGTCCCTGTTTGCTGCGCTGTTCGCGCAGCCGGATATCCGGTGGATTAGCTTGCAATATGGAAATCACGACGCCTTGCGAGCCCAGGCAGACGCGGCGAATGCTACGATCCTGATTGATCGCTCGGTCGATCAGCTCTCAGATATCGACACGTTCGCGGCACAGGTTGCAGCCATGGATATGGTTATCACTATCGACAACTCAACCGCGCATCTCGCCGGCGCACTCGGCGTTCCGGTTTGGGTGCTGCTGCCGTTTGCGCCCGACTGGCGTTGGCTGCTCGCACGCAGGGACAGTCTTTGGTATCCCACCCTGCGCCTTTTCCGTCAGCCGAAGCGTGGCGACTGGCAGTCGGTGGTGCAGGATGTATCGAGTGCCCTATGATGACGATGACTGCCTTATGAACCCATCCCCAATGGGTCGTTCTTTACTTCTTTGCTTTACTTCTTTGCGGTCGGCGGCAATATGCCATTCTGGCGCAGATACATTGCAGCTTCAGCGTAGTGGTCTGCCCAACTGCTGGCTAGGACCAAACTGAACCAGGCACGCGAAACCTGTTTTCCGCCGAACCCTTCTGTGAGTTCAGATAGTTTTGAATCATCCATTTTTGCCAGCGCTTCGGAGCAATAATCGAACGATGCCTTGATCGCTGCGACCAGTTTGTCTTTCGAATCTGTATCCTTTAGCTCCTCAACCTTGGGCGCCGGAACAGCCGCCGCCTTGCTGCAAATTCCGTTATTAGATTCGATTATGTGTACGACCAGGTGCCCGAATGTCATCTGGTCGGGCGTCGGTTTGTAACTGAATTTGTCAGCAGGCATGGCTTCGACAGCCGCAAGGGTGTTCTTCTGGCGGCCGGGCAGTATGTCGCGAAGCGCGCTGCTGACAGGATCCTTGACTTGTGCCATTGCGGTTGCGGCAATTAGCAACAAGAACGAGATTACGAAAGCCTTCTTCATTTTGTCCTCCTGGGTGAGCGGAAAAGCTGCGGGGAAAAGCATAGCGCGCCCGGCACGATGTGCGCCACCGGCGCGTGTAAGAAAGTGAGCCAACCCTCCATTGAGGACCCGAATCCCCCCCGCCACAAGCCACACCCAAGCCATACCAACCATACCAACGGGGCAAACACACCCGAGACCTTGCTGGAGCCTGATTCCGCCCGTATCCTAAGAATATGCATGCTCACGGCGGACACGGGCATTCTCATGGGACAGGGCGGGTGCTTCGCATCTCGCTCACTGTAACCGTGCTCTATGTGGTCCTGCTCGTGGTCGCTGGCATCCGCGCGCATTCCCTGGCGTTACTTTCTGAAGCGGGACATAACCTCTCTGACTTTCTGGCGCTGCTGCTTTCGCTCGTCGCTGTTTTTCTCGAGGGCAAGCCGCCGAGCGCGACCAAAACCTACGGTTACCGGCGTGCCGGAGTGCTGGCGGCTTTGGTGAATGCGCTGTCGCTGGTCGTGGTGTCGTTCTTTATTTTCTACGAAGCCTTCCAGCGGATTCAGCACCCCGAGCAAGTGCGAGCTCGCGTGATGATTGCCGTGGCGGCGGCCGGCGTGGTGATGAACGGTGCGATCGCGCTGCTGCTTTGGCGTTCAGGGCGGGATGTGAATGTGCGGAGCGCGTTGCTGCATGAGGTTGGCGACACGCTTTCTACCGCTGCGGTAATTGTTGGCGGTCTCGCGATCCTGTGGACGGGACAGTACTGGATCGATGCGGCGTTGTCGTTCGGCATTGGCGCGCTGATTTTGTGGTCAAGCATCGGCATCGTCCGCGAGACGCTGAACATTCTGCTGGAGGGAACGCCTCGCGGCATGAGCCTGGAAGAAGTCGAATCGTTAATGCGAACCATCGCGGGTGTGAGCGATGTCCATGACCTGCATCTGTGGAGCATTGGCTCTGAAAATCATGCGTTATCGGCGCATGTGAAGATAGCGGACATGGCGACATCCGAGAGCGACACGATTCTGCGTGAGATCAACGAGAAACTCGGGCGCGGATTCGGAATTCACCACACAACCATCCAGTTGGAGCACGTAGTGTGCGAGACGCCTCATAGCTGCGTCATCGCCGTGCGAGAAGAAGAACGCGTGCATGATCATTCGCACGATCACGCACACTGACAGTAGTCTTATGCCGAGTGCTCGCGCGCGTAAATCTCTTTTACCCTCTCCAGAGTGTCGGCGTCTTCGGGAAGCTTATCCGGGCGCAGACGCGCGATGCGCGGGAAGCGCAAAGCATAGCCGCTTTCATGGCGCGTAGAGCGCATCATGTTATTGAAAGCGACTTCCAAAACGATCTTCGGTTCGACTTCCAGCCTTAGCCCGTGTTCTTCGATCTTGTGCGCAAGAAACCAGTTTGTCATCGCAGCGATTTCAACGTCAGTCAGTCCCGAATAAGCCTTGCCGATATTTACCAATCGGTCGCCATCCCACACTGCAAAAGTGTAATCACTGAGCACTCCAATGCGCTTGCCGTGCCCATACTCAACCGCAGTAACGACAACGTCGAGCGTCGCAAGTTCGCGCTTCATCTTGAGCCAAGATTTGCCGCGACGACCGGGAGTGTAGAAAGAGTCGAGATCTTTGATCATCAGACCCTCATTGCCTCCGTCGCGTGCCGCAGTGAAGAGAGTCTCGATGTCTTCTGCCGTGTGCGCGGTTGCAACTGGAGCACGAAGAACTGTCGCGCGAGAGAGTTCATCGGCGAAGCCGAAAAGTGCCTGGCTGGGGCCGGCTGCCGAGCTTCGAAGGTTCAGAGAATGAATAGCATGACCAGATCGTGCCGAAGGCGAGGCCGCCTCTACCAGAGCCGTGGTTGCTCTCGCATTCATGAGTTGGTTGAGAATGTTTGCGCGCTCACGCAATGGGCGGTCGAGCAGCAGTTCGCCATCCGCGTAAAGAACGTCGAAGACGACGTAGGCAACAGGAACCTCCTGCATAAGCCCGGCGCTGACCTTTTTCCTGCCGAGTCGCTGTTGGAGCGCCTTGAACGGCAGTGCGCGGCCAACTGGAGGAGAGTTCGTATCTGGGCTTCCACCCCGATTCGAATTCGTATCCCAGGCGGCATTCCAGGCCGAATTCCAAGCAACGATTTCTCCGTCGAGAATTGCGTCATTGTGCAAGCTGGTTAGAGTTTGCGGTAGTTCCGGAAACGACTCGGTGATCTCATCCCTGGTGCGTGAAAAGATACGAACCTCTCCGCCGCTTATGTGCGCTTGGGCGCGTATGCCATCGTATTTGTGCTCAACCGATGCGTCGTGAAAATAGTTAAGCGCTTCCTCCGGGGATTCGACCGGGCTGGCCAGCATAAAGTCGATGGGATGGAACAATCGGAGTTGCGCGTCGCCCAGCTTCCCCAACGAAGCGAGCCGTAGAGTCTCGCCAATATCGCCAAGCAACATATTCGCGCGCTTAACAAGGTCAAGTGGCACTTCAAAAGCGCGAGCAATCGCATCTTCGACGAGGCTCTCTTTCAGGCCGATGCGAAGATCTCCGCTGATAATCTTCACAATGTACTTCGCCTCGAGTGGGGTGCCTCGCTCGAGAAACTGGCGCAATAGAGCGGCCTTCGCGCCTGGTCCGCGGGCAACAGCGATCCCGGAAAAAACGCGTTGCACCTCCGCAAGCGAGAGGTTCGATTTCTTGCGTTCACGTAACGCCTCGGCTGCAACCGATCCTGCATCGCCATACTTGCGATAGATTTCGCTCAGTTCGCGTTCTGATTTTCCCGATAGCTCGCCGATGACGCGCCACAGCAATGCGCCACCAACCTGTAGAGTCGATTCTTCATGCGCCGGAAACGGCCGTCCGGACAGAAAAACAGCAGCCGTCTGCGCCTCGATCAGCGGCAGCGATCGCAAATATGAGGAGACGATGGCTGTTTTCTCCAGCTTCTTGGTGGTTGCGGCGATCAACTCGCAGGTTTCGGCAAAACGCAGCATGGTTGATTTGGATTCTGCGAATGGCACCTGCGATTGCGAAACCGACCGGGCGATTGGAGGAGATTGAGCCTTCGCTCCAAGTAATTGATGTCAAATGAGATATTGGATTGCTCCGCGTTTTCACATCGTCGAAAGCTGATAAATTGTGCTATTCTGAGGGTTCGAGTCGTCCCCTCTCGAAGCAACATCCAATTACTATGCGACGTTGGCGGCAAATCCTGCGTTTTTTGGCGGCGGTGCAGTTGCTCCCGGCTCTGGAGAGCGGCGAGGAGACCCTCGTCGGCGGCCAAGCGGTGTTGGAGGGCGTGATGATGCGTTCGCCGCATGCCTGGGGCATTGCCGTGCGCAAACCGTCAGGCACGATCGTGACCCACAGCGAGCCTTTGGAACGGCCCTCCGAGCACCATAGGTGGATGGGTTGGCCGGTCGTGCGTGGGGTTATGACGCTGGGCCACGCCATGACGCTCGGATTCCGAGCATTGAAATTTTCTGCAAACGCGGCGCTCGAGGAACTCGGTGCCGGAGATACGGGTGAAGAAACTCCGGGCAAGAAGATGGAAATCAGCGGCTGGGTAGCGGGAGTGAACATGGCATTTTCCATCGCCTTCTTCATCTTCATGTACAAATATCTGCCGCTGGTCGCTACCACAGAATTGAAAAAAGTGAATCCGGCTTTCGGCCAACAATTCATATTTAATCTGATTGACGGGCTGATCCGAATCGCGATGTTTCTGTTGTTTGTTTGGGCTGTGTCTTTGTGGAAAGACATTCGACGCGTCTACGAGTATCACGGAGCCGAGCACAAGACCGTCTTCGCATTCGAGAACGGCGACCTGCTCGAAACCGCAGCGGTGCAGAAGTATTCGACCTACCATCCGCGCTGCGGCACGAGTTTCCTTATGACAGTAATGATCATTTCGATGATCGTGTACATGTTCATTCCAGTGCACACTTTCTGGGCGCGCTTTACCGAGCGCATTCTTTTTCTGCCGCTGATTGCCGGCGTTTCGTATGAGATTATTCGTTTCGCCGCCAAACGCTTTTCCGTCAGGAGTTCTTCGACTCAGTCGGGCTTCTCGCTGTTCGCGCTGATGACAGCGCCAGGACTGTGGTTGCAACGAATCACAACTCAGCCTCCTGACGATCACGAAGTTGAATGCGCAATTCTGGCGCTGGATGAAGCGATGAAGCTCGAAAAGCAGCGCGGCGGCGAACTGGTGATTGCCTAGCGGTGCCCACCGCTAACTTCTTGTTTTCTTTTTCACTCCACTTAAAATCAAAAAGACGCAGCTTGCCGCACTTTTTTCCGCAAAGTGAAACGGGCAAGCGCGACTTCTATGGATAAACATCATGTTTGAACGCCTGGATCAAATCGAAATTCGCTATGAGGAACTCACTCAAGCGCTCTTGTCGCCGGAGATCACGAACGATTCCGCGAAATACCAGAAGACTGCCAAGGCGCACAGTGAAGTCTCAGAGATCGTCGAAAAATATCGCGAATACAAGGACCTGAAGCGCGGCATCGCAGAGAGTAAGGCTATGCTCGTCGATGAGACTGACGCCGACATGCGTGCCTATGCCGAGGAAGAATTGGCCAAGCTCCAGGCGGGCGTCGTTGGCGTCGAAGAAGAGCTCAAGGTTTTGTTGCTTCCGAAAGATCCGAACGACGAGAAAAACGTAGTCCTCGAAATTCGCGCCGGCACCGGCGGCGACGAAGCGACATTATTCGTGGCGGAGGTCTTCCGCATGTACACTCGCTACGCCGAGACGCAGAAGTGGAAGGTCGAAGTCCTCTCCACATCGGAATCGGGCGTGGGCGGGCTGAAGGAAGTGATTGCCCTGATCGAGGGTGACCGGGTCTATTCGCGGCTCAAGTATGAAAGCGGCGTACATCGCGTGCAGCGCGTGCCCGCGACTGAGCAGCAAGGGCGAGTGCACACCTCAGCGATCACGGTCGCAGTCCTGCCCGAGGCGGAGGAAGTAGACGTTAAGATCGAAGCCAAGGATCTGCGGATCGACACTTTTTGCTCCTCGGGACCGGGTGGCCAGTCGGTGAACACGACCTATTCCGCGGTTCGGATCACGCATATTCCAACCAACACGGTGGTGAGCTGCCAGGACGAGAAATCGCAGATCAAGAATCGCGAAAAAGGCATGCGCGTGCTGCGTTCGCGACTCTACGAAGTAGAAATGCAGAAGCAACAGGACGCGCTGGCGAAAGAGCGCAAGCTGATGGTTGGGTCAGGCGATCGTTCGGAAAAAATCCGAACCTACAATTTTCCGCAGAACCGGCTCACCGATCATCGCATCGGCTTCACAATTCACCAGCTCGAGCAGGTAATGGATGGCAAACTTCAGCCGATCATCGATGCGCTGACCACGCACTATCAGGCGGAGAAGCTGAAGCAAGAAACGGCAAGCATGGTGTAACGCAGTCGCCTGCCGATTGTTGGTGCAAATAAATGCCAGGCCAGCTAAAGGGCCGCAGCTTGTTCCCGCCGCCGCGCCTGAATCTCGATATAAACATTGATCAACGAAACGGCAGCAGGGGTTACGCCCGGAATTCGCGACGCTTGCCCAAGCGTCTGCGGAATGACATTTCCCAGCTTTTCCTGCATCTCGGTCGACAACCCGCTGACCGCGCGATAATCGAACCAATCCGGAATGCGCCGCTGCTCCGCTTTCTTCAGACGATCAATGGCCCGCTGCTGCTGGTCGAGGTATCCGGCATACTTGATTTCAGTTTCGACCGACTTAAGCTCGCTGCGAACTTCAGACGAAAGTCCGACCGTGGAGGACGCAGAGTTCTGCGTCGATCCGTCTCTCGCAAAAAACTGTGGCACGAACTCCCGCAGAACGGGCGCAAGTTGCTCAACGGTAATTTCAGGACGCCGCAAAAGCTGCGCCAAAGGCTGCCCCACAGCGGAAGACAGATCAAGCGAAATGGAACACGCAGGGGCGGACGCATTCTTACCCTCAATCGAGTAAAGCTCGACAGCAATCCTCTCCGCGATCTCCGCCGTCACCTTCGTCCGTTCCAGCGCCGCTTTTACATCCTCGAGCCGTCGCTGCTTCGCTTCAAATTCTGCCCACGCTTCGTCCGACATCAGCCCCACACGCCGTCCATGCGGAGTAAGCCGACGATCGGCATTATCGATACGCAGATGCAACCGGAACTCCGCGCGAGATGTAAACATCCGATAAGGCTCGTTGGTGCCTTTCGAAATCAAATCATCGATAAGAATCGCCGTGTACGCTTCCGTGCGGTCGAGCACCAGGGCGGGCTCATTCTTTATTTTCAGCGCGGCGTTAATCCCCGCCATGATTCCCTGGCAGGCAGCCTCTTCGTAGCCCGACGTCCCATTGATCTGCCCGGCGAGGAATAATCCGGCAATCTTTTTCGTCTCCAGGGTGCGGCTGAGTTCAGTGGGATCGATCGAATCGTACTCAATCGCATAACCGGGCCGCATCATTTCGGCGCTATCAAGACCCGGAATCGATTTGAGAATCGCCAATTGCACGTCGATCGGCAACGAAGTGCTCATGCCGTTGACGTAGATTTCGTGCGTGTTCAGGCCCTCAGGCTCCAAAAATAGTTGGTGCGTAAGCTTGTCGGGAAATTTCACAATCTTGTCTTCAATCGATGGACAATAACGCGGCCCAGTCGATTGAATCTGACCGCTATACATTGGCGAACGGTGCACATTTTCACGAATGATGCGATGTGTTTCTTCGGTGGTAAACGCGATGTAGCAGGGAACTTGCGAGTCGTGATGCGCGACCCGGCGGGTGCGAAAGCTGAAGGGAGTTGGATCCAGATCTCCCGGCTGCCGCTCGAAGCGCGACCAATCGATCGTGCGTCCATCAAGCCGCGGAGGCGTTCCGGTCTTGAGCCGGCATTCACGCAGGCCGAGCTTCTTGAGGGCTTCGCCGAGAAGAACCGCAGCCGGTTCTCCCGAACGGCCCGCCGGATACTGTTGCTCGCCGCAATGAATCAGTCCGTTCAGAAAGGTTCCGGTAGTAATAATGATGGCTTCGGCCGAGACGCGGCGCCCGTCGCGCAGCAAAATGCCGCAAATAGAACTCTCAGCTCTCAGTTCTCCGACTCCCGGCAGTGTCTGGTGTAGGTGACAGCTGAGAACTGAGAGCTGAGGGCTGCTTCTCCAGAATCACATCCGCCACTTCCGCCTGCTTGATCGTCAGATTGGGTTGCGACTCAAGCACCTCGCGCATCTTGAGCCGATAGGCCTGCTTGTCGCATTGCGCACGGGGCGACCAGACGGCCGGTCCACGCGAGGTGTTCAGCAGACGAAATTGGATTCCAACGGCATCCGTTATTTCGCCCATGATGCCGCCAAGCGCATCCACTTCCCGAACCAGGTGCCCCTTGGCGATGCCACCGATAGCCGGATTACAAGACATCTGCGCGATCAAATCGACATTCAATGTAAAGAGCGCAGTCTTTAGTCCCATGCGAGACGCCGCCATCGCGGCTTCGCATCCAGCATGGCCGGCGCCGACCACCGCCACCTCGAAATGTTCGTCAAACCTCTGCATGTTCACTTATTCCGGACCGCTTATTCAGGACCCACAACAACGGAGGGATACTTATGTGTCAATTGTAACAACGTTGTCCCGCAGCAAGCGAAGCGTTCCGCGGCAGGAAGCGGCATTGTCCGCGGCTAGTCTCTTCTAATTGATCGAGAACAGGTAGGCTGCCATGTCGCGACTGTCTTGTGGACTTAGGTCAATATCGGGCATTGCCGTGCCCGGTTTCCGATGGGAAGGCTTGTCCAGCCATTTTTCCAGGTTCGCAGGCGTGTTCTGAGTGCTATTCAGAAAAGTGCTCCGCCCAGACCAACTGGCCAGCGACGGTCCGCTCTTGCCTTCAGCCCTCGGAACCCCGGGAATGTAATGGCAGGAACCGCAAGAACGCATAGCAAGCTTCTTGCGTCCGGCTTGAGGATCGCCTCCAGTGAGTCGAGCGCCTCGTGCGAAATCGAAATCACGAAACCAATTGCAGCCAGGGATAGAAAAGATCATCGCGAGAAGAAGGAATGCCGCCCGCTTTTCTATGCCGCGCAGATTTAACAATGCGTCACACGTACCATGCCATTTGTTCGCCACTCGCCGTCTTTTCACGTTCATCTGTTGCAATTATCCAATCTGGATTAAGAGCAAAGATGTGACGCACATCACGCCAAGGTGGCTCAGAAGGCCGGTCGGGCCGCTTCACCATCATCGATAAGACGGCGGCAACGGATTCCGGTCCTGAAACTGCCGCTGATGCCAATAGGGATATGCCACTTGTGGCGAGCTCGCCTCATCCAGTTCGCAACCTGGTTCTTCGTGAGGGTAAAGCCAGCGGTGGCCAGGTTATCGCGCAATTGCCGTTCATTCCTCGCGCCGAGAATAACGCTAGCCACGGTGGGCTTCCGAAGCAGCCAGTTCAAAGCCACCTGCGGCGCAGTCTTGCCAGTCTCAGCCGCGACTGCGTCGAGCGCATCGACCACTTTGTAGAGATACTCGTCCGTCACCATCGGACCGCCCTCCGCAGCCTTATGCAGTCGACTCACCTCCGGTAGCGGCTGGCCCCGCCGAATCTTGCCGGTGAGACGGCCCCAGCCAAGCGGACTCCAAACTAGCGCACCCACGCCTTCCGCGTAACCCAGCGGCATCAATTCCCACTCATAATCGCGGCCAACGAGCGAGTAATAAACCTGGTGTGCCACGTAGCGTGCCCACCCGTGATGCCTGCTGATATCGATCGACTTTCTGCAAATGCCAGCCGGAGAAATTCGACGCCGCGATATACCGCACTTTGCCTTCGCGTACAAAGTTATCCAGCGTGTACAGCGTCTCTTCGATGGGCGTCAGCGCATCGAAGCCGTGCATGTGATACACATCAATGTAGTCTGTCTTCAGCCGCTTAAGGCTGCCTTCGAGTTGCCGCGTAACATGCGCACGCGAGGATCCGACATCGTTAGGACCCTTCCCAAAAGCAAAAGTGGCCTTGGTCGAAATCAGAAGTTGCTCTCGAGGCAGATGTTTGATCGCCTCACCCAAGATCTTCTCGGAAAGCCGTCTGAGTAGACATCAGCCGTGTCGAAAAAGTTGACGCCGGCCTCCATGCAAACATCGATAAGTCGAGTAGCTTCCGCTACGTCTGTCTCGCCCCACGCGCGGAAAAACTCATTCCCGCCCCCAAAAGTCGCCGTGCCAAAGCACAGCACCGGAACCTTCAAACCGCTTCTGCCCAGTTGTCGAAATTCCATATGTAGGGATTGGACGAGCCGCGCTGCTGGATGGTTGCAACGTTTTAACTTGCAACTCAGCGCCGTGTTAGAGGGCTCGGAGCCCAAAATATGCTGATTCTAAGGGAGAAAGCGGTTGCGTCCTAGTCCCAATTGTATGTCCTTGTGATCCCTTTCGCCCGCCCGTATGATTGTGGTGATAGAGGTCATTAGGGAAACAAATCTTATGGAAACGATGCCATTTCTATCTCAACTCGAAGAACGCATTCGTCAATATGACTTGCTCAATCATCCGTTTTACAAAGCCTGGTCGGCAGGCGAACTGACCGTTGAGGATCTCCGCGAATACGCCGAGGACTATTACTCCCACGTGGAGGCCTTCCCGGGCTACCTCGCTCAACTAGGCGTGCGCTTGGAAGAAGGCGAGCTGCGCCAAGCCATCCTCTCCAACATGACCGATGAAAAGGGCGGCGAAGATTCCTTTGGCGATCCCGAGCGTTCGCACTCCGAGCTATGGCTTGATTTTGTTGAAGGCATCGGAGGAAGACGCATTCCGGTACGCCGGCCCCATGGCGAAGTTCGCAAATTGATCTCATGGTTTCAATCGGTCGCCAGCGAGGGATCTCCGGAAGAGGGTTGGCCGCCTTCTATGCCTACGAATCGCAGGTTCCGCGCCTGGCAAAGGAGAAAGAGTACGTTCTGCGCGAACTCTACAACGCCGATGAGAAGACTCGGAGCTATTTCGCTTTGCACGCCGTCGCCAATGTTCATCACGCCAAGGTGTGGCGCACCCAGTTGGAAAAACGAGTCAAGGCCGATCCTCAAACCGCCGAAAAGGCATTGGCGGCCGCCGAGGGCGCAGCCAAAGCTTTGTGGCGGGTAATGGACAGCTTTGAGGTCCGACGAACCGAACGCGTGGCCGCGTGAAGTTGGTGTGACGATTACAACTTCACGTTCACTGTGATTTGGTGCCGCGATCGTTCACCGCTGCGATCCGCCGTCAATTTTAAGAGATGACTTTAGCCGGGGGAAAAGCTGCACACTGAGCTGGCTTGCCGCCGTTACAACGAGAATCGTAGTGCTGTATCCGAGGCGCGCGCCATTCATCTCACGCGCCAAATTTTTTTTCGATTTTGGCCCAGGTGTCTTTCAACGCCACGGTTCGATTGAACACGAGACGTCCGGGCTTTGAATCCGGATCTACGCAAAAATATCCGAGGCGCTCAAACTGATATCGCCCTTCGACCGGCGCATTCGCTAACGACGGCTCAAGCTTAGCCTGCGCTATCACTTCCAGCGAGTTCGGATTCAGGTTCGCGGTGAACTCCTGGTCACCTTCAACCTCATTCGGATCTTCTTTGCTGAAGAGCTTGTCATAGATACGTACTTCGGCATCGACCGCATGAGCCGCCGAGACCCAGTGAATCGTCGATTTCACCTTTCGTCCATCCGGAGCATTTCCGCCGCGCGTCGCCGGATCATAGGTGCAGTGCACCTCGACCACTTCTCCCTTGTCGTTCTTCACCACGCTTTTCGCGGTAATAAAGTACCCGTATCGCAATCGTACCTCGCGCCCCGGCGACAGGCGGTAATACTGCTTCGGCGGATCTTCGCGGAAGTCATCGTGCTCGATATAGAGAACCTTGGAAAATGGCACTTTCCGTTTGCCAGCGCTTTCATCCTCAGGATTGTTGACCGCGTCAACTTCATCAACCTGATTTTCGGGGTAATTGTCGATCACGATCTTCAACGGCCGCAGCACGGCCATCACGCGCGGGGCGCGCTTGTTCAGGTCTTCGCGCACGAAGTGTTCGAGCATCGCCAGTTCGAGGGTGCCGTTCGTCTTAGACACGCCAATCGCAGCGCAGAAATTACGAATCGCTTCCGGCGTACAGCCGCGGCGCCGCAACCCGGAGAGCGTCGGCATGCGCGGATCGTCCCAACCCGTAACCCGCCTTTCCTGCACCAGCGTAAGCAGCTTCCGCTTGCTAAGCAGCGTGTAAGTCAGGCTCAATCGATCGAACTCAAATTGCTGCGAGGGAAAGATGCCAAGCTGCTCGATAAACCAGTTGTAAAGCGGACGATGATCTTCAAACTCCAGCGTGCAGATCGAGTGCGTCACATGCTCGATGGAATCGGACTGGCCATGGGCATAGTCGTACATCGGATAGATGCACCATTTGTCGCCGGTGCGATTGTGCGTGGCGCGCAGAATGCGATACATGATGGGATCGCGGAAGTTCAGGTTTGGCGACGCCATATCGATCTTCGCGCGAAGCACGCGCGATCCATCCGGAAACTCGCCTTGGCGCATGCGCTCAAATAATTCAAGATTCTCCTTCACCGAGCGATTCCGATGCGGGCTCTCCTTTCCCGGCTCGAGTCAGCGTGCCTCGATACTGGCGAATCTCTTCGGCATTTAAATCGTCAACATACGCTTTGCCTTCGTTGATGAGCTTGATTGCCCACTCGTAAAGCTGATCGAAATAATCAGAAGCGTAATAGAGCCCGTCCCACTCAAAGCCCAGCCAGCGGACGTCCTTCAGGATGGAATCGACGTACTCCTGCTCTTCTTTTTCGGGATTGGTATCGTCGAAGCGCAGATTGGTCTTACCGCCGAACTCGTCCGCTAATCCAAAGTTCAGGCAGATAGACTTGGCATGGCCAATGTGTAAATAGCCGTTCGGCTCGGGAGGAAAGCGGGTCTGGATAATGGCATCGCCATACTTTTTCGTCTTCAGATCCTCGATTACGGCATCGCGGATAAAGTTTGAGGGACGAAGCTCGGGCAGCGAAGCTGCGATTGCCTCGTTCGATTTCGACGGCGGTTTTGATGGCGATGAATTGGCAACACTCATGCTCTCTTTATTTTATATGGAAGCGCGGATTTGGGAGCGCCGGCAGCCTTCATGACCTTGGCTCTGCCGCATCAGTGACGTGTCCGCGTGATAATCTCCGATAAGAGCCTGCTCCCTACTCCTTGGAAGAAAGATGACGAGAGTTGGCAGAGGCGTTCGATCCCATGGCAAATTGCGTTCAATGCGGTCGTCAGTTGCCGCCGCTAACCTTAGGCAGGAAGGTTTGCAAGTGGTGCGTGCAGCATGAAGCGGCGCAGCGCGGCGACGATTCCGCCATTCAGCGAGTCGAGACTGCGCCATGGGTGCGGCCTCAATCCAGTTCGATGCCAGTCACCCAGGGCATCTTCGGCATCAATGTCGCCGTCTGCGTCGCCATGTCGTTGGCGGCGGGCTTTTCGGTGCTCGGTGATCAGGAGTGGCTGCAGGTCGGTATCCGCCTCGGCGCCAATTACGGGCCTCTTACCGTGAGCGGCCAATGGTGGCGCCTGCTGGCGTACATGTTCATCCACGGCGGCCTGCTCCATATCGCATTCAACATGTGGTGCCTGTGGTACCTCGGACGACTAGGCGAGGCGGTATACGGTCACTGGACATTTGGCGCGGTGTACATAATCACCGGATTGGCGGCAGGCCTCAACAGTTTGGCATGGCATTTTGCCGTGCCCAGCGTGGGCGCTTCCGGCGCGATCTTTGGCATTGCCGGGCGCACTTATTGCTTCATTCTACCTCGGCGAATTCTCGCTGCCCCGCGCCGCCATGAGCGGAATGCTGCGCAGCGTAGTCGCCTTTGTCGGCTACAACCTTGTTTTCGGAGCGGCAATCGCCCATACGGATAACGCTGCTCACATCGGCGGCCTGCTGATGGGTTTGCTTTTAGGCGCGCTCATCGCTCGCGTCGCTCCGCAGCAAGATGATGTATTCCGCCGCATCGCCGTGCTTCTCGTTGGAGTCTTGGTCGTGGCGGGAGGCGTGATGTGGCTGCAGCGCTCCCACTCCTATCTGCTTCACGGGCAAACCGGTGTCGATCTTCTCAACCAGGGAAAGACAGATGACGCGGTTGCGGAGCTTCAAAAATCCATTAGCCAGCAGCCCAACTTCGTCGCAACCCACTCCGCATTGGCGCGCGCCTATATCGCGAAGCACGATTTCAACGACGCGGCCGCGGAAATGAAACGAGTGATCGCACTGAATCCGCGAAGCGAAGAGGCGTATTATCGGCTCGGCGTGATTTATCTCGAGCAGAAAGAATCTATCCCAGGCGCAGGACACTTTCTCTCAACTTCTTAAAGTCGATCCCAACAGCGCTGACGGGCACAGCGGACTGGCCGACGCGTTTGCCGATCAGCATCAGAATAGCGAAGCGCTTAAGGAATACAAACAGGTCGCGGCACTCGATTCCAGCTATCAAGGCGTCTACTACAACATGGGAGTCATGCAGGCGCGGCTCAATCTTTACGATGATGCCATCGCCTCATTATTGAAGCAGCGGCAATCGCGGACGATGCCGAAAATGAAAAGTTGCTGGGCGACGTTTACAAAACCAAGGGGATGAAAAGCGAAGCGGCGGACGCACAGCGCCGGGCGACCGATTTAGAGGCCTCTCATTAACAGTCGCTTAAACTTCTCACTGGGCTGTCGTCTGACTCCGCAGTTTCTCAATCGCCTCATCAATCCGCTTTAACGTCGTCTCCCGCCCAAGCACGTGAAGCGTCTCAAATAACGGAGGCGCATTCTTTCGTCCGCAGACAGCGACTCGAATCGGTTGAAACATCTGTCCCGCTTTGACCCCGAGTTCCTGAGCGGCCTCGCCGAAGCGATTGATCCAGAGAATCATGTTCGAACGCTGTGTGTGCCAGCACTTCCCGGGCACGCGTCAAGACTTTGAGCGCCATGGCTGAGTCGCCCTTCTGCGGAGATCAGTTCGCCCGGATCGTAAGGCGGAAGTTGATCGGCAAAGAAAAAATCTGCGACGGTGAGCACATCGCGCAGCAGTTTAATACGCTCGCGAATGAGCGGCGTGATAGCGAGCATCTTCTCCGGCGTAACTCGAAATCCAGCGGCGTGCACAATGGGCAGCAACCGAGCGCTGAGTTCCTCCACCGATAGCGCCCGAATGTGTTCGGCATTCAGCCACAGAGCTTTCGGATCAAAAGTCTCTTCCGGCGTCGTGGCAGGCTCCTTGAAATTCACCACCGCGTTCGCGCGATTGATGCCTTCGAGCGAAAACGCGTCGATCAACTCCTGTCGCGTCATAGTTTTCGCGATTGTCTTTGGGAGACCATCCCAGCAAACATAAGAAATTGATGAACGCTTCCGGAAGAAATCCGGCATCGCGATAAGTAGTCACGCTTACTACCGGGCCATGCCGTCGTTTCGAGAGCTTCGATCCGTCAGGCGCAACCAGCAGCGGAAGATGCGCGAACTGCGGCCGCTTACCCCAGCGCCCTCGAATATGAGCACGTGTTTGTAAGTATTCGAAAGATGGTCCTGGCCGCGTATGATATGGCTGATGCGCAGATCGATGTCATCCGCACAAGAGGCGAGATGATACGTCGGCATCCCATCGGAGCGCAAAAGCGCAAAATCTTCGATGTCGTCGGCCGACTTGATCTGCTCGCCATAAACCGCATCGTTGAAGCGGACTTGCTCGCCGAAGCCCCGCGGAACACGGAATCGAAGAGCGAATGATTCTCCGGACGCAGCCCGCCGGTCGCTCTCTGCGCCTGAAAGTTCGCGCATACCGGGATTGAACAGCCAAGTCTGACTGGCTCCGGATTTTTCGCTATCGCCAGTATGGGCAGGAGTAAAGTCGCGGTAGGCAAGGCCTTTTTGAAAGAGGGCGTCCGCGATCTGGCGATGCAGGGCCAACCGTTCGGATTGCTTGTACTCCTCATCCCATCCCAGATCCAGCCAGCGCAGGCCGTCAAAAATCGAGTTGACAGAGGCGTCGGTATTGCGCTCAATATCTGTATCGTCGAGTCGCAACACCATGGCCCCTCCGTTGCGGCGGGCGTAGAGCCAGTTAAAAATGAAAGTACGGGCGCTCCCAACATGCAGAAAACCGGTAGGGGACGGAGCGAATCGAACACGAAGCATAACGATTGAGTATAGCGGGATTGCAGGCGCGGTAGCAGCGGGCTCTGGATGCTGCTGAAATCAGAAATCGTAAGTGGTTAAAAATAAACGACTCTGGGGAACCACGCTCATCCGCGCCGATCAACGAATAGCCGGGCAGGAATGTCGCAAGAAGTTACCAACGGTTACAAAGGTAACCTGTTACCCGCAAACCGCCATAGAGGTATCGCA
This sequence comes from uncultured Acidobacteriaceae bacterium, assembly GCA_963758745.1. Classification (GTDB taxonomy): domain Bacteria; phylum Acidobacteriota; class Terriglobia; order Terriglobales; family Acidobacteriaceae; genus Acidiflorens. Next base: position 720,734 of record CAVWWW010000025.1, read on the forward strand.
TCTTATGGAAGAAGATGAATTAGAAGAAGATAGGTTAGATGATGCCGCGGCCAGGCTCCGCCGCCAAACACCCGTTGTTTCGCGGTGTCTAGTGTGACAGGATGAAGGGCCAGCAAAACTCGGTTCGGGCGGCGTTCTAAGGTAACGAGCGCGTAAGTCGAAGGTTTGCCAGATGAATAACGTTGCCACAGGCATGGTGCTGATTCCCGGGACAGTGGCCCTGCTGGTGTTCCTCGTCTTCACCTACTTGTACGAGCAAAATCGTCATGCCTATTTCCGCGCGTGGCAGTTTGCGTGGGCGGCGTACACATTGCACTACGCGCTCAAGGCCGTCGAGTACTATCACGGCCAATCGGCCATACTCTCCCTTCTCAGTTCGCTGCTGTTGGTGGCAATGGCGATGTGCATCTTCGTCTCGACACGGCTGATGAAAGAGCCCTTTCAGCTGAAGTGGTACGACATAGCCTTGACCGCCATCGGTCTGCTGCTCGCATACGTCACGCTGCGAACCCAAACGGCTAGCGGACTCCTCAATGCCCCCGCCGCACCCTTGCCCGCATACTTGCGCTATTTACGCCTCGAAGTCGGTCTCGCCGCCACGCTCCTCTATTGCTCGTTTCATTTTTACCGCTATGCGTTTCGCCGCAATTCCGTGGCTTTCCGCACCCTCGCCTTTGCACTCGCCCTCTGGGCCGTACTGATGGGCGTCGGCCAGCTTCGTCAGCCTTTCGTCGATGTTGTCGGACAGCTAGGCGGTTTTCTCGGGCCGATTCCGCAAATGCTGCTGGCCATCGCCATGGTAATGGTCCTGTTCGAAAATGAACGCAATGCAGTTCAGGAAAACGCCCTGGCATTCTCAACCCTAGGCGTCGACCCTCGCCGATTGTTGTCCGCCTCTGACCTCGTCCCAAGCCTGCAAACTTTTGTCGACAGGCTGGTTGCGCCGTTGCCTTCCCGGCGCGCTGTCGTTTACGTGTGCCAGCAATGGCGCGGCACCCTGCCCTCGGTGCAAAAAGGTTTTTCCGAGGAATTCCTGGAAAAGCTGCAGAAAACGCAGGCGGGCGATTACATCGCTGAGCTCGCCTACCGGCGCGGCGGAGTAGTCACTTTCCGGAATATTCGCGAACTTGAAGAGCCTTTGCCCGCGCTTTCGGGAGGAAAATTCGTCGCCTGCAAGCAGGTGTTGCTTGCCGAAGGAATTACCGACCTGATGGCCGTGAGCCTGCAGACGCGCGAGCACAATTTCGGGGTCCTTTTATTTCCGCACGCCGAACGGCGCATGTTTGGCTCGTCAAATTTGCGCCTGCTGATCGGCCTCGCGCTACAGATCGCGCTGACTCTCGAAAACTACGTCATAACCCACGAAGCGCACCGTCGGACCAAGGAGTACGAGCTTCTCACCGAGATCGGCCAAGCCATCAGTTCTCACCTCGATCAGGACGAAGTCTTGCGCACAGTGCAGGTGGAACTCGGCCAGATTTTCGACACCACCAATTTCTATATCGCGTTTCAGGAGGAAGACGAGATTCACTTCGAGCTCGAAATCGAAGGCGGATTCCATTCTTCCCAAGCGCTCGCGCCCTATCAGCAACGGATTCGCCGAGCACATTATCAGGACCGGAGAGCCCTTGCTGATCGAATCCGACTTTGAAGCAACGCGCCTGAAACTCGGCCTGGATATCACGCCTCCGCGGGCGGCTCGCTCCTTCTGCGCCGCTCCCATTTTTCTGGGCGGCAAACCTGCCGGAGTAATGGCAGCCATGAGCACCGAGCGGGAATCGCAGTTCCAGGCACGAGACGTTGAGGTCATGCAAACCGTAGCCCGTCAGCTGGGGGTGGCCGTCGAAAATGCGCGCCTCTTTTCCGAAGAGCAGCGCCGCGCACGGCATCTGGCATTTCTTAACAACATTTCAAAGACCGCCATCTCCAGCGAAGACGCCGAGCAGATGATGGCTGGCATCGTTCGCGAGATCCAGAAAAACTTCCGCTACGATCACATCGGCATCGGCATCATGGACTATGCCACCAAGGATATCGAGATCAAAGCCGAAGCCGGCACCGCCCTGCAAACTCTTGGCCGTCGCATCCCCGTGGGCAGCGGAGTCCTCGGAAAAGTCGCTCGCACCGGCGTGAGTGCGCTGGTGCAAAACGCCAGCCCCGGACAACTCTCCGGTGTCCTGCCCGAATCCAGAGCCGTCCTCTGCCTCCCGATCAGTTACGGCGAGACGCTGCTCGGCGTGCTCAACGTCGAAAGTCGCGAAGAGAACGCCTTTGCGCCGCAGGACGTTCTAATCCTGAATACACTGGCCGATCTTCTCGCGACCGCGTTGCACAATTCTTTTGTCTTCCAAAAATTGCAAACGCAATCCATCACCGATGGCCTGACCGGCATCAAGACAAGGCGTTTTTTCTGGGAGGCGCTGAGCTCGGAGTGGAAGCGCGCATCCCGCTCCGGACGGCCGTTCTCGGTCGTGCTGATTGACTTGGATAAATTTAAAGAGGTTAACGATTCGCTGGGGCACCTCGAAGGTGATCTGGTATTGGCTCGCGTTGGCCGTCTGCTCGAACAGAAGTGCCGCCAGTCAAACGTGGTCGCCCGCTACGGCGGCGACGAATTCATCATCCTCATGCCCGAGACCGGCATCGAGCAAGCGCAAGCCTTGGCCGAAAGATTGCGCGTCTGGCTCGAGACCGATCCCATGCTCGAAGAGCACCACATCACCGGCAGCTTCGGCGTCGCAAGTTTCCCCATCCACGGGTTTTCCATGGAAGATCTGATTCGCGTCGCCGATGCCGGCATGTACGTCGCCAAACACGCCGGTGGGAACCGGGTTTCCACCTCGGATGCCTTCGGCGAAGGTTCCACCGTGCAGCGCCAACTCGTCTCCGGATACGTCGAAGGCTTTTTGCAGCGCGAGCACAATCGGCCGGAGGACCTGGAAGAACTCGTCACCGCGCTCCGCAAACTATGCGGTCGAGAGGACGATGCCAATCAAAGAGCGATAAAAGAAGCAGTAGAAGCGTTGTCCCGGGCCGCCGAACTCAGGGAGCACAATGCCGCCGGACACGGCGAGCAATGCGGCCACTATTCCGCGACCATCGCGCACGGACTCAATTTGACTTCGACGAAGTCGACGAGGTCACCTTCGTAGGAAGAGTGCATGACGTCGGAAAGCTGTTCATTCCCGACCGTATCCTGAACAAGCCGGGCGCGCTTTCCGACGATGAATTCGAAGTGATCAAGAAACACGCCCAATTAGGAGCAGAGGTACTTCAGGCGATCGCGGCACCTGCGCGCGTGGTCCAAGCCATAGGATCCCACCACGAAGCTTTCGACGGCACTGGCTATCCCGCAGGCCTGAAAGGCGAGGATATACCGCTCTACGCCCGCATCATCGCCGTCGCTGATGCTTACGTGAACATGACCAGCGACCGCTCTTTTGCTCCTCCAAAGACCGATGAGCAGGCGATGGCCGAACTTGGCAAGCTCAGCGGCACTCGCTTCGATGGCATGATTGTTCGCTTATTCGCCCGTTTGCTTAAAATGGAAAGAGCCTCCAGCTTTGGCAGCGCGAGTTAAAATGTCGTCAACTGCTTCCAGGGACTATAATTGGTGGTTACCATGAAGATCACGCAGATTTCTTTCTCGCTATTCGTTCTCCTCATCATCGTCACGCGATCGGGGGTCCCTGCATTCGCGGCCAGCTCGGACCGTCCCCAAACCGATGCTTCGCCCGTTCTGGTTGAGTTGTTTACTTCCGAAGGATGCTCCAGTTGTCCCCCGCGGACGCCCTGCTCAAGAAACTTGATGCATCGCAACCGATCCCAGGCGCCGACGCGATCGTCCTCAGCGAGCATGTTGATTATTGGAATCACGATGGATGGAAGGATGCCTACTCTTCCAGTTTTTTCACCAATCGTCAGGAAAATTACGAGCGGCGCTTGCAAGTTCGCGAACCTTACACCCCACAGATCGTCGTCGACGGCGCTGTCCAGTTAAATGGCAGCAATGGGCCAGCCATAGCCCGCGCCATCAACGATGCGCGAAGCTATCCCAAAATCCCCGTGCGGATTTCTTCGGTTTCCGTGGCAAATCCTAAAACACTTCAGGTGCACCTCCAGGTTGAGCAGTTACCGCCAGATCTCAAAGCCCGCAAAGCCGATATCTTTGTAGCCGTCGCCCTCGATCACGCCGAATCCCACGTCTCAGCCGGCGAGAATAAAGGACGAGACATTCAGCATGTAGCGGTCGCCGCGAGCATCAACAAAGTCGGGACGGTAGAAAAAGGGAAAAGCTTCGATCGTGAAGTTTCTGTGAAGATTCCCTCCGACGCTGACGTCGCGAATTTACGCTTGATCGCTTTCGTTCAGGCATCCGATGCCGGAGAAGTACTTGGCGCTTCGCTGCGCCCCGCGACGCACTGACCAGGAAAGATTCTTGCATCTTTGGATAGGAGAGATGCAGCTCTCCCGTCACGAAAAAGTGTGACAACGGTCACCGCTTTTTCTCGCTCACTACGTTACTGTCATCACTGTCTGATCCTCCCTCGATCTCCCTCGATTGTTTGTAAAACTAACTATTTTGATTTTGTGAGCGCACTGACATCAAACTATTAGACATTCGTAAATCCGGTAACGTGGAGGAAGAATGAAACGAATCGTAGTAATACTTGGTTTTTGGGCGCTGCTATTGCCAATGGCCGCATGGGCCGACGGGATTAATCTAACCGATAAATTTGGCACAATCACATATACTACCGGCGGGGTCGTATCCAAAGGGTCCGAACTCATAACCTTCAACGGCATCACTGCTCCTTCGGGAAACGATCTCGGCTCGATCAGTTTCAGCACCGGTGCTTTTACCGGCACCAGCCTCTTCGGCAACGGAACGTTTTCCAGCAGCGGATCAAGCTTTATCGTAAACAGTACCGGCGGTTATGGCCAACCTCCGAAAGGAAATATCTTTACCGGTTCCTTTATTGGCCCGATTCGTTGGACGCTAGTCAGCCATACCGGCACGTTTGATTATGTCTTTGACCTTTCGGGCGAGGTCAAGGGCCAGCTCTGGACGGGCCAGACGGTGAGCGGAACCATGACTGAGACCATTTATGTCTATCAGAACCAGTGGGTCCACGACCATCAAGGAGGCATCCATTCGGGCGGCGGCAATCTGGCCGTTCCTGAGCCTGGCACGTTTGGATTGCTAGGCACCGGGCTGATCGCGCTAGCCGGAACTGTGCGCCGCAAATTTTTGAGAACGTAGCTGCAGCACGTAACTCGATTCTCCCGTCCCGCCCGTTTCGTTGCGCCGTCTCGTCGGCTTTCGCAGGGGCGTCTCCGACCCTGCAGCTGCGAAAGCAAAGTCGCTTCGACCGTACCTGCTCCACCCTGGCGACATCTCTCTAACGTGCGATACTGAACTGATGGCGCTGCCAGATTTCACGCCCCGAGTAGGCAACGATCCCAAGTCCGTGGTGATTAATCTCACGACGGGAACGGGGATGGAGATTGAGTGGAAGGATGGGCACCGCTCCCTTTATACATTCGCCTTCCTGCGAGACGCTTGCCCTTGCGCGCTTTGCGAGGATGAGCGCACCAAGGCCGGCCGAAAGGCAGGCGAACCACCCCAACTGGCCCCGGGAGCCTTGCCTATGTTTAAGCCGACGGTTAAGGCGCTTTCAGCCGAGGCTGTTGGTAAGTACGCGCTGAAGTTTTCGTGGAACGACAGACACGATCTGGGGATTTATTCTTGGTTCTATTTGCGCGAAGTTTGTCCCTGCGCGATTTGTGCGGCCGAGCGAAAATGATCACGCGAAAAATGATCTTGCTACAAAGGATCAATGGTAGCTTCGCTTTAATCGGCACAAAGTCTTAAAATTCCTGACCAGCGATCCTGAGCAGTTATGAAGATAAGCATTCGATTAGCCGAGCCTCGCGATATACCCTCGCTTCGGAAATTGATCGAGGCTTCGGTGCGCGGATTGCAGACGGGAGATTATTCCCCTGCGCAATTGGAGAGCGCTCTGCGGACGGTATATGGAGTCGACACGCAGCTGATTTCGGCCGGCACTTATTTTGCCGCTGAGGAAACTGGATCCTCGCCGGCAGCGCTGCTCGTTGGCTGCGGCGGCTGGAGCAAGCACAAAACTTTGTATGGCGGTGACCAATGGTCTGTGCGCGAGGATTCGTTGCTCGATCCGGCGAAGGATGCCGCCAAGATTCGAGCTTTCTTTGTGCACCCAGGATGGGCGCGCCGTGGAATCGGCGGGATGATTCTGGAAGCCTGCGAACAAGCAGCTCAGGCAGCGGGCTTTCGGCGGTTAGAGATGGGATCGACGCTCACCGGCATTCCCTTTTATCGGACCAAAGGCTATGTCGAGTTGGAGGCGATTCAAGTGCCCCTCGCGGATGGATTGGTGCTGCCGATCGTGCGGATGGGAAAAAGCCTCGCGAAGTTGTGAGGCATCAGGCAGCGCAGTTGGCGAGCATCGAAGTCGGCCATTCTCTCGAAAAGTTATGCTGAGGCGGCGATCGCATCCACATATCGGCCGAGCAGTCGTTCTCCGTCACCTTCGAAGTTCATAAACATGATGCCATTGCCAAATTGCGGATGCCGAGTGACGACCAGTCCATCTACGATAATCGGATAACCGTCGAGCCACAAAGTAGCTCGAACCCGCACCCCAAGCGCGAACTGATCCACCATCCGGACGTAACAACCACCGCGACTGATATCTGTCGTCGCGAGTCGCAAAGGTGTATCACTCTCTTCGCTGTGAATTTCGATTTGCACCTGAACGGTATAACGTTCATGATGGCGGCGATCCTCTTGAGTTGTGCCCGGGTTAGACGACGGGATATCTGCCGAATTGGTCGAATTCATAGGTCGCTCCGTGTCAGGCATCGAACCTTGGGAAGGCCTCTTGCATGACTATCGGCGAAAGCACGAAGCAAGTTTAGGGTTCGAAGCCTTTCATAGGGTGGTATATCGGCCAATCAGGGCGTAACGCCAAGCTCTGTATAAAGTTCTGCGGGCTTATAAATAACTCCATCTTTCACTACCAGAACCGTTTTTCGAATGTCGCTGATGTTATCTGCGGGATTGCCATCTACCAATACCAGGTCCGCGAGCTTTCCCGGCGCAATTGATCCGAATTCTTTGTCGAGACTCATGATGCGCGCGGCATTCAACGTAGCATTCTGCAAAACTTCTCGCGCCGGAATGCCCGCCAGTACATCAAGTTCGAGTTCACGCTGGAGGGTAAATCCAGCCATCGAGTCAGTGCCCGCTTCAATAGGAATTCCAGAACGATAGAGAAGCCCGGCTAAATCCATCATCTTGGCGAAAGACTTTCGATACGTCTCGTCCATCCCAGCCGGTGGGGTCAGGCCGGTAGAAAGCAATCCGCGGCGCACCTGTGTTGGCAGACGGCTGGCGACAGCTTGATAGCCGCGTGGAATCTGGCCAGCTCGGTTGAGATATTGTTCTTCGAAAATGCTGAGCGTGAGGTCGAGCTTGGTGTGGTGATCCTGCAGCAATTTGATAAATGACTGCACCTGTGGCGAGGTGAGGTCGAGATCGGCTCCGCGCTTGGCCGGTTCAACCAGCCGCGCAATCGTGTTGGTGTTCTTGATTTCAGGCCAGAAATTCAGCATAAGAAAATTGATGTGCTGAATTTCGTCGTATCCCAGTTCTACACATTGCGCGGCGGTCATCTCAGCAGGAATGTGTCCGCTGACGCGCATCCCATTTTTGTGCGCCTCATCAATGATGGCGGGGACCACGGCGGGTGGCACCGAGCTGTAAATCTTGATCTGCACATAGCCGAGCCGTTTGTAGTTATCAACCGCTGCTCGGCCTTCGGCTTCGGTGGAGACGAGAACCTTAGTCGGTCCCTGGTAAGGTCCGCGGCCGTCCATAATGCCGGCGAGGACGATGCGCGTTCCAATCTCTTTTCCATCGATGATGCGCTGGCGCCGCGCAAGCAGCGAGTCAATGTCGTTGCCCAGGTCGCGGACGGTAGTGACGCCAGCCGCTAGGTTCAGCAGTCCGTCGTTATCCCCACGTGAGCGTGCATGTCCCAAAGGCCGGGAAGAAGGGTTTTGCCGGTGGCGTCGATGAGCTGTGGCGGAATGGCACCGGCCGTCACCGATCCTGCCGACGCAAGTGATCCGGTTGTCGTTAACGACAACGAGTTGGTCGTGGATAACCCTCCCGCTTTCTGAATCGAAAACATTGGCGTGGAGAAACCAGATCCCTCCGGGCGTGTGATGCGCGAGTCTAGCCGCTAATCAGCCGAGCGCGCTTGCTTCACCTTGCTCTGTTCTGCAAGCAGCGCTTTGACCGACGTTTCGCGTCCCTCCGGAACCAGCGATCCCCATTCGTCGACCGTGGCAAAGAATTTACCCGTATCGTCTAGCCAGAAGTAGCTGGGAGAAAAATCCAGTCCCGAGGCGGCGAAAAGAGCGACGTGCTTTTTTTTCCCCGCGGCGGCGATATCGAGTTCAGACTTGCGCTGCACACGAATCTCGCCTTCGGGAAACAGCGCCATCTTCCCGCCATTCGCAAGCGCAGCTTTGCCCAGCAGCCCAATCTCGGAAGGCGCCCCATTCAGCGCCCAGTAGTAAGCAGAGGATGAGATTTTCTTTTCCCCCTGCTCGTCATCGTTCTTCCACCGCGCAATGCCAGCCTCCAGCGAATAATTTTCGTTGACCGCGGACTTGAGGTAATCGTTGCCCGTAATAATTTCCGACACCGGAATGCCCTTCGCATCCAGCTTGATCACGCTCGTCGTCTTCGGCCCGCGGCCCCGATCATTGAACTGAAAAAAGATGCGAAGCTGACCATCCGCCGAGGTCCAGATCGCCTGTTGCCCGGCGAGATTGCCCATCACCAGAAACGAGTAGCGCTCGGCCGTCGACGGAATATCGGCAGGCAGCGCCGGAACAGGCGAACTCGCTTGCTGCGCCCAGACGATCGCCGTGAGAAGAACTGGAAAGATCAGAACAAGCATGAGGACCATACGCAGGGAAGAAAGAGAGAAAGTCATCAGCTTCACAGAAATCCTTTCAGTGGAACAATCAAGCAACGGCCGCTAACTTATGAAGACGTGCGCTACAGTATAATCTTCGCCTTGAGCCGAACCGTATGCCTGATACCGCACAACCTATGACCTACGAACCAGAGCCGGTGAAAACGGGGATGGACATCGGCGACATCCTTAAGATTCTGCCTCATCGCTACCCATTTCTATTAATCGACCGTGTCGTAGAACTAGTGCGTATGAAGAGCATCGTGGCCTTGAAAAATGTCACCATCACCGAGCCCTTTTTCCAGGGACACTTTCCAGAAAAGCCCATCATGCCAGGCGTTCTAATCGTTGAAGCCATAGCCCAGGCGGGCGGCCTATTGCTGCTAACCGAGGTTCCCAACCGCGACGAGATGCTGATGGTATTTACGGGCATTGAGAAAGCGCGCTTCCGTCGTCCCGTCGTGCCTGGAGATCAGCTTCGTATCGAAGTGGTGGTAAAGGCCTGGCGCATCACCGCTGCCCGTCTCGAAGGCAAAGCCTACGTGGATGGCAAAGTAGCCGCCGAAGCGACGGTTACATGCAGGCTGGTGCCACGTAGCATGGGCGGAGCAGCAGAAAACGCGGGCGAAGAAGAAGCTTGAGAGAATTTCGTAATTTGTAATTTGCAATCGAAATTCATCGTCCGAAATTGCCAATTACAAATCACAAATGTCACAATGACCCTCCATTCCACGGCAATCGCCGATCCAGGTAGCAGGATCCATCCCTCGTGCAAAATCGGCCCCTATTGCATCATCGGAGCCGATGTAGAACTTGGCGCAGGCTGCCATTTGATCTCGCACGTGGTGATCGAAGGCGAAACCAAAATCGGCGCGAACAACCGCTTCTACCAGTTCACTTCGATCGGTCTGGCTCCGCAGGATATTAGCTACGCGGGTGAATCCACTCGCCTTGAAATCGGCGATCACAACGAGATTCGAGAGTTCGTTACCATCAATCGGGGAACAGCGAAAGGGGGTGGTTGCACCCGACTCGGCAATCACAACCTCATCATGGCTTACACCCACATCGCGCATGACTGCCAAATCGGCAACCACATCATCATGGCGAATGCGGCCACGCTGGGCGGCCACGTAACCGTGGAAGATTGGGCGACAGTCGGCGCCCTGTGCCCCGTCCATCACTTCGTGCGCATCGGTACCCATGCCTTTATCGGCGGCGGCACAACCATAACCCGCGACGTATTGCCTTTTTCGAAAACGTCCGCCGAGCGTGGCACTCACGCATATGGAGTGAATGCCATCGGCCTCGAACGCCGCGGATTCACCAAAGAACGAATAAAGAAAATCCATCACGCATATCGCGTGCTGTTGGCATCGAAGCTGAACACCTCGCAGGCTCTGGAGAAGTTGAAAGCGGAATCGGATGCCGGAGAAGACGTGGAAATGTTGATTCGGTTTATAGAAACATCAGAGCGCGGGGTAATTAAGTGAGACTAAGACCGACCACTGACTTATGAAACTTGGTCTCATAGCCGGCAACGGCCAGTTTCCTGTTCTCGTGCTGGATGCCGCGCGGGCACAGGGCTATGACGTAGTCGTCGCCGCCATCAAAGAAGAAGCCTTCCCCGAAATCGAATCAAAAGGTGCCGCATCCGTTCACTGGCTCTCGCTCGGTGAGTTGTCCAAACTCATCGACACCTTCAAAGCCGAAGGCGTGACGCGCGCCGTAATGGCCGGCCAAGTAAAGCACAAGCAGATTTTCTCCGCCATCAAGCCCGACTGGCGTCTGGCAAAGCTGCTGCTCTCGCTCGGCACGCGTAATACAAACTCGTTGCTAGGCGCGGTCGCGAAAGTGCTGGCGGACGAAGGCATAATGCTCGAAAACTCGACCAGCCTGCTGGAGCCGCTGCTCGCCAAAACAGGCGTGCTAAGCAAGCGCCCTCCGAACGAACAGGAACGCAGGAACATCGAATATGGACGCCGCGTGGCACTCGGCCTCGCAGAATACGATATTGGACAAACCGTCGTGATCGCGGAGGCCGCATGCGTAGCGGTCGAAGCAATGGAAGGAACGGACGCCACCATCGAGCGCGCCGGCCAACTGATGAGGTCTCTCGAGGGTGACGCTTCAACGCTGGACCGGGCCCTCACCGTCGTAAAGATTGCAAAGCCCGGGCAGGACATGCGCTTCGACGTTCCGGTGATTGGCGTCGAGACAATCGAGACCATGGCGCGGGCCGGAGCAAGTTGTCTGGCGGTAGATGCAGGGCGATGTCTATTGTTGGACGGCAATGCCATAGTTCGAGCGGCAGACGAAGCCGGAATCGCCGTGTGCGCAGAGTAATGTTGCGCAGAGTAGTGTGCGCAGATTAAGTCGATATTGGACGATAGCAACAACAACTGAGGACGCGAAGAACCACAAAAGGAAATACAGTATGTCTGAAGCAACTCGCGTAACTGATCAGCTTAGCCGCGCCTTCGACGGTGAGGCCTGGCACGGAGAGTCGTTATTTCAAATTCTCAACGGCGTAACAGCGGCACAGGCCGCCGCGCGTCCAATTACGAGCGCGCACACCATTTGGGAGCTGGTGCTGCACATCGCGGCCTGGGATAACGCAGCCTTGCGGCGTCTGGGAGGCGCAACTGTCGAGCTCCCTGACGCAGAGAAATTTTCCGCCCGTCACCGACACAACCAATGTAGCGTGGCAAAATGCATTGTCGAATGTCCGCCGCACGCACGAGAAACTCATCGCAACCGTAGCTGCTCTCGCGGATTCGCGGCTCAACGATATCGTCCCCGGCAAACAGGGCGCACACTACACCTTCTATTACATGCTCCATGGCGTGGTGCAGCACGAGCTCTACCACGCCGGCCAAATCGCGCTGCTCAAAAAAATGTAGTGGGTCTGAATAACCGACCCGGCGGTTTCATGCGAGACCTTTGCGCGTTTCTGTCATCAACTGCGACAATACTCAGTCATATTCTTTACTGAGTCACATCTTTGTTCTGGGGCGCTATCTTGAGCAAGGAATTCCCAATCAATGTGGCCGTCATCGGCGTAGGCGCTTTCGGCCGTAACCACGCCCGCGTCTACCACCAACTTCATCAGTCGAGGAGCGTGCGGCTGGTGGGAGTGGTCGACTCAAATACGCGACGCGCCGACGCCGTCGCGCGCGAGTTCGGCTGCAAATCGTTCGGCTCGGTCGAGCAGTTGCTCACGACTCACAGCGAAGTCCAAGCGGCATCGGTCGCGGTTCCAACCGTTCTTCATCTGCCGGTAGCGCGCGATCTGATGGAAGCCGGCGTCGACGTGCTGATCGAAAAGCCGCTCGCCACAACCATCGCCGAGGCCGACGAACTGATTCGCCTGGCTTCCCAGCACCAGCGGGTGGCTCAAGTCGGTCACCTGGAGCGGTTCAATCCGGCAGTACGCGCGACCCTGCCGCTAATCAATCATCCGATGTTTTTCGAAGTCCATCGTCTGAGCGTATTTTCACCGCGAGCGCTGGATGTCGACGTCGTGCTCGATCTAATGATCCACGATTTGGATGTTGTGCTTACCTTCGTGAATTCACCGGTGAAGGAAATTCGTGCGGTCGGCCTGCCCATTCTCTCCGGCAAGGTCGATATCGCGAATGCGCGCATCGAATTTGAATCTGGCTGCGTGGCGAACTTCACCGCCAGCCGTGTTTCGACCGAGCGCGTGCGCAAGCTGCGCTTCTTCCAGCCGGGCCAATACATCTCCATCGACTATGGCCGTCAGGATGTGCTCGTATTTTCCGTGGACAATAACGGAAGTCCCGCAGGAATGCCAGCCGAACCCAGCGTGAACCCGCAGATTGCCATGGCGAAGCCTGCGATCTCGGCAGAAGAGCCGCTGCTGGCGGAGATCAAAGCCTTCCTGCAATCCGTCTGCGACCGCTCCCGTCCGTTGATTTCGCTCGAAGACGGCCGGCGAGCGCTGGAATTAGGGCTAGCGATTCTAGCGGAAATTAAACGGCACGTCGGACGGATCGGTATTGGAAAATGAACGGTTGGAAAATAAACAATGGGAAAATAGCTTTTTCTTGCAAACATCAGCTTGCGTCCCGCAACCGCAGTCGCATGCCGGCGCAAATAGTTTACGCCCTGAAAAAGAAAAGCCCGTCGTGAACTCAAAGTCATAGACTCAAGCTCAACGACGGGCTTTCTCGCCGCTAGCGCTCATTGGCCAATTGCATGTCAACCTGACCCAAGCGAGCCTGCCTTTGCACTCGCCTACTGCTGCGGCGGAGGCGCCTGCTGATCGCCGCTATCAGGTGCACCGTGATGATGCCCTTCACCCCATTGCCCGCGCTTGGCCTGCATTTCATCCCACTTCTTCTGCTGCGTGGGGTTGAGGATCGTTCGTACCTGCGCCTCAGTGCTCTTATGAATATCCATCATTTTGCTATGCCGATCCTGCTGCGAAAGACTAGTGTCCTGGTGCAGGCTCTCCATTTGTGAATGTTCGGCTTCAAACAGGCTTTGAACCTTAGTTTGCTGGTCTGAAGTCAGATTAAGTTTCTTGGTCAGCATTTGCGTATGCTCCGCCGGATCCATCGGCCCATGTCTCATACCACCGTGCGACCCCGACGGCGGCGCTTGCTGATCAGACGGGGGAGCGGACTGGTTATCCTGAGCCGACGCAAATGGCACGGCGATCGAGATGACACTGGCCGCAAGAAGAGCGAGAAAACACTTCTTAAGCATTGAAAAATCTCCTTTTCAATCGATGTGGCTATACCTATGAACGGAATTATGCGCTAGAAGTTGCGCCGAGAACAGCATCCCGACAAATCTTTGCATAACTTTACGAAGGATTAACTTCGGACTCACTTGTGCCAATCGCTTGATCGGCACAAGTCAGTCTCATCTAATGACTTCGAGAAGCACTTCTGGAAACTACCATTGCAGACCTTTGCCGCAAATTACGCCGCCCTCCACCCTACTTGAGCGAAGCCATATCGATCACGAAGCGGTATTTCACGTCGCCCTTCAGCATCCGCTCGTACGCTAGGTTAATCTTTTGAATAGGAATCATTTCAATGTCCGAAGTAATTCCATGCTCGGCACAAAAATCCAGCATCTCCTGCGTTTCCCGAATGCCGCCGATTGCAGAACCAGCGAGGCTCCGGCGTTTACCCAACAGATTAAAGGCGTAAAGCGCCGCCGGCTTTTCCGGCAGGCCGACCAGCGTCATCACGCCGTCGAGTTTCAGCAATTGCAAATAAGCGTTCAGATCGTGTTCCGCCGATACCGCATCGAGGATGAAATCAAAGCTGCCAGCATGCTTCTGCATCTCGGCATCGTTCTTCGAAATCACAACTTCGTCAGCGCCAAGGCGAATCGCGTCGGCGGTCTTCTTCGGCGACGTCGTAAACAGCACAACGTGCGCCCCAAACGCGTGAGCAAATTTCACTCCCATGTGCCCCAACCCCCCGAGCCCAACAATTCCCACTTTCTGGCCCTCGCCGACCTTCCAATGACGCAACGGCGAATACATAGTGATACCCGCGCAAAGCAGCGGCGCGGCGCCCGCCGGGTCCAATTGATTGGACACGCGCAGCACATAGGCTTCGTCAACCACAATGCTCTCCGAATAACCACCATAAGTGACGCCGCCCAGAGTTTTGTCTTCGCCGTTGTAAGTCAAAGTCATCCCAACTTCGCAATATTGCTCTTCGCCGGCCCGGCAATTCGCGCACTTGCGGCATGAGTCCACCATGCAACCCACGGCAGCGATATCGCCCTCCTTGAATTTCTTCACCGCGCTGCCAACCTCGACGACTCGTCCAACAATCTCGTGGCCCGGAACGCACGGATACACCGTGGGCATCACTGCCTCCCACTCATTGCGCGTCTGATGCAAGTCCGAATGGCACACGCCGCAATAAAGAATTTCCATCCGAACATCTTGAGCGCGCGGCGATCGCCGTGGAACACTGAACGATCCAAGTGGCGAAGTCGCACTCCGCGCCGCAAACGCCTTCACGGTAAAAGTCTGCGTTCTTGGGGACGATTCTTCTGTCACGGGCATCCATATGGATGCAGTTGCTTCCTTCATCTTCGATCTCCTGATTTCTAACTACGATTTCGATCTGGTTTCAAACCGATTTCAAACCTATTTTCAAACTAAGTAGAGAAAGTTCACCCCTACGCCCGAAGCCGCCGTCATCTTAAGTCTCACTCTACGGCGCCGCTGCGCTCTGAGCTGCCAGAGGCTGCTTCAGTTGCGCAGCAAATTGTTTTGTCTGCTCACCGGAAAACTCCAATCGGCCGCCCAGCACGAGATTCAACTGGTCAGCGCCCGCATCCTGAAACTCCGCTTTCTGAAGAACCGCAGACTGCGCCACCGGCGGCAATCCCGCCTTCAGGTCTGCGGTTTTCTGCATAGTGGCAAGCAGAACGCCGGCGATCTGGTCGCGCAAGCTGATGCCAAGGTCTCCCGACCGCAGCAAATCGCGCAGAAACCCCTCCGCTTCAACCCGCGTTATCTCAGAGGTCAAGTACACGCGGCCGGCCGTCTCGCCTAGGGTTTTCTCCACCGTGTTTTTTTCGATTGAGCCTCGTTGCACGGAGCGTTGCAACGATGATGCCTGTTGCGTCGATGCTGGTTGCGTCGTCGCCCCCTCAACCGATGGAGTGAGCTTGACTTCGAAGGTAGCATCGCCACCAGCCACTTCCATGCTTCCAGCCCCTGGCTGGCAGACCCAGCGCTCGAAGTGCAACGTGGCGACGACCAGGCTGGCTGGCGCGAGCGGCGTAAACCTTGCCTGCTGAACCTCGATGCGCTCCCCGCAGCGCGGTGCGCGGTTCACCGCAGAGCGCAGAATACCAGTGACATTTACCTGCACCTCTGAGAGATCGGCAACGAGCTTCAAAGTGAAAATGTCCTTGCCATTCTCGACCGCTGCCCGGGACGCAACCTCCGAAGTCGGAACAGAAATAGTCTCCCCGCCAACCTCAATCGTGTTCGTCGCCTTCGGAAGTTTAAAAGTCAGCTCGCTGTCAGAAGCAATAAGAATTCCCATTTCTCTGCCGATCGCCAGTTGCTCGCTCTGAAAACTGCCCAGTTCCTTATCCAAACTAGTGACGTCCAGCCCAGAGATGCCCAGAGTAACGACGTCTGGACCGGCGGCCGCGCCAGCAACCTGTTCTTTGTCGGCTTTGCCCTGCACGACTAGATCGAGTGCCTTGGTTTGCTTCTCCAGTTCGCCATCCGTTTTTGCCAGCTTATTAGTGAGATCCTTCAACCCGGATTTTTGCGAGGGAGAAAACGACGTGAGAAAATTTTCGCTGCTGGCCCGGGCCTTCACAATCGCCTCATCCAGCGCTCCCGCGCGCTCCGCCACCAACGAAGAAGAACCAGGCACCTTCAGTACAGATTCGCGAAAAGCATGGAGTTGATCGCAAGCAGCTTGAGTGTACTGCGCGATCTTCGCAAAAGCCGCACGCTGCTCATCGGTAGCCTGCAAAGCGATGGCACGGTGAAAGTCCTTGAGATCATCCTTTTCGTCGACTCCGCTGGGAAGCCGCCCGCCTACGCCCGTTCCGCCGCCGCTCATCATCCCGCGCCCGCCCCCGCCATGCTGCGCCAGCAGCCTGCACGGACTGGCAAGCAGAGAAACTGTGACAATCACCATGGCCACGCGCGTCGGAGGACGAAATTTTGATAAAACGAATTTTGATACAACGTAAGACGAATGCTCATGACCCTCTGGCGTTCCTCTCTGTCCTGTGTGGTCGAAAAGACCTTTAATCGCAGAGAGCCACAGAGGGGCACTTGCGCCGGGAACGCGAGTTCCATTGCGGAACATAAACACCAGATCTCCAACTACATTGTAAGGTTGAAAACACGGCCGCAGGTCAACGCAAAAATATAAATTTCTGAATAAATCTCAGACGCCCGCTCGTTAAAATTGGTGATCCAATGTGCCCATTCGGCGCCCGTCATTACGCAGGTACTCACTCGCCCGGCCAAAAAAATGCGACAATAGCGGTGACGGGTCGAAGCTCCCGATTTACGTAACTTTACGAACCGAATTCCGCGTAATCTTACGCAACCCAGGTGAGTACCCGTGGCTCTAAGACTGTAGCCTCTGCCGGATGCCAGTGACCCAAATTCCGTCCCGTGATCCCCTGCCTCGTGATCAAACCCCACGCGATCCCGATCAGCCGGAACAGCGCGATCTTTTCGAAGCGCAACACTGGGAAGCAGCCTACCGTAGCTTTAATCCCGAAGATGTTCCGCATCTCCTTATCCAGTTGCAGGACGATCTTTCCCGCTCTCGCAAGCGCGAAGCCCTCTGGCTTTCTGTCATCCTTCACCTACTGGTTATTATTCTCCTGTGGAACACCGAGAAATTGATGGGACTGTTGCCGCATCGCACCCTCGATCTGGCGATGCGCGCCGATAATGGCTCCAAAGACGCAACCTTCCTCGAACTGCCTCCGGATCAGCAGAAGCTGTCAAGGCGTCCCAATGCGAAGGCGCTCTCAGATAAAGATCGCATCGCAACCAGCAAAGCGCCGCAACCCAATCGGGAAGAGTTGAAAAAGTTATTGCAAAGCCCGCATCCCGGACCTCCGGGCCAGCACGTGCAGGCGCCGCTGGCCCAAGCCCAGCCGCAGCAGAATCAGACCGCGCAAACTCAGCAACCACCCGCTCCGCAGCAGAACACTCCGCAACAGGGATTCGCTCCCCCCGCGCAGAGCGACCAGCCGGCGCAGTTGCGAACTCCTCCTCAACCCACTCGCCCAATGCCCAACTTCAATACTCAAATGACGCCCGGCGATCAGATCGCTCAAGCGGAGCAAGCCGCAGCCGAAAGTCGCGGCCATTATGGCAGCGGATCAGCCGGAGATTATGGCCTGACCCCGGGCCACTCCGGCGCCAAGGCGATGGATCAGGCCGAGATTCTGACCGACACGATGGGCGTGGATTTTGGCCCTTATCTCCAGCGCGTCGTAGCCATCGTCCGCCAGAACTGGTACAACCTGATGCCCCCGTCCGTCTATCCGCCGATCAGGAAACAAGGCAAGCTGGCGCTGGAATTTGTCATCCTGAAAAATGGCGACGAAAGCAGTCTGGCCCTGCGCACCTCGTCCGGAGATGTAGCCCTCGACCGTGCAGCCTGGGCGAGCATCACCGCTTCGACCCCGTTCCCGCCGCTGCCAAAAGAATTCCCCGGCCAACTTTTGGGCCTCCGCTTCTATTACTTCTACAACCTCGAGCCCGGCGCCGACTTAAAATAAACGCTCTTAGGTTGAAGGAAGTCACCGTTTGTTCGGGACGCGAGTATTGTGGAGCAACAAAACTGAATTAGATTGCCTAAGGCGCTATTTGGCGGTTGACAATGTAATGTACGGCACCGTACAGTCGATTGTCGTCATTATTGCCTGAATCCCTCCTTGCGGGCGAAACAACTGAGGCGTCGCCATGGAATCCGAATCGGAAGAATCCGAACTTACGCGTCTCCGCGAAGAACAACGTGAGACACGGCACGATGAAATCTTCGGCGGTCTGTCGTTGGCAGAGCGTGCCACCTACCAGTCTAGGGCAACCCGAATTGACGAACTCCAACGACATCTATCCCACATAAAGCGAAATAGTCCAGTCCCCTTCGAAACAGTCGCGTCCTGACAGTCGAATACGTGCTTTCAATTCAGTCGCCCTTCCACGATAATTGGCGCTTTGTGTCAATTCACACTTGACAACAACAGCTATAATTAGGAGGTGGGCCACATCCAACGCGGCGTCGTGCTGGTTTTGGTAAGTCATTTTAAATCTATTATTTACAAGGTGTCAAATACAACTCCTTGATTCTAAAAGTCAGGTTCCGAGGATTCCCGGCTAACTCCTTTGTTATGAGTATTTTAAAATAACCCACTTAAAACCAATTATTTAGCAAAAAGGGGGGGTGGGGGTACCCTCCCAAACGAAAATAAGACAATTCCTTTGGGCATCCAAGAAAATTATGAAGATTCAACGAATTCTGCCATACCTGCTGGTATTGTCGCTCAGCCTTCCCGTTTTCGCCGATGAGGTTCCCGAAGCTCTTCGTCCGCCGAAAGGTGCGCAACTTGCAATCGTGGTTTTTGAAGACCTGCAGTGCCCGTCATGCGGTCTGAAAGCGCCATTGCTCGAACAGGCTTCGCGCACCTACAAGATTCCTCTCGTGCAACACGATTTCCCGCTGCCGATGCACAACTGGTCCTTCGACGCAGCCGTTCTGGCCCGTTACTTCGACACCCATTCCAAGCAGATCGGAGACGAGTTCCGCGCCGACGTTTTCGCGCACCAGAACGAGATCACGCCGCAGACCCTGCGCGCCTTCGCCGAGAAATTTGCCGCCGACCACAAGATTGGCCTGCCCTTCGTAATCGATCCCGATGGCAAACTGGCAGCGTTAGTGAAAGCGGACAAAGACCTCGGCATCAGCCTTCACGTAAACCACACACCCACCATCTGGATCGTGAGCAATAAACACAATGCCAAGCCCTACGTGGAAGTAGAAGACACCAACCAGCTCTATGTAATGATCGACGCGATGAAGAAAGAGTAGAAGGTCAGAAGTAAGATTTCAGAGGTCAGATTGCAGAGGTAATCCCGCAGTGCGCACGGAACTGACAAAGATTGAGACCAGTTCGTTTGCCTCTTGTACTAGATCGTGCAGTTTTTCTGCTGGGAAAATACTTCCCTCTTGAAATAATTCAAGCCAAGACACTGTCTCGTCCGCTTCTTCCAAGACGATCCCCAGTTTGGCTACAAATTCAGCTCGGGATCTTCCTCGGCACGCCGCTCGGTAGTTTGCTCCGATCGACGTGCCAGATCGAAGTAGCTGAGTACCCAGAATTCGCGCTTCTTGAGTTCGAGGTAGCGAGCGATAAAGCCTTCCATGAGAAGGCCGGTCGGAGTCAAGAGGATTCGTTTTGTTTTTCGTTGGACAAGGTTTTCCATGAGAAGGCCGGTCGGAGTCAAGAGGATTCGTTTTGTTTTTCGTTGGACAAGGTTTTTCTCCCGCCGAGTCGCCACTGACGCCATCCTTCCATCCGCACTCTGGTGAGCGATATTTTCGCTCGGTGCAAGTTGGGCGTTCTCGTTTCAGCCGGTGCTGCCACCTGTTAGTCGACCTGCAGTTCCATCCAACGGATAGAACCCTGGGCCAGGCGTTAGACGCAGTCACCGGAACTCGGCTTTGGGCTTTTGACGTTTCCCTTCTAAGAATGTTTTTGCTTTAAGCTGCCGCCGGCATCGCTGTCCGGTGACTGTTGTGCAACGGTTCGTAAACTTCGCCGCTCACCCACAGGTGATGCAACAACACCGCCAGCTTTCTCGCGGTGGCAACGATCGCCCGTTTCTTCCCGCTCTTTCCACCGCGCTCGGCCAGTTTCAGACCCCAGCGCCGCAGATCGCAGTCCACACCGAACGGTCCTAGAATGTGCTGCGCCCCTTGTACCGTCGTGAAGCGATTCTATTGGAGGATTTTCAACCGTCGCGGTGATAGCGATCACAACGAGAATGTGAGGTTTTTACTTCTGCAATCTGACCTCTGACCTTTACTCGCTCCATCGCCGAAAAAGCAACGCGCCATTGGTTCCCCCGAAGCCAAAAGAATTCGACATGGCATATTCGAATGGTGTTTTCCGGGCCTGGTTGGGAACGAAATCCATGCCATCGGTATCCGGATCCTGACTCTCAAGATTAATCGTCGGAGGCAAAATTTGATCGCGCAACGCAAGCACCGTAATTCCAGCTTCTAATCCACCAGCTCCGCCCAGCAGATGTCCAGTCATCGACTTGGTGGAACTGACCGGAACTTTTTTGCCAAACAAATTTCGGATGGCGTGAGCTTCCAGCGTGTCGCCGATCGGCGTTGAAGTCCCATGAGCATTGACGTAACCGACAACGCTAGCGTCAAGTTTCGCGTCCCGCAATGCGTTCCGCATAACCCGAAACCCGCCTTCATGCTCAGGAGCAGGTTGCGTCATATGAAACGCATCAGCAGACATGCCATAACCGACAATCTCCGCCAGAATCGTCGCTCCGCGACGACGAGCATGCTCCAGCTCTTCCAGCACAAGGATTCCAGCGCCTTCGCCCATAACGAACCCATCGCGATCCTTATCCCAAGGACGACTCGCCCGAGCAGGATCGTCATTGCGCGTAGAAAGCGCGCGCATAGCCGCGAATCCGCCAACGCCCATAGGAGTGATCGCAGCCTCAGAACCTCCCGCAATCATCACATCGGCATCGCCATGCTGAATGATGCGGAAAGAGTCACCGAGGGAATGCGCGCTCGTGGTGCAGGCAGTAGCCGTAGCTTCATTCGGCCCCTTGGCTCCAAACCGCATGGAAACGTGCCCCGCGGCAAGATTCACGATCGCAGCAGGAATAAAGAATGGCGAGATCTTGCGCGGACCACCTTCCATCAGCGCCGTATGCTCACGTTCGATGATGTCAAAGCCGCCGATACCCGAACCAATGTGAACCCCAACCATTTCGGCATTTTCGGGTGTGACCTTGAGACCGGACATCTTCATCGCTTCATCCGCAGCCGCGATGGCGAAGTGAATGAAGCGTCCCATCTTCTTCACTTCTTTTTTTTCGATAAATTGAAAGGGATCGAAATTGCGGACTTCAGCAGCAATCTGGCACGCGAATCCTGACGTATCGAATCCGGAAATGCGATCGACGCCGCTCTTGCCTGCGAGCAGCGCCTGCCACACTGTATCGGTCGTATTTCCCACGGAGCAGATCAGGCCGATGCCGGTAATGACGACCCGTCTTCCCCGATTACTCTCGGAGATACTCGCCAAATTACTTGCCCGCCTTAGCGTGCTTGCCGATGTAGTCGACAGCGTCCGACACGGTGCGGATCTTTTCCGCATCCTCATCGGGAATCTCGATATCGAAGGCCTCTTCGAAAGCCATCACGAGTTCGACCGTGTCGAGCGAATCGGCGCCGAGATCATCCACGAACGAAGCGCTGGGCGTAACCTCGCCCTCATCCACTCCCAACTGCTCGACAATAATCTGTTTCACTTTTTCGTCAACGGCTGCCATTGTTCTCCTCGTTTCAAGTCTGGGGATCGCGGGTCCGGTTTCCGGACCGCTTTTACTAAATACGACTGCTGTTTACGACTGCATCTGGCTTTACGAATCGAATGAAGTCGAAACCAACAGTTTAAAAGGGATCGGAAAACTATGCAAAGACAGGCGACAAAAAGTATTGCCTGGAAGACCACGACGAACCAAAACTTTACTTCGAGTACTCATCCCGTAGCTGAGTTTGCCGATCAGTCATCGGGATCGCGCGTCCTTGAATAAAAACCTGCTTCACATCGGTTTTAACGTCCAGCGGATCGCCGTTGGCAACGACAACGTTAGCAGTCTTGCCCACATCGAGCGATCCAAGTTGATCAGCGACGCCCCACACTTCAGCGGCATTAAGAGTAATTGCCTTGAGCGCTTCGTCGTAAGGCAGGCCAAATGCAGTGGCGAAGCCCGCCTGGTCAGGCAGGTTGCGGACGTTGTGCGCAGAGTAGGAAGCAAAAACAATCTTGACTCCCCGTTTGTTAAGCTGCGCCGGAAGGCTGTAGACCGCGTCGTAGCGCTCGTCTTCTTTCGGCATCTCGTAAATCGGCCCGACAATCACCGGCACCTTAAGGCTCGCCACGTAGTCAAGAACAGGTTGCGAGTGCGCGATGTGATTCAAGACGAACTTGAGCTTGAACTCGTTGGCAAGACCGACAGCGGTTTCAAGATCGCTAGGGTTCTCGGCCGCCAGCACGACCGTCTTTTTGCCGTCCAAATATGGCAGCAGCGCTTCCAGCTTAAGATCGCGCTTTGGAGCCAGAGGCCCAGGCTTCTTACTCTGAACCGCCTCCGATTTTTTGCGCTCATAGTCGACCAACCTTGCCTTGTAATCCTGCGCATCGATGAAGGCCTGCCGCAGTTGCGCCGCCAGCCCCATGCGCGTCGACGGAAACTTTCGCTTGTCGAAACCACCTTTGTTCCGTCTCTCCTCGCCCGTGAAGTTGAGCGGCATGGCGTTATCGCGAATCAGCAGCATCTCCGGCGCATCCGCACCAGCAAGTTGAATAAAAGAATCCTGTCCGGGTAACGTGTCTGAGTTTTCAGGAGCGACGACGGCGTTGGTGATCCCATTCATGCGTGCCACTGGAATCAGAACCGACTCCGCATGAAACGCTTCAGCAGTGTGCATGTGCGGCATGATCTCGTCGCTCATTTCAACGAGGTCATTGGTCATATTTTCAGCTGAAATTTCCGTGAGGCCAAGATTGGTTTCCGAGTCGATCAGTCCCGGATAGATAGTCATTCCCATGGCGTCGATCACCTGCGCATCGTTCGGTACGGTCACCGATCCCGCCGCGCCAACAGCCACGATTTTTCCGCCTTGCATGACGACTGTGCCGTTCTCAATCACCCCGTGGGTGATGGTCAGCAGCTTGCCGCCTTTTAGGACGATGGACTTGTCCTGCGTGAATGCTGGCCGCGAAAGGGCTAGGAACAACACCAAAACCAAGAACAACGGCCGCAGACAGGAGTGTCCGCTCCACACGGGCTTAGCTTCCGAATGATGCATGTTGAAGGTTGAGCGGTGCATTTACTCGCCCTCCTTATAATGCGTGGTCCCAAGACCGGGCAGAGAACGGTCGAAATAGAGATCGCCATCGATCAATACTTTTTCCGGCACGCCGGTCGTTGATAGGGGATATCCATCCCAGATCACAAGGTCCGCATCCTTGCCGACATCGATCGAACCGACTCGATCATCCACGCCGATGATCCAGGCGGCGTTCAGCGTGATCATCTTCAAGGCTTCTTCTTCGGTAGCACCGCCATAACGCATCGTCTTGGCGGCATCCTGATTGAGGCGGCGGTTGTAATCCTCCGAGTCGCTCTTGATAGCGACGCGCACGCCTTTGCGCATGGCCATCACTGCGTTCCACGGGATTGCGTCCCAGGCCTCTTGTTTAAAGCCCCACCAGTCGGCCCAGGTTGCAACAGCAACATTGTTGGCGGCGAGTTGATCCGCAACCTTGTACGCTTCTACCGCGTGATGGAAGGCGCGAATCTTATATCCGAATTCCTTCGCCATCGCCATCTCGGTGAGCATCTCGTCAGCGCGATAGCAGTGAACCTGCACCATCAGCTTGCCGCGCAGCACATCGGCAAGCGCTTCGAGCTTCAAATCATGCTTCGGCGGCGAGGCGTCTTTATCGCTGCGCTTGACCTTGTCGTTGTAGGCATCCCACTCCCGCATATAATCCTGAGCCTCGACAAGCGCCTCTCGCTGTACCTCAAAATTGCCCATGCGGGTCGAAGGCAGTTGATCGCGGCTGCCATAAACCCGCTTCGGATTCTCTCCGCTGGCGAACTTGATCGACCTCGGCGCATTGGGGAAAAGCATCTCGTCGCGAGTGGCGCCGAACTTGTGCTTAATAACCACTGCCTGGCCGCCAATCATGTTGGCCGATCCGTGTAGCAGGAGCGAGGTGGTAACGCCGCCAGCCAGCGCGCGGTAAATCGCCTTGTCCTGATAGTCGAAGGCATCCTTCATCATCATTTGCGGCGTGATAGGGCTGGTTGCTTCGTTCACGTCATCATCAAGCGCAATGTGCGAGTGTGAATCGACGATGCCCGGAGTGACGTATTTCCCGCCGGCATCAATGACGGTCGCGTTCGCTGACGCGTTAACAGTTTCCCCGACGGCGGCGATTTTGCCATCCTTTATATAGACGGAGCCATTCTTGATGTTGCCGTGAGTGACCGTCATCATCACGGCGTTCTTGATGACGACATCATTGTGAGCAGCGGATTGCGCGAGAGACGACGCTGTGGCCAGCGCCAGCCACGAGCACAGCAGTATCGGCTTTATTAAAACGAGTCGCATACGGTGAACTCCAGATAAGTTCAATGGGAATCTCGGATTGTAGGAGCACCGGCGAATGGGGTCAAACCCAAATTCTGTATTTTGAACCGGTTGTGTATTTCGCCGAACTCATGTCACGATCTGAACGTGAAAATTCTGCCTCTGCTTATTTTTTCCCTGAGCGTCAACGTGGCGGCATTTGGCGCGGACTGTCCAAAAGATCAGCCGAAAACCGAGACCGCGCTCATCGGGCTCGAACAGAATTGGGCTCTGGCTCTCAACCGTAAGGACGCTACGGCGGTCGCTTGCATGGTGGCGGATGAATACGAGGAAGTCGATGTCGATGGGTCGATCCACACTCGCAGAGAGATGCTGGAGCACATCCCGACGCGCAAGACGGGAGTCAATCATCTCTCGGAGGTGCGTGCACACCTTGAGGGCAACTCCGGATTCGCGCGAGGACTGGCCACTCTGGTAGATGCTTCCGGCAATGAGGGGTCTCGCGTACGTTTCACCGATGTCTTCACTTACCGCGATGGACGCTGGCAGGCGGTTGCCGGCCACGACACGCTAGTTAGCCAGGCGAGCCGCTAGATGCGCGCCGTGGTGCAGCGCGTAAGCCGTGCCAAAGTTACGGTTGACGGTGAGGTAACCGGAGAGATAGGACTCGGATTGCTGGTGCTGGTCGGCGTCGGCGCGGCAGATACGCGCACTGACGCGGAATACCTGGTTGAAAAAACGATTGGATTGCGCGTGTTTGAAGATCAAAACGGCAAGATGAATCTGTCTGTCTCCGAGGTCGGCGGCGCCATGCTCGTGGTCTCGCAATTCACGCTCTACGGTGATGCGCGGCGCGGCAGGCGTCCATCGTTCGATGCAGCCGCTTCTCTCGCTCAGGCTCGTGAACTTTATGAATATTTTGTCGAAAGAATCCGCGTTGCCGGCCTGCGCTGCGAAACCGGGCGTTTCCAGGAAACCATGCAGGTGGAACTGGTCAACGAAGGTCCGGTCACGATTTTGCTGGATTCCGCGAGGGCATTCTAAGGATATCCTTGTGTATGGCGGTCGTTAACGCGGTTCAATCAGGCGCCGATCACCTGCGCGAAGAACGCAGTCTTCCGCTTCCTCCTGTCGCAACAGGCATCATGATCGGCCTTTGCGCTGCCAAGCTGCTGCTGCACATCTTCACCAGCGTCCGCCACTACGGCTACTTTCGCGACGAACTCTATTACCTCGACATGGCTCGGCATCTCGATTGGGGTTACGTGGATGCTGCTCCACTCATTGCTGTCTATGCAAAAATTGCACTTTGGATGGGAGGATCACTCGCGGCGCTACGCATTTTGCCGGCGCTCGCTGGCACTGCGTTAGTCGCACTCACGATTCTGATTGCACGCGAACTCGGAGGCGGGCGATATGCGCAGCTTCTAGCCGGACTCGCGGTTCTGCTTTGTCCCGCCATGGTGGTCATGGACAGCCTCCTCACCATGAACGCCTTCGAGCCGCTCTTCTGGATGGGTTGCGTCTGGATCATCGCACGCATCTTGCGCACCGGGAATTCACGCCTGTGGATCTGGTTTGGGGTAATCGCCGGATTCGGACTTGAGAATAAGCATTCCACTTTATCTTTTGGATTTGCAGTCACCGTCGCCCTGCTTCTGACGCATCATCGCCGCGAGCTAGCGCGGCCATGGATCTGGATCGCCGGCCTTATTGCCGTTGCAATTTTTCTTCCCAATCTTATCTGGCAAATCCGCCATCACTTTCCGACGATCGAAGATCTCGAGAACGTTCGCCGCGAAGGCAAGAACGTCGTACTCGGCCCAGTCGCATTTGTCAGAGAACAGATTTTTGACGTCAGACCGGTACTGGCGCCTGTTGTAGTTCTCGGTCTCTACTGGTTTCTGCGCGACCGCCGCTGGCGCGTGCTCGGCCTGATTTCCGCCGTCTTCTTCGTTCTGATGGAAGTTGCGCACGGCAAGAACTATTATGTGTTTCCCATCTATCCAATGGTGTTCGCGGGCGGAGCAGTCGCCATCGAGCGCATCATCTCGCGTATAACCAACCGCGCATCCGCACCGGCAGAATCGACAAAACGCGGAGCCCGTCTGCGCATCGCGACCGGCGCAGCAGTTGTAGCGATCATTGTACTCGGGACGATTCCTGCGCTTCCTGTGGTGACGTGGATTCTTCCGCCAGAGCGTCTTCTTACCTATGAAAATGCTATCGGCATCAAGCCCGCCAAGACCGAGGTCCACCATGATTCGCCATTGCCGCAACCGGTCGCCGATCAATTCGGATGGCCCGAAATGGTGCGAGAGGTCGCCGCGATCTACGATTCGTTATCACCAGAGGACCGCGCCCAGACCGGCATTTGGGCCGGCAACTATGGCGAAGCGGGTGCAGTTAATCTGTTCGGCCCGCAATATGGATTGCCGCGTGCCTACTCTCGCCATCAGAACCATTGGTATTGGGGTCCGCCACAGCAGGTTTATAAGAACCTCATCGTGATCCAGTGGAGCCTCGACGATGTTCGCGACGATTGCACTTCGTTCCAAGCCTTCGAACATTACGAGCGCTTTGGCATGGGCGAAGAGAACCGGCCGATCTACCTCTGCCGCGGCGTGAAGTTCGATATGCAGAAAATCTGGTGGCACTCGCATCATTGGGATTGAGATCAGGCAGCGTTTGACCGATTTCCACAGCGCACGATAGACTAGTTGAGTTTGCCTGTACTTGCGGACCCGTTCTGGGGCCGCGCCGCGTTTCCGGTCAGAAGCCGCAGCGGGAAAACAGCAAGCGCATGCGAGTGCGAGCGGAGCTTCTTTCCGCCGGGTGGACGAAAACGTCCCGCCTTGTCAGGGATTGTGAAAGTTCCTTAGAGAGCTTGGAGGAGAGTCTATGTACGCGGTGATCCGCGCAGGTGGAAAGCAGTATCGCGTCGCGCCAGGCGATGTGATCCGTGTGGAAACTCAGGACCACAAGGATGGCAAGGTCGAGTTCGGCGATGTCCTCGCAGTTTCAGCTGAGGCAGGCAGCGTGTTGCCGCCAGGATCGGGCGCGCTCGTAAGCGGCGAGGTAGTCGAACAGGGACGCGGCGAGAAGATTCTGGTCTTCCATTACAAGCGCAAGAAGCAATACAAGAAGCTGCGCGGGCATCGGCAGAATTATTCCGCGGTCCGCATCACCGAAATTGCATTTGATGGACAGTCATTCAAGGCGCCTGAGCTCCCGAAAAAAGAGAAGAAGGTGAAGCCGGCGCACGAAACTGCTGAACACGAAACTCACGCGGAAGTGAAGACTTCGAAACGTCCGGGGAAAAAAGCTACCAAGCACGCAGCTCATGCGCATGCCAAGAAGGCGGCTCCGAAGAAGAAAGCTGCGAAGAAGAAAAAGAAGTAGGATGACTTGTTGTGCGAACTCCCTGCGGCCTTGGACGAGTAGGTCGGTGCGTAGGGGTCCTTCGACTTCGTCAACTTTTCACTTCGTGAAAAGCTGACTACGCTCAGGATGACAAGTGTATTAGGTTTTGATTTACTGGCAACTGGCCACTCGGAACTGGAACTGATTTATGGCGCATAAAAAAGGACAAGGTACTTCACGAAACGGTCGCGACTCAAACGCGCAACGGCTTGGCTTCAAAGCTTTCGGCGGGCAGTTGGTGCCGGGTGGGACGATTATCGTCCGCCAGCGAGGCACGCGGGTAAAGCCAGGACTAAACGTCGGTCGCGGCAAAGACGACACTCTTTTCGCCAAGATTACTGGCCGCATTAAGTTCGTCAACAAAGGATCCATGGGCAAGTTCGTCATGGTTGAGCCTCAGGCAGTGGACGCAGAGTAAGCCGTGAAAGCTAGCCCGGTCGACAAAACCCTTGCCTAGTTTTCTGTGGGATAATGGGGCTGCGAGTCGTGCGGTTATGCCGGGACCAGAGTTCAACGAGTCCGACGAGCCCCTTCCGGGAGAGCCAGAGGGCTGGCGTGAGCTTCAACGAAGGGCCCGCAGCGCAAGAAACGTCCAAGAGCTGGAGGCGATCATCGCCGAAATGAACCAGCTCCTCACCGATGTTGAAAAAAAAGCGGCGACCGGCGATGCGCCGCATCCTGCCCCGCGTGGCAGCCAGAAACCAACTTTGAGAGACGAATAGCGTTCCACTAGATTGGGTTGGCGAGCTGGTGTAATTCGGAACGCAGTTTTGCAATTCGGGATTTCCGCTTCTGATACTCATCCAATTCTTCCGGGGTGAAATCCGAAAACTTGCGACCCGTAACCGAGTCGAGTTGCAGTTGTAAGAGATCGCATAGCTCGAGAGCCATTTGAGCGGTGCTAGTGGAGTCCATACAATACCCAGCACCAATTGGAGCAGCAGATCTCGTAGCGCGCGGTGACAGCGGATTGCCTTCGAGGTACCTCTGATCACAGGTGACTGTGATTGCAACGAGTGGCAGTGTTCAATGTTTAACGTCAATGTTCATCGATGAAGCCAAAATTCGAGTCAAGGCCGGCGACGGCGGCAACGGCTGCATGGCCTTCCGTCGCGAGAAGTTCATTCCGCGTGGTGGACCTTCCGGCGGCGACGGCGGCAAAGGCGGCGACATCTGGATGGAGTCGAGCGAGCGCCACAACACGCTCGTCCATTTCCGTTTCAATCCCGAATACAAAGCCGAGCGTGGCAGGCATGGCGAGGGCTCGAAAAAAACGGGACGCGATGGTGAAGGAATTGTCCTAAAAGTTCCTGTGGGAACAATCGTCTACGACGACGACACCGGCGAGGTCGTTCATGATTTCTCGCGCCCCGATGAGCGCGTAGTAATCGCGCGCGGCGGACGCGGTGGGCGCGGCAACGCGCAGTTTGCGACCTCGACGCATCAGGCGCCGCGTGAACACGAGGAAGGGCGCCCCGGAGAAGAACGCAATTTTCGCCTCGAGTTAAAGCTCTTAGCCGACGTAGGACTCGTGGGATATCCAAATGCCGGCAAGTCCACGCTGATCTCCCGCATCTCGGCGGCGCGCCCAAAGATAGCCGACTATCCCTTCACCACGCTCGAACCGAACCTCGGAGTTGTCCTGGCAGGCGACAAGGGAAAAGAAGAAAGTTTTGTCGTAGCCGACATTCCAGGATTAATCGAAGGCGCCCACGAGGGCTCCGGCCTAGGCACCCAATTCCTGCGCCACATTGAGCGCACGCGCCTGCTGGTGCACATGGTCGATGTCTCCGACAGTAGCGGCCGGACGGACGTGATCAAAGACATCGATGTGATCCGCGGCGAACTAGCGAGTTTCGGTGCCGGCCTAGAAGATAAGCCGACGCTGATGGTCGCATCCAAAATCGACGTAGCCAACCCCGACAAGCTCAAAAAGCTGAAGCAGTGGGCGACGCGCCGGAAGCTGAAGCTCTATCCGATTTCCGCGGTGACCGGCGAGGGGATCGACAAGCTGAAGTTCGCCATGGCGGAGGGCGTGGAGAAGGTCAGGAGCGCGCTCGCCAAGACGCAAGTCGAGGAAAGTCAAATCTCGCGTTCCGGCGCTTAGTTCGTCAGCGTTGCAGTGTCAGGAGTGCGTCCCGTCAGCGCCCTCGCTGATCCCCTCCCCCCTATTTTGTCAGAATCTTTGGATTAGCGTTATAGCCGCAGGGACGAATCCGAAATCTTCTTTCTCTCTATTTCTATTGTAGCAATTTGTGCCTACCCACCCGGACAACTTTTCGAAGTTTATTTTGTAAGGTGGATCAGCGACTTACCGGGAAAATCGTGGAAACCGAGAGTTGACAACATTCGAGCGGCACGTCGAAGATGCGATCGTTACTGTGGTCCCAATCTATTTCCAAGTAGGGATAGCAAACGCAACGAGACTAGTGAAATTTCGTTGCACCCAGCCGACAGTGTGATCGGCCATGTGTAGGTACGCCTTCGCGCCCTTCGTGTCACTGATTGACCGAGCCTTCGTGACAAACGAATCGATTGAACCCGCTTCGACGGGAATATAGAGGCAGATAGATTCAGGCTCGTTGGGTCCCGTGCAACCGTCAGTCCGAAGCCTAACGAGCACCACAGCGTGCCCCACAGAGTCGATACAACGAAAACTCATCGAGATACCGCCGCCAGCCATGTTCGGTTCAAAAGTTCCGAGTTGGACATCGCGGGAGTCTTTGATGTTCGATGGAAAACCGCTCAATGTCTCCGCGGCTTTTGATAGGCCGCCGTGAGCCAGATAAATCTTCGTCACTCCGCGAAAAGGACCGTTTGAGCATGTGACTTGGCACTCGATTACGTCTTGATCGAACCAAACTACCTCGAACTCTATTCCTCGCATGATTGCAGATTGTAAGGGATGATTGACGAAATCGGCGATTAGACCCAGGACCGACCGCTGACCGAACCTCAATCCGCCACCCCCCTCTCGCCGCGCGGCCGCCGTGCTAAAATTTCCACAGTTCTTGACCCTTGCGCCATCCTGGACCCTACTTTGATCGACCTCGCACCCTCGATCCTTTCGGCGGACTTTGCTCACCTTGCAGACCAGGTTGAGCGCGCGACCGCGGGCGGCGCCAGCATTATCCACGTCGATATCATGGATGGGCACTTTGTGCCTAATCTCACGATTGGGCCTCCCGTGGTGAAATCTCTGCGCCGGTTTACTGAGCTTCCTCTCGATTGCCACCTGATGATTGAAAATCCCGACCAATTCATTGCCGATTTCGCGGAGGCAGGAGCGGACTGGATTTCGGTCCATCAGGAAGCGTGCCCGCACCTGAATCGGACGCTGAATCTTATTAAAGACCATCAATGCCGCTCCGGGGTGGTGATTAATCCGGCAACGCCGGTGGAAACGCTTATCGAAGTGCTTGATATTGTCGATCACGTCCTTGTAATGACCGTGAACCCCGGCTTTGGCGGACAAAAATTTATTCCTTCAACTCTGCATAAAATACGCAAACTGGCACAAATCAGGGCTGAGAGAGGATATAGTTTCCGCATCGAAGTTGATGGTGGGGTGGGATTGGATACGGT
The DNA here is from genome assembly GCA_963758745.1 of uncultured Acidobacteriaceae bacterium. Classification (GTDB taxonomy): domain Bacteria; phylum Acidobacteriota; class Terriglobia; order Terriglobales; family Acidobacteriaceae; genus Acidiflorens. The sequence continues at coordinate 752,697 of CAVWWW010000025.1, forward strand.
GGCGGAACTGGTGCGCGCCGGAGCTGAGATTCTGGTGGCAGGAAGCCATGTGTTCGGCAAGGGCGACGCGAAGGTAAATGCCGAGACCCTGCTCGAAGCGGCCAGAAGCGCGAGTTTTTTGAAAGTCTAGGTTAGAGGTCAGAAGTCAGAGATCAGAGGTTAGAGATCAGAGGTTAGAGATCAGAAGTTAGATTGCAGAGGTTAATCCTTTATGCGTCGAGGTTCACTGGTTCTACTCTTGGGTTTGCTGCTGGCTTTCGCGGTCGGCTGCACCAACAAGAAATCGGCTAATCCGTTGGCGAATGTCGGCTCCAAGCAACCGGACAAGGTCCTGTTTGACCGGGCCATGGATGCCATGAAGCACAATCGCTTCGACGTGGCACGGATGACGCTGCAGACCCTGATCAACACCTATCCCGATTCAGAATACATAGCCAGGGCGAAGCTGGCCGTGGCGGATTCGTGGTACGCGGAGGGCGGGACGACCGCGATGGCGCAAGCCGAGATTGAATACAAGGATTTCCGCACCTTCTTTCCCAACATGCCGGAGGCGGCGGAAGCGCAGCTGAAAGTCGCTAACATCCACTATCAGGAGATGGAAAAGCCGGACCGTGACTTCACCCATGCCACGCGAGCGGAAGAAGAATATCGCGCGCTGATTCAAGAGTATCCCGATAGCAAGCTGGTGCCGCTGGCAAAACAGCGGTTGCGCGAAGTTCAGGAAGTGTTGGCGGACCGAGAGTACGGCATCGGGCGTTTCTATTTTCTGCGGAACTCGTTTCCGGCGGCGATCGCGCGTCTGCAAACCCTGGTGGACCGGTATCCGCTCTATAGTGGAGCGGATCAGGCCTTGTTTCTGATTGGGCAATCCTACGAAGGCCAGATCGAGCTGGTGCGCAAGAATCCTCGCCTGAATGAAGTGATGAAGGGCAAGGTAATCGAAGGCCTAACCAAAGAAGCAGCGGATGCCTATGACAGAATCATCAAGCGTTATCCCGCTATGGACCGCGCGATCGACGCTAAGGCAAGACTGGAGGCCCTACATCAGCCCGTGCCGCGTCCCACCCGGGCAGCCCTGGAGCTGAACAAGAAGGAGGAGGCCAGCCGCCAACAAACCGGCATGATGGGAGCGATGATGGGATACGTCGACAAGCATCCCGACGTGTTAAAAGCCTCGCGTATCGGCGAGCCCACGTTGGTAGACCCGACGCCCACCACACCAGGAGATATCTTAAGAAACGCCACTGCCGCCGGATTTTCGATGAGCGACAACAAGGTCAACGTTGAAAGAACGTCTGGAGCCGTAAAGCCAAATGAGCCGGCGCCGCGGTCGGATACTGCGACAGCGGATAGTCCGAAAACAACGACAGACGCGACCGCAAGCGTCCCCGGCCAGCCCGCCTCGGCCGACCTGAAGGCAACAGTCGCGGATCCCAATGAACTGAAGCCGAATGTTCAGCCGGATCCAACTGCTCTTCCGCCGCTGCAGCAGAGCAATCAGTTGGACAGCAGCAGTACACCCGGCGCATCTTCTTTGACCGCACCAAAAAAGGAGGAGATGGCGGACATTTCTTCGAGCAAAAAGAAAAAGAAAAAGGGCTTAGCTAAACTGAACCCGTTCTAGCATTCTGACTGGGGAACGGCGGCCTCGTGTCCTGTTATTGCGCAACGGATGCCGTTCCGCGTCCGGATTGGAAGAAGCGGTTTCAGCGGACGGTTGCGGCAGGATGGCAAATTCTTCTACAGTTACCAACGGCATGACCGGCGCAGAAACCACAGACCTTACCTCAGGCTAGGAACAGTCGTAACGTGTTACCTTCGCCGGAATCGTTGACTTCGATCCGGGGACAAGGTAGTTTCGCGTTATCTCTCCTTATTTGCGCAAGGATGAATCTTGGCTCGGAAAATACTGCTCGCCGATGACAGTGTGACAGCCCAGAACATGGGGCGAAAGATTCTGGCCGATGCCGGTTATGACGTCGTCACCGTCAATAACGGGTCTGCCGCTCTGAAACGGGTTGCCGAAATCAAGCCGGATTTAATTGTGCTCGACGTTTATATGCCTGGCTATAGCGGCCTGGAAGTTTGCCAGCGGCTGAAAGACGCGGCCGATACGGCTCACATTCCGGTGCTGCTCACCGTCGGCAAGCTCGAACCTTTCAAGGCTGAAGAAGGCCGCCGCGTCCGCGCCGACAATCACATCGTCAAGCCCTTTGAAGCCAGCGAGTTGTTAACTGCAATCACCAGGCTTGAAGAACGGATCGTGCCCCAGCAATCGAACGGCGGGGAGCGTTTCGCGAGCAAGGCCGGTAGGGCAACCGAAACGAATCCGGAAGTCGATACCGGATGGAAGAGCCGGCTATCCTTCTCGTCAAAGAAAAAGAAAGACGAAAAAGAATCGACAACCGAAGATTTTGCGGCGGGAGCGAGCTTCCGTGATTTCCGGAAGGCGAAGGGCAAGCCTGCCGCGAGCGGATCTTTAACGGCGAAAGCGCCGTCGCCACTGGAACAGGAAGCCGAGCTGGCTGCAGGGGTTACGAGAGAAGTTACGAGAGACGGCGCGAGAGACGTTACCCGGGAGATTCCGCGCGATGTAGCTCGACTTGTTCCCCAAGATGTGCCAGGCGATATTACTCCGGAAGAGCTGGACGCACTTAGCGCTTTAGCCTCGAGACTCGGTCCCTCATTTCCCCAGACAGAATCTGCGGCAGTTGAGACCGAAGCCGAACCGTCAGAACCCGAAGAAAGAGCCTTCAGCGCAGCGACCGAACCGCCAGCAATGGAGGTTATGGCGCAGAACGAATTCGTCGCGCAGAACGAATATGTGGCACAGAACTTCGAGAGCGCCGCTCCGGCCGACAGCGCGCCGCCGTACGCCAAAGTAAGCCCGGATATTGCGGTAGAAGCAACGAACGAAAGAGAAATTCCGATTCAATACGCGGAAGCGCAACCGGAGCTCAGTACACTCCATGCTGGATTTGCCGTGACCGAGACACCTGATCGCGAGCCGCCACATTTCGAAATTCAACAACCTGAAGCCGAGTTTCAAGATGATCCGCCTGCCGCAACCGTGGTCAATACGGCATCGCTCGCGGAACAGCCTGCACCGGTAGACCAAGAGGATGAGCCAACATTCGCATCGTTTGTAAATGTGATTGAGCCTGCAGCGGGACAATTGGAAGAGAAGGTAGAAGGCGAGCCAACTGAAGCCGTCGCCACAAGCCAGCCCGAGGAGAGCGCAACCGAAGAAACAGATACTGCCACCTGCCAGGAAGCGCAGCCCGAAGAATTAACCTCGCCGAGCACTGAGCAATCCGAACTGATCGCAGCGAGCGACCCGGAATCGTCAGGATCGACAGAGGCGCAAGATGAAGATGAGGTGCCGAGCGATGCTGAGTTAGTCGAAGCACTGCGCTTGCTGACGCCTTCTCTGAATAACGTCGAGTTCTCCACCCCTCCAAACGAGAAACTAGTCGCAGCCGGTCAGTTGCTGGCGGAAGAAGCGATGCGCCATGCGGCCGCTGGCCCACGCTGGGTAGCGGAGCCGATCATGTTGAGTCCTGAGGAAGCGGCGCTTTCATTGGAAGCGGAAATGTTGCTTGCGTTCGCAGCGACGCCCGCGGTCACATCGAGTAGCGACGATCATCGTGGAGAAGTTACTCGCGGAGAGTTTTCTTCGGTTTCAGCGATTGCCGCAGCGGTTGAAAACCGATTGGCAAATTTGCCAGAAGATGCGAGAGTTTCCGCACAACCTGGTATGGAGTGCGACTCAATTGCGGACTCTTCAGTTGAACCAGCGTTGGAGACTAGCGTTAGGGAAGTGTCATACGAAAAACCGGCGACCGAAGTGATGTCGGCATCTTCCACCCCGTCCAATCCAGCTGGGGATGAGAACATCGAACACGTCGAAAGCGCGCCGGAAGAAGCTCCAAAGGCGATGGCGGCCGCGGCGGCAGAAGGTTCAACTTTCGCATCGGCAACCGACGCGAGCACCATCGCCAGCATCGTGGACAGCGTAATGGCCGATCTTCGCCCGAAGATCGTGGAAGAGATCGCAAGGAAGCTGGCCGGAAAGTAAGCCATCATGGCGGACGCTAATGCTGTCTTGCCATCGGCCAAATCCTGACTTCGATGGGTAGAGCGCCCTTCCAATGATTCAGAACACCATCGGTCCTTCCGGTAACCGTGGCGTGCGTCCTGATGCTGTAAAATGGCGTTATAATTTGGTTACTTTTTCTCCCTCCGGCGCGTATCCATGGAAAAAACTCCTCCGGTTTTGATCGCAAACCAGAGAGTTCAGCGATCCCGCCCTGCACCTCGTCTCCGGCTGCTGATTGAACTGGAGCCGCGCCGTCGTGTGTTCTTACGCAATCTGGGGGACTTGCTGCTGGCGCGTCAACTCCCGCAGATCGCTATCACCTCGCGGCCCGCACCTTTCTGGAACGATGTATTTGTCCGCTCCGGCCCGCGTTGGTCCTCGTTTTTCGAGTCGATACTATGTCATCTGCTGCTGCTCGTTTTGTTCGTATGGGGCCAATCCAAAGTCTGGGTTTCGGTGAAACTCTTCCCATCCCGAGATGCGGCCCACAACTCGATCACCTACTATCCACTGCCGACCTTTCCATCAGCTCAAGGCAGAGCGCCGAGCGCTCGGGCGCGCTCGCGATTGAAGCAAAGACCTGCGCAGCAATCGCCAAAACCACCGGCGATGCCGGTCACGCCGCAGCACAAGCCAAGCCTCGTCACGCCCCCTGACATCAAACAGGCCGCAGCCAGTATGCCGAATCTCTCGAATTCGCACACGGTCACACCTATGGTGCCGTTTTCAGCCACCGCGAACCCGCTGCCGAAAGCACTGGCCGGGTCCTCCTCAGCTATCGCCCCACCACCCCGGGTTGACCAGGCTACCGCTCGGCGCCTCGCGCTGGCTCAAGCTTCTTCTCCGGTTGCGCCCGCGCCCGACCTCGCAGGGCCTTCCACGGGACGGGCTCTGAAGGCGGCCAATACCGACCCGCAAGTTATACCCCCTCCTCCATCAGTCCAGGATGCAGACAAGCTGGGCGCAGCGGGGCGATCAGTTTTGTTGACCCGCGCGACAAATGTTGTTCCTCCTCCGCCTTCGGTGCAAGCTGCGGGAAATGCAGCAGGAAATTTGCGCCTGGGTTCAATGGCTCGTGCCGGGGTGCGAGTAGTACCGCCTCCACCTTCAGTGCAGGGCGCTGACAACTCGAATGGAACGGGGCGGTTGAGTTCATTGTCCGCCACAAAGACAGATATCGTACCTCCGCCTCCAGCGGATCAGGGTGCGGGCAACGGTGCTGCAGGCACAAGGTTGGGTTCGCTTTCCGCAAGCTCAGATGTGATCGCGCCTCCTCCTTCAGTTAATGATGGAGCCAATTCTGGGACAACTGGGCGCTTAGGGTCACTTTCCGGAAATGCGTCTGAAGGCTCCCAGATCGTGCCGCCGCCCCCCTCGATGGACGGCACGGCGGGCTCCGCGGGCGGACGCCTAGGCTCGATGGCTGCAAACAGGCTTGGAAACGGCTCCCCAGTCGTCTCGCCTCCTTCATCGATTGGCGGCGCAGGCCGCTCTGGCGCAACCGGACGTTTACAACCGATGGATCCCTTGCCCGCCGACACCGCTTCGTCCGAGCCCGCTGCCAACAACGAAAACAAGACCACCTACGAAGAGTTGCCTCTCGGTTTGCTTGGCGTGGTATTCGCTCCGCCGGGAAGCTCGTTTTTTTCCAATTTCGAAGTCTTCGTCGTCAAGAGACGAATCGGCAAGGGCGAGCTGCAAATCATAAAGCTGGTTTATGAATTTCTTCCTTATCAACGGAGGCTGTCCGAATATGATCTCAGCAAGCTGCCGCCGCGAGTCATCAAGCTGCGGGTAACAGCCGACCCAAGCTGTGACGAGCCATTGGGAGAGGTGATACAAGGTCATCCCGACCCAACTCGTCCCGCCAATGAGTACCCACAAATTCCAGCAGCGTTGCGTTCCTATCCCTTAAACACCGTGCTGCCCTGTTATCGCACCACCGCTGGCGATTTCCAGAAAGCAATGTCGCGAGCCTACTAAACAGAGGCCGCCAAAACAGACATCCGACGCTTGAACATAGGCCTTTCTTGCATCGCGATGTATACCTACCTGACCCTGACTGGGTCCGGCGTTCCATCTGACCACCAGCCCGCGGGAACCATGAATACGTCGATTGGTTCCGGAGCGCCACTAAACTGTGGATTCAGCATGACGGGAGAGTGGGTCAGATCCGCGCCCCAAAGGGCGCCGTCCATGAGCGGAGTGTAAAACATCAGGTGAGCCATCCAGTTGTGGTGGCCGTCATCCGTGAGGTACTGATCTTTCGACATCATGTAGGACATGGCTCCGGGCTCCAGGGGCGGGAGGTCTTGCTTGATGAACGTCTTGATGCCCTCGATGATCTGAGCTTTGGATTGACCAGCCAATATCATCTCCGTTCTCTTGTAGGTCATCGGCAGGATGGAGCGGGCAGCCGGCGGATTGAAGCAGACCGGACCTCGGATTTTAGGATTCCAAAAATTAGCAGAGGATTCACCATCGAATGGTCCCATCCACCCTCGCTCCACGACGCATACAAAACCATTCTTGCCTTCGATGGCAGTTTCATAGCCATGCGCCCCAAGGACCAGAACCTTTGCGTCGTGGGATATCGAATCTGGAGCCGCACTTCGTGCCAGAGCTATTTCGGCATTTCGATCCGGCATCAGGTACTCGTTGAGCGCGGCCATGCTGGAATACGGAGTTTTGGATTGTGCTTGCATTTGCGAGCTTGCACCCAGCGCGACAGCAAGCACGGAGCTTGCTAATACGACTATCTTGAATGTTCTTCGACCCATTAATTTTTCCTTTCGGCGCGGATTTTGAGACGAGCCCGCTCTTGTGATGTGGCCATCCCACTTGCGAACAGTATTCACATTTAACTTGCGAATTGCAAGTGAGCAATTGACGATGAATTAAAGGATGGTCTGTAGGAAGACAGACCCGAGCGGCGGTCAGGATGCCCGCTGGACGCTTCGGTGGAAATGGAGTTCTCCCGAAGCCGGTTTTGTAGCTTTGTAGATAGTTTCCGGGTTCAGCTGATGAAGCGCCGCCGCGCGCTGGTGAGGTGAGAAAGTGGGTGGGTGGGCTGTAGATTTTCCCCGGAATTTGCAAATGGAATGACTATGGATCCACCAGATCAGGTGGGATACACGGTTTCAGCAAAGTTTGGCTGAGCGTGGTCGAGAACCGCCGCTCCTCGACGAGCGCGTCTCCGAGGCCGGAGACGCGTTTCGTCGTTGAGGATTGGGTTGTCGGCGGTTGCCCAAGGCTCAGTAGCTGGAGTCCCAGGTGACGTTGAAGCTGCCGTGGCGCGGCGACACCGTGGGGCAGGCGTTGGGGTCGCTCAACAGTAGCAACTGGGGGGACCATCCCCTTTGCCCGACGCAGTCGAGCAAGTAGGACTCGGAGTCGTCGATCATCAGAATATCGTACACGGGCCCGTCCTTGAAGCCTTCGATCTCCGTAGTCCTCCCGCCGGACGTCAGCTCACCGTGGGAGAAGCCGGTCTGGAAGAAGTCCACGAGCGTTAAAAACTGCGGGCCGAAAGGCAGCTCGAAGGCCGCGCGCTCCACAATCCACTCGGCGCTCGAATCGAGGCATGTGGACGGGGCGCAGGACGCCGTCACGGAGAAGCTCTCCGCCGGGTTGGTCCGGTCGGTGAGCGACAGCGTGTAATTGCCTGCCGCTGTGGCGGTCACCGAGGCGCTGATGTGGTCGCCGGGCTGCGGGCAGTCGACGTTGTTGTTGATGCAGGCCTGCGTGCCCTCTTCGATGGTGCCAGCCGGGAACATCTCGTACCAATCGTAGTAGTACGTGACCCCCTCGAAGCACCACGCGGCAGTGCCCAGCTGCTCTACCGTCTGGTCGCTGAAACCGTCAATGCCGATCCACTGCGCGATGATGGCGTCCTGGTATCGGTAGGGGCCGCCCGGGCACTGCACGTACGGGATCACCCACTCGCCGCTAACCGACGAGACTTTGTTCGAGGCGCCCTCGGTGTCGGCGAAGCCCGACCAGTTAAACGACCCCACCAACGTGGTGCCTTCGCTGGCGGCCAGCGGCGGTGCTGTGCTGCGCACCATCGGCCGGTGCGAGGACATGTACTTGAGGAACGCCGCCCGCGCCCTCGCGGCAGCTGATGCGTTTTGCGGTGTGGAGCTGGGCACTACGCCGGCCACCGCGATCCCAACCAGCATCGCAATAACAGCGACGAGCCTCGTCGGTTTAAAGGGCCCGGATGATCCGAAGACGTGCGCATTCGAAAACGTGTGCGTGGCGCGAGCGTGAGAAATCCTGATCTTGCTGAACATCATAATTATTCTCCTGGGATGCGGAGGTGACGCGAGCTGGGGAATCCCCGCATGGACGCCGGAGTTTTACACGGACACAGCGGATTTGCAAGGGCTAAATGACGTTGCAAAAGTATTGAATGATGTTGCAAATATTTGTTTTTGTGGCTTGGACACGCGGGTCTTCAAACCCTCTATTGCTAATACTCAATCCACGCAGAAACAGAACGCACTTTACTCGCCCGCCCCTTAACGGATGACGCACATGCGAGCTCGCACCGCCCCGGCGTCCATGATCCAATATTCCTGTGGGTAGGAAATGGGGTGCAACCGATTTTCCCCTCGCCATTTCCACCCCGGGCGACGTTTGACGGGAGTGTGTAGGGCTGCGGCAAAATGCCCCCTCTCCCTTTTTTCCACGGAAACTTGAACCCAGGAGGCGCGGGGGGCGCGCGCGCTAAGTGAGTGGGCGAGAAGACGGGCCTAGGGACTAACGGAGGGCGTCGATGGACAAAAGCACTAATTGCGTCAAAGAGTGTAATCGCCTGATTACAACAGTTATCTGGCCATACGCCCGTCGCTCTGCTACACCATCGAGGAGGAGCACGGAGTCTTTGCTGCGAAAGGTACTGCTGGTTTTAATGGCTGTGGTTATCAGCTACGGACTGACCGCCCTCGCTGGTTACATTCTGTACGCAAGCTCCGAGGGATGGAGCGAGGCACATTTGTCAATCGTGATTCGCTTCATAGCGAGTCCGCTCATCGCCGCGCTAATCGGAAGCCTAGTTGGTTTCCTGAGCAAGGATCGCCCTATTCCGACATTAATAATTGGTCTTGTACCGTGGACCATCATGCTCCTCAGTACTCCGAACAAACCAGTTTCCGTTTCAGGCTGGCTCAGTTGGCTGGCTCCAATTCTCGTTTACCTACCGCTGGGTGCCACTGCCGCAACGTTCGCTTGGTGGTATCGCCACAAACCAACTAGGCAGTCTGGATTGTTGGCGTAAAATCGCGTTTACACTCATTGACCGACCCGACCTTTCGCGCTTGTCGAAGCCGCTTTGGTAATCCATGACGCCGGAATGAAAGCGAGAAGGATGCACAGGCAGCCAGCCCCGACGAGTCCCCACGAAAACATTGGTTGACCAGTCCAGTGAGTCACTAGCTGAACACCCGTTGCCATCCTAGCGGCACCCACGATGCCCAACAGAAGACCCGCACCGACCAGTTTGAGCCGGCCATACGGTCGGACTGTGGGCGGTGTCCGCTGGTGTTTCATCGCACTCCATCATAAGCCAAGCAACCGTGTCTGCGAGTCAATTGACGTAACATCCCCATTACACTCATTGACTTGCCTCGGGCATTTGAGTTTCTAACCTTTGAATTTGAATTTGATTTTGCAATTTGTAGCTTTGAAGCCTTCGCTCGAATTCAATATATGAGTTTCTTTTCACAGGTAATCCGTGAAACAATTTTCTAATAAAGTTTTTGCGATCAAATCCGCTTTCGCGAGCGCATTTGTTGATGCCAATATTTCTGATATCGTTCTTCACTTCTTCACTTGCGACCACCTTTTTCGATCTGCCGAATTCGGTAGTCTTGAACTCCAACACACTCGGGTCGTCACCTTCCTCCCATTTGCGATCTGTTTCTTTGCCGATGTAGCGGAATTCTCCGGCGGTGATTTGTGCACGCCGCAGTAAACCAATCGTCTCCGCCACACATGGCGTACCATCTGGCGCGAGGCTCTTCGCTTCCGGATGCTTCTGGTATTCGATTATGAGGCGTGCGAATTGCGATGGAAATACGACGTTGTATGGAGGGTTCGTATGCTTGGTACAGTCTGCCATTTTATATTTTTTGCCGCTGTGGATATTCACGCACCCCATTTCAAACCAACGCTCTTGCTTGGATGAAAATTCGCTCACAAGGAGAACTTTTTCGTTTGCGCGCTTGTAAAATGCATAGCCGAACGTCGGGTCTACCATCGGCATCAGAAGAAAGTTGTAGGGGCGAGCGATCTTCCAGTCTCCCAACATCTTCAAAACCTTGCATGTAGTAATCGTAAGACGCATCATCTGGGGAATATTGAGCCAAGCTGGTGCCCTACGGTCCAGCTTCAGAACTCCTCGCAAAATGTAGTCCCACATCTCGTAAATCCATTGCGGAATACTCTCCTCCCACTCTTTTGGAGAATTTTTCGGCGGGTACAGGAACCCGATGCCATGTGCTTTTGGATCAATGATTTTAATGTCGTTCGTACCGATCTTTTCGTACAAGGCGTAGCGCTTCGCTGCGATGCTGTATCCATGCAACTGGCGCTGCGGTTTCTTGGGGTCCGAGTCGACAAAGTTCGCGTCAACAAGATTCAAGATCGATCCTTCTACGATGTTTCTGTCGTACGGATTCAGAGCGGCAAACTGGTCAACGATGTCCTGTACTTCCGCCCACCGAAGAAGGCGGATACCTTCGCTGCCTGGAATACGCAGCACGCCTCCGCTCTTGGAAGCCACGATTGCCAGGGAATCTGTATCACAGAATAGATATGAGCCTCCCTTTTGCTCCACACATGCTTCGGTCATAGCTAGAAGTAGGCGTCCGGCAGAGGTAATGAGCGACGCAAGTGGAGGAAAGAACCACGCTCCTGGTTTTTCCATTACATCAGAATCGTCGGAGAAATTCTTCGATCCTGAAAACACAGCGACGGGTATGTTGCGGCTTTTCGTTTCGGGGTTTAATTCAACGAAGAAGCCATAGATTGAATTTGCGAAAATCTTAAGCCAATAATAAAGCGCTGCATCCGATTTGTGTAGTCTGCGTTGTTCGATTACCTTGCGGAATATATCGTGCTGGTACGGATCAATCTCAACCATGCCCCGGAGGTTCACTCTTTGCATTCCAGGTTGTTTGCCGTATGGTACCATCCGGATCGCCCGGATGATGTGCGGCACTCGACCCGTGCGGATAATCGACGCAATCAGGTCGGGACCAGCAAACCATAGCGGCTCAACCGAAAGGAGATGGTTGTTGCCGATATTCTGAGTGGTCTCGTTGTAGAAGGTTCGTACCGGTAAGATGTCGTTATCGGGTTGCACAAGAGCAAAGAACCTGTAATGACTCCACGCTGCAGGGTTGAAGCACGACTCACGGGTAATTCCTTCCAGAAATCTGCGAACGTTTTCGGTATCCTCGTCAAAGCTCACGCTGTCTGCCGTCAGAATGTCGAAAAGCCCCAAGAGGGCGTAGACGTCAGCGGAACAGGACTTGCATCAGGATCGCAGTTTAGCACTCTTTCCGGCATGATGAACAATAGTGAGTCATCCGCAACTTGCGATAACTGCTCCTATGCCTATGACGATGCAAATGGCAATACGATCTTGGTAGCGCCTGGTGCCACATGGTCCGCGGATGGCTGCAGTGGCTGCACGGTTGAGGCCGCAAACAACGGGAACAACTTTAGCTGGTGGGGAGCGTTCGGCAAGAGTCTGTTCTCGTGGAAGAACTTTTCTGCTGGATTCAAGCCGGGTGGGTGCTTTGCACAGTTTGCTGAAGAGGCGTTTGATCCGGCGGCAGATATCGCCGGGCAGGACGCGGCAATCAAGGCGACCGCCCAATCAGGAGCTTATGTTGCTGCTACAGCTTATGCGGCACAGCAAGGCTTAGTTGTACCCATGAGATCGAGCATCGTGCGGGGAATTCTGGACATTGGAGAAGTTGGCGGAGAAGCTATTGCCTTAATTCCTACTATTTATGCGGAGGGGCAGGCGCTCAACAATGAGGTTAAAAGTTTTGCAAACGGCGAATGCCAGTAGTCCAATGCGATGGTTGTGGTATGCCCTGATTGGCGTGTGCTTAGTAGTTGCTATTGTTATCTGGGCATCTTACTCCACCGGCAAGTCGAACCACAGGTACGACAGATGGGCGGAGCTCGTTATGTACACAACTGTTCTGTTCGGATACTTGCTAAAGTGGGGATGGCACTACAAGAGACGAACCAGATTCTGGAAACTCTACTCGATCCTGTTCCTTACCCACTGTGTCGTGTCTGTACCGGTGTTCTCGCGTGGATGGTGGCCCCCTTTGCTGTTGGGAGTTATCGGATCTCTTGAAATCATGGCGTTTGCGACGTTGATCGCTTGGGCTATGGGTGAGAAGTTCTAATCTCGGGAAGAATCAAAGACTGGCTGCTCTATGTAGCAATCGCCGTCCTGGTTGTGATCTCGGCCTGGACGTTCGCCATGCACCAAGCCAAGACAGGCGGTTCCCAGTACTCAACCCTGAAATGGCTGGGGTTTGCTGGCATAACCGCAATCGTGTTCGGGAATGCGATTCGATCATGTCGGCGGCAGGGGCTGTAGCGCAGGCAGAAGTTCTGGGTGCTCCTCGGCCTTTTCTTCGCCGTGCATTGCGTCCTGGGAGTGGTTCGCCTTATGCGAGTAGCAACTGCGCCCTGGCTGCTCTACGCGGTACTGGCTGGTCCTGAATACGTCGTTCTGCGATGTACTTAGGCCACTTCCTGGATTCCTAGCGGCTGGCTAAGATTTTTCCTTAGCTGCCGATCCGCCGCTGGCGTTCCCGGTCTGGCTACCGGAGTGGCGTTCTGGGTTGCTGGCATGGCCTTCGGAGCCGAGTTACTGTGCGGTATGGGGGAGGATCAAAAGCGCGCCGCCTACGGCGTCGGGTGTAAGGGTGACACGTCACCCCGTTTCGGCTGCTGCGCAGCAACCTGCGGTTGCTGTGCGTGAACTTGTTGAAACGAGAGCGGCTAAGAGAAAATCCCTCTGGGCCGGTTGCTGCCGAGCAACCGCAGGTTAACGGACGTGAACTTGTTGATTCCTTTGGTCCGATAGCTCACCATAGAGGAACTGTGAAGTTCCTCCCCTTCTTGTCGGTCGTTTCCTGCCTTGGCGGTGTCGCATGGTAAAGCCGCCGCTGCGCACGAAAACTCTGGGCACGAAGGTGAGCGAGGAGGAGTTCGCGCAACTGGAGGCAGTGGCTAGCGAGCGCGGGCTGACGCTGAGCGAGTGGTGCCGGGAAACTCTGCTGGCGAGCGTGAACGGCCAGGAGGCGAAATCCGCCGATTCCGGCGGGGCCGCCCAGGCGCTCTTTGCTCGTTCAATCATGGCGGAACTGGTGGCGCTGCGGGCGATCCTGCTCAATGTGCTGTTCAAGCTGGCGAACGGGGAGAAGCCGACGGCGGAGGAGATGCAACGGCTGATCGACCGGGCGGACTCGGACAAGCTGAAGAAGGCGCGGGAACGGCTGGCGCAGGCGGCAGAGTCGGAACATACAAGGCGAGCGTTCTTGCATGTAAAGACGCTTCCAAAACCCAGACCGATTGCCCCTCCAAGAATCGCGCCTATTGGTTTATTGGGTGATGACCATTACTATCATTGGGTGTGCTCTTGGTTTAGAGGAGCCTCTTGGTGTTGGTCGTCTGGCAAGGCGTTCAGCATACGGCGCAGTGATTGGTGTCACTCTGGGACTGATTGACTATTTTGTCAGGGCTCGCAAGCTTGAGAAAATGCGCTCTAGCTAGGGGATCTTTTAGTTCCTCGGCGTCGGACCGCTGGACGATTGTTTCTGCTGAAGCAGAGCGGTTTGTCGACGATGACAATGAACCTGCGGAATTTTGTAGTTGCAGTTTTACATTTCTTTATTGCGACATTCTTGGTGGCTTTGAATTCCACTCTGGGCTTATCGCTACATGTTAACACCTTACTTCTAACAGGCTTCCGATCTTCGCACGGGTTCTATCGCCCCACCACTCCGCGATCATGCTCATCGCGGTTTTTGCCGTGGCATTCGCATTCCTTGCCTTATGGACAATCCGGCGCCGCTAGCGAGCGCTCTCGGCCCTAGGTTCAAAATTCCATAGTGGTCGGGGGGGGGTGTAGCATTTTCCCCTCGGTAGGTAATACCCCGGGCGACGTTTGACCCATCTTTTCCTGCACCGTAAGATCAAAGATTCCCGTCGTTATGCCGGAGAATCATGCCCGAGAATTGCCGCCGGTTGCTCGGTGGCCCGGGACGACCGTCCCTAAGCGACCAGGCTAGACCGACCAGGATAGACATGCCGCACGAATTGCGAAAAGCTTACGAACCGGGCGCGATTGAAGCGCGCTGGGCCGAATATTGGGTTCAGGAAAAACTCTTCCACGTTGAGACGCCTGCTCCCGGCAACTCGCGTCCAGTGTTCACGCTGCTCTTGCCGCCGCCCAATGTCACCGGACGCCTGCACATGGGCCACATGCTGAATCAGACGCAGATGGACATCATCGTCCGCTGGCACCGCATGCGCGGCTACGTCTCACTCTGGCTTCCCGGCACCGACCACGCCGGTATTGCCACGCAGATGATGGTGGAGCGTCAGCTCGCGAAGGAACGCAAAAATCGCCGCGCCATGGGACGCGAAAAATTCATTGAGCGCGTATGGGAGTGGAAGCGCGAGTACGGCGGCGCAATCCTCGATCAGATGAAACGCCTTGGCGCGTCGGTCGATTGGGGCCGCGAATACTTCACCATGGACGACAACCTGTCGCATGCCGTGAAGGAAGCCTTCGTGCGACTGTACGAAGACGGGTTGATCTATCGCGGCAAGTACATTGTCAATTGGTGCTCTGACTGCGGCACGGCGATCTCGGACCTGGAAGTGAAACACGAAGACGTCCCCGGCAAGCTCTACGAGATTCGTTATCCGATCGTCGATGCGAGCGACGACGATGCAAAGCGTGGCAACGATGCAACGCGCGGCAACGCAGCGACTGGCAGCAGGGAATTCATCACCGTGGCAACCACGCGTCCCGAGACCATGCTGGGCGATACCGCAATCGCGGTAAATCCAACCGACGAGCGTTACACGCATCTGCACGGCAAGCACGTGATGCTGCCCTTGATGAACCGCGAGATCCCCATCATCACCGATGAACTGGCGCAACCGGAGTTTGGCACCGGAGCAGTGAAGGTCACACCGGCGCATGATCCAAACGACTTCGAAGCCGGTCTGCGCCATAACTTGCCGCAGATCGAAGTGATCGACGAACACGCCAGGATGAATGCAAATGCCGGCCCCTACGCTGGTCTGGATCGCTTTGCCGCGCGTGCGCGCATTGTGGAAGATCTCTCCGCGCAGGGCTTTCTCGTCGGTATCAAGGATTACACGATTGCCATCGGCAAGTGTGACCGCTCCGGCACGATCGTCGAGCCGCGCCTCTCAACTCAGTGGTTCGTAAAAATTGCGCCGCTCGCCAAACGCGCCATCGAAGTTGTGAAGAAAGGATACATTCGCTTCACACCCGAAAATTACGGCCCGATATATTTGAACTGGATGCGCAACATCCACGACTGGTGCATCTCGCGGCAGTTGTGGTGGGGACACCGCATTCCGGCCTGGTATTGCACAAACGACGGGTGCAAAGAAGTGGTGGTGGCGCGCGAAGCTCCCGCAGCATGCAAATGCGGCAGCACAAAACTAGAGCAGGACACGGACGTCCTCGACACCTGGTTTTCTTCCGGCCTATTGCCCTTCACGACGCTGGGGTGGCCCGCGCCTACTCGCGATGAAAATGTGTTCTATCCCAATTCGCTGATGATCACTGGCTTTGACATTCTCTTCTTCTGGGTGGCGAGAATGATCATGATCGGCTGCTGGTTCATGATGCCGCCGCACAAGCCGAATAAGACCTCAGCCACAGGCGACGAGGCTCTGCGTGAAAGCGTTCCCTTCCGCGAGGTTTACATCCACGCGCTGGTGCGCGACGCCGATCGGCAGAAGATGTCGAAGACGAAAGGCAACGTGCTCGATCCGATCGAAGTGATCAACCAATATGGGACCGACGCCACACGTTTCACTCTCGCGGCGATGGCAGCACCCGGAACGGACATCGCGTTCAGCGAAAGCCGCACCTCCGGCTATCGAAATTTTGCCAACAAAATATGGAATGCGGCGCGGTTTATGTTCATGAATGTGGATCGGATCGACGCGAGCCTTCGCCCGACAAGTGCGGGCGCGGGCGACTCGCCCGAGGCATCCGCCGGCGTTTCGGCATTCACTGTGCAGGCCCTCGAAGATCGCTGGATTCTTTCGCGCTTCAATCGTGCCGCGAAGGACGTGAACGAATCTCTGACGACATATCGTTTCGATGAGGCCGCGAATCGCATTTACGATTTCTTCTGGGCTGAGTTCTGCGACTGGTACCTCGAACTGATCAAATCACGGCTCAACTTCGAAGAAGGAACGGACACCGGGCTGGCACGAATCGCATGTTCAAATCTGGTCACTCTCTTCGAGGCTTCGCTGCGGCTCCTTCATCCCGTAATGCCGTTTATCAGCGAAGAAATATGGCACGTCATCTACGATGGCAAGCCGCCACTGAAATCGATTGCGCTGGCGGCATATCCCACGCCGAATGAAAACCAGATTGACCTGACCGCAGAAACCGAGATGTCGATTCTGCAGGACCTGATCGTCAGCGTGCGCAATTTACGGGCGGAACTGAAAGTTGAGCCTAAGATCAAGGTTCCAATCGAGGTGTTTGCTCACGAGCCGGACATTCGCGCGATGCTCGTCCAGAATCTAACTGCAATCGAACGTCTGGCAATTGTGGAGAAGGCTATCTTCGTCGAGACTTCGCTTGAGAAGCTGCCATCCACCCGCAGCACCTCGCGCTTCGATGTGCACGTCATATATGAAAGAAAGATCGATGTTGCCGCCGAATGCGAGCGTCTGAAGAAGGAATTGGAGAAGATCGAAAAGGAGATGGCTAACGGGCAGCGACAACTTTCCAACGAACAATTCCTGGCGAAAGCTCCAGCGAAAGTTGTGGAAGGGCTGAAGGCGCGCGCTGAAGAATTGAAAGTCCTGCGCGACAAAACGCTGGCGAAGATGAAGGAAATGGGCTGCCCATAAAATTGCGAACTGTGGCTCCGCGACTCAACTGGGCCGCGAGAACGCGTGTGGCCACACGCACTGGCCACTGACCACCCCTTCTATGGACTGGACCTCACGACGCATCACCGCGATTCTTGAGAACGCGCTGACCGAAGATCGGGCGACGCGAGACGCAACCAGCTACGCCTGCATCGACCCCAATCAGCGGGCGTCGGCAACCATCATCGCCAAACAGGAATGCATTCTCGCCGGCCTCGGATGTGTTCCCCGCATTCTCGACGTCTACGCCGCCCTCGATGGCGCGGTGACTTCTCATTATGAGGTCACCAGCCATCCTTCGATTTTTGATGGCGTGCGTGTAAATCCCGGCCAGCCGATTGCAGTCATTCAGCATAATGCGCGCGTGATTCTGTCCTGTGAGCGAGTGATCCTCAATTTTCTGCAGCGGATGGCCGGAATCGCCACCACCACTCGCAAGTTTGTCGACGCCGTCGAGGGCACGCGCGTGCATATTCTCGATACGCGCAAAACTGCGCCCGGGCTGCGCATGATTGACAAGTACGCCGTCCGCTGCGGCGGAGGCCAGAATCATCGCCTGGATCTTTCCGATGGTGTGCTCATCAAGAACAATCACATTGTGCTTGCCGGCGGCGCAATTCCTGCGCTGGAGCGCGCCATCTACAACCGTCGCGGACGACAGCCGATCGAAATTGAAGTCCGTTCGCTCGAAGAACTGCAGCAGGCACTGGAGCATGGTGCCGAGGCGATTCTTCTCGACCATGTAAGCGTTGAAAATGTTCGCAAAGCAGTTGAGATTTGCTCGCGACACTCTCGCCGGATTCCGCTCGAATGCGCGGGTGGAATCAATCTCGAGAATGTGCGCGCCTATGCCGAAACTGGTGTGGATTTCATCTCGGTCGGAGCGCTGACGCAATCCTCGGCGGCCGTTGATATGAGCCTGCGTGTTACTCCGGCCTGAAGGCAAGTCGCTGGTCGTTCGTTGTTAGTCACTCGCGGCTCCTTCTCTGCCATCTTGCCAACGACTAGCGAGCAGCGACAAACGACCGGCGACCATTCACGCGTGGCTGTTTATAATTCCATTCATCTCCGCCTCCACGAAAACTCGCAGCTCGCCGTCCCCGCACAAGGCAACCGACGTTCGCCTCGGCCGTATTGTGCGCCTGCTCATGGACCACGCTACGGTTGTGGTCAGCGGTACAAAGATCGCGGAAGAGATCGGAACGACCCGCTCAGAGGTGTGGCGCCTCATACAGCAACTACGCGCCTCGGGAGTGGATGTCGCGGGACGCCCGGCAACCGGTTATCAGTTGCGCGCCGTTCCCGACCTGCTTCTGCCGGAGATGTTGGCGCCCTCGCTAAAGGGCACAATTTTCGGAAACGCGAGGCACATCCACCACTACTACAAAATCGGCTCCACAAACTTCGAGGCCATGCAGGCGGCAGCACAGGATGCACCCCAAGGCAGCGTATTCCTCGCCGAAGAACAGTTAGCCGGAAGAGGACGCGGCGCGCACAGTTGGCACTCTGAGCGATCGACGGGGATTTATTGCTCGGTGGTGCTGCGTCCGGCATTGCCGCCTTCGGACGCCTTGATTTTTTCATTGGCCGCAGGGCTGGCGGTGCGGGCAGCGGTGGCTGAGATTGCGCCCCAGATTCTCGCCGACCTGAAATGGCCGAACGACTTGCTGCTGGGCGGCAAAAAATTTTGTGGCATCCTCACCGAGATGAACGCCGAGGCTACGCGAGTGCGATATCTAGTTGTGGGCATCGGAATAAATGTGAATCAGGTCAAGTTTCCGGCTGAGCTGAGCGAAATTGCAACTTCTCTGCGGATTGAGACCGGCACCGAATGGTCGCGCATGGAACTCTGCGCCGCTTTGCTAAAATCGTTCGATCGCGAGTATCGCAGTCTCGTCGAAGATGCGGGAGCGCGAAACGCGATCATACGTCGCTTCGAGGAAGCGTCTTCATCCGTGCGAGGAAGACAAGTAAGCATCGATGAAAACGAGCATCTATCAGGCGTTACCGAGGGATTGGACGAATCGGGCTTTTTACGCCTGAAAACCAAAGAAGGCTTGCGATCGGTAGTCAGCGCAACCGTGAGGATCGACAATCCAGTAATCTGAAATTTATAAATTCGAAAAAGCAGAGTTCCTGGATTCCAATTACAAATCGCCAATCACAAACTCTCTATGCTCCTTGTCATCGATGTCGGCAACACGAATACGGTTCTCGGCGTTTTCGAGCGTGCGGACCACCGCCCGGGCGACGATGTGACAACCGACCCCGCCCGTTACGAGCGCCTGGTTGCCAACTGGCGTGTCGGTTCGCATCTGACACGAACCGTCGACGAATACGGAGTAATCTTCCGCAATCTTTTCTCAATGGATCAAATTGATGTTTCCGACGTGCAGGGAATCGTGATTTCGTCGGTCGTGCCGCCACTCGACTCCGTGCTGCGTCAGGTTTGCGAGCGCTACTTCAACGTCAAGCCCCTGTTCATCGAGCCCGGCATCAAGACAGGCATGCAGGTGCTCTATGACAATCCCGCGGAAGTCGGAGCGGACCGGATCGTGAACGCCGTTGCAGCATTTGAGAAGTATGGCGGTCCGTGTGTGATTGTGGATTTCGGCACCGCAACGACTTTCGATTGCATTTCAAAGAAAGGCGAATACATGGGCGGAGTGATTTGCCCGGGCATTGGAATTTCGGCCGACGCTCTCTTTCAGCGTACGGCCCGACTGCCGCGAGTGGAGATTCGCAAGCCGGCGCGAGTCATTGGAACGAATACCGTGGGCAGTTTGCAGTCTGGACTTTACTACGGCTATCTCGGGCTGGTCGACGGCATTCTCGAGCGACTGGTGGACGACCTCGGCTCGGAGACACACGTGGTTGCGACCGGAGGATTGGGCGCCATGATTGGCACCGCTTCCCATTTCATTAAAAATATTGACGAGTTTCTGACCCTTGATGGCCTGCGCATCATATGGGACCGAAATCAGTCCTTCCGCCGCGAAGCTTCACCGAAAACAGCCAGGGCGGCCGCACCGTCTAAGCCGGCGGATCCCGATGCCAAACCCTGGCCTTCGCCAAAGTCTTCCAAATAGCGCTACGCTAGAACGCGTTGGACAGAATCACGCTGGATCTTCGTGGAAAACTACTTCAATTACTTCACCGAAATCGAAGAACATTACCTGCGTCGCCGCGGCACTCATCTGTTGCTCTCGACGCTGGACTGGGCTCTGATCGAGACTTGGAGGAGCGCGGGCGTTCCGCTCGAAGCCGTGCTCCGCGGGGTGGACGACGCCTTTGACAAATACGACCAACGGCCTTCGAAATCGAAAAAAGTGAACAGCCTCGCGTACTGCTCGCAGGCTGTGTTAGCGGCCGCAGAAGACATGAAAGAAGCGGCAATCGGCGCGACCAGCGAACACAAAGTCCAGCGCGACCCCGGATTTGAAGCGTCGCAAATTGTGGCTTTCCTGCGCAACAACGCCGAGAAGCTCGAAAAAGCCAAACTGCCGGAACGTCAGGGATTCGCGACAAAAGTCTTGGCGCGTGAAGAGTCAGTTTCGTTGCGTGAGATGGCGGATTCCATAGAGAGCGGCGGCCAGCTTCCGAAGCTGGAAGATCTTGAGCGCCGTTTGACGGTATTGGAAGAAAAGCTGTTCGCCGTACTAATGGCGGCAACTCTGGATGAAGATTTGGTGAACGTCCGCGCCGAAGCCGATCGCGACCTCGCTCCCTACCGCCGCAACATGACCGCTACACAGATTGAGCAACTCTACAAGCAGTACGTGCATAAGCGCTTATTGGAGCGGTGCGGAGTACCGCGCCTGAGTTTGTTTTATATGCATTAGACCGTCGATGGTGAACGAACGCGGCTACACTTGCATCTTGCTTCTCTCGATCGAAAAACTAATCTACGGAGGCGAAGGCCTGGCACGGACACCGCCCGCTGCGGATGGACGCAGCATGGCCGTCTTCGTCCCGTTTGCGCTGCCGGGAGAAAAAGTCGAAGCCAACATCCACCAGGAAAAGCCGGGCTTCGCTCGTGGCACCGTGGACCAGTTCATCGAAGCCTCGCCCGATCGCGTCGAAGCACGCTGTCCCTATTTTCAGCGGTGCGGCGGATGCCACTACCAGCACATTCGCTACGAACAGCAACTGCAATTCAAAGCGGCAATTCTGCGCGAGACGCTGCAGCGTATCGCCAAAATAAATTTGCAAACCGAGATTCGCCTGCATGCTTCCCCTCCGTGGAATTACCGCAATCGCACGCGGCTGCAGGTGCGGACTGCGCCCGAGTTTGCGCTCGGATATTTTCGTTTTGCCTCGCGCGAATTCCTCCCAGTGCAGGAATGTCCGATCAGCTCACCACTGTTAAATCGGGTAATAACGCGGCTGATTGAATCACGAAGATTGCATTGCCCAACGACCATCGAAGAGATCCAGCTTTTCGCGAATGCGGAGGATGAGCAGTTTCTTGTCTCGGCATTTTGTAAGGCAGGATCTGACAAGGAAAATCTATTGTGCTGGGCTCAGTTTCTCCAGCAGGAGCTGCCGGAAATAATAGGCGTAACTTTTTTCTCTTCCCGCCGTCAAGCTGCCAGGAAACGTTCAAAAGTTGACGCCGTGGATCCCAAACCTCTGGCCCAATCTGGCGCGAGGGCGATTCGCTATCGAACCAGTGCTCACGAGTATCAGGTCAGCGCCGGATCGTTCTTCCAGGTAAATCGCTTCCTGATCGATGAAATGGTTTCGGTTGTGACCAGCAATGTCAGCGGAGATGTTGCACTTGATCTTTACGCAGGCGTGGGATTGTTTTCGGCGGCCCTCGCGGCGAACTTTCGTCACATTTTTGGTGTAGAGGCGTCACTGACATCCCATGCCGACTTTGTGCAGAATGTGCCTGCGAACGTAGAAGCGGTGAGTGCTCGAACCGAGGATTTCCTTAAGCAAGATTACCTTAAGAGCGATTATCCGAAGAGGGATGATGGGAGAGGCCGACCGGAGCGAGGAAAGCTAGATTTAATCGTCCTGGACCCTCCTCGCGCCGGTGCCGGCAAGGCTGTGATCCGCTCTCTGGTGGACCTCGGAGCGCCTCGCGTCCGATATGTTTCGTGCGATCCAGCAACGCTGGCCAGGGACATTACCTCTCTCCTAGCGTCAGGCTACAACATTGAGCAAGCACATTTATTCGATCTTTTTCCCCAGACATTCCACATCGAATCCGTGATGCTGCTGGCGCGCTGACCGCTTTTTTGTCGCTAAAGTTCCTCCTGGAAGACGAGTGGGTTGGCCGAGGGCCCTGCTACGAGCATTCTTCGCTCCAGGGCCCCACTCGTTCCAGATCGTTTCGTCCATCATCCTCAGGTCAAATAGCCAGGCCGGGTAGCCATGACCCACAACCGAAAGCCGCCTCGGCAACCGTTGTTCTGGGCATCGGTGGCGTTTTCCCTTGGTCTATGGATCGGCGTGCGGGCCTGGCGGCCACCATCGTGGTGGGTGATCGCCGTCTCGGCATTCGTTTTCGCGACAATATATTTCCTTCGGAAAAAAGCTTGGCTGTCTAAAGTGCTTTCTTTCGGCACGTGGTTTCTACTCGGCGCATTCCTGATTCAGGTTCGCAGTCAATCGCCAAACGACCTTCAGCATGGTGAAGCTGACATATTCTCCATGGCCGACGGTCGCGAAGTTATCGTGACCGCGCACATCATTCGCGAGGGATACGCTCATACCGAATACCCAGGTGTGACCCGTGAATCCATCGACGTAGAAACCGAAGAAATAGAAATTCAAAACGAACGCCGGCCGGTGCGGGCTGGCGTGCGCCTGACGGTCCGCCAGAAAATATCCCAGAAAACATCAAAGACCGATTTGATAGAGCGCCAGGCGTCCTCGCCCCGCCTAGACGACAGAGAAAGCACGGGCGAAAGCGAAAAGCCCAACCTTTCATTTCCTCTAACCTATGGCACGCGCCTGCGCATTCGCGCCAAGCTCCATCCAGCGCGCAATTACCGCAATCCCGGAGCCTTCGATTACGAAGGCTATCTGCGCGACAACGGCATCAGCGTATTGGGCTCGGCGGACGCCGAAAACATTGAGTCACTTCGCGGATTTTCCGGCAGCCGGATTGAACTGTGGCGCACACGCGTCCACGCCAGCATCGTCTCCAAGATCCACCAGCTCTGGCCACCGTCGCAGGCCTCGCTCATGGACGCCATGGTTCTGGGTGAAGAATCGTTCCTGCGCAACGCGACGCGCACTGAGTATCAGCGCTCCGGCACCTATCACGTCCTGGTGGTTTCCGGAATGAATCTGAGCATCCTGGCGTTCGCCATTTTCTGGACGCTGCGCCAGTTCCGCATAGATCCAGCAATCGCTGCGATTACAACCGTCGTGGTTTCTTTCGCCTACGCCTTCGTCGTTGGAGTCGGTCCACCAGTGTGGCGCGCCGCTCTTATGTTGGCCACATATCTGGGAGCGCGACTGCTCTACCGCGAACGCAACATGATGAACGCGATTGGCGCAGCCGCCTTGGGAGTCCTGATCGTCGATCCGCATGCCCTGTTTGGCGCCAGTTTTCA
This sequence comes from uncultured Acidobacteriaceae bacterium, assembly GCA_963758745.1. GTDB lineage: Bacteria > Acidobacteriota > Terriglobia > Terriglobales > Acidobacteriaceae > Acidiflorens. Next base: position 776,571 of record CAVWWW010000025.1, read on the forward strand.
ACTCACGTTCCTCGCCGTGTTGATCATAGCGGGCATCGGCTCGCCGATTCTCGAAAGTACCACGCTGCCTTATGCGCAAGGCTTGAAACTGCTGCAAGCCACAAGCTACGACCTGCATGTTTCTCCAAGAGTCGCACAATTTCGACTCGATCTGCGGTTGATCGCCGGGCGCTTGAAAAGATTCGTTGGACGCCGCTTGAGCCTTGCACTACCAGCAATCGTTGTCCGCGTGGCAATTGGCGTGAGCGAACTGGTCTTCATCTCAGCGTTGATGCAGGCGGGGCTGGCGTTACTCATGGCCTACCACTTTCATCGCGCAACCACCATAGGAATGCCAGCCAACCTGGCTGTCATTCCGCTTACCCAATTGTTGATGCCCTCAGCTGCGGCTGCGGTTGGCCTGGGGTACATATCGATCACCGTGGCTAAGCCGGCAGTTTGGCTCTCCGGCATAGCTCTCGAAGGCATCGCCGGAACGGTGCATTTTCTAGGCGGAGCCCATCTCGCAGGTGCGTCCATCGCCGACCTGCGCGTTGCTATGCCGACGCTGCCCATGATCCTTGCGTCGATCGCGACCCTGTTGCTAGCCATGCTGGCGGCGAGAATCCGTCGTACGCGTCTCGCCGTTTTTGCTTCCGTGGCATTGCTCTTCATCGTGGCAGCTTGGATCGCCTTTATCCCATCGCGCCCTCACCTTCGCGCCAATGTCATGGAAATGACTACCATTGATGTCGGTCAAGGGGATTCCATCCTGCTCATCACACCAGAGCGCCGGGCACTGCTCATTGACGCCGGAGGCCTGCCCCAGTGGATGCATTCCGATTTTGACCTCGGCGAGCAGGTGGTCTCTTCCTATCTTTGGAATCGAGGCATCGATCATCTGGACGTGGTGGCGATCACGCATCCTCATGCCGACCACCTCGGCGGAATGCCGGCCGTGATTGCCAATTTTCATCCAAAAGAACTTTGGATGAGTATCGATCACCCGGTGGGTGAGTTGGCGAAAATCGTAGCGCAAGCGGAGCGAGCGGGGATGGCCATCAATGTAAAAAAAGAAGGCGATCAATTCGATTATGGCGGAACCCATTTCCGCATGCTTGCGCCCGGGCGTGACCACATCACCGGCTCAATGCGTCCAAACGACGATTGTCTGGTCTTTACCGCCGCATTTCGCGAGACAACCGCTTTGCTCGAGGGAGACGCCGAACGTCCAGCCGAACGGCGCGTAGTCGAACAGCATCCGGAGGCCATGCTGCTGAAGGTCGCGCATCACGGCAGCGCCAGCGGAACGTCGGCTGCTCTTTTGGCAACGGTTCATCCGCGTTATGCGGTGATTTCTGTCGGTGCGCGAAATGTTTACGGACATCCTCGCCGCGAGGTGCTCGACAGGCTACAGCAGGCCGGAGTGAAAACCTACCGCACGGATGAAGATGGCGCGGTTAGTTTTTATCTGGACGGCCACACCGTGACCTTGGACCTGCCGCTCGTCCATTGATCGGTTATGAGCGAAGTCTCAACCACTGGCGGTTTCGTCATCCAGCGGTGGCAGGTTGCGATACTCGTCGATAATTTTTTCGGCTTCAGCAGAATCTTCCTCGCGCACAAGAAGCACCGTTCCGCCGACACCGGGAAATGCATTCTGGACTGCGTCGAGCGATTTCAAGTCCGATTCGATACCCGCAGATTCCAGCAAGCCTTGTACGACAATGGCTTCGTTTTCCTGCTCGGTGTCGAAAACCTTGATGAGTTTCTCATTTGGCTCGGGTTGAAGCCCGGGGTTTGGCATGCATCCTCCGTAAGAGTGTGTTAACAGATTACGGCAGTCACTATACCTCTGTCTTGCCGGTCACAAAGGTGTACGCCCAAGGGAAGCTTGATTCTCGCGCGAAAACTGCCACAATGCCCACTGGGGCGCAACGCTTAGAACACCCTCAACATCCAATATGCACGGGAGAAAGTGTGGAAGTTGAACCAACTGGACAACCAGGCGATGAGCACGATGAGCGCGCAGAAGAGGCCAAAAGGCTCCGTCGGCTGCAGATCATGATGAGCATGGTTATGTCCGTGCTCAGCCAGGATCCCAATCTCACCCTGGAAGAGGCAGCCGAGATGGCAGCTAATGCTCGCCGCGCCGCGCTCAACATGTTCCCTGACAAAGAACTCGCCTACGACCTAATCTATCGGCCGCGTCTGCAGCGCCTTATGAATGAACGCTTCCGGCTGCAGTAGATCGAAGCCCTACCTCTACGGTTGACTAGGAATCGACGCGATACAGTCCACGTGCCCACTCACCGCGTTGCCAGTTTTCTTCACTGTGAAATGAAATCCCAGTTCGCTCTTAACCTTGACAGGAATTCCGTTGAGCAAGTATGGACGGAAGTGAAAGGTTCGCAGCGCATCCTCACTGGCAGCGACCAGCAGGGGATCACCTTTGACCGGGACGCTGGTCGTTATCTTTCCGGTTTCATCGACTTCGATCTTGAAAATGACGTCGCCTTGAATTGCCTTGGTCATTGCTTCGTCGGGGTACACTGGCATCGTCTTGTGTTCGACTAAGCCAAGCATGAATCCGGTCGAAACTCGAACCATCGCCGGACGAGCAGGCTGAGCCTGCGCCGGCGACGCGTCTGAACGGGAGATAGCGTTGTTCTGGCTGAACGCAACTGCAGCGCAACATGCGACTAGTGTGACTATCGTTTTGGCCGGTGACACGTGGCCTCCGCCAGCCTTTCTTGTAGGATGCATTAGCTGCTGCCCTCGCCCACCTTCAGCACCGCCAGAAATGCTTCCTGCGGAATATCCACGCGTCCGATGCGCTTCATCCGCTTCTTGCCTTCCTTTTGCTTTTCCAGCAGCTTCCTTTTTCGTGAAATGTCACCGCCATAGCACTTGGCAATCACGTTTTTTCGAATCGCCGGCACCGTCTCGCGGGCAATGATCTTGGCCCCAATCGCCGCCTGAATCGCCACCTCGAACATCTGTCGTGGGATCAACTCTTTCATCTTCGCCGCCAGTGCTCGGCCGCGCTCATAAGCAAAATCGCGATGGATGATCGTCGATAAAGCGTCGACCGGTTCACCCGCGACCATGATGTCCAGCTTGGCCATCGGCGAAACCCAGTTTCCCGACAGATGATAGTCAAGCGAAGCGTATCCCCGCGAAACTGATTTCAGGCGATCATAAAAATCGAGCACGATTTCATTCAACGGCAGCTCATACTGCAACATCACACGCGAAGAGCTGACGTATTCAAAACTTTTCTGCTTTCCACGCTTCTCTTCAACCAGCTTCAAAATACCGCCGACATATTCTTCGTTAGTCAAAATTACCGCTAGAATCACCGGCTCTTCAACCTTTGCGATCTCGCTGACATCGGGCCAACGCGAAGGGTTATCCACTTCGATCACCGATCCGTCGGTCTTGGTAATCTGATAGCGCACGCCCGGAGCTGTCGTGATCAAGTCAAGGTTGTACTCACGCTCCAGCCTCTCTTGAATGATCTCCATATGCAGCAAGCCCAGAAAGCCGCAGCGGAAGCCGAATCCGAGCGCTACCGAGCTTTCTGGCTCGAAGAAAAATGAGGAGTCGTTCAGCTTCAGTTTTTCCAGCGCCTCGCGCAGTTGCGTGTGCTCGTGCGCATCGACCGTGTATAGTCCCGCGAAGACCATGGGTTTGATTTCTTCGAAACCTGGCAACGGTTCGAGGGCTGGGCGGTCATCGTCGGTGATGGTGTCGCCTATTTTTGTGTCGGCGACGTTCTTGATGTTTGCGATGATGAATCCGACTTCGCCTGCGACCAGTTCATCGATCTCGGCCGGCTTCGGAGTTAGCACGCCTAGAGTTTCGACTTGAAAAACTCGCCCGTTTGACCAGAGACGGATTTTTTGTCCCTTGCGCAATGTGCCTTCAAAGACGCGCGCCAGAACGACCACCCCGCGATAGGGATCGAACCACGAATCAAATAGCAGTGCCTGAAGATGGCGTTCCGGCACGCCTTTCGGCGGTGGAATGCGCTTCACAATGGCTTCAAGAACGTCGGGCACGCCCTGGCCGGTTTTGGCACTGATCAGCAAGGCATCGGACGCATCGAGGCCGACTGCGCTCTCGATCATCTCTTTCGTACGCGGAACATCGGCGCTCTGCAGGTCGATCTTGTTGATCACGGGAATGATTTCCAGGCCGTGATTGATGGCTAGATAGGAGTTGGCTAGCGTCTGGGCTTCAACGCCTTGCGATGCGTCTACGACAAGGAGGGCGCCTTCGCACGCGGCGAGTGAGCGTGAGACTTCGTAGGAAAAATCTACGTGGCCGGGAGTATCGATCAGGTTGAGCTGGTAAATCTGGCCGTCCTGGGCGGGATATAACATGCGAACGGCGTGGGCTTTGATGGTGATGCCGCGCTCGCGCTCGAGGTCCATCGAGTCGAGGACCTGGGCCTGCATTTCGCGCATGGCGAGGGATCCGGTCAGCTCCAGCAGGCGGTCGGCCAGCGTGGACTTTCCGTGATCGATGTGCGCGATGATCGCAAAATTGCGAATGCGGGCGGCTTCCATGAGGATAGGTCGATTCTAGCAGGCGGCGTTCGGTTACCCTCTGGGGATGGCGCATGGCCAGCGAAGAAAAAGGACGCGATTGCTCGCGCCCTTGAGATTTTGCGGAGCTTAGCTCCGCAGGCGGAAGAATGCGTCCGCCTTACGTGAGCTAGTCAGTCCCTTACTCCATCCATAAACGCCCGTAATTTCCGCGAACGTGACGGATGGCGCAGCTTTCTTAGGGCTTTGGCTTCGATTTGGCGGATGCGTTCTCGGGTGACTGCGAACGACTGGCCTACTTCTTCGAGCGTGTGTTCCGAGCCGTCTTCCAACCCGAAGCGCATCTTGATTACTTTTTCTTCGCGTGGGGTCAGCGTGCGCAGCACCTGCGAAGTCTGGTCTTTCAGGTTGACGTTGATTACCGCTTCTGCCGGAGAAACTACCGCGCGGTCTTCGATGAAGTCGCCCAGGTGCGAATCTTCCTCTTCGCCAATCGGCGTTTCGAGAGAGATCGGCTCTTGTGCAATTTTCAGAACCTTGCGGACTTTCGCTACCGGAATGTCCATCCGCTTGGCAATTTCTTCTGACGTTGGTTCGCGTCCCAGTTCCTGCACCAGCTGCCGCGATGTGCGGATTAGCTTATTGATCGTTTCGATCATGTGCACAGGGATACGAATTGTGCGCGCCTGATCAGCGATGGCGCGGGTGATTGCCTGTCGAATCCACCACGTGGCATAAGTCGAAAACTTATATCCACGGCGGTATTCGAACTTGTCCACGGCCTTCATCAGGCCGATGTTGCCCTCCTGAATCAGGTCGAGAAACTGCAGGCCACGATTGGTGTACTTTTTTGCAATCGAAACCACCAGTCGCAAGTTGGCTTCGATCAGCTCGCGCTTGGCGTGCTCCGCGTCCATGTCGCCCTGGATGATCTCGCGCTGTGTGCGCTTGAGCTCCTGGAACAACAGGCCTGCTTCCACTTCGAGCTTTTCGAGTTCTCCGCGGACCGCGCGCGACTGCTTTTTGTATTCTTTCTTCTGTTCTTCGCTACGTGTCGCCTCGGCCCGCTTCTCCAGATTCTGGATCTGCCGATCGAGCGAGCGCATGCCATCAACCGTACGATTTACACGGTCGATCAGGCGCTTGCGTTCATTGTTGGTGAAACCAAGATTCCGCACCGCGAGCGAAGTGCGGACAATGGCATGGGCCAGATGAAAGCGATAACGCCGATGCGTGCGCGCATTCTTTTTGGCATTTACTGCCAGCAGCTTTTCCTGCAGCGGCGCCACTTTTTTGTAAAGCTTGTCGAGGGTGGCGATTTTGGCAAGAAATTCTTTCAGCCGCTTGTCGACGATCTCTTCCGTGATTTCCTCTTCGTCGAAAGTGACCAGCTCTTTAATCGAGCGGACACCCTTCTCCAGGTCTTCACCCAAAGCGAGAAGTTCGCGAATGACGATCGGCGACCGCGAAAGCGCCTTCAGGACACGGTTTTGCCCGCGCTCGATTCGCTTAGCGATTTCAACTTCGCCTTCGCGGGTAAGCAGGGGAACAGTACCCATCTCGCGCAAATACATGCGGACGGGGTCATTGGTTTTTTCCAGAGCTCCTGGGGTTAGGTCGAGTTCTACGTCGTCGGACCCCTCATCCACTTCTTCGAATTTTTTTTCCAGATCGGTCGTCGGCCCTTTCGAGCTTTCGAGCACATCGATGCCTTGCGTTCCGATCGTGGTCAGCAGATCTTCCAGGTCTTCAGGAGAGTGCACATCGTGCGGGATAAGGTCGTTGACCTGATCATAGGTCAGATATCCCTTCTCTTTGCCTGCGTCGATCAGCTTTTTTATATCGTCGTACTTGTCGTCTAGTGCCAAATCAGATTATCCTCAGGGCGTTCGAAGGTTCGCGAACGCCATACTTTTCAGCGGTGGGAGTCGTGACGGAGTTGTGCGCGAGGCGCACAAACCCTAAGAGTATAGCACGCCGAACGTTGCCGCCGCCCCCTGATCGCGCTATCTCTTTTCCCGCTCAATCTTTAGATGGTGTGACCAGCAGTTTAGTTCCAACCGAACTGGACCCGACTCAGGAGGCCTTGCTGCCCGCTTCGCCCAGTCCGGGGTCCATCAAGGCCCGCTTTAGCCGTACCTTTTCCTGCAAAAGGGCCTGTTTTTCGGCAGTTGACACTCCAATCCGCTGCAAAGCGAGCTGCACTTGCTCCAGCCGCCGCCTCAAATAGATCCGGCGCAAGCCGCGAACCGCACCTTCGACACTCTCGGGCGTTAGCTCTTCGTCCTCATTCATCAGGATTCGCGCCAGCTGGCGCCGGTCTTCCTCTGTCTTTGGCAAGGCCATGACGTCCGCGGTTTCGCTGCCAGCTTCGAGGAGCGCCTCCAGCAGCGATTGCGAGGCCAGCCCCTCGTACAGATGTTCCGACTGCAATGCATATTGCGCCTGGCGGGCTGGATCGAACTCTTCGTCGGTCCCATCTCGGGCCGAGGTCCGGGTAGCGGTTGGCTGTATCTGCGTCGCTGACGCTAACGCTCGGATCAGAACTCGCTCGGCGCCGGTAATCTGACCCTCGGCCGTGGCCTTTACCTGAGAGGTTGCGCGGGAGGTGGCGGCATGTTTGAGCTCCTGGCGCAACACTGCGGAATCGATGCCCAGCTTCTGCGAGATTTCGAGGGCGAGTTCGTCGCGTGTGATGCGGCTGGGCACCCGCTGAATGTGAGGGAGAAGATGATTGACGGCTTTAACCTTGCTCTCGGAATTCCGCAGCGGAAACATGGCCCGTGTGCGATCGATCAAATAATCGAAATATTTCTGCGAGTGCTTGAGGGCCTCGCCATAAGCGTCTTTGCCTTTGCGCCTGATAAACAGGTCGGGATCGAATCCGCTTTCGAGGGTGAGAACTTTGATGCTGAATTCTTCTTCGACGAGCAGGCCAAGAGTGCGCTCGGTGGCGCGCGCTCCAGCAGTGTCGGGATCGAAGTTGACTACAACGTTCTTGGAGAATCGCCCAAGCAGCTTGGCCTGCGGTTCAGTGAACGCCGTGCCTGAGCTCGCAATCACATTGTGAAAGCCCGCCGCATAGACCGAGATGCAATCCATCTGGCCTTCGACGAGGATGGCGTAATCAAGCTTGCGGATGGCTTCTTTGGCGTTGTCGAGATTGAACAGGATGCGCGATTTTGAATAGATCGGCGTCTCGGGAGAATTCAGATATTTCGGCCCGGCCTTTTCATCCGTCGAAAGCGTGCGCCCAGTGAAGGCGATTACTTTGCCCTGGTCATTGCAGATAGGAAACATGACTCGATTGCGGAATTTGGAGTAGATGGCGGCAGCTGAGTTCTTAGTTCTCGGCTCTCGGCTCTCAGCAACCGCCAATCCCAATTCGCCAGCCTGTTCCAAATTGTGAGCTTGTCCCGAATTGTCATCCTGACCCTGAGCTTGCCGAAGGGGAAGGACCTGCTTTTGTTGCGAGCTTCCGCGCTGCGAGTCTTCCTTCCAGGAAAACAGTCCACTCTCCCGAAGCAACTCCTCGTCAAACTCGCGCCGCAGGGCATCGCGCAGCAGAAATCCGGAATCAGGCGCGTATCCAATGCGAAAGCGCGCCGTGGTCTCGTCATCAAGGCCGCGGCCTTTGAGGTATTGCCGCGCATTCGCTCCTTCCGCGCGGCGCAGACATTCCTGAAAAAACGTCGTAGCCCGCACATGCACATCAAGCAGCGCCCTCCGAAGCTGAGCATCTCGCGCCTCAGCTGGGCTGGAAAATGCGATCTTCGGCATGGACACGCCGAGTTTCTGAGCGACCAGGCGAAGGGCTTCGTGGAAGGTTATGTTTTCCACTTTCTGGATGAAGGTGAAGACGTCTCCGGATTCTCCGCAACCGAAGCAGTGGAAGAACTGCCGCGTGGCGTGAACCGAGAATGACGGCGTCTTTTCGGCATGGAAGGGACAGAGACCCGAATAATTCTGCGCGCCAGTCTTCTTCAGCTTGACGTAATCGCCGACAATGCGGACGATATCCGCCTGCTGCTTGAGAGTTTCTTTGAAGTTGTCGGAAGATGTCATTGAGGGCGCATGGCAGTCCCGTATTGATTATGAACGCGAAAGGCATTCGCGGAAATGCAGCATAGGCGATTTGAATCCGGAAAAGCTGTGGATATTGCCTAGCAAACGTCAATGATTGAGGAAAACGAGCGACTCAGCCATCGAAGAGGCGCCGCCCCGCCCCTCAGACCCTTAACTCCACCACCGTAGCCCCTCCGCCGCCTTCGTTTGATGGCGGCTCCGTCACCGATTCCACGTGCGGATGCCGTTGCAGGTATTGGCGCAAGGCTTTACGCAAAATTCCCATGCCGCTACCGTGGACGATTCTCACACGCGGCATTCCCGCAAGAAACGCTCGATCTACGAACTTTTCTACCTCGCTGGTGGCTTCGTCCACGGTGCGGCCGATGACATTGATCTCAGCGGGGGTGGTCAGGTCGCTGCTTTCGTCATGGAGAGAAACCGTTATGCCGCGGGCTCGTGCGGCCTCCACAGGCGACGTTTTCGGCTCAGTTTTTGCATTCGCCCCAGACAGCACTTCAGCGATATCCTCCCGCGCTACGCGCATTTTCATCGAGCCGATTTCTACGTCGAAGTGATCGTCGCCTATTTTCTTCTTTACGACTGCAGCTCGGCCAAACGACTTCAGCTTGACGGTGTCGCCTTCGCTCACATGTTTCACCAGGCTGGGCCGGGCGTTGGGATCGCCGCGATCGGCTCCGGTGGCATGAGCTACCACGGTTGAATTGAACTGCTCGCGAAACTCGCGGCGCATCTTGGCGATGCGGCGCTCGGCGTCTTTCGATAGCTTCTGCGCCGCAGCTCGATCCTGTACCGCGTTTACGGTTTCTCGGGCCCGATATTCGAAGTCGCGGAATAGAGCTTCGAGCTTGTTCTCCATTTCGCGAATTTTTGATTGCTGTTCTTTGCGGCCTTCAGTCGCAAGCTGCGCCTTCTCTTTCTCTAGTTCTTGCTCGCGTGTCTGCATCTTAGCTCGCTCTTTTTCCAAATCGCTTAAATCGGCGTGGAGGCGATCCAAAAAGCGCGCGACGTCTTTTGTCTGCGATCCCAGTCGGGCGCGGGCGGATTCTATAATGGCGGCATTCAGGCCCAAACGTTGCGCAATGTTGATTCCGGCCGACGCCCCGGGAACGCCTATTTTCAGCTCGTAGGTCGGCTGCAATGTGGATTCGTCGAACCCTACCGATGCGTTGATCACTCCTTCCGTGGTCGACCCGTAGACCTTCAGCGCGGTGTGGTGCGTGGAGATGACGATCATGCATCCGATTTTTCGGAAGTGCTCGGCTATGGCGACGGCGAGCGCAGCTCCTTCTTCCGGATCGGTCGCAGAGCCCAGTTCATCGAGGAGCACCAGCGAATTGCGAGTCGCAGCCTGCGAAATAAAATCAATATTGGTCACGTGCGCGGAGAAGGTGGAAAGATTCTGCTCAATCGACTGATAGTCTCCAATGTCGGCGAGAATGGCGTCGAAGATTGGCATTTCCGCGCGGTCGGCGGGAACGGGAATGCCGGACTGCGCCATCAGCGCGAGCAGGCCAAGCGTCTTCAAGGTAACGGTTTTACCGCCAGTGTTGGGGCCGGTGATGACGAGTTGCCGGTGGTCGCCTTCCATTTCAATGGTAATCGGGACGATCTTGGCATTCTTCAGTTTTAAGTTGCGCTCGAGGAGCGGATGCCTGGCGCGGTGGAGAATGAGGCGAGCTGCCCTCGCCCCTGACCCTTCGACTTGGCTTATGGCAAGCTCGTGAGGACGCCCGTCGCTCCACAGGCTTACTGCCACGCAGTTATAGTCTTCGGCGAAGCGAGCTTTCGCAAACTGAAGTTCGAGTTCGGCCAGCGTGTCACCAGCGATCAGAATCGCATCGGCGTTTTCTCCGATCCGCCGCGTCATCTCGAGCAGGACGCGATGAATCTCGGCCTGTTCTTCGTCAAGCAGGCGAACCAGTTCGTTGTTCTGCTCGATGGTCTCGAGCGGCTCGACGAAAACCGTTTGTCCGCTGGAACTCGCGCCATGGACGACGCCCTGCACGCGGCGTTTCTGCTCCACTTTTACCGGAATCACGAAACGTTCGCCGCGGATGGTAATCAGCTCGTCCTGCACCGTGCCGCCCTCGGCCAGTTTTCGCAGGTATCCGCGTAGCGATTCCTGGATCTGACGTTTTTGTTTTTCTGTTTCGCGGCGAATGCGGCTCAGTTCGGGCGAGGCGCGATCGTCCAGTGTCCCGTCCGGTAGTATTTTATTGTGGAAAGCGCGCAGGAAATTGGTGAAGTCCTGAATAGCGTCTGAAAGAGTTTTTACGGCGGTCCAATCCGAGCGCATCGCGCCTGGCGGCTGACGCACGATCTCTCGCCACTCGGAGGCGCGGTCGGCAACAAGAACTACATCGCGAATTTCGGTGGGTTCGAGGGCCGCTCCCGTAATCCGGGATTTCTCGATCAGCGTTCTGACCTCGGGAAGGCCGGCGAATTCGAAGCGTCCGCCCACTCGTCGATATTCACGGATCTCAGCAGTAAGCTGATGCTGGCCTTCAATCCACGTGCGATCGAGCGAAGGGCGGAGTTCGGAGATCCGTCGCTGGCCTAGCGGGGATGAGGCGTAGCCGCCGAGTAAGTCGCGCAGGATTTCGAATTCGAGGAGGCGCGAACTCGTGTGGGTTATGGGATTGGGCACGGAGGGCAAAGTTTTGAAGATCCTTTTGGCGATGCGTTTTTATGTTACAACGCGTGCAGTTTTTCAGTTGGTTCCGCTCCGCGGCCGAATGAATCGAACCTAAGGTCGGTGTAGAATCGAATTCGGGGCCGGGCGGGAGACCCCCGGCGGCTCCATCATCGATTGTCTTCTTCTGCATGTGGCGCTTGTGCTTGTGGCAGCGGATGGCCCCGTAGCTCAACTGGATAGAGCATCAGTCTTCGGAACTGAGGGTTGGGGGTTCGAGCCCCTCCGGGGTCGCCATTCTGGCGAGCCATTCCAGACGCGAGAGTATTAGATCATCTCAGCACTTTCATCCCGGCGCTTCCCCTGAGCGCTTTCGTCTCAGCACCAGCACTCTGGTTACTTGCCGCCGGTTCGCTTTCGCGGTGCAATTGCATTGCGGAGCTAAACTATGGGTCGAGTTCTCGGATTTGTAGGCACGGTCGTCACCATGGCGATCGGTATGTACATTTATTCTTTGCAGGTCAAAACGCTAACCCCGGGAACAGGGGACGGCGGCAATACCGCGGAATATGCCACGATCACGGGCGTGAAAAATGATTTGATCAGCATCGCCAATGCAGAACGCGGGTCGCTGGCGTCCGAAGGGAAGTATGTTTCGCTCGATGAATTGATCGCGGGAAAGTACCTCAGCGTCGGCGAGCGGCCGCCCTATATCTACGCGGTCGAAGTCAGCTCCGACGGCTTTCGCGCAACCGCCACGCGCACAACCAAAGGCTCTCCCGCACAACTCTGGATTACTGAGAACATGCAAGTGCAAACTTCGGACTGATGTCGACGACGAAGTCTTAGGTCTTTTTCCGGTCAGGTCTTTTTCCAGTCAGTCAGTGACATCAGCTCATCCATAATTTCCTGCAATCTTTGCAGCCGACGTTCCTGATCGGACGCGCCAATCATCTTTTTTCCACCCTGCAGGTACTGCCGGTTTGCTTCACTGATCTCGGCGATCTCTTCTCGCAACTTTCCTACACGTTCTTTGACAGACTGCGGCATACCGATAGGCTAGCAGAGCATTTCATTCCGTTGTAAGTTGTTTTTCAACAGAGCCCGCATGATCTACTCCGCGCGCCGCGGACGATATATTTGCTGATATATTTGCTAAAGACGCTTCTGTATATTTTATGTTCACTGATTTCACAGCAACCGACCGCTGGACTAAGAAGAAAGTTCACTGCGTCTATCAAGCTCTGATCGTGGCCATCGCTACCCGCCACGCCGATGCGGTCGACATTAAGTTCCTGGTTGACGGACGCCCTGTCTGGGTCGCACTGCCCCACCCCGCATGGGTCGAGTACAAAAAGCGGACGGGGATAATGATCACCGATCCGCTGGCGAAAGAAATTGCCGGTCATTTTCTGAAGACAGCGCTCGAATCGGGCGAAGGTCTGGGCCGCGAAATGTATTCCCTTACCATCGACGAAACTCTCAAGCACCTGGAAGGCGTGGTATCTCAGGTAGAACCGGCAACCGCTTCCATTCCCTGAGTTTCTTAGTTAATCAGACATGTCAATCAGACATGTCAACCAAACTCTGTGCTTAAGTCTTCTGTGGTTAAACTAAGGCATGTTCGCCCGTAAACTTCGCGTGGAATACCGGCACGAAGGCCAACTGCTCCCGTGCCCTCTGAAATGGCTCGACAATTTCAGCATGCGAAACTTTACCAACGCATCGGTTTTTGACGACACTCTCCCAGTAGGCGAGGGTTTCCTCGAAATCGGAACCAATGTCCCCATCGATCAACTCCGCGATGCGATGGAGGATTGGTTTCGCCGCAAGAGCTACCTGCCGAAAGACGCAACGCTCGTGCTGACCACTGTTTAGAAAGTATGTTTAGAAACTATGTTTAGAAAAGATTCCTAAATCCCCAGAACAGAAATCCAGCCAGCACCATCGATGCCGGCAGCGTCAGCACCCAAGCCATCGCTAGGTTGCGCACGGTCGACCATTGCAAGCCGGAGTGGTTCGCGGCCATTGTGCCAGCGATGCCGGACGAGAGCACATGCGTCGTACTGACCGGCAATCCATACCAGTCCGCCAAGCCGATTGTGAACATAGCCGTTATTTCGGCCGCCGCGCCCTGACCGTAAGTGAGGTGCTCCTTGCCAATTTTTTCTCCGACTGTCACGACGATTCGCTTCCATCCGATCATGGTTCCCATGCCAAGGGCCATGGCAACTGCTACCTTCACCCAGCCGGGGATGAATCGCGTCGACGCGTCCACATGCTTTTTGTAATTGTCCAGGATCTCCCAATCGGCAGCGCTGATCGCCGGTTGGTGAGTTTTCTTCATCAGGCGCAGGGCTTCGCTGGCCACATACATGTCGTTGCGGAAGTTTCGCACGCGATCATTCGGAATCTTGGCCAACTCACCAAACAGAGTGGTCTCGTTGCCGATGTCGCTTACCAACTGGCGCAGCGCCAGCATGGTGTTGGGCGTGAACTCTTTGGTGCGAATATAGTCGGTGACCTCCGTTCGCGCGTCGCTGATTACCGCGTCGGGACTGACATACTTCGATAATATGCCGGCAGCTTGCTGAGATACGGCGATGAAGTCATCCGACTGCTGTCGAGTGACAGCATGGTTCAAAGCATAGGCCGTGGGTACGGTGCCGACGAGGATCAGCATGATAAGCCCCATGCCCTTCTGGCCATCGTTTGATCCGTGCGCAAAACTGACGCCGGTGCAAGTGAGCACCAAGAGGGAGCGAATCCAGAATGGCGGCGGCTCTGTTCCTTCGGGAGCCTCATACAGTGCGCGGTTCTTGATGACTACTTTCATCAAATGCAGCAGGAGGAAGGCGCAGACGAATCCAACTATCGGCGACAGCAGCAGCGACTTTCCTATGTTGGTGGCTTGGGCCCAGTCCACGCCACTAGTACCGGTTTTCGGCGACATCAACTGATTGGCGATTCCAACGCCAATGATCGAGCCGATCAGGGTGTGAGAACTGGAAGCCGGTATGCCGAAATACCACGTTCCCAGATTCCAAATAATCGCCGCGACCAGCAGCGCGAAGACCATGGCGAAGCCAGCCTTGCTTCCAACCTGCAAAATCAATTCGACGGGCAACAAAGAGATGATTCCAAAAGCCACAAGCCCGCTCGAAGTCAAAACTCCCAAAAAATTCCAGAAGCCGGACCACACGACCGCAATATGCGGCTCTAGGGTGTGGGTGTAGATCACAGTGGCGACCGCATTCGCCGTGTCGTGAAATCCATTGACGAACTCGAAGCCGAGGGCAACCAGTAGCGCGATGCCGAGCAACACGTAGGGCAGGATGGTCGCGTTATGGACGCTGGATAGGTCGCTGAGCAGGTGATAAGCCGAGTAGATGACCCCAATCACAAGCACGATCCCAAAGCCGACCATCCCGATCATGCCCGGACTTCTATTCAGCTTGGCGTGAAGCGCGGGTCTCGTCGAGGCAACGCTGACCAATGCCGGATCGTTGTAGGTTGGGGGATTCGGTGCGGTAGCCATATCAAAGACTCCTGTGATGATCCATGAAATTGAAAAGTTTTGGGTGTTGTGCCCGAAAAGAACCGAACCCAAACGTTGCGAAACTATACGGAAGAATTGTTACGGCATTATGAACGCTTAGCGAAAACCAGCGCGGGTTTCAGAAGAAGTTATTTGCTTTTTATTCGCCTCGTGGCATACTACGTTGCGACGCTGGTATCGCCTGGCGCCCGGCCGTAGCAAATAAGCCGCCCGGAAAAATTAGTTTGGCCCAGGTTTTCCTGCTGTGCTCCTCACACGTCCACAGGGAGCAAAAGGTTACGATGCAACGCACTCACCTGAACATTGTGGCGACTCTCGAAACTAGCATTGGCCGTCTTCCGGCGAACATCGAAGCCGAGCGTTCCATTCTCGGCGCCGTTCTGCTGGACAATCACGCCTTCAACGACGCCGCCGAGCATCTCAAGCCTGAAGACTTTTCGATTGACTCCCATCGTCGCATTTATTCGCGCATGATGGATTTGGCCGAGTCGTCGCGCCCCATCGACATCATCACGCTGGTTGAAGAGCTGGAACAAAAGAAGGACCTGCAGGCCGTAGGCGATGTAGGTTACATTTCCGGCCTCTTGGACGGCGTACCCGACCGCCCGTCCATCGAACACTACGTAAGAATCGTCCGCGACAAAGCAATCTTGCGCGGCCTTATCAACGTCGCCAATACCGCCATCGCCAAAGCCAGCGAGCAGTCCGAACCTGCCGACGAAATCCTCAACGATGCTGAAGCCGCCGTCTTTCAGCTCTCCGAAAAGCGCATTGGCAAAGGCTTCCAGGGCATCAAGGAAATCGTCCGCAACTCCTTCGGCTCCGTCGACGCTTTGCTCCAACGCGGACAGCGCATCACCGGCCTGGCCACGCACTACACCGATCTCGACGAATTAACCAGCGGTTTCCAGAAAGCCGATCTCGTAATCCTCGCCGCGCGTCCCTCCATGGGCAAGACCAGCTTCGCCATGAACATTGCCGAGAATGCCGCCATCGATGATGGCAAAGTGGTCGGCATCTTTTCCCTGGAAATGTCGAGCGAGGCGCTACTGCAACGCCTGCTATGCTCCCGCTCTGTGGTCGACGCTCATAAAATGCGAACCGGCTCCCTCTGGGGCGACGATATGAAAAAAGTCGTTCGCGCCATGGAGGAACTCTCCAATGCTCTACTTTTCATCGACGATACCCCCGGCATCTCCCTCAGCGAAATGCGGGCCAAGGCCCGTCGCCTCAAGCAGTCCCAGGGACGCCTGGACCTCCTCGTGGTCGACTATCTGCAGCTAATGTCCGGCGGCAGCAAGCGCTTCGAAAACCGCACCCAGGAAGTTTCCTCCATTTCGCGCGGGCTGAAGGCGATAGCCAAAGAACTTGGAGTCCCTGTAGTAGCCTTGTCCCAGCTAAGTCGCGCCCCCGAAAGTCGCGGCGGCGATCACCGCCCGCAGCTTTCCGACCTGCGCGAATCCGGCTCCATCGAGCAGGATGCCGACGTAGTTATGTTCATCTTCCGCGAAGAGATCTACAAGCAGGATGATCCCGAGTTGAAAGGGCGAGCCGAAATCATCATCGCCAAGCAGCGCAACGGCCCCATCGGGAAGTTCAATCTGGCGTTCCTCCACAATTCCACCCGCTTCGCCAACCTACTGGAAGGCAATACCGAAGCATAGTAACGAGAATGGTAGAGAGCATAACGCTCGGAGCCTGCCATTGATAAAAGGCCGCTCAATCCGCCCTCCGCGCAACCTCGTTGCCCTGTGGAAAACTTTGTGGATGTCGAGAACCATTTTAGAAATCGAGACGATCTCGCGCTGCGCGACAAAATTTTTACAAGTCGACATCGAGGCCTAAAGCCATGTTTTTAAGTTGGTTAACCATGATTTGTACCCGGCTTTCTGGAACCGCTTGCGAATCAGCACTTTCGTCACGAAATTCGAGATTTGCACATAATCGAACACCCTATGTCCTGCATCTCACGCCGAACGGCTCTAAGTGAGTGCTCGGCGTGATCCACCTAGACTCACGAAGATCAACGAAATCGCCAGCTTTGGTGATCACGCTCGGGTCAGCCTCCAGTCTCCGACCATCTCCATCTTGACCCCGCCCCAACTCGCTACTAAACTCCAACCGGGGTGCTCCCATGCGCAAACTAATCTGGTTGCTGTGCATCGCCGCAGCGTTCTCCGCCGCTGCAGCGGACGATGAAAGCCATCATCACGAAGATTTATCGCAAGCCCAGCTTGGCACCGTGCATTTCCCCGTGTCATGCACCCCTGCCGCCCAACAGACATTCGAAAAAGGCGTCGCGCTGTTGCATTCCTTCTGGTACGAAGAATCGGAGAAAGCGTTCTTCGAGGTCGAGAAAAAAGACCCGAAATGCGCCATGGCTTATTGGGGGGAAGCCATGAGTCTCTGGCACCAGCTCTGGAATCGGCCCGATGCGCAAACTATAGCGCTTGCCTCCGAGGAATTGGAGAAGTCCGACGGACTTAAAACTACTCCCCGCGAGATCGCTTACATCCAGGCCCTCAAGGCGTTCTACTCCAACAGCAAGCATGCCGATCATGAGGCGCGGGCGCGCGCGTATTCTGTAGCTATGCAAAAGGTGTACGAGAAATATCCAGCTGATCACGAGGCGGCTGCATTCTATGCACTGTCGCTGCTCGCGTCCGAGCCCGACGACGATACCAGCTTCGCTAATCGCAAGCAGGCCGGAGCAATTCTCGAGAAGCTGTTCGCCAGCGACCCCGATCATCCGGGCATCGCGCATTATCTCATCCACACCTATGACAAGCCGCAACTGGCGCAACTCGGCCTGCCCGCCGCCCTGCGCTACGCCCAGATCGCTCCCGCCTCTCCCCATGCCTTGCATATGCCATCCCACATTTTCTCCAGGCTCGGCCTTTGGCAAGACGACATCAATTCGAATTTGGCCTCAATCGCCGCTACGCGTAAGACGGCCGCGATGCAGATGGGTGGCGAAGGCCATCAGTTCCACGCCATGGATTACCTGGTAACCGCCTATCTGCAAACGGGACGCGAAGCCGATGCATGGAAGGTAATCGAAGAAGTAAAAGCTATGCCCGCGATGAAAGACACCATGTACGGAACAGATTTCGATCCACGAATTTACGCTCTTGTTGCGTTCCCCGCGCGCTACGACTTGGAGATGCATCACTGGACCGAAGCGGCCTCCTTATCGCCCGTAACAGGCGCGACGGATGGCGACAATTCCATCACCTACTGGGCGCGCGCGATTGGCGCTGCCCGCAGTGGAAACACCACGCAGGCGCGAAGCGATATCAACCATATCGATGCCATCCGCAAAACTCTTCTGGATCAGAAGAAGAAAGCTCTCGCCGAGGCGGCCGATCAGGATCGCAAGGAAGCAACCGCGTGGCTCGATCATGCCGAGGGCAAGAATGAAGATGCCGTCTCCGCCTTGCGAGCCATCGCCGAAAAGCAGGAATCGTCCGGAGACGAATCCGACGGCGAAATCCCCGCTCGCGAGATGCTGGCTGACATTTTGCTCGAGATGAAGCGTCCCGACCAGGCTCTGGCGGAATACAAAACCAGCCTGAAGTTTTTCCCGAATCGCTTCAATAGCCTCTACGGAGCAGGCCAGTCTGCGGAAATGGCAGGACAAGCTTCGCAGGCAGCCGAGTACTACGCCCTGCTCGTGAAAACTTGCGAAGGATCCGGTTCATCTCGCCCCGAACTGGCAAAGGCGAAACAGGCAGTGGTGGCCTTGAAGTAAGCCGCGATGAAGAACCCTACTTCTCGATTCGCTGCAAACGAAATAGCAGCGTGCCCCATCCCAGCTTGACGCGCATCTGCACCGGCGTGTGGCTGGCATCGTCTGAATACCACACCCACACCTTGCCTTTCGCCTGCAGCGAGCCCGAAGTTGCTTCCGCCGTCACCATCACCGTCGGAAATGTACCTGCCGGCACCTTGACCTGCTCCCGCTTATCGACACTTGCCCGGATGATCGTCGACTTCCCGTCGCTGATCGGAAACTCATACCGCGCGCCGAGTTGCAAAGGCAGCGACTGCAGGTAATAAAAACCGGTGACAATGTCTGTGCTGCAGCCCTCAAGATCGTTTTCGACGTGCTTGGTCTCGCCCGTCTTCAGGCTCTTTTCATCAAGCGTGCTTTTCTTGTGCGCATAATCAAAATGGATTGAAGTCTCGCGCTTATGTGTCCCTTCCTCGCTATGCTTGAAGATCGAGAGCGAGCAAAATGTGCGCGGATCGAAGCGCGATTCAAAGCGGTCGTGCACGGGAAAGATAATGTTGACAGCTCCAGAGGATTCCGCGGTCGCCGTCACCTTCCGTTTATCTCCGTCGACATCCATTCTCACCACACCAGCCCCGGCATTAATCAGGTGCCACTCCGCCGAATAAACATAGCCGCGTCCGTCGGGAAAAGGATAGTTGGGACGTGGAGGCGAAATCTGCGCCCGTGCAGGTCCAATTGTGTCTGTGATGGCGCCTTGCGGCGCCGCCAGCATCGCTGGCATTAGGAAAACTAAACCAAAGAACAGCCCAACCAGTTTAAGCAACCCGCGGATGTCTCGAAAAGCCCCCTGTTCAGCAGCGCAGAGAATCGAATTGGCATCGACGGATTTTAGCCCCTGAAGGTAACGATTCATCCTTCAAGGCAGACTACCACACCAACTTGACTACAAGGATGCCGAGCAGGACCGCGCATCCGAGGCAAGCCTGGTATTCACGATGCTTCCAATATCGTGCCGAACAGTAAGCTCTCACCTGCGTCCTGTAAGGCGAAAGCCGCGGCAACATCCGGGGCACGTGGCGCGCATAATCGTCATATCCAGGAAACGTCCGCCGCAGATAGCGCTCTTCACCGGCGATCACCGGAACATAAATCAAGCCGAACATAAGAAGCATGGCGGCGACGATCCACCAACTGCGCGCCGCAACCGCGAACCCGGCGCCCAGCATAAGCGATCCAAGATAAAGCGGATTGCGAGTATAAGCATAGGGTCCGCTGGTGGTGAGCTCTTTGTCTTTTTGCACGTGCCCCGAAGCAAGCCCGCGTAAGACAAGTCCCGGAATCAGGAGCAGCGTTCCCTCAATCAGCGAAACCCTCGTCGGGCGCGCCAGCCAGATATAGACAACCGAAAAAACAAATCCCAGGGGCACTCGAATACGACGCGCCACGCGCGACCACGTGTCGCTGGAGCTTGACGAGGCTGGTAACCCGGGCTGTGAAACTTCACTCACCCGATTCCCGCCCGCTTCCCGAAAGGTGAATTTCTGCGTCGCGATCCAGTAACAACTTTCGGCTTGCAGCAACCACGTCGCCGACAGTGATTTCGAGCATCCCTCGTTCCGGCTCACCGTGCCGCGAATGATCGGTCATACTGCTCGCGCTTCGCAACACAACCGATTGCGTCCCAAACGGCCCGTTGCGCGCTGGATTTGTAGGTCCAAAGATTGCCACCACCGGGATTTTCATCGCCGCAGCGAGGTGCATCGGTCCGGTATCTCCGCCAATCAGCAACCGGGCCCGCCGCGTAAGCGCAATCAACTCGGAAACCGAGCAGGAAATTTTTCGAGCAGTCCCTTCGCTGGCTGTGACCACGGCCGTTACTAATTCTTCTTCTCCCGGCCCGCAGTTCACAAACGAACTGAATCCATCCTCCGCAAGCGCCTTTGCAACCTGCCCATAACGCTCTACCGGCCACATCTTCGCTCCCCAACCCGCCCCCGGATTGAGAATCACGAAGTCCGTCAAATCTGCCGTCAACTCAGAAATTTTGTTTTCCGCGTCCGCGTCCATGGGAAACTCGACTGTAGCTTCCTTCGTCAGCGACGGATTGCCCGCCTGCGAAATGATCGCCTCCGCCAATGCAACCGCCTGCCGAATAACATGAGTGCCATTGACCTTCAAAAATATCTGGCGCGTATAAAACATGCTGGCGGCGTTTTCCCGCGGCTGCGCGTCCCCATATACGATCGGCGCGCCTGACCACCGTGCGAGCAGCGCCGAACGTACCGCTCCCTGAAAATCGATCACCGCATCGTAGCGAATTCCGCGTAGCTCACTCAGCCCCACCGCCATCTTTTGCCAGGTGTTGAACGAGAACGGCTCCCGCCGCCACTCTCCCGTGTTGACAGAATGAACCCGATCCACCAGCGGCCGTTGCGGCGACCGCGGTCCCGAGCGCGCGCAGCGCAATGTGCACAGCAATTCCGCCCACCGTTCTTCAATCAGCCACCCCAAAGTGGCGTGCGGAAAAGCCTGCCGCAACGCCACCGCCGCAGGCAGCGTATGAATGATGTCTCCCATCGCGCTGAGTCGCACAATGAGCAAGCTTTCAAAGCGCGGAGTCTCGAAGGGAAAAGAGAAAGAGTCGGTCATCCGCAACCCCTCACGACTTTCGCGGCCCCAGGCGCGGACGAATAATCTCGCTCGCCGAGTGGTCCTTGGGATCGCCGACGATCACAACGCGCCCCCCGCATGCCTCGACCTGATCGCCCTCCGGAACGGTCTCCACCGTGTAGTCCGTTCCCTTGGCATGAAAATCAGGGCGGATCTCGCGAATAATAGCGCGCACATCATTTTCCGAAAAGACGACGACGGCATCCACATCCGCCAGCGCAGCCAGAATTTCCGCGCGCTCCTCAGCCGGCATCACGGGCCGTCCTTCGCCTTTCAACGCCCTCGCGGAAGCATCGGAATTCACCGCCACGATCAGCTTGCCGCCGAGTTCCCGTGCCGCATGCAAATAGCGAACGTGACCGACATGCAGCACATCGAAGCACCCGTTAGCCAAAGTGACCCCCTCACCAGCGCGACGCCAGTCCGCCACAAGTTTCCGAAGTTCGGCGCGCGAAACAATCTTCCGATGAAGTGTTGTGCTCAATGAATCTCGATCTTAATGTTCTCTAGCCACTGGCAACGCCTTTTCCAGCGCCGCCAGCAATTCCTGCTGGCTCACCGTAGCCGTACCGCGCTTCATCACCACAATCCCGCCCGCGTAGTTTGCCAGGTGCGCCGCCTCTTCCGCTGTCGCGCCTGCGGCGAGAGCAGCGGTAAAAGTCGCAATCACCGTATCGCCGGCGCCCGTCACGTCTGCGACTTCATCACTGCCGTAGATCGGAATATCCACCGGTTCATGCCGTCGCGGAAAAACCACCATGCCATCCTTGCCCCGCGTGATCAGCAACGACTCCAGATTCATCCCACCGGCGATCTGGTCGCCAGCGGCTAAAAGCCGCTCCCAATCGTCCCCAATCCGGATGCCAAGAACTTCTTCCACCTCAGACTCGTTCGGAGTCGCCGCTGTGATCCCGGTGAACTCCAGCATCCGATGACGCGAATCAAGCATCACGGGCACCTTATCCATCCCGCGCTTTTCCCGAATCACATTCAGTAAGGTCGGCGTCGCCGCACCATATCCATAATCCGAAACCAGCAGCGCATCAGAAGCTCGCACATATTCCCGCGCAGAGAGCACGAGTTCGCGGCGCAAATGTGAGTTCGGACTCTCAGTCGGTTCACGGTCAAGCCGCACAACCTGCTGTCCAGCCGTATGCGCGAATCCCGCCAGGATTCGCGTTTTGGTAACAGTTATATAGCTCTTGTCTCTTAGCACCCCGCTGACAGGAATCCTCTTATGTCGAAAAGCGCGGAGCAGCAACTTCCCCGCCTCATCCTCGCCCACCACTCCAACCGGCAGGACGTTCACCCCGAGATCCGCAAGATTGTAAACAGCATTGGCTCCGCCTCCAGGCACCACCTTGCGATCGTGGTGCTTCAAAATCAGAACCGGCGCTTCCCGCGAAACACGAGAAATCTCGCCAAACACAAACTCGTCGGCAACCAGATCCGCGAGAACGGTAACGGTGAGTTTGGGAAAAGATTCAACGACCTTGCGCAGGCGATCGTTTTCTTTGATGTGTTTCGTCATTCAAATATCTAGCGTGCGGGCAACCCAAGATTTTCTCACGAGCCGGGCTTTCACGCGATTTTCGCCAGATTGGTTCGCGCCAGAATAGTTTTTACAATCTCGCTGGGATCGTCGAAAGTAACGCGAAGCGTTGCCACCGTGAACGGATTAAGCTCCAACTGCAATTCTCCCAAATTGAGAGCGTCTTTCTCTGTCGTCAGGAACCCGCCTGCGCTAAGCTTGCTACGCATCATTAACAGACGCTCGATGTCACGTCTCTGGTAGGAATGATGATCTCGAAACTCAACCTCTGCCGCAGGATTGATTCCCGCATCGCGTACCTGGGCAAAGAATTGTTGCGGACGCGCAATGCCACAAAACACCACCGGTGGGGCGGGCGCGGAAGCTACCACGATGTCTCTTCGCATTCGCCAGATAAGCTTCTGTTGCCGGGCAAGTTTTTCGATAGTGAGTTCGTGCACGGAGAAGTTGTTCGAAGAAAACTCCCGCGGCAGCACAACCGCGTCGGCACGCCGCAGCGACGAAAGCGGTTCGCGCAGTCGCCCAAACGGAAGCAGTCGGTCGTCGAAGTCGCGCTCCGTCATTAACACGATGTCGAAATCTCGCGCCAACGAACGGTGCTGAAACCCGTCGTCCAGAATATGCAGTTGCGCGTGAAATTTCCGCTCTGCGACCAGGCCCGCTTCATACCGGCTTTCGCCAACAACCACTGCAACGCCCAACCGCCGCGCGATTAACAACGGCTCATCGCCGAACTCGGCAACGTTACCCTCAGCCTCAACCACCAGCACCCCGCGAGTAGTCCGCCGATATCCGCGCGAGAGCACATCAAACCGAACGCCGCGCGCCTTCAACAATTCGCCAAGCGCGATCACAAACGGCGTCTTGCCCGACCCTCCCGCCGAAAGATTTCCGACGCTAACCACGGGCTGCTGCAGTCGTCGTGAAGAAAGCAAGCCACAATCAAACAGCCCATTTCGCAAAGCCGTGGCCGCTCCGAAAAGCCTGGTCACGGGATTCACGATGCGGTACCCATCAGCTCAAGCAAAGCCGCAACCGTTCTGTCCGTGGCCCCGCGCTGCGATTCAAGTGCCGCCAGCGCATTCCGGCCAAGCGTAGCTCGCTCGCTGCTGTTATCGATCAGCTCCATGAGCACGAGTGGCAGCTCCGCCAATCCAACAATCCGCACCGCGTTGCGGCTGACAAAGAAATTCACCACGTCGCGAAAATTTTCATAGTGGTTCCCAGTAACGATGGGAACTCCATAAAGCGCAGGCTCAAGAATGTTGTGCCCGCCGCGCGGCACCAGGCTTCCACCCACGAATGCAACGGTAGCCAGAGAATAAAGCGCAGCCAATTCGCCGATACTATCCAGAAGAAAAATTCCGCCCGCGACCTGGTCGCCGCTCCACAAGGAACGCCGCCACATCGGAAATCCCAGGCTCTCAACCAGTGCCCCAACCTCAGCAAAGCGCTCTGGATGCCGCGGTGCAAGCATCATCACCGCCTTCGGATGATTAGCCAGGATACTGCGAAATGCCGAGAGCAACGAGCCTTCTTCGCCATCCAGCGTGCTCCCGCAAACGAGAACCGGCCCCGCTCCCGAATAACCAAAATTCTCTCGCAGGCTGGCAACAATTTTTGGCAATGCTGGCGGCGCTACATCAAATTTCAAGTTGCCCGCCACCATTACCTTTCCTTTATCCGCACCAATCGCAACCAGTCGCCTTCGATCTTCGTCCGTTTGAGCTAAAAAGCGATCAACGTTACCAAGCGTTCTCTCCAGCAATTTTGGGAGCCAGCGCCGAAACCGCCTGTAGCCAGGAAGTGATCGATCAGAAATCCGACAGTTGATCACGGCAATATAAGCCCCGCTATGCTTCGCCAGTCGAAGAAAATTAGGCCAGAATTCAGTTTCAACCACGACCACAAACTTCGGCCGCAGAATATTTAAATAGGGCCGAATCGCAAAAGCAAAGTCCAATGGAAAATAAAACACATCCTCCGCGCCCAATCGTCGTATTGCGAGCTTCTGTCCAGTGCTGGTAGTTGTCGAAACCACCACGCGATGCGTTGGAAGTTTCTGCCGCAACGCCGCAACCACCGCGCTCACCGCCACAACCTCCCCGACTGAAACCGCATGAACCCAGATCACCGGTTTCTCAGCTCGGCGAGTCAGCGCAGTAGGCACCGCGCCAAATCTCTGTCGCAGTCCCGCCCGATACTTCCCATGCCGCAACATCTGCAGCAGCCAATAAGGCAGCGTCAGCACCAGAATAAAGGCGAGCAGCGCACTGTAAAGCGCGTACATGAAGAGGATTCCAATTCTAAATGGCGCCAACAACATCTCATGTCATTGGCCCTCGCAAAAAGACGGACCGTCCCTCAAATCGCATCCTATAAATCGGCGTCCTATAATTCATCTATGCAAATTGCACGCCCGCAATCCCCTCGCGCAAGGAAGCGTCCCTTCTCGCATCTCGGCGCGGCCTGTGCTTTTGCTCTTCTCTGCTGCCTTTTCGCGCTCGCGGCGAAGGAGTTCATAATGCCCGCGGCGCACCCCGCCCTCACTTACCCTGCTCACGACGATCATCCGCTCGAGAAAGTTGTTATCGCAGTCGATCCCTATGACCTGGAGAACAAAGCCTCGATCTTCACCGTCAACTACCGCAAGAATGATTACCTGCCCGTCTTCTTCGTAATCACAAACGATGGTGATCAGCCCGTCTCTCTGGTAAATATGAAGCCTCAGTTAAACACCAAAGACGGTAGCAAACTGCTCCCCGGCACCACCGACGATCTGCTGCGCCGTCTTTCTCATCCTTCACGCAGCGACACCAATCCCTTGCCTTACCCGCTGCCCAGAAAAGAAGTTAAAGGAGGCGTGAGCCGCAAAACGTGGGATGAACTCGAGCGGGCTCAGTTCGCTGCCAAAGCGGTAGAGCCGCATTCCACCGCCAGAGGCTTCCTTTTTTTCGACATTCAGGACATCAGAAATCCGTTGCCCGGCGCGACTTTCTACCTGATGGGGGTGCAGGACGCAAAAGGCAACGAGTTGATGTATTTCGAAATACCGATGGAAAAATACCTGAGCGCGCCAGAGACAAACACAAAGAAACAACCGTGAGCACAATGAAGCAACAGCGGTCTCGAGAATTCCGCGTAGGGACCGACGGATTCGTCCGCCCAGCCGAGCAAAGCTCGGCAGCCACATCTGCTTCGAGCCACCCAGCGGGATTGCATCCACTCTATAATCTCTTGCTATGGCGACCATTCCAGCGCTGTCGGAGCATCTTCTAGCCGAGTACGAACCGGTCATCGGACTGGAAGTCCACGTACAACTACTGACTGCCTCGAAAATCTTCTGCTCATGCTCCACGCGTTTCGGCGATCCGCCAAACACGAATGTCTGCCCCGTCTGTCTCGGCCTTCCTGGAGCCCTGCCGGTATTGAACCGGAAAGCAGTAGAATTCGCAGCCCTCGCAGCGATGGCGTTGCAGTGCCGCATAAACGAAACTTCCATCTTCGCCCGTAAGAATTATTTTTATCCCGACCTGCCCAAGGGCTATCAGATATCGCAACACGATAAACCACTGGCCGAAAACGGATTCATCGAAATCGATATCAACGGCCAGAAGAAAAAAATCGGTATCACCCGTCTTCATCTGGAAGAAGACGCAGGCAAAAGCCTGCATGAGGGCTTTGCCGATTCCACTCATAAAACTGCCATCGATCTCAATCGCACCGGCGTGCCGTTAGCCGAAATCGTCAGCGAGCCCGACATGCGCTCGCCTGAAGAAGCGTACGAGTACTTAACCCGCCTCAAGGAAATCATCCTCTACACCGGCGTCAGCGACTGCAACATGGAAGAAGGCTCGCTGCGCTGCGATGCCAACATCAGCGTGCGTCCTCGCGGCCAAAAAGAATTTGGCACCAAGACCGAAGTCAAGAACGTCAATTCCTTCCGCTTTATCAAGCAGGCCTTGGAGTACGAGATCGAGCGCCAAATCGGCATTATCGAAGAAGGTGGCAGAATCACTCAGGAAACGCGCCTCTACAACGCGCACGAGGGGAAGACTTATGGCATGCGCTCCAAAGAGCAGGCGCACGACTACCGTTATTTTCCCGAGCCCGACCTACTTCCCTTGGTGGTAGATGAAAAATGGCAAGCCGCGATTCGCGCCACTCTTCCCGAACTGCCAGAAGCGCGCCGCCAGCGCATGATAAAAGAGTATGGCATCACCGCCGCCGACGCTCACACGCTTACGTTGACGCGGGCAATGGCCGATCAGTTCGAGTCTGCTGCTAAAGAGGCAAAAAGTCCAAAGCGGGTGGCGAATCTCGTGCAGAGCGAACTGCTAGGTCGCCTCAAGGCGCGCGGCCTCGAACTCGAGCAGTCCCCAATCTCAATGGCCGGAGTCACCGCTTCGGCTGACTTGGTGGAGGCAGGCGCCATCTCCGGCAAAATGCTGAAAGATCTTTACGACCTCTGCTTCGAGCGCAACCAGGACTTTCCCGCCGTTTACGAAGCAGAGGGCCGCCCCGAGCAGTCGCGCGACACATCAGCGCTGGAGAAAATAGCAGACGAGTTAATAGCGGCAAACCCCAAGCAGGTGGAGCAGTATCGAGCAGGCAAGAAAACGACGCTGGGCTTTTTCGTCGGCCAGGTAATGAAAGCTTCAAAGGGTCAGGCCAATCCCCAGTTGGTAAACGAAGTTTTAACAAAAAAGCTGGAAGGCTAAGCAGGGAAGAAAAATGAGACCCGCTATTTCGCAGCGCCCAAATTCTTCAGCACTTCATCCGCATAGTAATTCGTAATCTTTGCATCGTCGCGCAGACTCTCATAATAAGCCGCTTTCAATAACTGTTCGCGACGATCGCGCAACTGCTGCCGAATAGCCTGCTGCACCCGCGGATCGCTCAACTCCCGCTGCCCCGCCGGCTCCTTCGAAATCAACTTCACAATCATGTATGCATACGGCTGATGAGTAGCCGGATTCATCATGGGAACCACCTGCGTATATTGCCCCGGCTTCAGCTTCATCACCGCATCGCGAGTCGCCGGATCAGCGCTCTTCAGTGCCGACTCAGGCGCCATCCCCAAATCCCCGCCGTTATTGCTCGTCTCCGGGTCCTCGGAATAATTCATCGCCATCGTCGCAAAGTCATCGCCGCTATCCAGGCGGTTCTCGATCATTTGGATTTTCTTGCGCGCCTCGGCGTCATTTTGCGCCTTGCTGTTCTGCAAGTTGTGCACCTGCGCGTTCACTATTCCCGTAACCAGAATCTTCGCCAGATGATACTGCGCTTCGATCAGGTTAAATTCCGCTTTGTGCTCGTTGTAATAATTGGTGACGTCCTGATCCGTTATATTAATGCGCGAAGTGATCTCCTTATTCAACACCTTGTCGCGAGTGAGCGAACGCCGCAAATCGCGCTTGAAATCATCAAGCGATATTTTTTTATCCTGCAGGCGTTTGTTAAATTCCTCAGCGGTGTAAGGCGATTTGATTTCGTTGAGCTTGCGGTCCACTTCTTCATCGGTCGCCAGCAGCCCCAGCTTTTCCGCGCGCTGCATCAGGATTTCGGTTTCAATCAGCTCATTCAGAATGCTCAGCCGCAGGCTCACCGCCTGCTCACCGGTTGGCGTCTGATCGGAGCCCGCCGTCTGGTTGGCATAATACTTGTCGACTTCGCTGCGATAAATCTTTCGCCCATTCACCGAAGCCATAACGTCTCCGCCGCTGCTGCTCCGGTTACAACCCGCGAGCCCGATCAACAAAACCGCGCTGACCGTGATCAGCCCCAAACCCTTACGATGGTTCAATTTTTCCTCCGCCAAAAACTCAAGCCAAAGAAGACGAGCACAAAAACAAGCCAATGACAAAATAACAACCGGTAACTGTGATTTTCATTCCACAATCGCAGAGATCCCAATCGCGACTCGCGATTTATTTGTGCGCCGGTGCCGCAACCCCCGCATCCTTCAAAGCCTGATCGATCGCTTGTCGCACTTCGTCAGCCGGCACGGCTCCATCCAGCTTCGCGCCATTAATAAACATAGCCGGAGTTGCATCCACGCCGAGCGCGTCCCCCTCGCGCATCGAAGCGCGCACCGCTTTTTCATCCTGCGCTTTGACGCAAGCCTGCAATTTTGGGACGTCGAGATTATGCTTCTGGCCTTGCTCCGTAGCCAGTTTATCCAGCGCCCCATTTTGCGCATCGCGGCCTTTTTCGCTGCTGATCACGTGCTGATTTGCGTGCAGGTAATCGGCGTAATCCCAGTAGGCATCGCTGTTTTGCGTCGCCAGGCAATTGGCATCCACCGCCGCATGCACCGCCCATGGATGAATTTCTTCGAGCGGGTAATCTTTGTAAATGAAAAGCACGCGATCGCCATACTCCTTGAAAAGCCCGGGAAAAAGCGTCTGATGCATGCGCGCGCAAAATGGACATTCGAAATCGTCGTAACTTATGACTGTCACTTTTGCGTCCTTATTTCCCCGAGTCGGACGCCCGCTCAGATCGATCTTTTGCATGACGTCAGCGTACGGGTCCTTAGTCAGATCCATCTTGGTCATGCGGAGCAGCGTCTTATGGTCGTGCGAAAGCAGGAACTCAAAATCCTGCTTCTTGTCAGGGCTGGAAAACGTCACCGTCATCGCGTCATAGTTCGGAAACTCACTCGACCGCAGTGGTCCCAGGATCACCTTGACATCTGGCGGAAGTGAATAATGCGCCCGCACCTCGCGCTCAATCACTCGTGAAAGATCCGCCGGAGCGGAAGGAATAGACTGGGCCGAACAGCCCAAGCAGATCGCCACCAGGGCCAAAAAAGCTCGTCGCATAAGCATGAATCGAAACCACCTGAACATGAAGGAAGATGTCTGATTATCTCACGCGAGCAAGACTGGCGTTGGGCGGCCATCCGCAGCCATCCAGGCGAAGCACAAAATGTCTTCCTAGAGTAAACGCCCGTCGACCGAGGAAAGTCGACGCTGCATTTTGTGTTGCGCAGAAGTCTGATAGCGGATGGCCGAGCAGTTTACTTTTGGTTGGCGCAGTGCTTCAGCGCTGCGATAAGCGCCATCCCTGTGAGCGCGCTTTCAGCCGCTGAGATCAAATTCTAAGGCGCGAACCTACGCCGAACCTCGAAGCAACTCCTCCGCAGTAAGCAGCTGATTCATCGAACCAGACCGGAATCCCTCCAGATCAAGCGTAACGAACTTGAATCCCAGTCCTTTGAACACCGCGGTGAAATTTCGAGCCATCTCGGCGGTCAAAGCGCGGGGCAACTCTTCACGCGCAATCTCAATGCGCACGATCTCCCCGTGATGGCGTACCCGGAATTGCCGAAATCCCATCTCCCGCAGCGCGTCTTCCCCTCGCTCGATCACGCTCAAGGCTTCGGGCGTCACCGCGCGTCCATACTCCATGCGCGATGAAAGACAAGCAGAAGCCGGTTTGTCCCACACCCGCAAGTCGGCCTGCCGCGCCAGTTCGCGGATCTCAGCTTTGTTTAACTTCGCATCCAGCAGTGGTGCGAGTACATGGTGCAGTCGCGCAGCCTGTTGCCCCGGACGAAAATCTCCCGCGTCGTCAGCGTTAACTCCGTAAGCGATAGCGTCGAACCCGTGGACCTCGCGATAGCGCTCGAGCATACTGAATAGTTCATCCTTGCAATGAAAACACCGCATGGCATCGTTGCGAACGTAGGCAGGATTTTCCAGTTCCTTGGTTTCGACAACCTCCGCCGGAATCCCACGCTCGCGCACAAATGCGAGCGCGTCTTCAAGGTGAGTCCGTGCCAGGCTGGCCGAATCGGCAATCACCGCAAGCATCCCGCCATTCAGTACCCGATGTGCCATCCACGCAAGAAAAGCGGAGTCAACTCCGCCCGAATAAGCCACCAGCAAGCGACCCCTCCCGCCAAGAATTTCCCGCAGTCGTTCAACTTTTTGATCGAGAATAGTCGCGGCCGTCACCATAGCCTTTCCAGGAAGAAGTCCTCCGCAATCTCGCCTTCTCTGAGAACTGAGAGCCCACAGCTGAGAGCTCCATTAAGATGCCAAAGCTGTCGAAATCGTCTAGTAGAGCCGCTCCTGCCGCTTGAGGTTGCCGAACTCTCCAATATTCGCGAGCGTGAAAGAAAACCGATATTCGTTTTCGTTGCGCACAGCGCCCAGCGCGAATCGCCTGTATTCAACGCTCATACCACAACAGTCCCATGTATAACTCGTCTGCGCCGTCGCATACTGCAGCGACCCCAGATCGGCATCGAAACCGAAGCTGGCCGCGGCACTCAATCCGCGTTTGTTCAGCTGGCCATAACCAAACAAAACTCGAAATTGATGAAATTCGGTTTCAGTTGCCGTGGTCGGCGCCGTTGCTGTCGCACTGTTGATCACCCGCAGAAACGCATCGCCGCCGCCAATCGTAAACGGCCCATAATGGTAATTCACCAGCGCCAGGCTCGAAGTAATTTGATTGCTCTTGACGTCGTAATCCAGATCCCACTCCGTGTTGGTCCGCGGGCTAGTCTCGACCCGCAGCCGCGAAATAACAGGAGCGAATCGCTCCTCGGAATCCAGAAACGCAATCCCCGTAAAATCCGCGGTCGACGTAAATACATTCCTCTGCCCCGGCACCAGTGCGCCCCCGAACGTCGGATCGAAATAATACTTTTGCCCCAGTTCCCAGCTCAAAACTTCTCGCGGCCCCGTCGCACAGATCTTTTCGTCAGGATTCCGAACCAACTCCCACGGAACCGCGCCAGTATGCGGAGCACCGCCGATGGTCAGCGTGCTCATGCTCGGCACGTCGCAGTCCTTGGCATTAGGGTCAAGCCGCTTGGCATAAAGCCGATTCACCACCGAGTACTCAAGTTCATTCGTGTCAGTAAGAATGTCGGTCGCATCAAAACGGAGTATATCGGCGAAATTATCGACACCGGTTACGTAGTCGTAACGCATGCGAGGCTCAATCACGTGCTTCCATTTGCGTCCTAGCCACGGACGATCAAAGATCCGCGACAACGCTGGCGCCCGCAATTCCACCGAAGTTTCCAGCGATTTCCGATTAATAACCTCATCTTCGGCTCGACCCGTCGTCGCTGCTAATTCCGCATCGTAACGTTGTGTGTAAAACGTATCTCGCAACCTGACTTCAGGACGAAACGACCATCCTTGCCACTCCAGCGGCATCGAGAGCGAAGGCTCCAAATCGAACCTCCCTACCAGCGCAGCTGTGCGCAATCCAAACGGTCGCTCCGGTATATCCTCAGGCGCCTCCCGCCGCTGCAATCCCTCAGCCGCGCTCTCAAAAGACCAATACAGCGGCGTGTCTCCCAGTTGCCGCTCTTCACCCGAAATGAAGAAACTCGGCGTGTGCAGAATCCGAACCAGTTCCTCCTGCGTGATCGTAGTGCATGTGCCCGGCTCTGGCACCGCGGGCGGAACGCACACTTCAAAGTTCTGGTAGCGCTCAGCCAGACCATCGAAGTGAAATCCATTGGTCGTGTTTGAGAGGAAAATCTGCGACCTGACCTCCGAGTCGATCGCCTGCGTGTATACGTCGGTAAAAGCAATGCGAAATACAAATGAACTCAGATAATCGATATTCGACACACCGCGAAAAGTTCCAAACGGTCGTTCGGCAATAAAATGCGCGTCCTCGCCCCCTTGGTTCTGCGGAGGATAACCAATGCCGCGATCCACCATCCCTGCATAAGTGAAGAAAATGTAAGAGTTGTCACTCGGACGAAAGCGAAATTCTCCCCGTTCAAACCAACCACGCTTCGAATAGTAATCCGCCCCCGCCAGCGCGTCAGTGCTGCGATTGGGCGCCCAATAAAAAGAATCCCCGGCAATATAGCCCTTAGTAGAGGAGTTGCCAAAAGTCGGAATCAGCACTCCGCTCTGCCGTTCTCTCTGCACCGGAACGCTGACATAAGGAAAATAGAACACCGGCATGCTCATCAACCGGAAATCGCTGTTATAGATCTTCGCCGTGCTATCCACGTCCACCGAAATCTGGCTTCCCCCGAACAGCCACTTCGGTCGCGGCAACTCGCACGTAGTGACCGTCCCTTGCCGCACCAGATAATGTTCAGGCCCGTGCTTCTCAACAATTTTTCCTGTAAAGGCAAACGGATTGGTCGTCGTCAGCACATAACGTGACTTCGGTGGCTGCAATCCCACCGTTCCAATCACGCTGTAAAACGTTCCAGTCTGTGTGCGGATATTGTAATTAGCATGGCTGGCCTCGATATGCTCGGTGTAAGGCCCGCCATCGAGCACCACATGTCCCTCTTCTTCGCTGTCGCCAGTATCGGAGTTGTAAGTCACTTGATCCGCATACAGGATGTAAGTACGATAGTGAATCTCCGCCTTCCCTCGCAGATGGTAGATAGATCCATCCTTTTCCTGTTCCACCGCGCGAATCGTAACCTCTTCTTCCATCTTGCCGCTTGGTGCCACGGGTAGGTCGGCGGTCGCGGCATTG
Organism: uncultured Acidobacteriaceae bacterium; assembly: GCA_963758745.1. Classification (GTDB taxonomy): domain Bacteria; phylum Acidobacteriota; class Terriglobia; order Terriglobales; family Acidobacteriaceae; genus Acidiflorens. Next base: position 809,823 of record CAVWWW010000025.1, read on the forward strand.
GCGCTCTCGGAAGCGCTTTTCGGAACAGTCTCGCGGGCACTGGCCGTCGCGTCAGCCGGGGGCAGCGTCTGGCTGGTTACTATCCCCGACGCGAGAAGCAGATGACAGGCCAATGCTGCCGTGATAAAGATTCGAGAGCGGGTGATCATGAATGGATGACCATTAGCGGGTGATCTTCCAGGCGCGCCTGCGCTCCGCCAGCCGGTCTGCCAATGGGAACGAACTGACCTTAGCACGCAATCGGCAAGCGAAGCAAAGCTGCGCATCGTGGTAGGCTCCCCGCTCGTGCCAAGCCTCGCTCTGGCTGCTGAAACTCTTCGACGACCCATTGCTTCGATGAAGATTTGCACAACCGATCTGCACAACGATCTATACAACGGGATCGCACAACGAATGCGCGGCAACCGCAAAAGCAACGACTAAGGCCTGATCGATAACGATAATGACAATGACGACTGGATCCGCGGCAACCGAATCGATAAACTCCGGCACCGTCTCCGATCCCGTCATACAAGCGCAGCTGTGCGTTGACATTGCCATCGAATCGCTTTCATCCGCCGCTGAAACCACAATCCCAGAATCAACCGTTCATCCAAACGCCGATCTGAACCTCAACTCAGGAACAGACGCCTGGCGCATCGAGGTCACCGCGCGTCTCGAACGCTATCGCACACGCCGCAAGCCCCGTAGCCCCCGTTATCCATCGCTGCTTTTACCGTTTGATGCGTTCGAGACTTGGTCGCGAACAACTCCGCCCACCGGTTCTGAGAAAATTAGTGACGACAGAACTGGTTCAAAAAGAAGTGACGCGGAAAGATCCGACTCGGATCAAATCGCATCGGAAGCCATTCCGACCCTGCGGTCCCAAGCCGGGCAAGAGGTCGCGCTCTCGACAGCCGAATCATCTTCCGCATTATCTTCGGCGATCGGAACCGACCAACCGGCGTATCAAAATTCAGAGGCAGCCTCCGAGCAATCCGCCAAAGTAATCGAGTTCCCGCGCTCTGCCGCCATTCCGATGTTTCACGCCCCAGAACTGGCGGATCCCATCTTCGATCGTCCCCGCATCGTCGAGGCCCCCGAGATTCTGCCGCCGCCACCCGCCTTAGGTGGGATGCTCATCGAAGCCGTCCAAAAAGAACCGCCAGTTATCACGAACGACACTCCCGCAGCATCCGCATCTCCCGGCCGCCGCGCACTAGCCATGCTCGTAGATGGCATCGTCTTGGCAACGTCGCTGGCAGCCTTTGTCGCAATTTTTCTTCGCGTGAACCCAAACGTAGGCCCACACGATCTACCGCGTCCGATACTAGGCGCCGCGCTCGCCACAGTCGCAACCCTCCTTTGGATGGCATACAACTTTTCATTCCTCGTCTACACCGGCTCAACTCCCGGACTTCGCGCCGCCCGTCTGCGTCTGGCAGCGTTCGACGGTTTCCCGCTCACCCGCGCCTCGCGCCGATGGCGGGTTCTAGCCTCATTCCTCTCCGCATTTTCTGCTTGCCTGGGCTATCTCTGGTGCATCCTCGATCAAGACGGACTGTGCTGGCACGACCGCATCACCCGCAGCAACATCCAAAATTGCTAGGCACCAGAAAGCCGCGCGTCGCGATGCTATACTCCCGCGCATGCGTCTCCGCCTGATCACCATTTCTTTGTTGCTAGCTCTGACCGTTCTGCCGCTAAGCGCGCGCGTCACCCGCGTAGAAGTTGCCACGACCACCGATGTCCTCAACGGCAAGGCCTTCGGAGACGCCGGCCCCTACGAGCGCATCACCGGACGCGTCTACTTTTCGCTATCAGTCTCCAATCCCCATAACCGTCGCATAGTCGATCTAGCCAGTGCAGTCAACTTAAAGAACGGAGAAGTAGAGTTTTCCTCCGACTTCATAGCCGTTCGCCCCAAAGATCCGCACAAGGGCAACGGCGCGATGCTGTTGGAAATCCCCAACCGCGGCCGAGGCCGCATCGTCGCTCTAGTGGATGGCGGCGATTGGAACCTCGCCAACAACGCCGGAGACGCATGGCTGCTCCGCAACGGCTTCACTACCGTGACCCTCGGATGGCAGTGGGATGCGTATGGCGATGACGCTCTAAAACTCTACGCGCCGATCGCAAAAGAAAATGGCAAGACCATCACCGGCCTCCTGCGCGGCGATCTCATGCTCTCCGAACCAGAAGCCGAAATCCCGTTAGGCCACTTAATCCTGGGCAAGATTGGAGGCATCGAGTACCCGGTCGCCGCCCCAAACGATGAACGCAACGTCCTGACCGTTCGCGACTCGCGCAACGCCTCACGCACCGTAATCCCCCGCAGCCAGTGGCAGTTCGCAAAAACAGTAGACGGCAAGCTAACGCCAAGCGATCGCAATATCCACCTGGATGCCGGTTTTCAACCTGGAAAAATCTACGAATATGTTTACGCAGTAGCCGACCCTGTAGTAGCTGGAGGCGGCTTCGCTGCCATTCGCGATTTTGCCTCCTACGCCAAGCACGCGCCCGACGCCATCACTCCAGCGGCTCGCATCTACGGCCAGGGCATTTCGCAAAACGGACGCTTTCTTCGCGATTTCCTATATCAAGGTTTTAACGCCGACGAAGAAGGACGCATCGCCCTCGACGGAGTTCTCGCCCACGTCGCCGGAGCCGGCCGCGGCAGCTTCAACTACCGTTTCGCCCAGCCCTCACGCGATGCCCAGCCCACATCCTCAGTTTTCTTTCCCACCGACATTTTCCCCTTCACCGATCAGCCAGAAAAAGATCCGATCACCGGCGAAACGGGAGGCCTCTTAGACCAGGCGTCAGCCGACAAAGTCGAGCCCAGAGATTTTTTTCTCTAACACCTCCTACGAATATTGGGGACGAGCCGCCGCCATGATCCACGTCACCGCCGACGGCAAACAAGACGCGCAAATCTCAGACCACGTCCGCATCTACCATTTCACCGGCCTGCAGCATTTCTCCGGCCCGTTTCCGCCAGAAAAAGGCAAAGGCGATCTGCTGGGCCAGCAGCCGCAATCCCCGCTGCCTATCAAATATTTCTGGCGCGCCATGATCGCCAACATGGACGCATGGGTCCGCACCAACACTCTGCCGCCACCCAGCAGCTATCCCAAAACTGGCCAAGGGAACCCTGGTGCCGCTGCAACAATTCGCCGCGCCCGCGATTTCCGGAGTAAACCAGCCGCACGAAGCAAACGAAGCCAACCGCCTGGATTTCGGGCCGCATTGGCGGGAGGGAATTCTGAGCCTCCAGCCGCCAAAAGTGGGCCAGCCCTTCCCAGTCCTGGTCCCGCAGGTCGACGCCGATGGCAATGAACACGATGGCGTGCGCTCACCCGAGCTGGCAGCTCCGCTGGCAACCTACGCCGCTTGGAACCTTCGCGATCCCTCGATTGGCGCACCCGATCAGCGAGTCTCCTTCGAGGCTTCCTATCTTCCATTCTCCAAAACCGCAGCCGACCGTAAGAAAACTGGCGATCCGCGAAAATCCATAGCCGAGCGTTATCCCAGTCGCGAGGATTACGTGAGCCGCTACACGATTGCGCTCGACAACCTGATAAAACAACGCTGGATTCTGGAGGAAGACCGCGCCGCCCTATTGCACCGCGGCGAGCAAGAATGGGACGAGGCAACAAAATAATGAGCCCATCATCAAGCCGTAGTGGCACGAACATTGCGGGGCAAAAGAAAGCCCCGGCCTCGCAAAAAGCTCGCGAAAAGCTCTCAAAAGCAAGACCGGGGCACAAACACGATCAGACGAATTAATAGCCCGGCGTTTCAGCTAGATGATCATGCTTCCCGCCGCAGCAACTGGCAGCTGTCTTGCCGGCCTTAGATCCGCCACAGCTTTTCTCGTCTTTGCAACACCCGCTCTTCTTGCATTCCTTAATAGCGGCTTTCGCCTCTTTACCTTCGCAGCAGGACCTTCCATCTTTCATTTGGCATTTGTCCTGGCAGCAGCCCGCGCTTTCCTTGGCCTCCGCCGCATCGTGATGGCAGCAACCTGCCGCGTCTTTTTCCGCCGCAGCATGATGGCAACATGACTTGGCTTGCGTAGCCGGCGTCGAGTTCGGCGATGACTGGCCTGCTGGCGTCTCTTGCGTCCAGCCCACCAGTGAAAGGGCGAGTATCAATGCAAACAATCTGAATTTCATAAAAAGCTCCTTATATATAAAGTTGTGGGAACATTATGAACGGCGGCCTAACGAGCAGCCGCAAGAGGAACTTAGAATCGAACAGAGCAGCTTAGACGCGAATAACCATTCCCAATAAACCTGATGGAGGACCAGGCCCGAATTCAGGCGCGGAAAAAACATGCGATTCGGAATCCGGAGTCGAGTGCGAATTCCGCTGCGCCAAAGCCGGCTCTTGCGAAAGTCTCTGTCCTGCACTTACTGGCGCAGGCACACTCTGCGGCCCTTGCCGAAAGCAGCAGCGATGCTCATCCGCGCAAGGCAGACCGCCGGACATAACCTCGGCCAATCCCGAATCTTCGGTGCTGCCCGTCGCGCCGATTTTAGGGCAGCAAGCATGCCCCGCCGGCATCACGTGATGGTGAAAAGCCCCATGCTCAGCGACTTCAGCCGCTGAATGCAAATGCCCGCTCATCAGGAGCATAGGCGCCAGCGCCATCTCGATCCAAGTGCCTACAGCCAGCAGCACCGCGGCGATGAACTTCTTCCCCATTATGATCCAGTGTGCCACACCAAAACCGGCCCCGATGTGACAAGAATCACACCGTCTTGTGCCGGGCAGCAAAGAACTATCGCAGCAGATCCTCAAGTGCCACCCGCAACTCCCGAAACCGAAACCGAAACTCGCTTTGCAACAGCTTCCCAGGCACAACCCGCGCGCTAGCGAGCAACATTTCCCGAGCCGCCTCCGCGCCAAAAGCCAGCCGAACCCGAATTCCGGCACCGGAAAAAATGCGGGTCGTCTCAGTACGGAAGCCAGCACTTGAGTAAACTCCGCATTACGCACCGCATCCGGCGACACAAGATTCACCGGACCGCTCAACCGAGAAGCGGCGGACTCTGTGTCCAAAGCGTGCTGAATTGCGCCGACGATGTCGTCGATATGAATCCAGCTCATCCACTGTAGTCCAGATCCCATCCGTCCGCCTAGGCCCAACTTGAAAGGCGTCAACATTTTCGCAAGCGCCCCGCCGCGCGCGCTCAGCACGAGCCCACTGCGAATATTCACCGTGCGAATCCCAGCCTCTGAGGCAATCCCGCTAGCCTGCTCCCACTCTCTGCAAACCTCGGGCAGAAATCCACTCCCAGCCGAACTCTCTTCGCGAAGAATTTCGTCCCCCCGATCCCCATAAATTCCAATAGCCGAAGCACAAACCAGCACGCGAGGCTTAACTTCACATCGAGCCAAAGCCGTGGCCAGGTTCCGAGTTCCCTGTACGCGGCTGTCGCGAATGGCTTTTTTCTTCTCCGGTGTCCATCGCCCCACCACGCTCTCCCCGGCCAAATGAATCACCGTATCGAACCCCGATACCGCCTCCGGAGAAAGCGCAGTCATCGGATCCCAGGAAATCTCCGACGCTACGCTGTGCGTGCCCTCGAACCAACCGCACAATCTCGGCCTTCTGGCGCTTCAAACGAGCCAATCACCGCCCGCCCAATCAGCCCCGAAGCTCCGCTTATCAGCAAACGCTCCAAATCGCTTACCTCCAGAAATGGGATTGATAGATGGTTTCAACCCATTTTATAATGCCATTATGAATGCCCGCCTCGTCATGGACAAAGCCGGTCGCATTGTCATCCCTAAGCCGCTCCGCGAGGAACTGCATCTCGAACCTGGCGACTCGCTGGAACTGGAAAGCGGCGGCGAGCAAATCACCCTCCGTCCGGCTCGGGGCACAGGGCTGCGCCAGAATGAGCATGGCATTTGGGTATTAGCACACCGGAGAACCGTTGCCCGCCTCCGCCACCGATGATCTGCTGCGCCAGATACGCGAGGAACGTGACTTGTCGAACATGGGCGAGGGTTTTGTGGGAAACGCGTCTCTCCGCGCGAGCAAATCTGGCCACAAAACCAGGCGTAAAACCCGGGAATGAAAGGTTTTTTCGACACGTCCGTGTTAGTTCCTCTGTTCTACCCGGACCACATCCACTACCGCCCAAGCCAGGAACTCTTTATTCAATTCAACCGCTCAACCGGTTGCTGCGGAGCGCACAGTCTAGTCGAGGTTTCCGCCACTCTCACGAGGATGCCGGGCAAGCGCCGCATCAGCGGTAACACGCGATGCTCTTCATTGGGAACATCCGTGAGCGTCTCACCGTCGTCGCGCTGAACGCCGATGAATACGCCAACGCGCTCGTGGACTCCGCTGTCCGTGGCATCATTGGAGGTGGCATTTATGATGCTATGCTGGCGCATTGTGCTCTCAAAGCGAAAGCCGAGGCCATCTATACCTGGAATACCCGTCATTACGCTTTATGCGGCCCAGAGGTCTTGGCACGCTTACGCACTCCCTAACTTCATGCGACTGAGAGACGGGCGTCCTCGCCCGTCCACCACATTAGTCAGCAACCCAATGACAGAAGTCCAATCCATACGCTCGATTAGTCCGAAATGCCTTTCTACCGGCTCTTCGGCCACTCCGCGATGAATCCGCGTAGCCCGTAGGGTAAAATCGATCATGGCGACGTTGCGTGAACAGGTCGCGACCGGCGTGCTAACGGTCACCCGCTTTCGTGAACTCATGCGGAAGCTGCGCGAGAACCGTCCCAACGACGATCTTGATCTCGTCAAAAGAGCCTACGAGTTCTCCCAAAAAACTCATACTGGGCAACACCGAGCCTCAGGCGAACCCTACCTCGTCCATCCTCTGGAAGTGGGCAATGTCCTGGCCGACATGAAAATGGATGCCGTCAGCATAGCTGCTGGTCTCCTCCACGATTCGGTCGAAGACACCTCAGTCACAACCGTAGAAATCCGCCAGGAATTCGGCGAACAAGTAGCCCACATAGTCGAAGGCGTAACCAAAATCAGCAAGATCGATTTCTCCAGCCGCGAAGAAGCCCAAGCCGAGAACCTCCGCAAGATGATGCTGGCGATGGTAGACGACATCCGAGTCGTACTGATCAAGCTAGCCGACCGCCTCCACAACATGCGCACTCTCGAGCACCTCGACCCCGAGCGCCAGCAAAAAATCGCCAAAGAGACGCTCGAAATCTACGCTCCCATAGCCCACCGCCTGGGCATGGGAAAGATCCGTGGCGAACTGGAAGATCTAGGCTTCAAATACGTAGACCCAATTGCCCACGAGCAGGTAAGACTAGCCGTAGAATCGCGAAAAAAAGCCGGCGAAGCCTTCATGACCCGCGTAGAAGGCGTCCTCCGCGACGGCCTGAAAGAAGCCGGCATCACCGGGCGAGTAGAAAGCCGAATCAAGCGCCTCTACAGCATCCACAAAAAATTGCAGCGCCAGCGCATCAACATAGAGCAGGTCTATGACCTCTACGCCATGCGCGTAATCACCAACTCCGTCCAAGACTGCTACGCTGTCCTCGGCATCATTCATAACCTTTGGCGTCCTGTGCCCGGCCGCATAAAAGATTTCATAGCCATGCCGCGCCCCAATCTCTACCAATCCCTGCACACTTCAGTCATTACCGAAACCGGAGAGACCTTCGAAATCCAGATCCGCACCGATGAGATGCACAAGATGTGTGAGGAAGGCATAGCCGCTCACTGGAAATACAAGGACGGCCCCGTCTCTGCCGAAGACGAGCAGCGCCTCGCCTGGCTAAGGCAGGTAGTGGAGTGGCAGCGCGACGTAAGCGATCCCAACGAGTTCCTCTCCACCCTAAAAGTCGATCTCTACCCCGAAGAGGTCTACACCTTCACCCCGAAAGGCAAAGTCCTCGTCCTGCCCAGAGAATCCACTCCCATCGATTTCGCCTACGCCATCCACACCGAAGTAGGCCACAGCTGCACCGGAGCCAAAGTCAACGGACGCATGGTTCCCCTCCGCCACAAACTCCGCTCCGGAGACATAGTAGAAGTCATCACCCAACCCGGACACAAGCCGAGCCGCGACTGGCTAGCCGTAGTCAAGTCCTCGCGCGCTCGCAACAAAATCAAGCACTGGCTAAACGTCCACCAGCGCGAGCGAGCCATAGAAATAGGAAAGAAGTTAATCGAAAAAGAAGCCCGCAAATACCGCATCTCGCTTAAAGAAATAAAAGATGCCGATCTGCAACGCGCCGCCAGCGACTACGGCTTAGGCCGTCCCGATGACCTGATGGCCGGCATAGGCTACGGCAAATACTCAGCTCGCCAGGTCTTGGCAAAATTCGCTCCCGCAGGCGCGCAACCGATGTCCGATACCGAAGAGCAAGCCGCTAGTCACGGCTTCTCAAGCGTTGTCCGCAGAGTCTTCGGAGGCGAAAGCAACGCCATAGTAGTCCGCGGAGCCGGCGATCTTCTGGTATATCGCGCCAAATGTTGTAACCCCATAAAAGGCGAAGCCATCGTAGGCTACGTAACCAGAGGCAAAGGAGTAGCGGTTCACTCGATCAATTGTCCGAATGTCACCAATCTTCTCTACGAGCCCGACCGCCGCATCGACGTCCTCTGGGCCGGCGAAGACAAAGACGGCCAGCCCATCAACTATCCCGTAAAAATCACCCTCGCCTGCGACGACCGCTTCGGCATGTTAAAACAAATCACCGCCGTGATCAGCGACACCCACACCAACATCCGCAACATCGAAGCCCGCACCACCAACGGCCAAGCCAGCGTGGACGTAGTCCTGGAAATCGCCGACCTCAAACACCTGCAAAAAATAATGGACGGTGTCCGCCAAATCCCCGGCGTCCACGACGTCCAGCGCCTGCAGAAAATCTAGCCCGCGGAGAGCCGATCTCGCCTCAATGCAAAATCAACGTTGACTGGCTCGCCACGCACAGCCACGCCCCATCTCGCTTGATCCATGTATCGACGAAGCGCTCGCGGTGCAAATACTCCTTGCCGTTCTTCAACCCCTTTTCGCGATACACGCCCATCACTACCGCGCTTTGCCCGTAAATCTGTACCTGCATTAAATCGTTCACAACGTGCACGAAGTGGAGCGTCGGCGTCCTCACGCTCTCCATATACTGAGTCTTGTTCATCACCGTGCCGTCATAGTCGATATAGGTCAAATCCTTGTCCATCAACATATCGATCGCTTTCACATCTTTCTGCTGGACGGCCTGATTCCATGAATTCTCCAGCGCCAGTAGCCTGGCTTGCTCCGTATCATTCGAGAGAATGGTTTGCCCACTCCCCGTTACGACGATCATCATCAGGATCGTGCACAGCGCGATCCTCATCCACCATCTCCCTCGCGCGAATCTCGAATCCCGCATTCGTTCAGCGCAGATCTGGCGTCGCCTGCGCCACCACGCATCGCCACACCCCGTTCTTGAAAGCCCACGTATCGATGAAGTGTCCCGTCCGCTGATATGGCTTTCCCCCGCTTACCCCCGCTACTCGATAGCTGCCCACCACCACCGCCGTGTTGCCATAGACGTTCACGCTCATGGTTGGGGCAACTAGCCACTGCACATACGACCCAGTCTCTTTGGCGACCCGATTCAGAAACTCCGTTTTCGTCAGCAGAGACCCGTCCTCGTCGATGTAAATCATCGAGCTCGCGAAAATCAGATCGAGTGCCCGGACGTCCCCTTTTTCTTCCGCCTGATCCCACACCGTTTCCAGCGTTCGTATAATCGAACCGGCATCCCGATCAGCCGAGGTCTGGGCCGCGCCAAAAAGCGATAGCCAACACGCCATCGCAAACACGAGCACGTCTGCGCGCATCGGGGCAGTCTCCCACACGTATATCGGCTGTCGGGCTTTTTTCTTTAGAGCGTGTCCACTGACTTCGGACAGTCAGGAAATTACCTCGTTTTCCTTTCCTTTCCACAGGAAGTTTCTCCCCTTAACAGTTTTTACACAGCGCACCTCGAATTTGCCGTTGCGTTAATTTCTGACCTGCTGCAAAGTGCTTGCAGTCAATCGCGGGATGTTCTGAAATTGCTCTGCTAAATGGTTCAGCGTTGCCGGTGATTTCTTCGAGAGTGGATTCACCGGGGGAAATTCGGTTCATGTCCAGTGCGCCGGTGCCCGGGCTTCGCGGCCTCCTCAGAAATCCTCTTCCGGGAGGATGGAAACACTGAACCGTTAGCCCTGAAGCGCAAGCTTCCGGTAAGCATCGCTGCTTCGCGCTCCTCCGAGCGCCGCGCGATGTTCTTTCGCTCCGGCGAATGTTGGCTTTTCAGAACCTCCGCGACAACAATGCGGCTCGGGTGGCTGGCCCGGGCCGCATTTGTTCGATACTCCCCCGTTCCAAGTTCGCAGCTTCTTTAACAAATTGTGAATGCAGAGACGGGCGTCCGAGACCCTGCCTCAGTTTTCTTTATCGATGGAGAGACGGGCGTCCTCGCCCGTCCACCACGCCCCCGCAGTCTCCACAGTTTTCGCGGGTTCGTTGAAGACCACACCGCCGCAGAGCGCACCTAAAAAAATCGGACCCACTAAATCCCGCACCAACCCGCTGTTCGGTTTTCGTAACGTTGGGCTTGTTGCAAATATCGGCAAACAATTCCGCGTTATATTCACTCGGGAATGTACGACGACTACCAAGGACTCTCAGAGCCTTTGATGCTGGCCTTGCGGACAAACCAGCGCCTTACTGTTGACCAGTTTTACGAATTACAGGATTTTGCCCACGCGATCATTGACTACGGGCACAGGAATCAAGCCTACGAGAAGTGGCCCAGCTCTCCGCCATCCGACATTATCGTAGGCATTCCTGAATTAGAGTGCCGCTTCAGGGAGTCGCCAGAGATCATCAAAGAGGCAATGTTGCTGTTAAAGGATATGGGCCGCGCTTCGCCAATCACATCGCGGATATGGAGATTGAAGCTGACAGAAATCGGTTCCGGCCGTCGCGAGAATGCAGCGGCCGCTCAATGAGTGCCCTCAATGAGTGGCTCTCAATGACAGTGACAGTGACAGGCTACGATGGCTGACATGACCGACCGCATCCGATTCATCACCTATCTCGGAAAGACGATCCTCTTAGTGGACCTCTCAAATTGCAGGCCTGCTACAGTCGAAAAGGTCTTGCGGGAACTTCCTGAAGTTGTAAGTACCCAGCCTCGCGGTTCAGTTTTGATATTTACCGATTTCAGGGCGACCACATTTGACGCGGAGGCGCTACGCGTCATGAAAGAGACTGCGGTATTCGACAAGCCATATGTCAAGAAATCCGCATGGATAGGAGCGGAGAGCTTTCCTCCAGGGTTCTCTGAAGGCCTGCAAGAGTTCTCCCGGCGCGATTTCGTCTCTTTCGAGAAGCAAGAAGATGCCTTGGCATGGTTGACGAAGGATTGAGGATTGAAAATTGAGGATTGAGGATTAAGGATTGATGATTGAGGACGGAAGCCCTCACTCCATTCAATTGTTTTTAATCGCTACACCACCGCCTTGCCGATGGAGAGACGGGCGTCCCCGCCCGTCCACCACGCGCTCAGCGGTTTTCTCCGGTAGTTGGATCAGTTTGAATTCGTTTTGAAGAGGCGCGGCTTAAGAGGAAACGCGGTTTTCAAGCTACCGCCGTGCAGCTCAGGACAATCAATTGATTGGAGTAGGTGTAAAATGTTGACTGCAGTCTGAAGGGAACTCCATGCTCCGCCGGCTGACGATCGCGCTCCTCGCGGCAACAATCTGCCTTCCGACCGCTGTCGCGCAACGCCGCGGAGGCGCGGGCAGAGCAGGTTTTGGCTCGCGCGGTGGCGCCGCCCGCGCACACCGTCACTTCCCCAGTGGAGGTTTCCTCGATTCTCCCTTGTTCTACCCCGACTACGAACCGAGTGAACCCTACGCCGAAGAAGAACCTCCACCGCCACTTATGATGGCGCCGCCCTCTGACACTCCGCGAAGAGCGAGGCCGTCTCCGCTGCTCATCGAATGGCGCGGCGATCGCTATGTCCGCTACGGAGGCGCCCAGGAAACTGACCAGCACGGGAACCCGACGCATCCCGATTACGCTGAATCTCCAACGACAACAACAAAGACCCCTTCTGCGCCGGTTTCATCAACGCACGCAGTGCTCGTCTATCGCGATGGCCACCGTCAGGATATTTCCGATTACGCAATCGCCGACGGCGTAATCTACGTCCAAGGCACGTATTGGCAAAACAGCTCTAAAGCAAAGCCCATCCCGCTCTCGGCGCTAGACCCAGTAGCCACCATGCAAGCCAACCAGCAGCGCGGAGTAAACTTCATCCTCCCATCAGCGTCAAACGTAGTAATCGCCAGCTTCTAACCCATCCCAACTCAAAAAGGGTGCCCCGTCCGAGCTCCGCTGGGGCGGGTGTCTTCCACGAACCATAATTCGTCGCGGAACCCGTTCACATCTTGTCCGAAGAAAGCATCGCGACAACCATCTCCGTGAGCACGCGCCGCCCGTCGACATCGATCGGACCCTGTGTCGCTTCGCGAAATCGCTCCGCCCGTTCCTTGTCATCAAGGTAATACACGACCGAAGGGAGCACACGCCGAACCTCAGCGCACAAAGCACGCAAATGCATCAGCCCGTCGACATCCAGCTCAGAAGATTGCAATTTCGATATCTCACCGACCAATTCTTTAATCTCACTCTTCCATTGTGCGAATTCCGTTTCGTACTTCAGAAAATATTCGGCATCCCCAACAATCAGCAGTTCCAGCGTCTTCAAATCAGCCGCTGTCAGCGCCTTGCCTTCCTTTAATTTTGGCAATAACGATGCAGCGTCCATCTTGGACTGAAAAAGTTCTCGAGCCTGCCCTTCGAGTTCTTCAACCTGATCGCCCAGGATTCCATAACTGTCGCTGGTTTCAGCTTGAGCGCATCGCGAAGCCCATTCGATCGTTTTCTGAATGGCGGAGTTTATTTGTCGGCCATCGGCCATAGTAAGCCTCTCCATCTCTAATGATCGAGTAGTCTAGCATCTGCAGTAGCGCGTCTCCACTTCTCAAAAGAGAGACCGCGCGCAAAAAATAGAGCAGCGGTCTGCGATCCATTAGAATCTGTCCAGCCACTTCAATGGATACAGCCCGCATCGCCACTCTCCTGGAACCTTTCATCAACCACCGTCTATCCGAATCCCAGCTGAATCAAATATCGATATACGTCGATCTATTGCTGCGTTGGAACGCCCGCATAAACCTGACCGCCATCCGCAAAGAAGAAGAAATAGTAACCCGCCACTTCGGCGAGTCCCTCTTCATGGCAAGTCATCTCTTTCCCAAACCTTCACACACTTGTCATCCTGAGCGCAACAGTCGCTTCGCGGAAAGCGAAGCGGCTGCGGAGTCGAAGGACCCCTACTTAGCCAATTCACGCCCGCTGCCGCAAGGCGTTCTTCCCGCGGCCACAGCATCACCGCGAGTCATAGACGTCGGTTCCGGAGCCGGGTTCCCAGGCATTCCTTTGAAGCTCTGGTGTCCGCAGATCCACCTCATCCTGATCGAATCCAATCAGAAGAAGGTGGCATTTCTCAGAGAAGTAGCCCGCGCACTTAGATTGACGGACATCGATGTAATTTCGAGCCGAGCCGAACTCGTGATCGCAACTCCAAACTTCCCCAAAGCCGACATCGTCACCCTAAGAGCGGTCGAACACTTCGAATTCATCCTGGCACAAGCCATAAAGTTCCTGGCCATCGAAGGCCGTGTAGCTGCACTGATAGGAAGCTCTCAACTCCCAAATCTTCCGACGACCTTGCAGTGGCAGACCCCGATCCCGGTACCAAACTCGCAAACAGGGGTGTTTTCCGTGGGCATCGCTTCGTAAAAGTGGGAATTATCATCTTAAATATGACCGATTGCAAGACGAATGGCGCCATATCGTGCAGCAAAGTGGGCAAGTCTTCGCAAATCTCATCTTGAGACGAACGGGGTCGCGTTGCGAGACGCAAAGCGCGAATATGTTTCACGTGAAACATATTCGCAATCCTCCTCGAGCAGCGCAACAAAACGACTGTTTCACGTGAAACACTTGCACCAAACTCTGGCGTTGATTTCACAAGTAACATTCGAATATTCTGACGCGCAACACTCGAAATAAAAAATCATGGGACGCGTAATTGCGGTTGCCAACCAGAAGGGTGGCGTCGGCAAGACTACGACTGCCATCAACCTGGCCGCTTCGCTCGCTGCGGCCGAAGTCAATACTCTATTAGTCGATTGCGATCCGCAGTCCAATTCGACCAGCGGCCTTGGCTTGATCAAGAATCCCGAGCGCATCAGCATCTATGATGTGATGATGGGTGCTGCGTCGGCCGAGGAGGCGCTTCAGCTCACCGAGCTTGAACAACTCTGGCTCATTCCATCGCACAAGAATCTGATCGGAGCAAACCTTGAGTTGGTTTCTACGGACCGCCGCGAATACCGCCTGCGAGATGCTCTTGCGGGATTGCTTGACCGTTTCCAGTTCATTGTCCTGGATTGTCCACCCGCGCTTGATTTGCTGACCTTGAACGCGCTTGTCGCCGCAGATGGGGTGCTCATTCCGATGCAGGCGGAATATTTCGCGCTTGAGGGCGTGTCTGAGTTATTGGACACGATCGAGCGCATACGGGCGGAGCTGAATCCTGTGCTGGCGATTGAGGGTGTAGTTCTTACCATGTTCGACGAACGCACCAACCTCGCCCAACAAGTCGCAGAGGAGCTTAGAAAATATTTCGGTGAAAAACTCTTATCCAGCACAATCCCTCGGAATATACGGTTGGCGGAGGCTCCAAGCCATGGGCAACCGGCGCTTTTGTATGACGTGCGGTCCCGGGGAGCGGAAAGCTATATACGGCTGGCTAAAGAGATTCTTGATCGGCAGGCGGGGGTGAGCAGCGGGTCTGGAGAAGCGGCTTAGATTTATGTATATAAATATTTGTAGTGATCGATATATGAACTGCGATAATTCTGTTGAGAGGAAATTCTGATGACTACATCGAACGCTACGGCGACTGATACGGCTTCGAAGAGCGAGAAGGGTCATGAGAAGCTCGCTGAGAAGCGGCGGGCTTTGGGACGGGGGTTGGAATCTTTGTTGCCGGGGCCGCGAGCTGTGCCGGCGGTTGCAGCGCCTCCGGTTAGAGAGCGGAACGACTCGGCACGTGACTCTTCTCCTGCTCCGTCTGCTGCTTTTTCGACTCCGCCTTCGTCGTCCGCTCTGCCCTCATCTTCATCTCTTTCTTCCTCTTCTTCTGAAATCGCTGCTGGGCGGGCGGGGACGCCCGCCGCTCCATCGGAGGGCGCTATGGCGCCTTCTACTTTGGGCGAGCTGCAGGCAGTGGGGCAGAGCGCTGATGGCGAGACGGTACTTCTGCTGGATATTAAGCAGATCGAGCTGAATCCTTATCAGACTCGGAGGGAATTTGAGGGGGAGGCGCTCGAGGAGCTGGCGCAATCGATCGCGGTGCAGGGGGTGCTGCAGCCGATCGTGGTGCGTCCGTCGGCAAAGGAGGGAAGATTCATTCTGATTCTGGGCGAGCGGCGAATGCGCGCCTCGGAATTGTTGGGGAAGGAGACGATACCCGCGATTGTCAGGCGGGTATCCGATCAGCAGGCCGCGGAGATGACGCTGGTAGAGAACCTGCAGCGGCAGGATCTGAGCTGCATGGAACAGGCGTCGGCGTTTGCGTGCATGAGCCGGAATTTCAAGATGACGCAGGAGGAAATTGGACGGCGAGTGGGGTGGTCGCGGGAGCAGGTGTCGAATTACATGCGCCTGCTGCAACTGCCCTACGACGTGTATGACGCGCTGGAGAAGAAATATCTGACCTACAGCCACGCGCGTCTGCTGCTTTCATTGCAGGACGACACAGAGATTTCGAAAGTGGGGCAGCTCGCGATCAGGCAAAAAATGTCGGTAGCGAAGCTTGAGGACTTTATACGGGCGATGAACTTCGGAGGGAAAGCGGAGGAGCGGGACAATAGTGGAGCGCGGTGGGTAGATCCAAATGTGCGGGCGGCACAACGATCGCTCGAGACCGTGCTCGGAATGCGGGTGCGGATTCAGGATCGCAAGGGAAAAGGGAAGATCACGATTGAATATGGAACGCTGGAGGATTTTGACCGCGTGGTGGGGATGTTGAAGGGCAAGTGAAGCGGTTCACTTGTATACAAGCAACGGCCTCTTGGGCGAGTTAGAAATAGAGTAGAAAAAGTGGCAATGGAACCGAGACACATTCTCCAGCCTTGTGAGCGGGAGTTGCGTGCTGATCATACAAAGGTAAAGTGTTTAAACCGATTTCTGCTGGCTAAGACCCCAGCCCCATAAAAAGCAGAGCGGAACCTTTGTAGTAATAAGTGGAGTGCCCGGGTATCATTAGGCTCTGTCATCGCACTTGCCGCGCAAGGGGCGCGGCGGGAGAATCGACTAAGTAACAAGTGGAAAGCAACCTCTCTTCGAGATCGACTTATTCTCCGCTGCAGGGCCGGCTTAACGCCCGGCCTGACGGGCGAGGACGCCCGTCGCTCCATTGACAATTCAGAATGGGAGAATCTACTAAGTAATAAGTGGAAAGTAACTGCACTAATTCTTAATTTCGCGGCTTATTCTCGGCTGGGTCTCTCCGCTTGGAAAATCCAGGCATATCGTACCCGGCCTGACGGGCGAGGACGCCCGTCGCTCCATCGACAATCCAGAATGGGAGAATCTACTAAGTAATAGTGGAAAGTAACTGCATAATTCTTAATTTCGGGGCTTAGTCTCGGCCGGGCTTCTCCGTTGGAAAAGCCGGGCCTATCGTGCCCGGCCTGACGGTCGAACGACCGTCACTCCATCGGAGATTAACCATCTTGCAAATCACAGTCCCGATAACTAGCTTGCTCTTGGCATCGGCTTATCAGACTTGGCGAAGTCCGCACTTGCTTCACCGGTAGAAGCGATATCTTCCGCGCCGGTTCCTTCTAGAATCTTCTTGGCGCGCTTAGTCCACTCTGAATTATCGGAATGAACCGAAAGAAGGATGCCGCCATTCTTCACGCGTCCTTCGTAACGCTTAGCCTCATACTCGGGAATACCCATGCCGATGAGAGCGCCTGTGATAGCACCGATTGCGCCTCCGGCACCTACTCCTGCCAATGCTGCAACGATGGGGCCGGCCGCGATGAATGGACCTATGCCGGGAATAGCGAGAGCGCCGATTCCGGCCAACCAGCCGAGCCCGCCGCCGATGATCGCACCAGTCGTCCCGCCAGCCGCAGTTCCCTCTGGCGCCTTGGTTCCCTTTTGCACCGCGAAATCTTTGGTGCCTTCATTTTCTGGAAAGAGCACAGAGATGTCCGTGTTGCGGAAACCTCCGGCCTGCAAACTGTCCACGGCATTTTCCACGGTCGCGTAATCCGAATAAATTCCAAATACCGCCGTATTTTTTCCTGCCATCGTAAATTCTCCTTTTTCTAATCAACCGAATCTTCCTCTTTTATCTAAGACGACGATGTTCGATTCACACATACGGTTGACTATGTATTTTCACGACATTAACCACGGAATCGCCGCAGGCATGTATAAATCTAGGCGTGCGATTCAGGCCGGGACGGGCGAGGACACCCGTCGCTCCACTAACTTCTTCGCTTGGCTTTTGATATCGTCGCTTGGGGCGTAACCGACATGGGAATTGTTAACGTTTTGTTTGGGCGGCCGTTGGCTTCTTCCGAGGATGAGGGAGAGCGGATCACTCCTACGCAGGGAATTCCTACGTTTGGACTCGATGCTTTGAGTTCGGCGGCTTACGGGCCGGAAGCAGCGTTGACTATTTTGCTGCCTTTGGGGTTGATCGGCGTGCGCTACATTGTGCCGCTTACTACGGCGATCATTGCGCTGCTGGTAATTGTTTATTTCAGTTACCGGCAGACGATTGCGGCTTATCCGAATGGCGGAGGATCTTATACAGTCGCGAAGGAAAACCTTGGGAGCCGGTCGGGTTTGCTGGCGGGCGCGGCTTTGATGATTGATTACCTGCTGAATGTGGCGGTGGGAATTTCGGCGGGAATTGGAGCGCTGGTTTCGGCGGTGCCCTCGCTGGAGCCACATACGCTTGCGCTTTGCCTGGTGGTGCTTGCCATATTGACGCTCGTGAATCTTCGCGGGCTCAAGGAGGCGGGGACGGCGTTTATCGCTCCTACTTATTTATTTGTTGGAACGCTGGCAATTGTGATCCTGGTTGGACTTTATAAAGTGCTGGTTTCTGGCGGACATCCGGTGGCGGTGACGGTTTTGGGGCAGGCGGCTGCGGGCGTCCCCCCTACGGTACAACTTGTTGGGGCGTGGATTCTGTTCAAGGCGTTTGCCTCGGGATGCACGGCCTTGACCGGGGTTGAGGCGGTGAGCAATGGAGTACAGGCTTTTAAAAATCCCGTGGTGCCGGCGGCTCGGGCTACTCTGACGGCGATTATCGCGATTCTGATTTTCCTGCTGGCGGGGGTTGCGGTGCTGGTGAAGTATTACGGGATTATGGCTACCGATCCGGGGCAGGCTGGCTATCAGAGCGTGCTGTCGATGGTGACGGCGGCGGTTGCGGGCAAGGGAATTTTTTACGATCTGACGATGTTTTCAGTTTTGCTGGTGCTTTGTCTTTCGGCGAATACTTCGTTTGCGGATTTTCCCGCGGCTCTGCCGGATGATTGCTCGGGATGATTACCTTCCTCATTCGTTGATCACTCGAGGACGGCGGCTAGTGTTCTCGCAGGGGATTTGGGCGCTGGCGATTCTGGCGGGGCTGTTGCTGATCTTGTTTCGCGGAGTGACCGACCGGTTGATTCCTTTGTTTGCGATTGGGGCGTTCATGGCCTTCACCTTGTCGCAGGCGGGAATGGTGGGGCACTGGCGAAAGAAGGCAAATGGATTTGGCGCAGTGCACGGGATACTGGTGAATGGGGTTGGAGCTCTGGCTACGGGGCTCACGTTGACGGTGATTGTGGTGGCTAAGTTTATCGATGGCGCCTGGGTGGTGATGGTGCTGTTGCCATTGCTTTTGGTGTTTATGGGGCGGATAAAGCGCCATTATGTGCTGGCTGGTAAAGAAGTGGAACTGAAAGGAAAGGTGGAATTAACCGCGGAGAATGCGGAGCCGCCGATTGTGCTGGTACCGGTGGATCGCTGGAACGCGGCTACGGAGAAGGCGTTGCAATTTGCTTTGACTTTGTCTCCGGATGTGGAGGCGGTGCACGTTACTTGCGATGCGGACGCGGATAAAGCGCCGTGGGGGGAGAATCCGCCGCAGGGGACGCGAGTGCCGAAGCTGGTGACGTTGCCGTCGCCTTACCGGCTGGTGGTGCATCCGATCGTGGATTATGTGCTGAAGGTGGAGAAGGAAAATCCGGAGCGATTGGTTGCAGTGGTGATCGCTTCGATGGTGGAACGGCACTGGTATCACTATTTTCTGCACAACCAGCGCGGACAGATGCTGACGGCGCTCTTGCTGCTTGGCGGGGATGAGCGGATCAACATTATTAATGTGCCCTGGTATTTAAAGGCATGAAGACAGTTGCGAATAACGGCAAAAGCGATTTCACTGACGACTGGTTAGTGGCCACTGCTTATCGTCCTCCAGTTACATCTAGAATCGCGCCGGTTACGTAGCTGGCTTCTTCGGATAGCAGCCACAGGATGGCGCTTGCCACTTCTTCGGGTTGGCCTCCACGTTGCATAGGGACCTGCGCTTTGACGCGCTCTACACGGTTAGGTTCGCCTCCCTGGGCATGAATTTCGGTGTGAATGAATCCTGGCCGCACGGCGTTGACTCGGATTTTCTCTTCGGCTACTTCTTTGGCTAGACCGAGGGTTAGAGTGTCGATTGCGCCTTTGGTGGCGGCGTAGTCGATGTATTCATTCGGCGAACCGAAGCGGGAGGCTCCCGATGAAACATTTACGATGCTGCCGCCATGACCTCCATATCTGGTGGACATGCGGAGAACGGCTTCGCGGGCGCAAAAAAAGCTGGAGAAGACGTTGGCGGCGAAGATGCGGTGCAGACGCGCGGCGTCTATCGCATCAAGGCGGGTTTGGCGTTCCACCATGCCGACGTTGTTGACTAAGGCGGTGATCGGACCTAGTTGGGTGGTCGCCGAATCGAAGAGACGCGCCACTTCGGTTTCGTTGCTCACGTCCGCTTGGATAGCTACGGCCTTGCCGCCTTTTTGTTGGATCGCAGCGACCACATCTTCGGCGGCTCTCTGTTGGCGAAGATAGTTAACGCAGACTTGGAATCCGCGCAGGGCGGCTAGTTTCGCGGTCGCGGCTCCTATGCCTCGGCTGGCGCCGGTTACGATCAGGACTTGGTCTGACGGCATGCGTGGATGATTTTAAACTGACTTGAGGCTTGTTTATACCCGCCAATAGTCCGGACGCCAGCTTAGGATTGCCTTTTTGATTTCCTTCGATGAGAGCTTTTCGTTCAAGACTCTTACGGCCAATGCCGGGAGTTCAGGATCGGAGGCAAACCGTAGCGCGATGAGCTGCGATTCTGTTAGTTCGGGAATGCGGGGACGGAGGGATGGATCAAGTAAAGCCGCCAGACGCAATCTTTCTTCGAGGCGAATGACGCGGTCCTGGACCTTGATCGCATACATGCGGAATCTCAGCGCGGCGACGCATAGGGCGATTACGAGGACCACCATCCATGCCGAGTGCAGTCCTGGCCTTCGGATCACATGAACTATCGTGGAAACGAGAGTAATCGCGAGAACAGGCAGGACAAAGAAATGGAAAGGGGGATCATAACGGGTGTGATTGGAGAAATTCTGCACGGTTGAGGCGGGCATGGCAAAGCTCCTTTTCGGTGTGGACCATCAGACCATGACCATCATCCCACAGTTGCGTTGCGGATGAATTTGGCGTATTCCATTCTTCAGGCAACCGCATCAAAGGCAAATGGAGGTTTCGAATATGTTGAGCACATTTAAAGTGGTTCGCAATGTTTTGGGAACAGTCGGCATTTTCTACTTCGGAATTATCCTGCTCGAGGGCATGGTTGATTCCAAGCGCTACGTCAAAATCAGCGCGATGTAATTTTCGGCTGAGAGATTGATAGGTAATTTGACCATGGATAGTTTGTTAGACTAGCCAAGGTGTGGGGTGTGTCGATCCCCTGATGTTTGGCCCGTATCTTCTGTGCAGCAAATCCTCCTGTCCAGCCCTTTTCAAATTGCTCTGGCGTCCGGTTGCGGATTCGGTACAATACGGAAATTGCCCACGGCTTGGCGTGGCTGATACGCAGATCCGGTGTGCCGGAGCAGATATCCAGTGGCTGCCACTACGATTCTTCGGGAAGCCGGGCCGCCAGGTTCACAAGCCATCGCAGAAATTTCTGTGCTGTGGATCACCGCGGGGCTGGGGTGCGACGGTGACACGATCGCCATGACTGCGGCCACGCAGCCGAGCATCGAAGACATCGTGCTTGGAGCTCTGCCGTGGATTCCGAAGGTCCATTTTCACAATCCATTTCTTGCGCTCGAGAACGGAGACGATTTTCTTCGGCCATTCCGTCTTGCTGCCGACGGCAAGCTGACTCCTTTCATTCTGGTGGTTGAGGGATCGATTCCCAACGAAAACAATAAAGACGCGGGTTATTGGGCTTCGCTGGGAACGGATCAAGCTACCGGGCAACCGATTACTACTTGTGCGTGGATCGACCGGTTAGCGCCTCGCGCCTGGGCTGTGGTAGCGGCGGGAACATGTTCTACTTATGGCGGGATCCACGCCATGGAAGGGAATCCCACCGGTTGTATGGGTCTTCCCGATTATCTGGGGTGGGAGTGGAAGTCGAGCGCGAACATTCCGATTGTTTGCGTGCCGGGCTGTCCGGTGCAGCCGGATAATTTCATGGAGACGCTGCTTTATTTGTTGTACATGGCAGCGGGACGCGCCCCCATGATTCCGCTGGATGAGGCTTTGCGTCCGAAATGGCTGTTTGGCGCTACGGTTCATGAAGGCTGCGATCGTGGCGGATATTACGAGCAAGGGCAGTTTGCCGAGGAGTATGGATCGCCTCTTTGCATCGTCAAACTTGGGTGCTGGGGGCCGGTGGTGCAATGCAATGTCGGCAAGCGCGGCTGGATGGGTGGCATAGGTGGATGCCCGAACGTGGGCGGAATTTGCATAGGATGCACAATGCCCGGGTTTCCTGATAAATTCATGCCGTTTATGGACCAGCCACCGGGATCGTTATTGTCATCCAACGCGGTAATGACCTATGGCAGGGCGATTCATGCGCTACGCCGGTTTACCCAGGCTTCGTTGAACAAAGAGCCGAGTTGGCGGCGGAAGAGCAAGGCTTCCCAGGTTCATGACAACGTTCCAATTTCATTCGGATCGGGCGCCTGAGATTTTTCTGAGGTACTTGCATGGCCTTCGCGGGGAATGGCGGGACGATTTTGCGCGACTCCGGCGGGGAATCCACACCTTCGGCCGGCATTCGTTCGGCCGCCAGCCCATCTATCAGCGATCCGGTTATCAGCCCGTCCGATGCTGAAACGCTTTTGGTGGAGCTTGCCTCCGTGTTTCTCAATAACTCCCATTGCGCCTCTGAGGATGCAATTGACGGAGAACTTGTCGAAGAGCAACTGCCGCAGGCGAATGAAATCTATCGGACTCTGGTGGAGCAGATTCCGGCAGTGATTTTTACGGCCCATCTGGAGCGCGGTATCGGGGAAGCTTACGTCAGTCCTCAGATTGAGGCGGCTTTAGGATTCTCGCAGGAAGAGTGGCTGGAAGATCCGATTCGCTGGTATCAGCAGATCCATCCTGACGACAAGCAGCGCTGGAGCGTGGAAGCGGCGCAGATGTTTCTCTCCGGAACAGCGTTGCGATCCGCTTACAGGGTGATGGCGCGCGACGGCAGAGTGGTGTGGTTTCATTGCGAAGCCAAAATGATCCGGCGAAAGGATGGGCGGCCGTGGTTTATCCATGGCATAGCGTTTGACATTACGGAACTTAAGCGGACTGAAGAAGCGCTGCAGGAAGAGCGCAATGTGGTTTCGGCGATACTGCACACAGTGGGGGCCTTGGTGGTCGTGCTTGATCCGCAAGGGAAAATCGTGCGCTTCAATCGCGCTTGCGAGGAGGTGTCTGGTTACTCCTATGAAGAGGTGAAAGAAAAACGCTTCTGGGAGCTTTGCCTGGATCGGGAGGAAGCCGAACGTTTCAAGATGATTGTCGAACAATGGGGAATGGGGACAATCGGGAGCGGGGGACGGCGGCAGAGAGAAAGACAAAGACAAAGAATATGAGACGCCGTGGGCGGTGCGGGATGGCTCGCGGCGGCTGATTGCATGGTCGAGCACGGTACTTCCCGGCAGAAATCGGCAGTCCAGCTTACATTATTGCCACAGGAACGGATATCACGGAGCGCAAGCGGTTGGAGAAGGCGATTCTTGAGATCAGCGCAGAAGAGCAACGCCGAATTGGCCAGGATCTGCACGATGGGTTGGGGCAACACCTGACCGGAATTGCGTTCATGAGCAAGGTGCAGGAACAGAAGCTAGCCGAGAAAGGCTTGGCCGAAGCTGCCGATGCGGCGCGGATCGTGACGCTGGTGAACGAGGCGATTACGAAGACGAGAGAATTGGCGCATGGCCTGCTGCCGGTAATTTCGGATGCGCGCGGTCTGATCTCTGCCTTGAAGCGTTGGGCTTCAGAGGTCGAAGACTTGTTCGATATTTCCTGTTCTTTCTGGATCGACGAGCCGGTTCTGATTCATGATGCCAGCGTGTCAACCCATCTTTATCGCATTGCCCAGGAAGCTGTAAATAATGCGATCAGGCATGGACAAGCCAAGAACATCCTGATCAGTCTTATTCCCGGCAACGGCTACGGGACTTTGCGAATCGAAAATGACGGAACGAGGCTGCCGGAACAGTCTACAGGTGATTCGGGCCTGGGAATGCAAATCATGAAATATCGAGCTGGGATGATTGGCGGGTCATTGAAGGTGGAGAGCGGAGTAAGTCGAGGAGTAACGATTACATGCCAGTTCCCAGTAAGACGAGGCAGCTATGAACACTAGAGCCATCGGGAATTTCGTACCGAGAAAAAAGATGGTGTTCGTAGTTGACGATCATCCGATCGTTCGGCAGGGGCTGGCGTTGCTGATCAATCAAGAGCCCGATCTGGCCGTGTGTGGCGAGGCCGAAGAGATGCATTCCGCTCTGAAGGCGATTGAAGCCTGCCGGCCGGACATACTTATCGTCGACATATCACTCAATGGTCCCGACGGACTGGAGTTGCTGAAAAATATACGAATCACTTCTCCGCGTATGCCGGTTCTGATGCTTTCGATGCATGATGAATCCATTTATGCGGAACGGGCGTTGCGGGCGGGCGCCAACGGTTACATCATGAAGCAAGAGGCGACGGAGCGCGTGCTGGTGGCGCTGCGCCGCATTCTAAGCGGCGAAATATATGTCAGCGAACGCATCGCCAACAGCATGTTGCGACACTACGTGCGAGGAGGCCATCCGCAGCAGTCGTCGATTGCGGATCTGACTGATCGCGAACTGGAAGTTTTCCGACTGATTGGAGAAGGTCTGGGAACGCGGCAGATCGCGGAGGCTCTGCACCTCAGCGTGAAAACAGTTGAATCGTATCAGGCGCACATTAAAGATAAGCTGTCTCTGCGCAGCGCGCGGGAACTGGTGCAGCATGCGGTGGAATGGACGATGCGAGAGAAGACAGCTTAAGGCTGCCCGTTCTTGGTAACTGAATTCGCAAGTGAATCTAAAGGTTTGGTGCGGGTTGGCTACGGCGTACGTTTAGAACGAGGCTCAGGTTACCTCCGCCCTGCTTCAATGTACCGTTACAGGACTGACTTGTCATCGCTCATGGTGCCGTCATAGACGCTCAGGTTCGACGTACATTCAAAATGGAGCACATGCTGCTTATAGGTGATGGCGGTCATCTGTATGCCTGAAGTGTCCTGATCCGGGTAGTCGATCGTTCCGCTTAAAGTTCCGTCCTGCGCGGCTGTAATGTGGATGACAATTCGCTGCTTCGGTTTAGCGCCGGGATCGAGCGTCCCTTCCCAAACTCCCACAATGGAGCGTTGTTGTTGCGCTTTAAGAGAGGGTGCAACGGTCAATGCCAGCACTCAACCCTAGTCCCCAGCACAATATCGACGACGAAACACGGGGCATTTTCATGGTCGAACTCCCAGTCATGCGATTTGGCTCCGAAACTGTTAGTTGCCGAAGTTCAGTTAGTCAAACTTCTCATATTCAAATCTTTACCACAACTCCATTTCTTGATCACATCTAGGGGAATCCCCGAGGTTTCTTAGGGGAAATCCTTGGGGGAATAAACAGGGCGGCTGCTCTTGTAAGCGCATAAGAATGAGTCGATTCTGGGTTGGATTCGAATTTTGAATCGTGGGGATCAGTGATTGGTTCGGTTGCGCCACCCGGCGTTTCCGCCTGGTTCACGATCATATTCGGCGAAAGGAGCAATCCAGCGATGGCGACAGAGGCGGTTCCATATGGGCGATCTACGCAAAAAGCGCCGGCGGTAAAAGAAGTGCACATTCTCTGGATCACGGCGGGGCTCGGCTGCGACGGAGATTCTGTTTCGATAACGGCGGCGATGCAGCCAAGCATAGAGGACGTACTGCTCGGGGCGATTCCTGGCTTGCCGAAGGTGCACCTGCACAATCCGGTGCTGGCTTATGAAGTCGGCGATGATTTCATGAAGTTCTTTTATCAAGCCGAGGAAGGGAAGCTCGATCCGTTCGTTCTGGTGGTCGAGGGGTCGATCCCGAATGAAAACATCAAACGCGATGGATATTGGGCGGCGATGGGGACGGATCCGGAGACAAAACAGCCGATCAAAACCACTGAATGGATTGATCGCCTGACGCCGAATGCGCTGGCGGTAGTCGCTATCGGGACCTGCGCCACTTATGGCGGCATTCATGCGATGCAAGGCAATCCAACGGGAGCGATGGGGCTTGCCGACTATCTCGGATGGGGTTGGAAGTCGAAGGCGGGGCTGCCGGTTGTAAATGTGCCGGGATGTCCGGTCCAGCCTGACAATTTTATGGAGACCGTGCTGTATCTGCTTTATCAAGTGGCGGGATTGGCTCCGATGATTCCGTTGGATGATCAACTTCGGCCGACTTGGCTTTTTGGCAAGACCGTGCATGACGGCTGCGATCGAGCTGGTTACTACGAGCAGGGCGACTTCGCTCAGGAGTATGGATCGCCGAAGTGCATCGTGAAGCTTGGATGCTGGGGGCCGGTGGTCAATTGCAACGTTCCAAAGCGAGGATGGATGGCCGGGATTGGCGGTTGCCCGAATGTGGGCGGGATTTGCATTGGATGCACCATGCCTGGATTCCCCGACAAATTCATGCCGTTTATGGATGAACCTCCTGGGGCGCGTGTTTCCAGCACGGGCATCGCTATCTACGGTCGCGCGATCAGGACTTTGCGTGGAATTACACAGCACACGGTTAATAAAGAACCTAAGTGGCGCCATGCGCGTCCGGAGTTGACTACCGGGTATCACCCTCGAAGTTATTAGCAGGCCGCACGTGGCTTGCGGGTTAGCTGGAGAATTAACTACTAAGATATCCCGACTAAGACTTTAAGGAGCGACTTATGAGTACTGTTACTGCACCGTCAACCCAGGTTCCCAGCAAACCGAAAAACCTGGTGGAGATGAATTGGGACCCGATTACTCGCATCGTTGGCAGCCTTGGGATTTTTACGAAGATCGATTTCGACGCTCGGAAAGTCGCCGAGTGCCACAGCACATCTTCCATCTTCCGCGGATACAGCATTTTTATGAAGGGTAAAGACCCGCGCGACGCACACTTTATCACCAGCCGTATTTGCGGTATCTGCGGCGATAACCATGCGACATGCGCGACTTATGCGCAGAACATGGCGTTCGGCGTCAGGCCGCCGCATATCGCTGAGTGGATCGTCAATCTCGGCGAAGCGGCTGAGTACATGTTCGACCACAATATCTTTCAGGATAACCTGGTCGGCGTTGATTTCTGCGAGCAGATGGTGAAAGAGACGAACCCTCGGGTTTTGGCCAAGGCGGAGAGCACGCCCGCTCCGCATTCGAACGAGCACGGCTTCCGCACCATCGCCGATATTATGCGGGCGCTCAATCCTTTTACAGGCGCTTTCTATCTTGAAGCTTTGCAAATGAGCCGCATGACGCGCGAGATGTTCTGCCTGATGGAAGGGCGGCACGTGCATCCCTCCACGCTTTATCCGGGTGGAGTTGGAACAGTTCCGACGGTACAGCTGTTCACCGATTACATTGTGCGGCTCATGAAGTATGTCGAATTCATGAAGAAAGTAGTTCCGCTGCACGATGACTTATTCGACTTCTTCTACGACGCATTGCCAGGATATGAAGAAGTCGGGCGTCGACGGATCCTTCTCGGCTGTTGGGGATCGTTTCAGAATCCGGAAGTGTGTGACTACAGATACGAGACCATGACGGAATGGGGCCGCGCAATGTATGTTACTCCCGGCGTGGTGGTCGACGGTAAGCTGGTTACCACTGACTTAGTGGACATCAACTTAAACATACGAATCCTGTTGGGTAGTTCTTACTACGATGATTGGCAGAATGCCGAGACGTTTGTTAAGACTGACCCACTAGGAAATAAAGTGGACAAAAATCACCCATGGAATCAGACAACGATTCCACGGCCGCAGAAGCGCGATTTCAATGGCAAATATACATGGGTTATGTCGCCGCGCTGGCTCGACCAACGAACCGGCGACCATTTGGCGCTCGATACCGGCGGCGGCCCGATCGCGCGTCTGTGGGCAACGGCTCTTGCTGGATTGGTGGACATTGGCTATATCAAATCCACCGGCCACAGCGTGAAGATCTACCTGCCTAAGACAGCATCGAAGCCGGAGGTTGAGTTCGAGTGGAAGGTTCCGAAGTGGAGCAATGCGATTGAACGCGACCGCGCGCGGACTTACTTCCAGGCCTATGCCGCCGCTTGCGCTCTTTATTTTGCTGAAAAAGCCATGGAGGAACTACACGCGGGCCATACCAAAACCTGGTCGGACTTCAAGGTTCCGGAAGAGTCGATTGGGTGCGGTTTTCACGAAGCGGTGCGCGGAGTGCTTTCGCATCACGTGGTAATTCGCAAAGGAAAGATTGCTAACTACCATCCTTATCCGCCAACGCCCTGGAACGCCAATCCCCGGGATATCTACGGCACACCGGGGCCGTATGAGGATGCGGTGCAGAATACTCCGATTTTTGAGGAAAACGGGCCGGATAAGTTCAAGGGTATCGATATTATGCGCACAGTCCGGAGCTTTGATCCTTGCTTACCTTGTGGTGTGCACATGTATCTTGGCGGGGGAAAGCTGTTGAAAGCGCATCACTCCCCGATGTTTGGCGTTCAGCCCTGAGCATTCTGGACACTTATAGATGAGGGGTGAAGACCAAAGGCTTCACTCCTCGACTTTTTTATTAGCGCTCTCGAGACAAACGCTATGCCGGATGACAAAGATCTCCGAATCAAAGTTCAGAGGATTGGCGAGTTAGTAAGTGCATTGGACAATATCCCGGATCCAGAGGCTCGTGCGGGCGCAAAGGCTCTGGTGCAATTACTGCTGGATCTACACTCTGCCGGGTTAGAGCGAGTAATGGAGACTATCGCGAAACATGGCGAGCCAGGACAGCGAGCAATCGACGACCTTGGTCGCGAGCCTTTAGTGAGTAGTCTCCTGGTTCTCTACGGGCTGCATCCCCTGGACTTGGAGAGTCGCGTCTTGCAAGCGGTCGAGAAACTTCAACCGCGGGTTCGCAAGGGCGGGGGCGAATTAGCATTGCTGGGCATGGACAATGGAACGGTGCGATTGCAGCTTCAAGCTACTGGACACAATTGTGGTTCCACTGCGAAGACGCTCAGGGCGATGGTTGAGGATGCGTTGTACGAAGCTGCTCCAGATATTGGCGAGTTGCTTATTCTGGGACTCGAGGAGCAGGCGGGTTCGTCCGGGTTTGTACCCCTTGGCAAACTGGGCAGCGCGATGGCGGTGGCACCGGCCGGCGATTGAGATGCTCAAGCTGAGTTAGGGACAACTGATTGAGAGCTGATATGAGTGAGATTCAGCCCGGATACGAAAACGCGTTTGGTGCGCTCCGGCAATTCGTCCGGCGCAAGAAAGACAAGGACATCGAGCGCTGCGAACTTTGTAGCGCTGAAGTTCTCCCCGATCATCCGCATCTGATTGAACCCGGAACGCGAAAGCTACTCTGCAGCTGCGACCCTTGCGCAATCCTGTTCGGCGGGATGGCGACGCGATACAAACGGGTTCCGCGACGCGTGCTCGCGCTCGCGACTTTCCATCTCAGCGACGGGCAATGGGAGAGCCTGATGGTGCCGATCAGCATGGCTTTCTTTTTCCGCAGCACGCCCGATGCGCGCGTCATCGCTTTTTATCCGAGTCCGGCAGGGGCAACCGAATCGTTACTGCCGCTTGAGACATGGTCAGACATAGAGGCTGCCAATCCTGTATTGAAGGAAATGGAAGCAGACGTTGAGGCTCTTCTGGTCAACCGCATTGGACATGTTCGCGGATTCGCCGCTCCGGAATATTATGTGCTGCCGATCGACGAATGTTACAAGCTGGTTGGCTTGATTCGGGCCCACTGGCGCGGCTTTTCGGGTGGCACGGAAGTTTGGCAGGAGATTGGGCGCTTCTTCGAAGGATTGAAACAACGGGCGACGATGGTGCGCGAGGAAGCCAATGCCTGATCTCAGCTTTCAGATCGAGAAGGCAGAGCCGCAGCGCTTCACGGTAGCGCCGACATTGTTATTCAAACTTCGCATCACGAATGCTGTGGCGAATGAAGTTATCCATTCGGTTGCGCTGCGCTGCCAGATTCAGCTTGAGGTCGCGCGGCGGCAGTATAACGCGGAGGATCAAGAGCACTTACTTGATCTTTTTGGAGAGCCAGAACGCTGGGGCCAGACATTGAAGACCATGCTGTGGACTCATGCCAGCGTGGTCGCGCCTGCATTTACCGATACTGCTGTGGTGGATCTTCCGGTCCCGTGCACTTTCGATTTCAACGTGGCGGCGACTAAGTACTTTCACGGCCTGAGTGATGGCGACGTGCCACTAACTTTCCTATTTAGTGGAACGGTCTTTTATGCCGATGGTGATGGCGCGCTGCAGGTTGGTCCGATTCCATGGGACAAAGAGGCGCGTTTCCGGCTTCCGGTTAAGTCGTGGCACGACATGATGGAAATCTATTATCCGAATAGCGCATGGCTTTGCCTGCGGCGGGATGTTTTCGAGCGGCTGTATCAATATAAGGTGGCCCATGGTATCCCCACGTGGGAGCAGGTTTTGGAGCGCGTACTTTCTGCGCTTGAGGAGGCGAAGCAGCGATGAATAGCAAGCATATCGACGCTATAGCCAATGCGGTTCTCTACGAAGGATACATGCTCTATCCCTATCGGCCTTCGTCCGTAAAGAATCGCCAGAGGTTTAATTTTGGCGTGCTCTATCCCCGGTCCTATAGCGACGCGCAGAGCGGGTCGGACGCCTGGAATATGCAGACAGAATGCCTGGTGCAGGGGAATTCTCTTACTAACATTGAGATTAGAGCGCGTTTTCTCAAGTTAGTGACTCGTTCTGCGCGGAAACTTGCCAAGCTTGGACTGCAATCTGGCGCGGCTCCTGCATACGAACATGCTTCCGTGATCGAAGTCGATGGCAGGATTTTCACTCCGTGGCAGGAGGCGATTGAATGTGAAGTTGCCGTGCCGCCTTTTAATCTGGAGGAGCTTGTAAAGACGCCGTTGGAAATGGCGTTTGCCTTTCCCGAGAAAGAAGAGACTGAACTTTTGCGTGATGCGAAGGGTCGGATTGCAGGACAGATTGCGACGGAAGCAGGAATCCGTTTGCGGCGCAGTTGAAGTTACGGTCCGCCGGGAACGCGATTCAATTTTCAAATTGCAGGTGCGCGTGAAGAACCTAACTTCGCTTGCTGTGACAAGCGCATGAGGTAAGCCGTGACGCGGCGTTGATGCGATCGCTGGTCTCCGCCCACATTTTGCTGGGCGCGGTGGACGGGGAATTTATATCCCTACTTGAGCCCCCTGAAAATCTTGGTGAATTGGCTGCCGGCTGTAAGAATATCGGGGCCTGGCCGGTTTTGGTCGGGGCCGAAGGCGAGCGCGACACGATGCTGGCGTCTCCCATCATTCTTTATGACTATCCGCAGATTGCGCCGGAAAGCCCTGGCGACTTATTTGATGGAACGGAGATCGACGAAATTCTCGCGCTGCGCATTCTTACCATGACCGATCAGGAGAAGAGCGAGATGCGCAACACCGATGAACGCGCTCGCAAGATTCTCGAACGAACGGAGGCGCTGCCAATGGAACAACTGATGAAGCTTCATGGAACCCTGCGTGAGTTGCGTCCGTCTGAAGTGCGTTCGCCTGAATTTCAGCCGAAACAGGAGACGCCATGAACGAATGGGAGTGGCAGCTACTGGAAGCTAAAAAGCCGGTTGACGATTTGCGCATTTCGGATGTCGCTGTTCGAGCGGGCAGTCGCGTCACGTTGCGTCCGCGGGCGGGCGGCGATGTGATGGATATCGCGCTTGCCGGTAAAACCGCCGTGGTCGAGTCGATCGAGCAGGACTACGAGGGAAAATTTCATATTTGCGTTGTCGTCGATGATGATCCAGGCAGGGATATCGGCCTGATGCGGCAGCCGGGCCACCGGTTTTTTTTCACTCCGGAGGAAATTGAACCGCTCGCGCAGACTGGCAATGAGGAAGCGGAGGCCGACCGGGCTCGGGTGCCGCGAATTCTAATCGCTGGAATCGGAAACATTTTTTTGGGCGATGATGCATTCGGAGTTGAAGTTGTGAGGCGGCTTGCCGGACGCGAGTTACCGTCTAATGTCACAGTTACGGACTTCGGCATCAGGGGTTATGACCTTGCTTATGCTTTGCTCGATGGCTATGACACGACCATTCTGGTGGATGCTTGCCCGCGTGGCGCAGCAGCGGGAACGCTGTATGTGATTGAACCGGAGTTGAGCGATCCGGTGGACGCGGAGCAGCTCAAGAAGCGGTCGAGGCACACAGCATGAATCCTCTGAATGTGCTGCGGCTCGCGACGTCGATGGGAGGGCCTTTGAAGCGGGTCCTACTCGTTGGCTGTGAGCCCGCCACGCTTGGCCCAGAGGAGGGTCAGATGGGACTAAGTGCGACCGTCGAAGCTGTAATCGATGACGCGGTGAAATTAGTCGAATCTATTGTAACCAAGATACTGAGTGGGGATGACACGGCGTGGTAAGACACTTAGCTGAGCCAGGCCCGACTTACTTTAATAACGCGCGTTAGAATTTGCAAAATATGACTTCGTCTGATGGGAGCCGTATGCAAGCAACGACGGAAACTATGAATTACGTTACCGATACCAGAGCGAGCAAGTTCACGGCGCAAGTATTTTCGGGCGGATTGCTTTCTGCTTTTGGGCACAATCCGACCATCGCAATCCGTGACTTTGTGGGCGAGGCTAATTAGACCTTGATCATATTGAACAGTCTGCGCTTAGGGTTACCGTCAATGCCGCAGGACTGTCGGTGCAGGACGATCTCTCTGACAAGGATCGAAAAGAGATGGAGCGCACGATGAAAGAGGAGATTCTCGAAACGTCATCCTATCCCGAGATTGTTTATGAGTGTTCGAGAATTGCAGCTACTAAGGCTGGAGAAGGACAGTACTCAGTCAATTTCACTGGCGATTTGACGATGCATGGAGTTACTCGCCGCCAAACTGTCCCTGCACGGGTGGTTGTCAGCGGAGATTCGATGCGTGCCTTTGGAGACTTTTCTCTTTTGCAGAGCGATTACAAGCTGAAGCTGGCCTCGGTCGCCGGTGGCGCACTGAAGGTAAAAGATGAAGTAAAATTTTCATTTAACGTCCTAGCTCGAAGGAAAGAGTAAATACCATGTGCTTAGCCATACCGGGACAGGTGGTTGAGTTTTTTCCCGATCAGCCGAACATCGCGTTGATCGACGTGGTTGGGGTTCGCCGGAAAGTTGACCTTGGCCTTTTGCAGGACGACTTGCCGGTTAAGGGCGATTGGGTTCTCATTCACGTCGGCTTTGCCATGAGCAAGATCAGCGAAGAGGACGCGGTCGACCAGATGCGCACGCTTCGAATGCTGGGTGAGGCCGAGGCTGCCATGCAGGAAGTTGAGGGGTACGGGCTGGAGAACCCAGCCATCAATGAGTCATAGATCAATCGCGAGCATCTTATGATGGTGTTGGCATGAACCCGGCGTTTGAGAGATTTGCTTTATGAAATTTGTCGACGAGTTTCGCGAACCTGAGGTTATTACCCGCACCTCGGAAGAGATACGGCGTCTTGCCGATCCCAAGCGGCATTATCGCATTATGGAAGTTTGCGGCGGACACACGCACGCTATCTATCGCTTCGGCCTCAAGGATCTGCTGCCTTCTAACATCGAACTCATTCATGGGCCCGGATGTCCGGTCTGTGTTCTGCCCATGGGACGCATTGATGACGGTCTATCTATCGCGCAGCAGCCTGACGTTGTTTTTGCCGCTTTCGGCGACATGATGCGGGTGCCGGGCACACAGGGAAGCCCGCTTGAACACAAGGCGCGCGGAATGGATGTCCGCATCGTTTATTCTCCCTCCGACGCACTCAAACTGGCGCAAGCGAATCCTGACAAGCATGTCATGTTCTTCGCCATTGGCTTTGAGACTACGGCTCCATCGACCGCATTAACGCTGGTGCGCGCGAAGGCACAAGGCATCCACAATTTTTCCGTGTTTTGCAATCATGTCACGATCATTCCGGCGATTCGCGCGATTCTCGATTCTCCCGACATGCGGATCGATGCGTTTATCGGGCCAGGGCACGTATCTACGGTGATCGGATGCCGTCCCTATGAGTGGATTGCTAAGAATGAACACAAGCCCGTTGCGGTATCCGGTTTTGAGCCGCTGGATATTTTGCAGTCGATTGTCATGGTGCTGCGGCAGCTTCGGGCAAACGAGGCGAAGATTGAGAATCAGTACAAGCGGGTGGTGCCATGGGAGGGTAACCGCGCGGCGCTTCGAGCCATGGCCGAGGTTTTCGAGTTGCGGCCCTACTTTGAGTGGAGGGGGCTTGGATTCATCTCGCAGTCAGCTTTGGGCATACGGCGTAGTTATGCGGAGTGGGATGCGGAGCAGCGTTTCGACGTGCCGGGCGTGCGCGTAACCGATCCAAAGGCCGCGCAGTGCGGAGAGGTTTTGAAAGGCGTGCTCAAGCCGCATCAATGCAAGCTTTTTGCGAGAGAGTGCACCCCCGAGCATCCGATTGGTGCACTGATGGTTTCATCCGAGGGATCATGCGCAGCGTACTTCAACTACGAACACCGCAAAACGGAAATGGTGACGAGCATAAACTCGATGGCGTGAACTCTGCCGCAGATCAAGCAACGGCGGTCAGTTCACCGAAGATTCGTTTTCGCGAGCCGCAGATCGAAATGGCGCATGGCGCCGGAGGTAAGGCTAGCCGCAGGCTGGTTGAAGGTCTTTTTGCTCCGTTACTTTTTGGGTCATCCGCGGATTCAGAGCCGCTGGGCGATGCCGCGCATCTCGATTTCAACGGTACACGGATTGCGATCACAACCGACAGTTTCGTGGTGAAGCCGCTGAATTTTCCCGGAGGCTCGATCGGAGAACTTGCGGTGAACGGAACGGTCAATGATCTGGCGGTCTCAGGAGCGCGGGCCGAAGCCATGGTCGTCACTTATGTTCTCGAAGCCGGACTGCCTACGCCGGTGCTTGAGGGCGAGGTGCGCGCTATGGCAAACGCGGCGCGCAAAGCCGGAGTCAGGATCGCCGGCGGCGACACTAAAGTTGTCGAACACGGTAAAGCCGATTTCATGTATATAACGACGACCGGCATTGGGCGTCCGCTGCCTGGATTGAAGATCGATGCGCGGTCGGTTCGTCCCGGCGACAAGATTCTTCTCTCCGGTCCTATCGGTGATCACGGCATCACGATACTTCTGGCGCGCGGCGAACTTGATCTTGAAGCCGATCTTCGTTCCGACACGCGTTCCGTGTTTCCTCTGGTTGAAGCCTTGGCAAACGCGGCGGGGCCGGGGATCCGCTGGATGCGCGACCCCACGCGCGGCGGAGTGGCAACTTCGCTCAACGAACTGGCCCGCGACTGCAGGCTTGGCATTGTGCTTACGGAAGAAACGATTCCGGTCCGCGACGCGGTTCGCGGTGCGTGTGAATTGCTGGGACTCGACCCTCTGCACATTGCGAATGAAGGACAGTTTCTTGCGGTGGTAGCGCCGGAATATGCGGATGCAGCGTTCAATGCCTTGAGGCTGGCGCCGGGAGGCGAGGGTGCGCAGATGATCGGCGAAGTGCGGGAGCAGCCCTCCGGAGCGGTCCTCGTCACCACGCGCTACGGTGGCAGCAGGATTGTTGACATGCTGGTCGGCGATCCGCTGCCGCGCATCTGTTAGAAAATTGTCGGGTAGATTGATAAGCAACCGGGTTATGGCAACGGCTTTTGGAGTGGCGGCGCAACTGGCTTCTCAGGTGGAAGAGCGCCTGCTCCGGCGGAATCAGATCGTCGAGGAGTTTTTTTCCCGGGAGGCATTGCGGCTGGCTGAAGCCTGCCGATCGATGTCTGAGCGCTTTCTGGCCGGAGGTCGGCTGCTTGCGTTCGGCCGCGGCCCTTACGCTACCGACGCGCAACACGTCTCGGTGGAGTTTGTTCACCCCGTGATTGTCGGAAAGCGGGCGCTGCCTGCGCTCGATATTTCCATGTTGTTTCGGCCCTGGCTGGAAACGATTCTTCATCCCGAAGACATCGTGATGGGATTCGGCCCTCCGCAGGGAGACGACGAGGTTCGATCGGCGCTCGCATTCGCTGAGTCAGGCGGCGCGCTGACTTTTGCGCTTCCCGGCAGTCTCGCTAGTATTGATGACGGCGCTGGAGCCGGACATAGCACCGCACATAACCTTGGACATAACGTCGGACGTAACTATGCCGTCGAAGCATTCACCGAGGATCCGTTCATTCACCAGGAAATGATTGAGATGCTTTACCACGTGCTTTGGGAGAGTGTGCATGTGTTCCTGGAGCATCGTGAACTGGGTCATGACGTTGGGCAGGCGGGATTTCTTTATCCATTTCTTGGTCAGGAAAAACAGGAGACGGGCGACTTGGTCTCAGAGGTTGCGGCCTCGATTCGGATGAAGGTGCAAAATGATTCGAGGCTGCGGGCGCAAGTTGCGCGTGAGCAAGCGGACGCTATTGCCAGCACGGCGTTAGCGATTCACGAGCGCCTCGCACGCGGCGGCAAGCTGATTATTTTTGGCAATGGCGGGTCGGCAACGGACGCCAATGATTGGGCCATCGACTGCGTGCTTCCACCTTCCGGATATCGTCCGATCCCAGCAGTTTCGCTTTCGCTTGAGCCTGCAAATATCAGCGCGATTGCCAATGATGTTGGCACCGACGTCATTTTTCTTCGGCAACTTATCGCCCAGGCGAGACCCGAAGATATTGCGATTGGAATTTCGACCAGCGGCGGATCGCGCAACATCATTATGGCCCTTGAAGAAGCGCGGAAGCGCAACATGGTGACAGTCGCCCTGCTCGGTTATGACGGCGGCGAGATCAAGCGCAGAGGACTAGCCGACTTCCCTATCGTCGTTCAGTGCGATTACATCCCGCGAATTCAAGAGGTGCAGGCTTCGATTTATCACATCATCCGAGAAATGCTGGAGGTGCTGAGCCGTGGCCATGCTTGAGCTTTTTGGGGCTGCTCGATGCCCGCACACGCAGGAGATGCGCGAATGGCTGGAGTGGAAGCGCTCCGAATTTGTCGAGTATGACGTTGAAGCGGACCCCGAAGCGCGCCGCCGCATGAGTGGCATTGCACCAGGGCAGCGCAGCGTGCCTTTGCTGGTCGAGGATGGCAAGGTGGTGCAAGTCGGTTGGCGCGGTCACAGTTGCATGGTGGAGGCGCCCCTTCCGAGTAACTCCTCGCATAACTCGTGAGTAACTCCATCTAACTTTGTTCTTACTATGGCTAGTGCTTGTACGATTCGGGTCCGCGGCGTGGTGCAGGGGGTTGGGTTCCGTCCCTTTGTGTATCGTTTGGCACGTGCGAACACCTTGGCTGGGTGGGTTTTGAACGGGGAGGAAGGTGTTGAGATTCATCTCGAAGGAGACGAGCCGGGGCTGCGCGCTTTTGTTGAGGATCTGAAGACGCAACCGCCTCCAGCCGCCAGCATCGCGGAAATTGAGGTGCGATGCGCCGCACCTTTGGGGCTGAATGATTTTACTATCCGCGAAAGTGAGCGCCGCGAGCGGCCGACGGTGCGGATTTCGCCGGACCTCCCGGTTTGCGATGCCTGCTTGAAAGAACTGTTTGATCCCGCCGATCCGCGCTATTGGTATCCTTATATCAACTGTACTGACTGTGGTCCCCGTTACACGGTTGTACTTAGTCTGCCTTATGACCGGGCTAACACAACGATGCATCCGTGGCCTTTAGATGATTACTGCGGCGCGGAGTATCACGATCCCGGTAATCGCCGGTTTCATGCACAGCCAGTGGCTTGCCCGGCTTGCGGACCCGGCTATTCTCTTCGTTTATGCGATGAGGTTGTGGCCGGCAGTGAAGCAAGCATTCGCTCGGCTGTTCAGCTTCTCAACCACGGCGGCATTCTCGCGGTGAAAGGACTTGGCGGCTACCATCTGGCGTGTGACGCATCGAATGCCTGCGTCCGTTGCCGCGTTGCGCGAACGCAAATTCAGAAAAGAAAAACCGTTTGCACTCATGGCTCAGGACATCGATATTGCACGGTGTCTGGTCGAACTTACTCCGGATGCTGAGGAGTTACTAACTTCTGCTGCACGGCCAATCGTTCTTGCGCCGGCAAAAGCACATTTTGACCAAGTTGCGCGCGGGGTCGCTCCTGACAATAACGAACTCGGCGTGATGCTGCCTTACACTCCGCTGCACCATTTACTCTTCGCAGCGGGTGCGCCAAAAGCGATGGTGATGACCAGTGCGAACCGCTCGAGCGAGCCGATCGCTTATAAAGATGAGGAGGCGCTTGAACGGCTTTCTGAAATCGCGGATGCATTCCTGATCGGCGAGCGCCCAATTGCGCGACGCGTCGACGACTCAGTGGCGCGCGCAGGAGTATTTGGGCCTGCTATTCTTCGCCGCGCTAGAGGCTATGCTCCAGGGGCGGTGACCACAATTCCGAGTGAGCGCCCGATTCTGGCGGTGGGCGCCGATCTTAAAAATGCAATCACGTTGGTTGTGGATGGCCAAGCGTTTGTCAGCCACCATATTGGTGATTTGGGCGATTATCAATCGCTCCGCGCTTTTCGGGAAACTATTCAGGACCTGATCTCGATGTATGAAGTGCGGCCGGAGGAATTACTGGTGGCGCACGATGCTCATCCGGAGTATCTCTCTGCGGCGCATGCCTTGGCGCTCGGAGTTTCGCAGGCTGTGCCCGTCCAGCATCATCGTGCGCATATTGCTTCTGTGCTGGCGGAACGGGGCGACTGGCAGACGCGCGTTGTGGGAGCGAGCTTCGACGGCACCGGTTATGGAGACGACGGAAGCATTTGGGGCGGAGAGATCTTCGTTGGCAGCATCAAAGAAGGCTTTGCGCGAGTCGCTCATTTGCGCAGCGCCTTCCTGCCTGGAGGCGATGCGGCGGCGCAGTATCCGGTGCAGGCGGCGAGTGGCTTCCTCGCGCAGTTTAGTGAGACTGCCGGATCTGATTGGTGCGCCTTTTTACTTTTCTGACCGCTTCGCGCGGGGCCTGGAATTAATCCGCAAAGATGTGCGAACCTTTGCCACTACTTCTGTTGGACGACTTTTTGATGCGGCCGCCGCATTGCTTGGGTTTACACGCAAGATCACATTTGAAGGCCAGGCGGCTATGTGGCTGGAACAGCTTGCTCGCAATGCACCCGTGGCTGAAGCGTATCCATTTCCGTACGACGGCGAGGAGCTGGATTTTCGACCTTTGCTTCAGGCTGTGATTCGTGATCGGCTTCGTTGGCGCAACCTTGGAGAAATTGCGCGCGCATTTCAGTTCGGTTTTGCCCAAGGTTTGTGCAACGCCCTGAACGCGATCTGTAGGACTCGCAAACTTAGTACCGTGGTTTTGTCGGGCGGCGTCTTCCAGAACGAGTTACTGCTTCAAGACCTAAAAGAATTACTCGACAACGAGAAGTTACAAGTCTGGACTAACCATGCTGTGCCGCCGAACGATGGCGGCATCAGCCTGGGGCAGGCAGCTATTGCGGCTTTTGCCGATTCGTCACAGCACTAAAGGGAATATGCACGAACTTTCCATCGCGATGAGCATAGTCGAAATGGCGCAAGAGGAGGCAGAGCAGCGCGGCAATGTTCACGTTAGCGCCGTACATCTCAAGCTGGGAGCCTTGGCCGGCGTGGTGAAGGATGCGCTGTCTTCATGCTATGAAATGGCATGCGATGGCACTCCGTTGCAAGGGTCGCAACTAGTTATCGAGGAGTTACCGGTGGTTGTCTTTTGTCCGCATTGCCAGGCGCAGCGCCCAGTTAGTTCCACGCAATTATTTTGTTGTGCGGAATGTGGTACTCCTACGGCTGAGATCGTGCAGGGTAAGGAACTTGAAGTGGTCGCACTGGAGATAGAAGAATGGGCTCACAACCCCGCTTAATTGAAGTAAGAAAGAACGTTCTGAAACAGAATGACATGGCTAGCTCGCGCCTTGCGGGAGCAGTTCGGCGCCGCCGGGGTATTTGTGGTGAGCCTCGTGTCCAGCCCCGGCTCGGGAAAGACGATGTTTCTCGAACGAACCCTCACGCTGCTTCGTCAAGAATTATCGCGTCGCTGCGTTGGTTGGAGACCTTGCAACCGAAAATGATGCTGTTCGCCTCGCGCGCAGCCAGGCTCCCGTCAAACAGATTACTACCGGCACGCTATGCCATCTGGAAGCTGCGATGGTGCAACACGCACTGCAGGAATGGAACTTGAACGACTTGGATTTTCTCTTCATCGAAAATGTTGGGAACCTGGTTTGCCCGTCGTCTTATGATCTTGGAGAGAATCTTCGGCTGGTGCTTATCTCGGTAACGGAGGGTGAGGATAAACCGCTAAAGTATCCCACGATCTTCAATAGCGCCGACGTCGCTGTTATCACCAAGATGGATTTAGCAATGGCGGTTGAATTCGATTGGCATTCGGCGTACGGAAATATTCAGGCGGTCCGGCCGGGGATGCAGGTTTTGCAGCTCTCTGCCAAGACCGGCGATGGTATGGACGAATACTTAAGCTTTCTGACTGCGCGGCTGAGTGAATTGCGCACCGCTGCGGCAACACCTAGCTAAATGCTGAGCTCAAGCCATTGGCCATCGTCTCCAGGCCCCGTAGCAAACGTTTTCGGCGCAACTCGGGCCGCAAGAAGAAAGCCCACTTTCCGCTGATCGGGGGTGGGCTCTTGGTCCGAGATTAAATCTTCAAGGTTAACTCCTTAATGATTATCCGCCGGCTTTTCCGCTGTTTTCTTGCCGGCAGCGGGGGCTTTGGCCTTACCTTTCCAGAACTCCGGATCACCTTTGACCCACTCGTCCATCGGGTAGCTCATGCGCGGATTGATGGCGAACAGGTTGGTCCCGCTTGTCTCAATCGCAGCGGCAGACAATTCGCTGAGCTTCTTCATGCCTGCTTCTCCCATAGCCTCTTCAAACTCTTTATTGGAAGCGAAATTCTTATCGACTTCCGCCAGCGATTTTATTGGATTAAAAATGATGTAGGTGGTGTCTGGCGCGCCGTAGACCGCCTGATACGCTGACCAGTGGGCGTCAGGGATTCTTTCGTATGCCGCCTTTACCAGCTTCACGATTTCATCCCAATCCCTGTCGTGACCCTGCTTAACCTGAAAGCCCGTGATTTCGAAGTAGCGCGTGTGGCTTATATCCACTTCGGGATGCAGACTATATTCCTCCCGAAATACCAGCGTAGCGGCATCGGTCTCACTCAAAAGATCGCCATCTGCCGCTCATGCGCGATCAAGAGCGGACGACAGCGTTGTATTTTTCTCGGTTGCGGCCAAATCCTTTCCCCAGGCTTCAAAGGAGTCATAGCCAGTAAAAAAAAGCGCGCGCGGCTTACCCGAAAGAGATTCCATCGCCAAATAGTGCGTCGGCCAATTCGCTCGCATTGAGGCCTGAACAAACGCACTTTCGGTTTTTTCATGTTGCGTGCCTGACTTCCCAGGTTTGGTGTACTCCCGTGTTACGGTCAAGAGTTTCGGCGGCATATGGCCGGCGGATTCGTCTTGGCCAACCGCGATTCCGGATATTCCAAACAGCGGCAAGACAACCAGGGCGAGGATCGCCCCCGCGATTCTTTTCATAGTCGACCTCCTCGGTCAAACAGCTAGCACGGAGTTTGCTTACGGATTTCGAAAGCGGCTAATTGTACCCTGCTCTTTGCTTTTTTCAATCCGGCTATCTACGTTGGCGGACTTCAGTTTACTTTCCGATGCAGAAGGTGCCGAAAATCAGGTTCAGGATGTCATCGGTCGTGGTGGCGCCGGTGATTTCGTCGAGAGGGCGCAGAGCCCCGTAAAGATCGAGTAGAAGCATTTCATGTGGAACTCGGGCGGATACCGCGTTGGTTGCAGCTTCCAGAGCAGTCAATGAGTCGTTAACCAGTTGCTGATGGCGAACGCTGGTCAGAAAGCCTGATTCTTGCGTGGTCGAAAAGTCTCCTGCTACGTGATTCAGGATGGCGGCCCGCAGAGCTGGGATGCCTTCTCCGGTAAGGGCTGAAGTCGGGATGCGGACTGGCGAGCTTCGCTTTTCCGGATGGCTGAGGGCCCGGCCAGAGTTTGTCAAAGAGGCGGCAGTCCCTACCTGGGCATCGCCGCTTTAACCGTGTTTTGCAGGTCAGATTTATTTTCTACTATGATTGCAGGGCGTCCTTCTATCTCACGTAATAACTTCTTGTCTTCTTCTGCTGCGGTTGTGTCTTGTCGATCACTACCAGGACTAAGTCGGCATCGGCCAAGGCCTCCATCGACTTTTTGATGCCGATGCTCTCGGCCTCGTCCAGAGCGCGGCGAATGCCGGCGGTATCCACTAGTTCCACAGGAATTCCACCAATCGCTACGGTTTCACTTACTAAGTCGCGCGTGGTGCCCGGCTCGGCAGTTACTATGGCGCGCTCGCGTTCCACCAGGCGATTGAAGAGGCTCGACTTACCCACGTTCGGACGGCCTACTATGGCTAACGTGAGTCCCTGATGAACAATTTTGCCATAACTAAACGTGGCGGCCAGATGCTGCAATGGCGTTTTAACCACCGCGATGCGAGCCAGGATGGTGGAATCCGGCGCAATTGAGATATCGTCTTCGGCGAAGTCTATGCCGGCCTCGAGGAGGGCTATAAGGTCTATCAAGTCCTTTTTGATGGGCTTCAGGCGATTCGAGAGCGCGCCTTCCAATTGCTGGGCGGCCACTTTCGCTTGAAACAAAGTTTGCGCATCGATCAGGTCACGAACGGCTTCAGCCTGAGTCAGATCGAGGCGTCCGTTCAAAAAGGCTCGCATGGTAAATTCTCCGGGCTCGGCTAGGCGCGCGCCTCGGGCCAGAGAGAGTTCGACTATGTGGCGGAGGACAACGGGCGAGCCATGGGCGGAGATTTCTATGATGTCGTCGGTGGTGTAAGAGTGCGGCTTGGCGAAATAGGTGACTACTACTTCGTCGATGCGGGACGGAAGCGTGGTTTCCGCATGAGTCTTGGCTAGGCCGACATTTTCGCGGGCGTGGGCGCCCGCGCCACATGGTTCTATCAGATCGCAGCGCGTGGCGCGGTTGGGTTCCAGCTGGCCACTTCTTCTTAGCATGGTTTCGGCTATCGACTTCGCTTGTGGGCCAGCGAGACGAACTACACCGATTCCGCCTCGTCCGGGCGGAGTGGCGATGGCAACGATGGTGTCGTCGAGGTTCATTGCAACTTGTCGGCGTCATTAGTCGACGCGATCAGACACCATAACCAGTCATCATTCTTAGTCGACATACTTAGTCAACAATAAAAAACTTGGCTCCAGGTTTGGTTGAGGAGCGATGGGAAGATTCACCGTCAGCGACCTGATAAGTCTGGCCCGGAGTTAGAGTGAAACTTTTTCCGTCAGAGAGGGTCGTTTCTAATTCACCTTCAAGGCAAAGAACAACGTGGCCCTTCGAACACCAATGATCGGCCGAGTAGCCGGGGGAGTACTCAACCATCCGCACGCGAATATCGCCGACGTTGTGCGTTCGCCAGAGCGCCATGCCGGTCTCGCCGG
The DNA here is from genome assembly GCA_963758745.1 of uncultured Acidobacteriaceae bacterium. Lineage (GTDB taxonomy): Bacteria > Acidobacteriota > Terriglobia > Terriglobales > Acidobacteriaceae > Acidiflorens. The sequence continues at coordinate 853,245 of CAVWWW010000025.1, forward strand.
GGTGCTTCGTAAGAGTCACCTGACCCCAATCAGTGAGGGAGAGCGGGAATCCGGTCATCTTCATGAATCGAGTATAGCCAGAAGTTCAGGACAGCGGATGAAAGGAGGTCAAGAGCTCGAGGACGTTAATGGAATGCCGATCATGCGACAATCCTTTGAAGAACGGCGCTGAATGGCTGTTCGACGAGTCCGCGTCGCATTGTGGAGTGCCATGCCAAAGAATGCGAAACATCTGGAGCCGCGGTGGCCTGCAATGCTTGCTCTGCTTGCCGTGGGCGGATTGCGCCTTTCTCTTCCTGAATCGCTGTCATTAGGCCCCGACTGGTTGCTCATCGTTGTTGTCGGAGTGCTTCTGATTCCCGCAGCTTGGGCACGCCAACGCGGTCAAAATGATCTCAATAAGTTTTTGGGCTATCTGCTGAGTTCCATCGTGACGGCCGATATGATCTGGTCGCTTGGACTGCTCGTCGCGGCGCTTCCCGCGCATCGACAGTCTCCTAAGGATCTGTTGCGTTCCGCAGCTGCCTTATGGATTACGAACATACTGGTTTTCGCCTCGTGGTACTGGCGTTTAGATGCCGGCGGTCCGCACGAACGTGAGTTGCGCGGCGTGCATACCGACGGAGCATTTCTTTTTCCGCAGATGACTCTCGACCAGCAAGCCAAGCGCGAGATGGGAGAGCAGTGCTGGAGTCCAGGTTTTGTGGACTACCTTTTTCTCGCGTTCAATACCAGTACCGCATTTTCGCCAACCGACTGTCCCGTCTTGTCTACATGGGCAAAACTACTCATGATGGTTCAAGCCCTCATTTCCCTGACAACGGTGGCTCTGCTGGCAGCTCGCGCAGTGAATATTCTTTAGCACCCTCGATACAGAGACACAAATTATCCCTTCGCCACACTACTCCTCCGGTTTGCTGCATCTGGCGCGCGTCATTTATACTTGCAGCTTGCCTAGGGCCAGTTGATTCAAACAGGAGCAAGGGATTTTCGATGCCGAAACGTACATTTCAACCCAACAAGCGCAAGCGCTCGAAGAAGCATGGGTTCCGCACTCGCATGAAGACGAAGAGCGGGGCTGCCGTGCTGTCGCGCCGCCGGGCCAAGGGGCGCAAGCGCGTTTCAGTGGCGCCGGGTTTCCGCGATTAGTTTTCCTACCGTAAATCAGTTGCCTGTTGCCGGTACCCAGTTGCCAGTAGAAGCGGGACTTAGCATCGGCGACTCGCTATTGGATGCCGCCTTGCAGAATGGTGAACTTGTTAGCGCCGACGCTTTTGAGCAGTTACAGCCGGTGGCCAAGGTTTCGGCGAGCTTTCCGCAGGCGGCGCGGCTGCTTAAGCATTCCGATTTCGAGCGGGTGTACAAGCAGGGGCGGCGGCATTTTTCCGCGCACATGACCGTATTTTATTTGCGGCGCGCGGTGGACGTTTCGTCCGATTCTGCGTCTCTTCCGAACGGTGCCCGGGTCGGTTTCACGGTGGGTCGCGTTCTGGGTGGAGCAGTGGAACGGAATCGAATTAAACGGCGGTTGCGCGAGGCGGTACGTTTGCGGCGGACATTACTGATGGGGCTTCAATCCCCGATCGATGTGGTGATCAATCCTAAAAAGTCGGTGCTCGCGCTGGAGTTTTCGGTGGTGCTTGACGAAGTGGGACGAGCACTGGAAGTCATCGCAAAGAAGATGGTAGCGAAATGAAATCTCTTGCGCTCATGCTCTTGCGGGGTTATAAGCGATGGATTTCTCCGGCGTTTCCGCCTTCCTGCCGATACGTTCCGACTTGTTCGGAATACGCTCTTGAGGCGGTCGAGCGGTACGGTGCTGTGCGCGGCATAACGATGGCGGTTTGGCGTGTTTTGCGGTGTCATCCATTCGCTAAGGGCGGGCTGGATGCGGTAGTGAAGCATTCGTCGAAGCGAATCCCGCTCATCCGCAAACGGCGCGAATGAGTGTCTTACCCGGCGCTGATATTGGTTGCTGCGGAGCTTCGCTCCAGTGGACCCATTCGACTTCGCTCAAGGCAGAGTCCCGAATGCGTTCGTTCCCACGTAAGTTCTGACTGACGAAATGACGAGTTACTGATTTGGCCGAATTCAATAATCCTCAACAAGAACCCGGGATGGAGCGCAGGCTGTTGCTGGTATTTGCGCTAACCTTTCTATCATCTTGATTTTCCAGCCGCTCTTGAAGAAGTATGTGGCGCAGCCTCCGGCGAAGCGGGAGAGCACGGCTACGCGCCCTAGCGCAGCCTGCGCCTGGTACGGAGCAGAGTACCGTCACTACACAGACAACGACTCCGCAGAAGGCCGCCACGAAACGGGTCGCTACGCCGGCGTCGACTCCGGCGCAGGTTGCTGCGAGCGAATCCGAGACAGTGATTGAGAATGACGTCTATCGTATTGTGTTCACAAACCGCGGCGGGCGGGTTAAATCCTGGGTACTGAAAAAATATACTGACGACAAGGGTGGCCAGCTGGAGTTGGTAAATGCAACGGCATCGGAGAAATATGGCTATCCGCTGACACTCTGGACCTATGACGAGGGCCTGCGCGATAAATTAAACTCAGCGCTTTACGTGCCTACTCCCGCCAGTCCGCAAAATGCGAAAGATGGGCGACCTGCGGCCAGTAACTCGCTCACCGCTCCTGTGAATCTTAGCTTCGCGTATTCGGACGGCGATCTATCGGTGGAGAAAAGTTTTTCGTTTGATCGCAACAGCTACGTGGTCGGGGTGAAGACGTCGGTCTATCAGAACGGCTCGCTGGTCACGGCTTTTCCGATGTGGCCGGCGGGGTTTGGCGCGGATATGACCGGGCCGCAATACGCCGCTGGCCAGGTCATATACCAGTACGATAATAAGGTCGAGCGCCTCGCGATTAAGAAAATCAGCGGGGGCGGAACTGTGCCAGGGCCGTTCCAGTGGGCGGGAGTTTCAGACCAATATTTCGCGGCAGTTTTCGTACCGCAGGATCCGCAGAATCGCGGCGATGGTAACGCTGCGCAACGCGATTGAGATTCGCCGCAATCCGCGGATGCTAGTACCAGCAGATGGATAAGATGGACGTGCTGGGCGCAGCGGTTGGCAGCCTGAAAGGCGCAACCGATGCGCGGCTCTACGTGGGTCCGAAGGCGTTAGCAGATCTGGAGTCAGTCAGCGTTCCGGGCATCACGGGCGCCGAACCCGATCTGCGTGCGGTGGTTGATTTCGGCTGGCTGGGAATCATCGCGCGGCCGCTGTTCTTGTGGTTGAAGTGGATGTACAGCCATATCATCGCGAACTGGGGCTGGGCAATTCTGCTGCAGACCCTCGTCATTAACGTGGCGCTGTTGCCGTTGCGGCTTACGCAGATGAAGTCGATGCTGAAGATGCAGCGCGTGGCTCCGCAGATTAAATCGATCCAGGAGAAATATAAGAAATACAGTTTGCGCGATCCGCGCAAAGCGGAGATGAACGAAGAGATTTCGGCTCTCTATAAGAAAGAGGGCGTGAATCCGGCCGGCGGGTGTTTGCCGCTGGTGATTCAAATGCCATTTCTTTTTGCCTACTACCGGATGCTGAATGTCGCGATGGATCTGCGGCATGCGCCATGGCTGTGGATTCACGACCTTTCATCGCCAGACCCCCATTACATACTGCCAGTCGCAATCGTGGTCACGATGTTTTTCATGCAGCGGATGACGCCGCAGGCGGGCATGGATCCGGCTCAGCAGAAGATGATGAATATCATGATGCCCGGCATGCTGGGGCTGATGAGCTTCAACCTGCCAGCCGGGCTGAGCCTTTATTGGGCGGCGGGGCAGGTGATTGGGATCGTGCAGCAGGCGGTGATGAACCGGACCTCGCTGGGCCGGGAGATGCGCGCAATGATGGAAAAACGGGCGCGGAAGAAGGAGAAATGAAGCTCTCGGCGCTCAGCTCCAAGCTCTACAGGAGTTCTCATCCGCTGCGTGACATATCCGAGCCTTGGATTGTGTAGTTCGAGATGCGCTTAACATGTCCTAAAATTCGCTGTTGTTGAGAACCAAAAAACTGAGATCTTAACCATGCCAATAACTGACAAAGTTGCTGCTGCTAAAGAGATGGGTGAATTTCTGCAGGCCGTGATTTCCCATGGCGGCTTCAAATTGAAATATCGGATCACCGTCGATCCGCCGATCGCGCAGAATCGTGAGTGGGAGCATCCGGAGATACTGGTGGAGTTTGCCGGGCCGGATTCGACGCTCTTGCTGGAGCGCGGCGGCGAGTTGCTGCGGGCCTTTGAATTGCTTGCATCGGAGATTCTGCACCTGCAGGGCAATGAGCACGAGAAGGTCTGGTTCGACTGCAAGAATTTCCGGGCGATGCGAATCGACGAATTGCAAACAGCGGCGCGCGTGGCGGCGGAGCATGTTCGACGAACCAGCGAGCCTTATCGATTTGGGCCCGATGTCGTCGCGCGAGCGCAGGATCGTGCATCTGGCTTTGCGCGAGGAAAAAGATTTGCGCACGGAGAGTGATGGCGAAGGCGGGCGACGGTCGGTCGTGGTCTATCCGGAGAATTACAAGACTGCGGCGCCGGTTCGACGGGAGCGGCGGACGGGCTGAGGAAAGGTCAGATTGCAGAGGTGAGAGGGTAAGAGACGAAACCATCACGCATTCCGTTTTCACGTCCGCAATCTGGCCTATGACATCTCATCTCGATTTGCACAGTTTGCGCGGCAGTTAGTTTCTCGACACTTGACAGCGCGCTGAAATCGCGGTTCCATTAACACTCGCGCGGAGAAAATTTTGTTGCAACTCACCGACGCGGCAATTGTTTTATGCTAGTATGCCGTTCGTCTCGCAATAACTTTCAACGATAATCCGTACTGCAAGACATCAGCGGTTCTGCAGTAAAAGAAGACTTATAATTTCCAGATCGCTGTTCCCGGACTTCTTAGGCCGGCGCTTTCGATATTTTGATAAATCATGTCCGTCACAAGTTCTGCCATCAGTCCGAATCCTTGGGTGCGAATCCTTGACGCGCTGGAGAAGAAAGTCAACCGCCATTCCTACGACACTTGGTTGAAGCCGACACGCTATAGCCATGCCAGCAATGGAATTTTATTTGTGCGCGTTCCGACTGCCGAGTTCCGGCACGTCGGCGACAAATATGCGGACCTCATCCAGGAAGCGGTCGACAATCTTGGACTCGGTTACGACGATGTGAAATTCGTTACCGCCGAGGATGATCCCTTCAAACACACCGATAAGGCACAACGGCGGCCTCTCGGCTACGAGCGTCGCTGGTCCGCAGGCGGTGGCCGGCGCGTATCCCGCACAGCAGCGGTTCGACTGGGACAGCGCCGCCCAACTGAATCCGCGATATACCTTCGACGCGTTCGTGATCGGCAGCGGAAATCAGTTCGCCCACGCTGCCTGCCAAGCCGTCGCTGAGCGGCCTTCGAAAGCCTACAACCCGCTCTTCCTCTACGGCGGCGTCGGTATGGGCAAGACGCACCTGATGCAAGCCATCGGGCATGAGATTAAGCGGCGCACGCCGCAATCGGCAATCTGCTACGTGTCCAGCGAAAAGTTCACCAACGAGATGATCAACTCGCTGCGCTACGACAAGATGATCAGCTTCCGCGATAAATTCCGCACGATGGACGTTCTGCTGATTGACGACATCCAGTTCCTGGCGCAGAAAGAGCGCACTCAAGAAGAGTTCTTCCACACCTTCAATGCGCTGCACGAGTCGATGAAGCAGATCGTCATCGCGAGCGACCGTCCGCCAAAAGAATTGGCCGAATTTGAGGATCGTCTCCGCAGCCGCTTCGAGTGGGGACTGATCGCCGACATTCAGCCGCCTGACCTGGAGACGAAGGTCGCCATCCTGCAAAAGAAGGCTGAACAGGAGCGCGTGACCCTGCCCGTCGACGTGGCGCTCTTTATAGCGTCGAATATTCGATCGAACGTGCGCGAGTTGGAAGGCGCGCTCATTCGTCTCGTGGCGCACTCCTCGCTGATTGGCGCCGAGATCACGCTGCCTTATACACAGCAGGTGTTGAAAAACTTCATCGACTCCCAGGCGCGCAAGGTAACAATTGAGTCGATTCAAAAGGCTGTCGCCGAGCAATTCGGGCTTCGCCTGGTAGAGATCAAGGCGAAGAATAATTCGCGGTCGATTGTTTATCCGCGCCAAATTGCGATGTACCTGGCCAAGCATCTTACCGAGGCCTCGCTCCCTGAAATTGGACGGCAGTTCGGCGGCAAGCACCATACGACGGTCTTGCATTCGGTGGATAAGATTGAAGAGGTCCGCAAGAACGACAAGGATTTAAACAGATTGCTCAATAAACTTACCGAGCAATTGGGCGCGTAGACGGCGGTTTCCACCAGTTTATCCACTTTTCTGTCCGGTCTTCCTGCCCTTCGACTGTGAAGTGATTGTGGAAGTTGTGGGAGACGAGACAGATTTGGGAAATGGTCCGCAGGTTACGATCAGGTCCGCCGACCCAGGGAGTGATTGTTCACACGAGAGTTGGGAGTGGAAATAACTGAACCGATGGCGCCTGGAATGGTTTTCCACTTCTCCGAAGCCCCTACGGTTACTACTGGTTTTATTGGTTTTGTATTTGATATAAGAAGAGAACAGAAGTAGAGTCGGGAGACGCAATATGCCGGTGGAAGCCGCCCCTGCCGTCGCCACAGCGACCATGGAAATCACAGTCAGCAAGTTTGAGCTTCTTCGTGAACTGACCGCCACTCAGGGCGTGGTCGAGCGTAAGACCACGATTCCAATTCTCTCCAATTATCTTTTCGAGGCTGCAGGGGATAAGTTGTCGCTGACGGCGACCGACCTCGACCTGAGCCTGCGGACTTCGTGCAATGCGAAAGTCAAAAAAGAAGGCGCATGCACGATTCCGGCGCGCAAGCTTTATGACTACGTGAAGTTGCTGCCCGACGCCGATATCACCATCCGCCTGCTTGAGAACCATTGGGTGAGCATTCGTTGTGGGCGCTCCAACACGAAGATGGTCGGGATGGCGAAGTCGAATTTTCCGGCGTTGCCAGTGTTTCCGTCAGCGGGAGTGATCAAGATTCCAGCCGCCGTGCTGCGGTCGATGATCGCCAAGACCTGCTTCGCCATTGCCAGCGAAGAGTCGCGCTATACGCTGAATGGCGCGCTGATGGTGCTGAAGCCCGAGTCGATCACTATGGTCGCAACCGATGGCCATCGATTGGCGCATATCGAGCGAAGCGGAGAAAGGTTTGACGGCGTTTCTGGAGAGATGAAGACGCTGATCCCAAAAAAGGCGATGGATGAGCTGAAGACTCTGCTGGATTCCGACAGCGACACCGACGTCGAAACCATCGATTTCGCGAAGGACGAATCAACACTCTTCTTCCGCATCGGTTCACGGTTATTGACGTCGCGCCAGCTTACGGGGCAGTTTCCCAACTACGAGGCGGTCCTGCCGAAAGAGATCTCGAAGTCGATCACGCTGCAGGGTGAGGAACTGGGCGCCGCAATCGCGCGCGTGGCGCAGTTTGCCGACGAACGCTCACGGGCCGTCCGCCTGAAGCTGGAGAAAGACGAACTGAAGCTCTCGGCATCGTCAACCGAGACCGGCGAGTCCGAGGATTCGATTGAGGTTGCCTACAATGGCGACACCATCGCCATCGGATTCAATGCGCAATATCTGATGGACTTCATCAAAGCCACCGGCTCCTGCGAAGTGAAGCTTGAGCTAAAGGATGCGCAGTCAGCCGGTCAGCTTCGTCCCGCCGAAGGCGAAGATTACAAGTATCGGTATATCGTGATGCCGATGCGGATCTGAGTAGGCCGAAAATTCGAACAAACTGTCATCCTGGAGCGGAATAGCCCGAAGCGAAGCAGCTACCAGTCGAAGAACGGCTGTTTCTTCGAACCTAACTGCTTAACCACTTGACCGCGACCTCTAAGCGTTTACATTTTCTGCCGCTTGAGTATTGGAGGAAAACCTAATGCTATCCGGCTTCAAGCAGTTCATCTTGCGTGGCAACGTCGTTGACCTCGCGGTCGGCGTGGTGATCGGCGCCGCATTCGGCACCGTTGTCACTGCTCTTGTTAAGGATCTAATCAATCCTATTATTGCCTTGTTGTCGGCAAGCCGGATTTCACCGGAATCTCTTTCACGATTCGGGGCACGGTGTTTCCGATTGGCGATTTCTTTACTGCGCTGGTCAGCTTTTTGCTGATCGCGGCTGCAGTTTATTTTTTTGTTGTGACCCCGATCAATGCGCTGATCGCACGCTCGCGCAGGTCTCAGGCGCCAGTTGATCCGACGACCAAAAAGTGTCCCGAGTGTCTTAGCGAAATTCCAATCGATGCTCGCCGCTGTGCCATTGTTCGGAGCCAGTGATTGGCAAGGCGGCGTGAGCATGCAGTCGCCAGAATGTTGACTTCCCTGTTAGACTGGGTGTTTGGAGTTCCTCCCAGCGACCCGCAGACGGAAGCTTAGGTAGCTGAATAGTTAAACTCCATTCTTTCAAGACTTTGCCTCTAAGCCGCTTGTTTTGTTGGACCTCGCGGAATTGTTCCGCTAAAGTCTTGATTCCAATATACCGGAAGGGGAGGGATGCCCGACCGCTGCGAAAAATGCTTTTCCGGCATCTCGAAAACGATGCGTGTAAAATAAAGTTCAGCAACAATTTCGGAAGGAAGAAGGTTATGGCACGAGTTTGTGATATCTGCGGCAAGGGCCCGCAGTTTGGAAGCACCATCAGCCACGCCCACAACGTGAGCAAACGCCGCTGGAACGTCAATCTGCGGCCGGTTCACGCCAAAGTTGGAGCGTCTACGAAGCATATACGCGTCTGCACGTCCTGCCTGCGCAGCGGCAAAGTAGTCAAGGCATAAAGAGGAGTCGCACGAGCCCGGCAGATTAAGCATGTTGAAAGCCTGCGGGCTTTCGTTTGCCTGCCGAGGTTTGCGGACGAGGGCGTCCGCGCCACACAAACCTACTTCACATCCACCAATTGCACGTCGAAGATCAGGGTCGCGTTCGGTGGAATCGCCCCGGGATAGCCCGCCGCTCCGTATGCCAGGTCCGGAGGAATGCGGAGCTGGCGCTTGCCACCCACTTTCATGCCAACCACTCCCTCGTCCCATCCTTTGATAACCTGGCCGGCGCCCAGTAGGAAATCGAACGGTTTGCCCGTACCGACCGAGCTGTCGAATTTTTTCCCGTTGGTGAGCCATCCGGTGTAATCGACTTTGACGTGCTGCCCGGTCTGCGCGGTCGGGCCGGTGCCGATTTTGATGTCCCAGTATTCAAGGCCGCTGGCCGTCTTGGTGGGCTCGCCCGTAACTTTGGTTGGGCCGCTGGCGGACGCGGATTTTTTCGCCGGCGAAGTCTGTGCAGCGATCAAGCCAACCAATATGAGTAGCGAAATGGCGAGCACAACAATCAGAGTTTTCATAAATTCCTCTTTCTTCGTCTTAGTCCATGTTATACACAAAGCAAATCCAAATGTTTGAGAAGCAATCCACACAGTAGCATCCAAGGGCACTCAAGCGAGCGCTATCACATCAATTTCTACCAGGACGTCTTTCGGGAGCCTCGCCACTTCCACAGTCGAGCGCGCTGGCGGCGACTGCTTGAAATAGCCGCCGTAAATCTCGTTCATGGCAGCGAAGTCTCCCATGTTCTTGAGAAAGACGGTGCAGCGTAGAACTTTCTCCAGACTGCTGCCTGAGGCCTGCAAAATCGCGGCCAGGTTCTTTAACACGCGATCCGTCTGCGCGCCCACATCGCCCGCGATGACCTGCTGCGTCGCAGGATCGATCGCGACTTGTCCTGACGTAAAGATTAAGCCCTGAGCTCGAATCGCCTGCGAGTAGGGGCCAATGGCTTTGGGTGCTTGTTCCGTCGCGATTACATCGCGCATGATTCCTCCTGCTTGGTGCTTCCTTTGGCGATAAATGGCGAAACGTGATTAACGCAGATTGGTACGGTAGAAGTCAAACGGCGTGTGGGAGATGGGCGTCACCGCTCGCCCGCGGCATCAGAAGAGGGAGCTTTGCCGCCGATTCGGCGAAATCCCAAAATGTTCATATGCCAGTTGAGTGGCCACTCGTCCTCGCGGAGTGCGGTTCAGGAAGCCGATCTGGATCAGAAAGGGCTCGTAGATTTCTTCGATCGCATCCGGCTCTTCAGCGAGCACCGCGCCCAGCGTATTCAAGCCGACGGGACCGCCCTGATATTTCTCGATGATGGTGAGCAGCAATTTGCGATCGACCTCATCGAAGCCGTAGCGGTCGACCTCCAACATGCTTAGCGCGGACTGAGCGGTGGGCAGGTCGATGGAGCCCGCGGCCCGCACCTGGGCGTAATCGCGCACACGGCGCAGCAGGCGGTTGGCGATACGCGGCGTTCCTCGGGAGCGGCTCGCGATCTCGGTGGCTCCGGCGCGATCGATTTTTACTCCTAGAATTTCGGCAGACCGCTCCACGATTACACGCAGATCGTCGTGAGTGTAGAACTCGAGCCGCAGCAGCAGTCCAAAGCGCGAGCGCAGCGGAGCGGAGAGCAATCCCGCTCGCGTGGTCGCGCCGATGAAAGTGAAAGGCTTGACGTCCATCGTGTGCGTGCGCGCCGACGGGCCTTGCCCGATCATGATGTCGAGCTTGTAGTCTTCAAGCGCGGAATAAAGAATCTCTTCAAGCGCAGGCTGCAGCCGATGGACTTCATCGATAAAGAGCACCTGTCGATCGCGGAGATTGGTCAGGATGGCAGTGAGGTCGCCCTTGATCTGCAGCGTAGGGCCGGAAGTCTGCTGGAAGGCCGCAGCGAGTTCATTGGCGATGATGTTGGCAAGCGTAGTCTTGCCCAGGCCTGGCGGCCCGTAGAGCAGCACGTGATCAAGCGCTTCGCCGCGAGACTTGGCGGCCTGAATGGCCACATCAAGATTTTCCTTCACCTTGGCCTGGCCGATGAACTCCTGCAAGCGCTGCGGCCGCAGTTTCAGTTCGAAAGACGAATCGTCCTCGACCGGCGCGGCAGAAACCAGGCGGTCTTTCGAATTGATGTTGAGATGCGGCGCGGGATTGCTTTTGGCGGCAGACACTGAAAGGGATGGTAGCAGTTCTGCGTTAAGAGTTGCTAGTTGTAGGGCGGACTACTGCCCAATGACTCCAAGCCTCACCCCATTCAATCTTTTTTCGTCAAACCAGCCTATCTTCTGTCCGAACCAGGTTTTATTGCCTGAAAGTCTGTACTTTTTGGCGGCCGCCGCGAAATCGGTCGCATTAAGCAGGTATGCAACCGGACTCTCGCCGTATTTCGAGATATGCTCCCCCAACCAGCCGCCGCCAGCTGCCAGAATCACCGGCTCGCCGGGAAAGTAAGCCAGCTTGCCGAACTCCCTTTGCGTCTCGATCAGTGGCGCGGACCAGCCGTAAGCCTTGCGGAACAAGGCAATTGACGCTTCAAGATTGCTGACGCCGATCACGACATTTTCTACGCCGCTAACCGGCGCTCCTTGCACGCTCGGCGAGTTCGGGACCCGCCAGGCGCGCGGCGTCTGATCTTCGATGATGAACGGCAGTAAGGATCCCGGAGTTCCAGGGCCGACGTTCGCTTTCATCCACTCGATCGACATGCCATCGGGACGCTTGCGGCTGCCGGGCTCGGGAGCCGTGACTGCGATCCCAGCTTTTTTGAGCCGGTCGACCTCTTGCAACAAAACGTTGCGTTTCCACCGCCCACGCACAGGTGACCGCAGGGTCGGACATGAATTTCGACCAGTCGGAGCCCGCGCTCACGCCCGGTTTTATCGGCGCAATCAATTCAATGTATGTACCGTCATCGAAGGCAATCAGCGCCATTTGGGTAATGCCATTGCCGTGAGGGCCGCCCTCATCCGGAGTCAGGCCAACCGCGGTAAAATCTTGCCGCAGAGAATCGAGACTCGATCCGCAGACCGACACGTGATCAAGCTCCAGCACCACACTTTTGCTTTCCTGAGTCATCGCAGGTCGGGAACCTAATAAGAGAACAAACATCGCGAAGGACAAGCGGCAGCAGATCGGGGAAATCTGCTTAAACATGTACACCTCCTAAGTAATGCGGAAATACGCCAGAATGCGCCAGAGAACGCTTTCCTAATCCGGGTACTTGCCCCAACGGTTACCGTATTATTGCGAAATCTAACTACGATAATGTCCAAGACCAAGAATGACGCGACCGACAGTTCGCCAGCGAGATTCAATATCCGCTAAGGCGGGTTGATGCACAGATTCTTGCTCAGCGCTCAGAGGACGAAATCCTTGGCTACGGCAAGGACGCCTTCTACGAATCGCCAAAGCCCACTTGACTGAAGCCTCTCGGTTACTCTTCTTCTTCCTTCACTTCGCCGCGCTCCGCTTTCGCCTTCTCAATAATCTTGTCCTGCAGTTGTTGCGGAACAGTATCGTAATGATGCATTTCCATTGAGAAGCTGCCGCGCCCTTGCGTCATCGACGTAAGATCGGCGCCATAAGTGAGCATCTCGGCCATGGGTACTTCGGCTTTCACGATGGTGTTGCCGGCTTTGTTGTCCATGCCCTGAATGCGTCCCCGACGGCTGTTGAGGTCACCCATGATCGTCCCGGCGAACTCGTCGGGGATAGTGATCTCGACCGTCATGATCGGTTCAAGCAGCGTGGGCTTGGCCTGCTCCATGGCTTTGCGGAAGGCGATTCGGCCAGCCATTTGGAACGAGAGATCGTTTGAATCGACATCATGGTATGAGCCGTCGTAAAGAATTGCGCGGAAATTTACCACGGGGTAACCGGCAAGAAAGCCGCGCGCTGCGGCGTCTTTGATTCCTTTTTCTACCGCTGGGATAAAGTTGCGCGGGATGGCGCCGCCGAAAATATCGTTGACGAATTCGAATTCGGCCCCACGCGGCAGCGGTTCCATCTTGATTTTGCAATCGCCATACTGACCGTGGCCGCCGGTTTGCTTCTTGTGGCGTCCCTGGACGTCGGCTTTGCCGCGAATGGTTTCGCGATACGGCACCTTGGGCGCCTTCAGCACGACCTCAGCATGGTAACGCTTTTTCATCTTCGAAACCACAACTTCAATGTGCTGCTGCCCGGTGCCCGCGATAAGAAATTCCTTAGTCTGCGGATCGCGGAAAAATCGCAACATCGCATCTTCTTCCATCAGCTTGTGGAGTCCGACGCCAAGCTTGTCTTCATCGGCGCGGCTCTTCGGCTCAATGGCAAAGGTGATTGCCGGCTCGGGCAGTTGAACAGCGGGATAACGAATCGGCGATGCCTTGTCGCCGAGAGTGTCGCCAGTAAGAGTTTCTCTAAGCTTTGCGACTCCGCCGATGTCGCCCGCATGCAGCTCAGGAATCGGGACCATTTGTTTTCCCTGAACGGCGGAAATGTGCGCGAACTTCTCTTGAATATTGCGATTGTAGTTTTGCAGGGTTGCGTCGTCTTTCAACACGCCGGAAAAAACTTTGAAGTAGGAAATGCGTCCAGCGAATGCGTCAGACATGGTCTTAAAAACGTAGACGGATGCCGGTTCGTTGTCGGTGCCTTTGCGCGCGACTGGCTCGCCGTTGCCGCCACTGGGCTGGCCGGTAATGGCGTGGTGCTCGCTGGCGGCCGGCGTGTAGTCGACGATAAAATCCATTAGCTCATCGACTCCGATGTTGCCAAGTCCGGAGGTGAAGAGCACGGGAAAAAGCTTGTCCTCGCGAATCGCTTCGTGCAGCGCCGGAACCAGATCTTCTTCTGGAATCGTCCCCTTCTCGAAGAATTCCTCCATTAGCTCATCTTTACCCTCGGCAATAAGTTCCACCAACCTCTCGTGAGCTTCTTTGGCAACGTCGGCCATGTTCGCCGGGATCGGGCCTTCTTTGCCCTTGCCGTTTCCGCCCATTTCGTAGGTGTAAGCCTTCATGCGGACAAGATCGATGACGCCGCTCAGACTTTTCTCGCTGCCAATCGGCAACTGCAGCGGCGTGACGGCGCGGCCAAAAGCATTGGTGAGCGATTCGAGCACGCGATTAGCGTCCGCGCGGTCCCGGTCCATACGATTGACAACGATCATGCGCGGCAGGTCGATATCGTTGCAGTAACCCCAGACGCGCTGCGTCACAACCTCGACACCAGCCACGCCATCGACGACGACGAGCGCGGCGTCGACCACAGGCAGCACCATCTTCGCCTCGTGAACAAACATGTTGAAGCCGGGAGTGTCGAGCAGATTGATCTTTACTTTTGCATCCGGCTTTCCCCACTCGACAAAAGCGAGGCCGGTTGAGATAGACATCTTGCGGGCGATTTCCTCTTCATCGTAATCAGTGGTAGCGGAGCCGTCGTCAACTCTTCCCAGACGCGGCGCCGCTCCGGCAGTGTAGAGCATGGCGGACACGAGCGTGGTTTTGCCGGCATGCCCGTGCCCGATAAGGGCAAGGTTGCGAAGCTGGGCTCCTGAATAAACTTTCACGGGTTCTCTCCTTCCGCAGGCTTACGGGAAGGGTGATCGCCCCGAAATATGGATGAGGACAGGGAACAGGCCAGCCCAACATCGCCTGCGAAACTTTTGATGCTAACACAGGGGGTGGGGATGGTTCCACGTTGCACCCCGCCGGCTACAAGGTTGGGCTCTTCTCCGCGATCAGCTTCTTAATCTTCTCCACAAAGTCTGCCGTGCCCATATCTTCGGTCTTCTCTTTCCCGCGGGTGCGGACGTTGACTTTATTCGCCTCAGCTTCCTTGTCGCCGACCACCAGCAGAAACGGCACCTTCTGCATGGCATGTTCGCGGATCTTAGCATTCATCTTTTCGTTGCGCGCATCGACCTCAACGCGCACTCCCGCTGCCCGCAGCTGCGCCGCGACTTTTTGCGCGTACTCCGTGTGCCGCTCTGCGATTGGGATCATCGCCACCTGCACCGGCGAGAGCCAAACCGGAAACGCTCCAGCGTAGTGCTCGATCAGCACGCCAAAGAAGCGCTCAATCGATCCGTAGAGCGCGCGATGCACCATCAGCGGTTGTTTGCGCGTACCATCCTCGGCTACGTATTCGAGCTGGAAGCGCTGCGGCAGATTGAAATCAAATTGAACAGTTGAAAGTTGCCAGAGCCGTCCGATGGCATCGACCAGCTTGATATCGATCTTCGGCCCGTAGAACGCGGCTTCGCCGGGAATAATCTTGTAGTCGATCTTCCGATCTTTGAGCACTTTCTCCAGCGAATCAGTGGCCAGCTTCCATTGCTCGTCGCTGCCAACAAAATTTTTGCGATCATCAGGATTCCAAGTCGAAAGCTCAGTCTGAAATTGGTCGAAGCCGAAATCTTTCAAAACCTCCAGCGCAAAGTCGAGGCAGCCAACAATTTCCCCTTCGATTTGTTCGGGAGTACAGAAGATATGCGCATCGTCCTGCGTAAAGCCGCGCACGCGCAGCAGACCATGCATTACGCCAGAACGCTCGTAACGATAGACGGTGCCGAGTTCTCCCAACCGCACCGGCAAATCGCGATACGACTTCAGCGAATCGCGGTAAATCAGAATGTGCCCGGGGCAGTTCATCGGCTTAAGGCGATATTCGGCGTCATCAAGTTCCATAACGTCGAACATGTTCGCCGAATAATAGCCCTCATGGCCCGAAGTGTAGAACAACTGTCGCCGCGCCACATGCGGCGTGCTGACGAGCGAGTAGCCTCGACGTAGGTATTCTTCGCGCATCCAGTCTTCCATCTCTTTGCGGATGATCCCGCCCTTCGGATGCCAGAAGATCAAGCCAGGCCCCGCGAGTTCCTGAATGGAAAACAGGTCAAGCTGTTTGCCGAGTACGCGATGGTCGCGCTTTTTCGCCTCTTCGATGCTTTTCAGGTAGGCGTCGAGATCCTTTTTCGAAAAGAACGACGTGCCGTAGATACGCTGCAGCTGCGGATTGTTTTCGTCTCCCAGCCAGTACGCGCCGGCAATGTTAAGCAGCTTAAATGCCTTGATTTTTCCGGTCGAAGGCAGGTGCGGACCTCGGCAAAAGTCGAGAAACTTCCCCGTCCTATAGATCGGAGATTTTTTCATCCGACTTGGTGAATTGCTCGATGAAGTGGCACTTCATAAAGTCGCCTTCGCCTTTGAATTTCTCCAGACCTTCGTTCCTTTCGACAAAATTCGCGGGCATACGGCAGGTTTTGCTGGACTAACTCATGCATCTTCTTTTCGATCTTCTCCAGATCTTCCGGCGTGAACGGCGTCTCGCGATAGAAGTCATAGAAGAATCCATTCTCAGTCGCTGGTCCGTGGCCTAATTTAGTCTCGGGAAAAAGTTCCAGCACTGCTGCGGCCAGCAGATGTGCTGAAGAGTGCCGATAGAGTTCAAGAGCCTCCGGATCTTTCTCGGTAATGATCCGCAGGTCCGTGTCTTTGTCCAGCGGCCGGGTGACGTCGATGAGATCGCCGTTCATTTTAGCGGCGAGGGCGGCATCGGCAAGACGCGGACTGATGTCCCTGGCAACGTCGAGCGCAGTTGTTCCCTTGGCGACTTCCTTGGTGCTGCCGTCAGGGAGCTTGAGATGAATGCTGTCAGACATGGATAGGCCTTATCTTCTGCGGAATTTCTAAGTTTATCATTTGGTTGCCTGGGACTAAGATGAGTTGCACTTGCCTGAAGTGCGCCTACGCGAGCCGTGGCGCTTCCCGCAGTTTTTCGATCGAAGCTCTCACGCGGGCCGACACCTCATCCATATCTCGTAAAGTCAACCCGGCGGTTGAGATCGGTTCGCCGACACGCATTTCGAGGGGCTGGCATTTTATGTGGTAGGTATTCATCGGAAGTAAATTGAAAGTATCGATCAGCGCAATGGGAACGATATCGGCTTGTGCCTTGATTGCCAGGAAAAATGCTCCCGGCAGAAATGGCTGAATCTTTCCATCTTGAGTTCGCCCACCCTCGGGAAAAATGACCAGCGGCATCCCTTGTCGCAGGCTTCTCAGCGCTGATTTGATCGCTCCAATTGATAACGATGGATTCTGCTGATTGATGCAGACCTGCCCTGACCGCTTCAGGTGCCATCCCACAAATGGATATGCCAGCAATTCACTCTTGAAAATAATGCGAAACTGAAATGGCAAATTGACATAGAGAATCGGAATGTCGAGCGCCGATCCATGAGTTACCGCATAGACACGTGGCTTGAAGTTGTCGACGGCGCGACCATTCATGCCCGTGACCTTCACCGGCGACAGGATCGTCTTCATGATGAGCCACGACCAGAAGCCCGCGAGGTCGTGCTGCATGCGACCGTTCCGGTCGAAGAATGAACAGATCAAGGAAATTGTGCCGAGAACGATCGTGTAAGCCCAGATCAGCGGCGCAAGGATGAAATAAGAGCGCAGTCGGCTCACCCAGCCGTACTGGGGCTTGCGCTGAACGGCCGATCGTTTGACGATTTAGACCATTTCTCAGACCACGTCCGAACGGGAGCTTCAGGTTGTCCGGCGAGGTGGTTCGCTGAGCGCAGTTCGGCTGACTCCTTCTCCGGCTCCGCGGTTGTGGCGGTCTTGTTCACTATCTTACCTCTATGCAAACCTTTACACAAACACAAGCCCCGCTTCACATCCCAGCTTCACATACTCAGTCTTCCACCCTTAGATGCTAACGCCTAGTATTCGCATCGCTTCTCCGACAATGTAAATCGAACCAGTAACTACAACCAATCCCCTTGATTGGGCAACCGTCGATCCAGCAACCTTTTTCGCCCGATCCAGGGCTGCCGCCACGTCGCTGGCATCTTCTATATCGACCCCATCTCCCAATCGCGCTGCTGCTTGGCGAATCTCCTCCGGACTGGCTGAGCGCGGATTGTTAGCGTGCGTCAAGATCACTCGACTGGCAATGGGAAAGAGAATCTCAGCAATCTCGCGCATCGCTTTGTCTCGCATCACGCCAAAGACCATGGTGATCTCGCGCCCATCCGCCGCATTTTGATATGCGGCCGAAAGCGTTGACCGCAGCGCCCAAGCCCCCGCCGGGTTGTGTGCAACATCAAGCACATACTCGGGATTCTCTGCTGTGGCAGGCACCACCTGAAACCGGCCCGGCCAATGCGTTTGCCGAATGCCCTGCGCGATCGTCTCCGGCGAAATTTCAACTGCTCCCTGCTGGCGCAATTCGACAGCCGCCGCAATAGCCAGCGCAACGTTGCGTAGCTGGTGGCGCCCCGCCAGCGGAGATTCGACTACGATCTCCTTTCCCATGACTTCAACCGGGTAGCTTTGTCCCTGGCCATCGGCCTCCAACCCAAGAACTACTGCCCGGCGACAGCGGAGGCACATAGAGCACCGCATCTATTGCGCGCGCGCCTCGATCCAAAATCGTGTTTCCGATAACGTCGTTTGCTTCGGGCAATTGCGGCAGCGTAACCACGACTCCACGCGGGCGAATTATTCCCGCTTTTTCGCCTGCAATCTCCGCAATCGTTTCTCCGAGATATTTTTGATGATCAAGCGAGATGTCGGTGATGATGCTAAGCTGTGGCTCAACCACGTTGGTCGCATCCAAACGCCCGCCCATGCCTACTTCAAGCACCACGAGGTCAGGATGGCTGCGCGCAAAATATTCGAACGCCATCGCGGTGAGCATCTCGAAAAAGCTCGGATGCCATGGCAGATCGCCTTCCACAACAAGGCGCTCGGCGGTGCGATCAACCACGTCGTGAAGCAGAGCGAATTCGTCGTCGGCGATGGGCTTGCCATTGAGACGAATTCGTTCGTTGATGCGAACTAGGTGCGGCGACGTGTAGAGTCCCGTCTTGAGGCCGGAAGCCTGCAAAATGGATGAGAGAGTTGCGGCCGTCGAACCTTTGCCATTGGTGCCAGCGACCAGCACGGTTCGAAGCCCGCTTTCCGGATTCCCAAAGCCGCCAGCAGCACGCGCATGTGCGCCAGATCGAACTTGTGCGCGGGCGTCTGCGCCAGTTCATGGCCTAACGCATACATCTGCGCCACTGCAGTTTCGTAGGACATTGGTCTTGCGTCGCTAGTCGTTGATCGCCAGTCGTTGATCGCCAGTCGCTAGTCGCCAATCAGTGATCGCCAATCAGTGATCACCAATCGTTCGCGAATCGGGGGAGGCTCGCTGTTATGCCTATTTAGAGTAACAAGTCCGGCCGTCGGTTTCGACTTTCTCGCATTAGAAGGAGGCTGTCGAAGGTTGAAAGGCATCCTGCGAACTCTGAGAGATGCGCTCGCCGCGGTTGTGGGAGAGAAGTAAGTTCTTACGCCGCCTGCACCATGAAATCCAGTGCCCGCGCGATGTAGGGTTTCAAATCCTTGCGCGGAACCACTGCGTCGAGCATCCCATGTTCCAACAGAAATTCAGACCGCTGAAATCCTGGCGGCAGCTTCTGCCGGATCGTCTGCTCGATCACTCGCGGCCCGGCGAAACCAATCAGCGCGCCCGGTTCGGCGATGTTGAGGTCTCCCAGCATGGCAAAAGATGCGGTCACGCCACCGGTCGTCGGATCGGTCAAAACCGAAATGTATGGAACCTTGGCGGCGTCCAGACGCGCCAGCGCAGCCGAGATTTTTGCCAACTGCATCAGGCTGATCACGCCTTCCATCATGCGAGCGCCGCCCGACGCCGATACGATGATGATCGGCGTTCGCGTCTCGGTGGCCGCTTCAATCGCTCGCGTGATGACCTCGCCAACCACCGCTCCCATGCTCCCGCCGATAAATGAATATGCCATCGAGCTGACAATCACGGGACGGCCGCTGAGTTTTCCGCGGGCATTGATAACCGCGTCTTTGAGCCCTGTGTCCGCCTTCGCTTGTCTCAACCGCGAGGAATACGCCTTCAAATCCACAAATTTCAGCGGGTCGGTCGATACGAGATTGCTCTCGAAAACTTCGTATTGATTGTCGTCGAGAAGCTGCGCCAGGCGAGTCTTTGCATCGATGCGGAAGTGTTTGTCGCATTTCGGACAGACATTAAGATTGTCTTCAAGGTCCTTTTTCCAGATAATCTGCCGGCAGCCGTCACACTTCACCCACAAACCCTCGGTGCGTACCTTTTTCTCGCCCGAAGTATCAAGCTCGCCGGATTGTCGTTTAAACCAAGCCATAAAATTTGTAATCTGGAGATTGTTTAATTTGGTAATTTAAGGCATAAACCTGGGCAATCGCTGGGTTTGAATCACCGATTACAAAATTACAAAATTACTAATTAGTATTCGATTCCCCTCTGCGCCATCACGCCTTTTTCATAAGCATGCTTTACCTGGCGCATTTCAGTCACGGTATCCGCAATTTCAACAATTGCCGGATGCGCGTTCCTGCCGGTCAAAATCACGTGCACCATCTCCGGCTTCCGTCCCAGAGATTCCGCTACCTTTGCCGCGTCTAGCATACCGTAGCTGATGGCGTAATTGATTTCATCCAGCACCACCAGGTCCCACTCGCCAGACTGGATCGCTTTCTCCGCCTCGGTCCATGCATCTTCGACCATCCTCACATCTTCCGGGTCGGGTTTCTCGGTGCCAACTTTCACGAAACCGCGTCCCATCTGCTTCATGACGAATTTGTCGCCGAACGCCTTGACGGCATCGAGCTCTCCGTAATGCCACGATCCCTTCAGAAATTGCAGCATCAGAACGCGCATCCCCTGGCCAACAGCCCGCAGCGCTGTGCCCATTGCGGCAGTAGTCTTTCCCTTGCCTGGGCCGGTATTCACGATGATGAGACCACGGCGAAGATCCGACATAGCAGCCGAATCTGCCATTCTACCGGATGGAATCACTGCGCCGAGGAATTTGTAATCGGTGAGTTGTTATTCGTGATTTGATGCGTGGGCGGACGGCTTGGGTTTCCGTCCGCCCACCGGGGCAGGGAGAATGGTAGGGGAAGACTGCTAGGGCAAATCGACGATTCGTTTCTTCGACTGAGCGTCAGCTCTCGTTGCTCCCGAATCGTCGGCATCCATCAAGAGCGCTGCGATTCGCAAAGCGTCCATCTCTTTGCGCACCCGCAACAGCTCTTGCTCTTTCGCTTTCAACACCTCGTACGGGTTCTTCATGGGGAGGGCCTCATTCACAGATACAAATTTGTGTCTGCTGGAAACACAGTAATCAGTTTTTTCGACGCTGCAAAGCTACCGGAGGTGCATGGGGTCTTGAGAATGCAAACTGGCGGCAAGGCGTCTGACTGGCCGTGGTCTTTACTATAAAGTCAATGTCCCAGATGATAAGGATGATTTTTGAGAATGGTAAAAGCGCGATAGATCTGTTCGACCAGAACCACGCGCGCTAACTCGTGCGGCAGCGTCATTTTCCCGAGAGATAACGTAAAGCCCGCCTGGAGCCGCGTTTCTTCACTGAATCCATCGCTGGCGCCAATCGCGAACAGCAACGGCATGGCGCTTAGTTGCTCGCGCTCGATAAATTCGGCGAACTCTTCAGACGACAGCTGTTTTCCGCGCGAATCGACAAGAACCAGCTTATGCCGCTCTTTATTCTTATTCTTACGGTCTTTATTATTATTATTCTGACGACCGCCAGCCAGCGACAAGATCGCGGCTTCGTCCTTTAGTGCCAGGCCCACAACCTCGGCATAGCGCGAAATCCGTTTCAAATATTCGTCAGTCAGAGCCTGGATCGCCGGCTCTTTCGTCTTTCCGATCCATGCCACCTTGATTTTCACAAATGATCTTCACAGGCGTGATTTTTACAAAATGAACTTCACAGAGTCAGAGCCAAATCAGGCTTTTCCCGACGCCAGCACCACGTCGGCGCCGAACCGAATCTCATCTCCCACGCGATACCGCTCGATCTCCCGCTTCGCCTCGGCGCGTATCGTCGGCCACTGTTCTTCTGAGACTCGCTCCAGCATCGGACGGAACGGAGCCGCCACGGCCGAGGCATATTCGAAAACATCTTCAGCGTCTCCCGGCCATGTCCATGGCAGGTTTCGAGTGCTCTCTTCGACCTCTCCGAATCCTGCGGCGCTAAGCACCTGCGAGAGCGACCCAGCCGCCGAGAATCGAAAAGGATCAGATCCGCCGGCTGGAAGCATCGCCCCGCCAGCATGCCGATGCACAATCTTCATCGTGCTCTGCCAGTAAGGCTGCTCGATGGAACCCCACGCGGCGAAGCAAGCACGGGCCCCGCTTTTCAAAACGCGGCGCAGTTCCGCCAAAGCCCGTTCGGCATCGCTGAAAAACATCACCCCAAAACGGCAACTGGCGAGGTCAAAGCTCTGGTCAGGAAACGGCAATTGGTGCGCGTCGGCTTGCTGAGTCGTGAAGTTCGAAAGTTTCTTGTTCCGCGCGCGATCGGCGGCAATCTCGAGCAGTTCAGAACTTTGATCAATCGCTGTTACCGAACCTTCGGAACCTACTCGCCGGGCAAGGCTGATGCCGGGTTCTCCGGTGCCGCTAGCCAAATCGAGAACTCGCATACCCGGCGCCGGTCGCGAGTATTCAACCAAAGCTTCGGTGACGGCGTTGCCGAGCACGGCCGATTTCGCCTTCCATCTTTCCGCGGCTACAAGCCGGAAAGATGAGCTCCACGGGGCTGGGTTGGAAACGGACATTTCAAGCCTTCTTCCGCGTCTTCTTAGCCGCGCTGGACTTAACCACGCTGGACGCGGCTTTGATCTCAGACTTAGCCGTGGCCGCTGTCGCCGTCCCTGTTCCTGTCGCCGCCCGTCGCGCCTTCGGTTTTGCCAGCAATTCCGCGGGTTCAAGCCGCTTCGCCGACTTCCAAAGCCGTTCCAGATCGTAGAACTGGCGCGCTTTTTCCGAGAAGATATGCACCACAAAATCGACATAGTCGAGCAGCACCCACTCCGCCTGTTTGTAGCCCTCGGAGTGAGTTACGCGAAGCCCCAGCGCCTCCAGTCGCTCGTCGACTGCATCCGCGATTGCCTGCACCTGGCGCGGATTGGTGCCGCTGCACATCACAAAGTAATCGGTGAACGCTCCTGAATCTTTTTCCAATTCGAGAACCGCGACGTCTTCCGCTTGTTTGTCCTGGCAGGCGAGAATGGCTTCATTCACTTGGCGCTTGAGGTCGTCCTTCTTCTTCATACGGGATCACTGATTGTAACCTGATTCGCTTTTAGTCTCTCCGTCGGTGCCCCGCTTCGCCGCGCGATACAGTCCGTGCTTTCGTATGTAATCCGCGACCCGCGCGTCCAGCCATCGTGCAAGCGGCTTGCCTTGCGCTGCCGCCTCCCGAATCGTGGTCGCCGAGACGCTCTGGTTCACTCCCTCCAGCAGGTGCAAAGTAACGCCCGGAAGAACCAGGTCTCCTCTCGCCGGTTGCTTGTGAAAAGGACGGCTCACCGCCGCCGCAGGCCGCGAATCCTCCGGCAAAGATTCGGCAACGTCTCGCAACGAATATCCAGGACGGCTGGCCACGATAAAGTCGCATTCACCAAGAAGCGCGCGCGCCTCGCGCCATTTCGCCACGTCATGGAAGGCGTCAATTCCGATAAGAAAAAAAAGACGGTCAGACTTCTTGAGCGTTTGTTTCAGCCGCCGAACCGTGTCGATCGAATAATTCACCGCTTCGGCTTTCACATTTCGGGCGCTACGTTCCCTTTGGCCGCCGGCAGCGTTCTCTCCGCGGTTTGTGGCAAATTCCGGCGCTTCCAGCAAAGAGGGCTTGAAGTGCTTTTCGTCCTCGGTTGCCAGGGCGACCATCGTATAGCGATGGATAAAGGCTGTGAGCGGCTGTTTCTGTTTGTGCGGGGGAATATTCGCCGGGACAAACAACACCTGCCGCAGATCACAACGCTCGGCCGCCGCCTGGGCCAGCGCCAGGTGTCCGCGATGAATCGGGTCGAAGCTGCCGCCGAAAAGACCTATATTCATGCCTATCGATGTACCCTCGATTTTCCCTTAGACGATCCCGTCAAAGTACGCATCACTGTCCGCGTCAAAGTTCACACAAAAGTTCACGCCTTCGCTAACAAATTTGTACGATGCAGAGACGGGCGTCCTCGCCCGTCCACCACGCCTCTGCAGTTTCCTCGTTTACCCTCGCCGTTGCAAGCCATGTTGCATGAGTATGTTCCCACCTGCGTTTTTTTACGAC
Organism: uncultured Acidobacteriaceae bacterium; assembly: GCA_963758745.1. Taxonomy (GTDB): domain Bacteria; phylum Acidobacteriota; class Terriglobia; order Terriglobales; family Acidobacteriaceae; genus Acidiflorens. Next base: position 877,297 of record CAVWWW010000025.1, read on the forward strand.
TTAGTTTTGCGCAAAGCGTCCGATGAGACTAGGCTGTGGTCACGGCTTTTGCTCATCTCTGGCGAAACAAACTGTCTCACGTTGTTTCGGGCAGATGTACCTCTGGCCAACATGCATCGCGAAAGTGCGGTGCACTGCCGTAACTCGCTCTGCGCGCATTTGGCGCATAGCATAAGGCCATGCGAATGAAACTCCCCCTCATCCGCAGCTTGGTCGTAGCTCCTGCGCGCGCTCCCATCCTGCGCTACGGAGTCGCTCTCCTCAGCACCGTTCTCGCGCTGATACCGGCCTTGTTTTTCTCCGATATAGCGGAGAGCCGACTCGTCGTCTTCGCCGTAGCCGTGATGGTCAGTGCCTGGTATGGCGGATGGAAGCCTGGCCTCGCCGCCACTTCCTTTGCGCTTACCGTTAGCGCCTACTATTCGCTCACCGGAGAACAGACGCCCGGCGAATATCGAAAGGCGATTGCGCACCTTGCCCTGTTCTTCGCCGTCGCCCTGTTGATCTGCTGGTTCAACGGTGCTCTCCGGGCAACCCAAGAGAGCTTGCGACGGTCGGAAACGAACTTTCGTTCGCTGGTGATGAACGCGCCCTATGGCATCTGCCGCTGCGATGCTCTTGGCATCGTCCATGATGCCAATCCCGCAATGGTAGCCATGTTTGGTTACGAGAGCGCCGCCCATCTTACCGGCCGCCATCTGGGAAGCCTCTATGCCGATGCCCAGCAGTGGTTTCAAACCGCCGATTATTTTCATGCGCGCAAGGAATTTACCAACCTGACCACCGAATGCGTGCGCAAGGACGGCTCTCCGATCGTAGCCCGCATCTCTGGCCGCTCAATTCCGAACGGCAAAGACGGCGCCAACTACGAGATTTTCATGGAGGACGTTACTGAGACCCGCATGCTTGAAATGCAACTGCGCCAGGCACAAAAAATGGAGGCCATCGGCCGCCTCGCCGGCGGCATCGCCCACGACTTCAATAACCTTCTCATGGTGATCTCCGGCTACTCCGAGTTTCTGCTCGAGCGTCTTGGGCCAGATCCTCAGCTTCGCGCTCCGGCGCAGGAAATTTCCAACGCCACCGAGCGAGCTACTTCGCTGACCAGGCAATTGTTGGCTTTCAGCCGCAAACAAATGCTCACTCCGAAGGTGCTCGACCTCAACGAGGTTGTCACTGAGAACCTCAAGATGCTCACGCGCATGATCGGGGAGGATATCGATCTGGTCATGGTTCCAGGCGCTGGACTCGGCGCAATTCGCGCCGACCCTGGGCAGATCGACCAAGTCATCATGAACCTCGCGGTCAACGCCCGCGACGCCATGCCGCAAGGCGGAAAGCTGACTATCGAGACCGCAAACGTCATGCTCGGCGAAAATTTCGCTCGAACTCACAGTCCGCTTCCGCCGGGCGAATACGTCATGCTTGCCATCAGCGACACTGGCGTTGGCATGGATAGCGAAACTCAGTCGCGCATTTTCGAGCCTTTCTTTACTACGAAGGGCGCGAAGGGCACCGGCCTGGGCCTTTCGACGGTATATGGCATCGTGAAACAGAGTGGCGGCTTCATTTTCGTCGATAGCCAGCCCCACCGTGGCACCGCTTTCCGCGCTTATTTTCCGCGAGTCGATGGCCGCGAAGACGCCTCGGCCGCGCAAGAAGGGGTGAGCTTGCCCCGCCCCGATCACGGGCAAGAGACGATCCTGCTCGTTGAAGATGAAAGTAATCTTCGCCGCCTCGCTCGCCAGTATCTGGAAATGCAGGGTTACAAAATTCTCGAAGCTCAGGACGGCGCCGCAGCTCTGCAGATTGTTCAGGGCCACCAGGGCAAGATCGATCTTCTGCTCACTGATGTCATCATGCCCGGCATGAACGGGCGCGAACTGGCGGGGCACATTACCGAGCTGCTGCCCGAGATCCGCGTTCTTTACATGTCGGGCTACACCGAAAATGCAGTCGGTCAGGACGGCATGCTCGATGCCGGCATTAATCTGCTGCAAAAACCGTTCAGCCTTCCCGTGCTGAAAGACCGTGTGCGTGAAGTGCTGGATTCCGAGCCCATCCCCCTGGAGGTTGTCATGTCATCCCGCACCGCTGGTTCTACTGCTGTTGAAAAGAAAATTCCACCCTTCCGAGCTCGCCGCTTCAATCTTCAGCTTCCTCTGCGCTATCGTCCGCTCGGTGAAAAGAGCTGGCGCCCCGGCACGACTGAGAACATCAGCCGTTCAGGATTGCTTTTCCAGGCGCAGGAATTGCTTCATCCCAATGCCCAAGTCGAGATAACCCTGGTATTGCCGGCCGAAATTGCCGGTCTCGCGGCCACCGAAGTGATGTGCCGCGGCCAGGTCGTACGCTCCATCGAAGCGAAAAAACCAGGGAAGGGCACTGTGGTCCCAGCTTTGGCCGCGAAAATTCTGCAATACCACTTCCAGCACGGAGCGCGCGTCGGCGAGGCATGATTGGCGCCGCGCATGAACGCGCGATCGCGAAACAACGATTGTTAAACAACAATTGTGAAACGAACGATCGTGAAACAACGATCGCAAAATTTGAAGATCGGCAAAACCAAAGACCCGCAAAATACGGGTCTCGGAGCAAAGATCGAGAATACCGCGTGGAGTACTGCGCGGTTACCTTCGATAGCAGCTCAGCTTGGACAAATGCCCTTCCAGGCTGTTACATTTCGGCTCAGTACCATCCAGTTACTCAGTGAGGATAGCCATGTCCCTGGTCGTGAAACTGGAAGACGATCTCGGCGAACGCAGCGATTGGGTAATGCTAAATGGAGTAGTTCCCGCCGCCAGCCATGCCGACTACCTGCTGCTCAGCGGCATCGATCCCTTCGGCAAAACCGTCTTCAATCACCTGCAGATGGAGACCTTTCTGCGGGAGTGGGATCGCGCAAAAGATCGCGTGCGCGACGAGAGCCAGCTTGAGGCTTGGGAGAAAGTGAAGCACATGGCCGAAAGCTGCCGCCACGACCGCGACCTGTATCTGCGCTTCGTCGGCAACTGAACGAGAGCAGCGTAGCAGAGTATGGCTTTAACGATACCGCCAGTCCAGAGCTAGTACGTCCCTTCAGGGGCTGGCGACACTCACCGGATCACGTGGATCTTCAGGTCCAATCTCAGCTTTTTCCATGATTGATCGGCAGTGTAAACGGGCGCCCCCAGAGCGATTCCGAGGGCTAAACATGCGCGGTCTCCCAAGGACAGTCCCAGGGCGCGAGTTTGGGCAACCAGACCTCCGGCAATTTTAGCGTGCTCTTCCGTGAAAGGTGAGGCTTCGCGAACCGGGCTCATCGCGTCCTTCCACGCTTCATCGGGCGATCCGCCGGCGTTTACGAGCTTGGTCTGCACTTCAGCAAGATTGACCGTACTGCAGGTCGCCTCGCTTAGCAGATCGGAAGTCAGTTTGTGCGCCCCAGGCTCGCGATTGAGCAACGCAAGCATCGCGGAAGCGTCTAGCACCACCCTACTCACGCTTCGCCGCCTCGCGGCGTTCGGCGATGAGTTCGTCGGCCAGCGATCGCCCTGACTTAACGTAACGCCGGATCCGCCGCTGAGCCTGCTCAATGCGACGTTTCATAGTTGTGATCCGCAACTCGTCATCTTCGATGCGCAGCACCAACTCGTCGCCGGCAGTTATCCCGAGCGCTTTCCGAAACGGAGCGGGAATAACCACGCGGCCATTTTCGTTCATTCGCAGACGGGTTTCGTTATCCATAGTCACATAACAAACTTATGACAGATTGTAACACAAGTGTCATCCTTCGTGAAATATGACAAGAGAGTGTATCACTTCGACAGCGATCCCAACGCCTCGCGAAAAAGCACGTCAAAATTCTGCGTACTCTTGCCTCCCCGCGCCGCCAGGAGCGCCTTGTCCGCCGCCGCCCGCTGATAGCCGAGGTTTACCAGCGCTGAAATAACGTCTTCCTCCACCGGAGTCGCCATCGGCGCACTGACTTCAGACGTGCCAGTCGGCGCCGGCAACTTATCGCGCAGCTCCAGCACCATGCGCTCTGCCGTTTTCTTGCCAATGCCCGGAATACGCGTAAGCCGTGCCAGGTCGCCTCCGCGAATTGCCCCCACCATCTCATCCGCTGGCATGCCGCTCAAAATAGTGATCGCCAGCTTGGGGCCAATCCCGCTAACCGTCAGCAATTTCTCGAAGAGATGCTTCTCGGCCAGACGCAAAAATCCATACAGGCTCAGCGCATCTTCTCGGACATGAGTATGAATGTGGAGCGCCACCTCCGCGCCCGCCGCCGGCATCTCCGTGAACGTCGGCACGCTGATGCTGACATCGTAGCCAACGCCGTGGACCTCCACGATTGCCTGATTCGGATGTTTCGCCAGCAAAGTCCCGCGTAGATGCGCAATCATCGCCGCTATTGTAGCGGAATGGAAGTACTGGAGACGGCGCAGCGCAGACCCGGCCCGCATCGCACCGCTGGCGCGAAATTCCTGCATGCGATACGCTGTTTCCTTACCCAGGGGAGCGGATTCAGATTCAATGTTCGAGGAGGCTCGAAGATGAGAAATATTGTCCGGGCATTTCTGGCACTTCCGCTGTTAAGCATATTGTTGAGCATATTGTTGAGCGTGTTGTTGAGCGCCTTCGCATGGGCCGCGCAGGACGTGGTCAGCGCCGTCCATGGCACCGTCACGAAGCTCGATTCCGGCACCAAGACCATGGTCGTCAAGACCAAGGACGGCACCGAGCACATTGTCAAGTTTACCGACACGACTACCGTCCACGGTGCCAAAGCAGCCGTCCACGAAACGGCTGCGGGCACTGAAGACACCTTCCACGGGCTCAAGGAAGGTTCGGACGTAGTGGCCCACTACACCGAAAAGGGCGCCGACAAGACTGCCGTCGAAGTCGATGACGTCGGTAAAGATGGCGTCAAGGCGGTCGATGGAACCGTCACTCATATCGATCGCGCTTCTAAGACCCTTGCAATAAAAACCGCGGATGGCACCGAGGAAACTTTTAAGCTCTCCGGTCACGCCGCCGCCGATGCCGGCAAAGGCATCGCCAAGGGGAGCGAGAAAACCACCAAGGTGACGGTCTACTACACCGAACAAGCCGGCAAGAAAACTGCCCACTTCTTCGAAAAACTCTGACTCGATAAATTCGAATTGAAAAAAACTTTTCGCTCCTGACTCGACGCCACGAAGCCGCCGGTCTGGCAAGTCGGTGTACCAACTCGCGCGCGTTCGCGCGAATCACTTCGCTCACTGGCTGTACTTCCGATTTGCGGGACGATCTTGACATCTCCTTGTGTGGATATAAACTGGCTCGATTACACAGCAGTAAGCCCACCACGTTTCGTCAAAACACGTTTCGCACAATAAGGAGAATTCTATGCGCTCAATTAGTTCGGCAATCTTGGCAGTGCTCGTCCTATCCACATTGCCAGCCTTGGCCCAGGTATCCAGCGGGCCTATTTCGCCAACTGCAGCAGCGATCCCGCACCGGCCAATGAAGTTTCACCGCGTTCGCACGGACGGCACGGTGGAGAGCGAAAACTGGAGCGGTTACGCAGTGACCGGCTCTGATTTCACCAATGCCAAAGGCTCGTGGACCATGGCCACGGTCAACTGCAGCAAAACGCCAAACACTTACTCGGCATTTTGGGTAGGCCTCGATGGATACAACTCCAGCACCGTGGAGCAAACCGGAACCATCGCCTATTGCAACGGCAGCCGAGCCGAATATTACGCCTGGTACGAGTTTTACCCAGCAGGCTCCGTAGAAATCACCAGCGTGCCCGTATCTCCTGGCAATCACATATCCGCGGAAGTAACTTACAGCGGTAGTGAATTCACCACCACCATCACCAACGAAACCACTGGTAAGTCCTATAGCAAGACCTCCAAGGTCTCAGGCGCGAAGCGGTCTTCGGCAGAATGGATCGCGGAGGCACCGTGCTGCACTAACTCCGGCGGCATCCTGCCCCTCTCCGATTTCGGCACCGGTTATTTTGGCGAGGACTACACCGGCGTCAACGGCACGAACTTTGCCACCAAATCCACGACCTCCGGGCCGATCAGCGCCTTCGGCAGCGATGTTCAGGAAATCATCATGGTCAGCAGCAGCGGCGCGGACGAAGCAGTCCCATCATCTCTAACCTCGGACGGTACAAGCTTCGATGTGGTTTGGAAGTCTGAGTAAGTTAGCAGTAAGTAAGTTAATCCCAGCCCTACTTACTCGCATCCTATGCGATAAGTAGGGCTTACTAATCCTAAACGGGCAAATATGCGACTTAACTCTAGCGCAATCATTCCACTGTTGTTTTTCCGTGGGGGTACCCTGTGTGGCGCGGGTGCCCTCGCCCGCGAATCCCCTAAAACGGCTCGTCAATCCACATCTGGATAAGTTGATTCCGCAATTGGAGGGTGCCGAGCACCCCAAGCGCTAACTTACGGCTTTATTGTTTCCGAGTAGCCCGTCATTGTTGCTCGTGATTCGGGAGCAATCCGGTCTTTTTGCGCTGTTACTGGTTTTTAAAGTTTGACGTCCAGCCCGAAATTCTGGCGCACCGCGGCGACCCAGGACTCATCGCTCTGAGCACCCCAATCCACCCATTGCTCGTCGGTCAGCGACGTGCGCCAGGCTAGGAGCCCGGCGGCATCGCGACCTACCGGATGACGTAACTGCCAGGTCCCGCTATCGATGATCTCCCGAATCTTTTCTCCTACTATGTAGGGAGAAACGGGATTCTCCAACGAGGCGCGAAACAGTTCCATCAAACGCCGCCTTTGCGGATATCTTGTGCTGGGAGTCTGACCTACTTTCCCAAAGATCGGCGTCGCGATCACACCCGGCTCAACGATGGCGACGCGAACCCCAAAAGCCTTCATCTCCTGTGCGAGGCATTCGCTCAAAGCCTCCAACGCAAATTTGGAAGAAGCGTAAGGCGCTTGCGGGGCGGTGGAAAAACGGCCTGCCACGGAACTGACGTTGACGATGCACCCGGTGCGTTGCTCTCTCATTCCAGGCAACACCGCTTGCAGACATCTCAATGCCCCAAAGAAATTGGTCTCCATCACAGCACGAAAGATGTCGATCGGCGTTTCCTCAATCGCGCCCATGTTGGCGATGCCGGCGTTGTTCACCAGTACGTCGATGCGTCCAGCTTCGGCGAGGATTGCGTTGAAGGCGGTTTGAACCGATTGGTCCGAATTCACATCGAGCGCGGCAAAGCGGAGCGGCAGATTCTCTTTGCTGGCGACGACCCGCAATTCTTCTCCCCCCGCTACCGGGTTCCGCATCGTCGCGTATACGGTGTGTCCGGCGCGAGCAAGCGTGATCGCGCTAGCTTGGCCGATACCGGTACTGGATCCAGTGACAACTGCGATAGCCATATCTTCTCCTCTAGTACGGTTTCGGATTTAGCCAGAGATTGTCGCTTCTGAACTCAGCAAGTGTACATGCAGCCGCGCCCCTTAATGGCGATCTGGAGCGGCGACCGGAGCGAGGGCTAGGTTCCAGATCGTCGGCCATTCATGACGCCGATCCGACCGCGAAATCTTCGAGTTTGTCTGTACCAAATCGGGATTCGATTCGTCACAAACGCACTGTGATCACTATCACTGTGCCCCACTACTCCATGCGCGAAAAATAGGGTCTTGAATAGGAGTAGTCAGACGTGTGTTCCCCATCAAAAGCACATTCCAAAGAAGCGAAGAGCAGCGCACAAAGGCCAACTCCTTACTCCGGAACATTTTGCATATAAGTCCTTTAAATCCAAAGATCTGGCGGAAATTTTCTCCTAACACGATGATTTCAAAGGACCGAGATATCCCCGGGTCCACGGGGGAGGGTATCAACTGGTGAATAGGGAATAAAACGAGAGGGCGAGTCCACGGTTTGCCAACGACGAACGACCAGCGACCACCGACCAGCATCAAAAATCCAGTAGAATAAAAAGACATTCTCCCGGAGGGTCGATGGCAGTTCCCGTATCCCAGATGTGGACAGTGGCCTCTTACGTTCTGCGCCAGAAACTTGCCGGACGCGAGCGCTATCCGCTCGTGCTGATGCTCGAGCCGCTGTTCCGCTGCAATCTCGCTTGCGCCGGCTGCGGCAAAATTCAATATCCAGCCCACATTCTGAAAAAGGACCTTTCGCCCCAAGATTGTTTCAAAGCGGTCGACGAATGCGGAGCGCCAATGGTCTCAATTCCAGGCGGCGAGCCGCTGATGCATCCGCAGATCGACAAAATTGTTGAAGGCCTGATCGCGCGCAAAAAATATATCTATCTCTGCACCAACGCGCTGCTGCTGAAAGAAAAGTTGCACCTCTTCAAGCCCAGTAAATATTTGAGTTTTTCCGTTCACGTGGACGGGCAAAAAGAGCACCACGATTTTTCCGTCTGCCGCGAGGGCGGATACGATCTTGCCCTCGATGGCATTCGCGCCGCGATTGAAGCCGGCTTTCGCGTGACCACCAACACAACCCTGTTCGATGGCGCAGATCCAAAAAGCGTGCGCAACTTCTTCGATGAGATGATGGAAGTCGGCGTCGAGAGCATGATGGTCTCGCCCGGATATTCCTACGACAAGGCTCCCGACCAGAAACACTTCATGGGACGAGCCCGCACCAGGCGCCTGTTTCGCGCTATGCTTTCGAATCGAAAAAACTCGTGGCGCTTCAACCAGTCGCCTCTATTTCTTGAGTTTCTGATGGGCAAGCGCAACTACAAGTGCACCGCTTGGGGAATGCCCACCTACAACATTTTCGGATGGCAAAAACCTTGCTACCTGTTGCAGGACGGTTACGCTGATACCTTCAAAGAGTTGATGGAAACGACGGAATGGGCGAACTACGGCACCGAATCAGGTAATCCGCAGTGCGCCAATTGCATGGTGCATTGCGGCTATGAAACCACATCAGTCGACGATATGTTCGGTTCTCTGCGCGGATTCGGCGCCGCAGCGAAGGCGACGTTCTCGCTCTATCCTGATAAAGCCGCTCTAGCGGATCTCGATCGCGAGGTTCGTCCAGTGCATTCTTATAATCCGCTGGTTCAAATCGAAGTTGCGTCTGAGCATGAGCCGCAAGAGAGCCACGCATGAGCGGTCGCGAAGCTGGACGCGATCCAGCGCTGCCTCATAGCGCGCAAGCTGCAACCCACAAGTCGTCAATTAATGCCGTCGCAGCCAGTGCCAATGCTGATGACCTCGAAGTTGTCCCAGGTTTTGAACGCGAAAATCTTCAGGGATGGATTCCGCAGCTAGCGACCGAAGCCGACATCCGAACCGTGATCGAGAAAGCATTTGACTATCGTGGCGATGTAACCATCACGCGCAAAGGCAATGACGCCAAAGAAATCACTGGATATCTATTCGATCGCCGAGTTGGCTCAACTCTAGACACTTCCGTAGTTCGCCTGATGCTCGCGAATAGCAACGATCGTCCATCCATTCCCTACTCAGAAATCGCAGCCCTAGCCTTCACCGGACGTGACACCGCAGCCGGAAAGAGCTACGAAGCGTGGGTAAAAAAATACTGGGAGAAACGCGCCAAAGGCGAGACCAACATCTCGATCGAGCCCGAAGCGCTGGAGTAGCCTCGACGATGCTCGTGCTTGCATCCGCATCGCCCCGTCGCAAGGAATTGCTGCGCAATGCTGGTTTCACCTTCGAGGCGCATCCTGCCGACATTCCCGAAGATCCGCTGCCAGGAGAAACCGGCAAAGCCTGCGGGGAGCGCCTGGCGCGCGAGAAGGCGCTGGTTGTTGCGCGTCAACGCCCGAATGATCTCGTGCTTGGAGCTGATACGGTCGTTGTGGTTGATGGCCAACTTCTCGGCAAACCTTCGGATGCAGCGGATGCTGCGCGCATGTTGCGAATGATTTCTGGCAGAGAACACGAGGTAATTACAGGAGTCTGTTTGGTAGCCGATGGCAAGACAACAGTCGCGAGCGAAACGACGATAGTTACAGTTGGTGAGCTAACCGAGCGGGAAATTGCGGATTACGTCGCCAGCGGCGAGCCTATGGACAAAGCTGGAGCCTACGCGATTCAAGGAATCGCGTCCCGCTGGATTCCGCAAATCGAAGGAGATTACTTCAATGTTGTGGGATTGCCTGTGGCGTTGGTATGGCGAATGTTGCGTAAGGCAACGGCCATCTAGCTCGGATTTGCGGTGACGCTAACCGTGCGCGGACAGCAGTGTCCGCGCTACAAGAGCGACTTGAGAACTCTTATGCTGCTGGTGGCTTCGGCGTTTCTTTCGGTTTTTCCTCAGGCTCTTTCATCGAGGATTTGAAATTGCGAATGCCTTCGCCCAGACCTTTGCCCAAGTCGGCAAACTTGCTCGGTCCAAAAAGCAGCAACGCGATGCCGATGATCAACAGAATATGCAGCGGCTGAAACAGTCCTTCACCCATAAAACCTCCCGCGGGTCTTTCCGCGCCGCCCAGCAGGCGGAGCGTTCGTCTTCGACCCCAAATTCAATTCTAGGTTAGTGTGAACCCTCAGGTCAAAGCTGCCTGTGATACTGGTCACGAGAGCGTGTGAATTACCTCACTCCCGCGGCTTCACGGTCTCCCAGCGCATCGCTAACTCCAATCAGCACAACTCGATGAGCCCGGCGATTAGAGCGGCTCGACGCGGCAGCTCCGAGATCAGAATGTGCTCGTGGATCGCGTGCGCTCCATCGCCTACGCCGCCAAGACCATCCAAAGTTGGAATTCCCAGACCTGCGGTGAAGTTGCCGTCTGAGCCTCCTCCGACCGCGGCTTCGCCCAGCTTCCATCCCAATTCGCGAGCGATTGCCGATGCCTGCGCATACAAAGCTGCTACTCCCGCAGTGCGCTCCATGGGCGGACGATTGATTCCTCCCGTGACCTGGATTTTGCATTTCCGATTGCGGGGACGCAGGCTGCGCATTTTCTTGTCGATTCCATCTGCATCTTTTATGCGTGCTATGCGAACATCCACCTGCGCTGTCGCCTCGGCTGGTACCACATTGGTTCGCGAGCCGCCACTCACGATTCCAACATTTACCGTCAGGCCCTTTTTTAGATCTGTAAAGCTTGAGATTTTTTCGATCTGGCGCGCCAGCTCGAGAATCGCATTTACGCCTTTCTCAAAATCGAGACCGGCGTGAGAAGCTCTTCCAGTAACTTTGACGAGATAATCACCGACTCCTTTACGAGCCGTTTTCACGGCACCTTCCCGTCCATAAGAAGGTTCAAAGACGAGTACGGCCGCAGATCTCTTTGCCAGCGCCTCGGTGATCATTCGTGACGACTCGCTTCCTACCTCTTCGTCGGAAACAAGGAAAACGGTCACGGGACGGAGTAATTCGCCATCCTTATGCCAATCCTGCAGAGCGGCGAGCGCGTGGAAAATCAACGCTATGCCCGATTTCATGTCGAGAACGCCAGGTCCAGTCAATTTGTTGTGCTCGATGCGGCAAGGCATCTTTGCGAGCGTGCCCAGCGGATAGACGGTGTCATAGTGGCCGAGCAGCAGCACCGGCTTCGCGGCCTCGCCAGCGAAGTTGACCTGCAGATGATTGCCACGGACTTTGGTTCGGTGGATGCGGATTTCTCCGCCCAGGCGCGAAAATTTCTCTGCTATGACTTCGGCAAGACGGTCGACGGCGGGTTTGTTGTCACTGGGAGATTCGATTTCGACCAGCTCACGAATCATCGCGACGATCGCGTCTTGGCGGTCGGCGAAATAGGCAAGACGGCGCTCGGCTTCGGCGCTCGGCTTGACTGATTTTTGGGAAGGTGAGCTCAATAGATTTGTTGATTTTGCGTTACTTATACCAATTACAGGGATCGCGAGATTGCACTCTTCTCAGTTGGTCATTATAGCTGCCTATGTCAAACTCGATCTGCTAGTAGTTGGCCAGTTAAAAAACTACGTTCCCCGCAACTGCAAGGCCGCGATGAGATATCGAGGCATATGGCGCAATTGAACGGCTGCTGAAAAAAAAGTATTTCTGAAGCTAGATAGCTGCTGCCAGCTTATCGATCTTATTCAGCTTCTCCATGGTTCGCGAGAGGATCTCGTCTGGGGTTCCATTGGCGGAGATTGGGAGGAGCAGGCCTAGATTTTGGTAGAACTGGATTAGGGGCGCTGTGCTTCGTTCATAGGCTTCCAAGCGAACGGTGATAAACTCGGGGCGATCATCTTCGCGCTGAAACAGTCGCCCCCCGCAGCGATCACAGATCGATTTGCCCTTTGAGGGGCGTTCTATGACGTGGAAAACCGATTTACATTTTTCGCAGGTGCGGCGGCCACTTAGGCGCCGCACGATCTCGTTCAGTGGAAGTTCATAGTCGATTACGGCGTCAATCGCAAGACCCTCTTTTTCCAATAAATCCTTCAGCAACTCGGCTTGGCTGATGGTGCGCGGGAATCCGTCGAGGATGAAGCCGGCGCAATGGAGCAGGCATTCGCTGCGCTCGCGAACCATCTCCCAGATGGTCGAATCGGGCACGAGTTCGCCCTGGCGCATGAACTTCAATGCCGCCTTCATGGCCGGAGATTGATCGCATTCGCGGCGATTGCTGGCGGCGCGAAGGACGTCTCCGGTGGAGAGATGGCAGGCGCCGAGACGCTGGCTTAAGAGTTCAGCTTGTGTGCCTTTGCCTACGCCGGGCGCGCCCAGGAGGACAAGTCGCCAAGAGATCTTGCTTTCTACGGGAGCGGATGAGCACTTTTCCGAGCCTTCGGGCGAAGGCCCTTGCAGCCACGCTGCGCGATCGTTGTTGATCGGTGCGCTCATGCCTGAGAATTTACACCCAAACCGACGGATTGCAGTGACAATCATCACATATAGGAAAAAAATACGAGTGCGGAGGACCAAAAACTGAATTTCCGGTAATCGCGCAAGACTATTTTGGAGGTTGCCGGTTCGGATCTGGTTCAGAATTAGCCGTGGTTGGCTTCGTCTATAGCTATAGCGCTTTACATTTGCCCTGACACGCTTTTGCCGTCCAGGTTACCCCTAGAGAGTGAAGCATAAGGGCGTCTCCAACCGTAAGTTTGCTGGGGTCCGCGACAACCTGGTAGGCATAGAAAACAACCGGGTCGCACGTAATGCACCAGGGCTCATGCCGTATGATTCCTTCGCAGTGCTCGCATGCCGCTTGCGCGTGATAGCGATTGCTGTGATATCGGGCGGTTGGAATAGCGTCAGACATTGAGATTACGTCATCTTTGGCTGCATCTGAGGCGCCACGCAAGTAGCTGTTCAGATGCGTACCATTGCGTACATTCTAGGGTGCGACGAGATGGTGAGCGGTAGCGGAAGTCACAGGAGCTTGTGACGTTGGTCACGCCATATTGGGAAGTCTCGGACGGTCCAGGTGGGATCGGAGAGGTTAGGTTGTGCCCCAAATATCGCCGATCACTCGCTGGAAGTTTGCGCCCAGGACTTTCTCGATTATCGTAGGAGGCTGTCCGCGTTTGGCGAGTTCGATGGCTATGATTTCCATGTGGTCGGGACCGTTGAGATCGGGGACGTACGGATAGCGATCCTCGCCGGGAGCGCCGATGCGAAGTTGTTTGCGGCGGGCTATATCTTTATCGAAAGCGGCTTTTTGCTTGGCGGTCAGAACCGTTTTCTGAATTGACCCATCGGAACCAATGCCTACGTGGTCGGCGCCACAGATGTTGATGGCATGAACGACATGATCGAGGACATGTTCTCTGGTGGGAATGGCTGGCGATGCCACGAGGTAGGGCATGAGATAGACACCGAAGTATCCGCCGCGGTCGGCCAGCGACTTTAAAATTTCGTCGGGCTTGTTGCGGGGATGCGGATAGATAGCGGCGCATCCGGAGTGTGAGATTAGAACCGGCTTTTTTGATTCGATGATGCCTTCCGAGGTGGTGCGGTATCCGCTGTGGCTTAGATCGACAGCTACCCCGAGGTCGTTCATCTTCTTGATGGCGTCCATGCCTGCTTTGCTCAGGCCGGCGTTTCCAGGTTCGAGGCATCCGTCGCCGAAGATGCTGCGATTGTTGTAGGTGAGTTGCATGATGCGCACGCCGAGTTCGCGGAACATTTCGATGCGGTCAGGCTTCTCCTCGAGAAATGCGGTGTATTGGAAGCCGGGCATGATTCCGATTTTGTTTTCGCGCTTGGCGCGGTCGATGTCGGAATGGTGGCGCACGATGAAGAATGCCTCGGGATGCTGTTCGACAAGCGCTTCGAGGGCGGCGATGTTGCTGACCGTGCCCTCGAAGGTGGGATCCGAGATGGTGAAGTTGATGGCGGTGATGCCGGAGTGGCGCACCGCCGCGAGTACGTCGGCGGCGGGCGGTGCGTCCATATCGATAAGCGGTGCGCAGAGGGTATCGACTACGATGGCGTTCTTGTAGAGCGCAGCGATCGAGGACGACTCATCATCATGGGCGTCGCCTGTGGAGTAGTCGAGTCGTTCTGCGAGTAGACGCGGAGCCAGGACGGCTGCGGCGGAAAGTTTTAAAAGTCCGAGATTAAAGTCGCGACGATGCACAGTTACCTGCAGCGGAATTTTAACTTGAGGGAGTTACATACTGTGCTTCGCCATTGCCGAAAGACCAATTTTCCTTCGACACTTCGACCAGGTTGATGAATACATCCTCGCGACGTATTTTCAGCGCTTCGTGCAATCCGTCCGCAACGGCTTTGTAGAAACGCTGTTTCGCTTCGACAGTACGCCCGCTGTTCAGAGTGATTTGCAGAAAAATGCAATCTTCAGATCGGTGGACGCCGAGGTACTCCCGGTCAAACTGTAAGCCAGCTTTCGGATGCTCGGTGATTATCTGGAAGCGATCGTTCTTAGGAACGTTTAAGACGTCCAGCATCGCCTGGTAGACGATCTGACCAATTTGCATTCGGTATTTCTCTGGCTTGCCTTCAAAAAGGTCGATTCGGACTAGAGGCATGATTTCTCCATCGTCAATATGGGTGATTGTTTTGCGAATACGGTCAGTTTGCGTCCCAACCCGGAGGAACCTGTACATAAGAGCGATCAAGTTCGGTGACAGAGGCGCAACCTAGCAGTCGCAGCGAACGTTCGACGTCGGTACGCAGAATTTCGATAGCGCGATTGACGCCGGCTTCCCCGGCGGCAGCGAGGCCGTAGGCGTAGGCGCGTCCGCAGAGAACGGCTCGAGCACCGAGACAGAGGGCTTTGATGATGTCGGTGCCGCGGCGAATGCCACCGTCCATCAGGATTTCAGTCTGGCCGTTGACGGCCTTTACCACCTCGGGCAAAGCTCGCAGCGAAGCCTGGACACAGTCGAGCTGGCGGCCGCCGTGATTTGAAACGGAGATTGCGGCTGCGCCTTCGTCGACGGCGCGGCGGGCGTCGTCGGCGGTGAGGACGCCTTTGACGACGATTGGGCCACGCCAGATTTCGCGAATCCATTTCAGATCGTCCCAGGTAACGGTGGACTCAGCGAGCGCTGCGGCGACATCAATGAGCGGCATGGGACCTTTGCCCGGGATCACGACGTTTGGAAGTGGGGGAGTGCCGCCGTCGCGCAGGAAACTCGCCAGCCATCCTGGGTGCGAGAGGATTTGCGGAAGATAGGGGATTTTTTCAAAGATACTACCGCTGACGAGTTCTCTCATTCCGTTGCGGTAATCACGCTCGCGGATTCCCGAGACGGCGGTGTCGATGGTGACGACGAGGGCGGAAAAACCGGCTTTGCGGGCACGTTCGATTGATCCCTCGGCAGCACCGCGACCGCCCATCAGATATAGCTGGTAGAAAACAGGTCCAGTTGAGGCGGCTTTCACGTCTTCCAGTTTGTGTCCTGAGATGGTCGAGAGAATGTAGGCGGTGCCCGCATCGCCGGCGGCGCGCGCTGCGCCAACTTCGCCTACGGGGTGCATGAGGCGGCTGTAACCGACCGGAGCGAGCAGGAATGGGAGAGCGAGATTGAAGCCTAGAACCTGCGTGCACAAGCTGCACTTGGCGAAAGCAACCGCGTGGCGAGGACGGAAGGTGACGTCTTCGTAGACGCGGCAATTTTCGCGCAGGGTAACTTCGCCTTCGGCTCCGCCATCGAGGTAGTCAAAGACAGAGGCGGGGACGCGGCGCTTGGCGATGGTGCGCAGGTCCGCAATGCTGACCACGCGAGGGGAGGCGACGGAGCGGGAAGATTGTGCCATTACGCGATTCTCGGGACGAGAGATTCGTAGAAGCAGATTGATGGTACCACCTATGAAAATCGCAGACGAGTGGTCTTCCTCTGAAACGTGAGCTCAATCAGATTTATTAGGTCTGAGAAAGGCGATTTCGTTGACGTTATACGTGGCTAGCGCTTGTGCGGCGCCTTCCGTTTTGCCAAGCCGGCGAAGAATGGCGCTCCCCATCCACCGATGGCGAGCAGCGAGCCAAACAGGACGACGGCGTCGATGCTTGAACGGCCTTCGCGAACAAAGTACACGTCTTTAAGATTAAGCCAGAGCGCAAACTCGTCGAGCGTCAGCGCCGCGCCTACGCCATAAAGGATGGACATTAATCGGCTGGCGAAAATCGAGGAGGTGTCGCTGCCGTTGCCAAACTCACAGAGCCAGCCATAACCGACGGCCAGCAGAATTAGAATTCCGGGCACGAGGTGATGGATGTGACGACCGCCCATGACAATGTAGTGGAAGGGCGGGATCTCATGGCGGATGCAATAAACCATGCCACGCACGATGGCGAAGGTCAGAAAGAAGCTGACGGATGCGAGAAAGAGCCTGCGGCGCGGGCGGTCGGCAATATGCTCGCGCAGAAGCGAACCTAAAGGAGTGCGATGAAGCAGCAAAAGCAACAGCGCTATCATCACGAGAAGAATGAAAAGGAGAAGCCAGACGTCGGTCCAGTGCATGCGTCATTAAACCGCGATCACGTCGCGTACGCAAACAGCAGATTGGTTGAGCAGTGAAGGGATAAATGCGTGGCCGAAGAGTGGGGCATAATGTTTCAACCTATAATGTTTCAACTCAAGATGTTTCAACCACGGGGACCAAGAACGAGGCCTGCAATTTTGCATACATTCAGATTTTGTCCAGTACGCTGGATTTTCGCATCGATTTTTCTATTGCACATTTTTTGGTTGCTCACCGTCGCGGCGGTGGCTCAGGCGGTTTCTCCGGAGCTTTTCAACGGACTTAAATGGCGCCTGATTGGTCCTTTTCGCGGCGGACGCGTGGTGGCCGTGGCTGGCGTGCCGGGAGACGTGACAACTTTCTATTTTGGTGCGGTGGATGGCGGAATCTGGAAAACGACTGATGCCGGGATTGTCTGGACTCCGATCTTCGACAAGCAGGCGGTAGCATCAATCGGAGCGCTGGCGGTGGCTCCGTCTGATCCTAAGATTATTTATGCCGGGACGGGTGAGAGCGACATTCGCGAGGATCTTTCTTCTGGTGACGGCGTCTACAAATCGACCGACGGCGGATCAACCTGGAATCACATCGGCTTGGAGGACACGCGGCAGATCAGCCGGATTGTGATTGATCCCGAGAATCCAAGTATTGTCTATGGGGGCGCTCTGGGGCATGCTTATGCTCCCAACGAACAGCGTGGGGTTTACAAATCCGTCGACGGCGGAATGCACTGGGCGCGGGTTCTGGACCTGGGGCCTGAGATCGGCATTTCTGATTTGGCCATGTGTGCTTCTTCACCGCAGCTCTTGTTCGCGGGGGCGTGGCATGTACATCGTGCTCCGTGGAGCGCCTATGCTCCAATCGAAGGACCTGGCAGCGGGCTTTACCGTTCCCAAGATGGCGGCAAGACGTGGTCTCGTCTAAACGGAAGTGGAACTGCGGGAACTGGAAATGGGTTGCCAGACGGTGAGTGGGGACGCGTGGGTGTCGACGTTGCTCCGGATGGCAAGCGCGTGTACCTGCTGCTTGAAACGAGAGACCCAGAGACAAATAAGACCGATGCGACAAAATCCGGCCTCTATCGCTCAGACGATGGCGGAAATACATGGACGTTGGCCAACGCCGATCCGCGGCTGACTAGCCGAGCATGGTATTTCAATCGCGTTGCCGTTGATCCGCAGGATTCCGATGTAGTCTACGTACCGAATGTTTCTCTCTATCGATCGGAGGATGGGGGCAAGACAATTTCAGTGCTGCGCGGCGCGCCGGGCGGAGATGACTATCACCAGCTTTGGATTGACCCGAAAAATTCTGCCAGCATGATTCTGGGCGTCGACCAGGGAACCTCGATCAGCCTGAATCGTGGGCAGACCTGGAGCAGTTGGTATAACCAGCCCACTGCGCAGTTCTATCATGTGACCACCGACAACCAGTTTCCCTACATTGTTTATGGCGCGGAGCAGGATAGCGGCGCCGCTGCGGTTCCGAGCCGCACCGATCACGGGTCCATAACGGCGCGAGATTGGTTTCTCCCGGGCGGAAGCGAGAGTGGATACCTGGTCGTCGATCCGAGTGATCCTAACATTATTTATTTGACTGACACTTACGGCAGCGTTGCTCGCTTCAACAGACGGACCGAGTTTAGCCAGAACATTACCCCGTGGCCTGCAACTTCGTTTGAGGATGAGATCTATCGGCGTAAATATCGTGATCCTTGGACTCCGGTGCTGGTGTCTTCTCCGCTCGAACCGACGGCGCTTTATCTCGGCACGCAGTACGTGATGAAGACGGTCGATGGCGGATTGCATTGGGAGACGATCAGCGGCGATCTAACTGGAACCTTGCCCGATTCGCGCAAGGCGGAAGAAAAGAAGACGACGGATCCGCCAACACTTGAGAAGGCCGAGCAATCCGGCTATGGAGTTGTGTTCACGATCGCGCCCTCTCCGCTCGACCGCAATCTGATCTGGGCGGGAAGCGATACGGGGTTGATTCACATCACCCGCGACGGCGGAAAGAACTGGAAAGATGTCACGCCGCACGAATTGACCGTGTGGAGCAAAATTTCGTTGATTGAAGCGTCGCATTTCGATGCGGGGGTTGCGTATGCGGCGGTCGATCTCGCGCGCCTTGATGATCGAACGCCTCACATCTATCGTACGCGCGATTTCGGTGCGACCTGGCAGTTGATTACGAATGGCCTTCAGGCTCCGGCATTCTTACGGGCGGTTCGCGAAGACCCGCAGAACAAGGGTTTGCTCTTCGCCGCAACTGAATTCGGAGTCTATGTATCATTCGATGACGGAGACCACTGGCAATCCTTGCAATTGAATCTGCCGGTCACCGGTGTGCGGGATCTTACAATTCACGGGGATGATCTGATAGCGGCCACATTCGGGCGAGCCTTTTGGATTCTCGATGACATCACGCCTCTTCGACAAGCGCTTGATGCCGCGGCGAAGAATGTTAGCGGCGCGTGGCTCTATCGTCCGGCGACGGCGGTGCGCATCGATAATGACTCTTTTCCAGGCACGCCGCTTCCTCCCGAAGAACCGACAGCAGAGAATCCTCCTGATGGAGCGATCATCGACTATTTTCTCCCTTCTTCGGCGAAGAGTGTGCAGCTCGAAATTGTTGATGAACAGCAGAACATCGTCAGAAAGTTTTCTTCGGAGGACAAGATACCAAAGCACCGGCCAGTGCCCGTTGCCGAGCGGTGGTTTGCCAAGCCTGAAGTCGCTGAGAAAGCTGCAGGAATGCATCGCTTTGTTTGGGATCTAGCTTGGGGCAGTTCTGGCGGACCAAGCGTTGACGATGAATCGGAGAGCAGCGATCCGAGCGGACCTAAGATTGTGCCGGGAACTTATCAAGTTCGGCTGACAGTCGACGGGAAAACGCAGGACCAATCGCTGAAGGTCATTATGGATCCGCGTTCTTCCGCGACTGCTGAGAGCCTCATGCAGCAGTTCCAACTGGGACGAAAAATCTTCGACCAAATGAGCGAGTCTCTCCACGTGATGGCGGAGATTAAGTCCACTCAGAAACAGCTGGATGAGATTCAACAGAAAATGAAGCAGCAAAGCGGAGCGCAGAATGCAAAGATCAAATCGGCGGTCGTCGATGTTCAATCCGCAATCGAAAATATTCTGACAAATAAAAAAGACACGGACGACCCCGGTCTCGGGTTGCAAGAAGCCTATGCGAATCTCGGATCCGCATTTCGAGTCGTCAAGACTGGAGACCGAGCTGTGCCTTCGCAAGCGATTGCGGTTTATAACGAGTCAAGCCAACAAGTAAAAGGACGCATTACAGAGTGGGAGCGCGTCAAGCAAACGAGACTTACGCAGCTTAATGAGCAACTGCGCAAAGCCCACCTCGCCCCTGTCGAGCAGAAGCCCGCTGATATTCAGTGACGGAGAAGGCGATTCGCGCCGGTAGCTAGTTCGTTGTTGATGATTCCTCGAGTCCGCGGTACTTCAGCATCGCTTTTGAGTTGGGCGGCCCTCCGCGCCACGCTTCGTACATCTTCGTGAGGTCCTCGGTGTTGCCGCGTGAAAGGACCATCTTCCGAAAGCGGTCGCCGTTAGCTCGCGTCAGGCCTCCATTTTCGATGAACCACTCGTAGGCATCGTCGGCCAACATCTGGGTCCAAAGGTAGGCGTAGTAGCCGGCCGCGTAACCGCCTCCCCAAATGTGGCTGAAGTAGGAGGTGCGATAGCGGGGCGGCACATAGCTCACGTTCAGGTGAGTTCTATCGAGGGCCTGCGTCTCGAACACATCGGGATTCTGGAGCGGGGCGTCGGGCGGAAGCGTGTGCCACTGCATGTCAAGTTCGGCGGCTGCGAGTAGTTCGGTCATATCGTAACCTTTGTTGAAGGTGGCAGCCTTCCGGATGCGCGCCGCGAGCTCTTCCGGCATGGGGGCGCCGGTTTTGTAGTGCTTTGCGTAATGGGCAAAGACCGTGGGATACAGCGCCCAGTGTTCGTTGAACTGCGAGGGAAATTCGACGAAGTCGCGCGCGGTAGACGTGCCGGAGAGAGTCGGATACTCGGCGTCCGAAAACATCCCATGCAGCGCGTGTCCAAATTCATGGAACATGGTAACGACGTCGGTGAAGCTGATCAGCGCGGGCTCGCCTTCGGCCGGCTTCGGGAGATTGGCGACGTTATAGACAACCGGCCGTAATCCCAGCAGACGCGATTGATCGACGAAGTTCGACATCCACGCGCCGCCGTTCTTGTTGTCGCGCTTGAAGTAATCGCAGTAAAACAGCGCGAGGTGTTTTCCGTCGGCGTCGAAGACTTCGAAGACACGCACCTCGGGCTCGTAAACCGGAATGTCGTGGCGCTCTTTGAAGGTGATGCCGTAGAGCTGAGTGGCCGCGTAGAAGACGCCATTCTCAAGCACATTGTTGATCTCGAAATACGGCTTTACCTGCGCATCATCGAGATCATACCGAGCTTTGCGGACCTGGTCGGCATAGAATTCCCAATCGTAGGCCTGGACTGAGAAGCCTCCGTGCTGGGCGTCAATCACAGACTGGATGTCACTGGCTTCGCGTGCGGCCTTTGCGGTTGCGGCAGGAACGATGGCATCCATGAACTTCAATGCAGCTTGCGGCGTTTTGGCCATCTGATCTTCGATCTTCCAGGCGGCAAAGTTTGGAAAGCCGAGCAGTTTGGCCTTTTGGGCGCGCAGTTGAGCGAGATGAGCGATGGTTTCGCGCGTGTCATTGGCATCGCCGCGCTCGGTGCGATTCCAGGAATGTTCGAAGATAGTCTGACGGGTTGCGCGATTGCTCAGTGCAACGAGATCGGGCTGCTGAGTAGTGTTTTGAAGCGGAATCAGGAAACCTTCTACCTGGCGGCTCTTGGCAGCCTGGGCGGCGCCTGCGATGCGAGCTTCGGACAGGCCGGCGAGCGCGGCTTTGTCGGTGGTGACGTATGCGCCCTTCTTCGTGGCGTCGAGCACCTTGGTGTCGTAGGTATCGGAAAACGAAGACAACTGTTCATTGAGTTTTTTCAATTCGTCCTTGTCGGCTTCGGAAAGGTTAGCGCCCGCGTGCACGAACTGGTCGTAGGTGTACTCCAGCAAGCGGAGAGATTCCGGGTCGAGTTTGAGAGTGGATCGCTGCTTATAGATGGCTGCCACGCGCGCGAAAAGCTTCGTGTTCAGGTAGATCGCATCCTGATGCGCGGCGAGCTTCGGTGCCTCGATAGTCTTCACATTCTGGAGAAAAGGGTTCGTATTTGCGCCGGTCACTCCGTTGAAAGCCGCCATGACGCGGTTAAAGAGCTGGCCGGTTTTCTCCATGGCGACGACAGTGTTATCGAAGGTGGGAGGGTCAGGATTGTTTGCGATGGCTTGCATTTCCGCCTGCTGTTGCGCCATGCCCGCTTCAATCGCCGGTTGGTAGTCTTCATCCTTGATCTTGTCGAAGCGTGGGGCCTGGAACGGCAGTGTGCTGGGGGTGAAAAATGGATTCGATGAGCCAAAGTCGGCGGCGGCGGCGAGCTTGGTTGCATTGATGGCGATAATTCCGGCATTGAGAACGGTTGTCATTATTAACAGAATAGCCTTAGTGATATGGATTTGAGTAGAGGTCTTCATAAGTGTATGGAATTCTATCGCTTCGATGCCGGATGCGCGATCAGGTGCTAGGCGTCGGACGGGGAGGCGACGAACGATTATCCGGCGCGACGATTTTTTTGACTGACTCTCTTTAGCGCATCCAGAGCGAGATGTGCTTTTGCCATGGCTTCTTTTTCTGTCTTGTCGTCACTGTTGTTCTGGCGGAGCAAAGCTAAGGCTCGTTCAGCGATCGCCTTTTGCGCGTCGTCAATCTTCTGCGGAAGCAAGTCGGGGCTGAGCTCGAGAAAAGCAGCCTCATACAGATGTTTCCATGGTGACGAAATATTTAACGAACTACCTCCAGCCCTGTTCTTCATTTTTTGCGCGAGGATTATGGGATGCCGAGCTGCCTAGCTAGGCGGCATGGGTTTGATCGTCACTGGAGGTCTTCATTTCCTTCTTGGCTTTCGCAGAAATGGCTGCACTTTTTAATGCCTAGAGAGCGTAAAGGGCCGCGTCCACCTCCTGCCGTTCGCGGATGTCTTTGCCGCCCGCGTGAAATAATTCTCGGGCACGCGCGAGGAGACTTTCCTCCGCATCATCGATACGCGCCGTCAATTTCTCTCGATCATTTTCGAACACCGCTTCTTTGTAAAGTTCTCTCCAAGGCTTGCCGATCGGGGAGTTCGAAATTTCCGCGGTCTCGGCAGATTGAATTGCCGGCTTTGGCTCAGGAGAAATCACTTTCAGATCGCAGCCACACATGGGTAAACGCACCTTCCATTCGGTGCTGGTACAATACAACCAAAATACGGCATCCACTGCTTCCTTGGGATTGCCACAGCGGCAGCAGATGTTTTGTTCTGCGGCTTTCTGGCTACAAGAAACCATCAAATTATCGATTGATTGCACAATTTCTTCTTTGCGATTTCGTTCAAAGTGTTTCACGCGCCATCCTAAAAATGCTCGAAGCAAACCATCTAAAATGCTATAAAACCCACCCCTCCCGGTCTGTCCGATCCCGCTCACATGAATGCACGCTTGCGTACATACAGCGGAGCGGTGCAAGCGTACCTGATGCACGGTTCGGCCCTCAACCTGGAGCGGCGTGATTCGTGACGTCACCATGGCACGGGCGTGGATCACTCCGCGAGGCGTCACGACCGTCACGTCAGAACCATGTCTGATGTCCAGCTCAGCCGCGAGTTCGGTAGAGATTTCGCAAAATAACTCCGGTTGCAGCTCTGCCAAGTGAGAGACGTACCGACTCATTCCTCCGGCAGTATGATGCTCGGTGAGCCGATAGGTTGAAAGAACGTACGGAAAGCGCGGATCAGGGGAAGAGGCATAGTGATTGTCCGGCGCTTCCATAAAATTCGCCGCAGGATTCGTTATTCGGCGCGGATAAAGCATGTTGCCTGTCGGCGACTCCAGCGGTTTCGTAGTGAGTCGGAAGCGGGCCGTCTTTCAATCCAGTGGGAACGTAAAGACGACCGAGACCTTCCGGATGCATGATGAAAGGCTTGTCGCCAGCGAGTAAATCATCTCCCTGAGCGTCATCGTCCGGACGATAATCAGGGGCTTTTGTCGCCGTGAAGTCCGGAACGTCATTGCCTACCCATTTCTTTTGCTCGGCGTCCCACCAAATCAATTTTTTTCGTTCGCTCCAAGGTGTGCCATCGGGTCGAGCCGAGGCACGGTTGTAGAGAATCCGGCGATCGCTGGGCCAGGCGAATCCCCAGCCATGACCATAAAAATCCCTGGGCTCGCGCTTTTTCGCGAGATTTTCCCAGGCTTCGGAAAGATGCCGGAATAAATCCAGCAACCGCAAGCGGTCGATCCATCGGCCTTGAGATCTTTGTAGCCGGAGACCAGCTGATGGTCTGCGGTTGTCCAGCCGTTGATTTCCTGGAGAACTTCTTCGACATTGGGCTCAGCGAGTGGGCCCTCGAGGGTGTAGTCCCAAGTTAAGGCGTTGAGGCCGGCGTTTTTACCAGACGGATCTTTGCTCGCCTTTTCTTTCAGGCGACGCCCCAGGTGGTACATAAACCAAGTTTCGCTGCGAGCGTCGCCCGGAGGCTCCACGGCCTTCTCGTGAAACTGATTGAGCCTTTGGGTGTTGGTGAAGCAGCCATCTTTCTCGGCATGACCAGCGGCGGGGAAAAGAAATACTTCGGTGTCGATTGTTTCGGGATTGAGTTCACCGCGCGCGACTTCAGGAGAGTCGAGCCAGAAGCTCGCCGTCTCCGTCTCGACCATATCGCGCACAACCAGCCACTTCAGCTTGGCCAAGGCCTTGCGCTCCATGCGAGAATTCGGCGCGCCCACCGCCGGGTTCTGGCCCATGACGAATAAGCCTTCGATGTTACCCTTGGCCATTTCGACCCAATAGCCAAGGTGTGAGTGGTCTCCGCTAACACGCGGCAGCCAATTGAATCCGAACTCGTTCTCTTTGGTCGCCTGCTCGCCGTAGTAGGACTTCAGCAAGCTCACAATATATTTGTCGAAGTTATGCCACCAGCCGGCCTTCGGCGTGTGGACTTCGATGTAACTCGCCAGGCTCTCGGAATCTGCTTCAAAGAAGGGCATGGGCAAATATCCCGGGAGAATGTCATACAGCGTCGGGATGTCTGTCGAGCCCTGGATCGACGCATGGCCGCGCAGAGCCAGAATGCCTCCACCGGGACGCCCGATGTTGCCGAGCAATAATTGAAGAATGGCCGCGGAGCGAATGATCTGGACGCCATCAGAATGTTGCGTCCAACCGACGGCATAACAGATTGCAGCGGTTTTATCCGGGCCCGATGCGGAGCAGAAAGTGTCAGCGATTTTGTGGAACACGTCCTGTGGAACACCGCAGGCTTGCTCGACTAACTCGGGCGTGTACCGTGAAAAATGTTTCTTCAGAACCTGATAGACGCAGCGAGGATTTTGCAGGGTCAAGATCCTGCTCGTAAATATTGGCTTCAATCTTCTCGCCGCCGCGGTCCTGGGCATGACCACCACCGGCGCCATGTTCGGCAACATCCTTTTTTAAAGGCGATCCTTTGTAGCCCCACGAATCGGTCTTATAGGATTTTTTCTCAGCGTCCCAGCCGGAGAAGATGCCGTCCAATTCTTCCGTGTCTTGGAAATCGTCCCGCAAAATGATGGAAGCATTTGTGTAGTTCACGACATACTCACGAAAATCCTTTTCGTTCTCGAGAACATGGTGAATCAAACCGCCCAGCAGAACGATGTCACTTCCAGCGCGCAGAGGAGCCCAAACATCGGCCATTGCGGAGGTCCGGTTGAAGCGCGGATCGACATGAATGATTTTCGCGCCTTTTTCACGCGCCTCGACGACCCACTGAAATCCTACGGGATGATTTTCCGCCATGGATGATCCCATGATCAAAATGGCGTCGGCATTCACTAAATCCTGCTGCGCAGTGGTCGCTCCGCCCCGACCAAAGGACGTGCCCAGACCGGGCACGGTAGAGCTGTGTCATATACGAGCTTGATTGCTGACACAGACCCATGCCCAAGCCGCCAGCAAACAGTTTCTTGATCAGGTAATTCTCCTCGTTGTCGAGCGTGGCGCCGCCGAGGTGAGCGATGGCGGTGGTCTGCATCAGAGAATGCCCGTCGCGCTCCTCGACGAAGGTTCTGTCACGAGACTCCCAGACGCGGTCGGCAACCATGTCCATGGCGGTTTCAAGATCCAGAGTTTCCCAGTGAGAAGAACGTGGGCTTTCGATAGCGGACAGTTTTCAGCCGATTCGGGTGCGTAAGCAGTTCGTAGCTCGCGGAACCCTTGGGGCACAAATGTCCGCGTGAAATCGGAGAATCGGGGTCGCCCTCAATCGATACGAGCTTGCCGTCCTTGTGATATACCAACTGCCGGCAACCCACGGCGCAATACGGGCAGATCGAACGCGAAACCTGAGTTCCCTTAATGCGAGCCCGCAAATTGCGGGTTTTCTCGCTCATCACCTCGACGCCGGTTCCGTCTGTCCGGCTCAAAATCTGCTGAAAGAGAGGCCACTTGCTAAAAGCATTCTTAACTTTCGAAATTTTGCCCGGCATGGCTTTTAGAGAGCGAGAGACTGTGAAAGGTTGCGTCCGATGGACCGGCTGTCCAGAATCATGCGAGCACCTAGCGAACTCTTCGAGAGCAGGGCATCGTAGAGTCAGCCGCATTCCGCGCTGGAACGAGACGCCAATAATGCGCTGGAAACAGGTCGAAGCCAAGCCGAAAGTTTTTGTCTTGATTTTCGAGACTGGCGACGAAATCGCTAGCGCGCTGCAACGATTTTCGAAGGAACAGGGTTTGGCTGGAAGCAACTTCAAAGCGATCGGCGCTCTTTCCTATGCGAAGGCTGGCTGGTTCAACTGGGAAACAAAAAAATATCAGCCGGCCGTGGTTCTCGATGAACAGGTAGAACTGCTTTCGATGATTGGCGACATCGCGCTTAATGATGGCGAACGAAGTGCACGCGCATGTAATCATAGGGCGCTCCGATGGGACTGCGCATGGTGGGCATCTGATTGAAGCGCGCGTACGGCCGACATGTGAATTGATTTTGACTGAGAGTTCGACCCAGCTTCAGAAAAAAGTCGACCCCGAGACAGGAATAGCCCTGATCCAAATCTAGAAGGGTGTAGTGTAAGGGTGCCAGTTTCTTGCCGGCGTGCCTAAAACAAACCGTTATTTACTTTGTTGTGAACATTGGCGAACAAATATCGTCTGATCGAAGCCTGAATCGGCCCAAATCCAGCCCTAGGGCTCTCTTGCGAAGTGGGCGGCGAAAGGAAAACCGGGAAGAAATTCAACGAGCGGGAAATAAATATGACGCAGGACGTTCTACTAATTTCTAACCGCAAATTTTATTGCTTCCAGGCCCCACCCGTGTGCACCATCCATAAATCCGTATCGCAGGCGGCGATCACTTCAAACGGCATCCAGAAATAGCCCCGCTGTCCCCAGGCAGTCGCCCCAACTGTTCTGAAGAAGCGCCCGTTGTTTCGACAGATCGTAACCAAGACAGAGCACTTCGTGGCCACCTTGTTGTTCTTCCTTCTCCTTCGGAATCGGCATAATCCCGGTGTCTGCCACTTCTTGCGCCATGAATGATTCATAAACCACGAACCCGACCATAACCGGCCACGGGGTTGGATCGGCCAGGCAACCGAGAAAGTCAGGCAGTGTTCCAATTCGGTGATATGCGCCGGTCTTGTACTTGAGTGCATTCAAGCCTTTGTTCTGGCGTAGGGGTTGTCAACTTGCCTGAAATATACGGATACAACGATGCTTCGCAACAGCCTTTCGCCGTGAGCACCTGGCATCCAGTGCGAGGCATTGCTCCCTGATCTTTGGGAAAGGCCCCATCTGCGATTAGTTCCTCAACATACAGACACTGTGGGCTCAGGACTGGTGACGTCTTCTCATATCTCCGCGCGATCCACTCTCGGGCGGACGAGAAAGCGTGTCCGGTGCAACTTCCTTCCGCGCCCTGATCCTTTATCGGCCCTCCCCAATCGCGCAGATCAATCTGGTCTGTGGACATGGCAGTTGAGCCATGTGCCATCCTATACATGCGATCGCGCACATCATGAACGTCGCGGAGAGCTCCAAACTTTCTG
The DNA here is from genome assembly GCA_963758745.1 of uncultured Acidobacteriaceae bacterium. Lineage (GTDB taxonomy): Bacteria > Acidobacteriota > Terriglobia > Terriglobales > Acidobacteriaceae > Acidiflorens. The sequence goes on from CAVWWW010000025.1 coordinate 905,344, forward strand.
ATTACCATCTACTTCACCCCCAGGTCGGATGGGGCCTGCGTGATGACCGTCTCACACGCTTCGTTCAAATAAGTGGATTCCACTCCGTTCGAAACTGCCGCGACCGCTGTTGCCGCAACCAAAACAAGTAGTAATAGACCACTCTTCGAACTTTTCACTGGAGACTTTCCAAGTGTAAGAGCACGAAGTATTCTGGAGTGTCGATACAGTTTTAGCTTCGGCGTTAGCATGTCCACAGTCGCATCGCCGGTCCTAGTCGTCAGGATCGCATTGTAAGACGTCACAAACCCCATAAGACTAAGTGGAGGTGCCGACAAAGGCATCGCAAATTTAGCAGCCTGACACGAGGGGATAACTGCCAGAACCGTATCGACCGTGCCTTCCACCAAATTGGAAAGCAGCGTTATCTTCATTTGCGTATTAGCGTCGCTGACCTGTGCAGTGGAGAGCACAAGTTGCTGATCCGATTGATATGCGGCAATCGACGCCTGCAATAGCGAACAGACTCCAGGAGCCGCAAGCAATGAAGCACTAGCAAAATCGGATGCGAGACTTTTGATGGCAGCCGCATCGGTATTGATCTTCGAGACCTGAGCAGCATCCACGACACGACCGTTTGCGGCCGCAACGATTTCCAGAATATTGATTAAAGCCGGCGCCGCTGCTGCCAATATAGAGTCGAGCGTCGTGACCCAAGCGGTCGAACATGCAGTACAAAACAGGGCGAAAGATAACACCGCGATAAGAATGTTGTTTCATAACTGATTTCTCCTAAGGAGTTTAAAGAAGATAGTTACTTACTGTGAATGTGCGCTGTTGTAAGGAGAAGGCAGCCAATGCGCCACGATTACTGCCAAAGGGGCAAGGACCGCAGCTGTGGCGGCGTGATTCATCCAGAACGCGGCAATTGCCGGTGTGGCCGCGTTCGCGATGGTCGTAAGCAGTAGCACAACCGTGGGTAGATATGAAGCATACTTTTTCAAGTCGTTTCTCCTTGACGTGTCGTATGTCAAATTATTTCGAGGGAAGGGACCTCAGCCGTTCAAGTCCTGATGCCGGATTCATATGGAGCAAGGTTCGATCGCTTTGTCATTGCTTGCCTGCGCAAGGGCACTCCCGCCTGCGCCAGACCGATATGAACCCATCCGTATTCGAGGATGAGTTGGTCATAATCGATGTTGGACTTGAGGATCGCCGACGCAACCTCCAAAGGAGTCCCGTATGTGGGACAAACAAAATCGCATGCCAGCCCGCGGCAGTGCGCACTCGTCTCTACGCCGCCAACCGCCTTATTAACTTTCGGCGCTCGATAACCGCTGTGAACGACGATGGGCTTGTCACTAAGCAGCGTCCTGATTCTTTCCATGACCGCCGCCACAAGACAAAGATTAGTAGTAACTGTCGAGGTCGGCGTATTGTCCAATCCAAGTCGCGCCGCCGTTTCGGAGAAACAAAACTCCTCCAAAGTGAAATGCTCTGAAATTGTCATAGGAGTTTGAGTTAGTCATATTACGGTGCCGCATGTGCCGACAACGTGTCCACAATCACAATGTCACTGCGGCAGGAATTTTGGCCGGCGTTGTACCAGAGCACATTCCCGTCTAACGGCGCTGTGCCCGTCGTGCCATCCGTTGTGCAATAGCTGTGTGCAGCGCCACAAGCCGCACCCCAGTTGGGCAGGCTGGACCCTTCAGTGCCCGTTCCAGTTGTCATATAGCTGGAACCGTTCCAGAAGCCGGTGGCTTGGTACACATAATTCGTGCTCAACACCAGCATCGTATCTTGATAATGAACCGTGTTGAGCGTTGAGGGTTGATACATGCCGCGCACCGGGTTCGCGCACACGGTGTTCGATGAGTTATCGTCTCCGCGAGTGCCCATCATGTCACTGCCAAAGGCAATAAGATCGCCTAAGTAAGAGATCACGCCAATATTGTTTTGATCTGAAAAGTAAGGACTCGACCCAGTATTGTAATCGTGAGCAAAACGGAAAGTTGTGCCTGACCCATCCGGTTTGACTGCTTCGATTTCTCCATATCCCGCCTTGTTATACCCTGTCGGCCACGCGGGCACACAGGTGTTGACGATTCCAATCGGCGTGGAGTCGGTCGTTCCCGCCTGGTTCCATGAACCATGGAAGTCGCATGGCAGCCCGCTCGGGAGCATATTTGTTCCGGGATTGAACAACCCGTTAATAACTGGATCAGAGTACAAAGCATAAGTGTAATGAGAATCGTAGACCTTACCCGCATAACCCTGCGCTTGATGACCATTACAATTCAAAAAGTCCGTGCAAGGCGACACGCTCAGGCTGTTAGTGCTGTAGTAATAGTCGAGCGGGTAGGCTTCAGTGGGTATCCAGCAAGTTGTATCTGTCGGGATACAACCAACAGTAACGCTGGAAGTAGCAGTATAGAAATTACCGGGATACCCGTTTGGCGCATACACGACTACATTGTGATAGGCGTAAGTTGCAGTCGAACTCCAAACACCGTTGTTGATATTCAGCGACGCGCTTCCCGTCCAGACGGCGTTTGAAACTTGCCCGCTTAGTGTTCCCGAGTTCCAGTTGCCTGGCGGGTTCGCGGCTTCACCGCCCGTAGGCGAAGCGATCACATATTCTCCGCTGCGAGTGATGGAGAGATCATGCAGCGTGAATTTATCGGGAAGCTGAACCGTGCTCGCTCCCGAACAGACTCCTCCTGCAATCTTCGTGCATTCGATTCCATCTTGCGTCGTAAGCTGGGCAGAGCGCACCAGCCCCTGATATGCTCCCGCATTTTGTCCGGAGTGCGGACGGGCCAGTCCCTGAATGTCGCCGTAGATGTAAGCTTCCATGTTGGCGATGGTCTGCGCTGGAAGATTCGCGCAAGTCGTCGCGGCATCGACTCCTCGCCCGATTGCCGAACTGCCAGATTGGACCGTCATCCCATTACCTAAAGACGACGCGAGAAGGAGCGTTCGCATATTGTCCACCAACCGTATTCGATACGGTCGGAGCGATTCAGAAACAGGGGATTCGCGTTCAGCAGGGTATTCGAGACACCCTCAATGCTCTGATACCAGAGGTTCGTAGAGACTGACGAAGAGTTACCGGCGAAGATCGTTGCTACCGGAGAATAGGTTTCACTCCAGTTGGGGGGAGTCGTTGACCAGCCCGATGGCAAGGTTCCAGAATAAGGCCACGCTTCTGAGATGTTATTGACATAGCAAACATCGGTTGAGTTGATGTTCGCGTAATTCGGAGGAGGATAATTACGGCTCAGATCAAGGCCACTGTACGCGACCGTGTTGTCGACCACAGCGACGTGCGCCCAAGGATTCGGGAAACTCGGATTGTCATCTCCGGAGTTGATCTCGATGCCGATGCCGCCGTTCATCAGAACCACGTTGTTAGCGATCAAGCATCCGCCAGACTGCGCCGACAGTGGCTAAGTCTAAGATGATCCCGTTTCCGTCTGTATGAGCGCTGGTTGGATCGAATTGGCCTGCGACCACGTTTCCGACGATGGCACAATGCAGACCCGTGTAGCTGTCGTATTGGACTTGCTGGTTGAGCGAGATGCCGCTTCCTGCGTTTGAGGTCACCGTTACAACGCCGTTTGGATTCTCCCCATTCAGCCAGATTTGATTGTTGAGAACGTACTCATAATCGAACGAGGAGCAGGCGACTCCGGTGTAGATGAAGCCCGTGATCGTGTTGTTCTCGAATGTCAGGTGATGGCCCGGCGAGGCGCAGTAGATGGCTTCATTCCCGTGGTTGTTGCCGACGAAGTTGATCCCATTGATGACGGTGTAGGCTGCCGAATCCTCCAAAAGCCAGCGCCCCTCGCCGGTGTTATTTCCGCTGCTTCCGCCATTCGTCCCACCCGTCCAGCCGAAGGTTACCGGGGAGTCACCATAGGCAATCCAGGTTACGGGGTTGGTCGACGTGCCACTCGTGGAAATCGAGTAGCTCGACGCGAAGTCATAAGTTCCTCCCATAAAGCAAATCACCGAACCGGCTGAGGTATTCGACGCCACACTTGTAATCGGTGCTGGCACGCTTGGGGATGAGCCATTTCCTGTGCCGCCTGGAGATACGTAGAATGTGCAATTGCTGACCACGCCAAAGCAGGCGCTTGGCAGAAACAACGCAAGAGCTAATAGAAATCGTTTCATAGTGTCCCCGTGGTGTACACGTATCCCGAGCGGGTGTTCCACATCGAGCAACCAAACTCAGGCTTGTAATAGAAAATTGTGAATCCCGGCCCCTGCCCACCAATCCCGCCGATATTGGTCCACGTCACCCCGCCATCGGTGCAGGTCGAATTTGTCGTCGAACAACTGGAGGTCCAATTTGGCTCGGTGCCTGAAGTCGCTCCGGTGACCGCGCTGGCATAGAATGCGCTCTTATTCGTGTTATCGACCGTCGGTAAGATGAAAGTTTGTCCGACTAATGGCGTCCATGCCGAGGAGTTATAATCCTGCGCTCCGCCTGTTCCCCACGCTACTGAACCATCTGTGCCGGTCAGAAAAACACTGAGGACCACGTTCCACTTCCCGGCCCGGAATAGACCGCAGTGTTCCCTCCTCCTCCGCTGAGGGTCATGTTCGCTCCGCAAACACTGGTGTTCGTATTCCGCATGTCCGCGTAGGGCGTCGAGATGACGCTAGGAAATGTGGATTGCCCAGAGCATCCGTTCGGATCATTCGCGTAGCGGCAGATCACCAGTCGGTTTACTTGCACAAGCTGACCGCTAACGACGGACTGCAAAGCGTAGAGCACATTAGTCTCGCCTGGCACGGTAGAAAAACTGAAGGCCACGCCCGTAAGCGAGTTAAAGGTGCCCAATCCGCTGTTTACTACGCAGGCCGGAGTCGCCGTTGCGCAAGTTTTCGAATGAATCGCCGCCGGATTTAGAAACAAAATGCAGCTGCTACCCTGATCGTTTCCTACCAGCAAAAGTTTGCTGTCGGTGGAGAAAAAGATGGATGCACCGGTTGATCCCATGTCCCAATTCGCCGTCCATGGGCTTGATGCACCAAGACAGTTGCTTGCTGTACTCTCATCCGTCGCCATAACAAACGTGGCGCCAAAGTCGGGATCGGTGCCGGTCGCATTCATATTTGCGTTACCCGTAGTGATATCCGGGAAAGCTACAGCATCCGAACTTCGCAAAAGAAAACTGAGCGCACTGCCGGCTTCTCCAGTAGTTGTGCCGGTTACGCATCCTGTTTCGCTTCCGGTTACGCAATTGTCGGTTCGCGCCGGATAAGTTAATGGGGCTCCTGAGCCGATCGAAAATGTTGCCTCTCCCGAGTAGTTACCCTGACCGAAATATGCCGCCTGCCCAAATGCAGGAAGGCAAAACACCAGAACCGCCAAGATCTTAATCATCGACCTTCGCTCCGCAAGAATTGAAAATTTCGTAAACCGCGCGACACAGGTTGCACGAGTAGCAACTGCGTTCGCACCCGCAAGACGTCGCTCAGGCATAATCCCGGCTTCGCTATAATGTTTGTTTGCTCTTCTCCCCGGGGTTTGTGCGGGGCTTCATCGAAAGGGAACTATGCCGACTGATGTAGTGATGCCCCAAATGGGCGAATCGATTTTTGAAGGAACTATCACCAAGTGGCTCAAAAAGCCCGGTGACAAAATTCAGCGCGACGAACCGTTGTTCGAAATCTCCACTGACAAAGTCGATGCCGAGATTCCTGCGCCCGCCAGCGGAGTCCTTCAGGAAATCAAAGTTTCCGAGGGCAATACAGTACAGGTCAACACTGTCGTAGGCGTAATTGGCGACGGTGGTAGTGCCGCTGCTGACGCCTCAACGCCCGGCAAGCCCACCGCGACGGCTCTCCCCACTGGAGCACCTGCGAAAAAAGAAGTTCAGCCTCCTCCACCGGTGCCCCCGACCCGTGAGCCCGAGGTCGATGAAGAGTCAGACGTTCGCTCTTCCCCTCTGGTTCGCAAGCTGGCGCGCGAGCACAACATCGACCTGGCAAAAGTAATCGGTACCGGCACCGGCGGCCGTGTCACCAAGCAGGACGTTTTGGATTTCGTCGAACGACGAACCGCTGCTCCAGCCCCGGCTCCGGCACCGCGCCAACCCGCTGTTCCCTCCTCAGTCCCAGCCGCTATTCCAGGCGAACTCGTGCCGCTGTCCAATATGCGCAAGATCATCGCGCAGCGCATGATCGAGTCACGCCGCACCAGCGCCCACGTCCACGCCATGTTCGAAGTGGACATCACGCGCATCGTCAATCTCCGTACCAAGCTAAAAAATGGATTCGAGCAGCGCTACGGAGCCCGCCTTACTTTCATGCCATTCTTCGTACGCGCCGCCATCATTGCCCTGCAGCAATTTCCCATCGTCAACAGCTCGATGGAAGGCGACAGCATCCGCTACCACAAGCACGTAAATGCTGGCATCGCAGTCGCCCTCGATTGGGGACTAATCGTCCCAGTTCTAAAAAATGCCGACGAGCTAAACTTCCTCGGACTCCAGCGAGGCATCACCGACCTCGGTGAACGCTCGCGTTCAAAGAAGCTAACTCCGGCCGACGTCGAGGGCTCAACTTTCACTATCACCAATCCCGGCCAATTCGGCGCTGTTTTCGGCCTGCCCATCATCAATCAGCCGAACGTAGCCATCATGGGTGTAGGCGGCATTACCAAACAGCCCCTGGTGATCACTGACAAAGACGGCGCCGATTCCATCGCCATCCGCTCCGTCGTTCACCTGACCCTGGGTTACGACCATCGCGTAATCGACGGCGCCATAGCCGATCAGTTCATGGCCCTTATAAAAAAGACGCTAGAAAATTGGAGTGAAGAAGTCGGCTGATACAAACCAGCGGGTGAAGCGACGCGCGCGTCCTCGCCCGCCTAACCCTGCGCCTCAAACCAACGGCGTCTCTCCCAACAGCATCGGTCCGTCCTCCGACCGCTCGATGAAGTATCGAGCCACGTCATCTCGCAGACCAGGTTTATTTCCAGTCCATCGCCATAACCCCTGGTAATCCCGCGCAATGTCAGTAGCAGGATTGAAATCCCACTTTTGCAGAAGCGCCCAACGCTCTCCATAAGCGCGCAGCACCTTGCTGCCATGAAAAGCATGCGTTGCAAAGTTATCGATGCATCCAATCGGAGACCGTCCCTCAACGCGATTTAACTTGGCGGCGCGCGCCTGCCAGTTGAGCACCGATTCCACATACGGCTGGGTGCAGCGTTTCATCTCAGCCGCAACGTTGGTAGCCTGTACCAACCCGTATGCCATATGCCAGTCGGCGCTACCGAGGACGCAGGTGTCCAACATCCCGCCAACGGTGTCGAAGGCCTCCCGTCGCCACGACCAGGCTCCCCCAGTAGCGCCAGGCGCGTGACCGAAAGGAAAAGTCGTGGACGGTTGTAGCTTGGCGTAGTAAGTGTCCGCTCCCGCCCGCGCGGCACGACGCGAACGCGAACTAAGAAATTCACCTTGATGCAGATAATTCCAAGCAAAACTCGTGCTCATCCGGTAAGGCCGGTGCCCAAGATGACTCGTAGCCGTTTCCCCCGTAAGGTCGCTATAAGTGCTGAAAAGCTGAACAAAGCTGTGGTGCTGGAGCATATGTATTGCCTCCAGCGCCCAGTCATGTCGTGTGAAATGAAAATCTCCGTCCACATATGCACCATATTGCCAATCGGAAGGAAACCGCCGCACACCCTCGTTGATCGCGCATTCCTTGATCCAAAGACTCGAGTCCGTCCGCAACTGCAAGTCAAGCGGATTATCGCGGCTGGTGACTTCATGTGGCCGGTCTCCAAATGCAATCTCAACCACATGCAGCACGACGTTAGGGCTAGCCTCCATATGAAACCGGAAATCAGTGAAGTTCTCCCGTCTGCGCTGCCACCGGTATGGATTCGAATACACCGAGACAACGTGCAACTCTTGCGTCTCTGAGTAGTCCACGAACTCGCGATGAACATTAGGGTGCTTGAAAGTCACAACCACTCTCCTCAATCTCGTCTGACGGTTCGCGCTTACTTCAGTCCAATATGGTCGTGCCAAGCGATAGCCGCGCTAATCGCGAACGTTATCGCCGCAGTAATAAGCCGGTCATAAACCGTCCGCCGAAGGTCATTTTTCTCCAGCGCAACCAGCCGATCTTCAGCAAGCTTCATCCGCCCTGGCTGCCCATTCCCCACGATCATGTCCATTTTTGTTTCAAGCCGCCCTAGTTTCTCAAGCACCCTAAGTTGAAATGTGCTACTGCCCCATGGAGCTGCCGCAGCTGCACTAGATCCATTTTCTTCATTTGAAGTTTTCATGAGTTGTATGGATAGTCGACATGCAGCGCCGCCGAATATCGCGAATACTTTGGCGGTTGGCTGCCGTCATAGCTCCTCAGAAAATAGGATTGCGCCTGGGCATACCGGGCCAACGAAAAGCTGCTGTTCGTGAAACGCCCAATCAAATTGCCGTTATACCCAACTCCCCATCCCTCATCCGAGTACCGAACCTCAATACCGCCACCTGCTACCGGAGTGAATCCCACGTCAATAGTCACCGTCACAGACGTAACATCGGTGACTTCCGCGTCCGTAAGATCTGCGAGATAGTAACTGCCTACCTGAGTAACATCCATCGGAATCAAAACCTGTGTCTGCTTCATCAGCGCTGTTACAAAAGAAAAGTCCAGAGAAGGATCCCCCGCATCCACAAATTTCAGCGTGTAGCGGCTGTTTTCGCCGGCAATATCCACAATCTGCAAATAAACTTCGCGCACAACCGCTATGAACGACGCAGCCCGCGATGGAATTTCCACGGCGAGCGCATCGCCAGGAAAAATATCCCCTGCCCCGCCAGGCAGGAACTGGCTCCACGCTTGGTACTCGCCGGTCCACCCCTGCCCGGCGTCATCGAGTAAGGCCAGTGCCGCGATTTCGCAGTCTGCCGAGGTGCGAGGAACAGGCAACCCAATCTCCCGCACACTCCCGCGCACTCCGTCATCAAGACGACGCTGATGAGCCGCAATACTCGCGGAGTTAATCACTCGCGCAATCGCGTGACCTTGGCCGCGATAAGTGACCTCTATTAACGCACTCTCCGGCGGAATATATTCTGGATAAAATTCGAGTGCCGGCGCCGTCGTAACCTGACATGCGGCGCCGTCAAGCAGCGATCCCGTTAATGTTGTTACCGTGGGCTCCTGGTAAGGAGTACTTCGCACCTGTGCATCGACGGGCAGCCATATGTAAGTGAACGCAAGCGAACACTGGATGTTGCCTGCATTGATAAGCGCATAAGTGCAAAATCCGGGAGCGTTCGCAATGACGTCGTCGTAGAGAACGATCGCTGGTGCGATCTGCGATGCCGGATTATTAGGATCAATATCCTGCACTTCCAGCACGACTCGAACATCGCCCGCGACAGAGGTCCCGCCCCGCGGCGACCCCGACGGATACAGCGAAGAATGAAATACCTGCTGCATTCGATAAGTTTCGGTCGGATACAGTGTTGTAGTGAACACGTAGTGATGTCCGGCCTGTGTGGTAAGAGCAGCGCCTGTGGCCGCTCCTTCGATAAGCGCTTGGATATTGCTGTTGCCGCCCGATGGTGTAATAAGAAAACCCGCCAAACAATCAGCAATTGAAACTGTTCCCGGGTAAAGTCCGCCAATCACCCCATTCGAAGCGGCATTGAATACGACGTCGCCATGCTCCACCATCGTCGCGCCACCCAACTCAACCTGCTCGATGAAACTAAGTAACGTTTGCCCGTCAATTCCCGTCCCTCCGGCCACCTCTAACTGACCGTTATTGACAGTAACCACATTAAGCGGATCGGCAACAATCCAATGAGTTGGATCTAACTCGGTATAAATCTCATCAAGAATGACGCGGTTATACAGAGCAACTTGGCTGCTTCGTGTAAATGGCTTCTGAGACAGATAAAAATAGGTGGTGTATCCATCACCACAGAAGTAATCCTTCACATGCGCAGCAGGCTCCAGCGGTCCCAGAATAGTCAAATCATTGACCAACCGGTTTATGCTCTGCAACTCGAGATCAGCCGGAGAAAACGTAGGCGCGCTCTCTTCGAGTGCATAAGTGTTTGTCGCGAGCGGGGTAAAGAATAACTTCCCATTGTCATCCCGATAGGAGCAACGAGCCGACAATGCAATCTCTGCTGCCGAGGCAGTCCACTTTTTTGCCGGGTCGACGCTATAGTTGGGGAGCGGGTCTCCCGGCTGTACGCCGCTGACATCAAACCAGCCCGGCAGCGCCTCCGCCGTCAACTGATCGAACGCACTGCCGGCGCTTCGATCAACAAATGGGGGATGCGGCGGCGGCGCCTTCTGGTCCATCAGCATAACCTCGCTGAGTGCATCTACAACGTATCGGTAAAGCAACCCGCGATCTGCCCAACCCACATACTGGTAAGTCGGGGTAGCGACAATGTAACCGGTAAACAAATCGCTACCGTTATTCAGAGTAAGAGTGACACGCCCGCCCATAACCGGCACCACCAGGCTTCCCGTTCCCGCCGACAAAACGAATTTCAATTCAGCTGGGCTGTTCAGCTTGCGCACCAAGCTCGGACTTTTGCTCGAATCCACAAACGCCGTGTAATCCTGCGGACCCAGACCGTCGAGGTTATCAATCAGTAATTTCATGGATTATCCGAAAGCTTCAATCCCTTACTATCCTTCGCCCTCTGTGGTTAAAATCTTTTGTTTCAACACATAAATATGAATCTAGTAAACCGCGGCGCCACTCGCCGGGAAGTAACTCCGATAGCAGAGCACCAATGCTCCGTCATTGCCATCAACGGTCGGAAATGCCGTGAACGATGCCTGCAATGCCAATTCTCCAATTGGCTTTTGAATCTCGATCACACTCTCCCGCGCAAATTCCGTCTTAACCGTGCAAGGACTCAATATCGGATAGAAGAAACACAACCGTCCCCCAGATTCCTCTTCCGCTATGAACAATCCCGACCACTGCTGCAGGAAGGCCCCACCTTCGCGATCGACAAAAGCGATCACCTGCTGCACAGATGACCCACTGGCCGGTACTCCGCCCGGCAACGGTTGCGCTAGTATTAATGAGGTCGCCGATACGAGTGCGACGCAGCCGACGTTGAACGTAACTCGCCGCACATAATTCGCATCTTGCCGAACATCTGTTGGATTCTGCACGTAAGCGCCCGAGATCCCGGTTCCCACATACCCCACCTGTTCTGCGTAATCAACATCGCAGGCGACTAAGTCGCCAGGTTCGAATCCAGCGATTGCGCCCGCCCCCAAAACCAATTCCCCAGCGGTTGAGCCGGGCATCAAAGGCACCGCTGTTAGCGGAACTCCACCTGATCCCGCTGGCGACGCGCTCGGATCAGTAGCCAGCACGTTCATATGCTCCCCGCCGCCCGCCAATGCCATCTGCAACTTTCCCCAGTCTCGAAATTCAAAATCAATGCGCGCTCCTAAGGCGCGTCGAGCCTGTGCCGCTACCGCCCCCGCCGTTCCGCCCGTCAATGCCTGAATCTGTGACGTGCTGGTGCGCGAAAAATTGTCAATCCATCCCAGGTCAATCCAAGGTGCCGGTGCAGCATCCAACTGAAAGCCGTTATTTTGCGAGGGGTCAAAAACCGCTGTCGGGCCATTCACTCTGTCAACCGGCGCGAAATAAGCACGCATCTGCCGTGCGATTGGTCGCAATCCAGTCCGGGTCATACTTCTGCCTCGGGCAGGAAGAAATAGATTCTCAACTGCGCATACCGATCCACCCGCGCTGTACCAGCACTCCATTGCTGCTTCTGGATCGCGACGTCTCCCGGCGCATTTCCCATCACCGGCACAGTCCAGAAAACTCCCGATCCCAAATCCACGCTTGGTGTCTGGCTATAGTCGAGCATTTCGGTATGCGGGGGATCACAGATCCCAAGCAACTCGTCATCCATTTCCGCCAGCATGCGCCCTCGATCTACGCCCGTTCCTCCACTGCTGCCCTCACTCGCATACCAGATGTGGCAGTCCACTCCCAGCATCGGACGTGTGCTCTCGGCAATTAGGATGTCGCCAAAGTCCAAATAAAATGCCCCCGGTTGCGCTTCTCCAAATCGCGGCTCAGTGTTTTCGCGCACCACAATCGCCGGTACCGTTATTCCATCAATCACCATAGTCCGCCCCGGATTCAGCGCGGTAAGCCGCGTCCGCAGCGCCATGTAGAAACTGTCTTTCGCCGCCTGCATATCTCTCCTGATTAGTTAGCAGTAAGTTGCTCTAAGTCGCGAAACTACACAGCCGCACAGCTGCCACCTGATGGAGCGAGTAGATCTGCACCAGCGCACGCCAGGCAAAGGGCACGCCAGGCAGCTATAAGTGCAAAGTCATGCCACATCTTTAGGCCGTTGTGTGGGGCACGCGAATCCCAGCAAACATTGGGACCGCCCTAAGCCATCGCTGCCACGCGATAAAGATACGCAACCCCGGCAACTCGTTCGACAATGAACCCCTGTATGTGGAAGACCTCTCCGCGATACACCAAACCCAACGCGGTCTCGAACAACATGTCAGCCGACGCCACATTGCGCTGGCTCACCTGCGCCGCCAGAGCCGCCTGTCCCGCTAACATCTCAATGCGGCGGCGTGGCCCATTAGTTTCGGTAGTTAGCTCACGGACGACGACCGGCGCTATTACCGCCTGCACAACTCCTGGATCCACTAACCCAAGCTCCGCGACAGGATCGGCGGGTAACCCCGCTGCCGGAAACAACAGAATCACTTCCGTACCGCCAAAGGTTTGCAACATTGCATCCGCTGCCCGCACCGCTGCCGCTGCAGAAATCCCAGTCATCGTCATCCCACTCTCTGCGCCACAAATGGCGCCAGCAGCTCTTGCACCGTTGCATCCATCAGCAAATCGGAGAAGTACCACAACTGCATTCCATCCGGCACGACGTTCTTCTTCACGTTCAGCGCAGGAGTAGCTTGCGCATTCTTCACCATTTGCGCGCAGGCAATCTTGACCGGATCAGGAAACGTTTCGAATCCCGCCGTATAAACAAGCTCGATCTCCGTAAACTCCCACCCCATCACATTCACTGGAAGCGTGACTTCCCCGGTCTCCGCAAATGCATCCAGGTCCGCCACGTTGAAGTCGATCCACGTTCCCGGAATACCAAAAGCCAGAGCGATATTCCACAAATCCGCTTCGTACTCAATCTCCCCCCGCCGCGGCATTGCATATCGCGCCCGAGCTGAAACAATCGGCGACGTAGCTGGCGCCACCGTGGCGAGCGGCAGATAAGTAAGCTGCACCGGCCGTTGCCCGTTGTCGGTTCGCAGCCGCTCCGTGTATTGGTTGATCGCCAGCGTGATCCTTCGGCAATGAGCATCGATCATCGCCGATGCCGCCGTCACCCAAGCCACGGCAGTCGTTGCTCCCAACCCATACAACTCGTATTCCGATGGTTGTAAATAATTCATGATGGTTTCTCACTTCTTAGTTACCAGTTACCAGGGCCGTTGCCGCTCTTTCTGGCAACTGGCCGCTGGCAACAATGGCTGGTGCTACCGGTTGACCAGCACTTCATAGTGCGCATAGTTCGCGCCCTTCACCACCACGCCGCCGAACTTCACCACAACACTCTGAGTGGTCAGTGCGCTGGGCAACCCCAGTTTGAAGACCCGAGGATTCGGATCGGTCAGCCAGTGGTACTCGATCAAGTCCTCGGTCACGATGTACGCCGGCAGAATAGCCGTGCCGCTGCCAGGCGTCCCTGTATATGAAAGAGCCCACTCCGGTATCAGCGGTAACTCACCGGCTTGCGTGCTCAATGCCTTCACAGTTATTCCGCCCGTGATCTGCACCGTCGATAGGACGACGTTGAACTCCGCCTTCATCTCGCGGTCAATCAGATCTAGCAGCACCGGATTGGCATAGATCGCCGTCGGTCGCACGTCAAACGACGAACTGGATACCATCTGTGCGATGGTGCTCTTCAGTCCGTCCACGATGCTCGCTGTGGTTGCGATTGTCGTCGTGTTCCCCCCCGCCTCGATCTGTCCAATTGCGCCGAAATACTGTGGCGTAGTTGGAGTGGCCAGCGAAGTATCGTTCCCGTTCCACAGAGCCACGTCGTGAGTACGCAAAACTCCGTCCACTGCATCGGCCAGATCCTTCGCTTGCAGATAAGCGAACTGGCTCTGCTGTGTTCCCACCTCCATGTCAAACAGGTTGTAATTAATTTGCGAAACAAGTGCTTTCAGCGGAACAGTGCGTTCGAGTCTCGTCGGTGCCTGCAAAGTCGGAATAATGTTGCGCGGATCGACAAATGCCTGGGACGCCGTCGGCGAAGCAATTGCCGTCTCCTCAAAGAACCGCGACGGTTGTCCCGTTGCCGGAACCTGCTTCATCCTTTGTCCAAACACGCCGCGCCGCCGCACGATGTCGGTAATCTCGGTTTGATACCGATTAATTTCGATCGCGCCCGGCCCCAGGAAATCCGCTGCCGCATGCAAATCCAGAAAATTCGCCTTCATGTCTTCTCCTCAATTGAGTTTTGTTTGCCGCTCTTGCCGACATTTTGTCTGAGCCAGTCGTCGGATACGTGCCGGACTTCCACTTATTCCGTATTAAGAAAGTGTCCCGAGGATGTTGTTAGTAAGGGTCAGTGCCGGATCCGCCGCGTCAAGATTCGCGGCGATGAGTTGCAGAACCCGCTTCAGTCCAGCCGCCGCCGCCGCCGCCACACTCGCCATGCCGGCCAGGTCGGGGTTGTCGGTGGCGTGCGCCTTAGTGACACTTGCCGCGGTGAAAGTCGATCCCGTCAGCGTGTGAACATCCGTAATGATCTCTGTGCTATTAGCCATGCTGCTGTCTCCTGTGGCAAACGTGTTCGGTCGATACGAGTTCAGCGCCATCTGCTTGTGGGGGCGCCTTGCGTCCGCCTCGATCATCGAGCACGTGCGATGAGTAAGCTATCCCCAAATAAAAAAAGGCGCGATCAATAGCGCCTCCGCCCTCGCCAACGACTAAGGACTAACGACCACTGGCTAACTTCCGTCTTACTCGATCATCCCCGCCCGAGCTAACTCGGCTTTAACAGCAATCCTCTGTTCGACGCTCAGCGCCGCAAGAGTCTTGTTAAGCATTCCCGGATCCAGCCGTTCACCTTCGATCTCATTTTTCCCAATCAAAGCCGACACTACAGGTGACAGTGTCTTACGCGCCATCCGTGATGCCTGCGCCTTCAGATCCGCGTTAGATTTTTCGAGCTGCACAAGGCGTTGCTGCAATTCGCTACCAGATCTCGCGTTCTCCTGCCGCTCGGCTCTGGTAGCGTTCTCTTCGACCGCTGCCACAATCCGCTCAACCTTGGCATTCAGCGCCTCTTGCTGGGCGTCGAGTTTTCCCAACACGCGATCAAGCATCTCCGTGGCTGCCGCCAGTCGTTCGGCTGCCGCCATCATCTGCTGCACCATCTCTTCGTTCATTCTTCTAACCTCCGAGGTTATTCCATGCATTTAAAGGTTTAGCTACCGTAACTCTTCTTATTACTTACTCTAGCTCGATCCAAGTCGAGCAATAGGCTGCCTTATCCCTAAGCAATACTGCTGCGCCCGTGAAAGTAACTCGGTTCAGTACCCATACACTAGCCTTGATGTCCTCCACCAATGCATCCGCAATTTCATACGACATCCCAAGTCCCGCGCGCGAAGCTGATCCAGCAGATACTGATTTCGCTCTCCGCCCAGGCTTCCCGATCTCTGCCACAATCTCCGGAAAGTCCCGCGCATACAGAAATCCGCCCACTTCAATCGCGCGCCCCACAATTTCGGCTCGCGTAATCACGCCAATTTTTCGCCGCGCATCGTGCCGATCCAGCGTCGGAGAATAATCCAGCCCCATCCCCATCAGCGACGGCATCGCCGCCTCCGCTGCCCGCCGGGTCAGCATCACCCTATGGCCCCGTGCCCCCGAAGGCGACTTATCCGATGCAACATCGACAACCGTCAATACTCCTCGAAACGCTGCTCGGTTAGGATGCCCATGCACTGCCGGCATCTCAATCGCCATCGAATCCAGTGACACTCCCATCTTTTAATCTCCTCGGTTAAGAACGGCTGCGGACGAGCAAGTCCCGCTGCAAGATGAGTCCGAAGACTTAACCCCCGGCACAGACTTTGCCTGCAGGACGCTAGCTTTATAGTTGTTTTTGGGTGGCGAAGCGCCGGACCCCATCGCGCCCGGTTTTAGCGTGTTGCGGCGGATCGGTTAACCGCTGCGTTTTTTTTGGCTCACTATACAGGCGGCTTTAGCCGTCGAGGCATCAAGGCAATCAGATAATTTCCGCTAACCCTCGAGCCCGCCGTACTTCTGCAACAGTAACAATCCCATTGCGCAGCAAGATTTCATCAATCTGCGCCTGCTCCATTTCATCCTGCGCATCGAGATCGGTAAATACAAACTCCAGGTCATTCCACCCCAGCTTCTTCGCAATCGCATCTCGCGTGAGATACTCAGCCACCAGTCGCGCCGTAGGGACAATAGCTGACCGGAATCCCAAATCACTCATAGTCCCCGATGTAGACCGATTGACATCCTGCTCAAGCCCCAAAAACTGCGCTGGCAAATCGAACGCATTCGCAATGATCCGCACCAGGAATTCCTGCCAAGCCAGCCGCAAATCCGCATCGTTACCAGCCGCGAATCGCAGCACCTCAGGTTTAGATTCCGCCGACAAAATCGGAACCCGTCCCGTCCCCTCAATCTCATCCTGCCACCACCGGATCAGCCTTTCGTGATGCGCCGGCGTTAACCCCTGCAACCAAAGCGCATACTGCACAACCGAGTTAGAAGCCAGCCGCCCCGCATATCGGTAAGCGCTCAAGAACGAGTTAATCGTCTCGAATGCCACTTCCAATCGCCCCAACCCAAAAGGTGTGTTAGTACGCGGATTCAACCTTATATAACTAAGCTCGTCGTCATTAAGTACAATCTGTCCCTGCGCCCCATACAGCCCAGTTACCTGCGCATATCGTGGCGAGTCCGGAAGCCCATCCCAATCCGTCATGATCCGTATCGTCGCCCCGTCCACCGGCCACATCAACAGAGGCGATTGGAAATCTTTGTAAGTACGCACGATAGCTCTACCCCCGCGGTGGAGACTCGGGGCCTTTTACATCGTCTACCGGGTTGCCGTCCCCCGCAAGATGTGAAAAAGTTCTAAGAGAGTGACCACGCAGCAAAACTCCACCGCGACTACGACAACTGACGAAGCGGCCGTCAGGTCCGCGACGACGCCAAGATTGGCCACAACGCTGCGCGCCCTGCGACACCGAAACTTCCAGCTCTTCTTTGGAGGCCAACTCATCTCGCTGATTGGCACATGGATGCAGACCGTGGCCCAGGCGTGGCTGGTCTATCGCCTCACAAAATCGGCCCTCTTGCTCGGAAGCGTAGGCTTCGCCAGCCAGATTCCCGTCTTTCTGGTCGCTCCTCTAGGCGGAATCACCGCCGACCGTGTCAATCGCCAGCGACTGGTGGTGGCCACCCAGACCTGTTCCATGATCCTGGCCGGCATTCTCGCCTGGCTCACCCTGAGCGGTCGCGTCCACGTGTGGCACATCTTTCTGCTGGCCGGTCTGTTGGGGGTGGTGAACGCCTTCGATATTCCCGGCCGCCAATCCTTCCTCGTCGACATGGTCGGCAAAGAAGATCTGATGAACGCCATCGCGTTGAATTCGTCAATGTTCAACGGCGCACGCATCATCGGTCCAGCTATAGCCGGAATTCTGGTGGCAAAAATCGGCGAAGGCTGGTGCTTCGCCGCCAACTCCATCAGCTACATCGCCGTGATTGTCGGACTCTTGTTGATGCACGTGCACTGCGCTCCGCGCATCACCAAACATTCGCCGATTGAGGACATCATCGAAGGCTTTCGCTGGGCGAATCAGACGCGAGTAATCCGCGCACTGCTGTTGCTGCTTGGCCTGGTGAGCCTGGTAGGAATGCCCTACACCGTATTGATGCCGATCTTCGCCGATGCAATTCTGCATGGCGGAGCGCGCGGCCTCGGCATCCTCATGGGCGCAACCGGCGTAGGCGCTCTGTTCGGAGCGCTGACCCTCGCCGCTAAAACCGGAGTCAAAGGCCTCGGCCGCTGGGTGGCATTTGCCTGCGGGAGCTTCGGTGTCAGCCTGTTTCTTTTTTCCTTCTCGACTCATTTCTGGTTGTCGGTCGCATTCCTGTTGCCCGCCGGCTACTCCATGATGTTGCAGATGGCCTGCTCGAACACGCTGATCCAGACCATGGTCCCCGATCAATTGCGCGGCCGCGTCATGGCGGTCTACTCGATGATGTTCATGGGCATGGCTCCCTTCGGAGCCTTCTTCGGAGGAGCATTAGCCCATCGCATAGGTGCACCCATCACCGTAGCCGTTGGAGGAGTAGCCTGCATAATCGGCGCAATCTTATTCGGCCGAGCCCTCCCCGACCTGCGAGTAGAAGCGCGCCGCTTGATCATCGCCCAAGGCATGGCCGGAGGCGAACCCGCCCAGGAACTGAACGCCCAGCCGGTGGAAGAGTAGTCAAGCCAAATGGAGCAACGGGCCCTCGTCCATCCACTTCCGTCGATTCGCTCTGCGTGACGCTGCTTCGGCCCGGCTGCTCACGGTTTATGTCGAAAGGCTCGGCTGAAAAGGCTGCCTACTCGATTAAGCGTCGTTCGCGAAGGAATTCTCTGACCACCGCAGTCGCGTCGCGATGCTGTCCATCGACCGCGTAATTCAGCCGTCTCATGTCGTCATCAGAAATTTTGCCAGCCAATTCGTCGAGCGCAGCTCCAACCTCAGGATGGTTTTTCAACATTTCTCCGCGCATGATCGCGACCGCTTCGTATGGCGGAAAATAATGATGGTCATCTTCCAAAACAAAAAAATCAAGCGCCGGAATCAATCCATCCGTATTGTTGCCGGCAATGATGTCGACCTGATGATCCCTGAGCGCGCGCGTAAGCAGCCCCAGATCCATAATTCGCGGAGCTTCTGCAAAGCGCAGGCTATAGCTCGCAACCAGCCCTTTGTATCCATCGGGACGCTCCATGAATTCGTAACCGAAGCCAGCGCGCCATTGCGGCGTAAAAGCAGCTGCCTGCGAAATGGTTTTCAGGTGCAGTCGCCGAGCGTCATCGCCGCGAATCACCATGGCAAAAGTGTCGTCGAAGCCAAGCGGCGGTCCAACGGCGAGTCCGAATTTTTCTTCGTACTCCTGCTTCACGCGCCGATAAACTTCGAGCTTGTCTCCGCTCGGCGGTTGTTTCAGAACGGCAGTCAGCGCTGTGCCCGTGTATTCGGGATAAATATCAATTCGTCCTGCAAGAATCGCCTGCTGGCAGATGAAAGTGCCAGCCAGATAAAAACGGCGCTCAACCGGAAGATGAGTTCGCGCTTCGATGATTTGAGCAAACATTTCTCCCAGGATGAGCTGCTCGGTGAAATCCTTCGATCCAACCACGATGCGATTGGCGTGGCTTTCGCAGCTGACAACCGGCAGGAGAAAAAGAGAGACAAGCGATAGCAACAGAGATTCGAAAATGAGTGACTTGAGGATGGATGATTTGAAAATAAAGTTTTTCGAAAGTGGGCGAATCGAATCGATCGTCGATGAGAATCGTTGATTCAATCGTGAGTCGATCGTCAATGATGCAAACTTCAATGAGCTCGTGAGCTCCATCAGGTGAAAGCTACGATTTCAAGCGCAACGTTCCGAGCCGCCGCTCGAGCCTGCCCAGGGCGAAGTCGGCCAGCAGAGCCAAGAGCGCTGCGGGAACCGCTCCGGCCAGAATTACGTCGTTGTTAACCATGGCCAGTCCGCGGAAAATAAATTCTCCAAGTCCGCCTGCGCCGATTGCGGCTGCAATCGTCGCCACGCCAATCGATGTTACCGTCGCAATACGCACCCCAGCGACGATGAATCCCGAAGCGAGCGGCAACTCCACCTGAAACAGCAGTTGGCGATCGGTCAGTCCCATGGCGCGAGCCGCTTCGACCACAGCAGGATCGACACCCTGAATTCCCGCATAAGTATTGCGGATCAGCGGCAACAACCCGTAGAGTGCGAGCGCCAGAATTGCAAGACGACCAGCGCGTTCTCCAATCCAAGGCGCAGGAAGAAGAAATCCGAAGAGAGCAAGGCTGGGAATGGTTTGAATGATATTCACGCTGCCCAGCACAGGCTTGTTGAGCTTTGGAACACGAGTGATCAGGATGCCGAGCGGAATTCCGACAATCGCCGCAAGAAGCGTCGCCACGCCCGCTAAAGTGATGTGTTCGAGAGTAAGGTCGAGCACCTGCTGCCGATTTGCCATCATGAAGTGCAGGAAATTCATGCCGATGACCTCATTGGATCGGGCAATCCGGAAAATGCTTCCATGTAAGCTCGCACCAGCGGATCTTGCGAGCGCGAAAATTCGGCTACAGGAAGATCAACGATCAAACGACCCTCTTCCATTAACGCGATACGATCCGCGAGCAACAAGGCTTCCCGCAGATCGTGAGTGACAAAGATGACCGCCTTCTGCATCCGTTGTTGCAGCTCGCGAAACTCTTTCTGCATCTCCGATCGCGTGATGGGATCGAGAGCGCCGAAAGCTTCATCGAGGATCAGAATCGGAGGATCAGCCGCCAGAGCGCGAGCCACTCCAACGCGCTGCCGCTGACCACCGGAAAGTTGGCTCGGATAGCGCGACAGCAGATCTTCGCTCAGCCCCACGATCGACAGCAGCTCATGCACGCGCGCTTCCACGCGAGCACGGGGCCAGTTCTCGATTCGAGGGACAAGCGCAATATTGCGCTCGACGGTGAAATGCGGGAACAAACCGCCATCCTGAATGACGTAGCCAATACTGCGCCTTAGCTGGATCGGATCCCACTCGGACGTTTGCCGCCCATTCACGCGAACATTTCCGGAAGTCGGCAGCAACAGGCGATTGATCAGCTTTAAGGTCGTAGTTTTCCCGGAGCCGCTGCGCCCGAGCAGTACGAGCGTTTCGCCCTGTTTGACGCACAGAGCCAGATCCTGAAGAAGTGCGCGTCCGTTCAGGCGGAAAGAAGCGCGATCGAATTGGATAGCCGCTTCGAGGTTGAATGGAGCAGTCATGTGATAGGTAAAGCTATGAACGTTATCATCTGTCCAGCTTATAGCGTATGGCAATTGTGCTCGGACGAGACGCCTGCAGCTCCACAAGTGAGGTTTAGCGCGTCACCGCGTCACCGATTCGTTCGTCGTGTATGCGCTTTCCGGCAAACCGGTGATTCGTATTCCGCCATGACCCTTGTGTCGTATGTTGAGGCCGATCAGCAATGCCGTGATCTGTTCGATGATGCGTGCGTTCTCGAGCTTGCCGCCATCGATTGCTCGCACGCGAGCGATCTTTGCCGCCAGCGCCAACGTCACTTGGGTGGCATGAGGATCGTCGCTGCATACGATCACGTCGCAATCCAGTTCGTCATCGCCATTGAGGACTTCAGCGGAAACGTTCTGGAAGGCCGCTGCGACCGATACGCCCTTGGGAACGAGCTCTGCCGTCTGTTGCGCCGCGGAACCTTGCCATACGCCAAGGGTTCGGCTGGCGCGTCCGCCGACGCTCGCAGCCAGAGGAACAGTGGCATCAATCAGAATGCTGCCCGGACGAATTGCGGGCTTCAGCTGCTTCAAAAGCGCGGCTTGCCCTTCGAACGGGACTGTAAGCACCAGCAAGTTGCTGGCGGCGCAAGCAGCAGAATTCTCCATACCGGAAACCTGAGCGTGTGTGCCAATTCGTTTGCGGATCGTCTCCGCAGTCTGCTCGGCTCGCGCGGCATCGCGCGATCCGATGATGACGGTTTCCCCCGCCTTAACCCACCGCAGAGCCAGTCCCGTACCAGCAGGTCCTGTGCCGCCGATGACAGCGATGGCGCGACTCAAACGTTCGCTCATGCGAACTCGAAAGCGAGCGCTGATTCACAAGAGAAATCAGGAGACAGCGATTCGACAGACAAGGATTCGACCGGCAATTTGATTTTCATCCGCGAATACTTCGTGTTGCGCTCAGCCGGAATGCGCCCGATCTCAAGAATCAATGACTGAAAGTCCTCTGGACTTGTGTATTGTCCCGCAGTGGCTCCGGCTTCACGTGAAATGTTCTCTTCCATGAGCGTTCCGCCGTAGTCATTGGCGCCAGCGTGAAGGCAAAGCTGCGAAAGCTTGCGGTTGAGCTTCACCCACGAGACTTGAATATTGTGGATCGATCCGGCGAGCATGATTCTGGCGAGCGCGTGAATTTTGAGATGTTCTGCCAGCGTCGGCCCGCTGCGCGCAAGTCCCTGCGCGAACAGAAGCGTGTTCTGGTGCACAAAGCCAAGCGGCACGAACTCGGTGAAACCGCCGGTTTCGCTCTGAATCTGCCGGAACAGCGATAGCTGCCGGACCCAGTGACCGGGCGTTTCCATGTGTCCATACATCAGGGTCGAGGTGCTCGGGATGCCACAGGCATGCGCGGTGCGGATAACCTCTTGCCACTGCGCTGATGACAGCTTGTTGCGTGATAGCACGTGACGCACCTCGTCGTCCAGAATTTCGGCCGCTGTGCCCGGCAATGTATCGAGTCCGTTGTCGCGAAGCATGGTGAGATAGTCGCGTAGCGTCATGCCGGTCAGTTCGACGCCATACACAATTTCCATGGGAGAAAACGCGTGGATGTGCATGCCCGGCGCCGCGGTCTTTACAGCGCGCAGAATGTCGCGATAATAAAACGGCGGCAGACCATGAGGCAGACCACCCTGAATGCAGACTTCGGTTGCGCCCAGCGCCAATGCCTCCTTCGCTTTTCGGCCCATGTCTTCGAGTGAGTGAAAGTACGAGTCAGCCTCGCGCGGTCCACGGCTGAAGGCGCAGAACTTGCATCCCACGAAACAAATGTTCGTAAAATTAATATTGCGGTTGACCACATAACTAACGATGTTGCCGACCAGATCCCGCCTTAGCGTGTCAGCGGCCACCAGCAGGGCAAGTAGATCTGGGCCATCGCTGTTCGCCAGCGCATGACACTCTTCTTCCTTGAGACACGCTCCGTCTTGCTTGTCCAGCACCCGTTCCAGGGCGCCACGGATAGGGACTGAAGTCTGGCGTGCGATTTCACCCCAAGTCAGCTCGTAAAATTTCTCGAGTTCTGGGGCTTGCCAAGGCATGATCATGCTCCTATCGGAATGCTTAACGAAAAAGATCGTTCTTTGCGGGTCGAATCAACGCCCGCGCCCCACCCCTCTCGCGCCGGTTTTCCCGGGTGTAAAAATAGCCGCGAATGATGCATGCGGGAGTTCCTGCCAGCTTGCCGCATACCAGTCCAGCAGCGCAAGCCAGTTCATCCGCTACCGCTTCGATGGTTGCGTGGAGCGAATAACCGTGCCGGTCTCGGAGTCCGCGATAGTCGAGCAACGGGCGCATGCCGGCGACGCCAATTGCCACTTCCGTTAAACCTTCCCGCCATGGCCGTCCAAAACTATCCGTAATGATGACAGCAATCTCGATTTCAAGGTGCTTTTTCAACTCCTGGCGCAACCGCGCGGCGGAATCATCCGAGTTCGCCGGCAACAACACGGCATGCTTCCCTCCGTCCACGTTTGATACATCCACTCCGCTGTTCGCACACACTAAACCGTGACGCGTCTCGGTGATCAGAACGCCACGTTTGCGACGCACGACGCGCCGACTCTCTCGCATCGCCAGTTCGCTCACGCGGGCATCAAGCCCAAAGCGCGCGGCCCAGCTTTGTGAAACCTTCGAGGGCTGGATTTCATCGAGCGCCACTGTGGCGCCTTCCGCCTTCGAAACAACTTTATGCTTCACCACGAGGATGTCGCCACCCTGAAAACGCAGGCCCAGGCTTCGCGTAGCAGCCAACAATCGCGCCGACAGCGATTCTCCGAGGCGGATTTCGCCGTTGACGGCGATTGGAATAATGCGAACTTCTCCAGCCGCGCGTTTACCGACCCGCGAACCCATACACCCGATCCCGGCCAGCAAGATTCCAGCTTCGCGCCAGCTTCTGCGATCGTCGTTCGCCGCTGGCAGCCGCCAATTCGCGGAGATCTTCGGGACGATCGATATCCCTCGCAATCCCCGGCAGTTCGAGCACAACACAAGGCAGCCCTGTTGCCTTCGCTGCAGCTAAGTGCGGCTTAAAGCTGTCATTGCCAAAGCGCAGCGGAAACAAATCGGCCGGAGACCGCGACGCTGCATTCGTGCCTCGGCCAGCCGCGTCTGGCACCAGCACTGCGCCGCCTAGATCAGGAGCGCTATCCACGATCAATTGCAGCTCCGAGCTTTCGATCAACGGAATATCTGCGGGAACCACCAAAGTATTCTCCGCGCCATGAGATTTGCACAATGCCGTTGCCCTTTCGATGGCGTTAGTCTCGCCGGAGTTGTCGTCGGCTATGACATCGAAATGGAAGCGCGCAGCCAAATCTCGCGCAAACGAATCGCTGGTCACGATTGAAACCGGCGGTCGACGTTGCCAACTCGCCAGCGTCTGCAGCACGTCTTCGAACATCGCCTGTGCCAATGCGAAGCGCTCTTCTGAAGTCAACACAGAAGCCAGGCGCTGCTTAGCACCGGCCAGATCTTTCACAGGAACCAGGATCATGCGCGCTCCAGAGCGCTCTTTGCGGCAGGAGCTTGCATCGCCGCGTCCAGGACGGTTTTCGCCAGCGCGATCCTGTCTTCGTGTTTGCGCATCAATGTCGGGGCGCAATGCACACGCATGCCGGTCTTGCGTAAATCTTCAGCGGCCTGCGCGTCTTGCAAATCGACGACCAACAAATCCAGAAAGTCGTTATAAAAGCTCGCAACGCCGGCAATTGAAACCTCAAAGCCCTGGGCGGCCATGAGTGCTCCGGCTGGCCCAGTGACCGCCGCTCCTCCCACAATCGGGCTCACGGCGACGATGCGGGCGCGGCTTTCGCGCAGTGCCTCGCGAATTCCTGGCACGGCGAGAATTGGCGCAATGCTGGTTACCGGATTACTCGGGGCGAGCAACACAAGATCGGCCACGCGAATCGACTCGATCACTCCCGGCGCCGGTTGTGCCTCCGAGGCTCCTGCAAACCGCACCGATTCCACAGGATCCTGATACCAGCGCTGGACAAAATATTCTTCGAAGCTCAAGTCGCCCACTGGCGTCAAAACCCGCGTCTCTACGGGAGAATCGCTCATGGGCAGAATGCGCGCCTTGATGCCAAGCTTGGCCGCGATTTCAGAGGTCGCTTCGCTGAGCGTCTTGCCATCGGCAAGAAGCTTGGTGCGAAAAATGTGCGTAGCCAGATCGCGATCGCCAGCGTGAAACCACATAGGCTGTCCGAGTTGCCCCATGGCCTGCAAGCAAAAAAAAGTGTCGCCCTGCACTCCCCAGCCGCGCTCCTGGCTCAATTTGCCGGCCAGCATGTAGGTGATGGAGTCGAGATCCGGCGAAACGTGCAGTCCCCACCACTGGAGGTCATCACCGGTGTTTACAATGATTGTCAGTTCTTCCTGGGGAACGATCTGGCGAAGGCCGTCTACAAACTTCGCGCCGCCGGTGCCGCCGGTCAGGACGGTGATCACGCCGTCCACCGCGCGTAACCGTCACCGTCGGCTGAGGCACTGAGGCGCTCGGCTAACAATTCACTGTGTGCCGCGGCCTGTTCAGCAAATTCGGGATAAACCGGCAATCGCTGGCGCAATTCGAATCCTTTTGCTTCGGTGCGGCGCTGCAATTCTTGCAGATGCGGCCATGGCTTTTCTGGATTGATGAAATCGGGCGTCAGGGGCGACACTCCGCCCCAGTCGTTGATGCCGCCATCGAGCAGATCGGCATAGTGAGGATCAGAGAGATTTGGCGGCGCCTGAATATTCATCCTCGGCATGAGGAGCCTCGCAACGGCGAGTGTGCGCAGCATTTCTTCACGGCCTGGTTCGGGCCAGTGCGCCATCGGCGTTCCACTTTTGGCGCGGAAATTCTGGACGATCACTTCCTGAATGTGCCCATACTTCGCGTGTAAAGCGCGAATTGCAATCAAGGCATCGACGCGCTCTTCCAGCGTCTCGCCAATTCCAATCAGAATTCCCGTGGTAAAAGGTATGCCCTGTCGGCCCGCATCCTCGATTACACGCAGGCGTTTTGCTGGGTCCTTGTCAGGAGCATTATGGTGGGCGGCATTTTTTGCCAGCAGGCGCGTGCTAGTTGTTTCGAGCATCAGTCCCATGCTTGGCGCCACGCGCGACAGCCGTTCCAGCCATTCCGCGCTCATCAGCCCAGGATTAGGGTGTGGAAGCAGACTCGATTCGCGAAGCACTTTTTCGCACATCGCTTCCAGATAGTGCAGCGTGGATCTATATCCAAGGTAGTGCAGCGTGTCGCGCATCTGCGGAAATAACAACTCTGGCTTATCTCCGAGGCTGAACAGCGCTTCGGTACATCCCATGCGCTCGCCCGCTTGCACCACTTCCATGACCTCATCGGGCGTCATGGTATGTGCACCCGGTTCGCCGGGATCGCGGCGGAATGTGCAGTAGCCGCAGTAGTCACGGCAAAGATTCGTCAGCGGAAGAAATACTTTTCGGGAATAAGTGATGACACCTGGCTTAAATTTGTCTCGAGCAAGTTGCGCAGCCTTGAGCAGGGAAGGCAGCGCGGTTTCGTCGGCCCGGAGCAAGAGGTAGGCAGCTTCGCGAGAGATGGGCGCTTCGGCCGTATCAAAGTCAGCGGCCGTTGCGGTCATCGTATCTTGAGAAAAGTTGGCCATGCGTTCTACTTCGATGTTCGTTGCCGAACACAGGACATACTTTCTCCTAACCTTCCGGACTGTCCGTCTTGAAAGGCTCTTACTTGGACATCAGCAACTTGGCGATCGTCGCCAGTTGCATGTTCGATGTGCCTTCGTAGATCTTGCCGATCTTCGCATCGCGCCAATATTTTTCTACAGGATAGTCTTTCGTAAAGCCGTATCCACCGTAGATTTCAATGGCCAGCGACGTGACTCGTTCGGCCACCTGCGACGCGAACAGCTTGGTCATGGCGGCTTCTTTCACAAAATTCACGCCAGCATCTTTCATGCGGGCGGCGTTGTAAACCATGAGCCGCGCGGCCTCAATTTCGGTGGCCATCTGGGCGATCTGAAATTGAATTCCCTGAAATTCGGAGATCGGCTTACCGAACTGCGTGCGTTCCTGTGCGTATTTGGCCGCATATTCCCAGGCACCGCGCGCCACTCCGAGCATCTGCGCACCGATCCCTATCCGTCCTTCGTTCAGGGTCTCGATGGCGATTTTGTATCCTTTGCCTACTTCACCGAGCACATTTTCCCTGGGCACGCGGCAATCTTCCAGAATCAACTCGCAGGTTGATGAGGCGCGAATGCCGAGCTTGTCTTCTTTTTTGCCTACGGTAAATCCGGGAAAATTTTTCTCGATCAAAAAAGCGGTGATGCCCTTGTATCCTTTGGCTGGATCCACGGTAGCAAACAGGATGAACAATCCGGCCTCTTTGCTATTCGTAATCCAGAGCTTGCGGCCGTTGAGAACGAAGTCGCTGCCTTTCAACTCAGCTTTAGTTTGCAGCGCGAACGCGTCCGACCCGGACCCCGCTTCGCTCAAGGCATAGGCGCCGACTGTGTCTGCCGCCATTTTTGAAAGATAACGCTTCTTTTGGTCTTCGGTCGCCCAGCGCAAGATCGCGTTCGCCACCAAGGTGTTTTGCACATCGACGATTACGCCGGCAGACGCATCGGCCCTCGAAAACTCTTCGACTGCCAGGATTGCGTCAAAAAACTTGCCGCCAGCGCCGCCGTACTGCTCCGGAATCTCAATGCCCATGAGGCCTAATTGAAAGAATTGATCGAGCAGGGCGTGGTCGAACACGGCCTTTTCGTCCATCTCCTTCGCCAAGGGACGAATCTTGTCGTCGGCGAACTGGCGGACGTTGTCGCGGAAAAGAATTTCGTCCTCGGTGAGGGTGGTCAGCGGCGTAGGGGGCGCTAGCTGGAGAGTGTCCGGCATTGACAAACCTCGTATACATAGACGCTGATGGCTGCGTCTGCGGAGGATGGCGAATCAGAAATTGTAGCAGGAGGATCAATACCGTGCTGGCCATTCAGTTGGTATTCAGGCTTGTGGAGGCGAATCTCTGAAGTGTGATTTATTTCGGCATCAACTCTGCTACGGTCAACTCGTCTGCCTGGCGAAGTTCGGGAAACATCCAAGCCCAACTGGCGATGACAAGCAGGGTTCCAACTCCTCCCAGGACGACGGCGGGCACGGTGCCGAACCATTGCGCGGTTACTCCGGATTCGAATTCGCCTAATTCATTCGATACGCCAATAAACAGAAAATCGACGGCATTCACGCGGCCGCGCATTTCATCGGGCGTTGCAACCTGAATCAAAGTTGCGCGGATGATGACACTTATCATGTCGGCGGCGCCGGTCAGAAATAGCGCGATGAGCGACAGAATCAGGCTGTGGGAGATTCCGAATACGATAGTCATCACGCCAAATGCGGCGACGCTCAACAACATGGTCACGCCTGCATGGCGGCGGATTGGCTGATGCGCAACCACAATCGCCATCAGGGCCGCTCCGACGCCGGGTGCGCTGCGGAGCAAGCCCAGCCCCCAGGGACCGGTGTGCAGAATGGTTCTTGCGTAAACCGGCAGCAACGCGACGGCGCCTCCAAGTAACACGGCGAACATGTCGAGGGAAATCGAACCGAGAATCAGCTTCTTCTGCCAGATAAAACGGAAGCCGGCAAAGACGGTCCGCAAGCTTACGGGTTGTCTTTCCAGCAGCTCTTTTTTTGGCAATGCAGGTTCTGGCGATGGGGGCAACTGGTGAATGCGCAGAGTGAGAATGCCAGAAATAATCGACACAGCCACGGAAATGGCATAAACGCCCTCCGGGCCGTGGAAAAAGGCATAGGCGATTCCTCCAATGGCCGGCCCGGCGATGGTTGCGATTTGAAAACTGCTGGCGTTCCAGGCGACTGCGTTCGGGAAATGCTCCTCGGGAACCAGATGCGGCAGGATCGCGCGGCTCACTGGAAAATTGAAACTGCGGAAGACTCCGAGCAGCACGAGCACGGCATAAATAAGATGAACCGATTGTGGAGCGCGCCAGCTGATGATTAGCAGAAGCGCCGAACACAGGCCGAATCCGCCATAGCAACACATCAGCAGCTTACGACGGTCGAAGACATCGGCGGCATGCCCAGCAAGAAGAAAAAGCACGAAGCCAGGCAGAAATTGCGCCAGGCCGACATATCCTAAATCGATCGGGCGCTTGGTGATGTCGTAAACTTGCCAGGCTACGGCGACCGACTGCATCTCGAGCGAGACGACGATAAAGAACCGCGTGAACGTGTAGCTGACAAAATTGGGATGAGTGAATGCAACTCGCCCGGAAAGGCGGGGATCTTTCGAAGTTAGCATTCTCTATGAATTTTCCATATTCGTTTGGCCGGAATCAGCGGCGGTTGATCAGCGAGGCGACATAGCCCGCTCCGAATCCGTTATCGATATTCACTACGCTGACGTTCGACGCACAGGAGTTCATCATTCCCAGCAAAGCGGCAAGGCCCTCGAAAGCGGCGCCGTAACCAATGCTCGTGGGAACGGCAATTACCGGGACACCGACTAGGCCGCCAACAACGCTCGGCAGGGCGCCCTCCATTCCCGCGCACACAATAATTACACGTGCCTTCGCCAGCGCCTTGCGATGCGACAGCAAGCGATGGATGCCGGCGACTCCGACGTCATAGATATGCTCGACATTGTTTCCCATCATTTCCGCCGTGATGACCGCTTCTTCGGCGACCGGGATATCGCTGGTTCCGGCCGACACCACTGCAATCACGCCTTTGCCGTATTTTTTGCGATCACGCTTGAGCAGGATGGCGCGGGCCAGAGGACGGTACTCCGTCTGCTTCACACTCGCGAGAACTGCTGCGTATTGTTCCTCCGTGGCGCGCGTGGCAAGCACGTTGCCGCCGTGGGCCGCCAGACGGGTAAAGATACTGGCAACCTGGACGGGCGTTTTGCCTTGGGCAAAGATTACTTCCGGCATGCCTTGCCGAAGAGCGCGATGATGGTCAACTTTGGCGAAACCGAGATCCTCAAATGGCAAATGACGAAGGCGCTCGACGGCATCATCGGGTGAAAGGCGCTTTTTACGAACTTGCTCGAAGAGTTGGCGAAGGGCTTGTGAATTCATGGACCTCAGAGGCTTCCAATCTTAGTTGCCGAATCTTAGTTGCTGAAACGAACGGCTCGTCTACTCAGTTAATGATCTTCATTTTCTAGAGCCAGGCGATCGTCCTTCTCTGGGCTTCAGGCGGCGTGAAAAATAACTATTATATTCAGTAACTTACGAAGATTACTCCAGTGGTTCTACGACCTTCGGGTTGATTGATCCTTCCCCTAAACAGTCCTATAATCAGTTAACTCTGGTTCTGGATTCTCTGGCAGGTTTACGGGTGGTAGGCCGTAGCGTAAGTGTGCCTTTTATCTTGGTCTAAACCCGCATGAGAAAACGCCTGCTAATCGTCCTGATGTCCAGTTTAACCGCAGCCTCCTTTCTTTCCATGCTCTTCTTCCCCGCGCCAGCGCTCGCGCAGTTGGGAAGTATTACTACAACTACCGATGAAACCGGACGCAAAATTTACGTTAATGGGGAGGCGCCATCGTCGAAGACGTACAGGGTGCAGAAAGCAACCGATGCTCGATCTCCACTGATGTATTGGAGCGTGACCGAACATCGTTTGAAGCCCGTTCCGACGAATGGAGCTGTGATGCGAGCCGCGCGCTCGGCGGCGTCAGAAGTAAGCAGCTATCTTGACGAAAAGGCTCAACACCGCCAGACGATTAACCACTCATTTACTCAAGAAGATATAGACGCTGCTATCAATGAAGCGGCAGCCCGGCACCATGTTGATCCGAGCCTGGTGCGGTCGGTGGTCAAGGTGGAATCGAATTTCAATCCTAATGCTGTATCGCGCAAGGGCGCCATGGGGCTGATGCAACTCATGCCCTCGACTGCCCGATCGCTGAATGTTTCCAATCCTTTTGATCCGCAACAAAACGTCGATGCCGGGGTTAGGCATCTAAGAAAGCTGTTGGATAGCTATGGCGGCGACGTTCGCCTCAGCCTGGCTGCTTATAACGCTGGCTCAGGAGCGGTGGCGCGCAGTGCGGGCGTTCCCAATTTCAGAGAGACGCAAGACTACGTCAGGCGGATCACGACTTTGTACAACGGTGGCAGCCAACCTCTGTTTAGCGGGCGGATGAACTCGCCGGCGCGTGATCCAGTACTTGTGCAGCGCGATGCTCAAGGGGTACTGCACATCAGCAACACAGAATAACCGGCGACTGCCCGCCGTGGTAGCGGAATGCGGGGTTATTGAGACATTGAATGATTGAGTCATTGAATCATTGACTCAATGAATTTAGGACTCTAATGGCTCGATGATTCAATGAATAAATGATTCAATGATGTAACGATTCAATGACTTCGACCCAGGCTTCGACGACCCTAACTCGAGGCGCCCGCGCCCTAGGCTTCAGCGCAATATTCCTGTCTGTCCTGCTTCCGCTGAGTTCCGCAACGACTCGCGTTCACCACAACGATGCCTGGGCCCGTCAGGAATTTGCCAAAGCGGACCGGATTCGGGAGGCCCTTAATGGCCGCCCTCTTGGCGAGCGCACGCGCCGCGAATACCAGCGGGTAATCAACTCGTATCGTCGCGTTTATCTCGGCTCTCCGGCGTCTTCGAAGGCGGATCCGAGCGTGGTGGCGACGGCTGAACTGATGGTCGAGATGGGCCGCCGCTTCGAAGACAACAAGATTCTGCGCGGTGCGATCGAGCAATACCGCTTTCTGCGCAAGGAATATCCTGGCAGCAAGTATCGCTTCGACGCGCTTTTTACGATTGGCGAGATTTATAAGGACGATCTCAACGATCCGGAAGAAGCCCGCGCAACTTTCCAGGATTTTTTGCAACGCTATCCACGCAACCGCCTGGCAGACGATGCCCGCGCTACGGTTAAAGCCATCGATGCCGAAGCCGCTGACAGGGAGCGAATGGCGCAGAAAACAACCCGCAAACAGCGAACTTCAGCCGGAAATCCCGGCGTGAGTGCGAGCACTGGCGTGAACTCTGACACAGCGAGGGAATCCGCAAGCACAGCCGCTCACGATGCCTTGCCGCGGGTCACAGGCGTGCGCCACTGGTCGACGCCCGACTACACGCGCGTCGCAATTGACGTTGAGCGGGAAATTAAGTTTGGCTCGCAACGGATATCAAACCCCGACCGAATTTTTTTTGACTTG
Organism: uncultured Acidobacteriaceae bacterium; assembly: GCA_963758745.1. Taxonomy (GTDB): domain Bacteria; phylum Acidobacteriota; class Terriglobia; order Terriglobales; family Acidobacteriaceae; genus Acidiflorens. The sequence continues at coordinate 937,717 of CAVWWW010000025.1, forward strand.
CAGGATACGAAACTTGCCTCGACGCTCGTAGGCAAGACTTTCGACGTCGACGACGGCTTCCTGAAAAAAATTCGGGTTGCAGAATTTCAACCCGGCCGCACGCGAATCGTTCTGGAAGTCGATAACCTCGCGAACTACGATGCATTTCTGCTGCCCGATCCGTACCGGCTCATCATCGATATCCATGGGAAAGAGAACCGCGCAAAGCAGACACTGGCGGCCGCGAACAATGGTTCAGAATTGGCCAATGCCGAAGATAATTTGAATACATCCGCTACAAACTCTCCGCAAACCGAGGACGGCTCTAGCGAGCCGGAGTCGTCCTCGATTGTAGATTCGAAATCTGTCAGCAAAAAAGCGCAGCCGGAATCCGCTAAGAAAAAAGATGTGATCCGGTTTAAAAAATCAGGGCCGGTCGAAACTGATCTGCCTGCGGAAGATGCGGCCCTGGATAGCGCGTCGCCGGATTCTGCGAAGCCCGTGAACGGCATTGGAGTAATCAAGACGACGGTTGCAGTCAGAGGCTCGAATCGCAAAATCCCGAAAACAATCGTCGAGGCGGAAGATAGAGTCCCTTCGACGGTAGCGAGTCTCGATTCCGAAAAAGTGCACGCCGAAGTGACACCCGACCCAGCCACCGATATCTCGAACGCGGATGAGGGAAAGCCCGCGAAATCGGATTCGACGAAATTCTCGTCTACTGTCGGGCGCAAGAAGAAGTTACATTCGTCTGCGGCCGCATCCGGGCGGGACAATGCGGATCTGCGTTCGAATTATCTTGAATCGCGCGAAGCGCGGCCGACCGCCGCCGGCGACCGGTCATTGACGCGTGCACTCGGCCTGAAGATCGGCAAGATCGTCATTGATGCCGGCCATGGCGGCCACGACACTGGAACGATCGGCCCTAACGGTCTGCTCGAAAAAGATGTTGTGCTTGACGTGGCCAAGCGGCTCGGACGGCTGCTCGAAACGCGGCTCGGCGCCGAAGTTGTTTACACGCGCAAGGACGACACTTTTGTGCCGCTCGAAACTCGCACTGCAATTGCAAATCGCGAGCGGGCGGATTTGTTTATCTCCATACACGCGAATTCCAGCCACGATGCTGATGCGCGCGGGGTTGAAACCTACTATTTGAATTTCACCTCGTCGCCGGAAGCGCTGGAAGTTGCGGCGCGCGAGAACGCGGTCTCGGAGAAGTCGATCCACGAGCTGCAGGATCTGGTAAAGAAAATTGCGTTGAAAGAAAAAATAGAAGAATCGCGCGAGTTTGCCAGCGATGTGCAGCAATCGCTTTATGGAGGACTTGCCCTGAGCAACGCCGGAGTCCGCGATCGCGGTATCAAGAAGGCGCCTTTCATCGTGCTGATCGGTGCGAATATGCCGTCGATTTTGGCTGAGATTTCGTTCGTGTCTAATCCTACCGACGAACGCAAACTCGAAACCGCAGAACACCGGGAACGCATAGCCGAATCGCTCTATCGTGGAGTTTCGAGATATGTCAATGGCCTGAGCGGAGTGAAAGTGGCAAGCAAGATCGACAAACCCGAAGGTCAATAGCGAGTTCGGCAACAGCTGCTGAAGTTTTCCAGTCAGTGAAAATCGTGCGACGTGGTTTCCGCCTGAGTGACCCTAAGGGGAGAAACTTTTTCTGCCCGGATGTGAATCACGTTATCCTGATTCTGCAAAATTCCCTCGATCATCACAAAGCGCTCGGAAACCAGCAACACTCGATTCCTCTGCAGCAGATCGGGATGGATGATTGCGTTGGCAATTCCCGTTTCATCTTCCAGGCTCATAAACATCATCCCCTTAGCTGTCCCTGGACGCTGCCGTGCAATCACGCATCCGCCAATCCGCAATCGTTGTCCATTCGGAAGATTTGGGAGATCTGAGGCACGATAAATTCCCATTTGTTTCATTTCCGCACGGCGGTACTGCATAGGATGAGGACCGACTGTCATTCCTGTAGCACGAAAATCCGCCACCAAGCGCTCTTCATAAGTCATGGCGGCGAGTGGGGAGCCCTTACCGATTTCCGGCAGCTCATCTTCCGGCAAGTCATCAAGCAGAGGCCCTGACCAGCGCACGGCTCGCTCCACCTGCCAAAGCGCATCGCGGCGGTGATGACCTATTACTTGACAGTGCTATTCAACGCGCCAATTTCTGCAAGCCTAGTCAACTCATCTTTACGCAACTCAGGTACGCGGCGAGCTAGATCCTGAACAGAAGCAAATGGCGACAAGTTGCGTTCCCGAACCAAAGCCTGTCCAGCAGGCTCACGTAAGCCGCGAGCATATTTCAACCCTAAACGCAGAGCAATAATTTCGACGCTGGAAAAAGAATTGCTTTTACTGGCAACCGGCAGCTGGCAACTGCCCACCGTTTCCAAACTGCACTTCCAATCCGACCGCGTCACATCCATCGGCAATACTTTCAATCCATGCCGCTGCGCATCTTTCACCAGCGTTGAAGGATGATAAAAACCCATGGGCTGATTATTCAAAAGCGCCGCGGTAAAGGCTGCAAGATAATGGCATTTCAAATAAGCGCTAGCATAGGCAATCAAGGCAAAGCTCGCGGCATGGGATTCGGGAAATCCATAAAGCGCGAACGAAGTAATCGACTGAATGATCTGCTCCTGGGTTTCGCCGAGAATTCCGTTTCGTGTCATACCGGCTCGTAGTTTTTCTTCAATCACTTTCATTCGCGCCTCGGACCGCTTGAATCCCATCGCCCGCCGCAACTCCTCCGCTTCGCCACCCGTAAAGTTGGCGGTAATCATGGCCATGCGCAGCAACTGCTCCTGAAACAGCGGAACGCCCAGCGTACGTTCCAGCACAGTTTCAAGCGACGGATGCGGATACGTGACATCTTCTCTGCCCTGCCGCCGCTTGAGAAATGGATTGACCATATTCCCCACGATCGGCCCTGGCCGTATGATTGCCACCTGCACGACTATGTCGTAAAACTTCTTCGGCATCAGGCGCGGCAAGCAAGCCATCTGCGCGCGACTCTCGACCTGGAACATTCCGACGGTGTCGGCCTTTTGAAGTGTGGAATAAACGAGTGGATCGTCCGCGGGAAGATGCGCCAGGTCCACTTCTTCGTGATAATGATCGCGAATTAATTCAAGAGAATCCTTCAACGCCGCAATCATACCAAGGCCGAGAAGATCAACTTTGATGATGCGCATGTCTGCGCAGTCTTCTTTATCCCACTGCACAACAACGCGGCCGGGCATGGAAGCGGGTTCGAGCGGGAACGACCGAATCGAGACGCCCCTCACAGATGACCATGCCGCCCGAATGCTGCCCCAGATGCCGTGGCAGATCCTGAACCGCCAGACATAACTCAAAAAATTTGCGAATACGCGGATGAGTAAGATCGAGACCGGCATCGCGCAGGCGGCGATCGAGCGCATCGTTCTCATCTTTAAATTCCCAGGTCGCCACCGACGCTGAAATTCGCTTTAATGTGTCTTCATCGAACCCCATCACCTTGCCCATTTCGCGCGCCGCCATGCGATTGCGATAGGTGATCACGTTGGCGGTCATGGCCGCTCCACGCTGACCATAACGTTGATAAACGTATTGAATTACGCGCTCGCGCTCGTCTCCGCTCGGCAGATCAAGATCGATGTCAGGCCACTCGCCGCGTTCTTCGGAAAGAAATCGTTCGAACAATAATTCCATCCCGATCGGATCCACCGCTGTAATGCGGAGCGAGTAGCAAACCGCGCTATTGGCAGCTGATCCGCGGCCCTGCACCAGAATGTTCTGTTCGCAGCAATACCGCACCATATCCCAAACAATCAGAAAGTATCCCGGAAGTTGTAGATGTTCGATCAAGTTCAGCTCGCGTTCGATCTGCCGCCGTGCCCGCTTCTTCACCTCCGCATCCGCTCGACCATACCGACTCTGCCATCCCTCCCACGTGCGCTCGCGCAGAAAAGACATCATCGTCTCCCCTTCAGGCACGGGATAACGCGGGAATTCATATCCGAGATCATTTAGTGTGAATTCAAGCCGGGACGAAAGTTCAAGAGTGTTTGCGATGGCCTGAGGGAGATCCGCAAAGAGCTCACGCATGGCCGCTGGAGATTTGAGATAGCGCTCAGTGTTGCGTGCCAAAAGCCGTCCCGCGGTGGCGATCGTGCGGTGATGCCGCAGCGCCGTGAACGCATCCGCCAACTCACGTTCCTGCGGCATGGCATAGTTGACGCCATTGCTGGCGATTAGCGGCAGGTGCAAAGCCCCGGCAATCTCAATCGCAACACGATTTCTATACTCTTCGTCGCGATGAAAATGCCTTTGCAGTTCGACGTAAATATTCGATTGACCGAAAATTTCGATCAGTCGCTTCACAGCTTCGAATGCGGCTCGCGGCCCACCGCGCCTGAGAGCTGCAGCTAATGGTCCTTCCTCTCCCCCAGTCAAACAAATCAAGCCGTCAGCATGTTCAATAAAATCTGATCTCGACGCGCAAGCTCCTTCTTTTCGCCCAACGCGCAGCTTCATTCTCGTAATCAGACGGCAGAGGTTTTGATATCCAACGCGCGAAGCAACCAGAAGCGGAAGACGAAATCCATCAGAGAGACAAGGTGAGAATGCTGCGCACGTCACCTCGGCCCCAATATGCGCCTTGATGCTCGCCTTATTTGCGGCAAGATGGAAACGTGGCGAGCCGTAGAGTCCATCTCGATCAAGCAATGCCATTGCAGGCATTGCAAAATGTGCGCACACCAGGATTAGTTCCTCGGGAACAGAGGCTCCTTCGAGAAAGCTGAACGCAGAGCGCGCATGGAGTTCAACGTACATCGTTGCTGAATGCCTTAGTCATACATTCCCTCTACAAACCAGCTTCCGCCCAGCTTGTCCTGCACTAAGCGATATAACGCAAGGCTATCCCCGGCGGCGATGGCGATGTCCCACTCTTCGCGCGACCAACCTTCCTGCTCTGACCAGTCGCCGGAAGAGCGCCAGGGGCCGGCAGTCCAGACGATATCGCCGGCAAAATCACGTTGCAGACATCGCATGTGCACCGGCTTCGCTTCGCGCACCGTAACACTCGCGCTTAGCGGCGGACGAAATATGCGCAGAGCAATCACTGCGCTCATTTTTTCTTTTGCATTTTCCTCTGACTTTTCTTCGAGCGTACAGGCGCCATCATCTTCTGGTAGAGACATATCCTTCTGCTTTCGATTTGCAGACTGCTTCACTTTGGCTTCGACGGACGCGGGTTCCAGAGGTGCGAAATGTTGCACTGCAAATGCGCCTTCGCGGTGCGTATTCAATAGTTCCACCGACCCTGCTCTGCCTTCGCCGACAATGCCTGCAATCCGCGCCAGCGTGAGTTCGAGTTTTTCGGGTTCAGGAAAAACCGGCTGAAACAATCCGCTCTGTAGAGCACGCGGCCGAGCAGGTTCTGCCGCCAAATGTATCTTCACGATAGGCGCTCCTGGCGGATGCGCCTGCAAATCAAGCTGGAACAATTTAAGAAACACTTTCGCGTCGAGCATGGGCGTTGGCAATCGCAACGTGCGGGCGAACGTGCTGGGGGGCGTTTGAAAAGGTGCGCAACTATTTGACTGCGTCGTTGCAAGTTCCAGGGTCAAGCGCAACTCTTGCACCGCCAATGCTCGCGACCGCAATTGCGCGCATACCTGCTCCAGCATTCGGTTCAGCAAAAATGCCAGGGGTTCGAGCAGCACAATGGGGCATTCCAACTCCACGCTCTCGGCAAAAATTTGCCGTGGCTCGAGCACTCGAAGATTGCGCAATGCCGCGCCACGCGCCAGCTTTTGTAGATACAGTCCCTGTTGCCCCAGACGTTCGCTGACCGGAACTTCGGGAAGAGCGGCCAACGCCCGCAGCTTGCGAATGCCCCAGCGGTCGAACGTCTCGCTCCAGCGCGTCACCTCCGCAATATCGGAAGAAAAGCTTTCCAGCAATACATCCACCGGCAGTTCGCCCAGTTGCTCAGCTTCATGCCCTTCGGGAATTAAAGTCACGCCGGGAAATCCGTGAGCAGCGAGCAATGCCGCATCCGGATTTGCAGACACGGCAATGTTCGCTTCGAAGCCGATCTCAGTGGCCCGCTGCGCGAGATTGCCAGCAATCTTCGGCAGCGGACCGAGCAGCGGCTCGAGCCCGGCAAGATTCAGAAGCACGGTGCCGGTCGACGTGTCTTCTATTTCTGGAGAAAACGATTGCGCACAATCGAGCAGCGCAGCATGGGCGGATATTTCCTGCGCCTCAGAACGCGAACGCAACACCAGGTTCTCCCATGCTTCCAGTTGTGATTTGGTGGCGCCGATTTCCACGCCTGCTTGCCGGGCTTTTTCATTGAGCGCCACAACTTTTTCGAGCGGCGGCCGTCCGCTGAGCACGGCTAAAGAACGGACGCGCAAGTCGGGCTCAATGCGAATGAGTGCTTGTGCAGAAAAATCGGGGATAAAAATACAGGCAAACATGAAGCAGATCTCATTTTCAACCGACAATCCATTGAATACGTCGAGCCATCGGCTAGCCGGCCGCCCATGCGGCTCGACTGTAAAAACAGGCTGTCGATTGCACCGGCTTGCGTTCCATTTTTTGTTCCAAACGCGAACGCAACAACTCGACGGTGATCTCGAATTGGTCTAATAATTCCGAATGCGCCAGCTTGGATTGCACTAACCGTTTCCTGGATGGCTGCGCCCGCGCAGCAGAAACTCTAAGCAACACCGACGAGCAACTTCCTGCAATCGGTTGTTGTTCAAGAACCAGCAGCACCGTCGGCGTATGCTCAATCACGCGACGGAAACGAAACCACGATGCTAAAGGTATTCGCCGCGCGTTTTCGACTGGAATATCGCCGAGATCCAGAGCGATTATTCCGAAACCATTGCTCTGCATCAGCAGGTCAGTGACTTTCAACATCTGAGCCAGTTGTGATTCCCAATGTTTGCGCAGTTTGCGCTCTGGAGATTTTTCTCCGCAGCGGACCCAAAGCAAACGGTTCATCTCCATGCCGGCAGAAGCTGCTGACGCCGGATCGAAGGCATCGCTTGTATCCACGAGCGCGCACACTTCGCCGCGCTGGGTGGCGTGGGCCAGTGCGAAAAGCAACACGCTGGTTCTTCCCGATGAGGCCGTGCCGCAGATTTCTGTGAGGCAACCGCGAGCGAAGCCGCCGGTTAGCGAGTCAAGTTGCGGAATGCCGGTCGAAACCATTTCAGGCGCCGGGCGCACCTCAAGGCGCGAAGCAGGAACGACCGTTGCCAGCTTGGAGATGGCGCTTATGTGAGACAAAAATTCCGCGGTCTTCTTGCCCGCGTTCGCGCACGGAGAAGAAGGCGGCGGAAAAACGAAAGGGTGGCCAATGGCCACCGATGAAAAAACCGGAGAGGCAGACATACTTTTCTCGCAATTGTCAGGGAACGGAAAGGGCCGAACAAGCCGTGCAAATCGCTATTTCGCTTTTTGTTCGCCTACGTAAGAATCTCTCATTCGATCGCTTCTGTCAAGGGGGTTGAGCTGATTTGATGAGTCCCGAAGGTAGATATGCCGGAGAAAACCGGAGGTTGAGGGGTCGCGGCGCCTGGGTGTATGTTGATAGGCAACAAATCCTGACGAACGCGGCTTTGCAGCTCTCAGGGGTGGAGCGGGACTTGCCGCGAGTGTGAAATGTCGTCAGTCGGTGCCACTAACTCAGGGACAGCTTGCGATAACCCGACGCCTCTGTCTCTTTTTCATCGCAATTGTTTCATTAGGAGGGTTTTATGGCAACGAACAGAGCTACGGTTGTGCCGATGAAGATGGCGCAGATGAAGTCTGCGCAAGTCCCTAAGCCGGGCGCAGATTTCGAAATCGTCGAACGCGCGATTCCTGAGCCTGATGCGCGACAGGTGCGCATCAAGGTGCAGGCTTGTGGCATCTGCCACAGCGACGTGCTCACGAAAGAAGGCGCTTGGCCCGGAATTCAGTATCCTCGTGTTCCGGGACACGAAGTCGCAGGCATCATCGATGAAGTGGGCGAGGGCATTTCCGCGTGGAAGAAAGGGCAGCGCGTCGGCGTGGGCTGGCATGGCGGCCAAGACAACACGTGTCGAGAATGCCGGCGAGGAGATTTTCGCAATTGCCAGAACCTGAAAATTTGCGGTATCAGCTATGACGGCGGATACCAGCAATACATGGTCGCTCCCGTGGAAGCATTGGTGCCGATCCCCGAAACTCTAAGTGACGTCGACGCTGCGCCGCTGCTCTGTGCAGGAATTACCACCTACAACGCGCTGCGGCACAGTGGTGCGTTGCCGGGCGATCTGGTTGCGGTGCAGGGGATTGGCGGTTTGGGTCATCTCGGAATTCAGTTCGCAAACAAATTTGGCTACAAGGTCGCGGCGATCGGGCGCGGGGCCGAAACGGCACCGTTGGCGAAGAAACTCGGAGCGAGCGTTTACATCGACAGTGCATCGACGAATGCAGCCGAGGCATTACAAACGATGGGCGGAGCGCAGGTGATTCTGGCAACGGCACCAAGCTCGAAAGCGATGTCCGAGCTAATCAACGGCCTGGGACCGAACGGCAAGCTCATGGTGATTGGTGCAACTTTCGATCCCATCGAAGTCACGCCGGTGCAGCTCATCAATGGCAGTAAAAGTATTCAGGGCTGGGCGGCGGGAACCCCAGCAGATTCCGAAGACACATTGCGCTTCGCTGAACTAAGCGGCGTGCGTCCGATGATTGAAACCTATCCGCTCGAAAAAGCAGCCGAGGCTTATGCCCGCATGCTCAGCGGCAAGGCGGAGTTTCGCGTTGTTCTGACGATGTGAAATTGGCCAAAAGTCTCTCGTTCCAGGAAGCAAGAAAGGATCAAGACGCCTATGTCGCAACCTGTCTTTTATCGCAACGTGAAGGTTGACGGACTCTCAATCTTTTATCGGGAGGCAGGACTTAAAGATGCTCCAACGATTCTCCTGCTCCACGGACTGCCCTCTTCATCGCGAATGTTCGAGCCGCTCTTCGCCCGGCTTTCCGATCGCTATCGCCTGGTCGCGCCCGATTACCCAGGCTTTGGACACAGCGATTGGCCGGACCCAAAAACATTCGGGTATACCTTCGATCACTATGCCGAGATCATGAATCACTTCACTGAAGCGCTCGGGCTCTCGCGCTACACCCTTTATATGCAAGATTACGGCGGACCGGTGGGTTTTCGCATGATCTTGCTTCACCCGGAGCGCGTAGAAGCTCTCATCATTCAGGATGCGGTCGCGCACAATGAAGGCCTGGGCGCGAACTGGAAGACGCGGCGAGCATTTTGGGCCGATCGCGCGGCCAACGAAAGCGCCCTTAGAACGAACCTCACCTCGCTGGCTGCGACACGTACTCGACACGTCGGAAACGACCCGAACCTGGAACGCTACGACCCCGATCTGTGGACGGACGAGTTCGCGTTCCTGAGTCAGCCCGGCCAGGCGGACATTCAAAGCGATTTGTTCTACGACTACCGAACCAATGTCGATGCCTATCCGAAATGGCAAGCATGGATGCGCGAAAATCAGCCGCGTCTGCTGGTGATCTGGGGTAAATATGAGCTCTCGTTCGACCCCTCGGAACCGGAGGCCTATCGTCGTGACGTGCCGAAAGCTGAAGTGCACATCGTCGACGGTGGTCATTTCGCATTGGACACGGCTGCCGATGAGATCGCGGCCTTGGTGCGAGACTTTGTCGGTTCGTCTCGTCGGGACCTCGTGTCTCGGCGTGCTGGCTGAGTCTGTTGCTGGTGCGGGGGACCCTCCCTTTTATACCCGGTATATTGGAATCATTGACTTAGCGCCGGGACCTCGCCAAAGTCTTCAAAGGAATATAGTTATAGGTAAAGTATTGATTCTATGCTAGTTAGTTGAGTTACTTTCCTTATCTACCGGATAGGTCACGGTTGACGCAGTTATAAGTGGTGGATAGGACTCGCGTCTGTCGATCATGTTCTACTTATGCTTATTATACAGCGCGGTGTCAAGGGTCGTGAAATGAATAAGCAAGATCGAATCCTTACCATTGCGCCCCGAACTTCGTTAATGGGTAAGCGGAACAGCCTGGGAAATCTCGTACTTTACTTTACGGCCTTCCACGGGAATCGAGCTAGTAGCTCCTGAACAGCGGCGGACTGTCTGTCTGCGTGTGGGCCTAGGCTAGGAACGCAATTTGTTATGCGGTGTGAAATCTAAATACGATTGTGCGAGCGGTTGTGGTTCCCACCTAACGTCGCAAAAAGCGCGACGTTAGGATGGGGCACCCCCGCCCTTAGACAAAAATCCAAGAGCTCCCTGAGGTCGACCACCCGCCCAGCCGGCTCGATGACAGACTGACCAAAATCTCAATGGGAATACAGAGGTGGTATCCCACGTTTCGAAAACCGCGAAACGTGGGGCACCCTCGGCCAGTGAAAGGGACGGATGCCCGGTCAGCCGTCAATGGCAGTGATGCCTTAGCACCAGGTAAAAGTACATACTGCCGAGTTTGTTTACCGCTACTTTCTTTTCGAGCCTGTCAGATCCGGAACATCTTCTCCAAGGGCTGTGGCCAAATCAATTTGATGGTCTTGTTCTTGAACGAGAATCTGGCGGATTTGCTCGGCCATAGCGAATTCTCCGAGGGCTTCGCACTGCCTAATCCGGTCGCGGTAATTTTTTACGGTTGCATTTTCATTTTCGAGGTCGAAGCGCAGCATGTCTTTTGCATTTTCCGAGGTGCGCACCGGCTGCGGGGTGACGGTAGGCATCTCGCCGAGATAGTCGATCTGCCGCGAAATCTTCAACGCATGATCCAGTTCCTGCTTGGCGTGGAGTTCGAGCTGATCGGCAATGCTCATGTACTCAGCGCCTTTCAGCACCTGCGAATAAACCACGTAGCTGATGATGGCTTGATATTCACGTGAAAGATCTTCGTTCAGAAGTTTCGCCAATTGCTCGCGGGAAATTGTTTTTTCGTCAGCAGATCCAGGTCCAGTCATGAAATTCTCTTTGGGAAAATTATCCCTCCATTGAGAGTGTACCTGCAGACCGCTCTGCGATGTCGGGACGCCATGTTCTTTCCTGGCGTCACGTTCGCGACGAGTGTCTGCGCGACACGTGTCTATTCTTCGTTCTGATCGCGATCTTGCGTGGTTGTTTCGGCGGCGTCTTCCGCGCCAGGGACGGACTTGTTCAGATCAATGGGCGGCAATCCTGCTTTCTTCAGTTGTTCATTTAGTTCGGGAATATTTTTTGATTTGAGTTGGTTCCAGGCGGATAGCTGTTCCTCCAGCGCCTTTTCCAGGTCTGCGACCATTGCTTCTTCTTGCGTGGTGGGAGCGGCGTCGGCGCTGTCTAGCTCGCTTACTAGTGTGCCGAATGCGCTATTCAGACGCGAGAGGCTTCGGCCTTCGGGAGTGCTCAGATAGCGCGCGCCATACCCGCCTTCTGCGCCTTCGATGGCTGCAGCTTTGGCTTCGAGGTCGGCGGCTGGCTGTTTGACTGCAGCTTGGCTGGTGAGCGTCTTCAACTGGGCCCGCAGGATGCGGACCTGTTGCAGAGCGTCGTAGTCTTTGTGCAGGGCTTCGGCAATCTTGCGATCCAGGTTGAATTGGCGGCGCAGGTCTTCGGGCGAGGTTTTTATGCGCGGATCCATTTTCACTTCGAGCGTTTGGGTATAGGTTTTGCCGGCTGCGATTAGGACCAACTTGTATTGTCCGGGGAGAATTGCCGCTCCTTGCGGATAGCGCGGCGTGTTGTGATAGATGGCCGAGATTGGATAATCGTGCGAGAGGACATCGGGCTCGGGATAGTGCATGTCCCAGATGAAGCGATGCATTCCAGTTGCGGCCGAGAGCACTCTGGCCGGACGTATCCAATACGTGGGAACGTTCAATTCTTTGGGATTGACGGGCTCGGGTTTATCGGCGCTGGAAAAGTGGCGGATGACTTTGCCTGAGGCGTCGATGACTTCCAGGGTTACTGGAGTAGTCGGAGGCGTTTTCAGCCAATAGTCGATCATGGCGCCGTCGGGAGGATTTTGTCCGGCGGGTTCTTCGGGTGGGAGCGGAGTGTCGGGGTTGTTGTCGCGGCGGACTCGGTAGGTCAGTTGCGGCTTGAATAGGTACGCTGTTTCCTGGCCACTTACTAACTCGGGGTTCAGCTGGCGCAGCGGGGTGATGTTATCCAAAATCCAGAAGGAACGGCCGTGAGTTCCTACTACTACATCGTCGTGATGAATTACTAAGTCGCGGATTGATGTTGGCGGAAGATTTTGTTTCAGCGATTGCCAATGGTCGCCATCGTCCAAGCTCACGTAGACACTGCGCTCGGTGCCGGCGAAGAGCAGTCTTTTGCGTTCAGGATCTTCTCTTACTGTGTTGACCGGCTCGTTGTCGGGCAGGCCAGTTACTATCTTCTGCCAACTCTTGCCTGTGTCGTGGGTGCGATAGATATAAGGATGCAAGTCATCGAGGCGGAGGCGGTTCACGGCGGCGTAGACGGTTGTGGTGTCGAAGTGCGACGCGTCGAGTTGGGCTAACTTACTCCAGGGAGTTAGATCAGGTGGAGTTACGTTTTGCCAGCTCTTGCCTCCATCGTGAGTTACCTGGACTTGGCCATCGTCGGTTCCTGCCCAGATCAGGTTGGCGTCTTTGGGCGATGGGGCCAGGGAATAGATCACTCCGCGATGCTTACCTTTGGCGGAATCGTCGGCTACGAAAGAACCCAAGGTTGCGGGAACTCCGGGATCTTCACGGGTGAGGTCAGGGACTGATGATCTGCCAACTGTTGCCGCCATCGGTCGTCTTGAAGAGGACGTTTGAGCCTAGATAGAGGATGTGCGGATCGGCGGGAGAGAAAATCATCGGCGCGGTGCGATTGAAGCGGAACTGGCCGGTGCGAAGGACGACGGGCTCGACGTTGCGCGTTTGTCCGGTGTTGCGGTCGAAGACCGTTCCTTTGCCGCCGTAGATGAGATTGGGATGCAGCGGGTCGGGGGCCACGTAGCCGTATTCTTCCACGCCAAGAGTGGTCCAGTCGCGGAAGGTGATTTCGCCGAAGTCGCTGCGGCTGGCGGTGCCTACCGAGCCACTCTCTTGTTGGGCTCCGTAGACCCAGTAGGGAAATTGGTCATCGGTAATGACGTGATAGAACTGCGCGGTTGGCTGGTTGTACCAACTGCTCCAAGTATTGCCGCCGTTCACGCTGATGGTTGCGCCCTGGTCTACAGCGATGGCGATGATGTCGGGATTTTCGGGATTGATCCAGATGGTGTGGTAGTCGTCGCCTCCGGGCGCGCCTTTGATGGCGGTGAAATTCTTGCCGCCGTCGATCGAGCGGTACGTTGAGGTGTTTGCCACGTAGATTACATCTTTATTTTTCGGGTCGACGCGCACGCAGCCGAAGTCGTCGCCTCGTCCGTAGATGCGCTCTTCGTCGTTCACCTGCTGCCAGGTTTCGCCGGCATCGTCGGAACGGTAGATGCCGCTGGCTTTTTTGGCACTGACATTCCTCATGTTGACCCAGGCATACATGCGATTGGGATCGCTTGGTGCGACTGTGGGACCGATGCGGCCTATGCCTTCGGATTCGCCGGGCAATCCTTTGGTTAGTTGATGCCAGTGGTCGCCGCCGTCGGTGGATTTGTAGAGACCGCTGCCGTGGCCGTTGTAGGCGCCGCCGGTTGTCCACGGAGGACGGCGGGAGGACCACATGCTGGCGTAGATTGTCTGCGAGTTTTGCGGATCGAAGACTAAGTCCATTCCGCCGGTGTTTTCATCTTTATTATTGTTACTGTCTAAAACCTTTTGGAAGGTTTGTCCGCCGTCTAGCGAGCGGTATACGCCACGCTCTGCATTGGGGCCGTAGGGATGTCCCTGAGCGGCTACGAAGAGGCGATTGGGATCTTTGGGATCGACGATGATGGAAGAGATTTGTTGGGCATCGCGAAGAGCGCCGTCACGTTGCCCCAGATGCTGCCAGGTTTTGCCGGCGTCGGTTGATTTGTACATACCGTCGCCTATGGAGAGATCGGGACGGCGCAGGCCTTCTCCGCTGCCCACGTAGATGATGTTGGGATCGGACCAGGCTACGGCCAGCGCGCCGATTGAGCCGGTTGGTTGATCATCGAAGATGGGATTCCAGGTGTGGCCGAAGTCGGTCGACTTCCACACGCCGCCATCGTTTGGCGCCATGTAGAAGATGTTCTGGTGGCCGGGGATGCCGGAGATGGAGACGGTGCGGCCGCCGCGAAAGGGGCCGATCATGCGCCAATGGAGCTCCTGGTAAATGGACGCATCGTATTGCTGGGCGGAGAGCTGGAGGGAAGAGAGCAAAACGGCGAGTAATGCGAGCAGAATGCACGCGAGTCGGCTGTTCATGGTTGGTCCTCAAAAGAAGTGCAAGGATAAACCATGGCGCGGGGATTGGACATCCTGTCGGTTTGTTTCTCGGGGCAGGTTTATGCCGAGGCCTAGTTTGGCAACCGCTGCACGGCTGCGCGCAATTCTTCTGACTTGAAGCCGAATGGGCCGGGTTTTGACTTGTAGGCGATGTGACCACGCTTTGGTCGATGAGATAGAGGCGGTCTGGCCAGCCGGTATAGGCGTGTTCGGTCGAGTTGCCGAATTCATCGATCACGGCTGGAATCTGGATGCCTAGTTTTCGTACACATGCTCCTGCAATCAGCGCGCGGTCCTCTTCATCCTTTGGGCTGGCGAAGACGACTTTGTCTTTGACGTTGCTCTCCATCTGCCAAACATCGCTCGGATGGGCCTCGGTGATATAGACGACCAGGAAAGCGACTTTGCTTCCATATTGCTCGTAAAGTTTATTCAGGGCGGGAACCTCCCGCCGGAAGGGCGGTCAGGTGTAACTGCCAAAGATCAGGACTACTGGTTGACCCTGGGCAGTTAATTTGGAAAGTTGCACGGTGGCGCTCTTGTCGAGCTTCTGCAATGAGAAATCTGGGGCGGGATCGCCTACATGCAATTGGCCGGAACGAGCGCGCAGCCACAGGCTTTCAAATGGAAAAAGAAGAAATGGGACTGGTCCCAGGCAATTTGGCCATGAAGCGGGCAAAGGTTTCCGGCGGTTGCCGCATAACGTCGTAGAGCGCCGCGCATCCGAGCAGCCACAGAAGAATGACTGCAACGAGTGATGCGAACAATATGCGCTTTACGAATCTGCCTTGCGTGCTCACAATAATTTGCGTCTCCAGATGTGAAAGATTTATAAATTAGAGTCGGTCGTGCGGCAAAGGTAAAATCCAGCGGCAAAGTTTTGATCAAACCGAAGTGCCGCGATTACGAAGTGCCGTGATTATAGAGACGGTAGACTGACAGATCAATAATATGGAAACTAGTAGATCGAGATATCAAGCAGCATCCTGGTTAGGGAACACGCGCAGCACTCTCGGGTGCCTCAGCTAGATAGCGGTGCAACGCATCCGGCCAATTCGGCATGTGAATGTTGTAGGCGTGAAGGCTGTCGGGTGAGAGAACGGAATACGCGGGCCTGCAGGCGGGACGCGGGAATTCGGCTGTGGTCACCGGTTTGACTCTGGTTACCAGTCCGGCCTCGCGGACGATTTCTGAGGCAAATTCGTACCATGTGCAGTTGCCGGAGTTGGTTACGTGCACGATTCCTTTGGCGTCCTCATGGCAAAGCTTCGCTATTGCCGATGCCAGGTCGGGCGTGAATGTTGGGCTGCCGCGTTGATCGTTTACTACGGAAATTTCCGGGCGAGTTGAGGCGAGCTTCAGGATTGTTGCCGGGAAACATTTGCCTCCGTGGCCGAAGAGCCACGATGTTCTGGCGATGCATGACCTCGGGCAGAATCTCTTGCAGCCGTTCTTCGGATCGCGCTTTACTCTCGCCATAAGCGCTGGTTGGATTTCTGAGCGTCGGTGGTCTTCGTACGGCGATCTTTTCGTGCCGTCGAAGACATAGTCGGTGCTCAGAAAGAGCAGTCGCGATCCCACTTCGCGCGCAGCTTCGGCTACATTGACGGCGCCCTGGCAATTCACAGCAAAGGCCTGGTCGCGGTTGGACTCGCAACCATCGACGTCGGTGTAGGCGGCGGAGAGGATGATCCAGTCGGGGCGAGCTTCGCGTATGACATCGCGAATGCGTGTGCGATCGCGCAGGTCGGCATCTTTCGAAGATAGTGCGGTCAACTGCTCCCCGCTTAGCTGTTGGACGAGGTCCTTGCCGAGGAGCCCGGAGGCACCGAATAGTGTGAAGCGCATAACGGAATTGTAGCTGGAGCGGCGGGCTTGGATTGAATGCCGTTCGAATTGCACTCGGCCTCGCAATTGCCCTAATTCAGATCGCTACCATAGAGGACACTGGGGCATTACGAAGGTTTCTGGCGCAGAATGTTTCTCCATGCCGACTCGCATTACTTGATCTCTGTGGATTGCGGGGCTCGTTGGCGGCGTAGTGCGCTGAGGATCAGGGCCCCGCTGATGCCAAAACAGACGACTGCGGCAAAGGCCACCAGATCAAGAGTTCGGCGGGGGACACGAAGGTAGTCCGCAAACAGCGACAACATGGCGCACACAATGCCGAGGAGTGTTGAGCCACAGGTGAGAGTGAACGGGAAGATCGCGACGAAACCACACCTGTAGCAAGAGCGCTGCCAATCCGATGGCTGCCACTACTACCAGCGCGATCGGGCTGTAAAAGGCATTCGGGCCGGTATAGATGACGATCAATGCCAGCGCGAGCAGCAGCAAGCCGGAAGCGATCACGGTCCAGCGGCGCGCTACATTGGATTGCGATCGGAAATGGGAATGCTGATTGAGGCGGGGAGGGGTCAGGACTCGTCACCGAGCCATCTGCTTGCCCATTGTGCATATCGCCATTGTACGTCGGTCTTTTGCTTCCGCGTAGTTTCGCGCTCAGGCGTTGCTGCTGGGCATCCATTCCGCGGGACGATGCTCACCGTGCGACATGGCGTAGAGTACGAGTTCAACGCGGCTTGAAATCCCCACCTTATCGAAGATGCGCAGCAGATATTTCTTAATCGTGTGTTCGCTTAGACCCAATTCGTCGGCCACTCCGCGGTTGGTTAGACCGTCGGCTACGAGGGCTACGACTTGCTCTTCGCGTGGCGTCAACAGGAATCGGCCATTGGAGTTGACCACCCGCAGCGTAGGAACCTCAGACAAGGCGTCCAACACATAATTCATCTGCTGGCTGTTGATCCAAATCTGGCCCTGAGAGACGCAGTGAATGCACTTGCAGAGCAAGGGAAATGGGGTATGAGTAAAAAGGAAAATCCCGCGCGCGCCGGCGCGAAAAACATTCACCACGAGCTCGCGCTGATCGCTCTCGGCTAGCAGAACGGGAGCAATCTTCGGATACGAAACCCGCAACCAGCGCAATAATCCCAGATCTGGCGAGTGATTTCCGGCAAGCAAAACCACGTCCGCGCGATTCGATTGCATGAAGTCGTGGAGCGCAGCCATTTCCGGGGCGACAGCCGAAACCTTGAAGTCGCGACGGCTTTTGAGAGCCCGGGTCAAGAGCTGAGATTGAATCGCACCGGCGTCGGCAACGAGCACATTTACCGGTAATGCATTGATTGCGACCGGAGTGTTCTGCCGAGCAGAGGCTCGGCGGAGCTGATGATCTTCACCCACCCATCATGCACCGGGGCGGATAAGCCGTATAGAGGTCCCATCACACCCCATTTGTGATGAATATCGAGTGCGGTGGTGTCTACTTTCGTCCGGCTACTGTGGTGTCCAACTTTTTCGGCAATCTACAGCCTGCCCAAGCCTGCCGAAATTCTGGCCAACCCCATCCCGGCGGGCTCGACGATGGTTTCATCACTTTTTCAATGGCTGAACCGAGCCCTGTACCGCGGTGGACAATACTTTCCAAGTCTTGTTGCGTTTGGTTCCAAATCGTATGTTTTCGCCAACAGCCCAAACGATTGAGCTGCTTAATTTGCCGTCAGAGCAACGGTTGAGAGCGCGGAGATGAATGTTGGCACTAAATGCGTCGTTTTGTTGGCTGCGGGCGTGCTCATCCTGCATCCAGCCGTGGTTGCATCCGCCCAGGAGACTGGACCGTCATCCTCTGCGGCGCCTGGATCCTCTGCTCAGCCAGTCGGCAAAACGCGACGGCAGAGAGCTCGCAGAGCCAGGCACGTCGGGGCACGGGAGTTTCCAACAACGGAGCGACTGCACAACCCGGAATAGCGGGTGGCATGGGAGATCCTGCATTCGGAGGGGAACGCCATCCGCTTTACCGGCTCACGAGATCGGACACTATGGACATCAATTTCACATTTTCTCCTGACTTCAACCAGACGCTAACCGTGCAGCCCGACGGTTTCGTAGCGCTGAAAGGTGCTGGCCAGATGTTTGCGGCAGGACTCACGATCCCGCAAATGCAACATGCGGTCGCGGATGCGTACCGAGGCTTTCTGCATGAGCCGGAGGTGACTGTGACATTGAAGGAGTTTGACAAGCCCTACTTCCTGGCTTCGGGCGAGGTGGCGAGGCCTGGAAAATATGAACTCCGCGGCGATCTTACGGTTAATGAAGCCGTGGCAATTGCCGGCGGCTTGACGCAGCAGGCGCGCCATTCCCAGGTGGTCGTATTTCGCCGCATCTCTGCCTATGTAGCCGAATCCCATGTCGTTGACCTTAAAAGAATGCTGGACTCTCACGATCTGCATGAGGACCTGCATCTTCAGCCGGGTGACTTTATCTTTGTGCCGCAAAGCCGGATTTCAAAGATCCGCAAGTATGTTCCAGCCAGTTCGATGAGCTATTACATGAATCCCCTGCAGTAGATAGCACCTCGGGAAAGGAGTGGGCGGGCGTTCACTTTGCATCTCCAAATCTGGCCGATTTTCCGAAATCTCGCCAGGTCTGAGCGTCTGCGGTACGACTATGTCTACAGAAAAGATCATAAGCCCGCGTTCCACTTCGGCGCCGACGCCCCGGGAACTTGCGGCCGTGTTGTTCCGGCGTCCGCGGCTGGTAACCGGTTCATTTGGGTTCATATTGGTGGGGACACTGCTGCTGGTGGTTTTCTCGGCGAGGTACGAATCGCACTTCAAGGTGCTGTTGCGGCGCGGACGCTTCGATCCAATGGTTTCCTCCCAGCCTCCTAGCGCAATGGACTTCACCCGTCCCGACATAACCGAGGAAGAACTGAATTCGGAGGTCGAACTTCTGCGAGATGTGGATCTGCTGAAGCAGGTAGTGAAATTAGCCGGACTCGTTCCACCGAATACTCCCAATTCAGAGCGCCCGGCGGTGATTGAACACATCGTGCGCAAGCTCAGCCGGCGCCTGGAGGTTGAGGCTCTGAAGAAATCAAACCTTATTCAGGTCAGCTATGAGGACACCAGTCCGGAACGGGCGGCCCGGGTGCTGGCCGCGCTTTCGACGGTGTATGTGCAGAAACATACCAATCTTCAGCGGCCGGCGGGGGAGATTCAATTCTTCAACGAGCGAACCGCGGAATATGAACGCGAGGCTGCGGCAATCTGAGGCCGAACTGGCGGAGTTTACACGAGTTCGAGGGGTTGCTTCGGCTGCACTGGAGCGCGATACCGCGTTGCAGAAAGTCGGAGAATTGGACGCGGCTTACCGCCAGATTGACCTGGACCGCGTCGAGGCCGAGCACCGGATTTCATCGCTGCGCGAGCAACTGAAGTCGTTTCCGTCTCGTTCGGTGACTCTGAAGCGCTGGGCCGATAATCCCGAGGCACTCGAAAAGATGAAGACACATCTGCTGGAATTGCAGCTCAAACGGACGGATCTTCTCAGCCGATTTGAACCGTCCTATCGGATGGTTAAGGAAGTTGAACAGGAAATCACGGATGCCCAGGCGGCAATTTCCAACGAAGCGCTGACGCCCGTGCGCGATGAGACTACAGATAAAGATCCCAATTACGAGTGGGCTCGGATGGAGATGGAGAAAGCTCAGGTGCAACGGGACGGCCTGCTCGCGCGGCAATCGGATGCTTCGGTTCAGCTGGCATCGCTGCGAAATTTCGCCCAGCAGATGCAATCGGCGTCACTGGATCAGCAGGATCTGATTCGAACCGCCAGGGCTGAGGAGGACAACTATTTGCTCTACCTTCGGAAGCGTGAGGAAGCGCGCATCGGCGACGCGCTTGATGAGCAGCGCATCCTCAATGTTGCGATTGTGGAACCACCCGTAGCTCCCGCTCTTCCGGTTCACTCTATGCTCGTTTATTTCTTGCTTAGCTTTTGCGCTGGCCATGGCATTCAGCGTCGGCATCGCTTTTACAACCGAGTATTTTGATCCGACGATACGGACTCCTGACGAAGCCTATGGCCTGCTCGAGGTCCCAGTCCTGGCGTGGTTGCCGGCACCCGCGCAGGAGATTGTGATTCCAACTTCAAACGTCGGACGGCCTAAGGTGGTGGTGCAGTGAGTACTTTCCTGGGGCTTTTCGATGAAGCCGCTCCTGCTCGGGAGCAACCGCGCCTAATCCCGATTCGCGATCAAGTCCGGCGAGAGCCGGTTGCTGCTGCCAGTACGATTCACGATGAGCAGATCCATGCGCTGGTCCAGCAGGTTTTCTTCTCTCATGAATCGACTGTGGCGCGGCACGTAGGATTTGCCACCGTCGACCCATCGACTGAATCTGCAAAATTGTGCCTGGATGTTGCACAAGCGCTGGCCCGAGAAAATGCGTATGACGTAGGCCTGATCGATGCCCGTCCGGACTCCGTACCTTTGCACACGAGGCTACAGATTCCATCTCCCAAGCGCGTGGAAGGGAACTGGCAAATTGCCCCGCGGCTCTGGTTAGTTCCACGCCAAAATTGGTTGCCAAAAATCTGTGGGCAGCGGGTCACCGACCAGCATTTGTCGCAGCTTCGCGAAACTACGACGGACTTCGACTTCTCAATTCTCTATTGCGCTCCGGTCTCGTGGCTCACGGCAAGTATTGGCCAAGCCTGCGACGGGTTGGTGCTGGTGCTGACTGCGAACAAAACCAGACGCCTGGTCGCTACTCAAATCAAGCAACAGTTGAATAAAGCGCAAGTCGGCTTGCTGGGGAGCGTTCTCGTCGAACGTCGTTTTCCTGTGCCTCAAGGTCTTTATAGGAGTCTGTGAATCATGGGCGAATTGAGCACAAATCCGCTGTGGGACATCGGAGCCGATGATTGCCCGTCGCCATACGCCCGCATGATTCCCGGAGCCTCGGCAAGGACTGCGGCCAGGTTCGCGCCGATGGTTAATGCCACTACGAAGCCGGTTGAAGGGATTGGGCGGCCGGATAGCGGACGCGCAACGATGAAAAGGCGAGCGCTATCAAATCCCTATTCAGTTCAACCTGCTGTGGATCAATTCACCTTTACTAAGGTGATGGCGACCGATTTGCTCGTGCTCTTGGGAGTTTCAGGCGGTTTGTCACTGATTCATCCCTCATGGGGCCTGGCGCTGGCCTCGGTGCCAATCTTTGCTTTGCTGGTAACGCTCATTGGCTTCAGCGAGGGTCTTTATAAAGATGAGGATCGATGTCCAACTGGCTTGGTCGTCGCTCTCGCGCAATCCATCCTTTTGGCGGTCGGGCTTATCTTCATTGCCGCCGCCCCCTACGGAATGCGCTTTCGCGCTGCCTTTGCGACATCTGCGGTGAGCCTGACGGCTCTTGTGGTGTTGCGACGATTGAGTCGATTCGTGTCGATAAGGAAGAGCTGCGATGCCGAGCCACGCAAAATCCTCATTGTTGGCGGCGGCCCAATCGGTCGATCGATCGCCCGGGCTTTGCGCAATGATCCTGTCCAACGCGCCATTGTTTGTGGTTTCGTGGATGACGAGATGCCTCTTTCGCCGGCAGTATTGGGACGGATCGGCGATCTGGACTGGCTTACTCGAGCCGAATTTATTGATGAGGTGATCCTTGCACTGCCCGGCCAACCCGAACCGACGCGACAAGCGGCCGAGGTCGCGTACCGCAATCACCTCGATATCCGCGCCGTTCCCGATCTGCCACCCGGACCGTGGCCAGACTCCAGTGTCGACCATATCGGGGAAGTACCGGTCATCACTCTGCATCGCGAGGCATTACCCAGCGCCAGCCTGTTTCTGAAGCGTTTGCTGGATGTCGTCGGCGCGGGGATTGGCCTCGTGCTGACTAGCCCGCTGATGGCAGTGGTGGCATTGATGATCAAGCTTGAGTCTCCAGGTCCAGTCGTTTATTCCGCAGAACGCACTGGCGCCAAAGGCCGACGGTTCCGTTGTTATAAGTTCCGCTCGATGGTGACCGACGCTGCCGACCTCAAAGAGGACTTGCGATCTCGCAACCAGCGCCACGGGCCAATTTTCAAGCTGGATGACGATCCCAGGGTCACGCGCATTGGCCGCGTCATTCGCCGCTACAGTCTCGACGAACTACCACAGCTTTGGAACGTATTGCGCGGGGAGATGAGTCTGGTCGGACCGCGGCCACACCCGGTCGATGAGGTCAATCACTACGAGCTGCAGCACTTCCGCCGCCTTGACGTGAAACCAGGGATTACCGGTCTGTGGCAGATTACGGCGCGCGACTGCCCATCATTTGAGCTCAATATGCATCTCGATCTTACCTACATCGAGAACTGGAGTCTGCGCCTTGACCTGCGCATCCTCGCCGGCACGGTCCGCGTTTTGTTCGCGCCGGAAGGGGCCTGATTGGTCATGAGCAGCCACGCCCTAACCTGGGAAGGCA
Organism: uncultured Acidobacteriaceae bacterium; assembly: GCA_963758745.1. Classification (GTDB taxonomy): domain Bacteria; phylum Acidobacteriota; class Terriglobia; order Terriglobales; family Acidobacteriaceae; genus Acidiflorens. The sequence continues at coordinate 960,429 of CAVWWW010000025.1, forward strand.
ACAATGGCTCGCTATGGCGAATTGGCGGCCTGCTGCTTCGCCCGCTTCACCTTGGATTGGCTTTTCCGTCCATCCTTTATGTGGCGGCCATGACCGTTTTCCTGTTTCGGCCGCCGGACCTTTTTTCTTTTTACGCTGATCGAATCGCATTTTGCATTCTGGTTTTCTTTGTTTCTCTGCGGGCTATGGCGCTTCGGGAAAAGATCCCGTTTTTTGCCGGGATCAGCGTGCCCATGCTCGGGCTGACGGCGCTGGCCGTGATCCGGGCTCTTCGGGAGCCGTTCGATCCGCAAACGTGGAGCATTATCGCGAGCAAATACATCGTGCCATTCGCGCTGTTTCACATCGCGGTGATTGTTTTCCGAAGCGTAAAAGAACGAAAACATTTCGAAATTTTCACGATGCTTGTGCTTGCCTACCTTGTCTTCATCGCCATTGCGTTTCTCGCCGATGCTCGCTCACTGATCTACCCCCGCTTCATTCTTGACGAGAGCCTCGGGTTTCATCCTGACCGCGCGCGCGGGCCGTTTTTACAGGCGGTGGCCAATGGCGTTTCGCTCAACATCCTGGGGATTCTGGTGGTCGCCCTACCGCAAAAACGCAGCATCGTTATGCGCCTGTTGTGGTTGGCTCTTCCGCTCGCGGTGCTTGCGACCATGACCCGAGCGGTGTGGATCTCGTTTGCCGTATCGGCCATCGTTTTAGGCGTTCGCCTGATCGAGCGCCGGGTCTTGGCATTGTGCGGCTTGCTGGCAGCGGTGGGGCTACTGGCTGGCATGGCGATTGGCCTCAGCAACCATTCCTTGAGGGCACAGTTATGGGACCGTACGGGCGAGTGCGGTCCGGTGGCGGCGCGACTCGCTGTTTACGAAGCGGGATGGGCGATGTTTCAAGAACGTCCATTTACCGGCTGGACTGCCGGGGATATGTTCTCGGAACTGGGCCGCCGCATGGAAGGCTATCACCTGCGCATCTTTTACGTGCATAACACTTACCTTGCGTTGCTGGTTGAATTCGGTGTTCCTGGGCTGGCGCTTTACAGGATTCTATTTTTCAACCTCTTCCGCTTGTCATGGCTACATCCTGTTGGTGAGACCGGCACTGTAGCCTCACTGCGGAGAGCGTGGCCGGTGCTGCTCAGCGTTTATCTCTTCAACGCGTTCTTTGTCGACATGGCTTACCAGTTTGTCATCGGCTTGATATTTACCGTTGCAGGAATGTTGTGCGCGGCTGAGGAGTGCCCGGCATGACGGCCATCGCCTACATTGCCAATGAATTTCCATCGCCACTTGAACCTTACGTGATCGATGAAATTGCAGAATTGCGTCGCCGGGGCGCGCAGGTAATTTGCTGCAGCGGCAAGCGCGTTTCGCTGAATAACCTGAGACCGCCGGAACGTGTTTTGTGCGAAGAGACACTTTTTTTTCAGCCGCTCTCCGACGCTCAGCTTGTAGGGGCGTTGCGCAGGCTTGCGTCCGAACGTCAAAATTTGTGGCAACTGCTGCGGCCCGTGCTGTGCGAGCGAGGAGCATCGCCCGTTCGGCGTATTCGCACGTTGGGCCACACTGTGATGGGCGCTGCACTCGCGGAACAACTGGAACCACTGAAGGTCAAGCACATTCATGCTCATCATGGATATTTCGCATCATGGATGGCGTTGACTGCTGCGCGGCTGCTCGGAATCGGCTTCAGCTTTACCTTGCACGGCTCCGATCTGCTGCAGCGCGCCGATCTGCTCTCCGCCAAGCTGCGTGCTTGCCAGTTTTGCGTGACCGTATCCGAGTTCAATCGCCAACATATTCTGAGCAATTACGCAGCTACATCTCCGGAAAAAATCCTGGTGCAACGGCTAGGGGTCGATCATGTGCTTCCCTGGCCTGTGCACGCATCGGCAACAGCGGCCGACCACCGGCGGTTCTGTCTGCTCGCCGTCGGAAGGTTGCATCGAGTAAAAGATCACCGATTTCTAATTCAGGCCTGCGGCGCGCTGCGCGATCGCAGCATCGACTTCATCTGCTGGATCGCGGGCGAGGGTCCGGAGCGTCCGGGACTGGAAAAACAAATCGCATCGCTTGGTCTCCGGGGGCGGGTTTACCTGATCGGACACATATCACGTGCCGATCTCCCAGGTTATTACCGCTACGCCGATCTGGTCGTCATGACCAGCAAGAGCGAAGGTATTCCGCTCGTCCTGATGGAGGCGATGGCGCACGAAAAGCTCGTGCTGGCTCCAGCAATCACGGGCATCCCGGAACTTGTGGAGCATCAGCGCACACTGGATTTCTTTACCAGCCTGGCTCCTTGCCAGATTTCGTCAGCGCCGTCTGTTGGATCAAAAGCCACCAAGCTACATTGGCGGGAATCCAGCACGCGGCCGCGGCCAGCATCGCCGCCTCCTACAATCGCCAGCGAAATATCCGCGCTTTTGCGGAGCAATTCCTGGCACGACTCTCCCAATCGGACGGTGATCATGCGCATCCTGTATTGCAACAAGTACGACTATCCCTTTAGCGGCACTGAGGCGTACCTCTTCGAACTCATTCAGCAGATGGATAAGCGCGGCCACGAGACCGCGTTGTTCAGCATGGACCATCGCCGTAGTCTTGCCTTCGCCGGCCGCAGTTATCTGATTCCATACATCGACTTCAAAGATCCGAGCGCCGGTTTTTTAAAGAAGGTGAGGATGGCAGGGCACGCGCTCTATTCCCCATCGGCGCGGCGCTCCATGCGCAAGTGCCTAGCGGATTTTTTGCCGGATCTGGCGCACGTGCGCGGAATTTACCATCACTTGTCGCCATCGATTCTCTGGGAACTGAAGCGCCGGAAAGTTCCGGTACTTTATCACCTGAACGACTTCAAGATTCTGTGCCCAACCTACAACTTTGTCGCCGAAGGGCGCGCATGCGAGCTCTGCAGTCACGGCGCTTTTCACAATGCCGCGACCAGGGGATGTTATGCCGGCCCGCGATCGAGCGCGTTAGTCCTGGCCGCCGAAGCGTATCTGCACAAATGGTTGCGGACTTACCAACGATGTGTCGATCTGTTCCTCGCCCCCAGCGATTTTGTGCGTGACAAGCTGATCGGCGCGGGTTTCGCACCCGAACGTATCGAGGTCTTGCCGCACTTTCAGGCTTTGCCCGTCGATGAGATCACGAATGCCGATGAAGGCTACGTTCTCTATTTCGGCCGCTTGTCCGCAGAAAAAGGGGTGGACGATCTTTTGCGCGCGATGGCGCAGCTGCCGCACATTCCTCTCGTCATCGCGGGCGATGGCCCAGAGCGTCCGCGACTCGAAGCGCTGGCACGAGAGCTGAATCTCAGCCAGATTCTTTTTGTGGGTACGGTTCACGGCGAGAAGCTTCAGAAACTTATAGCCAGATGCAGGTTCACGGTGTTTCCGTCGCATGCCTACGAGACGTTGGGAAAATCCATTCTTGAATCCTATGCCTGGGGACGTCCCGTTATCGCCTCCGATCTGGGCTCGCGCCGGGAACTTGTTCAACACGGTGTGACAGGGCTGCTTTATAACGACAGCGACCGCGCCCAGCTTGCTCACTCCGTCGGCTTCCTGTTCGACCGTTCCGATCTGATCCAAAAAATGGGCGAGGCAGGCCGCAATCGCGTGCGATCGAGTCATGACCCCGATCAGCATATGAAAAAACTCATCGATCTTTACTCACGCCTCACAATTCGGCGAAAGGCTCTGTCTCTACCCACAGAATCCGAGCCGAGCCCACGCCGGCCGGTACGCGTCGCATTCATCGGGGGTCGAGGGCTGGTATCGAAGTACAGCGGAATCGAAACCTACTACGAGCAGGCCGGACGCGAACTGGTCCGCCTTGGACATCAAGTCACGGTATATTGCCGGAGTTACTTCACTCCTCCGATGAAATCGCACAATGGGATGAGCGTGCGACGGCTGCCAACCATCCGCTCGAAGCATCTGGAGACCTTCGTCCACACTCTGTTCAGCACCCTGCATGCCATGATTTCAGACTATGACGTGGTTCATTATCATTGCCTGGGACCGGCGTTATTCTCCTTTCTTCCGCGGCTTGCCGGCAAAAAGACTATTGTGACCGTGCAGGGGCTGGACTGGCAGCGCGGCAAGTGGGGTTGGCTCGCGTCGCAGGTGCTGCATTGCGGAGAAGCGGCTGCTGTTTTCTCGCCTGATGCTACTACCGTCGTGTCGCGCACGCTGCAGCAGCATTACCGCCGGCAGTACAAGCGCGATACTATCTACGTCCCAAACGGCGCTACACTCACATCCAGGCGTCTCCCTCGGCAACTGCCCGCGTGGAATCTCGCTCCGGACGACTATGTTCTCTTCCTGGGCAGGTTTTCGCCGGAAAAGAATTGTCATCTGCTCATCGATGCCTTCGAAACTCTCGACACAAGGATGAAACTGATACTTGCGGGGGGATCGAGTCATACAGATTCTTATGCTGAAAGTTTGCGCCGGCACGAATCTGACCGAATACGCTTTCTGCCGTGGGTTTCCGGAACCGATCTCGAAGAGCTGATGTCCAATGCCGCGCTGTTCGTGCTTCCATCTCAGCTTGAGGGTCTTTCATTGGCGCTTCTCGATGCCATGGCCGCCGGCGTTTGCGTGCTGGCTAGTGATATTCCGGAAAATAACGAAGTGCTCGAAGGAGCCGGGTTTACCTTCCATCACGACGACCGGGCCGACCTTGAGCACATGCTTGACTTGCTAATCCACAATCCTCAGCTTCGCCATCAGTGCGCACGACGTGAGCGCGAGCGCGTGCAGAGTCACTACCTTTGGCCCGAAGTCGCGCGCAGTATTGAAAAAACCTATTACGATGTGCTCGGCTGGACCGCCAGGCGGGCAAGGCCGAACGATCAAACGGCACCGCTCTCTTCCGCGAATAGGGCCGCCCCAGTTAGCCAGGCCTGATCTGCATGACCTGGTCTGTCTGACCTTGGCCTGTCTGGTCTTGGTCTGCCTCAGTTGGGCAGAAGAATTTCTTAATTGGGCAATGAACAGTGGGGACGACTTCGCGTCCAGCTTTGGTTAGAATCGGAATGCCGTATCTTTGTATTACGCGGCATATTCCGGCATGGAAAATCTTATCGTCGTCACTGGTGGCGCGGGCTTCATCGGTTCCAACTTCATTCTGCAATGGATTGCCGAAGAATCTGCGCGCGTGCTGAATCTCGACAAACTGACCTATGCAGGCAATCTAAACAATTTGCGCTCGGTTGAGGCCGACCCGCGGTATCGCTTCGAGCAAGGCGACATTGTCGATCGCGATCTGGTGCGTGGATTGCTTGATCGGGAACGTCCGAGCGCCATCGTTCACTTCGCCGCTGAAAGCCACGTCGACCGATCGATCCACGGCCCCGATGATTTCATTCGGACGAACGTCAATGGCACGTTTAGCCTGCTCGAAGAAGTGCGCGGCTATTGGGCTGCTCTTAGCTCAGCCGATCGTGCATCGTTTCGTTTCCTCCACGTTTCTACCGACGAAGTCTACGGCTCACTTGGCCCGAGCGACCTGGCTTTCAGCGAGACGACGGCCTATGCTCCCAATAGCCCGTACTCAGCGTCCAAGGCGGCTTCCGATCATCTGGTGCGCGCCTACCACCATACCTACGGCATCCCCGTTCTGACGACAAACTGTTCCAACAATTACGGGCCCTATCAGTTTCCCGAAAAGCTGATTCCGCTCATGATTCTGAATGCGTGCGCCGGCAAGACGCTTCCGGTTTATGGCGACGGCAAAAATGTTCGCGACTGGCTTTATGTTGAGGATCACTGCCGCGCCATCCGCACCGTGCTGCACCGTGGCCACGCCGGCGACACTTATAACGTCGGCGGGCGAATCGAAAAAATGAATTTGGAAATCGTCGGAACCATTTGTGATCTGCTCGACGAACTGCGCCCGAAAGATGCCGCCGTTCCGCATAGCAGGCTCATCACCTTCGTCAAAGACCGGCCCGGCCACGATCGCCGCTATGCAATGGACACAAGCAAAATCGAACGTGAGCTGAACTGGCGTCCGCAGGAGACATTTGAGAGCGGCATCGGCAAAACTGTTCGCTGGTATCTTGAACACGAGGATTGGGTCCGCGACGTCACCAGCGGCAGCTATCGGCAGTGGATGGCGAAGCACTACGTTACCGAGCGTTGATACGGGAAGCCGATGCGGGCAGCCGATACGAAACTGAACTGAACCAGACATGGCCAAAAAACAAGCGCAGCAAAACTATAAGGGAATCATCCTGGCCGGGGGATCGGGCACGCGTCTCTATCCCGTCACTCACGGCCTCGCCAAGAGCCTGTTGCCGGTTTATGACAAACCGATGGTTTACTACCCGCTCTCGACGCTGATGCTGGCCGGCATTCGCGACATCATGCTTATCGCAACGCCCGAGGATCTGCCCCGCTTTCAGCATTTGCTGGGCGATGGCTCCCGCTATGGCGTCCGTTTCGAATACGCGCAGCAACCGAAGCCGGGAGGCATTGCGCAGGCATTTCTTATCGGCAAAAAATTTATCGGGTCCAGTGGTTGTGCGCTAGTGCTCGGCGACAACATTTTCTACGGCCATGACCTGGTGAAGGAATTGCGCGCCGCTACGCTTCAGCCTGGCGGCGCCCGCGTTTTCGCATATCCCGTGCACGACCCCGAGCGCTATGGCGTGGTCGAATTTGATCCGCAGGGCAAGGCGCTGAGCATTGAGGAGAAACCGAAGCAGCCGAAATCGCGATACGCCGTCACCGGACTTTATTTTTACGATAATAACGTTACCGAAATTGCGGCAAGCCTCAAGCCTTCGAAACGTGGTGAACTTGAAATCACAGACGTCAACCGCGTGTATCTGAAGCGCAACGAACTGAATGTGTGTGTGATGGGGCGAGGCACGGCCTGGCTCGACACGGGCACACACGAGGCGCTGATGGAAGCATCGTTATTTATTCAAACGCTTCAGAAGCGCCAAGGCCTCATGGTGGCTTGCCCTGAGGAGATCGCCTATCGCTCTGGCTACATCACTGCGGAGCAATTGGAGAAACTGGCGCAGCCGATGCGCAACAACGGATATGGCGCCTACCTCCTGCAATTGCTACGGGAGCGCGTCTTCTGATCATGGAAACTTCTTGATGAAGAAAATCTCCACCAGCCTTGCCAGTCTTTTCGTCCTCGAACCTCGTGTGTTCGGAGACGACCGCGGCTTTTTTCTTGAAAGTTATAACCAGCGCACATTTGCCGAACACGGAATTGCAGAATTGTTCGTGCAGGATAATCATTCGTATTCCGGAAAGAATGTCATTCGCGGGCTGCATTACCAGATTCGCCAGCCACAGGGCAAACTCGTGCGCGCGATTACAGGCGAGATTCTTGACGTTGCGCTCGATCTCCGCCGTAGTTCTCCGACCTTCGGGAAATGGGAGTCCTTCAAACTTTCAGGCGAGAACAAAAAGATGTTGTGGGTTCCGCGCGGCTTTGCTCACGGCTTCCGCGTGGCGTCTCAGACTGCGCACGTGCTCTATAAGACGACGGACTTCTATGCGCCCGAGCACGAACGCACGGTATCGTGGAATGATCCCGCATTGAATATTTCGTGGGAGCTGGACGGTGCAGCGATTGTCTCGGCAAAAGACTTGCAGGGCCTGCCATTCCAGCAGGCTGAACCTTTCGAATAGGGGCGGCGCTTAATTCAGCCGGAAATCGACGGCAAGGGTGGTTTCAACTTCAACCGCTTTTCCGCTCGACAGGTAAGGTTGAAACTTCCATGCTTGCACGGCGTCTGTCGCCGCATCGACGAGCAGTTCTGCGCCGGACACCGGCCATAAACGTTTCACATTTCCATCCGGGCCGATTACCGCATCCAGCACTACCATGCCTTCGGTCCCGGCAACTCGAGCGGCCTCCGGATAAGTTGGGTCGACTTTCGTTACGATCCGCTTCGCCATGGTTTCTGAAGGGACCCTTATTCCCGAATCGCCAACCGGCGACTGCTTTTCGAGTTCACTCCAAGACCTTTGCCACTGCGACCACCCGAGACCCGCGAGCGCCAGGGTGCAAATCAATAGAACGTAAAACCCGCGCCGTACAATGCGAATCCTGCGTCTCGGTTTTGCGGTAAGGTCGGGAGACGCGGATGCGTCCGTGCTGGCTTTGACTTTTTCTTCTTCTAATTGTGTCTTGAGTTTTTTGGGACCGAGAGGCACGAGACCAGAAGTGTAGGCCCAATATCGGATCATCTCCCGCTGCTCGGCCGACAGGCCGACAAACTCGAGTCCGCATTGCAATTGAAACTGGTAACTAACCAACGCGCGCACACGCACGGGAACGCCAACATTTGGCAACCGCAACTCAACTGCGACCTGTTGGCCTGGAGCCAGTTCTCCGGCTACTACCGCGCCGACACCGGCTTCGCTGATGTCGGTGCAACGACCGGGCAAATTTTCGGGAACGCCGGATCGCAACGCAATTAAATCCAGCCGCGTGCTGATGGGATGCCGTTGAAAAACGCGCCGCGGTTTTTCCAACGCCAGCGCTGTAGCTGCACTCATGCGACCGCCTCCGCAGGGGGTTAAAAATAGCCATGCGGCTGAACATCAACGACGAATATGGCGTTTGGGAAATTCTTAGTGCGAGTATAGCGAAGACAGTGAAATAATTTTCCTCAGCACGAACTTACTATTTACCATTTTGGTACGATCTTCTTATCCATTTATTCCATGTCCCGCCAGTTTGGCCCCACTCCGATGTCGACAAGCAGAGGCACGTCGAGCGCATGCGCGTTCTCCATTTGTTCCCGCACTAACGGTTTCATGGTTTCTACTTCGCTTTCCGGCACTTCGAAAACCAGTTCATCGTGCACTTGCAGAGTCATTCGCGATTTCAGCTTCTGCTTCGTGATTTCATCATCGATCCGGATCATTGCTAATTTGATCAAGTCCGCGGCCGTTCCCTGCAACGGAGTATTTACCGCAGTGCGCTCCGCAAATCCGCGCTGGGTGGCGTTTTTGCTGTTGATATCGGGAATCGGACGAATGCGACCGAAGAGCGTCTTTACTTTCTGATCGCGGCGCGTCTGCTCGAGCGTTGCATCGATGAATGCGCGCACCCCGGAATACTTTTCGAAGTAGGCCTCAATAAATTTCCTTGCTTCACCCGTCTCAATGCCTAATTTTTGCGAAAGGCCAAACGCCGACAAACCGTAGACGATTCCAAAATTGACGACCTTCGCCATGCGGCGATGATCGGGAGTGACCATCAGCGGCGGAACGCCAAACACCTGCGATGCTGTGAGCGTGTGAATATCATCGGCTCGACGGAACGCCTCGACCAGCAGTTTGTCTTTTGAATAATGAGCCAACAGGCGCAATTCGATTTGCGAGTAATCGGCCGCCAGCAATACGTGTCTTGGTTCAGCGATAAATGCGGCTCGAATTTCCCGCCCGAGTTCGGTGCGAATGGGAATATTCTGCAGATTCGGATTGGTCGACGAGAGTCTGCCGGTTGCTGTGCCCGTCTGCCCGAAAGTGGTGTGCACGCGGCCACTCTGGCCGCGAATGAGCGCGGGCAGCGCATCGATATAAGTCGATTTTAACTTCGTCAGTTGGCGATACTCCAGCACCATGCGGGGAACTCCGTGGTCTTCCGCCAGGCCCTCAAGAACATCCACCGCCGTTGAAATCTTTTTCCCTTTGCCGTATTTCACGGGTATGGGGAGGGCGAGCTTATTGAATAAAATGTCGCCCAGTTGCTTCGGCGAACTGATGTTGAACTCAGCGCCGCAACACTCGTATATCTCGCGCGCCTTTGCCTCCGCTTCACGCTGCAATTTCACCGACATCTCGCCCAACACCGCTGTATCAATCTTCACGCCTGCGTCTTCCATGCGCGCGAGCACGGGCACGAGCGGAGCGTCAATTTTCTCGTACACCGGCGTCAACTGCAGATCCTCGACTTCCTGGCGAAGCGCGGCCGCCAGCCGACCCGTTATGTCTGCGGCTTCTGCGAGGTTGCCGCTCAACTTAAGATTGAACCTTCTAAGCGCGACTTCCGGCAACGAATGCGATGAATAAGTTGGATCGAGCAGATACGAATACAGCATAGGATCATGCTCGACTCCGGCCAGCGCAATTCCCTGGCCGGAAAAATAATGCGTTGCCAACTTCAGATCGTGAACCGTCTTCGGCACCGCGCGATCTTCAAGCAAGCTCTTCACTCGATCGGCAAGCGCCCGATCTTCGAGCGTGACCATCGCTCCCGCGCCGGGCGCATTTGATACCGCTATACGTTTTGCAACTGTCACATCCCGGTCGGGCGCATCCTGATCGGGCGCATCGTGATCGGGCAGATTCGGCGGTTTTAAGTCGAGAAGGCCGGATTGAGGCGGCTGAGAGTCGTCTTCGTCTGAAGCATTTTCCGCATTTTCGCTCTCGGTGTTTTCTGCCGGAATTGCGAAAGCCAGCGGCGCGTGCTTACCCAGGCCCTCCAAGTAATCCTCGAATTCGGCCTTCGTCTTGATCTCGCGATAGTCGCCTTCTTTCACTTCGAACACGGGAAGCAGTTCTTTCAGCAAAGAACTGAATTCCAATTCCGCAAAGAGCGCGCGCAAAGCTTCAACATCTGGCTCGCCCATCTTCATCGCGACTACATCCAATTCCACTGCCACATCGGTATCAATGGTTACAAGCTGTTTGCTGTACAAAATGTTTTCGCGATTATTCTGCAGCGATTCGCGGTACGTTTTTTTCTCGACCTCCGCCGCATGATCCATCGCCTGTTCGACGCTGCCAAAGCGGCGAATCAATTCCACCGAACCTTTGTCGCCAATTCCCGGAGCGCCGGGAATGTTATCGATCGAATCGCCGCGCAGCGCCATCACGTCCACCACCTTCGACGGAGGCACGCCCAGAATTTCCTCCACCTTGGCCGCGTCGCAAATCAGATTGTCTTTCGGAGGATTCAGGACGCAAACCTTGTCGTTCACCAGTTGCAGCATGTCTTTGTCGCTGGAAACGACATAGACCGTGTACGATTCGGCCGCCGCTTTCCGCGCGAGCGTTCCGATCACATCGTCGGCTTCATAACCTTCGAGCTGCAAAATTGGGATGCGATATCCCTCGAGCGCGCGCCGAATGTACGGGATTTGCTGCACCAGGTCGCCGGGCATCTCAGCGCGGTTTGCCTTGTATCCGCCATATTGCGATTCCTTGAAAGTTTGAGTTTTGATGTCGAACTTGCGGATGGTGGTGATTGCTTCCGCCTGCTGATTTCGGATGGTTGGCGCACCCACGTCAAATACTGCCGCCAGATATTCGGGCGAAAAATCGTCGCGCAGCTTGCGCAGCATGTTCACAAAAACGTAAGTCGCGGCGGTCGGCAGACCGGTCTTCGTGGACATCGGGCGCTGTCGCGACATCGCGTGGTAGGCGCGAAAAATGAACGACATGGTATCGATGAGGAAGATCCTGCCTTTGCCCGAAACCGGGGCCAGTTGCAGCTTTGCTGGGCCTGCCTGAGTCTGTTGTGCACTCTCGGCGGAGGGGTTCAACGAAGATTTCTTCTTAGGAGGCAATGTATCGAGTTTATCAGGGTGCGACAGCTGGACGTTCTGTGCTTACGCTCCCAGACATGGAATTTGGCTGGAGAAACCAGACGAAGTGTTCGCCGCAGCGAATCCGCGTATGATATGGAGTTTTCAGCGCTCGATCGGTTGAGTGCTGAACGCTGAGTGCGGAATGCTTCCTTTCAAACTCGTCTATAGCGACGACTATTACCTGCCCATCGGCTCTCATGTTTTTCCCGCCGAAAAATACAAGCGCATTCAAGACCGGTTGCTGGCGGCCGGGGTTGCCGAGTCTTCTGATTTCGTTGTTCCTCGTCCCGCGACCGATCATGACGTGCTGCTCGTTCACACTCCGCAATATGTTGAGAAGCTGAAGACCGGGACGCTCAGCGCGCGTGAGGAACTGGAGCTCGAAGTCCCTTATTCGCCGGAGTTGGTGCGTGCCTTCTGGCTCGCGGCGGGCGGATCCATTTTGGCCGCCGATCATGCCCTCAACGATGGTGTGGCGATCAGCATCGGCGGAGGATTCCATCACGCGTTCCCCGATCATGGCGAAGGCTTCTGCCTGATCCACGATGTGGCCATTGCCATCCGGCGCATGCAGTATGACGGCAAGATTCGTACGGCTATGACGGTGGATTGCGACGTACATCAAGGCAACGGAACGGCCGTAATTTTTGTGGGCGCTCGTACGGCAAGCGAGCCGCTGCCGTCGATACCGTCTCTGCTGAATTCCTCGAATACAGCTCCCGCAAAAATGCGGAGCACTCAGGCTGGGGACGTCTTCACCATCTCGCTGCATCAGGAAAATAATTATCCGCTGTGGAAGCCGCCTTCTTCGATCGACATTGATCTGCCCGATGAAACCGGCGACGCCGACTATCTGGCATGGCTCGATAATGCTCTCAGCTCCGGGCTGCGCCAGTTTGAGCCGGAGCTGATCTGCTATCTCGCGGGAGCGGATCCTTATCGCCAGGATCAGCTCGGAGGCCTGGCGCTCACTATCGGCGGATTGAAGAAGCGCGATGAACTGGTTTTTCGTGTGGCCAAAGCGCGCGATATTCCTGTGATGGTGACTTTCGCCGGCGGATACGCTTTGAATGTGGAAGACACGGTGACGATTCACTCGAATACGGTGATCGCAGCGAAGGAGGTATTTGGCGAGAAGGGCCGATAACGCGAGACGATATACTCGACGTTATGGACGTGGTCCCTGCACAGCTTCCGCATCGCGAGCTTTACAACATTTTGATCAGCGCCGTTGTGCCGCGGCCGATCGCCTGGGTCTCAAGCCTCAGCGCTTCCGGCGAAGCTAACCTTGCGCCGTTCTCTTTTTTTAATGCGGTGTGCGCAAAGCCTCCGCTGTTGGCGTTCGCGCCGGGAATGCGTCCGCCGAAGAAGTCGGAAGCGGCCACGGATGAGGCTGAGGGGCATCCCGGAGTGCATGTTAAAGATACTCTCCGCAACATTCGCGAAACCGGGGAATTTGTGATCAACGTGGTCACCTACGAACTGGCTGAGGCTATGAATTTGACTAGCGGCGAATATGAGGCGGCTATCGATGAATTTGAGCTGGCGAAAGTCGCGTCGGCGGCGTCGAAAGTCGTGCGGCCACGGCGCGTGGCTGAGTCTCCAGTCAGCTTCGAATGCAAGTTGCGTCAGATTCTGGATTTCAATCCTGACGCCGAAGGCAGCAGTCTGGTCATTGGCGAGATTGTCTCGGTTCACATCGACGAGCGACATATGAAGGAGCGGTCGCATCGACAGGGACTCCCTCGATGTGATCGGACGCATGGGCGGGATGCAGTACACGAGAACCACACAGCGGTTCGAGATGGTGCGGCCGAAGGTGGAGTGACAGCTTCGATGGAGCGCGCTGATTTCTCTCGATGCGAGTGGGTTACATGGATGCTTCGCTGCGCGAAGGATTAATAGGTTGGGAATGATGATCCAACGATCAACTGCTCATAGTTGCGACTGCTAAAATAGCTGCACGTTATGTTTGAGAATCTTCAGGAAAAACTCCAGCGCGCCTTCAAGTCGCTTCGCGGACAGGCTGTCCTCACCGAAGAGAACATTTCCGAGGCGCTGAAGCAGATTCGTCTGGCGCTGCTTGAGGCGGACGTCAACTTCAAAGTTGTCAAAGAGTTAATCGACCGCATTCAGGCCAAGGCTGTCGGACAGGAAGTGCTGACGGCGCTTTCGCCGGGCGAGCAGGTGATTAAGATTGTCCGCGATGAACTGGTTGCTACGCTTGGGCAAGATACGGCCAAATTAAAGTTCGCTTCGCAGCCTCCGACGGTTGTGCTCATGGCTGGGCTGCAAGGTTCCGGCAAAACTACGACCTCGGGCAAGCTTGCCAATTGGCTCAAGAATGGCGGACATCGTCCGCTGCTGGTTTCGGTTGACGTTTATCGTCCTGCTGCCCGCGAACAACTTAAAGTTGTCGCTGCGGCGATTAAGGCCAACCTTTATGAGGGCGAGGTTGGAGAAGCTAATACTGCAACGGTCGAGCGGCTGGCTAAAGAGGCGCGGCGCGAGGCTATCAACACTGGATGCGACGTACTTATCGTCGATACTGCCGGACGCCTGCACATCGATGATCAGCTTATGGAGGAGATGCAGTCGCTTAAGCGCCTGTTGAATCCGCAGGAGATTTTGTTTGTCGCCGATTCGATGACCGGGCAGGACGCAGTGAAATCGGCGGACGAATTTCATAAAAAGCTTACGCTTACCGGGGTCGTGCTTACCAAGATGGATGGTGACGCTCGCGGCGGGGCTGCGCTGTCTATTCGCCAGGTTACGGGTCAGCCGATCAAGTTCATTGGCGTCGGCGAAAAATACGATGCGCTTGAGCCTTTTCATCCCGACCGAATCGTCTCGCGCATTCTTGGTATGGGCGACATTCTCTCGCTCATTGAAAGAGCCGAGTCGCAGATCGACAGGAAAAAAGCCAGCGAACTTGCGACGAAAGCTCTTAGTGGAGACGGCTTTTCACTGGAGGATTTTCGCGATCAGTTGCGGCAGGTTCGAAAGATGGGATCGCTGCAAAGTCTCATGGGCATGTTGCCGTCGATCGGCGCGTTCTCGGGTTTGCAAAAGGCGGCTGACAAGGTTGACGAGAAACAAATTAATCGCGTCGAGGCGATTATCAATTCGATGACGGGATATGAACGGAATCATCACGAAGCCATCAACGGCAGCCGACGAAAGCGCATCGCCCGCGGTTCCGGCACCAGCGTGCAGGAAGTCAATAATCTGCTTCGGCAATATGCGCAGATGAAGAAAATGTTCAAACAGATGGGCAAGCCGAGTTTCGCTCGACGGATGGCGGGGATGAAGTTTCCGGGAATGTAGCTGGCCGCTTATCGTTGATCAGTGACGGTGGTCACTGACGGCGGTTGCCAGTTCAGAATTCAGCCACAAAGTTCGGCACGATTCGCCCCGATCTTTCCCCTTGCGTTAAACTTCGCAGATCGGAGAAGTGTTTCACGTGAAACATTATACTTGTCTTTATGTAACTATTTATGTGTACTTACAACAGGACTTAAATGAAACCACGAAAAAGAGTTATTAAGCGCAAGGGGCGTCGCGAAAAGTTCCACGGATTGACGCGGCTGCATTCGAAGAGGGGCCCAAGGTATCTGCCGGAGGAATTAGCGGGCATGTACAAGCCGGTAAAGAAGCCGGTCACGTTGCGGCTGGATGCCGATATTTTGGCATGGTTCCAGCGCGGCGGGCGCGGATATCAGACGCGGATCAATAGCGGCTCTTCAGAAGGTGATGGGCGAGGAGAGAAAGAAAACGCGCGAATAGTCTCAGAGTCTCTTTTCGGTCAGGTCCGCGACAATTCCCAGAATGGCACAATTGGGAAAAGCGGGACTTGGCAGTCGACCGGCAACGTGGTTTCCTCATCGGCCAATCGGTTTGGATTTCTAATTACCCTTGTAATCTTGGCTAACGGCCCGTAATTTTTGGCTCGTAATTTTTGCTCGTAATTTTGGAATTCGTAATCTTACTTTTAGGCTCCCTGTGCGCGCGCTTTTGCCTGTGCGGTTTTTTGCGAATCAGCATCTTCCTCTGTTGTTAGATCGTCTTGTGACTGCGCTTCGAGGACATCACTCCAAAAGGAACTTGCCGATTGGATTGCGGAGACGCCAATCTGGCCAGCCTTGGGAGTATTTTTTTCTCCTACCCACGCGATCAGGAATTGTTCCTGCTTGTTTGAGCGGGCGAGTGAAACATTGCCGCCGGGTTGGAGTTTGGCGCGGATGCCTCTTAGCAGGGCTCCATTCCGGCTGACGTTAACCGTGACGACTTCTTCGTCGATGGGATGCCCATCGATATCGGTGGTGGCGATTCTGACAGGCAAGGGGATGGCCAGCCGCGCGTCGCGGCGCTCAATTTTAAACCGCCGCATCAGGCCATTTAACAATGCCGCAACGGAGGCCAATTGCTGCGCCGCTTTTTGCGAATCCTGCGCGCGCGACAAGGTACCCTCAGCCGCTTGTGTCACTCTCTGAATGTTGACGGAAATGTCTGCCGGCCCCGGTAGCGGCTTCGTTGGCGTTACGGGTCATCTCGTTGGTCGTAGCGCTTTGCTCTTCGACAGCGGCGGCGATGGTCGCGGAGATGTTATTGATCTGATGGATGACGCCACTGACCGTCTCGATCGCCGTTACCGCACCATTGGTATCGGCCTGAATGGCGGTAATTTTGCAACTGATGTCTGCGGTGGCTTTGGCCGTCTGCTCAGCGAGTTCTTTCACTTCGTTCGCGACCACGGCAAAGCCCTTTCCAGCTTCTCCGGCACGGGCGGCTTCAATGGTCGCATTCAAGGCGAGCAAATTGGTCTGCTTTGCGATGGAAGTTATGACCTTGACAACCATTCCGATCTCCGCGCTGGATTGGCCCAGTTTGGCGATGGTGGCGTTGGCGGTTTCGGCTGCGCTGACAGCGGAGGACGCTACCTTGGCGGCTTGGTTGGTATTTTTGGCAATATTTTGAATGGTCTCAGTCATCTCGCCGGCGCCGGTGGAAAGGCTTTGGAGATTTTGTGTGACCTGCTGGGCAGCGCGGGAGACGGAGCTTGACTGGACGGCGGTATCTCCTGAATTGACGGTAATCTGCTCGCTGGACTTGAGCAGCTGCTCGCTGGCTGTGGTGAGTTCGACGGTGTGGGCTACGACACCGCGAAGTATTTCCTGCAGTTTGTCCATGAAGAGATTGAAGAGGCGACTGACTTCGCCCAGTTCGTCATTTCCGAAGTTGCCGGCCGCCTGTAGACGCTTAGTGACATCGCCCTCGCCCTCAGCGATATCCTGAATCATCTCAGTCAGGCGGCGAAGGCCTGCAGAGGTTTGGCGGATGAGGAAGAAGGCCGCGACAATGCCAAAGCCGAGGGCCGCCAGGGTCATTCCTGTCAAGGCCAGCTTGAGCGAACGGCTTGCCGCGTGCACCTCTTCTTTGTTGTTGTCCAACAGAACATGGAAGGAATCGGAAATAGACTCAGTGCTTCGGCGGACTGCGTCGGCCGCCGCTGTCCCATGGTCGGTATATTCGTTGCCCGCCTTGATGACGTTGTCGGGACTTCCCACGGCATGGTCGATCGCATCCCGCTGGCCGTCATGAAGCACGGTGAGACGCTGCTTGATTTCAAGCAGACGGTCCCGATTTTCCTGAACCGCCCATCTGGGGGCCAATTCGTCAAGGGTGACAAGGTCTTTTTTTACAGTCTCCCATGTTCGATTCCATGCTTTGGTCGCGATGTCTCTTCTCTCCGGTTGTGTTCCCGCGAGAATGGCTTGGCGGGCTTTGACGGAAGTCATGTTCATATCGCGTTGCAAGGTTCTTGCGGCCTCGCTCGAGGGGAAGCGCGATTCGAAAGTCACATCTATACTTTGGGTGAGGCTGGATAGTCTGATGTAGCTGACGACAGAGCCGAGGACCGCCAGGGCAAGAATCACACCAAAGCTCAAACTCAGTTTTTTCCCAAGCGTAAATCTCACGCGACTTTTCTCCGATTTGGAAGATGAATCTAAATTACTGATCGGCGAGAGTGTGGGAGTGCTTTAGAAATGTAGCGGTCTGTCGCGAGAAACGCGACACCGTCGGCGGGTTGAGATTGGGGAAAGGGTGGGTCCGCGGCGAGGAACACCTGATTTATGTCGTCCCGGCTCAGGTCGTTGAAGACAAAGAACGCGAAATTTAGAATGGACCACGCGCCCGCCGGCCGCCCGCCTCGCGTCCCGGCGGCCGCAGCGCTTGGGGGTGTAGAATGCGGCGGCTCAGTTATTCGTCGGGAAGAGTTCGAAATAAAATTTTGCGGAGGAAAACATGAAACCATCAGTGGTGGCTGTCGGGGTGTTGTCGCTGCTCATGATCGCGTGGTCGGTCGGACGCGTTCAGGGCAAACTGGAGCAGGTCAATGCTCAGGAAGTCAATGCTCAGGAAAAAGTGATTTTTGCTGCGCCCGATAGGGCGGATTACGGAAGCATGTCCCCAGGCGTCTCCATAGCGCCGATTTGGGGAGATCAAAACAAGGGAGCTCACGGCACATACACCAAGTTCGTGGCGGGGCAAGACAATGGATGGCATATCCACACTAACGACGTTTGGATTGTCGGGATAAAGGGCGCCTATCTCTACAAGGACGATGCCGGGGAAAAGCGGGTTGGGCGGGGCGATTTCCTGCGGGTTCCGGGCGGACATAAACACTGGAGCGGCGGCGACAAGAAAGAGGGCGCGCTGTTTTATGAAGAGTCGTCCGGCAAATTTGACCTGGTGCCGGCTAAGTAAGAAACATGATTGACGCGGCCGTGGAATCCCACCTTTCGAAAAGCGCGAAAGGTGGGGCACCCCGGCTTCGGTATCGCCAAAGCTACGACCTCGGTTACGAAGTGGGGGCAATTCGGCGAACGACCGCGGAATCCGGGGTCTCGATCGCTTCGGAAGAAGAAAGGATGGAAGGTCGAAATCTGCGCCGCTAAAGGCTTTTGAACGTCACATCAAATTCGGCCATGGTTGGCTTATGCGCGCCCGGCGAACTCCCTGGTCTCGGTTGATACTTTAACCTTCTCGCCTTCTTTGATGAAGAGGGGAACGCGGATCTCGAGTCCGGTCTCCAGCCGGGCGGGTTTGGTTTCGCTGCCACCCGATGAGCCACCACCGCGCGCGGCGGGATCGGTGCGCGCGACGCTTAGCTCGACGAACGTCGGCAGTTCCAAACCGATGGGATTGCCGTTGTACTTGCGCAACTGAAGCAAGGCGCCTTCGATCAGCACATCCAATGCATTGCCTACCATCTCACCTGTAAGAGTTAGGGTTTCGTACGTTTCCTGGTCGAGAAAATGAGAACCATCGCCATCGCTGTAGAGATAGGATGCGTCGACATACTGCAAGTCGGGCTCCTTGAACTTGTCGCTCGCCTTGAATGTTTTCTCGAAGACGGCGTTGGTCAGAAGGTTACGCATTTTCAGGCGGACGAGGGTCTGGCCGCCACGGGCGGTCGGCGTGTTTACTTCCGCTTCCAGACAATAGAACGGAGTATTTTCGTGTTCGAACAGGGTCTTGCGCTTGACGTCAATTGCATCGATTAAGGCGCGCATCAGGCTAAAACTGTTTCGGTCCACGTGAACGGCGATCTCGCAGCGGTGCGACCGCACTTTGCAAAGGTCGAATCAAAAAGTATTCAGAATTTCGGCATTTCTCCAACGGGTGCGCGTGCTGTCTTTGAGGCATGGGGAGAAATTTTCACCGTACCCACCGATAAGCGATTGAATCTGTGGTATGTGGATTTCGGCAATCCGCGACCGAAACTTATCGATACCGATTACTACGGGGGTTTCGCCGCAACGCAATTCCGCCAAACCTGGGCTCCGGATAGTAGATGGATCGCATACAGCCGGCAACTGCCTAGCGGCCTGCATGCGGTGTTCGCATATTCGCTCGATCAGGGCAAGACTTTTCAGATCACCGATGGCATGAGCGACGCGCAGTATCCCGCCTTCGACAAAAACGGAAAATACCTTTACTTCACCGCTTCGACCGACACGGCGCTAGCGACGTCCGGACTTGATATGTCGAGCGATGAACACCGAATTTCGCGCAGCCCGTATGTCGTCGTTCTAAACAAAGATCTGCCGTCACCATTAGCGCCGGAAAGCGACGAGGAAAAACCCGGAGCGAGCGATAAAGACAAGTCTGCCGATAAAGATAAGGAAAAAGACAGCGAAAAAGACAAAGGCAAAGCGAGCGACAAATCTGCCGACGACAAGCAAAACGGCAAAGACAAAAAGAACGCCGATGACGATGCCGACAAACAAGATAAGGATAAGAATAAGAAAGAAGAGCCCGTCGTGGTCAAGATTGACCTTGAAGGGATCAGTCAGCGAATTCTTTCGTTGCCGATTCCGGGGAAGAATTACACCAATTTGCTTGCCGGAAAGTCGGGAATTTTGTTCTTAGCCGAAGCTCCGATGGTGATGACCGAAGAAGATCAGGAGAACCCGCCGCTGATTATCCAAAAGTTTGATCTGAGCAAGCGCAAGGTGGATAAGTGGATCGAGGATGTCAACGACTACACGGTTTCCTTCGACGGTGAAAAGATTCTCTATCGCAAGGGAGAATCGTGGTCCACGGCGTCAACCGAAGAAGCGCCCAGCGCTGGCGGCCCGCCCAAACCCGGTCTCGGCCCTCTCAAATTCGACGATTGGAACGTCTATGTCGAACCGCGGGCAATGTGGAGGCAGATCTATAACGAGACTTGGCGAATCGAACGCGACTTCTTCTACGATCCGCACTATCACGGTCTCGATCTAGACAAAGCGAAGAAAAAATATGAGCCGTATCTCGACGGAATAGCTTCGCGCGAAGAACTCACGTATCTGTTTGAAGACTGTCTCGGGGAAATGACCGTCGGCCACATGTTTGTGGGCGGCGGAGAAGAACCCGAGCCGAAGAAGGTTAAGGGCGGATTACTTGGCGCTGACTACAGCCTAGAGAACGGCCGTTACCGCCTGGCGAAAGTATACGACGGAGAAAACTGGAATCCGGGATTGCAGGCGCCGCTGACACAACCGGGGGTCAACGCGAAAGTCGGGCGACTACATTCTGGCGGTGAACGGCCGGGATCTGCACGCGCAAGATAACATCTACAGCTTCTTCGAAGAAACGGCAGGGAAGCAGGTAGTGCTGAAGATCGGCGCCAACCCTGACGGCAAAGATTCGCGCGAGGTCACCGTGGTTCCGATCGAGAGCGAAGAGAGTCTGCGCCACCGCGCGTGGATCGAAGACAATCGCCGCACCGTGGACAAGGCCACTGGAGGCCGGGTTGCCTATGTATACGTCCCGAACACCGGCGGCGGAGGGTACACCAGCTTCAACCGTTACTTTTTTTCCCAAGTGGGGAAAGAAGCGGTGATCATTGACGAACGCTTCAACGAAGGCGGGCAGCTTGCCGATTACATCGTCGACTACTTGCGGCGGCCGATGATGAGCAAGGTCGTGACGCGCGAAGGACACGACTGGTCGAGTCCGTCGGAAGCGATTTTCGGACCGAAGGTTATGATCATTAACGAAATGTCGGGGTCGGGCGGCGATGCTCTGCCGTGGTATTTCCGTAAAGCCGGGCTGGGCCCGCTTATCGGCAAGAGAACGTGGGGCGGCCTGGTGGGGATTGGAGGCTATCCCGAACTGATCGACGGCGGCCATGTTACCGCGCCGCGAGCCGCTCTATACGGGCTTAATGGCCAATGGGAGGTCGAGAATCACGGTATTGCTCCAGACATTGAAGTGGACCTTGATCCAGCCGCATATCGCCAAGGCCACGACACGCAGCTCGACAAAGCAATTGACGTGGTGATGGAGCAACTAAAGTTACATCCTCTGCCTCAGTATCAGCGGCCGGCATACCCGAACTATCACGAGAAAGATGATTTGGGAGCGAAATGAGATGAGTTGCGAGTCTTAGTATTTAGTACAACTGATTCACCTGACGTTGACGCTATATCTCTGGACTATCCCGATACTATTTTGAATAGTTAGATCGGTTTCACCGGTTGCGCTTCCGGTAAATTCCAGTCGAGTTCCAGCTTGAATGGGCTGTGGCGCGGCGGTCCCCACCTTTGACAGTCGCCGGGTATGCCCTTATCGTGAGGCCCTCTTTTAAGCTCTGATCTTGCAGCAATTTCGAGCTATGATCAATTCGCGGAGGAAAACGAAACAATGGCGAAAGGCCGCATCATATCTCACTACGAGATCATTGAAGAGATCGGACGCGGGGGCATGGGAATCGTGTACAAAGGGCGAGACCGACTGCTCAATCGCGACGTCGCGCTCAAAGCGTTACCTTTCGTGAAATCTGTTGAAGGCGACACCCAAAACAGCGTCTTGCGGCAGAGGTTCGAGCGTGAAGCGCAATCGGCTTCCGCTTTGAATCATCCGAACATCGTTACCATTTACGATCTTCTATCGGAACCGGACAGCGACTTCATCGTGATGGAGTACGTTGAAGGAAAGCCGTTGTCGCAGATCATTCCGGCGCGTGGTCTTCCTCTGGCAAGGGTGGTGCGTTACGGGCTTCAAATTGCGGATGCGGTTGGGACGGCACACGCGGCGGGCATCGTGCATCGCGATCTCAAGCCAGAAAACATCCTGATTTCGCGTCATGACCAAATCAAAATTGTGGATTTCGGGCTGGCCAAGCAGGGAACCGATGCCAGAGGGATGCTGCCTACACAGGAGATGCTGACCAGCCCGGGATCGTTCATGGGCACGCTTTGCTATGCGGCTCCGGAGCAGCAATTGAATCTTCCGGTCGATCAGCGGACGGATATTTTTGCTCTCGGTGTGGTCCTGTTCAAAATGCTTACCGGCGAACTGCCATTTTATGGAAAGAATCTGATGGAGCTGGTGCAGTCGATCAACCGCTGCGAGGCAAGATCGCTGCGCTCGTTGCGACCGACCGCGCCTCCAGTTCTTGACGCACTAATCGCACGAGCTTTGCAGAAGGAGCCTGCCGATCGATATCCAAATATCGCAGCGCTGACTGCAGATTTGAAATTGGCAGGTGAAGCAGGAGAAAGCGAAACGCAGTCCGGAGTCAGCCTGCCGGATTCTGGTCGTGATTCAGGGGGGTATGCGCGGGTTTCGTCTGGGTCGAGCGCATTTGAGCAGCCGCCGGTTGCCGGCCGCGAGAAGATATCTATCGCAGTGCTGCCATTCCGTAGCCTGTCGGCAGACCAAGAAGACAGTTATATGGCGATGGGAATCGGCTCCGAGATCAACAGCGCACTTTCCCGGGTTCCAGGCGTCAGGGTCGCTTCACACCTCGCAACTTACCGCTACAAGGATAATGATGTTCCCGATCTTGGGCGTATCGCCGCCGATCTAAAGATTCGTTACGTACTCACCGGCAGCCTGCGACGGGGTGGGAACCGGATTCGAGTGATCGTTGAGCTGGCGGATGCGATCGCCAGTTCAGTGCTGTGGTCGCGCACTTATGACCGAAATTTGGAAGATCTTTTTGCGGTGCAGGAGGAAATTGCCACGGCGATCGTGCGCGCGACTGGAGGAGAACTAATTCGCGCAGGCTCAGAGCGCGCAAGCAAGGCCTCCGCAGACGAACTGGATGCATGGGGGCTGGTGCGGAAGGCGTATCACTTCTGGAATTACAGCTTTCATCCTGCGGGTATTGGCGATTCCTTGAACCTGTTGCGCCGCGCAGTCGAGTTGGATCCGGATTATGCCAACGCGTATGCGTTCCTGGGTCTTTATCTGATCGAAAAAGTGGCGTTACTGTTGAGTGAGAATCCTGAGCAAGATCGATCCGCAGCGCAGGCGGCGGTGGAACGCGCATCGGAACTTGCGCCAAACGATACCGAGGTTCTGGAGAATGCGGGCCTGGTCTGGTGCCATTGCGGCATGTGGGAGCAATCAGTGCAAGCCTTGCGGCGCGCGGTGCGGATCTCGCCCTTTAATCTGGTGGCTTGGGGTTATTTAGGGTTTGTGTTAGGCTCCGGCGGACAGCAAGTCAAGAATGCCAATGAAGGCGATCGCATCCTGACGAAACTTATTACCGATACCCCCGATCACCCTTCGGTTCCGTACTGGTATTTCTTCAAGTCGATGGCTTGCACGCGGCTCGGCCATTTCGATGAGGCAGTGACATGCGCTTATCAAGTGCGTGGAGATGCATCCCAATTTTTATATCGCCCGCTATATTCTGGCCAACGCGCTCGGCCATGTCGGCCGATACGATGAAGCCCGGGCTGAGATGGCCACGGTTTTGGCCATCAATCCAAACATCAGCGAACCACTTCTGGACAGAGAATTCATGGTCATTACTCGCGATCGGGAATTGGCAAATATATTTCTCGCCGGGTTACGGAAGGCAGGAGTTTTCCCGCCTCCGCAGGAGGAAGGTCAGCGATGAGTACTCTCCGCAACTCTTTTAAAATTTCCTTTCAAATGTCGGATTTCAGTGTTCTATCCAGCGGCCTGGGATATCCGGAAGGTCCCGTTTATCAGTCGGACGGAAGTGTGTTGCTCGTAGAGATTCATAACGGCACGCTCACCCGAGTGACTTCCGATGGCACAAAGAAAATTGTGGCCACATTGGGAGGCGGTCCGAACGGAGCTGCCGTGGGAAAAGATGGAGCTCTCTACGTTTGTAATGACGGGGGCATGGAGTGGACGTCGATTCCGGGCACCGCTTCAACTTTGCCATTGCTGGTCCCGGGCTTGCAGCCAGCGAATTACACGAGTGGCTTGATCCAGCGGGTCAATCTTACGGACGGCACGTTCAGCACGTTGTACTCGCAATGCAATGGAAGTCGACTCTGCAGTCCGGACGATCTGGTTTTTGACGCGACGGGGAATTTTTGGTTCACGGATTGGGGTAAACAGAGACCAGCCGATCGCGACATCACTGCGATCTATTATGCCCAGCCTGATGGCAAACAAGATTACGGCGATGATGAATGGTCGTTCCGCTCCGAACGGAATCGCGCTTTCTCCAGATGACACGCGTCTATATGTCGCCGAGACTTACGCGCGCTGGATTTTATATTGGGAGCTGTCATCTCCAGGCGTCATCAAGCCCAACCCAAACACGTTTGACGGCTCTTACTTACTAACCGCGGACATTCCCGGCCAGGGCACGCTCGACTCGATGGCAGTGGATGAACAGGGCAACGTATATGTTGCCACGATGCTGCCGCAAGGGCAGAATCCAGGGGTTCCTGGCGGGATAACGGTGATTTCACCTCAAGGCGAAATCTTGGATTTCATCGAGCTGATGGTGGAAGGAAAACCGGAGCCTTTGCCGTCGAACCTTTGCTTCGGAGGACCCGACCGGCGAACCGCATTTATCACTCTTGCCGGAACCGGACGATTGGTGGCTTGCGAAATGAAGTTTCCCGGCAAGCCGCTGCATTTCAGTTAGCTAGTGCTCGCCAAAGCTGATATTTCGACTGCGAGGCAGAAATGGTCATGCCGTGGCTGCATCGATTATGGGAGAAGGTTGTCAACTTTTTGCTCAATGTTGTCCGACATCCGTGGGAATCATTGGTGTCGCTGTTGGCCGCCGTCGGCAATGTGGTGTGGTCGATCCCGCGATTTTTATTAGCGATTGGTCGATGGTTGGTGCGGCTTGTCAGGCGCGTGGCGAGCGTGCCGTTGTGGAAACTCGTGTTGCGTTTGGTGTATGTGGGTTTGGGGTTGTGTGTATTGCTGGTTGCGATCGGAATCTTTCTGATCATGTTTCCAAGTTCCAAGGTGCCTGATTTTCAACCCGTTGATCAGCACGTTTATCTCAGCCAGGGAATGGGATGGACGGGCGGACAGAACGAACCGCTGCGACAGTTTTTCTACTACACACCGCAAGGCGCCGGGCTGAAAGACATACGCTACTCGTGGTTCGTGAACCTGGAAGTCGCTTGGGGAAAAACCAAGTTTGCCGATCCGCAGCGCATGGGGGCATACGGATTTCTGGTCGACAACGGAACCTCCGAACAAAACCCCTACCGGCTGCCTGTTGGATTTACATCGCATTACGATGCTAAGTTTGGCGAGAAAATGCTGGATCTTACCTGTGCGGCCTGCCACACCGGACAGTTGACGGTGGCTAAGAACGGCAAGAGCTATGGACTTCGCATCGATGGCGGGCCCGCGATGCACTCATTCACGGCGATGAACATTGGCGATTTCGCGCCAGAGTTGCTCGCTTCGCTTACGGCAACTTATATCAATCCATTCAAGTTTGTGCGTTTCGCGCGGCCAGTGTTGGGGCCGGCGTATCCGCAGGGCCGCTGGGAACTGCATGGCGACCTTCGGCACGTAATTGGGGAGCTAGTGCAGCAGGCGTTCAACGACAAATCACGCCACCTTTATCCAACCGAGGAGGGGCCCGGCAGGCTTGATGCCCTGGGGCGGATCGGCAACACGGTGTTCGGAGAGGAACTGAGCAGCGTCAATTACAAACTGTCGAATGCTCCGGTGAGATATCCGCCATTATGGGACATTTGGAAGTTCAACTATGTGCAGTACAACGCATCGGTTCGGCAGCCGATGACGCGAAACTCGAGTGAGTCGCTGGGAGTGGGCGCGCGTGCCGAACTGCTAAACCAGTATGGCGCGCCGATACCGAGAGATCAGCAGTTCGACACCTCGGTGATGATGGACAACCTGAGCCAACTCGAAATGGCATTGTGGAGCCTGGAGCCGCCGAAGTGGAATGAAGACTGCATGGGAAAAATCGATTGGGAAAAGGCCAAAAAAGGACAGGCCCTGTTCGAGCAAACGTGTCAACACTGTCATGGACCGTTTCCCGCGAGCGAACCGATCAAGGAATGGTTTGCGTTTTTGAAGACGCCCGGCTACAAAGACCAGGTTCTGGACAGCTGGCAGACTTTTTTGAATGGGTTCTATGAAACGCCCGCGCCAGCGCCGGGCGAAGTTCAAACTCAGCCGCCTTCCGTGACCACCACCCCTGTGCAAAGCCAGATCGGAATCACGCTGAGCCCTGACGAGCAGCAAGAGGCTAGCAAGCACGAGGAAAAACCGGTGTCGTTCACTGTACTTTTTCCTGCCCGGCTCATGAAGAGAAGAAGGAAGCGGCGAAGGAGGGGAATTTCGGATCGTTTCAGACGATGCAGCCGGCAGGTCACACTGAAGAATACAAGGAGCAGGAAGTGCGGCAGGTAGCGCCAAGCCGGACACTGATCAAGGGCACAGCGCCGTACATTGACCGCAACTACGATTTGCCACTGTGGATGATGAAGCCGTTGACGGTGGAAGAGATCGGGACAGATCCAACCGCGGCGGTAAACTTCGTCAACAAAAAAATCGATGTGACCAAGTTGGGGCTAAGTCCTGAGGCTGCCAGCAATGGGATGCGGACGCTGCTGGAGAACGATCTCAACGGACGGACGGACGCGTATGCAAAAGACATCCTGCGCCTTATGGGCGAGGATACGATCGCAGTGAACAAGGCCAAGAAGCAGATACCGCAGATCGATACGCTGTGGCCGGAAGATCGGGATGCACTTCGCCAGGAGGCCCGCAGGATAGCGGAATTGCCTGCGAGTCAGCAGATCGCCAAAAGTTGCAAGGATCAGCATGTCGCGACGTGCGCAGACCAAAAAGCTCTTCTGTATGACATTGCGCAATTTAACGACGCGGTTTCGACGGGCAAAGCGCGGATCGAGAATTTTATTGCGGCTCTGGACCTGAAAGCGTTGAATACCGGCGTGGCGCTGCGCCTGATCGTGTTTAATGCGCGCCAGCGTTTCTACGACCAACGGCGTTACACGGTTCCGGAGCGGAATGAACTGAATGGATTCGGAGAACTCGATGTCCCCGTTCCGTTGCCGCAGTACAAGCCGCGTCCGCTGGCGGGGATATGGGCAGCGGGGCCGTTTTTGCATAACGGCTCAGTGCCGACGATTTATCAGTTGCTGTTGCCAGCGGACCAGCGCGACAAAAAATTCTATGTAGGCACACGCGATTTCGATCCTGTCAATCTGGGATTGAGCACACAGCAGGATGTGAAGAACGGCTTCTGGCTCGATACGTCGATTACAGGCAATTCCAACGTTGGACACGAATTCCGCAAAGGATATGTGGAAGGGGAGCAAGGGAACACGCAATATGGAGTGATCGGGCGAGAGTGGACGGAAGAGGAGCGGCGCGAGATTCTCGAATATTTGAAGGTGCATCGCGATGAACATAAAAAGAATGCGGACTCGGTTCACCACATCGACGAATATTTAAGAGAAGGCCTCGACACTAGTAACGTCTGCCAATAGGAGGCACGCTTGAGCACAAGAGCCAAACGCGCAGTGCTTGGACTGATCGTGATCGTGGCGCTCGGTTATTTTCTGCTTCGACCGAGCCGTCCCGGACCGATGGGCGAGTATGTTACCGCGGATGAGGATTACCTCACGGCTCAGATTGTGACGTCGGCGCTTTCCATGGTGAATATGAGCCAGAGATACATGACGGCTCATCCGCTGCCGGGATATCCGCCGAAGGTCGTGGCGAAGAATGCTGAAGCCGGTAGAGATGATCCCGCCGACCCCAACGCGCAACCTTACCGCCGTGACGTGCATTCGAAAACTCACGGTTTAGTCGAGGCGACGTTCACCGTGCCCAAGGATTTGGATCCAAGATTGCGCTACGGGCTGTTTGCTGATCCTGGTACGCATCATGCGTGGATCAGGTTTTCGAGTGGCAACGAATATCCCCAACCGGACAGCACCAAGGATGCGCGCGGCATGGCCATCAAGGTCATGGATGTCAAAGGGCCGAAATTGCTGGAGGAGGATGGACTGCCACCTGCGGACACGCAGGATTTTGCGCTGATGAACGCGACGCAATTTTTTATTCGCAACATCGACGAATATAACGAATTCACAAAATACCTGGGCAGTGGATTGGGCGCTCGCGCAAAGTATGGCTATTTCCTGGGCGGCATTACACTCGACTTTAGCAAATGGCATTTGCGCGAAATGATGCTTGCGGAAAAAACCTTGAAGGCGCCTCCGGACAGCCTGTTGAACACTCAGTTTTACAGCGTGAGCGCATTCAAACTAGGGCCCGAAAATAATGTGAAGTACAGCGCCCTGCCCTGCAAGGAGTCCTCACCTGCTGAGGTCGATCATAGCGATCCGAACTTTCTGCGCAAGGAAATGACGAAGCGGCTGGCGAGCGGCAGCGCCTGCTTTGATTTCATGGTGCAGTTTCAGGTCCCCGGAAAGAACATGCCGGTCGAAGACACGACGGTGGAGTGGTCAGAAAGTGATTCGCCGTTTATTCCCGTGGCGCGCATTGAAATTCCGAAGCAGGAGTTCGAGTCCAACAATGCTCTGGCCGAGGGGATGTCGTTTAATCCGTGGCATTCGCTGCCGGAACACCGGCCGATCGGGGTAATGAACCGGATTCGCAAGGCGGTGTATCTGGAAGTGTCGCGCTACCGGCGTCAAATGAATGGAGTGCCGCTGTGCGAGCCTGCCGATTGGTACAAACGCGATGAGAAGAGTTGCGAGCCGACGCCGACTTCGGCAGAGGCAGCCAAAGAGACAGCGAAAACGCAGGAAACGTCAGTGCCGCCAGCTTTGAAATAAAAATCTAGGAAATAAAAATAAAGATGAGTGGCGATCCTTAACGTTAAATCACCTAACGGGTGCGTTATTCGGAAGCATCGACGTATGATGTCAAAGAATATGCAACTCGAACAGCCAGCTTTTCATAGCGGGATTGTCGTGCGCTGGCGGACACTTGCCTGGAAACAATATGCCTTAACTCTACTGGGATGCGTTCTCGCGCAAACGCCGCTGATGTTTGCACAAGTGGGCTACGATACCGCGACTCTTAAAGGGACGATTTACGATCAGCAGGGTGCAACCGTCGCATCGGCGACGATTACTGTGAAGAATGCGGCGACGGGTCTCAGCAAGGCGCAACGAGCGGAGGCAGACGGCAGTTTTCAACTACTGGCGCTTCCGCCGGGTACCTACCAGATGTCAGTCGAAGCGCCGGGATTCAACAAAGCGGTTGCGGAGAATCTGTTGCTGACCGTTGGCGCGACCGTTACTTACGATGTTCATTTGTCGGTGGGGCAAGTTCGGTCGGTGATCGAAGTAACAGACCGGCCACCGCTGATCGACACGGCGCAGACCCAACAAGCCAATACCATCGAGACGAAGCAAGTCGAAAACCTGCCCAATATTGATTTGAATTTTACGCAAGCGATTTACACGTTGCCCGGGGTGGCGAGTTCGCTGGCGCCTGCGGTGCAGGATCCGAATATTGGAACCGCGTATTCGGCGTCCGGCTTTTCGATCGGCGGCAGCAATGGACGCAACAACCTGTTCACAATCGATGGCGGCGAGGATGATTTTGGATCTGGCGCATTGCGAGTGCAGCATGTTCCGATCGAGTCGATTCAGGAGTATCAGGTAAACCGAAATTCCTTCGCAGCGGAATTCGGATTCACCGTGGGAACGGCGATCAACGTCGTCACCAAGGGCGGCACAGACCACTACCACGGCAGCGTCTACGGTTTCTTTCACGACGAAAGCACGGACGCTGCGAATTTCTTCAATAGTTTCAGCCCGAATCCCAACACCAAGCCATTCGAGCAGGGAATGATAGCGGGGGCCACGCTGGGCGGTCCCATTACGAAAGACAAGCTGTTTTTCTTTACGTCGTATGAGCGACAGAAGCTCGATTACCCGACGGTTGTGAATCTGCTGGGAACGGCGGAAGCGCGTGGGCTGAGCGCGCAAAGCGATGGTTTCGATGCGGCAACGGGCTTGTGTCCTGGCCAGACGTCGGCCGTCCAGCAAGTGAGCCAGCTTTGTTACCTGACGCAATTGCAGGCGTTTGGAGGGCCGCTGTCGCCGATTGGCTCGACGTTTCTGACATCGCCGATCTTCAATCCGCTGACCGATCCGATTTTGAGGGCGTTGCTTACGCCTGACAGTGGGACGTTCGATGGCAATGCAGGAGGGGTGGTGCAAGCGCCGCCCGGCCAGAATGGGCGTTATAACAACTGGGTGACTCGGCTCGATTACATTCCCAGCATGAAGGACAATCTGTTTCTGCGCTTCTCGCTGATGCGCGAACTGAACCAGGTGACCGGCGCGGGCGGGGCGCCTCGTTACACTTCTGACACCAACGACGTGCGCGACTATACCGCGACTTTTTCCTGGACACGGACAATCAGCAACAACATGGTGAACGAGATGCGGGCACAAATTGTGCCGCACGATACATCGGACAATGTGACGCCATTCCCCAACCGGGCAGAGATCGATCTAGGCAGCATCGGCGGGACGGGCGGACCGAGCACGGTGGGCACGAATTTCCCGTATCCCTACTTCGGACATGAAAATCGTTTTCAGTTCGACGAGAATTTATTTCTCGTGCACGGTGCTCACAGTTTCAAATTCGGCGCTTCGTACCGTCCGGTCGATTACAACATCTTCGAACAGCTTTGGTTTGGCGGACAATATACTTTTGCCGAAGGGCAAATACCGATCATCAGTCTGTTGCCATCCGCGTACCAGGCGGGGTTGGCTTCCTACAATCTCGCGCTCGGATATCCTGCGACAGGCCCGGCTTCAACCAACCTGTCGGCGGCAGAATCGTATGTTGCCGGGGTTCCAGTGACAATGCTCCAGGCTAGTGGAAATGGGCGATGGCAAGGCTGGGCGCATTATCTCGGATTCTATGCGCAGGATTCATGGAAGGTTTCCAGCAAATTGACAGCCAATTATGGAGTGCGCTTTGATTACGATCACGAAGCCAGTCCGGTCCCTGCCAGTTTCAGAGTTTCTCCCCGGCTGGGCCTCGCGTATGATCCGCGGGGCAATGGGAAGACCGTGATTCGCGCTGGCGGCGGCATGTTTGTGGCGCCACAGTTGTTTCTTGTTCCCTTCTACCTTAATGAACTTGGCACGAGCGGGAAAAATATTAACCTGGCTCTGGAAACAATTACGGGACAGCCTGCGCAGCTCCTGACCGCGACTGCGATCGAACAAGGCTTGGCGACCACGGCGAATCCCAACCCGGAATTGACAGCACAACAGCTTGCAGCAGCGGGAATAGTGATCCAGCCGCCCGGGCCGAGTCAGATCAATGGCGTGTTCTACACGATTCAGAACAACTACAAGCCGCAGTATACGATTCAGTCGAGCGCCAGCATCGACCAGCAGATCGGCAATAGTCTTTCGCTCGAAATGGGATACATCTTGTATCGCAGCGTCCACATCGAGCAGGTCAACGAAGCCAATTACATGCGGAATCCGACTGCTCCGATAGACCCATTCATCGGTCCGTTTTACATTCCGAAGCCTGGCTCGACCGCAGGCGAACCGAATGCGCAGATCCTGCAGAACGATCAATATGATTCGATCGGCAGTTCGATCTATCATGGCCTGACCGCATCGTTTACGAAGCAATTTGGGCGTGGGCTGCAATTCCAGGCCAACTATACATGGAGCAAGGCGATCGATGACACAAGCGACTACAGTTCTCTGAGTACGCCGTTCCGGCCGGATTTGGTATCGGCCGACCGGTCTCTATCGGACTTCAATATTACCCACAACTTCGTTGCTAATGCCGTGTATACAACTTCTCACCATTCTCATGGAGGTCTGTTCCCGAGAATCTTGGCGGACATTTCAATTTCACCGATTGTTTATGCGCGAAGTGGAGTCCCGTTCACGCTGCTGGTTCCAGGGATCACTTCGAATGGGGCGGGAGATCATTTGAGTGAAGCGCGGCCGTATCATGAGGGTCGTAATACCGGAATTGGGCTGGCATTTTACAGTTGGGATATGCGGATCTCGAAGGCGCTTTATCTTCGCCAAGATTCCGCTCTCCGACTGGATTTGATTGCGCAGGCGACCGACATACTCAATCACACAAATTTCAGTACGGTGAATAACATTTTTCCAGATACATATCAGCCGGGTACAAACGCGTCCGCGATCGTGTCGACGCCAGAGGGGAACGTAAATCTTTTGAATGGTCCTTATCGATATACAGGATTTGTGCCGAGTGCAACGGCAGACTTGAGTTCTCCGCTGGCGTTTGGTTCGGCGAATCCGCCACGACAGATCAGCTTCGCGCTTCGGCTTGCCTTCTGAGTGGCGCACTCAGCATGCCACAAAAAACCAGATTCAAAAAGACTAAGGATGAGCAGCGCGGCAGTACTCCTGCCGCGCTGCTTTATTCAAGGTTGGAGCTGCTAGGGTCGAACAGCAATTTTTCAAGAACCTGTTAAGGGTTTGTAGCTGTCTGCGGCACACCCGCCACCGGCAGGCTGGGACCGAGCACGAAGTCATGCGCAACTACGGTGCCGTTGCCGAGAACAAGGTTATAGCCTGGGTGAGTTTTGTACACGCCATTATTCCCGGGAATGTCCTGCCGGAAAACGGTGTTCGACGAGCCGTTTGCCTGCGCTGCCGCAAGCGCGTAAATGTCATAGTTCTCGTTACCAAGACGTCCGCCCTCGGACTGAATCTTAAGCGCCAGGAGGCCGACGAAATCGGGCGAGGACAAGCTTGTGCCGACATAGCCGTAGAAGCTCCCGGCGATCGGCGTCCAGTCGAAACTGCGATCCGGCGGGCACACGCCATTCAGTTCGTAGTACAGGTCGCCGTACGGGCAGCCGCCCATCTCCAGCGCGACATCGGGAATTGTGCGCCAGTTCGCGGCCCTCGCCGGGAGGTACTGCTGCGAGACCAGATTCTGGTAGGACGGCTTCGCGAAGTAACTGCTGATGCCGCCGCCCGAACCCCATACCGCGCCCGTTGCCGAGGTACCGTAGAAGATGTCGAAAGCCAGGGGATCTGAATCCGCATTCTCGCTGACGTAAGCGGAATCCAGACTCGGGGGGTTATATGTCGTCACCAAGTTCGTGCCACCGACGGCCGTCACGTGCGGGCTCGCCGCCGGTATGCCAACGCCGACCCGCATAATGCCACAGGGCGTCGACGGCGAGGCACTGAAGCACGCAGGCGAGGGAATGTCCTTACCGCCCCAGTCGCCCGATGCCGCAACGAAGGTGATGCCTTGCACATTACCCTCGGCGAAGAAGTCATCATAAATGCCGATGAACCCCTCAAGGTTAACCCCACCGTTGTAGGCGGGAGCGTAGGCCACTTCGGGCTCGCCGAACGACATGTTGACGACATCGACGAGGTTGTTCTCATCGATATCGGTGAGGCTGGCTAGAATTGAATCGTCATCGAGATCAGGCATGTTGTAGAGATAAACGTGAGCGAGCGGCGCCATGCCGGCCGAGTGGGTGATGTCGATGTGCGTCTCGGCTGCTTCATTGGCATCGAATGGCGCGCCGCCCAGGACGTTGATGGTGGTGATGGAAGGCGTCGCCAGCTTCTCGTGCGAAAAGTACAACTTCATATCCGAGGGGTTGAAGTTTGGCGTCATCAAAATACCGATGTTGACGCCTTTACCCGTCAGCCTCTTGTAGCTCGGGTAGGCGTAGGCTTGCTTCAGATCATCGAACCAGTAGCCGCCTGCGGGTGATTCGCGGTTATCGGGATTGGCGAGAATGCTGGGGTGGGCGAAGGAGTGCATGTGAATCGTCCCGGAGAACGCCCCGATCATGCCGTTGGCCGCCGCAAGAGTCGGCGGTGAGCTTCAGAGGTGTAGCCGCGGCCATGCTCTGCCTGCCGGAAGCAAAACGCGCGGTCGCCAACGTCGTACCGAACGCGGCGTTGATGGCACCGACTGTGCCCGATACGCCCAGGCTGTGCGTGTGGACCTGCGTGACCTGCAGGCCGTACGTCGCAAGCTCATCCTTAATGGCATTCACCAAGCTTCGCGAGGGACCGAACCGCTGGTTGTATTGAGCCGGCGTCAGCCACTTATGGTAGGCAGGGGAGCCGGGCGTTTGAAGCTGGGAGATGAGCGCATCGACCGCGGCCCGATTGCGCACGGGTAGATATATATTGAAGTGGATGACCTGCTCTGCGGCAACCGGCGAGCCGAGCACCGCTTTTTCAAGAGCGGCCGACGTGCCGGTCAGCGCGAGACATAAACATGCGCCTAGGAGTGCGAGCGCGCCTGCCTTGCAATGTTTGGATAGGGTCTTAAATGAAAATATTGACACGAGCGTTCTCCCTTCGATCGACTTGCTTACGGGATTCCCGTTTTGGTTCCAAAACGGGCCCTGATCATACACCCATCCTGCTGTTCGCCGAAAGCTGAACAATTTTCGGGGGACTCCGCCTCGTCACGACGGGCCTGATGCCTCTCACCACACAATTTAAAAAATCAGCTTCAGCGCGAACTGTGTTCCTCTCGGGCCTCCTCCACCCAGGAATGGATTGCCGATGCCTACATCGCCGGTGGCGGCGAGGGGCAGGAACGACGTGCCTGTGGCTGGGTTCGTGATGAGTCCGCGGCCTGTGGCGTCGAGGGTGTTGGTTGCCGGATCGGTGATGAAATCCGGAAGATTGGGATTGGCAAAATTGGGGTGATTGAAAATATTAAAGAAGTCGACATTGAATTGAAGATTCACACGCTCGGTGAGAGGCGTGCTTTTGAAGATACTGAAATTGAGTTCTTTGAACGACGGTCCGCGCAAGCTGTTACGACCCATATCCCCAAAGTGGCGGGTGCCAGCCAGGCACTGGCTGTCGCCAGAGGAGCTGTTGGCGGTCGTGTTGCCAAACGTGCAAGGTACCTGGAAGCTGTGGAGATCGACACTGAATGGCCCGCTGCCGTAGGTGATGGGACCAACGACGTCGGGACGGTCGAAGCCTTCGCCCGACCCCGAGTAGTCGCCTTCGAAATTGTAGTTGAGCTGGAAAGGTTGACCATCCTGCAGGTTGAGCACTCCGTTGATGCCCCAACCATTCTTCAGCCTCGCGAGGCTTCCGCTCGTCTTTGGAAGTTGATAGCCAAAATTCCAGGTGAATCGGTGGCGAATATCGAAGTTGGAATTGCCGTGCTCTAGTTGCGGCTCGAGGCTGTTGTTGGGTTGCGAGGCGTTGGGAATGAAGTCCTCGCTGTCACTGGCATTGTCGATGGAGTGGGACCAGGCGAAATTCACGGCTGAGGTGACGCCGCGCCAGCTATTCATCCGCAGACTGATTTGCAAGGCGTGGTAGTTGGAGTTGGCCGACGATTCTTCCTGGTTTATGTAAAAGTAGTTGCTGTAAGTTCGCGGGACATTCGAGTCGTTGTCGAATCCGGAGATGGGACAGTTCGGGAATACAGATGCTGGCACGGTCGGGATTGGACAGCTTGAATCGTACTCCGTGATCTGCGCCTGGCTGGGCTGATTGATGTCGCGAAAG
This sequence comes from uncultured Acidobacteriaceae bacterium, assembly GCA_963758745.1. Classification (GTDB taxonomy): domain Bacteria; phylum Acidobacteriota; class Terriglobia; order Terriglobales; family Acidobacteriaceae; genus Acidiflorens. The sequence continues at coordinate 996,317 of CAVWWW010000025.1, forward strand.
CGGAAGAGCTTCGTGCCGAGAGCGCCAACGTATCCCACCTGAAGCATCGCCTTGCCGAGTTGCTGTTCAACGTTGAGATTGAAATTCTGCGTGTAGGGCGTGCGGAGATTCTGGTCGGCGCCAAAGAAATCGCCCAGCGGCGAAAGACCAGAGTAGACGGGTGTACCCGGGGCGAGCGCAACCGTGTTTGCACCTGCCGAGCCGATCGCTCCAAGTCCGAATCCAGTATAGGCCGGGCCCGGACAGAAGGCGCAGTTGTAGGGTACGTGGCCGAGAAAGATATCCTGCGCGAAGGCATCGAAGAACAGGCCCCAACCGGCGCGGACAACGGTTCGTCCCTTGCCGGTCACGTCGTAAGCGAGACCGAAGCGGGGCGCAAAATTGTGTGGGTCCTTGTTATATAGCTGACCGGCGGGAACGACGGCGTCGCTCGTCGGATCGAAGCGGTAGAAGAGGTTGTTCTTCTCGCCGACGACGCCGAAATAATCCCAGCGCATGCCGTAGTTCAAAGTCAGACGCGGAGTCCAGCGGAAAACATCCTGGATGTAGAGTCCGTGGCTATTTTCATAGGAATGGCGCCTGGTGTCGCCTTGAGTTCTGTTGCCGCCATCGGGCATGCCCTGGAGAAAGGAGGCGAGGTCACTGAAATCGAGGGTTCCGCGAAATGTGTTGTCCTGAATCAGCTGAATAGTGGTGCGGCGGAACTCGTAGCCAAATTTGATATCGTGCCGGCCCGATTTCCACGAATAGTTGTCGATGAAATGCCAGTTGGAATCGACGCGCGAGCGTGGAACGGAGTCAGTGGCGCCGATGACCGAGAAGCCGCTGCCAACGGAAATCTTTGGCAGCCCGAAGTCATAGGGTGAAGTTACGCCGGTGTCCAGGCCGATCGAGTTGGGATTGAAATCGTGGTCTTGCGGGAAAAAGCCCTCGGCAAAGCGATTCCATCCCAGGCGCGCTTCATTCACCTGTTGAGAGTTCACGACTTTTACGTATGAAATTGAAACCAACTGCACGCGGGTTGGGGTTGTCGTGTTGAAGCCGGGAAGAAGTCCGCCAGCCAGTTGAGCGAAAGGAAAACTTTGTTGACTGTTGCCAAAATAATAGCGGCCGGTGAGCACATTGGATGCGTTGAAACTGTGATCCACTTTGCCGATGACGCTATCGACAGTGTTGCTGAACAAGGTTGAGAGAGCGAGGTTCGGACCATCGGGACATCCGGAGTCGAAGCCGGTTGTGGGAGGGCTCACGGCAAAGGCAGGGTCGGGAATATTCGGCGTGGGCCAGGGGTTGCGGGCAAGCAAAGATGCGATCACGGAATCCGGAGCGCCGTTGGCCGCCTCGTCAGCCGCAATTTGCCTTGGATCGGGCACGCAGCTCTGGCCGCCCTGCGCACCGGATTCGCGCTGGCCCTCGTAATCGAGGTAGAAGAACGTCTTATTCTTGACGATCGGGCCACCGAGCGATCCGCCAAACTGATTGTTGTGGAATGGATTTGAGGGTCCCTCGGTATTGAAGAAGTTGCGGGCGCCTCCGATCGAACTGGTGCGGTTGTACTCGAGCAGCGAGCCGTGCAACTGATTGGTGCCACTCTTGGTCACGATATCGACGACAGCGCCGGAATTTCTGCCGTACTCCGCTCCATAGTTTGAAATCACATTAACCTCAGCAATCGCGTCGATGGGCAGAATCGTTGCCGGATCGCCGAACACGCCTGCCTCATTGATGGCGGGATCGTTGCGAAAGCCGTCGTTCATGTCAGTGCCGTCGAGCAGAAAGTTGTTGGCGCGGCCGCGAGACCCGTTCATGGAGAAAGTGCCGAACGAACCAGGCGAATCGGAGATCTGGTCTGGAGAGCCTGCGACGCCAGGATTCAAGTAGATGAGCTTGGTGTAATCGCGGCCATTGACCGGCACATTCTCAATGGTGGCGGAAGTGAGGGTGCCGCCGAGTTCGGCGGAGGTCAACTTGACGAGGCGCGCGCTGCGCGTGAAGGCAAGCCGGTAGAAGAAATCTTAAGACAGAGTGCCGCGTCAATCCCGATGCAGCGTTATGGCGAGCCGGAAGAATTTGCCAATGCGGTCACCTTCCTTGCCAGCAAGAGAGCCTCTTACATAACCGGGACCATGCTTCGAGTTGATGGGGGGATGATACCGAGCGTGTAAATCGCACCGGAAAAGCTACTTTTTGAGCGGACAGTTCCGAACGTTAGGGAATGCCAGCTGAGATGTTTCGGAAGGCAACCTTACTTTATTTTCTGCCTCGACTCGAGCTGTTGGGGTCCCTCTCCCTCGAAAATGGGGTCCATTACAACTGATACTAATAGTTGCCCGGAGTAAAGAATGAGCTTAGACAAGACTGTCCGTGGAGTTTACGTCATCGCTTCAACCCCTTTCCATGAGGACGGCAGGGTCGACGAGAAATCTCTCGATCGAATGATAAGTTCGTTCCTCGAGTTTGGCGTGGCCGGAATTACGGTATTAGGGCAGATGGGTGAAGCTCCCAAACTAGACCATGTGGAGGCCTTAAGTATCGCTTCCCGCGTGATTCAGCGGGCGACAGTGCCTGTCATCGTGGGTGTTTCGGCTCCAGGTTTTGCGACTATGCGCTCGTTGGCACGCTCGGTCATGGCCGCAGGGGCCGCAGGAGTGATGATTGCTCCGCCTTCATCGCTCAATACTGATGACCAGATCGTAACCTATTATAGCGACGTGGCGCAGGCAATTGGCAGCGATGTGCCTTTTGTGATCCAGGATTACCCGCTTACTTTCAAGGTAACCATGACTCCAGCCGTTATCCGGCGCATCGTGCAGGGAAACCCCTCCTGTGTGATGCTGAAACATGAGGACTGGCCAGGCCTCGAAAAGATAACGATTTTGCGTGGCTTCGAGGCCGAGAGTTCAATGCGCCACATTTCTATTCTGTGCGGAAACAGCGGGCTTTTCCTCGACTTTGAAACCGAGCGGGGCATCGACGGCGCGATGACGGGCTATTGTTTTCCTGACATGCTGGTGGAGATGGTTCGGCTGGGTATCTCCGGCTCGCGCGATGCCGCGCATGATCTCTTCGATCTGCATCTTCCGCTTATTCGATACGAGCAGCAGCCTGGCTTGGGACTTGCCGTCCGCAAATATGTTCTCAAGCGCCGCGGGATTCTGGCGTCTGATGCGCAACGGAAACCGGCGACGACTTTGTCGCCTCGGGCGAAAGCTGAAATCGACTACCTGCTATCTCGCATCGCCCGTTCCGACGAAAGAGCCCTCCTAAAGTCCGCTTTCATCGGTATTAGCGAGGAATCGGACTAATCTCAAGCACGGCCGAATGCCACCGCAACACTAGTTTTCTCCCCCTCGGCAATGATGCTTCGGTGAATGTGGGGGGCGCGAGACACAAAAGTACTGAAAAACGCTTGCGCCGCCGGAGCCAGCTCACGTCCCGAACGGGTAATAATGCCCATAGAGCGACTGCGAGAAGGTTGGATCAGACGACGCCCTACCACCTTGCCAAAGGCGATCTGGGGCAACATCAAAGCAGAAACGACACAAATGCCTAAACCTGCTTCCACCAGGCTGCGAGCGGTTGCGATGTTCTGACACTCGTAGTGAGGCCTGATATTGAGATTCAATTCCCGGAACGTATCGTGCGTAGTTGCACGGACACTACAATTGCGCCCCATAGCGATGAAGGGCCGCGTCGTGAGAACAGACCACGGAACCGCCTTCTCGGAAACAAGCGGGTCATCAGCGCGGCACGCCATGAAAATATCATCGTCGATTAAATGCTGGCAATTCACGCGCTCATTGGCGGTGGGAAGGACGGCGATACCGAAATCGCATATGCCATCCGTGACCGCCTCTGTGACATTTTGCGAGAGGCACTCGGATATCCTAAAGTCAACGTGTGGATGTGACTTGCAGAAACCAGCAATAACCGATGGCAGAACGGCGGCCGCCACGCAGGGCAGGGCAGCGACATGCACCTTGCCTTGCAAGCCCTCAACAAATTGTGTCATTTCGCCGCACGCAGTTTCGAACTCGGCGAGAATCCGACGAGCGATCGGAAGGAGTTGAGTCCCAACAGCCGCTAACTCAACCTTGCGCGTATCGCGGTCGAAAAGACGCGCTCCCAAGCAATCCTCCATTTGCTGAATGCTTCGCGTTAGAGCGGGTTGAGATACGTGCAGCATCTTCCCAGCTTCGCTAAAGCTTCGCAATTCAGCGACCCGCACGAAGACTTCCAACTGACGGAGAGATAATTGCAATGACATATGTTATTGTGCCCTCCTCATTCGTATCGGCAACAAAGAATACAACAATCCCACAGAACCAGATAATGCGTCCGTCAGCGCTCGGGAGGATGCGCGTCGGACAAGGCGAATAAAGAACTGTGTTTGATCGTTTTCAGCCAGCGCCCCTAGCGAGACAAAGGCCTATGTTACTTGTTTTGCAGCCGCTCCGGATATTTTATTTTTGGAGCGTTTCCTACGGCAGACGCGCTCCAGGCCAGCTACGAAGGGTCGTTGAAGGCCGTAGCGATTTCGGTCGGAGACACCTGCGACTGGCCAGAAGCTGGCTGTGGCGTGCAGGGTCCTACCGATCAAATCTCGTGTTGGCTATGTCGGCGAGCCGGTGATATTGCCCAAAAATCCCCGTTTTCCCCCAGCCTTGCAACCATCTGGATCCACGAAGTCGGTCAATGGGGATTATTTACGAAATTCGGCACACCGTTAGCACACAGCAATGAAGTTGGCTTTCATGCCGCGAAGAAGATGCCGGTACCTGGTTCACGGAAGCCTCGGAGAGAGAGGCAACCCCATTAAAAGAGGAACTATTTCGGAATCAGAAATGATCCAGGAATGTTCTCATCAAGCGTTGCCAAAACCGCATTATTCGCGGTCGCAAGCTTGCTTAAACGACCATCGCTAATTTGCTCAGGCGCTCTGACCCACGCCGGCAGGTGAGAAACATCGTGTTCGTCCGGAATGAACTTCAGAGGCGAAGTGCGGGCCTCTTTCAAGCGTATCAATAATGTTCGAGCTTGAGTTACTGTAAATCCGTAGCCCGGGGCTTGGGCCAGCACGCGTACAAGCCCAAACTCCGTGATTAAGCAACTCGCCACGTTCGCTGAATTCTGAGATTGGACCCAAGCAGCTAAACGATCGTGGAACTCGTGATTAATAAAACCCAAAGTGGCAAAAGCATTCACATCGAGCAGGTAGATCATCGGAAGTTTGTCAAGATTTCTTCAAAACTTGACGATATCTTCGAACCGGCAAGTGTGCCGGTCGGCGCGATACCAAACGGATGCGTAGCAGCGGTTCGTCACGGGTTCGTTCTCGACCTGGGCTTTTCAAATTTGTTGTCTTCGATCGGAACATTCTGTTTGGTTTGTTCCGTCTGAATTGTGAAACGCCCGTCGGTGACGGGCTATAGACCACGCGAATGGAGTCTTCACTCCACCCTCGTCGCGATAATCCGCATAGTCAATTTGTGTGGGATTCTGTCGCAGCGGTGTTTCTGTGAAGCGGAGCACGCGCACTAACAATCCGGACTCCCGGTCAGAATAGAGTTGAACGGGCGGACGCTTGTTTCAGCAATTGTGCCCCTGTAACTGTTGTAAGCATTTTGGCACTCCCCGCGAAAAAGGAATTGTCCATCGGGATCTAAAGCCAGAAAACTTGTTCATCACCACAGAGGGTCGAATCAAGATTCTGGATTTCGGTTTTGCTCAACTACCGACGCCGCAAGTGGATGCAGCCGCGGAAGCACCCTCAGATGGATTTCCGAAGACGACAGAAATCAAGACCGCTTTCGCTGCGTCTTGCATTGTGATCGCATTTCATTCGCGTGATCAGGTCCTTGAAACCGGACTGCTCAGACACCCTCCGGAGAAAAAGACTACAAAGCCGTCAGCGGTGATGAGGATGGCGTTTCAAACGATAGCAACGACCACCTTGTTGCGTGGCGCTCGGGCTTCGAGCTGACGAATCCACTGGCCAAAGCCTCCGGTGTCGTACTTCACCCGGAGCAGCACGGCGCGTGCGCCGTGAACGGACATGCACCGCAGGTAGATGTTGCCCCGCTTTCGAAACTTCCTACAATGTATGGTCCGCCGCCCGACTGCAAGGAGAGCCGTTCCGCATCCGGTCCGTGAAAGTTGAAATGCCAAACCCCGGGATTTTGAAGAATTTCGCTCTAGGGGTCAATCCCAGGAATTGGTGCGTCCATAACGACCAGCCTCTCTCGCTTCTCATCGGCTGCGGCCTCCGGCGAGCTGAGGTTACAACATGATCCTGGCCCCGATCTTCTAACCCAGTAGCGCGTTTCCCAGTACCAATCTGGTGAAACTTCCGTGTCTGCAACAACCGCACTCTTTCTCTCTAAGCTGCAAATTGTAAAGGGAGAAGCCGCTTTGAGCGAAAATCCGAACAGGGAGTTTTACAGGAGCGGATCAGGGAATTCATTTCCGTTATCAAGGATGGGGTGCAGAGAATTTCGTTGCTCAGATAAAGACTTGTACGAAACCAGACTATTGGACCGAGGACGGTCGCGGGCGATGTGTGTTTGCCGGAGAGAATCCCAACTGCTCACGCTGCTCGACCCAGCTCAAGGGAAGGTTCTGACACAATTTGTCAAAGTTCAGGTCGTGAGGCTGCCGACCGGCGAGGATCGCCTCAACGATATCCGGTGCCAAGAAGGCACAACGGAAAACCTTACCAACGTAACGCTCCGTTAGTCCGGCGTCGCGGGCCAGCGATCTCATATCGAATGCTTTTCCTTGAACCACCTTCTCATACCAGCCGTGAGCTCGCGCCAGTGCCTTGATCAACGGGAGCTTTGGATGCTCGCGCGAAACACTGGAGCTCGGCGGCACGACGAGATGCACTTCGCCGCCACACCTTTTTCTCTTTGCCTCGACCGTCAAACGGATCAAGTCGCTCGGGGCGTTTCGCCGAAATTCAAAGGAATTCTTCACCGGGACGCTAGCGGATTTAATCCTGTCTCCGCTTTCTAATTGTTGACGCAGTTCTCTGCTGCCGATCTTGATCTCGATCTTGTTCTCGTGGATCGTGATCCGCCAGAGGAAGGAGGACAGCAGATCCAGTAGATCTTGCGAGGACATTGAAGGCAGACGCATGGCGAGTTGTTTTGCCACTGTGACTAGTCGGCTCGCAACTGCAGGATTCTCGTTCGCAAGGTTCAGCGCATCGAAGATGTCGGCATCCGATTTCAGGAACCCGAGTAGCTTCTCGCGGACTCGGTTTTCCAGTTCCTGTGCTGGCACCCGCATCGGGCCAACTCCCTCGCTCAACGTGTTCTTGATCGCAAGCTGGGAAACATAATAGCGATATCGTCGTCCTCGTTTGACGGTGAACGACGGCGTATACCGCGTGCCATGCTCATCTTCAACCAGCCCGGTCAAAAGGCTTGACGCCCGTTCCCGAACCCGGTTCCGACGCTTCTTGAGATTGCTGTTCAGTCGAGCCTGGACCCGATCCCAGAGCGCTCGCCCTACGATGCCTTGGTGTTCTCCGACTCCTCGCGCCGGTTCAACAACTCTTGGACAAGGCTGTGCGGGCTAGTTCGTGCGGCACCAGCGACACCTGCCGTTCTATGGTCGAGATCGATGTTCCGCCCTACGAGATGAATGGGTACGTTCTGCCACCCGTGCGAAACGGGATAGCTGCGGCCATTGACCTCCACCGCTCTAGCCTGTTGCAACCGGCCATACCCAAGTTCTCCAAACAACGGAAGCAACCACTTTTCGCGCGTCGTCGTCGTCCCAGGATCTCCGGGCGGCACGTTCGCGGCGTAGAAAACGGTCCAGATTCCAAGTAAACGGTTCCATGCGCGGCTCGCCGCTTCGTTTAGCTTCTCCTTGCCGGCGAGGTGATAGGCCTCCGGTGTCAGGCCGGGGATCGTAGGGGAAGACTCGGTCACTCGCCGGAGAAAGTCAGGCGGAAACAGGCCATCCTCGGTCCTTATTGTGGGGCAACGGAGGCACGCGAGCAAGGAACACGCGTGCTGGATGAGCTTCGGGATGGTGTTGAACGTGCCATTGAAGCACTGGGACGGATACCATTGGTCGCGATGGCGGATCTCGCCGATATAGAGACGGGAAACGATTCTTCAGCAGACGAGCTTGGGTTGGTAGAATTCCGATTTTGTGCAGGGCGAGACTTGCGAGGACCTGTCATTTTGATTTCCCGCAAGCGGGTGCTCTTGGAATGGCGGTTGCCTTCGACCGGATTCCTCACTCGATTCCACGCTTCTATCGCATTCGTGTGGGATCGCATTCGGTCGATCAGAAAGCTGATCGCGTTCCGCAGTGCCCTCAACGAGAGAGTCGTTACGGGCTTCGAATAACGCAAGGAGTTTGGCTTTGGCACAGCTGGCCATAACTTCCATGTTCTCCCGCTTCATGCTCGCTGGGAAGCGGGCCAGCATCTCGACCAAAAGCTTTGCTGCTTTCAAATCACCGGTGGCTCCCTTATTCGCCACTTGGGTAAGAATGGCTTTGAGGATGGTTATATACTTGGAGCCATTTTTTCCCAGGATCAGAACTTTTTGATTTGCAATCTCCCAAAGCAACTCTGGGATCCCGGGGACGTTTCGAGGGCGCCCACTGGGGTTGCCAGAGCGTCCTTTTTGGAATTGAAATGCTGTTGGTGGTTTCCTGTAGCCGACCTCATACTCAATATCATGAGCCATGGGTCACCTCCGCTTGATTGAAGTGCTCACCGGTTGAGGCGCACACCGCTCTTTCTCCTGTGTGTTTTTCCCATCGCTGGACTGCCGTGTCGACATACAACGGATCAATCTCAATCGCATAGCAAACACGGCCCACTTTCTCTGCCGCGAGAAACGTGGAACCGACGCCGGAAAAGTTGTCGAGAACGATGTCGCCACGCGCGGAGCAGTCGAGAATCGCATCGGCGATCATGGCCACCGGCTTCACCGTCGGGTGCAGGGCTAACAGATTGCCTTCACTTCCTGATCTCGACAACGTATTCACGCCGGCATAGCGCCACACATTGGTGCGATTACGGCCAAATCTTCCCAGCTGAACGTTGTTACGATGCGACCCCTTTCCCTTTCTGAATACGAAGATCAACTCATGCTGGGAGCGATACAACGAACCCATTCCGCCATTGTCTTTCGTCCAAACGCAAAGATTGAGGAGTGTGTCGTATGTTTTTTTGCCAGCCAGCAAGACCTCGGCTGCGTGACGCCAGTCCATACAGATGAAGTGAACGGAGCCATCGCGGCTGTGACGTTCCAGGAGAGAAAGTGAACTACACAGGAAGTCGAAAAACTCCGACTCACTCATCTCACCCGAAGCCATGGCAAATTCGCGATGCCGGATCGCTCCCTTGCCGCAGACGTTTCCATCGATCTTCACGTTGTACGGAGGATCGGCGAAAACAACGTCAGCCTTTTGGCCTCCCATGAGTGCAGAATAGTCGCCGCAGATCAGACGATGATCCCCCAACAACCAAATGTCTCCCCGCGTCGTAACCGCCGGACCCGAGCTGATCTCTACCGGTTCCTCCTCTGCCTTTTCTTCTGCCGCTGCTTCCTGCAGAATTAAGTCAATTTCTCCGACCTCGAAGCCGGTGATTGCGACATCAAACCCAAGATCGACCGCGGTCAAGTGCTGCAGCTCAATGGCGAGAATCGCATGGTCCCAACCCGCTTTCTCTGCCAATCTATTGTCCGCCAGAACGTAGGCCCTGATCTCGTCCTCGTTCAGGTTTTCGAGACAGATAGTCGGGACGCTCTTCATTCCCAATAGTTTGGCGGCGTCAACGCGACCGTGACCGGCGATGATCTTACGCGAGCGATCGATAAGCACAGGATTGGTGAAGCCGAAGGCGTGGATGCTGTCGGCGATCTGACGAATCTGGCGTTTGGAATGGGTGCGCGCGTTTCTTGCGTACGGAACCAGACTCTGAATCTCTTCGTACGTAACCGTCAACTGATTTAGCGACATTTCTTGAAAACTCCTTCTCTTAAAAAGATTCGCCCCATCACATCAGCCAGGAATTTGGCAAGTCGTCGACGGCATCGAGCTTGGGCGAGATCCTGTGCAGCTCGTCGTACTCGTAAATCACTTCTTCCTCGTTGTCGTCGGTGAGTGCGGTGAGCGCCCAGACCAGGGCATCCATGCGGTCGGGAGATTTCGAGACCAATGGAACGTAATCGCACATCTGGTCTTCGAGCTGGCCGAAGGCACCCACGTGGTGCACGCGGTGCTGCTCGTAGAGCGCGGCGATTGGTTCGGCTCGGGTGAGTTTGCCGCGCGAGGCGTGCACGGCGGCGTAAGCGAAATTCAGGTTGACGGCGCGGAGGATGGCCTCGACCAAGTCGCCGCCGTTGTTGACTTCGGCGATGACGCGGTCGGCTTTGTGTTGCTGGTACGCCCACACGACGCGCTTCGCGGCATCGTTTGGCGTGAGCTTCTCACTCAAATCGTCGAAGATGTAGAAGTGCGGCGGCCAGTCCACGCCCGCAGGGGACGGCCCCTGGCCCGCTGCAACTATGCCCCACTCCGCTGAGTCTTCGCCGGATGTGACGGCTGGATCGACGGCGATTACGATGCGAGTTAGAGGCGGGCAATGGGTTACGCGATCAGCGTCGATTGCTTTCAGGGTCCACAGAGCGCCAGGACGATCGTCGAGCAGCTCGGCCATCAACTCCTGCCGGCCAAGCCGCGTGCCTTCGTACTTGCGGATGATCGAATGCAAGAAGTTCTTAGCGAGGTTCAGTTCGTTGTCGTAAGTAGAGCCGCGTGTGACGGCCGTTGCTGGATTCGCAACCAGCTCCTTGATGAGTTTGGTGGGCTTAGGAGTGGTCGTGATGACAACCTGGGGATTCGGCCCCAGGCGCAAACCGAACTCCATTTGCTCCCAGGCTTCGTCGGGATACTTCCAGGCGGCGAGTTCGTCCGACCAGACCTTCATGTGCTGCGGGCCGCGCAAGCGTTCCGGTTCTTCGGCCGAGAACAAAAGCGAGATCGCGCCATTAGGCCACACCAGGCGGCGATTGGATTTCTCATAGACTGGCCGCTCGTCTCTGCGGCAGACTTCCATCACCGCCGAGCGAGCGCCAATGCCCTGCACCATGACGTCGCGCACGTCCGCCGCGGTTGGCCCGATCAGGTTCACGATCGGAAAGTCCTTGACCCACTTGCGGACCTGCTCGCTTCCCACGCGAGTTTTGCCAAATCCTCGTCCCGCCATCACCAGCCAATTCACCCAAGGCCGATCGGTAGGTTCGAGTTGCTTCGCACGCGCCCAGAATCCCCAGTCATGGAGAAGCGCTTCCGCTTCCTCGTCGCTGAGCGATGCGAACCATTGTCTGCGCTGCTCACTGGAAAGAGCGTCCAGCATCTCAGCACCACAGAGCTGCAAGCCGCCTGTGCCTGTTGACATCGATTTCATATTCATAGCGTTTGCTTGTTTCTTGAGCTCGGCCAGATGATCGGCTTTGCTACACGATAAGTTTGTGGGAGTGTGGAGAAACTGGGAAGAGCTTGCGGGGTATAAACGGCTAACCCCTTTGTCTTCAGGGAAGACGTTTAGCACGTCCGGTCAATGAACTGGAGGAACTGGGAAATACTTGGGGGGGGAAATGGCCAACTCCGAAATCTATATCTATTCAGGAAATTCGGCTCGAGCGTCAAATTGGGGACTTTGCTTGGAGCGGATCTCAGCGTACATGCGAAGCACCTCACTCGCCGCCCATACTTGTGTCACGTAAGAGCGAGGATACTGGATTCCTAGGAAAGCAAATGAATAACCACGTTTGTAGATAATATTCTGCAGCCTCATGCCCTGGCGTTCTTCTTCCCTGACATAGTGATCAGCAATTAGCGGAATCAATGCTCCGCGATTCATGCGGAATGCCTTGAACCCCCCATGCATTCCGCATGTACGCTCCCGCGCCCAAGATGGCAGCAGCTCCCGAGGAATGAGTTTGTTGTGGCAGCCGTGATGAACACATCGTTCCGCTTCTTGTTTGCGGGCAGCGCGTCGCGCGTATTTCGAAATCTTGAGCTGGCTCATTCTGCTTTTGTGCTCGTAAAAGTGCTTACGGCAACATGGCACTTCCAGCGTGCCACGTTTTCGGCGCTCTGTAGCTTCTCCCTCGTTGTCCTCTACGTAGCAATACCAGCACTGATTCTCTTTGGAGCAATTTTCTAGTTCGTCTCTTTTGATACGTAGCATCAGAACACCACTCCTTCCTGAAAGGGAGTTGCCATAAATGGGCGTCCTTTCCTATGGAAGCATGGATTCGTCCTCTTGTACGATGAGCGCGCAGTTACGCCAGTAATGTCCCGGACGTCGCGGCTCCGTACATGCCTTTACCAGGCCGAGTTTCTTGCCTGTTATTTCAGTTGACTACTAGCGCCCAAGGAAGCGTCAATGTCTGACTGGAGGTTTGTATGCCGGACCCGGTCGAACAACGTCTTGCCGTCCTGCCCACACTGAGCAAGGCGGCGCTCTGCGATCTCTGGAAGCAGTTCTTCCATTCGACGACGCCGTCCCAACTGCGCCGAGATTGGATGATTCCCATTCTTGCCTATCGAATCCAGGAGCAGGCATTCGGTACGCTAGGCGCCCGTACTCGCGAACGACTTCGGCAGCTCAGTCAGGCATTCGAAAAGGGAGGTGATTCCGTCCTTGCTGGCATCCGACGAGTTCGCCCAGGAACACGATTGGTTCGCCAGTGGGGGGATCAGGTTCATCTCGTGAACGTACACATGAATGGTTACGAGTATCAAGGCGCTCGCTACCGCAGTCTCTCCGAGATCGCCCGCCTGATCACGGGCACGCGGTGGTCGGGGCCATTGTTTTTCGGAATCAAGAACGAATCTACAAGCGACAAATCACCGGAGGTCCAATGAATGCGGATCGAAAACCAATGATGCACTGTGCCATCTACACGCGGAAGTCTTCCGAAGAGGGTCTGGAACAATCCTTCAACTCGCTGGATGCGCAGCGCGAGGCGTGCGAGGCCTTTATTGCCAGTCAGCGACATGAGGGCTGGCAGGCGATGGCGACGCGTTATGACGATGGAGGGTATTCGGGCGGCACGATGGAGCGGCCCGCGGTGAAGCGACTGCTCGACGACATCGCGGCGAACAAGGTCAATGTCATTGTTGTTTACAAGGTCGACCGGCTCACCCGAAGCCTGGCTGATTTCGCCAAGATCGTCGAAGTGCTTGATGCCAAGGGCATTTCCTTCGTCTCTGTGACCCAGCAGTTCAATACCACGAGCTCGATGGGCCCCGGCTGACGCTGAACGTCCTGCTTTCATTCGCACAGTTTGAACGGGAAGTGACCGGGGAGAGGATTCGGGACAAGATCGCAGCTTCGAAGAAGAAAGGCATGTGGATGGGAGGACTGGTTCCCTTGGGCTACGACCGGGAGGGACGCAAGCTGGTTCCGAGTCCGAAAGAGGCCGAGATGATAGTCAAAATCTTTTCGCTTTATCTCGAACTGGGTTGCGTCTGGAAGTTAGCCGAGCGACTGGATCGCGAAAAGATCAGAACCAAGGTTTGGTCCACACGCACCGGTGCTCGACTGGGAGGCGTAGGGTTCGCTCGTGGCGCCTTGTACCATCTGCTACGGAATCGTCTCTATATCGGTGAGATTCGCCATCGCGACCAGTGGTATCCCGGAGAACACCAAGGCATCGTCGGGCGAGGGCTCTGGGATCGGGTCCAGGCTCGACTGAACAGCAATCTCAAGAAGCGTCGGAACCGGGTTCGGGAACGGGCGTCAAGCCTTTTGACCGGGCTGGTTGAAGATGAGCATGGCACCCGGTATACCCCATCGTTTACCGTCAAACAAGGACGACGATATCGCTATTACGTTTCGCAGCTTGGTATCAGGAACCTGGCGAGCGAAGGAGTTGGCTCGACGCGGGTACCAGCACAGGAACTGGAAAACCGAGTCCGCGAGAAGCTACTCGGGTTCCTGAAATCGGATGCCGACATCTTCGATGCGCTGAACCTTGCGAACGAGAATCCTGCAGTTGCGAGCCGACTAGTCACAGTGGCAAAACAACTCGCCATGCGTCTGCCTTCAATGTCCTCGCAAGATCTACTGGATCTGCTGTCCTCCTTCCTCTGGCGGATCACGATCCACGAGAACAAGATCGAGATCAAGATCGGCAGCAGAGAACTGCGTCAACAATTAGAAAGCGGAGACAGGATTAAATCCGCTAGCGTCCCGGTGAAGAATTCCTTTGAATTTCGGCGAAACGCCCCGAGCGACTTGATCCGTTTGACGGTCGAGGCAAAGAGAAAAAGGTGTGGCGGCGAAGTGCATCTCGTCGTGCCGCCGAGCTCCAGTGTTTCGCGCGAGCATCCAAAGCTCCCGTTGATCAAGGCACTGGCGCGAGCTCACGGCTGGTATGAGAAGGTGGTTCAAGGAAAAGCATTCGATATGAGATCGCTGGCCCGCGACGCCGGACTAACGGAGCGTTACGTTGGTAAGGTTTTCCGCTGTGCCTTCTTGGCGCCAGATATCGTCGAAGCGATCCTCGCCGGTCGGCAGCCTCACGACCTGAACTTTGACAAATTGTGTCAGAAGCTTCCCTTGAGCTGGGTCGAGCAGCGTGAGCAGTTGGGATTCTCTCCGGCAAACACCTGTCGACCGTGACCGTCCCTGGTTCAATAGGACCCTTGGTTTCCTAAGTTCTTACCCAGCAAGAAGATTCCTTGCAAGGATCGCTGATAACGAAATCGAATTCGCTGATAGGTTCCTAAAAATTCCCTGCTCGAATTTTCGCCGGAAAATGGTTTCTACCCTGAAATGTGCGGCTTAGAGAGAAAAGGTGCGGGGTTCAGAGGCCAAAATCTTCAAAATTCCCTGTTATTTTCCCTGTTACCAGGGAATTTGGGCGGAGAAGAGTTAGCGCCAGACTGCCTGCTCCGCCACACAGTCTGAAGTGCAGAGAAATCCGCCTAACTTGCTTCAGAAATCACCGAAAATCGGCGGAATTTCCCGATTTTAGCTTTGAAACCGGACTGGAGAAATCGCCATCCTCATCACCGCTGACGGCTTTGTAGTCTTTTTCTCCGGAGGGTGTCTGAGCAGTCCGGTTTCAAGGACTGACGGATCTTCTACTGCTTTATGACCTGCGATCCGGCCTCGGTGATGCTGCCTTTTACGAGATCAGTTTGAATTTTGAGTTTCTGCTGCGGGCGCAGGTCCACCATGGTATCGAAGGGCAGGTAGCCGGGTAAAGCGATACGCAGGCGGTGCTGTCCGGGAGTAAGGAGCATGGCTTTGCCCACGCCATTAAACTCCTCTACGTGTCCGGCGTATTGACCGTCGACAAAGACCGCCGCCCGCGATGGGGTGGCGGCTATTTTTAGTTCGCCCGTAGCGTCCTTGGTCGGCAATCGGGCCGATTTCACTAACACGACGTTGATTTGCTCGATCTGCCCAGGCTCCAGGATGACCTGCGTGACAAACTCGTCGTACCAGGCCTGGCGGATGACAATTTCGTGCTTGCCGGGCAAGAGCATTAGTTTCTTGTCACCTGCAAGTTCTTTTACAAAGCCTACGTATTGCCCGTCTACCCACACTCCCGCGGTCTTTTCGTCTTTGGTGTGACCGGCGAATCGCAACTCGGACTGTACCCGGTCTTCGGCGCCCACCACGCCTATCAACAAAATCAGTAAGATTGGCATCACTCTACGATTGGACATTTTGGCCTCCAAAAGGGTCAGCTGGCTGGATGGCGGTGCTTGGGAAGTGAGTTCGGGAATCGAGCTTGGGAATCTCAGCTCACTTGAGAAGCAACTGCGTACTGATTAATACCTCAGAACCAACTCAAGAGCAAGCTTGGGTGAGCAGGCGGACGGCGCACGAGGGAAGCCGGTAGTTGATGAAAAATCGCGATAACACCAATTGACCCCGGTGCATGGGCTGCCCGTCGGTGGCGCTACCGGCTTGGTTTCAACAGCTACTGCTCGAGTTCCCCCTGCCGTGCTGCCGCCACACGTTCCGCCTTCCATTTCGTCGCGGCTTCGTCCGCACACTCTTGGAATATGTCGCGTCCGAATTTGCGGCGTGTGGCTTTCTCCAAGACTGAATCGTAAGCGTTGACATAGGAAACGAGCGATTCAGCAACTGTGCAACCAGCCACAGGACGAAACTCGACGTTGTATCGTTCTCGCAAGCAACGGGCATATTCAGGACTCGAGGGCTTGGCAGTCCGTAGCCCAGCATTTGGTATCTTCCTCGTTGCATGTCGATGTGAGCCGCCAGCAGACCGCGCAGCGGCGCAGCTAATGATCAGAACCAACTAAGAACCAGAAACACAGTCAGGCCGCACCATGCCGTAACCCATTTGTGGCTGCGAAAGTACTTCTTCATATCTGATTGGACGATATGGAATCTCAGCGGTTAGAACGAACTTCGCCGCAATTATTGCGAGTCAAGTGGCGAAACATCGCGGTTACACGCACTGATCCGGTAGCACCGCTCCCGCAACTATGGCTTTGCATCGATCGAATTGCCGAAATCAAAATACTCGCGCCAAGAGGCAATCCTACCGCCGACTAAGTCGACGATGATTGCATCGTGCGTGACAGCCCGCACTCCATCTCTTCGCCGAGTCACATCCCAGTCCCACTCGATGGCCGCCTTGGCTCCATCAGTCGAAATGAAGACATTCTTTACCGTGACTCGCAAATCGCGGAATTGCTTGAAATAACCGGCCATCGCTGTTTGCATTTCCTCAACGGGTACATGCCCTCCCGGCGAAATCAATTCCCCGCTTGGAAGCCAGTCAGGGGCGGCAATTCCAAAATCATGCTTCTCCCACGCTTGTACCTGCCGGTCCACGAGTTCCCTAATCTGCGGGTTATCGTTTTCAGCAGGATCGTGTCGCGCAACCTGCGGTTGGTTCGAGTTACCGATTAGTTTGCGGGAGGCCTGGGCAACCGTGGCTTCTTTCATGGCAACAACCCCTAGCAGCAAGGTCAGTAAAACATGTTGAGTCATCGATTCGTTCCGTTTCCGCAAGGATTGCGAGCACTATGGGAACACATTGCGCCGCGGGGTGAGAAACGTGGCTCGGCCTGACAACCGTTCGCCTTCGGTCGAACCCAGGACAGTGGAAACGGTAAAAACCTGTGCCGTCCCTCACCCCGAGACTAAGGGAAAGCTTAGACCCGCCAATAGCTGAGTTCAAGAGCCTCAAAGCGAGCACGAGCGCTTGTAACCTCCCCGATTACACTCAAAACCCCAATTGATGGGCGAACAGACGGCGCAAGCTTGTGCTAACGCCTTCCATGAGAAGGCCGGTCGGAGTCAAGTGAGTTCTTTTGCTTTTTCGTTGGACAAGTTTTTTCTCCCGCCGAGTCGCCACTGTCGCCACCCTTCCATCCGCACTCTCGATGAGCGAATTTTTTCGCTCGGTGCCAGTTGGGTGTTCTCGTTTCAGCCGGTGCTGCCACCTGTTAGTCGACCTCTGTTTCCTCTACCGAGGAAAGTTGGGCCAGGCGTTAGACGCAGTCACCGGAACTCGGCTTTTTGCTTTTCCTTTCAAAGAACGTTTTTGACTTATGCGGCTGCCGGCATCGCTCTCTGATTGCTGTTGTGCAATGGCTCGTACACTTCTCCGCTTACCCACAGGTGATGGAGCAACACCGCCAGCTTCCGCGCCACTGCGATGATCGCTCTTTTCTTCCCGCTTTTCCCGCCGCGCTCGGCCAGCTTCAGCCCCCAGCGCCGTAGATCACAATCGATCCCGAATGGTCCCAAGATATGCTGCGCACCCTGTACCAGCAACGTCCGTAAATACGGATCACCTTCCTTGCTGATGTGCATCTGCGGCTCGCTCTGCCCGGAGTTGCGCCGTCCCGGCTGCAGCCCCAGATAACAACCCACGTCCCGGCTCTTGCGGAAACGATGCGGGTCCTCCAGCGTCAGCAGAAACGTCAACCCGATCAGCGTGCCCACACCCTTGATCTGTTTCAGCAGCGCCACTTGCGGATAACTCTGCTGTGCCAGTTGCTCGATGCGCTGGTTGTACTCGGCGATCTGCTCGCTCAGCGATTCCAGTGCCACCAGCAGCGGCTCTAGCGCACGTTGCAGCTCCGGGCTCAAGCCTTCCGCTTTTTCCGGATTCATGTTGCGCACGTTGCATCCGCGCAACCGTTCCCCGTAGCTCTTCGCCAGTCCTCGAGGGATTGCTCTGGCTTGTTTGCCCTTCCTGTGGGTTTCATGGTTCAGTGGTGACGACGCCAATCGAGTCTCGAAACTTGGCAAGCGGACCTGGCTTTGGAGTGTCAACCATGGTTCTATCGGAGGCTCGTGGCCTATCGCTATTTCTGGTTATCCGAGGAGGCATAACGTGTAACGGGTGACTCGGTGCCGAAGCACACAGGGCCGATCTCATTGACTGATACTCACCTCGAACCGAGCGTCGCAAGAACCGACCGACCACCACCAGAAATCCCTGGAGATGGAAAGGCCCTGTTACCAGAGACGCTCAAGCGACTTGCCGATGCAATTGTTTGGCGTCGAAACTTACTCCTTTCTTCCATATCGTTAATGTAATGGCGGCAATTTTTCTGGCCAGGGTGAGACGTGCCATCGTCGGCCGCATTCCTTTTTCAAGCAGCGCCGCATAGAAATCGTACAGCGGCCCCGGGCGAGTACTCGCAGACAATGCCGCGCCCTTGAACAGATTCTTCAGATCATGATTATGGTTGCCATTCAGACCGCGCACGGTGATGCGCTCCCGGTTTCGTCGCAGCTTCCCCCGCACATAGCGGTACTCGCCGCTGTCGTGCGTCTCGATGGCAAAACCACTGTAAGCCCATAGCTGGCGCTTGGTACGGAAACGATGCGGGGTTTGCAACAATGCCACCAGCATCGCCGCACGAATCGGACCGATCGCAGGAACCTGGCGCAGTAACTTCACGGCAGGATGCTTGCGACTCTCGCTCAGCAGATCCCGTCGCGCTTCTTGTCGCACCGGTTGCAGCAGATCCAGTTGCTGATAGAACCGTTCCGCCCGCAGGCGAACCCCGGGTTGCGGGATCTTGGCCAACCACTCTGCCCGATACCGCGGGGCATACACGGTGGCACCGCGATACGGAATGGCCCAGCTTCGATAGAGAGCTTTGATCCGAGTCATGACTCGGCTGACATCTTGGGTGAGCGTCAGATAGCTGCGACCCAACTCCTTTAAGGTGCGCAGTCCGTGCTCGCCGTGGTACACCCCATGGAGCTGGTTGCCGCGTAACAACTCCGCCAGCTTGCGTGCATCGATCCGGTCACTCTTGCTACCATCTTTCAGCAGCGCGTTCTTTCGCGGATCGCAGACCACAAGACAGCTGACGTGAGGGTTCAGCAGGTCATGCAACCAGGCAGCAGAAGTTCCTTCTTCAAAGGTCACGGATAAACTCCCGCGCAGTCCATGGACGAACTCTAGAATCGTGGCTGCTTTCGTTTCCAGGATGCATTCCATGATCAGCTTGCCCGAGCTGTCCATGACGGCAACCGAGATCGTTGCCTGGTGAACGTCCATGCCAATATACTTTTCTTGTTTCATGACGGCGCTCCTTTGGTAAGTGGTGATCCCAACAATCACAACCTATCCCAAAGTGGGCGGCTTTTTATATTGCGTGTAACCGGGATTTTTCAACAACTACGGAACTTGATTCGCACATCCATCACGCAAAATGGCGTGGAACTCAACCGGGACTGGGCCATTCGGGTATACGAGTGCGGAGTTTGTGAAGGTCGTCACTCGTCCGCAATCAAAGACAATCTCAATGTTTTGCTGGGATAGCCATTTCACAGACAGGCCGGAAAAGTCGTAGCCGTGAAGAAAGCATTGCAGCTTCTCGTTCTTAGGGAACGAAGCGCTGGCGCTATTCGTCACGCAAACATCAACGTTGATAGTTCCTGAATGATGAAACTCCTGAGAACGAACGAGAACTTTAAAAGGACCATTTCTAACCTCGGTCACTGTTTCGTTGGGGTTGCCCCTCGCAAGAGCATGAACGCAAGCAGTAGGCCGCTGAGGACTGCCCCGCGTTCTCACAACTTTGCGCTGTCTGTTCGCCCATCAGATAGGGCTCCGAGTGGGACTGCGATTTTTCATCAACTTCGGCCAGGCCAGCCAGGCCAGACTAGACTATCCGTCGTGGCACGTACCTGGGGCGCAAACGCCGGGCGACGGCGTCAACGTGAAACATTTTGGTTGCGGTGTCGGACAGGCAAAAAAGAACAAAGATTCTTTGCCTTTTTTCTCAGCGGTGAAAAATCGCAAGAAACTTGCGACTTTACCGAGGAGTCCGCAAACGAATGGGAGATAACAATGAACGAGGTTTTCTCAGGGTATGTAAAAAGCGGTCACCGGTCACTGCTGCGGAGGGTGGTCAGCCTGGGGGTCAACAACCTTATCTGCGCCTGGGTTCGGAGGTGCAGCTGCTGCGGTTGAATTTGGCGGTCGAGAATCCGCCGGAGGCTGGTAACTGGCGCCCTCGACCTTGCTGTCGGCATTTGCAGGTTGCATGGCAACTATCAGGAATTCCTGCGCCTTCTTCTCATCCCCCACTCTCAGAAAGAGGCGATCCTTCTTAATTCTAAATTCAGCTTCATGGCCAACGGGTAGGACGGCAGCATGCTTCATATCTGCAGGCCGAATGTGGTAATCCATTTCGTCGGTTCGGAGAAAGTACTGGGGACATAATTGCTCGTGCGAGTTCACGTGGGCGACTCCCACTGATGCGAACACGCTTCCGACGCCGGTTACACCTCTTTCTTTGGCGCCACAAGGAACCGATTGCATACTTTCCAACATGCCTCTTTGGACTGTCTTTTCCTTGCCTGATGCGAACGCGAAAACAGTCAAGAGTAGCGAGACCGCGACGATAGTCGATTTGTTCTTCATAGCATCTCCCTGGAGAATTCACCGTGACGTCTACCTCTGCGACGTTAAACGAAAAAACGACGCGGAAGTGGAGGCCGATCGTTTTGAAGCGATGCGACTGAATCGATGCGGCCTCCATTCTGTAACTTATTTGTCTATACCTCATGTGCCATCCCAATCACGAGTCGTTCCCACTATTGATTCGGCTGATTCGGCGTAGATTTCGGCTTTGGCGTTGACCCAACCGATTTCGCGTCAAAGCCGCCAGCCCCTTGTACTGAGGCTGAACCCATGACACCTTGCGGGTTTTCCGAGAGCTGTTGGCTCATCGTGGGGTGAGCTTTCAGATATTGATCCAGCTCTGGATGGCTCGCCAGGTATTCCTTGTTAGTCGCTAGTGAAGGATCGCGTGAGAGGTCGGTGGCGACGTTTGAGTGGCCACCAAGGAACTGGCCGAAGCTTGTCAGTTCTCCACGGTTACGATCATCGCCCATTCGGCTGTATTGATCGCGATTGCCTTGCTGGCCGTAATGCTCTTCATCTCGCATGAAGGCGTCAGGGTGCGCGCGGAAAGCATCGCTGACCTGCGGATGCTCATGCAAATACTGCTGCAAGGCCGGATGCTCGGCGACCCATTTCGGATTGTCGATCAATGATGGATCCTTGCGGAGTTGCTCGGCGATCTCCTGGTGATGATCCAGGAACTCGTGCATGTCCGCCAAGTCCCTTTGATTAATTGTGTTCACTTGCCGGTTATAGCGATCATCCTCACGCATGAAGAGGTTTGGATTCGATCGAAATGCTTCTCGAATTTGCGGGTGGTCCTGGAGATAAGTCTGCAACGCTGGATGATCGGCGACCCACTTTCGATTGTCGACCAGCGAAGGGTCCTTGCGGAGTTGCTCAGCTATTTCCGGATGGTTTTCCAGAAACGCATTCATATCGTCTATATCCCGCCTTGTAATATCACCACCGCCCTGCATCGGCCGGTCTGGAGCCATATTGGGTTGCTGCACGTTCTGTGCGTTTGCAGCTCTGCCGATGGTGAATAGCATTACCACAGCAAGTACCGGCGCCCAACTAACGCGGGCGTTCAGCTTTGTCTTAATTGCCATATCAAAAGACCTCCTCAGGTGAACATAAACGTCCCATTGAGTGGGGTGCATCCTTGGTGCCACGCATCAAAGCAGGCTATCGCAGTGACTTACGGAGTTTTTCGAAGTTCGAACCTGGCGATGCGCAGGCAAAATCTACCTTTCGTTGGAAAATTCGCTGTACAGGATTAACTGCAGACGATGAAGGCGATGGCGAAGGGTGCTTCTATCTTCTCTGCTAAATATTTCACTGCTTGTTGTGCTGCTTATTCCGTGGGCCGGCGCGAAGTAGGCGACCTTCACCGGGTCTCCATAGCACTTGAACCCGTGCCGGATCACGTCGAGGCAGGCGACGCGAGTCCATGGCCTTGCAGAGGTCGTCGACCAGAACTTCTTCCGTCCGCGACCCGAGCAGCTTTTCCAGTTTCTTCCAAGTGTCCGGCTGCGTCTCTTTCACGGTAGAGGACGAACTGGGTCGCGTCCAGCGACGCGTTCCTGGTCGAACAAACCTTGTTCGGGGTTCGCGTAGCCGGCGGACGCAATCGGCCGATGCCACAAAAAAGCTCTCCCGCGAAGGCCACGGGTGCGCTAGCCACCGGACAGGGGGCGAGCAAACATGAGTAAGAAACAACTCGAACTACTGATAGCCTCCCGGATCCAAGACCGACAGCTATTCGGGTCTCGCGCGGCGTTATTTGCCGGTTTCGGAACGTTGCTTACTTTGACGGCGATTATGTCCATCGATTCGCTGCACACTCTGCAAGTGTTCGAGGTCCGGCAAGATTATCTTTACCGCGAACATACGCTCGAACAGGTTCGAACCGGTGTGTACGTGTCGGGCCGTGAGAGATGGATTCTCTTGATCGAACGAACCCTAGAACATCAGGCCGGAACGGCTCACCAGGTTCTTGCCAGAGAGGAGAACTCCTCGATATCGCAATCTCAGCAACGACCACCGGAACCCGTCCCAACAGTCGCCCAGAATACGCTCGGGGAGTGTTTGAGGTTTAGTCGAGCTGAGTGTTGGACTCGTGCCTGATGTTGAATATGCGTCAATCATTTTGTTTCCTCCACAAATAACGCACGCGACGAACGATATAGGGCTCATCCCACTAGCGGATGGACGGCGAATTGCGATTGCTGTGTTCGTGACGGATTCGACTGCAGACGAGACCGCACGCGAGCAGGTGATCGCTCGCATCGCCAGAGATGCCTATGATGCGAGTTTGCAAGGCCCAAGTCCCGCGCTAGCAAGCCACAATTGACGGTCCCCAAAACCGGTTCCATTCTTCCCGCATGACGCGCCAGCCGTGGCGGGGCGGACTCTCAAAGACACGGGCCATAAGTCCTAGTGTTGTATCAGAAGCGACCGAAGAAAGAGAAGTTCTAACCTCGTCAGAATGTGCGGGGGTCGCCTTTGATACAACGACTTGCAGGAAGCCGCTAGCGGTGGCGGCGAATGCGCGATTCCCTATGGGATTTCAATCGATTTTCGCTTGGAGTAGCCTTGTCAGAAGCCGCTTTTGTCAAGTATTGATGCTCATCGATCTAAACATGAATCCGTGCGCCTCAGGGTCGCGTCATCGTAGCGCAAAACCGATCCTTCCTCAAGCCTCGCCGGTCTGGAAAGTCTGGAACCTGCCAGATTGTTTCCTTCGAGCACGCGAAAGCGTCCGCCGCGCTAGCGGCTTCGTGCCGACCGACTAACCCGGCGCTATCATGGCCGATCAGATCAAAATACCGATCGTGGGCGTAATCAACCGCCTGGCTGGGGTCAAGAGCACCTACAATCGTCACTCGCTGGACGCCATAGAACCATTCGGATTGCAGATTGAGTCCGCATACTGCTCTCCCATCTCTCATCTGGATCAAGTTCGCCAATCTCGAATTCGCAAACGCTTTGTGTAGCAATTGTGGGAAGGAATTCAGCGCGGACCCGCGATCAGGCGAACGAGATGATGACCGGATTTGCAGATGCGGGGGAGTATGACGGGGGTACAAATGTGTTTTCTCCGAGGGGCACGCCGAAGCCGTTTAGCAAGAACATCGGTTTCGGCGTTTTAGTTCGAGTACGCTAAAGCGAACATGAGTGCGGTTTCTCCGAGGCCACGCTAAAGCCATTTAGCGAGAACTCCATTTTACTCTCGCACCAACCACTCTAAGACCTCCTCGCGATTCCTAAATCTTGGGAATTCGCGCAGAGCATAGCTACTGATAGTTTTCAGGAAGTCATAGGAAAAGTCCTCCGCACCCACCCACGCCGTTTTCTTGATGTAGGATTTGTCGAAGACAGCAGCTTCTTTCATCAGTCGCAACGCCTCCTCGCTAAACATGGCTCCGCTGAAGTCCGCTAGGACCAAAATCGACCGGAGCGGTTCGGCGGTTATCACCCCCGGCACTAATCGCAATATGTTCTCAACGATAGCGGCGGGGCAGTTGGACAGATCCACATGAAGGATTCTCTTTCCTTTGTGATTGATAAACCGTAGACGTTCGTTTCCGTGCGCTATGCTTGCCGCCATGGGAGAACTGAAGATGCCCCTGCTTGGGTAGAACGAAAACGGCGGTCAATTCCCTTCGCTTTATTTCTTCCGCGTATCCCCTTCTGTTCCGAACCGAAACAGTAAAGCGCCCCGAGAACTGTTCGGCAGCGCCTCGGGGAGCGACCGCCCAATGTCGCGATGGAAGTTACAGCTTCAGCCAGAGCCGCCATGGGACATGCTCCCATCATGGCGGAGTTGCGAAATGGCTTTGAACGCGACCTAGACCGGTGTGGCTCCAAGTTGAACTGTTTTGGCCCGACAGATGAAGGCGGCATCGCTGTCGGCAGCTTAGCCTGTCCCTGTCCGCCGGTGAGTGCACCGTGTTGTTTGACTTGCCCGTTTCACGGACGTATTCTGCGCCAGTGATCGGCCAAACCATCTCGCACTACCGCATCATCGAGAAACTTGGTGGCGGTGGGATGGGTATCGTCTACAAGGCTGAAGATACCGAGCTCGGCCGCTTCGTTGCCCTAAAATTTCTGTTCGCGGATGTAGCTCAAGACCCGCAATCCCTTGAACGCTTTCGCCGCGAAGCACGCGCCGCTTCCGCCCTGAACCACCCGAATATCTGCACCATCTACGAAATCGGTCGGCATGGCGAGCAGTCTTTCATCGCTATGGAGTTTCTGGATGGCGTGATGCTGAAGTACCGCATCGCCGGCCGCCCGTTGGAAACCGATCTGCTGCTGTCGCTTTCGATCGAGATCGCTGACGCGCTCGATGCGGCGCATGGGGCCGGTATCATCCATCGCGACATCAAGCCCGCCAATATCTTCATCACCAAGCGCGGGCACGCCAAGGTTCTCGATTTCGGGCTGGCCAAGAGGATCGATTCGGGTAGTAAGCGGGAATCAGGGTCAGGCTCAGACGATCCCACGATCGGTGAGTCCACCCTTGCCCACAAGGATTTGACCGGCAAGCACATGGCCTTGGGAACCCTGAGTTACATGTCACCGGAACAGGTTGCGGGTAAGACTTTGGATGAACGTACCGACCTGTTTTCTTTCGGCGTGACGCTCTATGAAATGGCCAGCGGCCGCATGCCCTTCGATCGAGACACGGATGGAGCGACCTATGGGGCCATCCTTCACGAATCAGCGGCCCCGCCCAGCCAGTGCGAATCCTCAACTTCCTCCACAGCTGGAAGCGATCATCCTCAAGGCTCTGGAGAAAGATCGGGCGCTGCGCTACCAGCATGCTTCGGAGATGCGCGCCGATCTGCAGCGGCTGAAGCGCGATAGCGAAAGCGGTCGCGTTCCAACGGCCATTTCGGGTCCAGTGACGGCGGCAGACACTTCCGCGTTCGCGCTGACACGTCCGACGCCGCAGGGCATGCGCAAGAAAGTTGCGCTTCGGGCCTTACTCGCTGCCCTGCTGGCCGTCGGTCTGGCTGGTCTGATCGGAACCGGACTCTTTTACTACCTTCAATCGCGCCGGGAAAGCAAGCGACTGACCGACAATGACACCATTGTTCTCGCCGACTTCGCCAATAGCACTGGCGATGCCGTCTTCGACGACACGCTGAAGACGGCGCTCAACATCTCACTGCGGCAATCGCCTTTCCTGAATATTCTCTCCGACAGCAATGCCGCCAAGACCTTGAAGTTGATGGCGCGGCCCGCCGGACACAAAATTCACGCCCGATGTGGCCCGCGAGGTTTGCCAACGGACCAGTAGCAAAGCCTACATCTCTGGAGCGATTGGCAGCCTGGGCAGCAAGTATGTCTTGGAACTGCGGGCGGTGAACTGCAGGAGCGGAGATACGCTCGCCGAGGAGCAAGTCACAGCGGGGTCGAAAGAAAAAGTGCTCGACGTGCTCGGCGAAGCGGCATCCAGGCTGCGCGGCGAACTGGGCGAATCGCTGGCCATGGTGCAGAAGTTTGATGTTCCTCTCGAACAGGCGACAACCTCGTCGCTGGAAGCTCTGCAAGCTCTCACCCTCGGCGAGAAGGTGTCGAAAGAGAAAGGCAACACTGCAGGCTTTCCGTACTATCAACACGCCATCCAGCTTGATCCGAATTTTGCCTATGCCTACCACGCACTGGGAAACGAGTACTTCAATTCCGGTGATTTCGCGCGGTCCAGAGAGATACTTCAGCAGGGCATTCCAATTGCGGGAACACGCCAGCGAAAAAGAAAGGCTGGAGATCACCGCCGACTACTATCAGAGCGTTACCGGAGAACTGGATAAATCCGCCGCGACATTTCGGGAATGGATCGAGAACTACCCGCAGAACCCGGTCAGTATATGCCAATCTTGGCATCGTGTATGCCCAACAGGGCCGGTATGACAAAGCGTTGGAGGTGACAAGCCAGGCTCAGCATCTGGGGCCGGATCGTATACGTATTTACGTCAATCTCGCCTTCTGGGCTCTAGCCTTGCAGCACTTTGACGACGCGCGTCGGGTCATCCACGATTGGGAGGCACGGTCGCAGAACAAGGCTGGATTCTGGGACATTAGATACGCTCTCGCCTTTCTTGGCTCCGACTCGGCCGCGATGGAGGAGCAGCAGAAGCAACTCGCCGTTCAGCACCCCTATGAGCGTTATGTGTATGTATCTGACACAGATGCGTATGGCGGGCATCTTGTCAGAGCACGGGAACGGATCAAAGGGGCTGTGGATGTCGCGGTACGGACCGACGATAAAGAAAGAGGAGCGATATTGCAGGCGATTGCTGCTCAGCGGGAAGCCGCGTACGGCTACAGCGCAGAAGGCCGGCAGAGTGCGGCAGAAGCTCTCAAAGGTGCTCCCACGAGTCAGGCAACGCAAAGCGAAGCCGCGCTTGCGTTCGCTCTGGCGGGCGATACAGCGCGAGCCGAGTCCATGGCACACGACCTGCGGAAACGCTTTCCGATGGACACGCAAATGCAGTCGATCTGGCTGCCAGCCATTCAGGCACAATTGGCGCTGGACCGAAAGAACCCGGCTCTCGCCCTGAATCTTCTACGGGTCGCTGCTTCGCCCGTCGAGTTCGGGATCATTGATTTCGGCAACAATATTTCCTGCCTGTATCCGGCATATGTGCGCGGAGAGGCCTACTTAGCAGCCGGACAAGGCAGTCCTGCCGCCGCCGAGTTTCAGAAAATTCTCGACCACAGCGGCATCGTCTGGAATTGCTGGACGGGAGCGTTGGCGCATTTGGGAGTGGCTCGGGCTAACGCCTTGCAATCGAGAACCTCGCAAGGAGAGGATGCCGACGCCGCTCGTGTCCGCGCCCTTGCTGGCTATAGAGATTTTCTCACCCTCTGGAAAAACGCCGATCCCGACATTCCCATCCTGAAAGCAGCCAAGACAGAGTACGCGAAGCTCCAATAGCAAGCAGGAAAAAGACCACTGATACCACTGATACCATTTTCATCGGAACTGCAGCGAATTAGGGGAACTATAGAAACAGGAGCGGCAGATAGGTTTTACTTGTAACCCGCTAAAACACAGGGTATTATCGCGGAAGTGTAGTGATCACCGGCACATACGGAGAACGGTAGTAATAGAATCCCTCCCTCTCCGCCACACAGTCTGAAATGCAGAAATTCGGTCTCCAGCGGACGCCCCGCAATACGGTGCTTCAGCGTCACCCCATCCAGACACTCCATGGCGATGAACGCTTTCCCATCCTGCTCGCCGATGTCAAAGATCATGCAAATATTGGGGTGATTCAGCGCGGAGGCAGCTTGCGCTTCGCGCTGAAAACGAGCGAGGGCTTGTGCATCTCGGGCCAATTCTTCCGGCAGGAATTTGAGAGCGACAAAACGGTGGAGGCGAATGTCCTGAGCCTTGTAGACCACGCCCATGCCCCCACCGCCCAACTTCTCAATGATGCTGTAATGCGAGATGGTTTGGCCGATCATGGTGGGAGCAGGGACTCACTCTAGAATGGCAATCTTAGGCGCGCTTCGGAGGCCAGTCAATTTCGAGTGCAGGGATTGGCCTTGGATCACGCAGAACTGGCAAGGCGTACTTTGCCGCTGAACGACTATAGTGTCGTCTATTGCAGCGCCACCACGTCGATCTCTATAAGCGCATCTTTGGGCAGAGCGGCAACTTGGACTGTGGAGCGCGACGGCGGTTCGTTCTTGAAGAACTGCCCGTAGACCTCGTTCATGGCGGGGAAATCCGACATGTTCTTCAGGAACACCGTGGTCTTCACTATGCGATCCATGCTGCTGCCCGCTGCTGCAAGAACAGCAGAAAGATTCTTCAGCACACGTTCAGTCTGTGCCTTGATGTCGCCCTCGACTAGTTTGCCCGTACCGGGATCGATGGGGATTTGCCCAGCGGTAAAAACGAACCCACCCGCCTTGATCGCCTGCGAATACGGGCCGATAGCTTGGGGCGCGTCTTTGGTCGAAACGACTTTCTTCTCCTGTGTGAGGCTCACGGATGTCATTAGAGCTAGGGCAAACAGCAGTGACAGGCATTTCTTCATGTTGCCTCCTTTGGGGCGATAGAGTGGTGCTCAACTCACAACAAATCATGAGTCGGCGCGGGAACTCAGTGGGGCGATATTAGGAGGGCTACGATGGGAAGTCAACGGCGACACACGGCGGCAGCACCAGTTTTAGCGGCAGTTCGGCTTCGCTGACGCAGACGGTGAATTAGGAGCCAAGGGCTCGGTTTTGCCAATTATTTCGAGACTTTTCAGCCCCGGCCCACAAGGCTGAAATCCGCAAACGCATTTTATGCGGCCTTTCGCCCCCCGTTTCGCCCGATTCTCCTTCGGCCCACGGATATACCTTCTGAGGCACGGCAAAGGTTACTGCCCTGACAGCAACGACTGTTAGAAGTTGCTCCCGATGCCAGCGTGACCTTCGCAGGAAGGCTACTTTCCCGGCACCAATTGAACTGGCTGCATTCGCGAATAGTTGTTCGCATTGCTTCCGACTTTCTACGGCTCTTTGTAAATCACGGCATGGGAGTGCCTCTTGGCAATCGCGGTGTCTTCAGCCTCCGACAGCGGCACGTTCTTCTCTCCTTCCCGAACGGATACGTCGCGCATGTAGTCCTCGAAGCCGGGCGAGGAAAAGACTGCCACTCCCTTTATCGGTTCTTTTCCAATGTCGGAAACAGAAACCCATGTTCCGGCAGGGATGAACACAGTGGCACCAGCGTGCGCTTCCCTCACCAAATCTCCTAACTGCACAAGCGCCGTTCCCGTCTGTAGAAAGAGAATTTCGTCGGCTCCGGGGTGTTTGTGGGTGACGATTTCTCCTCCGGGCGCGAGGTTTACCGTCAAAAAGACGAGATGCGAGGAACCGCCATTCTTGGGGTCAACTTTCAAAATGAAGGTCTCTCTCGGATCAGGGTGTCCGGGCCAGCCCCTTATAACCCGCCGCTCGCCTTCGTTCTCTTCGAGGATGAGGGGAGTTGTCTTAGATGATGTTCCCGATTGTGGAGCTAGAGCCGGTGGCATCCCGGCAAAGCCGCAAGCCAAGAGCACGCAAGCGTCTCTCATGATGACAGCGGCAAGTCGCGTCCAGTTCATAGCGCCCTCGCAGTCGAAGCAATAATATATCTGGAGCAACGCCGAAGACCACTGTGTCGGCAAGGAGGACAGAATGGAAAGCACAATCTCTACGAAAGACCTGAAAGCCAAGCTCGACCGCAAGGAAGGCATCAAGGTGGTCGAGACTCTCGCGCCTGAACGCTATCGCGAAGCGCATATTCCCGGCGCTTTGAACATTCCTCCCGAACGGCTCAAGGAACTCGCCCCGCAGTTGTTGCCCAACAAGGACGCTGAGATCGTCACCTACTGCGCCAACCCGCATTGACACGCCAGCGAATACGCCGCCCGTGAATTGGCGGCGATGGGCTACACAAACGTGGGGCACTATCCCGAAGGGAAGCAGGGATGGATGGAAGCAGGATTCCCGGTGGAAAAGGCTGCTTAGAGAATCACTGCAAAAGCTAGGCTGCTTTCTTCTTCTCTTGCATCTGCTTCTGCTTCCGAACATACGAGAGCCCGCGCTTGAGTTCGGCACTGAGATCCGGCAGATTCGGTCGCGATCTGGACAGGTTCGGCGGCTTCATGCCCCAGCCAACGATTCAGTTGTTCAGGCGAAGCCTGCACGCGCCGATCGATACGAGTGACTGGCATCCCAGATTTTGCCCACCGTTGTGCCGCAGAAATCGGCAGCCCTAAGAACGCGGCGATTTGCTGCCAGCCTTTCAGTAACGTGGATTTTGGTTTAGGTTTCGCCATCGGTAACCCGCCACATCAAACAGTTTGCAAACATGCTTCGGCTGGTTTTCTCACCGTGCGCTGCATCAACCGGATTTCCGCTCAATCAATGGAATTTTGACTATCAGTTTCGTGCCGCTCCTCCCCGATCGAATTTCCAACGACCCGCCCAATTCGCGCACCCGTTCTCGCATTCCTGCTATGCCGACGCTCGTCGCCCCGTCACCATCGCTAAGGTGAGTCAATATTTGTTTCGGAATGCCCCGTCCGTTGTCGCTAATTTCCAAATGCACCTGCTCCGTATCCACGCGAACACAAGTATCCACTGCTGATGCGCCCGAATGCCGATGCACGTTAGTGAGACCCTCTTGTAAAGCACGGAACAAGGCGATCTCAACATCTCTATGCAGCCGATCCAGCTTTGCTGGCAAATCAATGTTCACTTTGATGCCGCTCCGCTGGGCGAAGCCGTCAACGTACCACCGAGCCGCCGAGCCAAATCCTGTTTCGTCCAGCAACGGAGGGTGCAGCAGATACGAGACGGTACGTGTTTCAGTCACACACTTGTCTACAATCTCGGAGCATTCCGAAGCCAGCTTTTCCCTGTTCCCGTGTCCCGTCAATAGGAGGTCTAGATTCATCTTGAGGCTGGCTAGGTACTGACCGAGACTGTCATGCAGCCCCCTCGCCATCTTGCGTCGTTCCTCATCCTGCAAGGTGAGGATTCGACCGCTGAGACTCCGAGCAGCCTCCTCAGCCCGTTTGCGAGCGGTTATGTCGGTGTTGATTTCCAGCCAAGCGACAGGCCTGCGGTCGTTATCTCGCAGTGTCGTCCAACGGCTCGCAACTGTCACCTGCGATCCGTCTCGCCGCCGTTGCCGAAGTTCCCCTTCCCAACGATCCAGCCCTGAAACGTAGGATACGTCTATCGGGAATTCCGTGTGAATCAATTCCTGAGTTGACTTGCCGAGTGCCTCTGTCTTCGTCCAGCCGTAGAGACGCTCCGCTCCTTGATTCCAGTAGGTAATTCTGCCTCTCAGCAGTGCGGACAAGAATCGCATCATTTGCCAAGTCCAGCAGTTTGGCTTGATACTCGAAGGCCTCACCGATGTGGTCTCTCTCGTTAATGACCGCCGCCAGAATTAGCCCCGTCAGCGAGGTCACAGCAACGAAAATCTGAAGCAGCACCGCATTGTGTAACGGAGTGTGGTTCACGAACGGACCAAATCCACGTGCTGTTCCCCAAACGGCAATACTTGCGGACAGAAGACCTGCGACAGCCGCCCCGGCGACACGGAATCGAAGTGCTGCCCAGATGACGAATGGGAACACAACGAATGCCAAAACATCATCCCGCACCCTTGCCCCACCGAAAATCGCAGCAGAAGTGACGAGTATCGCGATTAACAGGAAGCAAGCTTCCAATAGACGCCAGCCTCGGTAAACGGAACCCAAATCCCGACCAGTGAGTAATAATGGCGTGACGACCAGCACACCCATCGCATCGCCCAGCCACCAGATTCGCCATGCTGAACCGTATCCAGACCACGCCTTCGTGTGTGCAAGGGTCAGGGCGGTGACTCCTACGGAAGCTGCGACTGTCGTCGCCAAGACCGCCGCCACGGTGACCAGTTTCAGCACGTCTTTTAGCCGAGGAAGCGAGGTCTGGAAATCAGAAGAACGCCTCAACAAATAGCCCGCAACCACGGCGCTGGATGCATTCCCCAGTCCAATAGCGACGGATGCGGAAGTTGGAATCGAGGTTAGGAAGTTGACGAAGAAAGCAGCGAACGCGATAGCCGGGGCGATCTGAATGCCCCAAATCAGCACCGCTGCCGCGGCTACACCCGCCGCAGGCCAAACTGGAGAGACATTGGAACTTGTGAACGGAACGGCAAGACCCAGTTTGCCTGTGACAAAGTAAAGGGCAAACACAATCGCCAGTTGCAAAATATACCGAAATGCCGGGTGGGGCTGATCCTGCGGCCTCCACCAGTCGGAGACCAGAATTCGTGAGGATGCCATAATGGACACGCTCAAAGTAGGTCAGTAACGTTTGTTCTCTCGGTTGACAAGAAGGTAGCCGAACCTAGACCGAACCCCACACGCTTATTCTAAGCGCAGTCGGGTTTCATCCTCACTTTTTCTCCGGCTATACTGATCGCGTGCCCTCCCGCATTTCCAAACTACGCCGCTCGGACGTACCCGCGAACCGTAGAGAATTCTGAAGTGGCAATCAATTTCATTTCAATTCCGAACGGTAGAAGTGACGGCGCTCAAATAGAGAGGTTGGCACGTCGAAAGCACGTGTCTCGTTCGTTGCGAAAACGAATTCCTTCGAGCATTCTGGCAAGGGGCACGTCGTCCGGACGCTCCCCTCGGGATCATTTGATCGGGCAATCTCGCCCTCGACTACCACCCAGCTTCCGCAACCGGGACAGATTACACAGGAACAGACGATGCGATCACCCATGGCAGGATTATAAGCTGGCTATTGGAGAGCGAAATGACTCGCACCGCGGCAATCTAAAATCCTAATCTTTGGGTGCGCTAGCGCACTGACACATTCCAGCGTCGGGGCTAAGCTTTTCCAATCCGTGGGGCTCCTATGCCTACCGCACGCTTTCAAAGTGCGACAGCCAACCTTCCACTTTGGCAAGTTCTCTATCAAGAGGCAATTTTCGAGTTTGATAACACCAAATTACCGAAGCGAATTTTGCAAGCTCGGAGCGCGATTCGCGATCGGACGAAAGAGGTTTTAACCGATCCATCGGAACGCCAGCATCTCGATAATGCGTTCGACACCTTGGAGATGCTTGAAGAAATAGCGGTAAGGAAAAAATCGGCATAAAACCCGACTTAGTAGATTTCCTTCAAGAAAGTGGGCCCTGTGCGACAAAATAAGGAGCGCTGGCAACAGTTATGTGAGCAGGCTGCGACGGAGCAGAACGATGCAAGGCTCCTCCAACTGATCACGGAAATTAACAAATTGCTTACCAGCAAAGAACGATTATTAAGGCAGAAAGCTTCGGAGGCTGCAGCAAGTCCCCATGTTAGGTTGATCTCCAACACCGATGATTTGAAGCAGGATACGGCTCCGCTTTACTTAGCGGTATCCAGAGGTCCGAATCCCGGGGCAAGAAATCGTTTTGCAGTAGCGTCGGAATGGGCCGACGCCTTCTTGGCAGGCGTGCGTAGTTTGGGAAAAAAGCCTGCCCGGAGCGTTCGAGGTAAAGCTAATCAGGAGAAATTGAAGGCTTCACACTATTAATTCTGAGACTTGTATTTGCCAGTGCGCCTCGCGCTCGCTAGGCATGGCATACTCACGGAAACTTTTATTCGGCTAAACGAGATTTGGCGACTTCTTTCGCTACAGGATTGAACTTCGGTAGCGCAGATTTTCTTCTCGGCGCAGGTCGTGCCCTATTTCGCGTCGTGCACCGGAGGAGAACTCGTTGGGGGCGTCGATTGCGCCGGTCGCGTTTTCGCCTCGTAGAAGAGGAAGGCAAGGCACAAGAGGAGGGACAGCGCCACGATGTACAGCCATATCGATCTACCTTCGTGTCCGCCGGGAACAATCATGTTTGGTACCTAATGGCTACGCCTTTCGTGCACCCACAGCCAACGTGACCACTCTCCCAAGAGCAGAACCATACCCACCGCCGGGGGACTGCTCTGCGTTTAAACGCCATCTTGGCGTCTCCAATCTTTACAGCGTGGCTCTCGTTGTGAGGCATCGGCACAACAAATGCTAACAACCCCAGCACCACTAAACAACGCCCATCAAACCAATGCTCGTAGTGCAGTTTTTGCGAAAAACGACTCGATCAAAGTATGTCGCGTGTTGCGTCCCCTTGACGGTCTTCAATTCTTTAGGCGGCTCTGCTCATTTCCACCGGAACTGTCTTGCCGATCACGCCTAGGGCCAACGGAATTGTAGTCAGACCTCCGAATAATGCGAGAGCCAATCCGGCGGCCTTGCGCTGATCGCGGCTGAGACGACCGGATAACAAAAGCCCGAGCCCCACGCCCAATGCCACGCGGGTTCCGGCGATGAGTATGATCTCAGCGATGGTGAGCCTTCGTTCCATCATTTGTTACCCCCTTCTTATTTCGAGACGCATTCTATGGAAAAAGAAAAGCCCAGCCGAAGGGCTGGGCTCGCTGCCTGCGTTACATGACAACGAAAACGGCGACCCGAACGCCGGGGTGAAGCAAATCGAACAGAAAATATTCGCCATCGATGTAGTCGATGTAGCAGTCGTCGGTATAGGCCCAACCCACTGGCCACGAATCCACGAGCTGAAAGCTGTATCCGCCATACTGAAATTGAGGCTGACCTTGCACAATCACTGTTCTTGCGGTGAAAGTATGGCTGCGGCCAAAATGAGCGCGGAACTTGTCGTCCGGAATGTGTCCGCCCTTGCCCGCAGGTCTGGCATTCCCCGCCTGCTGTTCGTGTCCTTGCGCTTGCGGCTGCGCATGATCCATTGGCTGTCCGGGATGCTCTTGCCCTTCGGGTTTCATCTGGTCGTGGGATTCTTTTTGTTCTTGTTTTTGTTCCTTCTTCTCTTCTTTCGAAGGCTTCGCCTCGTCCTGTTTTGAGGGCTTGGCCTCCTGCTTTGGTTGAGCCTTGAGCTCTTCTTGCTGCGAGGGTTTGTTTTCCTGTGGCTTTTCGTCTTGTGCATAGACGAAGGCGGAACCTCCGATGAGCACTGCGAGAATCACTACATTCAGAAACCTGAAAGCTGACATAGGCATCCTCCGGCAATCCTAATAGATGGGATGAGAAGGCCGGTCTCCAGACGGGATGCTGTACGCTCCCAAGTTATCGACGTGCTCAAGGCACAGATAAAAAAGGAGACCGGTAATGAAGAAGGTTAGCACCGCAGCAGCGAAGGCGAGCAGAAAAATCTCGGAGCAGAAGTTAACCGTGGGGTTGGACCTGGGCGACCGCTCGAGTTGGTACTGTGTGCTGGACGAAGCAGGTGGGGTGCTGCTGGAGCAAAAACTGAGCACCACTCCGAAGGCGATGCGCGAAGTATTTGGCGGAATGCCGCGCAGCCGCATCGCGCTGGAGACCGGGATGCACTCGCCGTGGGTGAGCCGGGTGCTGAGCGCGTGTGGGCACGAGGTGATCGTGGCGCATGCCCGCAACGTGCGGCTGATCGGAGAGAGCCGGAAGAAAGACGATCGCCTTGATGCGCAGACGCTGGCGCGGCTGGCCAGGATTGATCCGCAGTTGCTGTGTCCGGTGAAGCACCGTAGCGCGAAGGCCCAGGCAGATCTGACCATCATTCGGGCGCGAGCCGGATTGGTGCGGGCGCGGACCGCGCTGGTCAACACCGCCCGCGGACTGGCCAAGAGTTACGGCGAGCGGCTGCGCGGATGCAATGTGCGTAACATGAATCCGGAGAAAGCAGAGAAGCTGAGTCCCGAGCTGCAATCCGCACTGGAACCGTTGCTGACCGCGCTAGCCTCGCTGAGCGAGCAAATTGCCAAGTACAACGAGCGCATCGAGCAACTGGCACAGCAGAGTTATCCGCAGGTAGCGCTGCTGAAACAGATCAAAGGAGTGGGCACGCTGATCGCGCTGACCTTCCTGCTGACGCTGGAAGATCCGCACCGTTTCCGCAAGAGCCGCGACGTGGGTTGTTATTTGGGACTGCAGCCAGGCCGCAGAAACTCGGGACAGAGCCAGCCGCAGATGCACATCAGCAAAGAAGGCGATCCGTATCTGCGCACGCTGTTGGTACAAGGGGCGCAGCACATTCTAGGACCGTTCGGTGTGGACTGCGATCTGCGGCGCTGGGGTCTGAAACTGGCCGAGCGCGGTGGAAAGAGCGGGAAGAAACGGGCGATCGTTGCCACCGCGAGAAAGCTGGCGGTGTTGTTGCATCACCTGTGGGTGAGCGGCGAAGTTTACGAACCGTTGCACAACAGTCACCGGACAGCGATGCCGGCGGCAGCTTAAAGCAAAAACATTCTTAGAAGGGAAACGTCAAAAGCCCAAAGCCGAGTTCCGGTGACTGCGTCTAACGCCTGGCCCAGGGTTCTATCCGTTGGATGGAACTGCAGGTCGACTAACAGGTGGCAGCACCGGCTGAAACGAGAACGCCCAACTTGCACCGAGCGAAAATATCGCTCACCAGAGTGCGGATGGAAGGATGGCGTCAGTGGCGACTCGGCGGGAGAAAAACCTTGTCCAACGAAAAACAAAACGAATCCTCTTGACTCCGACCGGCCTTCTCATGGAAGCGTTAGTCTCTGCGCTCTTGCTGCTCGTACCGCAGTTCGCGGGATTGCTGATTTGAGATGCCGGGCTTGCAAAGTTTCGAATTACGGATAAGCCTGTAGACACTGACCCGAGGAGCTGTATGGTTTCGGGCGACTTGGACAATCAAGAAAGAGGCGGGCAATCAAGCAAATAGCTGGACGGGTTTAACGCAGACTCCGAAAAATGTCAGAAAAGCCGCGCGAAGGAAGAATGATGACAACCCAGCGTTTCTAGCCCATATACAGGGAATCCCATACCCCACGAGCGCAGTGCGTTTCTTTCCAGAAGCAGGACAAAA
Organism: uncultured Acidobacteriaceae bacterium; assembly: GCA_963758745.1. Taxonomy (GTDB): domain Bacteria; phylum Acidobacteriota; class Terriglobia; order Terriglobales; family Acidobacteriaceae; genus Acidiflorens. Next base: position 1,033,622 of record CAVWWW010000025.1, read on the forward strand.
TTACTGGCAGCCTCTCAACATTTTTCTCTCCTGCAAAGACTTAGCAATTTGGAACAGGACATGCTGTCTGAAATGGAAGTTGCTTCACTCTTGGAGGCGCAGGATGACTGAACGCAACCAAACTGAACGCAACCAAAAGGATTGGCGCGAACTGTGTGCCGCTTTGGTGAACGAGACCGACCCCGACAAGTTTGATTCTCTGGTCGAGCGACTGATTAACGCACTGGACGAGTGGACTAAGGCACGTACTTCTCTAGACATGCCGCATGAAGCAATCCAGCAGTCAGCGGCCATGCCCACGTGCGACGTTCCTCGCCAAGTCGTAAGCGGCATTCCACTTCGATTAGATCGGACGGACGAGTTTTCCTCATGAGCCCGCACATCGGAACAATTTGGAACTCTGTTCAGCATATGGCAGACAACTTCTTGGCTCGACTTCCATCGCTGTTTCTTGCCATCATTCTTTTCTTGATCTTCTACTTTGCATCCATTCTGGTCGGCCGTGTAATTCGCCGTGCGACTCAGGCGCATCGTCAAAACCTCGGCATGGTCTTCGCACGATTGCTCGGAGCAGCCATCATCCTATTGGGTTTTTGGTAGGATTCTCCATTGTCGCCCCCTCTTTTCAGGCTGCGGATTTGATAAAAATTCTTGGGATAGGCAGCGTTGCCATAGGGTTTGCGTTTCAGAATATATTGCAGAATTTTCTGGCAGGCTTGCTGTTGCTCTGGGCAGAACCGTTTCGAGTCGGAGACGAAATCAAGCTGAACAATTACGAAGGAACGGTGGAGGCAGTCCAAGCCAGAGGCACCACGATCAAGACCTACGATGGGAGGCGGGTTGTCATTCCCAATGCAGAGTTGTTCACGAATTCGGTTACGGTCAATACAGCATTTGGGAGCCGGCGCTGGGAATATGACCTCTCGACAAGAGCCACAGCGGACTTAGCTGCGCTCAAGTCTTTTATTGTGGACACGGTGAAGAAAGTAGGCGGCGTTTTGCCAGAGCCTCCTCCCGAGGCTCTTGTTATTGACCTCGGGGGAACAGATTCTGACGTTGTCAAGTTGCACATTACATGGTGGACGAAATTTTCGCGCCAACAGCAACTGATGGCTGCGCACGACCGCGTTTTGACCGCCATTAGTGAGGCATTAAAAAGTCTGGCGGTCGATGCTTCCCACGACAATAACTTTCGAGCTGCTTAGAGCAAGCGAAGCCTCAAGATTGTGCCGAGGCTACGCCGCTTTATTCTTATTCTGCCCCCGCCTCTTCGGTTAGCTGTTGTTTGCAGACCGGGCAGGGTTTGGTCATCACGTAAGTCATAGTCTCTGCTTCTCATCCGCCCCATCGAGAAAGGTGGCTGTTTCGTAATCGAGGTTTCCACATACGGCAATGAAAATTAAGTGATACTGCTTCCAGTACTGCGCCCTCCTGAAAAGTGAAGCCCACAACGGGTGACCGTTTGAGTGTTCATTCATCATTGCGCCGTCGTAAATGATTTCTGTGCCCGCGCAGCCCCACCCCTGCCGCTCGCTCGCTGCCCCCGCCACTTATGAATTTGGCTTTCAGGCTCCGGGGGATGCAGGAGCCAACATTTTTGCAACACGTCACCGTTTTGTCACATCAGTTCAGTAAGCCGCATCTCACTACGCCGCATCGTAGTTCCGTCGAAGGAGACTGCAATGATTCTGATTACAGGTGCAAATGGGAACGTTGGGCGTGAAGTCGTGAAACAAGCATTGGCAGTGGGGCTGAAAATCCGTGCTACTTTCCAGTCGCCTGCTATAGCAGCCAAAGCCCCCGCGGGATTGGAGGGCGTGATCATGGATTACGCTAAGCCAGAGACGATTCATCCAGCATTGGACGGGGTAGAAAAGATTCTTTTGATTGGACCGCTGGTCCGGGAACTGCCCGAATTGGAAGCGAATTTCGTCGAAGAGGTGCGTACTGCCGGGCGAAAGCACATTGTCAAGCTTTCCGCTTCAGGTGGCCGGGAGTCGATTTTTACGAGCGGACATCGCGAGTCGGAGGAGAATATTAAGGCCTCTGGCGTGCCCTACACGTTCTTGCGTCCCAACGGCTTCATGCAGAATTTCGTCAACTATGACGCAGACGCGATTAGATCGCAGAACGCGTTCTACGGCTGCCGGGGGAACGGCGCAGTCAGCCTAATTGACATCCGGGATATTGCGGCGGTGGCAGTGATCGTTCTCGCTGCCACCGAACACGAGGGCAAATCTTATACGTTAACCGGAGGAGAATCTCTAACCAATGAGCAGGTTGCCGAAGAGATATCTCGGGTTGCTGGGCGCACAATCAAATACGTGGACCTGCCACCGATTGAGTTCAAGAAAGGTATCCTTTCTACGGGTGCATCGGAATGGTCAGCCAACGCTTTGGTTGATCTGCAGCGTTTCTATCGCGAGGGAAAAGCGAGTCTGGTGACGAACGATGTCGAGCAGCTCACTCGCCGCAAACCGATCACCTTCGATCAGTTTGCCCATGATTACACCTTTGCTTTCCGAGTTGGGGGTCAGATGGCAATGTAGGGGACATAAAGCGCTGCTCTTCATTATGTCTTTCAGAACCTGTTGCAAATAACTGAATGTGCGCTAGCGTACAGTGCATGCCGTATTTACTTTGCCACCGACAGGAGTAACGTCGAAATATCCCTTCCTCGTCGCCTTCCGTCGAAGTGCACGACGCGATACGGTTAGCAGCCTGCCAAGGGTAAAAGGAGGTTATGTGTGTCCCACACGATCCTCATCGTTGACGATAGCTGCGTCGTTCGCCATGCGCTGCGCTCTTGCATTGAGCATACGCATCCCGATGTGGTGATCTTGGATTTGCAGATGCCAGTGATGGACGGACTAGAGGCGGCTGGTCAGATCAACGTGATTTCCCCCAACACCACCATGCTGATGTTCACTATGCACAACAGCGAGCAACTCCTGAAAATCGCCCCGGCTGCCGGAATCAAAGAGGTGCTTTCAAAATCCGACAAGCTCGCAGAGCATCTGCTCGCTAGTTTGAAAAGACTTCAGGTTGAGCGCGAAGACCATCTGTCAATGCGGACATCATCACGCTGACGGTGTCCCCGGACTTTGACGCGAGAAAATTCGATTCTTTTCCCGTCAAAGAAAATCCCATTTCGAACTCGGTTTAGCGCCGCCGGTCAAGCAATTCGGCATAGAAATCGTCGAGACGGTCTCCGGTGAAAATAAGTTGCCAGCCGAGATCGTCGGTTTTGAGCTGTGCCATTAACTGATTTTTAGGAACACCGTTTCTTACTAGTACGTTCGCACGCGAAACCAAAGTATCGATTTTGTTCTTGAATTCTTCCAGATCGGCCCGGGCTGCTATCGGCCCACTGCCTGGCACGACGACGTCAAAATCGAGCTTTAGAATCTGGGCCAGCACCGGTCCCCAGCCGACCAAGCTACCGCCCGCTGAGAAATCGGGATAGGGCATGGAGCCAAACAAGTCTCCCACTGCGAGCACTTTCAAATTCGGGAAGTAAACTACCGTATCGCCATTGGTGTGGGCGTTACCGAAATGAAAGAGCTGAGCCTCGACCCCATCCAACTGCAGCCGGTAGTCATGGTCATAGGTGATGGGCGGAGCCGCGTTAACACCCGGCGGATTGTCAGCCGTCAGCTTTTGTTTCAAATTCTCCTGTGCGACGATCCGAGCACCGGCCTCCCGGAACTTAGCGTTGCTTGCAACGTGAGGCGCGTCATAATCGGTAAGAACGAGGACAAGGACGGGCTGATCGGAGATTTTCTTAATGCCTGCCCGGAGCGCATCGTAGTGGGCAGGCGGCTGTCCGTCCACGAGGATCAATCCGTTCGCGGTGAGGCGCAGCAAGGAATTGCTGCCCTCACTCGAAAACAAGTACAGACCCGTTTTGACCAACTCCGCATGCAGCGTACCAGCGTTCGCGTTAATGCCCGGCTGCTCTTGTTGATGGGTATATTGTCCGGAAACGGGGACGCGCGCCGCCGCCGTCGCGAGGAGAACTACCGCGCACGTTTTGTAGGCCGCCAATCTTTTCATAAGCAAAGGAGTCCCGAGCGAACGCGAACGTCACAACCCTTCCCTGAAGGAACAGATATCCGTGGCCTAGAGGCTACGGATCCTGCCAAAAGTGGCGGCCTGGCGCTACTGTATCGTGAAGGCGTAAAACTTGGTATTTCCGGTATAGCCCGGTATATTTCCGTAGAAGCCTGAACCCCAGAACACGGACGATTGCGCGACCGTTGCGCCCGCGATTACCGAAGATCCCGCTGCGAAGCTCCACAATGTCTTGCCAGTGGCCGCATTCAACGCCAGCATTGTCGGCTCGGTAGTCTTGCCCGCCATGGATTCCACATACACCACACCATTGGCTACCGTCACGGGGCCAATGTCGGTGGAACCGTTGGGGTCGGCTACCTGCCACAGGATTTTTCCCGTCGCAGGATCCAGCGCAGCCCAGGATCCGGCGCTGCCTGCTGCGTAAGAGATACCATCGTAATTGGAGATCGCCACATAGATGCGTACACCGTCCGATGCCGATCCCCATTGAATGCCTCCCAGACCCGAGCCCGGGCCGACTTGCGTGTGCCAAAGTCCGGCCCCGGTATCGGGATTGAGAGCGTAGTAGATGCCGCTCTTCTGCCCGGCGCCGATGATGGTCACGGAGCTGCCACTTGCGGATTTGTATGTGATTTCGTTCGCGCCCGAGCCGAAATCATAGTCGGGACCGACAGGTTTAGCAGGACAGTTAGTGTACGGTTTCTCGATACAAGAAACGTTCCAGAAGTCACTGCCGTTAGTAATGTCTGTCTGGTCCCAGGTCATCAATCTCGTGGCCCATTTTATAGCGCCGTTTTTCATGTCGAGCGCGATAATCGAGTCCGCATGGTCGTCGGGCGAAAGGCAACTAGCCTCGGTACCTCCCTTAGCAATGCACTCGGTATACGCCGAATCTTTCGGAGCGCTGTAGTTGTTTCCCGTTGCCACGAATACTGTCTGGCGAGCCGTGTCAACAACGGGCGTGCCACTCCAAATGCTGGCGCCACTGTACCCATCTGGAGCGGTGAAGGTTTGCCATAGTTTCGCGCCGGTCGTGGCATTCAGTGCCACGATGCTCCCGATTACCGAGCAGCAGTTGTATGAGGATTCAGCAGCCGCACCTTCCTCGTGTGAGGTCATACCCACGTAAACAACACCGCCGACTACGGCGGGGGAGCCTGTGATCACGGGGAAGGAGTTGGAGGTATCGGGCTGTGTTTTCCAGACCAGTTTCCCCGACCTGGCCTCGATCGCCAGCAGCCATCCGGTCGGGCCTGATGAGAGGTACAGTGTTCCGATGTAGACGATACCATCCACGACAGCAGGGCTGGTTCGTGAGACCGTGCCGGAGGCTAAGCCGTAATCGGAAAGTTTATGCGACCAGATCAATTTGCCGTCATCGGCATCCACCGCCCAGAGATTTCCGCCCCAGTCCGGGAAGATGGCCACGCCATTGACCACGGCTGCTCGCGCCGACACGTTGCCACCGGTAGTGAACGTCCATCTCGGTTTCAATGAATTCACATTCTCGATGCTGATGTTTGAGGTAATGCTTGCGGTATTCGCCACATTTTGCCCGAACATCGGCCAATCTTGCGCCATTAGCGGGACTACTGCAACGAGCACTACGGCGAGAACTAGCATTGACAGTTCAACAGTGGTGCGCGCCTTTTTCATTATTTTGCCCCATAGGACGATGGAAATTGCGGGCTTACGTTGAGGGGCTGGAGTTTACACCAATCTCCGACGGTCGCAGATTAATTTTTTTCACAATCCTTTTGGTTGGCTGGCAGGACTCGGCCTGAGTTTTAGCGACCGAGCTAAACGGGAGGGTTCCTGCGCAAATCTAGGAAGGACGAGCGTAGCATTCGTCAATTGATCGCTTTCTCGTCGTGTTTCATTCGCCGACCGGGATGGCGGAAACCGGACTGCTCGCTTGCCGATCAGAGAAAACAGGCAGAGTGTGGAGGCGTAACGCTGACACGAAGGACTTTCTCTGTTCCAGTTTGACAAGGAAAACTAGCGAATTGGCGGGGATTTCGCGCGATTCTTGGGGAACAACCAGCGGATTTCTCTGCACTGCAGACTGTGTGGCGGAGAGAGAGGGATTCGAACCCTCGGTACAGGTGTTAGCCCGTACAACGGTTTAGCAAAGCATCGGGCTTTTTTTCTGCAACGTGTATTCAAGCACTTGGCACGATCCGAGTTCTCGTGAGTCGTAGGAAATGTGGGTCACATTCACCTTAACTGACACCCGATCTGTCACCCGACGCAGATTCACAACTGCTTCAGGTACTTGAATGGTTCCTTGGCTAAGTCGGCTTGAAAGCGCTTCTGCACAAATCCACGGCATGTTGCAGGGCAGTCGCGATCCGAGGCTCCCGTCTGATCAGGGCTCTTAGGCATTTCCTGTCCAGACTTCACTTCTGGCCGGCGCGCCACGGGAAACCCAATCAGTCCTAAAGGACTTAGGCGATTAGCTCAGAATTGTAAGGCGTATTACCTCGAACTGCGCCCTCCAGAGTCATCAGCTCATCCCAATCTGGTTCCGACCATGTTTCCGAACTCTTGTTCTCCGGAACGTTCGCCAATAGTGGTAGGGGAATTTACTTTGAGCGCAGTCTGCTGCTGCTCCACGTCTGTCGCTGTACGCTGCGAACTTTCGCGACTGAGGGTACGGGAAAGCTCGCTTCCATCATTCGTGTAAATGTGCGCGTCGTGTTGAGCCCGCGAAACAGATACGTATGCGAATCGGTCGTTAACCAACAGCTCGCTTTTCTCGGTGTCCACGTGGATTAGGACCCGCTGCGCAGTCTGTCCCTGGCTGCTGTGGCTGGTCACTGCGTATCCGTGGTCGAGATGCGGATGCTCGCGGATATTGAATCGAACTTCGCGACCGGAATCCATCCGGATTTCGAGATTGCCGGAATGGCTGACTCGTTCGATTGTACCGAGTTCTCGGTTAGCAACCTGTAGTTCCCTCGACGGGGCCGTGAACTGAACGCGGTCGCCTTGTGAGAATTCGCGCTGAACTTCTTGGTACACCGCCACACCCGACAACCGTCGCGGATCGTAGGTCTGTTGTGCTCCGTTCTCGCGCTCGATGGTGATACGGTTTTCGCGGGCGTCCACTCGATCCACTCGCGCATATTCGCCAGGGTCGATCCCCAGAACCTTACTCCCGCGGGTATAGCGCACCAAGTCTCCCTCTCCGTATTGTTCGGCCCACTGCCGATCTGCGCCGGTCATCTCATTTCGCGAGTCCAGCACTCGGAGCTTATGCTCCTCTGGATTCACGTCGCCGCGGGCCTGCATTTCACGGTGGATCAGAGTGTTCAACTCGCGTCGTGACTCATTGTCAGGTGAAATGACTAACGTCCCTTGAGGCTCTCGCGCGTACTCACGGGCGATTGCAGCTAGCCTCTCTTCGCGGCCCACAATCTCATGCACGCGGCCCTGTTGGTCGAGATTCGCTACGGCTCCGTGAACATCCCCGCGGGCAAGCTGTTCGACAGCCTCCTTAAGTTCCGGTTCCTTCTGCCGGACGACCTCATGCAGACGTGCAGTTTGCATCCCCGCTTCTTGTAGTTGTCGATAGGGTCTGCCCGCTTCTACCGCCTCATGTTGCCGCTTGTCACCGACCAAAAGCACACGGTCGCCGCCGTCCAACCGATGCAGTAGCTCGTTCATCTGTTTCGTGCTCGCGAGACTCGATTCGTCCAGGACGTAAAGCCTCTTCTCTCCGCCGTCGGGTTGCTCGCCTCGGGCCAGATGACGTTGCAAGGTGCCTGATTCGATACCTGATTCTGCCAATTTCTGCGCGGCGCGCGACGTGGGTGCAAGTCCGAACACCTTGTAGCCTTCATGCTCGGCAGCTTCGCGGATGGCGGCCAAGGAAGTGGTTTTGCCAGCACCCGCAACGCCCTCAAGACCGGTGATTCTGTCGTGACTCCTCGCGATCTGCTCAACCGCCGCGCGTTGGCTGGTGCTCAAGTGTGGATGTTTCTCCTCGATGTGACGCCATGTCTCGGTACTGACCAATGGATTGTCCAGATTTTGTCCTCTTCGCATCTCGGCGACGTTGTCGCGCTCATAGCCAATCATCTGTTCCGTTGTGAACGCGCGGGCTGGCGATTTGCTCTCTACTTCAATCAGGTCACCCGACTGGACGCGCTTGTCGAACCTCTCTCGTATCTCGGCGAAGCTCGCCTCGCCCATCGAACGTTTCAGAGCATCACGCATCAGTTCGCGTTCGTCGGTCACAGCGTGGCGTTCTAGATTCTTCTCTTGCGCATAGGTCAGAGCGGATTCGAGATGCTGCTGCTTTTGCGGCGGGTCTTGTTCGACCCGGCGTTCATGGGCTGCGCGGATCACTTGCTCGGGCTGCTGGCCGAACTGCGCGGCCACGTCGCGGTGCTTTTGCTGCATCTCTGCGTGCGTGATGGCCGGCAGTTTGTCGTCACGCGTCTGATGCGCTGCGATTTGCGCCGCTCCTGCGCCTCTTACACCTTGTTGGTCGAGGTACGCCTGGATTTGCTGACTCCGTGGACTGGAGGCGTCCAAGATATTCTCGCGTGTACCCTCGATCTCCGGCTGGCCACTCTTGCCCCTTTCAATGTCATAGCCCTGGCCTTTTAAGCCGCACCGCTAGCTCTGAGCGATAGATCGCCGTCGCATATTGCTGAGAGCGGTACAGTTCGTGGGGTTGCAGGGCCCGCGATTCTCCGTTCTGAGTTTCCGTTAGATTGAAGAACACAACATGAGTGTGCAATTGCGGTGCAGCGTACCCGTTCACTGGTCGCGCACTATCGTGCTCGAAACTGGCTGCCACCCACTTGCCCGTTGTTTCTGCCGGATGGTTTCCGCCGATCCGAGCCTGGACATATTTCTCCATTTCGCCAAGTGCTACCTTCACGCTTTCGCGATGCGCCTGGCGTACACGATCGTCTCCGCCAACGAGGGCAGTCAACGACACGCTCTTAGGCGCGGAGAACGTTGCATCCCAGCCCGCGCGGTGTTCCATCGTGCTCACCGTCTCGCCGCGTCCATTAACGTATTCACGCGCGGTTTGGTGGCGCACTAGTTGTTCGCCCGTCAGCGGGTGTTGCCCGTGCGCAAGTCGCCCAAAGTGCTCTTCCCGCACTTCACCCTGCAGGCCCCATTCTTTGGCGAGCTTGCCGTGCCACTCGCCGCGTATGCGGTCTCCCTCGGAGTAGTAGTTCTCCTCGGCGTTCGCGAACTCCTCTTTGTGATAGGTCTGCGCCTGGCCGGCACTCAGCGGTTTGGAGATGGTCAGCATGACTCACTCGAAGTACGGTTCTTGTCCGGCGGCGATGCCTTCGGAGTTCTCCGGCTCGCGCGGACTGATCTCCTGCGCCGCCACAGTGCTCGGCTGAGGCGGGCGCTTCCCGATTTCGACCACACGCGGTGTGATCTCTCTTGGAATGAAACCGGGTTGCGTTTTTACGGGAGCGAGATATGGAAAGCTGAAAGGCACTACCAGATTGTCGACTTTAAGCAATGCGTGCAAGCGCTGTAGTCCACTGATTTCCGATGGGAGCACTAGCGGCTCCGTTCGCCTTTCATTGTGATAGCTCCTGGACTTGGTAATTTTGAGAGGATGCGTGTTCACCGTCTCCTTAACGCGTTCCATTTCCACTTCGCCAATCGTGTCCGAGATCCACTTCGCTGCACGAGGCTCACTGGTATGCAAAAAGATTTTGGTGGCCGGCTGCGACAGCATTGACTCAGCTTCATGCCCGTAGCGTACTTCAAGTTGGCTCCGGCCTTGGAAACCGATCACGACGGGATTCCCGGATTTGCGATTCTCGGTCAGCGCAGTGTGCAATTGCGGCAGTCGCTGCAGACTAGCAAGCTCATCAAGCACAAACCATGCGTGACGCAACGCAGGGATCGCCCTGGTTCATCAATCGCAGCACTAACGTGTCCAGCCATAGGCTCATGAGGGGCAACAGCCGCTCGCGGAATCGAGGAGTCGAGGTCAGGAATATCCAGCCACTACGCTGTCGTGCCCATTCTTCGGTTGTCCATCTCTGCTTCGTCTCACTCTCCTTCGGCAAGAGCTTCAAACTGTCAGCAACCATGTTGAGCGCACCTAACACACCACCGCGCTGTGGGCCAGCGCCGCGATAGATGAATGCCGTCAGTTCGGTGCCTTTCAAGAGGCGATCTAGTTCTTCCTCGTGGCTCATCCATCTGACCAGCTCCTCAGGCGTCGGTTTCAACGTGAGCAAGTGCGCGAAGATCTTTCGCGGACCTTCGACGAAGAATGTGTTCTCGTGCGGCTTGTCGGGGAACAACGATGTTGCCAGGGTCAGCGCTTCCGCCTCATGCATCACTTCATCGGACGGCGACCAGTAAGGACAACGCACGTCCAGGGGATTCAGGATAAGATCGCCGCGGGCAGGATTGAAAAATTGCGGTGTGTGTTCGAGCGCGGGATCATACACAATAGCTGTCTCGCCTCGCTCGGCGATCTGCGCCAGCACCCGCCGCTGTAAAACGCTCTTTCCGGCGCCCGTGTCTCCCATCATCATCATGTGGCTGCTCTCTAACGAGCGCGGAATCGAGAGCGATTCTCTTCCCTCCGTGGTCAGGAAGCTAATTCCATCACGCTCCACTCCGTCGATTGAATTCCTTGACGGTCACCATCTCTGGGCCCTTGAGTCTGCATCCCTCTTCCTCGATCTGCCGTCGCCGCCGGTTCCTTGGGATTGGCAGCACCAGCCCCAGGACGAAGATGCCCAGCGCACCAGCCCACGCTGGCCAGATCAGATCACCGGGAGACTGGCCCGCATAAATCAACTCAGCAAGCATCCGGTTCATTTGCGCGTTCGTGTAATGCACCGTGTCCACCTTCAGAGCAACCGCTCCCGCCTGTCGCGCCTTCGCCGTGAGCGCAAACGAGGGCCATACCTCCAAGGGGGCGGGCATCACGTCCGCGTCCGTGGCCATGCTGTGTTGCCCTTGTCGGTCCAATTTCGAGAGCACTTGGTAGGTACCACTCGGATTGGGAAAATCCTTGCTGATCGAATATTGAACCCAGTACCACTGCTGCAATGGCGTCCAGACCTCAACGCTTTGGTACGTGAAGATTCCTATCCAAGCGACGAAAGCTAGGACTAAAGCGACAAGAGTCGACAGCACCCAATTTTTAGACGGACCCGGAGATTTCCCTCGACCCAATAACCGATTCACTGTTCACCCCCAGTCAGGGCAATCTTCCGCCGTTCGCGACGCGAACCGACGGGACTATTAAAGACGTGCTGGAAAACTTTGGTCATCGTCAGCTCGCTTTGGAAGCTGATGCTTGGTCCAGCCTTTCTCGCGCCTTTTTCAGCTTGTCCGAGTCAGCCCGGTCGATCAGCCGCTGCATCTCCTCGGCGGTCAGTGGTTCGCCCTTCGCTTGCTTGAAAAGTACGTTCAGCAGAATCGCTCGAAGCGCCACCACCTCAGCCATGACCGCATGGGCTTCGCCCCCGATTCCGTTCAGCTTCTCCGGCTGGCCGTTCGTACTGGCCAGCATCACCTCGCGGCACCATTCCCCCAGGGTCTTCGAGGCCTTCTGAGCTGCCTGCTCCAGCCGGGCGAATTCCTCTTCGCTGACCTTTGTTCCTATGGATTTGGTGCGCAGATTCGGCTTCACCATGAATTCGTCTTCCTAAACGTCACCACGACGCAATCTCTTGCTTTTTCAAATAGTTCGCGTACGGTAACCAAAAGTTAGCCTGCAGCTCCCATTCTGGGGTGACGTGTCATTCTTCAGCCGCTGCGAAGCAGCGTTTTCCAACCTAACCTGGACCCCGATCTGTCTGGAACCCCAGCAGCCCGACTCAAGCACCTTCGAAAGCCTGAACCCGGCTATCCATGAACCGCCGAAACTCATCTAGAACCCCTGGGGGCGGAGCCACCTTATAGTCCTCACTGCCGGGGCTCATCAGCATCCCATCGACGAACACGTTATGGGCATCACCGTCGTCCGGCTCCATGAGCGCAAACAGGATCATTGCCTGGTCCCGTTCAGAAACATATGCCCGCCGATCTCGCCTATCCAGCAGCAGGCAGTGGCAGGTCGGCAGCTCAGCTCCCCGTCTCATGATCTGCTCAAGCGGGGGCCGTTCGGTTCCGGAAGGGAACTTCCCATACAGGGTGGGATAACGGCTTTCGGGCAAGTACGGGGCTACCGCTGGGTGGTGTAGAAACCAAGACCACAGGCTACCGTCCGAAGGCAAATCGTCGCCCCCGTCGCTGTACCCAAATTGAGGGGAACCGGCTGTGTATCCGAACTGTACGAACCGTAGATTTCCCTTGTAACCGAAAGCAGTCTCGAACGAGTCGGGTACCGGAAACGGGAGTGGGATAGCGCCGACAAGCGTTGGCGACATGTCGTCCTCAGGAACCTGCCAGCCCAGTTTTTGGACAGTGCGCCGCGCCTCCTTCACAAGATGCCGATGGACCTTCGAGGCCGCCAACCGGGTCCGATGTATTCCGCCCACAGATTTCATTGCGCCATCCTCTGCCGGCAAGGGCGTTGAGTTGTCGATTGCACATCGGCAAAGACTTCTCTGAGCTCATCGGGTTTCCCGGCCCGTATGTATGCTTCGTAGGCGTCGTTCATTGTGGACAGCGCTTCATCCTCCCTGCCTGCGGATTTCAGCGCGAAGCTGTACAAAAGCCAAAGTTTCGGATCGGATCTATCGGATTCGAGAGCCCGCGCGCAGCACTCAAGCTCCTTCTCGTACATGTCAAGCATGTGGTAAGCCAACGACATTCCTGTCCACGCTCTGATGTTCTTGCCGTTGTTGTCCGGGTCGAGTTCTAGCGCACGATCGAAAGCTTGTACTGCGGATTGCAGACGTGCTCTATTCGTTTCCTCTGGGTCTTGGGTTCGGTAAAGGGCTACGCGGCGGAGCGCGAAACCGAGATTGAGCCATGCGCCAGTACTCCGAGGACTGGTCCGGTGTTGCAGTAGGACCAGAGCGAGCACCTCGGGAGCAGAAGCTGAAAGGTTTGTGGGAAGAACAGCGCCGTCCTCGTACATACCCCCCAAGAACCGCCCGGCGAAATCGGCTATGCTCTGGCTGGCCCGGCCCCTAGATTGTGCGTCCGCATGCCAGCGGAGCACTTCCTTGATCTCGTCGGGCATATTCTCGAGAAATTGGTTTTCGGCGTCTGTCACGGTCGTCCCGTACTTTCGCAAATCAAGCTGGCGTTCGTTGCTTCTCGATCTGGACCAATTCGGGCTTCGCTCTTTTCCCAGCACCCAAATCAACCTCTTTACCCTTGGCG